>NZ_BSTJ01000001.1:0-87799 GCF_030269445.1 Actinoallomurus iriomotensis
ACACCGCACCGATCACCATGCCCAACACCAGCACCAAGACGATGTTCCGGTCATGACCGAGCACGAACTTGCCCGACGCGAAAGCCACAAGACCCACCACCGACCCCACGGACAGATCGATGTTGCGCGTGATGACCACCATCGTCTGCCCGACCGCGAGCAAGGCCAGGATCGAGGCGTTCAGGAAGATGTCCTTCACGCCCTGCGTCGACAGGAACGAGGAGTTGACGGCGGTCGTGACTCCGACGAGGACGATGAGCGCGGCGACGATGCTCAGCTCGCGGGCGCGCAGGACGGTGTCGACGAGGCGCCGCCCGCCGGCGTCGCCGGGTCCGGCCGCGGCGGTGGTCGCGGTGGTCGTGGCCATCAGACCGCCTCCTCCCGGGTACGGCCGGTCGCGGCCGCCATCACGGTCTCCTCGGTCGCCTCGTCCCGTGGGATCTCGGCGGCGAGCCGGCCCTCGTGCATGACGAGCACCCGGTCGGCCATCCCGAGCACCTCCGGCAGGTCGGAAGAGATCATCAGCACGGCGAGGCCGTCGGCGGCGAGTTGCGACAGCAGCCGGTGCACCTCCGCCTTGGTGCCCACGTCGATGCCCCGGGTCGGCTCGTCCACGATCAGCGCGACCGGCTCGGTGGACAGCCACTTGGCGAGCACGACCTTCTGCTGGTTGCCGCCGGACAGCACGCCGACGGTGTCGCTGAGACGGGCGTACTTGAGCTGGAGCCGGATCGCCCAGTCGGCCGCCCGATCCCGTTCGACCTTCCGGGAGATCACCGGTCCGCGACGCAGCGAGCTCAACTGGGTCAGACCGATGTTGCGCTCGATCGAACCGTCCATGACCAGACCCTGCTGACGCCGATCCTCCGGCACCAGCGCGATTCCCGCCGACATCGCGGCGGTGGGACTGCCGCCCGGCAGTCGCCGACCGCCGACCGTGACAGCCCCGGCGTCGTAGCGGTCGATGCCGAACACGGCGCGGGCGACCTCGCTGCGACCCGCCCCGACGAGCCCGGCGAGCGCGACGATCTCTCCGGCGCGCACCTCGAAGGACACGTCGGTGAAGACGCCCTCGCGGGTCAGCCGGGACACCTCCAGCACGGGGTCGCCGAGTGTGGTGTCCTGCTTGGGATAGAGCGTGTCCAGTTCGCGGCCGACCATCCGCTGGACGAGGTCGTCGGGCGTGAGGCCGTCGAGGTCCTCGGTGGCGATCAGCCGCCCGTCGCGCAGTGTCGTCACCCGCTGGCAGATCTCGAAGATCTCCTCCAACCGGTGGGAGATGAACAGCAGCGCACAACCCTGGTCCTGAAGGGCGCGGGAGACCGTGAACAGCCGCGCGACCTCATTACCCGACAGCGCCGCCGTCGGCTCATCCATGATCAACACCCGGGCATCACGAGAAATCGCCTTCGCGATCTCCACGATCTGCTGGTCCGCGATCGACAACCCACGCGCCGGACGGTCCGGATCCAACGCCACACCCAGCCGCTCGAACAACCTCGCCGTCTCCGCACGCAACGCCCGACGATCGATCCGCCCGAAACTCGCCCGCGGCTGACGACCCATGAAGATGTTCTCCGCGACCGACAGATCGGGGAACAGCGTCGGCTCCTGATAGATCACCGCGACACCCGCCTGCTGCGCGTCACCGGGGCCGCGGAACTCCCGCGGCCGCCCGTCGAGCAGGACGGTGCCCTCGTCCGGCCGGTGCACCCCGGCCAGGATCTTCACCAGCGTGGACTTGCCCGCGCCGTTCTCCCCGGCGAGCGCGTGGATCTCGCCGCCGCGCAGGTCGAGCGACACGCCCCGCAGGGCCTGGACGGCGCCGAACGACTTGCCGACGTTCTCCAGAGCCAGGATCGGAGGCGGCTCGCTCATGCTTCGCTCCCGGAAGTGAACGATGTAAAAACGTTTTAACGAAGTTGACCCGGGACGCTAAGTCTGACCGGGAGCTACGTCAAGGGGTCGATCTGCCCCCCGCCCCTGACCCTCCGTGGCCATCAAGGCTCTGAGCTGCTGTTATGCGGAACAGATAACGAGAAAGTCACCATCGGCACTGCGTCGGCCGCTTCGCCCGGTCCCGGTTGACACGTTTTAATGAGTTCGCTTTAGTGAACGCCACTGGCTGGAGGAGGCGCGGCGATGGTGACCGTGGGCATCAAGGATGTCGCGCGGCGGGCCGGTGTGTCTCCCGGCACGGTCTCGAACGTGCTGAACCGCCCCGAGCGCGTCGCCGCCGCGACCCGCTCGCGCGTCGAAGAGGCCATCCGCGAACTCGGCTTCGTCCGGAACGGCTCGGCGTCGACCCTGCGCGCGGGACAGAGCCGGGCGGTGGGGCTCGTCGTGCTCGACGTCGGCAACCCGTTCTTCGTCGAGGTCGCGCGCGGCGTCGAGGACGTCGTCAGCGACCGCGACCACGCGGTCATCCTGTGCAACTCGGGCGAGTCGCCGGAGAAGGAGGCGCGCAACCTGCGGGTCCTGGCCGAACAGCGGGTCCGCGGCGTGCTCATCACTCCGGCGGGCGACGACACCTCCGATCTATTGCGGCTCCGCGAACACGGCGTCGCGGTCGTGTTCGTCGACCATTCGGCCTCCGGTGACGTGTGCTCGGTCGCCGTGGACGACGTCGCCGGCGGCGAGCTCGCGGTGCGCCACCTGATCGAGAAAGGCGCGCGGCGGCTCGCGTTCGTCAGCGGCCCGAAGGCGATACGCCAGTGCAGCGACCGGCGGCGCGGAGCCCTGCGGGCGCTGGAGACGTCCGACCTTCTGCCCGGCGACCTGACCGACATCGTCGTCCCGGAGATGAACGCGCACGGCGGGCAACTCGCCGCCCGTACCCTCCTCGACGAGGGGCTGCCGGACGCCGTGTTCTGCGCGAACGACCTGCTCGCCCTCGGCGTGCTGCGCGTCCTGCTCCAGGCGGGCGTGCGCGTCCCCGAGGACGTCGCGCTCATCGGCTACGACGACATCGAGTTCAGCTCGGCCGCCGCCGTACCCCTCAGCTCGATCCGTCAGCCGACGTACCAGCTCGGCAAGATCGCCACCGAGCTGCTCCTGGACGAGTGCGACGACCCGGCCGGCCACGCGCACCAGCAGATCATGTTCCAGCCCGAGCTGGTCGTCCGCGAGTCGAGCGGCTGAGATGGCGGGTACCTACGCCGCGGTCGACCTCGGTGCCTCCAGCGGCCGGGTGATGGTGGCACGCGTCGGTGCCGGCGAACTCGTCCTCCGCGAGGCGCACCGGTTCCCCAACGAGCCGGTGCGCGTCGCCGGGACGCTGCACTGGGACGTGCTCGGCCTGTACCGCGAGGTGCTCGCCGGGCTGCGGGCGGCCGGCGCCTGCGACGGGGTGGGCGTCGACTCCTGGGCGGTCGACTACGGCCTGCTCGACGAGGACGGCGCCCTCATCGGCAACCCGGTCCACTACCGCGACGGCCGTACGGACGGCGTCCTGGAACGCGTGGTCGCCGAGGTCGGCGCGGACACCCTGTACGGCGTGAGCGGCCTGCAGTTCCTGCCGTTCAACACCGTCTACCAGCTGCTGTCCTCCCCGCTGCCCCCGCAGGCCCGTACGCTGCTGATGGTCCCGGACCTGCTCGCGTACTGGCTGACCGGCGCGACCGGCGCCGAGGTGACGAACGCCTCGACCACCGGCCTGTACGACGTGCGGGCCGGCGCGTGGGCGTACCCGCTGATCGAGCGGCTCGGCCTGCCGCCCTCCCTGTTCCCGCCTCTGCGGCCGACCGGCTCCCCCGTGGGCACGCTGCGCGCCGACGTCGCCGCGGGCACCGGTCTGCCGTCCTCGCTGCCCGTCACCGCCGTCGGCTCGCACGACACGGCCTCGGCCGTCTTCGCGGTACCCGCCGCCGACGAGCGTTTCGGGTACGTCTCGTGCGGCACGTGGTCGCTGGCCGGGGTGGAGCTGACCGCTCCGGTGCTGTCCGCCGAGAGCCGCGCCGCCGGGTTCACCAACGAGGTCGGCGTCGACGGGACGATCCGCTACCTGCGCAACATCATGGGCCTGTGGCTGCTGCAGGAGTCGCTGCGCGCGTGGGGCGAGACGGCGTCGTCGCTGTCGTCCCTGCTGGCCGCCGCGGCCGAGGCGCCGCCGTTCGCCGCGCTCGTCGACCCGGGTGACCAGGAGTTCCTGCCGCCGGGCGATATGCCGGCCCGCATCGCCGCGCACTGCGAGCGCACCGGACAGCGTCCGCCGGCCGGCCGCGCGGAGACGGTCCGCTGCATCCTGGAGAGTCTGGCCCTCGGCCACCGCGCGGCGATCCGTGAGGCGTCGCGGCTGTCCGGGCGCGCGGTCGACGTGGTGCACATCGTGGGCGGCGGGGCACGCCACGCGCTGCTGTGCCGGCTGACCGCCGACGCCTGCGGCCTGCCGGTCGTCGCCGGCCCGGTGGAGGCCACGGCCATCGGCAACGCACTGGTCCAGGCCCGCGCGGACGGCTACGACGGTGACCCCCGCGATCTCGTCCGCCGCACCCAGGAGCTCGTCACGTACGAGCCACGCGGCGACAAGACCGCCTGGGACCGCGCCGCCGCGCGCATCGGCCTGCCGTAGCGCTCATCCCCCGCCGGCCGGCGGGGGCACGGCGAAGGCACCGGCGGACGCGGCGAGAGCGGCGGTCCTGGCCGCGTGGTCGGGCAGGTGCGGGTCCGGTGGCGTGCGCAGAAGCACCAGCTGGTGGTACACCGGCGCGGTCGCGGCGATGAGCAGCCGCCGGGCGTCGGTGTGCGGCGGGAGTTCGCCGCGCCGGACGGCGCGGTCGACGATGACCTCGCAGCGGGCGTACCGGTCCTCCCAGAGCCGCCGCTGCGCGTGGTCGGCCTGCTCCGAGCGGAACGACGCGGCGATCAGGGCCGCCATGACCGGCGGCTCCGCGGTCAGGGCCGCCTGAATCTCCTGGTTCAGCGCCGCCAGGTCGCCGGTCAGCGAGGCGGTGTCCGGCGGCTGCCAGTCGTCGTCGCCGGCCGCGTCGAGGACGTCGGCGAGCAGGCCGCCGACGTCGCCCCAGCGCCGGTACACGGTCGCGCGGTGCACGCCCGCGCGGGCCGCGACGGCGTCCATGGTGAGCCCGTCGTAGCCGTGCTCGCCGAGCTCCGCGCGGACCGCGTCGAGCACCTGCGTACGGATGCGGGCGGTACGGCCACCGGGCCGGCGCCGGGTCGGCGGGGCGTCGTTCGGTCCTGGCGCTGCGGAAGTCATCGCCGGTAACCCGTTTGCTCGGTCGGACGGTGTCATGCCAGTATCTTAATGCGTCGCTTGTCGCACTAAGACACATCTTCTCAGGAGGGAGACTCGATGCCGGCCGTTCCCGCCGACCCGACCGTGCTGCATCCGATGCCCGGGCAGCCGCGGGTGGTGCTGCTGAAGCCGCTGATCACCTCGCCGCTGATCGAGGTCGGGGAGTTCTCCTACTACGACGATCCGGACGACCCGACCGCCTTCGAGACCCGTAACGTGCTGTACCACTACGGGCCGGAGAAACTGGTCATCGGGAAGTTCTGCGCGCTGGGTGAGGGCGTGCGGTTCATCATGAACGGCGCCAACCACCGCATGGACGGCCCCTCGACGTTCCCGTTCCCGATCATGGGTGGTTCGTGGGCCGAGCACTTCGACCTCATCACCGGCCTCCCCGGGCGGGGTGACACCGTGGTGGGCAACGACGTCTGGATCGGCTACCGGGCCATGGTGATGCCCGGCGTCCGCATCGGCCACGGGGCGATCGTCGCCTCCGGTTCCGTCGTCGTCGACGACGTCCCCGACTACGGCATCGTCGGCGGCAACCCGGCCAGGCTCATCCGCCGCCGCTACAGCGACGCGGACATCGACCGCCTCCTGGCCCTGGCCTGGTGGGACTGGCCGCTCCAGCACATCACCGAGCACATTCCAACGATCATCTCCGGCGGCATCGACGACCTGGAGAACGCCGCGGACCGCTGACCGGCCCCGGCGAAGGACGACCAGTCACTGAGAATCGAGTTGCCGACGTGCCTGCCTCACCCCATCACGACCCGTTCGCCGGCTGGCTTCGCGGCCATGCCGTCCCGCTCACCCACCTCGACCCCGAGGCGCCGCTCGACGACCTCGAGCCGCTGGGCGACGTCATCGGCGACGCGCGTGTCGTCGCGATCGGCGAGAACTCCCACTTCATCAACGAGTTCGCGCTTCTGCGCCGGCGCATCCTGCGGTTCCTGGTCGAACGCCGCGGCTTCGCCGTCCTGGCCTTCGAGTACGGCTTCAGCGAAGGCTTCCCCCTCGACGCGTGGGCGCGGGGCGAGGGCACGGACGACGACCTGTCGGCCCGCACGGCCGCGGCGATCCCCGTGGGCCTCGACGAGCCGCTGCGCTGGATCCGCCGGCACAACCGCACGGCCTCGCGACCGGTGCGTTTCGCCGGGATCGACGTTCCGGCGGCCGGCGGATCGCTGCTTCCCGCCCTGGCTCCGGTCGCCGACTACCTGCGCGAGATCGATCCCGAGGCCCTGCCGGCGGTCGAGACGGCGATGCGGATCGCCGAGACGTTCGCCGGCGACTCCGCGGCCGTGGCCGCGCCCGCGTGGGCGCGCCTGGCCACCGCCGACCAGGACGCCCTGAGCGCGGTCCTGATGCGGCTGCTCATCCGGTTCCGCTCCGTCGAACCGCTGTACGTCTCCCGCGGCGACCAGCGGAGCTACGACATCGCCCTGCGACGCCTCGAAGGCGCCTGCCACGGGGACTACACGTTCCGCGCCATGGCCGAGCTGTTCGCCGGCACCGGCCTGACCGCCGACACCTCGGCCCGGGAGGTCTACATGGCCGGTTCGGTCCGCTGGCACCTGGAGCGCCTCGAACCGGGGACCCGCGTCGTGCTGGCGGCCCACAACGCCCACCTCCAGACGTCGCCGATCTCCTTCGACGGTCACCTCACGGGACTGCCGATGGGACAGCACCTGCGCGGCATGCTGGGCGACGACTACTTCGCCCTCGGCCTGACGAGCACCGCCGGCCACACGGCGGAGATGCGCCGCGACGAGAACGCGCGGTTCGGCTTCGTCGTCGACGACACCCCGCTGGAGCCGCCCGAGCCGGGAAGCGTCGAAGCCGCCTTCGCCGACGCCGGCCTCGGGCTCGCCGTCGCCGATCTCCGCCGGGCCCGCCGCGAACTCCCCGGCGGCACCGGCCCCGACCGCATCCGGATCCAGAGCGCCTACGTGCACACCCCCGTCCTGGAGGCGTTCGACGGCATCCTCAGCACCTCGACCTCCACCGTGGCCGACGACGTCAAGGGCTGAGAATCCCGCCCCGTCTCCTCCGTCACTCAGGACACGAGCGAGCACTTAGGTAGATTTTTTACTCATATCTACATCAGACGGTAACTTGCCTACCCATACGGTGACCTGCGGTATTAAGGTGCGTGCATGCGTTTTGTCCCCCTTGCCGCGGTCTTTGCCGCCCTGATCGCGGTCCTCCTCCCCGCTCCTGCATCAGCGATCACCAATGGCACGCCCGACGGCGAGACGCACCCGGCCGTGGGCGCCATGGTCAACGCCAAGGCGTACGCCGACGGCACCTGGTCGTACTGCACCGGCACGCTGATCTCGCCGACCGTCTTCCTCACCGCCGCCCACTGCGGTGAGAACGGCCAGAAGACCGCGCTGGTCTCGTTCTCCAGCCACTACCAGCTCGGCTCCGGCGTCTACGTCGGCCGTTACGTGGCCGACCCCGACTACACCGAGAAGTCCGATCTCCACGACATCGCGGTCGTCGTCTTCAGCACTCCCATCGCCGGCATCAAGCCCGCACGCCTGCCGACCGCGGGGCTGCTGGACCGGCTCGAGGCCAACGGCACCCTGGGCAAGTCGGTGTTCACCCCGGTGGGCTACGGCTCGGCCCTGCCGACCGGCGACGGGAAGACGTACCACTACTCCGACACCCGCCGTCTCACGTCGATCTCCTTCGGCAGCCTCACCCGCTCGTGGCTCAAGCTGTCGATGGACGGAAAGAAGGACGGCAGCACCTGCTTCGGCGACTCGGGCGGCCCCAACTTCCTTGGCGGGCCCACCTCCGACCTGGTCGTGGCCACCACGATCAGCGGTGACGACGACGCGTGCCGGATGACCAACCTCGACTACCGGCTCGACACGCCCACGGCGCGGGCGTTCCTCGGCAAGTACGTCACCCTGCCCTGACCGATTCGTCGCGGGAACCGGCGGCATCCGCGATCATGCTGCCATGGGCGGGTTCGTGGCTTTGATAATCGTGCTGCTGTTCGTCGCCGGTGTCGTGGTCGCCGGGACCGTCGTGCTCTTCCGCGCCTTGGGTGCCGCGAGCATGAAGGCCGAGCGGCGCCGCCTCGACGCGCTCTACGCCTGGACCATGGCCAGCGGGTGGCGGATGCACGAGGGCGACGCCGCCACCCGCTGGCGGCCACGACTCGCTCACCTGCGGGGATTCCGGATGCGGCGGTTCGCGTACGGGACCGTTGGCGTGCTGCCGGTGACCGCCGCCGACTGCCGGTACGAGACCACGAGCACCAACTCCCAGGGCACGCAGACGATCGAGGTCAACCTGGCGGTGTTCGTCGCGACGCTGCCGGGGATGTGGCCCGAGATCACGGTCGGCAACCGCAGCCTGGGCTCGCGGGTACTCCAGTCCCTCGGCGGGCATTCGGGGACCGAGATCGGGCATCCGGAGTTCGACCGGCGCTTCCGCGTGGACGCGGCCGACCCGTACGCGGCGCGGGCGCTCCTGTCCCCCGCCCTCATCGACGCGCACCTGCGCGACCAGGCGCCGAACTGGAGCATCAGCGGCGGCGAACTCATGGTCGTCGAGAGGCACCGCCTGACACCCGAGCACATCCCGCCGGGCGTGGACCGGCTCCGCCGGCTCGCGGCCGTCCTCGGCGTACCGAGCTAGGTCCACCGCCCTGGGACGTTGGTCGATCTGGTGACGGGTGGTCTGCCGCCGGTCGCGGCTCTACGCGCCCGCGTCCTCGACGCGTCCGTCCTGCTCCACGGCGACGGCCCGGACATTCCCGTACCCGTGGAGGTGCCGATCCGAGGTTCCGGCCGGCCGCCGGCGTCCGGCCGGGTCGGACTCACGGACGTGAGTCCGACCCGGCGCGACACCGCCCTGATGACCGCCGGCGGCCGTCAGTGCCGTGCGAACTGCCTGGCGACGGTCCGGAAGATCCGCTCCGGCTCGTCGTGGTGGTACACGTGCACGGTCGCGTTGACGTGATCGCTGTTGCCGCTGATCTGCCAGGCCGACGGGTGCTCGAACCCGGGGTCGCGGATGTCCAGGCCGATCGAGGACAGGTCGTCGAAGGTCGCGTCGGTGTAGTAGTCGCCCACACCCTGCCTCTCGTACAGACGGAAGGACAGCTTCACCTTCTTCTTGCCCTTCACGAACTGGGTGACGTCCACCGGGCCCTGCCGGTCCGAGCCGTTGATCCACATGAAGTTGAACCAGTCGGTGACGTCGGACTCCCAGATGACCTGGTCATCGATCAGTACCTGCTTGAAGTGATAGCCGCCCAGGCCGCCGTAGAACGGGTCGCGGTGCCACCACGACAGCTCGTACCGCGGCGACGTCGGGTCGACGGTGACCTCCTGGGAGGCCTCCGCGTAGTCGCCGGTTCTGGTGCCGACGTGCGGGGCGACGGTCAGCGCGAGGCGTCCGTCGCCCTGGCGCGGGCCCTGGCTGGGGTCGGTGAGGTTCTCGCCGGTGAGCTGGGTGCCGTACGAGATCACACCGTCGATCTTGTGCTCGCGGGTGTAGCGCATGCCGACGTCCAGCACGTCGTTGACGTACCGCGCCGTGGGCGCGAGCACGCTGTCGAGCAGCCGGCCGGAGTAGTCGAGCAGGATGAGGCTGAGGTGCTTCTGCTCGGTGAGCGTCCGGATGGCGTCGAGGTTCGCCGCGACGGCCGACGCGTCGTTGGTGTTGTTGTCCTTGCCCAGGTAGGGGTACACGACGCCGTCGATGACGTCGCCGTACGTCGCGTAGAAGCCCGGGTTCGTGGCGGTGCCGTAGTACGCGATCGTGTACAGGCCCAGGTCCGGGTTGATCGACTTGGTGATCTGCCGCATGCGGCTGAGGTAGTCGTGGGTGAACAGCTCGGCGTTGTCGGAAGCCAGGAAGTCGTCGATGGCCCAGGCGACCACGTTCGAGTACGTCTTCGACAGCCGCGCGACCTGGTCGGCCCAGGTGAGGAAGTCGGTCTCGTACGGGCGGGAGCAGCGGCCCGCGAGGTGCGCGTCGTCGTTGGGAAAGCATTCGCTGGGCGGCGCGAGGCCCACCCAGACGCGAATGCCGGCGCGCTGGGCGGCCGGGGCGAACTCGTCCTTCAAGTCGGCCCAGTCGGTGGGCATGTCCCACACCGTGTAGTAGAAGGTGTTGACGTGTAGTTCCTTCAGCCGCTTGATGAGCCGGGGCGTGTCGATGTGCCGGTACCCGTCCTTGCGCGGCTTGGCCTCCCGCACCTGCGTGCCGATCGTGTTGCCGCCGGGGTGCGTGGCCCGGACACCGTCGGCGGGGACCCAGGGCCGGTTCGTGGTCGGCGCGGCCGGAAGGGCGGCCGGGCGCGCCGTACGCGCCGGGTGGGCGGCGCTCGCGGCGCCGCCGGTGGTGAGGACCGCGGCGAGCGCGGCGGTGACGGCGAGCCGGGCGGTGGAGGTGAGGGATCTTCGCATCGTGACTCCTTCGTGGGGGACGTCAGGAGAAGCGGTCGATGAGGTGGGCCGGGACGTGACGTCCGGCCCGGACCGGTCGGTGCGACGGGAGCGGAGGCGATCCGCGCAAGGTGGGGCGTGCCCGGCCGGCGGGTGGGAGTCGGGAGAGAACGGCTTGGGGAACACGACCGCCGAGGTCAGGCCCGACCGGCGGTGGTCGTGGCACTCCGGGAGCGCGCCCTCCTTCGCGCATCCCGCTTTCTTCGATATTTCGTAAATATATTCGGCTTACTGAATATGTGTATCAGGGTGACGTGGACCACGCAAGAGCCGTTCAGGACGGCATCGCGCCCACCGTGGCACCGGCGTTCCGCCGGCTCCGTGACGTGCGCGGAGGGTCGGCGCGGCCGGCGCATGGTGGGCCGACGGTCCGCGAGCGCTCGGCGTGCCGCGGCCGCCGATCCAGCAGATCACCGGTCGCGTCGCCGCCCGCCACCGTCAGCGCCGAGCCGATTCCGCACGCGATCGCTCCGGCCGGGGGCGACGGGTACCCGCGGCAGCGCGGTGAGCATGTCGCGCAGCACCGCCGGCGAGGAGGCGGACGCCGGGAAGAGCTTGACGGCGTCGGCGCCGATCTCCATGGCGCGAACCCACTCCGCCGGCGTCGATCAGGGTTTCGGCATGACCTCCCCGCGACACATCACATCTCCCGCGCCGTCAGCGGTACACCGGATCGGAATGGCCGGCGAGGTGCGCGAGCGCCCGAGCCAGTTGGGCGGACGTGGGCAGACCGTCGATGTCGGTGGCGGACTGGACGACCAGCGCCGCGACGGTCGCCGCCTCCGCCAGCGCGCGGTCGGGCGGGACCTCGCGCAACAGCGCGGAGAGCAGCCCGGCCGCGAAGGCGTCGCCCGCGCCCACCGGATCCGTCACCGGTACGGGGAACGCGGGCCGTGCCCACGTGCCGGCGGCGTTCGTCAGCACCGTCGACTTGTCGGGGTACTTGACCACCACGCCCTCGACACCGCCGTCGCGCAACGTGCGCACCGCGCGTTCCGCGTCCTGTCCGGTCAGCATCTCCAACTCGTCGGCGCCGGCCAGCACCAGATCGGCCTGGCCGAGCAGGGGACCCACTACCGTGCGCCAGCGATCCGGAGCGCCGAGTTTGTGGCGGACGTTCGGGTCGAACGAGACCATCACTCCCTCGTCGCGCGCCGTGTCGATCAAGTGTCTGGTCAGCCGGTGGGTCGAGTCGGAGAGCATGGCGGTGATGCCGGTGAGGTGGAGCAGCCTGGTGCCGGAGGGCAGCGGCGCGTGCACCGACTCTGGCGCGAGCGCCGACGCCGCCGAGCCGGCGCGGTGGTACTGCACGTCGATGCCGCGCGTCGCGTGGCTGTCGCGCAGCAGCAGGCCGGTGGGAGCCGTTGGGTGAACGGTGACCGTGGAGACGTCGACGCCTTCCGCGCGCATCATGCTCAGCACCGCGTCCCCTGCCGGGTCCGACCCCACCGAACCGATCCAGCGCACCGAGTGGCCGAGGCGGGCCAGCCCGATGGCGACATTGCTCTCGGCCCCGGCGACCGAGGACCCGAAGCGGCGTGCCCGCGCCAGCGGCACGCCCGGCTCGGCCAGCAAGAGCAACATCGCCTCGCCGCATGTCACGACCTCGGGCGTACCGGACATCGGCTCAGCTCTGGCCGGCCGAGACGTCGTGCTGGGACCACGGCAACGAGTCGCCGGCGTACTTCGCCGCACGCACGTCGCCCGAACGTGCGTGCCCCTCGAACAACTCCACCCGGCTGGCCCGGCCGCACACCCGGCCAAGACGCGCGCTCGCCTGCCGGTCGAGCACCTCCTGGTAGGTCACCGTCTTCAGATACTTACCGACCCACAACCCACCGGTGTAGCGGGCGGCTCCGCGGGTCGGCAGGACATGGTTCGTGCCGATCACCTTGTCCCCGTACGACACGCACGTGCCCTCGCCGAGGAACAGCGCGCCGTAGTTCCGCATCCGGTCCAGCGCCTCGCGGGGCGACGCGGTGAGCACCTCGACGTGTTCGCTGGCGAACTCGTCGGCCAGCCGGTACAGCTCGTCCAGGTCGGACACGACGTGCACCTGGCCGTGGTCGCGCCAGGCCGGCTCGGCCATGTCCCGTGTGGGCATCCCGGGAAGGATCTCGGCGATGTGCCCGATCACCTGGTCGGCGACGGAACGGGACGTGGTGATCAGGATGGCCGGCGAGTCCGGCCCGTGTTCGGCCTGGCTGAGCAGGTCCACCGCGACCACGAACGGGTCGGCGGTGTGGTCGGCGAGCACGAGGATCTCGGTCGGCCCGGCGAACAGGTCGATGCCCACCTCCCCGAACAACTGGCGTTTCGCCTCCGCGACGTAGGCGTTGCCCGGCCCCGCGAGCATGTCCACCCGGGCGATGGACTCGGTGCCCAGGGCCATCGCCACCACGGCCTGCACGCCACCGAGCAGATAGATCTCATCGGCGCCGGCCAGGTGCATCGCCGCCACCGTGGCGTCGGGTACCGCACCGCGGATCGGCGGCGTGCAGGCGGCGACCCGCCGTACGCCGGCCACCTTCGCCGTCACCACCGTCATGTGGGCCGATGCCACCAACGGGTACCGGCCGCCCGGCACGTACGCGCCGGCCGCGGAGACGGGGATGTGCCGGTGGCCCAGGCGTACGCCCGGCAGGGTCTCGACCTCGATGTCGGTCAACGAGTCACGCTGGTACCGGGCGAACTCCCGCACCTGCGTCTGCACGAAACGGATGTCGTCGAGAACCGTCTCGGGTACGCGCCCCACGATCCGCGCGATCTCCTCCTCGCCGAGCCGGAAGCTCGACGGCGACCAGGAGTCGAATCTCTCCGAGTAGGCCCGCACCGCTTCGTCACCACGCGCGCGGACGTCCTCGATGATGCCCGTCACCACGTCGGCCACGGCCGTCCGCTGCGCCGGGGCCGTCGTACTCGCCGCCTTCAGCACTACCATCCAGCACCTCCCAGTTTTCCGATGGCCGGCCGGAACCGGCGTGCCACACCTGCCAGATCCTCCAGCCGGCCGGAAGGGACCAGCGAGAGGTTGTAGAGGTTCACCGCGTGGACGCCCTGGGACATCAGCGCCGCGACGCCCGCGTCGACGACGTCCGGCGTCCAACCGGGGCTCCAGGTGAGTGAGACGGTGACCGGCGTCGGGGGCGGGGCGATCACCTCGCGTACGTCGGCGTCGAGACCGCCGGTCAGGTCCGCGCCGATCCCCACCGCGTCGGCCGCCGCCAGCCCCCGTCCCCATGCCCCCTGCAGGCGGGCGCCGTCCGCGTCGGCGAACACCAGCGGGCGGATCAGCGTCCCGGTGGCGCGCGCCGCGTCGCGTACCTCGTCGAGGAGCGCGTGTACGCCTTCGGCCCGCGCCAGGGCGATCCGGTCGAGCAGCGGGCCGGCCTCCGGCCCGGCGGCGGACCCGTACGAGGCCGACGCCTCGACCGCGGCGCGCAGGTCACCCGGCTCCACGCCGTGGCGCGCGAGCAGCGAACGACAGTTCGCGCACGCGCACTGTGTGACCAGCCGCCGCGTTTCCTCGCGGACCGTGTCGATCTCCACCGCTACGGCGTAGCTCTGCTGCCAGGAGGAGAAGAAGACGGCTTCGAGGTCGAGCAGGCGCGGTGCGAACCGGGCGCAAACGTCGCGGACGAGGTCGGCCGCGAACCCGCGGACGCGCTCGCCGGCCGGGCAGAGCAGCTCCGTATGCGGACGGCCGTCGAATGTGGTGGTCGCGGTGTCGGGGTGCGCGGCGACCACGCCGGCGTCCTGGAGGACGACGAGCCAGCCGTGGAACGCCAGGCCGTGACGGTCGGTCGTCCGTCGGAGGCGATGCAGCGCCGCCTCGATCGCCTCGTCGACGACCCGTGCCGGCCGCAGCGCGCCGTACGCGCCGGCCTCGGCCTGCCAGTACATCGCGCCGGAGCGGCTGTGCGCGAACGTACGGTGCCGCGGCATCCATCGTCGGGAGGCGTGGTAGCGCAGGCACACCGATACCGCGCCCACCCCGAGGTCGTGGGCGAGCTCGCAGATCCGCTCCGCCCCCGTGAGCAGCACGTCCTCCGGGAAGACGTACACCGCTGAGGCGTCCACCGGTGCCATCCGGCGCAATTCTATCTCCCAAATATTGGATATATGATCGATATGTCGTGGAAGGGAGTGTGTCAGTGGCGTATCGGCGAGGCAAGACCTCGACCTCGCGAACTTCGACCGCGGAGCCGGTCGTCGAGAAGGCGCCGGGCCGGGCGGGTCGCCGTCCTGGCGTCCCCGGCCCTCCGCCCGTGGCATGGAGGCCCCTGCCGGCCGGCGGGTCTACGCTGTGGCTGGCTGCCGGATCATCGTGCAGAACTCTCACAGCCCCCGCGGCCCCGTTGTGGCCGTATCGAGTTCGTCGCCCGGCGGCCGGGTCACGAATGACGGACTGGAGCACCAGTCCGTTCCCCGAGCACACCCAAGGACGGACGGGATGAGCCGCAGCCGGCAGGAGAGCGTCAGCGATGACGGATCGCGATCGGCGTATCCGCAGATGCCGCCTGAGGAGCCGCCGGCACGCGAGCGACCCCGGCCGGACCGCCCGTCGCCGACCCGCGCCTCCTCCCCCGCGGTCGGGCGCGCCCTGACGGTGCTGGAGACGCTCGTGGCCGAGAACGACGGGATGACGCTGACCACCCTCGCGCGGCGCACGGGCATCCCGCTCGCCACCTGCGCGGCGATCGTGAACACCCTGGAGGAGCGGGGGTACGCCGCCCGCCGCGTCGTGGGCCGCAGCCACTTCTGGCGGGCGACCTTCCGCCTGTACGGGCTGGGCGCCCAGCTCGTACGCAAGGCGGACGTGTCGACGGTGGCCCGTGACGAGATGCGCGCACTGGCGGACCGGCTGACGATGCCGGTGCACATCGGCATGCTGACCGGGTCGTCCGTGGTGTACGTGGCCAAGGAGGCCGGCGACGCCTTCATCCAGTTCAACACCTATCTGGGCAAGGTCTCGCCCTTCGACCTCACCGCCCTGGGAAGGGCCATCGCCGCCTACCTGCCCGAGGACGAGCTGGCCCCGCTGCTGTCCCAGTTGACGACCGGCAGCGGGCCGAACGCCCACGCGCCGGACCCGGCGGCCTTCCTACGCGACCTGGAGAAGGTGCGCCAGGACGGCTACGCCGTCGAGGACGAAGAAGAACAGGCCGACATCGGCTGTGTGGCCGCGCCGTTCTTCGACAACGAGGGCCGGGTGGCGGGCGCCGTCGGAGTGACCGGCTTCGCCCGGGACCTGCACGGGGATCGTCTGCGCCAGGTCGTCGACGGAGTTCTTGAGGTGGCCGGCCAGGTCTCCATGCGGCTCGGCCACCGCTCCGGCCAGGCCGACTGACCAGCCCAGGCCGCGTGAATCCGGCCCGGAACGGGCCGATATCTGACTCTTGTCCACCCGGAGGGGGTGCTGCTATCTTCCGATTGCCGGATTAGTTTTTAGTATTTCGAAGAAGGTGGCAGATGTCCGTCCGCCTCGCTCTGATCGGCCTCGGTGACATCGGCCTGGGCGCCCACCTACCGGCCGTGCTCCGCTCGACTGAGGCCGAGATCGTCGTCGCCGCCGACCTCGACGCGAGGCGGAGAGAGCAGGCTAAAGAACTGCTCGCCGGAAAGGCCAGAGTGGTCGACGACCCCTGGCCCGTACTCGCCGAAGCCGGCGTACGAGGGATCGTGCTCGCCACCCCGCCGTGGGTCACGCCCCGGCTGGCCGTACGGGCCCTGCGAGCCGACCTGTACGTACTCGCGGAGAAGCCGCTCGCCACGTCGTCCGCGGACGCCGCGGTGTACCGAGAGCTCACCGGCCCTCAACGTGGCCGGTTGCAGGCCGGCCTCACCTACCGTCACGACCCGGCCATCGCACGCCTCAGAGAGTGGATCGTCTCCGGCGTGCTCGGCGAGCCCCTCATGGCGCGCGCACACATCTACGACGAACCGCTGGACCGGGCCGACCAGGAGCACCTCGACCGCATCCGCGCCACGCTCGAACACGGTAGCCCGGTGACGCACGAAGGCTCACATGTCTTCGACTGGCTCGCCCACCTGTTCGGCGGCCCGGCGGAGAAGGTGGAAGGGGGCTGGCAGGTGCGGACGGATCCGGACTGGCCACGGGCCAACCTGGCCGGAGCCCGGTTGCGCTACCCGGGCGGTGCGACCGCGCTGGTCGAGTTCGGCTGGCTCGTCGAGGCGCTACCACGGTGCGAGATCACCGTGCTCGGGCCGCGCGGCCTCGCCACGCTCGACGGGCGCACCTTCACGCTGGAGCTGGCCACGGCCACCGAACGGCGGACGGTCCGGTTCCCCGGCGAGCGAATGGAGCGTTCCTTCGACCGGCAACTGAGCCGGTTCGCCGCGCTGGCCCGCGGCGAGACGCCCGCGGCGGAGCCGAGCCTGGAGGACGGCCTGTCCGCGTTGGCGACGAGTGAGCGGGTCGCCGCGTGCGCCGAGGGGGTGGCCGCGTGAACGCCGCGACACGCTGGGCGGAGACGGACCGGGAGAGGCTGGCGGCGCTGGCCGGCGAGGCTCTCGTGGTCCTGCCGATCGGATCGACCGAGCAGCATGGGCCGCACCTGCCCACCGGCACCGACGCGCTGCTCGCGGCCACCGTGGCCGAGCGCGCCGCCGACCAGGCCGCCGAGACGAGTCCGCGTCCGATCGTGCTGGCCCCGCCGCTCCCGTACGGCTGCTCCGACCACCACCTGCCGTTCGGCGGCACGCTGTCGGTGTCGACGCAGACGCTCACGGCCGTGCTGACCGAGGTGATCCGCTCGGCCGTCGCCGGCGGCGTACGCCGGTTGGTGATCGTCAACGGGCACGGCGGCAACACCGGTGTCTGCCACGCCGCGGCGTCCACGGCCGCCGCCCACCACCCGATCGCGGTGGCGCACGTGGACTACTGGCGGCTGGTCGAGCCACGCGACGCCGCGACGGCGCAGGTCTCCGACATCGGGCCGCCGGTCCCCGGTCACGCGGGTGCCTTCGAGACCGCGCTGGTCATGGCGGTACGCCCGGACCTGGTAAGGCCGGCGCCACAGCGTGACAGCCCGCCGGCGCCGCCGGCGCCACCAGGCCTGGAGCTGCACGATGCGACGGCATGGTCGTCCATCGACGGCTACACCGATCTGCCACACCGCGCCACCTCCGCGGACGGCCACGCCCGTCTGGACGCGGTCATCACGGCTCTGGCCGAACGGCTCGTGCTACTGGCGAGGACACTGTGATCGATTTCCACACGCACACGCCCTTGTGGCGCACCACGAGCTGGCTGGGCGGCGCGCCGTTCACCGCCGAGCAGTTCGTCCAGTTCATGGACGGCGCCGGCATCGAGGCGGCCGTGGTGCTGAGCCACGACGGCCTGTTCGACTTCACGCCCCAGGCGAACGACGACCTCGCCGGCTTCGTCGCCGCGTATCCGGACCGGCTCTTCGGGATGGGCACGGTGAACATCCGGCGACCCTCCGAAGCCGTCGCGGAGACCGAACGGATGCTGGGCGAGCTCGGCCTGCGGGGCATGAAGATCCACCCATGGTTGCAGGGCTTCAGCCCGCACGAGGCGATGCTGGACCCCGTCTGCGAGATCCTCGCCGCGCATGGCGGGATCCTGCTGTCGCACGACGGCACCCCGCCGTACTCGACCCCCGCCCAGATCGCGGCGCTGGCCCGGCGGCATCCGCGTCTGCCCGTGGTCCTCGGTCACGGCGGGCTGCACGACCTGTGGCGGGAGGCCCTGGCCATGACGTGCGAGACCGAGAACCTCTACCTGTGCCTGTGCGGCACTCCTCCCTACGCGGCGCGCAGAATCGTCACTCAGGCCCCCGCGCACAAGGTGCTGTTCGGTAGCGACGCCGGCCTCTCGGACCGGGCGTCCCAGGACTACGCCGTGGCCCGGGCCCGCGAGGTCGAGCTCTGGGGCATTCCCGAGACCCGGCGGCAGGCCGTTCTGGTCGACAATCCGCGCCGGCTGCTGGGGATGACGTCATGAGCGTCACCACGGCGCGCATCGACGCCGTCCAGACCGTGGCGGTCAGTCTGGCCGCCCATCCCGAACTGGTCGTACACGGCGCGAAGGGGGCGCACGACCGGTCGGACTTCCTGCTCGTACGGGTCGTCACCGACACCGGCGTCGTCGGCTACGGCGAGGTCAGCGCCACTCCGCTGTGGAGTGGCGAGGACGGCGCCAGCGCGGAGCACTTCATCCGTACCGTGCTCGCGGGGGCGCTGATCGGACAGCCGCTGACGCCCGTCGGCCGGCTGGAGTCATCGATGGACCGCGTGCTGGCCGGCAACCCCTTCACCAAGGCCGGCGTGTCGATCGCGCTCTGGGACGCCTACGCCCGCGCGCTGGACGTACCGCTGGCGGTGGCCCTCGGCGGGCCGTACCGCACCAGCGTGCCGATCAAGCTCTCCCTGTCCGGCGACGGCGCCGGTCTGGAGCGCGCCTACCGTGCGGCGCGGGCGGCGGGTTTCTCCGCCTTCAAGGTCAAGGTGGGGCTGGGCGTGGCCGGGGACATCGACCGGGTGGCCGCCGCCCGCGCGCTGGTCGGCGAGGACACCCTCCTGGGCGTCGACGCGAACGGGGGATGGACGCGGACCCAGGCCGCCGCCGCGGCGGTGGCGATGTCCCGGTCCGGCATCGCCTTCCTGGAACAGCCGGTGGCGCCCGGCGACCTTCGCGGGCTCGGCGATCTGCGCGGCGCCGGGATGCCGGTCGTGGCCGATGAGTCGGTGTTCGGCACCGACGACCTGGTGCGCGTGGTACGCGCCGACGCCGCCGACGTCGTCAGCGTCTATGTGGGCAAGAGCGGTGGCCCCGGTCGCGCCGCGCAGATGGGCCGGCTGGCCGGCGCCTTCGGCGTCGACACTCTCATCGGCTCCAACGGCGAGCTGGGCATCGGCGCGGCGGCGCAGCTGCACGTGGCCTGTGCACTGCCGGCCCTCTCCGCGATCCCGTCGGACATCATCGGCGCCTTCTACTACACCGAGGACATCCTCGCCGAGCCGCTGGACTCCGATGGCCGGACGGTCCGGCTCGGCGACGCGCCCGGCTTGGGCGTCCAGCCCCGTCCGGAGATCACGGAAGGCTTCAGATGATCGTCGACGTTCACGCGCACACGCCCACGCATCGGGACGCGGTGCCGGAAGGAGAGCGGCGCGTCTACCACGAATGGCGGAACGACCGTCCCGTGGCGACGACCAACTCCTGGGCGGACTTCGACTCGTCGATGGCGGACGCCGACATCTGTGTGGTGTTCAACATCGCGGTCGATGACCCCGAGGCGGCGACCGGGCTCCCCTACGACCCGGCGCTGACCAACGACAACACGGCCGCTTTCGTCGCCGCCGACCCGGCCCGGCGGATCGGGTTCATGTCCGTCAACCCGACGCGTCCGGGCGCGCTCGACGAGGCCGACAGATGCCGTGACCTCGGGCTGGTCGGCGTCAAGCTCGGCCCGAACTACCAGGAGTTCGACCCGCTGGGAGAGCCGGCCCAGGAGTTCTACCGGTACTGCGAGCGCCACGGCCTGCCGATTCTCTTCCACTGCGGCGCGTCACCCATCCGGAAGGCACCGCTGCGCTACACCTACCCCCTGGTCATGGACGAGATCGCCATACGGCATCCGGAGCTGCGCATCGTCCTGGCGCACATGGGGCACCCCTGGGCGCGCGAAACGGTCGTGACGATCCGCAAGCATCCCCACGTCTACGCGGATGTCTCCTCCATCTACCTGCGTCCATGGGTCTGTTACGAGTCGCTGCTGTACGCCACGGAGTGGGGGGCGGCGGGCAAGCTCCTCCTCGGATCGGACTTCCCCATCGCCAACACCGGTGAGGCCATCGCGGGACTCCGTCGGGTCAACGACGTCGTCGAGGGCACCGGCATGCCGCGCATATCGAGCGAAGTGATCGAAGGCATCGTGCACGCCGACGCGCTCGGCGCGCTCGGCCTCTCTCCGGGAGCCCCCAATGGTCGTTGACGCGCACGTACGGATCGGGGTCGGCCGCGACGTCGAGCTGAGCGTCGAAGAGCTGCTGACCGGCATGGACGCACTCGGCATCGAACGCGCCCTGGTCGCACCGGCCGAGGCCCAGATCGCCTATCACGTCAGGGCGGGCAACGAGGCGACGACGGGCGCCGCGGCATCGGCCGGCGGACGGCTGATCGCCTACGCGGTGGCCACGCCGTGGCTCGGCGGCGAGGCCGCCGTCGACGAGCTCCGCCGCGCCCGCGACGCCGGCGCGGGGGCACTGGCGATCGACCCGGTGCTGCAAGGCTTCGACCTGCTCGACGGCATGGTCGAACCTCTCCTGGACTTCGCCGCCTCGGCGGGCTGGCCGGTCTACGTACGGACCGGGACCCCGCCGAACGCGCTGCCGCTGCCCCTCGCCACACTCGCCCGCCGCCATCCGGAGCTGGCATTCGTCATGGGTCGCAGCGGCGCGACCGACTTCTGGATCGACGCCGCGCCGGCGCTCCGTCATGCCCCCAACCTGTACGCCGACACCAGCTACGCGCCGTGGGACACCCTCCTCACCGAGCTGACGCAGGACGAGGAGATCGGCCCCGGACGGATCGTGTTCGCCACCGACGCCCCCTACACCATTCCGGCGGCCGAGCTCTCCCGGACGTCGCAGTTGCCGCTGTCCGAGGAGGACCGGCACGCGGTCTTCGGCGGGACCATCTCCCGGCTGCTCGGCCGATGACGGCCCAGAGGCCACCGATCACCACCGAAAGCCACAGGAGGAAGCGGATCGTGTCAACGGCGGCTGCGACAACCTCGGCGGCGGATGCCGCGGTGAACGTACGAGGCGTGTCACCCGTCCTGGAGGTGCCTTTCACCGCCACCGGCGAGGTCGACTTCAACGGGTTCCAGCGGGTCGTCCGTCATGTGCTGAACACCGGCGTGACCAGCGTGATGTTCCCCGGGTTCGCCTCCGAGTTCCTCAAGCTGTCCGAAACCGAGCGGTCCGAGCTCACCGCCCTGCTGCTGGCCGAGACCTCCGCCCGGCCGGACGTGTCGGCCATCGTCGCGGTGCAGGACCACGCGACTCACCTGGCGGTGCGGCGTGCGCACGAGGTCGTGGCGGCCGGCGCCGACCTCATCAACCTGCTCCCGCCCTATCAGCTCCAGCCGTCGGGCCAGGCGGTCGGCGAACACATCCGGACCGTCCTGGACGCCATCGCGCCCACACCGGTCGTCCTGCAGTACGCGCCGACCGAGACCGCCAGCCACATCTCCGCCGACAGCATCCTGGAGATCGCCGCCGCGCATCCGAATCTGAAGCTCGTGAAGGTCGAGTCGAGTCCCCCCGGCCGCCTGATCGCCGAACTGTCCAACGGCGATCCGTCGATCTCCTGTGTCGAGGGATACGCCGGCGTGCAACTGCCGGACGCGTTCCGCCGCGGCGCGGTCGGTACCCAGCCCGGCTGCTCATTCACCGAGATCTACGTCGAGATCTGGAGACGTCTCGCGGCGGGAGACGAAAAGGGAGGGTACGAGCTGCACCGCCGGCTGCTGCCGTACATCGCGTACTGGATGCTCGACACCGAGCTCATCATCGCGGCAGAGAAGTTGATATCCGTCCGAAGGGGGCTTTTCACATCACCGATGTGCCGCGCTCCCGGCCGTGTCCTGGACGAAGAAGAGGTGCGCATGGTGGACCAGTTCTTCGCCGAGTTCACCGAGGAGCTCCCCGCTATTCAAATCTAGTCTGAACAATGAAGAGAGGTGTTCGAAATGAGCGCCAGAGCTCGCGCCATCATGGCAGCCCTCTCGGCGGCATTCCTGGCCACCGCCGCGTGTAGCGGCGGCAAGGGGGGATCATCACATGCCGCCTCGGTTACCCAGCCGGTCAAGGGCGGGCCCATCGAGGCCGGTGTCATACCGGCTAAGGGAACGCCGTCCTACAACTTCCTCCGCGATCTCGCGAATGGCCTGGAGAAGGACTATCCAGGGACCAAGATGACGCTGACCTTCGCCAACACCGAGGCGCGTCCGGGCCTCGAACAGCGCTGGCGGTCCGGGAAGGGCCCGGACCTCGACTACGGAATGTTCGACGGCACGAACCCGAACCTGCAGGACTGGGCGAATGACGATTTCCTGGTCGACCTCACCCCCTACCTCAAGCAGCAGAATCCGCAGACCGGAAAGCCCTGGCTGGACTCCTTCAGCCCCACCGCCCAGCCGTTCATGAAGAACAAGGACGGCAAGTACTACGCCGTACCGACCGAGGCTTCGCTGACCGTCCTGTTCTACAACGCGAAGATATTCAAGGACCACGACATCAAGCCGCCCGCCACGTGGGACGAGCTCTTGACCGCCGTGGACCAGCTCAAGGCCGCGGGGGTGGACCCGATCGCGGTCACGGGTCTCTTCGAGCCGTACATGGGCATGTGGAGCGACTATCTCTTCCTCCGCAGCGTCGGCTATGCCAAGACACGCGCCGCGCTCAGCGACTGCACCGGCAAACTCGACGATCCCGGCTTCGCCGACGGCCTGACCAAGCTCCAGCAGCTACGGGACAAGGGCGCCTTCCTCAAGGGCTTCCAGGGCACCGACTTCACCGCGGCCCAGGCGTCCTTCTTCCAGGGGAAGGCCGGAATGATCTTGATGGGAAGCTGGCTCGTCAGTGAGATGAAGAAGTCCATACCGCCGGACTTCCAGCTCGGCGCCATCGGTTTCCCCTCGCTGCCGGGTGGTCACGGGGACCAGACCGCGCTCATGGGCGGCGAGCAGCTGGTCTCGCTCAACGCCAAGAGCGACGTCATCCCGCTCGCCATCGAGTGGCTGAAACGGCTCACCAGCAAGCAGACGCAGACCGCGCGCGCCAAGGAGATCGGCGAGGTGTCGGCCGTGAACGACGTGGGCGCGCCCCCGGAAATGCCCGGGATGGACAAGGTGATGAAGTCGGCGTCCACGATGGTGCCGCGCTACTACGGCATCCCCGACTCGAAGACCAAGGACGCGGTCTACCCGGAGATCGCCAAGCTGTTCTTCGGCAAGTCGGACGCCCAGCAGACCCTGAACAACCTGAAGAGCAACCTGTCGCGTGTCTGCGGCAACTGAGAACCGGCCCGCCAACGCGGGTGGGGCCGGCCTCGCCGCCCCACCCGCACGCCCTTCGACGAAAGCAGGAGGTGACGATGTTCCGTAGATCGCAGCGAAGGATCGTGATTCCCTTCCTGCTGCCCGCGCTGATCCTGACGGGCTTGTTCTTCCTTTATCCGCTGGTGCGGGCCGGCATCATCTCGTTCGAACACTTCTCCCGCACCGGGCGTACGTCCTTCACCGGAGGAGAGCAGTACCGCAAGCTGGTCGACGACCCCTCGTACACGCGAGCGCTGAAGAACACCTTCCTGCTGACGTTCATCGGCGCCTGCATGCTGTTCCCACCGGCCGTGGCGGTCGCCTGGGCACTGCACCAGAAGCTGTACGGGGAGAGCTTCTTCCGGTTCGTGGTGTTCGCCCCCGCAGTGCTCTCGACCGCGGTCGTGGCGTTGATGTGGAAGTTCATCTACCACCCGACGATCGGCCTCATCGACCCGGCCCTGCGCTCGGCGGGGCTCGGCGCGCTGGCGCGTACCTGGCTGGGAGACCCGACCACGGCGCTGCCCGCGATCGCCTTCACCGTGGTCTGGCAGGGGATCGGGATCTGGGTGGTGCTGCTCTCCGCCGGTTTCGAGCGGCTGCCGGTCGAGGTGCTCGAGGCCGGGCGGGTCGACGGCGCCGGCGAATGGGCGCTGTTCCGGCGGATCATGCTGCCGATGCTGCGCGATCTGATGCGCATCCTGCTCGTCCTGTGGGTGGTGCAGAGCATGCAGTCCTTCGCGTTCGTCCAGATCATGACCCGGGGCGGTCCGTTCGGCTCCACCGACGTGGTGTCGACCCTGATGTACCGCACCGCCTTCGACCAGGCCGATTTCGGGTACGCCGCCGCGATGGGCGTCACCCTGCTCTTCGTCATGCTGGCTCTCACAGTGATCGTCAATAAGGTGCTCAAGCGCGATGTCATCCAGTACTGAGACGCGAAACCCGCCCGTGGCCGCCGCGAGGGGCGCGGCCACCCGGCGCCGACGGAGCGTGCGCGCGACGGGCCGCGCACCCTTCCGGACGTATCACCTGGCCCTGTACCTGTTCCTGGTCTGCTTCGCGTTCTCGTCGCTGAGCGCTTTCCTGTGGGTGTTCAACGCGTCACTGAAGACCAACCGGGAGTTCCTCACGACCGCGCCGTGGTCGCTGGCCGACGGGTGGCGATGGAGCAACTACGTGACCGCGTGGACGAACGCGAGTATCGGAGACTTCTTCCTCAACAGCGTTCTGGTCAGCGTGTGCGCCACGGTCCTGGGGGTGGCGGTGGCGGCCTTCGCGGCGTACCCCATCGCCCGGGTGGAGTTCAAGGTCAACAACCTGGTCCTGATGGTGTTCCTGCTCGGCCTGATGGTGCCGTGGATGGTCACCTTCATCCCGCTGTACATGACCGTGGACGATGTGGGGCTGCTGGACTCCCGGCTCGGGCTGATCCTCGTGTACGCCACCTACAACCTTCCCCTGAACATCTTCGTCCTCGTCGGGTTCATGAAGACACTCCCCCGCGAACTGGAGGAGTCGGCAGCGGTCGACGGCGCCGGGCCGACCCGGACCTTCCTGAAGATCATCCTTCCGCTGCTGGGGCCCGGCCTCGCGTCGGTGACCATCCTCAGCTTCTTGAACAACTGGAACGAGTTCTTCTACGGGCTGGTGCTCATCCACACGCCGGGGAAGATGACACTGCCGTTGGGGCTGTTCCAGCTCGGCCAGGCCGCGGACTACGGGACGAACTGGGTCGCGCTGTTCTCCGGCATCATGATCACCTCGGTGCCCGTCCTGCTGGTCTTCGCGTTCATGCAGCGGCACATCACCAGAGGGCTGACGGCGGGGGCGATCAAGGGATGACCGGATCCGTCCGTCCGCCTGGACGCTGAGCAGCATGACGGCATTACGTTCTGCTACAAGGACAGCGCCGGTCTTCGGAACACCGGCGCCGTCAACACCTGGACCTCGACGAACCTCGGTTCGGAGTCGGCGAACAAATTCAACCTCGTCACCGTTTGGTGCTAGGCCGGAGAGGTGAACGCGCAGGGCAGCCGTTTGTAGCCGTTGATGAAGCCCGACAGCAGACGGTCGGGCTCACCGGCGGCGTGGATGTCCGGGAGGCGGGTGAACAGCTCCTCCAGCATGATGGTGATCTCCCGGCGGGCCAGGTTCGCGCCGAGGCAGAAGTGCGGGCCCGGACCGCCGAACCCGACGTGGGGGTTGGGCGTACGGGTGATGTCGAACGTGTCCGGGTCCGGGAAGACCGCCTCGTCGCGGTTGGCCGCGTTGTAGAAGAGCAGCACCTTGTCGCCCGCGTGGTACGTGTGCCCGTTCATCTCGTGGTCGCGGGTCACGTTGCGGCGCATGAAGATGACCGGCGTGGCATAGCGGACGATCTCCTCCACCGCGCCGCCGATCCGCCCGTGGAAGTCCTCCAGGAGCAGCCTCCGCTGCTCGGGGAAGTCGGTGAACAGCTTCAGCGCGTGGCTCAGGGCCGTACGCGTCGTCTCGTTGCCGGCCACGACGAGGAGCAGGAAGAACGAGCCGAGCTCCCGCGTGGTCAGCCGCTCGCCGTCGACGTTGGCGTTGACGAGTGCCGAGGTCAGGTCGTCGGTCGGGTTCTTGATGCGCTCGCGGCCGAGGCGGGCCGCCAAGCGGTGGAGGTCGCGGGCGGCGCGCACGATGCGGAACAGGGCGCGGGCCATCGTGAACCGGTCGATCCGGTCCGGGTCGACCCCGGTGTACTCGGCGTCGGAGTTGCCGAGGATGACGTTGGTCCGGGCGATGACCCGGGCGTAGTCACGCTCGGGGATGCCGAGCATGTCGCAGATCACCTCGACCGGCAGGCGAACGGCGACCTTGGCCACGAAGTCTCCGGGCCCGGAGTCGATCAGCTCGTCGACGATGCGCGCGGCACGCCGGCGTACGTCGTCCTCGGTCTTGGCGAGCATCCTCGGGGTGAAGGCGCGGGAGACGATCCGGCGGATCTTGGCGTGCCGCGGATCGTCCATGTTGATGAGCGAACCGAAGTAGCGCCCCATGTACGCCGGGAGGTCCGGGATCGTGGTGGCGCTCGGCTCGCTGCTGAAGACGTCCTGGCGGCGGCTCGCCTCGCTCACGTCGGCGTGCCGTACGAGCGCCCAGTAGCCCTTGCCGGCGGGCACGAGCGGCACGGACATCTCGGGGAAGAACGCCGGATGCTCCCGCGCGCGCAACGCCGCGAAGGCGGCCATCCGCTCGTCGAGCGGGCGCGCCCAGAAGTCCAGGCCGGACAGGTCGAGATCTTCGAGTCCCGGGGGCGACTCGGTCGTCATGCGACACCACCCAAGTAAGCGACCAATTACAGTGAAGCACATCCGGCCCATGGGGAAAAGGCCGCGGGTCGCCCCCGGCGGGCAGGTGGATGCGGCGGCTACTTGGCGAACAGCTGTGACTCGTCGGCGAACGCCTTGAACTCCAGCGCGTTGCCCGCCGGATCGCGCAGGAACATCGTCCACTGCTCCCCCGGCTCGCCGGCGAACCGGACGTACGGCTCGATGACGAACTCCACGCCCGCGTCGCGCAGCCGCCCCGCCAGCGCGTGGAAGTCCTCCGGCGGCAGGATGAGGCCGAAGTGCGGCACCGGCACGTCATGCCCGTCGACCGGGTTGCTCCCCTCCGCGTCGGCCGTGACCGGCACCCGGTGGGTGACCACCTGGTGACCGTAGAAGTTCCAGTCCACCCACGCGTCCGACGAGCGCCCCTCGGGCAGGCCGAGCACGCCGCCGTAGAAGGCACGGGCGCGGCCGATGTCGTCCACCGGTATGGCCAGATGGAACCCAGGACGTACTACGGTCACGACTCCTCCTCAACCGTGGGTGTCGCGTCCGAGTCTTTCATCCCCCTTTGGCGGCTCGCGCGGCGGCGGCGAGGTCCGGCAGGGCGCTCTCCGGGACCAGCGACAGGTTGTACAGCGCGATGTCGGCCGCCCCCACTCCCCGCAGCGCTCGGACGTCGTCCGCCAGGCGGCCTCCGGTGCGGTCGGGGCTCCAGTTCAGCGACGCCAGCAGCGGCCGGTCGCCGGCCAGGGCCGCCAGCCCGCCGTACCGGGCGGCGAGCGCGTCGCCGGTCAGCGTGCCGCAGCCGAGGCCGACACGGTCGGCCGGCGCGAACGCGTCGGGGCCCGACCCCTGGAGCGCCGCCATGTCCGGGTCGTCGAAGATCAGCGGACGGACGGCCGCGTCATGCTCGTGCGCGGCGGCCGCCGTCGCCTCCATGACGCGCCGCACGCCGTGGGCGCGCACCGTCCGCAACGTCGGGGCGCCCTCGCCGGCGAGCGCGAGATCCCGAAGCTCCGCCGGGTCGTGGCCGAGCTCCTCCATCAGCCGTACGCAGGCGCCGCAGAAGCACTGCCCCGCCATCGCCCGTGCCATCCCGGTCAGGGGCGCCAGCTCCAGCGAGATGACGTACGACGGGTCCCACGCGGCGTACAGGGCGGACTCCAGCTCGACCACGTCCGGGGAGAACCGGGCGCAAACGTCGGCGACCAGCGCGGAGGCGTACTCGACCACGTCCGGGTGGCTCGGGCACAACGCGTGGATCGTGGGCGTGCCGTCGAGCGTGCGCGCGGCGAGCTCGGGGTGCGCGGCCACCACCGGGTCGTCGTGCAGCACGACCGTCCAGGCGTGGAAGGCCAGACCGTGCCGCGGCGCCTCCTCCCGCAGCTCGCGCAGCGCCGTGATCTCCTCCTCACCCGCGACCGTGAGCGGCCGCAGCCGTCCGTACCGATCCTCGGCAGGAGGGAAGTAGGTGATCCCGGGCGGTGAGTGCCGTACGAGGCCATGACGGGCGAACCAGCGCCGCGCCGGGTGGTAACGGACCGCCACCGCGATCGCGTCGGCGCCGAGCCCGGCGGCCAGCGCGCACAGCTCGGCCGGCCCGGTGAGCAGGGCGTCCTCGGGATAGCAGAAGACCTGTACGGTCACGGGCCCTCCTCCGTCGGAAAAGTGACCACGGTACTGTGCTTGCCGGTTCCCTCGCTTCGCTCGGTCACGTGCGCCTCCTCGCGTCCGCGGTTGTCCACAGCCGAATCGGCGGACTACCGCCCGACGCCCTCGGAATTGGACAATGGAAGTGGGGTGCCCCCCTGGGCGGGAGGGGGCTCCCTGCGGGAGGGCTCTTCCGTCAGGTGTTCGTCCGGCGTTCCGTGTCCGCCGGGCATGACTGAGCCGGCTCGGGCGGGGCGGTTCAGGCGTTCAGGTCTTGGCGACGGTCAGCAGGATGACGGAGTCCTCCAGGGCCTCCAGGCCGTGCCGTACGTCGGGGAGGATCAGCAGGTCTCCGGTCCGTGCGTCCCACGCGTCCCCGTCGGCGGTGAGGCGGACCCGGCCCTGCAGGACGTACAGCGTCGCGTCGCCCGGGCTCTCGTGCTCCGCCATCGACCGGCCCGCGGTGAAGGCGATGGCGGTCTGCCGCAGCGTCCGCTCGTGTCCGCCGAAGACGGTCTCCGAGCTGCGTCCCGTGGCGTCGGCGCCCGCCCGGGCCGCGAGTTCGCGCGCCAGAGCCTCCAGTGACATCTTCCTCTGCATTACGCCAGTCTTACAGTGCCGCCCCCGACGGCGGCCAGACCCCCGTGTCCCCGGCGCGGCGCAGGCCGTCGAGGAACAGCGCGACGTAGTGACGGCCGACGTCGCGGGGGCCCAGCGCGCCGTCCGGGTGCCACCAGGTGCTGATCTGGTGCACCGCGCCGAACAGGAAGTTGACCGCCAGGTCGGCCGACGCGTCCGTACGGAACGTCCCGTCCCGCCGGCCCTCCTCGACCAGGGCGCGGAACCGCTCGTGGTAGCGCCGCCGCTCCGCGCGTACGGCCCGGCGCTTGTCCTCCGGCAGCAGGTGCATGGAGCGGAAGAAGACGGTCAGCTCGTCCAGGTGGGCGCAGCTCGTCTCGATCACGTCGAGGACGGCGTCGCGCAGCCGCTCCTCCGGGGTGCCCGGACCGCCGGCGATCCGCTCCAGGCGTTCGGTCTGCAGCGCGAGCAGGCGGTGGTAGATCTCATACAGCAGATCGTCCTTTGCCGCGAAGTAGTGGTACATCGCGCCCTTGGTGACGCCCGCCGCCGCGACGATCTCCTGCACGGAGGTGTTCTCGTAGCCGTTCCCGGCGAACAGGCGGGTGGCCGCCTCGAGCAGCCGCTCCGGCAGCGGCCGCGCCCGCCCGGGAACCTCCGCCGTCCCCTGCGCCATCCGGGCCGCTCAGCGGTTCCGGTACGGGGCGAGTTCGCGGCGGGCGATGGAGCGCTTGTGCACCTCGTCGGGCCCGTCCGCCAGGTGCAGCGTGCGCATGCCGGCCCACAGCTCGGCCAGCGGGAAGTCCTGGGACACGCCGCCGCCGCCGTGGGCCTGGATGGCGCGGTCGATGACCCAGCTCGCCATCTCCGGCACCGCCGCCTTGATCGCCGAGATCTCCACGCGCGCGCCCTTGTTGCCGACGGTGTCCATCAGCCACGCGGTCTTGAACACCAGCAGCCGGGCCTGCTCGATGCGGATGCGCGACTCGGCGATCCAGTCCTGGACGACGCCGTGGTCGGCGATCGGGGCGCCGAAGGCGACGCGGGAGGTGACCCGCTCGCACATCAGCTCCAGCGCCCGCTCGGCCATGCCGATGGCGCGCATGCAGTGGTGGATGCGGCCGGGGCCGAGGCGTTCCTGGGCGATGCGGAAGCCCTCACCCTCGCCGAGCAGGATGTTGTCCGCCGGCACGCGCACGTTCTCGAAGCCGACCTCGGCGTGCCCGCCGTGGGTGCCGTCGTCGTAGCCGAAGACCGACAGCCCCCGCTCGACCGTGACGCCGGGGGTGTCCTTGGGCACCAGCACCATGCTCTGCCGCCGGTACGCGGGCCCGTCCGGGTCGGTGACGCCCATCACGATGAAGATCTCGCACTCGGGGCTGAGCGCGCCCGAGGACCACCACTTGCGCCCGTTGAGCACGTACTCGTCGCCGTCGCGTTCGATGCGCAGCGCGATGTTGGAGGCGTCGGAGGAGGCCACCGCCGGCTCGGTCATGCAGAACGCCGAGCGGATCGCCCCGTCCAGCAGCGGCTCCAGCCACCGCTGCCGCTGCTCCTGGGTGCCGAACATGGCGAGGATCTCCATGTTGCCGGTGTCGGGCGCGGCGCAGTTGAGGGCGACCGGCGCGATCTTCGGCGACCGTCCCATGATCTCGGCGAGCGGCGCGTACTGCAGGTTCGTCAGCCCGGCGCCGTACGGCTCGTGCGGCATGAACAGGTTCCACAGGCCGCGCTTGCGCGCCTCGGCCTTGAGATCCTCGATGACCGGCGGCGTCGACCACGGGTCGGTCCGCTCGGCCGCCTGGGCGGCGTAGACCGGCTCGGCCGGGTAGACGTGGGCGTCCATGAACTCCAGCAGCCGGTCCCGGTAGTCGCCGGTCGTCGCGTCGAACCCGAAGTCCATGCCGTTCCTCTCCACCGCGGATGCCGTGCATACCGACCAGTCGGTATGGCGTCACCGTAGGTCCGTACGCCGGAGCACGTCAACGGACACCTTCGTCCGGTTCGCGCGACCGCTCCCTCACCGTCCTGGCCGTCGCCCGCCGTTCGGCCGGGCCGGACAGCCAGGTCAGAATGGCCGCCGCCAGGACGAAGACGGCCGCGATGACCGGAAGCGCCGCGGCTCCGCCGGACTTCAGGCCGACCGCGCCGATCAGGCCGGACAGCGAGATCGCCAGGTACAGCACCGCCGCGTTGAGGGAGACCGCCAGCGGCCCGGTCCCGGCGGGCGAGAGCGCGATGGTCCGGTGCTGCTGCGGAGCGGTGACCGACCAGGAGGCGAACCCGGACAGCGCGACCACCGGCACCGCCGCGGTGAACACCCCGCTGATCAGCGGCATGACCAGGAACACCACCACCAGCGAGAGGGTGGCGGTGATCACCACCCGGCGCGGCCCGTACCGGTCGGCGAGCCTGCCCGCGACCAGGTTGCCCGCCGTGCCGGTCACGCCGAAGGCGAACAGCAGGAGCGCCACCCGGTCGCCGTGACCGGCCGGCGCCGGAGCGAACACGGCGCCGATGTAGGTGTAGGGCAGGTAGATGCCGATGAAGGCCAGCAGTGTGCCGGCCAGCACCCGGACCACCCCGGCATCGGCCAGCGGTGCGAATCTCTGCCGCAGGCCGGCCGCGCCGGCGAGCCGGATGTGCGGCAGGCGCAGCGCGATGATCGGCGTCACCACGACGGTCAGGGCGGTGACGAACCACACGGTGGCCCGCCAGCCCCAGGCGTCACCGATGGCGGTGCCCAGCGGGGCGCCCACCACCAGCGAGGAGGTCAGACCCACGGTGACAACGGCGATAGCCTGACCGCGCCGCCGCTCACCGGCGACGGTCGCGGCGGTGGCCCCGGCGTTGGGCGTGAACATGGCCGCGCCCGCGGCGGCGACGACCCGGGCGGCCAGGACCAGCGGGTAGCCGGGCGCCAGCGCCGTCGCCACGTTGCCGGCCGCGAACACCAGCAGTGCCGTGACCAGGCCGGTACGCCGGGACCAGCCGCCGGTCAGCGCGGCGAGCACCGGCGAGAGCACCGCGTACGCGATGGAGAACACGCTGACCAGCTGGCCCGCCGCCGCGACGCTGACGGACAGCGAACGGCTGATGTCGGGGAGCAGGCCGGCGATGACGAAGGCGTCGGTGCCGACCACGAAGGCGCCGACGGCCAGCACGCTCACGTGGGGCAGCCAGCGATCGCCGGTCACCGAGTCCGTCATGGGAACTCCCCGCTGTCAGCTGGTCCTTCCTCCACGGCAGCGGCCAGTCAACCCGTCGCGGGCGCGGACCTGAAGGACCGATCGGATCACCGTTGATACCTTGCGGATATGAATGATCTGGAGGTGCGGCAACTCCGATACTTCGTGGCCGTCGCCGAGGAGCTGCACTTCGGCCGGGCGGCGGCCCGGCTGGGCATGGCACAGCCGCCGCTGTCCCGGTCGATACGAGAACTGGAGCGCCGGCTGGGCGTGACGCTGTTCGAGCGGACGACACGTCAGGTCACGCTCACGGCGGCCGGAGAGGTCCTCTTGCGGGACGCCCGGGACGTGCTGGCGGCGATCGCTGCGGCCGCCCGCCGCGCGAGGCACGCCGGCCGGCCCGCACCACGGCTGCGGCTCGCGCTCAAGGCCGACCATGACGGCGGGCTGCTGCCGCGGATCCTCGCCGCGTACCGGCGGGAGGAGGCCGCGCCACCGGTCGAGCTGCTGCTGGGCGGACGGGGAGAACAGGACCAGGCGCTGCGCGACGGCCGGGCGGACGTCGCGTTGCTCGCCGTTCCCTGCGACGAGCGCGGCCTCGACGTCGAACCGCTCCTGACCGAGCCCCGCCTGGTCGCCCTGTCGGCGGCCGATCCGCTGGCCGCCCGATCATCGCTGCGGCTGGCCGACCTCGCCGGGCGGACGCGTCCCGACGGGTCCCCGGCGGACCGGGACGACCTCGGACCGCCCGTCGGCAGCGGCGAGCGGCCACCGAAGACCGACCGTGAGCCCGCGGTCGTGACTCACCGGGCGGCCTCCGACCTGACCCAGATCTTCAAGCTGATCGAGCTCGGTGACACCGTGGCCTTCCTGCCCGCCTGCGTGACACGCCGCTACCCGCGACCCGGCATCGTCTACCGCCCCGCCGACGACCTCCTGCCGGTCACGCTCGCCGTGGCCTGGCCGCAGAACTCACACTCACCGGCCGTCGCCGCCTTCGTGCGAGCGGCCACGGCCGTCGCGGCGTCCGACGAGCAGGACACGACGATGCCACCGGAAGCGGTTACGCGGTCGTCCGGGTGACCGGTCCCGGCCGGGTCAGGCGCGGATCGAGCTCTCCCTCACCTTGAGCTCGGCGTTCAGGGTGATGTGGCGTTCGGGGAACGGCTCACCGCTCACCCGCCTGAGCAGGAGCTCCGTCGCCTGACGGCCGATCTCGTACGTCGGCTGGCTCACCGCCGTGATCTGCGAGCGCAGGCTCAGCGCCGGCATCATGTCGTCGAAGCCGACCAGGGCGATGTCGTCCGGGAAGCGCACCCCCGCCGTGTCGAGCGCGTCCACGGCGCCGATCGTCATCAGGTTGTTGGACACGAACAGGCCGTCCGGGCGGTCGGGCAGTGCGAGCAGCCGCTCGGTCGCCTCCCGGCCTCCGTCGATGCGGAACTCACCGCTCACCACGAGCTCGCGCGCCGACGGCAGGCCCGCCGCCCGCAGGCCCGCGCGGTAGCCGGCCAGGCGGCCAGCGCCGGTGGTGGTGCCGAGACGGCCGGCGATGAAGCCGATCCGGCGGCAGCCCTGCTCGACGAGGTGGAGCGTCGCCTCCTTGGCGGCCCGGTGGTTGTCGACCATCACCCAGTCGACGTCGGCGCTCTTGAGCCGCCGGTCGATGGTGACCACCGGGATGCCGCGCTCGGCCAGCACGTCGATGGAGGTCTCGGTGGCCGAGGCGGGCGACAGCAGCACGCCCGCCATCTGCTCGGCGGCGGCCACCTCGAGGTAGCGCTGCTCCTTGCGCAGGTCCTCGTCGGCGTTGGCCAGCACCACGGAGTAGCCGGCCGCGCTGGCGACGTCCTCCACGCCCCGGACCATCGCGGTGAAGAACGGGTTGGTGATGTCGGAGATGATCACGCCGAGCACCGTCGTCGCCCGGGTGCGCAGGCTGCGGGCCTGGCTGTTCGGGCGGTAACCGAGGTCGCGTACGGCGGCGAGCACGCGCTCCTTGAGATCGGGTGACACCGTCTCGGAGGTGTTGAGCACGCGCGACACCGTGGCGGGCGACACGCCCGCCGTCCGCGCGACCTCACGGATCGTCACCTGCGCCATGATGCCGCCCCCCTCTTCGCCATCCGGAACATTGTCCACGGTCACCTGAGTGCCGGGGGTTGACAGCTCCGGAAGCCACGATCTACGTTCCGAGAAATCGATTTCAGAAATCGATTTCTCGACGACTGTACCCCACCCCCGGCGCCGGGTCGGAGAAGGCGGCCGGGACGTCCAACCGGAGGTCACGCGTGGCGCGAATCGGTCTACTCAGCATGTCGGACGGGCGTGACTTCGTCGCGCGCGACGTCGCCGGCCATGTGAGCGAGTCGACACGGACCCTGGCCGAGTTGCTGCGGGCGCACGGGCACGAGGTGATCACCGCCCGCGACGTCATCTGGACCAACGAACTCGCCACCACCGAGGCGCGGTGGGTGGCCGGACAGCGACCCGACCTGACCATCTTCAACTACCCGGTGTGGGCGTTCCCGCACTTCACCATGCTCGCCGCGGACGCCACCCCCGGTCCGCTGCTGCTCGTCGGCAACATCGACCCGCAGTACCCCGGCATGGTCGGCATGCTGGCCGGCGGCGGCGCGCTCGACCAGGCCGGCCGCGTCCACTCCCGCGTGTGGGGCGACCCGGAGGCCATCACCGACCGGATCCTCACCAGCGTCCGGGCCGCGACGGCGGTGACCGGCCTGCGCGGCTCGACGTTCGGCCGGATCGGCGGCCGGCCGATGGGCATGTACACCGCGACCGCCAACACCGACCAGTGGATGCGCCAGTTCGGCGTCGACGTCGAGGAGATCGACCAGTGGGAGGTCGTCCGCCGCGCCGAGAACGCCGACGCCTCCCGCGTCACGGCCGGGCGTGACTGGCTGGAGAAGCACGGCAACGTCCACTACGACGGCAAGCAGCTGACCCCCGAGCTGCTCGAACGCCAGATCCGCTCCTACTACGCCGTGCGCGAGCTGATCGACGAGTGGAACCTGGACTTCTCCGGCATCAAGGGCCAGCCCGAGCTGACCACCCACTTCACCACCATGGACGTCACCGAGGCGTTCCTGAACGACCCGTACGACTGGGAGGGCCCGAAAGAGACCCACGTCACCGCGACCGAGGCCGACATGGACGGCGCGCTGACGATGCAGATCCTCAAGCTCCTGTCCGGCGACCCGGTGCTGTTCGCCGACGTGCGCCACTACCACGCCGACAAGGACGTGTGGGACCTGTGCAACTCGGGTCAGCACGCGACCTGGTACGCCGCGCGCTCGGCCGACCCGGCGGAGAACCTCGCGAAGGTCCACTTCCACCCGGAGGTGTTCTACTTCCCGGCCGGCGGCGCCTCCGTGCAGCACCTCGCCGCGCCCGGCGAGATGACGTTCGCCCGGCTCACCCGCTACGACGGGCGGTACCGGATGCACGTCATGCGCGGCGCCTTCGAGCAGTACGACGACGCGACGAACGAGGCGATGATGCGCCAGTCGACGTACGAGTGGCCGCACGCGTTCGCCCGATTGCGCGTGGACAGCGAGGAGTTCCTGTCCCGGTTCGGCGCCAACCACATCCACGCGGTCCCCGGCGAGTACGTCGCGGAGCTGCGTGCCGTCTGCGAACTGCTGGCCATCGACTTCGACGGGTTCGGTGAACTTCGATGAGACCTCGCCTGAGACGCCTCGCCGTCCTCCTCCTCGCCGCCGGCACGCTGACCGGCGTCACGACCCACGCCCAGGCGGCCCCCGTGAGCGCCAAGGGCCCGGTCGGCTGGGACCTCTACCGCCACCCCGACCGTCTCGCCCGCCTGACCACCGGCGTGCAGACCAAGCAGTTCTCCAGCTTCGACCGCACCGGCGGCAACAACGACGGCTTCAACGGGACGTACTCCTGCCTGCGCACCACCGCGGACGGCTGCGTCATCGCCGAGCACGACGGCGCCGGCGAGGTGGACGCGATCTGGTTCACCCGCGACGAGGGCGACGTGCGCGCCACCGGGAACATCACCATCACCCTCGACGGCCGTGACGTGGTGCACGCGTCGCTCCAGGACCTGGTCGACGGCAAGGTCGGCGCGCCGTTCGTGAACCCGCTCGTCGCCAACGCGGACCAGACCTCCGGCGGCGTGTACGTCGAGGTGCCGATGCCGTTCCGGCACTCGATGCGGATCACCACCGACAAGAACCCGATCTTCTACCACGTCACCTACCGGACCTTCGCCGACGACGCCGGCGTGCGGACCTTCGATCCGTCCGACCACGCCACGGACGTCATCGCCAAGCTGAAGGCCGCCGGCACCCGGGACCCCAAGGCACCGCTGCCCGGCGCCCGTACGCGGAAGTCGGCGCTGCGCCTCGCTCCCGGCGCGACCACGACGCTGGCGCGCGCGACCGGCGCCGGCGAGCTGTCCGCCCTGCGGCTCACGCTGCCGCAGGCCGAACCGGTCTCGGCTCACAGCAGCGTCGAGGACGACGGCCGCGCGTTCGGGGCGAACGGCTCCAGCACCTTCACCGTCAAGGTCGACCCGGCCAACACGGGCGTGCGGCTGACCCGCCGCTACGACCCGGGGATCGGCCACCAGCGCGCCTCGATCACGGTCGACGGCCAGGACGCGGGCCAGTGGGGGCCGACGGAACCGAAGGGCATCGGGGAGTGGGCCGAGGATTCGGTCGAGCTCCCGGCGAGCCTGACCGCCGGGAAGTCCAGGCTCACCATCAAGAACACCTTCATCTCCTCCGACTTCGACTTCAACGAGTTCACCTACTGGGCCGACAGCCACGTCGGCGGCTCGCTGACCCGCACCGACACGGTCGACGTGGGCGACACCGCCGACGAGGCCGCCCACGGGTACGCCATCACCGGCCAGACCTGGCAGGGCGACCGCGTGTACGCCTACCCGCTGAGCGACGACCAGCTGGCCAGGCTGCACACCGCGCAGCAGCTCCTGCAGGGCCTGCGGGTGCGGATCACCTTCGACGGGAAACGGACCGTCGACTCGCCGCTCGGGGAGTTCTTCGGCTCCGGCTTCGCGGTCGCGCCGGTACGGTCCCTGTTCACCGGCATCGACCCGGCCGCGCACTCCTACGCCGCCTGGTGGCCGATGCCGTACCGGCACGACGCGACGGTCGAGCTGTACAACGGCTCGCCGCTGGCGGTGACCGCCGGGGACGCCGAGGTCACCTCCGGACACCACGTCATGACCGGTGAGGGCTACTTCCGCACGCAGTCGCGGTCCGGTGCCACCGAGAACGGCAAGGACTGGACGTACCTGCAGGCCACCGGCCAGGGCAAGTTCGTCGGCGTCGTCTCCTCGATGCGGGGCCCGGCGTCGCGGGCGTTCCTGGAGGGCGACGAGCGCGTCTACACCGACGGCTCGCGCAGCCCGCAGATCCACGGGACCGGCACCGAGGACTTCTACCAGAGCGGCTGGTACTTCAACCGCGACACCTACACCGAGCCGTTCAACGGCGACCCGGCGCACCTGACCTCCACGACCGGCTGCGCCGCCGGCTCCGACTGCACCGGGGCGTACCGATTCATGATCAACGAGGCGGTGCCGTTCGGCTCGGCGATCACGTTCGGCATCGAGCACGGGCCCGGCGACGACGTGGCGGCGAACTACTCCACGACCGCCTTCTGGTACGGCCAGGACTCCGACGCGTCCCGCCGTACGGACACGCTGACCCTCGGCGACGCGGCGAGCGAGAAAGCGCACGGCTACACCGGGACCGCCCCGGTGACCAGCCTGAGCTCGAACTTCGAGGGCACGAACACCGCGCTCACCGCGAACGTACGGCCCGCGACGGCACCGGTCACGTTCCGGCTCGCCGTCGACCCGGCCAACCGGGGCGTGACGCTCCTGCGGACGAGCGACCAGAACACCCCGTACCAGCACGCGAAGGTGAGCGTGAACGGGCACGCGCTGCCGGACTGGCTCCAGCCGCTCGGCAACACCACCCACCGCTGGCTGGACGACACCTACCAGGTGCCCGCGAGCGTCACCGCCGGCCGGCGCTCGATCACCGTCACCCTGACGCCGGACGGCCCGCCGTGGCCGGCCGCGTCCTACCAGGCGTGGAGCAACCGGTGACCCAGCCGGTGACAAGGGAAGTCGTGCTCCGGATGCGGGGCATCGGCAAGAGCTTCCCCGGCGTGCGGGCGCTGTCCGGCGTCGACCTGACGGTGCACGCCGGGGAGGTGGCCGCCCTGCTCGGCGAGAACGGGGCGGGCAAGTCGACGCTGATGAACGTCCTGGCCGGCGTGCACGGCGACTACGACGGCGTCATCGAGGTGGGCGGGGACGAGGCGGCGATCCACTCCCCCAAGGACGCGGCGCGGCACGGGATCGCCATGATCCACCAGGAGCTCAACCTCGTGCCCGACCTGTCCATCGCGGACAACATCTTCCTCGGCCGGGAACCCCGCACCCGGTGGGGCACCCGCGACCGGTCCGCGGCGCACGCCCGTACCGCGGAGCTGCTGGCCGGCCTCGGCCTGCGGCTGTCCCCGCGCCGCCTGGTCCGCAGCTGCCGCATCGCCGAGCAGCAGCTCATCGAGGTGGCCAAGGCGCTCAGCAACAACGTGCGGATCCTCGTCATGGACGAGCCGACGTCCGCGCTGGCCGACGCCGAGGTACAGCGGCTGTTCGAGGTGATCCGCGACCTGACCGGCCGTGGTGTGGCCGTCATCTACATCTCCCACCGGCTGGAGGAGCTGGAGGAGATCGCCGACTCGGTGACCGTGCTGCGCGACGGCGCGTACATCGGGCGGCGTGACATGGCGGGCACGACGCGGGCCGAGCTGATCCAGATGATGGTCGGCCGTCCGCTGGGCGACCTGTTCCCCCGCGAGAGCGGGGAGCACGGTGGCGGCGACGTGCGGCTGCGGGTCGAGGGCCTGTCGTTGCGGGCCGAGGCGGGCCGGACCGCGCTGCACGACGTCGACCTGACCGTACGCGCCGGGGAGATCGTCGGGCTGGCCGGCCTCATGGGCGCGGGCCGCACCGAGGTGCTGGAGACGCTGTACGGCGCCCACCGGCCCTCGGCCGGGCGGATCGAGCTGGACGGCAGACCGTACCGGCCGCGTTCACCGCGGTACGCGATCCGGCGCGGTCTGGCGCTGGTCGCCGAGGACCGCAAGGCGCAGAGCCTCGTGCTCGGCAACACCGTCGCGTTCAACGCGAGCCTGGCGGCGCTCGGCCGCTACACCCGGCTGTTCGTGGACCGGCGGCGGGAGCGCGCCGCGGTGGCCGGGCAGGTTCGCGACCTGCGGGTGAAGACACCAGGCCTGAACGCGACGGTGCGCAATCTCTCGGGTGGCAACCAGCAGAAGGTGGTGCTGGCCAAGTGCCTGCTCACCGAGCCGGCGCTGCTGCTCATGGACGAGCCGACGCGCGGCATCGACGTGGGCGCCAAGGCGGAGATCCACGCGCTGATGAGCCGGCTCGCCGCGAACGGGACCGCCCTGCTGGTGGTCTCCTCCGAACTTCCCGAGCTCATCGCCATGTGCGACCGGATCCTCGTGCTCTGCGAGGGGCGCCTCACCGGAGAGTTCCACCGTGACCCGGCCCACGGCCCGCCGGCGAACCAGGAGGACATCCTGGCCGCCGCGATGGCGCGCCAGGCCGTACTCGACCAGGAGACAGCTGATGCCTGACCAGACCGCGACCGAAGAGGAGACCGTGGCCGCGGAGACCGGCGGGTCGCCGCCGCGGTTGCGGACCCGGATGCGGCGGCTGCTGCCGGTGCTCGGCTCGCTGCAGGGCTACATCGGCCTGATCCTCGTGATCGTGCTGGGGCTCGCCACGAAGGGCGAGGTGTTCTGGAACCAGACCAACCTCACCAACGCGGTCGGCGCGTTCGCCTCCCGCGGCATCCTCGCGGTGGGCGTGACCCTGGTGATCCTCACCGGCGGCATCGACCTGTCGGTCGGATCCATCCTCGGCATCGGCTCGATGGTCTCGGCCATGATGCTCGTCCACCACAACATGACGCCCTGGGAGATCGTGCCGATCTGCATGCTCGTCGGGGCGTTCTTCGGGCTGTGCAACGGCGTCGGCACGACGTGGCTGCGGATCCAGTCGTTCGTGATGACGCTCGCGATGCTGTCGGTGGTGCGCGGGCTCGACCGGCAGTACTCCAACAACGTCAGCGTCGGCACGCAGGTGGTCAACGACCAGGGCCACCTGACGCCGCACTCGGCGCAGTTCCAGGATTTGGGCACGCCGGGGCACAACGTGCTGACCGGCGTCCTCGGCCAGGGCGTCTACTACCCGGTGCTCGCCCTGGTCGTCGTCTGCGTCGTGTTCCAGCTGATCCTGTCCAAGACGCGGTTCGGCCGTCACGTGTACGCGGTCGGCGGCAACGCGACGGCCGCCCGCCTCTCCGGGGTCAACGTCACCGCGGTGACGATCACCGTGTTCGTGCTGTCCGGGCTGCTCGCCGGGTTCGCGGGACCGATCGACGCGGCCTACAGCGCCTCGGCCGACCCGCTCGCCGGCACCTCGTACGAACTGGACGCCATCGCGGCGGCCGTCATCGGGGGTACGAGCCTGGCCGGCGGCCGGGGCACGATCGTCGGCACGTTCGTCGGCGCGCTGATCCTCACGCTGCTGGACAACGTGCTGGGACTCAACGCGGTCAGCGACAACTGGCAGCTCGTCATCAAGGGCCTGATCGTCGTCGCGGCGGTCGTCCTCCAGCGGCCCGGCTTCTTCGCCGCCGCTCTCACACCGGTCAGACGCCTGATCGGTTCTTCACCCCGAGAAGGAGACGAAAAGTGAAATCTTTGATTCGCCCGCTCGTGGCGGTCGTGGCGGTGGTGACACTCGCCGCGGGCTGCGCGTCGAAGGCGCCGTCGGCCTCGGGCGGCTCCGGTGCCGGCGGCAAGAAGCAGTTCGTCGTCGGCTACTCCCAGTCCAACAACGCCGAGCCGTACCGCGCGCAGCTCAACCTGCAGCTCGAGTACTTCATGAAGCAGCACCCCGACATGAAGCTGCTGCCGATCGCCGACGCGCACCAGTCGAGCGCGACGCAGGTCAGCCAGGTGCAGAACTTCATTCAGCAGAAGGTGGACGTGCTGATCGTCTCGCCGAACGAGCCGGCCCCGCTCACCGCGGCGGTGCAGCAGGCGTGCCAGGCGAAGATCCCGGTCATCATCCTGGACCGCAGCGTCAACACCGACTGCTACACCTCCTTCATCGGCGGCGACAACTACGAGATCGGCAAGCTGGCCGGACAGGAGGCCGTCAAGCAGCTGCCGAACGGCGGCAACGTGGTCGAGCTGCGCGGCATCATGTCCGACCAGCCGCAGATCGACCGGGACAAGGGCTTCCGCGACGCCGTCAAGGCCAACCCGAAGATCAAGATCGTCGCGGACCGCGAGGCGAAGTGGCTCAAGGACTCCGCGGTGCCGATCATGCAGCAGTGGCTGAGCAAGTACCCCAAGATCGACCTGGTGTACGGACACAACGACCCGATGACGCTCGGCGCGTACCTGGCCGCCAAGGCGCAGCACCGGGAGAGCCAGATCAAGTTCATCGGCATCGACGGCCTGGCGATCCCCGACGGCGGCATCCGCGCGGTCCAGCTCGGCGAGCTGACCAGCACGTTCGTCTACCCGACGTGCGCGAAGGAGGCCGCCGACACCGCGTACGCCATCGCGCACGGCCAGCAGGTGGGCAAGAAGCAGGTGCTGCACACCACCCAGGTGACCAAGGAGAACGCGGCACAGCTCTACAAGCAGTACGACATGTCCGGGAAAATCAGCGGCTGACGCGTGAGGATCGGGGGCCTGTCTCAAAGTCCTCGTCCGCCGCGCAGTAGGACAGCGGGGCTTCGAGACAGGCCCCAGGGCGCGGTCGACGGACCGCGCCCCTCGGCGGGGAAAGGGTGGCTCGTGAGTCTCCTGCTTGGAGTCGACATCGGCACGTCCAGCACGAAGGGGGTGCTGACCACTCCGGACGGCACCGTGGTCGCGACCGCGGTCCGCGAACACACCGTGTCGCGGCCCCATCCGGGCTGGGCCGAGCACGACGCCCGCGAGGTGTGGTGGGAGGGCTTCGCCGCCGTCACCCGCGAGCTGCTCCCCCAGGCCGGCGGCGAACCGGTCGCCGCCGTCGGCGTCAGCGGGATCGGCCCGTGCGCGCTGCCCGCGACCGCCGAGGGCGTGCCGCTGCGCCCCGCCATCCTGTACGGCGTCGACACGCGCGCGGTCGCCGAGATCGAGGAGCTGACCGCGCGGTACGGCGCCGAGGCGATCGTCTCGCGCGGGGGCTCGCCGCTGACCACGCAGGCGGTGGGGCCCAAGCTGGCCTGGCTGCGCCGCCACGAGCCGGAGGTGTGGGAGCGCACCGGCCGGCTGTTCATGGCGAGCTCCTACCTCGTGCACGAGCTGACCGGCGTGTACGTCCTCGACCACCATTCGGCGAGCCAGTGCTCACCGCTGTACGACAGCCGCGAGCACGCCTGGATCGGCGACTGGGCGCAGGAGATCGCCCCGGGTCTGGACCTGCCGCCGCTCGCGTGGCCGGGCGAGGTGGCCGGCACGGTCACGGAGGGAGCGGCGGAGCGTACGGGACTCGCCGCGGGCACACCCGTCGTCGCCGGCACCATCGACGCGTGGGCCGAGGCGGTCAGCGTCGGCGTGACCGAGCCCGGCGACGTCATGGTCATGTACGGCACGACCATGTTCCTCATCGAGGTCCTCGACTCACGCCGCACCTGGCCGGGCCTGTGGGGCACGGTCGGCGTCACGCCCGGCACCTACGACCTCGCGGCGGGCATGGCCACCTCCGGCGCCGTCACCGACTGGCTGCGACAGCTCACCGGCGCGGCCTATGAGGAACTGACCGAGGAGGCACGGGCCGCCGGGCACGGCGCCGGCGGGCTGATCATGCTGCCCTACTTCGCCGGCGAGCGGACCCCGCTGTTCGACCCCGACGCGCGCGGCCTCGTGCTCGGCCTGACCCTGGGCCACGGTCGCGGCCACCTGTACCGCGCGGCCCTGGAGGGCACCGCCTTCGGCGTCCGGCACAACCTGGAGGCGATGCGGTCGGCGGGCGGCGAGGCACGGCGGCTGGTCGCGGTCGGCGGCGGCACGAAGGGCGGGCTGTGGACCCAGATCGTCTCGGACGTGCTTGGCCGGCCACAGGTCATCCCCTCGGTGACGATCGGGGCGTGTTACGGCGACGCACTGCTGGCCGCCCGCGCGGCGGGCCTGTCCGACGGCGCGGACTGGAACCCGCCGGCGGACACGGTCGAGCCCGACCCCGCGGCCGGCGAGGTCTACGCCGAGCTGTACCGGCTCTACCGCGACCTCTATCCCGCGACCCGGGAGGCCGCCCACACCCTGGCGGCCTTCTCCCGGGAACCCTGAGCGGTGGCCGGGCGCCGATGTCCGGAACCCCACGGGCCACCGGTGCGGTTACTGGGCGCGGCCCTTCTCGTCACCCCGGTCGACATCGAGGCCGACGACCGACATGCACCGATTGCACCGCCATTCGGCGATGACCGACTCCGCGCCCATGTCGCGCGTACGGTACGGCTTGGAGATCTTTTTTCGCCGCATTCCGTAGCCGCAAGTCGAGTGCATCATCAGCCCGCACTCGTGGCACGGCCACACGTCGTTGCCGGGGCGATGGCAGCCGGGGCACACGGGACGGTCGTCGTACGGCTCGAAGGGGTCGAGTTCGGACCGCCAGCCACGCTCGAGTTCGAGGTACTCGTCGTCGGGCCAGTGATGGTCGGCCAGCCAGGCGAGGTACTCCTCGGCGTCGGCGGCGAGGTTGGCGGTCATCGATTCCGGATGTCGCCAGGCGGCACCTCGGGAAACGCCGTCCCGGCGGCGGACCGCCATGACCGGAACCAGGCTGAGGAGGGCGATGGGCAGGATGACGACTGAGACGATCATGACTCGGCGTCCACGGTCATGCTCGCGTCGCCCCGGACACATCCTCGCGGCAATGCGGCGGGGGGCACTGCGGTTCCCACGGTGGCGTCCTTTCGTGAGTCACTGCTGGGGGAGAAAGATCACAAGGACCCTGGTCCACACGCACGTGGGCTTGTAACAAAGCGGTATGAACAGTATCGAATCCCGCTGTGGCTAGGAAATCGATCTCACAATTCAGTGATCATTTTTTCGCTCACCACAATTACTGATCATGAAACCGTTCATGATCGAATGGCGTGCGGGAGCCGTGATCCGGTCTGGCGCCATGCCGGATATCGGCCATCGAGGACCTGCCGGGGCGTGGGTTCCGCCTCGCTCACCGGTCGTGTGGAACGGCGACCAGGCCGGGATCCGGGGCGCCCGCTGGGCGACCGGCCCTAGACGAACGAGCCGTTGACGCGCAGAGCGTGCTCCACCACCGCGATGAGCACCTGGATCACCGAGTCGCGCGAGCGGGCGTCGCACATGATGATGGGCACGCCCGGGTCGAGGTCCAGGGCCACCCGGACGCGCGCCTCGCCGTACCTCGGGGCGTCGTCGAAGCAGTTCACCGCCACGGCGAACGGCGTGCCCCGCTGCTCGAAGTAGTCGATCGCGCCGAAGCAGTCCGGCAGCCGCCGCGTGTCGGCGAGCACGATCGCGCCCGCCGCTCCGCGCGCGAGGCCGTCCCACATGAACCAGAAGCGACGCTGCCCCGGCGTGCCGTACAGGTACAGCATGACGTTGTTCGGGAGGGTCACCCGGCCGAAGTCCATCGCCACCGTGGTGGACTCCTTGGAGTCCATGCCGATGGGGCCGTCGATCGCGCGCCCGTACGCGGACCGGCCGCTCTCGGTGCGCAGCGGGCGGATCTCGCTGGCCGTGCCCACGAGCGTGGTCTTGCCGGCGCCGAAGCCGCCGGCGATCAAGATCTTGATCGCCCTCGGTCGCGCGTCGGCCTGCGGTTCAAAGAGAGTGAAGCTCATCCAACACCATTCGGAGTACCGTCTCGTCGCGTGCGTATTCTGACGGCGCCGGGGCCCGGACCGTGGCGAGCCCCCGGTCTCTGAGGTCCCCGAGCAGGACCCGGACGACGCCGAGCGGCAGGTCCGTGTCCGAGGCGAGGTCCACGACCGTGGTCGGCCTGCGGCAGCGGGCGAGCAGACGCAGATGCTCGGACTCGAGCCACATCCGGTCCGCCGCCGACGGTACGCCACCGACCACGATGGAGACCAGGTCCAGCGGTCCTCCGCCGGAGCGCGTCCGCCCCCGGGTGACGGCGTAGGGACGGACCACGGGTCCCGCGGCGTCGTCGAACCAGCGCCGTCGCCGTTCGTTCACCGGAGATCACGCTCCGCCCGGCGTTCCACCCGCCGACCGCGGGGCGGCGCCGAGATGTCGGCGCACCCGTTTGACCAGCCGGGTCATCTCGTACGCGATCACTCCGATGTTCACGTCGCCCTCGGCGTGCACGGCCAGGCACGACCCGGCCCCGGCCGCCATCACGAAGACGAAGGCCGACTCGAGCTCGACGACCGTCTGGCGGATGTCGCCGCCGCCGAAGGTGTCGCTGACGCTGCGCGCCAGGCTGTGGAACCCGGCCGAGAGCGCGGCGAAGTGCTCGGCGTCCGCCGGCGCGATGCCGTGCGACAGGCCCATGGGCAACCCGTCGCCGGAGAGGATCATCGCCTGCCGCACCGAGTGCACCCGGCCGACGAGGTCGTCCAGCAACCAGCTCAGCTCACCGGTTGTTTCGAGCATCCGCTCGCCGCCTTCCCAAAGGAACTCACTCGTCCGGGTCCTCTTCCTCGCGCCCGCGCTGCCAGCCCTGCTGGAGCGCGGTCATCATCGACCGGGTCTCCTCCGGCGGCCGGGTGGTCGGTCCGGTGTCCACGTTGCTCGGCGGTGGCCCGGCCTCCCCGGGGCCGGCGTCCGCCCGCCCGGGCACCGCCGGCCCCGGCGCGAAGGTGTCGTCGCGCAGCTGCGGAACGAGGTTCGCCTGCCGGACACGCCGGGGCAGCTCGGGCGCGTCCGGGTCCGAGCCGTCGGAGGTGGCGAGGCCGATCGTCCCCGCCGCCGCGGGCAGCGGGGGCATGGCCCGGCCGGGCGGCCGCCACGGAGGCGTCGCCGGCCACGCCGCGCCGTCGGACGGCTCGTCGTACCATGCCTGCTCGTAGTCTTCACCGCCGTCGCCGGCGATGAAGTCGAGCGGGATCATGACGACGGCGCGCGCACCGCCGTACGGCGACGCGGTCAGCCGGACGTCGATGCCGTGCCGCTCGGCCAGCCGGCCCACGATGAACAGGCCCAGCCGGTCGCTGTCGGCCAGGTCGAACTCCGGGGGGTGGGCCAGCCGGTGGTTGGCGTCGGCGAGCTCGGCGTCGTTCATCCCGATGCCGCGGTCCTCGATCTCGACGGCATAGCCCCTGGCCGCCAGCTCACCGCGTACGTGCACCTGAGTGGGCGGCGGAGAGAAGGCGGTGGCGTTCTCGATGAGCTCGGCGAGCAGGTGGGTGATGTCGGCGACGACGGTTCCGTCGAGGGCCGCGGGCGCGGCCGCCTCGACGACGACCCGCGTGTAGTCCTCGACCTCGGCGATCGCGGCGCGCAGGATGTCGCGCACCGCCACCGGGTTGTGCCACCCGCGGGCGGGTGCGGCCCCGGAGAGGATCACCAGGCCCTCCGCGTGACGCCGCATGCGGGTGGTGAGGTGGTCGAGCGCGAACAGGCCCTCCAGCGAGTCCGGGTCGGTGGCCTGGCGCTCCATCGTGTCCAGCATGCTGAGCTGGCGGTGCAGTAGCGACTGGCTCCGCCACGCGAGGTTGAGGAAGACCTGGTTGATGCCCTGGCGCAGACGCGCCTCGCCGATCGCGGCCTGCACGGCGGTCCGCTGCAACGTGGTCAGGGCGTCGGCGACCTTGGTCACCTCCCGGCTCCGGCCGACCCGTACCGGGGGCACCTCCGCCTCGACGTCGACCTTCTCACCGGCTCGCAACCGCCTGATCACCTCGGGGAGCCGCTCCCCCGCCAGGTCGAGCGCGGCGCGCTGCAGGCCGGTCAGCTCGCGGGCGAGGCTCCGGCCGAACAGCACCGAGACCACGATCGAGCAGACGACGGCCAGCAGACCGAACCCGGCGGTCGCGTACAGCATGAACATGATCCGGTCGCCGATGGGCTTGGTGTCCGCGGTGAGAATGACGCCGGCCCGGCTGGCGGTCTGCGTCCAGGTCGTGGTCAGCGGCGCGACCGTGGCGTGCCAGTCCTTCGCCCGTGGGGCCAGCGACGCCGTGGGGCCGCCGGCGACGATGGCGTCCTCCAGGCTGCGGAGCGTGTTGAACTCCGAGGAGCCGGCGAGCTGCTGGAGCGGTTCCCGCAGGCTCGGTTTCACCTCGGCCAGGGCGCCGTCGAACAGGTAGCGTTCGTTCGCGGAGTTCCGGGTGAACATCGTGTACTCCGGCCCGGTGAAGCGCTTGGCGCGCCGGGCCAGCGCGGCCGTCACCAGCGCGTTCTCACGCATCATGAACTCACGCGCGGTGCTCACCGCGATGAGCGCGGTGCCCTGCCGGTAGACGTCCGGATCGTTGATCGGCGCCATGCCGCCGAACAGCCGCAGGAGCGCGTCGACGACCGCGTCGTAGTCGTTGATCGCGCCCAGGGCGTCCACGCTGCCCGCGTCGACCTTGGCCCGGACGCCGGCCAACCCGTCGAGCTGGGTGAGCAGCTGGTTGAGTCGCTGCCGCGTCGTCCCGCTCATCGTCCGGCGCGCCGCGCCGGACAGGGCCGACCGGCGGAACGCCGCCTGTGCGGCGTCCGTGCTCGCCCGCGCGGTGTTGATCCCGCCGCGCTCGCCACTGCCATCGGCACTCACTAAGCCGGCGGCGGCGACGCGCTCCTGCTCCAGGGCGGTGGTGAGCGTGGCCCCCGGCACGGCGACCTTCTCGTACGTCGTCGACGCCTCGTACTTCCCGAGCGCATCGCGCGAGGTGAGATAGGCGGCGAATGCCCACAGCGCCGCGAGGGAGAGCAGCGGGATCAGGAGCAGTACCAACAACCTCAGCCGCAGCGACCTTGCGGAATGCTTGGAGGAAGCCATGACAGCCTTATCGGTTTTGCGCGTGTGCACCAAGCACCGCTCATGGAGCAATTCCCCGAGAAGGTAAATGGCACCACATTAGTTACCTTGGTGGCAACTCGCCCAAATCAGGCTCCGCTCGGTCGCCGCGGCCGCGGACATTCGCTCGGCGTCACCAGTCCTCCGTCTGCTCGACGGCGACCTCCACCAGGCCGTCGGGCGTCTCCTCGAAACGCCGCATCGTGCTCAGCGGCGGGGAGTAGACGTGCACGCTGACCGCGGGAGCGTCCGTGACGTTGCGCACGTCGTGGACGTAGTCAGGGCCGAAGGCCCAGGAATCGCCCGAGTCGACGGTGCGCGTCCGACCGGGCGCACGCTCTTCGAGACTGCCCAGCACGACGGTGAAGGCGCCTTCGGAGTCGCCGTGGTCGTGGAACCCCGTCGACTGTCCCGGGAGCCAGCTGATCAGCCAGACCTCGTGGTCGTCGTCGTGGTGCAGGCGCTCGTACCAGCGGCCGTCGGCGCTGAGACGGACGCGGTGGAGCCACTCCTCGGACCGGTCGGCGAGGGACCGGGCGATCTCGCCGAGCCGGGACGTGGTCGAGCTGATGGTGGCGGTGGTCATGATGATGCTCCTGAATCGAACCTCGGTGAACGGCGCGGGCGTACGAGCTCGATCACCGACACAGCGCGCTGGCCTGCCGCCGAAGGTCGACGTGCAGGCGCGCGTGAAGAGGAGCGCCGAAAAGCATTCCCCCAGCTTGGGACAGATTGCCTACTAAGTCAACTGGAAACATGGGGAGTGCCTGCCGGGCCCGCGCGGTCGCCGTCCGCCGACGCCGTACGGCCGCTCATCGATGCCGAGTCCGGCGTCCCTGTGGCAGGCGCGCCCGCCGTGGTTAAGGTCCTCGCATGAGGGAGAGCCTGATCGCCGGGCAGTACTTACTCATCGAGCAGATCGGCAGGGGCGGGTTCGCGGTGGTCTGGCGGGCCCGCGACGACCGGCTGCGGCGCGACGTCGCCGCCAAGCAACTCTTCCTCCCGCCGCACTTCACCGAGGAGCAGCGCCGCGAGCACCGGGAACGCACCTTCCGCGAGGCCCGGTCGGCGGCGCGGCTCACCCATCCGGGCGTGGTGACCGTGCACGACGTCGTCGAGCACGACGGCGTGCCGTGGATCATCATGGAGTACGTTCCGGGCCGTACTCTGAGCCAGATCGTCCGCATGGAGGGTCCGCTGGCGCCGGCGCGGGCCGCGCGCATCGGCCTGCGGGTGCTCGACGCCCTCCGCGCCGCGCACGCCCACGGCGTCCTCCACCGCGACGTGAAGCCCAGCAACGTCATCGTCGGCGACGACCGGGTCGTGCTCGGCGACTTCGGCATCGCCCGTACGGAGGGCGGCGCGGGCGACGAGATCACCGGGGACGGCATCGTCATGGGCGCCCCGTCCTACACCGCGCCCGAACGCGCGCGGGGCGAACCCGCCGTCGCCGCCTCGGACCTGTGGTCGCTCGGCGCCACGCTCTTCTACGCCGTCGAGGGACGGCGCGCCTTCAGCGGCCCGAACGCCAACGCGACCTTCCACGCCATCCTCACGGGCGAGCCCGCGCCGGCCCGCCACGCCGGGCCGCTCCGCGCGGTCGTCGACGGGCTGATGCGCCGGGACCCCGCCGAACGGATGACCGCCGGCGAGGCCGCGGAACTGCTCGCGGACGCCGCCGGCGAACGCGCCTCCTCCGCCGCGACGGCGCGCCGGACGCGGCGCGTACGGGAGAAGTGGCGCGAGCCGACCCGGCCGACGCCCGGAACGGCCGCCGCTCCGCCGCCCCGCCCGGCGGCGCGGAGCGTACGGTCACCCCGGCCGCGCCGGCGGCCCGTCGTGACCGTCGCCTCCCTGACGACGCTCGCCCTCCTGCTGCTGAGCAACGGCCTTCGCGTGGACGACCCACGGCGCCGCCCCACCGCGTCGTACCGCACGCCGGTCCCCCGTCCGCGCCTGGCCGCCACGCTGCCCGCGGGCGGCGGCGAGGTGCTCGACGTGGCGTTCAGCCCTGACGGGCGTGCTCTCGCCGCGACGGGCCAGGACCACGCCGTACGGCTGTGGAACACCGCCGCGGGCCGCCCGTCCGCCACCCCGGCCGCCATGCTGACCGGGCGCGGGCACCCGGTCGCCGGCGCCGTGTTCAGCCCGGACGGCCGCACGCTCGCGACCGGCGGCTACGACGGCAGGGTCGTCCTCTGGAACGTCCACACCCGCCGTGCGGTCGCGACGTTCGGCACCCACGGCCGGGGAGCCGGCACGCCCAGCTTCAGCCCCGACGGGGCGGTCCTCGCGACCTCCGGCGACGCCGTGCGCCTGTGGGACGTCGGCACCCGGCGTACGACACGGTCGCTGCCGGATCCCGGGGAGACCCTGCTGAGCGCGGTGTTCGCCCCGCGCGGGCGGACCCTGGCCACGGCGGGCAGCCGGGCCGTACGCCTCTGGGACGTCTCGGCGCGGCCACGGCCCACGACGCTCACCAGGCTGACCTCGCTCGTCGGTGACATGGCGTTCAGCCCCGACGGACGGACCCTCGCCACGGGCGGCGACGACCGCACGGTACGCCTGTGGGACGTCCGCGGGCGCCGGCTGACGGCCACCGTGCCCCGGTTCACGGGGCGGGTGAACGCGGTGGCGTTCAGCCCGGACGGCCGCACGCTGGCCTGCGCGAGCGACGAGACCGTGCTGCTGTGGAACGTCCGGAGCCGCACCGCCGCCGCCCGGCTGGACGCGCGCACCGGCACGGTCGACGCGATCGCCTTCAGCCCGGACGGCCGGACCCTCGCCACGGCCGGAGACGACGCCGCCGTACGCCTGTGGGAGCTGCGCTGAGACACCGGACGGAAATGCCGACGGAACCGTCGGAAAATGTAATCCGACCGACGCGTGTCAGCGCATGGTCTCGTTTCTGCCGCAATGGTGCACCTGCTGTGTCCGCCACGCCGTAGCGTCAAGCCATGGCACGACGTCTCCGTGACAGTCCTTTCCCGCCTGGGCGCGCCTTTCTCGGCTCGACCGGGAAGCGGGCATGAAGCCGATACGCCTGCTGGCCCGGGTCATCGGCGTGGCCGCGATGGCCGTGGCGGTCGGCACCGCGGTCAACCAGATCCTCAACGGCGGCCGGTGGAACTGGTGGGCGCTGGCCGCCGCGCTGACGCTCGCGACGCTCGCCGAAGGCGTCAACCGATGGCTGGTTCGCTCGGACGTCCGCGACGGGCAGATCCGGCCGACACTCTGGCCGACCCTGACCGCCCCGGACGAGTCGCCACGGCGACTGACGGAGGTCACCCCCCGAGATCTGGGTGTGCACCCCAACCGATTCGGCCCCGAAGGCGAAGCGCTCTACATCCCCCGCGACGTCGACGACGCCCTGGATGAGGCGCTCACCGGCGGACGCCGGCCCATCGTCGTGGTGGCCGGCCCCCGGCTGGCCGGGACCACCAGCACCCTCGCCCAGGCCGCCCAGTCGCAGCTCCCCGACCACTACGTCCTCGGCTTCGTCGATGACCCGCGCGTCCGGCTCACCGACATGATCGAATGCTCCCGCCGGTGGGCCGGCCACGGGCCTGGTGCGGTGCTGTGGCCGGATGGGCTGACGCCGGATCGATTCACCGAACTCGCGCTCCTGCCGGCCGACCGGCTCCCGGACGGGCTGCGGGTGCTGGCCACCATCGACACCGGTGAGCTGGAGGGACTACGGATCCCCGAACACCAGGTCAAGGCGCTCGAAGAACATGCCGTTCAGGTCGAGTTGGGCGTGCTGACCCGCACCGAGCGAGCCGAGCTGCGAGCCCAGGACACGTACGCCGGCCTGCGACCGGTCCTGGACGAGGACGCCGACGTGCTGATGGGCCGGCTGATGGTGGCGTGGGAGCAGATCCACGACGCCTTGACACCGGCCGGGGAAGAGACCACCGATCGGGTCGCGTTGCTGCACGCGGTCACCGACTGGTACCGGGCCCGGCTGCCCCGTCTCCTCACCACCGACGTCCTCACGCACCTGTACGGGGCCTATCGGCGTGAGCCGGCCGGGCAGAGCGTCATCGCCCCAGCGTCGGCCGCCGGCTACGCCCGGGCACTGGAATGGGCGACCGCGGTCAGGCCCGACAGGCCGCGTCTGATCGACGTGCAGACCGTGGCCGGTGGCCGGCGGTACGCTCCGCACTCGCTGCTGAGCGTCGTCGCCGACGATGGGTCCGCGTCGGTCCACTGGCCCGTCCAGGACGCCTTGTGGGCCTATGCCGACCGTTTCTTCGACGGCGACCAGCGCCGCAACATCGGATACACCGCCCTGCGCATGGATGCCCATTCCGCCGCCCACCGCCTGCTGGGACACCCCGGCACCACCATCGCCCCTGATGCGCTTAACCAGGTCGCCGCGTGGCTCCATGGCATCGGTGACACCACGGCGGCCCGCCGCTGGTACCGGCAGGCCATCGACACCGGCCACACCGACCAGGCGCCCAGAGCGCTCTTCGGCCTCGGACTCCTGGAGGCGGAACACGGAGACATCGAGCAGGCCCGCCGCGCGTACGGGCAGGCCATCGACACCGGCCACTCCGACCACGCACCCAAGGCGATGGCCAACCTCGGGAACCTGGAGGCCGGACAGGGAGACATCGAGGAGGCCCGGCGCTGGCACCGAAAGGCCGTCGACACCGGCCATCCGGAAGTAGCGGTAGAGGCCGCGAGCCGTTTGCGGGAGTTGGATCGAACGGAACAGGACCGCCGCCGGGCAGAATGGTTCACCCGGTACGGCTGGCAGGCTTACGCCGACCAGGAGCTGATACAACGCCGCGGGGAAGGCCCCGACGACGCGGCGGAGTGAGACAACACGCACGAAGGGGCGCCCGTACGGGCGCCCCTTCGTGCGTTGGTCACTCAGTTGGTCACTCAGCGGTCATCCATGATGATCGCTGAGGCCTGTGATCTCGGTCGGGACGGCGGGATTCGAACCCACGACCCTTTGACCCCCAGTCAAATGCGCTACCAAGCTGCGCTACGTCCCGAGAACGCGTTAAAAGGCTAGCACAGCGTGGCCGATGATCTGGTCGCGCAGGGCGCGGGCCGCGGGCCGTCGCCCGGCCGTACGCGAGCGGGCGTCAGGCGAAGGTCAGGCCGTCGAGCCAGCCCTGCCAGGCGTGCTCGGCCTCCTTCTGCCCGGCCGTGCCGGCGAACAGGTGGTGGCCGAGGACGATGACGTTGCCGCGGTCGGCGCCGGAGTGGATGAAGCGGTACATCGCGTCCTCGGTGCGGATGCCGAGGAAGTGGGGCCGGTCCACGTAGTCGATCACGCCGTCGATCGGCGGGAGGCCCTCGACGGTCAGCGCCGCCCGGTCGCCCTCCTTGACATCGCCGGTCAGGCCCAGCTCCTTCCGCAGTACCGCCCAGAGGCGCTCCGGCGCCGGGCCCTGCGGACGCGCCGCGAAGACGGGTGTGGCCACGCGGCCGCGGAAGTGGGTGAGGTACTCCGCCAGCTTGGCGAGGTACATGTCCCAGCCGGTCTTCATCGCCTCGTACTCGGTCTCCCAGTCGTCGCCGAGGAAGCCGTTGTGCACCAGCCGCAGCACCGCGCCGCCTCCGTCGCGGCCCTCGATGAGGTACTCGAAGGCCATGAAGGTGCCGTCGGGGTTCTCCGGCGTGCGGTACGCCAGCCGCTCCCCCGGCTCCCAGGAGGTCACGGTGGACTCCTCGGTGTGGCCGCCGAGCGTAAGGCCGCCCCTGCCACCCACGCGGGGCTCCAGTTCGTTGCGGCCCATGTACCAGGAGTCGATGCCGGGACCGGTCGCGATGGCGTCCCAGACCTGCTCGGGGGTGGCGTCCAGCGTGATCTCTTTGCGTACTTCGAACTCGTGCGTCATCGTCGTCTCTTTCTCCATGCCGGTACGGGGATGCCGCCGGCGGTCCGGTCAGCGCTCTTCTTCCGCCGGGGCGGCGGCCCCGTCCTCGCGGGGGCGGGTACTCGGGTGGACGGCGACGACCACGCGGTGCTCGCGCCCGCCCTCGGCCGTCGCGTCGTGGTACTTGGCGACCAGGGCGGCCACGGCGTTCGCCAGCTCCTCGGCGAAGGCGGACCGGTCGGCCGCCGAGGCGAACCTGACCTCGCCGTCGATCGCGAACGTCGCCACGCGCTTGCGCGCCTTGGCCGCGCCGGTGATCAGCTCGCCGACGTCGCGTACGAGACGGGCGGCGACGGCGAGCAGCCAGCGCGCGGAGAGCTGGTCGGGCGAGCGCGCGGGGTCGGGCTGGACGGCGGCGAGCGCGGCCGGCGAGATGACGTACGACGTGGCGGTCGCCCGCATGAGCCGCTCGTTGACGTTGCCCTTGCGGCGCTCCTCGACCAGCTCGACCAGGCCGTGCCGCTCGAGCGCCTTGAGGTGGTAGTTCACCTTCTGTCGCGGCAGGCCGACCTTGGCGGCCAGCATCGTCGCGGAGGCGGGCTCGGCCAGCTCGGCCAGCAGGCGGGCCCGGATGGGGTCGAGTGAGACCTCGGCCGCGGCCGGGTCCTCGATCACTGCCACTTCGAACATGCGAGGAGCCTCGCACCGACAAACTTTTTTGTCAAGACTGCCGGAGTGTTCGGCGTCACGGAGCGTGGGCGATTTGTGACACTCGTCACGCGAGGTCCGTATCGCCGCGCCCGGCACCGCGCCGACCACCGCCCTGAGCAGAGCGAATGACCGAAACAAAGACTGTCTGTCAGCGCAAATAGTTTCGGTCAGGCCCTAGAAAGCACAACGATGTCCAAAATGCAAGAGACAGATGGATCTCGCCAATCCAATCTGCCGTGTGATACAGATTCACTGTAACCAATTGCTCACGGATGCTCGACAACCGACGCAGTCTTCCCCCGACAGTCCTCGCAGCAGCACTTCCGAAACCATTTGGGTTACGGACGCGTGCGCGCCGCCGAAACATCGATGCGGAGCATAGGTCCGGTCATGTCTATCGCCGTCGCAGACCCAGCCGCACAGGCCGAAACTTTCCGCCTCTACCGCAATCTGCCGCGACTACTGCGCGATCCCATGGGGGAAGTGGAAAGCATGGGAAGAGCGGCGGCCGGTCGCGTCGCTCGCCTCGACTTCGGCGTGGCCGACGTCTACCTGGCGACCCACCCGGACCACGTCCAGCAAATCCTGCTGGACGACGCCGCGAACTTCCTGCGCGAGGGCACGTACTGGCGGCCGCTGAGCCGGCTGTTCGGCCGGAGCATCATGTCCGAGGGCTCGGACTGGAAACTCAGCCGCAGGACACTCCAGCCCGTACTCACCCGGCGGTACGTCCACTCGATGGCCGACCAGATGGCCGCCGCCATCAACGAGTCCCTCGACGGGCTCGCCGAGCACGCACGCACCGGGCGACCGGTGGCCGCGATGGCCGAGCTGTCCGACATCGTCAGCCACACCGTCATTCGTGTCTTCTTCGGAAACAAGATCACGCCCGCGGACGCCGCCCGGCTGACACCTGCCTTCGAGACCGTGGTGAAGGCCATCGCGTTCCGCTTCCTCCTGCCCTTCCTGCCGTTCTCGGTCCCGGTGCCGGGCGACCGGGCGCTCCGGCGCGCCATACGGCTCTTCGACGAGGTCCTCTACCCGCTGATCCGCGAACAGCGCTGGCGCGACGACGAGGTACGCGACTTCTTCTCCGTGCTCTGCCGCGCGCACGAGGCCGACGGCGCCGAGGTCAGCGATCGATGGGTCCGCGACAACCTCTTCGCCATGTTCGCCACCGGAACCGAGACGACGATCGGCGCCCTGACCTGGCTGTGGCCGCTCCTCGACGACCATCCCGAGGTGACGCGGAGGCTCTACGAGGAGATCGACACGGTCGTGGGGTCCGGCCCGGTACGCGCCGAGCACCTGTCCGGCCTGACCTACACCCGGCAGATCGTGCAGGAGCTGCTCCGGCTCTACCCGGCCGGGTGGGTGTTCCCTCGGCGGGCCGTCGAGTCCACGACGCTGGGCGACGTCACGATCAAGGCCGGCGAGTCGGTCCTCGTCAGCCCGTTCCTGACCCATCGGCTCGAGGCGTTCTGGGAACGCCCGCTCGAATTCGATCCCGATCGGTTCGATCCCGCCCTCGGCGGAGAGCCCGGACATCATCGTTACGCCTACGTGCCCTTCGGCGCCGGTCCACACAAATGCATCGGGCTGCATGTGTTCAATATGGAGGCCGAACTCATCATCGCCGGCATTCTGGCGCGTTTCCGGCCGACGTCCTGTACGGCCGTCTCTCGCATTCCTCGCGTCGGCGCCACGCTCCGGCCGAAAGAAAGCGTGGAACTCATTCTGACAACCGTCTGAAAGCCGCGGCGTTTCACCGCGCATCACCCGCGTTTTCCGTGGGTGATCCATTGGCGCGACGTTGACCGTGTTCCCGGACAGGAGAGGTTGATGACATCTTCCGTCGCCAGACGCGATGGGCTGGACACCGCTGAGGCCAGGGGCAAGATCTGCGCGGTCGCGATGGAGTGTCTTCGTGACATGCAGGACTGCGTGTCCGCCTACCCGGCGCTGTTCTCGGCCCGGCCGCTCGGCGCGACGGTGTTCAGCGGCGTCGCGCTCGCCCACGCGTTCGGCTCGCCCGACGCCACGGCGAAGGAGCTCAGGATGGCCACGCGCTTCACGCTGTGGGGCTTCGCCGCCGACTGGCTCCTGGACTACGTGGCGTCGTCGGCCGAGGAGATCAATGCCATCGTGGCCGGCTGCGCACGAGTGGGGCGGGGCGGGGCGCCGGATCCCGACATGCCCCTGGAGTGCCTGCTCGCGGAGCTGCGCGACGAGCTGGCCGCCCGGCCGCACTGGAGCGAGCTGCGGCGCGTCTGGGCCGAGCACCTCGACCGCTACCTGTCCGCCAACGCACGCGAGTGGACCTGGAAGACCGCCCATGCGGCCGGAGACGGGGCGGCGCTCCCGACCTTCGAGCAGTACCTCGCGAATGCCGACAACATCGGCGCCTCGCTCGTCAACGTCTCGCACTGGACGTACACCGACGCCGTGGCGACCGCCGAGGAGATGGACCGGCTGGCCGAGGTCAGCGCGCAGGCGCAGCAGGCTCTGCGCCTGCTGAACGATCTGGCCAGCCACGCACGCGACGTCGAGTGGGGCGACCTCAACAGCCTCATGCTCGGACTCGGGCCCGCGGAGGTCACCCGCCGGGCCGAGGAGCTCATCGCCCGCTGCGACGAGATGTGCGAGGAACTGGCCCTGCGGTTCCCCGAGCCGGCGGCCTATCTACGGCGCCAGGTCGGCCACAATGTGGGCTTCTACGGCACGACCGACTACTGGGGCACCCGGTGAGCCCCGAGCGCACGGCGACCGTCGCCGTCCCGCCCACCCCGGCCATCGACATCCTGGCCGAGGCGGAGAACCTCCTCGCCGGGCTTCTGCGCGAGCCCTGGGGCCAGGTCTCCCCCTCGGTGTACGAGACGGGACGCCTGGTCGCCCTCAGCCCGTGGCTGACCGGACACGACCAGCGGATCGACCACCTTCTGCTCAGCCAGCGGCCGGACGGCGGCTGGGGTTCCCCCGAACCCGGGTACGCATTGGTGCCGACCCTGAGCGCGACCGACGCGCTCCTGTCGGCGAGGCGTCCCGGCACGGAGGACGCCGCGACCGTCGGGCTGCGCGTTCTGTTCCGCTGGTTGCGCGGACCCGGCGCGCTGACCGCCGCCGACCTTCCCGATATGCCCGCGATCGAGCTGATCGTGCCGAGCCTGGTCATGTCCGTCAACCGGCGGCTGGACGACATGGGCGACGCCGCGGGGCGGTGGCCGGGTGCCGAACGCCTGCGCGTCCCCGCCGGCATCAGCGATGCGCCCCTCCGGCTGATCCGGAGCCGGCTGTCCGCCGGGCAGCCCCTCCCGCAGAAGCTGGCCCACGCGTTGGAGGTCGCCACCCCCGCCGCGCACCGCCATCCCCTGTTCCGGCCCGACACGACCGGCAGCGTCGGCGCCTCGCCCGCCGCCACCGCGGCGTGGCTGGGCCACCCGGACGATGAGGCGGCCTCCCCGGCGGTCGCCTTCCTCCGCGAGGCCGTGCGACCGCACGCCGGGCCGGTCCCCTGCGGCCTGCCCGTGACGGTGTTCGAGCGCGGCTGGGTGCTCGCCTGGCTGATCCGCGCCGGTGTCCCGGTCGATCCGCCCGCCGAGCTCGTGGCCGGCCTGGCGACCTCGCTCGGCCCGAGGGGAACGGCGGCCGCGGCCGGCCTGCCGGAGGACGCCGACACCACCTCGGTGGCGCTCTACGCACTCGCCCTGGCCGGTACCCCGCTGCCGCCCGACCCGCTGTGGGCGTACGAGTCCGGCGACCACTTCTCCACCTGGCCCGGGGAGGACGGCGTCTCGATCACGACGAACGCCCATGTGCTGGAGGCCTTCGGCCAGTATCAACGGGTGGCGGGTGGCCCGGAGGACGCCCGGCGCGCGAACACGGTCACGAAGGTGGCGGCCTGGCTGCGTCGGCAGCAGCGCGCCGACGGCAGCTGGCGCGACCGCTGGCACGCCTCACCCTTTTACGCCACCTTCTGCACGGCGCTCGCGCTGGACGCCTTCGGCGGACCTCGGTCCGCCGAGGCGGTTCGCCATGCCGTACGCTGGGCGCTGGCCACGCAGCGGGCGGACGGGTCGTGGGGCCGGTGGGCCGGCACGGCCGAGGAGACCGCCTACGCGCTGCAGCTCCTTCTCGCGACCGGGCACGGGCGAGAAGTGGGATGGGATGAGATACGGCGGGCGGCGACCCGCGGATTCGCATACCTCATTCGGTGTCCGCGCGAGTCCGAAGGCCCGGCACTATGGCATGACAAAGACCTTTACCAGCCGACCGCCGTTGTCAAGGCCGGCGTGCTGGCGGCACTTCATCTCAGTCATCGAGACGGGCTCACTCTCGAAGCTTGAGTTGCCAATAAAACGGACATCTGGGCATTAAGGGTTACAGAAGTCTCGCAACTCTCCATTCGCCTTGAACCCGATATCTCCGGTTGCTAGAGTTCATGATCGCTATGGCGAGGTCAAAGTAAGATTGACATAAACGGGTCATAGGTATTTCGCTGCAATTCCGCTGGAAGCCCGATCCAGCCCTCCGGTTCCCCCTCCTCATATTGCCGAGGCCGCTGTAATGCGCTTGCGCAACGCCCGTCTGCGAACCAAGATCACCGCGCTGCTCATGTCCCTGGTCGCCCTCTGGGTGTTCGCGGCATGGGTCACCCTGCGGGAGGGCGTGAACCTGCTGTGGGTGTCCACGCTCAACAGCAACGTCGCCCAGCCGATCGTCGATCTGCAGCCCGAGCTCCAGCGTGAGCGCCAGCTGTCCCTGATCCGCCTGGGCGCTCCGGGCGTCCAGCAGCGCGCCGCGCTCAGCTCCCAGCGGCTCCGCACGGACAACGCCGTGGCGAAGTTCCGGAAACTGGCGCAGGCGGAGCGCGTGAAGCTGGCCCAGGACAAGACGCTGAAGCAGGCGATCGCCGCCGGGTTGGCCCAGCTCTCCCAGCTTCCCCAGGACCGGGCCAAGGTCGACTCCGGCATGATCGGCTTCGAGGAGGCGCAGAACGCCTACAGCGCGGCCGTCGAGAGCCTGTTCACGATCGACGACTCGCTGGCGAGCCTCGACGACAAGAAGTACGCCAAGGACGTGCGTGTCTCCCTCCAGCTCAACCGGGCGGCGGAGGTCGTGTCGCAGGAGAACGCGCTGGTCTCGGGGGTCCTCGCGTCCGGACGGTTGGCCCGCAGCGAATACCTCCAGCTCGTCCAGGTCATCGGAGCCCAGCGGTACACCTTCGGCAAGGCGCTCGAGGCCATCGAGGGCAGCGACCGCGCCACCTACGAGGTACTGACCTCGGACGGTCCCTTCACGCGTATGCGCGCTCTCGAGAACACCCTGCTGAACAAGAGCAGGCTGAACCACCCCGCGCCGGTCACCTCGGCCCAGTGGCGTGCCGTCGCCGACCCGACCACCACGCAGCTGTCCAAGGCGGTCTTCGACTACGGCGACAAGCTGGTCGATCGCGCCACGCCGATCGCGATCGGGGTCATCGTCCGCCTCCTGCTCGCCGGTGGTCTCGGTCTCCTGGCGGTCATCGCGTCGATCATCGTGTCGATCACCACGGCACGTGACCTCATGCGACAGCTGGAGAAGCTGCGCATCGCCGCCCGCGAGCTGGCCGACAAGCGGCTGCCCGGCGTCGTGGAACGGCTCGGACGCGGCGAGAAGGTGGACGTCGCCTCCGAGGCGCCACCGCTGCGATTCGGCGAGGACGAGGTCGGCCAGGTGGGCCACGCGTTCAACTCCGTGCAGGAGACCGCGATCCGCACCGCAGTCGAGCAGGCCGAGCTGCGCCGCGGCATCCGCGACATCCTCCTCAGCCTGGCGCGCCGCTCCCAGGCGCTCGTCCACCGGCAGCTGACCCTGCTGGACACCATGGAGCGCCGCCAGGACGACTCCGCTGAGCTGGAGGACCTGTTCCACGTCGACCACCTGGCCACCCGGATGCGGCGCAACGCCGAGAACCTCATCGTCCTCTCCGGCGCGACGCCCGCCCGTGGCTGGCGCCGCCCGGTGCCGATGATCGACGTGGTCCGCTCCGCCGTCGCCGAGGTCGAGGACTACACCCGGGTCACGGTGATGCCGATGGGCGAGGTCGCCCTGGCCGGCCGGGCCGTCGGTGACATCGTCCACCTCCTCGCCGAACTGATCGAGAACGCCGTCTCCTTCTCGCCGCCGTACACCCAGGCGCAGGTCAGCGGCCACCCGGTCGCCCACGGGTACGCCGTGGAGATCGAGGACCGCGGGCTCGGCATGACCGACGAGATCCTCGCCGACATCAACGAACGTGTCACCGACCCGCCCGAGTTCAACCTGTCCAGCTCGGCCCACCTCGGGCTGTACGTGGTCGGCCGGCTGGCCATGCGTTACGACGTCAAGGTCTCGCTCAAGCACTCCTCCTATGGCGGCACCACCGCGGTCGTGCTCATCCCGCACGAACTGGTGGTCGAGGGCGCCGACGGCGAGCGCGAGACCAGAGCCGCGGCCGCCGGCGTACCCGTCGGGGTCACGGCCGGCGGCATGACCGCCACGTCGTACGACGACGTGCCCGCCCGCGTCACGGAGGCCACCGTGCTCGAGCCACCCGCCCTGCCGTCCCCAGCCGAGCCGTCCACCCCAGCGTCGGCGCGGTCGGCCACTTCGGCGTCCGCCGAGGCGACGGGGCCGGCGAGCGAGCCCTCGGCCGCCGCGCCCAGCACGCCGTCGGCCAACGGCAAGTCCGGCACCCTGCCGCCGCTCCCCCGGCGTACGTCCACGACGCCGCGAGAGGCCGAGCCCGCGGAGCCGACCGAGCCCGCGGAGCCTGCCGAGCCGGCGTCCGCGTCCTCCTCACAGACCACTCCCGGCGGCCTGCCGGTCCGCGTGCCCCAGGCCAGCATCTCCCCCGCGCTGCGCACCGACGGCCCGACCTCGGCGTCCGACGCGGACGGCGAGGCCCAGGACGACGACGTTCCCACGCCGGAGGAGATCCGCAAGTCGTTCGGCGGACTCCAGGCGGGCACCCGCCGAGGCAGAACCGACGCGGCGCGGTCGCGGACCGACGCGACCGACGACACCTCCACACCCGATGAAGACGCCCAAGAGGACAACCAGTGACGCAAAAGACAGACCCCTCCGCCGATCTGGCCTGGTTGCTCGACGACCTGATCAAACGCGTACCCGAGGCGCAGCACGCCATCGTGCTGTCCGCGGACGGCCTGCTGATGGCGGCCTCACGGGAGTTCGAACACGAGGACGCCGAGCATCTGGCGGCGGTCGCGGCCGGCATCCAGTCGCTCGCCAAGGGAGTGGGCGAGCGCTTCGACGGCGGTCCCGTCCGGCAGACCGTCGTCGAGATGCGGTCGGCGTACCTCCTGGTGACCGTCGCCGGGCAGGGTGCCTGCCTGGCGGTGCTCAGCACCGAGGAGGCCGACATCGGACTCATCGCCTACGAGATGGCCATGCTCGTCACCGGACTCGGCCACCATCTGACCGCCGCGTCCCGTAGTTCCGAGCAGGCTTCGTCGTGACCTCGCCCGGCGAACCCCCCGGCGAGGAGTTCCCGGGCACGGAGGCCGGCGAAGACAGCATTGCCGGTCGGCCGGCCGAGCCTCCCGCCGGCGGGGTCGACGACGAAGAACGCTGGCTGGACGACCAGGCCGGGCCGCTGGTCCGGCCGTACGTGATGACCAGCGGGCGGATGCAGCCGGTACGCGGCAAGTTCGACCTGGTGACGATGGTGGAGGCCACGGGCCTGCCCGCGTCGCCGGAACTCGGCCTGGGCCCGGAGCACCAGGCCGTGGTGCGCCTCTGCGAGCAGGTGCTGTCGGTCGCCGAGATCGCGGGCCACCTCAAGCTCCCGACCGTCACCGTACGCGTGCTGCTCGGCGACCTCCTCGACAAGGGGCTCATCACGGTTCAGGACCCGCAGACCGACACCGACTTCATGACCGACGAGCAGATGTACAGGGCAGTGATCGATGGACTCCATGCGCTTTGATCGACAGGGCCGGAGACTGCCCAAGGCGATCAAGATCCTCATCGCCGGCGGCTTCGGCGCCGGAAAGACCACCATGGTCGGGGCCGTCTCGGAGACGAAACCGCTCCGCACCGAGGAGATCCTCACCGACAAGGGTGTACGCGTCGACGACATCGCGGGCGTGGAGGGCAAGACCACCACCACCGTCGCGATGGACTTCGGCCGCATCACCATCAAGGACCAGTTCATGCTGTACCTGTTCGGCACGCCCGGGCAGGAGCGGTTCTGGTTCATGTGGGACGAGGTGGCGATCGGCTCTCTCGGCGCGGTCGTGCTCGCCGACACACGACGGCTCGCGGACTGCTTCCCCGCCGTCGACTACTTCGAGCGGCGCAACATCCCGTTCATCGTCGCGGTGAACTGCTTCGAGGGCGCCAAGCAGTACGAGCTGGAGGAGGTCGAGGCCGCGCTGAACCTCGGCTCCAAGGTGCCGGTGATGCTCTGCGACGCGCGAGTGCGTGAGTCGGGCAAGAAGGTGCTGATCGCGCTGGTCCAGCACGCGATGGAGAGCCGCAAGGTCGGCGCCTCCGTCTGAGACGACGCCGGGAGCCCCCGGCCCGGCCACGCGCCGGACCGGGGGCTCGCTCGTCTCACTTGCGCTGGCGCTTCTCCCGGATCTTCATGCTGATCTCGATGGGCGTGCCCTCGAAGCCGAAGTCCTCGCGCAGCCGGCGCTCGACGAATCGCCGGTAGCCCGCCTCAAGGAACCCCGTCGTGAACAGCACGAACCGCGGCGGCTGCACGCCCGCCTGCGTGGCGAACATGACGCGCGGCTGCTTTCCGCCGCGTACGGGGTGCGGCTTGGCCGCCACCAGGTCGGTCATGAAGGAGTTGAGCCGTGCGGTCGGCACGCGCTCACCCCAGCCCTCCAGCGCCGTTTCGATGGCGGGCACGAGCTTTTCGACGTGCCGTCCCGTACGGGCCGAGATGTTGACCCGCGGCGCCCAGCGCGCGTGGTGGAGCTGCCGGTCGATCTCGCGGTCGATGAAGTGACGGCGCTCCTCGTCCACCAGGTCCCACTTGTTGAAGGCCAGGACCAGCGCGCGGCCCGACTCGATCACCATGGTGATGATCCGCAGATCCTGCTCGGCGAGCGGCTCGCTCGCGTCGATGAGCACGACCGCGACCTCGGACCGGTCCAGCGCCGACTGGGTGCGCAGCGTGGCGTAGAAGTCGGCGCCCTGCGACTCGCGGGCCCGCCGCCGGATGCCGGCCGTGTCGACGAACTTCCAGGTGCGGCCGCCCAGCTCGATCAGCTCGTCGACCGGGTCACGCGTCGTGCCGGCGACGGAGTCGACGACGACGCGGTTCTCACCGGCGAGCTGGTTGAGCAGGCTGGACTTGCCGACGTTGGGCCGGCCGAGCAGCGCGACGCGGCGTGGCCCGCCCGCGACACCGTACGTCTCCGGCGGCGCCTCCTCCGGCAGGGCGTTCAGCACGGCGTCGAGCAGGTCGCCGCTCCCCCGCCCGTGCAGGGCGGAGACGACGAGCGGCTCGCCCAGTCCGAGGGACCACAGCGTCGCGGCGTCCGCCTCCGCCCGCGCGTCGTCGACCTTGTTGGCCGCCAGCACGACCGGCTTGTCGGCGCGCCGCAGGACGCCCACGACGGCCTCGTCGGTGTCGGTGGCGCCGACCGTCGCGTCGACCACGAACAGCACGACGTCCGCGGCGTCGACCGCCAGGCGCGCCTGGTCGGCGACGGCGGCGGCGAGGCCCTCGGCCTTCGGCTCCCAGCCGCCGGTGTCGAGCACGGTGAAGCGGCGGCCGCCCCACGCGGCGTCGTAGGCGACCCGGTCGCGGGTCACGCCGGGCACGTCCTCCACGACCGCCTCACGGCGGCCCAGAATGCGGTTGACCAACGTGGACTTGCCGACGTTCGGCCGGCCGACGACGGCCACGACCGGTGGCGGCGCGACGTCGTGCTCCACATTGTCGCCGATGTCCAGGACATCGGCGTGCTCCATCTCGGTCACGGGCGCTCCTCGCCGTACACGGCCTCCCGCACCGCGTCGCCGGCGTCGGCGCCCTTCGCGATCCGTACGACCTCGGTGATGACCTCGGAAAGGGTCAGGCTGGTGGTGTCGACCTCCACGGCGTCGGCCGCGCGCGCCAGCGGGTCGGTCTTGCGGGTGGAGTCGAGGTGGTCACGGCGGGCCAGGTCGGCCTGGGTCGCGGAGACGGAGGCGCCGGTCAGCTCCTTGCTGCGGCGCTGCGCGCGGGCCTCGGCGCTCGCGGTGAGGTAGATCTTGACCGCCGCGTCCGGCGCGACGACCGTGCCGATGTCACGACCCTCCACCACGATACCGCCGGTGCCGATGATCTCCTGCTGCAGCGCGACGAGGCGCCGGCGCACCTCCGGGACCGCGGCCACGGCGCTGACGGCGCCGGTGACCTCGCCGGTGCGGATGGGCCCCGCGACGTCCGTGCCATCGACCGAGATCGACGGGGCGTCGGGGTCGGTGCCGACGCTCAGCACGGGCTCGCCCGCGCGAGCGGCCATCGCGGCCTGGTCGTCGAGCGGGACGCCCTGGCGTAGCATCCACCACGTCACCGCGCGGTACATCGCGCCCGTGTCGAGGTAACGCAGCCCCAGGGCACGTGCCACACCCTTGGACACGCTGGACTTGCCCGAACCCGAGGGGCCGTCCATGGCGATGACGAGCATCTCGTGTGCTTCCTCTCCCGTACCGACCGGCCAACGTCTGAGGCTACCGGTACGGCGGGCCGGCTTGATCCGCACTTCGGCAAGCCCGCGCGACGTCGCATGCGTCTTGTATGTAACATAGATACAAGATGAGCACTGCGACCTCCCGGGCCTACGACCACGTGAAGCAGGCCATCCTCGATCGCGCCTACCCGGGCGGCGCGCTGCTGAGCGAGGGTGAGATCGCCACGGCGGTCGGGGTGTCCCGTACCCCGGTGCGCGAGGCCCTCCTCCGCCTGGAGACCGAAGGCCTCGTACGCCTCTACCCCAAGCGCGGCGCGCTGGTCCTGCCGGTCTCCCCACAGGAGATCTCCGACGTGCTGGAGACCCGCGAGCTGGTGGAGACCTTCACCGCCGGCCGGGCCGACATCGGGCCCGAGCTCGTCGGCGAGCTCACGCGGCTCCTGGAGGACATGCGACGGCACGCCGCCGCAGGCGACGGCCGGGAGTTCGCCTACGCCGACCGGTGCTTCCACCGCTCGCTCGTCGCCGCGGCCGGCAACGAGATCCTCACCCAGCTGTACGACTCGCTGCGCGACCGCCAGCTGCGCATGGCCCGCCTCACCGCCGACGACCCCGTACGCGCCGCGGACGCGATCCGGGACCACACCGAGATCCTGGACGCCGTCCGCTCGGGCGACCGCCGCCGGATCCGCGCCGCGATCCACCGGCATCTGCAGACCGCCGGATCCGCCCTGCGCGCCCGCTCCTGACCGAACCCCGCCACCGCATCCCGCCGAGCACACCCCTGCCCCCCGAAAGGTGAAAAGTGAACGTCGCGGTTCTGTCGCCGCCCCGTCCGCAGTCCTCGTCCCATCCCCTCGGCGGCCGCCGCGCGTGGAGCGTGTGGGGCGTCGGCGCCCTCGTCTACCTCGTGGCCTTCTTCCACCGTACGAGCCTCGGCGTCGCGGCCCTCGCCGCCCAGCAGCGCTTCGGCGTCGGCGCGACCGCGCTGTCCAGCTTCGCGATCCTGCAGCTCGGCGTGTACCTGGTCATGCAGGTCCCGAGCGGCATCATGGCCGACCGGTTCGGCCCGCGCCGGATGCTCGGCGCCGCGCTGCTGTGCATGGCCCTCGGCGAGACCCTGTTCGCCTTCGCGGCCTCGCTGCCGCTCGCCGTCCTCGGCCGTGGCCTGGTCGGCCTAGGTGACGCCTTCACCTTCATCAGCGTGGTGCGCCTGGCCGCCTCCTGGTTCCCCCGGCGGAGGTTCGCGGTGCTCACCGCGCTGACCGCGATGACCGGATCGCTCGGCCAGGTCGGCGGCACCGTCCCGCTGTCGGCCGCCCTGCGCTCGTTCGGCTGGACCCCGACCTTCCTCGGCACCGCCGTGCTCAGCGCCGCTCTCGCCATCGTCGTGTGGTGGTGGATCGCCGACCACCCGGCACCGGCGATGGAGCGTTCCAGCACGGCGAACCCGATACTGGCCGACCTGCGCGAGGTGGTCCGGCAACGCGGGACGCGCACCGCCGTGTGGGCGCACTTCACACTCATGTCGGCGTTCATGGTGCTGGCGACGCTGTGGGGCTACCCGTACCTGGTCAAGGGGCTCGGCATGGGCGCCGGACCCGCCCGGCTGACGCTCACGCTGACCGCCGCGGCGCCGCTGGTGGTCGCGCCCGCCTTCGGCTGGCTGGCCGGCCGCCGGCCTCAGCTGCGCGGACGGCTGATCATCTCCGTCGCCGCAGTCCTGGCCGTCGTCTGGGTCACCGCGGTCACCTGGCCGGGCGGACACCTGCCCGTGGCGTTCGCGGTCGTCCTCGTCCTCGTCAGCGCCGTCGGCAGCGCGGCGTCGATGCTCGCCTTCGACCTGGCCCGGGACGCGAACCCGCCGAGCCGCGGCGGCATCGCCTCGGGTGTGGTCAACATCGGCGGCTTCTCCGCGGCGATGAGCGCCTCACTGAGCGCCGGAACGCTGCTCGACGCCGCCGGGGGCACCTACGACGCCCCGTCGTTCCAGCTCGCCTTCGCCCCGATCACCTGCATGATCGTCATCGGCACCGTACGGCTGACGCTGCTACTGCGCCCGTGGCGGCGGCTCCGGCCGGCACCCGGCGAACGCGCCGGCGAACGCGCCGCGCGACCGCTCAGCCCGGCACCGACCACCCACACGCCCGCGACTCGTCCACCAAGCGCCGCACCACGCCGGAAGCCACACCCGACTCGGCCCCACCGACCGGCCGGCCGGGCTCGATCACCGCGGCCCCGGTGCTAGGAACAGCACCACCGCACCGGTCAGGGATTCGAACCGACACCACCGCGTAGGCGCCGGCCCGGTCACCATGCTCTGCCGGCGCCCGATGGTCGCACCGGGCCTCCGACGCGCCCGCGACTCGTCCGCCAAGCGCTGTGCCGCCGTGGGTGTCACGCTCATCTGAACGAGTGATTCCTGGTGATGCGTCACCACTTGTGCATCACGCGCCGAAGGCAGGTGGATCCGATGGCGGGGAGGAACACCCACCTCCCGCCCGGTCGGGCTACTCGATCGTCGCGACCTGGGTGCTGACCTCCGGCGCTTGGAACAGCAATCGCGGTTGGCGTAGCGCCGCGCACTCGATGGCGTCGTCGCCGTCGGCGGTGCTACCGGCGGGAACGAGCGCCTCGTCGGCCGCTATGCCGCCGCCGTGGCGACGGTCCGGCGAGCCGAGCCACGACGCCGAGGGCGTGCCGACGGGCACAGCCCGCCCGACGGCCCCGTGAGGGGCGCGGGAGCTCACCGCGATCGCGGGCGCGGCTACCGGAAGGCACGGACGCGTTCTCCACCGGGTGGACGCGGACGGCGCGGGCCGGTCGGGGATGAGAACGGACACCACCGCGTAGGCGCCGGCCCGGTCACCAGGCTTTGCCGGCACTCGATGACCGCACCAGGCCTCCGCTCAGCCCGGCACCGACCAACCACGCGCCCGCAACTCGTCCGCCAAGCGCTGTGCCGCCGCGGGTGTCACGCTCAACTCGACCACACCGACCGGGCGGCCGGGCGAATGCTCGATCGTCACGTCCTCGATGTTGACCCCCGCCACCCCGGCCGCCTGGAACAGCAACGCCAGTTCGCCCGGCCGGTCGGGGATGAGAACGGACACCACCGCGTAGGTGCCGGCGCGGTCGCCGTGCTTTCCCGGCAGGCGGCGGCGGCCGGTGCCGCCGCGCCTCAGCAGTTCGGTCACGTCGGTCTCGGCGCCGGCGCGCAGCGCCGCGGCGGTCGCGGCCAGGTCGGCGGCGACCGCGTCGATGACGTCGGCGACGGGCTCCGCGTTGGAGCTGAGGATGCCGATCCAGAGTGACGGGTCGCTCGCGGCGATGCGGGTGACGTCGCGTACACCCTGCCCGGCGAGGCCCAGCGCGACCTCCGGTGCGGCCTCCAGCCGGGCGGCCACCGCGGCGGCGGCCACATGGGGGCCGTGCGACACCAGCGCGACGGCCCGGTCGTGCTCCTCGGCGCCGACCACCACGGTCTGCGCGCCGCACGCCTCGGCCAGCGCGGTCACGGCCTCGACCGCCTCCGGCAGGGTCTTCGGGGTGGGGCACAGCGCCCACGGACGGCCGACGAACAGGTCCCCGCGCGCCGCGGCGGGCCCGGAGCGCTCACGGCCGGCGAGGGGATGTCCGGCGACGTAACACGTCAGGTCGCAGCCCAGCTCGGCGGCCTCGCGCAACGGCCGGGACTTGACGCTCGCGACGTCGGTGTAGACACGGGCGAGGCCGCGCTTCTGCGCGTCGAGCAGTGTCGCCGCGACGGCCGCCGGCGGCACCGCGATCACCGCGACGTCGGCGGGCCCGTCACCGTCCTCCAGCGGAACGCCGGCGCCGAGCTCGGCCGCCATCCGCACGGACACCGGATCCCGGTCGGTCAGCCGCACCTCGTCGCCGCGCTCGCGCAGCGCGAGCGCCACCGACGTACCGATCAACCCGGTGCCGATGACGACGACCTGTCGTGTCCCGCCGATGACTCCACCTCCGCGTGAGTTCTCGAAGCGTATCCGCAACGCTCGCGGCGAACCGCCGCAACCCGGTCCATCGGCCGCGGGGAGCCGTGCCTCCGGCGGAAGGCACGATCTCATGGGCGGCCGATGGCCGCTGGCCGAACCTGCCGGCGACCGGTGGCGGCTGGCCCAACCTGCCGGGGACCGTGGCCGGTGGCCGATGGCCGTGACCGATGGCTACTGCGCGATGTCCAGGCGCAGCGCGGTCGCGCCGCGCAGGTAGACGTGCTGGATGTCCGAGCGCGGGCGGTCGCTCTGGATGTGCGCCATCAGGCGGATCACCCGCGGTAGGGCGTGCGGCACGTTGATCTCGCTGGCGCACAGCAGCGGCACGTCGTGGAAGCCGAGCTTGCGCGCGGCCAGTGCCGGGAACTCCGCGGTCAGGTCCGGGGTCGCGGTGAAGATCACGCTGATGACGTCGTCGGTGGTGAGAGCGTTGCGGGTCATCACCTCGGTGACCAGTTCGGCCGTCGCCTCGAGAACCTGGTCACGATCGTCGGCGTCGACCTGGACGGCCCCGCGTACGGCTAGTACCCCCACAAAACCTCCCTTGATCGGCGGCAGGTCAGAGCTCGACCGCCGCGTACAGCTCGCCGATCTCCTTGGTGGTGAGCGCCCGGATCGTGCCCGACCTCAGGCGGCCCAGCTTGACCGGGCCGAACTCGGTGCGGGCGAGCTGCTGAACCGGATGACCGACCTCGGCGAGCAGGCGGCGCACGATGTGCTTACGGCCCTCGTGAAGGGTCACCTCGACGAGAATCCGCTTGCCGACCTGGTCGAACACGCGGAACTCATCCGCCTTGGCGAAACCGTCCGCGAGTTTGACGCCCTGCTTGAGCCTCTTGCCGAGATCACGGCCGATCGGCCCGTGGATTTCGGCGAGGTAGGTCTTGGAAACACCGTATCGCGGGTGCATGAGGCGATTCGCCAGTTCACCGTCGTTGGTGAGCAGGAGGAGGCCCTCGGTGTCGGTGTCGAGCCGGCCGACGTGGAAGAGCCGCTCGGGCACGTCACCGACGTACGCGGCGAGGGTCTTGCGGCCCCTGGGGTCGGACATGGTGCTGACGACACCGGTGGGCTTGTTGAGCATGTAGTAACGCAGCTCGGCACGGGTGGGGATGCGCTTGCCGTCGACATGGATGACGGCCTGCTGCGGGTCGACGCGCGCGCCGAACCAGGTGATCTTCTCGCCGTCGACGGTGACCCGCCCGGCCGCGATGAGCTCCTCGCAGGCGCGGCGGCTGGCCACACCCGCGTCGGCGAGCACCTTCTGGAGCCGTACGCCGTCGTTGGTCGTGTTCACTGCTGAAGTTCCTCTATGCCTTCCAGGTCATCGGGCAGGTAGGGGGCGAGCTCGGGCAGCTCGTCAACGGAGTTGAGGCCGAGCCGCTCCAGGAAGTAGGTCGTCGTCCGGTAGAGCACCGCCTGGTGCTCCGGGTCGTGCCCCGCCTCCTCGATGAGACCTCGTACGGTCAGGGTGCGGATCACGCCGTCGCTGTTGACTCCGCGGATCGCCGACACCCGTGCCCTGCTCACCGGCTGCCGGTAGGCGATGACGGCGAGCGTCTCCAGCGCCGCCTGCGTCAGCCGCGCCTGCTGTCCGTCGCGAACGAACCGCTCGACGAGGGGGGCGCAGACATCTCGAGTGTAGAACCGCCAGCCACCGGCGATCTCCCTCAGGTCGAACCCCCGGCCCTGCGCGGTGTATTCCGCGGCCAGCTCCCGCAGCGTGGCGGCGACCTCGTCGCGGGGCCGTTCGAGGATCTGGGCGAGCGTCACCTCCGGTACCGGCTCGTCCACGACCAGCAGGATGGCCTCCAGCCCCGCCCGCAGGGGCGGCTCGGACGCGCCGGGCTCGGTCTCCGGCGCGTCGAACAACGTTCCGTCCGGGGAACCGGACGCGACCGGCTCCGGCGCACGCGGCTCGGGCACGACCGGCCGCGGCACGGCCGGATCCTCCGCGCTCGGCTCGGGCGTCGCCTGTTCGGGGGCCGGTGGGGCCGCCGGGTCCGGCTCGGGGGTGTCAGTCATCGTCCTTCTTCTCCGCGGGTCGTCCTGAGTAGTCGTCGCCGACGACGACCTCGCCCTCTTCGGCACCGGTCCAGGTGATGTACAGCTCGCCGAGCGGCTCGGCCTGTTCGAGCGCCACGGCCTTCTCCCGGTAGAGCTCGAGCACGGCCAGGAACCGCGCGACGATCTCGAACGTGCCGGCGCAGTCGGCGGTCAGCACGCGGAAGGTGGCGGTCTCCAGCCGGCGCAGGCGCTCCACGAGCAGGGCGGCCTGCTCCTTGACGCTCGCCTGCGGCGCGTAGATGTGCGTGGTCGACACCGTCGGCACGGGCTTGGGCGCCAGGGTCCGGGCGGCCAGCCGGGCGAACGCGGCCGGGCCCAGGCCGATGAGCACCTCGGGCAGGAGGTTCGCGAACTGCGGCTCCATCGGCACCGTACGGGCGAAGCGGCGCGACTCGCGGGCGATCCGGCCCGAGAAGACCGCCGCGACCTCCTTGTACGCGCGGTACTGCAGCAGCCGCGCGAACAGCAGGTCGCGAGCCTCCAGCAGGGCGAGGTCCTCTTCGTCCTCGACCTCCCCGGAGGGGAGCAGCCGCGCGGCCTTCAGGTCGAGCAGAGTCGCGGCGACCAGCAGGAAGTAGCTCGCCTGGTCGAGGTCCCACTCGCGGCCGTGCGAGCGGATGTGGGCGATGAACTCGTCGGTGACCTTGTGCAGGGCCACCTCGGTGATGTCCAGTTTGTGCTTGGCGATCAAGCCGAGGAGCAGGTCGAAGGGACCCTCGAAGTTGTCGAGGTGCACTTCGAATCCGTGCTTGCGTTCCTCCGCGGCCGGCTCGCTCACCTCGCCAACGGTAGTGGAGGTCACGCACTCCCCTGCCACAGGGGAGCGCGACGTCCGGGTGCACCCCTCGGCGGTCCGGTGCGGTCAGGGGCCGCACCGGGACCGGTCACGTGAGGTGATGCCACCTCTGGAGTACCTCCTTGGCGAGCTCCCGGTAGGCGTTGGCGCCCATGGACGACGGGTCGAAGCGGGTGATCGGCTCACCCACGACCGTCGCGTCCGGGAACCGTACGGTGCGGTTGATGACCGTGTGGAAGACCTTCTCACCGAAGGCGTCCACGATGCGGCCGAGCACCTCGCGGGTGTGGAGCGTACGCGAGTCGTACATCGTCGCGAGGAAGCCGTCGATGGCCAGATCCTGGTTGAGCCGCCCCTGAACCTTCTCGATCGTCTCCATGAGCAGCGCGACACCGCGCATCGCGAAGTATTCGCACTCGAGGGGGACGAGGACGCCCTGACTCGCGGTCAGCGCGTTGACGGTCAGCAGGCCCAGCGACGGCTGACAGTCGATCATGATGTAGTCGTAGTCGGCCACGACCGGCTTGAGCAGGCCGCCGAGGATGTACTCGCGGCCGACCTCGTGGACGAGCTGGACCTCCGCGCCGGACAGGTCGATGTTGCTGGGCAGCAGGTCCATGCCCTCGACGCTGGTCTCCAGGATGACCTCTTCGGTCTCCACTCCCTGCTCCATGAGCAGGTTGTAGATCGTGAGGTCGAGCTGGCGGGGGTCGCCCTTGCCCAGCCCCACCGACAGCGCCCCCTGCGGGTCGAAGTCGACGAGCAGCACGCGCCGGCCCTGCTCGGCCAGGGACGCGCCCAGGTTGATGGTGGTCGTCGTCTTGCCGACGCCGCCCTTCTGGTTGCAGACCGAGACGATGCGGGCGGGCCCGTGCTCGGACAGCGGGGGCGGATCGGGGAACGACGGGATGGGACGCTGCGTCGGGCCTAGTGGCGCGGCGTCTCGCGGATCGGTCGCGATCGCGGTCGAGAGCACACTCTCCGATCGTGCTCTCTCCTGCTGCGCGCTGATGTCAGTCACCAGCTCCTCGAACCTCCCCGGCGACCTAGGTTTGCCGTCAAGATGGGGACTCTATGGCCTGTCAAGTACAGCGGCAAGGCGGCACACCGACGGCCACGCCATTGTTCGGAGACCGGCCGGAATGCCATGCTTCGCTGCCGCTCGCCGTGAAACAGAGTCCCGGGCAGTCTCTCAGACCCCGGCCCGCGCGTACGCCGAATGGGAACCTCCCGCCGCCGGCCGGCGCCGGCGAAGGAGCGTTCCCGCAGCTCAGGCACCGGCCCGCGGGTACGCCGAAGCGTAGGCCTCCCGCAGCCGGTCGACGGTGACCAGCGTGTAGATCTGGGTCGTGGTCACGGACGCGTGGCCCAGCAGTTCCTGGACCGCCCGGACGTCGGCGCCGCCGCCGAGGAGATGTGCCGCGAAAGAGTGCCGCAGCGTGTGCGGTGAGACGTCCTGCAGCTCCGCGCGCCCGGCCGCCGTCCGCAGCGTCGACCAGGCGCTCTGGCGCGACAGCCGCCCGCCGCGCGCGTTGAGGAACAGCGGGCCGCCGCCGTCGCCCGGCGGCCCGAGCGCCGGGCGCGCCCGGGTGAGATAGGCCTCGAGCGCCTCGCGGGTGTACCGGCCGACCGGCACGAGGCGGGCCCGGGCCCCGGTGCCGTGCAGCCGGACGACGGCGCGAGAGAGGTCGACGTCGCCGACCTCGAGCCCGACCGCCTCGGAGATCCGGGCGCCGGTGCCGTACAGCACCTCCAGCAGCGCCCGGTCGCGCAGGTCGCGCGGCGTGTCACCCCGGCCGGCCGCGGCGAGGAGACGCTCGGCCTCCTCGATCGTGATCGCCTTGGGCAGCCGGCGCGGCGGCGACGGCGGCCGTACGTCGCGCGCCGGGTCGGCGGCCGACAGCCCCTCGCGCACGGCGAACCGGTGCAGGCCGCGGACGGCGACGACCGCGCGGGCCGCGGACCCGGCGGCGAGGGGCGGGTGCCGGTCGTCGCCCTCACGCAGCCGGTCCAGGAAGGACACGACGTCGTCCTCCCCGACCTGCCCGATCGCCGTACGGCCGCGAGCGACGAGCGTGTCGACGTAGCGCCGCAGGTCACGCCGGTAGGAACTGAGGGTGTTGGCTGCCAGGCCGCGGTCGACCGCGAGATGATCGAGGTACGCGCGGACCTCGGCCCGCAGCGCTCGTCCGAGCTCTTCTCCGGCGGCTGATATCAGCGCGACACCTCATCCAGGCGGGTCGAGGGGGCTCGACGTGTCATCCTTCCGGGGCGTCGGGCGCGCGAAGGTCACGGTAACCCGTCTCCCGTGCGGCGTAGACCGACAAGATACCCATGACCGCGAGGGGGTTGTGGATGTGCCCGCGCCGCACCGCTGCGACCGCCTCGTCGAGCGGCACCCACGCGACCGGCATCCCGGCCTCCTCGTGGATCCGCTCGAAGTCGGCCTCCTCCTCGGGGATCTCGCTGAGCCCGCGGGCGAGGAAGATGCGCACGCGCTCGTTGGTCATGCCCGGAGAGGTGAAGACGTCGACGAGCGTGTGCCACTCGCGGGCCCGGTAGCCGGCCTCCTCGGCGAGCTCGCGGGCCGCCGTACGCCACAACGGCTCGCCGTCGACGTCACGGAGCCCCGCCGGCGGCTCCCAGAGCAGGCGGCCGACCGGGTGGCGGTACTGGCGGATGAGCAGGACGCGGTCCTGCTCATCCAGGCCGATCACGCCGACGGCGCCGGGGTGGCTGACGACGTCGCGCTCGACGACCTCGGTCGTGTCGCCGTTCGGCATCCGCACCCGGTCGGTGCGGACCTGGACGATGCGGCCCTTGAAGCGCTCCTCGCGGCCCTCGACCGCCCACGACTCCGGAGTGTCGACCAGTTCCTCCGCCGCGCTCACTTGGCGTTGTCCAGGGCCGCGGCGACCAGGCCCGCGAAGAGCGGGTGCGGCCGGGTGGGACGGGACCGGAACTCCGGGTGCGCCTGCGTGCCGACGTAGAACGGGTGCGTCTCACGGGGCAGCTCGGCGTACTCGACGAGGCGTCCGTCGGGCGACAGGCCGGAGAAGACGACGCCGGCGGCGGTCAGCTCCTCGCGGTAGGCGTTGTTGACCTCGTAGCGGTGCCGGTGGCGTTCTTCGACCTTCTCCGCGTCGCCGTAGACCTCGCGGACGACGGAGTCCTCGGCGAGGTTGGCCGGATACAGGCCCAGGCGCATCGTGCCGCCCATGTCGCGCTCGCCGGCGACGACGTCGACCTGGTCGGCCATGGTCGCGATGACCGGGTCGGCGGCCTTCTCGTCGAACTCGGCGCTGTTGGCGCCGGTGATCCCGGCGAGGCTACGGGCGGCCTCGATGACCATGCACTGCAGGCCCAGGCAGATGCCGAGCGTGGGGATGTGGTTCTCGCGGGCGTGCCGGGCGGCGCCGACCTTGCCCTCGATGCCCCGCACGCCGAAGCCGCCGGGGATCAGGACGCCGTCGACGCCCTGCAGCTCGCGGGCGGCCGACTCGGGTGTGGTGCACCGGTCGCTCTTGACCCAGCGGATGTTGACCCGGGTGTCGTGGGCGAACCCGCCGTGGCGCAGCGCCTCGGTGACCGACAGGTACGCGTCGGGCAGGTCGATGTACTTGCCGACGAGCGCGATCGTGACCTCACGGGAGGGCTGGTGGACCCGGCCCAGCAGGTCGTCCCACTCGCGCCAGTCGACGTCGCGGAACGGCAGCCCGAGACGGCGTACGACGTAGGCGTCCAGGCCCTCGGTGTGCAGCACCTTGGGGATGTCGTAGATGCTGGGGGCGTCGATCGCGGACACCACCGCCTCGGCGTCCACGTCGCACATCAGGCTGATCTTGTTCTTCAGGCCCTGGGTGATCGGCCGGTCCGAACGGCAGACGATCGCGTCGGGCTGGATGCCGATGCTGCGCAGCGCGGCGACGGAGTGCTGCGTCGGCTTGGTCTTCAGCTCACCGGACGGCCCGATGTAGGGCAGCAGCGACACGTGCAGGAAGAAGCAGTTGTCGCGGCCGATCTCGTGCCGGATCTGGCGTACGGCCTCCAGGAACGGCAGCGACTCGATGTCGCCGACCGTGCCGCCGACCTCGGTGATGACGACGTCGACGTCGGGACCGGCCATACCGCGGATCCGGTCCTTGATCTCGTTGGTGATGTGCGGGATGACCTGCACGGTGTCGCCGAGGTACTCCCCGCGCCGCTCTTTGGCGATCACATTGGAGTACACCTGGCCGGTGGTGACGTTCGCCGAGCCGTGCAGCTCGGTGTCGAGGAACCGCTCGTAGTGGCCCACGTCGAGGTCGGTCTCGGCGCCGTCGTCGGTGACGAACACCTCGCCGTGCTGGAAGGGGTTCATCGTGCCGGGGTCGACGTTGAGGTAAGGATCGAGCTTTTGCATCGTGACCCGCAGGCCGCGCAATTTGAGTAGCCGGCCGAGGCTGGATGCCGTGAGCCCCTTACCGAGGCTGGAGGCGACACCGCCGGTGACGAAGAGATGCTTGGTGGCCTTTGCGGACCCACCAATTACTGCCGAAGCCAAGAGGGACGCTCCCGTGGTCGTTGTCGCGGCGACGTCCACCTGATCGGTGAACGGCCAATCTCCACGGGCCACCAGGATAACAGGCGGCGTACCTGATCAGCCGCCGGCCGATCAGATCAGCTGTAGCCTCCCGCGTAACTTCCGCTGTGGGCGCTTCCGGCGGCCCCCGGCGACATGGTGCGGAGCTGCCCGGTCAGCTCGTCGATCAGCTTCCTCGCCTGGTCCGCCGACGAACGCGCCTGGTCGCGCTCGGCCGACAGCGCCGACAGGGCGTCGCGCTGCTGGGTGACGGCCTCGGCGAGCTGGTCGACCCACTGCTCGCGTTCCTTGAGCTTCTCGCTCACCGAGTCGCGCTCGGCGTTGGCCTGGCGGACCTGGGTGAGCGCCGTGTCGCGCTCGCGGATCAGGTCCTCCACGCGGCGCTGGGTCTGGGCCAGCTCCGACGCGGCGCGGGCCTGCGCGAGCTCGGCGCTGTCGCGGTCGTTCTCGATCTGCTTGGCGCTGTCGAGCGCCCGCCGGCGCTCGGCGTCGAGGTCCTGGACGCGGCGCCGGAGGGAGTCGGCGTCCTTGGAGGCGGCCTCCAGGTCGACGACCCTGCTGCGCAGGGTGTTCAGCTCGGCCTGCGCGGTCTCCAGCGCCTGGGCCAGGTCGGCGGCGTGCTTGGAGATCCGGTCGCGCTCGCCCTCGAGGGCCTTGCGCCCGGTCTGCGCCTCGCCGGCGGAGCGGTGTGCCTCGTCGCGGTCCTCGCGCATCTGGTCGCGCTCGGACATCGCCTGGCGGGCGGCGACCTCGAACTGCTCGGCCTGCGAACGGGCCTGGTCGCGCTCGGTGAAGGCCTGCCGCATCGCGGCCTCGGACTGCTCCGCCTTGCTGCGCAGGCGCTCGGCCTCCTGCCAGGCGCCGGCGGCCTCGCGCTGGGCCGCCTCGCGCTCGGACATCATCTGGCGCACGGCGGCCTCGGACTGCTCCGCACGCTGCTCGGCCGCACGCAGCTGGACGAGCGTCTTGTCGGTCTCCTGCCGGGCCCCGACCGCCTCGCGCTGGGCGTTGTCCCGCTCGGTCATCATCTGGCGCATCGCGGCCTCGGACTGCTCGGCGCGCTGCTCGGCCGCACGGGCCTGCTGCTCGGCCGTGCGCGCCTGGGCGAGCGCCTGGTCGGTCTGCTGCCGGGCCCCGACCGCCTCACTCTGGGCGTTGTCGCGCTCGCCGATGGCCTGCCGCATGGCGGCCTCGGACTGCTCGGCCTGCGCACGGGCCCGCAGGCCCTCCTGCCAGGCGGTGTTGGCCTCCTGCTTGGCCGACTCGCGCTCGGAGATCGCCTGGCGCACGGCGGCCTCGGACTGCTCGACGCGCTGGTTCATCTCCTCCAGCTGCGCGCGTACGCGGTCGAGCTCCTGCTGCATCGCCGCGGCGTCCTGCTTGGCCGACTCGCGCTCGGCCATGAGCTGGCGCCCGGTCGCCTCGGCCTGCTCCTTCTGCTGCCGTACGGACTGCGCCTCCTGGCGCATCGCGGCGGCGTCGCGCTGGGCGGCCTCGCGCTCGGTCATGAGCTGCCGGACGGCCGCCTCGGCCTGTTCGGCGCGCTGGTCGAGCTGTTCGTTCTGGGCGCCGACCCGCTCGATCTCCTGCATCGCCGCCGCGGCGTCCTGCTTGGCGCTCTCGCGCTCGGCGAGCATCTGGCGGGCGGTGGCCTGAGCCTGCTGCACCTGGGTGCGGAGGCGCTCGACCTCCTGCCAGGCCGAGGTGGCCTCCTGCTTGGTCTTCTCGTGCTCCGCCTGGACGGCCGCGATCTGGACCGCGGCCTCCTGTTTCGCCTCGGCGACCTTCTGCTCACCCTGCGCCAACGCGCCGGCGAGCATGTCCGCCATCTGCCGCAGCCGGTCGACGACCTCGCCCGGCTGTTCCACGTCGCCGCCACGGGCCGGCCGGCTGCCGTTGCCCGGCAACCACGACGACCCGCCGCTGTCCGCGGAGTAAGAACCGCCCGAACCATTGAGATCGCTCACATAGGGAACTCTAAGGGCGTCTCGCAAGGCTGTCTGCCATGTCCGGGAACGTGTGGCGCATCACTCGTGAATTGCTCCCCAGGTCACGTCCCCTGTGAAAGGGCCGTGACCTGGGCGGAGGAACACACGGGCGCTTAGGCGTCACTGTCCGAAACCGTCATTCGCGCGATGAGAGAATGCCGGTCATGAAGACCTTGTATCCGCCGATCGAGCCGTACGACTCCGGATTCCTCGACCCCGGAGACGGGGAACGGATCTACTGGGAGGTCTGCGGCAACCCGGCCGGCAAGCCGGTCGTGATGCTCCACGGCGGCCCGGGCGACGGGTGCGGTCCCGGCCACCGCCGGCTGTTCGACCCGGAGGCGTACCGCATCGTCCTGTTCGACCAGCGCAACTGCGGGCGCAGCGGGCCGAGCGCGAGCGATCCGTCGGTCTCGCTCGAACGCAACACCACGTGGCATCTCGTCGCCGACATGGAGCTCCTGCGCGAGCACCTGGGCATCGACCGGTGGATGGTCTTCGGCGGCTCCTGGGGCAGCGCGCTCGCCCTCGCGTACGCCGAGACGCATCCGGAGCGGGTCACCGAGATGGTGCTGCGCGGGATCTTCACGCTGCGGCCGTTCGAGCTGTACTGGTTCTACCAGGAAGGCGCGTCACTGCTGTTCCCCGACCTGTGGGAGAGGTTCGTCGAGCCGATCCCGGAGGACGAGCGCGACGACCTGATCGCGGCCTTCCACACGCGGCTGAACGACCCGGACCCCGCGGTGCGCCTGCCGGCCGCACGGGCCTGGAGCGTCTGGGAGGGGTCGACGATCACGCTGCTGCCGGACGAGAGGCTGATCGAGGAGCACGCGGCCGACGACTACGCGGTGGCGTTCTCCCGCATCGAGAACCACTACTTCCTCAACGGCGGGTTCCTTGAGGAGGACCAGCTCCTGCGCGACGTGAAGAAGATCCGGCACATCCCCTGCGTGATCGTGCAGGGCCGGTACGACGTCGCGACGCCGGCGGCGACCGCGTGGGACCTGCACCAGGCCTGGCCCGAGGCGGACTTCCACCTCGTCGCCGACGCCGGCCACGCGTACAGCGAGCCGGGCATCCTGCACCGCCTGATCGAGGCCACCGACCGGTTCGCCCGCCCCTGAGCCGGTCTCCGCCCGCATCCCGTCTGGCCGAGCCCGAATCGGATTCGGTACCGTGGGAGCGGACGGAACGCGGAGAGCCGTCCCGGGCTCTCGCCCATCGCGAGGGCTCCGGGCCGTCTCCGGGGAGGGGGGCGCGTGGCGATGACCGGGACGGCGATCGCCGGGCTCGGGACGACCGAGCTCGGCAAGGTGTACGGCCGCAGCCCGCGTCGACTGGCCGCCGACGCCGTACGCGCCGCCGCCGATGACGCCGGCCTCGCCCTGTCCGACCTCGACGGGCTGATCGTCAGCCACGGCCTGTCCGGCTCCCCCGGCATCGACCTGGCCGGCGTGCTCGGCCTGCGGGACCTGCGGCTGCTCACCCAGATGAACTCCTACGGCGCGACCGCGATCGGCATGGTCTCCCACGCCGCCGCGATGATCGGCAGTGGCGCCGCGTCGGCGGTCGCGTGCGTCTTCGCCGACGCGCCGCTGCGCCCCGAACGCTCCTCCGGCTCCGCCTACCACCGCGAGGCGGCGGAGTGGCACGGCGTCGGCGGGTTGCAGGCCGCGCTGGGCTTCCGCAGCGTCAACGCCTTCTACGCCCTCGCGGCGCGGCGGCACATGGAACGCTACGGCACCACGAGCGAGCAGCTCGGCGCGATCGCGGTGGCCACTCGCGCCTGGGCCGTCGGCAACCCGCTCGCCCAGATGCGCGAGCCCATCTCGCTGCGCGACCACCAGGAGTCCCGCTGGGTGGTCGAACCGCTGCACCTGCTCGACTGCTGCCTCGTCTCCAACGGCGGCGTCGCCGTGATCGTCACGAGCGCCGAGCGCGCCCGCGACCTGGCACAGCCGCCCGTGCACGTGTGGGGGTGGGGGCAGGGCCACCCCGGCCGCCGCATGGAGCGCGGCAGCGACTTCGGGTTGGCCACCGGGGCGGCGCTGTCCGGCCCGGCGGCGATGAAGATGGCGGGCATCACCACGGCCGACGTCGACAGCTGCCAGATCTATGACTGCTACACCTTCACCGTCCTGGTGACGCTGGAGGACTACGGCTTCTGCGCCAAGGGCGAGGGTGGGCCGTTCGCCGCGAGCGGCGCTCTCGGTCCGGGCGGCACGCTGCCGGTCAACACCGGCGGCGGGCAGCTGTCGGGCTACTACATGTGGGGCATGACCCCGCTGTCCGAGGCCGTGATCCAGGCCCGCGGCCACGGCGGTGAGCGGCAGGCTCCTCGCAACGACGTGATCCTCGTCAGCGGCAACGGCGGCATCCTCGACCACCACGCGACGCTGGTCGTCAGCCCGCACGCGAAGGAGGGCCCATGACCGAGCGAAGCGAGGGAATCAAAAAACACGGCCCCGTGGTCACACCCTCCGACGAAGGAGGGCCCATGACCGAGCGAAGCGAGGGAATCAAGAAACACGCCCCCGTGGTCACACCCTCCGACACAGGAGGATTCATGACGGCGGCCGGCCCGATCCGGCGCGACGGCCGCGGCGACCCGTTCTTCGACGGCGCCGCCGAGGACCGGCTGGTGGTACCCCGCTGCGCCTCCTGCGAGCGGTGGTTCGCCCCGGACGCGACCGGCTGCCCCGGATGCGGCACCGACGACCTGACCTGGGCGGAGGCGACCGGCGAGGCGATGCTGGTCTCCTGGGCGGTCACCCACTCCCGTACGGGCGAGACGGCGCCGCTGGCCTTGGTCGAGCTGGCCGAGGGCCCGTGGATGTACACGCGGCTGGAGACGGACTCGCCACGGGCGGGGCTGCCCCTGCGGGCGAGGTTCGTCCATCCGGACGAGGGCGAGAGCTATCCGGTGTTCGAGGAGCGCGACCGGTGAGAACAGACCTGTGCGAGACGTTCGGGATCGAGTTCCCGCTCTTCGCCTTCAGCCACTGCCGTGACGTGGTCGCGGCGGTCACCAACGCGGGCGGGTTCGGCGTGCTCGGCGCGGTCGCCTTCTCCCCCGGCCGGCTCGAGGAGGAGCTGCGCTGGATCGACGACCACGTGGGCGGCCGGCCGTACGGCGTCGACGTCCTCGTGCCCGGGAAGATCGCCAAAGAGGCCGAGGCGTCCGGTGACCTGCTGGCGGCGATCCCGCCGGGGCACTGGGAGTTCCTCGCCGGGCTGTTCGAGCGGTACGGCGTGCCGGCGCCCGACCTGTCGGCCGGCCGCCGGGACGCCCGCCGCGGCGGCCGCCAGGTCACCGAGGAGGGCGCCACCGAGCTGATCGACGTCGCCCTGCACCACCCGATTCGCCTCATCGCCAGCGCCCTCGGCCCGCCCCCGCCGGTCATGGTCGAACGCGCGCGGGCCGCGGGCGTGCCGGTCGCCGCGCTCGTCGGCACCGTCGAGCACGCGCGCCGCCAGGTCCAGGCCGGTGCCGACCTGATCGTCGCGCAGGGCTCGGAGGCCGGCGGGCACACGGGCGAGATCTCCACGATGGTGCTCGTGCCGGAGGTCGTGGACGCCGTGGCGCCGCTGCCCGTGCTCGCGGCGGGCGGCATCGCGTCGGGCCGGCAGATGGCCGCGGCGATGGCGCTCGGCGCGCAGGGCGTGTGGTGCGGCTCGGTGTGGCTGACCACCGAGGAGGCCGAGACGCTCCCGGCCGTGAAGGCCAAGATGCTCGCGGCCTCGTCGAGCGACACGGTGCGCTCCCGGTCCCGTACGGGCAAGCCCGCGCGGCAGCTGCGATCGGCGTGGACCGACGAGTGGGACACCTCATCCGACAGCCCCGGCGCGCTGCCGATGCCCCTCCAGATGATCGTCGCCGAGGGCGCGATGGGCCCGATCGGCACGGCCGCCGAGAACGGCAACGAGGGCGCCCGGCAGCTGGTCAACTACTTCGTCGGCCAGGTCGTCGGCCGGATGAACACCGTCCGGCCCGCACGCCAGGTCGTCTACGACATGATCGAGGAGTTCGGCGACGCGCTGGAACGCCTGGTCGAGCTCGGCGCCGGCTGAACCGGTCAGATCGCCGCGGCGGAGGCCCGCCGGCGTACCGCCCGGGCGCCGATGGCCAACAGGACGACCGCGCCCACGCCGAACACGATGTTCCCGGTGAGCGCGACGGTGCGCGGGACGTCCAGGTCACGGGCGTGCGAGACGCCGACCCAGGCGTAGGTGAGCAGCGCGCCGCCGGCCAGGGCGAGACGGTGCGCCGCGCCCCAGCCGGGGCGGCGGCACCAGCGCACGCCCAACGCCACGCTCGCCGCCACCAGCACGAACCAGGCGGCCGCCACCGCCCACTGCGACACCCCGTCGCCCAGGAACTCCCGGCCCCAGTACACGCTCGTCACCCCGAACGCGGTGGCGCCCACCATCCACGGAGCCGGCGGCGTTCGCCCTGCGACCGCGGCCGCCGGCCGTGGTCGCAGGGCGAACGCCGCGACGACGAGCGCGACGATGGCGGCGGAGCACCAGGCGAGCTCGCCCGGTGCCGCGACGAAGCGCGTCTGGGCGATCTGCGCGGCGGCGAGCAGGGCCGCCCCGGCCACGAACAGCACGGCGGTCACCGTGACGCCGAAGCGTCCGAGCCAGGGGACGGCGTGGTCGTGGTCCCGGCCGAAGGACTCCACGAGCGCGATCGGCACGCAGACGCTCCAGACAGTGTGCATCGACAGCACGTCCTGGAGCATCTGGACGCTGGTGCCGAGCGCGGGGACGTAGGTGCCGGAGTAGGCGGCGGCGATGTCGAAGCCGCCGTAGGAGGGGTTCCAGAGCATCATGTCGACCGGTCCCTCCTCCAGCAGGGCATAGGCCGCCGCGAGGAGAATGATCGTCGGCCAGCCGCGCCCGCGGCGCCGGGCCGTCTCCCGGATCAGCAGCGCCCCGCCGCCGTACAGGGGGGCGAAGAGGAACAACGAGGACACGTCCGTGATGGGAGTGTTGCCGAGCAGGTACTCGCCCACCAGCGGCGCGAGGAAGAACAGGGCGACGGCCCGCCCCGTCCCGCCCCGCAGGGAATGTCGTCCGGTCACGCGCCTCAGCGTAGGAACGGCGGGCGGCCGGCGACGTCGGGCGATCGGCCAGACCGGTGTGGTCACCCTGCCCACCGCCCCGGCATCCTTCGTCGGTCACGGCGTCTCCGGTCGGCCGGGGAGGAACGGTGCGCATCGGCCGTCCGGCCATGGACGGCGGTCCGAGTGGCCACGGATCGGCCCTTCGGCGGTGCACACGCCGCTCGCGATCCTTGAGCACGACCGCGGTACTCGTCCCGGAGGGGGCCGCCCGGCGATCTGGTCGCCGATCTGCTCGGCTGGGCGCGCGCGCCGAGGCCCGGAGGCGGACCGTCCGGGGCCGAGCGCTGTTCGCCTCCGTGCCCGGCACCCACCGCCACCCGGCGACGGACGACGCGACAGCACTGTCTCTTGACAACCGCGTCCGCCAGCCGCACCGGCTCCTCAACACGACGGTCCCACCCGCCGACCCCACCGCCACCGACAAAGCACCATTTCTCGACCACCGCGCCGACTGCTCGACGTGGCGGACCTGCCCACCGGGCTCACGTGTGCTCGACGGGCTGCTCGCGCCGCTCTACCTGCGCGCGCTGTTCGGCTACGCCGGCATCGCGGCGGGCCTGCCGGCCCTGGTGCGCGCGACGATCGGCCGCGCTTCCCGCCGTCCGGCAAGCCGGTCCGCGACCGCTTGAGGGCGCCGTTGACGCTCGGCCCGAGCGAGTGCCGGGCCTGGACGGTGGTAATCCGGGCGACTCGCGACGTACCGTGCGGACATGAGCTCTGACGAGGTACTGGTCGAGAGCGACGGCCCGTTCGCCGTCATCACGATGAACCGGCCCGAGCGCCGCAACGCTCTGTCCCTGTCCCACATGCGCGCGCTGACCTCGGCGTTCCGGCAGGTCGGCGAGACGGACGCGACGGGTACGGTGCTGGCCGGCAACGGCCCGGTCTTCTCCGCGGGGCACGACTTCGCCGACCTGGCCGGCGCGGACCTCGGCACCGCGCGTGAGCTGCTCCTCACCTGCCGGGAGCTGATGGAGACCATCCAGTCCGTACCGCAGGTCGTGATCGCCCGGGTGCACGGGCTGGCGACCGCCGCCGGCTGCCAGCTCGTGGCCACCTGCGACCTGGCCGTGGCGACGTGGAGCGCGGGGTTCGCCGCCCCGGGCGGCAAGGGCGGCTGGTTCTGCCACACGCCGATGGTGCCCATCGCCCGCAACATCGGGCGCAAGCGGGCGATGGAGATGGCGCTGACCGGTGACGTCATCGACGCCGGCACCGCGCTCGACTGGGGCCTGATCAACCGCGCCGTGCCCCCGGAGGAGCTGGAGAAGGCAACACGCGAGCTGCTCGAACGCGCCACGCGTGGCAGCCGGCGCAGCAAGGCCCTCGGCAAGCAGGCCATGTACGCCCAGCTCGGTCACCCGGAGGCGGACGCCTACACGTACGCGGTGGAGGTGATGGCCGCGTCGAGTCAGACCCCCGAGGCCCAGGAAGGAATTCGGGCGTTCCTGGAAAAACGCGCGCCACAGTGGCCCGCGTGACCCGGAACCGGTTCCGGTTGTGAGAAGACGCATCGCCGTGGGTGATCCGGGGCCGTCGATCTTGGTCTCAGGCAGGGCGCGGGCCCCTCTGGGAGGATCCTCGAGCCCCTGACCGGCGGGTGCCCGTCGGCACTGAAAGTCGGCGTTCGCGCTGCTCAGGACGGTGGCGATGAGAGAGCCTGCCGGAGGCCCATAGCGCCCGCTGCGGTCGGTTGCCGCTCATACGGAGAGCCGATAGCATGGTATGCGTTGCAGTCGAAGTTTCCTCGTACGTATTGAGTTCGTCTTGAACGCCCGCGGAAGTGACGGCGGGCGTTTTCGCTTCTCCGGGATAGTCTTCGCGGAAGTAAGCCGAAGTCCGTGATGCAGCCCCGGTCCGCCAACCGGCGCCCCGGTAGAGGTTCTCAAGCAAGGAGAGAAAGTGGCAGAAGGCACCGTCAAGTGGTTCAACGCCGACAAGGGCTTCGGGTTCATCGCACCTGACGGCGGCGGCCCGGACGTGTTCGTGCACTACTCGGCGATCACCTCCAGCGGCTTCCGTACGCTGGAGGAGAACCAGCGCGTGAGCTTCGAGACGACCCAGGGTCCCAAGGGCCCCCAGGCGGAGCAGGTCACGCCGATCTAGACTTAGGACGACCAAGGCTGGGCCCCACCGACTCACGTCGGTGCGGGCCCGGCCTGCTTTTCACCCGCTTACGAACCCGGCGCGACACGCCGTGCCGGCGCTTCGACAGCAGGGCGCCCTCGGCCGGGTCATCGGCCACTTACTCGGCCGATCCCACGCCTCAGGAGACCGAGCGACTCGATCTCGCCGAACAACGCGCCGCCCAGCAACAACCCGCCTACACGACCGCGCCCCAGGCCGGTTGCCTTTCGTCGGCTGGGGAGGAGTTTTCGGGACCGGTCGTGGCACTCACCGAAAGCCGGAGATCAGGCCGTCAGGGCGTCAACGGCCGTCGCCGCGATCGACTCCAGCGCGGCACGGTCGGCACCTCCTTGGGCGGTCACCCGGATCCCGGCGATCACGGCGTTGAGGAACCGGGCCAGGTCACCCGAGTCCCGCGTGGAGGTGATGTCCCCGGCGCGCCGGCCGGTCTCGATGACGGTACGGAGCGCCTCCAGCCGCCGGGCCAGGTCCCGCTCCAGCAAGGCGGCGATCTCCGCGTCACGCCCGGCGAACTCGACGGTGGTGTTGACCGTGAGGCAGCCCGGGTGGCCGCTACGCCGGTTCTCCATCTCGCCGTCGACGATCTCGCCGAGCAGGGCCCGGATCCGCTCCGCCGCCGACCGCGTCGGATCCTGCAGAATCTCCAGCTGAGTGTCGGTGGTGGCGTTGACGTAGCGGGTCAACACTCGTTTGAACAGCTCATGCTTGCTGGTGAACGCGTTGTAGACACTGCTGCGATCAAGCCCCACGGCCTCACACAGGTCGCGCGTCGAGGTGGCCTCATAGCCGTTCGCCCAGAAGGCATGCATCGCCGCCTCCAGGACACGATCCTCATCGAACGTCCTCGGTCGAGCCATAACCGCAGGCTAACGATGCGACTGGCGTCGAGCACCGACCGGCGCGGGCCAATGCCGACGGCGCATTAACCACCCTGCCCGTCGAGCGCGACAGGTAGGGCCGTTGGGACCTGGGCACGGCCGGCCAGGCAGGCAGAGCCGGCTAGCCCCACATACAGCTGATCCGGCAGCACCAACCAGACGCGGGCGGTACGCCCGCCGGACGGCCGTGGCGCTCACTGCCGCATCGCATCGTGATGCGCTGCCCCGCTGCCCCGCTGCCCCGCTGCCCCGCTGCCCCGCTGCCCCGCTGCCCCGCTGCCCCGCTGCCCCGCTGCCCCGCTGCCCCGCTGCCCCGCTGCCCCGCTGCCCCGCTGCCCCGCTGCCCCGCTGCCCC
>NZ_BSTJ01000001.1:87897-1861488 GCF_030269445.1 Actinoallomurus iriomotensis
CCGAGCGAGGGTTGCGCGTGGTGTGGGCCGGTGGCAAGGGGAGCGGGACTTTCTGGTGGGTGGTCGAGGAGTGTCGTTGGTTACCGGACGCCGGCTTCCTTCATGTCGCGGAGTTCGCGTTTCAGTTCTTTGATCTCGTCGCGGAGGCGGGCGGCGACTTCGAACTGGAGTTCTTCGGCCGCGTGGTGCATCTGCTGGGTCATCTGGTCGATCAGGGATTCCATCTCCTCGCGCGGGCGTTCGCCGACCAGGTCGGCGGCGTGGCGGCCCGTGCGCTTGGCCGACAGGCCCGGGACCGGGGCCTTGCCGCGGCTCTGCTGGCGGCCGGCGCCGATGAGCTCTTCGGTGTCGGCGTCTTCGCGGGCCAGCATGTCGAGGATGTCGGCGATCTTCTTGCGGAGGGCGGTGGGCTCGATGCCGTCCGCCTCGTTGTAGGCCATCTGCTTGGCGCGGCGGCGGTTGGTCTCGTCGATCGCGCGTTCCATCGACGGGGTGACCTTGTCGGCGTACATGTGGACCTGGCCGGACACGTTACGCGCCGCGCGGCCGATCGTCTGGATCAGTGACGTCTCCGACCGCAGGAAGCCCTCCTTGTCGGCGTCGAGGATCGACACCAGCGACACCTCGGGCAGGTCGAGGCCCTCGCGGAGCAGGTTGATGCCGACCAGCACGTCGAACTCGCCCAGCCGCAGCTCGCGCAGGAGCTCCACCCGGCGGAGCGTGTCGACCTCGCTGTGCAGGTAGCGCACCCGGATGCCCAGCTCCAGGAGGTAGTCGGTCAGGTCCTCGGCCATCTTCTTGGTCAGCGTGGTGACCAGGACCCGCTCGTCGCGGTCGGCTCGCACCCGGATCTCGTGGACCAGGTCGTCGATCTGGCCCTTGGTCGGCTTGATGACCACCTCCGGGTCGACCAGGCCGGTCGGGCGGATCACCTGCTCGACCACGTCTCCCTTGACGCGCCCCAGCTCGTACGGCCCCGGCGTCGCCGACAGGTAGATCGTCTGGCCGATCCGTTCGAGGAACTCCTCCCACTTGAGCGGCCGGTTGTCCTGCGCGCTCGGCAGCCGGAACCCGTGGTCCACCAGCGTGCGCTTACGCGACATGTCGCCCTCGTACATCGCGCCGATCTGCGGCGTCGTCTGGTGCGACTCGTCGATCACGAGGAGGAAGTCCTCGGGGAAGTAGTCGAGGAGGGTGTTGGGCGGGGTGCCGGGGCCACGGCCGTCGATGTGGCGGGAGTAGTTCTCGATGCCGGAGCAGGTGCCGACCTGCCGCATCATCTCGATGTCGTACGTGGTGCGCATCCGCAGGCGCTGGGCCTCCAGCAGCTTGCCGTGCCGCTCCAGCTCGCCCAGGCGCTGCTCGAGCTCCTGCTCGATGCCCTTGATCGCCCGCTCCATCCGCTCCGGGCCGGCGACGTAGTGGGAGGCGGGGAAGATGTAGAGCTCGTCGTCCTCGGTGACGACCTCGCCGGTCAGCGGGTGCAGGGTCGCGAGCTTCTCGATCTCGTCGCCGAACATCTCGATGCGGACGGCGAGCTCCTCGTACTGCGGGATGATCTCGACCGTGTCGCCGCGCACCCGGAACGTGCCGCGGGTGAACGCCAGGTCGTTGCGGGCGTACTGCATGCCGACCAGGCGCCGCAGCAGCTCGTCGCGCTCGATCTCGTCGCCCACGCGCAGCCGCACCATGCGGTCGACGTACTCCTGCGGGGTGCCCAGGCCGTAGATGCACGACACCGACGCGACCACGATCGTGTCGCGGCGGGTCAGCAGCGAGTTGGTCGCCGAGTGCCGCAGCCGCTCCACCTCGTCGTTGATCGAGGAGTCCTTCTCGATGTAGGTGTCGGTCTGCGGGACGTACGCCTCGGGCTGGTAGTAGTCGTAGTAGGAGACGAAGTATTCGATCGCGTTGTTCGGCAGCATCTCGCGCAGCTCGTTGGCGAACTGCGCGGCGAGCGTCTTGTTCGGCTGCATGACCAGCGTCGGACGCTGGACCTTCTCGATCAGCCAGGCCACGGTCGCGGTCTTGCCGGTGCCGGTGGCGCCCAGGAGCACCGAGTCCTTGTCGCCCCGCTTGACCCGTTGCTCGAGCTCGCCGATCGCCTGCGGCTGGTCGCCGGACGGACTCATGTCGGTGACGACCTCGAAGGGCGCCACCTTGCGCTGAAGATCGGTGACAGGCCGCACGCTGTTTCCTCCGGTGAGTCTGTGGTCGCCGCCCAGAGGGGCGGCGAAGCGGGCGGCTCCCCCGGCCGCCCGTGTATGTCAACCGTACGACCCGCCGGTGACATTCCGGTGCGGCTCTCGCGGACTCCCCGGCGGTCACCGTAAAGTAATCGGAACGTCACGCTCCGTCAAAGTCGCCGGAGGTCGTCATGGCCCACCGCATCGCCGCCCTCGTCTCGGCTCTGCCCCTCACCTATGCCGGCATGGCGTTCGTCCCGGCCGCGCGGCAACCGGCGGGCGTGGCCGACATCGCGCATCGGGGCGCCTCCGCGCACGCCCCGGAGAACACCCTGGCAGCGTTCCGCGAGGCCAGAGCCGCGTATGCCGACTACTTCGAGCTCGACGTGCAGCAGACGCGCGACCACGTGCCGATCATCATGCACGACGCGACACTGGGCCGTACGACCGATGCCGAGAAGGTGTTCCCCGGCCGGTCGCCGTGGCGGGTCGGCGACTTCACGCTCGCCCAGGTCAAGCGGCTCGACGCGGGGTCGTGGTTCTCCCCCCGGTACGCGGGCGAACGCGTCCCCACCCTGGCCGAGACGCTGCGGGAGATGGAGGGCAGCGACATGAAGCTGCTCCTGGAACTCAAGAATCCCGCGCTCTACCCGGGCCTGCCCGGCCGCGTCGCGGACGAGCTGCGCGCCCAGCCCGGCTGGACGCTCCCGGACCGTACGGTCGTGCAGAGCTTCGACTGGCCCTCAGTGGAGAGCTTCCACCGGCTGCTCCCCTCGGTGCCGACCGGCGTGATCGGCACCCCCACCGCCCGGCAGCTGCCCGCCGTCGCCCGCTACGCCGGCTACGTCAACCCGCGCTACGACACCGTCACCGCCGCCTACGTACGCGCGGTGCACGCCCGGCACATGAAGGTCTTCGCCTGGGTCGCCGACAGCCCGGCGACCGTGCGGCGGCTGATCGGCGACAGGGTCGACGGGATCGTCAGCAACCGCCCCGAGGCCGTGCCGCACTGACCCCGAGCGGCCCCAGGGCGCGTTGAGGCGGAAAGGGGCGCGTTCTGGTGTCGAGCACCGTCCACCGGTGAGAACGCGGCGAGGTGCCCTCCTCAACGCCGTACAGAAGGGTCCGGGGCGACGCCCTCCGCCGTCAGGCCGCGCGGCGGGCCAGCTCGGCCCACAGGTCGTCCACCTGTGCCGCGAGTGACTCCAGCGTGCCGGAGTTGTCGATGATCCGATCGGCGATCGCCCGGCGTCGTTCCCGGGTGGCCTGGGCGGCGATGCGGGCGCGCGCCGCGTCCTCGGTCATGCCGCGCAGCTCCGTGAGCCGCCGTACCTGCTCCTCGACCGGGGCGTCCACGACGACCACGAGGTCGTACAGGCCGGCCAGGTCGTTCTCGGTGAGCAGCGGCACGTCGTAGACGACGATGGCGTCCGCGGGCGCCTCGTCGACCAGCTCCTGCATCCGCCGCCCGACGAGCGGGTGCACGATCGCGTTGAGGCGTGCGCGGCGGGCGTCGTCGGCGAAGACGATCTCGCCCAGCCGCTCGCGGTCCAGCTCTCCGTCCGGGAGCAGGATCTGCTCACCGAACTCCTCCACGACCGCGGCCAGACCGGGCGTGCCGGGCTCGACCACCTCACGCGCGACCGCGTCGGCGTCGACCAGGACGGCGCCGAGCGCGACCAGCCGCCGCGACACCTCGCTCTTGCCCGAACCGATGCCGCCGGTCAATCCCACTCTCAGCACGAGGCGAGAGTACTCATTCCGCCGTCTCCGCGGCCACGAGGGGTTTGCGCATGTGGACGAGCATCAGGTGGTCGGCGACCCGCTCCCGGTGCGTCTCGCCGTACCCCAGATGCCGGTAGAGCCGAAGGTTCGACTCGCTCAGGTGGCCGGTGAACAGCACGCAGGCGTCGGCCCGCCCGGCCGCCTCCTCCTCCAGGGCGCCCATCAGCGCCCGGCCGATGCCCCGGCCCTGCAGGTCGGGGGCGACGACGAGCCGGCCGACGAGGCAGGTCCGGTCGTTGAACCGGCCGCGCACGGACCCGGCGATGCGCGTGCCGAGGACGGCCTTCAGCACGAGCGAGCCGGCGATCATCTCGCGCACCTGGTCGATCGACTCGACCAGCGGCGGCAGGAACGGGTCGCCGTGCAGCTGCGCCTCGGTCACGTACGCGGCGCGCTGGAGGGTGAGGATCTCCCCCGCGTCCGCCTTCTCGGCCCGCTCGATCCGCACGTCGTCCATGGGCGCTCAGCCTACGACCCGTACGGTGGCCGCCAGCACCGACCGGTGCGGGCCCGTCACGGTGTCGCCCAGCCCCAGGTCGCCGGTGCCGAAGATCGAGACGACGGCGCCACCGCCGGCGGCGCGCAGGTCGCCCTGCCCGGTGATCTGGTCCGCCTCCGGCCCGCCGTTCGCCGTGTCCAGGTTCCCCGCGATCACGGTGTGCGGGGCGCCGCTCCACGCCTGGAGGAGCCTGCCGATCTCGGCGAGCCGGGTCCGGGTGCGGCCGGCGCCGTGCTGGACGTCCACCGACCACACGTCGGCCGTACGGCCGCCGCCGGCGTCGACCCGCGCCCAGACATAGCCGCGCGCCTGCGGACCGGCGCCCACGGGCAGCCGCCCGTTGCCGGTCGCCTTCACCGGGAGCCGGGACAGCACGGCGTTGCCGTACTGCTGGTCGGCGGCCGGTCCCCACACGAGCCGCATGCCGAGCCGGCGGGCCAGCCAGGAGCCGACGTCGGCGGTTCCCGACAGCGGCCAGCCGCGGCCGACGGACTGCAGCGCGACCACATCGGCGTGCTGCGCCTCGATGGTGCGGGCGACCGCCTCCGGGTCGAGCCGCCCGTCGGCGTCGACGGCCTGGTCGATGTCGTAGGCCGCGAGCCGGAACGTCCCGGGCTGCGCGGCCGTACGAGAGGTCTCCGGGGCGGTCATCGCGTACGCGGCCGGCACGACGAGCAGCACCAGCGCCCCGCCTCCGGCGCCGAGCGCACGCGCCCACGACCGCGCGGGCAGCGGGCCGCCGCGCGCCGCCGCGATCGCCGAGAGCAGGCCCAGGACGATGCCGGCCGCGCCGGGCAGCACCTTGTTCGGCAGCGGGAGCGGTTCGGTGTAGTGCGCCTGGTACGGCAGCAGGATCAGGGTGGCGAGCAGGCCGCCCACCGCGACGCCCAGGTCGATGCGCCAGGCACGGCCGCCGAGGTCGCGCGGACGCGGCGGCGCCGAAGCGGCCCCGGCCGGTACGGGCACGCGACGGCCGCGGTAGCCGCCGCGGCGCAGCGGCACCCGGCAGGCGACCGCGAGCAGCCACGCCGACAGCACCTGGCCCGCGACGACGACCACGACCGCGACCACGCCGGTCAGCCCGTACCGTCCGGTCACCGCGCCCGCGCCCACGCCCAGCAGGGCGCCGCCGAAGACGCACACGCCGCCCGGTACGGCCGCGACGGCCAGGCCGGAGGACAGGAACGCCAGCGTGAGGGCCTGCGCGGCGAGGACGACCGCGCCGGCGACCGGCAGCGACAGCCATCCGCTGGAGGCCGCGAACGCCGGGCTGGCCAGCACGAGGATCTGCAACGCCAGGAACGGCCCGAGCGCCGCGGCGCCGAGCGCGTCACGCCAGCCGATCGCGGGCGCCTCGATCGGCGGCACCCGCGTCTGCCGTACGAGGGCGAACGCTCCGGCACCGACGATGATCAGGCAGGCCAGCCACGGAAGGACGCCACTGCGGGCCGCCGGGTCCCAGGTGCCGAAGGCCAGGGACAGCGCCGTGTCACCGGTCAGCCCGGCGACCACGGCCACCGCGAACCCGGTGCCGGACAGGCCACGCGCCGTCTCGTACAGGGCGGTGAGGGCGAGCATGCCGAACGCGGCCCCGGCCAGCGCCAGCCACAGCGCGGCCGGCAGCGCCTGCGTGGCGAGCCGTACGGCGAGCAGGCCGCCGACGCCGGCCACCAGCAGACCGCGCGGCCCGGCCACGGCGCGTGCCACGGGGGCCAAGAAGCCGGCCAGGCTGACGATCAGGATCGCCGCCGCGGCGGTGACCGCGCCGGAGGCCGCCGCGAAGTGACCGAACGAAGGGAACGCGGCCCGCAGCACCTCGGTCAGGACGGCGACGGTCACCGCGATCAGCAGAATGCGGGAGAACTCCTGCGGAACGACCGGGGGCCCCGCCGATGCGGCGGGACCCCCAGGACGTACGCGTGTGTCGGAATCGACCATATGCGGTTATTTAACTCCGCTTACTCCTGGCCGCCGGACAGCTTCTCGCGCAGGGCCGCGAGGGCCTCGTCGGACGCCAGCGCGCCGCCCGTGTCGCCGCCACCGCCGGGCTGGTCGCCCTCGGTGTTGTACGACTGCGGACCGGCCGCCTCGGCCTCGGCCTTGCGGGCCTCCTCGACCTGCTTCTTGTGGGCGTCGAAGCGGGCACGCGCCTCCGCGTACTGCCGCTCCCACGTCTCACGCTGCTGGTCGAAGCCCTCGAGCCAGTCTCCGGTCTCGGAGTCGAAGCCCTCGGGGTACTTGTAGTTGCCCTCGGCGTCGTACTCGGCCGGCATGCCGTAGAGCGTCGGGTCGAACTCCTCGTCGGTGAACGTCCCGCCACCCTCGTTGGCCTGCTTCAGCGAGAGGCTGATGCGGCGCCGGTCGAGGTCGATGTCGATGATCTTCACGAAGATCTCGTCGCCGACCTGGACGACCTGCTCCGGGATCTCCACGTGGCGCTCGGCCAGCTCGGAGATGTGCACCAGGCCCTCGATGCCCTCCTCGACCCGGACGAACGCGCCGAACGGCACCAGCTTGGTGACGCGACCCGGCACGACCTGGCCGATCTGGTGGGTGCGGGCGAACTGCTGCCAGGGGTCCTCCTGCGTCGCCTTGAGCGACAGGGAGACCCGCTCGCGCTCCATGTCCACGTCGAGAACCTCGACGGTGACCTCCTGGCCCACCTCGACGACCTCGGAGGGGTGGTCGATGTGCTTCCAGGACAGCTCGGACACGTGCACCAGACCGTCGACGCCGCCGAGGTCCACGAACGCACCGAAGTTGACGATGCTGGACACGACGCCCTTGCGGACCTGGCCCTTCTGAAGCGTGTTGAGGAAGGTCTGGCGGACCTCGCTCTGAGTCTGCTCCAGCCATGCGCGGCGGGACAGCACCACGTTGTTGCGGTTCTTGTCCAGCTCGATGATCTTCGCCTCGAGCTCGCGCCCGACGTACGGCTGAAGGTCGCGCACCCGGCGCATCTCCACCAGGGACGCGGGAAGGAAGCCGCGCAGCCCGATGTCGAGGATCAGGCCGCCCTTGACGACCTCGATGACCGTACCGGTGACGATGCCGTCCTCGTCCTTGATCTTCTCGATCGTGCCCCAGGCACGCTCGTACTGAGCGCGCTTCTTGGACAGGATGAGCCGACCTTCCTTGTCCTCCTTCTGGAGGACGAGGGCCTCGACGTGGTCACCGACCTTGACGACCTCGTTCGGGTCGACATCGTGCTTGATGGACAGCTCTCGCGAGGGGATGACGCCCTCGGTCTTGTAGCCGATGTCGAGCAAGACCTCGTCTCGGTCGACCTTGACGACAGTGCCTTCGACAATGTCGCCGTCGTTGAAGTACTTGATGGTCTCGTCGATCGCCGCGAGGAAGGCTTCCTCGGACCCGATGTCATTGACCGCTACCTGCGGGGTACTCGAGGTGGCCTCGGTGCTGCTCGTCATGTGTGGGATGGCTCCGGATACGGACATGCGTAGTTGCGTGTGTTGCGCGGAGGGCCAGTTATCGTCCCTGCCGATGAACCGGCGATGTGACCAGTCCGATGTCGACTTGACCGAGCGCGAGCCTGCTCTGTCCGAGGCGCGCACAGGCCCACAGCGCAGCGATCAGGATATGGGAGGCCATGGGCAGCGGTCAATCTCGAGAGTGGTCAGTAGGGGCAGGCCCACTCCTTGTAACGCGTGTAGAGGTAGATCATCTTATCCTGCGGGAAGGCGATCGTGGCCGGGTTCCCGTCGGAGGTGTACCGCTTGTCGGGATTCTTCGCCAGCCACTCCAACCACGCCGTCGAACAGTACTGCTTGCAGTCATCTTCTTTGATCTTTTCCTTGTCCCGGATCCGCGGGATCTGCCGCGGGTCGAAGGAACCGGCGTACGGCGAGTCGGCGGGCTTCCACCCGGCCAGGAACATGCCCGTGAAGTTCCACGGCACCGGCTTGGTGCCGTGCTGGGCCCAGTCGAGGTGCGCCTCCGACAGCGAGCCGAACGGGAACGCGAAGGTGGTCGCCGGCTTGCCGGTGGCGCTTTCGATCATCTGCTCGTCGGTGCCGATCTCCTTGGCCACCTCCTCATGGCTCATCGTGCGCATGTCCTTGTGGTTGGTCGTGTGGTTCGCGATCTCGAACCCGTTGCGGACCAGCCAGCGCATCGTCTCCACGCCCGGCTTGGAGCCGCCGTAGAACGGGTCGCGGTTCACGAAGAACGTCGCGACCGGACGGAACCCGGGATTCTCCTTCGCCACCCGCTGGATCACCCCGATCGCCGTGTCGGGCTTGGGGTTCCCCGCGCCGTCGAAGTCGGCGTGCGTGATCGACCCGTCGTCGAAGGTCAGCACGACGGGATGCCGGCCCGCCGGGATGTCGATCTGGCCTTTGACGAACTCCGCCGCGGTGATCGGCACATAGCCCTGCTTGGCCATGCCGGTGAACTCGTCGTACAGGTCCTTGGTCGAGCGGTCGAGCGAGACCTGCGGCTTGGCCATCACCCGGTGGATCATCAGGATCGGGACCATGCCGAGCTCGTTCGCGCCGGCGGCGCGAGCCGCGGCCGCCGCCTTGGCCATGTTGAACGGCGGCGCCTTCTTCTTCTGCGGCTGCTTGCGCGGCACGGCCGCGGCCGTCCTGGACGCCCCCGCGTGGACCGCCGCACCACCGGCGGCGGGCGCGTTGGCGCGAGGCTCAGCGCCCCCATGCCGGTCACGGGGGGCCACGAAGCCCACCACCACGGCGATCACGATCAAAGCGGCGGCCAGTTTGTCGAGATGCGGCACGGTTGTCCCCTAGCGATCCTGCACGCGGTGCCCACAAGAGCCTGCTCAGGGTTGCTTCCCGCTACCACGATCATGTAACCGCTCGGCTACTTACGGTGAAGGTCTGGATTACGGCGAAGAAGACCCGTCCGCACTCCCCCGGGTCATGGCCACCGCCAGGCCTCGGGGTCAGTGGCCGGCTTCGTGCCAGGTGCGGCCGGTGCCCATCGAGACCTCCAGCGGCACGCGCAGGTCGTACGCGGCGCCCATCTCGCGGGTGACCAGGTCACGCAGAGTGTCCAGCTCTCCCTCGGCCACCTCGAAGATCAGTTCGTCGTGGACCTGCAGCAGCATGCGGGAACGCAGGCCCTCGTCGCGGAGCGCGCGGTCGACGCGCAGCATGGCGACCTTGATGATGTCCGCGGCCGAGCCCTGGATCGGCGCGTTCAGCGCCATGCGTTCGGCCATCTCGCGGCGCTGGCGGTTGTCCGACGTCAGGTCGGGCAGGTAGCGGCGGCGGCCCATGATCGTCTCGGTGTAGCCGTCGCGGCGGGCCTGGGAGACGATGTCACGCAGGTAGTCGCGGACGCCGCCGAACTGCTCGAAGTACTCCTCCATCAGCCCGCGGGCCTCGTCCGGGGTGATGCGCAGCTGCTGGGACAGGCCGAACGCCGACAGGCCGTACGCCAGGCCGTAGTTCATCGCCTTGATGCGCGACCGCAGCTCACCGTCGATCTGCTCGGCCGGCAGGTCGAACACGCGCGACGCCGTGACCGTGTGGAAGTCGATGCCCGACCCGAACGCGTCGATCAGCGCCTCGTCACCGGACAGGTGGGCCATGATCCGCAGCTCGATCTGGCTGTAGTCGGCGGTCAGCAGGCACGCGAACCCGTCGCCGACCACGAAACCCTCGCGGATCTGACGGCCCTCGGCCGTGCGGATCGGGATGTTCTGCAGGTTGGGGTCGGCCGAGGACAGCCGCCCCGTCGCCGCCACCATCTGCCCGAAGGTCGTGTGGATGCGCCGGTGGTCGTCGGCCATCGGGATCAGCGAGTCGACCATGCTCTTGAGCTTGGCCACCTCACGGTGCCGGAGCAGCGCCTCCAGCACCGGATGGGCGGTCTGGGCGTAGAGACTGGTCAGCGCCTCGGAGTCGGTGGTGTAGCCGGTCTTGGTGCGGCGCGTCTTGGGCAGCCCCAGCTCGTCGAAGAGGATCTGCTGGATCTGCTTGGGCGAGCCGAGGTTGAACTCGCGGCCGATCGCCTCCCAGGCGGCCTCCTCGACCGACTTGACCTCGCCGCCGAACGTCGCCGACAGCCGCGCCAGGTAGTCGATGTCCAGGGCGACGCCCAGGCGCTCCATGCCCGCCAGGACCTCCACCAGCGGCATCTCCACGTCGCGCAGCAGCGCCACCGCGCCGCGCCGCTCCAGGTCCTTGTCGAGCGCCTCGGCCAGGTCCACCACCGCGCGGGCCCGTACGACCAGGTCGAAGGCGGCCTCCTGCTCGCCGGAGCCGTCGAGGGTCAGCTGGCCGCTGTCGTCGGCCTCCTTGCGCAGCTCGCGGTGGAGGTAGCGCAGCACCAGGTCGCCCAGGTCGAACGACCGCTGGCCCGGCAGGGCGAGGTAGGCGGCGAGGGCCGTGTCACTGGTCAGCCCGCCGAGCTCCATGCCCCGCGCCGCGAACGCCAGCATCGGGCCCTTCGCGTCGTGCATGGCCTTCGGCTGCTTGGGATCGGCCAGCCACGCGGCGAGCGCCCGCTCGTCCTCCTCGGGCAGCTCCACCGGGTCGAGGTACGCGCCCACACCCGCCTGGGTGGCCAGCGCGACGCCGGTGATGTCTCCGGTGCCGCGCCCCCACGCGCCGGTCACCGCGACGCCGACGCGCCCGGGACCGCTCGCGTGCTCGGCCAGCCACGCGGCCACCTCGCCGGGGCCGGGCCGGGCCATCTCGACCTCGAACCCCTCCTCGGCCTCCGGCTCGACCGCCGACAGCGTCGCATAGAGCCGCTCGCGCAGCACGCGGAACTGCAGCGTGTCGAACAGCGTGTGGATCTCGTCGCGGTCCCACTGGCCCAGGGTGAGGTCGGCGGGCCCCCGGTCGAGCGGCACCTCGCAGTCGAGCTTGTTGATCTGCTGGTTGCGCAGGACGTCGCCGAGGTGCTCGCGGAGGTTCGCGCCGGCCTTGCCGGTGATCTCGTCGACGTGCGCGACCAGCTCGTCCAGGCCGCCGTACTTGGTGAGCCACTTGGCCGCGGTCTTGGGCCCGACCCCCGGCACGCCCGGCAGGTTGTCGCTGGTCTCCCCCACCAGCGCGGCCAGCTCCCGGTGCCGCTCGGGCGGCACGCCGTACTTCTCCTCGACCGCCGCCGGCGTCATGCGCGCCAGGTCGGACACGCCCTTGCGCGGGTAGAGCACCGTGCAGTGCTCGCCGACGAGCTGGAAGGCGTCGCGGTCGCCGGTGACGATCGAGACCTCCATCCCCTGCCCGACGGCCTGGGTGGCCAGCGTCGCGATCAGGTCGTCGGCCTCGTACCCGGCCACCGACAGCCGCGGGATGCGCAGCGCGTCGAGCACCTCGAAGATCAGGCTGATCTGGCTGCGGAAGTCGTCCGGCGTCTCCCGCCGGTTCGCCTTGTACTCGACGTAGGTCTCGTGGCGGAACGTCGGCTCGCTCCGGTCGAAGCACACCGCCACGTGGGTGGGCCCCTCGTCCCGCAGGACGTTGATCAACATGGACGTGAAGCCGTACACGGCGTTGGTCGGCTGGCCCGTCGTCGTCGAGAAGTTCTCGATCGGCAGGGCGAAGAACGCCCGGTACGCGAGCGAGTGCCCGTCCATGAGCAGCAGGCGGGGAGTTTCAGGGGTCGCTTCCGTCATCACCACGCAGGCAGCCTAGCCTTCGCCTAGGACAATTCAGAGCAGGCCGAGAAGGTCACTGGAGGTTTCGTGGACGACGCGAGCGCGATCGCGCCCGGCGAGCTCGATCTGAACGCGTACGAGGGACTCCCCAAATCGATGGGGATCGAGATCACCGAGGCGTCCGCCGAACGCGTCGTCGCGCGGATGCCGGTCAAGGGCAACACCCAGCCGTACGGGCTCCTGCACGGCGGCGCCTCCTGCGTCCTCGCCGAGACCATCGGCTCGGTCGGCGCGACCCTGCACGCCGGACCCGATCGCATCGCGATGGGCATCGAGATCAGCGCGAGCCACCACCGGTCCGCCTCGGAGGGGTACGTCACCGGCGTCGCGACCCGGCTGCACGGCGGCCGCACGCTCGCCACCTACGAGATCGTCATCACCGACGACCGTGATCGCCGGATATGCACGGCACGTCTCACATGCGCGGTCCGCGATCGGCCGTAAATTTCTCGTTCCGGCCACCCCTCGGTGACCTGCGGGTTCGTCGTTCGTGGCCGAATCGTTTCCGATCGAGGCCCAACGGGTATGCCCCAGACTTTGCACCCATCACACCAGTCTCGCTACCGTTGCACCGTAAGAGCCCGGAGCGCTGAGTAGAAAACGTACCGCCGGGCCTGTGCAGGGCCGGGGAAGGCCTGCATGGGCTCACCGGCGGGACGGCACCAAAGGCGCTCCGGGCTCATCGCATTCCGGTCGCGATTCGGCGAAGTTCACCGCCCCCGGGCCCGCGCTCGTCTACCGTCGCGCTGTGCATCGCCCCCTGCGCCGGCTGTCCGCAACGACGGCCCTGCTCGCGGCCGCCGTCCTCACGCTCGCCGGCTGCGGCTCGCCGGCCCGCCACTACGAGATCCCGCCCCAGCCGGTGCCCAGCGGCGAGACACCGCTGTCCGGCCGCACCTCCGCGATCGGCGAGGTCACCTACACCGTCATCGGCCTCCGGACCGAACTCGGCGAGGTCATCGGCTCACACGGAAGCTGGATCCCCCACGGCCAGTACGTGCGGGTGCGGCTCCTCATGGTGAACAACGGCCGCGAACGCCACGACTTCGAGCCCGGCCGGCAACTCCTCGTCACCACGGACGGCAGGACGTACGCGCCGAGCACCGACGCGATGCAGATCTCCCGCGCGGTCTCCGGCACGCAGACCATCGCCTCGCACGAGCTGTGCGCCTTCGACCTGTGGTTCGACGTCCCGAAGAAGGCGGCCGTCCGCGCACTCCGCGTCTACGGCGACCCCTCATCGTCCCGGCTGGGCGACCAGCTCAAGAACGCCCCGGCCGCGGGTGCCAGGAACCCCGTCGACATCCTCCTGAAATAGACCGGGTGGCGGCCGCCACTGCGGCCGCCACCCGGCAGGAGGTCAGATCGCCGACTCGGCTCCGCCCCCGAGGTACGCCGCGCGCACCTGCGGGTCGTCCAGCAGCTCACCGGCCGGGGCCGACTTCACCACCGCACCCGTCTCGAGCACGTACGCCCGGTGCGCGATCTGCAGCGCCTGCTGCGCGTTCTGCTCGACCAGCAGCACCGTGGTGCCACGCCGGTTGATCTCCTGGATGATCGAGAAGATCTGCTGGATGAGCTTGGGTGCCAGCCCCATCGACGGCTCGTCCAGCAACAGGACCTTCGGCTGGGTCATCAGCGCGCGACCGATGGCGAGCATCTGCTGCTCCCCGCCGGACATCGTGCCGCCGGCCTGGTCCTTGCGCTCCGCCAGCCGGGGGAACAGGTCGAAGACCTCCTTGAGGTCCTTCTCGACGTTGCCCTTGCGCGCGTACGCGCCCATGAACAGGTTCTCGGTGACCGTCATGCCGGGGAAGATCCCCCGGCCCTCCGGCGCCTGCCCGATGCCCATGAGCACCCGCTTGTGCCCGGCCACCTTGCTGATGTTCCGGCCGCCGAACACGATCCGCCCCGACGACAGCGGACGCAGACCCGAGATCGTCTTCAGAGTCGTCGACTTGCCGGCGCCGTTCGCGCCGATCAGCGTGACGATCTCGCCCTCGTCGACGTCCACGGACACGCCCTTGAGGGCCGCGATCTTGCCATAGTGGACGTGGATGTCCCTGATCTCAAGAAGCATCGGCAGGAGCCCCCAGATACGCCTCGATGACCCGCGGATTGTTCTGGATGTCGGCCGGCAGACCCTCCGCGATCTTCTGGCCGAAGTCCAGCACGGCGATCCGGTCGCTGATGCCCATGATCAGGCTCATGTCATGCTCGATCAGCAGCACGGTGCGGCCCGCGTCGCGGATCCTGCGGATGAGCCCCTGCAGGGCCTCCTTCTCGGTCGGGTTCATCCCCGCCGCCGGCTCGTCGAGCAGCAACAGCTTCGGGTCCGTCGCGAGAGCCCGGGCGATCTCCAGCCGCCGCTGGTCGCCGTACGGGAGGTTCTTGGCCGTCTCATGGATGCGGTGCCCGATGCCGACGAACTCCATGATCTCTTCGGCCTTCGCCCGGCCCTGACGCTCCTCCCGGCGGTGCCAGGGCAGCCCCAGAGCCGCCCCCGCCAGGCCCGTACGGTGGTTCGCGTCCGCGCCGACCATGACGTTCTCCAACGCCGACATGTTGTGGAACAGCCGGACGTTCTGGAACGTACGGGCCACGCCGCGCTTGGTCACCTTGAACCGCTTCTGCCCGTCGATCCGCGAGCCGGCGAAGACCACCCTGCCCTCGGTCGGCCGGTACACCCCGGTGACCACGTTGAACACGGTCGTCTTCCCCGCGCCGTTCGGACCGATCAACGCGAAGATCTCACCCTCGTCGATCGTCAGGTCCAGGCCGTTGATGGCGACCACACCACCGAAGCGCATCGTCACGCCCCGCAGATCCAGCACGGGACCCGCGGCGCCCGCCGCCGTGTGACTCATTCGCTCACCTCACCGGCTGCGACGGTGGCCGGACCGGCCACCTCGGCCCCCATGGATCCCATGCCTCCCGAACCCTCGGCGAGCTCCGCCTTACGCCGCCGCGACGGCAGCAGGCCCTCCGGCCGGAAGACCATCAGCAGCACCAGCACCGCACCGAAGACGAGGACGCGGTACTCCTGGAGCCCACGGATCCGCTCCGGGATCCAGGCCACGAGGAACGACCCGAGGATGACACCGGGAAGGTTCCCCGAACCGCCGAGCACGACCGCCGCCAGGATGGTCGCCGACAGGATGAACGGGAAGTTCGTCGGAATGATCGACACCGCCTGCGAGGCGTACACGACACCGGTCGCCCCGCCGATCGCCGCGCCGATCGCGAACGCCGCCAGCTTGAACTTGAACGTCGGCACGCCCATCAGCTCGGCCGCGTCCTCGTCCTCCCGGATCGAGGCCCAGGCCCGGCCGACCCTGCTGTTCTCCAGACGCTTCACGAAGATGATCGCCAACACGATCACGAGCAGCATCAGGTAGTAGTACGGCTTGCCATCCAGCGCGCCGTACTTGAACGGCTGCACACCGCCGATGCCCAGCGCGTCGAACAGCCCGTTGTCCGGGATCGTCCACTCCGAGAAGGACGGCGGATGCGGGATGCCGCCGATGCCGTTCGGCCCGCCGATGTAGTTGGTGTTGTTCGCGGTGATCCGCACGATCTCACCGAAGCCCAGCGTGACGATCGCCAGATAGTCACCGCGCAGCCGCAGCGTCGGCGCGCCCAGGATGATGCCCGACAGCGCCGACAACACGATGCCGACCAGCAGGATCTCCCAGAAGCTCCAGCCGAACTTCACCCCGAACACCGCCATCGCGTAGCCGCCGATGGCGAAGAACGCGACATAGCCAAGGTCGAGCAGGCCGGCCTGGCCCACCACGACGTTCAGCCCGATGCCGAGCAGGATGTAGCCGCCGATCGGGAAGAACAGCAGCGTCGGCCAGTCCGTGTACGGCGACATGAAACTGCCGATACCGTCCGCCGGAAGGAACAGCGCGAGGACGATCAGGACCGCGTAGACGAGCCAGCGCACCCACGAGGGAGCGCCCGACCAGCGGTCACGAATCGAGTCGGTCGCCGAGGAGTACGCGCCGCGTACTCGAGTGAGCGGGTTTCCAGAAGAGGAATCGTTCATGCGCGCGCCTGTTGGAGAGACTCACCGAGAATTCCGGTGGGACGGAACATGAGGACCAGCACCAGAACGCTGAATGCCACGACATTCTGCCATTCCGAGCCGAAGATCGCCGAGCCGTACATTTCGAAGAGCCCGAGGACGATACCGCCGACCAGCGCGCCGCGCAGGTTGCCGATACCGCCGAGCACCGCCGCGGTGAACGCCTTGATGCCCAGCAGGAACCCGACGTCGAACCGGGTCTCCTCGAACCGCAGCATGTAGAGCGCCGCCGCGACACCCGCCATGGCACCGCCGATCGCGAACGTCGCGGTCACGATCCGGTCGATGTTGACGCCCATCAGCACCGCCGTCTCCGGGTCCTGCGCGGTCGCGCGGATGCCGCGGCCCAGCTTCGTACGGTTCACGAAGACGTCGAGCAGCACCATCATCAGCACCGCGCCGACTATCACGATGAGACGGTCGTTGGAGAGTTCGAAGCTTCCGATGTGGATCACGTCGGACTTCTCCACGAAGTGGCCCTGGATCGGGAGCGCGCCCTTCTCCTTCGGCAGGTCGAACGCCCAGGGCACGACGATGCGCGCGAAGAGCTGCTGCAGGAACAGCGACGCGCCGATCGCCGAGATGAGCGCCGCCAGGCGGGACGCCCCGTGGCGGCGCAACGGCCGGTATGCCACGTACTCGAGGATCACCGCGCTGCCGCCCGAGGCCAGTCCACCCGCGACCGCCAGGACGATCAGCAGCCCGACCAGCGCGAAACCACCCACGTTGGACGGCATGCCGAACAGATGAAGCATTCCCAGCACGGCGAACGTGCCGATCATGAAGATCTCGGAATGCGCGAAGTTGATGAGACGAAGAACGCCATAGACCATCGTGTAGCCGAGTGCCACCAGTGCGTAGATCGCGCCCAGGGACAGTCCGTCGATGGTGTACGGCCAGAACTGGCTGATGAGGTTGTTCAAGTTGATCGCCTTCGCCGCAGGAGCGGGAGCGCGGTGCGCTCCCGCTCCTGGCGTTACGTAAGCCCACCTGACGGCGGACGGATTACTTGACAGTGGCGGTCTTGGAGTTGCCCAGGAGGGGCAGCTGGTCTCCCTTGACCTCGTACACGTAGACGTCCGTCGCGGTCGGCTCACCGGCCGAGCTGAACTTGATCTGCTTCGAGACACCCGGCTGGTCGATCGTCGACAGGAAGGAGTTGATCTTCTCCGGGGTGGTGTTGCCCGCCTTCACGGCCGCGATGAACGCGGTCGCGGCGTCGTACGCCTCGGCGGAGTAAACCCCCGGGTCGGCGTTGAACTTGGCCTTGTAGTCCTGCGCGAACTTCTTGCTCGCCGCGCCCGCGGACCCGGTCGGGTCGATCAGGCAGGGGCAGCCGACGATCGTGCCGTCGGCGGTCGTGCCGCCCGCGCCCTTGGCGAGGCCCTTGTCCAGCGAACCGTCACCCGAGAGGAACCGGCCCTTCACGCCGCCCTCACGGAGCTGCTTGATCAGCTTTCCGGCCTGCGCGTAGTAGCCGCCGAAGAAGATCGCGTCCGGGTTGAACGCCTTGGCCTTGTTGACCGTCGCGGAGTAGTCCGACCCCTGCGGGTCGGTCGCGTCCTCGGAGGTCGTGGCGCCGGCCTTCTCGACGTTCGCCTTCACCGTCTCGGCGAGCGGCTTACCGTACTCGGAGCTGTCGTGGATGATGAAGACCTTCTTGGCCTTCAGGTTCGAGGCGATGAAGTTGCCGATGCCGGCGCCCTGCACGTTGTCGTTGGCGATGAGCCGGTGCCAGAACTTCCAGCCGTGCTGGGCCAGCGCGACGTTGGTGGCCGACGACGAGATGTTGGGGATCTTGCCCTCTTCCAGGACCGGGTCCGCCTGGGCGGACTCGCCGGAGAACGTCGGCCCGATCAGACCCGCGATCTTGTCCTTGGTGATCGCCTGCTTGACCAGGGGCACGGCCTGCTCGCCCTTGCCCTGGCTGTCGTAGGTCTTGAACTGGATCTTGACCTTCGGGTTCGTCGCGTTGTACTGGTCGAACGCCAGCTGCGCGCCCTGCTTGGGCGGGATGACGATGCCGGAGTTCTCCCCGGTCAGGTCACCCAAGAAGCCGATCGTGACGGTGTCGCCTTTGCTGCCACCGCTGCCAGAGTCTCCGCAGGCGGACGCGCCGAGCGCCAACGCCGCGCTCACCGCGATAACGCCGGTGAACTTCACAGTCTTGCTCCGCAAGGCCGCTACTTCCTTCCGTAACCGTTTGCACGGGGGGATGCCGGGTACCTCCCCAGGACGCTCATCTGGGCACTTCGGGCGCTTTTTCATGGTTCCTGGGGGCCAAGCCTGTAGTACACCGATCCGCTGGGCATCATGGACAGCCATTCGACATGGTGTTTTCACTTCGTTACGGACTTGTGCCCGAACCGTCGAACAGTTGACTGAACCGGCGGCGCACGTACGAGAGCAGGCCAAACGCCGTTGGCGGCGGCATGCGCCGCCGCCAACGAGGGTCAGGGTTTGTCAGGGAGCCGGTTACCGCGCGTTCACTCGGCGTCGTCCGCCGGCGGCCGGCCGAGCCCGCCGGCGATGACCGCCTCGGCCACCGCACGCATCGTCATCCGCCGGTCCATCGAGGTCTTCTGGATGAACCGGAAGGCCTCCGGCTCGGACCAGCCCCGGGCGGTCTGCAGCAGCCCCTTGGCCCGGTCGACGGCCTTGCGCGTCTCCAGGCGCTCCTCCAGGGTGCCGACCTCGGCCTCCAGGCTCTTGATCTCCTGGAACCGGCTCACCGCCATCTCGATCGCGGGCACCAGGTCGGCCTTGGTGAAGGGCTTGACGAGGTACGCCATCGCGCCGGCCTCCCGGGCCCGCTCGACCAGCTCGCGCTGGGAGAAGGCGGTGAGGATCACGACGGGGGCGACGCGGTCCACCGCGATGCGCTCCGCGGCCGAGATGCCGTCGAGGATGGGCATCTTGACGTCGAGGATGACGAGATCGGGCACGTGTTCGGCGGTGAGGCGGATGGCGGACTCGCCGTCTCCTGCCTCCCCGACGACCTCATAGCCGTCTTCTTCGAGCATCTCCTTGAGGTCCAGCCTGATGAGGGCCTCATCCTCGGCGATCACAACGCGGCGCGGGGTCTCGGTCACGCGCACGAGCGTACCCGGACCCGCTATCCTCGTACCTACCGCGGGTCACCGGAAGACGAGACGACTCGCGCTAAACCGGGCAATGAGGTTATGTCCGCATAAAGGCCCCGATAGCCCAATTGGCATGAGGCAGCAGATTCAAAACCTGCACAGTGTGGGTTCGAGTCCCACTCGGGGCACATTTCAGGCAGCCGCCGTCCTCCCCGGGCGGCGGTTTTGTCATAGCCGGACGTAACACTGTGTGGCATGTATGACGTCGGGACGCGCTCTCGCGCGCTAGAACTTCTCGCCCGGGGTTTGACCGTCAGCGAGGTGAGCAGACGCACCCGCGTCTCACGGTCGTCACTCAGCGAATGGCAGCGGCGAACCGATCGGGGACAGCCTCTCTACTCTCTCCGAAGCACATGTCCTCGCTGCGAGTCGCCTCCTGCCGTTCCCGCCCCCATGGACAAATATGCCTACTTGCTCGGGATCTACCTCGGGGACGGGTGTGTGAGCCCCGTCAGTGACCCTGGGAAGCAGGTTTGGGCGCTGCGGATCTTCTGCGCAGATGCCTACCCGGGACTGATCGACGAGTGCGTCGAGGCCGTACGTGCCATCAGGCCGGACAACCGGATCCGGCTGCTCCCGTTGACCGGATGCACAGAGGTCAACAGCCACTCCAAGCACTGGCCATGCCTCTTACCTCAGCATGGCCCCGGTAGGAAGCATGACCGACCCATCAGCTTGGAGGCATGGCAGAGGGAGGCCGTCTCGGAGTACACCGAGAATTTCGTCCGTGGACTGATTCACTCGGACGGAAGCCGCTCGACGAATCGAGTGCGGCACCGGCTGAAGAGCGGCGACCGCTGGTATGAGTACCCGCGGTATTTCTTCACGAACGAATCCGCTGACATCATGCGGCTGTTCACGGATGCGCTTGACCGGCTCGGCATCGAGTGGAAGCGATCCAACCGGAACAACATCTCGATCGCCAAGAAGGAGGCGGTGGCGCGGCTGGATGAGTTCGTGGGACCCAAATACTGAGCCGCCGGCCGGTTCACGTGTCCGTGGCGGCGCCTCGGGCGACCGCCGGTCAGTGTCGGGGCCGTGCGCTCGGACGTCGTCCGGACGGCCTCGGCACTCGACCGGCGGTGTTGAGGCAGGAGATCAGATCGGGCGGGCCTGGGCGATGGCGTCGCCGATGCGGTGGACGCGCAGGGCGTTCGTGGAGCCCGCGGTGCCGGGAGGGGAGCCGGCGACGATGACGACGCGGTCGCCCTTCTGACAGCGGCCGATCTCCAGCAGGGCCGACTCGACCTGCTGCACCATCTCGTCGGTGTGGTAGACCTCCGGCACCGTGAACGTCTCGACGCCCCAGACCAGGGCCAGTTGGCTGCGGGTCTCCGGGCGGGCGGTGAAGGCCAGCAGCGGGATCGGCGAGCGATATCGCGACAGCCGTCGCGCCGTCTCGCCCGTCATCGTGAAGGCCACCAGGGCCTTCGCGCCGATCGTCGCGCCGACCTCGGCGGCCGCTCGGGCGATCGCGCCGCCGACGGTCTCCGGGACGCGGTCGAGGGAGTGCGTCGCGCGCAGCGTCGTCTCTTCGGCGGCGCACACGATGCGGCTCATCGTCTGCACGGACTCGATGGGATAGTCGCCGACGCTGGTCTCGCCGGACAGCATGACCGCGTCGGCGCCCTCGAAGACGGCGCCGGCGACGTCGGAGACCTCCGCGCGCGTGGGCCGCGGGGCGCTGATCATCGACTCGAGCATCTGGGTCGCGACGATGACGGGGCGGGCCTTCTCGCGGGTGAGCTCGATGGCGCGCTTCTGGACGATGGGCACCTGCTCGAGCGGGAGCTCGACGCCGAGGTCGCCGCGGGCGACCATGATGCCGTCGAAGGCTTCGACGATCTCTTCGAGGTGCTCGACGGCCTGCGGCTTTTCGATCTTGGCGAGGACGGGGACGACCCGGCCTTCCTCGTCCATGATGCGGCGGACCGGCTCGGCGTCTTCGGGGGTGCGGACGAAGGACAGGGCGACCATGTCGACGCCCAGGCGGAGGGCGAAGCGGAGGTCCTCTTCGTCCTTCTCGGTGAGGGCGGGCACGCTGACGGCGACGCCCGGCAGGTTGAGGCCCTTGTGGTTGGAGACCATGCCGCCGACGAGGACGCGGGTGCGGACACGCGGACCCTCGACGGCGGTGACGTTGAGGACGACGCGGCCGTCGTCGATGAGGATGGTGTCGCCCGCGCCCACATCACCGGGGAGGCCGCCGTAGGTGGTGGAGACCTGCGAGCGGTCGCCGGGCACGTCTTCGGTGGTGACGGTGAACTCGTCGCCGAGAGTGAGGCGTACGGGGCCGTCGGCGAAGGTGCCGAGCCGGATCTTGGGACCCTGGAGGTCGGCGAGGATGCCGAGGGCGCGGCCGGTGGTGTTCGCGGCCTCGCGCAAGAGGCGGTAGACGTCCTCGTGCTGCTGCTGGGTGCCGTGGCTCATGTTGAGCCGGGCGATATCGATGCCGGCCTCCACCAACGCGGTGATGCGCTCAGGGCTGGAGCAGGCGGGGCCTATGGTGCTGACGATCTTTGCTCGGCGACTCACATCTACAACTTTAGGTAGTTACCGACGAGTACGTGTATTCGTGCAGGTCACCGTTGCCCGCTGTTCACCCAATGGTCTAGACCGAACGGGGTGTGGGGCTCGTGCGGTCGGAAACCGGACACCCTCGCGGACGCCCGCCGCCGCACGCTCACGGGACCTCACGGGACCTCCCGGCGGCGCCGTCGGGCGGCGCCGCCGGGACGGACGCCCGGGGACCTTCGAGTCCCCGGGCAACGACCACGGATCATGCCGACGCGAACACCTCGACCGCCTCCTGGCAGAACGCCTTGAGGTCGTCGGGCTTGCGGCTGGTCACCAGCGTGTTGGGCCCCGCCGTGCAGACCTTCACCTCTTCGTCGACCCACGTGCCGCCGGCGTTGCGGATGTCGGTCCGCAGGCTCGGCCAGGACGTGAGGGTCCGGCCGCGTACGACGTCGGCCTCGACCAGGGTCCATGGCGCGTGGCAGATCGCGGCGACCGGCTTGGCCGCGTCGAAGAACGCGCGTACGAACGCGACGGCCTTGCCGTTCATCCGGAGGAAGTCGGGATTGGCGACGCCTCCGGGCAGCGCCAGGCCGTCGAAGTCGTCGACCGACACCTCGTCGACGGTCGCGTCGACCGGGAAGGTGTCCGCCTTCTCCAGGTGGTTGCGGCCCTGGACCTCGCCGGACTTGGTGGAGACGAGCCGGGGCGTGCCGCCCGCCTGTTCGATCGCCTTCCAGGGCTCGGTCAACTCGACCTGTTCGATCCCGTCCGGAGCGACGAGGAACGCGATCGTCTTGCCCTGCAACTGTGTGCTCATGAGTTGGAACCTCCCCTGATGGATCGTTCGCTCCTGTGAGCCCTGCCCTCGATGGGGCCCGTCATGCACGGAGGCGCGGGAGCGGCGGGTGACACGCGTCACCGCGCAGAGGCCGGCGCTCATGACCTAATTTGTCGTTCCTTTTCGAATTAAATGTCATGGCATTCCGGCGATGATTTGCGTCCGCCCCGTTTCATGCGCCATTTTGTCGTGGGGGTTTTCGAGATTCCGACCGTACGGGAGCGTGACAGATGCCGGACCTGACCCGTCGCCGTCTGTTCAGCAGGGCGGGCGCGATCGCCGCCGCGGCGGCCTTCGCCGCGGAGTTCCTGCCGCCGAACGTACGACGGGCGATGGCCGGCACTCCGGATGACGTCAAAGGGAAACTCTCCGATATCCAGCACGTCGTGATTTTGATGCAGGAAAACCGTTCGTTCGACCATTACTTCGGGACTCTTCCGGGGGTGCGGGGATTCTCCGACCCGGAGGCGATCACGCTGAGCACCGGCCGTCCGGTGTTCTACCAGCCCGACGTGGTGAACCCGGCCGGTTACCTGCTGCCGTTCCACCTCGACACACGGACGAGCAACGCGCAGGCGATCCCCTCGACCAGCCACGCGTGGTCGGTGCAGCACAGCGCCTGGAACTCCGGGCGGATGGACAACTGGCTGCCCGCGCACCGCGCCGCGGACGGCGTGAACGCCCCGTACGTCATGGGCTACCACACGCGGGAGGACATCCCGTTCCAGTTCGCGCTGGCGGAGTCGTTCACCGTGTGCGACCAGTACTTCTGCTCGGTGCTGGGGCCGACCTGGCCGAACCGCCTCTACCACATGACCGCCACGATCGACCCGGGCGGTACGCGGGGCGGGCCGGTGATCAGCAACCGCGACCCGCACCCGTTCACCTGGCCGACGTATCCGGAGGCGCTGACCGCCGCGGACGTGAGCTGGAAGGTCTACCAGGAGGTCGACAACTACGGCTGCAACGTCCTGGAGTACTTCGCGGCGTTCCAGAACGCCTCCACGGCGTCCCCGCTGTTCCGCAACGGCCTGCGCACGTACGCGGCCGGCCAGTTCGAGTACGACGCCGCGAACGACCGGCTCCCGACCGTCTCGTGGATCATTCCGACGAGTTTCCAGTCCGAGCATCCCGACTACACGCCGGCGGCCGGCGCCGACTACGTCGCGAGCAAGATCGACGCGATCGCGTCCCACCCGGACGTGTGGCGAAAGACGCTGTTCATCCTCAACTACGACGAGAACGACGGCCTGTTCGACCACGTCCCTCCCCCGGTGCCGCCCGCGGGCACGCCGGAGGAGTTCGTGGCGGGCCTGCCGATCGGCGGCGGGTTCCGCGTGCCGTGCCTGCTCATCTCGCCGTGGACCATGGGCGGCTGGGTCGCCCGTGAGCCCTTCGACCATACGTCCGTCCTGCGGTTCCTCGAACGGCTGACCGGCGTACGGGTCCCGAACCTCAGCGCGTGGCGGCGTACGGCGTTCGGCGATCTGACCTCGGCCCTGGGGTTCCCGGTGCCGGGCCGTCCGCCGCGGCTGCCGGGCACCAAGCGGCGCCTGGACGAGGCCGTGCGCGACGTCGCGGCGTTGCCGGCCCCGCTCTTCCCCGAAGAGGACCAGACACCGCCGCGGCAGGAGAAGGGCCCACGGCCCCGGCCCCGCCCCGGGCCGCGCACCCAGGCCCTGCCTCGGCCGCGCGGGTGAACACGCCGAGCGAGAAGGGATTCGACGTGCCGAAGCAGACATCACGGCGGCAGCGCCTCTTCCTGATGGCCGGTGGCGCGGCGGGTCTCCTCGCGCTGGCGATACCGGCCGGGGCGACGCGGGGGCGGCCGGGCCCGCCGCGGCCGAGGCCGGTCAACAGCGCTCCGGGCATGCCCCGGTGGGATCCGGACCCGCAGCCGAGGCCGCCGTCGGCGTCCCGGCTGGCCGCCGGTGAATACCGCGCGTACGTCGCGCTGGCCGGTGACTACCGGGTGGTCGCGCTCGACGTGGCGACGCGGACGGCCGTGGGGCGGAACATCGTGACCGACGCGGCGCAGGGCGTGGCGGTCGCGCCGGACGGCCGCAAGGTCTACATCGCCGACACCGGCCAGTACGACGTGCTGGTCGCCGACACGGTCACCGGCGAGACCCGGCCGGTGCACGTCGGCCCGTTCCCGCGCGACGTCGCGGTCTCCCCCGACGGCCGTAAGGTGTACGCGGCGGTGACCGGCGGCGACACCGGCCCTGGCGGCTCGGACGTCGTCGCGGTGATCGACCCGGCCACCGACCAGGTGGTACGGGAGATCCGCGCGGGGACGGCCCCACGCCAGGTGGTCTTCAGCGCGGACGGCCGGCGGGCGTACGTCTCCCACGACGGCGGCATCGCGGTGATCGACGTGGCGAGCGACACGGTGGTGCGGTCCATCCGCGACCCGTTCTGCCCACAGGGGATCGCGCTCGACCCGGCCGGGCGGAGGCTGTACGTGGCCGAGCCGCCCGCGGGGCGGGTGTCGGTGTTGGACACGGCGACCGGCCGGGTACGGGGCCGGATCGCCGCGGGTGACGAGCCGTGGGCGGTGGACGTCACCCCGGACGGCACGAAGGCCTACATCGCGCAGATGAACGACAACACCGTCGCCGTGGCCGACACGGCGAGCGGCCGGGTGCGTGCGACGATCGCTGTGGGGAAGCTGCCCGCGTCGGTCGCGGTGACGCCGGACGGCTCGGAGGTGTGGGTGGGGAACATCTTCTCCGGCAGCGTCTCGGTGATCGACGTCGCCTCCGGCACGGTCTCCGCGACGATCGCGGGTGGCACCGGCACCAAGCCGGTCGGCGCGGCTCCGCTCGGGATCGTTTTCGGCCGTACGCCGTCGTGATGCGCGGTAACTCTTCGCAGGAAGAGATCTGACCGGTCAGGAGCCGTGCACGGCCTGGATCTCCAGGCCGATCTCGATCTCGTCGCCGAGCATGAGCCGGTCGCCCTGCAGCGGGACGTTGAACTCGATGCCGTAGTCGGAGCGCGAGATGCGGGTGGAGGCGGTGAAGCCGGCCCGCAGGCCGCCCCGCTGGTCGGTGCCGGCGCCGTGGAACTCGGTGAGCAGGCTGACCGGGCGGGTGACGCCGCGGATCGTCAGGTCGCCGTCGACGGTGTAGCGGGGATGACGGGCCCGGCGGCCGGTGCGGGCGGGTGCGACGGCGGTCGTCGCGAAGGTCATGGCCGGGTGGTTCGCCGCGTCGAGGATCTGGGAGGAGCGGATGAGCTCGTCGCGTTCGGCGTTCCTCGTGTCGATGGAGGCGATGACGATCTCGGCGCCGGCGGTGGAGGCGAAGACGTCGTCGGCGATGTCGATGCGTCCGCCGAACTCGGTGAACACGCCGCGCACGGTCGTCATCAAGTGCCGGACGCTGAAGGTGATCTCCGAGTGGTCCGGATCGATCCGCCAGGTGCCGGCGGTGATCTCCGGTGCGGTAATGGTCTCCGTCATGTCCTTCTTTCCCGAAGCCGCGCTGTAGAGCGCACCAGGTTAGTTGAAACGGCGGCAAGAACGCACATCAACCGTCGATTCGCGTCACAGAGGGCACTCGTGGTAAGTGGTCGGTCTGTCCGTACTTCCGCCGCGACAGGGGGATTTCGGCGCCGGCGAGACCGTGAAATGACAGACGCCCTGCCGTACCCCGGAGGGTGCGGCAGGGCGTCAGGTGTCGATCAGACGAGCGGCCGTGCGGTCGGCGGGATCGCGGTCGGCAGGGCGGTGCGGCCCATGAGCCACTGGTCGACGCCGGCCGCCGCGGAGCGGCCCTCGGCGATCGCCCAGACGATCAGCGACTGGCCCCGGCCCATGTCGCCGGCGGCGAAGACGCCGTCGACGGAGGTGGCGTACGCGCCGTCGCGTACGACGTTGCCGCGCTGGTCCAGCTCGACGCCGAGCTGGTCGAGCAGTCCCTCGCGCTGCGGGCCGAGGAAGCCCATGGCGAGCGTGACCAGCTCGGCCGGGATCTCCCGCTCGGTGCCGGGGATCAGCTTGAAGCGGGTCTCCGGGCCCTCGACCTCGACGACGCGCAGGGCCTTCACGTGGCCGTTCTCGTCGCCGACGAACTCCAGGGTGTTCACCGCGTAGGCGCGGTCGCCGCCCATGCCGTGCAGCTCTTCGTGGGCCGACTCCATCTTGAACAGCATGGGGTAGGTCGGCCACGGCTGGCCTGCGGGCCGCGCCTCGGGCGGCCGCGGCATGATCTCCAGCTGGGTGATGGAGCGCGCGCCCTGGCGTACGGCCGTGCCGATGCAGTCGGCGCCGGTGTCGCCGCCGCCGATGACGACGACGTTCTTGCCCTCGGCGCTGATCGGTGAGGCCGCCAGGTCGCCCTCCTGGACCCGGTTGGACGGCGGCAGGTACTCCATCGCCTGGTGGACGCCGTCCAGCTCGCGGCCGGGGACGGCCAGGTCGCGCCAGACGGTGGCGCCGCCGGCCAGCACCACGGCGTCGTGGGACGCGCGGAGCTCTTCGGCGGTCACGTCGACGCCGACGTTGACCGAGGTGCGGAACTCGGTGCCCTCGGCGCGCATCTGCGCGAGCCGCCGGTCCAGATGCGCCTTCTCCATCTTGAACTCGGGGATGCCGTAGCGCAGCAGCCCGCCGATCCGGTCGGCGCGCTCGTACACGACGACGTCGTGGCCGGCGCGGGTGAGCTGCTGGGCGGCGGCCAGCCCGGCCGGGCCGGAGCCGATCACCGCGACCTTCTTGCCCGTACGGGCCGCGGGCGGCTGCGGCGTCACCCAGCCCTCGGCGAACGCCCGGTCGATGATCTCGACCTCGACCCGCTTGATCGTGACGGGGTCGGAGTTGATGCCGAGCACGCACGCGGACTCGCACGGCGCCGGGCAGAGCCGGCCGGTGAACTCCGGGAAGTTGTTCGTGGCGTGGAGGCGTTCGATCGCCTCGCGCCACGTGCCCCGGTGGACCAGGTCGTTCCACTCCGGGATGAGGTTCCCCAGCGGGCAGCCGTTGTGGCAGAACGGGATGCCGCAGTCCATGCAGCGTGCCGCCTGCTTGTTCAGCGAGCCTTCGGGGAAGTCCTCGTACACCTCGCGCCAGTCACGGATCCGCACGTCGACCGGGCGACGATTCGGGAGCTCGCGCTGATGGGTCAAAAACCCCTTCGGGTCGGCCATGTCGTCTCCCCCTTCACCCGTTGCTGGCGGCCATGACCGCCTCGTCGATGTCGCGGCCCTCGGCCTCGGCCCTGGCCCGTGCGGTCAGCACACGCTTGTAGTCGCGCGGCATGATCTTTCCGAAGCGCGTCACGGCCGCGTCCCAGTCGGCGAGCAGCCCGGCGGCCACCTCCGAGCCGGTCTCGGCGTGGTGGCGGGTGACGATGTCGCGCAGGTACGCGCGGTCGTCCTCCTCCAGCGGTTCGAGGTCGACCATCTCCAGGTTGATGCGTTCACGGTGCAGGTCCAGCACGTAGGCGATGCCGCCGGACATGCCGGCCGCGAAGTTGCGGCCGGTCGGGCCGAGCACGACCGCCCGGCCGCCGGTCATGTACTCGCAGCCGTGGTCGCCGACGCCCTCGACGACGGCGGTGGCACCGGAGTTGCGGACGCAGAACCGCTCACCGACGACCCCGCGGATGAACGCCTCGCCGGAGGTGGCGCCGTACAGCATGACGTTGCCGGCGATGATCTGTTCTTCGGCGGCGAACGGCGAGTCGGCGGGCGGCCGTACGGTGATGCGCCCGCCGGACAGGCCCTTGCCGAGGTAGTCGTTGGCGTCGCCGATGAGGCGGAGCGTGACGCCGCGCGGGACGAAGGCGCCGAACGACTGACCGGCCGATCCGGTGAAGGTGATGTCGATCGTGTCGTCGGGCAGTCCGCCGGCCCCCCACTTGCGGGTGACTTCGTGGCCGAGCATGGTCCCGACGGTGCGGTTGACGTTGCGGACCGGCATCTCCAGCTTCGTGGCGTGCCCGTAGGCGATGGCGCCCTCGGCGAGCTGGATCAGCGTGTTGTCCAGTGCCTTCTCCAGGCCGTGGTCCTGGCCGGTGGTGTTGCGCAGCGGCGTGCCCTCGGGCAGGTCCGGCTTGTGCAGGATCGGCGTGAGGTCCAGGCCGGAGGCCTTCCAGTGGTCGACGGCCTTGGCGGTGTCGATCAGCTCGACGTGGCCGATCGCCTCGTCGATGCTGCGGAAGCCGAGCGCGGCCAGGTACTCGCGCACCTCTTCGGCGATGAACTCGAAGAAGTTGACGACGAACTCCGGCTTGCCGCTGAAGCGCTTGCGCAGCTCCGGGTTCTGGGTCGCGACGCCCACCGGGCAGGTGTCGAGGTGGCAGACGCGCATCATGACGCAGCCGGACACGACGAGGGGCGCGGTGGCGAAACCGAACTCCTCGGCGCCGAGCAGCGCCGCGATGACCACGTCGCGACCGGTCTTCATCTGCCCGTCGGTCTGCACGACGATGCGGTCGCGCAGGCCGTTGAGCAGCAGCGTCTGCTGGGTCTCGGCGAGGCCGAGCTCCCAGGGCGCGCCGGCGTGCTTGATCGAGGTCAGCGGTGACGCGCCGGTGCCGCCGTCGTGGCCGGAGATGAGCACGACATCCGCGTGCGCCTTGGACACGCCGGCCGCGACCGTGCCGACGCCGACCTCGGCGACGAGCTTGACGTGCACGCGCGCCGCGGGGTTGGCGTTCTTCAGGTCGTGGATGAGCTGGGCGAGGTCCTCGATGGAGTAGATGTCGTGGTGCGGCGGCGGCGAGATGAGGCCGACGCCGGGTGTGGAGTGCCGGGTCTTGGCGATCCAGGGGTACACCTTGTGCGCCGGGAGCTGGCCGCCCTCGCCGGGCTTGGCCCCCTGGGCCATCTTGATCTGCAGGTCGTCGGCGTTGGTCAGGTACTCCGACGTCACGCCGAACCGGCCGGAGGCCACCTGCTTGATCGCCGAACGGCGCAGGTCGCCGTTGCCGTCCGGGATGAACCGCTCGGGGTCCTCCCCGCCCTCGCCGGTGTTGGACTTGCCGCCGATGCGGTTCATCGCGATGGCGAGGTTCTCGTGCGCCTCGGCGGAGATGGAGCCGTAGGACATCGCGCCGGTAGAGAACCGCTTGACGATCGACTCGACCGGCTCGACCTCCTCGATCGGCACCGGCGGCCGTGCGCCCTCGCGCAGTTCGAACAGCCCGCGCAGGGTCATCAGCCGGGCCGCCTGGTCGTCGACGAGCCGGGTGTAGTCCTTGAACAGCTCGTAGCGGCGGGTGCGGGTCGAGTGCTGGAGCTTGAAGACCGTCTCGGGGTTGAACAGGTGGTGCTCGCCCTCGCGGCGCCACTGGTACTCCCCGCCGACCTCCAGGGTGCGGTGCGCGGGCCCGTTGCCGTTCGGCGGGTACGCGCGCCGGTGCCGCTGGGCGACCTCCTCGGCGAGCACGTCGAAGCCGACGCCGCCCAGCCGGGAGGTGGTGCCGGCGAAGCACTCGTCGATGACCTCGGCGCCCAGGCCGATCGCCTCGAAGATCTGCGCGCCGGTGTAGGAGGCGACCGTGGACACGCCCATCTTGGACATGATCTTCAGTACGCCCTTGCCGTACGCCTTGACCAGGTTGCGCACCGCGGTGGTCCGGTCGACGGCGAGGTCGCCGGCCTCCACCAGGTCCTCGACCGTCTCGATGGCGAGGTAGGGGTTGACCGCGGACGCGCCGTACCCGATGAGCAGGGCCATGTGGTGGCACTCGCGGGCGTCGGCGGTCTCGACGACCAGGCCGACCCGGGTACGGCTCTTCTCACGGATCAGGTGGTGGTGGACCGCGCCGGTGAGCAGCAGCGACGGGATCGGGGCGCGGGAGTGCCCGGCGCCGCGGTCGGACAGCACGAGGATGCGCGCGCCGTTCTCGATCGCGGCCGAGACCTCGTCGCAGATCTCCTCGAGCCGCTGCGACAGCGCCGCTCCCCCGCCGGCCACGTCGTACAGGCCGGACACCACGTACGGGGCGAACCCGGGCAGGTCGCCCTCGTCGTTCACGTGGAGGATCTTGGCGAGTTCCTCGTTGTCGAGGATCGGCGTGGGCAGCACGAGCCGCCGGCACGAGTGCGGGCCGGGCGCGAGCAGGTTGCCCTCCGGGCCGAGGGTGGACTGCAGGCTCGTCACCAGCTCTTCGCGGATCGCGTCGAGCGGTGGGTTGGTGACCTGCGCGAACAGCTGCTTGAAGTAGTCGAACAGCTGACGCGAGCGGCTGGACAGCACGGCCGGGGGCGTGTCGGTGCCCATCGAGCCGATCGGCTCGGCGCCGGTGCGCGCCATCGGCGCGAGGAGGATCTTCAGCTCCTCGGAGGTGTAGCCGAAGATCTGCTGGCGCCGGACCAGGGTCTCGTGCGTGGTGTGCTGCAGCTCGCGCTGCGGCAGCTCCTCGAAGCGGATCAGCCCGGCGTGCAGCCACTCCTCGTACGGGTGTTCGGCGGCCAGCTCGGCCTTGATCTCGTCGTCCTCGACGATGCGTCCCTGCGCGGTGTCGACGAGGAAGATCCGGCCGGGCTGCAGGCGGCCCTTGCGGACGACCTTGGACGGCTCGATGTCGAGCACGCCGGCCTCGCTGGCCAGGACGACGAAGCCGTCGTCGGTGACCCAGAAGCGTCCCGGGCGCAGGCCGTTGCGGTCGAGCACGGCGCCGACGACGGTGCCGTCGGTGAAGGTGACGCTGGCCGGGCCGTCCCAGGCCTCCATCAGGGTGGAGTGGAACTCATAGAAGGCCCGGCGCGCCGGGTCCATCTCCGCGTGGTTCTCCCAGGCCTCGGGGATCATCATGAGCACCGCGTGCGGCAGCGACCGGCCGCCGAGGTGGAGCAGTTCGAGGCACTCGTCGAACGAGGCGGTGTCGCTGGCGTCGATGTCGATGACGGGGAAGATCCGCGACAGGTCGCCCGCGAGGACGTCGGAGGACAGCAGCGCCTCCCGCGCCCGCATCCAGTTGCGGTTGCCCTTGACCGTGTTGATCTCACCGTTGTGCGCGATGAAGCGGTACGGGTGGGCCAGTTCCCAGGCCGGGAAGGTGTTGGTGGAGAACCGCGAGTGCACCAGGGCGATCGCGCTGGCGTACCGCCGGTCGGACAGGTCGGGGAAGAACGGCTCCAGCTGCGGAGTGGTCAGCATCCCCTTGTAGACGATCGTGCGGCTGGACAGGCTCGGGAAGTAAACCCGCGCGTCCTGCTCCATGCGCTCGCGGGCGCAGAAGACGAGGCGGTCCAGCTCCAGCTCGCGTGCGCCGCTGCGCGCGGTGAGGAACAGCTGGGCGAAGTGCGGCATGACCCGGCGCGCCGTGGGCCCGCAGAAGTGCGGGTCGTACGGCAGCTCCCGCCAGCCCAGGACGGTGAGGCCCTCTTCGTCGGCGATCCGCTCGATCGTCTCGACGGCCTCGGCGCGCTCGCCCGCGTCGGCTGGCAGGAACGCGATGCCCGCGGCGTACGCGCCGAGCTCGGGCAGCGTGAAGTCCACGGCCTCGCGGAAGAGTTCGTCCGGGATCTGGGTGAGGATCCCCGCACCGTCGCCGTCGTCGGGCTCGGCGCCCTTGGCGCCACGGTGATCGAGGTTCCGCAGGACGGTCAAGGCTTTGACCACGATATCGTGGCTCTTACGTCCGCCCAGGTCAGCGACCATGCCGACGCCACAGGCGTCATGCTCGTTGGCCGGGTCGTAAAGGCCCTGACGCTCAACGCGTCCTTGACCTGGAGTCATGGCGGCAGGCACCATCAGCCCTCCCGTCGTCTCGGTCTGCTCCTTCATCAGTGCAGTCTTGGGACGACGTTGGCCCTGCTGCGGTGACTAGAGGTTACAGCACTGTCTGTTTCATCCCCGACGCGACATGATCGCGAAACTTACTTAACTGCGCCCATCCAGCCTCAATGCACGGCGTACACGGATAAATTCCCCCGAAAAGCGAGTCGGCACGGTGATGCCGATCACTCCCCCGGACGGCGGCCGCCTGGCGCATCAGGTGCCACTTTACCGTCCGCATGCGCTCTCCTGCCTCGGACGATGCCGCAGCCACGCCCGGCCGCGCCGCCGGATCCCGGGAGCCCTCCTGCCACGCCCGGCGGCCGGTGCGCCGGGCGCCGGCGGGCCCCAAAGGACAAGACCGAAAAGCGGGGGCCGCGCCGGACGGAGATCAGTGGCGGTGGAAGAGGAACTGCTTGCCCGCCTGGAGCACCGTCGAGCTGGGGCTGATCGTGTCGATGCCGTAGCTGTCGCCGTGGCCGCCGTCCGCGCGCCCGGCCCAGCCGACCACGACGAAGTGACCGTACGCGCCGCTCTCCGCGCCCGTCGTCGACGTGCCGAACTTGTCCACCGGCGAAGGACCGGTGACGGGCAGGAAGAAGCCCTTGTTCGCCTTGGGGTCGAGATCGTCGATGAACGCGTTGGCCGAGGTGACGTCCTTCAGGTTGAAGATCGCCATCTGCCCCACCCATTTCTGGTCGGCCGACACGTACGCCGCGCGGACCACCTGGGTGCAGCCGTAGCCCTGCAGCGCCGTCTGCAGCGCCGAGCCCGACACGGTGCCGACGCAGTTGGTGTCGAGCCGGCCCGTGCCCTGGACGTTGAAGACGGTGTTGTCGCTGCTGTCCTTGTACGACTTGGCCTCGGGGTCGGCGAACACCTCATCGAGGGTCAGCGGCTTGGAGTCCTTGCTCGCGGTGTTCAGGGAGTCCCACAGCGACCAGGACTTCATCGAGTTGTAGGTCACCGGCTTGCCCGCGCCGCTCGAGGCGGCCGGCGGCGCTCCGCCCGAGGACGAGCTACGCGGTGTCGCCGAGGCGCTGGAGGACGCCTCGTCACCGTCGCTGCCCCCGGAGGCGGCCAGGTAGTACGCCCCGCCCAGCACACCGCCGACGAGGATCAGCGCACCGACGATCGCGAGGGTGATGAGGCCCGCGCTGCTCTTCTTGGGCGGAGGGAACTGGCCCATCGGCGGCTGCCCCATCGGGGGCTGGCCCATGGGCGGGCCGCCCGGCAGTGTCTCCGGTCCCTGCCAGCCCGAGATCGGCGACTGCGGGTATCCCCCACCCGGCGGCGTCCCGTACCCACCCGGCGGAGGAGTGCCCCACGGCTGGCCTCCGGAGGGCGGCTGGCCAGGATCCATCGGCGGGTAGGGGTAACTCATCGGATCTCCTCGGGGGAACACACCGCGCGTCGGTGGTTGGCATAGAGCTTAGAGCGTGGTTCGCGGCGTTTGCCGTGTTCCCGCCCTGTTGTTCGCGGCGTGCCGGGCTCGGGAGTTCCTCGTTCCCCGGTGGGCCGTGGGCTCCGGGAAATCCCTAGGAGTGCTGACCCGTACCGGTCGCGCGTATGAGCACGGCGTTGGGGCGGCCCGTGGTGACCAGCAGGGACAGCAGCGCGGCGTCGCTCTCGTCGCCCGAACCGTCCGTGCGCTGCACCCAGGTGATCACCGCGTAGTGGCCCATCGCGACGCCGCGCGCCGTGCTGAAGGCCCGCCCGAACGCCACCGAACGGGGCGGCACGAGCGGAAAGCCGCCGCCCGTGCGCGGGTCGGCCTGGGCGACCACCTGGTCGGCGCCACGCGCGTCGGCCAGGTTGAAGATCGTGACCATCGCGGCGAACCGGTCGTCGGAGTAGGTGGCGCGCGCTACCTGGGTGCAACGAGCCTGCTGGAGCACCCCGGCCAGCCGGGTACCCCAGACGGACGGCAGGCACTGCGCGTCCAGCTCGGAGGCGGTCAGCTTCAGCGTCGCCTTCGCGTCGTCATCGGTGATCTTCTTGGGGGTGAAGACCTCCGCCGCGGTGAGGGGCTTGGCGTCCTTCCTACGGTCGGCGATCGCGTTGAACGCCGCGGTCGAGGCCGCCTGGGAGTACGCGGACGCGCCCGGCCCTTCGGTGCGCACGTTCGCCACCGAGGGCGGCGGCGCCGTGCCGGGCTTGCCGTCGTCACCGCCGAAGACCGTCACGGCGACCACCACGATCACGGCGACGAGCACGACGACACCGGCGGCGACGAAGTAGGCGAGGGGCGGGAACTCCGCACGCCGTGGCGGGCGGCGTCGCGGCGGTCCCTGAGCCTCCTCGTCGTGCGGCCCGTCCTGGTGAAGGGGCGCGTCGTACGGGGGCTCCTCGCCGTACGACGGAGCCGCGTCGTAACGGGGCTCGTGGCCGTGCGGCGGCGCCGCGTCGTACGGGAGCTCCTCACCGTACGGCGGGCCCGCGTCGTAACGGGGCTCGTGGCCGTACGGCGGCGCCGCGTCGTACGGGGGTGCTTCGCCGTACGGCGGCGCCTCCTCGTACTCGGGCGCGCCCTCGTAGGGCGGCGCTCCGTCGTACCGGGGCGGGAAGCCTCCGCCGTAGGGAGGGGCCTCCTCGTACGGGGGCGGCCCTCCGTCGTACGGAGGGGCTCCCTCGTACGGCGGCGGGGGCCCTCCGCGGCGGCGCCCGTCCCGGCTCCGCCGTGGGCCGATCCGACCGGCCATCCCGCTAACCGCCGGCGAGGACGAGCCGCTCCCAGACGAAGTCGTCGGCCCTCTCGATGGCGATGCTCGCGTCGAGCAGTTCGTTCATGGTCTGCGGCTGCGCGCCGCCGGCCCGCTCGACCCAGCTGATGACCACGTAGTGGCCGAAGGACTGGCTGTAGGCCGCGCTGAACCCGCTGCCGAAGTTCTCGGCGCCCTGGGCGGCCAGCGGGGAGACGAAGCCGGCTTTGCTGTTCGGGTCGAGGTCGCGGACGACCTGCTCGGCGCCCTGCAGCTGCTCGAGGTTCATCGCGACGAACTGGCCGAGGTACTTCTTGTCCTGGCTGACGTACGCGCCGCGCGCCACCTGCGTGCAGCCGTACTTGCGCAGGTCGTTCTGGAGCTCCTGGCCCCAGGTCACCGAGGCGCAGTCCGACAGCTGCGAGCCCACCAGCGTGAAGTGGTAGTTGCCGTGGCTGACCGACTTGGCGTCGTCGCCGAAGACCTCGCTCTTGTTGAGCGGGCGCTTGTCCTTGCTACGCTCGTTGAGCTTGTTGACCAGCGAGTTGGCCGGGGTGTTGACGTACACCTTCGGCGTCACCCGCGCGGCGGCGGCCGCCTGGCCCTTCTTGTCGTCACCGCCGCCCATCGTCACCATGGCGATGACGACGACCACGATGAGCACGACCACCGCCGCACCACCGATGATCAGAAGGTTGCGGTTGGACCCACGTGCCGGACGGCGCCTGCGCGAGGGCTTCCGCTCCCGCTCCTCGGCGTCGACGTATCCCATCTCGCTCACGAGCGGTGAGCTTAGCGAAGGTCGGACCCCGGCAAGTCCATATCGGCCGGGTGCCTCACGCCGCCCGGCCGCCCGAGGAAGGGTTATCGCACGTCAGACGGTGTTCGTGCCGATCAGGGATCCGACCCCGAAAGTGAGGGCCGCCGCGGCACCTCCGAGGGCCAGCTGCCGCAGGCCGCCGAACCACCACGACCGCGCCGTCACCCGCGAGACCAGCGCTCCCGCCGCGAACAGCCCGATCGCCGCCAGCGCCGCGGCCGGCCACAGGCTCTCCGCGCCCAGGAGATAGGGCAGGACGGGCAGGCACGCGCCGATCGCGAACGACAGGAACGAGGACCCGGCGGCGAGCACCGGCGACGGCAGGTCGCCGGGGTCGATGCCGAGCTCCTCGCGGGCGTGGACGCCGAGGGCCTCCTCGGGGTCGCGGGACAGCTGCCGGGCGACCTCACGGGCCAGCTCCGGGTCCAGACCGCGCGCCTCGTACAGCTGGGCGAGCTCGAGCTCCTCCGCCTCGGAGTTGTGCTCCAGCTCACGGCGTTCGACCTCGATCTCGGCCTGCGCGAGCTCCGACTGGGACGCGACGGAGATGTACTCCCCCGCCGCCATGGAGAACGCGCCGGCCGCCAGCCCGGCCAGACCGGTGAGCACGATCACCTGATGGTGGACGCGGCCGCCGGCCACCCCCGCGATCAGGGCGAAGTTGGACACCAGGCCGTCCATGGCACCGAACACGGCCGGGCGCAGCCACCCGCCGGTGACGTCACGGTGCTCATGGTGGATCTCGGCGCGCGGGCGGCTCGCCGCCCCCTCGACGGCACTCATGTACTCCCCCCGGGGGTCACTGCTTTCCCTCGCCCGGCTCCGCGCCGGTCGAGGCCTTCTCCCTGCCGTCGTCCTTGCCGGCGTCTTCGCCGTCCTGCTCGGCCTCGTCCTCGGCGTCGGCGACCTCAGGGGTCTCGGCGTCGTCGGACGCCTCGGCGTCGGGCTCCTCCTCGCCGGGCTCCTCCTCGGGAGCCTTCTCGGAGGCCTCCTCCTCGGGAGCCTTCTCGGAGGCCTCCTCCTCGGCGGGCTCCTCAGCCCCGGCGGCGGCCACGCTCTCGGATCCGGGCTCGGCGTCGGACTTGGTCTCCGGCTCGGATCCGGGCTCGGTCTCCGGCGCGGGCGCGCCGACGGCGCCCTCGGGGATCTCCGTACGGTCGCGGTAGAAGTACATGTAGGCGGCCGCGCCGAGGAAGACGATCAGCGCGGTCCAGTCGTTCAGGCGCAGACCGAGGACGTGGTGGGCGGGGTCGACGCGCAGCCACTCGGTCCACGCCCGGCCGACCGTGTAGGCCGCGACGTACAGCGCGAAGGTGCGGCCGTACGCCAGGCGGAACCGCTTCTCCGCCCAGATGACCAGCAGGGCCACCCCGATGCACCACAGCGACTCGTACAGGAACGTGGGGTGGTACGTGGCGATGTCCGGGGTATTCGCCGGACGGTGCGCGGGGTCGATCTTCACGGCCCACGGAAGCTTGGTGGGACGGCCGTACAGCTCCTGGTTGAACCAGTTGCCCCAGCGGCCGATGGCCTGGGCCAGCGCGATGCCCGGCGCGGCGGCGTCGGCGAAGGCGCGCAGGGAGATGCCGCGGCGACGGCAGCCGAGGTAGGCGCCGAGCGCGCCCGCGGCGACGGCGCCCCAGATGCCGAGGCCGCCGTTCCAGACCTCCAGGGCCCCGACGGGGTGCCAGTTCTTACCGAAGTAGAGCTGGTAGTCGGTGATGACGTGGTAGAGGCGGCCGCCGACGAGTCCGAAGGGGACCGCCCAGACCGCGATGTCCACGACGGTGCCGGCGGTGCCGCCCCGCGCGACCCAGCGCCGCTCCCCGAGCCATACGGCGACGATCACCCCGAGGATGATCATCAGGGCGTATCCGCGCAAGGGCAGGGGCCCGAGATGGACGACCCCTTGAGACGGGCTGGGAATCGAGGCGAGCGGCTGCTGCATGGGATGTGACACTACCGGCCTTGGGGTACGGGGCGATGACGATCAGGTGGCGAAGTGCCCGTCGTCGGCCGGTGCACGACCGGCCGACAACGGGGCATTCGTCGCGTTCGTTACTTCTTGGGCGTCGCGGACGGGCTCGTGGACGGAGTCGCCGAACCGCTCGCCGTCGGGCTCGGTGAGATGTCCACCGGCTTGGCCGCGAGGATGGCCTTCTCGAGGTTCTTCGCGTTGAGCAGCGTGCTGTTGAGGTCCACCGACTGGCCGTTGAGGAAGACGGTCGGCGTGCCGGTCACCTGGCGGGTCTGCTCGGCGTAGTTCGTCATGCTGTCGATCTGGCTCTGCTTCTGGCCGCCGTTGACGCACTGTTCGAACTGCGGGGTGTCGAACCCGAGGTCCTTGGCCCACCCGATCAGGTCCTTGTTCGAGAAGCCGTTCGAGCCCTCGGCCGGCTGGTGCTTGTAGATCGCGTCGTGGTACTGGATCCACTTGTCCGCCGGCGCGCACAGTGCCGCGTTGGCGGCGCGCTGGGAGTTGCCCTTGATCGGCTCGGCCTGCTGCTTGAACAGCCAGAACGGGTAGTAGAGGACGTTGACCTTGCCCTCCGCGGCGAGCCGCTTGATCGTGGCGCCGCTGGACTTCTCGAACTCATGGCAGATCGGGCACTGGAAGTCTTCGAACAGCTCCAGCTTGGGCGCCTTGGCCCCCGGCTTGGACGCGAGGATCGCCCCGTCGGCCTGACGGGTCGTGGGGGCGAGCGCACCGGTGTAGGAGCCCGCGTCCTTCTTGTTGACGAAGTACACCGTGATGACCACGGCCAACGCCACGACGACCAGCCCGCTGAGGGTGATCATCAGCCGACGCATCCGCTGCTGCTTCTGCGCCTGCTTCTTGCGTTCCTCCGCCAGCCGCTCGCGGGCCGACCGCTGTCGAGCGGCCTTACTCATCTGGTCTCCTCTGAGAATTCGTGGAAGCTGTGGCGGCTACAGTCCGAGCCACCGGTCGAGCGCGAGCTTGCCGCGCGGGAACACCATCAGCCAGGCGGCCAGGACGAGGAACCCGGTATCCCGGAAGATCTCCCGCAGATAGTGGGTCTGGCCCTTGGCGACCTGGCCTCCACCACCGAAGCAGCCGCAGTCGATGGTCAGTCCGCGCGCCCATACCGAGATGATCCCGGCGATGAAGACGATGAACAGCACGCCGACGCAGATCGCCATCGTCCGCGTCGCGAACCCGATGAGGATCAGCGCGGCGAGCGCCATCTCCAGCACCGGAAGACCGAGCGCGACGGGCCCGACCATGCTCTGCGGCAGGATCCGGTAGGAGGACACCGCCACCTTCTGCAGCCCCGAGGCCTCACTGAACTTGGCGTATCCCGCAATACCGAGAATAGCCGCGAGGAGGACACGCACCACAAGGGTGATCCATTCCCGCACTTGCGGGAATCTCGCTGCGCCTCCGGCGGCCGCTGCTTCTCCAGCCACAGTCGTTTCCTATCGGTCTCGCGATCCGGCCGCGCGCCAGCATAGGCGGTGAGCCATAAGTGTGCCGTCAAGCACGCGGGCACATCCTGTCACTTTGCCGCGCGCCGTGAGTGATCAAGGGGGTATCAGGCGGATCTTTGGCCCACCGCGGACAGCCGAAACCGTACGCGGTGGGCCGAGGACGCCCCGCGGCACCGGGGCGTCGCACGCCGAGAACCGGGCTTACCGCCCGTTACGGACGGTGCCGGACGCCGGCGGCGAGTTCCTCTCCGAGCGCGCGTACGGCGCCCAGTCCCTCCTGCGGCGACGGCGCGTCGAGCAGCCGGCGGATGAAGGCGGAGCCGACGATGACACCGTCGGCGAAGGCGGCGACCTCGGCGGCCTGCGCGCCGTTGCTCACGCCCAGGCCCAGGCCGACCGGAAGCCGCATGCCCGCCGGCGTGGCCTTGCGGGTGCGCTCGACCAGCCGCGCCGCGCCCGTGTCGACGGCGGACCGGGCGCCGGTCACCCCCATGAGGGACGCGGCGTAGACGAAACCGCGGCAGGCCTCGGTGATCTCGGCGAGGCGTTCGTCAGTGGAGCTGAGCGCGACGAGGAACACCCGGTCGAGATCGTGCGCGTCGGCGGCGGCCAGCCAGTCGCCGCCCTCCTCCGGCGTGAGGTCTGGGGTGATCAGCCCGGCGCCGCCGGCCGAGGCCAGGTCGCGGGCGAACGCGTCGACGCCGTAGTGGTCGACCGGGTTCCAGTAGGTCATCACGAGTGTCGGCACGCCGGTGGCGGCGACCGCCTCGACGGTGCGGAACACGTCGGCGACCCGGGCGCCTCCGACGAGTGCCTGGTGGACGGCGTCCTGGATCGTGGGGCCGTCCATCACCGGGTCGGAGTAGGGCAGGCCGATCTCGATGACGTCACAGCCCGCCTCGACCATGGCCTTGGCCGCCGCGATCGACCCCTCATAGGTGGGAAAGCCGGCCGGCAGATAGCCGACGAGGGCCGCGCGGCCCTCCGCGTCGGCCTTGTCGAACGCCGTCGCGACCGTACGTCCGCCGCTCATGGGACCTCCTTCGTCGGAGGGGGTGACCACCGGCGCGTGCCCGTTGATTCGCTCGCTTCGCTCGCTCATCGCGCGCCCCCGTCCCGGCCGACGAGCCCGAACCACTCGGCGGCCGTGTGCATGTCCTTGTCACCGCGTCCGGACAGGCAGACCACCACGATCGGCTCCTCGTCGGCGCCGGCCGCGAGCTCCGGGCCGATCCGCAGCGTGCCGGCGAGCGCGTGCGCGGACTCGATCGCCGGGATGATGCCCTCCGTACGGCACAGCAGCGCGAACGCGTCCATGGCCTCGGCGTCGGTGACCGCCTGATAGATCGCCCGGCCGCTGTCGCGCAGCCATGAGTGCTCCGGGCCGACGCCCGGATAGTCGAGCCCGGCCGAGACCGAGTGCGTCTCGAGGGTCTGCCCGTCGTCGTCCTGCAGCAGGTAGGTGCGCATGCCGTGGATCACGCCGATCGACCCGCCGGCGAGCGTGGCGGCGTGCCGTCCGGTGTCCAGGCCGTCGCCGCCCGCCTCGAAGCCGTAGAGGCGCACGCTCTCGTCGGGCACGAACGCGTGGAAGGCGCCGATGGCGTTGGAGCCGCCGCCGACGCAGGCCGTGACGGCGTCGGGCAGCCGGCCGGTCAGCTCCAGGACCTGCCGGCGCGCCTCCTCGCCGATGACGCGGTGGAAGTCGCGGACCATCATCGGGAACGGGTGCGGGCCCATCGTCGAGCCGATGCAGTAGTGGGTGTGGTCCACGCTGGCGACCCAGTCGCGGAACGCCTCGTTGACGGCGTCCTTGAGCGTACGGCTGCCGGTCGTCACCGGGATGACCTCGGCGCCGAGCATGCGCATGCGGGCGACGTTGAGCGACTGGCGCACCGTGTCGACCTCGCCCATGTAGACCGTGCAGTCCAGGCCGAGCAGCGCCGCGGCCGTCGCGGTGGCGACGCCGTGCTGGCCGGCGCCGGTCTCGGCGATGATGCGGGTCTTGCCCATCCGCTTGGTGAGGAGGGCCTGCCCCAGCACATTGTTGATCTTGTGAGAGCCGGTGTGGTTGAGGTCCTCGCGCTTGAGCAGCACGCGGACGCCGGCCTTCTCGCCGAAGCGCCTGGCCTCGGTGAGGAGGCTGGGCCGACCCGCGTACGTGGCGAGCAGATGGTCGAGCTCACCGCGGAAGCCCGGATCGGCCATCGCCTTGGCGTGGGCGGTGGTCAGCTCGTCGAGGGCGGCCATGAGCGCCTCGGGGGCGAACCGCCCGCCGAAGCGGCCGAAGTGGCCCGAGACATCGGGCAGCGAAATGCCCGTGGCATGCGTGGTCATGAGTTGTCGTCCTGTCGCGTGTGAAGAAGAAAAAGGGGCCTATCCGGTCGGTAGTGACGCGGATCGACGCCATCGCTCGCGCAGGCTCATGGCCATACCCTACTTGCCCTGGCGCAATGCCGGGTGGGTTCCGGCGGCGACGAGGTCGGCGACGGCCGATCGGGGATCCTTCCCCGTGACGAGGCTCTCGCCGACGAGAACGGCGTCGGCGCCCGCGGACGCGTAGGCCAGCAGGTCGTGCGGCCCGCGTACGCCGGACTCGGCGATCTTGACGATGTTGGAGGGGATCTTCGGCGCGATACGGGCGAAGGCGGTGCGGTCGACCTCCAGCGTCGCGAGGTTGCGCGCGTTGACGCCGATGACCCGCGCCCCGGCGTCGACCGCCCGGGACAACTCCTCTTCGGTGTGCACCTCGACGAGCGGCGTGAGGCCGATCGACTCGGCCCGCTCGATCAGCGAGATCAGGGCCTGCTGCTCCAGCGCCGCGACGATGAGCAGCGCGAGGTCGGCCCCGTACGCCCGGGCCTCCCACAGCTGGTAGGAGGTGACGATGAAGTCCTTGCGCAGCACCGGCACGTCGACGCGGTTGCGCACCTGCGCGAGGTCGTCGATGTCGCCGCCGAACCTGCGGCGTTCGGTCAGCACGCTGATGACGGAGGCGCCGCCGGACTCGTAGTCGGCGGCGAGCGCGGCCGGATCGGCGATCGCGGCGAGCGCGCCCTTGGAGGGGCTGCTGCGCTTCACCTCGGCGATCACGGCGACGCCCTGGCCGCGGAGCGCGGCGTGGCCGTCCTTGGGCGACGGCGCGTGGACGGCCATCTCCTTCAGCGCGTCGAGCGAGACCGCCTGCTGGCGCTCCGCGAGGTCGGCTCGCACCCCGTCGAGGATGTCATCGAGAACGGTCACCTGGCCTCCTCGCCCGCACGAGCGACCCACTGGGCATGGCGGCTTCGCTCGCGGGACCGACGAAGGACGCCCCGTGAGCGGGCCCCGAAGGCCCTTCGGTCCGCTCCGCTCAACGTGATCGGTCCCCTTCATTCGTGACGTCGTGTCTCCCGATCGTAGCCCGGCCGAACCGCCGTCCCCGCCCCGGGTACTCGGTCAGGGAGCGAGAGCATGCCCGGCGGGCAGGTTACGGACGATCCAGAAAACGATGCCGACCACGGAAAAGATGATGATCAACCAGGGCCGGAGGATGCCGGCGCGCAGCGGCCGCCCGCGCCGGAGGGCGACCGCCCACCGGACCCACAGATAGGCGAGGAGCGGCAGCGTCACGAACGCCAGCGCGTTGCGCCCGAACGCCTCGGCCACGTGCCCGTGCGTGAGGGCGTGGATCATGCGCAGCGAGCCGCAGCCGGGGCAGTAATAGCCGGTGATGGCGTAGAACGGGCAGGTCGGGTAGTGGCCGGGCTGGTTGGGGTCGACGACCGCGAGGTACCCGGCGGCCCCCGCGACGACGGCCAGCACCGCGTACGGCGCCCAGCGGCTCTGACTCCCTCTCCACGTACGCACGGTGGTCACACCCCAAGGTTAGGCCGCGAGACGGGCGCGCGAACGGCGATCCGCGTCCGCCGAGTGCGAGCGCTCCAGCCCGACCGGCCCACCGACGGCAAAGCGGCCGACCGAAAAAGCCCGAACGCAAGCGAAGGGAAATCCGCCGAACCGGAACCGCCCCGACCCCGGCCCGCCGGGTGACCCCCCGCCCGCCTCCGGCGGCGACTCGCAGCGCGTGCGGCCGCCCTCTGCCGGCCGGACCCGCCGGCCGGTGGCGACGGCGACGACCAGGCCGGGCGGGCGCCCCAGCGCGCCGGGTGGCGCTGGCCGGGCCGGTGGCGCGAACCCCGGCGAAGTCCTCGGGCGTGGGTGCGGATGGCGCAGGGGTAGGCCACGGCGCGGAGTGCGGTGCCGGTGCCGGTGCCGGTGCAGGCGCGGAGTGCGGTGCCGGTGCAGGCGCTGATCGCGCGGCCGAACGCATCACCATCGGTGGCGGTAGGCACCGGCCACCCGGCTGATGGCGCGGACATAGGCCACGGCGCGGGGTCCGGTGCCGATGCAGGCGCTGATCGCGCGGCCGAACGCATCACCATCGATGGCCGTCGACACCGGCCACCCGATGGACTCATCGGAGGCCGTCTACTGCTCCGAACGCCAGCCCCCATCCGGCCCGGGTTCCACCGCGACGCTTCGGCTGCCAAGATTCCCGAGCGCCACCGCGACCACGCCGCAGGTGCGCGATCCGCCGGTCCGCGCACCCGATGGCGCTGAAGCCGAGCGCCGCAGACTTCGCTACTCGGTCGGCCTCGACGTCTTCGTCACCGCCCTCGCGCATCCCTGTAGCCGCCTCGGTGAGACGCTGCGGAGCCGGCACACGTGCCAGGAGTCGCAGATCTGCGAGGCCGCCCATCGGTCCCGCAGGAGATGCTGCACCGCGATCAGGGAACTGTGATCGACCAGAGGCCGTGCTTGCTCTCCTCCCGAGACGATCGCCTTGCCGAAGCCCGCCCAGGAGTCGACTCCACTCTCATTGTCCAGACCCGTGCTCGATCAGCGGAAGACGGTCGGACGGCTGTGGAGAACCCGGCGGTGAAGGCCTCCGGAGCCGCGGAGCACGCGGGGTGCAGCGGGGCACGGGCTGCGCGCCGGCTCCTGACCGGCTCCCGTGGCCCCTCCCCGAGCCTCGCCGGCTCGATCACGGGTCGGCGGCGTAGCCGATGCCGCGGACCGTGCGCAGTGGGCTGAGGGCGCCCAGTTTGGCGCGGAGCTGGGCGATGTGCACGTCGACGGTGCGGGTGCCGGCCGACTCCGCCGAGCCCCACACCGCCGCGAGGAGCTGTTCGCGGGTGAACACGCGGCCCGGTCGTTCCATCAGGAAGGCCAGCAGGTCGAACTCCGTCGCCGTCAGCGACTTGGCCGCGCCGGCGGCCGTCACGGTGCGCGTCGCGGTGTCGAGCGTGACCTGGCCCGCGCGCAGGAGTCCCTCGCGCGCGGGGTCGGGTGCCTGGCCGCGCAGCGCGCGGGCGACCATCGCGACGAGGACGCGCGGGCTGAACGGGCGTGGCACGGCGTACGGGCTCGTGCCCGTCTCGCCGTCCGGGACGACGCAGACGACCGGCGTGTCGCCCAGCTCGCGGATGAGGGTCTCCCCCGCACCCGTGGACAGATCGAGCACGACGGCGTCCGGCCGCAGCCGGCGGGCCTGCGCGGCGGCGCACGCCGGGTCGGTCACCACGTGCACGTCGAAGCCTTCGCGTGACAGGTACAGCCGCGCCAGGTCGGCGACGCCGGGATCGTGCTCGACGACGAGCACGATCCCCTCACGCCCGTCTCGGTCGGTCTCCGCCGGGGTGTGCATCTCGGCCCTCCGTCCGGGTGCCGCCAGGCGACGAGGCGTCGGTGGGGTCATCGCCCCGGTCGAGTGCCTTCCACAACGACGCGGGGTCGTCGCCGGCGGGTGGCGCGGCGCCGGGGCGATCGTACCGGGCCGACATTCCCGGCCAGCGGCGTCCGCGCACGATCGTGAGCAGCCCGGCGGCGGCCAGCAGGACGCCGCCGGCCAGCGACAGGATCCACCAGGCGTTGACGTGGACGGCGACCTCGCCGCCCAGCCGGGCCAGGTTGCTCTTCTCGCCGGCGGTCGCGACGACGTGGGCGTGGCGTACGGCGGCCGGGGAGGCGATCGCCACGATCACCCCGAACGCCGCGAGCAGCGCGCCGACGGCGACGCGCACCCAGCCGCGTGTCGCCAGGAGCGCGGCGATCCCGGCGAGGCCGGCCCAGCCCAGGGCGGCGATCACTCCGCTGAGGGACCGCCCGGAGAGTCGCTGGTTCAGCGCCTCCAGGCCGCCCGCGTGCTCGGCGACGGTCGCCCAGGTACGGCCGGCGAACCCGACGATGACGGCCGCGCCCGCCGCGCCCAGCAACGTGGCGACGGCGAGTTCGCGGCGGCCGGTCACTGCGGACGCTCGCCCACGACCGGCTCGAGGACGTCGGCGTCCCAGCACGTGCGGTCGCCGGTGTGGCAGGCGGCGCCGACCTGGTCGACCTTGACCAGGATGGCGTCGGCGTCGCAGTCGAGCGCGACCTCCTTGACCCACTGCTGGTGGCCGGAGGACTCGCCCTTCACCCAGTACTCCTGGCGGCTGCGCGACCAGTACGTGGCGCGGCCGGTGGTCAGCGTGCGGTGCAGGGCCTCGTCGTCCATCCAGGCGAGCATGAGCACCTCGCCGGTGTCGTACTGCTGGGCGATGGCGGGGACGAGACCGTCGGAGTTCCGCTTGAGACGGTCAGCGATCTTAGGGTCCAGGGACATGACAACCATTGTGCCGGTTCACCGCCGGACAACGTCGCTGGGGTGCGCGAACGCGAGATCGCCGGGTGCCGCCCCGAACGCCGGCCCGCTCGGGCACCGCCCGGACACCCGATAATTCCTTAACCGAAATTTAAGAAAGAGGACGGCGGAAAATGAAGAGGCCCGTACCGAGAACGGCACGGACCCCAACGGGTGGATGTCGGCGAACTACAGCGGGCGGACCTGGTCCGCCTGCGGGCCGCGGTCGCCTTGGACGACCTCGAACTCCACACGCTGATTGTCCTCGAGCGAACGGAAGCCGGAGGTGGCGATCGCCGAGTAGTGCACGAAGACATCCGGTCCGCCGCCGTCAATGGCGATGAAGCCGAAGCCCTTGTCGGCGTTGAACCACTTCACGGTGCCCTGCGCCATGCCTTACTCCTTGTGGGACAAACAGACCCACACTTCATGGGCCACTTATCGGTTGCTGCGAAGCGTGGTGTCCCTGAGAAGCAGAAACACGCCCGCTAGTCATCGGTCCGCGGGCGTCTGGCAAACGAACGCTGGAACTACGACTACAACCGCTGGGGAGCCTACCAACATCGGGGCCCTCTCACACATGGCCGGGCGAAAATCGGCTTTTCGCCGTCTCTCCCCGCCCGCGAAACCGGCCGCTCACCAGTCGCGATTTATATATCCGCAAATAGTTCTTTCATGGTCAGGAGCGGAGCTGGGCGGCCCACGAGGCGTACAGCTCGGCGTACCGGCCCGGCCGCTCGACGAGTTCCGCGTGCGGGCCCCGCTGCACGATGCGCCCCCGGTCGAACACGATGACCTCGTCGGCGGCCTCGGCCGTGGAGAGCCGGTGGGCGATGGAGATCGCGGTACGGCCCCGGGTGATGCCCTCCAGCGCCCGCTGGAGCCGCACCTCCGTGGCCGGGTCGACGGCGGAGGTCGCCTCGTCGAGCACCAGCAGGTCGGGGTCGGCGAGGTAGGCGCGGGCCAGGGCGACGAGCTGCCGTTCGCCGGCCGACAGCGACTCCCCGCGCTGGCCGACGGCGCTGCCGAGCCCGTCCGGCAGGCTCTCCACCCAGTCGGCCAGGCCGAGCTCGGTGAGCGCGAGCATGACGTCCTCGTCGGTGGCGCCGGGCCGCCCGTACCGGATGTTGTCGGCGAGCGTGGCGTCGAACAGGTACCCGTCCTGCGGCACCATCACGATCCGCTCGCGCAGCGAGGAGAACCGCACCTCCGGCAGTGGCACCCCGTCGATGCGCACCCGCCCCGACGTCGGGTCCATCAGGCGGGTCAGCAGCTTGGCGAACGTCGTCTTGCCCGAACCCGTCTCACCCACGATCGCGACTCTCGCCCGCGGCGCGATGCGCGCGGACACCTCGTGCAGCACGGTGGGCCCGCCCGGATAGGCGAAGGAGACGTCGTCGAAGACCACCTCGATCGCGCCGCGCGGCAGCTCCACGCCGTCCTCGCCGGGGTCGGCCACGTCCGGCTCGGTGTCGAGGACGTCGAGGACGCGCCGCCAGCCGGCGATGGCGTTCTGCGCGTCGGTGAGCACCTCGGTGGCCACCTGCATGGGGCTGACGAAGAGAGTGACGAGGAACAGGAACGCGACGAGACGGCCGGCGGTCAGGTGGCCGCCGACGCCCATCGCGGTGCCCGCCACGACCACGCCGGCCGTCGCGAGGGCGGCGACCAGTTCGGTCGAGGGGAACGTCGCGGCGACGAGGGTCTGGGCCCGGGTCTGGGCGTCGCGGTAGGAGTCGACGGACGCGTCGATGCGGCGTGCGGTGCGGTCCTCCGCCCCGTACGCGCGGATCACCGAGGCGCCGACGACCGACTCGCCGACGGCCGACAGCATCTCGCCGACCCGCTCGCGCACGACGCCGTACGCCCGCGACAGCCAGCGCTGGAAGTACCGCAGCGTGAACGCCAGGGGCAGGAACACCACCCACACGAGCAGCGCCAGCGGCCAGGAGTAGATCAGCATGAGGACGCTGGCCACCACGAGCTGCCCGCCCGCGATGATGATCATCAGTCCGCCGTACTGCATGAAGTTGCTGATCTGGTCGACGTCGGTGGTCACCCGCGAGACCAGGCCGCCGCGCCGCTCCGCGCTCTGGGTCAGCGTCGACAGGTCGTGGACGTGCCGGAACGCGCGGACGCGCAGGGCCGCCAGGCCGCTCTCGCTGGTCCGGTACAGACGGACGTTCATCCGGTACGCCGCGAGCGCGGTGACGAGCACGGCGGCGCCGCAGACCAGCACGGCGGTGCGGATGAAGCCGATGTCCGGGCCGCCGGGCGAGCTCAACCCGCGGTCGAGGGTCTGCTGGACCGCCACCGGCACGACGATGCGCCCCACGGTGGCGACGAACGCGAGCGCCAGCGTGACGCCGATCCCGCGGTGGAACTCCGGGGTCAGGCTCAGGCCGGTACGCAGCGTGGCCAGGCCGGACGCCTTGCCCGTCCCGATGCCGGTGCCGCCCCGGCGGTTCGCCGGCGCCTCCTCGTCCGGTCCGGCGTCCGCCGTCCTGGTGTCCGTGACGCTCACGCCGGCACCCCTTCGCTCTCGTCGTCCTCGTCGCGTTCGTAGGCGGTGACGAGGTTTCGGTAGCCCACGGAGCGTTCGAGCAGCTCCGCGTGCGGGCCCTGGCCGGCGACCCGGCCGCGTTCGAGGTAGATGACATCGTCGGCGAGCTCGATCGTCGCCTTGCGGTACGCCACGACGACCACGGTCGCCTCCGAGTCGCGCAGGCCGCTGAGGATGCGGGCCTCGACCTGCGGGTCCACGCTGGAGGTCGCGTCGTCGAGGATGAGCAGGCGGGGCCGGCGTACGAGGGCGCGGGCGAGGGCGAGCCGCTGCCGCTGCCCGCCGGACAGGGTCGCGCCGCGCTCCCCCACCCGCGTGTCGAGGCCGTCCTCCAGCGCGGAGACGAAACCGTCGGCCTGGGCGAGCCGGAGCGCCTCCCACACGTCGGCGTCCGGGACGTCGAGTCCGAGCGTGACGTTGCCGCGCACCGTGTCGTCGAACAGGTAGGTCTGCTGCGGGACCACCGCGGTCGTGTGCGCGAGGCCGCCGCGTTCGACGTCGCGCACGTCGACGCCGTCGAGGAGCACGTCGCCGCTCGCCGGGTCGACGAGCCGTACGAGCAGGTTCGTGAGGGTGGACTTGCCCGAGCCGGTGGGGCCGACCAGGGCGATGGTGTGGCCCGGCTCGGCGGTGAAGGCCACGTCGTGCAGAACGTCGCCGTCGGTGTAGCCGAACCGGATGGCGCGCACCTCCAGGCGGGCCGGGCCGTCGCCGGTCAGCGTCCGGTCGCCGTACGGGAGCTCGCCGGTGGCGTCGAGGACGCCGCGGACGCGGTCCCAGCCGACCACGCTGCGCGGCACCTCGGCGAGCACCCAGCCGAGCGCGCGGATCGGGAAGGCCAGCAGCGTGAACAGGTACGCCACGTGCACGAGGTCGCCCGCGGTCAGGTCGCCGGCGCGCAGGCGGATCGAGCCGACGAGCAGGACGGCGAGCACGCCGAGGTTCGGCAGCGCCTCCAGGATCGGGTCGAACAGGCCTCGCACGCGGCCGACCGCGATGTTGGCGTCGCGCAGTTCGTCGGCGACCGCGGCGAACCGCTCGGTCTCGTCGGCCTCGCGGCCCAGGGTCTTGACGACGAGGGCACCGTCGAAGCTCTCGTGCGCGACCTCGCTGACCTCCGCGCGCAGCTGCTGTGCCCGTGCCGCGATCGGCGCGAGACGCCGCTGGTAGACGACGTTGAGCCCGGCGATCGCGGGGAAGACGAGGAAGCCGACGACGGCGACCATGACGTCGGTCGCGAGGATCTCGATCGCGGCGATGAGGAGCATCAGGACGACGCCGGTGGCCATCGGCAGGGGCGCGATCGGCGCCCACGCGGCCTCCACGTCGGCGTTGGCGTTGGACAGCAGCTGCCCGGTGGGGTGGCGGTGGTGCCAGGCGAGCGGCAGGCGGAGGTACTGGCGGGTGACGGCCCGGCGGTAGGTCGCCTGCATGTTGTACTGCATCATCCCGGCGAACAGGCGCCGGCCGGCGACGCCGAGGGCCTTCAGCGCGGCCACGCCGACGATGGACAGGGCGCCGAGCGTCAGCACTCCGGCGGTCGTGTGGCCGTGCTCGAAGGCCGGCAGGACGACCTTCTCGGTGACCCGGCCGAGGACCCACGCGCTCGCGACGGTCATGGCGGCGTACAGGCCGCTGAAGACGACGGCGAGGACGAAGAGGAGCGGTTCGGCCCGGACGGCGACTCCCAGCACCCGCATCCCTTTGCGCAGGATGTCGGATGTCACCTTCTGCGGCATCAAATCCCCTCTCGCGGCCGGTAACAGGGCCGATAATCCCTATCACGCGAAACCGCCGGGTTATTCCGCTGCCGGGCGACGAGGCTTACGATCACGAGGGTGGCGAACCAGAACTGGGCACGTGCCGAGCGCGATGCGCTGTGCGACCTGCTGGCCGAGACCGGCCCGGACGCCCCGACGCTCTGCGAGGGCTGGACCACCGGTGACCTGGCGGCCCACCTGGTGTTGCGCGAACGCCGTCCGGACGCGGCGCCGGGCATCATGGTGCCGCTGCTGGCCGGGCGCACCGAACGGGTGCAGCGGCGGATCCTCGCCGAGACGCCCTTCCCCCGGCTGGTCGGCCTGCTCCGCCAGGGACCGCCGGCCTGGTCGCCGATGGGGCTGCCCGGGATCAACGGCGTGGCCAACACGGTGGAGTTCTTCGTCCACCACGAGGACGTACGCCGGGCGCGGTCCGAGTGGGAGCCCCGTCAGCTGTCCGCCGCCTTCGAGGACCTGCTGTGGCGGCGGCTGTCGGCGGGCCGGTTCCTCCTGCGGCGCGTGCCGGTCCAGGTCACCCTGGCCGAGCCGGAGGGACGCACCCAGCGGCTGACCAAGAACGGCAAGCAGGCCCGCGTCCACGGCCTGCCGAGCGAGCTGACGCTCTGGACGGCGGGCCGCGGGCGGGCGGCGCGGGTCGAGGTGACCGGCGAGGCCGAGGCCGTCAACGTGCTGTCCCAGTCGCGCTGGCGCATGTGACCGGCCCCACGTCGCGAACCGGTCACGGCGCGGTCAGGCGGCGACGGCCTCGCGGTCGGGTTCCGGCGCGGCCGACGGCTGCGGGGAGCGCACCAGCAGCAGGACGATGATCCCGGCGGCCAGGCCCAGCCCGGCCGCGACCGCGTAGACCGTGTTCAGGCCGGAGGCGGCGGCGGAACGCACGATCGGCAGGTGCGGCGCCCGTCCGCCGCCGACCGCGCCGGCCATGCCGTGCGGGTCGGGCACGTGGCCGGTGAGGACGTGCTCGACGCGCGCTCGCATGAGGACGCCCAGCACCGCGACGCCGAGGGCGTACCCGAGCTGGCGCGAGGTGTTCAGCGCGCCGCCGGCCATGCCGCCGCGCTCGTGCGGGGCCGCCGCCATCGCCGCCGACGACAGCGACGGGATCGCCAGGCCCACGCCGACGCCGCCGACCACCAGGCCCGGCGTGATCGCGGTCCACGTGGATCCGGCGGACAGCACGCCCTGCAGGCCCGCCCCGGCTCCGATCAGCAGCAGGCCGATCCCGATGGTCAGCCGCGGCGGGACGCGGTGCAGGACCCGCGCGCCGGCGGCGGAGACGACGAACGACGTCGCCGCCATGGGCACGAGCGCCAGCCCGGCCTTCACCGGGCCGAGGCCCAGGACGGTCTGGAGCCAGACCGAGGTGAAGGCCAGGCAGGCGAACGCCGAGGCCATCAGCAGCGCGCCGCCGAGCATGATCGCGCTGAATGAGGGGCTGCGGAACAGCGCCAGGTCCAGCAGCGGGCGGCGGGTCCGCAGTTCGACGGCGACGAAGACGACCAGAGCCAGGGCGGCCAGGCCGAACATCGCCAGCGGGAGCGTGGCGGCGAACCCGTCGCCGCCCGCGCGGATCAGTCCGTATGTCAGCGCGCCCGCGCAGACCGTGAACGAGCACAGGCCGCCCACGTCCGGCCGCGCGCCGGGCGTGCGTCCCGTCTCGCGGACGCGGGCGAGCGTGAGCGCGACGGTCACGGCGGTGACCGGCAGGTTGACCAGGAAGATCGCCCGCCAGCTCACGTGTTCGGTGAGCAGGCCGCCGAGGACCGGGCCGCCGGCCGCGGCGACGCCGTTGACCGCACCCCACACGCCGAAGGCCACGCCGCGGTCCCGGCCGTGGTAGGTGCTGTTGAGCAGGGCCAGTGTGGTCGTGAACATCGCCGCCCCGCCGATCCCCTGCACGGCGCGGGCGGTGATCAGGGTCGCGGCGTTCGGGGCCAGGCCGCACGCCAGCGAGGCGGCGGCGAAGATCACCAGCCCGGCCACGTACACGCGCCGCCGGCCCAGCAGGTCGGCCAGCGCGCCGGCGCCGAGCAGCAGTGCGGCCAGCGAGAGCGCGTAGATGTCCAGCACCCACTGCAGGCCCGAGAACGAGGCCCGCAGGCTCCGCGCCATCGGCGGCAGCGCGACCGTGACGATCGTGACGTCCACGAGCAACATGAACGCCCCCAGGCAGATCGCCACGAGGGGCAACCACTTGCGCATCGGTGTTTCCCTTCCTCCGTCGGGGCCTCCCACGATCCCGGCCGACGGCGAACCGACATAGCCGGACGGCGATGAACGGCGGTTCTCGACTCCGGATACGCTCTGGCGGTGGAATCCGTCATTCTGGACGACCTCGACCGGCGCCTGGTGCACGCGCTGAACATCGACCCGCGCGCGCCCTTCGGCCGCATCGCCGACGTGCTCGGCGTCTCGGACCAGACCATCGCGCGCCGCTACCGGAGGCTGCGCGCCTCCGGGCTGGTGCGGGTGGTCGGCTCGGTGGACACCGCGCGGCTCGGCTACACCACGTGGGTGATCCGGCTGCGGTGCACGCCCGACGCCGCCGGCCCGGTGTCCGCGGCGCTGGCCCGGCGCACGGACACGTTCTGGGTGCACCTGCTGTCCGGCGGCACGGAGATCGCCTGCGGCACCACGGTGCGCACGGCGGAGGAACGCGGCGCGCTGCTGCTCCAGCGTCTGCCGCGCACCGGCCGGGTGTCGTCGGTCACCGCGCACTCCCAGCTCCACCTCTACGTGGGCGGCCGGATCACCTGGCCGGGCGCCGTCGCGGCCCTGTCGGCGGAGGAGGCGGACCGGCTGCGGCCCGAGCCCCCGCCGCCTCCGGGCGAGGGCCCGGTCGTGCTCGACGACGGCGACCGGGCGCTGCTCGACGCGCTCGCCCTGGACGGGCGCACCGGCCACGCGGAGCTGGCGGCGGCCACCGGCTGGTCGGAGTCGACCGTCCGGCGGCGCATGGACCGGCTCGTCGCCGGAGGCGTGCTGTTCTACGACGTCGACGTCCCGCCGGAGGCGCTCGGCTACCACGCCGAGGCCCGGCTGTGGATGTCGGTACGGCCGGCGCACCTGGCGTCGGTGGGCCGGGCGCTCGCCGGCCACGTCGAGGTCACCTTCGCGGCCGCGACCACCGGCCCGACGAACCTCATGGCGGGCGTGGTCTGCCGCGACGACCAGGCCCTCTACCGCTATCTGACCGAGCGGATCGGCGCGCTGGAGGGCGTCGAGCGGCTGGAGACGGCACCCGTGATCCGCACCGTCAAGCGAGGCGGGCCGGTCCTGAAGCCGTAATTTGCTTGCCCGTTTTGTAGTCCGGTGCGCATCCTGCGAACGTGACAGACATCGTCCTTCATCCAGCGGAATCGCTGCACGGCCGCCTGCAGCGCGGTCGGGGCTGCGCGGCACGCCGCGCAGCCGGCACACCCGGTACGGGCGAACTCGTCTACGACTGCGTCGTCCACGACCCCCGGTGGGACACGCTCGAAGACCGCGGCCTGTACTACGCGCGGCTGATATGTGACCTCGAACTCGGCCTCGGCCCCCTCGTCGCCCACCTGTTCGATCCGGTGGACCACGACGACCCCGACGAGGACCGCACCAACCTCGCCGTCGACGTCCTGGCCCGGCTGGTCCGGCTCGGCCGGCTGGAGGCGGCCGCTCCCCTGCGCCGATATGCCCGCGAGGGCGGCAACTGGTACGCCGCCCTCGCCGAACTCGTCGAGCTGGACGACCCGACGCTGGCCGAGGGGCTGGACGAGGTCGCCGCGGCCCGATGTGACGACCACGAACTGGCCTGGTTGTGCGGCGTGGACGGCGCGGTGACGCGAAAATGGGCCGCACGCCACCCGCGCATCGCCGCCGCCCGCAGGCCCGAGCTACGTTCGCACGAGCCACGGGCCGCGCTCTCCGGGCGTACCGACGACGACCTGGCCGCCCTCGCCCGCGGGCACGGCGAGGAGGTCACGGCGGCCATCCTCGAACTCGGCCGCCGCCGCAGCCCCCTCGTCCTGGACCTGGCCGAGGAACTCCTGCCGGGCGGCGCCCACGACGGCCCGCTGTGCCGGGCCGTACGCGACCTGGGCGCCCGCGCGCTCCCCCGGGCGCGCGAGTGGACCGCCGAGCGGCGCCCCTACCAAGACGTCGGCATCGACGTGCTCGCCGCGCACGGCACGGAGCTGGACGCGCCGCCGCTGCTGGAGGCGCTGGAGACATGTCTCGCCGAAGAGGACTGGGACCTGGCGGGCGTGCCCGCCGACGGGCTCGGCCGGCTGCGATCACGCCGCGCGATCCCGCCGCTGCTCCACGCCTGGGAGCACAGCGCGAGCTCCGGACTGCGCGTCCACGTCCTCGGCGCGCTCACCGCGATCGACCCGCACGTGGCCGAGCCGTACCTGCTGGAGGCCCTGTGGGACTGCGAGGACGGCGCGCGCCGGATCGCCGCCGGGGCCGTGCCTCTCGAGGGCGAGGCACGGGACCGGCTGCGGCGCCTGCGGCACGAGGACGCCGAAGAGCCGTGCGTACGCTCCGCGGCCTCCGGCCGGCTGGTCAGCGGCCGACGCTGAGTTCGGAGAGGCGCATGGCGAGGGTGCGGCGCACCGCGGCATTGTGGCCCGCGACCGTCAGCACGGTGTTGCGGATGGCGCGGGCGGCGGCGTTGTTGACGGTGGCGGCGCGGGTCATCCGGTCGGTCATCGCGACCACGCCCTCCGCGACCGGGCGTCGCGCCGCCTCGTAGCCGTCCTCGGCGCCCTCGAGGAGACGCCGGGCGAGCTCGGCGGCGTCCTGGATGCCGGTGTTCATGCCCTGGCCGCCGGCCGGGCTGTGCACGTGCGCCGCGTCGCCGGCGAGGAGGATCCGCCCGGCGCGGTAGCGGTCGGCGATCCGGTGGTGGACGTGGAACCGCGAGCTCCACAGCACCTCCCGTACGCGCGCCGGGTCCGTGCGCGGGCCGCGGGCGTCGAGGAGCGCCTGCACGTCGGCCGGGCCGGGCCGCTCGGGCGCGTCGTCGGCGGTCGCGACGATGCGGTGCCGGCCGCCCGGCAGCGGCGCGACGACGACGAGCCCCTCGGCGCCGAAGAAGAGCTGGACCTCGTCGCCCGGGAGGGCCCAGTCCAGGCGCGTGTCGGCGAGCACGAACGTCTGTTCGTAGCCGCCCCCGGGGAAACCGATGCCGGCCTGCTCGCGGACCACGCTGTGCATGCCGTCGGCGCCGACGACGTGGCGGGCCCGGATCCGCTCGCCGGTCGCGGTCGTGACGGTCGCGCCGGTGTCGTCCTGGGCGACCGCGACCACCTCGTGCGGCCGGTGCACCCGGCCGCCGAGCGCGCAGAGCCGGGCCAGCAGCACCTGCTCGGTGACGTCCTGCGGGACCATCAGCGTGTACGGGTGCGCGGTCGGCAGCCCCTCGAAGGGCACGGTCAGCAGCACGCGGTCCCGGTCGCGGACGGTGAAGACCGGTGTGATCAGCCCGCGGGCCACCAGCTCCCCGGTGACGTCCAGCCCTTCGAGGACCTCCAGCGTGCGGGCGTGCACGACGGCGGCGCGCGAGGTGTTCGCGCCCTCGGCGGCCCGGTCGAGCAGCACCACGTCGCCGCCCTCCTGGGCGAGGAACGCCGCGAGCGTGAGCCCGGTGGGGCCGGCGCCGACGACCACGACGTCGGCGGTGGCGGGAAGCTTCGGCATCTTGGACCTCCTGAGGCCAACGGTTGATGGCCAACGCTTGTTGGCATTGACTGTACGCGTCGGCATCGTGTTTGCCAACACTCGTTGGCCTACACTCGCTGCATGGCCTTCACGCAGCGCTCGGAGGAGACCCGCACCGCGATCCTCACCGCCGCCCGCCGCCGCTTCGCCGAGGACGGCTACGAACGCGCCACCATCCGCGCGATCGCGGCCGACGCGGGCATCGACCCGTCGATGGTGATGCGCTACTACGGCTCCAAGGACGGTCTGTTCGCGGCCGCCGTCGACGTCGACCTGGACCTGCCCGCCGTCGGCGACCTGCCGCCCGAACGGCGCGCCGAGACCCTCGTACGGCACTTCTTCGCACTGTGGGAGGGCGAACGCTCCAGCGGCGTGCTGACCGTGCTGCTCCGCTCGGCCATCACCAATGAGGCCGCCGCCGAGCGCATGCGGGACGTCTTCGCCGGCCAGGTGGGCACGACGCTCGGCCCGTCGACGGAGGAGGGGACGGTGCGCGCGGCCCTCGTCGCCACCCAGCTGCTGGGCGTCGCCCTGTGCCGCTACATTCTCCGGCTGCCCCAGATCGTCGCCCTGGACACCGAGGCGCTCGTCGCCTCGCTCGCGCCCACCGTCGAGCGGTACCTCACCGAACCGGTCTGATCAGGCCAGGTCGACGACGACCTTGACCTCGTCCTCGCCCTGCTCGAACGCCTCCTGCGCCCGCTCCAGCGGAAGCCGGCGCGTGACCAGGCCGGCCAGCCACGCGTGGTCGGCCTCGCCCAGCGCGTGCACGGCCTGCCGGTAGTGGCGGTGGTTGGCGTTCACCGTGCCGAAGACCACGTCGTTCTGCAGCACGATGCCGCGGTTGAGCGAGCCCGCGTCGACCTCCACCGGCCGTCCCGTCGGGGACACTCCGGTCAGGCAGACCACGCCCGCCGCGGCGTTGTTGGCCATGGCGTCGAGCACCAGCCGCGGCACCCCGGTGGCCTCGATGACGATGTCCGGATCGGCCTTGGCCGCGGCCTCCGGGAGCGACCCGGTGTGGTACGTCGCGCCGAGCGCGGCCACCAGCTTCGGTTTGGGCCCGCGCTCGACCCGGTCCAGGACGTGGACGTCGAGGCCGCGCTGGGCGCCCAGGAGCGCGGCGAGCAGGCCGATCGGCCCGGCGCCGGCGACGAGCACGGAGCGCGGCTCGAACCAGGCGCGCCGCCCGATGTGCTCGATGTGCTCCCACGCCTTGGCCACGACCGTGGTCGGCTCCACCAGCATCCCGACGTCTTCCAGCGACGGGTCAAGGCGTACGGCGTAGTCGGCCTCGACCGTCCACCGCTGCGAGCCGTAGCCGTGGATCTCCTTGATGCCGTGCTCGCGGTAGCGGCCGTTGCGGCACATGTCGAACTCACCGTGCGCGCACGCGCCGCACGGCACCGGGTCGGGCCGCCGTACGATGCCGACGACCAGGTCGCCGGGGTCGAACCCGCTCCCGGCGGGCGCCTCACGGACCCGGCCGAGCGATTCGTGGCCGAGGATGAGACGCTCCTCGCCGGCCGGCGCCCAGCCGTACTGCCCGCCGGCGATCTCCCGGTCGGTACCGCACACGCCGAGCGCGAGCCCGTCGACGAGCAGCTCGCCCTCCCCCGCCACCGGCTCGGGCACCTCCGACACCGCGAGCGAACCGGCCTGGCGCGGCACCACGGTCAGAGCACGCATGATGATCCCCTCCGCCGTCATCATCCCGGACCGTCCGCACGTTAACGGTCCAGGGGTACCCGGGACGGCCGTCTTGGGAGATTCGTGACGTCCGGCCCGGGGCCGGCGCGGACCTCCCCCGGGCTCAGGCCGGCGGGTTCGCGCGGATCTCGGTGGCCGTCTGGCCGAACTCCCGCTTCAGGGCACGGCTCAGGTGGCCGGTGTCGTACACGCCCCAGCGGGCGGCGATCGCCGTTGCGGTCCGGTCGGCCAGCGCCGGGTCGCCGAGGTCGCGGCGGATGCGGACCAGGCGCTCGTACCTGACCCACGCGGCGAACGTGGCGCCCTGCCGCCGGAACAGCTCGTGCAGGTAGCGCGGGGAGATCGCGAACCGGCGGGCGACGGTCTCGACGCACAGCCCGGGATCGCTCAGCTCGGCGAGCACGTACGCGCGGATCCGGTCGGCCAGGCCGGTCGTCGCGGCGGCGCGTTCGGCCGGAGCCTCGGTGACGGCCGTGACGAGCATGCAGACCAGCGCGTCCGCCAGGTGCGCGGCCGCCGTGCCGGTCAGGTCGCCGAGGTGGTCGGCCAGCCTGGACAGGATCGCGGCCAGCACCGCGCGCATCCCGGACTCGCACGGCTGCGGCCGCGCCGCCTGGCGGCGGACCAGGTCGGCGCCCGCGCCCAGCATGGTCCCGGGTACGACGACGACCACGACGTCACGGGCGTTGATGACCGCCGGGTCGTAGGGCCTCTCGTGGTCGAAGACGACGATGTCGCCCGGCTTCGCCTGGGGTCTGCGCTCGTCGCGTCCGGCCTCCGCCAGGCCACCGTGGTACAGCGCGACCGTGAGCAGGTCGCGGTCGGCGGCGCCGAGCCGGCGTACCTCGTCCGCCACCGGACGCGGCAGGCCACGGACGCGGGCGACGGTCACCTGGCCGGCCCGCACCCTCACCACGTCCGCCCGCGACTTCGGGGACGCGGGCGCGGCTCCTCGCGTACGTGCCAGGACCGATGACACTGAGGGACTCCTTGATCTTCCAGCGCGGCGGGGCGGAGACGACAAAGATCATCATTGGCGGCCGCCGGCGCACTGCCATCGGTAGTCCTACCGAGTTCGATACCGATCCGGGCTTTCGCCGACGGCCGGAACACCCCGCACTACGATCGACCTCGATTCATCACCCCCCGACGGAGACGAAGGCGAGCACGCGGACATGACGGTGCGTTCATGACCGGGTCCGCGGAGCCCAGCTGGCGGGGCGGGTACGTCCCCGCCGAGCTGAACCGCTTCGTCGGGCGACGTGAGCTCCTCGCGTCCGCCCGCGCGAAGCTGGGCGATCCGCGGCTGCGCCTGCTGTCGCTCACCGGCGGAGGCGGTACGGGCAAGACCCGGCTCGCCGTCCACCTCGCGCACGCCGTCCGCCGGTCCTACGCGGACGGGGTCTGGTGGGTCGACCTCGCGTCCGTGACCGACACGGGCATGGTGGGACGGGCCGTGCTGGACGCGCTGCCCGTCGACGACATCTCCTCCCCGGACTCCGGTGCGGTGCTGACCGCCGCCCTCGCCGGCCGCGAGGCGCTGCTCATCCTCGACAACTGCGAGCATCTCGCGGCGGGCGTCGCCCCGCTGGTGGTCCGGCTGCTCACCCGGTGTCCCCGGCTCCGGATCCTCGCCACCAGCCGCGTCCCGCTCCGCTGCCCCGGCGAGCACCTCCTCGACGTACCCCCGATGAGCACGCCGACCGACCCCGACCACGCCGTGGCCCGCGAGTACGAGGCGGTACGCCTGTTCGAGGAGCGGGCCGCGGCGGTACGGGAGGGCTTCACCGTCGGCGCGGACAACGCGGCGGACGCCGGACGCCTCGTACGGCTGCTGGACGGCGTCCCCCTGGCGATCGAGCTCGCGGCGCCGCTGGTCCGGTCGATGGCGCTCCCGGAGATCGTGTCCGCGCTGTCGGCGTTCCGGCTCGGCCTCCTGACCGACGGGCCGCACCACCCCGGCCACCACCGGACGCTCTGGCACACCTTCGAGTGGAGCCACCAGCTCTGCTCACCGGAGGAGCGGCTGCTGTGGGCGCGCCTGGCGGTCTTCGCGGGCGGCTTCACCATGGAGGCCGCGGTCGCCGTCGCGGGCGACCCCGGACTCCCGGGCGACCGGATACCGGCGCTCCTGCGCACCCTCGTCACCAAGAGCGTGGTGACCGCCGACACCGACGCGGCGCCCACGCGCTACTCCATGCTGGCGACGGTGCGGGAGTACGGCTTGGAGCGGCTGCGCCGGGCCGAGCCGCCGTTGCCGGACCCGCGGCCGGATCCGTCCGGCGACGAGGTCGCGGCGCGGCGGCGGTTCAGCCGTTACTACGGCGAGCAGGCCACGCGCCACGGCGCCGACTGGTACGGCCCCGACGAGAGCCGTTACCTCTGGGAGGCGGCCCAGGACCTGCCCAACTACCGCGCCATCCTCGACCGGTGCGCCGACGCGACCACCGTCGGCGAGGCGGAGGCCGGGGCCCGGATCGCGAGCGCCCTCACCGCCGTGCGCCTGTGGTTCTTCGCCGGGACGCTCGGCGAGGGCCTGCGTGCCCTGCTGCGCACCGACGAGGCGCTGCGGCGCACCGGCGGCCCGTCCGCCGCGCGGCTCACCGTCCTGGCGAAGGCCGGCTGGATGGCGCTGTGCCTGGGCGAGGACACCACCGCCGCGGAGCTGCTGACGGCCTGCCGGTCGCTGGCGGATCCGGCGGCGTCCGAACCGGGCGGCGAGGCCGCGCTGGCCAACCTGGGGTTCCTCACCGCCGCCGCGGCGATGCTCACCGGCACCGCCCCGGTCGAGCCGCCGACCTTCGCCGCCGTCGGCGCCGATCTGGCCGCGGCCGGGGACGGCGGCACCGTGCCGATGGCGGACCTGCTGGGCGCCATCCAGGCCGCGTTCGCGGCGGACCGGCACGAGGCGATCGCCGTCACCGAGGCACACCTGGCCGACGCGCGGGCCCGCGGAGCGCGGTGGACGACCTCCTGGGCGCAGTGGGCGCGCGCCCTGGCCGAACTCCGCCACGGCGAGGCGGAGACCGCCGCGGAGATGTTCCGGGCGGTGCTGCGCGCGCACTGGGACATCGGCGACCGGTGGGGATCGCTGTGGTGCCTGGAGGCCCTCGGCTGGACCTCCGCGGCCCTCGGACGGCACGAGGCGGCCGCCCCGCTGCTGGGGGCCGCGAGCGCCATGCAACGGCGCATGGGCGTACGGATCGGGCGGCTGAAGCCGTGGGCGGCCGCGCACACCGCCTGCGTCGAGCGGGTACGGACCGCGCTGGGCGCCGGCTACGAGGCCGCGGAACGGCGCGGCGCGGACATGCCGATCGAGCACGCCATCGACATGGCCCTGGGCCATCGGGCCGCGAACAGGGCCGACACCCCGGCGCCCGCCCGTTCCCCGGCGCCGGTGCTCAGCGAGAAGCAGCGCGCCGTGGCCGAGCTGATCGCCGACGGCAGGACGGACAAGCAGATCGCCTCCGCGCTGTTCCTCAGCCCGCGTACCGTCCACTCCCACGTCGGCGCCATCCTGCGGCGGCTGGGCTTCGGCAGCCGCACGGAGATCGCCAAGTGGGTGCTCGAGCAACGCCGCTGAGCCGCCCCGATGTCGTCGACGACCGGCGACTACGAGGCGGCGGGCCGCGGGCGCCGGGCCAGTACGGTCAGGTGGACGGCGTGGGCCGCGCCGAGCACCGTCGCGCAGATGACCAGGACGAGACCGGCGGTCCCCCCGTCGCTCAGGTGTGGCTTCGGAGTATCGGTCGCCGGCTTGGTGATGAGCAGCAGCGCGATCAGCGCGGCGACGACGGCGATCGCCGACGGCAGCCCGGCGGACCGTGGCGGCGCGAACGCGGCGACGGCGAGCATCGCGACCAGGCCGAACAGCAACAGCACGCCGATGACCGCCGGGCCTCCCCCGGGCCGGCCCGCCATGTCGAACACCGTCCCGTACGTCTGCCGGATGGTGACCGGGCCCGTGTCGACCGTCACGTCGTCGAAGAGCGGCAGGAACGCCAGGGCCAGCGACCCGAGCGCCAGCGTCGGGTAGAACCTGACGTAGCGGTCGACCATCTCATACCCGTCCTGGACGGAGCTCACGTTCTCCGTCATTCCGTGGGGCGTCATCGCACTCTCCTCGCGGAAGATCGTGATGAGCACACTAGAGCTCCGGGCCGACCCGGGCGGCCGGAGTCATCCGGCCCTCAGACGGCCGGCGCCTCGACGGCCTCCGCCTTCAGGGCGGGCGGCGCCTCGGACGGCTCCGGGGTCTCCGGCCCGCCGGCCGGGTGTACGTCGCGGAGCAGGGTCGCCACGGTCACGGCGACCGCGACCAGAAGGAGCGCGCTGACGGTCGCGGCCACGTGCATGCCGCCCATGAACGCCTCGCGGGCGGAGGTGAGCAGTTCCGCGCCGAGGCGGCCGGGCAGGCCGGCGGCCGCGGTCGTCGCGCCCGCCAGCGTGTCGTGGGTCGCCCGCGCGGCGTCGGCCGGCACGCCCGCGGGGACCGAGACCCGGGACCGGTAGACGGCCGTGCCGAGGCTGCCCAGCGCCGCGATGCCCAGGGCGAAACCGAACTCGCCGCTCGTCTCGTTCAGTGCGCCCGCCGAACTCACCTTCTCCAGCGGCGCCGAGCCGACCACCAGGTCCGTGCCCAGCGTCACCATCGGACCGGCGCCGAAGTTGGCGATCGCGAAACCCAGCATGACCGCGGCGAGGCCGGACGTCGCGCCGGCCTGGGCGACCAGCAGCAGGCCGCACACCGACACGCCCATGCCGCCGCCGATGAGGTACGCGGGCCGGACCCAGCGCGTGAGATGCGGTGACACCAGGAAGCTCACCAGCGAGCCGCCCACGCCGGGCAGCATGCACAGCCCGGCCGTCAGCGGGGAGAGCCCGTGCACGAGCTGGAAGTACTGGGCGATGAACATCATGATCGCGCCCATGAGCATGGTGCCGAACAACATGCTGCCGAGCGCCGCCCCGAACTCCCGGCGGGCGAACAGGCGCATGTCCAGCAGCGGGTCCTCCAGCCGGCGCTGACGCCACACGAACACCCACCCGAAGACCGCGCCGGCCACGATGGAGGCGGCCGGGACGACGTGCCAGCCGCTGCGGGCCAGTTCCTTCAGGCCGTACACCAGGGGCAGGATCGCGGCCAGGGACAGGCCGACGCTGGGCAGGTCGATCCGCCCGGCCCCGGCGTCGCGGAACTCCGGCAGCAGCACCGGGCCGAGCACGAGCAGCAGCACCATCGCGGGCACGCCGAGCAGGAACACCGACCCCCACCAGAAGTGGTCCAGCATGACCCCGGCGACGAGCGGGCCGAGCGCCGCGCCGGACATGAAGCAGGCCATCCACACGCTGATCGCCACCGCCCGCCGGCGCGGATCGGTGAACATGTTGCTGATCAGGCCGAGCGTCGAGGGCGCCAGCGTCGCCCCCGCGACGCCGAGCAGCGCGCGGGCGGCGATGAGCATCGCGGCGCTGGTGGAGTAGGCCGCGAGGATCGAGGCGGCGCCGAACCCGGCGGCCCCGATGAGCAGCAGCCTCCGGCGCCCGATCCGGTCGCCCAGCGTGCCCATGGTGATCAGGAGGCCGGCCACCATGAAGCCGTACACATCCATGATCCACAACTGCGCGGTGCTGCCGGCGTGCAGGTCGGTGCTCAGGCGCGGCAGCGCGAGCAGCAGCACGAAGACGTCGATGGAGACGAGAAGGGTGGGCAACGCGAGAACCGCCAGCCCGATCCACTCCCGCTTCCCGGCGGTGGTGTTCATCGAAGGGACTCCGAACGATCCGGCGCCCCGGATGGGCGCTTTCACCAAGGAGTCGGAGCCCGCCGGGCGTTCTCGACACGTCCCCGGCAGAAAAATCAGCGGACCGGGTGGCCCGCCTGTCGCAGGGAGTCCTTGACGTCGGAGATCTTCAGCTCGCCGAAGTGGAAGACGCTGGCGGCCAGGACGGCGTCCGCGCCCGCCTCGATCGCCGGGGGGAAGTGCGCGACCGCGCCCGCTCCCCCGCTGGCGATCACCGGCACGCTCACGACCGCACGTACGGCCCGGAGCATCTCCAGGTCGAAGCCGGCCTTGGTGCCGTCGGCGTCCATCGAGTTGAGGAGGATCTCCCCGACGCCGAGCTCCTCGCCGCGCCGGGCCCACTCGACGGCGTCGATGCCGGTGCCGCGCCGCCCGCCGTGCGTGGTCACCTCGAAACCGTCACCGGAGCGGCGGGCGTCCACCGACAGCACGACGCACTGCGAGCCGAACCGGTGCGCGGCCTCGCGCAGGAACTCCGGCCGGGCGATGGCGGCGGTGTTGACCGACACCTTGTCCGCGCCCGCCCGCAGCAGCCGGTCGACGTCGTCCACGGTGCGGATGCCGCCGCCGACCGTCAGCGGGATGAACACCTGCTCGGCGGTACGCCGGACCACGTCGTAGGTGGTCTCGCGCTCGCCGCTGGACGCGGTGATGTCGAGGAAGGTCAGCTCGTCGGCGCCCTCCGCGTCGTACCGGCGCGCCAGCTCGACCGGGTCGCCCGCGTCCCGCAGGTTCTCGAAGTTGACGCCCTTGACCACGCGCCCGGCGTCCACGTCCAGGCACGGGATCACGCGTACCGCGACGCTCATGCGACCTCCCCCGCCGCCGTGCAGGCGTCCACCTCGATCTCCACCAGTATCCGCCCGTCGACGAAGCCCGAGACCTCGACCGTCGTCGCGGCCGGGCGTACGTCCTTGAAGAACTCCGCGTGCGCGCGGCCCACCCGTACGACGTCGGCGGCGGACGCCTCCCACGGCCCGCCCGAGGAGATGCGCCGGATCACGTGGCCACCGCCGCGAGGGCCTCCTGGAGGGTGAACGCGCCCGCGTACAGCGCCTTGCCGACGATCGCACCCTCCACACCGTCCGGGACGAGGCCGGCCAGCGCCCGCAGGTCGTCGAGCGAGGAGACCCCGCCGGAGGCGACCACGGGCTTGTCGGTGCGGCCGCAGACCTCGCGCAGCAGGTCGGTGTTGGGACCGCGCAGAGTGCCGTCCTTGGTGACGTCGGTGACGACGTAGCGGGGGCAGCCGTCGGCCTCCAGGCGGTCGAGCACCTCCCACAGGTCGCCGCCCTCGCGGGTCCAGCCGCGGGCCGCCAGCGTCGTGCCGCGCACGTCGAGGCCGACCGCGATCCGGTCGCCGTACTCGGCGATGATCTTGCGGCACCAGGCGGGGTTCTCCAGCGCGGCGGTGCCGATGTTGACGCGGGCGCAGCCGGTCGCGAGCGCCGCGGCGAGCGACTCGTCGTCGCGGATGCCGCCGGACAGCTCGACCTTCACGTCGAGCTTGCCGGTCACCTCGGCGAGCAGCGCGTGGTTGGAACCGCGTCCGAACGCGGCGTCCAGGTCGACGAGATGGATCCACTCGGCGCCCGCGCTCTGCCAGGCCAGCGCGGCGTCGAGGGGCTCGCCGTACGACGTCTCGGTGCCGGCCTCCCCCTGGACGAGGCGTACGGCCTGCCCGTCGGCGACGTCGACGGCGGGCAACAGGACAAGCGACATATCTACGACCTCCGGTCGAAGGCGAGCGTGACGAAAACCGGGAGCAGGAACACCGACAGCACGAATACGGCCAGGCGTCCGGTCCACGATGAGAGTGAGATCCAGGCCAGCACCTGGACCAGCAGGAACGCCACCACCACGATGGCGTTCTGCTCACGGCGGCGGCGCGCGAGCAGGCCGCCGGGCCGCCCGGAGCGGCGCGGCAGCAGGCGGGAGACCCGGGCGAGGCGCGCCCGACGACGTGCCCGGCGGGCGTTGCGACGGTCGTTCTCCGCCGCCGCCCGGGCACGCTCGGCCTCCAGCGCGGCCCGCCGCCGCTGGCGTTCCTTGCTCATGACAGGGTCGAGAGCCAGTTCTTCAGCACCTCGGCTCCGGCGTCGCCGGACTTCTCCGGGTGGAACTGCGTCGCGCACAGCGCGCCGTTCTCCACCGCCGCGACGAAGCGCTCCCCGTGCTCGGCCCAGGTCACCAGCGGCGCCTCGAACCGGCCCGGCTCCAGCTCCCAGCTCCGGGCGGCGTAGGAGTGCACGAAGTAGAACCGCGTGCCGGCGTCCAGGCCGCGGAACAGCACCGAGCCCTCCGGCGCCTCGACGGTGTTCCAGCCCATGTGCGGCAGGATCGGCGCGTTCAGCCGCTCCACCGACCCGGGCCACTCGGCGCAGCCGTCGGTGGTGATGCCGTGCTCGACGCCCTTCTCGAACAGGATCTGCATGCCGACGCAGATGCCCAGCACCGGGCGGCCGCCCGAGAGCCGGCGGCCGATGATCTGTTCGCCGCGGACCCCGCGCAGGCCGTTCATGCACGCGGCGAACGCGCCCACGCCGGGCACGACCAGCCCGTCGGCCTCCAGAGCGGTGTCGAAGTCGGCGGTGACGGTCACCTCCGGGCCGAGCCGGGCGATCGCCCGCTCGGCCGACCGGAGGTTCCCCGAGCCGTAGTCCAGGACGGCGATCTTCGGAGACATCAGAGCGCGCCCTTGGTGGACGGGATGCCGTGCGCCCGCGGGTCGTGCGCGCACGCGTCACGCAGGGCGCGGGCCAGCGCCTTGAACTGCGCCTCCACGATGTGATGCGCGTTGCGCCCGTACGGCACCTGGATGTGCAGGCAGATCGCGGCGTTGAAGACGAACGCCTCGAAGATGTGCCGGGTCATCGTCGTGTCGTAGTCGGGCCCGATCATCGGCGCGATGCCCTCAGGCTCGGTGTGCACGAGGTACGGGCGGCCGGACAGGTCGACGGTGACCTGCGCGAGCGTCTCGTCCAGCGGCACGCTCGCGTTGGCGAACCGCTGGATGCCGGACTTGTCACCCAACGCCTCGCGGAACGCCTGGCCCAGCGCGATCGCGGTGTCCTCGATCGTGTGGTGGCTGTCGATGTGCAGGTCGCCGGCGGTCTTGACGGTCAGGTCGAACGAGCCGTGCTTGCCGAGCTGGGCCAGCATGTGGTCGAAGAACCCCACACCGGTGGCCACGTCGACCTGGCCGGTGCCGTCGAGGTCGACCTCGACGCTGACCCGGGTCTCCTTGGTACCCCGCTCGACTCGCCCGGTGCGCTTCGCCTCGCTCCGCTCGCTCAAAGACTCTCCTTCAGGGCGGTACGGAAGGCCGCCATCTCGTCGGGGGTGCCCACGCTCACGCGCAGCCACTCCGGCGGGCCGACCTCGCGGATCAGCACGCCACGATCAAGAATGCCCTGCCAGACCCGGTGCCGATCGGGGAACCGGCCGAACAGGACGAAGTTCGCGTCGGAGTCGGCCACCGTGAGGCCTTCGCCGCGCAGCCACGCGACCAGGGCGTCGCGCTCGTCCCGCAACGTCTGGACCGCGCCCAGCAGCTCCTCCTGGTGGGCGATCGCGGTGCGCGCGACCGCCTGGGTGACCGCCGACAGGTGGTACGGCAGGCGGACGAGCAGCAGCGCGTCGACCACCGCCGGATCGGCGGCGAGGTAGCCGACGCGCGTGCCGGCCATCGCGAACGCCTTACTCATCGTGCGGGTGACGATCAGCCGCGGGTTGCCGGGCAGCAGCGACAGCGCGCTCGGCGTGCCCTCGCGCCGGAACTCCGCGTACGCCTCGTCCACGACGACCATGCCCGGCGCGACGCGCAGGACCGCCTCGATCGCCGCCGGCGACAGCGCCGTGCCGGTCGGGTTGTTCGGCGAGGTGAGGAACACGATGTCGGGCCGGTGCTTCTCGACCGCGGCGACCGCGCGCTCGGCCTCCAGCCCGAAGTCCTCGTCGCGATGGGCGTTGATCCACCGGGTGCCGCTCACGGCGGTGATGATCGGATGCATGGAGTACGACGGCTCGAAGCCGAGCGCCGTGCGCTCCGGGCCGCCGAACGCCTGGAGGATCTGCTGGATGATCTCGTTGGAGCCGTTCGCCGCCCACACCTGCCGCGCGGTGACGCCGTTCCCGAGGTAGTCGGCCAGGTCCTTGCGCAGCTCGACGGCGTCGCGGTCGGGGTAGCGGTTGAGCCCGCCCGCGATGTCCGCGATCGCCTCCGACAGGGCCGCGACCAGCCGCGGCGACGGCGGGTAGGGGTTCTCGTTGGTGTTGAGCCGGACCGGCACGTCCAGCTGCGGCGCGCCGTACGGCTCCTGGCCGCGCAGGTCGTCGCGGATCGGAAGGTCGCTCAGCGAGATGGCACTGTCGCTCACTCGGGGATCCCCCACTCGTACCTCGCTTTGAGCGCGGCCCCGTGGGCCGGCAGGTCTTCGGCCTCGGCCAGCGTGACGACCCGGCGGGTCGCCTCGGCCAGGGCCGCCTCGTCGTAGTCGACGACGTGGATACCGCGCAGGAAGGTCTGCACGGACAGCCCGCCGGAATGGCACGCGCAGCCGCCGGTCGGCAGCACGTGGTTGGAGCCGGCCAGGTAGTCGCCGAGCGACACCGGGGAGTACGGACCGACGAAGATCGCGCCGGCGTTGCGCACCCGCGCGGCGACGGCGGCGGCGTCCGCGGTCTGGATCTCCAGGTGCTCGGCGGCGTAGGCGTCGACGACCTTCAGCCCGGCCGCGACGTCGTCCACGAGCACGATGCCCGACTGCCGCCCGGCGAGCGCCGCGGTGATGCGCTCGGTGTGCTTGGTCCGGGCGACCTGTTCGGCGAGCTCGCGCTCGACCGCGTCGGCGAGCTCGGTGGAGTCGGTCACCAGCACGGAGGCGGCGAGGGTGTCGTGCTCGGCCTGGCTGATCAGGTCGGCGGCGACCAGGACCGGGTCGGCGGTGGCGTCGGCGAGGATCGCGATCTCGGTCGGGCCGGCCTCGGAGTCGATGCCGATCACGCCCTTGAGCAGGCGTTTCGCCGCGGCGACGTAGATGTTGCCCGGCCCGGTGACCAGGTCGGCCGGCCGGCAGTCCTCGGTGCCGTAGGCGAACATCGCGATCGCCTGCGCGCCGCCCACGGCGTACACCTCGTCGACGCCGAGCAGCGCGCACGCGGCGAGGATCACCGGGTGCGGCAGCCCGCCGAACTCCCGCTGCGCGGGCGAGGTGACCGCGAGCGAGCCGACGCCGGCCTCCTGCGCGGGCACGACGTTCATGACCACGCTGGAGGGGTAGACGGCCTGGCCGCCCGGGACGTAGAGCCCGACCCGCTCGACCGGCACCCACCGCTCGGTGACCGTGCCTCCGGGCACGACCCGGGTGGTGACGTCGGCGCGCCGCTGATCACGGTGGACCAGGCGGGCACGGCGGACGCACTCCTCCAGCGCGTCGCGCACGGCCGGGTTGAGTTCGTCGAGGGCCCGCCGGATCGCCTCCGCGGGCACCCGCGCGGACTCCAGGGCGACGCCGTCGAAGCGTTCGGTGTACTCCCGCACCGCCGCGGCACCGCGATGTCGCACGTCGTCGCAGATCGGCCGGACCTTCTCCAGGGCGGCCTCGACGTCGAGCTCGGCTCGCGGCAGTACGGAGCGCAGGTCGCCGGGCAGGGACCCGCGCAGATCGATACGGGATATCACCTGATCAGTCTACGAAGGACGCCCGGCGGCCCGGGCGCCGGTCTCAGGTAATGAGATCGGATCCACGAAGTTTTCGAGACGTTTACGGGGCTCCGCCCTCTTCGGGGCGGAGCGTGCCCTCGATCACCGTGACGGCCTCCCCGAGGAGCAGGACGCGGTCGCCCCGCACCTGGACGCCGACGTCGCCTCCGCGCGCCGAGGCCTGGTGGGCGCGCAGGTCCGTACGGCCCAGGCGCCCGGCCCAGAACGGTGCCAGCATGCAGTGCGCCGACCCGGTCACCGGGTCCTCCGGAACGCCGACGGCCGGGCCGAAGAACCGCGAGACGAAGTCGTAGGAGGAGTCCGGCGCCGTGACACAGATCCCCCGGGCGTCGTAGCCGGCGAGCGCGGACAGGTCCGGGGTCAGCGACCGCACGGTTTCGGCGTCGTCGAGGACCGCGAGAATGTCGTTCTGGACGTTGCGCCCGGTCCAGGACGGCGACGCGCCGAGCGCCTCCGCCAGGCCCGCGGGCGGGTCGATCCGCTCCGGCGGGCAGGCCGGGAAGTCCATCACGAGCAGGCCGCCCTCCCGCCGTACGGTCAGGACGCCGCTGCGCAGGGTGTGGAAGCGGATCGGCCGGTCCTCCGGCACGGCGCCCGTCTCGTACAGCACGTGGGCCGCGGCGAGCGTCGCGTGCCCGCACAGGGCGACCTCGACCGCCGGGGTGAACCAGCGGAGCTCGAAGTCGGCGCCGGAACCGGCGATCGGGCGCGGGAACGCGGTCTCGGAGAGGTTCAGCTCCATCGCGACCCGCTGCATCCAGGCGGAGTCGGCCGGGGCGGCCAGGACGCAGACCCCTGCGGGGTTGCCGGCGAACGGCCGGCCGGTGAACGCGTCGACGACATGGATCCGCATGCCGTCACCCTAGTAGTGCTTTGTTAGGTGGTTAAGGCGAGGGGTTGTCGGCAGGTGGGGCAGTGGCCTGTCCAGGTGGCGAGTAGTGCTTGGAGCTCGCGGAGGATGGTGTAGAGGGTCAGGCTGCCCCGGCTGCTTTTGGGCTGGTCAGGCGCAGGGTTGTGAGGAATAGGTGGGCGGCGGTCACGAGGGTGACGTGGCGGTTCCAGCCTCTCCAGGAGCGTCCTTCGTAGTGGTCCAGGCCCAGACCGGTTTTGAGTTCGCGGTAGTCGTGTTCGATCCGCCAGCGGATCTTTCCCAACCGGACCAGATCAGCCAGTGAGGTCTCGGCGGGCAGGTTCGACAACCAATACTTGACCGGCTCGTCCTCATCCGCCGGCCACTGGGCGATCAGCCAGGCTTGGGCCAAGGTGCCGTCATCGCCATAGCGAGGCTTGCGTCCGGCCGGGCGGACGCGCAGCGCGATGAAGTCACCGGCCAACTCGCCTTTGGAACCTTGGCGCCAGCAGATCCGCTGAGCGCTGGTGCGGCCGGCGGCCAGCACATGCTCCCGCAGCGAGACCGGCCTGGTGCGATAACGCGGCAGGCCACGCCAGCCCTTGCCCTTGGAGGGCAGCAGTTCAGGGACGGCGTCGGCGGCATGGGCGGTGCAGGTGCCCTTGACCTGAACGATGTAACCCAAGCCACGCTCGGCCAGCGCGGCCCGGAACACAGCGTTGTCGCCGTAACCGGCGTCCGCGCAGATCACCGGTGTCTCCAAGCCCCAGCCGCGCAGTTCGTCCAGCATCTCGATCGCCAACCGCCACTTCGGCCGGTTCCGCTCGGCAGCCGGGATACTCGACCGCGTGCGCCTGCCTTTGATCTCCTCGGCCACGGCCGGATCGTCGGTGCAGGCATCGTCCCAGGACTCGGGGATGAACAACCGCCAGTCCAACGGCGCTGAGGCGTCGTCGGTGACCGCGTGCACGCTCACCCCGATCTGGCAGCTGGCGACCTTGCCCAACGTGCCCGAATACTGCCGGGCCACCCCCGGCGAGGATGAACCGTACTTGGGGAACCCGGTGTCATCGATCACCCACGCCACCGGCGCCACCACCTGCTCGACCCGGGCCGCCAGCCGACGCCGCACCCCCACGAAATCCCACGTCGAAGACGTCATGAACTGCTGCAACCGCTGATGATCCACCCCCAGCCGCTCCGCCATCGGCTGCATCGACTTACGCTGCCCATCCAGCAACAAACCCCGCACATACAACCCACCGGTCGCACGCTGATCCGCCCGCGGCAACCCCGCGAACACCTCCGCCGCGAACTCCTCCAACCGCGACCGGACCGCGGCAACCTCCCCAGACCTCACACACGATCATCGAAACCAAGATCACAAACGTAACAAAGCACTACTAGGGTCTGTCTCGAAGTCCCCGTCCGTAGCGAGCGGTGTCCAGGCGGCGCGTCGCAAGGCGGAGGAGGGAGTCAGCCTGGGTTTGGCTGGCGACTCTTGCCGGGGTCCCCGCGGAAGCGTGCCGGGCGGCGGAGCCGTTCGGCACGGTTTCGTGGGGTGGGGGCGACAACGCGGCGAGGCGTCGTCTGGGCGCCGCGCAGTAGGACAGCGGGGCTTCGAGACAGGCCCTGGGACCGCGTCAGGCCCGCCGGGCGAAGGAGTCGGTGTCCGCCTGGTCGCCGCCCTCCTGAGGGGCGTCCGTCCGGGGGACGCTCGGCTGGGGGGCGTTCGCCACGAAGACACCCCAGCGCCGCGGCCGGGCCACCACCCAGCCGAGGATGAATCCGACACACAGGCACGCGAGGACGAGGAAGATGAAGTTCAGCCACATGATGGCCTCCCAGCGGGAGAGCAACCGGCGGTGTCGTCTTCGGCTTCGACCCGCCGGGCCGCGCGCCGCCTGCCGCGCGGACGGTCCGACGTTAACGCCGCCCCTTCCGGTGCTGTGTGCAGGTTGACGCGATCTAGTCCAAGGTGACTAGCGTCACACCACCCGGTTATGGCGCCACCCGCCCGGACGCCACTCGCAGGGGCCGCCGTGCCCGGCCGGCGCGGTCGCGTGCGGCCGGTGCCACGGCCCGCGCCTTTACATTGTAGATCAACAGCGGGAAGCGAAGATCGCCGAGAGGTCGTACTCTGGCGCGGTGACCGAACGGCTGCCGATCTTCCCGCTGGGGGCCGTGCTCTTCCCGGGGCTCGTCCTGCCCCTGCACGTGTTCGAGGAGCGCTACCGCCTCCTGATGAGCGATCTGCTCTCCGGCGAGGAGCCGCGCCGGTTCGGAGTGGTCTCGATCGAACTCGGCCACGAGGTCGGCCCCGGAGCCGCCCGCCGGCTCGCCCCCGTGGGCTGCACGGCCGAGGTCCGCGACGTACGGGAGCACGAGGACGGGCGGTACGACGTCGTCGCGACCGGCGGCACCCGGTTCCGCGTCGAGGACGTCGACGACTCGCTCGCCTACCTCCGCGCCGAGGTGACCCTGCTGCCGGAGGAGGACGGGCCGGGCGCGCAGGACGCGGTCGCGCCGGTGACCGGCCAGTTCCGGCGCTACTGCGACCGCCTCGTCTCACACGGCGCGGAGGTCGCCGACCTCGACGACCTGCCGGCCGACCCGGGGTCGCTGTCCTACCTCGTGGCGGCCTCGCTGGTCCTGGACCGCTCGGACAAGCAGCGCCTCCTGCAGGCCGACCACGCCGCGGCGCGGCTGCGGTTGGAGTACGAACTGCTGAGGCGGGAGAATCTCCTGCTCGAGACGTTCCCGACCGTGCCGGCGTCGGAGTTCCTCGGCGGAGGCGTCAGTCCCAACTAAGGAGTCACGGCGGATGGGATCGAAGAAGAGCGGCGGCAAGGGCACGCCCGCGACCGTCGCGGCGACCCGCGCCGGGATCGCCTTCACCCTGCATCCGTACGAGCCCGGCGGCGGTGAGGAGTCCTACGGCGAGGCCGCCGCGGACGCCCTCGGGGTGCCGCACGACCGGCTGTTCAAGACGCTCGTGACCGAGGTCGACGGCGACCTCACCGTCGCGGTGGTGCCGGTGTCGGCCACGCTCGACCTCAAGGCGCTCGCCGGCGCGGCGGGCGGCAAGCGCGCGGCCATGGCCGACCCGGCGGCGGCCGAGCGCGTGACCGGGTACGTCCGCGGCGGCATCAGCCCGCTGGGCCAGCGCAAGAGGCTGCCGACGGTCGTGGACTCCTCCGCGTCAGGGTTCCCGACGATCTACGTCTCCGCCGGACGGCGGGGCCTGCAGATCGAACTGGCCCCCGCCGACCTGGTCACCCTGACCCAGGCCACCACCGCGGGCATCGCCCGCGGTCGCGCGTGACTCGCGCCGGGCGACGTCCAGCGCCTCGAGCAGCCCGAACACCACGAGCGCGATCAGCGGCCAGGCGATCACCACTCCGACCGCGTGCAGGCCGAGCGCGCCCTTGGCCGCCGTGCCGTCACGCGCCGTCCGCACCACGTGCTGGAAGGAGGACCGCCCGACCATGCTGCCGGCCCACCACGCGATGAGCCCGGCGGCGGTGCCGCCGACGCCGAGCGCGGCGAGCAGCCCCATCTCCCGCAGCCGTCCGGCCAGGGCGTAGGCGACGACGCCGCACAACAGGCCGGCGCACGCCGTCAGCACGGCGAACCAGCCGTCCGCGGCGATCAGGGTCTGACTCTCCGGGTCGCCGAGGAGCGCCTTGCCGCCCGCGATCACGTACGTCGTGCGCGGCGCGACCGTGGTCCACAGCAACCCGGCGGGAACGCCGAGTACCGCGATCACGAGAGTCGCCGCCACTCCGATCCGAAGCTGGCCGGCCATCCGTACTTCCCCCCGCCTCTCGCTGATGATCGCAGCGTAGCGCGTGCCCACCGGTCGTTCCCCGGCCCGAGCCGCCCCGGAGACCACCCGGAACCCGGCCCGTCGCGCGGTAGGGCATGGGGCTCCGGCGGTCTCTGAGATAGTGTGCCCGCCATGTCTGGATTCAGCCCGGCGTTCGACCGGCTGGGAGCGGCGTACGCGGCGATCTCGGCCCAGCAGCAGGAGGCCCTCGTCGACTTCCTGCCCGCCGCCGACTGGAGCGCCGACCTGGCCACCGGCACGTACACGCAGGGTGAGGTCACGCTGAAGGTCGCCCTTCTCGGCAGCTACGCCGAGGAGAACCGCAGCTGGCTGTGGGGGTGGGCGAACCCGCAGTTCGGCCCCGACCACCCGGCGGTCGTGAACCCCACGGCGATCGGGGCGCGCCTCGCCATCGCCGAACTGACCGCACGGGAGCTGGACCTGTCCTGGTACGACGGTCCAGCGCGCAGCGGCGGCGACATCGTGGCGATGGCCGCCACCGGCCTGATCGGCTCGCCGGGCACGATCCCGGGCAGCTACGAGGGCGGTGTGGCCTACTTCGCCATCCAGGACGCGTCCGCTCCGGTGCCCGGCTGGGACTCCCTCACCGCCCCCCGGATGATCACCAGCGGGCTGACGCTCTTCCCGGCCGACCACCGGCTGACGGTGTCGCGGTTCTTCAGCCACCACCGGCTGACCTTCCGCGAGGACGAGACGTCGATCGTCGCGGCGCTGCCCGAGGGCGGCACCTGCGTGGCCGAGTTCGACGAAGAGGACCGGTTCGTCTCCCTGTCGATGGAGCTGATCGCGCGCTGAGCCGCCGTTGGGCGGAAAATCGCTGGACCGTTCCCCGGCGGCGACCGTACTCTGCGGTCATGTTCGGCATGGCCGCGTTCTGCACGCCCGCGCACTTCGATGCGCCGGGCGCTGCGGTCGTGCTCTCCGACGGCCTGCGACGCTGACCCTCCTCCGCCCCGTCCTTCGAGAACCCGCGGAGGAGGGTGGCGCGGCGGTCCCCTGACCGCCCTGGTTCTCACGTCCATCTCTTCTGACGCGAGGACATCACCATGGCCAAGCGGTTGTACGAACGCGGCAAGCCGCACCTCAACATCGGCACGATGGGGCACGTCGACCACGGCAAGACCACGCTCACCGCGGCGATCACCGCGGTGCTGGCCCGGCAGGGGCTGGCGAAGGTCGTGCCGTTCGAGGGCATCGACCGGGCCCCGGAGGAGCGGGACCGCGGCATCACCATCAACATCGCGCACGTCGAGTACGAGACGCCGACCCGGCACTACGCCCACGTCGACATGCCCGGCCACGCCGACTACGTCAAGAACATGGTCACCGGCGCGGCCCAGGTCGACGGGGCGATCCTGGTCGTGTCCGCGCAGGACGGCGCGATGCCGCAGACCCGTGAGCACGTCGTGCTCGCCCGGCAGGTCGGCGTCCGCCACATCGTCGTGGCGCTCAACAAGGCGGACACGGCCGAGGATGCCGAACTGCTGGACCTGGTCGAGCTGGAGGTGCGGGAGCTGCTGACGCGATACGGGTTCCCCGGTGAGGAGATCCCGGTGGTCCGGGTGTCCGGGCTGCGGGCGCTCGAGGGCGACCCGTACTGGGTCCGGCGGATCGAGGACCTCCTCGCCGCGGTCGACGCGTACGTGCCGGTGCCGGCGAGGATCCTGGACCGGCCGTTCCTGCTGCCGATCGAGAACGTCCTGACCATCACCGGCCGCGGCACCGTCGTGACCGGGGTGGTCGAGCAGGGCACGGTCCGGCTCGGCGACCACGTGGAGGTGGTCGGCCTGGGCGCGACGCTCGCCACGGTCGCCACCGGTCTGGAGACGTTCGGCCAGACGATGGACCACGCCGAGGCGGGTGACAACACGGCCGTGCTGCTGCGCGGCGTACGACGCGAGCAGGTGCGCCGTGGGCAGGTCGTGGCCGCGCCGGGCGCGATCCGGCCGCACACGCGGTTCCGGGCCGAGGTGTACGTGCTCGGCACGGAGGAGGGCGGCCGCAGCGGCCCGTTCTTCTCCGGGTACCGGCCGCAGTTCCACCTCCGGACGACGGACGTGCCCGGCGAGATCGAACTGGGCGAGGGCGGCATGGCGCTGCCCGGCGACACGGTCACCATGACCGTGAACCTGGGCCGCGCGGTGGCGCTGGACGAGGGCCTGGGCTTCGCGATCCGCGAGGGCCGCCGCACGGTCGGCGCCGGCACCGTGACCGCCCTGCTCGGCTGAGAAGGCCCTGGGGACCCCGCTCCGGCGGGGTCTCCGGGTGCGGTGCTACAGGCCGAGGTCGTCCAGCTCTTTGAGCAGGTCCGCGCGTGAGCCGGGGGTCGTGCCGGACGGGAGGGGGCGGGTGCCGCCGTCCGGCGTGGTCGGCTTGGTCGCCCGGGGGCGGCGTTCGCGGAGGATCCAGCCGCCCGCGATGCCCGCGATGAAACCGAACAGGTGGCCCTGCCAGCTGATGCCGCGGTGCGGCAGCAGGACCGCGAACTGGTACGCGAAGCACAACGCCATGACGAGCCCGACCGCGATGTCGATCCGGTGCCGGTCGAAGAAGCCGCGCACGATCACGTACCCGAAGTAGCCGAACACCACGCCGCTCGCACCGGCCGTCACCGTGCCCGGGCCGGAGGTCAGCCAGGCGCCCAACCCGCTGACCAGCACGATCAGCACCGTGAGGCTCAGGAACTTCTTCACGCCGCGGAAGGCGGCCAGGAAGCCGAAGATGAACAGGGGCCCGGAGTTGCCCTCGATGTGCGCCCAGCTCAGGTGCAGGAACGGCGCCGTCAGCACGCCCGTGAGACCGGTGACGTCCCGCGCGTGGATGCCGTAGTGCAGGCTGAGCCCGTAGCCGTCCGCCCAGTTGACCGCCTGGACGACCCAGATGACCGCGAGCACCCCGACCATCACCCAGAACGCCTTGAGCGCCTCGGCCAGCACCGCCTCGGCGTCACCCGGCCGTCCGTCACCGCTGCCCATGTTCACCGTGCCTCTCCGGCCGAAGCAATCCCTCCCCGAAAGATAGCCCCGCCGGGGGCGGTCGCGCGCGCCGGACGAAGACCGGGTCAGACGGTGGCGCCGCGGTGTTCGGGAAGGACGGCGCGGCGGACGGCGTCGGCCGCCCAGTCGTCCGCGGTCCTCTCCCGAATGCGCGTGCCGAGGACCCGCCAGTCGCCCGAGGTGGCCAGCAGGACCTTGGCCAGGCCCGCCGCGGCGGCGAGGGCGCCCAGGGCGAGCGTCCGGGCGTCGGGCGTGACGCTCGCGGTCGCGGCGTCCACCACCCGCTGGTGGGCCTCCCAGAGCGAGACGATGTCGCGCACCGGATACCAGGTCTCGGGGAACAGGCCGTAGTTCCGGTGTTGGTCGACCTCGACCTGCCCGGCGTCGACCATCCGCTTGAGCAGGCGGTCGGTCAGGCCGGTGCCGCGCAGCCGGGTGACCCACGCGAGGGCGGTACGGGGCGTGTCCGCGATCGCGTCGAGCAGTTCGTCGAGGACCGGGTCGCCGGTCGGCGGTCCACCGGACGGCACGAGGACGGACCCACCGGCCTCGTCCACGGTGACGCGACCGGTCAGGGCGAGTTCGGACAGCAGCCCGCCGACCACCCCGCAGTCCATCGCCGTCGGAGCGATGCGGCACTTGCCGCGGATGTCGTGAGCGAGGAGCAGCAGTTCCTCTGCCAGCGTCTCAGGCACGTTCGGAACGCTAAACGCCCCGGCTGTCGGCTCGGTAAACAGCGGGCAAAGTGTTTCAGGCGGGGTCCGGCGACACGATATGGCCTCGTCGTATCCGGACCGATAGCCCCGCCGCGATCAGGCAGAGCGCGCCCGCGCCGTACCACGCCGCCGCGTAGTCACCGAGCTGGTCCCGTACGACGCCGGCGGCCTCGGCCGCGATCGCCGCGCCGACCTGGTGCGAGGCGAACACCCAGCCGAACACGATCGGCCCGGACATGCCGAAGTTCTCCCGGCACAGGGTGACGGTCGGCGGCACGGTCGCCACCCAGTCGAGGCCGTAGAAGATGATGAAGACCAGCATGCTCGGGTGGGTCGTCCCCGCGAACAGGCTCGGCAGCACGAGCAGCGAGCAGCCGCGCAGCGCGTAGTAGACGCCGAGCAGCACCCGTGAGTCGACGCGGTCGGTGAGCCACCCGGAGAAGATCGTTCCGGCGACGTCGAAGACGCCGACGAGCGCCAGCAGGCTCGCGGCCGTGGTCTCCGGCATGCCGTGGTCGTGCGCGGCGGGGATGAAGTGGGTGCCGACCAGGCCGTTGGTGGAGGCTCCGCAGATCGCGAAACTTCCGGACAGCAGCCAGAACACCGGGGTCCGCGCGGCCGTGTCGAGCATGCCGAGCGCGTTGCGCGCCGCGCCGGTCGACCGCACCTTCGGCACCTGCTCCGTCGCGCCGTACGGGAGCACGCCGACGTCGGCGGGATGGTCGCGCAGGAACAGCACGACGAGCGGCACGACGGCCAGGGCGGCGACGCACACCGTCACCGAGGCGGACCGCCAGCCGTACGCGTGGGTCAGGTTGGCCAGGACCGGCAGGAACACGAGCTGGCCGGCCGCGCCCGCCGCGGTGAGCACGCCGGTGACGATGCCACGGCGCGCGACGAACCAGCGGCTCGTCACCGTCGCGACGAAGACCATCGCCATCGACCCGGTGCCCAGGCCGATCAGCACGCCCCAGCAGGCGATGAGCTGCCACGGCGCGGTCATGAAGACGGTCAGCCCGCTGCCGACCGCCACGAGCAGCAGCGCGGCGGAGACCACCTTGCGCATGCCGAACCGGTCCATCAGCGCGGCCGCGAACGGCGCGGTCAGGCCGTACAGGACCAGGTTGACCGAGACGGCGGCGGAGATCGTGCCGCGCGGCCAGCCGAAGTCCTGGCTCAGCGGGTCGATGAGCACTCCGGGCGTGGCGCGGAATCCGGCGGCGCCCACCAGGGCCACGAGTGCGACCGCCGCCACGACCCAGGCACGGTGCACCCGCGGGCGCGTCTTGGGCGGAGTGTCAGGGATTGTCGCAGTCACCCGAGGATCCTCGTACAGGCCGGGCCCGGCGGACGAGTGGCCGGAGAGCCATCATGAGCAATAATCGGGCCATGACCCCCCATGAGATCGTCGTCCTCGCGCTGAACGACGTCGTGGCGTTCGACCTCGGTGTGCCGACGCAGATCTTCGGCGGGGCCCGTGACGGCGACGACCGGCGGCTCTACCGGGTACGCGTCTGCACGCCGGACGGTGGTCCGGTCCGCACGTCGGGCGGCTTCCTGGTCCAGCCCTGCGTGGGGCCGGAGGCTATGGCCGAGGCCGACACGGTGGTGGTGACCGGCATCCACGACGGCGCGGCGCTGACGGAGGGCCGGCTGGAGCCGGTCGTGACCGAGGCCCTGGCCCGGCGGCGTCCGGACGCGCGGCTGATGTCGATCTGCACGGGCGCGTTCGTGCTCGCGGCGGCGGGAGTCCTCGACGGCCGCCGGGCCGCGACGCACTGGCGGCACGCCGACCGGTTCCGCGCGCTCTATCCGAAGGTGCGGCTGGACGCCGACGTGCTGTTCGTCGACGACGGCGACGTGCTGACCTCGGCGGGCGTCGGCGCGGGCATCGACCTGTGCCTGCACGTGGTCCGCCGCGACCACGGCAGCGAGGTGGCCAACCGCGCCGCCCGCCGCTCCGTGGTGCCGCCCTGGCGCGACGGCGGGCAGGCCCAGTTCATCGAACGGCCGCTGCCCGACCCGACCGGCACCTCGACCGCCGCCACCCGCGCCTGGGCGCTGGGCCACCTGGACGAGCCGCTGAGCCTGGCCCGGCTGGCCCGGCAGGCGGGCATGAGCGTACGGACGTTCACGCGCCGGTTCCGCGAGGAGACGGGGGTCAGCCCGGCGCAGTGGCTGCTGGGCCAGCGGGTGGAGGAGGCGCGCCGCCTGCTGGAGACGACGGACCTGCCGATCGACCGCGTCGCCGTCCGCGCCGGCTTCGGCACGGCGACGTCGCTGCGCCAGCACCTGCACGCGGCCGTGGGCGTCTCCCCGACCGCCTACCGCCGGACGTTCAGCCGGGACGCGGCCGAGGTCCGGGCCGACGCGGCCCGATAAACGGTTGGTGGGGCGGAGGCCGGTCCGTTACAACGGACGTCATGCTCCGCAGATACCCGCGAACCCCTCACATCGAGGGGTCGCGGCTCCAGCCCGGTGACTTCGACCTGGCCGCCGTGCCGTTCGCGGAGATCGCCGGGCGGTACCTGGTAGTGGAGGAGAAGCTGGACGGGGCGAACGCCGCGATCAGCTTCTCGGCCGACGGCGGGCTGCGGTTGCAGAGTCGGGGGCACTACCTGACCGGCGGGCCGCGCGAGCGGCAGTTCGGTCCGCTGAAGGCGTGGGCGGCGACGGTCCAGCACCTGCTGTGGCCCCGGCTCGGCGACCGCTACGTCATGTACGGCGAATGGCTCTACGCCAAGCACACCGTCTTCTACGACGCGCTCCCCCACTACTTCTGCGAGTTCGACGTGCTGGACCGATCGAGGCCCACGCCGTCCGGTGGGTCGTCACCGGCTGAGACCTCAGGTCAGGCAGGCCGGGCCGAGGAGCTGCTTCAGGTCGCCCATCAGGGCCGGGGACGCGGTGACGCGAAGCTTGTCGTCGAGACGGACGACCGTCGTGCGGGGACCGTTCTGCAACTGGAGGTGGACCTCGGTCTGGCCCGGGTGGGTGCCCAGGACCTCCTTCAGCCGCTGCACGACCGGCGGGGTGACGCGGGCGACCGGCAGCGACACCGTCAGGGGACGGCCCGCGTCGCTGACGGTCAGGTCCGGCTGGGTGACCTCCATCGCGATCAGCTTCGCGGTGTCCTCGCGCTTGTCCAGGCGCGCCTTGACGACGATGATCGCGTCTTCGGCCAGGAGCGTGGAGCACAGCTGGTACGCCGAGGGGAAGATCATCAGCTCGATGGCGCCCTCGAGGTCCTCCAGGACGGTCAGCGCCCAGGAGTCGCCCTTCTTCGTGATCTTGCGCTGCAGGCCGGTGATCAGGCCGCCGACCGTGACGATCTGGCCGTCGGGGCGCTCGTCGGCGGTGAGGGCGGCGATGGAGCAGTCGACGTTGGCCGACAGGATGTGCTCGATGCCGAGCAGCGGGTGGTCGGAGACGTACAGGCCGAGCATCTCGCGCTCGAAGGCCAGCAGCGTCGTCTTGTCCCACTCCCCCGCCGGGATGGCGACGTCGAAGGTCGTGTCGACCACGCCGTCGTCGGCCCCGCCGAACAGGGAGTCCTGCCCGATCGCCTCGTTGCGCTTGATGTCGATGATCGCGTCGATGGCGGCCTCGTGCACCATCACCAGGCCCTTGCGCTCGTGGCCGAGGTGGTCGAAGGCACCGGCCTTGACCAGCGACTCGACGACGCGCTTGTTGCAGACCTGCGGCGGCACCTTGCGCAGGAAGTCCTGGAAGTCGGTGAAGCGGCCCTTCTCCTTGCGCGAGGCGATGATCGCGTCGACGACGTTGCCGCCGACGTTGCGGATCGCGGTCAGGCCGAACAGGATCTCGGTGTCGCCCTTCGGGGTGAAGTCGGCGTCGGACTCGTTGACGTCGGGCGGGAGCACCTTGATGCCCATGCGGCGGCACTCGTTGAGGTAGAGCGCGCTCTTGTCCTTGTCGTCCTTGACCGAGGTGAGCAGCGCCGCCATGTACTCGGCCGCGTAGTTGGCCTTGAGGTAGGCGGTCCAGTACGAGACCAGGCCGTAGCCGGCGGTGTGCGCCTTGTTGAAGGCGTAGTCGGAGAAGGGCAGCAGGATGTCCCACAGCGCCTTGATCGCCGCGGCGGAGAAGCCGTTGGACTTCATGCCGGACTCGAAGGTGGCGTACTGCTTGTCCAGCTCCGCCTTCTTCTTCTTGCCCATCGCGCGGCGCAGCAGGTCGGCCTGGCCGAGCGTGTAGCCCGCGACCTTCTGCGCGATCGCCATGACCTGCTCCTGATAGACGATCAGGCCGTAGGTCGTGTCGAGGATCTCCTTGAGCGGCTCTTCCAGCTCGGCGTGGATCGGCGTGATCGGCTGCTGGCCGTTCTTGCGGAGCGCGTAGTTGGTGTGGGAGTTGGCGCCCATCGGACCGGGCCGGTAGAGCGCGAGGGCGGCGGAGATGTCCTCGAAGTTGTCGGGGCGCATCAGCCGCAGCAGCGAGCGCATGCCGCCGCCGTCCAGCTGGAAGATGCCCAGGGTGTCGCCGCGGGCCAGCAGCTCGTACGCCTTCTTGTTGTCGAGCGGCAGCTCGAGCAGGTCGATGTCCTCGCCCTTGTTGAGCTTGATGGCCTTGAGGCAGTCCTGCATGATCGTCAGGTTGCGCAGGCCCAGGAAGTCCATCTTCAGCAGGCCGAGCGTCTCGCAGGTCGGATAGTCGAACTGCGTGATGATGACGCCGTCGCTGTCGCGGCGCATGATCGGGATGTGGTCGGTCAGCGGCTCGGCCGACATGATCACACCGGCGGCGTGCACGCCGGTCTGGCGGATCAGGCCCTCCAGACCCTGCGCCAGATCCATGATCTGCTTGACGTCGGTCTCTTCTTCGTACAGCTTGCGCAGCTCACCGGCCTCGCCGTAGCGCGGGTGCTTGTCGTCGAAGATGCCCGACAGCGGGATGTCCTTGCCCATGACCGCAGGCGGGAACGCCTTGGAGATGCGGTCGCCGAGGGCGTACGGGAAGCCGAGGACGCGGCCGGCGTCCTTGATCGCGGCCTTCGCCTTGATGGTGCCGAAGGTGGCGATCATCGAGACCTTGTCGGCGCCCCACTTCTCGGTGACGTAGCGGATCGCGTCGGCGCGCCCACGTTCGTCGAAGTCCACGTCGATGTCGGGCATGGACACGCGGTCGGGGTTGAGGAACCGCTCGAAGATCAGTCCGTGCGGCAGCGGGTCGAGGTCGGTGATGCCCATGGCGTACGCGACCAGGGAGCCCGCCGCGGAGCCACGGCCCGGGCCCACCGCGATGCCGTTGTTCTTGGACCACATGATGAAGTCGGCGACGACGAGGAAGTAGGAGGGGAACCCCATCTGGCAGATGACGTCCATCTCGTACTCGACCTGCTTGCGGTGCTCCTCGTCCACCCCGTCGGGGAAGCGCCGCTCCATGCCCGCCCACACCTCTTTGCGGAACCACGACTCCTCGGTCTCACCCTCGGGGACCGGGAAGCGGGGCATGAGGTTGCGGAACTCGAACATGCCGGTCGAGTCGACCTTCTCGGCGACCAGCAGCGTGTTGCGGCAGCCTTCGGCCCAGATGTCGGAGGTGTCGATCGCCCGCATCTCGTCGGCGGACTTGAGGTAGTAGCCGGAGCCGTCGAACTTGAACCGGCCCGGGTCGGCGAGCTGCTTGCCGGTCTGGATGCACAGCAGCGCGTCGTGCGCGGCCGACTCGGCCTCGCGCGTGTAGTGGGAGTCGTTGGTGACGACGGGCGGGATGCCGAGCTTCTTGCTGATCTCGATGAGGCCGTCGCGGACCCGCTTCTCGATGGACAGCCCGTGGTCCATGATCTCCAGGAAGTAGTTGTCCTTCCCGAAGACCTCCTGGTATTTGGCCGCCGCGGCGAGCGCCTCGTCGAAGTGGCCGAGCCGCAGCCGGGTCTGCACCTCGCCCGACGGGCAGCCGGTGGTGGCCATCAGGCCGGCCGAGTGCTCCTGGAGCAGCTCGAAGTCCATGCGCGCCCACTTGCGCACGAACCCCTCGGTGTAGGCGCGGCTGGTGAGCTTGAAGAGGTTGTGCAGGCCTACTTTGTCGCGCGCCCAGATCGTCTTGTGGGTGTAGTGACCGCCACCGGAGACGTCGTCGCTCTTCTGGCTGGGCTCGCCCCAGCGCACCGGCTGCTTGACGAAGCGCGATGTGGGCGCGACGTAGGCCTCGATGCCGATGATCGGCGTGACCTCGGCGGCGGTGGCCTGCTTGTAGAAGTCGTAGGCGCCGTGGGTGTTGCCGTGGTCGGTCATCGCCACCGCGGGCATGCCCTGCTTGCCGACCTCGGCGAACATCTCTTTGAGACGGGCCGCACCGTCAAGCATGGAGTACTCGGTGTGCACGTGTAGATGCACGAACGAGTCACTCATGCGCGACGCCTCCTCAGGGCATGCGGCAGCAACGCGTGCCGGGGGACACGCGCCGTCGTCGCAGGGTTCGTTGTCTCTTGCACCACCGGTCGCACGGCGGTCCCAAGAGCCTAACGGGTCCCACCGACGAGTTCGGGACTCGACACTCAAGATGTCCGAAACGCCGCGTTCGCGGGCGTGATCACTCCCGTAACGACCCGCGCACGCTCCGGCGTCTTGTATGGTCAGGCCCATATTCGGGCATCAAGCCAGTCCGTGCGAACGGTGAATTTCGGAGGCGGGACGTGTCGAGGACGATGGATCCCCCGGGCACGCTCGCCGGCGACCCGGGACATGAGGGCGACGAGGACTACGCCAAGTCGCTGAGCAACCGCCAGGTCCGGATGATCGCGATCGGCGGCGCCATCGGCGTCGGGCTGTTCCTCGGCGCGGGCGGCAAGCTCGCCGCGGCCGGGCCCGGCCTGATCCTGTCGTACGCCGTGTGCGGGATCGCCGCCTTCTTCGTCATGCGGGCGCTCGGCGAGCTCGTGCTGCACCGGCCCACCGCGGGCAGCTTCGTCTCGTACGCGCGGGAGTTCATCGGCCCCTGGGCGGGCTTCGCCAGCGGCTGGCTCTACTGGCTCAACTGGGCGATGACCGGCGTCGCCGAGACCACCGCCGTGGGGATCTACGTCCACCGCTGGCTGCCCGGCGTGCCGCAGTGGATGGTCGCGCTGGCCGCCCTGGTGGTCCTGCTCACCGTGAACCTCCTGTCCGTACGGCTCTTCGGGGAGCTGGAGTTCTGGTTCTCCGTCATCAAGGTGCTGGCGATCGTCACCTTCCTGGTCGTCGGGCTCGGCCTCGTGCTGACCGCCGCCGGCGTCGGGCACGAACACGCGAGCCCGGCGAACCTCACCGCGCACGGCGGCTTCCTGCCGCGCGGGCTGCCCGTCGTCCTCATGAGCCTGCAGGCCGTCGTCTACGCCTACTCCGGCATCGAGATGGTCGGCATCGCGGCCGGCGAGACGCAGCATCCGCGCCGGGTCATGCCCCGGGCGATCAACGGGGTGATCTGGCGGATCGGCATCTTCTACGTCGGCTCGGTGATCCTGCTCGCCATGGTGCTGCCCTGGACCGCCTACAGCGCCGGGGAGAGCCCGTTCGTGACCGTCTTCTCCCGGCTCGGCGTACCCGGCGCCGGCGACATCATGAACGCCGTCGTGCTCACCGCGGCCCTGTCGTCGTGCAACTCCGGCCTGTACGCCACCGGCCGCATCCTGCGCTCCCTGTCGAGGCGCGGCGAGGCCCCGGAGTTCGCCGGCCGGATGAACGCCCGGCACGTGCCGTACGGCGGGATCCTGTTCACCGCGATCGTGCTGACGCTCGGCGTCGGGCTCAACTACGCGGTGCCGAAGATGGCCTTCGACATCGCCACGTCGGCGTCCGCCCTCGGCGTCGTCGCCGTCTGGGGGACGCTGGTGTGGTGCCAGCTCCGGCTCCGCGCCGCCGCCAACCGCGGCGAGGTCGCCCGGCCCTCCTTCCGCATGCCGGGCGCCCCCGTCACGAACTGGCTGACCCTCGCCTTCCTCGCCGTCGTGGTCGTGCTGATGCCGTTCGCGGACGAGGCCAACCAGATCGCGTTCTGGTGCCTGCCGGTGGTGGTCGTGGTGCTGTTCGCGGGCTGGCGCGTCGTACGCCGGCGGCTCACGCCCGCGACAGGTCCCGTTCCTCCGACGCCTGCAGGCCCGCCTCGATCACCGCGGTCATGATGCGGGCGATCCGGTCGGCGCCGAGCCCCGGCGCGCGCGCCGCCATCGCCTCGACGATCTGACGCTCCCGGTCCAGGTCGCGGCCGGCGAAGCCGCCCACCGGCTTGAGCCGCTGCACCAGCCCGGCCAGCTCGGCGCGGCGTTCGAGGAGCGTGGCGAGCGCCGCGTCCACCCGGTCGATCTCGGCGCGCGCGCCGGCGACGGTGGCGGGCTCGCCGTCGGCGAGCAGCGGTGCGAGCAGGGCCGCGCGGGCCCGCGCCTCGGCCACCCGCCCGGCCTCGGCGTCCTCGCCGAGCAGCAGGCCGCGCGCCCCGGCGGACAGGGCCGCCGTGGCCAGCGCCGGGTCGGACGACACGTCCACGAACACGGGCCGGCGGCGACCGGCCTCCCGCACGAGGGCCAGGTCGAGGGTGTGGTGCGGCAGATGGGTACGCGTGCCGGTCTCGCAGAGGACCACCTCGTGGTTGCCCTCGGCGACGCAGTACTCGGCGGCCGACAGCCACTCCTCCAGCGTGGCCGCCGGGGCCCGCTGGATCACCACCGGACGGCCGGTGCGGGCGACCGCGCGTAGCAGCTGGAAGTCCTGCATCCAGGCCGCGCCGACCAGGACGCCGTCGGCGTGCTCGGCGATCGCGGGCAGGTCGAGGGCGGAGAACGGCTCGACGAGCAGCGGCCCGGCGTACGCCCGGCGCAGCGCAGTCAGCTCGGCGGCGGCGTCCGCGCGGCCGTGGCGGTGGCGGAGGCTGATCATCGCGACGTCCGGCTCGGCGGCGAGCCCGGCGATGATGACGGCGCCGCCCGGATCCAACAGGTTCATGGTGTGTCCCTTCGGGCGGCCCGCCCTCCGGAGACGAGCCGCCCACGTGTGTCGTGGAAAAGCGAAAGGCAGAGCCTCGTGGGCTCTGCCTTGTGCCGGCTCGGGAGGTCGTCGCGGTCAGATCACGGCGACCGGCTCACCCGGAGCCGGCGACGTAAACGCGAAATAGCGACGATCCATGTGCCGATGGTAACCGGCCGTGCACCTCGAGCGCCATCTGCCGGAACCGTCCGTCTCGTTATATGAGACGGACGGGAGGATATCCTCCTGGAATGGACCGGGAAGTAGCGAAATACCGGCAACATCCCACGGAGCCCGGCGTCGACCTGCTCAGCGCGCGCTTCGTCACCCACCGCTACACCCGGCACGCGCACGCGACGTACACGATCGGGCTGATCGAGTCCGGGGTCGAGGAGTTCCAGCACGCCGGGAGCCTGCTGCGGGTGACGTCGGGCCAGGTGGCCCTGCTGAACCCGCAGGTGGTGCACACCGGCCAGGCGGGCGTGCCGGAGGGCTGGCGCTACCGGGTGCTGTACCCGGCCGTGGACCTGGTGCGGGAGGTCGCCGCCGAGCTGGGCGCGCCCGGCGGCACGCCGCACTTCCCCGCGACGGTCGTGGACGACCCGGCGGTGGCCCGCCTGCTGCGCTCGGTCCACGCCAGCGCCGCGCGCGGCGACGCCCTCGCGTCGTCGTCCGCGCTGCGCACCGCGCTGGCCTCGGTGCTGAGACGGCACGCGGCCCGGCCGCCCCACGCGGACGACGAGGGCACGGCGCCCCGGGCGGTGCGCGCCGCACGCGACCTGCTGCACGCGCGGCCGGACGACCCGCCGTCGCTGGACGAGCTCGCGGCGGCCGTGGGGAGCCGCCCGTTCGTGCTGCTGCGCGCGTTCCGCGCGGCATACGGCCTGCCGCCGCACGCGTATCTGACGAACCTGCGCGTGCAGCGGGCACGGGCCCTGCTGGACGCGGGCCTGCGCCCGGCCGAGGTGGCCACCGTGGTCGGCTTCACCGACCAGGCCCACCTGACACGCCACTTCAAACGCGTCGTCGGCGTCCCACCCGGCGCCTACGCTCTCGGCCGCACCGCCTGAGACCCCGGCCTCTGCGCTTGCACGAGCCGATCATCCGGCCGCTCGCGCCGCTGCGCACGCGTTCCCCACGGCCGGCGGCCCGCCCCCGCACGCGCACCAGCCGAACCTCCACCCCTGACACGCCACCGCGAACGCGCCGTTCGGCGTCCCGCCCACCCCCGCGGGCGCGCCGCTCGAAGCCCCTCCCGTTCGTGCAATTTCGTGCAAGACGGTGGTGCGGGGCGGTTTCTAGGGTCGGGGCATGGATTCGACGACGCGGCCCGCGGTACGGGACGGGCTGGGTGTGGGGTTCGCGGTCGGGCTGTCCGGGGTGGCGTTCGGCGCCGCCGCGGTGGCCGCCGGGCTCAGTGTCGCGCAGGCGTGCGCGCTCAGCCTGGCGGCGTTCTCCGGGGCCTCGCAGTTCGCGCTGGTCGGCGTGGTGGCCGGCGGCGGGAACCTGATCGCCGGGGCGCTCGGCGCCGTGCTGCTCGGCGGGCGCAACACCCTGTACGGCCTGCGCCTCGCCGAGGCGCTGGGGGTGCGCGGCTGGCGGCGGGCGCTCACGGCGCACGTCGTCATCGACGAGACGACGGCCGTGGCCACCGCCCAGGACGGCCGCCGGGCGACGCGCGCCGGGTTCTGGGCGACCGCGATCAGCATCTTCATCGTGTGGAACGTGATGACGCTGCTGGGCGCGCTGGGCGCCTCACGACTGGGGAACCCGGACACGTACGGGCTCGACGTCGTGGGCCCGGCGGCGTTCCTCGCCCTGCTGTGGCCCCGCCTGCGGAGCGGCGCCGCCGAGCGGCGCGTCGCGGTCCTCGCCGCGCTGGTGGCGATCGCCACCACTCCCCTGCTGCCGCCGGGCATCCCGGTGATGCTCGCCGCGGTGGCCGCCCTCGCCGGCGTGTCGCGGCACCGCCCGCGCGACGCGGCCGGCCCCGAACCCGAGCCCGTCCTGACCGGCGGCCCCGGGGAGGAGCGTTCATGAGCTCCGTGGGAGGCCGGAACACAGTGTGTTCCCTGACGGAGGAGTGCTCGTGAACGTGTGGATCGCCCTGCTCGCGACCGGGCTGGGATGCTACGGACTCAAGCTGGCGGGCCTGGTCGTGCCGCAGCGTGTCCTGGACGACCCGCGGATTCGCCGCTTCAGCGAACTGGTACCGGTCGCCCTGCTGACCGCGCTGGTCGTGGTCCAGACACTGGCGAGCGGCCGAACCCTCGAACTGGACGCGCCACGGCTGGCCGGCCTGGCCGCCGCCGTGATCGCTCTGCTCCTTCGCGCGCCGTTCCTGGTGGTACTCCTCGTCGCCGCCGCGCTCACGGCCGGCCTCCGCCTCCTCGGCGTCTGAGCGCCCCGGCGGCGAAGTCGCGGACCGCGCGGAACCGGCTGTCGCTCTGGCCGGGTCAGGCCATGCGCCCCTGCGGTTCCGTCGGACGGGGGGCGTTTCGCGGTCGATCTGGAACCTCGGTGACGAGCGCCGCGCGGCCATTCTGCTAAGGCGCCGCCCGTCGCTTTGTAGAAAATCACCTCCTGACTCCATCGTTGACAGCGAAACTTTCCTTCTTCACTCTCAGGGGCACCCAGGCAGGCCTGCCACATCCCATCCCTCTCGGATCTACCGAACGGAGGCAGTCATGGGTTGCTCTAACAGCGGTGCACCCGCCTACGGCGAGATGTCGTGGTTCTGCTGCGGCGCCGCCTGGGGCCCCTGCGGCAGCGCCGGCGGCGGCGCCTGTGGAACCTGCAACTCCAGCTCCCACCAGTGCGCCTGGCCGAACGCCTCGGACGCGTGCTTCAACATCACCCGGCCCGACCAGTGTGGTGAGGGCCTGGCGCGGCGTACGTGCGGCCACGTCTTCTACGTCACCAGCCAGTGCAGCGGTTCGTGCGTCAGCGTCTCGATCGCCGACTGCGGTCCGGACACCAACTCGTTCTGCGGCGAGCGGACCTGCTGCGGCTCGGCCTGCGCCAGCAACCGGCTCATCGACCTGACGCCCTCCGCGTACAGCGCGATCGCCAGCCTCTCCACCGGTCTCTCCCCCGTACGCATCGACAGCTAGCCGGAGGCCCCGCCATGCCCAGTACCGACCGCCGCCGGTTCCTCAGCTCCGCGGTGCTCGGCGGCACCGCCGTCGCCGGCGCCACCGCGCTCGGCTCCCTCGCCCCGGAGACCGCGTTCGCCGCGCCGCGGATCGACCTCGATCCCGGCGCCCGCGACCCGAACTTCGCCGAAGGCCGGATCACCGCGATCAGCGGTTCCCTCCTCAAGGTCTCCGGCTCCGACAAGGCGCTGCACCGCGTCTACGTCACCCACGGCACGAGCGTCTGGAAGCTCCGCCCCACGACGTTCGACGAGATCAAGGTCGGTGACGGCCTGTACGCCCGCGGTGTGAAGATGCCCGACGGCGCGCTCGCCGCCGACGCCGTCTGGGTCAACATCGTCAACCTGGACGCCGCGATCACCGCGATCGACTCGGGCAGGCTGCACCTCGACCACCACGGCAACAAGGTCGTCGGCCACGTGGTGACCGGCACCACCGCCGCGGTCTACAACCACACGCCGGCCATCTCGGACCTGTCCGGGCTCCAGGTCGGCAAGCACGTCAAGGTGATCGGCGCCTGGCGGCCCGACACCAACGAGGTCGACATCGCGACCGTCTACGCCGGGATCTGAGGAGGGAGTTCACCATGCTCGAGTGGCCGGCGTCGGTCCAGCCCCTGTTCATCGGCGGCACGCTGCTGTGGTCGGGCGGGCTCAAGTGCCTCGGCCGGTCCGCGCGGCGGTCCGCCGAACGCTCCGCGCTCCCCTCGTTGGTCGGCGAAGGCCGGGCCCTGTTCGCGTACCGGCTGACCGGGGCGCTGGAACTGGCGCTGGCCGCCGTGCTCCTGCTCCCGCCCGCGTACGCCGCGGAGGCGGTCGCGGCCGTCGTCCTCGGCGTGGGGTTCCTCGGGTACCTCACCTACGCCAAGGTGGCCGCACCGGACTCCTCCTGCGGCTGCCTCAGCAAGCGGCGTACGCCCGTGACCTGGCGTTCCTTCGCCCGCGCCGGGCTGGTCACGGCGGCGGCGCTGCTGGGCACGCAGGCGGACGCCTGGTGGGCCGGCGGGCTCGGCGCGGGCACCGCCGTCCTGCTCGTCGCCGAGGTGGCGGCCCTTCTCGCGCTGTCTCCGGAGGCGGACGGCCTGTGGCTGCTGCCGCTGCGGCGGCTGCGGATCCGCATGCGCCACCCGCTCGCCGACCGGTCGTTCGAGATGCCGCTGGAGTCCAGCCTGCAACAGCTCCTGGCCAGCCCGGCGTACCGGCAGGTCAGCCCGCTGCTCAGGTCGGGTCTGCGGGAGACGTGGGACGAGGAGGACACGCGGATCCTCTGCTACACGGCCGAGTACGAGGGCACCGCCGCCACCGCGGTCTTCGCCGTACCGCTGCGGCACTACCTCCCCGAGGAGGTCCGCGTGGCCCTGGTCGACGAGTCGTCTGAGAGCACGCTGCTGGTCGGAGTCTGACCCTTACGGCGGTGACCCGCGGCGCGGGTCACCGCCGTGCGCGTCAGGGCAGGATCTCGAACCGGGTGGCGATCTCACCGAACAGGGCGGCGTCCTCCTCGGGCACGGACGAGCCGAGCCCCAGGCAGAAGTGGACGCCGTCGACGGCGACGAAGTACTCACGGACCGCCCAGACCCGCCCCGCGTCATGCAGCGCGCACTCCAGGAGGGCTCCCTCCCGGCCACCGACCCGAGCGTCGGTGATCCGGAAGTCGGTGAACCCCGAGCTCTCCAGTGAGGTACGCGCGCCCGCCGCGATGTCGCCCGGGCTTCCCGTCCGCCGGTTCGGCGCGCGGAAGACGATCAGGCTGTGCCGGCGATCCGTGCGCTGGCCGAACCGCGCCGTCTCCCACGGGCTGTTCTTCAGGTTCGGCGGCCGCTCGTCCCAGTCCTCGGGGACCTGGACGGCGTAGCCGAACTGGGATTTCTCGATGCGCTGCCACGACATGGGCTGCTCCTCGGCGTCCATCCGCCGAAGGTGCCTGAGGGCAGCGGTGTAGGACTCGCCGGTACGGCGGGCGCGTTCGCGGACGCGGCGCTTGAAGTGCTTGTTCGCTGTCATCAGGGCCCTCGGCGAACCACGGGACTCGGCCCCCGGCGAGGAGCCCGTGGCGGGCGGATGACCAGCGATCCGGGAAGACCAGTCCCCTTTGCCTCCACCAGGCGGCCCTGCCGGGGAGGGCCGAAGGAGGTTCGGCGGTGGATCGACGCCGCCCTGAGGATAACCCCTCGCGCGCCGTAGGGCCATCGGGGAGCGGGCGGCCTCAGGCGGGGCCGATGCCGCGCATGACCGTGGCGACGAGGCCGTCGGTGAAGCCGGGCGGGATCTCGATCTCCTCGGCGGGGACGCCGCGCAGGAGGTTCGGCAGGACCATCTCGTGGCAGGCGCCGACGATCATGACGGCGGCGGACTCGGGATCGGCGTCCGGCGCGAGGCGGCCGAGGTCGCGTTCCGCGCGCAGGTAGTCCGCGAGATGCGCGCGCAGGCCGCGGCCGCCGGCCATGGGGTTCGGCAGGCCGGCGAACCGCGTGAGCACCTTCGGCTGGGCGAGCAGGCCCGCGAAGGCCGGCAGGATCGCGACGTGCAGCCGCAGGCCGTGCTCGACGTAGGCCCGCAGGTTGTCCGCGACCTCGCCGGCGCCGGCGCGCGCCGGCGGCGTACCCAGCGAGCGCTCGACGGAGCTCACGTGGGCGTGCAGCGCCTGGGCGAGCAGGTCCTCCTTGTCGGCGAAGTGGTTGTAGAGGACGCCGTCGGCGACCCTGGCCTCGCGGGCGATGTCGCGCACGGTCAGCCCGGCGGTGCCCCGCCGGGCCATGAGCGCCTCCGCGGCGGCGATCAGATGGTCGCGCAGGCTCTGGTCGCCGCCGCGCAGGGCGGACGCTCTTCTCGGTGACATCACGTCGCATCGTATTGGCGCCGCGCGCCGGCCGAGGGTCAGGGGCGCGTGGCCGTGATCAGCCAGGCGGCCCCGCGCAGCCGTACCGCGCCGTCCTTCTCGAAGGAGCGCATCGCCGTGGTCAGCGCGTCGCGCGCCCGGGAGGCGAGGGCCGGGCCCATCTGGTCCAGGGCGGACCGTACCGGCCCCCAGGCGCCGACGAAGGCGGCCGCGTCCTCCGCGTCGTGCCCCCACACCTGGGTGGCGTCGACGGGTGTGGACGTGACGTCCGTCAGGCCGGCGTCGGTGAAAAGCCGGCGGACGTGGTCGGGGTCGGCCAGCGACTCGGGTCCGCTCGCGCCGGGCGCGGAGGCGGGGCCTGACGGGCGCCGGCCGCCGACCGCGGCGAAGACCGTCCCCAGGTCGCTGTCACGGAGGTGCCGCAGGCTCAGGAAGGCCACCCGGCCGCCGGGCCGCAGCGCGCGGGCGACGTTGGCGAACGCGGCGACCGGATCGGCGAAGAACATGACGCCGAACCGGCTGACCGCCACGTCGAACGCCCCCTCGGGGAACGGGTGGACCTGGGCGTCGGCCTGCTCGAAGGTCACGTTGGCGACTCCCTCCTCGGCCGCGGTGGCCCGCGCCCGCTCCAGCATCGGCGCCGACAGGTCCACGCCGGTGGCGTGCCGGCCGCGCCGCGCGGCCAGCCGGGTGAGCTGGCCGTTGCCGCAGCCGATGTCCAGGACCCGGTCGCCCGCGCCGATGGCGGCGGCCTCCAGCAGCGGCTCGTTGAAGCCGCTGTTCACGGCGTCGTAGCGGCTCTGGTTGGCGGCCCAGTGACCCCCTTCGTAGCCGTTCCACGCCTCGGCCTGCGCCGTGTTGACGATCGTCGTCATGACACTCCCCCGCCACATCGTTATGAACGTATGTTCATGAACGTACGTTCATAACGTCCTCGTCGTCAAGTGCGAGGGGTGTCCAGCGGCGGTACCCGACGACGGTCACGCCGGGAGTGGAGTAGTAGGGATCGGCGGCGAGGATGTCCCGCAGGCCGCGCTCGTCGGTACGGAAGACCAGCAGCGCCCCCGATTCGTCGGCCCACGGCCCGGCGATCGTCAGGGTCCCCTCGGCGCGCAGGCGGGAAAGTCGCTCCCGGTGGGCCGGCCGCGCCGCGAGCCGTCGTTCGTCATCGTCGAAGGCGAGTTCGAGTACGTACATGTGCCGCACGCTAGGGCCGTGTTGCCCGCCGGCGCTGTATCGGCCGATACTCCGGTTCATGCCGGATGACGTCGCGACGCTGCGGGCCGTGCCGCTCTTCGCCGGCCTGGACCGGCGGCGGCTCACCTCCCTGCTCGGCCGGTCCACCGCCCGCACCGTCACCGCCGGTACGGTCGTCGCCCTGCGGGGCGACCCGGCCGGCCACCTCATCGTCGTGGAGGCCGGGGCGCTGACCGCGGTACGCGAGACGGCGCGGGGACGGCGGCTGCGGCTCGGGGAGTTCGCGGCGCCGTGCACGGTCGACAAGGCCGCCGTCCTGGCCGGCCGGACCCACACCGCGACATGGCTCGCGGCGACGCGCACGCGGATCCGGCTCGTCCCGGCGGGCGACCTGCTCACGCTCATCGACGAGGTGCCCGGCGTGCGCCACCACGTCCTGCGCCACCTGGCCGGCCGGCTGCACGACCGCCAGGACGACCTGGTGCGGGTCGCGTTCGGCGACACCACCGCACGCGTCGCCGGCTGGCTCGCGCGCGCCGCCGTACGGCCCGGCGACCGGGTGATCCTCCCCGGATCTCAGACCGGCCTCGCCGAGAGCGTCGGCGCGTCCCGTGTGGCGGTCAACCGCGCGCTGAGCGCGCTGGCCACCGCCGGGCTCGTGCGGACCGAGCCCGGCGCGGTCGTGGTCCTGGCCCCCGAGGAACTCGCGGCACTCGCGGCCGAGTGATCCGGACCGGCCGCGCCGGTCAGGACTCGGCGGCGGCGACCTCGAGGGCGTGGGCCAGGTCGTCCGGGTAGGGGCTCTCGAACTCCACCCAGTGCCCGTCGGACGGGTGGTCGAACCCGAGGCGGACCGCGTGCAGCCACTGCCGCCGCAGCCCCAGCCGCGCCGCGAGCGTCGGGTCGGCGCCGTACGCGAGATCACCCGCGCACGGATGGCGTACGGCGGACATGTGCACCCGGATCTGGTGGGTGCGGCCGGTCTCCAGCTTGATGTCGAGCAGGCTGAGCGCGCGGAACGCCTCGATCGTGTCGTAGTGCGTCACCGAGGGGCGCCCGCCCGCGACAACGGCGAACCGGCCGTCGCCGGAGGGGTGCCGGTCGATGGGCGCGTCGATCGTGCCCCGCAGCGGGTCCGGATGTCCCTGGACGAGCGCCTGGTAGCGCTTGTCGACCGTGCGCTCCTTGAAGGCGCGCTTCAGCATGGAGTAGGCCAGCTCGCTCTTGGCCACGACCATCGCGCCGGTGGTGTTCGCGTCGAGGCGGTGGACGATGCCCTGGCGCTCGGCGGCTCCGCTGGTGGCGACCGTGTGGCCGGAGCCGAGCAGCCCCTCCAGCACCGTGGGCCCCGTCCAGCCGGGGGTCGGGTGGGCGGCGACGCCGATCGGCTTGTTCACCACGACGATGTCGGCGTCCTCGTACAGGATGGTCATGCCCGGCACCGGCTCCGGCCGCGGCTTCGGCGCCGACGGCGGGGCGGGCAGGGTGACCTCGAGCCAGGACCCCGCCTGCATGCGGTCGGACTTGGCGCCGGCCTGGCCGTCGACGAGCACGTCGCCGGCGGCGATCACCTCGGCGGCGCGGGTGCGCGAGAGCCCGAACAACCGCGCGAGCGCCGCGTCGAGGCGCTCGCCCTCGAGCCCGTCGGGCACGGGCAGGCTGCGATGCTCGGCCATCAGTGTTCGGCGTCCGGTCGGGGGCCGCCGCTCTGGTCGTCGCCGGCCACCGAGGCCTCCCGCCGGTCCGCGGCCGGCGTCTCCGGCTCGGCGGCCTCGCCGGGCGCACCGGCCTCGGGCTGCTCGGGTTTCTCAGGTTTCTCGGGTTTCTCGGGCTTGTCGTCGCGCTGCACCGTGCCGTCCACCTGCAGACCTCGCGAGGCGAGCAGGACGGCCAGCACGCCGCCGCAGACGATCGATGCGTCGGCCAGGTTGAACACCGGCCAGTGCGGCAGCTCGATCCAGTCGACCACGTGCCCGCGGAACACCCCGGGCGAGCGGAACAGGCGGTCGGCGAGGTTGCCCAGGGCCCCGCCGAGCAGCAGGCCGAGCGTGACGGCCCACGGCAGGCTGCGCAGCCGCCGCGCGTAGCGCAGGATGGCCACGACCACGCCCGCCGCGATCACGGTGAACACCAGCGTCATGCCGGTGCCGATGTTGAAGGCGGCACCGCTGTTGCGGATCACCCGCAGGGTCAGCAGGCCGCCGAGCAGCTCGACGGGCTGCGGCCGGTCGGGCAGCGTCGCCACCACGATCGCCTTGCTGATCACGTCGAGCGCGAACGCGGCGATCGCGATGGCGACGAGCACGCCGATACGCCGTGGCCGGACGCCGGCGTCTTGCCCTGGGTTCATGGCGTCGCTCAGCGACGCTCCTCTCTCTGTTTGCATATCACGCATAGGGTCGCACGCGGGAAGGCCTGCAGGCGCGCCTTCCCGATCGGCTGCCCGCACGACTCGCACACACCATAGGTGCCCTGGCCGATCCGGTCGACCGCGCGCTCGTTCTGCGCGAGCAGATCCCGCGCGTTGTAGGTGAGCGCCATCTCGTGCTCACGCTCGAACGTCTTGGCCCCGGCGTCGGCCTGGTCGTCGCCGGCCCCCTCCGTCACATCGTTCATCCGCTCGGCGATCTGCGACTCGGCCGCGGCGATCTCCGAACGCAGAGCCGTCATCTCCAGTTCCAGCCGGTCACGTACGTCGGCGAGCTCGCCCGCCGTCCAGTGACCTTCCCCCTGGCGGACCGGCAACCGCTTGGCGGTCGCCGGGGAGATCTTTCGTCCCGTCGCGGACGCGCGCCGTGTGCCGGTGCGTGTCGCGCGAGGCGCCTCAGCCGTGGGATTCCTATCCTTCGGGCCGGCAGTGCCGTCCATAGTCGGGCCCCCCTTGCGCCGATCATCTCTGGCAGTGCGGGAAGCATAGGTCGCGCGTCATCGAGACGGCAAATGACCAGGTCTTGTAACACGCCGCATATGTCCTAATACAGGCGGTTAGCAAAGCCGACGCCGACCGGCCGCTTACCCAAACTTGGCGCGGAACGCCGGTCCGAACCCCGTCGTTCAACCGCCAAACATCCGATTTTCCCCGATCACCCGACCGAAAACCCCCGGACGCGACCGGGTCCTGTACGCCGCCCGTACATAACCGGGAAGAACTCATCGCCCTCTGTGCGTTATGGTCGCTATCGGCAAGGCGTTGATGGGGACACCTGCCGCCGTACGCAACCATGAGCGACCCGGAGACGGTGCGAGTCCGGGGGTGTGCCCGGCGATCTGATCACCCCGTAGCCGCCGGCAGAACGGTCACCTCGACCCAGTAGACCCGGCCGCCGAGCATGAATGAGCGGGTCGCTCCCTTTCCGGGGCGGCCAAGGAGGGTGGTACCGCGGGGCCCACGCGCCTCGTCCCTCCGGTCCACGTGTCAATGCCGTGTCGCCGGAGGAGTCCCATGGCCGAAGAGCTGCGAGCGCGCCGGATGCGCGCCCTTCCCACCCAGGTCGACCTGCCCGCCCTGGAGCGCGAGGTGCTCACGCGCTGGCGCGAGGACAAGGTCTTCGAGCGTTCGCTCGACCAGACCGCCGGCGGAGACCCCTGGGTCTTCTACGAGGGCCCCCCGACCGCCAACGGCATGCCCGGCGTGCACCACGTCGAGGCGCGCGTGTTCAAGGACCTGTTCCCCCGGTTCAAGACCATGAAGGGCTTCCACGTCCGCCGCAAGGCCGGCTGGGACTGCCACGGACTGCCCGTCGAGGTGGCCGTGGAGCGCGAGCTGGGCCTGACCGGCAAGAAGGACATCGAGGAGTACGGCGTCGCCGAGTTCAACGCCCGGTGCCGCGAGTCGGTGCTCCGCCACGTCGACGCGTTCGAGGCGATGACCGAGCGCATGGGCTACTGGGTCGACCTCGCGCAGGCGTACCGCACCATGGACCCCGAGTACGTCGAGTCCGTCTGGTGGTCGCTCAAGGTCGTCTTCGACAAGGGCCTGCTGGTCCGCGACCACCGCATCAGCCCGTACTGCCCGCGCTGCGGCACTCCCCTGTCCGACCACGAGCTCGGCCAGCCGGGCGGCTACGAGACCGTCACCGACCCGACGGTGACCGTGCGCTTCCCGCTCGCCGAGGGGCCGCTCGAGGGCACCGACCTGCTCGTGTGGACCACGACTCCCTGGACCCTCGTCTCCAACACCGCCGTGGCCGTCCACCCGGACGTGACGTACGTGGTCGCGGCGCGCTCCGGCGAGCCCGGTCGCGTGATCGTCGCGGAGCCGCTGTTCGCCCGCGTCCTCGGCGAGGGCTGGCACATCGTCTCCCGGCACTCCGGGTCCGAGCTGGCCGGCACCGCCTACCGGCCCCCGTTCGACCTGGTGGAGGTGCCCGACGCCCACCGGGTGCTGACCGCCGACTTCGTCACCACCGAGGACGGCACCGGCCTGGTGCACCTGGCGCCCGCGTTCGGCGCCGACGACTTCAACGCCTGCCGCGCCGCCGGGCTGCCCGTCGTGAACCCGGTCCGGCCGGACGGCCACTTCGACCTCACCGTGCCGCTCGTCGGCGGTGTCTTCTTCCGCGACGCCAACCCGCGCCTCATCGAGGAGCTGAAGGAACGCGGCCGGCTCTTCCGCACCGAGGCGTACGAGCACAGCTACCCGCACTGCTGGCGCTGCCACACGCCGCTCCTGTACTACGCGCTGCCCGCCTGGTACATCAAGACGACCGTGATCAAGGACCGGCTGCTGGAGGAGAACGCCGCCACCAACTGGTTCCCCGAGACGATCAAGGAGGGCCGGTACGGCGAGTGGCTGCGCAACAACGTCGACTGGTCGCTGTCGCGCAGCCGCTACTGGGGCACTCCCCTGCCGCTGTGGCTGTGCGCCGCGGACCACGTGACGTGCGTGGGATCGCTGAAGGAGCTCGGCGAACTGGCCGGTACGGACCTGAGCGCGCTCGACCCGCACCGCCCGTACGTCGACGACGTCACCTTCGCCTGCCCCGAGTGCGGTGACGAGGCCCGCCGCGTGCCCGACGTCATCGACGCGTGGTACGACTCCGGCTCGATGCCGTTCGCCCAGTGGGGCGCCCCGCACCGGCAGAAGGAGACGTTCGAGTCGTCCTACCCCGCGCAGTACGTCTGCGAGGCGATCGACCAGACCCGCGGCTGGTTCTACTCCATGATGACGGTCGGCACGCTGGTCTTCGACCGCTCGTCGTATGAGAACGTCGTCTGCCTCGGGCACATCCTCGCCGAGGACGGCCGCAAGATGAGCAAGCACCTCGGCAACGTCCTGGAGCCGATCCCGCTCATGGACAAGCACGGCGCCGACGCGCTGCGCTGGTACATGGCGGCGGCCGGCCAGCCGTGGGCGGCCCGCCGGGTCGGCGACGCGGCGCTGGAGGAGATCGTCCGCAAGGTGCTCCTCACGTACTGGAACACCGTCTCCTTCTTCGTCCTCTACGCGAACGCCTCGGACTGGACGACCGAGACGCCGGCCCCGGCGCCCGCGGACCGTCCGCTGCTGGACCGCTGGGTGCTCGCCGAGCTGCACCGGACCGTACGCGAGGTCGACGAGGCGCTGGAGGGCTTCGACACGACGGCGGCCGGGCGGCGGCTCACCGAGTTCATCGACGACCTGTCCAACTGGTACGTCCGCCGGTCCCGACGCCGATTCTGGGAGGGCCCGGAGGGCGGGCCGGCCAACGCCGCCGCCTTCGCGACCCTGTACGAGTGCCTGGAGACGCTGAGCCGGCTGATGGCGCCGATGGCCCCGTTCCTGACCGACTACGTTTGGAACGTGCTACGCCGGGACGACGCCCCGGACTCGGTGCACCTGGCGAGCTGGCCGACGGTGAACGAGACACTGGTCGACCCCGCGCTGAGCGAGCAGATGGCGCTCGTACGGCGGCTGGTCGAGCTGGGCCGCGCGGCGCGGGCCTCCTCCGCCGTCCGTACCCGCCAGCCGCTCGGCCGCGCTCTGGTCGGCGCGCCGGGCTGGGACACGCTGCCCGGCGAGCTCCGCGCGCAGATCGCCGACGAGCTGAACGTCCAGGGGTTCGACACCCTCGCCTCGATCGGCCGTGACCTCGTGGAGTACGTCGTCAAGCCGAACTTCCGCGAGCTGGGCAAGCGGTTCGGCAAGCAGACGCCGCAGGTCGCCCAGGCGATCACGTCCGCCGAGCCCGCGGCTCTCACTCACGCGCTGCGCGAGTCCTTCACCGCGACGGTCGACGCGCCGGAGGTCGGCAAGGTCGAACTGACCCCGTCCGACGTGATCGTCACCGAGCGGCCGCTGAGCGGCTGGGCGGTGGAGAGCGCCGCCGGGGAGACGATCGGCCTGGACCTGACCGTCACGCCGGAACTCCGCCGCGCCGGTCTCGTACGCGAGGTGATCCGCCTGGTGCAGGACGCCCGCAAGAACGCCGGCCTGGAGATCACCGACCGGATCGAGCTGTGGTGGCGCACCACGGACGCCGACCTGGACGAGGCCCTGACCGAACACGGTGCCGAGGTGGCGAGCGAGGTGCTCGCGAACACCTGGCACGACGACGAGCCGGAGGAGGAGCTCCCGTCGAACCGGGACGACGGCCTGCGCCTCACCTTCTGGCTGCGCAAGGCGTCCTGACACTTCGCGGGGGGCGGGGTCGCCGTGGGCGGCCCCGCCCCCCGTTCACGTACGGCCGTCAGAGCGCGGCGGCGTAGGCCTCGGCCAGGCGTTCCATCACGCTCGGGCCGTCGCGTTCCGGCGGCGGCGCGCCGAGATGGATGGTCCGCAGCTCGGCCATGAACTCGGCCCACAGCTCCGGGCCGCCGGCGGCGAGGAGCTCCGCCCGCACGCGCAGCCGCTTCGTTGTCGGCCGGTGGCGCACCCCCCAGTCGCCGAGCTGCGCGAAGACGGGCACCAGCTGGATCGCCGCCTCGGTCAGGCTGTAGGCCGCCCGCCGTCCCGGCCCCGCGTCCTCGCGGGTCAGCAGGCCGGCGTTCACCAGCCGCTTCAACCGGTCGGCGAGGATGTTGGAGGCGATCCCCTCCTCCGAACCTGCGAGCAGCTCCCTGAAGTAGCGCCGGCTCCCGAACATGACGTCCCGCAGCACGAGCAGACTCCAGCCGTCGCCGAACGCCTCGACCGCGGCGTTGATCGGACATCCCGAACGCGCTGACTGCACCAACGCAGATCCCTCCCTCATCCGATTGCAATATACAACCGGATGACCTAATGTCGCCTTACCGATTGCAAAATGCAAGCAGATGGCGGAGGCGATGATGGGCGACACCGAGCGGCAGATCGCGGGCGGGAAGGTGCTCTGGCACTTCACGATGTCGCTGGACGGCTTCGTGGCGGGGCCGGACCACGCGATGGACTGGATGGCCGGCACCTCGTTCCGGCCCGGCCTGGTCGACGAGTACGTCGAGACCACGGGCGCCATCCTCGGCGGGCGAGACGGCTGGGACGCCGCGATCGATGACAAGCGCCCGTACGGCGGCGCCTGGGAGGGCCCGATCTTCGTGCTCACCCACCACCCCGAGGACGCGACGCCCGCCGAAGGGATCACGTTCCTGAACTGCGACCCGGCGGAGGCGGTGCGGATCGGGCTGGAAGCGGCCGGCGGGAAGAACCTCGAGGTGTTCTCGCCCACCATCGGGCGTCGGCTTCTCGAACTGGGCCTGATCGACGAGATCGACCTGCACGTCGCCCCGGTCCTGCTCGGCGACGGCATCCGGCTGTACGACAACCCCGGCGGTGAGCCCGTCCGCCTGCACCGGGTGGGCGAAGGCGACCCCACGTCGGCCGTGAACGTACGTTACCGGCCCACCCCGACGGTCTAGGGTCCTAGCCGCGCCGGCGGCGGCGTAGTGCGCGCTGCTGGTCGCGGAACTCGCGGTGGATCTCGCGCTGCTTCTCGCGGAACTCCAGGTGGATGCGGCGCTGTTCCTCGTGGAGCGTGCGGTGGTCCGGCTTGCCGGACAGGTCGGCGCCGTCCGCGGTCCGGCGCTTCACGTCCACGCCGCCGAGCAGGTTGAATCCGGTGAGCCGGACGACCGGGGCGGCCGCGTCGACCGTGTCCTCCGACGGCAGTGACGTGCCGCCGAGCACCGCGGCGATCGAGTTCACCACGCGCACGCCCGGCGGAACGGTGATCTGCACGCCGCCCATGACGGTGACGATGTTGATCGTGACCTCGCGCTGCGACAGCACCGCCTGCCGGAGGTCGAGCTCGACGCCGCCGCAGACCGCGACCACGTTGGTCCGGGGTTCGATCAGCCAGCGTCCCCGCCGATCGGCGCCGCTGAAGATCGCGACGATGTTCGGCGTGCCGGACTGGGGCGGGGGCAGGTCGTCACGGACGGACGGCCCGGTCTCCGGCGGGCGCACGCCGCCGGTCGCCGGCAGGTCCTCCACGATCGGCGCCAGCTCGGCATACGTCTTCGCCTCGTAGACCGCGTCGAGGCGTTCGGCGTGTTCCTCGGCCGTCAGCCGGCCCTCGGCCAGCGCCTCCCGCAGTTGTTCGGCGACCCGATCGCGGTCGGCGTCCGAGGCGCGCATGCGCGCCGGATCGGGCTCGGAAGGCTTTCCTGAAAGCTCCACAGGGGCATCATTCCGCACGAGGCAGGAAGAGCCAACGCGGAGAGCGCCTCCAGACGCAGCGGCGCCGTTCCGTCGCCCCGCCCTCACCGCCGGCCGCACGATTCCGGGTTGCCGTCGGCCGCCGGAGGACGTTAGCGTCCGCGGCCGTGGACACCTTCCGTGCCGGCCGGCAGCTTCGGCTGATCGCCGAAGTGCTGGCGACGAGTGCGGCATGCGAGGTTCCGGTCTGGCTCCGGGGCGGCTGGGCGATGGACTTCTTCCTCGGCGAGGTGACACGGGACCACCGTGACATCGACTGGTTCGCCTGGGCCGGTGACGCGGAACGTCTGGGCGCGGAGCTCGCCCGGCGGGGGTACCGGCCGGTGGCGGGCCTGCCGCCGGAACAGCAGCTCGACATGCTCAAGGACGGGCAGGACCTGAGCTTCAACCTGATCCGCCGCGACGGATCGGGACGCGTCGTGGTCGGGGGTGGCCCGTGGGCGGGCTCACCGTGGCCGGAGGACCTGCTGGAGCCGCACACCGGCCGCATCGGGAGCCTCTCCTGTCCGATCATCGCTCCCCGTGCGCAGATCGAGATCAAGCGGATGATGCCGGTCTGGGTGCCGGGCAGTCCGCGCCGCGCCAAGGACGCCGAGGACATCGCGCGCCTTGAAGCGGCCCTTGCCGCGGGCGGGCCCGAACGTCCGCCTCCGTAGGACGCACCGCCTTCCGGCGCCTGGCCGTTACCGGCGGAGGCCGGTCCCGCGCATACGAAAAGGACCCGGGCGGAGCCGGGTCCTCTGCGGTGTGGGCGAGCTCAGTAGGAGTCGTCCGAGGGATCCTTGTCGGGCTGGCACACCAGGCAGGGGGTGCAGCCGCGCTCCTTCGCCTCGGTACGGGTCAGCGACTCCAGGTCGTCGGCGTCGTCCGCGATGTCCTCGATGAGGGCGCAGTTGGGACGGTGGTAGCGCTTGGTGCCGCTCAGAATGCGGACGAGCGAGTCGTCCGACGCCGCGTCGTCCTCAGAGGCGTCGTCGTCGGAGGCGTCGTCGTCGGAGGCGTCGTCGTCGGAGGCGTCGTCGTCGGAGGCGTCGTCGTCGGAGGCGTCGTCGTCGGAGGCGTCGTCGTCGGAGGCGTCGTCGTCGGAGGCGTCGGACTCGGCGTCGTCGGCCGGCTTCGGCGTCTCGTCCTCGTCCTCGTCGCCGGTCGCGGACTCGTCCGTGTCGGCGGGCTCCTCGTCGGCCTGGTCGTCGGGCCGATCCTCGGCCTCGTCGGCCGCCCGGTCGTCGGCGTCGTCGGACCGGCCGGTCTCGGTCACCGCCGTTTCGGCCGAATCCGTCTCGGCCGAGTCCGTCTCCGCGGGGGCCTCGGCGGCCGGCTCATCCTCGGTCTCGGACGGCTGCTCCGCCGTCTCGGAGTCCTCCACGGACTCCGGCTCCTCGGCGGCCTCCGGCTCCGACGGCGCCGGGGTGGCGGCCTCGGGCTCGGCGGGCTCCTCGGCGCGGGCCGCGTCGTCGTCCTCGGCGGGCGTCTCGTCGCTGGTCCTGGCGTCGTCCCGGTCCAGCGGCTCGAAGAACGACCGGCTGCGCGCCAGCGGTCGTTCGGCGGCCGGTTCGGACGGCTCCTCGGCGACCTCCGACTGCGGCTCCGCGTCGGTCTCCTGGTCGGTGTGGTGGTCGGCCTCGTGGAGGGTGTCGGCTTCGGACGTCACGGTCGACTCGGCCGCCGCTGGGGACTCGGCTGCGGGTGCGGTCTCGTCGTCGTCGAGCCGGGTGACGGGCAGATCCGTGCGCGTCACCGAGGCCGGGTCGTCGGCCCTGGGAGCGGTGAGCTCGGCGGTGTCCGCCGCGGTCTCCAGGGACTCGGTGGGGCGGGCGTCCTCGGGGGACGCGGGTGTCTCGGCGGCGGGCTCGGTCTCCGTGACCGCCGCTCGGGCCGCCAGTGCCGTGTCGGGGAGACAGGCCGTGCAGGCGGTGAAGCCCTCCTCGCGCGCCTCGACGTAGGTGAGCTCCTCCTTGTCGCGGCCCGCCAGCTGGCGGCAGGTCTCCAGGTGGTAGCGCTTACGGCCGGGGATCACATAGACGCTCGTCTCGGGGGGCACGTCGATCGCGGTCGTCGGGACCACCGAGACCGGTGCCTCCTCGCCCGCGCCCACGCGTGCCTTCGCCTTGGCCGTACGGGCGGTCTTGGACCGCGCCGCGGACCTCTTGGCGGACGACTCCGCCTCGGCGCTGCCGAACAGCTCCTTGCGGCGTAGGAACACCCCGATGGCTAGGCAGAGGGCGGAGATGATGCTGATCCCGATGGAGACGTAGATCAGCTTCAGTCCGTCAAGCCCCGCAACCTCGTGCCCGGTGTTGCCCGTGACGATGCCCGTGACTAGCAGGGCGATCGCCAGGACGACGAGCACACCACTCAGGATGATCACGCAGGTCTCCCTCTAACCGACCGTCGTACGGAGATGCGCAGCAACGCTAGCGCAACTTCGGCCGATTCGGTCGCCTCCAACCGGCTACCACTTTGTTCGAGGCTGGACATTCGCCTCTCGCGACGCGCGCTTGATCAGCGGCGGTCGTGCGGCGGGTTGTCGGCGGTGTGGAACCCTCCGGTGGCGTGCTGGGCGTGCTGCGGCTCGGGCTGGTGCTGCGGGAAGGGATTCTGGCCGGTGTTGGCCGGTCCGACCGACGGCTGGCCGTTGCGCACCTCGGCGTGCTGGGGCATGGCGGGCTGTGCGGGCTGCGGACCCGTGCCGCCCGGGCCGACGCCGAACGGCGCGTTCTGGCTGGCTCCGGCCTCCAGCTCGCGCAGCTGGCCCTCGAGGTAGGCCTTCAGGCGGCTGCGGTATTCACGCTCGAAGGCGTTGAGGTCGTCGACCATGCGCTCGAGCTCTTCACGCTGCTGCACGAGGGAGCCCATCGCCTGACGGTGGCGGTCCTGGGCGTCGCGCTCGAGCGACTCGGCGCGGGCTCGGGCCTCGCTGACGATCTGCTCGGACTGCCGGCGGGCCTTGCCGAGGATCTCCTCGGCCTCGCGGCGGGCGCGGCCCAGCGTCTCGTCGGCCTCGCGGCGCGCGTCGGCGATCGCCTGGTCGGCCGTCTGCTGCGCGAGCGCGAGCACGCGGGCGGCCGTGTCCATGTTGTCCTCACCCGGGCTGCTCACCGGGGCGGGCGGCTGCGGCGCGACCGGGGGTATGCCGAGGCTGCCCAGCATCGGCTCCGGCTCCGGCTTGGGCTCCGGAGGCTTGGGCGGCTCGGGCATGTGCGTCATCTCGGGCTTGGGCTCGACGATGGGAGCGGCCATCGCCGGAACCTTGCCACGAAGGCACTCGGCGAGCTTGGCCCGCAGCTCCTCGTTCTCCTGGATGAGCCGGTCGAGCTCCGCCTCGACCTCGTCGAGGAAAGCGTCGACCTCCTCTTCGTCGTAGCCCGGCCGAAGCCGGGTGGTACTGAACTGCTTGTTCCGCACATCCGCGGGTGTCAGCGGCATCTGGTCTCCTTGGCGCGCTTGGAGTCTGTCCCCGAACGGACGGTACCCGATCAGAGCGGCTGGACGACGATGATCAAGAACCAGACCATGAAGAAGAGGACCGTGAAGCTCAGGTCGAACGCAACGTTACCCAGCCGAACGGACGGGATGAAACGGCGTAGCAGTCTAAGGGGTGGATCGGTGACCGTGTAAGTGGTCTCCGCCAACACCAGCACCACCCCGGTAGGCCTCCACGACCGGGCGAACGCCTGAAGCGTCTCGAGTACCAGCCTGCCGATGAGGAAGAGCAGGAACAGGTAGAGCGGGATGCTCAGGTAGCTTCCAAGGTTCACGAACACTCTCGCATGTGGCTGTCAGCTCTGATTGAAGAACCCTCGTTCTGCCATACGGGCCTTGTCTTCGGCGGTCACCTCGACATTGGCTGGGGACAACAGGAACACCTTGTTCGTAACACGCTCGATGCTTCCGTGCAGGCCGAATATGAGACCAGCCGCGAAGTCGACGAGACGCTTCGCGTCGCTGTCGACCATCTCGGTGAGATTCATGATCACCGGGGTCCCTTCCCGGAAGTGCTCTCCGATCGTGCGGGCCTCGTTGTAGGTCCTGGGATGAAGCGTAGTGATTCGAGCGAGGTCTGACACCGCCGACTCGGCAAGAGGCGGCCGACGCTCCGAGACGAACGCCTTGTGATCGCCTTCCGCCTGGTCCGGGGCTCCCGTGGACTGCTGAGGGGATGACTCGTCGTCGGCACGATCCACCCGGCGACGGTCCGCGGCATCGTCGTCGTAGATGTCGTACTCGTCGTACTCATCATCGTAGCGATCGTCCTCCACAAGGCCGAGGTAGACCGCCATCTTGCGCATCGCGCTGGCCATACGCCCCCTCCGTCGTCCACCGACAAGAGATCCCTGCGGGAAGCTTCCACTGGTCGATCGTTACGTTTGAACACGGACGCCAAGGTCCACTGTGGGGACATTACCTGACGATTGCCCGTCGACCTCCGAGCAACGCCGTACCAATGCGGACGTGTGTCGCGCCACTCACGATCGCGTGCTCCAAATCACCGCTCATGCCCGCCGATACCGTTTTGGCGTCCGGATAGACGGCGCGCAGAGAATCGGAGATCTCCGCCAGACGAGCGAACGCGGGGGCCGGGTCGGCGCCGAGCGGCGCCACCGCCATCAGCCCGCCGAGCCGGAGCCCCTCGGCGGCGCTGAGCGCCTCAGCGAGCGCGAGCACCCCGTCGGGCCGTACGCCGCCGCGGCCGCCCTCCGCCGTACCGGCCTCGTCCAGGGAGACCTGGATGAGACAGCGCGGCGAACGCCCGGCGTCGGTCGCGGCCCGTGACAGCGCGTTCACCAGCCGCGCCCGGTCGACCGAGTGGATCACATCGGCGTACGAGACGACGGAGCGGGCCTTGTTCGTCTGCAGCTGTCCGACGAAGTGCCAGGTCAGGTCGAGGTCGCGGCAGTCGTACACCTTGGCGGCCGCCTCCTGGTCGCGGTTCTCCGCGACGTCGGTGATCCCCAGTTCGGCGAGGAGCCGTACGTCGGAGGCGGGGAAGGTCTTGGTGACGGCGACGAGCGTGATCTCATCCGGCGCACGGCCGGCGGCGTGACACGCCTTGGTGATCCGCTCACGTACGGCGGCGAGGTTCGCGGCCAGTTCTTCGATACGACTCATCCCTTTTCCGACCCTCCGCGGGGAGACGGCGGCAGAGTATCCCGCCGGGTCACCGCCCCATCACGCGGGGTCGGCGCGTGCGGCCGGGTCCGGCTCGGACCCGGCCGTGCCGACATGGCGCGGACCGGCCGGTGCCGCCCGGGAGCGGCGACCGCGTACACGCGACCGAGGTCGGGCGCGCCGTGCGCCTGTCCGGCGCGTCGCCCGCCGAGACGTACCTGGACCAGAAGGCGATCCTCGACGCCGCGCGGGCCGCGGGCGCGGACGCCGTCCACCCGGGGTACGCCTTCCTGTCCGAGAACGCCGTACGCCTTCCTGTCCGAGAACGCCGTACGCCTTCCTGTCCGAGAATGCCGCGTTCGCCGAGGCGGCGCGCGGTCACGTTATCCACAATCGCGCCGCCCACCTGCCCGGACGCTTCCGACCCTGGACAATGGAAGTGGGATGGCCCCCCGGGAGGGAGGGCCCTGCCCACCCCCCTGCGCCGACCGGGGACCGGACGTCCGTACGGTGTGCCGCGTCGGCGTCCGGCGCGCGATCGGCGGGAAGGATTCCGCAGGTCCGCGCGGCGTGCCGGGCCAGGAGAACGGCCCGGCGTCGCTTCGGTGGCTACTTCAGGAAGTCCGGCACGTCGAGGTCGTCGTCCTCTTCGAAGACGACGGGGCGGCGACGGGACGCGTCGGTGTTCAGGCGCGCCGCGGCAGGCTCGGTCGCCGGCCGCGGCACCTTAGGGCCCGCGACGGCCTCATTCGACGTCGAGCGGGGCGAGGTGGCCGACCCACCGACCGCTCCTCCGGCCGACCCGCTCGCCGGGGCTCCGGCCGGTCCTCCGGAGTCGCGGCCGGGCTCGCCCGGCTTGCCCGGGCCCGGCGGCTCGTGCTTGGGCTCGGTCGGCTTCGGCAGCTCCGCCTTGGGCGAGGCGGAAGCCGGGACCGCCGGTGCCTGCGGCTTGTGGTCGTCCTCCGGCTCGGCACTCCGGGCCGGCGGGGCGGGCATCGGGGTGACGCGCGGCGGCGGGGGCGTCTGCGGCGGGACCACGGGGCGGGGCGCGGCCACCGGCGGCGTCGCCACGGGCGGCGTGGCCACCGGCGGTCGCGCCGGGGTGTTGCGCTTGGGCTCGGACTGTGGTCCGGGCCTGTTGTCCGGGCGGATGTCGTCGAAGCCCGCCGCGATGACGGTCACGCGGACCTCGTCGCCGAGCGCGTCGTCGATGACGGCGCCGAAGATGATGTTGGCGTCGGGTGCCGCGGCGTTGGACACCAGCTGCGCCGCCTCGTTGATCTCGAACAGGCCGAGGTCGGAGCCGCCCGAGATCGACAGCAGCACGCCGTGGGCGCCGTCGATGCTGGCCTCCAGCAGCGGGCTGGAGATCGCCATCTCGGCCGCCGCGACGGACCGGTCGTCGCCGCGTGCGGAGCCGATGCCCATCAGGGCCGAGCCGGCCCCGGACATGACCGACTTGACGTCGGCGAAGTCGAGGTTGATCAGGCCCGGCGTGGTGATGAGGTCGGTGATGCCCTGAACACCGGAGAGGAGCACCTGGTCGGCGGCCTTGAAGGCGTCGAGCACGCTGACCTGGCGGTCGGAGATCGACAGCAGCCGGTCGTTGGGGATGACGATGAGGGTGTCGACCTCGTCGCGCAGCGTCTCGATGCCGGCCTCGGCCTGCATCGCGCGGCGCTTGCCCTCGAAGCTGAAGGGGCGTGTCACCACGCCGATCGTGAGCGCGCCGAGCGACCGGGCGATGTTGGCCACGACCGGCGCCCCGCCCGTGCCGGTGCCGCCGCCCTCGCCCGCCGTGACGAAGACCATGTCGGCGCCCTTGAGCACCTCTTCGATCTCTTCGCGGTGGTCCTCGGCGGCCTTGCGGCCGACGTCGGGGTTGGCGCCGGCGCCGAGACCGCGGGTGAGCTCGCGGCCGACGTCGAGCTTGACGTCGGCGTCACTCATGAGCAGCGCTTGGGCGTCGGTGTTGATAGCGATGAATTCAACGCCCTTGAGGCCCTCTTCGATCATGCGGTTGACGGCATTGACGCCACCACCGCCGATGCCGACGACCTTGATGACCGCTAGGTAATTCTGCGGTGCTGCCACAACGAGGGGCCCTTCCGCTCGCTCTATCTCTATGACCATCGGCCGCCCGTCAAGGCGACCGTCATGTTTCCTACCGGGGCCGGAACCCTCACCCTCAAGTTGAGACTTACAGTTATGTCAACCTAAGGCTGATACGGACAGTAGGGGCGCACCACTGCAGGGTCAACTAACCCGGCCCCGAGCCGATCGGCGTGTCGCGCGACATCCCACTAATCCTGTTTCGTCCCCCGCCACATGGCGAATGTCCCCGTCATGCGGCCGCCCCAGTGTGGCGCGTACGAAGGGTTCACCGCTACTCGGTGGTGACAACCTCCGGCGCGCTCACGTCGATGGTCTTGGTTTCGCGCTGCGAAGCCGTGCTCAGCAGCCCGCGGAGCAACCGTAGCTTGTCCTCGGTGCGTTCCGGCGCACCCCACACGATGGCGACGCCCTCTTTGAGCCGCAGCGTGACCGCCTCGGGCGAGCGCGCCTCGACGCTCGCGACGCGCCGGGACACCCAGGCGGGCAGGGCGCGGATGACGGCGAGCCCCGCCCGCAGCGACGGATCGCTCGACACCGGGGTCGCCACGACGAGCTCCGGCAGGCCGCGCGGGCGCGCCGCCGACGTGAGAACCGTCACGCCGTAGCGGTCGATCTGCAGGAACCGGTTGTCCTGCTGCACGGCGGCCACCGGCGTGCGCTCGCGCACGACGATGCGCACCGTGGTCGGCCAGCGCCGCTCGACCCGGGCGGTCTCGACCTCCTGGACCGCCTCGACCCGGTCGCGCACAGCCCCGGTGTTCAGCTTGATGAGCGGCTCGCCGAGGCGTACGCGGGCGACGGCGAGCACCTGGTCGCGCGACACCAGCCGCTCCCCCACCACGTCGATGTGCCGGGCGACGAGCAGCCGCGAGCCCAGCAGCACCCACGCCGCCGTGCCGAGCACCCCGGTGACGAGCAGCGCGACGAACAGCGCCTTCCAGCGGCTCGACCGGTCCCGCCGTCGTCGCGGGAGGGGACGTGGCGCGTCCTCGTCCTCCGTACCGCCGGGTTCGTCGGGCTCGATGCTCACCGGGTCTCCTCACCTGCGCGGACGTCGGGCGGGACGGGCCCCGGCCGCCACCGGCGGTCAGGCGCCGAGCAGCTCCAGAATCTTCGGCCCGAGCGCGGTCACGTCTCCGGCGCCCATGGTGATGATGACGTCCCCCGGCTTCGCCATCGCCGCGACACGCCCGGCCGCCGCGTTTCCGTCCGGTTCGTAGACGACGCCGTCGTGGGGCACGGCGTCGGCGACCAGCTCACCGGTCACGCCGGGAATGGGATCCTCGCGGGCCGGGAAGACGTCGAGCACGACGACCTCGTCGGCCAGGCCGAGCGCGGCGCCGAACTCGGCCCCGAAGAACTTCGTGCGGCTGAACAGGTGCGGCTGGAAGACCGCGATGATCCGGCCACCGCCGAGACCGCTGACGTAGTCACGGGTCGCCCGCAGGTCGGCGGCCAGCTCCGTCGGGTGGTGGGCGTAGCTGTCGAACACCCTGACGTCCCCGGCCTCTCCCTTGGGCTCCAGGCGGCGCCGCGCCCCCGTGAACCCGGCCAGGCCCTCGGCGACGGCGTCCGCCGGCACCCCCAGCTCGACGGCGGTGGCGTACGCCGCCGTGGCGTTGAGGGCGTAGTGGCGTCCCGGTACCGACAGCCGCAGCTCACGCTCGCCGACGGTGAACCGGGAGCCGAACCCCTGAGGTGTGAAGCCCGTCACCCGGTAGTCGGCGTCCGCGGCCTCGCCGTACGTGCGGACCGTCAGGCCCCGTCGCGCGCCGTCCTCGCCCAGCGCCCGGGCGACCGGGTCGTCCGCGCACACGACGAGCAGCCCGCCCGGCCGGACCCGCTCGGCGAACCGGGCGAAGGTCTCCTTGACCTTCTCGAAGCTGGCGTAGTTGTCCAGGTGGTCCGCCTCGACGTTGGTCACGATGGCGACCTTCGGGGCGAACATCAGGAACGAGCCGTCGCTCTCGTCGGCCTCGGCGACGAACAGGTCGCCGGACCCGTCGGCGGCGCCCAGGCCGGTGGTGACGAGCTGGCCCCCGATGCAGTACGACGGGTCGGCGCCGGCGTGCTGCAGGGCGACCGTCAGCATCGAGGTGGTCGTGGTCTTGCCGTGCGTGCCGGCGACCGCCACGGACCGGCGGCCGTCCATCAGGGACGCCAGCGCGGCGGCGCGGTGCAGGACGAGCAGGCCGCGCTCGCGGGCGGCGGCCAGCTCCGGGTTCGTCTCGCGGATCGCCGTGGAGACGACCACCGTGGTGGCGTCGCCGACGTGCTCGGCGGCGTGGCCGACGTACGTCGTCGCGCCCAGCTCGCGCAGGTCCGCCAGCAGGTCGGAGTCCTTCGCGTCACTGCCGGAGACCGGGATGCCGCGCCCCAGCATGATGCGGGCGATGCCCGACATGCCGGCTCCGCCGATGCCGACGAAGTGGACGCGTCCCAGCCGATCGGCCGGCACGACCTCGACCGGCGTGACCAGGCTCATCTTTCTCTCCCTGCGGTTCGGGCGCCGGTGTTCACTCGCCGGCCGCCACGACCCGGGCGACCATGGCGGCGAGGGCGACGTCGGCGTCTCGGCGGCCCATGCGGGCCGCGGCCTCGGACATCTGGGCGACCCGCTCGGCGTCGGACAGGACCGGCAGCACGTTGGCGCGGATCCAGTCGGCGGTCAGCTCGGCGTCCTCGACCAGCAGGCCGCCGTTGCCCGCCACGATCGGCTCGGCGTTGAGGCGCTGCTCGCCGTTGCCGATCGGGAGCGGGACGTACGCCGCGGGCAGCCCCACCGCGGTCATCTCCGCGCAGGTCATCGCGCCCGCCCGGCACATCGCGAAGTCGGCCGCGGCGTACGCCAGGTCCATCCGGTCGCAGTACGGAAGCATGATGTACGCGGGGTCGTCGGGCGTGACCTCGGGCTCGCTGGCGTTCTTGGGGCCGACGATGTGCAGGATCTGGATGCCGGCGGCGCGCAGGGAGTCCACCGTCGCGGTGAGCGCGCGGTTGAGCGAGCGTGCTCCCTGCGACCCGCCGAAGACCAGCAGGGTCGGCAGGTCCGACCGCAGTCCGAAGTGCGCCCGCGCCTTGTCGCCCATGGCCAGCCGGTCGAGGGTGGCGATCTCCCGGCGCAGCGGGATGCCGACGACCTCGGCGTGCGGCAGCGGCGTGTCGGGGGCGGCCACCGCGACGTGCTCGGTGAACCGCGCGCCCAGGCGGTTGGCCAGGCCGGGTCGCGGGTTCGCCTCGTGCACGATGATCGGCACCTTGCGGCGGCGGGCGGCGAGGTACCCCGGGGTCGCGACGTAGCCGCCGAAGCCGACCAGCACGTCGGCCTGGACGCGGTCGAGCACGGCGGCGGCCGTGTTGATCGCGCCGGCGAGCCGGCCGGGCACGGTCAGCAGGCGCGGCGTGAGCGTGCGGGGCAGCGGCACCGGCGGGATCAGCGCGAGTTCGTAACCGCGCTGGGGCACGAGTCTGGTCTCCAGGCCCCGCTCGGTGCCCAGGCAGGTGACCTGGACTCCGGGGTCCTCGCGGCGCAACGCGTCGGCGAGGGCCAGGCCGGGTTCGATGTGTCCTGCGGTCCCGCCTCCGGCCAGGACAACCCTCATGCTCGTGCTCCTGCTCATCGGTCGCTCGCCCTCGTCACTCGCTCTAGCTCCGCGTGGCCGGCCTGGTTCGACCGCCCACGCCGCTCGCTTCGCCGGGTCATCGGTCGCCCTCGGTACAAGCACGCTCAGCGCTTGGCCAGGCCCAGCCAGCTTAGAGCCAGCGTGGCCGGACCCGGACCACGCGCCGCCAGGGCCTGCCGGGCGCCGGGCTCGCGCTTGGCGAACGACAACAGCATGCCCAGAACGATCAGCGTGGGGATCAGTGCTGACCCACCGTACGACACCAATGGCAGAGGGATACCCGTAATGGGCAGGACGCCGATCACCGCGCCGATGTTCACGATCGCCTGGACGGCCAGCCAGGCGGTGGCCCCGGCCGCCGCGAGCTGCATGAACGGGTCCTTCACGCGCCGGGCGATCCGCAGCCCGGCGTACGCCAGCAGGCCGAACAGGCCGAGCACGACGAGCGTGCCGATCAGGCCGAGCTCCTCGCCGATGATGGCGAAGATGAAGTCGGTCTCGGGGTTGGGCAGGAAGTTCCACTTGGCGCGGCCCTCGCCCAGGCCGGTGCCGAACCAGCCGCCCGACGCGATGGCGTACAGGCCCTGGATGCCCTGGTAGTTGAGGGAGAGCTGGTTGCCGGACTGGTCGAGGAACCCGGTCAGCCGTTGCAGGCGGTACGGCTCCACGACGATGAGGATGGCGACGAGCACGCCGGTCACGCCCGCCAGGCCGACGAAGAGCCGGCCGGGGGCGCCCACGACCCACAGGATGGCCAGGAAGATCGTCAGCAGGACGAGGGTGGTGCCCAGGTCGCTGCCGAGCATCACCAGCATGACGAGGACGCCGGTTCCGGGCAGCAGCGGGATCAGCAGCTGCCGCCACTCGGTGAGCTGGCGGAGCCGCTCCTTGCGGGCCAGCAGATCGGCGCCCCACAGGACCAGCCCGAGCTTGGCCGGCTCCGACGGCTGGAGCTGGAACGGCCCGCCGAAGCTGATCCAGCGCTGTGCGCCGTTGGTGCTCTGGCCGAGCCCGGGGACGAGCACCACGACCAGGGCCAGCGCCGACAGCAGCATCAGCGGGTAGGCCAGCGTGCGGAAGATCTTGGCCGGCATCCGGCTCGCCAGCCACATCAGCGGCAGCCCGATCGCCACCCACAGCGCCTGCTTCTCGAACAGCGTGAACGCCGAGCCGGTGTTCTGGTACTGCCGGACGCTGGAGGCCGACAGCACCATCACCATGCCGAGCGCGAGCAGCAGCATCGAGCAGCCCAGCACCAGGTAGTACGAGGTCAACGGCCGGTCGAGCAGGCCCGCCATACCCGGGAACCAGCCGCGCGGCCCCGGCTCCTCCTCGTCGGCCCGTGCCCTCAGCTCGCCGACACTCATGCTCACTCTCCTCGCCCGCCCACGGTGCCCACAGGTCGCCGCCGCCCCTCCGGGCGGGCTCGCTCCGTCGCTCAGGACGCGGTGAGACGCCTGACCGCGGCGGCGAAAGCCTCGCCGCGTGCCGGGTAGCCGGCGAACATGTCGAAGGAGGCTCCGACCGGCGCGAGCAGCACCGTGTCGCCGGGCCGCGCCAGGGCGGTGGCCGCGGCGACGACACGGTCCATGGCCCCAGTGTCGGTGTCGGCGACATCCACCACCGGGACATTCGGCGCGTGTCGCGCAAGTGCCGTCGCGATCTGTGCCCGGTCACGGCCCATGAGGACCGCGCCGCGCAGCCGCCCGGCGCACGAGCGGACGAGTTCGTCGACGTCGGCGCCCTTCAGCAGGCCGCCGGCGATCCACACGATCGGCTGGTACGCGGCCAGCGACGCGGCCGCGGCGTGCGGGTTGGTGGCCTTGGAGTCGTTGACGTAGGCGACGTCGCGGACGGTGGCGATCAGCTCGATCCGGTGCGGGTCGGGCGTGAACCGGCGCAGCCCCTCGCGTACGGCTTCGGCCGGCACGCCGAACGCGCGGGCCAGGGCCCCGGCCGCCAGGGCGTTGGCCACGTTGTGCGGGGCGTAGGGGCGCACGTCGGCCAGCTCGGCCAGTTCGGCCGCCTCGCGCACCGGGTCGCCGGTGAACGCCCGGTCGACCAGCAGGTCCTCCACCACGCCGAGCTGACCGGCCCGCGGCGAGCCCAATGTGAACCCGACCGAGCGCTCGGCGCGCTCGCCGAGCCGGAGGGACCACTCGTCGTCCGCGTTCACGACGGCGAGGGTGCCCGGAGCGAAGATCTTGCCCTTGTCGGCGGCGTACGCCTCCAGGGAGCCGTGCCAGTCGATGTGGTCCGGCGCCACGTTGAGCACGGTCGCGGCGTACGGGCGGACCGAGCCGGACCAGTGCAGCTGGAAGCTGGACAGCTCGACCGCCAGCACGTCGTACGGCTCGGCGCCGTCGCCGGTCACGGCCTCCACGATCGGGGTGCCGACGTTGCCGACGGCGAGCGTGCGGTGGCCGGCGGCCTCGAGCATGCACGCGAGCATGCGCACGACGGTGGTCTTGCCGTCGGTGCCGGTGATGGCCAGCCACGGCGCGGCGCCGGGGCCGCGCAGGCGCCAGGCGAGCTCGACCTCGCCGATGATCTCCACGCCGGCCTTCGCCGCGGTGGCGAGCAGAGGCGCGTCGGGCCGCCAGCCCGGTGACGTGACGACGAGGTCCGTCCCGTCCGGCAGCGTCTCGCCGTCGCCGAGGCGCACCGTGACGCCGGGCAGCGCGAGCTTGTCGCGCAGCGCCTCGTCGTCACGCGCGTCGACGACCGTGACCCGCGCGCCCCGCTCCGCGAGCACGCGCGCCGCCGCCCGGCCCGAGATGCCCGCACCCGCGACGCAGACGGCGCGGCCGTGCCACTCGCCGGTCAATGGCCCGGCATCCATTCGATGTAGAACAGTGCCAGCCCGGCGGCCACGCACAGCGCCGAGATCAGCCAGAACCGCACCACGATCGTGGTCTCCGCCCAGCCGGAGAGTTCGAAGTGGTGCTGCAACGGCGCCATCTTGAACACCCGTTTACCGGTCAGCTTGAACGACCCCACCTGGATGATCACCGAGAGCGTGATGATCACGGGCAGGCCGCCGAGGACGATGAACAGCATCTGGGTGCGGGTCATCACGGCCAGGCCGACGATCACGCCGCCGAGGCCGAGCGAGCCGGTGTCGCCCATGAAGATCTTCGCCGGCGGGGCGTTCCACCACAGGAACCCGACGAGGGCGCCGAGCACGGCCGAGGCGACGACCGCCAGGTCGAGCGGGTCGCGGACGGTGTAGCAGTTCGGGGCGAGGGCGACCTCGGTGCAGCTGTTGCGCAGCTGCCAGTTGCCGATCAGCACGTACGCGCCCAGGACCGAGCCGACCGCACCGGCCGCCAGGCCGTCCAGGCCGTCGGTGAGGTTCACCGCGTTGGACGTGCCGGCGATCATGAGCAGCGCCCAGCCGACGAACAGGTACGGCCCGATCGAGGGGCCGAAGTCACGCAGGAAGGACAGGTGCGTGGTGGCGGGGGTGATGTCGTAGCCGTTGGGGAAGCGCAGGGACAGCAGCGCGAACACCACGCCGACGATGATGATGCCGATCATCTTGGCGCCGCTGCGGAGGCCCAGGCTGCGCTGTTTGAAGACCTTGATGTAGTCGTCGACGAACCCGACGACGCCGAGCCCGGTCATGAGGAGCAGCACGAGCACGCCGGAGACCGTCGGCCGCGTGGTCGTGGCCAGGTGCGCGATGAAGTACCCGACGAGCGCGGCGACGATGAAGACGGTGCCGCCCATCGTGGGCGTGCCGCGCTTGCCGAGGTGGGCCTGCGGGCCCTCCTCGCGGATCATCTGTCCGTAGCCGAGCCGGCGCACGAGCCGGATCCAGACGGGCGTGCCGAGCAGCGCGATGATCAGTGAGAGGGCCGAGGCGACCAGGATGGTCCTCACGCGTCGTCGCTCCCCTCGACGGGTACGGCCGCCAGCACGGCCTCGGCGACCCGTTCGAGCCCGGCGACGCGCGATCCCTTGATCAGCACGACGTCACCCGGCCGCAACCGTTCGCCCAGCGCGGCCACCGCCGCGCCGACATCCTCGACCTGCACGCCTTCTCCTGTCCATGTGCCCACCTGCTCCGCGCCCTTCAGCACGGCCTCGGCGGTGTCGCCGACGGCGACGAGACCCGCCAGGCCGCCACGGGCGGCGTAGGCTCCGATCTTCTCGTGCTCCTCGACCGTCGACGCGCCCAACTCCGCCATTCCGCCGAGCACCGCGTACGCGCGTCCCCCGCGTGCCATGTGAATGACGGTGTCGAGGGCGGCGCGGACGGACTCGGGGTTGGCGTTGTAGGCGTCGTTGACCACCGTGACCCCGTCGGGGCGCTCGGTGACCTCCATGCGCCAGCGACTGGCGGGCTCGGCCTCCGAAAGCCCGTCGGCGACGTCCGCGACCGGCATGCCCAGGCACCGCGCCGCGGCGGCGGCCGCGAGGGCGTTGGCGACCGCGTGCGCGCCGTGCAGCCGCAGCCGCACCGCGGCCGAGCCCTCGGGCGTCACCAGCGTGAACCGGGACCGGCCCGCCTCGTCCAGCGACTCGTCGACCGCGCGCACGGTCGCGTCCGGCGCCCGGCCGAACGTCACGATCCGCGCCGAGGTGCGGGCGGCCATCGTGCGTACGAGCGGGTCGTCGGCGTTGAGGATCGCGGTGCCCTGCGCCGACAGGGCCTCGACCAGCTCGCCCTTGGCCTGGGCGACGACCTCCCGGCTGCCGAACTCGCCGATGTGCGCGCTGCCGACGTTGAGGACGATGCCGATGTCGGGCGGCGCGATCCGGGCGAGATGCCTGATGTGCCCGAGGCCCCGCGCGCCCATCTCGAGGACGAGGTAACGGGTGTCCTCCGTGGCCCGCAGGACGGTGAGCGGATGGCCGATCTCGTTGTTGAACGAGCCGGGCGGCGCGATGGTCGGGCCCAGCCGTGACGTCAGGTGGGCGAGGAGGTCCTTGGTGGAGGTCTTACCCGCCGAGCCGGTCAGGCCGGCCACGGTCACCTGCGGCAGCCGGTCGACGACCGCGCGGGCGAGCACCCCCATCGCGGCCGGGACGTCGTCCACGATCACGGCCGCCGTGCCGACCTCGCGCTCGGCGAGCACCGCCACGGCGCCCGCCGCCACCGCCTGGCCGGCGAAGTCGTGGCCGTCGAGGCGTTCGCCGCGCAGTGCCGCGAACAGCGCGCCGGGCCCGGCCTTACGCGAGTCGATGACGACCGGCCCGTCGACGACGGCCTCCGGGGACGCCCCGTCCAGCTTGCCGCGGGTGATCTCCGCGATCCGCGCGAGCGAGAGTGGGATCAAGACTGCTCCTCGTCCTCGGCCGCTGCGGCCGTGGTGTTCGCGACATCGCCGAGGGCCTCGTGGCGCTCGCGCAGCGCCCGCCGTACGACCTCACGGTCGTCGAACGGCAAGACCTCACCGGCGATGTACTGCCCCTGTTCGTGACCTTTGCCGGCGACGAGCACCACGTCGCCCCGCCGGGCCCGGCCGACCGCCAGCGCGATCGCCGCCGCCCGGTCGGGCTCCACGACGATGTGCGCCCGTTCGTCCTCCGGCACGGTGAGTACTCCCCCGACCATAGCGTTGAGTATCGCCCAGGGGTCTTCGGTGCGGGGGTTGTCGTTGGTGAACACCGCCACGTCGGCCCTGCGTGCCGCGAGCTCGCCCATGACCTTGCGTTTGCCCTTGTCACGGTCGCCGCCGCAGCCGAGCACGATGGTGAGTGTGCCCTTGGTCAGCGGGCGGAGGGTGCCGAGCACGGCCTCCACCGCGCCGGGTTTGTGCGCGTAGTCGACCAGGGCGGTGAAGTCCTGTCCCTCGTCCACCGGCTCCAGGCGCCCGGGAACGCCCGTGAGGCGTCCGATGCCGTTCACCGCGGCCTGCAGCGGGATCCCCGCCTCCACGAGCGCCACGATCGCGCCCAGGGCGTTGGCGACGTTGAACGGGCCCGGCAGCGGCACCCGCGCCTCGGCCTCGACGCCGCCCGGCCCGATCACCCGGAAGGTGCTGCCGTACGGCTCGAGGCGCACGTCGGTGGCGCGCCAGTCGGCGCCGGGGTCGCCCTCGGCGGAGAACGTCGTCACCGGGACCTTGGCGATGTGGGTGAGGCGGCGGCCCCAGTCGTCGTCGACGTTGACCACGCCGAGGCGGCTGAGCTCGGGCGTGAACAGCCGCGCCTTGACGGCGAAGTACGCCTCCATGGTGCCGTGGTGGTCGAGGTGGTCCTGGGACAGGTTCGTGAACAGGGCGACCTCGTAGAAGGCCCCGCCGACGCGGCCGAAGTCGAGCGCGTGGCTGGAGACCTCCATGGCCGCCGCCGTCACGCCGCGCTCGCGCATGAGCGCGAGCAGCGCGTGCAGGTCGGTGGCCTCCGGCGTGGTCAGCGTGCTGGGGAGGGTCTCGCCGGCGACCCGGAGCTCGATGCCGCCGATCAGGCCCGTCTCGTGACCGGCCGCCCGCAGGCCCGCCTCCAGCAGGAACGTCGTGGTGGACTTGCCGCTCGTGCCCGTGACGCCCAGCAGGGCCACGTCGCGGACCGGCCGCCCGTACACCCAGGAGGCCACCTCGCCGAGCACCGCGCGCGGGTCGTCGACGACGAGCACGGGGATCCCGGCGCGCTCGGCCCGGATCCGGCCCTCGTGGTCGGTGAGGATGCCGGTGGCCCCCGCGGCGGCGGCCTGCTCGGCGAAGACGGCGCCGTGGAAGCGGCTGCCGGGCAGCGCGGCGTACAGGTCGCCCTTGAGGACCCTCCTGGAGTCGTGTGTCACCCCGGTGACCATCCCCCGTATCGGCTGTCCCTGCTCGCTCAGGCCGAGCAGGGACACGAGCCCGGACAGTGAGCGGGCGGGCACGGACTTGGGGCGCATGGGATCGGGTCTGTTGGACACGGCGGAGAGAGTACCGCCGGTCACCGGTGGTCTGCGTAGATTCGGATCTTCGGAGACTTGCTGCCGGTCGGCGGAACCCGGCGGCTCTGCAGTGCGAAGCTCATGACGTCCTTGAACACGGGCGCCGCGACCTCGCCCCCGTAGTATCCCTTCTGCGGCTTCTGCAGCACCACCTCGACCACGAGCTGCGGGTCGTCGGCGGGCGCGAAGCCCACGAACGTCGAGGTGTAGCCTCCCCCGGTGTAGCAGCCGCAGTTGGGGTTGACCTTCTGCGCGGTGCCGGTCTTGCCCGCCACACGGTAGCCGGGGATCTGCGCCTCCGGCGCGGTGCCGTCCTTGCTCGTGACGCCTTCGAGCATCCGGGTCAGCTGGCTCGCCGTGGACTGCTTGATCACCCGGCGGGAGGACGGGCGGGCCGACGGCGTGAAGACGCCCTTGTCGTCGGTCGTGCCGGCGAGGAGGTTCGGCGTCACCCGCACGCCGCCGTTGGCGATCGTGGCGTAGACGCTCGCGGTCTGCAGCGCGTTGACCGACACCGACTGGCCGAACGCGATGGAGTAGCGGTCGGTGCCCCACCACTGGTCGACCGGCTTGAGGATGCCCGGGCTCTCGCCGGGCAGGCCGACCCCGGTCTTCTCGCCGTACCCGAACGCCTTCATGTACTGGTACAGCTGCGTCGCCGTGACCTCTTCGCTGGCCAGGATGGTGCCGATGTTGCTCGACTTGGCGAGCACGCCGCCGAAGGTGAGGTGCTCGGTGCCGTGGACCTCCGAATCATGGAAGGTGCGGTCGAAACGGGTCAGGCTGCCGGGCACGGTGAACGGGGTGTTCGGCGTGACGCCGCCCGCCTCCATCGCCGCCGCGGCCGTGATGACCTTGCTGGTGCTGCCCGGTTCGAAGCCCTCCTGGACCACCCGGTTGCCCAGGTCGACCGCGCGCGCCTTGTAGTAGGTCGCCGGGTCGAAGGTGGGCGCGGTGGCCATGGCGACGACCTGCCCGTTCCGCGGGTCCATGACGATGACGCTGCCGCTCTGCGCGCCGGTCGCCTTGACCTGCTTGGCGATCGCGTCCTGGGCCTTCCACTGGATGTCGCGGTCGAGGGTGAGCCGGATGCCCTTGCCCGGGATCGGCTTGCTCATCTCGTCCTCGCCCATCGGGATGCGCTGGCCGGTCTCGCTGAGCTCGACCTTCTGCCAGCCGCTCTTGCCCTTGAGCATGGTGTTCATGCTCGACTCCAGGCCCGCGCCGCCGTCGCCGTCGCCGTTGACGAAACCGGCGACGTTGGCGGCGAGATCGCCGTCCGGGTAGACGCGGCGGTACTCCTGCAGCGAGCCGATGCCCTTGAAGTCCATCGAGGTCACCATGCGGGCCCGGTCGGGCTCGACGTGGTGGACCAGCTCCACGTAGCGGTTCATCTTCGAGCCGGGCGTGAGCTTCTTGATCACATCGGCCTGGTCGAGACCGAACATCGACGCCATCGTGGCGGCGATCCGCTGCCGCTGGCCGGGTTCGACCATCACCGGGTCGGCGTAGATCACCCGCGCGTCGACGGTCATCGCGAGCGGCTGGCCGTCGGCGAAGCTGATCGGCCCGCGGACGGCGGGCAGGTCGATGCGGTTGAGCCGCTGGCGCACGGCCGCCTCGGCGTAGCCCTTGGCCTCGATGCCCTGAAGCTGGACCAGCCGGCCGGCGAACAGCGACAGCACGAACGCGACGAGCAACAGGCCGACGTTGAGCCGCTTGACCGGGTCACGGCGGATCATCAGGCCGCGCGGCCGCGCGGGACGCCGCGGCGGCGGAGCCGCGGGGCGCGGAGTCCTGCGCCGGGGCGGCGGCGCCTTGGTCGCGGCGCCACGGCCACCGCCGCTGCGGGGCGCGGAGGCGCGCGGACCGGACGGGCGGCCGTTCTGGCCGCTCTTTCCCGGGCCCGCGCCGCGCGGCCCGCCGGGGGGTGGGGCGGCCGGGCCGCGGCCGCGGCGTGCCGTCACCGCGTGCCGCCTCCCTTCCGACCGGCGTCGTGAGGAGTGTTCCCGGTGGATGAGGGCGGCTTGCTCGTCGGCGTGCCCGTGGCCGGTGCGTTGGCAGGCGCGCCGACGGGCGGCATGATCGCGCCGGGTGCTCCGACCACGCCGGCGCCGGCGGCCGCCGCCATGGCCTCGTCGGAGACTCCCGGCGGGCGGGCGCCGCTCTCGGTGACCCGGCCGGTGCGCGCGTCGATGAACGCGGGCCGCTTGCCGTCCACCATGCCGAGCGCGCGCGCCTTGGCGTGCAGCACCGCCGGGTTTCTTTCCCGGTCGATGTCCTCTTGCAGCGCCTCCTTGCGCTCGCTCAGCTGCTGGTTGCCGCGCTGCAGTTCGCTCAGGCTGAACGCGTCCTGGGCGAGCACGGTGTTGAGGAGCAGGAGGCTCACCAGGGCCCCGCCGAGCAGGCCGACGACGAGCAGCACGAACGGGGCGCGCGGCGGTGGCGCGGTCCGGCGCGCCGCGGCCTTCGGCGGCGGCTTGCGGGTCGCCGCGGACCGGCGGCGCTCCGTAGTGGTCGCCGGACGCGCCTTGACGGCACTCCCCTTGGCCGCGCCGCTCTTGGCGGGGCCGGTCTTGGCGGGGCCGGTCTTGGCGGCACCGCTCTTCGCCGCGCCACTCTTGGCGGCACCGGTCTTGGCGGCACCGGTCTTCGCGGTGGCCTTCTTCTTCGGCGCACCGGGCCGGGCGGCGCCGGTCCTCGCCGTACGCTGCTTGACCGCTCCGCCCCTGGCCGCGTCGTCCTGGGACTCATCCGGCTCGGGCGGGCGGCGGCGGCGCGCCGACCGCGAGGCCGCCGCGTCATCGTCCCCGCGCGGGCGGCGAGTGCGGGTCTCCTGCGGCGGAGTCGTGATGGTCATGTGGTGCCTCCTGCTTGCCTCCGCCCGCTCGGCGGGTCTTCGTCGAGCGGCCTGGTGCCGCCTCGCGGACGTCCCTCACGCTCACGGATCCGCTCGACGGCGCGAAGACGCGCCGACGCCGCCCGTGGGTTGGTCGTGGTCTCTTCCTCGGACGGTTGCTCCGCGCCCCGGGTGAGCGGGCGGAACCGCGGCTGTAGTTCCGGCAGGGGAACCGGCAGGTCGGGTGGGGTGGTGTCGGTGGTCTGCGCGGCGAAGGCCCGCTTGACGATGCGGTCCTCGAGCGAGTGGTAGGACAGAACCGCGACGCGGCCGCCCACCACGAGTGCGTCGAGCGCGGCCGGGATGGCCCGCTCGAGCGTGGGGAGCTCGCCGTTGACCTCCATGCGCAGGGCCTGGAAGGTGCGCTTGCCCGGGTGGCCTCCGGTGCGGCGCGAGGCGGCGGGGATCGCGTCACGGACGATCTCGACGAGCCTGCCCGTCGAGGTCAGCGGGGCGCGCCCCCGCTCCCGTACGATCGCCTCCGCCACGCGCCGCGCGAACCGCTCCTCGCCGTAGTCGCGCAGGATGCGCGTGAGGTCCGAAGCGGAGTATGTGTTGACCACCTGCTCGGCGGTGAGCTCCTGGGTGCGGTCCATCCGCATGTCGAGCGGTGCGTCGTAGGAGTAGGCGAAGCCGCGCTCGGCCTCGTCGAGCTGCGGCGAGGAGACTCCGAGGTCGAAGAGCACGGCGTGGACACCGGGGATGCCGAGCTCGGCGAGAACCCGGGGAATCTCGTCGTAGACCGCGTGGACGAGACGGGTGCGTCCGGCGTAGGCCTCGAGCCGCCGCCCGGACCGCTCGATCGCGCTGGTGTCGCGGTCCAGACCGATGAGCGTGACACGCGGGTGGGCCTCGAGCACGGCCGCGGCGTGCCCGCCGAGGCCGAGGGTCGCGTCGACGAAGAACACGTCCTCATCGGAGGGCGTCGACAGGGCCGGCCCCAGCAGTGCCAGGATCCGGTCGAGCATGACCGGCACGTGCCCCGTCGCGCGTGGTCCCCCCTCGCGCTCTTCGTCGCCTCGCATCGAGTACCTCTCACATGACGCCACTGCTCGCGGACGGCGCTGATGCCGCGCTCGCCTGCTGGTCCGCCGTACCGGAGGCGCGCATAAGGCAACCCCGGACGGCCGATGCGGACTCGCACGGGACGCGATCGCCCCGATGCGCTCTGCGGCTCACCGCTCAATGGCTTCTTCGCCGGCCCCCGTTACGGACTTCGCCCGGCCAGGTCCCCATCCGCTGTTCCGTGGAGGAAGATGTGCTACGGCCATCTGGCACCGGGGAAGGTGCGCCAGTTGGGAGCGGGTGGAGACCTCGCCGAACGGATCCGCGACCGGCGATGGTGCGGTCAGAGAATTCCGGGCAGCACCTCCTCGGACAGATCGGAGAACTGTGGCTCCTGCTCCGCCAGGTAGGTCTCCCACGCGGTCGCGTCCCAGATCTCCAAGCGCGTGTTGGCTCCGATGACGGCGCAGTCGCGGCTCAGGCCGGCGTACGCGCGCAGAGCCGGTGGAATGGTGATCCGCCCCTGTTTGTCGGGAACCTCATCTGAGGCGCTGGCGAAGAAGACCCGGCTGTAGTCCCGGACGGCCTTGGCGGTGACCGGTGCGGTGCGAAGCGCCTCGGTGATGCGCTGGAACTCCGCCTCAGGAAAGACGTAGAGGCAGCGCTCCTGACCCTTCGTGATCACCAATCCCCCCGAGAGCTCCTCGCGGTACTTCGCCGGCAGGAACAGCCGTCCCTTGTCGTCAAGGCGCGGTGAATGAGTGCCGAGGAACATCCGGCCTCACCTCCGCCCCCCGTGAGGCCATGCACCCTGCCCCACGGCGCCCCACTCTACTCCACTCTGCCCCACGGTCAACGACCAAAACGCCTGGCTCGCGGCGTTCTCCACGACAAAGCCGCAGGTCAGAGAGGTGGAGCAGTGTGGGGCGTCCACGACGCCGCCGACGGCGGTCACGAACGAGCCGCGGCGCATTGAGAACACGGAAGGCGCCGAATGACGGGAAACACACGAACCTCGCGCGCCCGATGGAGCGGAGTGGGGAATCTGAAATGGCGCGTGAATCCGATAAGGCCCGGATGCGGCCGTTAGCCGGATCGAGGGTTACTCTCCTGCACGGGGCATCGCACCAACCAGCCCAAAAGACGTACTGTCGGTGCAACACAACAACATGAACAAACCGGATGGAGCTCCCCATCCGCATCCGTGTGCGACGGGGCCGGGCCGACGCGGACCGGCGGCGGGCCGCGTGGCCGGACGGATGGCCCGAGGAGGGGTTAGTGGCAGTCAGCACACACGGTGACGTCGGACGGGGGCTGGAAGGCCTCGCGAAGATCTCGGGCCGGATCTCCGGGGCCATCGAGTCCGTCATCGAGGGCAAGCCGGATGTGGTGCGGCTCGCGCTCACCGTTCTTCTCGCCGAGGGCCACCTGCTCATCGAGGACGTGCCCGGCGTCGGCAAGACGATGCTCGCCAAGGCGCTCGCCCGCTCCATCGACTGCTCGGTGCGGCGCATCCAGTTCACCCCCGACCTGCTGCCGAGCGACATCACCGGCGTGAGCGCCTACAACCAGGAGCGACGGGAGTTCGAGTTCAAGCCGGGTCCGGTGTTCGCCAACATCGTGGTGGGCGACGAGATCAACCGCGCCTCCCCCAAGACGCAGTCCGCGCTCCTGGAGTGCATGGAGGAGCGCCAGGTCACCGTGGACGGCCACACGTACGGTCTGGACGGGCCGTTCATGGTCATCGCGACCCAGAACCCGGTCGAGATGGAGGGCACCTACCCGCTCCCGGAGGCCCAGCGCGACCGCTTCACCGCCCGCATCTCGATGGGCTACCCCGCGCCCGGCGCGGAACTGGAGATGCTCGACGTGCACGGCCGGACCTCTCCGCTGGAGGACCTGTCCCCGGTGGCGCGGGCCGGTGACGTACGGGAGCTGATCGAGCTCGTCCGCAACGTGCACGTCTCCACCTCCGTGCGCAACTACGCCATCGCCCTGGTCACCGCCACCCGTGAGCACCCCGAGCTACGCCTCGGCGCCTCGCCGCGGGCGACGCTTCACCTCGTACGGGCCGCTCGCGCGTACGCGGCGCTGGAGGACCGGGACTACGTCCTGCCCGACGACCTGCAGTACCTGGCCGGGCCGGTGCTCGCTCACCGGCTCCTGCCGACCGCCGAGGCCCAGGTCGAACGCCGTCTGCCCGAACACGTGGTCGCCGAGCTGGTCGCCCACGTGCCGGTGCCCGACCCCCGGCGCTAGTGGACGTGCCGACGAGCCGCGGCACCGGGGGCGCGGGGCCGTTCCGGCCGTGGCGCGCCGTCCGCAGGGCGCTCGGTTCGCTGACCACTCGCGGCCGGTCGTTCGTCGCTGCGGGCATCACCGCGATCGCCTGCGCGTTCATCCTGGGCGAGCGCGACCTGCTGCGGGCGGGCGTGCTCATCCTCGCGCTGCCCCTGCTGTCGGGGGTGGTCGTGTCGCGGACGCGCTACCGGCTCTCGTGCACGCGCCGCGCCGAGCCGTCACGGCTGCCCGTGGGGCACGAGGCCCAGGTCGGCGTCGTCCTGCAGAACATCTCGCGGCTGCCGACGGGCATCCTGCTCGTGGAGGACCAGGTCCCGTACACGCTCGGCGACCGCGCGCGCTTCGTCGTCGACCGGATCGAGCCCGGCGGCGGGCGGGAGATGGTCTACCGGATCCGCCCGGACGTACGGGGCCGCTACCAGGTCGGGCCGCTGCTGGTACGGCTCGCCGACCCGTTCGGCCTGGTGGAGCTGGCCCGGTCGTTCACGACCTCCAACCGGCTGACGGTCACGCCGCCGATCGTGCCGCTGCCGCACGGCCGGCTGACCGGCTCGTGGACGGGCGGCGGCGAGAGCCGGGCCCGGACGATCTCCACCGCGGGAGAGGACGACGTCGCGCCGCGGGAGTACCGTCACGGCGACGACCTGCGGCGGGTGCACTGGCGCTCGACGGCCCGGCGCGGCGAGCTGATGGTCCGGCGCGAGGAACAGCAGTGGCAGAGCCGCGGCACCCTCTTCCTCGACACCCGCCGGATCGCGCACTGGGGCGACGGGGCCTCTTCCTCCTTCGAGCAGGCGGTGTCGGTCGCCGCCTCGATCGGCGTGCAGCTCGGACGTGAGGGACTCGGCCTGCGGTACGTCACGGACGAGGGCGAGACGTTCTCCCCCACCACCGCCTTCGAAGGCGCGCTGCTGGACTCGCTGGCGGTCGCCCGCACCTCCACCGGCCGGTCGCTGCGGACCGGCCTGGCCGCGCTGCGCACCACGGCGCGCGACGGCGACGGCCTGGTCGTGGGCGTCTTCGGCCGGCTGACCGCCGAGGACGTGCAGGACGTGGCCCGGTCCCGGCAGGGCACCGCCACGTGCGTCGCGGTGCTGGTCGGGGACGAGGAGCACGCGGCGGCACGGGCGGCCTCGGTGCTGCGCGCGGCGGGCTGGCGGGTACTTACGGTCGACTCGGCGGCCTCCCTGCCGGCCGCGTGGGCCGGAGCGGACCAGGCGTCGGAGAACTCGCGGCTGCGGGCGGTACGGGACCGCGCGGGCGCCGGGCCGGCCACGCCGGCGAACGGCTCGGCGGCCGACGTGAACGGGGCCGGTACGGACGGAGCGGGCCGGGGAGTCCAGGGAGCCCAGGGAGAAACGCCATGAGGCTGCGGCTGACGATCGTGGCGTGTGTGGCCACGCTGCTGGGGACGGTCGGGCTCTACCCGCTGTACGAGTCCGGCGGATGGTTCGGCACCGGGTGCGGCGCGATCCTGGTGGTGGGGGTCGCCGGGGCGCTCACCCGGCGGTTCCGCGTGGCGGCCGCGCTGTGCCCGCTGATCGGGCTGGCCGCCCTGTTCCTCTACCTCACCGTGCGGTTCGCCGCCGGGCAGGCGCTGCTCGCCGTCGTCCCGACGCCCTCCTCCACGGCGCGGCTCGGCCGGCTGCTCGGCGAGGGCTGGCACGACGCGAACGCCTACGCGGCGCCGGTGCCGATGCTGCCCGCCATCAACATGCTCACGAGCACGGGCATCGGACTGGTCGCCGTCCTCATCGACTTCCTGGCGGTGCGCGCACGCCGGGCGGCGCTCGCGGGGCTCCCGCTCCTGGCGATCTACAGTGTGCCGGCGGCGGTGCGCCAGCAGACGGCCGGCTGGCTGGCGTTCCTGCTGAGCGCGGGCGGGTACCTCGGGCTCCTGGTCTCGGACGCCCGGGACCAGCTCGCCGGCTGGGGCCGGGCGGTGTTCACCGCCCGCTGGTCGGCGGCCGTCCCCGCCGGCGAACGGCCGGACTCCAGCCCGCTCGCGGCCGCCGGGCGCCGCATCGGGCTGGCCGCGGTGGCGGTCGCGATCGTGCTGCCGTTCGCGGTGCCCGGCATCGAACCGCGCGGGCTGCTCGGCATCGGCGGGAACGGCGGCTCCGGATCCGGGAAGGGCTCCGGTTCGATCACCGGCCTGGACGCCCTGAACCCGCTCGTGAGCGTACGGCGCCAGCTCGTACGCGAGGGGGACGCCGAGGTGCTGAAGTACCGCACCACGGACGGCGGCGCACCGGACTACCTGCGGATGTACTCCCTCGACCGGTTCAACGGCGAGACGTGGTCGATCGGGCCGCTGCGCGCCGGGCAGGACGGGCGGGTGGCGGACAAGGAGCTGCCCGCCGAACCGGGCACGGCCGCCATCCCCGCGCGTGCGGTGACCACGAACATCAGCATCGACTCGCGGGTGCACGGGCTGGACGTGCTGCCGATGCCGTACCCGCCCACCAAGGTGAACATCAAGGGCGACTGGCGGGTCGACCCCCGGTCGCTGACGGTGTTCTCCACGCACGACTCGGCGGGCGGCCGGTCGTACACGGTGACGAGCATCCGCCCCGAGCCGACGTACCAGGAGCTGGTGACCGAGGCCGCCCCACCGGACTCGATCACCTCGCGGTACCTGGCGGTGCCCGACTCGGTCGGCGACGACGTCGCCAAGCTGGCCGCCCAGCTGACCGCGGGCGCGTCGACGCCGTACGAGCAGGCGGTCAAGCTGCAGGACTGGTTCACCAAGCCGGGGAACTTCACCTACAGCCTCACCACGCCTCCGCCGCGGCGCGGTAACGCGCTGCGGGACTTCCTGTTCACCTCCCGTACGGGGTACTGCGAGCAGTTCGCCTCGTCGATGGCGGTGCTGGCCCGCATTCTCGGCATCCCGGCTCGCGTCGGCATGGGGTACACCGCCGGCACCCAGCAGTCGAACGGCGAGTGGTTGGTGCGCACGAAGGACGCCCACGCGTGGCCGGAGCTGTACTTCACCGGCGTCGGCTGGCTGCGGTTCGAGCCCACGCCCGGTGGCGACGGCGGGCAGGGCAGCGCCACCGTGCCGTCGTACACGGCTCCGCAGCTGCTGCCCGGCGCGCCGGGCAGCGACCCGGAGACCCAGCTCCCGACGACCGGCTCGGGCTCGGGGTCCGCCCAGTCGTCCGCGCCGACCGTCCCACGGCACCGCACCGACACTCTGGCCGACTCGCGGGCGGCGCCGGGCGCCGTACCGGAGTCGCACACGTCGCAGCTGCCGGTCACGTGGCTGCTGATCGGTCTGGTGGTGGTGCTCCTGCTGCTGACCCCGGTCACCCTGCGGGCGCTCACCCGCGCGCGGCGGTGGCGCCGGGCGAAGACCGACGTCGCGGTGGCCCACGCCGCCTGGGACGAACTGCGCGCGGACGCGGCCGACCACCGGCTCCGGTGGCCGGCGAGCGAGACACCACGCGCGACGGGCCGGCGGCTGACCGAGACCCTCGCGCTGGAGGGGGCCGCGGCGGAGGCCCTGACGCGACTGGCACGGGCGGAGGAACGGGCGCGCTACGCGCCGTCGACCGAGCGCCTGGCGACGCCGCGCGAGGATGTGCGCCTGCTGCGGGCGGCGCTCCGCGCCCGGGCGAGCCGGCGGGTGCGGTGGCGCGCCCGCCTGTTCCCGCCGTCGGCCACCATGAGCCTGCGGAGCGCGGGCACCCGGATCATGGACGTCTTCGAGTGGCTGGATGTGGCCACACCGCGCCGCCGCCGTCCGACCTGAGGGCCATCAGGGGGTGACGGCTCGCCGCCCCTCACCACGAACGCGTGGGCTCGCAGGCCTCAACCCCGGGGCGTGACGGGCGCGTCCAGGTCGAGTGAGGCCCCGGTCAGGGGCCTTCGTGGCGGCGGCGCCAGCGCTCCTCCATCCGTTCCATGAAGCTCGACTTCGGCCCGCGGGACGGCTTGGGCGATCGTTTCCGGGGGTCGGGCTCGGCGCCGATGCCGGTCATGCGCTTCCAGCTCGTCAGGCCCCAGGCGCAGCAGAAGACCATGAGGAGGAAGCCGGCGACGCTGATCACGATGCTGATCGGCATCGTGTTCAGGATCGGCCCCGCCATCACCACGATCAGGCCGAGGACGAAGCCGATCGCGGCCTTCCAGATCCTGCGCTTGTAGTGGACCTTCGGATCGGTCGAGCGGACCGCGGAAACGAACTTCGGGTCCTCGGCATACAGCGCACGCTCGATCTGGTCGAGCTGGCGCTGCTCGTGGTCAGAGAGCGGCACGGCGCCTCCCAAGGACAGCCCCGCGAAGGGTATACCCACGCCGGACGGAGACATGGCTATCGGTGATATGCCCAGAATACGAGCCGCAACGACCGTGGGAAAGAAAACGCTCCCGCGTGTACGCGCCGATCGCCGAGTCAATCAGCATGTTCACCGCACGTGGTCGCATTGGCCACACCGTCCTCACTTGTCACGAGGCGACTCCTTACCGTAGTACGCCCTGCGCTCGCCGTCCGGGCGCACCAGCGCGGCGGGGCGTACGGCTCCGGTGCCGAACCGACGGGCCGCGAGGTCCATGACCTGCTCGGCCTCGCGCCAGCCCGTCTCCGGCTCGTCCAGTGTGAGCTGGCGGGTGGCGTCATCGGCGGCAATGAGATTTTCGACACGTACTCCGACGAGCCGCAGCGGAATGTGCTCCAACCCGGACGCCTCGTACAGCGCGCACGCCGTGGCGTAGATCTCACGCGCCAGGTCGGTCGGCTCGTGCAGGGTGCGGGCGCGGCTGATCGTGGTGAAGTCGGCCCGGCGGAGCTTGACCGCGACCGTACGGCCGACGTGGCCGGCGCCGCGCAGGCGCGCCCCCACCCGGTCGGACAGGCGCAGCAGCTCGCGCCGGATGGTCTCGGGGTCGGCGATGTCGACGTCGAAGGTCTCCTCCGCGCCGATGCTCTTGTCCTTGGCCGCGGAGACGACGGAGCGTTCGTCCCGGCCCCACGCGAGGTGGTGCAGGTGCTCCCCGGCCGCCTCTCCGACCTCGCGCCGGAGGGTGTCGAGCGGGGTCGCGGCCAGGTCGCCGACCGTGTGCAGGCCCAGGCGCAGCAGGATCTGCTCGGTACGCTCGCCCACGCCCCACAGCGCGGCGACGGGAAGCGGGTGCAGGAACTCCACGACGCCGTCGGCGGGCACGACGAGCAGGCCGTCGGGCTTGCACCGCGTCGAGGCCAGCTTGGCGACGAACTTGGTGCTCGCGACGCCGACCGAGCAGGTGATGCCCTGCTGCTCGGCGACCTGCCGGCGGATCAGCCGCCCGATCTCGGCGGGCCGGCCGAGGCGGCGGAGCGCGCCGGTGACGTCGAGGAACGCCTCGTCGAGGGCGAGCGGCTCGACCAGCGGCGTGATGGAGCGGAAGATCTCCATGACTCCCGCCGAGACCGCGGCGTACTTGTCGTGCCGGGGCGGCAGGACGACCGCCTGCGGGCACAGCCGCCGGGCCCGGCTCATCGGCATCGCCGAGTGCACGCCGTACTTGCGCGCCTCGTACGACGCGGCGGCCACGACGCCGCGCCCGCCGGCGCCGCCGACGACCACGGGACGGCCGCGGAGCTCGGGGCGTTCGAGCAGCTCGACGCTCACGAAGAAGGCGTCCATGTCGACGTGCAGGATGCCGCAGCCGGTGTCGTCGCCCGGCGGCCCGGCCGGCGGCCCCGGCCGGTGCAGCTGCTGCTTGCGGCTCACCTCGGTGTCCGACCGCGCACGGGAACCACGGGGTGGCCCGTCACCGTCGCCGGGCGAGGGCGTGGAGCTGGGTGGCCACGTCCTTCAGCACCGGATGCATCGCGACCGCCCGCTCCAGGGCGAGGAGGTCTTCGGCCGCGCCGCGCTCGCCGTCGATCAGGCCGCTCGGCACCAGGTCGGTGAAGACGCGGACGCCGTGCACCTCGCCGACGCCCAGGCCGGAGCCCGCGATGAGCTCGGCCAGCATGCCGGAGGTGAACCTCCGGGGCATCGGGTCGTGCTCGCCCCACCGGCCCTGCGCGCTGGACAACAGCCGCCGCGCGTCGTCGAACCGGCCCGCGAGCGCCCGGTGCAGCACGGCGGCGACCTGGTTGGCCGCCAACACGCTCACCGCGCCTCCGGGGCGTACGGTGCGGGCGATGGAGGCCATCGCCGCGGCCGGGTCGTCGACGTATTCGAGCACGCTGTGGCACAGCACGAGGTCGGCGCTGTCGGGACCGACCGTCTCCAGCAGCCCGTCGGCGTCGCCCTGCAGCGCGCGGACCCGCACGCCCGCCTCGGCGGCGCGGCGCTCCAGCCCGGCGAGGGCGTCGGGGCTGGAGTCGACGACGGTGACGTGGTGGCCCAGCTCGGCGAGCGGCACGGCCAGCCCGCCGGTGCCTCCCCCGGCGTCGAGCACGTCGAGGGCGGTCCGGCCGGACGCCTTGGCGCTGTCGTCGAGGACCTCGCGCAGAATCTCCCAGACGACGCCGCGCGCCGGACGCGTCCGCGGACGCTCGTTCACCGTGCCTCCCACCATGCCGGGCGGCACGGACGGACCCCAGGTGCACGGGCGCCTGCGCGGACGGTGGCCCCCAGCCTCTTTCGCCTCACAACGCCCAGCTTAAACGCCTACAACGACAATGACGGCTTGAGTTCGAGCAGGCGCGACAGCAGTCCGTTGACGAATCGGGGCGACTCGTCGGTGGACAGCTCGGTGGCCAGGGCCACCGCCTCGCTGATCGCCACGCCGTCGGGCACCTCGTCGTTCCAGAGCAGCTCGAAGGCGCCCAGCCGCAGGATGTTGCGGTCGACCATCGGCATGCGGTCGAGGGTCCAGCCGACGGAGTACGTCGCGATCAGCTCGTCGATGCGCTCACGGTGCTGGGCCACGCCCTCGACCAGGCGTCCGAGGAACGCCTGTTCGGCGAGCGGCTGGCTCGCGTCGGCGGCGCGCCGGGCGAGCACGTCGGCCGGCGGATCGCCGCGGACCTCGGCCTCGTACAGGATCTCCAGCGCTCGCCTGCGGGCCTTGCTGCGTGCGGCCACGGTCAGCCGCGGCCCAGGTAGTCGCCCGACCGGGTGTCGACCTTGATCTTCTCGCCGGTCGTGATGAACAGCGGGACCTGGATGACCGCGCCGGTCTCGACCGTGGCCGGCTTGGTGCCGCCGGTGGAGCGGTCGCCCTGCAGGCCCGGCTCGGTCTCGGTCACCTCGAGGACGACCGCGGCGGGCAGCTCGATGTAGAGCGGCGTGTCGTTGTTGAACGCGATCACGGCGTTCTGCTCGGGCAGCAGGTAGTCGGCCGCGTCACCCACGGTGGCGCCGGGGATGTGCGGCTGGTCGTAGGTCTCGGTGTCCATGAAGACGAAGTCCTCGCCCTCGCGGTAGAGGTACTGCATCTCCCGCTTGTCGACGTTGGCCACGTCGACCTTCGTCCCGGCGTTGAAGGTCTTGTCGACGACCTTCCCGGAAAGGACGTTCTTGAGCTTGGTGCGGACGAACGCGCCGCCCTTGCCTGGCTTGACGTGCTGGAACTCCGTGACGGTCCACAGCTGGCCGTCGAGATTCAGCGTCATGCCGTTCTTGAGGTCGTTCGTCGTCGCCACGTGCGATGTTCTCCTGCGTCGGCGGCCTGCCGCGTCTAGATGACGAGCAGTTCCTTGGTCGTCTTGGTGAGCAGCTCCGCGCCGTCCGTACGGACGACCAGAGTGTCTTCGATGCGCACTCCGCCGCGCCCCGCGAGGTAGACGCCGGGCTCGACGGTGATCGGAACTCGATCCGTCAGTTTACCGGTCTTGTCGTACCCGAGGAGCGGTGCCTCGTGGATCTCCAGTCCGACACCGTGCCCGAGGCCGTGCGGGAAGTCGTCGGCGTGCCCGGCGGCGTCGATGACGTCGCGCGACGCGGCGTCGACGTCCTTGGTGGCGGCCTCCGGGACCGCGGCCTCGACGCCCGCGCGTTGCGCGGCCGCGACCAGGTCGTAGATATCCCGCAGCGCGCCCGCGGCGGATCCGATGGCGACGGTGCGCGTCATGTCGGCGTGGTAGCCGCCGTACAGCGCACCGAAGTCCATGGTGACGAAGTCGCCGGACTCGATCACGCGGGCGCCGGGCACGTGGTGCGGGATCGCGCCGTTCGGCCCGCTCGCCACGATGGAGGCGAATGCGGGCCGCTCCGCGCCGAGGTCGACCATCGACCGCTCCAGCGCGACGGCGATCTCCCGCTCGGTGCGGCCGGGCCGGATGAACGGCAGCACCGCGTCGAACGCGCGGTCGGTGATCGCGCAGGCCTCGCGCAGCAGCGCGATCTCGTCCTCGTCCTTGATCTGGCGCAGCTCCTCGACGGCGCGGCCCAGCGGAACCAGCTCGACGCCCTCGAGCTTCGCGGCGAGCTCGCGGTGCGCCTCCACGGTCACGTCGTGCGCCTCGAAGGCGAGCCGCCCGGACGCGCGTGAGCCCAGCGCGCCGGCGGTGTCGCGGTCGACGACGCACTCCAGCTCCGGGCACACGCGCGCCGCGGTACCCGCGTAGCGCCCGTCGGTGCCGAGCACCGCGGTGCCGTCGGCGCCCACAAGGAGAGCGGCGTTGGAGCTGGCCAGACCGGACAGGTAACGGACGTTGACCAGCCGGGTGACCAGGGCGAAGTCGGCTCCCTGGTCGGCCACGAGCGCGGCCAGGCGCGCGCGGCGTGTCTCATGGATCCCGGGCATGCCCCGACTGTACGCGCCGGCGCGCCCGGCGGCACACCGGGCCGGGCGGTCGCTCAGACGGAGGCCGCCAGGTCACGCACCTTCTCGATCAGTTTGACGCGCTCCGCGTGGTCGCCGGCGATCGGCGTGACGTTGAGCGTCGTGACGCCCGACTCCTTCAGCGCCACGAGCCGGTCGCGCACGAAGCCCTCGGTGCCGATCAGCGAGGTCTTCTGCAGCAGCTCGTACGGGACCTTCTCGGCGGCCTCCTGCTTCTTGCCGTCGAGATAGAGGTCCTGGATCTCCTCGGCCTCCCGCTCGTAGCCGTAGCGGCAGGCGAGGTCGTTGTAGAAGTTGCGGCCCTTGGCGCCCATGCCGCCGATGTAGAGGGCGGCCATGGGGCGGCCGAAGTCGAGGTAGCCCTCGACGTCGTCGCCGATCGCCAGGGGCGCCTGCGCGACGACGTCCAGCTCGCCGAGCGCGGGGTCGCGCTTGGCCTTGCCCTTGGCCAGGGCCTCGCCCCACACGCGGTCCGCCTTCTCCGGGACGTAGAAGATCGGCTCCCAGCCCTCGGCCAGCTCGGCGGTCATCTCGACGTTCTTGGGGCCGAGCGACGCGATGATGATCGGGATGCGCTCGCGCACGGGATGGTTGATCAGCTTCAGTGGCTTGCCGAGGCCGGTGCCCTGATCGGCGGGGAGCGGCAGCTTGTAGTACCGGCCGTCGTAGGACAGGCGCTCGCGGCGCCACACCGCGCGGCAGATCTCGATGATCTCCCGGGTGCGGCCGACGGGCGCGTGGTACGGCACGCCGTGCCAGCCCTCGATGACCTGCGGGCCCGACGCGCCGATGCCCAGCACGAACCGGCCGTCGGAGACGTAGTCCAGGCCGGCGGCGGTCATCGCGGTCAGGGTCGGGGTACGCGAGTAGATCTGGAGGATGCCCGAGGCGATCTGCAGCCGCTCCGTACGCGCGGCGATGAAGCCGAGCTGGCTCACGGCGTCGTAGCTGTACGCCTCCGGCACGAACACGATGTCGAGCCCGGCCTTCTCGTAGTCGGCGAGCTCATCGACGGTCTCCCTGAAGCCCCCCGCGTAGTTGAGGGACATCCCGATACGCATGCCGCGGCACCTCTCAGCCGTTCCGTCCAAAAACCGAATCAGGTTCAGTAATAGCGTAGTCAGGCCGGCCTGAACACCATGCAGGTGCTCGTGCCGTGGGCGACCAGGCGGCCCTCCTCGTCCGTGACGCGCCCCTCGGTGGTGGCGATCCGGCCGCCCAGGTGGATCGTGGTGCCCTCGCAGCGGAGCCCGACGCCGTCGAGCCGTACGGGACGCACGAAGTTCACCTTCAACTCCAGCGTCGTGTAACCCGCGCCGTCGGGCAGCGAGGTGTGCACGGCGCAGCCCATCGCCGAGTCGAGCAGGGTGCTGCACACGCCGCCGTGCAGCGTGCCCAGCGGGTTGCCGAAGTCGGGCCGGGTCCGCAGCGTGAACACCACCCGCCCGGGTTCGAGCGTCTCGACCGTCATGCCGAGCAGCGACCCGATGCCCGTCACCCGCCCGTCCAGCAACGCCTTCAGCTGATCAAGTCCGGTCGGCACGGCATCCTCCTCTATGACGGTCGGCATAGTGAGGCTCTTCTATGATGGACGTCATAGTCAAGGTGGTGAACGTCTCATGGCCTCCGACTCCCGGGAGCGGATGGTGCGCAGCGCGGCCTACCTGCTGCGCGAACACGGCTACAGCGGCACGGCGTTCAGCGACGTCATCGCGCACAGCGGGGCGCCGCGCGGCTCGATTTACCACCACTTCCCCGGCGGCAAGGAGCAGCTCGCCGAGGAGGCCGTACGGTACGCGGGCGACTTCGTGGCCGCCGGCGTCCGCGCCGCCACCCGCGACGACGACCCGGTGGCGGCGGTCCGGGCGTTCAGCGGCTGGTGGCGTCGCGTACTGGTGGACAGCGACTTCCGCGCGGGCTGCCCGATCGTCGCGGTGATCACGGAGTCGCGGCTCGCCGACGCCGCGGCGGCGGCGTTCCGGCGCTGGCAGGACGCGCTGGCGGCCGGCCTGGTCTCCGCGGGGGCGACGCCCGAACGCGCCGCGCGGGTCGCGACGCTGGTCATCGCCTCGGCCGAGGGCGCGACCCTGCTGTGCCGGGCGCGCCGTTCGCTGGAGCCGTTCGACGACGTGGTGGCGGAACTGGAGGACCTCATCGCCTCGGCGTGCGAGAAGGGGTGAGAGCGGGGCGGGCCCCTGAGATCATGCGCGCATGACGCCCGACGAGTTGCTCACCACCACTCGCACCGTACGCCGGCGGCTCGACCTGACCCGCCCGGTCCCGCCCGAGCTGATCCGCGAATGCCTGGAGATCGCGCTGCAGGCGCCGAGCGGCGGCAACAAACAGGGCTGGCACTGGATCGTCGTCACCGACCCGGACCAGCGCGCGGCGATCGGCCGGGTGTTCACGCGGGCCGCGCGGGAGTACCTGGCGTCGGACCACGCGGCGCCCCGGCTGTTCGCCGACGACCCGGAGCGCGCGCCGGTCCAGCGCCGCATCGGTGAGGGCGTCGCGTACCTCGCCGAGCACATCGCGGAGGTGCCGGTGCTGGTCATCCCCTGCCTGCGCGTCACCACCGTGCCGAGCGGCGGGCAGGCCGGGCTGTGGGCCTCACTGCACCCGGCGACGTGGAGCTACATGCTGGCCGCCCGCGCCCGAGGGCTCGGGACCGCGTGGACGGCGCTGCATCTCGCGTACGAGCGGGAGGTCGCCGGGCTGCTCGGGCTGCCGGACGACATCCGCCAGGGCTCGCTGATCCCGACGGCCTACTACACCGGGGAGACGTTCCGCCCGGCGCGGCGACAGCCGCTGGAGGAGGTTCTGCACCTCGACCGCTGGTGACCCTCGCTCAGCCCACCGTCAGGGCCGGGCCGTCGTGCGCCGCCTCCCGGGCCGAGGTGGCTAGGACGCCGACTCGGCGAGGAGCTCGGCGACGGCCTGGAGGGCGAGGACGTACGAGAAGGTGCCGAAGCCGGCGATGGTGCCCGACGCCACGCCCGCGACGACCGAGGTGTGGCGGAACTCCTCGCGGGCCGCCGGGTTGGAGATGTGCACCTCGATCAGCGGCGCCGTGCGCTGCGCGATGGCGTCGCGTACGGCGTAGGAGTAGTGCGTGAAGGCGGCCGGGTTCAGCACGACCGGGATGTGCCCGTCGGCGGCCTCGTGCAGCCAGCCGATCAGCTCCGCCTCGTCGTCGGTCTGGCGCACCTCGGCGTGCAGGCCCAGGCGGCGCGCCGTGTCGCGGCACAGGCCGGCCAGGTCGTCGAAGGTCGCGGCGCCGTACACGTCCGGCTCACGGCTGCCCAGCCGGCCGAGGTTGGGACCGTTCAGGACCAGCACCTCTGCCATGGGGTTCATCGGGCCACCCGTTCGTAGGCGGACCTCAGCAGGTCCTCGTCCGGATTCTCCAGGCGGCCCGGGACGGCCAGGTCGTCCAGCACGACGAACCGGAGCCGGGCGCCGCGCGCCTTCTTGTCGACGCGCATCGTCTCGCGCAGCTCCGCCCAGGCCTCGACCGCGTACGACGTCGGCAGGCCCACCGCGGTGAGGATCTCCCGGTGACGCTTGACGACGTCGGCGTCCAACCGCCCGGCCAGGCAGGCCAGCTCGGCGGCGTACACCATGCCGATCGCGACCGCGTCGCCGTGCCGGAAGTGGTACCCCTCGACCTTCTCGATCGCGTGGCCGAGCGTGTGGCCGTAGTTGAGGATCTCCCGGAGACCGCTCTCCCTCAGGTCCTCCGACACGACCCGCGCCTTGATCGCGATGGCGCGCTCGATCAGTTCGAGCGTGTGCGGCCCGTCCGGACGGCCCGCCGCCTCCGGGTCCTCCTCGATCAGCTCCAGGATGCGGGGATCGGCGATGAACCCGGCCTTGATCACCTCGGCGAGGCCGGCGACGTAGTCCTCGCGCGGCATGGTCACGAGCGTGGCCAGGTCGCACAGGACGCCGGCGGGCGGATGGAAGGCCCCGACGAGGTTCTTGCCCTCGGGGATGTCGATCGCGGTCTTGCCGCCGACGGCCGCGTCGACCATGCCGAGGAGCGTGGTCGGCACCAGCACGGCGCGTACGCCGCGCAGCCAGGTCGCGGCGGCGAACCCGGCGAGGTCCGTCGTGGCCCCTCCGCCGACGCCGACGATCGCGTCCGACCGGGTCATGCCCAGGCCGGCGAACGCGGACCACAGCCCGGCCAGCACGTTGACGTCCTTGCCCGCCTCGCCGTCGGGCACCGGCAGCGGGCGCGCGTCGTACCCGGCGGCGGTGAGCGCGTGGCAGACCGGCCGCGCGATCTCCGGCAGCCCCTCGGCGTGCACGACGGCGACGGTCCCGGCCTCGCCGAGCAGCGAGGGCAGCTCGCCGAGCACCCCGGTGCCGATCACCACGTCGTAGGGGGCGTCGCCGCCGACCCGGACACGGCTCATGAAAGCCCCTTGACGATCTCGTCGACGATGTCGTCGGGCTCGCGCTCGTCCGTGGCGACCCGGATCGTGGCGAGACCCTCGTAGATCGGCCGGCGCTCCTCCATCAGCTTGCGGAACTGGCTGCGCGGGTTGAGCACGAGGAGCGGGCGCGCCGAGGCGAGGCCGACCCGCTTGACCGCGTCCGACAGCCCGACCTCCAGGTAGACGACCGGCACCTCCGCCAGGTCGGCCTGGGTGCCGGGGTCGAGGACGGAGCCGCCGCCGAGGGCGAGCACCCCGTCGTGCGCGGTGAGCGCCTCCTGAACCGCCGCGCGTTCGAGTGCACGGAAGCGCTCCTCGCCGTCGTCGACGAAGATCTCCCCGATCGGCTTGCCGGCCACGGCCTCGACGTCGTGGTCGGTGTCGCGGAAGTCGACTCCGAGCCGCTCCGCGAGGAGGCGTCCGACCGTGGTCTTGCCCGACCCGGGCGGGCCGATGACGACGGCCTTGGGTTTCATTTGATCACCAGTGAGGATAGGTAGCCCTGCAGGTTCCTGGCGGTCTCCTCGACGGAGTCGCCGCCGAACTTCTCGACCGCGGCCTCGGCGATGACCAGGGCCACCATCGCCTCGGCCACCACGCCCGCGGCCGGGACGGCGGTGACGTCGCTGCGCTGGTTGATGGCCTTGGCCGGCTCGCCGGACAGCACGTCGATCGTGGACAGTGCGCGCGGCACCGTGGAGATGGGCTTCATGGCGGCGCGGACCCGCAGGGTCTCCCCGGTCGTCATGCCGCCCTCGACGCCGCCGGCGCGGTTGGTGACCCGCCGGATCTCCCCGTCGCGCACGATCTCGTCGTGTGCCTCCGAGCCCCGCCGCGCGGCGGGGCGGAAGCCGTCGCCGACCTCGACGCCCTTGATCGCCTGGATGCCCATGAGGGCCGCGGCGAGACGCGAGTCGAGGCGCCGGTCCCAGTGGACGTGGCTGCCCAGGCCCGGCGGCAGGCCGTGCACGACGACCTCGACCACGCCGCCGAGCGTGTCGCCGTCCTTCTTGACCTGCTCGATGTGCGCCACGATCGCGGCGCTGGTGTCCGGGTCGAGGCAGCGGACCGGGTCGGCGTCGACGCGCTCGAGGTCGCCGGGCTCGGGGACCACGCCCTCGGGGACGCTCACCTCACCGAGCGCGACCACGTGGCTGAGGATCTCCACGCCGAGCGCCTGACGGCAGAAGGCGCGCGCGACCTCGCCGATCGCCACCCGGGCGGCCGTCTCGCGGGCGCTGGCGCGTTCGAGGATCGGCCGGGCGTCGTCGAAGCCGTACTTCTGCATGCCGACGAGGTCGGCGTGGCCCGGGCGGGGCCGCGACAGCGGCGCGTTGCGCGCCTGCTCGGCGAGCACGTCGGGGTCGACCGGGTCGGCCGCCATCACCGTCTCCCACTTGGGCCACTCGGTGTTGCCCACGCGGATCGCGATCGGGCCGCCGAGCGTACGGCCGTGGCGGATGCCGCCGATGATCTCGACTTCGTCCTGCTCGAACTTCATGCGGGCGCCGCGTCCGTAGCCCAGGCGCCGGCGGCGCAGTGCCTCGGCGATGTCGGCCGAGGTCACGGCCACACCGGAGGGCAGCCCTTCGAGGATCGCGGCGAGGGCCGGGCCATGCGACTCCCCCGCGGTCAGCCAGCGCAACATGCGGTAAATACTTTCATGTACGAGCGGCGCCTCACGCAGCCGTCCCAGCATCCGGACCCGGGCGGCCGTCGGGAACCGGGTGCCGGGGTCCCGACGGCAGCCGCGTTCGGGGTCGTGACCGGCCGCGCGTCGTCGTCACAGCGGATTCCGGATGCTCAGGCCGGAGAACCGGCTGAAGTCACGATCCACGGTCCACAGCTCCCGCACTCCGTGCGCGGCGCACAGAGCGGCGATCCTTCCGTCGTGTACGAGCGGTCCGGCGATCTTGCCCTCCATGAGCATCGACCGGAGTGCGTCCCAATAGCCGGTCCCCTCGCCGAGCGTCACCAGCGACGGCGAGGCGAGCCACGCCTCGATCTGGTCGATCGCCTGCTCGGCGGTGCTGGGAGGGACGTAGATACGCGGATGCGTGACGACGGAGAAGAACTCATGCACGCATGGCCACGGGATCGCCCACGGAGCGCGCCCTTCGGCCAGTTCCCGCACGCGGGACGCGGCAGCGAGATGAAACGCACTGTCTCGCCGATGCGCGTAAACCAGAACGTTGGTGTCGACAGCGATCACAGACGTTCCCCGTACGCCATCGCTCGAAGCTCTTCCCACGAAGCGCCGCGCGCCTCCGGGCGAAGGCCCTCTCCGTCCACGGCCGCGTCCGGGAGAGTCCATCGGCCGCCGCGCGCCCGCCGTTCGAGAACCGCTCTCAGGCCCTCTTCGATCAGCGATCTCAGCGTGGCGCCCTCCTGACTCGCGATCCGGCGCGCCTCCTGCAGGAGCCCATCGGAGATCTCCACTGTGGTCTTCATATGGCCGACCATACCCATGGACCCATATTCCCATACGCCACTACTCGGCGTCGCCGCTTCAACGCTGAAAGTGATGGGTCAGGCGATCTCCCGCCAGTCGAGAACGCCGGCGACGAGGTCGCGGACGGCGGCGAGGAGGCCGAGCCGGTTCGCGCGCAGGGCCGGCTCCTCGGCCATGACCAGCACCTTGTCGAAGTAGTCGTCGATGGGCTCGACCAGCGCCTCGGCCACGTTGGCGAACTCCGGCAGCGGCAGCGGGCCGCCGCGCAGCTTGTCCGCGGCGCCCGCGAGGGCGGTGGCCAGCGCCCGCTCCGCGTCGTCCTCGAACAGCGCGGGCTCATAGGACGCGGGCGTGTCCGGCGGCACGATCCGCAGCACCCGCTGGAGCGCGACGGTCAACCGGGCGAACTCCTCCGACTCCAGCAGCCCCTCCAGGTCGGCGGCGTCACGTGCGGCGCGCGCGGGTGTGGCGGCGTGCGGCAGGACGGCGCGCACCACGTGCACCGGGCGGCCGGCCTCCAGGAGCGCCTGCTCCAGCCGGCGCGCGGTCAGCCGCTCCGCCTCACGCACCGCCTCCGGGCTCACCTCCACCGGCTGGCAGGCGGCCGCGACCGCCAGGCCCTCGTCCACCCGGATGCCGGCCAGGCGGTCGTGCGCCCGCAGGATCGCCGTGAGGCCGAGCGCCGCCCGGCGCAGGCCGTACGGGTCGGAGCTGCCGGTCGGCTCGGCGCCGACGCCGAACAGGCCGGCGAGCAGGTCGAGCCGGTCGGCGACGGCGAGCAGCGCCCCCGGCAGCGAGACGGGGAGCGCGTCGCCGGACGAGCGGGGCAGCTCCATCTCCACGAGCGCCTCCGCGACCGGCTCCGGCTCGCCGGCGCGGCGGGCGTACTCCCCCGCCATCGTCCCGGCGAGGCTGGACAGCTCGATCACCATGTGCGAGGCGAGGTCGAACTTGGCGAGGCGCGCCGCGCGTTCGAGCGTCGCCCGCTCGTCATCGTCCAGGCCGGCGCGGTCGGCGAGGGTCAGCGCGATCGAGCGGATGCGGCCGGCGCGGTCGGCCATCGACCCGAGGCGCTCCTCGAAGGTCAGCGCGGCCAGGCCCGTCGTCATCTCCTCCGGCGGCGTGCGCAGGTCGGCCGCGAAGAAGAACGCGGCGTCCTCGAACCGGGCCCGCAGGACCGCCTCGTTGCCCGCGCGCACCACGCCGAGGTCGCAGGCGCCGTTCGCGACCGTGACGAAGTGCGGCAGGAGACGGCCGGCGGCGCTGACCGGCAGGTACCGCTGGTGCTTGCGCATGACCGTGGTGAGCACCTCGGCGGGCAGCTCGAGGTAGCGCTCGTCGAAGGAGCCGAGGAGGGCCACCGGCTCCTCCACGAGGTTCACGACCTCGGGCAGGACGGTCTCGTCGGGCATTCCGCCCGCCGTGGCGGCGAGCTCGGCCGCGGCCTCGGCGATCCGCCGCAGGCGGACCCCGGCGTCCGGCTCGATGCCGTGCGCGCGCAGCGTGTCCAGGAACCGGCCCGCCTCCGCCACCTCGACGACGGGCTCGTCTGCGGTGCGGTGCACGCGGGTCGAACGGCCGCTGTCCAGCGTCGACACCGTGAACGGCACGACGTGGGAGCCGAGCAGCGCGGCGATCCAGCGGATCGGGCGGCTGTAGGACAGGCCGGGCGCGTTCCAGCGCATGTTCCGGTCGGCGCGCAGCGCGGTGACGACGCCGGGCAGGACCTCGGCGAGCACCTCCGCGGCCGGCCGGCCCGCGACCGTGCGGACGAGGCCGACGTACTCCCCGCCGTTCACGGTGATCTCGCGCAGGTCGGCGACGTCGGCGCCCTGGCCGCGGACGAACCCGAGCGCGGCCTTGGTGGGCGCGCCGTCGGCGTCGTAGGCCGCCGACCGGCGCGGGCCGCGTACGGTCCGCTCGACGTCGTCCTCGCGCGGCTGGACGTCGTCCACGACGGCGACGACGCGGCGCGGCGCGGACATCACCCGGACCTCGCCGTGGCGCAGCCGGGTGCCGGCCAGGAGTTCGGTGAGGCTGTCGCGCACGGCACCGGCGACGCGCTCGGTCTCGGTGGCGGGCAGCTCCTCGAAGCCGATCTCGAACGCCAGCGCCGACGGCTCGCCGATCTCGGGGAAGGCGTCCGCGCGGCGCTCGGGCACCGGGCGGGTGGCGGCGTCGCCGAGCGGGTGGCCGAGCTCCTCGCGGCGCTCGGCCCACAGCCGCGCGACGTCGTGGGCGAGGGAGCGCATACGGGCGAACGCGCTGGCGCGCTCGGTGGTGCCGACGGCTCCGCGCGCGTCGAGCACGTTGAAGGCCTGCGAGCACTTGAGCACGTACGTGTGGGCGGGCACCGGCAGGCGCGCCTCGATCATGCGCCGCGCCTCGGTCTCGTACGCGGCGAACAGCCCCCGGTTGGCCTCGACGTCGGCGTCGTCGAGGTAGTAGCGGCTCATCTCGTACTCGGCCTGCCCGAACGCCTCGCCGTAGGACAGGCCGGGCGCGTACGCGATGTCCTTGAAGTGCCCGACGCCCTGGAGCGCCATGATGATGCGCTCCATGCCGTAGGTGATCTCGACCGAGACCGGGTCGAGGGCCATGCCGCCGGACTGCTGGAAGTAGGTGAACTGGGTGATCTCCAGGCCGTCGAGCCAGACCTCCCAGCCGAGCCCCCACGCGCCGAGCGCCGGGGAGGCCCAGTTGTCCTCGACGAACCGCACGTCGTGGGCGCGCAGGTCGATGCCGATGGCCTCCAGGCTGCCGAGGTAGCGCTCCTGCGCGTCACCGGGCTCGGGCTTGAGGATCACCTGGTACTGCGTGTGCGTCTGGAGCCGGTTGGGGTTGTCGCCGTACCGCGAGTCGTCCGGACGGACGCTGGGCTCGACGTAGCCGACCCTCCAGGGCTCAGGCCCGAGGACCCGCAGCGCGGTGGCGGGGTTGAGCGTGCCGGCGCCGACCTCGGTGTTCATCGGCTGGATGATGGCGCATCCCTGCCCGGTCCAGTATTCGGTGAGGCGGATCAGGGCGTCCTGCATCGTCAGCGTCGTCGGCATGTCCCGAGCCTAACGAGACACGGCGCCCCCCTGCGCGCCCGCCGCCCGGCGCGCCGGAGAACCGGAAGCCGGGCGGCGGGGCCGAGCGTCAGGAGAAGACCACGCCGAGTTCGAGGCCTCCGGCGATGCGGCCGCTCAGGCGTTCGGACAGGCGGTCGGCGGCCGCGCGCAGCACCACCTGCTCGTCGGCGTCCTGGGCGAGACGCAGCCGGATCGCCAGGTCGCTCTGCGTCCCGGGCCGTACCTGGATGCCGGTGATCCCCGGCAGCCCGCCGGCGGCCTCCTGGACGGCGGCCAGGACGTCCGGGTCCTCGTGCGGGGCGGTGATCGTGCCGCCCTCGGCGAGGACGCGCAGCCTCGGGCCCTCGATGGCGTACGGCACCGGGCCCGCCACGTCGATGACCACGGCGTCGGCGCCCTCGTCGAGGGCGGCCTGGCACGCCTGGGCGATGCGCACCGCGACGGGGCGCGCGTCCGCCTTCCAGCGGGCGAGGCTCTCGGCCGAGGTGAAGGCCAGCACGCCGCGCCGTCCGTCGTCGCCGACGAGCGTCGGCAGCGCCATCTCGCTCTCCTTCTCACGGCGCAGTCCGTCCACCGTCTCATCCTCGGTCAGGACGGCGACCACGGGGACGAACAGGCGTGATCCGGCGAGGGCGGCGAGGACGGCGTGCTCTCCGTGCCCACCGGAGTAGGCGCGCAGCGCCGCCTCCAGCTTGGCGGGTGCCATGCCGTCATCGTCGGGGAATTCGGGCTGAGGAATGGTTCTTTCGGACACGACAGACCAGCGTATAGGCCTATGGATCCGGTCGCTCCGGCCTGGCGCGGATGGCCGGTGCGAGGACCGGTGTGAGGGCCGTCCCACGAGCACCGCGCACGGGGCGACGGCCTGGCGGGACGGCCCCGGATCAGCCGAGGTCGGCGATCGCCGCGACCGGGCCTCCGCCCGAGGGGCCCTGGTGGACGGCGGCCACCGAGACGAACGCGGCCGGGTCGCCCGTCACCGACGCGGTGACACCGCCGACGCACGCCTTGATCTGGCGGTGCCAGTGCACGTCGGAGTCGTCGAGCATGATGTTGCGGCGGCCGCGCACCGACCCGCTCGGGTCCGCCTCGCACTTGAGGAACACGTTGACGAGCCGGCCGTCCAGGTCGTCGTGGTGGGGGCGTTCGGGCAGGTCGATGCCTGATGAGCGGATCGCGGCCCAGATGCCGTCGGCGTCCAGGGCGTCCCGCATCACGCTGTGGCCGATGCGGTAGCGGCCGCCGATGCCCCGGACGTTGCCGACCACGACGATCTGGGCCCGGTCGAGCTCCACTCCGGAGGAGCAGGAGGCGACCGAGGAGTACAGCGACAGGTCCTTGTGTATTTGCTCCGACTCCGGCATCTCGATCTCCCCGAGGGCGACGGCGATGCCGAGCGCGGTCGTGGAGTTGGAGATGTCCATGGACTTCAGGGTGTCCTCGGTGACGACGTCGTGGCCGCGCCGCTTGGCGTCGTTGATCGTGTCGAGGGTGAGCAGGGGCGTCTTGGTCTGCACGTAGTGGACGTCGGCGGCGTCCTGGATGCCGGCCGCCTTCATGGCGTCGCGCACGCCGCCGGCGACCTTCTCCACCATGGCGGGGCGCCCGATGTCCTCGGGCAGGATCACCTCGCTCATGGCGACGCCGACGGAGACGCGGGGCTCGTCGGTCGCCGGCGCCGAGGACGGGTCGACGGTCGCGAAGATCGTCGCGTGCGGGCTGAGCACCCCGTCCGTACCGCCGGACCACACGAGCGGCACCTGGGCGACCTCCTCCGGCGTACGCGTGCCCCGGGCGACGAGCACCTCGCGGAACGCCCGGTCGGCGAGGATGCGCGTGTAGTCGTTGACGCCGCCGTTGCCCTCGGTCTTGCCGATCACGGCGAGGACGCGATCGGCCTCGATCACACCGTCGTCGATCAGCCGGGCCAGCCCCGACGCGTCCGTGACGCTCTCGATGGCGACCTTGCGTACCTCAATCGGGTCCGGCATGTCCTCACCCTTCACAACTCGATGACTGTTCCGGCCTTGCCGTCCGCGGCGTCGCCGATGTGCTCCAGCGAAGTGATCGCCGCCCGTTTCCCGCCCGTCTCGACAAAGCGCACCGCCGCCTCGACCTTCGGGCCCATGCTGCCCCCGGCGAACTCCCCCTCCGCCGCGTACGCCCGCAGCCGGGCGGGCGTCGTACGCCGGATGGGCCGCTGGTCCGGGGTGCCGTACCCGGTCATGGCGTACTCGACGTTCGTGGCGATGACCATGGTCGTGGCGGAGACGTGGCGGGCCAGCAACTGTGCGGCGAGGTCCTTGTCGATGACCGCCTCGACCCCGCGGAAGCCGCCGTCGGCGCGTACCACCGGGACGCCGCCGCCCCCGGCCGCCACGACGATGAACCCGGCCGCGAGCAGGGCGTCCACGGCGGGCGCGTCGATGATCTCCTGGGGTTCCGGCGAGGCGACGACCCGGCGCCAGCCCCGGTCGCCGAACGACCGCCAGACCTCGCCGTGCGCGCGGCCCCGCTCGGCCTCGTGGGCGGAGAAGTAACGGCCGACCGGCTTGGCCGGGGCGTCGAAGCCCGGATCGGCGGCGTCCACCAGGGTGCGGGTCGCCACGACGGCCACCGGCCGGTTCGCGCCGCGCGCGGCCAGGGCGCGGTCCAGCGCGTTGAGCAGGAGGACGCCGATGGTCGCCTGGGTCTGCGCGCCGCACCAGTCGAGGGGCACGGGCGGCACCACGTGGGCGGCCAGCTGGTTCTTGATCAGCAGGTTGCCGACCTGGGGCCCGTTGCCGTGGGTCAGCACGACCTGCGCGCCCCCGGCGACCAGGTCCGCGACCGGCCCGACGGCCGCCTCCACGGCGCACAGTTGGGCGTCCGGCGTGGCGTCGCCGTCCGGTCCCGTCATCGCGTTGCCGCCGAGGGCGATGACGACGCGCTCGCCGTTCGCGGTGGTCACGAAGGCGAACCTAGTCTCTGACCTGTGGTGTGCTCATGGGCAGAGTATGCCCAGCGAGCGCGCCTCCTTTGTCAGGTGTGAGCGTACGGGGCCGCTCCCCCGGTGTTCAGGGGGCCACGCGGGGAAGGCGCGCGGCGGCGTCGTCGATGACCTCGTCGCGCTTGCAGAAGGCGAACCGGACGTACGGGTCGCCGGCGCCGGAGTCGTAGAACACCTGGCTGGGGATCGCGACGATGCCGGCCCGCTCGTGCAGCACCCGGCAGAACTCCAGCCCTTCGGTGAAGCCGAGCGGGCGGATGTCGGCCTGGACGAAGTACGTGCCCTGGGTGTACAGCGGGGTCAGCCCGGCCGCCTGGATGCCGGCGGTGAGCCGGTCGCGCTTGGACTGCAGGGCGGTCCGCTGCGCCTCGACCCACTCCAGCTCGGCGCCCAGCCCGTACGCGACCGCCCGCTGGTACGGGGCGCTGCAGGTGAAGGTCAGGTGCTGCTTGACGGTCTGCACGGCGCGGACGAACCGCGGCGGCGCGGTGATCCAGCCGGTCTTCCAGCCGGTGACCGAGAACGTCTTGCCGGCCGAGGAGATCGCCACCGTGCGGTCGCGCATGCCGGGCAGCGTGGCGATCGGCACGTGCTCGGAACCGTCGAAGGTCAGGTACTCGTACACCTCGTCGGTGACGGCCACGAGGTCGTGCTCGCGGCACAGGTCCGCGATGATCTCCAGTTCCGCGCGGGAGAACACGGTGCCGGTCGGGTTGTGCGGGGAGTTGAGCAGGATCAGCCGGGTGCGCGGGGTGACGGCGGCGCGCAGCTCGGCGGGGTCGAAGGTGAACCGGTCGCCGTCGGGCCGCAGCGTGACCGGACGGCGCACGGCTCCGGCCAGCGCGATGATCGCGGCGTAGGAGTCGTAGTACGGCTCGAACACGACGACCTCGTCGCCGGTCTCGCAGAGGGTCAGGAGCGTCGAGGCGATGGCCTCGGTCGCGCCAACGGTGACGAGCACCTCGTCCGCGGGGTCGTAGGTCAGGCCGTAACGGCCGGACCGCTGGGCGGCGACGGCCTCCCTGAGCTCGGGCACGCCGGGGCCGGGCGGGTACTGGTTCGCGCCGCCGCGGATCGCCTCGACGGCGGTCTCCAGCAGCTTGGCCGGACCGTCGGTGTCGGGGAACCCCTGGCCGAGGTTGACCGCTCCGGTACGGACCGCCAGGGCGGTCATCTCGGCGAACACGGTGGTGCCGAAGCCCCGCATCCGGGCGACCAGCGGATCGATGTTGACCGTCACGCGGCTCAGGGTAACAACGCGGACAGGACGACCCCACGGGCGCTACGCCCGGTCTGTGCCACAGTGGAGCGACCAGTGAGCAGGAGCGAGCCCGACGTAGCGAGTGGAGTGGCCGGGCGAGGGACGAGTCCGGCCGCGGAGCGAGTGAGGAGGGCGAGCGACCAGTGAGCACCGAGCCGGCGCGCGGCGCCGATTCTCCTCCAGGAAAGGAGTCCGCGATGCGAGTGGCGCTGTGCCAGATCACGATCGGCGACGACCCGAAGGAGAACCTCGAACGCGCCCGCGAGGCCCTGGCCTCCGCGGCGGACGCGGACCTGGCGATCCTCCCGGAGGCGGCGCTGGTCCGCTTCGGCGGCGACCTGGCCTCGATCGCCGAGCCGCTCGACGGCCCGTGGGTGACGGGCCTGGCCGAGGCGGCGCGTGAGCACGGCACCGCGGTGATCGCGGGCGTGTTCGAGCCGGCGTCACCGGGCCGGGTGTACAACACCGCGGTGGCCCTCGACGCGTCCGGCGAGCTCGTGGGCTCCTACCGCAAGATCCATCTGTTCGACGCCTTCCACGACCGCGAGTCGGAGTTCGTCGATCCCGGCGACGCGCCGGTGGTGGTGGAGCTGTGCGGTACGCGGATCGGCCTGATCACCTGCTACGACGTGCGCTTCCCCGAGCTGGCGCGGGCGCTGGTGGACGCGGGCGCGGAGATGTTCGCGGTGATCGCGGCCTGGGCGCAGGGACCGTTCAAGGAGGAGCACTGGGTGACGATGGTCCGCGCCCGCGCGATCGAGAACACCACGTGGGTCGCGGCCGTGGGCAAGGCCCCGGACCGTAACGCCCCGCCGCGGGGGCGTCCGGGCGGCGTGGGCCGGAGCATGCTGGTGGACCCGATGGGCGTGGTCCAGGCGGACCTGGGCCCGTCCCCGTCCGTACGGCTCGCCGAGATCGACCTGAGCGTCACCGACCAGGTACGGAAGGTGCTCCCGTCTCTGTCCCACCGGCGTCCCGACCTGCTGGGCTGAGGGAGGTCCTCGTCCGGCCGCCGGCGACGTAGACGACGGCGCCCACCACCAGCCAGGCGGCGGCGACGAGCTTGGCCGGCGTGGTCGCCGAGACCATGATCCAGATCGACACCGCGGCGCCGAGGGCCGGGACCACCAGGTGCGGGATCCACCGGCGGCTGCCCCGGCGGATGACGTAGTAGCCGACCACCGAGACGTGCAGGAGGGTGAAGGCGGCCAGGGCGCCCATGTTGACGATCGACACGAGCACGTCCAGACCGTCCGCGCGGCGGGCCGCCCACACCGACACGACCAGGCTGACCGCGGCCGTGGTCAGCAGGGCGGCGCGCGGCACCCGCGAGCGGGGGTCCACCGACGCCAGCGCCTTCGGCAGGCCGCGGTCGCGCGCCATGCCGTACAGCAGGCGGGACGCCGCGGCCACGGCCGCCATCGCCGTGAACGCCGGGCCGACGCCCTTGACCACGGCGAAGGCCCGCTGCATCCACACGCCGACCGCCGTCCGGGTCATCGTGTAGAACGCGGTGCCCTGCTCGGCCGGCGCCTGGGCGAGGTGGTGCGGGCTCACCGGCATGAGCAGCCCGGCGAGGTAGGTCTGCACGACGAACAGCAGACCGGCGACGCCCAGGCAGAACAGCACCGCCCGCCCGACCTGGCGCTCGTCGCCGGTGTTCTCCTCGGCGAACGAGGCGATCGCGTCGAAGCCGAGGAAGGACAGCACCGCCACCGAGACCGCGCCCATCACCGCGGCCGTGGTCGTGCCGCCGACGCCGAGGGCGGGTGAGGTCCACGGCCGGGCGGGACCGTCCATGATCAGCACCACGATCGCCGCGACGACGAACACCGCCAGCAGCACGATCTCGACCACGAGCACCACGAAGCCCACCCGTGCGGCCAGTCGCACGCCGAAGAGGTTAAGCAGCGTGGTCGAGACGAACGCGAGCGCGGTGAACACCCAGGCCGGAACCGAGGGCACCAGCGAGTGCAGCGCGATGCCGCAGAACAGGTAGCCGACCGCGGGGATCAGCAGGTAGTCCAGCATCGCCAGCCAGCCGGCCGCGAACCCGGCGGGCCGCCCGATGCCGATGCCCGCGTAGGCGTACACCGATCCGGCCTGCGGCACCTTCCGTGACATCTGGGCGTACGACACCGCGGTGAACGCCATCGCGAGCGTCGCCACCAGGTAGACGAGGGCGACGGAACCGTGGCTTCTGGCGTCGAGGACGCCGAAGACGCCCACCGGCGCGAGCGGCCCGATGAACAGCAGCCCGTAGACGATCAGGTCACGCGACGACAGGCTGCGGCGGAGCACCTGCGGCTCCATCCAAATCCCCCGATCCGAGACAAAAGCGCAGGTCAGGAATCTACCTGCTCCCTCAGAGTGTGGACGTCATCGGTGGACCGGCTGCGGTGTGGAGGCGGGACCGGCGGGTCTGCGGGCACGTCCTGGGGCACATGGTGACACTCGGGACCGTACGGTGGCCGTCCAGGACGGCCGGTACCGCTCAAGGGAGATGATGATGTCGATGAGTCCAACCGTCGCAGTCGTGGGTCCGGGGGCGATCGGCACGACCGTGGCGGCGGCCCTGCACGAGGTCGGCCGTACACCGAGGATCTGTGGCCGCACAGCGCGTGAACGCCTTGAGCTGCACGTGGGCGAGGGTCGCGTCATCGTGCCGGGGCCTGTGCGGATCGACCCGGCACAGGCCGGCGGAGCGGTCGACCTTGTTCTCCTTGCCGTCAAGTCGACGCAGGTCGAGGCGGCGGCACCCTGGTTGACGGCATTGTGCGGTGCGGACACCGTTGTCTGTGTTCTGCAGAACGGCGTCGAGCAAGGGTCGATCGTCGCGTCTCACCTCTCCGGCGCCCGCGTCATCCCCTCGGTCGTGTGGTTCCCCGCCCAGGCGCAGCCCGACGGTTCTGTGTGGTTGCGCGGCGAGGCGCGCCTCACCCTGCCGGACGCGCCGGCGTCCCGTGTGGTGCTCGAGGCTTTGCGCGGCACTCGGTGCTCGGTCGACCTGGCCACGGACTTCACGTCTGTGGCGTGGCGCAAGCTGCTGCAGAACGCGGTCGCCGGATTGATGGTCCTCACGGGCCGCCGCACCGGCATGTTCGCCAGAGCCGATATCGCCGAGCTGTCTCTGGCCTATCTACGGGAGTGCCTGGAGGTCGCCCGAGCCGAGGGCGCGGCACTGAGCGACGAGGTGGCGCAAGAGATCGTTGGCGGCCTCCAGGCCTACCCGGCCGATATGGGCACCTCCATCCTCGCCGACCGTGAAGCCGGCCGGCCGCTCGAATGGGACACCCGCAACGGTGTCGTGCGGCGCCGCGGACGGGCCCACGGCATCCCGACGCCGATCAGCGATCTGGTGGTGCCACTCCTCGCGGCCGCCAGCGATGGACCCGGCTAGTCCACCTCGTCCAACCAGGCGAGGACGTCGTCGGTGTGCTGGCCCAGCGTCGGAGGGGCGGCGTGCTCTCGCGGCGGCGTCCCCTCGAAGCGCAGCGACGGGCCGGGCAGCTCGATGCGGCCGAGCTCGGGATGCTCCACGTCGACGACGAGCCCCTGCGACCGGGTCTGGTCCCACTCGTAGACCTCGTCGATGGAGCGGATCGCCCCGGCGGGGACGCCGGCCTCGGTGAGCCGGGCCAGCCAGTGCTCCCGCGTTCCGGTCGCCAGCGCCTTCTCGATCAGGACGCCCAGCTCACCGCGGTTACGGGACCGGTCGGCGCCGGTCGTGAAGCGCGGATCGTCCGGGTCGATCGCCACGACCGGCGCGAACCTCCTCCACAGCCCCTGGTTCGCGACGCCCACCTGGATCAGGCCGTCGGCGCACCGGTAACTGCCGTACGGGGCGATCGAGGGGTGGTCGTTGCCGATCGCCCGCGGCACTTCGCCCGCGACCGTCCACCGGGTGGCCTGGTAGGCGTGCGCGCCCACGACGGAGGCCAGCAGGGAGGTGCGGACCACCCGGCCGCGCCCGGTACGGGTCCGCTCGTACAGCGCGGCGACGATGCCGTACGCGCCGTTCACCCCGGCGAGGATGTCGCAGATCGACAGGCCCATCTTGGTCGGCTGGTCCGGCGCGGGCCCGGTGACGCTCATGATCCCGGCCTCGCCCTGAACGATCGCGTCGTAGCCGGGCCGCCCGCCCTCCGGCCCGTCGTGCCCGAACCCGGAGATCGACAGGATGACCAGGGCCGGGTTGATCTCGTGCATCCGCTCGAAGGAGAACCCGAGCCGGTCCAGGACGCCGGTACGGAAGTTCTCGGCGAGGACGTCGGCGTGCCGGATCAGGCGGGTGAGCGTCTCCTTGCCCTCCTCGGACTTCAGGTCGAGGGTGATCGACTCCTTGTTCCGGTTGCAGGACAGGAAGTACGTGCTGACGCCGGGGTCCACGTCCTCCCGCCCGGGCGCGGTGGCGAACGGCGGGCCCCACTGGCGCGTCTCGTCGCCGGTGCCCGGCTGCTCGACCTTGATCACCCGCGCGCCGAGGTCGGCGAGCATCATCGTCGCGTGCGGCCCGGACAGGACGCGGGTGAGGTCGAGCACCACGATGCCGTCGAGTGGACCGTTCATCAGATGACGCCTCCGTGATCGGGTGAATGCCTACCGGCAGTATGAACGCCGCCCTCGGGAAGGCCGCTGTGACGCGCCTCACTGCTCCCGGGGCCCGTAACGATCATTTCCAGGGATGTGCAGCGATTCGTCGGGGTGCTGCCCTACGGTGTGCCGACGTGAACGTCCGATCCACCGCCGGCTCCCGACGGCCCGGCGAAGACGCCCTGACCCTTCCGGCCGCGTGGAGAGCGCGTCGGCATCCGCGGCGGGGCGATTCGTCGATCGCCGCGGTGGGCGAGCCCTCGCGGGGCCGGCCCCTCTCACCGGAGGACCGCGCCGAGATCGAGCGGGTGCTCCGCGACCCCGGATCCGATCCCGAGCTGGCCGATCGGGGGCTCGCCCATCTTCACGGCTCCCCGAACCCGCCGGGTGCGGCGGTGGTCGCGTCGGTCAGGGTGCACCGGAGCGTCGGCGGGGTCGCCTGGGGGAACACCGAAGGCTGGGTCATCGACCATGGTCTGCCGTTCGCCGCCTGCGCGTACGCCGAGTTCGGTTCCGCCGCCGTCGACGGGATCCCCGGCAACGGGCCGGCCCGGGTGGTCGCCGCCTCACGTCACGGCGCGCACACGCGCGCCTGGTGGCGCGACGAGTACGCGTCGCGCCGGCTCCGCACCCGGCTGGCCGCCGCCGACGACGAGGTTCACGCGGAGGCCGTGGAGCGGCTCGCGGGCTGCCGGCGCGACCCCGCGCAACGGGCCGTCGTCTCCTACCTGGTACCGGACCGGCGCGACTGGGTGGACGAGTGCTGCGCCGCCCCTCCGGACGATCCGCTCCGGTGGATGCCGCTGCTCGCCCTGAGCTCGGCGGACCAGCTCGCCGCGCTCGGCGACCGGGTGCCGCCGCGGTGGTGGGACTTCCCCACGGGCGTCGTCGCCACCATGGTCGACGGGCTCGGTGCGGCGATGGCGCCGCTGCTCACCGATGCCCTGGACCAGGACCTGTCGGTGCCCGAGACCCGCACGATGCTCGGCGCGCTCGCCCTGCTGCCGTCGGACGAGGCGTTCCAGGCCCTGGTGGACCGCCTCGGCCGCAAGTACGTCCAGCCCGCGCTGCTCGGCGCGATGAAACGCTTCCCGATCCGCGCGATGCGCCTGCTCGCCCCCGCGACCCGCGGGTCGTCGCGTGCCGCCGAACTCGCCCGCGAGCTGCTGGCCGGGCACCTGCTGGCCGCTCCGGCGCGTACGGCGGCCGCGCTGCCGGACCTGCCGCCCGGCGTCCGTGCCGTCATCGACTCGCTCGGGGCGGCGAACACGCGGGTGCCGGACGCCCCGGCCGACGCCCTCCCGCCGGTGCTGCTCACGCCGCCGTGGTCCCGGAGGCTCACGCCGCCGGAGCCCACCGTCGTCGCCGGGCTGACGCCGCCCGCCCGGCAGGCGGTGACCTGGGCCGATGGCGAGCGGGAGCGGTGGGCGGGAGCCGAGCCGGCCACCTACGGGTATCAGCGACGCGAGATCGCGATCAAGGCCATCGAGGAGTACCGGGCCGGAACGAGGACCGACCGCGACCCCGCGCTGTTCCTATGGGGCCCGGAGGAGTCGCTGCGGCCGCTGGTCGGGACCTGGCGACCCGGGCGGCTCGCGGGGGCGGCGGCGTGGATGCCGGCCGTCGTGGCGCGGTTCGAGCTCGACGCCCTCCCCCTCGCGCTGTACGCCGCCCGGACGAACCCGTCCGGAGCCGCCGCCGTTCTCCTGCCGTTCCTGGACGCCGAGGCCGCGCTGCTGGCGGCCGGCTGGCTGGCCCGGCCGGCGTCGGTGCGCGCGACCGCCGTCGGCTGGTTCGGACGGCACGGCACGGACGCCGTGCCGTACCTCGTGCCAGCCGCGCTCGGCGAGCCCGGGCAGCGGCGCGAGGACGCCGAGGGCGCCCTTCGCCACCTCGCGTCCGAGCACGGCGCCGACGCGGTCGTGACGGCCGCGCGCGTGTCCGGCGACGAGGCCGCGCGCGCGATCGAACGGTTCCTGGCGATCGATCCGACGGAGCTCCTCCCGGACCGGATGCCGGCGATCGGGCGGTGGGCCGAGTCCGCGTTGCTCCCGCAGGTCCGGCTGCGCGACCGCACGCGGGCGCTGCCGCGCGAGGCGACCGCCTACCTCCTGACCATGCTCGCGCTGTCGAAGCCCGGCGCGATGTACCCGGGGATCGGGCCGGTCCGCGAGGCCTGCGACCCGGCCTCCCTGGCGGAGTTCTCCTGGGTGCTGTTCCGCGGCTGGCAGGCGGCCGGCGCGCCGGCCCGGGACGGCTGGGCGCTGACGCAGCTCGGCTGGCTCGGCGACGACGAGACGGTGCGGCGGCTCGCGCCGGTGATCCGGGCCTGGCCGGGCGAGGGCGGGCATGCCAAGGCGGTCAAGGGCCTGGACGTGCTCGGCGAGATCGGCACCGACGTCGCGCTGATGCACCTGGACGGAATCGCGCGGAAGGTGCGGTTCCCGGCGCTCAAGGCGCGGGCCCGGGCACGGATCGATGAGGTCGCCGCGCGGCTGGGGCTGACACCCGAGCGGCTCGCCGACCGGCTGGTGCCGGACTTCGGGCTCGACCCCGACGGGACTCTCCTCCTCGACTACGGACCGCGGCGGTTCGTCGCCGGCTTCGACGAACAGCTCCGCCCGTACGTCACCGACGAGCACGGCAGACGGCGCAAGACACTGCCGAGACCCGGGGCGAAGGACGACCCCGAGCGCGCCGAGGCGGCGTACCGGAGGTTCACCGGGCTCAGAAAGGACGTCCGCACGGTCGCCGGCGATCAGGTCCGCCGGCTCGAGAGCGCCATGGTGACCCGGCGCCGCTGGACGCTCGCCGAATTCCGGAACCTGTTCGTCGCACACCCGCTGACCTGGCACATCACCCGCAGGCTGGTATGGGTCGCCGAGGACGGCGACCGGACGACGGCGTTCCGGATCGCCGAGGACCGCACCCTCGCCGGCATCACCGACGGCGCGCTGGACCTGCCCGAGTCGGCCGTGGTCCACATCGCGCACCCGGTCGACCTCGGCCGCGACCTGGCGGCCTGGTCCGAACTGTTCGCCGACTACGAGATCCTGCAGCCCTTCCCCCAGCTCGGCCGGACCGTGCACACCCTGACCGAGGCCGAGCGGCCGAGCGGCCGGCTGGAACGCTTCGAGGGACGCACGATGCCGATCCGCGGTGTACTGCGTCTGATCCGGCGCGGCTGGGAACGGGGAGAGCCGCAGGACCGCGGCGTCACGCGCTGGATCTCGCGGGAGATGGGGGCGGGCCGTCACCTGGTGATCGGTCTCGATCCGGGCATCGTGGCCGGGGCCGGCATCGACGACCCCGAGCAGAAGGTCCTGCACGTCCGGCTCGCCGACCGGCCCGACGACCCCCGGCCGGACCGCGACGGCCCCGCCTTCGACGCCCTGGACCCGGCGATCATCTCCGAAACCCTCGCGGACCTGACCGAAGCGTTCGTGGAGACAGCGCCACCGACCGTGTGACCGGCGGTGACGGGCCGGCGGTGACGGGCCGGGCGGGTCGCCGCACGCGCCCGGCGCGGGCATCCGGCCGACTGCGACGCGGCCGGTCGGCGGCCGTGCCGGGGGGCCGCCGCCGCCCGTCCGCGAAGGCGGAGTCGCCGCCACCAGACCGGTGGCCCCGGGCGGCGGCGCGCGCGGGCGATGCCTGGGCGCGCTGACCTCGCGCGGCCGGTTCGGCCGCACGGCGATGGCCTCGCGGGTGCCGGCCCCCGGCCGCGAAGCGGCCGGGGGCGTGTCACGGGCGCCGGCGATGACGGGCCGGTCACGGCGGGCCGGTCACGGCGGGCCGGTCACGGCGGGCCGGTCACGGCGGAGCCCTCCCGCCCGGGGGCTCCAGCCCACTCTCATTGTCCAGTCCCTCACACCGCCGTGACCAGAGGGCGGTGCGGCTGTGGATGAGCGGACCCGCCCCCGGGGGGGCGGGCCGGCGCACCGGCTCAGCAGGCGTCGAGCAGGTCTCCCAGGGCGGCCTTCTCGTCACTGGTCACGAACAGCTTGAACTTGTACTTCACGCTCACGTACTCCTCCCCGTACGTGCACCAGTACGCCGTGTTCGACGGCTTCCACTCGCTGGGGTCCTTGTCGCTCTTGGAGCTGTTGCTGGAGCTGGAGGCGATGATCAGCTGCGCGTCGGTCAGGTCGTTGCCGAACGCCTTGCGCTGCGCGGCGGTCCACTGGTCGGCGCCGGTCCGCCACGCGTCGGCGAGCGGCACGATGTGGTCGATCGTCGCCTGCGAGACCACGGTGACCGTCGTGTCGTCGTAGGCGCTGTACCAGGAGCCGGAGGTCGGCTGGCAGCCGTCGCCGCCCTCGACGACGTTCTCGCCGTCGCGGGCGAGCACGTCCTGGCGGGTGGTGCAGCCGTCGGGCTGGTCGGCCCAGACGTCGAAGGCGTCGCGGCTGTAGCCGTCCATGCTGTGCGGGGTGCCGACCGTGAGCGAGGCGAGCTCGGTCCGGGCGGTCGACTCCGACGGGGGCGGTGGCGGGTCGGCCAGCGCCTGGGTGGAAGGTCCGATGAGGCTCGCGATCCCGATCAGGGTCGCCACGAGCGTAACGGCACGTCGCACTGCTGGGGTCCTCTCATCCGTGGATCCCGCTCCCCGCATGAGACTCGCGCCCAGAGTCAACCAAATGGTTACCAGACGGTAAATACGCCTGTATTGACGGATCTGGACAAATAGCCCATCCCCTATTTCCCGCCTCGGGCGGGCCGGGGGGCGGGGGCCAGGGCCGATGGAGGCGACGGCTCCGGCAGGATGGGCGGAATGGCCGCATCCGTTCCCCCGGTCGACGCCGCGCTCGTGGCGCGGCTCCGTGCGCTCGGACCGTCGTGCGGGTCCGTGCGGATCGTCGCGGTGGACGGGCCGAGCGCGGCGGGCAAGACGACGTTCAGCGGCGCTCTGGCGGCCGCTCTGGACGACGCGCCGGTCGTGCACTCCGACGACTTCCCGGTGCCCTGGGACGGCGAGCCGCTCGCCTGGTGGCCGCCGCTGACCGCACACGTGCTCGCGCCGCTGCGCGCCGGGCGTCCCGGGCGGTTCCGCCGGTACGACTGGCGGCGCGGCGCGTACGCCGAGGAGGTCACGGTCCCGGTGGCGCCCGTGCTCGTCATCGAGGGGGTCGGCGCGGCACGCCAGGAGTCGCCGGCGGCGTTCCGCGTCTGGGTGGAGGCTCCGCTCGCGGTACGGAGGCGGCGCGCGGCCGGACGCGGCGACGACCTGGCCGCGTGGGATCACTGGGCGGAGACCGAGGCGAAACTGTTCACCGCCGACCGGACCCGCGATCGGGCCGACCTGATCATCGACGGCAATTTCTCGTAGCTCGCCCGACCTATCCCGTAATAATGGCGGACATGGGGAAAGTGTGGCGATGGGTAATGCGCTCGGAAACGACCCTGGGGCTTTTCCTGCTCATCGTCGCGCTCGCGGGCGCCGGCATCATGATCGACTGGATGTCGTCGGCCGCGCACGGCTGCGCGCCGCACGACACGGCCGCCATCTGCGACGACGGCCTCAAGAACGTCATCACGCCGATCTGCGTGTTCGGCACGCTCGCCTTCTGCGCGGTGTCCGTCATCGGCGTCAAGTGGTCCTCGCTCGCGTGGATGCGCCGCTGGACGCTCATCGGGCTGGCCGGCGAGCTGGCCTGCCTGGCGGTCGGCGCGGTCCTCGCCGCGACCGGCCCCTGAGGGGTCAGGACGCCGGGTCGTCCACCTCCGCGCGGGTACGCCCGCCGGCGAGCGTCGCGTAGCCGGGGCCGCGGTCGAAGAAGGCGGCCGGGCCTCGTCCGGCGCGCAGGCGTGCCCGCAGCGCGGCGGTCGCCTCCTCGTCCACGGACGGTTCTTCCGGCGGGCCGGTGAGCACGACCCCGTAGTCGTCGCGCGCGCCGTCCGCCGAGACCTTGCCGTCCCGTACGTCGGCGGCGACCATCGCAGGCGGCCGGTTCAGCGGGTCGCCCCACCCGCCGCCGCCCGTCGTACGGATCCGGATCACCTCGCCCGCCCGTACCGGATGGTCGTCGACGAGGCCCTCCATCGGCACGCCCGCCACCTCGGCGCGGAACGGCCGCCCCGCGCGGCCGCCGTTCACGCCCCAGCAGGACAGGATCGAGCGGTCGGCGATCGACATGTAGTGCGCGTCGCGGAGCATCCGGATGTGCTTGTCGTAACCGAGCCCGCCGCGGTGCTCCCCCGGCCCGCCGGAGTCGACGGCCAGGCCGAGGCGTTCGACGCGGAACGGCCAGCGCGCCTCGGCGAACTCCACCGGAATGTTGCGCGAGTCGGGCACCACGTGGATCGTGTCCTCGCCGTCGGCGTAGTAGCGCCCGCCCGAACCGCCGCCGAGCACCTCGCGCATCAGGTACGGCTCGGGGTCCTCGCCGTACACTCCGGTGTACCGGATGGTCTCCTGGTCGGCCGGCATCCGGCCGCCGGTCGCCTTGGCCAGCACACCCGCGAGGACGCCGAGCAGCCGCAGGATCACGAACGTGCGGGCGTTCGTCGGCGCCGGGAAGATCGGGGTGAGCAGCGTCCCCTTCTCCGGAAAGCGCATCTCGATGAGCGGCACGACGCCCTCGTTGACGTCCAGCTCGGCCATCCGCTCCGGCGAGTCGGCGAGGTTGCGCAGCACGGGCGCCAGCCACTTCTTCAGGAACACCCCGTCGGCGTAGTCGCCCGCGTGGTTGATCGGCCCCTTGGCCTGCGGCGACGTGCCGGTGAAGTCGATGACGAGCTTCTCGGGGGTCTTGGTGAGCGTGATCCGCTGGGCGTGCAGCCGGGGCGGGTCGACCCCGTCGTGCTCGGCGTAGTCCTCCCAGATGTGCGTCCCGTCGGGGATCTTGGCCAGGATCTCCCGCCGGAACGTCTCGGTGGTCTTGTCGATGATCGCGTCGAAGCAGTCCTCGACCGCCGCGCGCCCGTACCGGGCGAACAGCTCGCCCAGCCGCCGCGCGCCCATGAGACACGCCGAGCACTCGGCGTCCAGGTCGCCGGCGAGCGAGTCGGGCATCCGGGAGTTGCGGGTCATGATGCGCAGCGCCGCGTCGTTCGGCACGCCCTGGTCCCACAGCTTGATCGGCGGGACCATGAGCCCCTCCTCGAACGCCGACCGCGCGTGCGAGGGCATCGAGCCCGGCACCGCCCCGCCGATGTCGTCGTGATGCCCGAACGCCTGCACGAACGCGACCACGTCCGTGTCACCCCGACCAACCGGCCCCGACCGACCTCCCGGACCCAGGAACACCGGCACGGTGACGCACAGGTCGGGCAGGTGACCGATGCCGCCCTCGGACAGGTAGACGTCGTTGTGGAAGAAGACGTCGCCGGGCCGCATCGTCTCGATCGGGAAGTCCCGTACGACGGGCTGCACCAGCGCCGAGTACGAACGGCCGGTGAGCTTGCGCATCCGCCGGTCGTGGATGCCGGCGCGGAAGTCGTGCGCGTCCCGGATCATCGGCGAGCGCGCCGTACGGGCGATCGCGGTCTCGACCTCCTTCTCGACGGAGGCGAGCGTGCCCTCCACGATCTCCACCAGGATCGGATCGGCCTTCATCAGCGGGTCACCACCAGGTTGCCGTGGCCGTCCACGCGGGCGGAGAAGCCCGGGTGGAGCGGCAGCGTGGATCCGAACTCCTCGACCACCGCCGGACCGGTCAGCACGTCGCCCGGTTCGAGGCGTTCGCGCGCGTACACGGGCACCTCGGCCCAGTCGTCGAAGAAGACGCGGCGGACGCCCGTACGGGCACGGGCGGGGTCGCCGTCGCCCGGCGGCCGTACCGGCGGCTCCGGCCGTTCGATCGGCCCGATGCCGGCGACGCGCAGGTTGACCCACTCGACCGGGTCGCCGCGGTGGCAGTAGCCGTACAGGCGTTCGTGCTCGTCGTGGAAGCGGGCGGCGACCTCGGCGGCGTCGGCGCGGCCGACCGGGACGCGCACCTCGAACGCCTGACCGTGGTAACGCAGGTCGGCCGAGCGCACGTAGCGGTGCTCGGCGAACCCCTGCCGGTCGAGCGCGGCGCCGGCCTGGGCCTCCAGCTCCGTGTACAGCTCCTCCAGCTCCTCCGGGCCGGGGTCGCGGGTGACGCGCGTGCGCACGTACTCGCTGCGCACGTCCACGGTGAGCAGGCCGAACGCGGACAGGTTGCCCGGGTCGCGCGGCACGATCGCCGACGGCAGCCCGAGGATGTCGATCAGACGGCAGACGAGCAGCGGGCCGGAGCCGCCGAAGGCGACCAGGGGAAAGTCGCGCACGTCGAGGCCCCGCTTGACGGTGATCCGGCGGATGGCGTTGGCCTGGTTCCAGGCGCTGATCTCCAGGATGCCGGTGGCGCACGCCTCGGTCTTGAGGCCCAGGGTCGAGGCGAGCGCGGTGACCCCTTCACCGGCCGCCGGCACGTCGAGCGGGATCTCACCGCCGAGCAGGTGCGGCGGGATCCGCCCGAGGTGGACGTGGGCGTCGGTGACGGTGACGTCCGTCGCGCCCCGGCCGTAGCAGAGCGGCCCGGGGTCGGCGCCGGCCGAGCGCGGCCCGACCTTGAGCGTGCCCTCGGGCGAGATCCAGGCGATCGAGCCGCCGCCGGCGCCGACCGTGACGATGTCGATCATCGGGATCTTGGACGGGTAGTCGCCGACGGTGCCCTCGGTGGTGAGCGTCGGCTCGCCGTCGAGCACGACGGCGACGTCGGTGGAGGTGCCGCCGCCGTCGAGCGTGATGACGTTCGCGTGCTCGGCGGCCGCCCGCGCGACGAACGCGGCGCCGAGGGCGCCGGCGGCCGGGCCCGACAGCACGGTCGTGATCGGCCGGTCCACCACCTCGCTCGCCGACAGTACGCCGCCGTTGCTCGTCATGACGTACAGGGGCACGTCGCCGAGTCGCTCGGAGATCCGCGCCACGTAGCGGCCGATGGCGGGCTTGACCGCGGCGTCGACCAGGGTGGTGACCGAACGCTCGTACTCCCGGTACTCCCGCAGCACCTCGTGCGACAGCGACACCACCGCGTCCGGGTGCTCACGGCGCAGCACCTCGCGCATGGCCAGCTCGTGCGTGGGGTCGGCGTAGGAGTGCAGGAAGCACACGCCGATCGCGGTCACGCCCTGGTCGCGGAACCAGCGTGCGGCGCGCACCGCAGACGCCTCGTCGAACGGCCGCACCTCCGCGCCGGTGTGGTCGAGCCGTCCGCCGACCGTCCGAACCCGGTGCGCCGGGACGATCCGCGGCGGCTTGACCCAGAAGTAGGAGTTGCCGTAGCCGTCCGGGACGCTCTGGCGGGCGATCTCCAGCAGGAACTCGAAACCCTCGGTGGTGACGAAGCCGAGATCGCCGACGCGGCCCTCGAGGAGCCGGTTGGTCGCCACGGTCGTGCCGTGGCACACGGCCGCGATGTCGGCGGCGTCCAGCCGGCCGATGCCCGCCATGAACCCCTCGGCCGGGTCGTCCGGCGTCGACGGCGTCTTGGTGGTGACGATCGCCCCGGTGTCCTCGTCCACCGCGACCACGTCCGTGAACGTCCCACCAGTGTCAATGCCGATCCGGATCGCCATGAGTCAGTGTCTACCCGGACGGTACGGACGGGGGAACCGTCGACTCCTGCCAACGAGCGAACCGTTTTTCGGTATTCGGTCACCCGGCCCGCGCGCGCTCAGCGGGTGGTGCCGCGCGTCAGGACCGGCTCATGCCTGGGCGGCCACCTCGCGCAGCGCGCTCTCGAAGACCTCGGCCGGCTGCGCGCCCGAGACCGCCCACGTGCCCTCGAAGACGTAGAACGGGACCCCGCTCACGCCCATCGCCCGCGCGCGCTCCACCTGCTCGGCCACCTCCGTCTCGCCGTCGCCGGCCGCGAGTCGCTCCGCGACCCCGTCGAGCCCCGCCTCGGCGGCCAGGCCCGCGAGCGTGCCGTGGTCGTTCAGGTCACGGCCCTCCGCGTGGTAGGCGCGGAACAGCCGGTCGACGACGGCGTCCTGGACGCCCGCCTCACCCGCCAGCGCGATGACCCGGTGGGCGTCGCGCGTGTTCGCGCTGATCGCCTTCTCCGGCTCGTACGGCAGGTTCTCCGCGGTCAGCAGGCCGCGCATCCGCTCGTGCATCTCGGCGACCCTGGCCGGGCCGCCGAAGCGGTCGGCCATGCGCTCGGTGGTCAGCCCGCCGCCGGTCGCCTCCGGGTCGAGCTGGAACGGACGCCAGGTCACCACGGTGTCACCGCCGAACGCCTCGGCGGCCGTGCGGAAACGGGCCCGGCCGAGGTAGCACCACGGGCACACGACGTCGGAGAAGATCTCGATGTTCACGTCCGGCCCAACCCGGGCCGCCGCGCCCGCATTCCCCGGCCGCGTACAGGCATCGCTACGCTGGGCGGTTCGTACATCGTCGAACAGCGAAAGATTCTCATGGCACTCGAGCGACCCGAGATCGACTTTCCCGAGGGCGAGCCGCCCGCCGACCTTCAGATCACCGACATCACGGTCGGCGACGGCCCCGAGGCGCGGCCCGGCTCCACCGTCACCGTGCACTACGTCGGCGTCTCCCACTCGACCGGCGAGGAGTTCGACGCCTCGTGGAACCGTGGGGCGCCCTTCGACTTCCCGCTCGGCGCCGGGCGGGTCATCCAGGGCTGGGACCAGGGCGTGGCCGGCATGAAGGTCGGCGGACGCCGCAAGCTGGTGATCCCGCCGCACCTGGGCTACGGCAACCGCGGCGCCGGCGGGGGCGCCATCAAGCCCGGCGAGACGCTGATCTTCGTGGTGGACCTCCTGGGCGTCGGCTGAGCCGTTGAGAGGCCGCCCGGGTCCCTGGGGTTCCGGGCGGCCTCTCAGTACGCCACCGAGACGTGGTGGCGTACCGAGCCGTCATCGCCGACCACGCCCAGCATGCAGGCGGCCAGGTCGGCCCGGGAGATCGTCCGGCCACCGCGCAGGTTGACGTCGATCGCGGTGCGGTAGCGGCCCGTGGCCTCCTTGTCGAGCAGCCGCGGCGGCCGTACGAGGGTCCACTCCAGCGCCGAGTCCCGCACCTCCCGCTCGCAGGCGCGCATGTCCTCGAAGGCATTCTTGAGCAGCGGGCCCAGGATCAACGGCTTGACGACGTAACGCGTGAACAGGCCGTCTCCCCCGTCCGCGAACGCGCCCGCGGCGCTGCACACGACCAGACGGCGGACACCCGCCTTGCCCATCGCCTCGATGACGGCGCGCGCGGCGTCGCGGCAGATCGTCGTCGGTCCTCTGTCGCGGTGGCCGAGCGTCGACAGGACCGCGTCGGCGCCCTCCACGGCGGGCGCGACGGAGGCGGCGTCGGTGACGTCCGCCGTGATCACGCGAAGCCGCTCGTGGGCGGGCACGTCGAGCCGCGCCGGGTCCCGTACGACCGCGGTCACGTCGTGGCCCTCCTCAAGCGCCTGTCCGACCAGCTGGGTGCCGGTGCCACCTGTCGCACCGAGGATCGTCAATCTCATCGGGGCCTCGCCTTCCATCGTCTCGCGTTCTGGTTAGTGAGCACTCACCCACTACACTAGCCAGTGAGTACTCACTAACCAAAGGGGATTCGTTGGAGACGCGCGACCGCATCCTGGACGCCGCCGCCGAACTCATGCGGACACGCGGCATCGCCCGTACGACCACCAAGGAGATCGCCAAGGCGGCCGGCTTCTCCGAGGCGACGCTCTACAAGCACTTTCGCGACAAGGAGGAGCTCCTCCTGCGCGTGCTGAGCGAGCGCGTGCCGGGCGTCGCCCAGATCGCGATCGCGGCCGGGCAAGGCCGGGTCGAGGACAACGTCTTCCGGCTGGTCCGCGGGACGCTCGACTTTTACCACGAGACGTTCCCGATGCTGGCCTCGCTGCTGTCCGAACCCGGGCTGATGGCGGCGCACCACGCGTCGATCAGCCGGCGCGGCGGCGGGCCCCGGCGTGCGGTCGAGCGCGTCGCCGCCTACTTCCGCGCCGAGCGTGAGCTGGGCCGCGTCCCGGAGCACACCGACCCGCACGCGGTGGCCGCGCTGCTGACCGGCGCGTGTTTCCAGCAGGCCTTCTTCGCCTACTTCGCCGGGGGGCCGGACGCGGAGCGGGTGCCGGACGACGTGGTCACCGCGCTGACCCGCACGCTCACCGCCGCCCTGGGCACGTCCGGCTGAACGCTCAGCGCCGCTGGGAGCGGCGGGCGATGGCCCAGCCGAGCGCCACCCCGGCCAGCGCGACGAGGCCGCCGGTGCCGAACGCCGTCGCCATCGCCCAGGCGTCCGACGGCGCGCGGCCGCCCGCGTACGCCGGGGCGGGCGCCGCGACCGGGCCGGCGGCCGGGGCGGGGACGGACGCGGCCGGGGCCTCGGCGCTCGGGACGGGACGGGCGATGGCGTGTTCGACCGCGGAGAAGAACTCCCCCGCCGTCCGCCTGCCCACGCTCGCGAGCATGCGCTGGCCGACGCCGCCGATCATGCCGCCCACCGTGGCGTCCGCGTCGTAGTCCACGCGGGTGCCGCCGTCCGCCTCGGACAGGCGGACCCGTACGGTCGCGTCGATGGTGCCCGGCGCGCCCTGGCCGCGGGCGCGGAGGGTGAACGCGTGCGGCGGCTCGGGGTCGGACAGGGCGACCTGGCCGGCGTAGGTGCCCTTGATCGACGCCACCCCGGCCCGGATCGTCATCGCGTACGTGTCGGGGCCCACCTCGTCGAGGCGTTCGCACCCCGGGATCGTCCGGGCCAGCACGGCGGGATCGCGCAGCGCCCGCCACACGTCGGGTACGGGCGCGGCGACGCTGACGCTGCCGTTGACCTTCATCGTCGACCTCCTGTGTGAGCCCCGACACTAGAAAAGCCCGAGCGCCGGGCGAAGGGCAACAACTGCCGAGCGACCGCCGCGTCCTTTGACAATCCCCACCGGCGATCAGTACCCGATCCGGCCAAGTACCGATCAACACACTCCTATCGTGGGGTAAAGCGAGACAAGCGGAGACCAGACGCCACAGGGAGGAATCCGATGGCGCTTCGGCCACCGGCCCGTACCGTGACCGCGACCGCCTGCACCCTGCTCGCCGCCGGCGGCCTCACGGCCTGTCATGACACCCGGACACCGCAGGCCGGACGCTCCCCGTCCGCCTCCGCCTCCGGCGGCCCGACCCGTCACCGCAGGCCCAGGTCCACCCGGTCCCCGGCGCGGACGACGACCTCGCCGGCGGCCCCGCCGACGGGCACGCGGACGACGAACCCGGGGTCCCGTACGCTGCCGGACGACGGCCCGCTCCCGCCGGTCATCAGCCACGTCCCGGTACGGAGCCGGATCGTGTTCGTCACGATCGACGACGGCTGGGAGAAGGATCCGGCGTTCGTCCGGCTGGTCCGTGAACGGCGGATCCCGCTGACGCTCTTCCTCACCAACGCGGCCATCAAGGACGACTACGGCTACTTCACCGGGCTGCGGCGCGCGGGCGCGCTCATCGAGGACCACACGATGACCCACCCGTACCTGCCCAAGCTGTCGTACGCGCGGCAGCGGGAGGAGATCTGCGCGCCGGCCGACATCTACGCCCGGCGGTACGGCACGCGGCCGACACTGCTGCGCGCCCCGTACGGCGCGACCGACCGCGCCACGCTCCGCGCCGCGCGCGACTGCGGCATGAAGGCCGTTCTCTTCTGGCGCGAGGTGGTCACGAACGGCCGGATCGCCTACCAGTCGGGCCACCGGCTGCGTCCCGGAGACATCCTGCTCGTGCACTTCAAGCCGCACATGACGGCGGACTTCGAGCGGCTGCTGCGCACCATCGGCGAGCAGGGCCTCCGGCCGGCCGCGATCAGGGAGCACCTGCCCGCCGGCTACTTCCGTTCCTGAGGAACCGCCGCGGCGGCGGACCGGCGGGGAAAGGCAGCGCAAAGGCCGATCGATGTTCGCCTCCGGACGCGTCGTCGCACGGCGCGTGACGGGCCACGTGCGTGTACTCCTGCTGTCGGCGAATGACGGATGGTCTTCCGCCGTGACCACACGTGACTCTTTCCGGCCGGGGGCGGTCTCATGGGCTCATTCACGCGATCGACGAGCGGCGCGGGCATCGCCGTCCTCACCGGGGGCATGGTGGTGGCGGCCATCCCGGCGCCCGCGACGGCCGCGGCGCGCGTCGTGCGGGTGCCGTGCAGCGCGACCGCGCTGAGCGCGGCGATGACGGCGGCCAACGCTTCGGCGAGCGCGCCCCTCAGCCTCGCGCCGCGCTGCGTCTACGACATCACGACGCCCGCGACCGCCGCGACGGCGCTGCCGGTCATCACCCGGGACGTCACCCTGCTGGGCGGGCCCGGCACGACGATCCGGCGCGCCCCGTCCGCGGCCGCACGCTTCCGCGTCTTGGAGGTCGCCGCGGGCGCGAGCCTGCGGATGGCCGGCGTCTCCGTCCTGAACGGCGCGACGAGCGGCCTGGGCGGCGGCGTCCAGAACGCGGGCCGCCTGGTGCTCAGCCGGGTCACCCTGGCGGGGAACACCGCGGCCAACGGCGGCGCGATCGCCAACCTCGCGGGAGGGAGGGCGACGGTGTCGCGCAGCGTCCTGAAGGCGAACACCACCACCAGTGTCGGTGGCGGCGGGATCCTCAACGCGGGCACGGCGACGATCTTCGCCAGCGCCCTCCTGTCCAACACCGCGCCGATCAACGGGGGCGGCGTCAACACCCAGCCGAGCGGCACGACCTGGCTCATCCGCACCGCCGTCGAACACAACACATCGGGCAGCCTGGGCGGTGGCCTGTCGAACCTGGGGCACACCACGCTGAACCAGGCCGTGGTGCGGTTCAACCAGGGTTCGGCCGGCGGCGGACTCGCGAGTGCGAACACCAAGGTGCTCATCAGCCGGTCGGTCGTACGGGACAACACCCCCGGCAACTGCTCGCCGGTCAACACCATCGCGGGCTGCACCGGCTGATCGGGCATCCGGGTGTAATCCGGATGCCGGCCCCGCGGCCCTGCCGTCATACTGCCGGGGTGAGACGCTGGCGGCAGGTACCTGATCTCGGCGCCGCGGGTACGTGCGGCCGATGCCGGGGACCGCTGCGGTCCTACGTCTACCGCTACCACCCCCGCGGTTCGGGGTCCTACGAACGCTGCGTGTCCTACGTCTGGTGCTCGCCGTGCCGCCGCTACGCCGGGCAGATGGTGCACGTCCCGAAGGACGAGGTGCTGCCCGACCCGCTCGGCGACCTGCCGGCCGACGAGCGCGACGCCATCCGCGGGAGCTCGCGCCTCGTGCCGTACGTCGACCGGGTGCTGACCCGCACCGGGGCGGCGCCGGAGCCGCACTGGGTGATCACCCGGGAGCCGGTCGAGACGACGAGTCTGCTGCGGGACTACTTCACCGACGTGGCGTCGCGGTACTACGGCCGGCCGGCCACCGAGGCGGAGGTGGACGCGGCGCTGGCCGAGGATCCGAGCGACGATCTGGTGTGCTTCCTCGTCGGCCGACGCGGCGGGGCGGCCTCCGGCTGCGTGGGCCTGCGGCTGCTCGGTCCCGGCGTCACCGAGCTGACCCGACTGTTCGTCCATCCGAGGGCCCGGCGGACCGGCGGGGGCCACGCGCTGCTCGCCGCCGCCGAAGACGCGGCGGTCGACGACCTGCGGGCGCACACGATGCGGCTCGACACCCGGCACGACCTGGTCGAGGCGCGCGCCCTGTACGCGGCGCACGGCTACGCCGAGATCCCGGCGTACTCGCACGGCCCGTACGCCGAGCACTGGTTCGAGAAGCACCTGGGCTGAAAATTGCGCGCCCCGAAAGATTGCGGGGTCCGCACTTTTCGGGTTAGTGTCATGGCATGACCACCGCACGCGCGCCCGGCCACCGGGAGCGCAAGAAGCAGCAGACGCGTGAGGCCCTCAGCTGGGCCGCGCTGCGCCTCACGGTCGAACGCGGGCTCGGCAACGTCCTGGTCGAGGACATCGCCGCCGAGGCGGGCGTCTCGCCGCGCACCTTCAACAACTACTTCTCCAGCAAGGCCGAGGCCATCGTCTGGCGGCAGCTCGACCGCCTGCGCCGCGTCGCCGGCCTGCTCCGCGAGCGCCCGCCGGCCGAGCCTCTCTGGGAGGCCGTCACCGCCGCGGTCACGGCCACCTTCGACCACGGCGAGGCCCTGCCCGACCAGCGGTGGACCGAGGGCGTGCGCCTCATGCTCGGCGAGCCCGAGCTGCAGGCGGAGCTGATCAAAGGCGGCGCGGCGGTCGAGCACGAGGTCGCCGCCGTGATCGCCGAGCGCACCGGCACCGACGCCGACCGCGACCTGTACCCGCTGTTGATGGCCGGGGCCGTCACCGCCGCCGTCCGGATCGCCGGGGAGCAGTGGCTGCGCACCGATCCGCCGGTGCCGCTGCCCACGCTGCTCCGCGACGCACTGGAGCGGCTGGCCGCCGGCCTGCCCGTCCCCGAGTAGCCCTCTCCCCCATCAGCGGCCTCGCGCGAGGCCGCCATCTGACCCTGCCCCCTAACGGCCTGCGCGCGAGGCCGCCATCTCAGCCTGCCCACATCACGCACGGCCTTTCCCCTCCACGGCCTCCGCGCGAGGCCGCCATTTCGCCCTGCCCACATCACGGGAGGAACCCCATGACCCACGACGTCGTGATCATCGGCGGTGGGCCCAACGGCCTGCTGCTCTCCTGCGAGCTCGCGCTCGCCGGCGTACGCCCCCTCGTCCTCGAACGGCTGGCCGAGCGCGCCACCACGCCCAAGGCCAACGGCCTGGTGGGCCGCGTCGTCCAGGCACTCGACCGCCGGGGTCTGCACGAACGGCTGAGCGGCGGCGACGGCCCGCCGTTCGCCGTACCGGGCTTCCAGTTCGGCGCCCTGCCGCTGGAGCTGTCCCGGCTGGAGGACAACCCGATGTTCATCCTGCCGATCCCGCAGCGGCGGCTGGAAGAGCTCCTGGAAGAGCGTGCGCTCGAACTCGGCGTCGAGATCCGACGGGGGCACGAGCTGACCGCGCTGAGCCAGACCGCCGACGAGGTCACCGCCGAGATCACGGGCCCCGAAGGCGGCTACGAGCTGACCGCGCGCTTCCTCGTCGGCGCCGACGGCGGGCGCAGCACGGTGCGCAAACGGCTCGGCATCGGCTTCCCCGGCATCACCGACCGGGGCTTCACGAGCCGCCAGGGGCAGGTCGCCATCGACCCTCCCGTCGCGGTGCCGGGCACCGGCGAGCTGGAGGTGCCCGGGCTGGGCCGGCTGCGGCCCGCCACGTTCACCCGCACCGAGCACGGCATGTTCGCGTACGGCATGTTCCAGCCGGGCCTCTACCGGGTCAGCGCCGTCGAATGGTCGCCCTCGCCGCTGGAGGACAGCACGTCGATGCCGCTGGACGAACTGCGCGACGCCGTGCGGCGGGTGCTCGGCGCCGACCTTCCCATGCGCGTGGTGGGCGGCGTGGACCCGGGGCTCCGCCGGTCGGCGGGCGCCAACTCCCGGCAGGCCGAGCGCTACCGGCAGGGCCGGGCGTTCCTCGTCGGCGACGCCGCCCACGTGCACTCCGGCATCGGCGGTCCCGGCCTGAACCTCGGCATGCAGGACGTGCTCAACCTCGGCTGGAAACTCGCCGGCGAGATCAACGGCTGGGCGCCGGAGGGCCTGCTGGACACGTACGAGAGCGAGCGGCGCCCGGTCGGCGAGCGCGTCATCATGCACACCCGCGCCCAGATGGCGCTGACCTCGCCCGGCGAGGGCATCACCGCCCTGCGCGCGCTGCTGGGCGAACTGCTCACCGACCCGGCCAACATCCGGCACATCGCCGAGCTCATGTCCGGCGCCGACGTCCGCTACGGCGACGGCGACGCCCACTCGATGACCGGCCGCTGGATGCCCGACCTGACCCTGCACACCGAGTCGGGCACCACACGGGTCGCCAGGCTGCTGCGCGACGCCCGTCCGCTGCTCCTCACCCGCACGAACGGCGCCGCGAAGGCCTGGGCCGGCCGCGTCGAGGAGGTCACGACCCCCGACGCCCCGGCCGAGGCGGTGCTCATCCGCCCCGACGGCTACGTGGCCTGGGCGGGCGAGGACACCGACGGGCTGGAGGAGGCCCTGCGCACCTGGTTCGGCACGCCCGGGTGAGGAGCCGGGACGTCCAGGCCGCTCGCGGAGATGAGGCGGGCGGGTGGAGAGCTCGCGAACCGGGTCCGGGCCGCACGTCGGCGCGTACCCGGGCGGCGGACCGGTCAGGTCCGCCCCTCGGGCCGGGGCCGCGTACGACGAGACGTCGGCGCGGTCCACGCCCAGGCAGTCGTTCCATGCGCGCCTCATCTCGGTTCCGTTGGTGAACCTCCGGTCCATGATCCGCTCGATCGACGCGGTGGCCCATCGGTCGTCGAGGCACGCGATGGAGCCTCGGCTCAGGAAGGGCTCGCCGAGCCGGCGCGGTTCGTGCGTTCCGCGACGCCGGACGCGGCCGCGAGGCGCAGGTGGTACAGCTCCGACGGCGAGATCGGCATCCGGGTGATCCGGATGCCCTCCGCGTCCTCGATCGCGGCGGCGATCACCGCCGAGCCGGGGATGACGCCCGCCTCCCCCGCGCCCTTGACGCCGAGCGGGTTCAGCGGCGACGCCGTCTCCATGTGGCCGGTCTCGATCCGCGGCACCTCGGTCGCGTACGGCATGAGGAAGTCCATGAACGACGCGTTGAGCAGCTGGCCCTCGGCGTCGTAGACCATCCGCTCGTAGAGCGCACCGCCGACGCCCTGCGCCACTCCCCCGTGGATCTGGCCCTCGACGATCCGCGGGTTGATGAGCCGGCCGCAGTCGTGCAGCACGGCGTACCGCAGGATGCGTATCTCCGCGGTGTCCGGGTCGGTCTCCACGATCGCGGCGTGCATGCCGTAGGCGAACGTCGAACGCGGCGGCGAGTAGTAGTCCCGGCCCTCCAGGCCCGGCTCGCCGGTCAGCGGCGGGTCGTCCGGCGAGCCGCCGACGGCGAACTGCGTCGCCTGCTGCGCCGCCTCGTCGAAGGCGTACCGCAGCGGGTTGGACAGCACCGCCACGGTGCGCAGCGGGATCGACGCCGCGGCGTTGCCCTTGACGCGCACGACGCCGTCGACGATCTCCAGGTCGCGCGGGTCGGCCTCCAGCGCCTCGCCGGCGATGCGCAGCGCCTTCTCGCGTACCTTGCGAGCGGCCAGGGCGATGGCGTTGCCGCTCATCACGGCGGCGCGCGAGGCGAACGTGCCGACCGCGTACCCGAACCGGCGGGTGTCGCCGGTCGTCACGGTGACGTCCTCGATCGGCACGCCCAGCTCGGCCGCGGCGACCTGCGCGAACACGGTCTGGTGCCCCTGGCCCTGCGAGGTCAGGCCGGTGGAGACGTGCACCCGTCCGCTGGAGTCGATCTCGACGTGGCCGCCCTCGTACGGGCCGACGCCGGTGCCCTCGACGTAGCAGGCGAGACCGATGCCGACGCGCCGGCCCGCCCGCTCCGCCTCGGCGCGGAACGCCGCGAAGCCGTCCCAGCCGATCAGCTCCTTGATGCGCCGCAGCATCTCCGGGTAGTCGCCGGAGTCGTAGATCAGCGGCCGGCCGTCCTGGAAGATCAGGCCCTGGTCGTAGGGGAACTCCTCCGGCCGGATCAGGTTGACCTCGCGGACCGCCGTCCGGTCGAGGCCGAGCTCGTCGGCGATCCGGTCCATCGTGCGCTCCATGCAGAACGCGCCCTGCGGGCGGCCCGCGCCGCGGTACGGCGTGACGATGACCGTGTTGGTGTAGAGGCTGGTGAACTCCACCCGGTACGCGCCGGGCTTGTACGGCCCGAGCAGCTGTGTCGAGGTGATGATCGGCACGATGATGCCGTACGGGGTGTAGGCGCCGTGGTCGTGCTGGATCCGCACGTCGAGGCCGAGGAGGCGGCCCTCGTCGTCGAAGCCGACCCGGACGTGGTGCACCTGGGCGCGCTCGTGCGCGGCGGAGACGAAGTGCTCGCGCCGGTCCTCGGTCCACTTGACCTCCCGGCCGAGCAGCCGCGCCGCCCACGGCACGAGGACCTCCTCCGGCCACGGGTGAACGATCTTGACGCCGAAGCCACCGCCGACGTCGGGCGCGATGACCTCGACCTTGTTCGCGGGCAGGCCGAGCTTGACGGCGATCGCCATCCGCACACTCGTGGAGGTCTGCGTGGAGGAGTACACCCGCAGGGACCCGTCGTCGGCGTCCCAGCGGGCGTACACGCCGCGCCCCTCCAACGGCATCGACGCGCTGCGCTCGATGTCGAGCCGGAACTCCAGCACGTGCGGCGCGGCGCCGATCGCGGCGGACACGTCGCCGGTCTCCTGCACGAGGTGCGCGCCGACGTTGCCGGGCACGTCGTCATGGACGCGACAGGAGGCGTTCACCGCGTTCTCGACGCCGACGACCGGCGGCAGCGGCTCGTACGTCACCCGGATCCGCTCGGCGGCGTCCTCGGCGAGGTAGCGGTCGCGCGCGACCACCATGACGACCGCCTCGCCGACGTGCCGTACGACGTCGCGGGCCAGGGGGTGGGCGGTGCGGCCGTGAGTCAGCGCCGGATGCGGGATCAGCAGTGGCAGGGGCTCCCCGACGCGGCCGTCCAGGTCCTCCCAGGTGTAGATCGCGACCAGGCCGTCGACGTCGAGGGCGTCGTCCACGTCGATGCCGGTGATCCGCGCGTGCGCGTGCGGCGACCGGACGAACGCCGCGGCGAGCGCGTCCCGCCCGAGGTCATCGACGTAGCGCCCCTGGCCGGTGACCAGGCGCGGGTCCTCCCGGCGGGCGATCGGCTCGCCGAACGTCACCGGTCCGTCCTCTCTTCGGCGATCAGGTCGGCGGCGCGGTGCACCGCCTTGACGATGTTCTGGTAGCCGGTGCACCGGCACAGGTTGCCCGAGATGCCCTCCAGCACCTCATCCTCGCTCGGCCGCGGGTTGTCCCGCAGGAGCGCGGTGACCGTGCACAGGAACCCCGGCGTGCAGAAGCCGCACTGCAGGCCGTGGCATTCGGAGAACGCCCGCTGCACCGGCGACATCCCGCCGTCCGCACCGAGCCCCTCCACCGTGGTGACCTCGTGCCCGGCCGCGGTGACGGCGAACATCAGGCACGAGCGGACCGGCTCTCCGTCGAACAGCACCGTGCAGCAGCCGCAGACGCCGTGCTCGCAGCCCACGTGCGTGCCGGTGAGGCCCAGGTCGTGGCGGAGGAAGTCCGACAGCAGCCGCCGCGGCTCCGCCGACGCCGTCCGCGGCACCCCGTTCACGTTAAGGCTGATCTCCCTGGTCATGGGCCCTCCTTCGTCGGGGGAGGGTGACCACAAGGGCGCGTCTTCGATTCTCTCGCTTCGCTCGGTCATAGGGCCTCCTGGGCGGCGGCGCGCAGGGTGCGCTCGGTGAGGACGCCGGCGAGGTGGCGGCGGTAGTCCGCGCTCGCGTGGATGTCCTCGTCGGTGTCCAGGCGATCACGGGCGTACGCCGCGGCGGCCGCCCAGTCGCAGGTGACAGGCGGGCGGGGGCCGAGCGGTTCGGTCAGGTCCAGGACGAGCGGGGTGGCCGCCACGCTGAGGTAGGCGACCTTGGCCGAGCTCACCCGCTGGTCCTCATCCAGGGTCACCAGCGCGGCGGCCCCGGCCATGGCGTAGTCGCCGTGCCGCCGCGCCACCTCGGCGAACGCGGTGCCGGACCGGGCGGGCGGCGCCGGGAAGAACGCCGACGTCGCGAGTTCGCCCGGCCGCAGAGAGGACTCGAGCGGCCCGGCGAAGAACTCCGCGGCCGGGATCGTCCGCCGGCCGCCGGCCGAGGCCGCCTCGACCGTGCCCTCGCAGAGCGCGAGGACGGCGGGCAGTTCGGCGGCCGGGTCGGCGTGCGCGAGGCTGCCGACGACCGTGCCGCGGTTGCGCACGACGGGATGGGCGACCTGCCGCAGCGCCGCGCGCAGCAGCGGGAGGACGCCCGCCGCCTCCTCCGACCGTTCGACGCGCGCGTGCCGGGCGAGCGCCCCGACACGCACCCCCTCCGCGGTGGCCTCCAGAGTGTCCAGCGCGGTGACGCGGTTGATGTCGACGAGGTGGGCCGGGGCGGCCAGCCGCATGTTGAGCAGCGGGATCAGGCTCTGCCCGCCGGCCAGGACCTTCGCGTCCTCTCCCGTACGGGCGAGGACGTCCAGGGCCTCCTCCAGCGTCTCCGGGGCGTGGTGGTCGAACGGGGGCGGTTTCACGAGAGGCTCACTCCGCGGCCGGCCGGGCGGGCGTGTCGGTGACGTCGTCGCGCTCGCCCGGCGCGATGACGCCGCCGCCCGCGTCGCGCGGCGCACGTGGGACGGCGGACAGCAGGTGGTAGCCGACCAGGACCGCGATGGTGCCGAGCGCGATGCCCTGGAGCGGGAAGTCCTTGGTGATCTTGAGCGTGACGTCGCCCACAGCGAGAATGATGCCCGCCGCGACGGGGACCAGGTTGACCGGATCGCCGAAGTCCACCCGGTTCTCGATCCAGATTTTGGCCCCGAGCAGACCGATCATGCCGTACAGCACGACCGTGATGCCGCCGAGGACACCGCCCGGAGTCGCCGCCACGAGCGCGCCGAACTTCGGGCACAGGCCGAACAGGATGGCCACGATCGCGGCCACGTAGTACGCGGCGGTCGAGTAGATCCGGGTGGCGGCCATGACGCCGATGTTCTCCGCGTACGTGGTCGTCGGCGAGCCGCCGACCGCGCTCGCCAGGAACGTGCCCACGCCGTCGGCGGCGAGGGCGCGACCGAGGTAGGGGTCCAGGTTCGTCTCGGTCATCGCGGCGACCGCCTTGACGTGCCCGGTGTTCTCCGCGATCAGCGCGATGACCGCGGGCAGCGCGACGAGGATGGCCGAGGTCTTGAAGCCGGGCCCGTGCAGGTGCGGGAAGCCGAACCAGTCGGCCGCCCGCACGCCGTCGAAGTTCACCCGGTAGTGCGTGCCCATCTTTCCCGCGCCGTCCACCGCGGTGATCTTGCCGGCGGTCTGGTCGAGGACCCACGACAGGGCGTACCCGAAGATCAGGCCGAGCAGGATGGCGATACGGGACCAGAAGCCGCGCAGCAGCACCGCGCAGAACACCACGAACGCGAGCGTGGCGAGCGCGACCCACTGGTCCTGCGGCCAGTACACGTCCGCGACGACCGGCGCGAGGTTGAAGCCGATCAGCATGACGACCGCGCCGGTGACGACCGGCGGGAAGATCCGGTGGATGACCTCGGCCCCGAGGAAGTGGATGAGCACGCCGACCGCGGCGAGCACGAGACCGGCCACCAGGATCGAGCCGGTGACGACGGCGGTCGAGCCGCCGGCCCCGCGGATCGAGGCGACCGCGCCGACGAACGACGCGCTGGTGCCCAGGTAGCTCGGCACCTTCCCGTTCACGATCAGCAGGAACAGGATCGTCATGATGCCCGACATCATGATCGCCAGGTTGGGGTCCAGGCCCATGACGACCGGGAAGACGAACGTCGCGCCGAACATCGCCACGACGTGCTGGGCGCCGATGCCGATGGTCCGGTCCCACGAGAGCCGCTCGCCGGGCGCGACCACCTCGCCCGGCCCGAGGCCGCGGCCGTCACCGTGCAGTTTCCATCCGATCGCCATGGCGGCCCTCCAGGATGTAGTTGCGGGCACGCTAGAACCGTGTCTCCTCGTGGACATCGTCGAGAACTGCCAAACCCGGACATCCGCGGTTGTGACCAGGGCGGGTTTCACGATCCCCACGCACGGGGTAAACCGCCGGGGCGGTCGTCAGATCCCCCGCATGCGCAGCACGTGGAGCGCGAGGGTCAGGTTGAGCCGGAGGTGGGCGTCCTCGGTGAACGGGCCGAGGAGCCGTTCGAGCTTGCCGATCCGGTAGCGCAGGGTGTTGTAGTGGAAGTGCAGCCGGCGCGCCGTCTCGGCCACGTTGAGGTTCGTCTCCAGCAGCACCTGGAGCGTGCGCCGCAGGTCGACGGCCTCCGGGTCGCCGTCGCCGGCGAGCTCGCCGAGGGTCTCCTCGACGAACGCGTGCAGCTCGGCGGTGTCGCCCACCAGGCTCAGCAGCCGGAAGACGCCGAGCTGGTCGAAGTGCGCGACCGCCCCGTCACCGTGGAGCTGGCGGCCCACACGCACCGCCTTGACCGCCTGGTCGTAGGCGGCCGGCAGGTCGCCCGGCACCGCGGCCGTGCGGCTGACGCCGATCGAGAACGTCCGCCCGGCGTCGGTGAACACCGCGGCGGCGTCCTTGGCGAGCGTCGCGACGTCGCAGGTGTCCGCGCCGAGGACGGCGACGACCTCGTGACTGAAGCCGGCCACGGCGCCCTTGCGGTCGCGGCGGCGTACGGCCGAGGTCAGCGCCGCGGTCAGCCGGTCCTGGAGCATCCGCTCGTCCGGCACGCCCGCCGGGCCGCGGTCCAGCTCGGCCACGACCACCATGACGGGACGGCCGAGGTCCCAGCCGAAGCTCGCGCTGTGCGCGACGACGTGCTCGTCACCGCCTCCCGGCCGGCCGGTGAGCACGTCGCGCAGGAAGTCGGCGCGGTACTTGCTCTCCACCGCCGAGACGGCCTGCTGTTTGGTGATGACCAGCGCGGCGACCGTGGCGGCACGTTCCAACATGCCGACCTCGGGCGCGGTGTCGCCGACCGCCGTCATCCGGCCGTAGGTGTAGCCGCCGGCCACGACCGGCACGGTCGTACGGTCGCCGTGCGCGCCGTAGTCCCCGGGTCCGGGGCCGGCCTCCCGCACCGCCGCCAGGTGACGCTCGTCGCCGGAGGCGGCCAGTTCGTTCCCGTCGCCGTCGACGACCGCGACGGCCGCGCCGATCACCGCGGCGACCTCGTCGGTGATCTCCTGCAGTCCGCCGCCGCACAGCACGATCTGCACGAGCGCCCGGTGCACCTCCTCGGTGCGCGCGAGGATCGCGGCCTGCCGGTTGAGGATGTCGGTCAGGACCTGGTTGAGCACGTCGTCGAACCCGACGTCGTTGGGCAGCAGGATCAGCGGGAAGCCCAGCCGGTCGGCCTGCTCCAGCATCTCGTCCGGGAGGCCGTCGAGGTAGCGGCCGAGCTTGATCGCGATCGCCGCGAGACCCCGCTCGTCGAGGTCGGCGACCAGGTGGCCGAGTGACTGCGGCGTGTTGCGCAGGGGGTATCCGGTGGTGAGGAGCAGCTCGTGCGGCTTCACCCAGCCGAGGATGTCCGGCACCTCCATCACGTTGAGGCGCTGCACCACCCGGCCGAGTCCGCTCTCACCGGCGATCACGCGAGCCCCGGAGAGCGCGGGAACCCCGAGCACCTCCCCGACCGACAGCCCGTAGGTCAGGGTTCCGGTGCTCGCGAGGCGCAGTGTGGGAGGGAGGGGTTCGGTGAAGGACATGGGTGCCCGATCTGCCGCAGTTGACCACCTATGCGCGAACAACCATGACAAGAGACACGAACGATGGCAACCATCCTTGGCAGAATTCTCCATACGGCCGGACCCCGGCCCGGTCTACGTTCGCCACGAGCGAGCCATCACGGGGAGGCGATCTGGTGACGGTGTCCACCGCCCGGCGCAGGACCGGCACGCGTGGCTCCCACGCGGCGGCGCCCACTCTCGCCGGCGCCGCCAGCCTGGGCGTCCGCTCCGCGCTCGGCGGGCCCCGGCGTCACGGCCGGGTCATCGCCGTGTTCCCCACCGCCGTCTACCTCCGGGTCGACCGGTCCTCCGAGCCCGCGGTGATCGCGCTGACCACCTCCGACGCCGTACGCCCGCCGAACGCGGTCGTGCTGGCCGTCCCCGGCCGGCAGGAGCCGTTCCGCGCGGTGCGCGAGGGCGACGAGGCGTACGTCGGCGACGGCTGCGCCCTGGTCGACGGGCGGCTGCGCGCGCGGGTGCGCCGCTGGTGGGACCCCACGCCCGTGCTCGGGCCGCTGTCGCTGGCCCGGCTCTCGCACGGTGAGCGCGCGCTCGGCGCCGTCACCGGGCCGTGGGGGCTGTCCGGCCACGAGACGCCGAAGAGGCTCGCGGAGGCCTGCCTGGCGGGCGACCTCGCGCACGCCGTGGACGCCGCCGAGCGCATCGTCGGCCTCGGCCCGGGCCTGACGCCCAGCGGCGACGACGCCCTGGCCGGCCTGCTGCTCGCCCTGCGCCTGCTCGGCGGCGCGGTGCCCGGCGGCGGGCGCGCGGTGTGGCTCGCCGACTGGCTCGGCGCCGCCGTCACCGCCCACGCGGGCGACCGTACGACTTCGCTCGCCGCGACCCTGCTGCACTGCGCCGCGCGCGGCCAGGCGAGTTTCGAGGCCGCGGCCGTCCTGCGCGGCATCGCCGGCCAGGACCCGCTCGTCCCCGCCGCGCGGCGGCTGCTCGCCACCGGTCACACGTCCGGCGCCGACCTGACGTGGGGCCTGCTGCTCGGCTGCCGCGCCGCGCTGGCGCTGAGCTCCGCCGCCCGGCCCGCGCCCGGCGAGGACCCGTGAGCGAGCCGACACGACCGAGCAGGAGGCTGGACACTCTGGGCACCAAAGAACTGGTGGAGGTACGGCCCGGCGCGTACCACGACTCGGTGACGCTCATGCGGGCCGGCCGCCGCCTGACCGAACGCCCGGGGGTGAGCGCCGCGCTGACGGCCATGGCCACCACGCTCAACGTCGACCTGCTCGCCGAGATGGGCTTCACGCCTCCGCGCGGGGCGCGGCCCGACGACCTGCTCGTGGCGATCCGCGCGGACGACGAGGCCGCGCTGGAGGCCGCCCGCGCCGCCGTCGACGAGTTGCTCGCCACCCGCGCCGCGCCCCGCGCGTTCGGCGCCCCTCCCCCGGCCCGCACCACCGGGTCGGCGGCCCGGCGGATCGACGCCACCGTCGCGCTGATCTCGGTGCCCGGACCGTACGTCTTCGCCGAGGCGATGGACGCGCTGGAGGCCGGGCTGAACCCCATGATCTTCAGCGACAACGTGCCGGTCGAGCACGAGCTGGCGCTCAAGGAGACGGCCGCGCGGCGCGGCCTGCTCGTGATGGGCCCCGACTGCGGCACCGCCGTGATCGGCGGCGTCGGGCTCGGCTTCGCCAACGTCGTGCGTCCCGGCCGGATCGGCCTGGTCGCCGCCTCCGGCACCGGCGCCCAGCAGGTCATGAGCCTGCTCGACGAGGCCGGCGCGGGGATCAGCCACGTGCTGGGCGTCGGCGGGCGCGACCTGTCCGCCGAGATCAGCGGCCGCTCGGCGCTCCAGGCCCTGCGGGCGCTGGACGCCGACCCGGCGACCGACCTGATCGTCGTGGTCTCCAAACCGCCCGCCCCGGAGGTCGGCGACCTCATCCGCGCCGCGGCGCGACGGCTGGCCACCCCGGTCCGCTTCGGCCTGCTCGGCGAAGGCGGCGCGGATCTGACCGCCGTGGCCGAGGACGCCCTGAAGGCCGTCGGCGCGCCGGTGCCGTCCTGGCCGTCCTGGACACCCGCGGCGCGTGCGCACGCGCCGCGGCGCGGCCGGATCCGCGGGCTGTTCGCCGGGGGCACGCTGTGCGCGGAGGCGTCGATCGTCGCCGGTGCGACACCGCACGAGATGACCGACCTCGGCGACGACCGGTACACCCGTGGCCGCGCCCATCCGATGATCGACCCGACGCTGCGGCTCGAACGCCTCGCCGCGGAGACGGCGAGCGACGCGAACGCGGTCGTGCTCATCGACGTCGTCCTCGGCCACGGTGCCGACCCCGATCCCGCCGCCGCCCTGGTCCCGCTCGTGCGGGACGCCCGGGTGCCGGTGGTCGTGTCGCTGTGCGGCACCTCCGGCGACCCGCAGGGCCGCGACCGGCAGGCCCGGGCGCTCACGGACGCCGGCGCGGCGGTCTTCGCCTCCAACGCGGCGGCCACGCGTCACGCCGTCACCCTCGCGGAAGGATCGTGACCATGCGCGGGAGAGACGACGACGGCGCCGGGCTCGGCGGGCTGCTCACCCGCGAGGTGAAGGTCGTCGCGGCCGGCGCGTCCGTGCTGGCCGACGCGCTCGCCGAGCAGGCGGTACCGGTCGAGCCGGTCGAGTGGCGACCGCCGGCCGAAGATCTGGCCGGTGATCTGGCCGTCGTCATGGGCGACCGGCGCCGCGCGGACGCCAACGCCGAGGCGGTCCGCCGCATGCTCGACGCCCGGCCCCACCTGGTCGACGTCCGGCCCGCGAGCGAGGTCCTCGGCATCGAGCGCGGCGCGTTCCTCCACGCCGGACCGCCTTTGACCTGGGATCGCGCCTCGGGCCCGATGCGCGGCGCGCTCATCGGCGCGGCGCTCTTCGAGGGCCTGGCGGACACGCCGGAGGACGCCGAGCGGATGCTGCGGACGGCGCCCATCGACCCCTGTCACCATCACCGCGCGGTCGGCCCGATGGCCGGTGTGGTCAGCCCGTCGATGTGGATGTTCGTGGTCGAGGACGCCGAGAGCGGCGGCACCGCGTACTGCTCGCTCAACGAGGGGCTCGGCAAGGTGCTGCGCTACGGGGCGTACGGGCCGGAGGTGATCGAGCGGCTGCGCTGGATGGCCGGCGACCTCGGCCCGGCGCTGCGCGACGCGGTGCGGGCGCACGGCCCCGTCGACCTGCGCGCGATCATGGCGCAGGCGCTGCACATGGGCGACGAGCTGCACAACCGCAACCGCGCGGCGACCTCCCTGTTCGTGCGCGAGCTGGCGGGCGACCTGGCCGAGGCGGGCGGCGCGGAGGCGCTGCGGTTCGCGGCCGGAAACGACCACTTCTTCCTGAACCTGGCCATGGCCGCGGGCAAGGTGAGCACGGACGCGGCCCGCGGGGTGCCCGGCTCGTCGATGGTCGTGGCGATGGCGCGGAACGGCACGGACTTCGGCGTCCAGGTCTCCGGCACGGGAGACCGCTGGTTCACCGGGCCGGCCGGCGTGCCCGACGGGCTCTACCTGGGCTCGTACGGCCCGGCCGACGCCAACCCCGACATCGGCGACTCGACCATCACCGAGACGACCGGGGTGGGCGGATTCGCCATGGCGGCGGCGCCGGCGATCGTGCGGTTCATCGGCGGCGAGGTGCCCGACGCGCTCGCCGCGACACAGCGGATGTACGAGATCACGCTGGCCGAGCACCCGGCCTTCCAGGTGCCGATCCTGGACTTTCGCGGCACACCGGTGGGCATCGACGTCACCAAGGTCGTCCGCACCGGCCTGCTGCCGGTCGTCAACACCGGTATCGCCGGCCGCGTCGCCGGCACCGGCCAGGTGGGCGCCGGCCTGGTGTCCCCGCCGGCCGAGGTCTTCCCCCAGGCCGTGCGCGCCCTGGCCGAGGAGGCGACAATCACACCATGACGCTCTCGGGTGACCAGTACGAGATCTCCGCCGGGCCCTATACGGCGATCGTGACCGAGCAGGGCGCGAGCCTGCGCGCGCTCGCCTGCGACGGCCGTCCGCTGATCCTCTCCCACGACGCCGACGAGCCGACGCCGGCCGCCGCCGGGCAGCTGCTCGCGCCCTGGCCCAACCGCATCGACCACGGCCGCTACTCCTTCGGCGGCGAGACCCACGCCCTGCCGATCAACGAGGGCCCGCTGGACAACGCGATCCACGGGCTCGTCCGGTTCGCGCCCTGGCGCGTCGCCGCGCACGAACGACACCGCGTGTCCCTCACGCACCGGCTGCTCGGGTACTCGGGCTATCCGTTCCGCCTCGACCTCACCGTGGAGTACGCCCTCGACGCCGACGGCGGGCTGACGGTGCGCCAGTCGGCGCGCAACGCCGGATCACGCGTCGCGCCGTACGGGCACGGGGCGCACCCCTACCTCACGCTCGGGCGGCCGCTGGACGAGTGCGAACTGCTCGTCACCGCCGAGCGCTACCTGGAGATCGACCGGCGCGCCATCCCGGTCGGAGCCCCGCAGGACGTCGCCGGCACGCCGTACGACTTCCGCGAGCCGCGGCGGCTCGGCGCCACCGCGATCAACAACCCCTACACCGGGCTGGTCCGCGACGGCGACGGCCGCGCGTGGATACGGCTCAGTGACGGCGAGCAGGCCGTGGCGCTGTGGGCGGGCGAGGGGCACCCGTGGCTGGAGGTCTACACCCGCGACGAGGTGACCGACGAGACGTGGCGCACCGGCCTCGGTGCCGAGCCGATGACCTGCCCGCCCAACTCCTTCGTCACCGGCGTCGACCTCATCGCGCTCGAGCCCGGCGAGGAGACCACCGGCGTGTGGGGCGTCACCGCGGGCTGACGGCCGTACGTGATCACCCGTCTCGGGGCGGTTCCGGTCGGTAACGTGGGCCGCAGCATCTCTGGGAGGGAAACCGCGGTGAAGTTGACTCTGTCCTCGCTCGACGATCTGAACGCTCGCGTCGAGGAGGCGCGCGCCGAGCACGAACGCCGCCACCCCGGCGAGCCGGCGGACCGGCAGCCGGTGCACACGGTGTACGTGCCCGCGGACCGTTTCACCGCGGACACCCCCGGCGAGCTGGGCGCGGAGGCGCTGCGGCTGCTGGACGCCCACGCCGCGGACCCTTCCACGTTGACCGCGGCGTTCGGCGTCGAGCCGTCGCTGACCGAGACGGTACGCGAGCGGGTCGCCGCCAAGCTCTCCCGTGACCCGGTCGAGGACGTGCGGATCGACTTCGAGGACGGCTACGGCGTACGCGACGACGAAGAGGAGGACGCGCACGTCGCCGCCGCCGTCGAGCAGGTCGCGCGGGCGTACGAGACGCGGCGGCTGCCCTACTACTGGGGACTGCGGGTCCGGTCGTTCGCGGACGGCGGGCACGCGCGGTCGATGCGCACTCTCGACGGGTTCCTCACCGGGCTGGCCGAACGCCTCGGCAAGCTGCCGGGCGGCTTCGTGGTGACGTTCCCGAAGATCATCACGGCCGAGCACGTGAAGATCTTCACCGAGTTCCTGTCCCGGTTCGAGGACGAGATCGGGCTGCCGGAGAACATGCTGCGCTTCGAGATCCAGGTCGAGACCCCCGAGTCGGTCACCGGCCTGCCCGCGATCGTCGAGGCCGCCGGCGGCCGGCTGAGGGCCGCCCACTTCGGCGTCTACGACTACACGGCCGCGCTGGGGCTGCCGCCGTCGGAGCAGCGGCTGGACCACCCGTCCTGCGAGTACGCCCGGCACGTCATGCAGGTGACGCTGGTCGGCACGGGCGTGCGCCTGTCGGACGGCTCGACCAACATCGTCCCGGCGGGTGACGAGACGGCCGACGTCCACAAGGCGTGGCGCCGCCACTCCGCCCTGGTGCGCTACTCCCTGCTGCACGGCTACAACCAGGGCTGGGACCTGCACGCGGCCCACCTGGCCAGCCGGTTCGCCACCGTCTACGCCTTCCACCTGAACGGCCTGGACGACGTCATCGACCGGGTCCGCGCGTGGAACGACGCCGGAGGCGCCGACGGCCCGGCGGACGGCGTGCTCGACGAGCCGGCGACCATCAAGGCACTGACCGCACGGCTGCGGCGCGCGGTCGACTGCGGCGCGATCGACGCCGACGCCGTCACGCTTCCCTGAGATCCGCCTCGCGCCCGAAGATCATCGAATCGGCGCCGCGGCCCTCGTCGTCGGCGCCGTCGAGCCCGGCGATCGTCCGGCGGAGGTTCTCCACCGCGACCGTCTGCTCGTACATGCGGCCCATGATGTCGCGCAGCGTGTGCACCACGACCATCGTGGCCTCCGCCTGCGCCATCGTGGCATGGACCTGGGCCTTGGCAACGTCCGGCACGGGGGCGCTCATGGCCTCGGCCGCCTTGGCGAGGTGACCCGCCGTGCTGTCGTTGTGCGTGACCCAGTGGTAGCCGGGCTCTTCCGGCCAGTTGCTCATCGCGCGCCTTCCCACGGTCGCCCCGGCACCGTTGTTCGTCACTTACGCCACAGAGCCCCCGGCCTGTGGAAGACGCGCGAGCGCCGCGGCCGGTTGTCACCGGGACCCGCCGTACCTCTGAAGATCTTCGGGCGTGTCGATGTCGCCGGGGTCGGCGATGTCATCGCAGGCCACCGGAACCACGAGGTCGGACCGGGCGCGCAGGAACTCACGCGCCCCCACGTCGCCCTTCGCGTACGCGGCGGCCTCGTCGAAGTACTCGTGGGCGATGAGGACCGGGTTGCGCGGACGGCCGCCGTAGGTCGCCACCGCGACCCGCGCCCCGGTCTCGTAGGCCGCCCGCAGCCGCCGCACGGCCGCGGCGGTGACGTGGGGCTGGTCGACCAGGGCGATCACCACGGCCGGGCAGGCGGGCGCGAGCGCGGACAGCCCGGTCCGCAGCGAGGAGCCCATCCCGCTGCGCCATTCGGGGTTGTGCACGACCACGGCGCCCGCGACGTCGACGCGCGCCGCGCCGGTGATCACGACGATCGGCGTGCAGCCGGCCTCGTGCAGCATCCGCACGCCCCGGTCCACCAGGCGCGTCCCGTCGATCTCGACGAGCGCCTTCGGCGTACCGAGCCTGCTCCCCTCCCCCGCGGCGAGCAACAGTCCCGCGGGCGCTCCCGCATGCCTGGTCTCCATGCTCGGACAGCGTATCCACGTCCCGCGCCGCCGACCGGCCGAATCGCTGATCATCATCGCCCCGGTGCCGCGATCACGTGCCAATCCCGGCATATCGGGGAAGGGCCTGGCAGAGGGCGCGAAGGCCCGCTCGCCGAGGCCGGCACCACCCGCAGGTGACACCCGGGCCGTCTTCACGGTGCCTGGCGCCCGGCCGTTCAGGCACCGTGGATGCGGCCCGCCGTGTCGGTGAGGGCCTGGCCGGTCCCGCCCCAGCGGAGCTGGATCAGTTCGGCCGCGATCGAGACCGCGGTCTCCTCCGGGGTGCGCGCGCCCAGGTCCAGGCCGATCGGCGAGCGGAGGCGGGCGATCTCCGCGTCCGTGACGCCCGCGTCGCGGAGGCGCGCGAGGCGGTCGTCGTGGGTGCGGCGGGAGCCCATCGCGCCCACGTAGCCCGCGCGGGTGCGCAGCGCCACCTCCAGCAGCGGCACGTCGAACTTCGGGTCGTGGGTCAGCACGCAGATCACCGTGCGCTCGTCCACGTCCGCCTCGGCCTCGGTGAGGAACTTGTGCGGCCACTTCACCACGACCTCGTCCGCCTCGGGGAACCGCTTGGCGGTCGCGAAGACCGGGCGGGCGTCGCAGACGGTCACGTGGTAGCCGAGGAACTTGCCGATCCGGGCGACGGCCGCGGCGAAGTCGATCGCGCCGAACACCAGCATGCGCGGCGGCGGAGCGAACGAGTGGACGAACACGCCCAGCTCGTCGAGCCGGCGCTCGCCGTTGCGGCCGTACCGGCGGATGCCGGTGGTGCCCTGGGCGAGCATGCCGCGCACGTCGTCGTCCACGGCCTCGTCCAGCCGCTCGACGCCGAGTGAGCCCTCCGCGCGCTCCCCCCACACGATCCGCCGGGCGCCGATCTCGCCGGGGCCCTCGATCACGGTGGCGATCGCGACCGGCTCGTGCCGCTCGATGGAGGCGACGATCTCGCCGAACAGCGGGAACGTCCGCGGGCTGATCGGCTCGACGAGGATGTCGAGGATGCCGCCGCAGGTCAGCCCGACGGCGAAGGCGTCGTCGTCGCTGACGCCGTACCGCTGCACGACCGGCCGGCCCGACTCCACGACCTCCTGTGCCAGCTCGTACACCGCGCCCTCGACGCAGCCGCCGGACACGCTGCCCACGACCTCACCGCCACCGGAGACGGCCATCGCGGCCCCTGCGGGACGTGGGGCGCTGCGGAAGGTGTTCACGACGGTCGCCAGCCCGAACGTCTCCCCCTCGTCGTACCACTTGGCGATATCGCCGAGGACGTCACGCATTTCCGATCACCCCTGCCAGTTCTTCCAGTGCGGCCAGGCTGTGACCGGCCACGAAGTGGTCAACGTACGGAAGCGCCGCGAGCATCCCTCCGGTGAGCGGTTCGTAGCCCGGCTGGGCCTTGTGCGGGTTGGACCACACCACCCGGTACGCGAGCCGGCGCAGCCGCGCCATCTGCTCGCCGAGGAGTGACGGGTCACCGCGTTCCCAGCCGTCGGAGGCGATGACGACGATCGCGCCGCGGGCCATGCCGCGCTGCCCGAAGCGGTCGAGGAACTCCTTCAGCTCCTCCCCCAGCCTCGTGCCGCCGCTCCAGTCCGGGATCGCCGCCGACACCGTCCGCATCGCGGCGTCCGGCTCGCGGTGCCGCAGCTCCCGCGTGACCCGGGTCAGCCGGGTGCCCGCGCTGAAGACCTCCGTCGTACGCGGCGCGGAGCGGACGGCGGCGTGCGCGAAGCGCAGGAGCACGTCGGCATACGGGCTCATCGAGCCGCTCACGTCCACGATCAGCACGACGCGCCGCGGCCGGGTGCGGTGGGCGCGGTAGCGCAGGCCGGAGATCTCCCCGCCGCGCCGCAGGATGGAGCGGACCGTACGGTGCTGGTCGAGACGCCCGCGATGCCGCGCGGTGAAGCGCCGCGACCGGCGCCGGGCGGAGACGTCGTCGAGCAGGGCGAGCAGCCGGTGCACCTCGGCACGCTCGGCGGCGCTGAGCCGGGCCACGTCCCGCGAGCGCAGCACCTCGATCTCGCTGGCGGTCGCCAGGGACACGTCGTCGGGCTCGTCGCCGCCCTCGGCCGTGCCCGGCGTGGCGGCCGGCCTGATGACGGTGACCGGGGGCGGCATCGTGCGGGTCACCGGGGGCGTGCGGCCGGTGAAGTACGCGGCGAAGCACCGGTCGTAGCGCGGCAGGTCGGCCGGGTCGGCGCACATGGTCAGCCGCCCGGCCCAGTACACGTCACCCGGATCGAGCACGTCGAGGTGGCTCACCGCGTCGATCATCGCCTGGACGCGTTCGGGATCGGCGCCGACGCCCGCGGCGCGGAGCGTACGGGCGAAGCCGGTGAGCGTCTCCACCACGTCCCGGGGCACGGTCAGCCCCCGTTGAACAGCGCTTCGATGCCGCCCTGCACGACGCGCTCGGTGTCCTCGCGGTACTTCAGGACGGTGCCGAGCGTCACCGCGGCCGTCTCCGGGTCCAGGTCGCGCGCGCCGAGGGCGACGAGCGCCTCGGCCCAGTCGAGGCTTTCCGCGATGCCCGGCGCCTTCAGCAGGTCCAGCCCCCGCAGCCGGCCCGCGGCGCCCGCCACCTGGCGTACGAGGGTCTCGGTCGCCTCCGGGAGCCTGCGGCGGATGATCGCCACCTCGCGTTCGAAGGCCGGGTGTTCCAGCCAGTGGTACAGGCAGCGGCGCTTGAGCGCGTCGTGCACCTCGCGGGTGCGGTTCGACGTGACGACGACCACGGGGGGCCGCCGGGCACTGATCGTGCCGAGCTCGGGGATGGAGATCGTGAAGTCGCTCAGCACTTCGAGCAGGAACGCCTCGAACTCGTCGTCGGCCCGGTCGATCTCGTCGACGAGCAGGACGCTCGGCCGCTCCTCCGTCGAGGTCTCCAGCGCCTGCAGCAGGGGGCGCGAGACGAGGAAGCGCCGGTCGTACAGCTCCGACTCCAGCCGCGCGACGTCCGTGACCCCGGCCGCCTCGGCGGCGCGCAGGTGCAGGAGCTGGCGGGGGAAGTCCCAGTCGTACAGCGCCTGAGCGGCGTCCAGGCCCTCATAGCACTGCAGGCGGATCAGGGGGACGTCCAGGACGGCGGCGAGCGTCTTGGCCAGCTCGGTCTTGCCGACGCCCGCCTCCCCCTCCAGGAACAGTGGCCGGCGCATGCGCAGGCCGAGGAAACAGGCCGTGGCGAGGCCCTCGTCGGACAGGTACGCGTGTGCTTCGAGGGCCTCACTGAGAGCCTTCGGCGACGCGAACTCCGACGCCGGGTTCAACGTGGAATGCGGCACGCATCAAGGCTACTTCCCGCGCCGGGGCGGGACGCTCACGCCTCGGACAGGTAGTACGGGATCTTCGTCTCGCGGGCGTGCAGCGCGGGCGGAAGCCGGCGCCCGACGCGGCCGAGCCTGCGACGGGCCTCGTCCGGCGGGAAGAAGGCGTGGTCGTCCAGCTCGTCCTCCTGCAGCCGGATCCGCTCGGGGCCGTCGAGCTCGCCGCCGTCGAAGATGAAGGTCACGATGGGGCGGGGCCGCGGAGCGCGGGCAGGCGCCCAGCCGACGAGCAGCAGCGGCCCGACCGGCAGGTCGAGGCCGATCTCCTCCTTCACCTCACGGGCGCAGGTGGCCTCGGGCGGCTCGCCCTCGTCGGCCGTGCCGCCGGGCATCAGCCAGTGGTCGAGATAGTGGGGTTTGACCAGCAGGACCCGCCCGGTGGGGTCGGTGATCAGCGCTCCGGCCGCGACGTACGCGGCGGGGAGCCCGGCGTAGTAGATCTCCGGCTCGACGAAGCCGGCCGGCCGTGTCACCGCCGGACGGTCCCCCTGAACGTCATCGGTCACCCGCAGGAGGCTACCGCTCCTCCCGACCGCGGACGGGCATCCGCCAGATGGTCGGTGAGAAGGGCGCGACAGACCGGTGCGTCAGGCCCTTCGGGATGCGCCGCTCCTCGTGCTCTTGGCGCGACATCGGCGAGCGTCGCCAGGCCTCACGCGCCTTTCGCGGGACCACGGCGGCCGGCGGGGATCACGTCGTGCGGAACTGTCGGGGCGCTCCGATAGCTTCCGGTCATGATCGAAACAGCCGCTCGGGAGCAGCGCAGCGCCGAGCCGGTCGTGCGACCCGTACGCCCCCGCAAGCTGGGCAAAGTCCCCTTCGTCGAACTGGCGGACGGGCGGCTGCAGGGCGTCGTGTCGAGCGGTTCGGACCTCGCCCGCGTCTACGTCTCCTCGATCAGCGCCGCCACCCACGGGTTCAGCTGCAGCACCAACAACAACCGCCCGTGCGGCGGGCTGTCGGGCGGCTCCCCGTGCAAGCACCTGCGAGCGCTCGCCGACGAGGCCGTGCTGCAGTACGGCCTCGACCGCGTCACCCGCTACCTGCGCGTGGAGGCCGGTGACGACGACGACCTGATGAGCCGCCTGGACGGCACCCGCGAGGCCGCGCCGGCGGCCGGGGTGTTCAGCCGTTTCCTGCGGCATCTGGCCTACCTCGAACTCCCCGGCAGCACGGCGCCGATCGCCGAGATGCACTGGTTCCCGGCCGTCTCCGCGGAGGTCCGCTGATGCTCGGGGTCCAGCTCGCCGAGCTGACCGGCGCGGCGCCGGACGGCACGGAGGAGGCGCTCGACCTGGTGGCCGGGTTCGACGACGCCCTCGCACACGGGCTCGGCCGGCTCGGCGGGGAGCGATCCGCGGCGCTGACCGCGTTGGCCGGCGCCCTGGACGCGACGCCGCTCGGCCCGGCCGTGCGCGAGGCCGCCGAGAAGATCGCCGCCGGTTCCGTCACGGACGAGCACCTCGCGGCACTGGCCGGAGGGCGCACCGCGCTGTTCGGCGCCGTCCACGACGCCCTGCTCGGCCGGCTCGACGCCGCGCTCGGCCGTACGAGGGCCGGCTGGGCCGAGGCCGCGATCGAGACCGATGCCGAGGCTCCCCTGCTCGGCGCCGCCCGCTCCTGGCTCCAGGAGCTGGCCATCACCGGATGGCGGGGCGTCGACCACGATCTCGTCTCCGCCTCCGACCAGGCCGTCGAGGCGCTGCTCGCCGACCCCGGCGCGCGGCGGCTCGCGGTGCTGCTCGACGGCCTCGCCGCCGAACTGCGGGCCTCCTCGCCCGTGGCCACGATGGAGCGGCTGCCGGTGCGGCGCTGGGCCGACCTCTGGGCACGGGCACTGCTGCTCTGCCGCCCGGGAGGTCGGTCGGGGCTGGTTGGTCGGGAAGAACCGGGAGGTCGGTCGGGGCCGGTTGGTCGGGAAGAACAGGGGTCGGTCGGCCGGGAGGAGCCCACGCAGGTGTCGGGGCGGCTGCTGATCCTCGGCGTCGACGTGCACGAGCACGCCACCGCGGTCCAGGCGCAGGTCCACGCGGTCCTCGAACCCGCCGGAGGGGCTCGGCCGCGCGTCGTACGCGTCAGCGTGGGCGCCGCGAAGGTGGACACGATCGTCGGCCCGGCGGTGTGGCGGCTGCTGGACGCGCATCCGACGCTGCTCGGCGCCCTGGCCGAGCGCCGCGGTCTGGACGTCACGGACATGTCCCTGCCGGCGAGCGGTGACCTGATCTGGCACGACGACCGCGCCGCCCTGGCCGAACCCGCCGACCCGTTCGTCACCGCCCGCGTGCTGCTGCCGGAGGCCGCCTTCCCGGCCGTGCCGCCGCTGGAGCGCCACCCGGTGCGCATCGCCGAGCCCGTGCTGGTGGAGGGCCATCGGATCGGCGACGGCGCCGTCGAGCTGGACGGCCACACGCTCGCGCTCGACCTGGACCGGCTGCCGGGCCTCGGGCCGCTGACCCCGGCGATGGTGACCGCCGCCGAGGCGTGCGTCGGGCTGGTCCGCTGGGACGGCGGCCGGTGGACGCTCCAGCCGCTCGCCGTACGCGGCACGCTGAAGCGCAAGCCGTTCGAGGCGCACGGCGGCGACTGGGCGATGGGGCCCACCGACCCGAAGGTCGTGAAGGCCGAGGCCAAGGCCGGCGACGCGGTCGCCGTGCTCCGAGAGCGGGCGGGACGGCTGCTGCGACGATGACCGAGACACCCATCACCGCCCCGGGCGACGAGACGCGCCGTCAGGTCCTCTACTGGCGGCTGCTGGCCCGGGTGTTCGACGCCGACGAGCAGCCCGCGCTGGAGACGGCGAGCGTGGCCATCGTCGACGACGTCGGCCTGCCGACCGCGCTGCTCGACCCGTCCCTCTCGGTGGACAACCTCATCCAGCGCTTCCCCGAGCTGGGCGACGAGCTGCGCGGCCTGATGGCGGGCGGCGAGGCGGGAGGCGATCGCGTACGCCGGGCGGCGCTGATGTCGAAGCTGCTCCTCAGCGTGTTCGCCACCGGCTCGGGCAGCGTCACGGCCACGCAGCTCGCGAGCTGGCAGAAGGACGCGGGCCGGCTCCGCGAAGCACTCGGCGAGGAGTGCGCGGGCGGGCTGGCCGGCACGCTGTCGGAGCTGGAGGGCGACCTCGTACGCCGCATGCGGCTCCGCGAGGTGCTGGCGGACCCGGCGCTGGCGAGCCGGCTGACGCCCAGCATGTCGCTGATCGAGCAGCTGCTGCGCGACAAGTCCAACCTGTCGGGCGTCGCCCTCGCCAACGCCAAGTCGCTGATCCGCCGCTACGTCGACGAGGTCGCACAGGTGCTGCGCACACAGGTCCAGCAGACGAGCGCGGGCACCCTCGACCGTTCGGTGCCGCCGAAGCGGGTCTTCCGCAACCTCGACCTCCAGCGCACGATCTGGAAGAACCTCACCAACTACAGCCCCGAGGACGAACGCCTCTACGTCGACCGGCTGTTCTACCGGCACACCGCCAAGCGCACCACGCCGCCCCGGCTGATCGTGGTGGTCGACCAGTCGGGCTCGATGGTCGACTCGATGGTCAACTGCACGATCCTCGCGTCGATCTTCGCGGGCCTGCCCAAGGTCGACGTGCACCTGATCGCGTACGACACCCGGGCGCTCGACCTGACGCCATGGGTGCACGATCCGTTCGAGGTGCTGCTGCGGACCAACCTCGGCGGCGGCAACGACGGGCCGGTGGCGATGGCGATGGCCCGGCCGAAGATCTCCAACCCGCGCGACACCGTGATGGTGTGGATCTCCGACTTCTACGAGTTCGACCGGTCCCAGCCGCTGTTCGACGGCATCGAGGCGGTGCACCGCTCGGGGGTGAAGTTCATCCCGGTCGGCTCGGTGAACAGCTCGGGCCGGCAGAGCGTGAACCCCTGGTTCCGCCAGCGCTTCAAGGACCTCGGCACTCCCGTGATCTCAGGACACATCCGCAAGCTCGTGTTCGAGCTCAAGAACTTCCTCGCCTAGGAGAGAAACGATCGTGACCGATGACATGCTCCGCGCCCCAGCCGAGGTCAAGTACGCCGAGGAGCTCGACTGGCTGGAGTCCGTCGACGACGGGCCAAAGCCGTTCTCCTGGCGGCTCAGCCCCCGCATGGTGCGCACGTTCGTGCTCGGGTCGGCGCGGTCCGACGGCCTCGACCGGGAGATCCCGCAGAAGTGGTTCGGCGACCGGACCTTCGTCGAGCGCGGCATCGTCACCCTGGCGTCCGACCGCGGCCTGCTGCTGATCGGCGACCCGGGCACCGGCAAGAGCTGGCTGGCCGAGCTGCTGTCCGCCGCGATCTCCCGCAACTCCACCCTGGTCGTGCAGGGTACGGCGGGCACCACGGAGGACCACGTCAAGTACTCCTGGAACGTCTCGATGGTGATCGCCAAGGGCCAGTCGCGCGAGTCGATGATCCCTTCGCCGATCATGACCGCGATGGAGCAGGGCGTGATCGGCCGGTTCGAGGAGCTGACCCGCTCGACCAGTGACGTGCAGGACGCGCTGATCTCGATCCTGTCCGAGAAGTACGTCTCCATCCCGGAGCTCGACCGCGACAACATCGTCTTCGCCCAGCCCGGGTTCTCGATCATCGCGACGGCCAACAGCCGCGACCGCGGCGTCAACGACCTGTCCTCGGCGCTGAAGCGCCGGTTCAACTTCGTCCGCATCCCGGTGGTGACCAACAAGCGCAGCGAGGCCGAGATCATCCGGTTCCGCACCACCGAGCTGATGCGCCGGCACCGGATCGAGCTGGAGGTGCCGCCCACGCTGCTGGACGTCCTGCTGGAGAGCTTCGCCGACCTGCGGGCGGCCTCGGCGTCGGCCACCAGCGACGATGAGCGGCTGGAGTCCGCGCTGTCGACCGCCGAGCAGATCGGCGTGCTAGAAGACGCCATCCTGCACAGCCGCTTCTTCGGCGACAGCTCGCTCCGCGCCGAGACGCTCGCGAGCTCGCTCGTCGGGTCGCTGGCCCGGCGCAGCCCCGAGGACCTCGCCATCTTGAACAAGTTCTGGCACGGCGTGGTCGAGCCGCGCGGCAAGAAGGACAAGGACGGTCCGTGGCACGCCTTCCTCGAAGGCGGCCGCGAGGCGATCGCCACCCTGTCATGAGCGACCGGCATGGTGCGTCCGGCACCTTCGACGCGCTGCGCGAGCAGCTGACGACCGCCGCCGAGGCGTTCGCCGGCGGTCCGAGCGCCGTGCCGGGGATCCTCTCGGGCATGGTCGACGACGTCGACCGCGCGCTGTCCGAGCGGCTCGAGATCTTTCCGGTGTGCCACCACTCGCCGGCGTCGGCACTCGCGATGGCGAAGCGGCTGCGCGACAAGCAGCCCAAGGTCGTCTACCTGGAGCTGTGCGAGGACCTGCGACCGCTGCTGGACGAGCTGCGCAACTGCCGCCTGCCGGTCGCGTTGCAGGCGTTCGCGTCGGAGATCGACGGGTTCCCGCCGGAGGCGGCGCCGCTCAGCGTGGTGGCGCCCATCACCGAGGCGTCCGCGGAGTACCAGGCCATCGCGTACGCCCTCGACACTCCGGGTGTCGAGCTGGTGCTGGTGGACCGTTCGACCGACCACGTGTTCCAGTGGGAACCGGACGCGCCCGCCGGGACGGCGGCCCCGGAGGCGGAGACCGATTCTGAGGACGACGCGGCGCTGCACGGCGACGCCGTCGGCCTCGAGATCGGCGACCTGCGGCCCGGATTCGCCGAGCTGGAGGAGCACCTGCTCCACCACGGCCGGGTCCGGCACTGGTCCGAGTGGTGGGACCAGTACGTCGAGCAGCCGCTGATCGGCGCGGACCACGCCACGTACCGCCAGGTCATGGTCCTGATCGGCAGCCTGTTCCGCCGGCTGCGGCCCGGCCGGCGCGGCCTCAGGGTCGAGGAGGACCGCGAACGGTACATGTGGACCCGCATGCGCGAGCACCTCGCCTCCTCCGGCGCCGACCCGGCCGACTGCCTGTACGTCTGCGGCGCCTTCCACGCGGCCAGCACGGTCGCGCAGTTCGGCCTCGACGGCGACGCCGAGCCGTTCGAGATCAGCCCGCGGACGGGCACCCGCTGGCTCTACGGGCTGATCCCGTCCAGCCACGCGGCCATCGAGGCGCAGTTCGGCCTGGCCTCCGGCTCGGTGTCGATCGCCGCCGCCACGTGGGACAAGGCGCGACGGCACGCACGCGTCACGCCGTACCGTCTCAAGGGCCAGAAGGGCACCCGCGAACCCGCGAAGAATCCCGTCTCGGCGCCGCCGGAGCCGGTCGCCGACCGGCTGTCCGGCTTCCTGGCCGCGCCGCCGGCACTCGACGCCGTCGACGAGGACGAGCTGCTCGGCTGGTGCACCGGCATCGTCGGGCTGGCCCGGCGCAACGGCTACCTCGCCAGCACGGCCGACGCGATCGCGGTGTTCGAGACGTCCGTCCTGCTCGCCGGGCTGCGGGGCCGCCGGCGCCCCACCCCGTACGACTTCCAGGACGCCGCGATCACGTGCATCGAGAAGGACGTCGTGCCCGGCCGGCGCGACGTGCGCCGCCTCTGCGAGATCCTCCTCGGCGGTGACCGGATCGGCCAGGTCGGGTACGACGCGCTGCCGCCGCTGGCGCGCGATGTCCTCGACCGGCTCGCGCCCCTGGGGCTCGACCTGGAGAAGCGCACGATCCAGCGGGCCCTGATCGACCTCGGCGCGCGGCCCGAGCTGGCGCCGTGCTCCCAGTTGCTGTGGATCCTGCGTCACCTGCTGCCCGACGACGCCGTACGCCCGATCATGGGCTCGCGCCGGCTCGGCGAGCGCTCGATCCAGGAGAGCTGGGACCTCGCGATCGGCCGCAACCAGCGTTCGCTCATCGAGCTGGGGTACGAGGGCGTCAGCGTCGAGCAGGTGCTCGAACAGCGGCTCCGGCGCGCCGTGCACGCCGAGCACGCCACCGCGTCCGTCGCGCTCGACGCGGTCGAGCAGTCCCTCCTCTACCTCGGCGGCGGCCGGCTCACCGACGAGCTGGGCGCGCGGGCCGTGGAGCTGCTGTCCGCCGAACGCACGGTCGACGACGCGCCGGAGGTGCTTCGCCGCATGCGCCGGCTGCTCGCGCACTACCGGGCGACCCGGCCCGCGTTGCCCCGGTGGTGCGAGGCGTTCGTGACCACGGGGTACGCCCACTACTGCACGCTGTTGCCGACCGCGTTCACCGACGACGACACCGGCGTGCGGCAGGTGGCGGCCATGCTCGGGTTCCTGTTCGGGATGGAGAGCCTGGCGCTGTCCTTCGGCTGCGACCACGCCCAGCTCGAACTCGCCGTACGCCAGTCGCATCCGGAGGCGCCCGCGAAGGTGGCGCTGCTGTGGGCCGCGAGCTCCCAGCTGGGCCTGCTGTCCCAGGCCGACCTGCGCACCCGGTGCGACGACCTGCTGGCGAATCCGCTGATCGTCCCGACGTTCCCGCAGTACATCAGCGGGTTCGTCCAGGCGCTCGAACCGGTACCGGCGCTGACGCCGCTGGTGGTCGAGGTGATCTCCAAGGCGTTCGCCCGGCTCCCCGACACCGTCCTGCTCCCCTGGCTGCCCACGTTGATCACCACGCTGCGCGACAACGCACGGGAACTCGTGCCGGTCCTCGTCCGCGAGGCGGGCCGCACGTTCCCCGGCACCCTGGCGGGCGTCGACACGTGGGTGCCGCCGTGGTCGGAGCGGCCCGCCCCTGCTCCGGCGGAACCGGTGCCGGCCGGGCCGGTGGCGGATCTGCTGGCCGCCCACCCGGCGTCGTACGAGGCGGTGGCGGACCTGCTCGGCTACGACCGTACGGCCGGCGCCCCGCTCCGGCCGGGCGAAGCCGAGGCGGCGGCGCTGTCGGCCCGGCACCCGGAGACCGCCGAGGCCGTCGCGGCACTGCTCGGCTGCCCGGCGCATCAGGCGAACCCATGATGCGCCGGCTCGGCCGGCCGATCCACCGCACGGCCATGTCGATCACGGCCGCGGCGAACGAGCGCCCGGTCGAACCGCTCCCGGTCGGTCTCGGGTCGCTCGGCGAGCGGCGCGCGGGCCTCGGCAACGGCCCGCGATGGCGATCGTCCACGCGAACGCGGAGCCGTTTCCCGGGCCCAGCCGGGGATCGGTGATCGCGGTCGGGTCCGTCCGGTCGTAGCCGGCCCTGATCGCGTCTCCAGACCGGCGACGGCCGGCCACCGCGCCGGCGGTCGCCGTCCGCGGCCCGCCCCGGCTGCCGGCGAACACCACGAGCACCGTGGGGCGCCTGCCTCGGCGATACGAACGGACGACGCCGGAGGCGAGGACGCCGGTCATGCGCCGTCGCAGCGGTCGCGAAGAGGAAACAGGTCCGTGGGACCGGCCCGACGGGGCATCCGGAGCTGAACGGATCGTGGTGCGCGCCTCCGGTCCGGCCCTGCCCATGTCGATCGCCGTCCTCCCATCGCCCGAGCCGACCGTGCGCGGCTCAGTGGCAGCGCATGGCCGCCGACGTCTCGCCGAAGCCGCCCGCCGGGATCGTGACGTACATCGTTCCGGCGCCGTCCCAAGGCCCAGCCGAACCGCGCGTCCTCGGCGAGCTGATCGCGGGGCCGTCCGCGCCGCGGCCGGTCACCGAGGATGCGTACGAGGTGTCGGGCCGGCCGAAGGCACGGTGGCGGCCGACGGTATTCCCGTCGAGGTCCGCCATCGCGTCGAGGATCAGCGGCGACGCGCCCCAGTGTTCGGCCGTGTGCGACTGCCACGTCGCCGTCCTCCGTGTTCCAGCCGCCCGGAAGCGTGATCGCTTCGGCCGGGCGGACGGGGCGTGGTGGGCGGCATCCTCACTGAACCCCACGCCGCCGCCCTCGACGCCCCAGCCCCCCGAAACATGACCCACCTCAACCACGCGGACGGGGTGGTGGGGTGGCTCCTCGCCGGACGAACGCCGGCCGGGCGGCCGGGCGCCCTACCGCTCGGCCGGCCGAGCGAGTCCCGGCCACCGCGCGCGGTCGCCATCGGACGCCTGGACGCCGGTCGTCGGATGGTCACCGTGCTCGTTGGAGGACTGTGATGAGTACGCCGTCGCCGACGGTGATCGACTCGGTCGGCTTCCAGGCCGACTTGTCCGAGGTCTCCCCGAACAGGCGCCGCCCGGTGCCGAGGAGGACCGGGAACGTCATGAGGTGGAGTTCGTCGACCAGGTCGTGCTCGAGCAGTCCCCGTACGAGCCGAATGCTGCCGGGGACCGAGATGTCGCCGTCCACCTCGTCCTTGAGCCGGGTCACCTCCTCGGCCAGGCCGCCGGAGAGCACGCGCGTGTTGTTCCACTCCGGGTCGGTGAGCGTGCTGGAGACCACGAACTTCGGCATCCCGTTGTACTTCTCGGCGAGCTCGCCCTCGTACTGCGGCCAGGCCGCGGCGAATCCCTCGTAGGTCCGGCGGCCGAGGAGCAACGCCTCGGCGCCGAGCGCCTCATCGAGCTTGAACCGCTCGCCCTCCTCCCCCCGGTCGAACTCGAAGCTCCAGTTCGCGTACTTGAAGTCCTCACCGCCAGGTGCTTCCGCGACGCCGTCGAGCGAGACGAACTCGGTGACCACGACTCTTCCCATGTCCGCACCCTCCTTCAGCGGGCGTGGGCGAAGTCGCGCAGCGCGGCGGCGAGCACCCCGGCGGGGGCGCTGTGCTGCTCGCCCTCGACGGCGAGCAGAGTCGCGGTCGGCAGCAGCTCGGCGAGCGCACGGGCACCCGCGACGATGAACGGGTACGTCCCGGTACCGTGCATCACCAGCGTGGACGCCGTGACGGCGGCCCACCGATCACGAGGCAACGGGGCGCCCGACATCGTGGTCCCCATGATCCGGCCGTCATAGGCGATCGTCGGCGCGACCGCCTCCATGACCGGCCAGAACTCACTCTCCCGCATCCCACCGACGGCCTCGCCGGGCAGACCGACCGCAGCCGTCAGGAACAGCTCCGCGGCGTCCCCAGGGCGACCGTCGGCCACGGCGGCGTCGAGACGCTCCACATAGTCCACCGGCAACGGCGGCCGGCTGTCATCGACGACGAACGGCGGCTCGAACAGCGCCAGCCGGGCGATCGGCAGACCCGCCGCCGCGGCGTCCAGCGCGAGAACCGCGCCGGACGACCACCCGAACACCGTCACCGGCGCGCCCGCCACCTCGATGAGCGCGGCGAGATCCTCGATCTCGCGCTCCACCGCGTACGGCGCGGTGTCGGTGCTCTCACCACGCCCACGACGGTCATAGGCGTAAGTCCGGAAATCCGCGCTCAGCAGCCGCCCGATCTCCTCGTTCGTCGGGTTGATGGCGGGGTAGGCGGTCGCGCCGTCGATGATGATGAGCGGCTCGCCCTCGCCCCACGCGGTGAACGCGATCACGGTGCCATCGGCGGACACGGCGGCCGCACTGACGTTCTCGGTCATCTGGCTTGCCCTTCCTGACATGGATGTGAAATCTCTCCTGGTCAGGCTAGGAATCGGAGACGTCGCCGGTCTTGTACAGAAGCGACAGGGGTTGCCCCGCCTCGTCCTGCCGGCACAGTTCGGTCGCGGTGCGGCCGATGAAGCGCGTCAGCGAACGGGCGAGGTGCGGCTGGTCGTAGTAGCCGAGCCGGTTGACGACATCGAGGGACGCGACGCCCTCGCCGAGCAGGATCGCGGCCTGCCGGGCGCGTTCGATCTGCCGGATGCCGCCCTGCGTGAGCCCGGTCGCCGCCGCGACGCGACGCTGCACCGACCTCGTCCCGACGGCCGGCGGCCGGCCCACCATGACCTCCTGGACGAGAGGATCGCGTATGACGACGCCCTCCCGCACGAGCCGGCCGACGAACTGCTCCGCGCTCTCGAAGCCGGGGATGAACCACTCTTCACCGCCGAGCGCGAACCTCGTCGCGGTCGCGTGCGGGCTCTCCCACGCGGAGTCGACGAGGCGCGCGGGAGGCAGGTGCGGCATCGAAGTGCCGTGCGCGAACGTGATGCCGAAGGACTCCGACCCGTCGGGCACGTCGACGCTCGAGGCCGTGGTCTCCGGCCCTCGTACGGCGGCGTGCGTGTGGCCTTCGTGCGTCCAGAAGACCAGCTCCCAGTTCGACGTCGCGATCGAGGTCATCCGCGCGACGCCGGACGCGCGGCTACGCCACACGCGGTGGACGTACGGGGAGTCCGACGGCCGGTCCTCGTTCTCCAGCGGCATCCCGTCTCCCGATGACATATGTGCGGCCGAGGGGCGCGCTCAGGCGTCCCGGGCCTCGCCGCGCTCGTGGACCAGGGCGGCGAGTTCGGCGACCGCGTGACGGGCGCGGTCGCCGTCGGACGCCTGGATGCCCATCGCCGGAAGGGTCGAGCCGTCGGCCAGATCCAGCATCGGCCACGGCGCGCCCTCCGGCATCGACACGCCCAGGATCTCGGCCCACTCGTACTCATGAGTGCGCAGGCCGTTGACCACCGTCACACCGCGATCGTCGGCGGTGATCCGGCTGCGCGCGAGGATGTGCAGGATCCCCGCGAGGATCAAGCCGATCACGACCAGGCCGATCCGGTCGCCGACGGCCCAGTTGGACGGCATGCCCACGGCGAGGGCGACCGAGCCTGCCACGACCACCACGGCGAGAACGTACGGGATGATCCGGGCACGGTGCGGCCGCCACGTCGCCGCGGTCACGTCAGTCGACGATCTTGCTGATCGGGATCTCGAGGATGTCGCAGCCGCCGGCCGCCTTGATCGCCGGGATGAGGGTGTTGACGCCGTGCTTGGCCACGACGCTCTCCACCGCGTGCATCTCGCCGCCGGCCAGGCGGGTGACCGTCGGGGACGACAACGACGGCATGATGCTCAGGACGTCCTGCAGCTGCGCGTCGGGGACGTTGAGCTTGAGCAGGACGTTGCCGCGGGCCCGGATCGCGCCCTGCAGCAGCAGCGCGATGTCCTCCATGGCGGCCCGCTTGTTCGGGTCCTCGTACGCCTCGCGGTTGGCGACCAGCTCGGTGTAGCTGACCAGCAGCGTGTCGAGGATGCGCAGGCCGTTCTTGCGCAGGGAGGACCCGGTCTCGGTCAGGTCGACGATCGCGTCGACGATGTCGGGCACCTTCGCCTCGGTGGCGCCGTACGAGGGCACCACTCGCGCCTTGACGCCGTGCTCGGTCAGGAAACGCTCGGTCAGCGCCGGGAACTCGGTGGAGATCCGCACGCCCTCCGGCAGGTCCTCCACCGACTGCCAGGGGGCGTCGTTCGGCACGGCCATGATGACGCGCACCGGGTTGGAGGTCGCCTTGGAGTACTTCAGCTCGCCGAGCGAGACGACGTCGGCCTGCGTCTCGGTGATCCAGTCACGCCCGGTGATGCCGAGGTCGAAGAGCCCCTGCTCCAGATAAGTGGGGATCTCCTGCGGGCGCAGCACGCGAACGCGGTCGATGCGCGGGTCGTCGACCGACGCGCGGTAGTCACGATCGGAGCCACGGCGGACCGTCAGATCGGCGGCGTCGAACAGCTCGAACGTCGCCTTCTCCAGCGAGCCCTTGGGAAGCACGAGTGACAGCACGGTGAAAGACCTTCCTACGGATGAGAGATCGGTGTCGCGGCGTGAGGGACTTCAGGAGCCTTGATGCTCCTCGTGATGCCGCGCGTGACCGTGATGCCGCAGGCCCCTCAAGGTCAGTGCCGTATCGAGTGCGGCCACGGTCGCCTCCCATCCTTTGTCTTCGCTGCTGTCCGGCCGACCGCAGCGGTCCAGTGCCTGGTCAAGCGTCTCACAGGTTAGTACGCCATTGCCGATGGGGGCGCCCTCATCAAGGGCAACCCTCGTCAAACCCGCCGTTACCGAGTCGCATACATAGTCAAAATGGGGCGTACCCCCCCTGATCACAGCGCCGAGACAGACGACCGCGTCGTGATCACGGGCGAGCTGCTGGGCGACGACCGGAAGTTCGAGGGCGCCCGCGACCCGTACGACGACGGGCTCCGGCAGGCCGCACTCCTTCGCGGCGGCCAGCGCGCGTTCGAGCAACTGGTCGGTGATCTGACCGTTCCAGCGGGCAGCGACCACGCCCAGGCTCAGCCCGGACGCGTCGACGGCCGCGGCTTCGGGACGTCCCGCACCGCTCATGACAGCTCTCCGATGTGGTGGCCGAGGCGGTCGCGCTTGGCCGTGAGGTAACGACGGTTGTACTCGGTGACGACGACGGGCAGGGGGGTACGGCCGCGCACCTCGACGCCGAAGCCCTCCAGGCCCGCCAGCTTGAGCGGGTTGTTGGTCAGCACGCGCACCGACTGGACGCCGAGGTCGATCAGCATCTGTGCCGCGTTGACGTACTCGCGCGAGTCCACCGGCAGGCCGAGCTCGATGTTGGCGTCCACGGTGTCGGAGCCGTTGTCCTGCTGCGCGTAGGCCCGCAGCTTGGCGAGCAGGCCGATCCCCCGGCCCTCGTGCCCGCGCAGGTAGAGGACGACACCTCGGCCCTCCGCGGCGATCGCCGCCATCGCGGCGTCGAGCTGGGTGCCGCAGTCGCAGCGCTGGGAGCCGAGCACGTCGCCGGTCAGGCACTCCGAGTGCGCCCGGATCAGCACGTCCTCGCCGTCGCCGAGATCGCCGAGGACGAGCGCGAGGTGCTCGCCGCCGTCGACGGCGCTGGAGTACCCCACCGCGCGCCACATGCCGTGCCGGTTCGGGATGTGCGTCTCGGCGACCCGCGCGACCATCCGCTCGGTGCGCTTGCGGTACGCCACGAGCTGCTCAATGGAGATCAGCTTCAGGTCGTGCTCCTTGGCGAACACCTCGAGCTGGGGCAGCCGGGACATCGTGCCGTCGTCGTTGACGACCTCGGCGAGGACCCCGGCCGGGGTCAGCCCGGCGAGCCGGGCCAGGTCCACCGCCGCCTCGGTGTGGCCGCGCCGCCGCAGGACGCCGCCCTCGTGGTAGCGCAGCGGGAAGACGTGGCCGGGCCGCACCAGCTCGTACGGCTCGGTCGCCGAGTCGCACAGCCGCCGGATCGTGGTGGCGCGGTCGGCCGCGGAGATGCCGGTGGTCACGCCGTCGCGCGCGTCCACGCTGATGGTGTACGCCGTGCGCATCCGCTCGCGGTTCCGCGTGGTCATCAGCGGGATGTCGAGGCGGTCCAGATCCGCGCCCTCCATCGGCACGCAGATCACGCCGCTGCTGTAGCGGATCGTGAAGGTGAGCAGCTCCGGGGTCGCCTTGGCGGCCGCGAAGATGATGTCGCCCTCGTTCTCACGGTCGGCGTCGTCGACCACCACCACGGGCCTGCCCGCGGCGATGTCCGCGATCGCCTCTTCCACTGTGTCGAAGCTCATGCCGCGACCGCCTCCAGTTCGGCACTCCGCCGCTGCCGGCGGTATTGGTTGATCCAGTTACGGAACCCGGCGAGGACCATCACGAAGAAGATCACGTACGCCGCCCCGGAGACGTACAGGCCGGACTTGATCGCCAGGGGCACGCCCACGAGGTCCACCAGCACCCAGATGACCCAGAAGTCGACGAGGGCGCGGCTCTGCGCGAACGTCGCGACCGCGCTGCCCGCGAAGATGTACGCGTTCGCCGTCGGGGACCAGGTGATCTGCAGCCAGGAGATGTTCGCGAACAGCAGCGCCATGGCCGCCGTGCCACCGGCCAGGGCCACCACCAGCACGACGCGCTCGCGCCCGGTGGCCGGGCGCACCGGCAGGCCGTCGCTCTCGCGGATGCCGCGCAGCCACTTCACCCAGCCGTAGGAGACCAGCGCGACGAACAGCACCTGCTTCAGGGCGTTGCCCGGCGCGTGCGCGCTCACCGAGGCGGTGAACAGCAGCACCGCGCCGGCGAGCTGGACCGGCCACGTCCAGATGGTGCGCCTGATCGCCAGCCAGACCGTCGCCAGGGAGAACACGTTGCCCAGCAGGTCGGTCCACAGCACCTTCTCGCCGAGGATCGTCACACCCGCCTGCGTCCAGGAGCTCATGAGGCCTCCTTCGTCGGAGGAGCGGCCATGAACGCTGTGCCGTCGATTCGCTCACTTCGTTCGCTCATGGCCGGACTCCGGCGGCGACGAGCCGCTCGACGTACTTGGCCACGACGTCGACCTCGAGGTTGACCGGGTCGCCGGGGCCCTTGCGGCCGAGCGTGGTCAGCTCCAGCGTCGTGGGGATCAGGGCGACCGTGAAGGCGTCGTCGCGGGCCTCGACCACGGTCAGGCTGATGCCGTCGACGGTGATCGAACCCTTCTCCACCACGTAGCGGGCCAGATCCGCCGGCAGGCCGATCGTCACGACCTCCCAGCGGTCACCGGGCTCGCGGGAGGCGATCTCGCCGACGCCGTCGACGTGGCCCTGCACGATGTGGCCGCCGAGCCGGTCCGACGGGCGTACGGGCCGCTCGAGGTTGACCGGGCAGCCGGGGGCCAGCGCGGCGAGGGAGGACCGGTCGAGGGTCTCCTTCATCACGTCGACGGTGAAGGCGTCGTCCTTGACGTCGGTGACCGTGAGGCAGACCCCGTTGACCGCGATGGACGCGCCGTGGACGGCGTCGGAGACGACCAGCGGGCCGCGTACGGTGAGCCGGGCGGAGTCGCCCTCGCGCTCGAGCGCGACGATCTCCCCCAGCTCCTCGACGATTCCGGTGAACACTTCAGTTCTCCCTTCGAGACGGTGCCGGCCGGTCGCGTACCGTCGCGGTGATCCGCAGGTCCGGCCCGATCGTGGTGACGTCGTCGATGTCGAGGTGGTACGCCTCCGCGAGCGTCGCGATCCCGGCGTCGCCGAGGGCGGCGGTCCCGGCGCCGAGCAGCGCCGGCGCCAGGTAGGCGACGACGCGGTCGACCAGGCCCGCGGCCAGGAACCCTCCGGCCAGGGACGGACCGCCTTCGAGGAGCACGGAGACGATCTCGCGTTCGGTCAGCTCCGCGAGCAGGGCGGACAGGTCCAGGCCGGGTCCGCGCCGGGAGCGCGGCACCCGTACGACGGCGGTGGTGGACTCCAGGGCGGACGCGTCGGTGTCGTCGGCGACCGCGACCAGCGTCGGCGCCGCGTCGTCCAGGACGCGGCTGTCCAGGGGTGTACGGGCGCGGGCGTCGGCGACGACGCGCAGCGGGCGGCGATGGGTGCGCAGGTGGTCGTGCGGTTCGAAGCCGCGCACGGTGAGACGGGGATCGTCGGCCAGTACGGTGCCGGACCCGGCGATGATCGCGTCGACGCGTGCGCGCAGGCGGTGGACGTCCTCCCGCGCGGAGGCCCCGGTGATCCACTGGCTGGTGCCGTCGGCCGCGGCCGACCGGCCGTCCAGAGTGGCGGCGAACTTCCAGGTCACGTGGGGTCGGCGCAGGCGGGCATGGGTGAGCCATTCGGCGTTGACCCGCTCGGCCTCGGCGGCGAGGAGCCCGGACTCGACGGACAGACCGGCCTCGGCGAGCCGCCGCCCGCCGCCCTGGGCCTGGTCGCTGGGGTCGCCGACGGCGTACACGACCCGGCGCAGACCGGCGGCCAGGATGGCCCGGCTGCAGGGCCCGGTGCGTCCCTGATGATCGCAGGGTTCGAGGGTGACGAGGAGCGTGCCGCCCCGCGCGCGGTCCCCGGCCTCGCGGAGCGCGACGACCTCGGCGTGCGGACCGCCCGCGTACGCGTGGAAGCCCCGTCCCACGGGCGCTCCGTCGGCGTCGAGCACGACGCATCCGACGACGGGGTTGGGACTGGTCTCACCGAGCGCACGCGCCGCCAGCGCGATCGCGTCGCGCATCGCCGTCTCTTCCGCGGAAGATGCGGTCACCCCGGGCCTCCTGATCCAGGCTCCGGGATGTGACGGCGTGATGGTGCCGACGCCACTACCGTGCCCCGCACAGGGCACGGCCGCGCGCTGCCTCCCATCCGGACTTTGACCGTCGGTCCCGGAATTCCACCGGGTCAACCGGCCGATGGTTTCGGCCGGGTCGCGGACTGTAACCGCCGGTTCGGAATTTCACCGACCCCGGAGCACGCTGATGAACACTCCCAACCAGTGTGCCACGCGAGACATTCCCCGCGTTGTGTGAGGAAGAGCACGTTGACGCCCCACCCTCCGAACCCAGCGCCAGGTCCTCGCACGTGACCGCTTGACCGCAACTGCCGATCGGTGTTCAGCGACATCCGCACAGTGCCGCCACGCCCTTGACCACCGTGAGCGCGGCGCCCGCCATGGCCAAGGCGATCACGGCGGTGCGGCCCCGCGCCGGCGAGAAGCGCCCGGCCAGGCGGTTCCCGGTGAGAACACCGACGGTCAGTCCCGCCGCGACCGTCGCCCATTCGGCCGCGGCCATCGACGGCCGGCCGCCCTTGGCGGCCAGCGACGCGACGCCAAGGACTCCGAACACCAGCTGGGCCGTTGCCGCGAACCGGTGCTGCGCCCAGCCGGAGGACACCGCGTACAGCGCGACCGCCGGCCCGCCCGCGCCGACGGTCGCGTTGAGGAAGCCCGATCCGATTCCGGCGGCCACCGCCCCCGGTGTGCCGCGCAGCACCCGCGCCCTCTCGCTGGCCACGACGGCGACCAGGGCGCACAGGATGAGCACGCCGACGACGACGGCCAGCGGCGGTGCCGGCAGGGTCCTCGCCATCCAGGCCCCGGCCGCCACGGCCGGCAGCGCGGGGCCGATGAGCAGCGCGGCCCGGCGCGGGTCCACGTCCCGCCAGACCTGCGTCAGGACGACGAAGGCGGTGAGGACGGCGCAGGCGTTGACCACCAGGACGCCGTCGAACGGACCCAGGAGCAGCACCAGGTACGGCGAGGTCACGAGCGAGAAGCCGAGCCCGGTGATCCGCTGAGCCGCCGCGCCGACGAACACGACCAGCCCGAGTCCGATCGCCTGGATCATCTCCCCGCCTCCCCTCGACGCCGACCGTACGGGACGCGCCGCGGCGAAGAGTAATGAGATTCACCGGTCCCAGCCGTGGTGCCCGGAGCGGGAAGTCCGGTATAGATCGAATGACGTTCTAAAACCGCACGCCGGAAAGCCGAGGACCGAACCGATGTCGCAGCGATCTGAGTGGATCGAGCCTGGAGCGTTCCAGGTCGCCCCTGGAGTCCACCGGATACCGCTGCCGCTGCCCACAGACGGCCTCCGGGCGGTCAACGTCTACGCGATCGAGGACGACGAGGGCCTCGTGCTGATCGACGGCGGCTGGTCGCTGGAGGAGTCGCGGCGGCAGCTGGAGACCTCGCTCAAGGAGATCGGGTTCGGGCTCGCCGACATCAGCCGTTTCCTGGTCACCCACGTCCACCGGGACCACTACACGCAGGCGGTCGCGGTACGCCGGGAGTTCGGCACGCGGGTGAGCCTGGGCATCGGCGAGCGCCCCACCCTCGAACTGCTGACCGCCGCGGGGCCGACCGACCGCTCCCCTCAGCTGGAGCAACTGAACGCCTGCGGCGCGGCGCCCCTCATCGAACGGCTGCGGGCGGTGTGGAAGGAAGGCGGGCACAACCCGTCCGAATGGGCCATGCCGGACGACTGGATCGAGGGGCGGATCCCGGTGCCGCTGACCGGCCGCGAGCTGCTGGCCGTGCCGACGCCCGGCCACACGCGGGGTCACCTGGTCTTCGCGGACCTGACCGCCGGGCTGCTGTTCGCCGGCGACCACGTGCTGCCGCACATCACCCCGTCGATCGGCTTCGAGAGCGCGCCGGAGGCCTCACCGCTCGGCTCCTACCTCGCGTCGCTCAAGCTCGTACGTGAGCTGCCCGACCTGCGGCTGCTGCCGGCGCACGGACCGGTCACCGATAGCGTGCACTCCCGCGTCGACGCGTTGCTGGACCACCACGCCGAGCGCCTGGACGCCTGCGCCGCGGCGGTCGCCGCCGGGGCGGGCACGGCGTACGAGACGGCCCGCGCGCTGACCTGGACCCGGCGAGGACGCCACTTCGACGAGCTGGACATGTTCAACCAGATGCTGGCGACCACCGAGACCCGCGCCCACCTGGAGGTCCTGGTCACCCAGGGCCGCCTGAGGAGCCACGTCGAGGACGGCGCCTCCGTCTACGCCCCCTGACGGGACGCCCGGGTCGCCTGGGCGCGCAGCGAGCGGACCGCCTCGGCCGGGTCGTCGGCGGAGTACACGGCCGAGCCGGCCACGAACACGTCGGCGCCCGCCTCCGCGCAGCGCTCGATGGTCTCGGTGTTCACTCCCCCGTCGACCTGGAGCCACACGTCGAGGTCCCGGCCCTTGATGAGGTCGCGGGCTCGGCTGATCTTCGGCAGCACGACGTCGAGGAACGGCTGGCCGCCGAAGCCCGGCTCGACCGTCATCACGAGCAGCATGTCGATCTCGGCGAGCAGGTCGGCGTACGGCTCCACGGCCGTGCCCGGGTTGAGCGCCAGACCGGCGCGGGCGCCGGCGGAGCGGATCTCCCGCAGCGTGCGGATCGGGGCGCTCGCCGCCTCGGCGTGGATGGTGACGCTGGCCGCCCCCGCCTCGGCGTAGCCGGGCGCCCACCGGTCGGGGTCCTCGATCATGAGGTGGCAGTCCACCGGAAGGGGCGTCGCCTTGAGCAGCGCCTCGACCACCGGCAGGCCGAGGGTGAGGTTGGGCACGAAGTGGTTGTCCATCACGTCGACGTGGATCCAGTCGGCGTCGGCGACCGCCGCGACCTCGTCGGCGAGCCGGGCGAAGTCGGCGGACAGAATGCTGGGAGCGATTTGCACGGCCATGATGCGGTCAAGTGTAGGGACGCCCCGCACGCCGCGCACCAGGCCTTCGGACGGCCTCGGGAGAACCGCCCGTCCGTCACCGGCTCAGCCGGGCTTGACCGCCGAGAAGCACGCCAGCGCTCCGGTGGCCGTGACGTCCGCGGACTCCAGCCCGGCGTCGTCCAGCCAGCCTCGCAGGTCGGCGAGACTCCCGGGCCGGCCGAAGTCGCCGCGCGACCGCAGGAGCGCGATGAGGAGGTCCTGCCGGCGGCCGGCCCCGGTCACGAGCGCGCTGCCCCGCAGCACGCCGCCGGGCCGCAGCACCCGGGCCATCTCGGTCACCGCGCCGGCCGGGTCGGGCAGGCAGTGCAGCCCGTTGTAGGTGAGGCAGCGGTCGAACGACCCGTCGGCGAACGGCAGCCGGTCCACGCTCACCCCCGCGAACGCGGCGTCCAGTCCACGGCGGCGTGCCTCCGCGCGGGCCCGGCCGAGCATGAGACGTGACAGGTCCGCCGCGACATACCGCAGGCCGGCGCCGCGCGGCACGCCGCGGAACGCCACTCCGCCCCCGCACGGCACGTCGAGCACGACGGCGCCCGGCGGCAGCCGCCCCGCCTCGGCGAAGGAGTCGTAGAGGGGGCGCATGTCGGCGCCCCACAGCAGCCGGCCGCCCAGCCGGGCGATCGGCTCGTGTTCGGCCCCGAAGTCGTAGACGGCCGGGACCAGGCGGCCTCTCCGCCAGTGCCGGTGGAGCCGATCGGCCGCGCCGCTCACACCGCGCCCTCCTTCGGCCCCGAAGCTTACGAATCGCCGTCCTTGGGCGCACGCTCCCGCATGCCGCCCGCCGACATGACGTCGATCTCGGCCACGGCGTCCCGCAGCGCCTCGAGCGTAACCGCGACCGACGGCCGGCGCACGCTCGCCGTACGGGCGACGGCGTACACGTAGCGGGTCAGCGATCCGGGCAGTTCGCGTGCCGCGATGCCCGGCACCGCGGCGGTCAGCGCCAGGCTGGGCACGGCCGCGATCCCGACGCCGCGCGCGACCAGGCCGAGGATCGTGCCGAGCCCCTCGAACTCCCACGGCATCGGCGGCGCGCCGCCGACGTCGGCGAGCAGGCGGTCGAATGCCTGGCGTGACGGCTCGCCCGCCGGCGCCGCGAGCCAGGGCTCGTCACGCAGCCGCCACAGGTCGATCTCGCGGCCGGGATCGGCGGCCCAGTGGCCGGACGGCACGACGAGCACGAGCGGGTCGTGCAGGAGCAGCGAGAAGCGCAGGCTGCCGCCCCCACGCGTGGGAAGCCGCCCGGTCCAGTCGTCGACCAGCGCGAGGTCGACCTCTCCGGAGCGCACCTGCCGCAGCCCGTCGCCCGGCCGCGTCTGGCGCAGCTGGAAGGTGAGGCCCTCGTGGCGGCGCAGGCTGTGCGCGAGGGCGGGCGCGAACGCCACCGCGGCCGTGGGGAACGCCGTGAGCACGATCTGCCCGGTCGGCTCCGCCTCGGACAGGTCGGCCTCGGCGAACTCGATCATCCGCAGGATGCGGTCGGCATGGTCGGACAGCCGCCGGCCCGCGTCGGTGAGCTCGGCGCTGCGCGCCGTGCGGTCGAGCAGTGTGGTGCCGACCTCGCGTTCGAGCACGGCGAGTTGCTGTGAGACGGCGGACGGCGTGTAACCGAGGGCCTTGGCGGTCGCCGCGATGCTGCCGCGGTCGGCGAACTCCCGCAGCAGCCGCAGCCGTCGTACATCGAGCATAAGTTCAGCTTACGCCCGGCAGCGGAAAGCCTCGCTTGTACTGATGCACCGTTCCACCACACCATGGAGACGTACGGCCGCGCGCAGGTCAACCAGCCAGAAGAGCTCCTTGGAGTGAACTCATGTCAGTCGCCATCTCCGCGACTCTCGCCGCCAACGAGGCCCTCGACCACAGACGCCGCATCGGGCTGCCGGTGCTGCCCCTCGCCTTCGGAGAGGCGGGCCTGCCCGTCCTGCCGTCGCTGGAGCGGCAGCTCGGCACCGCCGCCGGGCGTGGCGCGTACGGTCCCGTCGCCGGCAGCCCCGACCTCCGCACCGCCGCCGCGGGTTACTGGCACCGCCGCGGCCTGCCGGCCGACCCGGGCCTGATCGTCGCGGGCCCCGGCAGCAAGCCGCTCCTGTACGGCCTGCTGCTCGCCATCGGCGGAGGCGTCGTCGTGCCCCGCCCGAGCTGGGTGAGCTACGCCGCCCAGACCCGTCTCATGGGCGCCGAACCGATCTTCGTCGAGACGCCTCCCGGTGAGGGCGGCGTGCCCGACCCGGACGCGCTGCGGGCCGCCGTCACGCTCGAACGCGCGGCGGGGCGCCCGGTGAGCTGCCTCGTCGTCACGCTCCCCGACAACCCCACCGGCACGCTGGCCCGGCCGGAGACGGTGCGGCGCATGTGCGAGGCCGCCCGCGAGCTCGACCTGATCATCATCGCCGACCAGATCTACCGCGACCTGCTCTTCGACCAGCACACCGACTTCCCGTGCCCGACGCGGTACGCCCCCGAGCGCACCGTCATCACGACCGCGCTGAGCAAGAACCTCGCCCTCGGCGGCTGGCGCATCGGCGTGGCCCTGCTGCCCGAGGCGCTCAGCGGGCTGCGCGACCGGCTCGCCGGCGTGGCCAGCGAGATCTGGTCCAGCACGTCCGGCCCGACGCAGCAGGCCGCGGCGTACGCCTTCGCCGAGCCACCGGAGGTCGTCGAACGCGTCGCGGCCAGCCGGCGGCTGCATGAGACCGTCGCACGCGCCATGGCGGAGCGCTTCACCGCCGCCGGCGCGCGGGTGCCGCGTCCTCAGGGCGGCTTCTACCTGTACCCCGACTTCGAGGACCTTCGCGAGACGCTCGGCGTGGAAACGTCGGCCGAGCTCGCGGCGCTCCTCCTCGACCGGTACGGCGTCGGCGTCCTGCCGGGCAGCGCCTTCGGCGACGCGCCGGAGGCCCTGCGCCTCCGGGTGGCCACCAGCCTGCTCTACGGCGAGACCGACGAGCAGCGGCTCACCGCCCTCACGTCCCCGGACCCGGCCGGACTGCCGTGGATCGCCGCCGCCCTCGACCGCACGACCGAGGTGCTCACCGATCTGACCGCCTCCGCCTGCGAGGAACGGGTCGCCGTCACCGCCTGAGCGACCGCCTCGCGAGGACCCCCGCCACGGGCGATGCCGCCGGTGGGGGTCCTCGCGAGAACGTGGTCCTGTGTAGGCGACATAGGTTTTGGTCACTGCGTGAAGCTTGCTGTGTGGGCGCGGTCATGGGGTATTTGTCCGCAGACCGCTGATTGGTGGTTCGGTAAGAGCGGTTGAGCGACCGGCGTCATGTGACGCTGCCCCGGCTGGGCACGATCCGTACGAGCGAGTCCACCCGTGAACTCGCCCGGCGTCCGGAGCGTGGTACCGGCCGGATCATGGCGGCCACCGTGCGGTACGAGGGTGGGCGGGGGCTGGTGTCCTTCACCTGCGAGGTCCAGCGGGCCGGCCGAACGTGTCCCCGCACGCCCTGCCGCCGTGGTGGGGGTGGACCTCGGGGTGAAGGATCTCGCGGTGCTGTCCACCGGTGATGGCCCGTGCGGTGGCCGATGTCGGTGTGGGCGAGGTACGGCGGCAGCTGGTCTACAAGACCACCTGGAACGGCGGGCGGCTGGTCGTGGCCGACCACTGGTTCCCCCCAGCAAGACCTGCTCGGGTTGCGGCGATACGGAAAACGCCCCCCGGTAGACCGGGCGGGACGGCATCGGCCGTTCCGGTGGAACCGGTGTAAGACCCACCCCAGGTGGGCCCTCGGCACTGAAGCGGGAACCCCGGAAACGGGGAACGCCGGACCGCAAGGCCACGGCTGCCTGACAAGTGCGCCACACGCGATCACATTTCAGGTAACGGTTCTGGCATCCTGGAGCGATGGCCGACAAGCTCAGGGTCGAGCTCACCGGTGTCCCCCAGACGCTGCTGTGGAACCTCTACCACCGCGCCGCCGAGGCCCGCCGGCCCGACGGCCTCCTGGACGACCCCAGGGCGGTCGAGCTGGTCGACGCGATCGACTTCCCCTTCGAGCGGTTCGGCGAGCCGGCGATGGCGCAGTGGCACGCGCTGCGGGTGCTGTGCTTCGACCGCGCGGTCCGCCGGTTCATGACGGCGCACCCCGGCGGCACGGTGGTCGCGCTCGGCGAGGGGCTGGAGACGCAGTTCTGGCGCGTCGACGACGGCCGGGTGCGCTGGCTGACCGTCGACCTGCCGGAGACGGTCGAGGTGCGCCGGCGACTGCTCCCGGACGACCCGCCGCGCCGCCGTACGCTCGCCGGATCCGCGCTCGACCTCGCCTGGACGGACGAGGTGGACGCGGACGAGGGCGTGCTGATCTCGACGCAGGGGCTGCTGATGTACCTGCAGCCGGACGAGGTGCGGTCGCTGATCGCCGCGTGCGCCGAGCGCTTCCCCGGCGGCACGCTGGTCTTCGACGCGGTCCCCCACTTCATGGCCGAGCGCAGCCGGCGGGGCGGGATGAACCCCGGTGCCGCCTACCAGGCGCCGGCCTGGCACTGGAGCCTCGACCCGGGTGAGCATCGGAAGGTGCTGGAGTACTCCCCGAAGATCTCCGGCGTCCGCGACCTGCCCTACCCGCGCGGCCGCGGCCTGCTGACGATCGCCCCGCTGGTCGGCCGCATCCCGCTCATCCGCAAGCTCCGCATGCCGATCGTCGAGGTCCGCTTCGCGGCGTGAGACCCGGCCGGATCAGCCGACGCCCGCCATCGGCGCACGCGCCGCGGGGCGCTCGCCGCCCGCGCGCCGGAAGGAGTGCCAGGACAGCACGGTGGCGGTGGCGAGAACGGCCCCGCTGATCAGGAAGATGTTCTGGATGCCCAACGCGGCGCCCGCGAGACCGGAGAAGGTCATGGCGAGTACGGAGACGGTACTCGGCACGATCGACATCAGTCCCATCAGGGCGTTGTCCACCTCCGTCTGTGTCAGCGCCCCGATCCCCGTCTGGATCGCGACGGTGAGGAGACCGAACACGAGGTAGGCCGCCGGCAGGCCCGCCACGGTCGTGGTCCAGGCGAGGGAGGCGATCAGTGCCGCCAGCGCTGTCCACGACGTACGGCGTCAGCAGCACGGCCATCGGGCTCAGGGTGAAGGTGAGGGCGCTGAACACCAGCAGGAGTATTCGGGCACGGGTGAACGCCATGGGGCACCTCTCGGGGGTGGGAGGAACGCGATGGTGACGAGTGGTGTTACGTCGCCAGGCCGTGCAGGAGAAGATCGGCCGGCCCATCGGTGCTGACGCTGGCGGGTCCGGCGTCCCAGCCTCCGCCGCGGCCGAGTGCCATCACGATCGCGAGGACGAGCGTGGCGGCGTCCTCCGGGGACCCGCGCAACGTGTCCGCGTCGGCCTCGAAGGTCGCGACGACCGCGGCATGAAGACTCTGGTAGGAGGCGGTGCGGCCGTCCGAGAGGCGCCTGCGCTCCTCGTCGGACAGCGACTCCTGCCGGCGTGGCCGCGCGGCGCCCGCGAGACTGACCGCGTTCACCACCGCTCCGGTCCGTTCCGCCTGGGCGCGCAGGACCTCGATCAGCGCGACCAGACGGTCCCGCAGCGGCAGGGACGGTTCGATCGCGGCCAGCTCCCGCACCGTGTGGTGCGGGTCGGTCACCTCCGTGCGAACCACGATCGGCGGTCAGCAGGTCAAGATTCGCGGAAGAACGAGAGAACGAGCGTTAGGCCCGGCGGCGGAGCAGTGCCAGGAACATCGCGTCGGTGCCGTGCCGGTGCGGCCAGAACTGGGCGTACGGGCCCTCGCCCAGGTCCGGGACGCCCTCCAGGTACGACGGGGAGTCCAGGCGCTCGATGTCGTCGCGGCCGCGCAGCACGTCGTCGACCACCACTCGGGTCTCGGCCAGGTGCGGTGAGCAGGTGACGTACGCGACCACCCCGCCGGGGCGTACCGCCTCCAGGGCCGAGCCGAGGAGCCGCCGTTGCAGCGGGCCGAGTTCGGCGATCGACTCCGGGCTGCGCCGCCAGCGGGCCTCCGGGCGGCGGCGGAGCGCGCCGAGGCCGGTGCAGGGCACGTCGGCCAGGACCCGGTCGAAGGTGCCGGGACGCCAGGCGGGCCGGGTGCCGTCCACGACGGTGACGGCCGCGGCCGGGTCGGCGGCGCGGCGTACCAGCCGGGCCCGGTGCGGCTGCAGGTCACAGGCCAGCAGGTGCGCGCCGCGCTCGGCCGCGAGCCCCGACAGCAGCGCGGCCTTGCCGCCCGGCCCGGCGCACAGGTCGAGCCAGCGTCCGTCGGGGCCGTCGAGCTCGGCGCGGGTGAGGGCGAGCGCGACGAGCTGACTCGCCTCGTCCTGTACCGCGGCGCGCCCCTCGGCCACGGCGGGTACGGCCGCCGGGTCGCCCTCGGGCAGGTACGCGGCGTACGGGGAGTAGGCGGCGGGGTCACCGCCCAGCTCGGCGACGGTCGCGCGGCCGGGCCGGGCCACCAGGGTGACGCGCGGGCGTTCGTTGTCGGCGGCCAGCAGCGCCTCGACCTCGCCGGCGCCGGCCGCGTCGCGCAGGGCGTTCACGATCCAGCGCGGATGGCTGTGCACGACCGAGAGGCGGCCGGTCTCGTCGTCGGGCGCGACGATGGCGAGCCACGCGTCCAGGTCGCGGGCGGACACCTTGCGTAGCACGGCGTTGGCGAACTTCGCCTGCCCCGGGCCGGCCACCGAGCGGGCGAGGTCGACGGCGGTGCCGACGGCGGCGTGTGGCGGGATGCGGGTGCCGAGGAGCTGGTGCGTGCCGAGCCGCAGGACGTTGAGCAGCGGCTGGTCGATCTTGGCCACGGGGCGGTCGCTGCACATGCCGAGGACGGCGTCGTACGTGCCGCGCCCGCGCAGCGTGCCGTACGTCAGCTCGGTCGCGAGCGCGGCGTCGCGCCCGGACAGGCCGCGTTCGCGCAGCAGGGAGGGCAGGAGGAGGTTGGCGTAGGCGTCGCGTTCGTCGACGGCCTGCAGGACGTCGAACGCGGTGCGGCGGACCTGGTCGCGAGGGCGCCGGGGGGCCGGCCGGCCCTGTCCCCTGCCCTGTCCCTTGCCTCGCCGGGAGCCGGTGGATCGCTGCGGCATCAGATCAGCGCGTCGCCTTCGGCCGGGCGCACGCCGCGGGCCCAGGCGGTGGCCGGCATGCGCTGCTTGCCCTGCGGCTGGACGTCGCCGAGGACCACGGGATGGGAGCCGGTGCCGGCGAGGACCTCGGCCTTGGTGGCGCGCAGCTCACCCGGGGCGAGCGGCTCGGCGTCCGGCGCCGGGCGTACGGGACCGAGCTTGAGCCGGTCGCCGCGGAACGTCGTCCAGGCCCCCGGCGCGGGCGTGCAGGCGCGGACGCGCCGGTCGACGTGCTGCGCGGGCAGCGTCCAGTCGACGTGGGCGTCATCGGGGGTGAGCTTGGAGGCGTACGAGACGCCGTCGGCGGGCTGCGGGCGGGGCTCGAGCTCGCCGTCCTCGACGCCGTCCATGGTCGCGACGAGCAGGTGCGCACCGGTCTCGGCGAGCCGCGCGAGCAGGTCGCCGCTGGTGTCGGTCGGCTGGATCGGCTCGGTCACCACGCCGTACACCGGCCCGGTGTCGAGGTCCTCCTCGATCTGGAAGGTCGCGGCGCCGGTGATCTCGTCGCCGTGCAGCACGGCCCGCTGCACCGGGGCGGCACCGCGCCAGGCGGGCAGCAGCGAGAAGTGCAGGTTGATCCACCCGTGGCGGGGGATGTCCAGCGCCACGCGCGGGATCAGCGCGCCGTAGGCCACGACCGGGCAGCAGTCGGGGGCGATGGCGCGCAGCCGGTCGAGGAACTCCGGCTCCTTGACCTTGGCGGGCTTGAGCACCTCGACGCCCGCCTCGGCGGCGCGCTGCGCCACCGGGCTCGGCGTGAGCCTTCGCCCGCGCCCGGCCGGGGCGTCGGGCCGCGTGATGACCGCGACGACCTCGTGCCGCGACTTCAGCAGGGCGTCGAGCGCGGGTACGGCGGTCTCCGGCGTGCCGGCGAACACGAGGCGCACTAGAGCGCCTTGCCGAACATCGGGTGCGGGGAGTCCTTGACCACCGGAGCGTCGTCGCCGAACCACTCCGACTCGCGGATCGCCTTCATCGCCGCCTTGCGCTGGTCGGGGTCGAGCCGGTCGATGAAGATCACGCCGTCGAGGTGGTCGGTCTCGTGCTGCACGCAGCGGGCCAGCAGGTGGGTGCCCTCGAGGACCACCGGCTCCCCGTACATGTTGAAGCCCTTGGCCACGACGCCGATCGCGCGCTTGGCCGGGAAGACCAGGCCGGGCAGCGAGAGGCAGCCCTCGTCGCCCTCCTCCTGTTCGTCGGTCAGCTGGAGGCTGGGGTTGACGAGGTGGCCGAGCTGCTCGTCGACGTAGTAGGTGAACACCCGCAGGCCCACGCCGAGCTGCGGCGCGGCCAGGCCGACGCCGGGCGCGTCGATCATGGTGTCGGAAAGGTCCTTGACGAGCGTGCGCAGCTCCTTGTCGAAGTCCTTCACCGGCTCGGCCGGGGTACGCAGCACCGGGTCGCCGAAGAGGCGGATGGGCTTGACGGCCACGAACGGCTCCGTTCACGTCTCGTAGTTGGGCAGGACCAGTCTACGGTTCAGATCAGCTCGAGCGGGTCGACACGGACGCGCACGACGTCGGCGGTCTTGCGCGTGCTGCGGGTGGCCTGCGCCGCCTTGAGAAGCCGGGACAGGGCGGCGCCCCGGCCCCGATCGACCCGTACCAGCGCGCGCTCCTGGCCCTCCCCCAGCTCGACCGGCCCGAGCACCTCCGCGTCGTCCGGCAGGCGGGCGGCCTCGACCAGCTCCCGTATCGACTGCGGCGTGCCGGTGAGCGAGGCCATCCGCACGGCGGGCGGGAACCCGAGCTCCCGGCGCTCGGCCAGCTCCCGCTCGGCGTACGTGACGGCGTCCCAGCGGATCAGGGCCTGTACCGGCGCGAGCGACCCGTCCGCGAGCACGATGACGGGGCCGCGCGGGCGTACGAGGGCGGCGGCGTTCATCCAGCGCCGCAGCGCCTCCTCCCCGGCGCGCAGGTCGGCGCGGCCGAGCAGCACCCAGCCGTCGAGCAGCAGCGCGGCGGCGTACCCGCCGTCGGCCACCGGCTCGGCACCGGGCGTCGCGACCACCAGCGCCGGTTCGCCGGAAACCTCGGCGAGCACGCCGTCGCGGCCGGACGTGCGCACGGGCACCCCGGGGAACGCGCGGCCGAGCTCCTCGGCGGTGCGCCGCGCGCCGACGACGACCGCCCGCACCTGGCCGCCGCCGCACTCGGGGCACCGCCAGGCCCCGGCGATCCGGCCGCACCAGCGGCAGTACGGGGCGGCGTGCGAGGAGCGCAGAGACAGCGGACCCTCGCACTCGGGACAGCGCGCCGGCCCGCGGCAGCGCGAACACGCGAGCGCGGGAACGTAGCCGCGCCGCGGCACCTGCACGAGGACGGGCCCGTGCTCGAGTCCCTGCCGCGCGGCGCGGAACGCCATGTGCGGCAGGCGCGCGCTGCGGGCGGCCTCGTCGCGCGCCAGGTCGGCGTCGTCCCCGGCGGGCCGCACATAAGCCATGGAGGCGCGCAGCCGCTCCCGCCCGGGCACGAGCGGCCGGGCCCACCCGGCCCGTACGAGCTGCGTGGCGTCGGTCGTGCGGGTGAACCCGCCGATGAGCGCCCCGGCCCCCGCCCGGTGCGCCCGGAGCGCGAGCACCTCACGAGCGTGGGGATAAGGGGCGTGCGGCTCGGCGTGCACGTCGTCACCGTCGTCCCAGAGCACGACGAGCCCGAGCTCGCGAACGGGCGCGAACATCGCGGCCCGCGTGCCGACGACGGCCGCCACCCGCCCACGACGTACGGCGAGCCAGCGACGGTAGCGCTCGGCGGGCCCGAGCTCGGCGGTGAGCGCCACATGACGGCCGTCGCCGAGCTCCCGGCGCAGCGCCCGATCGACACGCGCCACGTCGCGACCGTCGGCAACGATGACGAGCGCCCCCCGCCCGCCGGCGAGCACGGCCCGCACCGCGAGCGCGGCCTCCGCCGTCCAGTCACCGCCGGGCAGCGCGTTCCAGACGGCCCGCGGCGCCCGCCCCGCCGTGAGCGCCTCGAGAAACGACGCACCCGCGGGATAGGCCTCCCAAGGCCCGGCCGCCGGAGCCGTGACGTCAGGGGTCCGCGCCCCGAGTTCCCGTCCGCCGCTCCGCCCACTGGGAGCGGGTACGGCCCCGGTCACCACGACGCCCTCCGAAGCCGCGGCGTCACCGGCCTCCGCCTCGGACTCCTGACCACCACCTGGCTCACCGGATGCGGGTACGGCACCGGTCCCCATGAGGGAACCCGCCGTCACACCGCCCGCTCCGGCGGCCTCATCGTCACCGCCGGTTCCGCCACTCCGGACGGCCCCGGCCCCGGCCTGGTCGCCCCCGGCAGTCCCGGCACCACGGTCGGCCTGGCCGCCACCGTCTGCCGCACTGACACCGCTTGCCGCGTCATCGCCGTCCGGTGCGTCGTCTCCACCGTGCGACGCGTCAGGACCGGCGAGAACGCCGGGAGCGGAGGCTTCTCGGTCGGCTCCGGCCTCACCAGAACCGGCGGGAACGCCACCACCAGCCACGTCACCGCCACGACCGGCGGACGCGTCGTCACCACCGCCGGCGAGCACCCCGCCGCCGGGCATGCCGCTGTTACCACCGCCGGCCTCCCCACTGCCATCAGGAGAGATCCCACCGGCAGAGGGCTCACCGGTGTCGTCGGCGGAGACCTCAGGCGGTGCCACGGGTGCCGAGTCCGTGAAGGCGACGGTGTCCGGCGCCCTCGGGACATCGGCGCGCGACGCCTCAGCGGTGGCCGCGGCGTCCGGCGAACCGGCCGTCTCCTCGGCCGCTCGGCCCTCCGGGTGGTCGTCGCCCGGCCGCGCCAGGTCCGTTTCCTCCCGCCCACGGCCGCCCTGACCCGCCGTACCGCTCGTCGTCGCCGGCCCTGCCGGGTCGGCCGGGGCCTCGTCCGCCGTACCGCTCGTCGTCGCCGGCCCTGCCGGGTCGGCCGGGGCCTCGTCCGCCGTGCCGGACTCCACCGGACCGGTCCCGCTCACAGGATCGGCCAACGCCTCGAGCGCCGACCCGGACTCCGCCAGACCGGTACCGCGCCCACAATCGGCCCGGGCCTCATCCACCGACCCGGACTCCACCGCGCCGCTCCCACTCCCAGGATCGACCAACACCTCGGACGCCGACCCGGACTCCGCCAGACCGGTACCGCGCCCACAGCCGACCCAGGCCTCATCCACCGACCCGGACTCCACCGCGCCGCTCCCGCGCGCGGGATCGGCCGACGCCTCGGGTGCCGCCGGGCCGGGATCGCGCCCAGAGTCGGCCAGGGCCTCATCCGCCGACGCGGGCTTCGCTGAGACGTTTCCGCCTCCGGATTCGCGCCCAGGGGCCGATGGGCCGATTTCGTTCGCGGGCGCGGACGCGTCCTCGTTCTCGACGCGGGCGTGGCGGGGCGGGATGGCCAGGCGCAGGACGTCCGCGAGGGTGCCCGCGTAGCGGTCGGCGATCTCTCGGGCGAGCGCGGCGATCTCCGGGGCCAGGACCGGCTCCGGGGAGGTGACGCGCTCCAGGTACGCGAGCCGGCCCTCGTGGTCGCTCTTGTCCACGCGTTCGAGCAGGAAGCCGTCCATGAGCTGGCCCGCGAACCGGACCCGGACCCGGCATCCGGGGACGGCCGCCTCGTCCAGCGCCGAGGGGACCAGATAGTCGAAGGGGCGGTCGAGGTGCGGGAGCGGCATGTCCACCGCCACCCGCGCGACCGGGAGCGCCTCGGCGGGCGTGCGGGTGTTCTTCTTGGTCGTGCGCTTACCCCGGCCGGGGCCGCGGTCCCGCGCGCCGCCGGCCGGCGCGGGTGCCGCCGGCTCCGGGAGGTCGCCCATCCCGGGAAGCACGCCCATCTCCACGCCGTCGGTCACCTCTCCGTCCTACCAGACCTCCCCACCGCGAACGCGCGACCACGGCCACGCCCCGCCGCCCCACGAACGTACGCGCCGGAGCCGAACCGGCGCGCCACCCGCCCCGACCGGGCGGCCATCGGGGCGGCGACCACGACCCGAACGCCAACCCGTACGCGGGGAGCACGAACAGGAACCCCGCCCCGACCGGGCGGCCATCCCAGCGGCGACCACCACCCGAACACGCCAACCCCCGTACACAGGGAGCACGAACACTCCATCCGACCGAGACGCCCACCCCGGCGACCACCACCACCCGAACACGCCAACCCCCGTACACAGGGAGCACGAACCGCACCCGCTCCGACCGAGACGGCCACCCCGGCGGCGGCCACGCCCCGAACACGCCGTCCTCGTACGCGCCGGAGCACGAACAGGCACACCCGGCGGCGACCACTGCCCGCGCACGCCGTCCCCGTGCGTACCGGAGCACAGGGACACCCCAGCGGGACGGCCCTCCCGGGCGGCTACCGACTCGATCACGGCCACGCCCCGCCGCCGCGGACCCGGACCGGCAGGCCGCCCGCCTCGACCCGGCGATCACGGCCCGCGACACGGAAACGACCGTGGGCCGCGCCCGTAGCGCCGAAGGATCCGGGCGCCTCCCCGGGCGGTCGTCAGGCGTCTTCGCGGACCGTCTTCGAGGCGTGCTCGGCAGCCACGCGTTTGGGGACCACGCCGCGCCAGGCGTCCAGGACGAGTTCGTGCATCTCCTCCACCGAGATGGCGTCCAGGCGGACCTCGATCCAGTTGAAGCGCTGGTCCGACACCCGGGGCATCAGGAACTTCTCCGGCTCGGCGGCGATCATCGCCTCCCGCTCCTCCTTGGGGAAGCCACAGCCCATCGTGGTCTCGTCCCGGGAGAGGGCCGCGTAGACGATCTTGCCGACGCGGAACTTCACCCGGTCGCGGATGAGGTGTTCCTCCGAGCGCGGCAGGGTGGACGTCAGGCGGCGGATGTCGTCGATCGTGACCATGGGGCGGCCTCCTCCTTAGCGGCGGCCCTCAGCATGGCACCGGGCACCGACAGACCGCGGCGACGCTCAGGCCGGGGTGAACGTGACCGGTACGGCCTTCGGGCCGCGCAGGCTCGCGACGTGCCAGCGCAGTTCGTCGAACGGCACGGCCAGGGTCAGGTCGGGCAGCCGCCGCAGGATCGCGCCGATGGCGATCTCGCCCTCCAGGCGGGCGAGAGGCGCGCCGAGGCAGTAGTGGGCGCCGTGCCCGAACGCCAGGTGCGTGTTCTCCGTACGGGTGACGTCGAGCCGGTCCGGGTCGGCGAAGTGCTCCGGGTCGCGGTCCGCGATGGCCGTGGCGATCATGACGGTGTCGCCTCGCGGGATCCGCACGCCGCCGATCTCCACGTCCTCCGTCGGGAACCGGATCACCCCGGGGTTGACCGGCCCGTCGTAGCGCAGGAGCTCCTCCACCGCGCCGGGCAGCAGGCCCGGGTCGTCGCGGACGAGCTTGAGCTGCTGCGGATGGGCCAGCAGGGTCGCGGTGCCGCCGGCGATGAGGTTGACCGTGGTGATGTACCCGGCGACGAGCAGGAGGAAGGCCATCGCGACCAGCTCGTCCTCCTCCAGGCTCCCCTCGTCGTCGCGCGCGGTGATCAGCGCGCTGAGCAGGTCGTCGCCGGAGTGTCCGCGCTTGTCCGCGATCAGGCTTTCGAGGTACCCCCACATCCGGCGCCACGCCCGGTCCACGACGTCGCGGTCGTAGTGCTGCTCCTGGCCGAGAATGTCGTCGGTCCACTCCTGGAAGCGCGCGCGGTCGGTGACGGGCACGCCGAGCAGTTCGCAGATGACGGTGACCGGCAGGGGCAGCGCGATGTCGGCGACCAGGTCGGCGCGGCCGGCGGGCGCGACGGCGTCGATCAGGCCGTCGGTGATCTCCTGGACGCGCGGGCGCAGCGCCGCGACGCGGCGGGCGGTGAACGCCTTGGAGACGAGACGGCGCAGGCGGGTGTGGTCGGGCGGCCCCACCCTGATCATGCTCCGCAGGAACGACTCGCGCTCGGCCGAGGGCAGCAGGTCCAGCAGGCGGCCGTCGGTCGCGTCCCGCAGGTCGCTGCTGAAGCGCGGGTCCGACAGCGCGGCCAGCCCGTCCTCGTACCGGGTGACAAGCCACGCCTCGATGCCGCGTACGGTCGCCACGCGGCGTACGGGGCCCTCGCGGCGCAGCCTCTTGTAGAAGGGGAACGGGTCCGCGACGAACGCCGGGTCGTCGTACGGGAAGACCTCCGGCTCACCCACCGGGCACCTCCTCCTCCCGCCCCACCGCCACTACCGACTGTGCCCGCCCGGACACGCGTCCAAGCACGCGAAAGGGCGGCCCCGGCACATGCCGGGACCGCCCTCATGACCGGAGGCTCAGAGGCCGGCGGCCTCGCGCAGCGCGTCGGCGCGGTGCGTGGTCTCCCACGCGAAGTCCGGCTCCTCGCGGCCGAAGTGGCCGTACGCCGCCGTCTGGGAGTAGATCGGGCGGAGCAGGTCGAGGTCGCGGATGATCGCGGCCGGGCGCAGGTCGAAGACCGCGAGCACGGCCTCCTGGATCTTCTCGACCGGGAGCTTCTCGGTGCCGAAGGTCTCGACGAACAGGCCGACCGGGTGCGCCTTGCCGATGGCGTACGCGACCTGGGCCTCGCAGCGGTCCGCCAGGCCCGCGGCGACGACGTTCTTGGCCACCCAGCGCATGGCGTACGCGGCGGAGCGGTCGACCTTGGACGGGTCCTTGCCGGAGAAGGCGCCGCCGCCGTGGCGGGCCATGCCGCCGTAGGTGTCGATGATGATCTTGCGGCCGGTGAGGCCGGCGTCGCCCATCGGGCCGCCGATCTCGAAGCGCCCGGTCGGGTTGACCAGCAGGCGGTAGCCCTCGGTCTCCAGGTCGAGCTCGGCGACGACCGGGTCGACCACGTGCTCCTTGATGTCCGGCGTCAGCAGGTCGCTCAGGCTGATGTCCGGGGCGTGCTGGGAGGAGACGACGACGGTGTCGAGGCGGACCGGGCGGTCGCCGTCGTACTCGATGGTGACCTGAGTCTTACCATCCGGACGCAGGTATGGCACCACACCGTTGTTGCGGACCGCGGACAGCCGGGCGGCGAGCCGGTGGGCGAGCGTGATCGGCAGCGGCATCAGCTCGGGGGTCTCCCGGCAGGCGTAGCCGAACATCAGGCCCTGGTCGCCGGCGCCCTGACGGTCGAGGTCGTCGGTGCCCTCGCCCTCGCGGGTCTCGTACGCGTCGTCGACGCCCTGGGCGATGTCGGGCGACTGGGCGCCGATCGACACGGACACGCCGCACGAACGCCCGTCAAAGCCCTTGCTGGAGGAGTCGTACCCGATGTCCAGGATCTTCTCCCGGATGACACCGGGGATGTCCACGTACGTCTCGGTGGTGACCTCACCCGCGACGTGAACCTGGCCGGTAGTGATCATGGTCTCGACGGCGACGCGACTCTTGGCATCGTCCTTCAGCATCGCGTCGAGGATCGCATCGCTGATCTGGTCCGCGATCTTGTCCGGGTGACCCTCGGTCACGGATTCTGAGGTGAACAGGCGACGGGACACGTGCGTGTACTCCTTGCAGCGGCTGCTGACTGACGTAAGCAGAGATGGACTTGCGTTTGTCGGTGGCGAAGTCTACCGAGAACGTATTAAAACGCGGGTGGGGCCGTGTCGGCCTCTTCAGGTCATGCGTGCGGCGACCAGATCCCAAACCACGTCGGACAAAGTCTCCTTCGATCCACGCGGCACGTCGACGGCCGCACCGTCGGCGGAGAGGATGACCGCGGCGTTGTCCGGACGGCCGAACGCCAGGTGCTCCCCCACCTGGTTGACCACCAGCAGGTCACAGCCCTTGCGGGCGAGTTTCCGCCGTCCGTTCTCCAGGACGTCGTGGGTCTCGGCGGCGAACCCGACGATCACCCGACCGGCGACGTCGCGCGACTCGCGTACGAGTTCGGCCAGGATGTCGGGGTTCTCCACGAGGTGGATCGGCGCCGGCTCGGCACCGGGCGTCTTCTTTATCTTCACGTCCTCGTAGTCGGCCGGGCGGAAGTCGGCCACTGCCGCCGCCATGACCACCGCGTCGGCGTCGGCCGCGGCCTTCAGGACGGCGTCGCGCATCTCCCGCGTCGACCCGGTGCGCACGATCTCGGCGCCGGCCGGGTCGGGCAGGGTGACGTTGGCGGCGACCAGGGTGACCCGCGCGCCGCGGGCCAGCGCCGTACGGGCCAGGGCGTACCCCTGCATGCCCGAGGAGCGGTTGCCGATGAACCGGACGGGGTCGATGGGCTCGCGGGTGCCGCCCGCGGAGACCACGACGTGGCGGCCGGCGAGGTCGCGCGCGGCCGCCGTCCCGCCGCGGGCCAGCACCCCGCGCGCGGCGTCGAAGAGCGCGTCCGGGTCGGGCAGGCGTCCCCTGCCGGAGTCGGCGCCGGTGAGCCGGCCGACCGCGGGCTCGATCACGATGCTCCCCCGCCGGCGGAGCGTCTCGACGTTGGCCTGCGTGGCGGGGTGCTCCCACATCTCCGTGTGCATCGCGGGAGCGAACACGACCGGACACCGCGCCGTGAGGAGCGTGTTGGTCAGCAGGTCGTCGGCGATGCCGTGCGCCGCCTTGGCCAGGAGGTTCGCCGTGGCGGGCGCGACGAATACCAGGTCGGCGCCCTGCCCGAGCCGTACGTGCGGAACCTCTTCGACGCCGGACCAGACCTCGGTGGTGACCGGTTCGCCGGACAGCGCGGCCCATGTGGGCTCGCCGACGAAGCGCAGCGCGTCACGCGTCGGGATCACCCGGACCCGGTGACCCGACTCGGTCAGCCTCCGCAGCAGTTCACAGACCTTGTACGCGGCGATGCCGCCGCCGACGCCGAGCAGAACGCGCGGCCCCTCACCCGCGGTCGTCATCGCCACGTCCCGCGGTGTGGCCGGTCGCGATCACTTACGGGCCTTCGATGGCCTCGGAGTTGAGCAGGCCCTCGCGGACCTCGCGCAGCGCGATGGACAGCGGCTTTTCCTGCACCTGGGTCTCCACGAGGGGACCGACGTACTCGAGCAGGCCCTCGCCGAGCTGCGCGTAGTAGGCGTTGATCTGACGGGCGCGCTTGGCACCCATGATCACAAGGCTGTATTTGCTGTCAACGATCTTCAGCAGGTCGTCGATGGGCGGATTGGTGATGCCGTCGGCACCGCCGGGGGCGTTAGAAGCCACTCCCGCGCCTCTCAGTCGTCAGATGGGTGGACAGCCAGCAAGGATATCAGCTCAGCGCAGACGTCCTTGACCGAAGTGTTCACCAGGGTGAGATCGAACTCCTTCTCGGCGGCGAGCTCCTCGCGGGCGGCGGCCAGCCGGCGTTCGATCACCTCGGGCGCCTCGGTGCCACGGCCGACGAGACGGCGCACGAGCTCCTCCCAGGACGGGGGTGCCAGGAAGACGAGCCGTGCGTCCGGCATGGACGCGCGCACCTGGCGGGCGCCCTGCAGGTCGATCTCGAGCAGTGCCGGCACGCCGGCGGCGAGGTGCTCCAGCACCGCACGCCGCGGCGTACCGTAACGATTCCCCGCGAACTCGGCCCACTCGAGCAGTTCGCCTTCGTCGACGAGCCGATCGAACTCGACGTCGTCGGCGAAGAAGTAATGCACGCCGTGGATTTCACCGGGACGGGGCGCACGGGTGGTCACCGAGACCGACAGCCACACCTCGGGGTGGGCCCGCCGGATCTCGGCGACGACCGTGCTCTTGCCGACGCCGGACGGCCCGGAAAGGACCGTCAGGCGCCTGGACGAGATGGAGCCGCCCGCCGCGGACGCGGCGGAACTGGCCGCGGCGGCCGAGCCGCCGCGCCCGTCCGGCGCAAGTCGATCAGCGATTTCCACCGCCGCCGAACTCACGCTCCAGAGCGGCGCGCTGGTTGGCGCCAAGACCCCGCACGCGGCGGGACTCGGCGATACCGAGCCGCTCCATGATCTGCTTAGCGCGGACCTTTCCGACGCCAGGCAGTGATTCCAGGAGAGCCGACACCTTCATCTTTCCGATTACGTCGTCGGCCTGACCATCTTTCAGAACCTCGGCAAGGGAGGTTCCCCCGTGCTTCAGGCGGTCTTTGACCTCGGCACGCTCTTTGCGGGCCTTGGCAGCCTTCTCCAGGGCTGCGGCGCGCTGTTCAGGGGTTAGGGGCGGAAGCGCCACGCCGGGTCACCTCGTGTTTCCACTCGATTGAGTCGGACGGCTTGGGAACCTAGCGAGTTCAGGGCCCATAAAGCAACGTGAAAGCCCGTTTAGCCCGTCATTAAATTGCAGATGTCACTCTATGAGCTGTCCTGAACACGCAGAGTACCCAATCGGGGGGGTTGCTTCACCCCGAACCGTACGACGGCCTGGCGTTTCTTGCGAGGGGCAAACGGCTCAGTCAAGACGAAACGGCGGCGGATGACACTCTGCGGGACACGTTTCGCCGCCGAACACCTCCTTCGGGACGGTCACCCTCCGCCATCTAACTCCCAAACCCCCACAAGCTGCCCTTCGGGGTCCCCTGAGGGCCCTCGCGGGGCGGCTCGTAGGCTCGGGGCGACACGCGACGGGGCCTCGCGACATCCCCGCGGCGCGGCGGCCGGCGACCGGCCCGGCGACGCCGCGCTCACGACACGCCCGGCGCGGTCCCTGTCATAACGGGTTGACGGTTTGTGTCACCCGCCGGCAACTCTCGGTGGCCGCGCCGTCCGCGGCGGAGAACCCGGCCGCACGGCCGTCGCTCGCTGCCGCCGTACGGAGACACTCGACCCTTCTGAGGGTTTAAGGCGGAATTGGCACGTTCCAGCAGGCCGATCGCCGTTTCCGCTGGTCCCTCGCGGCCGACGAGGGCCGCGTTTTCGTGCCTGAGAGCGTCCCAGCCTCGCGAACCCCCGCTACCCCACGGAGTTCATCAGGTGCCACCGTCCACGGCGGTCAGACGACCTGTCAGCGAGGCGCCGCGGCCGTCGGCGGCTCGGAACCCGTGGGGCCTTCGCCCGCCGGGCGGGCGATGGAGGGTCTCGACCCGCACGGCCGACGCTTGGTGAGGGCCCGGCGGGGCATCGCAGCGGGAGGTGAGGTGTGACGCCCGACACCCAGGCGGCGTCATTCGAGGCGACGTTTCGGACGGCACCGGTCATCTCCAGTGACGGAGGTCACCCGGCCACCCCGCCCGCGCCCCAGAGGCGTGACCACACCGATGCGCGGCGAGGAGGGGCTCAGACGTCACCGCTCGCACGGCGATGCGCGAGCCCCCGGCGCCCGGTGCGGAGCGACCGATCACCGGCAGGTCCGCGTCCGACGCGCGAGCCGCCTCCGGCGAGGCCACACGAGGCCGCGGCGCCCGAGTCCGAGGCGGCGGCGATGAGGCGGCCGATCACCAGCAGGCCCACACCCGCGGCCAGGGCCTCCAGCATGGGGCGGCCGATCACCAGCAGGTTTACGCCTGAAGCCGGGGCCTCCGGCGCGGGACGGCCGATCACCAGCAGGTCCACGCCTGAAGCCAGGGCTTCCAGCATGGGGCGGCGGATCACCAGCAGGTCCGGGCCTGAAGCCAGGATCCTCCGGCGTCACCGTGGCCTGGTCCGAGTCGCGGCGTCGCGCGGGCTCCCGGGTGATCAAAGTCACCTCGGGCCCACCTCCGCAGGGGTCGGCGACCGTCCCACGACCACCACCGCGACGAATCCTCGAACGCCACCACCCGCACGCCCTGGCGGCAACCGCCCCGCCACGACCCCACACCGCCGCGGCGACGAGACGGAGGCTCAGACGCTGCCCTCTAACGGCGTCCTCGCTCGCGGCGACGCCCGGGCGATCAAAGTGATCTGGGGCCCGCCTCTGCAGGGCCGGCAACCCACGACCAGCACACCCACCCCGCGACGAACCCCGGACGCCGCCACCCGCACGCGCCAGAAACGGCATCCCACGAGAGACACACGGCGATCAAAAAGCTCAGAAGCCACCGCCCGTACGGCGCAGAGCGATGCGCGAGCCCCGGCCCCCGGTCCAGAGCGACCACTCACGAGCCGGTCCGCGAGCCTCCTCCGGCGAGGCCACACGGGGTCACGGCGTCCGGATCAAAGGCAGCGGTGCTGAGGCGACCGATCGCCCCCGGTGTCGCCACGCGGGCCTGCTCCTGGGGCGCGGCGCCCAGTCACCTCCGCCGGGCCGTCGGCCCAGCACCACGACGGAAGCCCGAACGCCACCACCCGCACCGCCCCAGAGCGCGGCGGCCATCCCACAGCGGCGGGAGAAGGTCAGACACCGCCGCTCGTACGGCGTAGGGCTACGGTGATGGGGCGGCCGATCACCAGCAGGTCCGCACCCGACGCCAGGGCCTCCTCGGGTATCGCCACGCGGGCCTGGTCCTGGGTCGCGGCGCCGCGGAACCCCGTCACCTCCGGGCGCGCCTTCGCAGGGCCGACGGCCCAGCACCGCGACGACACCACCAGTCCGAACGCCACCCGCCAGAGTGCGGCGGCCATCCCATGGCTGGGGAAAGGTTCAGACGCTGCCGCTCGTGCGGCGCAGGGCGGCGGCGATGTCCGCGGCCGCGGCGCCCGGGTCCGGGGCGGCGGTGATGGGGCGGCCGATCACCAACAGGTCCGCACCCGACGCCAGGGCCTCCTCCGGTGTCGCCACGCGGGCCTGGTCCTGGGTCGCGGCGCCGCGTGGGCGGACGCCCGGGGTGATCAAAGTCACGTCCGGGCCCACCTCCGCGCGTACCGCGGCGGCCTCCATCGGGGAGCACACGAGCGCCTGGGCGCCCGCCCCGACCGCGAGGGCGGACAGCCGGCGTACGGCGTCCAGCGCCGGGCCCGACAGGCCGATGCTCGTCAGGTCGTCCTCCGCCAGGGACGTGAGAACCGTCACAGCGGCGATCTTGGTGTTCGGCGCGGCCTCGGCGGCGGCGCGGATCATCGAGGCGCCGCCGACCGCGTGGACGGTGAGGTACGCCGGCTTGAGGCGGGACACCGCACGCGCCGCCCCGGCCACCGTGGCGGGGATGTCGTGCAGCTTCAGGTCGAGGAAGACCTGGACACCGGTGGCGCCGCGGACGCTGGCCACCACGTCCGGCCCGTACCGGAGGTACAGCTCCAGCCCGACCTTGACCGTGCTGACGTGAGGTGTCACCAGTGTCGCCCAGCGGGCGGCCGTCTCGAGGTCCGGCGCGTCCAGGGCGACGGCGATGGGGGCGAGGTTCACTGCAGACTCTCCTGTTCCGTCGGCTCACCGACACCGACGTTGGGGTCGATGCGCCGGATCAGTGTGCCCGCCGGTTTGTGGGCCAGTCCGACCGCGTCGGCCAGTCCGGTGATGCCGCGCTCCCGCAGCGCGGTGTCCAGTTCGCGGAGGATCCGTGTGCACGCGGACGGATCGTGGAGGTTCGCCGTGCCGACCGCGACCGCCGACGCGCCCGCCAGGATGAGTTCCAGCGCGTCGGTTCCCGTGCGCACGCCGCCCATGCCGATGATCGGGACCTCGGGCAGCGCCGCGTGCACCTGGTAGACGCAGCGGACCGCGACGGGCCGGATCGCCGGGCCGGACAGCCCTCCGGTGACACCGGCCAGACGTGGCCGGAAGCTCCAGGTGTCCACGGCCATGCCGTGCAGCGTGTTGATCATCGACAGGCCGTCGGCGCCGGCGTCCGCGCAGGCCATCGCGACGCCGACCACGTCGGTCACGTCCGCCGACAGCTTGGCGAAGACGGGCACGCCCCGGCGTGTGTTGGTGCGTACGGCGCGGACGACCTCGGCGGCGGCCGTCGGGTGGGCGGCGAACATCAGGCCGCGGTCTTCGACGTTCGGGCAGGAGGTGTTGATCTCGACCGCGGTGACGCCGGGCGCGCTGTTGAGGCGCTTGGCTACCTCGGCGTACTCCTCGACGCTGTTTCCGGCGATCGAGACGATCGTGCGGGCGCCCTGCTCGTCGAGCCACGGCAGGTCGCGGTCCAGGAAGACGTCGATCCCCGGTCCCTGCAGGCCGGTGGAGTTGAGCACGCCGCTCGGCGTCTCGGCGAGCCGGGGCGCGGGGCGCCCGGCGCGCGGTTCGGGAGTGATCGACGGCGTGACGATCGCGCCGAGCTTGGCGACGTGGAAGAAGCGGCCCAGTTCGCGCCCGGTGCCGCCACAGCCGGACGCGGTCATGATCGGGTTCGGCAGCGAGACCGGACCGAGCCGGGTCCGCAGATCAACGCTCATGAACCCTCCTTCGTCGGAGGAGAGACCATGCGCGCGTGTTCTTTGACTCGCTCGCTCCGCTCACTCATGGAACCCTCCTCCGTCGGAGGAGAGACCATGCGCGCGTGTTGTTCGACTCGCTCGCTCCGCTCACTCATGGGCGTTCTCCCAGGCGCAGGGCGCGCGGGGCGCCCAGCGCGTCGAACGGGATGGTGCCGACGTCGTCCCAGCGCACGCGTTCGCCGCGGAACACCGGGCCCTCGACGCAGGTACGGACCATGTGGGTGGCGCCGTCGTCGCCGATCACCGGGAGCACGCAGGCCATGCACACCCCGGTGCCGCACGCCATCGGCTCCTCCACCGCGACCTGGGCCGGGATGCCGTATCCCGCGCAGGTGCGGCTGACCGACCGCAGCGTCTCCAGCGGCGCGCAGGCGTACACGACCTCCGCCTGGGCGCCCTCGATGGCGCTGGCGAGGAGGTCCTCGACCCGGCCCGCCGAACCCAGCGAACCGTCCTCCGTGGCCACCGCGACCGAGTCGCCGGCGCGGCGGGCGCCGCGCGCGCCGTGCACCTCCTCGGTGCCGGCCCCGCCGAGGAGGAAGTGCAGCGGGCAGTCGCGCTGGCGCAGCACGGCGGCGAGCGGGAACAGCGCCGCGCTGGCGTGCGCGACGCCCAGCAGCACGCAGGTCACCGGGTAGCGCGGCAGCGGGAAGGGCCGGCCGAGCGGCCCGGCGACATCCACGATGTCGCGCGGGCGCAGCCCGGCGAGCCACTGCGTGCCCTTGCCGCGTACCGAGAAGACGATCTCGACGGTGCCGCCGTAGTCCGGTTTGACCTCGCGGACGGCGAAACAGCGTCGCAGCAGCATGCTGGACTGTTCACCGCCGACCGCGAGGGCGACGAACTGGCCGGGCCGGAAACGCTCCGCGACACCGGGGGCGACGAGGGTCATCGTCTGGTACGCCCCGATCCGCCGCATGGTGAGCACGGTTCCCGGCACCTGCACCGGCGACGAGTCCGTCACTCGCCTCCTCCGCTCAACGGCTCCCCCTGAGATGCTCCGCGTGTTCTTGCAGCGACCGCACGCCGACGTTGCCGGCGGTGATCGCCTCGATGCCCTGGACCGCGGCGCTGAGCGCCTGCACCGTGGTGAGGCACGGAACGCCGCGAAGCACCGCCGCGGTGCGGATCTCGTATCCGTCGAGCCGCGGGCCGGACTGCCCCGGACTGCCGAACGGGGTGTTGACGATGAGGTCGACCTCTCCGTCGAGAATGCGCCGCACGATCGTCGGCTCGCCGTCGGGCCCGGTTCCGGCACTGTGCTTGCGAACGATCTTGGCATGGACGCCGTTGCGCCGCAGGACTTCGGCGGTGCCCTCGGTTGCGAGAATCTCAAAACCTAGGTCAGCGAGGCGTTTGACCGGGAAGATCATGGCTCGTTTGTCCCGGTTGGCCACGGAGACGAAGGCGCGTCCCTTGGTCGGCAGCGAGCCGTACGCCGCCGCCTGCGACTTGGCGTACGCCGTGCCGAAGTCGGCGTCGATGCCCATGACCTCTCCCGTCGAACGCATCTCCGGGCCGAGGATCGTATCGACGCCGCGCCCCTCGGGGGTGCGGAACCGGTCGAAGGGCAGCACCGCCTCCTTGACCGCGATGGGGGCGTCGAGGGGCAGGTCGCCTCCGTCGCCGGTCGCGGGCAGCAGCCCCTCGGCGCGCAGCCGGGCGATCGGCGTGCCCAGCATGACGCGCGCGGCGGCCTTGGCGAGCGGCACCGCGGTCGCCTTGGAGACGAACGGCACCGTACGGGAGGCGCGGGGGTTGGCCTCCAGGACGTACAGGACGCCGGCGGCGAGGGCGTACTGCACGTTGATCAGGCCGCGGACGCCGATCTCCCGGGCGAGGGCCTCGGTGGAGGACCGGATGCGGGAGATGTCCTCGTGCCCGAGCGTGATCGGCGGCAGCGCGCAGGCGGAGTCGCCGGAGTGGATGCCGGCCTCCTCGATGTGCTCCATGACGCCGCCGAGGTACAGCTCGGTGCCGTCGTAGAGCGCGTCGACGTCGATCTCGATCGCGTCGTCGAGGAACCGGTCCACCAGCACGGGGTGCTCGGGGCTCCACTGGCCGCCGCCGCCCGAGGCCCGCTCGATGTAGGACTTCAGGGTGTCGGCGTCGTAGACGATCTCCATGCCGCGCCCGCCGAGGACGTAGGAGGGCCGGACGAGGACCGGGTAGCCGATCTCGCCGGCGATCTCCACGGCCTCCTCGTACGTCGTGGCGGTGCCGTGCTTGGGCGCGGGCAGCCCGGCGCGTTCGAGGACGCGGCCGAACGCGCCGCGCTCCTCGGCGAGGTGGATGCTCTCGGGCGAGGTGCCGACCACGGGCACACCGGCGTCCTTGAGGCTCTGCGCGAGGCCGAGGGGCGTCTGCCCGCCGAGCTGCACGATCACCCCGGCGACCTCGCCGGTCTCCTGCTCGGCGTGCACGACCTCCAGGACGTCCTCCAGGGTTAGCGGCTCGAAGTAGAGCCGGTCGGAGGTGTCGTAGTCGGTCGAGACGGTCTCGGGGTTGCAGTTGACCATGACGGTCTCGTAGCCCGCCTCGGCGAGCGTAAAGGACGCGTGCACGCAGCTGTAGTCGAACTCGATGCCCTGGCCGATGCGGTTCGGCCCGCTGCCGAGGATGATCACCTTGGGCTTCTCGCCCGGCGGGACCTCGGTCTCCTCGTCGTAGGTGGAGTACAGGTACGGCGTCTCGGCGGCGAACTCCGCGGCGCAGGTGTCGACGGTCAGGTAGACCGGCCGGACGCCGAGGGCGTGCCGCAGCCCGCGGATCAGCTCGGCGGACACGCCGCGGATCTCGGCGATCTGCGCGTCGGAGAACCCGTGCCGCTTCGCCTCCCGCAGCGCCTCGGGGTCGAGCTGCTCGCCGGTGAGCGTCGCGGCGATCTCGTCCAGCGCGGCGATCTGGTCGAGGAACCACGGGTCGATCGCGGTCGCCTCGTGCACCTCCTCGATCGTCGCGCCGGCCCGCATCGCCTGCTGGGCCGCGCGCAGCCGGCCGTCGTGGGGCCGGGAGGCGCGCTTGAGCAGGTCGTCCTTCAACGCGGCGCGCTCGTCCGCGGGCAGCGCCTCCGGTCCCGGGGCCCAGGAGAACGACGCCCCGGACCGTTCGAGGGACCGCAGGGCCTTCTGCAGTGCCTCGGAGAAGGACCGGCCGATCGCCATGGCCTCCCCCACGGACTTCATGTGGGTCGTCAGGGTCTCGTCGGCGCCGGGGAACTTCTCGAACGCGAACCGCGGAGCCTTCACCACGACGTAGTCCAGGCTGGGCTCGAAGCTCGCCGGGGTCTCGCGGGTGATGTCGTTGCGGATCTCGTCGAGGGTGTACCCCACCGCGAGCCGGGCGGCGATCTTGGCGATCGGGAAGCCCGTGGCCTTGGAGGCGAGCGCGCTGGACCGCGAGACGCGCGGGTTCATCTCGATGACGATCATGCGGCCGGTGCGCGGGTCGATGGCGAACTGGATGTTGCAGCCGCCGGTGTCGACGCCGACGGCGCGGATCACCGCGATGCCGACGTCGCGCATGTGCTGGTATTCGCGGTCGGTGAGCGTCATGGCCGGCGCGACGGTGATCGAGTCGCCGGTGTGCACGCCCATCGGGTCGACGTTCTCGATGGAGCACACGACCACGACGTTGTCGTGCTTGTCGCGCATCAGCTCCAGCTCGTACTCCTTCCAGCCGAGGATGGACTCCTCCAGGAGCACCTCGGTGGTCGGGCTGGCGGCCAGGCCCGCGCCGGCGATGCGGTGCAGGTCCGCCTCGTCGTAGGCCATGCCGGATCCGGCGCCGCCCATCGTGAACGAGGGCCGCACCACCATCGGGTAGCCGAGCGTCTCGGCGGCGGCGAGGCAGTCGTCCATGCTGTGGCAGATCACGCTGCGCGCGGACTCGGCGCCGATGTCGGCGACGATCTGCTTGAACCGCTCGCGGTTCTCCCCCGCCTGGATGGCGTCGACGTTCGCGCCGATCAGCTCGACGCCGTACTTGTCCAGGGCGCCGGACTCGTGCAGCGCGATCGCGGTGTTGAGCGCGGTCTGGCCGCCCAGCGTGGGCAGCAGCGCGTCGGGGCGCTCCTTGGCGATGACCTGCTCGACCGTCGCGGGCGTGATCGGCTCGACGTACGTCGCGTCGGCGATCTCCGGGTCGGTCATGATCGTCGCGGGGTTGCTGTTGACCAGGGCGACGCGAAGGCCCTCGGCCTTGAGGACCCGGCACGCCTGGGTGCCGGAGTAGTCGAACTCGGCGGCCTGGCCGATCACGATCGGGCCGGAGCCGATGACGAGGACGGACTTGATGTCGGTGCGGCGCGGCATCAGACCCCCTGTGCGGACGCGATCGCGGCGGCGGCCAGAACGGCCACGGTCAGCAGTGCCGCGACGGCGGCGGCGAGGAGCGCACGCGGGCTGGGCGCCTTCGCGCGCAGCACCGCGTCGTTGGGATCGACCGGGACGTGGCCGTGCGACCCCGCGTCGGACGCGTGGTCGGCCTCGTGGCTGGAAACGTCGCTCATTTGCTCATCAGCTCGCAGAAGGTCTCGAAAAGGCCGGTGGCGTCGTGCGGGCCGGGGGCGGCCTCGGGGTGGTACTGGACGCTGAACGCGGGACGGTCGAGCAGCCGCAGGCCCTCGACCACGCCGTCGTTCAGGTCGACGTGGGTGACCTCGGCGCGGCCGAACTCGGTGTCGAACGGCCCGTCGAGGGGCGCCTCGACGGCGAACCCGTGGTTGTGGCTGGTGATGTGGACCCGGCCGGTGGCGCGGTCCTGCACCGGCTGGTTGACCCCGCGGTGACCGAACCTCAGCTTGTAGGTGTCCAGGCCGAGGGCGCGGCCGAGCATCTGGTTGCCCAGGCAGATGCCGAAGACCGGCCGGCCCTCCTCCAGCACGCCCCGCATCGAGTCGACGGCGTAGCCGCACGCGGCCGGGTCGCCGGGCCCGTTGCTGTAGAAGATCCCGTCCGGCTCCAGCGCGAGGATCTCCTCGGCGGTCGCCGTCGCGGGCAGCACGTGCACCTCGCAGCCGCGTTCGGCCATGCGGCGCGGGGTCATCGTCTTGATCCCCAGGTCCACGGCGGCGACCCGGTGGCGCACCTCGCCGTCGGGCCGTACGACGTAGGGCTCGGGGGTGGAGACGACGCGGGCCAGGTCCGCGCCGATCATGTCGGGGCTGGCCAGGACCCGCTTCAGCAGCGCGTCCGGATCGGTCTCCTCGGTGCTGATGCCGGCCCGCATGGCGCCGCGGTCGCGCAGGTGACGCGTGAGCGCCCGGGTGCCCTGCACGGCGATGCCGACCACGCCGTACGCGCGCAGCTCGTCCTCCAGGGACCGCCGCGCCCGCCAGCTCGACGTGATGCGCGAGGGCTCGCGGACGACGTACCCGGCGACCTGGACGCGACCCGACTCGGGGTCCTCGTCGTTGACGCCGGTGTTGCCGATGTGCGGGGCCGTCATGGCGACGATCTGCTGGGCGTAGGAGGGGTCGGTGAGGGTCTCCTGGTAGCCGGTCATGCCGGTGTTGAAGACCACCTCGCCGAACGCCTCGCCCTCGGCCCCGTACGCGGTGCCGCGAAAGGTGCGCCCGTCCTCCAGAACGAGCAGCGCCTGCTTCATACGGTCTTCCCCTCCAGAACGGTAGGACGCCCGCGCAGGAACGTCGCGTGGACGCGGCCGGGCAGTTCGAGCCCGGCGAACGGAGTGTTGCGGCTCTTGGACACCGAGGCCGCCGGGTCTACCACCCTGCGCACGCCGGGGTCGTACAGGGTGAGGTTGGCCGGCGCTCCCGGGACGGGCAGGTGCCCCTGCCCGGCGAGGCGGCCGATGCGCGCCGGGCGTACGGACATGCGGTCGGCCAGGCCAGCCCAGTCGAGCAGCCCCGTGTCGACCATGGCCGCCTGCGCGACGGACAGGGCCGTCTCGAGCCCGATCATGCCCATCGCGGCGGGCGACCACTCGGTCTCCTTGGCCTCGACCGGGTGCGGCGCGTGGTCGGTCGCGACGCAGTCGATCGTGCCGTCGGCCAGCGCCTCGCGCAGCGCCTCGACGTCGGCCTTCGTACGGAGCGGCGGGTTGACCTTGTAGATCGGGTCGTAGGTCTCGGCGAGCTCGTCGGTGAGGAACAGGTGGTGCGGCGTCACCTCGGCGGTGACCTGCCAGCCCTTGCTCTTCGCCCACCGGATGATCTCCACCGAGCCGGCCGTGGAGACGTGGCAGACGTGCAGGCGGGAGCCGACGTGGGCGGCGAGCAGGCAGTCGCGGGAGATGATCGCCTCCTCGGCCACGGCCGGCCAGCCGGCCAGGCCGAGACGCCCGGAGACCTCCCCCTCGTTCATCTGCGCGTGCTCGGTCAGGCGCGGCTCCTGCGCGTGCTGGGCGACGACGCCGTCGAAGGCCTTGACGTACTCCAGCGCGCGGCGCATCAGGACCGCGTCGTCGACGCAGTGGCCGTCGTCGGAGAAGACCCGTACGTGCGCCGCGGAGTCGGCCATGGCGCCGAGCTCGGCGAGCTGGCGGCCCTCGATGCCGCGGGTGACCGCGCCGACCGGGTGGACGTCGCAGTGGCCGGCCTCGCGGCCGAGGCGCCAGACCTGCTCGACCACGCCGGCCGTGTCGGCGACGGGCTCGGTGTTGGCCATGGCGTGCACGGCGGTGAACCCGCCCGCCGCCGCGGCCCGCGTGCCGGACTCGACCGTCTCGGCGTCCTCGCGGCCGGGCTCACGCAGATGGGTGTGCAGGTCGACGAGGCCGGGCAGGGCGATGAGGCCGTCCGCGTCGATCGTCTCGGCGTCCTTGGGGGCCAGGCCCGTGCCGATCTCGGTGATGACGCCGTCTTCCATGCGGATGTCCCGCGCCTCGCCGCCGAGAATGCGGGCGCCCTTGATCAGGTACGTCATTCGCCTTCCGTTCTGGAGTTGCCGATCGCGGGCTCGGAGCCGCCCAGGAGGAGGTAGAGGACGGCCATGCGCACGGTCACGCCGTTGGCGACCTGCTCGACGATGGTCGAGCGCGTGGAGTCGGCCACCTCGGCGGCGATCTCGACGCCGCGGTTCATCGGGCCGGGGTGCATGACCAGGGCGTGGTCCGGCAGGGCGTCCATGCGCCGGGCGTCCAGCCCGTACCTCCTGCTGTACTCCCGCACGGTCGGGAAGTAGGCGGCGTTCATCCGCTCCTGCTGGACCCGCAGCATCATGACGACGTCGCTCTTGGGCAGGACCGCGTCGAAGTCGTAGGCGATCTCGCACGGCCATGTGCCGACCGCGACCGGGAACAGCGTGGGCGGCGCGACCAGGGTGACCTCGGCGCCGAGCGTGTTCAGCAGCAGGACGTTGGAGCGCGCGACGCGGCTATGGAGGATGTCGCCGACGATCGTGATCCGGCGGCCCTCGAGGTCGCCGAGCCGGCGCCTCATCGTGTACGCGTCGAGCAGGGCCTGGGTCGGGTGCTCGTGCGTGCCGTCGCCGGCGTTGACCACGCTGCCGCGGACCCACGTGGCGAGGCGGTGCGGCGCTCCCGAGGCGCTGTGCCGGATCACGACGCCGTCCGCGCCCATCGCCTCGAGCGTCAGCGCGGTGTCCTTCAGGCTCTCGCCCTTGGACACGCTCGACCCCTTGGCGGAGAAGTTGATCACATCCGCGGACAGGCGCTTGGCGGCCGCCTCGAAGGAGATCCGGGTCCTCGTCGAGTCCTCGAAGAAGAGGTTGACGACCGTACGGCCGCGGAGCGTGGGCAGTTTCTTGATGGGCCGATCGGCGACGCTCGCGAGTTCCTCGGCGGTGTCGAGGATCAGCAGGGCGTCGTCCTTCGTCAGGTCGGCGGCGGAGATCAGATGCTGTTTCACTTGCCGGCCTCCAGCAGGACGGCGTCGCGGCCGTCCACCTCCTCGACCAGCACCCGCACGGTCTCCTTCGCGCTCGTCGGGAGGTTCTTCCCGACGTAGTCGGCGCGGATGGGGAGCTCGCGGTGGCCGCGGTCGACCAGCGTGGCGAGCTGGACCGCTCGCGGGCGGCCGAGGTCGTTCAGGGCGTCGAGGGCCGCACGCACGGTGCGGCCGGAGTACAGGACGTCGTCGATGAGCACCACGACGCGGTCGTCGACGCCTTCGGGCGGCAGTTCGGTACGCCCGAGGGCGCGCGCCGGCCGCAGGCGGAGATCGTCGCGGTACATCGTCACGTCGAGGGAGCCCTGCGGAACCGGGCGCCCTTCGACCTCCTCGATGCGCCGGGCGAGGCGCTCGGCCAGGGTCACCCCTCGTGTCGGGATTCCGAGGAGAACGATGTCCTCGCCGCCTTTGGTGCGTTCGAGGATCTCGTGGGCGATACGCGTGAGAGCGCGACGAATGTCCGGCGCTTCGAGTACAGATTTGTGACTCATGTCACCATTGGGAGAGGACCTGTGCGGGGGCACAGAGGCAGCACTCACCGTCTAACCTCCTTTCCCGCCTCACTGGACGGGCCTTAAAGGATCGGCGTTTTCACGGTAGCAGCCCGTTGCCGAGGCGACGTCACCCGGTGGCGTGGCGTTTGCCCAGGCAGAGACGGTACGGTGTCGGCCTCGACAGTCACGGAAAGCCTTGAGCCGTAAGGGTTTTCGCCGCTTCGTCGGCCGACGTTCGCGCGAGACGCGTGATGACGGATTCGACCGCTTTTTTCCAATCGGCTTGACCTGGAGGCGTACCCGTTTTACCGTCACTGTCCGTAACCATCCCAGGAGATGGACCCCTCGGGCAGCCGGCCCCGGCCGGTTGACAGTGCGCCCCCTGTGACGCACGCGTTCTCGTGGAGGCAGGGGCAGTACGCCCCTTGGTCCCCTCCCGGGTCACGTCGACGACGAGAAAGTGAGCCTGGGGGCCGCAACGATGCCGTCTGAATACGCAAAGGCTCTCGGCGCGAGGCTTCGCGCCATCCGCACCCAGCAGGGCCTGTCCCTGCACGGTGTGGAGGAGAAATCACGTGGCCGCTGGAAGGCCGTCGTCGTAGGTTCGTACGAGCGGGGCGACCGCGCCGTCACCGTTCAGAAGCTGTCCGAGCTCGCCGAGTTCTATGGCGTGCCCGTCTCTGAGTTGCTCCCCGGCGGAGCCGCGCCGAGCCCGCTCGGCCCGACCCCGAAACTTGTGATCGACCTGGAGCGACTCCAGCAGCTTCCGAAGGACAAGGCCGGTCCACTCGCCCGTTACGCCGCGACGATCCAAAGCCAGCGGGGCGACTACAACGGAAAGGTCCTGTCCATCCGGCAGGAGGATCTGCGATCCCTGGCGGTGATCTATGACAAGTCACCGACCGAACTGACTGAGGAACTCATCGGCTGGGGTGTCCTCGACCCTGAGGCACGCCGCGCCGTAGAAGCGTTCTGAGCCGTACCCCCCGAAGTGGTGCGGTGATCCCACCCGATCACCGCACCGCGTCGGAGGGCCATACGACGCTGCCCAGCCCCCTGCCCAGCCCCCGCGCGGCCAGGCCGCCCGAACTCGCACGGCCGCATCGCCCCGGAAGACCGCATCGCGCCGGAGGGCGACCTCCCGCAACCGCCACATCTCCCGGGCACGGCAATCGCCTTCTACGCCACGTCGCCCCGCACGGCGGACCACGTCGGCCCGCGCGGAAGACCACATCGCATCGCGCGGAAGACCACGTCCCTTCGCAACGCCACCTCGCCCCACGTGGCGGCAGACCACGTCGCCTCGCAACGCCACGTCGCGCCCGCACGGCAGACCAAATCGCCTCGCAGCGCCACCTCGCCCCGCACGGCAGACCATGTCGGCCCGCACGGCAGACCACGTCGCCTCGCAACGCCACGTCGCCCCCTGGCGGCACGCCCGCTGGCGGCACATCCCCTGTAGCGCCCCGCAACGCCACACAGCCCTGTATGACTGCGTCGCCTCGCATTGCCGCATATCCCTTAGCGACATGTCGCCCTCAGCGCCATCGCCCCGTCGTGCCCCTACTGCGACGTCGGTCCCCTAACGCCCCCATCGCGACATCACCTCGTGCGGCGACGTCTCACGGTCGTTCCCTGGGAATGCGGCCCGTCTCTTGCGCCGCCCCGCCTCCGCCGCCCTGACCGGTGGTCACGCTGGGGCACCCGCACGGAGCCGATCGGTGAGGCTCAGGAGCCCGCCTCTCCCCACACAGCCGCGACGTCGCCGTACGGCTCGGCGGTGTAACGGGTGCTCGTAGCTCCGGTCGTAACGGCCTGCGGGTCCCGCCGATTGGGGGGAGAGATCTCGGCGGGACCCGCGGCCAGACCGGCCGCTCCGGTGAAGGCCGGCCCGCCCGGGACGCACCGGACATCCCGCAATGTCACCACGTGCGCCCCGGGGGCCACCGCCATCCCGACCGGCGCGCCCGGCGGGGATGACGACGCTTCATGGACTACTCAAAGCGAACAGAAGGAAAGACCGGTCACGGACCAGAGCCCCGCGCGCGCCCCACATGGCTCGAAGGACGGCCCGGTGGTAGGTACGGACCGGAGGTAGGTAGGAATCGAAGGGGAAGGTCCGGTCCCGGCCGCGGCCGAACGACGAACCGTCGATGAAGCCACGACCGAGCAGGAGAAAGCCTCCCGTCGAACCTGGACGAAAGGGTGGGGCCGAGCAGCCAGGCCAGCTCGGGCGCGCGCCACACTCCAGCCGACCGCCCAGGCCGGCCTGAGCGCGAACCGCGGTCCGACCGACCGCGAGGGTCGGCCGTCACCACCGCTGACGCGCAAGCGGCTCGGCGGCACTCGCACCCGAACACGCCCCGCACCCAGCCGACCGCCCAGGCCGGGCCTGAGCGCGAACCGCGGCCCGACCGACCGCGAGGGTCGGCCGTCACCACCGCTCACGCGCAATCGGCTCGGCCGGGCCTCGCGGCCCGGCCTGCCGTGGCCGGGGTGGCCGGCGGGGTCAGCCGGCCACCGGGAGCATCGGCTGGCTGTCGATGCCCAGCGTCGTCTCGACCAGCGCGACGAAGATCTCCGCGTCGTGGAGCAGGTCGTTGGCCTCGTGTACGGTCACGGCGCTGGGGAGGCCCGCCTCGGCCGCGGCTCGTTTGCCCGCGCCCGCGGCGAAGAAGGCGGCCCACTCCCGCAGGGCCGGTTCGACCTCCGGGAGCAGGACCCACACGCTCCGGGGGCGGCCGCGGCGCTTGTCCGTCGGGTCGCCCCGGGCCGCGAGCACCGCGGCCGCGGCGCGCAGCGCGGCCAGGTGGGCCGCGACGTAACGTGAGGCGGGTACGGCGGACTCGGCCGCCTCGACCAGGCCGTGCCTGGCCGTCTGCAACAGTGTGATCGCCGGCGGTGCCGGCCTGCGCCTTGGGACGGGGCGCAGAGGGACGGCCGTGGACCTTGCGGACATGGCGTGCCTCCTTCCGCTCGTCGGGGTTCGCGGACGGCGCGGGCGAAACGCTTCCCCTCGTCCCGCCCGGCCGCCGCGTCTCGCTCTGGCATGCGCTGCCCGGCGAGCCGAACCCCTCCGGCGCGGACCCGCGAGAATCCGCACCGAATACTCGAACACAGGTTCGAGATGACTCCAGTAAACCCGCGTCGCCGCCATTCGTCAACATGTTCGAATGACGCCGTGTCGCCGCAGGTCAGGGCGGTCGAACATGACTGCTGTCAGTGCGCCCGGCACCCGTCCGTCGACGACACTGACGACGATACGAACGCGGACCGACAAAACCAGGCTCTAAAGTGCTGACCATGCATCCCAACACCGCGAACGTCGCCGCTCGCCTGCGGGAACTCGGCGCCACCGGCGAGGTGCGCGAGCTCCCGGACGCCGCGCCGACCGCCGTGGCCGCCGCCGCGCAGCTCGGCTGCGAGGTCGGCGCGATCGCGAACAGCCTGATCTTCGCCGCCGACGGCGAACCCCTGCTCGTCCTCACCAGCGGCGCCCACCGCGTCGACACGGCCAAGGTCGCCGCCCTGATCGGCGTCGCGAAGGTCAAGCGCGCCGACCCCGAGTTCGTACGCGCGGCCACCGGCCATCCGATCGGCGGGGTCGCGCCGGTCGGTCACCCTCGCCCGGTCCGCACGCTCGTCGACAAGTGGCTGGCCGAGCACGAGGTCGTCTGGGCGGCGGCCGGCCACCCGCACACGATCTTCCCGACCTCCTACGACGAGCTCGTACGGATCACCGGCGGCACGCCCGTCGAGGTGGAGTAGGCCGAGCGGTACGGCCGGAACGCCTCGCGGACGTGCCGTACGAACTGCTCCGGTGACTCCAGAGCCAGGAAGTGGCCGCCCTCGTCCGCCGTGGCCAGGCGGGCCAGCCGCGGGTACGCGCGCCGCAGCCAGGGCTCCGGCGGGATCGGGAGCTCCGGCTCGCGCGTCAGCAGCACGGACGAGGGCACCGAGACCGCCTCGGGCGGCGGAACGGCGTCGACCGCGTACAGGCGTGACGAGGATCCGATCGAACCCGTCACCCAGTACGTCATCACGTTGGTGAGCAGGTCGTCGTCGGCGAGGCGGCCGCGCGTCGCCGGGTCGCTCCACGTCAACCACTTCTCCAGCACCCAGGCCGCCAGGCCCGAGGGCGAGTCGTTCAGCCCGTACGCCAGGATCTGCGGCCGGGTCGCCTGGACGTGCGCGTACGCGCCCCGGGTCCGCTCCCAGCGGCGCCCGGCCTCCACGTACGCCTCCTCCTCCGGCGTGCGCGGAGTCGGGTCCGCCGGCCGGATCCAGTTGGTGGTCTGGATGGCCCGTACGGTCGCGGCGTGGTACATGCCCAGGCGGTTCACCACGCCGCCGCCGATGTCGTCGCCGTGCGCGACGTAGCTCGCGTACCCCAGGCCGTCGACCATGAGCCGGTCGAACAGCCCGGCGATCACGGCCCGGTCGAGCCGCCCCGGATAGGGATCCGAGAACCCGTACCCCGGCAGCGCGGGCACCACGACCGAGAACGCGTCGGCGGGATCGCCGCCGTACGCCGCGGGGTCGGTCAGCCGGTCGAGCACCCCGAGGTACTCCACGAACGAGCTGGGCCAGCCGTTGGTGAGCAGCAACGGCAGCGGGTCCGGTCCCGAGCCGGGCACGTGCACGAAGTGGATGCGCGCGTCGCCGACGGCGGCGCGGAAGTGCGGCACCGCGTTCAGCCGGGCCTCCTGCGCCCGCCAGTCGTACCCCGAGCGCCAGTACGCGACGAGGTCCTCGATGCGCTCGACGGTCTCGGGGCTCTCTCCTCCGTCGAGGACCTGCGGCGACGGCGGGCGCGTCCGTTCGAGACGGGCGGCCAGATCCTCCAGGACCTCGTCCGCGACGGCGATGTGGAACGGCTCGATCACAGGAACCTCCCGGTCTGAGTTACGAGCAAAGACGGTACGCACGTAACTCGTTACGTGTCAAAGTCGTACGGATGTAACATCGGCGCATGTCATCGCGACCGTCGGCTCCCGGGCCGCTCGCATCGGTGGAGGCGTTCCTGCGGACGCGGCACGAGGCCGACGCCGCCGGACTCGACCGCTGGCGCGCGGAGTACGGGCTGCCGGGCGAGGTGGCGGCGGAGACGTACCCGCGCGCCGTGCGGTTGCGGGAGGCGCTCCGCTCGCTGCTGCTCGCCAACAACGCCGGCCCCGCCGATCCCGACGCGTTCGACCTGGTCAACGCGGAGATCGTACGTTGCGGCGTGCGGCCGCTGATCACCGCCGACGGCGTACGGTGGCCGGCCGGCGAGCGCGAGGCGGACCCGGGCGACCTGGTGCTCGGCGCCGTCCTGGCGGGTGTCCTCAGGGCGATGACCGACGGCACGTGGCCCCGGATGAAGGCGTGCGCCGCCGACGACTGTCACTACGCGTTCTACGACCACACCCGCAACCGCTCGGGCCGCTGGTGCGACGTCGCGGGCTGCGGCGCCAACGCCCGCATGCGCGCCTACCGCCGGCGCCGCGCCTGACCGCCGCCACCCCCCGGCGGCCATTAGCGGCAGACCCCTTCTGACATGCGGAAGGGCCGTAAACGGCCGCCCCTCGCGGCCTACAGACAGGCGGGACCGACGGTGGTACAACGGTCTCCTGAGGCTAGAGCGCACTCTCCGGAGCGGCCCCTATGGCTGGACACGAGGATCTGCGCGCCGCCGCCGCGCGTGACAGGGACTTCGTCGGCGTGGACGTCGACGCGATGGCACGGCTCATCCAGCAGATGAACGGCGCCTCGCAGGCCATCTCCACCTGGTTGCGCACCAACGCCACCCTGCCGCCCGGCGTCCCTCGCACCGGGCTGCGCGAGGCGCAGGCCGTGCACGCCTGGACCGGCGGCCAGCAGGGCATGCTCACGCGACGCCGCAACTACGCCCTCACCCACCTGAATCAGGGCGGGCCCACGATGCCCAAGGTCAGCGCGGGCCGGCTCGGCGCCGGCGCGCGCCGCCGTACGACGTCCGCCGGGGCCGGGCACGACCTCGGCGCCTTCCCCGACGTACGCGCCGCGACCAGGGCCGGGACGGCCGACGCGGCGGCCTTCCTCAAGGCGCGGGAGGCGCACCGCCCGGTGCCGGACGAGGTCTGGAAACGCCTGCGCGCGAGCGCCGACGACCCCGACTACACCCACGGCCTGTACGGCCGGCTCGGCCCGGCCGGCACCGCCCGGCTGATCGAAGCGGCGGGCAAGGACCACCTGAAGGACGTCCGCACCTCGCTCGGCGTGGCCAGCCACCACCTGACGATGGACGAGAAGTGGCTGCGCGCGATGCTCGACGAGGCGCTCCACCGGGGCGTACGCGACGACGCCGTCGCGCTGCTGTCCCAGGCCGGTCTCGCCCACCGCACCCGCGTCGCGCTCGGCCACCTGGGCCTGACCGAGATCGTGGAGACCGGAGGGTCGGAGGCCGCCGGCGCGGAGAACGGGCCCCCGGTTCCGTCGCACGAGGCGATGCTGACGCCCGCGGCCGACGATCCGCACGCCGCGGTCGAGCTGTACTCCCGTCATCCGGAGACCCTGCACCGCGCGCTGGCGGACGGGCCACGGTCGGAGGCGCTGGCCCGGCTGGTCATCCAGGCGACCACCGCCCACGACGCCGACCCCGCCGCCGTACGCGCCAACGCCGCACGCCTGGCCGCCTTCCAGGCGACACGCTCCCCGGAGACCTCCGCATGACGCTCCCATCGGAGGGCTCGTGAACGAGCGGAGCGAGCGAACCAAACAACACGGACCCCTGGTCGCTTTCCCGACGCAGGAGGGCCCGTGAACGAGCGGAGCGAGCGAACCAAACAACACGGACCTCTGGTCGCTTTTCCGACGCAGGAGGGCTCGTGACCACTTATCCGCCCTCCCCGGCCACGTTGCGCTCGCCCTCCGACCCGCCTCCGCCGGACGGCACTCAGCAGCCCAACCCCGCGTACGCTGAGCTCTACAACGCCTACCAGCGGGCGTTCGACAGCGCTTCGACGCTGGAGACCGCCCTCGACCCGCCCGTACGCACCGCCGGCGACGCGTGGGTCGGGCCCGCCGCCCGCTCGTGGCAGAGTGAGCTGGAGGCCCGGCGCGGGCAGTTGAAGAAGGCGGCGGCGCAGATTCTGTGGGACATTTACGGCGCACTGTCGAAGGTTCCGCCGTACATCCCCAAGTGAGGCACGTGAGACCAGCATTCAGGGCCCGCCGCGAGGCGTCACCCCAGATCCGTGAGATCGGCCGCCGTGACTTCCTGCGGCGCCTCGACGCGCTGCTCGCCACCTACGAGGCGGCGATGCTGCCTCCGCCGGGGCAGATGCCCGGCCGGCACATGATCATGGAGCGGCACACCGGCTATCCGGCGTTCCGCGCCTTCGTCGCCGAGCGTTCACGGAGCGTGGTCGGGTTCAGCTACGGCTTCCATGGCGAGTCCGGGCAGTGGTGGCACGACGTCGTACGCGCCGAACTCGTCAAGATCGGCGGCGAGGAGCACGCCCGGCACTGGCTGGACGACACGTGGGAGGTGGCCGAGTTGCACGTGCATCCGGCCGCGCAGGGGCTGGGCCTGGGCCGCGGGCTGATCACCTCGCTGTGCGCGGGCCGGCCCGAGCGCACCGTGGTGCTGTCCACGCTTGACGCGCAGACGCCGGCCCGCAACCTGTACCGTTCGCTCGGCCTGGTCGACCTGCTGACCGACTTCCGGTTTCCCGGGGGCGGCCCGGCCTACGCGGTGATGGGCGCGGAGTTCCCGCTGAGCTCCAGGCGGGAGTAGACCTCGCGCGTCGCGGTCGAACTGTTGAACGTGATGAAGTGGATGCCGGGCACCCCTTCGGCGAGCAGCCGCCGGCACAGCTCGGCCGCCTGGTCGATGCCGAGCCGCCGTACCGCCTCCGGGTCGTCGCCGACCGCGGCGAACTGGGCGGCCAGCTCCGGCGGGAACGGCGCCCCGGACAGCTGCTCGGACCGCTCGATCGTGCTGAGCCGGGTGACCGGCATGATGCCCGGGATGATCGGCACGTCGCAGCCGGCCGCCGCCACACGGTCACGCAGCCGCAGGTAGTCGTCGGCCCGGAAGAACATCTGCGTGATCGCGTAGTCCGCCCCGGCCTGGCACTTACGAATGAAGTGATGAGTATCACTTTCGATGTCGGGCGACCGCGGATGCTTGTACGGGAAGGCGGCCACGCCGACGCTGAAGTCGCCCGCGGACTTGATCAACCGGACGACGTCCTCGGCGTACTCCACGCCGTCGGGATGGCGCACCCACTCCCCCATCGGGTCGCCGGGCGGGTCGCCGCGCAGGGCCAGCAGGTCGGTCACGCCCACCGCCGCGAACCTGCCGATGAGCTGCCGCAACTCCGCGACGGAGTGGTTGACGGCGGTGAAGTGCGCGACCGGGGTGAGCGTCGTGTCGGTGGCGATCCGCTCGACGATCTCCACCGTACGGTCGCGGGTGCCACCCCCGGCGCCGTAGGTCACGGAGACGAAGGTCGGCTGGAGCACCTCGAGTCGGCGGATCGCCTGCCAGAGGTTTCGCGCCCCCTGCTCGGTCTTGGGCGGAAAGAACTCGAACGAGAAGGTCGTCTCCCCGGCGGCGAGGACTTCCCGGATGGTGCGGCGGCGGGCGGTCGTCATGTCCCACAGGGTAACGGGCCCGTGCTTGAGGGCCACTAGTCTCGATCACGTGGCCGCTCATGAAATTCGCAAACGGGTCGACGAGGCGCTGTACGCGTTCGTGGACGACCGGCGTCCCCTCCTTGGCGCCGTCTCGGCCGATCTGACGCCTCTTCTCACCGCCCTGGACGCGCTGCTGTCGGGCGGCAAGCGGTTGCGCCCGGCGTTCTGCTACTGGGGCTGGCGGGGCTCGGGCGGCGCCGACCTCCCCGAGTTCTTCACCGCGGCGGCCTCACTCGAACTGCTCCAGGCCGGCGCGCTGATCCACGACGACGTGATGGACGGCAGCGACACCCGGCGCGGGATGCCCGCCGTGCACCGGCGGTTCGAGGCGCTGCACGCCGAGTCGGGCTGGCGTGGTTCGGCGGAGGGGTTCGGCGCCGGTGCGGCGATCCTGCTCGGCAACGTGTGCCTGACCTGGTGCGACGAGATGTACCAGGGCAGTGGCCTGCCCGACGACGCGCTGACGCGCGGGCGGCCGCTGTTCAACCAGATGCGTACCGAGGTGATGTGCGGGCAGTACCTCGACCTGCTCGGCCAGGCCCGCGGCCGGCAGCCGGACGCCCACGAGATGGTCGAGACGGCGTTGCGGGTCGTCCGGTTCAAGAGCGCCAAGTACACGGTCGAGCGCCCGCTCCAGCTCGGTGCGGCGCTGGCCGGTTCGCCGTCGGTGGCGGCCCTCTCGGCGTACGGCATGCCGGTGGGCATCGCCTTCCAGCTGCGCGACGACGTCCTCGGGGTGTACGGCGACCCGGCGGAGACCGGCAAGCCGGCCGGTGACGACCTGCGCGAGGGCAAGCGCACGGTGCTCGTCGCGCTGACCCTGGAGCGCGCCTCGGCCGCGGAGGCCACGACCGTCGAACGCCTCCTGGGCGATCCGGAGCTGGACGCCGCGGGCGTGGAGACGCTCCGCGAGATCATCGTGACGACCGGCGCGCTGGACGCCTGCGAGGAGATGATCGACCGGTACGCCTCGGAGGCCTCGGCGGCGCTGGCCGCCGCCCCGCTGACCGCCGACGCGCGTGCGGCCCTGTCGGAACTCACCGTGGCCGCGACCGCACGTACCGTCTGACCGGCCATCGGCCGCTCCGCCGGAAACGTTCCGTACGCCCGTGAATCGAGCGTTCGCCGGACAGAAGGATCTTGCCCGGTTAAGAATGGGGCATGACCCACCGAGCGTCCGAATGAGCACGGATGTCAGCACCATGAAACTCGACACCGGAGAGCACCGGCGTGTCACGGCCCGCGGGCCCGCACGGGTGCGTCCCCGTCCGGCGTCACGGCCTGCCCGCCGTCGCCGGAGCCGTCAGCTCATCGTCGGGCTGGCCCTCGTCATCCTCGCCGGGTTCCTTCTGGGCCTGGGCCTGCCGATCCACCCGTAACGGCCGCTACCAGTGCGGAGGGCGCTCCTCCCGCAGCCGGGCGTCCTCATCCGATGCGCGCCACTCGCCCCATCCGGTGTCGGTGTCGTCACTCGTCTGATCGGGCAGCACGTCAAGTTCGTCGTCGTCGGAGAGCTCGACGGGGCGTTCGTCGTCAGGAATGCCGATCATGGCTCCCATTCTCGCGCACGGCGAGGTGTGGGCTGGGTGAACCACGGGTGAAATTCACTCATGGCGCAGGCGCCGGGACAGGGCCTCCGCCGCGGCCCGCGGGTCGTCGGCCTCGGTGATCGCCCGCACGACGACGACGCGGGTCGCCCCGGCCGCCAGCACCTGGTCGAGGTTGCCGGCGTCGATGCCGCCGATCGCGAACCACGGACGGGCGAACCGGCGTTCCGCGGTGGAGGACAGCAGCCCGAGGCCCGGGGCCGGCCGGCCCGGCTTGGTCGGCGTCGGCCAGGTCGGGCCCGTACAGAAGTAGTCGACGCCGGGCTCGGTCGCCGCCGCGGCCGCCTGCTCCTCCGAGTGCGTGGACCTGCCGATGAGCATGTCCTCACCGACGATCGCGCGTGCCCGGCGTACGGGCAGGTCGTCCTGGCCGAGGTGCAGCACGTCGGCGCGGACGGCGTGCGCGATGTCGGCCCGGTCGTTGACCGCGAGCAGGGCGCCGTGCCGGTCACAGGCCGCGCGGAACACCTCCAGGTGCTCCAGCTCCCGGCGCGCCTCCAGCCCCTTCTGGCGGAGCTGGACGATGTCGACCCCGCCGGCCAGCGCCGCGTCGAGGAACCCGGGCAGGTCGCCCTGGGCCTCGCGCGCGTCGGTGCACAGGTAGAGGCGCGCGCGGCCGAGGCGGGAGCGCAGGCTCACCGCCCGGTCAGTGGGAAGACGTGCGGGCAAACCGCGGCCCTCCGTCTCGCCGGGCGGTGTCGCCGTGGCTCAAAGCGCGAGCGCCTGCGCGCGCCGGTTGATCTCTTTGACCCGGTGCTCGGTGAGCGCCTGAACCGGCGTGCCCGGCAGCGAGTCGTCTGCGGTGAACAGCCATCGCAGTGCCTCGACCCGATCGAACCCGGCGTCCGCGAGCACGGTGAGCGTGCCGTGCAGGCCCTTGAGCGGCTGGCCGTCCTGGATGAACGCGGCGGGCACGCTCAACCCGCCCTCACGCTGCACCCCCAGCAGCTTGTGGTCGCGGAGGAGTTGCTTGACCCGCTTGAGATCGAGGCCGAGGCGCTCGGCCGTCTCAGGGAGGGTGAGCCATTCGCCCACCAGGGTGTCGGTCTGTCGATCGATCTCGATTTCGGCAACGGTGTGCGTCACGCCTGCCTGCTTACCATCTTCGGCACCATCTGAAACCTCTATTCCGGTCGCGAAATCACAGGGTGAGGTATCAGCCGCGCACGGTGGCCTTGACCGGGATCTGGGGATCGGCGAGCCGCCCGGCGTCGACGGCGGCGCCCGACGCTATCAGCCGCCGCCCCTGCACCAGGTCACGCGGCCGGTCGACGGTCAGGATCGCGACGAGCCGCTCCCCCGCCAGCCAGCACAGCGACCAGCGGTCCGCCTCGGGGTCCTCGCGCCAGACCGTCGTGTCGGCGGCGGGGTGATGGCCGGCGTACTGCACCATCCGGCCGAACTGCTCGGACCAGAAGTACGGGACGGCGTCGTACGCCCGCTCGCCGCCGAGGAGGTTCGCCGCCACGACGTCGGGGGCGTTCAGTGCCACGTCCCAGTGCTCGACGCGCAGCCGGCGGCCGAACCGGCCCGACCACCACGCGGCGCAGTCGCCCACCGCGAACACGCCCGGCCGGCTCGTGCGCAGCCCCTCGTCGACGACGACGCCGTTCTCCAGCGCCAGCCCGGAGCCCTCCAGCCAGCCCGTCTCGGGCCGTACGCCGACGCCCGTGAGGACCAGGTCGGCCTCGATCGAGCCGCCTCCGGCCAGCGCCAGGCCGCCCGCCTCCACCGAGGCGGCCTTGACGCCGTGGCGCAGCTCGACGCCGGCCTCGGCGTACCAGCGCGCGGTCCGCGTCCCGGCCTCGGCGCCGACGGCGCCCGCGAGGGGCGCGTCCGCCGCCTCGGCGACCGTCACCCGGCAGCCCGCCGCGGCCGCGGCCGTCGCGACCTCGGCGCCGATCCAGCCCGCGCCGACGATGACCAGCCGCGCGCCGGGACGCAGCGCGGCGCGGAGCGCGCGGGCGTCGTCGATGGTGCGCAGCACGTGCTGCGGGCCGTCGCCGGGCAGCCGGATCGGTGTCGCGCCGGTCGCGATGACCAGCCCGTCGAAGGCGAGTGGCCCCTCGGTCGTCTCCAGTTCCTCGCCCAGGCCCGTCGCGCGGCGCCCCAGGAGCGTCGCGCAGCCGAGCGCGTCGAAGTCGGCGGCGACGGTCGTGTCGTCGGTCTCGCCCCGGAGCACGGCCTTCGACAGCGGCGGACGGTCGTACGGTGCGTGCGGCTCGGCCCCCACCAGCGTGAGACCGCCCGCGTACCCCTGGGCCCGCAGGGTCTCGGCCGTCCGCAGCCCGGCCAGTCCGCCACCCACAATGATCACGCGCTCCATACGACGTAGGCTAGGGGGTGCTTCACGGGCCCTGACCGCCGCCGAGCCGGCAGCGGGCCGGTGAACGCCCCCGAGAAAGATCCCAGCGCGGGAGCCCGGCGAACCGGGCTGAGAGGGCGGCATGAGGCCGCCGACCGCTGAACCTGATCCGGGTCATGCCGGCGAAGGGAGCGCCAGAGTGGACGACGTGGTCATCATCGGCGGCGGTGTCATCGGGCTGGCGACGGCGTGGCGTTCGCTCGGACGCGGGCTGCGGGTCACGGTCGCCGACCCCGAACCGGCCGCCAAGGCCTCCTATGTCGCCGCCGGGATGCTCACCCCCGTCAGCGAGCTCACCTACGGCGAGGAGGCGCTCCTGCACCTCGGCCTCGCCTCACGCGACCGTTATCCGGCGTTCGTGGCGGAGCTGGAGGAGGTGTCCGGGCGCGACACGGGCTTCCGCGACGACGGGACGCTGCAGGTCGCCCTCGACTCCGACGACCTCGCCCTCCTCGGCGAGCTGCGGCGCTTCCAGGAGTCGCTCGGGATCCCGGCCGAGACGCTCACCGGCCGCGAGTGCCGGCGGCTGGAGCCCATGCTCGCGCCGTCCGTGCGCGGCGGCCTGCTCGCGCCCGCCGACGGCTCCGTCGACCCGCGACGCCTCACGGCCGCGCTGCTGGCCGCCGTCGAGCGGCTCGGCGGCACGCTCGTACGCGAGCGGGTCGCGGAGGTGCTGACCGAGGACGGGCGGGCCGTGGGCGTCCGCCTCGACGGCGGCGACGTGGTCCGCGCGCATCAGGTGGTGCTCGCCGCCGGGCCGTGGAGCCAGGACGTCAAGGGCGTGCCGGACGGCGCGCTGCCGCCGGTACGCCCGGTCAAGGGCCAGGTGGTGCGGCTGCGGAGCACGACGCCGTTCCTGGGACGGTGCGTACGCGGACTCGTGCGCGGCTCGTCGGTCTATCTCGTGCCGCGGGCCGACGGGGAGATCGTCGTCGGCGCCACCCAGGAGGAGATGGGCTTCGACACGACGGTCACCGCGGGCGGCGTCTGGGAGCTGCTGCGCGACGCCCGCGAACTGCTGCCCGGCGTGACCGAGCTGGAGTTCACCGAGGTGCGCGCCGGTCTGCGGCCCGGCTCGCCGGACAACGCCCCGGTGCTCGGCGCGAGCGCGCTGCCGGGCCTGCTGCTGGCCACCGGCCACTTCCGCGGCGGCGTGCTGCTCGCGCCGGTCACCGGCGAGGTCATGGCCGAGCTGCTGGCGACCGGTTCGATGCCCGAGGTCGCCCGGCCGTTCTCACCCGGCCGGTTCCAGGAGTGAGCCCGCAGGAGCGAGCGGAGGCGGCGGCCGAGGTACGAGGTCGCCGGTGGAGCGAGCGAGAAGGGCGAACGACCAATGAGCACGAGTGAGCCCGCAGGAGCGAGCGGAGGCGGCGGCCGAGGTACGAGGTCGCCGGTGGAGCGAGCGAGAAGGGCGAACGACCAATGAGCACGAGGAGTTCATGAAGGTCCGATGAAGATCACTGTGAACGGCGCGGAACGCGAGGCGGAGGACGGCGCGACCGTCGCGGGCGTGGTCGCCTCCGTGACACGGGCGCCGGCCGGCGTGGCCGTCGCCCTCAACGACCAGGTCGTCCCGCGCGGCGACTGGCCGACCACGATCGTTCGGGAGGCGGACCGCATCGAGGTGCTGACCGCCGTGCAGGGAGGTTGACGATGGAGGACCCGCTCGTCATCGCGGGAGAGACGTTCGAGTCCCGGCTCATCATGGGGACCGGCGGCGCCCCGAGCATGAACGTGCTGGAGGAGGCGCTGACCGCGTCCGGCACCGAGCTGACCACCGTCGCGATGCGGCGCGTCGACCCCGGCTCCCGCGGCTCGGTGCTCGACGTGCTCGGCCGCTGCGGCATCCGGGTGCTGCCGAACACCGCCGGCTGCTTCACCGCGGGCGAGGCGGTGCTCACCGCCAAACTCGCCCGCGACGCGCTGGAGACCAACTGGGTGAAGCTGGAGGTCATCGCCGACGAGCGGACGCTGCTGCCGGACCCGATCGAGTTGCTGGACGCGGCCGAGCAGCTCGTCGACGACGGGTTCGTCGTGCTGCCGTACACCAACGACGACCCGGTGCTCGCCCACCGGCTCGAGCAGGCCGGCTGCGCGGCGGTGATGCCGCTCGGCTCCCCCATCGGCTCGGGCCTGGGCATCCGCAACCCGCACAACATCGAGCTGATCGTCGAGCGGGCGCAGGTGCCAGTCGTCCTGGACGCGGGGCTCGGCACGGCCAGCGACGCGGCACTCGCCATGGAGCTGGGCTGTGACGCGGTTCTGCTCGCGACCGCGGTCACCCGTGCGCAGTCGCCGGCCCTGATGGCGTCGGCGATGCGGCACGCCGTGACGGCCGGCCGGATGGCCCGGCTCGCCGGCCGCATCCCCAAGCGGCGGTACGCGCAGGCGTCGTCTCCGTGGCAGGGACTCAGCTCGGGCGGTTGATCTCGATCCGGTCAAGGATCGATGCTTTCCTTTGGAGCGGCGGCGAGTATCACGTTTAAACACGAATACACTCCCTCCTGATGGATACGTCGGTTGCGGACCCGCTCGTCGGGCAGGTGCTCGATGGGCGCTATCGCGTCCAGTCGCGGGTCGCCCAAGGCGGCATGGCCACGGTGTACGTCGGCCATGACACGAAGCTCGATCGCACGGTGGCCCTAAAGGTCATGCACGCGAACCTCGTCGGCGACGAGGAGTTCGTGCGGCGCTTCATCTCCGAGGCCAAGCACGCCGCGGCGCTGTCGCACCCGAGCGTGGTGGCCGTCTACGACCAGGGCACCAGCAAGGGCCACGTGTTCCTGGCGATGGAGTACGTCCCCGGGCGCACGCTCCGCGCGCTGCTGACCGAGCGCGGCCGGCTCGGACCGCGCGAGGCGCTGGAGATCATGCAGCCGGTGCTCGCGGCGCTGGGCGCCGCGCACCGCGCCGGCGTCATCCACCGCGACGTCAAGCCGGAGAACGTCCTGCTCAACGCCGACGGCCGCATCAAGGTGGCCGACTTCGGCCTCGCCCGCGCGGAGTCGGCGAGCAAGCAGACCAAGACCGGCATGCTCATCGGCACCGTCGGCTATCTCGCCCCCGAGCAGGTCATCTCCGGCGACGCCGACACCCGCACCGACGTCTACGCGGCCGGCATCATGCTGTTCGAGCTGCTGACCGGCCGCCAGCCGCACCAGGGCGGCACGCCGCTGTCCGTGGCGTACAAGCACGTCAACGAGGCCGTGCCGCTGCCGTCGAGCGTGGTCCCGGGCCTGCCGCCGCAGATCGACGCCCTCGTCGCCAGCGCGACCAACCGCGATCCGGCGCGGCGGCCCTCCGACGCGGTCCACTTCCACTCCGCGGCCGGCGAGGTCTACCGCACGCTGCCGCACGACATCGACGAGTCCCTCGCGGGCGTCAGCCCGGTCACCGCGCCGATGCCCGGCCCGTCGGCCCCCTCCTCTCCGGAGGGCGCGACACAGGCGCTCTCGGCTCCGGCCGGCTCCGGCACGCAGATGATGCGGCCGCACACGATGGCGATCCCGCGCGACGAGCACACGCAGCCGGACCCCGGACCGCCGCCCGCGGGCCTGAAGGACCGGCTCCTGCGCCCGCCCGGCCTGTACGGGGTCATCGCCGCCGCCGTCGTGGTGGTGCTGCTCCTCGGTGGCGTCGTGTGGAGCGTGACGGTCGGCAACACCGAACGGGTGCCCAAGCTCGTCGGCCTCTCCGAGGAGCAGGCGCGCGTCGAGGCCGCCAAGATCGGCCTGAAGGTCAAGCACGGTGACTCCCGCTACGACCAGAAGATCCCCAAGGACCGGGTCGCCGAGGTCCAGCCGGCGGTCGGCACGGAGGTCAAGAAGGGCACCGTGCTCACGCTGGTGTTCTCCAAGGGCAAGAAGCCCGTGGACGTCCCGGACGTGCACAACCTCCCGCTCGACCAGGCCAAGCAGCGGCTGCAGAGCGCCGGCCTGCAGGCCGGCGACCAGGTGTCGCAGGACAGCACGACGATCCCGCGCGGCTACGTCATCCGGACCAAGCCGGCCGCCGGCACGTCGCAGAACCCGGACGACCCGGTCACGCTGGTGGTCAGCAACGGCATGAAGATGCCCAACCTCGTCAACATGCGCCGTGACCAGGCCAACGCGGCCCTGACCAAACTGGGCCTGAACGTCCAGTGGCAGGAGCAGGACCCGGCTCCGAACCAGCCGGAGAACATCGTGGTCGGCCAGAACCCGCCGCCGGGCCAGCAGGTCAACCGCGGTGACTCGGTGCAGGTGACGGTGACCAAGGGCCAGTGCCAGTGGTGGAACCCGTTCTGCAAGGACAACGACGGCGGCCAGGGGGCGGTGCCCCAGGTGACGGGCCAGCCGATCGCGCTGGCGCGGCAGCTCCTGCGCCAGAACGGCTTCCAGGTGAAGGTCACCAAGGGCGGCGGCCGTGACATCGTCACCGGTCAGAACCCTCCGCCCGGCACCCCGCAGCCGCACGGCGCCACGATCACCATCTGGCACTGAGCGGTTTCGGCGCCCGCGGCGCGGTGCGCGGCGAGCGGGCTCCTCGCACCCACTAGGCTGGCGCGGCGATGACTGCCCAGCTGACCAACCCCATCGGGGCACACGTGCCGGTGGCCGGCGGCCTGGCCACCGGCGGGCTGCGTTACGCGGCGCAGATCGGCGCCGAGGCCATCCAGGTCTTCGTCAGCAACCCGCGCGGATGGGCGCTGGCGGCCGGCAAGGAGGCCGAGGACCACAAGCTGCGGGAGCACGCCGAACGCACCGGCATGCCGGTGTTCGTGCACTCCCCGTACCTCATCAACGTCGGGTCGCCCAACCCGCGGACGGTCGCCAGTTCGGTGGCCTCGATCCGGCACTCGCTCGTGCGCGGCGCCGCGATCGGCGCCCGCGGCGTCGTCGTGCACACCGGCTCGGCGGTGTCCCAGGCGCGTGAGGCCGCCGTACGCCAGCTGCGCGAGCACCTGCTCCCCCTCCTCGACGAGATCCCGGCGGACGGCCCCGACCTGCTGTTCGAACCGATGGCCGGGCAGGGCGCGATGCTGTGCGCGACCGTCCAGGACCTCGGCCCGTACCTGGACACCGTGGACCGCCACCCGCGCGCCGGGGTGTGCCTGGACACCTGCCACGCGTTCGCGGCCGGCCACGACCTGGCCGCGCCGGGCGGCGTGGCCGCGATGCTGGACGCGCTCGCCCTGACGGCCGGCGCCGACCGGCTGAAGCTGATCCACGCGAACGACTCCAAGGACGGCTGCGGCTCGGCCAAGGACCGGCACGAGAACATCGGCGAGGGCCGAATCGGGGCGGAGCCGTTCGCCGAACTGTTCCGCCACCCGGTGAGCCAAGGCGTGCCCCTGGTGATCGAGACCCCGGGCCGCAGCGCCGAACCACACCGCGCGGACGTGGAGACCCTGAAGGCCCTCCGCGACCGCTGACCTGGCGCGCCCCCACCGGTGAGACGGACCGCGAACAGGTCGGCGCCGCCCGGGCGCACGGCCGCCGGAGACGCGCGTCTTCCAGGGACGCGGAGCGAAGGCCCGGTGAGACGCGCGCCACTGAGGTCGATTCGACCCCGAGCGCGGGCGGCAGGTGCGGGCTCGGGCGACGCGACGGCGGACGAACGCCTCCAGGACGTGCTGCTGGGGCGAATCGTGGGCGACGTGAGCGAACGCGGAGACGCCGCCGAGGCAAGCCCTCGACGTCGGCGGCGGCGGGCTCTCCAGGGCCTTGCCAGAGCCGGACGCGCGGTGCGACAGCCGGTGGGTACGGCCCCAGGCGCGGCGGGGAGACGATCACCACGGCGCCGCCGATGGAGAGGCCCAGGAGCCGGACGTCCTGCCGGTCATCGAGGGCGCATCCAGCCCGGCATCTTCCACAGCGCCGTCGCGTACCGCCGAAGGCGCACAACCGGGCAAGCGCCCGGGCGGCGACCCGCACCCCCGGACGGGTGAGCTCGTACCGCCTCTGCGCCGCCGGCCGCGTCCTGGTGCGAGACGCCGGGCGGCGCCTTCCCGGCGTCCCCGGGCCGGAACGAAAAAAGGCCTGGGTGCCGCTGAACAACCCCCCGACCGTTCAGCAGCACCCAGGCGCCGCCGCCTGGCCTCCACCCCCCCGAGTCGGAGCCTGGCGGCCGTCCCGAGAACGTTGCTGTGCCGAAACACTAGGGTCCGCACGTGCCGCGGCGAAACCCATAAAGCCCTTGCCTCGGTAAACGGTTAGTAGTCGGCGGTATGCGTTCGGCAACCTCGGTCTGAGCGGTCGCTCCGGTGCGACGAACGGCGGGGTTCACGGGCGGTCCTCCGGGAGGTGCATGCGAGCCATCGCCCGGTGCGTGTGCGCGGGGACGGTCGCACGCGTCAGCAACGACACTCCGATCATCGCGGCGAACCCCAGCGGCACCGTGACGAGCGCCGGCTGTTCGATCAGCATGCCGAGCCAGCCGGGGCGCTGGCCGCCGAGGATCCGCGCGAGGCCGGCGGCGGTGGCCGGTCCGCCGCCCGCGAGCACGCCCGCGACCGCGCCCGCCGGGGTGAGGCGCGACCACCAGACGCCCAGGACCAGCAGCGGGCACAGCGACGACGCAGCGACCGCGAAGGCGAGGGTGATCAGGGCCATCGACTGCGGTACGCACGTCAGCACCGCGAGGAGGAGCGGGACCGCCATGGTGATCACCGCGGACAGCCGGAAGCCGCTCGCGCCGCCGCCGAAGTTGCCGGAGATGCTGCCGGAGACCGCGACGACCACCCCGCAGGAGGTGGAGGCGAACGCCGCGAACGCCCCGGTGGCGACGAGGATGGTCAGCAGGTCGCCCGCGAGGCCCGGCAGGATCCGGTGGGGCAGCATCAGGAGCGTCGCGTCGGTCTCGCCGGTCATCAGGAGCTCGGGCGTGTAGAGCCGGCCGAGCGTGCCGAACAGCGCCGGGAACAGGTAGAAGGCGGCCAGCATCAGCACCACGATCTTCGCGGTACGGCGTGCGGCGCGCCCGCCGGCGTTGGAGTAGAAGCGGACGACGAGGTGCGGTAGGCCCATGGTGCCGAGCAGGACGCTGAGCAGCACGGAGTACGTCGCGGCGAGCGGATGGTCGCGCCCGCCCGAGAACGGCGTCGCCCACCGGTCACCGCGCAGGAGCGTCAGCTGGTCGGTGTGCGGCACCGCGGCGCCGGCCGGGAAGCGCAGCCGCGCCCCGGCACGTACGCGATGCGTCCCGGCGTCCAGCCGCACGGGCTCACCGTTGTGGTGCCGCCCGTCGACGACGCCACGGACGGTGAGGACGGCGGGCGCGGTGAGCCGCATCCCCGCGCTCGTGCCGGCCGTGACCGTCGTCGGCCGGTGGAAGTACGGAGCGCGCGCCGCGTCGGCGTCGTTCTGCAGCCGCCAGACGGCCAGGAAGATCAGTCCCGGCACGACCACCGCGATGAGCTTGAGCCAGAACTGGACGGCCTGCATACCGGTGATGCTGCGCATGCCGCCCGGCAGGATCATCACGCCCACCGCGACGACGACGGCCACCCAGCCGGTCCACACGGGCAGCCCGCTTATTACCGACAGTGTTACGCCCGCCCCCTGAAACTGCGGAAGGAGGTAGAACCAGCCGATGACGACGACGCAGGCGCTGACGGCGTGCCGGACCGTACGCGATCCGAGCCGCCAGGCCGCGAAGTCGGACAAGGTGTACGCGCCGGAGCGGCGGAGGGGAGCCGTGACGAGTGTCAGCAGCACCACATGGCCGGCGGCGGCGCCGATCGGCAGCCACAGCATGTCCGCGCCGTACGCGAGCACGAGGCCGGCCATGCCCAGGAAGGCCGCGGCGGAGATGTACTCCCCGCTGATCGCCGAGGCGTTCCACCACGGCGAGACCTCGCGTGACGCGGCGTACAGGTCGCAGGCGTGCGCGGGCCGCGTACGCGCGGAGACGCCCAGGAGAGAGGCGATGAGCAGCGCGAGCGCCACCACCGTGATCATGAATGCTCCTCACCCGCTTCCGGCACCGAGGTGGTGGTCACTCGGGCCGTGCCGGTTCGGTGAAGGCGCGCTCGGCGCGCTCGGCGAGACGTACGTGGCGATGCGCGGCGACCACCCAGACGGGCTGGACGCCACCGCAGAGGATGAGCCAGGGCAACCGGACGCCCAGCAGCCGCACGTGGGACAGGCCCGGGGCGCAGGCGAACAACATCGGCAGGCCGGCGAGGAGAAGAAAGACGATCGTGAGGGTTGCGAGGGCCAGCCGGGCCTGCGTGCGGATCAGGGATCTGACCCGTGCCGCGCCCGGCTCCAGATGTTCGTCGGGAGGTCTTCGGCGGGGGCCACGCCTGCGGGCCCCGCGAACGGTGACGGTGACGCGTTCGGTCATCTCGGGCCGCGGGCCTCCTGCCGGAATCTGCGGACGAGCAGGTCGCGGACCTCGCGGGTGTGTCGCCGGCTCACGAGCAGCGGGCGCTCGCCGACCTGCAGGACCGCGCGGCCGTCGTCGAACCGCAGCTCGCTGATGTGCGCCGTGGAGACCAGCGTCTTGCGGTGGATGCGGATGAATCCGACCGGCCGCCACCGCTCGGCCAGTGCGGCGAGCGGCACGCGGATGAGGTAGCTGCCGTCGAAGGTGTGGAGTCGTACGTAGTCGCCGTGCGCCTCGGCGTGGGTGACGGCGGCGAGCGGGATCATCCGCGTGCGGCCGCCGAGTTCGACCGGGATCATCTCGTCGGCCTCGGGCTCCTCGGCTGCGGCGTCGCGGCGAACGGTCTGCTCGACGCGGCGAACGGCCTCGCTGAGGCGGCCAGGGTCGACCGGCTTGAGGAGGTAGTCGACCGCGCCGAGCTCGAACGCGGTCACCGCGAACTCCTCGTGGGCGGTGACGAAGACGACGGCGGGCGGATCGGCGAAGCCGGTGACCAGCCGGGTGAAGTCGAGCCCGTCGAGGCCCGGCATGCGGATGTCGAGGAAGACGGCGTCGAGCCGGTCGCCTTCGGTCACCATGCGGCCGAGGTCGCGCAGCGCCTCCGCGGCGTCGGCCGCGGGCTGGACGGCCTGCACACGCGGGTGCCGGCGGAGGAGGTAGGTGAGCTCCTCGAGGGCCGGGGCCTCGTCGTCTGCGGCGAGCACGCGCAACATGGCAGGAGACTGCCCCCTTTACTCTCCGTGTGCAATAGCTTTCATGGAGTAAGACGTGACTCTTACCCGGCGGACAGATCGGTGTGGCACTTGGGCACTCGGAGGCTCACTTTCATGCCCGCGCCGACCGCGGTCTCGATGACCAGGCCGTACTCCTCGCCGTAGACCTGGCGCAGCCGGTCGTCCACGTTGAGCAGGCCGATGCCGCGCGTCGTACCGCTGTCGTCGCCCGATTCGAGCAGGGCCCGCAGCTTGTCGGGGTCCATGCCGACACCGTCGTCCTCGATGCTGATCGCCGCCTCGGCACCGGCGTCGCGGGCCACGATGCGCACGTGGAACCGCGGCATGCCGCACTCCATGCCGTGGCGGATGGCGTTCTCGACCAGCGGCTGCAGCGACAGGAACGGCACGGCGACGGGCAGCACCTCGGGCGCGATCTCGACGCTGAACCGCAGGCGGTCCTCGCCGAACCGCGCGCGTTCGAGCAGCAGGTAACGGTCGATCGAGCGGAGCTCCTCGGCCAGGGTGGTGAAGTCGCGCGGGTTGCGGAACGAATAGCGGGCGAAGTCGGCGAAGTCGAGCACCAGCTCGCGGGCGCGCTCGGGGTCGGTGCGCACGAACGACGCGATCGTGGTCAGCGAGTTGTAGACGAAGTGCGGGGAGATCTGGGCACGCAGCGCGCGCATCTCGGCCTCCATGAGCCGCGCCTTGGAGGAGTCGAGCTCGGCGAGTTCGAGCTGCCCGGACATCCAGCGGGCCACCTCGCCCAGGATCCGCAGCCGGTGGAACCGCGCGCGCTCGGCGTACGCCGCGAGGGCGCCCGCGACCCGGCCGTCGATGGTCAGCGGCGCGATCATGGCGACCCGGACCTGGCAGTGCGGGTCGCCGCAGGGGTCGAGCTCCCGGACGATCACCCGGGACCGGGCGGAGGTCAGGACCGGCTCGGCGAGGCGGAGCGTGGAGTCGGAGTGGGCGATGCCGCCCTCCCAGACGAGGAGCCGCTCGGTGTCGGTGACCGCGACGACCGGGACGCCGAGCAGGTCGCGTAAGTGCCGTACGGCCTTGCGGGCGGAGTCCTCGGTCAGCCCCGCCCGTAGCGAGGTGGAGGCGACCGAGACGGTGTGCAGCGCGGCGAAGGTCGCCTCGTCGGCCAGAGCGCCCCTGCCGGTGCGCTGCCGCATGGCGCACAGCGACCAGCCGGCGGCGCCCACGGTGAGGGCGGACGCCACGGCGATCAGCGCGTCGGCGGAAGTCACGAGCATGACAGCAGAAGGTAATACCGCAGTCACGATACGCGTGGGTCTTTGCCCGTAAGCGGTCTGGTTCCCGTGCCCGGACGTGTCAGGCCGGCGGGGTCTCCTCCTGGTAGGAGTAGCGCTGCTCCAGCCAGGGGTCGGCGATGTTGTGGTAGCCGCGTTCCTCCCAGAAGCCGCGCCGGTCGGCGACGAGGTACTCGATCGCGCGGACCCATTTGACGCTCTTCCAGGCGTACAGGTGCGGGACGACCATGCGGAGCGGCCCGCCGTGCTCAAGGCTGAGGGGCTCGCCGTCGCGGTGGGTGGCCAGCAGGGACGTGTCGGCGAGGAAGTCCGACATCCGCACGTTCGCGCTGTAGCCGTACTCGGCCCAGACCATCACGTGGGTGGCGTCGTCCGCGGGCGGGGCGAGCGCGGCCAGCGCCGTCGCGCGGACGCCCTCCCACACGACGTCCCGGATGGAGAACTTCGTGACGCAGTGGAAGTCGGCCGTGACCCGCTCCCGTGCCATCGCCGCGACCTCGGGCCAGGTCCAGCGGGTCTCCTGCCCGGAGGCGGTCGCGCCCTGCACCCGCAGGTCCCAGCGCTCGGGACGGAACTTCGGCACCGGACCGTAGTGGAGTACCGGCCAGTTACGCGGAACGTGCTGTCCCGGCGGGAGCGGCTCTTCAGCCGCCATCACGTATCTTCCGCCCGCAGTCCCTCATCGCCCGCCATCCTGCCATTCGCCCCGAGACGGGCAACGCGGGCCCCTACCGCACGCGCATCCCCCGGCATGGGCTACTGTGTGCGGCGTGAGCAACGTCTTCTCCTTTAGCTATGGCGGGCCCGGGTCACGGGCGGCTGCCAGGAAGACGCTGCACTAAAGGCAACCGCTGACGAATGCCCCGGGCCGACTGGCCCGGGGCATTCGTCGTTTCTGGGAAGAGAGAACAGCATGGTCGTCGTCATGGCCGCCGAGGCCGGGGAAGCCGATGTCCAGGCCGTCGTCGAACGCGTCGAGTCGGCGGGCGCCGAGGCGTTCGTCAGCCGGGGTGTGAACCGCACGATCGTCGGGCTGGTCGGCGACGTGGAACGGCTCGGCACGCTGAACCTGCGCGGGATGCGCGGCGTCGCCGACGTCGTGCGCATCTCGGTGCCGTACAAGCTGGTCAGCCGGGAGAACCACCCCGACCGCTCGGTCGTACGGGTCGGCGGCGTGCCGATCGGGCCGGGGACGATGACGCTGATCGCCGGGCCGTGCGCGGTGGAGACGCCGGAGCAGACCCTCCAGGCGGCACAGATGGCGCAGGCCGCCGGTGCGACGTTGCTGCGGGGCGGGGCCTTCAAGCCGCGGACGTCGCCGTACGCGTTCCAGGGCCTGGGCGAGAAGGGCCTGCGGATCCTGGCCGAGGTGCGGGCCGAGACGGGCATGCCGATCGTGACGGAGGTGGTGGACGCCCACGACGTGGAGCTGGTCTCCTCCTACGCGGACATGTTGCAGGTCGGCACGCGCAACATGCAGAACTTCGCGCTGCTGCAGGCGGTCGGCGGGGCGGGCAGGCCGGTGATGCTCAAGCGCGGCTTCAACGCGACGATCGAGGAGTGGCTGATGGCCGCCGAGTACATCGCGCAGCGGGGCAACCTGGACATCGTCCTGTGCGAGCGCGGCATCCGGACGTTCGAGAAGGCCACGCGGAACACGCTGGACATCTCCGCGGTGCCGGTCGCCCAGCGGCTGTCGCACCTGCCCGTCATCATCGACCCGTCGCACTCGGGCGGGCGCCGGGAGCTGGTGCTGCCGCTCACGCGCGCGGCGATCGCGGTGGGGGCCGACGGGGTGATCATCGACGTGCACCCGCATCCGGAAGAGGCGCTGTGCGACGGTCCGCAGGCGCTCGTCAACGGCGATCTACGCGAACTGGCCAAGACCGTCCGCGACCTGCCCCCGCTGGTGGGCCGCACCCTCACCACCGTGTGAACCGGGCCGGAGAGGCGGCTCGCGGTCACGCACGCTGGACGGTCAGCCGCCTCCCGGTCTCGTCGGAGCGCCGGACGGCGTCGAGCAGGCGGTGCACCCGCACCCCGGCGTGGAAGTCCGGGGCGGTGCGCGTGCCCGTGCGGATGTCGGCGGCGAGCGCGGCGTACAGCCGGGCCACGTTGCGGGCCTCGATCCCGAGGACCGGGGCGGGATCGGGCGCCGGCGTCTCCTCCCACCGGCCGTCCCGCGAGGTGAGGAGGCGCAGCTCGCTCAGCTGCACCCCGCCCGGGCCGTGCGCGCCCGACACGACGGCGAGGTCGCCGTCGGTCCCGGCGATCTCGATCCGGGTACGGCCGTCGGTCTCCTTGCCATCGTGGACGTGGGCCGAGACGACCGCGCCGCTCGCCAGGGTGCCGTTGAGGAGAAGGTGGTCGGGGCCGGTCGCCTCGATCTCCTCGCCGGTCTCCTCGACGACGTGACGGGGCCGCTGGACCGACAGACGGGCCGAGAGCTCGGTGAGGTCGCCGAGCAGGTACTCCAGCGCGTCCAGCGTGTGCCCTGCGGCCACCTCCAGCATGCCGGCCCCGTTGCGACGATCGAGCGTGTACGCGGCCCATGCCGGGACCCGCCCGCCGGCGCCCTTGCCGCGGGCCGCGTACACGGTGGCCGAGGTGACCCGTCCCACCCGGCCGCCGGTGAGCAGTTCACGCGCCTGACGGATCTCCGGGGCGTGGCGGGCCTGCAGGCCGACCGCGTGACGCACGCCGGCGCGGTCGGCGAGCTCGGCCAGAGACTCCGCCTCGTCGGTGGTCAGCGCCAGCGGCCACTCGCAGTACACGTGCTTGCCCGCCTCGATCGCCGCCCGGACCAGCGCGGCGTGCGCCGGCACCTTGACCGTGACGGCGACCAGGTCGACCTCGTCGTGCTCGGCGAGCCGCCGCGCGTCCGTGAAGGCGTGCTCGGCGCCGAAGGCCCGTGCGGCCTCCCGCGCGCTCTCCTCCCGCGTGGTGCCGACCGCCGTGATCACGTGGTCCGGCAGCGCGCGGAGGGCCGGGACGTGCGCGCGGGCGGCCCATCCGCGCCCGGGCGTGGCCCCGATGATGCCCACCCTGATGCGGTCTGCCATGGCCGGCTCCTTCCCTCATAAGCGGACGCACGCCGTCCGCTTACGCCCGGAGCCTAGGATAAACGGACGGCCTGCGTCCACTTTGCTAGCCTTCCGTGGCATGAGCGCCGTGGAACGGATGCTGGCCGGTGACGCGGGACGCCGGCCGCGGTCGGACGCGCTCCGCAACCTCGAACGCCTGGTGACGGCCGCGCGCGCCGCGATCGCCGAGGACGGCGTCGAGGTGACCGCACACGAGATCGCCCGCCGGGCGGGCGTCGGCATCGGCACCTTCTACCGCCGGGTCTCCTCCCGCGAGGCCCTCCTGTACGCCGTGCTGGAGGAGGTGCTCGGCGAGATCCTGGCCACGGCGGACCGGGCGCTCGACGACCCCGACCCCTGGCGCGGCTTCTGCGACTTCGCCGCCGCGTTCGTCCGGCTTCGCGCGGAGAGCTGCGGCGTGGGCGAGGCGCTGGGCGGCGCCTGCGGCCCCGCACTCGACCGGTGCCTCGGCGAGGTCCGCGACCGCGTCCGGCGCCTGGTCGAACGCGCCCAGGAGTCCGGGCGCATGCGCCCGGACGTGTCCTGGACGGACGTCCCCTTCCTGCTCGCCGGCGTCGCGACCGGCCCACGCACGATCGGCCTGCACGCCGGAGACGGACAGTGGAACCGCAACCTGAGAGTCGTCCTGGACGGACTGAGCACTCCCCGGCCCGCCGCCCTGCCCTCCACCACGAACGCCCCGGCGCAGGCATAAGGCCCGCCCCCGCCCCACCACGGGGCAGCGGGCACTCCGCGCGCCAGGCACGGACGCTCCGCCGCAGGCGTGAAGTCACCCGTTCCGACCTCACAGATCTTCCCGACGGCCACCACAACGCGCCGAGCTTCGCGCGTACGCCGCACGCCGCCCTCCGGCACGAGTGTTCCCGTGCGGGTACGAGGCCGTCATTTTCCGCCTCGCCGACCGCCGTCACAGCTCGGCGGGGTTCGGCACGAGCGGCCCGCTCCGGCCCCTACCGGCGCCGCCGGTAGGGCGCGGCCCCGCTTCGCGTGGCGCGTCGTGGGCGGGTTAGGCTGCTCGCCATGACGTACTACACCGCTCAGCTCGGACCGCCCCGGCTCTGACCGGGGCCGCCCCTCCCCCACGTCCGGCAGACCGCCCGGCGTGGTCGTGAGCGTGTTCAGGCGCGTCCCCGGATCCGGTGTTCATCATCCGGTTCGAGCCTGGAGTCTCTCTCGTGACCAGTACGTCCCTCAGTTCCACCACGCCCGTACGCCGGTTCGGCGGGGCGGCCGACATCGTCCTCGCCGCCGCTCTCTGGGGCACCACCGGCACCGTGCGCACCTTCACGCACGCCGGTCCGGTCGTCGTGGGCGCCGCCCGGCTGCTCATCGGCGGGGCCTTCCTCTTCGTTCTCGCCGTACGTTCCGGTGGCCTGCGGCCGCTGATCGCCGCCGGCCGCCGTACCCGGCTGATCCTCTTCCTCGGCGCCGCCCTCGCCTCGATCTACCAGGTGGCGTTCTTCAGCTCCGTCGCCCGTACGGGTGTGGCCACCGGCACGGTCGTCACGATCGGCAGCGGGCCGGTGTTCGCCGGGCTGCTCACCCTCGCCCTGCGAATGGGCGCGCCGAGCCGCCGCTGGCTGCTGTCCACCGTCGGCGCGGTGGCCGGCTGCACGGCGCTGACCGTCGGCGGCCGGTCCGCCGGAGTCGAGCCGGTCGGGATCGGTCTCGCCCTGCTGGCGGGCTTCGGGTACGCCGCGTACGCCACCGCGGCGTCCGTGCTGATCACGCGCGGAGAGGAGGACCGGGCGGTGACCGGTGTCATCTTCGGCGGCGCCGGGATCCTGCTGCTGCCCGTACTCGTGTTCGAGGGTGCCGGCTGGATGTTCACCGTACGCGGCGGCCCGGCGGCGCTCTACCTCGGCCTGATCACCACGGGCGTCGGCTACGTCCTGTACGGCCGGGGGTTGCGCACCACCCCGGTCGCCACGGCGACGACGCTCACCCTGGCAGAACCGGCGGTCGCCGCCGTACTCGGCCTGTTCGTGCTGGGCGAGCATCTCGGCGGGCTCGCCCTGGCCGGTCTCGCCCTGCTGGTGATCAGCCTGCTGATCCTCACCCTGCCGGAGGGCAGGCCGAGGCGGTGATCGACACGGCGGGGCCGTCCGGGCCCCGCCGGTAACCCGCGTGGGGGCGGCCCGGCGGCATCATGCGTCCGGGTGGCCCCTGCGCGGGAACGGACGGTGGGAGCCGCGACCGGCCTGGACGGACCGAACGTCCCGCGGCCCGCCGCAACGTCCGCGTCGGCGAAGACGCGCCCGCCGCCCGACGCGGCCGCGGCCCGTTCGGCCGGTCCTCACGAGCAGCACAGACCACCCTGGATGCGAAAAGCCCACCCCGGCCGAACTCGCCATCACGGCCACCCGCGCGCCGACCGTCCTACCCGCCCGCCTCGGGAACGCCCGGCACAGGCCACCCCGCCGACCCCCTTGGATGCGAACACCGCGGTCGCCGCGATGGCGCCAAGCAGCAGCCATGAAGGGCCGGCGATGGTGGGACCCGCCCACAGCCACTGCGCGACCCGTGTGTCGCCGACCCCACCGGAGCCCGCCGTCGCAGTGCCGCCTCCTGTGGCGGCTCCGGCCGGAGCCGGTGCGGACGCTGGCGTGCAGGCCGGCCCGGCATCAGCGGCTTCACGTGCTGAGCAGGCTCAGCGCGAACGGCCCGGGCCGGCTCGCCCGCCGTCGGCAGGTCAGGCGGTCGGCTCGCCGTACGACGGGCGGTGCTCCTGCAGGGACGTGGCGAGCTGCTCGGCCATCTCGCCGGCGTCGAGGCGCTTCTCGATCTGACGGAGATCGTCGATCTTGGCGCGGGTCTCGGCACGACGCGGGGTCAGGACGGTGCAGCAGTCCTCGTCCGGCAGTTCGGAGATCGCGAGCGTGTGGAGGCGGCGGGCCTCATCCATGATCTCGACCTTGTCCATGCCGATGAGCGGACGCAGGATCGGCAGCTCCACCGCGTCGTCGAGGGCGGTGATGTTCTGGAGCGTCTGGCTGCTCACCTGGCCGAGCGAGTCGCCGGTCACGAGCGCCGCTCCGCCGAGGTTGTGCGCGACGATCTCGCCGGTCTTCAGCATCAGCCGTCGCTGCGCGACGATCTGCAGCCGGTCGGCTCCGGAGGTCTTGATCTGCTGCTGCGCCTTGCCGAACGGCACCACGAACAGCCGTGAGCCGCCCTGGAACTTGTCCAGCTCGCGGACCAGGGCGTACGCCTTGTAGATCGACTCGGGGCCGGTGAAGGGCATGCCGGAGAAGTGGAGGAAGTCCACTCGCAGGCCGCGGCGCATCATGCGGTACGCGGCCACGGGCGAGTCGATGCCGCCCGACATGAGGACGAGCGCCCGGCCGCTCATGCCGACCGGCAGGCCGCCCGCGCCCGGCATGCCGTCGGTGAAGACGAACACCTCGCGCTGGTCGACCTCGACGAACACCGCGATGTCGGGCTGCTTCAGGTCGACCGGCAGGTCGTAGCGCTCCTGGACCTTCGAGCCGAGCAGGATGTTCAGCTCCGAGGAGGTCATCGGGAAGCGCTTGTCACGGCGCCGCGACCGGATCGCGAACTTGCCCTTGTGCGCGAGCGCCGGGTGCTGGCCGACGAGGTCGAGCGCCGCCCGTACGGCCGCGTCGGGGTCCTTGTCCACCCGCCACGCACGGTGCACCCACACGATGCCCATCACGTCGGTCATGCGCCGCGCGACCGCGTCGACGTCGGCGAGCTCGCCGCTCTCGGTGCGGACGACGATGACGCCCTCGCGCTGCCAGACTTGGATCTTGATCCCGAGGCCCTTGACCGCAGCGCGGATGTTGTTCTGGAGCCGCCGCTCGAACAGGTCGCGGTTTCTGCCCTTCAGAACGAGCTCACCCAGCTTGAGCAGCACACAGGGCTCACCGTTCACAGGGGTGTGCCTGCTCGGGCTCTCGGCCGCCGCGTCGAGCATGGGCATGGATGACCTCCAGCAGGGGAAGCGGGGAAGGGGCGACGCGCCTAGTGTCGCGCAAGAAGTGCAACATCGCGACTCGGGCGCGGTGTTCCCGTGTCGTCACCGTTTCACGCAGGTGTACGCGCCGTAGATCCGGCCGCGGAAGCCGGTCCGGACGATCTCGAATCCGGCGGCCTCCAGCATCGGCTCCAGCAGCCACCGGAAGGTGCTGTGCTCGGTCCGGAGGTGTTCGGCGAAGTCCTCGCGGGTGTAGCCCCGCGTGGGATCGGCCGCCGCGCCGTCGAACCAGCGCGCGATGACCTCGTCGGCCTCCTCCGGGCGGAAGTCGAAGACCAGGTCGCGCAGCCGCAGCACGCCGCCGGGCCGCAGGATCCGCGCGACGCGCTCCAGGGCGAGTGCCTTCCAGAAGTCCGGAAGCTGATGCAGCGCGTTGCGGCTGCAGACCGCGTCCGCCGGCGCTCCGGTGTGCTCATAGGACAGGAAGCCCGCGCGTACGCACTCGACGTTGGGAAATCCGGCGGCCCGTTCGCGCAGGACCTCCTGCATGGCGGGCGAGACGTCGACCGCGACCACGCGGCGGAACCGCGGCGCGGCGGCGAACGCCAGCCGTCCGGTGCCGGCGCCGAGGTCGACCAGGGTGCCGTCGAGCCCGGCGAGCTCGGCGAGGTCCTCCTCGACGTCCGGCAGAACGTCTCGGTCGTATCCGGCCTTCGTCTCGTACCGGGCGACGAACCCCGGATCGAGGTGCTCGGCACCGGCGTGGGCGAGTTCGTCGAGGGTCCACGATGTGTCCATTTCGCGATCCTCACATCGGAGGCGGGGCGGCCGCACGCGGTTTTCTCACCGCGGCGAGCCGGCCCCGACGGGCTCCGGCGAGCGTTCCACCGGCCGCAGGCCGGGCGCGAGGGCCAGCGTGACCGCCACCGACGCCGCCGCCATCACGGCCATGGCCGTCGCCGGTGAGGTGTGCTGCGCGACGGCCCCCGCGAGGACCGCGCCGACGCCCTGCATGGCGAGCATCCCGGAGGAGTGCAGGCCCAGCGCGTGCCCGTGCATCTCACCCGGCGTGATGGCCATCAGCCGCTCCTGCAGCAACAGCGTCGCGGAGTATCCGATCGACGCGAGGACGACCGCGGTGACCGCGACGGGCGCCGGTGGGTCCACCGCGAAGATCAGGTACGGGACGGCGAGCAGCAGGCGCAGCGGCGCGCCGAGACGCCGCCGCCACCGGTCGGCCACGAACCGGCCGGCCAGCGTGTCCCCGACCAGCATGCCGAACGCCGCGACGGTGAACAGCAGGCCCGCGTGGCCGGGCGCGTACGGGACGAAGAGCGACTCGCAGCCGACGATCAACCCGTTGGGCACCCAGAGCGCGAGGTAGACGCAGCGGCGGGACCGGTCGGACCACAGGACCGCGTTGCTCCTCCAGGTCTCGGCCACCGAGGGGCGGCCGGCGGCGCGCGGCGGGCGCGCCCCCAGGCCCGTACGGGAGACGGCCGCGGCGGCGAGGAAGAGGGCCGCGCCCGCCAGCAGGGTGCCTCGCGGGGACAGCGTGGCGACCAGCACGCCTCCGGCCGCGAACCCGAAGATCTGCGACGTTCCGGCCGACATGTTCAGCACCGACCGGCCCAGCAGGTAGCCGTCGGCCGGGAGGATCTCGCTGAGCAGCCCGTACCGGACTCCCCCACCAACCGACGCGACCAGCCCCTGGCCGAGGACGATCGCGAAGATCGCGCCGAGCGGCAGGCCGGGCACGGCCAGCACCAGCGTGCTCAGCCCGAACACCAGCCCGATCGCGGTCATCGCCGCGCGCGGCGGCAGGCGGTCCGCCGCCGACAGCAACGCCACCGCGCCGGCCAGCTGGGCGAAAGAGGCGCCGAACATGCTGAGCGCCGACAGCAGCGGCGACCGGGTGGCGGTGTAGACGAGGGTGCCGAGCGCGAGCCCGCTCAGCGTGGACGCGGCGACCTGAAGGGAGCTCGCCGCGAACAGCGGCGTGAACTCCTCGGTCCGAAAAAGCTCCCCGTATGTACGCATAGCGGGAAATATGACTTCACCGGCGCGGCAACCGTTATGGTTTCGCCGGGAGGCGAAACTCAGTGGGGTTGTGGCAGGTCAACGCGGACACGCTGGCCGGGAGCCGATTCGTGGTCTCGGAGCTGAACGAGACGATCGCCTCGCTGGTCGCCCTGCAGCGCGCGACCGCCGCCCACCCCGGCGAACGCGCCTGGCTCGACGCCCACCTGCCGGCGTACCGGGCACGGCTCCGCGACGACCCGGTCGCCGCCCTGCTCGTACGAGCCGGTCTCATGGGCAGCTGGAACGCCGCCTTCCTCACGCCCACACCGCCCGGCGAGGGCAGCCCGTCGTTCGCCGATGAGGTGGCCCGGATCTGGGAGACACCGCCGGACACCGCTCGCGTGGACCTGACGGTGTCGCTGAAGGGCCCGTTGCCGCCCATGCTGGACCGCCCTGACCTGCCCTCACGCGCCGCCGGCCTGCTGGAGTGGGTGTGGACGGAGGCGGTCCGGCCGTACTGGCCACGCCGCCGGCGGCTGCTGGAGGCCGACATCCTCGCCCGTACGCGACAGCTCGGCGAGGGCGGCTGGGCGAGGGCCCTGGACGACATGCGCCCGGGGATGCGCTGGCTCGGCGACGGCCGTCTGCGGATCAACATGTACGACCACTCACCACGGGTGATCTCGGGCGCGCAACTGCTGTTCGTGCCGGTCACGCCGGGCCGGGGCTGGGTGTCGTGGGAGGCACCGCACCGGTACGCCGTGGTGTACCCGTGCGCGGGCGTACTGGCGGACGGCACCGGATCCGGCGCGCCGCAGGCACTGGGGCGCCTGCTCGGCCCGGCGCGGGCCGGCGTCCTGACACTGCTCGCGTCGCCGAAGAGCACGACACAGCTGGTCGCCCTGACGGGACAGGGCCTGGGCTCGGTGGGCCGCCACCTGAAGATCCTTCTGGAGGCGGGCCTGGTGACCCGCCGCCGTACGGGCCGCTCGGTCCTGTACTACCGCACGCCGGCGGGCGACACCCTGGTCACCGCGTCCCGCCGATAGCCGCCGGAGACCCGGGCTACCGCGGATCGAGCAGCTCTTCAACCGACTCGACGCTGCCGGCGCGCCGCACCCAGGAGTCCAGCAGCGACAGATCCGTCGTCTCACTGATCCGCACCCGCACCGACTCCGGAACCTCGATCCCCCGAGCGGCGAGCAGAAGCAAGATCGCGCGTGCCTCGCCCTTGGCCTCGCCTTCGGCGACATACCTACGGGCGAAGTCGCTCTTGTACTCGCGGGCTCGCGTCTTCATGATCTCCTCCAGGATTCCGCGGGCCGTCTCGGGAAGCACGGCGAGCCGCGCTCCGTCGTGGCCGAACGTCACCACGGCATCGGCACGATAGGGAGACTATTAGTAATCGATCGGTAACGCAAAGTCAACACAATCGAATGTGCGTGCGGCAAGCCGGTCGTACGCCGTCGAGGAGGAAACCGGGCCGATGGGGCATCATCGGCTTCGAAGTCTTGGAGGACCGACTCGGGAGGGCCATGAGCGAGCCATCTGCGACCGCCGCCGCGCCCGCGTTGCGGCGGCGGCTCGGGCTCTTCGACGCCGTCGTGATCGGGCTCGGGTCGATGATCGGGGCCGGGATCTTCGCCGCGCTCGCCCCGGCGGCGCGGGCGGCCGGGTCCGGGCTGCTCCTCGGCCTGGCCGTGGCCGCCGTCGTCGCGTACTGCAACGCCACGTCCTCGGCACGGCTGGCGGCCCGCTACCCGGCGTCCGGCGGCACGTACGTCTACGGGCGGGAGCGGCTCGGGGAGTTCTGGGGTTACCTCGCCGGGTGGGGATTCGTGGCCGGTAAGACCGCTTCCTGCGCGGCCATGGCGCTGACCCTCGGCTCGTACGCCTGGCCGGCGCGGGCCCACGCCGTCGCCGCCGGCGCCGTCGTGGCGCTCACCGCGGTCGACTACGCCGGGGTGCGCAAGTCCGCCTGGCTCACCCGCGTCATCGTCGCCGTGGTGCTGGCCGTGCTGGCGACCATCGTGGTCGCCGCCCTGACCTCCGCCGCGGCGGATCCGGCACGGCTCGACGTCGGTACGGACGCCACCGCCGGCGGGGTGCTCCAGGCGGCGGGCCTGCTGTTCTTCGCGTTCGCCGGGTACGCGCGCATCGCCACTCTGGGCGAGGAGGTGCGCGACCCCGGGCGGACCATCCCCCGGGCCGTCCCGGTCGCGCTGGGCATCACCCTGGTGGTCTACGCGGCGGTGGCGGTCGCGGCGCTGACCGTTCTCGGCCCCCGCGGGCTGGGCGCGGCGACCGCTCCCCTGGCCGACGCCGTGCGCGCCGCGGGGATGCCGGGCCTGGCCCCGGTCGTACGGGCCGGCGCGGCCGTCGCGTCGGCGGGGTCGCTGCTCGCGCTGATCCTCGGGGTGTCGCGCACGACGCTGGCCATGGCCCGCGACCGGCACCTGCCGCACGCGCTGTCCGCGGTCCACCGCCGGTTCGGGATCCCCCACCGCGCCACACTGGTCGTGGGCGCCGTCGTCGCGGTTCTCGCGGCGACCACGGACGTGCGCGGGGCGATCGGGTTCTCCTCCTTCGGAGTGCTGGCGTACTACGCGATCGCCAACGCCTCCGCCGCGACCCTCACCGCGGACGAGGGCCGGCCTCCGCGCGCCGTGCCGGTCGCCGGGCTGGCCGGCTGTGTGGTCCTCGCGTTCGCCCTGCCGGTCACCTCGGTGGTCGCGGGCGCGGCCGTGCTGGCCGCCGGCGCCGCCGCGTACGCCGTCCGCCGGGCGATGACGACCTGACCGCACCCGCCCTGGACGACGAAAGGCCCCCGCCGCGTGCGGCGAGGGCCCGGTGTCCGGCCGGAATCAGCCGAAGAAGACCTCGGCCTCGCTGTAACGCTCGACCGGGACGGTCTTGAGCTGGTCCGTCGCCGCGCTCAGGTCGACGCGCACGATGTCCGTGCCGCTCAGGCCGACCATCTTGCCCCAGTCGCCGTCGTGCACCGCGTCGATCGCGTGCAGGCCGAAGCGGGTCGCCAGGACCCGGTCGAACGCGGTCGGGGTGCCGCCGCGCTGGATGTGGCCGAGGACCGTCGTACGGGCCTCCTTGCCGGTGCGCTTCTCGATCTCCGCGGCCAGGCGCTCGCCGATGCCGCCGAGACGCACGTGACCGAAGGCGTCGAGCTCCTGGGTCTGCACGTCCATCTGGCCGTCGGCCGGGTGCGCGCCCTCGGCGACGACGATGATCGGCGCGTACTTGGTCTTGAACCGGCTCTCGACGTAGCCGCAGACCTTCTCGATGTCGAACGGCCGCTCGGGGATCAGGATGACGTTGGCGCCGGACGCCATGCCGGCGTGCAGCGCGATCCAGCCCGCGTGGCGGCCCATGACCTCGCAGATCAGCGCGCGGTGGTGGGACTCGGCCGTGGTGTGCAGCCGGTCGATGGCCTCCATCGCGATGTTGACCGCGGTGTCGAAACCGAAGGTGTAGTCGGTCGCGTTGAGGTCGTTGTCGATCGTCTTGGGCACGCCGACGACCTTGACGCCGCGGTCGTGCAGCTGCCGCGCGACACCCAGGGTGTCCTCGCCGCCGATGGCGATGAGCGCGTCGACGCCCAGCCCGGCGAGGTTGTCCTTGATCCGCTCGACGCCGCCCTCGATCTTGATCGGGTTGGTGCGGGACGATCCGAGGATGGTGCCACCGCGGGGCAGAATGCCGCGTACGGCTTGGACGTCCAGCGGAATGGTGTCACCCTCGAGGGGACCGCGCCAGCCGTCGCGGAAGCCGACGAACTCGTACCCGTACTCCTGGACGCCCTTGCGGACCACTGCGCGGATGACGGCGTTCAGGCCGGGGCAGTCACCGCCGCCGGTCAGCACTCCGACACGCATGCCTTCTCCTCTTCGAACCATGGACTGACCCGACCAGACTAGTGGGCCGGGAACGGTGGATGCGGCATCACGCGCGAGGCACGATGCACCGCGATTGGTCTAGACCATAGCGGATAGCGCCCCCGCCCATCAGCTCCGTACGGGGAGAACATCCTGACTTTTCGCGACCGGGGGGTAAAGCCGGGAAGCGTTCGGCCGGCGGTCGTGTTGCGGTCACCGGGCCGTCACCCCGTACCGGCCGGGCCCTCCGGGTGGACAATGGCGGTGAGGACGACGTGACAACCGGTAAAACAACCTCCCGCCCGACCGTAGGTGTACGCCCGGAGAGCGATCTGAGAGATGATGGTCATCTTCCCAACCCCGGGCCCGCGCGCCCACGATCCGCACCCGCAACCTTTTGGTCAATCAGAGTTGTCCCGGCCGTAGGCTCTTTCGTGAAGCGGCGGTCGACGGGAGTTCCGAGGGGAGGCGCCATGGCGCTCACGCCAGGCGTCAGGTCGGAGGCGACGGGCCCGGCACCCGGCGACTCCGGTCTCGCACACAGGGGGGCCGGCCGATGAGCCGGCGCGGCAACGGGCTGACCGCGGACGCGTACGTTCCTGTCGCCGATCTGACACCGCAGCTCGCGGACGCGATGCTGGCCGCCCTGCGCGAGGCCGGGATCGCCGCGTACGCGGTGCCGGCGCCGGGCGAGACCGGGGGTTATCTGGACGTCCGCCTGCCGGAGGAGCCCACCGACCGGCTCTACGCCGACGCCAGCGCCAAGGCCGCCGCCGAGGAGATCCTCGAGGCACGGCTTCCCGAGCTGCGGGAGGACTACGCCGCCTCCCGCGACGAGGACCAGATCTTCGCCGAGATCGTCGCGGCCTTCGACCGCCCCTCGGCCCCCGGCGAGACGCCGTGGCCGGCCCAGGAGAACATCGACGATCCCCTCGACGACACCGCCGACGACCCGGGCGACGACCCGCCCGCCGAGACGAACGGCGAGCTGATGACCGCTCGCGTCGTCAAGCCCGCCACCGACGACGAGGACGACGATCACTTCGTCCCGCCGCCCCCTCCCCCGCTCCCGAAACCGGACGCGCTGACCCGGTTCGCCTGGATCGCCCTCCTCGGGGGGCCGGTCTACCTCGTGGCGTCGGTGTTCCTGAGCTGGGACGTGCCGAGCTGGGCCGCCTTCGTCGCGGTCGCCGCCTTCATCGGCGGCTTCGTGGCGCTGGTCCTGCGCATGGGCGACGACCCGCCGGAGGACGACGACGGCGCGGTCGTCTGATCAGCTCTCGCGGACGCGGAGCTCGGCCAGCAGCGGGCGGTGATCGGTCGCCGCCGGATAGTCGGCCAGCAGCTCCGGCTCGTCGGGCACCCCGCAGCTCAGCACCTCGAACCCGGAATCGGCGAAGACGCCGTCGATACGCGTGCGCGGCGTCCGGGAACTGTACGTCGCGCCCTGGCCCGACGGCGCGGTCGCGAATCCGTCCTGGAAGCGCGACGCCAGGTGCTCCCACGCCCCTCCCCCGGGCTCCTCGTTGACGTCCCCGGCGAGCACGACCGGGGCGCCGAACCGCTCGCGGATCCGCGCCAGCTCCGTCACGATCTCCTCGGCGTGCCGCAGCCGCGGCCCGTCGGCCAGGTCCAGGTGCACGCTGGCCGCCACGAACCGCGCCCCGCCGACCTCGAACAGCCCGAAGACCAGCCCGCGCCGGTGCAGGCCCGGCACGGGCGACAGCAGGCGGTGCCGCCGGTGCAGGAGGGCCGTGCGGGGCCCGGCGTACAGCTCCAGCCCGGCGGGCCGTGAGCGTACGGCCAGGCCCAGCGACGTGCGCCGGGCCAGCCAACGGCGCTTGCGGAGCCAGAACGCGAACCTCGGCGCCTCCTGCACGCACGCGACGTCCGGCTCGAGCCTGCGGATCACGCGGGCCAGCGCGGCCCGGTCGTCGCGCATCGACCGGACGTTGTAGCTGAGCAGCCGAATCGTCGTCAACGGACCGTTACAAAAGCGGCTCAGCGCAGGCGCGCCAGGTCCGCGGCGCCGACGATGCCGGCGTCGGGGCCCAGCTCGGCCATCCGGATATCGGCGAAGACGCGATGGCCCCGGCCGGTCAGGGCGTTCTCGAACGCGGCGCGTGCCGGGTCGAGCAGCAGGTCGCCCGCCTCCGACAGGCCGCCGCCGATGATGAACGCGCCCGGGTCGAGGATGGCGGCCAGGTCCGCCATGCCCTGGCCGACCCACACGGCCACGCTGCGGAAGCACTCCAGCGCGGCGGTGTCGCCGCCGCGCGCCGCCTCGGTGATCTCCGGGCCGCTGATGCCCTCGGGCGAGCCGTCGCCGAGCTCCAGCAGCCGGCCGGCCAGGGCCGGGGAGACGCGTGCCAGCTCGCGCGCCTCGGCGACGAGCGCGTTGCCGGAGGCGTACTGCTCCCAGCAACCGCGGTTGCCGCAGCCGCAGCGCCGCCCGTCCGGAACGACGCGGAAGTGCCCGAACTCACCGCCGATGCCGAACCGGCCGCGGTACAGCTCGCCGTCCATGATCAGCCCGCCGCCGATGCCGGTGCCCAGCGTGATCAGGACGATGTGGTCCTCACCGCGGCCCGCGCCGAACTTCGCCTCGCCCCACGCGGTGGCGTTGGCGTCGTTCTCCACGATCACCGGCAGGCCGACCTGGCTCTCGACCTTCTTCTTGAGCGGCTCGTCACGCCAGGCGAGGTTCGGCGCGAACAGCACCATGGAGCGGCTCTCGTCCACGAAGCCCGCGGCCCCGAGGCCGACCGCCTCCACCTCGTCGAACTTGCCCTTGAGGATGTCGACGACCTCGGCGATGACCGCGGCCGTCTCGTGGGGGCTGGTCGAGGGCGTCGGGCGCCGGAGCTTCTCGATGATCCGGCCGTGGTCGTCGACCACTCCGGCGGCGACCTTCGTGCCGCCGACATCCACACCAATGGTCAGCGTCATCGACGCGGCCCCCTAGTCACCCTGCGGCCGGCCGCCGTCGGCCGGTTCTCCACCCGGCTCGTGACGCGACGACTCGGCCGGCTTCGTACGCTCGAACCCCGCCACCGCTTCGCGGAGAGCGGCGAAGAGTGACTCGCCCGCCGACATCACGTGGCTCACCACGTCGGGGCCGGACTCACGGGACGCCGCGATCGCCCGGCACACCGGGCAGTAGCGGCACTCCGGCGCGCCGGTCGCGATGTGGTCGCCCCAGGCTTCGCTGGTGGCGTCGCTCCACACGTCATCGGACCGGGAACCGGCACCCGTGGCACCGCTCACGCGCCTCCGCAGTACGTCGACGAGACGCATTGCCTCAAACAGCGCCGATGCTGGCTGTTCACTCATGGGGTCATCATCTACCTAATCGTTCGGCGTGAAACGGTACCGTCCCGCGAGGGATGCGTGGCACACAGGCCGGGCATCCGGAGGTGAGCTACGCTTCGACGCGCTGTTTCAACCCTTTCAGCGCCGTCTCGATTATCCGCTTCTCCGCTTTGCGCCGGACCATTCCGATCATCGGGATCCGTACGTCGACCGCGAGCTCGTAGGTCACCTCGGTGCTCCCATCGACCGGGGCGAGACGATATGCCCCGGTCATGCCGGTCAGCATCGCGCCGGACTCGGCGAGCTTCCAGTGGACCGCGTCGTCACCGTCCCAGTCGTAGGCGAGGACATAGGTGTCCTTGATGGGCCCGGCCTCCAACGTGATCCGTACCTGCTCCGCGCGCCCGTCATCTCCGGTGGAGAGGACCTCGGCGGCGGTGATGCCCTCGGCCCATCCAGGGTATGCCGGAAAGTCGGCGATCACCGCCATGATCTCTGGTGCGGCGGCGCCGATCGTAATGCTCGAACTCGTGCGATCCGCCATCGCGGGCGTCCCTTCTTCGGCACTCGAACGTTTCCTGCGGGAGCGTAGCCGTTACCACTCCAGAACGTACGGAACGCCGCGAGCGCGAAAGTGCCCGACGTTGACGCATTCGGTGCGGCCGATCCGCGTCCGGCGTACGAGCGGCTGGTGGACGTGGCCGAACAGCACGTAGCGCGGCTGCGTGTCGCGGATGGCGTCCAGCACGGCCTCGCTGCCCCGCTCGAAGCGGCGCGCCACGGTGTCGTAGAGCAGTTCGGGCACGGCCGGCGGGATGTGGCAGCACAGGACGTCGACCTCGCCCACGGCCGCGACCTTCGCGGCGTAGGTCTCGTCGTCGATCTCGTGCGGCGTGCGGTACGGGGTGCGCAGGCCCCCGCCGACGAAGCCGAACCGCCAGCCGTCGAGGTCGACGGTCTGCCCGTCGAGCACGTGGTGGCCCTCACGGAGGTTCTCCGACCACATGCGAGGGATGTCGACGTTGCCGTACGTGAGGTAGGCCGGGGTGGGCATGGCGCCGAACAGCGCCTTGTACTGCCGGCGGACCGCCGCCTCGATGTGCGACCTCGGCTCGCCCTCCAGCGACGCCCACAGCCGCCCGGAGAACTCCCGCGCCTCGTCGAAGCGCTTCTGCGTGCGCAGGGAGATGAACGTGTCGGCGTGTCGTTCTCCGAACAGGTCGGCGAAGATGCCCTGGGCGTGGTCGTCGTAGTCGATGAAGAGGATGAGATCCCCGAGACAGACGAGCGCGTCGGCCCCGTCGCCGGCCGCGGCGAGCGCGTCCACGCGCCCGTGCACGTCGCTCACCACATGAACCCGCATAGGTGCACCCTACTTCCGCGAACCCCGTCCTCAGCCGAGCAGCGACCATGGACACGAGCGCGGCATCAGGTGCAGGAGGCGTCGACGACCGCACGCCATTCGCGTACGAGCGAGGCGTCGACCACCGAGGCGCCCGAGGCGTCGCGCCGCCGGACGGCCGCGCCGACGTGGAAGGCGTCCACCCCCGCCGCGGTGAGCACGGCCACGTGCTTGCGCCGCAGCCCGCCGCCGACCAGCATCAGCGGCGCGTACGCCGCGGCGCGCCGCAGCAGCGACTCCATGCCGGCGTCGACGCCGTGCGGGGACCCGGCGCAGAGCACGGCGTCGAGACCGGCCAGCTCCTCGATCGCCGGCCATGCCTCGTCGGCGCACACGGCGCTGTCGACGGCCCGGTGGAAGGTCCACGGCAGCGGCGCGACGGCCTCGGCCAGTTTCGTGGTGGCCGACGCGTCGACGGCGCCGGACGCCTCCAGGAAACCGAAGACGAATCCGTCCGCCCCGGCCTCGGCGTGCTCGGCCGCCACCCACCGCAGCCGGTCCAGCTCCGGGCCGTTCGTGCGGAACCCGGTCTTGGCCCGCAGCATGACGCGCATCGGCAGGGATGTGGCGCGGCGCATTCCGGCGACGACGCGAGGGTCGGGCGACAGTCCGCCGGCCCGCAGGTCCGCCACGACCTCGACCCGGTCGGCGCCTCCCTCTTCGGCGGCCTCCGCGTCGGCCTCGGTCTGTGTGATCACTTCGAGCAGCGACATCTTTCTCCCCCGATCGCCCCGCGAGCGCATTCTCGCGACGGCCGGGAGCCGTGCGGGCCGGATTGACCTGGTCTTTGTCCGGCCGGGCCGCTCCCATTCCCGCTACCGGACGCGATGCGACGGTGGTGAGGAAGCGCGCCGAGCGGTGATAAGAAGAAATGCGAGACGCGTCACCCGCCGGAGGCTACCGATCGGTAAGTAGACGCGGTACCGTCCGTGCAGTTCCTGGCCACCATGCCCGCAAAGGAGAGATCCGTGCGTGAGTTCAGCGTTCCCGCGCAGGTGACGATCGCCGGCTCGGCGAATCTGACCGAGACGCTTTTCTCCCGGGCGGCCGAGGAGCCCGGCCGTACGGTCTTCCGCCGCAAGGACGGTGCCGGATGGCGCGACGTCAGCGCCCGCGAGTTCGGCGACGAGGTCGCCCGGGTCGCCGAGGGCCTGGTCGCGGCGGGCATCGAGCCCGGCGACCGCGTCGCCCTCATGTCCCGCACCCGCTACGAGTGGACCGTCGCCGACTACGCCATCTGGACGGCCGGCGCGGTGACCGTGCCGATCTATGAGACCTCCTCCGCCTCGCAGATCCAGTGGATCATCGGCGACTCCGGCGCGAAGGCGATGTTCGTCGAGAGCGACGAGCACGAGAAGGCGGTGGCGTCCGTACGCGACGACCTGCCCGAGCTCGCCCACGTGTGGCGGATCGATGCCCCGCCGTCCCGGCCGTCGGGCGAGGGCGACGAGGCGGTCGGCGCCGACCTGGACGAACGGCGTGCCTCCCGTACCTCCGGCGACCTGGCCACGGTCATCTACACCTCGGGCACGACGGGCCGGCCGAAGGGCTGTGAGATCACCCACGAGAACCTCCTCGCGACCGCGCGCAACACCATCGAGGGCGCCCTGACGGAGGTGTTCGGCCTGAGCGAGGGCTCGACGCTGCTGTTCCTCCCGCTCGCCCACGTGTTCGCCCGGCTCATCGAGGTCGGCTGCGTGGAGGCCGGCGTGGTCCTGGGCCACACCCCCGACCTGACCGACCTCGTCGGCGACCTCGAGTCGTTCCGCCCGACCTTCCTGCTCGCCGTGCCTCGCGTGTTCGAGAAGGTCTACAACGGGGCCGAGCAGAAGGCCGCCGCCGACGGCAAGGGCAGGATCTTCCGCATCGCCGCCGACACCGCGATCGACTACAGCCGGGCCGCCTCCCCGGGCCTGGGCCTGCGGCTGAAGCACGCGGTCTTCGACCGGCTCGTGTACACCAAGCTGCGGGCCGCGGTCGGCGGCCGGGTGACCCACGCCGTGTCCGGCGGCGCCGCCCTGGGCGAGCGCCTCGGCCACTTCTTCAACGGGGTCGGCATCACCATCCTCGAGGGGTACGGCCTGACCGAGACGACCGCGCCGATCGCGGTCAACCTGCCGAGCGACAACCGCATCGGCACGGTCGGCAAGCCCATCCCCGGCACCTCGGTGCGCATCGCCGACGACGGCGAGGTCCTGGCCAAGGGCCCGAACATCTTCGCCGGCTACTGGCACAACGAGGAGGCCACCAAGCAGGTCCTGGAGGACGGCTGGTTCCACACCGGCGACATCGGCGAGCTCGACGGCGACGGCTACCTGAAGATCACCGGCCGGAAAAAGGAGCTCATCGTCACCGCCGGCGGCAAGAACGTCGCCCCCGGCCCGCTGGAGGACCGGCTGCGCGCCCACCCGCTCGTCAGCCAGTGCCTCGTCGTCGGCGACGGCCGGAAGTTCATCGGCTGCCTCATCACGCTCGACCCCGAGGCGATCGAGCCGTGGAAGGAGGAGCACGGCAAGTCGTCGCTGTCGGCGGCCGAGCTGGCCGAGGACCCCGACCTCGTACGGGAGATCGACGCCGCGGTGGCCGAGACCAACGCGTCGGTGTCGCGGGCCGAGGCGATCAAGAAGTACCGGATCCTGGCGAACGACTTCACCGAGGAGACCGGGCACCTCACGCCGACCCTGAAGGTCAAGCGCAACGTCGTGCTCAAGGACTTCGCGGACGAGATCGAGGCGCTCTACTCCTAGCTTGGGCCCGTCGCGAAGGCCCGCCGTCCTGTTGCGCGGCGCCCAGGCGACGCCGTCAGGAGGCGAGGAGAAGGCGAAGGGCCGCCTCGGACGCCGAGCCGGGCTCGGCGGCGAAGACGGCAAGGCGCTGACCGGGCTGCTCCTGCAGCCGGAACACCTCCTCCGCCAGGGTCATCTCTCCCACCAGCGGGTGCCGGAACGTCACCGTGACCGAGTGGCAGTCGCGTACGGGATGGCGCGCCCACATGGCCGCGAACTCCGCGCTGTTCATCGTCAGCTCCCCGACCAGCTCCGTCAGCGCCGGATCGTCCGGCCACTGTCCGGCGGCCTTGCGGAGGTAGGCCACCGTGTCACGTGCCTTGGCCGGCCACTCGGCGTACAGGTCGCGTGTGTGCGGCTCCAGGAAGACCAGGCGAGCCATGTTCGGACGGTCGCCTGGCCGGTCCGGGGCGTCCAGGGCGAGATGGGGAGCCGGCAGCGCATGAGCGGGGCGGTTCCAGGCCAGGATGTCGGCCGCCCTGCCGAGGACGAGCGCCGGATTGACGTCCATCGAGCGCAGGACGGCGACCGTGGCGGGCCGCACGCGCTCGGGCCGGTACCGCCGCACGCCCTTACGCGGCGGCCCGGCCAGACCGCGCAAGTGGGCCTGCTCCTCGTCGTCCAGCCGCAGCGCCCGCCCGATCGCGTCGAGTACGGCGTCTGAGGCGTTCACGCTCTGCCCCTGCTCCAACCGGGTGTAGTACGCCACGCTCACCCCGGCGAGCTGGGCGAGTTCTTCGCGGCGCAGTCCCGGGACACGGCGGCGCGATCCTGGTGCTGGCGCTCCTGCTCGGAACCCAGTTCATGCTGGCCGCCGACTTCTCCATCTTCAATGTCGCCCTGCCCGCCGTGGGCAGGGGCGTCGGGCTCGCCCTTGACACCCTGCAGTGGGTGGCCACCGCCTACGCCCTCCCTGCCGCGGGCTTCACGCTGCGGTTCGGACGGGTCGCCGACCTGGCGGGCCGACGCAGAATGCTGCTGATCGGACTCGGCCTGCTGGCCGCCGCCTCCGTGTACGGCGGGACGGCCCACACGCCCGTCGCGCTGCTGTCCGCCCGCGTCGTTCAGGGACTGTCCACCGCCATCGCGGCGCCCGCCGCCCTCTCGCTGATCACCACCACGTTCCCCGAGGGGCCGCTGCGCGCGCGGGCACTGGGATTCAACGGCGCGATCACGGCGGCCGGGTTCACCTGTGGCGCACTGCTCGGCGGGATGCTGACCGGGCTGTGGAGCTGGCGCTGGGCCTTCCTGGTGAACGTCCCCGTAGCGCTGGTCATCGTCGCCGCGGTTCCCCGGCTGATCCCGGAGGGACGCGACGGCCGTACGGCCCGGCTCGACCTGCCCGGTGCGATCACCGTCAGCCTCGGACTACTCGCCCTGATATGGGGCGTCACGACCGGCGGCGTGGCGCGGTGGGCGTTCGTCCCCGCCGCCGGGCTGCTGATCCAAGGGAACGCCTGGTGGGTGGCGGCGGCCCTGGCGGCCTGCTACTTCGGGAACATGGTGGCCGTCGTGGCCTATGTCGTCACCGTCACCTCCGGCCTGCCCGACCACGAGCAGGGACTGGCCACCGGGCTGAGCGCGATGGCGCAACAGGTCGGCACGACCGTCGGCATCCCCCTGCTCAGCACGATCGCCACCGCGCCCGGGGGCATCCACTCGGCGGTCGGCGTGAACGCCGCGATCACCATGGCGGTGGCCCTGCTGGTCCGGCTCCTGGGACGCGTGCCCGCGGCCGGCTGAGTTCACGACGCGACGCCCCGCAGGACATCCCTGTGCCCGGCCACCTCGCCGGGGACGTCCGGGCGCGGCTGACGGCCACCATCGGCGGCTTCACCGGGCTGTACGGCAGCGGGCGTCCGTACCTGGGCCGCGCCGCGCTGCTCGCGGTCGTCGCGGCGGCCGCGACCGGGTGGGCCGCGGTCCTCGTCGTCGCGGTGATCGCGGTGGCGGCGACCTGCTGTGCAACGCGCTCGCGGTCGGGCCGCCGGGGCCGTACATGTTCACACTGGCGTGCGCGGCCGTACGACGCGAGCACCGGCCCATCGGCGGCCGTACGCCGGGCGGCCGAGCGGCTGCGGCCGGCGGTGGTCGCGACGGAGCGGTCGGCGTACCGGCTGCCGGCCGCGTGCTGGGCGGCCGAACGGGACGGCGAGCCGGCCGTCCCCGGCGCGGCGGGCCTGCCCGCGACGCTGGCGGATCTGGCCGCGGCGGCCCGCGAGGGCACCGGGCCACCGGAGGAGGGTGAGCCGCCGGAGTTCCTCGCCGAGGAGGTCGCGGCGGTACGCGAGTCGCTGTTCAGGGCCGAGACCGAACCGGCTCCGTAGGGTCCGGTGTCCCGCGTCGGCTCCTTGGGCCCCCGCTTGCCGGACCGCTTCCGGGACACGGCCTAGTCTGGCCGGTAATGCGGGTTCTGGATCCACTCGGCCTGGTCCTGCGGGCGGCCGGGGAAGAAGACCCGGCCGTCGTAGGAGACGCTGCCCGGGATCGGAAGGTCGCCCGGAATGCGCAGCGCCCCGACGATGTACCGCCGGTCGATGCCGCCGATGAACTTCACCTCGTCCTGTCCGCCGCCGATGTCGTAACCGCCGGGGGCATCGATCACGTACACCCACCGGTCGGCGCCTTTGCGCCGGAATTGGTTCGCGAACTCGATCGCGGTGTCCACCAGGCGAGAGGTGCAGATGAGCTCCGGGTCGGAGGCGAAGCCCCGCTCCCCTTTCTGCATCGCGAAGCCTTCTTCGAAGATCCGCTCCGGTCCGCGGCGGTCCCCGCGGAACAGTGCGTTCCGGTCGAGCCGCCAGCCGACCTCCAATCGTCTCGGCTGCTCACCCGAGTAGTCACCGTTGTCACCCCAGTACTGGGGTGCCTCCTCTTCATCGCGGTACCACTTGAGCAAGTCGTTGAGACGGGACGGCTTCCCGTTCGCGGCGGCGGTGTGGTCGATCGGACCGGACGGCGGCGAACCGCCCGACAGCGGCCAGCGTTCGACCGGAGCGGCGTCGTCCCGCAGGAACCGTGGGCTCGCCGGCACCCGCGGCAGTGCGCGCAGCGCCGACGGCGCCTCCGCGACGTGGGACGCGGGATGCAGTTCGCCGTCCGCGCGCCGCAGCGCCCGCACCAGCTCGAGCGGATCGGCGTGCTGCCCGCGCACCTCGGCGTCGACGTGCCGGTAGACAGCGATCAGGTCGGGCACCGACAGACCGGGACGGACGCGGTTCGCCAGCCAGTCGAGGAAGCCGACGCCACGCGGCAGGCTCCGCTCCCCGCCGGGGTCCATCGCGCGGTTCAGCTCGGCCACCGCGTGTACGGTCGGCTCGTCCTTACCGAGGCCCAGGCTGTCGGCGATCCGGCGGGCGGTCAGCAGGTCTGGGCCCAGTTCGCCGCGGGCACGCCGCAAGGCGGCGAGCACGCCATCGTGATCGCCCCTGAGACCGGGGAAGGACTTCTCCTCCGCGTACTTGTACAACTCGATCATGTCCCGCACGGCAAGATCACGGGATACACCGCGGGCCAGAGCGTAGAGGGCGGCGTCTCCCGGCCTCGGCCCGCCGTAGTCCACGCTCTCCTTTGCATACGCCCCGAGCCGGCCGTCGCGTGCCGCGAGCCCGAGGTCCCGCTCGGCCGCACCGGGATCCGGTACCTCGACCCGTTTCAGGGTGCTCACGATCCGGACCGTGTGGTCATCCCGCTCCGGAATCAGGAACACCTTCTGGGTCTCCCGGAACGCCTGGCGGTCCTGGTCCAGCCGGAAGGCCGGCACATCGTGGCGGGCCAGCGTGAGCAGGTCGGTGAGTTCGGCACGACTGCGCGCGTACGACGGCTCGAACCCCATCTCGAGGGCGTCTCGATGGAGGGCCAGCAGGTCGGCGACCGTGGCATCGGGACCGAGGACGTCGTGCGCGAGGTCGCGCAGCGGATAGGAGCCATGCGCGGGACCTCGCGCGGGGTCGTACGCCGGATCGCTGAGCACGGTCAGGTCGTGGATCACGCGTGTCGTGTGATGGTCGGCGTACCAGAGCCCGTAGTGGTCCGCGAGGACGCGTGCCGAGTCCTCGCCCCCGGCCGCAGCGGACATGCGGACCGGCTCGGGGATGGGACGGACCGCCTCGCCGCGCACCTGTTCGATGAGATGCTCCAGCCCGGACCTGACGACGCGGGAATCGCCGTCGGCCAGCCGCACCAGGCGCAGCACCGCGTCCTGGTCACTCCGCTCCCCGAATCCCGCTTCGTGCGCACGCGCGTCGCCGAGCCCGGCCGCGTGGGCGATCTCGACCAAGCGGCGATAGCTCGCCAGCATGTCCGGGCTGCCTCGAGTGAGGTGGTTCTGGATTATGCCCAGACCCCTCGCCTCGGCGTCGCTCAGCCCTCGCATCCCAACGGTACGGGCGAGGCGGCGGCCGATGCCCTCGAACGGGTCGTCGACCGACCGGTCGTGGGCCGAACTCAGGATCTCGACGAGTTCGTCGCGGTCCCGCGCCCGCCACGGTTCGTGACCCAGCAGAACGGCGTCGTGGTGGAGGTTGAGCAGGTCGACGACCGAGGCGTCCCGTCCGATGACCTCGTGGGCGAGGTCGGTCAGCGGGCCGGTGCCCAGTGGGCGGTTTTCGCCCGGGCCGACGATCTCCGTGAGGCCGTGGAAGAAGTGGGCCGCGTCCCGGCCGGAGACCGCGGTCAAACCGTACTGCTCGGCGATCCGCCGCCCCGCGGACTCGGCGTTGCGACCCGGCTCCAGCGATGCGGGCACCATGGGGTCCGGTGCCACCGGGCCGCGCCCGTTCTCATGGCCGGCCGAGCCGTCGTGCGCGTCATGGTCCGTGGCCGGCGTCAGGTGCCCGGCTTCCCTGGCGACCGGGACGCCCTTGACCTCCAGCTCGGTAACCAGGCCCAGCCGGACCACGTCGCCTTCGCGCAGCCGGACGTTCTCGTCGTCTAGGAGGCGTCTCTCGTTGACGAAGGTTCCGTTGAGGGAGCCCATGTCACGGACCCACGGGACTCCCGCCGCGTCGACGCTGAAGGTGGCGTGCACACGCGACACGTATTCGTCGTACGGCAGGGGCGAGTCGTAACGGCTGCGCCCGAGCGACACCTTACCGTTGGGCGGAATCCGGAGGACCTCCGTGGCGCCTCCGATGGCCAGTGCGAGATCACCGGACGGTCCCAGCTCCTGGCGCGCGCGGAGGATCGCGGCGTCCAGCGCCGCGATCTCCGGGTCGGGATCGTGGTGATGCAGAACGGCCTGGTCGGCGACGCGGACGCTACCAGCCAGTTCGGCACGCCGCGCTTCGAGCGCGGCGATATGCACCAGCAGTCCGTCCTCCGAGAGCTTGGTGCGAAGCGGCCGTTCGGGTGCGGCCCCCGTGTCCGGGTGGCCCGCCGGTGCGTACGACTCCGCTCGGTGCTCCGTCCGAGGGCTTGGGACGCTCTCGTGGATGGAGATGGGCTGGGTGGTCGCGACAGGATCCGTCGGCTCACCGCGTTCGCGCGACTCGGTCCCGTCACGGTCGTCGGACCGCTCAAGATGATTCCCGCGGTCCGCCTGATCCACCGGTTCGCCCCGGCCCGTCGGGCCGATCGGCTCCTCCCGGTCTCGGGACTCCGACGGCACGGCCTCATTCGTTCGGCCACCGTTCGCGGGCCGCGTCCCCTCGGCCGCGTGAGCAGAGGACTCCGGCCGGGCGACCAGGGGCGGACGCGGCGACCGGCTGCCGACCTTCGCTGATCCGTCGACCGTTCCCTTCACGGGCATGCCCGGCCGGTCACGGCCCGGTGTCGGCTCGTCACGGGGACCGTACTGCCTGGAGACCGGAGCGCTCGCCTCCCCGACGTGCCCGCCGACGACCGGCCCTCCGCTCTGGTCGTAGACGGGGCGGCTCTGGCCCGTGGCGCCCGCGTCCCGTACGAGCGGCGGGGCGTGCGGCACGTCCCCGGAGTCATGTGGAGCACTGGCGAGTTGCATGTCTCCGGAGCCGTGTCTCTCCGGCGAGGAGCCGGCGTCCGGCCGAGGGCCTCCCCCGCCTGTGGCGGGCGGCGCAGAGTGGTCGGCGGGCGGAACGTGGGCCGTGAGATCGGCGCCGACATCGGAGCCTTTTAGCGCGTGCATCACCTCGCCGTGGATGCCCATACCGGCGGACATCAACAGATCCTTGCTGACGTTGACTTCATCCCAGTGGACCGTGCCACCGTTATGGATCGCGTTCGCGGCGATGTCGTTGGCCACGAACACCGTGCTGTTGACGCCCATGTGGGTCGCCAGGCGGCCGGGGAGCGTGCCGGTGAGCATTTTGGCGAGCGAGTTTCCGTCCATCGCCGCCTCGCCCAGGCGCCGGTAGACGGCACCGGTCGCTCCACCGCCCGCGGCGCCGAGCAGCCCGCTCTCGGCAAGATCACCAAGGTCCAGGCCGTCCTGCAGGCCGTAACCCATCCGGGTCAGCTGGCCGACGAGGTTGAGCCCACCGACGAACCTCGCCCCGGACACGGCGGCCCGGCCCTCCGCAGTCCGGAGCATAGCCGCCAGGCGCATCCCCGCTGTGCGGGTTTTGGCCGTCGCGGTCGCCAGGTAGAACGGTCCCGCCGGAGTGGGCGCGAAGATCCGCGCGATCGCCCACAGCGTGAAGAGGTAGGCGCCCGACAGGTAGAACTGGGCCTTGCCAACCTTGATCTCCGTGGCCATGTAACGGCAGAACCCTGCCATCCCGCGGCAGGCATCCGCAGCGTCGGGTAGGTGCCCGCCGCCGCCCCTGGCCAGCCGGGCGAACGACTTGGTGAACGCCTCGATGTCGGCGCCGGCGTTGCCGGAGGTGATCTTCGTAGCGTGTGTTGAGGCGTGGCCGGTCACCGTGTCGACCACGTCGGCCATCCGCTCGAACGCTCTCGCCAGTTGCTCCATACCGGCCGCGTCACCGGCGGGCAGGCGGCACATCGTGACCATTTCCTCAAGGAGCGGCGCGATCTCCTCGTACCACGGCGGCGGTGGGTCGTCGCGTACCAGGCCGTCGGCCGCCGAGCCCACGACCGCCCGCAGCGCCGCCGACTCCGCCGCCGACCGACCGGCGTCCGCGAGGGTGAACCGCGGGTCGTCTCCGGTCTCGGCCCGGTGCCAGGTATGGGCCATGCGCACCGCGCCCACGGCGTGACCCTTCAATGCCACGGACAATTGGGCGACGCCATCCAGAAGCTCGTCCCTGGCCTGCCGGAATCCCAGGGAGTCTGGTGCCCCATCGAAGAAGTTCCGGCCCAGTTCGTCGTCGCCCCAGGGCGAGCCCAAAGCGTTCAGAGCGTAGACGAGACCGACCAGCCCATGGGCCAGCATCGAGCCCGCGTCATTAATACCGCCGGCCGACTGTGCGATGAGCTCCGGAGATACAACGACCTCGCCGATGTCGGATCACCACCGCAATTCCATGATCACCGCTTTGGATCCCGACATGGTACGACACGGTGAGAAAGCCGACGCGGTATCTCCTGGGGGCCGTCCGTCACATCGCTAAGCGAACTCGGTGCAAGAGACTTTGCCCTCCGCGCGAAGGTCGCTCGTCGCCGACGCGGTGCTTCGCAGGTACTGGGCCCTAACCCTCCAGCAGCGCCGCGAAGCGGCGGGCCTGGACCTCCCAGCGCCACTCGTGCTCGATCCACGAGCGACCCTTCTGCCCCATCGCGGCCGCCTCGGCCCGGTTGGTCAGCAGGTCGATGACGGACTGGGCCACGGCGGCGTCCGAGTGGCCGTCGACGACCACGCCGGTCTCGCCGGCGAGCACGGCGTCCGGCGCGCCGCCGGAGTCGCCCGCGATGACCGGCAGCCCGGTCGCGGAGGCCTCCAGGTAGACGATGCCGAGCCCCTCGACGTCCAGGCCGGCCCGCCGGGTCCGGCACGGCATCGCGAAGACGTCGCCGGCGTCGTAGTGCGCGGGCAGTTCGTCCCACGGAACGGTGCCGGTGATCCACACCGACCCGGCCACGCCCGTCTCGTCGCGGAGCCGCTCCAGCGCCTTCCGGTACGGTCCGCCGCCGACGAGCAGCAGCGCGGCGTCCGGCACCGCGCGCGACACCCGGGGCCACGCCCGGATCAGGGTGTCCTGGCCCTTGCGCGGCACGAGGCGGGAGACGCAGACGACGACCGGCCGGTCTCCCAGGCCGTACCGCGCGCGGATCTCCTCGCCGCCGGCGCCGGCGCGGAACACCGTCTCGTCCACACCCGGCGCGAGCCGCCGCATGCGCGCCGCCGCGGACGGCGACAGGCCGCGGGCGATCCGTCCGCGGGTGTACTCCCCCAGGTAGGTGAGAACGTCGACGCCGTCGCCGATGCGACGCAGCAGGCCGCGGGCGCCCGGCAGCGACGCCCAGCCCGCCTCGTGGCCGTGCGTGAGGCCGACGATCCGGTCCGCGCCGGCGCGCCGCAGCGCGGGCGCCAGCAGGCCGAGCGGCGCCGCCGCCCCGAACACCACCGAGTCACAGCCCTCGGCCCGTACGATGCCGGCGGCCCGGCGCAGGACCGTGGGAAGCGGCAACATCAGCCGGCCGGGGTGGCGCACGACCGGGAAGGGCTGGGCGGCGTCGAAGTCCGCCGCGCCCTTCCACGCGGGCGCGTACACGATGACCGAACCGGGCGGCCGCCGTACGGCGAGGTTGTGCACGAAGGCCTGGATCCCGCCCGGCCGCGGCGGGAAGTCGTTGGTCACCACAAGCGTCTTCGTCATGAGTCCTCCTGCGTCGGAGGGAGTGACCACCACGGCGTGTCTTCGATTCCCTCGCTCCGCTCGGTCATGGCTTTGTCAGCATCGCAAGCGTGATCACATTTCGGTCCCGGCCCAGTGACCGGAAGGAAACAGGGCGTTAATCTTTACAGGTGTCAACACGTGGCCGCCCTCACCCCGCCCGGCCTGCGAGAGATCGCTGCGGACCTGACGAGGCACGGCGGTGGAGTTCTCCACGGATATAGGAGGAGCCACCTTGACCGAGACCCCCTCAACCCCCGCGCCGGCGGCATCGTCCATCGCGGACCCCGGCCCGCTCGGCCTCGCCGCCTTCGCACTCACCACATTCCTCCTGTCGGCCAAGAACGCCGGCTGGACGGACGGCACCGACGCCTGGCTGGGCTACGCCTTCGCCTACGGCGGGCTCGTCCAGCTGCTCGCCGGCATGTGGGAGTTCCGCAACCGCAACGTCTTCGGTGCCACCGCGTTCTCCACGTACGGCGGCTTCTGGATCGGGCTGGGCCTGTACGTCCAGCTCGTCGCCCCGACGGCCGTCAAGGCCGGCGGAGCGAACGCCGAGTCGCTCATCCAGAACGACCTCGGCTGGATCCTGCTCGCCTTCGCCATCTTCAACACCTACATGTTGCTCTGGAGCACCCAGGTCAACGCGGCGGTGTTCGGCGTGTTCCTGACCCTTGAGGTCACCGAGATCGTCCTGTTCATCGGCAACCTGTCCCACAGCACCGGCACGGTCAAGCTCGGTGGGTGGATCGGGGTCCTGACCGCGCTCGTCGCCTGGTACACCTCGGCGGCCGGGGTGACCAACGGCATGCCGGGCAAGCTGTCCCTGCCGGTCGGCTCGCCGCTCGGCGGCCGCGCGGCCCCGGCCGAGCCGGTGATGGAGTAGTCGCATCCTTCTTCGCCGTGGCCGCGCTCACCGCGCGGTCACGGCGAAGTGCCGTTCACGAGCGGCGCGGGCACCGGCACGTGGTGGAGCCGGGCCCAGTCGCGGCCCATGGCGATCCGCTGCGGACCGGTCGGGTGGCTGTTCCACAGCGAGTACTCCAGTGCGTTCGGCGACAGGTCGTCGAGGTTGCGGGCGCTGAGCGAGCGCTGCATCCGCACGTACGTCTCCGGGTCACGCGTCAGATCGAGCGCGTGCATGTCGGCGCGGGCCTCGATGCGGCGGCTGACAAGGTTCTCCACCGGACCGGCGACCTGCAGGAGCACGGTGACCGCGGCGAGCAGCAGCGCCACCGACCGCGGGTCGGCCGGTGAGTCGGCCCCGGCGCGCCGCAGCAGCCGCGGGGAGGTCAGGACGAGGAAGAGCACGCAGACTCCGGCCGCCGCCCCGAGCGCGCCGACGAGGGTGCCGTGCAGCACGTCGTCGCGCTTGGCGTGGCCGAGCTCGTGCGCGACGATGAGCTCGATCTCCGCGCGCGGCTCGCTGGTGAGCAGCGTGTCGTAGACGACGATCCGGCGGGTGGAGCCGAAGCCGGAGACGTAGGCGTTCAGCTCGGTGGTCCGTTTGGAGGCGTCGGCGACGAGCACGTCGCCGACCGGCACGCCGTCCCGCCGCGCCATCGCGAGCAGGTCGGTGCGCAGCGGCCCGGCGGGCATCGAGTGGAACGAGTTGAACAGCGGCTCGACCAGCACCGGATAGCCGAACGACGCCGCCGCGACGAGCACGAACCCGCCCGCGGCCGCCCCCGCCCACCAGCGGCGCGGGAATCGGCGGACCAGCAGGTGCACGCCGAGCAGCACGACGATCCAGATGACGAGGGTGACGCCGAGCGAGGTGAGCTGGTCGGTGAACCAGCCGCCCCAGTGCTCGGTGGACAGCCCGTACCGGCGCAGCACGGTCTGGGACCACACGTCGAACGGCAGGCCGGCGAGCCGGGTCAGCACCGCGAGCACCACCGCGACGCCGACCAGCCGCAGCGGCCACCGCCGCAGGGGCCGGGTGACCGGGCCGAGCAGCCGCGCGCCCAGGGGTGTCAGCCCGAGCAGGAGCACGACCAGGAGCCCGGCGGCGAGCCCGGCGTACGCGGGCGGGTCGAGGGCCCTGTTGAAGGCGTCGCCGCGGCCGATCTGCGCGCGCGTGAAGTCGAGCGCCGGGTCGGCCGGCCGGCCGGCGCCGGGCAGCGGATGCCAGGGAGTCGTCACGAGGATCACCACCGCCAGCAGCGCGCACAGGACCACGGCGGCGATCGCCGCCCCGCGCCGATCCGGCGCGGGACCGGGACCCTCCTCCGCCTCGGCCACGACCGCGGTCCCGGCCGTACGACGTGCGTTCACCCCGTGCTCCTCACCTGACTGCCTCATCCGCGGCTCACGCCGGTCCGCAGCGGACGTACGCGGCGGAGCGCACTGTCTCGACGACGCGGATCACCCGAGTTCACCCGCCTTGCCTCGCCGGTACGACGTGCACACACCCCGTGGTCCTCACCTGACCGCCTCGTCCGCCGCTCACGCGAGCTCGCGGCGGACGTACGCACGCCACAGGGCGACGAACCGGTCGGTGCCGACGCCCAGGACGCTGCGGAGCGCGCGGTCCTGGAGGCGCGGGTCGCCCGAGTCCTCCGGCTCCGCCTCGGCCGTACGGTAGAGCCGGACGAGCCGGTCCTCACCGTAGCGTTCGGCGACCATGCGGCAGGCGAGCCACGCCTCCTCGTACGCCGCCGAGAGCCGGTCGCCCGAGCCGGCGAACTCCGTGGCGCCCGGCAGGGTGGCCGGGACGCCGCCGGTGGCGATGAGGTCGGCCAGTTCGCGGCCGGCCGCCCTGGTCGGGACGCCCGCCCTCTTGTAGCCGACGTAGTCGGCGAGTCCTTCGATCAGCCACATCGGCGTCTTGCCGTCGCGCGCCCCGCCCATGGCGACGTGCACGAGTTCGTGGGTCAGGACGACGCGCCGGCCCAGGGCGGTGAGCCGGCCGAACGCGGTGGGGGTGATGACGAGGCGGTCCTCTCCCGTACCCTGGCCGCCCTCGTCCCCGGTGACCGCGGCCAGCGCGGCGATGTCGCCGAGGTTGCGCACGTCTCCCGCGAGCTCTTCGGCCTTCTGCTCGGTGGCGGGGACGAGCGCCACGGCGTGCCGGGCCCACCGGTCGCCGACGACGCCGGAGACGGCGCCGACTCCCTCGTCGAGGCGGGCGGCGATGTCGCGGAGCTCGGCGGTACGGGCGGCGGGGAGCTCGCCGGCCACGGCTCCGTCCTCGGCGAGCACGAGGCTGCGGCGTCCGTGGACCACGGTGAGGCCGCCGCTGTTCCAGATCTGCGGGTCGTCGCGCAGGCCGTGCGCCGCGCCGTCGCCGGAGACCATCCAGCCGGTTCCCGGGCGCCGGTCGAAGGTCAGGTATTCGGTGTAGACGAGGTCGCGGCGGTCGAAGCCGCGCAGCCGGTAGGTGAGCCTGAGCCGGGCCGTCCAGCCGTCATCGGCCGCCACGGCGGGACGCGTGTCGGCCAGGGACTCCCTCCAGGCGGAGAGAGGCACCTTGGCCAGGTTGTCGAAGAGCACCTGCTGCCCGGCGCGGAACGCCTGTCCCGACGGGTCGACGGTGGCGAGGAACGCGGCACGGTCGCGGGCGAGAACGGCCCGCGAGCGGCGCTGGAGCAGGGCGTTCACCGTGGCGACACTGGGGGCGGACAGCGCCCCGGCGACCGGCCGGGAAGACGCGGCGGCGGCCCGGCCCGCACCATCGTGGAACGCGAGGTAACCGACCGCGACGGCGAGATTGACCACGATCGCCAACCCGGCGAACATGGCCGACGCGGTGGTCACCCGCGAGTCCACGTTCCCCTTGGCCGGCATGCGCGCGATCCTAGTCGCCACGACCGGGTGCCCCGCCGATGACGCCCACCGTCACTGAGCGACCGCCGGGCCCGGCCTCGCGGACGGGCGCCGGCGGTCGTCGTACGGCGGGTGCGTCAGGTTCAGTACGGTCGGGTGGCACCGTTGAAGTGTGCCCGGTAGTAGCTGTTGAGCAGCACCTGCTTGATGCGCGTGCCGGAGTGGGCGGCGTGGATCATGTAGATCTTCTTGCCCTTGACCTTCGAGACGATGCCCGTGTGGCCGTCGCCGTAGAAGTACACCAGGTCTCCGGTGGCGAGGTCGGAGAACTTCACGTGCCGCTTGATGTGCTGGTGCTGGGCGTCCGCGGTGCGCGGGAGCCGTACTCCGGCCTTGCGGTAGACGTACTGGACCAGACCGGAGCAGTCGAAACTGCTCGGGCCGCTGCCACCGTAGCGGTACGGCTTGCCGATCTGCTTACGGGCTGCGGCGACCGCCGCCAGCCCGACCTTGTGTCGCTTGCTCCAAGACGTCTGCTTCGTCGTCGCGCTCGTGGCCGCCGTGGGGGTGGCGACCGGGGTGGTCACCAGGTTGGCGACCGGAGTGACGGTCGTGACGGCGTCCGATGAGGCGGAGGCCGTCGAGGCCGTCAGGACCGTCGGCGCGAGGACCGCGCCCGCGGCCAGCATTCCGCCGGCGAGGCGGACGCGCTTCGGCGAAGCGGTCGAGGGGGTGCGAGACAGGGTTCTCTCCTTCCGTGTGCGCCTACCGGGTTAGCTGACGGGTTCGGGCTGGAAGAAGCCGCCCTACGGTCCGCCCGGCGCACCACGCCGCACCACGGCCCGTTCGCCGCACTACGGTCTGCTGTGATGGCGCAGGCGCACCGACTCACCCCTGGGGATCTGCGCCTTCGCGCGCATGTGGGTCCCCGGCTCCGCGTGCCCGCGGACTCGGCGCTCGCGGCCGCCGGACGCGCCCTCTCACCGGGCGGTTCTCACTGTGGCCGGCCGCTTATCTCTGCATTCCGGAAAGCCGAGAGGAAAGTCGCCCAGCGGAATGTGTTCCACAACACATCCAAAGCGGAGGACGAATTCCCTCGTGATGGCCGCATGCGACACATGGGGCGTATCGCATAACTCGGCGCACGCTAACAAGGCACCAATGAATGCGCAAATTTGTCGCCAGAGCGTACGAGAGGAATTACCTAAGGTGAATTGGCCCCGACCGAAACAGGCCCTCTGGGCATCGCCAGAGGGCCTGTGATGTTCGGGTCGGTCAGAGCAGGCGACCGCCGCCGTAGTACACCTGGCTGTAGTACGCGTCACTGAGGCTGGAGATCTTCACCACATCGCCGGTGTGCGGCGCCTGGATGAACTTGCCGTTGCCGACGTACATGCCCATGTGGTCGTTGTTGCTGAAGAAGACGAGGTCTCCCGGCTGGAGGTCGGCCTTCGCCACGCGCCGGCTCGCGCTGTACTGGTTCGGCACGTAGTGGCTGAGGTTGATGCCGATCTGCTTGTAGGCCATCATCGTCAGGCCCGAGCAGTCGAAGACGTTCGGGCCGGCGCCCCCGAAGACGTACGGCTTGCCGAGTTGCGCGCAGGCGTACCTCAGCACCGTCTCGGCGCGGCCGGTCGCCAGGATCGAGCAGTTGGCCTTGGACGAGCCCGGGTCGATGTTGGCGCCCAGCTTGTCGATCAGGCGCAGCTGCTTCCTGATGGCCGAGTTGGCCGCCGACCGCTGCTTGTCGACCTGGTCCTTCTGCTGCTTGAGCTGCTCGGCCGCCTGCTCCGCCAGTGCCTTCTGCCGCTCCAGCCGCTGCGCGGACGCCAGGAACTGGTTCAGCTCCGCCGCGCGGTTGCTGGAGACCTTGGTGAAGGCCGTCATCTGGTCGAGCACGGACTCAGGGTCCTTGGCCGACAAGAACTGAGGGATGTCCCCTCCCGTGCCGCCCTCCTTGTACGCCGCGGCGGCGAGCTGGGCGACCCGGGTGTGCAGCTGGTTGAACGTCTCCTGCTCGACCGTGACGGAGGACTTGAGCGCCTTGAGGTGGCTCTGCGCGGCCTTCCAGTCCTCCTTGGCCTTGTTGTACTGGTTGGCCAGCTGGTCCACCTGGTCGTTGAGCTTGGCGAGCTGCTGCTTGGCGGCGCTCAGCGAGGGAGTGGGTTTCGCCTGGGCGGGACTGGCGGGCAGGACGAGCCCGGCGACAACGGCCGCTCCGGCGGTGCCGACGATCCAACGACTGGTTCTGGACATGGTTGAACGCTTCATCTCCACTGTGGTCAGCCCCTTACGGACGGCCAGCGCCGTAGAAGTTGGAGCTGTAGTAGCCGCTCAGGCTCTCGATTTGGACGACCGTGCCCGTGTGCGGCGCGTGGATGAACTGGTTGTTGCCGACGTACATCCCGACGTGGTTCAGGTTGTCGAAGAAGACCAGGTCACCGGGCTGGAGATCCGAGCGCGCCACGCGGCGGGTGGCGTTGTACTGGTCCGGCACGACGCGGGGAAGGCTGACGCCGGCGTGCCGCCAGGCCATCATCATGAGCCCGGAGCAGTCGTAGCCGGAGTTGTACGGGCCGGTGCCGCCGTACTTGTACGGGGCGCCCTTCTGCTGGTACGCGTACTCGAGAGCGAGGCGGGCGGGGCCGGACGCCGGCCCGTTGTAGGTGCCGCCATGGCCGCCGGACGAGGTGCTGCCCCCGCCGAGCCTGTTGACCAGGGACTGCTGCTGCCTGGCCTGCTTCTTCAGCTTGTCGAGCTGCGCCTTCTCGGACTTCAGCTTCGAACTGAGGTCGGCGGCGGCCTGCTGCGCCTGCGCCTTCTGGCGCTGCAGCAGCTGGGCCGCGTTGAGGAACTGGGTGACCTCGGTCGACCGGTTGTGCGCGACCTGCGTGAAGACCGAGATCTGGTCGAGAACGTCCGACGGGTTGTTCGACGACACGAGGTTCGGAATGTCGCCGGAGTCGCCGCTCTTGTACGCGGCGGCGGCAAGCTGCGCGACCCGCTCGCGGAGGCGCTCGTAGGTCTTCTGGTCCTCGGCGACCGACTTGTTCAGGGCGTCGTACTTCTTCTTGGCGGCCTGGCGCTGTTCCTTGGCCTTGTTGTAGACGTTGTCCTGGTGGTCAACCTGGGAATTAAGCTTCTTGAGCTTGGCCTGGCTCTCTTTCAGCGTCGGTTTCGGCGCTGCTTCGGCCGGCACGGACGGCAGTACCAACGCCGCCGATGCTGCTACGCACAGTGTCGCCAGGGCACGTGCCCCGACTCTGCCTCCCGGCAGCCAACCGGCGGTGGCACCGCCGGAACTGCGCTGTGTCGCCACGATTGCGGCACGCCCCTCTCCCAAGGACCGCCTACCGGGTTAGCTGACGGATTCGGGCGTGGAAGGCGCCCTACGGAACGCGAACGCTCCGATTCACCCCTGGAACCTGGTTCCCCGGCTCGGTACGGCATGGGCGGCCTTCGGCGGAAGGTCCCCGGGATTGCCGTGACGACTCGGCGGGAGTCTGTCGCCGTCGCCTGGGGGGCGACGAACGAGCGACTGACTCAGCGCGTGAGACTAGTCAAGTATCACCCTGGTAACAACCGCTTCTACGGGAATACTCGCAATTTCCGTCAATCTGGCAGCAGGGTGCGCACGGGTGATTACGAGGCGCGCTCATCGGAGATCGTCAGGCGGAGCGGCGGAAGCATGCCGCCCTCCGCGAGAACATCCAGCGCACGGCGCTCACCGTCGCTGATCTCCACGGCCGCGACCGGATCGGTCAGCATGAACGAGATCACGCAGTCCGCGCACCCGACGTTGCGTACCTCACACTTTTCGCAGTCGACGAGCATCGTGCCTCCTCGTGTCGGCGTCATGACACAGACGGTAGGAGGAGGCAGTGACAGAATCGTGCCGACAGAACCAGCGGAACCGGCTCACGTGCGGTTGAGGCGCCTCAGCAGCAGTGACGCGGGCGCGGGCCGCGCGTCGGCGCGGCGGGCGGCGTCGCACACCTCCTGGTCGGAGGAGATGACCACCACCGCACGCCCGCTCGGTTCCGCGCGTACGAGCTGGCCGATGAGGTCGTCGGCGGTCTGGCCGGGCGCGCTGAACAGCACCCGCACCCCGCGCGGCGCCTGCACCGCGACCGGGGCGTCCAGCTCGGCGCCGTCGAACACCACGGTCACCTCGGCCTTGGTCTGGGCGTGCAGGACGCCGACGCCCGACACGAGGCGGGACCGCTGGTCCGACAGGGGAAGGTCGCCGTAACCGGTCTTGGTGACGTTGTAGCCGTCGATGATGAGGTGCACCTGCGGCAGCGTGAGGAGCTGGTCGAGCAGCGCGGGGTCGCTGTCGGCCAGCGCACGGCCCGGCAGCGTGCGGTGGCCGGGCCGCTGGGGCGCGACCGCCACGACGTTGTCGGCCGGGCGGGTGATGCCGGTCGGCAGCCCGATCTCCTCGCGCAGGCCGCGTGCCGCGTCGGTCAGGGCGTCGAGCAGCACCCGCAGCCGCGTGTCGTCGAGGTTGCGCCCCTCGCGGGCGGCGCGGCGGGCGTTCTCGGCGGCCGACTCGGCCTGCGACAGCCGGGCCCGCAGCCGGCGCAGCTCCGTCTCCGCGGCGGCCGCCGCGGCCGTGGCGGCGGCGCGGTCCTCCCCCGCCTGGCGGTCCAGCTCCTCCGCCCGCGCGTGCTCGCGCTTGGCGCGTGTACGGCTCTCGTGCAGCTTCTTGCGCAGCTCGGCGTTCTCCGCCCGTGAGGCACGCAGTTCGGCGCGGAGCTTCTCGATCTCCTCCGAGCGTGTCGCCCTGGCCGCCGCGATCTGCTCCTGGAGCTCGGCCACCTTGCGGATCGTCTCGGCCTCGTCGGCCGCGAGGGCGGAGCGTTCGAGATCGCGCCGCGCCGTCTCCACCCGCTCGGTCCAGCCCGGCGGGCGCATGAGGTACGCGAGGGCGGCGACGGTCACCGGGTCGGCCGCGGCCGGAACCGTCCCCGACTCGAGCGCCGCCGCCAGCTCGGTCTGGTCCTCGCGGGCGGACTCGGCGACGCGCTCGCGGAACACGTCGTCCTTCGCCAGCTGGGCGGCGATCGGCGTGGCCGCCAGCCGGGCCCGGCGGCGTGGCTCGAACCGCGCGACGCGCCGCAGCGGCGCCGGGACCTGATCGCCCGGCAGCACGCCGACGGCGTACGCGGCGATCTCGACCACGCGTTGCCGGACCGCCTCTGGCAACGGCTGATCGAGATGCTCACCCGGGCCGGTGTCGATGATCTTTCTCCTCACGCGTGGTCGGGTCGCGCGTCCGGCGAACATACCGCCGGCTCGCCCGTACCGCCGTCGCTGCCCAGCGTAGACGGCAGGACACCCCGGAGTAGGCGATCCTCCGACGAATGCCCCGCGCCTCGTCGCCGGCCCCTCCCGGGAGGTGTCGCGGGGGCCGGCTTGTCGGTGCCCGCCCGTACGGTGCCAGCCATGGCCCCCGTTGGCCCTGCCGTGCAGGGCACCCTCGACGATCTCGGCACCCCCCTCATCGGAGTGACCTTCGTGGTCGTCGACCTGGAGACCACCGGCGGGTCGGCACGCGACGACGCCATCACCGAGATCGGCGCGGTGAAGGTGCGCGGCGGCGAGATCCTGGGCGAGTTCGGCACGCTCGTCGACCCGGGCATGCCGATCCCGCCGTTCATCACCGTGCTGACCGGCATCACCCAGCAGATGGTCGTCGCGGCGCCGCCCGTCGAGCAGGTCCTGCCGGCGTTCCTGGAGTTCGCGCGCGGGGCCGTGCTGGTGGCGCACAACGCGCCGTTCGACATGGGCTTCCTCAAGGCCGCGTGCGCCGCGCAGGAGCGTCCCTGGCCCGCGCCGGCCGTCGTCGACACGGCCGACCTGGCGCGGCGGCTGCTCACCCGCGACGAGGTGCCCAACTGCAAGCTGTCCACGCTCGCCCGGTTCTTCCGTACGGCCACCGAGCCGTGCCACCGGGCACTCGCCGACGCCAAGGCGACGGTCGACGTGCTGCACGGGCTGTTCGAGCGCGCCGGCGCGTTCGGCGTGGAGTCGCTGGAGGAGCTGATGAGCTTCTCCCGGGCCCCGACGCCGGAGCAGCGGCGCAAGCGCCACCTCGCCGACGCGGTGCCGGCCTCGCCGGGCGTCTACATCTTCGAGGACGCGCGCGGCGAGCCGCTCTACGTCGGCAAGAGCGGCCGGTTGCGCACGCGCGTCCGCTCCTACTTCACCGCCTCCGAGACGCGCCGGGGCATCCGCGAGATGATCGGCATCGCCGAGCGGGTGCGCACCATCGTCTGCGCCAGCGCGCTGGAGGCCGAGGTGCGCGAGCTGCGCCTGATCGCCGCGCACAAGCCGCGCTACAACCGCCGCTCGCGCCATCCCGAGCGCGCCGTGTGGCTCAAGCTGACCTCCGAGCCGTTCCCCCGGCTGTCCATCGTCCGCGAGGTGCGCGACGACGACAGCGTCTACCTGGGCCCGTTCGGCAGCACGCGCGTCGCCGAGGAGGCCCGCGCGGCCGTGCACGACGCCGTGCCGCTGCGCCAGTGCACGCAACGGCTGACCGTGCGGGTGATCTCCGAGGGCCGGGCCGGCACGTGCGTGCTCGGCGAGCTCGGCCGGTGCGGGGCTCCCTGTGAGGGACGGCAGAGCCCCGAGGCGTACGCCGAGCACGCCGCCCACGCCCGCGCGATCCTCACCGGCGACGTCCGCCCGGTGGTGACCGCGGCGCGCGCCCGCATCGACCGGCTCGCCGAGCAGCTCCGCTACGAGGAGGCCGCCGCACTCCGCGACCGGCTGGCCGCCTTCGTCCGGGGGGCGGCACGCTGCCAGCGGCTGTCCTCCCTCGCCGGCATCGCCCAGCTCGTCGCCGCCCGGCCCGCCTTCGACGGCGGCTGGGAGCTGCACGTCGTACGGCACGGCCGGCTCGCCGCCGCGGGCACCGTCCCGCCCCACGCCCATCCGATGCCCTACGTCGAGGCGCTCGTCGCCACGGCCGAGACCGTACGGCCCGGTCCGGGCGCCGCGCCTCGGGCCTCCGCGGAGGAGATGGAGTGCGTCCTGCGCTGGCTCGACTCCCCCGGCGTACGCCTGGTCGAGGTGGACGGCACGTGGAGCTGCCCGGCCCACGGCGCCGAGAGCGTGCGGCGCTGGATCGACGACGCGTATCGCGACACCGATTCCCGTATGGTTGACCGGGCCGGACGGCCGACGCGTTAGGAGTGGGAGTGGCGCTGCCGCTGTACGACAACCAGCCGACACGGCGCGCGCCGCTGGTCACCTATCTCCTCATCGCGGTCAACGTCGTCGTCTTCCTCCTCTCGCCGATCGCCTCGATCGGCCACGGCGGCGAGAGCCGTCTCCAGCGCAACTGCGAGCAGACGACGTTCCTGCTCAAGTACGGCGCGATACCCAAGGAGATGATCGACGACCGGCAGGCGCCGGTGCCGGACGAGGTCGCCTCCGCCTGCCACCCCGCGCCGTACCACAAGCGCCCATGGCTGTCCGCGCTGTCGTCGATGTTCCTGCACGGCGGCGTCACGCACATCCTCGGCAACATGGTCTACCTGTTCATCTTCGGGGCCGCCACCGAAGACCGGCTGGGCCGCCTGCGGTTCCTCCTCTTCTACCTGCTCGTGGGCTACATCGCGGCGTACGGCTTCGCCGTGACCTACCCCGGCTCGATGACGCCGCTGGTGGGGGCCTCGGGGGCGATCGCCGGCGTGCTCGGCTCCCACCTGGTGCTCTACCCGCGCTCGAAGACGATCGCGCTGGTCCTGTCGTTCCTGCCGTTCCGGCTGCCCTCCTGGACCCTGCTGGTGCAGTTCTTCGTGTTCCAGTGGTTCAGCCTCGGCGACCAGAGCCAGACCGCCTATGTCGCGCACATCTACGGGTTCGTCGCGGGGATGATCTGCGGCCTGCTCGTACGACGAGGCGGCTTCGCCCGCAAGTCGGCGGCCCTCAGCTGGCGGTGAAAACCGCTCTACTAGGCTTTCCGCCACGGCCGGCTCGACCTATCGCAGGAGGACCTCTTGATCACCGCCATCGTGCTCATCAAGGCCGACGTCTCGCGCATCCCCGAGGTCGCCGAGACCATCGCCGGGCTCGAAGGGGTCAGCGAGGTCTACTCGGTGACGGGCGAGTTCGACCTGGTCGCGCTCGTGCGGGTCCGCCAGTACGAGCAGATCGCCGACGTCATCCCGGGCCGCCTCAACAAGGTCGCCGGGGTCACGCACACCGAGACCCACATCGCCTTCCGCACCTACTCCCAGCACGACCTGGAGGCCGCCTTCGCGCTCGGCCTCCCCGACGCCGACTGAGCCCCTGCCGCTCGACGGTCGGTCAGGCGGGCAGGCTTCGCTCCGCCGCCTCGACGGTCTGTTCGAGCAGGACGGCGATGGTCATCGGGCCGACGCCGCCGGGCACCGGGGTGATGAGGCTCGCGCGGGTCCTCGCCGTCTCGAAGTCGACGTCGCCGACGTTGCCCGCATTGTAGCCGGCGTCGATGACGACCGCGCCGGGCTTGACGTCCTCGCCCCGGACGAACCTCGGCCGTCCCACGGCCGCCACGACGACGTCCGCCTCCTGCACGAGCGCCCCCACGTCGGCGGTACGGGAATGGCAGTACGTGACCGTCGCGTCGCGGCCGAGCAGCAGCATGCCGGCCGGCCGGCCCAGGATGGCGCTCCGGCCGACGACGACCGCGTGCCGGCCCGCGAGGTCGACCTCGTACTCCTCCAGCAGCCGCATGATCCCGCCGGGTGTGCAGGACACGAAGCCCGGCAGGCCGAAGCTCATCGCGGCGAAGGACCGCATGGTGACGCCGTCGACGTCCTTGGCCGGGGCGATCGCCTCGAACGCGGCCCGCTCGTCGATGTGCGGCCCGGCCGGATGCTGCAGGAGGATGCCGTCCACGCCCGGGTCCTCCGACAGAGCGGTGATCGTGGCGACCAGCTCCGCCGTCGTCGTGGCGGCCGGCAGCGGAACGTGGCGGGAGGTGATGCCCACCGACTCGCACCGGGCGCGCTTCATCCGGACGTAGGTCACGGAGGCGGGGTCATCGCCGACCAGCACGGTGGCCAGGCACGGGGCCGTGCCGCGCCGCCGGGTGACCGCCGCCGCGCGTGCGGTGGTGCGCTCGGTGATGCGACGGGCGAGGGCGGTGCCGTCCATGAGACGGGCGCTGTGCGTCGTGGACATCGGGTCGCTCCTGGGTGTCACGGTGGATCGGCCCAGGCGCACGGCACTCGGTGTCCGGGCCGCTCCCCGGTGGTGACTCCACCTTCAGCGCCAGTCACGGCCCGCAGGGCACAAGCGTAGCCGTTCCCGCCCCCGAGCGGCCCGCTCACGGCCGAAGGCCCGCCACCGCGATGCGGTGACGGGCCTTCGGGACGTACGGGTCAGCCGCGGCTGAGCTCGCGGTGTTCGCCGCCCTCGGTCTCCGGGTGCTTGACGACGGCGTCACCGTCGTCGTCGCCCGGCGCACCGGGCTCACCAGGGCCGTGACCGGCCGCGTGACCGTTGCCGATCGGGATGTCGTCGGCCGCGAAGGCGCCGTTCAGCGCCCGGCGGGCCCGGCCGAGCGGACCGCGGGAGGCCGGCGACGGGATGCCGTTCTCGTCCTCCTCCTGCCCCGCGATGAGCGCCGGCGCCGCCGGCTTGCTCGCGAGGACCGCCTCGGCGTCGTCCTTGACCGGCTCGTGGACCTCGATGAACTCGCCGCTCGGCAGCATCTTGATGATGCCGGACTCGACGCCGTGGCCGTACTCCGCCGCGTCCTTGCGCTGCAGGCCCAGGCAGATGCGCTTGGTCACGATGTAGGCGATGACCGGGCCGATGAAGACCGCGAAGCGGAAGAACCACGTCGTCTGGTACAGCGAGATGTGGAACTTGTCGGCCAGGACGTCGTTGCCTCCCGCCAGCCACAGCAGCCCGTAGAAGGCGACGGCGGCCATGCCGACCGCGGTGCGGAACGGCGCGTTACGCGGCCGGTCGGCGATGTGGTGGATGCGCCGGTCGCCGGTCGCCCACTGCTCCACGAACGGCCAGACGGCGGCCCCCGTCATGATCAGGCCCAGTGGCACGAGCGCCGGCACCAGGACGTTCCAGGAGACCGTGTGGCCCCAGAGGTTCGTCTCCCAGTTGGGCATGATGCGCAGCGCGCCCTCGAGGAAGCCCATGTAGAAGTCGGGCTGTGAACCGGCCGTGATGGAGTCCGGGGTGTACGGACCGAACAGCCAGATCGGGTTGATCTGAGCGAACGTCCCCAGGAGGGCGACGACCATGAAGGTGAAGACGAAGAACGCGGTGGTCTTGATGAGGAACACCGGGTAGAACGGCTTGCCCATCACGGACTTCTCCTCCCGGTTCTTGCCCGGGAACTGCGTGTGCCCCTGGAACCACAGGATCATGAAGTGCGCCGCGACCAGCGCCAGCAGGATGCCCGGGATGAGGAGCACGTGCACGGTGTAGAGCCGTGGGATGAAGTCCTGGCCGGGGAACTCGCCCCCGAAGGCGAAGAAGTACAGGTAGCTGCCGACGATCGGGATCGACTGCAGCACGCCCTGGGTGATGCGCAGACCCGTGCCGGACAGCAGGTCGTCCGGCAGTGAGTAACCGAACAGGCCCTCGAGGATGGCCACGGTGAACATCGTGATGCCGATGAGCCAGTTGATCTCACGCGGCTTGCGGTAGGCGCCGGTGAAGAAGACCCGGAGCATGTGCGCCATGATCGACCCGAGGAACAGGATCGCCGACCAGTGGTGGATCTGGCGCATGAGCAGGCCACCGCGGACGTCGAAGCTGATGTGCAGCGTCGAGCTGTACGCCTCGCTCATGCTGACGCCGTTGAGCTTCGTGTAGCTGCCGTGGTACACGACCTCGGACATGCTCGGTTTGAACCACAGCGTGAGGAAGGTGCCGCTGAGCAGCAGGATGATGAACGAGTACAGCGCGATCTCGCCCAGCATGAACGACCAGTGGTCGGGGAAGACCTTCTTCATCTTGCCGCGGAGGAACCCGGCGGTGGCGAAGCGTTCGTCGGCGAAACCGATCGCGCCGTCGATGGCCTTGGGAGGTGTCGTCGTGCTCATTTCGCCGCTCCTCGCTCGCCGCGCGGTTCACCGATCGGTGCGTGCCGCGAGCCGTCGCATCGGATGCGTGCAGGGGTGAGGGTCATGTCGTTCATACCTTCGGCCTCCCGCGTTCCCAGAAGCTCGGGCCGACCGGCTCGTGGAAGTCACTCGCGGCGATGAGGTAACCCTCGGAGTCGACGCCGATGGGCAACTGCGGAAGCGGACGGGCCGCCGGGCCGAAGATGACCTTGGCGCTGTCAAGCGCGTCGAAGGTCGACTGGTGGCACGGGCACAGGATGTGGTGCGTGGTCTGCTCGTACAGGGCCGCCGGGCAGCCCACGTGCGTGCAGATCTTGGAGTAGGCGACGATGCCGCCCACGTTCCAGTTCTCCCGGCCCTTCTTGACCTTGAGCTGGTCCTCCGGGAGGTTCAGCAGCAGGACCGTGCTCGTCGCGATCTCATTGAGGTTGTCCTCGGAGCCCTCCGGGACGACCGTGATGATGCCGCCCGGAGAGTTGAAGTCGGCCGCCTTCAGCGGCTGCCCGGTGCCGTCGACGACGAGGCGGGTGCCCTGCTTCCAGGCCGTGTGGCGCAGCTTCTTCTCCGGCAGCGGGCCGAGGTCGCGCAGCAGGATGAGCGGGAGCAGGCCGAGCGGCGCGGCGGCGAGCAGCAGCGTGCGGCGCAGCAGCCGGCGCTTGAGCAGGCCGCTCTCGTCGGTGCCCTCCTGGAAGTACTGGTTGAAGACCTGGCGGTCCTCCGGCGTCGAGGACAGCGCGTGCCGCTCCTGGACGATCTCCTTGGTGGTCACCAGGTGACGCACCCAGATGGTCATCCCGACCGCGAGCCCGAGAAAGACGACCGTCAGCGCGGTGCCGAGGGTGTAGTTCGACCGGGCGGCCCGGTCGATGTTGCCCACGTGGCCCGGCCAGACGGCGTAGAACACGATGAACGCGATGCCGGCCAGGAAGCTGAGCGTGAAGAAGGCGGCCGCGACGCGCTCGGCCTTGCGTGCCTTCGTCTCGTCGAGCACGTAGGCGTTGCCGCCCTCCTTGGCCTTCTCCTCGGGAAGCAGCTCCTGAGTGCCGGCCGGCGACGGGGTGCCGATCACACGCTTGGGTACGCGACTCTCCTCTTCCGGGGTCGCGCCGCTGGTCTCGTTGTTGTCAGTCATTGTGCTTCTTCTTGGGCTTCCTGGCGGTGAGCCACGCGGCTGCGACGACCATCAGACCGATCCCGACCAGCCAGCCGGCGAGGCCCTCGGCCACCGGGCCGACACGGCCCAGGCCGTTGCCACCCGGGTTCACTTCACTGCGGGTCTGCGTGACGTACGCGATGATCGCGCGCTTCTGCGCCGGCGTGATGGTCGTGTCGTTGAAGACCGGCATCGCCTGCGGGCCGGTCACCATGGCCTCGTAGATCTGCGTGGGCGTCGCCTTGTCCAGCGGCGGGGCGTACTTGCCGCCCGTGAGCGCTCCCCCGGACCCGGCGAAGTTGTGGCACTGGGCGCAGTTGGCGCGGAACAGCTTGCCGCCGAGCGCGGCGTCGCCGGTCTTCGGGTCGACCTGGTCGCTGGAGGGGACCGCCGGCCCGCCGCCGAGCGAGGCGATGTACGCCGCGATCTGGCGGGTCTGCTCCTCGTTGAAGACCGGCTTCTTACGCGGAATCTGCGCGCCGGGGTTCATCGCGGGCATCCGGCCGGTACCGACCTGGAAGTCCACGGACGCCGCGCCGACGCCGATCAGACTGGGCGCCGTGCGCGTGCCCTGGGCGTTCGCGCCGTGGCAGCTCGAGCAGGTCTGGTTGAAAAGCTCCTTGCCCTTGGCGATGTCCTGCGCCGACGCCTGGGTGTCAGACGCCTGCGCGCGATCGCCTCCCGAGGAGACACCGGCGTACGCGACAGCGATGATCGCGAGCGCGGCCAGCACGACGGCGTAGCCCGCCCACGGGCGCCGGCGCCATGCGGTGAACCATTTCACGGAAGAGGGTCCCATCTGGATCATTGCAACAGCTCGATGATGTAAATCGTGAAGAACAGCCCGACCCACACCGCATCGACGAAGTGCCAGTAGTAGGACACGACGATGGCGCTGGTCGCCTGCTCGTGCGTCCAGCGCTTCGCGGCGTACGTCCGCCCGAGCATGAACAGGAACGCGATGAGGCCACCGGTCACGTGCAGACCGTGGAAGCCCGTGGTCAAGTAGAAGACCGATCCGTACGCGCTCGACGAGATCGTGGTGCCCTCATGGATCAGCGAGCGGTATTCGTTGAGCTGCCCGGCGACGAACACCGCGCCCATGAGGAACGACAAGAAGTACCACTCGCGCAGGCCCCACTTGCGCATGTTCACGATGCTTCCGAGGCGCCCGACCTGGCCCCGCTCGGCCGCGAACACACCCAGCTGGCACGTCACACTGGACATCAGCAGGATGAAGGTGTTCACCGACGCGTACGGGACGTCGAGGTTCGCCTCCGGCCACTTGCCGCCGTCTCCGACGGTCACCGACCGGATCGTGAAGTACATCGCGAACAGCGCCGCGAAGAACATGAGCTCGGACGACAGCCACACGATCGTGCCCACACTCACGAGGTTGGGCCGGTTGGCGCGGGTGCGGGGTGCTGCGCTGTCAGTCGCGGATACTGTTGCCACGGCAAGCATTATTACGGCACCTGCCGAGTAGGTGACGCAGGACCCCCCATCAGGCGCGCCCCGATCGCCGCCACGAGGGCTCTTCCAGGCGGTTTTCGCCGGAACATTCCGTTGCGGGCCGGTCCTGGCGCCCGGCCGGTCGTACGGGCCGTGTCGCGCCCGGTAGCATCGCTACGTGCGCGGGGCGTCATCGCCTGATCGGTGATCACCCGGCTCGCAGGCGCCGGCAGTGCGGCGGCGCGACCATGTCCTTTCGGAAGGGGGAGGCGCATTCCCTCCTCGGCCTGACCGCCGGGGCCTCCGCGCCGCAGTCCACGATGAAGATCCTTGTTTACAGCCACGACGCGAACACTCGTACGCAGGTGCGCCTCGCGATCGGCCGGCGGCCCGCCGCCGGGCTCCCGGAGGTGGAGTACGTCGAGATCGCCACCGAGCCCGCGGTCTTCGCCCGTCTCGACAAGGGCGACATCGACGTCGCCGTGCTCGACGGCGAGGCGCAGCCCGCCGGTGGCATGGGCATCTGCCGCCAGGCCAAGGACGAGATCTACAACTGCCCGCCGATCATGGTCCTGATCGCCCGCCGCGACGACGGCTGGCTGGCCACCTGGTCGCGCGCCGACGCCGTCGCGAGCCAGCCCATCGACGCCGTCGCCCTCGCCGAGGGCGTGGCCGAGCTGGTGCGCAAGCGGCAGGCCGGACCCGGCTCCGAGCTGTCCCGCCGATAACCCGATAGCCGCCAGGGAGCGTCCGGATGGACCCGCGTACGACGTGGCCCGCCCTGATCGACGCGCTGCTCAACGGGCAGTCGCTGTCGGCGGACGAGACCACTTGGGCGATGCAGGAGATCATGTCGGGCCAGGCCAGCGACGTTCAGATCGCGGGCTTCGCGGTGGCGCTCCGGGCGAAGGGCGAGACGGTCGCCGAGGTCACCGGCCTCGCGACGGGCATGCTGGCCCACGCCACGCCGATCACCGTCCCCGGCCCGGCGGTCGACCTCGTCGGCACGGGCGGCGACCAGGCCCACACGGTCAACATCTCGACCATGGGCGCGATCGTCGCCGCCTCCGCGGGCGCGCGGATGGTCAAGCACGGCAACCGGGCCGCGTCCTCCTCCTGCGGCGCCGCCGACCTGCTCGAAGAGCTCGGCGTCGTGATCAACCTGTCGCCGGCCGCCGCGGCCCGTGTCGCCGACGAGATCGGCATCACGTTCTGCTTCGCGCCCCTGTACCACCCGGCCCTGAAGCACACCGCGCGTACGCGCGGCGAGCTGGGCACCCCGACGATCTTCAACTTCCTGGGCCCGCTGGCCAACCCGGCCCGCCCCACGGCCCAGGCGGTCGGGGTGTACCACCCCCGCATGGCGGGCGTCATCGCGGGCGTCTTCGCCGAACGCGGCTGCTCGTCGCTGGTGTTCCGCGGCGACGACGGCCTGGACGAGCTGACCACCACCTCGACGTCGGTCGTGTGGGTGGTCCGCGACGGCACGGCGACCGAGACCGTCTTCGACCCGGCCGACCTGGGCATCCCCCGCGCGACCCCGGACGACCTGCGCGGCGCGGACGCCCGCCACAACGCCCGCGTGGCACGCGCGGTACTGGGCGGAGAGACCGGACCGGTCCGCGACATCGTGGCCCTCAACGCGGCCGCGGCGCTGGTGGCGGGCGACGGCACCCCACCCGCGGAACGGCTCACGGAGGCCATGAGAGCGGCGTACACGCGCGCTCTGGAGGCCATCGACTCCGGCAGCGCCACGGCCCTCCTGGACCGCTGGACCGAACTGACTCAGCGCCTGGCCGCCTGACGCGAACCCACCGCCGTCCGCGGCGGGACGCCCCTGGTCGTGGCGGCCTCGTCGGGCGTCGCGCGGCCTCAGCGCGGGGTGAGCGTGGGCGGCTGGGCCGGGGCGGGCATGCCCTGGCCGTACGACGGGCCCAGGCGGCTCGTGGACAGCCATTCGGGCCACGACAGCTGCCAGAAGCCCCAGCCGTTCCCCGGTGCGAGGCGCCGGCGGGTGCCGGTGACCTGGACCACGTCTCCCGGCTGGGTCTGGCGGAAGAACCAGCGGGCGTCGCGCGGGCCCAGGTTGATGCAGCCGTGGCTCACGTTGCGACTGCCCTGGTCCCCCACCGACCACGGCGCGCTGTGCTCGTACTCGCCGCTGTCGGAGATCCGGACGGCGAAGTAGACGTCGTGCCGGTAGTGGTCCGGGCAGCCCGGCGGGCAGCCGACCGACGCCGAGTCCATCACGACGTGGTGGCTCTTCTCCATGGTCAGGTGGATGCCGCTCGTGGTCGTGTACTTGAGCCGCGTCCCCTTCCCCATGCTGATCGGCATCCGGCGGACTCTGTGGCCGTTCACCCGGACGTCCTGGTGGTGGCTGCGGGCGCTGGCCACGGTGATGTGCGCGTCACCGACCGCGAAGTCCCTGGCGACGTCCTCAGCGCCGTACGCGGCCCCTGCCAGCCGCAGGCCGGACAGGTGCGCCAGCAGGCGTACGCGGGTGTGCGCCGGCCAGTACTCGCGTGGGCGGAAGATCACCTCTGCCGGAGAGGTCCAGTGCCACGCGCCCGTCACCGGCGTCGACGTCCACAGCGACAGGGATCGCTCGACGGCGGTGCGGTTCCGCACCGGCTCCGCGAAGCGCATGATGATCGGCATTCCCACCCCGACCGTGGCGCCGGGCTCCGGGGCGGCGACGGTCGCGCCGATCGTGTGCGCCACCCGGCGCGTACGGAACGTGCTCCGGACCGAGCCGACGCGGCCGTCGGCGCCCGCGACCGTGACGACGAGCGTGTACGAGCGGCCGGGGGTCAACGCCCACCGTGGCCACCACAGGGTGCCGTCCGCGCTGGTCCGCCCCTCCAGGCGCCCGCCGTCGGCCAGCGTGACCGAACGGATCCGCCCGTCGCGTACCCGGACGCTCACCGGGGCGTCCGGCGGCACGGCGCTCGCTCCCTGCGCCGGCAGGACCGTCACCGCGGCCGGCGGGCGCGTCGCGGGAGTCCGATGGGCGCAGGCCCCGAGCAGGACGGCGAGCGGGAGCACGCCGGCGGCGGCCGCCCCTCGTCGCATACGCACCCCCACCCGTGAGTGTTCGTGGCGAGTATGCGACGAGGGCCGGCGCCGCCTCTCGGCGACACCGGCCCTCGTGACCGTTTCTTGGGGTTCCTCAGTGCGAGAAGTGACCCCGGTAGTACTCGAACACGAATCCGATCGCGGCCAGGACCACGGCGAGCAGCCCGATCATCAGCAGCCACCAGCCGATGACGGCGCCGAGCGACGCCGTGGCCGCGGCGGCGGCGGCGAACAGCGGCCACCAGCTGTGCGGGCTGAAGAAGCCCAGCTCGCCCGCGCCGTCGGCGATCTCGCCCTCCTTGTCGTCCTCCGGCCGCGGACCCACCCGGCGGCCGGTGAACAGGAGGTAGAAGCCGACCAGCCCGGCCAGGCCCACGGTCAGGGCCAGCGCGGTGGTGCCGGTCGGGTCGTGCGACCACAGCCAGTAGATGACGTCCATCACCGCGAAGAACAGCGCGCAGCCGACGAACAGGTAACCTTCGACCTTCATCGTCAGTCCTCCGTTCCGGCACCGGCCGTCACGGCGGGCTTGGCGTCGCTGTGCGGGTAGTGCAGGTCGAACGCGGGCCGCTCGGAGCGGATCCGCGGGATCGCGGTGAAGTTGTGCCGCGGCGGCGGGCAGGACGTCGCCCACTCGAGCGAGTTGCCGTAGCCCCACGGGTCGTCGACGTGGACCCGCTCGCCGCTGCGGGCGGTGATGTAGACGTTCCACAGGAACGGCAGCATCGAGATCGCCAGGATCAGCGCGCCGATGCTGGAGACCTCATTGAGCCCGGTGAACTGCTTGGCGTAGTCGGGGACGCGCCGCTGCATGCCCTCGGCGCCCAACCAGTGCTGGACCAGGAAGGTCGTGTGGAAGCCGATGAACAGCAGCCAGAAGTGGACCTTGCCCCAGAACTCGTTGAGCTTCTTCCCCGTCATCTTCGGCCACCAGAAGTAGAAGCCGGCGAACATCGCGAACACCACGGTGCCGAACAGCACGTAGTGGAAGTGCGCGACGACGAAGTAGCTGTCGTTGAGGTGGAAGTCCAGCGGCGGCGAGGCCAGGATGATGCCGGTCAGGCCACCGAAGAGGAACGTCACCAGGAAGCCCAGCGACCACAGCATCGGTGTCTCGAACGTCAGATGCCCTCGCCAGATCGTGCCGACCCAGTTGAAGAACTTCACCCCGGTGGGCACCGCGATGAGGAACGTCATGAACGAGAAGAACGGCAGCAGCACCTGGCCGGTCGGGAACATGTGGTGCGCCCACACGGTCACGGACAGGCCGGCGATGGCGACGGTCGCGCTGACCAGGCCGATGTAGCCGAAGACCGGCTTGCGGGAGAACACCGGCAGGATCTCGGTGATGATCCCGAAGAAGGGCAACGCGACGATGTACACCTCGGGATGGCCGAAGAACCAGAAGAGGTGTTGCCAGAGCATCGCGCCGCCGTTGGCGGCGTCGAACACGTGCGCGCCGAGCTTGCGGTCGGCCTCCAGCGCCAGCAGCGCGGCGGCCAGCACCGGGAAGGCCATGAGCACGAGGATCGACGTCAGCAGGATGTTCCACACGAAGATCGGCATCCGGAACATCGTCATGCCCGGCGCCCGCATGCAGAAGATCGTGGTGACGAAGTTGACGCCACCGAGGATCGTGCCCAGGCCGGACAGCACCAGACCCATGATCCACAGGTCGCCGCCGACCTCGGGTGAGCGGATGGCGTTCGACAGTGGCGAGTAGGCGTACCAGCCGAAGCTCGCGGCGCCGCCCGGGGTCAGGAACCCGCTGATCGTGATGATCCCGCCGAACAGGAACAGGTAGAAGCTGAACATGTTCATGCGGGGGAACGCCACGTCGGGCGAGCCGATCTGCAGCGGCATGATCACGTTGCCGAACCCGACGAACAGCGGCGTCGCGAACAGCAGCAGCATGATCGTGCCGTGCATCGTGAAGAGCTGGTTGAACTGCTCCTCGCTGACGACCTGCAGGCCCGGCCGGGCCAGCTCGGCGCGCATGACCAGGGCCAGGATGCCGCCGATGCCGAAGAACACGAACGACGTGATCAGGTACATGTACCCGATCACCTTGTGGTCCGTGGACGACATCCACGACGCGATGATCTGGCCCTTGCTCGTGCGCCGGGGCGCGCCCGCCGACGACGAGGTCGGGTGAGAGATGGTGGTGGTCACTGCGTGCTCCCGCTCGCCTTATGGCTGGAGATGAACTGGTCGAACTCCGCCTGCGGAACGATCTTCACCTGGAAGAGCATCCGGCCGTGCTCGACACCGCAGAGTTCGGCGCAGCGTCCTTCGTACGTGCCCGTCTTCGTGGGGGTGACCTCGAAGTCCTGACCGGTCTTGGCCCCCGGGATGATGTCGCGCTTGAAGATGAAGGACGGGACCCAGAACGAGTGGATGACGTCCTTGGACACCAGGTGGAACCGCACCTTCTTGCCGACCGGGATCTCGAACGTCGGCTTGTGCGGGTCGTCGGGCGAGACGGGCTGTCCGACGATCGGCGCGGTGTGGTACTGCGGATAGTCGAACTGCCAGCTCCATTGGAACGCCGTCACGTTGACGACGGTCACGTCGCTGGCCTGGGACGCCGGCGTCAGCTTCTCGAGATACGTCTCGTCGCGCGCGGTGAAGTAGAACAGCACCGCGACGATGATGAACGGCACGACGGTGTACAGCATCTCGATCGGCAGGTTGTAGCGAACCTGCGGCGGCAGCTGATCGGACCGCTTGCGGTGGAAGAGCACCGCCCAGATGATCAAGCCCCAGACGAGGGCGCCGACGGCGAGCGCGGCGACCCAGGACCCCTGCCAGAGGGTCAGGACGCGCTTGCCCTGCTCGGTGACCGGCGTCGGCAGGCCGAGGCGCACTTTCTCAGCGGAGCACGCCGTCGCGGCGAACGCCAGCGCCGACAGCGCCGCGGCGCCCGTCAGCAGGCGTCGGCGGGCGCCGGGCGCGGCGGCGCTCGCGGGCGTACGCCGCTCTCTACGGCGGGTCGGACTCACGGATTGCCTTCCCACGATGAAGCCCGAGTCTCGGGCGATCAGGTCGATGTTCACACGTGTGGAGGAAACATTAGCGGAGGGTCCCGGACACCCCGGTGGTACCCCCGTTACTGTCGTAGTCGTGGCCTACTTCGACGCCGCGTCCACCGAACCCCTGCACCCGGCGGCACGCGAGGCGCTGCTGGGTGCCCTGGAGGGCGGATGGGCCGATCCCCAGCGGCTTTACGGCTCGGCGCGCCGTTCGCGCATGCTGCTCGAACGGGCCCGCGCGCAGGTCGCGGCCGCCTTCGGGGCACGCGCCGACGAGACGTCCTTCACCTCCTCCGGCACCCAGGCGATCCACCTCGGCGTGCTCGGCACCCTGCACGCGCGCCGCCGCGCCGGCCGGCATCTCGTCGTGGGCGCCGTCGAGCACTCCAGCGTGCTGCACGCCGCCGGGCGGCACGAGCGCGAGGGCGGCACGGTCACCACGGTGGGCGTCGACCGTACGGGGCGGGTCGATCCGGAGGAGTTCGCCGCGGCGCTGCGCCCGGACACGGCACTGGCCTGCCTGCAGTCGGCCAACCACGAGGTCGGCACGCTCCAGCCCGTGGCCGAGGTCGCCGAGGCGTGCCGCGCGGCCCGGGTGCCGCTGCTGGTCGACGCGGCCCAGTCGGCCGGCCGGGCGCCGATCCTGGGCGGCTGGTCGCTGCTGACGGCCTCGGCGCACAAGTGGGGCGGCCCGCCCGGCGTGGGCGTTCTGGTCGTACGCAAGAACACCCGCTGGAGGTCGCCGCTGCCCGAGGACGAGCGGGAGAGCCGCCGCGTCCCGGGATTTGAGAACGTTCCAGCGATCGTGGCAGCGGCGGCGGCTCTGGAGGCGTACGGTGCGGAGATGGAACTGGACGCCCCGCGCCTTTCGGCGCTGGTCGACCTGATCCGTGAGCGCGCGCCCCGTCTGGTCGAGGACGTCGAGGTCATCGGTCACCCGGTCGAGCGCCTCCCCCACCTGGTCACGTTCTCGTGCCTTTACGTGGAGGGCGAGGCGCTGCTGACCGAGCTCGACCGGCTGGGATTCGAGGTCTCGTCCGGAAGTTCCTGTACGGCGGATACTCTCCGACCGAGCCATGTTCTGGAGGCGATGGGAGTGATTACTCATGGAAATGTCCGGGTATCGCTCTCCCGCGGGACCAGAGCGGCCGACGTCGACCGTTTTCTCGCGGTCCTTCCCGGGGCCGTGCGCAGGCTCCGCCAGACGAGCGGGGTGACGGGTTGATCGGCACCGGTCGAGTGAGTGAGCGGAGCGAGCGAACCGATGAAACACGCGCGCCTGGTCACTCCTCCGACGGAGGAGGGCTCATGAACGAGGAGATCGGCATATGGGCCTGAAGCGCCGCCGCGCCGTCCGGGAGACGCCGGCTCCGGAGACGCCCCCGGTGATCACCGGCCCCCGGGCGCTGGTCACCATCGACGCACTGGGCCGCAAGTGCCCGATCCCGATCATCATGCTCGCCGAGCGCATCGGCGAGGTGCCGGTCGGCGAGATCATCGCGGTGAAGGCCGACGACGTGGCGGCCCGCACGGACGTCCCGGCGTGGTGCCGGATGAAGTCGCAGGACTTCGTCTGGGAGGAGACCCTCCCCCGCGGCTGGGCCTTCCACGTACGCCGCAACTACTGACCCGTCCGTACGGGGCGACCCGGCATGGGCCGCCCCGCTGGTGAGGCTCAGTTCAGGACGCGCCCGGCGATCTCGTCCGCGGCCTCGCGGCCGTACGCCTCGACGAAGCGGTCGACGAACTGCTGGCGGTGCAGGGTGTACTCCTGCGGCCCGGCGACCTCGAGCGCGTGCGCGGCGAGGAGGTTGCCCATCTGCGCGGCGCGTTCGAGGGACAGCTCCCAGGAGATCGCGGTGAGGAAGCCGGCGCGGAAGGCGTCGCCCACGCCGGTCGGCTCGACCTTACGGACCTCCGGCGCGGCGTCGACGTGCAGGGAGGGCTCGCCGGCGCGGTCGATCCGCACGCCCTTCGGACCGAGGGTGGTCACCCGCACGCCGACGCGCTCCAGGACCTCCTCGTCCGACCAGCCGGTCTTCTGCTCGCAGAGCGACTTCTCGTACTCGTTGGTGAACAGGTACGCGGCGCCGTCGATCAGCTCCCGTACGTCGTTCATGCGGGCCAGCTGCTGGGACGGGTCGGCGGCGAACGGGATGCCGCGGGTACGGCACTCCTCGGTGTGCCGGAGCATGCCGTCGGGGTCGTCGGCGCCGATGAGGACCAGGTCCAGGCCGCCCACGCGGTCGACGATGGGCTGGAGCTCGATCTCCCGGGCCTCGCTCATCGCACCCGCGTAGAACGAGGCGATCTGGTTGTGGTCCTCATCGGTGGTGCACAGGAAGCGCGCCGTGTGGTGGAGCTGGGAGACGTACACCGAGGAGGTGTCGACGCCGTGCCGGTCGAGCCAGGAGCGGTAGTCGGCGAAGTCGTCGCCGACGGCGCCGACGAGGATGGGGTTCTGGCCGAGGCACCCCATCCCGTAGCAGATGTTGGCGGCGACGCCGCCCCGCCGGATGTCCAGCGCGTCCACCAGGAAGGACAGGGACACGGTGTGCAGCTGGTCGGGGATCAGCTGGTCGGCGAACCGTCCTGGAAACGTCATCAGGTGGTCGGTGGCGATGGAACCGGCAACAGCGATGCGCACGACGTCGTACTCCTCGGTCGATCGGCGACCTCGTCATAGCCGCGAGGTCATCTCGAAGCCTGTGGTCAAAACCCGGCAAGACTACTGCCTCTGGGCGCCCTGACATGCCGAATGCCCGTGTACCCGGGCGATCCCGGGAACACGGGCACCATGATCCGGCGAAGCGCTAGAGGATCAGTGGAACGAGTCGCCGCACGCGCAGGAGCCGCCGGCGTTCGGGTTGTCGATCGTGAAGCCCTGCTTCTCGATCGTGTCGACGAAGTCGATCTTCGCGCCCGAGAGGTAAGGCACGCTCATCCGGTCGACCCGGACGCCCAGCCCGTTGAAGTCCTGGACCAGGTCGCCGTCCACCTCGCGGTCGTCGAAGTAGAGCTGGTAGATCAGGCCCGAGCAGCCGCCGGGCTGGACCTGCACACGCAGCGCGAGGCCTTCCTCGCCCTGCTGCTCGAGCAGGCTCTTGGCCTTCTCCGCCGCGGCGTCGGTGAGGATGACGCCATTCTGCGTGGAGGTGTCGGCTGAAACCGTCATGTGCGAACTCCCGGTTGGCTCGGCCGTCCCATGACGGCCGTCGCTGTTGGCTTTCCCTCCTCCACAACGTACCCGCTGCCCCCGGCCATTCCCCAAGTCCACCGCTGTGTTCCTGGCCGCATATCGCCACAGACGGGTCCTGGGAGGCCCATAACGCCCGCTCGTGCAGTATCGTCAAATCGACGATAAGTCCTGTTGGAGGAGGTACCCCCAAGTGACCACCGGCAGCAGCCTGCTGATTCTCGGACAGGGGGCGGACCCGGCCAGCGAACGCGGGGTCTCCTGCCCCGGTGAGCTCCCGCCCGCTTCGGACCCGGCACTGGTGGAGCGTGCCCGTGCCGCCAAGGCGGCACTGGGCGACCGGCTCTTCGTGCTGGGCCACCACTACCAGCGCGACGAGGTCATCCAGTTCGCCGACGTGACCGGCGACTCGTTCAAGCTCGCCCAAGAGGCCGCGGCACGGCCGCAGGCCCCCTACATCGTCTTCTGCGGCGTCCACTTCATGGCCGAGTCCGCCGACATCCTCACCTCGGCCGACCAGCAGGTGGTCCTGCCCGACCTGGCCGCCGGCTGCTCGATGGCCGACATGGCCACCTACGACCAGGTCGAGGAGTGCTGGGAGGTCCTGGAGGACGCCGGGATCGCCGACGACGTGGTGCCGATCACGTACATGAACTCCTCCGCCGACATCAAGGCCTTCGTCGGCCGCCACGGGGGCGTCGTGTGCACGTCCTCCAACGCCCGGCGGGCGCTGGAGTGGGCCTTCGCCAAGGGGTCGAAGGTGCTCTTCCTGCCCGACCAGCACCTCGGCCGCAACACGGCCGTCCTGGAGATGGGCCTGTCGCTGGACGACTGCGTCGTCTACAGCCCGAACCGTCCGGACGGCGGCCTGTCGACCGCCGAGCTGCGCGACGCCACGATGATCCTGTGGCGGGGGCACTGCTCGGTGCACGGCCGGTTCAGCCTCGACTCGGTGAACGAGGTGCGCGCCCGCATCCCCGGCGTCAACGTGCTGGTGCACCCCGAATGCCGCCACGAGGTCGTCCGGGCCGCCGACCTGATCGGGTCGACGGAGTACATCATCCGCACCATCGACGAGGCCCCGGCCGGTACGGCCTGGGCGGTCGGCACCGAGCTGAACCTCGTCAAGCGCCTCGCCGGCCGCCACCCGGACAAGACCGTCGTGTTCCTGGACCGGACCGTCTGCTTCTGCTCGACCATGAACCGCATCGACCTGCCGCACCTGGTCTGGTCGCTGGAGTCCCTGGCGCAGGGGGAGGTCGTGAACCAGATCACGGTGGAGGCCGAGACCGCGCACTACGCCCGGGTCGCCCTCGACCGGATGCTGGCGCTCCCCTAGAGAGCCTGCTGTCGCAGGTAGGCGTCGAGTTCGGCCGCGCCCGCCAGCAGGGCGCGGCCGCGCGCGTCGAGCCGGCCGCGCCACTCGTCCAGGGTCGCCCGCAGGGGTTCCACGCCGCCGGCCTCGCGGACCCGCTCCAGGAGCGGGGCGATCTGCCGCAGCAGGTAGCCGCCCCGCCGCAGTTGGTGAGCCAGCCGGGCGTCCCGTACGTCCGCGTCGGTGTAGACGCGGTAACCGGTCCTCGGGTCGCGCCGCGGACGGACCAGACCGGCGCGCTCCCACTTGCGCAGCGTCGCCGGCCGGAGCCCGAGCCGCCGTGCCAGCGGGCCCACGGACGTCTCACCCCCTGTACGGTCCCGGCCGGACGGCTCGACGCCGCCACGGCCGTCGTACGCCCCGCCGGGCGGCTCCGGAGCGGCCGTCAGGTCGCGGAGCGCCGCCTCGACCGCCGACAGCGTCCGCCGGTCCTCCAGGAGCCGCTCGTGGCTCTCGTCGACGAGCGTCAGGGCGTCGGCGGTCCGCCCTTCGTTGACGGCCTCCATGATCGCCGTGGCGGTCCGGTGGCCGTGGCCCGGGACGAGGGCGACGAAGGCACGCAGGGCCTGGGCGTGCAGGGGCGTGTAGATCCGGTAGCCGGTGGGCGTGCGCTCGGTCGCGGGGAGGATGCCCGCCTCTTCGTAGTTGCGTACGGCTTGTGAGGACAGGCCGTGCTCCCGCGCCAGATCGACCGGCCGCAGGCGCTTCATGCCGAGTGAGGGCCCGAGGGTTTCGGCGGTCTCACAGGCCGGGGGCGCCCCAGACCGGGAACCAGCGGCTCAGGTCGCCCTCCACCGGCAGGTCGGCGCCGACCGCGCCGCGGACCTGGAGTTCCAGGGCGTTGTCGCGCCGCTCCCCCGACGTCGGCGCGAACGGGTAGAACGTGCCCCGCTTGTAGAGGTAGACCAGGCCTGTACGGCGGCCGTCCGGGGTGGCGAAGGCCACGACCGAGCACAGCAGCTGGGGGCCGAACCCGCCGGACTCCAGCGAGGAGTTGACCGCGTGAAGGTCGGTGACGAGCCCCACGAGGTCGGTGGGCTCGTGCCGGCTCACGAGCCAGGTGTAGCCGTAGGAGTCCTTGCTCAGCTCGACCTTGGGCCCCTCGTCGGAGTCGAGCAGCTCACGCACGTCCTTCTCGATCTGGGCGAACGCCGCGCCCTCGGCGGCGCGGAAGCAGACCGAGCCGACGCCCGTGGGCGTGAGCCCGGCCGCGGCCTCCAGCGTGATCGCGGCCGTGGGCAGCGCGAACAGCCGGTCGAGGTCGGGCTTCTTCGGCTTGGAGCGCCCGAGCAGAGTGTCGAGGAAACCCACGTCACACGCCCCGGCCGAGCTGGGCCGAGATCTTCGCGAGCTGCTCGAGCCGCTGGTCGAGCGACGGGTGCGTGGAGAAGAGCGTGGAGATGCTGAACCCCTTCGAGAAGGCCGGTGCGAAGTAGAAGGCGTTGAACGGCTCGGCCGCCCGCAGGTCCTTCGTCGGGATGCGGGCCATGTCGCCGGTGACCTTCGTCAGCGCGCTGGCCAGCGCCGACGGCTGCCCCGTCAGCTCCGCGGCCGACCGGTCGGCGGACAGCTCGCGGTAGCGCGACAGCGCACGGGTCAGCAGGAAGCTGACCGCGTAGACCGCCGCGCTGACCCCGATGACGATCAGCAGCACCATCGCGGTGCTCTGGTCGTTGTTGTTGCGGTTGCGGTCGTTGAAGCCGCCCCACAGCCCCCACTCGAGGCCGAACCGCGTGAGCAGGCCGGCCAGGATGCCCAGGAACGACGCGATCGTCATCACGGCGACGTCGCGGTGGGCGACGTGCGCGAGCTCGTGCGCGAGCACGCCCTCCAGCTCGGTGTTGTCGAGCCGGCGGAGCAGCCCCGTCGTGACGCAGACGACCGCGTTGTCCTGGTTGCGCCCGGTGGCGAAGGCGTTCGGCACATCCGTGTCGGCCACCGCCACCCGCGGCTTCGGCATGTCCGACATCGCGCAGATGCGGTCGATGACGCCGTGCAGCTCCGGTGCCTCCTGCTCGGAGACCACCCGTCCGTGCATGGCGAACAGGGCGAGCTTGTCGGAGAAGAAGTACTGGACCAGCAGGAAGCCCACCGCGATGACCAGGACCAGCACCCACAGGCGGGGGACGAACACGATGAAGAAACCGATGAAGGCGACGTAGAGCAGCCCCAGCAGGAACATCGTCACCAGCATGCGCGCCGTGAGTCCCCGATCCGGTGCGAAACGAGAACGCGCCATCGTGCTCCTCCTACCCCCGACCTGCGTTACACCCCGTACTAACGCCGGAGCGACCTGATAGGTGCCAGGTTTCCTGGTCGCGCTCGCCGCCTCACTCGCTCCACGGACGGCTCGTACCTCACCGGCCGCTCCGCTCGCTCGTCGGCTCGCCGCGGGTTCTCTGGTCGCACTCGCCTCTCCGGTCAGTCGGGGATGAGTCCCTCATCACCCAGCATCGCCCGTACCTCGTCCATCGTGGCATCGGCCGGCGGCAGGATCAGGTCCGACGGCGCGATCTCCTCCGCCGGCAGGACCTTGCCCACCGTGCGGACCTGCTCCAGCAGGGCGTGCAGCGCCCCGCGGAACTTCTCCTCGTCGCCCGACTCGATCGCCGCTTCGAGCTCGCCGTCGAGCTTGTTGAGGGCGGTCAGGTCACCGTCGGCGACGTCGACCTGGCCCTCGCCCATGATCCGGACGATCACTGGCCCTCCCGCGGCTGCTGCGGCGCCTGGTGCGGCTGGGCCTGCGGGGCCTGCTGACCCTGCTGCTGTCCCTGGGCGGCGTCGAGCTGCTTGGGCGCGGGACCCATGCCCAGCTCGGCCTTCATCTGCTCCAGCTCGAGGTCGACGCCGGGGCCCGAGCCCATGCGGTCGAGCTCGGCCTGGATGTCGTCGCGCGGACCGGAGTAGTCCTCCAGGGCGCCCGAGGCGAGCAGCTCGTCGATGGCGCCGGCGCGCGCCTTCATGTTCTCGGTCTTCTCCTCGGCGCGCTGGATCGCGAGGCCGACGTCGCCCATCTCCTCGGAGATGCCGGAGAACGCCTCGTTGATCTTGGTCTGCGCCTCGGCCGCCGTGTAGGTGGCCTTGATGGTCTCCTTGCGCGTGCGGAAGGAGTCGACCTTGGCCTGCAGCCGCTGGGAGGCGAGCGTGAGCTTCTCCTCCTCGCCCTGGAGCTGCTGGTACTGCGCCCGCAGATCGTTCAGCTGGCTGTCGAGGCCGCCGCGGCGGGTCAGCGCCTCGCGCGCGAGGTCCTCACGGCCGACCTGGAGGGCCTTGCGGCCCTGGTCGGTCAGCTTGGCCTGCTGCTGCTCCAGCTGGTTGATCTGCAGTTCGAGGCGCTTGCGTGAGGTGGCCACGTCGGCCACGCCGCGGCGCACCTTCTGGAGCATCTCAAGCTGGCGCTGGTACGAATAGTCAAGGGTCTCTCGAGGATCCTCCATTTTGTCCAGCGCCTTGTTGGCCTTGGACTTGAAGATCATCGACATTCGTTTCATCACGCTCATCGCGCGTGGCCGGTCCCTTCGTGCTGGTGCCTCTGCAAACGCTGCTGGGGTTAGCCACCACCCTACGCGTTAACGACCAAGACAGTCATTATGTTCGCGTCCCAGCGCCGGTAGGCTGATCTGCGTGTTCCGACGCCGCACCGAGACCGCCACCGAAGAGCCGCCCCAGGCCCCCGAGGCCGACAGCACCACCAAGACGGTGGGCAAGGGCCGGCCCACGCCCAAACGCCGCGACGCCGAAAAGCGCAATCGGCAGCCGATCACGGCCCCGCGAACGCGCCGGGAGGCCCTCGCCCGCGAGCGGCGGCAACGCACGCAGCGCACCGGCGACGCCAAGCAGATCCGCGAGGGCATCGCCCGCGGCGACGATCGTTATCTACCCCGGCGCGACAAAGGCCCGGTACGCAAGCTCGCCCGCGATTACGTCGACGCCCGGCGGACATTCGGCGAGTTCTTCATGTACCTCACCATCCTCAGCCTCGTCGCCTCGATGGCCGCGCCGCTGGTCGTCCGCATCTACCTGCAGACATTCGCGCTGCCGGCGATCCTGCTCATATTGATCGTCGAGTCGCTGTGGATCTCCAGCCAGGTCAAGAAGCTGGCCCGCGAACGCCACCCCGAGGAGAGCACGCAGGGCGTCGGCTTCTACGCCGCGGCCCGCTCCCTACAGATCCGGCGGCTGCGCATGCCACAGCCGCGGCTCAAGCCGGGGCAGAAGGCCCAGGTCTGAAACCGCCTGAACCGGCCTCAGCGGATCCCCGGTCTATGGTCGGGACATGGAGTTTCGTCATCTCGGCCGCAGCGGCCTCATGGTCAGTGAACTCGCCTACGGTAACTGGATCACCCACGGTTCGCAGATCGAGGAGGACGCCGCCGTCGCGTGCGTGAACGCCGCCCTCGACGAGGGGATCACGACGTTCGACACCGCCGACGTCTACGCCGGCACGCGGGCCGAGGAGGTGCTCGGCCGCGCGCTCAGCGGCCGGCGCCGCGAGTCGCTGGAGATCTTCACCAAGGTGTTCTGGCCGACCGGTCCCGGCCGGAACGACCGCGGCCTGTCGCGCAAGCACATCTTCGAGTCGATCCACGGCTCCCTGCGCCGCCTGGGCACCGACTACGTCGACCTGTACCAGGCCCACCGGTTCGACCACGAGACGCCGCTCGAGGAGACCCTGCGGGCCTTCGACGACCTCGTACGCCAGGGCAAGGTCCTCTACGTCGGCGTGTCGGAGTGGCGCGCCGAGGAGATCTCCCGGGCACTGAAGATCGCCGACGAGATGGGCCTGGACCGCATCGTGTCCAACCAGCCGCAGTACAGCATGCTGTGGCGCGTCATCGAGTCCGAGGTCATGCCGCTGTCCGAGCGTGAGGGCCTCGGGCAGATCGTCTTCTCCCCGATCGCCCAGGGCGTGCTGACCGGCAAGTACCAACCCGGCCAGGCTCCCCCGGCGGGCTCCCGCGCGACCGACCCGGAGGGCGGCGCCTCGATGATCAAGCGCGTCCTGCGCGACGAGGTCCTGACGCGGGTGCAGCGGCTACGACCGGTCGCCGAGGAGGCGGGCCTGTCGATGGCCCAGCTCGCGGTGGCGTGGGTCCTGCAGAACCCGAACGTCTCCTCCGCCATCATCGGCGCGAGCCGACCCGAGCAGGTACGCGACAACGTGCGCGCGTCCGGCGTACGGCTGGACCCGGAGCTGCTCAAGCGCATCGACGAGATCCTGGACCCGGTCATCGAGCGCGACCCGGCCCGGACGGTCAGCCCCCCGCACCGCCCGTGACCCACCGTCCGGTGATCCCGGCCACACCGACGGCCGGGCTCACCGGAGGGCCCTGCCCTGGACGCGTCGCCCTGGAGGTCAGGGGTGATCGATGAACGCCGGGAACCAGCACCGGCCACCCGCCCGGTCCGACGGTGAGGCGGGACGCTGGATCAGCCCTCGGGTGGGTGCAGGCTCATCGGGCCGTAGACGACGCGTCCGTCCTCCAGCAGGCTGACCTGGTCGACGCCGGACTCCACCAGGCTTCGCCAGTTCTCGCCGACCCATGACTCGGCGTCGGCCTGGGTGGTCCAGGTCTCGTCGCCGATGCCGGGTGCGTCGATCGGTGACCCGTCCGCCTTCTCGTACCGCCAGCTCCAGGGCATGACTCTCCTGTTACCTCCGCGCACGTGCTCCCTCACCCGGCCGCGACGACCGCGCCGCGCAGGCCTTCCGCGGTCATCGTCTCATTCGTGGGCAAGGCCCTGCCGTTCACCTTCACCGTCGGCGTGCCGGTCAGGCCGCCGGAGATCGCGGCCTGGCTGGTCCGGTCCACCTCGGCGGCGTACCGCTGGCTCCGCACACAGGAGGCGAAGTCCGAACCGGTCTCCCCGGCGGCCGTTCCGTACGACACCAGGTCCGCGAGGCTGAAGCCCGGGCTTCCCTCTTCCGGCTGGTGGGCGAACAGCTGGTCCTGGTAGGCGAGCCAGCGCGCTCCGTCGGTGACGCAGTGCGCGGCCGCGGCGGCCCGTGTGGAGTTGCCCGCCAGCGGCTCGCCGCTGAAGATCACGACAGGGTGGTAGACGACCTTGGCGCGGCCCTCGGCCGCGAGGTTCTTCAGCGTCGCGTCGTTGACCCGGTGGAACTCCTTGCAGATCGGGCACTGGAAGTCCTCGTAGACGTCCACGACCGTACGCCCGGCGCCCTTCTTGACCATGGTCACGGTGCCGTCGGCCGCCGTCGTGACGGTCACTCCCGGCGCGAGGGCCACCGGCTCGCCGTGCCGGGCGTCGCGCCGCAGCAGGAACACCGTGACGGCCACGCACACCAGCACGACGACCAACCCGGCGACGAGACCGACGACCAGACCGCGACGGCCGCGCGGCGGCCCGTACGGCGGAGCGCCGTACGGCGGACCGGGCGGAGGCCCGAACGGCGGGCCGTAGGGCGGCGCGCCGCCGGGAGGCGGCCCCCAGCCTGCCTGCGGAGGCGGCCCATGAGACGGCCCGTAAGGCGATGCGGGCGGCGCTCCGTACGGCACGGCGTCCCGCGGTTCGGGGCCCTCGGGGGGCGGGCCGCCAGGGGGTTGGCTCACGGATCGCCAGATTACCGGTGTGGGCCGTTTTGACGAGGTCTCGGCCTCCGTGGTCAACTCATCGGCAGCAGCACACGCGCCGACGTGGGGAAAGCCGGTCCGAATCCGGCGCTGACCCGCAACCGTGTGCCGTACGGGCCCCCCGCCCGCACGGCGAGCCGGACGCCCGCGCCGGCGCGAGCGGCTCCGATAATCCGTCGTGGTCTGCGGGTGGGAGTCCGGGCGCGTGCGGCTCGTGGTGCGCCCGTCCCATCGGCACCACCCCACCGAAAGGCGCCCATGCTCACGGCTCGTTTCCGCGTCCTCGTGGCCCCGGGGTTCGTCCTGGCACTCGTGCTCGGGCTCGTCTGGGCGCTCGCCGCCCCCGCGTCCGCGGACGCCACCGCGTTCTGGGGCTACTGGCAGGCCGACGGCTCCAAATGGGCGTTCGCCCAGACCGGCCCCGCGTCCGCCCACCCCAAGGACGGCTCCGTCGAGGGCTGGCGGTTCGCCAAGTCGAGTGGGGAGTCGGGCACGCCGCCGCGCGGCGCCCCGGACTTCGGCAAGGTCTGCGGCTCCACTCCGGAACAGGCGGGCGCCAAGCGGGTCGCCGTCGTCATCGACTACGGCGAGGCCGCCGACGCTCCGGCCGGCGCCGCCCCGCCCGCCGCCAAGACCGCGTGCGCGTCGGTGCCGAAGAACGCCACCGGCTCCGACGTCCTGGCGAAGGTGGCGCGGCCACAAGCGGACAAGTCCGGCCTCGTCTGCGCCATCGACGCGTTCGGCACCTGCGCCGCGGCCGCGCCGTCCTCCTCGCCGAGCGCCACGGCCGCGCCGGCCGGGAAGAAGAGCACCGGCTCCAAGGCGGTGACGATCGTCATCGGCCTGATCCTCGTGCTCGCCGCGGGCGGCAGCATGATGGCGGTACGCCGCCGCGCCAAGCTGTGAGCGGGCGGGACCGCCGGTGAAAGGGTCCCGGCCGCTGCACCCCGGCGCCTGGTGGCTGTGGGCTCTCGGCCTGGCCACCGCCGCCACGCGCACCGCGAGCCCCCTGCTCCTGCTCCTGGTCGTGGCCGCCACCGGGCTGGTCGTGGCGGTCCGGCGCACCGGCGACCCGTGGGCGGGCTCGTACGCGGTGTTCCTTCGCCTCGGCGTGCTGGTCGTGGTCGTGCGCGTCGTCTTCTGGGTGGTGTTCGCCGCGCCCGCGCCGGGCCCGGTCCTGTTCACACTGCCGTCGGTGACCCTCCCGGACTGGATGGCCGGCACCCGGATCGGCGGCCCGGTGACCACGGACGGCCTGCGGGCCGGTCTGTACGACGGGCTGCGTCTCGCCGCCGTGCTCGTCTGCCTGGGCGCGGCGAGCGCCCTGGCGAGCCCGAGCCGGCTGCTGAAGGCCGTGCCCGGCGCCCTGTACGAGATGGGCGTCGCCGTCGTCGTCGCGATGACGTTCGCGCCGCAGGCGGTGACGCACGTCCGCCGCGTACGGGCGGCGCACCGGCTGCGCGGGCGCCCGGACCGCGGGCTGCGGGCCGTGCGCGGGCTGGTCATGCCGGTGATCGAGGGCGCGCTGGAGCGGTCGGTGGAGCTCGCGGCGGCGATGGACTCCCGCGGGTACGGCCGTGCCGCGGCGGTCTCGCCCGCGCGCCGGCGCGCCACGGCCGGGCTGACGCTCGCCGGGCTGGTGGCCGTGTGCGCCGGCCTGTACGGCCTGCTGGGCGCGGACACTCCGGCCGCGCTCGGCGCGCCGGTGCTGGTGCCGGGCCTCGTCGCGGCGACGGCGGGCCTGTGGCTGGGCGGCCGCCGCTCGCCGCGCACCCGCTACCGCCCCGACCCGTGGAGGTGGCCCGAGTGGGCCGTGTCGGCCTGCGGCCTGGCGGCCGCCGCCGCGACGGCCGCCGGCACGCGCACGGGCACACCGCCGCTTCCGGCCGCCGCACTGGTGCTGGCCCTGGCCGCGGCGCTGCTGTCGTCGCCCTCGCGGCGGGAGGCCGGATGATCCGCTTCGAACGGGTGGGCTTCCGGTACGCCGAGGAGGCCGCCCCGGTGCTGTCCGACGTCGACCTGGAGGTCGACGAGGGCGAGCTGTGCCTGGTGGTGGGCCGTACCGGCTCGGGCAAGTCCACGCTGCTGCGCGCCGTCAACGGGCTCGTGCCGCACTTCACCGGCGGGATCCTGTCCGGCCGGGTCACCGTGGCCGGCCGCGACACCCGCGACCATCCGCCGCGTGACCTCGCCGACGTCGTCGGGTACGTCGGCCAGGATCCGCGCGCCGGGTTCGTCACCGACGTGGTCGAGGAGGAACTCGCGTACGGGATGGAGTCGCTCGGCCTGGCTCCCGCGGTGATGCGGCGCCGCGTCGAGGAGACGCTCGACCTCCTCGGCCTGGAGGGCGTACGGGACCGGCCGCTGGCGACGCTGTCCGGCGGACAGGCGCAACGCGTCGCCATCGGGTCGGTGCTGACGGCGCATCCGCGGGCGCTCGTGCTGGACGAGCCCACCTCCGCGCTCGACCCGGTCGGCGCCGAGGACGTGCTGGCCATCCTCCAGCGGCTCGTGCACGACCTGGCGCTCACCGTCGTCCTGGCCGAGCACCGGCTCGAACGCGTCGTCCACCTCGCCGACACCGTCGTCGTGCTGGCGGGCGACGGCGGCCCCGCGGCGTACGGACCGGCGGCGGCGGTCATGGGTGACGCGCCGGTGGCCCCGCCGGTCGTACGGCTCGGACGGGCCGCGGGCTGGTCGCCGCTGCCGCTGTCGGTGCGCGACGCCCGCCGGGCCGCCGCGCCGCTGCGCGCCCGCCTGACGCGCGAGGACACCCTGAAGAACGACGCCGCGCCCGCCGCCCGTACGGACGCCGCGCCCGTGGCCACCGTGCGAGGGCTGCGGGTCCGGTACGGGCCGGTGCCCGCGCTGCGGGGCGTGGACCTCACCGTCGCGCGCGGCGAGGTCGTCGCCCTCATGGGGCGCAACGGCGCGGGCAAGTCCTCGCTGCTGTCGTCGCTGGTCGGCCTCGTGCGGCCGGAGGCGGGCCGGGTGGAGGTGCTCGGCGCCGCGCCGCATGGGCTGCGGGCCCGTGCGATGGTGCGGCGCGCCGGGCTCGTCCCGCAGGAGCCGGCCGACCTGCTGTACGCCGAGACGGTCACGGCCGAGTGCCGCGCCGCCGACCGCGACATGTCCGCGCCCGAGGGCACCTGCCGGGCGCTGTTCGAGCGCCTCGCGCCCGGCGTCTCCGGCGACGTCCATCCGCGCGACCTGTCGGAGGGGCAGCGGCTGTGCCTCGCCCTCGCCGTCATCCTCACCGGGCGGCCGCCGCTCGTCCTGCTCGACGAGCCCACCCGCGGCCTGGACTACGCGGCCAAGACACGGCTGGTGGAGATCCTGCGGGAGCTGTCCGCCGAGGGCCACGCGATCGTGCTCGCCACCCATGACGTCGAACTCGCCGCGGAGGTGGCCGGCCGGGTGGTCGTGATCGCCGAGGGAGAGGTGGTCTCCGACGGCCCCACCGAGGAGGTCCTGGTCTCCTCCCCCGCGTTCGCGCCGCAGATGAGCAAGATCTTCGCGCCGCTGCCGCTCCTGACCGTCGCCCAGGCCACTGCCGCGCTCGTGGAGCTCGCGTGAGGGCGCGCGCCGTCGCGGTGCGTCTGCGGCCCCGGTCGGCGCTGACCGTCGGGCTGGTGTCGCTGGCCGGCCTGGTGGCGTTCGGCTGGCCGCTGTTCGTGGCGCCGGGCGCGGGCCTCACCCAGGCCGGGCCCGCCTCGTGGCTGTTCGTGCTGCTGCTGCCGCTGCTGTTGCTCGTCGCGCTCGCCGAGATCTCTGAGGGCGGCGTGGACGCCAAGGCGGTCGCGCTCCTCGGTGTGCTCGCCGCGATCGGCGCGGCGCTGCGGCCGATCGGCACGGGGGTCGCCGGGTTCGAGCCGATGTTCTTCGTGCTGGTGCACGGCGGCCGGGTGCTCGGCCGTGGCTTCGGGTACCTGCTCGGGTCGGTGACGATGTTCGCCAGCGCGCTGCTCACCGCCGGGGTGGGCCCGTGGCTGCCGTTCCAGATGCTCGGCGCGGCGTGGGTGGGCTTCTTCGCGGGCTGCCTGCCGCGTCTCGGCGGCCGGGGCGAGGTCGCGATGCTCGCGGGCTATGGCGCGGTGGCCGCGTTCCTCTATGGTTCGTTGCAGGACCTGGCCTTGTGGCCGTTCGCGACGGGAGTGTCGACGTCGATCGCTTATGTACCCGGTGCGGCGGTGACCGCGAACCTCGGCCGGTTCGTGGCGTTCGACCTCGCCACGTCGCTGGGGTTCGACGTGCCGCGGGCGGTGACGACCGCGGTGCTGGTCGCGGTGACCGCCCGCCCGGTGCTGTTGGCCCTGCGCCGTGCCGCCCGCCGCGCCGCGTTCGAGGCGCCCGTGGACTTCCGGCGACCGTGACCGAGCGAAGCGAGGGAATCGAAGACACGGCCCTTATGGTCACTCCCCCGGCGGAGGAGGGCTCGTGACCGCGCGAGCACGGGTGCGGGAGGCGGGGCGGCCGTGGACGGACTAGAGATCCACCTGCTCGGCATCGCGGGGCCGGCCGGCTGGCCCGAGCCCGGCTGCCGGTGCGCGTCCTGCACGCGCATGCGCGCCGCGCGGCGCCGGTTCGAGCCGACGCGGGTCCTGCTCGACGGCGTGCCGCTCGAACAGTGCCGGCGTGAGGAGATCCCGGGCGGCTACGAGGTACGGACGCCCCGGGGGCACCGGGTCCTGTTCGCCTCCCGGCCGGGCGGCCGGCCCCGGCCGCCCTCCCCCGGGCCGTACGACGCGGTCCTGCTCGACCTGGCCGGTGATCCGGCGCACCTGGGCTGGCTGCGGCACATCGGCGCGGTGACGCCCGCGACGCGGATCGAGGCCGTGCAGGTCGACCACCGCGTCGCGTCGCCGGCCGAGCTCGAACGCCGCCTGGAACGGTGGCGGCGCCCCTTCACCGCGCCCTGGCGGACCCTGATCCTCGGCGGCGCGCGGTCGGGCAAGTCGGAGGAGGCCGAGAAACGCGTGCTGGCCGGCGCCGACGTGACCTACGTCGCGACGGGCGTCATGCATCCCGACGACCCGGACTGGCGCGCCCGCATCGCCGCGCACCGCGCGCGGCGGCCCCGCTGGTGGGAGACCACCGAGACGATCGACGTGGCGGGCCTGCTCCGTACGGCGTCCGGCACCCTCCTCATCGACGGCATGGGCACGTGGCTGACCGCGATGTTCGACGCGCTCGGCGCCTGGGAGTACCCGCGCGCCGTCCAGCCGCGCGTGGACGAGCTGGTCACGGCCTGGCGGTCCACGCGGGCCCACGTCGTGGCGGTCAGCGACGAGGTCGGGCTGTCGGTCGTCCCCGAGACCCCCGTCGGCCGGGCGTTCCGCGACCTGCTCGGCCGGCTCAACCAGCGGCTGGCCGCCGAGTCCGAGGAGACCGCCCTCGTCGTCGCCGGCAGCGTGCTGGAGCTGCCGTGAGAACCCGTTCGGACCCGGCCGTCGGCGACGGGCTGCGGCTGGCCGTGTCGCTGTTCACGATCGTTCCGGTCCGTGCCGGGCGGGTGGACCGGGAGACCGCCCGGTGGGCGATGACGCTGGCGCCGGTCGCCGGCCTCCTCGCCGGCGCGGTCGCCGCGGCGGTACTCGTCGTCTCCGGGTGGCTGGGCTTCGGCTCGCTTCTCGCCGCGGCCCTCGCGGTCGGCGCCACGGCCGTGCTGACCCGCGGCCTGCACCTGGACGGCCTCGCCGATCTCGCCGACGGCCTGGGCAGCGGCCGGCCCGCCGCCGACGCGCTGGCGATCATGAAGAGGTCCGACATCGGGCCGTTCGGCGTGGTCACGCTCGTGCTGACGCTCGCCGTCCAGGTCGCCGCGATCGCCGAGGCCCCGGTCGCCGCGGTCGTCGTGGCCGGGATGACCGGGCGGCTCGCCGTCACGTGGGCCTGCCGCACCCGCGTCCGCGCCGCGCGGCCGGAGGGGCTCGGCGCGCTCGTCGCCGGCACCGTACGCTCCCGCGACGCGGTCACGGCCGTCCTGGTCACCGCGGCCGCGGGCGCGCTCGCGGCGCTGACCGGCCCGGGCGGCGGCGCGTACGACGCGCTGCGCGGCGCCCTGGCGGTCCTCGCCGGCCTGGCGGCCTCGGCGGCCCTGCTCCGGCACGCCGTACGACGGCTGGGCGGCGTGACCGGCGACGTGCTGGGCGCGCTGGTCGAGACGGCCGTCACGGTCGCGCTGCTGGTGATGGTCCTGCGCTGACCGCGGGCCGTCACGCGCGGACACGCCTGGTCGCCGTGGCCGGTCACGGACACGGGCGGCGGCAAACCCGCAGGCAGCGGCGCGGGCCTTGTTGATCGAATTGACGAAACCAGTCAGTAGGGCGACTAGCATCTGGCCACGTGACGAACCTCAGGCTTGCCAATCTCGAAATCGCATCCCTAGACGTCGACGCGGTAGTGATCGGCGTTGTCAGTAACGAGCCGGACATAGGCCTCGCCCCCGGCGCCGAGAGTGTCGATCGGGCGTTCGACGGCGGTCTCGCCGCGGTCCTGGCCGGCCTGGGTGCGACCGGGAAGCAGGGAGAGGTCACCAGGCTCCCTACGTTCGGCAAGCTGTCCGCGCCGGTCATCGTCGCCGTCGGCCTGGGCAAGGAGCGCGACGCCTCCGCCGACGGAGGTGAGGCCCTTCGCCGTGCGGCCGGCGCCGCGCTGCGCTCGCTGGCCGGATCCGCGTCGGTCGCGCTCGCGCTGCCCGCCGCCACCGCCGAGGACGTCACCGCGACCGCCACCGGCGCGCTGCTGGGCAACTACGCCTACCTGACCTACCGCACCGGCAACGGACACAAGAAGCCGGTCGGCGAGGTGACCCTGATCAGCTCCGCGGACGCCGGGGACGCGCTCAACCGCGCCGAAGTGATCGCCGAGTCCGTCACGCTGGTGCGCGACCTGGTCAACACGCCACCGTCGGACCTGAGCCCGGAGATCCTCGCCGAGACCGCCGAGCAGGTGGCCGGCGCGACCGGCCTCTCCATCCAGGTCCTCGACGAGAAGGCGCTGGTCGACGGCGGATACGGCGGCATCGTCGGCGTGGGCCAGGGGTCGGTCAACCCGCCGCGCCTCGTCCGTCTCGCCTACGAGCACGCCGAGGCCGCCCACACCGTCGCCCTCGTCGGCAAGGGCATCACGTTCGACTCCGGCGGCCTGTCGCTCAAGCCCGCCGACTCCATGGACTGGATGAAGTCGGACATGGGCGGCGCCGCCGCCGTCCTGGGCGCCCTCAAGGCGATCGCCCGGCTGGCGCCGAAGATCAACGTCGTCGGCTACCTCGCCATCGCCGAGAACATGCCCAGCGGCACCGCGCAGCGCCCCTCCGACGTGATCACCATCTACGGCGGAAAGACCGTCGAGGTGCTCAACACCGACGCCGAGGGCCGCCTCGTCATGGCCGACGCGATCGTGCGCTCCGGCGAGGACGACCCCGACCTGATCGTCGACGTCGCCACGCTCACCGGCGCGCAGCTCGTCGCGCTCGGCACCCGCACCGCCGGCGTGATGGCCAACGACGACGACGTCCGCGACCGCGTGGTCGCCGCGGCGGGCCGCGCCGGCGAGGCCGTCTGGCCGATGCCGCTGCCCGAGGAGCTGCGCAAGGGCCTGGACTCCGCGGTCGCCGACATCGCCAACGTCAGCGCCGAGCGCTGGGGCGGCATGCTGACCGCCGGCGTCTTCCTCCGCGAGTTCGTGCCGGAGGGCGTGCGGTGGGCCCACCTCGACATCGCCGGCCCGGCGTTCCACAAGGGCGAGCCGTACGGCTACACGCCCAAGGGCGGCACCGGCGCGGCCGTGCGCACCCTGGTGCAGATCGCGGAGGACATCGCCGCTCAGGGACTCTGAGGTGGGCTCCCGGGCCCCGTCCGCGGCGCGCGACGACCGCGGACGGCGGCCCCGGGAGACGCCGCGCCGCGGCGGGACCCGGCGCGTGCGCACCGGCGTGAGCGGGAGGCATGTCACCGGGCACCGGCCACAAGTGGAAAGATGCTTCCCGGGGAAGAACCATCGCGCCGGCGCCCGGCGCGCGAATGAGCATCGTTAGGAGCGTCCCGTGTCGAATAGCACCTACGACATTGTCGTCCTAGGTGGTGGCAGCGGCGGCTATGCGTGCGCGTTGCGCGCGGTGGAGCTGGGCAAGAGCGTCCTACTCGTCGAGAAGGACAAGCTGGGCGGCACGTGCCTCAACCGCGGCTGCATCCCGACCAAGGCGCTGCTGCACGCCGCCGAGGTCGCCGACCAGACACGTGAGGCCGCCACCTTCGGCGTCAAGGCCCGCTTCGACGGCATCGACCTGCCGGGCGTGCACGCCTACAAGGACAAGGTCGTCAGCACCACCGTGAAGGGCCTCACCGGCCTGATCAAGTCCAAGGGCATCACGATCGTCGAGGGCGAGGGCCGGCTCGTGTCGCCCACGCAGGTCCGCGTCGGCGACACGACCTACGAGGGCGGCCACATCGTCCTGGCCACCGGCTCGGTGCCCAAGTCGCTGCCCGGCCTGGAGATCGACGGCGAGCGGGTGATCTCCAGCGACCACGCGCTCACGCTCGACCGGATCCCGCAGTCCGTGGTGGTCCTCGGCGGCGGCGTGATCGGCGTGGAGTTCGCCAGCGTGTGGCGTTCCTTCGGCGCCGAGGTGACCATCGTCGAGGCGCTGCCGCACCTGCTGCCGCTGGAGGAGGAGTCCAGCTCCAAGCGGCTCGAGCGCGCGTTCCGCAAGCGCGGCATCAAGTTCGAGCTCGGCGTGCGCTACGAGGGCGTCAAGCACACCGACTCCGGCGTGATCGTCACCCTTGAGGGCGGCAAGACCCTCGACGCCGAGATCATGCTCGTCGCCGTCGGCCGGGGCCCGGTCTCCGAGGGCCTGGGCCTGGAAGAGGTCGGCGTCGAGGTCGAGCGCGGCTTCGTGAAGGTCGACGAATACTGCCGTACCAACGTCGAGACCATCTCCGCGGTCGGCGACCTCATCCCGACGCTCCAGCTGGCGCACGTCGGCTTCGCCGAGGGCATCCTCGTCGCCGAGCGGCTCGGCGGTCTGGACCCGGCGCCGATCGACTACGACGGCGTACCCCGCATCACCTACTCCGAGCCCGAGGTCGCGTCGGTGGGCATCACCACCAAGACGGCCGAAGAGCGCGGTCTCGAAACGACCTCCTTCACCTACGACCTGGCCGGCAACCCGCGGAGCAAGATCCTCGGCACCCAGGGCGAGGTGAAGGTCATCGCGGAGAAGGACGGCCCGGTCCTGGGCATCCACATGGTCGGCAGCCGTGTGGGCGAACTCATCACCGAGGGCCAGCTGATCTACAACTGGGAGGCCCTGCCGTCCGAGGTCGCCCAGCTGATCCATCCGCATCCCACCCAGTCCGAGGCGGTCGGCGAGGCCCATCTCGCCATCGCCGGCAAGCCACTGCACGTCCACGGCTGATCACCGCCCGAACCAGCACCAAGAGGAGTCGCTGAGAACCATGCCGGTCTCCGTAACCATGCCCCAGCTCGGCGAGAGCGTGACCGAGGGCACTGTCACCCGCTGGCTCAAGAAGGAAGGTGAGCACGTCGAGGCCGATGAGCCGCTCCTCGAAGTATCGACCGACAAGGTCGACACCGAGATCCCCTCGCCGGCCGCGGGCGTACTGAGCAGCATCACCGTCGCCGAAGACGAGACCGTCGAGGTCGGCGCCGAGCTGGCGATCATCGCACAGGAGGGCGAGGCCGCCGCGGACACGGGCGGCCAGGCCCAGGCGCAGCAGGAAGAGGCGCCCCAGCAGCCCGAGCCCGAACCGGAGCAGGCCCAGGCCGAGCCCGAGCCTGAGCCGGCGCCCGAGCCGGAGCGTCCCGCCGCGCAGCAGCAGTCGCAGCCGCAGGCCCCGTCCTGGCCGCCGCCGGCACAGCAGCAGCCGGCTCCCCCGCAGCAGCCCCAGCGGCAGGCCGAGCCCGCGGGCGCGCCGTCGGGCGACAGCCCGTACGTCACCCCGCTGGTCCGCAAGCTGGCGGCCGAGCACGACGTCGACCTGGCCTCGATCAAGGGCACGGGCGTCGGCGGCCGCATCCGCAAGCAGGACGTCCTGGAGGCCGCGCGGGCCAAGCAGGCGCCCCCGCCGCAGCCCGCGGCGCCGGCGCAGCAGGCCCCCGCCCCGCAGGCCCCGGCCCAGGCTCCGGCCGCTCCGGCCGCCCGGCCCGCGGTGCAGGCGCCCGCGCCGTCCCAGCCGTCGGCGGCGGCCGCGCGGCTGCGCGGCACGACCGAGAAGATGTCGCGGACGCGGCAGTCGATCGCCCGGCACATGGTCGAGTCGCTGCAGGTGTCGGCGCAGCTCACCACGGTCGTCGAGGCCGACGTCACCAAGATCGCGCGGCTGCGCGACCAGGCCAAGGCCGACTTCCAGGCACGTGAGGGCGTCAAGCTCAGCTTCCTGCCCTTCTTCGCGCTGGCCGCGGTCGAGGCGCTCAAGGTCCACCCGAAGCTGAACGCCGTCATCAACTCCGAGACCAACGAGGTCACCTACCACGACGTCGAGAACCTCGGCATCGCGGTGGACGCGGAGAAGGGCCTCATGGTCCCGGTGATCCACAACGCCGGTCAGCTCAACCTGGGCGGCCTGGCGCAGCGGATCGCCGACCTTGCCGAGCGCACCCGTACCAACAAGGTGAGCCCGGACGAGGTGACCGGCGGCACGTTCACGCTGACCAACACCGGTAGCCGCGGCGCGCTGTTCGACACGCCGATCCTCAACCAGCCGCAGGTCGGCATGCTCGGCACCGGCACGGTCGTCAAGCGGCCCGCGGTGATCGATGACCCGCAGCTCGGCGAGGTCATCGCCGTGCGCTCGATCGTCTACCTCGCGCTGACCTACGACCACCGGCTGGTGGACGGCGCCGACGCCGCGCGGTTCCTCGCGACGGTCAAGCACCGGCTCGAGGAGGGCAATTTCGAGTCCGAGCTGGGGCTCTAGGCTCACCCGGGCGGTACTCCCGAGGCCCGGCGCTCACTAGGGTGGCGGTCGTGCAGATCGCCATCACGGGTTCGACGGGACTCATCGGTAAGGCCCTCGTCCGCGCTCTGCGCGACGAGGGCCTTACTGTCATCCGGCTCGTGCGCCGGCCGGCCGCCGCCGAGGACGAGGTCCGGTGGGATCCCTTCGGCGGGGTGGACTCCGGCGCGCTGGAGGGCGTGGACGCCGTCGTCCATCTGGCCGGGGCCGGCATCGGCTCCCACCGCTGGACCGACACGTACAAGCGCGAGGTCCGCGACAGCCGTGTCGAGGGCACCCGTACGCTCGCGCGGGCCCTGGCGCGGCTCTCCCGCCGTCCCGCGGTGTTCGTATGCGCCTCGGCGGTGGGCTTCTACGGCGACACCGGCGACGAACCGGTCGACGAGTCGGCCTCGGCGGGAGCGGGCTTCCTCGCCGCGCTGTGCCGCGACTGGGAGGCCGCGGCGCAGCCGGCGGCCGACGCCGGCATCCGGGTCGTGCACCCGCGCACCGGTCTCGTCCTCTCGCGGGAGGGCGGGCTGCTCGGCAAGGTGCTGCCGCTGTTCCGGCTCGGTCTCGGCGGGCGGCTCGGCTCCGGACGGCAGTGGATGAGCTGGATCACCCTCGACGACCAGGTCGCCGCGCTGCGCTTCCTGATCCACGACGGCCTGCAGGGGCCGGTCAACCTCACCGCGCCCGAGCCGGTGACCAACGCCGCCTTCACCGCGGCGATCGGGCGTACGCTGCGCCGCCCGGCGCCGTTCATCGTGCCCGCGCCCGCGCTGCGGCTGGCCCTCGGCGAATTCGCCGACGAGGGAGCGCTCATCAGCCAGCGGGTGCTGCCCGACCGCCTGACGAAGGCCGGGTTCACCTTCCGGCACCGCGACATCGACACCGCCTTGGCCGCGCTGCTCGGCTGAACGGCGCTCCACGAACTCGCAAGGAACCCGTCACTCTCCTGCGCGCGACCGCCCGGCCGCGTACGGTGACTGATGCGACAGTCCGCAGGGGACGTCTCGAAGTGAGGGGCGGGAGCGAACAGTGAGCACCGACGGGAAGCCGCACATCCTCGCGATCGGCGGTGGCAGTTTCATACCGACCGACAGGTACGGCCTGTCGCCGAGTCCGCTGCTGCGGTACGCGCTCGACCTCACGGGCCACGACCGTCCGCGCGTCTGCTTCGTGCCCACCGCGCTCGGTGACGCCTCGGAGCGCATCGCCCACTTCTACTCGGCGTTCGCCCAGCTCGACGCCGAGGTCAGCCACCTGTCGCTGTTCCCCATGCCCAACCACGAGGACCCGGCGGCGCACCTGCTCGCCCAGGACCTCGTGTACGTCTCCGGCGGCAGCGTGGCCAACCTGCTGGCCCTGTGGCGCCTGCACGGCCTCGATGACGCGTTCGCCGAGGCGTGGCGGTCCGGGGTCGTCCTGTGCGGGCAGAGCGCGGGCGCGCTGTGCTGGCACGTCGGCGGCAACACCGACTCCTTCGGGCCGCGCCTGCGCCCGCTCACCAACGGCCTGGGCCTGCTCCCGTACTCCTGCGGCGTCCACTACGACAGCGACCCGCAGCGCCGTCCGCTGCTGCACCGCCTCATCGCCGACGGCACGCTGCCCTCCGGGTACGCCGCCGACGAGGCCGTGGGCCTGCACTACGTCGGCATCGAGTTCGTGCAGGCGGTGAGCTATGTCGACGGGCGCGGCGCCTACGACATCGAGCCGGACGGCGCCGGAGGCGTCAAGGAGACCCGCATCGAACCTCGCCTGCTGGCCTCCCTGTGAGGGACGTACGCTCTTGTACGTGAGCGAGACTGCGATACAGCCATCCACCGACCTTCCGCCGGCCCCCGTGACAACCGGTGACCTGGTGTTCGTCCATGCCGGGTTCGGCGAGCAGGCGGTGCCGTACGAACAGGCGTGGGATCTGCAGCGGCGGCTGCACGAGCGCCGGGTCGCGGACGAGATCCCCGATGTCTGCCTGCTGCTGGAGCACCCGCCGGTCTACACCGCCGGCAAGCGCACCGAGCCGCTGGACCGCCCGATCGGCGACCCCGGCGCCCCGGTGATCGACGTCGACCGCGGCGGAAAGATCACTTGGCACGGGCCGGGACAGCTGGTGGGCTACCCGATCGTACGGCTGAAGGAGCCGGTCGACGTGGTCGCCTACGTCCGCACGATCGAGGAGGCCCTGATCCGGGCGTGCGCCGACCTCGGCCTGGCGACCAAGCGCGTCGAGGGCCGCAGCGGCGTGTGGGTGTCCGGCGTGCCCGACCGCAAGGTCGGCGCGATCGGCATCCGCGTCTCGCGCGGCGTGACGATGCACGGGTTCGAGATCAACTGCGACGCGGACCTGTCGTGGTTCGACCGGATCGTGCCGTGCGGCATCCGCGACGCGGGTGTGACCTCACTGTCGCAGGAGCTCGACCGCGAGGTCTCGGTGGCCGAGACCCTGGCGCTCACCGAGCAGCGGCTGGCCGAGGCGCTCGGCGCCGCGAACACCGCGCACCGCACCCTCAACGCGATGCTGGGCGGTGACCCGACGGGTCAGCCCATCGCCTTGTAGATCGCCTGACCCTCGTCCGCGGCGGCCTTGAAGAAGCCCACGAGGTTCTCGTACGCGGTGCGCAGATCGCGGTCGCGTACGGCCTCGACGGGCTTGCTGATCCAGTCGTCGGCGCCCTGGACGCCGAGCCGGGCCATCTGCTTCGGGTCGTACCGGCCGGCGATCTGCCGGAAGTCGGTCGCCGCGAGATGGTCGGCGGCCGGCTTCACCCGCTGGGGCGCCAGGTAGATGACGTCCACGCCGAACTCCTCGGCACCGTCCTCGGTGAGGAGACGACCACCGCAGACGACGTCGGCGGCCGGGTGCGGGCCCTCCCACGGGTCGCCCGTGATCAGGTAGTGGAGGCCCTGCCACGTGCCGGCGATGGGGAGCACAGCATGGTTTTGCTGCCAGCCCTTTCTCCCGAAAACCGACCTGGCGACGGCGCCCGGATCGCCTCCGCCCTCGGCTTCCGGAAGCCTGAGGTACGTCATGGCAACTCGCAAGCCCGACCTCCCGTTATGCGCAGTTGTGCACGCGACATCCCAGTTACCTTAGAGAGATCGACAGCTACGTATGGTGAGAACGCGGCAAAAGACCGGTCTCAACTTCCGCCGGCGCCACGCACCCCCCCGGCGCACGGGAGAGCGGGCGCCGCAGGGGCTGTCGTCTCAGTATCCCGGCCGACCTTCCACCATGTCCGGCGCTTGCGCAAACTGAACGTCCCGCCACATACGCCGAAGCGGCCTCTACTCTCGCTTTCATGACGCGAGCCGCGTACATCACCCGTCTCGGACCTCCCGGGGAGATCCGCTGGGGAGAGCTGCCCGACCCCGTTTCGGGCCCCGCCGACGTGCTCGTCCGCACCGAGGCGGTCGCGGCGAACCACGTGGACACCTTCGTGCGCTCGGGCCGCTACCGGACGCCGACGCCGTTCCCGTTCGTCATCGGACGCGACCTGGCCGGCGAGGTCGTCGGCGCGGGTCCGGGCTTCTCCCCCGGCGACCGGGTCTGGTGCGCCGGCATGGGCCACGGCGGGCGGCAGGGCTCGTTCGCCGAGCTGGTCGCGGTGCCGGCCGAGCGGCTGTACCGGCTGCCCGAGGGCGTCGGCGCGGTGGAGGCGGTGGGCGTGCTCCATCCGGCGGCGACGGCCTTCCTCGCGCTGTTCCGCCACGGCGGCCTGCGGCTCGGTGAGACCGTGTACGTGGGCGGCGGAGCGGGCAACGTGGGCGACGCGCTGGTGCGCATGGCCTCGGCGGCGGGCGCGAGGGTGATCGCGTCCGCGAGCGAGCGGGACGCCGACCGCTGCCGGGCGGCCGGCGCCGCCGTGGTGATCGACTACCGCGATCCGTCCCTGACCGCGCGTGTACGCGAGGCCGCCCCGGACGGGATCGACGTGCACGTGGACACCTCGGGCCGGCCCGACCTGGAGGCGGCGGTCGGCCTGCTGGCCCACGGCGGGCGGATCGTCCTGCTGGCGGGCGTGGGCGTCCGCGCGGAACTGCCCGTAGGGCCGCTGTACATGAGGGACGGGCGGCTGCTGGGCTTCGCGATCAGCAACGCCTCCGCCGCCGACCTCGCCGGCGCGGCATCGGTGATCAACACGATGCTGGCGGCGGGCGCGCTGCCGTGCCGCGTCACCGACGTGCTGGCACTGGCCGACGCCGCGGAGGCCCACCGGCGACTGGAGGCCGGACAGGTCCGCGGTCGCCTCGTCCTCCGCCCCTGACGCCCCGCGCCCCGTACGGACGCTCACAGCCACGGCGCGGCATCGCGTCACAGGCAGGTCCTCATCGCGGAGGACGTGGTCGAAGCCGGAGCCCGCGTATCCGGGCGCCCTGTCGCGCGCGCGGGACGCTTTCGCGGAGCCCGGGCGGTGGGAATGATGGGCGCATGACGCTGAGCGCCGCCGACGGCAACGCCATCCTCAATGAGAACTTCGCCCCCTGGGTGCGGGAGCTCGGCCTCGTGGTCGAGGAGACCGGGGACCTGATGGCCGTGCTGCGGCTGCCGTGGTCCACCCGGCTGGCCCGGCAGGGCGGGGCCATGTGCGGTCAGGCGCTCATGGCCGCGGCCGACACCGCCACCGTGATCGCGGTGTCCGCGGCGCGCGGGGAGTTCGTCCCGATGACGACCGTGCAGCAGTCGAGCACGTTCCAGCGTCCCGTCGTGGACGCCGACGTCCTCGTCACGGCGACGCTCACCAAGGTCGGCCGCACGCTGGCGTTCGCCGAGGTCGCCATGACCGCGGGCGGGAACGTCGCCGCGCACGCGACGACGGTCTACGCCCTCCTCTGAGGGAGGAACGTCACCAGTTCGGGTCGGTGCCGGGCACGTTCGGCGGGAGCGCGTGTCCCGGCGGGTACATGATGTAGGCGATGCCGCCGCTGGAGGAACTCCGCTGCCAGACGTTCTCGAAGTCGGCGCGCGGGTAGACGTGGCGGACCTCGGCGTCCGAGGGCGACGCCGGGTCGTTGACGATCGGGTCGCCGCTCTGGGTGAAGCCGACGACCACGAACAGGTGGCCGTTGGTGCCGTAGCCGGCGCCGGGCAGTTCGGATGCCTTGAACGACTGCGAGGTCACCACCGGGATGCCCGCCTTGATGAACTGCTCAAGCTCGGTGACCGACCGCAGGCGCGTGATGAAGCCGTTCAGCCCGAAGCGGCCGGCGTAGGCGGGGTTGAACGGCCAGTTGCCGGTCCCCTGATAGTTGTGGTCGTAGGTGTTCCGCGCGGCGTAGTCGACCTGCGGGTCGGCGTACGACGGGTCCACCCAGGACATGTCCTGCGGCGAGGGTCCGGTGTTCCAGTAGGCCACGACCATGGACGTCGACGTCGGGCTGCACCACGCCTCGCCGCCGCCGTTGTACTCCGGGTACTGGCCCTTGTGGATCTCCTGGGAGTAGGCGGGGACGTTCAGCTCGACGCCCTCCGCGCCGCCGAGCGGGCTGGCCGGCACGGTCTTGCGGCCGGGCACCAGGGAGGCCATCGCGCCCACCGAGCGCAGCGCCGGCCGCGTCCCGGTGCCCGGCAGGCGGTACAGCGTCACCCGGAGCTGGTAGGAGGTCAGCGAGCCCGTGGCGACGAACGTGTCGATGTCGACGTCGCCGTCGGCGTCGCCCTGGCCCGGCACGGAGGTGCGGTGGATGTCGCCGCCCTCCCCCGGGTCGTCGGCCGCCCAGCGGCCCATGACGTACCACTTGGTGTCCGCGCCCGCTCCGGTGTGGCCGCGCATCTCGATCTGCAGCCAGCTCCCGTGCGGGGTGTCGGCGGTCCAGGACGCCACGAGCTGGCTCGCGCCGAACCCGACCGACACCGTCGGCGACGTCCAGCGGGCGTAGTCCCAGGTCTTGGTTCCGCCGCCGTACGGGTCGGTGTAGCTCGCCGTGCCCGCCGGGGTGGCGAAGGCGACGGCGCCGGTGCCGGACGGCTCCACGCCCTCCGAGACCCCCGCCGCGAAGTCGGCGTCCGAACTCCACTCGTGGTAGACGACGCTCGACTGCGGCGCGGCCTTCGCCGCCTCCGCGCCGGGCGCGCCGGTTCCCGCCGTGGTCATCAGGCCGGCGAGGACCAGCACGAGGACTCGCCGCGCCGGAGCGCGGAACCGCGACCACACCATGGGGTGCTCCAGGGGGAGGGCCCCCGGTGCGCCGTGACCGCGGTCACGGCGCACCGGGCGACGGTTTTCACCAGTTCTTCTCCATACCGGGGATGTTCTTGGGGAGCCGGTGACCCGGCGGGTACATGATGTACGCGATGCCGCCGCTGGAGGAACTCCGCAGCCAGACGTTCTCGAAGTTGGCACGCGGGTAGACGTTGCGGACGACGGCGTCGGAGGACGAGGCCGGGTCGTTGATGATCGGGTCGCCCTTCTTGGTGAACCCGACGACGACGAAGAGGTGACCGTTGGTGCTGTAGTTCGAGCCGGGCAGCTCGTCGGCCTTGAACGACTGCGAGGTCACCACCGGGATGCCCGCCTTGATGAACTGCTCCAGCTCCGTCACCGACCGCAGCCGCGTGATGAAGCCGTTCAGCCCGAAGCGGCCGGCGTACGCGGGGTTGAACGGCCAGTTGCCGGTGCCCTCGTAGTTGTAGTCGTAGGTGTGACGCGCGGCGTAGTCGACCTGTGGGTCGGCGTACGACGGGTCCACCCAGGACATGTCCTTCTTGGAGGGGCCGCGCTTCCAGTAGCCCACGACCATCGAGGTGGACGTGGGGCTGCACCAGGCCTCGCCGCCGCCGTCGTACTCCGGGTACTGGCCCTTGTGGATGTTCTGGGAGTACGTCGGGACCTTCAGCTCGATGCCCTCGGCCCCGCCGAGCGGGCTGACCGGCACGGTCGTGCGCTGCGCGACCAGCGAGGCCATCGCGCCGACGGAGCGGAGCACCGGCCGCACGTGCTTGCCGGGCGCGCGGTACAGGGTGACCCGTAGCTGGTAGGAGGTGAGGGAGTTCTTGGCGATGAAGGTGTCGATGTCGACGTTGCCGTTGGCGTCGGCCTGGCCGGGCACCGTCGTCCGGTTGATGTCGCCGCCCTCCTTGGGGTCGTCGGAGGCCCAGCGGCCCATGACGTACCACTTGGTGTCGGCGCCCGCTCCGGTGTGGCCGCGCATCTCGACCTGCAGCCAGGTGCCGTGGGGGGTGTCGGCGGTCCAGGAGGCCACCAGCTGGCTCGCGCCGAACCCGACCGACACCTTGGGCGACGTCCAGCGGGCGTAGTCCCAGGTCTTGGTGCCGGCGCCGTACGGGTCGGCGTACGCGGTGGAGCCGACCGTGCGGGCGATGGTGAGGGCGCCGGCGCCGGACGGCCGTACGCCCTCGGACGAGCCCTTCGCGAAGTCGCGGGCCGACGTCCACTGGTGGTAGGCCGCGAGCGAGCGTGCGGGGGCCTCGGCCGCCCCCGCGTGCGGCGCCGCGGCCACGCTGGTGGTCGCGAGACCGACCAGTACGACAAGAGAGACCCTCCGTGCCGAAGCACGGGCACCCGACCACACCATGGCGACTCCAAGGACGGCGACGATCTGAACCGGGACGGTAAGACCGCGCCGACCGCGTGTCAACGCTTAACAGGCCCAAGCGTTGCGTGGAAATTTGTTTACCGCCGGGCCCGACAACGGCGGCGTCGCTTTCGACTGCGGGCGCGAACCCTCGTATCCTTCCCTCCATGGCAAAGAAGTCCCAGGACGGACAGGACGAAAGACCCGGCCGCCTCAAGCAGATCCGCATGGTCGCCTCGCTGGTCCACCAGGCCAATCCCAAGGCTCTGCCGATGGTGTTCTTGGCGGCGATCGGGACTCTCGTGGTGTTCGTGGTCGTCGGGCTGCTCCTGGGCCAGGCACTGCTGCTGATCCCGCTCGGCGTACTGGCCGCCCTCGCGGTCGGCATGATCGTCTTCGGGCAGCTGGCGCAGCGTACGCAGTACTCCATGCTCGAGGGAAGGCCCGGCGCCGCCGCGTCGATCGTGGAGAACATGCGGGGCCGCTGGGTCGTCACCCCCGCCGTGCAGGCGAACCGCAACATGGACGTCGTGCACCGCGTGGTCGGCCACCCGGGCGTGATCCTGCTCGCCGAGGGCCCTCGCTCGCGGGTCGGCAAGCTCATCGGAGCGGAGAAGAAGCGCATCTCGCGCGCCGCCTCGGAGGTCCCGATCTATGACATCCAGGTCGGCAACGACGAGGGCCAGGTGCCGATCGGCAAGCTCCAGCGCCACCTCACCAAGCTGCCGCGCAACCTGAAGAAGGACGAGGTCAGCGAGCTGACCGACCGTCTCAACGCGCTGCCGCAGGCGATGCAGATGCCCAAGGGCCCGATCCCCAAGGGCGCGCGCATGCCGAAGGGCCCCAAGCCCCGTACGCGCTGAACGGCTCAGCGGACCACGACCACCGTGTTCGCCGCACGGTCGTGCAGGCCTCGGTGGTCGCGGTCCCACAGCACGGCGGGGATCAGCAGCACGAGCAGCACGGCGCGCTCGAAGGCCCACAGGAGCCCGACGCGGCCGCCGTTCGGCACGGCCACGCGCAGCCCGGCGAGCCGCTTGCCGACGGTGGTGCCGAACAGGCCGGTGAGCAGCCACGAGAGCACCCCGAAGATCGCCAGGGTGACGACGCTGCGCATCGTGGGGCTCCAGTGCAGGAGGGCCGACAGGATCTGCGCCACCAGCAGGGCCAGGAACCAGTCGACGACCAGCGCCACGAGCCGGCGGCCGTACCCGGCCACCGAGCCGGGGCCCTGCTGCGGCAGGCCCATCCGCTCCCCCGGATAGCCGAGGTCGGCGCCTGCCGCGCGGGCGCCCGAGAGCCAGGTTCCGGCCGAACGCCGAGGTTCGCTCATGACCCCAAAGCTATCCGCCACCGGTGATCATCCGGCGCCGGGGTTGCATGTAACACGTGCGAAACACATGGGACACGGCTTGGAAACGGCCGGTGCATAGCGTGATAGCGCCCTGAAAACACCCTAGGAGGTCGGATGTTCAGCAGTGCCAGCGAGGTCCTGAAATACATCAAGGACGAAGGGGTACAGTTCGTCGATGTCAGGTTCACTGACCTGCCGGGCACGACGCAGCACTTCACGTTCCCCGTGAACAACTTCGGTGAGAGCGTCTTCACCGACGGCCTGATGTTCGACGGGTCCTCCATCCGTGGTTTTCAGGAGATCCACGAGTCGGACATGCTGTTGCTGCCGGACCCCACGACGGCTGTCATCGACCCGTTCCGCCAGCACAAGACCCTGAACATCACTTTCTTCGTGCACGACCCGCTCACCGGCGAGGCGTACACCCGTGACCCCCGCAACGTCGCCCGCAAGGCCGAGGACTACCTGCGCGGCACGGGCATCGCGGACACGGCGTTCTTCGGGCCCGAGGCGGAGTTCTACATCTTCGACGACGTGCGGTTCGAGACGAGCCAGCACGAGTCGTTCTACCACATCGACTCGGTCGAGGGCGCCTGGAACACCGGCCGCAAGGAAGAGGGCGGCAACCTCGGGTACAAGCCGCGTTACAAGGGCGGCTACTTCCCGGTGCCGCCGATGGACCACTTCACCGACCTGCGCTCGGAGATGGTCCGGCAGCTGACCGAGTGCGGCATCGAGGTCGAGATGCAGCACCACGAGGTGGGCACCGCCGGCCAGGCCGAGATCGACTTCCGTTTCGGCACGCTGCTGAAGACCGCCGACGACCTGATGCTCTACAAGTACATCGTCAAGAGCGTCGCCCGGCAGGCGGGCAAGACGGTCACCTTCATGCCGAAGCCGATCTTCGGTGACAACGGCTCCGGCATGCACTGCCACCAGTCGCTGTGGAAGGACGGCTCGCCGCTCTTCTACGACGAGGTCGGCTACGCCGGGCTGTCGGACCTGGCCCGCTACTACATCGGCGGCCTGCTCAAGCACGCCGCCTCGCTGCTGGCCTTCACCAACCCGACGGTGAACTCCTACCACCGCCTGGTGCCGGGCTACGAGGCACCGGTCAACCTGGTCTACTCCCAGCGCAACCGCTCGGCCTGCGTCCGCATCCCGATCACCGGTTCGAACCCCAAGGCCAAGCGCCTGGAGTTCCGCGTTCCGGACCCGTCCTGCAACCCGTACCTCGCCTTCCCGGCGATGCTCATGGCGGGCCTCGACGGCATCAAGAACAAGATCGAGCCGCCGGAGCCGGTGGACAAGGACCTGTACGAGCTGCCGCCGGAGGAGGCCCGCAGCGTCCCGCAGGTGCCGGGCTCGCTGGAGGCGGTCCTGGCCGCACTCGAGGCCGACCACGACTACCTGCTCGAGGGCGGCGTGTTCACGCCGGACCTGATCGAGACGTGGGTCGCCTACAAGCGTGAGAACGAGCTGGACCCGATCCGCCTCCGCCCGCACCCGCACGAGTTCGAGCTGTACTACGACTGCTGAGCGCCGGGCGCCCCGCGCCCTCCGCGACACGTGACCGGCCCGGTCCGCCGCCCAGGCGGACCGGGCCGTTCGTCGTCGCCCGCCCGTTGTCGTGGGGTGATGTCCGGCCGCTTATGGACGATCACTCATCCGCACTAGGCGTGGGACACGTGGTGTCATAGCGTCTCAAGCATGGACACGCCGCTGGTGTTGCTCGACGTGGACGGTGTTCTCAATCCTCTGCAGCGTTCGCCCGGCTATCAGCGGTACCGGGCCACGCCGAACGGCGTCACCTTCCGGCTGTTGCTCAACCCCCGCCACGGGCCGATGCTGACCGCGCTCGCCGAGGAGACCGGCGCGGAACTCGTCTGGGCCAGCTACTGGACCGACGCGGCCAACGAGTGGATCGCCCCACGGGTCGGCCTGCCCGAGTTGCGCGCCATCCCGATCCCCCCGCGCGACCCCGTGTACTCCTACGGGGGCTGGAAGGCGCGGCACGTCGCCGAGTGGATCGGCGAGCGGCCTTTCGTATGGTTGGAGGACGAACCGGATGTTCCGGACGTCCTCGCGACCGGGCCGGCGCTCGGCCCGCATCTGATCGTGGGAGTGGATCCGGAGGAGGGCCTGACCGAGGTCCACGTGGAGCAGGCGCGCGGCTGGCTGGAACAACTGCGGCAGCGCGCGCGTTAGGGGCCGCGTTAGTAGGGCAGTCCGGCGACAAGGGGGATGATCATGGCTTCGGTACGGGTCGAGCGCACCGACGACGGCGGCTTCGTGGCCACCAACGGCCGCGGCGCGCGGGTGGCCATCGGGGGTTCGGGAGACGACGGCGTCTTCACGCCCGTCGAGCTGCTGCTCGCCGCGCTGGGCGGCTGCGAGATCGTCACGGTCGAGCCGCTTACGTCCGAACGCGGCCACCGGCTCGTACGCCTCGCGGCCACCGTCGAGGCCGAGAAGGTCGCGCCGACCCGCCTGGGCGCCGTCACCGTCACCTACGACGTCGAGCTCCCCGAGGGCGACGAGGACGCCGCGAGGGTCTTCACCGACGTCGCGCACCGGGTGCACGACAACCACTGCACGGTCGGCCGCGCCCTGCGCGAGACCACCCCGACGGAGCAGATTCTGCCCGATCTCGCGCGTTAGCGCCCGAAATCGGCGCTTGACGAACACTTCCGCGCATTATTGGCTGTTCGCGGTTGTTCTGAATCGCGAGGAGTTCCCCCATGCGCAGGCTCTGGGCCCCCGTCACCGCCCTGCTCGCCACCGCGGCCGTCACCGCGCCCCTGCCCGGCCCGACCCCACCGGCACACGCGTCGGCCACCGCGACCGTCTGGCCCACGCCGCAGCAGATCAACGACCGGTCCGACGGCTTCCGCCTCCCCCGCACGGTCGGGCTGGTCGCCACGGCCGACGCCGACGCGCCCGCGCTGCGGACGGTGCGGGCGGTCCTGAAGAAGGCCGGCGCGACCGACATCCGGCAGTCGGCGGCCGACCCGAAGACCGAGGTGACCGTCTGGCTGTCCGGCGGCGCGCCCGTGCTGAAGGGCCTCGGCGTCGCCGACCACACCGGGCTGGGGCCCGAGGGTTACGTGCTGGCCGCGGGCCGGTACCGCGGACGCGACCACATCGTCCTCGACGGCGCCGACGGCACGGGCGCCTTCTACGCGGCCGAGACGTTCGGGCAGCTGGTGCGCGAGCGCTGGATGCCGGGCGTCGCCGTACGCGACTGGCCCGCGATGCGTTACCGCGGTTCGATCGAGGGCTTCTACGGCACTCCGTGGTCCCACGAGGACCGGCTGGCCCACCTCGACTACCTCGGCGCGCACAAGATGAACACCTACGAGTACGCGCCGAAGGACGACCCGTACCACCGGGAACGCTGGCGCGACCCGTACCCGGCCGACGAGCTCGCCCAGCTCGGCGCGCTGGTGAGCCGGGCCCGCGACAACCACGTGGAGTTCACCTTCGCCCTCTCCCCCGGCCTGTCGATCTGCTACTCCTCCCAGGCGGACGTGGACGCGCTGATCGCCAAGCTGGAGGCCGTGTACGACCTTGGCGGACGGGCGTTCAACGTGCCGTTCGACGACATCGACTACGGCGTCTGGCACTGCGCGGCCGACAAGGACAAGTTCGGCGACGGCGCGGCCGGAGCGGGCGCGGCGCAGGCGTACGTGCTGAACAAGGTGCAGGCGTGGGCGCGCGCCAAGGGCGACGTGCATCCGCTGCAGATGGTGCCGACCGAGTACTCCAACGTGACCGACTCGCCGTACAAGCAGGCCCTGCGCGACAAGCTGGACCCGGACGTGATCGTGCACTGGACCGGCGTCGGCGTCATCCCGGCGACGATCACGGTCGACGAGGCGAAGCAGGCCGAGAAGGTGTTCGGCCACCCGATCCTGGTCTGGGACAACTACCCGGTCAACGACTACATCGCCGGGCGGCTGCCGCTGGCCGCCTACACGGGCCGGGAGAGCGGCCTGTCCGGCTCGATCACCGGGATCATCTCCAACCCGTCCAACCAGGCCGCGGTGAGCGACGTCGCGCTGTTCTCCTTCGCCGACTTCGGCTGGCACGACGCCACGTACGACGCCGGGCGCGCCTGGGCGGCGGCCCTGGCCGAGCGCGCCGGCGGTGACCGGGAGACGATCGCCGCGCTGCGCGCCTTCGCGGACGTGTCGACCTACGACGGCCGGCTGCACCTGACCCAGGCGCCCGAGCTGGCCGCCGCCGTGAACGCCTTCTGGCGGCGCTGGGACGCCGGCGACCACCACGGCTCCGTCCGCGACCTGCGGACGCGCGTACGGGCGCTCGCCGCCGCCCCGGCCCGGATCCGGGCCGGCGTCATCGATCCCGCCTTCGCCGACGAGGCCAAGGCGTGGCTCGACGCCACCGAACTCTGGGCGCAGGCGATGGACGCCGCCCTCGACATGATCACCCACCCGCTCGCGCACGGCTGGGCCGACCGGCGGCGCGTCGACGCCCTGGTGGCACGGGCGAACGCCATCCGCGACACCCGCGAACCGCACAGCGGCACCGCGCCCAAGATCGGTGACGGGGTGATCGACCGGTTCCTCACCACGGCGAAGGCGGCGTTCGACCGTACGGCCGGCGTGCAAGCCGTACGGCCGGCCGGGATCACCTCCCTGGCGCAGTACCAGGACAACGCCCCCGCCCGGATGACCGACGGCGACACCGGCACGTACTTCTGGAGCAACGCGGCGCCGGCGGCCGGCGACTGGGTCGGCGTCGACTTCGGCGAGCCGCGGCCGATCGGCGACGTCGGCGTCCTCATGGGCAAGTCCGGCAGTCCGAACGACTACATCCACGCCGGGACGCTGGAGTACTCCACCGACGGCTCCTCCTGGACGCCGCTGGCGGACGGGACCACGGCGGAGGTGCACGCCACCGCGCCGGCCCGCACGACCGCACGGTACGTCCGTTACCGGGCCACGGCGGCCAATGACGGGTACTGGTGCGTGGTGCGGGAGTTCCAGGTGAGCGTCCCGGGCCAGATCACCTACACCGTCACGGGCGGCCCGGCCGGTGACCTGGCCGCCGCGGCCGACGGGTCGCTGGACACCGCCTACACCGCCTCGGCCGCCCCGGCGGCGGGCGACGCGCTCGTCGTGACGCCCTCGGCGGCACGGCGGCTGGCGCGCGTCCGGGTGCTGGGTTCGGCGGGCACCGCCGCGGTGGAGGTCAGGTCGGGTGACACCTGGCGCCACATCGGTATCCTCCGTAACGGGTACGCCGACCTGCCCGCCGGTGGCGATCCGGTCGACGCCGTGCGTCTGACCTGGGAGTCCGGCTCACCGGCGCCCTCGATCAGCGAGGTCGTGCCGGTCCCGGCCGAGTGATCGCCGGAGGAGATCCGGGCGACCGTATCCACCCTGAGGACTAGGGCGTGTACTCATATGGGCCGAGTCGCAGACCATTCCTGGAGGTGATCACAAAAGCCGGGCTTTCCTTCAGGATCTAGACATGGCCCAGCTCGCCCAACCCTGTCGCCCGGCACCGCGCGACATCGACCTGAAGGGTTCGTGGTCGCCCCGGCTCTGGCGGGAGATCGCCCTGATCGCCGTCTTCTACGGCGCGTACACCCTCGTGCGCCTGGTGATCCCGCACAACGAGTCGGCGGCGTACGTCCACGCCGGGCAGGTCATGCGCCTGGAGCACGCCCTGGGGCCGAACGTCGAACTGGCGCTCAACCGCGCGCTGCTGCGCATGCCCCTGCTGGCCAAGGCCGCCAACATCTTCTACGCGACCGCCCATTTCCTGGTCACGCTGGTGGTGCTGGTGTGGCTCTACCGCCGGCGTCCGCGGCAGTACCGGTGGCTGCGCACGTCGCTGCTGCTGGCCACCGCGATCGCCCTCGTCGGGTTCTGGATCTACCCGCTGGCGCCGCCGCGTTTCCTCGGCGGCGCGGGCTTCGTCGACCCGGTGACCGCCCTCCACAGCTTCGGCCTGTACTCCTCGCCCCAGGCGGGCTCGCTCACGAACCAGTTCGCCGCCATGCCCTCGATGCACGCGGGCTGGGCGGTCTGGTGCGCGGTGGCGGTGATCGCGAGTACCCGCCGGCCGCTGGTCAGGGCCCTGGCGACGCTCTACCCGATCGTCACGGTCACCGTGATCTTCTCGACCGCCAACCACTACCTGCTGGACGCCGTGGCAGGGATCACCGTGATGGCGTTCGCCCTGTCCGCAGGCCTTATCCTCCATCTGCGGGAGAACCGGTCACGTCCAGCGAAGGATCACGAAGTGACAAACAAGACAACTATTGCCGATAGTCCAGGCGGCCGGATCTGACACCATGGGGATCATGTCGAGTTCGGCCGTAGCGCCAGTCGCCACGGGCGACGCGACTGAGGCACCGGAGGACAAGCCGGCCGGGGTACGACCGCGCGTCTGGCGCGAGATCCTGCTCATCGCCCTCTGCTACACGGCGTACTCCTTCGTACGCAATCTGGTACCCACGACGCACACGGCGGCGCTTCGACTCGGCGGACGGATCCTCAACCTCGAGCACCTGCTGCACATCGGCTTCGAACTCCCGCTCAACCACCTGTTCGTACGCGTGCACTGGATCGGCGTCGTCGCGAACTACTACTACTCGACCCTGCACTTCATCGTGACCCCGGGCATCCTGGCCTGGCTGTACGTCCGCCACCAGGACCGCTACGTCTTCTACCGGCGGCTGATCTTCGCGACGACGGTACTCGCGCTGGTCGGCTTCTATCTGCTGCCCCTCGCGCCGCCGAGGATGCTGCCGGGATACGTCGACACGGTGCTGGTCTGGCACACCCACGGCCTGTACGCCTCGGGCGCCTCACCGGTCGGCTCCGTGTCGAACCAGTACGCGGCGATGCCGTCCCTGCACACCGGCTGGGCGCTGTGGTGCGCGATCGCCGTCTCGGACGTGATCCGGCGCCCCTGGGCCAAGATCCTGCCGTTCCTCTACCCGCTGGCGACGGTGCTCGTCATCCTGGGCACGGCGAACCACTACTTCCTGGACGCGGTCGGCGGCGCGGTGACACTGGGCTGCGGCTACCTGGCCGCCCGGGGCGTCCGCCTGGTCATCCCCCGCCTGGGCCCCGTCGCGCGGGTGTTCTCCACCGACTAGGGCCGCGGCCCCTTCGCGGGGCGGCGTAATGGCGGCCGTGGGCGGCCGTCGGCGTGAACAGGCAGCGTACGGGACCGCTTCGCCGGTAGAGCCCCTGCAGCCGCCCGTTCGGGCGGTCAGCGCTGAGCCGTACCGGACTGCTCGCGGTCGAGACCTGGACCGAGGTGCCGCGGCTGCGGGGGCCGTGCCTTTGCGAGCCCTCATGGCGGACTTGAGCGCGACCTCGCCGTCGGCCGGTGGCCCAGCGTGGCAGAGAGGCGCGCAGCTCCCTGCACACGGGGCCACCTCTGTGTCCACCGCGGTTCCCTTTGACCTCACCTCTCCGCCTCCCGCGCCACCCGCACCTCCACCCAGGGAAATATCGCCACTAATCCGCTTTTAAAGCACCGATCACCCTCGGTCACACGCGCGAAAACGGAACACCGAAATCCACCGTCGGGATCATCCGCGCCGAACGCGCCACCTCACGTCGTCTTCCCAGGCCATCGCCCATTGATCGTGATTGTCCCTCAACGTCCATAGCTGTATCGTACGAGCCCGAAACCGGTGACACAGAAGTGCCACGGACGCGTCCTCACGGCCGTGACCAAAGAAAGCCCGACTTGACCATAAATCAAATGATTTCGGCGAGTTCCCCCGTCGTCGGCCTCAGAAGCCGGATCGCGGTACGAGAAGCGAGTCTGGAGTTCAGTCGTGCATGGTCTAAATTTCCGCGTCCTCGGTCCGCTCGAGGTCTCCGCCGGCACACGGCGGGTGCCCGTCGCGGCGGGGAAACAGCGGACACTCCTCGCCACCCTGCTGCTCAGCGCGAACCAGACCGTGCCCATCGAGGAGCTCACCGACCGCCTGTGGTGCGGGGACCCGCCCCGCGGCCCGCGCGGGGCGCTGCACACGTACGTCACGCGGCTGCGGCAGACGCTCGACCGCCACACCGGCGGCGGGTCCGGGCTGATCAGCACCTCCCCGGCCGGGTACGGCATCGAGCTCGACGCGGGCGGGCTCGACCTGATCCGCTTCCGCACGATGGTCGCCGAGGCGCGTACGGCCGGGCGGCGCGGCGACCTGACCGCCGAGTCCGCCGGGCTCACCGCGGCCCTGTCCCTGTGGCGCGGTCCGGTCCTGTCCGACGTACGGTCGGAGTCCCTGCACCGTGACGTCGTTCCCAGCCTGATCGAGGAACATCTGCGCACGTTGGAACGGCGGCACGAGGTCGACCTCGCGCTCGGCCGGCACGATCGCCTGGTCGGCGAACTGCGCGCACTGACCGGCAGGCATCCCTTCCACGAACGCTTCTGGGGTCAGCTGATGGTCGCGCTGTACCGCTGCGGCCGGCCGGCCGAGGCACTCGAGGCGTACGGCGAGGTCAGCGCGTCGTTGCGCCGCCGTCTCGGCGTCTGCCCGGGGCCGGAGGTACGCGACCTGCACACCGCGATCCTGCGCGACGACCCCCGGCTTTCGTCAACGCCACCTGAAGGCGAACTGTAAGCGGACTGAAAGAACCCCTTCCTAAGTTGGGAACGCCGACAAGGAAAGGGTGCTCATGACCGCCAAAGGGCCGACCCTGTATCCGGGCGTTGAGGAGATCCGGCAAGTTCAGCAATTAATGATCTTCTGCTCACTGCTGCCTCCGGACGGGAAGCTGCGCGAAGTCCTCACTCGCGCTCTCGACCTCCACGAAGAGCCCGTTCTTTCCCGAATCACTCCCATGACTGATATTCAGCCTCATGCCACAAAGGCGTGGCTCGAGTCCATTTGGATAGAAAGCGGGCTGTCCCCGGACGAAAAGGAGTTGGTTCGCTGGCAGAACGACAGTGACAACATGGCGGCCGCCATCCGGGAGCTGCAGAACGTCGAGCGGCAGATCGGCATCCGGCTCGTCGCCGAGAAGACCCAGTAGCCCACGTTCACTCAGGAGGTATCCGTGTCCGACACCATGACGCTCCAGGCCGTCGTCGACAGCGAGTTCCGCACCGAACTGCTGGCGGACCCCGCGGCCTTCGGCCTGTCCGGCTCCTCGCTGCCCGCTCCCATCGAGCAGCCGGACCAGGAGTCAATCGACTTCTGGACCGAGGGCGTCGCCGCGATGGAGATCTACGCCTGCCAGACGAGTTGCAGCTGGGGTCCGATCACGGCGGTCTGCGACGGCACCACCAAGTAGGCGACAGAAGGGGCCCACACCCCGCGCGGTGGGCCGGCAGACGCCGGCCCACCGTTCCTCGCGACCGCAGGAGCGGCTTCTCCCCATGAGTGACCATTCCTTCCTGGACATCGCCGCCCGCGCCGCCAACCTGTCCGAACGCGAACGGGTCGTCGCCACCCTGCGCGCCTCGGGCACAACGGCGACGCCCGGTGTCCTCCCCGCCTTCGACACGTGGAAGATCGACCGCCTGGCGGGAAAACTCGCCGCCAGACTCCACGCACGCCCGACCACCAGCACCGAAACCGACAAGGCCCGCCCCTACCCGGACCCGCCCGGCGATCAGACGCCCCATACGGACGGAACGCCCATAACCGGGCCTCCGGCGGAGGGCAACGCGGACAGACCCCACGTGGTCACGCCCCACACGGATGGGCCCCACACGGTCGCACCCGAGCCTGTCGTGACCCGCACGGACATGACCCGCACGGACCTGCGCCGTACGGACGGGCCTTCGGGGGAGCCCTGCACCGACGCGACGCGCGCGAGCGGAACCGACGCAGACGCGGACACCGTGGACGCGGCCGAAGCCGCCTCGCCTCAGGCCACCATGGCCACCCACGCAAACCGGACCAGCACGGACGTCACGGGCACGTCCGGCGCAGATGCGAACACTACGGACGGGACCGAAGCCTCCGCCGCTCAGGCCTCCGTGATCGATACCGGCACGAACGGGACCGCCACGGGCGAACGCTCTCAGCGCGAACGCACCAAGCAAGAGATCGTGACCGTTCTGACCACCTACCGGCACTACGAGCTCGGCCTGGCGGGCGCCGGTGAGCGGATACGGACGGCGTTCGCCGATGTCCACGCGTCGTGGCTCCCCGTCTACCGCGCGGCCCTGGGCGGCTTCGCACGCCCGCCCGCCGCCACTGTCGGCACCACCCCCGCTCCGGGCACCGGCGCAACTCCCGGCACCGGCTTCGCGAACCCCTCGCGGACTTGGCCTCTCGACCTGTCAGAGGCCCCATCCGGCAACGTCTCGCACGACCGGCCCCACCGCCCGTCGAGCGCCTCACCCGGCCGGTCGCCGAACAGCCGGGTCCGCCGCACGCCGGAGGTCCCATCCACCGCACCGCAACCCCACCGACCACCGAAGAGCTCACCCGGTGCCCCCTACCTCCCGCCGGAGCCCTCACCAGGCGAGTTCCACCGCCTGCCGGAAGCCCCATCCGCCGGGCCACAACCCCACCACACACCCGAGGCCTCACCCGCCGAGCCACGACTCCACCCGCCGGAGGCTCCACCCCGCGAGCCTCTCTCGGCCGCGCGACCGCGCCGACCGGCGGACGCGGCGTCCCGGCAAGCGACGGAGGCCCTGCCGGACGCCGGCTGGCGGGAGTTCGACGTCTACTACGGCCACCTGGCCATCGCGTGCGAACCGTTTCTCGACGAGCTCGGCCGGCGGCTCGGCGAAGAACACGCGCGGCATCCAGGGCTCTTCGACCAGCGGCTCATCGACGACCTTCAGCGGCATCTCCTCGAACGATTCGAGCTGTCGCTCGCCTGGGCCGTCGAGGCCGACGCGAACGTGCACTGCGCCCGTACCGGCATCGACCGCGCGTCCGCGACCCGTGAGGAGTACCTCGCCTATCTCGACGCGACCTTCGCCGACGCCGACGCGTATCACCGCTTCTACCTGCGGTTCCCCGTCCTCGGCCGGTGGCTCGCCGAGGTGACCGGCATGCTCGCCGAGTGCGGCCGCGAGTTGATCGGCCGCCTCGCCGCCGACCGCGCCGACATCGGCGCCGCCTTCTTCGGCGAGGAGATCACCGCGTTCCGCTCCGTACGCCTGGGCCTGTCCGACCACCACGCGGGCGCGCGCAGCGTCGCGATCGTCGAGGTCGCGCTGAGCGGCGGCGGCACCGGCTCGTTCGTCTACAAACCGCGTTGCGTCCGCTCAGAGGCCGCGATGCAGGACCTGCTCCGCAGGCTCCGCGACGACGGCGTCCTCGCGTTCTCGACCCGGCCCGTGCTGCCGAAACCGTCGTACGGCTACGAGGCGCTGATCCCCGCCGGCCGCAACCGCATGGCCGCCCGCGAGCAGGTCGAGCGGGTGTACGAGGAGCTCGGCGGCCTCCTCGGCGTCTTCTACGTCCTCGGCGGCGGCGACCTGCACTTCGAGAACATCCTGATCGCCGACGGGCACGCCTACGTGTGCGACTGCGAGACCGTCCTGGGCGTGCTCCCGGTCGGCCAGGCACGGCCCGCCGGCACGCTGCTCGACTCCGTCTTCAAGACCGGGCTGCTCGAGTGGCCGCGCACCACGACGTCCGCGACCGAGATGCGGATCAGCGGCTACTCCGGCGGCGAGGGTTACGAGATGCCGATCCCGGTGCCGCGCGTCAACGAGCACCGCCTCAGCTTCCGCGCGTCGGTGACCCATCGGTCGGGGGTGCACGTCGAGCCGGCCGGGTCCAACCGCGTCTTCCTCGGCGACCGGCTGATGCAGCCGCAGGACTTCACCGACGCCATCATGGACGGTTTCGGGCGCGTGTACGCCTGGTTCGAGCAGCGGAAGGACGACGCGATCCGCGAGGTGAGCGAGATCTTCGCGGACACCTCGGCCCGGTTCATCAACTGGGGCACCCAGGTGTACTCCCAGTTGCTGATCTCCGCGCGCCATCCCAAGTGCCTGGTCGACCCGCTGGAGGTCGACCTGCTCGTCGGCACCGTGGGCACCTTCCCCCGCACCTGGGACACCGACGGCACGCTCTCCGAGCGCGAGCTGGTCTCGCTGTGGCGGCTCGACATCCCGATCTTCACCGCACCGGCCGGCGACCGGTGGCTGGTGCACGACCACGCCGTACGCCTGCGCTCGCGGCTGGAGGTCTCCCCCATCGAGGGCGCCGCGCAGCGGATCCGGCGGCTGTCGCGGGCCAACCGGGCGCAGCAGACGCAGTACATCGCCGCCAGCCTGTCCTCCGGCGAGGTCGCCAGCCCGGCGTTCGTGACCGCGTCACTGGAGTACGCCACGCGGATCGGCGAGCGGCTGTGCCGTACGCTCCGCGACCCCTCGGCGCCCGCGCCCTGGACCTCGTACGGGCTCACCGGCGACGGCATGGCGGAGGTGGACATCGACGGCGACCTGTACCACGGGTCGGCCGGGGTCGCGCTGTTCCTGGCCTACCTCAACGACCTGGTGCCACGGCCGGAGTTCCGCCGTGCCGCCGGGCGCGCCCTGTCCCACGCCGTCACCCACACCGACCGGCGGCGGCCCGGCGCGTTCCAGGGCCTCGGCGGGCTCATCTACGTCCTCACCCACCTGCACCACCTCTGGCAGGACCGCGGCCTGCTCGAACTCGCCGTACGCCTGAACCGGGAGCTGGCCGGGCCGATCGACGCGGACACCCACTTCGACGTGCTCAGCGGCTGCGCCGGCCTGATCCCGGTGCTGCTCGGTCTCGGCCGCGAGACCGACGGGCAGGGGCTCGAACACGCCACGCGATGCGCGGACCTGCTACTGCGGCACGCGGTCGAGGACGGCGACACGCTGAGCTGGCCGCCCACCGATCCGGGCGAGGCCGTGGCGAACCTCACCGGCTTCTCCCACGGCGCGGCCGGCATCGGCTGGGCGCTGATCCAGCTCGGCGCCCTGATCGACGAACCGGTCTACATCGACGCCGGCCGGCGCGCCTTCGCGTACGAGGCACGCCACTTCGACGAGGCGCAGCAGGACTGGTACGACCTGCGCACCAGTCCGGGCGGCGCCGTACGCGACGGCCACCACTTCGCCAACGCCTGGTGCAACGGCGCGGCCGGCATCGGGCTGAGCCGGATCTCCAGCTGGGCGGCGCTCGGCGGTGACGACGAGCTGTTGCTGCGCGAGGCCCATCAGGCCCTCGCCGCCACGATGCGGGGCTTCCCGCGCCTGATGAACGACACGCTCTGCCACGGCCGCACCGGCAACGCGGAGCTGTTCCTGCGGTTCGCGGCGCTGCGCGACGAGCCGGCGTTCCGGCTCGAGGCGAACGTCCAGGTGCAGGAACAGTGGCGCCACCTCGACGACGCCGAGAACGGAGTCATGGAGGGCGGGTTCTTCCCCGGCCTGATGCTCGGCCTGTCCGGCTTCGGCATGCACTTCCTGCGCCTGGCCCGGCCCGACCGGGTTCCCTCCGTCCTGCTCCTCGATCCCGCCCCCAGCCGATAAGGAGACACCGCATGTCCGTCGAGTCCAGCCGCGCCTTCCTCCAGATCGCCTACGACTCCCCGGAGCTGAAACAGCAGCTCAAGGCCGTCACCGGTACGCGAGAGATCGTCCGGCTCGGGTCACGCTACGGGTACTCCTTCGACGTGCCCGAGCTGATGGAGGCGTCCTCCGCCTTCACCCCCGGAGAGGCACCCGAGCCGGTACGGCGCCCCACCGAGGCCGAACGCGACGCCGGCCCGCTCCACCACGAATACCTGCTGGAGGACCTGCCCGGTCTGAAGGGCGTCATCGACCAGCTCCCCCATCTGAAGATCAAACCGCCCTCGTTCGACCTCGACCGGTTCGCGCGGACCTTCCGTGAGGAGGACCTGCGGTCGACCGGCCTGTCCCCGGCGGACCCGGCCTTCCATGCCTGGCACGAGTCGATGATGAAGGCGCACTGGCGCGACCCGGCCCTCGGCACCGGCGCCCCGCGCCGCGACTTCCACCTCGTCAACCTCGACGAGCACGTCGACCATCCCGGATACGACCGCTACCTCGAGGCCAAGCACCGCATGATCCGTACGCTCGAGGAGTTCTTCTCCGCCGAGATCCGGTTCTCGGGCAGCCTCTGGTATCCCCCGTCCGGCTACCGGCTGTGGCACACGAACGAGACGCAGCCGGGGTGGCGGATGTACGTCGTCGACTTCGACGAGCCGTTCGCCGACCCGGCCGACACGTCGTTCTTCCGCTACATGAACCCCCGTACCGAGGAGATCGTCACTCTGCGGGAGACGCCGCGGATGGTCCGCTTCTTCAAGGCCGAGCAGGATCCGCGCCGGCTGTTCTGGCACTGCATCGTGAACCCCACGCCGCGACACCGGTGGAGCTTCGGGTTCGTCGTGCCCGACCACTGGATGACCGCGGTCGCGCGGCAGGTCTGAGGCGGCGACGTGTTCGGGCTCAGGCAGCGCTCACCCGCATCCGGTCCCCACGCCCTCGCCCCGTACGACGCGGGCCCGGCGCCGGACATCCCGGCGATCCGGGCCGTCGGCGTCCGCAAGTCCTTTCCGGGTGTGGAGGCGGTACGCGGCATCGACCTGACGGTCGCCCAGGGCGAGACGTTCGGCTTTCTCGGCCCGAACGGCGCGGGCAAGACCACGACCATCGCGATGCTCTGCACCCTGGTCACGCCGACGGCGGGACGCATCGAGATCGCCGGCCACGACACGCGGACCGCGCCGCACCGGGTGCGCCGCGACCTCGGGCTCGTCTTCCAGGAGACCACGCTCGACGGCGACCTGACCGCCGAGGAGAACCTCCGTTTCCACGCCGACCTGTACGCCCTGCCCCGCACGACACTGTCGGCGCGGGTCGACGCGATGCTCGACCTCGTCGGCCTGGCGGCCCGCCACGACACGCTCGTCCGCACGTTCTCCGGCGGCATGCGCCGCCGGCTGGAGATCGCCCGTGGGCTCCTCCACCGGCCACGCGTGCTGTTCCTGGACGAGCCGACCATCGGCCTCGACCCGCACGCCCGCGCCCGTCTGTGGACCCACCTCGGCGAGGTACGCGAGCGCGAGGCCACGACCCTGTTCCTCACGACGCACTACCTGGAGGAGGCCGAACGCTGCGACCGCGTCGCCATCATCGACGACGGCCGCATCGTCGCGCAGGGCACACCCGCCGAACTCAAGGCCGTCCTGGGCGCCGACCGCGTCGACCTGCGCACGGGCGACGACGAGGCGGCCGCGACCGCCCTGCGCACGAAGTTCGGGGTGAAGGCCATGGCGGGCCCGCACGGCGTACGGGTGGAAGCCGAAGACGGCGCCCGCCTGGTCCCCCGCCTGTGCGCGACTTTGGACGTACCGGTCTACGAGGTGACGGTCACCCGCCCGACTCTGGACGACGTGTTCCTCCACCACACCGGCCACCGCATCCGCGACGACCCGACAGGCGACCCGCGATGACCGGACCAGCCCCCGACCCCGAGGCGTGCCTGGCCTATCCCTTTCGTCGCGAGCGGCGTCCACGGCGGAGGAGGGAGCCAGCCTGGTGTGGCTGTCGACCGGCGATGCGGCGCCTTGGCACCGCCCAGCCGGACAACGCATCCGTCAGACCCACCCTGCCGCCCTGGCGGCATCACGACGGCACCGCCGCCAACGGCGCGCTACGCACGGTGCCGACCTGCACGCGAAGTCGGGTCCTCGCGACGCGGCCTGCCGACCACGGCCACCGGCGGCCGGCCGGACCGGGCGCGACGGAACCAAGAACACACCCCGGCGCCAGTGCCACTTCGACGGCGTGCACAGACCGCCGGCCCGATGCCCGCAACCCACCACGCACCTACGAACCCACAGGTAAACCATGATGACCGAACCAATCCCCGACCCCGCCACCCACGCGCACGGCGCTGCGGCCCGCACACGTCCGTTGTCCGCGGTTTCCCGGTCGCATGGCGACCGTGGGCCCGCTCTCGAAAGGCGGGACGCCGATGATCGAGCGCGGTGATCAGAACACGGCCGCGGTGGCCACACCCCCGGACCTGGGAAACACGAGGCCGGTGAAGGGTTCTCGTGGGGCGGAGGAGGAGTCGTGACCCCGGCGCGTGCCGTCGTGCAGGGGCTTCGGCGAGGGACTGGGCGGCGGGCATGACGCATGCCGCTCACGCGCGGTACGAAGCGGTCGGTGTCGGTCCCGGGTGGCTCGCCGCCGAGTTGCGGGCGGGGCGGATGGTCTGGCGGCGGGAGCTGCTGCACTTCGTCCGTGACCGTACCGGCACGCTCGTCGCGCTCCTTCAGCCGCTGCTGTTCCTGTTCGTGCTCGGCGTCGGGCTCGGGCGGCTGTTCGCCGGCGCGGGAGGCGGTTCGGCCACGGACTATCTCACCTTCCTGTTCCCCGGTGTGCTCGTCATGGCCGCGCAGCCCGCCGCGATCTCTGTCGGCGCCTCGATCGTCTGGGACCGGGAGTCCGGCTTCCTGCGCGAGATGCTCGTCGCTCCGGTCCGTCGTGGCACGCTGCTGGCCGGAAAGTGCCTCGGCGGTGCGACCGTCGCCACCTGCCAGGGCACGGTCGTGCTCGCGGGCGCGGGGCTGATCCACATCCCGTACGATCCGGCGCTGTTCGCGCTGCTGCTGGCCGAGCTGGCGCTGACGGCGCTCGCCATGACGGTGCTCGGCGCGGTGGTGGCGGTCGTCATCCGCCGCGCCCGGACGTTCACGATGGTGCTGAGCGTGCTGATGACGCCGCTGATCTTCCTGTCCGGGCTGATGTTCCCGGTCGCGGCGATGCCCGCCTGGATGTCGTGGCTGACGCCAGCCGATCCGCTGACGTACGCGGTGGACGCGATGCGCCGCACCCTCAACGCCTACCGGCCGGTCCGGGAAACGTCGGCGCTGTTCGAACCGGTGTCCTGGGCCGGCCTGCGCCCCTCGCCGGTGCTCGAGCTCGCCGTGGTCGCGGCGTTCACGGCGGTGGCACTGGCGATCGCCGCCCGCCGCTTCGCCCGTACCGGCTGACGCTCAGCGGCCGGCCGGTCCGTTCCGCAGGATCTCGCGGCGGCGTACGGGCGCGGACGTCCAGCGGCGGACGGCCGCGAGGACCTCCTCCAGCGGCCGTGCCAGCTGGTCGGCCCGGACGAAGATCGGGCCGCCGACCCGGGGGATGCCGCTGCGGGCGAACCACCGTGGCGTCCCGCGGTGCGCGGTCACCACCTGCGCGGCGTCCACCGGCACGAACACCAGCAGCTCCGCACGGCCGGGCCGGCGTTCGACCCTGACCTCGGCAACGTTCGACCAGGGCAGACGGACCCGTGCCGAGTGCAGCGTGACCCCGTCCTCGCTGATCGTGAGGAGCGGGGCTCCCCGCGACGCGCGTGCGACGGCGCGCAGGAACAGCGGCAGGAAGACGACCGTCACGAACCCGAAGACGACCAGGAGCAGCACGCTGATCAGCGGCCCGTCGCCGCGCGCGATGTACGCGGCGTACCCGGCCGCCGGCGGCAGCAGCACCGCGGGCAGGCCGGCCTTGGCCACGGCCGCCCACCGGTATCCGACAGTCAGCATGTGTCACCCAGTTCAGGCGCTCTGGTCATCTCCGTAGAAAACGCGCTCGACCACCTTACGGGCGTGGCGCGCGCGGCGCCGGTAGTCCTCCAGCAGAGCGCCGGACGCCGGGTAGCCGAGCACGCTGGTCACCGCCGAGCGTTCGCGGTGGTGTTCGGTCGGCAGCAGATCCGACGCCCGTCCGCGGACGAGCATGATCGCGTTACGGATCCGGGTGGCCATGCGCCAGGCGTCGGTCAGGATGGCGGCGTCGTCGGAGTCGAGCAGGCCCGCCTCCGCGGCGGCGTCGAGCGCGGCGAGCGTCCGGGTCGTCCGCAGTCCGGGCACGTCGTGCCCGTGCCGGAGCTGCAGCAGCTGTGCCACCCATTCGACGTCGGACAGCCCGCCGGGACCCAGCTTGGTGTGCAGCCGCCGGTCGACGCCGCGCGGCAGGCGTTCGGCCTCCATCCGGGCCTTGAGCCGCCGGATCTCGCGCAGCGCCGTGTCGTCGATGCCGTTCTCCGGCCACCGCACCGGGTCGATCAGCGCCCGGAAGCGCTCGCGGAGCCCCTCGTCGCCGATGATGGGCGCGGCGCGCAGCAGGGCCTGGCTCTCCCACGGCGCCGACCAGCGGCGGTAGTAGGAGGCATAGGAGTCGAGGGTGCGGACGAGCGGTCCGTGCCGGCCCTCCGGCCGCAGCCCGGGGTCGATCACCAGGGGCGGGTCGGGCGCGGGCAGGGCGAGCAGGCGGCGCAGCTCTTCGGCGACCGCGTGCGCGACGGACGAGGCCTCCCGCTCGTCGGCGCCGGGCAGGGGGTCGTGCACGAACATGACGTCCGCGTCGCTGCCGTAGCCCAGCTCGAACCCGCCGTACCGGCCCATCGCGACGATCGCGAACCGGGTCGGTAGCGGCGCGCTCCGCTCCGCCGAGATCCGTTCGATCGCGACCCGCAGCGCCGCCTCGATCGTGACCGTGGTGATCGCGGTGAGCGCCTCGGCGGTGGCCCGCTCGTCGAGGAGGCCGAGCAGGTCGGCGACCGCCGTACGGAACAGCTCGCGGCGGCGCAGCCCGCGTACCGCGGCCACGGCGTCCGCCGACCGGTCGTGCGGCGAGGAGAGGTAGCGGCCCACGGCCGACTGCGCCTCGCCCCGCAGGGCGTCGGCCGGGCGGGGGGTGAGCTCAGACTCGGCGCGCAGCATGCCGACCGCCTCCGGGGCGCGCAGCAGCAGCTCGGTGGCGTACCGGCTGGAGGCCAGCACCCGCGCCATTCGCTCGGCCACGGCGACGTCGTCGCGGAGCAGCCGCAGGTACCAGGGTGTCGTGCCGAGCGCGTCGCTGACCTGGCGGAACCCCAGCAGGCCCGCGTCCGGGTCCGGGCAGTCGGCGAACCAGTCGAGCATCACCGGCAGCAGCGTGCGCTGGATGGAGGCGCGCCGCGACACCCCCGCGGTCAGTGCCTCCAGGTGGCGGAGGGCGCCCGCGGGGTCGGTGTAGCCGAGGGCCTCCAGGCGGGTACGGGCGGCCTCGCGGGTGAGCCGTACCTCGTCGCCGGGCAGCCGGGCGACCGCCTGCAGCAGCGGCCGGTAGAACAGCTTCTCGTGCAGCCGCCGTACCTCGCGCGCGTGCCGGCGCCACTCGGCGGTGAACTCCCCCACCGGGTCCACCCGGAACCCCAGCGCCCGGCCGAGGCGCCGCAGGCTCTGTTCGTCCTCGGGCACGAGGTGGTTGCGCCGGAGCCGGTGCAGCTGGATGAGATGCTCGACGCGGCGAAGGAAGCGGTACGCGGTGCCGAGCGCGGCGGCGTCACCCCGGCCGACGTACCCGCCCCAGGACAGTTTCTTCAATGCGATCAGGGTGTTCGGGCCGCGCAGCTCCTCGTCGGCCCGGCCGTGCACGAGCTGGAGCAGCTGTACCGCGAACTCCACGTCGCGCAGCCCGCCGGGGCCGAGCTTCAGCTGCCGGCCCGCCTGTTCCGGCGCGATGTGCTCCTCGACGCGGCGGCGCATCGCCTGGACGTCCTCGACGAAGTTGTCGCGGCCGGCCGCGCTCCACACGAGAGGCGCCAGCGTGCGAACGTAATCCTCGCCCAGTTCGAGGTCGCCGGCCACCGGGCGGGCCTTGAGCAGCGCCTGGAACTCCCAGGTCTTGGCCCAGCGCTCGTAGTACGCGCGGTGGCTGGCCATCGTACGGACCAGCGGCCCGGACTTGCCCTCCGGGCGCAGGGCGGCGTCGACCTCCCACAGCGCGCCCTCCGGCGTGGTGGCCGAGCACGCCCGCATCATCCCGGACGCCAGCCTGGTGGCGGCCCGCAGCGCGGCGTCCTCGTCCTGGCCCGGCGCGGGCTCGGCGACGAAGACGACGTCGACGTCGCTGACGTAGTTCAGCTCGCGTCCGCCGCACTTGCCCATGCCGATGACGGCGACCCGGCACAGGTCCGCCTGCTCGCCCAGCTCGGCGCGTGCGATGGCCAGTCCGGCCTCCAGCGCGGCCGAGGCGAGGTCGGCCAGCTCGGCGGCGACGTCCTCGATGTCGACCACGTGGGTGAGGTCACGCCCGGCCAGGTGCAGCAGCGACCTCCGGTACGCCACGCGCAGCGCGACCAGGGGATCCTCCGCGGTCGCACGGGGCGCCGGGTGAGCGGGGTCGGCGCCGACCGCGCGCAGCAGCGTCTGCCGCAGCTCATCGGCGGTGGGCCGGCGTACGGCGTCGGGGCCGGCGAGGACACGCCAGTGGCCGGGGTGACGGACGAGGTGGTCGGCCAGCGCCGCGCTGACGCCGAGCACGGCGAACAGCCGGTCGCGCGCGTCGGCGTCCGCGTTCAGCTCGGCCCGGATGTCGGCGGTCTCCAGCAGCCGGAGAAGGCCGGTGAGCGCGAGGTCGGGATCGGCCGCGGTGCCCAGGGCCTCGACCAGCCCGTTGAGTTCTTGACCTTGGAGCCGGCGTTCGGCGCCCGTGGCATCGGTGACGCCCAGCCGGGCCAGCCGCCCGGCGAGGCTTTCGAGTCGGCGTTCACTCACCACCAAAAGGTACCGAGACGCTCCGGCGACCGACAGCGACGGTCACGGCCGGGCGTAGAGATGGCGGAGGGAGTCGAGGGTCCGGATGAGGTGGTCGCGGAGTTCGGCGGGGGCGAGGATCTCGGCGTCGGCGCCGAGTTTGAGAATCTCCCCCAGTGTCTGGTCGTGGGACTCGACGGGGATCGTCACCCGGATCCAGCCGTCGGCGTCGGCGGGCGAGGCGGTCCGTCGCGCGGCGCGGACGACGGCCGGTTCCATGATGTGGGGCAGGCGGTCCACGGCGCCCGGGGAGAGACGCAGGGTCGCGATGTCCTGGTGGCGGCGCGCGTCGAAGTGTTCCAGGTAGGCCCGCCAGTGGGCGGCGAGGTCGAAGTCCGCCGGCCGGTCGAACCGTTCGTCGAGGACGCGCAGGTCGATGATCCGTGCGATGCGGTAGGTCCGGATCCGCCGGTCCGCTCCGGCCACCAGGTACCAGTGGCCCGCCTTGAGCACCAGGCCGTACGGCCGCACGGTACGGGTGATCTCGTGGGGTTCGGCCCAGCGAAGGTAACGGATCCACACGGCGCGGTCGTTCCACACCGCCTCGGCGACCGCGGTCAGGTACAGGACGTCCTCGGCGTCGCGGTACCACGCCGGGGTGTCCAGGTGGAACCGCTCGGCGATCCGCCGGGCCCGGTCGCGCGACTCCGTGGGGAGCGCCGCCATCAGCTTCAGCTGCGCGGCTGTCACGACGGCGCCGAGCCCGAGGTCGGCGGCGGCTCGGGGCAGCCCGGTCAGGAACAGTGACTCGGCCTCCCCCGCGGTCAGGCCGGTCAGCCGGGTGCGGAAGCCGCCCAGCAGCCGGTATCCGCCGTCGTGGCCGGGCTCCCCGTACAACGGCACTCCGGCGGCGCTGAGGGCCTCCATGTCGCGGTAGACGGTGCGCACGGACACCTCCAGCGCACCGGCGATCTCCTGTGCCGTCATCCGCTCCCGTGTCTGCAGCAGCAACAGGATCGAGACCAGCCGGCTCGCGCGCATGGCCCGAAGTCTGCCGCGGTCCACTGTCAGGAGGTGTCAGGGAAGCCCGGGTTGACTTCCGGCCATGAACCTGAACATGGAGCAGTTCGTCGATCGCTATGTCGCCGTGTGGAACGAGCCGGACGCGGCGGCCCGTCGCGACCTCATCGCCGGCCTGTGGGCGCGAGACGGCGTCGAGGTCACCGAGTCGGCACGGCACCGGGGACGGGACGCGATAGAGGCACGGATCACCCGGACCCACGAGGAACTCGTGCGATCCGCCGGCTTCGTCTTCCGGAGCGCCGGCGACGCGACCGGCCATCACGACACCGTCGCCTTCACCACGTACATGATCCCGGCCGATGGCGGTGACGTCGCCTGGACGGGCCGGATATTCGCCGTTCTGGACGAGGAGGGGCTCATCCGGTGCGACCACCAGTTCACCGTCGCGGACCAGGGCGCCGCTACGCGCGCCACGGTGGAAGAACTCCTCCGCCGGATGGGGGAAGGCGATCCCGGCCGGATCGCCGAGCTGTTCGCCGAGCCCGTCGACTGGCGGCTGAACTGGCCGGCAGGCGATCATCCGGCCGTTCCCTGGATCCGGCCGCGCGCGACGCGCGCCGATGTCGCCGAGCACTTCCGCGAGATCGCCGCGGCGCACCTCCCCGAGAAGGCCGGCACGTCGGTGACGCGCGTCCTCGTCGAGGGCACGGACGCCGTCGTGCTCGGCGACATCCACCAGACGGTGAAGGCCACCGGCGAGCCGTACACGGCCCGGTACGCGCTGCGTCTGACCGTGCGGGACGGTGTGATCACCCGTTATGCCGTCTACGAGGACAGCCTCACCGTCGCCGAAGCCCACCTGGGCCGCCCCCTGCGCCGCTGAACGTCCGGTCGCGACGTGACATCGCCCGGCGCCCGCGCGTGCGGCGGGGCCGGGCGATCTCGTACCAGGGGTCAGATGACGGGCTCGACGAGTTCGGCCTCCGTGGCGGCCGCCTCCTTGACCGCGGCCGGTCCGCCGCGCAGCGGCACCTCGCGGACGAGGAAGGCGACGACGAAGCCGAGGAACGCGAGGATCGCGCCGCCGATCAACGTGCCGTGCAGCCCGCTGGTGACGCCCGCCTTGAACGCCTCCTGGACCGGCTCCGGGAGGGTGGACAGGATCGCCGGGGTCACGTGGGTGCCGCCGGAGGCGATCGCGTGGCCGGCCTTCTCACCGAGCCGTCCGGTCAGGGTGTGCTCCAGGCGGTTGGTGAAGATCGAGCCGAGCAGGGCGATGCCGAGCGAGCCGCCGATCGTACGGAACAGGGTCACCGCGCCACTGGCCGCGCCCATGTCGCGCAGGGTCACGCTGTTCTGGGTGATCAGCGTGGTGTTCTGCATGATGAAGCCCATGCCGAGCCCGGCCACGAGCGTGAGCGCCGAGGCGAGGACGATGCCGGTGTTCACCTTCAGCAGGAGCATGACGAGCATGCCGGCGGTCAGCAGGGCGCCGCCGATGATGGGGTAGATGCGGTAGCGGCCGTTGCGCATGATGAGCTGGCCGACGGTGAGCATCACGGCGAGCATGCCGAACATCAGCGGCAGCATCCAGAGCCCGCTGGCGGTCGCGGAGGCGCCCTTGACGTCCTGCAGGTACTGCGGCAGGAAGTTCACCGCGCCGAACATCGCGGCGCCCACGAGGAAGCTCAGGATCTGGGCGACCGTGAAGTTGCGGTTGCGGAACAGCCGCAGCGGCAGGATCGGCTCCGCCGCCCGCTGCTCGGCGAACACGAACCCGGCGAGCGCGACGACGCTCAGGACGGCGAGCCCGATGACCTGCGCGGACACCCACGGGTACTCCGTGCCGCCCCAGCTCGCGACCAGGGTCAGCGCGACGATCCCGACGGTCAGGAGCAGGGCGCCGAAGTAGTCGATCCTGGCCTTGATGTGCGGCGTGTGCAGGTGCATCCCGAGGCCGGTGACGAGCAGGGCCACCGCGCCGAGCGGCACGTTGACGTAGAAGGCCCAGCGCCAGCTCAGGTGGTCGGTCAGAAAGCCGCCGAGCAGCGGTCCGCCGACGAACGCCACCGGCATCATGCCGCCGATGATCGCCTGGAAGCGGCCACGCTCACGCGGCGGCACCAGGTCGCCGATGATCGCGAACGCGCCGACCATCAGACCGCCGGCGCCCAGGCCCTGGACCGCGCGGAAGCCGATGAGCTCGTTGATGTTCTGCGCGAGACCCGACAGCATCGACCCGATCAGGAAGATCACGATCGACGCCATGAACATGCCCTTGCGGCCGTACAGGTCGCCGAGCTTGCCCCAGATGGGCGTCGCGGCGGCGGTCGCGAGGGTGTACGCCGTGACGACCCAGGACAGGCGGTTGATGCCGCCCAGTTCACCGACGATCGTCGGAAGCGCGGTGCCGACGATCAGGTTGTCGAGCATGGCCAGGAACATCCCGAGCATCAGCCCGATGATCGCGATGTAGAGGGACCGCGTGGTTCTGTCGGACGGCGGTCCGGAGTCCTCTGTGTTCGTCCCCGTCATGGATAACCTCTCCCCATAGGTCGACCGGTCGGCTTACTTGCCGACCGGCCAGCAGAACTTACTTGCCGTACGGTAGGCTAGGTACTAGCCGGTCGGCAAGTAGGTTTATTCCAGGGGTGAGAACGATGGGCGAACGACGAAGCGGGACCCGCGAGAGGATCCAGGCCGTCGCGGTCGAGTTGTTCGCCGAACACGGCTACGACAAGACCTCGCTCCGCGAGATCGCCGAGCGGCTCGACGTGACCAAGGCAGCGCTGTACTACCACTTCAACACCAAAGAAGACATCGTCGTCAGCCTCTTCGACGACCTCATCGCCGGCCTGGACGAGATCATCGACTGGGCGAAGGACCAGCCGCCGACACCGGAGACGCGCCAGGAGATCGTCCGCCGGTACGCCCGGCTCGCCCGCGAACGCCCCAAGGGCATGATGCGCTTCATCCAGGAGAGCAAGACCACGATGCAGGAGCTCGCTCCGGGAGAGAAGCTCCACGACCGGTTCAACACGCTGTCCGCGATGCTGCGCAGCCCCGACGCCTCGCTCACCGACCAGCTCAGGTCGCGGCTCGCCCTGGTCCCGGTCAGCGCCTCGGCGTTCATGCTCCAGGACGCCGACGCGACCGACGACGAGAGGTACGAGGCCGGGCTCGAACTCGCCCTGGAACTCGTCTCCCCCAGACCGGCGGCCGCCGACTAGTGTCCTGAGTCGGTGATTCGCCGCGTAGCCGTGGCCACCGCCGGAGACCTGGTCTTCGACCCGGCACTTCCCGCCGCCATGCTCGCAGACGTGCGCTCCGGTTCGGGTGAGCTGCTCGTCACGGGTCCGGGGACACCGCCCGGCTCCCACCGCTTCCGTCGCCAACGTGTCATGTCGGGCGCGCTGACCTGGTGCGTCGTCATCGTCTCGGTCGGGACGCTGGAGCACGTGACCGGCGGGTGGTGGGCGTGGCCTGCCGGGGTGCTCGGTGCGCTGACCTTTCTGCCCTGGAACGCGGTCGATCGGCGCCGCGATCGCGAACCCGTGGTGGCGGGTTCTGTCGCGATGCTGTTCCCGTGGGCGCTGTTCCCAGGCCTCGCAGGCTTGGCAGTGTGCGCGTTTCTGCTGCTCATGGTCTACGCGGGTTTCGTCGCCGACTGCGGGGGAGGGACGACCCACGTGGTGGGGCGTGATCGCGTCGTCTCGCTCGCCGACCTCGACGAGGCCGAACGCGCGCGGCTGTCACGGGTACGGGCGGCTCGCGAGCGGGTGGAGGAGGCCCAGCGACTGCTGACTCCGGGCTTCGACGGGACACTCGTGCTCACGGCGCTTCGGGAGGAAGAGTGGGGGCTCGCCACGCGGATGAGAGAGATGACGCCGCACGCGGCCGAGGCGGCCGGGAGAGCCGACGAGACGGTGATCGAGCTTGTCGAACAGTACGTCCGCCCGGTGGAACGGGCGATCCAGGCACACCGGGAGTGGGAGCGGATCCAGCGGGCGGCCGGCGGCGACGAGGCTCATGCCGGACTGCTCGCTCGTGCGGAGGCCGGGTCGAGGTCGGAGGACACGGCCGAGCCCTCCGACCTCGACGGCGATCTCACTCTGGAAGCGGCGCGCCGGGCATGTGAGGAACTCACGGCCGAGGCGATGAGAGCCAACGTCTGGCTGCTCAACGCCCTGCACGGCGGCGAGGAGGACGACCTTTCCGACGAGTGACACGAGTCCACCGCCCGTGGATCAGCGCCCCGCGCCGCCGCCCGGCCGGCGCTTACAGCACCTTGAGGTAGCGGTCCCGCTCGTACTCGGTGACCTGGCGGCGGTAGTCCTCCCACTCCGCGCGCTTGTTGCGCAGGAACTGATCAACCGCGTCCGCTACATGCGACACCATGCACCCGCTAGCCGCTGACCTGCATACGAGCGGTCGTCATTGGTCATTGTCGGCCACCCTCGGCCGCCCTTCCACGGCCCACAGACGGCCCCAGCAAACGCCCCCCTGTGTTCCAGCCGGTTCACGTCCCTTGCTGGAACATAGAGGCGTGTATCCCTGATGTATCCCAGGTTTCCACTGGTCACAGCACTAGGGATACATCGGATACATCGGATACACCCTGAAAGGCGTCGGCCGTGCCGTGCTCCCGCCCCGTGCAAAGGGGCGGACCACAGTTAGTCACCCATTGACGGCGAGGTTCCGGCCAGGCCGGTGCCGCTCGGTCTATGAGGCTCGGAGGCGACTCACCTCACCCCCACTGTTCCAGCCCTTCGGTGTGCGAGGACACATTGAAGCGCGATGTCCCCCACCGCGCCCCTCATGCTTCCTTAGGTCAAAGGCGATTGAGGGACACGGCGGACACGTCAGGGCTGATGGCGTGCCACCTGGCAGAGGGCACCCCCGGACCAGCCGTCGTTACGTGACTCGTCGTGGACGAGCCGGATGGGTATGGTTCGGCTAATGATGGTTGCACTGTCTCGTTGTCCGATCGTTTTCTTCACACAGGATGACGGTCATCGGGATTTTGATCTTCTCGCTTTTTCCCATCGACAGATAGGTGAGAAGGAAGCCGTCGATACGACCGGTTTCATCACCGCTCCGGACTAGCTGGACCGCCAGCTCCACGGACCTTTGTCCGGAATCATCTCGGCTGCTGCCCAGAACCGTCCCGGCAGCACCGCATGTGCCGTCCACAGTCTGGGGCCGAACGGGATCGAACCCAAGGGCCTTGAGTGACCGGGGCTCCAGTGCGATCTGTAGCCCGCCTTGATCCGCAGGGTTCGCCCGTATAGCAAAGCCGGTGACCGCGATACCACCCTTCGTCGCGATCGGACCAACGCTGGCTATCCGCACGCTGCCCGGGGCATCCAAACAGAAGACACCCAGACCCGCAGAATAGGCATGATCCCTTTTGGCCGGAAATGCCATACCCGCAGATGCACCGGTACCGGGGCGAACCAAACGTGGCACCTCCGCGGAGACACCGGATCCGTCATCGTCCGCGCCGTGGCCGGCCTGGCCACCGCCGGAGCATCCCGCTCCGGCGAGTTGGACGGCCAGGCCGGCACAGAGCGTCGCCCCGATTCGGCGAGTCGCATGAGTTCTCAGCATCATCAGGCGGGATCGGAGTTCATCTCCGGGGAGGACGCCCATCCCGAACTTGTGGACCCGCAGAGCTTGCTGTCCTGGGTGATCACCCATTCGATCTTAGTGTCGCTTGTCCAGCCCGACTGGGCCGATAGGCTCATCCAGCCAAGTTCGAGCCCAGCTCCGTAGGTCACGTTCTTAGCGGTGTCCTTCCAATATGTTGCGCCGTGGAATGCGGCGGCGCAGGCGGTGTAAGAGACGTGCGCGTGGCGCTCGGCGATGCTGAGGAAGGCGTACGTGCTTTCTGGCTCGACATAGCTTGTGTTGACGCAGTTAAGGGTGCCCCTGTAGTAGCGATAGTTGACCTCATTCCCCACCGTCGCGTCTGCGACGCCTGGCAAGGTTGCGCCGGAACCCTGGGTAAGATTTATGCTTTCCGTTCCGTTCTGCGTCCACGCACCGCTCTGGCCATCGACCTGAATTCCGATTCCGAGCGTATGGCTGACTGACTGGGATTGGTAAACTGTGCCTTTGGCGCCGGACCATGCCGATACAACTGCAAATCGCTCTGGATTTTGGGTATAGAGGGTCGATGGTTCCAGTACGCACGGCTCGGCGTTTGACGTACTGGACCGCACTGAGGTGTGCGGCAGCAGCACCGTCGACCGGGCATGGGACGCAGCGCTGCGAGTCAGTTTCGTGCCGCTGTTGGTCACCCATTCGGCCGGGTCGTCAGTGGCGTCGTACGCTTGCGGCGACGACGGACTCAGATCGAAGCGCAGGTCGGCCGGGCGCGCGTCCCCGCCTGCGTCCGATTTCGCCGTCGACCAGACACGGTGGCCACTGCGCGCCGCGCTAGAACTCGCTCCATGCGTGGCCGTGTACTGCCACGTCACCGCGTTCTTTGAGTCGGATGCGACGATTCGCAGATCGACCTTTCCGTCGTCGCCGACGTATCGCGAATCGATGCCATCGGGCAGTCTAAAACTAAAATGCCCACTGGCATCGGTTCTGGTAACGGCGACGGTCGGGAGAGCCACCTTTCCGCCTTCGTGAATGATTTTGTCGAGCTCGGATCTATTCGGCCACGCTTGAGCCACGATGTCCGCATGCGCCAATGGCTCACCCGAGCGAGTGACTAGACCTGTCGTCGTCGGATCTTCGACACTCGCCGCTAGTGCCGAATGCGGCATAACCGCGGCGATCATCAGTACGGCGGTACTCGCCCCGAAGAACCGCCTACCCCATGAAGCACCCAATCGACTCCCCTTCGTTGAACGCGCCGTTTTTAGCGCGGCCTACAGCCGCAAACAGGCCCGTCGATTTCGACACCCCCGTCGCGACCCTTGCCGGAAGATTCCGACATCCATGGAGATACTTACAGGGACAGTCAACTTATTCTATAGAAAAGGTAAAGTGATATACATCACATGTCCCCTAAGGCGCCGCCACCGGCGGCTTGACCTGTGACGATCTGCCATGTCGGGCCTCTGGCGAACGGCAGGACCGGATCCGGCCGCCGAGAGCGTCCCAAGCTCTCCTCACCGCCTGACCTGCTACTCACGTCACGAGCGGGAAGGGAGACGGCGAGACCGTAGACGGTTTTTGGCGTGGCCAAATAGGTCGTCCAGGGCCAATGATCGCGTGCGCCTCGACGCCTCATCGCTCGCAGCACGGCGTCAGCGGGCTCCTGCGCACGCCCCCCTGCCCCACCGCCGGGGGGCACCTCGAACGCCGATGTCCCCCACCGTGTCCTGAGCGCTACCGCGCGATGGTGGATCTTGGCGCCGGATGCGGACTCCGACAAGGCGAGATCTTCGGGCTTCCGGCGGACGAGATCGACTTTGACTCGGGCTGGCTCCACATCGCCTGTCAGATCAAGGTCGCAAATGGTCACTTGGTGTTCGGGGCACCGAAGCGCAACAAGGAACGGGACGTACCACTGCCAAGTCGCGTTGCCCGAGTGCTCACGGATCACATGGACGAGTACCCGCCCGTAGAGATCTCCCTACCTTGGCTCCGACCGGACGGACCGCTGGTAACCAAACGTCTTGTCTTCACTCGGATGGGCGGTGAAGGTGCGGTTCGCCGAACTGACTTCAACGTTCGGATATGGAAACCCGCCCTCGTCGAGGCTGGAGTCATCCCCCACCCAGCGCCCGGCGCCCGCCACCAGTCCGCCCGAGAGCACGGGATGCACGCCCTACGGCACTTCTACGCCTCCGTACTGCTGGACGCTGGCGAGAACGTCAAGGCACTCAGCCAGTACCTAGGTCACGCCGATCCCGGCTTCACGCTCCGCGTCTACACGCACCTAATGCAGAGCAGTGAGAGCCGTACCCGCAGGGCCGTGGATGGCATGTACGAGTGCATCGATTCCGTGCCAGACGGCCCAGGGACGGCCCAGGGCTCTTAGCGCAGATTCGGGCCGACGGTCACGTGGCCGTCGGCCCTTGTCGCTATATGCGCCTGGCTAGCGCGCTGACCAGCGCTTACAGCACCTTGAGGTAGCGGTCGCGCTCGTACTCGGTGACCTGGCGGCGGTAGTCCTCCCACTCCGCGCGCTTGTTGCGCAGGAAGAAGTCGAACACGTGCTCGCCGAGCACCTCGGCCACGAGGTCGCTGCGCTCCATCTCGACGATGGCCTCATCGAGGCTCTGCGGCAGCGGCTGGATGCCCATCGCGCGGCGTTCGGCGGTGGTCAGGGCCCACACGTCGTCCTCCGCGCCCGGGGGCAGTTCGTACCCCTCCTCGATGCCCTTCAGCCCGGCGCCGAGGATGACCGCGAAGGCGAGGTACGGGTTGCACGCCGTGTCCAGCGAGCGGAACTCGATGCGCGTCGCGTGGCCCTTCTGCGGCTTGTACATCGGCACGCGCACGAGGGCGGAGCGGTTGTTGTGGCCCCAGCAGATGTACGGCGGGGCCTCGCCGCCCGCGCCCGCGGAGGCGCCGACGCCGCCCCACAGCCGCTTGTAGGAGTTCACCCACTGGTTGGTGACCGCGGTGAGCTCGGCGGCGTGCCGCAGCACGCCCGCGATGAACGCCCGTCCGACCTTGGAGAGCTGGTACTCCGCGCCGGGCTCGTAGAAGGCGTTGCGGTCGCCCTCGAACAGGGACATGTGGGTGTGCATGCCCGAGCCCGGCTGCTCGGTGAACGGCTTGGGCATGAAGGAGGCGAACACGCCGTGTTCGAGCGCGACCTCCTTCATCACCAGCCGGAACGTCATGATGTTGTCGGCCGTGGTGAGCGCGTCGGCGTACCGCAGGTCGATCTCCTGCTGGCCGGGGCCGCCCTCGTGGTGGCTGTACTCCACCGAGATGCCCATCGACTCCAGCATCATGATCGCGCTGCGCCGGAAGTCGTGCGCGGCGCGGTGCGGAGTGTGGTCGAAGTAGCCGCCCGAGTCGACCGGCTCCGGCCTGCCACCCTCGGCGACCTGCTCCTTGAGCAGGTAGAACTCCAGCTCAGGATGGGTGTAGAAGGTGAAGCCCAGGTCGGCGGCGCGGGCCAGGGTGCGCTTCAGGACGTAGCGCGGGTCGGCGAAGCTCGGCGTGCTGTCCGGCATGAGGATGTCGCAGAAGATCCGCGCCGTCCCCGGCGCCTCGGACCTCCAGGGCAGCACCTGGAAGGTCGACGGATCCGGTTTGGCGAGCATGTCGGACTCGTGGATCCGCGCGAACCCCTCGATCGAGGATCCGTCGAACCCGATCCCCTCCGCGAACGCCTGCTCGAGCTCGGCAGGCGCGACAGCGACCGACTTGAGGAACCCGAGCACGTCGGTGAACCACAGCCGGATGAAACGGATGTCGCGCTCCTCCAGCGTACGGAGCACGAACTCCTGCTGACGGTCCAAAACCGATCCCTTCGTAAGCCCGGAAACATGTGTGGCGACTTACATTCTGCCGTCTCCGTGTTTCCCCCACGTTACGAGGCCCTGCCCAGCGCCTGATCAGACGTCCTCCACCTCGCCGACCTGTGCGGCCGCCGGGTCGAGGACACGGGACAGGAACGTACGGGTCCGCTCGTTCACGGGTGCGCCGATGACCTCCGCGGCCGGGCCCTCCTCCACGATCACGCCGCCGTCCATGAACACGACGCGGTCGGCGACCTCGCGGGCGAAGCTCATCTCGTGGGTGACCACCATCATGGTCATCCCCTCGACGGCGAGGCTCCGCATGACGGCCAGGACGTCGCCGACGAGCTCGGGGTCGAGCGCGGACGTCGGCTCGTCGAAGAGCATCACGGCCGGGCCCATCGCCAGGGCGCGGGCGATCGCCACGCGCTGCTGCTGGCCGCCGGAGAGCTGCGCCGGGTAGGCGTCGACCTTGTCGGCCAGCCCGACGCGCTCGAGGTTCGCGCGGGCCGTCTTCTCCGCCTCGGCGGCCGACCGGCGGAGCACCTTGCGCTGGGCGACGGTGACGTTGGCCAGCACCGACAGGTGCGGGAAGAGGTTGAACTGCTGGAAGACCATGCCGATGCGGCGGCGTACGGCGTCGATGTCGCACTCGGGGTCGGTCAGCTCGACGCCGTCGACGACGACCGTGCCCGAGGTCGGCTGCTCCAGGAGGTTCACGCAGCGCAGGAGCGTCGACTTGCCGGACCCGGACGGGCCGATCACACAGACGACCTCGCCGGCGCCGACCTCCAGGTCGATGCCGCGCAGCACCTCCAGGTCGCCGAACGACTTGTGCAGGTCGCGGACCTCGATCATCGCTGTCCCTTCTTCTGCCGGGCCTCGAGACGCCGCGCCAGGTAACTCAGCGGGATCGTGACGATCAGGTAGCAGATCGCGGCGACGATGATGGGCGTGGAGTTGCCCTGCTGGCTCGCCACGTCGTTGGCGTACTTGGACAGCTCGCGCTCGGTCAGGGTGAGGCCGAGGAACAGCGCCAGCGAGGAGTCCTTGAACAGCAGGACGAGCTCGTTGGTGAGCGGCGGGATCACGATCCGCAGCGCCTGGGGCACGACGATCGTCCGCATCGCGCGGCCGTGCGACATGCCGAGCGTGCGCGCCGCCTCCATCTGGCCGCGGGGCACCGCCTCGATGCCGGCCCGGATCGTCTCGGCCATGTACGCGGCCGAGACCAGCCCGAGGGCGAGCGCCGCCTGGCCGTACACCCCGCCGGGCAGGTTGGTGCCGGGGAACGCCAGCGGCACGCCGGTGCCGACGAACACGAAGATCAGCAGGGCGGGCAGGCCGCGGAACACCTCGATGTACACGAGGGCGAACCAGCGGTACGGCGCGGCGGACGACAGCCTCATCAGCGCCAGGACGAGTCCCGCGGCGAGCCCGAGCACGAACCCCGTGATCGTGTAGATCAGCGTGTTACGGAGCCCGACCGTGATGACGTCGGGGAAGAGCTGCTTGGCGATGCTCCAGTTGGCGAAGTTCGTGTGGATCTGACCCCAGTCGGCCGATGCGACCAGGGCGACGACCACCACGACGAAGATCGCGTACTCGCCGCCGAGCACGAGTTGCCGGCGGCGGCGCCGCGTCAGGCGCGGCGCCGCTTCCTGTGCCGTCGCCACGCTCAGCTGCCCGCCGGGAGCGGACCGATCCACTTCTCGTAGATCTTCTTGTACGTGCCGTCCTGCTTGGCCTGGTCGATCACCTGGTTGATGATCGCCAGCAGCTTGGGGTTGTGGCCCTTGCGGACCGCGTAGCCGAGCTGTTCGCCGGTGTGGATGTTGGCCGCGAGGCCGAACTTGGCGTTGGCCGGGTCCTTGAGCCAGCCCTGCACGACCGGGTAGTCCGCCATGATCGCGTCGACCTGGGCGCTGCGCAGGCCGTTGAGCAGGCTCTCGGCGTCCTTGTAGGACTTGGGGTCGACGCCCTTGCCCTGGAGGAACTCCTCGCTGGTGGTCTGCGCCTGGGCACCGATCTTGATCTTCTTGGCCTTCAGGTCCTCGACCGAGGCGTACGTGATGCCCTTCCTGGTCATCACGGCCTGGGTGGCGTCGAAGTAGGGCTTGGAGTAGTCGATGAACTTCGCGCGGTCAGCGGTGATCGTCATTCCCGCGGCGGCGACGTCGCACTTGCCCGCGTTCAGCGCCGAACCCGTTTTGATCGTCTCAAAGGGCGTGTCAATGATCTTCTGGGTGACGCCGAGTTTCTTGGCCACCAGGTCGATCAGATCGACGTCGAAGCCCACGACCTTGCCGCCCTGGGGGGACTGGAACGGCGGGTACGGCATGTGGGTGCAGGTCGTGATGGCGCCTTTCTTCACGAGTTTGGCGCCCTGGACCGTCACCCCCTTGTCTCCGCTGCCACAGGCGGTGACGACGAGGGCGGTCGCGCAGAGCCCGGCTGCGACGGCCAACCGGCGACGTATGGGCACAATTCCTCCAGGTTCGCTGCAAAGCAATGCCCGAGACTATGTCATATCTGCAGCTACCAGGAGGGACGACTCAGTCACGACCTGGCCACGGCGAGGAATCGGGCGGCGATCGGCGCGGCGACCTTTCCGCCTTCTCCCCCGTGCTCGACGAAGACGGCGAACGCCAGATCGCCCCGGTATCCGATGAACCAGGCGTCCGTGTGACCGGCGGAGTCGTACTCGGCGCTGCCCGTCTTGCCGTGCGTCCCGGCGGGCAGGCGGGCGCCCGCGGCCGTCCCGTACCGCACGACGTCGCCCATCATCGAGCGGAGCCCGGCGGTGACCGTGGCGGGGAGCCGTCTGGCCGGGAGCCGGCCGAGCAGGTGCGCGGCGACCAGCCGCGGGGACCGGTAGGTGCCGTCGGCCACCGCGGCGGCCACGACCGCCATGGCGATGGTGGTGGCCTGGACCTTGCCCTGGCCGATCGACGCCTCGGCGAGCGCGTTGCCCTCGGCGTCGCCCGGGACGTCGCCGGAGTAGGCCGTCACGCCGGGGTCGAAGTGGGCGCCGAAGCCGAAGGCGGACGCCGTCGCGGCCAGCCGGCGCCCGCCCGCCGCGACGCCGAGCCGGGCGAACGTCGTGTTGCAGGACTCGGCGAAGGCGCGGGCGAGCGGCACGGTTCCGAGGTCGAAGTCGCGGTCGTTGTGGATCGTGCGCTGGGCCGCCACGGTGACCGCCGGGCAGCCGACGCGTGACCCCGGCGACATCCCGCTCGACAGAGCGGCGGCGGCGGTGACGACCTTGAACGCGGAGCCGGGCGGGCTCATCGACTGGAAGGCGCCCTTGGGCTCCGGGAGCCGGTCGGCGATCGCGAGGATCTCGCCCGTCGAGGGCCGTACGGCGACGAGCGCCGCGTCCGCCGACCCCACGGCGCGGTCGGCCGCCGCCTGTGATCGCCGGTCGAGCGTGGTGCGCACGCGCTTGGGCGCTCGGCCGGAAAAGACCTTGACCCGCTGCGCGGAGCGGCCGGGGTTGTCCAGCTCGACCGCCCAGCCGGGGTCGTCCTCGGCATCGGGGTCGCCGAACCTGTCCGCGACGTCGGCGAGGTAGGGCTGGACGCCGCTGCCGGCCGGCAGCCCTCTGCCGTCGGCGGCGACCGGCGAGGAGGGCGCCGCGCCGAGCCGGATGAGCACGAGCCGCCCGCCCTCGGCGAGCGAGGGGTACAGGGTCGCGGGCGACCAGCGGACCCGCCAACGTCCACGCCGCCGCGCCAGCCGCAGCACGGCGTGGAAGCTCCAGACTCCGGCGCCGGACAGCACGCGGGTCACCGCGAAGTCCTCGGTCGCGGTGTCGCCGGCCCGTACGAGCCGGCCGGGCACGAGTTCGATCCGAACGACGCGCAGGTCGTGGGACAGCGCGCGGTGCCGGTCGGCGAAGTCGGCGGGCGGGTCGTCGACGAGGCGGCGCATCGCGGTCACGTCGCCCCGCGCCCAGGCGCTGAAGTAGTCGGTCGCGACGGTTCCGGGCGCGGCCGGGCGGCCCGGCGAGCGCAGCGCGACGCAGGACACGGCGACCGCCAGGACCAGCACCATGACGCCCCCGGACAGGACGACCGCCGTGCGCATGTCACCGCCTCCCCGTACGACCGCACCCAGTCGAGCACTCGGCGCCGGTGCGGGCGAGAGGCGTGACCTGTTCCGGTCGGCCGGGCTCGGGCGCGCGGCGGGTCAGCCGGCGTCGGGCGGCATCGGCCCCATCCACTTCTCGTAGATGCGGCGGTAGTCGCCGTTGTCGCGGCTGCGGGCGATGACCTGGTCGATCAGGCGCAGCAGGCCGGGGTCGCGTCCGCGGCGGACGGCGAAGCCGTATCTCTCACGCGTGCGCGCGCCCGCGACGATGGTGAAGTCGGCGTTGTCCGGGTCGGTCAGCCAGTAGCGCACCACCGGGTCGTCCTGGACCAGCACGTCGACCTGGCCCGTGCGCAGCGCGCCGAGTTCGGTGACGGAGTTCTCGTACGCCTTGGGCGCCCACCCGCGCGCCCGCGCGTACTCCTGACCGGTGGTGCCGGTGACCACGCCGACCCGCAGGCGGTCCCGGGCGATGTCGTCGGGCCGGACGCGGGGCCGCCGGCGGGCCATCAGCACCTGGCCGGAGTCGAAGTAGGGACGGGAGAAGTCCACCTTGGCGGCGCGGCGCCCGTTGATGGTCATGCCGGCCGCGGCGACGTCGCACTCCCCCGCGGCGAACACCCTGCCGGAGGTGATCGCGGTGAAGTCGGTGTCGACGATCTTCTGGCGGACACCGAGCCGCCGCGCCACGAGATCCATGAGGTCGACGTCGAAGCCGACGACGGTGCCGCGCCGGTCGAACTGGAACGGGGCGTACGGCAGGTGGGTGCAGGTCGTGAGCAGCCCGCTGCCGATGAGGCGTACTCCCTGGACGGTCGCGCCGCCGGCACCGGCGCCGCACGCGGTGAGTAACAGCGCCGCGATCGCCAGGAGGGCGGGCGGCCGTGACGGAGCGATGGGGTGCACGGTGCCTCCGAGGGGTTCGGATCTTCGGCGGCGGGCAGGGGACACCCGGTCACCGAGGCGAGTCAACCAGTTGCGTGCCGTGACCGCCAGTAAAGGCGTCCGCGCGCCAAGCGGCGGAAAAGCGCTCGCAAAATGTCGTACCCGTCGGCGACGATTCCCTCCATGACCTCCGTCGGCGAACAGCTCCCCGCTCCCGTCCGGCCCCGGCTCCCCCCGTTTCTCCACACGCGTGTCGGCGGCCTGCCCCGGGCGTTCTGGGCGCTGTGGGCGGGCTCGTTCGTCAACCGGCTGGGCACGATGGTCGAGCCGTTCCTGGCCTTCTACCTCACCGGCGTGCGCGGGTTCTCCGTCACCGCGACCGGCGCCGTGCTCGCCCTGTTCGGGCTGGGCTCGGTGTTCTCCCAGACGCTGGGCGGCGTGCTGGCCGACCGCGTCGGCCGGCGCGCGACGCTGAGCGGCGGCATGCTGGCGACCGCGGCGGCCATGCTGGCGCTCGGCTACGTCACGGCGACGCCGATGGTGGTCGCCGTCGTGTTCGTGCTCGGCATCGCCATCGACATCTACCGCCCGGCCTCACAGGCGCTGGTCGCCGACCTGGTCCCGCCCGCCCACCGGCCACGCGCGTACGGGCTGCTGTTCTGGGCGATCAACCTGGGGTTCGCGGTCGCCATGGTGTTCGGCGGCACGCTGTCGCGCGCGGGCTTCTCCTGGCTGTTCTGGATCGACGCCGTCACCTGTGCGGTGTTCGCCGTGCTGGTCTGGCGCGCGGTGCCCGAGACGCGGACGCGGCGCGCCGACCGTGAGCCGGGCGGGTTCGGCGACGTGCTGCGCGACCGGGTGGCGGTCGCCTCGGTGCTGATCGTGTTCGGCTACGCCTTCGTCTATCTCCAGGCCTACTCCACGCTGCCGCTCGCGATGCGGCACGCGGGGCTGCCGCCGCAGGCGTACGGCCTGGCCATGGCGGTCAACGGCGTCGGCATCGTGATCGTCCAGCCGCTGACCGTGGCCTGGCTGGCCCGCCGCGACGCCAGCCGGGTGCTGGCGGCGGGCATGGGCACGGTCGGGCTGGGGTTCGGGCTGACCGCGCTGGCCGGCTCGACGACGATGTTCGCCGCGACGGTGCTGGTGTGGACGCTGGGCGAGGTGCTGTTCGCCGCCGTGTCCTCGGCGATCATCGCCGATCTCGCACCGCCCCACCTGCGCGGACGTTACGGCGGGCTGTACGGCACGGCGTTCTCGGTCGCGGCGCTGCTCGGCCCGCTCGGCGGCAGCTGGCTGCTCGGGCACGGCACGTGGCTGCCGTGGGTGACCTGCGCGGCCCTGTGCGCGGTGTCCGGCGCGGGCGCCCTGGCGCTGGCCCCCGCCGTACGCGGAAGAAGGGAAGGCTTGACCGTTTAACCGCTAAATGTCTAACTTCGGAAGTTGATACCCGAAGAAACGGCACGCGAGCCGAATGGTGCAAGCATCAAGCTCGGCCGAAGCGGCGAGCGGGTTGAGAGTTCTGCGCGAGCGGAACTTCCGCTGGTTCTTTCTGGGCCAGTGCGCGTCGATGCTCGGCGACGGCATGGTCGCGCCGGCCCTCGCCTTCGCCGTTCTGGGCCTCACCGGCCACGTGACCGACCTCGGCTTCGTCCTGGCGGCCGGCACCGCCTCGCAGGTGCTGTTCATGCTCGTCGGCGGCGTGATCGCCGACTGGCTCCCCCGCAACGTGCTCATGCTGGGCTCGGACCTGCTGCGCACCGTCAGCCAGGGCGTCATGGCGGCTCTGCTGATCACCGGCGCGGCCCGCGTCTGGCACCTGCTCGTGCTGGAGGTGGTGCACGGCTTCGCGGCGGCGATGTTCATGCCCGCCGTGCCCGGCCTCATCCAGGCCACCACGACACCCGAGCAGCGCCAGGCCGCCAACGCGCTGCGCGTACTGGCCCTGTCCGGCTCACTCGTCGCCGGCCCGGCGGTCGCGGGCGTGCTCGTCGTCGCGGTGGGCCCCGGCTGGGCCATCGGCGTCGACGCGGTCACCTTCGCGGCCAGCGCCGCGTGCCTGTCCCGGCTCCGGCTGCGGTACGACGTCCGCCTGCGCCGCTGCCGCTTCGGACGCGACCTGGCCGACGGGTGGCGGGAGTTCCGGTCGCGGCGGTGGGTGTGGAGCATCATCCTGGCGGCCTCGGTGATGAACCTGCTGTACGCCGGCTTCTCCGTGCTCGGCCCGGCGGTCAGCGCGCGCTCGTTCGGGGGCGCCGGCGCGTGGGCGGTCATCTCGGCGACCTTCGGCATCGGCTGCCTGGGCGGCAGCATCGTCGCCCTGTGCGTACGGCCGCGGTTCCCCCTGCGGTCGGCGCTCATCGTGATGGTGGCGTTCGCCTGCCCGACCCTGACCCTGGCGGCCGGCCTCACGGTGGGCGTCGTCGCCGCGGCGGCGTTCTTCGGCGGCCTGGTGATGATGCTGTTCAACACGCTGTGGGAGACGACGCTCCAGCAGCACATCCCGGCCACGACACTGTCCCGGGTGAGCGCGTACGAGTGGGCGGGCGCGGTCGCCTGCCAGCCACTCGGCCTCGTACTGGTGGCGCCGATCGCGGGCCGGCTGGGCCTGCACGCGACACTGTGGACGGCGGGAGTGCTCCAGGTCCTCGTGGCCCTCTTCCCGCTGCTGATCCCGGAGGTCCGCACCCTCCCGTCGCCGACCACCCCGCCCCCGGACCCGGTCTGCGCCGCCCCCCGAAGCTGACCGATGACGATCTGGTCCGGGTCGCCGGCGTAGTCGAACCGATGAGGAGGAAGAAACCGGCGAGGAAAGTGGACAGCCGGGTACGCGCCCCGTTCTTCACGTTGATCATGGTCTGGCCGATCATGGCGCAGGCTCCGGCCGACGGCTCGTGACGGCGAGGCCGGGCGTCGCCCACGTGCCCCGCGTCCGCCCCGTACGCCTTAGGCTCGATGCCGTGGCACAATTGCGCATCGCTCTCGCACAGGTGAACGGGACCGTCGGCGACCTCACCGGGAACGCCGACCTGATCGTCGAGTGGACCCGGCGCGCGGCCGGGCGTGGCGCTCATCTCGTGGTGTTCCCCGAGATGTTCCTCACCGGCTATCCCGTCGAGGATCTCGTCCTGCGCAAGTCCTTCGTCGACGCCTCCATCGAGACGATCGAGGCCACCGCGAAGCGACTCGCCGACGAGGGGCTCGGCTCGATCCCGGTGGTGACCGGGTATCTCGACCGGCGCGCGGACGTGGTGGATCGGGTCGGGCAGCCCGCCGGGGCGCCGCTCGACGCCGCCGCGGTCCTGTACGAGGGCCGCGTCGCGGTCCGTACGGCAAAGCACCATCTGCCGAACTACGGCGTCTTCGACGAATACCGCTACTTCATGCGCGGCGACCGGCTGCCGGTCCTCCGCCTGCACGGCGTCGACGTCGCCGTCGCCGTCTGCGAGGACCTCTGGCAGGACGGCGGGCCGGTCACGGTGACCCGTGAGGCCGGGGCGCAGCTGCTCGTCGTGCCGAACGCCTCGCCGTACGAGCGCAACAAGGACGACGTGCGCCTGGAGCTGTGCGCGCGGCGGGCGCGGGAGGCGGGCTGCGCGCTGGCCTACGTCAACCTCGTCGGCGGACAGGACGAGCTGGTCTTCGACGGCGACTCGATCGTGGTGTCCGGCACGGGCGAACTGCTCGCCCGCGGCCCGCAGTTCGCCGAGGACCTGCTGGTGGCCGACGTGGAGCTGCCGGACGCGCCGGCGGAGTTCGAGCCGGGCGAGACGCCGGCCGACGCGCACGACGGCACCACCATCACGATCGAGCGGGTGTTGCTGTCGTCCACGCCGGTCCCGCCGTACGCGCCGGAGACACCGCCCTGCGCCGAGCCGCTCGGCGACCTGGGCGAGGTGTACGGCGCGCTGGTGCTGGGCGTGCGCGACTACGTGCGCAAGAACGGCTTCCGCTCGGTCATCCTCGGGCTGTCCGGCGGCATCGACTCGGCGCTGGTCGCCACGATCGCCGCCGACGCCATTGGTCCCGACAACGTGCACGCGGTCCTGATGCCGAGCCGCTACTCCAGCGACCACTCCATCACCGACGCGGAGGAGCTCGTCAAACGGCAGGGCATCCACGCGCGTACGGTGCCGATCCGCGGCATGGTCGACGCGTACGAGGCAGAGCTGGACCTGACCGGCCTCGCCGCGGAGAACCTCCAGGCCCGGGTGCGCGGCAACATCCTCATGGGCCTGTCCAACGAGCACGGCCACCTGGTGCTGACCACCGGCAACAAGAGCGAGCTGGCCACCGGTTACTCCACGCTCTACGGCGACTCGGCCGGCGGGTTCGGGCCGATCAAGGACGTGCCGAAGGTGACGGTGTTCGCGCTGTGCGAGTGGCGCAACGAGCAGACGGCGGGGCTGCCCCCGCTCGTGCGCGCCTCCGCGACGCCGCCGATCCCGCGGAACATCATCGACAAGCCGCCGTCCGCGGAGCTGCGGCCCGGCCAGCTCGACACCGACTCGCTCCCGCCGTACGACGTCCTCGACGCCCTGCTCGACGACTATGTCGAGAAGGACATGGGCCATGACGCGCTGATCGCCGCGGGCCACGACCGCGAGCTGGTGGAGCGCGTGATCCGGCTGGTCGACGCGGCGGAGTACAAGCGGCGGCAGTACCCCCCGGGCCCGAAGATCACGCCGAAGAACTTCGGCCGCGACCGCCGCCTGCCCATCACGAACCGCTGGCGCGAGATCGCCGCCCCGAACACCGGCGACCCGGCGAGGGTCGGCAAGAAGCAGACCGCGACCGGCGAGTGAACTCCGTCCCCCGGACGGGTCGCCGGCTCCGTCCGGAGTCTCTCGCGTTCGCGCGACGGCGCCTCCCGCGACGCAGGGCGAGATCAGGACCTCCCACCGGTCCGCCGGCGCGGACGTCACATCCGTACGGGCGAGCAGGGCTTCGACCTGTGCCGGCGACCGCACCCGGGCCACCTCGTCGACGCCGGGGAGCCGGTTCGTCCGTCTCCGTTCAGAAGCTGTAGGACAGGAAGTCGATGCCCGCGCGCTCGAAGGCCTCCTCGCCGATGACCAACGTCTCGGGGCCGGGTAGGAAGTGCCCGCTGTGCCGGTTGATCATCACGGGGTAGCCGGGCAGCGCCGTCCCCATGCCGGCGGCGTAGACCTTCCCCCCGACGCCGGCGAGCACGGTGTGCGACATCTCCGTCCTCGGCTCGCCGTTGGCACCGAAGCCGGCGGGGATGACCCGCAGCTCAGGAGCCTCTCGTTCACCGGGGACGACGGCCCACTTGATCTCCGACTCACCGTGCAACGCGTTCATCAGGGTGGCCACCCCCGCACCCTCGTGCAGCGTCACCGGGGTGAGGCCGAAGAGCGCGGCGGCCCTCACCTCGCTCTTCTGCTCCCGCAGGCTCCGGTTGTTCTCCCACAGCGGGTATGGCGCCAGGCCGAGCGGGTCGGCCGCCGCGGTCGGGTTGTGGACATAGGCGTGCGGGTTGGGTTGCGGCGTGATGCCGAGCGGGTCGGTGCTGTGGTAACGGCCGACCGCGGCGTCGTAGTAGCGCCGGTGGTTGTAGTCCAGGCCGGTCTCAGCGTCGTGGTACTGGCCCGGGAAGCGCAGGGGGCACGGGCCGGCCACGGCGTCGCCGCCCAGGCCGGCGCCCCAGAGGTTCGTCGCAGGCATCCGGACCAGGTCACCGGCCGTGTCGATGAGTTCCGCGGGCGACCCGGCGAGGTCGGTGACGATGGCGTGGAAACGCTCGTCCACCCAGCCGTCGGACCGCTCGCGTGCCGGTACCCGCTCGGCCTGGGTCAGGGGCTCGAACGTGCCGGGCCGGTGGTTCCAGGTGAGCGTCCGTGTCACGGTGCCGGTGCGCCGATGGACGGTGCGCGTCTCCTCGATGAGGACGGGACCGTCCCACCGGAAGTCGGTCCGCTCGACGACGCCGGCCGGGCCGGTGCACTCCTTGGCGACCCGCCGTCCGAGCGGGTCGTAGCGGTAGTTCCACCGCTGTCCGGCGGGTGTCGTCACCGACACGAGCCGGTCGCCGTCGCCCCACTCATAGGTCCAGGTCAGGACCTTCCCGGACAGGGTCCGTCGGCGCCGCCGCACCACCCGGCCCTGCGGGTCGTACTCGTAGTGCGTCCTTCCGGCCCGCCGGAGCAGGGTGGCGGTGTGGTCGCGCTCACCGACCGCGTCGTACGCGCCGTCGCCAGGCGACGCCGGCCAGACAGCGTCGGTGAGGTTCCCGGCCGCGTCGTAGGCGTACCGTTCGGTCCACCCGTCGGCCCGGACGGCGGTGACGCGACCGCCCGGGTCGAGGTCGAACTCGCGCGTACCGGACAGCAGGTCGGTAACGCCGGTGGGGTGCCCGTCGCCCCGGTAGCGGTAGGTGCGGTGCTGCAGGCGTCGGGCGCCGGATCCCTCCACCGGCGTCCCCCACAATGACTGCGCCGCGAGCCGGTGGTCGGCGCTCCACTGCTGCGTGAGAGCGACCTCGGGCCCGATCCGGCGCTCGACCTCCCGTCCGGCCGCGTCATGGTCGAAGCCGAGGGTCCGTCCCGCCGTGCGCAGGGCGACCGGCCTGCTCGCCGCGTCGTAGGCCCAGTGCGACTCGGCTCCGGTCGGCGTACGCCGCAGCACCCGCCGGCCGAGCGGGTCGTAGACACTGTGGACCGTGGCGCCGTCGCACGTCTCCGCGAGCACCCGGCCGAGCCGGTCGCGTTCGAAGGCGACCTCGGAGCCGGGGGCGCGCGCGTGGACGAGGCGGCCCGCCGGGTCGTAGGAGAACGCGATCACCTGACCGTCGGTGACCTGTGCGGTGATCCGGCCGAGCGGGTCTCTGGTGAGACGGGTGGTACGCCCGGCGCCGTCGGTGCGCGCGATCAACCGGCCGGTCGCGTCGTACTCGTAGCCCAGCCGCCGGCCGTTGAAGTCGATCTCCCGTACCAGGCGCCCGGCCGCGTCGTACTCGTAGCGCCAGACCAGGCCGCCGGACGTCGTCACGGACACGAGACGAGCCTCGGTGTCGTAGCCGAACTCCAGGCGGTTGCCGTCCGGTCCGGTACGGGCCGCGAGCAGGTCGAAGTGGGTGTACTCCGAACGCGTGACCCCGCCCGCGCCATCGGTGTGCGCGGTCGGGTTGCCCTCTCCGTCGTACACCCAGCGTTCGGCGGTCCCGCCGGGCAGGGTCCGCCAGGCGGGACGACCCTCGATCGTCCAGCCGTACCGGCTCACTCCGCCCACCGGGTCCGTCATGGCCGTGACCCGGCCGAACGCGTCGCGCTCATACTGGACCTCACCGCCGGCCGGATCGACGATCCGGACCGGCAGCCCGGCGGCGTTCGTCTCGATCCGGGTGGTGGCGCCGACGGCGTCGGTGACCGCCCGCAGATGTCCCCGTTCGTCGTAGGAGCAGTGCGTTGTGCCGCCGAGCGGGTCGGTCACGGCGACGAGATTGCCTCTCTCGTCGTACTCCTGCCGCCAGATCGTCTCCGCGTCCGCCCCGGTGACCTCCAGCGGGAGGCCGAGGTCGTGATAACGGCCGGTGATGCGGCGGCCGTCCGGGCGGGTGATCTCGATGACGTTTCCGGCGGCGTCGTACCGGTAGCGTGTCGTGTGGCCGCGCGGGTCCGTGCGTGCCAGCAGACGGTCGTAACGATCCCACTCCGCGGTGGTGCGGTGCCCGAGCGGGTCGACCTCGGCGACCACCTGGTGCGCCCCGTTCAGGTGGTACGTCGTGACGTGTCCGAGGGAGTCGGTGACCGTGGTGAACCGGCCGTCCGGATCATAGGTCAGCCGGGTGTCCAACAGGCCTCCGGAGCCCTCGCCCCGGACGGCGCGCCCACGTTCGTCGTAGCCGTAGCGGTACCAGTGGCCGTTGCGGTCGGCCCACGCCGTGAGGCGTCCGGCTTCGTCGTAGGAGAACCTCAGCGGCTCACCCGACCCGTTGGTGACCGCGACGAGGTGCCCGGCCTCGTCATAGGCGTACTGGACCAGTTCGGTGCTCTCGCCTTCGCCGGTCAGGAGCCGGAGCGCCCGTACCCGCCGGTCCGCGACGTCGACGGCGATCCGGTATCCGCCCGAGTGGCTGAGCTCGGTGAGTGTCGCCTCGTCGTCGTATCGCAGGTCGATCCGGTTGCCGTTGCGGTCGGTGATGGCGACGAGCGGCAGTGTCCGGGTGAGCGTCCCGTCGGACGACGCGAAGTGCATCGTGTGCCCGGCGTGGGGGTCGGTGACCGTGTATCCACCCTCCGGCCGCGACGACAGCGGCAGGCGTGCGCCCTCCACCGGCGACACGGTCTCGCCCGCCGCCAGGGCCGGGTACGTGAGGATCGCGCCGTCGGCGGTCGCCAGGGTCGCACCCGAGCCGTCGAGCTCCAGCCGCTGGTCGAGCGTTGACGCCCAGGTCGGCCCGAACAGACCGCCCGACCGATACGACGACACGTGGGTGCGGACCAGCGTCAGCGGCAGCACCCCGGCCAGCTCCACATCGGTCTGCTGGAGCACCACCTCGCCGGTGGCCACGTCGATCGGGTCCTTCGTCACCGTTCGTTTGGCGAAGGACCGTGCCTTCGTACGGAGGTCGCCCAGGTCGGTGACGGTGCGCAGCGCCCGCCCGCCGTCCTTGAGTGCGCCTCGTGAGGCCGCCGCGGGAGCCTCCCGCAGGAGGCCGCCCACCACGCGGAAGACTCCTAGGCGGCCGAGTGCCCTGCCGCCCGCCCCCAGAACCACCCTCGTCCCACCGACCCATCACCCGTTTCCCCGGCTCCGTCCCCGGACGATACGCGAGTCGTCCTTCTCGCGCGTTCCCGAAGTCCGGATCCTGAAGGTGGCGGTCAGAGGTGGAGCGCCTCGCCGGGCCAGGACTCCAGGACGCGGTCGCCGTCGCCCGGCAGGTCCACCTCGCACCAGACGACCTTGCCCTGGCCCTCCAGGCGAGCGCCCCAGCGCTTGGCCAGCCGGTGCACCACCTGCAGGCCCCGGCCGTTCTCGTCGTCGTCGGCCGCCTGGCGGGCGCGCGGCAGCGCGTCGGAGCCGTCGCGTACCTCCAGTACGAGGGTGCGGTCGAGCAGCATCCGCAGGCCGATGTCGCCCGTGGCGTACCGCAGGGCGTTGGTGACCAGCTCCGAGACCAGGAGTTCGGCGGTGAAGGACAGCTCGTCCAGCTCCCACGAGCCGAGCGTCCCGCGCACTCGCCCGCGCGCCTCGCGCACCGCCGACGGCCGGGCCGGGAGGGTCATGGTGACCACGTGCTCTTCGGGGAGCCGCCGCAGCCGGGCGATGAGCACGGCGATGTCGTCGCGCTCCTGGTCGGAGTACGCGCCGTCGAGGGTCGCCTTGGCGAGGTCCTCCAGCGGGCTGAGCAGCGCCTCCGGCCCGAACACGCGCCGCAGCCGCAGCAGGCCGTCGTCGATGTCCTGCCCACGGTTCTCCACGAGCCCGTCGGTGTAGAGGACGAGGATGGAGCCGTCGCCGATCGTGAACTTCCGGGTCTCGATCATGCCCTCGCCGACGCCGAGCGGCGGCGCGGGCGAGACGTCGAGGAACTCGCTGGTGCCGCCCGGCCGGAGCAGCAGCGGCGGCAGGTGGCCGGCGGAGGCGATCTCACACGTGCCGTCCGTGGCGTCGTACACGGCGTACACGCAGGTCGCGAAGGCGGGCTCGCGCTCGCCGATCCCCCGCATCAGCGCGTCGACCTGCTGGAGGCCTTCGGCCGGCGACAGCTCCAGGTTGACGATCGTCTGCAGCGCGGTGCGCAGCCGGCCCATGGTGACGGCGGCGCGGACACCGTGCCCGGCGACGTCGCCGACGATGAGGGCGACGCGCCCGCCGGGGAGCGCGATGGCCTCGTACCAGTCGCCGCCGACCTCGATCAGCTGGTTGCCCGGCAGGTAGCGGTGGCGGATCTCGACGCTGGACGGCGCGGTGAGCCCGGTGGGGAGCATGCTGCGCTGGAGCGTGAGCGCGGTGGCGCGCTCCCGGCTGTAGCGGCGCGCGTTGTCGATGTAGAGGGCGGCGCGGGCCGCGAACTCCATGCCGATCTCGACGTCGTACGCGTCGAAGGGGCGGTGCGCGTCGCTGCGGGTGCAGACGATGAACCCGAGCGTCGTGCCCCGGGCGATGAGGGGCAGCAGGACCATGGAGACGCCGTCGAGGAGCCGGCCGACGGGAGGCCGCCGCCAGGCCCGCGCGATCGCGCGCGCGGCCTTGGTGTCGAGGTGCGGTTCGAGGACGGGCGCGCTGGTGGCCATGCAGCGGACGTACGGCGTGCCGGGCGGGTAGGCGAGGACCTCACCGGCGGGGAAGGCCGCGCTCCAGCTGGGGAAGTCGTTGTCGGCGGCGACGGCCAGCCGGTGCAGGATGGCCGTGCCCTCCGGGGAGAAGGAGGGGACCTCGTCGGCGCCCATGATGCTCTCGCGGATGAGCACGCCGGCGGAGTTGCAGAAGTGCGGGACGATCACGCCGGCGAGCTCCTGCGCCATCTGCTCGAGATCGAGCATCGCGCTGATGCGCGGCAGCGCGTCCTCCAGCAGCGCCCAGCGCATCAGCGCCGGGTCGGTGAAGCGTTCCAGGTCCGTCACCGCGACCCGGATCATCATCAGGCCGGAGTCGCCGTCGCGCCCGTGCATCGGCACGACGGTGACCACGGCGTCGCGGGGGTCGCCGTCGTCGAGGACGCTGAGGACCGCGGTGCGCTCCTGGCCGGCGCCGAGGGCGTCGAGCAGGCCGGTGAGGGTCTCCTTGGCGTCGGTGGAGAACAGGCCGGCCGCGTCGGTGCCCACGATGTCCTCCGGGGCGCGGCCGACGACGCCGGGGGCGTTCTGGCCGCACTGCAGGATCTCACCGGAACGGCCGATGCCGAGCACGAGCGTTCTCGCCGAAGAATCGGCCATGGCTGACGAACCCTTCCGTTGTCCCGCTGTTCGGCGCCGCCGCGCACCCTTGCTGTGGGTCAAGTATGTCGAGTTGGCCGCTAAATACGAGACAAATCGCAATTGTCGACTGCAGACTGCGAGAGCATGCTCACCAGTTGATCACACATCCGAATGTCCCGTCACACGCATCGGCGAGCCGCACCGTTCACCGGATCGCCCTACCCGTATCACCACTCGCAGGCGGATGAACACGGAACAGCGTCCTCCGGCGTGAGGAAGCGGCGGCCCGGCCTGCCGGTGGACGCCGTGCCGCCGCCGTACGGGCCGGGGCTCAGCGCGCGGCGATTCCCGTCATCAGGGCGTCGACCACCCGGGCGGCGAAGTCATCCGGCACCGGACCCGCGCCGAACGCGCGGGCGCGCTGGGCCAGGGCGCCCATGATGAGCCAGAGCGCGGTCTCGACGTCCAGGTCCGGCCGGAGCTCCCCCGCCGTCACCCCACGCCGCAGCACCGTGCGGATCACGTCGCGCCGGGGCTCGATGACCTCGCGGGTGAACCGGGCCATCAGCTCCGGATACCGCTCGGCGCCGCCCATGATGCTCCAGTAGCAGTCGAGGCGCTTCTTGTCCGTCTTGTTCGACACGAAGGCCTGCGCGATGGCGATCAGATCCTCGCGGACCGACGCGCCGACGGGAGCCGGGAACGGCTCCTTCAGCGCGGCCAGCGCGTCGATGATCAGCGCCTCCTTGTTCGGCCAGCGCCGGTAGATCGTCGTCTTGCCCACCCCGGCGCGGGCGGCGACGGCCTCGATGGAGACCCCCGCCACGCCGCCCTCCTCGGCGAGGAGGTCCACCGTCGCCTCGACGATCGCCTTGTCGGCGCGCTCGCTGCGCGGGCGGCCGGGCGGCCGGGCCGCCCCCGCCGGTCTGCCGGAGCTCACCGAGCCCTCGGAGCCTCCGGCGCCGGGCGACCCCGCGGCGACCTGAGCGGGGAGGCGTTCACGCGTCTGACTCATCGCGGATCACCGTCTCACACCTCGATCGGCTCTCGCTCCTCGGCCGAGACCTCGAAGCTCTCCTCCTGGCTCTTACCCGGCATCCACCGGAGTACGACGAGCGCTCCAAGGAGGGCGACGGCCGAGGAGATGGCGGACGTCACGTGCATGGCGTGCACGAAGGACTCGTGCGCCGGTCCCAGGAGCGCGCGGCCCGCCGGGCCGAGCTTCTCCGCGACGCCCGCGGTGGCCCCGATGGACTCCCCCGCGGCCCCGCGCAGGCTCGCGGGCAGCGCCGTCAGATGCGGCTTCATCCCCGAACGGTAGAGCGAGGTGACCAGCGAGCCGAGGACGGCGACGCCGAGCGCCACCGCGACCTGCCGGGCGATGTTGTTGATCGCCGAGCCCGAGCCGGCCTGCTCTCGGGGAAGCACCGACATGACCGCGGTGGTGGCCGGCGGCATGACCATGCCCATGCCCGCGCCCTGGACGAAGAACGTGATCTCGAGCAGCCAGATCGGACTGTCCACGGTGGCGGTCACGTGGTAGCTCAGCAGGGCGGCGGCGACCATGATCAGGCCGGTCGCGGCCACGCGCCGCGCGCCGTACCGGCTGACGAGACGGGCGCTGCGCGGCGCGACGAGCAGCTGCCCGACCGCGAGCGGGATCGTCAGCAGGCCCGCGCCCAGCGGGGAGTACCCGCGCACGCTCTGCACGTACAGCGAGATGAACAGCACGACGCCGCCGAGCGCGAAGAACACCAGCGCGATGGCGCCGACCGAGGCCGAAAGCCGGCCGTCGCGGAAGAGCCGGACGTTGAGGGACGGGTGCTCGATGCGGGTCTCGTACCAGCCGAACACCGCGAGGAGCGCGACGCCGGCGAGCACCGGGCCGTACACCTGGGGCACGAACACCGCGGCCTTCTCACCGCCCTCGATGATGCCGTACGTCACGAGGACCAGGCCCGCGATGGACAGCAGCACGCCACCGAAGTCGATCTTCATGCGCTGCCCGCGCGACTCGGGGACGACCAGGGCGATGGCGATCACGCCGACGATGACGATCGGGACGTTGATGAGGAAGACCGAGCCCCACCAGAAGTGGTCGAGCAGCAGCCCGCCGAGGATCGGGCCGAGGGCGATCGCGACGCCGACGGCGCCGGCCCAGATGCCGATGGCGCGGCCGCGCTCCTCCGGCTCGAAGACGTTCGCGATGACCGACAGCGTCTGCGGCATGACCGCCGCGCCGCCGAGGCCCATGGCCGCGCGCGCCAGGATGAGCTGGTCGGGCGACTGCGCGTAGGAGGAGACCAGCGACGACAGGCCGAACAGCGCCATGCCGATGATCAGCATCCGCTTGCGGCCGATGCGGTCGCCGAGCACGCCGAAGGTGAACAGCAGGCCGGCGAAGACGAGCGTGTAGGAGTTGATCGCCCACTCGAGCTGGCCCTGGGACGCGCCCAGGCCCGCACCGGGGTCGGCGATGGTCTTCAGGGCGACGTTGAGGACGGTGTTGTCGAGCACGACGACGAGAAGGCAGACGACGAGGACGTACAGGATCGTCCAGCGCCTTCTGTGGATGGTCTGCGGATCCATCTGACCCTTCAGGGATTCGATACGAGTCTGTCGCGTATCTGAACACCGCCGAGCACGGATCTCTTCCCGATCGATACGCAACGGTCCCGTTTCGCTATGAACAGGGAAATTTTCGGGGGTGTTCCGGCCGTTGCGCGCGTGTAATCATTCGGTATGTCCGGGGACGCCAGAGCGGCGCCTCGAGGCTGGAGGTATCGATGTCTGCATCTGAAAGTCGGTCGACCGTGCCCGTCGGGCTCTACGGCGGCCAGACCGGACGCCGCGTCACCGTCCGCGACCTAGCGGCGGCCAAGGAACGCGGCGAGAAGTGGCCCATGCTCACCGCGTACGACGCGCTGACCGCGCGCGTGTTCGACGACGCCGGCATCCCGGTGCTGCTCGTCGGCGACTCCGGTGCCATGGTCGTCCTCGGCTACGACTCGACCGTGCCGGTCACCGTGGACGAGCTGCTCCCCCTGACCGCGGCGGTCGTCCGCGGCACGTCGCGCGCGCTGGTCGTCGCCGACCTGCCGTTCGGGTCGTACCAGACCGGTCCGGAGGAGGCACTGCGCAACGCGACGCGCTTCCTCAAGGAGGCCGGCGCCCACGCCATCAAGCTGGAGGGCGGCGAGCGCGTCCTCCCGCAGGTCGAGGCGATGGTCGCGGCCGGCATCCCGGTCATGGCGCACCTGGGCCTGACGCCGCAGTCGGTGAACGTCTTCGGCGGCTACCGCGTCCAGGGCCGCGGCGAGTCCGGCGAGCGCCTCATGGCCGACGCCAAGGCTCTGGAGGCCGCGGGCGCGTTCGCGGTCGTGCTCGAGTGCGTCCCGGCGGAGCTGGCCGAGCGGGTCACCGCCGCCCTGTCCATCCCGACCATCGGCATCGGCGGCGGTGCGGGCACCGACGCGCAGGTCCTCGTCTGGCAGGACATGGCCGGGCTGACGCCGCACACCGCCAAGTTCGTCAAGAAGTACGCCGACGTCGCCGGGGTGCTGCGTTCAGCGGCCCAGGAGTACGCCGAGGAGGTCGTCTCCGGCGTCTTCCCGGCGCCCGAGCACTCCTACCGCTGAGCCGCCTACCGCTGAGTCGGTCGCCCGCCATCCGTGATCATGCAATAGGTTCGGTATAACGCATGATCACGGAGCGGGCGCTTCGGCGCCGCATGACGCCGGAGGACAGACGCGACATGACCCTCTCCCCAGGGCCGCCACCGTGGCCGATCCCGCCGTCGTGGACCGTCACGCCGCCCCGGCGCGCCACCGCGACCACGGATCCGCCACCGCCCGACACCGGCACGGCTCCGCCGCCCGCGTCGGCTCCGGCGCCGGTGGAGCAGGCCGCACCGCGCCGCACGATCGTCCTGCTCACCACGGACGAGTCCACGGCGCGTGACGTCCCGGGCATCGCCGTCGAGGCCCGTACGCCGCCGGCACCCGCCGCGGGCTTCGCCGGCGTGTACGCCCTGGCGGACGCGGCGGCGCGGGCGTTCGCCGACGGCGCGCAGGGCGTCGTGATCGTCCACGACGATGACGCGCTCGACGAGACGGCCTGGGCCCTCGACGTGCTGCACACCGGCGAGGCGCCGCTCGTGCTCGCCGCCGGTCCGGCCGGGGCCGTGGACCTGGCGGATGCCCTCAGCGTCGCCGCAGCCGCACCGGCCGGCTCCGGCTGCCTGGTGGTCGCGCACGGCGAGATCCACGCGGCGCGGTACGTCCGGCGCACCGGCGCGCACGCCTTCTCCTCGCCCGGAGCCGGCCCGCTGGGCCGCGTGACCGCCGGATCGGCACGCCTGCAGTGGCGTCCGCCGGAGCGCCTGACCGTACGCGGCGGCCCGGCCGCCGACCGCACGCCGCACGTCGGCGTGCACACGGCGGTCCTCGGCGACGACGGCGAACTGCTGGGCGCGCTGGCCGAGCGCTGCGACGGCCTGGTCGTGGCGGGCGGGCCGCTGGACCCGATCGCCGGCACGCTGGCGGCCGCCGCGTCCCGCATGCCGGTGGTCCTCGCCTCCCCCACGGGCCACGACGCCTTCACGACGACGTCCCTGGACCCGCTGAAGGCGCGCGTCCTGATGCACCTGCTGCTCGCCGCCGGCCGCGACCACGACGCGATCCTGTCGGCCTTCGCCGCCGCCGAGCACCCGGGGCCCGTCCAGCTCTGACCGCGGCGCGGCTACAGAGACGCGGTCAGGACGGTGCGGGCCTCGGCGAGTGACGGGCCGTACCACTCCAGGTGGCGCCCGCTCACCAGCGCCACCCGTACGCCGGGGAACTCCTCCGGGCCGTCGCCGGGGCCGAAGGCGTACGGCTCGTCCGGCAGGACGACCACGTCCGGGCGGCGGTCCAGGATCCGCTCCACCGTGACCCTCGGGTACCGCTCGGCGTCGCCGGCGTAGAGGTTGGCGACGCCCAGCCGTGCCAGCACGTCGCCCGCGAACGTCTCGCGGCCCAGCACCATCCACGGTCTCCGCCAGATCGGGACCACCGCCGTACGGGTGGGCGCGGGCGGTTCGTCCAGCACGTCCGCCCAGGCCGTACGGGCGGCGCCCAGCCACGGCGGTTCCTCCAGGCCGCAGGCGCCGAGCATCGTCGCCAGCTCCGACAGGGCCTCGGGCAGGTCGCGGATGACGGTCTCCCACACCGGGACCCCGGCCGCGCGCAGCCGGTCGAGGTCGGCCGCGCGGTTCTCCTCGAAGTTGGCCACGACGAGGTCCGGTTCGAGGGCGATGATCCGGTCGACGTCGGGGTTCTTGGTGCCCCGCACGCGGACGACGTCCAGGTCCGGCGGGTGGGTGCACCAGTCGGTGGCACCCACCAGCAGGTCCGGCGCGGTCGCGGCGATCGCCTCGGTCAGCGACGGTACGAGCGACACGACGCGCCGCACCCGCACCGGAGGCCGTCTCACCGGCCCGCGCCCTCCAGCGCCGTCCAGAACTCCTCGGCGGTCAGCTCACCCGGACCGTGCCCCTCACGCGCCGAGCGGTTGGCGAGCCGTCGCAACAGCTCGTTGACCGGCGTCGGGATGCCGTGCTCGCGGCCGAGCAGGACGATCTCGCCGTTGAGGTAGTCGACCTCGATCGTGCCGGTGCCGCGCTGGAGGCTCTGGTACGTCGAGCCGCCGGAGCGGCGGCGGCCCCGTACCGGCCGGGACTGGGAGATGAGGGGCTGGACGTCCGGCGGGTCGACGCCCGCCGCGCGCAGGCAGGCGGTGCCCTCCTCGCGGGCCCGGCGGACGATCTCCTTGCCCTGGTCGCCGGGGCCGAGCAGCGCCTCGACCGCGTTGCCGAGGTTGTTCAGCAGCTTGCCGTACTTGTAGCCCATGATGTCCGGCCGCGCCCGCGACTCGAAGGTCGCGCCGGCGAACGCCTCCGCGAGCGAGCGCGCCGTCTCGTCGTCGCCGCGCGGATAGCGCCCGACGTCGAGGGCGCCGCTGACGGGGGCCATGTACGCCTCGATCACCCCCGGCTCCAGGAACGCCGCCGGCAGCACCACGCACATGCCGTAGACGTCCGGGAACAGCCGGAGGGCGAGGCGCTCGTTCTCCACGCCGTTCTGGGCGCACGCCACGACGATCTCGGGTGGGGCGGCGGCGTACAGCTCCGCGAGGGCGGGCAGGGTGTCCTGGGTCTTCATGGCGAGCAGCACCACGTCGCCCGGCGCGAACTTCACGTCGGCCGGGCGGGAGGCGACCGGGATCTCCAGCGTGACGCTCTCGTCCGGCGTGTCGAGCCGCAGGCCGTGGTCGCGGATCGCCTCGTAGTGGGCGCCGCGGGCGATCAGCGTGACGTCGTGTCCCTGCCGGAACAGCTGGGCGCCGATCGTTCCCCCGATGGCGCCCGCGCCGTAGACGACGAACCTCATAGGCCGGTCACCCGTACGCCCGCGTGCGTCTTGTAACGGCGGTTCACCGAGATGAGGTTGGCGGTCAGCGCCTCGACCTGGTGGGCGTTGCGCAGCCGGCCCCCGTACACGCCGCGCACCCCGGGGATCCGGCCGGCGAGCGCCTGCACGGTGCCGGTGGCCTCGCGGTCATCGCCGAGCACGAGGACGTCGAGGTCCACCTCGTCGACGTCCGGGTCGAGCAGTACGACCGCCGAGACGTGGTGGAACGCGGCGACGACGGTGCTGCCGGTGAGCACGGCCGCGGCCTGCTGGGCGGCGCTGCCCTCCTCGACGGGCAGCGCGTACGCGCCCTGCTTGTCGAACCCGAGCGGGTTGACGCAGTCCACGACGATCTTGCCGTCGAGGTCGTCGCGCAGCGACTCCAGCAGCGCCCGGTGCCCGTCCCACGGCACGGCGACGATCACGACGTCGGCCTCGCGCGCGGCGACGGCGTTCTCCTCGCCCCGGGCCTGCAGCCCGTCGCCGAGACTCTCGGCCGCCTGCCGGGCACGCTCGGCGCTGCGCGAGCCGATGATCACGGAGTGGCCCGCGAGCGCGAAACGGCGGGCCAGCCCCTTGCCCTGGTCTCCGGTACCGCCGAGGATCCCGACGGACAGCCCGCTGACGTCCGGTGATTCAGCCTGCGAAATGGTCATGGGGCCGATCCTGCCACGGAGCGGTGAGGCGACGAGCGAGCGGAGTGGCCGGTGAGGCACGAGCCGGCCGCGGAGCGAGCGAGGAGCCGAGCGCGCCCGTCATCCGGCCGGCGACCGGGGTGCGGCGGCCATGGCGGCGCCGACGATGCCGGCGTCGTTGTGCAACTCGGCCGCCACCACCTCGGCCCGTACGTCCTTCAGGTGCGGGAGGAAGTGTTCGGCACGCTTGCTCACGCCGCCCCCGATGATGATCAGCGAGGGCCAGAGCAGGTCCTCGACCCGCCGCAGGTACTCCTCCAGCTTCCCGGCCCACTTGTGCCAGCTCCAGTCGTGCACCTCCCGGGCGTGCGCGGAGGCGCGGCGCTCGGCGTCCTTGCCGCGGATCTCGATGTGCCCCAGCTCGGTATTGGGCACCAGCGTGCCGTCGTTGAACAGCGCGGTGCCGACGCCCGTGCCGAGGGTCACCAGCAGCACCGTGCCCGACCGTCCGCGCCCGGCGCCGTGCGCCATCTCCGCCACGCCCGCCGCGTCGGCGTCGTTCAGCAGCGTGACCGGCGTGCCGCACTCGTCGGCGAGCAGGTCGCGCGCCGCGAGGCCCTCCCATTCGTCGGTCAGGTTCACCGCGGTGCGGGTGACGCCGTCGGTGACCACGCCCGGGAAGGTGACCCCGACCGGACCGGTCCAGTCGAAGTGCCGGACGATCTGCGCGACCGCCGAGACGACCGGACGGGACGCGGCGGGCGCCGGCGTCTCCACGCGCATGCGGTCACGGGTGAACCGGCCCGTGACCACGTCGACGGGCGCGCCCTTGATGCCGCTGCCGCCGATGTCGATGCCGAGAATCTCCATGACACATGCGTACACCACGCCGTCTCGCCCGATGCGCCCGGCTCGGGACACGTGACCTTCCCACCTCGCCGCCGATGAGGGTGAGACTCCGGGGTCCGTACGGCACGATGGGAACCATGGACGCGAGTCAGGTCAGGGCTCTGCGAGAGCTGCTGGCGACCACCGGCTGGCCGGAGCGCACCCAGGACTTCGCCCGCTCTCTGCGCGCTTCCGCCCGGGTGCCGGGCGGCCTGCTGCTGTTCGGCCCGCGCGACGACGAGCCGTGGCACCTCGCCGCACACCTGGACGACGAGAGCCGCCTGTGCGGGCTGCCGGAGATCAGCCCCACACTCGTCCGCTGGGACCCGCCGCCCGGCGCGCCGGCCCATCTGAGGATCGGGCTCGACCGGCTGGAGGCCGCACGCCGCGGCGAGACGCTCCTCGTCGTGTCGGAGGAGACCGCCCCGGAGGGCGTGCTCGAACGCGTCGACGACGCCCGCCGGATCGGCGCGACGGTCTTCGCGCTGGAGGGGGGCGACGAGGAGCTGCGCGGGCTCGCGCACGAGTCACTGTCCGTGCCGCCGAGCGAGTCCGCGATCTCCTTCGACGCCGCCCAGCACCTGGTGAGCGCCGCGACGGGCGAACCGCGCGTCAAACGCGGCCTGCGCGACCGCCTGGCCGGCCTCCTCGACACGATCACCGGCCCGCCGGCCGGCTGACCGTCTCCGGCCCGACGGCCCCCTCTCGCGCTCGCGTCAGTTGTCGTCTTGGGCCTCCCACTGTTCGTTGCGCTCGCGGGCGTGCTGGAGCGCGTTCGCGGCCTGGGCCTCCGTGGCGTACGGGCCCATCCGGTCGCGGTCGGGGCACCCGGGGCCGTGCTCGACCCGCATGTGCTTGAGACAGAAGAACCACTCGCCGTCGTCGCTCATCATCGCCTCCTGATCGACTTGTCATCCTTCCCCTCACGGGCAACTACACTCCAACACCATGACGACGCAACTCCGTCCCGGCCGCGTCTCGCCGATGCGCACGGTGCCCGCAGAGATTTCCCGCCCGGAGTACGTCGGCAAGAAGTTCCCCCGCACCGGCGAGCCCGACGTCAAGACGCCGGAGATCATCGAGCGGATGCGGGTGGCCGGCCGGATCGCGGCGCAGGCGATGGCCGAGGTCGCCAAGCACATCGAGCCCGGCGTCACCACCGACGAGCTCGACCGCATCGGGCACGAGTTCATGCTCGACCACGGCGCCTACCCCTCGACGCTCGGCTACCGCGGGTTCCCCAAGTCGCTGTGCACCTCGCTGAACGAGGTGATCTGCCACGGCATCCCGGACGACACGGTCGTGCGCGACGGCGACATCATCAACATCGACATCACCGCGTTCAAGGACGGCGTGCACGGCGACACCGACGCGACGTACCTCGTCGGCGACGTCGACGAGGAGTCCCGGCTGCTCGTCGAGCGCACCCAGGAGGCCCTGGCCCGCGCCATCAAGGCGGTGCGCCCCGGCCGGCGGCTCAACGTCATCGGCCGGGTGATCGAGTCCTACGCCAAGCGGTTCGGGTACGGCGTGGTCCGCGACTTCACCGGCCACGGCATCGGCACGACGTTCCACTCCGGGCTGATCGTGCCGCACTACGACGACCCGAACGCCTCGACCGTCATCGAGACGGGCATGACGTTCACCATCGAGCCGATGCTGACCCTCGGCACGATCGAGTACGAGATCTGGCCCGACAAGTGGACGGTCGTGACGAAGGACCGCAAGCGCACCGCCCAGTTCGAGCACACGCTCCTCGTCACCGACGACGGCGCGGAGATCCTCACCCTCCCCTGAGATAACGCCGCGCGGCGGGGTACGCAACGCCGTATGGCGGAACTACGGACCTACCGCAGCAAACGCGACGCGCGCCGTACGCCGGAGCCGGTCCCGGCGGAGGGTCCGCTGCCCGAGGGCAACGACGACACGTTCGTCATCCAGGAGCACCACGCGCGGCGGCTGCACTGGGACTTCCGGCTCGAACGCGACGGCGTGCTGGTCTCGTGGGCCCTGCCCAAGGGTGTGCCGGACGACCCGAAGGTCAACCACCTCGCCGTGCACACCGAGGACCACCCGCTGGAGTACGCCTCGTTCGCCGGGGAGATCCCGCAGGGCGAGTACGGCGGCGGCCAGGTGATGATCTGGGACCGCGGCACGTACGAGACCGAGAAGTGGACCGAGCGCGAGGTCAAGATCGTGCTGCACGGCGGCCGGGTCTCGGGCCGGTACGTCCTGTTCCCCACGAACGGCAAGAACTGGATGATCCACCGGATGGATCCGCCGGTCTCCCCCGACGCCGACCCGATGCCCGAGGACGTACGCCCGATCGTGCCCGAGAAGCGCGCGCGGCTGCCGCAGCGGCATGACGAGTACGGATACGAGTTCGCCTGGGGCGGGCGGCGGCTGATCGCGTACGGCGAGCGAGGGCCGGCGCGTGTCGTCGCCGCGGACGGCAGGCCCGCGAAGGCGCCGCGCGGGCTCGGCGAGGCGCTCGGGATCCACCGTGCGGTCCTCGACGGAGAGCTGACCGACACCGGCGGCGACACGTACATGATCTACGACCTGCTCTACCTGGACGGGCGGTCGCTGCTGGACGAGCCGTACGAGCGGCGCCGTGAGCTGCTCGGCGACCTGGAGCTGTCCGGGCCGCACTGGCAGACCGCACCCTGGTTCGACGACGGCGAGGCGGTACGCGAGGCTGCGCGCGAACAACACCTTCCGGGCGTCGTCGCCAAGCGCCTCGACGCGCCGTACCGTCCGGGTAAGGCCGACTGGCGCCTGATCCCGGTCTGAGCTGCGCGGTTCGACCGTGTTGCTGGGTTAATCTGACGAATTCCGCTGACACACGGTGAACGTGCGCATCTGCTCCGGCGCGTCGTCCAGCATCGAAGGCCCTCGGCCCGTTACAGTCCGCGCGTGGTTAATACGTGGGCAAAGCGAGTGATGTACGCATGATGGGGCATACTCACGCCCTGGCGGGGGCTGTCGCGTGGCTGGGAGTGGTGCCCTTCCTCGCGGACTATGGAATGAAGATGACGCCCGGTGAGATCGTCGCCGGCTCCGTCGTCTGTGCGGGGGCGGCGCTGCTGCCCGACATCGACCACCACAGCGGTTCGATCGCACAGGCGCTCGGGCCGGTCACGAAGGTCCTGTGCAAGGGCGTCGCGTGGATCTCCGGCGGGCACCGGCACGCGACGCACTCACTGTTCTTCATCGTGCTGATGACGTTCGGCACCGACCTGCTCGCCCAGTACTTCCGGCCCGGCTGGTGGGTCGAGCTCTTCCTGCTCATCTGTCTGGGGCTGCGAGGGGTCGGAATCCACGTCCCCGAGCGCGAGCACTTCAACGTGATCATCAACGGCGCCCTGGCACTCGGCCTGACCTATCTCATGATCGGCATGCACTTCGCCGGGCCGGGGATCGACCTGTTCATGGGCCACTACTACCTGGGCTGGGCGGGTCTGTCGGTGGGGCTCGGCTGCCTCATGCACATTTTCACCGACTGCCTGACGCCGGAGGGCTGCCCGATCTTCTGGCCGTGGAACAAGCGGTTCAACATCCCGCTCGTACCGCGCACCAACGGCCTCATGGAGAAGTGGGTGGTCCTCCCGATCCTCACCCTCGGCGTGGTCATCCTGGCGATCCGCACGTCGGTCGGCGGCTTCGCCGTGCACTGGCTCCAGCACAAAAGCGGCTGAGCGCGAAACCGGCCCATCTCCTGTCTCCGGCAAAGGATGGGCCGGTCCGGCCTGCCGTACCGCTTGCCGTCCGTGACTGCGGGGAACAGCAGTCTGCATGAAGCGACACACGCGGTCCGCCTCGGCGGTGGTCGCCGGGCTGGCGCTGATCGCGGGCTGCGGCACCGAGGTGCGGCGGGACACCCGGCCCGGCGCGGTGGGCGCGGGAACGCCCGTCTCCGGCGACGTGCTCGAGCAGCAGTTCGAGCAGGTCGTCAAGAGGGTGCTGCCCTCCGTCGTGCAGATCAACACCGACTCGGGTCTCGGGTCGGGCATCGTCTATGACGACAAGGGCGACATCGTCACCAACGATCACGTCGTGGCGGGCGCGCAGCGCCTGCAGGTGACCTCGCCCAGCTCCAAGACGCCGCTGCCCGCGACGCTCGTCGGGGAGTTCGCCGCGAACGACCTCGCCGTCGTCCGGGTGAGGAACGCTCCGCTCACCCGGGCGACGTTCGGCGACTCCGGGCGGCTGGCCGTGGGCCAGATCGTGCTGGCGATGGGCAACCCGCTGGGCCTGTCCGGGAGCGTCACCAACGGCATCGTCTCCGCCCTGGGGCGTACGGTCAGCTCCCAGCGCGAGGGGTCCTTCCCCGGCGCGACGATCGCCGGCGCCGTCCAGACGAGCGCGCCGATCAACCCGGGCAACAGCGGCGGGGCTCTGGTCACCCTGAGCAACCAGGTGGTCGGCATCCCGACGCTGACCGTCACGGACCCGCAGATCGGCGGCGCGGCGGCGGGCATCGGGTTCGCCATCCCGAGCAACACGGTCAAGCTGATCGCCGACCAGCTCATCGCGTCGGGGCGCGTGAAGGAGTCCGGACGCGCCGCGATCGGCGCCAAGGTGCGCACGGTGGTCGACCTGCGGGGCGACGTCGAGGGCGTCGGCGTCGTCTCCGTGACACCGGGCGGCCCCGCGGCGAATGCCGGAATCGTCGCGGACGACGTCATCCTGTCGGTCAACGGCGTCCGCACCCAGACGACGACGGCCCTGTCCGAGGCGCTCGCCACCCTCAAGCCCGGCCAGAAGGTGAAGGCACAGATCATGCGCCCCGACGGCGCGCGTCAGACGGTGACCATCACACTCGGGCAGCTCCCGGGCTGAGCGCCCCGTCTCAAAAGTCGCCTTCTGAGCCTTGGGTCATGTGCGCAGGTCGCCGGTCAGTTCACTGACCGGTTCTAGGTCGAGGCCGAGGCCGGCCGCCCAGGCGAGGACGTCGGTGAGGGTGGGCGGGGTCGATCCGGTCTAGCGGAGGTGGGCCCACTGCCGGCGGGTGAGCGCCAGGTAACGAAGGCCGGGCAGGCTGGACAGGACGGCCAGGTCGGTCAGGTCGCGGGCGTCGGCGCGGGACAGGTCGAGGCCGTGCAGGTTGGGGATGGTGCGCAGCGGCGTGAGGTCAACCTGGCCGATAATGCCCAGGTCCAGTGAGGTGAGGGCGGGGTGGTCGGCGAGCGGGGTGAGGGCCGCGCCGTCCACGGTGAGCCGTAGGTCTTCGACGGGCAGTTCGCCGATGGGGGTCAGGTCGGCGGTCGTGCCGCGGTTCATGCGCAGGCGCAGCAGGTGGGTGCCGCGGTCAGTGGGGTCAGGTCGACCAGGTCTGCGGGGTCGTTGACGTGGACCTCCTGGAGTCCGGGCGGGACCGGGTTCGGGATGGCGCCGGTCACCGTGCTCGGGACCTCGTCCTCGTAGACGTCCGCCCACAGATCGAGGCCGCCGGGCCGGCGCGTGTCAGGGGTGTAGGCGCCCTGTTCCAACCGGTCCAGGTAGCCGCCCAGCAGCGACGTCACCGAGTCGGCCACGTAGATCGGATGGTCGGGCGGATCGGGGCCGTACTTGATGACCTGGCCGGGGCGGCCGTCACGGGCCGGGGCCAGGTCGACCGCCAGGGCGTCGCCGTCGTTCGCCATGGCGAAGGTCACCCAGCCGGGGTGGGCTGCGCAGCGCCGGACCGTGTGCGGCGGATCGGCGTGCAGGAAGACCTCGTCCCAGTCCGCGTCCGGGTCCGCACAGCCCGGGACCGTCTGCTCGAGATGTTCCCTGATCAGGCTCTCCAGGCTCAGCCAGCAGGCGTTCGCGAACAGGCTTCGGTCGGGGCCTCGCGGGTCCTCCCCGTCGGCGACCAGGTACATGGCCTTCAGATCGGCGGGCAGGGGAAAACCCGGGCGATGTTCGGCCTCCTCGATCGCGGCGGGAGAAGCCGCCGGCGACCGTTGCTCGGGCCGCCCTTAGGATCGCCGACCGCCGCGCGAGGTGGTCACGCAGCCGCCGCACCGCCGGCTCCGGATCGCCCGCCGGGAGCGGTGCCCGCCTCCTGCCGGAGACCCGACGGGACGAACCGGTGGCCGGGAACCAGCACCACCTCGAACCCGCCCCCTCGGAAGGGGGGAACGCTGACATACGGGCCGCGCGCATCGGGTCGACTGTCTGTGACCTCTACGGGCCGATGCCGATCGAGCACAGGTCGAAAACGCTGCCCGCCATGCCGGGTGCCTCTCACGCCTCTGTGTTGAGGGAAAACGCCGCAATGCCGACCTCCCGAGGGTGTCAACCTGGGGAGGTCGGCATTGGCGTTCTTGCCTCGCCGTGCAGTGCCCAGCACCGCTTTCACCGCGGCGACCAGCGGCTCTGCTCGGTCCTACTCGGTCCGCAGCGCGGTGGCGGTCCGCGACCGGGCCGCCCAGCCGGCCGGCAGCAGTGCCCCGAGCAGGGCGATCACGATCCCGCCGGCCAGCAGGGGGATGAGCAGCCCGGCGGTGTAGACGTGGGACACGCTCGGCGGCAGGTGCCGGCCGATCGCGTTCCCCATCGGGGTCAGCGTCGCCTTCTCCACCGCGACCCCGAGCGGGACCCCGATCAGCCCGGCGATCAGGCCGGTGAGTGTCACCGAGGCCAGAACCATCGCAATGGTCTGCTTGGGTGTCATCCCGAGGGCCTTGAAGATCCCCAGATCATGAACCCGCTCCCGAGTGTCCTGCACCACCATGCTCAGCACCCCGAGCGCGGCGACCGCCATCATCATCAGCGTGAGCGTGGCCACCAGGGCGCCCATGGTGATCACTATGATGTTCTTGCCCCCGCCCGAGTTCGCCTGGACCGAGGCGTTCAGCGGGGTCAGCGCGGCGGCGGCCGAGGTGGACCAGTCCGATCCGCTGACGTTCGAGGCCAGCTCGACGTTGAACTGGTCGATGCGCGGGGTCAGACCGGCGGCGGTGAAGGTGGCCGCATCCGTCATGACCGTGTAGTCGCCCTGGTTGGTGTCGAAGTTGATGCCGACGACCTTCAGCGACCGTTGCTTGTTCTGCTGCACCACGGTGACGTCGTCACCGACGTGGATCCCCACCGCCGAGGCCAGCTTGTCGCCGACCACGGCCTCGCCGGGCGCCGAGTACCAGCGGCCGGACAGCAGCTCCAGGTGCGTCCAGGAGAAGTCGCCGGTGACCGTGAACACCCGCGTCGGTTCGCCGCCGGGCGGGGCGCCGACCATGGTCGCGCCGCTTTCGCCCCAGCCGAACGCGGCCTTCGTGCCCGGGATCCCGGCGAGCGCGGCGGCCACCTTGGCGGCGTCCAGGTGCGGGGTGCGCGGGTCGTTGGGGCCGTAGAGACCCCAGGGCACGCCCACGTCGGCGGTGGGTTCCACGAACTCCGACGCGACGTTGAAGCCTGAGGTACTGGTGTCCAGGTACTTGTTGAACCCGGACTCCAGCCCCACCGCGAACGTGGCACTCACCACGCCGAACAGCACCGCCGCACCGACCAGTACGGCCCGGGCCGGCCGGGCGAACGGCTGGGCCAGCCCCAGCGACACGGCCCGGGGCAGCGGCAGCCGCGAGGCCAGACGCTGCGCCGCCTGACCGCCCCCGGCCTTGGGGGCGCGGCCGACCACCAGAGCCCGCACCGTCGGCATCCGGCCGGCCCGCAGCGCCGGGATCACAGCCGTGACGCCGACGATCAGCAGGGTGCCCAGCGGCACCACGGCGCTGACCCACAACGGAATCGCGGCACTGGCCGCGCCGAGCTGCTTGGTGGCCCCGCCCAGGATCGGCACGGCCAGGAGGTTGCCGAAAACCGTGCCGAGCACCAGGCCGAATGTCGCCGGGATCATGGCCTGCGCGGTGTAGGCGCGGGCCACCTGCGAAGGGGTGAAGCCCAACGACTTCAGAATCCCGATGCGCCGGATTCCCGAGGCCACAGCCCCGCTGACCACGATCGAGATGATCAGCACCGACATGAACAGCCCGAGGAACCCGAAGCCGATCAGGAACGGCACGTAGGCCTTGGCGTTGCCGGTCGCCTGCTGCTCCGCGGTCAGGTACGACTGTCCGCCCTCGACCGCGCCGGCCGGCGCGGCGGCGGCCACCGCCTGCTTGTCGGTGGCGATGTCGGCGGCGGTCCCGGCCTTGGCGAACCGGTAGAGCATCTGCTCGTCGGACTTGGCACCGGCAGCGGTGAGCCGCGCGAAACCGTCGGCGGTGGCGAAGGCGGTCGCGCTGTTGGTCACCGAGTCGGCGAAGCCGACGACCTTGAACGACGGCTTGCCCGGCAGGGAGGAGAACACCACCGAACTGCCGAAGCAGTCGGCGGCATAGTGCTGCCGCGGAAGGGCGATCTCGCCCGGGCTCGTCGGCCAGCGCCCCTGGGTCAGCGCCAGCTGGTCCATCCCGGAGGTGCTGCCCAGGCCGGACCGGGTGGTGACGGTGATCGGACCGTTGTCGTGACCGGCCCAATCCTTCTTGGGACAGTCCGTGCCGACGGTCGTGTCCAGGGCGGCGGCGATCGGGTACGGTCCGGCCGCCTCGGTGACGCCGGCGGCGTGCGCGGTGGCGGCGGCCTGCGCGGCCGTGGCCTTCGAGCCGTCGAACTGGACCGCCAGGTGCGCCCCGTTCCGAGCGCTGAAGGCGTGGTCGAACGGGGCCTGCACGACGGCCAGCAGGCCGAGGGAGAGTACTGAGGATGTCACCGCGGCGAACGTCGTCAGGGCCATGACGAGGGACTGGACCCGACGACGGCCCACGCCGGAGCGTACGACCTTGCCCAAGGCGCTCACCGGCTCACCGCCGGCAGCAGGCGGGCCATGGCATGGAATCCGACCTCGAAGAGGCGCCGGGGCATCGGCGGCTTGCGCAGTGTCATCCGACCGCTCCCGTCGGACGGGTCGTCGGCGTGCCGGCGGCCAGGCCGGCACCGCGGCCGTCATTGATGACGTCCCGCTCGACCGCGCCGTCCACCAGCTCGATCGTGCGGCGCGCGGTGCTCGCGGCCAGCTGCACGTCGTGGGTCACCAACAAGATGGTCTGGCCCTCGCCGTTCAGGTCCAGCAGCAGCCGGCGCACGTCCTCGGCCGAGCTCGAGTCCAGCGCGCCGGTGGGCTCGTCGGCCAGCAGCAGCGCCGGCTTGTTCATCAGGGCCCTGGCCACCGCCACCCGCTGCCGTTGCCCGCCGGACAGCCGCTGCGGGTAGGCCTTGGCATGCCGGTCCATGCCCAGCGAGCCGAGCAGCTCGACGGCCCGCCGCTTCGCTTCGCCCTTGCCCATCCCGGCCAGCTGCGCCGGAACCATGACGTTGTCCAACACGGTCAGGTCGTCGAGCAGATTGAAGAACTGGAAGATCATGCCGATCGAGGCCCGGCGGTACTTCGCCGAACCGGCCTCACCGAGCCGGTCGACGCGGGTGCCGTCGACGGTGACGCTGCCGCTGGAGGGCCTGTCCAGGCCGGCGATCAGATTCAGCAGCGTGGACTTCCCGCTGCCGGAATGGCCGAGGATCGCCACGCACTCACCGGACGCCACGGACAAGGTCACGCCGGCCAGCGCGGGCGGGCCGTCGTCGTATTTCTTCGTCGTATCGCGAAGATCGATCAGCGGTGCGTTCGTCATGTCCACGAACCTAGGAACAGAACGCCATCCGTCGCGTCGGCCGGTGGATGTCACCGTTCCCCAGGTCATCGGCTCGGCGGTGTACGGCGCGTACATCGCCGGGCCGACGCGCGGAGCCGACGTCGCTGAATACGATCTCCGTATGGAAGAGCTTCTCCGGCGTCTCTCGACATCGAAGCGCGTGACCTGGCTGATGTCACAGGCCGCGGTGCTGGCCACCACCTCCTTCTACGCGCTGATGCTCGCCTGGACGATGCCGGCCTCTCGGACCGGGCTCTTCTTCGTGCTCGCCCTTCCGGTCCTGCTCGTGCGCCGTCTGCCGGCGGTGGTCTTCGCGGCGGTCCTGGGCGAAGCAGTCCTCGGCGACATCTTCGGCGCGCGGCCCTCGATCGTGTTCGTCATGCTCGTCGCCTTGGGCGGGTACCTCGCTGTCCGGCGGCCGAAGGCTGCCGCCGTCGGCTTCGTCGCGGCCGTCGCGGCCGCGTTCGTCAACGTCACCCACATCCCCGGGGAGACCGTCAGCGACGCGGCCCAGTTCGCCGGGGGGCTCGCGTTGTGGTTCGCGCTCGCGTGGGTCGTCGGGGGGGTGTATCGCAAACGCCGTGAATACCTCGAAGCCCTGCACGAGCAGAGGGCGGCCCGCGCCGTCCTGACCGAGCGGCTGCGGATCGCCCGCGAACTGCACGACAGCGTCGCGCACAGCATCGGGATCATCACGGTGCTGTCGGGAGCGGCGGCACGGGTCGTGGAGACCAAGCCCGAGCAGACGCGGCAGGCGCTGACCGGCATCGAGACCACCAGCCGGGAGACGCTGCTCGAGCTGCAGCGCATGCTCGGGGCGCTCCGCCGCGCCGAGCCGGACGACGCCATGCCGCAGGCCGCTCCGCTGGCGCCGGTCGGCAGCCTGGCCGACGTCCCGCAGCTCGCCGAACGCACGGCCGACGCCGGGGTGCGGGTCCACGTGACCTGGCGGGGCGAGCAGCGTCCACTGCCGCCGGAGATCGAACTGTCGGCGTTCCGGATCATCCAGGAGTCGGTGACGAACGTGGTGCGGCATTCCAGGGCGCGGACGTGCCGGGTCGCGGTCGGTTACGAGCCGAAAGGAGTGACGATCGAGGTGGTGGACGACGGGGACGACGGTCTCGGCGGGCCGGGCCGTCCGAGGCTCACCGCAGCCGGCGGGAGCGGCTTCGGCCTGCTCGGCATGCGCGAACGAGTGACGTTGCTGTCCGGCCAGTTCAGCGCCGGCCAGCGTCCGGAGGGCGGATTCCGGGTGACGGCGAGCCTCCCGGCATGAGCGTACGGGTGCTGCTGGCCGACGACCAACCCCTGCTGCTGGTCGGGCTCGCGATCCTGATCGGCGACACCGACGACCTGGAGGTGGTCGGCCAGGCCCACGACGGCCGCGAGGCGGTGCGCCTGGTGCGTGAACTGCGGCCGGACGTCGTGGTGATGGACATCCGCATGCCGGGCATGGACGGGATCGAGGCGACCCGGCAGGCGACCGCCGAGCCGGACCCGCCCAAGGTCTTGGTGCTGACGACCTTCGACCACGACGAGTACGTCTACGGCGCACTGCGCGCAGGGGCCAGCGGATTCCTGCTCAAGAGCATGGCTCTGGACGCGATCCTGGAAGCGATCCGCGTGGTGGCCGCGGGCGACGCGCTGATCGCGCCGAGCGTGACCCGACGGCTGATCGCGGACTTCGCCGGAACGACCGGCCCCGCGGCCCCCGCACCGGACCCCGGGCCCGCCGCGGACTCGAGTCCCATCGCGGGGATCACCGACCGGGAGCGCGAGGTGCTGGCACTGGTCGGACAGGGACTGTCGAACACTGAGATAGCCGAGCGGCTGGTGATCAGCGCGGCGACCGCGAAGACCCATGTCGCGCGTCTGTTCGCCAAGCTCAAGGCTCGGGACCGCGTCCACCTGGCGATCATCGCCTTCGAAACCGGACTCGTGCCGCGTAGACGGTAGGGGCAGGCGAAGCCGAACCGGCTGGCAGACCGGGCCTGGCTGCGGAAACTCGCTGACGGCCGATTCACGATCGCCTTCGAACACCGTCAACTACGTCGCCGACCTGCTGCGCGTCCGCCTGAAGGCGATCGGCTCCCGGTGGCGGTCCCGCTCGGCCGGACAGATCGCGGTGCTGGTGCTCGCGGTGCTGCGCCATATTCATTCGACGGTCGGTGCGGCCGCGCTCGCTCATCCGGAGGACCGCGGGTTGTTCAGCGGCGCTGGATGACGAGCCTGTTGTGCCGGAAGTCGAGGATCACGTTGCCGAACCGGCACAGCTCGTCCGAGCCCAGCAGGCCGGCCACGCCGATGCCGAGGTCGACGACCGACAGCGACGTGCTGTGCATGGGCAGCCCGCCGAGTGTCCAGTGGTGCACCCGGACGACCGGCACCATGCCACTGCCCGTCACCCCCTGCACGGGATGCTGCTGCCCGGTGCGCGGCAGGCCCAGCCGGCGCACCAGGCTGCGGTCCACCGACGAGTTGGAGGAGCCGGTGTCCAGCACGAACTCGTACGGCCCGTGGCCGTTGACCTTCATCGGCACGTAGACGAGCGTGCCTCCGTTCCCGCGGACCACCCGCATCGGCAGCGTGACCTCGTCCGGACGCATCGTCGGCGGGGGCGTCGGCGACGGCGGCGCGACCATCGTCCGGCCGACCGGACGCGGGGTCTGGATCGCGCCGACGCGAGAGTGGGCGCAGCCGATGGCGATCTGCAACGCGGCCGTCAGCAGCAGACCGGTGATCACAGTGCGGGACACACGACGGACGTTCCCGCACGAGGCTTTCCTTACCCGTAATCAGCGGCGCTGGTCACGTTACCGAAAGGGACGTTTTCGCTGTTCACGAGGGTTTCGTGCGCGCACGGACCCGTTCGATCACGGGTGCGAACGCGTCCATGAACGGGCCGTGGACGGTGTAGTAGGTGAACCCGAAGCGCTCGCGGTTCCGCAGCATCTGCTCGGCCATCTCCTCGACCGTGCCGATGAGCAGGAAGGGGGTGTCGAGGATCTCCTCGGCGGTCATCGTGTGGCCGTACCGCTCCAGCAGGCCCGCGGCGGCGGCCTCGCGGTCGTCGGTCTCCATGACCATCTGGACCAGCGCGTGCCACTCGATCTGCCCGGCGCGGTCGCCCGCCCGCTCACGGGCGTACCGGACGCGCTCGGCGGCCTCTTCGGCGGTGCCGAGCCGGAAGGTGCCCGGTGGCCGTCCCTTGATCTGGTACAGCCCGGCGATCGCGATGACGTCGGCGTGGTCGGCGGCGATCCGCAGGATCCGATCGCCCGTGCCGCCGACGATCAGCGGCGGTCCGTACCCGCCGAAGCCCTGCCGCTGGACGGGTCCGAACCGCGGCAGGCCCAGTGCCTCCCGCGTCGCCGCCTGCTGCGGGTACCCGTCCGAGGCGAACAGCCGCCCCAGTTCCTGGATCGTCGACTCCAGCCGGTCCGCGCGCGGGCCGAAGGACTCCCACGGGATGCCGGCCTCGTCGAACTCCCACTTCATGTGCCCGGAGCCGAGGCCGAGCTCCAGGCGCCCGCCGGTGAGCACGTCGGTCGTGGCCACCTCGCGGGCCAGCAGGGCGGGATTCCAGAACGCGGCGTTCAGCACGAGCGTGCCGACCTTCAGGCGTTCGGTGGCCGCCGCCGCGGCGACCAGGGCCGGGAACGGGGCGGCGAAGCCCAGGTGGTCGGCGGCGAAGACCGTGTCGTACCCGTACGCCTCGCCGCGCCGGCAGATCTCGATGAACCGTTCGCGTGAGCCGATGTCGAGGACGTTGAACGAGAACCGGAAGTCAGCCATGCCCATCACGCTGTCGCACCCCGCGGCCCGGCGCCATGGCCGTACGCCGGGGGCGGAATCGCCCGGAGCGGAACCGCGCTATTCCTGGGGCGGAGAGGAGGAGGCCGACGGGGGCCGCTTGTCGAGCGAGGCGAGGTAGGCGTTGTACTCGGCCAGTTCGTCGTCGGTCTTCCCCGCCGTCCGGTCGGCCTGCCGTTCGAGGCGCCGCGCCAGGCGCTGGTCGTCGGCGTACCACTGCAGCACCATCGCGATCAGCACGATGAACGTCGGGATCTCGCCGAACGCCCAGGCGATCGAGCCGCCGGTGTGCTGGTCGGCCAGCACCGAGGTGCCCCACGGGCGGTGCAGGGAGGTGTACCACCCGGCCGCGAGCGGCTTGCCGAGGTTCATCAGCGCGATGCCGAAGAACGCGTGGAACGGCATCGTCACGAACAGCAGCAGCATCTTGGCCACGTACGGCAGCTTGCGGGGTGTCGGGTCGACGCCGATCAGCACCCAGAAGAACAGGCTGCCGGAGGCGAGGAAGTGCACGAGCATCGCCAGGTGCCCGACGTGGGCGCGCATGAGGTAGCCGAACAGCGGCGTGAAGTACACCGCGTACGTGCTGCCGACGAAGATGACGGTGGCCGTGGCGGGATGGCCGATGAACCGCAGGGCCCGGCTGTGCAGGATGACCGTCAGCCATTCACGCGGCCCGCGGTCGCCGCGGATCGCGGCGGGCTTCAGTGCCCGCAGCGCGAGCGTCACCGGGGCGCCGAGCACGAGCAGGATCGGGCTCAGCATCGACAGGACCATGTGCTGGATCATGTGCGTGCTGAACAGCACCGGGGAGTACGTCGCGATCCCGGTCATCGTGACCGCGACGATCGTGAGCAGGCCGACGCCCCAGGCGATCGTCCGGCCGGGCGGCCAGGCGTCGCCGCGTGCGCGGAGCCGCGCGACGCCCGCGGCGTACAGGCCGCCGAGCACGACGACGAGCACGGCGAAGAACAGGTCCGGCCGCCACATCGTCGCCAGCCGGGCGACCGTGATCGGCGGCGGCATCGGGAACCCGATCATGCTGGTGACCGCGTCCTCGTCGAGGTTCACGGCGGGCGGGGCGGTGCGGGCGAGCGCGACGGCGACGCCGAGGGTCGCGGCCATGAGCAGGACCTCGGCCCCGGCGAGGCGGACGAACGCCCACGGCGGGCGGGTCACGGCCGGGCGGGCGTAGCCCTTGGGGTTGTGCGCCATGAGGGCCGGCAGGGTGCGCTCGCGGTGGAGGTAACCGAAGATCCCGAGAACGATGAACAGGGCCAGCTTGACCAGGACCAGCCGCCCGTAGTCGGTGGTGTAGAGCAGCGACGGGTCGGGCAGCCGGGAGAGGACGTTGGCGACTCCGCTGACGCCCACCGCGACGTAGCACCACAGGGCCATCCGGCTGAACCGCCCCGCGGCGACGCCGAGGTGGTCGCCGTCGTGCGTGGCGTGCCAGACGAGCGCGAGCAGTCCGCCCACCCAGGGCGACAGCGCCACGATGTGCATCGCCAGGCCGCTGATGGCCAGCTCGTGGTTGGGCGAGGACGAGGAGTGCCCGGTGAGCGGGGGCGGCAGCAGCGCGACGAGCGCCACGACCAGCAGGCCCGCCGCGCTGCCCAGTGTGACGGCGGTGCGGGCCAGCAGCGCGATGAGCGCGGCGAGCAGCACCACGAACATCAGTGCCGTGCCCTGCGGGATCTGGCCGACGTAGCTGGACAGCTCGCTGCCGCCGACGATCTTGCCGGCGGGCAGGCCGAGGATGTCGGAGACCGTGAAGATCAGCGTGGCGGCGGCGCCCGCCGCCCAGACGGCCGCGATCCACGAGGCGCCCCGCAGGTAGCGGACGGCCTGCGGGTCGAGCACGCCGCGCGTGGACGGGAGCAGGACCGCGGCGCCGAGCAGCACGCCGACGGTCAGCGTGCCGCCGGCCTCCATGACGAAGCGGGAGAGGGGCAGCCCCCAGCGCGTCAGCGTGCCGGCGTCGCTCAGCCCGGGGATCACCTGCTCGCGCAGCGCGCCGCCGAGGAGCCCCGCGGCGACCATGGCGCCGACGCCCGCGAGAGCGGCCACCAGCGCGGTGATCACGCCCTGCCTACGCACGGGCCCCGGCCTCCGGAGCGCGAAGGGCTGCTGGCGTGCGGCGCGGACGGCGCTCGGGCCGGTCAAGGTTTGTCATGGAGGCGAGGTCGATCTCTCAGAGGTGGACGGGCACCGGGGACCTTCCCACCTTATTCACCACCGGGCAACGGGCCGCGCCGAGTGGCCTTTTCGGCATGCCCACTTTACGCGTCAGGTCACTCTCACCGCTTCCCTTACAGGCCCGCGCAGGTCAGGGCGTTCCGGTACGCCTCGGTGCGGCGTTCTTCGTCGCCGGTCTGCGACAGCAGCTCGGCGAGGTTGAACCAGCCCTCGGCCGCCTCGCGGGAGGGCTCCATCCGCCGCAGGCACGCCATGGCCCGGTCGAGTATCTCGACCGCGGAGTCCGCGCGGCCCAGGCGGATGCGGGCCTCCGCCAGCACGACGAGCGCGCCGGCGGTGGCCGGGCGCGGCTCGTCGCCGAGCAGGTCGAGCGCCTCGGCGGCCCGGTCGGCCGCCTTGCGCGGCTGGCCGAGGGCGAGCTCGGCCCGGGCCAGCTCGGTCAGACACCGGGCGATGTCGATGCCGCCGGCCGCCGTGGCGGCCATCTCCCGCGTCGCCCGCTGCAGCTCGTCGCGGGCGCGTTCGGCGGCGTCCGGCCGGGCCAGGAGCATCAGCGTGCCGTACTCGCCGCGCAGGCGGCTGAGGTTGCGCAGGTCGGCGGCCTCGCCGAGCAGCGCCAGGGCGCGTTCCCCGTACGTCACGGCCTTCTCGAAGTCGGCCTGGTAGCGGGCGACGATGGCCGCCTCCCAGTAGGCGGCCATGCGGGCGGCCGGGCTGCCGATCGCGTCCGCCTGCTCGATCAGGCGCTCGGCGAGCTGGCCGCCGCTGACCAGGTCACCGCGTTCGAGGTAGGCGCCGACCAGTGTCGCGCCGAGCTTGACCGTCTCGTCGCTCCACGGACCGGGCCGGCCGGTGACGCGGGTGAAGGCGCCCTCGGCCACGGCGACGCTGCGCGCGGCGTCGCCCTTCTCCCGGTGGCAGCGCGACATCGCGATGTTGAGCCGGATCCATTCTTCGGTGTCGTAGTCCGGTGACAGCACCGCGGCCAGGGCCGCGAACTCCCCGATCGCCTCGTCGAGCCCGCCCGTCGCCTCCAGCGCGAGCGCGTGCGCCCAGCGGGCCCGCCGGGCGTACTCCGGCAGCGAGGAAAGGTCGGGGTCGGCCAGCAGCTCGCCGAGCCGGTCACGGGCCTCCGCGGCCTCGCCGTTCTGCAGGGCGATCTCGGCGTACTCGAGGGTCACGCGCATCCGGTCCTGGACGTCCTCGTCGATGCCGCTGGACAGGTAGGAGGGCGAACAGCCGAGCTTGCGGGCCAGCAGCCGCACGACGTCGGGCGTCGGTACGCGCTTACCGCTCTCGATCAGGGAAACGTAACTATCGGACAGCTCCGGGAGGGCCAACTGCGCCTGTGACAGACCCTGACGAATCCGCGTCATCCGGATTCTTTGCCCGAGTGTTACTTGACTGTCCACATTTACCTGCTTTTACTCGAACGCTTAATGGAGGCCGTTCGCATGAACCGACTCAAGAGAGCCGTGACCATGCTCGTGGTGGTGACCGGTATTTCGCTCGGCGCCGGGAGCACGCCCGCGACCGCCGCCGTCACCAGCGACGGTCACTCCGGTCCACCAGGAGTGTTCCACTGCTGCTGACGTCCTTCTCTTCAAAAGGATAGTTTTCTCCGGCTTCTACCAGAAGCATCTGGCGAAAGATGGCGGAGGCGCGTCCGCGGGGTCCAGCCGGCATCGGCCCCGCGGACCGACCCATATGCGGCATATCGGGAGATCTCGCCAAAGACCAGTGGCGGTTTCGTGAGATCGTCCCTGTCTCTTTCTCCTCCGCGCCTGCTCTACTGCGGTGAGGGGTAGGGACAGGAGGTGGGCGTCGTGACGCAGCAGGACGGTCCGTACGCGAGAGAGGGCGCGCCGGTCACCGGGCGGTCGTTCGCGGGCGGCGTCGGCGACAGCGCGGTCCGGCCGGACGGGGTGCTGAAGGTGCGGGGCGCCTTCGCCTACTCCTCCGACCTGTGGATGGACGGCATGCTGTGGGGCGCCACGCTGCGCAGCCCGTACCCCAGCGCCGTGATCCGCGGTATCGACCTCACCGAGGCGGTCCGGCTCCCCGGCGTGCACGCGGTGCTCACGCACGAGGACGTCCCCGGCGCCAAGCACTACGGCCTGGAGCTGCGGGACCAGCCCGTGCTCGCCATCGACCGGGTCCGCTACCAGGGCGAGGCCGTGGCGATCGTGGCCGCCGACCACCCCGAGACCGCCCGCCGGGCCTGCGACCTGATCAGGGTGGACTACGAGGTACGCGAGCCGGTGACCGACGCGCGGGCCGCCGCGCTCGACCCGGCCTGCCCGAAGGTGCACGAGCGCGGCAACATCGTGCGGCACCAGCCGGTGCGGACCGGCGAGGTGTTCACCGCCGACGTGGTCGTCACCGGCGAGTACGAGGTCGGCATGCAGGATCAGGCGTTCCTCGGCCCGGAGTCGGGGCTCGCCGTGCCGGCCGAGGACGGCGGCGTGGACCTGTTCATCGCCACCCAGTGGCTGCACGTCGACCAGGAGCAGATCGCGCCGGTCCTGGGCCTGCCCCCGGAGAAGGTGCGGCTCACCCTGTCCGGCGTGGGCGGCGCGTTCGGCGCGCGCGAGGACCTGTCCATGCAGGTCCACGCCTGCCTGCTCGCCCTGCGCACGGCCCGCCCGGTCAAGATCGTTTACGGCCGCGAAGAGTCCTTCTCCGGCCACGTCCACCGCCACCCGGCGACCCTCCGCTACGAGCACGGCGCCGACCGGGACGGCCGGCTGGTCTACGTCAAGGCCGAGATCGTCCTGGACGGCGGGGCGTACTGCTCCTCCACGCCGGCGGTGGTCGGCAACGCCGCCTCGCTCGGCGCGGGCCCGTACGACGTGCCCAACGTCATGATCGACGCCTACGGCGTGTACACCAACAACCCGCCGTGCGGGGCGATGCGCGGCTTCGGCGCCGTGCAGGCCTGCTTCGCCTACGAGTCCCAGATGGACCGCCTCGCCGAGGCGTGCGGGCTGGACCCAGTTGAGATCCGGGTGCGCAACGCGCTGTCGGAGGGCTCACGCCTGCCGACCGGGCAGGTCGTCGACATGCCCGCGCCGCTCACCGACATGCTGCGCCGCGTCCGCGACCTCCCGCCTCCTCCGCCGTCCGACACCGGTGACCTGCGGAACCTCCCCGGCGGCGTGTCCAACACGACGCACGGCGAGGGCGTCGTCCGCGGCGTCGGGTACGGCATCGGCATCAAGAACATCTGCTACTCCGAAGGGTTCGACGACCTGTCCACCGCCCGGGTGCGGCTGGAGGTGTCCGGCGGCGAACCGGTCGTGCTGGTGCACACCGCCGCCGCCGAGGTCGGGCAGGGCCTGGTCACCCTCCAGGCGCAGATCGCCCGTACCGAGCTGGGCGTCGACCAGGTGACCGTCGCGCCCGCGGACACGACCGTCGGCTCCGCGGGCTCCTCCAGCGCGTCGCGCCAGTCGTACATGACCGGCGGCGCCGTGCGCGCCGCCTGCGAGGCCGTACGGGAGCGAGTGCTCCGTCTCGCCGGCATGCCCGGCGGCACGCTCCGCGGCGGGCACGTCGTCGCCGGCGACGTCGCGGTCCCGCTGGCCGAGGTGCTCGGCGGCCGGGCCGTCGAGGAGACGCGGGAGTTCCACCACCGGCCGACGGCGCCGCTGGACCCGCGCACCGGTCAGGGCGACTCCCACACGCAGTTCGCCTTCTGCGTGCACCGGGCCGTGGTCGACGTGGACGTCGAGCTGGGCCTGGTCAAGGTGGTCGAGCTGGCCGCCGTGCAGGACGTCGGCAAGATCCTCAATCCGATCGCGCTGGAGGGCCAGATCCACGGCGGCACGGCCCAGGGGCTCGGCCTCGCGCTGATGGAGGAGGTCCAGGTGCGGGACGGGCGCATCCGCAACCCCTCCTTCACCGACTACCTCATCCCCACGATCCTCGACATGCCGCCGATGCGCCTGCGGATCCTCGAACACCCCGATCCGCACGCGCCGTACGGGCTTCGCGGCGCCGGCGAGCCGCCGACGCTGTCCTCGACGCCGGCGATCGTGGCCGCCGTCCGCGACGCGTGCGGCGCGCCGCTCACGCGGGTGCCGGTGCGCCCGGAACACATCGTGGGGGCGTACGTCCGCGGAATCCCGGTCTGAGACCTTCGTGGCCTTCCATGCGCCGGGTGGCCGATCCTCTAATCTGCTCCGCATCGCCCCCCGATCGGAGGTTTCGCAGTGCTCGTACACCCCTGGGACTCGGCCGAGGACGACGAATGGCGCGCCTGGCTCGCCGGGCGTGACTTCGGCCAGCTGATCGCCGGTGGCCGCGACCGCGACCTGCCGGTCGTGGTCCCCACCCACTTCGTCTTCGACGGCGAGCGGACCGTGTGGCTGCACCTCGCGCGGCCCAACCCGGTGTGGGAACCGCTCGGCGAGCGTCCGCGCGCCCTGCTCACCGTGATCGACGACTACACCTACATCCGCTCGGACTGGAACACCGCGCCCGGCGACGCGATCGAGCGCGGAGTGCCGACGTCGTACTACGCGACCGTGCAGCTGGCCTGCGACGTCCGCGTCGTGGACGACCCCGCGGAGAAGGCCGCGATCCTCGACCGGCAGCTCGCCCACTTCGAGCCGGGTTCCGGCCGGCTCCCGGTCGCGGCCGAGGAGGACCCGGACCGGCGGCTGATGCCCGGCATCCGCGGGCTCGAGCTGACCGTGACCGGCGTGCGGGCCAAGTTCAAGTACGGCGGGAACAAGGAGGCCGAGCACGTGCGGGAGATCGCCGACCGGCTCGAGGAACGCGGCACCCGGGCCGACATCGCGGCCCGCGACCACGCGCTGCGGCGCCGTTAAGTACCGCCCGGAAGGCACATATAGATAACGTTAAGAACAGGTGTGCCGGGAAGTCTGGTCGGCGCTGTCCTTGGTGTCCCCAATGGGAAGGCAGTGCCATGACCGACGTCGAGCCCTTCGGCCGGGCCATCCTCCTGGTCGCGCTGATCGGCACCCTGGCGGTGCTCTCGAGCCGGTTCGGCGAGCGGCTACGGGTACCGGCGCCGGCGATGTTCCTGGTGTGCGCGGCGGTCGCCTCCGACATCTGGCCCGGCCTCGGCAGGGTGGGGATGCCCGTCGTCGAAGAGGTCGTCACCGTCGCGCTGACCGTGATCCTCTTCGACGGCGGCATGAACATCGGCCGCCGCCGGTTCCGCTCGGCGGCCGGGGCCACGCTGTGGCTCGGGGTGGCCGGCACGCTCGTCACCGCCGTGGCCGTGGCGGTCCTGGCCCACGAGGCGTTCGGCCTCGACTGGCGCATCGCGATGCTGCTCGGCACCGCGCTCTCCCCCACCGACCCTGCCGTGGTCTTCTCCGTGCTGGGGCGGCGGGAGATCGCCGGGCGCACCGGCACCCTGCTGGAGGGCGAGTCGGGCGCGAACGATCCCGTCGGCATCGCGCTGATGGTGGCGCTGCTGGGCGCCGGCGGCGCCGGCTGGCACTCCGCCGGAGAGGTCGTCGTCGAGTTCTGCCGGCAGATGGTGATCGGGGCGGCCGTCGGCGTCGCGGGCGGCCTGCTCCTGCTGACCTTCATGCGCCGCGTCCCGCTCCCGTCCGGGGGTCTGTACGCGCTGCGGGTCCTCTTCGGCGCTCTGGTGATCTACGGACTGGCGACCGCGGCGCACGGCTCGGGCTTCCTGGCGGTGTTCACGGCCGGCATCGTGCTCGGCGACGAGCGCGCGCCGTACAAGCGGGAGATCGAGCGGTTCCACTCGTCGCTGGCGAGCCTCGGCGAGATCGTCGCGTTCACGATGCTCGGGTTGACGATCAAGATTCGCGACCTGCCGCACGGTGGGGCGATCTGGATCGGCCTGCTGCTCGCGCTCGCGCTCGCCCTCGTCATCCGCCCGGTCTTCGTCGGGCTCGTGCTGCTGCCGGTCCGGCTCCGGCGGCAGGAGCGGATCTTCGTGCTCTGGACGGGGCTGAAGGGCGCGGTGCCGATCCTGCTCGGCACCTTCATCGTGCAGGCCGGCGTGCCGGACGCGTCGCGGGCGTACGCGATCATCTTCGTGGTCGTGGCGTTCTCGGTGATCGTGCAGGGCGGGACGGTCCCCACTCTCACGCACCGGCTGGGCATACCGCTGCGGGTCGTCGAACCCGAGCCCTGGAGCCTGGGCGTACGCTTTCAGGAGGAGCCGGAGGGGCTGCACCGCTACCAGGTCGCGCCGGGCTCCGCCGCCGACGGGGCGACCGTCGACGAGCTTCCGTGCGGCGAGGACGCCTGGGTCAGCTTCGTGATCCGCGAGGGCCGCCTGGTCCCGGTCCGCTCCGGCACCGAGATGCGGGCGGGCGACGAGGTGCTGGTCCTGGCCGACGACGCCCCGCATCTCGAGACCGTCTTCACGAAGGCGGACGACACGCCCGGGACGTGACAATGTGTCAGCATCCTTGGGAATAGCAATACATGCTGCTCATCGCGCTCCTGGTCATCCTCGTCGCACCCTTGGTGAGGAACATGAACTGAGGAGGCATCGTGAGGGTCGGCGTACCGCGCGAGATCAAGAACAATGAGTACCGCGTCGCCGTGACGCCGGCCGGCGCGCACGAGCTGGTGCGCCACGGCCACGAGGTCTTCGTCGAGCGTGACGCGGGCGCGGGCTCGAACATCCCCGATGAGGACTACATCGGCGCCGGGGCCAAGATCCTCGAGACCGCCGACGACGTCTGGGAGACGGGCGAGCTGATCCTGAAGGTCAAGGAGCCGATCGAGCCGGAGTACCACCGGATGCGCCGGGGGCAGACGCTCTTCACCTACCTGCACCTGGCCGCGTCGCGGCCCTGCACCGACGCGCTCCTGGGCTCCGGTGTCACCTCGATCGCCTACGAGACCGTGCAGCTGCCGAACCGGTCGCTGCCGCTGCTCGCGCCCATGTCCGAGGTGGCCGGCCGGCTCGCTCCGCAGGTCGGCGCGTACAACCTGATGAAGTTCAACGGCGGGCGCGGCGTGCTGCCCGGCGGTGTGCCCGGCGTGGCTCCAGCCAAGGTCGTGGTCATCGGCGGCGGCGTGTCCGGCCTGAACGCCGCCCAGATCGCCGTCGGCATGGGCGCCGACGTCACGATCATGGACGTGAACATCGACCGGCTCCGCCACATCGACTCGATCTACCAGGGCCGGCTGAAGACCCTGATGTCCAACACGTACGCCATCGAGCGTGCCGTGGTCGACGCCGACCTGGTCATCGGCGCGGTGCTGATCCCCGGCGCGAAGGCGCCCACGCTGGTCTCGAACCACCTGGTCGCCCGGATGAAGCCAGGATCGGTCCTGGTCGACATCGCCATCGACCAGGGCGGCTGCTTCGAGGACTCCCGTCCGACGACGCACGACGAGCCGACCTACACGGTGCACGACTCGGTCTTCTACTGCGTCGCGAACATGCCGGGCTCGGTCCCCAACACCTCCACGTACGCGCTGACCAACGTGACCCTGCCGTACGCGCTCGCGCTGGCCGGCAAGGGCTGGCGGCAGGCCGTGACCGACGACCGCGCGCTGGCGCAGGGCCTCAGCACGCACGAGGGCCGTCTGACCAGCTACCCGGTCGCCGAGGCGCACGGCCTCGACCACGTGGAGCTGGACGACCTTCTCGTCTGAGGGCCGGGGCGAGGGAAGCGGCACGTCCCGGTCCCGTAGTGTGCCGCGTATGGGGGAACTGATCCTGTTGCGGCACGGTGAGACGGAATGGGCCCGTGAGGGCCGGCACACCGGCCGTACCGACGTGCCGCTGACGCCCGAGGGCGAGAAGCAGGCCCGCGCGCTCGCGCCGCTGTTCGCCGACCGCCGGGTCGCGCTCGTCCTGACCAGCCCGGCCGAGCGGGCCCGGCGCACCGCGGAACTCGCCGGGCTCACCGGCGCGGAGACGGACGAACGCCTGTGGGAGTGGGACTACGGCGCGTACGAGGGCCGGAGCACCCCGGCGATCCGCGAGGAGCGGCCCGGCTGGTACCTGTGGCGTGACGGCGTGCTCGACGGTGAGACGGTCGAGCAGGTCGGCGCGCGGGCGGACGCGGTCCTGGAGCGCGTGCGGCCGGCGCTGACCGGGAGCGACGACGTGGTGCTCGCCGCGCACGGGCACGTCCTGCGCGTCCTGACCGCCCGCTGGCTGGGCCTGCCGCCCGCCGACGGCCGGCTGTTCCGCCTCGGCACCGGCACGCTGTCCACGCTGGGCACCGAACACGAGCAGCCGGTGATCGGCTCGTGGAACCTCCCCCCGCGGCTCTGACGATGGACGACCGCTGATGGTCGGGGGTCAGTCGCCGGAGTGACCCCAGAAACAGATCTCCTGAGGCCGGCCCCGGTCGTCGTGCAGGACCGCGCAACGGCCCATCCACCGTGCGCGGGGAAAGACGTCGAACTCGGGGACGTGGGCGCGGGTGAGCTCTCGCACCCCCAGGTGCCGGAACGCCTCATCGGCCGACACCGGCTGCACCGTGTTGTAGTCCGGCTGCTCGGCCGGTCCGATCACCCGGAAGATGTCCAGGATCGAGTGCGTACCGGACTCATGCACCCACTCGTCCTCCCACAGCTCCTCGATGGTCGCCGGCCACGGCTCACGGTCTTTCTCAGGACGCCAGTCGGCTCCCTTCACCCAGTAGTAGGCACGCTCTTCGAACACCTTGTGCCGCAACCGCCGCAGAGCGTCCTGTAGATCCTCCTGATACGGCACGAAGTACTGCCAACTCGAAGCTCCCACGGCACCCTCTTCCGTTCGGACCGACCAGGGCGAAGCTAGCGTCCCGCACCGACAAACGCCGCCCAGGCGTTCAGGCCGTCCTCGGTGAGGACGTGGTCGAGCGCGGCGGCCGCCGCTCCGTGGAGGGCTCCGGCCTCGCCGAGGGCGGCGGCGACCACCGGAGGCGGGTCGGCGCGGCGGAACCGCATGAGCCCGTCCGTCAGCGCGGCGGTGAACCGCGGCTCGGCCGCGGCGCGGAGGGGCTCCGCGAGGCCCCCGAGCGTGACGATGTCCGGGTCCAGCGCGTTGATCAGGCCGGCCAGCCCGCCGCCGAAGGCCTCGGCGGCCCGGCCCACCGCGGCCCGTACGGCCGGCTCGCCCCGAACCCGGCGGAGGGCCTCCAGAGCGTAGGTACGGGGGTCGCGCGGCGGAGGGTCGCCCACGTGGCGGGCGATGGCACGGCCGTCGACCGTCATGTCCCAGCAGCCGCGGGCACCGCACGGGCAGCGAAGTGCCGGGTCACCGAACGGCAGGTGGCCGAACTCCCCGCCCGCGCCGGTCGCGCCGTCGACCGGCCGGCCGCCGACGACCAGAGTGCCGCCGATGCCGACCTCGATCGTGATGTGCAGCGCCGCCACCGCGCCGGCGGCGGCGCCCAGGCGGGCTTCGGCCACGCCCGCGAGCGTCGCGTCGTTGCCGATCAGCAGCGGCGTCCGCGGGTCGGCCGTGAGCGCGCGGAGATCGACCGCGTCCCACCCGAGGCTTGCGGCCTGGACGACGCCGCCGCTCCGGACGGTCGCCGCGACCGCCACCGAGACCGCTCTGACGCGATGGCCGTGCCGGTCGTGGACCCGGCGCACCGCACGGCCGATCGCGGCGATCACGGCGGCCGGGTCGCGGTCCGCGTGTGCCTCCGCCTCGACGACGTCCGGTGCGCCGTCGAGTGCCGCGACCGCGCACCGCCAGTCCTCCTGCCGGATGTCGACCGCGATGACCAGCGGGCCCTCCGGGTGCGGGCCGAGCACGGTCGTCGGACGGCCCCTCCCGAGCGTCGCCGCCTGCGTCTCGGCGAGCAGCGCGAGGTCGCGCAGGCGGGCGGTGATCTCGGTGGCCGATCCGGTCGTCAGGCCGAGCCGGCGCGCCACCGCGGCGCGCGTCACCCCCGGTTCGCGCCGCATCTCCTCCAGTACGGCGAGCGCGCCGCGCCAGCGGGCATTACGGGCACGGACCGAGCCCGATCGGTTCGCGGGGCTTGCCATCGACACCACTCCCTCGTTTATGCTCGCCGCACGAGTTTATTACGGGGAGGCGCTGTGAGACAGGGACCGCTGGACCTCGCGAGAGTCGAGGGCGTGCTCTTGGACATGGACGGCACTCTGGTCGACTCCGACGGCACCGTCGAGCGTGCCTGGTCGGCCTGGGCCCGCGAGTACGGCCTTGACGTCGAGACGGTGCTCACTGCCGCGCACGGCCACCCGGCGGTCCGCGTGGTACGGAGCCTGCTGCCCGGACTCGGCGAGGAGGCGGCCAAGGCCGCGGCACAGCGCCAGTACGAGTTGGAGTACGCCGACGCCTCCGACGTCACGGCGGCCGCCGGGGCGCGCGACCTGCTCGCGGCACTGGATCGGATGGGGCTCGCCTGGGCGGTGGTGACGACCTCCGACGACCGGCTGGCCAAGCAACGGCTCCACGCGGCCGGCATCGACCCGCCGGTGCTGGTCACGCTCGACGACGTAGGGGCGGCCAAGCCCGACCCCGAGGGGTACCTGCGGGCCGCGGCCCTGCTGGACATCGCGCCGTCCGCCTGCCTGGTCGTGGAGGACTCGCCGCCCGGACTCGCCGCCGGGCGGGCCGCCGGGATGCCCACCGCGGCCCTGCGCGGGCTCGACGGCGACCTCCGCCTGCCCGGCCTCGGCCGGCTGGCCCACCTGCTGGAGCGCTCCCGGGTACGGCCGTGGTGGCGCGACGCCGTGGGATACCAGGTGTACCTGCCGTCGTTCGCCGACGCCGACGGCGACGGCTGGGGCGACCTGGCCGGGGTGTGCTCCCACCTGGATCACCTGACCCGGCTGGGCGTCGAGGTGCTGTGGCTGACCCCCTTCTTCCGTTCGCCGATGCGCGACCACGGCTACGACGTCGCCGACTACCACGCCGTGGACCCGTCGTTCGGCGGCGAGGCCGCCCTGGACGAACTGCTCACCCAGGCGCATCGCCGGGGGATGCGGGTGATCGGCGATCTGGTCGTGAACCACACCAGCGACGCCCATCCCTGGTTCACGGCGGCCGCCTCCTCCCGGACCGACCCGCACCGCGAGCACTACATCTGGCGGGACCCGGCGCCGGACGGCGGGCCGCCCAACAACTGGCTCTCCCACTTCGGCGGCCCCGCGTGGACCTTCAGCCCGGCGACCGGCCAGTACTACCTCCACCTGTTCCGTCCGGAGCAGCCCGACCTGAACTGGCGCGACCCCGCGCTCGCCGCGGAGATCGACACGGTGCTGGAGTACTGGTTCGAGCGCGGGCTCGACGGGTTCCGGATCGACACTGCCGCGTACCTCGTCAAGGACGCGGACCTGCGGGACAATCCGTCCCTTCCCGCGGGTCAGGTGCTGCCGGCGCGGGGAGTGACGATGGACTGGCGCCGCCAGGACCACCGCCACGACATCCATCAGCCGGACGTGCACGCCGTCCACGAACGCTGGCGGCGGATCGCCGACCGGCACGGCGCCTTTCTCGTCGGCGAGGTGTACGAGCTCGATCCCCACGCGCTGGCCCGCTTCGTCGAGGATGAACGGCTCCACTCGTCGTTCTGGTTCGGCCTGGTGGAGACCGGCTGGGACGCCGAGCGGATCGCTGCCATGCTCGAAGCCGCGACGACGGCGTCGTCCCGTCTCTCGTGGGTGCAGGGCAACCACGACCGGTCCCGTGCGGTGACCCGGTTCGGCGGCGGGGAGCCTGGCCGGCGCCGGTCGCTGGCGCTGCACGTGCTGATGGCGCTTCTGCCGGGGACGTTCTGGCTCTTCCAGGGCGAGGAGCTCGGCCTCGGCGACGGCCACGTGCCGGCCGAGCGCACCGTGGATCCGCTCGGCGCCGCCGAGCCCGGCGAGAGCCGCGACGTCGTGCGCACCCCGATGCCATGGCGTCCGGGCCCGGGCCTGGGCTTCACCACCGGACGGCCGTGGCTGCCCGACGGCGGGCGCGGGGAGCCCGACACCGTCGCGGTCCAGGCGGACGACCCGGCGTCCCACCTGAACACCCTGTCTCGGCTGCTGGCGACACGGCGCCGGCTGGCGCATCTCCTGGCCGCCACCGACGATGTGAGCCGGATCGCCCTCGACGCACCGGTCGTCGCGTACCGCAGAGGCGGGCTCTGGGCGGTCGCGAACCTGCGTGACACGCCGGTGGCCGATGTGGAACTGCCCGCGGCGGCGGTCTTCGACACCGACGATCCGGCCGTCGGACTCGACCGGCCGAGGGCCGGCCGCGTCCGGCTGGCCCCGTACCAGGCGCTCGTGCTGGCCGCGCGATGACGCCACCACCTCGACGGAGGAGGACGACATGTCCGATGCGGTGACCCCGACCCGCCTCGACGTCCCGGAGTCGGAGCTGGCCGACCTGCGGGACCGGCTGGCCCGGACGCGATGGCCCGAGAGCGAGACCGTCGCGGACTGGTCCCAGGGCGTCCCCCTGGACTACGTGCGACGACTGTGCCGCTACTGGGCCGAGGAGTACGACTGGCGTGCCACCGAGCGGCGGCTGAACGCCCTGCCGCAGTTCCGCACCACGATCGACGGGCTCGGCATCCACTTCCTGCACGTGCGTTCGCCGCACGAGGCCGCGCTGCCGCTCGTCCTCACCCACGGCTGGCCGGGCTCGATCGTGGAGTTCCTCAAGGTGATCGGCCCATTGACCGACCCGCCGGCGTACGGCGGCCGGGCGAGCGACGCGTTCCACGTGGTGTGCCCCTCGCTGCCCGGCTACGGCTTCAGCGACAAGCCGGCCGGACCCGGCTGGGGCGTGGAGCGGATCGCCGCCGCCTGGATCGAGCTGATGGCTCGCCTCGGCTATCACCGGTACGGCGCGCAGGGCGGCGACTGGGGCACCACGATCACCACGATCATCGGCCGGCAGGACCCGGGGCACGTGGCCGGCATTCACCTCACGCCGCCCCTGGCCGCGCCGGATCCGGCCACGTTCGGCGACCTCACCGGCGCCGAGCGCGCCGCCCTCGACGCACTGGAGCACGCCCAGGCGTGGGAGGACGGCTACTCGCTGGAGCAGTCCACGCGGCCGCAGACCATCGGGTACGGCCTGGTGGACTCGCCCACGCTGCTGTGCGCCTGGATCGTCGAGAAGTTCCGCTCCTGGACCGACTGTGACGGCCATCCGGAGAACGCGCTCACCCGGGACGAGCTTCTCGACAACCTGATGTTCTACTGGCTGCCCGGGAGCGGCGCGTCCGCCGCCCGGCTGTACTGGGAGAGCTTCCGGCAGGTGCAGCGGCTCTTCGCCAGCGCGACGACCGATCGGATCGGCGTCCCGGCCGGATGCTCGATCTTTCCGCACGAGAACCCCCGTCCCTCCCGGCGGTGGGCGGAGCAACGCTTCACCGACATCCGGCACTGGAACGAGCTGGACCGGGGCGGCCACTTCGCCGCCTTCGAGCAGCCCGAACTGTTCGTGGAGGAGGTCCGCGCCTTCTTCCGCCTGGTCCGCTGACGAGCCGCCAGGCCGCCCAGCAGCGTTTCGGCGTCCCGGCCGCCGACCGCACGGACCCCGCCCCGGGCGACGCCCCGCCCGGAGGGTGCTCAAGCCGCTGCACGCCTTCAACGAGATGGAGGCGCTGGCGCGGGAGGGCCGGCGCGGATGGCATGGGGGGGACGTCTCCGTCCGCCGGGTCCTAGGCCCTTCATCGTAGGCCGGCAGCGGCTTTCGCCCGATGGCCCGGTGATCGGCTTCGGCCTACCGTGGCGGCCGTAACGCACGACACCGATGGAGGCGGCCATGGCGATCTTCACCGAACGGGAACTGGACTACCTGCGCGAGCAGCGGCTGGGGCGGCTGGCCACGGTTCGGCCGGACGGCACCGTGCAGAACAATCCGGTCGGCTTCGGCTTCAACGAAGAGCTCGGCACCATCGACATCGGCGGGCACCGCATGGCGGCCAGCCGGAAGTTCCGCAACGTGGCGGCGGGGTCGAAGGTGTCCTTCGTGGTGGACGACATCGCCTCGTTCGACCCGTGGACGGTGCGCTGCCTGGAGATCCGCGGCGACGCGGAGGCGCTCACCGAACCCGCGGACTCGGCGGGGAACCTGGCCGGTCCCATCATCCGCGTCCACCCGCGCCGGATCCTCAGCTTCGGCGTCGACCCGGCGGCCGGCAACCGGACCGTGGCCAGCGGGCAGGCCTGAGAGCGGGTCAGGACGCGACGGCCAGGTCCGTGCCGTTCCCGCGGGTGAGCTCGCGCGCGCGGCGGGCGTCCGGGGAGTAGCGCCAGGCCTCCGGGACGACCTGCGTGCCCCGGTACAGGGCCTTCAGCCAGGTCGTCGCCCAGACGTCCTCGAGCGGCGTGGCCGGCAGGCCGTACATGCGGCGGGCCCAGCGGGGCAGAGTCGCCACGACGAGCGTCGCGATGCCCGGAGCGGCCAGCTTCAGCGGCAGCCACTGGCGGGGCACGGTCGGGTTGAAAAGCCGCCGCAGCCCCTCCTTCGCCTCCCGGCAGGCGTAGATCCTCGGCCGCATCTCCGCGTAGTAGTCGCGCATCTCGGCGACCGACGCGGGGATGTCCGCCGGGTCCAGGCCGACGACCGCGCCGGAGCGGCGCTGTTCGTCGACGAACGCGTCGGCGTCCGCCCGCGACAGCGGGATGCCGGCTCGCAGCGCCACGTCGAGGTAGGAGTCGACCTCGCCCATGTGCACCCACAGGAGGTTCTCCGGGGCGTCGACCGGGAACACCTCGCCGGTGTCCATGTTGAGGCCGCTCAGCCGCGAGTGCAGGTTGCGGACCCGGCGGCCGACCCGCTCGACCTCGTCGTGCGTGCCGTACGTGCGGACGCGGACGAACTCGATCGTGCGGCCGAGGCGCGCCCAGGCGGCGCGCGGGTCCATGAGCTCGGAGTTCTGTGCGGTGCCCCACATGGACGGCGGGTGCAGCGCCTGCAGGATGAGGGCGCGGAAGCCGCCGATCATCTGCACGGGCTCGGCCATCACGCGCCAGGTCACGGAGCCGGGACCGAACAGGCCGTAGTCCTCGCTCACCGTTCACCGTCCTTGAGGGGGCACCCCGACGAAAACAGGGATAAGTACTGACTTATTACCCTCTCATGGCAGCCGTCACACGCCGGCGGCCCCTGGAGGATCAGGTCACTCGGTCGTCTGCTCCCGCACCCAGGACAGGTATTCGGCACTGCCCGCCACGACCGGAGTCGCGATGATCTCCGGCGTGTCGTACGAGTGCTGTTCGGTGATCTGGGCGGCCAGGTCCTCGAAGCAGTCGGTGGTGGTCTTGAACAGCACCATCCATTCTTCGGCGGACTCGATCTCCCCCTCCCACCAGTACGTGCTGGCGATCGGGCCGATCAGCTGGGCGCAGGCCGCGAGACGCTCGGTGACCGCCGACCTCGCGAGCTCGGCGGCCTCCTTGCGCGAATCAGTGGTCGTCGTCACCTGGACGTACGCCTCGGCCATACAGCGACTCCTTCCCCGCTGATCGTAGCTCCGCGCCCCGGTCCGGTCCGGCAGCGACAGATCACACCATCGTTCCGGTCAGGACCGCCTCACCCTCGGACCGGCCGCGGGGCGGCCCGGGGTCAGCGGGCGGGGACGGCGACCAGCGCGCTGCCGCCGTGGCGGCGGACCTTCTCCGCGACCGCCTCCACCTTGCCGCCGCCGAGGAACTCCAGGCCCGCGGCCGAGCCGATCACGCCCGCCGGCGGGCCGGGGAACAGCACGAAGTCCTGCCCCTTGGCCTTCAGCGCCGCACCGTACTTGTCGATGAACGCCTGCTCGGCGGCGGTCTGGGCCGTGTTGCGCTGGGTGGCGCGCGGTGCCTCGACGGCCTGCGGAAGCGTCATGCCGAGGTCGATGCGGTTCAGCAGGATCTGCAGCACCGTCGTGATGATCGTCGAACCGCCCGGCGAGCCGACGGCCAGCAGCGGGCGGCCGTTCTTCAGCACGATCGTCGGCGCCATGCTGCTGCGCGGCCGCTTGCCGGCGGCGGGCAGGTTCGGGTCGGGGTAGCCGGCCGGAGTGGACGACGTGAAGTTGAAGTCGGTCATCTCGTTGTTCAGCAGGAACCCGCGGTGCGGCACGGTGAGCGCGCTGCCGCCGAACTGCTCGATCGTCAGCGTGTAGGAGACGACGTTGCCCCACTTGTCCGTGGCGACCAGGTGCGTGGTCTGCGGACCCTCGTACGGCAGTTGCTGGCCGGTGCCCGACGGAGTGGTGCAGCCCTCGCCCTTCAGGTCACCGGGCGCGACCGGCGCCGTCAAAGCCTGGCCGGGCTTGATCAGGCAGGCGCGCGAGCGGGCGAACCGGTCCGACAGCAGCGTCTTCAGCGGGACGTTCTCGTACGCGGGGTCGCCGACGTACGCGCCGCGGTCGGCGTAGGCGAGCTTGGACGCCTCGAGGTAGACCTGCAGCGCCTCGACCGGGTCGCTGAGCTTGAACTGCTTCATGATGTTCAGTGCCTCGCCCACGGTCGAGCCGCCCGAGGAGGAGGGCGCCATGCCGTAGACGTCGAGCCCGCGGTAGTCGACGTGCGTGGGGTCGCGCGGGACCACCTTGTAGCGCGCCAGGTCGGACGACCGCACCACGCCCGGCCGTACGTCGCGCGTGGCGTTCGGGTCGACGGGCGGGTGCTGCACCGTGGTGGCGATCTCCTTGCCCAGCTCGCCGCCGTAGAACCAGCCGAGCCCCTTCTTGGCGATCTGCTCGTACGTGGCGGCGAGGTCGGGGTTGCGGAACGTCGAGCCGACCGCGGGCGGCTTGCCGCCGGGCAGGAACAGCTCGCGCGTCGGCACGATGTCCTTGAAGCGGTCCTGGTTGACCGTGGTCTGGTCGACGAACTCCTGGTCGACCGTGAACCCGTTCTTCGCCACCTTGATCGCGGGCTGGAGCAGGTCGCCCAGACGGCGGGAGCCGAAGCGGCGCAGCGCGGAGTCCCAGGTGGCGAGCGTGCCGGGCACGCCCACGGACAGTCCGCTCGTGACCGCGTCGTTGAACGACAGCGGCTTGCCGGTCTTCGGGTCGATGAAGAAGTCCTTGGTCATCTTCGCCGGGCCGGTCTCCCGGCCGTCGAAGGTGGAGACCTTGTGCGTGCGGGCGTCGTAGTAGGTGAAGTAGCCGCCTCCGCCGATGGCCGAGACGTACGGCTCGGTGACGCCGAGCGTGGCCGCGGTGGCCACCGCGGCGTCGACGGCGTTGCCGCCGTGGCGGAGCACCTCGACACCGCTCCTGCTGGCGTCCAGGTCGACGCTCGCGACCGCTCCCCCGTACCCGACCGCGACCGCCTGTTTCTCGTCTTGCGGGGCGTGAGCGGCGGGTTGCCGCGCCTGGGCGGGCACCACCAGCGTTGCCAGGGCCGCGGTGGCGAGTGCGATGACGGCGGCGGGTCGGCGCATTGCGTCTCCTGATCGTCCGGCGCTTCACGAGGAACGCGTCCCCCACTGTGCCATCCCGTGCGCCGGAGATCCACAAGATCGCCCGGCTACCCCCAGCACGGTCCAGAACAGGCCAAGAGCCGCGTCCTGCCACCAACTACCGCAAAAACGTACTCGACAAACGATCTCGCCATGACGTACGTTGTCCTCAGATAGAGATTGACTCAACTTGAGAAGGACTCATGGGTGAAGAGGAGTTCCTCGCGGCGTACGACCCGCGGGCCTACGACCCCGTCGCGGTCGCCATCGACGTGGTGGCGCTGACCATCCGCGACGGCGCCCTGCACGTGCTGCTCGTCCGGCGCGGCGGTCCGCCGCAGGAGGGCCGGTGGGCACTGCCCGGCGGCTTCGTCCGGAGCGGCGCGCGCGCCGAAGGCCTCGACGCGGCCGCCGCGCGCGAGCTCGCCGAGGAGACCGGCGTCCGCACGGACGCCCTGGACCGGGTCCACCTGGAGCAGCTCGCGGCCTACGGCGCGCCGGAGCGCGACCCGCGCATGCGCGTCGTCTCCATCGCCTACCTGGCCTTCGCCCCCGAGATGCCCGAGCCCGAGGCGGGCAGCGACGCCGCCGCCGCGGCGTGGACGCCCGTATCGGCCCTCGGCCTGACGGGCCACGGCTCACAGCGGCCCGGCACGACCCGGCGACTGGCCTTCGACCACGCGGCCATCCTCACCGACGGGCTCGAACGGGCCCGCTCGAAGCTGGAGTACACCGCGCTCGCGACCACGTTCTGCGCGCCGGAGTTCACCATCCCGGAGCTGCGGGCCGTCTACGAGACGGTCTGGGGCGAGGAGCTGCACGCCGGCAACTTCCACCGCAAGGTCCTGTCGGTGCCCGGGTTCGTCGAGAGCACCGGCGGGACCTCCGAACGCGGCGGCCGCCGCGGCGGCCCGCGCCCCCGCCTCTACCGCGCCGGCGACGCCCGCCTGCTGCACCCGGCCCTGCTGCGGCCCTCGCGCGAGGAGGAGATCCGATGATCCAGGCCGAGGCCGTGCGCCTCATCGAGACCGCGCGGACGCCCGCCGAGCTGTTCGGCGCCGACGGTCCCCGTGCGTACCGGCGGCTGGTCCGGCTCGTCCACCCGGACGCCGGCGGCCCGCGCGAGGCCTTCGACCGGCTGACCGCGCTGTGGCGGGCGTACGGGCCGGTGACGATCCGCACGCGCCGCGCCGCGTACACGCTGGCCGGCGACCCGGTCCGCGGCGACCTGGCCAACCTGTACGACGCGGGCGACGCGATGGTCAAGGTTCCGCGTGACCCGGGCGTGAACGACCTGCTCGAACGCGAGGCCGTCGCGCTGCGGCAGCTGCCGAAGGACGGCGACGGGCGGTTCCTGCCGTACGTCCCGCGCCTGCTGGAGAGCTTCCGGCACCGCGACGAGGCGACGGGCGCCGAACGCCGCGTCAACGCGATCGCCCGCCTCGACGGCTTCCACCCGCTCACCGAGGTGCGCGCCGCCAACCCCGACGGCGTGGATCCCCGCGACGTCGCGTGGATGTGGCGGCGGCTGCTGGTCGGGCTCGGCTTCGCGCACCGGGCCGGCGTGCTGCACGGCGCGGTGCTGCCCGAGCACGTGCTGATCCACCCCGAGCGGCACGGCCTCGTGCTGGTCGACTGGTGCTACTCGGTGCCCGGATGTCACCCGGACCGCAGCGGACGGGTGCCGGCCATGGTCCCCCGCCGGGCGGACTGGTATCCGCCGGAGGTTCCCGCGCGCGAGACGGCCGGCCGCGGCACCGACATCTTCATGGCCACCCGCTGCATGACGTACCTCATGGCCGACCGCGCGCCCAAGGCCCTGCGGGCGTTCGCGCGCGGCTGCGTGCTCCCCGCGCGGCACCGCCGGCCGCGGGACGCCTGGCGGCTCCTCGCCGAACTCGACGAGCTGCTCGAACGGCTGTACGGCCCGCGCCGGTTCCGGCCGTTCCACCTGCCTGCCATCTCTCACCCGGAAGGAAACTGACCCATGGGAAGCGGAACCTGGTCCACGGACGTCTACAACGCCGGCGCGCACTACCGCGCCGCCCACAACGTCAGCGCGTTCGCCTACAGCGACAGCGGCGCGCGCACGGTGCACGAGGACCTCGACCCGCACGGCGTGACCGTGCGCGAGAGCCGCGACAACGACGAGCACCCCGAGTCGCTCGCGCTGGCCGTGCTGTTCGACGTCACCGGCTCGATGCTGACCGTGCCGCGCACGCTCCAGTCGAAGCTGCCGGACCTGCTCGGCCTGCTGATGCGCAAGGGGTACGTCGAGCACCCGCAGATCCTGTTCGGCGCGGTGGGCGACGCCACCTGCGACCGGGCGCCCCTGCAGGTCGGCCAGTTCGAGTCCGACAACCGGATGGACGACGACCTCGGCAAGATCCTGCTCGAGGGCGGTGGCGGCGGCCAGATGACCGAGTCCTACGAGCTGGCCATGTACTTCATGGCGCGGCACACGGCCATGGACTGCCTGGAGAAGCGCGGGCGGCGCGGTTACCTGTTCCTCATCGGCGACGAGCTGGCCTACCCGAAGGTGAAGGCGCGGGAGATCGCGAAGGTCATCGGCGGTGAGCCGGCCGAGGACATCCCGCTGGCGTCGATCATCGCGGAGCTGAAGCGCAAGTTCGAGGTCTACTTCATCATCCCGGAGGGCGCGAGCCACTCCCGCGACGACCGCCTGCTGGACTTCTGGCGCGGCCACCTCGGCCAGAACGTCATCCGCCTGGACGACCTCGACGCCGTCTGCGAGACGATCGCCCTCACCGTGGGCCTCGCCGAGGACGCGGTCGACCTCGACGAGGGCCTGGACCACCTGCGCGAGTTCGGCTCCGACGCGGGCGAGTCGGTCTCCCGCGCCCTCGCCCCGCTGAGCGCCCACCGCGGCCGGGTCACGGTCACGCCCGCCCCGACCGGCCTCGACCCGGCCGACACCGAGGTCACGCGCCTGTGAACGAGCGGAGCGAGCGAACCAGAAGGCACGCCCCGTGACCGAACATGTGATCGTCGTTGATCTCGGGTACGGGGACGCGGGCAAGGGCACGGTCGTCGACTGGCTCTGCGCCCGCGGCCCGTACGCCGCGGTGGTGCGGTTCAACGGGGGCGCGCAGGCGGCGCACAACGTGGTGACCGCCGACGGGCGGCACCACACGTTCGCCCAGTTCGGCTCGGGGACGTTCACGCCGGGTGTGGTGACGCACCTGTCCCGGTTCATGCTGGTGGATCCGCTCGCGCTGGCCGCGGAGTCGGCTCACCTGGCGTCCGTCGGCGCCGGCGACGCGCTGGAGCGGCTGACGGTCGACCGCGACGCGCTGCTCACCACGCCGTACCACCGCGCGGCCAACCGGGCGCGGGCCACCGCGCTGCGGCACGGGTCGTGCGGCATGGGCATCGGCGAGACCGCGTCGTACGCCCTGGCCGGGGACGAGGCCCCACGCGTGGGCGACTGCCGCTCCCCCGCGCGGCTGCGCCGGCGGCTGAGGCTCCTGCGCGACCACCTGTTCGACGAGCTCGGCCCGCTCGACGTGCCGGCGATCGAGGACTGCGTCGCCGCGTTCACCGCCTTCGCCGCCCGGGTGCGGATCAGCGGGGAGGACTTCCTGCCGGCGCTGCTGCGCCGCGGCCCCGTGGTGTTCGAGGGCGCGCAGGGCGTGCTGCTGGACGAGCGGTTCGGCTTCCACCCGTACACCACGTGGTCGACGACGACCTTCGCGAACGCCGAGACGCTGCTCGACGAGGCGGGCCCGGCCGCGCGCGGCGGAGGCGTACGGCGCGTGGGCGTGCTGCGGGCGTACCAGACGCGGCACGGGCCGGGCCCGTTCGTGACCGAGGACCCGCGGCTCGACCGGCCTGAACCGCACAACCGGCACGGCCGCTGGCAGGGCGCGTTCCGCACCGGGCATCTCGACGCGGTCGCGCTGCGGTACGCGCTCGCGGTGTCCGGCGGCGCGGACTCGCTGGCCGTCACGCACCTCGACGCGCCCGCCCCGCTCATCTGCCGCTCCTACGACATCGGCGACCGGATTGCGCCGGCCGCGGACCTGACCGGTCAGGCGCTGCTCACCGAACGGCTCCTGACCGCACGCCCTCACTACGAGCCGCTGGGCGCCGACCCGGCCGGAGCGGTGGAGGACGCGCTCGGCGTTCCGGTCTGGATCCGTTCGTACGGTCCGACGGCGTCGGACAAGGTGGCATCGAGCAGCGGAGACGCCGCCGCACGTCGGGTTCACGCGGTCGCCTGACGCGGCCGAGGTGGCCGGCGCATCCCCGTACGTCCGCGATCATTGACTCATGACGATGACCGCCGTCGCCGCCCCTGTCCGACGTGACCGTCAAGCGCGGCTCGCGGTGGCCGTCACCTTCGGAGTGCACGGTGTGGCGGCGGGGAGCTGGGCCGGCCGCGTGCCCTGGGTCAAGGAGGCGCGGCACCTGTCCTCCGCCGGGCTGGGTGTGGCGCTGATGGGGGCCGCCGTCGGCGGACTGATCGCCGCACCCCTCGCCGCCTGGCTGATCGCGCGGTTCGGTAGCCGGGGCATGACGCGGATCGGCGGCATCACGATGGCGGTGAGCGTCTCGCTCATCGCGTTCGCGCCCGCGCTGCCCACGATCTTCATGGCGCTGGTGCTGTTCGGCGCGACCGGCGGCGTGCTCGACGTCGCGATGAACGCCAACGGCGTCGTCGTGCAGGAGAGGTACGGGCGTTCGATCATGTCCGGGCTGCACGGCATCTGGAGCATCGGCGGCCTGACGGGCTCCGGGCTCGCGGGCCTGGCCGCCAGCGCCGGCATGGGCGCCCCGACGCACCTGCTCATCGTCGGGATCGCGCTGGGGGTGGTGAGCCTCGTGTCGGGGTTCTGGCTCATCCCGGCGCCGCGGGCGGCCGCCGGGAAGGTCTTCGCGATCCCCGACCGCGGCCTGCTCCTGCTCGGCGGGGTCATCTTCTGCGGACTGTTCGCCGAGGCCGCCGCCGCGGACTGGAGCGCGGTCTACCTCCACACCGCCACGGACGCCCCGCAGGACGTCGCCGCCTGGGGATACGCCGCGTTCTCGCTGGCCATGGCCGGTGCCCGCCTGCTGGGCGACCGGCTCGTCGAACGGTTCGGATCGGCCCGGCTCGTCCGCGCGGCGGCGCTCACCGGTGCGACCGGCCTGGCGGTCGGCCTCCTGGTGCCCGTGACGGCGGTGGTGATCGTCGCGTTCGCCGTCCTCGGGATCGGCATGGCCACGGTGGTTCCGCTGACGTTCAGCGCCGCGGGCCGCACGCCGGGCCACGACCCGGGCACGGCGGTCGCGGCCGTCGCCACGGTCGGGTACGCCGGCTGGCTGCTGGCCCCGCCGATCATCGGCTTCGTCGCGCAGGGCACGTCCCTGACGGTCGCCCTGACGCTCGTCACCGTGATGACCGCCCTCATCGCCGTACCCGCGGGCGCCCTGCGAGCCGCCCGCGACTGACCCGGCGAGCTCTCGGTGATCTCCGTCGGGGGGTCAGGAGGGCGGCGGGCGGGTATCTGGCCAGGGAGAACATCACTGGTCGCCGGCGGCGGATCACGGACCCGCCGGGCCGGCGGTGCCGACCCCGCTGTGGGGGGCGCCGACCGGGGTGCGCATACGGCCAGGCACCCGACACACCAAGGAGTGGGCAGATATGACTGTCGTGACCGAGCGGAGCGAGGGAATCAAAGGCACGGCCCCAGTGGTCACTCCCTCCGACGGAGGAAGACCCATGACCGCGCAGCCGACCGTCGTGGAGACTCTGGTCCCGGCCGCCCTGTTCGACCGGCTCGCGGCGCGCGTCGAGCGCGACGCGGACGTCGACCGGGAGCGCGCCGAGCGCATCATGCGGCAGGCCCTGGCCTTCCTCGTCGCCTGCGCCCGCAACCCGGAGACTCCGCTCGCACCGTCGAAGGCGGTCGACCACGGCTGGCACGCCTTCATCCTGCACACGCGGGAGTACGCCGACTTCTGCGACCGCGTCGCGGGGCACTTCATCCACCACGCGCCCGAGGACGCGCGCGGCGAGCGCGTCGACGCGGCCGCGCGGAACGCCACGACCACCGAGGTCATGCGACGGTCCGGCGTACCGGTGGACGATGAGCTGTGGGACGTGGACCGGGCCGCCTGCTCGGCCAACTGCGAACGCTGCTGCTCCGGCGGCCACTAGGACCCGAGAGCTCTAGGAGTCCGCGGAGTCGAGGAAAGGGGTGAGAAGGCCGGGCAGCGCCTCGTCCGCGAGGCGGAGCGCCTCGCCGAGCGGGACGTCCTGCACGTCGATCCGCTGGCGGCCGGCCGCGGTCGTCGCGACGAGTGTCGCCAGGCCTGCCCGGCGCTGGAAGAAGGACCGTCGCAGGTTCCAGCCGATGACGCCCTCGCACGCGAGCGCGCTCCGGCGCCGTACGAGCGTGCCCCGGCGGCTCACCAGAGTCGCCTCGATCAGGGCATGGCCCAGGGACCGCGCTCGGTCCCACGCGAGGAACGCGGCGACCGGCAGGAGCACCAGCGACAGACGCCAGATCCATGCCGGCGACCCGGCCGTCCACGACAGGACGAGCAAGGCCGCGACGACGAGCGCGGCGAGGCCGACGGCGCGTGTGTAGCGGCGGCGTGCCGCCCGGCGCCCGTGCCCGGTGAGCGGCGCGGTCAGCGGCGTGGTGGGGCCGAGGACGAGCGCCCCGACCCGCACCGCCTCGGCGCGTGGCGCCGGAGGCAGGAGGAGCGACCCGCCGCGCTCGGCGCCACGGCCGACCCGCAGGCCGGTGGTGATGGCCAGGCAGCGTGCGCCGCGTACGGCGCGGAGCAGCAGCGGTTCGCTGATCTCGACGCCGTGCAGCCGCCGTTCTTCGATCGTGATCGAGCGGGTGGTGATGAGGCCACGGGTGACGTGGAGCGTGCCCAGGGTGTTGCGCGTGAGCCGGAACCCGTAGAACGCCAGGACGTAGCCGAGCGTGGACGCGATCGCGACGGCGACGACCAGCACGGCCACCAGCGCCGCGATCTCGGCCGGCAGCCCGGCGTGCTCCCACCGCTCCAGCAGCGTGCTCACCGGGCCGAGCCGCCCGGGGTCCAGGTGCGCCTCGTTCACGGCCCGCCCGGCGACACCGGCGATCACCCCGACGGTGACCAGGCCGGTCAGCGTGAACGGGCCGTACCGCACCCACGCCGCGGGCACCGCCGCCAGCAGCACCTCGCTCGGGGTCGCCGTCTCCTCCCGCGCCGTCTCGCGCCGCGCCGGCGTGCGGTGGAGGAGTTCGGCCCGCAGACGCGTGGCTTCGTCGACGTGCAGCGCGTCGAGCTTGACCGCGTCGTCCTTGCGGTCGGTACGGCCGGTGCCGACCTCCACCTTGGCCAGCCCGAGCGAGCGGTGCAGGAGGTTGGCCGTGACGTCGACGGTGCGGATCCGGTCGCGGGGAACGGTCAGGAGCCGGCGCCGGAGGAGGCCCCGGCGCACCTGGACCTGCTCGGCCGAGACGCGATACGTCGTGGTGAACCAGCGCAGCATGCCCGCCGCGATCACGGCGATCGCCCCGCCGAGGCTCCACCACGAGCTCTGGCCGCCCGCGGTACCGGCGAAGACCAGGCCGATCAGCACCGGCCAGGCGCGCAGCAGCTCCTGGATCGGGTGGATCACGAGCATCCGCCCGGACAGCCGCCGCCACTCGGTCCGCTCGGTCATGTGGCGTCGCTCCGGTCGGCGCTGGTGCCCTCGGTGAGCTCGTCGACGAGACGCTGCGCGGTGTCGCGGTCGAGGCCGTGGATCTTCAACGGGCCGGCCGCCGACGCCGTCGTCACCGTGACGTTGGCGAGCCTGAACACCTGCTCGAGCGGCCCGCGCTCGCTGTCCACGGTCTGGATGCGCGAGACGGGCGCGATGCGCCGTTCCTGGTTGAACCAGCCGGACTGGGTGTAGACGGCCTCGGGCGTCGCCTCCCACCGGTGCACGCGGTATCGCCACTGCGGCATGACGGTCACGTGCGCCGCGGCCACGACCGCCGTCAGGACGAGCCCGGCGACGTGCGGGCCGAGACGCGCCGTGTCCGCGGCCAGCCAGATGACCTGGGCGGCGACCGGCATCAGCCAGCCGGCCGAGGCGCGGACCGCCCAGTAGGCACGGGCGCGGGGGCTCACGCGATGCCGTGGTGGCCGGAGCCCGGCCTCCGATGACTCCATGACGTCGATCCTGACAGAGCATGCCGTCTCGCTGAACAGCGGCACGTCCCTGATTGAACCGTTACAAATGTCATGTTCCGGTCGGCCGGAGCCCCCGGCTGCGCGTGGCCCGTCCGCTACGCCCGTGAGCCCGTCTCGGCCATGTGCGGCGCGAGCCGGGTGGCCTCGTCCACCGGTACGGGGGCGTTGGGCAGGAGAGGCCCGGTCAGACCGGTCGTGACCAGCGCCATCAGCACCATCATGGTGAACATCCGGCCGTCCAGGACGCCGAGCGTCACTCCGGCGTTGAGGATGACGAGTTCGGTCAGGCCGCGGGTGTTCATCAGGAGGCCGAGCGTGCGCGCCTCGCGCCAGGGCATCCCGAACACCCGCCCCGTCGCGGCCGCGCCGAGGAGCTTGCCGGCACAGGCGACGGCGATGATGCCGGCCAGTTCGACGTAGCCGCGCCCGGAGATCGAGCTGATGTCCACGTTCAGGCCGGTGACGATGAAGAACACCGGCATCAGCACCATGCTGACGTGGTCGAGGGGCCTCTTGATGCCCTCCCGCAGCACGTCGGCCGGCTCGCGCGGCATGACGAACCCGAAGGCGAAGGCGCCGAAGATCGCGTGGATGCCGATCCACGTCGTGGCGTAGGACGACAGGAACAGCCCGGCGATGAGCACGACGACGAAGAGCGGTGAGACGCGGTCGCGCGCCCACCGGCGGACGAAGTAGGCGAGCAGCGGGCGGACGACCAGGACCAGCACGGCCACGTAGAGCACCGCCAGCCCGGCGATCTGCAGCAGGTCACCGGACCCGGAGGCGGTCACGATCGCCGCGACCAGCGCCAGCAGGCACCAGGCGAGCACGTCGTCGATGGCCGCGCTCGCGAGCGCCAGCGCACCCACCGGCGAGTCCATCATCCGGTGCTCGGTCAGCATCCGCGCCAGCACCGGGAACGCGGTGATGGACATCGCCGCCCCGATGAACAGCGCGAACGCCGTGAACGAGATGTGGTGACCCCGCACCGTGGAATGGTCGTGGTACAGCGTCGTGGCGAGCACGACACCGAGGCCGAACGCCAGCGCGATCGAGCTCAGGGAGACCGCTCCCGCGGCTCCGCGCCGGCCCTTGAGGAGGCGTTTGTCGAACTCCCAGCCGATGCCGAACATGAACACGAGCAGTCCGACCTGCGCCACCGCGTTCAGGTACGGCCGCGCCTCGGCCGGGAAGACGCGGGCGGTCAGATGTCCGGGTAACAGGCCGAGCAGACTGGGCCCCAGGGCTATGCCCGCGACGATCTCTCCCATGACCGGTGGCTGGCGGACGAACCTCGCGAGCCGGCCGAGGACGGCGCCCACGACCAGGACGATGGCGATGTCGGCCATGACGGCAGCGACGATCAGGTCAGAGTGCTGAGCAAGGCTTCTCACCGGACCCCATTTCCCCGAATTCGGTCATTCGGCTCTCACATGCGTTGAGTCGCCGGTGGCGAGCGAGGAGCCATGCCGATCCGCGGACACTCCCGCATAACCGGTCGGAGCGAGGTGTGGCCACCTCCCGAGCACGCTTCTGTCGCCCCTGGCTGAACATGGTGGTCACGGTAATGGGCGACGAAAAACCCGTCCAGATCATCCGATTTCCGGCTGATCGGCAAAACGTCGCGGCAGTTACAATTCGCCATCTCGGCGGTGGGAAAGATCCGTAATCGTGCGGGCCGCCGGTCCCGCGCGGCGGGCCGAAACGCCCCGATCCGGGCGGAACGCGCCTGGCATGAGCAAGCCGGGGAGTCGCCCACGCCGTACCCCGTGCACGGCGACGGCCCGCAGGGTCGACGGACCACTTCCGGACAACCGCCGGCACCCTCGCGCCAGCTCTCCATCGCCCTAACGCGCCGAAGATCGCGGCACGCTTCTCTTCCGGCGATGAGACGTGCATGATGGCGATCACCTGCGGAAACATCACCGCGCCGGCCAGGCCCTGGATCCTGCGCCGACGACCGGGAGTGAGCGATGCGTGAGGGGGCGGACGCCGTCGGGCCGGATCCCAGGCAGACGCTGGCGCGCCGGCTCCACTTCGCGGCCAAGGCCGCGCGAGGCCATCTCGAACACCGGCTGGCCGCCGCCGGATCAAGCTTCGCCGTGTGGACGGCGCTGTCCGCGTTGAAGGCCGGGGGCCCGCTGATCCAGCGTGAGCTGGCGGGGATGCTGAACGTCGAGGGTCCCACCCTGACCCGTCACCTCGCCCGGATGGAGGCCGAGGGGCTGATCGAGCGGCACCGTACGAGCGCGGACCGTCGCGCGGCCGTCGTGCGCCTGACCGAGTCCGGGGAGGCGACGCACTCCCGGCTGTCGGGCATCGTGAGCGCGGGCCGCGACGTCGTGTTCGAGGGCTTCTCTCCACGGGAGATCGAGGAGTTCGCGGGCTACCTCGACCGCCTGATCGAGAACGTCGGGCCGGCGAGCCCGTCACCCCGGCGCTGAGCGCCGCGCCTCAGACCTCGGGGTGCAGCATGAGCAGCACGGCGCGGTTGTCACGGTCGTGGCCCCGGTAGACGTGGGGACGCGCGGCGTCGAACCGGATCGAGTCGCCCTCGCCGAGCTCGACCGGCGCGTCGGCGGGCCCGCTCGTGACGCGGCCCCGGGTGAGCACGAGGCACTCCTCCACGCCGGGCAGATGCGCGTCGGAGTGCTGGTCCGCCGCCGCGACATCGATGGCGTACACCTCAACCGTGCCGCGCAGCCGGACGCGGTGCAGCAGCCGCGCGGCGACGGCGTCGCCTCGCGCCTCCGGCCGCTCGTCGGCGGCGCGGACGACCTCGACCGGCGGCTCCGGCGGGTCCAGCAGCTCGCCGAGCGGCACCGCCAGCGCCGTCGCCAGCGCCCAGAGCGTGCTCAGCGTCGGATTGCCCTGCCCCTGCTCGATGCCGTGCAGCGTGGTCTTGGAGACCCCGCAGGTCGCCGCCAGATCGGCGAGTGAGATCCCGGCCGCCGCGCGCAGCCGCCGTACGTTGCCGCCCACTACTTGCGCCATGTCCACGCGTAACAGCATAGTGGTACGGGCGTACCGGCAAAGCGAACTCAGGGGAGCGGGCATGACGGTGAGCAGGTTGCGGGACATCCCCGGCATCGGCGTCGACGTGGTCGGCGACGAGGCCGACGCGCTGAACGACCCGGAGATCCTCCGCCTGGAGAACCTCGACACCGACATCCGGCCGCCCGAGATCGCCCTGGCGATGACGCGCGCCGCGGTCGACGACGACGCCGCCAACAGCTACCTGCCCTTCCAGGGGCGCGCGTCGCTGCGCGAGGCCGCCGCCGCGCACGTCGGCCGCCTCGCCGGCCGCACGTACGACCCCGGCACCGAGTGCGTCAGCGTCGCCGGCGGCCTGAACGGGGTCCTCAACACCCTGCTCGCGACGGTGGAGCCTGGCCAGGAGGTCGTCCTCACCGATCCGATCTACGCGGGCCTGGTCAACCGGGTGCTGCTGGCCGGCGGCGTCCCGCGCTTCGTCACCGCGCACGCGGGTCCGGCCGGATGGTCGGTCGACGCCGGCAAGCTCGCGGCCGCGGTCGGGCCGAACACCGCGGCCGTCCTGGTCATGGGCCCGGCGATGCCGACCGGCCTGGTGCTCGGCGACGACCACTGGGCGGCACTGGCCGAGGCCTGCGAGCGCCACGACGCGTGGCTCGTCTACGACGCCGCGATGGAGCGCATCCGCTTCGACGGACGGCCGGTGAGCCATCCGGCGTCGCACGAGGCCCTGGCCGCGCGCACGATCACGGTCGGCTCGGCCTCGAAGGAGCTGCGGCTCATCGGCTGGCGCGTCGGCTGGGTGGTCGGCCCGGCCGCCATCCTGAACGACATCCGCCTCGTCGGCCTGACCAACGTCGTCTGCCAGGTCGGCATCGCCCAGGAGGCGGTGGCCGCCGCGCTGTCCGCGCCCGACGCCGACGAGGACGTGGCGAACGCCACCGCCGAGCTGCGCCGCCGCTGCGAGACGACTCTCGCAGAACTGGCCGGCCAGCCGGTCGTGCGCCCGCACGGCGGCTGGTCGCTGCTCCTCGACACCCGTCCTCTGGGCCTGACCCCGGCCGCGCTGTCACGACGGCTGCTGACCCACGCGAAGATCGCCGCGACGCCGATGGACGGCTGGGGCCCGAGTGGCGGCCACTACCTGCGGTTCGTCTTCGCCAACGAGCCGGTAGGCCGCCTCGCCGGGTTGGGCGACCGCTTCCGCGCCGCACTTGCCTGACCCCGAGCACGCCCTGCGCCAATGGCGATTACCTCATCCGAATTTACCGATTTGCGATTAATAGGGCGATAGTTGACAGGCAGAGTCAAGATGAGTTAATAAAATTAATGCAAAGGCCAAGACCGAACTTCTCCATTTTCACGGAGGTCCGGGATGAGCGGCACGATCTCGTACGGCGACACCGTGAACGACGCGCTCGACCGGCTGCGGGGCGTGGGATTCGAGTTCGGCCCCGGTTTCGTCAACCACGCCCCCATGGTCGCCGAGACCCTGGCCACCGTCGGCTGCCGTGACCTCGTCGCCACGTGGGTCGAGCGGAACAAACGGCTCCGCGCCTACCTCGACCCACCGGAGGGCGGCACTCCCCTGTCCGGCGACGACCCCGTCGAATGGCGGGCCGCGCTCGGCGACTTCCGCCGCGTGCTCGACTGGGTCGCCATGTTCGAGGCCCGGCTCTCCCACAGACCGTGGCCCGACGTCCTGCTCGAGTGGTGGCCACGCCTGCTGCCCGGCATGTACGGCATGCTCACCCACGGCTTCATCCGCACCGCGCACGCCGTCCGCAGCCTCGAGGCCACCGAGGAGCCCGGCCCGCTGCAACTGCGCGAGCTGGCGCAGGGGCTGGGCTACTGGGCGGCGCGCCACACACCGGTTCCGGCGGCCTCCGAGCGAAGCCTGCGGCTCCTGCCGCCCGCGTGCGAGGACATCGGCCTGTCGCTGAGCGCGCTGACCGTCACCACCGCCGGACTGTACGCCGAGCGCGCGCCACGCCCCTCCGTCCCGCTCGTGCACTCGGTGACCGCGCCGGCGGCGCTGCGGCTGTTCCTCCCGCTCCTCCCGGCCGACCTTCACCGGCCCGCGTACGACACGCTGCGGCAGGCCGCCGCGGCCATGTGGGACGTCTTCCCGAACGGAGGTGTCGACGCCCCCGCGTCGGCGCCCGGCTATGAGCCGCCCTCGACCGAGCGCATCCTCGTCGACGCCGTCGACTTCGGCGACGAGCACACGATCAAGCTGGCCGAGGCGTGCAAGCGGGAGTACGCCCTGCTTCCCGACCCCCGCTACCGCGCCGCCGCCGACACACTGCTGCGCCGGATGAAGACCGATGGATTCTGATCCTCTCCCCGAGATGAAAGATGTTCTCGCGCCGAACAACGATCCATCCTCCGACGGTCCAGGCGAACGCTTCGCGGCGAGAGCACCGGCGCTCCCCGCGGCCCGGCGCGGCGCCTCCCACCAGGGGGCGATTCGCCCGTCTCCTCACCTCTTGGTGTAATCGGCGAGGCCAGGGCGAAATGGTTTTCCCGTCGGGACTGTTCACCGGTGGTAATCAATGGCAGACTCTGCCCGCGTTGTGGTGATCGGAGGTGGAGTCTTGGCGGTCGCGGCCCAATCGGCGAACCGTCCCACCGTTCGCCGCCGGATCGTGGGCGCACAGCTGCGCCGGCTGCGTGAGTCCTGCGGACTCGGCCGGCGGCAGGCGGCCGACTCCATCGGCGTGGGCGAGTCGAGGCTGAGCCGGGTCGAGACCGGCCGGGCCGGTCTGGAAGAGGACGACGTCAAGCGGCTGCTGGAGCTGTACGGCATCAGCCGGCGGGACGAGCGCGACGCCCTCCTGACCCTCGTCCAGGAGGCGAACCGGCCCGGGTGGCTCCAGGCCTTCAGCGGCGCGATGCCCGCCTGGTTCCGGCCGTACGTGGACCTCGAGGAGGCCGCGCAGGTCATCCGCACGTACGAGGTGCAGTTCGTGCCCGGCCTGCTGCAGACGGAGGACTACGCGCGCGCCGTCATCGCCCAGGGCCGGACGACGCCGTCGAACGAGGAGATCGACCGCAGGGTCGAGCTGCGCCTGCGGCGTCAGCGCATCCTGACCGCGCCGAACCCCGTGCGTCTGTGGGCCGTCATCGACGAGGCGGCGCTGTGGCGCCCGATCGGCGGCTCGGAGGTGGCGCGCGCCCAGCTGCGGGCGCTCCTGGACGCCGCGCGGCTCCAGCACATCACGGTGCAGGTGATGCCGTTCCGCGTCGGCGGGCACGCGGGTGAGGCCGGGGCGTTCACGATCCTGCGCTTCCCCGAGCCCGAGCTGCACGACATCGCATACGTGGAACAGCTGACCGGCGCGATGTATTTGGAACGTGACGACGACATGGACAGCTACGGCGCCGCCATGGAGCGCCTGTGCGTGCAGAGCGCGTCGCCGCAGGAGTCGATGGACCTGATCAGCAAGATCATCCGGGAGATCTGAGCGGGCGTCGCCGCCCGGCCCGGAGGGGCTCAGGTCTCCTTGAGGATGCGGTTGAGGGTGTCGCGGATCGCGGTGGCCGGCTCGGCGTCGATGCAGAGCCGCTCCATGACCGCGAGGTAGTGGTCGACGTCCTCGCGCTTGTCGAGGTAGAGAGCGCTGGTGAGCTGTTCGAGGTAGACCACGTCGGGCAGGTCGCGCTCGGCGAACCGCAGGATGCTGAACGGCCCGCCCGCGGCGGCGTGCCCGCCCAGCTCGAACGGGACGACCTGCAACGTGATGTTCGGCGACTCGGTCATCTCCAGCAGATGTCTCAGCTGCTTGCGCATGACCTGCGCGCCGCCGAGCGGACGCCGCAGCACGGCCTCGTCGACGACCGCCCACAGGTGCGGGGGTTCCTCGGCCTCCAGCAGCGACTGCCGCCGCATCCGCAGGCCGACGCGGCGCTCGACCTCGTGGCCGGGCGCGTCCGGGTGACCGAGGAGGGTCACGGCGCGCGCGTAGTCCTCGGTCTGCAGCAGCCCGGGGACGAACTGCACCTCGTACGCGCGGATCCGGGACGCGGCCTCCTCCAGGCCGATGTACACCTCGAACCACGGCGGGAGGATGTCGGAGTAGCTGTGCCACCAACCGGGCTCGTTGGCCTGGTCGGCCAGCGCGAGCATCGCCTGGCGTTCTTCGGGGCCGGTCACCCCGTACAGCGTCAGCAGGTCGGCGACGTCGCGGCTCCGGAACCGCACACGGCCCAGCTCCATCCGGCTGATCTTCGAGTGCGAGGCACGGATCGCCTCCCCGGCCTCCTCGCAGGTGATCTGCCGCTGTTCGCGCAACCGGCGCAGCTGGGAGCCCAGCACGATCCGCAACACGGTGGGACCACCACGGTGATGACCGAACATGTTGGTGACGGCCGCGTCGCCGTCGGGCTGGGACCCGATCATGTGCTTTCCCCTAAGGACACTGGAATCGGCCTAGTGTCCCACTCGCTGTTACCGATGCAACCCCCAAGGTAGCGTCGCCGCGTCAGCGTGTTGTAGAACTTTCAACGAGGCATGGACCCCGACGATCTCCCGCCGGCCACCCGTCGGATGCGGCATCGGCGGCCGGGGGACGAGCGTCGCACCTCACGCGCACCCCGATCCCATAACCAACCCATATTCCGGCACTTTGCAGCCAGTTGACTGGTCAGTCCGAAATTTCCTACCGAGTGGCCGAATCCGGTCATTGGAACGCACCATAACGCGGATTCCCCAGCGCCACCCAGGTATTGCGACACCCGGTCACCGCCTCGCCACACATAACGCCTGAACTGGCACTTCGTCTTTTCCGGGATCGGCGTGGCTCCCGTCGATCACGCAGAGCTGTTGTTCAATTACAGCAGGTGCTCGCCGGGATCTGGGGGTGTTTTCGGACCCAATCACCCGGCCGAGAACAGATCGCAATCAAGGAGAAGGATCATGCCTCGTAGCCCGCAAGTCTCCCGCCTGATCAGGGCCCTGCCGCCGGTCTGCGCCGCCGCACTGTCCATCGCCGCCGCCACGCCCGCCGCACAGGCCCGCACCGCGCCGGCCCCGGTGCCGGCCCTCGCCAACGGCGGTTTCGAGGCCCCGGTCATCCCGGCCAACGCCTTCATCCGGTACGGCACGGGCAGCACGATCGGCCCGTGGCGCGTCACTCAGGGCAACGTCGACCTGACGGGCGCCAACTTCTGGCAGGCCGCCGACGGCCGCCAGTCGCTGGACCTGGAGGGCAGCGAGTCCGGAACGATCGAGCAGCAGCTCTCGACCCACATCGGCGGCTGCTACACGGTGACCTTCGCTCTCGCGGGAAACCCGGACGGCGGCCCGACGATCAAACGCGGCTACGCCCGGGTGGTCCAGCACACGCTCGGCCGCCCCACCGTCCAGAAGAACTTCATCTTCAACACGGCGGGCAAGTCGCGGACCAACATGGGGTACATCCCGCAGCGGTTCCGCTTCCGCGCCTTCGCACCGACCTCGACGCTGACCTTCGCCAGCACGACGGGCGGCGGTTACGGCCCGGTGATCGACGCGGTGAACGTCACCCAGTCCAACCCAGCCGTCTGCAGCCTCGTCCGCCCGTAACGGACCGCCCGGCAACACGAGGCCCTTGCCCACCGAACCCGGTGGACAAGGGCCTCCGCCTTTCCAGGACCACTCCCCCAACACCACGGAAGCAACGAACGACCCACCCACCGCGCCACACGCAGAAGAGAACGAAAACCAAACGAACCGCCGGCCTCACAGAGCAGCCCCCGGAAACAACCACCGACACCACGGAGGCGTGGAAGCCCGGCATCACAGAGCAGCGCCCGGAAACGACCGCCGACACCACGGGGGCGTGGGGGGGCGGAGCCCCCCACATCGGGGGTTCCAGGGGGTCGCCCCCCTGGGGCAAATGAACGCGACGCCCCAGGCCCGCAAGGGCATGGGGCACCCAAGACGCGTGGGGCGGGTGGGACTCGAACCCACGACCCAAGGATTATGAGTCCTCTGCTCTGACCGGCTGAGCTACCGCCCCGAACGTTGGTGTATCAAGCCCCCCTACCTTGCCCGCCTGGTCATGCCGGACGCAACTCGGACACACCGGCCCCGCCCAGCGGGTGAGAAGCGGCCGGACGTGGACGTTTCTTTCAGGGAACCTGAGTGACGGCGGTCACATTCGCCACGTCGCGCCCTGTCCGTTTTATCCCTCACCACCGCGACCACCAGCCAATTCAGGTCTCAGCACTTCACCGCATCACCAAAACGAGCGAGCAAATGCACGTGCATTTGGGTGTGCATTAGTTCTTGCATAGCTCTGGCGGACGGAGGAAGATAGCCGATCAAGCCACTCGGTCCCGCCCCGAGTCCGTCTGGAGGCCCGCCAGATGCCCGTGTACAGCACAGCGTGCGGTTCCGGCATGGACGGCCGCCCCGTAACGAGGCGTCCGCATGCGGTAACCCGCGAACGACCTCATGTGCTGCCGCCGCTCGCGGTCTTCGAGCCCGGTTCGGACACGCCCGGCGGTGCGGTGTGCGCGCTGCGGCCGACGAGCACCTCCTCCCGCCGGGCGCGGGAGTTCGCCACCACCACGCTGCGGTCGTGGGGGCTGGACGACCTCGTCGACGACGCCACCGTGATCATCTCCGAGCTCGTCACCAACGCCGTACGGCACGGCGTCCCGCCGTACGCCGCCGCGGCCGGAGACTCGCCGATCAAGCTCAGCCTCGTACGCCAGGGCACGTTCGTCGTGCTCATCGTGTCCGACCCGAGCGAGGACGATCCGAAGCAGCGCCCGGCCGACGACGTCTGCGAGAACGGCCGCGGCCTGCACGTGATCGAGGCGCTCAGCCGGGCCTGGGGATGGATGCCGCTGCCCGGTACGGGCAAGGCCGTCTGGGCCATGCTCTCCATCCGCTGACCCGGGCGAACGCCCACCCACCTCCTCAAAAGCCGCCCCGAGCCGGATCCGCGCGCGCCCGAACGGGACCACCCGTACGGAACCGGTCATAAAGAGTCAGGCCTTTGACACAGGAAGTGACGGCCGATCTCGGTAAACTGCCGCTGACCAATCCTCGGACTCGGTATGCCCGCGGTACCCGCCACCCCAAGGATTTCCTATGCATTGGCGTGCCAGCGGACCGACCGGTGCACCGTCAGCAGCGGGCCCAGGGAGTCAAGCGAACCCCCCGCTCGTCGGGCGCCGCGAGGTCCTCGCCGAATTCGGCCGGCTCCTCGACACGATCGACGGCACGTTCGCGCTGGTCGGCCTGGCCGGCGAGCCGGGTGCGGGAAAGACACGACTCCTCGCCGAGCTGGTCTCCGGTGCGCGGAGCCACGGCATGCTCCCCCTGGCGGGCCGGGCGGCCGAGTTCGAGCAGGAGATGCCGTTCGGCATGGTGATCGACGCGCTCGACGATCACCTGGAGGAGAACGGCCTGCCGGACGGCGTCGGCGAGGAGGCCGCCTCGCTGCTGGCCACGATCTTCCCGGCGCTGCCCGGCGGGAAGGACGACGGCACCGACCTGACCGGCCTGGCGCGGTACCGCCTCTACCGGGCGGTGCGGCAACTGCTCGGTGAGCTGGCCGCCGAGTCGGGCCTGGTCCTGATCCTCGACGACGTCCACTGGGCCGACGACAGCTCGGTCGAGCTGCTCGACCACCTTCTGCGGCACCCGCCGCACGGCCCGGTGCTCATCGCCGTGGCCTACCGGCCGGCCCAGGCGTCGGCGCGGCTGCGAGCGCTCAACGAGGCGCACGGCCGCCAGATCACGGTGGGTCCGCTCAGCGAGGCCGAGGTCACGGAGTTCCTCGGCCCCGGCACGAGCCCGGAGCTGCGGCGGCGGCTGTACGAGGAGAGCGGCGGCAACCCGTTCTACCTGGAGGCGCTCGCCCGCATGGACCAGGGCGTGCCCGGTGCTCGCCGGTCCGCGGCCGGCGACGGCGTCGACCAGGACGAGCTGCCGGCGCCGGTGCGCGCGGCGCTGCAGATGGAGCTGGACGGCCTGTCGGCGACCGCGCTGCTCGTGGCGCAGGCGGGCGCCGCCGCCGCCGACGAGTTCGAGCCGGCCGTGGCCGCGGTCGCCGCCGAGAAACCCGAGCCCGTCGCGCTGGAGGCGCTGAGCGAGCTGGCCGCCCGTGACATCGTCCGGCCCGCCTCGCCGGGCCGGTTTCGGTTCCGTCATCCGCTGGTCCGCAACGCCGTGTACGGGTCCGCGGCGGCCGGATGGCGCCACGCCGCGCACGCCCGGATCGCCGCCCATCTGACCCGGCTCGGCGCGCCCGCCACCGTACGGGCCCGGCACGTCGAGCGCTCCGGCGGGTTCGGGGACGAGACCGCGATCGCCACGCTCGTCGAGGCGGCGCGCGCCGCCGCGCCGCAGGCGCCCGCCACCGCGGCGCACTGGTTCCGTGCCGGACTGCGGCTGATGCCGACCGACCACGAGTCACGGCCTGAGCTGCTGCTGGAGCTGGCCACCGTGCAGGCGGTGAGCGGCCAGATCACCAGCGGCCGCGACATGGCGCGCGACGCGCTGCGCCTGCTGGCGCCGGACGACATCTCCCGGCGGTCGCGGGCGGCCCGCGTCTGTGCGCTGATGGAACGCATGCTCGGCCGCCCGCACCAGGGTCGTACCGTGCTGCTGGACGAGCTGCACCGGATCTCCGACCCGCGTTCGGCGGCCGCCGTACGACTGCGGCTGCGGCTCGTCGCCGACAGCCTGATCCGCAGCGACTTCCGCGCCGCGAACGCGGTGCTGGACCTGATGCCCGACAGCGCGCCCGACTGGGAGCCCGGCCTGGAGATGGCGAGCGCCTCGCTGCGCCCGCTGCCGCTGCTGGCCGGCGGGCGCATCGCCGACGCGGTGCGGCACATCGACCGGGCCGACCGGCTCGTCGCCGCGGCTCCCGACGAGCACATCGCCGAGTGGATGGACATCATCACCTGGCTGTGCTGGACCGAGACGATGATGGGGCGGCACCAGAGCGCCCGGCGGCGCTTCGACCGCGCCATCGCGATCGCCCGGTCCACCGGCCAGAGCTACATGGTCCCCCACCTGATGGCCGGCCAGGCGCGCACGCTCGTCATGCTCGGCCGGCTCGCCGACGCGGCGATCGCCGCCGAGGAGGCCGCCGGGGTCGCGGGCCTGCTCGGCACGGGCCAGGAGCTCGTCATGGCGATGACCCAGCAGTGCCTCGTGGCGAGCTGGACCGGCGACGACGAGGAGGCCCTGCGCTTCGGAGAGCAGGCCATGGCCAGGTCGGCCGACACGGTCGAGTGGTGGGGCGCGATGGCCCAGTACGTCCACGCGCTCGCGCTCGTCAACGCCGGACGGGTCGACGAGGGCGCCGAGGCCCTGGTGACGGCCTGCAACGGATTCGTCCGGCCCAAGCTCGACCCGGCCGCGCTGATGGCGTGCTGTGAGGTGATGGCGCGGATCGAGGCCGAACGGTCGCGGTGCGACGAAGCGCAAGTGTGGGTCGAGCGGGCCGCCAAGCTCGCGCACCCGAGCGTCCCGGCGAACGTCGGCCTCGCCGGGCTGGCGCGCGCCCACCTTCAGCGGACGGACGACCCGCTCGCCGCGGCCGGGACCGCCCGCGAGGCGGCCGAGGTGCTGGAGGGAGCCGAGCTGCGGGTCGACGCCGGACGCGCGCGGCTGACCTCCGGCCTCGCGTACGCCGAGGTCGGCGAGCGCGAGCGCGCACGGGACGAACTGCGCGCCGCGAGCGCGCTCTTCGAGGCCTGCGGGGCGCGGACGCTCTACGCACAGGCCGTACGCGAGCTCCGGCGGCAGGGCGTGCGGGTGCCCGGCGCCACCGGCCGGGGCGCCCACGGGCTGTCCCGGCGCGAGTACGAGGTCGCCGCCCTGGTCGCCGAGGGCCACACCAACCAGCAGATCGCCGAGAAACTGTTCATCAGCGTCCGGACCGTCGAGACCCACCTGTCCCGGATCTTCACCAAACTCGCCGTCACATCGAGGGTCGGCGTGGTCAACGCGCTGGCCCGGCTCGCCGAAGACTGACCCCCGCGCGCCGCACGACCCCCTCGGCCGGCACGCAGGCGCAGGTGAGCGTAGAAGTCAGTGTTTTCCACGACACACGGGATCGGCCGCCCTCGGCATGATGAGACCCGTCCTTCCACGGGGGAGACAGACCATGGAGAAGCGCATCGCCCGATACACGCTCGAAGGCGTGCCGGACGCGCGGGCCACGATGCATCCGTTCACGACCGCCGACGGCCTCGGGCTGTACCTCACGCGGTTCCACCGCGCCGACTGCGACGACGTCGTGCTGCTTCTCCACGGGCTGACGGCGTCCAGCGACATGTTCATCATGCCCGAGCACCGTAACTTCGCCGGGTTCCTCCTCGACGAGGGCTTCAGCGACGTCTGGACGCTCGACTTCCGTATGAGCAGCCGCTTCCCGTACGACGCCGAGACCCACCGCTACACCTTCGACGACATCGCCCACTGGGACTTCCCGGCCGCGCTCGCCGAGCTGCGGTCGCACGTCGGCGACCGGCGGGTGCACGTCGTCGCGCACTGCACCGGCGGGATCGCGTTCGCCATGAGCCTGTTCGGCGGAGCGGTCGACGGCATCGCCAGCTTCACCACCAACAGCGTCTCGCTCACGCCCCGGCCGCCGACCTGGTCCCGGATCAAGCTCGCGCTCGGTCCGGCGACGGAGGAGTACCTCCTGGGCCTGCCGTTCGTCGACCCGCGCTTCGGGGACGCGCCGCCCCTCACCCGCGCGTGGCTGCTCTCCCGGCTCGTGTCGCTGTTCCACCGCGAGTGCGAGGTGCGCGCCTGCCACATGGCGAGCTTCATGTGGGGCAGCGGCCGTCCCGCCCTCTACGAGCACGCGAACCTCCTGCCGGTCACCCACGAACGGATGGCCGACCTGCTGAGCGCCACCGGCGCGCACTACTACCGGCACGTCCGCAAGATGGCGCGGGCCGGGCACGCGGTCAAGTACGACCCGTCCGACTCCCGCCACGCCGACCTGCCCGACGACTACCTCGCGAACGCGGCCGAGATCACGACGCCGATCCTGTTCATCGCCGGCGACCACAACCACGTCTTCCCGGACGCCAACGCGTACTGCTACAAGCTGCTCGAGGAGATCACCCCGGGCCTGCACGAGCTGGCGATCCTGCCGGGTTACGGGCACATCGACCCGTTCATCGGCAAGAACTCCCACATCGACGTGTTCCCGAAGATCGTCGACTTCCTCAAGAGAAAGGCCGCCTGACATGCACGCGGCGGAACGCGCCGACGCCGAGCACGTCGACGCGGTCGTCGTCGGGTCGGGTTTCGGGGGCTCGGTCACGGCGTACCGGCTGGCCGAGGCCGGCCGGTCCGTGGTGGTCCTGGAGCGGGGCCGTGACTACCCGCCGGGCAGCTTCGCCCGCACGCCGGCCGAGATGAGCCGTGCCTTCTGGGATCCCGCCGAGCAGCTCTACGGCCTGTTCGACGTGTGGAGCTTCCGCGGCTTCGACTCGGTGGTCTCCAGTGGGCTGGGCGGCGGTTCGCTGATCTACGCGAACGTCCTGCTGCGCAAGGACGAGCGCTGGTTCGTCGACGAGGAGGCGCTGCCCGGCGGCGGGTACGAGTGCTGGCCGGTGAGCCGGGCCGAGCTCGACCCGCACTACGACGCGGTCGAGACCATGCTCGGTGCCACGCCGTACCCGCTCGAGCATCCCGCGTTCGCCGCCACGCCCAAGACGCACGCGATGCAGGACGCCGCCGCCGAGCTCGGGCTCGACTGGCAGCTCGCGCCGCTGGCGGTCAGCTTCGCCCCCGAGCCGGGGGCCGCGCCGGGCCTGGGCCTGCCGCTGGCGGACCGGCCGTACGGCAACCTGCACGGCACGCAGCGCGTCTCCTGCCGGCTGTGCGGCGAGTGCAACATCGGCTGCAACGACGGGTCCAAGAACAGCCTCGACCACACCTACCTGTCCGCCGCCAAACACCACGGCGCCGACCTGCGCACACTGCACGAGGTGAAGGCGATCCGGCCGCGTCCGGAGGGCGGCTACGCGGTCGACTACGTCGTACACGACCCGGAGGAGAAGGCCCGCAGGCTGCCACGGCGCACGATCACCTGTGACCGGCTGGTGCTGGCCGCCGGCACCTACGGCACGTCCTACCTCCTGCTGCGCGACCGGGAGCGGTTCCCCGGGCTGAGCCAGGCGCTGGGCACGCGGTTCTCCGGCAACGGCGACCTGCTCACGTTCCTGCTCCGGGCCAAGGACCGCGCCCGCATCCGCCCGCTCGACGCGAGCCGCGGCCCGGTCATCACCAGCGCGATCCGGCTGCCCGACGAGGTCGACGGCGCCAGCGGGCGCGGCGCCTACATCCAGGACGGCGGCTACCCCTCCTTCGTCGACTGGATGGTCGAAGAGGCCGACGTCACGCACGAGATCGCCCGCATGGCCCGAGTGCTGTTCGAGCGATTCTGCGCCTTCATCTCCCACGCGCCGCAGAGCCGCACCTCCAAGGAGCTGTCGGAGCTGATCGGCGACGGGGCGCTGTCGGTCAGCTCGCTGCCGCTGCTGGGCATGGGCCGCGACGTGCCCGACGGCCTGCTCCGGCTGCGCGGCGGCAACCTCGACGTCCGCTGGAACCCCGACACCAGCGACGCCTACTTCGGCCGGGTCCGGGCCACGATGCGACGCATCGCCCATGTGCTGGGCGCGCGCTACGCCGACAACCCGATCTGGTTCCGCAAGCGGATCGTGACCGTGCATCCGCTGGGCGGCGCGCCGATGGGCCGTCATCCCGGCGAGGGGGTCTGCGACCCGTGGGGTGAGGTGTACGGCTTCCCGGGTCTTTACATCGCCGACGGTGCGGCGCTGCCGGGGTCGGTCGGCGCCAACCCGTCACTGACGATCGCGGCGCTGGCGGATCGCCTGTCCACGCGCCTGCTCGAGACGACCGGCCGTGTTCGCACGGGTCCGGTCGGGGGGTCGGTGAACGACAGTGCGTGCGAGCCGGAGAAATCTGGGGATTCCCCGGATCGCACGTCGCTGTCGTTCACCGAGGAGATGAAGGGGTTCTACACCGACGGGGTCAACGCTCCAGGGGCCGGGGAGGCAGCCGGACGGGAGGCCGGGCGCAGGCTCGGTTTCCGGCTCACCATCACGGTCGACGACGTGGAGCGTTTTCTGAAGGAGCCCGAGCACACCGCTCAGGCCGAGGGATGGATTGACGCCGCCGTCTGCGGGGGCCGGCGTCAAGTCGAGCGGGGCTGGTTCAACCTGTTCTCGCCGGGAGACGCGCCGGATCGCCGCCTGATGCGATACCGCCTGCACTTCACCGACGACAAGAACCGGCCCCGCACCCTTTCGGGGTGGAAGGACATCCGCCACCACCCGGCGAGCCGCGTCTGGCCCGACACGACCACCCTCTACTTCCGCCTGATGGAGGGGCACGTCCCGGACGGCGAAGACGACACCGCCGCCATCGCGGGCGCCGGCATCCTGCATCTGAGCGTGGAGGACTTCGCCCGTCAGCTGACGACGTTCCGCACCACCGGCCCACACGGCCCGAGCGCCCTCGAACGCTTCGCCGGCTTCTTCCTCGGCGAGCTCTGGGACCTCTACCGCCCGACCGTCTAGCCCGCGTAGTGGCGGGCGTCCCCCGAGCCGGCGAAGGGACGGATGACGGCCCCGTCCACACCCGCGCCGTCGAGCACGGTCAGCTGCCGGACCAGGCTTTCGGCCCAGGTGTCTCGTTGTGCACGGTCCGGACGCGGGGGCGTTCCGTCTCGGGCCCGGCGCGGTCGGCGCACACCGGGGACGAGGTGCGGCACCATGCTCACGGTGGTCCGCGCCGCCGGTGCGGGTGCGGCAGCCGAACTCGGTGACCACGACCGGTTTTCCCTTCGCCGACCAGTGCTCGCGGATCTCGCCGTACCGGTCCCAGTAGTGGTGCACGCCGATGATGTCGAACGATCTCCGGTCCACCGGCTCGGACGGCACCGCTCAGGAAGGTTCTGAGGCAGGGGTTCCGCCGGAGGCCATCGGATCGGCCGAGGCATGGCGGACGCGGCTCCGAAAGGTCCGGGCCGGGCCGGAACCCGCGCATGAACAGGCTGAGTTCGGTGCCGACGCTGAACACCGCCGAGCCCGGCCTTCGCCGGTCCAACGTCCGCGCCGCGCGGGCGGTGGCCGTGACGCATCCCAGGGTCGTCGCCGGGTCGCGGCCCCACGTGAGAGCCACACCTCCAGGCCGAGGTCCAGCGCGACCTCGCCGGCGTCACCGCCCTCGCCGCATCCCAGGTCCAGCGCCCGTCCCGGCGACAGGTCGGAGACCCACCAGCCGGTCCAGCGCGCGGCCGCAGATCTTCACGGCCGTGCAGCGGAGGTCCTCGGCGCAGCTCGCGCCGGACGAGATCGGGATGGTCGCCAGTCGCCGTACATCACGCGGCCGACGTCGTAGAGCACCCCTTGCGTCTCACGCGCGGAGGTCCTTCCGGCCGACGGCCATCATCTTCGGGATCGCCTGCCGCGTCACGCCCAGCTCACGGGCGAGGTACGCCCGCTTGAACCCCTCCGCCGGCAACCGCTCCATGATCCGGCGGCGCTCGCGGGCCGGCTCCTGCGTGATCCGGGCGTGTTCGATCGCCTGGTCTCGCATCTCTTTCAGCCGGGCGATCAGCTCGGTCTGTGCCGGCGTCTCGATGACCGACAGCATGGGAGTCGTCAGGAGTTCAGCGGACCGTCGACGGCGAAGACCTTGCCGGGGTTGAAGATGCCCGCCGGGTCGAGAGCCTGCTTGATCGCGCGATGCATGTCGAGGACCACGGGCCCGGCCTCGTCCTCCAGGCCGCGGCGCTTCAGCAGGCCGACGCCGTGTTCGCCGGTGACCGTACCGCCCAGGTCGATCGCCTCGTCGATGATCCGCTCGAACGCCGCCTGGGCGCGGAGGCGCGCGGGTTCGTCGTCCGGGGAGGTGATCATCAGGGGGTGCAGGTTGCCGTCACCGGCGTGGGCGATGTTGGCGATGTGGGTGTCGTGCTCGCCGGCGATGCGTTCGATGCGCGCCAGCATCTCCGGGACGAGCATCTTCGGCACGCAGATGTCCTCGGAGAGCACCGGGCCGAGGCGTTCGAGCGCCGGGTACGCGAGGCGGCGCGCGGCGAACAGCGCCTCGGCCTCCTCCGCGTCCGTCGACCGGGCGCTCCACGTCGCGCCCACCGACTCGAAGCAGGCCAGCATCGCGTCGGCCTCCTCCTCGCCGGCCTGGCCGGGAGCGTCACACCGGCCGAGCAGGAGCACGTCCCCGCCGTCCGTGAGCCCCATGTTGCGCCACTCGTCCACCGCGCGCAGGCAGTGCCGGTCGATCAGTTCGAGCGCGCTCGGCACGATCCCGGCGGCGGCCACCGCGGCCACGGCCTCACCGGCGGTGACCAGCGAGTCGAAGTACCCGACGACCGTACGCTCGGCCGCCCGCGTCCCCCGCAGCCGTACGGTGATCTCGGTGATGATCCCGAGCGTCCCCTCGGAGCCGACCATGAGCCCGGCCAGGTCGTACCCGGCCACGCCCTTCGCGGTCCGCCGCCCGAGCCGTACGACGTCACCGCGCCCGACGACCGCCTCCAGCCCCAGCACGTAGTCGCGGGTCACGCCGTACTTGACGCAGCACAGCCCGCCCGCGTTCGTCGCGACGTTCCCACCGATCGTCGACCACGGCGCGCTCGCCGGATCCGGCGGATACCACAGCCCGTACTCGGCGCACGCGCTCCGCAGGTCGTCGTTCACGACACCGGGCTGGACGACGGCGAGCCGCTCGTCCGGATCGATCTTCAGCACGGCGTTCATCGCCTCGAAGGAGATGACCACGCATCCGTCGAGAGCGTTGGCCCCACCGGAGAGCCCGGTACCCGCACCCCGCGCGACGACCGGAACCCCGCGCGCGGCACAACGAGCCACCACCTCACGGACGTCGGCCGTCTCACGCGGCCGCACCAGCGCCGCCGGCCGCCCGTACGGCGCCCACTCCGCCTCATCATGTGAGTACGACGCCAGCACGTCGGCGTCCCGCACCACCCGCCCGGCGGGCAGCGCACGCTCCAGCTCGGCCACCACTTCTTCGGACATCACCGCCATAAGGGGCACCTTATTCGACCGCCCCCTCGAAACCCGGCGAGCGCCCGCTACACCTCGGGACCACAAGCGGCCGATGCGCTCGCGCAGAACCCTCAATATCCCTACTATCTAGGTCGACAAAGACTACATAATGAGGATCGCGGCATGGACCTGAGAGATGAGGCCGCCTACGACCGACTGCGCGCCGCGCAGTGGCGGGCACGAACTGCGATGTCCCGCAGAGCCCTGTTGCGCATATCCGCCACCGCGGGTCTCGGCGCGGCGGTCGGCGGCATGGCACCGCGTCCGGCGGTGGCCACCGCCGCCGGGCCGATCGTCAAACCACTGCCACCCGAGCTGTTCGTCGTCTACGGCAGCAACGCCGAGATGCGCTGGGAGGCGATGCGCGGCCAGGGCTACCACACCCCGATCGACCGGTTCTTCGTCCGCGACCACACCAGCACGCCTCTGATCGACGTACGGAGCTGGCGGCTGCGGCTCTTCGGCAGCGGCCTGCACGGCTCCCCCACGCTCGACCGCGCCGTCGAGTTCTCCTACGAGGACCTGCTCGGCCTGCCGGCCAGGGAGATCAGCGCGTTCATAGAGTGCACCGGCAATGGCCGCAGCTTCTACACCACCCAGCAGAACCAGCAGGTCAGCGGCACCGCATGGAAGCTCGGTGCCATCGGCGTCGCACGCTGGCGCGGCGTGCCGCTGTCGGTCGTGCTCGACCGCGCCGGCCTGACGAAGCACGCCGTCGACGTCATGCCGCGCGGCCTCGACCCCGACTATGTCGACGCCGGGACGAACCACGGACGGGTACGCCGCCCGATCCCGGTCGCCAAGGCCCTGGACGACGCGCTGCTCGCGTACGAGATGAACGGCCGGATCCTGCCGCCCGACCACGGCTTTCCGGTACGCCTGGTGGTGCCCTCGTGGGTTGGCATCTCCTCGATCAAATGGGTCGGTGACATCGAGGTGTCCGACGCCCCGCTGTTCTCGCCCTGGAACACGCAGTACTACCGCCTGTTCGGACCCGGCTATCCCCCCGAGGGCAGCGCCCCGGTCGCGCGCCAGGTGATCAAGAGCGCCCTTGAGCTGCCGTGGAACGCGACCCTGAGCGCGGGCCGTACGACCGTGCTGCACGGCCGGTCGTGGTCCGGCCATGGACCGGTCCGCCGCGTCGAGGTGAGCACCGACGGCGGCACGAGCTGGCAGCGCGCCCGCACTCACGGGCCGGAGAGGCCCGGGGGATGGCTCTGCTGGGAGTTCCCGTGGCGCCCCGACGGCACCGGGCCACGGACGCTGCTCGCACGGGCGACGGACGCGGCGGGTACGACCCAACCGGATACCGCGCAGTACAACACGCTCGGCTATCTCTTCGACGCGGTCGTGCAGCACCCGGTCACCGTGGCCTGAGCTGGTCTGAGCCGAGGGAACGGCCGACGGTATCGGAGGCGTGCCTATGGCCGGGGTACGGGTCCGCCGCTGCGACGCGGCGCTGCCGGCGCACGCCGTCGCGGGCGTCCGGCACCGCCGAGCACTATCGGACGTCGGCGCCGATCATCTTGTCCGTGCGCGACCGACACGCCGGGGCTCGCGTGCGCGGTGCCCTCACCTCGACGGCGTGGCTCACGCGCCGGAGTAGGGCATGATCAACGGCGAGGCGGAACGGCACGTCTGTCTCACCCGCCGGACCGATCCCCTGTCGTCGGTCTGGCCGGCATGGCGAGACCCCCTTAGGGCGCTTCTCGCCTCGGTGACGGCGTGCGCGTTCGTGTGGCGGCGCCGTGTCAGGGCGTCGTGAAGGCCGGGTTGGTGCGCAGGCGGCCGACGCGGCGGGGTTTGCGTCGCGCGGTGTTGCTGCGGACCTCCGGAGCCCGGTGTTCCAGCGCGGCGCGGAGCTGCGCGCGGCCACGGTGGATGCGGCTGCGCACGGTGCCCATCTTGACGCCGAGCGTCGCGGCGATCTCCTCGTACGACAGGCCCTCGATGTCGCACAGGACCACCGCGGCGCGGTATTCCGGGGCGAGGGCGTCGAGTGCCGTCTGGATGTCGCCGTCGAGGTGCTGGTCGTCGTACGCCTGCGCCGGGCTGGGCTCGCGGCCGCGCAGCCGCTCGGCCGCGTCGTCGGCGAGACCTTCGAAGCGGATGCGCTGCTTGCGGCGGACCTGGTCGAGGAACAGGTTGGTCGTGATGCGGTGCAGCCAGCCTTCGAACGTGCCGGGAGTGTAGTTCGACAGAGACCGGAACACCCGGACGAAGACCTCCTGCGTGAGGTCCTCGGCGTCGTGCTGGTTTCCGGTCAGCCGGTACGCCAGGCGGTAGACGCGCGCGGAGTGTTCACGCACGATCCCGTCCCAGCTGGGCGGCGTCCATGCCGCCGAGTCAACCTTCACCTGTCACCCCCGAGAGTGGTGTGTACGTCAGAGTCTTGCGGGTGGGAGGTAAGAGCGATGTAAGGCCGCCGATTCCTTCTCACGGTCTCAAGCATGGCAGCGCACACCTCCTCTAACGTCGCCCGTCAGACGGGTCTTGGACGGGCCCTCGTCCACCGCGGGGCGGAGAGGGTACGCGTGCCGCTTCATCCTCTGGAAGTAGAGGCACACGCATCCCTACCACCTCTTGATACGTCCGAAGTCCGCGAAAGGTTCACCGACTCGTGATCAAACTTTGACACAAGAGTTCCCCGAGGTCTCACAACCAAAGCGACGAACCGCCAGTACCCACGCAAGCGACTCCCATACCGAGAACGGTCCGTCGAGTCACCCTTGAGGCCGCGAACGCAAGCGAGACGAAAGTACGGTGAGCAACCGGCGCGAGGGGGCGAGGGGCGCGGCGCGAGGGGGCGAGGGGCGCGGCGCGAGGGGGCGCGGGGCGAAGCCCCGCATCGGGGGTTCCAGGGGGTCGCCCCCCTGGACAAACACAACGGGCCCGAGCGAAGCCGGGCCCGAAAGGGACGGCGAGCACGATGACCCGCCTCGGCGAGCACAATGACCCGCCTCGCTCCCCCGACTGGACTCGAACCAGTAACCTGCCGGTTAACAGCCGGCTGCTCTGCCAATTGAGCTACGGAGGATCGCGTGACGGCCACTTCGCGGCGGTCGCCCCGACGGCTTCCAAGGTTAGCGTATTCCAGGGGTGCTCGTTTCCTCCCCGACTGTCAGAGCGGGCGGGGGGTATGTCTTAACTCGACCGGCAGAGGAGATGGCCATGAAGTATCGCTTTGGGTTCCTCACGGGAGCAGCCGTCGGATACGTGCTGGGCACACATGCGGGACGAGAGCGCTACGAGCAGATCAAGCGGCTCTCCCGGCGTGTCGCGGAGAACCCCACCGTCCAGGAGGCCGCCGGCATCCTGCGTGCCCGGGCCGGCGAGCTGGCCGGTACGGCCCGGCAGAAGGTGGGCGACAAGGTGTACGACCGGGTCCCCGGCATCCGCCGGAACCGCCAGGACACCGCCGGCATCAGCTGACCCCGAAGCAGCCCGGCCGGCGGACCCCCACCGATCGTTCCTGACCCGGCAGGCTCGGGAAGGACCCCGATGCGGGGTCCGCCGGCTCACCCACTCTCAAACGCCCCCACCCCGATCCGGCACCTACGGCACGGACCCGTAGCCCGGCCCACCCCGCGCCCCGCCGTTGAGGCGGACGGACGCGCCCACCCGCTTGAGCTCAGGCGCTCGGCCGTGGCGTGAAGACGCCGAAGTGGTCGCCGGTGGTGTCGCGCAGCCCGGCCCGGCGAACCCACGCCTCACCCGACCCGGCAACCGACTTCCCCCGATCCGTTAGGCATGGCCTCAACCGGATCTCGCAGCCTCAGACGGCTCGGAACACGACCGAACGGCTCACCTTCCAACAGGTGCACCTCGCCCCGCCCCAGCACATCCGGCACGGGCCCCGAACACGGCCCGCCCCTCAGCGGACCTCCGCCTCACCCCGATCCGCCAGGCTCGCGTTGCACGGGTCCGCCCCACCCCGGCCCCGTACGAGCGGCGCAGCTCGAAACACGGCCCGCCCCTCAGCGGAACTCCGCCTCGCCGCGATCGCCGGCCGCTGCCTCAACCGGATCCGCAGGGTGGAACAAGGTCGACCGGCTCGCGTTCCACAGATCCGCCTGCCCCCGATCCGATCGGCGAGTGTGCTCGGCCGCGCGCCTCCGGCGAATCGGCCCCGCGCCCGGACGGCCGTCCTGTCTCCGCTGAGCCTCTGAAGATCACTCGAGACACACGGCACCCACAGCACGCCCGTCGGCGGGCAGGGAGGCTTACAGGCCCGTCTGGCGGCGGATCTCCTCCATCGCCTGTTCTGCCTGGGCGAGCAGGCCCGGGTCGGAGGGGTCCAGGCCCGAGTCGAAGACCAGAGTCCAGCGGGGGTCGCCGCTGCCCTTCGCCGGGCGGCGGGCGGCGATCCGTACGCCGCCGCCCCCGGGCAGTTTCACGTGGGTGCTCACCACGACCGTCGCGGTGACCCGTTCGCGTACCGTCTCCGGGACCGAGCCGGGCTCGGACAGGTGGACCGAGTGTCGTCCGCCGCCGACCTCGCGTACGGCGAGGACGCCGTCTCTCCACGCGGCCTGTTCGACGCGTTCCCACGGCAGGCGGGTGAAGGCCGCGCCGTCCTGGAAGTGCAGTGCGGCGTCGGTCGCGACCGTGTCACCGCTGACCGCCAGGACCCGTTCGCCTCTGCCGAGGGTCAGGCCGTCGGGCAGGTTCCGCCGCCGTGTCAGTCGCATGCGCTCACGCTACCGTCCCTTTACCGGCGAGCGGCGATCATGTCGGCACAGCGACCTCACCGGCACCGCCGCGAGCCGAGCAGGTCGAGTACGAGCGCGGCGGACCAGCTGAAGTCGTGGCTGCCACGGCCGGTGCCGTCGAACGGGTCGAAGCACTCACGGAACCCCGACTGGCGCACCAGGCGCAGGGTCGAGCCGAGCAGCAGGTCCGCGACCGCGTCCAGGTGGTGGGTGAGCGCGCCGAGCCACACGAGCCAGTTCGTGTTCACCCAGGTCGGGCCCCGCCAGTACGCCCCGCGGTCGAACACCGCCGACTGGACGTCGCACGTCGGCACCGGATAGCCCGTCGCGCCGGCGAACCGCGCGGACAGCAGCAGCTCGGCCAGGCTCCGTACGATCGCGGCGGGCAGTTCCGGGTCCAGCAGCGGCATGAACCCGGCGACCGTCGCCGCGGGAATGAGCTCGTCCGTACGGACGTCGCGGGCGCGGAAGCACCCGCCGTCCCACAGCCGGTCGAGCATCGCCCCGTGGATCCGCTGCGCCGCCTCGCGGTGCGGTCCCGGGTCGGCGCCGGCGAGCTCGGCGACCTCGGCGAGGGCGTGGGTCGAGGCGAGGAGGACCGCGTTGAACAGCGGATCCTCCACGACGAACGGGTGGTCGTCACGTAGGTACTCCGCCCGGTATCCGGCGTCGCGCATCGACCGTACGAGCGACACGTGCCGGTCGGCGACGGCTCTGTCCGGACTCTGCGTACCCGAGAACGGTGACCGGGGCGGGTCGACGGCCTGCAGCGGCCGGTCCCAGGCCGGGCTGTTCTCCAGCCCGGACTCCCACGGATGGCAGAGGCTGACCAGCCCGAACCCGGCGACGTCGCGCTCGCGTTCGAGGTAGGCGTGCTGGGCCGCGAGCCGGGGGTACAGCCGGGTCAGGAACGCCCGGTGCTCGCCGGTGCCCTGCGCGAGGCGCAGCGCGGCGAGCGCCTGCAACGGCGGCTGGGCCAGCCCGGAGGTCTCGACGCCGCGCGGGGCGTCCGGCTGGGCACCGCTGCGCCAGAACTCCGGCCCCGGGAAGAAGGCGTTGCCCGACACGCCGGAGCTGAACACGATGTGCGGCACGAGGCCGGTCGCCCACTGCCCGCGGAACAACGACAGCAGCTCGATGCAGGCCCGCTCGGGCCGGTGCCGGGCCAGCCCCAGGCTGACGAAGGCCGAGTCCCAGCTCCACTGGTGCGGGTACAGCCCCGGCGCGGGAACGGTGGCCGTGCCGGTCCAGTTCGCGTCGAGCACGCGTGCGGCGGCCTCCCAGACGGCCGTCTCGTCACCCATGAGCCGCAGCCCCATTATCACAGCGTACGGAACGCCCGGACCGTCGGCGATGCCCGATCCGCCCAAAGTCCCGGAAAGAGCGGGAACGACCCGCGTCGCCCGCCGGGCGGCCTCAGGCGAAGAGCGTCTCGCCCCAGTAGCCGCCCTTGCGCGGGCCCGGTGGGCAGGCGAAGACACCGGAGCCGACGTGCTGGACGTACTGGTTCATGTGGTCGTTGCCGGCGAGCCTGTTCTGCAGCGCGACGAACTGCTTGCGCGGGTCACGCTGGTAGGCGATGAAGAACAGGCCGGCGTCGAGGCGGCCCAGCCCGTCGCTGCCGTCGGTGAACGAGTAGCCGCGGCGCAGGATCCGTACGCCGCCGTTGCTGTCGGGGTGCGCCAGGCGTACGTGCGAGTCGGCCGGCAGCTTGGCGAGGGGCACCGGGTCGTGCTCGTGCTCGGCGCCGTACGGGTTGCCCTCGCCCTTGGTGCGGCCGAAGGTGTCCTGCTGCTCCTTGAGCGACGTGCGGTCCCAGGTCTCGATGTGCATGCGGATGCGGCGGACCACGACGTACGACCCGCCGGCCATCCAGGGCACGCCGTCCTTGGCCGAGGCCCAGACGTGCTGGTCGAGCGCCTTGTCGTCATCGCCGGAGATGTTGCGGGTGCCGTCCTTGAAGCCGAACATGTTGCGCGGCGTCTGCTGGTCCGGCGTGGTGGAGGACGTCTTGCCGAAGCCGAGCTGGGACCAGCGCACCGCGACGACGCCGAACCCGATCCGGGCCAGGTTGCGGATCGCGTGCACCGCCACCTGCGGGTCGTCGGCGCAGGCCTGGACGCAGATGTCGCCGCCGCTGCGGTCGGGGTCCAGAGCGTCTCCGGGGAAGTGCGGCAGGTCGGCGAGCGCGGCCGGACGCCGCGCCTTGAGCCCGAAGCGGTCCTTGCCGTCCTTCTCGAACAGCGTGGGGCCGAAGCCGACGGTGAGGGTGAGGCGCGCCGGAGGCAGGCCCAGGGCCTCGCCGGTGTCGTCGGGCGGCGACTCGGGCAGCCCGCCCGCCGCCGAGCCGTACGGGCGGCCGCCGGTCAGCGCGGCGCCGGCCGCGGTCCACTCCTTGAGCATGCGGATCAGGCGGTCGCGGTCGTCGGTGACGACGTCGAAGGCGGCGAAGTGCAGGCGGTCCTGCACGGGCGTCGCGATGCCGCTCTGGTGCGCGCCGAAGAACGGGACCGCCCCGTCGTCGGCGGGCTGCTCGACGGCCTGCGCGACGCTGACCAGGCCGGCGCCGGCCGCGGCGCCCGCGGCCAGCGACACACCCGAGTAGGCGAACAGCCTGCGTCTGGATACCTCGGTCACTTGGCGACCACCCCCGCGAGCTTCGACAGCGGCTCGGCCAGTGCGTTCACCTCGTCCGACAGCTCCTTCCGCTGATCCTTGCCGACGGTGTCGTAGGAGACGTACCCGTCGCCCTTCTCGTACTTGGCCAGCAGCTTCTGCACCTTGGCGAACTCGTCGGTCAGGTCCGAGGCCAGGTCGGCGTCCCGCTCCTGCACGACCGGCTTGAGCAGCTCGAACGCCTTCTGCGCCCCGTCGACGTTGCCCTTGAAGTCGCTCAGGTCGGTGTGGGAGAAGGTGTCCTCCTCGCCGGTGACCTTGCCGGTGGCCACCTCGTCGAGCAGTTCCTTGGCGCCGTTGGCCATCGACGTGGCGGTGATCGACGCGGTGCCGACGCGGGTCTTGAGCGTCTCCAGGTCCTTGACGAGCTGGTCGGCGTACGGGCCCTCGCCCTTGAGCGACTTGGTCTTCCAGAGAGCCTTCTCGATCTGGTGCCAGCCGGTCCACTTGTCGCCCTGCTTGAGGTCCGCCTCGCGGTTGTCGACCTTCGGGTCGATGTCGCCGAAGGACTCGGCCACCGGCTCGATGCGCTCCCAGCCGACGCGCGAGGGCGCGAACTCCGCCTTGGCGCCGGCGATGTCGCCCTTGGACACCGAGGCGGCGAACTTCTTGGCCTTGGCGAGGGTGTCGTCGACCTGCTCGCCGACATAGGTGCGGTACGAGGCGACGGCGGCGTCCAGGCGCGGGTCGGTCGCCTTCCCCTCGCCGGTCACGGTGAAACTCTGCGACGGCCCCTTGCCGGTCATCCCGGCGCTGCACATCACCTTGTACGTGCCGGCGGCGAGCGTGACGGTGATCTCCGCGCCGGTGCCCGGGCCGATGTTCTCTCGCTCGGAGACGATCTTGCCGTCGGGCGCGAGGATCTCCAGCTCGTTGACCTGGGAGCCCTTGTTGGTGACCTTGAAGGTGGTGGCGCCGGCCGTACCGCTCTTGGTGCCGACCTCGCAGGAGGAGTCCGTGGCGGTGACCGAGATCGCGCCGCTGCCTCCGCCGGCCGCGTCGTCCTTCCCGCACGCCGACAACAGGGACAGCGAGGCGACGACCGCCCCCGCAGCGGCGATCAAGTGGGCAGGACGCATGCGGTCTCCAGCGTGAGGGAAATGGTTAGGACTGCCTAAGTTAGCCTCACCTAAGCTCGTTCCGTCAAGCCGCGCAGCTGAGGGCCGGATGCGAGCTTGCTCACTGTTCTCTTGGGGCACCGAAGCCACGAAAGAAGACAAGGGCGCCGTGAGCTCGCAGAACGGCCCCCGGCCGCCCTCGGGGGAAAGGGCGGCCGGGGGCCGTTTCGGCCTACGGTGGACCCGCGCTACTCCAGATACTCGCGGAGCATCTGGGCGCGCGTCGGATGGCGCAGCTTCGCCAGCGTCTTCGACTCGATCTGCCGGATGCGCTCCCGCGTCACCCCGAACTCCCGGCCGACCTCTTCGAGCGTCCGCGGATGACCGTCCGTCAGGCCGAAACGCAGCTGGATGATCCGCTGCTCACGGTCCGACAGCGACCCGAGGATGCCGTCGAGCTGGTCCTGGAGCAGGATGAACGCCGCGGCCTCGATGGGCACCACGGCGTCCGCGTCCTCGATGAAGTCGCCGAGGTCGGAGTCCTCCTCCCCGATCGGCGACTGCAGGGACACGGGTTCCTGGGCGACGCGCTGGATCTCGATGACCCGTTCGGGGGAAAGGCCCATCTCCGCGCCGATCTCCTCGGGGGCCGGTTCGCGACCGAGGTCCTGGTGGAGCTGGCGCTGCACCCGCACCAGCTTGTTGATGGTCTCCACCATGTGGACCGGAATCCGGATGGTCCGGGCCTGGTCGGCGATCGCTCGCGTGATCGCCTGGCGGATCCACCAGGTCGCGTAGGTCGAGAACTTGTACCCCTTGGTGTAGTCGAATTTCTCGACGGCACGGATCAGGCCGAGATTTCCCTCCTGGATCAGGTCGAGGAACAGCATGCCGCGGCCGACGTAGCGCTTGGCGATGGACACCACCAGGCGCAGGTTGGCCTCGATCAGTCGTTGCTTCGCCCGGACTCCGTCGCGGGCGAGCTGTTCGAGGTCGTCGCGTTCGCCGGGAAGGAGGATGGCCGCACCGGCCACCTTCTCCTCGGCGAACAGCCCCGCCTCGATCGATTTCGCGAGTTCGACTTCCTCTTCTGCCGTGAGTAGCGGCACGCGGCCGATCTCTCGCAGGTAGATACGTACCAGGTCGCTCGTCGGCGCGCGACGGGAGACATCATCTCCGTCGACGCGCGCCGAGTCCTCGTGTGCGCTGCTGGACTCGAGGACTTCGACACCCTGCTCTCCCAGAATCCGGACGACCCGGTCCACCGAGTCGGCCGGAAGGTCAGAGCGGTCGAGCGCGGCAGCCACGTCGTCGACTGTGATTCCGCGCTCTCTGCCGCGTGCGACGAGGTCCGCCACCTGCTCAACCGACGGCGTCTCGCTTGGCAGCACTGAAGGGCCCACGGTGACAGTGTGCGTCAAGGTGGCCGCGTAACGGGGGACCTATTTTTCGGCCACTTCCCTCACAACGACCCGATTCCGCGCTCGCGCAACTTGTGTCTCTGCTGTTCAAGAGCCATGAGATCGCCGAACAGGCGGCGATGCTCCTCGCCGTGCTCGACCGGATTCAGCCGTCCTAGTTTGGACTGCAGCTTCGCGATCTCGCGGGTCACCTGCACTTCCTGCAATCTGGACAGCTGAGATTGGGCATATCGGTCGTCCGGAAGTCCGAAATAACGGAGCGGTTCGACCGCGAGGCTCGTGACCAGGCCTCTGACCTCGTCGTTCGGCGCGGCGTCCCGCAGCAGGCCGGCCCATTCCGGTCCGGTCGCGGCGGCGGTGCCCCCGAGTTCGGCGATCAGTCTGCAGACGGCCGCGTGGCCGGGAACGAGCATCGCGTCCGGAGACACGGCGTCGAAGCCTGGCCCGAGCAGCGCCGGCCGCTGCACCGCGAGCTTGAGGGTCTCCCGCTCGACCCGGACGATCGGGTCGTTCGGATCGTAGGCGGGGACCGGCGGCGGCGCCGGCGCCTCCGGAGCCTCGGCGGCGGTTCCCCGGCGACCCCGGGTGTCGCCGCGCCGGCGCGTCGCGTGCTCGCGGACCCGGCGCAGCACGAACTGCTCGTCCAGGAAGCCGGTCCACCGGTCCAGGTCGATGGCGTACCGGTCGCGCATGCCGCGGTCGCGGATGCCCGCGATGATCGGTGCGGCGGCGTCGATCGCGGCCAGCCGGCCTTCGGTGGTGTCGAGGTCGTACTTCTCGATGGTCGCGCGGATGGCGAACCGGAACAGCGGCACGCGGGACGCGACCAGGTCGCGCACCGCGGCGTCGCCGTGCTTCATGCGCAGGTCGCAGGGGTCGAGCCCGTCGGGCTGCACGGCCACGAACGTCTGCGCGGCGAACTTGTGCTCGGACTCGAACGCCCGCAGGGCGGCCTTCTGCCCGGCCGCGTCGCCGTCGAAGGTGAAGATGACCTCGCCGCTCGCCTCGTCCTGGTCCATCAGGAGCCGGCGCAGGATCTTGATGTGCTCGTCGCCGAACGACGTGCCGGAGGTGGCGATCGCGGTGCCGACCCCGGCCAGGTGGCAGGCCATGACGTCGGTGTAGCCCTCGACGATGACCGCCTGCCGCCGCCGGGCGATCTCCTTTTTGGCCAGGTCGGCGCCGTACAGCACCGATCCCTTCTTGAACAGGGGCGTCTCGGGGGTGTTGAGGTACTTGGGGCCGTCGTCGCGCTCCTCCAGCCGCCGCGCGCCGAACCCGACGACGTCGCCCGTGAGGTCGCGGATCGGCCAGATCAGCCGCCCGCGGAACCGGTCGATCGGCCCGCGCCGGCCCTGGCTCGCCAGCCCGCCGGTGATCAGCTCCTTGTCGCTGAAGCCGCGGCCGCGCAGGTGGCGTACGAGCGCCTCCCATTCGTTGGGGGCGTATCCGACGCCGAACCGCTCGGCCTCCTCGCGCCCGAACCCGCGCTCGGCCAGGAACCGCCGGCCGATCTCGGCGGCCGGGGTGAGCAGGTGCTCGGCGTAGAACTCGGCCGCGGCCCGGTGCGCCTCGACCAGCCGGGTCCGCTCCCCCTTCTGCCGCCCGGGGACGTATCCGCCCTCGGTGTAGCGAAGCTGGATCCCCGCCTTGGCCGCGAGCCGCTCGATCGCCTCGGTGAACGACAAATGGTCGATCTTCTGAATGAAGGCGATCGCGTCGCCGCCTTCTCCGCAGCCGAAGCAGTTTCCGGTCAAAATGTTGTCTTCTAGGACAAATGCATGCCCCTCATCGACAACAGCGCAGAAAACCTCTTCGACCCGGCCGCTCTCCTCGACGGACTCGACCACCCAACTCGGGTCGCCATCGGAGCCGCGCGCGCCGGCCGCCGCGACTCCGGCGGGCACCGGCTCGGGACGGGACGTGAGGACGTACGCGAGGCGGTGGCCCGGCGCGAGGGCCCGTGTCGTCAGTTCGCGCTGTTCACTCGCGCCGACGAACCAGCGGTGCTCGGCGGTGGCGTGGATCTCCTTGCGCCGGCCGTCGCGGCTCAGGACGATGCGCATCAGCGGCTGGACGCCGAACGAGTAGAACGGAGCGTCGCGCCACCGGCCGTCACGTCCGAGGATGCGGTGAGTGCCGCCCGCCAGCTCGCGGATCGGGCGGAGCCCCTCCCGGGTGAGCACGCGCGTCTCGCCCGCGAGGCAGTGCCACAGGCCGTTTGAGACGTTGAACGATGGGGACTTCTCATCGTGGAACGGGCAGAGGCCCTTCAGGGCACCGCCTCCGGCGTTGCGGAGCTGGACGTACTCCCCCACGACCGCGTCGATCGGTGACCGTTCGCGTACGAGTGCGATGTCCTCATCGCGGATCCGGCCTGCCACGTCGGCAGTCTAGTCGCGCCGTGCCGTAGACGAGGCCGTGCCCCGCTATTCGGGGCGACTGGACAAATCACGGACTTACGAGGTGTACTGGCTCAACTTCGGTGGGCCATAACGGATTCCGCCGGCTCTTGTCATCGGGTGTACGGGGACCCCGGCGGCCGCAATCCCGCACGCGTCGGTTCGGCTATTCCCGACCGCCGCGGTGAGCATGAGGTGTCGTAAGCGATGACCGAGGTCGTTCTGGATGCGGTGAACAAGGTCTATCCGGATGGTTTCCACGCGGTCCGCGACCTGACCCTGCGCATACCCGACGGCGAGCTGTTCGTCCTGCTCGGGCCCTCCGGATGCGGGAAGTCGACGATCCTGCGGATGGTCGCCGGGCTGGAGGAGATCACCTCGGGCAGCCTCTGGCTCAGCGGACAGCTCGCCAACCATCTCCCGCCGCGCGAGCGGAACCTGGCGATGGTGTTCCAGAACGGCGCGCTTTACCCCCACCGAAACGTTCACGGCAACATTTCGTTCCCTTTGGAGGTCGCGGGCGAGAACGACTCCGACTCGCACGAGCGGATCGTCGAACTGTCGCGCGCGCTCGGCATCGAGGAGACCCTTCACCGGCTTCCGTCCACCCTGTCGGGCGGCCAGCGGCAGCGGGTGGCGATGGGCCGGGCGCTCATCCGCCAGCCCGGGATCTTCCTGATGGACGAACCGCTGTCGAACCTCGACGCCGGCCTGCGCACCGAGCTGCGCATGGAGATCGGCGCGCTCGTACGGTCCCTGGGCGTGACCACGCTGTACGTCACGCACGACCAGACCGAGGCGCTCACGCTCGCGGACCGCGTCGCGATTCTGCGGCGCGGCGTCCTGGAGGACGTCGGCACGCCGCAGCAGGTGTACGACGACCCGGCGACGATGTTCACCGCGGCGTTCCTCAGCGCGCCGCCGATCAACCTGGTCCGCGCCACGGTGCGCGCCGACCAGAACGACGGCGTCACCCTCGGCATCGGCGACCAGCAGCTGAACCTGCCCTGGTCGGACTCACGGGCCACCGCGCTGGTGTCGCAACATGGGGCGTTCGTCACGGTCGGCATCCGCGCCGACGCGATGCGCCCGGACCCGGACGGCCTGATCTCCGGGCGCGTGCGGGCGCTGGAGTTCCACGGGCACGAGTGGCTGGCGCATGTGGAGGCGGGCGTGGTGCTCGTCGACGCGGAGACGTTCCGCGACGACGAGCCGCAGCAGACCCGGCAGGCGGGCCGGCCGGGCGTGCTCCGCCGGCTGCTGCGCACGACGGGGCTCACGGCCGAGGAGGCCCCGGTCAACCCGGTCTCCCACGGCGGCACGCACCGCCGGTCGGACCTGGTCTTCCGCATGGAGAACCGGTCGGGCATCGCGGCGGGCGACACCGTACGCCTGTCGGTCGACACCGAGCGGATGCTCCTGTTCTCCGAGGACGGCCGCCGGGTCGACAAGATCGATCGCTGACGGGTAGCGGCCGGCGCGGTCAGGTCGCCGGGTCCAGCCGAAGCACCGCCGTGCGTCCGACGTGCGGCAGGATCTCCTCGACCGGCGCCTCCGGCGCGAACGGCAGCAGCGGGTCGCGGTACTCCACCTGGGGCAGATAGGTCGCCAGGACGCCGGCGACACCTGGCACCGGCCTCATCGCATGCTGTGAGATTCCTCGAGGTAGGCCATGACGCCCGCCGGCTCCTCGGCGAAGAAGACCAGGTTCGCGAGGGGGCACGGCAAGAACCCCTCGTCCTCCATCCGCCGGAACTGCTCCCTCAGGCCGTCGTAGAAGCCCGCGCTGTTCAGCAGCACCAGCGGCTTGTCGGTCTGGCCGTGTTTCTTCAGCTCCAGGATCTCCGTCGCCTCGTCCAGCGTTCCGGTTCCGCCCACCATGATCACTACCGCGTCGGCCTTCTCCAGCAGCAGCCTCTTGCGCTCGGCCAGGTCTCGCGCGACGACCATGTCGTCCACGCCGGGACGCACCTTGTCGACCAGGAAACGCACCGAGACCCCCATGAGCCGTCCGCCGGCCTGGTGCACTCCGTCCGCCACGACCTTCATCAGGCCCGTGTCGGAGCCGCCCCAGACCAGGGTGTGCCCGCCCTTGCCGATGAGTTCCGCCAGCTCACGGGCGGGTCGGGTGTAGGTCTCGGAAAGGTCCGCCGCGGAGAGGAAGACGCAGATGTTCATGCGGACACCGTAGAACTCGGCCCGTTCACGGCGTGGATCCGTTTCGGCGGCGCAGTTCGTCGCCGAGGGCGCCGATGCAGTTCGCCAGCTCCTTCGTGGACATCGCGGCGGGCGGCTTGCCGCAGCCGGACACGGTCGGTGCGGTCTTCCCGCCCGGGTTCGGCGTGCTGGAGACGTTCACCGTGCGCGGGCTGGTGCGTCCGGTGATGGACAGGTCGACGTAGAACTCCGTGAGCCCCCGCCGGACCCCGTACACGCGCCACATGTCGCCGCCCAGCGGGGTGAACTCCTCCAGGCGGCCGCCGGTGTTGAGGAACGTCGGGTCGATGCCGCGCACGGCGTCGGTGGCCTTGTTCGTCAGGGCGTTGAGGTTGGCGACGTTGGGATCGCCGTCGGGCAGGACGTACAGGTCCATGGCGTTGAGGCGGCCGTCGGCCGCGGCGTCGGCCGGGGAGACGGCGTAGGCGATGAAGGCCTGGCTCTTGCTGGCGTTCGGCGTCAGCGGGGTGACGTAGTACAGGTGGTCGCCGGGGCCGCGGAGCAGGTACTCGGAGGTGTTGCCGCCCTGGACGTCGTCGACCGTGGGCTTGAACCCGAAGGACGCCCGTGACCGCCACTTGCGGCCGGCGGCCCATTCGGTGGCCTGGCGCTGCAGCACGGTCAGGCTCTCGGGGTACGCCGGGCCGGGCAGGTCGCCCGCCCGCACCGTACGGCGGTAGGCGGCGTGGACGCCGTGGTCGCCGGTGAGGACCAGCACGCCGGCGGCGGTCATGACGCTGCGGTTCTTGAACCCGATCTGCCGTTTGACCGGGATGACGATGACGGGCTTGCCGCCCTGGCAGTAGCCCCAGACGTCATTGTCGTCCCACAGCAGGTCGGGGTACTTCTCACCGAGCCAGTTGGGCAGGCTGTTGCCGCGCGCCCCGTGGAAGGCGCGGTCGAAGTCTCCCGGCGCGAAGCGGCACGCGACCTTGACGGTGTTGGAGGCCCCGTCCCAGGACGCGATGCCGTATGTCGGGGTGGCCTTGCCGGAGCCGTCGAGGACCGCGGTCCAGATGCCCGGACCGCTGTCGCCGCCGGGTTTCGGGGGCGCCCCGTACAGGTAGGTGAGGGTGTCCTCCCAGAAGTCGACCTTCGGGGCGGGCGAGGCGGCGTGGGCCATCATCTGCTGGGCCGAGGCGTAGGAGGAGGTGCGGCCCTCCCAGTCGGCGATGCCGGTCAGCTTGTCGACCTGGACGCAGCCCCGTACGTCGGCGGCACCGCGGTAGGAGCATCCGCGCTCTCCCTCCTTGGCGCCGCGCATGAGGTACCCGAGGGAGGCGGGAGGGTTCGCGCCGTCGGTGATGTGCCAGGTCGTGGCGCGGTTGTAGTAGCGGCCCTCGTCCTTGTCGTTGTCCCAGACCACCCGCAGGAACGGTACGGCCAGGACGCCGAGCGCGGCGATGACGGCCACGGTGGCGATGGCGCCGGAGGAGCGGGCCCCGTTGTCGTCGGCGACCACGATGACGGCGGTGCCGATCAGGCCGACGGCGACCCAGAACCAGAACAGGCCGGTGGCGTGGCTCAGCGTGCCGCCGGGCAGCCACATGCGCTGCACGACGGTGAGCCGCCACCACTGCGACCACGTCCCCATGCCGGAGAGCCCGTACCGCAGGAGGATCCAGAACAGGAACGCGCCCACGGGCATCCAGGCCCACCAGAGCAGGAGCCCGGAGAAGCGCGCCTTGAAAAGGTTCATGTGGCCGCCTTGGGGTCGAGGGGTACGGTCCTGATCTACCACCAATGGCTCGGGAGGGCTCCCGGCGCGGGGGCCTCGTTCTTTGACCGTGCCCCGGCCTCCGGGGTTCCGGCGGACACCGTTTCCGCTGTGAAATTCCTGTTACATCGTCGGCCGGGCCATTCACCTGGTACGACGTCCGGGGTTAGCGTCCCTGTGTGCTCATCACCCCGCACGAGCAGGAACGCCTGCTCATCCACGTGGCGGCCGGTCTCGCCCGCGACCGCCGCGGCCGAGGGCTGCGGCTCAACCATCCCGAGGCGACCGCGATCATCGCCGCGTACGTCCTGGAGGGCGCGCGCGACGGCCGCGGGGTCGCCGACCTCATGGAGGCCGGCCGCACCGTGCTCACGCGCGAGGACGTGATGGACGGCGTCCCGGAGATGCTGGAGTCGGTGCAGGTCGAGGCGACGTTCCCCGACGGCACCAAGCTCGTCACCGTCCACCGGCCCATCCCATGAGCGAGCGGAGCGAGCGAATCGACAAGCACAGCCCGCTGGTGATCGCTCCTCCGACGAAGGAGGACTCATGAGCGTTCCGGGAGAGGTGGTGCCGGGTGAGGGGACGGTCGCGCTGAACCCCGGCCGTCCGCGTACGACGCTGACGGTGGTCAACACCGGCGACCGGCCCGTGCAGGTCGGGTCGCACTACCACTTCGCCCAGGCCAACGACGCGCTCGCGTTCGACCGGGAGGCCGCTCGCGGGCTCCGGCTCGACGTGCCCGCCGGCACCGCGGTGCGGTTCGAGCCGGGCATCGCCCGGGAGGTCTCCCTGGTCCCGCTCGCCGGCCGCCGGCTCGTACCCGGGCTGCGCCATGACTGAGATCTCGCGCGAGCGCTACGCCCAGCTGTACGGGCCGACCACGGGCGACCGCGTGCGGCTGGCCGACACCGACCTGTTCATCGAGGTCACCGAGGACCTGAGCCGGGGCGAGGGCGCGGGCGACGAGGCGGTGTTCGGCGGCGGCAAGGTCATCCGCGAGTCGATGGGCCAGGGTGTCGCCACGCGGGCCGAGGGCGCGCCCGACCTGGTGATCACGGGCGTCGTGGTGCTGGACCACTGGGGCGTCGTCAAGGCCGACGTGGGGGTGCGCGACGGCCGGATCGTCGCGCTCGGCAAGGCCGGCAACCCGGACACGATGGACGGGGTGCACCCGGACCTGGTGATCGGGCCGTCCACCGAGATCCTGGCCGGCAACGGCCGGATCCTCACCGCCGGGGCGGTCGACTCCCACGTTCACCTGATCTGCCCGCAGCTCGTCGCGGAGGCGCTCGGCGCCGGGGTGACGACGCTCGTGGGCGGCGGCACCGGCCCGGCGGAGGGCACGAAGGCGACGACCGTCACGCCCGGTTCGTGGCACCTGGCCCGGATGTTGGAGGCGATGGACCCCTACCCGGTCAACGTCGCGCTGCTCGGCAAGGGCAACACGGTGTCGGAGGAGGCCATGTGGGAGGCGCTGCGCGGCGGCGCGTCCGGCTTCAAGCTGCACGAGGACTGGGGGTCGACCCCGGCCGCGATCGACGCGTGCCTGCGCGTCGCCGACGCCTCCGGCGTGCAGGTGGCGCTGCACTCCGACACCCTCAACGAGGCCGGGTACGTCGAGTCGACGCTGAACGCGATCGGCGGCCGGTCGATCCACGCGTACCACACCGAGGGCGCGGGCGGCGGGCACGCTCCGGACATCATCACGGTCGCCGCGCACCCGAACGTCCTGCCGTCCTCGACCAATCCGACCCGGCCGCACACGGTGAACACGCTCGACGAGCACCTCGACATGCTCATGGTGTGCCACCACCTCAACCCGTCGGTGCCGGAGGACCTGGCGTTCGCCGAGTCGCGGATCCGCCCGACGACCATGGCGGCCGAGGACGCCCTGCACGACCTGGGCGCGATCTCGATGATCGGCTCGGACTCCCAGGCGATGGGCCGCATCGGCGAGACCGTGATCCGCACCTGGCAGACCGCGCACGTCATGAAGGGGCACCGCGGCGGGCTCGACGACAACCTGCGCGCCCGGCGCTACGTCGCCAAGTACACGATCTGCCCGGCGATCGCGCACGGCCTGGACGCGGAGGTCGGCTCGGTGGAGGTGGGCAAGCTCGCCGACCTGGTGCTGTGGGAGCCGGCGTTCTTCGGCGTACGACCGCACGTGGTGCTCAAGGGCGGCATGATCGCCTGGGGTCAGATGGGCGACGCGAACGCCTCGATCCCGACGCCGCAGCCGGTGTTCCCCCGGCCGATGTGGGGCGCCACGGCGGCGCCCGCCACCTCGGTGCACTTCGTCGCGCCCGCGGCCCTGGACGACGGCCTGGCCGACCGGCTGGCCGTACGGCGGCGGCTCGTCGCGGTCGGCGACACCCGGCGGCTGGGCAAGGCGGACATGCCGCTCAACGACGCGCTGCCCGAGATCAAGGTCGACCCGGACACGTTCACCGTGACCGTCGACGGCGACGAGGTCGAGCCGGCGCCCGCGGCCGAGCTGCCGATGGCCCAGCGGTACTTCCTGTTCTGATGGACGCCGCGCTGCTCCTCCTCGCCGACTCGCGGCTCCCCGCGGGCGGGCACGCGCACTCCGGCGGGCTGGAGCCGGCCGTCACCGCCGGGGTCGTACGGGACCTGCCCACGCTGGCGGACTTCCTGCGCGGCCGGCTGGCCACCGCGGGCCTGGTCGCGGCCGGGCTGGCCGCGGCGGCGTGCGCGGGCGGCCGGCCGGGGCTGGACGCCGAGGCGGACGCGCGCACGCCCTCCCCCGCGCAGCGGCACGCGTCGCTCGCGCAGGGGCGGGCGCTGCTGCGGGCCGCGCGCGCCGCCTGGCCGCACCCGGCGCTGGAGGAACTCGGGCCGTCGCACCATCCGGTCGTGCTCGGCACCGTCGTCCGTGTCGCGGGCGGCACGCCCGCGCAGGCCGCGGCGATCGCGGCGTACGGCGCGGTGACCGGGCCCGCCTCGGCGGCCGTGCGCCTGCTCGGCCTCGACCCGCTCGGCGTCCAGCGGGTGCTCGCGGACCTGGCCGGGCGGATCGACGCGACCGCCGCCGAGGCCGCCGAGAGCGTACGGGCGGGCGTCCTGCCCGCGGCGTCCGCGCCCGCCCTCGACCTGTTCGCCGAGCTGCACCGGCAGGCCGACCTGCGCCTGTTCGAATCCTGAAATCGGGGGGATCTTGTCATGGGACTCGACCACAGCCACGACACCGTTGCGGCGGAGCCGCACCGAGAGCTCCGTGAGACGAAGCCGCACCGGGCGCTCCGGCTCGGCATCGGCGGGCCGGTCGGCAGCGGCAAGACCGCGCTGACCGCCGCGCTGTGCCGCCTGCTCCGCGACGAGCTCGACCTGGCCGTGGTCACCAACGACATCTACACGACCGAGGACGCCGACTTCCTGCGGCGCAACGCCGTGCTGGACGACGACCGGATCGAGGCGGTCCGCACCGGCTGCTGCCCGCACACGGCGATCCGCGACGACATCTCGGCCAACCTCGACGCGGTGGAGCTGCTGGAGGAACGCCACGGACCGCTCGACCTGGTCATCGTCGAGAGCGGCGGCGACAACCTGACCGCGACGTTCAGCCGCGGGCTGGCCGACCGGCAGATCTTCGTGCTGGACGTGTCCGGCGGCGACAAGGTGCCGCGCAAGGGCGGCCCCGGCGTGACAACGGCCGACCTGTTGGTGGTGAACAAGATCGATCTCGCCCCGCTGGTCGGCGCCGACCTCGACGTGATGGCCCGCGACGCCGAGCGTGTACGCGGCGGCCTGCCGATCGCGTTCACGTCGCTGCGCGAGTCGCCGGACGTGCCGGAGGTGGCCGACTGGGTGCGGAGCGCCGTACGGGAGCGGACCCCGGCGTGAACTTCGCGTCGCGCGCGGCGGTGGCCGCGGTGCGGGCACCGGACGGCCGGACGCGGGTGACCCGGCTCCGCTCGGACGGTCCGCTCGCGCTGCGCGAGTCGGGCGGCGCGGTGTACCTCGTGGGCGCGGGCGCGGGCCCGCTCGGCGGCGACGACCTGGAGCTGACCATCGACGTCGGCCCGGACGCGTGCCTCGCGGTGCGCTCGGCCGCCGCGTCGCTGGTGCTGCCGGGCCGCCGGCCGGGCCCCTCCCGGCTGGCCGTACGGGCCCGCGTCGCGGCGGGCGCGCGGCTGGTCTTCGAGCCGGAGCCGGCCATCGCCGCCGCGGGCTGCGACCACCGGGCCCTCGCGGAGGTGACCCTGGAGCGCGGCGCGACGCTGACCTGGCGCGAGGAGATCGTCCTCGGCCGCCACGGCGAACGCCCGGGCCGCTACGTGAGCCGCTTCGACGTGACGTACGACGGCCTGCCGCTGCTGCACCACGAGTTGCGGGTGGATGAGAACGCGACCAGCGCCGCCGTCCTCGGCGCCGCGAAGGCGGCGGGCACGGTCCTGCTCGCGGGAGAGGACCTGACGCGGGAGCCGTACGCCGCCGAGGGCCTGGGGGTACTGCCGCTGGCGGGCCCGGCGGTGCTGGTCACGGCACTCGCCGAGGACACCGTACGCCTCCGCGACCGGCTGACCCGCGGAACCGCCGAGGCGCGACTCGCCGCCGGGATCGAGGACCCGCCTCAAAGCCCTCCTACGACCCGTGCGGCCGTGTCGCGGGATGCAGGTGCCGTCGCAGGAACCGCGCCTGATGGCGGAGCAGGTCGGCGGTGACCAGCGAGCCGATCGCCTCGTGGCCGGCGCCGGGCAGGAGCAGTACCTCGTGCGGGCGACCCGCGGCCAGCAACGCGCCGGACAGGCGCAACGTGTTCGCCACGTGCACCTTCTCGTCCGCGAGGCCGTGCATGAGCAGCAGCGGGCGGGTCAGGCGGGGCGCCTCGGCCACCAGCGAGCACGCCTCGTACCGCTCGGGGAACGCCTCCGGATGACCGAGGAACCGCTCACGCCACTGGGCGTGGTAGAGCCGCTGGTCGGTGACGCCGGCCCCCGCCACCGCGGCGTGGAAGACGTCTGGACGGCGCAGGACGGCCAGCGCGGCGAGCGAGCCGCCGAAGGACCAGCCGCGGATGCCGACCCGGCCGGGGTCGAGGTCCGGCCGGAGCCGCACGGCCTCCCGTACCGCGGTCACCTGGTCCTCCAGCGCGGGCCCGAACAGGTCGCCGTGGACCTCGCGTTCCCAGGCGGGTCCGCGCCCCGGTGTTCCCCTCCCGTCCACGACCAGCACGGCGAAGCCCTGCTCGGCGAACCACTGCGAGACCAGGCACCGCCAGTCGAGCTCGGCGGTGACCCGCTGCCGGCCCGCGCCCGCGTACGGGTCGAGCAGGACCGGCAGCCGCCCGTCGCCGGGCCGGTGCCAGGAGGGCAGGTACAGCGCGGCACGCAGCTCACGCGGCCCGAGCACGAGCCGCGTCGCGTGGACGTCCAGCGGCGGCCGTTCCGCCTTCGACGGAATCGGGACGGCCCGCCCCGCCCGCCGTACCTCGACCCGCCCGCCGGGCCGGTCTCCCGCCCGCGTGACGTGCACGAGCGTCCCGTCCCGTAGCGTGCCCGCGTGCACGCCCGGCTCCGTGCTCAGCCGCCGGACGCCCGCTCCGGGGCGATGGAGCCACAGGTGGGTCTCGGCCGGTTCGTCGGAGGCGGCGAACAGGACGTCGTCGCCGTCCACGCCGAGCACGGCCCGCAGCTGGAGCCCCGGTGGCGTGACGGCGACTCCCCCGACGGTCAGGTGCCGGGTGCCCCGCAGGTCGGCGTGGGCGACGATCGCGCCGGACCCGGTGCGTACCGGCAGGCCGGGAACGAGCTGCACCCAGCACGCGTCGCGCTGTTCGGCGAGGAGCGTCGTCCGGCCGCCGGCCGGGTCGATCCCGAAGAACCGGACGGTGCGCTGGTCGCGCGACTGCACGACGGCGTACGGGCCGTGGTCGTCCCATCCGCAGCCCGGCACGTACTCGAAGGCCCGCCGGTCCCATCGCGCCTCGGTCCGCGAGCCGTCGAGGCCGGCGATCCACAGAGTGACCTCGGGACCGGGCATGCCGGCCGCCGCGTAGCGCACGGCGCGCGGCGCGGCGGCCGGGTCGTCGGCCCGTCCGGCGACGTGCCACACCGCGACGCCCGCCGAGTCGACCCGCGTGACCAGCAACCGTTCGCCGTCCGGGTCCCACCAGAAACCGCGCGAGGCGTCCGGTGACCCGATCCCGAAGGTCACCTCCGGCCCGTCCGGCGCCGCGACCAGGCGGTCGCCGGTCCCGTCCGCCTCGATCACCCGCAGCGCGTCGCCGGAGACGTACGCGATCCGGCGGCCGGTGGGGTCGGGCCACGGGTCGGCGGCGTGGTCGCGGGCGGGCAGGCGCCGTACGGGCCCGCCGGCGACGTTCACCGTCCACAGCCCGCCCGCCAGCGTGAACGCGACGAGCCCTCCGCTCGCGTCGGTCGCGTAGTCATCGATCCCGCGTGCCAGACCGCCCGGGTCGGCCAGCAGCCGTTCCGTCCCCGAGTCCAGGTCCAGCGCCCACAGGCAGGTCGCCGGGTCGTCGCCCGCGCGGCCGCGCAGGAAGACCACCGTCCCGCCGCCGGCGCAGACCGTGAACCGTTCCGGGACGCCCAGCGTGAACCGCCGCGTACGGAAGATCAGGTCGGGCAGGGAGGGCTGGGTCATCGGCGCAACCCTGCCACAGCGCCCGGCGATCCGCCAGCTCCAACTGAACAGCTCCAACTGGACAGTTCAGGCTGAAGGATCTACCGTGTGGGTCATGGATGAGATCACCGCGGATGTCACCGAGTCGGCCGTCCGCGCCGCGCACGAGGTCCGGACGGTGTTCAGCCGCCTGCGCCGGCGGCTGAAGGAGTCCTACGACAACGAAGGGCTCACGCCGTCGCAGACGTCGGCGCTCAGCAGGCTGAGCAAGGAGGGTCCCGCGTCGGCGAGCGACCTGGCCGCGGCCGAACGGGTCCGCCCGCAGTCGATGGCCGCGACGCTCGCGGTCCTGGAGGAGCGCGGCCTGATCCAGCGCCGCCCCGACCCCGGCGACGGGCGTCGCCAGCTCGTCTCGCCGACCGACGGCGGACGCGCGTTCCTGGAGGACAAGCGGCGCGCGGGCGAGGAATGGCTGGCCCGCGCCCTGCAGGACGCCTGCACCGAGCGGGAGCGCGCGACCATCCTCGAGGCGATGGCGCTCCTCGACCGGCTCGTGCGCTGATGAGCACGAGAGTCACCCGACGCCCGTACACCCGCTCCCCGGAGACGTTCGACCGGCGGCTCCTCGCCCCGATGATCCTCGGATCGATCCTCAACCCGGTCAACTCCTCGATCATCGCGGTCGCGCTGGTGCCGATCGGCGCCGCACTCGGGGCACCGCCGTCGCAGACGGCATGGCTGGTCTCCGCGCTCTACCTGGCCACGTCGATCGGCCAGCCCGTGGTGGGCCGGTTGATCGACCTGTACGGCCCGCGCCTGCTGTTCCTCGTCGGCACCTCCCTCACGGGGATCGCCGGGCTCGTCGGCCTCCTCGCGCCCAATCTGGGCGTGCTGGTCGTCGCGCGGGTCCTGCTCGGGTTCGGCACGTGCGCCGGCTTTCCGGCCGCGATGTCGCTCATCCGCAGCGAGGCGGAGCGGACCGGCCGGGAGAGCCCGGCCGGCGTCCTGACCGCCCTCGCGGTGTCCAGCCAGACCATCGCCGTCATCGGCCCCTCCCTGGGCGGCCTGCTGATCGGCCTGGGCGGATGGCGCACCACCTTCGCCGTCAACATCCCGCTGGCCGCGGCCGGCCTCGTCCTGGGCCTGCTGCGCCTGCCCAGGACGCCACGGCCGGAACGCGGACCGGACGACCGGTCGGGCCTGGACTTCCCGGGCATGGCGCTGTTCGCCGCGATGCTGATCTCGCTGCTGTTCTTCCTGATGAACCCGGGGCTCACCTACTGGTACCTGCCGGTGGTGACCGTCCTGGCGGCGGCCGCCTTCGCGTTCGTCGAGCTGCGGCGGGAGGAGCCGTTCATCGACCTGCGCGTCCTCGGCGGCAACCTGCCCCTGCTGGCCACGTACGCCCGCACCCTGCTGGCCTACGTCGTCTCCTACTCCTTCCTGTACGGCTACACGCAGTGGCTGGAGCAGGGACGCGGCCTGTCGTCGTCCCAGGCCGGGCTCATGCAGCTGCCGCTGTTCCTGACCGGGATCCTCGTCTCGACCACGACCGGCCGCCGCAAGGAGATCCGCGGCAAGCTCCTCGTCGGCGCCGCCTGCCAGCTCGTCGCCTGCGCGCTGCTGACCGCGTTCGGCTCGCACAGCGCGATCTGGATCCTCGTCGCGGTCGCGCTCGTCTTCGGCGTCCCGCAGGGCCTGAACAGCCTCGCCCTGCAGAACTCCGTCTACCACCAGGCGGAGCCGGCGCGCATGGGCTCCTCGGCCGGACTGCTGCGCACGTTCATGTACCTCGGCGCGATCGTGTCCGCCGCCGCCACCGGCGCCTTCTTCCCCCATCGCGCCGACACGGCCGGCCTGCACCACCTGGCCTGGTTCATGCTCGCCGTCTCGGCGCTGTTCCTGGCCATCACCGTGGCCGACCGCTCGCTGCGTCGGATCGGCCGTACGGCGCGGCCCGACTGACCCGCCCCGCTGTCACGCGAGGCGTCGATGAGAACACCCACTGGAAAGGCATCCATGAGCGACACAGCCCTGCTCGTGATGGACGTGCAGCAAGGCATCATGAACCGCGTCACGGACCCGGACTACGCGACCCGCGTGGCCCGCGCGGTCGCCACCGCCCGCGACGCGGGCGTCCCCGTCCTGCACGTGGTCATCGGCTTCCGCCCCGGCTCCCCGAAGGCGAACGAACGCAACAAGGCCTTCGGCGCCCTCCCGCCGGACGTCTTCACCGACGACGACCCGGGCAGCGCCATCCACGAGGCCGTCGCCCCCCGGCCGGACGAACCGGTGATCACCAAGAAACGCGTCAGCGCGTTCGCGGGCAGCGACCTGGAACTGGTCCTGCGCACCCACGGGATCGAGCATCTCGTCCTGACCGGCGTCGCCACCAGCGGCGTGGTCCTGTCCACCCTGCGCCAGGCCGCGGACCTGGACTACCGCCTCACCGTCCTGACCGACGCCTGTCACGACCCGGACCCGGAGGTCCACCGCGTCCTGACGGAGAAGGTCTTCCCCCGCCAGGCCGACGTCGTCACCATCGAAGAGTGGGCCAAGACCCTGACCTGACCGCTCCTTCCGCCGGGGAGACGGATCCGGCTTTCAGGTAGCCGTCTCCCCGAGAGATCGCCCGGAACCCCTCGCCTTGGAGCCGCTCAGCGGCGAGGCGCCGACCGGATGAGGCAGCGGGCGGCGTCGCGCGCGTCGGCTCCGGGCGCGGGGTCGCCGGAGTCGATCGCCGCGACCGTGACGGCGCCCTCGATGAGCAGGAGAAGCTGCCGGGCCAGCCGTCCGGGTTCGGCCGGCGGCGGGTCGAGCTCGGCGAGGCGTTCGGCGAGCAGTTCGCGGTAGCGGTCGAGGTGCGCGCGGCCGAGAGCGGTCACCTCGGGGTCCCGGGCGCGGGTGTCGGTGACGGTGTTCACGACCACGCAGCCGTGGTAGTCGGCCTGGCCGAACCAGGTGGCGAGGAGGTCGAACACGGCCAGCACGCGCTCCTCGCCCGCGGGGGCGTCGGCGGTCTCCCGGCGCAGCCAGGCGTGCACCCGCTCGGAGCGTTCGACGAGCATCGCCGCGACGAGCCGCTGCTTGGACCCGAAGTTGCGGTAGAGGCTCAGCTTGGACGCTCCGGCCTCGGCCGCGATGTCGTTGACGCCCACGGCGTGCACACCGTGCGCGTAGAACAGCCGGGTCGCGGCGTCGAGAATGCGCGCCCGCGTCGCGGCCGGATCGAGCGGCTCACCCTTGGCGACCGGCATGACCACTTCCCGTCTCTTGTCGGACCGGTAGATGATACCGCCCGGTTCCATAGATGGTCCCGATCGGTATCATCTCTCCCATGGAGATCAACGAAGTACCGACGCGACAGGAGCCCGCCGCCGGCACGACCGGCCCGCCCGTACGGCGGCTGTGGTCGGCGGTGCTGTGCGGTTACCTGGCGTTCGGCGCGACGTTGCAGGCGTTGCCGGGCTACGTCATCGAGCGGTTCACCGGCGGCACCGTCGCCGCGGGCTGGGCGGTCGGCATCGCCTTCGCGGCGACCGCGCTCGGCCGGCCCTGGGCCGGGCGGGCCGGAGACGCCGGCCGTTCCCGTCCGGTGGTGCTGGCCGGTGGGCTCCTGATCGCCCTCGGCGCGCTCGGGCACCTCCTCGCCCCCGACCTGGCCGTACTGCTGCTCGCACGGGTCGTCATGGGGGCCGGCGAGGCGGCCGTGTTCTCGGCGGCGTTGCCGTGGGTCCTCACCGGAACTCCGCCGGAGCGGCGCGGCCGGGTGGCGGGCTGGTTCGGGCTGTCCATGTGGGGCGGGCTCGCCGCGGGGCCGCTGGTCGCGATCGCGGCCGGTTCCGGCGGGCCGCGCGCGGTGTGGTGGACCGTGCTCGGCCTCGGCCTGGCCTGCGCGCTGCTGGTCGTCACCACCGGGCCCCAGCCCGTGCACGAGGACCGGCCCGCGTTCCGGCCCCGCGGCCTCCGCGACCTGGTGCCCGCCGGAGCGGTGCTGCCCGGCCTCGGGCTCGGGCTCAGCGCGTACGGCTACGGCACCGTCACCACGCTGCTCGTGCTGTACCTGACCTCGGGCGGGCACGGCGGGCAGAACGCCGCACTCGCCGTCTTCGCCGGAGCGTTCCTGGTCACCCGCTGGCTCGGCAGCCCCCGGGTGGACCGCCACGGCGGGACGCGAGTCGCGTTCGTCGTCCTGACGATCGAGAGCGCCGGCCTTCTCCTGGTCGCGCGGTCGCCGGATCCGGTGACCGCGCTGCCGGGAGCGGCCCTCGTCGGCGTCGGGCTGAGCCTGATGTTCCCCGCCACCGTCGCGATGACCCTGGCCCGCTCCGGGCCGGTGCGCCCGGGCGTCTCGGTCGGGCTGACGACCAGCTTCTGGGACCTCGGCATTCTCGTGGCCGGACCCACCGCCGGCCTGATCAGCGCCCACGTCGGCGACCGGGCCGCGTTCCTCACCGCCGCGGCGGCCGCCGCCCTCGCGCTCGTCGTCACCTTCGCCCTCCGCCGCGGAGCGGCCCCGCGGAAAATCGGGTGCGGTGCGTGCGCGTCCGGCCTACGGTCCGGCACATGAGCGAGACCGGCCGTCCCTGGCGTGCGCGCGTCCCGGAGGTCGTACGGAACAAGGCGCTGGCGTCCGGTGCCACGCGGTGGCTCGAGAAGCTTCCCTCGCTGGTCGCGGACCTGTCACGGGAGTGGGACATCGGCGTGGGCGCGCCTTATCCGGACGCGACCGAGGCGCTCGTGTCCGAGGCCACGCTGGCCGACGGCACGCCCGCCGTGCTGAAGCTGTGCGTTCCGCGCGTCGTCGAGGCCGCCCGGAACGAGATCACCGTGCTGCGCCTGACCGGCGGAGAGGGCTGCGTACGCCTGCTGCGCGCCGATCCCGACCGCGGCGCGCTGCTGCTCGAACGCCTCGGCCGCCCGCTGTCCCGGCTCTCCCTCCCGCTCCGCCGGCGGCAGGAGATCCTGTGCGCGGCCGCCGTACGGATCTGGCGCCCGGCGCCCGGCTGCGGCCTGCCGACCGGCGCGGACAAGGGCCGGTGGCTGGCCGACTACGTCGAGCGGACGTGGGAGGAACTCGACCGCCCGTGCGCCGCACGCACCGTCGCCCACGCGCTCGCCTGCGCACGCCACCGTACCGAGGCCCACGACGACGAACGCGCCGTGCTCGTCCACGGCGACGTGCACCAGTGGAACGCCCTGGAGACGGACGGGGGCTTCAAACTGGTCGACCCCGACGGCCTCCTGGCCGAGCCGGAGTACGACCTGGGCATCCTGATGCGCGAGGACCCGGTCGAACTCCTGACCGGCGACCCTCGCGAACGCGCCCGGTGGCTGGCCCACCGTCACGACCTCGACGCGGAGGCCATCTGGGAGTGGGGCGCCATCGAACGCGTGGCGACGGGCCTCCTCTGCACGAAGATCGATTTTCAGCCACTGGGCCGCCAGATGCTGACCACCGCCGACCGCCTCACCGAGTGACGTTCACCGGAGGAACGCTCCCAGCTCGCGGTTGAGCTGCTCGGGCCGCTCGGTCGGCGTGGAGTGGTGTGACACGCCGGACAGGACCGCGCCGACGACGTGGGGCATGAGCTCCCGTGCGTTCGCCGACACCTTGTGGACGTCGTGCGTCCGGCTCTTCTCGGCCAGCAGCAGCAGCGTCGGGACGGTCGAGGCGCGCAGCCGGTCCGGGGCCGGCCGGCGCGGCATGACGATCTTCGCGCCCGGGAACCCAGAGCCGAGGGACGTCAGCCTCAGCCAGGCCGGATCGACGCGCATGCCGGCGGTCTCCCACGTGATGAGGGCGCGCACCCGTTCGGGGCTCGGCCGGACGAAGATCGGCACGGCGTGCAGCCGGTAGCTCATCGTCAGGCCGGCGAAGCAGTTGGTCGGTTCGAGCAGCGCGAGCCTGCGTACCCGCCGCGGCGCGTGCAGGGCGTAATTGAGCGCGAGCCAGCCGCCGTACGAGTGGCCGCAGAGGGACACGCCGTCGAGGTCCAACGCGTCGAACAGTTCGTCGAGCCAGTCCATGAACCCGGCCAGGTTGCCGACCGGGCGGCCGTCGTTCACGCTACGGCCGGCGTCCCCGATGGTGTCCACCGCGTACACGCGATGGGTGCGGCTCAGCTCGCCCACACTGGCGAACCACACGCTGGACGTGGCGCCGCCGCCGTGCAGCAGGACCAGGGGCCGGCCGTCGCGCGGTCCGCAGACGCGGACGTGGGTCGTGCCGAACCGCCCCGGCACGTCGACGGGCTCCGAGGTGACCGGCCACTGGGCCAGGACGGCGTCGTACGCGGCGAAGTACTCGGCGCGTCCTCGCCACGATGTTCCTTCACCGGCCATTCGGTCGCCTCCGCTCGTCCGGTCGAACGTACTCCGAGCGCAGGAAGCCGAGAAGGTGGTCGTTGACCTCGCGGGGGCGTTCCTGCTGGGTCCAGTGGCCGCAGCCCGGCATGATGACGACGTCGCGCAGGCCCGGCACGTTGGCGCGCATCTCGTTGAGGGAGCCGAAGACATAGGCGGAGTCGAGTTCGCCGGTGACGTACAGCGTGGGCTGGGCGACCTTCAGCGTGCCGACCTGCGGCAGGTCCGACCAGTCGAAGTCGAAGGCGCGGTAGCGCCGGATCGCCCCGTCGAACCCGGTGCGTCCGAACTCCCGCGCGTACCGGCCGAACTCACGGTCGGTCAGCCAGTCGCACCAGCGCGACGGTACGCCCGGGTCGGGCAGCGGGTCGAGGTAGCCGGCCCCCTCGGGGGTGTCGATCAGCCATCGCCGTACGAGGCCGGGCGGGGCCTGACCCGACAGCGCGAACATCGTCATGCGCAGCGTACGGGCCGCGTCCGCGTCGAGTTCGGTCTCGGCCACGCCGGGCCGCTGGAAGTACAGGACGACGTTGAACTTCCCGGGGTTGTTCTGCCGGATGAACTGAGTGAGGGGCATCGGCAGCCGGGCCGCGTACGGCACACCCAGCGCGACGACCGCGGGAAAGCGTTCGGGGTGGAGCTGGGCGCCGGCCCAGGCGAAGGTCGCGCCCTGGTCGTGGCCGACGACGGCCGCGGCCGCGATGCCGAGCGCGTCGAGCAGGCCGGTCAGGTCCGCGAGGTTCTCGCGGAGGCTGTAGGCGCCGGCCGGGGCATCGGTGTGGCCGTAGCCCCGCAGGTCGGGGGCTACGGCGTGGAAGCCGGCGGCGGCCAGGGCGGGAAGTTGATGGCGCCAGGAGTACCAGAACTCGGGAAAGCCGTGCAGGAGCAGAACGGCCGGTCCGCGGCCCGCCTCGGCGACGTGCATGTCGATGCCGTTCGTCCGGACGATCCGGTGCCGGATCACGTCGCGCCGGGACGCCGCCGCTGCGACCGGCCCGGTGATACCGGCGGCCATCAGCCCGGTGGTGCCGGAGGTCTTCAGGAAGCTCCGGCGGTCGAGGAACTCGGGCATCGCTCACTCCAGCCGATCGTCGCGTCAACAGGTCCGTTCGCCTGTCGATGTTCGCCCGGTGAAGTCCTCCGGATCGTCTGCCCAGCGCGGTATTCGCCACTACCGCGCTCGGCGCAGGACCGCCGGGACGCCGGGCCCCGAGGCCCGGCGTCCGCGAACGGCCTCCTCAGCGGTGGGTGAACACCGGCACCCACGCGCCGAGCTTGTCGGAGCGGTGGTAGCCCGTGAGCGGCGTGATCTTGCCCTGGAGGGTCACCAGGAGGAGCCGGTTGTTGAACTCCCCCTTCCCGGTGCACTTCTTCACGGCGCAGCCGATCGCGAACAGCCGCCCGTCATCGGCCCAGGCCCTGGCCTGCTCGATCGGCAGGTTCGTGACCTTCTTGCCGGTCGTGACGTTCGTGATGGTGACGGCGGGGCCCGGAGGCGGCCCGAACTTCGCCTGGAGGGTGCCGTTCGGGGAGAGCCCGGCGTCCTCCATCGCGTCGGCCTCGTGCGCCGGCGCGGGCCGGGGCGATCCGTTCAGGTCGTAGAAGACCTTCGCGGGGTCCGTCTCGGTCGGGGCCCAGACCAGGGTGCCGCTCCGGCTCCAGCCGAGGTCCTGGCGGCTGCCGGGGGCACCCGGGTAGGGAGGCAACGCGTGGAAGGCGCCGTGCCCCGTCGTGCTGTCGACGACGGCGAAGCCGGTCCGCGAGCCTTGGGGGGACCCGGGGCCGCCGGTGGGAGGGGCCATCACGTCGGGGTCCTTGGCGTACGCGGTGAGCACGAGCCGTCGCCCGTCCGGTGCCCACGCGACACCGCCGACCTTGTGCCCGACCGAGATCCAGCGGGTGACCTTCCGCGTTGCCATGTCGAGGACGCCGATCCGCGGAGCCGGCAACGGGCCCTCGATCACCGCCGCCTGATGCATGCCGGGCGCGACGTCGAGGTACGCCCACGGCGTCTTCTCATACGTTCCGGAGCCCGGGTCGTACAGGTACCACGTGCGCCGGATGCCGCCGGACTCCCCCCGGTGCGCCGTGTAGTACGCGGCGACGGCGGTGTGCCCGGCCGCGACGAGGTGGCGCGGGAACGTACTGCCGAGATCGGTGCGCAGCGACGTGTCCGAGGACAGGGTCACCGGGGCGATCGTGCGTACCGTCGGCTTCGGGGCCGACCGGTGCGTGACCGTCACGCCGACTCCCGCTCCCACAAGGAGTGCCGCCGCGCCGGCCGCGAGGGAGTACCCCAGCGGCCGCCGGAGCCGCCGCGGCGCCCGCTCGGCGGCGAGGACCCGGTCGGTCAGGCCGGCCGGTACGCGGGCCTGGGCGGACAGGTGCGCACAGGCGTTCTTGATCTGTGTCTCGGTGTTCACCGTACGACCTCCTTGATACCGCGTGCGTCGCCGAGTTCGGGTGCCAGCTCGCGCAGCCGGGCGAGCGAGCGGTGAGTGGTGCTGCGCACCGTGCCGACGCTGCAGCCGAGCAGGCGCGCGACCTCCTTCTCGGGCAGGTCCTCGAAGAACCGCAGGACGAGCACGGCCCGCTGCCTGGGCGTGATCCGGGTCAGGGCATCGCCGACGACGACCCGCAGATCCAGCGCGGGCGTGTCGTCGTGGCGTGCCTCATCCGGGGGGACGGCGACGTGGGTCTCGCGCCGCCGCCATCGGCTCTGCCAGAAGTCGGCCTGCTGCCGGTACATCACCTGACGCACGTACGCCTCGGGGCTCCTCACGCCCGCCCACCGCGTCACCGTCTTGCTGAGGGCCGTCTGCAGCAGGTCCTCGGCCGCGTGCTGATCACCTCCGGTCAGGAGATACGCCAGGCGCATCAGCGCGACCGACCTCTCCTCCATGAACTCACGGAACTGCCGCTCTGTCGCGGGGTCCATCGCTACCTCCGAATCGCTTTCACCCCTGAGACCCCGGGAGGTGGCCGCCACTATGCCTCGAAGGATCCGCCTTTTCGCCACGGCCGCCCGTACGGCGAACGGCGCCCGGCCTCGTCGATACGGGCCGGGCGCCGTCCTCGCCGGTCAGGGAGCGGGTGTCAGCCGCGCTCCGGGGGTTCGGAGTGCGTCGGGGCGGCGATGCGGTTCCAGGCGTTGATCATCGCCACCTGTCCCACCAGGTGCGCGACCTCCTCCGGCTTGAAGGCCGCCGTGACGGCGTTCCAGGTCTCGTCCGACACACCGCTGGGCAGTTCCGTCGCCGCCTCCGCGTACGCCAGGGCCGCGCGTTCGGCCTCGGAGTACAGCTTCGACTCCCGCCACGCGGTCAGCTGGAACACCCGGTCCTGGGTCTCGCCGATCTCCAGCGCCTCGTGGACGTGCATGTCGATGCAGAACAGGCAGCCGTTCATCTGCGAGGCGCGGATCTTGACGAGTTCGCGCACCTTCGGGTCCAGCGGCCCCTTGCGGATGGCCGTCTCGGTGTGGATGAACGCCCGGTAGAGCTCCGGTGCGACGTCGGGAACGCTGTACGTGTCATGGGTCCTCCTGCGTCGGAGGGAGTGACCACTGTGGCGTGCCCCTTGATTCCCTCGCTTCGCTCGGTCATGGGTCTTCCCTTCTCGATCGTTCGCCAGGGAGACGAGACAGCCGGGTCCGGTGTGACGATCTACGCCGCGGAAATTCTCACGTGGGCGAGTTTGTCCGGGTTGAGCTGCCGATGCAGCGCCAGGATCCGGCCGTCCTCCGCGATGTCGTACGTGTCGACGCAGAAGAGCACGCCCGCGCGGTACAGGCCCAGTGCCGGCTCGCCGCCGACCTCCAGCGGCACGACGGTCGCCGGCGCGTGCCGCCGCCCCGTGCGCAGCATGACCATCGCCACCCGCTCCCCGCCGACGATCAGGCGGCGCGCCGCCGTCACCCGGCCGCCGCCGTCCGTGACGTACACCGCCTCCGGATGCAGCAGCGCGACCAGCCCGTCCAGGTCACCGGACTCGTACGCCGCGCGGAACGCCGCCAGCACCCGCGCCCGCTCGGCGCCGTCGGCGCGCGGCTGCCCCTTCGCCTCCGCGATCCGCCGCCGGGCACGGGAGGCGAGCTGCCGCCCGGCGGCCGGGGTCGTGTCGAGCACCTCGGCGATCCGGTCGTGCGGCACCTCGAACACGTCGTGCAGCACGAACGCGACGCGCTCGGCGGGAGTCAGGCGTTCCATCACCAGCAGCATCGCCGTGCTCACCGATTCGTCGACGAGCACCGGCTCCGAGGCGTCCGGGCCGGTCACGAGCGGTTCGGGCAGCCACGGTCCGACGTAGGTCTCCCGCCGTACCCGCGCCGACCTGAGGATGTCGTACGCCCGGCGCGCGGCCACGGTGACGAGCCACGCCCGCAGGTCGCGCACGCCGGACAGGTCGGCGGACGCGGCCCGCAGCCAGACGTCCTGCTCGACGTCCTCGGCGTCGCCGACCGTACCGAGGAGCCGGTACGCCACCCCGAAGACCGCCGGTCGATGCTCGGCCCAGACCTCCTCCTTCACGCCTTCGACGCTACAGCCCGGTCGTTCCGGGCCTGAATCAGCGTCAGCCGGTTCTTCTAGCAACCGGCACGGGAGGTCGCTTCACTGTCCCTTGTCATTGAGCCACCCGCACACCCAGTAGCGGTCGTCGGAGTCCCGTTCGATGATCCATTGGTTGTCGACGCGCCCGGCGGTCCTCCCGGTGTCGGGGTCCTGCTGGGTGAGGGTGGCCTCGACGCTGAGTTCGTCCGCGCCCGTCGGGATGGTGTACGGCTTCATCTTCCATCGGGCGACGTAATAGCCGTTGAGGGCGAACCCGAGCAGGCCGGAGCGCAGCCGTGGGCAGGTCGCCGCTCGCAGCTGCGTCATGTCGTGGTCGGCGAGGCCGTCCATGTACTTCTTGAACACCCGGTTGATGGCGTCGGCGCTCATCGAGGTGGGCGCCGGAGTGGCCGGGTAGGTGGTGGCAGGGGCCGATGGTGTGTACTGCGGGGCCGGCGAGGCCGGCGTGGTGGCGGTACCGGAGTCGCCCGGCTCGGAGTTCGGCCCCGTCGCGCCGCGCTTGGAGTCCGGCCACAGCGACACCACGACCCCGAGGGCGATGACGACCGCGACGACCGCCACGGCCACCCCGACGTACAGGAGAGGGTTCGTCGGCCGGGTGCCGACGGGACCGGTCGCCCGCAGCGTCGGCGGCAATGGCATCGCGAATGGACCCGGCGGCGGCGCGGGCGAGGACGCCGATGCCGGCGGGGGCGGTGGAGGGGCGACCCGTGTCGGCAATGGTTCGGCGTCGCGGCCGAGTTCGGTGAGAAGCCGGTGGGCGTCGTCGGCGTTCAGCCGCCGCGCCGGGTCCTTGTCGAGGAGCCCCGCGAGGACGGCCGTGAGCGGTCCGGCGTGGACGAACGGGTGCGGGTCCTCGGTGGCGATGGCGACGAAGATCCCGCCGGTGTTGGCCCCGCCGAACGGCACCCGCCCTTCCACGGCCGCGTACAGGGTGGCTCCGAGCGACCACAGGTCGGTTTCGGGGGTGGCGTCCTGCCCTCGAACCTGTTCGGGGGCCATGAACGCCGGTGTCCCGAGGATCGCTCCGGACCGGGTGAGGGTGCTGTCGCCTTCGAGGGCGGCGATGCCGAAGTCGGTGAGGACGACCCGCTCCCCCTCCAGCAGGACGTTGGCGGGTTTGACGTCCCGGTGGACCACACCGGCGGCGTGCGCGGCTCGTAGTGCCGTCAGCATCTTCGTCCCCAGAGCGGCCACGGCGCCGACGTCCAGCCGCTGGTGTTCGCGGAGGAGGTCCTGGAGGGATCCGCCTTCGACGTACTCCATGACGATCCACGGCCGGCCGCCGACGGTGAGCCGGTCGTGGACGGTGACGATCCCGGGGTGTTTGAGCCGCGCGGCGGCCCGGGCCTCCCGTTCCAGGCGCGCGTAGAAGGTGGCCCGTTCGCCCTCGTCGACGCCGTCGGGGAGCCGCAGCTCCTTGATCGCGACGGTTCGGTCGAGGTCGGCGTCCCAGGCCCGCCACACGACGCCCATCCCGCCGCGGCCGATGACGTCGAGCAGCCGGTACCGCCCCGCCAGGAACTCGTCAGGGTCGGTGCGCATGCGGGGATCGTACTGACCGGCCGACCTCAAAAGAACGTTTTCGTCTATAAAGTGGCGGGGACCACCGGCGTCAGCCGGGGCTCCTCACGCAGGTAGCTGAGCGACGAGATCGCCGAAAGATCAAGTCGCCAGGTCCGACAGGGGCACGTCCGGGTCGGCGAGGCGGGCCTTGTCGACGGGCTCGCCGGAGCGGATGAGCGCCTGGATGTCGCCGGTGACGTCCCAGACGTTGACGTTCATCCCGCCGACGACGCGGCCGCCGGACAGCCAGAAGGCGATGAACTCCAGGTCGTCGGAGTCGCCCGAGACGTACGCGGACGGGTCCTTGCCGCGGTACACCACCTCGTCGTAGTCGCCGGCCCAGTCGCCCGAGGCCTCCATGCCGAGCTCGAACTGGTCGGTGTAGAAGTAGGGCACCTGGTCGAAGGCGACGTCGTGGCCGAGCATAGAGCGGGCCGCCGCGGGACCGCCGTTCAGGGCGTTCGCCCAGTGCTCGACGCGGATGCGGCGGCCGAGCAGCGGGTGCTGGGCGTTCGCGACGTCGCCGGCGGCGAAGATGTCCGGGTCCGAGGTGCGCAGCGCCGCGTCGACCAGCACGCCGTTGTCCACCTCCAGCCCCGCCTCCTCGGCGAGCGCGGTGTTCGGCACCGCGCCGATGCCGACGATCACGACGTCGGCGGGCAGCTCGACCCCGGAGTTGGTGAGGACCGACGTCTCGGTGATCTCCGCGACGCCGTCGCCGAGGGTGAACTCCACCCCCTGCCGCCGGTGCACGGCGCCGAACACCTGGCCGAGCTCCGGGCCGAGCACGCGGTGCAGCGGCGTGGCCTCCGGCTCGACCACGTGGACGTCGTTGCCGTACCCGCGCGCGGCGGCCGCCGCCTCCAGGCCGATCCAGCCCGCGCCGACCACGACGACCCGCCGGTCACCGGAGATCAGCGCGGCCCGCAGCCGCTCGGAGTCGTCGGCGGAACGGATGTGGTGCACGTGGTCCTGCCGGGCGCCGGGCACGTCGAGCCGGCGCGGTGAGGCGCCGGTGGTGAGCAGCAGCCGGGTGTAGCCGATCCGCTCCCCGCCCGCGAGCCGTACCTCGTGGTTCGCCCGGTCGATGGCGGTCACCGCCTCACCGAGGCGCAGCTCGACGCGGTTGTCGCCGTACCAGGACTCCTCGTGCACGTACGCCTGGTCGAGGGGGTCGTTGCCGGTGAGGAAGCCCTTGGTGAGCGGAGGCCGCTCGTACGGCCGGCGCTTCTCTTCGCCGATCAGCACGATCCGTCCGGCGAATCCCTCCTCGCGCAGCTTCTCCGCCGCCTTCGCCCCGGCCAGACTCGCTCCGGCGATGACAAAGGTCTCCTCGGGCATGCGATGCACCTCCACGTCAGGTCACGGTGACTCCAAGTATCTCCGGCGTGGATCACCGGATCAGTGGTTTCGGCCGAGGATCTCGTGGTGCCAGGCCGACGCGGCGGTGTCGGTGAGGGAGGCGACCTGGTCGACGATGGCGCGGAGCCGGCCGGCGTCGTCCGTGGCGGCCGCGTGGAAGTCGCGGAACACCGGGGCCAGCCGGTGCGGGGCGTCCGCCGACAGCGCCTCGACCAGCTCGGCGATCATCTCGCGCTGACCCTCCTGGGTCCTCGCGTGGCTCTCGCGGCGCATCACGTAGTGCGCCGCGACGCCCTTCAGCAGCGCGCATTCCAGGCGCTGCTCGCGCGGCACGATGAGGTCGGCCGCGTACCGGGTCAGCGGCCCCTCTCCGTACGCGGCGTGCGTGGCGTCCTCGGCCGCACGGCAGAAGCGGCCGATCAGTTCGCTCGTGAGGTTCTTCAGCGCGGCCAGCGTGCGCAGCGTGCCGTCGAAGCGCGGCGGCCAGTACGGCTCGGCCAGCAGCACGGCGAAGCGTTCCTCCAGCTCGTCCGGTGACGCGTCGCAGTACAGCGAGGCCGTCAGCGCGCACACCGCGCGGCGTTCGGCCGGGTCGGCCAGCGCGTCGAGGCGTACGTGGCCCGCGTGCAGGCCGTCCTCCAGGTCGTGCACGGAGTAGGCCACGTCGTCGGACCAGTCCATGACCTGGGCCTCGAAGCAGAGCCGCTCCCCCGGCGCGTGGTCACGCACCCAGGCGAACACCGGCCGGTCGTCCTCGTACACCCCGTACTTGCGGTCGCCCTCCCGGCGCGTCCACGGGTACTTCATGGCGGCGTCCAGGGCGGCGCGGGTCAGGTTGAGGCCGGCGCTGCCGCCGTCGGCGGCGAACGACTTGGCCTCCAGGCGGGTGAGCAGCCGCAGGCTCTGCGCGTTGCCCTCGAACCCGCCGCACGCCGCGGCGACCTGGTCCAGCACCGCCTCGCCGTTGTGCCCGAACGGCGGGTGCCCCAGGTCGTGGGACAGGCAGGCGACCTCGGTCAGGTCCGGGTCGCAGCCGAACGCCTTGCCCAGCTCGCGCCCGATCTGTGCGCATTCGAGCGAATGGGTGAGACGGGTGCGCGGGCTGTAGTGGTCGGAGCGGTCGCTCGCGGCGAGCTCGACCACCTGCGTCTTGGCCGCGAGCCGGCGCAGCGCGGCGCTGTGCAGCACGCGGGCGCGGTCGCGTTCGAACGGGGTGCGCTCGCGCCGCTTCGGCGGCTCGTCCGCCCAGCGCTCCCGGTCGCGTTCCGTATAACGACTCATGAGAACCCCGAGCGTACGTGCACGGGCGGCCCGCTCAGCGGCGAAGCGGCCCGGGGCACGCCGGCCGGCGTTGTGGGCGGAGCACAAAGTCACCGACCGTGGTCTTGTGGCGCCCGAGCGTGGTGCCCACGGTGACGCTCCGCCTACATTGGCCGCGTGATCATTGATTCGCTGGTGGAGCGGGCGATCCGCCGTGAGGCGCCCAGCCGCGCCGAGGCCCTCGCCGTCCTGTCCGATGAGCACGAACTCCTCGATGTGGTGGCGGCGGCCGGGCGGGTGCGGCGTCACTTCTTCGGTCATCGGGTCAAGCTCAACACGATCATCAACATGAAGAGCGGCCTGTGCCCGGAGGACTGCTCGTACTGCTCACAGCGGCTCGGCTCGGCCTCGGACATCCTGAAGTACTCCTGGATCGGCGCGGACGAGGTGGTCGAGGCCGCCGACCGCGCGGTACGGGCGGGGGCGAAGCGGGTGTGCCTCGTGGCGAGCGGGCGGGGGCCCGGCGACCGGGACATCGCCAGGGTGGTGGAGCGCGTCGAGGCGATCAGGGACCGGCGGCCGGAGGTCGAGATCTGCGTGTGCCTCGGGCTGTTGCGCGACGGCCAGGCGGCGCGCCTGCGCGAGGCGGGCGCGCACGCCTACAGCCACAACCTCAACACCAGCGAGGAGAACTACGGGCGGATCTGCACGACGCACACGTTCACGGACCGGGTCGAGACCGTACGGCAGGCCATGGCCGAGGGACTGTCGCCGTGCTCGGGGGCGATCTTCGGAATGGGCGAGTCGGACGAGGACGTCGTCGACCTGGCCGTCCGCCTGCGCGAGCTGGACCCCGACTCGGTGCCGGTCAACTTCCTGATCCCGTTCGAGGGCACGCCGATGGGCGGGCGCTGGGAGCTCACTCCCGAACGGTGCCTGCGGATCCTGGCCCTGTTCCGGTTCTTCTTCCCCGACGTGGAGGTGCGCCTCGCCGGCGGCCGGGAGATCCACCTGCGCGGCATGCAGTCGCTCGCGCTGCACCTGGCGAACGCCATCTTCCTCGGCGACTACCTGACCAGCGAGGGCCAGCCGGGCGAGGACGACCGGCAGCTGATCGTGGACGCCGGGTTCACCATCGAGGGCCTGGACGAGCAGACCCTGCCCGCCGCGCGGCACGACCTGGTCGCGCTGCGCCGACGCGGCGCCGGCACCGACCTGCCCTCCAACGCCTGACCGATGGCCGGGCCGACCGTGCTCGCGCGGCGACGGCCTGGGCGCCCGGCTGCTCGACTGGGCCCGTGAGCTGGTCGCGGGCCACGGACGCCGCTGGCTACGGCTGGACTGCGGCGCTGACAACACCGCCCTGCGGGCGTTCTACGAACGCCTCGGCTTCCGGCACCTGGACGACGTCGAGGTCACCGTGCCGGGCGCGGGTACGGCGTCCGGGCCGTGGCGCGCCAGCCTCTATCAGCGCCGCGCCGAGCCACCGGAGCGCCGGACCGTTTAAAGTCCTGCTGTCCCCGTCGGCGACTTCCCCCCGAGGCCAGCACATGATCACGACTTTCCGCGCGGCGGTGGCCGTCGTCCTTCTGGCGGGTTTCTACGTCCTCGTCACCGCGATCACGGCCGGCATCGCGGTCCTCGACTACTACGCCGTCCGGTACGGGCACGCGGGCGGTTTCAAGGTCGCGGCCTTCGCCACGATCGGCGGCCTGGCGATGCTGCGCGGCGTCTTCGTCGTCGGCCGCCGGCAGGACGCCGACCAGCCCGGCGTCGCGGTGAGCCCGCAGGACGAGCCCGAGTTGTGGCGCACCGTCACCGAACTCGCCACGCGGGTCCGGACGCGGGTGCCGGACGAGATCCGTCTCGTCCCGGACGTCAACGCCGCCGTCAGCGAGGACGCCCGCCTGCTCGGGCTGATCCGCGGGCGGCGCCACATGTACGTCGGCGTCCCGTTGATGCTGACGCTCGGCGCCGACGAGCTGCGCGCGGTCCTCTGTCACGAGCTCGGCCACTACAGCGGCTCGCACACGCGCCTCGGCGGCATCACCTACCGGGGCCGTACGTCGCTGATCCGCACGATCCAGCGGCTCGATGGACACGCGATCATCCGGACGTTCTTCACCGTGTACGCGACGATCTACCTGCGGGTCTCCCAGGCGGTCTCCCGCCGGCAGGAGCTGGAGGCGGACGCCTCGGCCGTCACGGTCGCGGGCCGGCGGGCGATGGGCGACGCGTTGCGGAAGGTACGCGCGGCGGCGGCCGCCTGGGAGTTCTACGTCGGCAACCACCTGCGCATGATCGGTCCCGCGCAGGCGCGCCCGGCCGACCTGTTCGCGGGCTTCTACTCGCTGTTCCACGAGCCGAGCATGGGCGGTGAGCTGGCCAAGGTGGTGAACGCCCCGGAGGAGCGCTCGCCGTACGACTCGCATCCGAGCCTGGCCGAGCGTCTCGCCGCGATCGGCCGGCTGCCCGAGCCGTCCGTACGGCCCGACCCGCGGCCGGCGCTGGCGTTGCTCGCCGATCCGCAGCGGGCCGCGATGGCCACGCAGGCGTCGATGTTGACTCCGGAGGCGCTGCGGCTGCCGGTCCTCGAATGGCCGCAGATCGTGGAGCGCGGGCTGTGGAGCGCCTCCAACGCCGAGTCGCTGAAGGACGTGTTCGAGGCGGTCGGCGCGATGACGAACACCCCGCAGCCGACCGTGGACACGGTCCTGCGGGTGCTGGCGGGCGGCGGCGCCGGCGACCTGGGCGCGCGCCTGCGGAGGGCTGGCTGGCGGGGTGACGACACGGCCGAGCTGGTGTCGCGCGTGGTGGCCCGGGCCTTCGAGGGCCTGTTGATCCAGGCGGGCCGTGCCCGTTATGTCTTCTCCTGGTCCGACGTGGCGAAGCTCCGCGACTCGAATGGGAACGAAATTGACCTTTCCGGCATCGTGCGGCCGGCGGTCGACGACCCCGGGCAGGTCAATGCCCTCCACGCCAGCCTGACCGGCCTCGGAATCACGGCCGACGCCCACCCTTAGTGCAAAATGCACGTCTTCTGGCGTATCGGCGCCTCTCCCCGCAGGTCTCTTGGTTGGATGTCCGCGAAAAAGCCGGATATGCGTACGGGAGCTTTGGGTGAAACGCGGAGCGATGCTGGTGCCGCTCGTACTGACGGCCGTACTGACGGCCTGCGGTTCGGGCTCGTCGGGCGGCGCCAAGAGCAGTGAGAACAGCGGCGGCGGGCCGCCCAAGGGCGGCTGGCCGCAGCCGGTGAACGGGCAGCTCACTCCGCAGATGTGCGGGCTGCTCACCGACGCGGACTACGCGAAGTACGGCCATGCGCGGCTGCCGGTCATCTCCCAGAAGCGCCTCGACAACGCGCCCAACGCCATCGACTGCCTCTACACGACCTCCGACGAACTGGACATCGGTCTCCAGCCGACCGCGGAGGCCGCCAAGACGCAGTTCGCCGCGGGCCTGAAGGACCACAAGGAGCGGCTCACCGAGGACCACCGTCCCACCGTCCTGGCCACGAACGTCGTCCAGGGCGCCGACGAGAGCTGGTTCGACTACTGGACGCTCGGCACGGCCAACTCACAGTTCAAGGAGTACGAGATCAGTGTGCGCCGAGGCTCACTGGTCGTCGGCATCGTCCTCAGCGGGCTCAAGGGCAAGAACGAGAAGGACCCGCGTACGGTGCTGACCGGCCTCGCCGGGCTGGTGCTCCAGCGGATCCCGAACGTCGGCCGGGCCGACACGGGAAAGACGCACAAGGCCGAGTTCGCGGTGGCCGGCGCGGGCCGGGCCAGGCAGATCGTCTTCAACGACCCCACGTCCGGCGAGGTGACGACCCTGAAGAACGTCAAGCTGCCGTGGCACGTCGAGAAGCCGCTGATCAACTACGGCCAGGCTCAGATCATGCTCAACCTCAACGCGGTGAGCGGCGCGCCCATGGCGGCCATCGGCTGCAACATCTCGGTCGACGGCAAGACGGTGGTCCAGGAGGATCCGAAGATCGGCGGGTTCGCCAACTGCTCGCAGCCGTTCACCCCGCCCAAGTGAGCAGAAAATAGTTCGCCTTCGCTGTGCACCGATCGACCGCCTCTCGCGTCCTTTGTAGGCGTTTGCCGAAACAAGAGGGGAACTTGTTGATGAGGCGGGGTCTTCCGGCGGTGCTCACGCTGGTGTTCGTGCTGGCCGGATGCCGGCTGACGGGCGGCGCCGACGAGGCCGGGCCGCCGGCGGGCGGCTGGCCGCAACCGGCCGGCAACCGGGTCACCACGCAGATGTGCGGGCTGCTGACCAAGGCGGACTACGCGAAGCTCGGTCACGTACGGCGGCCGAGCATGTCGAGCACGGTGAACGACCGCACCAACACGCTCGACTGCTCATACCAGTCCGTCGACGCGATGTCGCTCACCCTGAGGCCGACCGCCGAGGCGGCCCGGTCGTACTTCGCGGCCGACCTCGCGGACCACAAGCAACAGCTGGCCTCCGGCCACCGCGCCTCGGTGCTCGCCAAGGACGTCGTGGCGCTGGCGGACGACAGCTGGTTCGACAACTGGACGGCGGGCACCGCCGAGCAGGGCGCCCACGAGATCCGCGTACGCCGCGGCGCGCTCGTGCTGAGCATCACCCTCAATGGGAAACGGGGCAAGAAGGAGGGCGACCCCCGCAGCGTCCTGACGAACCTCGCCGACCTCGTCCTGCGCCGTCTCCCCCACGCCGGCGCGAAGGACACCGGCACGAACCACAAGGTGCAGTACGAGGTGATCGGCCTGGGCCGGGCGACCTCGATCTGGTGGGAGGACTTCACCGGCGTGGACAGCGGCGGCTCGGTGGAGAACACCCGCATGCCGTGGATCCGCACCGTGTCGATGGCGACGTCTCCGGGAACCACGCCGGACGAGGCCGTGGTGCATGTCCAGACGACCTCGACGACGACCAAGATCGGCTGCCTCATCCTCGTCGACGGCGAGCCGGTCGCCGCGGAACGTCCCCAGACGGGCGGCGCCGTGGAGTGCAGGGGCCAGATCCCCGTGGACGACTCCGGCTCGGGCGCCCAGCCCGCCGCGTACCGGCCCGCTGCCTGACCGTCGCCGCGCCGAGCCGTTCCGGGACGGGTCCCGGAACGGCTCGTCTACGGTGCCGACCGCTGGACCAGATGGCGGAGGGCGCGGCGCATGACATTCACAGCGGTCATCGTGCGCCGACTGCACGACACGGGTCGAAGCGGCTACTTCTTCTACCTGAGCGCCCTTCCGTTCGACGTCATCGTGCTGATCGTCTTCTACTGCCTGCCCGGCGAGGCCGGCGACAACAGGTACGGCCCGCCGCCGGCGCCGCTCACCGGATCGGCCGTCACGCGCGGCATGACCGCGCGGCAGGTCACTCGCCTGCTGGGACACCCTCATGAGAGGACGGCGGCGACAGCACCCCGCTACGCGCGGCGGGCGACGCACGGGCGCCTTCCGGAACGCGGTTACTGGCACTATCCAGGCCTGCCGGATGAGGACCGGGAGACGATGCTCACCTTCGAGCGGGGACGCGTCATCGATATCACCGTCGCGTGACCGGGACCGGTCCCCGGAGATCATGCCACTCTGTCGGCTCATGGACAGAAGCCCGACCTGGACGCCACCGGTGCTCGCCTGCCTGCTCACCGCACTCGCGGCCACCGGCTGTGGAGGTGGATCCGGCGGGGATCAGCAGGCGCAGACGCCCAGCCGCCCCACTGCCACCGCGACCGGCCGCCCCCCGGCGCACACCCCCGGATTCCCCCAGGCCCCCGACGGGACGGACGTCCGCGCCTGCCACGACGGGAGCTGCGAGATCCTGGTCACCAAGCGGACGAGGATCCCGCTCGACTCCCGTTTCGGCTTCAGGACGTTCTCGTTCGACCCCGCCGACTCCACCTGGCGGTACACCTATCCCGACGGGGGCAGCGGGCACGTGAAGTGGCTCGAACCCCCGTACAGCGGATCGTGGGCCGGGCCGACCGCGAAGCAGCAACTCGTCATGACCGTGGTCGCCTCGGAGAAGTCCCGTGCGGTCATCTCCCTGCACCCGGGCAAGTGAACCGCGTCGTACGTGCTTCCGGGGGCCCGGTCAGGTGGCGGACCGCGCGAAGTGGTGGGCCAGCGCGTGAAACGCCTCCTTCGGCGCCCAGTGCCAGTCGCGGGTCGGCTGGTCGGGCGCGCCCCACAGGGGCTTCACGATGCCGTAGCTCGCGAGGTCGAGGTCGTAGCGCGGATCGGCCCGGTGCGGAGCGTCGGGCGTGACGAAGTTGTACACCAGCGCCGCGTACAGGCTCATCGACTCGAAGACGTCCAGTAGCTCGGTGAGATACGCGGCCTGGGACCGCTCGCTGCGGACCAGGCCGCCGACGATCTCGGGTTGCGGCTTGTCGTAGTCGACGACGTCCCAGCCCATGCCGCCCTTCTCCGGAGCCCCCTTGTAGGTGCACGCGCCGAACTCGGAGATCACCACCGGTTTCCCGGGCCGCCGGTACTTCCGGAGTTCACGGACGTAGTCGGCCCGGTGCGGGAAGTAGGAGTAGTAGTTGACGCTGACGAGGTCGAACAGCGCCCAGTCGACCTCCTCGTCCTGGGCCGCGCCGTAGGTCATCGGGCCGTGGAAGACGGACCGGCCGACCTTCGCGGCCCGCGCGGTGAACCGCCGCAACCGCCGCCGCATCGTCACCGGGTCGAAGTTCCCGCTGAGCATGTTCCGGACGCGTTCCAAGGCGTCGTCACCCGGCACGATGCCGGGCACGAACAGGACGAACTCACAGCCGACGCTCAGATGCACCCGCGCGCCCTGGCGGCGGAGCGACTCGGCGTGCCTGCCGGTCTCGGCGAGGTGGTCGAGGATCTCGTGCTGCGGGCGGTCGCCCAGCCGCGGCTGGAGCCAGACGTGCAACCCGCGTTCCACCGCCTCCGACGCGGTGACCGCGAGCCGGTCGACGCCGTCCCCGTAGACCGACACCGAGTTCGCCTTCAGCTCGTCCCCGATCACCCGCAGGTCCCGGCGCATCCGGGCGGCGTTCCAACTGGTCTCGGCCGTCTCACCGTCGGTGACCTCGTAGGAGACACCGCGGTAGGTCAACCCTGACCGGCCCTGTGCCGCGGCGCGGCCGCCCGTCATTCCCGCGACTCCCAACGCCGCCGCGCCGGCCAGGAACCGTGCCCGGCTGATGCCCTCGCTGCGCACTGTCGCCCTCCTCACGTGTCCGCGATGAACGGGGTCCAGTGTGCGGAGCGGCGCCCGGCCGAGACATCGGCCGATGGGCTACGGGCGGCGCGCCTCCGGTCTGCCGCGAAGGGCCGGATCGCGAGCCGGATGCCCCTTGTGCCGCCGATGGTGACCGTGGAGGCCGAAGGCACGCCTTCGACCTCCACGGCCGGGTCAGCCGGTGAAGCCCTTGAAGATGTCGGTGAACTCGTACGTGCTCTGGCTGATGCCGCTGCACGTCGGGGACACGGTGCCGTTCGGGCAGCCGCCGTTGTCCCTGCCGACCGACCAGAAGCCGATGTAGCCCACGTGGTTCGACTGGGCGTAGCTCAGCACCTGGCGGGCGATGGCCTGGGTGGTCGTCGGGCCCGTGTCGTTCTTGCCGATCATCGGGGTCAGGCCCAGCATGCGCTTCAGGTCGGCGTCGCTCCTGCCCGGCCAGATCTGCTTCATCTGGGCCAGTGTCGCGTTCGCGGCCGAGATGATCGCGTTGCCCCAGTCGCCCGTGTAGCCGAAGTCCATCAGCATCGGGTTGACAGTGACGTTCAGGCCGCGTGACGCGGCGTCCTGCAGGATCTGCACCGAGAACGGGTCCACGCCGTAGTCCTGGGCCTGCACCCGCAGCGTGTAGGTGATGGTGGTGCCGCGTTCGTTCTGCAGCTGCTTGAGCGCCGTGTTCACGGTCGCCACCGGGATGGCGGCCTCCACGTCCACGTCCAGGCGGTTGCTGCCGACGGCGTCCAGTGCCTTCTTGTACGCGGCCTCCAGTGTCGCGCTGGAGGAGCAGGTCGTCTCCAGGTAGGGCCCGGCGGCGCCGCCGGTGGCCACGGTCACGTCGCCGCCGACGCCCTTGAGGTCTTTCACCTCACCGATGACGCGTGAGTCGTTCAGCGGGACCGTGCCGCCCCAGGACGGGTCACAGCCGGCGCTGTCGGCCAGCGCGAACGCGAGCGTGAAGTGCTTCTGGCCGGTCGCGTTCGCCACGTCGCGGAGCACGGGCGTGGCCATCGTGATGTCCACGTACGGGGAGAACCGCCCGGATCCGGCGGCGTGCGCCGGTGTGGCGGGTGACAGCAGGAGGGCGAGGGGCAGCAGGAGCGCCGCGAGGATGGCTCTCTTCATGGGGCGGGGACCTTTCTCGATGCGGGGAAGACCGGTTCCCGGCCGCGACCTGGCGGGACGCCGCGACCGGGAACCGGGGCTCAGCCCGTGAACCGGGCGACGATCCGGGCGAAGTCGTACGGCTGCTGGTCCACGCTGCTGCACGCGCCGTCGACCCAGCCGACGTTGCCGATGCACGCGCGGTCCCGGTTGAGGGACCAGAACGACAGACGGGCGAGGTGGTGTGCGGTCGCGTAGCCGAGCAGGGTGGTGAACGTGCCGGTGGTGAACAGCTCGCTGGGCTGGTCGGTGTGGCCGTTCATGAGCGTCAGGCCGGTGCGCGCGTAGACCTGGTCGGAGGACAGGTCGGGCCGCAGCGCGGCGAGTTGCGCGTGCGCGGCCTCCATCACCTTCTCCACGTCGGCCGCCATGGTCGCCGCGGGGCCGCCGTAGTCGAACGCCATGACGGAGTACGTGTCGATGTCCGCGCCGTCGTCCTTCGCCCGCTGGATCTCGGCCCGGTCCAGGTCGCTCAGCCCGACCGTCGTGACGGGCATGGTCAGGGAGACGTCGAGGGCGCGCCCCGCGGCGGCGGCGTTCTGCTTCAGCAGCCGTACGGCCTGGAACCGGCGCGTCTCGCCGGCGACGTCGCCGAGGTCGTCGCCCTCGATGTCCAGGTCGATGTGCGTGAGCCCGTACGCGTCGATGACCTGCTGGTACGCCCGCGCGAGCGAGGTGGCGTCCGGGCAGGCGGCGCCCAGTTCGACGCCGTTGTAGCCGCCGAAGGACACCGCGACGTCGCCGCCGGCCGCCCGCAGCGCGTCGACGTCGACCTTCACGGTGGTGTCGGCGGACACGGGCTGGGCGCCGTCCCAGGTCGGCGTGCAGCCGCCGCCGGACGGGGCGAGCACGAAGGCGAGGATGAGCTGCCGGACGTCGCCGGTGATCTCGGAGATCGGCTGCGGATGGTCGTCGAGCGGCATGAAGTACGGCGCGGCGCGCAGCGGAGCCGCCGCCAGGCGGGGGGCGGGCGACGCGGACGCGGGACGGACGGTCAGGGTCAGCAGGCAGGCGGCCAGGGCCGCCCATGCGCGGTGGCGGACACGCACGAGTACTCCTAGCGGGCGCCCGCGCGAGGGCGGGCAGGGTCGCGGTGGCAGTCGCTGTCGCGGCGTCCGGGCGCGCCCCCGTACCCGCACCGTGCCGACGCGGCATTGACACGAGTGGACTCGATCCGGTCAGGGTTAGTCAATATCTAACAGGAAAGTTTCCTATAAATGCGGGTCACGGGACCGGCGTACGAGACGTGTGGTTTGATCGGCTCCGGTGGTGGCCGTGTTCCTCGGACGAGAGGCAGCGGGCGATGCTTCGGTTCCTGATCCGCCGGGTGCTGTCCGGCGTGCTCGTCATGTGGCTCGTCACCACCGTCGTGTTCATCCTCTTCTTCGCCACCTCGCGCGACCCGGCCGCGCGGTTCGCCGGCAAGTCCGCCACCCCGGCGACGCTCGCGCTGCTCCGTCACCGGATGGGCCTGGACGAACCCCTGCCGCTGCAGTACTGGCACTTCGTGACCCGGCTGCTGTCGGGCGACCTCGGCTACTCGTACGCGACCCACAGTCCGGTCGGCGAGATGGTCAAGGACGCGGTGCCGGTCACCCTCTCGGTGGTCGTCGGCGCCGCCACGCTGTGGCTGATCACCGGGGTGGTCGCCGGGGTCATCAGCGCCACCCGGGCGCGCTCCGCCATGGATCGGGGCGTCACGGTGCTCGTGATCGTCGGCATGTCCGTGCCGGCCTTCGTAACCGCGTCGACGCTGCTCTTCCTGCTGGCATTCAGCCTGCCGGTCTTCCCTCTCGGCGGGTACGTGCCGCTCCACGCCGACCCGGCGGGCTGGTTACAGCACCTGATCCTCCCGTGGATCACCGGTGCGATCGTGCAGGCGGCGTTCTACACCCGGTTGACCCGCGGCTCGCTGCTCGACGTGCTTGATGAGGACTACGTCCGTACGGCGCGCGCGAAGGGTTTGGGCGAGCGCCGGGTGGTCTACCGGCACGGCCTGCGGTCGGCGCTGGCGCCGGTCGTCACGCAGTTCGGCATGGACCTCGGGTCGGCGTTGAGCGGCGCCTCGGTCGTCGAGACCGTTTTCGGCCTCCAGGGCATCGGCCAGCTCACCGTACGGTCGATGACCCTCGGTGACCTGCCGGTCATCATGGCCGTCGTGTTGCTCGCCGCCTTCGGCATCGTGGTGGCCAGCATCGTCGTCGACGTCGTCTACGCCCTCCTCGATCCCCGCGTACGCCTGACCTGACGTGCGGATTGGTACTCTCCTGGCATGTCCGCGCAAGACCTCGCCGGCCTCAGGCGCCTGCGCCGTGCCCGGGACCTGATCGACCGGGAGTACGCCAGCCCCCTCGACGTGACGACGCTGGCCCGCCACGCGCTGATGTCTCCGGCGCACTTCTCGCGGCAGTTCCGGGCGGCCTACGGCGAGACCCCGTACAGCTACCTGATGACCCGCCGGATCGAGCGGGCGATGGCGCTGCTGCGTACGGGGATGAGCGTGACCGACGCGTGCATGGCGGTCGGCTGTACGTCCCTCGGCTCGTTCAGCTCCCGGTTCACCGAGATCGTGGGAGAGACGCCGAGCGCCTACCGCCTCCGGGAGCATCACGCCGTGGCGGCCATGCCCGCCTGCCTCGCCAAGGTGCACAGCCGCCCGACCCGGGACGGAGCGAGCGGCCTCGGCGAAGCGTAGGAGTCAGCGCACCTCCTGGATGCGGACCAGGTTGCCCGCGGGATCGCGGAAGGCGCAGTCGCGGACCCCGTACGGCTGCTCGATCGGCTCCTGGACGACCTCGCCTCCCCCGGCCTGCACCTTCTCGAAGGTGCCGTCGAGGTCGCGGGTGGCCAGGAGGATCCAGCCGTACGTGCCCTTGGCCATCATCTCGGCGATGACGCGGCGCTCGTCCTCGGTGATGCCGGGGTCGGCGGCCGGCGGGGCCAGGAGGATGGACGTGCCGGGCTGGCCGGGCGGGCCGACCGCGATCCAGCGCATCTTGCCGTTGCCCACGTCGCTCCGCACCTCGAAGCCGAGGATGTCGCGGTAGAAGGTCAGGGAGGCGTCGGGGTCGTCATGCGGGAGAGCGGTCGTGTGAATGCTGATGTCCATGTCCATCACGCTAGTTGCGGCTCCGGAGTGCTCGCTTCTCGATTCCTGACCGGCCTGGTCACCTGTTTCGCCAGGCAGGACGGCATCCCGGCGGTGGCGGCCGCCGCCTGGCGCCGGTAGACGCTGGGCGGCACGCCGACCAGTTCGGTGAAGCGGGTGCTGAAGGTGCCCAGCGAGGAGCAGCCGACCGCGAAACAGACCTCGGTGACGCTGAGGTCGCCACGGCGCAGCAGCGCCATCGCGCGCTCGACGCGCCGCGTCATCAGGTAGGCGTACGGCGACTCGCCGTAGGCGAGCCGGAACCGACGGCTGAGGTGCCCGGCCGACATGTGCGCGCCACGGGCCAGCGCCTCGACGTCCAGCGGCTGCGCGTACTCCCGGTCGATCCGGTCCCGGACGCGGCGCAGCCGGGCGAGGTCGTCCAGGCGCTGCGCCGCCGCCAGTGCGCGCCCCCACGAGGGGTGACACATGACAGGACCCCCTTCAGTTCGCCGCGCGCTTCACGAGCGCGGCGATCCGCTCCTCCACCTGGGGCGTCACCTCGGTCAGGGCGAAGGCGGTGGCCCACATCTCGCCCTCGTCCAGGTCCGCCCGGTCGTTGAAGCCGAGCGTCGCGTAGCGCGACTTGAACTTCGCCGCCGGCTGGAAGAAGCAGACGATCTTGCCGTCCAGCGCGTAGGCGGGCATCCCGTACCAGAGCTTCGGCGCGAGGGCCGGGGCGCTGGCCGTGACCACGGCATGGACCCGCTCGGCCATGATCCGGTCCGAGTCCCCCATCTCGGCGATCTTCGCGAGCACGTCCTGCGCCGCCTCGGCGGCCTGCGCCGCCTTGTCCGTACGCGAGCCGCGGCGTTTCGCCGTCTTCAGGTCCTGGGCGTGCTCCTTCATCGCGGCCCGCTCCTCGGCCGTGAATCCCTCGTACGTGTTCGCGCTCATGACAGATTTCTCCTTCTAGGGGTTTTGACGTGCGGAAATTCGGAGGTCAGCGGCCGGCCGGGACGCGGGACTCCCAGGCGAACCCGTCCGGGTCGGTGAAGGGCGCGGCGTCGCCGCCGATGGCGATCCGGTGCGATCCGGTGCCGTCGGGCGAGACGCCGGCGTCCTTGGCGAGGGCCCGGCGCCCGTAGAGCGCCAGCTTCACCGAACCTGGCTCGGTGGCGAACTCCACGTACTTGCGACCGAAGCTCTTCGCCACGGTGAGGCCGCGGTCGAGGTAGAACTTCTTGCTCGCGGCCACGTCCGCGACTCCCAGCAGGAGCACGACGTCGTCGATCTTCCCGGTGTCCGGGCCGGTGTCCTTCTTCTCCGAGGTGGCGACCTTCCAGATCGCCCCGTCCGGGGCCTGCACGACGCCGCCGTAACCCCAGAACGACTTCGTGGGCGGCTTCAGCGACGTCGCGCCGGCGTCGAGGGCGGCGCCGATGAGGCTGTTGACTGTGGCGGGCTGGGAGACCGTGAGCGACAGCGTGAACCCGCGGAAGCCGGTCGTCGGCGCCTCCGAGGCCCGCACGCGGATCCGGTCGCCGAGGCCGAAGGCGTCGGTGTAGAGGCTGGTGACGGCGGCGGGGTCGGCCGCCTCGAGGGTGATGAATTCGATGGAGAACATGCTGATGAGACTAGGAGCGGCTCCGGGACCCGCGCTTCTTCATTCCTGACCGGTATGCGGCGATTGACGAATCGGAACAAGGTTCCGTATCGTTCCGGAACGACGATCCGTTTAGATGTCCCGGAAGGGTACGCGAATGATTCTGGTCACCGGCGGTCTTGGTTTCATCGGCTCCCACACCGCGCGTGCGCTCGTGGACATGGGCGAGGAATGCGTGCTGGTCAACCGGAGGAAGGTCGAGGTACCGGCCTTCCTCCCCGCCGAACAGGTAGCGGTGGCGCAGGCCGACGTCACCGATCTGGAACAGCTGCTCGACATCGGCGCTCGCCACAAGATCACCGGCATCGTGCACCTCGCGGGCTCCATGCCCTGGCCTCCCAGCGCCGACCAACCCGTCGAGGCGGCGCGAAAGGCGCTCGGCGGCCTGTTCAACCTGCTGCAGGCCGCTCAGAACTGGGAGGTCGAGCGCGTGGGCGTCGCCAGCACGATCGGCGTGTACTCCGGCGTCGCCGGCGAGGGTCCGCTCCGGGAGGACATGCCGCTGCCGATGACCTCACCCCACCTGATCCCGGCGTTCAAGAAGATCGGTGAGCTCCTCAACGACCACCTGGCCGACGCCACCGGCATCGACGTCGTCAACTACCGAATCTCCGGAATCTGGGGCCCGCGGGGCCACGACGACCCGTTCTTCCCCGCCCCCGAGCTCGTCCGTGCCGCCGCTCGCGGGACCGCGCCGGACCTCTCCCATCTGCGCGCGCCGGCGTACGCGGAGGACTCGGTCGACCTGTGCTACGCGAAGGACGCGGGCCGGGCGATCGCGCTGCTCCAGCTCGCGGACCGGCTCGGCCACCGCACCTACAACGTCGGGTCCGGCCGTGCGACGACCAACGCCGAGGTCATCGCCGCGATCAGGACGGTGGTCCCCGACGCCCGGATCGAGCTGCCCTCCGGCGGCACCGGCCCGCGGACCTACCTCGACATCACCCGGATCCGGGAGGACACCGGATACCGGCCCGTCTACGACGCCGAGCGCGCCGCCGCGGACTACATCGCCTGGCTGCGGGCGGGCAACGAGCGCTGAGCGGCCTACGGCTCGTCGCGCCAGCGGGCGATCAGCTGGAAGTACAGGTAACCGCCGGCCTCACGCACGATGTACTGGACCTGAGTGTCGCGCGAGTAGACCATCGGGCCGCTGCGCGTCGGCGAGGTCACCGCGTTGATGCCGTTGGCGCGGGCCATGGTGCGGGAGCGCAGCTCGTGCGGCGGGTCGGTGACGATCACCGCGGTCCGCCAGTGGAGCTTACGGAACTCCTCCCCCGCCGCGATCATGCTCTGCAGGGTGTCCTTGCCCGTCGGCACGGCGACCAGCCGGCTCGCCGGCACGCCGTGCTCGTTGAGCCAGGTCTTGCCGGTGCCCGCCTCGGTGTAGTGGTCGCCGGGCTGGTTGCCGCCGACCGTCAGGATGTGCGACGCGACACCCTCCTTGTAGAGGGTGAGGGCGTGCCGCAGCCGCCATTCGAGCACGTCACCGGGGACGCCGTTGTTCTGGGTGGCGCCCAGCACGATGATCGCGTCCGAGTGCGTGCGGACGTCCTCCCGCGCGACGTACCAGACGTAGAACCCGGCGGCCAGCGGTGTGCCGACCACGATCGCGACGATCAGAAAGAAGATCCGCACCACCCAGCGCCACGGCCCGCGCCGGCGCCGGCCGCTCCCGCCACCGTCCTCGTCGCCGTACGGCACCAGCGGCTCGTCGCGCTCGATCCGGGGCCGTCGCGGCAGGTCCTCGCGCGTCGGGTCGGCCGACCGCTGGGGCAGGTCGACCCGTGTGCGCGGTGACTCGCCGGTCTCCCGGCGAATCTCGACGGTCGGTTCGGTGCCGTCCGGTCGTCCGGTGATCGCTCCTCCATCCCTCACGACCGGTCAGACGAGCGAGACGGGCCGGTGGTTCGGTGACTTACCCCTTCGACTTTATCGCCGCGCGGCCCGCCTCCAGGCGTGCCACGGGGATGCGGAACGGCGAGCAGGAGACGTAGTCCAGGCCGACGTCGTGGAAGAAGTGCACCGAGTCCGGGTCGCCGCCGTGTTCGCCGCAGATGCCGAGTTTGAGGTCCGGCCGGGTCGCGCGGCCCTCCTCCGCGGCGATCCGCACCAGCCGTCCGACCCCGTCGACGTCGAGCGTCTCGAACGGGGACACGCCGAAGATGCCGAGTTCGAGGTAGCGGCCGAAGAACGCCGACTCCACGTCGTCACGCGAGAAACCCCAGGTGGTCTGGGTGAGGTCGTTGGTGCCGAAGGAGAAGAACTCGGCGGCCTCGGCGATCTGCCCGGCCGTCATCGCGGCGCGCGGCAGCTCGATCATCGTGCCGATCAGCGCCTCGACGCCGACGTCGGCGAGCACCTTCTCGGCCTCCTCGCGGATGTACTCCAGCTCCTGCACGGCGCCGACGAGCGGGATCATGATCTCCGCGTGCGGCTCCCCGCCGGCCTCCTTCAGCTCGGCCGCGGCCTCGGCGATCGCGCGCACCTGCATGCCGAACAGGCCGGGGATCACCACGCCGAGCCGTACGCCGCGCAGGCCGAGCATGGGGTTCTGCTCGTGCAGGCGGCGTACCGCCTCCAGCAGCCGCTCGTCGTCGGAGGACGCGTCGCCGGTGGCGACCCGGACGGTCAGGTCGGTCAGGTCGGGCAGGAACTCGTGCAGCGGCGGGTCGATCAGCCGGATCGTCACCGGCAGGCCGTCCATCGCCTCGAAGATCTCCTTGAAGTCCTGCTTTTGCAGCGGTTCGAGGGCGTGGAGGGCGGCGTTCCGGTCGTCCCTGGTCTCGGCGAGGATGAGGTCCTCGACGTACTGACGGCGTTCGCCGAGGAACATGTGCTCGGTCCGGCACAGGCCGATCCCCTGGGCGCCGAACCGGCGGGCGCGCGCGGCGTCGTCGCCGTTGTCGGCGTTGGCGCGAACGGCCAGGCGGCGCCGGGAGTCGGCGTGGCGCATGAGCCGGTCCACCGACGCGACCAGTTCGTCGCCGTCGGAGGCCGAGAGCGCGCCCTCGAAGTACTGGACCACCGGCGAGTCCACGACCGCGACCTCGCCGAGGTAGACGGCGCCGGTCGTGCCGTCGATGGAGATCACGTCGCCCTCTTCGATCGTCACGCCGGGGGCGGTCGCCTGGCGCGCCCTGACGTCGATCTCCAGTTCCTCGGCACCGCACACGCAGGTCTTGCCCATGCCGCGGGCGACCACCGCGGCGTGCGAGGTCTTGCCGCCGCGGGAGGTCAGGATGCCACGGGCGGCGATCATGCCGTTGAGGTCGTCGGGACTGGTCTCACGGCGCAGGAGGATGACGTCCTCGCCGTCGTCGGCCAGCTCGACGGCCCGTGCGGAGGTGAACACGGCCTTGCCCACGGCGGCGCCGGGCGAGGCGCCCATCCCCTCGGTGATCTTCTTGACGTCGTCGCCGATCTCGCCGAACCGGGGGAACATCAGCTGCGCGAGCTGGTCGCCGGTCACACGCCGTACGGCCTCGTCCTCGTCGATGAGCTCCTGGTCGACGAGCTGGGTGGCGATGCGGAACGCGGCCGCGGCGGTCCGCTTGCCCACGCGCGTCTGGAGCATCCAGAGCTTGCCGCTCTCGATGGTGAACTCGATGTCGCACAGGTCGCGGTAGTGGTTCTCGAGCGTCTCCATGATCTGGAGCAGCTCGTCGTAAGACTTCTTGTCGATCTGTTCGAGGTCGGCCAGCGGCACGGTGCTGCGGATGCCGGCGACGACGTCCTCGCCCTGGGCGTTCTGGAGGTAGTCGCCGTAGATGCCCTGCTGGCCGGAGGCCGGGTCGCGGGTGAAGGCGACGCCGGTGCCCGAGTCCATGCCGAGATTGCCGAAGACCATGGCGACGATATTGACCGCGGTGCCGAGGTCGGCCGGGATGCGTTCCTGCCGGCGGTAGAGAATGGCGCGCTCGGCGTTCCAGGAGCCGAACACCGCCTTGATCGCCAGGTCCATCTGCTCGCGCGGGTCGGTGGGGAACTCCCGTCCGGCGTTCTCCCGGACGATCTCCTTGTACGTCCCGACCAGGTCCTTGAAGTCGTCCACTTCCAGGTCGAGGTCGGACTCGACGCCCTTGGCCGCCTTCGCCTCATCGATGGCCGTCTCGAACAGGTCCCCGTCGATGTCCAGCACGGTCTTGCCGAACATCTGGATCAGACGGCGGTAGGAGTCCCACGCGAACCGCTCGTTGCCGGACCGCTCGGCCAGGCCGTGCACCGACTCGTCGTTCAACCCGATGTTGAGGACCGTCTCCATCATGCCGGGCATCGAGAACTTCGCCCCTGAGCGCACGCTCACCAGCAGCGGGTCGTCGGGCTGGCCGAGGCGCTTGCCCATCTCCCGCTCCAGCGCCTCCAGGTACCGTCCGACCTCCTCGTCGAGCCCCTCCGGCATGGCCTCGTGGTCCAGGTAGTAACGGCATGCCTCCGACGTGATCGTGAACCCGGGAGGCACGGGCAGACCCAGGTTGGTCATCTCGGCGAGGTTGGCGCCTTTGCCGCCAAGCAGGTCCTTGAGATCCTTGTTGCCCTCGGTGAAGTCGTACACGTACTTCGGCATTGGGGACGCTTCCTCACTCCCGGCGCGACGAATGCGGTGACTCTACCCACCTCTCGGTGATTCGTCGGTCACTGTCGGCTTTCATGATTATTCCCGCAGGTCAGAGCGGGTATAGTGGTCTATTCCAATACCGACATTCCCGCCTATATAGCCAAATAACCCCCGAGAACGATCTACTTTCGGGCGCCTGCGAGTATGGACATACCCGCGCTTGTCTCTGGGGATGATGCCGCCATGAGGCCCGTGACGGACGGGGGCGCGGGTGAGCCCTTCGCCCCCATCGCGGAGTACGGCTTTCTGTCCGACGCCGAGACCACCGCGCTGCTCGCGCCGAGCGGGAACGTCGAGTGGATGTGCCTGCCGAAATTCGACTCCCCCAGTGTCTTCGGCTCGCTGCTCGACCGTGACGCCGGCTACTTCCGTGTAGGCCCGGCCGGGGTGGACGTACCCGCCGCCCGCCGCTACATCCCCGGCACGCTGGTGCTGGAGACCACCTGGTGGACGCCCGGCGGCTGGCTGGTCGTCCTCGACACCCTGCTGATGGGTCCCTGGCACCACGAGACCGAACGTTCGCACACCCACCGGCGGGCGCCCACCGACTACGACGCCGACCACGTGCTCCTGCGCATGATCCGCTGCGTGAACGGCCAGGTCCAGCTGCGCCTCGACTGCCTGCCGGTGTTCGACTACGGCCGGGCGGCGGCCTCCTGGGAGTACGCCGGGCCGGGGTACCACGAAGCGGTCGCGTCCGGCGCCGGCGTCGAACTCCGGCTGACCACCGACATGAACGTCGGCTTCGAAAGCTCCCTCGCCACCGCCCGTACGCTCCTCAAACAGGGCGACACACGCTTCGTGACGCTCTCCTGGAGCGAGCACCTGCCACCGAAGACCTACGACGAGGCTCAGTCCCGGCTGACCTGGACCGTGCACCACTGGCAGCACTGGCTGGACCGCGGGAGGTTCCCCGACCATCCCTGGCGCGGCCATCTCCAGCGCAGCGCCCTCACGCTCAAGGGCCTGACGTACGCGCCCACCGGCGCGGTCGTCGCCGCACCGACCACGTCACTGCCGGAGGAACCGGGCGCGGACCGCAACTGGGACTACCGCTTCACCTGGATCCGCGACGCGACGATGGCCCTGTGGGCGTTCTACACCCTCTGCTTCGACTGGGAGGCGAACGACTTCTTCTACTTCGTCGCCGACGTCGCCGAGGCCGCCGGCGGGCACGTGCAGATCATGTACGGGGTGGACGGCCGCGCGAACCTGGAGGAGACCGTCCTCGACCACCTCACCGGGTACGACGGCGCGCGCCCCGTACGCATCGGAAACGCCGCCTACCTGCAACAACAGCACGACGTGTGGGGCGGCATCGTCGCGTCGATCTTCCTGTACGTCCGCAAGCGCGACCGCCTCGACGACCGGCTCTGGTCGATCATCGTCAAGCAGGTCGAGGTCGCCCTGGCGAACTGGCGCGGCCCGGACCACGGCATGTGGGAGGTACGCGGCGAGCGCCGGCACTTCACCTCCTCCAAGCTCTTCTGCTGGGTGGCCGCCCACCGCGGCGCGCAGCTGGCGTTGATCCGCGGCGACACCGACCGGGCGATGGAGTGGCAGGAGGCCGCCGACGAGATCCACGCCGACATCCTGGCGAACGCCGTCGACGCGCGGGGAGTGTTCGTCCAGCACTACGACACGACCGCCCTCGACGCGTCGGCGCTGCTCATCCCGCAGGTCGGCTTCCTGCCCCCGGACGACCCGAGGGTCCGCGCGACGGTCTTCGCGATCGCCGACGAACTGACCGAGGACGACCTGGTCTACCGCTACTGGCCCCAGGAGACCGACGACGGCTTCGGCGGCTGCCGCGAGGGCACGTTCACGATGTGCTCGTTCTGGCTGGTCTCGGCGTTCGTCCTGATCGGCGAGCTGGACCGCGCCATCACCCTGTGCGAGAAGATCCTCTCCTACGCCAGCCCGTTGCTGCTGTACGCCGAGGAGATCGACGTGCACAGCGGCCGTCACCTGGGCAACTTCCCCCAGGCCTTCACTCACCTGGCCCTGATCAACGCCGTGATGATGGTCATCCGCGCCGAACGCCGCGAACCCCGAGCCCCGTTCGTCTGACGAATGAGCGTGTCCACGCGTACGTCAGGGATAGGAGGTGTCCTGGACGCCCACCGGGGCGCCCATTTCCTCCTGCAGTGACTCCAGGAGCTCTTCCAGGTCACGCCCTTCGGGCTCGTTCAGGAACGCGGTCACAGCGGCATGGACGTCCACCGTCGCGTCCGGATCGTCCGCGTCGTACTCGCCCAGGAGAAAGCGCGCGAAGGTGGGTGAATCCGGGTCCTCGTCGAGCACCCACCCGCCGCCGACATCGCTGAACATGTATTCGGCGCAGTACGCGGTCAGAAGAAGGTCGAAGGGCTGGTAGCCGATCATCTCGAATGGAGCCGGGTCGCCGGCGCAGACGGCGCCCATGTGCATGAGGCCGTGGCTCGGGTTTTCGAGGAGCGTCTCGGGCGGGTCCCAACGGGACAGGGCGCCCAGGCGGACGACCAGTGCGCGGCTCGCCTCGGCCCAATCCGGCAGCAGTTCCCGGCGTTCGTCCCGAACCCGGGTCGCCGCGTCCGGGGTCAACGGACTGGGCAGCGGCTGTTCCGGATCGAGCGGGTACGCCATGAAGCTCTCCTGATCTTGAAAAGGGTGAACATGCACCTTAGCGGTCGCCGATCGCTCCGACCGACCACCAGACGGGGTCGCGATGGCCGCTGCGTGTCATTCGGGAACTCCAGCAGGCCGCCCGGCCACTGACCTCCAGCGGGCTGCGCTCCTCCTGCGGCGACCTCTCGTCGAGCGTGCTCACCCGGCGGTCGCACGAACTCACCGAAGCCCGGATCGTCGCGCTGAACGCCGCGAACTCCGAGCCCTCGGTGCGGTGGGCGGCCGGCGCCGGGCCGGTACCAACAAGTACCGGCCCGGTGCCGCGGATGCTCAGGCGGCCGAGGAGGTGGTGGTGGGGGTCGGGGTCGCGGGGGCGTCCCAGTCGATGGTGTGGCGTTGTTCCCAGCCCAGGGACTTCTCGATGTTCATCGCCTTGAACGCGAGCGGCATCAGCAGGGACATCGCGCGTCGGGTCGTCGGGCCCGGGGTCTTGGTGCGGTTGACCTTCCGGCCTCTCGCCGTGATTCGCTCGACTCGGGGGCGGCGCAGGCGTTCGTACGCGATGAACGCCGATGACGGGTCGGGCAGGTCGCGGAGGCAGCGGGCCAGTTCCACCGCGCTCTCGATGGCCAGTGACGCGCCCTGGCCGGTGCTGTTGGACGGGGCGTGCACCGCGTCGCCGACCAGCACCATGCGTCCTCGGTACCAGTGTGGCACCGGCGGCATGATGTGGAGGCCCCCGACGACCTGCAGCGTCTCCGGGACCGTGCGTGCGGCCAGCACGCCGCCCGGGTCGTCGCCCTCGTACGTCTCGCGCAGCGTGCGCAGCCACTTCTCGGCCGGGACCGCCCGCGCCTCGGTCAGGGTCATGTACGTGCGCGAGGGCAGATTGGCGCCCCACGCGGTTCCGCCGCCCGGCTGGGGCCAGTACAGGTAGTAGGCGCGGCTGCCGTAGGCGAAGAACATCGTGCCGGGTTCCACGTCGAGGTCGACGTCGGCGAGGCCGCCGAAGCCGAGCATGCCGGTGTAGTCCGGGCCGGGGGCGTTCGGGTCGATCAGGGTTCTCACGGTGGAGCGGACGCCGTCGGCTCCGATCAGCACGTCGGCGCGGACGCTGGAGCCGTCGGTGAACCTCGCGGTGACGCCGGTCGGGCCGTCGTCGGCGGCCTGCAGGCGCTTGCCGTACGCGAACCGTACGCCGGCCGCGAGCGCGCGTTCGCGCAGGACGCGGTGCAAATCGCCGCGTTCGACCACCTGGAGTGGCGGTACGTCGGGCAGGCCGGGCAGTACGCGGGGTTTTCCCCGGCCGAGCGTCATGGCGGTCCGCCGCATCGGCACGGCGATGCCGCGGACGGCGTCGGCGGCGTCGATGATGTCGAGCGCGGCGAGGCCGTTCGGTGCGAGGGCGAGCGCGCCGCCGATGCCGTCCGACTCGGCCGGGTACGCCTCGTGGACGGTCGCCTCGATCCCGGCTTTGGCCAGTGCGGCGGCCGTGACGGGGCCGGCGATCCCGCTGCCGATGACGATCGCGGTTCGTACCTTGGACATGGTTCTCTCCCGTGTGGGGTGCGTCGGCGCAGCCCGCCGACGTGGTGGTCGCGAACCGTCCTCGCGAAAGAGAACCCGGATATCCTTTGGTCGCCACCTCGTGGCCGGGTTCGTTTTCGCGGGCATCGGTTCGAGGAAGGGTCCCGGTGGCGGTGTTGCCGCACCGCCACCGGGCCTACATCGTGAAACCCGGCTCAGTCCGGGGGCAGCCCCCTCTCGGCGAGCTCCGTCAACTCGTCCGGCATGTCGCCGGTCCGGTGCCATTCCTGCCATACGGCGAGGTCCGGGAACGTGCCGGACGTCAGCTCGTCGATCAGCGCGCGGCTCCAGGCCGCCTCCGCCTCGAGCATCGCCAGGCCGTACTCCGTCTCGATCATGAACAACCGGGGAACGCCCTCCTCGCGGCTCTGCGCGAGGGCCGCCCGCTGGGCGCCGATCGACTCCTCCAGGTGACCGAGCCGCTCCTGGAGCAGGGCGGTCACCTCCGGCGGGGCCAGTACGGCGAGCACCGACAGGCCCGCCGCGAACCTCGGGTGTTCGGTCCGCGGCGTCGAGATCAGCTCCCGGGTCCACTCGACCAGTTCGCGCCTGCCCGCCTCCGTGATCGCGTAGATCGTGCGTTCCGGGCGGGCGCCCGCGCGGTCGGTGCCGACGACCTGGAGGAACCCGTGCTTCTCCATGTTCTGGACGACGGTGTAGAGCGAGCCCCACTTGATGTCCATGTCCTGGTCCTTGCCACGGGCACGCATCACGGAGGCCATCTCGTACCGGTGCATGGGCCGGGGGTAGACCGTGGCCAGCACCGCGAGGGCCAACAGGTTGTCGACCTTGCGCTTCTTGACCATGACCGGCCTCCTCCTCGTTACTCGTCTACGAATATACGTGTACGAGTAACGACCCGCAAGGCCACGGCAGGACGGATCAGTCGAGAACCGCCAGCAGCTGCTTCGCGAACTCCTTCGGCGACTCGACCGCTCCGAGATGTCCGCCCGGGAACTCGACGAGAGGAGAGCCGAGCAGCTCCGCGAGCCGGGCGACCGGACCGTGGAGCGGCACCTGGGAGCGCGAGTCCCGCCCCGCCGCCGGCACCAGCTTGCGGGCGACGGGCCGTAGCGCGGCGACGTCGGGAACGGTCGAGGAGAACGGGACCAGCATGTGCTCCAGGAACACCGGCAGGTTGGCGTGCATCCGGGGCGCCATCTCCCTGATCTCGGGTGGCAGCTCGGTCGGCCGCGCCGAGGGCCGGTCCCCCAGCCCCGCGCTGAACCGGGCCATCGCCGCGCCGGCCCCTTCGGTACGGAAGACCTCGCGCACGTCGGCGAACAGCGCCCGGTGCGGAGCGGGGTCGTCCAGGAGTTCGAGCAGCGGCGGCTCGTGCGCGACCACGCGGCGCAGCCGCTCGGGGTGCCGGGCGAGCAGGTCGACCGCCACGATGGCGCCGGAGCTGGAGCCGAGCACCGAGGCCTCCTCGTCCGGGCCGAGCAGGTCGAGCAGCCGGCGGGCGTCGTCGCTCCACACGTTCACCCGCTGGTCGGTGAGCGGACCGTCGAGGGGGCTGCGGGACAGGCCGCGCGGGTCGTAGGAGACCACGGTGTACCGGGTGGCCAGGTCCGCGACCATGCCCGCGTACAGGCCGGCGTCGGCGGCGCCGCCGGGGATCATCAGCAGCACCGGTCCGCTGCCGCGCTTCTCGTAGTGGAGGGTGGCACCGGGCACCTTGAGGGTGCCGGTCAGGGGCGTGTTCATCGGGCGCCTTCTTCGCGTTGGGACGGCCAGTTCGTCAGGAGCACGTGGAGCGCGTCGAGCGAACGCGACCACGACTCCTGGACCTCGCGGGGGTGACGGAACCCCTCGCCGAGCTCCAGGTGGATGTAGCCGTGGAAGGCGGCGCGCAGCAGGCGGCCCGCGTCGGTCGCGTCGGGCTCGGCCAGGCCGTACGCGTGGAGCATGCCGTAGGTCAGCTCGATGCTGCGGCGCAGCGCCACGGATCCGGCGGCCTCCTCCGGCGTGAGCCGCATCTGGGTCGCCGCGTAGCGGCCGGGATGGTCGAGCGCATACCGCCGGTAGGCGTCGGCGAACGCGACGAGCGCCTCCTTGCCCGCCCGGCCCGCCACCGCCACGGCGATGCGGTCGGTCAGCTGCTCACCGGCGAGCAGCGCGACCCGTACGCGCAGGTCCCGCAGGTTCTTCACGTGGGAGTACAGGCTGGCGTCCTTCACGCCGAAGCGACGCGCGAGCGCGGAGACGGTGACGTGGTCGAACCCGACCTCGTCCGCCATCTCCGCCGCCGCCTCCGTGAGCCTGGCCGCACTGAGACCGGCACGAACCATGCCTCATCCCTTCCTAGGAGCTCTAGGCAGAAGCCTAGGGAGGGAAGGTAGGGCCCGGCAAGCGAGTATCCGGGTCAGTAGTCGTCGGGCGGGTGGCCGCCGCGGGTACGCAGCGTGGTCCGGCCGCGCAGGAGGCGGCGCATCGTTCCGTAGCTCACGTCGAAGCGCTCGGCGACCTGGCGGATGCTCCAGCCCTGCTCGTACAGGCGTACGGCGTCGTCGGTGGTGGGTTCTTCGGGGCGGGCCGCGTCGGCGAGGAGTTTCCGCAGGCTCGATCGTGTGTAGCGGCGGTGGCCGCCCGGCGTCCGCAGGGGTGACAGGCGGCCCTCGCGGGCCCAGCGGGCGATCGTCGTCGTACGGACGCCGAACAGCTCGGCGACCTCACGGGGCTTGAGCAGGTCGTCGTCGGGAGAGAGTTCGTCGGGGAGCACGTCGTTCTTTCCGGGGAGAGTGGTCGTCGGGGGGGTCGCGGGTGCGCGACGGGTCACATGCGGAGGCCGGGCGGCGGGAGTTCGCCGGCGGCGTCGGCCGCGCAGGTCGCCCACACCGTCTTGCCGCCGTGTTCTTCCAGGCGCCAGCCCCAGTCCTTCGAACACGCGTCGACCAGCAGCAGCCCGCGCCCGTCCACCCGGTCCATCGAACGCCGCCGGCGGTCGGGCAGCGCCTCGCTCGTGTCCCACACCTCGATCAGTACGGTGCCGCCCTGGCGCGTCAACGAGAGATGGAACACCTCGCCGATCTTGGTGGCGTTGGTGGCCAGTTCGGCGACGACGATCAGCGCGTTGTCGAGGGCGTCGCCGAGTCGCCAGTCGGCGAGTGCGATCTTTGTGAGGAGCCGGGCCTGTTCGGCCGCGATCGGATGCGGCGGCAGGGGAAATCGGTGAACCCGGCTCTCGCAGATTCGTGGTGGCCGCGCCGCCTCTTCGGCTTCAGGTATCGCCCGCAATTTTCCGCCTCTTCTTTTCCGAAATCCGGTGACCAGGTTCACACGGGCGATTACACTTAGCGACGAACCACCAAAGACCAGTTAGACACCCCCCGTTCAAACCATCGAAACCGCGTATGAGCGGTTTCGTTTTGGAGGTCTCATGGTTGCGAAACGCGAACCGTACGAGGTCCCGGCAATCCGCGCGTTCGCCGCCGAATTAACGGCATGGCGTGGCACGATGTCCAAGGTAGAGCTGGCCGAACGGCTCGGCTACACTCCCCAGCTCATCGGCCAACTGGAGGCCGGTAAGAACATACCGTCCGAGCAGTTCTCCGAGGACGCCGACACGTTCTTCAAGACCAACGGCCTCTTCCTGAGGCTATGGAAACTGATCATGGAGACCCGCCGCCTGGCAGTTCTGCCGCCCGGCTTCTCCAAATATGTTCAATTTGAGGGCCAGGCCGGTACGATACGGACCTACAGCCTCGTGCTCATTCAAGGACTGCTCCAAACAGAGGAGTACGCTCGCGCGATTCTGCTAACCGTCCAACGGCCAGATACGGTCGATCAGTTCGTGGCCGCCCGCATGGAGCGCCAAGCGATTCTCACCCGACAAAAACCTCCGCGCCTTTGGGCAACGATCGACGAGCGGGCCCTGCACGCCATGATCGGCGGCCGAGAGGTGATGCGCGGGCAGCTCCAACACCTGCTGGAGGCCTCGAAGAATCCCAACATCATGGTCGAGGTAGTGCCGCAGGACGCAGAGGCCCACGCCGGCCTGGAAGGCGATCTCGTACTCCTAGGTTTCGACAACGAGCCCGACATCGCGTACACCGAATCGTCCGGGCGTGGCCAAGTTGTGGAGGATGCGGCCGGTGTGTCCGACTTCCACGTAAGGTACGACTTGATCAGGGGGCACGCCCTTCCGGTGGCGGAGTCCCGGAAATTGATCGAGTCGATCTTGGAGGGTCTATGAACTCCCTCGACTGGCGCAAGAGCAGCCGCAGCGGAGGAAGCGGAGGCAACTGCGTCGAGGTCACCGCCCTCTGGCGCAAGAGCAGCCGCAGCGGAGGAAGCGGAGGCGAGTGCGTCGAGGTCGCCGTGGTCGAGTCACCTCGGGACTAACACGTGCTCGCCGCCCGGTACGACGAGATCGTCGTACCGGGCGGCGATGCCGCGTCAGTCACCATGGCAGCCGACCGACGGCACGTTTAATGCCACGGACATGCATTAATCGCGCCAATCAGAAACTCTACGACTCGCTGATCAATTTCCGCTTAAATCTTGATGTCATCCCTGGTCAGAGGGTTAGGGTTTTACTACCACAATCCCCTTTGGACATACTGGGGCGATGTCCATATTCCGGCGCAATAAACCGACCGACTCCAGTTTCTCGGCAGGGCCGTCCGGAGACTGCACCACGCACAGTCCGTGCCGCGAGCTGCTGGCGATGCCCGCCGCCGAGCGGGACGGACTGCTCCGCCTGATCATGGCGAAGACCTCGGAGCTCGGCCCGGACGCGATCTCCGTGTACCTCAACGACGAGTTGTCCGCGCGCCTGGTCGTGATGGCGGCGGGCGATTCGGGCCGCTACCAGCGGGCCTACCCGGTCCTCGCCCACCTGACGTCCCGCTGGGGCGTCACCCCTCCCGACCTGCTCCTCCGCGCGGTGGAGAACATGCGGCGCGACAACGTGGAGGTGGGCGCCCACGACCAGGGCGAGAACTCCCCGCTGTACACCGTCGTCGACCAGGGCGTGTCCGGGGCCGCGCACCTCGTACGGCTGGAGCAGGCGCTGGGCGTCGACCTCCCGTACGGGGCGATCATCGGGATCCCGCGCGAGCACCAGATCCTCGCGGTCCCGATCCGGAAGGCCGGCGACGTGGCCGCGATCGAGGCCATGCTGCGGCTGGTGCGCGACGTCGGCTCCCAGGCCTCGGACCGGCTGAGCCTCGACGTGTTCTGGCTGCACCAGGGCCGCCTGCACCCCCTGCACGCCGAGTCGAAGAACGGACGGCTGGAGCAGATCTTCCCCCCGCCGGAGTTCCGGCAGCTCCTGGAGCAGTTGCCGCGCGACTAGATCTGCCCGGCGCGCTTGACCCTCACGTCGCGTGAGGCTGGAGGGTGGGGTGCATGAGCGACTACTACGACGCGTTCGAGATGAGTCCCGTGCCCGCTCCCGGCCCGGACGCGGTGCCGCCGGAGCCGTTCCACGGCATCTATGGAATGCCCGCGTTCGTGACGATCCCCACGAGCGATCTGGCGGCGTCGGTGGACTTCTGGATTCGCGGGCTCGGGTTCTTCGAGCTGTTCAGCATCCCCGGAAGTGTCGTGCATCTGCGCCGGTGGGCGTTCCAGGACGTGCTCCTCGTCCCGGCGGCGAGCGTTCCGGAGCAGGCACCGGCGATGAGCTTCAGTTTCGCGTGCGTGCTCAGCCAGGTCGACGCGCTCGTCGAGTCCTGCCGCGCGTTGCGCCCGGACTCCGTCGAGGGTCCACGGGACACGCCCTGGAACACCCGCGACGTCACGGTGATCACCCCCGAGAACGCACGGATCGTCTTCACGGCGGCGAAGCCCTTCGATCCGGCCAGTCAGGAGGCGCGGAACCTCGAAGCCGTCGGGATCACCCCACCGGGCGCCGGCGGCGACGATGAACAATGAGGAGCATGCCTGATCCCGCTGACGCCGACGGCCTGACCGTCGGCCAGGTCGCGACGCGTCTGGGCGTGACGGTCCGCGCGCTGCACCACTGGGACGAGATCGGTCTGGCGCGACCGTCGCTGCGCACGGCCGCCGGATACCGGCTCTACACCGCTGGTGATCTCGACCGCCTGCACCGCATCGTCGTCTACCGCGAGATCGGTCTCGGCCTGGACAGAATCCGGGCCGTCCTGGACGACTCGGCCGCGGACGTGCCGGGCGCGCTGCGCGCGCAGCGCGCCCTGGTCGCCGAACGGATCGACCGCCTCCAGCGGCTCAGCGCCGGACTGGACCGGATGATCGACGCCCATGAGCGCGGCCTGCTGCTGACCGACGAGCAGCAGGCCGCGATCTTCGGCCCGCAGTGGAACCCGGACTGGCCCGCCGAGGCCCGCCGGCGCTACGGGGACACGGCGCAATGGCTGCGGTACGCCGAACGTTCGGCCTCTCGCGGTCCGGAGGAATGGCAGGCCATCGCCGACGCCAATGCCGACCTCGACCGCGCCCTCGGGGATGCGATGGACGCGGGCGTCACACCCGGCAGTCCGGAGGCGAATCGACTCGTCGAGCGGCACCGTGAGGTCTTCGCCTCCTACTTTCCCCTCACCAGGCAGATGCAGGTCTGTCTCGGCCGCAGGTTCGAGGCCGATCCGGGATTCGCCGCCCACTACGACGGCATCCGCGCCGGCCTTGCCACGTGGTTCCGGCGCGTCATCGACGCGAGCGCGCGCGCCCACGGCATCGACCCCGACACCGCGACCTGGCAGTAGAGCGCGAGCCCGGCAGCCGGGCATGTCCGAATCCGAGGGGTGGCCGTCCTTGCCGCCATCGGCGGGCACCGGCCAGGCTGAACCCGTGGCCTCCCCCGTTGCGCTCCTGTCTCAGTCGCGTCGCACGGCGTAGGTCAGGTGAGTGGCGCGGGCGCCGCCGACGATGGTCGGGTCCTCGAAGCGGTAGGGCGAGCGCGTGAGGTCGGCGAAGTAGGGGATCCCCGCACCCAGCAGCACGGGCACCAGGCTGATCCGGACCTCATCCAGCAGACCGAGGTCGAGCGCTTGGGCGGCGATGCTCGCGCTGGCGACGGTGACGTCCTTACCGCCCGCGATCTGCCGGGCCGTGGCGATGCCGGCGGCCACCTCGCCGACGAAGGTGGTCCTCGGCCATGCCGTGGTGTCCTGGGGCGGGCGGTGGGTGACCACGACCACCGGGGCGCCCACCGGGTGGTTGTCGTCCCAGCCGTTGGTGAGGTCGAACAAGCGCCGCCCGCAGACCAGGGCCCCGGTGCCGGCGAGGATGTCCCGCAGCATCGCGGCACTGCCTCGGTCAACGGTGAAGGAGCTGTGCCCGTCCCGGGCCGGCACCTCGACCTCGCCCGCGTTGTACCAGTCGAACAACTCGCCGCATCCGTCCTGGGTGTCGGCGATGTAACCGTCCAGCGACATCGTCATGTGCGAGAAGACCGTGGTCATCATCCATTCCCTTCGGGCTTTGACGTGGACATGCGGTAGAACGTCGAACGGCGGCCGGACTCATCGCTCGCGTGGAAAATCGATGAGTCATGGGCCTCATCGAGGAGGCGAGGATGGAACTCGACGACGTGCTCACCGCCGTGCGCTCAGGCAGCGAGCCGGCGTTCGCGCGGCTGGTGGACCGCTATCGGCGGGAGCTGCACCTGCACTGCTACCGCATGGGCGGCTCGTTCGACGAGGCCGAGGAGGTGCTGCAGGAGGCCCTGCTGAAGGTGTGGCGGGCGAGACAGAGCCTCCCGGCGGCGGGCGGGGTGCGTCCATGGCTGTACCGGGTCGTGACCAACACCTGCATCGACGACGCCCGCCGCCGCGCGCGACGGGTGCGGCCCTTGAGTTCGTTCGAGGAGATGCCCTGGCTGCAGCCCTACCCGGACGGGCTCCTGAACCAGGCCCTGCCCGCCGACGCCGAGCCCGAATCGGTGGTCGTCGCCCGGGAGACGATCAGCCTGGCCTTCTTGGCCGTGATCCAGACACTGCCCGCGAAACAGCGAGCCGTGCTGATCCTCCGGGACGTTCTCGGCTGGTCCGCAGCGGAGTGCGCGTCCTTGCTGGATGCCTCCGTCCCCGCGGTGAACAGCGCCCTGCAACGGGCACGGACGACAATGCGAGACCACCACGCGCGTCGCACCACAGCGAGCCTGCCCAGCCCGGCGACCGAGGACGAGCAGGCTCTGCTGAAGCGCTATATCGAGGCACACGAGCAAGGTGACGCCGCCGGCCTCGCCGCCATCATGGCTGAGGACGTCCGCGTCACGATGCCGCCCGCGCCATTCCGCTACGAGGGCCGAGCGGCCCTGGCCCCGCTGCTCGCGCGGGCGTTCGGGCCCGACGGCGACGGCGACTGGCTGGCCGTGGCCACCCGCGCGAACCGCCAGCCGGCCGCAGCTTGCTACCTGCGCCGACCCGGCGACTCACAGTACCGGGCCTTCAAACTCGACGTCCTGCGCATCGAAAACGGCACGATCGCCGAGACCACCACCTTCGGCAACGGACAGTTCCCCGCCTTCGACCTCCCCACCACCCTCGAACCCCGCCGATCCTGACCACATCGCTCACGACTTTGACGCGAGCGCGCGCGCCCACGGCATCGACCCCGACACCGCGACCTGGCAGTAGAGCGCGAGCCCGGCAGCCGGGCATGTCCGAATCCGAGGGGTGGCCGTCCTTGCCGCCATCGGCGGGCACCGGCCAGGCTGAACCCGTGGCCTCCCCCGATCGTCTCGTGCTCCTCGTCGTCTACCCCGGCATCCAGATGCTCGACGCCGTCGGGCCGGCCGAGGTGTTCTCACTCGCGGGGATCGGACTGCGCGGGCGCGGGTACCGGCTGCTCGTGGCCTCGCCGGACGGCAGGTCCGTACGCTCGGACTCGGGCCTGCGGCTGGAGGTGGACGCCGCGCTGTCCGACGTCGACGAGCCGGTGGACACCCTCATCGTGGCGGGCGGGTTCGGTTTCGACACCGCGACCACGCCGGAACTCCTCGACACCATCGGCCTGCTGGCGCGCCGGGCCCGCCGGGTGTGCTCGGTCTGCAGCGGCGCGTTCCTGCTCGCGGCGGCGGGGTTGCTGGCCGGAAGGTCCGCCACCACGCACTGGCTGATGTGCGGCGACCTGGCCCGCAGGTATCCCGAGACGACCGTCGAACCCGACCGGATCTTCGTCCGGGACGGTGACGTGTACACCTCCGCGGGGGTGACCGCCGGGATCGATCTCGCGCTCGCGCTGGTCGAGTCCGATCACGGCGCGGAGACGGCCAGGGCCGTGGCCCAAGCACTGGTGGTCTTCCTGCAGCGGCCCGGCGGGCAGTCCCAGTTCTCCGCGCGGCTGGACCACGGGGTCGCGACCGGCTCGCCGCTCCGCCCGGTGCTCGACGCGATCACCGCCGACCCGGCCGCCGACCACAGCGTGCCGCGGCTGGCCGAACGCGCGCACATGTCCGAACGCCACCTCGGACGGTTGTTCGGCGAGCAGACCGGTACGACCCCGGCGAGGTTCGTGGAGCGCGTACGCGTCGAGGCCGCCCGTGACCTGCTCGAACGCTCCACGCTGCCGGTGGAGGGGATCTCGCAGCGCACCGGGTTCGGCAGCGACGAGACCATGCGCCGCGCGTTCCTGCGCGTGCTCGGCGTGGCGCCCGCCGACTACCGCGACCGCTTCCGGTCGGCCCATCCCCCACAGGAGGTTCTCTGATGCAGATCGCCATCGTGCTCTATCCCGGGCTCACCGCCCTGGACGCGATCGGTCCGTACGAGGTGCTCAACCTCATGCCGGACGCGGAGGTACGGTTCGTCGGCGCGGAGCCCGGGCCGGTCGTGGCCGACAGCGGCGTGCTGTTCCTCGGCGTCACGCACTCCTACGCCGAGACGCCCGCGCCGGACATCGTGCTGGTGCCCGGATCGTCCGCCGCGACGGCCACCGCGATGGCCGACAAGGAGCTGACCGGCTGGCTGCGCCGGGTGCACGAGACGGCCACCTGGACCACCTCGGTCTGCTCGGGAGCGCTGGTCCTCGCCGCGGCCGGCATCCTGGACGGCGTCCCGGCGACCACGCACTGGCTCGTGCAGCCGATACTGGGCAAGCTGGGCGCCGAACCACGGCCCGACGAGCGGATCGTCCGATCGGGGAAGGTCGCCACCGCGGCGGGGGTGTCCGCGGGCATCGACCTCGGGCTGTGGCTGGTCGGCGAGATCTGCGGCCCCGAGCGCGCCGAGATCGTCCAGCTCACCATCGAGTACGACCCGCGGCCGCCGTTCGACGCGGGCCATCCGAGCAAGGCCGGCGAGCAGGTGCGCAAGAAGGCGCGAGCGGACCTGCTCCGCGCCGGTGCCAACCCTCGGGAGGCGATCGCCGTTCCGCAGGTGCTGTGGCGTCGTGCGATCGGCGCGTTCCGCGCCCACGCGTGAGGGGTCCAGGGTCAGGCTGAGCTCGTGGCGCAGGCCCTGCCGTAGCCGGCCAGGTCACCGCCGAGGGCCGCCGCGGCCAGGAAACGTTCGGTGGTCGCTCGGTGCTCCTCCCGCGTAGGCCGGAACCGCGGTCGGCGCGCTCGGACATGTCGCCGAGCCCGGTACGCCATCTGCTGGACCGCCCGTTCGGTGCGTCCGACGATGGCCGCGATCTCCGCGTGCGAGAAGCCGAACACGTCGTGCAGCAAGAACACGGCGCGCTCCGTCGGGGCCAGGGTTTCCAGGACGACCAACAGGCCCTCCGCCACCGCGTCGACCGGCCGCGGTCCGATGGGCGAGCCGACCGCCGGCCCATCCGGCCGGTCGTCGTCAGCGGGCGCTTCCCGGCGCGCCCGTATCCTGCGAAGCTCGTCGATCGCCTGCCGGGTCACGAGCCGGAAAAGATACGCGCCGGGGTCCACGACCGAGCCGTGGTCCACGCGGCTCCAGCGAAGCCATGCCTCCTGAAGAACATCGTCGGCATCCGCCCGGTTACCGAGCATCCGGTACGCCGCTGCCGAAAGCGCGGCCCGGTGCCTCTCGAACAGCTCGTCCGCCGTGTCCATCGCACCCTCCCGTACAGACAGACCTCATTAGTAAGACGGTTCGGCGGGCGCCGGCGTCACGCGTGACGCCGGCGGACCCGCATCCGTCGTACCGGGAGAACGCGGACCACCGACCCGAAAGGCATGACATGACATCGACCCCACCCACCCACCAGAACCGGCGGCTCGTCCTGGAGGCCGTCTCCCGGTTCGGCGCAGGCGACATCGCCGGCTTCACCGAACTGCTGAGCGAGGATTTCGTCTCGCACAACCCGCGCGTGGCGCACGACCCCACGGCACAGTCCGGGCGCCAGGCGTTCGCGGACTACTTGAGCGGGCCCGGCAGTGCGCACCTTCGGGACGCGACCGTGACGGCCGAGCACCTGCTCGCCGACGGGGACCTGGTCGCCGTGCACACCCACGTGGTCGCTCCCCAGGGCGACCTCGCCACCGTCGACCTCTTCCGGGTCGACGGTGACACGATCGTCGAGCATTGGGACGTCGTTCAACCCATACCCGACGAGGTGCTCCACCCGCACGGAATGTTCTGACCGCCGCGGCATCACCCTGGAGAACCTACGGAACGGACCGCTCAGACCCGGGAGTCGCGCTCCCGCCGCCCGCCTCGCAGGAGCGAGGCGACGGCGGCGAGCGCGGCGAGGGCGGCCGACACGGCGAAGACGACGACGAGGCCGTGGTGGAACGGCTCCGCGATCAGGTGCGGGAAGAACTCCCGGCCGGTGAGGGCCTGCCGGTTCGCCGGGGAGAGCGCCGGCAGGGCGCCGGTGGGCGCGAGCAGGCTCTCGATCGGGTTCACGCCGAGGATCGCGGCGAACAGCGACGACACCGGGGGAAGCGCGCCGATCTGGTGCGCGACCCCGGCGGACACGCCGTACCGCTGAAGGCCGCCGGTCAGCGTGTGCGGCAGGCTGCCCGCCAGCCCCGCGATCATCAGGGAGAAGAACACCCCGATCGACAGTGACGTGCCGGAGTTCTGGAACGTCGAGCGCATCCCCGACGCCGCGCCCCGCTGGCGGGCGGGCACGCTGCTCATGATGGCCGAGGAGTTCGGCGAGCTGAACATGCCCGTGCCGATGCCGTTGGCGGCGATGAGCAGGGCGAACGCCCAGTACGAGAAGTCGGCGGGCAGCAGCATCAGCCCGACGAAGCTCCCGCCGAACACCACCATCCCGGCGGTGGCGAACCCGCGCGCGCCGAACCGGTCCGACAGCAGGCCCGAGATCGGCCCGGCCACGAGGAACCCGCCGGTCAGCGGCAGCAGGAAGATGCCGGCCCACAGGGGCGTGTCGCTGTAGTCGTAGCCGTGCAGGGGCAGCCAGATGCCCTGCAACCAGATGATCAGCACGAACTGCAGGCCGCCCTGCGCGAGACGCGTCGCGAAGCTCGCCGCGTTGCCCGCCGTGAACGCGCGGATGCGCAGCAGCCCGATCTGGAACATCGGATGCGCCACCCTGGTCTCCACGACGGCGAACACCGCGAGGAGCAGGACGCCGCCGATCAGCTCGGCGCACACCGTGGGGTTCGTCCAGCCCATGGCGTGGTGCCCGTACGGGTGGATGCCCTCGGTGATGCCGACGAGCACCGCGCTCAGCCCGACGGCGAACGTGATGTTGCCCCACCAGTCGATGCGGCCGGGGTTGCGCTCGCCGTTGTCGCGGAGCCGGCGGTACGCCCACAGGGTGCCGAAGACGCCGACCGGGACGTTGACCCAGAAGACCGCGCGCCAGTCCCAGATCGCCAGCACTCCCCCGGCCACCAGGCCGACGAACTGCCCGGCCAGGCCCGCGACCTGGTTGATGCCGAGCGCGAAACCGCGCTGCCGCGCGGGGAACGCGTCGGTGAGGATCGCGGCGGAGTTGGCGGTGAGCATGGAGCCGCCGATCGCCTGGAGCATCCGCCAGCCGATCAGCCACAGCGCCCCGTGCCGCCCCTGGAACGGATCGAACGACAGCAGAAGCGATGCGACGGTGAAGACGAGGAACCCGGCGTTGTAGATCTTCACCCGGCCGTACATGTCGCCGAGCCGCCCGACGGGCACGACGAAGACCGCCTGGATGAGCCGGTAGCCCATGATCATCCAGAGCAGGTAGCCGACGTTCGCGGGCGCGAGCGGGTTCAGGTGGATGCCGCGGAGATGGCCGGCAACGCGATGAGGACGATCGACCCGTCGAGCACGGCCATGAACACGGCGGCGGTCGTGTTGGCGAGCGCGACCCACTTGTACCGATCTGTTGAGTCGCGTTCGCCGAGCTGCTCCCGGTCATCGAGCCGGTCGGCGTCGGTGGCCGCCATCAGATGTTCTGCGCGAGACGCTCGATCAGCGGTGCCGCCGCCATGAGGTGCCGCCGTTCGTCGGGGCTGAACTCACTGGCCAGGACCTGGGCGATCTGCCGGATCCGCGCGGTGCGCTTGTCGCGCAGCAGCGCCCGGCCCGCCTCCGTCACCGACAGGACGATGCGCCGGCCGTCCTCGGGATCGGGCCGCCGGTCGACCAGCCCGCGCGATTCGAGGGCGCCGAGCGTGGCACCCATCGACTGCGGGCTGATCTGCTCCGCGCGCGCCATCGCACTCGCCGTGGTCGGCCCGGAACGGTCGAGCCGCGAGAGCGCGGCCGTCTCGGGGAGGGTGAGCTCCTCCTGGACCGGCACCTGCCGCATCCGCCTGCGGAACATGCTCATGCTCACGAGCAGCGCCGCGGCGACGTCCTCCGCACCCGGATCATCGGTCATATTCATAAGGCTAGCCTGATAAGACTGACCTTATCAACATTGCGCGCGATTCGTCCGGATGCCGCTGGCGGAAGCGGCCGCGACACCGGCTTGAGTCTCCTGTGAGGGGAGACGCCAGGCTGCCGGGCATGGACGGCGACACTCTGTACCCGATCGGCGGTCCGGTCCGGCGAACGCGTCCTCGCGAAGCGTCATCGGCCGAGAGCGGCGGCGAGGAAGTCGATGGAGCGGCGGATCTCGGGGATCTCGTCGACCGGGGGCACGTTGAGGTGGCCGTGGGGCATTCCACGGGCGAGCATCGTGGTCACCGGGATGCCGCGCTCCTTGAGCTGGCGGGCGAACAGTTCGCCGGACGCGCGCAGCTCGTCGAGCTCGCTCAGCACGATGGAGGTCGGGGGCAGGCCGTCGACGACGCCGTTGCCGGGCATGGCGTGAGCCGGGACGTCCGACACGCGGCCCACGTAGCCGCGGGTCAGGGACAGCACGGTCTCGGCCGTGAACCGTAGCCGTTCCGGCAGGGCGGTCAGGTCGGCGATGAGGTCGTCGGGCGACGCGGGCACCGGGAAGTGCAGGAACGGGTACACGAGCAGGAGCGCCGACGGCATCGCGTCGCCCTCGTCGCGGGCCCGGACGGCGGCTCCCGCGGCCAGGTTCGCGCCGGCGCTGCAACCGCCGAGCGCCAGGCGCCCGGGGTCGGTGCCGAGTTCGGCGGTGGCGTCCGTGAACCACCGCCACGCGGTGTGGACGTCGTCGAGCGGCACCGGGTAGCGGCTGGTCTCGCTCGCGAGCCGGTAGTCGACGGAGGCGACGACCACGCCGGGGTCGGCGGCGAGCTCGGCGCCCACCGCGTGCGCCTCCGGCATGTCCAGGTCGCCCCGGGCCCAGCCGCCGCCGTGCAGCCAGAGGAGTCCGCGGCGAGCGCGCCCGGCACCGAGGGGGCGGTAGAGGCGGATGCGGATCGGGCCGTGCGGACCGTCGATGGCCCTCTCCTCGATCTTCGCCTCGGGCGTCCGGTACCGGGCCGTCAGGTCTCGGAGGGCCTCGCCGAGAGGCACCTCGTCCGTGACCGAGCCGAGTCTCGCGGCGATTACGGGGTCGATGGGCACACGCTCCCCCTACCTGACGGCTCTTGACTGACCGAAAGCCGACTTCTAGTGTCCGACGCTAGCAGGATATAGGACGTGGGACGTCCTATATCTTGCGCATGGGACCCCCGCCCTGAAAGAGAGGCCCGCGTGGCTCATCTCGGATCCCCCCGACGTACGGCGGCCGTGGCGCTCCTCGCCGCGGCACTGCCGTTCGTCACCGCGGCCGCCAAGCCCGCGCCGGAGTTCACCGAACAGGTCATCTTCGCCCAGCACACGGACGGCTACTACTGCTTCCGCATCCCCGCCATCGTCCGCGCCGACGACGGCACCCTCCTCGCCTTCGCCGAAGGACGCGTGAACAACTGCGCCGACTCCGGCGACATCGACCTGGTGCTCAAGCGCTCCACCGACGGCGGCCGCACCTGGGGACCCCTCCAGGTCGTCCTGCCCGGCGACGGCGACACCCGTGACAACCCGGCCCCCGTCGTCGACCGGCGCACCGGCCGGATCGTGCTCATGACGTCCTACAACCCGGTGAGCGACGTCACCAGGCGCCGCCCGTTCGTGCAGTACAGCGACGACGACGGCGCCACCTGGTCCGCGCCACGCGACATCACCGACGAGGTCGTCAAGCCGCTCTGGAACTCCTGGTACGCCACCGGCCCCGGCCACGGCACCCAGTTGCAGCACGGGCCGCACGAGGGACGTCTCATCATCCCGGCCAACCACGAAGGCGGCGGCGGAGCCCTCAAGGGCGGGCCACAGGGCGGCAACCTGAACTACAGCGACGACGGCGGCCTCACCTGGAAGATCGGCGCCGACGACACCCGCACCACCAACGACGTCAGCCCCGGCGAGCTCAGCACCACCGAACTGGCCGACGGACGGATCTACGTCAACGCCCGCGACAACACCGGCACCGACCCCGGCAACCGCAACACCGCCACCAGCAGTGACGGCGGCCAGACCTTCGACGCACCCTTCCACACCCTGCCCAAGATCGACGCCCCCAAGGTGCAGGGCTCGGTCCTCCGCGCCGGAAACAAGATCTACCTGTCCGTCCCGGACCACCCGGTGACCCGCGAGATCATGGCCGTCCGCACCTCCACCGACAACGGCCGCAACTTCCAGAAAGTCGGCAAGGTCATCTACTGGGGACCGTCCGCCTACTCCGACCTGGTCAGCCTCGGCAGCGACCAGTTCGGCCTGCTGTACGAGGCCGGGCAGACCTCGCCGTACGAGCAGATCCGCTTCGCACGGTTCAACGACGCCTACCTTCACACCGCCAACGGCACTCCCCCGGGCCTGCCCAAGCCGCCCGCGCCCGGCCCGACGACGCCCGACCTGTCCGGGCACGGCAACGACGGGTACGTGCGCGGCGGGATGACGACGGCGAGCGAGTTCGACGGCGTCGACGACTACGTGCAGGTGCCGTGGGACAAGTCCCTGGACCTGGGCGGCGGCGACTTCACGTGGTCGGCGCGGATCCGCTACTCCGACACCACCGGGACCCACACGATCCTGTGGGCGTACCGGGTCGGCAGCGGCGCCCCGCAGATCTGGCTGCGCGCCGAACCGCAGAGCAACCATATCCGCGGCGTCATCGCGACCGAGAACGGCCAGGCCGTGGTCGACACGACGCGGCCGTACAACGACGGGCAGTGGCACGAGGTCGTCCTGCGCCGCACCGGCGGCGAGCTCACCATCAGCGTCGACGGCCAGGCCACCTCGGTGGCCGATCCGGGCGGCTCGGTGACCCTGGGCCGGCAGTTCACCATCGACGGCATCGACGTCGGCCAGCGCCTCGACGGTGTCTGCCGCTTCCACGGCTCCATCTCGGACGTGCGGGTCTACGACCGTGCGGTGTCCGACGACGAGCTGGCGACCGCCCGCGGCGGCCTGCGGCTCCAACTGCCCCTCACCAGCCTCGGGACCGGAGAACACCGATGAACATCAGAATGAGCCGCTTGGCGATCGCCGGGGTGCTCGCCGCGGCGGTCGCCGTTCCGGCGACGAGTTCGGCCGCCGTCCGCCACGACGCCCCGTCGCGGACCGACATCGCCGTCGGCTCGCCGCCCCAGACCGTCTACCGCATCCCCGACATCGCCGTCACGCGGCGCGGCACGATCCTGCTCGCCTACGACCGCCGCAACGGGTCGGCCAACGATCTGCCGAACGACATCGACACGATGCTGGTCCGCAGCACCGACGGCGGCGCGACGTGGAGCACGCCACGGACCCTCGTCGACTACCCCGGCCCGCAGGGCTGCGGCGACAGCAGCGTGATCGTGGAGCGCCGCTCCGGGAGGATCCTCCTCTTCTGCAACTACAGCGCCGGCAAGGTCGGCTTCCCCACCGGGCAGCCCGGCACCAATGACACGACGGACCCGAACACGCTGCACCTCCAGGTGCGGCACAGCGACGACGACGGCCTGACCTGGAGCGCCCCGACCGACCTGAACCCGCAGGTCAAAGACGTCTCATGGCATGCCTACTTCGCCTCGTCGGGCCACGGCGTCCAGACCAGCACCGGCCGGCTCATCCAGCCGATCAACGTGCTCGCCGCGGACGGCCTGACCCACTCGGCCGACATCTACTCCGACGACGCCGGCGCGACCTGGCACGCCGGCGCGCTGATCGCCGCCAACACCGATGAGAGCAAGGCCATCGAGCTGCCCGACGGCACCATCGAGCAGAACAGCCGGCCGAGCGTCGGCGGCTACCGGTTCATCTCCACGTCCGGTGACGGCGGCCGGACCTTCGGCCCGGTCGCGGCGGCTCCCCAGCTCATCGACCCGCACGTCAACGGCGACGTGATCCGCGTCGACCCGGCGGCGAAGGGCGCGCACCGCGACTGGCTGCTGTTCGTCAACCCGGCGAGCCAGCTGGCCCGCGAGAACCTCACCGTACGGCTGAGCTGCGACGCCGGCCGGACCTGGCCCATCGCGAAGCTGATCCACCCCGGCCTGTCCGGCTACCCCACGATCGCCATGGTCGGGAAGGACCGGTTCGGCGTCTTCTACGAGAACGGTGACAAGTCCTCGTACGCGAAGCTGACCTTCACGACGTACCGGCTGAGCGACCTCGGCGCCCACGGCCGTCACACGGGGTCGTCGACGGCGGCCAGAGGGACGGTGAGGCCGTGCAGGTCCTCGAAGGCCTCGCGGATGAGCTCGTCGAGGCTCCGGCCGGGGTGGTCGAGCCAGGCGACGCTGGCATGACCGAAGGCGGCCATGCCGACGTTGGCCGCCAGTGACGCGGTGGATTCGGACGCGCCCCGGTCGCGCAGCGCGGTCGCCAGGGCCTCGGTCAGGACGGCCTGCTTCGCCTGATCTCGCTCGCGGAGTGCCGGGGTGGCGGCGATGACGCGATGCCTCGGCTCGGAGAAGGAGCGGTTGCCCTCCAGCACGGGCACCACCACCGTACGGAGGGTCCACAGGACGGTCGGAAGCGGCGCGAGGCCTTCCGGGGCGCCGGCCACGCCGGCGGCCAGGGCGTCGCGCAGGGTCTTCTCACCGTCGAAGAGGACCTCGCGCTTGTCGGCGAAATGCCGGTAGAAGGTGCGCTCGGTGACGCCCGCCCGTGCCGCGATCTCGGCCGTGGTGACCTGGTCGAAGCCGCGTTCCGCGTACAGGTCGAGGGCGGCCTGCTGCAGGCGCAGGCGCGCCGGTCCTCCATCGCGCGGCATCCCCGCAGTATAGCCCGGTAGCGACAGAGGCTGTCATCACGTAGCGACAGTGTCTGACGTTACGTGCTAGCGTGGCGAGATAGCGTCAGACACTGTCGCTACCTCACCCGACTCAAGGAGATCGTCGTGCACGTCTTCGTCACCGGTGGTTCCGGACTCACCGGCCCCGCCGTCGTCTCCGAACTCATCGCGGCCGGCCACACGGTCACCGGCCTGGCCCGTTCCGACGCCGCCGCCTCCCGGCTGGAGCGACTCGGTGCCCGGCCGCACCGCGGCTCGCTGGAGGACCTCGACCGCCTGCGGGCCGGCGCGGCGCGGGCCGACGGCGTCCTGCACATGGCCTTCGGCGGCGACTTCGCCGACCCCGAGGACCTGATCAGGCGCGATCGTACGGCGATCGAGGCGCTCGGCCAGGCCCTGGTGGGATCCGGCAAGCCGTTCGTCAGCACGTCGGGCACCCTGGTCATGCCCGCCGGGCGGGTGAGCACCGAGCAGGACCCGCCCGACCCGGACTCGATCGCCGGTTTCCGGATCCCGGGCGAGCAGGCCTGTCTCGGCTTCGCCGAGCAGGGCGTGCGGGCCAGCGTGGTCCGGCTCGCGCCCACCGTGCACGGCCCCGGCGACTACGGGTTCGTCCCGATGCTGATCGCGACCGCCCGGAAGACGGGCGTCTCCGCCTTCGTCGGCGACGGCGGCAACCGCTGGCCCACGATCCACCGCTTCGACGCGGCCGTCCTCTTCCGGCTCGCGCTGGAGGAGGCCCCCGCCGGCAGCGCGCTGCACGGCGCCGGCGAGGACGGCGTCACCCTCAGGAGCATCGCCGAGAAGATCGGCGAGATGCTCGACCTCCCCACCCTGTCCCTGACCCCCGACAAGGCCGCCGAACACTTCGAGAACCCGTTCATGGCCGCCGTGTTCGGCACCGACGCCCCCGTCTCCAGCGACCACACGCGGACCCTGCTCGGCTGGTCGCCGGCCCATCCGACCCTGCTCGAAGACCTGCGGGACGGCGACTACGTCACCGGGCCCACGCCCTGAGCACGGTCCCGGCCTAAGTGATGGCGAACACGCGCTCGGCCGTACGGTGGCCGAGCGCGGTCCGCTGATCGTCGGTCAGCGGCACCTCCCGCAGGAAGGCCACGGCGGCGGCCGGGTCCTCGTACGGGAAGTCGATCGCGAACATGATCTTGTCCGCGCCGACCGCGCTCAGGGCCAGCCCGAGCACGTCCGGATCGTCGATGCCGCTCGTGGTGATCACGAAGTTGCGCCGGAAGTACTCGCTCGGCGTGAGCGACAGGCGTGGCATCGGCGTGGCCGCCCCGGCCGTCCGCGCCGCGAACGCGTGCCGGTTGTCGATCCGCCGCAGCCAGTACGGGATGCCTTCGCCGAGGTGCCCGAGCACGACGGTCAGCTCCGGGTAACGGTCCAGCGTTCCGCTGAGGATGAGCCGCATGGCGTGCAGCCCGGCCTCGGCCTGGAAACCCCAGATCGCCCCGGGCATCCCGTAGTCGCGGTAGGCGTCGAGCATGCTCGGCGCCCGCGGGTGCAGGTAGATCGGCGCCCGGTGCGCCTCGGCCGCCGCCAGCAGCGGCGCGAACTCCGGCTCGTCCAGGTACCGCCCGCCGGTGTGCGAGTTGATCATGATGCCGTTGAGCCCGAGCGGGCCCATGGCCCGCTCGATCTCGGCGGCCGCGGCGACCGGGTCCTGCGGCGCCACCGTGGCCAGCCCGCTGAACCGGCCCGGGTGCCGCCGTACGATCGCGGCCAGCGCGTCGTTGAACTCCCGGGCCAGCGGCACCGCGTCGGCCGCCGGATACGGCTGGACCCCGGGCGGATTGAGGCTGAGCACCGCCATGTCCTGCCCGAGCGCGTCCATCTCCTTCAGCCGGGCATCGAGATCGACGAGCCGGGCGCGGAAGGCCGGAGCGGTCTCCACCGTACGCATCAGCCCGATCTCGGTCTCGTCGCCCGGCACGACGTCCAGACCGTGCGCGACGCCCAGGAACGCCTCGGTGGCCATGTGCTCCTCGACCGCGATGACCCTCATGCCCGGCGCCCTCCATCGACCGACAACGCGATCCCGGTAACGTACGACGCCGCGTCCGAGCAGAGCCAGACCGCCGCCGCCGCGACCTCCTCCGGCGTGGCCAGCCGGCCGAGCGGCGTGATCGCCTCCTGCCGCGCGATCAGGTCGGTGTCCCCCGCCCACTGCTCGAACCCGGCAGTGCGGGTCGGGCCGGGACAGACGGCGTTGACCCGGATGCCGTCCGGCGCGTAGTCGACCGCGGCGACCTTGGTGAGCCCGACGATGCCGTGCTTGGCGGCCACGTAGGCGGGGGCATTCGGGATCGCGTACAGGCCGCCGTTCGAGGCGACGTTGACGATCGCGCCGCCGCCGAGCAGGGGCAGCTCGTACTTCATGCACAGGAAGGTCCCGGCCAGGTTGACGCGCACGACGCGCTCGAACTCGCCCAGGGTCATCTCGTCGAGCCGCCGGTGCGAGGCCAGGCCGGCGTTGTTCACGGCGAAGTCGAGGCCGCCGTACGCCGTGACCGTGCGCTCGACGGCCGCCCGTACCGAGGCTTCGTCGGCGATGTCGACGAAGACGGTCAGTGCCTCCCCGCCGTCCTTCCTGATCATCTCGGTGGTCTCGGCCGCCGTGCTCTCGTCGATGTCCAGCACGGCGACCGCGGCGCCAGTCCGGGCGAACTCCAGCGCCGTCGCACGGCCGATCCCGCTGCCCGCGCCGGTGACCAGCCCGGCCCTCCGCCCCTCACTCATGCGGCCTCCTTCGGTGACCAGAGGCACTGTGTTCCTTGATTCGCTCGCTCCGCTCACTCATACGAGCGGTTCGTGGTTCGCCCAGGCGACCTTGTACGGGTGCCGCGACTGCCAGCGGTCGATGACCTCATGCAGGCCGGGCGCGGTGAACGCCTTCGCCAGGGTGTCGGTGTCGGCGACCGCGACCTGCACGATCGCAGTCGCGATCAGCGCCGGAATGGCCTCCTCGCCGGGGATGGGGATGTGGCGCCGGGCCGCGACCGACTGCACGAGACCGGTGTCGAGCATGACCCGTTCGATGTCCGCGAGATATTGATCGAGCTCGGTGTCGGGCAGCGGCTGATCGAAGGAGACGATCATTGTGTGGTTGACCATGCTCTGATTCTTGGGGACGCAGCCCGCCGGTGTCCAAGACAAGTCCGCTCTGCATCGATAACCTGGAGGCATGGTTGAACTGGAGACCCGCGAGCTGGAGTACTTCATCGCGGTCGCCGACGAGCTGCACTTCGGGCGGGCCGCCGTCCGGCTCTCCATCGCCCAGCCGGCGCTGTCGAAGGCGATCCGGCGGATCGAGGCCCGGCTCGGCGTCCCGCTGTTCGTCCGCTCCAGCCGGCACGTCGAGCTCACCCCGGCCGGAGCGGCGTTGCGCGAACACGGGCGGCACGCGCTCAACGCGGTCAGCGCCGCCGTACGGAACGCCCGGCGCGCCGGCGATCCCCAGGCGCATCTGCGGCTGGTGCTCAAGCCCGGCGGCGACGCCGGCCTGCTGTCCGGAATCCTGGCCGCGTACTCCCACGAGCCCGACGCCCGCCGGGTGGACATTCTGTTCAGCGGTCCCGCCGACCGCACCGACTTCCTACGCGACGGCCGCGCCGACGTCGGCCTGCTCTACGTGCCGTTCGACGACCTCGACGGCCTGGCCCACGAGACGCTGCACACCGAGGACCGCGTGGTCATCGTCCCGTCCGGGCACCGGCTGGCCGGGCGTGCCGCGGTGCGCATGTCCGACCTGGAGGGTGAGACGCTGCCGCGCTGGAAGGGAGTCCCCGGAGGCGACGGCACCGGTCCCGAGGTCGCCGACGTGGTCCAGATGCTCCACATGATCACGGTGAGCCGGATGATCGGGGTGCTGCCCCGCTCGCTGGTCGAACCGGTGCCGGCCGGCCTGGTCTGCGTCCCGGTGACCGACGCGCCGCCCAGCCGCCTCGTACTCGCCTGGAACGAGCGGGACCGCCGGCCGCTGGTGGCGTCGTTCGTGGCCGCCGCGCTGGGCGATCGTCAGAGGGTGGCCGCACCGACCCAGCGGTGATAGGCGTCCACGTCGACGTTGCTGCCGCACACGATGCTGACCACGTGCCGGCCGGCGAAGCGGTCGCGGTCTTCGAGGATCGCCGCGACGCCGAGCGCGGCCGACGGCTCGACGACGAGGCCCGCGTGGTCGAGGAGCATCCGCATGCCGGCGATGATCGACTCCTCCTTGACCAGGACGGCGTCGTCGGCGACCAGGAGGAGGTCGTCCAGGACGGCCGGGATGGGACACCGGCCGGCGACACCGTCGGCGATGGTGTCGGCCGAGTCGGTCGTGACGACACGCCGCCGGCGCCAGGAGTGTGTCATCGCCGGTGCGCCCAGCGGCTGGACGCAGATCACCTCGACGTCGGGCGCCAGGGCCTTCACCACGTGGCCCACCCCGGTGGCCATCGCCCCGCCGCCGAGAGCGATCAGTACGGCGTCGAACGACGGCGCGGCGTCGACGAGTTCGAGGCCGATGGTCGCCGCGCCCTCGCAGGTCTCGATGTCCAGGCTGTCCTCGACCAGCCGGATGCCGTCGTGCCGCGCGATGTCCGCCGCCCGCTCGCGAGCCAGCTCGTGGTCGCCGTCCACCAGCTCCAGCCTGGCGCCCAGCGCACGGATGCGATCAAGCTTGGCCACCGTCGCGTGGCGGGATGCCACGACGGTGACGTCGAGCCCCCGGCCGCGACCGGACCAGGCGAGGGCCTGACCGAGATTGCCCGCGCTGGCGCACACCGCGGCTCGCGAGCCGTTGTCGGCGAGCAGGCTCGCGACGAGCTCGGTGCCGCGCCCCTTGAAGCTGCGGACCGGGTTCGCCGTTTCGAGCTTGATGCTCACCGCGCACCCGAGGCCGGGCTCCAGCGCCTCACAGCGGTACAGCGGAGTGTCGAGGAAGACGGGATCGATCATCCGGCGAGCCGCCCGGATCCGACCAGTGTCGAGACGCGTCTGCTGCACGAGACAGCAGCGTAGTGCCGGGTGCCATCCCGCCGCCCGGCGGTCAACGCGCGTAGCGGTAGTACACGATGTCCTCGAAGTCGGGAGTGGGATCGAGGAGTTCGAAGCCGGCGGAGGTCGCGCACCGGCGACTGGGGTGGTTGCCGGCGTCGATGCCGCAGTAGAACGCCCGGACGTCGCGGAGGCCGGGGTGGGCGAGCACGGTGGTGATCGCGGCTCGGCCATGGCCCTGGCGCCGGCGGGCCGGATCGACGAGGCAGATCAGGGCCATCGAGACGCGTGCGTCCCCGCCGGAGAGCAGGGGGCCGTCCGGTCCCTCACCGCGGTAGGTCACCCACCGGTCGTAGACGTCGCCGCCGATGTACGCCGCGGGCCGTCCCGAAGCGTCGTACGCGACCCAGCCGTACGACCGCAGGACGGTCATGCCGCGAAAGCCGGTGCCGGGTCGCTCGCCGAGCAGGCGCCGCTCCCGGTGGATCCACGAGCGGTCGCCCAGCCGGCGCCGGACCTCGGCGTCGTCGAACCAGTGCTCGATGACGCCGGCGGTCGCGGCGGTGAGCGGACGCAGTTTCAGGGCACGGTCCTCACGTGGTCGTCGCGGAGCGGGCGAGCAGGGGCAGGGAGATGCTGTCCGCGATGGCCTGCTGGCCGGCGATGTTCGCGTGGATGCCGTCGCCGTTGTCGTAGGACGGGTTGATCGCGTTGGGGTGCAGCGGGTCCTTGATGACCTGGTCGAAGTCGAGGACCTCGTCGCAGTGGCCGCTGCAGTCGTTCCACCGGTGCACGAAGCCGTCGACCGTGTAGCGATGGAGGTTCATCTGGTCGGTGTAGATCGGCCGGGCCGTGATCGGCGTCACGTACACCTTGATCCCGGCCTGCCGCAGGCGCGCGAACACGGTGTCGTAGCTGCGCAGGATCTGGTCCGCGGTGCAGTCGTCCTGCAGGTCGTTGGTGCCGTAGTAGTAGATCACCGCGGTCACGCCGTGGAGCGCGAGCACGTCGCGGTCCAGGCGCGCGGTGCCCTCCAGGCCCCTGACCCCGGCGGGCTCGTTCGCGCACTCGGGTGAGCTGGTGGTGCCGCCGATGCCGGCGTTGGCGATGGCGACCTGCCGGCGGGCCGGCAGTTCCTTGACGACGCGGCGGGCCAGCTCGTCGGTCCAGCGCCGGTTGTCGCCCGTGACGGTGCATCCCGGGCCGCAGTTGGTGCTGCCCGTACCGTCCACGACCGAGCTGCCGTAGGCCACGATCGTGCCTCGCAGGTGAGTGTTGTGGACGTCGACGGCGCTGACGAGGTAGGTGGAGCCGACCTTCCGGGTGTACGCCGCGCCGGAGGCGTCGCCGACGTGGTCGCCCGCTCCGGCCTCCGTCACGTAGTTGTCCCGCAGGGCGGAGGCGTGCACGCCCGGCGTCGCCTGGCCGGCCACGTACATGCTCACCGCGATGTCGTCCTGCGGTCGCGTCTCGATCCGGATCGGGTCGCTCCACGCCTCGCCGCCCGGCGCGACCGTCACCGAACCGGTGGACCGGTGGTTCGGGCCCGGGAACGTCGCCGGACGGCTGCCGCCCACGATGGCGGCGCCGGTGCCGCTGACGGCCACGGCGACCGCGTCGACGGTGAGCGGAGCGGTGCCGAACTGGTTCTGGACGCGTACCCGCAGCGCGTCGCCGCCCTGGCTGAGATGGGTGATCATGCGGACCGACTGGTCGTTCAGCGTGGTGCCCGCGAGGCCTTGCTGGGACTGCGCCCACGAGGTGAACCAGTCACCTCCGCGGGACCCGCCGTCCGCGCTCGCGGATCCGGTGACACCGAGGGCGGCGGCAAGAAGAACACCGACCGCCACGGCGATCGGTGTTCTCCCTCTGCGCGTTCGTCTCATGACTTACAACCGTACGTTTGTCATGACACGGCGTAAAGCGCGTCAAAACCGCATTAAAGGACGGTTCAGCAGCCGAGGAGGCGGGTGGCGAGGAAGGCCTCCACCTGGTCGAGGCCGATGCGCTCCTGGGCCATCGAGTCGCGCTCGCGCACCGTCACGGCGTTGTCGTCGAGCGTGTCGAAGTCGACGGTCACGCAGTACGGCGTGCCGATCTCGTCCTGGCGGCGGTAGCGGCGGCCGATCGCGCCCGCGTCGTCGAACTCGACGTTCCAGTTGCGGCGGAGCCGCGCGGCCAGGTCACGTGCCTTCGGCGACAGGTCGGCGTTGCGCGACAGCGGCAGCACCGCGACCTTGACCGGCGCGAGGCGGTGGTCAAGGCGCATGACCACGCGCTTTTCCATCTTGCCCTTGGCGTTCGGCGCCTCGTCCTCGCTGTAGGCGTCCATCATGAACGTCAGCACGCACCGGTCGACGCCCGCCGCCGGCTCGATCACCCACGGGACGTACCGCTCGTTCTTCTCCTGGTCGAAGTAGGACAGGTCCTGCCCGGAGTGCTTGCCGTGGGTGGACAGGTCGTAGTTGGTGCGGTTCGCGACGCCCTCCAGCTCGCCCCACTCGCTGCCCGGGAAGTCGAAGCGGTACTCCACGTCCACGGTGCGCTTGGAGTAGTGCGCGAGCTTCTCCTTCGGGTGCTCGTACAGCCGGAGGTTCTCCTTGTTGATGCCCAGGTCGACGTACCACTGGAAACGGGTGTCGATCCAGTACTGGTGCCATTCTTCGTCGGTGCCCGGCTCGACGAAGAACTCCATCTCCATCTGCTCGAACTCGCGCGTACGGAAGATGAAGTTGCCCGGAGTGATCTCGTTGCGGAACGACTTGCCGATCTGGCCGATGCCGAACGGCGGCTTGCGGCGCGCGGCCTGCTGCACCAGCGAGTAGTTGATGAAGATGCCCTGCGCCGTCTCGGGCCGGAGGTACGCCAGGCCGGACTCGTCCTGCACCGGGCCGAGGTAGGTCTTGAGCAGCCCGTTGAACATGCGCGGCTCGGTGAACGCGCCGCGCGTGCCGCAGTCGGGGCAGACGAGGTCGGCCAGACCGTTCTCGGGGGCCTTGCCGTGCTTGGCCTCGTACGCCTCGACGAGGTGGTCGGCGCGGTGCCGCTTGTGACACGACTGGCACTCGGTCAGCGGGTCGGTGAACTCGCGTACGTGGCCGCTGGCCTCCCAGACCTCACGGCCGAGGATCACGCAGGAGTCGAGGCCGACGACGTCGTCGCGGCCCTGCACCATCGACTTCCACCACTGGCGCTTGACGTTGTTCTTCAGCTCGACGCCGAGCGGTCCGTAGTCCCAGGACGCCCGCAGCCCGCCGTAGATCTCGCTGGAGGGGAAGACCAGACCTCGGCGCTTGCTGAGGTTGACGATGGTCTCCATCACATCGGAACGACGGGCCATGAGTGATCTCCATCCGGCTGGCGGTCGGCGGTTTTCCGCGAAATACGACGTATGGCGCCCGACCTCACCGACCTGCGGTGACGGTCTCGGCGCCCAGGATCAGCTTAGGACACCACCGGTGGTGCCACGCCCCGAAAACGCCTCGTGGCGCCACTGGAGTGTCATCGCGCACCACCGGCGTCAGACCGTGGCCACCAGCAGGTCCTCCCCGCTCGCCGGGCGAAGGCCGTCCGCCCGGCCGGCGAAGTAGCGCTCGGCGAGCGAGGAGCCCGCGACGTGCCGTACGTCGGCGAAACCGGCGGCGCGACCGGCGGCCGGCATCTCCGCCCCACGCTAACCCCCGGCGGTCCGGGACCCCTCCCGCGAACAGTCGGTGAACGGCCACCCGACGCCCTTCGCCGACCCGGTCGCCTCATCGAAGTCAGCCGTCAGCCCCCCGTCAGCGGGGGCCGGTACGCTCCCCTCGGCGGCCATCGAACCCCATCGCCAGATCCGGTGGCGGACAAGGATCACGGCTGTAGGAGCAGAGTTGAAGTCTTCTTCCACGGTGGTGTTCGATTCGGCGGCGCTACGCCGGGCCGCTTCGGGGATCGATCTTCTGCTCTCGCGGGTCGCGGGTTTCGAACAGGCCGCGGGTCAGGCGGCCGGATCACTGGCGGAGACTCATCCGTGGGGGCTGCTCGGCGAGGTGTACCTGCGCGAGGGCTGCACCTCGATGATGAACGGTTTCGGCGAACATCTGCGGCACATGAACGATGCCCTGACGGGTGCCCGGGACCGCATCGCCCGCTCGGCGGACACCTACTCCGCCGCCGGAGAATACTGCCTCGACGTGCTGAATTCGGTGCGCGAGGACCAGGCGGCGGCTTCCGGCGCGCTTCGCCAGCTCAACCCGGCATCCCGTTTCTACAACGAGCATCGGATCCTCAATGGCGCGATGATAGCGCTGCCTTATCCACTCGGTTCCCTCGGATCGAGCACGCTGGACGGCGTTCGCTTCATTGGTGACCTGACCAGCGGCGACCCCTACAACATCAGCACCGACCTGGCCAACCTCGGCGCCGACGCCACCCAAGCCCTGTTCGAGATCCCGCAGGCCCTGATCTGGATGTCCCGCAACCCACTCGACTATCTGGTCCAGACAGGGATCACCTTCCTGCTGAACGCCTTCTACTGGACGAAATATCTGGCGGACTGCGTGACCGGGGACCCCATCGCCACCGGCCAGGCCGCCTACAACTACGACAGCCTCGCCCAAGGCTGCCATCAACTCGCCAAGGACCTCACCACCGCGCTCAACGCCAGCCTCGCCAATGGAAACTGGCACGGATCGGCGGCGGACGCCGCGCGTGACCGGCTCACGATGCTGCGGGACGGAATCGACGACACCGGGCGCAATGCCGATCAGATCGCCTCCCTGCTCCAGCTCACCAGCTCGATCATGGGAGCCGTCGAAGGCATCGTCAAAGGAACCATCGCCGGCGTCATCTTCTGGGCGGTGAAGTACTGGATGGCGGCGCAACTCGTCGCCGCGGGAACGGGAGGCACCTCGGAGATCGTGGTCGTCGCGAAGATACACGAGGAGTCGGCCGAGGCGGCTACGCGGCTCGGCAGGCTGATCAAGCGCGTGGAAACGTTCCTCGCCAAGGTGGCCGCGCTCCTCAGACGCCTGGGCAGATCGCTTCAGAACACGGAGAAACGCGCCTTCACAGCACTGCGAAAGTCGCCATGGGGCGAGAAGTTCCTGAACCACAAGAGAGGCGGCCAGCAGCCCCTGAACCGGATGCGCCAGGACAACGGCCTCGGCAAACACGCCGTGCTCGAACCACGCGATGTCCGCAGAAGTATCGGGATCGCGGCGAAAGAGCAGCCACGCATCCGGTTGTACGACGAATATGGGCTCGGTAGGTACCGTGTCGACATGAACGGAGAACTCTATCCGGGCGGCCGGTCAAAGACGTCACCGGTGAGATATTCCCTAAAAATCCACGAGCCCGACAAGATGACGTCTAATTACGCGGGCGTGGTCTTCTGCACGGCGCGTTCCGTACTTCCGTTCGGGCGCGCGATTCAATACAAAGTCCGTGCCGATGACGCTCCTCCGGGCGCCACCATCGACCGCGAACTCGACGCCCTCGACCTCTGAGGCATGCCCTAGCCGACGTAACCGTCGACCGCGTCGCTGTCGATCTTCAGTTTCACGCCGCCGTGTTTCTCCACGTGGTCGCCGCGGAACTGTTTGATCCGGCGGTGGTCCGCCCACCATGCCTCGTCCATGAGGCGGTCGCCCCACACGTTCGGCCTGCGGTCCCAGTGGGCGAACCAGACGGTCTCCGGGCGGCTGATGCCGTCCGCCTCGGCGACGTCGCGGATGCCCGACGCCACGCTGCTGTACAGCCCCGGCACGTAGTCCAGGGCCCGGACGCCCCTGGTCCACGAGTCCACGAACGTCAGCACCGCCTGCCGGCACCAGGGCCTGCGCCCGTACGCCTCCAGGTCCATGTAGATCGGCGTTCCGGCCGGCAGGCCCAGGGCCGCGGCGCGGTTCGTCGCGTCCACGGCGGAGAGCTGGCCGGCCAGGGCCGCGGTCGACGGGGAGAAGCGCGGGTGGGAGGAGGTGCACGGCGCCTGCGGGCCGACGTACGTCGGGATCAGCCGCCAGCCCATCGCCCGTACGGCCTCCACCCAGTGGCGGGTCAGCCGCCCGTCCGGGCAGGCGCGCGCCGGGCCGCCGATGTAGATGTTGGCCGCGAGGAAGTCGTCGCGCCAGGCGCGCATCGCGGTCAGTGACGGCGCCGAGCACGTGTCGAAGCCCGCGCCGGTCACCCATCGGCGGCGCCGGTCGTCGGCGCGCCGCTCCCCCGCGGGCGTGCCCGTGCCAGGGGTCGCCGGGGCGATCCCCGCGATGAGCCGCCGCAGGTCCGCGGCCCCGGGTTCGGCGCCGTACGAGCCGGTGATCAGCACCCCGGCGGCCGGGACGGCGGCGCGGATCTCCCTCGCCGTCGTGTCGGTCACCGTCACGGCGGGCATTCCGGCCACGGACGACCGGGGTACGGAGCCGAGCATGCCCGTGGCGAACGCGGCCGTCTGCTCGGTGAGCGGCTCGACGTGCAGCGCCTCCGTACGGCCGACCACGTGCGCCGGGCAGAGCTGGTTCGCGCCCGCCGGGCCCAGGTAGAGCGCGTGCCGGTCGTAGCGCACGCACTCGGTGGAGCCGGGGCCGAGACGGTACACGGGCCAGCCGGCGGGCACGGTGATCCGCAGGCCCCGGTAGTCGACGGTCGTGTCCGCGTGGGCGGCGGGGGCGGGGACGAGCGCCGCCAGAAGGCAGGCGAGCAGGCCGGCACGTCGCATCGCGTCTCCCCGTGGTCGTCGTCCCGGCCATGATCGGCATGGGGACCGCCGGGAGACGGGAGCGCGCGGCGTACTTGTGCGGTCTTTCGGGTGGAGTCGCCCGGCTCTTTACCCGGCGCGCTCGGCCTGCTCGACGATCTCGTACGCGCCCGCCTCGTCGATGGCGAGGCGGGACAGCGGGATGAGCGCCAGGCGTACCTCGTAGTCGCCGAGGGCACGGCGGTAGAAGCCCGCGCCCTCCCAGTCGGTCACCATCGCCCACAGTTCGGGGTCGTCGACGGCGTGGGCGAGACGCCCGGACAGGTGACCCGGGCTGCCCTCGATGGCGCGGAGCACCTCCTGGGCCGTACGGACGAACTCGTCGGTCTCGGCCGCGGACACGCGGTAACGGGTGATGGCCAGCACGCGTCCATGATGCCGGACCCGTGGCGCCGCTCACACCGGTGACCTGGATACGACACCATGGAGGGGTGCCATCGAAATCCTCGGTCCGCCGGCAGAGCGCCGTCTTCCTCGTCTACGTGAACCAGTTGCCGCGGTGGGTGCCGCTGGTGCTGCTGCCGGCGCTGCTGATCGCGGGGCTGGCGCTACCCGGGGCGTTCGGGGCGGTGGCGCTGGTGCTGCTCGCGATCGTCATCTGGTTCCTGTTCATGGCCTCGCCGACGCGGAACGCGTCCCACCGCGTGATCCGGTTCGCGGTGCCGCTGGTCATCCTCGCCATCGCGGTCGCCAAACTGGTCTCCTGACGACATGGCGTGATTTTGACAATCATTTTCATGTTCACCCATACTTGTTCGGTGCGTTCCCGAATCCTGCCCATCGCGCTCGCCGCGCTGCTCGTGGTCTGCGGATGCGGGGCGAGGGCGGGCACCGGCGGGAAACCCAGGCTGACCGCGGCGTTCTATCCGCTCGCGTGGCTGGCGGCACAGGTCGCCGGTCCGGGCTTCTACGTCCAGAACCTCACCAAGCCGGGCGCCGAGCCGCACGACCTGGAGCTGACGCCCCGGCAGGTGATCGACGTCGGCGAGTCCAAGCTGGCCTTCTACATCAAGGGCGTGCAGCCGGCCGTGGACAAGGCCGTGCGCCAGCACGCCAAGAACCACTCGCTCGACGCCGAGTCCGTGGTCACGACGCTGCCCGCCCCGCAGGACGAGGCGAACGACGGCGCCGCCGACCCGCACCTGTGGCTCGACCCGTCCCGATTCGCGACCGTCGCGACCGCGCTCGGCGAGCGCCTGGCCCGGATCGACGGCGAGAACGCCGCCGGCTACCGCGCCCGCGCCGCCCAGGTCGTCGCCCGCCTGAACGCCCTGGACGCCGAGTTCCGCACCGGGCTGCGCGCCTGCGCGCGCAAGGAGATCGTGACCGGTCACGCCGCCTTCGGCTACCTGGCCGCGCGCTACGGCCTCACGCAGGTCGGCATCGCGGGCCTGGACCCGGAGGCCGAGCCGTCGCCGCAGCGCATCGCGGAGATGACCCGCCTGATCCGGCGTACTGGCGCGACCACCGTGTTCACCGAGACGCTGGCCAGCCCGAAGACCGCCGACACGCTCGCGCGTGAGGCCGGGGTGCGCACCGAGGTGCTCGACCCCGTCGAGGGCGTCCGGCCGGGCTCCCACGACGACTACTTCTCGATCATGCGCCGCGATCTCGCGACGCTCCGAACCGCTCTGGGGTGCTCATGACGACGACCCCGTTCTCCCTGACCGGCGGCGAGGTGCGGTACGACCGCCGCTCCGTGCTGCGCGGCATCGACCTGACCGTACGTCCCGGCGAGGTCGTCGCGATCATGGGCTCGAACGGCTCCGGCAAGTCGACGCTGATCCGCGCGCTGCTCGGGCTGATCCCGCTGTCCGCCGGGCGGGCCGAGCTGTACGGCGTGCCGCCCGCGCGGTTCCGCGACTGGAAGCGCATCGGGTACGTCCCGCAGCGCCTCTCCATCGGCGGAGGGGTGCCCGCCACCGTACGCGAGATCGTGGCCTCCGGCCGGATCGCGCGGCAGTCGCGGCTGCGCCCGTCCTCGGCCGCCGACCGGCGCGCGGTGGACGAGGCGCTGACGGCCGTCGGCATGGCCGACCGGGCCCGCGACCCCGCCCAGGAGCTGTCCGGCGGCCAGCAGCAGCGCGTGCTCATCGCCCGCGCCCTGGCCGGCGAACCGGAGGCGTTCGTCATGGACGAGCCGACGGCCGGCGTCGACGCCCGCAGCCAGGAGACCCTGGCCGCCACCCTGAGCGAGCTGGTCGGGCAGGGCCGCACGGTCGTGCTCGTCGCGCACGAACTCGGGCCGCTGGAGCCGCTGATCACCCGGTCGGTCGTGCTCGAGGCGGGCCGGATCGTGCACGAAGGCGTCCCGCCGATGCCGCAGGGCGAGTGCGCGCGTCCCGGCCACGACCACGTCCACCCGCACGCCTCCGCGTCCGAACCCCGGCTCCTGTCATGATCGAACTCCTGTCGTACGACTTCCTGCGCCGGGCGCTGATCGCGGCCGTGCTCGTCGGCGTCGCCGCCCCGGCCGTCGGCACGTTCATCGTGCAGCGGCGCCTGGCGCTGCTCGGCGACGGCATCGGCCACATCGCCCTCACCGGCGTCGGCCTCGGCCTGCTGACGCGCAGCTCCCCCACGATCCTGGCGCTGGTCGTCTCCGGCCTGGGCGCGGTCGCGATCGAGCTGCTGCGGGTGCGCACGCGCACCGGTGGCGACGTGGCGCTCGCGCTGCTGTTCTACGGCGGGCTGGCCGGCGGCGTGCTGTTCGCCAACCTGTCCGGCGGCAGCGCGAACCTCAACAGCTACCTGTTCGGGTCGATCAGCAGCGTCAGCCCCGGTGACCTGTGGGTCGTGGCGGGGCTGGCCGTCGCCGTCGTCGTCATCCTGGCCGTTTTCGGCCGGGAGCTGTTCGTGCTGTGCCAGGACGAGGAGGTCGCGCGGGCGAGCGGCCTGCCGGTGCGGTTCCTGTCGCTGCTGATCGCGGTCACGGCGGCGCTGACGGTGGTCGTGGCGATGCGCGCGGTCGGCCTGCTGCTGGTGAGCGCGCTGATGGTGGTGCCGGTCGCCGCCGCGCAGCAGCTCACCCGCGGATTCCGGGCGACGATCGGGCTGGCCGTGGTGGTCGGCGTCGTGGCCGCCGTGGGCGGCCTGTGGGTGTCGGTGGACGTCGACATCGCCCCCGGCCCCACGATCGTCCTCCTGGCGATGGCCGTCTTCCTCGCCGCCGTCGGGACTGGAAGACTGATCCGTATGCGCCGTACGGAGGGCTCATGACGGGCCGACGGGACGACGTGCGCCGCGCGTTGTCCACCACGGATGGCTTCCGCAGCGCGCAGGACATCTACGCCGACCTGCGGGCGGCGGGTTCACGCATCGGCCTGACCACGGTGTACCGCGCCCTCCAGGTGCTCAGCGACTCCGGCGAGGTGGACGTGCTGCGCACCGACGAGGGCGAGGCGGTCTACCGGGCGTGCCGCACGGACGAGCACCATCACCACCTGGTCTGCCGCGTCTGCGGCCGTACGGTGGAGATCGAGGGCCCGGCGGTGGAGAAGTGGGCCGAGGCGATCGGCGCCGAACACGGCTTCCGCGACGTCACCCACACGGTCGAGGTCTTCGGCACCTGCTCGAACCACTGACCGATCCGGGTCGCGGGCCCGGACTGAGTAGATTGACCGGGCGTGAGGTCAGTCGCGATCGTCGTCCTGCTGGCCGGAGGCATCACCGGCTGCTCTTCCCGCTCCCCCGCCCCGTCGGCTCACCGGACGTCGCTGTCTCCGGCGCCGCGCGCCACGTCGGCCTCGGAGGTCGCCGGGGAGGTCCTGCCGGCCGGAGGCATGTGGCCGGGCCATGTCTTCCGCCCGAGGACCTCGACCCTCGTCGTTCTGTCCGCCACGGGCAAGGTCATCCGGCGCGTGACCGTCACCTCCGGCATCTTCCGCCTCACTCTGCCGAAGGGCGCCTATCGGATCGGCGCCCACACGGACCGGTTGTGGTGCGGGCCGCTGCAGGCCGTCTCGATCCCGCGGACGACCGCGGCTCCGCTGCGCTTCAGCTGCTCGATGAAGTAGCGTCCCCGCTCAGCACGTTGAAGGTGGCCTCGGGGCGGTCGCGTTCGGTGTACAGGCGCCAGGCCTCGGCGGCGATGGCGTCCGGGTTCAGGGACCGGACCTCGCCGTAGCGGTCCGGCTGTGACGTCACCATCGTGTGAATGTCGCCGCGTTCGATCAGGCCTCCGATGGTCAGGGTGCCGGCGTACACCCCGCTTCCGGCCAGGGCGGCGTGCAGGGTGAGGGCGTAGTTGCGCAGGGCCGCGGAGGCGAGCGCCAGGGGACCCAGGGCCGGCATCGGCACCACGGCGCTCAGGCCGCCGGCGAACAGCAGCCCACCGTCGCCGCGCTCGGTCATGCCCGGCAGGACCTTCTCCACCACGTCGACGGCCGGGTACACCCAGCTCATCGCCTCCCGTACGGCGTCGGAGCCGGTCCGGTCGATCGGCACCGGCCGCGCCGACGGGTCGACCGCGCCCGGGCCGTAGTAGACGACGTCGACGCTCCCGTGGCGGTCCGCGATCGCGTCGAGGACGGACCCGAGGCGGTCGCGGTCACGGACGTCGGCGGTCAGGGCGGACGCCTCGACGCCCGCGTCCGCCAGGGCGGTGAGGTAACCGCCGTGCCTCGTGTCGCTGCGGGACACCAGGGCGACGGCGTAGCCCTCCCGGCCGAACCGGTGCGCGATGGACATCCCCAGACCCGGCCCCACACCCAGGACGACGGCGGTCTTCGTCATGGCACATCCCTCCGAAGCAGAAACTTGAGGGGACCCTCAAGTTGCTCGGAACGCTAGCATAGAAGTTGAGGCAACCTTCGAGTTATGGGACGAACCAGGAACATGCAGCCGCAAGCCAGGCATCTACGGGCGGACGCCGCGCGCAACCGCGACAAGCTGCTGAACTCCGCCGTTCAGGTCTTCGGCGAACGCGGGCTGGACGCACCCCTGGAGGAGATCGCCCGCCGAGCGAAGGTCAGCATCGGCACGCTCTACAACCACTTCCCGACGCGGCAGGACCTCGTCGACGCGATCCTGCCCGAGCGGCTCTCCGACCTGGAGCGAATCACCGCGGAGGCCCTCGCCGACCCGGATCCATGGGAGGGTTTCGTCCGGTTCCTGGGCGGCCTGTTCGAACTCCAGGCGCGCGACCATGGGCTCAACGACGCGCTGGCCCGGCGGTTCCCCGACGACTCGGCGGTCGGCGCGGCGTGCCGGCGGGGGTTCGCGCAGGCGGAGGTCATCGTCGGGCGGGCGCGTGAGAGCGGACGACTGCGCGCCGACTTCGAGACACGCGACCTCGTCCCGCTGATGTGGGCCATGTCGCAGGTGATCCGGGAGTCGATGGAGGCCGCTCCAGAGGCGTGGCGCCGCCATCTGGCGTTCGTCGTCGACGGGCTGCGAGCCGACGCGGCCCGTACGATCGCGGTTCCGCCCCTCACCGACGATCAGCTGGAAAAGCTCATGCGAGGCCGGTGACGCACGGTGGCGTCCCGGCCTCGGTCAAGCGATCACGCGGCTGGGCGCAGATCATCCTTCGTCAGCCGCTCGATCTCTTCCGGAGTGGCGACACGCCGGTAGGTCCACGGCTGTACCTGGACGGGCTGACGACGGATACGAGCGAAAACACGACGCAATTGAGACATGACAATATCCAGCGAGGTCTAGCCGGAAGGATTTACACCTTATTATCGCACGTCACCCTGGCTTCCCCGGTCACCGGGGGGGTGTGTCGCACCGGTGTTTTCGGTCCGTTGACGGAGGACGCTGCCGCATCTCTGACAACGTGCGTTCCGGCCGGAAGATTCCCTGCTTCCCTCGTCCGCTCGGCGCCTTCACCACCTCCCGGGGACGGAGGCGTGACGGTCGCCTCACGATCTCCCGGGCCCGGTCCGCGGCGAGGTCGGCCTCACGTTCGAGCTCCAGCTCACTGACTCCATGAAGGAGAAAATCTCCTGTGACCGAGGTAGACATTCGCCGGTGGGATGGGTAGTGTTCCTGGTGTCGCAAGCGAAGAGAACATCGCAGAGACACGGGAGATGACGAACTGCCCGTGAGATGAAGAGCAAGACGTCAGGTGCGCTGGGGCCGAGTAACGGTAAGTGGCTCCGGGCGGTGACGATGAGGCCGTCGGACGCGCTGGGGCGAGCTTCGCAGGTCCCAGAAGGTCCACGGCCAAAGGAAAGGTAAGAGGAAGATCAGAGGAGAAGGGGAGGGTCATACGCCGTCGGATCGCCCGCTACTGGCTGTGTTTCGCCGGGCGGGTACCGCAGTTCCATCGGAACGAGAGGTGGTCTTCGGTCACGCTTACGCGATCCCCGCACTATCTGCCTTTTCGGGCCGCTGGTGCGGATACGACAAGCCGGCGTCATCGCCGGTAGATGGTGTTGATTCTTGAACCCTGGGCCCCGGTGCTACGGCACCGGGGCCCTCATGATGTGGAAGGTGCGATGGATCCAGCCCAGCAGCCCATGCCGGACAAGATGGCCGACAAATTCGATGACGATGACTACCCCGCCTACACCATGGGCCGTGCCGCGGAGATGCTCGGCACGACGCCGGGATTCCTGCGCAGCCTGGACGAGGCGAAGCTGATCACGCCGCAACGCTCGGCCGGTGGTCACCGCCGCTACTCCCGCTACCAGCTCCGCCTGGCCGCCCGCGCCCGCGAACTTGTTGATGAGGGCATCGGCCTGGACGCCGCCTGCCGCATCATCATCCTGGAGGACCAGCTCCAAGAAGCACAACGGCTCAACGCCGAGATGCGCCAAGACCACTGAGCACGCCAAGGTCCGCCACCGAACCGCGACCTCCGGTCTGTTACACCGAACGGCGTGGCGGCCCCGCCCGGGCTGCGGGGTTTCGCAGCCCGGGCCGGCGTCCCGGCCATGAGGCAGCGCCTCGACCGTCGAGGGGCCCACTCGCCCCGGTCTTCCGCCCTGCTCGCTTCACCCCAGCTGTGGCCTCGTGTATTAGGGACCGAGCCGACGTGGTCGGCCAGGGTGCGTGAGTGAAGTGGTTGGCCGGCGCGCCGTGCTCGAACCGGTGGTGAAGCCCCCGGTTCGAGCACAACCTCGCCGCACCATCCCCGGTCGTCCGGGCCGCCGCCCGCGACCAGACCGGACGTACGCACCGGCGGAGCTGCCTGGCTCAGCCCGGCGAACTCAGCCCATTCACCGTCATCCGCGACCGGCGGCGAGAGAACGCCCGGTCGAGAAGGACGATCGGCACGATGCCCGCCGCCAGGCCGGCGCCGATCCAGGTGACGGAAGTGATGCCTGCGCCGGCGTTCAGGGCGACCCCGGCGAGTGCCGGGACGAGGCTGATGCCGAGCTGGAACGCTGAGACGGTGGTGGCTCCGGCGAGTGTCGGCGCCGTTGATGCGATGGCGAACACCCGCCCGTAGATGGCCGGGTTCAGCACGAACCCAGCGATCCCGAGGAGGAGAACGAGGGGGATGACGGCCAGCGCATACCGGGCCAGGATCGCGAGCAGGACAGAACTGGCCGATATCCCGAGCGCTCCGGCCAGGAGTGCCTGAGAGGGCCGGCGGTCGGCGATCCTGCCTCCGACGGACAGCCCGGCGAAGGCACCGATGCCGAACAGCGCGAGGACGGCGGGGACCCAGACGCCGGGGATACCGGTGATGTCGGTCAGGAACGCCGCGAGGTAGTTGAACGAGATCATGTAGGCGGCGGTGCTCAGGACGGTGGCAGCGTAGACCACCCACAATTGTGGTCGCCTCATGGCGTGAAGCTCACGCCGTACGCTGGGCTCCTGCCCCGCGCTCGTCGCCGGCATCGCGAGCAGGCTCGAGATCGTACCGGCGGCGGTCAGGGCGACCACGCCCCAGAATCCGCCCCGCCATCCGGTGAAGTGACTGAGCAATGCGCCTGCCGGGCCACCGGCGATCATAGCCAGGCTGAGGCCGCTGACGACGACGCCTGAGGCGCGTGCGGTGTGATCGGGTGTGACGAGGCCGATCGCGGTGACCGCTGCGACCGCCCAGTACCCCGCATAGGCGAGGCCGCAGACGAAGCGGGTGGCCAGGAGCACGGTGTAACTGTCGGTCAGAAGGCCGATCGTCACCGCGGCGGCGAAGACGGCCTGAGTGGTCGCCAGCGTGGCGCGTCGCGGCCAGCGCAGCGTCATGATGGCGAAGGGAGGTCCGCCGATCACGACACCGACGGCGAATGTCGAGATCAGCGCGCCGGCGGAGGACAGGCTGATCTTCAGGTCGTCGGCGATCTCCGGCAGGACTCCGGCCAGCAGGAACTCCGCGCTGCCCATGGCGAACAGGCTGAACGCGAGCAGGTAGACGCCAAGTGGCAGCCTCCCGCCAGAGACCGGCACCTGCTGCTGTGCGGTGCCGGCGCTCACCGGCCATCACCCGCTACCGCGGCGCGGCGCTGTTCGACGGCGTGGTCGACGTCTTCGTCCAGCAGGTCGGTGTTGATGGCGAAGGCGGCGGCCAATCCGTCGCGGGACAAAAAGCCGTACATATGGGCGGCGGGCGCGTTGCGCGGCTCGCCGGCATCGAGCACCACCACCTTGCGGCGGGCCCGCTCCGAAAGCAGGGCGGCGTTCAGCCCGGCCGCTCCGGCTCCTACCACCACCACGTCGAGAACTCCGTCATCGGCAGTGCGTGGTGCGCTGCCGTTCGGGTCGTTCGTCGCCTTGATCACATTGATCACCTCCGCGCCCGATGGTGTGCGCCCCGGTGGCGAACCGACAACTTCCGTTGCTGTTTCTGGGACGCAGGAGGTGAAATGAGCGGTATGGACGAGCAATCCCCGATCGCCACCACGCTGGCCCAGGTCGGCCCCCGCCTCAAGCGCATCCGCACCGAACGCGGCGTGAGCCTGTCCACGCTGGCCGAGGCCACCGGCATCTCCAAGAGCACGCTTTCCAGGCTGGAGACGGGCCAGCGCCGCCCCAGCCTGGAACTCCTGCTGCCCATCGCACAGGCACATCAGGTGCCGCTGGACGAACTGGTCGGGGCGCCCGAGGTCGGCGATCCCCGGATCCGCTCGAAGCCCCGCATTCGCAACGGCCGCACGGTGATCCCGCTGACCCCCCACCCGGGACCCCTGCAAGCCTGGAAGTCGATCATCCCGGCTGAGCAGAACCGGCCCGAGCCCTGCACCCACGAGGGTTATGAGTGGCTCTACGTGCTGTCCGGACGCCTGCGGCTCATCGTGGCCGATCACGACCTGATCCTGGGATCAGGGGAGGCCGCTGAGTTCGACACCCGCCTGCCCCACTGGTTCGGCCCCACCGGCGAGTCTCCCGTCGAGGTCCTCAACCTGTTCGGCCGCCAAGGAGAACGCATGCACATTCGCGCCAGCCCACGCCCTCGGCAGGCGTCCTGAGCGAAGACACCTTGTCGGGATCGCCAGTCCCGGGCAGGCGATCCGTCGCTGCCGTCGGCACTGTTGGCGGCGCCGGATTTCCGGTGCGATAACACTGCCTACCGGCCCGTGATGGGGGCCGATGGAGTTGTTGCAGCGCTCGACAGGGGGCATTCCGAATTCCGGTGAAGTGTTCGTCGGTTCGGGCGCGGCGGTGTTTCAATCACCGCGTGTCGCTGTTCGACGTCGTCCTGAAGAATTTCCTCAAGCGCCCCACGGCGGTGGAACAGGTCGCGAAGGACGTCTCCCACGCCCCCGCGCCGGAGGTCATCGCCCGGACCACCGCCGCCCAGCAGAAGCTGGACGCCATTGTGGAACAGGCTAAGGCGCAACACGGTTTGTCCCGTGCGCTCCTCGACCAGTACGCCCCGGCGATGACCGAGACGAAGCGGGCCGTGGACGGCGCGCGGAAGACGGCCGGCTCGGCGGGGGCCCTTCACCCCTTCTACTACTCGTCCGGACTCGTAGGCGACCCCCGGCTTCCCCGCAGCATGCAGGTCGAACTGAGTAATCATGGCAAGGCGGCCGAAAAGGCAATCGACATCGCAGGCCGGGTCGAACAGCACCTCGACCGGGCTGACGGCCTGCTCTTCAAGGCGGGCTCCACCGAACTCCGGAGCGTCGGTCTCTCCCTTGACACCGGCGGACTCCGCGAGGCCCGCGCCGAACACCGCCGGCTGACCGAGGCCCACGACGAGTTCAACTCACAGGCGAGAAACAACTACGGGCACATCTTCGGGGATAACGCGAGAATCTACGAAACGCCGAAGGACTGACCCAGGGGGCCACCCCCCGGTCCCACCCGCCCAGCGGACTCCGAAACGACGGGCGAATGATGTGTGTCAATCCCTTGTCCTGGTGGCGGCCGATGACTGGCTGGCTGTACAGTCAACGTTCTTCCCAAGCGAATGGAGCACACACATGGCCGCACGTGACTGGGCCGTCAAGAAGGCCGCCTCGAAGATCCTCGGGCCGGACGAGAGACTCGTGGCCAGTTGCATGGCCAACCTCCCCGGCACGCTGAAGCGTGAGGGCTACTACTCGGCGTTGCAGAACGTCGTCGGCATCCGGTTCGTGGACGTGGCGGCGGAGGGCGGGCTGCCGCCCAAGATGAACCTCGCGGTCACCGACCGGCGGGTGCTGCTGTTCGAGCAGTCCATGCTCGGCCGGGCCAAGGACCTCGTCGCCGAGATCCCGATCGCCCAGGTCGCCGAGGCGCGGATGCTGGAGTCCGGCCGCGCGCAGGTGTCCGTCAAGGTGTACAACTTCGCGATCACCTTCCAGGGCGGTGTCGACCTGGAGCTGGAATCGGCCGACAAGGGCGGCGTCAGCAACGTTGTCGGCGCCATCAACGGCCGGGTACGCGCCTGACCCGTGCGCTTTCGTGGCGGCAGGCGAGGACAATGGGATCCGTCATCGATCTCCGGGGGTTCGCTTGTCGCCACGTTCGGCTCAGGTCAACCGCGAAATGCGTGAGCAGTCACAGCAACGGATCCTGGAAGCGGCTCTGATGGCATTCGCCGAGCGCGGGTACGAGGGCACCACCATCGCCCAGATCGCCGAGCGGGCGGGGGTCGCCCGGGGCCTGGTGTCGTACTACTTCCCGGCCAAGGAGCAACTCCTCCAGGCGCTGCTCGGCCAGGCGCTCGACGCCATCCTCGCGCTGACCGACCCGGCCGAGGGCGAGGACACTCCCGACCTGCGGCTCGCCGGCATCATCGACCGCACGCTGGAGTCGGCCGCGAATACCATCGGCGTGCAGCGACTCGTGCTCTGCCTCATGCTCCAGCCCGGCACGCGCGAGATCTTCGTCGGCGTCGAGGCCGCCAAGGCCGACGCCGTCGAGGAGTTCGAGCGCCGGCTCCAGGAGATCTTCGCCGCGCGCGGGGCCGAGGACCCCGCGCTGGAGGAGGTGCTGTTCCGCAGCGTGCTCGAAGGCGTCATCTTCAAGGTCGCGGTCTATCCCGAGACCTATCCGCTCGCCGCCGTCCGGCACCGCCTGCTGACGATGTACGGGCTGCCGGCCGGCGATCCGCCCGACGAGCCCGTACGTCCCCTCCGGGCTACTTGACCGCCGCGGTGACCTCGTTGGGGATGGCGCCCCCGAACCTCCGGTCGCGGCGGGCGTACTCCTCGCACGCCCGCCAGAAGTTCCGGCGGTCGTAGTCCGGCCAGAGCACGTCCTGGTAGACGAACTCCGCGTACGCCGACTGCCAGACCATGAAGTTGGAGCTGCGCAGCTCCCCCGACGGCCGCAGGAACAGGTCGACGTCGGGCACCTCGGGCCGGTAGAGGTAGCGCTGGAAGACCTTCTCGTTGACCTTGTCGGCCCGCAGCTTGCCGGCCTGCACGTCGCGGGCGATCGCCGCCGCCGCGTCGGCGATCTCGGCCCGGCCGCCGTAGTTCACGCAGAACTGCAGGGTCAGGACGTCGTTGTGCTCCGTCATCCGCTCGGCGTCCTCAAGCTCCTTGATGACGCTGCGCCAGAGCTTCGGCCGCCGGCCCGCCCACCGCACGCGCACTCCCATCGAGTGGAGCTGGTCGCGGCGACGGCGGATGACGTCGCGGTTGAACCCCATGAGGAAGCGCACCTCGTCCGGCGAACGCCGCCAGTTCTCGGTGGAGAACGCGTACGCCGACAGGTACGGCACGCCCAGCTCGATCGCACCCATGATCACGTCGAAGAGGGCGTACTCCCCCATCTTGTGACCCTCGGTGCGCGGCAGCCCCCGGTCTTTGGCCCAGCGGCCGTTGCCGTCCATGACGATGGCGACGTGATTGGGGATCAGCTCTTTGGGCAGCTCCGGCGGTCGTGCTCCGCTCTCGTGCGGATCCGGCGGCTGTACGGCCCTCATAGTGCGGTTCTTCTCCTATTCGATGACGGCATCCCGCAATGGCTCCTCGCGTACGGGCGACTCCCGCGCGGGCGACTCCCTCTCGACATGACGAAGGGAACGGATGCCGTGCTCCAGATGCCATTGCAGGTAGGCGGCGACGAGGCCGCTGCACTCTACCCGGTGGCGGGATTCGCTGGCGTCGGCACGCGCCCAGTCGCCGCGGAGCAGGGCGATCATCAGCCCGACCGTCGCCTCCGCCGGGCTGGCCGAGCCCGGCGGCCGGCAGGACCCGCACACCATGCCGCCCGCGGCGATCGCGAACGCCCGGCCCGTACGCTCGCCGCAGCGCGCGCACTCCTCCAGCGCCGGGGCGTACCCCGCGATGGCGAGAGAGCGCAGGAAGAACGCGTCGAGGACCAGGCGCGGGTCGTGCCCGCCCTCCACGAGGGTGCGCAGACCACCGACGACGAGGAGGAACTGCCGCAACGCCGGCTCCTTCTCGACCGGGGTGAGCTTCTCGGCCGTCTCCAGCATCGCGGTGCCGGCGGTGTAGCGCGGGTAGTCGAGGGCGAGGCGCTCGCCGTACGGCCGCAGTGTCTCGGCCTGCGTGACCAGGTCGAGCGAGCGGCGTTCGTACAGCTGAAGGTCGACGTGGGTGAAGGGCTCCAGCCGCGCGCCGAAGCGCGACTTGGTCTTGCGCACGCCCTTGGCGGCGGCGCGGACCCGGCCGGTGCGCCGCGTGAGGATCGTGATGATGCGGTCGGCCTCGCCCAGCTTCTGGGTGCGGAGCACGACGCCCTCGTCACGATAAAGACTCACCCGCCCATTGTCCCGCACCCTGCGGCGCATCCGGACGTGAAGGGCTGCGATGATCACGGGAACGGCGCACAACGCCCGATCGTCGAATTCTTCGGATCCCATCCGGTATGACTCAAGGGGAAGACGTGACCTGTTTCTTCGACGCCTCACACGGCCCCGGCAACCAGCAGATCACGTGGTCGCCGCAGTGGGGCGCGCCACGTCCGGTGCTCGCCTGCCCCGCGTGCGCCCAACGCTGGATCGAACACCTGCAGGGCCACGGCTACCCGCAGCAGGGTTATGTGCAGCAGGGGTACCCGCAGCAGGGATACGTGCAGCAGGGCTACCCGCAGGACTATCCTCCGCACCGGCACGGCTACGGCGCTGGTGCGGTGGTCGCCGCGGGCGCGGCCGGTTTCGTCGGCGGCATGATCGTCAATGAGATGTTCGACCACGACGAGGTCGTGGTCGAGCACCATGTCGACGTGATCGAAGAGCACGTCGACGTCATCGAGGAGCATGTCGACGTGGTCGAGGTCGTTGATGACTACGGCGACTACAGCGGCGACTCGGACGGCGGCTGGTAACAACCTTCGACTACAGACTCTTTGTAGTTGATAATTAACAACCAGTGACCACATGCGGACGGGTGGACAGTGGTGTGGATCACATGCCTCGTGCAAATGTGCATCCATGAGATGCGCGATCGTCCCACCACACGTCCTCCGCCACGTCGCGGAGCAGCACAGTGACGAGCAGGTCCGCGAGCTCGTCCAGCGGACCCTCTCACTCGACCACACGCAGCGGGGCACGCGTGCCGCCGCGCAGCTGATCGCTGAGGCGCCCAAGGCCACCGCGCCGGCCGCGGCCAACCGCACGATCCACGACGCCGGGCACAAGGAGACCCTGCCCGGCCCGACGGTGCGGTCCGAGGGCGGCGCGGCGACCGGCGATCAGGCGGCCGACCAGATCTACGACTGGCTCGGCGTCACGTACGACTTCTACAACGCCGCGTACGGCCGCAACTCCATCGACGGCGCCGGCCTGCCGCTGGTCGCCTCGGTGCACTACAGCGTCGACTACGACAACGCCTTCTGGGACGGCTCCCAGATGGTGTACGGCGACGGCGACCAGCAGATCTTCGCCACCTTCACCGCGCCGCTCGACGTGACCGGGCACGAGTTGACGCACGGCGTCACGCAGTACTCCGGCGGCCTGGAGTACCAGGGCCAGAGCGGGGCGCTCAACGAGTCGCTGTCCGACGTGTTCGGCTCGCTCGTCAAGCAGTACCACCTCGGGCAGACCGCCGACCAGGCCGACTGGCTCATCGGGCAGGGCATGTTCGCCACCGGGGTGCACGGCACCGCGCTGCGCTCGATGAAGGCGCCCGGCACGGCGTACGACGACCCGAACCTCGGCAAGGACCCGCAGCCCGCCGACATGGCGCACTACGTCGACACCGACAGCGACAACGGCGGGGTGCACATCAACTCCGGCATCCCCAACCGCGCGTTCTACCTGACCGCGACCGCCATCGGCGGACACGCGTGGGAGAAGGCGGGACGGATCTGGTACGACACCATCACCGGCAAAAAGGTGCCCACGACTGCGGACTTCGCGAAGTTCGCCAGCATGACATATGCCACCGCGGGCAAGCTGTTCGGTGTGAAGAGCACCGAGAGCGACGCGGTCCGCGAAGCCTGGTCGACGGTGGGTGTCAAGGTCGCGTGAGAGTGGCCGTCACCCGCAGTGGTGGGTTCGCCGGACTGGTCCGCCGCGCCGAGGTCGATTCGGCGGACCATCCGGCGGTGGCCGGACTCATCGACAGCGTCTCCCTGGACGAGGTCCCGCGACACCGCCCCCAGCCCGACCGGTACGTCTATGACATCCAGATAGGCGACCGTTCCGCCCAGGTCGGCGAGGCCGACCTCCACGGCCCCCTGCGCGAGCTCGTGGACCACGTCATGACCCACGGCAGCTGATCCCCGCCCGCCGCGCCGCCGATCAGGACCAGGCCGCCGTCGCCGCCGACGCCGTGGCGGGGTCGCCCACGAGAAGGACCAGCGGCCCGCCGACGGTGAACACACCGCCGCCTTCGATGCTGATCCCGCGGCGCCCTCGCCGCCCGTCGAAATGTCGCCGGTCACGGCGCGCGAAAGAGAACCGCCGTGGTCCGCCTCCCCGATGGAGGCGGACCACGGCGGCTCGGTCGCTCAGGGTCAGCGCATGGCGCGGTTGACCGCCGACAGGACGGCCTTCAGCGAGGCGGTGACGGTGTTGGCGTCGATGCCGATCCCCCACAGCACCTGGTCGCCGACCTGGCACTCGACGTACGCCGCGGCCCTCGCGTCGCTGCCCTCAGACAGCGCGTGCTCGGCGTAGTCCAGCACCCGGGCCTGGACGCCGATGGTGGCCAGGGCGTTCACGAACGCCGAGATCGGGCCGTTGCCGATGCCCTCGATCTCGCGGATCTCCCCGTCGACGCGGACGTCGACGTTGAGCATGTCCTTCTCGTCGACCCGCGACACCGCGCGGTGTGCGAGGAGCCCGACCTTCGGCCCGTTCGTCAGGAACTCCGCCTCGAAGATCGACCACATCTGCTCGGGCGTGACCTCGCCGCCCTCCCCGTCGGTGTGCTCCTGCACGACCCGGGAGAACTCGATCTGCAGCTTGCGCGGCAGGTCGAGCGAGTGCTCGGTCTTCATGATGTACGCGACGCCGCCCTTGCCGGACTGGCTGTTCACCCGGATCACGGCCTCGTACGAGCGGCCGACGTCCTTCGGGTCGATCGGCAGGTACGGCAGCGCCCAGCGGTATTCGCCGACCGGCACGCCCGCCTGCGCGGCGTCGCGCTCCAGGGCGTCGAAGCCCTTCTTGATCGCGTCCTGGTGCGAGCCCGAGAAGGACGTGTAGACCAGGTCGCCGGCGTACGGGTGACGCTCGTGCACCGGGATCTGGTTGCAGTACTCCACGGTGCGGCGAATGCCGTCGATGTCGGAGAAGTCGATCTCCGGGTCGACGCCCTGGGAGAAGAGGTTCATGCCCAGCGTGACGAGGCAGACGTTGCCGGTGCGCTCGCCGTTGCCGAACAGGCAGCCCTCGACCCGGTCGGCGCCGGCCATCATCGCGAGCTCGGCCGACGCGACGGCGGTGCCGCGGTCGTTGTGCGGGTGCACCGAGAGCGCGACGTGCTCACGCCGGGACAGGTTGCGGCTCATCCACTCGATCTGGTCGGCGTAGACGTTGGGGGTGGAGCGCTCGATCGTCGACGGCAGGTTGAGCACGATCTCGCGGTCGGGCCCCGGCTGCCAGACGTCCATGACCGCCTCGCAGACCTCCAGCGCGAAGTCCAGCTCGGTGTCGATGAAGATCTCCGGGCTGTACTGGTAGCCGAAGTCGCAGTCGCCGAGGTACTGCTCGGCGAACTTCATGACGTGCTGGGTGCCCTCCACCGCCAGGGCCTTGCACTCGGCCCGGTCGATGCCGAACACCACGCGGCGGAACAGCGGCGCGGTCGCGTTGTACAGGTGGACGGTCGCGCGCGGCGCCCCGGCCAGCGACTGGACGGTCCGCTCGATCAGCTCCTCACGGGCCTGGGTGAGGACGGAGATCTGTACGTCGTCGGGTACGCGGCCCTCTTCGATGAGCTGGCGGACGAAGTCGAAGTCGGTCTGGCTGGCCGCCGGGAAACCGACCTCGATCTCCTTGTAGCCCATGCGTACGAGCAGCTCGAACATGGCCAGCTTGCGCGCGGAGCTCATCGGGTCGATCAGCGCCTGGTTGCCGTCGCGCAGGTCGGTGGACAGCCAGCGCGGCGCCTTGGTGATCGTCTTGCTCGGCCAGGTGCGGTCCGGCAGATCGACCGTGGGAAAGGGCGTGTAGCGGCCGAAAGGCATGGGACTGGGCTGTTGACGATGCATTTTGAAGGATGCTCCCGGGAGAAGTGCCTGCGGCCGGCGTTCACGCCGAAGCTCCGCGACGAGGGAGCCGACCTTTTACAGGCCCCCGTCGCGGCCGCTAAGGAGGAGCAGCTCACGCAGCACGCCGACCAAGCTAACAGACGACTCCCGGGTCATCACAATCCGGTCCCATCAGCTGAGACGGATGTGGCCCCGATGGTCGGCTGCGCGTCGCGGTGCGCCAGGGCGCGGCGGAAGGGCAGCGCGAGCAGGAGCACGGCCGCGACCAGGCCGCCGCTGATCCAGACCGGCCCCCGTTCGCCCAGCGAGGTGTTCAGCGTGGCCGCGGCGATCACCGGGCCGACGGTGGCCCCGACGTTGAGCGCGGCGGTGGCGTAGGAGCCCGCCATGGTCGGTGCTCCCGCCGCCTCGTACAGCACCCGCGCGATCAGCGTGCTGCCGAGCCCGAAGGAGAGCGCGCCCTGGGTGAAGGCCAGGACCAGCACGGCCACCGGGTGCGACGCGGTGAGCCCGAGGACGACCCAGCCGCCGAGCAGCAGCGGCCCGCCGGCCACGACGACGGCGGCGGGCCGCCGGTCGGAGAACCGTCCGGCGACCGTGACGCCCGCGAAGGACCCCAGGCCGAACAGCACCAGCACGACGGGGATCCACAGCGGGGCCAGCGCGGCGGCCTCGGTGACGATCGGGGCGAGGAAGGTGAAGGTGCCGAACGTCGCGGCGTTGAGCAGCGCGCCCAGCAGCAGGGCCAGGGCCAGTCGCGGACGCCGTAGCTCGGCGAGTTCCCGGCGCAGGCCCGGCCCGTCCGGCTCGTGCGATCGCTCCGGGCCGGCGGGGACGCCGCGCACGATGCCGATCGCCGCGGGCACGCACAGCAGCGTGACCGCCCAGAACGCGGCGCGCCAGTCGAGCAGCGTCCCCAGCAGGGCGCCGCCGGGGACCCCGGCGACGGTGGCGAGCGTGGTGCCGGCCAGCAGGACGGCCAGGGCCCGGCCCTTGCGGCCGGGCGGGACCAGTTCGGCGCCCGTGGTGAGCGCCACCGCCAGGAACCCGGCGTTGGCGAGCGCCGCGACGACCCGGGTGGCGAGGAGCACCGGGAAGCTGCCGGTGAGGGCGCCGAGGACGTGCGCGGCCAGGAAGAGGCCGAGCAGGCCCAGCAGGCCGGACCGTCGCGGCCACCGGCGCGCGAGTGCGGCCATGAGCGGGGCGCCGACGACCATCCCGATCGCGAACGCCGAGGTGAGCAGGCCGGCCGTGGCGACCGGGACGCCGAGGTCGGCGGCGATGTCCGGCAGCAGGCCGGCGAGCATGAATTCCGACGTGCCCATGGCGAAGACCGCCACGGCCAGCAGATACAGAGCCAGAGGCATGAGGGGACTCCGGGGTGAGGAGAGATCGGGGAAGACGTCTCGTCACCGCGGTCAGCGCCCCGGCCGTACCCGTCCGCCGCCGGCGTGCGGCGGGGCGGGACCGGTCAAGGGGGTTCAGGGGTCAGGGGGCTGACGGGTGACCGAAAGCCCCCACCTTGTCCGCCTCTGGGCTCGACATGGCAGGCACGATACTCAGCCCGGCCACTCGACGCACCGCGTTTTCTAGGGGACCAGGACGCTCAGGCAGGTCACGCAGCCCTCGAGCTTCTCGAACTCGCCGATGTCGACCACCGTCACGTCGTAGCCCTCGGCGGTGAGCTGGTCGGCCGTACGCGGCGCGGAGGCGCCCACCAGCACCTGCTTCTCCCCCAGCACCACGACGTGTGCGCCGGCCGGCTCCTGGGCCACACGGAGGTACGGCAGGGCCGAGGTGTCGACCAGCTCCGGGACGCCGATGAGCGATCCGTCCGGCAGCGCCGTCATCGCGGTCTTCAGGTGCAGGCAGTCGTTCAGCGCCACCGGCACCAGGCGGCGCCCGCGGGTGGCCACCTGCCGGGTCAGCTGGCAGATGGCGTCCTCGTTCGTCCGGGCCGAACGCCCGGCGTACACGGTGTTGCCGACCTGCAGCACATCACCGCCGTCGAGGAAGCCCTCGTCGATCCGGGTGATCTCCAGGCCCAGCTCGGCGACCGTGCCCTCCATCGAGGGGATCTCCTCCACGCGTTCGGGCACCCGGGGCCGGCCGAGCACGGCCAGGTCGTCACAGACGACCACCGTGTCCTCGACGAACACCCCGTCGGGCAGGTCGTCGGCCGGCGGCAGCCAGCGCACCCGCCAGCCCGCGGACTCCAGCGCCGCGACGTACGTCTCGTGCTGGCGCGCGGCGAGCGCCGCGTCGACCGGCCTGCGCTCGATGTGCGTCACGATGCCGTCTCCGAGGCGCGGGCTCGGACGGCGTACCAGCGCGGTCCGCTCACCCATGGCCGCCTCCGCGTACGGCCGGCCACGACGTCGTGGCGCTCACTCGCGCGCCGCCCCCTCGGTCGTGGTGATCACGCCGACGGCGTGCGCGGGCGTCATGCCGAGCCGGCCCGCGACCGTGTGCAGCGCCTGGCGCTCACCCGCGCCGATCGCGCCGTCGGCGAGGGCGATGCGGACGACCTGGGCGAGGAACCATTCGCGCGCCTCGGTGGTGAGCTGGGCGCCCGCCTGGACGATCACCTCGTCGGTGCCGTCCGGCCCCTCCTCCAGGGCGGCGGTCAGCGCCTCGTCGTCGAAGTCGGCCATGCCGTACCCGCGGACCGCCTCGACGGCACGGACCCGCGCGGCCGGGTCGGCCGGGTCCCCCGCCACCAGCACCGCGCCCGCCGCGGCACGCATCGCCATCGGCAGGGCCGCCGCCATCTGCTGCGCGGTGGGCAGCCGCAGCACGTCGAGGTTGAAACGGCTGCGGCAGGTGCCGCACTCGACGACCTCCCCGACGTGGTTCAGCGGGATGACCGGGAGGAAGAAGAGCGTGAACCAGCGGCGGGCGACCCGCTGCCGGTAGTGCCGGTCGCCTCCGCAGTTGGGGCAGTGAAAGTCACCCTGGCCGACGGTCCGGAAGAACACCGAGAGGCCGAAGATCAGCAACACGGAGGGTCTCCTTCTCTTTCCGGTCTGCTTTCCGGCAAGGCGCCCACTGGCATCGATCCTGCCGTATCCGTCCGCCGGGCCGGAACCGTTCGCCGATTCCGCCCTCCCGAAGGATAGGTGGCCGGAACAGGTCCCCGGCCCGCCATGATCCCGAACGGCTGTCCAGGCCCAGGCCGAACTCCTACGCTGCGTCTCATGAACCAGCCGTACGAACCCCCCGGCGGCAGTGATCAGCCGCAGTGGGGAGCCCCGCAGCAAGGCTATCCCCCACCATACGGACCGCCGCCGGGCCCTCCGCAACCGGGCTTCGGGCCGCCTCCCTGGCAGCCCACCACGCCCCGCCGCACGGGCTCGCCGCTCGGCATCGGCATCGCCATCGCGGGCGCGCTCATGGCCATCGGCACGCTGCTGCCGTGGATCTCGGTGAAACTCCAGCTCGGATCGCCGGACGATACTCCACTGAGCCACGCCTTCAGCCGCAGCCTGAACGGCATCAGCTCCACCGAGGGCAAGATCGTCATGCTCTGCGCGCTGGTCGTGATCGTCTTCGGCATCGTGGCGATGGCGAACAACGGCAGGCTCGGGCTGCTCGCCGACGTGCCCGCGGTGATCGCCATCGTGGTGATCCTCAAGGTCTTCGGCGACAAGGCCAACTACGACTCGGAGGCCGGAAAGGGCCTGCCGGCCGTTCTCCGGGCCAACATGGACGTCTCCCTGCTGGCCGGCATCTACATCTCACTGATCATGGCCGTCGCGGTGCTCTGCCTGAGCGGCGTCGCCTTCGCGACGTCCAAGGCGAGATAGCGCCCAGACAGGTCAGTCGAACCCGAGACGGCGCAGCTGCTTGGGATCGCGCTGCCAGTCCTTGGCGACCTTGATCCGCAGGTCGAGGTAGACCTTGGAGCCGAGCAGCGCCTCGATCTGCCGCCGGGCGCGCGTGCCGACGTCCTTCAGCCGCGCGCCCTTCGGGCCGATGACGATCCCCTTCTGGCTGGGCCGCTCGACGTACAGCCAGGCGTGCACGTCGACCAGGTCGTCGCGGCCCTCGCGCGGCGCCATCTCCTCCACGACCACCGCGATCGAGTGCGGCAGCTCGTCGCGTACGCCCTCCAGGGCGGCCTCGCGGATCAGCTCGGCCACCAGCACCTGCTCGGGCTCGTCGGTCAGCTCGCCCTCGGGGTAGAGCGGCATGCCCTCCGGCAGCCGGCTGACCAGCACGTCACCGACGACGTCGAGCTGGAAGCCCGACTCGGCCGAGCACGGCACGACGTCGGCCCACTCCCCCAACCGCGACACCTTGAGCAGCTGCTCGGCGACCTGCTGGCGGCTCGCCAGATCGGTCTTGGTCACCATCGCCACGACCGGCGTGCGCTTCACCTGGGCCAGCTCGGCGGCGATGAACCGGTCGCCCGGACCGACCTGCTCGTTCGCCGGCACGCAGAAGCCGATCACGTCGACCTCGCTCAACGTGGAGCGCACCAGGCTGTCGAGCCGCTCGCCCAGCAGTGTTCGCGGCTTGTGCAGGCCGGGCGTGTCGACGATGACGAGCTGCGCGTCCGGCCGGTGCACGATGCCCCGGATCGTCCGCCGCGTCGTCTGCGGCTTGCTGCTGGTGATCGCCACCTTGCTGCCGACGAGAGCGTTCATGAGCGTGGACTTGCCCACGTTGGGGCGACCGATGAAGCAGGCGAACCCCGACTTGAATCGGGTGCCGGTCTGGGGCGAGGTCACACTGTCGATTGTGGCGTACTCGCGGTCGCCGCCGGACCGCATGGCGCCGGTCAGCCCCTCAGCACGGTGCGTACGGAGCCGTCCGGCGCGGCCACCAGCACCGGCGCCTTGGGCCCGAGGTCACGAACGGCCGCGATGTCGGGCGCCTCGTCCTCGGTGACGACGGCCGCGGCCTCCAGGTCCTCCGCACCGCTGGAGACCGCCATGGCCACGGCGACCTGCAACGCGGTCAGCTTGAGGGACGGCAGGTCGACCGGCCCGGCCGCGTACGTCCGCCCGGTCTCGTCCCGTACGGCGGCGCCCTCGGCCGCACCGGCACGGGCACGCGTCGAACGTGCGAGGGTAATGATCTTCAGGTCTTCGGCATCGAGCTCGCTCACGCCCGCCAGCGTACGTGCCCGCGGACGCGGCGGGATCCGCCGAGGGCGACCGCGAGAATGTTCGTACGGCCACCAGGGAGTAGATCGAATGACGTTCCGGCAGCACATGGAGGACGCCGTCGCGCGCGCCCTCGAGAAGTTCCCGGTGGAGTCGGCGCCGGACATCTACACCGTCACGTTCCGGATCGACAGCGTCGACCAGGACCCCCGGTTCCCGTACGTGGCCATCGGCTACAACACCGAGACCGAGGTCGCCCGGCTGCTGGTGCCGCCGAACCCGCCGGACCCGTGGGAGATCCGCTGGAGCTACGCCTACTTCCCGCCGACCGGGCTGGAGGGCGTCCACATCGCGGGCCACGACCCCGACCGCGACGCTCGCGGCTCCGCGCTCCACCGGGCGGAGGCCGCCGAGCAGGGCCTGTGGTACGAGGAGACCGACGAGCTGTCCGAACAGGAGCGGTCCGAACGCGGCGAACGGCTCGACGCGCTGTTCCACGAGTTGTGCGTCGACCTGGCCCGGCGGCTCCACGCCGAGGGCCTGATCGTCCGGACCCTGGGACGACCGCTGCCGGTGATCCTCTACGACATGTTCGAACCCGACGAGATGTTCGCCCTCACCGAGGCCGCCAACCCGGCCGAACTCATCGCGGACTTCATGACGGGGGCCGTGGACGCCTAGTAGGGCCGCGGGAGGTCAGGCCTCGGCGTTCTCGCGGTCCTCGGCCGGCCGCTCCTCCTCGTCTTCGGGCGGTACGCGCTCGACCAGGATGGTGCCGATCTTGTTGCGGCGGCCGGCGAGGTTCTCCACGGTCAGCCGCAGGCCGGCGACCGTCGCCTGGGAGCCGGCGATCGGGACGCGGCCGAGGGCGTGGGCCAGCAGCCCGCCGACGGTCTCGACCTCGTCCACGTCGATCTCCACGTGGTACAGGTCGGCCAGGTCCTCGACCGGCAGCCGGGAGGTGATCCGCGCCCGCCCGTCGGCCAGCTGCTCGACGGGCGCGCTCTCCTGGTCGTACTCGTCGGTGATCTCGCCGACGATCTCCTCGAGGATGTCCTCGATGGTGACCAGCCCCGCCGTTCCGCCGTACTCGTCGATCACCACGGCGCAGTGCGTCTGCCGGGCCTGCATCTCCCGCAGCAGCTCGTCGATCGGCTTGCTGTCCGGCACGTACGTCGCCGGACGCATGATCGACTCGACCCGCTCCACCGACTCGCCGTCGTGGTATTCGTGGCTGCGGCGCACGATGTCCTTCAGGTACGCGATGCCGACCACGTCGTCCTCGTTCTCCCCCACCACCGGGATGCGGGAGAAACCGCTGCGCAGCGCGAGCGACAGCGCCTGCCGCAGCGTCTTGTCACGCTCGATGAAGACCATGTCGGTGCGCGGCACCATCACCTCGCGGACGAGCGTGTCACCCAGCTCGAACACCGAGTGGATCATCTCTCGCTCGTCCGGCTGGATGAGGCGCCGCTGCTCGGCCAGGTCGACCAGGTCCCGCAGCTCCGCCTCGGAGGTGAACGGGCCCTCGCGGAAGCCCTTGCCGGGCGTCAGGGCGTTGCCGAGCAGGATGAGCAGCTTCGGCAGCGGCCCCAGCACCCGCGCCAGCGGATGGATCACCGCGGCGCCCAGGAGCGCCACCCGGTCGACGTGCTGACGGCCGAGCGTGCGCGGGCTGACCCCGACGGCGATGTAGCTGACCACGATCATCACCGCGGCGGCCGTGGCGTACGCCCGCCAGTTGTGGCCGAGCCAGTGCGTGCACACGACGGTGACGATCACGGTCGCGGCCAGCTCGCAGCTGACGCGCAACAGCAGGATGAGGTTCAGGTAACGCGGGGAGTCCGCGACGACCTGCGCCAGCATGCGGGCGTTGTGGCCGTCTTCGCGAACCAGCTCCTCGACCCGGACCCGCGAGATCCGGGCCAGGGCCGTCTCAGCGCTGGCGAACAGGCCCGCCACCGTCACCAGGGCGGCGGCGAGGATCACCAGCCAGATCATCGGCGTCGTCATGAGGGGGCCTGCGCGCGAGCTTCACGCCAGGAGGCGAGAAGCTCCGCTTGCAGGCCGAACATCTCCTTGTGTTCCTCGGGCTCGGCATGGTCGTAGCCGAGCAGGTGGAGGATGCCGTGCGTGCACAGCAGGTGCAGCTCCGCCTCCGTGCCGTGGCCCGCCTTGCGACCCTGCTGAGCCGCGATCACCGGGCAGAGCACGACGTCACCGAGCAGCGCCGGATCGGCCGGCGCGTCCTCGGTGCCGCCGGACACGTGACCCGGGCGCAGCTCGTCCATCGGAAAGGCCAGCACGTCGGTCGGACCGGGCTCGCCCATCCACTTCTCGTGCAGCTCGGTCATCGCCGCCTCGTCCACGAGGACGATGGACAACTCGGCGAGCGGGTGGACGTCCATACGGTCGAGCACATGCGTCGCCAGCGCCGACAACGTCGTCTCGTCGACGCCCTCACCAGACTCGTTGAGTACTTCGATGCTCACTGCTCGCTCACCCTCCTCACTCGCTCCGCGGCCCGCCTCGTACCTCGACGACCCACTCCGCTCGCTCGGTCGGGTTCACTCGTGCTCACTGTCATCGCCCCCGCTTGCGTGGGCCGCGGCCGTCCTGGGCGCCCTCACGGGGCCGGCTCCGCATGTCGTGGCGGTTGTACGCGTCGACGATCTGGCCCACCAGCTTGTGGCGGACCACGTCCTTACTCGTCAGGGTACGGAAGCTGATGTCGTCGATGCCGTCCAGGATCGCCTGCACGACCCGGAGCCCGCTGTCCTGCCCCGACGGCAGGTCGACCTGGGTGACGTCACCGGTCACCACGACCTTGGACCCGAACCCGAGCCGGGTCAGGAACATCTTCATCTGCTCCGGCGAGGTGTTCTGCGCCTCGTCGAGAATGATGAAGGAGTCATTAAGGGTCCTACCGCGCATATAGGCCAAAGGGGCCACTTCGATGGTGCCGGCGGCCATGAGGCGGGGGATCGAGTCCGGGTCGATCATGTCGTGCAGGGCGTCGTACAGCGGGCGCAGGTACGGGTCGATCTTCTCGTACAGCGTGCCGGGCAGGAAGCCCAGGCGCTCGCCCGCCTCGACGGCCGGGCGGGTCAGGATGATCCGGTTGACCTCCTTGGCCTGGAGGGCCTTCACGGCCTTGGCCATCGCGAGGTAGGTCTTGCCCGTGCCCGCCGGGCCGATCGCGAACACGATCGTGTGCTTGTCGATCGCGTCGACGTAGTGCTTCTGGTTGAGCGTCTTCGGCCGGATCGTGCGCCCGCGCGCGGAGAGGATGTCGAGGGTGAGCACCTCGGCGGGGCGTTCGTCGGTCTCGGCGCGGAGCATCGCCACGCTGCGTTCGATCGCGTCGGGAGTGATCGGCGTGCCGGTTTTCAGCAGGTCGAGCAGCTCTTCGAAGAGCTTGGCGACGAGCTCGGTCTCCTCGGCGGGGCCGGTGATCGTGATTTCGTTGCCCCGTACGTGGACGTCGCTGGCGAACGTCTTCTCGACGACGTCGAGAAGCTCGTCGCGCGAGCCCAGCAGGGCGACCATCGAGAGGTCGTCCGGAATCACGATCTTGACTTGCGTGCGCGCGCTGTCCGGTGTGGCTTCAGCGGTGTGAGTTGAATCGGCCATAGGCCCGGCCTTGCGGCCTTTTCGTCCCTGCCTTCCGATTGCGTTCGGTCCCCGGCTGCGTCGTTCTCATGGTACCGGCACGGGGCCAACCATTTTCGGGTCGCTCACCAGCGGGAAGTCACCCGGGCGGCCAGTTGAGGCCGCGTCCGCCGAGCACGTGGGCGTGCACGTGGAAGACGGTCTGGCCCGCTCCAGGGCCGGTGTTGAAGACCACGCGGTAGCCGGACTCGGCGACGCCCTCGGCCACCGCGACCTCGTGCGTCTCGCGTACGACGTCGGCGAGCAGGCCGGCGTCGGAGGAGGCGAGCTCGGCCGCGGTCGGGTGGTGCTCCTTGGGCACCACCAGCACGTGCGTGGGCGCCTGCGGGTTGATGTCGCGGAATGCCAGGGTGCGGTCGGTGTCCCGGACCACGGTCGCCGGCACGTCACCGGACACGATCTTGCAGAACAAGCAGTCCTGTTCTGTCACGTAACCCTCCTCACGCCCCACGGGTCTGCGCATGTTATCGCGGTCCACGGACAGGATCGCGTCGCCGGAGCCGCGCCCGGGCGACCCTCGCCGGGCGCCCGCCAGCCCGTACCGGACTCGTCTACGAATCGTTACGAGTACGGAGCGTCGCTATGGCCAAGAACCGCCTTCCTCTGGTTAGGGTTGCTGTCGCGAACCCCCGGCGCGCACGGGCCTCCAGCCCCACCAGATCGCCTTGATCCGTGCCCTCGGGCCGCGTTCGCGGGAACTTGCGGATCCGGTGTGTCATCCAACCAAGAAGGCACATGCCGGCACTGATGGGCGGGATAAAGGCGAGACGAGGTATGCCTCTTCGTAAACCTCACAGTGAGGGTGCGCGTCAAACTGATGTGACCGAAACCCTCGTAGCCAGGAGCACGGCGGGAGCCGTGGCGGTCGCCTGGGACGCTGACCAGGCGGTCACCGCTCTCTACAGTGCCCACTACCGCTCGCTGGTGCGCCTCGCGACACTGCTCGTACGCGACGTCGCGACGGCGGAAGAGGTGGTTCAGGACGCGTTCGTGGCCATGCACGGCGCATGGCGGCGGTTGCGCGAGCCCGACAAGGCTCTGTCGTATCTGCGGCAGTCCGTGGTCAACCGGTCACGGTCAGTGTTGCGGCACCGTGCCGTCGTGGAGAAGTACGCTCCCAAGGGGCTTCCCGACGCGCCGAGCGCGGAGAACGGGGCGATCGTGGAGCTCGAGCGCTCCGCGGTCGTGAAAGCACTCGGCGCGCTGCCGAATCGGCAGCGCGAAGCACTGGTGCTCCGTTACTACGGAGATCTGTCCGAGGCGGAGATCGCCCAGACCATGGGCATCAGCCGGGGGGCCGTCAAGAGCCACACCGCGCGCGGTATGGCCGCGCTACGCAGCGTCCTGGAGCAGCAGTAATGACCCAACCCTTCGACGACGAGCACGGCGACCGTCTTCGCCGTGCCCTGCACGCGGAAGCGGAAGCGGTCACGCCCTCTGCGGAGGGGCTGGAGCGCATTCGCGCCAAGATCAACCAGCGGCACGAGCGGCGTTTCGTCGTCTTCTCGTTCGCCTCTCCCTGGTTGCGCCCGCTGGCGGCCGTCGCCGCCGCCGTCGCCGTGTGCGTCGTCGCACTATCCGTCACACCCGGTCTGGCCAACTTCGTCCAGACCGGCCACTTCAGCCCGGATTCCGGCAACGACAAGGGGAACTCCGCGGCCACCGGCGGCCACTCGCAGGGGCAGGAGCCTCCCGGAGGTCTCCCGACCCCTTATCCGAGCTCCTCTCCCAGCCCGTCGTCGATCCACCCGTCCAACTCCGGCAAGCACGTGGTCAACGGCACGTGCCCGCCCGGCGAGACCACGGTCACGCCCACGGCCACGCCGACGGCCGGCGGCTCCGCCGGCACGGGCCCGTCCACGCGCGTCACGTGCCAGGCGCCCCCCGGCGGCGGCGACACGACGCCGCCGAGCACGGGCGGCACGACCCCGCCGGCGGAGTCGTCCCCGCCGAGCGCCCCGTCGAGCGACCAGCCGACGTCGGACTCGGCGCCCACGACGGCCCCGAACCAGTCGCCCTGACGCACCGGCGGTCCCGGGACGGCATCCGCGATGCCGCCCCGGGACCGCGGGCGTCCAGCGGCTACCAGCGGCCCGTACGGCTCAGCAGCACCGAGGCGGCGGCCACGCCCGCCGTGGACGTGCGCAGCACCGTCGGGCCGAGCAGGGTCGGCACGCCGCCGGCCGCCGCGAACGCCGCGACCTCCTCGTCGGTCAGGCCGCCCTCCGGGCCGACGACCACGACGAGGTCCCCGGAGTCCGGCACCGGCAGGCCGCTCAGCGGGCGTTCGGCCTCCTCGTGCAGCACCACCGCAAGCGGCGCGTCCGCGATCCGCGACACCGCGTCGGCGGTGGTGGCCAGGTCGGTGACCTCCGGCAGCCAGGCGCGGCGGGCCTGCTTGGCGGCCTCCCGCGCGGTGCCGCGCCAGCGCGCGAGGGCCTTGGCCCGGCGCTCGGGACGCCACTGGGTCACGCAGCGCGCCGCCGCCCAGGGGACGATCACGTCCACGCCGACCTCGGTCATCGTCTCGACCGCCAGCTCGCCCCGGTCGCCCTTCGGCAGGGCCTGGATCACCACGATCCGGGGGTCCGGGCGGGGCACGTGACGGCGTGTGCGGGCCTCCAGGTGAAGGCGGTCGCGTTCGGCCGAGGTGACGACGCACTCGACGAGCCGGCCCTCTCCGTCGCCGAGGTCGACCCGCTCCCCCGGCCGCAGCCGGCGTACGGCCGCGGCGTGACGTCCCTCGGGCCCCTCGAGGACGATCCGGTCGGACTCGAGACGGGAGGGATCGCTGAGGAAGAGGGGTGGGCTCATGGCCCCGATCGTAGGCGTGAGCGGGATCGGGAGCACCCGCGGCCTTGATCGTGTCGAGGACCGGAACGGTCTCGTTGCGGCCTGCCCGGCGCGCGCCGGGCGGGCCGCAACGAGGCAACGGCTCTGAGGGCGGGACCTCGGCGGGCAGCAGGGCGGAGCGACTTTGTCAGCCGGGACCGATAGAAACGGATGGCCTGTCCGCCACCAACCGCGAGGTACCCGCTGATGCGTCCCGCCCTGCCCCTGCCCCCGGCCGATGAGGGCACCCGAGTGCCCGGCATGCTGCTGATCCGCACCGACCATGACGACGACGCCTGGCGCGACGTGCTCCACCGCATGGGCGAACTGCCCGGCCTGGTCACCCCGCGCCCGGGCGACGGTGGTCTCGCTCCCACGGAGGAGGAGATCATTCCCCGGCGTCTGGTGGTGGTGGACGATCCCGCCTGGCGGGGCGCCGCTCCCGAGGAGGTGCGCGAGGCCCTGGGCGGGGACGGGGCGTGGGTCCCCGACCTGGTCCTGATGGCCACCGAACGGACCGCGGCCACTCCGCACCTGCGCCCTTTGCGGGCGTTCCGCGGTGACGGTGACGGAGACGTGGTCCTCTTCCGGATCACGCCCCTCCAGGCCGCCCTGGCCTACCTGGTACTGCACCTCGACTTGGACATCACCTTCGAGTACTTCGAGGAGTGGTCGCCCATCGCCGCCGAGTGGGAGCCCGAGGAGGGCGAGGACCTTGATGAGTGGGAGGCGGGCCTGCCCGACCCCGTGGGCGCCTACCTGGAGAGGCTGGACCCCGTCCCGCGCTACACGCGTCCGGCCCAGGCGCTGCCCCTGCTCACCCAGGGAGATACAGACCTGATCGTTCGCACCGACTTCAGCGACGACGCCGCCTGGGAAACGCTCCTCGAGACGGTGTACCGACCGGGTGGCGGGGGCCCCATCGACGATTTCGGGGACTACATCGACGTGGTGGACGACCCGGTGTTCGAGGGCGCCGCTCCGGAGCAGGTGATGGCGGTGCTGCGCGAATGGGGTGAGGTCTTGTTGATCGCGGACGGGGACACCATGCGCGACCCCGGCCACCGGGTCCTGGCCGTGCCCCTGGAGGGCCGCATCGGGTGCGCCTTCCGGCTGGATCCCGACCAGGTCGGGAGCATGGTGGCCAACCTGTCGATCGGCAACCAGGACATCGAGGACTACATGGACGACGAGACCCTGAAGGCCGTCGAAGGGCGGACTTGGTGATCAGTCCGCGAGCGGCGATGGGCTGACTCGCCGAACGTCCCCAGGCCCCGGCTCCCTCGCGAGGGAGCCGGGGCCGGGGTCGTAGGTCTCAGCGGCCGTTGAAGGCGTCGCGCAGGCGGGAGAAGAAGCCCTGCTGGCCCGGTGAGAACTTGCCGGGGGGCCGCTCCTCGCCGCGCAGCACGGCCAGGCGGCGCAGGAGCTCCTCCTGCTCCTCGTCGAGCTTGGTGGGCGTCTCGATGTTCACGTGGATCATCAGGTCGCCGCGGCCGTTCTCGTTGAGGTGCTTGACGCCCCGCCCGTACATCGGGATCTGCTGGCCGGACTGGGTGCCGGGCCGGATGTCGATCTCCTCCGGTCCGTCGAGGGTCTCCACGGTCAGCGACGTGCCGAGCGCGGCGGCGGTCATCGGCACCTGGACGGTGCAGTGCAGGTCGTCGCCCTGCCGCTCGTAGATCGCGTGCGGCCGCTCGACGATCTCCAGGAACAGGTCGCCGGCCGGGCCGCCGCCCGGGCCGACCTCGCCTTCGCCGGCGAGCTGGATGTGCGTGCCGTTCTCCACGCCGGCCGGGATGCGGACCTTGATCGTGCGGCGGGTGCGGACCCGGCCGTCGCCGGAGCACTCGGGGCACGGGGTGCGGATCACGCTGCCGTAGCCGCCGCACTGCGGGCAGGCGCGGGAGGTCATGACCTGGCCGAGGAAGGACCGGGTGACCTGCTGCACCTCGCCACGGCCGTGGCACATGTCGCAGCTCTCCGGCTGGGTGCCGGGAGCGGTGCCGGCGCCGGTGCAGTTGGTGCAGACGATCGCGGTGTCGACGGTCAGCTCGCGCGTGGTGCCGAACGCGGTCTCGGACAGGTCGAGCTCGACGCGGATCGTGCCGTTGCGGCCGCGGCGCGCCCGGCTGCGCGGGCCGCGCTGGGCCTGCGTGCCGAAGAAGGCGTCCATGATGTCGCTGAACGGGAAGCCCGCCCCGAATCCGCCGCCCGCGGCGCCGCCGCCGGGTGCGAAGGGGTCAGCGCCCATGTCGTACATCTCACGCTTTTTGGGGTCGGAGAGCACCTCGTACGCCTGGGTGATCTCCTTGAACCGATCCTGGGTCTCGGGATCGGGATTGACGTCCGGGTGCAGCTCGCGCGCGAGCCTGCGATAGGCCTTCTTGATCTCGTCCGCACCCGCGTCGCGGCGTACTCCGAGGGTCGCGTAGTAGTCGTTCGCCACTTATGACCCCGCCAGAATCTGACCGACGTACCGTGCCACTGCGCGTACCGCTCCCATCGTGCCGGGGTAGTCCATCCGCGTCGGACCGAGCACGCCGAGCCGCGCCACGGCCTGGTCGCCGGCGCCGTATCCGCTGGCGACCACCGAGGTCGTGAACAGGCTCTCGTGGGGGTTCTCGGTGCCGATCCGTACGGTGAGGCCGGCGGGATCCCCCATCTCGCCGAGCAGCCGCATCAGGACGACCTGTTCTTCCAAGGCCTCCAGCACCTCGCGGAGGCTCTGGGACAAGTCGGCGCGGGCGAGGTTCGCCGCGCCGGCGATGACGATCTTTTCTTCGTGTTTCTCGACCAGCGTCTCGAGCAGCACCGACAGGACGGTCGCGGCGAGCGGCCGATCGTCGGGCGGCAGCCGGTCGGGCACCTCGGCGACGACGCCGGGCACGTCGTTCAGCCAGCAACCGTCGAGGTGGGCGTTGAGGAGCGCGCGCAGATGCGCGATGGACTCCTCCGTGACGCTCTCGGGTATCTCGATGGTGCGCTGCTCGACCCGGCCGGTGTTGGTGATGATGACCAGCAGCAGCCGCTCCGGGCCGATCGGCACCAGCTCGACGTGGCGTACCGCCGAGCGCGTGAGCGAGGGGTACTGGACGACGGCGACCTGCCGGGTCAGCTGCGCCAGCAGCCGCACGGTGCGGGTCACGACGTCGTCGAGGTCGTAGGCGTTCGCGAGGAACGTCTCGATGGCGCGCCGCTCCGCCGCGGACAGCGGCTTGATCGTCGACAGCCGGTCGACGAAGAGCCGGTATCCCTTGTCGGTGGGCACCCGGCCCGCGCTGGTGTGCGGCTGGGCGATGTAGCCCTGCTCCTCGAGCAGGGCCATGTCGTTACGGATCGTGGCCGGGGACACGCCGAGATTGTGGCGATCGGCCAGCGCCTTCGAGCCCACGGGTTCGTTGGTGGAGACGTAGTCCTCAACGATGGCACGGAGCACCGCCAGCTTGCGATCGTCGAGCACGCACTCACCTCCCACGGTCGGCTTGGCACTCAACGTTCTTGAGTGCCAAGTGTACGGCGATCGGCGACCGTCGCGGTGGGTCGGCGGTGATGAACGACGGCGCGCACGGATCGCTGCGGGGACCGCCACGCAGTGGCGCAACGTCGTTCGCCGCACCGGTATTCCGCCGTCCGCGATCTACGCCGGCGCGCAAGCGTACCGGTTCGCGGGCGTGTTGGTCCCGGCTCGGCCGGGTTGGTCCCGGTACGTTGCGGCCCGTGCGGAGCAAGGACTACGGCGATGACGTTCTCGCGGGCGACTGGCGGCGTCCGCGCAAGGGCCAGATCCCCGAGATCGCGGCCGAACCCGGCCTGGTGGCCGAAGATCCCTCCAGCGGCTTCTGCGGCGCGGTCGTGGCCTGCGCGAAGGACGCGGTGACGCTGGAGGACCGATTCGGCAAGCGGCGGGTGTTCCCGCTCACCAAGGCCGGGTTCCTGATCGACGGCAGGCCGGTGACACTCGTCCGCCCCACGGCCGCGCCGGGCCGTGCGCTGTCGGCCTCCGGCTCCATCGCGGTACGGGACCTGCGGGCCCGGGTGGCGCGGGAGAGCCGCATCTACGTCGAGGGCAAGCACGACGCCGAGCTGGTGGAGAAGATCTGGGGGCACGACCTGCGCGTCGAGGGCGTGGTCGTGGAGTTCCTCGAGGGCGTCGACCACCTGCCGGAGATCGTCGAGGAGTTCGGCCCCGAGCCGGGCCGCCGCCTGGGCGTGCTGGTGGACCACCTGGTCGCGGGCTCGAAGGAGTCCCGGATCGCCGAGCGGGTCCAGTCGCCGTACGTGCTGGTCACCGGGCATCCGTTCATCGACATCTGGCAGGCGGTCAAGCCGGCCGTGCTCGGCATCCGTGCCTGGCCGGACGTCCCGCGCGGCATCCCCTGGAAGGAGGGGGTGATCGCGGCGCTCGGCTGGAAGGGCGAGCCGGGCGAGGTCTGGCAGACTATCCTCGGCCGGGTGCGCGCCTACCGGGACCTGGAGCCGGCACTCCTCGGCCGGGTCGAGGAACTGATCGACTTCGTCACCGATCCCCCGGCGGACGGCTGACCGCGCAACCGTCCGCGCCGCGCCCGCGTCTCATAAACTGCGACACCGCATCAGGGGACATGTCAGGACCTGTCCCGCCGGAGGGGGCGCACGCGATGACCTACGGCCAGCACCACGGCGGGCCGCCGTACGGAGGACAGCCGTACGGGCAGCCACCGTACGGGGGGCAGCCGCAGTACGGGCCGCAGCAGTACCCGCGGCCGGGGTACGCCCTTCCCGGGCATCCGGCGCCGCCCCACGACCCCTACGCCGCGCCGGAGAAACGTCGCCGCCCGGAGACGCCGACCGGCGGCCCGGTGGACGACGAGGACGAGCGCTGGGCGGTACCCGCCTACGTCGGGATGTTCGTGTCCGGCTTCGTCGCCCCCGCGATCGTCCTCGCCGCGAAGGGACGCACGTCGCACTTCGCGCGTTTCCACGCCATGCAGGCGCTCAACCTGTTCGTGGCGATGTTCGTCTGCACGTCTCTCTCGCTGCTGCTGGCCTACTTCAAGGGCCCCGACTGGCTGCTGCTCGTGCTGCTCGCGCTGGCGGCCGACTGCTTCTTCACGACCAGGGCGGCGATCGGCGCGAACCGCTGCGAGTGGTACCGCCTGCCCGCGCTCGTCGCCTGGCGGATCTTCCGGTGAGGAGTCTCCATGGCCGATTCTGAGAGCGGCCCGCCGCACGGCGGCTGGCACCCCCCGTCCGATCCCCCGCCGCCTCCCGGCCCGGGCGGGTACTACGGCCCGCCGCAGAGCTACGGCGGGTACGGCGGCCCGCCGCCGCCTCCGCCGCCATACGGTCCCCCGCCCCCGTACGGGCCGGGGATCACCGGATCGGACGACACGACGTGGGCGCTCCTGGGGTACCTGGGCCAGTTCGTCATCGGCTTCCTCGCCCCGCTCATCGTGTACCTGGCCCGCAAGGATGAGTCGCCGTTCGTCCGCTTCCACGGCGCGCAGGCCCTCAACCTGGCGCTGAGCTACCTGGCCGTCTTCTTCGGCGCGTTCGCCGTCGCCATCGTCGGCGCGATGGCACGGCTGCCGGCGCTGGCGATCGTCGCGATCGCGGCGATCTTCGCCTTCGCCATCGCGCATCTCGTGTATCTGATCATCGGCGCCGTCAAGGCCGGCCGGCGTGAGATGTACCGGATCCCGGCGGGGCTCTGCTGGCGGATGATCAGGTGAGGTCGCGGACGACGGCGTCGGCCAGGAGCCGCCCGCGCAGGGTGAGGACGGCACGGCCCGCCTCGTGCGCCTCGGGCACCAGCAGGCCGTCGCCGACCGCGCGGCGCACCGCGGCCGGGTCGTCGAACAGGTCGAGCGGGCAGCCGTCCGCCAGCCGCAGCTCCAGCATGATCCGCTCGAAGCGGCGGTCGGCGTCCTCCAGCACCTCGCGGGCGTGCGCGGGAGTGGTCTCCTCCGCGAGCCGGGCGGCGTACGCGGCCGGGTGCTTGACGTTCCACCAGCGGGTGCCGCCGACGTGGCTGTGCGCGCCCGGGCCCACGCCCCACCAGTCGCCGCCGGTCCAGTAGAGCAGGTTGTGGCGGCAGCGGGCCTCCTCGCTCGCCGCCCAGTTCGAGATCTCGTACCAGCCGAGGCCGTGCCCGCCGAGAGTGGCCTCGGCGGCGAGGTAGCGGTCGGCCATCGCGTCGTCGTCGGGCGGTGCCAGCTCCCCGCGGCGTACACGCGTGGCCAGGCGGGTGCCCTCCTCGACGATCAGGGCGTACGCGGAGACGTGGTCGGGCCCGGCGGCGACGGCGGCGTCGAGGCTGGCCTGCCAGTCGGCGTCGCCCTCACCCGGCGTGCCGTAGATCAGATCCAGGTTGACGTGCTCGAACCCGGCCTCCCGGGCCCAGGCCACGCACTGCTGCGGCCGGCCCGGAGTGTGCGTGCGGTCGAGCACGGTCAGAACGTGCTCCCGCACGCTCTGCATCCCGAAAGACACGCGGGTGAAGCCCGCCTCGCGCAGCTCGGACAGGTACGCGAGATCGGCCGTCTCGGGGTTGGACTCGGTGGTGACCTCCGCGCCGGCGGCCAGCCCGAACTCCTTGCCGATCGCCTCCAGCACCCGGCCGAGGTCGCCCGCCGGCAGCAGCGTGGGCGTGCCGCCGCCGACGAACACCGTCTCCACCGGCAGGTCGGCGTCGCCCAGCACACGCCGCGCCATGCGGATCTCGGCGATCGCCGTGTCGGCGTAGGACTCGCGTGAGGCGCCGCGCAGCTCGGTCGCGGTGTAGGTGTTGAAGTCGCAGTAGCCGCAGCGCGTGACGCAGAACGGCACGTGCACGTAGAAGCCGAACGGACGCGTGCCCAGGCCGGCCAGGGCGCTCGCGGGCAGCGCTCCGTCTCTTGGTACCGGGTCCCCGTCGGGCAGCGTCGATGGCACGTCTCAAGTGTGCCGCCCCCGCGGGGGTGCCCGCGCCGTGGCCCCGGTCAGACGCCGGGCACCGGAAGCCGCCAGGACGCGCCGCGGAACTCCGCCCACACCGTCGTACGCCCGGAGCGCTCGATCACGCCCCAGGCCTCCGCGAGCGCGTCGACGATCAGGATGCCCCGGCCGCTCTCCGACTGAGCGTCGCGGCGGAGCCGTGGCCTGCTCGCCGTCGCGCCGTCGTTGGTGACCTCCGCGCGGACGACCTCCCCGTACGCGGACAGGCCGATGGTGATCTGTCCCCCGTCACCGCTCGGCGTGTGCACGATCGCGTTGGTGGCGAGCTCGCTCACCCCCAGGGCGACCTTCTCCAGAGCGGGATGCCACGACCCGAGCGTCTCGCGTACGAACCGGCGGCCGTTCGCCACCGAACGCTCGACGCCCGGCAGGGTGATGGTGCTGCGCGGCGCCGTGTCCCCCGCGGCGCCGCCGTCCGCATCGCGCGGTGAGTCGTCACGGCGAACTCCCCGCCCTGCCATGGCAGCGTCCAATGTTCCTCCCCGTCGAACCGCGAGCACGGCGTGTCTACCCCCGTGTGACGCAAAAACACCGAACCTCGTTCCAGGATGTTGTCCGGCTCGCCGTACCACGACCGGCGAGCCCACCCGACCGAAGAACCGACAGATCGGCTGAATACCGTGCTCAGCGACACCTCAGCAGTCGTCACCGGCGCGTCGAGCGGCATCGGCGCCGCGGTCGCGCAAGCGCTCGCCGCCGAAGGGGCGACCGTCGCGTTGCTCGCCCGGCGCCGCGACCGGCTCGCCGCTCTCGCCGAGACCGTCAACGCGCGTGCGGGCGGCCGGGCCCACGTCTACCAGGCCGACGTCACCGACGCCGACGCCGTCCGCACCGCGATCGACGCCGCGGCCCGCGACTGCGGCGGCATCGACATCCTGGTCAACAACGCCGGCGGCGGCACGTGGGGGCCCGCCCTCACCGCCGACCTGGCCGACTGGCACGGCACCGTCGAGGTCAACCTCAACGGGGTCCTCAACACCACCCACGCGGCCCTGCCGTACCTGACCCGGGCCGCCGCCGGCCACCGCAGGGGCGTCGCCGACATCGTCACCATCAGCTCGGCCGCGGGACGCAGAGTGCCCGGCCCGATGAGCAACGTCTACGCGGCCACCAAACACGCCGTCGGCGCCTTCTCCGAGGCCCTGCGGCAGGAACTCGCCGAGCACCACGTACGCGCCGGGCTCGTCGAACCGGGCGTCGTCGTCACCGAGCTGACCACCGGCGGCCGCGCGCACGCGCCCGACGCGACCAGGCCCACCGGTTACGGCCTGCTCCAACCGGACGACATCGCGGCCGCCGTGGTGTTCATGGTGACCCGGCCTCGCCACGCCGCGGTCAACGAGATACTCGTGCGGCCGACCGAACAGGTCCTCTGATCCGGTCTGACGCGCGGCTCAGCCGTGCTGTCGCAGCTCCAGCCCCTCGGCGAGCTCTCGCCACTGCGCCCGCGGCAGGGATCCGTCCTCGCCGGTCACGACCTGGAGGACGACGTGGTCGGCGCCGGCCTCGCGGTGCGCCTCGATCCGCTCGCGGATCGCCGTCACGTCGCCCCAGGCGAACGTCGCGTCGACCAGCCGGTCGCTGCCACCGTCGCGGAAGTCGTCGTCGGTGAAGCCGAAACGCCGCAGGTTGGTGGTGTAGTTCGGCAGGCCGAGGTAGCCCGCGAGGCGGCCGCGCGCGGTGACGCGGGCGCGTTCGGGGTCGGTGTCGAGGACGACCTTCATCTCCGGGGCCAGCAGCGGGTCCGGCCCGAGGACCTCGCGGGCCGTGGCGGTGTGCTCGGGCGTGATGAGGTACGGATGGGCGCCCGCGGCGCGGTCACGCGACAGCGCGAGCATGCGGGGTCCGAGCGCGGCGAGCACCCGACCGGACTTCGGCGACCCGGCGGCGTCGAGACGGTCGATGAAGTCCACCATCGTGGAGTACGGCTTGGAGTAGTCCTTGGCCAGGGCGCCGTGGCTGGCGCCGAGGCCGAGCAGGAAGCGGCCGGGGTACTCCGCGTCGACGGAGGCCTGTTCTTCGGCCACCTCCGCGGCCTCGTAGTCCCAGATGCTCAGGATGCCGGTGGCGACGACGATGCGAGAGGTCGCCGCCAGGACCGGGCGCGCGTGGCGTACACCGGGACTGGCGCCGAGCCAGATCGCGCCGTACCCGAGCTCCTCCAGCTCCGCGGCGGCCTCGCGGATCTCGCCCGCGGCGCGCGGGTCCTCGTCGCGCAGCCCGACGTCCCAGATGCCGATGCGGCCCAGTTCCATGTTCGGATCCCACCTTCGTGTCGACGTGTGACAGACGACAACCCGGCCGGGCGACGCGCTATTTCTTGCCCTTCTCCGGCGCGGCGGTGGTGGAGAGGGCGGCGACGAAGGCCTCCTGCGGGACGTCGACACGGCCGATCGTCTTCATCCGCTTCTTGCCCTCCTTCTGCTTCTCCAGCAGCTTGCGCTTACGGGAGATGTCACCGCCGTAGCACTTGGCGAGGACGTCCTTGCGGATGGCGCGGATGTTCTCGCGGGCGATGATCCGCGCGCCGATCGCGGCCTGGATGGGCACCTCGAACTGCTGGCGCGGGATGAGCTCCTTGAGCTTGGCCGTCATCATCAGGCCGTACTCGCGGGACTTGTCCTTGTGCACGATCTGGCTGAACGCGTCGACGGACTCGCCCTGCAGCAGGATGTCGACCTTGACCAGGTCGGACTCCTGCTCGCCGCTGGGCTCGTAGTCGAGCGAGGCGTAGCCGCGGGTCTTGGACTTCAGCTGGTCGAAGAAGTCGAAGATGATCTCCGCGAGGGGCAGGGTGTAGCGGATCTCCACGCGGTCCTCGGACAGGTAGTCCATGCCGAGGAGCACGCCGCGGCGGCCCTGGCACAGCTCCATGATCGCGCCGATGTGCTCGCTCGGCGACAGGAGCGTGGCCTTGACGACCGGCTCGTACACCGAAGCGATCTTGCCCTCGGGGAACTCGCTGGGGTTGGTGACGCGGTGTTCCTCGCCGTTCTCCATCACGACGCGGTACACGACGTTGGGCGCGGTGGAGATCAGCGACAGGTCGAACTCCCGTTCCAGCCGCTCACGGACGATCTCCATGTGCAGCAGGCCCAGGAACCCGCAGCGGAATCCGAAGCCGAGCGCCAGTGACGTCTCCGGCTCGTACACGAGCGCGGCGTCGTTGAGCCGCAGCTTGTCGAGGGCGTCGCGCAACTCGGGGTAGTCGTCGCCGTCCACCGGGTACAGGCCGGAGAAGACCATCGGCCGGGGGTGGCGGTAGCCGCCGAGGGACTCTTCGGCCCTGCGGCTGGCGCTGGTCACCGTGTCGCCGACGCGCGCCTGACGCACGTCCTTCACGCCGGTGATGAGGTACCCGACCTCACCGACCCCGAGCCCGTCGACCGGCTTGGGCTCGGGCGAGATCACGCCCACCTCGAGCGTGTCGTGCGCAGCGCCGGTGGACATCATCAGGCTCTTCTCGCGCCGGGACAGGCGCCCGTCGACCACCCGCACGTACGTGACGACGCCGCGGTAGGTGTCGTACACCGAGTCGAAGATCAGCGCCCGCGCCGGCCCGTCGGGGTCGCCCGTGGGCGCCGGCACGGTCGCGACGATGTTGTCGAGCAGCTCCGCGACGCCCTCACCGGTCTTGCCGGAGACCCGTAGAACCTCCGACGGGTCGCAGCCGATGATCCCGGCGATCTCCGCGGCGTACTTGTCCGGCTGCGCGGCCGGCAGATCGATCTTGTTGAGGACCGGGATGATGTGCAGGTCCGCCTCGAGCGCGAGGTAGAGGTTGGCGAGCGTCTGCGCCTCGATGCCCTGGGCGGCGTCCACGAGCAGCACCGCGCCCTCGCAGGCCTCCAGCGACCGGGAGACCTCGTAGGAGAAGTCGACGTGCCCTGGCGTGTCGATGAGGTTGAGGACGTAGTCCTTCCACGGCAGGCGCACGGCCTGGCTCTTGATGGTGATGCCGCGCTCACGCTCGATGTCCATGCGGTCGAGGTACTGCGCGCGCATCTGGCGCTCCTCGACCACACCGGTGAGCTGCAGCATGCGGTCGGCGAGCGTCGACTTGCCATGGTCGATGTGCGCGATGATGCAGAAGTTGCGAATCACCGCGGGATCGGTGTGGGTTTGGTTCGGTACGGGCGGCACCGGCGTCCTCGTGAAGTGATGGATCTAGCGTTCTCCATGGTCCCATGCCGCACGCGATGCTCGGTTCCGCGCCCACCCGAGACCCGGCCCCGGCACCCGCGGGCAGGGCCCTCGCGCGCTCTACCCGCCGAGCGCCGGCGCGCACCGAGCGCGCGGCCACGCGGGAAATCCCGTTGAGGGGGCGGCGGGGATTGGCGAGGATTCGCCCATGGCTTCGCCTCCACCTGCCGCCGGTCCGCGGCCGGCCTGGGCCGATCTTCCGGCGTACGTCCGGTCGGTCGTCGAGGAGCGCGCGGGGGCGGTCGTCGTGCGGGCGGCCGACCAGCGGGGCGGGTTCTCGCCCGGTGTGGCGGCGCGGCTGCTGTTGGAGGACGGGCGCCGGTTGTTCGTCAAGGCGGTGGCGTCGTCGATCAATCCCGTCTCCCCCGACCTGCATCGCGGCGAGGTCCGTACGCTCGCCGCCCTGCCGGCCGCCGTGCCCGCGCCGCGCCTGCGCTGGAGCCATGATGACGGCGACTGGGTGGTTCTCGGCATCGAGGACGTCGACGGGTGTACGCCCGCGCTGCCGTGGCGCCGCGCCGAGCTCGACCGGGTCGTGGCGGCGGTCGCGGCCATGGCGCGAGCACTGACGCCGGCACCGGACGGCTTTCCCCGCGTGGTGGAGAAGATGGACGCCGCGTTCACCGGCTGGCGGACGCTCGCCGCGGACCCGCCGCCGGATCTGGGTCCCTGGGAGTCACGGCGCCTCGACCGGCTCGCCGCGCTGGAGGAGTCGTGGAGCGGCTACGCGGACGGTGACACGCTCCTCCACTTCGACCTGCGTGCGGACAATGTGCTGCTCGATCGCTCCGGCGGCGTGCACGTCGTCGACTGGGCCCACGCGTGCAGGGGCGCGCCCTGGGTCGATCTCGCGCTCCTGCTGGTCGAGGTGGACGATCCGGCCGCCGACGAGATCCTCGCGGACGCCGGCGCGCCCCGCGAGGGTGTGGACGCGCTGCTGTGCGCGTTCGCCGGGTTCCTGGCCGATCACTGCCGCCGGCCGGCCCCGCCCGGGCTCCCGACGATCCGCGCCTACCAGCGGGCGTACGCTGAGAGCGCGACCGGCTGGCTGGCCCGGCGCTGGGATTCCGGTTCGGTTTGGGCGTTGGGTTAGGGCTTGGTAGGCTGTCCCACTGCGTGTGGGCGCGTTAGGTCCCGCGCCCCATCCCATCGACTTCATACCTGAGGCTTCTTTCGTGGCGAACATCAAGTCCCAGATCAAGCGGAACAAGCAGAACGAGAAGGCTCGCCTGCGCAACAAGGCGGTCAAGTCGGAGCTGAAGACCGAGATCCGCAAGTTCCGTGAGGCCGCCGAGTCGGGCGACGCCGACGCGGCCAACACCCAGCTGCGCATCGCACTGCGCAAGCTCGACAAGGCCGCCAGCAAGGGCGTCATCCACAAGAACCAGGCCGCCAACCGCAAGTCGGCGATCGCCAAGCGCGCCGCCGCGCTGCAGGCCAAGTAAGGTTCGAAGGCTCTCCGACGCCGCGCCCCAACCGGGCGCGGCGTCGTTGTGCTGTCCAAAGACTTCGCCGCACCCCCACCTCCGGTTCAAGGGCGCCCCCACAAGTTCGCCCGGATCGCCGCGCACCCGCCCGCTGATCACCATCGCCGCCCGGCCCGGCGATCACTTGTTCGGTGACGTCCTGCTCCCACAGGCCCGCGTCCGCCTGGCGCCACCGCGATCCGTGCGCGGAGGGCGTCGGCGTCGAGCCGCTCGTGGCGGGCGGCGGCCGGCAGTGTCGCGCCGGCCTCGCCGGTCGCGCTGACGGTGGGTTTGCTCGTCGCCGTGCCGGGCGCCTCCCGCGGGTCGTCGGGTACGACCTCGGCCATGGCAGCGCGCGAAGCTGGACAGCGGTGAGCGGTCCGGAGCCAAGGTCACCACGAAATCGCGCGAACGTCCCAGGCCGCCGCGATGCCGGGCGCACGCCGCTTGAAGATCGCGTGTCGGTCGCCCCAGCCGTGCCGATCCTGTGATCGCCCCGGACACCTCGACACCCCGCCGCACACATCGCCGGCCGGCCGCCTGCAGATCGCCGTCAGCCCATCGGCCGCCCTCAAACCGCCGTCGGCTCACCGACCGGCCAGCCGCAAGATCGTCGTGGGGTCGCTCCAGCCGACCGCGACCGTCGTCCACCCAGCACGGTCACCGTACGGACGCCGCTCGGTGCGCGCGGTCGGCCCGGTCCCCCCTCACCGTGCGGTGGCGTCGGCTCAGAGTCTGGCGGCCCAGGAGGCGGTGATCTGTTCGTCGAGTTCCGCCCAGGTGGCGACCGGGTGTACCCAGTCGGGCGGGGTGGCCGGCTGGGGGCCGAACAGGTACAGGTGCGGTACGAGCCCTCGCAGGGCCGTGTGGACCGAGAGACGGTCGTCGACCATGTGGGTGATGCGGAGTTCGGCGCAGTGGCCGGCCTTGTCGGCGCGCTTTCTACAGAAACGAACGTTCCGCGGCGCGATTCCGGTGCGCTGGTAGAAGTCGTGGCGGTCGAGCCATTCCAGCGTGCGTCGCTGAATGCGTTCGCCGCACTTTGATATCACCCAGACACGGCCGCCGAACCGGTCGACCAGTCCGGGCAGGGTCTCGAACATGCCCGCCGTGGCCGGGGATCGCATCGCCTCCTCGGCGTCTCCGTCGAGGAAGACGGTGTCCGCTTCCCCTGATTCCGCCGCGCCGCCGTGGATGACCCGGCCGAAATCGACTCCGAGGCGCGGTTCCGTCATGACTTTCATCGCACCAGACTGCGGCATGACCCGTTCGACGGTAAACCGATTATCGCGAACGCCGCCTAGCGGCCGAATTCATTGATATAGCGCTCGACCGCTCGCCGGTCGTATCCGCGGAGTACGACATCGAACACGGGCGGACCGTCGGTCCCGGCCCCACCGGCCGACCGCACGTACTCATCCACCTGCCGCCGGTCATAACCGCGAAGCACCACGTCGAACTTCGGCCGCGGCAGGCAGACTCCGGGGTCGGCGGCACCACCGGTCATCCGTACGTACTCATCCACCTGCCGCCGGTCGTACCCGCGGGGCACCACGTCGAACACCGGTGGCGGCCCGTCGAGCCCGGGTCCGGCGGTCTCGTCACTCGTCAGGCTCCGTACGTACTCGTCCACCTGCCGCCGGTCGTACCCACGCCAGACGACCGGGAACTCCGGTCCTTCCGCCGCCGGCTCCCACAGCCCGTCCATGCGCGCTCACCCGCCCTGGCCCGGCACCACGCCGCGCGACGGCGCGTCAGCGCGTGCCGCGGGCGACGACGATCTGGTTGATCGCCTTTTCCAGAGCGTACGCCGGGTCGGCGCCCGCGCCCTTCACCTGGGCGTCGGTCTCGGCCACCGCCTGGAGGGCCTGCGCGACGCCTTCCGGTGTCCAGCCGCGCAGTTGCTGCCGTACGCGGTCGACCTTCCACGGCGGCATGCCCAGCTCCTTGGCGAGCCCGGCGCCGCGCAACCCACGCGGGGCGCCGCCGACCTTGGCCAGTGAGCGGACGCCCTGGGCCAGCGCGCTCGTGATCAGGACCGGGGCGACACCCGTGGCCAGGGCCCAGCGCAGCTGTTCGAGCGCGTCGGCGAGCTTGCCCTCCATCGCACGGTCGGCGACGTTGAAGCCGCTGACCTCCGCGCGTCCGCGGTGATAGCGCGCGACCGCCGCGTCGCCGACCTTGCCGCCGGTGTCGGCGACGAGCTGGCTGCATGCGCTGGCGAGCTCACGAAGGTCGTTGCCCACGGCGTCGAGCAGGTTGCGGGCGGCGTCCTCGCCGATGCTGCCGCCGGCCCGGCGAACCTCGGCCCGTACGAAGGCGACCCGCTCCCCCGGCCGGGTGATCTTCTGACAGGTGACCTTGCGCGCACCCGCCTTGGTGAGGGCGTCGACCAGCGCCTTGCCCTTGACACCGCCCGCGTGCACGACGACGAAATCGATGTCGTCGGCCGGGTTCGCGGCATACGCACCGATCTCGGCGATCAAGTCCTTGCCGAAGTCCTGCGCGGAGCGGAGCACGACGACCCGTCCCCCGCCGAACAGCGACGGCGAGGTCAACTCGGCGAGCGCACCACGGCTCAGCGTGGCCGGAGTCAACTCGTGCACCTCGACATCGGACTCGCGCGCGCGTGCGGCGGTGACCACGTCGGCGACCGCCCGGTCGACCAGCAGTTCTTCGTCACCGACGATCAGTGTGAGACGTTCGGAGGACACGCTTGCAGCATCCCATGCCACGACGATCCTCCGCGCCGTACCGGCGACTTCGACCGACGCCCGGCGACAGAAGGAACCGAATACGCCGCCGCAGCCCCCCGAATCCGGGTACGCCGCCACAGCCGGTCGCCGACGCATAGCCGCCCCGCCGGGTAGCAGCACGGGAGCTTCCAGGAACAGAGCGTCGTACGGGAGACGACCTCGATGGCGCCCGCCTCCGTCCCACGCCACCTGGCAACGCGGACGCCACCGCCGCGAACCGGAACACCACCGCCCCGCCTGCGGCCGGGATACGGCCGCTTCGGGGAACGGCGATGGTCAGGACGGCCCGGTGCAGGCACCGCCGGGTGGCACCGGCCGTGCTCCGCTGACCGTGTGCGGCGGCATTGTGCTGCGCGACGTCAGGATCGCGGCGCAATGCGGCGGCAGAGCGCCCGCGGAGGCGGTGGCGCCGCCAAGCTGCCTCGGGATCGCGGCGGAACACCCGCAAGGCGGTCGCGGAACACCAGCGAAGCGATCGCGGAACACCAGCGGAGCGGCGGTGCCACTGACGTGGCCGCCGCGGGTGGCCGTGCGCAGCACGCGTCAGTCGAGTGGAGCACCAGCGGGCGATGGTGCCACCGACGTGACCAATCCCGGCGCACCACCACGGATGGCCGCGCACACCACCCGTCGGCCAGGCGAACCACCAGCCGGGCGGCAATGCCACCGACATGGCCACCCCCGACACACCACCACGAGTGGCCGCGCACACCACCCGTCGGACGTGCGGGAGGGCAGGCTTTCGGTGTTGGTGTGGTCAGCCGGCGTTGGCTGGGACGTGGGGGCGGAAGGCGATGGCGCGTACGGAGCCGAGGTCGTCGTTCTTCGGGTCGGGTGGGAGTGGGAACACGCGTGTCAGCAGTCGCCAGCCGAGTGGATGGGCCTCGCGGACGGCGATGAGGAGGGAGCGGCACTCCTCGGCGGGTAGGAAGCGGTGTTCGGGTTCGGCGAAGCGGAGGTGGCCGATACGCAGTTCGAGCGCGCGGCCGGCGCGGACGTTGCGCACCCAGTCGGCGCGGTTTCCCCATGCGGCGACCACGACGACCTCGCCGGTCTCGTGGTCGAGACGGGCGACCTCCAGCACGGTCTCGCGGCGGAGCCCGGTGAGCCGTCCCTGGTGGGCCAGGTAGAGGAAGCGTTTGCCGAGAAGGAAACCCAGGTCGCGGCGGTACAACCAACGCGGTGCCCGCAGAGTGTGGAGCAACAGCCCCTCGGGTCCGTGGGCGCCGGACGCTTCTCGGCTCATCGTCCAATAATGCCCGATCGAATCCGGGCTGGGCTCTTGGAACGGGCTCGCGCGGATCTCGCACGTTCTCGTCCGGGATGGTGGGAATCGCCATTAGGTGCCGCCGGTTACGTGTTATATGGCCGAATTCAGTGATGTGCGCTGGTCAGTGCTGGACCTCGTGCCGGTGAGCACGGCGACGACCCCCGCCGAGGCGTTGCGGGCGTCCGTCGATCTGGCCCCGGTGGTGGAGCGGCTCGGCTACCACCGCCTGTGGGTCGCCGAGCACCACGGCATGCCCGGTATCGCCAGTTCGTCCCCCGCTGTCCTCATCGCGCATCTCGCGGAGGCCACGACGACTCTGCGGCTGGGTTCGGGCGGCGTGATGCTGCCGAACCACGCGCCGCTGGTCGTGGCGGAACAGTTCGGCACGCTGGAGGCGCTGCACCCGGGCCGTATCGACCTGGGCATCGGCCGCGCGCCGGGCACGGACCAGGCGACGGCGTACGCGCTGCGCCGCAGCCCCGACCTGAGCGCGGACGCGTTCCCCGAAGACCTGGCCCAGTTGCGGGCGTTCCTCGACGGCACGTACCCGCGGATCCGCGCCGTGCCCACCGGAGAGAACCCTCCGGAGGTCTGGCTGCTGGGCTCCAGCGGGTACAGCGCGCAGCTCGCGGGCGTGCTGGGCCTGCCGTTCGCGTTCGCGCACCACTTCAGCGCCCGGTTCACCGATCCCGCGCTGGAGCTGTACCGGTCGAGCTTCCAACCGGCCGGTGGCCTGGACCGGCCGTACGCGATGGTGACCGCGGCGGTGTTCGCCGCCGACACCGACGAGGAGGCGCACCGCCTCGCCGCCCCGCAGGGACTGTCGATCCTGCGGCTGCGCTCGGGCAACCCGGGCCTGCTGCCGACGCCGGAGGAGGCACAGGTCTACGAGTACACGCCGCAGGAACGCGAGGCGATCTCGACGTTCACCGAGTCGCACATTGTCGGCGGCCCGGACTCGGTCCGCAAGGGGCTGCTGGCGCTGCTCGAACGCACCCGGCCCCAGGAACTCATGGTCTCCACCAACATCGGCGACCCGGCCGCCCGCCGCCGCTCGTACGAGATCGTCGCGGAGGTCGCCAAGGACCTCTGACGGCGCCGCGCCGCATCGGCCGGTCATGGTCTGTTCCTCCGGGTCACGACGGTGGGGCCGGCGCGCGAACCGATGACGGCGACGTCGCCGTCGCGGTCGGTGCGGTAGACACGCTCGCCCAGGCGGGTGAGCGTGGACATGGTCGACGGCGCCGGATGGCCGTAGTCGTTGTCCGCCCCGACGGAGGCGATCGCCACCCGGGCGCGCACGGCGGCGAGGAAGGCGGGGTCCTGATGTGACGAGCCGTGGTGCGGGATCTTCAGGACCTGGGCGGCCGGGACTCCGGCCGCCAGGAGCTCGCGCTGTGCCTCGATCTCGACGTCGCCGGAGAGCATGACGCTGAGGTCCGGCCAGCGGGCGAGCATGACGACGCTGGCGTTGTTGACCGTGGTGCCGGTGTCACGCGCGGTCACGCGCAGAGTGCTGAGCGGGCCGAGCACGGACAGGGTGAGCGGGCCGACGGTCCAGACGTCGCCGATACCGGCCGTGCGGGGTGTCCGGCCGGCGAGGAGGTGCCGCTCCTCGCCGTCGCTGTCCGGGCTGATCACGACGGTGCCGACCGCCCGGCCGCGCAGCACTCCGGGCAGGCCGTCGATATGGTCGGCGTGCGGATGGGTGAGGACCAGCAGCGGAACGGTGTGGACGCCGAGGTCGCGCAGGCACCGGTCCATCGCGAGCGGATCGGGACCGGTGTCGACGACGGCGGCCTGCCCGGGGCCGGTGAACAGCGCGAGGCCGTCGCCCTGACCGACGTCGCAGACCACGAACAGCCAGCCGCGCGGTGGCCAGGACGGCGCGAGGACGTGCGTTCCGACCGCGACGAGGACGACGCCCGCCAGGACCGCGGCGGCGATCCCGCGGGCCATCGGCCGGCGGAACACCAGCGCGCCCACCACCACGGTGGCGAGCAGGAGCGCGACGCCGGTGAGGCCGGCCGGCCATCCGATCACCGCGTACGGCATCGAGGCGAAGAACCGGGCGACGCCCGTGATCCAGCCGACCGCCAGGCCCGCCGGCCACACGATGAGACGGGCGACGCCGAGCGAGAAGGGCGCGACCGTCGCGGCCAGGACACCGAGCAGCGTCGCGGGTGCGACGGCCGGAGCGGCGAGGAGATTGGCCGGTATCGCGGACAGGCTGACTCCGGTGCCGAGCATCGCCAGCAGGGGCGCGCAGGCGAGATGCGCGGCGGCGGACACGGCGAGGGCCTCCGCGAGGCCCCGTGGCATCCGCCTGCTGAGCCGATCGCGCCACGCCGGGGCGAGCACGAGGATGCCCGCCGTCGCCGACGCCGACAGCGCGAAGCCGTACGACCGGGCCAGCTCCGGATCGGCGAGGACGAGGACCAGGACGGCGGCGCACAGCGCGGGCACGCCCTGGCGCTCGCGTCCGCCGACCACCGCGATCAGTGCGATGCCGCCCATCACGGCGGCGCGCAGCACGCTCGGTGAGGGACGGGCCAGGACGACGAACCCGACGATGGCGGCGCCGGCGAGCAGCGGACCCGCCCGCCGCCCCAGGCCCGCGAACCGGCCGAGGCCGAGCACGGCGCCCAGAACCAGCGAGAGGTTCTCACCGCTGACCGCCATGAGGTGGGTGAGCCCGGCCTTCTCGAACGCGTCGGCCAGGTCGGGCCGGAGCAGCGACGTGTCGCCGTCGACCAGGCCGGGCAGCACGCCGCGCTGGTCGCCCGGCAGGTGGCTCGCCGCTGCTCGGAGGCGCAGGCGGATGACCCCGGCCACGCGCTGGGGCGGCGACGGCGCCCCCAATGTCGTCGGCGGGCCGCGCACCAGGGCGATGGCCGCCAGGAGCTCACTCCGCTCCGGCGTCGTCAGGCGGGCGGTGAAGCGAATGCGACGGCTCGGCAGCAGCCCCTTCCAGGCCGGGGCCGTGGCGAGCACGAGGACGGGCACCCGTACCCGCTGGTTGCCGACCTGCTCGACGCGGACGGGGACGATCACCGTTTCGCGGTGGTGGACCGCGCCGGTCTTGACGACCGCCCTCGGGTCGCCGGTCACGACCCCGTCGAGGCGTGCCGTGGCCCCGCGCTTCGCCAGTCCGCGTACCGGCCCGGATCCGACGGCGGCCAGCCGTGACCCGACGCCGAGCGCGGAGGCGGCCACGCAGATCAGGACGGCCGCCGAGGCCGTGCGCACCCCGCCCGCCGGTCGGCGGCGAGCGTCCGCCGGCGCCGGCCGGACGAGCAACGCGACGGCCGTGGTCAACGAGGCGGCGGCGACGAGGTACGCGACCGCCGGGCTCGCGGCGAGCAGGACCAGCGCCGCCAGCCAGGCCGCGACGGTCGGACCGACGAGCCGCAGGTCCGGCCCGGCGACGCGGCGTACGTCCTCCACGGCCGCCCACGGTCCGCCGCCGGCACCCGTACCGGCGGGAACGGGGGGCGGGTGCTCGCCCGCCGGTGCCTCGCCCGCAGCGAGAGCCGGGAGGTCATCGTCCGGTGGCGGGGCGCTCATACGCGGACGAGGCCCTTCACGTCGGCGAACTTGGCCTCGCCGATGCCCGACACCTGCCGTAACTCATCGACCGAGCGGAACCCGCCGTGCTGGGTGCGGTAGTCGACGATGCGCTGGGCCAGCACCGGCCCCACGCCCGGCAGCTGGTCGAGCTCCCCGGCCGTCGCGGCGTTCAGGTCGAGAGGCGCGCCGGGCACGGACGATGCCGAAGCACCCGGCGACGACCCGGACGCGGGCGTGGCGGTGACGCCGACGAGGATCTGCTCGCCGTCGACGACCTTGCGGGCCAGGTTGAGGGTGCCGGTCCTGGCACCGGGACGGACGCCGCCCGCCTCCTTGATCGCGTCGATGACCCTGGACCCGGCGGGCAGCGTGACGACGCCGGGACGACGGACCTTCCCCGCCACGTCGACGACGAGCGGGGCGGAGACCGGCGAGGGCGTGGCGGCGACCCGCGACGCGGCGGCGGGCCGGACGACGGGTGGCGGGGCCGGCCGCGGCCGGGGGCGCGACCACCAGAAACAGGCACCCGCCACCAGGGCGGCCAGCAGCGCGGCCAGTGCCAGCACCCGCACCCCGGGCAGGCCCGGATCCAGGCGCGGACGGCCGGCGTCATCAGGGCTGTCGGGCGAGGCGCGTAACGCCACCGCGGGAGGGCCTTGCGGCGGCGGCACGGGCCCGCCGCCGAACGACCGCGGCGGCCGGAACGCCTCACGAAGCCGATCGAGCGCGGAGGGATCCATCGGATGCTTCATGGCCCGAAAAGCTAATCCGCCGGAACACAGAGCGACAGACCGAACGCGATCTGTGGATAACCCCGATCCCCACCCGTACGAGCACGGGTGGTGACAGGTCCACCCCTCACCAGGGTTCAGGCCCACTGACACCGGCCGCCGGGTGCCGGAGAGTCATGCCTACCTGATCCGGCATGAAACCGAGGGGTTCCTCATGAAGCAAAAGCCAGGCAGTTCGACGGCGCGGCGGGCCGCCCGCGCCAAGACGTCCGTTCGCTTGGTGACCACCGCCTGTATCGCCGGGGCGCTCGCCGCCGGGCTGACCGGCGCCGCCCGCGCCGACCAGGGAAACGGCGACCCCGCCGTCGTCCGCGTCGGCGACGGGGCGGTACGCGGCAGCGTCGGCGACGGGTACCGCCAGTTCGACGGCATCCCCTACGCCGCGCCGCCCGTCGGTGACCTGCGATGGACCTCCCCGCAGCCACCCCGGCGCTGGTCCGGCGTACGGGCGGCCACCGAGCCGCGGAGCTCGTGCCCGCAGACCGCCGGGTTCCTCGGCGACGCGGCCAGCGACGACGAGGACTGCCTCTACCTCAACGTCACCACTCCTGCGAACAGCAACGGCGAGAAGCTTCCCGTCATGTTCTGGATCCACGGCGGCGGCTTCTACTCCGGCTCCGGCAGCCTGTACGGCGCCGAGCGCCTGGCCACCGAGGGCCACGTGGTCGTCGTCACGCTCAACTACCGGCTGGGAGTGTTCGGCTTCCTCGACCACCCGGCGTTGGACGGCGCGCGGGAGAAGTCGGGCGACTACGGCATCGAGGACCAGCAGGCCGCGCTGCGCTGGGTGCGGAAGAACGCCGCGGCGTTCGGCGGAGACGCGGGCAACGTCACGCTCTTCGGCGAGTCCGCCGGCGGCGCGAGCACCTGCGCGCACCTGGCCTCCCCCGCCTCGGCCGGGCTGTTCCGCCGCGCGATCGTGCAGAGCGGCCCGTGCACGATGGCGTCCGAGTGGCCCTACCCCGAGGGAAACTGGGTCGTACGGCCACGAGCCACCGCGCAGAAGCAGGGCGAGGCGGTGGCCGCCAAGCTCGGCTGCGAGCAGGACACCGTCGCCTGCCTGCGCGGCAAGTCGGTGGCCGAACTGCTCGACGCCTCCGACGGCGGCCAGGGGTACGGGCCGGCGGCCGGAGACGGCGGCGTGCTGCCGCTGTCTCCGAAGACGGCGCTGGCCACCGGCCGTTTCAACCGCGTCCCGGTGATCCACGGCACCACCCGCGACGAGCACCGTACGTTCGTCGCCGCCATCGAGACCTTCACCGGGCACACCGTCACCGACGCCGACTACCGGCAGGACCTGCGGGACTTCTTCGGCCCGGAGAAGGCCGCCGAAGTCCTGAAGGAGTACCCGGTCGACGCGTACGAGTCGCCGAGCGTGGCCCTCTCCACCGTCTGGACCGACTCCGCGTGGGCCTGCACCGCGCTGGACACCGACCGGCTGCTCAGCACGCGCGTGCCCACCTACGCGTACGAGTTCGCCGACGCGAAGGCGCCGTGGGCCAGTGACGGATCCTCGCCGAGCTTCCCGACCGGCGCGTTCCACGCCGCCGAGCTGCAGTACCTGTTCGACGACGAGCAGTTCCGCACCCCGCTGAACGCCGACCAGCGGAAGCTGTCCGACCAGATGATCCGCTACTGGACCACCTTCGCGCACACCGGCGACCCGAACGGCGGCGGCACGGTGACCTGGCCGCGCTTCACCGGCACGGAGGTACGGTCGCTGAACACCGGCGGGGACACTCGGGCCGATCTGTCGAGCGAGCACCACTGCGGCTTCTGGAAATCGCTCTGATCGAACGCCGGTTCATTCCCGGTCGACGGAGAACGTCGTGCACCCGGCGGTCTCGGAGACCACCCTTCCCCTGATGCGGGAGGGGTGGTCTTCCGGCACGTCGGCGCTGAGCCCGACCATGAGGTAGTCGCCCGGCCGCTCGATCCAGCGCACGCCTCGGAGTTCGAGGTCCCGGGAGACGAACGTCCCCTGCATGGCGTACGAGCCGGACGGGACGGACGGATTGCCCGGATGGGCGGAGAAGCTGAAGGTCGCCTCCAGCCCGCCGTCCGTCGTCACCGGCCGGATCACCAGTTCGAGATCGGTCACGCCCTGCAGGCAGGTGTAGGTCCCCCGCCAGTTGCCGGCGACCGCGGCGGCGGTACCGGGCGAGAGCGCCGGAACGCCCGGCGCGGATGGGCTGGCGGTGCCGGTCACGTTCTTCCGCCGGCCTCCAGAGCCGTCCGTGTCCCGTGTCGTGGCGAACGCGACGATGCCCACCACCGCCAGCAGCGCCAGGGCCGCCCCGGCCACCACGATGGCGCGTACCGGCCCGGCGCCGCGGGACGGCGCCCCGCCCGGCCAGGTCGGGTAGGGCGGCGGCGGTTGCTGCCGCCACTGGGCCGACTCGGACGGCCACAGAGGCCGCTGTCCCTCGTCGCCGTGGCCGGGCGGCGTCCACTCGAGCGTGCCCCGGTCGGCGACAGGGCCGTCGGCGCGGGCTCCCGGCCCGGACGGCGCGTCCCCGTTGAGAGGGGCGTTCCGCTCCGCGACCATGGTCGTCACCGCGGGGGGAAGCCAGCCGCCGGGCCTGTCGGCCGACGCGGACAGTTCGCGCAGGACGTCGGCGACGAGCGGCCGGGCCGCGGGATCCTTGGCCAGGCAGCCGGCGACGAGTTCCCGCACCGGCGAGGACAGGGTGCCCAGGTCGGGCTCGGTGTGGAGGATCCGGTAGCCGATCGACGCGGTCGATCCTCCGTCGAAGGGCCCTCGGCCGGTGGCGGCGAAGGTCAGCACGGATCCCAGGGCGAATACGTCACTGGCGGGTCCCAGATCGCCGCTGCCATGGATCTGTTCGGGGGACATGAAGCCCGGCGTGCCGAGCAGCGAACCGGTGGCGGTGATCGCTGCGGCGTCCATCGCGCGAGCGATGCCGAAGTCGATGATCCGCGGACCGTCGACGGCCAGGATGACGTTGCCGGGCTTGAGATCCCGGTGCACCAGCCCGCAGGCGTGGATCGCGGCCAGGCCCTCGGCCAGCCCGGCGCCCAGTGCCAGGACGCTTCGTGGCGGCAGCGGTCCATGCGCCTCGACCGCCTCGCGCAGTGAGGGGCCGGGAATGTAGGCGGTGACCAGCCACGGAGGGTCGGCGGTCGGGTCGGCGTCGACCAGCGGCGCGGTGTGGAAGCCGCCGACGCGGCGAGCCGCCTCCACCTCCTGGCCGAAACGGCGGCGAAAGCCGTCGTCGGCCGCCAGCCCCGGCAACAGCACCTTGACCGCGACCGGCCGCCCGCCCGGCGAGTGGCCGAGGAACACCTGTCCCATGCCTCCGCCGCCGAGCCGGCCGACCAGCCGGTAGGAGCCGATCTCTCGTGGGTCCTCCGGCCGCAGAGGTCTCATCGTCATAACCCCCGTACGTCCCGATCATCGAGACCGCCAGCTGTACTTCCCCGTGATCGCGACATTCTAGGGCGGGCCGGTTCAGAACTGCCGTCGCGAGACGACCACGCCGAGCATCCCCGGACCGACGTGTGCGCCCACGACCGGGCCCGCCTCGCCGACGTACAGCTCGAACAGGCGTGGGATGCGCTCGCGCAGCCGCGCCGCGAGGGCGGCGGCCCGCGAGGACGCCGCCACGTGCTGGACGGCCACGTCGACCTCCCGGTCACCGGCGAGTTCGACCGCGAGTTCCTCCAGCCGGGCGAGCGCACGCGACGTCGTCCGCACCTTCTCCAGCGGCGCGATTCGTCCACCCGTGATGCGCAGCAGCGGCTTGATCATCAACGCGGAGCCCAGCAGGCTCGCCGCCGCGCCGATGCGGCCGCCGCGTCGCAGGTGTTCCAGGGTGTCGACGTAGAACAGCGAACGCGTCGCGCGCACGCGGCGCGTCGCGGCGTCGGCGACCTCGTCGAGGCCGGCGCCCGACGCGGCGGCCTCGGCGGCCGCCATCACCCCGAACCCGAGCCCCATCCCGATCGAACGGCTGTCCACCACCCGGACGGGGATCGGCGCGTCATCCGCGGCGAGCCGGGCGCTGTCCACCGTGCCCGACATCTCGCCGGAAAGGTGCACGGAGGCGACCGCCCGCGCGCCGGCGCCGGCCGCCGCCTGGTACGCGCGGCCGAAGCGTTCAGGCGAGGGCCGCGAGGTCGTGAGCGCCTGCCAGTCGCGCGGCCCGCCCGCCGTCGTACGGCCCCGGCCCTCCTCGCGGACGTCACCGCCGACCGCGACCTGGAGCGGAACGACCGTCACGTCGTGCGCGGAGACGACGTCCTCCGGCAGGTAGGCGGTGGAATCGGTGACGATCGCGACCGCTGCTCTCATGCCCGGAGTCTAGTGCCGTGTCGCCCGGCGGCCTCCTCGCCCGCCGTTCACCCTCGTCAACGGTGCGAAGCGAAAACGAACGGAGAATCCGCGAACCGTGTCGCGCAATTCGATTCGCGTGATCGCTCATCGACCGGAAAAATCTTGTTCGTGAGCGTGGAGGTCGCCGGGCTCGACGAGCTTTATGAACGTCTCGGGCACCGGTTCGGAAGGGCGGAGCCGCGGCGCCGGGCGTTCGCGTATCTGCGGGGCCTGCTGGCGGGTCTGGAACGTAAGAACGGATGGACTCTCGCCGAACACGCTGGAGAGGTGAGCCCGGACGGGATGCAGAGGTTGTTGCGCAAGGCCGTCTGGGACGCCGCGGCCGTGCGTGACGACCTGCGCGAGTACGTCGTCGAGCATTTGGGCGACGTGAATGCGGCGCTGGTCGTCGGCGCCACGGGATTCACGAAGAAAGGCACCGGCTCCGCGGGGGTCGAGCGGCAGTACTCGGACGCCACGGGCCGGATGGAGAACTGCCAGGTCGGCACATTCCTGGCGTACGCGTCCGGCAAGGGCCGGGCGTTGATCGACCGGGAGCTGTATCTGCCCGAATCCTGGGCCGATGACCCGGTACGCCGCCGGACTGCCGGAATTCCGGATCGGGTGCGGTTCGCGGCCAAATCGCGTCAGGCGCAGGACATGATCGCGGCGGCGATCGCCGCCGAGGTGCCGTTCCGATGGCTGACCGCCGACGAGACCTATGGAAAGGCCGGCCACCTGCGGTATTGGCTGGAATGCCGGGACGTTTTCCACGTCGTGGCGACCGGCCGCGACGACACGGTCGTCACCGAGGGCCTGCGGGAGTCGCGCGTCGATGAGCTGATCGCCGCATTATCCGCCCGCGCGTGGCGACGCCGCTCCCGCGGCGAAGACGCGCACGGCCCGGGCGCCGACGACTGGGTCCGTACGCCGATCCGGCCGCTGCACGCCCCGGGGCGCGGCCACTGGCTGCTGGCCCGGCGCCGCGTGAGCGACGGCGAGCTCACCTACTACGTCTGCTACGGGCCGGCCCGCACCACTCTGAACGAGCTCATCACCGTCGCCGGCACGCGGCAGGCCATCGAGGAGTGCTTCCGGGCCGCACGGGACGACGCCGGCCTGGACCACTACCAGGCGCGCCACTACGACGCCTGGTACCGCCACATCACCCTGTCGATGTTCGCGCACGCCCTTCAGGTCGTCACGGTCGCCCGTCCCTGAGACGACCAAAACCGAGTATTCGGCTGAGCACATCCCCCGGGGTGCCGCTGCACGGTAGCAGCCAAGTGCCGTTGTAGTCACGGCGATCGCGCCTCGGACGTGAGCACGGTTACGGACCGTATTCCCTCCACGGCCAGCTGTTGATCACTGTTGAAATGAATGCCGATGTTGTGTTGAGGTGTGATCGCATTTTTCGCCATCAGGCGGCGCTGTGGTCGGCGATATGACGTCGACACTAATACTGACTTAACGTAGCCAATCGCTGACGCCGCTACGGAGCGTGCGCGCCAGTCGACCGTTAGCGATCATTTCGGAGGTAAATCTCGCCTTGGGACACATGGAATATGGCACGCAAATCCCTATCATTGCCTATTTGGTCTCCTGCCTCGGCTGCGGCCTTGGCCTGATCTGCACGACTCAGGCGAGAGGAGCCACCCGCGCCTCCCGTAACGTCTGGCTGGCGTTGTCCGCGGTGTCGATCGGCGGGACCGGCATCTGGGGCATGCACTTCACCGGGATGCTCGGAGTCACCGTTCACGGCTCCCCGGTCAGGTGGGATGTCGCCCTGACGGTGGTGAGCCTCGTCATCGCCATCGTGATCGTCGGATTCGGCATGTTCCTGGTCGGCCACAGCAAGCCGGGAATGCGCACGCTCCTGCCCGCCGGCCTGATCACCGGCTGCGGTGTCGCGGCAATGCATTACATGGGCATGGCGTCAATGCGAGTACAGGGATCGCTCCGTTACAACGTCCCTCTCGTGGTGCTTTCCGTGGCCATCGGAGTCATCGCGGCGACCGCCGCTCTCTGGATAACAAGAAATGTCCGCCGGAAGGCCGCGATGGTGCTCGCGGTACCGATCATGGGACTGGCCGTGTGCGGCATGCATTACACCGGAATGGCCGCGACGAGCATGGTGCTCGACGCCAAGGCGCCGATGCCGACAGGGGCGCAGAATTCGATGCTCGCCTGGCCTCTGATCATTTGGATCATCGCCTGCCCGGTCATGATCTTGTCGGCTCTCGCGCTCGCTCCGTCCGCCGAGGAGATCAAGACCGAGCAGTACTACCAGGAAGTCGCCGCACGCCTGCGGAATGAGTAGCACTGCAACGGCACTTATCGGGGGCCGCAACGCGGCATCTTCCAGGCGTCGCTCCCGATCGTCTCCATGTCGACAGGATCAGCCGAATACCCGGTTATGGACGCTGCGGCGAAGGCAGGGCTCGGGTTCAGTACGACGCAGAACCCGAGCCGCGGCGCTCACGACATCCCGGCCAGCTTGTACAGCACGAGTGAGCCCGCGACCGCGACGTTCAGGCTCGCCCCCGTACCGATCATCGGGATCTCCACCACCTCGTCCAGCAGGTCGAGTGCCTCGGGCGGGATGCCCGTCCGCTCGTTCCCGAGCACCGCGACCGTACGGCGGCGGGCCATCGGCAGATCGGCGAGGCGTACCGCGTCCTCGGCGAGCTCGACACCGAGGACGTGGGTGTCCCTCTGGTTCCGCAGCCACCGCAGCGGCCCGTGAACCCAGTGCACACAGGCCCGCTCGCGCAGCGTGTCGCCGCGGGCGAGAGCCTCGGGCACCCACGGAAGCCGGGGCACGGCCAGGCAGGCGCCGACGGCGTCACACGTGCGGAGGAGGGTGCCGAGGTTGGCCCCGTGCTGCGGCCACAGCGGGGCGACGATCAGATGGTCCCAGCAGCGATGCGAACGCCGCCGGCGGGAGCGGTGCAGGTCGCGGGGCGTGCGCACCCGGATCGACCGCGCGCTCACCACACCCGGGCGGTGACGCCCCTTGTCGTGAGAGTCATGAGATGCGCCCTTTCAGCGGCGGACGCGAGCCATCGACGAGCCTCATACGGACCCGAATGATAGCCGCTCGACCATGACACAGGGTGGGGCCGATGTGCTACGACGCCCGCCAGCAGCCAAAGCGAGGCGTTGAATCGCACGTCGGCGCTCTGCACGCGCATCCACGGGACGATGCCTACGCTGTTCTGCGCGGCGGCGAACACGGCGATCGGCGACGCCACCAGGAACCGGCCGTACAGTACGGCCACGACCAGCAGCGCGTACACGGCGGATCGCACGGGCCCGCCCCGGCGATCCCAGTGCCGCATCGCCGAACGCCGCGACGGCCAGACTCAGGGCCGCGAGATGAAGGCCGTCGGCCCACCAGCGGATCGGGAGGGCCGACCGCCGCCGCGCGCGGGCGGCGAACGCGCCGCGCACCAGCGCCACGCTCTCCCGCGCCGAGGGCGTGCGACGGCCCGCACCGGTCTCGATCAGCGCGCCGAGCAGCTCGTCGCGGTGACCGTCGAGGTAGGCGCTCAGCAGCAACCGGTACCAGCGCTCCGCGCTCACGGGTGCACCGGCCGGAGTCGTACGAGACTCGCCGCAGCCGCCATCCGCGCGGCCTCCTTCGTGACGGCCGCGACGCCGTCGTCGGTGACACGGAAGTAACGGCGAGGCCGCCCGTCGACGACCTCCTCCCGGTCGACCGCGATCAGGCCGCCCGCCGCCATACGGTCGAGCGCGCCATAGAGCGTCCCGACCGCCGGGCGCACCCGGCCATCGGACTGCTCACCGGCGCGCTTGATGATGCCGTAGCCGTGGAGAGGGCCGTCGAGCAGCGCCGCCAGAATGAAGTAGGTCGCCTCGCTCATCGTTCGCGTGATCACGAACATATATATCGAGTGTCGAAGTATGCGACCTCTCGGCACGCTCAACCGCGCCCGCCCATACGGGTGGCCGAGCTCACCGGCACCGCCGCGAGCCACGACCCGACGGCGCGATCGTCGTGCACCGTGTCCGCCCGTCGCCGTGGAGCCCGACGACGCGTACGACTTCACGGTCGCCGACTTGGCGGGCGTCGCCTCGGCGGCGACGGTCGTGCACCACGGGCCGATGGAGGAGGTCGTCGCGACCGAGCAGGCGCTCACCCGCTGGATCGACGCCCACGGCCACCGCGCCGTCGCGTACGCGCGGGAGCTCCACCTCGAGTGCCCGCCCGGCTCTCCCGGCAGGTGGGTCACCGAGCTACAGGCGCCGATCGAGAGCCGTCAGCCGGCCGGTTCTTCGTGGAGGTAGGCCTCCAGGCGGTCAGCGAGGTCCTTGGGACGGCTGAGTGCCGGGCAGTGGCCGCCGTCCATCTCGTCCGGGACGATGCCGAGCCGGTCGCGTACGACGCGGCGCAGGAACGACGCCGGGAAGAACCGGTCGTCGCGGCCCAGCAGAAAGCGCGTCGGGACGTCCGGCCACGCCTGCAGCGGCCACGGGTCGGTCCACATCGAGGCCGACTCGTTCCGCGGCTCACGCGCCGTCGCCTCCGCCACGATCTCCGGCGGCACATCGTGGAAGAAGGTCTCCACCACGTCGAACTCCGGTGAGCGCCCGTCGCGGACGGCCTGTTCGCGGCGGGCCTGATCGGAACCGGTGTTGCCCCACCAGTCACCGGCCGTCTCGCCCGGCGTGGGGACCATCGCGCAGAGCATCACCAGCAGCCGCACCGGCACGCGGTCGCACACCAGTGGGCCGGTGAAGCCGCCCAGCGACTGCGCCACCACGACCAGGTCCGTACGGTCGCCGATGGCCGACAGGACCGTGTCGGTGTAGCCGGCCAGGCCCGCGTCGTCGTCGCTCGGCAGCTCGGGCGCCACCACGTCATGGCCGCGCCCGCGCAGCTCAGGGACGAGCCGCTGCCAGTACGAGGCGTCGCCCGCACCGTGGATCAGGACATAGGTCGCCATCAGCGCCCTCTCTTCTGGAACTCTCCGGCGGTCGTGCCGCCGGGAAAACGCGTGCGGAAGTCGAGGACCCCGACCCACGACGGCCGGAGCGCGAGGCGGGCCATCCGCAGACCCGGAACATCGATCTCGGCGATACCGGCCGCCGCCCGCTCCTCGCCGGCGTAACGACGCTGCGCCGACGCGTACTCCGGCACGACGCCCTCGACGTCGGCGACCTCCATCCGGCCGCGAAGCGACAGCACCTCGGGCGGCGGTCCCGCGGAGTCCGGCCACGGCCGCAGCGCGGCGATCTTGCGCGCGCCCGCGAACGTCGGCAAGACGACCTCCTCCCCCGTCCAGTCGTCCAGCAGGCGCAGGTCTCCCTGAGCGAGTGCCTCCATACGTTGCTCCTAAATCAGGAGTAAATGATCCTGGATACGATAGCGACCGTGTCGGACAAAAGGCGTTACGACGATCCGTGCGGGATCGCTCGCGGCCTCAATGTGATCGGCGAGCGATGGGCGCTACTCGTGGTACGCGAGCTGCTGTTCGGCCCCAAACGCTTCACCGACCTGCGCCACGGCCTGCCCACGGCGAGCCAGAACGTCCTGTCCCAACGCCTGCGGGAGCTGGAGACCGGCGGGGTCGTCCGCCGCCGCAGGCTCGGCCCGCCCGCGGCCACCTGGGTGTACGAGCTGACGGAGTGGGGCCGGGGCCTGGAACCGGTGCTGTTCCACCTCGGCCGCTGGGGCAGCCGGTCGCCGCGGACCTCCGGCAACGAGCTCAGCACCGACGCGCTGATGCTCGCGCTGCGGACGAGCTTCGACGCGGACGCGGCCCGGGACGGGACCTGGGAGCTCCGCCTCGGCGACGACCGCTTCCGCGCCGTGGTCGCGGACGGGCGGTTGCGGCTCGAACGCGGCGGGGCGGACGAGCCGGACGCGGTACTGGTCACCGACGTCGCCACGCTGAGATCGGTGGCGTTCGGCGACCGCGCACTCGACGAGGCCGCGGCCGACGGGGCGCTGCGCGTCGAGGGCGACGAAGAGGCCGCCGCCCGCTTCGCCGCGAGCCTCCGCCGCCCGGCTCCCCTGGAGCCGGCCGAGACGCGGTAAGGCCTCAGCTTGTTCTCAACCTCTGAGTGCGTTAACGCTGCAGGGCAGCCGTGAACAGATCTCTGTGAGCCACCAGCCACGCCTGGATGCGGTCCCAGCGAGCCCAACCACCGCGCTCGGCCAGTGCTTGGAGGTAGACGGGGTCACCGTTGGCGACGCGCCGGGCGACGAAGGCCCGGCATGTCTCGGTTGCCTGTTCGATGACACTGGGCAACTCCGCCCGTTCCCGCGGCGAGAGGCCGTAGCCGTCGGCGAGGATCCGCAGTCGTGCGGGGGCATCGAGGCCGTCGGGGTGGAAGGTGGTCGCGGATGCGGGATCGAGCATGGGGACCCAGTAGCGGGCGGTCATGGCGACATCCCAGATGGGGCGGCCCGGGGCCGCCAGGTCGAAATCGATCAGCGCGGCGGCGCGGCCACCACGGAAGACGACGTTCTCCGGGCACACGTCGTTATGGCATAGCAGCGGTCCCCCCGCTGGATCGGCGAGCTCTCCGGACCACCCAGTGTGGGGGTCGACCTCGATGGCCGTGCCGGCCTGATGCAAGCGGCGCAGAAGGTCCCCCACCGATTCGAGGGCGGTTTCCGTCAGCACCCAGCGCGGAAACGGCGGCAGTGCCACGTCCCCGGGGATGAAGGTCAGCTGCTCGCGACCCTCCGCCGTAAGGCGGACAGGGGTTGGAGCCGCATCGAAGCCGTGCTCTTTGAGCGCGAGAAGGTGGGCATGGAGGGCGCGGGCGTTGTGTGGCGCGGGGCGTTCGACAAGGTCGCCCCGGCGGAAGACCGCCCCCGCGTTCGCCATGCCGCCGACCAGTGCTTCGCTATCTGCTGCCTCGCCTGCAGCCGTCATGCCGATCACGCTACCGCCCTGTTCGAGTCGTGCGACGCGATGCTCTGCGAGAACGGACCGATGACCTCGCCGGTGGACCAACGAAGACGTAGACCTGCGCTGGCAGGCGTTCCTCCGCCGCGGTCCTCCGGGGGCTTCGAGACAGGCGCTAGACCTGGACGGGGACGCCGCCGCGCCAGACGCGCTGGGCGCGGAGGCCGAACGCCCATGCGAAGGCGCCCTCGTGGTCGGCGTCCCAGAGCACGATGTCGGCGTACATGCCGGGTGCGAGCGCGCCGCGGTCGGAGACGCGCAGGGCGGCCGCGCCGCCGAGTGTCGCGGCACGCAGCGCCTCGTTGACGCTGAGGCCGAACATCGCGACGGACAGGCCGACGACGAGCGGCATCGAGGTGATGCCGCACTGGCCCGGGTTGTGGTCGGTGCCGAGCGCGAGCGTCACGCCCCGGTCGAGCAGGGCGCGCACGGGCGGGGTGCGGCCGTTGTGAAGGGCGCTGCCCGGGCAGATCGTCGCGGCGACGCCTCCGTGGTGGAGCGCCTTGATGTCGTCCTCGTTGGCCTCGGTCAGCAGGTCGGCGGAGGCGCAACCGACCTCGGCGGCGACCTGCGCGGCGCCGACGCGCTCGTTGGCGCAGGCGTGGATGCGGGCCTTGAGCCCGACCCGCTGGCCGGTCATCAGCAGGACACGGGCCTCGTCGGGCGTGAAGTGGCCCTCGTCGCAGTAGACGTCGATGCTGTCGGCGCCGGCCGCGGCGGCGTCGCCCGCCCAGAGGCGTACGGCCTCGATGTAGTCGCGGCGGCGGCCGAAGTATTCGGGCGGCAGGACGTGCGCGGCGAGGAAGGTGGCGTGGATGCGCGGCATCGACGGCTCTTCTTCGAGCGAACGCAGCATCCGGATGTCGGCCAGCTCACCGTCGCGGGTGAGGTGGTAGCCGGTCTTGGCCTCGATCGTGGTGGTGCCGGCGCAGATCCACTGCCGGAGCCGCTCGCGGACGTTGTTGCAGAGGGTCCAGGGGTCGGTGCCGCGGGTCACGGTGACCGTGGAGGCGACGCCGCCGCCGGCCGCGACGATCTCGTTGTTCGTCGAGCCGCTCGTGCGCATCGCGAGCTCGGCCCAGCGGTTGCCCGCGTAGACCGGGTGGGAGTGCGCGTCGATCAGGCCCGGGGTGACGAGCCCGCCGCCGAGGTTCTCGACGTGGTCGACGTCGACGATGTCGTCGATGACGCCGGGGACGCTCTGGGGCAGGTCCGAGGCGGGCCCCGCCCAGACGATGCGGTCGTCGTGCACGAGGATCGCAGCGTTGCTGCACACGTCGGTGCCGGTCCACAGCCGACCGATGTTCGTCAGCAAACGTACGGTCATTGCATCACCGCCCGGCTACGCCACTGCGCCGGTGAAGGGTGTCCGGACGCCATGCAGCGGGTCACCTGCTCTCGCTCGACTAACGACGGCAACGCTGCCGACGGACCCAAGTGCGGTTAAGGAGGTGGCCATGAGACCACCTGGAGCAACGAACCCGGAAAACTCGGTTTCGTCACGGTAGTGCACCAACGCCCCCCTGTACAGCCTTTGGCCGCATACCACTACTCGACCGCCCCAACGGCCGACTGTTACAGGCGCTTTGAAGATACCTCAGGAAGACCACGCGCTTGGGGCGAACGGCGAAAGATGACCGGGACCGAAGTGGTCCCGGTCATCTCGTAGCCGGTCAGACCTGTGCGGAGGCGTACGGCTCGAGCTCGGCCGCCAGGCGGTCGGGCACGCGGACGTGCAGCGCGGTGCCCTCGGCGGTGTGCTCCTGGGAGAGCACCTCGCCGGTGTCGTGCGCACGGGCGACCAGGTCGCCGCGATCGTACGGCACCAGGGCGCGCACCTCGCGTTCGGCGCGCGGGAGCACGTCCTCGATCACCTGCAGCAGCTCGTCGATCCCGGCACCGGTGCGCGCGGAGACGACGACGCTGTGCGGCTCGTGCCGGCGGAGACGGGCGAGCGCCATCTCGTCGGCGATGTCGGCCTTGTTGATGACGATGAGCTCGGGCACATCGGCGCCGCCGATGTCGCGCAGCACCTCGCGCACGGCGGCGATCTGCGCCTCCGGGTCGGCGTCGGAGCCGTCGACCACGTGGACGATCAGGTCGGCGTCGGTGACCTCCTCCAGCGTCGAGCGGAACGCCTCGACGAGCTGGTGCGGCAGGTGGCGGACGAACCCGACCGTGTCCGCGAGCGTGATGGCGCGGCCGTTCGGCGTGCTCGCCCGGCGCACCGTCGGGTCGAGGGTGGCGAACAGGGCGTTCTCCACCAGCACGCCCGCGCCGGTCAGCCGGTTGAGCAGGCTGGACTTGCCGGCGTTGGTGTAGCCGGCGATGGCGACCGCGGGCACCGCGCGGGTGCGCCGCTGGGACCGCATCGTGTCGCGGGCCTTGCCCATCTCGTTGATCTGGCGGCGCAGCTTGGCCATGCGGGTGCGGATACGCCGCCGGTCCAGCTCGATCTTGGTCTCACCGGGGCCGCGGCCGCCGATGCCGACACCGCCGGCGGCACGGCCACCGACCTGACGGGACAGGTTGCCACCCCAGCCGCGCAGGCGCGGCAGGAGGTATTCGAGCTGGGCCAGCTCGACCTGGGCCTTGCCCTCGCGGCTGCTGGCGTGCTGGGCGAAGATGTCCAGGATCAGGGCCGTACGGTCGATGACCTTGACCTGGACGATCTCCTCCAGGCGGCGCAGCTGGCTGGGCGCCAGCTCTCCGTCACAGATCACGGTGTCGGCGCCCGTGGAGATCACGACGTCGCGCAGCTCCAGCGCCTTGCCGGAGCCGACGTACGTCGCGGGGTCGGGGCGCGACCGCCGCTGGATCATGCCTTCGAGGATCTGCGAGCCGGCGGTCTCGGCGAGGAGTGCCAGCTCGCGCAGGGAGTTCTCGGCGTGGACCTCGTCTCCGTCGGTCCACACGCCGATCAGGACGACGCGTTCGAGCCGGAGGGCCCGGTATTCGACCTCGGTGATGTCGCGGAGCTCGGTGGAGAGCCCGGCGACCCGGCGTAGCGCCTGCCGGTCTTCGAGGTCCAGCTCACCGGTCAGCGGCTCTGGCTCTTCGTAGGAAAAAGTAGACATCTTCCCCCATGTCAACACCGGAACATCCCCGGATCTTCCCCTGATGCTGCCACGTACCCGCGTTTCGCACACCTGGATATCGGCCCGGGAGGTCGGTCGGGGTGGGTTGGTCGGGACAGGCCCCAGTCGGCGTACCCGCTCCGGACGTCCACACGGGTAGGACCCCTTTGACCGGTCCGCGAGGACATTAATAGGCTTTCCACTAAGCAGAAGAGAAATTTCGCCAGACGAAAGGGTGGGCAGATGGCTGGACCCGCAGGCGTGGAGCTGACCGGCTCCGTCGAAGATCGGTTCGGGGAGATCCTCACGCCCGAGGCACTGGGCTTTCTCGCCACCCTCCAGCGCGAGTTCGGCACGCGCCGCCGCGAGCTGCTCGGCCTTCGGGCCGAGCGCCAGGAGGAGCTGGCCCGCGGCGGCACGCTCGACTTCGCCCCGGACAGCGCGGACGTCCGCCAGGACCACACCTGGCGCGTGGCCGACCCGGCGCCCGGCCTGGAGGACCGCCGCGTCGAGATCACCGGCCCGACGGACCGCAAGATGACGATCAACGCGCTCAACTCCGGGGCGAAGGTCTGGCTCGCCGACTTCGAGGACGCCAACACGCCGCTGTGGGAGAACATGGTCGGCGGCCAGCTCAACCTCAAGGACGCCCTCGACCGCACCATCGACTTCGAGACCGGCGGGAAGTCCTACACCCTGAAGCCGGACGAGGAGCTGGCCACCATCGTCGTGCGGCCGCGCGGCTGGCACCTGGACGAGAAGCACGTCCTCGTGGACGGCGAGCGCATGTCCGGCTCCCTGTTCGACTTCGGCCTCTACTTCTTCCACTGCGCGCGGCGCCAGCTCGACAAGGGCAAGGGACCGTACTTCTACCTGCCCAAGATGGAGAGCCGGCACGAGGCGCGCCTCTGGAACGACGTCTTCAACCTCGCCCAGGACCTCCTGGAGATCCCGCGCGGCACGATCCGGGCGACGGTGCTGATCGAGACCATCCCGGCCGCGTTCGAGATGGAGGAGATCCTCTACGAGCTGCGGGACCACTCCGCGGGGCTCAACGCCGGCCGGTGGGACTACCTGTTCTCGGTGATCAAGAAGTTCCGCTCGCGCGGCCGGCAGTTCCTGCTGCCCGAGCGCAACGCGATCACGATGACCGCCCCGTTCATGCGGGCGTACACCGAGCTCCTGGTGCGCACCTGCCACAAGCGCGGCGCGCACGCGATCGGCGGCATGGCGGCCTTCATCCCCTCCCGTCGTGACGAGGAGGTCAACAAGGCCGCGTTCGAGAAGGTGCGGGCCGACAAGACCCGCGAGTCCGAGGACGGCTTCGACGGGTCCTGGGTCGCCCACCCCGGCATGGTCGACATCTGCCGCGAGGTCTTCGACGGCGTCCTCGGCGACCGCCCGAACCAGCGCGACCGGCTCCGCGAGGACGTCTCGGTCTCGGCGTCGGACCTGCTGGCGGTGGAGAAGACCCCTGGTGAGATCACCGAGGCGGGGCTGCGCAACAACATCAGCGTGGGCCTGCAGTACATCGCGACCTGGCTGGGCGGCAACGGCGCGGTGGGCATCTTCAACCTGATGGAGGACGCCGCGACCGCCGAGATCGCGCGCTCGCAGGTGTGGCAGTGGATCCACAACGACGTCGAGCTCGCCGAGGGCCCGAAGGTCACGCCGGAGCTGGTCGAGCGGCTGATCGACGAGGAGCTCGGCAAGATCCGCGAGTCGTACGGGGACGCCTACGACGAGAAGCGCTTCGCCGACGCGGTGAGCCTGTTCAAGGAGGTCGCCCTCGCCGATGACTACGCCGACTTCCTGACCGTCCCGGCGTACGAGCGGATGCCCTGAGGACCGCGCCCCGGAGTCCGGCGGACTCCGGGGCGTTTCCGCAGGTCATCGGCCGTGCACATGACGTACGGCAAGGGCCAGATCACACCTTGGTACCGATTAGTTTGGATCCGTTCCAAAAGGTCAAGGATGGGTGATGTGTCTACAGCAGGGCTGGACGGGCTCGCAGAGCGGCTGAGGGTCGTCGCCGGAGCCGGGAACGTCATCACCGACCCTGCCGAGCTGCGCACGTACGAGTGCGACGGGCTGACCTACCACCGGGCGACGCCGGGCATCGTGGTGCTGCCGGACAGCGCCGAGCAGATCGCCGAGATCGTCAGGGCGTGCACGGCCGAGGGCGTGCCCTACATCGCGCGCGGCTCCGGCACCGGGCTGTCGGGGGGAGCGCTCCCCCGCACCGACGGCGTACTGATCGTCACCTCCCGCATGCGGCGGATCCTGGAGATCGACATCGACGACGAGCGCGCCGTCGTCGAGCCCGGCGTGATCAACCTCGACGTGACCAAGGCCGTACGGTCGCAGGGGTACTACTACGCGCCCGATCCCTCCAGCCAGCAGATCTGCTCGATCGGCGGCAACGTCGCGGAGAACTCCGGCGGCGCCCACTGCCTGAAGTACGGCTTCACCGTCAACCACGTGCTGGCCTGCGAGGTCGTCACGCCCGACGGAGAGATCGTGGAGATCTCCGAAGCGCCGGGCTATGACCTGCTCGGCGCGTTCGTCGGCTCCGAGGGCACGCTGGGCATCACCACCAAGATCACCGTGCGGCTCACGCGCCTGCCGGAGAAGGTCGAGACGCTGCTGGCCGCCTTCGACACCATCGAGAGCGCGGGCGAGGCGGTCTCGGCGATCATCTCCGCGGGCGTGGTGCCCGCGGCGATCGAGATGATGGACGCGCTGTCCATCGAGGCGGCCGAGGCGGCGGTGGCCTGTGACTATCCGCCGGGCGCCGGCGCGGTGCTCGTCGTCGAGCTGGACGGGCCCACCGCCGAGGTGGACCACCAGTTCGCGCAGGTCAAGGAGTTGTGCGACGCGGCGTTCGAGATCCGGGTGGCCGCCGACGACACCGAGCGGGCCCTCATCTGGCGGGGCCGCAAGTCCGCGTTCGCGGCGGTGGGCCGGATCAGCCCCGACTACATCGTGCAGGACGGCGTCATCCCCCGTACGGCCCTGCCCGAGGTGCTGGCCAGGATCGACGAGCTGTCGGGCGACAGCGGCGTACGGGTCGCGAACGTCTTCCACGCCGGCGACGGCAACCTGCATCCGCTGGTGCTGTTCGACGACGCGGTGCCGGGCGCGGCCGAACGCGCCGAGATGGTCTCGGGCCAGATCCTCGACCTGTGCATCGAGCACGGCGGGTCGATCACCGGCGAGCACGGCGTGGGCGTCGACAAGGCCAAGCACATGCCCCGGATGTTCACCGAGGAGGACCTCGACACCATGCAGATGGTGCGGTGCGCCTTCGACCCGGCCGGCCTGTGCAACCCCGGCAAGGTGTACCCGACCCCACGGCTGTGCGGCGAGGTGCCGGGCCGCCGTACCGGGGTCCATCCGCTCGTCGAGAGCGGAAAGGCGGACCTGTTCTGATGACGCAGGTGATCGACGCTCTGGCCAAGGCGTGCGAGGTCCGTCCCGCCGAGCCCGAAGACGCCGTCCAGGGAGTCGGCGCCGCGTACGTGGCCGCGCCCGCCACCGTGACGGAGGCGGGCGAGCTGATGCGCGCCGCCGCCGAGCACCGGCTCACCGTCGTGCCGCGCGGCGCCGGCACCAAGCTGCACTGGGGCGCGCCGCCCGAGCGCTGCGACCTGATCGTCGAAACGCGGCGGCTCGGCCGGCTGATCGAGCACACCGCGGGCGACCTCGTCGTCAAGGCCGAGGCCGGGCTGCCCCTGGAGAAGCTGCAGGAGGCGGTCTCCGGCACGCGCCAGCAGCTCGCCCTCGACGCCCTGGTGCCCGGCGCGACCGTCGGAGGCACGCTTGCCACCGCCACGGCCGGCCCCCGGCGGCTCCTGTACGGCTCGGCGCGCGACCTGCTCATCGGGATCACGGTCGTGCGCGCCGACGGAGTGGTCGCGCACGCCGGCGGCAAGGTGGTCAAGAACGTCGCCGGCTACGACCTCGGCAAGCTGTTCACCGGCTCGCGCGGCACCCTCGGCCTGATCACCGAGGCGGCGTTCCGGCTGCACCCGCTCCCGCAGGCCAGCGCGTACGTCTCGGCCACCGTCGCGGACGCGGCCGCCGCGCTGGAGCTGACGCGGGCGCTGCGACGCTCGTCGCTCGTGCCCTCGGCCATCGAGGTGGACGGGCCGGACCCGATCACCGTGACCGTGCTGCTGGAGGGGTTCGCCGGCGGCGTGCCGGCGCGCGCCGAGGCGGCCCGCGACCTCATCGGCGGCCGGATCACCGAGGAGCCACCCGGCTGGTGGGGACGGCTGCCGGACGGAGAGGTGCTCGCCGAGGTGCGCGCCGCGCCCTCGAAGCTCACCGCGGTCTTCCAGGAGGCGCCCGCGCACGTCCGCGGCTCCGCCGGGCGCGGCGTCTGGCACGTCGGGCTGCCCGCCGGCGACGCGGAGCAGGCCCTCGACCGCCTCCGACGCCACGGCAGCGCCGTCGTGCTGTCCGCGCCGGACGGCACGGCCCTCGACCGGTGGGGGCCGGTACCCGCCCTGGCGCTGATGCGACGCGTCAAGGACCAGTTCGACCCGGAGCACCGCCTGTCGCCGGGACGCTTCGCAGGGGGGATCTAGTGGAGGACTTCCGCGAGTTGCTCGACGACTGCGTGCACTGCGGGTTCTGCCTGCCCACGTGCCCGACGTACCAGCTGTGGGGCGAGGAGATGGACTCCCCGCGCGGGCGGATCCACCTGATGAGCCAGCACGAGCAGGGCGAGCCGCTCAGCGGGCCGATGATCGAGCACTTCGACCGCTGTCTCGGCTGCATGGCCTGTGTGACCGCGTGCCCGTCGGGCGTCAAGTACGACCGGCTCATCGAGGTCACCAGGGCCAAGGTCGAGGACGAACGGCCGCGCGGTCGTACCGATCGGCTGCTCCGCGAGGCGATCTTCGCGTTCTTCCCGTACCCGAAGCGCCTTCGTCTCCTGCGCGGGCCGCTCCGCGCGTACCAGGCATCCAAGATCAACATGGCGCCCCTGCTGAACCGGATCTCGCCGACGCTGGCGGCCATGGAGCGGCTGGCGCCGCCGCGCGCCTCCCATGTGCGCCTGCCCGAGCGCGTCGCCGCCCGCGGCGAGCGCCGCGCCGTCGTCGGCATGCTGACCGGCTGCGTGCAGCGGGAGTTCTTCCCCGGCGTCAACGCCGCGACCGCGCGCGTCCTGGCGATGGAGGGCTGCGACGTCGTCATCTCCAAGGACCAGGGCTGCTGCGGGGCGCTGTCACTGCACTCCGGGCGGGCGGCGGAGGCCAGGGCGTTCGCCAAGAAGACCATCGAGACCTTCGCCGACGTGGACGTGGTGGTCGTCAACGCGGCCGGGTGCGGCTCGGCGATGAAGGACTACGGCGACGTGCTGGCCGACGAGCCCGAGTGGGCGGAACGGGCACGGGAGTTCTCGGTCAAGACACGCGACCTCACCGAGTACCTCGCCGAGCTGGGGCCGCGCGCCACCCGCCATCCGCTGGAGATCACGGTCGCCTACCACGACGCCTGCCACCTCGCCCACGCCCAGGGCATCCGCGTCCAGCCGCGCGCGCTGCTCGCGGGCATCCCCGGCCTGGAGATCCGCGAGATCGCCGACCCGGAGATCTGCTGTGGTTCGGCGGGCGTCTACAACCTGCTGCAGCCCGAGGCCGCCGGTGAGCTCGGCGACCGCAAGGCCGCGAACGTGTCGGCGACCGGAGCGGACCTGCTCGTGGCCGCCAACCCGGGCTGCTCGTTGCAGATCGCCACGGCGCTGCGCCGCCGGGGCGAGGAGATCGCGGTGGCACACACCGCGGAAGTGCTCGACGCGTCCATTCGGGGGATCGGCAAGGAGCAGTTGTCCCCTCGGAGGTGACCCCCGTTGTACCGCCAAGTGCTCGATCCCGTCGCTCATTCCCTGGCGTGGAGCTCGCTGGTCTCGGCGCTCCCCCTGCTCACCCTGTTCGTACTGCTGGGTCTCGTGCGGATGCGCGCGTGGCTGGCCTCGGTCATCGCCCTGGCGGTGTCGGTGGTCGTCGCGATCGGGGCGTACGGCATGCCCACCGGCCAGGCGCTGCTCGCCGGCGGTGAAGGGGCGGTGTTCGGCTTCTTCCCGATCCTGTGGATCGTCATCAACGCGATCTGGATCTACACGATGACCGTCGAGACCGGGCACTTCGACGTGCTCCGACGGACGTTCGCCCAGGTCAGCGACGACCAGCGCATCCAGGCGATCATCATCGCGTTCTCCTTCGGCGCGCTGCTGGAGGCCCTGGCCGGGTTCGGCACGCCGGTGGCGATCACCTCGGTGATGCTCATCGCGATGGGCTTCAAGCCGCTCAAGGCCGCGGTGGTCGCGCTGGTCGCCAACACCGCGCCGGTCGCGTTCGGCGCGATGGCCATCCCGATCATCACCCTCGGCGGCGTGACGCACATGTCGAGCGACACCCTCGGCGCCATGGTCGGCCACCAGACGCCGATCCTCGCGGTGTTCGTGCCGCTCGTGCTGGTGTTCATCGTCGACGGCCGCCGCGGCGTCGCGCAGACGTGGGTGGCGGCGCTGACCGCGGGCGTGGCGTTCGGCCTCGCGCAGTGGATCACCTCGAACCACCTGTCGGTGCCGCTCACCGACATCGTCGCGTCGCTGTTCTCGGTGGTCGTCCTCGTCGCGCTGCTGCGCGTCTGGCAGCCGGGTGAGACGCTCGGCGGGCCCGAGCCCCGTACGGTCGTCGCGGGCGGGGCGGCCGACGAGCCGACGCCGGAGTTCGCCGGACGGGTCGCGCGCCCGGACGCGCGTGCGGAGGTCGTACGGGCGTGGGCGCCGTACGCGATCATCATCGCGGTCTTCGTGCTCGCGCAGATCAACCCGATCAAGGGCTGGCTCGACGAGCCGACCAGGACGGTGAACTGGCCGGGCCTGCACATCACCGGCGCCTCCGGCAAGGTCTCGACACTGCCGCAGTTCAAGATCAACTGGCTGAACGCGGCGGGGACCCTGCTGCTGATCTCCGGTGTGTTCAGCGCGATCGCGCTGAAGGTCGGCGTGGCGCGGGCGCTGCGCGCGTACCGGGCCACACTCGTGCAGCTGCGCTGGGCGATCGTCACGGTCATGGCGGTGCTGGGCCTCGCGTACGTGATGAACGCCTCCGGCCAGACGATCACGCTCGGCACCTGGATGGCGGGCGCCGGCGGCTTCTTCGCGTTCCTCTCCCCCGTCCTCGGCTGGCTCGGCACCGCGGTCACCGGCTCGGACACCTCCTCCAACTCGCTGTTCGGCGCCCTGCAGGTGGCCGCCGCCGGCAAGGCGAACCTGTCGCCGCTGCTGATGGCGGCCTCCAACAGCTCCGGCGGTGTGCTCGGGAAGATGGTGTCGCCGCAGAACCTCGCGATCGCCGCGGCGGCCGTCGGCATGGACGGCAAGGAGGGCGACATCTTCCGCCGGGTGATCCTGTGGAGCCTGGTCTTCCTCGCCGGAATGTGCGTGCTCGCGCTTCTGCAGTCCGTCGCGGTCCTGTCATGGATGGTGCCCTGACCAGGAGTCATCCGTACAGTCGCGGCGTTTCCGCAGGTCGGTTTGCTATGTTTTGGGGCTTATGCGGCGGTGCTCCGTGGTGTCACGGAGCGCCGCCGACCCGCCGACCCGGGACCTGGAAGCCATGGCACGGAGTCACTCGCGCAGAAGCGCGCACAGAAGGAAGAGACAGAGCCGGCGCACCGCCGGTCTCGGCATCGCGGGCGGCGTGCTCGGCGTCGGCGCGGTGGCGGGCCTCATCGTCGGCGTGCGCGCGCACGGCGACCACGGCATGCCGGCACCGCGTACGGTGGCCGCCCGGACGAGCGCCGGACCGGGCTCCGGCGTCAGCAGCCTGTCGCGGCTGAAGACCGGCTCCCGGCTCGACGTCAGCACGCCGGACGGCTACTCGTACTCTCTCGCCGCGGTCAAGGCCGGGACGGCCGAGCGGCCGCTCGCCAGCACGACGGTACGGCCGGCGGACGGCACCACGCTCGGCTACCTCGACTACGTGATCACGAACACCGGCACCGACGCCGCGCTGCTGGACTTCCCCGCCGACCTGTTCGTCAAGCGGTCCCGGGTGCCGGCGAGCGTACTGGCCGAGAACCGCTGCATGCCGCAGCCGGGCGCGCCGTCGGACATGTGCACGCTGCCCGACCACACCGACGTGGTCAACACGCTCGGCTTCGCGCCGCCGCGCTCGGAGGACGGGGACCAGTACATCCCGGCGGGCGCGAGCTACCTCGTCCGGGTCGCCACCGACATGCCGGTCGAGGCCTCCGTCACTCCGCAGGACATGGGGCTGTACGTCTGGAACCCCCGCTTCACGCAGAACCGGCGCGCGGTCGAGGTACCCCTCCCCTGACCAGCTGAGATTTGGATGAGAAACCTCGCCACCTGCCCTGATCGGTCGCGACGGCGGATACCGTCATTGACGTGCGCATTCTGGTCGTAGACGACGAACCCGCGGTCCGTGAGTCTCTCGCGAGCAGCCTCGCGTTCGAGGACTATGAGGTGGTCACCGCCGCCGACGGCGTGGCGGCGCTCGACGAGCTCGACCGGACCCAGCCCGACCTGGCCGTTCTCGACATCCTGATGCCCCGCATGGACGGCCTCACCGCGTGCCGCCGCCTGCGCGCCCGCGGGGAGACGCTGCCGGTCCTCATGCTGACCGCGCGGGACACGGTCGGCGACCGGGTCACCGGACTGGACGCCGGCGCGGACGACTATCTCGTCAAACCGTTCGAGCTGGACGAACTCCTCGCGCGGGTACGGGCGCTGCTGCGCCGCAGCGTGGTGACGACCCGCGGCGGCGAGCTCCTGGAGTACGCCGGCCTGCGAATGAACACCGTGACCCGCGAGGTGAGCCGCGACGGCCGCGCACTCGAACTCACCCGCACCGAGTACTCCCTGCTGGAGCTCTTCCTCACCCACCCGCGCCAGGTGCTGACCCGCGAGCAGATCCTCAAGGCGGTGTGGGGCTTCGACTTCGAGCCGTCGTCCAACTCCCTGGACGTGTACGTCATGTACCTGCGTCGCAAGATGGGCGAACCGCGTCTGATCAACACCGTCCGCGGCGTCGGCTACGTCCTGCGCTCCTCGTGACGGCCTGCCTCTAGGAGGGATCGCGTGAGACGGCATCTTTCCTTGCGCACCCGGCTGGCCGTACTGACCAGCCTCGCCGTCGCCGTGGCCGTGGCGGCCTGCGCGGTCGGCTGCTGGTTCGTCGTACGCGGACGGCTGATCGACCAGCTCGACCAGTCGCTGTCGGGGGGACCGCGCGCCGGCGGGCCGCCCGGCGCGAACGCGAGGCCCGGATCGGCGCGCTCCATCTGCGACCTGCAGCCGCGGAAGGACGACCCCTTCCGCGGGTACCAGCCGACGCTGCAGGTCATCTCGCCGGACGGCACCTACTGCAGCTCGCCGGGGACCTCCCCGCTGAAGGTCGTGCCCGGCGACGTCGCCATCGCCCGCGGTCAGAAGCAGGCCACCTACCGCGACGGCCAGACCGCGGACGGCACCCCGATGCGGGTGTTCACGCACCGCGACCCCAGCGGCTTCGCGGTGTCGGTGGCCAAACCGCTCGCCCAGGTCAACGAGTCGCTGAACAGCCTCGCCCTGCTCCTCGTCGCGGTCGCGGCCGTCGGCGTCGTCGGGGCGGCGGTCGCGGGCCTGCTCATCGCCCGCGCCGGTCTGGCGCCCGTGGACCGGCTGACCGACGTGGTCGAGCACATCGCGCGCACCGAGAAGCTGGACACCGCCATCCCGGTGGAGGGACGGGACGAGATCGCCCGGCTGAGCCGGTCGTTCAACAGCATGACCCGTGCGCTGGCCGGGTCTCGCGAGCGGCAGCAGCGGCTGATCGTGGACGCCGGCCACGAGCTGCGCACGCCCCTGACCAGCCTGCGCACCAACGTCGACCTGATGCTCCGCAGCGAGGAGACGGGCCGTCCGCTGCCCGACGACGGCAAGAAACGGCTGCTGGTCAACGTGAAGGCGCAGCTCGTGGAGCTGTCCAGCCTGGTCGGCGACCTCCTCGACCTGGCGCGCGACGAGGACGTCGCCGACGTGGGCCCCGTCCCGCTGCACGAGGTGGCCGAGAACGCGGTGCGCCGCGTACGCCCGCGAGGGCCGACGCTGCGGATCGAGGACGAGATCTCGCCGTGGTACGTGCGCGGGGACGCCGCGGCGCTCGAACGCGCCCTGGTGAACCTCCTGGACAATGCGATCAAGTTCAGCCCGCCGGGCGGCACCGTGTCGGTCCGCCTCCGCGATGGGGAGCTGACCGTACGGGACGAGGGGCCGGGCATTCCGGACGAGGACCGGCCGTACGTCTTCGACCGCTTCTGGCGTTCGCCGTCCGCGCGGGGGCTGCCGGGGTCGGGCCTGGGGCTGGCCATCGCGGCCCGTGCCGTACGGGACGCGGGCGGGGAGATCCGGCTGGATCCGGCGCCCGGCGGCGGCACGGCGGCCTGGATGAAACTGCCCGGAACCCCGGCTCCGGCCCCTTGATCCGCTTTCTCATCCGCGGTTAAGAAACGGCTCACTCGGCTCCCACGCTCGCCCGCGACCTTGATGGTCATGAGCGAACGGAGTGAGCGAATCGATGACACTGCGCGCCTGGTCTCTCCTCCGACGAAGGAGGACTCATGAGCGAGATTTCCCTGTCGGCCGGGCCGCAGGCGCGGCCGGGCATGGTCTTTGAGGCGCGCGGTCCTCTCATCGAGATCGCGATCCCGGTCTACAACGAAGAACACATCCTGGCCGCCAGCGTGCGACGCCTCCACACCTACCTGCTCGAGACGTTCCCGTACCGGTTCGTGATCACGATCGTGGACAACGCGAGCACGGACCGGACATGGGACGTCGCGTCGCGGCTGGCGCTGCGGTTCTCCGAGGTCGAGGCCGTACGGCTGCCCCAGAAGGGGCGCGGCCGTGCGCTGCGTCACGTGTGGGGCACCAGCGTGGCCGACGTCGTCGCGTACATGGACGTGGACCTGTCCACGGACCTCGACGCGTTCCTGCCGCTGATCGCGCCCCTCGTGTCCGGCCACAGCGACCTGGCCATCGGCAGCCGCCTGTCGCGCGGCTCGGCGGTCGTCCGCGGCCCGCGCCGCGAGGTGATCTCCCGCATCTACAACCTGATGCTCCGCACGACGCTCGCGGCCCGGTTCTCGGACGCGCAGTGCGGGTTCAAGGCGGGCCGGGCGGAGATCGTACGGGCGCTGCTCCCGGCGGTGGAGGACGAGGAGTGGTTCTTCGACACCGAACTGCTGCTGCTCGCCGAGCGGAACGGACTGCGGATCCACGAGGTGCCGGTCGACTGGGTCGATGACCCGGACAGCCGCGTCGACGTCGTCCGTACCGCCCTGGACGACCTGCGGGGAATGCTGCGCATGGGACGCCGATGGCTCGCCGGAGCGCTGCGGGTGCAGGTGCCGTCGCGGCGGCTGCCCGCCGGGATGCGGGCGCAGGTGCCGAGCTTCGCCGTCATCGGGCTGGTCAGCACGATCGCCCAGCTCGTCCTGTACGGGCTTTTGCGGCTTCTCATGCCGGTCGTTCTCGCGAATGTGGTCTCCTATTTCCTCGCCGCCATCGCCAACACGGCCGCGAACCGGCGGTTCACCTTCGGCGTGGTCGGCACCCGGCGGATCGTCCGGCACCAGCTCGAAGGCGGGGTCGCGTTCCTCGTGGGACTCGGCGTGAGCACCCTCGGGCTGTTCGCGGTGCACGCCGCGTGGCCGCACGCGTCGCGGTTCGTCGAACTGGCCGCGCTGCTGGCCCTGAACCTGTTCGCCGCGGCGATCCGCTTCGCGCTGCTGCGCGCGTGGGTGTTCCACCCGCGGCGGACGCCGGACCTGGAAGAGGAGACCCGATGAGTGTCCTTTCGCCACACCGCGCCGCCCCCGCGGTGGACGCCGAACCCGCCCCCGCGCGGCGCTCCGGCGACCCGTGGTGGACCCGGGGGGCGCTCGGGGGCGTGCTGCTCCTCGCGGCCCTCCTGTACGGCTGGGGCCTGTCGGGCTACGCCAACGAGTACTACTCCGCCGCGGTGCGCAGCGGCACGGAGAGCTGGAAGGCGTTCTTCTTCGGCTCGCTGGACTCCGCGTCGTTCATCACCGTGGACAAGCCGCCGATGGCGCTGTGGGTGCAGGAACTGACCGCACGGGTCATCGGGTTCGGGAGCTGGAGCCTGCTGCTGCCCGAAGTCGTCATGGGCGTCGCCGGGGTCTTCGTGCTGTACGTGACGGTGCGCCGCGTCTTCGGCCCGGTCGCCGGGCTGGTGGCCGCACTCGTGATGGCGCTGACCCCGATCACGGTCGCGATCAACCGGGACAACAACCCCGACACGCTGCTGGTGCTGTTGCTGCTGCTCGCGGCGTGGGCGTGCCAGCGCGCCGTCGAGTCGGGCCGGCTGCGCTGGCTGCTCGCGTCGGCGTTCTTCCTGGGCTGCGGCTTCAACACCAAGATGCTCCAGGCGTACCTGCTGCTGCCGGCGCTGGCCCTCGTCTACCTGCTGTTCGCCCCGGGCGGCCGGCTACGCCGCGTGTGGCACCTCCTGGCGTCCGGGGTCGTCCTCGCGCTATCCAGTTTCTGGTGGATGGTCGTGGTAGACCTCATTCCGGCCTCCTCCCGCCCGTACATCGGCGGCAGCACGGACGGCACGGTCTGGGACCTGGTGATCGGCTACAACGGCCTCGGCCGGGTCACGGGCAACGAGGGCGGCGGCCCGGGCGGAGGCCGGGGCGGCCCGGGTGGGGGCCAGGGCGCGAGCTTCGCGGGCGCGTCCGGGCTGGGCCGGCTGTTCAACGACACGGTCGGCGGCCAGATCTCGTGGCTGCTGCCATTCGCGGCCCTCGTGCTGGTCGTGGGCATGGTGACCTTGTGGAAGCGCCCGCGCACGGACCTCGCGCGGGCCGCCGTCGTGCTGTGGGGCGGCTGGCTGGTGGTCCACTTCGTCATCTTCAGCTTCTCCGACGGCACGATGCACCCGTACTACACGACCGCCCTCGCCCCGGCCGTGGGCGCACTGACCGGAATCGGCGGCACCCTGTCACTACGGGCGTACCGATCCTCGAGCCGCCGCCACGACGCGGCGTTCACCGGTGACGCCTCAGACGGGACGCTGGGCGGGAACGCCTCGGACGCGGCGCTGAGCCTCGGTTTCCCGGACACGGCACCGACCGGGCACGGCTCGGGCACAGCGCCGCGTGGCGACGCCTCAGACGCGGCACTCGCCGGGAGTTCCCCGGACACGGCACCGACCGGAGACGGCTCAAGCGGGGCACTGCGCGGCGACGCCTCGACCGCGGCGCTCACCGAGAATTCCCCGGACCCGGCACCGACCGGGCACGGCTCGGGCATGCCGCTGGGTGGGTACGCCTCAGAGGTGGCGCCGGCCGAACGCGCTTCCGGCGCGGCGCTGAGCGTCCACCGTCGGACCTCCGCGAGTGCACCGGACACCGATTCGGCGGTACGGGCCGGGCGCACCGAAGATGGCTGGGCCGACGACGGCCGGACGGTGGACGTCCGGGGCCGGGCCGGTCAGGGTGAGCCGGCTCGCACCGGCGGCGCATTCGGACCGGGCGTCTCTGCCCACGACGGATACGGCCGGTGGAGCTCGGTCGCGTGGAGCTGGTCGCTGCCGCTGGGCGTCGCCGTCACGGGCGGCTGGTCGTTCGCCCTGCTGCGGCGGACGCCGAGCTGGAACCCCTGGCTGTCGTGGACGGTGCTCACACTGACCGTGCTGGCGGTCGCAGGTTTGGTGGTGGCTCTCATCGGCGGCGCCTCCGGGCCGGGCCGGCGCGCTCCCCGCCACTCTCCGGCAGCTGCCCGACCGGGCACGGATCCGGCCGCCGCACGACCGGCGGCCGCCCACGGTCCTGCGGCGACGGTCGAACCCGGTCTGAACGGCCCATCCGCGTCGGCCACAACGCCCGGCTCCGCCCCGAACGGCCGGTCAACGTCGACAGCTGGATCAGCTCCCAACGACCCGTCGACATCGGCCACAACAGCTGGATCCGCCCCAGACGGCCCGTCGACGCCGGCCTCTACAGCTGGATCCGCCTTGGACGGCCGCTCAACGGCGGCCGCGACGCCCGGATCCGCTTCGGATGACCCGTCGGCGTCGGCCACGACCGCTGGATCCGTCGCGGACGGCCGGTCGACGCCGGCCACAACAGCTGGATCCGCCCCAGACGGCCCGTCGGCGTCGACCACAACAGCTGGATCCGCCCCAGACGGCCGGTCGACGCCGGCCACAACAGCTGGATCCGCCGCGGACGGCTCGTTGGCGTCGGCCCCTGTCTGGCCCTCATCCAGCGAGGCCCCCGCATCCTCATCTGGCGGGGCGGGGCCGACGGCCTCGTCGGCGTCGGGCGGGTCCGACCGCACCGGCGGCTCCGTGAAGGCGGGCCTGCGGTCGAGACTGGGCCGGGTGGCCGCGGTCGCCGCGATCGTCGGCATGGTCGCGGGCCTGGCCGGCCCAGCGGCGTACGCGGTCTCCGCCGCCGCGTTCAGCTCCAACGGCACCAATCCCCTCGCGGGTCCGTCGGGCGGCTTCGGGATGTTCGGCGGCCCGGGGATGCGTGGCGGCAACGGCCGGATTCCGGCGGGCGCGCGGCGGGCGATGGAGGACCTGTTCCCCGGCGGCATGCCGCCGGGCGGAGCCGGTGGTTCTGGCAACTCAGGCGCGCCGGGCATGCCGGGCCAAGCGCCCGGCGGCGGTACGGGCCGGCCCAACGGCGGACAGGGCGGCTTCCCCGGCGGAGGCGGAGGCTTCCCGGGACGGGGCGGCGGCTCCCCCGGCGGACGCTTCCCGGGCGGAGGCGGCCCGGGCGGCGAGGCGAGCGCTCAGCTCATCTCGTACCTGCAGAAGAACCGCGGCGGCGCCACCTGGCTCCTCGCGGTGTCCAGCGCCATGAGCGCGTCGTCGATCATCATCAAGACCGGTGAGCCGGTCATGGCCATGGGCGGCTTCACCGGTAGCGATCCGGCGATGACCGTGTCGAAGCTCCAGCAGTACGTGAAGAGCGGGAAACTGCGCTTCGTGATGGTGGGCGGAGGCGGCCCGCCCGGCGGCAGCTCGGACGTGACCTCCTGGGTCACCAAGAACTGCCAGGCCGTGAAGGCATCGGAGTACGGCGGGACGTCGACCTCGTCGTCGCAGCAGCAGAACTCCCAGGGGCTCTATCGCTGCACCTGAGGGGCTTCTCCACCCCGCCGTCCCGCTGGGCGGCGCCCGGCCGGCACCATGCCGCCTGAGCGCCGCCCAGCCGACGTATTACCGGACCCGGAATCACCTCAGCGTCCCCACGCGCGAGGCCTTCGCCCGACACCGCTCCACCCGAACGACCGCCCTGCCCGACGACCACCGCGTGTACGGCCTGAACACACTCGATCGGCGCACCGGCTACAGGCGGCGTCCAGGACGATCTCGCTGCGCTGTTCAGGCGGAACGGAATTGCGTCGACACGCGCGAACACGGTCCGCGACCGACCGTTTACTATTCTGACACACCGCCTTTGTGACCGGCGCGCCGATCGCTTCGTCGCAGGTAAACACGATCGCTTCGTGGCCGCATCCGGTCAACGCCGGGGAAGGTCAAGTAAAGAGCACGTCACACGCTCATGACGACTGGTCACCTACCCCCAGGTTTCTCGTCCATGGGACTTCTCACCATCGGCGACGACCATTAGCATCGCAGCACTGAACACCGTGGGCAGAAGGGTGCCGACGATGGCGGGACTTTTGTTTGACAACCCGTTCTATGGAAAGCTCGCCCAGGCTGTAAATGGCGTCAGGAAGGACGCCATTGATCTTGAACGAATGCTCAACAGATCGTTCGAGACGGCTCAACGAGCACAGCTGAACGCGGGCTACGAGAACCACGTGGACACCCAGCGCAGACAGCTCCGGTGGGCTCTCATCAGCATTGTCCAGGCTGCTGAGGACGCTCTGCAGAACACCCCGACGAAGGTCACGGCTGAGGAAGCCGCCGTCGGAGGCAAGGGCCCGTACGGCGCACCGAGTTTCTGGTGAGCGTCCGAGCTCACCCGCCGCGCCCGCCGACCAGCCGAAAGTAACGGTGGCGTCCCTCGGGGAGCGAGCCGCCGGCGGCCCACCGTCATCCGCCAACGACACGTACGGCCGGCGAAACGCACGCTCGCCTGGACGCCGGTTTCGGCGGCAACCCGCGAAGGCCGGTGCGGAGGTCCGGCGGGTCGACGCCGAGTCCGACGGCAACCCAAAGGCCAATGCGGGTCCGGCGGGGTCGATGCCGGTTTCGGCGGGGACCTGCGGAGGTCGGGGCGGGGTTTCAGCGTTTCTGACCGATGGGTCGGTCATCGGCGGAAGCCGACATCCGGCCATGCCGGCGTGGAAAGGCCGAAGGCGCCCCAGTTCACCAGGGACTGGCGCGTCGGGACGATCTGCGGGCGTTGGTACAAGGTCACCGAGTGCACCTCATTCCAGATCAGCCGGTCGGCTTCGTTCGCGTATCGGCGGGCTTTCGCCGGGTTCAGTTCCTCCGTGGCCCGGTCGAGAAGGGTGTCGATCGGCGCAGAGCCGATTCGGGCGACGTTCTGCCGGACGTCGTTTCCGTGTGGTCTGCCGTAGATCGGCCCCAGGTTGGAGATGGGGAACGGGCCGCCGATCCAGGAGAACGGTGCGAGGTCGTACGCGCCCGGAATGAGATAGCGGTCGAAGAAGTCGCTGTCGGGCACCGGCCGCAGTTCCACCCGTACACCCACGCGGCCCAGCATGACCTGGATCAGTTCACCGCTCTGGCGGCCGGTCGCCGCGCTCGCCGGGTAGACATAGCGCAGCGTCAGCGGGCGGCCGTTTGTCAGCCGGGTCGGGCCGCGCGTTCGCCGGCCTGCCTGGTCCAGCAGACGTCCGGCAGCCGCCGGATCGTAGGTGCCGAGGTCGCCCGTGTTGTCCTGGTAGCCCTCCTGGGTGTTGACGAAGGCGTGATCGTTCAGGAGGCGTACCGGCCAGTCCAGGCCGGCCAGCGCCGATCGGGCGAGCGCGCGGCGGTCGATGGCCATCGCCACGGCCCGGCGTACGTTCGCGTCGGCCAGGGCGGGGGCCGCGCCGTTGAAGGTGAGCTGGCTGAAGTCCGGGCCGGCCGCCCGGCGGACGCCCGTGCCGGGGACCTGCCGCGCGCGCCGGTACGCCGCAGCGTCCGCGCCCGCGTCGAACGCGTCGATCTCACCGCTCGCGAACGCCCCCGGCATGGCGTCGCGCGCGAGGTACCGGAAGACGACGCGGTCGAGCCGGGCCCGGGGCCCCCACCAGCGGGTGTCACGGACGATCGTGATGGCCTGGGCGGTGTGGTCGATGCCCTCGGGCCGGAACGGACCGGCGGTGACCGGAAGACGGTCTGACCACGCACGGTCCCAGGCCGACGGGTCGCCGATCGTCTCGGCCGGGTACAGCGGGCTGAACAGGCTCCGCCACTCCCCGAACGGCCGGTCGAACGTCACCACGACCTGCCGGTCGTTCACCCCGCGGGCGACCTGCCGAATCCGGTCGTACCCGGTGGAAGTGGTGATCTGGTACGCGCCGTCGCGGCCGCGGCAGGCGCGCCACAGCGCACGGAAATCGCGGTAGCCGAGTGGTGTGCCGTCGGACCAGCGGGCCTTCGGGTTGAGATCGTAGGTGACGACCTGTCTCGGCTTCCTGCGGGTGACCTCCGCGCGCACCAGGTAGGACGGGTCGGCGGCGACCCTCCCCCGCTGGTCGGAGCGGAACAGCCAGGGCATCAGCGCGCCGAGGATCCGCGCCGTGTCGAGGTCGGCGCCGCCCAGGTGCCAGTAGTTCCACTGGGTGGGAAACTCCGTAGTCGCCAGCCGCAGCGTGCCCCCGTCCCGTACGCGTTCACGCGGCGTCGGGGCGATGTCGTACGCGCCGATCGGGGACAGCGGCCTCGCGGGCCCGTGCACCGGCGCACATGCGGTGGTGAGCAGCAAGAGCAGCACGACCGACGCGGATCTCCGCCTCGGCGACCCGGAGCCATGGGCGAGCCGGCCGAGGACCACCAGAAACGGCCGGCGTTCCGACGCGACTCCAAGCCGTCGCCACGACATGCACACGGACGTGAACAGCAAGAACAGCCCGACCGACACGGACCTCAGCCCCGACGACCCGAAGCCACCCACGAGCCGGCCGAGGACCACCAGAAACAGCCGCCAATCCGACGAGGCTCCAGGCCGTCGCGACGACGTGCGCAGTAAGGACAGCGCGAGCGGTGGGGGTCTCATCGCGGTTCTCCTTGGCTGGGGAAGTGGCAGGCCACGGCGTGGTCGGGGGCGAGATGGCGGAGGGCGGGATCCTGCTCGGCGCATCGGCGGCGGCTCGGTGCGGCCAGTGCCGGGAACACCGGGCAGCGGGTGCGGAACGGGCAGCCGCCGCGTGGGTCGGGTGGCGGATCCCCCACCGCCCGGCCGGGCCACGGACCCTCTACCGCCCGGCCGGGCCACGAATCCCCTACCGCCCGGCTGGGCCACGGACCCTCTACCGCCCGGCCGGGCCACGAATCCCCTACCGTCCGGCCGGGCCGCTCACGGGGTGGAGGCGAAGGCGGGACGGCGTCGAGGAGTGTCCGGGTGTACGGGTGGGCGGGTGTGCCGTACACCGCGCCGGCGTCGCCGAGCTCCACGATGCGTCCGCGGCGCATGACGGCGACGCGGTCGGCCAGCAGGCGGAGGACGGCCAGGTCGTGCGCGGCGATCACGTAGGCCAGGCCCAGGCGGGTCTTCAGGCCGCGCAGCAGTGCGACGACGCCGGCCTGGGTGGAGACGTCGAGAGCCGAGAACGGTTCGTCGAGCAGCAGGAGCCGCGGGTCGAGGGCGAGCGCACGGGCGATGCCGACGCGCTGACGCTGCCCGCCGGACAGTTCGTCCGGCCGGCGCGCGGCATGCGCGGGGTCGAGCCCGACGAGGTGCAGGAGGTCGGGGACGCGGGCGGCGATCTCCGACCGGCGGCGGCCGTGCGCGCGGAGTGGTTCGGCGAGGATGGCGCCCGCCGTCATGCGCGGATCGAGGGCGTGGCCCTGGAAGACCAGTTGCAGGTCGCGGCGGAGTTCCCGGCGTTGCGCGGCGGACAGGCTCGCGGCGTCACGGCCGAACACCACGCCGGTACGGAGGGCGGCGATCTCCTTGAGCGTGGTCGTCTTGCCGCACCCGGACTCGCCCACCAGGCCCAGCGCCTCGCCCGCCCGGACGTCGAAGCCGACGCCGTCGACGGCACGCATCCGCCGCCGCGCCACGCCTCGGGCCGGATACTCCTTGACCAAACCGTGAACCGCGAGGACGGTCGGTGCGTTCGCCCTGCCGCCCGTATGGCCGAGGCGGGGAACGGAGCGGAGCAGCGCGGGGGCCGCACGGGGCATGGAAGGGCCGGTCAAGGCCGTCGCGGCCGGGCCGATCCGGGCCGTACGGCCCGCGCGCATCACCATGATCCGGTCGGCTCGCTCGACGGCGAGCCCGAGGTCGTGGGTGATGAGGATGAGGGCCGCGCCCGTACGGCGCTGAACGGTCCGGAGGGTGTCGAGGACCCGGGCCCGCACCGGCGGGTCGAGACCGGCGGTCGGCTCGTCGGCGACGATCACGTACGGGTCGGCGGCCATCGCCACGGCGATCATCGCCCGGCGGCTCTGGCCGCCGGAGAGCTGATGCGGGTACGCGCGGGCGACCGCGGCGGCGTCCTGGATGCCGGCGAGGCGCAGCAGCCCGACCGCCCGCGCGGCCGCCGCGCGCCTGGACACGCGGCGGTGGGCACGGACCGCCTCGGCGATCTGCGCGCCGATCCGGTGGACGGGAGTGAAGGCGGGGTCCTGGAAGACCAGCGCGATCTCCTTGCTGCGGACGGCGGCGAGGTCGCGTTCGGGTAGGCCGAGGAGCTCGCGCCCGCGGAGCCGCACCGAGCCCTGGATTCGCGCGGACGCGGGCAGCAGACCGGCGAGGGCCAGGGCGGTCGCGGACTTGCCGGCGCCGGACTCGCCGACGACGGCGAACACCTCTCCCGGCGCCACCCCGAACGCCACGCCCCGCACCGCGCGAACCCCGCCCGCGAACGTGACGCCCAACCCCGACACCTCCAAGACCGCGGTCATGCCGGCCTCCGAAGAACGTCACGCAGCCCATCACCGACGAGCGTGACGGCGAAGACGAGAAGAACGAGCACGATCACCGGAGGCAGGAACAGCCAGGGGAAGGCCCCGGCCGACGGTGCGCCGTCCGCGATGACCGTGCCCAACGAGACGTCGGGCGGCCGGGCCCCGAAGCCGAGGTAGGACAGGCTGGTCTCGGCGATGACGGCCGTGCTGACGTTGAGGGTCACGTCCACGATCAGCAGCGGGGCCAGGTGGGGGACGATGTGCCGGAGGATGATCGCCACCGGCCGCACGCCGAGGAGGCGGGCGGCGAGAACGTACTCCCGGTCGCGCAGGGAGAGGGTCATTCCCCGGACGACGCGCGCGGTGACCATCCACATGAAGGCGGCCAGCAGCGGCGCGAGGACCGGCAGGCCCGCGCCGTGGAGCGCCGGAGCCAGCGTCGCGACGACGAGGAGCGGCGGCAGGACGAGGAGCAGTTCGGCGACGCCCGTCAGCCCGCGGTCGGCCCAGCCGCCGAAGTATCCGGCGACGGCACCCGTCACCGTCGCCAGCCCGGTCGCGGAGACGGCCACGAACAGGCCGGTGACCAGCGACGCGCGCAGCCCCCGCAGCGTCAGAACGTACATGTCCCGGCCGGTCTGCGTCGTCCCCAGCCAGTGACGGGCGGACGGCGGACGGCGGAACGCGGTGAGGTCCACGGCGTCCCACCTCCACGACGTGAGGTACGGCCCGGCGAACGCGAGGACCAGCAGCACACCGAGCAGACCGAGGCCCAGCCGCACCCGAACAGCGCCGACCCGTCGCCGGCCCGGCGCCCTCCGATGGGCCGGGAACCGCCGGTGCCTCCCGCTCCGGCCCGAGACGGTCCGCCCTCCCGGAACCTCGGCCGCGTCGGCAGGCCCGCCGAGACTCCTCGGCCCGCCGGCGGTGGAGGGAGCGACCGCCACACCTTCGATTTCCCCGCCGTGCCCGGTCACCAGGCGCCCTCTTCCTCGTGGCCACCGCTTCGTCGCTCGCGGCACTGTGGGGCGAGTGCCGGCGGGCCCACGACGGACCCGGCTCCATCGCCGCGCCGGCCGTGCGCACGCTTCTCACCGGAGGATCCGGCCGGGAGTGTCATGGCCGGGCCCGGGGGTCCAGGGCCGGGTGGGCCAGGTCGGCGAGGAGGCCGACGAGGGCGACCGTCATCGCCGTCGCGCAGCCGCAGGCGGCGACCGCGTTCACGTCGTCGGCCGCGATCGAGTCGATCAGCCACTCGCCCAGCCCGTGCCAGGCGAAGATCTTCTCCGTGACGGCCGTGCCGGTCAGCAGGGCGGCGAAGCCGTACGCCGCGAAGGTCGTCATCGGTGCCAGCGTCACGCGCAGGGCGTGGCGGCGTAACACCGTGCGCCGGCGCAGGCCCCGGGCCAGCGCCGCGCGGCCCCAGTCCGAACTCAGCGCGTCGAGCATCAGTCCGCGCTGGTAGCGGGCGCACATCGCGGCCTGGCCGAGCGTGAGCACGGTGGCGGGCAGGAGCAGATGACGCAGCCGGTCGGCGGCCGCCCCCGCGGCGCCGGGGGTGTACTCGCCGGTCCACGCGAAGACCGGCACGCCGGCCCAGGCGTTCACGCCCTGGGCGGCCGTCTGGAGCAGCACCGCCAGGGCGAACGCCGGGACCGCCATCGTCACCAGCGCGCCCGCGGTGATCAGGCGGTCGAGCACGCCCCGCGGGCGGGACGCCCCCACGGCGCCCAGCAGCACTCCTCCGGCCCAGCCCACCCCGCCGCCCGCCACGACGAGACGCAGGCTGGCCCCCGCCCGCCGGAGCAGCTCGCCGCGCACCGGCATGCCGTCGAGCGTCGCGCCGAAGTCGCCGCGCGCCACCCTCGACGCCCAGGCCGCATAGCGCCGGGCCGGCGGCACGCGATCGTCGAGCCCCAGCGACGCCAGCCGGGCCGAGACCGCCGCGCGGGGCGGTCTCGGGCTCCGGCTCTCCAGCGAGGCGCGCGGGTCGAGGGCGAGCGTGGCGGCGAAGTAGGCGAGGCTCGCCCCGGCGACGGCGATCACCATCCGGCCCAGGCAACGGCGCAGCACGACCAGAACCTCCCGCAGCGACGGACATCGACTGCGGAAAGTTATCGCAAAGTCACGCTATGACAACAGCCGGCGACAAACCCTGTGGACGACTCAGTCGAGCAGGAACGCCGCGACCTCCGCCCGCTGGGCCCGCTCCGAACCGTCGAACGCCGCCAGCCACTGCGCGCGCTTGTAGTACCGGTGCAGCACGTGTTCCCAGGTGAAGCCGATGCCGCCGTGCCCCTGGATGGCGTTCTCGCAGGCGAACACCGCGGCGGATCCGGCCAGCGCCTTGGCGGCCAGGCACGCCTGCCGGGCCATCTCGTCGTCCTCCGAGACGCACCACGCCGCCCAGTAGGCGAGCGACCGCGCCTCCTGCAACCGCACGTAGACGTTCGAGGCCTTGTGCGACACCGCCTGGTACACGCCGATCGGCTTGCCGAACTGCTCGCGCTCCTTGGCGTAGGCGACGAGCAGGTCCAGCGCCCGCTGCGCCACACCGACGCCCTCCAGTGCCAGCGCCGCGTAGGCGCGGTCGCGGATACGGCCCAGCAGGACGCGCGCCTCCTCGCCGGAGGCCAGAGCCCGCGCCGGCGCGGAGGAGAAGCGCACGTCCGCCACCCGCCGCGTGCCGTCGATGGTCGGATGCGGCGTCACCTCTGCGTCGGCCGCCTCTACCGCGTACAGCCCGTCGGCCGCGACGACGACGAACAGGTCGGCCACCGCACCGTCGGGCACCAGCGTCTTGACGCCGGTCAGGCGCCCGTCGGCGACCGACGTCTCGACCGGGTCCAGCAGCGCCTGTGGACGCCCCGGCTCGGCCCACGCGAGCGTCGCCCTCAACGTGCCCGACGCGATCCGCTTGCCCGTGTCGGCGTCCAACGCGGGCGCGGCGAGAGCGACGGTCGAGAAGTACGGCGCGGGCAGCGGCCGGTGACCGGTCTCCTCGAACAGCACGGCCTGGTCGAGGAAGGTCAGGTCCTGGTCCAGCCAGCCCATCGAGGCGAGCTTCGGCCAGACGTCCTCGTCGACGCCGGTCGAGGAGTCGGCGATCTCGGCCAGGCGCGCGTCGTCGTACCGGGAGGCCAGGAACTCGCGGGCGAAGCCGCGGAGCTGCTCCTGTTCTTCGGAGAACGCGAAGTCCATCGGTCAACGTCCCTTCGGCAGGCCGAGGACGCGCTCGGCGATGATGTTGCGGAGGATCTCCGACGTGCCTGCCTCGATCGTGTTGCCGCGCGAGCGGAGCTGCCAGTACTGCCAGAAGCCGTTCCAGGGCGCCTCGTCGGAGACCAGGCCGGTCAGCCCGAACAGCGACTGGGCGAGCGAGGTCAGCCGCTGGTTCGCCTCGCTCCAGGCCAGCTTGACGCCCGAGCCCTCCGGCCCGGGGATGCCCGTCTCCAACAGCGTGGTCAGCGACCGGTAGTTGGTGAAGCGCAGCGACTGCATCTCGATCCACTCGCGCGCGACGGCGTCACGGATCACCGGGTCGTCGGCGGGACGGCGGCCGTCCGGACCGGGCTCCTTGACCAGCTTGATCAGCTGGTTCACCATCCGCTCCAGTTCGGCGGAGAGCGCGAAGCCGAGCGTGCCGCGCTCGTGCAGCAGCGTGGTCATCGCGACCTTCCACCCGTCACCGGGCGAACCCAGGATCGACGAGCGCGGCACCCGTACGTCGTCGAAGAAGATCTCGTTGAACTCGGGGTCGCCGGTGATCTGCACCAGCGGCCGTACGGTCACGCCCGGAGCGTGCATGTCCACGATGAGGTACGACAGACCGGCGTGCTTGGCCGCCGACGGGTCGGTACGGACGACGAGGATGCAGAAGTCGGCCTTGTGCGCGTAGGAGGACCAGACCTTCTGCCCGTTGACCACCCAGTGGTCGCCGTCGAGGACCGCGCTCGTACGGCCGGAGGCCAGGTCGGAGCCGGACCCGGGTTCGGAGAAGCCCTGGCACCAGATCTCCGACCCGTCCAGCAGCGGTCGCAGGTACCGCTTCTTCTGTTCCGGAGTGCCCCAGGCGATGATCGTCGGCCCGGCCATGTTGAGGCCGATCACTCCCGGATGGCCGGGGGCGTTGGCCCGCGACATCTCCTCCAGGTAGATCGCCTGGTACGTCGGCGACAGCCCGCGCCCGCCGTACTCCGAGGGCCAGGTCAGCCCGACGTACCCGGCCTTGTAGAGCTCGCCGCCCCAGCGCCGCAGCGCGTCGAAGTCGCCCCGGCCCCCTTCGAGCGGCCGGCCGGCCCAGTGTTCGGAGAGCCAGGCGCGGAGCTCCGCGCGGAACGCGGCCTCCTCCGACGTGTCGTGAAAGTCCACTCTGGGGCCTCCCTCAGATACCGATCGCCCGGCAGTACAGCCGGGTGAGCTGCTCCACATCGCCGTCGTCGTGCGGCCGCCCGAGCACGAACCAGGTGTACGCGGTGCGCCCGATCATGGTGGCGAGCGCCACCGCGGCCGTACGGGGGTCGACGTCGGCCGGCACCAGACCGGCCTCCTGCCAGCCCCGGATCGCGCGCTCCTGGCGGTCGTAGAACACGCCCCAGGCCCGCAGGTACGTCTCGCGCATGGCCGGGGAGAAGGTCGCGACCTGCTCGAACACCGCCATGAGCCGGGCGTTCCTGCGGTACGCGCGCAGGTAGGCGCGGTTGGCGCGGGCGATGCGCGCCTCGGGTCCGTCGCCGTCCAGCGGCTCGGCGCGCATGACCGTGAGCAGGCCGCGCAGCATCTCGTCGATCAGCTCGGCGAAGATCGCGTCCTTGTCGGCGAAGTGGGTGTAGAAGCTGCCGTAGGCGACGCCGGCCCGGTCGCAGATCTCGCTGATCCTGGCGTCGAGGAAGCCGCGCTCCTCGAACACCTCGCGGGCGCCGCGGAGGAGCGCGGCCCGGGTCCGCTCCGCTCGTGCCTGCCGCTTGACCTGGGTCACGCGGACATCATAACCGAAACCGATTCGGTAATCGCCCGAGGAAGCCCGTCACCGTTGAGGATCAGACCTCCGGTACGGAGGGCTCGCCGGGGCGTGGAGTGTTCATCAGAACGGCGAGGATCACCGCGGCGACCGCGAGGATCACGGCCGCCGTCAGGAAGCCGCGGGTGAAGCCGTGCGCCAGCCCGGCCCTGAGAAGGCGGGGGTCGTGCCCGTGCGCGCGCAGGTAGCCGGAGGTCGCGCTGGTCGCGATCGTGTTGAGCAGCGCGACGCCGATCGAACCGCCGACCTGCTGGGTGGTGTTCGCGGCGGCCGAGGCGACGCCGGAGTCGCGGGCGGCCACCTCATGGGTGGCGTAGTTCATCGCCGGGGCCATGACCAGGCCCATGCCCAGGCCCACCAGAAGCTGCGCGGGCAGTACCCCGGAGGCGTACGAGGTGGTGACGTCGAGGCGAACCAGCCAGGCGAGACCCGCCGCGGCGAGGAGCAGTCCCGGCGCCATGAGGACGCGGGGCGGCACTCGGGGCAGCAGGCGGGAGGCGACGCCGCCGGCCGAGACCAGCACGGCCGCGGTCAGCGGCAGGAAGGCCACGCCGGTGCGGACCGGCGAGTACCCCCTGACCACCTGCAGGTGGTACGTGAGCAGCAGGAGCGTGCCGAACATCGCGATCATCGCCACGGCCACGCCCAGGTACGCCCCGCCCCGCGTACGGTCCCAGACGACCCGCATCGGCAGCAGCGGGCGCGCCACCCGGCTCTCCACCACCGCGAACACCGCGAGCAGCGCGACGCCCCCGGCCAGCAGGCCGACGACGGACGCGGAGCCCCAGCCGTCGGACTCCGCCCGGCTGCACCCGTACACGACGGAGACGAGCCCGCCCACGGCGAGGACCGCGCCGGGAACGTCGAGGCGCGCCCGGCCGGAGCCGCGGTCGGCCGGCAGGACGTACCAGCCGAACGCGGACAGCACGGCGATCGGGACGTTCACGTACAGGCACCAGCGCCAGTCCAGGTACTCGGTCAGCAGTCCGCCGAGGATCAGGCCGATCGCGCCTCCGCCCGCCGCGATCGCCCCGAAGACGCCGAACGCCCTGGCCCGCTCGCCGGGCCGGGTGAAGGTCACCGCGAGCAGCGAGAGCGCCGTGGGCGCGAGCAGCGCACCGAACGCGCCCTGACAGGCCCGCGCCGCCAGCAGCACTCCGAAGCCGGGCGCCGCGCCGCCGAGGGCCGAGGCACCGGCGAAGCCGAACAGGCCGACGAGGAAGACGCGGCGGCGCCCGGCGTAGTCGGCGATCCGGCCGCCCAGCAGGAGCAGCCCGCCGAACGCCAGCGTGTAGGCGGTGATGATCCACTGCCGATCGCCGTCGGACACGCCGAGGTCGTGCTGGGCCGAGGGCAGCGCGATGTTCACGATCGTGGCGTCCAGCACGATCATCAGCTGGGCCAGGCAGATGAACACCAGCGCGACCCAGCGGCGGCGCCCGAGGTCCTCGGGTCCCTTCGTCGGGCGCGTCTCGGCGACGTCCGCAGAGCGCCGTTCCATGACAGCCTCCAAAAAACCGGATGTTCGTTCTCTTTTATGGCGACCGTCGCATCACGGTGGCGGCTTGTCAAGAACGGACGTTCGTTTTAAATTTGGCCCCATGCCTCGAGTCAGTGACGAGCACCTCGAACGCCGGCGGCAGCAGATCCTCGACGCCGCCCGGCACTGCTTCATCCGCAAGGGCTTCCACCTGACGTCCATGCAGGACGTCTTCGCCGAGTCGGGGTTGTCGGCCGGGGCCGTCTACCGCTACTTCAAGAGCAAGAACGAGATCATCCATGCGATCGCCACCGAGCGGCAGGGCAGCGCGGTCCAGCTCCTCGAGACGATCGTCAAGGAGGATCCGCTGCCGCCGTTCGAGGAGATCATCGAGCGGTTCCTGACTTTGGTGCAGTCGATGCTCGACGACGACGGCGCCCTCCGGGTGGCGCCGCAGGTCTGGGCCGAGGCCCTGCACGATCCGACGTACCGCGAGATCGTCTCCGTGCTGTTCGCCGGCGTACGGTCCTCGTGGACGTCGCTGGCCGTCCGCATGCGCGACGCCGGGCGGCTGCCCGAAGACGCCGATCCCGAGGCCATGGGCGCGACGCTGATGTGCCTGATGCCGGGATTCGTCATGCAACGCCTGCTGGTGGGCGATGTCGACGCGGCGGCCGTGACCGCGGGCATTCGGGCCCTGACGGGCGCGCGCTGAGCCTAGAGGCGCAGGTCGCCCTCGGCGACCAGGACGGCCGGACCGCGCAGGAAACTCGTCTCCCCGTCCAGCGTCACCGTGAGCACGCCGCCGAGGACCGCGACCTCCCAGGTGCCCTCGGTACGGCCCTCCGCGTGCGCGGCGGCGACCGCCGTCGCGACCGCTCCCGTGCCGCACGACCGGGTCTCCCCCGAGCCTCGCTCGTGCACGCGCATCTCCACCCGGCCCTCACCCGCCGGGCGGAACAGCTCCACGTTGACGCCCTCGGGGAAGAAGCCGGCGTCCACCCCGGGCGCGCGAGACAGGTCGAGGCCGGACACCGGCTCGGTGATCGCGCAGGCCAGGTGGGGGTTGCCCATCGAGACGCCCAGGCCCTCGTACACGCGCCCGGACACGGTCGCCCGGCTGTTTCCGAGGATCTTCGGCGCGCCCATGTCGACCGAGACATCGCCGGACGCGCCCAGGCTCGCCGCGCGTACGCCGCCGCGCGTGGCGATCGGCAGGTCGCCCGGGGCGGCCAGGCCCGCGTCGACCAGGTAACGGGCGAACACGCGCACGCCGTTGCCGCACATCTCCGCGATGCCGCCGTCGGCGTTGCGGTAGTCCATGAACCACTCGGGATCACCGTCGCGGCCGAGCGCCTTGGAGCGGACGACCCGCAGCACCCCGTCGGCGCCGATCCCCGACCGCCGGTCGCAGATCGCGGCGACCAGTTCCGGCGTCAGGTCGAGCGCGCCGTCGGGGTCGGGCAGGATCACGAAGTCGTTCTCGGTGCCGTGCCCCTTCACGAATCGCATGCACCGATCGTATCCAGCGCGGACTCGACCGGCGTGTCGTACCCGATCCAGCGCACGCGCGGATCACGGCGGAACCAGGACTCCTGCCGGCGCGCGAACCGCCTCGTCGCGCGCACGGTCTCCTCCCGCGCCCGCTCCTCGCTCCACTCCCCCGCCAGGAACCGCAGCACCTGCGCGTAGCCGAGCGCGCGACTCGCGGTTAGCCCGTCCCGCAGCCCGTACGGCTCGAGGCGCCGGACCTCCTCCACGAACCCCGCCGACCACATCCGCTCCACTCGCACCGCGATGCGTTCGTCCAGCTCGGGGCGTGGCACGACCAGCCCGAGCTGGGTGGCGTACTCCTTGGCCTCGTCGTAGGACGGCATCGAGGCGCTGAACGGCCGCCCGGTCATCTCGATCACCTCCAGCGCCCGCACGACGCGCCGCCCGTTACTGGGCAGGATCGACGCGGCCGCCGCCGGATCACGCTCGGCGAGCCGCGCGTGCATCGCCGCCGGCCCCACCTCCGCGAGCGACGCCTCCAGCCGTGCCCGCAACTCCGGATCGGTGCCGGGAAAGTCCAGGTCGTCGATGACCGCGCGGATGTAGAGCCCCGACCCGCCGACCAGCAGCGGCACGCGGCCGCGGCCGTGGATCTCCACGATCGCCCGCCGCGCCATGCGCTGGTAGTCCGCGACGCTCGCGGTCTCGGTGACGTCCCAGACGTCGAGCAGATGGTGCGGGACGCCCCGCCGCTCCTGTTCGGTGAGCTTCGCCGTGCCGATGTCCATGCCGCGGTAGAGCTGCATCGAGTCGGCGTTGACGATCTCACCCCCGAGCCGCAGGGCGAGCTCCACCGCCAGATCGGACTTGCCCGCGGCAGTGGGCCCGACGACGGCGACGATGTTCGTCCCCGCGAGGTCGTCGTGCCTGATCGTTCGCGTCACATGCTAATTCTGGCCCCCCTCGGGTATGGCATCCGACACGACGGCATCGGCGGTCGATGCCCGGACCGGACCCCTAGGGGGATCAATGTCCATCGTGGACAAGGTGAAGGCGTTCCTGGGCCAGCACGGCGACCAGGTCGACAAGGTCGTCGACAAGGCCGGCGACATGATCGACGAGAAGACCGGCGGCAAGTACGCCGACAAGGTCGACAAGGCTCAGGAACAGGCCAAGAAGACGGCGACCCAGTGGGGCGAGGAGGGCCGGCACCAGCCACCGCCCCAGCCCTGATCACCGGTATACGGTCACCGGCAGGACGGCGCCGTCGGGGTCTCTTTGGGGCGGCCGATGGTCGGCATGCCGAGGGAGACGCCCTTCGGGGGCTCGGCCACGCGCCGTTCCCACGCGTCGCCGGCCGGAGTGTGTCTCACGTGGCGTACCGGGCCGTCGGCGACCAGGTGGTGCGGTGCGGCGTATGTGACGTCCACCGTGACCACGTCGCCCGGCCGGGCCGTCTCCTCGGCGGTGAAGTGAACGAGACGGTTGTCGGGCGCGCGGCCGGACATGCGGTGCGTGCGGTCGTCCTTGCGGCCCTCCCCCTCCGCGACCAGGACCTCCAGCGTGCGGCCGACCTGCTTCTTGTTCTCCGCCCAGGAGATCTCCTCCTGCAGCGCGACCAGCCGGTCGTACCGCTCCCGGACGACCTCCTTGGAGACCTGTCCGTCCATCGTCGCGGCCGGGGTGCCGGGCCGCTTGGAGTACTGGAAGGTGAACGCCCCGGAGAACCGCGCCTCGCGTACGACGTGGAGGGTCTGTTCGAAGTCCTCGTCGGTCTCGCCGGGGAAGCCGACGATGATGTCGGTGGTGATGGCGGCATCGGGGATCGCGGCGCGGACCCGCTCGATGATGCCGAGGTAACGCTCCTGCCGGTACGAGCGGCGCATCGCCTTGAGCACGCGGTCGGAGCCGGACTGCAGCGGCATGTGCAGCGACGGCATGACGTTGGGCGTCTCGGCCATCGCCGCGATCACGTCGTCGGTGAAGTCGCGCGGGTGCGGAGAGGTGAAGCGCACCCGCTCCAGGCCCTTCACCTCGCCGCAGGCGCGCAGCAGGCCCGCGAAGGCGCTCCGGTCACCGAACTCGGCTCCGTAGGAGTTGACGTTCTGCCCGAGCAGGGTGATCTCCAGGACGCCCTCGGCGACGAGCGCCTCGACCTCGGCGAGGATCTCGCCGGGCCGGCGGTCGGTCTCCTTGCCGCGCAGTGAGGGGACGATGCAGAAGGTGCAGGTGTTGTTGCAGCCCACCGAGATGGACACCCACGCGGCGTACGGGGACTCGCGGCGCGTCGGCAGGGTGCTGGGGAACGCCTCCAGCGACTCCTTGATCTCGACCTGCGCCTCCCGCCGCACCCGCGCGCGTTCGAGCAGGACCGGCAGCGACCCGATGTTGTGGGTGCCGAACACCACGTCGACCCAGGGCGCGCGGTCGACGATCGTGTCGCGGTCCTTCTGGGCGAGGCAGCCGCCGACGGCGATCTGCATGCCGTCGTGGCTCTCCTTGACCGGCCGCAGGTGGCCCAGGTTGCCGTAGAGCCGGTTGTCGGCGTTCTCGCGGACCGCGCAGGTGTTGAAGACGACGACGTCGGGCGTCGCGCCCTCGTCGGCGCGTGCGTATCCCGCGTCTTCGAGCAGCCCCGCGAGCCGCTCGGAATCGTGCACGTTCATCTGGCACCCGTACGTGCGGATCTCGTACGTGCGGGCGCGGTCGTCGAAAGTCGTGGGCGCGTTCATCTCAAGAAGAAAGGGTACGCGCGCCCGGCGCCCCGGCGGGACCCGCTGATCCACCGAACCGCGCCCATCAGGGGGAACGGGGAGGTACCACGGGCTAACAACGTGATCGGATCGGTATATCAACGACCTGGCGGCGTTCTTCGGATCACGTACGCTTTGCGGGCATGACCGACACCGGCAAGGCGGCCCAGGAGGCCGACGTGAGTGGCGGCGGACCGCTCGTCGTACTTGAGAACGTCAACAAGTACTTCGGTGAATTGCACGTCCTGAAGGACATCGATCTCACCATCCACCGAGGCGAGGTCGTGGTCGTGATCGGTCCGTCGGGGGGCGGCAAGTCCACTTTGTGCCGCACGATCAACCGGCTCGAGCCGATCGACGACGGGACCATTCGGATCGACGGGCATCTGCTGCCCGAAGACGGCAAGGAGCTCGCGCAGCTCAGGGCCGATGTCGGCATGGTCTTCCAGTCGTTCAATCTGTTCGCGCACAAGACGATCCTGCAGAACGTCACCCTCGGCCCGACGAAGGTGAAGAAGACGCCCGCCGCCGAGGCGGAGAAGTACGCGATGGAGCTTCTCGAGCGGGTCGGGATCGCGAGCCAGGCCGAAAAGTACCCGGCACAGCTCTCCGGCGGGCAGCAGCAGCGCGCCGCGATCGCGCGGGCGCTCGCCATGCGGCCCAAGGTGATGCTCTTCGACGAGCCCACGTCGGCGCTCGACCCGGAAATGATCAAAGAAGTCCTCGACGTCATGACCAATCTCGCCGCCGAGGGAATGACCATGGTCGTGGTGACGCACGAGATGGGTTTCGCCCGCGCGTCGGCCAACAAGGTGGTCTTCATGGCGGATGGCCAGATCGTCGAGGAGAACACTCCGGAAGAGTTCTTCACGAACGCCCAGAGCGATCGCGCGAAGGATTTCCTTTCCAAGATTCTGACGCACTGATTGTCATGAACGCGCCGGCAGCGCCCTCGCGCCGGCTCGAAAGCGAAGGAAGATCATGCGAGTACGTCATTTCGGTGTTGCCATCGCCGCCCTGGCCGTCGCCACGATGGGCGTCACCGGCTGCGGTGCCAAGAAGGCCGGTTCGGTCGTCGACAAGGCCAAGGACCAGAAGAAGCTCACCATCGGCGTGAAGTTCGACCAGCCGAGCATCGGGCTGAAGAAGCCCGACGGCACCGTCGAGGGCTTCGACGTGGACGTGGCCAAGTACATCGCCGGCAAGCTGGGCGTCCAGGAGAAGAACATCACCTGGAAGGAAACGATCTCCGCCAACCGCGAGACGTTCCTCAAGAACGGCACCGACGACCTGGTGATCGCCAGTTACTCGATCACTCAGGCGCGCCTTCCGCTGGTCACCTTCGGCGGCCCGTACCTGGTGCCCCACCAGGACATCCTGGTCCGCGCCAACGACACCTCGATCAAGACGTTCGCCGACCTCAAGGGCAAGCGGGTCTGCCAGGTCGCCGGCTCCAACTCCTGGAAGAACCTCACCGAGGGCACCAACAAGTTCAACCAGAAGGTCGCGATCAAGCTCGTGCCGGCCAACGCGTACGAGGAGTGCATCACCAAGCTCAAGGGCGGCTCGCTCGACGCGGTCTCCACCGACAGCACCATTCTCGCCGGTTACGCCGCCCGCGAGGGTTCCTCGGTCAAGGTCGACAACGTGCCGTTCACCGACGAGAAGTACGGCGTCGGCATCAAGAAGGGCGACGTCAAGACCTGCAACGCCGTCAACAAGGCGATCACCGACATGTACTCCGACGGCACGGCCAAGAAGCTCATCGACAAATGGTTCACTCCGGAGGGCCTGCAGTTCGACACGACCAAGCCCCCGGCTTTCCAGGGCTGCAGCTGAACCGTAGCGACCCCGCGCGCCGGTGAGCCTTCGCGCTCACCGGCGCCGTTTCGATCCGGTGGAGACCCATGAATTTGCACGCGCTGCTGGACTTCGGTCCGCTGCAGCAGAATTTCGGCACCGTCCTGAAGGCGTTCTGGGGGACGATCCGGCTCGCCCTCCTGTCGGGCATCGGCTCGCTGATCCTCGGCACCGTGCTCGCCGCGATGCGGGTCTCGCCGACCCCGGTGCTGCGGGGGGCGGGCGCCCTGTACATCTACGTCTTCCGCAATACGCCGCTGACGCTCGTGCTGCTGTTCTGCAGCCTCGGCCTGAGCGACACGCTGCACCTGCAGATCTCCCACGACCCGAGCACGAACGGCTTCTGGCTGGCGACGATCGGCATGACGATCTACACGGCGTCGTTCGTCTGTGAGTCGCTGCGGGCGGGCATCAACACCGTGCCGCTCGGGCAGGCGGAGGCCGCCCGGTCGATCGGGCTCACCTTCACCCAGTCGCTGCGCCTGGTCGTGCTGCCGCAGGCCTTCCGTACGGTGATCGCCCCGCTGGGCAGCGTGTTCATCGCGATGATCAAGAACACCACGGTGGCGCTCGCGGCGGGTTACTTCGAGGCGTCGGCCGAGATGAAGCAGATGTTCGACACGTACGGCGGCACCATCCCGATCTTCCTCGGGTTCGCGATCGGGTTCATGGTGCTGACCCTCCCGACCGGCTTCTTCTTCGGCTGGCTCTCCAAGCGACTGGCGGTGGCGCGATGACCCTGTCCGTGGACACCCCGTCGGACGCTTCGGCGCGGCGACCGACCAAGAACAAGCCCTCGGTCCTGTTCGACGCCCCCGGTCCGCGCGCGCGGCTGCGCAACAACATCGTCACGCTGGTCGCGGTCGTGGTGCTGCTCTTCATCGCGTATCTGATCATCGCGCGGCTGGATCAGCAGCACCAGTTCGACGGCAAACTCTGGAAGCCGTTCACCGAGAAGATCGTCTGGACCAAGCAGATCCTCCCCGGCCTCGGGGGCACCCTCAAGGCGGCGGGGGTCGCCGCGGTGTTCGCCCTGATCTTCGGAGTGATCTTCGGCCTCGGCCGGCTGTCGGAGCACAAGTGGATCAGCGTTCCGGCCGGGGCGGTGGTGGAGTTCTTCCGCGCCATCCCCCTGCTGATCATGATCTTCTTCGCGATGGCGGGCCCGCCCGCGATCATGGACGCGTTCGACCGGGTCCTGCCGCCGGTCTCGGCGTTCCTGGCGCTCGTGATCGGCCTGACGCTCTACAACGGGTCGGTACTCGCGGAGATCTTCCGCTCCGGCATCAACTCGATCCCCAAGGGTCAGTCCGAGGCGGGCTACTCGATCGGCATGCGCAAGGGCGGCGTCATGCTGCGGATCCTGGTGCCCCAGGCGGTCACCGCGATGATGCCGGCCGTCGTCAGCCAGCTGGTCGTGCTGCTGAAGGACACCGCGCTGGGCTACATCGTCGCCTACAACGACCTGCTCAACAATGGTCTGCGTCTCGTCTCCGGCAACTTCGGCAACACCATCCCCTCGATCATCGTGGTCGCGGTGATCTACATCATCATCAACATCGCGCTGGGCCTGCTCGCGACGTGGCTGGAGAAGCGCAGCCGGCGCAGCCGCAAGAGCTCGGCCCGCACGCTGACCACCGCCGCGGGCGCGCCACCCGCGGTCGGCATGGACTCCATCTAGCTCGACGTTCTCCCCGGACCGGGGCCGGTGGCGCGTCCACTGGCCCCGGTTTCGGCTATCCGGCTCTCGTCGGTGCTCGGCGCGGCGAGCCGGCTGGTGCGGGTGCCGCCTGCCGCCTCCCCTGGTCGATGCCCTCGTAGGCCGTACCGTGCGGGCTCCGGGCGCGCGGAGAGTCTTGACCGGATGGGAGATCAGCTCGCCGATCACCGCCGGCGTCCCCAGGCCGCGAAGTCAGGGGGACGCCGGGTGTGACGCCAGAGACGGCAGAGGTTTCTGACAGCGATTGGTCAGGTTCGGTGCTCGCCGGCGGGCGCGGGACTGCTCGCCTTCGGCCGTCGCTCCTCACCGGTGCCGGCGTTTCGGCCTGTCGGGTACGGGTTCGGCGTCCGTTTCAGCGGGCCGGAACCCGGTGGGGCACGACCGGCCCCGGCCGCAACTTTTAACAAGCTCAAGTGCAGGGTCGTGGCCCCATTGTCCCCCGGTTTGCGAGACGATTCCGATATGACCGCTCGCGCGACCGCCCCCTATGGATCCTGGCCCTCCCCCATCTCCGCCGCCGACGTCGCCAGGGCACGCCTGCGCCTCAGCTTTCCCACGATTCACGGCGATCGTGTGTGGTGGCAGGAGACCCGTCCGGAGAGGGGCGGGCGTACCACGATCGTGCGGTCCGGCACCGACCTGCTGCCCGCGCCGTGGGACGCCCGAACGCGTGTGCACGAGTACGGCGGGCGGTCCTACCTCCCCCTGCCCGACGGCGACCTCGTCTTCGCCAACTACGCCGACCAGCGGCTCTACCGGCTCACCGAGGGCCGCACCCCGTTGCCGCTGACGCCGGAGCCGGCCGAGCCGGCGGGGCTGCGGTTCGCCGACTTCACGCTGTCGCCCGACGGTCAGCACATCTGGTGCGTCCAGGAGCGCCACGCCTCCGGCGCCGTACGGCGGGCCATCGTCGCGGTCCCGCTCAGCGGCGCGGCGGCCCAGAACCCCGGCGCGATCCGCGAGCTCGTCAACGGCGCCGACTTCTACGCCTTCCCGACGCCCTCACCCGACGGCGGGCACCTTGCGTGGGTGCAGTGGAGCCATCCCAGGATGCCGTGGGACGGCACCGAGCTGCGCGTCGCCGCCTTCGACGCCGCGGGCGCGCTCGAACGCCCCCGTACGGTCAAGGGCGGGCTGAACGAGTCGGCGCTGGCGCCCACGTGGCTGAACGAGACCGGCCTGTACGTCGTCTCGGACTGGCCCGGCTGGTGGAACCTGTACGAGGTCGGCCTGCACGGCGAGTCCGCGCAGGCGATGTACCCGGCCGAGGAGGAGTTCGCCGGGGCGCTGTGGCACCTCGGCGGCCGCCCGTACGCCCTCCTCGACGACGGGCGGATCGCGGTGCTGCACGGACAGGGCGACCAGCGGCTGGGGCTGTACGACCCGGAGACCGCCGAACTGACCGACTTCGACCTGCCCTACACCGACTGGAAGCTCCAGCTGTCCGCCGACGGCACCACCATCGTGGGGATCGCCGGCGCCCCGGACATCCCGTGGTCCGTGGTCGCGGTGAACGCCGACAGCGGCGAGGCCAAGGTGCTGCGGGCCGAACTGGACTCTCCGCCCGACGCCGCGTACCTGCCGCTGCCGCGCGCTCAGGAGCTCGAGGGACCGTTCGGACGATCCGTGCACGCCTACGTGTATCCCCCGTCCAATCCGGGCGCCCAGGCGCCTGAGGGCGAGTTGCCGCCGTACATCGTGTTCGTGCACGGCGGGCCGACCGACCACTCCACGAGCGTGCTGGACCTGGAGATCGCCTACTTCACCAGCCGGGGCATCGGCGTCGTCGACGTCAACTACGGCGGCTCCACCGGCTACGGGCGCTCGTACCGCGAGCGGCTGCGGCGTCAGTGGGGCGTCGTCGACGTCGAGGACACGATCGCGGCGGCCCAGGCGCTGGTGGACAGCGGCGCCGCCGACCCGAACCGGGTGGCCGTCCGCGGCGGCAGCGCCGGCGGATGGACCACGCTGTGCACGATCACGCAGAGCACGCTCTTCAAGGCCGGCACGTCCTACTTCGGCATCGCCGACCCGCAGAACTGGCTCAAGGAGACCCACGACTTCGAGTCGACCTACCTGTACGGGCTGATCGGGCCGATCCCGGGGTTCGAGCGGACGTACGAGGAGCGCTCGCCGCTCGCGCACGCCTCCGGGACGGCCTGCCCGGTGCTGCTGCTGCAGGGCCTGGACGACCCGGTCGTGTCCCCTCCGCAGTCCGAGCGCTTCGCGGACGCGGTGGCGGCCAAGGACATCCCGTACGCGTACCTGGCGTTCGAGGGCGAGTCCCACGGGTTCCGGCGGGCCGACACGGTGGTCACCGCGCTGGAGGCGGAGCTGGCGTTCTACGGCCAGACGCTCGGCTTCGACCCGAAGAACGTGCCGGCGATCGAGCTGACCGTGGGACGGCGGCCGGCGCCTGTCGCGCCCGAGCCCGCGCCGCCCGCGGTCGAGCAGTGACCGAATCCCGTCCGGCACGGCCGCGCATGGCGTGCCGGGCGGCGTCCGGCCGCGCGTCATAACGCGGCAACGCGGGTCAGCGGGCGAACTCCGTGGCCCGCGACTCGCGTACGACGGTGATCCGGATCTGCCCCGGGTAGGTCAGTTCCTCTTCGACCTGCTTGGCGATGTCGTGCGCGATGACCTGGGCCTGGATGTCGTCGACCGAGTCCGGCCGGACCATGACGCGGATCTCCCGGCCCGCCTGCATGGCGAAGACCTTCTCCACACCGTCGCGCTCGGTGGCGATCTCCTCGAGGCGTTCGAGCCGCTTGACGTACGCCTCCAGCGACTCGCGGCGGGCACCCGGGCGGCCACCGCTGATCGCGTCGGCGGCCTGGGTGAGCACGGCCTCGACCGTACGGACCTCCACCTCGTTGTGGTGGGCCTCGATCGCGTGCACGACCTCCTCGTCCTCGCCGTACCGGCGGGCGATCTCCGCGCCGATGAGCGCGTGGCTGCCCTCGACCTCGTGGGTGAGCGCCTTGCCGATGTCGTGGAGGAGGGTGCAGCGTTTCAGCAGGGCCGTCGGAAGGCGCAGCTCGGCGGCCATGATCCCGGCGATGTGCGCCGACTCGATCAGGTGCTTCAGGACGTTCTGCCCGTACGAGGTGCGGTAGCGGAGCTGGCCGAGCAGGGCGATGAGCTCCGGGTGCATGTCGGTGATGCCGAGCTCGACCAGGGCGTCCTCACCCGCGCGTACGCACAGCTGCTCGACCTCGGCCTTGCTGTGGTCGTAGATCTCCTCGATGCGCTGCGGATGGATCCGGCCGTCGAGGACAAGCTTTTCCAGGGTGAGCCGGCCGACCTCGCGGCGTACGGGATCGAAGCAGCTCAACAGGACGGCCTCGGGCGTGTCGTCGATGATGAGGTTGACGCCGGTGGCCGTCTCGAACGCCCGGATGTTGCGGCCCTCACGGCCGATGATCCGGCCCTTCATCTCGTCGCTCGGCAGGTGCAGGACCGAGACGACGGACTCGGCGGTCTGCTCGGTGGCCACCCGTTGGATCGCCAGCGTCACGATCTTCCTCGCGCGCTTCTCACCCTGCTCGCGCGCCTCGTTCTCGATGTCCCGGACGATCAGCGCCGCCTCGCGCTTGGCCTGGTTCTCGATGGCGGCGACGAGCTCGGTCTTGGCCTGGTCGGCGGTGAGCCCGGCGGCCTGTTCGAGGACCTGCCGGCGTTCCTCCTCGACCCGCTCCAGCTCGGCCCGGCGCTCCTTCAGTGACTGTTTCAGCTCGTCCAGCTTCTGGCCGCGCTCTTCGAGGCGCCGCATCTCGTCGTCGAGCCGCTGCTCGCGCTCGGCGAGCCGGATCTCCCGCCGCTCGAGATCCTCACGGACCGGCCGGAGATCGTCCTTAAGGGTCCTGATCTCCTTCTCGGCGTCTTCACGCGCCGTCTTGGAGACCTCTTTGGCCTTCGCCTCGGCTTCGGTAACGATCTCCTGCGCCTCTGTCTTCGCGCGCGCTACGATCTCGTCCGCGTCCCGATGAGCGTTGAGCTCCTCTTCGCTCCGCGCGGTGCTCTTGGCCCCTCCCCGGCCGGGGAGCCGCTGGAGCACGACGACGACGAAGGTGACGAACGCCACGATGATGACCAGTGCCGCACCTATGACAACCCAGATCACGGCACTGACCCCTTTCCTCGACACGGAGGCCGCCCAACACCAAGGCGGCGCGCGAGGGGCTACGAACGCGCCACGGGTACGCCGGACCGCCAACGGACGCCGGGCAGGGCACAACCGTCCGGGGTCCGAGACTTTCGTCCAGAACCCTGCAATCCGAACCAACCGGCCATAGGGGGAGCCGGTCGGACCACCCTTTCAGCTCGTCAACGTCTGCGGTCGTATGGCAATCCGCACTGCGCGGAGTAACTCCTCACTGCCGTAACCGTAAGCGTCGAGGAGGTAATGGGCAAGGAAAGACTCCTCGTTCGGGACGATTCGTTGCATGTGGCAAGCAGATACCCATAACCCCCGCTAGCCGCTCGTGCCGGCTGGGCCGTCGGCGCCCAGGGGACGCGACCGCTTCGCCGCGATGGACCGAGCGCCTTGGAGTTTCGACATAGCCGCAGGTCAGTGACGTGTTGTCTCGCCAAGCCGATCCGCACTCGGACGCCACGCGTCGCACGACGGTGGCATGACGCCCCAAGGGGAGGAGGCTCCGCGGGGCCTCGACCGCCGACGGCGAACAACGGACAGCCACCGCCGGGCGACGGACGGTGGACCCGGACGACGGACAGCGGACCCGCGCCCGGGGGTGGACGGCGGAGAGCCCCACGGGCAGCGAACGACGCCGCGGACAGCGCTGCGAGCAGCGAAGGGCGCAACAGGCCGCAGGATACGAGCGAAAGACGGCGGGCCGCGTCACGGATAACGGACAGCGGACAGTGCCATGGGTGGCGGGCGGCGGGCGGCGTCTTGAACAGTGGGCGGCGGCACCGCATGTAGCGCCAACGGCCACGGGCCGTGCGATAGACTGCGGACAGAATCGCGGCCAGCAGGCGGCTCTCAAGCTCGGCCAGGGCCGTGGCGATCTTGGTCGCCGCGAGCTCGCGATGGGCCGCGAGCGGCCGGCAGCGCTCCGTCGACGGCGTCGGCAGCCCGGGTGGATGCGGGCACGCCGGCGAATGAGGGGCCGGTACAGCCCTCACCGACGACGGCGAACAGTCCGATACGCCGGGTGCCGGACGTATCCGCGGACAGGCGGCGGGTGTTGAGTTTCGGGAACACTCGGGATCGGCTGCTCGGGGCCGGCACCATGACGTTGGGCGCCGGCCGAATACCGGAGGCGGGCGGAAGACGGGTCACCGGCGGTTCGGCGCGTTCGCGCAGGGGGTCGTCTCGTCTGTGGGCACGCGGGGGTTCGGGTTCATTCGTCTGTGGGGACGCCGGGGTCGTCGAGGCCTTCCTGTTCGAGGGCTTCGCGGACGAGGCGGTAGGCGAGTCCGCTGGGGTATCCCTTGCGGGCGAGGACGCCCAGGATGCGCCGGGTACGCTTGACCGGGTCGAGGCCACGGGTGGCGGCCATGCGCTTGGCGACGAGTTCGCGGGCGGCGGTCTCCTCCTGGTCTGGGTCGAGTTCTTCGACGGCCTCCTTGACCGTGTCGTCGGCGACCCCACGCTGCCGCAACTCGGCCGCGAGCGCCCGCCGGGCGAGGCCGCGGCCGGTGTGCCGGGACTGTACCCACGCCCGTGCGAACGCGACGTCGTCGATCAGGCCGACTTCGGTGTAGCGGCTCAGCACCTGCTCGGCCACCTCGTCGTCCACCCCCTTGCGCCGCAACGCGTCCGCGAGTTGCGCCCGCGTACGGAGTGAGAAGCTGAGCAGCCGCAGGCAGATCTCGCGAGCCTCCGCCTCCGGGTCGGCGGGTGGGCCGCCCTCCCCGCGGCCGGAGCGCGCTTCGCCGCTTTCGCGTCTGGACTTCCGTCCGCCTGCCCGCGCCCGTCCGCCCCTTCGCCGCCCGGAAGCCTCGGCGGATCCGCCCGATCCGGGCTCCGAACCGCCGGCGTACGGCGTCCCCTCCTCCCCGCCGGGAGAAAGGGGATCGGCCGAAGAACCCCAGGCCTTCCCGGCAGGGCCGGTGACACCCCTGGCCACCGTCGTCCCCTCCCCGCTGGGCAGAAGGGGATCGGTCGGAGAGCTCCCGGGCTCCCCGGCAGGGCCGGTGACACCAGTGACCCAACCAGACGCCGAGCGCCGGGTCGAGGGTCGCGGCCGGTCACCGGCAGGAGGGGTGGCTCCGGTGGTCCAGCCGGCCGCCGGATCGACGGAGCCCGGATCGACGGGACCCGAATCAACGGGGTCCAAGCCGTCAGGCCCGGCACCGGTTTCGTCCGCGGACATGCGATGCAACCTCCGTACTCTTCACCGGACCGTGGCACCGATGCCGCGCCCCGGCACCACCCGCGTCATAACTCCTGAGCGGGGGCGACGCCACCGGGGAAGGTGCCCGTACCGGTTATCAACCCGGTACGGGACGCGACGCCGCCGCCCGCCAGGAGGCTTTCGTGGGCCCACGTTGCCCAGCCCAAGCCGTGTCGGGCCCAGGCCGTACGGAGCCCAACCCATGTCGAGCCCAACCCATGTCGAACCCGTGCCGCGCCCAGGCCATACCCAAGTCTGAGCTACCCAAGTCTGGGCTCGAGCCCGGCCTAAGCCCAACCAGCGCCCAACCCAAAACCCGAGCCGGCCGGGACAGGCGTCGAGGTGCAGCACCGAATCCAAGCCTGTACCGAGCCGCATCCAGACTCGCACCCGTCGCCGCCATCGGATCGCCGGGCCGAGTCGGGGACTCGGGCTCATGGCGGCCAGGTGCGACTGGGCGGAGTCCGGCGGTGCCGGGTCCGACGGGTCCAGACTCGCACCCGTCGGATCCGCCAGGCCGAGTCGAGGGACCCGGGCTCATGGCGACCGGGTGCGACTGGGCGGGGTCCAGCGTGCCGGATCCGACGGGTCCAGACTCGCACCCGTCGGCCCGTCGGCCCGTCGGCCCGTCGGCCCGAGTCGGGGACTCGGGCTCATGGCGGCCAGGTGCGACTGGGCGGAGTCCGGCGGTGCCGGGTCCGGCGGGTTGGACTCTGTAGGGGTCGGGCTGCGGCGAGTCTGGACTCGGCCGAGTCGGGTACGGCGAGTCCGGGCTCGGCCGGGTCGGGCTTGTGCTGATCGCAGCCGGCAAGCCCATCCCAGACAGGGCCAGGCGCGGCGAGCCCGCCCCGTCACATCACGACCGGACAAGCGACTCCCACCGCCCAACCCCTCACCGGATCAGCCCTCTCGGGCCGGCCCCTCGGCGGGCTGGATCTGGCCGTGCCGTGGCGTGGGTCTGGGGCAGATCGTCGGGATCAGACGTCGCCTGGTTTCGGGGTGCTCTTGGAGCCGCGCTTGGCCGGGGCGGGCTTGCCCGCCGGCGCCGCGGCGGCCGCGCCCGCCATCGCCGGGGCCTCCGCGAGAGGCTCCGACGGGTCGGCGTCGAGCTTCGGGCCCACTCCGAGCTTCTCCTTGATCTTCTTCTCCAGCTCGTTGGCGAGGTCGGGGTTCTCCCGGAGGAAGTTGCGGGCGTTCTCCTTGCCCTGCCCGAGCTGGTCGCTCTCGTAGGTGTACCAGGCGCCGGACTTGCGGACGAAGCCGTGCTCGACGCCCATGTCGATGAGGCCGCCCTCGCGGCTGATGCCCACGCCGTACAGGATGTCGAAGTCGGCGACCTTGAACGGCGGCGCCATCTTGTTCTTCACGACCTTGACGCGAGTGCGGTTACCGACGGCGTCGGTGCCGTCCTTCATCGTCTCGATGCGCCGGATGTCGAGCCGGACCGACGCGTAGAACTTCAGCGCCTTGCCACCCGTCGTCGTCTCGGGCGAGCCGAACATGACGCCGACCTTCTCGCGCAGCTGGTTGAGGAAGATCGCTGTGGTCTTGGTCTGGTTGATGGCGCCGGTGAGCTTGCGGAGCGCCTGCGACATGAGGCGGGCCTGGAGGCCGACGTGGCTGTCGCCCATCTCGCCCTCGATCTCCGCGCGCGGCACCAGGGCGGCGACGGAGTCGATGACCACGACGTCGATCGCGCCGGAGCGGATCAGCATGTCGGTGATCTCCAGCGCCTGCTCACCCGTGTCGGGCTGGGAGACGAGGAGCGCGTCGATGTCGACGCCGATCTTCTTCGCGTACTCCGGGTCGAGCGCGTGCTCGGCGTCGACGAACGCGGCGATGCCGCCGTTCTTCTGCGCACTCGCGACCGCGTGGAGCGCGAGGGTCGTCTTACCGGAGGACTCCGGGCCGTAGATCTCGACGACGCGGCCGCGCGGAAGGCCGCCGATGCCGAGGGCCACGTCGAGGGCGATCGAGCCGGTCGGGATCACCTCGACCGGGGGGCGCCCCTCCTGGCCCAGCCGCATGACGGAACCCTTGCCGAACTGCCGCTCGATCTGGGCGAGCGCGGCCTCGAGAGCCTTCTCGCGATCGTTTGCTGCCATGTGAGGTGTCCCTGTGAAAGTCGGTGACTGATGTTGACGGGTGCGACGTTACGGGGCCGCACCGACAGTTTTCGAGAGTCCGGGCCACCGTTGTGGATTACGCCGCCCGTTGCGGTCAACTCTAGCCGAACACGTGTTCGATCATGGTCGGACACTCAGAAAGACCGGTCAACTTGGCTTACGCTGAGGCGCAGGATCATGCCGGTGACCATTCTCATGTGCGCCGACCCGCTCAACCCCCGGCGAGTCGACGAACACTTCGCGCGGGAGGCCGAGGCCGTGCGCGCGCTCGGCGGGTCCGTCGCGCTCATCGACCATGACGCCCTCCAGCAGGGCGACGCGGCCATGGCCGTACACCGTGTCCCCCGCGACCTCGGCACGGTCTGGTACCGCGGATGGATGATGACGTCCGTGCAGTACACCGCGCTGGCCTCGGTGCTCGGCGCGCGCGGGGTCACGATGGCGGTGCCGCCGGACGGCTACCAGAAGGCACATGAACTGCCGGGCTGGTACGACACGTTCGCCGGTGTCACCCCCACGAGCGTGTGGCTGCCGACGCGTCCCGGCACGCCTCCGGGCAAGGACCGCCTGGCCCAGCTCGTACGCCCGCTCTCCAAGGGTCCGGCGATCGTCAAGGACTACGTGAAGTCGCGCAAGCACGAATGGGACGAGGCGTGCTTCGTACCCGACGTCACCGACGTCGACCGGCTGCACGCGGTCGTCTCACGCCTGGTCGAGCTCCAGGGCGACTCCCTGGCCGGCGGCATCGTGGTCCGCGAGTTCGAGACGTACGAAGGCGGCGAGGCGCGGGTCTGGTGGGTCGACGGTGAGCCGGTGCTGGCCGGACCTCATCCGGACACTCCGGAGGTGCGCCCGCGTCCGCTCACGGAGACGATCGCGCCCTGCGTGCGCTCGCTGGGCTGCCGGTTCATCACCACCGACCTGGCACGACGCGCGGACGGCACCTGGCGCGTGGTGGAGACCGGCGACGGACAGGTGAGCGACCTTCCCGCGGGAGCGGAACCGGCCGACCTTTATCTGAGCTTTCCCATTCGTTGAACCGGTCCTGTCGATCGACCGTCCCACCTCTACACTTACCGGGCACCAAACCCGAATTCGGAGGGTCGTCGGCAATGCCCCCCAAAGAGGCCGGTCGGCGCATGCGTTCCGGCGCCGTACAGCTGAGCGCCCTGAGCGTCCTGTCGCTGACCCTCGTCGCCTGCTCGTCGAACACGGAGGCGAGCTGTGTGGACGGCTGGAACTCCCGCGGCGGCTCCCACCGCGTCGTCCCCGACTACTACTGCGACAACGGGGGCTCGTACGGCCGCTACTACTGGTACTACGGCGGCCGCTACCACGGCGGATACATCTCGCACGGCAGCACAGTCCGCCCGCGTGGCAACAAGATCACCTCGCGCGGCGGCCGGGTGATCTCACGCGGCGGCTTCGGCGGCCACGCCGGCTCTCACGGAGGCTGAGCGTGCGACGCGAGTTCTCCGACCCGCGTGCGGACTGGGCTCGGATCATCGAGTCGCAGGGCCTCGCGTACCACCGCACCTCCCACCCGGAGCATCTGACCCGCCCGTACTGGGACGAGTCCGTGCACTACGTCTTCGCCATGGACGAGGTCCTCGCGCTGGAGTCGGTGGTCGAGGAGCTCCACCAGATGTGCCTGGCCGCGGTCGAGCACGTCGTGAGCACCGGCCGGTACGACGTGTTCGGCATCCCGCCCTGGGTGCGCCCGCTGATCGAGGAGTCGTGGCGGCGGCGCGACCCGCACCTGTACGGGCGGTTCGACCTCCGGTACGACGGCGAGGGCCCGGCGAAGCTGCTGGAGTACAACGCCGACACCCCGACCGCGCTCGTGGAGAGCTCGATCATCCAGTGGTACTGGCTGCAGGACGTCCATCCCGACGACGACCAGTGGAACTCCGTCCACGAGCGGCTCATCGACCGGTGGCGGCAGATCGCCCCGCCCTCCCCCGTGCACTTCGCCTGGACGACCGAGGACGAGACCGGCGAAGAGCTCATGACCGTGGCGTACCTGCAGGAGACGGCCGAGCAGGCCGGTGTCCGAGCGGCCGCGATCGCCATGGAGGACGTCGGCTGGCACTCCCTCAAGGAGCGTTTCGTCGACCTGGACGAGGCGGAGATCCGTACGGTCTGCAAGCTCTACCCGTGGGAGTGGATCGTCGCCGAGCCGTTCGGCCGGCACGTCCCGCGGGCGGCGTGGATCGAGCCGATCTGGAAGATGCTCCTGTCGAACAAGGCGCTTCTGGTCGTGCTCTGGGAGCTGTACCCGGGCCATCCGAACCTCCTGCCGGCCTTCCTGGGCACGCCGAGCACGCTGACGTCCTACGTCCGCAAGCCGCTGCTGGGCCGCGAGGGCGCCAGCATGAGCATCGTGACGGCGGAGGGCGTGCAGACGACGACCGCCGGAGAGTACGGCGCGGAGGGCTTCGTCTATCAGGAGCTGTGCCCGCTGCCCGACTTCGACGGCGAGCATCCCGTTCTGGGCGCCTGGGTCGTGGGCGACGAGTCGGCGGGCCTCGGCATCCGTGAGACGTCCGGTCTCATCACCGACGACACCTCATCCTTCGTACCGCACCGCATCGACGACTGAGTCCTCACAGGGAGACCGACATGTATCTGGCGTTCTCGGACGGCTTCGGCACGGCTCTGGGCAAGGGCGCCGGCGCGATCGCCGCGTACACGGCACTCGGACTGGTGCTGCTGATCATCGGGTTCCTCGCGGTCGACCTGGCGACGCCGGGCCGGCTGACCACGATCATCCGGACGAACCGGAACGCCAACGCGACGCTGCTGGCCGTCTGCGGTGTGTCGGCCGTGGGCCTGGTGGTGGCCGCATCGATCTTCGCGTCCGGCGGGAAGCTGCTCGAAGGGCTGATCGCGACCCTGGTGTGGGGCCTCGTGGGCATCGCGGCGCAGCTGGTCGCGTCGGTGATCGTCCGTTACCTGCTGGGCGTGGACGTCGCGGGCCTGATGGCCAAGGAGAAGCTCGAGCCCTCCGCGATCCTGCTCGGCGCCACGCAGGCGACGGTCGGGCTGATCACCGCGATCGCCGTCATCTGAGGTCGTACGACGCGAGCCGGGGCCGTACGGCGCCGGACGTCACCGGCAGGCCGGCCGCGCGCCACTCCTGGAACCCGCCCACGACATCGGTGGCGTGGGGCAGCCCGATCGCCCGCAGCGACGCGGCGGCGAACGAGGAGGAGTAGCCCTCGTCGCAGATCACGATCCAGCGGATCCGCTCGTGCGCGGCCTCGGGGATCCGGGCGTCGCTGCGCGGATCGAGCCGCCACTCGAGGTGGTTGCGCTCGATGACGATGGCGCCGGGGATGTCGCCGTCGGCGCGCCGCTGGTATTCGGGCCGCGTGTCGACGAGGAGCGCCCCGGCGCGTACGGCCTGGGCGGCCTCGTGCGGCCTCAGCCGCGTCAGCCCGGCGCGCGCCTCGGCGAGCATCCGGTCGACGCTCACCGCAGCTTCTGGGGCACGTCGAACGTGGCGCAGACGGCCTGCCAGACCTCCTTGGCGCCGACGCCGTCGGCCAGCGCCTGCTCGATCGTGCGGCCGCCGAGCTCGGCCATGACGTAGTCCTTGGCCACGCTCTCGGCGTAAATCTCGCCGAACTGCTGGTTCATCCGGTCCCAGAACACGGTTAGACGCACCCTCCAACGCTATCGGGCGGCCGATCCTGTCAGTGCCGGGAGGCATCATGGCAGCATGACACCGCTCGACCGCTTCTCCGACGCCGCGCGCGCCTGGTTCACCGGGGCCTTCGCCGCGCCCACGGCGGCGCAGGAGGGCGCGTGGGAGGCGATCGCGCAGGGCGACAACACGCTCGTCGTGGCGCCGACCGGTTCGGGCAAGACGCTCGCGGCGTTCTTCTGGTCGCTCGACCGGCTCGCCACGACGCCGCCGCCCGAGGACCCGAAGCGCCGCTGCCGGGTGCTGTACGTCTCGCCGCTCAAGGCGCTGGCCGTCGACATCGAGCGCAACCTGCGGGCGCCGCTGACCGGGCTGCGGCAGACCTCCCAGCGGCTGGGCCTGCCCGAGCCCGACGTGCGCGTGTCCGTACGCTCCGGCGACACCCCGGCGGACGAGCGCCGCCGGTTCGCCGCCAAGCCGTCCGACATCCTGATCACGACGCCCGAGTCGCTGTTCCTCATGCTGACCTCGCAGGCGCGCGAGGCGCTGCGCGGCGTCGAGACCGTGATCGTCGACGAGGTGCACGCCGTCGCGGGCACCAAGCGCGGCGCCCACCTCGCCCTCTCCCTGGAGCGGCTCGACGCCCTGCTGGAGCGGCCGGCCCAGCGCATCGGGCTCTCGGCGACCGTACGCCCGGTGGAGGAGGTCGCGACGTTCCTCGGCGGCCCGCGGCCCGCCACGGTGGTCCAGCCGCCGCACGAGAAAGAGGTCGAGCTGGAGATCGTCGTGCCGCTGGAGGACATGACGGAGCTGGGCCAGCCGGTCGACGACCTGTCCGGGGCGGCGGCCGGGGAGCCCAACCGCGCGTCGATCTGGCCGCACGTCGAGGCGCGCGTGCTCGACCTCGTCGAGTCACACCGCTCGACCATCGTCTTCGCCAACTCCCGGCGGCTGGCCGAGCGGCTGAGCGGGCGCCTCAACGAGCTGTCGCGCGAGCGCGCCGAGGAGGGGCTTCCCGAGGAGGACGTGCCCGCCGAGATGATGGCGCAGGCCGGGGCCTCGCGGGGCGCGCCCGCCGACGTCGTGCGCGCGCACCACGGGTCGGTCTCGAAGGAGGAGCGGGCCGGCATCGAGGAGGCGCTCAAGGCGGGACGGCTGCCCGGCGTGGTCGCGACCTCCAGCCTCGAGCTGGGCATCGACATGGGCGCGGTCGACCTCGTCGTGCAGGTCGAGTCGCCGCCGTCGGTCGCGGGCGGGCTGCAGCGCATCGGCCGTGCCGGGCACCAGGTCGGCGCGGTGTCGCGCGGCGTGATCTTCCCGAAGTACCGGGGCGACCTGGTGCAGACCGCGGTCGTGGCCGAGCGGATGCGCGAGGGCCGCATCGAGGAGCTGCGCTATCCCCGCAACCCCCTCGACGTGCTCGCCCAGCAGATCGTGGCGATGGCCGGCATGGACGAATGGCCGGTCGACGAGCTGGAGACGCTCGTACGCCGCGCGGCGCCGTTCGCGACGCTGCCGCGCTCGGTGCTGGAGGCGACGCTCGACATGCTCGCCGGGCGCTACCCCAGCGACGAGTTCGGTGAGCTGCGGCCACGGCTGGTGTGGGACCGCGTCTCCGGGGTCCTGCGAGGGCGTCCCGGGGCCCAGCGGCTCGCGGTGACCAGCGGCGGCACGATCCCCGACCGGGGCCTGTTCGGCGTCTTCCTGGTGGGAGAGAAATCCTCACGGGTCGGTGAGCTGGACGAGGAGATGGTGTACGAGTCGCGGGTCGGCGACGTGTTCGTGCTCGGCGCCAGCTCCTGGCGCATCGAGGACATCACGCCCGACCGGGTGCTCGTCTCCCCCGCTCCGGGGCGGCCGGGCAAGCTGCCGTTCTGGCACGGCGACGCGCCGGGACGGCCCGCCGAGCTGGGCCGCGCCCTGGGGGCGTTCAGCCGCGAGCTGTCGGCGCTGCCGCCGGAGCGGGCGCGCGAGCGCGTGCGCGCCGCGGGCCTGGACGAGTGGGCCGCCGACAACCTCCTCGCCTACCTCGCCGAGCAGCGTGAGGCGACCGGATACGTTCCCGACGACCGCACGCTGGTGGTCGAGCGGTTCCGCGACGAGCTCGGCGACTGGCGGGTCGTGGTGCACTCCCCGTACGGGGCGCTGGTCCACGCGCCGTGGGCGCTGGCGATGGCGTCGCGGCTGCGTGAGCGGTACGGCGTGGACGCGCAGGCCGCGCACTCCGACGACGGCATCGTGCTGCGCATCCCCGACACGGGCGAGGCCGTGACCCCGCCGGCCGGTGACCTCGCGGTCTTCGACCCGGACGAGATCGAGCAGATCGTCACCGACGAGCTGGGCGGGTCGGCGCTGTTCGCGTCGCGGTTCCGCGAGTGCGCGGCGCGGGCGCTGCTGCTGCCGCGGCACCGTCCGGGCAAGCGGATGCCGCTGTGGCAGCAACGGCAGCGGGCGGCGCAGCTGTTGTCGGTGGCCAGCAAGTACGCCTCGTTCCCGATCGTGCTGGAGACCGTGCGCGAGTGCCTGCAGGACGTCTTCGACGTGCCCGGGCTGGTCACGCTGATGCGCGACCTGGCCGGGCGCAAGGCGCGCCTGGTCGAGGTGGAGACGCCGGTGCCCTCGCCGTACGCCCGGTCGCTGCTGTTCAGCTACGTCGGCGCGTTCATGTACGAGGGCGACGCGCCGCTCGCCGAGCGGCGGGCCCAGGCGCTGGCGCTCGACTCGACACTGCTCGCCGAGCTGCTCGGTCAGGCGAACCTCCGCGAGCTGCTCGATCCCGAGGTGGTCGCCGAGGTCTCGCGCGAGCTGCAGCGGCTGCCGTCCTCGCGGCACGCCCGCGACGTCGAGGGCGCCGCCGACCTGCTCCGCGAGCTGGGGCCGCTGACGACGCCGGAGCTGACCGCGCGGGGAGCCGCTCCCCAGTGGCCGGCCGAGCTGGAGGCGTCACATCGGGCGATCCGGGTGCGGATCGCCGGTGAGGAGCGGTGGGCGGCGATCGAGGACGCCGGGCGGCTGCGCGACGCCCTCGGCGTGCCGTTGCCGGTCGGCGTCCCGGAGGCGTTCCTGGAGCCGGTCGCCGATCCGCTGGCGGACCTGCTGAGCCGCCATGCCCGCACGCACGGGCCGTTCCACGCGGGTGACGTGGCCGCGCGCTTCGGGCTGGGCGTGGCGGTGGTGACCGGAGGGCTGTACCGGCTGGCCGACCGGGTGTCGGAGGGCGAGTTCACGCCGGGCGCGCGGGGCACGGAATGGTGCGACACGGGGGTGCTGCGGTTGCTGCGCCGCCGGTCGCTGGCGCGCCTGCGGGCCGAGGTCGAGCCGTCGCCGCACGACGCGCTGGCACGGTTCCTGCCGGCCTGGCACGGCATACGGTCGTCGCGGCTGCGTGGTCTCGACGCGCTCGTGCAGGCCGTCGAGCAGTTGCAGGGCGCGGCGGTGCCGGCGTCGGCGCTGGAGTCACTGGTGCTGCCGACCCGGGTGCCGGACTACTCCCCCGCTCTGCTGGACGAGCTGACCGCGTCCGGCGAGGTCGTCTGGGCCGGTCAGGGCGGGCTGCCGGGCGGTGACGGGTGGGTGTCGCTGTATCTCGCCGACACCGCCCCGCTCCTCATGCCCGAGCCCGCCGACATCACGCTGACGCCGCTGCACGAAAAGGTCCTGGACTCCCTCGGTGACGGCGGCGCGGTGTTCTTCCGCACGCTGTCCGACCGGGTCGGCTCGCTGAACGACGCCGATCTCGTCACGGCCCTGTGGGACCTGGTGTGGGCGGGACACCTGACCAACGACACGCTGGCCCCGCTGCGGGCACGCCTGGGTTCGAGCCGCACGACGCACCGGCCGCGCACCCGCCGGCGCCGTCCCGCCATGCCGTCCCGCACGGGCCCGCCGACGGTCGCGGGCCGCTGGTGGCTGCTGCCGGAGCGCTCCGCCGACACCACGCGCCGCGGCCACGCGCTGGCCGAGACCCTGCTCGACCGCTACGGCATCGTCATCCGCGGCGCCGTGATGGCCGAACGCACGCCGGGCGGCTTCGCCGCGGTGTACCCCGTGCTGCGCGCGTTCGAGGAGACGGGCCGGTGCCGCCGGGGCTACTTCGTCGAGGGCCTGGGCGCGGCCCAGTTCGCCCTGCCCGGCGCGGTCGACCGGCTGCGCGCCACCCAGCGCCCGGACGACGCCCAGGCCCACGCTCTCGTCCTCGCCGCCACCGACCCGGCGAACCCGTACGGCGCCGCCCTGCCCTGGCCCGAACGCCCGGGCGAAGCCGCCAGCGGCCACAAACCGGGCCGCAAGGCGGGCGCCCTGGTGGTCATGGTGGAGGGCAGCCTGGTGCTGTACGTCGAACGCGGCGGCAAGACCCTGCTGTCCTGGGAGGAGACCGACCTGCAACCGGCCGTCGACGCCCTGGCCCTGGCGGTCCGCGAGGGCGCCCTGGGACGCCTGACCGTCGAACGCGCGGACGGCGAGTCGATCAACGACTCCCCGCTGGCGACGGCGCTGGAGGCGGCCGGCTTCCACCCGACCCCCCGGGGCCTCCGCCTGCGCGCCTGACCCGACGCCGTTGCCCCGCATGGCGTTATCCACAGGCGGCCATTCACATCTCGAAACGGCGTTGCCGTCGCGATATTTTTCCTTCATCGAGGAAAGGGGAAATGCGATGGCGGTCTCCGCGAATTCGATACATGAATGTCCAGGACGCGGTTCAGTCGACTTAGGCGCCGGCCTTCGGTCACGGAAGGTCCACCGGCATGCACCCGTTCCCCCTCGGGCGGCCGAGTGATCACCGCGACCAGGACCAGGAAGGCCCGCAGGGCCGGGCGGTGCCCGCTGTGCCGCGGTCCGGTGCTCATCGGTCAGCGCATCGCCCGCCTGGGACTCACCTGGGTTCACACCGGCTGCGCGATAGCACGCATGTGACGAACAGGACCACAAATGAAAAGAAATGCGCGCGCCATTACGTTCGGGCGGGTGCCGAATCACGGTCGACCATCGGATGATCCCGGCGAAGTAAGTGACGGTGTAGTCGATCAGCTCGGCGGCGAGCCCTAGGCGCGATAAAGGAAGGAGTTCCGGTCCCTGAGTCGATGATCGCGGTTCGGCGCGTGATTAGCGTCAGGCCGTGTGAACGGTGGCACCGGACCGGCCCGGAGTTCGAAGGCCGACTCTCCAACCACGGTCCGATGGCGGTGGAATCGATGGTCAGACGTGGACACGCACGCCAGGTCCACCGCCGGCTGGACCGGTACGTGCGCCGGCTGGACGCGCTGCCGCGCGGCACCTCGCCCGTCACCGCCGACGGCTGACGTGCGGCGCTGGGAGATCCTCATCGTCTCGGTGACTGGCTGGCGTTCTTCGAACGTGAGGTGACCGAGCGGCCCTGGCGCACGGGGCTGGAAACGTGGTGGCCGCGGCTGCTGCCCGGCATCGCGGCCGGCGCCACCCACGGAGTGATCCGCACCGGTCACGCGGTCCACGCCCTGCTGGACCACGAGGACGGGCCGCGGCTGGCCAAGCTCGGCCAGGCCCTCGGTTACTGGGCGGCGCGCTGGCAGCAGGTTCCGTCGGCCGTCCCGTCCGGCACCGCCGGTCCGGCGTCCGCCCTCGCCGCCGTTCCGCGTGTGCCCGACCAGAAGGCGGGCACCAGCCATCGGCTCGGCCAACTCGCCGACCTGACCGGAGCGGCGAGCCGACGAGCGAGCGGAGCGGCCGGTGAGGGACGAGCCGTCCGTGGAGTGAGTGAGGAGGCGAGCGCGACCGGCAAGCTCGCGGCGAGCCGACGAGCGAGCGGAGCGGCCGGTGAGGGACGAGCCGTCCGTGGAGTGAGTGAGGAGGCGAGCGCGACCGGCAAACCCGACTGGCTGTGCCCGGCAGCGCAAGCAGTCGGCAACCTTCACCCGCTCGGCGTTCCGCTGGCGAGAAGGCCGCCTGTATCTGGCCAAGATGATGGACACACCGCTGGAGGTCGTGTGGTCCTGGCCGGAGGTCGATCCCGTGTCGATCGAGCCGACGTCGGTGACGGTCTCGCGTGATCCGTGCGGACGCTGGTACGTCTCCCTCGCCATCGAAGCCCCAGGCTCTGGACAGGCACCGGCCACCGGTGCGGTGGTCGGCGTGGACCTCGGCATCAAGGACTTCGCGGTCACCTCCGACGGCGAGAAGATCGCCAATGCTCGGCGCCTAGCCAAACGAGAACGTAACCTGGCCCGCTACCAGCGGCGCATGGCACGCAAGCAATACGGGTCGAACAACCGCGCGAAGGCGAGGGCGAAGGTGGCCCGCGCTCACCGCAAGGTCGCCGCGTCCCGCGCGGACTTCCTGCACAAAACCAGCGCCCGCCTGGTCCGCGACCACGACGTGATCGTGATCGAAGACCTGAACGTCAAGGGCATAGTCCTGACCGGGGGCTCGCCAAAGCCATCTCCGACTGTGCGTGGGGCGAGTTCCACCGCCAACTCGGATACAAAGCCGCCCGCTACGGTCGCCGTCTGATCGTGATCGACCGCTGGTACCCCAGCTCCAAAACCTGCTCGACGTGCGGACATCTGCTCACCGAGCTGAGCCTTTCCACGCGGGCGTGGTGTTGCTCGTCGTGTCGCACCCTGCATGACAGCGACATCAACGCGGCGAAGAACATCCTGGCGGCAGGTCTTGCCGTGTCGGCCTGTGGAGGTGACGTCAGACACCCGAGGTCCCCTCGGGCGCAGTCGCCGCTGAAGCAGGAACCCCAGCCCGCGAGGACTGGAATCCCCGTTTTACAGGGCGGGGAGTAGTCAATTACCGCAGTGGCTCCAGCCGCTGGTCCACTTGGCGGTCTTCGACGCGCCGCCCCATATCACGCACTTGCCTCGTGCCGGCAGGCGGATCGGGCCCGCGTAGAACGGGAAGGAGCCCGATCTGCTCGCGCGGTCTCCGCCCTTCACCGCGAGGGAGGCGGTCAAGAACACCTTTCCCGACGACCGCGGCACCATGGTGACCACGCAGTTGGCCCCGGCCTTCGCGTTGTAGAGCAAATAGGCGCGGGCCGTGGCGAGCCCGTGGGTCTCGATGACGCGATAGCCGTTGCCGCACAGGCGTTGAGGCGTGTACGGGTTGGCGCGGACCGGCTTCTTGGTCGCCGGGTGCCGAGACGGCGTACGGGAAGGCCGGTGGGACGGGGACGGCGTGTGCTTTTTCACCGGAGCGCGCGGGGTCTGAGAGACCGTTGGCGGGGCGGCGTTCTTCTGGTCGTCGCCTGAACCGTTCATGGCCAGCGCGCCGATCCCGCAGACCAGGACGAGCCCTGCCGCCACCGAACCGATGATCAGGCCGGTACGGCCCTTGCGCGAGGGCGGCCGGTCCGGCAAGCCGGAGGATCCGGCGGGTCCAGGTGGTCCGCCGGACACCGCGGGACCACCGGGCCGCCCCGGCCCGCCGAACGGTCCGGGACCGCCGGACGCGGGACCGCCGAACGAGGTGGGGCCGTCGAACGACGTGGGGCCCGAGGCGGGGAGCCGCATGGTGCTGCCGGGCTGTGGAGGGCCGGACCTGTCGTTCCCGCCGGACGCGGGACCGCCCAACGACGCGGGACCACCGAACGACGCAGGCCCACCGGACGCCGAGCCGCCCAGCGACGTGGGGCCACCGGACGCGGAACCACCGAACGACGCGGGACCACCGGGCCGCCCAGGCCCACCGGACGCCGAGCCGCCCAGCGACGCGGAACCACCGAACGACGCGGGACCACCGGGCCGCCCAGGCCCACCGGACGCCGAGCCGCCCAGCGACGTGGGGCCACCGGACGCGGGACCACCCGACGACGCGGGGCCGCCGAACGACGCGGGGCCCTCGGCGGGGAGCCCCATGGCGCTGCCGGGCCGCGGAGGGCCGGACCTGTCGTTCCAGGACGGTGAGCCGGCCGCGGGCAGCCGTTCGGCCCCCGCGACCGCCGCCGCCTGCGAAGCGCCCGGTCGGGGCGACCCCGGTGCACCAAGTGCGGGGTCGCCGGGCGCCTGGGCCGGAAGGACGTTGTGGCCCATCAACTCGTCCATCAGCTGACGGGCCGTGGGGCGGCGGGACGGCTCCTTGGACAGGCACGCCGCCACGACGGGGCGGAGACGGCCGTCCAGCGCACCGAGATCCGGCTCCGAGTGCAGGATCCGGTTGATCACCTGCGGAATGGAGCGATGGCCGAAGGCGGGGGCTCCGGTCGCCGCGTACACCATCGTGACGGCCCACGCGAACATGTCCGTGGGCGCGCCGATCGTGCCATCGGCGAGTTGTTCCGGCGCCATGAAGGCCGGGGTTCCGACGACCTGGCTGACCGCGCCCGCCATGCTGCCGCCGGCGTCCAGGGCCCGGGCGATGCCGAAGTCGATCACGACCGGGCCGTCCGGGCCCATGAGCACGTTGCCCGGCTTGAAGTCGCGGTGGACGACACCTGCCTGGTGGATCGCGGCCAGGGCGGTGGCGGTGTTGACCGCCAGCCGGTCCAGCGCCGACCCCCGGCGCGGGCCCTCGTCGCGAACCAGGCGTTGCAACGACGGACCGGGCACGTACTCACTGACGATGTACGGACGGTCCTCGGCCATCCCGGCGGACAGAACCTGCGCGGTGCAGAAGCGGGCGACCCGCTTGGTCACCTCCACCTCGCGTACGAAGCGGGCACGGGCCTGCTCGTCCTCGATCAGCTGGCCGTGGAGCAGCTTGATGGCGACCTGACCGGCCGCGTCACGGCCCAGATAGACGACGCCCTGCCCGCCTTCGCCCAGCCGACCGGTCACGTCGTAGTCCCCCAGCCGACGGGGATCCCCGTCGCTGAGCGGCTGGACGTTCACCACGGGCGGCCTCCCAAACGCGACATTCGGACGCCCGGAGAACCTATCAACGCCCTCCGTCACAAGAGGCGACCTACCGCCGACCGTGCCGCAGGTCACCCTCTCCCGAGGCGAGAATCACTCGCTGCTGGAGAACACTTCGTCGCGGGCCCGGTCCAGTGCGGCCAGGATGGCGCCCTTCAGGACCGGGTTGCCCTCGACCTGGCTCAGGGCCACCCGCGGGTTGGTCGGGCAGATGCGGCCGACCGCGTCCTGGATCCGGCCGACCAGGCGTTCTCCGCCGGCGCGGCCCAGTTCGCCCGAGATCAGGATCAGCTCCGGGTCCAGCACGATCGTCACCGACGCCACCCCGTACGCCAGCCGCGTCGCCAGAGCGTCCAGGAAGGGGCCGCCCGACGCGCCGGCCGAGGCCGCGGCGCGTACGCACTCGGTGGCGGTCGGTTCGTCGAAGCCGTGTTCCCTCGCCAGCTCCCGTACGGCGTCCGCGCCGGCGAGCGCGCCCAGGCCGCCGGCGAGGGCCGGCATCCCCCAGGTGACCGACTCGGTGTCCTTCTCCGGCAGGGCCGCGCCCGGGACCGGCAGGTAGCCGATCTCGCCGGCGCCGCCGGAGAAGCCCCGGTGCAGGCGTCCGCCGAGGACGACCGCGAGGCCCAGGCCGCGGTCGGCCCACAGGACGGCGAAGTCGTCCACGTCTCGCGCGGCGCCGCTCTCCTTCTCCGCGAGGGCGCCCAGGTTGACGTCGTTCTCGATCATGACGGGCAGGCGCAGGTCGCGGCGGAGGGCCTCCAGGACGCCCGCGTGCCAGTGCGGCAGGTCGTAGATGAACTCCACGTCGCCGGTGCGCGGGTCGACGACGCCCGGTGTGCCGATGACGAGGGCGTGCAGTTTGGCGAGCGGCACCTTCGCGGTGCGGCACGCCTTGACGACGGCGTTGTGCACCAGCGAGACGGCGTCATCACCCGGTTCGACGGTGATCTCGGCGGCGATGTGTCCGGTGATGTCGGCGATGCCCGCAGTGACGCCACGCGGGCCGACGTCGAGGCCGGCCACGTACGCACTGGAGGGGACGACCGCGTACAGCGCGGCGTTGGGGCCACGGCCCCCGGCCTGCTCGCCCACGACGGAGACCAGGCCGCGTTCTTCGAGCCGGGACAGCAGCTGGGACGCGGTCACCTTCGACAGCCCCGTACGCTCCCCGATCTGGGTGCGCGTGAGGGGCCCCGAGCTCACCAGGAGATCCAGCGCGGATCGGTCATTCAGTTCGCGCAGGAGTCTTGGCGTCCCCGGGCGACTCGCCATCTCCGGCCACCTTCCATCTCGATCCGCTAACGGCTCTTCTTGATTAGGAAACTTTCCTGTTAGTTTAGGCCACAGTAGTCCACGCAGTCCCCTTCCCCATAATCCGGCAGACCCGCAGCCCCGACTGTAGGCAGGCGCCCCCGCGACCGTGCGTACGACATGACGCATGAATACCACGGTCGGGCGGTACCGAAGGGAGTTCCATTGTGAGGTACACCAGAGCCGCCGCGGCGGCCGTCGCGCTCGCCGTGGCCGTGACCGGCTGCGGCGGCAAGAAGAAGGCCGACGACAACGCCAAGGGTGCGGACCCTGCCAAGATCGTCGTCTGGCAGATGGGCGACGGCAGTCCCGAGCAGACCAAGTTCCTGGACGGCGTCGCGGCGGAGTTCCACCAGAAGCACCCGAAGACCGCGGTGCAGGTGCAGTACATCCCCTGGCCGCAGGCCACGCAGAAGTTCCAGACCGCGATCGCCGGCGGTTCGGGCCCGGACGTGACCGAGGTCGGCAACACCGACGTTCAGTCCTGGGCCGAGCAGGGCGCCTTCGCCGACATCACCGGCAAGATGAACTCCTGGGCCGAGGGCAAGACCCTCAGCAAGGGCGCCCTCGCCAACGACCAGCTCGACGGCAAGATCTACGCCGCGCCGTGGTACGGCGGCGTGCGCGCCGTCTGGTACCACAAGGACTGGTTCACCAAGCTGGGCATCCAGCCGCCGAAGACCTGGGCGGACCTCGTCACCGCGGCGAAGACGATCCAGGACAAGAAGCATGTGCCCGGCATCGCCGCGCCGAGCGACTTCACCAACGGCATCCTCAGCTTCGTGTGGGCCAACGGCGGTGACGTCGCCACCAAGCAGGGCGACAAGTGGGTCGGCACCCTGGAGCAGCCGCAGGCCAAGGAGGCCGTCGAGTTCTACGCCGGCCTCGTCACCAAGGACAAGGTGGCGCCGGACAAGTACGTCGGCAAGAACGAGCTGCAGGGCCCGCAGCAGGACTTCGCCCTCGGCAAGGTCGGCATGTACATGGACGGCAGCTGGGCGCTCCCCCAGCTGGAGAAGATCAAGAAGGACCAGAAGAACTGGGGAGTCTTCCCGATCCCCGGCAAGACCGGCGGCCTCGCCCCGGTGTTCTCCGGCGGCTCGGACCTGGCCGTCTGGAAGGACAGCAAGTACAAGGACGTCGCGTTCGACTACCTGACCACGCTGGACAGCAAGAAGAACTCCAAGGCGTTCGCCGACACCCTGAAGTTCCTGCCGCAGTTCACCGACATCCTGCAGAGCGGCGCGTACCAGAGCGACCCGATCATGGGCCCGTTCGCGCAGGCCGCGGCCTCCGGCGTGAAGTTCACCCCCACGAGCAAGGGCTGGGCCGACTACGAGGGCGCCAAGAAGGTGCTGCCGAACGCGGTCAAGGCCATCATGCAGGGCAAGTCGGCCGACGATGAGCTGAAGAAGGCCGACGAGCAGGCCGGGACCCTGCTCAACCAGTAAGGGGTCCGCATGCTCGACACCGTCCAGGCGGTGCGGCGCCCGCCGGGCCGGACCTCGTCCGGCCCGGCACGGCCCGCACGCCGCCGCCCGCGCCTCGGGCCGTACCTGCTCATCCTGCCCGCGCTCGTCACGATCGCCGTGCTGCTGATCTGGCCGGTGGTGCAGATCGCCCGGATGTCGTTCCAGAAGGTCGGGCTGCGCCAGCTGCGCGGCGAACCCGCGGAGAACGTCGGCCTCGACAACTACCGCCAGATCCTCGGCGACGACGAGTTCTGGACGGCGCTCCGGCACACGCTCCTGTTCGCGGTCGTCGCCGTCGCCGCCACGCTGGTCGTCGGCACGCTCGTGGGCCTGCTGCTGAACCGCCTCGGCCGGCGGATGTCCGCGTTCGTCGCCGGCGGCGTGCTCGTCGCCTGGGCGACGCCCCCGGTCACCGCGGCGGTCATCTTCGCCTGGCTGTTCGGCACCACCGGGGGCCTGGTCGGATGGTTCCTCGACCTGCTGCCGGACTGGCTCGTCGGCGGCGGATGGCAGAACTACAACTGGTTCTCCTCCCCGCTGCCGGACTACACCGTGCTGACCATCTGCGTGGTGTGGATGTCCTTCCCGTTCGTCGCCGTCTCGGTGCTGGCCGGGCTACGGACGGTGCCGGGCGAGCTGTACGAGGCGGCCAGAGTGGACGGGTCGAGTGCCTGGAACACCTTCTGGAAGATCACCTTCCCGCTGCTGCGGCCGGTCTTCGGCGTGCTGCTGACCATGTCGGTGATCTGGGACTTCCGGGTGTTCACCCAGCTGTTCGTCCTGTCCGGGCTCGCCAACAGCGACTCGTTCAACCTCTCGCTGTACGGCTACTCGGAGGCGTTCGGCTCGCTGAACGCCAAGTACGGCCTGGGCTCGGCGATCGCCATGGTCCTCACGGTGCTCGTGCTGATCGTCACCGCCTTCTACACCCGGATGATCGTGCGTCAGGAGGGGGTCCGATGAGGCCGCGCAGGCTCCGGCGGATCGCGCTGAACACCGCCGGTGTCGCGGTGTTCGTCGTCTCGGCCTTCCCGGTGTTCTGGATGGTCTCCACGGCGTTCAAGCCGAACCAGGAGATCTTCAGCTCCACCCCGCACCCGGTGCCGTTCCATCCGACGCTGCGCCATTTCGACTTCGTCCTCAACGGCGGCATCGCCGGCGTGTCGTTCTGGCACTACTTCGTCAACAGCCTGGTGGTGGCGGTCGGGACGGTGCTGGTGTCCGGGCTGCTCGCGCTGCTGGCCGCGACGGCGGTCGCCCGGTTCCGCTTCCGGTTCCGGACGACGTTCCTGATCCTGCTGCTCGTGGTCCAGATGGTGCCGTGCGAGGCGCTGGTCATCCCGCTGTTCATCAACCTCAAGCAGCTGGACCTGCTCAACAGCCTGATCGGTCTGACCGCGGTGTACATCGGCTTCGCGCTGCCGTTCGGCACATGGATGCTGCGCGGGTTCGTCGCGGCGGTGCCCAAGGAACTGGAGGACGCCGCCGCCATCGACGGCGCCGGCCCGGTGCGTACCTTCTTCCGGATCCTGCTGCCGCTCGTCGCGCCCGGCCTCGTCGCGACCAGCATCTTCTCCTTCATCACGGCGTGGAACGAACTGATCTTCGCGTACACGTTCATGAAGGACCAGGACAAGGCCACCTTGCCGATCATGTTGCAGTTCTTCTTCGGCCGGTCCGGCAACGACTGGGGCCCGATCATGGCCGCGTCCACGCTGCTCACCCTGCCGGTCATCGCGTTCTTCCTCATCGTCCAGCGCCGCATGGTGTCCGGCCTGGTCGCCGGGGCGGTGAAGGGATGACCGCGCCACGACGGCGAGGGCACGTATCGAGAGAGAGCGATCAATGATCGTACGAAGCCGCCCAATGGAAAGAGGAACGGTGAGCGACCGATGAGCGACCTGTCTCTGGAGAGGCTCGTCAACGCCACTCTGCTCGTGCCGTTCCCCGGCGCCGCCGCGCCCCGCTGGGTCTTGGAGGGACTTGAGCGGGGCGTGAGCGGCGTCACCCTGTTCGCCATCAACGGCAACGTGCCGGGAGCGGGCGACCTGGCCGCGCTCACCGCGCGGATGCGGCAGGTGGCCGACCCGCTGGTGACGATCGACGAGGAGGGCGGCGACGTGACCCGCCTCGCGCACGAGACGGGCAGCCCGTACCCGGGCAGTGCCGCGCTCGGCGCCCTCGACGACCCCGCCGTCACGCGGCGGGTGCACCGTTCACTCGGGGCGGAGCTGCGCGGCGCGGGCGTCAACTTCGACTTCGCCCCGTCCGCGGACGTCAACACCGCCGACGACAACCCCGTCATCGGCACCCGCGCGTTCGGGTCGGATCCGGAGCTGGTCGCGCGGCACATCACCGCGGCCGTCTCGGGTCTGCAGGAGGCCGGGATCGCGGCGTGCGCCAAGCACTTCCCCGGCCACGGCGCGACCTCGCAGGACTCCCACCTGGAGATCCCGACGGTGGACGCGGACCTGCCGCTGCTCGAACGCCGCGAGATGGTGCCGTTCCGCGCGGCGATCGAGGCCGGCGTCCAGTCGGTCATGACGGCGCACATCCGGGTGCCGGCGCTCACCGGGGCGGCGCCGGCCACGTTCTCCTCCGCCGCGATCGACGGCCTGCTGCGCGGCACGCTCGGGTACCAGGGCGTCGTCGTGACCGACGCCCTGGACATGCGGGCGGCCAGCGGCGCGATGGGCATCCCGGAGGCGGCGGTGCGCGCCATCGAGGCGGGGGCGGACCTGCTCTGCCTCGGCTCCAAGGAGTTCGAGGACAGCGTGCAGGCGATCCGCGAGCGGATCATGGAGGCGGTACGCGAGGGGCGGCTGTCCGGCGAGCGCCTCGAACGGTCAGTGGAGCGCGTCGCGGCCCTGCGGGCCTGGCTCGCCGTGCCGCGCACGGCCGAGGTGGACCGTTCCGTCGGGCTGGAGGCGGCGCGCCGGGCGGTACGGGTCACCGGCTCTCCGTCGGTGTCGGCGAGCCCGCTGGTGCTGGAGCTGCAGGCGCCGTCCAACATCGCGGTCGGCCCGGTGCCGTGGGGGTTCTCGCCCTGGGTGCCGGACACCGTGCCGGTCGACGCCGAGTCCGCCGACCCGGGCGAGCTGCTGGCCCGCGCCACGGGGCGCCCGCTCGTCATCGTCGTACGGGACGCGCACCGCTACGCCGGGCACCGCACGCTGGTGTCCGCGCTGACAGCGGCCCGCGCCGACGCCGTGGTGGTGGAGATGGGCCTGCCGGTGTGGCGCCCGGAGTCGTCCGCGTACGTCGCGACCTACGGTGCGACCCGCGCGAACGCGCGCGCGGCGGCCGAGGTGATCGGACTGGTCGGCGAAGAAACGGAGGCGGGTGGCCCGATCACCTCATCCGAGGCGGGATAATCGGATTATGAGACTGTCCGCCCGGGTCGATTATGCGCTTCGCGCAACAGCCGAGCTGGCCGTCGGCGGCGATCGTCCCGTCACGGCGGTCCAGCTCGCCGAGGCTCAGCAGATACCACCGAAGTTCCTCGAGAACATCCTCAGCCAGCTGCGCCGGGCCGGCCTGGTCCGCAGCCAGCGCGGTCCCGAGGGGGGTTACTGGCTGGCGCGCCCGGCGAGCGAGATCTTCCTGGCCGATGTCATCCGGGCCATCGACGGGCCGCTCGTCGGCGTACGCGGTGAGCGGCCCGAGCATCTCGGCTACGAGGGGCCCGCCAAGGCGTTGCAGCTCGTGTGGATCGCGCTGCGCGCGAGTGAGCGCTTCATCCTCGAACAGGTGAGCCTGGCCGACGTCGCCTCGGGCGAGCTGCCGCCGAGCGTGCACGCCCTGACCGAGGACCCGGCCGCGTGGGACTCTCCCGCGTTCCGCTCCTGAGGAGACCGCCCGCGAACGCCGTGGTGTGAGCGATGCCCGAGGGTGACGTCGTCTGGGCCGCCGCCCGTCGCCTGCACGAGGCGCTGGCCGGGCGCGTGCTCACGCGCAGCGACTTCCGCGTTCCGCGGGCGGCCACCGCCGACCTCACCGGGCGTTCCGTGCTGGAGGTGGTCCCTCGCGGGAAACACCTGCTCACCCGGGTCGAGGGCGGCCTGACGGTGCACACGCATCTGCGTATGGAGGGCAGCTGGCGCATCCGGCCGGCGAGTGCGCCGGTCCCCCGCGACCATCGGGTGCGTCTCGTCCTCGCCAACGCCGAGTGGCAGGCCGTCGGGTACTCCCTGGGCATCGTCGAACTCATCCGTACCGGCCAGGAGTCACGGGTGGTCGGCCATCTGGGCCCCGACCTGCTCGGCCCCGACTGGGACCCGGCCGAGGCCGTACGCCGGCTGCGCGAGGATCCCGCCCGCCCGATCGGTGAGGCGCTGCTCGACCAGACCCGGCTCGCCGGCATCGGCAACCTCTACAAGGCCGAGACGCTGTTCCTGCGCGGCGTCGACCCATGGCGTCCGGTCGGCGAGGTCGACGACCTCGAAGGCATGGTCGAACTGGCCCGCCGGCTCCTGGACGCGAACAAGGAGCGCGTCGACCAGAGCACTACGGGCACGAAACGCCCCGGCGAGACCACGTGGGTGTACGGACGGCGCATCTGCCGGCGCTGCGGTGGCCGGATCAGGCGCGCCGACCAGGGCGGCCCCGCACAGGAGCGTGTCACCTTCTGGTGCCCCACCTGCCAGCCCGGCGGGGCCTGAGACCCCACCGGAGCTCAGCGCTGGACCGCGAACATCCAGTGCTGCTTGTCCAGTTCCTGGGCCGTCGCGATCAGGATGTCCTGCGTCACCAGGTCCGTCTCGTCGAGCTTCTCGATGCGCTCGCGGAAGCGCTTGCCCATCTCCCCCAGCATGTCGGTGATGGCGGCGATCACCTTGTCATCGGGCAGCCACCCGGTCTCGAACTGGTGCAGCTTGGTCTGATCGGCCACCGTACGCGCCCGGCCGTCCGGGTTGACGCCGATCGCGGACGCTCGTTCGGCGACCGTGTCCGCGGCCTCGCGCGCCAGGTCGACGACCTCGTCGAGCTGGAGATGAACCGAGCGGAAGCTGCGTCCGGTGAGGTTCCAGTGCGCCTGCTTGGCGGACAGGTGCAGGTCGATCAGGTCGACCAGGGTCTCCTGCAAGATCGTTCCGGTCGTCCTGCGCGCCTCATCCGAGAGCGAGCTCTTGACCGTCGTCATCGCCAGGTCTCCTTTCACCAGAGTGACAACCTCACTACTGGCGGAACTTCCCCCCGATCCGGCGGATAACCGTGATGTGGGTTACGTAAAGGTTGGCTGGTCAGACGACGAATGCCCCACTCCGCGCGGGCGCGGAGCGGGGCATCGGATGCCGTGGGCGGGACCTTGACTCAGGCCGCCACCATGTCGGCGCGGAGTGCGCTCTCGATCGTCTCCGGAGTCGCCGGGATGCTGTCCGCCGTAATGGGCTCGCCGTCGAGACGCTCGTGCTCCGGCGCACCCGACATCACCGGCTCCTGCTGGAGCTCGGCCAGCGCGAGCTGGTCCGAGACGTCACGCAGGACGTGTGAGAGGGGCACCCCGAGGGCCTTGCAGATCGAGGCGAGCAGCTCGGAAGAGGCTTCTTTCTGTCCGCGTTCGACCTCGGACAGATAACCCAGCGACACTCTCGCCGCCGCCGAAACCTCCCGGAGGGTACGGCCTTGGCGCAGCCGCAGCTGCCGGAGAACGTCACCGAGCAGCTGACGAAGCAGGACCATGTCTCGCTCCCTCCGATGAGTCCTGACCCTTCTTGTGGTTCCACCGTACCTGTCTTGACGAGGCAGGTGGCAGACCGAAGCTTTCGTGTTCGCTTCCGACGTAACGCTGTAATCAGCCTGGTTCTTCCCGATCTTCCGCCCAGCCCGGCCACGGATCACTTCCCGCCAGCCCGAGCATGACACGCCGTAGCAGGTCAAGGGCGTGTACGACCGTCATCTCGCGGACCATCGCCCGCGCGCGCTCGCCGTCGGCGGGCACCGGAAGGGCCGGCGAACATGTGGCGACGGCGCCGCCGGAATCGGCCACGGCGACGTGCACGGTGCCCACCGGATGCCCGTCCTGGGGCTCCGGACCCGCCACACCGGTCACCGCGAGGCCGTAGGAGGCGCCCAGACGCTCCCGTACGCCCCAGGCCATCGCCACCGCCACATCGGGATGTACGGCCCCGTGAGCCGCCAGAAGCTCCTCCGGCACGCCGAGGAGCGCGTGTTTGAGCGGCGTGGCGTAGGCGATCACTCCGCCCGCGAACGTCGCGGACGAGCCCGGCATGGCGGTCAGCCGCCCGCCGAGCAGGCCGCCGGTGAGCGACTCGGCCACGGCCACGGTCGCGTCGCGCTCGGCCAGCAGGCCGTGCACGACCCGGTCGAGGGTCACCTCGCCCGCGCCGTACAGCGACGAGCCGAGCAGCTCGCGCGCCGCCTCCTGCGCGGCCGCCAGCCGGTCGGCGCCGCGCGCCTCGATCCGTACCCGCACCTCGCCGGGCGAGGCGTAGTAGGCGAGCTTGACGCCGGGCATCGCCTCGACCGGGGCCAGCCGGTCGGCGACCACCGACTCCCAGATCGTCGCCGTGCGCAGCACGCAGGCGGACACGACCGCACCGGCCAGCTCCGGCAGCACGGACTGCTCGGCGATCGCCCGCATCTCCGACGGCACACCGGGCAGCGCGTACACCACGCCGCCCGGCAGGCTCAGCCGCAGGCCGGGCGCGCTTCCGGCCGGGTTGGGCAGCAGGGTGGCGCCGTCGGGCACGTCCGCCATGCGCAGGGCGTCCGGGCGCAGCGGCACGTGGCGCTCGGCGGCGCGCTCGCGCAGGCGGCGTTCGACGCCGGGATCGCGGTGGAGCGACACGCCAGCGGCGCCGGCCAGGGCCTCACGCGTCATGTCGTCGGAGGTCGGCCCGAGACCGCCCGTCATGATGACCGCGTCGGCGCGCCGGAGTGCCTCCCCCAGCGCCCCGGCGATGACGTCGAGATCGTCGGGGACCACCGTGCTGCGCGTGACCTCGGCGCCCGCCTCGGTCAGCCGCCACCCGAGCCAGGTGGCGTTCCCGTTGGCGGTGTCGCCGCGCAGCAGCTCGTCACCGACCGTCAGCAGTTCGACCCGCGCGGCCATCGACCCACAGCCTCCATGCCTTGACGACATAATCCAGTCCGGTCACGACCGTGACGAGCACGGCCGCGCCCATCGTCACCCACCGGAGCACGTCGATGGGCCCCGGCATCACATAGAACCCGATGGCGAACACCTGCAGCATCGTTTTGAGCTTGCCGCCCCGGCTCGCCGCCATGACGCCGTACCGGATGACGACGAACCGCAGCAGAGTGATGCCGATCTCCCGTACGAGGATCACGACGGTGACCCACCACCACAGGTCGCCCAGCAGCGACAAGCCGACCAGCGCCGACCCGGTCAGGGCCTTGTCCGCGATCGGATCGGCGATCTTGCCGAAGTCGGTGACGAGGCCCCGGCTGCGGGCGAGCTGCCCGTCGACGCGGTCGGTGAAGGAGGCCGCCGCGAAGACCACCAGCGCCCCGATCCGCCACCAGGTGCCGTCGGTGAACAGCAGCCAGAGGAACACCGGCACGAGCAGGAGACGCACGACCGTCAGCAGGTTGGCGATGTTGAGCAGCCCCGCCTGCGCCGCGACCGGAGCGGCGATCGGATCGCCTCCCGCGCCGATCGGTTTCTGACCGGCCGTCAACGCTCGTCCACGACGGCGAGAAGATCGACGCCCATCGCCTCGACGACGCGAGCCCGGACGATCTCGCCGACCGGCGCGTCGCCCTTGAGCGTCACCACGCCGTCGATCTCGGGGGCCTGGTGTGCCGCGCGGCCCTCGCCGGGCTCCTCCACGAGGACCTCCACGGTCTGCCCCAGGCGCTCTTCGGCGCGCTGGGCGGTCAGCTCCTCGGCGAGCACGGACAGGTCGGCGACCCGGGCGGCCACCTCCTCATCGTCGACCTTGCCGGTGAACCCGGCCGCCTCGGTGCCCTCCTCGTCGGAGTAGCCGAACACGCCGATCACGTCGAGCCGCGCCGCGGTGAGGAACCGCGCCAGCTCGTCCACGTCCTCCTCGGTCTCGCCGGGGAAGCCGACGATGAAGTTGGACCGTACGCCGGCCTCCGGCGCGAGCTCACGGACGCGCTCCAGCAGGCCGAGGAAGCGCTCGGTGTCGCCGAACCGGCGCATCCGCCGCAGCAGGGGGCCGCTGGCGTGCTGGAACGACAGGTCGAAGTAGGGCGCCACACCGGGGGTCGTGGCGATCGTCTCCAGCAGGCCGGGGCGCAGCTCCGCCGGCTGTAGGTAGCTCACGCGGACCCGCTCGATGCCCTCCACCGCTGCGAGCTCGGGCAGCAGGGTCTCCAGCAGCCGCAGGTCGCCCAGGTCCTTGCCGTACGAGGTGGAGTTCTCGCTGACGAGAATGATCTCGCGGACGCCCTGGTCGGCCAGCCAGCGCGCCTCCTCCAGCACCTCGGTCGGCCGCCGCGAGACGTACGCGCCGCGGAACGCCGGAATCGCGCAGAAGGTGCATCGTCGGTCGCAGCCGGAGGCGAGCTTGAGCGGCGCGGCCGGGCCGCCGCCGAGCCGGCGGCGCAGCACCCGTGGCCCGGACGCCGGCGCGACGCCCTCCGGCAGGTCGGGCGCCGAACCGTGCCCGGGGACGTGCACGTGGGTGCCGGACCGCTCCGTCGGGGTGAGCGGCAGCAGCTTCCGGCGGTCCTGGGGCTTGTGGGAGCGGTGCCCGCGGCCGGTCAGGACGTCGTCGAGCCGCTCGCCGATCGCGGCGTAGTCATCGAAGCTCAGCACCGCGTCGGCCTCGGGCAGCGACTCGGCCAGCTCCGCGCCGTACCGCTCGGCGAGGCAGCCCGCCGCGACGACCTTCGCGCCGGAGTCCGACGCGGCCAGGAGGGTGTCGATGGAGTCCTTCTTCGCGGCGTCGATGAAGCCGCAGGTGTTGACGAGGACGACCGAGGCGTCACCGGAGTCGTCCAGCGTCCAGCCGGCGCTCTCCAGCCGCGCCGCGAGCTCCTCGGAGTCGACCTCGTTGCGCGCGCACCCGAGAGTGACGAGCGAGACGGAGCGGCGGTCCGCCGATGTCGCGGACTGGTCGGCGGTGCTCACGCGGAGCGCTCCCCTCTCGCCGGGCGCGCGGCGAGGGCGAGCACGGGCTCAGTTCGACGGGTGGACATGCCCCATACGGTACTGGTCCCGCGGAGACGACAAGAGGTCAGCCTTTGCGCGGCACCTGTGGGGAGGGCGAGTGGCCGGCCTTGAGCGGATCACGGGGGCCGTAGCTCAGCCGGATGACCTGACCGGTCTCGCCGGGGGCGCCGACGTCCTTGCCGTTGACCGTCACCCGGACGCCGCCGCCGTTGCCGATCAGCAGCCGGATGCGCTTCTTTGACTTCCACTCCTCGCTCTGCCCAGCGCGGATCATGCCGCTGAACAGCTCCTTGCCCTTGGCGTCGCGGACGTTGAGCCAGCTCGCGCGCTTCGCCTTGACCCGTACGGTGACGTCCTTGCGGGGCGCCGGCGACGGCGACACGGTGTGACTGCGGGGAGCCGGTTTGGCGGTCGCGGGGGCCGCCGCCCGCTGGGCCGCGTGGTGTTCGTCGTGCCCGGTCGCGACCCGGACGATGCCGTAGAGCGCGACGAGGACGAGCGCGACGATCATGGCGGCGCTCCAGTTGGGCGCGCGCCGCTCGCGGAAGCGTACGGGCGTCTCGGGCTCGAACGCCTGCCGTGCCGGGATCGCCTGCGGTGATCCGCCGTGCGCGTCGTCGTACCGGCCGATGAGGGGCTCGGGATCGATTCCGGTGGCCCGGGCGATGCTGCGGATGTGCCCGCGCGCGTAGAAGTTGCCGCCGCACAGGGTGTAGTCGTCGCGCTCGATGGCGTTGATCACGGTCTCGCGGATGCGGGTCCGGTCGGCCACCTGCCCGACGGTCAGCCCGGCGTCCCGTCGCGCCTTCGCGAGTGTGTCGCCGATGCTCGACGCGCCTTCGTCGCCGGCGCCGTCGCCAACGACAGTTCCCTCGCTCCGCTCCGTCACGGCACCTCCTGGGAACCTCGTGGCGTACACGCGATGACGTCGCCCGAATCGTCCTTCGCTACCGCTGAGTCTATGAAGGCCGGTCGCCGGAAGCGACGTGCAACGCTGTTACTTCAGCTACCCAAGATCTCCGTCGCTACTCGCCGCGCAGCGATGCCAGCACGCCCGGTAGATCGTCGGGTTTGACCAAGACATCGCGTGCCTTCGACCCCTCGCTGGGACCGACGATGGAACGGCTCTCCAGAAGGTCCATGAGACGTCCGGCCTTGGCGAAACCGACGCGCAGTTTCCGCTGGAGCATCGAGGTCGAGCCGAACTGGCTGGAGACGATCAGCTCGGCGGCCTGGACGAGCAGCTCGAGGTCGTCGCCGATGTCCTCGTCGATCTCCTTCTTGCGCTGGTCGTTCGCCGCGACGTCCTCGCGGTAGTCGGGCTCGGCCTGCTTCTTGCAGTGCTCGACGACGTCATGAATCTCTTTTTCGGAGACGTAGGCGTTCTGCAGCCGCATCGGCTTGCTCGCGCCCATCGGCAGGAACAGCGCGTCACCCTGGCCGACGAGCTTCTCCGCGCCGGGCTGGTCGAGGATGACGCGGCTGTCGGCCAGGCTCGAGGTGGCGAACGCCAGCCGCGACGGGACGTTCGCCTTGATCAGGCCGGTCACCACGTCGACGCTCGGTCGCTGGGTGGCGAGCACCAGGTGGATGCCCGCGGCGCGGGCGAGCTGGGTGATGCGCACGACGGAGTCTTCGACGTCGCGCGGCGCGACCATCATCAGGTCGGCCAGCTCGTCCACGATCACCAGGAGGTACGGGTAGGGCTGGTAGACCCGCTCGCTGCCCGGGGGCGCGGTGAGCTTGCCGGCCAGCACGCCCTTGTTGAAGTCGTCGATGTGCCGGTATCCGGAGGCCGCCAGGTCGTCGTAGCGGCGGTCCATCTCCCCCACCACCCACTGCAGCGCCTCGGCCGCCTTCTTCGGGTTGGTGATGATCGGGGTGATCAGGTGCGGGATGCCGGCGTAGGAGGTCAGCTCGACGCGCTTGGGGTCGACCAGCACCATGCGCACCTCGTCCGGCGTCGCGCGCATGAGGATCGACGTGATGAGCCCGTTGATGCACGTCGACTTACCGGCGCCGGTCGCACCCGCGATGAGCATGTGCGGCATCTTGGCCAGGTTGGCCACGACCGTACGGCCCTCGACGTCCTTGCCGAGCCCGACGACCATCGGATGGTGGTCGTTGACCGCGATCGGGGCGCGCAGCGTGTCGCCGAGGCTGACGATGTCCTTGTCGGTGTTGGGGATCTCGACGCCGATCGCGGCCTTGCCGGGGATCGGCGAGATGATCCGCACGTCGGCGCTCTTGACCGCGAGCGCGATGTTCTTGGTCAGCGCGGTGATGCGCTCAACCTTGACCGCGGGCCCCAGCTCGATCTCGTACCGGGTGATCGTCGGACCACGCGTGAAGCCGGTCACCTGCGCGTCCACGCCGAACTGGTCGAGCACCTCCGACAGCGCGTTCACGACGGTGTCATTGGCCTTGGTGCGCGGCTTGACGATCGATCCGGGCTTGAGCTTGCCGGCCGGCGGCAGGGTGTAATCGCCGCTGACGCCGGAGGAGGAGAGGGTGAGCTGCTCGGAGCTCTTCGGCGGCGGCGTGTGGTCCGGCGGCTCGGGCGGCGCGAAGACCTCGGTCGGCTCCGGCTCGAAGAGGTCGTCGGCGAGGCTCGGGCCGTCGTCCTCCTCCTCTTCCGGCTCTTCCGGTGCGCCGGTGCCCGAGACGACCGGGGTGTCGTACGGCTTCTTGTGGTCGCCGACCTCGACGTCGCGTTTGCGCTTCTTGCCCCGCGTCTTCTGCTCCTCCTCGGCGACGATCTCGTCGCCCTCGGGGAGCAGCGGATCGCGGAGCAAGATCCGGTCGCGGAACGCGAGGAGGCGGTCGGGGACCTGGTGCACCGGTGTCGCGGTGACCACGAGCAGGCCGAAGGCGGCCACCAGCAGCAGGAGCGGCACCGCGACCCAGCCGGTCACCGTGCTCGTGAGGGGCGCCGACAGCAGCCAGCCGATGAGCCCGCCGGAACCCTGCAGCGCGCGCTCGCCCGCGTCGGGGTACGGCGTGCCGTGCGCGGCGTGGACGACGCCGAGGATGCCGCCGATGAGCGCGGAACAGCCGACGGTGAGGCGCCCGCCGTCGCCGTTGTGTCCCGGATGACGCAGCATCCGCCAGGCCAGCAGCGCGAACATCACCGGCAGCAGCCCGGCGAGCGTGCCGAAGCCGTCCCGCACGGCGCGGCCGAAGTACTTGATCAGTCCGGTGTGCGGCGTCCACCAGGTCGCGGCGGCGAGCACGATGGCCAGCCCGAGGTTGGCCAGGCCGACGCCGTCCCTGCGGTGCTCCTCGTCGAGGTCGCGCGCGCTCTGCCCGAACCGGCGCACCACCGCGCCGACGGACCGGGCGAGCATCAGCCAGACCCCGGCGATGACCCGGTAGATGCCGAGCATCAGCTGGGCGAGCGGATCGGGCCGCTGCGGCCGGCTCTTCGCGGCGGGGCGTTTGGCGGCCGGACGCTTGGCCGAGGACGCCGGCCGACGGGCCGCCGGTGCCGCCTTACGGGCGGCCGGCTTGGCGGACCCCGAGTTGCGGGCCGCAGGCTTACGCGCGTTGCCACGCGTGCCTGAGGAGCGTTTGGCGCCCCCTGGCGTACGTGTGGCCATGATGGTGAGACTAACGGCTATGCCCGATGGGTTCCCTTGTGCGCGAACGGCGTGTCGCGCGGAAAAGAGACCACGAGCCTCCCGGCCGAAGCCCCCGGGAGACCAACGCGTGTGGTGAGGCCCGGTGGTGAGACCCGGTGGTGAGACCCGGTGGTGAGACCCGGTGGTGAGACCCGGTGGTGAGACCCGGTGGTGAGACCCGGTGGTGAGACCCGGCGGTGAGACCCGGCGGTGAGACCCGGCGGTGAGACCCGGCGGCGAGGCCCTCCCGCCCGGGGGCCGATCCCACTTCCATTGTCCAGCCCGGAGGCCGGCCAGCGGAAGCTTCTCCGGTGACTGTGGATAACCGGCCACCTCCGCCGCGCTGCCGGGAGCGCCCGGCCGGTCCTCAGGGACCGGCCGGGAACCCCCGTGGGCGTCGCGCGGCGAGGTCTCTCAGACCTCGACGATGACCGGGATGATCATCGGTCGGCGGCCGAAGGACTCGTTCACCCAGCGGCCCGCCGTACGGCGGACGAGCTGGCGGAGCTGGTGGGCGTCGTTGATCCCGTCGGCCGCGGCGGACTCCAGGACCTCGTCCAGGCGGGGGATCACGGCCTCGAAGCTGTCGATGCCCGCGCCGCGGGCGTGGATCTCCGGGCCGCCCAGTACCTTGCCGCTCGACGAGTCGATGACCACCACCACGGACACGAAGCCCTCGTCGCCGAGGATGCGCCGGTCCTTCAGCGAGGTCTCGGTGATCTCGCCGACCGACAGGCCGTCGACGTAGACGTAGCCGGCGCGGACCGCCCCGACGATCTTGGCCTGCCCGTCGACCAGGTCGACCACGACGCCGTCCTCGGCGATGACGATGTTCTCGTCCGGCACGCCGGTGAGCGCGGCGAGCCGCGCGTGCGCGCTGAGGTGCCGCCACTCGCCGTGTATCGGCATGAAGTTGCCGGGGCGCGTCATGTTGAGCACGTACAGCAGCTCGCCGGCCGGCGCGTGTCCCGAGACGTGCACCAGGGCGTTGCCCTTGTGCACGACGCGGGCGCCCCAGCGGGTCAGGCCGTTGATCACGCGGTTGACGGCGTTCTCGTTGCCCGGGATGAGCGACGAGGCGAGGATCACCGTGTCGCCCTGCTCGATGCGGATCTGGTGGTCGCGGTTGGCCATCCGGGACAGCGCCGACATCGGCTCGCCCTGCGAACCGGTGCAGACGAGGACGATCTCCTCGCCCGGCAGGTCGTCCATCTCCTTCTGCTCGATCAGGATGCCGGCGGGTACCCGCAGGTAGCCGAGATCGCGTGCCACGCCCATGTTGCGCACCATCGACCGGCCGACGAAGCAGACCTTGCGGCCGCTCTCGTGCGCGGCGTCGAGCACCTGCTGCACGCGGTGCACGTGCGAGGCGAAGCAGGCGACGATGGCGCGCTTCTGCGCGATCCGCAGCACGTCGCTCAGCACGATGCCGATGTCACGCTCGCTGGTGACGAACCCCGGGACCTCGGCGTTCGTGGAGTCCGACAGCAGCAGGTCGATGCCCTCGGCGCCGAGCCGGGCGAAGCCGCCGAGGTCGGTGAGCCGGCCGTCGAGCGGCAACTGGTCCATCTTGAAGTCGCCGGTCGCCAGGACCAGGCCCGCCGCCGTACGGATGGCGACCGCCAGCGCGTCCGGGATGGAGTGGTTGACCGCCAGGAACTCACAGGAGAACGGGCCGAACGACCGCGTCTCCCCCTCGCGTACCTGAACGGTGGTCGGCTTGATGCGGTGCTCGGTGAGCTTGGCCTCCAGCAGCGCCAGCGTGAGCCGCGAACCGATCAGCGGGATGTCGGGCCGCTCGCGCAGGAGGTACGGCACGCCGCCGATGTGGTCCTCGTGCCCGTGCGTCAGCACGATGCCCTCGATGTCGTCGAGGCGGTCCCGTATGTAGTCGAAGTCGGGCAGGATCAGGTCGACGCCGGGCTGTTCGGACTCGGGGAACAGCACCCCGCAGTCGACGATCAGCAGACGGCCGCCGAACTCGAAGACCGTCATGTTGCGGCCGATCTCGCCCAGCCCGCCGAGCGGCACGATCCGCAGTCCGCCATCGGGCAGTGCGGGCGGCGACCCCAGCTCAGGGTGTGGATGACTCATCGGATCCCCCGCTTCTCATCCGACGGCACGGGGGCATATTCATGCGCGTTCGTCACGCGCCCTCCTAGCTTCGATCGCGGCACGCCCCTCCGGCGGTACCGCGTGGTGCCTGTGGTCCTCTCACGGACCCTCCAAGACCTTGACGCCGCCGGCGATGAGGTCCTCCCTCAGCGCGGCGGTGAACTCCGGCGTCGCGTCCACCAGCGGGGGCCGTACGGCGCCTCCGGGCTGGCCGACGAGCGACAGCGCGGCCTTCACCGCGATCACGCCCTGCGTACGGGTCATGATCGCGGTGGTGACCGGGATCAGCCGGCGATGGATCCGCCGGGCCCGGTCCACGTCTCCACCGAGGTAGGCGTCGATCATCTCGTGCAGATCGGCGCCGACCACGTGTCCGACGACACTGACGAACCCGGCCGCTCCGAGGGAGAGCCAGGGAAGGTTCAGGGCGTCGTCTCCGGAGTAGAACACCAGGTCCGTCTCGGCCATCACCCGCGAGGCCGCGAACATGTCGCCCTTGGCCTCCTTGACCGCGATGATCCGCGGGTGCTCCGCGAGGCGCAGCAGCGTCTCGGGGGCGATGGGTGTGCCGGTACGGCCTGGAATGTCGTAGAGCATCACCGGGAGTTCGGTCGCGTCGGCCACGGTCGTGAAGTGGCGCGCGAGGCCCTCCTGCGGCGGCTTGTTGTAGTACGGCGTGACGACCAGCAACCCGTCGGCGCCGGCGGCCTCCGCCTGGCGCGCCAGCTTCAGGGTGTGCACGGTGTTGTTGGTACCCACGCCCGCCACCACGTGCGCGCGGTCGCCGACGGCATCGATGACGGTGCGCAGCAGCCGCTCGTCCTCGGCGTCGGTCGTGGTGGGCGACTCGCCGGTCGTACCGCTGACGACGAGCCCGTCGTTGCGCTGATGATCGACGAGGTAGGCGGCCAGCCGGGCCGCCCCGTCGTAGTCGACGGCGCCGTCGGCCGTCATCGGTGTGACCATCGCGGTGAGCATCCGGCCGAAGGGCGCCGCGTCGTCGCGCTCCTGCGGCACAGCGTTCGTGCTGGGTGCCATGTTCCGAACTTACCGGGCATCGCCCCCGCTGGGGACCCGCGGGCACCCCCGTGTCGCCTTCTTACCGCCCGTGAGCTCCTGTAACGAAGATGACGCCGCCAGAACACGCTCGGGGGTACATGTTCTGACGGCGTCTTCTGATCAATCGTCTCTCACAAAACCGGCGTTACCGGTGAACCTTGGCGGGCTTTCGTGCGTTGAAGAGAGTGGGACGAGGTTCCGCCGGGGTCTGGCGGGGCTGGCGGAGCCTCTCCCGGCGGAGGATGCGCGCCTCGGTTCGCCGGGGTCTGGGGCTCTCTCGCGCCGATCACCCACCCGATCGGCGCACCCGCGGCCGAGGCGCGCGCATCCTTCTCACACCCCCCGACCTGCGCCGATGGTTATCCACAGGCGCGCGAAGATGTTCCGCTGGCAGGTGCCGGCGCTGGACAATAAGAGTGGGGTCGGCCCCCTGGGCGGGCGGGGTCCACGAACGGCGGGGTCCACGAACGGCGGGGTCCACGAACGGCGGGGTCCACGAACGGCGGGGTCCACGAACGGCGGGGTCCACGAACGGCGGGGTCCACGAACGGCGGGGTCCACGAACGGGTCATGTCCTCATCGAGTGGGCGCGATCGTCCCGTGTGGGTTCTTCAGGGGGTTCTCGATCAGCGGTTCGTCGCCGCTCTTCCGCACCGCTGGAAGCGGGTGAGGGTCTTGCTCATCGGCGGAGTCCGACGGAGACCGGGGCGTCCTCACCGGTTCGGGTGTCCGCTCGATCGCCCGGCCGCGCATTGCTCCGGCTCTGCGCGGCCGCGCACATTCTCTGTCCTCGCCCGCTAACCGGGCGTGTGCATCCTCACGGGCCCTCAGCCCTCATGCCCGGCCGCGAGGTGCTCGTCGAGCCGCGACTTGAGCTCTTCGGGGCTCAGGGCGCGGAAGAACTCGTTGCCGCGCACCGCCCACCAGTGGCCCGAACCGCCCAATCCGAACCTCCAGCCGGAGTAGTCGGACGCCAGCTCCTGAAGCCGGCCGTCCGCCGGGCCGACCATGTGCCTCATGCTCATCCTTCTCCGAACCTCCCTACACCGCCATCCGCCACGACCAGCGCAACGGTCCCCCGAATACTTCCCCCAGGCAAGGGGGTTTGATCGCGGGATGACCGCATGTGACGCCGACAAGATCATTCTTGCGAGCAAGACGATGGCACGACGCGCCAAAGTCCAGGCAATTCGCGAGCGATGTAACTAAATCGTGACAACTGCTTGTCCTTGCGGACCTGGCGGCCGCTCGGACGCCAGTTGCAAACCCCGGTGCAAGTTTCATCGACAAACGCGCCGCAGGGCACGCGGTAGGCCTCGCCGCACGCCCCACCGAATGACCCATCGCGGCAGGTCAGAGCATAAACCGGGTGCATCACCGTTCGATACCGTGTCGCCGGGCCGGTTCGCTCGCGAACACGCGTCGGCGTCCACCCTCATGGGACGCGACTCATCCCCCCGGTCGGCCCCGATTCGCACGGTTGTGATCAATCTCATCCCCGCCGATTCCCAGCCATTCCCTCCGGTATGTCGCCCAGTCGCGCGCACTGGTGGTCCAGTCCGCGTAGACGCCCACCCCGTACGGTCGCCGCGGAGGGCGCGGCAAGGCGTCGATCCCCTGCCGTACGCCGCGCAGCGCGGTGGGCAGGTCCTCCGCCCACGGCGTCGTGGTCCGGTAGGTCGGCACGCCCATGAAGACCGTGACCCGGTCGCCGAGGAGGGCCAGGATCCGCTCGGTGTGGTGGGCGAAGTGCCATCCCGCGAGCGCCTGTGTCGGCGCCTCCGAGTCGTACGTCATGATCGCGAGCTGGTCGACGCGACTCGCCACGGCGCGCAGGTAGGCCCCGGTGGGCCGCGGCGGGTAGTCGATTCCCACGCGCGGCAGCAGCGCGCGGAACACCGGCGCCTCCCAGTCCTCCAGGGGCGGCTGCTCGAGCGCCGCCGAGAGCAGCCGCCCCCGGTCACGAGTGAGCTCGTGGGTGCGGGCCAGCAGGTCGAGGAAGTCGCGGTCGCCGGAGTAGACGGGCTCGATGTCGTAGTGGATGCCGGCGAAGCCCACGGCGAGCAGCGCCCGGTCGGTGTCGAGGATCCGGGCCCGGGTCCCCGGGTCGCCGAGGTCGAGCGGGCCGCCCCCGGCGCGCTCCACCTGGCCCACGTACGCCTGGGCGCGTACCCCGGGAGCGAGGCGGCGCATCGCCGACAGCAGCTCACCGGCGTGCCGGTACCGGGACGGGGGGATCCGCCCGTCACCCTCCAGCGGTCCCGCGTGGAAGAAGACGTCGGTGATGCGGTTCGTCGCCAGGGTCGCCGCGAGCGCGCGATAGTCGGCCTCGGTGTGCGGTTCGCCGACCCACTGGTGGCGCGCCCACAGGGCGTTCGCCGTGCCCCCGTACGCCCGGGGCTCCCGCTGCCACGCGAACCAGGTCTGGGCGAAGAAGACGGCGAGCGCGCCGAGGAGCACCGCCACCGCCCACGCCGCGCACCGCAGGGTCTTCCTGATCATCTCCGGTGAGACGTGCGGAGCGTGCCGGGGGTTCGGCCCGGATCAGCGGTGGCGCGGCTCGGTCACGGTCGTGTAGGTGGTCACCGGCGCGCCTCCACCGAGTTTGCGCAGTTGGAACATGCGGAGCTCGAGCAGCGCGGAGCCCAGCGCCCAGATGACGGCGTACAGCACGACCGCTGCGACACACCGGCGCAGCAGCGGATGACGCCGGCGCGGCGGCGCGGGCGCGGGCGGCCAGTCGGGCCCGTAGTCCATGAACCGGCTCGTGTCGTCGGCGTCCCGGCGCCGGATGGGCGCGCGGCTCGCCAGCCGGGCGGCGCGCTCCAGGAGCGCGGAGAACCGGCCCTGTTCGCGGATACGGGCCAGCGACACCCGCCGTACGGCCGGGCTCGCGGCGGCGGACGCGGGCGGTCCGGTCTCCTCGTCCCGTACGCGGCCGGACCGACGGATGTCCGGACGGCGACGAGGCGTCCAGCAGGCCATGGCCTCCCCCGGCGTCTCCACTGGAACCGGAGCGCGGGACCTGCGCTCCGGTGCATCGATCCTTACCCGGCTCGAAGCCTCGTTAGTCTCTCGCGTCGCCGGTCCGAGCGGGAGTCAGAAGACCGGGATGATGTCCTGCGGATCGATGTTCGAGACGTCGACGCCGCCGATGTCGAGTTCGGGAATGGCCGGGAAGGCGATCCCCCAGCGTTCGACGATGGCCCGGACGCGGGCCATCGCGACGCGCCAGTTCTCCGCCTGCTCTTCGAAGGACAGCACGCCGAGACCCGCGTCGCGGGCGTAGGACATCAGCACCCGGTGGTTGGGCAGGAAGTACGGCGGCAGGTCCCAGAAGCCCTCGGGCGGCTCCCACAGGATCATCGACAGGAAGACGAAGCCGGCCCGGAGCTGCTTGGTGATCAGGCCGCGGGTGTCGTCGGTCAGGCCCGGCCACTCGTTCTCCAGAATGGTCATGCAGATCTGCAGGTGACGTGACTCGTCGCGGCCGATGCGCTGGAACATCTCCCCGAAGACGGGGTGCCGGGTGCCCGAGGCCATCCCGCGGAACAGGGTGGAGGCGGCCATCTCCCCCATCATGAAGCTGGTGAACAGCACCGGGAGCGAGTAGCGGGTGACGGCGGTGGTGTAGCCGTTCCAGTAGCGCCCGCCGTTGTGGTACAGCCAGCCGATGTTGTTGTGCGCGGCCTTCTCCAGGTCCGTCTTGGGCTCCCAGTCGAGCGGCCCGCCGGGCCACAGCCTGGCGATCGTCCGCTGGCAGCACTCCTCGTGGTTCATCTCGTCGCGCGTGATCGAGAAGAAGCACTTGCGGACCGGGTCCTCCTCGTGCTTCTCGAACGCCTGGATCGTGGCGCGCGCGAAGACCGCCGGCCCGGACGCGTCGAAGTTGGCCAGCACCGAGAACCAGTACATGATCCCGAGCCGTTGCTCGACGGTGAAGTCCTCCGGCCGCAGCTCGTTCCAGGGCAGGTCGGCGGGGTTCCAGACGACGCGCTTGGACTTCTCGTAGATCGCCGCGAGCTTGTCGGTCTCGACGTGCCACTCCATCGGATAGATGTTCGGCTGCGGCACGTCGGGCGCGGGCCAGAAGCCGCCCTCGGGGATCGTCAGCTTCCTGTCATCCATCCGCCGCTCCTCGTCGCGAGACAGCCCCTGGTGCCACCGTACGTCGGCCCGTGGTCGACGCCGTCCTCTCCCGCGAGACCCGTGCGCGCTGGGCGAGCAGGACGCACACCAGCACGCCGGCCGCGGCCGTCACCGTGCTCATTCCCGCGTGCTCGCCGAGCAACAGCCACGACCAGACCAGAGTCAGGAGCGGCTGGGCCAGCTGCACCTGGCTCGCCCGGGCGACCCCGGCCCTGGCCAGGCCGGAGTACCAGGCGAAGAACCCCAGGAACATCGACACCGCCGCGAGGTAGGCCAGGCCCGCCACGGCCGGGGGGCTCCAGCGCGGCGGCTCGGCGGCGATCAGCACGGCCGTGACCGGCACGGTCACGGGCGCCGCGAGGATCAGCGCCCAGCTCACCACCGCGCCGCCGGGCATGGTCCGCGCGAGGCGCCCGCCCTCGGCGTACCCCAGCCCCGCGGTCACCAGCGCGCCGAACAGGAACAGGTCCGCGGCCGAGAGACGCCCCGGACCGTTCCGCAGCGTGAAGGCCACCACGCAGCCCGCGCCGGCCACGCTCGCGGTCCAGAAGAACCACGACGGCCGCTCCCCCACGCGTACGACGGCGAAGACGGCCGTGGTGACGGGCAGCAGCCCCACCACCACGGCGGCGTGCGAGGCGGAGGCGCCGTGGCCGAGCGCGAGGGTGGACAGCACCGGGAAGCCGAAGACGACGCCGACCGCGACCACCGCCAGCGCGACCCACTGCCGTCCGCGCGGGCGCGGCGCGCGCGTGAGGCGCAGCGCGACCACGGCCAGCACGGCCGCGATCGCGGCCCGCCCCAGGCCGATCGTGTACGGGCCGAAGCCGCGCAGCGCGAGGGCGGTGGCCGGCAGGGTGAAGGAGAAGGCCAGGACGCCGAGGGCCGCGGCGGCGAGCCCGCCGGAAGGCGCTATCGAGGGGGAGGCAGTAGCGCTATCGTCATCTTTCATGGAAGACGATAGCAGTATCGCCACGCTCGCCGCCGAGCTGCGCGGCGCCGTGGCGAGGCTGCGGCCCGGCGACCGCCTGCCCTCGAGCCGCGCGCTCATGGCCCGCCACCAGGTCAGCCCGGTCACGGTGTCGCGGGCGATCGGGCTGCTCAGCGCGGAGGGCTTGGTCGTGACCCGCCCCGGCAGCGGCACGTACGTGGCGGAGCGCGCCGTCCCCCGCGCCCCCGCGGACCTCTCCTACGGCTGGCAGGCCGTGACGCTCGCCGACCGCACGGTGGACGCGGCAGGCGTGCTGGGCCTGCTGTCGGCGCCCGCCGACGGAGTGATCGCACTGAGCGGCGGCTACCTCCCGCCGGAGCTCCAGCCCGGGCAGGCGCTGGCCACGGCCGCCGCGCGCGCGGTACGGCGGCCGGGGGCGTGGGAGCGCCCGCCGCTCTACGGGCTGCGGGGGCTGCGGGAGTGGTTCGCCCGCACCGCCGGCGGCGACGTGACGGCGGCCGACGTCACCGTCACCGGCGGCGGGCAGGCCGCCGTGACGCTCGCCCTGCGGGCGCTGCTGCCGCCCGGCGCGCCGCTGCTGGTCGAGTCGCCGACCTATCCGGGCGCGCTGGACGCGGCGCGGGCGGCGGGGCTGCGGCCCGTCCCCGTGCCGGTCGACCATGACGGCCTGCGCACGGAGCTGCTCGCCGACGCGTTCGCCGCCACCGGCGCGCGGGCCGTCTACTGCCAGCCGACCTTCCACAACCCGACCGGCGCCGTGCTCGCCCCGGAACGCCGGACGCGGGTGCTCGACGTGGCGCGCGCCGCGGGGGCGTTCGTGATCGAGGACGACTTCGCCCGCCACCTGGCGATCGATCCGCCGCCGCCGTCGCTGGTCTCCGCCGACCGCGAGGGCCGGGTCGTGCACATCTCCTCGCTGACGAAGGCGACCGCGCCGAGCGTACGGGTCGCCGCCGTGGTCGCCCGCGGCCCGGTGGCCGAGCGCATCCGGGCGACCCAGCTGGTCGACTCCTTCTTCGTCGCCCGGCCGCTCCAGGAGACCGCGCTCGAGCTCGTCGGGTCTCCCGCGTGGCCGCGCCACCTACGCGCCGTGAGCGAGGCGCTGCGGCGGCGGCGCGACGCGCTCGTGTCCGCGATGGCCGCGCACGGCCTGCGCCCGATCCTCGTGCCGCGCGGCGGCCTGCACGTGTGGACGGCGCTGCCGGCCGGCACGGACGACGTGGCGCTCGCCGAGGCCGCGCTCCGCGCGGGCGTGCTCGTCAGCGCGGGCCGCCGCTACTTCCCCGCCGAGCCGGCCGGGCCGCACGTACGGCTGAGTCACGGATCGCCCGGCGGCGAGGCCGAGTTCGCCCGTGGCGTGGCGATCCTGGCCGGCCTGCTCGCCGAGAACGGGTAGTCTCCGGCGACCGGTGACCGGCGTTCGCCGGTGTCGCCGGCCGTCGTCAGCGAGGAGGGGCGGATGAGCGGCCCGGAGCACGCGCTGCTGGTGCGCGACTTCGTCAACACCTACGACATGCAGTGCGACATCGAGGAGTTCGGCGCACCCTCCGACCTCAGCGGCTGGTTGGCCGAGCGCGGCCTGGTGGCGTCCGGCGCGTCCGCGAACGAGTCCGACCTGGGCCTGGCGGTCGCGCTGCGCGAGGGACTGCGGACGGCGATGATCGACCGGCCACGGCCGGAGCTGGAGGGCCTGCTCGCCGCCCTGCCGGTACGCGTGTCGCTCGACGGTCCCCGGCTGGTACCGCTCCATCGCGGGGTTCGCGGCGGACTCGCCCGGGTGGCGGCGGCGGTCATGGCGAGTGCGGCCGACGGCACGTGGGAACGCCTCAAGGCGTGCCGGGCGACGGGGTGCCGCTGGGCGTTCCTCGACACCTCCAAGAACCGCTCCCGCGCGTGGTGTTCGATGCGCATGTGCGGCAACCGCACCAAGACCCGCGCGTACCGCGAACGCCGGCGCCGGGACGCGGTGCCCTAGAGTGCCACTCGCCGTCAATCAGGGAACGGAAGCGGGCGTTGAGCGTAGTAGGGGTACGAGCGGCCTATCCGGGCGACGTCGAGGCCGTCGCGGACATCCAGGTGCGCGCCTGGCGCGAGGGCTACGGCGCGGTCATCCCGCCGGCGGCGCTGGCCGAGATGACCGGGCCGGAGGCGCTCGGCCTGTGGCGCGAGCGCTGGGCCGAGGCGGTCGCGGCGCCGCCCAGCCCCCGGCACCGGCTGCTCGTGGCCGTCGACGAGGGCGTCATCACGGGCTTCGCGGCGCACGCCCCGGCCGGCGACCCCGACCAGGACCCCGCGACGACCGGTGAGCTCCTGACGCTGCTGGTCGACCCGTCGCGGCGGCGGGCGGGCCACGGCAGCAGGCTGCTCGCCGCGACCGTGGACCATCTGCGCGACGACGGCTGCACGACGGCGGTCGCCTGGGTGTTCGCGGCCGACGACGTGCTGCGGGCCTTCCTCGTGTCGGCCGGCTGGGCGCCGGACGGCGCCCACAGCAAGGTCGACATGGGGGAACCCGTCGCGATGGTCCGCCTCCACACCGCCATCGCCTGATCCACGGGCTTGAACCCTCCGCTGCGCCGCGCGGGCGATGTGGCGGGACCACGGCTAAGAACTCGGGCGGAACCTGCCGTGGCCCGCGGGCCGGATGCGCGAACTGCTGAACCACCTCGAGCGGGCTCGGGAGTCCGGCGTCTAGAAGATCTTCTGGTCGAGGGTCCAGTCGATCTCCGGGCGGCCGGCGTCGGTCAGCGCCTTGTTGACGGCGCTGAACGGGCGCGTGCCGAGGAAGCCGCGAGGGTTCATCGGGCTGGGGTGGCCGGCCTCCAGGACGACGTGCCGGGGGTTGGTGACGAGGTCGCGCTTCTTGCGCGCGTACGCGCCCCAGAGCACGAACACGATGCGCTCGTCCGTCGCGTCCAGGGCCCGGATCACCGCGTCGGTGAACTCCTCCCAGCCCTTGCCCGCGTGCGAGCCCGCCTTGCCGGCGCGTACGGTCAGGACCGCGTTGAGCAGCAGCACGCCCCGCTCCGCCCACGGCGTCAGGTCGCCGCCGGCCGGCATCGGGACGCCGAGGTCGTCGCGCAACTCCTTGAAGACGTTGCGGAGCGACGGCGGCACGCGCACGCCCTCGCGGACGCTGAAGCTCAGCCCGTGGGCCTGCCCGGGGCCGTGGTAGGGGTCCTGGCCGAGGATCAGCACCCGTACGTCGTCCGGCGAGCACAGCCGGAACGCGTTGAACAGGTCGGGCAGCGCGGGGTAGACGACCTGTCCGTCGTACTCGGCGGCCACGAAGTCGCCGAGGCACCGCGTGGCCTCGGCGTCGAGCAACGGCTCGATCAGGTCACGCCACTTGTCCGGCAGGAACTCGAGGAGATCGAAGGGCATGTGCCGAAACTAACAGTGCCCACCGACAACGGACGCTCAGAACCGCGGATCGTCCGGGCCCGCGTCGTCCTCCTGCAGACGGGTCACGGTGTCGAGCAGGAACCGGCGTACGGCGGCCTCGTCGGCGGGCGCCAGATGGTCGAGCAGGGGCTCGATCTGACGGTCGGCCGCGTCCTGCACCTGCCGGAGGTGGCGGTGGCCGCTCTCGGTGAGCGCCAGGCGTACGAGCCGGCGGTCGGAGTCGTCGCGGCACCGCACGATCCAGCCGGAACGTGCCAGGTGCTCTACCGTGTGATTGAGGGTCGAGGGCGCCACGCCACAGCGACGGGCCAGCTCACGCTGGGTCAGCGCGTAGCCCTGTTCGAGGTAGGCCAGCACCGCCAGACCGTGCGGCGTCAGGCCGTGACTCCCCATGAAGCGCTGCCGGCGCAGGGCCACGACATGACCGGCCACCGCCAGCAGACGGGACAGCGACATGTGTTCGGGGTCGGCCTCGGAGGCGCGCACGGCGACATTGTCCGTGCTCAGCGCCCGCGTGGCCAGAGGGCGACCCGGATCAGGGGGATCGAGGGGCGGGGGTAGGTTGAAAGCGAACCGTTCGGCGGCGAACCATCGCCCACACTCAGGCAGGTCCACCCGAATCCCCATGACTGTCAGCACGGCTCCGGCCGCTCCCGCTCCCGCGATCGGCGCTCCGGGCCGTCGCCGGTGGCTGGGCATGGTGATCATCGGTCTCGGCGTCTCGCTGATCATCGTCGACGCCACGATCGTCAACGTCATGCTGCCCCGCGTGGTCGGTGACCTGCGGCTGACCACGGCGGACGCCGAATGGGTCACCTCGGTCTACTCCCTCGTGTTCGCGGCGCTGCTCATCCCGTTCGGGATGGCCGGCGACGTGTACGGGCGAAGGCGGATGTTCCTGCTGGGCACGGTGGTGTTCGTCCTGGCGAGCCTGCTGGCGGCCGCCGCGGGGAGCGGCGCCGCCCTCATCGGCGCCCGCGTGCTGCAGGGCGTCGGCGCGTCCATGATCCTGCCGGCCACGCTGTCCACGGTGACGGCGGTGTTCCACGGCCGCGACCGCGCCGTGGCGTTCGGGATCTGGGGCTCGCTCATCGGCGGCATGGCCGCCCTCGGGCCGCTGCTCGGCGGCTGGCTCGCGACCTCGTACGGCTGGCGGTGGGCGTTCGGGGTCAACCTGCCGATCGGCGCGGTCGTCATCGCCGGGGCCCTCATCCTGGTCCCCGAGACCCGCGACCGTACCGCCCGGCGCGGCGTCGACTGGACCGGCGGGCTGCTGACCGCGGCCGGGCTCGGGGCACTGGTGTTCGCGCTCATCGAGGGGCAGCGGTACGGCTGGTGGCGTCCGCTGCGGCCCTTCTCGGCCGGACCGGTCCACTGGGGCGCCGGGATCTCCCCGGTGCCGGTCGCCCTCGCGGCCGGAGCGGTCGCGCTGGGCGCGCTGTTCGCCGTCGAGCGGGCGCGTGCGGCGGCCGGACGCCCGGTCGTGCTGGACCTGACACTGTTCCGCATCCCGTCCTTTCGCCGCGGCAACGCCGCCGCCTCGCTGATCAGTGTCGGCGAGCTGGGGCTGATGTTCACGCTGCCGCTGTTCCTGCAGGACGTGCACGGCGATTCGCCGCTCCAGGTCAGCGTGGCGATCCTGCCGCTGGCTCTGGGCACGCTGGTCGTCGGCGGCTTCGCGGCGCGGCTGTCGCGGCGCGTGGGCGCCGCCCGGATGCTCCAGGCCGGCATGGCCCTGGAGACCGTCGCGGTGCTCCTCATCGGCCTCACGACGCACGCCGGCACCACCGGGTACGCGCTCGCGCCGTGGATGCTGCTCTACGGCGTCGGGCTGGGCCTGACCACCGCGCAGCTCACGAACATCGTCCTGCGCGACGTGCCGCCGGCCCACGCGGGCCTCGCCTCGGGCACGCAGTCGACCGCGCGGCAGGTCGGCTCGGCGCTGGGCATCGCCCTGATCGGCACCGTCTTCGCGACGAGCCTCAGCCACGTCATGACCGACCGGCTGCGCGACACCGGGGCGGGGGCGAGCCAGGGCGGGGTGTACGCCGCGCGGCTGCGCGACTCGGCCGGCACGTTCGCCCGTGACCTGCGGCACGGCGACCCGCGCGTCGCCCGCGCCGCCGACGAGAGCCTGGCGGCCGCGACCGACCGCGCCGCCTTCGTCACGGCCGGGCTGCTGGGCCTCGGCTTCGTGCTGACCCTGGGTCTGCGTCAACCGCCCGAGCCGGATCCGGCAGAATCTCCCGCATGATCTTCGACGCCGGACGCGTGCGGTAGTGGCCTCCCTCCCCCAGTGGGTCGCCGGAGCCCGGCCCCGTACCCTCCCCAACTCGATCGTTCCCGTGCTCGTCGGCACCGGACTCGCGATCGGCTTCGGCCACGCGATCTGGTGGCGTGCCGTGGTCGCGCTGCTCGTGTCGATGCTGCTGCAGATCGGCGTGAACTACGCCAACGACTACAGCGACGGCATCCGCGGCACCGATGAGGAACGCGTCGGGCCGATGCGCCTGGTCGGTTCCAAGGTCGCGCCGCCCCGCCAGGTCCTCGCGGCGGCGGCCGTCTGCTTCCTGCTCGCGGCGATCGCGGGCCTCGTGCTGGCGGCGGTCACCTCCTGGTGGCTGCTGCTGATCGGCGCGGCGGCGATCGCCGCGGGGTGGTTCTACACCGGGGGCTCACGGCCGTACGGCTACCGCGCGCTGGGCGAGATCTCGGTGTTCGTGTTCTTCGGGTTGGTCTCGGTCGTCGGCACCGCGTACGTGCAGCTCGAAGGCCTGCCGTGGGCGGTGTGGATCGCGTCGGTGCCGGTGGGGCTGCTGTCGTGCTCGATGCTGGTGGTGAACAACCTGCGCGACATCCCGACGGACCGGGAGGCGGGCAAGCGCACGCTCGCGGTCGTCCTCGGCGACGGGCGCACCCGCCTGCTGTACGCCGGGTGCGCGGTCGTGGCCCTGTGCTGCGTGCCGGTCGTCGCCGCGGCGCACCCGTGGGCGATGATCGGGCTGCTGTCGGCGCTGTGGGCGATCTCCCCGGTGCGGCGCGTCCTGCGCGGGGCGACGGGCCCGGAGCTCATCGCGGTGCTCGGCGAGACGGGACGGTTGCAGATCGTCTTCGGCGTTCTGTTCGCCGTCGGCCTCGCCGTCTGAGCTTCCTCAGGGTTTGCGTCTTTGTCGCATCTGCCAGCGTTCGCGGCCTCCGGTACCCGCATCGGCCTGGTGTTTCGTTGAAGATTCTCCGTTTCTGCGAGGGATATACTCGCGCGGGTGACGGTGTTCCGGATCAGTGAGGTCGCGTCTCTGCTCGATGTCAGCCCGGACACCGTCCGACGCTGGGTCGATTCGGGCCGGCTGGCGGCCGAGCGCGACGAACACGGCCATCGGATCGTTTCAGGGGCGGATCTGGCGGCTTTCGTCCGCTCGCCCGCCGAGGCCGAGACCTCCTTCTCCTCCGCACGCAACCGCATGCGCGGCATCGTCACCGACGTCGTACGCGACGGCGTGATGGCGAAGGTGGAGATCCAGGCGGGGCCCTACCGCGTCGTGTCCCTGATGAGCCGGGAGGCGGCGGACGATCTCGGCCTCGAACCGGGCGTCGTCGCGGTCGCCGTGGTGAAATCCACGAACGTCGTCGTGGAGCGCACCGAATGACCCCCGGCCCGCCTGCCCCGGCCGCGGAGGGTCGTCCACAGGGGCGGCAGAGCCTTCCGGGAGCGGGGGGCGGGGCTGGACAATGGAAGTGGGGTCGCCGCCCCCGGGCGGGCGGGGTCCGCACCACCGCGACCCGCACCACCGCGGCCCGCACCACACCGGCCCGCACCGCTGGGGCGCGGCTGTGAACCGCCGGGCGCCCTGGGTGCTCGTTCTGCCGGCGCTCGTCGCGCTCGTCTTTCTCGTGCTGCCCGTCGCCGGGTTGCTGGTGCGGGCGCCCTGGTCCACGCTCGGCACCCGGCTCGCCCAGCCCGAGATTCTCGACGCGCTCCGACTGTCGGTCGTCTGTGCCACGCTCGCGACGGTCTTCTGCCTCATTCTCGGGGTGCCGCTCGCGTGGGTGCTGGCCCGCGTGTCCTTTCCCGGTCACCGGCTCGTCCGTGCGCTGGTGACCGTGCCGCTCGTGCTGCCCCCGGTCGTCGGCGGCGTGGCGCTGCTGCTGGTCCTCGGCCGCAGCGGCCTCGTCGGCCAGTGGCTGTACCGCTGGTTCGGCGTGAGCCTGCCGTTCACCACCGCCGGGGTGGTCGTGGCCGAGGCGTTCGTCGCGCTGCCGTTCCTGGTGGTCAGTGTGGAGGGCGCGTTGCGCGCCGCCGACCTGCGGTACGAGGACGCGGCGGCGACGCTGGGCGCCTCCCGCTGGACGACGTTCCGCCGGGTCACGCTGCCGCTCATCGCACCGGGCATCGGAGCGGGGGCGGTGCTGTGCTGGGCCCGCGCGCTCGGTGAGTTCGGGGCCACGATCACCTTCGCCGGCAACTTTCCGGGCCGTACGCAGACCATGCCCCTCGCCGTGTACCTCGCGCTGGAGAACGACCCGCAGGCCGCGATCGTGCTCAGCCTCGTGCTCCTCGCGGTGTCCGTGGTGGTCCTCTCCGGACTGCGAGGCCGGTGGGTGTCGTGATCGACGCGCACCTGGTCGTACGGCGGCCGGCGTTCACCCTCGACATCGCGCTGGAGGCCGCCGAGGGCGAGGTCGTGGCGCTGCTGGGGCCGAACGGCGCGGGCAAGAGCACCGCGCTGCGCGCCCTCGCCGGGCTCCTGCCGCTGTCGGAGGGGCACATCCGCGTGCACGGCGAGGAGTGGCGTGACCGGCCGGCGGACCGGCGTCCGGTCGGCATGGTCTTCCAGGACTACCTGCTCTTCCCTCATCTCACCGCGCTCGACAACGTGGCGTTCGGGCCGCGCTGCCAGGGCGTGCGCAAGGGCGAGGCGCGTCGGCTCGCCTCCGAGTGGCTCTCGCGTGTCGGCCTCGCCGACCACGCCGGCCGCCGTCCGCGTACCCTCTCCGGCGGCCAGGCGCAGCGGGTCGCGCTCGCCCGTGCCCTCGCCGTACGGCCCCGGCTGCTCCTGCTGGACGAGCCGCTGTCCGCGCTCGACGTCGACACGCGGCGGGAGATCCGGGCCGGGCTGCGCCGCCACCTCGCGGAGTTCGACGGCGCGTCGCTTCTCGTCACCCACGACCCGCTCGACGCGATGGCGCTCGCCGACCGGCTCATCGTGGTCGAGGACGGCCGCGTCGTCCAGGAGGGCACGCCCGCGCACGTCGCGCGCCACCCCCGTACGGACTATGTCGCCCGCCTCGTCGGCCTGAACCTCTACCGCGGCGTCGCGGAGGGCCATGACGTGAAGCTGGAGCGGCTGGCCCTGTCGGCCGCCGAGTCGCTGGGCGGCGAGGTGTTCCTGGCGTTCCCGCCGTCGGCGGTGGCGCTGTTCCGCGTACGGCCGGAGGGCAGTCCTCGCAACCTGTGGGAGGCCACGGTCGGCGGGATCGAGCCGCACGGCGACCAGGTCCGCGTCCACCTCGAAGGCCCGCTGCCGGCCGCCGCCGACATCACCCCGGCCGCCCTGGCCGAGCTCGGCCTGGCGGAGGGCGAACCCGTGTGGGCCGCGGTCAAGGCGGCGGAAACTCACGCCTACCCCGCCTGACGGCCCCGCTGTCGGCCGAGGTTGCGACACTCGCCCCGCGGCGACGGCTCTTGTCCCACAACGCCCTAAGATCGCGGCCATGCCGTATTTCACGCGCCTCGCCTCCGTTGTCGCGGTGACCCTGGCTCTGGGCGGATGCGGCATCGCGTCCGGAGACACGCGGTTCACCCTGAAGGTGCTGGCCGCGTCGTCGCTCACCGACGCGTTCGGCGAGCTCGGCACCGCCTACCAGCAGGCGAACCGGCACGTGACACGCGTGCAGTTCGAGTTCAGCGGCTCGCAGGAGGCCGCCGGGGACATCGACGACGGCGAGCACGCGGACGTGCTGGCCACCGCCGACAGCGCCTCGATGGACATCGCCGACGGCAAGATCACCGACCGCCGCCCCTTCGCGTACGGGGCGATGACGATCGCGGTGGCGCCGGGCAATCCGCGGCACATACGCCAGTTGTCCGACCTCGCCGACCCCAGGCTGCGGGTGGTGCTGGGCGGCCCGATCGTCCCCGTGGGCCGCTACGCCGCGCAGGTCCTGGCGAAGGCGGGCGTCCAGGTACGGCCGTCGTCGGAGGAGGCCGACGCGCGGACCGTGCTGACGCGGGTCCGCACCGGGGCCGCCGACGCCGGCATCGTGTACGTGACGGACATGCGGTCGGCGGGCGTGTCGGCGAGCAGCGTGGCCATCCCGGCGCTCCAGAACGTCACGGCCACCTATTTCGCGGCCGCCGTCCGGCGCAGCGACCACGGCGACGCCGCCAAGGCGTTCGTGACCTGGCTGACCTCGTCCGCGGCGAGGACGATCCTGCGCAAGTACGGCTTCCTGACCGGCTGAGGCCCGGTTCAGGAGCGGGCGGCGCCGGGTTCGTCGGCGAGGGTGTCCACCGTCTCGGCCAGGATCCGCAGGCCGGGGAGGGCCTCGGCCAGGACGTTCTGGTGGTGGTCGTCCAGAGCGCCGAGGGCCGCCTGGAGGATCGCGGTGTTGGTCGCCTTCCAGTTCTCCACGGCCTGCCGTCCGGCGGGCGTCGGGCTCAGCGCGATGGCGCGGGCGTCGTCCGCCGCGTTCGTCCGTACGACGAGCCCGCGGGAGTGCAGCGCGTTGACCAGCGTGGTGACGGAGTTGGCGGCGAGCATGAGCCGGCGCGCGATCCGGCCGGGGCGGATGCCGGGCTCGTCGGCCACGCACGCCAGCACTTCGAGCTGGGCGACCGAGAGCGGATTGGCCGGGTCGGCGGCGCGGGCGGCGCGGCGCATGGCGCGACGGAGTCGCGCGACGGTGTCGGCGAGGAGGACGCCGGTGTCCTCCGACGTCCGACCCGCCCGGAGGTCGTGGGCCATGCGCCCATTGTCCCCCTAAACGGCAGGATTAGTATTCATGTCCGGGGTTCTCCCGGAGTACGGGCGACGAGGCCGGTGGCGGTCGCGACGACGGCGACGGCGGCCATCGCGGCGAAGGCCGGCCGGGCCCCCTCCCCCGTGCTGTGCAGGAAGAGGGTCACGACGGCGATGCCCAGCGCGGTACCGATGCCGCGGGTCATGTTCACCATGCCCCCGGCGGTCGCCGAGAGCCGGCGCGGGACGGCGGCCATCACCGCGGCGTTGTTCGCGGGGATGAACAGGCCCAGCCCGAGGCCGAGCAGGAACAGGCTCCAGCCGGAGACCCCCAGGCAGAGCAGGGCCGCCGCGACCGTCGAGAGGGAGCCGCCGAGCACGCACCGGCTCCGGTTGCCGAGACGTCGCGGCAGGAGGCGGTCGGCGGCGAGCGCGGCGAGGGCGAACCCGGCCGGCAGCGTGGTGAGCACGAGCCCCGCGTACGTCGCGCCCCGGCCCGCGAGGATCTGCGGCACCAGCGCCAGCGGCCCGAACAGTACGAGGTAGCCGCACATCGCCCCGGCCAGCCCGGCCGAGATGGCGGGAGTGCGCAACAGGGCGATGTCGACCAGCGGGCTCGCCGCGCGCCGCTCCCGTACGCCGAAGGCCGCCGTCGCCGCCGCCGCCACGACCGCGAGGGCCGCGATCGCCGCCCCGGACAGGCCGAGGCCAGAGGCACCGGAGATGGCCAGCAGCGCCGCGGTGCTCGCGGCGGCGATGAGGAGCAGCCCCGGCCAGTCGAACCGCGCGGCGTCGGCCCGCTCGCGCGTACGGGGCAGCAGGTACCGGCCGACGACCAGAGCGGCGCATCCGACCGGAACGTTCACCCAGAAGACCCATCGCCAGCCGGCCGAGCCGACCAGCAGCCCCCCGACGGTCGGCCCGAGCGCGAGCCCGAGGGCCTGCGCGGCGGCCTGCATGCCGAGCGCGGCGCGCATCCGGGCGCGGGGCACGCTCGTGACGACGAGCGCGACGCTGTTGGCCTGGAGCATGGCCGCACCCGCCGCCTGCAGGACGCGGAAGCCGATGAGCGCCCCGAGCGTCGGCGCGAGACCGCACGCCGCGGACGCCACGGTGAAGACGAGGAAGCCGTAGAGGTAGACGAGCTTGCGCCCGACCGCGTCCGCGAGCCGGCCGGCCCCGGCGAGCAGCCCGACGAGCGCGAGCAGGTAGGCGAGCGAGACCCACTGCGCGGCGGCCAGCGAGGCGCTGAAGTCACGCTGGAGCGCCGGGAAGGCGAGCGTGACGATGCTGGCGTCCAACTGCCCCATGAACGCGCCGACGCAGACGGACCCGACCGCGAACCAGGGGGCGTAGGGGTGTTCCCGCACCGCTCGCGGGCGTGCCGGTTCAACGAGCAACCGCGTCATCAATCCAGGTCTCCACGCTCGGCATCGTAGATAGTTCTGTTAGAGAAGTATAAATGTCGGGGTTTGTCCGCTGAAGCGGTGGCCCCCGCCACGGGCCGGCGGCGTCTTGCCGGTCGGCCTCGTGGGCCCGGGCGAGCCGGTGCGCCCGCCTCGGTCAGCGGCCGGCGCGGCGAGGGTGAGTCGATACGGCCACGGTCCGCGAAACGCGCGTCAGGGGTGTCGGCGGCGGAGCAGCGGGACGGCCGACCACCCCGCCATTCGCGTCCGCCCTCGACCCGGCAGCCGGTCGCCCTCATCCCACCCGCCGCACGCCACCCCTGCCCCGGCGGCGGTCCCCTACGTGCGGCCGAGATGTGTGCGCACCATCGGACACCTCCACTTTGGCGGCGGCCCCTGTGGGTACCGAGACGTCTTCGCCACGGGTATCCCGCCCCCTGCCGCAGTCCCCACCGAGTGGCCGAGACCGGCTCGGCGGCGGAGGAACAGGGCAGTCGATCGGCCTTGCGAGCGCCCGCACTCGAACTGGCCGCCGGATGCCTCCGATGCCGCCCTCAGCCTGGCCACCGCACGCCGCCCCTGCTCCCGGTGGCGGCTCATGTGGGTGGTCGGGACGTGTTCGTGGCGTGACGGCGGGTCGCAGTGCGTGGAAGTCCTCCGGAGCGGGACAATGCTCACCGCAGCGACACTTCCCCCCTTACGGAGTGCACCCTTTGGGCCTCGCCGACCTTGAAAACGTCGACCTCGTGACGGGAGAGCCCGACGGCGACCAGGGCCTTTGGATCCTGTCGGAGGACTGGACGCCCGAGCGCGAAGCGCTCGACCACGTACAGCTCCTGATCAAGCTGGCCCACGTCCGCGCGTACGCGGAGCGGCTCGACGGGCAGGGGCATCGGTGGACGATCCTGTTGCACAGCGGTGGAGAGCCGCCGTCGAGTGTGCTGCGGTTCCTGCGCGAACGCGACATCGCGGCGATGACCGTCGGGCCGTCCGGGCCGCGTCCGGCGGCGGGGCGTCCGGCGCGTTTTCCGAACCTGCACGACGGTTCGCCGGACCTCGACTCCCTGCAGGCCGCGAACGCCGCGAGCTTCGCCGCCGAGCACGGACTCGACGGGTCGCTCGACTCTCTCGTGCTGCTCGACGACGCCCTGGAGGAACGCCGGCGCCTGCACGGGCTACTCCCCGGCGACGTGGACCCGGACTTCTCCGACGGCGACCTGATCGTCCTGGCCGGAGCATACGCGGGCGAAGTGCTCCGCCACCACACCCGCGAGGCGATGTGGTGGCTCGGGCCGCCCGGCCGGTCCGGTCCGCTGCACATGCGGGCCGGTCTCGGCCTGGGGTCGCGGGTCGACACGCTCGGGCGGGTGCGGCGTTACCTGCGGTACGGCTCCGACGACTCGGTGCACGCCCTGGTGGCGGACCTGGCCGCCCGCCTCGGCCACTGATTCTCGAATACTGATTGCGATCACTCAATCGCTCTCCGTATCGTTTGAGGGTACCTAAACCCCGACCGATACCGGGAGTCGAACTATGCTCGCGTCACCCTCACTCGAGGAGCGTGTCTCGACCGTGGAGGACACCGTCAAGGACATCGTCACGTCGCTTCCGCTTCCGGACTCCACGGCCAGAAGGCTCCAGGCCGACGTGATCCTCCTCCGCCAGGAGACCGCGTCACTCCGGCGGGACGTCGTCGATCTCGCCGTGGACACGCACGAGATCCGGGAGACCCTGAAGGAGCAGGGCACCACCCTCAAACGGCACGACACGATGCTCACCGAGCAGAGCCGGACACTCAAAGAGCACAGCCGGACGCTCAGGGAGCACACCAAGGACCTCACCGAGATCAAGTCCACGCTGCGAGACCACGGCGACGTCCTGAAGGACCTGGCCACCACGCTGAAGGTCGTCGTCACCAAACTCGACGAGCGCTAGCCGACGGCCGCAGCGCTGCCGTGGGTCGCGTGTGCGTCGCGACGGCCCGGTCGGCTCGTGAATCGCGCCGCCCGACCCGGCGTACGGCCAGCCGCCGGCGTGGTGCATCGCGCCGCACGCCGGCGGGCCGCGCGGGCGGGGCAGCGAGGCGAGCAGTGTGCGCCCGTGCTGCTTCGGTCTCGAACCGGAGCAGCACAGGCCGGCGGGCGCCCCTGGGCCGAGCCCACCGGCACGAGGATCGGCGGGAGCGGGCAGGCTCGGCTCTGGCGAGGTTGAGCGGGCAGGCTCGGCTCGGTCAGCCGAGGCCGAGCAGGGACTCCAGGCCGACGGTGAGGCCCGGAAGTTCGGCGACGCGGCGGACGCCCAGGAGCACTCCCGGGCTGAACGACTCGCGGCTCAGCGAGTCGTGGCGGATCGTCAGGGTCTCGCCGTGGCCGCCGAGCAGCACCTCCTGGTGGGCGATCAGGCCGGCGAGGCGTACGGCGTGCACGCGGACGCCGCCCACGTCGGCGCCGCGGGCCCCGTCGAGGGCGGTCGTGGTCGCGTCCGGCGAACGGCCGACGCCGGCCTTCTCACGCGCGGCGTTGGCGAGTTCGGCGGTACGGCGGGCGGTGCCGCTGGGCGCGTCGGCCTTGTTCGGGTGGTGCAGCTCGACGATCTCCACCGAGTCGAAGAACGGGGCGGCCTTCTGGGCGAAGTGCATCATGAGCACCGCGCCGACGGCGAAGTTCGGGGCGATCAGCGAGTTGACACCCGGGTGGGAGGCGAGCCAGCCACGGACGGTCTCGAACCTGCCCTCGTCGAACCCGGTCGTCCCCACGACCGTGTGCACGCCGTGTTCGATGCACCAGTGGAGGTTGTCCATGACCGCGTCGGGATGCGTGAAGTCGATGGCGACCTCCGCGGCCGCGAGCGGATCCCGCCCGTCGCCGACGTCCACCGCGGCCACGAGTTCCAGATCCTCCGCCGCCTCAACCGCCCGGCACAGCTCGGCGCCCACGCGCCCGCGCGCACCCAGCACCCCGACCTTGATCATCTGTTCCCTCTCGCTCGTCCTCACGCAGCGCCGAGCCTATCGCCCGCGGCGGCGTCCCCGCCGACCCCGGAAACGGCGATGGCACCTCCGCCGACGGAGGTGCCATCCCGTTGAAAAACCCCGCCCACGGCATGCACCGCGAAGCGAGACGGCTCACAGCGTGAAGTCGCGGCCTCCGAACGGACCGATGACGGTCAACGTCATCGGACGGCCGAGGACCTCCGCGCCGATCGCACGGACGTCATCGAGCGTCACCGCCTCGATCCGGCCCAGGATGTCGTCGACCGACAGCAGGCTGTCGTACACGAGCTCGCTCTTGCCGATGCGGCTCATCCGCGACCCGGTGTCCTCCAGGCCGAGGACGAAGGAGCCGCGCAGCTGTCCCTTGCCGCGCTCCAGCTCATCCTCGGTGATGCCCTCGGCGGCCACCTTGGCGACCTCGTCGCGGCAGATGGACAGGACCTCGTCCACCTTGGCCGGGAGGCAGCCCGCGTACACGCCGAACGTGCCCGTGTCCGCGTACTGGGAGTTGTAGCTGTACACGGAGTACGCCAGCCCGCGCTTCTCCCGGATCTCCTGGAACAGACGCGACGACATCCCGCCGCCCAGGGCCGCGTTGAGCACGCCAAGGGCGAAGCGGCGCTCGTCCGTGCGGGTGATGCCGACCGTGCCGAGGATCAGGTTGGCCTGCTCGGTCGGCCGGTCGATCGAGTGGACTCCGGGGTTGGACGCGGCGCCCGGTCCTTCGGTGCGCGGCGGGCTCGGCATCCGGCCGGCGTCGCCGAGGTTGGCCGCGAACGCCTCCGACACCAGGCGGACGACCTCGTCGTGGTCGAGGTTGCCGGCAGCGGCGACGACGAGGTTCGGCGCGACGTAGCGCCCCTTGTAGTACGCGGAGATGCGTTCCTGCGGCAGGCCGCTGATCGACTCGACCGTGCCGAGGATCGGACGGCCGAGCGGCACGTCGCCGAACAACGCCGCGGCGAACTCATCGTGCACCGCGTCGGTCGGGTCGTCGTCGTGCATGGCGATCTCTTCGAGGATCACCCCGCGTTCGGCCTCGACGTCCTGGTCCTCGATCAGCGACGAGGTGACCATGTCGGAGACGACGTCGATGGCGAGCGGCAGGTCGGAGTCGAGCACCCGCGCGTAGTAGCAGGTGTACTCCTTGGCGGTGAAGGCGTTCATCTCACCGCCCACCGCGTCCATCAGCGACGACATCTCCAGCGCGCTGCGCTTCGGCGTGCCCTTGAACAGCAGGTGCTCCAGGAAGTGCGAAGCGCCGGCCTCCTCGGGCGTCTCGTCGCGTGACCCGACGCCCGCCCAGATGCCGAAGGCGACCGAGCGCACGGTCGGCATCGTCTCGGTGACGATGCGCAGACCGCCCGGCAGGACGGTGCGCCGCACCACCCCGGCACCATCGGTGCCGGGGTGGACGGTGTGGGTCGAGCCGGGCTCCTGCTCGCGTGCGGTGATCGTCATGAGTTGCGGTCGGAGTCGCCACCGCGGTTGCCGCCGCCGCTGCGGGTGCGGCGGCGGCGCGGACGCTCGCCGTCGCTGCGGCTCTCGCGCCGCTCGCCCGACTGGCCGTCGTCCGAGGGCGCGGTCTCCGCGACGTCCGAGCCGCCCTCGGCGGCGGCCTCCGCCTCACGCTCGACCACCTCGACCGGCACCAGCGACAGCTTGCCGCGGGAGTCGATCTCGGTGACCTCGACCTGGACCTTCTCGCCGACCTTGATGACGTCGTCGATGTTCTCGATCCGGGCGCCGCCGTGCAGCTTGCGGATCTGAGAGATGTGCAGCAGCCCGTCCTTGCCGGGCAGCAGCGACACGAACGCGCCGAACGTCGTGGTCTTGACGACCGTGCCGAGGTAGCGCTCGCCGACCTCCGGCATGTGCGGGTTGGCGATCGAGTTGATCGCCTGCCGCGCGGCCTCCGCGGACGGGCCGTCGGTGGCGCCGACGTAGATCGTGCCGTCGTCCTCGATGGTGATCTCGGCGCCCGTGTCGTCCTGGATGGAGTTGATCATCTTGCCCTTGGGGCCGATGACCTCGCCGATCTTGTCGACCGGGACCTTGATCGTGATGATGCGCGGAGCGTTCGGGCTCATCTCGCCCGGAGCCTCGATGGCCTCCTGCATCACGTCGAGGATGGCCAGCCGGGCACCCTTGGCCTGCTTGAGCGCGCCCGCCAGGACGCTCGCCGGGATGCCGTCGAGCTTGGTGTCGAGCTGGAGCGCCGTGATCAGGTCACGGGTGCCGGCGACCTTGAAGTCCATGTCGCCGAAGGCGTCTTCGGCGCCGAGGATGTCGGTCAGCGTGACGTACTCGTCGCCCTCGTTGATGAGGCCCATGGCGATGCCGGCCACCATCTGCTTGAGCGGCACACCCGCGGACAGCAGCGACATCGTGCTGGCGCAGACCGAGCCCATCGAGGTGGAGCCGTTGGAGCCGACGGCCTCCGACACCTGCCGGATGGCGTACGGGAACTCCTCGCGCGTCGGCAGCACCGGGATCAGCGCCCGCTCGGCGAGCGCGCCGTGGCCGATCTCGCGGCGCTTCGGCGAGCCGACGCGGCCGGTCTCACCGGTGGAGTACGGCGGGAAGTTGTAGTTGTGCATGTAGCGCTTGGTGCGCTCGGGGTTGAGCGTGTCGATCATCTGCTCCATGCGGAGCATATTCAGCGTCGTCACGCCCAGGATCTGGGTCTCGCCGCGCTCGAACAGCGCGGAACCGTGCACCCGCGGCACCACACCGACCTCGGCGGTGAGCTGGCGGATGTCCTTGACCCCGCGGCCGTCGATGCGGATCTTCTCGGCGATGACCCGCTCGCGCACGAGCTTCTTGGTCAGCGCGCGGAACGCGGCGCCGATCTCCTTCTCGCGCTCTTCGAAGTCGGGGCCGACCTTCTCGGCGGCGAGCGCCTTGACCCGGTCGAGCTCGCTCTCGCGCTCCTGCTTGCCGGCGATGGTCAGCGCCTGCGCGAGCTCGGAGCGTACGGCGGCCTCGACCGCGGCGAACACGTCGTCCTGGTAGTCCAGGAAGATCGGGTAGTCGGCCGTCTCCTTGGCCGCCTGGGCGGCGAGCTGGCTCTGCGCCTGGCAGAGCACCTTGATGAACGGCTTGGCGGCATCGAGGCCCTCGGCCACGGCCTCCTCGGTCGGGGCGGCGGCGCCGTCGGCGACGAGGTTCAGCGTGCGCGGCGTCGACTCGGCCTCGACCATCATGATCGCGACGTCGCCGTCCTCGAGCACCCGGCCGGCCACGACCATGTCGAAGGTCGCGCGCTCCAGCTCGGTGTGCGTCGGGAAGCCGACCCACTGGCCCTCGATCAGGGCGACGCGCACGCCGCCGATCGGGCCGGAGAACGGCAGACCCGCGAGCTGCGTGGACATCGACGCGGCGTTGATGGCGACGACGTCGTACAGGTGCTCGGGGTTGAGGGCCAGGATCGTCTCGACGACCTGGATCTCGTTGCGCAGGCCCTTCTTGAACGACGGGCGCAGCGGCCGGTCGATCAGCCGGCAGGTGAGGATGGCGTCCTCGCTCGGCCGGCCCTCACGGCGGAAGAACGAGCCGGGGATGCGCCCGGCGGCGTACATCCGCTCCTCGACGTCGACCGTGAGCGGGAAGAAGTCGAGGTTGTCCTTCGGCTTCTTTGACGCGGTGGTGGCGGACAGGACCATGGTGTCGTCGTCGAGGTAGACGACGGCGGACCCGGCCGCCTGGCGGGCGAGCCGCCCGGTTTCGAATCGGACCGTGCGTTGGCCGAAAGCGCCGTTGTCGATAACGGCTTCGGCGATCTTCACACCTTCCACGATGTGAACCCTCCTTGGGAATCGGTGGAGGCCCGCATCCGGTTCCCCGGTGGTGCAACGCTCTGTGGAGAGGTGCCGGTCTTCGATCGAAGCCGTCGGACCCGCCCGGGTTCCGATGGCCACTACCGAGGACCGGCCCCCGACGCACGCGGGGCGGCGGTCGCGGGCTCATTCAGTTGTACGAATACGAAGAGAGGGAGCGGCGGAGGCCGCTCCCTCTGACCGCTATCGGCGCAGGCCGAGCCGCTCAATCAGCTGACGGTAGCGGTTGATGTCCTTCTTCTGCAGGTACTGCAGGAGGCGACGACGCCGGCCGACCATCAGCAGCAGACCACGACGGGAGTGGTGGTCGTGCTTGTGGGTCTTGAGGTGCTCGGTGAGCTCATTGATGCGCTTGGTGAGAACGGCCACCTGGACCTCGGGCGAACCGGTGTCGCCTTCGGACGTGGCGTACTCTTCCATGATCTTCTTTTTGGCGGCGGTGTCGAGCGACACGGCTCTCCTTCTCTGGCGGGTACGCCGATATCAAGTCGAAACACTCGGAAACCATGCGTACCCACAGTCATCCGAGTGGATGGGCGATCACGCCCCGCGCGGGCAGCCGACTACTGCCGGTCACTTCCCAGCGGCAAATCACGGTACCACGGGAAACCTGGCACCCCGTTAACGATTGAACACCCAGTCATGGCGGAGTGTTCCCGCGAACCGCCTCAGTCGCGGGTCAGGTCGCGCGCCTGGTCGACGTCGCGGCGCATCTGGTCGATCAGCGCCCCGACCGAGTCGAACTTGAGGGTGTCGCGCAGCCGCGCGGTGAAGTCGACGCCGACGTGCGCGCCGTACAGGTCGAGATCGTCGCGGTCGAGGGCGTACGCCTCGACGGTGCGCTCGCCGCCCTCGAACGTCGGGTTGACGCCGATGGAGATCGCGGCCGGCCAGCGGGCGTCCGGATGTCCCGCGGACCGGTCGCCCTGCAGCTCGGCGTAGCCGGGGCAGTGGAGATATCCGGCGTAGACCCCGTCGCGCGGGATGGCGGTGTGCGGCAGGCTCTCCAGGTTGGCGGTGGGAAAGCCGAGGTCACGGCCGCGCTGCGCCCCGCGTACGACGACACCCTCGACCCGGTGGGGCCGCCCCAGCAGCCGCGTGGCGCCCTCCACGTCGCCCTCGGCGAGCTGTTCGCGGACCAGGGTCGAGGAGATCGGCCGGCCGTCCGCGACGAGCGGCACGCCCTCGGCCTCGAAGTCGTACTTGCCGCCCAGCTCCTGGAGCAGCGCGACGTCGCCCTTGGCCTTGTGCCCGAACCGGAAGTCCTCCCCCACCACGACGCGGACGGCGTGCAGCCGGTCGACCAGGACCGACTGGATGAACTCGTCCGGCCCCATGCGGGACAGCTCGAGCGTGAAGGGCAGCACCATCACCGCGTCCGCGCCCAGCTCGCCGAGGAGCTCGGCGCGCCGCTTCGGCGTGCACAGCAGCGGCGGATACGTCCCCGGCCGTACGACCTCGTCGGGATGCGGGTCGAAGGTGATCACCACGGCGGGCGCATCGAGCTCGCGGGCGAGCTCCGCGGTGCGGTCGACGAGCCGCTGATGCCCGCGGTGCACACCGTCGAAAACGCCGATGGTGACGATCGACCTGCCCCAGTCTGCGGGCACGTCGTCGAGGCCATGCCAACGTCGCACTGTCCACCCCTCTCGCGGTGCTCCTAGCGTGCCATGGGTGAGGCACCGGGGGTGACATCGGGCCGGTTCCGGCGGTCCCGTGCCTCGTCAGCTCCCCGGCCGGAGCGTCTCGGCGGCGCCGTACCGCAGGATGCTGACGCGCACCTCACCGCAGGCGCACCGACTGTAGGTCACGAGGCCCTCGGAGGTGGCATGCCGGGAGATGACCTCGTACGGCTCGGACTCGGGCCAGGCACAGACAGGGCACTCGGTCACCGGGATTCCGCCAATGCGATCGCTGTAATGGTCTATCCGATGATAAACATTACAGCTCGATCGTCGGGCAAGATAGGGCGATGCGGGTCACCGGCTACAAGAGTCAGGGCATCGGCGCCGCGGCCGCTCTGGTCAACGCCGTGACGAGCGCCGAGGGAACCGACACGGACGACGCGCTGCGCGGCGTCCTGGCGGACCACGGCTTCTTCGTGGCGGACTTCACCGCGGACACCGCGGCGCGGCTGCGTCCCTGGGCCCGGATGCTGCGATCGGTCTTCGAGGCGGAGACGCTGGACCGGGCGGTGGACCTGCTCAACGGCCTGCTCGCGGACGTGCCGATGCACCCCCACCTGGCCGACCACGACGAGCTGGGGCTGCACCTGCACTACGCGCCGCCACAGGTGGAGCTGGCGCACCGGTTCCGCGCGACCACGCTGATGAACCTGTCGGAGCTGGTCTGCGACCACGGCGTCGACCGGATCGGGGTCTGCGCCGCCTCCGGATGTGACCGCGTCTACGCCGACGACTCGCGCGGCGGGCGCCGGAGGTTCTGCTCCGACGCCTGCGCGAACCGGACCAACGTCGCCGCCTACCGCGCCCGCCACCGCGACCGCTGAGACCGGCCAGATCAGCCCGTCAGGGGACGAAGACGGCGATCGGCTTGGCGACCGGGCCGTGCTCCTCCATCAGCGCGAGCAGCGTGCCGTCGGGGCCGAAGACGCCGATCGGGCCCGGCCCCAGGCCGGTCGCGCCCAGACGCCCCCCGTGCGCGATCTTGCGGGCGTCGTCGGTGGACACGTCGAGCCGCGGGAAGGCCGCGGACACCGCCTCGGCCAGCGGCAGGACGGTGAGCTCCTCGGTGAGCTGCTCGATCGTACGGGCCTGGGAGAGGTCGTACGGGCCCACGCGGGTGCGGCGCAGGTAGCACAGGTGGCCGCCGACGCCCAGGGCGGCGCCCAGGTCGCGGGCCAGCGCGCGGATGTAGGTGCCGCTGGAGCACGTCACGGTGGCCGAGACGTCGAGCACGTCACCGGCGTAGCGCAGGTCACCGAGCGCGAAGTCGTACACCGTGACCTGGCGGGCCTTGAGCGCGACCTCCTCGCCGTCTCGGACCCGCTTGTACGCCCGGCGTCCGTCCACCTTGATGGCGCTGACCTGGGGCGGGATCTGCTCGATCGGGCCGGTGAGGTCGGCGACCGCCGTGCGCAGCTCCTCCTCGGTCACTCCCGAGGCGGGCGCGGTGGCGGTGACCTCACCCTCCGCGTCGTCGGTGTTGGTCGACTGGCCCAGCCGGATCACCGCGTCGTAGGACTTCTCGGTGAGCGCCAGGTGGCCGAGCAGGCGGGTCGCCTTGTCCACCCCGACGACGAGCACACCGGTGGCCATGGGGTCGAGCGTGCCGGCGTGGCCGACTCTGCGAGTGCCCGCCAGCCGGCGCAGCTTGCCCACGACGTCGTGGGAGGTCCAGCCGGCCGGCTTGTCGACGATGACAAGTCCGTTCATGTGCGGTTGACGACCTCGATCTGGGCGAGAAGCTCCCGTAGGCGTTCGACCGCGTGCCGGACCTCGCCGTGCAAGGTGAAACCGGCCGCCGTCGGGTGTCCGCCGCCGCCGAGCGCGACGCACGCCATCCCGACGTCGACGCGCCCCTTGGAGCGGGTGGAGACCTGCCAGGCGCCCTCGTCGTCCTCCTTGAAGACGACGGCGACCTCGGCCTCGTCCGTGCGCCGGACGACGTCGATCACGCCTTCGAGCAGGTCGTACGGCAGGCCGTGCGCGGCGCGGTCGGCGCGCGTCACCGTGGTCCAGACCATGCCGAGGCCGCCGGCCACCTCCGGTTCGAGCGTGGCGCGGCCGAGCGCCGCGGACAGCACCGGCAGGTAGCCGAACGGGGCGCGGTCCCAGACCTCGCGGGCGACCCGCTCGGGCCGGATGCCGGTGGCGAGGAGCCTCCCGGCGAGCGCGTGGACCTCGGGGGTGGTCGCGGCGTACTTGAAGGAACCGGTGTCGGTGACCAGCCCGACGTACAGGCCGAGGGCCATGTCATGGGTGAGGGGCACGCCGAGCCGGTCGATGAGGCGCTCGGTGACCGCCGCGGTCGCCGCGGCGCCCGGGTCGACGAGATGCGTCGTGCCGAACCGGGTGTTCGACGCGTGGTGGTCCAGGACGATCACCTCGCGCGCCTTGCGGGCGTTGGCCGCGAGGCTGCCGAGCCGATCGCGGCTGGCCGCGTCGAAGGTGACCATGACGTCCGGCTCGGCCGGGTAGTCACCGGGGTCGGTGAGCAGGTCCAGGCCGGGCAGGAACCGCAGAATCCGCGGCACGACGAACACGTCGCCGAACGAGGCCGTGAACGGCTTGCCCAGGACGCGTAGCGCCTGGGCGAAGGCCAGCATCGACCCCAGGGCGTCGCCGTCCGGGGAGACGTGACACGCCAGGCAGACCGTCTCGGCCTCTTCGATCGAGGCGACCGCCCGTTCCCACTCGTCGGCGGTGATGGCTACGGTGCTACCCGGCGGGGAGTTCACGACCCGGAGTATCCCGCGTTGTCGGCATCGTCGCCGTCGGTTTCGTCAACATCCGCATCGGATCGCGCCTCGCGGTAAGGGTTGGCGTCCCCGGCGGGAAGGGCACCCTCGGCGACCTTGGCCACCTGCTCGTCCGCGGCGCGCGCCTTGGCGAGCAGATCGTTGATCTGCCGGGCGTTCTCGGGCAGCGCGTCGGGCACGAACGTCAGGCTCGGGGTGTGCCGCACGCCGGTGCGCTTGCCCACCTCCGTACGGATCACGCCCTTGGCGCTGTCGAGCGCCGCCGCGCTGTCCGCGCGCTCGGCGTCGCTGCCGTACACGGTGTAGAAGACCGTCGCGTCCCGCAGGTCGTTGGTCAGCCGGGTGTCCGTCACGGTGACGAAACCGAGCCGCGGATCCTTGATCCGCCGCTCCAGCATCTCCGCGACGATCTGCTGGATGCGATCTGCGAGCTTACGAGCCCTCGCGGGGTCCGTCACAGCTTCTCCTTCATCGGTCCCGTGACCAGGGTGCGGTCACGGTCCTCCATCAACCGGTAATGGAATGCACTCTATGACTCTTCGTTGAAGAGCCGTTGCCGGGCCGAGAGCAGCTCGATCTCCGGGCGTCCGGCGACCAGCCGCTCACATGCCTCCAGCACCTCGACGCAGTTGGCCGCCTCGGCGGAGACGACCGCGATCGCGATCTCCGCCCGGCGATGCAGGTCGAGGTGGCCCGTCTCGGCGGCCGCGGCCGCCGGGAACCGCCGGCGTACTTCGGCGACGATCGGGCGGACCACGGCGCGTTTCTGCTTCAGCGAACGTACGTCGCCGAGCAGCAGGTCAAGGGTCAATGCTCCCACATACACAACGGTCACCCCCGTGATCGGACCGGGCATCGACCGACGAGGTGGCGTGCGACGAAGCCGCACGCCACCTCTTCGGGTCGTACCGGGACCGGCGGACGAGCCGCGCTCAGACGCGCGGCTTCTCCCGCATCTCGAAGGTCTCGATGATGTCGCCGATCTTGATGTCGCCGTACCCGATGCCGATACCGCACTCGAAGCCCTCGCGGACCTCGGTCGCGTCGTCCTTGAACCGGCGGAGCGACGAGACGGTGAGGTTGTCGGAGACGACCACGCCGTCGCGGACCAGCCGCGCCTTGCTGTTGCGGTTGATCGTGCCGGACTGGACCATCGAACCGGCGACGTTGCCGATGCGCGGCACCTTGAAGACCTCGCGGATCTCCGCCGTGCCGAGCCGCACCTCTTCGAACTCGGGCTTGAGCATGCCCTTGAGCGCGGCTTCGACCTCTTCGATCGCCTGGTAGATGACCGAGTAGTAGCGGATGTCCACGCCTTCGCGGTCGGCCAGCTCCTGCGCGTTGCGCTCGGGCCGGACGTTGAAGCCGATGATGACGGTGCCCTCCGACGTGAGCGCGAGGTTCACGTCGTCCTGCGTGATCGCACCGACGCCGCGGCGGATCACCCGGAGACCGACCTCGTCGCCGACGTCGATCTTGAGCAGTGCGTCCTCGAGGGCCTCCACCGAACCGGAGACGTCGCCCTTGATGACCAGCAGCAGCTCCTGGAGCTCGCCCTTCTCGAGGTCCTTGAACAGCTCCTCGAGGGTGCGGCGCCCGCGAGTGCGGAGCAGCTCGGCGTTGCGCTTGCGCGCCTGCCGGCGGTCGGCGATCTGGCGTGCCATCCGGTCGTCGTCGACAACGATGAAGTTGTCACCGGCGCCGGGCGTGGCCGACAAACCCAGGACCTGGACCGGACGCGACGGCGGAGCCTCCTCGACGGGCTGGAAGTTCTCGTCGAGCATCGCACGGACGCGGCCGAAGGCCTCGCCACAGACGATCGAGTCGCCGACCTTGAGCGTGCCGCGCTGCACGAGCACGGTCGCCACCGAACCACGGCCCTTGTCCAGGTGTGCCTCGATCGCGACCCCCTGGGCGTCCTGTTCGGGGTTGGCCCGCAGGTCCAGCTCGGCGTCGGCGGTCAGGACCACCGCTTCGAGCAGGTCGTCGATGCCCATGCGCTGCTTCGCCGAGATGTCGACGAACTGCGTCTGGCCACCGAACTCCTCGGCCACCAGGCCGTACTCGGTGAGCTGCGCACGCACCCGCTGGGGGTCGGCGCCCTCCTTGTCGACCTTGTTGACCGCCACGACGATCGGCACCCCGGCCGCGTTGGCGTGGTCGATCGCCTCCGTGGTCTGCGGCTTCACCCCGTCGTCGGCGGCGACCACCAGCACGACCAGGTCGGTCGTCTCGGCACCGCGCGCACGCATGGCGGTGAACGCCTCGTGACCCGGGGTGTCGATGAAGGTGATCTTGCGCTCCTGGCCGTCGACCTCGGTCGCGACCTGGTAGGCGCCGATGTGCTGGGTGATGCCGCCGGCCTCGCCGGCCACCACGTTGGCGTTGCGGATCGCGTCGAGCAGCTTCGTCTTACCGTGGTCGACGTGACCCATGACGGTCACGACCGGCGGACGGGAGACGAGGTGCTCGTCGCCGCCCTCGTCCTCGCCGAACTCGATGTCGAAGGACTCGAGCAGCTCGCGGTCCTCGTCCTCGGGGCTGACGACCTGGACGGCGTAGTCCAGCTCGGCGCCGAGCAGCTGCAGCGTCTCCTCGTTGACCGACTGCGTCGCGGTGACCATCTCACCGAGGTGCAGCATCACCTCGACGAGCGACGCCGGGTTGGCGCCGATCTTCTCGGCGAAGTCGGTGAGCGAGGCGCCCTGCGGCAGGCGGATCGACTGGCCGTTGCCACGCGGGACGCGGACACCGCCGATCGAGGGCGCCTGCATGTTGTCGAACTCTTGACGCCGCTGCTTCTTGGACTTGCGCCCACGCGTGGGGCGTCCGCCGGGACGGCCGAACGCGCCCTGCGTGCCGCCGCGGCCACGGCCTCCGCCGCCCGGACGCGGGCCGCCGAAGCCACCGGGACGGCCACCGCCGCCGGCACCGGCCGGACGGCCGCCGAAGCCGCCGCCACCACCGGGACGACCGCCGCCACCGGGACGGCCACCGCCGCCACCGGGACGACCGCCGCCACCACCACCGGGACGCCCGCGGCCACCGGCGCCGCCGGGGCCACCGGTGTCGCGCTGCGGACGCGACGGCATGTTCATCGGGCTGGGACGCGGGCCTCCGGGCCGAGGCGGCATGCTGCCGGGGTTCGGCCGGGGACCGCCGGCGCCGGGTGCGCCGGGACGGCCCGGACCACCCGGGCGCGGCGGGGCGCCCGCACCGCGGTCGCCACGAGGCGCGCTGGGCCGGTCACCGCGAGGCGGCGCCGGACGGTCGCCGCGCGGGCCAGGGCCGGGACGCGGACCCGGCTTGGCCGAGCCCATGCCGGTGTTGGTCGAGGAGAACGGGTTGTTACCCGGACGCGGACGGCCGCCGGGACGCCCACCGGGCGCGGCCGGACGCGGACCGCCGCCGGGACCACCGGAGCCACCGGGCCGCGGGCCCGGCTTGGGACCCGGACCGGGACGCTGCGCGGGACCGGGACGCGGGCCCGGCTTGGGCCCGTCGGCCTGGCCACCCGGACCACCCGGACTGGCCGGACCGGACGGACCGGGTGCGGGCCGGGGCGCGGCCGGACGCGGGGCCTGCTGACGCGGGCCCGGCTGCGGGGCCGGCTTGGGCGCCTCGGGCACCGGCGGCAGATCGCGGCGGGGCGCCGGGGGCGCCTCCGTCTTGATCTCCGGTTGGGGCGCCGGCCTGGCCTCCGGCTTGAACTCTGGCTTGGGTGCGGCCGGCTTGGGCACCGGCCTGCGCGGACCCGGCTTCGGCGCCGGGGCCTTCTTACCGTCGCCCGACTTGGCCGACGGTCCTCCGAATGCTTCCTTAAGTCTGCGAACGACCGGCGCCTCGATCGTTGACGACGCCGACCGGACGAACTCGCCCATCTCGTTGAGCTTGGCCATGACGGCCTTGCTCTCCACACCGAATTCCTTGGCGAGCTCGTATACCCGGACCTTTGCCACTGCACTCCCTACTCGGTCCGGGGACGTCCTCGGACCGTCGCTACCTTGCGGTAATCATCGCTGCGTGCTCATCGAGCGCTCATAGCAATCTCGACCTGCTTCCGACTAGACGTCGCTTACGAACCGGCCTGCTGGGACTCGAGCCATTGGCGGAGCACGCCAACCTCGAGCGGCCCCGTCCGGCGAAATGCCCGGGGGAACGCCCGACGACGCTCAGCCAGCTCAAGACATGCCAGGTCGGGGTGCAGGGAGGCGCCCCTACCCGGCATTCGCCCGCGCGGGTCAGGGACCACGTTGAAACCAACAGGGCCCTCGACCACGACCAGGCGCAGCAGGTCGGACTTGGCCGTGCAAATCCGACAGCCCACGCATGTACGCCGTGGGACCGCGCGACCACGAACCATAAGTCTACCGCGTCGGCGCGTCGGCGGGACCTGCCGCATGCTCCCCTTCGGAGGAAGATCCGTTTTCGGTGTCCGGGCGGATGTCGATCCGCCACCCCGTCAGACGAGCGGCGAGACGGGCGTTCTGCCCCTCTTTGCCGATCGCCAGAGACAGCTGATAATCAGGCACGATGACCCGCGCGACGCGCGCCTCGGCGTCGATCACCTCGACATGGTTAACCCGCGCCGGAGACAGGGCATTCCCCACGAAATCGGCGGGCTCGTCCGACCAGTCGACGATGTCGATTTTCTCGCCGTGGAGCTCGTGCATCACGTTGCGCACCCGGCCGCCCATCGGCCCGATGCAGGCGCCCTTGGCGTTCACGCCGGGCTTCCGTGAGCGAACCGCGATCTTCGTGCGGTGGCCGGCCTCGCGGGCGATCGCCGCGATCTCGACCGTGCCGTCGGCGATCTCGGGCACCTCGAGCGCGAAGAGCTTCTTGACCAGGTTGGGGTGGGTGCGGGACAGCTTCACGAGCGGCCCGCGGTGCCCCTTCTTGACCTGGACGACGTAGGAGCGGATGCGCTCGCCGTGGTCGTAGTTCTCGCCCGGGACCTGCTCCTCGGGCGGGATCACACCCTCGAGCTTGCCGAGGTCGACCAGGACGTTGCGCGGGTCCTTGCCCTGCTGGATCACGCCCGCGACGATGTCGCCCTCGCGCCCGGCGTACTCGCCGAACGTCATCTCGTCCTCGGCGTTGCGCAGGTGCTGCAGGATCACCTGCTTGGCGGTGGTCGCCGCGATCCGGCTGAAGTTGGTGGGCGTGTCGTCGTACTCGCGCGGCTCGGCGGGCTCGCCCTCCGCCTCGTCGGCGGGCGTCTCGGTGGCCCACACCGTGACGTGGCCGGACTTGCGGTCGAGCTCGACGCGGGCCTTCGGGGCGGCGCCCTCGGTGCGGTGGTACGCGATCAGCAGTGCTTCCTCGATCGCCTTGACCACGAGTTCGAGAGAGATGTCCTTTTCACTCTCGAGACTGCGCAAAGCCGTCATATCGATGTCCACGAGGCCTCCCCCTAGTCCTCGTCGCCGTCGGGATCAGCGTCATCCCGGCGGTTGAACTCCACCTGGACCAGCCCGCGGGTGAGCTCGTCGTAGCCGAGCCGTCGCTCCTGGCCGTCGGTGTCGAGCACGACGGCCTCGTCATCGGCCGTCGAGACGCGGCCGGTGACCTCCTCGCCGCCGGACAGCGTCGCGCGTACGAGGCGGCCGCTCGCGCGCCGCCAGTGCCGTGGCTGGGTGAGGGGACGGTCGACCCCCGGCGAGGTCACCTCGAGGACGTACGGCCCCGAGCCCATCGCGTCGCTCTCGTCGAGCGCGGCGGAGACACGCTGGCTCACGACCGCGATGTCGTCGAGGCTGACGCCGCCGTCGCCGTCGACGATCACGCGCACCTGCCGCCGTTTGCCGGCCGGCGTCACGATGACGTCCTCGAGATCGAACCCGATCTCGGCGACCACCGGCTCGAGCAGGCGCATGAGCGAGGCCCGCGCCTGGTGTCCGGGCCCCCGCCGGCCCCGCTGAGCGTGGCCAGAGTCGGCATTGACGCTCATGGGGCCTCCTTCGTATAGGCGCGTACGGCCGCGCGGCCGATGTGTGAGTGGCCGCCCGGTGCGTCCACTCCGCACCTAAGACTATCCACAGCTGCGGGCGCCGGGTGCCGCATCGCCAGCCGACGGGCGCGCCCTTGTGGAATGCTTGCGCACCTGAGTGGAAGACGATGGACGGAGGCACGCTTGGAGGCGTTGCGGTCCGTGACTCCGACGCGGCGTGCGGTGCTCGGGGGCTCCGTTGCGGCGCTCGTGACGACCACGGGATGCACGACCGTCGGGCCGGGCGAGGCTCCCTCTCCGGGTCCCGAGGTGACGCTGCTCGACGGGGTGATCGCGAGCGAGGCCGCGCTCATCGCCCTGTACGACGCGGTTCTCGCCGCCCACCAGGGCCTGAGCGGGCGGCTCAAGAAGCTGCGCGAGCACCATGTCGAGCATCTCGCGGTGCTCAAACGCCACTATGTCCCCGGCAGCGCCAGCACCGCGACGCCCGAGCCGCGACCGTCCGCCACCGCGCCGCGCACCGAGTCCGGCGCCCTCGGCGCCATCCGGAGCGCCGAGCGCAAGGCGGCCTCCGCGCGTGCCGACGAGGTGCGCCGCGTGTCGCCGGGGCTGTCCCAGCTCCTCGCCGCCATCGGCGCCTGCGAGGCCGGGCACGCCCAGGAGCTCACATGACCGAGCGAAGCGAGGGCATCAAAAGCACAGCTCCGGTGGTCACACGCTCCGACGAAGGAGGACCCATGACCGAGCGAAGCGAGGGCATCAAAAACACAGCTCCGGTGGTCACACCCTCCGACGAAGGAGGACCCATGACCGAGCGAGGCGAGCGAATCGGCGACCACAGCACCCTGGTCATGAGGCCGACGAAGGGGGTCTCATGACGCAGACGCCAGAGACGATCGCCGCGCTGCAGGGCGCCCTCACCGCCGAGCACGTCGCGATCTTCGGGTACGGCCTGCTGGGCGCCCACCTGCTCGGCGTCCAACGGCAGAACGCCACCCAGATGTGGAACTCCCACCGCGCCCGGCGCGACCGGCTGCGGTCCTACGTCGAGGCGGGCGGCGCGACCCCGGTCGCGGCGGCGCCGGCCTACCGCCTGCCCTCGCCCGTCTCCTCGGCCCGTACGGCCGCCCAGCTCGCCGCCCGGCTGGAGGACGGCGTGACCGCGGGGTACGCCGGGCTGGCGGGCGTCGCCGACGCGAACCTCCGCCGCTACGCCGCGCTGGCGATGCAGGAGGCGACCGTACGCGCGATCCGGTGGCGTGGCTCACCTTCGGCCGCCTTCCCCGGTCTGACCAGCGCGGCCTTGTATCCGAGGGCGGAAAAATAGCCCGAAAGGTTTGATGGGTAATCTGCCTGGCGAGATCACAGCAAGATCACGACCAGGGAGGTTTCGGGCGCTTTCATGAGTGTGAGTCGCGAGCGACTGCGGGACACATGGCGGACCCTGATGGGTGAGACGATCACGGATCCGCCCGAGGAGGAACCCGGCGACACCGTCTCCGGGGCGGCGCTGGACCTGGTCCTCCGCGTCGGCGAGTTGCTGCTGGCGAGCGGCGAGGTCACCGAACGTGTGAACGAGTCGATGCTCAGCCTGGCGGTCGCGTACGAACTCCCCCGCTGCGAGGTCTCGGTGACGTTCACGGTGATCTCCGCGTCGGTCCATCCGGGGCGGGGGGCACCGCCGGTGACCGGCTCACGGGCGATCCGGCGGCGCTACCCGGCGTACTGGCGGCTCGTGGAGCTGCACACGCTCATCCAGGAGGCCTCCATCGGCCTGCTGGACCTCGAGGAGGCCCACGACCGGCTCCGGAGGATCAAGCGGAGCCAGCCGCCGTACGGGTCGCCGTATCCGGCGTGGCTGGCCGTCGTCTCGCTGGGGCTGATCGCCGCGTCGTCGAGCCTGTCGATGGGCGGCGGGCCGCTCGGCGTGGGGACGGCGTTCGTGGCGACGGTGCTGGCCGACCGGACCGCCGCGCTGCTGGGCCGCCGGGGCATCGCGGAGTTCTTCCAGCTCACCGTGGCGGCGGCGATCGGGGCGACGAGCGCCGTGCTGGTGATCGCGGCGGGTTCGCCGGGCAACGCGTCGACGATCGTCACCGGTGCCATCGTGGCGATGCTGCCGGGGCGGCCGCTGGTCGCGAGCATCCAGGACGGCATCACCGGCGACCTGGTCAGCGCCGGAGCCCGGCTGCTGGAGGTGTTCTTCATCGTGGCGGCGATCGTCTCCGGGCTCGGCGTGACGGTGTACGCCGCGGTGCACCTCGGCGTCCCGATCGACGTACGGGACCTGCCGGCGGCGCCGGTGACGCTGCGGCCGGTGGCGGTGCTGGCGGCGGCGGGCGTGTCGGTGGCCTTCGCGGTCTCCCTGGCCGTCCCGCGCCGCACGCTGCCGGCGGCGGCGCTGAGCGGGGCGCTGATCTGGACGGTGTACGTGCTCGGCCGGGGCCTGGGGGCCGCCCCGCTGCTGGCGGCGGCCATCGGCGCGGTGATCGCAGGTGTGCTGGGCCACGTCCTCGCCCGGCGGCGGCACCTGCCGGCGCTGCCGTACATCGTGCCGGCGGTGGCACCGCTGCTGCCTGGTACGGCGTTGTACCGCGGCATGATCCAGCTGAACGGCGGCGAACCGTCGCAGGGCGTGCTCACCTTGATCGGCGGTATCTCGGTCGCCCTGGCCCTGGGCGCGGGCGTCAACCTGGGCGGCGAGTTCATCCGCGCGTTCCAGCGCGTGGGCGTGGGCGGCTCGGGCCGCGGCGCCCGCCCCGCCGCCCGCCGCACCCGCGGTTACTGACCCCGCCGGTTCGTGGATATGTCGGGAATGTGAATCTTGAGATGGCCGTTGAGCTGGGCAAAGGCCAAGCTATGACGGGGTGAACGCGTGTCCGAGACGACGGAACCGACGGGCCCCCCGTCCTCGGCCGGGGCCTCGGCGGGCACGGCCGCCGCCCTCGCGGACGAAGATTCCGCGCCGTCTGCTCCCGCCACGGCGCTCGACGTCCTCACTCCCGGCCGCGTCCCGGCTCCGGTGGACGCGCGGCGTCGGCGGCTCATGTGGGCCGGACGGGTGGTCATGGCCGGGACCGTCGTCGTCTGTCTCGTGGTCTTCCATGACGATCTGCCCGATCCCGAGGCCATGTGGCGGTCCACGCTCCACGCCGGGCCCGGGTGGCTCGCGTGCGCCGTGCTCGCGCAGGCCGCCTCGATGGGCATGTTCGCCCGGGTGCAGCGGCGGCTGCTGCGAGCGGGCGGCGTGCGGATGTCGTTGCCGCGCGCGCTGCGGATGACCTATGCCGGCAACGCCCTGTCCACCACGCTGCCCGCCGGACCGGCGATCAGCGTCGCCTTCAACTTCCGGCAGTATCGCCGTGCCGGTGCGCCGCCGCGCCTGGCCACCGCGGTGGTCATGCTGGGCGGTGTGATCATGACCGGCTCGTACGCCATCGTGGGGCTGGCGGCGCTGGTGGCCGCGCCGGGTTCGCGGGCGCTCGCGGTGTCCGGGCTCGCCGTTCTGGCGGTGGGGGCCGGCGTGTGCGCGGTCGTGGCGTGGCGCCACGGGGCCTCACTGGCGCGGTTGACCCGCCGTCTCGCCCGCCCGTTCCTGCGTCACCGGCTCGCGGCGCCGTACGCCGCGCGGCTGCGCGAAGGCCGGGCCGGTTTGCGGCTGCGTCCGTCCGACTGGGCGATGCTGTCCTTCGCGTCCCTGTTCAACTGGGTCTTCGACATCCTCTCGCTCGCCGCCGCGGGGCGCGCGGTCGGCGTGCACACCGCGCTGTACTCGATCACGCTGGCGTACTTCGCGGCGCAGGCGGCGGGCACGCTCGTTCCGCTCCTGCCCGGCGGCCTCGGCGCGATGGAGGGCAGCCTCGCCGCGTCGCTCGTCGCGTTCGGCGCGCTGTCGGCGCCGGCGGGGGCGGCGGTCGCCCTGTACCGCCTGGTGTCCTTCTGGGGCGTCGTCGGCGTCGGCTGGCTCGCCTGGCTCGCGGTCAAGGCCGGCGAGAAGGACGGCGCACTCCCGGCCCTGGACGGCGGCTAAAGCACCCGGTCGGGCACCAGCGGGGGTGTGCTCACCGAGGGTTCCGGCTGCTCCTCGTGGCTCGGCATGAGGAGCACGACCACGATCGCCGCGCCGAAGCCCGCCGATCGCAGCACCAGGCGTACCGGATCCTGGGGCAGCGGCTCCCCGAAGACCGCCGTGCCGGCCAGAACCGTGTAGACGCTGCCCACGACGCTCGAGACCGGCACCACGATGGAGGCGCGCCCGCGCTGCAGCGCGGTCTGGAACAGCAGCAGGCCCGCGCCGGACAGGGTCAGGTAGAGGTACGGGTACGGGGAGGCGAGCGTACGGCCGACGAAGTGGTGCGCGTCCTCGGCGAGGAAGCCCGACACGCCCTTGGTCTGCAGGCCGGCGGCCCCGTACAGCAGGCCGGACGCGCCGCCGTACAGCAGGCCCGGCGCCGGCCGGCGGCCCGCCCGCGAGGCGGACCGGGTGGCGGTGACGAACGCCCCCAGCCCGAGGAACACCGTGCCGCCCACCACGGCGAGCATCTCTCCCGTGCCCGCGTGCAGCCCGAGCCTCGTCGGCTCCATCGACAGGCAGACGAGCAGGAGGGACAGCGCCAGGACGCCGAGGCCGGCCCACTCTCGCTGGGTGGTCCGCTCGCCGAGGAACACGGCCGAGAACACGACCAGCAGCGCGAGCCCGGCGAGCTGGATCGGCTGCGCGACGCTGAGCGGCACCAGCGACATCACGACGATCTGGCACGCCATGCCCATGCCCATGACCAGGAAGCCGGTCAGCCACGCCTTGCTGGTGGCCAGGACGCACACCAGCCGTCCGACGCGCCGCATGCTGAGAGGCGGCAGGCCGCGCAGCGCCCGCTTCTCCAGCACGAATCCGGCGTTGTACAGCACGGTGGCGATCAGCCCGAGGACGATGCCGTAGAACAAGCAGCCTCCTACGAGCCTGCGTCGGGGGACGTGACGATCCAGGCCAGACAGTGCCTGACATCGCAGGTCAGGGCGCACGAGAGGACGAACGCCCGCAAGACCACGAGGCACGAATTTACCCGATGGTCCCAAATCCGAGGTGAGCACCGGTCGAAAAGCCGTTCCGGCACGGACGGCCGCGCGCCTGGACGAAGCCGTTCTCGCGCGCCGCCGAGGCCGCCGGTCGTAGGCCTTTCGACCGATTTGAAACGCCTGTCGGAATCTCCCGGGCCCCGTCGCGCTTTACTGGAGGAGTCCCGGAGAGCGGCACTCCCCGCCGCCGCGGGAACGACGGCAACCGAACGAGCGCGTGGCCGAACCGGCCGGAAGAGGAGACGCCCCCATGGCCGACGGCGCGACGGCCGCGACGCCGTACGGCCCTTCCGGGCAGCCTGCGGACGACGCCTCCGTGAACGGCGACCCCGGCCGCGCGACCGCCCAGCACGCGGCGAACGTCCGCGCGATCGACGGCCGCCGGTTCCGCAGCATCCTCGGGCGCTTCGCGACCGGCGTCGTGGCGATCACGGCGATCGACCCCGCGACCGGCGCACCCACCGGGCTGGCCGCCAACTCCTTCACCTCCGTGTCGCTCGAGCCGGCGCTCGTCTCCTTCTGCGTCGCGCACACGAGCACGACCTGGCCGCGCCTCCGCGCGGCCGAACGCCACTGCGTCAACATCCTGTCCGCGCCGCAGCGCGAGGTCTGCCTGCAGTTCGCCGCGAAGGGCGCCGACAAGTTCGCCGGTCTGGAATGGGGCGAGTCGCCCGGAGGCGGGCCGGTGATCGACGGGGCCCTCGCGTGGCTGGAGTGCTCGGTCGAGGCCGAGTACCCGGCGGGCGACCACATGATCGTCGTGGCTCGCGTGCACCACCTGGACCGCCATCACGACGGCGAACCGCTCATCTTCTACAAGGGCGCCTACGGCCGTTTCCAGGGATGACGGAGGGGTACTGGAGGCGCCCTTCACCTCCAGTACCGTCTCAGGAGCTGTACTCCCCCGTCGCGGCGAGCACGCGGGTGACGCGGTCGGCCGCCTCCGCGGGGTCGTTGGCCGGAGCGATGCGCTCAGCCCAGGACCACCAGAACCACCAGGCTCCGGCGGTGGTCTCCGCCAGGATGTTCTCCGCCAGGGCCGATGCGCGTGGGTTCACCACGTGCAGGCTCGGCGGTCCGCCCTGCGGGATCGTCAGCCGGACGGCGAAGCCCCGGTCACGGAGTTCGTCGCCGAGGCTTTCGAGATATGTGATTCGCGTCCGCGCTAACGCGGCGTTCTCATCAGACACGATCGGATCACCTCATCTTGCAGCGTGTGGCCCGATGAAGCATCAGCATTTCGCCGCCCCCGGCCCCCACGCAATTCGCAGCACCGGGCGCCGCCGAACTCGCCCCGGCGCGGGAGGCGAAAGCACGGGAACTGCGGCGGTTTCCCCCTATGCTCGGGAATCACCGCACCGTACGCGGCGGAGTCACGGACAGGGGGCCCAGTGGTCGCGGCAGCACTCCGCAAGGGCAGTACACAGGGACGCCTGCACGCACCCGCGTGCGCCTTCCTCATCCTCTACGGCGTCGCCAAGCTCGCCGAGGTCCTCGACTGGTCCCGCCTGCACCATGACGCCGTGGCGATGCTCGGCGCCGGCTCCGGCGCGGTGACCGGGCTGCTGCTCGCCGGCAAGGGCGCAGAGTTGGCGCTCACCGTCGTCGCCGTGCTGGCCCTGATCCGGTCGGACGAGACGCTGCTGGCCGCCGCCGTGGCGGGCTGGACCGCCGACCTGGCCGTGCTGACGGTCGTGGCCGCGGTCTGCGGCGACCTCTCCCGGCTGCTGGAGCACGGACTCGCGTTCCTGGTCCTCGCCGCCCTGCTGACCGTGCTGTACAGGTCCGGCGCCGTACGGCTGCCGCGCCGCGCCGGCAAACCGGATGAGGCCGCGTCCCCGCCGCCGTACGCGACCCGGCAGGACCTCGTGACCGGCACCACGGACCCGACCCGCCAGGACCTGCCGGTGCGCCGCCCGGACGTCACGCGCCAGGACCTGCCCGTACGCCGTCCCGACGTGACCCGGCAGGACCTGCCCGTACGCCGCCGGCCGCCCAGCACCCCGTGACCCCTGACATCAACGCCATGTTGGCAACGTGGCGTTGATGGTCATCGGAGTCCTGACCCATGGTGGTGCCCCTGGCCGACGCCGACGCACGGTGCGGAGCCAAGGCCGCGCACCTCGGACGCCTGCTGCGCGCCGGCTTCCCGGTGCCCGGCGGGTTCGTCATCGACGACCCGCGCGCCGGCGGCTGGGAGGACGAGCTCGCGCCGGCGCTGCGGGCTCTGGGCCGCGGACCGTTCGCGGTGCGGTCCTCCGCACACGGCGAGGACGGCTCCGAGGCGTCGTTCGCGGGCCAGCTGCACACGACCTTGAACGCGGCCACGCCGGCGCGGGTGACCGAAGCGGTGCGGCGCGCGGCGGCCTCCGGCGGCGGCGAGGAGGCCACGGCCTATGCGGCCCGGACCGGCCGCCCCGCATGCGCGCTGGTACCGGTGATCGTGCAGGTCATGGTCGATCCCGACGCGGCCGGGGTGGCGTTCACCCGGCACCCGGTCACCGGAGCCGACCAGGTGGTGATCGAGGCGACCGCCGGGCTCGGAGACGGACTCGTGGACGGCTCGGTCACGCCGGAACGCTGGACGCTCGACGGCGAGGCGGCGGCCGGCCCGCGCGGCGCCGGGGTCCTGACGGAGCGGCAGGCACGCGCTCTGGCCGGGGTCGCCCGGCGGATCGAGGGTCTGTTCGGCCGCCCGCAGGACATCGAGTGGGCCGTCGCGGGCGGGAAGGTGTGGGTGCTCCAGGCCCGCCCGATCACCACCACGCCCCGCACCGCGATACGGCCGGTGACGACCGCCGGGCGGGTGCTGGTGGCCGGGACGGCGGCCGGCCCCGGCAGCGCGGCCGGACGAGTGCGGCTGATCACCGGGCTGGACGACTTCGGCCGCTTCGCCGCCGGGGACGTGCTGGTCTGCCGCACGACCTCGCCGGCCTGGACGCCGCTGCTGGCCCGCGCGGCCGCGGTGATGACGGAAACCGGGGGCATGCTCGCGCACGCCGCGATCGTGGCCCGCGAGTTCGGCATCCCCGCCGTCCTGGCCGCCGAGGGCGCCATGACCGTGCTCGCCGACGGACGGCCCGTGGTCGTGGACGGCACCGGCGGCACCGTGACCGCCGCCGACGAGGAGCCGGCCCGATGAGCCGGACCACTCCGGCCGACGTTCTGGTCCTGCACGCCGCGCGTACCCTCGGCTACGCCACCGCCGCGCGCATCGCCGAACGTCTCGGACTGCCCGAGGCCGAGGTGACCGAGCGGCTCTCGAACGCGCAGTCCCGTGGATGGGCCGCCTACTCCTCCTTCGCCGGTGACGGCGGCTGGTCCCTGACCGAGGCCGGCGAACACCGGGGTGAGCGACTCCTGGCGACCGAACTCGACGCCGCCGGCGCCCGCCGGGCGGTGGAGGACGTCCACCAGGACTTCCTGCCGGTCAACGACGTGGTGAGCGCGGCCTGCACGGCCTGGCAGCTCGCCGAGATGGGCATCGGCGAGGACCCGGTGACGCTCACCGCCACGATCGCCGCGCTCGAAGAGCCCGCCCACGCGCTGGCCGGCCTCGAGGCACGCCTGACGGCGCACCTGACCCGGTTCGGCGGGTACCACCGGCGCTTCGCGGCCGCGCTGAGCCGGGCGGGCACGGAGCCGGCGTGGATCACCGGCACCGGCCGCGACTCGTGCCACCAGGTGTGGTTCGAACTCCACGAGGCCCTGAGCGCGACCCTCGGTCTGACCCGTTGAGGTCCGCTCCGCGCAGCCGTCAGACGACCAGCCGGGCCACCGCGGTCATCGTGCCGGGGGCCACCTCGGTGAAGCCGCCGTCGCGCACGACGACGTCCGCCTCGGCGACCGTGCGGCTCCACTCGTCCGCCTCGACGACGCGCACCCGCAGGCCCGGCCAGGCGCCTCGGGCGCGCAGCAGCAGGTGCGCCGCGTGCCCGCACTGCGCGGCCGCCTTACCGGTCGTCATCGGCACACCGGGGTTCAGCGCGACCAGAGCGTAGGGCGGGGCCGGCGGCGGCTTGGGTTCCTCCTCGCGTTCCAGGTCGGTGCCGCCGACCTGGAGGCGCGCGATCTCGGGCGGCACCTCGGTGACCGGGCCGGGGACGAACGCCCGCGCCGGCGCGCCCTCGTGGTCGACGAGCACGCCGGGCAGGGCGTCGAGGGCCTCCCAGCGCGCACCGCGCGCACGGCGGACCACCTTGCGGATACGCCGGCCTTCCCAGGCCGCGACCGCCTCGTGCCACTCGCCGCCCGGCGCGGAGCGCGGGTCGGCGAGCAGCGTGACGGCGGCCATCGCCGCCGACTCGCACACCGCGAGGTGCGAGGGGGGTGCGTTCTTCTCCACGCGCAGGGCGAGCTGCATCGCCCACGGTGGCTGGTCCGCCGGATCCTCGTGCCCGTTCGCTGAGCCGTTCACGGGCACATGTCTACACAGCCCGGCGCACGCTCGGCACCCCGGGGGCCGTTCAGGTGAGCTTGGCGAGCGCGTCGTCCATGATCTCCGCGCCGGTGTCGATCTCCTCTTCGGTCACGGTCAGCGGAGGGGCGATGCGCAGGCAGGCGGCGGCTCCACCGGCCCGGCCCTTGGTGATGTTCAGCGACAGCCCGCAGGCGTGGCAGGCGTCGGTCAGTGCCTCGCCGCGCTCGATGGCGGGCGTCTTGGTGGCCCGGTCCTCGACCAGCTCCACGCCCCAGAGCAGGCCCATCCCGCGTACGTCGCCGATCAGCTCGTGCCGCGTGGCCAGCTCGCGCAGGTGGGCGCCGAGGCGTTCGCCGCGCCGGGCGGCGCGGTCGGCGAGGCCCTCCTCCTCCACGACGTCGAGGACCGCGAGGGCCGCCGCCGCGGGCAGCGGGTCGGACTGGTGCGAGGTGTAGTACATCAGGCCCGCGTCGTAGGCCGCCCGCTCGATCGCGTCCGTGGTGACGACCGCGCTGATCGGCAGGCCGCCGCCGAGCGTCTTGGACAGCGTCACGATGTCCGGCACGACGCCGTATACGTCCATGCCGAACATCGCGCCGAGCCGGCCGAAGCCGGTCTGCGCCTCGTCCAGGATGAGCAGCATGCCGCGTTCGTGGGTCAGTTCGAGGAGCCGCGCGAGATATCCGGGCGGCGGCACGAGGATGCCGCCGGACGACAGCACCGGTTCGGCCACGACCGCGGCGCCGGCCCCGCTCGTCTGCTGGTCGTACAGCTCGAAGCCGATCTCCAGGCAGGTCTGGTCGCAGGTGCCGGCGCAGTGCCGTACCGGACAGCGGTAGGCGTACGGGGCGGGCAGCGCGAACACCCCGGGCATCGTCGGTCCGTGCCCGCGCCGTCCGGCCGAGTAGGTGAGCGACTGGCTGCCCGAGGTCATTCCGTGCCAGCTGCGGGTGAGCGACACGACCTCGAAGCCGCCGGTCGCCAGCTTCGCCATGCGGACGGCCGCCTCGTTGGCCTCTCCGCCGGTGCTGAGGAACATCGAGCGGTCCAGCCCGGCGGGCATCAGCCCGGCGACGCGTTCGGCGAGGGCCAGGACGGGTTCGGACAGCAGCCCGGAGTTCAGGTGAACGGCCTCGGTCAGCGACCGGCGCACCGCCTCGACGATGCGCGGGTGGCTGTGACCGATGGTGGCGCAGATCTGGCCGGAGGTGAAGTCGAGGACGCGGCGCCCGTCGGTGGTCTCCAGCCACGAACCGGAGGCGCGGGCGATCACGTCGGAGGAGAACTCCCCGTTGTAGCGGATCAGGCGGCGTGCACGTGGGTCCATGCCGCGATGATCTCCCCGCGCGAACGGCGGATCCAGCGAAGATTCTCGCGGAATATCCGTGGAAGGAAACGAACGATGCTCGATCTCCGGCGTCTGCGGCTCCTCCGCGAGCTGCACGCCCGCGGCACCATCGCCGCCGTGGCCGAGGCGCTGTCCTACAGCCCCTCCACCGTCTCCCACCAGCTCTCCGAACTGCAGCGGGAGGCGGGAGTACCCCTCTTCGAACGCGACGGCCGCCGGCTGCGCCTCACCGAGGCGGCGCACGTGCTCGTCGGCCACGCCGACGTCCTGCTCACCCGCATGGAACTCGCCGAGGCCGAGATGGCGGCCGCCGCCGGCGCCGTGGCCGGCACGGTGCGCGTCTCGGCGTTCCAGACGGCGGCCATCAGCCTGGTCGCGCCCGCGCTCGCCCGGCTGGCCGACCGTCATCCGGAGCTGCGCCTGGAGGTGACGGAGGTCGAGCCGGACCAGGCGTTCGACGCGCTGTTGCGCCGCGAGTGCGACCTGGCGATCTGCGACGAGTACGGCGGGCAGCGCAGGCCGCGCCCGCGCGGGCTCACCTTCGAGGAGCTGTACCTCGAGCGGGTGCGCCTCGTGCTGCCCCGCGGGCATCCCGCGACGCGTCTGCGCGACCTGTCCGAGGCCGCCTGGGCCGGCGGCCAGCCGGGCACCAGTCACGACCGGCTGCTGATGCTCGCGTGCACGAACGCCGGCGGTTTCGTGCCCGACATCCGCCACCGCACGACCGACCTGCTCGTACTGCTCGCGCTCGTCGCCACCGGACGCGCCGTCACCCTCCTGCCCGACCTGTCCCGGCCCGAGCGCGAGCCCTCGGTGACGGTACGGGACACCGGCATCTCCCGGCGCGTGCTCACCGTCGTACGGAACGACGGCCTCGCCCGGCCCGCCCTCACCGCCGTACGGACGGCACTGAGCGAGGCGGCGTCCGACCTTGGTTGACCTTGTCCCTGGGGGAGGCCACAGCATCGGTGGCGACAGGAGGAGGGCGGCGATGGGTTCGCTGACGATCGGGGCCTTCGCACGGGCGGCACGGCTGTCGCCGAAGGCATTGCGCCTGTACGACGAGCTCGGCCTGCTCCGCCCGGCGCGCGTCGATCCGGTCTCGGGTTACCGGTTCTACGAGCCGGCGCAGTTGGAGCGGGCCCGGCTGGTGGCCTGGCTCCGCCGGCTCGGCATGCCGCTCGCCCGCATCCGCGTCGTGTGCGAGCTCGCGCCGGCCGACGCGGCCCGCGAGGTCGCGGCGTACTGGGCGCGGGTGGAGGCCGACACCGCCGCGCGGCGCGACCTGGCCGCCTTCCTCATCGACCAGCTCCAGGGACGAGGAGATGAGCACATGACACTCGGTATCCGCTACGCCGTGCGGTCCGACACCGGCCGGGTCCGCCCGAGCAACGAGGACGCGGCGTACGCCGGCGCGCGGCTGCTCGCCGTGGCCGACGGCTTCGGCGGTGAGGGCCGCGGCGCGCCGGCGAGCGCGGCCGTCATCGAGGCGCTGCGCCCGCTCGACACCGACATCCCGGCGGGCGACCTGCTGAACGCGCTCGACCAGGCCGTGCACGACGCCGACGCCGCGCTGCGCGGCATCACCCGCGACGACCCCTCGATGGAGGGGGTCGGCAGCACGCTGACCGCGCTGCTGTGGTCGGGGTCGCGCCTCGGGCTGGTGCACATCGGCGACTCCCGCGCGTACGTCCTGCGCGACGGCGAGCTGTTCCAGATCACCCACGACCACACGCACGTGCAGTCGCTGATCGACGAGGGCCGCCTCACGCCCGAGGAGGGGGCCTCCCACCCGCAGCGGTCGCTGCTGCTGCGCGCCCTGGCGGGCCGCGGGGTCGCGGCCGACCTGAAGCTCCGCGAGGCGCGTCCCGGCGACCGGTACCTGCTGTGCTCCGACGGCCTGTCCGCGGTGGTCCCGCTCCCGGCCGTCCAGGACACCCTCGCCGCGGCGGCCGACCCCGACGACGCCGTACGGCGGCTGGTCGACCTCGCCAACGACGCCGGCGGCCCCGACAACGTCACCTGCGTGGTCGCCGACGTGGTGGAGGGTGACGGCGCCTAGCCCTCGGTGCGGGGCGTCCGGCAGGTGGCGGTTAGGCTCGGATTCCGGCCGCCCCGCACGAGAGGACCTCATGGCGCGCGCGATCGTGTTCGACCTGTTCGGTGTCATCGCCTCGACCCAGACGCCCGAGGACATCCGCGCGATCGAGCGGACCGCCGGAGTGGAGGCCGGGCCGTTCTGGGAGGCCTACTGGGCGCTGCGCAAGCCGTACGACGCGGGGCAGCCGGCCGGGGAGTACTGGGCGGCGGTGGCCGACCGGCTCGGCGTGCGGTTCACCGACACGACGGTCCGCGCGCTGGTCGAGGCCGACATGAAGAGCTGGACCAACGTCGACGCGGTCATGGTGGGCCTCGTCGCCGAACTGGCCGCTCGCGGCCGTACGCTCGGCCTGCTCTCCAACATCGTCGCCGACCTCGTGCCGATCTTCGAGGCGAGGCACGGCGACTGGCTCCGGCACTTCACGACGCTGGCCTACTCCTGTGAGCTCGGGGTGGCCAAGCCCGACCGGCGGGCGTACGAGCTCGTCGCCGAGCGGCTCGGCGTCGCGCCACACGAGTGCCTGTTCATCGACGACAACGAGACCAACGTGCTCGCCGCCCGTGAACTCGGCATGCGGGCCGAGGTCTTCCGCGCCCCCGACCAGGTCCGCGCCCTGGTCGCCGACTGACGAGAAGATCCCCCGATGAGCACGGCGCCGGCGATCGCGACCGCGGTGACGTTCGTCTGGCTGGGCATGGTGCTGGCCATCTCGTTCCTGGAGGCCCCGCTGAAGTTCCGCGCCCCGGTCGCACGCGCACCACGTCTACATCGCCCTGGAGTCGCTCAAGGTGCTCGCCCTGCTGACCGGCGGGATCCTTCTGCTCGCCGGTTCTCAGCCCTGGGACGACCAGCCGGTCCAGCGCTCGACGGTGAGGGCGATGACCGGGCCCTCCGGCGGGTTCGCCCGGTACTGCTCGTAGCGCTCGCGCAGCAGGGCGATCGGGTGGGCCATCGTGTCCGGTTCGGTGAGGATCTCGGCGGTCGCGTCGGCGCGCACCCACCACAGGCGTGTCCAGTCGTCCTCGTAGTGGTCCGCCAGGACGGCCGCCCGCGGATTGGCGCGGAGGTTGCGCAGGCGTTTCAGGTCGCGGGTGCGCTTCGGCTTGGCGTCGACGGCGGTGTAGATCCGGTCGCCTTCGACGGCGAACGCGGCCACGACCAGGTGCGGGCGTCCGGTGGCGTCCGCCGTGGCCAGGCGCATGACGGGTGCCGACGCCAGCCGGGCGCGGGCGGTGTCCTCGGTCAGCCTCATGCTCGGGAGCCTGTCATGTGGCCGGAGCGTCAGCGACGTGTGGCGGCCGTGTAACGAACCGGTTTCGAACTCTTGACACTCCCCTCCCCTCCCCGCTTCGCTGCGTGGGAGCGCTCCCACGACGCCGGGCCCGCGGAGCCCGGCGCATTCGAACCCGGCTAACGAGACGACCTGAGAGGGGTTCGTCATGAGGGTCATCAGGCATCGCGGGCGGTTCGCCCTGGCGGTGGTGCTGTCGGCCGCGCTCGCGGCGGCGACGGCGTGCGCGGGGGACGACGGCAAGAGCAGCGACGGCAACGAGAAGATCACTCTCACCGTCGACGACTTCGGCACGTTCGGCTACCAGGACCTGTACAAGCAGTACGAGGCCCAGCACCCCAACATCAAGATCAACGAGCGGAATGTCCCCAAGCTCGACGACTACACCCCGCGGCTCCAGCAGTGGATCGCCGCGGGCGCCGGTGCCGGCGACGTGGTCGCGATCGAAGAGGGCATCATGGTCAAGTTCAAGGCCCAGCCGGACAAGTTCGTCGACCTGAAGAAGTACGGCGCGGGCTCGCTGCAGAACAACTTCATCCCGTGGAAGTGGCAGGGCGGGATGAGCCCGGACGGCTCCAAGCTCATCGGGCTGGGCACCGACGTCGGCAGCATGGCCCTGTGCTACCGCCGTGACCTGTTCAAGAAGGCCGGCCTGCCGAGCGACCGTGACGCGGTGACCAAGCAGTGGGCCACCTGGGACGACTTCATCAACGTCGGCAAGAAGTTCACCGCCGCGATCGGCGGGGGCACCAAGTTCATCGACTCCCCCGAGACGTACTACAACACCATCCTCATGCAGGAGGCCGGCAAGGGCTCCAACCAGACGTACTTCGACCAGGGCAACAAGTTCGTCATGGAGTCCAACCCGGCCGTGAAGGCCGCGTTCGACGAGACCGTGAAGATGTCGCAGGCCGGGCTCGCCAACGGCGTGCAGTTCCTGTCGGACCCGTGGAGCCAGGCGCTGAAGAAGGACGCGTTCGCCACCGCTCCGTGCCCGGCCTGGATGCTCGGCCTGATCAAGCAGTACGGCGGTGACGGCCAGAGCGGCAAGTGGGACGTGGCCGGCGTGCCGGGCGGAGGCGGCAGCTGGGGCGGTTCCTGGCTCGCGGTGCCCACCCAGAGCAAGCACCCGAAGGAGGCCGCCGACCTGGTGAAGTTCCTGACCAGCGCGCAGGGCCAGGTCGCGGCGTTCAAGACGGCCAACAACCTGCCGTCCTCACCGCAGGCGCTGAACGACTCCGCGGTCAAGGCGTTCGACAACCCGTACTTCAACAACGCACCGGTCGGCCAGATCTACGCACCGGCCGCGATGAACCTCAAGCCGGTGTACCTCGGCGCCGACAACCAGGAGGTACGCCAGGCCGTCGAGGCCGACCTGCGCGCCATCGCGCAGGGCAAGCTCTCGCCGGGTTCCGGCTGGTCCAAGGCGGTCTCCGACGCCAAGAAGGCCGCCGGAACGGGGTGAGACCGGGCGGCGGCGCCGGGCTCCCCAGGGACACCTGCCGGCGCCGCCGCCCGCGCCCCGCGACGGCCTCATCGACGGCCTCATCGACGGAAAGGACCTCTCGATGGCTCTCGACGTGCGGCCCACCGCACCGGCCGGCGCCGCGGTCGCGCCGCCGGGACGGCGCCGCCTGCGGACCCGGCTCTCCCGGCTGGACGTGTCGCTCTCGCCGTACCTGTACATCTCGCCGTTCTACCTGCTGTTCCTGGTGTTCGGGCTGTTCCCGCTCGGCTACACGTTCTGGGTCTCGCTGAACCACTGGGAGATGATCGGCGACCACGAGTTCATCGGCCTGCGCAACTACACGCGGCTGCTGACCGACGACCAGTTCTGGAACGCGGTCGGCAACACGTTCGGGATGTTCGTGATCGCGACGGTGCCGCAGCTGCTGCTCGCCCTGCTGCTGGCGAACGCGCTGAACCGCAAGATGCGGGCGCCCACGCTGTTCCGCATGGGCGTGCTGCTGCCGCTCGTCACCTCGGTCGCGGCGGTCGCCATCGTCTTCACCCAGATGTTCGGCCGCGACTACGGCATGGCCAACTGGGTCCTGCACTTCTTCGGCGTGCACAAGGTCGACTGGCAGGCGAACAAGTGGTCCTCCTGGCTGGCCGTCTCGACCATGGTCGACTGGCGCTGGACCGGCTACAACTCACTGATCTTCCTGGCCGGCATGCAGGCGATCCCGCACTCCCTGTACGAGGCGGCGGCGATCGACGGGGCGTCACGCATGCGGCAGTTCTGGAAGATCACCGTGCCGCTGCTGCGGCCGACGATCGTGTTCGTCACCATCATCTCCACCATCGGGGGCCTGCAACTGTTCACCGAGCCGCTGCTGTTCAACAACGGCTACATGAACGGCGGCTCGCTGCGGCAGTCGCAGACCGTGGCGATGTACATGTTCGAGAACGCCTTCAATCGCTTCCAGTACGGCTACGGCTCGGCGGTCGCCTGGATGCTGTTCCTGATGATCCTGATCTTCTCCCTGTTCAACTTCCTGATCATCCGCCGGCTCGCGGGAGGCGAGAAATGAAGGCCTACATCCGAGGCCGCACGCGGGCCGCCGTGGCGGGCTCGGCGCGTCTCTGGCAGGCGAGCCCGCTCACGTACGCGGTGCTGATCTTCGCCATCGTGCTGTCGGCGTTCCCGCTGTACTGGATGTTCGTCGTCGCCACCCGGACCAACGACGTGGTCGGCGCGGTGCCGCCCCCGTTCATCGCCGGGCAGCACCTCGGCGACAACATGCGCCGGCTGTTCGACAACGAGCAGGCGCACTTCGCCAAGGCGCTGCTCAACTCCGCGATCGCCTCGGCCGTGGTGGCGCTGTCGACGGTGTTCTTCTCCTCGCTGGCCGGCTTCGCCTTCGCCAAGCTGCGCTTCCGCGGGCGCAACGCGCTGCTGCTCGTCATCGTCGCCACGATGATGGTGCCGGTGCAGATGGGGATCATCCCGCTCTACATGGTGATGGTGCACCTGCACTGGACCGGCAAGCTCCAGGCGGTCATCGTGCCGTTCCTGGTGACCGGCTTCGGCGTCTTCATGATGCGCCAGTACGCCTCGCAGGCCGTGCCGGACGAGCTCATCGAGGCCGCGCGCGTCGACGGCGCCTCGACGTTCCGGATCTTCTGGAGCGTCGTGCTGCCCGCGCTGCGCCCGGCCGCGTCCGTGCTCGCCCTGTTCACGTTCATGCAGACCTGGAACGAGTTCATCTGGCCGCGCGCGGTGCTCAACCCCGACAACCCGACCGTGCAGTACTCCCTCGCGCTGCTCAACAGCGCCTACTTCAACGACTACACGCTGATGTTCACCGGGACCGTCGTCGCGACGATCCCGCTGGCCATCGTCTTCGTCGTCTTCGGCCGCCAGATCATCGGCGGGATCATGGAAGGTGCAGTCAAAGCATGACAACTCAGCCATCGCAGGCGGAGACGATGCTCGGATTCCCGGCGGACTTCGTGTGGGGCGCGGCGACCGCGGCGTACCAGATCGAGGGTGCCGCCGCCGAGGACGGCCGCGGGCCCTCGATCTGGGACACCTTCGCGCACACCCCTGGCAACGTGCTCGGCGGCGACACCGGCGACGTCGCGGTCGACCACTACCACCGGTTCGCCGAGGACGTCGCGCTGATGTCCTCGCTGGGACTGACCGCGTACCGCTTCTCGATCTCCTGGCCCCGCGTGCAGCCCGGCGGCTCCGGCGCGGCCAACCGAAAGGGCCTCGACTTCTACCGGCGTCTCGTCGACGCCCTGCTCGAGGCCGGGATCCAGCCGTGGCCGACGCTGTACCACTGGGACCTGCCGCAGCCGCTGGAGGACGCGGGCGGCTGGCCGGCCCGCGAGACCGCGTACCGGTTCGCCGAGTACGCCACGCTCGTGTGCGACGCCATCGGCGACCGGGTCGCGAACTGGACGACGGTCAACGAGCCCTGGTGCGCGGCCTTCCTCGGCTACGCCTCCGGGGACCACGCGCCGGGCCGCCGCGACCCCGAGGCGTCCGTACGCGCGGCGCACCACCTGCTGCTGGGCCACGGGCTCGCGGCGCAGGCGCTGCGGGGCGACGGCAGGCGGGTCGGCGCCGCGGTGAACCTGTACGCGGTCTCCCCGGCGAGCGACGCGCCGGAGGACGTGGACGCCGCGCGCCGCATCGACGGGCTGCAGAACCGGTTCTTCCTCGACGGCCTGCTGCTCGGCCGCTATCCGGAGGACGTGCTCGCCGACGTCGCGCCGCACGACCTGGGGGTGCGGGAGGGCGACATGGCGATCGTCGGCGGGCCGATCGACCAGCTCGGCATCAACTACTACAACCGCTTCTTCGTGACCGGCCGCGAGGGCGCGGCACCGGCGATCACCTCGCCGTTCGCGCAGGCGTCGCCGTGGCCGGGCAGCGAGCACGTCGGTTTCGTCCAGGTCGGACGGCCGGTGACCGCGATGGGCTGGGAGATCGACGAGTCGGGCCTGGCCGAGGTTCTGACGCGTGTGGGCACCGAGTACCCGTCCGTCCCGCTGTACGTCACCGAGAACGGCGCCGCCTTCGACGACGTCGTCTCGGCGGAGGGGGTGGAGGACCCCGACCGGGTCGCCTACCTGGAGGCGCACCTACGCGCGTGCCACTCGGTGATCAGCGCCGGTGTGCCGTTGCGCGGCTATTTCGCCTGGTCGCTGATGGACAACTTCGAGTGGGGCTGGGGGTACGCCAAGCGGTTCGGCCTGGTGTACGTCGACTTCGCCACGCAGGCGCGCATCCCCAAGAGCAGCGCCCGCTGGTACGCCTCCGTGATCGAACGAGGCGGCATCGGCCTGTCACCGGCAGAATGAAGGCGTGAAAGAACGTACGCGGGGCCGGCCGACTCTCGAGGCGGTCGCGGCCCGGGCCGGTGTCGGCCGCGGCACCGTCTCGCGCGTCGTCAACGGGTCGCCCAAGGTCAGCCCGGAGGCGCGCGAGGCGGTGCTGCGGGCCATCGAGGAGCTGGGGTACGTCCCCAACCGGGCGGCCCGCACGCTGGTCACCCGCCGCACCGACACCGTCGCGCTGTTCGTGTCCGAGTCGGAGGAACGCGTCTTCGGCGAGCCGTACTTCGCCGGGATCATCCGCGGGATCAGCGCCGGCCTCGCCGGCACCGGTCTGCAGCTCCTGCTGGCCATCGCTCAGTCGGCCGACGACCACCGCCGGTTCGAGCGGTATCTGACCGGCCAGCACGTCGACGGCGTGCTGATGGTGTCGCTGCACGGCGGCGATCCGCTCCCCCGGCATCTGGAGGACAGCGGCGTGCCGACCGTGCTCGGCGGCGCGCCGGTCGGCGTCGAGCCGGTGAGCTGCGTCGACGCCGACAACCGCGGAGGCGCCCGGCTGGCGGTCGAGCATCTGCTCGGGCTCGGCCGCCGGCGGATCGCCACCATAAGCGGACCGCAGGACATGCGCGTGGGCGTCGACCGGCTCGACGGCTACCACGACGTCCTGTCGGCGGCCGGGCTGCCCTCGCTGGTGGCCGGCGGCGACTTCAGCGAGGAGTCCGGCGAGCGCGCGATGCGCGATCTGCTCGCCCGCGCGCCGGACCTGGACGCCGTCTTCGCCGCGTCGGACCCGATGGCGGTCGGCGCGATGCGGGTGCTCAAGGAGCAGGGGCGGCGGATTCCCGGCGACGTCGCGCTGGTCGGGTTCGACGACTCGGCCACCGCGCGGCACACCGACCCGCCCCTGACCACGGTGCATCAGCCTCTGGAGGCGATGGGCCGGGAGATGGCCCGGCTGCTGGTCGCGCGCATCCGCGGGGAGCCGGTCGGAAATTCGATGGTCATTTTGGACACGCATCTCGTCACACGAGCGTCCTCGTGTACGCCACACTGATCGTATGGACTCGCTCCTCGCCGGCAGATACCGACTGCGCCGCCGGATCGGCACCGGTGGCATGGCGTCCGTCTGGCTCGCCCGCGACGAGGTGCTGATCCGTCCGGTCGCGGTCAAGCTGATCGACGAGGAGCTGGCACGCGACCCGGAGTTCCGCGAGCGCTTCCGCGAAGAGGCGCGCGCGGCCGCCGCCCTCTCGCACCCGAACATCGTGACCGTGCACGACTACGGGGAGTCCGACGGCACCCCGTACATCGTGATGGAGCTGCTCACCGGCGGCACGCTCGACGCGTGCTTCCCGGTGCCCGACGTCGAGCGGGTGATCGGCGAGATCGCGTCCGCCCTGGCCGCCGCGCACGCCGCCCGGATCGTCCACCGCGACATCAAGCCGACCAACGTCTTCCTGACCTCCACCGGGGTCAAGGTGCTCGACTTCGGCATCGCCGACGACGAGCGCATGGGCACCCCGGCGTACCTCCCGCCGGAACACGACCTGTCGCCGTCGGCGGACGTGTACGCCCTGGGTGTGGTCTGGTTCGAGGCGGTGAAGGGCCGCCGCCCCGAGGCCGGGGAGACCCTCGGCGGGCTGCAGGCACGCTGTGTCGCCGCGGCGGCGTCGGACCGGCCGTCGGCCGCCGAGATCGCCACCGCGCTGGGCGTGGAGACCGGCGGCGAGGAGCCGCCGGCCGCCGAGCGGGCCGCGGCGTACGAGGCGGCCAGCGCCTACCGCGCCCTGGCACCCGCCGAGCCGGCACCGGGCCGGCACACGGGCACGCGCACGCTCACCACGGTCCGGCGGCCCGCCGGCGGCGAGGGCGCGCACGGCCGGCTGCTCCTGGTCGCGAGCGGCACCACCGTCGCGGCCGTCGCCGCGGTCGGCCTGCTGCTGGGCGGTTCGGCGTTCCGCCCGGTCGCGGCGCCGGGCCACGCGCCGGCCGACTCTCCGTCGCCGGCCACATTCAACGCCTCACCGGAGCACACCGTGACGGGCGCCCCGCCGCCGTCGCCGAAGCCCGCCCAGCGGCGGACCGGCCATCCGGCCACGCCGGGCGCGACCGCCTCGGCCACGTCACCGGTGCCGGGCACGACCCCGCCCGGCGCGATCGACGCGCTGACCCGGATGCGCCGCACCGTCGACGAGGGCCTGGCGGCCAGCGAGGTACGCGCGGATGTGGCGGTCGACCTGGACAACCTCATCGGCAATCTGCAGGCGGAGATCGCCGCGGGCACGCACGTCGACGTGGACCAGCGGGTGACCGAGCTCCGGCGGAAGATCGTCCAGCGCGTCCGCGAGGGCGGTCTGGCGCAGACCCGCGCGGACGCGCTGACCCGTACGCTGACCGCCCTGTGACGCGTCCTCACCGGCCTCGCAACAGGAGCCGGGTGTAGGCGGCCAGGGTGAGCGCGTCGACGATCTCCTCGGCCCGCAGCATCCGTTCGAACTCGGCCCGGGAGAACCACTGCTGCCGCATGCCCTGCTCCTCCGGGTCGCGGTCGGTCTCCCCCACGGTCAGGCCGGTGGCCAGGAACAGGTCGCAGCGCTGGCTCGTGAACCCCGGCGCGATCGCGAACGAGCCGAGCCGCTCGACCGTCGCCGCGCGGAGTCCGGTCTCCTGGGCCAGCTCGGCGCGCGCCAGCTCCTCCGTCGTGGTCTGCCGGTCATCGGGCCAGGTGCCCTGTGGAAACTCCCACGAGCGGCGCGACAGCGCGTACCGGAACTGCTCGACGAGGTGGAACCCGTCGTTCTCCATGGGGATGACGAGCGCCGCCGTCGGCTTGTCCACCACCCCGTAGATGCCCGGCGAACCGTCCGGATGACGGATGTCGTCCTCGCGTACGGACATCCAGCGGTTCCGGTAGACCTCTCGTGTCGCGATCTGAATCATGCGCCAACGATGCCATGGCGGCCGTCCGGCCCGCGCGGACGCCGTTTCTCGCGACACAAAGTGGATCATGTTCGCGAGTTCCCGGCGAAAACACGGGTGAAACGCAACTATGAAGTATGGACTGGGCAACAACGTCGGATGTCGCGCGTTTTGACGCGATCGCCGGCGGCTTCCTGAGATCACGGCCGGTCGAGAACACCGTCCTGGTCACGGTCCTGGAGGCACTCCGCGCCCGGGGCGCGGCGGCGTACGGGGACACTCCCGCCGTGCTCGGTTCCTGGCTGCCCGCCGCGGGGTGCGTCTCCGGCGCCTTCGTCCACACCCCGCCCTTCCCGATGCTGCTCAGCCTGATGCCGCGGCAGGGGGTCCGCGAGCTGGTGCAGGCGCTGAAGACCGAGGGGCGGCCGCTGCCCGGAGTGACGGCGCGGCGCGAGATCGCCGAGGACTTCGCCACGCGCTGGCGCGCGGCGACGGGCACGGACTCCACGGTCTGGGAGCGCCGGCGGCTCTACCGGCTGGACCGGGTGCGACCGGTCCCGGTGCCCGGCCGCTCCCGGCCGGCCGTGCCCGCCGACCGCGACCTGCTGCTCGGCTGGTACCACTCCGCCGAGCGGGAGATACGCGAGCGTCCCGGTGACCACGGCGCGGCCGTCGACGACCGGATCGGGTACGGCGGTCTCGCACTGTGGGAGAAGGACGGCGTCCCGGTCGCCCTCGCGGGCCGTACCCGGATGGTCGCGGGCATGGTGCGGATCGCGCCCATCTACACCCCGCCCGAACACCGGGGCCACGGTTACGGCGCGGCCGCGGCCGCCGCCGTGAGCCGGGCCGCCGTCGACGCCGGGGCGAAAGAGGTCGTGGTCTTCGCCGACCTCGCCAACCCGGCCGGCGTCGCCGTCCACCAGCGTGTCGGCTACCAGCCCCTGGACGACTACCTCGTCATCTCCTTCGGCTCCGGTCGCCGGCCCCGTTGACGCCGCCTCGTCGTGCCGGAAACCGGCGGTTGGACGTCCGACGTCCACTATTCGATGATCGTTCAAACGAGCAAGCGGTTGGGCGCGCGCGTCATAATGTCAGCGTGGTGAGCACGAGTAAGGACAACGGGCCGCACCGGGGTGGCTCAGGGGCCTCGGGCGGTGGCCGGCGCCGGGGCAGGAGTTCGTCCGTACTCGCGTCGGAGCGCCGTGAGCACCTGGTGCGACTCGCCGCCGAGCTGTTCGCCGAGAAGGGCTACCAGGCCACGACGGTCCGCAACATCGCCGACGAGGCGGGGATCCTCTCGGGCAGTCTCTACCACCACTTCGACTCCAAGGAGTCGATCGTGGACGAGATCCTGTCCTCCTTCTTCGACGAGCTGAACGCCGACAACAAGGCGGTCCTCGAACGCGGCGGCGACCCGCGTACGGTCCTGACCGAGCTCGTCCGCAACTGCTTCCGCACGCTGGTGCCCCACCGCGCGGCCGTCATGGTCATGCAGAACGACTGGAACTACCTGCGCCAGTTCGACCGGTTCGACTACCTCGCGCGCGCCGAGGAGGAGACCGAGCGGCTGTGGGTCGGCCAGATCAAGCGCGGCCAGGAGACGGGCCTGTTCCGCGACGACATCGACGCGCGGCTGACCTACCGGATGATCCGCGACACGATCTGGGTGGCGGTCCGCTGGTTCCAGCCGGCCGGCCCGCTCGACGCCGAAGGTGTCGCCGACCACTACGTCGCGGTGCTGTTCGACGGCATCTCGACCGGCCCGCGCTGAGGTCCTCCCCGGCGCGGGCCGAAACCTTCGCTACGACCGCACCGGGACTCTCGGCGTCCGCGCCGGCGGGCCGGGTTCGACGGCCGGCAGGATCCGGGCCAGCCAGCCCGGCAGCCACCAGTTCACCTTGCCGAGCAGCTCCATCACCGCCGGCACCAGCACCATCCGCACGACCGTCGCGTCGATCAGCACGGCGACGCCCAGGCCGAGGCCGACCTGCTTGACCGCGATGTCGCCGACCAGCAGCACCGACAGGAAGACGCAGACCATGATGGCGGCCGCCGCGGTGATCACGCGGGCGGTGCGGGCCAGGCCGCGGGTCACCGCGGTCCTCGTCCCGGCGCCGAGGTCGTACTCCTCGCGGACCCTGGAGATCAGGAACACCTCGTAGTCGGTGGACAGACCGAACAGGATCGGGAACATGAACAGCGGCACCCACGGCGTCACCGGCGTGGCCGCCGGGAAGCCGAGCTGGTGGCCGAGCCATCCCCACTGCACGACCGCGGTGAGCACGCCGTACGCGGCCACGATGGACAGGAGGTTCATCACCGCGGCCTTCACCGCGATGGCGACCGAGCGCACGAGCACGAGCAGCAGGAGCAGGGACAGTCCCACGACCACGACGATCAGCCAGGGCAGGCGCGCGCTCACGGAGTCGGAGAAGTCGATCGTGCCGGCGTTGGGTCCCCCGACCAGCACGCCGCCCCCGGCCCGGGGCACGACGGTGTCGCGCAGCCGGTGGACCACGTCCGGTGTGGCCGCGTCCTGGAGCCCGGTCCGCGGGTAGGCGACGAACATGGCGGCGGCGCCGTCGTCACTGGTCCGCACCGGGGTCACGGACGCGATGCCCGGCGTGTGCCCGGCCGCCGCGGCGACCGCGTTCGCCGCGGCCGGCGAGCGCGAGACGAGCACCAGAGGCGCGTCGTACCCGGGGCCGAAGCCCGAGGCGAGGATGTGGTGCGCGGTGTACGCGCTGGTGTCGTGCGGGCGGCTGCCGGCGTCGCTGAAGCTCAGCCGCATCGACAGCGCCGGGACGGCGAGCAGGAGCAGCAGCAGCGTGGCCGCGGTGCCGGCGATGACCGGGCGCCGCTGGATGACCCCGGCCCAGCGCTCGGAGAGCGGGCGGCGTCCGCCCCGCCGGGCCAGTACGGGCACCCGGAACCGGTCGATCCGCCGTCCGGCGAAGCCGAGCAGCGCGGGCAGCAGCGTCACCGCGGCGATCAAGGTCATCAGGACGGTGAGCGAGGCCGCCACGGCCACCGCGCTCAGCAGCCGCTGGCCCATGACGAGCAGCCCCAGGAGCGCGACCACCACCGTCGTGCCGGCGAACACGACCGACCGGCCCGCCGTCGCGATGGCCGTGGCGGTCGCCTCCTCCGGCTCGGCGCCGTCGTCCAAAGCCTCGCGGTAGCGCGTGACGATGAACAGCGCGTAGTCCACGCCGACGCCGAGGCCGATCAGCCCGGCCACGATCGGGCTGAACGACGGAGCGGGCAGCACGTGACCGAGCAGTGAGATGCCGGCCAGACCGGTGCCGATGCCGAAGACCGCGGTGACGATCGGCAGTCCCATCGCGAGCAGCGAGCCGAACGCGATGAGCAGCACGACCACCGCCGCGAGCAGGCCGATGCCCTCGGTGGGGCCGCCTCCCGGGGTCTCGGCGTCGGCGACCGCGTCCCCGCCGAGGGCGAGCGTCAGCCCGTCGCCCGAGGCGTCGCGCGCCTGGGCGATCATCGTGGTCACGCCGGCCGTGGGCATCTCCGCGGAGGCCCGGTCGAGCTGGATCGGGGCGAACGCGGTACGGCCGTCCGGCGAGACCTGGGAGGTCACGCGGTACGGCGAGCTCACCGAGGTGACGTGCGGGCCGTGGGACAGCTCGCCGATGACCCGCTCGACGCGGGGCCGTACGGCGGCGACGCCCTGGTCGGCGTGGATCGCGAGCGTCAGCGTGTCGCCGTTCTGCCGCGGGAAGTGATCCTTGATCAGGTCCTGGGCCCGCGCGGACTCGGTGCCGCCACCGCCGAACACGTTGTCGGCCGGGGCCGAGTAACCGAACCCGACCGCCATCACCACCGCGGCGCCGACGATCCAGAGCAACAGGACCCGGCGCCGGCGGCGATGACACAGCCGGGCCAGCCGGACGAGCGGGCCGTCATGCACGGGAGTCTCCTCTTCTTTGTGCCGGCTTTCAGACTCCCGTTACCGGCACCCCCGAAGCGTCATGCCCGCGATGACACCTCGGACCGGCGCGTACTCCGCGAGGAGTACGGCCGCCTACGGCTCGAGTACGTACTGGACCGCGTGGCGTTCGGCGGTGATCGGGTTGATGAACTCGTCGATGATCGCGCGGTGCCGGGGATCGTCGCGGTAGGCGAGGTAGGCGTCCCGGTCGGCGAAGTCGGCGACCACCGCGAAGTCGAAGTTCCCGGCGTTGACGCCGGCGTCGTGGCCGAAGGCGTAGGCCTCCAGCTCGGGGATCAGGCCGGGCAGCTCCGCGAGCCGATCCTCGACGGTCTTCCTCTGCTCCGCGGTCGCGTCGTCGCGCCACCGGAACACCACGACATGCCGAAATCCGGACACGGGTCCTCCTTAACTACGGAATGTTTCCGCGCACGACCTTACGGAAGGCGTCCGGCGGCCGAAGGGGCGGCCCGGTCGCACCGGAGCCGCCCCTTCGTTACCGAATCGTCAGGTCCAGGACACTCCGTCCATGACGCCTTCCTCTCCCCAGATCTTCACTGTGACCCCGCCCCCTGATGCGATGATCTCCTGAAACCGAGGTTAGAAGCTCATGGCCCAACTTGAAATACGTTATTTGACCTATTTTGACCCAAACACGACGCGCATTTACCATTTCACAGACGGTCACAGGTAACAGATGCCCGGATATCCGTCATGCCGGATGCGAGTAGCGTGCCCTCGTGAAGGTAGCGGATCTGCACCCCTGGCCCACCGACGCCGACGAGGCCGTGGCGATCCAGGATCGGCTTCGGCCCCTGGCCGACCTGAGCTCGGCCGGTCCGCGGGTCGTGCGGACGGTGGCGGGGCTCGACGTCGCGTACGCCGACGACCGGCTGGCGGCGGCCGCGGTCGTGCTGGACGCCGAGACCCTGGAGGTCGTCGAGGAGACGACCGCCCTTGACCGGCCCGGCTTCCCCTACGTCCCCGGGCTGTTCGCCTTCCGCGAGCTGCCGGCGCTGGTCGGCGCGCTGCGCGCGCTGAGCGTCACCCCCGACCTGCTGGTCTGCGACGGCCACGGGCTGGCGCATCCCAAGCGGTTCGGGCTGGCCTGCCACCTCGGGGTGCTGACCGGGCTGCCCTCGATCGGCGTCGGCAAGACCCGGCTCGTCGGCGAGTACGACGAGCCCGGGGCCGAACGCGGCGCCTGGAGCCCGGTCAGCGACGGCGGGCAGGTGGTCGCGCGGGCCCTGCGCACCCAGACGGGGGTGAAGCCCGTGTTCGTGTCCGTCGGCCACCGCGCCGACCTCGACACGGCGTGCGCGCTGACGTTGCGGCTGGCGCCGCGCTACCGCCTGCCGGAGACGACACGCCGGGCCGACCACCTGTCGCGGGAGACGCTCAGAGCCCGTTGAGGAAGCGCCGTGCGATCGGCGCGGCGGTCTTGGAGCCGAACCCGCCGTCCTCGACGATCACGGCGAACGCCACGTCATCGTGGAAGCCCATGAACCACGCGTGGGTCGGCGGCTCCTTGCCGTTCTTCCCCGAGGCGTACTCGGCCGTGCCCGTCTTGCCCGCCGTGCCGGCCGGCAGACCGGCGTCCTTGGCGGTGCCCGTCGTCACGACCGCACGCATCATGGTGGCCAGCTCCGAGCGCAGCCGAGAGTCGAGCCGGCCCGCCTTGGCCTTCTGCGGGATCTGCGGGTCGGACACGAACACCGGCGGATGCCAGGTGCCGCCCGCGACGCCGGCGGACACCTCCGCCATGCTGAGGGCGTTGGCCAGGTCGCGTCCCTGCCCGAACCCGGCGACGGCCATCTCCGAGGTGCTCGTCGGCGACGGGAAGCTGCCCGCCGTGACGTGCATGCCGGGGTCGATCTTCTGGTTGAAGCCGAAGAGACTCGCGGCACTCGACAGCCGGGACGGGTTGAGGCGCTTCTGCGTCTGGAGCGCGAAGGCGGTGTTGCACGACTGGGCGAGCGCCTCGGTGAAGGTCATGCTGCCGGACTCCTCACCCTCGGAGTTGTGGATGATCTGGCCCCCGACGTTCGCCGTCTTGGGGCACTCCACCGTGTCCGAGGGACTGAGCCCGCTGCGCAGCAGCGCGTACGCCGTGACCACCTTGAACGTCGAACCGGGCGGATAGGTGCCCTGCAACGCGCGGTCGAAGCCGCCGGGGTAGTTCGCGACGGCGAGGATCTGCCCGTTCGACGGGCGGATCGCGACCAGGGACGTCGGCTTGCTCTGCCCCTGCAGGGCCGCCGCGGCGGCGCGCTGGACATGCTGGTCCAGGGTCGTCTTCACGTCGCGGCCGGCCTTGCCGGCGAAGCCGCCGACCTGCTTCACCGGGTGGTTCGACGCGTCGGCGACGATGACCGAGGCCGTGGGCGTGCCGGCGAGGCGCTTGTCGAAGCGCTGCTGGATGCCCGACCGGCCGACGACGTCGCCCTTGCGGTAGGACGTGCCGAGCTTCTTGGCCTGCTTGTCGGTCAGCGGCGCCGTGGTGCCGACGATCTGCTGCACCGAGCCCGAGACGTCGGTGCCGTCGATCGGGCTGCCGTCGGCCGCGACCACCCGGGCGCGCCTGGGCCACCGGTAGCTGATCGTCAGGTGCTGCCCGCTGTGCAGGTCCGGGTGGATGCTCTCCGGCGTCCAGGCGACCTTCCACTCGCGGTGGTCCGTCGTCAGCCGCAGCCGTCCCTGGTAGTGCCAGGTGCCCATCGGAAGGGTGAGGTCGGCGGCGAAGGAGACCGTCGCGTGGCCGCCCTGCCTGGTCTCGGCGCCGGGCGTCGCCCGTACCTTCGTGACGCCCAGCCCCTTGTTCAGCGTCTGGTACTGCTGGTCGAGGTCGAGCGGCGGCGTCAGTGTCTCTCCGCGCATCGCGGCGGTGTCGCCGCGCCCCCACGCGGACAGGAAGGCGCGCGCCGTCGCCGTCGGACTTCCCTTGGTTCTGAGCAACAGATAGGCGCCGCCCGCGAGACCGAGGACGACCACCGTCCCGGCCGCGACGGACGCCCACAGGATTTTGTGTCGCACGAGTTCGTGACACTCCCCCGGATGTCTGGTCTGATCGGTCATCGTAGTGTCTGGCGCCGCGAAGCCGGGTCGCCCGGCGTCCGGATCCAACCTCTATCGGACGTTTGACCAGATGAGAGGTGCCATGGGCAGGCTTGACGGCAAAGTGGCGCTCATCACGGGCGGCGCGCGGGGTATGGGCGAGGCGCATGTCCGGCGTTTCGTCGCCGAGGGCGCCCGCGTGGTCTTCGGTGACGTGCTGGAGACCGAGGGCGGACGGCTCGCCGAAGAACTCGGCGACGCGACGCGGTTCGTCCGGATGGACGTCACCCGGCCGGACGACTGGCAGGCCGCCGTCGACACCGCGCTGGCCGACTTCGGCGGGCTCGGCGTGCTGGTGAACAACGCCGGGATCCTCCGCTACGGCCGGATCGAGGACATGTCCCTCGACCAGTTCACCCGGATCATCGAGGTCAACCTGGTCGGGCAGTGGCTCGGCGTGAAGTCGGTCATCGGCGCGATGAGGACCGCGGGCGGCGGCTCGATCGTCAACGTCTCCTCCACTGAGGGTTTCGTCGGCGCCACCGGCCTGGCCGCCTACAGCGCCAGCAAGTTCGGCGTACGGGGTCTGACGAAGGCGGCCGCGCGTGAGCTCGGGGAGTACGGCATCCGCGTCAACTCCATCCACCCGGGCGCCATCCTCACGCCGATGGTCACCGACGACGCGGCCCTGGTGTCGGCCAAGGCGGAGAGCGCCGACGCGTTCCTGCGCGCGCTGCCGCTCGGGCGGATGGGCACGCCGGAGGAGATCCCCGCGCTCGTGGTCTTCCTCGCCTCGGACGAGGCGACGTACTGCACGGGCAGTGAGTTCGTGGTCGACGGCGGAATGCTCACGGGAGCCGGTTACTGACCTGGTCGGCCCCTCCGGCGCCGGCCGCCACGCCACCACCGGCCCGCTACGGCGCGGCGGCGCCGTGGCCGGGAACCGGAGACGGGAGGATGGCGGTGAGAGAGGCACGGAGGTCGGCCAGGTCGTCGAGGACGGCGTCGGGGCCGGCGGCGGTGAGGTCGGCGCGGGACGTGATGCCGGTGGCGACCGCGACGACGCGGGCGTCGTTGGCACGGGCCGCCTCGATGTCCAGAACCGAGTCGCCGACCAGGACGGTCGGGGTGGCGGTGCCAGGGCCGTAGCGAGCCTCGGCGCGGGACCGGGCGGCCGGGACCAGGCTGGGGCGGTGCTCGTCGTCGGTGCCGGTCGCGGCGACCCGCAGGTCCAGCGGGGGCGCCAGGCCGAACGCCGCCAGCTTGAGCCGCGTGGTGGCGGCCTGGTTGCCGGTGAGCACCGACTGGACGACGCCGGGCGTCCGGTCCAGGGCCGCCACCACCGCACGGACGCCGGGCAGCAGCCGCCCCCGCGACGCAAGCCGAGAACGTTCCGCCGCCACCCGCTCCACCTCGAGGCGCAGCGCCTCGGGCAGCAGCCGCTCCGCGGTGGCCGCGTCCGCGCCGTACTCCCGCAGGATCGCCCGTAGGATCTGCCGGATCGTGCGCCCCGGCACCACGTGCACCGGCCGCGGTGGCACGCCCAGCAGCTCCCCGCAGAGCGTGAACCACACCTCCCGGTCGAACGCGCCGGCGTCGAGCAGGGTCTGGTCGATGTCCCAGAGCACGAGCGCCATCGGCTACCGCGCCGCCCCGGCCGCGTGGACCGGCACGACCAGCCCGGCGCGGGCCTCCGTCACCGGTACCGTGCCGGCCGCCGCCCGGGCCGCCTCGAACGACTCGGCGTCGTCGTACCCGAGCAGGTGGCTGACGACCAGCCGGCCCACCCCCGCCGCGACGGCCAGCTCGCCGGTGAGCGCGGCGGTCAGATGACCGTGCTCGGCCAGCATGGCCGGGTCGGCGTCCAGGTAGGTGGCCTCGCAGACGAACACGTCGGCGCCGGTCGCGGCGGCCAGCACGCCGTCGCACCAGCCGGTGTCGGACGAGAACGCCAGCGTTCGGTCGCCCAGCGCGAAGCGCAGCGACGCGCTCGGCACCGCGTGCCGGGCCCGGAACGCGGTCAGCGTGATGCCGTCCGCGACCGCCACCTCGGTGCGGCCGTCGCGCTCCAGCGGCCGGATGTCGAACGCGGTGGCGAGCGGGCGGCCGACCACCGGATCGGTCGGCACCGCCACCCACTCGTCCAGCGCGGCCAGCGTGCCGGTGCTGTCCTCCGGTACCCACAACGGGATCCGGGCCGGCGGCGTCTTCGTCAGCAGCCGGGTGAAGGCCAGCGGCACCACGTCGAACATGTGGTCCTGGTGCAGGTGGGTGAGCACGATCCCGTCGAGCCGGTGCTCCAGGCCGCGCGACACCAGCTCGGTGACGATGCCCGGCCCGCAGTCGACGAGGACCGTCGAGCCGGCGTGCCGCACCAGGTAGCCGGAGCAGGCCGAGTCCGCGTCCGGCCGGCCGGCCCGGAAGCCGAGCACCGTCAGTGTCGTGTCGTTCACCGATCCTCCTCGGTCGTGGATACCACCAGGTCGGGACCTGCGGCGGCGGGCGCGGTGCCGCCGGAAACGCGGCGGGCCCCGGCGGTCTGTTCCAGGCTGCGGTTCTTGGTCTCCGGCGCCAGCAGCACGGTGATCACCAGGCCGAGCAGCCCGGCCGCGACGAACAGCCACAGGGCGCCGCTCACGCCCCACGCCGCCACCATGTCGGGGAAGACGAGCACGCCGAGGATCGCGCCGAGCCGGCTCACCGCGGTGCCCAGGCCGGTGCCGGCGGCGCGCAGCTCGGTCGGGAAGAGCTCGGTGCAGTAGACCATGTCCAGCGTTCCCGGACCCATGTTGGAGAACAGGATCGCCATCGCGAACAGCACCACGATCAGCGCCAACGCCGGCGCGTGGACGAGCGCCAGCACCACCAGCACCGCCGTCTCGCCGGCGAACGCCGTGATCAGCACCGGCCGCCGGCCCCACGAGTCGACGAACGCGAGCGCGATCGCCGCGCCCACCACGCCGAGCAGGGCGATGATGGCCGATCCGAGGTACGCGGCCAGCTGGGTCGACCCGCCGAGCCCGGTCAGGATCGTCGGGCTGTACATCTGAATCCCGTAGTACGCCACGTCGTGCGCGAACCAGAACACGCAGACGAAGATCGTGGCGCCGACCAGCCCGCGGGCGAACAGCCGTCGCCACGAGGCGCTGCCGGCAGCGGTGGGGAGGTCGGGCTCGGCCTGCGGCTCCGGGAGCACCACGTCCTCCGGCGCGACCGCCGTGCCGCTGCCGGACACCACCTTCGCGATGACCCGCCGCGCCTCGTCGTGCCGGCCCTGCGCGATGAGGTAGCGCGGCGACTCCGGGATGCTGGTCCTGAACGCCAGCGTGACCAGCGCGAGCACCGCGCCGACGAGCAGCATCCAACGCCACGCGGTGGGGCCGATGGGCAGGAACGCCACGCCCACCAGATAGGCGGCCAGCGCGCCGACGTTCCACATCAGGCTGAGCGCCACGACCAGCCGGCCGCGGTCGCGCGCGGCGCCGAACTCGGCGGTCAGCGACGACGAGATCGGGTAGTCCGCGCCGAGACACAGCCCGAGCAGGAAGCGGGCGGCGATCAGTTCCCACACGTTCTGCGACAGCGCGGCCAGCGCGGCGAACACCACGAAGCCGATCAGGTCGAGCAGGTACATCTTCTTGCGGCCGAGCCGGTCGGCGATCCGGCCGAAGACCAGCGCGCCGACGAACATCCCGACAATGGCCGAGCAGCTGGTGACGCCGGACGTGAACGGGGTGAACGTCCACGACTTCTTCAGCACCGGCAGCGCGACGGCGATCACCGTCAGGTCGAAGCCGTCGAGGAACATTCCGATCGACGACAGCAGGGTGAGCTTGCGGCGGAACCCCGAGAGGTCCGCCAGGTCAAGAGTGGTGGCCGCCATCGCCCGGTCTCCGTCCGGTAGGCCATCAGGTGGACGCGACTGTGATTTATCAGTCTGGAACGAGAAATTACCATCACAAAGCTAAAATCAAGGTGGTAATTTCATCGCATGAGAAGCCGCAAGGACCCGGCGTCCCGCCAGCAGGACCTGGCCGAGCACATCCTGCGGGTCGGCACGGCTACCGCGCAGGAGCTGGCCGAACGCTTCGGCGTCAGCCTCGTCACCGCCCACCGCGACCTCGACGAGCTGGCCAAGCGCGGGCTGGTGCGCAAGTTCCACGGTGGGGTGACCGCCCAGCCGTCCAGCGTCTTCGAGAGCAACGTGACCTACCGGCGCCAGCTGGCCGTCGCGGAGAAGCGTGCCATCGCGCGCGCCGCGGTGGAGCTGATCGAGCCCGGCATGTCCGTCCTGCTCGATGACTCCACCACGACGCTGGTGCTGGCCGAGCTGGCCGCCGACATCGACCCGCTCACCGTCATCACGAACTTCGCGCCGATCATTCAGCTGATGATGGGCCGCAAGAACATCCGGCTGATCGCGCTGGGCGGCGAGTACAACGAGGCGCACGACGCGTTCCTCGGCTCACCGTGCACCGCGTCGGCCCGGGCACTCCACTCCGATCTCGGCTTCTACTCGTTCGCCGGGGTCTCCGACGGCGGCGTCCACCACCAGGAGCAGGAGATCGTGGTGACCAAGCGGGCGCTGCTGTCCGTCGCCACCCACCGCGTCCTGCTCGTCGACCACGCCAAGCTCGGCCGCACCGCCTTGCACCGCGTCGCCGACCTCGCGGACTTCGCCCACGCCATCACCGACTCCGGCGCCCCGCCCGACGCCCTCGCCGCCCTCACCGACCACGACGTCCCCACCACGGTCGCCGGCGCGAGCTGACCGGGTCACCGACCCGCGGGGCGGGGCGCCCTCACCGATCAGGCGGTCAACGGTCGGATTCGATGGTCGGACGGCCTTTCACGGCGCGGACATGGGCCAAGATAGGCGTCGACGGAGAGGAGCCCCGTGGCCGACCATCGGATGACCGCGACGTCGTATCTCGTGCTCGGGCTGCTGTCCGACGGCCCCGCGACGAGCTACGACCTCAAGCGCAAGGTCGCCGTGAGCATCGGCAACTTCTGGGAGTTCGCGCACTCCCAGCTCTATGACGAGCCGCTGCGCCTGGCCGACGCCGGGCTGGTCGACGTGGAGGCCGAGACGGGCGGCCGGCGCCGCCGCACCTACCGCATCACCGCCGCCGGCCGGGCCGCGCTGGCCGACTGGCTCGCCGAGGCCACCCCCGACCGGACCGACGTGCGCGACCCCGGCCTGCTCAAGCTCTTCTTCGCCCGGCACGCCCGGCCCCGCGACATCCGCCACCTCGCGATCGACCAGCGGCGTTCCCACCGCGAGCGCGCCGACGAGTACGAGCGGATCCACCGGGCGTTCGGCGGCGCCATCGACCGGTGGCAGCTCAAGTCGCTGGAGCTCGGCATCCGTTACGAGCGCACGGTCGAGGGCTTCTGGGCCGAGCTGCTCGAGGACCTGCCGGAGGCCTGAGCGGGCTCAGCCGCCTCGGTCCGGCGGGCTCGCGGCGACCGCGACCTCGTACGTCTCGGGCGGCCAGGCGCCGGGCTGGGCGCAGGTGCACAGGCCGTGGACGGTGATCGCCTGCGCGCGGACCACGGTGTACTCCGCCGGGCTCCGCGCCGGGCGCACCCGATTGCAGGTCAGGCACAGCAAAGCCTTCTCCCCCCTGCCCGCGACCCGCCACCGGGAGTGCCCCTCTCCCTGAGGCATCCCGGCGGCGGGCGCTGGCGCGGCGCGCCGGACCCGTCCCCTCAAACGGCTCCGGGCGGACCGCCGTCGTGCGGCTGCGTCCGGGCGAAAGTCGTCACCCGCCGTGCCGCGGTACGCACACTAGGCGACCGCGGGTTGCAAACACGTTGCACTCGCTCGATAGCAGTATGTGACAAATAGCAGGTGAAGGTTTTACGTATCGGGTTGCAACCTGAGCCGTCGACTTGGATGCTCGTAGGACCACCGCCCCCTGGAGACGCCCTTGACGCGGAGCAGCAAGGCACGCGATCCGATCGCCGACGGTGATCGACACGCCCCTGGCGACGCCCCCCGGCCCGTGGTCACCGACTCGTGGCGGCGTTCGCTGGCCGCGGGCGTCGACCCCGGTCTGGCGTCGGCTCCCCTGGTGTTCGACGCCGACACGATCACCGGCGTACGGCGGTCCCACCCGCTCGACCGGCACCTGACCATGCTGCGCGAGGCCCTGCGCGGGATGGCCGACGCGTCCGCCCACCTGATGGTGATCACCGACGCCGACGGCCACGTGCTGTGGAGCGAGGGGCCGCGCGCCGTACGCCGCCGGGCCGACGGCATCGGCCTCGCCGAGGGCTTCCGCTGGGCCGAGGAGGCGGTCGGCACCAACGGCATCGGCACGGCGCTGAGCATCGGCGGGCCGGTGTGCATCCAGGCCACCGAGCACCTCGCCCAGGTCCTGCACACCTGGTCGTGCGCTGCCGCGCCGATCACCGACCCCGACACCGGGCAGGTGATCGGCTGCGTCGACATCAGCGGCACGAAGAGCAGCCTGCACCCGGCGGTCGTCGCACTCGCCCAGGCGGCGGCGCGGCTGACCGAGGCGCAGCTCACGGTGGAGATGCACCGCCGCGACGAACGCCTGCTCGCCCGGCACCTCCACCGCCTGCGCGGCGACAGCCGGGTGCTGGTGACGACGACCGGGCGGGTGCTGGCGGCCGATCCCGACCGCTGGCGCGACCGGCGGATCATCGTCCCGGAGGCGGGACGGCGGGTGACGCTGCCCGACGGCCGCACCGCGGTCGCCGAGGACCTCGGCTCGGCGTTCCTGCTCCGCACGGTCGAGGGCGGCCGGCCCTCGCTCAAGCTACGGCTGCTCGGCGACCAGCAGCCGTGCGCCGTCCTCGACGGCCGGCGCATCCCCCTGTCGCTGCGCCACGCCGAGCTCCTCGCGCTGATGGCCCTGCACCCGCGCGGCCTGACCTGCGAGCAGTCCTCGTTCCATCTCTACGGCGACGAGGGCAATCCGGTGACGGTACGCGCGGAGATCCACCGGCTGCGCGGTCAGCTCGGCGACGTGGTGCGGGCCAAGCCGTACCGCCTCGACTGCGACGTGGAGGCCGACTTCCTCAACGTGCGGCGGCTGCTCGGCTCGGGCAACGTCGCCGGCGCCGTACGTCTCTACGCCGGGCCGTTACTGCCGCGCTCGGAGTCGGCGGCGATCAAGATCGAGCGGGACGACCTCGGCACCCAGCTGCGCCGGCAGTTGCTGCACCGCGGCGACCCGGACGACCTGTGGGCCTACACCCAGACGGGCGACGACGACCTGGAGATCCTCGGCCGGCTCGCCGCCGCGCTGCCACCCGGGGATCCCCGCCGGGTGGCGGCGCAGCTGCGCGAACACCGTGCGCTCTCCGACGGCTAGGTGCCCTAGGACCTGCTCTGGGGCTCCTCGACCATGTCGTCGAACTCGCCGTCCTTGACCCCGAGGATGAAGGCCTCCCATTCGTTCGGGGTGTAGTAGAGCGCGTCGCCGTCAGGCTTGCTGGAGTCGCGCATGACGACCATGCGGTCGGCGTGCTTGTGCTTGATCGGCACGTCCTTGCCGTCGACGAACGAGATCTCGACGGCCCCGGATTCCTCGGTCATGCGGGCCTCTTCTGTTGCGGGGAAGTCGGACGCCGGCGTCATGACGCAGGTCGCCCAGGCCAAGGCTATAGTCCGCGCGCTCTCGCGGCGGGGAGAACGGAATGCCGGCGCGATCCTCTACAGTTACCGACGGGTAATAACGATTGCGAGAGAGGCCACGATGATCGATCTGCGGCGCGAGGGCGACGTACACGTCCTGCGGTTCGACGACGGTGAGAACCGCTTCAGCCCCGACTTCCTGGACGCGCTGTCCGCGGCCCTCGACGAACTGACCGCCGCACCGGCGCCCAAGGCGCTCGTGACGACCGGCACCGGCAAGTTCTACTCCAACGGCCTCGACCTGGACTGGCTGAGCGCGGACGCCGATCGGTGGGGGCCGTACCTCGAACGCGTGCACGGCCTGTTCGCCCGGATGCTGACGCTGCCGATGCCGACGGTCGCGGCGGTCAACGGACACGCGTTCGCCGCCGGGGCGATGCTGTCCCTGACCCACGACTACCGGGTGATGCGCGCCGACCGGGGGTGGTTCTGCCTGCCGGAGGTGGACCTCGGGCTGCCGTTCACGCCGGGCATGAGCGCGCTGATCCAGGCGCGGCTGCCGAAGCTCACCGCGCACGAGGCCATGGTCACCGGCCGGCGGTACGCCGGGGAGGACGCCGTCGCCGCGGGCATCGCCCACCGGGCGGTGGCCGAGGCGGAGGTCGCCGCGACCGCACTCGCCCTCGCCGCCCCGCTGGCGGCCAAGGACGGCGCCACGGTCGCCCGGATCCGCACCGACTTGTACCGGCCGGTGCTCGATGTGCTGACGTGAGCTTTACGTAGGATTTCAGGTAGGTATAGTAGGCATTGCGGCCGGCGTCCCAGCGGCAGCCATCGCTTCGCCGGCCCGGCACACCGTCTCGACAGGTCCTCTGCGCGTCCGGACCGAGACGGGCGGAGGACCGGTCCCGGGTGGCAGCGGGACCGGTCTTCGGCTTTCACGCCCCCAGTCTTCACGCCCCCAGTCTTCACGCGCCGAGAAGGGCCAGCAGGCGCCCGGCCTGGCGTGCCGCCGTGCCGGGCGGGTTGCGCGGGCGCTCGGGATCCTCCGACAGCACGGACCCGAACCAGTACAGCGCCAGCAGCCGCCGGCACTCGCGGAGCCGCGCCGTCTCGGCGGGCGTCAGCTCGAACCGGGACAGGAACGCCGGCGCGTCGAGACCGTCGCCCACCCACACGCTGATGTGCTCGACCACCTCGGCCAGTTCGTAGGCGCGGTCGCTCAGCCCGGAGTACTCGAAGTCCACGATCCGGACCCGGGCGCCGTCCCACAGGTAGTTGGCCAGGTTGCCGTCCCCGAGCCCGAAGACGGGCGTGAACTCCGCGGAGAAGACCTCGTCCAGCCGGGGCCGGCCGGCCCAGTCGGTGACCGCGCCGAAGGCCCGCGCGACCAGCGGGTCCCCGTCCGGCGAGGGTCGCCGCGCGCACCAGGCACGCAGCCGGCGCAGGACGACCAGGGGGTGGAGCAGCCGGAACGGCAGAGCGCGCAGGACCGGCCCGGGGATCGCCGTCTGGACCCCGGCGACCGCCTCGGCGAGGCCACCGACCTGGGCGCCGGTCAGCCGGCCGGCGAGCGGCACCCCTTCCAGGCGCGTCATCGTCACGCTCGGCGGATCCGCTTCCAGGTCGGCGCGTCCGGGAGGTCGGTCGGGGTCGGTTGGTTGGGGAAAACCGGGCACGGGCGCCAGGCCCGGCGCGTGCTCGGCGAGCAGGGTCAGCGCGCGCCACTCGCGCCGGTGTTCGCCCTGGGCCCACCGGCGGTACCGCTTGACCACCGTGGCCGAGCCGACCTCGACCGCGTGTGTGTTCGCCATCAGCCGCTCCGCTCCGCCGGTCCTGTCCCGGAACCGTACGCCCTGGTCAGCGCCGGGGTCTTTTGCGCCGTCTTCGGTCTTTATCCCATCACACCGTTGATGTACCCTCAGTGACGGAACCAGTACATTATGTTATTCGGGGCGACAGGGGGTGGCGCGGCTCATGGCGCACGCGCCGCCCGGCCCCACGATCTCCGATCGATGGCAGTCCTGCCGACACACCGCTCGCCCAGGCGCTGATTCCCCAACTTTGGAGACGTCTCCTCATGTCGATGACCGCACCGGTCTCCGGCCCTCCTGTCCCCCGGCGCTGGATCGCGCTGGTCTTCATCGCCCTCGCCCAGCTCATGGTCGTCCTCGACGCCACCATCGTGAACATCGCCCTGCCCTCCGCCCAGCACGCCCTGGGCATCTCCGACGCCGACCGGCAGTGGATGATCACCGCCTACACGCTCGCGTTCGGCGGCCTGCTGCTGTTCGGCGGGCGGGTCGGCGACCTCATCGGCCGTAAGTACGCCTTCCTGATCGGGCTCGTCGGGTTCGCGGCCGCCTCGGCGGTCGGCGGCGCCGCGACCGGTGAGGGCATGCTCCTGGCCGCGCGCGCCCTGCAGGGGGCGTTCGGTGCGCTGCTCGCCCCGTCCGCGCTGTCCCTGCTCGCCGTCACCTTCACCACCCCGGCCGAGCGGGCCAAGGCGTTCGGCATCTACGGCGCGATCGCCGGCGGGGGCGCCGCCGTGGGCCTGATCGCCGGCGGCCTGCTCACCGAGTATCTCGACTGGCGCTGGGCGCTGTACGTCAACGTGCCGGTCGCCGTGGTCGGGCTGGCCGGCGGCGCCGTCTTCGTCCGCGACCCGGTCGCCGGCCGGTCCCGCGCCCGCCTCGACCTGCCCGGCGTCGTGCTCGTCACCGCCGGCCTGGTCGCGCTGGTGTACGGATTCACCCGAGCCGAGTCCGAGGGATGGGGCGAGCGCGGCGTGGTCGGCCTGCTCGTCGGCGCGGGGGTCCTGCTGGTGGCGTTCGCCGTCGTCGAGGCCCTGACGCGTACGCCGCTGCTGCCGATGCGGGTGATCCTCGACCGCAACCGGGGCGGCGCCTACCTCTCGGTCGGGCTGTCGGTGATCGGCATGTTCGGCCTGTTCCTGTTCCTGACGTACTACCTCCAGACCGTCAAGCGCTACTCCCCCGTCGAGACCGGCCTGGCGTTCCTGCCGATGACGGCCGGCATGGTCACGGGCTCGACGCAGATCTCCGCGCGGCTGATGAACCAGGTGCCGGCGCGCCTGCTCATGGTGCCCGGCCTCCTCGTCGCGGCGTGCGGCGTCGTGCTGCTCACCCGGCTGAGGGTCGACAGCGCCTACGCCACCTCGGTGCTGCCCGCCCAGTTACTCCTGGGCGTCGGGCTGGGCGCGGCGCTGATGCCGGCGATGAACCTCGCCACCGCGGGCGTCGACGCGCACGACGCCGGCGTCGCCTCGGCGATGGTCAACACCTCACAGCAGGTCGGCGGCTCGCTCGGCACCGCGCTGCTGAACACCATCGGCGCCACCGCCACCACCTCCTACATCGCGGCCCACGCGCAGGGCCCGCCCTCGCCCGCGCTCGCGGCCGCGGGGCTCGTCCACGGCTTCACCGTCGCGCTCTGGTGGGCGGTGGGCGTCATCTGCCTCGCCGCCGTCGTCGTCTCCGTGCTGGTCGACAGCCGGGGCGAGCGGCGCGCCGCCCGCGTCGTGGCCGAGCCCGGCGTACGCGAGCCCGGTGTGCGCGAAGCCGTCGTGACCGCCGAGACGCCGCCGCCGGCCAGGCAGCTGGCCTCCGTCGGAGCACGCGGCGAGCCGGTGGACGACGGGCCGCTCGCCGCGCGGACGTCACCGGTGTACGCGCCGATGGCGTCGGCCGGCCCGGGCTCGTTCGGCACTCCGGTGCACGGCCGGGTGCGCGGCGGCGACGGCGCGCCGGTCTGCGGCGCCGCGCTGACCCTGATCGACCTGGGCGGCCGCCAGGTCGACCGGGCCACCACCGGCGTCGACGGCGTCTACGCGCTCCGGGCGCCCGGCGTCGGCCCGTACATGCTGATCACCGCGGCCGACGGGCACCAGCCGCAGGCCGCCACCGTCGCGGTCGCCCACGAGCCGCTCCACTACGACGTGACGCTCTCGGGCACCTCCGGCCTGGCGGGCGTGGTGCGCAGCGCCGCGACCGGCGCACGCGTCGACGGCGCGATCGTGGTGGTGACCGACGCCCACGGCGAGGTGATCGCCTCGGCCCGGACGGACGCGGCCGGGGAGTTCGAGTTCGACGACCTCGTCTCCGGCACCTTCGTCGTGGCGGTGACCGCGAACGGTCACCGGCCGGGTGCGCTGCCGGTCGCCGTCGACGGCCAGGGCACCACGCACTGCGAGGTCGAGCTGCCGGCCGGCGCCCGCGTGCACGGCACCGTACGCGCCGGGTCGGACAACCTGCTGCTCTCCGACGCCCGGGTCACGCTGGTCGACGCCGCCGGCAACGTCGTCGCGACCGCCACCACCGGTCCCGACGGGGCGTACGCCTTCGAGGACCTCGACCCCGGCACGTACACCGTGATCGCCAGCGGCTACCCGCCGGTGGCCGCCGCCGTGATGATCGGCGAGACGGCGCCCGAGCCGTTCGGCCTCACCCTCAGCCACCCGGACGAGTGACCCACCGAGGAGAGACATCGATGTCAGCGGACCACCGCGGCGTACGCGCACGGATCCGTACCAGGGACGGCTGGGCCGTGCCGCACGCGGTCGTGACCGTCGCCGACATGACGGGCCAGCAGGTCTCCCGGGCCCAGGCCGACCCCGAGGGCGTGGTGTGCACCGGGCCGCTGCCCACCGGGCGCTACACCGCGATCGTCACGGCCATCGGGTACGCCCCCGCGGCCTCCACCGCCAAGGTGGGGCCCGCGGGCGCGGCCGAGCTCGGCACCGTGGTGCTGGACCGCCAGACCGGCGCCGCCGAGCTGCCCCTCCCCGGGCCGTGGACGATCGATCCGGCGCACTCGAGCATCATGGTCACCGTCCGGCACCTGGGCCTGTCGAGCATCCACGGGCGGTTCGGGGAGTTCGGCGGGCGCATCGACGTGGCCGAGCCGGTCGAGCGGTCCCGGGTGAGCGCCGAGATCAAGGCCGCCACCATCGACACCGCGAACGCCACGCGGGACGGGCACCTGCGCGGTCCCGACTTCCTCGACGTGGAGCGCTTCCCGGTGATCAGCTACCTGGGCGCCCGCGTCGTGCCGGCCGGCGGCGAACACTGGACCGTCCACGGCGCGCTGTCCCTGAAGGACGTCCGGCGTCCGGTGGAGCTGGACCTGTCCTACCTCGGCACCGGCCCCGATCCGTGGGGCGGCGTCCGCGCGGCGTTCCGCGCGACGACCGAGCTGCGGCGTGAGGACTTCTCGATGGTCTACAACCAGATCCTGTCGGCGGGCATCGGCGCGATCGGCACCACGCTGCGCGTGGCCATCGACATCCAGGCCGTCCGCGGCGAACGGCTGCCCACCGGCTGATCCGTCAGCGCGGCGGCGAGAACGACGGCCCGCCGACGTGGCCGGGACGCGTGCGCTCGGCCAGGCCGGCGGCCATGCCGTCGAGGTCGAGCCCCCGCCTCACCAGGTCACGGCTCAGCGTGTCCATGATGGTCAGGGTGACGTGCAGAAAGACGTCGGGCGCGAGCCGGCGCACCTCGTCCTCGTACACGCGGTGGGCCTCGGGGTTGCCGGTGAGCGCGGCGAGCACGCCCGAACGCACGCGCTGGCTCATCGTGCGCCAGACCTGCTCGCGCTCGGGGATGGCGCCGCTGCGCCAGGGCCCGTTGTAGTCGAGCGAGCGGATCAGTTCGTCGGCCGGCTCGCCGCCGCGCAGGTCCCACAGGACGGCCCAGAAGGCGATGAGCCAGTTCATCCCGGTGAGCACGCGCAACGGGTCGGTGTCCATCGCCCCGAACAGCTCCGCCTGCGGCCGGTCGCCCTCACGGAACGCGAGGGCCTCGATGCGGACGATGTCGTCCATCTCGAGCAGGTCGGGGGGCGGCCGACGGAGGACGGTCGACCGCCGGGAGGCCGTGTCCCGCAACTCGACCCCGTCCCCCTCAGGAAGGGTCGACCACGTATACGGCCCGGACATGATCACAATCGTAAAGACGAGCGGCGTACGGGGCACGGTTCCGCCGGACCATGCCCGCATTCGGCCACCTTGCCGGTTCATATCACGATCTTTTGGCGAACCGGCATGACGAAGGCGGCCGGCGGTGCCGCCCCAAGGTCCCGGGGGCGGCACCGCGAGGCGGCCGGTCGGGTCAGAGGGACAGGGCGGCCAGAGCGGCGTTGACGATCGAGCCCGGCAGCAGGTCGTGCAGTTCGTACAGCTCCGGGATCGAGCCCGACTGGCCGAACTCGTCGACGCCGAGGGGCACGCACGGCACGCCGAGGGCCGAGCCGAGCCAGGCCATGGCGTGCGAGGCGGCGTCGTGCACGGTGACGATGGGCGTCCGGTTCGGGAACGCCGCCCGCAGCACGCCCGCCTGGGACGGGGTCGTCGCGGTCCGTACGCCCTGGCGGAGCGTGCGCCGCCAGGCCGAGTACAGCCGGTCCGGCGAGGTCACGTCGACGACGTTCGCGGCGACGCCCTCCTCCTCCAGTTCGCGGGCGGCGGCGAGCACCTCCGGCAGCACGGCTCCGGTGGCGGCCAGGGTGACCGAGGGACCGGCCACGTCCGACTCGCGCAGCGGATACGCCCCGGCGAGGACCTGCCGCCGCAGGACCGCGTCGCCGAGCCGGGCCCGTGCCTCCTCGAACGGCGTCTGGTCCAGCGGCCGGGTGGTCAGCCGGAAGTAGTACGCGCCCTCTTCGGCCGGCACCGCCGTCGGCGTCTCTCCCGGTCCGGCGGCGATCCGGCCGAGGGCGTCGCACAGCAGCCAGTCCAGCGCGGTGGCGAAGGCCGGCTCGACGTAGGTGACGTTCGGCAGCTCCAGGCCGATCGAGGCGGTGATGCTCGACTGGTGCGCGCCGCCCTCGGGGGCGAGCGACACCCCGGACGGCGTTCCGGCGACGACGAACCGGGCGCCGGAGTAGACGCCGTAGATGAAGGCGTCCAAACCGCGGCACACGAACGGGTCGTAGACGGTGCCGACCGGCAGGAGCGGACGTCCGTGCAGGTCACCGGAGAGACCGAGCTGGCCGAGCAGCAGGAACAGGTTCATCTCGGAGATGCCCAGCTCGATGTGCTGGCCCTGCGGTCCCTCGGTCCATCTCAGCAGCGGGTCGGGACTCCACGCGCGCTGCTCGGCGGGCGCGAAGACGCCCATGCGGTTGATGAAGCCGGCCAGGTTCGTGGAGGTCGCCACGTCCGGCGCGGTCGTGACGAGGTACGGCGCGAGCCTCTCGTCCCGCGACAGGTCCACGAGGATCTTGCCGAAGGAGTCCTGGGTGGAGACCGGGCGCGTGGTGCGCAGGCCGGTCGCGGTGGGCACGGTCACGTCGAGCGCGACGCTCGCCGGTGGCCGCCGCAGCGCCTCGCGCCGCTGGTTGCACAGGATGCCGGCGGGCGTGGCCGGGTCGAACCGGTCCCAGTCCCCGGAGAGCCCCATGCCGTCGCGCAGCGTGGCGATCTGCTCGGCGGTGAGCAGGGCCGAGTGGTTGCGCGGGTTGCCGGCGATCGGCAGGCCGTGTCCCTTGACCGTGTAGGCGAACACCACGCTGGGCCGGTCGGTGACGGCGTCGCACTGCGCGTACGCCTCCAGCATCGCCACCAGGTCGTGGCCGCCGAGGTCCTGGACGAGCCGGGCGAGCTCGTCGTCGGGCAGGCCGGCCACGGCCTCGCCGACCTCGGCGGGCGCGCCGTCGAGGAACACCTCACGCAGCTTCGGGCCGGTCAGCCCGAACAGCGCCTGGTACTGCTCGTTGGACATCAGGTCGATCCAGCCGCGTACGGACGCGGGGGCCTCGCGCAGCCGCCGCCCGTACTTGACCTCGACGACGTGCCAGCCGGCCGCCTCGAACTGGCCGCGCCACTGCGCGATCCGCACGCCCGGCACGACCCGGTCCAGCGACTGGCGGTTGAAGTCGACGAGCCACATGACGTTGCCGAGGCCCTGCGTCGCCGGGTCGGCGATGGCCTCCCAGACGTTGCCCTCGTCCAGTTCGGCGTCGCCGAGCAGGGCGACGAACCGCGGCGGTCGCGGCCGGTCGCCGCCCCAGTGCGCGTCGACGTAGCGGCGCACCGCGGCGGCGAACAGTGGCGCCGCCGCGCCGAGCCCGACCGAGCCGGTGGAGAAGTCCACGTCGTCGGGGTCCTTGGTACGGCTCGGGTAGGACTGGAGCCCGCCGCGGGCCCGCAGCGTGGTGAGGTAGGAGCGGTCGAGGTCGCCGAGCAGGTACTTGATCGCGTGGAACACCGGCGAGGCGTGCGGTTTGACGCTGACGCGGTCCTCGGCCCGCAGGTACGCGAACCAGAGGGCGGTCATCGCCGTCACCAGCGAGGCGCTGGAGGCCTGGTGGCCGCCCACCTTGATGCCGTCGCCGGTCCGGCGCTCGCGGTTGGCTGCGTCGACGATGCGCACCGCGAGCCACAGCACCCGCCGCTGGATCTCGTCCAGGACGTCCAGGTCCACGCCTGCGATCGCGCTCTCGTCCACCTCGACACTCATCGATGCCCCTTTCGGGCGCGGCCCGGTATGACTGATATGCCGTATATCGCCCGAGAGGAGGGTAAAGGACGACCGCGCTTCCGTGGAGCCCTCCGCGTCCCGCAGGGCGATGCCTGGCGACTGTTCCGCCTTCTGCCCCGGATACGGACATCCAGAACGGCCGACGTGTGGCATATGCATCAGAGGAAGTGGCGGACGCGCGCTTAGGATGCACTGGCCCCGGGCGGGCGGCTCCGGGGCCTGCCCGCCTGGGTCCGTGGCGTCGGGGGCGGCATGCGCGCACGTTCGTGCTCGCATGCCGCCACACCTCGATACCGTATGCCCGTGCTGTCCAACGTCACCGCCATCCGCTACGTGACGCCGCTGCGCGAGGGCGGGTCGCTGCCCGCGATCGTGGAGGCCGACGACCTCGGCACGTACGTCGTGAAGTTCCACGGCGCCGGCCAGGGCCGCAAGGCCCTGATCGCCGAGGTCATCGCCGGCGAGCTCGCACGGCGGCTCGGCCTGCGGATCCCCGACATCGTCACCGTCGACCTCGACCCGGTGATCGGGCGGCACGAGCCCGACCCGGACGTGCAGGACCTGCTCAAGGCGAGCCCGGGCCGCAACCTCGGCATCGACTACCTGCCCGGCTCGCTCGGCTTCGACCCGCTCGCCTGGTCCCCCGACCCCGGCTTCGCCGCCTCGGTGCTGTGGTTCGACGCGTTCATCGGCAACGTCGACCGCAGCTGGCGCAACCCGAACCTCCTCGTCTGGCACGGCGACGTCTGGCTCATCGACCATGGGGCGAGCCTGTACTTCCACCACGCGTGGGCGAGCGCGGACCGGCTCACCGCCAAGCCGTACGACGCGAGCGACCACGTCCTCACCACGTTCGTCGACGACGAGGCACTCGGTTCGGCCGGCCGCGAGCTCGCCCCGCGGATCACCGACGACCTGCTGCGTGCGGTGGTGGACCTGGTGCCGGTCGAATGGCTGGAGGACGAGCCGGGTTTCGCCTCCCCCGCCGACGTCGCGGCGGCCTACGTGACGCATCTGCGCGCCCGCGCCGCCGACCCCTCGGTGTGGCTGCCCGAGGTCGGACCCGTCCAGCCCCCGCGCCCACCGGCCCCACGGGGCACGGCACGTCGGGGGTGGCTGCGCTCATGAACGTCTTCGAGTACGCCGCGCTCCGCGTGGTCCCCCGGGTCGAGCGCGGCGAGAGCATGAACGTCGGCGTGATCGTCTACTGCCAGGCCCGCGACTTCCTCGGCTGCCGCGTGCACATCGACGCCACCCGGCTCCGCGCGCTCGACCCCGACCTGGACCTGGACGGCGTACGCGCCGCGCTGACCGCGGTCGAGTGCACCTGCGGCGGCGGCCCGCACGCCGGCCAGGCCGGCGACGAGCCGCTCGGCAGCCGGTTCCGCTGGCTGACCGCGCCGCGGAGCACCATCGTCCAGACCGGCCCGGTCCACGCCGGCCTGACCGGCGACCCCGCCGCCGAACTGGACCGCCTCCTGGACGCCCTGGTCCGCTGACGCACGCCCGCGATGACCGACGACGACCTGACGATCGAACTCACGCGTGATCAGGCACTCCTGCTCTCCGACTGGCTCGACCGCGTGATCGGCACCGCGGAGTTCGACGGCCTGGTGAACCAGGATCGGGCGGTCTGGTCACCGATTCACCGGATCGCCGGGACGCTGGACGGATCGCTGACGGAGATCTTCATACCCGGCTACGGCGCCCGCCTGGCCGCCGCCCGCGAGCGGCTGCTCGACGAGATCGGCGAGTGCGGACTGCCATCGGCGGACGACGACTAGCCCCAAGGCCGTGTAGTTAAGCGGTTGTAGCGATGTCAAGGGTCTGTCGGTGTCAGGATCTCGACGCTCACGGTGGCTTTGTAGCTGGTCCGGTCGATGTTCGAGCCTCTGGCCTGGTATTTGGAGATGGCGCGTTTGACGATCCGGGGACAGACCCGCAACCGCCGCGCGGGCATCAGGTTGGCCAGGACGTGGCGGCCGATGGTGCCCACCAGATCGATGGCCGTGTCGGCGATGACGCCTGAGGCTTGGACGAGTTGGTCGCGGGCGGTGTGCCAGGCGATGGTGAAGCTGGCCCGGTCCGGATCTGTCCCGGGCCGGGTGATCACCGCGTCAGTGATGGCGGTGCGCAGCAGTTGGTAGATCACCAGCAGGGCGTAGACCTCCTGCTCGACCCCGACTGGTGTCCGGGCTCGCAGCACTCGACCGCCCAGGATGGAGGATTTCAGCTCCAGGTAGGCGGTCTCGATCTCCCACCGTTCGTGGTAGAGCCGGATCAACTCGGCGGCGGGGTAGGCGTGTGGGTCGAGCAGGGTGGTGGTCAGCCGGTAGAGGCCGGTGCGGCGGCCGGCGCTGGTGGCGATGGTGATCTCGCACTCGATGACGCGTACCCGCAGGCCGCTCAGGATCGAGAGGTAGGAGCCGTCGGGGTAGCGGGCCAGGACGGGCATGGTGCGGCCGTTTTTCAGGCGTACCAGCAGATCCGCGCTGGTGGCGGCGATCTGGGCCAGGAGCTTGGCGGCGCCGAAGTTGCGGTCGGCCAGCAGGATCATGCCCGCCCGCAGGCTGCGTAGCAGGCGAGGCGTGTAGGTGGTTTCCCCGCTCGTGGTCGGGCCGAAGACTGCGTCGAGCAGCGTGCGGGTGCCGCAGGCCAGCAGCGCGACCAGTCGGATCTGGGGGTAGCCGGTGCCACCGTGGTTGCCGCGTTGCTTGGTGAACCGGGCCAGCAGCCTGGGGTTGTCGGGAATGGTCAGGGTGGTGCCGTCGATCGCGCAGACCAGCAGCCCGCGCCACCACGTTCCGTGTTGCCCGAGGATGGCCGCTGGCCCACGGAGCAGGTCGAACAACCACCGCAGCGGTGCTGCCCCGACACGGTGGCGTGCTTGGCCCAGCCCGCCAGCGCTGGGAGTGGCGCAGGCCAGGCCGGTCAACCCGGCAGTGAGTTTGCGCCATACCCCCAGGTAACCGACCTCGGGGAACAGGCAGGCGGCCAATACCAGGTAAACCACGACCCGGGAGGGCAGATCCCGCAGGCGGGACTGGGTGGTCTTGGTCGCGGTCAGGGCCTCATCGACCATCTCGAAGGACAGGTGCTGGGTGAGTTCACCGAGGTGGCCAGGGGCGTATCGACCCCCGGCCACGGCGATGGTGCGGGTGATGACAGACTTGGTATCCAACGGAGTTTCTGCTTCTGGTGATCTTGGTCGACACCGTTCTAGCAGGAACTCCGTTGCCTATTTCACCGGGCTGGACATCACCGCGCACCACCAAACTTCACGGCCTTGAGGCTAGCGGTGGTCGCGGAAGAACGCCTGGACGTCCGGGACGAGCAGGTCCGGAACCTCCAGTGCGGCGAAGTGGCCGCCCCGGTCGAACTCCGACCACCGCGTCACCCGGTGCTGCCGCTCGACCAGGCCCCGCACGGCGGGCACCAGCTCGTGCGGGAACACCGCCACCCCGAGGGGTGGGTCGAACGTCATCGGCGCGCCTCGCACGGCCAACGACTCGTAGTAGATCCGTGCGGACGAGTTCGCGGTGCCGGTCAGCCAGTACAGCATCACGTTGGTCAGCAACAGGTCGTCGCTGACCGTGCTGGTCGGGTCCGTCCACTCGGCGAACTTCTCCGCGATCCACGCCAGCTGCCCGACCGGTGAGTCGGTCAGTCCGTAGGCGAGGGTCTGTGGGCGGGTGGCCTGCTGGCGGAAGTACCCCGCCGGCTGGGCCATGTACGTGCGCATCGCGTCCACCCGCGCCTGGTCGGTGTCGCTGAGCGGGACGTCGATGTCCTTGGGCGGTGGTGCCACGAGGAAGTTCACGTGCACGCCCACCACGTGCTCCGGGTCCTGGTTGGCCAGGGCGCGGGAGATGATCGAACCCCAGTCGCCGCCCTGCGCGCCGTACCGGTCGTAGCCCAGGCGCCGCATCAGCACGGCGAAGGCGGCGGCGACGCGTCGGACGTCCCAGCCGGTGTCCTTGGTGGGGCCGGAGAACCCGAACCCTGGGATGGCGGGGATGACCACGTCGAACGCGTCCGCCGGGTCGCCGCCGTGCGCACGCGGGTCGGTGAGCGGGCCGACGCAGTCCAGGAACTCCAGGACCGAACCGGGCCAGCCGTGGATCAGCAGCAGCGGCAACGCGTTCGGTTCCGGGGAACGAACGTGGATGAAGTAGATGCTCTGGCCGTCGATCTCCGTGGTGAACTGCGGCAACGCGTTGAGACGCGCTTCGTGCGCACGCCAGTCGTAGCCGGTCCGCCAGTACTCGGCGAGCTTCTGGACGCGGTCCAGCGGCACGCCGTAGGCGGTGCCCACTCCGTCGAGTTGGTCGGGCCACCGGGTTCGGCCGATCCGGTCGTGCAGGTCGGCCAGGTCAGCGTCGGGGATGTCGATACGGAACGGAACAATCGTCATACGACGATCCTAGGTTCGTGATCAACGTGATAATCCTGCGCCGGATACCGTCAGTAGTTAGTCACCGCTGGTGGATACCGTCGCGCTCGATGACGTCGACCGGGGCTTGGTGCACGCACTGCAGATCGACGGCCGCGCGCCCCTGCGGACGATCGCGGCGGTCATCGGGGTCTCGGAGAACACGGTCGCCCGGCGGTACCAGCGGCTCAGATCAGCGGGGATGCTGCGCGTGGTCGGCGCGGTCAACGGCGCCCGACTGGGCTACACGCCGTGGACGATCCGGCTGCGCTGCACGCCGGTCGCGGCCGGCGCGGTCGCGGCGGCCCTGGCCGAACGCCCGGACACGTCGTGGGTGTACCTGCTGTCCGGCGGGACGGAGATCTCCTGCAACACCCAGGCCCGATCCACCGGTGAGCGGGACAGTCTGCTGCTGGCCAAACTCCCCGCACCCGACGCGTCACGTCGGTGTCGGCGCATTCGCTGCTGCGCGCGTTCACCTCACCCACCGACTGGGTCGGGCTGCACTGGCTGAGCGACAACCAGGCCGCCGCCCTGCGGCCGGACCCGCCGGTCGCCGACAACGGCCCGATCGAGCTGGACACCGGCGACGAAACACTGCTGGAGGCGTTGGCCCGGGACGGGCGGATGGGGTACGCGGAGCTGGCGACGATCACCGGCTGGTCGGACTCGACGGTCAAACGGCGGATGGACCACCTGCGCCGCAACGGGATCCTCACGTACATGGTGGACATCCCGTCCGCGACGCTCGGGCTGCCGGTGGAGGCGCGGCTGTGGATGCGGGTCCGGCCCGCGGCCTGGATCACCGCCCGGGTACGTGTCCGCTGCTCCGGCGCGACCAACCCCGCGAGCAGCGCCTGGCGGGCGCCGGTCAGGCCACAATCGACCGGACCAGCTACAAAGCCACCGTGAGCGTCGAGATCCTGACACCGACAGACCCTTGACATCGCTACAACCGCTTAACTACACGGCCTTGCGACTAGCCCGGCGGACGACCGCTCGGCAGGGCACGGTATCGCCGGCGCATGATCCACCAGGCGCCGATCGCGGCCGCCAGGGCCACGGCCGAGAGGCAGAGGGCGGCGGGCCAGGCGGCTTCGACGCGCGGGCGCGGTCGTAGCACGATCCGGATGTGATGGCCGCCGACGTCGCTCCGGAGGCGAGAGCCTCCCCAGACGTAGGTGCCGACGATCAGGGCCCACGTGGCCGCGAAGGCGACCGCGGCCGGCGCGCTCGACAGCCGGACCAGGCGAGGCCGTCGCCGCAGGGCGCCCGTGCCGGCGAGCGCCGCGGTGGCGAGGGCGACGGTCACCAGCAGGAGCGCGCTCCCGGCGTTCGGACCGTCCCAGAGGCCGGTCCCGGACGTCTCGACGGCCACGAACACGTCGGCGGACGGGTCCGACGGCTGCTGCTCGACGTGCCAGACCACGCCGGTCGCCCACATCAGCACCGTGGTGGAGGCGAGCAGCAGGCCGGCGGCGGCCGCCGTGGCGGCGAGCAGCCGGACCGGCGCCCTCATGGCCGTGGCGTGCACGGCCGGATCGCCGCCGGCGGACAGGTCGGGACTCATGCCGGTCGAGGCTAGGGGATCTTCACCGGCCCGGCCCCCGCAACGACGGAACGCCCGCCGCTCGGCCGGGCCGGACAGGCAGGTCAGGATCGCCGCCTGGAGGTCTGGTACGGCGAGCGGATCGCGGTGCCAGGCTCCGACGACTCCGGCAAGCCCCGGTTCCTGCGGCTTCTCGCCGGTCTGCCGTCGCCCGGCACGCCGCAGCCCGGCTTGGCTCCCCGGTCATTCGTGCGGACCCTCGCTCCGCCCCGGCCTGCGGGGACGGAGCCCTGCGGAGATCATCATGACCGAGTCCCGGTCCGGCTATGTCAGGACGTACCGGCTGCGTTTGCGGCTCGCGATGACCTCGTCGACGATGCCGTACGTCCGGGCCCGCTCCGGGGTGAGGAACCGGTCGCGCTCGATGTCGCGGCCCACCCGGTCGGCGTCCTGGCCCGTGTGCCGGGCCAGGAGCGTTTCGATCTGCGCCCGGACGCGCAGGATCTCCTCGGCCTGGATCTCGATGTCGCTGGCCTGCCCGCGGGTGCCCTCCGTGGCGGGCTGGTGCAGCAGGATCCGCGCGTGGGGCAGCGCCGCGCGCCGGCCCGGCGCGCCGGCGGCGAGGAGCACCGCGGCCGGGCCCGCCGCCTGCCCGACGCACACGGTCTGGATCCGGCACCGGACGAACTGCATCGTGTCGTAGATCGCGGTCATCGCCGTGTGCGACCCGCCGGGTGAATTGATATAGACGCTGATATCCCGGTCGGGATCCATGAACTCCAGGGTGAACAACTGTGCGATCACGTCATTGGCCGCGGCATCGTCGATCGTGGTGCCGAGAAAGACAATGCGTTCCTCGAACAGTTTGTCGTAGGGATTCGTCTCCTTGTGCCCGTACGGCGTGCGTTCGGCGTAGGACGGCAACACGTGGCGTGCGGCCGCGGCCAGTCGCGCGGTCATGACGTTCTCGCCAGGGGCCCGTCGACCCGGCGGGCGGCCGGCACGACGTGGTCGATGATGCCGTACTCGCGCGCCTCCTCGGCGGTGAACCAGCGGTCGCGGTCGGAGTCGCGTTCGATCTGCTCCAGCGGCCGGCCGGTGTGGAAGGCGATGCGCTCGGCGAGAGTGCGCTTGGTGTGCCGCATCTGCTCGGCCATGATCTTCACGTCGGTGGCCGTGCCGCCGACGCCGCCGTGGGGCTGGTGCATGACCACCTGGGTGTACGGCAGGGCGTATCGCTTGCCCGGCGTTCCCGCGCAGAGCAGGAACTGGCCCATCGACGCGGCGAACCCCATCGCGACGGTGGCGATGTCGTTGGGGACGTACTGCATCATCCCGTAGATCGCCATGCCGGCGGTGACCGAGCCGCCGGGCGAGTTGATGTAGAGGTGGATGTCGCCGCGCGGGTCCTCGGCGGACAGGAGCAGCAGTTCGGAGCAGATGCGGTTGGCGATCTCGTCGTCCACCTCCTGCCCGAGGAAGACGATGCGCTTCCGCAGCAGGCGGTGGTGGAGCTGCTCTCCGGTGGAGACGAGCGGCGGCTCGACGGCGCTCGCGTCGTTCAGCGGCCGGGACAGGGTCTGTGACGTCACAATGCCACCCGTTCGTTGTCGCGTGTTCGGCGCCAACGACACTAATCGCGGTTCAGCATTAATAAAAAGGTCGTTCGCCACGGGCGGAGCGTTTATCGCGCACTTATCCGCGAAATCTCATCCGGTCAATGAATTTCACTGTGGGCACATTATGCGGTCGGCGAATTCAGCCGTCCGATGAATCACCGTGCCGGTCGGGGCCGGGCGCGGGGCTCCGCGAGAGGAACGTCATGATCCCCCGCTGGAAGTCGTCGTAGGCGACCGGCGGCCCCTCGGCCTGCGCCCGTGCCGCCGCGCGGGCCGGCGCGAGCGCCACGTCCACCGCGTGCTTGGCCGCGCGGATCGCCGACGGCGGATGGCGGACCACCGAGAGCACGAGCCGGCGCGTCGTGGCCCCCAGGTCCGCGGCGGGCACGCTCCGGGTGGCCAGGCCGAGACGCACCGCCTCCTCGGCCGACACGAGGCGCCCGGTGTAGAGCAGGTCCCGCGCGACCCCCGGACCGGCCAGCACGCTCAGCCGGGCCGCGAACAGCGGGCTGACGAGGATGCCGAGCCGGGCGATCGGCATCCCGATCCGTGCCGTGTCGGCCAGCACCCGCAGGTCGCAGGCCAGCGCGAGCTGGCATCCCGCACCCGCCGCCACGCCCTCGACCTCGGCGACCACGGGCACCGGCAGATCCTCGATCGCGGTGAAGGCCGCCTCCATCGCGGCGAAGCTCTCCGCGACGTCCATCCGGTCCGCCTGGACCCACTCGCGCATGTCCGAGCCGGCGCTGAACGTCCCGCCCTGGCCGCGGACGACCACCGCGCGCACCTGGTCGTCCTCGGCCAGGCGGTGGAAGATCTGCGCCAGCTCACGCCAGTCGTCGCTCGACAGCGCGTTGCCGCGTCTCCCGTCGCCGACCGAGATGTCGGCGATGCCGAGATCCCGGTAGAGCAGCCCGACCTTCTTCGGCTCCGGCACCAGATCACCCGCCCGTACGTCCACGCCCTCGATCCCCGCCGGGCGCACACCCGGCGGGAACCCATGCCCTTCTTGAGAAGGGTTCCCCGAAAAGTCTCTTAGATCCCGTGATCGAGAACGGGCCGCTCGACCCAGAGCTGGAGCGCGGGGTAGCGCGGCGCGGCGAATCCGGCCGACAGATACAGCCCCATGCCGTGCTCGGTGGCGTTCAGATCGAGCATGTGGGCGCCGGTCTCGTCACGGAACCAGGCGAGCAGCGCGTTCAGGCAGGCGCGAGCGTGCCCACGCCCGCGCCGGCGGGGATCGGTGCTGATGTTGGAGACATGGCCCCGCAGCCCGGTGAGGTTGCCCGGCTCCGGCGCGCGCTCGACACAGGCGCCGACCGCGCTGCTGACGACTCCGAGCTCGGGATCGTCCATGACGAAGGCGGCGAAGCCCCGCCGGTCCAGGAGCCGTCGCGCGTACCACTCCTCCGCGACGGCGAGCCACGCCGTGTCCTCGACGTCTGCCTTGTCCATCTCCCGCAGCATCAGCTCGCGCATCCGCGCGAGGGCGGCGGCGTCGGTCACCTCTGCCCGGCGCACCCGCGGGCCGGCCGGCGGCACGGTGCTCATTCCGACCGCACCTCCAGGCCGAGCGCCGTCGCGATCATGACGGCCTGCGTCAGGTCGATCACCGCGTCCTTCAGCTCGACCGAGAGCGGATCGAGCGCGGACAGGTCGCTGCCCCGCAGGTCGCAACCGGTCAGATCGGCACGGTGGAGCGAGGCCCCGGACAGGTCGACGTTCCGCAGCGTGGCACCGCCGAGCCGCGCGCCGGTCAGGTCGGCCTCCCGCATCCGCACGTCCTCGAAGGAGGCGCCGCCGAGGTCGGCCCGGGCCAGCTCGGCGAAGGACCAGTCGCCTCCGGAGACCTTCAGCAGCCCGTACGTGCAGGTGTCGAAGGCGCTGCCGACGAGCTTGCAGCCGGTGAAGGTCGCGTCGAAGAACGCGCACCGGGTGAACGCGCAGTTGGTGAACGCCGTGTTGGTGTGCGCCGACGCGTTGAACCGGACGCCGCGGAACACGCAGTCGGTGAAGACCGTGCCCTGGGTGACGGTCTCGGTCAGGTCGACGTCGATGAACGCCACCCGCTCGTGGCGCTCACCCGTCAGGTCTCGCCCGTCCCAGTCCTCCGACCGTACGGTCGTGTCGGTCTCGGGCTCGGCCCGCCCGCGTCTGCGATCTGTCATGCCCCGAGCATCGCGCACCGCGGGGGTTCGCTCATCCCGGGACCCGGTGTCCGTCGCCGAGGAGCCGGCGGATCGCGCCTCCGGACAGTCTGGCCTTGGCGAGGAACCCCAGAGCGGGACTGGCGTCGATCAGGCCGCCGAAGTCGTCCTCGGAGTGCGCCGACATGAGGATCACCCGCGCCTGAGGGACGGACGCGGCGGCCATGAGCCGGCGGGTGAGGTCCAGGCCGCTCTCGTGGCCCAGTTCGACGTCGACGAGGAGGACGTCCGGCCGGAGCTCCCCGGCCCGCCGCAGCGCCTCCGCGGAGTTCGTGGCGACCGCGACGACAGTGATGCCGTCGCGTTCGAGCAGCGCGCCGGCGGCATTGAGAAAACGATCGTTGTCATCCACGATCAGGCAGCTGATGGTCATGGTCCTGCCGGGAACGGTGGTTCGTCGGTGAAACCGCCGAGCCGAAGAGGAGCAGACGCTCTGAGTCGTCGTCTCGACCATGACTCCAGATAAGCCCACATCCCCCGCCGGGAGGTGTCTCATCTTGAGATGGCGCGCCGTCCCCCGGCCGGGCGGGGCCCGACCGAGACGCCGTAAAGGTTGATCTTTCGGTAGATGGTGGCGCGGGAGATCCCGAGCAGGTCGGCCGCCGCGGCCCGGTCGCCGCCGGTCTTCAGGAGCGCCTCGACGATCGCGTCGCGCTCGGAGGTCTCCCACGGGGTCAGGACGCGCCGGCTCCGCGCGTGGCAGGACGCCGGCAGGTCCGCGGGCTCGATCTGCCCGGTGCGCCGGCGGGTCAGCACCTGCCGCAGCACGTCCGCGAGCTCGGCCACGTTGCCCGGCCAGGCCGACCGCAGCAGGACCCGCATGGCCGCCGGGCCGCACGACACCGCCCGGCCTGCGGCGAAGCCGCGCAGCAACGCGGGTACGAGTTCCCGTACGTCCTCGATCCGGTGACGCAGCGCCGGCACGGTCAGGGTGACCGGGAGCCGGTGCGGGAGCTCGTCGGCGAGCTCGGTGCCCACCGGCAGGGTGGCGACCACCCAGGGCCGGTCCGCGGAGGCGGCCGTCGATTCCGGCCAGGAGTCCATCCAGGTCACGATCGCCGCGAGCGCGGCGGGGGTGTACCGCTCCGGGTGGCGCAGCACCACGGTGGAGCCGGGGACACGCGCGGCCGCGGCCGTACGGTCCAGGCAGGCGGCCGGGTCCTCGTCCACGTCCTCCGGCTCGATCACCGAGAACGTGCCCTCGGGGCCGCAGTGGCGGTGCACGGCCGCCACCACGGTCAGCTTGCCCACTCCTGGCTCACCTTCCACGATCGTCCAGGTACGCGCCCGGCACCGCTCCTGCAACTCGGCGCAGACCCGGCGGAACGCCACCGAACCGCCCGCCAGGCCCAGCTCGGAGGGCCGGTCCGGCACCCGGTACGACGGCCGGTCCTCCACCATGGTGATCTCCAGCACGGCGCCCGCCGTCCCGGCGTGGGTCCGCACGGTACGGCACCGGAGAGAGGCCGGTTCGCCTCGCGACAGCGTGACCTGGCCGACGGTCTCCCGGCCCGGCGTCGACAGCTCGGCCGCCTTGTCCTGGATGATCGCGTAGTCCGCCTGGTCGAGCAGGTCGGCCGCCGGCCGGTTCACCATGGTCAGGTTCTCCCCGACCGACACGATCGGCTGGTTGCCGCGCGCCCGGACGGCCAGGAACTCCTCCAGCATCGCCCGCTCGCCCTCCGACCCCGCCTCGGCCATCCGCTGGGCGATCTCCTGGGCGGCGTTCTGGGCCACGGCCATCATGAGCGGGCCGGCGTCCGCGTTCCAGGCCGTGATGTCGAGCAACCCGGCCAGCCGCCCGGTGAGGCGGTCGCGGACGGGCGCGCCGGCGCACGCCATCCGCTGGAGCGGCTCGATGAAGTGCTCGTTGCCGAACACGCAGGAGGCACCGCGCGTCTCGATCGCGGTGCCGATGCCGTTGGTTCCGACGTGCTCTTCGGCGTAGCTGAAGCCCGGGGCGAGCAGGATCTCGTCGAGCTGGCGGACCAGGGAGCGGTCCCGCACCCGCCGGTCCAGTACGCGGCCGTGGGCGTCGGTGAGCAGCACGCCCATCGCGGCGTCGGCGAGCATCTCCTCCAGGCGGTCCAGGACCGGGCGCGCGGCGTACATGAGGCGGCCATCGGTGTCGAGGTCGCCGAAATAGGGGGCCTCAAGGCGTTCGCAGTCGATGCCGAAGAGCAGCGAACGGCGCCAGGACTCCATGATCCCCGCACGCAGGGGCGTCTGCGGCGCGTCCCCGGATGCCAGGAACCGCTCACGCGCCCGCGCGACCCGGCGGGCGGTGTCTCCACTGCTGTCGACCACTCAGCGGCCTCCCCCAAGCCCGCCGGCGGTTCCTTCCCTTCCCCACCGATTCTAGGGACGGCACGGAGACGCTGAAACACCCAGGCCGTACGGTGTCAGGCCGGCCGGTGCGGCGAGCCCGCCGGCCCGCGACGAGGTGGTCGGCGCTAAGACCGGGGACCCCACTCTTCGAACCTGACCACGATGCTTTCGAGCCGCACCTCGAATTCCTTGAGCGAGATATCCTGCTTGTCGAACAGCCGCCAAGTGTCGGCGAGTTCATCCACCAATTCCACCTGAGCCATCAGCAGGTCGGCGAACGCGTCTCCGCTCAGCGACTTCTTTCCCGAGTCCATCACCCAGATGGTTCCCGCGGCATCGGCCGAGATACCTCGTCCCGCAAGCTCGACAGCCCGCCAGGAAACCCTGGAGTCGGCGGCGACCCGGATCAGTACGTCAAGAGCCTCTGAATTCCTTATGGCCATTTCTACACTTTCATACCTAGGAGGCGGGAACCGATCCTTACCCGCCGGACATCAGCTTCCTCGCCCACGGTATGGCACGCTTCCCCGCAGGCGCGTCGACCCCACCGGCTCGAAGCACGGACGTACAGTAGGTCAGGCAGCTATTGCCCAGTTCCTGATACGTTCCCCAATCGCCTTGTGTGTCTCGCTGGAACTCAAGAGCACCCTTGGCGTTGGGCAGATCGAAGGTATGACTCATGATGCCCTGAGGGCCGTCATACGGGCCCACAATCGCCACACCATCATGAGGCATCAAATGCGTGTGGGAGACCGAAGTGCCGTCTGTAACCTCAATACTGAAGTGATTATCTTTGCCGTGGTAATGCAATGTCGCAAGACCTGGCGAATCACCGTTTCCGACGTTGGGCACCAGGTTCTGTTCCGCGGGATACGGCGACAGGCCCAGCGGGTCGATCAGCGTGATCGGGTTACGGGTGTAGGCGTGCGGGTTCGGCTGCGGTGTCAGGCCGAGCGGATCGGGCGACTGGTACCGGCCGGTGGCCGGGTCGTAGTACCGGTGGTAGTTGTAGTCGAGGCCGGTCTCAGCGTCGTGATACTGGCCGGGAAAACGCAGCGGGCAGGCGTCTTCGGCGCCGGTCGAGGGCAGCGATACTCCCCAGACGGTGCGGCTCCGGTGCCAGGTGACGTGGCCCGCCGCGTCCACCAACTCGGTGGCGCTGCCGGTGAGATCGCTGATGATCGCCTGAAACCGCCGGTCGACCCACTCCTGCGACGGTGCGAGCGTGCGGTCGGTCTGCGTCAGCGGCCGGAACGTCCCTGGCCCGTGGTTCCACGTGGTCGTGGCACCGTCCCCGCCCCGCACGGTGTGGGTCCGCTCGGCCAGCACCCACTCGTCCCAGGTGAAGTCGATCTGCTCCTCGACCGTCTCTTCGCCGCCCCGGCCCGACACCCGCTGCTTGGCGATCCGCCGGCCGAAGGGGTCGTAGCGGTACCGCCACGTCGAGCCGTCCGGCACGGTGACGGCGACCAGCCGGTCGTCGGCACTCCAGGTGAACCGGGTGACCCGCACCTGTCCCGAGAGCGTGCGCCGGCGCCGGGCCACGACGCGGCCCTGGTCGTCGTACTCGTGGTGTGTGGTGCCCGTGCGGCGCGCCAGGGTGCCGTGGATCTCGCGTTCTCCGGCATCGGCGGGCGCGTCGGCGGCCGAGGACTCCGGCCAGGCCGCGAACGTGACGTTCCCGGCCTGGTCGTAGGCGTAGCGCTCGGTCCAGCCCCGGGCGTGGGCCGCGGAGGTGACACGGCCGCCCGGATCCAGCTCGAACCGCCGCTCCCCCGAGATCTGGTCGGCGATGCCGATGACGTGGCCGTCCGGCCGGTACCGGTACGCGCGGTGTTGCAGGAGCCGCGCCGCACCGGGCGCGGAAGGCGCGGGGCCCGTCGTGACCCGGCGGTCCCGCACCGGCGCCCCCCACAGCGTCTGGGCGATGAGCCGGTGTCCCGCGTCCCAGCGCTGGTCGAGGATCGCGCCGTCACCGATGTACCGGCGGACCTCACGGCCGGCCAGGTCGTACTTGAACCGCACCGTCTGCCCGTCGGCGCGCAACGCGAGCGGCCGGCCCATGGCGTCGTAGTTCCAGACGGACTCGGCGCCGCTGGGGGTGCGCCGCCCCACACGGCGTCCCAGCGCGTCGTACACGTTGGACAGCACGCGGCCGTTGCAGGTCTCCGCGGTGATCCGGCCGATCGCGTCACGATCGATGCGCACGTCGGCGTCCGCGTTGACGGCACGGATGACCCGGCCGGCGAGATCACGGGTGAACACCGTCTCCTGGTCGTCGTACTGCCGGACGACGTCGCCGAGCCGGTCTCGGGTATAGCGGGTGACCTGGCCGGCGCCGTTGACCCGCTCGGTCAGCCGGCCGGCCGCGTCGTGGACGTAGCCGAGTGTCCGGCCGTTGAAGTCGGTCTCGCCTACCAGCTCGCCGGCCGCGTTGTACTCGTACCGCCAGATCAGACCCGACGGGTTGGTCACCGCGACCAGGCGCAGTTCGGTGTCGAGGGTGAACTCCAGGCGGCCGTTCCCGGGTGTCGTGCGCGCGGTCGGTACGTCGAAGTTGGTGTACTCGGTCCGCGTCACCTGCCCGGAGGCGTCGGCGTACTCGACCTCATTGCCCTCGGCGTCGTAGGTCCAGCGCTCCACGGTGCCGTCGGGGAATACCCGCTCGGTGAGCCGTCCCTCCACGGTCCAGCGGAGCCTGGTGCTACCGCCCAGCGGGTCGACGGCGGTCACCACCCGGCCGAAGGCGTCACGCTCGTACCGGCTGGTGGCACCGTCGGGGTCGGTCACCTCGACGGGGAGTCCGGCGGCGTTCGACCGGAGCCGCTGGACGCCACCGGTGGCGTCGATGACGGATGTGACCACGCCGCGCTCGTCGTGGGTGTACCGGGTGACGGCACCGAGCGGATCGGCGCGGTGTGTCAGATTGCCCCGCTCGTCGTAGCCGTAGCGCCAGACACCGCCGTCGGCCTGGGTCACCTCGACGGGCAGGCCCAGGTCGTTGTAGGTCGCGCGGGCCTGGTGACCATCGGGTCGTTGGACCGCGGTCAGGTCTCCGGCCGTGTCGTAGTGGTAACGCGTGGTGTTGCCGAGCGGGTCGGTCTCGGCCAGCAGCCGGTCGTGGAGATCCCACTCACGCCGCGTCTCGCGTCCGAGAGGATCGACCTCGGCGACCACCTGGCCGATCTCGTTCAGGTGGTAGGCGGTGGTGTGGCCGAGTGAGTCGGTGACGGTCGTGACGCGCGCCGAGACGTCGTACGTGAGGGTGGCGTCCAGGAACCCGCCGGATCCGGTGCCCCGCACCGCGCGGCCTTGCTCGTCGTACTCGTAGCGGTACCAGTGGCCGTTACGGTCGGTCCATCCCGTCAGCCGTCCCAGCGTGTCGTAGGAGAACCGCAACGGCTCGCCGGAGGAGTCGACGACGTCGGTCAGCCGCCCCACCTCGTCGTACCCGTAGCGGACCAGCTCGATGTCGCCGGCGGGCTCCCCGCTCCGCAGGCACAGGCTCCGGACGCGGCCGTTCTCCACCCGCACGCCGATGGTGTAGCCGCCCGAGTGTCGCAGCTCGCGGAGGATCCCCGCCTCGTCGTAGGCGAGGTCGATGCGGTTGCCGTTCCGGTCGGTGATCGCCCGCAGCGGCATCGTGCGCCCGGCCTCGCCGAACGGCGCGAAGTGCCAGGTGCGGCCCGTCCCCCGTTCGGACACGGTGTAGCCGCCCTCGGCGGTGCGGGCCAGCAGACGCGGCGGGCCGTTCTCGGGCGGCACGCTCTGGCCGGGCGGCGGCTCGGGGTAGGCCAGCACCATGCCGTCCTCCCCCGCCAGGCAGACACCGTCGTCGTCGATCTCCAGGTGCTGGTCGAGAGTGGAGGCCCACGAGGGGCCGAAGAGCCGGCCCTGGGTCCAGGACGACAGGTGCGTGCGCTCGATCACCATCGGGAGCACGGCTTCGAGCTCGACGTCGACCTGCCGGAGCACCACTTCGCCGCTCGCGACGTCGATCGGGTCACGCGTCAGGACGCGTTTGGCGAACTCCTTGCCGCGGCCCAGCGCCTCAGTGGTCGAGCGGAGCGTCGTGCGCAGCGCAGCCGAACTCGTCCGGGCCGCGTCGCCGATCGCGTGGGTCGCCGGTGAGCGGAGCAGGCTGCCGAGCGCACGGAAGAGCCCGAGGCGTTCGGCGGCGACACCGGCCTTCGATCCGATCCCCAACCTGGTTTCCCATCCGTTCCACGGGCGACGTCATTCGCTCCGACGCGCGACCGCCGACGGCGGTTCCCCGGCGCCGGCGCCTCGCCTAGAACATCACCGACATGAAGGTGTTGACGTCCCGGAACCCGACACGGCGGTAGGTCGCGCGCGCCGGGGTGTTGAAGTCGTTGACGTACAGCGAGACCGCGGGCGCGATGGAGCGCAGCGCCTCGTCCACGACGGCCGCCATGCCGTGCACCGCGTGGCGGCGGCCGCGCAGCTCGGGGTTGACCCACACGCCCTGCACCTGGCACGCGTGGGGGGTGACCGCGCCGATCTCGGCCTTGAACACCACGCGTCCGCCCTCGATGCGGGCGAACGCCCGGCCCGAGCGGATGAGTTCGGCCACCCGCGCGCGGTAGAGCACTCCCCCGTCGCCGGTCTGCGGCGAGATCCCGACCTCTTCGGTGAACATGGCGACGCACGCGGGATAGAGGGTGTCGAAGTCCTTCATCGTGACCCGCCGCACCCTGGTGTCGGGGGCGACCGGCGGCGGCGACGTGGTCGACATGACCGGCTGGGTGGCGCGGATGGCGCGCGGCGCGCCCCAGGAGGGGCGCAGGGCGTTCCAGAGCTGGGTCACCGGCCCGACCGGGCCGACGATCGAGGAGCACCGCCGTCCCTGCGAGCGCGCCCGGTCCGCGAAGTGGCGGATCGCCTGTTCGTCGGCGGCGACCGGCACGAGGTTGGCGCCGGAGTAGCAGAGGGAGGTCAGCCGGCCGTCGTGGAGACAGCCCCACATCTGGGCGCCCAGCCGGCGGTGGTCCAACCCGGCGACGTGGACGCGGGAGCTGACGAAGACGTTGGAGACCGGGTCGGCGTCGAGGATCGCGAGCGCCTCGTCGAGGTGGCGGTCATCCAGCAGGCGGACCGGCGAGGTCCGGAGCACCGGGCTCACGAGATCTCCTCAGCTGCTCGCTCGGAGCAATGCGGGCCGGATCGCCGCCCTGCCGACAGATCCGCTCCGCTCACGGTGTCAAGGGTACGGCAGTATCGCCCGAAGATCTCTCCCAAGGTGCGACAGTCGTCTCACCACCGGAGATCCTCGGAGATCTACGGCACTTCCGACAAGCGGCACCCCCGGCCGGCGGCCGGGGGTGCCATTGGTCTCGGCCGGACGTCAGGGACGGCCGATCAGCGGACGGGTGGGCACCCGCGGCGTGACGGATCCCGCCGAGCTCTTGGCCGACGCCTTGGCCGCGGCGCCGGAGGGAACCGGGTCCGGCAGCGCCTGGCAGGTCGTGTCCGGTCCGTTGCCCGGCTTGTCCTTCGGCAGCGCGTCCGTGGCCAGGTACGCCGCGACCTTGTCGTCGAGGCAGGCGTTCCCGTTCAGGGTGTTGGCGTGGGTCTTGCCGCCGATCTCGGCCACGAGGCGGGAGGGCAGGAGCTTGTGCATCTCCTCGCCGCCCGGGTACGGCGTCGCGGCGTCCAGCGTCGACTGGACGAGGAGCGCCGGGGTCATGCCCTTGGCCTTGATCTTCAGCTTGGGGCCGCCCTGGAAGGGCCAGAAGGCGACCGGGGCGTTGAACCAGACGTTGCCCCAGGTGTTGTAGTGGTAGCCCTGCTTGTAGAGCTTCGCCGCGTCGTTGTGCCACTTGCTCCAGTTACGCGGCCACCGCGCGTCGGCGGCCTGCACGGCGTTGTACATCGCGAAGCCGTTGTCGTCGGAGGAGAAGACGTAGTTCTCGTAGAAGTCGGTGATCGCCGAGGCGTCGCCCTTCGTCACGTACGCGGAGAACACGTCGGCGGTCGGCTCGTACCAGCCGGTGCTGTATCCGGCGTTGAGGAAGGTGTCGTCCAGCTCGTCGGGGCCGACCTTCCCGCCGATGGCCTGCTTGGCGGCCTTGGCGCGGATGGCGTAGTACGCCTGCTCCACCTTCGCCTCGGTGGTGCCGAGGTGGTAGACCGAGTCGTACTTGGCGACCCAGCCGAAGAAGAACTTGATGTTCCGCTCGAACGCCTTGTCCTGCTCGAGCTGCGCGTCGTACCAGACGCCGCGGTCGTCGACGTTGCCGTCGAGGATCATGTGCCGGACGCGCTGCGGGAACAGCGTGCCGTACGTCGCGCCGAGGTAGGTGCCGTAGGAGAAGCCGTAGTAGCTGATCTGCTTCTGGCCCAGCGCGGAGCGGATGGCGTCGATGTCGCGCGCCGCGTCGGTGGTGCGCAGGTGCGGCAGGAGCCAGCCGAACTGCTTGGCGCAGGCCTGCGCGTACGCCTTGGACTTCTTGAGCCAGACCGCCTCGTCCGCCGCCGAGTGCGGGACGTAGTCGGGGCGCACGGGGTCGGAGTAGTGCGGGTCGCAGGTCAGCGCCGGCCGGCTGGCCCCCACACCACGCGGGTCGAACCCGATGATGTCGTAGTCGGCCGGGATCTCGTCGTGGCCGACGCCGCTGAACCAGCTCGCGAGGCCGCCGGACAGGTACAGGCCGCTGCCGCCCGGGCCGCCGGGGTTGCCGATCAGCACGCCCTTGTAGTGCGCGTCATCGGTGTGCTTGACCCGCGAGATCGCGACGGAGATCTTCTTCCCGTTCGGGTGGCCGTAGTCCAGCGGCACCTGGATCTGGGCGCATTCCGCATTGGCCAGATAAGGGTCGCCGCCGGCGCACTTGGCCCAGGCGATCGCGGAGGGCGCCGCCGTCCCCTCGGCCGACGCGGACACGGCCACGGCCGACGCGGCGATACTCAGGCCCGCCGCGGCCGTGATGACAGCAAGTCTCTTCAACGAAACCCCCTACGCGCGCGGCGTCCGACGACGAACCGCGCTGAGCTGAATGCGCAGATTGTTTCGTCTGTGCCATTTGGCGAAAAGGGGGCGTTTTAACTGTTGCGGGATCGTAATTGCCTGGTGGGAACGCCGAGGCATGGGAAGACCCCCGGCGCGCCGCCGGGGGTCTTCTCCGTCGCTCCTACGGGCGGGCGAGCGCCTGCGGGAACTGCTGCGCGACGGCCGCCTTGGCGGTGGCCGACGACGCCGAGGACGGCGGAACCGGCTCGGGCAGACGCGGGCAGTGCGTCTGGTTCGCCGGCAGGGTGCCGTCGGTGAGGAAGGCGGCGAACTTGGAGTCGATGCAGGTGTTGCCCCGCTCGACGACGCCGTGCGTACGGCCGCCGTCCTCGATCACCAGGCGCGACCCCTTGAGCCGCTTGTTCATCTCCACGCCGCCGGGGAACGGCGTCGCGGCGTCATTGGTCGCCTGGAAGAGCAGCACCGGCGGAACGCCCTTGGCGTGCCCCACGTCGACCGGCTTGCCGGGCTTGGCGGGCCAGGTCAGGCACGGCGCGTTGTACCAGGCGTTGGACCAGGTCTCGAACTGGTAGCCCTGGTCGTAGAGCTTCCAGTTGTCCTTGCGCCAGGTGTTCCAGTTCTTCGGCCACTTCACGTCGCTGCACTGCACGGCGTTGTAGACCACGTAGCCGTTGTCGTCGGTGGTCGCGCCCAGGAGGTTGAAGGCGTCCACCAGCGGCTGGCTGTTGCCGGCCTTGTACTGGGCCAGGGCGTTGGTCAGGTACGGCCAGTACGCGCCCAGGTCGATGTACCCGGCGACCAGGTAGGTGTCGATGAACTCGGCGCCGCCCACGACACCGCCGGCCGGCGACTTGATCAGCTTCTCGCGCGTGTCGAAGAAGACCTTCCGCACCGCCTGCTGGGTCGTGCCCAGGTGGTACACCGAGTCGTACTTGGCCGCCCACGCGAACAGCGCGTTGATGTTGCCCTCGAACGCCTTGTCCTGCTCGAGGTTGGCGTCGTACCAGACGTCACTCGGCTTGACGTTGCTGTCCAGCACCATGCGGCGGACGTGCGACGGGTACATCGTCGCGTACACCGAGCCGAGGTACGTGCCGTAGGACGCGCCGTAGTAGTTGATCTGCTTCTGGCCCAGCGCCGCGCGGATGTCGTCCATGTCCTGGACGGCGTCCGTCGTCTTCATGTGCTGGAGCAGCGAGCCGTACTTGCTCCCGCAGGCCTTGGCGTACCCGGCCGCCTTCTTCAGCCAGGTCGTCTCCAGCGCCTTGGTGGTCGGCACGTAGTCGGGCCGTACCGGCTGGAAGTAGTTCGGGTCGCAGCTCAGCGACGGGCTGCTCCCGCCGACGCCGCGCGGGTCGAACCCGATGACGTCGTAGGTGGCCTTGAGACCGGCCGGCAGACCGTTCGCCACGCGAAGCGCGAAGTCACGGCCGGTGCCGCCCGGTCCGCCCGGGTTCACCAGCAGGGACCCCTGGTAGCCGGTCGTGCCCGTGTGCTTGTAGCGGGACAGCGCCAGGGTGATCTGCCGGCCGTGCGGCTTGGAGTGGTCGAGCGGCACCTGGAGGCTGCTGCACTCCAGACCGCTCAGGCCCGGATCGGTACACGCCGACCAGCTCAGGCTCGCGGTCGGCTGGGCGGGGCGGGCCTGGGCGGCGGTCGGCGCCAGCGCCAACGCGACCAGACCGGCTCCGGCGGCGGCCGCCGTGATGGCAAGCTTTTTCACGTAACCCCTTTCGCGCGGGGTTCGGCGATGAACCCCGGTTCATGCGGTAACGCACGATTTTCGTGACGACGCCGTACGGCCGGGAAGGGGCAGGCCAACAGTGGCCAGCCACGACAAAGCCCCCGGCCGTTCGGCCGGGGGCTCGGGAAAGCCTAGTGGTCAGGCGGGCGCGGAGCCGTCAACCACGCTCAGGAGACGGTGACGGCGGCTCCGGGGCCCTCGCCGGTGACGTCGACGCCCATCTCGTCGGCGATGCGCACGGCCTCCTCGATGAGGGTCTCGACGATGGCGGACTCGGGCACGGTCTTGATGACCTGGCCCTTGACGAAGATCTGGCCCTTGCCGTTGCCGGAGGCGACGCCGAGGTCGGCCTCGCGCGCCTCGCCGGGGCCGTTGACGACACAGCCCATGACGGCGACCCGCAGCGGGACCGGGAAGTCCTGCAGCGCGGCGGTGACCTGGTCGGCCAGGGAGTAGACGTCGACCTGGGCGCGCCCGCAGGAGGGGCAGGAGACGATCTCCAGGCCGCGCTCCCGCAGGCCCAGGGACTCCAGGATCGCCAGGCCGACCTTGACCTCCTCGACCGGCGGCGCCGACAGCGAGACTCGGATCGTGTCGCCGATGCCCTCGGCCAGCAGCGCGCCGAACGCCACCGAGGACTTGATCGTGCCCTGGAACGCCGGCCCGGCCTCGGTGACGCCGAGGTGGAGCGGGTAGTCGCACTGGGCGGCGAGCTGCCGGTAGGCGTTGATCATCACGACCGGGTCGTTGTGCTTGACCGAGATCTTGATGTCGCGGAAGTCGTGCTCCTCGAACAGCGAGCACTCCCACAGCGCGGACTCGACCAGCGCCTCCGGGGTCGCCTTGCCGTACTTCTCCAGCAGGCGCTTGTCCAGCGACCCGGCGTTAACGCCGATGCGGATCGGGATGCCGGCGTCCTTGGCCGCGCGGGCGATCTCGCCGACCTTGTCGTCGAACTTCTTGATGTTGCCCGGGTTCACCCGCACCGCCGCGCATCCCGCGTCGATCGCGGCGAAGACGTACTTGGGCTGGAAGTGAATGTCGGCGATCACCGGGATCTGCGACTTGCGGGCGATCGCCGGCAGCGCGTCGGCGTCGTCCTGCGACGGCACCGCCACCCGTACGATCTGACAACCCGACGCCGTCAGCTCGGCGATCTGTTGAAGAGTGGCGTTGACATCCGAGGTCAGGGTGGTCGTCATCGACTGCACCGACACCGGACTGTCACCGCCCACCGGAACCGAGCCCACCATGATCTGCCGCGACTTGCGGCGCGGGGCGATCGGCTTGGGCCTCGCCTGCGGAATCCCGAGATCGACGCTCATCGATAACGCGGCACGGAGCCGTGTGCTCCGGGGGCTGCCGCGCCCTCCCTTCGAGTTGGCACTGTCACATGGACGTACAGGTATAAGCCTAGGCAACGGGTGGAGTTATGCGGACCCGAAGGGTCTATTGAGGCACTTTGAGTGGGTTGAAGACATCGGCGAGAATCAGCAAAACCCCGAGCCCGACGAGCAGCGTCACCGCGACGTACGTCAGCGGCATGAGCTTCGTCATGTCGACCGGCCCGGGATCCGGCCGCCCCCGCACGCGGAAGACCAGGGCCTTGATCCGCTCGTAGCAGACCACCGCGAGGTGACCACCGTCCAGCGGCAGCAGCGGCACCAGGTTGAGCAGCCCGACGAACAGGTTCAGCGAGACGATGAGCAGGACGAACGAGGTGAGCTTGTCGCGCCACGTGTCGCTGGAGGAGAAGACCTGTCCCGACGCCTCCGCGCCGCCGACGATGCTCCCCGCCTGGCCGCCGGGCGTGCTGGCGCGCTCGTGGCCGAACAGCTTGGGGATCGCGTGCGGGATGTCCGCGACCACCTTGGCGACCGAGACCGTCATGTCGCCCATGAACCGCCCGGCGAACCGGACCGAGGCCACCGGGCCGAGCCGCCGCGTGCGCGCGACCGGCTCCACCCCCAGGTAGCCGCGACCGTCGAGGGCCGCGACGGTCACCGGCAGGGAGAGCCGCCGGCCGTTCCGCTCGACCACGACCGTCACCGGGCGGCCGGGGCTGGTGTCCCTGATCGCCGCGGACAGCTGGTCCCAGTCGCGCACCGGGCGTCCGCCGAATGACACGATCCGGTCGTGCGCCCGCAGGCCCGCCTTCTTCGACGGGGACTCCGGGTCGCGGACGGCACAGGTCGCGGCGGCCGTCACGCAGGGCGACACGCGCCGTACGACGGTCGTGGCGGCGCGGTCGGACGGCAGGCCGACCCCGGCGGCCAGCCCGACCAGCAACAGGAACGCCAGGAGGAGGTTCATCACCACGCCGGCGACGATGACCGCCGCACGGCGCGGCGCGGGCTGCCGGTAGAAGGCCCGCGGCTCGTCGGCGGGGTCGACCTCCTCCAGCGGGGTGTAGCCGACGATCTTCACGAAGCCGCCGAGCGGTATCGCCTTGATGCCGTACTCCGTCTCACCCCGCCGGCGCGACCACAGGGTGGTACCGAACCCCGCGAAGAACTGCGACGCCTTCATGCCGAAGCGCTTCGCGGTGATCAGGTGCCCGGCCTCGTGCAGCACGACGGTCAGCAGGAGCGCCACCACGAAGGCGACGACTCCGAGGAGGCCGTAGAGGTGGGTCAACCAGTCGTCAGCTCCCGTGCCCGGGTCCGTGCCCAGTCGTCGGCGGCCAGCACGTCGTCGAGCGTCAGCGCGGCCGGTGTACGGGCGCCGGATCCGCTCATGTGCTCCGACACTACCCGCGCGACGGTGTCGACAATCGCCGGGAATCTGACGCTTCCGTTGAGGAACGCCGCGACGCACTCCTCATTCGCGCCGTTGTAGACCGCCGGCGCGGTGCCGCCGGCCGCCCCGACCTCGCGCGCGAGGCGTACCGAGGGGAACGCCTCGTTGTCGAGCGGGAAGAACTCCCAGGTGTGCGCGCGGGTCCAGTCGAGGCCGGGGGCGGCGTCCGGCACCCGGTCGGGCCACGCCAGGGCCAGGGCGATCGGCAGGCGCATGTCGGGCGGGCTGGCCTGCGCGATCGTCGAGCCGTCGGCGAACTCCACCATCGAGTGCACGGCCGACTGCGGGTGCACCATGACCTCGATCGAGTCGAAGGGCACGTCGTAGAGCAGGTGCGCCTCGATCACCTCCAGGCCCTTGTTGACCAGCGTGGCGGAGTTGATCGTCACGAGCGGGCCCATCGCCCAGGTGGGATGCGCGAGCGCCTGCTCGGGCGTGACATCCTCCATCTCCGCGCGGCTCCGGCCGCGGAACGGGCCGCCGCTCGCGGTGACGACGAGCCGCCGCACCTCCCCGCGGTCTCCCCCGCGCAGGCACTGCGCGAGCGCCGAGTGCTCGGAGTCGACCGGGACGATCTGGCCCGGCTTGGCGCGCTGCCGGACGAGCGGCCCGCCGATGATCAGCGACTCCTTGTTGGCGAGCGCGAGGACGCGCCCCGCGTCGAGGGCCGCGAGGGTCGAGGCGAGCCCCGCCGCGCCCTCGATGCCGTTGAGCACGATGTCGCACGGCCACGCCGCCACCTCGGCGATGGTGGCCGGGCCGGCGAGGAGCCGGGGCAGGCGGTAGTCGCCGGAGGAGTATCCCCGCTTCTGCGCCTCGGCGTACAGGGCGAGCTGCAGGTCCTCGGCGGCCGAGCCCTTGGCCACCGCGACGACCTCGGGGCGCAGGTCCAGCACCTGCGCGGCCAGCAGGTCGACCCGGCCTCCGCCGGCCGCCAGCCCGGTCACGCGGAACCGGTCGGGGTTGCGCCGGATCACGTCGATGGCCTGCGTGCCGATCGACCCGGTGGAACCCAGGATCACGACGTCTTTCGGACCGCTCGCGGCGGAGTTCTCCTCGTAAATCACTCCTCCATTCTCACCAGGACCGGACGGCGCCGCGAGGTCAAAGCACACATCACCCGATCACGAGCGCCGTTTTACTCAAAGTGAGCCTGTGATCACCCTCGGTGCTGCACACTTTTGGCTCATGTTCACCAGATCCCCCTTCGCTCTCGTGGTCCCCGCCGTCAGCGCCGCCCTTGGCATGCTCGGCTCCGCGACCTCGCATCCGGCGCCCGGTGTGACCGCCGTGACCGACCACGTGATCGCGACCGCGTCGTCCGCGACCCTCCGCTACTGGACGGTCGAGCGGATGCGGCGCGCCGTCGTCCCCCCGCAGCGCTCACACCTGTCCGCCAAGGGCGGCGCGGACGGCGGGCCGGCCGCGGGCACCCCCGTCACCATCCCCGGCAGCGTGCCCGAGCAGCAGTCCAGCCGCCGCTCCGTCGCGACCCCGGGCGCACCCTGGACCTCGCGCGGCGCCGTGCGCGCCACCACCGGCAAGGTCTTCTTCACCATCAACGGAGGCGACTACGTCTGCTCCGCCGGCACGGTCGCCAGCGCCAACCGCGACCTCGTCGTCACCGCCGGGCACTGCGCGCGGGACGCCGCCGGAAACTGGGCCGAGCACTGGATCTACGTGCCGGGCTATGACCAGGGCCGCCGGCCGTACGGCGCCTTCCCCGCCCGTCACCTGTTCGTGCCCGGGCCGTGGACGACGCGCGGCGACGAGAACTACGACGTCGCGCTCGTCGCGCTGTCGACCTCCGGCAAGCGGCACGTCACCGACGTGGTCGGCGCGCAGGGCATCGCCTTCGACCAGCCGCGCGGCGCGCTGGTGTACGGCTTCGGCTACCCCGCCGGCGGGCGGTACGACGGTGAGCGGCTGACCTACTGCAGCGGACGCACCTACCCCGACTCCCACAAGATCACCAAGGACGAGGGGCTGCGCTGCGACATGACCGAGGGTTCCAGCGGCGGACCGTGGCTGACCCGGTTCGACGCGGGCACCGGCACGGGCGTCGTGACGTCGGTGAGCAGCTTCAAGTACGCCGACGACCCGGCCACGATGTACGGCCCCTATTTCGGGAACGCCATCCGCCGCATGTACGACCGCGCCCAGCAGGCGTGAAATACGGGCCTGCCCGCCCCCGGATCCCTACTGTTGTCCCGCATGAGCGAGCGGAGCGAGTGAGTCAATGAGCACGCGCGCCCGGTCTCTCCCCGACGAAGGAGGGCTCATGAGCGAGCGGAGCGCGCGCGTCGAGCTGGTCGTGGCCTCGTTCGACGACCCGATCGTGACCGGTCTCCTGGCGGAGGCGCGGCCACGCGCGGACGCGTCGGTGATCGGCCAGGTGATGGGCCCGGTGGTCGTTCCCCGTCCCCGGTCCGGGGCGGCCCCGTACGGCGGGCACGTGCCCGACGCCGGAGTCGTGTTCGTCGTCGCCCGGCGGGCGGACGCGCCGGACGGCCCGGTCGGCTGCGCCGGGCTGCGGCGGATCGCCGACGACACCGCCGAGGTCGAGCGCCTCTACGTACGGCCGCCGTACCGCGGGCAGGGCCTCTCGCGGCTGCTGCTGGCCGGGGTGGAGGATCTCGCCCGGCGGCGTGGGTTCGCGGTCGTCCGCCTCGCGGCGGCCGATCTGCGCGTCGCCGGGTTGTACGTCTCGCGCGGCTACGTCCGTATCGCGCCGTTCGGGCGGCGGCCCTCGCCCAGCGTCTGCTTCGAGAAGGCACTGCCGGCCATCGGGCGCCCGTCCCGCTGACGGGTCAGCTCACCTTCCAGAGCCGGATGGTGCCGTCGTTGGCGCCGGTCGCCAGGGTCCGTCCGTCCGGGCTGAACGCCACCGGGTAGATCGTGTCGGTGTGACCGGTGAACGAGGCGTCGAGGTCGCCGCTTTCGACGTTCCAGAGACGAACGACCTTGGTGTCATCGCCGCCGCGGGCGGCCAGAGTCGTGCCGTCCGGGCTGAAGGCGATGCTGCCGCCCTCGCTGCCGGTGATGACCGCGTCCGACCGGTGAGTGGACATGTTCCAGAGCCGGATGGTGTGGTCGTCGCTGGCGCTGGCGAGGAGCTTGCCGTCCGGGCTGAACGCCACCGAGCGGACGAAGTCGTCGTGGCCGGTGAGGTTGGCGGTGACACGGCGGGTGGCGACGTCCATGAGCCGGACGGTCTTGTTGTCGGGGTAGGCGAGCGTCCCGCCGTCCGGGGTGAACGCGAGTGTGTCCATGGCGTACTTCATGCCGGAGACCGTGGCGGTGACACGCCGGTCGCGCATGTCCCAGAACCGGATCAGGCGGGTCCCCGGATCGCCGATGGTGGGGATGATGTCCGCGCCGACCGCGAGGGTGCCGCCGTCCGGGCTGAACGCCAGCGAGTCGACCGAGGCCCCGTCCGGGTCGGTGAGGGTGGCGATGACACGACGGGTGGCCACGTCCCACAGCCGGAGTTCGCCGTTGCGTTCGCCGTCGGTGACCAGGGTCCTGCGGTCGGGGCTGAACAGCACGTGGAACTTCTCGTCGCCCGGTTCGTTCAGCAGCGTCGCCGTCTGACAGCCGGTGGCCACGTCCCAAAGCCGGATCGTGCCGTCCTCGCCGGCGCTCGCCAGGCTCTTGCCGTCGGGGGCGAACGCCAGGTCGAAGATGCATTTGTCGCCCGTGGACAGGGTCATCTCACGCGGCGCGGACGTGGCCGTGGCGCGGGCGGAGCGACCGGCCCTTCCGGCATGGTGCCCCGAATCCGACGACCACGCCATCCAGCCGCCCGCGGTGACGGCCGCGACGAGGGCGAGGCCGGCCGCCAGCGCGACGGCCGCCGTCCGGGTCCGGCCCGGCCGGCGGACCAGCGTACGGACGGGCGGCGACCAGGGAGTCGGCGGCTGTGGTCCCGCGGCCGGGCGCGGGACCGTCCCCTGCGGTGGCGCGAGCGCCGGCGTCGCGTCGGGCCGGCTCGGCGGTCGCTCCTCGTCCGTGATGGAGGTGAGCAGGCCACGGACGGCGTCGGCGGTCAGCCGCTCGGCGGGATTCTTGCGCAGCAGCCCCGCCAGCACCTCGGTGAGCGGGCCGGCGTGCACGGGCGGGGCGGGGTTCTCGGTCGCGATGGCGATGAAGACGGACCCGTGCGTGGGCCCGGAGAAGGGAGGATGGCCCTCGACGGCGGCGTACAGCGTGGCGCCCAGGGACCACAGGTCCGATCGAGGGGTGGCGCGGTCGCCGCGTACCTGTTCGGGTGCCATGAAGGCCGGCGTGCCCAGGAGCGTGCCGGTGTGAGTGAGGGTCGCGTCGCCGTCCAGTGCGGCGATGCCGAAGTCGGTGAGGACGGCCCGGTCGCCCTCGAGGAGGACGTTGGCGGGCTTGATGTCGCGGTGCACGATGCCCCGTTCGTGCGCCGCCGACAGGGCCGCCAGCACCTGCCCGCCGATCGCGGCGGCCTGCGGGACGGGCAGCCGTCCCTGTTCGCGGAGCAGGTCCTGCAGGGAGCCGCCCTGGATGAGCTCCATGACGATCCACGGGCGCCCGTCGTCGCCCAGCACGCGCTCGTACACCGTCACGATGCCGGGGTGCCTCAGCCGGGCCGCGGCCCGCGCCTCGCGTTCCATCCGGGCGTACCAGACGCGGCGTTCCTCCGCGGCGACGTGCTCGGGGAGCCGGAGTTCCTTGATGGCGACCAGACGGTCGAGGTCGACGTCCCGGGCCTGCCACACCGCGCCCATCCCGCCCCGGCCGAGCTGCCCGAGGATGTGGTACCGGCCCGCCAGCACCGCCCCGACACCAGTGTTCATATAACGAAAAATAGCGTCATCGCCGGGGGAAATACCCCTTCCGGCGGAGACGGTCCGGTGGATCGACCTCGATCCACCGGACCGCGGCGGCCCGGCTCGCGCCTCCGCTAACCGGCCTCGCTGAGGGCGACGCGGGAGTGCAGGCGGCGCAGCGGGCTGGGCAGCCACCAGTTGGCCCGCCCCAGCAGGCGGATCGTGGCCGGAACCAGCAGCGCCCGTACGAGCGTGGCGTCGACCACCACGGCGGTCAGCAGTCCCACTCCGATCAGCTTGATGAACATGATCCCGGAGGTGGTGAAGGCGCCGATCACGACGGCCAGGAGCAGCGCGGCGTTCGTGATGATCGCGCCGGTGCGCTGGAGCCCGGCGGCGACCGCGGCGGCGTTGTCCCCCGTACGGTCCCACTCCTCGCGGATCCGGCTGAGCAGGAACAGCTCGTAGTCCATCGACAGCCCGAAGGCCACCGCGAGGATGAGCACCGGCTGCGACGCCTCCACCGCCCCCGTGGAGGTGAAGCCGAGCAGGCCGGCCAGGTGCCCGTCCTGGAAGCCCCAGACCATCACGCCGAACGCCGCGCTGAGCGACAGGGCGTTCATCACGAGCGCCTTGAGCGGCAGCACCACCGAGCCGAGTGCGGCGAACAGCAGCGCGAACGTCACCACGCCGACGAACAGCGCGGTCCACGGCAGCACGTGGCCGAGACTGCTCAGCAGGTCCACGAGTTCGGCGCTCTGGCCCCCGACGTACACCTGTCCCGGGGCGGGCAGCGCGCGGATCCGCCGGACGAGGTCGCGCGCCTGCTCCGACTGCGGGTCGGCCGGCGTGCGCACCGCGACGTGCGTCGCGCTCCGGCCCGTACCGGCGACGTCCGCGCCGGCGACCCCGCGCACGCCCCGCAGGCGGCCGACGTACCCGTCCAGGTCCGCCTTTGCCACATCACCCGCGACGACGACGTCGATCGGGGACAGCGCGCCGTGGGAGAAGTCGCGGTCGAGCGTCGCCGAGACGGTGCGCGGCTCGGCGCCGGGCGGCAGCGCGCGCACGTCGATACCGCCGAACCGGATGCCGAGGAACGGCGCGCCCAGCACGAGGAGGACCAGCACCGAGCCGGTGGCGTACGCGACGGGCCGCCGCATCACGCTGCCCGCGAGCCGCGACCACGCACCCCGCTCCCGCTCGTCCCGGCTGTTCTCGCCCCGGCGCCGGCGTCCGAACCGCAGCGCGTCGACGCGACGGCCGAGCAGCGCCAGCAGCGCGGGCAGGACGGTGAGCGCGGCGAGCATGTCGACGAGCACGACCGCCATGCCGCCGAGGCCCATCGACCGCAGGAACATCTGGGGGAAGAACAGCAGGCCGCCGAGCGCGATGGCGACCGTGATGCCGGAGAAGGCGACCGTACGGCCGGCGGTGGCCATGGTCCGCACCAGCGCCTCCCGCTCGGAGTCGGTGCGGCGCAGCTCTTCGCGGTAGCGGGTCACGATGAACAGGGCGTAGTCGATGGCCAGGCCCAGCCCGAGCATCGTCACGATGTTGATCGCGAAGGTGGAGACGTCGGTGGCGAGGGTGATCAGCCGCAGCGCGGTGAACGCGCCGAGAATCGCCACGCCGCCGATGGCCAGCGGCAGGAGCGCCGACACCAGGCTGCCGAAGATCACCACGAGCAGCAGCAGCAGGATCGGCGTCGAGATCATCTCGGCGCGGGCGAGGCCGGCGGAGGTCTGCCGGCTCAGCTCGGCGTTGGTGCCGATGACGCCTCCGCGGAAGGTGCGCAGCCCCGGCGCGGCCAGGTGGTCGCGGATCCGGTCGTAGGTCTTCAGGCGATCCGGCAGGTCCGCGCCGGCCAGCCGGATCGCGGCGTACGTCGCGTGCCGGTCATGGGAGACCAGTGCCGGAGAGCCGGTGTTCCAGTAGGTGGTGACGTGGGGGACGTCGGCCGAGGGAAGGCGGGCCAGGGTGCCGGTTACGGCGGCGCGGAACGCCGGGTCGTCCACGGTCGCGGACGCGCTCTCGTACAGCACGACCAGCTCGTCGTCGGCCGGGCCGATCCGGTCGTTGATGATCTTGGCGGCGTGGGAGGAACCGGAGCTCGGATCGTCGAAGCCCCCGTTTTTGAGCGCTCCGAAGACCCCCGTCCCCCACACGGAGGCGGCGGCGATCAGGACCAGGGCGCCGACGATGACCCACTGGCGTCGCCGCTGGACGAAGCGGCCGAGAGATTCGAACATGTGCCTGCTCTCCGAGTAGTCTGTTATCGGTGATAGCAAGAGTAAACACCGTTTACCGTTAACGGCGTTTACTCAAGCACACACTGTTCACGACCGTCAAGGGAGAACCGTGCCGACGACCCGCCGGGAACGCATGCGCGACGCGACGCTGCTGGAGATCAAGGAAGTGGCGAGGGAGCACCTGCGCGTCCAGGGCCCGTCCGGCATCTCCCTGCGCGGCATCGCCCGGGACCTCGGCATGACCGCCCCGGCGCTCTACCGGTACTACGCGAGCCTGGACGACCTGCTGGCCGCGATGATCGAGACGTACACGAACGAGATGTGCGACGCGATGGAGGTGGCGCGCGACGCGCTGCCCGCCGACGACCTCGACGGGCGCCTCGTCGCGGTGACCCGCGCCTTCCGCGACTGGTCGCTGGAGCACCGGCCGGAGTTCGCCATGGTCTTCGGCGCGCCCGTGCCGGGCTTCACCGAGCCCGAGGAGGCCGGCGTGCAGCAGGCCGGCGGACGGCTGGGCGCCATCTTCTTCGCCCTGTTCATCGAACTCTGGCGGCGGCAGCCGTTCCCCGTGCCGCCGGACGAGGAGATCCCGCCTGCGCTGAGGCGTCAGCTACGGCTGTTCGCCACCGCGTGCTGCGGAGAGGACGACGACGCCCCGCTGGGCGTCATCCGGCTGTTCGCGGGGTCCTGGGTGCGCCTGTACGGCTTGGTGGCCATTGAGGTCTTCGGTCACATGGACTTCATGATCGACGACATGAATCCATTGTTCGAAGCCGAACTGAATGACCTGGCGAAGACCATCGGGCTGAAGAAGGACCTGCCCTGAAGGTCGCCCGCGCTACGTCGGCAAGAGGGTGTGACCAGGTGGTTTGTGGTCGGCATTCCGGATTCTGGTCCGGTGGGACGGTCGCGGCGTAAGGTAATCGGCCGTTGCCGCAGTTTTGCCGTGCTTTGCGATTTCGGCGACTGAATAAACACCTTCACGGCGATAGAAATGGAGCCGAAGCGGAGCCGACGAAGTTGGGGGGAGCTGAGCTTCATGGCCCGTTCCGGTCCGACATTCGACCCGGACGGTCTGACCGCCGCGCAGCGCTACGGAGAGGCCTGCGTCGTGTGCCACAAGAAGTGGCCGCGGCCGAGGGCCCACGTGGGCCGGTTGCCGGACGATTCGCGGGTGTTCGCGTGCGACGACTGTGTGCCGGCCCTGCGGATCATCCCGCAGCCCGTACGCCGACGAGCCACCGCGCGCCGGCCGGCCAGGCGAACCGAAAGCCTGGAAGAGAGCCTGACCAGAGCCTAATTGGAGAGCGTCCTGAGTCCGGGGGGAGCCCAGGACGCTCATGAGAGACGCGCGCCCGGCGGGGGCGGCCGGGCGCGCGTCTCTTCACATGTCCGGGGCCGGTCAGCCGCGGGCGTCCTGCCAGGCGCGGTTCCAGTCCGCGTAGTCGGCGCAGCTCTTGCTGTTCACGCAGCTCGCCGCCGGCATCCGGGCGAACATCACCTTGCTCAGGTAGCCGCGGTCCCCCACGTGGTAAGCGCTGCAGAACTGCGGGCGCAGCCGGTCACGGGCGCAGGCGTCCGGGTTCGCGGGCGCGACGCCGTCCCACTCGGCCACCTGCTGCTGCACCTCGGGCGAGCTCGCCCAGTTGAGCCACTGGTACATGCAGTTGGGATGGTCGGCGCGGGGGCTCATCATCCACGCGTCCATCCAGCCGGTCACGCCCTCGCGCGGCGTGACGCCCGCGACCGGCCTTCCGCTGCGGCTCAGCACGTCGACCTGGTACGGCCAGACCTCGCCCAGCGCCGCGTCGCCGGTGGCGAACGCCGCGATCGCGTCCGAGGGGTTGAGCCAGTAGGTCTTCACCATGGGCCGCTGCTTGGCCACCAGCGCGCCCGCCGCGGCGAGCTGCTTGGGCGTGAGCGCGAACGGGTCCTTGATGTGCAGCTTGCGGTTGTGCGACCGCAGGTAGAGCGCGGCGTCGCCCAGCGTCAACGGGCTGTCGCGCACGACCAGGTGCCCGGCGTACTTCTTCGCCTGCGCCGGATCGAACAGCGCCGCCCAGCTGTCCGGCTGCGGGCGCACGGTGCGCGGGTCGTACATGAGGAGGTTCGCCCCCCAGGTGAACGGCACGGCGTAGTGCTTGCCCTTCACGGTGAGCTGGGAGCGCAGCTCCGGTTCGAGGTCCTTGTAGTCGTCGATGAGATCGGTGTTGATCGGCACGGCCTGCTTGGAGGCGATGAGCTCGCCGGCGATCTCCGGTGTGGCCGCGACCCCGTCGTAGTGGAGGTTCGGCTTGGACATCAGGTCGAGCATCTCCTGCGGGTTCGCCGCGTACTTGATCTTGACCTGGCACTTGGTCTTCTTCTCGAACGGGGTGATCCAGTCGACGCGCGGGTCGTTCCCCCCGCTCTCGGCATAGCCGTTCCAGCTCACGAGGGAGACCAGGCCCTCGCCCTGGCCCATGGTCTGCGCGGCCCGCACCTCCTTGGTGCGCCGGACATCCTCGCCGCCCCCGCCGCTGCAGCCCGCGAGACCTAGTGCGGTGGCCATCACGGCCGCCGCGAGCATCCGCGAACGCCTCATGCCGCTCCGTTCGTCGCGTTGGAACCTCTGCGGTGAGCGTAACGACGTACGGGAGCGGATGTGCACGTGGTCCGGATCAACGCCGGTGGGAAGCGGGGAGAAAGGGAGAGGCCCGGACAACCGCGCCGGGGGCTACGCGGTTGTCCGGGCGTCATGCGGCCTCGGGTGAGCACCCCTCTGCAGTCACGCCTGTCACGGAGGTGTTGGAGGGGGAGGCGGCGCGACTGAAAATCGCTCGCCCGAGACCGCGGCTCTGGAGGCGGCGGAGACCGCGGCGGTCGGTGGCCGGTGAATGAGCGGTCATCGCGGGCCACCGGGCCACGCGGCCGCCGGAACCCGGCCGGCCCGTGACGTCTCGGCCTCGCCGAAGAGAATGCCGCCCGGCTGCGGTGCCGGGCCCGGCACACGGCGGCGTGCCTGGAGGACCTCGATCGACTCGACCAGCTCTTTCACGTTGATGGCCTCGATGAAGTTGATGGCCTCGATGAAGTGGTTCGATCCCCGCTCGTGCGGCGGGAGCGCCCACCAGTGACGAGTCGCCTGCCCGAACCAGATCGTCCAGTGCGGGTAACGTGCCGCCAGCATGGCCAGTAACGAATACGGCTGCTGGTCGAGCGATTCGTCGGCAGACATGGGGGCTCCCTGACGACCGGGGAACGTCTTATTTTTCGCGAGAAGCAAAAGTCGACAGTACGAAGTGTGTCGTATGCCACAGAGGAGGTCAAGAGGCCTAGCTATTGTTTGTAGTTTGCCCAGTCAACGAAGTTAGGCAGGACAAAAGCGCTGTTCAACGCCACGCTCGGCATGGCGACAGAAAAGATCTTCCCCGCCGTCCACGGACTGCGTTTCGACGGCGCCGGCCGAGGCGCCGTCCGCCTTGGACCTGTTGAGCGGTCCCCCTGAGGCCATGGTGACCTACTCGGCGGCCGGTGACCACCCTCCGAGGCCGCCCCTTCTCGGCCACATCACCGTGCAGCGCGTTTCGCCCCGCCCGGAAAACCCGCAGCGTGCGCCGCGAAATCCGGGAACCCCGTCTTTTCCGCCCGGCGAAAAGGTGAGACCACCAAAAGGTGCGCATAATTACGAAAACCGACGCGCCTTTATTGGGGCTCGGCCGAGGCCGCCGGAGAGCCGTGACCGGCGCCGCCGGCGACCGGAGCCGGGTTCGCCCGGTCGCCGGCGGGTCGCTCAGCCGTTGGTGGGGAAGCCCAGGTTGACCCCGCCGTGCTCGGGCTCGAGCCAGCGGGCGGTGACGACCTTGCCCCGCGTGTAGAAGTGCACGCCCTCGGTGCCGTGGACGTGGGTGTCGCCGAACAGCGACGCCTTCCAGCCGCCGAACGAGTAGTACGCCATCGGCACCGGGATCGGCACGTTCACGCCGATCATGCCGACCTCCACCTCGTTCTGGAACCGGCGGGCGGCGCCGCCGTCGTTGGTGAAGATCGCGGTGCCGTTCCCGTACGGGTTGTCCGCGATGACCTCCATCGCGGCGTCGTAGGACGGCACGCGCACCACCGACAGGACCGGGCCGAAGATCTCGTCCCGGTAGCAGGTCATCTCCGGCCTGACCTGGTCGAGGACCGTCGGCCCGAGCCAGAAGCCCTCGCCCTCGGGCATCGGGTGCGAGCGCCCGTCGACGGCCAGTGTGGCGCCCTCGGCGACGCCCCCGTCGAGGTAGGACGCCACCTTGTCGCGGTGCTGCCGGGTCACCAGCGGGCCCATCTCCGATTCCGGCGACGTGCCCGGGCCCACGCGGAGCCGCGCGACGCGTTCCTTGATCTTGGCGACCAGTTCGTCGCCCACCGGCTCGACGGCGACCACCACGGAGATCGCCATGCACCGCTCCCCCGCCGAGCCGAAGCCCGCCGAGACGGCGGCGTCGGCGGCCAGGTCGAGGTCGGCGTCGGGCAGCACCAGCATGTGGTTCTTGGCCCCGCCGAGCGCCTGCACCCGCTTGCCGTGCGACGTGGCGGTCTCGTACACGTAGCGCGCGATCGGCGTGGAGCCGACGAAGCTCACCGCGCGTACGTCCGGATGCGCGAGGAGGGAGTCGACCGCCACCTTGTCCCCGTGCACGACGTTGAACACGCCGTCGGGCAGGCCCGCCTCCCGCCACAGTTCGGCGAGCCGGACCGAGGCGGAGGGGTCCTTCTCCGACGGCTTGAGCACGAAGGTGTTCCCGGTCGCGATCGCCACCGGGAACATCCACATCGGCACCATCGCCGGGAAGTTGAACGGCGTGATGCCCGCGACGACGCCCAGCGGCTGGCGGATGGAGTAGGAGTCGACCCGGGTCGAGACGTTCTCGGAGAAGCCGCCCTTGAGCAGGTGCGGGATCCCGCAGGCGAACTCCACCACCTCCAGCCCGCGCGCCACCTCGCCCGCCGCGTCCGACCGCACCTTGCCGTGCTCGGCGCTGATCAGCGCGGCCAGTTCGTCCCGGTGCTCCCGTACGAGCTCACGGAAGGCGAACAGGATGCCGGAACGCTTGCTCAGCGAGGTGTCACGCCACGCGGGGAACGCCTCCCTGGCCGTCGCGACGGCCGAGGAGACGTCGTCGGCGGTCGCGAAGTCGACCTGCGCGCTCACCTGCCCGGTCGCGGGGTCGTACACGTCGCCCCGGCGCTCGGCCGTGCCGCTCCAGGGCTTGCCGCCGATCCAGTGGGTGATCCGTGCATCGGTCATGAAATCTCTTCCAGCGCGTCGATGAGAATGTTCAGGCCCTCTTCCGCCTCGTCCTCGGTGAGCGTGAGCGGCGGCGCCATCCGGACGGTGTCGCCGTACAGGCCGCCCTTGCCGACGAGCAGCCCGCGGGCCTTCGTGGCCTCCAGCAGGCGTTTCGCCGCCTCCGGTGAGGACAGCTGGATGGCGAACATCAGGCCCCTGCCGCGCACGTCGGTGACGACGTCGAGCCGTGCGCCCGCGGCCCGGAGCCCGTCGATGATCCGCTCGTCCACCTTGGCGGCGTTCGCCTGCAGGTCGTGATCGAGGATGTAGTCGAGCGTGGCGTTCGCGGCCGCGGTGGAGATCGGGTTGCCGCCGAACGTCGACAGCCCGGTCGCGTGCAGCGCGTCGAGCAGCTCGCCGCGGGCGACCACACCGCCGATCGCGAAGCCGTTGCCGAGCCCCTTGGCGAAGGTCATGATGTCGGGCGTCACGCCGTGGTTCTGGATGCCCCAGAAGTTCTGCCCGGTACGGCCCCAGCCCGTCTGCACCTCATCGGCGATGAACAGGACGCCGTGCTCGGCGAGGACCTCCTGGTAGGCGGCGTACAGCCCGTCGGGCGGCGCGGTGAAGCCGCCGACGCCCTGGATCGGCTCGGCGATCAGCGCGGCCACGTCGCCGCCGACGACGGTGGCGAGCGTGTGCCGCAGGTCCTCCACGCACACCTTGACGTAGTCGTCGTCCGACAGCCCGCGGAACTGCGCGAGGTGCCGGTCGCCGCCGTGCAGGAAGTAGACGCTGAGCGGCGACAGCGCGCTGTTCTTCCACGAGGCGTTGGCGGTGATCGAGGTGGCGCCGAACGACCGGCCGTGGTAGCTCTGCCGCATCGCGAGCACCTGGTTGGACTTACGGGTGTACGTCGCGAGCAGCAGCGCCGTCTCGTTCGCCTCGGTGCCGGAGTTGGTGAAGAACACCTTGGCGTTCTCGATGCCGGACAGCCGGGCGATCTTCTCCGCCAGCTCGACCTGCCCGCGCAGGAGGTACAGCGTCGAGGTGTGCACGACCCCCGTCGCGAGCTGGCGCTCGACGGCCTCGCGCACCTCGGCGATGTCGTAGCCGAGGGTGTTGGTCACGATGCCGGCGAAGAAGTCGAGGTAGGTACGGCCCTCGGAGTCGGTGACGCGGTTGCCCCGGCCGCTGACGATCTCGATGGGCTCGTCGTAGTAGAGGGTCACCCAGGTGGGGATGACCGCGCGATGGCGTGCAAGCAAGTCCGACATGTCTAGAGTCTTCCTGTCCTTCCGTGCCAAGCGCCAGGCAGCACAGTGTCAGGAATCGCGCTCCGCGCCTGGCAGCCTGTCATCCTCGGCGAGCCGGCGATCACAGCGCGTTGAGCCGCCGGGCGAGGTGGAAGTCGTGCTCGGTAAGGCCGCCGGCGGCGTGGGTGGTCTGGGTGAGGACGACGACGTTCCACCGGATCTCGACGTCGGGGTGGTGGTTGAGCTCCTCCGCCACCTCGGCGACCCGGTTGACGTACGCCATCGCCTCCTTGAAGTCCCGGAACTTCACGGTGCGGACGATGGAGTCCTCCACGAGCTCCCAGCCCGGCGTCCCGGCCAGCTCGCGCTCGATCTCGGCCACGCTCAACCGCTTCATTTCGGCACTCCTCTCTCCCGTTTCATAACATCACGAATGTGCTGCCCACTTTGGCCGACGTTCTGCACCTGGACGCGGTACGACGCGGCGAGCCACGTGTCGTGGCCGGCGCGGACCGGCTCGACGCCCGCGTGCGGTGGGTGCACAGCGCCGAGGTCACCGACATCGCCCACCTGCTGCGCGGCGGGGAGCTGGTGCTCACCACCGGCATCGCGCTGCCGGACGAGCCGGGCCGGCTGCGGCGGTACGTCGCCGAGCTGGCCGAGGTCGGCGCCTGCGGACTCATCGTGGAGCTGGGGCGCAAGTACGCCAGCACGCTGCCGGCCGCGCTGATCTCCGCGGCCGAGGAGTACGGGCTGCCGCTGATCGCCTGGGCGCGTGAGACACCGTTCGTGGACGTCACCGAGGCCGTGCACGCGCAGATCATCGACGCGCAGCTCGCCGAGCTGCGCGCCTCGGACAAGCTGCACGAGGTGTTCACGCAGCTGTCGGTGGACGGGGCGCCGCCCGACGAGGTCGTCCGCCAGGCGGCCCGGCTGTCCGGCCGTCCGGTGGTGCTGGAGAACCTCGCCCACCAGGTGCTGGCCGCCGACGCCGCGGGCACCGACCCCGCCGACCTGCTGGCGAGCTGGGAGACCCGCTCCCGCGCGGTGCGCACGGAGGAACGCACCGCCTACGACGCGTCGTCCCGGTGGCTCGTGACCGTCGTCGGGGCGCGCGGCGAGGACTGGGGGCGGCTCATCATCGCCGGTGAGGGGCCGCCGTCCCCGCGCGACGTCGTCCTGATCGAGCGCGCGGCGACGACTCTCGCGCTCGGGCGCCTGCTGGACCAGCACGCCCAGAGCCTCGAACGCCAGGCCCACGGCTCCGTCATCGCCGGGATCCTCGCGCACGCCTACTCCGACCCGCAGGAGGCCGCGGCACGCGCGCGGGCCCTCGGTGTGCCGCTCACCGGGCGCCGTCTCCTCGGCATCGTGGTGCTCCCCTGCCCCGCCGGCACGACCGAGCTCCCGCCGCTCGCGGAGCTGGCCGACGCGACCGCCGCCGCCTGCCGGGACGCGAGTCTCGCCGCCCTCGTCGGGGCCCTCGACGAGGGGTCGCCCCAGGCACGGGTCGGAGTGCTGGCCTCGCTGCCCGCCCGCGCCGAGGACGAGCGGATCCTGCGCGAGGTCGCGAAGCGGCTGCGCGCCCACCGCTCCGTCGGAGGCGCCGCGGACGCCGGACGGGGCTTCGTCATGGCGGCCGGGTCGATCGTCGAGTCGATCCGCGACGTACGCCGCTCGTTCCTGGAGGCCGAGCAGGTCGCCGACGTGGCCGCGCGGCGAGGCGACGAGCGGCCGTTCTACCGCCTGCCCGACCTGCGCCTGCGCGGGCTGCTGCACCTGCTGCGCGACGACGCCCGGCTGCAGACCTTCATCGAACGCGAGCTGGGCCCGCTGCTCACCCACGACGCACGCCGCGGCGGCGACCTCGTCCACATGCTCGCGCTCTACCTCGACAGCGGGCGCAACAAGGCGCTCGCGGCCCAGCGGGCCCACCTGTCACGCCCGGCCCTGTACGAACGGCTGCGGCGAATCGAACGGGTCCTCGACACGGACCTGGAGGACGTGGAGTCCTGCGCGTCCCTGCACGTCGCCCTCCTCGCACTCGACTCCGTACGAAGGGACCGCTCTTGAGAGAACGCGCACGTGACCTCGGGATCCGGATCGGCACCGCGGACACCGGACCGGCGAACGCGATCACCGACGTGGCCGGTGTCCGGGTCGGGCACACGACGATCATCCGGGGCGACGGGCCGCTGCGGGTCGGCGAGGGCCCGGTGCGTACCGGCGTGACGGTGGTCCTGCCGCACGACGGCGTGCTGGAGGACGAGCCGCTGTACGCCGGTTTCCACTGGCTCAACGGGAACGGCGAGATCACCGGCACCGCGTGGATCCACGACGGGGGCATGCTCACCACGCTGATCGGGCTGACCAACACCCACAGCGTCGGCGTGGTCCGCGACGCGCTCATCGACGTCGAACGCCGGGGCCGCGGGCACGGCTCCTGGGGGCTGCCGGTCGTCGGCGAGACCTGGGACGGCGTGCTCAACGACATCGATGGCGGCCACGTGACCGCCGCCCACGTGCGCGAGGCGTACGAGGCGGCGGCCCGGAGCGGGCCCGGCGACGCGGTGGCCGAGGGCAACGTCGGCGGCGGCACCGGCATGATCTGCCACGGCTTCAAGGGCGGCATCGGCACGTCCTCGCGCGTCGTGGAGGGCGGCTGGACGGTCGGCGTGCTCCTGCAGGCCAACCACGGACGGCGCGAACGCCTCACGGTCGACGGCGTCCCCGTGCGGATCGACGACGTGCCGCGCCCGGTGGCGCCGGCGGCCGAGGGCGCGGGATCGGTGATCGCGATCGTGGCGACCGACGCGCCGCTGCTGCCCCACCAGTGCCGGCGGCTGGCCCAGCGCGCGGGCCTGGGCATCGCCCGTACGGGCGGCGCCGGGGAGAACTTCAGCGGCGACGGCTTCCTCGCGTTCTCCACCGCGAACCGCGGCCGGCTGCCCTCCGACGCGCCGGGCACCGAGCCGCCGCGGGTCTTCCAGGTCGACGTGCTGGCCGACGCGTACCTCGACCCGCTCTTCCACGGTGTCATCGAGGCCACCGAGGAGGCCGTCGTGAACGCCCTGCTGGCGGCCGAGACGATGACCGGCCGCGACGGCGTCACCGCGTACGCCCTGGACCCGGACCGCCTGCTGGAGTTCGTCGACCGGCGCTGATCCCGGCGGCGTCAGACGGGCAGGTGGCGGGCGAGGAACTCCTCGGCGCGGCGCCAGGCGCGGGCCGCCGGTTCCGGGTCGTGGAACATCGGCGCCTTCCGGTTGTGGAAGGCGTGCCCCGCCTGCTCCTCGACGTGGATCTCGGCGTTCGGCCGGCCGCGGACCGCCTTCTCGACCTCGGCCACGTCCGCGCGCGGGATGTACGGGTCGCTGCCGCCGAAGTGGAACTGCAGCGGGCACTCGATCGCGTCGAGCAGGTCGAGCCGGCCGGGCACCTCCGAGCCGTAGAAGGACACGACCGCGGCCGCGGCGTTCTGGGCCGCGAGGAAGTAGGCGATCGACCCGCCGAGGCAGAAGCCGAGGATGCCCGCCGTCCCGGTCGCCTCGCCACGGGCGACCTCCGGCAGGGCCATGAGGTGCCGCAGCCCGCCGGCGGCGTCGGCCACGCTCTGCTCGAAGTCGAGGCGCCCGCCGAGTTCGAGGGAGCGCGCGACGCCCTCCTCGTCGTGTACGGCCCGCCAGCCGGGGCTCAGCCGCCAGAACAGGTCCGGCGCCGCCACGACGTACCCAAGGCCGGTGAGGTCCTCGGCCACGGCGTGGATGTAGTCGCCGACGCCGAAGATCTCCGGGACGAGCAGGACTCCCGGCCCGCCGCCGGAGCCGGGAAGCCAGACCGTCAGGTCGTACGCGCCGCCGGGGACCGTCACCTGCTCCACACGGGTTGCCGCCATGCGGGCAGCCTAGGGCCTAGATCATCCCGTGGTGACGAGTTCGGTCTCCGGGAGCGCGGTCTCCTTGGTCGGGCGGGACACGCGGCGGGCCCAGGGCATCGCCAGGGCCAGGAGCGGGATGACCGCCACCGAGCTGATCGCCCACCACTCGTGGTTCTTCCACCAGCCGTTGTCGTCGAACTGGGTGAGGTAGAGGTAGCCCAGCCCGGCCCAGACGGCGGCCAGCCCCAGGGCCGGGCGGCTCCAGCGCGTCGGGCGGGCGCACAGGAACGGCACGAACCAGAGGAGGTACTGCGCGCCCATCCGCGGGGTCACGATCATGAACGCGAGCAGGATCGCCGAGGTCTGGTCGATCCGGTCCGAGCGCCACCACAGCCACATGACGAGGGCGATCGTGGAGTAGAGAATGACCTGGCCGATCGAGGCGGCGGCCGAGACGAGCTGCCAGTCGCCACCGGTCATCACGGCGGTCCAGCCCCACTCGCCGACGATGGGCCGCACCTCACCGAGATAGCGGGCGACGTCGAGGATGCCCGACCACGAGCTGTCCACCACGAGCGGCAGCGTCACCAGGAAGAACACCGGCACCGCACCGGCCGCGACCAGCCCGTACAGGCGCTGGCGCCAGGTGGGCAGCATGGCCAGCAGCACCGGCAGCAGGATGATCGGCCAGCTCTTGGCCGACAGCGCGAACCCGAACAGCGCCCCGGCCCACGCGGCGTACATCGCGGCCCGGTTTCGGCCCTCACCGTCCGGTGCGGGTGTGGCACGTGCCACGACGTACGCGCCGACGAGGAACGCGAGGGCGACCGGCTCCACCTGGCCGTGAATGATCGCGACCATCAGGGCTATCGGGTTGCAGGCGTACTGGAACCGCGCCTGTGCCCGGTACTTCGGCCCGGCCAGCTTGCCGACCAGCACGATCAGGACGGCGTCGGCCACGAACGTGACCACGCGGCCGGCGACCTCCCACGGCAGACCGGTGGCCAGCACCAGCGCGTAGAAGTAGGGGATCATCGGCAGGAAGTGCCAGGACCCCTGCGTCGCGAGCACCGGATCCTGGTGGTGCAGGATGGCGCGCCCGGCGTGCCGGAAACCCTCGTTGTAGTCGACCGGCTGCCATGCGGCGGTCGCGGCGACCACCAGGAGGATCAGCCGCAGTCCGATGCCCACCGCGAGGGAGGTCCGCAACGATGGCCGCCACCCGCGCCACTGCGCGAGGACGGCCATGATCAGGCCTGCTACCAGGATGAATGCTACGAATACAGGATGGTCCATCGTTAGGCAAGGCTCTCACATTCGGGCAGGTCGTCTGACCTGGGCCGGGTATTTACAGCGAACTCTCAGGTAGCTCTTGACCTTCGAGAGTGATCCGTGATCGATCGGCTACCCCACGTAGGCGCTTCCGGACTCCCCGCCTGACGCCCCGCTTCGTGTCCAACGCCCGATCAGCCCCGAGGATACGGGCTCCATGGCCATAACCGGACTTACAAGGAATCTTGCAAAATTTTACTAGATGCGTGAACCTCTCGGCAGGCAAGGTACTCGGTTCTCAGGCCCCGTGAGCGCGGATGCCCCCAGACCTTCCGCGCGAGCGGGCCCCGCCGTACCGCGCCATCCCTCGGGTGCGCCACCAGGGCGCGCCCGCCACCCCTGAGGGAGGCTCGTGTGAGGTTCACTGCATCCCGACGCGCCGGACTGATCGTCGCGGCGGCCGGGCTGGTCGGCGGCACACTCGTCGCCGCATCCGCGCAGGCGTCCGCCTCGCAGGTGGATCCGTCGCAGGTCGCCGGCAAACTGGCCGGCCAGCTCGGGTCCCGTTCCGCCGGGTCCTACCTGGACCACGCCACGAACAAGCTCGTCGTCACCGTCACCAACGCGTCCGACGCGAAGGTCGTGCGGGCGGCCGGCGCCGTGCCCAAGACGGTCGCCTACAGCGGCGCCCGGCTCGCCCAGGCCACGAGCACGCTGGACAGCACGGCGCGCGTGCCGGGGACCGCGTGGGCGGTCGACCCGGCCACCGACCAGGTCGTGCTGTCGGTCGACAGCACCGTCACCGGCGCCCGGCTGGCCCAGGTCACCAAGGCCGCGCAGCAGCTCGGCGGCACCGTCCGCGTCAACCACGTGGCGGGCGCGTTCACCACGCGGCTGAGCGGCGGCGACGCCATCTACGGCGGGCAGTACCGCTGCTCGCTCGGCTTCAACGTCCGCAGCGGCAGCACGTACTACTTCCTGACCGCCGGTCACTGCGGCAACATCGCCTCGACGTGGTACTCCAACTCGAGCCACACCTCGGCGCTGGGTAACACGCAGAGCAGCTCGTTCCCGGGCAACGACTACGCGATCGTCCGCTACACCACCAGCGGCACGCCGTCCGGCACGGTCGGCAGCCAGGACATCACGAGCGCGGGCAACGCGACCGTGGGCCAGACGGTCTCCCGGCGCGGCAGCACGACCGGCGTCCACTCCGGCCGGGTCACCGCGCTCAACGCCACGGTGAACTACTCCGAGGGCACCGTGTACGGCATGATCCAGACCACCGTCTGCGCCGAGGGCGGCGACAGCGGCGGCCCGCTCTACGCGGGGACGACGGCCCTGGGTCTGACCTCCGGCGGCAGCGGCAACTGCACCTCCGGCGGCACGACCTTCTTCCAGCCGGTGACCGAGGCGCTGAGCGCGTACGGCGTCAGCGTCTACTGATCCTCCGGCCAGACCTCGACCCGCCGGATCGGCATGAGACCCTCGGGACCGTGTGGTCCCGAGGGTCTCATCGTTCGGGGGTCATGTGCGGCCGGTCGCTCACTGCTGGGGTTCTGATGGTGCCGTGCGGGGCATCAGGGCGACGACCGGGAGGCTGAGAGCGGTGACGGCCAGGACGACGATGAGGCTGACTTTCATCGCGTGGGCGGGTCCGGAGGTCGTGGCTTGGAAGAAGATCGAGGTGATCGCGGCCGAGCCGATCGCTGAGGCGAGTTGCTGGATGGAGCTGAACGCGCCGCTGGCGCTGCCGGCTTCGTCGGGTTTGGCGTCGCCGAGAGCGACGGTGGGGATCGTGGCGAAGCTGAGGCCGAGGCCGATGCCGATGACGAAGAACGCCGGGGCCGGCGCCCAGAGGCCGGCGTTCGTCCCGGAGTGATCGATGAGGACCAGGACCCACCCGCAACCGGCGAGGTCGACGGTGAGGCCGATGAAGACGAGCCGGCGGCCGAGCTTGGCGACCAGGCCTCCCATGGCGGCGAACCCGGCGGCGACGAGCCCCAGGGTGAGCGGCACCAGACCGAGCGAGGCGTCCCGCGGGCTGACGTGCAGCCCTTCCTGCAGGAACAGCGACAGCACGAAGAGCAGGCCGGTGCCGGCGGCGACGGCGACCAGGCACACGAGCAGTCCGGAGGTGAAACCCCGGTTCTTCATGAGCGAGGGCGTGATGAGCGGGTGGGTCGCGGTGCGCTGACGGTAGGCGAAGGCGGCGAAGAACAGGACGCCGACGACGATCGAGACGATCGGGAGGACGCTCCAGCCGTTGGTCGAGCCCTCGATCAGGCCGTACAGCAGCCCGAGCATCGCGACCCCGAGCAGGCCGGAGCCCCAGCCGTCGACGACGGCGGACCGGTCGCCGTCGTCACGCGGCAGAATCCTGACGGCCATGACCAGCCCGATGACGCCAAGGACGATGTTGATGAGGAAGATCGGGCGCCAGGACAGACCGAACACGTCGGCGCTGATGAGGAAACCGGCCAGGACCGGGCCACCGACACTGGACAGGCCCAGAACCGGGCCGAACAGCCCGAACGCCTTGGCGAGCATGGCGGGGGCGAACGCCTTCGTCATGATCGCCATTCCTTGCGGGATGAGCAGGGCCCCGAACGCTCCCTGAGCGACCCGGGCGACGATGAGCAGGGCCGGGTCGGGTGAGAACCCGGCGACCGCCGAGGCCAGGGTGAACCCGCCCATGCCGGTCAGGAAAAGCCTGCGCTGGCCGAACCTGTCACCCAGCCGTCCGCCGACCACGAGCAGGACCCCCATGGCGAGCATGTACGCCGGTCCCAGCCACTTGATCAAACTCTCACCGCCGTTGAGCTCTCGGGCGATGGTCGGGGCGGCGATGTTCGTGACCGTTCCATCGATCACGTCGAGGGCGTCGGCGAGCAGCACCAGCCCCAGGATCGCCCACATCAGGCGGCCGGAGCGGCGTGCGGTGACCGTGCCCGGCTCCATCAAGGTGGTCATGAGGAACGTCCTTCTCGATTCCGTCGGGGCGCCCCTCGTGGGCGACCTCTCACCCCCACCACGAAGACCCGCGACCGGATCCGACACCGCCTTCGAAATCTTTTTCAGAACATCAGGCCCGAGTTCGTCCCGGGCCACTCCTCACGGCTGGACGTGGGTGGTCGCCTCCCGCACATCGACCCCGCTCACAGGAACGGCCGCACCTCGACCTTCCGATTACACGCCCTCGACCCCTCGGCGGCGAGCTTGAGCGCCACGTCGTGGTCAGGGGCCTCGATGACGTAGAAGCCGGCGAGGTACTCCTTCGACTCCACGAACGGCCCGTCGGAGAACATCGTTTCCCCGCCCCGGTTGTCGATGACGGTGGCCGTGCCGGGCGCCGCGAGGCCGCCGGCGAAGACCCAGTGGCCCTCGGCCCGGAGCCGGTCATTGAACACGTCGATCGCAGCGTGCTCCTCCGGGGTGGCAAGGCCGGCCTGGTCGTGGATCACGGAAATCAGGTACTGCATCTGAAGGTCATCTCCGGTGGCGTCAAGACAGTGTGGTGGGGCGGTCCGGTGTTCCAGCCGGCGCCTGCTGCGGGCGCTCGGTGAACCCGGATCGTCACGCCCTTGGAGTCGAGTCGCAACCCGGCCAGGTCGAGCGCGGATCCGGGCCGGTCGCGGCTGCTGTCGCGCCGGGGTCGGGCGCGATGCCTTTCACCGGCCATCGCTCGGCGGCGGTCACCAAGGCTTCTGAAACCGCGTCCTCGGCGGTGCCGAGGTTACCGAACCGCTTGGCGAACGACGCAACGACCCGCGCCCACGCGTTTCGGTGGGCGCGGGTCGGGGCATCCTGCGCGTCGATCACTCCTCAGGACAGGCCGCACTGATCCAGCGTGCCCACATCCTCTCGGTCCTGTCCTGCCACGACTAGTCCGCGTTTCGGAGGTGCGGCCCGACGCCCTTGGGGATCTCGCCGTGAAGGTGCGGGACGTACACGAGCTTCTGCGTCCGGCCATCGAGCACGGTCGAATCGATGAGCTCCAGGTCGAACTCCGCCCCGTCGTGGAAGAGCGCCGCTTGCCCAGCGCGACCTGAGATGGCGGGGAACATGAGGATTTCGAGCCGGTCGACGAGGCCGGCGGCGAGCAGAGCGCGGTTCAGCGAGATGCTGCCGTGCGAACGCATCGGGACGTCCGTGGTGCGCTTCAGCCGCTCGATCGCCGTCACGGCGTCCTCGTTGAGAACCGTCGAGTTCTGCCACCCGAGCGGATCTTCGAGCGTGCTGGAGAACACGACCTTCGGCAGCTCGTTCAGGCTGTCGTAGTAGGGCTCGTCGAACATGCGCACGAACTTCCGGAACTGCCGGAACGTCGTCGCGCCGAAGACGAGCACCTGGTCCTGCGCGAAGGTGCGCACCCGGTCCTCGCGGACCTCAGGGCCTTCCTTCCCCCAGTACCCGGGCCAGCCTTCGGCCATGCCGTAGCCGTCGAGGCTGCAGAAGTAGTCGACTGTGAAGGTGGTGCTCATGGTGCTGCTCCGTTTTCTCAGGCCACCACCGCTGGGCGGCTTCACCACTTCCACGAACACGACCGACCCGATCCGACACCGCCTTCGCATCATTTTCGAGGGCTACTCCCGCACCCCGCCGCTGACGCTCGCCGGGTGGTGGTCCGGTGGTGGAAGCCGAGCTACCGCGACTTTCGTTCGGTTGTTCCTCGAAGGGCCGGTCACGCCCCGGGCCGGACGACGTACTTGCCCCTCCCCCGTCCCTCGGCGAGCAGCTGATGGATCTCCGGCACCTCCGCGAGTGAGCCGGCCTCGGTGACCGGCAGGTCCAGCGTGCCGTCGGCGACCAGGCCGAGGACATCGCGCAGGCCGGCCGCGGCGCGGTGCGTGGCGTGCGCCCACAGCCCGCTCATGCTGAAGCCGCCGATCGACAGGTTGCCGCCGATCAGCCGGCCGGCCGCGGGCAGCGCGTCCTGCTCCCCGCCACCGGCGTTGCCGAACAGGACGATCCGGCCGCCGGGCGCGGCGACGGCGAGGTCGGTGCGGAGCGCCCGGGTGCCCAGCGGGTCGAGCACGACGTCCACCCCGGTGCCGCCGGTGGCCGCGCGGATCGCCTCCTCCAGGCCGGCGTCGCGCGGCACCACGGCGTCGTACCCGCTCTCCAGCGCCGAGCCGACGCCGGCGGGCCGGCCCACGGTCCCGATGAGGCGGCCTCCGCCGAGCGCCGGCACGAGCCGGGCCACCGCGCCCCCGACCCCGCCGCCGGCCGAGTGCACCAGCACGGTCTCCCCGGGCCGGAAGCGCGCGGCGTCGCGTAGGAGGAGGAGCCCGGTGGTCAACATGAGCGGGGCCGCCGCGGCGACCGGGGACGGGACGCCGCCGGGCACGGGCACGACGGAGGCGGCCGGCACGCGCACCACCTCGGCCAGGCCGCCGCCACCGGTGAACGCGGCGACCCGCCGCCCCGGTTCGAGGCCCGTGACGCCCGGTCCGGTCTCCCGCACCGTGCCGGACACCTCCAGGCCGGGCCGGTACGGCCACTCCTTCGCGTAGCCGGGGTCGCCGCGGCGGGCCATCACGTCGATGAAGTTGATCCCGGCGTACTCCACCTCGACGGTCACCTCGCCCGCGCCCGGATGAGGCTCCTCGACCTCCGCGACCCTCGTTCGGCCGGCGTCCTGGGACGGCCCGGTCATGACCAACGCGCGCATGAGGACTCCTTCTAGTTTCGACGTTCGTAGAACGACGAAAACCGTACAACCGTTGTACGATGTTTGTCGAATGAAAGAGGGAACGATGCCGAGATCTCAGCGCCGCCGCACGGCGCTCACCCATCCCGAGCCGGAGGAGTTCGACGTGCTGGACATCCTGCACGCGATGTCCGACCCGACCCGGATGACGATCGTCCGGACCCTGCGCTCCGCGCCGGAGCGCGCGTGCGGGACGTTCCCGGTCGACGTCGCGCCCTCGACGCTGTCCCACCACTTCCGCGTGCTGCGTGAATCCGGGGTGATCCGGCAGCGCGAGGAGGGCACGCGCCGGTGGACCACGCTCCGCGCGGAGGATCTCGACCGCCGCTTCCCCGGGCTGCTGGACGCGATCGTGACCGCCTACGAGACGAGCGCGGCCGGCCGTGAGCAGCCGGTTGCCGCAGGCCGGGCCGACCGGCATGATCCCAGGTCATGAACCGTACTGACGCACCGCACGCCGCCGATGAGCGCTCGATGCTCATCTCCTGGCTCGACTGGCACCGGGCGACCGTCTTCGTCAAGACCGAGGGACTGGCCGAGGACCTCGCGCACCGCCCGCTGCTCGCCTCCTCTCCCCTCATGACCGTCGCCGGGCTCGTCAGCCACCTCTACTGGGTGGAGCGCGGGTGGGTCGAGCACACACTGCTCGGCGGCCCGGACGACCAGCCGTGGAGTGAAGAGGACCCGGACGCCGACTTCCGCGCCGACGGCACGCCGCTGTCGGAGCTGCTGGCGGCGTACGAGCGGCAGTGTTCGGCCAACAACGAGGTCCTGCGCTCGCTGAGCCTGGACACCGAGTCGAAGCTCGAGCGGGGGCGGGGCGGGCACGTCACGCTCCGATGGATCATCGTGCACCTCATCGAGGAGACCGCCCGGCACAACGGCCACCTCGACATCCTGCGGGAGATGCTCGACGGCGTCACCGGCGACTGAGCCCCCGGAACAGGCCACGCGCGGCCAAATGGATCACGAACGCGGCGGCCTCGGGTTAGAGTGCGGACGTGCCGATCCCGGGTTTTCTGGCCGTACGCAACGTCAATCCGCACCATCTCCAGAAGTACCTGCTTCCGCAGGAGATGGACGACGACACGGTGCTGATCCGCCGTCATCCCGCCGTGTTCCTGCAGCAGGTCTTCGAGACGCTCGGCGCGCTGATCCTCGCCGGCGTGCTCACCGGTTTCGTACACAACTCCACGGCCGTCACCGTCATCTGGGTGGGCTTCCTGATGGTCGCCTCCCGGCTGGTCTTCAAGGTGTTCGAGTGGTCCGACGAGTTCTTCGCGGTCACCAAGGTCCGCGCCATGCTCGTCCACGGCATCGTCACGCGGCGCGTCGACATGATGCCGCTGTCGAAGGTCACCGACCTGACGGTCGACCGCTCGATCCTGGGCCGGATGCTGGGGTACGGCACGATCGTGCTGGAGTCCGCGGGCCAGGACCAGGCCCTGTCCCGGGTGGAGTACGTCCCCGAACCCGAGGCGATCTACCTCGACATCTCCGCGGTGGCGTTCGGCCACGGGGACGACTGACCGGAGCGGCGAGCCGACGAGCGAGCGGAGCGGCCGGTGAGGTACGAGCCGTCCGCGTAGCGAGTGAGGAGGCGAGCCCGACCATCATCACGAATCGAAGCCGACGCCGAAGGCGTCGAGGGCGCGTAGCCACAGGTTGCGGCGGCCCTGGTGGCGGTCCGCTTGGGCCAGGGACCAGCGTGTGAGCTGTACCGCGCCGTACCGCAGTGGCTCCGGCGGGAACGGCACCGGTTTGGAGCGGACCATCGCCAGCCGCGTGCGCTCGGTCTCCTCGCCCGACAGCAGGTCGAGCATGACGTCGGCGCCGAACCGCGTCGCACCGACGCCGAGCCCGGTGTAGCCCGCGGCGTACGCGAGCCGCCCGCCGTACGCGGTGCCGAAGAAGGCGCAGAACCGGCTGCACGTGTCGATGACCCCGCCCCACGCGTGAGTGAAGCGCACGCCGTCGAGCTGTGGGAACGTCGTGAAGAAGTGCCCGGCGAGCGTCGCGAACGTGGCCGGCCGGCGTTCGAGCTCGGCGCGCACCGCGCCGCCGAAGTGGTAGATCGCGTCGTAGCCGCCCCACAGGATCCGGTTGTCGGCGGTCAGCCGGTAGTAGTGGAACCGGTTGCCGGAGTCGCCCACCCCCGTACGGCTCCGCCAGCCCACCGAGGCGAGCCGCGCGTCGGAGAGCGGCTCGGTGACCAGCGCGTAGTCATAGACGGGCGCGATGAAGTGGCGCAGGCGGCGCAGCGGCGCGGGGAAGCCGCCGGTGCCCAGCGCGCCCCTCCCGGCGGTGACCGTGCCGTACGGGGTCCGCAGCCGGAGTCCGCGGCCCTCCTCCTCGATGGCGCGTACCGGCGTGCGCTCGAAGATCCGCACTCCCGCCGCCAGGCACGCGCGCCGCAGGCCCCAGGCGAGCTTGGCCGGGTGCACGAGCGCGACGCCGTCCCGGTCCCACAGGCCGCCGTGGTAGGTCGGCGAGTCCACCTCGGCCCGTACGGCGCCGGCGTCGAGCAGTTCGAGGGACCGCCCGGCCTCGTCCGCGCGCTCGGCCAGTTCGGCGAGGTCGGCGAGCTGCCAGTCCTCGGTGGCGACGTCCAGCTCGCCGGTGCGTTCGAACTCCGCGTCGATGCCGTGGCGCGCGAGCGTGGCCTCGATGCCGTCGAGGTTCTCCCGGCCGAGCCGCTCCAGCGTGGCGATCTCCCCGGGCCAGCGGGCCAGGCCGTTGCCCAGCCCGTGCGTGAGGCTCGCCGCGCAGAAGCCGCCGTTGCGCCCGGAGGCGGCGCCGCCGGCGACGTCGGCCTCCAGGAGGACGACGTCGAGCGACGGGTCGCGTTCCCGGGCGCGCAGCGCGGTCCACAGCCCGGTGTACCCGCCGCCGACGACCGCGAGGTCGCAGGAGACCGGGCCGGTCAGGGCGGCGGCGGGCTCGGGCGCGGCCGGGTCGGCCAGCCAGTACGGAGTGGGCTCGGCCTCGGCCAGCGCCCTCAGCGCGTTCATCACCTGCGCCGGCGGGCGAGGAGCGCGTTGCCGACCGCGAGCAGCACCCCGGCCACGAAGATCAGCGTCCCCATGACGTTGACCTGCGGGGGAAGGCCGTTCTTCTGCGCGCCCCAGATCCACAGCGGGAACGTCAGCGTGGAGCCGCTGTTGAAGCTCGTGATGATGAAGTCGTCGATCGACAGCGCGAACGCCAGCAGGCCGCCGGCCAGCACCGCCGGGAAGATCATCGGCAGGGTCACGAGCCGGAAGGCGGTCCAGCCGGTCGCGCCCAGATCGCGGGCCGCCTCGTCGATCGCCGGGTCGAGGGTGAGCACCCGCGAGCGCACGGTCACCGCGACGAACGACAGCGAGAACATGATGTGCGCGATGACGATCGTCCAGTAGCCGCGCCCGACGTTCAGCTGCACGAAGAACGACAGCAGGGACGCGCCCATGACCGTCTCCGGCGCGGAGATCGCGGCGAACTGCACGAGGTTCAGCGCGCCCTGCCCGCGGAAGCGGTACCTGCCGAGGGCCAGCCCGATCAGCGTGCCGAGGACGGCGCTGACGGCCGTGGCGACCAGCGCGATCGTCAGGGAGTTCACCAGGGCCGTGGTCAGGTCCGGCACCGAGAACAGCCGGCCGTACCACTTGACCGTGAAGCCCTGCCAGGTGAGGTTGAGCCGGCCCTTGGTGTCGTTAAACCCGAACGCGATCATCACCGCGATCGGCAGGCACAGCCAGACGATGATCAGCCAGGTGTAGCCGAAGAGCAGCCGGTCGCCCCAGCGCCCGCGCGTCCTCCGCGATGCCGTACCGGTGCTCTCCTCCGCCGCGACCGACGTCATCGGGTCGCCACCTCCAGGACGTCCTCGGTGCCCAGCGCCCTGGCGTACAGGAAGATCCCGATGAGCAGGATCGCCATCAGTGTGAAGGACAGCGCCGCGGCCTGGGGGTAGTCGTTGTTCACCAGGTAGAGGTTCTGGATGATGTTGCCGATCATCGTGTTGTTGGTGCCGCCGAGCACGGTGGCGTTCACGTAGTCGGCGCTGACCGGCACGAACGTCATCAGCACCCCGGCGAACACCCCCGGCAGCGAGAGCGGGAACACCACCCGCGCGAACGCCTGCGCCGGCGAGGCGTACAGGTCCTGCGCCGCCTCGATCATCTTCGGGTCCACCCGCTCCAGCGCCACGTAGATCGGCAGCACCATGAACGGCAGGTAGTTGTACGTGAGACCGGCCACCACCGCGAACCCGGTGGCGATCACGTGGAAGTCCTGCGGCAGGAGTCCGGCGTGCTTGAGCGGGGACAGCACGATGCCGTCGTCGGCCAGCAGGAACTTCCAGGAGAAGGTCCGCAGCACGAACGACACGAAGAACGGCAGGAGGAGCAGGAACAGGAACGTCGTCTTGCGCGCGCCGCCGCGGAAGGCGATCCAGTACGCCACCGGGTAGGCCAGCACGATGCAGGCGGCGGTGGCGATCACCCCGTAGACCAGCGACCGGATGAGCTGGTCGTCGTAGTCGGACAGGGCTTCGCTGTAGTTCTGCCAGTGCCAGGTGAGCGAGAAACCGTTGACGACGTCGCCCTGCATCAGCGAGAACGACAGCATCACGACCATCGGCACCACGAAGAAGATGGCGAGCCAGAGCCCCCCGGGCAGGATCAGCGCGTACGGCGCGAGGCGTCGGCGCATCGGTCAACCCGCCGTGATGTGCTGGAAGACCGCGGTGTAGTCCTTCTCCTCCGCGGGGGTCAGCGAGCGGTAGTGCCGCAGCCTGGCGTAGTCGGCGTCGGTGGGGAACACCAGCGGGCTGGACGCCACCGACTCCAGCGTCTTCTTCTTCGAGCCGGTGGCCTTGGCCGCGTCGGCCGCGATGACGTCCTTGGCCGCCGGCACCGGCGTCACGTAGTTGATGAACTCGGCGAGGTTGGCGGCGATCTCCGGCCGGTAGAAGAAGTCCATCATCATCAGGGCGTCGACCGGGTTGTCCGCGGTCTTGGGGATCATCATGTTGTCGGTCCAGATCGTGGCGCCCTCCTTGGGGATGACGAACTTCAGGTTCGATCCCTCGTTGAGGTTCTGCTGGAAGATGTCGCCGGACCAGGCCATGGTGAGCCACACGTCGCCGCGCGACAGCGCGTCGATGTAGTCGTTCTCGTAGTACTTGCGGACGATGCCCTTGTCCTTCTGCTCCTGCAGCTTGGCGCCGGCCTTCTTCCAGTCGTCCGGGGTCGACTTCTCCGGGTCGATGCCGACGGCGAACATCCCGAAGTTCCCGATCTCCTGCACGTCGGACATCATCCCGACCTTGCCCTTGAACTTCGGGTCCCACAGGTCCTGGATGCTGGTGATCTCACGCCCGGTCTTGCTCGGGTCGTACGCGATGCCGGTGAGCCCGGTCGCGTACGGGACGCTGTAGACGTTCCCCTTGTCGAAGGACTCCTGCTTGTACGCCGCCCCCACGTTCTTGGTGAAGTTCGGCATCTGGGAGTGGTCGAGCGGCACGAGGTAGCCGAGTTCGACGAGCTTGGTGAACTCCAGGCCGTTCGTCACCACCATGAGGTCGTAGCCGATCGACTGGCCCGCCTGAAGCTGCGGGGCGATCTTGCCGAACCACTGCGGGTCGTCCGAGATGACCTCGCGGTAGGTGACCGTGATGCCGGTCTGCCGGGTGAACTCCTTCAGCGGTGTCCGGTTCTTGTCGATGTAGAGGGTCCAGTTCGCGAAGTTCAGGTGGCCCTTCTTGGTCTTGCCGGCCCAGTACTTCTGCACGTCGTTCTGTTTCGGCGGGGCCGCCTTCTGCCCCTTGACGCCACAGGCGGCCAGACCGAGACCCGCGCCGGCCAGGCCGAAGAGCCGGAGCGCGTCCCGGCGGCCGGTCATGCCGCGGAGAAGAGCGGGGTTGGTGTTCATGTCAGGCTCCGATCACGTAGGAGTGGCGCGGATCCCACGACAGCCAGACGCTGTCCCCCCGGGTGGCGACGTCGTCCGCGGAGGAGACGTTCTGCACGAAGACGACGACCTCGGCGCCCGTGGAGGTCGTCACGTTGTAGTTGGTGAACATGCCGAGGTACACGACCTCGGTCACGGTGCCGCGCAGCGCGCAGCCGTCGCCGGCCGGAGGATCGGAGCGGACGTCGATCTTCTCCGGCCGTACGGTGAGCTCGATCTCCTCGCCCGGCGCGGCGGTGCAGGGCACCACGATCCGCTCCCCCAGGCCCGGCTCGATGACCGCGCGGCCCGCACCGGCGCGGGCGACGGTGCCGGACAGCACGTTGGAGGTGCCGATGAAGCCGGCGACGAAGGTGGTCGCGGGCCGTTCGTAGATCTCCCGCGGCGTGCCGAGCTGCTCGATCCGGCCGTCGTTCATCACCGCGATGCGGTCCGACATCGTCAGCGCCTCGTTCTGGTCGTGCGTCACGTACACGAACGTGATGCCGACCTCGCGCTGGATGCGCTTGAGCTCGACCTGCATCGCCTGGCGGAGCTTGAGGTCCAGCGCGCCGAGCGGCTCGTCGAGCAGCAGGGCGCGCGGGCGGTTGACCAAAGCGCGGGCCAGCGCCACCCGCTGCTGCTGGCCACCGGACAGCTCGCGCGGTCGCCGTTTCTCCCGGCCCTTCAGGTCGACGATCTCCAGCATCTCGCCGACGCGCCGCGCGACCTCGCTCTTGGCGACGCCCTTGCGGCGCAGCCCGAAGGCGACGTTCTCGAACACGCTCATGTGCGGGAACAGCGCGTACGACTGGAACACCATGTTGACGTCCCGCTTGTTCGGCGGCACGCCGACGACGTTCCGGCCGTGCAGGAAGACCTCGCCCTCGGTGGGTTCGTCGAACCCGGCGATCATCCGCATCGTCGTGGTCTTGCCGCACCCGGACGGGCCGAGCAGCGAGAAGAACTCGCCCTCGCCGATGGACACGTCGATGCCCTTGACCGCCGCGACCGCGTCACCGTGCGCGTGGAAGGTCTTCTTGACGCCGTTCAGCTCGATCGCCGCGAGGTCGGCGCCGACGGGCGTCCCCGCCTCTTTCGTATCGGTCACGAGACCTCCTTCGTCGGCCTCGTGACCACCGTGCTGTGTTCGATGGTTCCCTCGCTCCGCTCGGTCACGAGACTCCGATGTGACTCATCACGTGCTTGATCCGCGTGTAGTCCTCGAACCCGTACATCGACAGGTCCTTGCCGTACCCCGAGTGCTTGTAGCCGCCGTGCGGCATCTCCGACGCGAACGGGATGTGCGTGTTGATCCAGACGGCGCCGAAGTCGAGGCCCTTGGCCATCCGCAGCGCACGGCCGTGGTCCCTGGTCCACACGCTCGCCGCCAGGCCGTAGTCCACGCCGTTGGCCCAGCGCAATGCCTGTTCTTCGTCGGTGAAGCGCTGCACGGTGATGACCGGGCCGAAGATCTCGTCCTGGATCATCTCGTCGTCCTGGGCGAGCCCGGTGACGACGGTGGGCGCGTAGAAGTAGCCGCGGTCGCCCAGGCGTTCGCCGCCGGCGACGACCTCGGCGTGCGCGGGCACGCGGTCGAGGAAGCCGCTCACGCGGGCGAACTGGTTCGCGTTGTTCAGCGGGCCGTAGAAGGCGTCCTCCTGCGACGGCGGGCCGACCGTGGTGGTGCGCGCCCGCTCGGCCAGTGCGGCGACGAAGTCGTCGTGCACGCCCGGACCGGCGATCACGCGGGTGGCCGCGGTGCAGTCCTGCCCGGCGTTGAAGTAGCCCGCCTCGGCGATGCCCTGGGCGGCACGTTCCACGTCGGCGTCGTCGAAGACGATGACCGGGGCCTTGCCGCCGAGCTCGAGGTGCACCTTCTTGAGCGTGTCGGCGGCCTGCCGGGCGACCTCCTTGCCCGCCCGTACGGATCCGGTGACCGAGACCATCTGCGGGATCCGGTGTGCCACGAGTTCGCGCCCGGTGTCGCGGTCGCCGCAGACGACGTTGAGCACGCCGGGCGGGAGGAACTCGGCCGCGATCTCGGCCAGAAGGAGCGTGGTGACAGGCGTCGTATCGGAGGGTTTGAGCACGACGGTGTTGCCCGCCGCGAGCGCCGGCGCGATCTTCCAGGTGGCCATGACCATCGGGTAGTTCCACGGTGTGACCTGCGCGCAGACGCCGATGGGCTCGCGGCGGATCATCGAGGTGTGGCCGGCCAGGTACTCCCCCGCCGACCGGCCTTCGAGCAGGCGGGCGCAGCCGGCGAAGAACCGGAACTCATCCACCATCGGGCCGATCTCCTCGTCCCGGGTGAGCTGGAGCGGCTTGCCGGTGTTGCGGCACTCGGCCTGGACGAACTCCTCCGCCCTGGCCTCGACGGCGTCGGCGATGCGGAGCAGGGCCAGGCTGCGCTCGGCGGGCGTGGCGTCGCGCCAGCCCGGGAAGGCGGCCTCGGCCGCGGTCATCGCCGCGTCGACGTCCGCGGGTCCGGAGACCGGAGCCTGGTCGTACGGCTCGCCCGTACTCGGGTCGACCACGTCGGAGACGCGGCCGTCCTTGGCCTCGACGTACTCGCCGCCCACGAAGTTTCGCAGCGTCACCCTCGACCTCCGGGGTCCGGAACGGATGGCCCCGACCATGGCAGAACCGTCGAGGTGAAACAAGGGATTCCGTTGTTACAATCGGATTTCACGATGGATTCCTTGACAATCACGGCACAGGTGACACGATGTCGCATCGAGGAGGACTCGATGAGCGACGAACACCCACCGCCGGTCCGGCAGACGCCGAGCGGGCGGCGCACCGGTGTGAACCTCGACGAGACGTCAAAGAAGATCATTGAGCTGCTGCAGGCGGACGGGCGCCGTTCGTACGCGGCGCTCGGCAAGGCCGTCGGCCTGTCGGAGGCGGCGGTGCGCCAGCGGGTGCAGCGGCTGCTCGAAGCCGGCGTGATGCAGATCGTCGCGGTCACCGACCCGCTGTCCCTGGGCTTCCCACGGCAGGCGATGATCGGCGTCAAGTGCGAGGGCGACCTCACCGCGGTCGCGGACGCGCTGGCCGCGATCGACGAGATCGACTACGTCGTCATCACCGCCGGGTCCTTCGACCTGCTCGCCGAGCTCGTCTGCGAGAACGACGACCACCTCCTCGAACTCCTGGGCCGCATCCGGGCCGTACCGACCGTCACCAGCACCGAGAGCTTCGTCTACCTCAAACTGCGCAAGCAGATCTACTCCTGGGGAACGCGATGACCCAGCGTAAGGAGGCTGAGCGGCCCATGACCACACAGGATTCGGCAAAACGCCATCTGTGGCTGCACTTCACCCGGATGTCGGCGTACAAGGACAGCGAGATTCCGGTCATCGTGCGCGGTGAGGGCCCGTACGTCTACGACGACCGGGGCCGTCGCTACCTGGACGGGCTGTCCGGCCTGTTCGTCTCCCAGCTCGGCCACGGCCGGACCGAGCTCGCCGAGGCCGCGGGCCGCCAGGCCGGCGAGCTGGCCTACTTCCCTCTCTGGTCCTACGCCCACCCGAACGCCGTCGAGCTGGCCGAGCGCCTGGCCGGCCTCGCGCCCGGCGACCTGAACCGGGTGTTCTTCACCACCAGCGGGTCCGAGGCCGTCGAGTCGGCGTTCAAGCTCGCCCGCAACTACTTCAAGCTGGTCGGGCAGCCGGAGCGCTACAAGGTGATCAGCCGGGACATCGCCTACCACGGCACGTCGATGGGCGCGTTGTCGATCACCGGCCTGGCCGGCATCAAGCCGCCGTTCGAACCGCTCGTGCCCGGATCCGTACGCGTGCCGAACACCAACTTCTACCGCGCGCCCGAGCACGGCGACTCGCTGGAGCGGTTCGGGCAGTGGGCGGCGGACGAGATCGAGCGGGCCATCGAGCGCGAGGGGCCCGAGACGGTGGCCGCGGTGTACCTGGAGCCGGTGCAGAACTCCGGCGGCTGCTTCCCGCCGCCGCCCGGCTACTTCCAGCGGGTCCGCGAGATCTGCGACCGGCACGGCGTGCTGCTCGTCTCCGACGAGGTGATCTGCGCGTTCGGCCGGCTCGGCCACTACTTCGGCGCCGACCGGTACGGCTACCGGCCCGACATCATCACCTTCGCCAAGGGCCTGACCTCCGGCTACTCGCCGCTGGGCGGCATGCTCGTCGACGACCGGCTGATGGAGCCGTTCAACGAAGGAACCGCGACGTTCCTGCACGGCATCACCTTCGCCGGCCACCCGGTCTCGACGGCCGTGGCCCTGGCCAACCTGGAGGTGTTCGAGAAGGAGAAGGTCCTCGAGAACGTCCGCGCGAACGAGGCCGGTTTCCGCTCCACCCTCGAACGGCTGAACGACCTGCCCATCGTCGGCGACGTACGCGGCGACGGCTACTTCTACGGCATCGAGCTCGTGAAGGACAAGACCACCAAGCTGACCTTCGACGACGACGAGTCCGAACGGCTGCTGCGCGGGTTCCTGTCGCCGGCGCTGTTCGACGCGGGCCTGGTCTGCCGCGCCGACGACCGCGGCGACCCGGTCATCCAGCTTGCCCCGCCGCTGATCTGCGGCCAGGAGCACTTCGACGAGATCGAACGGATCCTGCGGTCGGTGCTGACGGAGGCGTGGACGCGGGTCTGATGGCCTCGGGGCTGTCCGGCACGGAGCGCACGCGGCATCGGCGGCTGCGCGACCAGGGCCGCACCGACCGTGCGGCCCTGTTCGCCGTGCTGCGCGCCGGATTCGTCTGCCATCTGGGCGTCATCGTCGACGGCGCGCCGATGGTCGTGCCGACGGTGTACGGCTTCGACGACTCCTTCCTGTACTTCCACGGGTCGGTCGCCAGCCGGAGCCTGGCGGGCGGGCGGACGGTGTGCGTGACGGTGACGCACGTGGACGGGCTGGTGCTGGCCCGCTCGGTGTTCGAGCACGGGGTCAACTACCGCAGCGCGATGGTGTACGGCCTGCCGCGCGCGCTGTCCGGGGAGGCCAAAGTGGAGGGGCTGCGCGTGCTGACCGAGCACGCGGCGCCCGGCCAGTGGGACTACGCGCGGCGACCGAGCCGTAAGGAGCTCGCCGCCACAGTGATCTTCGCCCTGCCCCTGGACGAGGCGTCGGTGAAGGTCGCGGAGGGACCGCCGGCGGACGGCGACGGCCCGGACGCCTCGCTGGGGCTGTGGGCCGGGGTCGTGCCGCTGGAGGTCGTCTCCCGTCCGCCCGTACCCGACCCGGCGCTTCCGGACGGCCTCCCGGCGCCCGCCCACATCGCCGGCCTGCTCCCTCCGGGCGCAGGCCGGGAACCGATGTGACCGGGCTTGACGTTCACGGCCACGCGCCCAGTGCGATCCGCGCGGCGTGCTCGAGTTCGGTCCTGCGTACGCCGTCGCGGGCCGCCTGCGCGATTCCGCTCAGCGTCGACATCGTGTAGCGGGCCAATGCCTGTGCGTCCGTGTCGGCGGGAAGCTCACCGGAGGTCAGGTCGGCGCGGATCTTGTCGGCGAACGCGGCGACCTTGGCCTCCCGGATGCGCCGCAACCGCGTCGCCACCGTGACGTCGGCGGTACCGGCGTCGCCACTGATGATGAGGCATCCGGTCGGCAGGCCGCGACGGCTGTAACGGGTCGGCGCCTCGGCGAAGACGCGTGCGGCCGCCTCCTTGGCGGTGCGCTCCTCGGCCAGGGCCGCGTCGATGAACCCGCCGTACTTCTCGTCGTACACGCGGAGGACCTCGGCGAAGAACGTCCGCTTGTCGCCGAAGGCGTTGTAGATGCTCGGAGCACCGATCCCGAGCTCCTCGCTGAGATCCCGTACCGAGGTGCCCTCGTAGCCCCGCCGCCAGAACAGCCGGATCGCCTTGTCCAGGACCGCGTCCCGGTCGAAGGAGGAGGGACGTCCACGCGTCGTCGCCATGAGCCCATTTTATAGCGCCCGTTAGACAATATGCTACGGTTCGTTTTGTAACGGCCGTTAGAGAAAGGAGTGCTCATGGGATCGCTGACGGGTAAGACGGCGTTGGTCACCGGTGCGGGCCGGGGAATCGGCCGGGCGATCGCGCTTCGGCTGGCTCGCGACGGCGCACGTGTCGGCGTGCACTACGGCAGCAGCGCCGAAGCCGCCGAACGGACCGTCGGGACGATCCGCGACGGCGGTGGCCAGGCCTTCGCGATCCAGGCTCGGCTCGGGATCCCGGGTGACGCCGAGACGGTGTGGACGGCGTTCGACGAACACGCCGACGGGGTGGACATCCTGGTCAACAACGCGGGCGTCCTGGGCGGGCGGATCCCCTTCGCCGAGGTCGACGAGGCGCGCTATGACGAGGTCTTCGCGGTCAACACCAAGGCGGCGTTCTTCCTCGCCCAGCATGGCCTGTCGCGGCTGCGCGACGGCGGCCGGATCATCAATGTCTCCACCCGGTTCACCCACGGCGCGCGACTCCCGGAGCTGATGGCGTACGCGATGTCGAAGGCCGCGGTCGACTCGCTGACGGCGTCCCTGGCCAAGGAACTCGGACCGCGCGCGATCACGGTCAACGCCGTCGGCCCCGGCGCGACCGACACCGACATGAACACCGCGAGGCTCGCGACGGAGGAGGGCCGCGCCGCGATCGCCGCTCTGTCTCCGCTGAACCGCGTCGCGCAGCCGGACGACATCGCCGACGTCGTCGCCTTTCTCGCCTCGGAAGACGCACGATGGGTGACCGGGCAGTGGATCGACGCGAGTGGCGGGTCGATGCTCTGATGCCCGTCCCGGTCCTGATCATCGGGTTCGCGATCTTCGCCCAGGGCACCAGCGAACTGATGCTCGCCGGCCTGCTGCCGGAACTCGCCGCCGATCTCCACGTCACGATCTCGCAGGCAGGGCTGCTGATCTCCGGATTCGCGCTCGGCATGCTCATCGGCGCGCCCACCCTGGCCATCGTCACGCTGCGCTGGCCGCGCAAACGGGCCATGACCGCCTTCCTGGCGATCTTCGTCCTCGCGCACGTGGTCGGCGCGCTGACCTCGAGCTACGCCGTGCTGTTCGCCGCCCGATTCGTCGGCGCATTCGTCTATGCCGGATTCTGGGCCGTCGGTGGAAGCACTGCCATGGCACTCGTCGCACCCGACCGGCGCGGACGCGTGATGAGCATCGTCGCCGGCGGTCTCACCGTCGCCACCGTGATCGGACTGCCCGCCGGCACCTGGATCGGCCAGCACCTCGGCTGGCGAGGAGCGTTCTGGTGCGTCGCCGCGCTCGCCGCCCTGGCCATCCTCGCCGTGCTCGCCAAGGTGCCCGACCTCCGCCCCACGACCACGCCGCGAGTGCGCGAAGAGCTGCGCGGGCTCGCCCCGCCGAGGCTGTGGCTGTCGTACGCCATGACGGCGGTCTCCACCGCCGCGCTACTGGGTACGTTCTCCTACCTGGGCGCGATGCTCGTCGACACGACCGGCCTCGATGCCGCCTGGGTGCCCGGCGTCCTGCTCGTGTACGGCATCGGTGCACTGCTCGGCATGGCGGTCGGTGGCCGCGCCGCCGACACTCGGCCCCTCGGCGTCCTCGCCGCCGGCTTCACCGGGCTGCTGGTCACCTCGGTCATGCTCGGGCTCGCCGCACCGCATGCCGTCGCCGTTGTGATCTTGGTCTTGCTGCTGGGACTGGCCGGGTTCGGCACCAACCCGGCGCTCAACTCACGGGTGTTCGGAATCGCCCCGGCGGCACCGACACTGGCGGTCGCGGGGAACACCTCGGCGTTCAACATCGGCATCAGCGTCGGCCCGTGGCTCGGCGGGACGGCGCTCACCGCGGGGCTCGGCTACCCGGCGGTGGCCTGGATCGGCGCATGCCTCGCCGGCGTCGCACTGGCACTGCTGGCCATCGAGACGACCATCACACGGGCTCATCGCTCCCGAGTGCCGCACGGAGAGCGGCGACCGTGCGCCGCCGTCTGACCCACGGCCGAGCGGTCAGCGGGCAGGGCGCAGATCGGGAACCGACCCCGGGCGGTTGAGCAGCAGGTACCCGTCCTGCTGCCGGACCACCGCATAGCCCTCGCGCCGCAGCAGGCTCACCCGGTCGCGCTGAGCCTGCAGCGAGGGGAACGGAAAGTCCAGAGCCGCCACGTCGGCCACCACCCACGGCGCCCAGCGCGGCCGGTCGTCCCACAACAGCACCCGCGTACGGCCGCTCAGCTGCGGGCCCACCCCGTTGGGCGCCTCGACCAGCGCGCCGTCCGGGATGGCCGGCAGGATCGCGGCCACGGCCCTGGCCCGCGCGTCGCGCCGGTAGAAGCCGCGCTCGACGAACTTGGCGAAGGCGAAGTGCGGGACCACCGCCAGCGTCGCGGCCAGGGCGGCCACCGGCCACACGTGCTCGGCCCGCAGCCGCGGCAGCAGCCGCCCGAGGCGGGCCGCGCCGTCGACGCCCGCCGCGACGAGGAGGGCGGCCAGCGCGACGTTGTAGTGGAACCGCGGTTCCCACCAGTGCCCGAACCGGCTCGACAGCATCCGCTCGGCCAGCAGCGGCAGCACCGCCAGCGTGATCGGTGACAGGAGCGGAAGCAGCAGCAGCGGGGCCACCAGCCACAGCATCGTCGTCACCTTGACGTGCGGGGTGACCAGGAGCCGGCCGACGGTCCACGGATGCGTGAGCGCACCGGAGGCCGCGTGCGGCAGATCGCGGCCGAGCGCGTCGTACGCCCAGTAGTAGTCGGCCGAGCCGCCGAAGGCCGGGATCAGCACCCGTGAGGCGAGCCACGTCCAGAACACCCCGGCCACGACGAGAAAGGCCGCACGTCTCCGTTCGCCCGGCCGGGTCAGCAGGTACAGCCCGAAGCCGGCGACCAGCAGGCCCATGTCCTCCTTCACCAGCAGCAGAGCGCCGGCCGCCGCCGCGCTCTGCCACCGCCGGCCGGCCTCGTGGCGTTCGAGCACGAGCATCGACAGGACCGGCGCGAACGCCATCTCGTGGAAGTCGAACGCCAGCGTCTCGGCCACCGGCCACGCCAGCGCGTACACGGCGGAGACGCAGTACGCCGGCCCGCTCCCGAGCCGCCGCCGCGTGAACGCCCAGAGCGGGACGATCGTCAGCGCCAGCAGCACCGACTGGGCGACGAGGAGGGTCTGCGGCCCGTCGTGGATCCAGTACAGCGGGGCGAGCAGCGCGAGGATCGGCGAGAAGTGGTCGCCGAGCACGTTGAACTGCGCGCCGAACCCGTTGTGCACGCCCTTGACGATCGCGACGGGCAGGTGCAGGCGGCTGTAGGACCGTACCGCCTGGTCGAAGATCACCAGGTCGTACGTCGTGGTGCGGAAGGCCCAGAACCGTACGAGGGCGTACACCGAGTAGACGGCCGCCACCACCACGGTGAGGGCCCCGACCGCCACCGCCTGGCGGCGGGGCGTCCCGGTGCGCGGTTCGGTGGCCTCGGCGAGCATCAGCCGAGCGCCTCGCGCAGACGCTTGGCGTACTCGCGCGCCTCGTCGTCGGAGGCGTACTTGGTGCGCGGCCAGAAGAACCCGCGCAGGCCGTCCTTGCGGTTGCGCGGCACGACATGGGTGTGCAGGTGCGGCACGCTCTGGCTGACCCGGTTGTTCATCGCGACGAACGACCCGGCGGCCCCCAGCACGGTCTCCATCGCCTCGGCGAGCCGCTGGGCGGCGCCGAAGTAGGGGGCCAGCAGCTCGGGCGGCAGGTCGGGCAGGGTCTCGTAGTGCTCCCGCGGCACGAGCAGCGTGTGCCCCTTGAACAGGGGCCGGGTGTCGAGGAAGGCCACGGCGGGCCCGTCGTCGTCCAGCACGACGTGGGCGGGTCGCCTCCCCGCGACGATCTCGCAGAACGCGCAGTCCATGGTGGCATTCTTCCGCTTACGTTGGTCTTACGTGACGCCGGTAGAGTCCAGGGTCGTGCAGTTGGAGCAGGTCGCGTTCCGCTACCGGCGACGCGCGCCATGGGTACTCCGCGATGTGACGCTGACCGTACCCCGTGGGCGGCTCATCGAGGTCAGTGGGGCCAACGGAGCGGGCAAGTCGACGCTGCTGCGGCTGCTGGCCGGAGTGGTCCCCCCGGTGCGCGGCCAGGTGTCGGACCGGCCGCCGCGCATCGGGTACGCCCCGGAGATCTTCCCGGCCGCCCAGCCCTTCACCGCGGGCGCCTACCTGGGCCACATGGCGCGGATCCGGGGCGTCGACGAGTCCACGGTCGGAGAATGGGCGGCGCGCCTGGGCTTCTCCGGCCTGCTCGGCACCCGGCTGCCCGACCTGTCCAAGGGCAGCGCCCACAAGGCGGGCCTGATCCAGGCACTGATCGCCGAACCGGAACTCCTGGTGCTGGACGAACCCTTCGCGGGCCTGGACTCCGAGACCCGCGCGGCGCTGCCGTCGATCCTGTCCGCCCTCACCGCGGAGGGCACGTCCGTGGTCGTGAGCGATCATCAGGGCGACCTGCGAAAACTCCCGGACGTCGTCCGGTGGCGGGTGTCAGGCCACACGGTGACGGTGGGAGACATACCGGACGAACACACGATCGTGGAGGTCACCGTACGCTCCGACGAGGCCGACGCCCTGGTCGAACGCCTGACCGCCGACGGCTACCACGCCCGCCGCCGATGACCGCCCGCCTCGACCGCCGCCGGTCGCCGCTCGCCGCCCCGCCGCTCCCCCTACGACGGTCGACGGTCGCCGTGATGCGCTACCAGCTCAGCGGGTACGTGCGGTCGGTGCGTGCGCTGCATCCGGTGCTCGCGCTGGCGCTGCTGCTGGCCATCATGTTCTCCAGCCCGGTCGGCGGCACACCGGCCGAAGTACGGCAGGGAACGGTGAACGCCATCGCCGACGCGGCCGTGCTGGTCTTCCCGATCTGCGCCTGGGCGGCGCGTGGCCTCCTCGACACCGAACCGGACGTCCAGCGGTACGTGTCCGCGGTCACCGCGGGCCGCCGGCGGGCCCTCATCGCCGGCCTGCTGTCGGCGTACGTCTTCAGCGTCGTACTCGCGCTGATCGCCCCGATCTACCTGCTGGCCATGGCCGCCGGTTCCGGGCTGGGCGTCCAGGCCATGCTGGTCTGCGCCGCGCTGTCCCCTCTGTCGGCGCTGGGCGCGACCGCGGTGGGGGCGCTGACCAGCCGCGCCGTCATCCCGTCGACGGGCACCTCGATCCTCGTCCTGCTGGGCGTCTGCGCCCTCAACCTGATCTTCGGCATGACGGGGCTACGCTTCCTGGCGGTCCCGATGATCGACTGGATGCGGTCAGCCGGCCACGGCCCCGCCGACCTCACACACGCCTTCCCGGAACTGGCCGCACGCACCCTCGCCTGGACCGCGATCGCCATCGCCTTGTACGTCCGACTACGCCGCACCCGCCCCTGACCGCTACCCCCGCCCGCCGCACACACTCTCGGCTGGACCCGATCGCGGTCACCCTGCATGTCTGGCTGCGCCGCACCCGCCCACCCTGTACGCCCGGCGACATCGCGCCCGCCCGCGACCGCCCCGCACACACCCCGCCTGGACTCCGATCGCGATCGCCCTGTAGGTCCAACTGCGCCGCACCTTGCCACGACCGCAACCGCCGCCCCCGCACATATCCTCGGCTGGACCTGATCGCGATCACCCTGTAGGTCAGGCTGCGCCGCACCTGCCCATGATCGCGACCGCCGTCAGCTGTCGGAGCGGAGGCGTTCGATCTCGGATGCCAGACGGTCCAGGAAGGCGTCCACTTCCGCCTGGCGGTAGCCGGGCCGCATCCGGGTCGCCGCGAACACCGACTTCTTCACCACCGACGCGCGGGCGGTCCCCTCGCGGAGGGCGGTGATCGTCGCGTTGAGGAAGTCGTCGACCTCCTGCTCGTCGTACCCCGGGGCGACCCGCGTCGTCCTGAACTGCACGTTTCTCACCAGGCCGACGAGCCGGTCCACCTCACCGGACGCCATGCGGTTGCCGCCGGCCTTGTCCTCCAGCGTGCGGATGTACTCCTCGAGCGCCTCGTCCACGGTCTTCATCCGGTATCCGCGCACCGCCCGCCCGAACTTCGCGGCGTTGACCTCATCGGCCGTCACCGGCGGCGCGTACAGCGGACGCCGGCCGAGCGTCCCCTCGATCCGGCCGATGAGCGCGTCCACCTGAGCGGGACTGTAGCCGCGGAGGGCACGCGGAAAGTCTGGCATCTGATCATTGTTTCCGATCTCCGCCGGACAGGCGATGCACGAACAGGCGATACGTCATGGCCGTATCCGGCCTGCGGCCCGGGTCGGACTCCTCGACCCCCACCCGAGGCACGCGGGATCGGCCTGACTTCGGACCCACCCGAGATACAGGATCGACCTCCTCCAGCCCCACCCGCCGTACAAAATCGGCTTTCCTCGGGTCCAACCGCCGTACAGGATCGGCCGTCCCCTGACCCGCCCGCGAGACAGGACCGGCCTCCCCGGGCTCACCCCCATACAAGATCAGCCGCCCCCTGACCCGCCCGCGAGACAGGACCGGCCTTCTCGGATCTCTCCGAGGGCGAGGATCTGCCTGCTCGAACCCGCCCGAGGTACGGGATCAGCCTCCGCCAGCCCCACCTGCAGCGCAGGAATCGTCCTCCTACCGAGTACGAGATCGGCCTTCTCGAATCACGTTCGAAGCGCGGGGATCGACCTCCTCGGACGCTCGCCTGCGGCAGACGATCGGCTCTCTCGGGGCCCGCCTCGCCGAGGACCGGTGCCGGGGCACCGGAGTGGCTTGTGCCCTATCCCTGCTGGGACCGCAGCGGGGCTTCCTGAGGCATCGCCGCGAGCTGACCGCAGGCTCCGTCGATCTCCTGGCCACGCGTGTCGCGTACGGTGACCGGCACGCCGTGTGCCTCCAGATGCCGGACGAACTCGGTCTGGACGGTGGGCCGTGAGGCGGTCCACTTCGAGCCGGGCGTCGGGTTGAGCGGGATCAGGTTGACGTGCACGGGATGGCCCTTGATGAGCCGCCCCAGCAGGTCGGCGCGCCAGGCCTGGTCGTTGATGTCGCGGATGAGGGCGTACTCGATGGAGACGCGCCGCCGGGTGCGGTCGGCGTACGCCCAGGCGGCGTCGAGGACCTCGGCGACCTTCCAGCGCGTGTTGATGGGGACGAGCTCGTCCCTCAGTTCGTCGTCGGGTGCGTGCAGCGACACCGCGAGGCGCACCTTCAGGTCGAGGTCGGTGAGCCGCCCGATCGCGGGGACGAGACCGACCGTCGAGACGGTGATGTTGCGCTGGGAGATGCCGAGCCCGGCCGGGCTGGGGTCGCTGAACCGATGAATCGCCCGGACCACGTTGTTGAACGACGCGAGCGGCTCGCCCATCCCCATGAAGACGATGTTGCTGACCCGTCCGGCGCCGCCGGGAATCTGGCCTCGGGCCAGCGCACGGGCGCCGGCGACCACCTGCTCGACGATCTCGGCCGTCGACAGGTTACGGGTGAGCCCCGCCTGTCCGGTCGCGCAGAACGGACAGTTCATACCGCAGCCCGCCTGCGAGGACACGCACATCGTCACGCGGTCGGGGTACCGCATCAGCACCGACTCGATCAACGTGCCGTCGAACGCCTTCCACAGCGTCTTACGGGTCATGCCCTCGTCGCAGACCTGATCACGCACCGCGGTGAGCAGGGACGGCATCAGCTCGGCGACGAGACGGTCCCGAACCGCGGCCGGCAGGTCGGTCATGTCAGCCGGATCGTCGACCAGCCGGCCGAAATAGTGCCGGGACAGTTGGTCGGCACGGAACGGCTTCTCATCGAGTGCCGCGACGGCCTCCCGGCGCTCGTCCGGGGACAGGTCTGCGAGATGCCGGGGCGGCTTGGCCCGCCGCGGAGCGGCGAAGGTGAGCTGAGCGGACATGTTCGTACCAGTGTGGCAGACGCCCGGGAGAGCTTTGACCGCACGTCAGTCACCGGCGGCACCTCCGCCCGGCACGGCCCCGCCTGAAACGGTGTCACCAGCACCGACACCCGCCCCGCGAGGAAGCGACCGGCAGCCTCCGACAGCCGCGAAACAAGCCCGAACCTGCACATGTCCGGAGTCGACGCACACCCCGAACAGGCGCACACCCGGCCGGACTCGAAGAGACGCCGGCTCAAACCGGCGCGGACCCACCCAGACGCTGCCACGCCCCGACGCAGACCCGACGGGCAGGCGCGGATCCGACCAGGCGGGCGCAGTCCCCGACCAGGGGCAGTCCCGACCAGGCTCGGACCGCCCAGCCAGGGGCAGGCCCGACCAGGCGCGGACCGTCCAGGCGCAGGCCCGGCCAACGCAGGCATGGACCCGACCAGGCAGAGCCTTCAACCGGCACAACCAGTCAGGCCCCGAATGGACCCGAACAGGCGTGGTGCCGAACCGGCGCGTCCCAATCAGGAACCCCCGGACCGGCACGAATTCGGGCCGGCATGTGCGTCTCAGGGGCCGGTTTGGACAAGAGGGTGTTCTGTCGGCAGGTCGTGGCTCCGCTCGGGCTCCGGAATCACTACAGTCCCTTCCTATGCCGGTATTGCGTAGAACGCCGCGGGAGGCGCGGGTCCTGCTCAGTGACACGAGTCCCTACGGAAGCCGTGTCCTCGACGTTGAGTACGACCAGGTCGCCACGGCGGCGTACCTGCGCACCAGTGACGGGGGGACCGTCGCGGCCAGTTGGGTCGCCAATCACCAGGAGGCGCCGTACCACGCGGATCTGGCGCGGCTCAACGCCGGCCTGGTGCCCGCGCTGCCCAGCGGCCGTACGAAACACCCCAAGGGGCGGCCGCCGCTCGACCCCCGGACGCTGGAGGTCGTGTGGTTCGAGGAGGGTGACGGGGTCGCGCTGATGGAGGCCGGGCAGCCGCTGTGCGTCATCCCCGGCTGGTCCGACATTGACCGCGGCATCCCCGGATACGCGCGGGAGGCGATCGGCCGGAGCCCGTTCGCGTTCGCGCTGGACGATGAGATCGACGAGCTCGGTCCGCGGATACTGCAGGCCGAGGCGTTCTGGAGCTGGCGGCGTGGATCGGGCGCCTGGGAGGCCTTCCAGCAGTCACTGCTCGGCCATCTCCTGAGCCGCCTCGGACCGGGCGGCTACTACTGGCATGACATCGGCCGCCAGCCGAGCCGTACGGAGAACGGGTCGCAGCCCGCCACACCCGCGCCACGGCCCGCCGTACCCGCCACTCCGGCGACCACCACGCCGCCACGGCGCGAGCCGGTCGTGGGCGTCTCCGAGCGCCCGGCGCGCGGCGACCGGTCGTACAACGTGCTGTCGACCGTCGGCATGAGCTGCCAGCGGATGCCCACGGTCGAGCTCTACGAGGACAATGTGGGCGAACACGCCCGTATCGAACTCGCGGTCGCCACGACGCTGCCCAGCGTGCAGGCGGGACGGGTCTTCCCGTGGCTGGCGCAGTATCCATGGCAGGCCGTCACCTCCTTCGCGCCGGGCGACAACGTGAAGTGGTATCACGAGGCTCGGACATTCCCGCTCGGCCCGAAGTGGGAGGGCGTCCTCCTGCTCGACAATCCGAACCGTCTCGAAGGGCCGAACGCTCCCGACCTGACGGCGTTCTCATTCGGCGGCGACCCGGTGCAGTGGCTGTGGATCGTCCCGATCACCGAGGCGGAGCGGCAGTACGGCAAGCAGGAGGGTCCGGACGCCCTCATCGAACGCCTCGCCCGCCAGGGCCGCAGCTGGATCGTGGGCGAATAGCCGAACCGCGGGCCGCCGCCCGGCCCGTACGACACGCCGGGCGGCACCGATCGGCCGCCCGGCGTCACAGGTCTACGCGGGCGGCACGAACACCTGGAACAGCAGCCAGACCACCGGAACGGTGGCCAGCAGGGAGTCGAGGCGGTCCATGACTCCTCCGTGTTCGGGCAGGAGGCTGCCCATGTCCTTGATCCCCAGGTCCCGCTTGATCACCGACTCGATCAGGTCGCCGAGAGTCGCCGAGAAGACCGCGGCCACGCCGACGATGACGCCCTGCCACCAGTGGCCGTGCAGCAGCCACGGCAGCAGGAACCCTCCGACGACCATGCAGGTCAGCGCCGAGCCACTGACGCCCTCCCACGTCTTCTTCGGGCTGATCGTGGGGGCCAGCTTGTGGTTGCCGAGGAAGGAACCGGCGAAAAATCCGCCGATGTCGCTGGCGACCGTGACCGCGATGAAGATCAGTACGCGGTCGGCGCCGTCCGGAGCGGCCAGCAGGAGCACGACGAACCCGGCGAGGAACCAGATGTACGCCGTGGCGAAGACACCCGCCGTCGCGTCACGGACGTAGCCGTCCTGGCCCTGGGGCAGCCGCCAGAGCAGGACGGCGAGGGCGGTCAGGCCGAAGCCCGCGACCAGCGCGGTCGTACCCCAGAAGTAGGTGCAGAGCAGCGTCGCGAGCCCGCCGACCATGACCGGCACCCACGGGATCCGGATGCCACGCGAGGCGAACGCCCGGATGAACTCCCAGACGGCGACGCCCAGGAAGACGACGACGACGCCGAGGAAGATCTCTTTGATCGTGTAGAGCGACAGCAGCACCACGGCGCCCAGCCCCACACCGACCGCGACGGCGATGGGGAGGTTACGGCTGGATCCGCGCTTCTTCTTGCCCGTGTCCGCCTGCTCCTCCGGGATCTCCGGTGCCGGCATGGGGGCTTGTTCGAGTCCCACTAGACCTCGAGCAGCTCGGCCTTCTTGTGCTCGAGCAACTCGTCGATCTTGGCGACGTGCTTGTGCGTGAAGTCGTCGAGATCCTTCTCCGCGCGGTGCACCTCGTCCTCGCCCGCGTCACCGGCCTTGGCGAGTTTGTCCAAGGCGTCCTTGGCGTGACGGCGGATGTTGCGGATCGAGACCCGCGCCTCCTCCGCCTTGTGCCCGGCCACCTTGATGAACTCCTTGCGGCGCTCCTCCGATAGCTCGGGGAAGACCACACGGATGATCTTCCCGTCGTTGCCCGGGTTGACACCCAGGTCGCTCTCGCGGATGGCCTTCTCGATCGCGTTCATCGACGAGGCGTCGTACGGCTGGACGATGACCATGCGCGGCTCGGGAAGCTGGAACGACGCCAGCTGGTTGATGGGCGTCTGCGTCCCGTAGTACTCCGCGGTGATCTTGTTGAACATCGCGGGCGTGACCCGGCCGGTACGGATACTGGTGAAGTCTTCCTTGGCGACCGTGACGGCCTTGTCCATCTTCTCCTCGGCCTCGAGGAGGATTTCGTCGATCACCTTAGGCTCCTGTATTTCAACTGTCCGCCGGACATACCAATGTGCCGATCTTTTCACCACGTACGGCACGCACGATGTTGCCTTGTCCCATCAGGTCGAAGACCACAATAGGCAGGCCGTTGTCCATGCACAGGCTGATCGCGGTGGCGTCCATGACCTTGAGCCCGCGCTGCAGCACCTCGCCGTACTCCAGCCGGTCGAACCGGAAGGCGTCCGGGTTCTTCTTCGGGTCGGCGTCGTACACGCCGTCGACCTGCGTGCCCTTGAGCACCGCGTCGGCGGAGATCTCCAGGGCCCGCTGGGCGGCGGCGGTGTCGGTGGAGAAGAACGGCTGGCCGATCCCCGCTCCGAAGATGACCACGCGGCCCTTCTCGAGGTGGCGGATGGCGCGCCGCGGGATGTACGGCTCGGCCACCTGGCCCATGGTGATCGCGGTCTGCACCCGCGTCTCGACCTCGAGCTTCTCCAGGAAATCCTGCAGAGCCAGGCAGTTGATCACGGTGCCGAGCATGCCCATGTAGTCGCCACGGGCGCGGTCCATGCCGCGGGCCGACATCTGCGCGCCGCGGAACATGTTCCCGCCGCCGCAGACGACGGCGACCTGGACCCCTTCGCGCGTGACCTCGGCGATCGCCTTGGCGATGTGCTGCACGATCGCCGGGTCGATGCCGAGCCCCTCACCGCCGGCGAACGCCTCGCCGGACAGCTTCAGAAGGACACGTTTCCAGCCGTGGGACTGGGACGACGGAGCCGCCGTCGTGTCGGTCGGTTCTTTCTCCTGCACGGCGGCGGCTCCCTCGTCTCTCGTTCTGTCTTCGGCGACCCTCAGGCCTGTCCGACCTTGAACCGGGCAAAGCGCTTGACGCTCACGCCGGACTCCTGGAGGACCTTAGCGATCGTCTTCTTGGGGTCCTTCACGAAGGGCTGCTCGAGAAGGACGAAGTCCTTGAAGTAGGACCGTACGCGTCCCTCGACGATCTTCGGAATCGCCTGCTCGGGCTTGCCCTCCTCACGCGTGATCTGCTCCGCGAGGGCCCGCTCCTTGGCGACGACGTCCTCGGGAACGTCGTCGTTGCTGAGGTACTTCGGCGACATCGCGGCGATCTGCTGCGCGATGTCCTTGGCGACCTCGGCGTTCTCGGTGTCCAGCTCGACCAGCACGCCGGTGGTCGGCGGCAGGGACGGGTCGGACTTGTGGAGGTAGCTGGCCACGTAGCCGCCCGTGAAGTGGGCGAAGCGGCGCAGCTCGAGCTTCTCACCGATCTTGGCGCTGTTGTTGTCGATCAGCTGCTGAACGGTGATGCCCGGCTCGATCTCCGCGCCGAGCAGCGCCGGCACGTCCGCCGCGTCGGTGTTCGCGACGAACGCGGCGATCTGGTCGGCCAGCGCGATGAACTGCTCGTTCTTCGCGACGAAGTCGGTCTCGCAGTTGAGCTCGATCAGCGTGCCGTCGTTGTCGCCCTTGAAGTGCTGGGCGACCAGGCCGTTGCCGGCGGTGCGCTCGGCGCGCTTGCCGACGTCCTTGGCGCCCTTGAGACGCAGGAGCTCGACGGCCTTGTCGAAGTCGCCCTCCGCCTCGGTGAGGGCGTTCTTACACGCCATCATGCCGGAGCCGGTGAGCTCACGTAGCCGCTTGACGTCGGCGGCGGTGAAGTTCGCCATTGTGGTCTGTCTCTTTCGTCTTCGGTTGTCGGCCGGCCGTCAGGCTTCCTGGGCGGGCTGCGCTTCCGCCGTCTCAGCCTGCGCCTCAGCGGGAGCCTCGGCCGGAGCCTGGGCTTCGGCCGGGGTCTCAGCCGGGGCCTGGGCTTCGGCCGGGGCCGGGGCCTGGGCTTCGGCCGCGTCGGCCTCGGCCTTCTTCTCCAGCAGCTCGCGCTCCCACTCCGGCAGGGGCTCCTCGGCTCCCACGGAGGCCGGCTTCTCGTCGCCGGAGGCGGAGGCGCCCGCACGGGCGATCAGACCGTCGGCGACGGCGTCGGCGACCACGCGGGTGAGCAGGCTGACGCTGCGGATGGCGTCGTCGTTACCCGGGATCGGGTAGTCGACCTCGTCCGGGTCGCAGTTGGTGTCGAGGATCGCGACGACCGGGATGCCGAGCTTGCGCGCCTCGTTGACGGCGATGTGCTCCTTCTTGGTGTCACAGATCCACACCGCGCTGGGCACACGCGCCATGTCCCGGATGCCGCCGAGAGTGCGCTCGAGCTTGTCCTTCTCACGCTTGCGCATGAGGAGCTCTTTCTTGGTCAGACCCGAACCCGCGACGTCGTCGTAGTCGAGCTCCTCGAGCTCCTTCAGGCGCGTCAGGCGCTTGTGGACGGTCGAGAAGTTGGTGAGCATGCCGCCCAGCCAGCGCTGGTTGACGAAGGGCATGCCGACGCGCTGCGCCTGCTCGGAGATCGACTCCTGCGCCTGCTTCTTGGTGCCGACGAACAGGATCGTGCCGCCGTGCGCGACCGTCTCCTTGATGAAGTCGTAGGCGCGGTCGATGTAGGACAGCGACTGCTGCAGGTCGATGATGTAGATGCCGTTGCGCTCGGTGAAGATGAAACGCTTCATCTTCGGGTTCCAGCGCCGGGTCTGATGCCCGAAGTGCACGCCGCTCTCGAGCAGCTGCTTCATCGTAACGACGGGTGCCATGCCCGTTCCGCTCCTGTCTGGCCCTTTTCGGGCCGGTCTCGGTTGTCTTGCGCCCGTGCGTGCCCCTGCCGTGACTGCCGTCACGGACCGAGAGGGCCGCCCCACCGTTCGCCGATGGCCGGCGGGCGCGCGAATTCGGTCATGCGACCGTTCAGTCAGTGTACCGGCGGTGCGCCCCTGGCGTGGAATCAGCGGGAGTTATCCACATCGGAGCGGAGGCTCTGGTGGCGGACGCCGGGCGAACGCAGGCTGTGGCGGCATGACGTGGAGCGGATTGCTACTGGTGATCACGACGCTGCTGCCCTCCGGTCCCGCCGATGACGCCGGCGGGACGACGTGGCGGTGGCCGCTGCGCCCGGCGCCCGAGGTCCTACGGCCGTACGATCCTCCGGCGCACCCGTGGGAGCCCGGTCACCGGGGCGTCGACCTGGCGGCCCGCCCGGGACAGGCGGTGTACGCGGCCGGGCCCGGCCGGGTGGGTTACGCACGAGACCTGGCGGGGCGAGGGGTGGTCACCGTGATCCACGGCGGCTTGCGCACGACTTACCTGCCCGTACGTGCGACGGTGCGGCCTGGACGTGCGGTGACGGCGGGGACGCGCATCGGCGTGGTGGAGGGCGCGCTCGGCCACTGCGGTCAGGTCGCGTGCCTGCACTGGGGGCTTCGGCGGGGGCTCTCGTATCTGGACCCGCTGATCCTCGTGGGCCGATCCCCCGTACGCCTTCTGCCCTGGTGGGACGACGAGCCTGAACGCCGAGTTATCCACAGTCCGTACACCCTCTACCACTGAGCGTGATCTTCCGGCAGTTTCGATGGTCGGAGGTGAGGACATGCGCGCGAAGGACGTGCTCGGACGGCTCGGAGAGGACGCCGCCGTCCGGCATCTGATGGGGCTCGGCTGGACGATCATCGAGCGCAACTGGCGATGCCCGGAGGGCGAGCTCGACATCGTGGCCCATGACGGATCCGGCCTGGTGGTCTGCGAGGTGAAGACGCGCTCACGGGCGGCGTACGGCACTCCGCTGGAGGCGATCACGCCGGCCAAGGCGGAGCGGTTGCGACGGCTCGCGATGCGGTGGCTGGCGTCGCACGGCATCAGCCAGGCCGCCGCCGTCCGCATCGATGTGATCGGGCTCTTACGCGCCGGGCCCGGGCGGTTCGACGTCGACCATCTCAAGGCGGTGTGCTGAATGGCGCTCGCCCGCACCAGAGCCGTCGCCCTCCTCGGGGTGGACGGCCAGATCGTCGACGTCGAGGCCGCCATCACCAACGGCGTGCCCGGCCTGCATCTGGTCGGCCTCCCGGACACCGCGCTCAGCGAGGCGCGCGACCGCGTACGGGCGGCCATCTTCAACAGTGGGGAGACGTGGCCCAACCGTCACGTCACCGTGAGTCTTTTCCCGGCCAGCATGCCCAAGCGCGGCAGCGGGTTCGACCTGGCCATCTCCGTAGCGGTGCTCGGCGCGAACGAAGCCGTGCCCATCGAGGCCTGCGCGGGCCTCGTGATGATCGGCGAGTTGGGTCTCGACGGCCGCATCCGGCCCGTGTCCGGCGTGTTGCCGGCGGTCCTGACCGCGGCCGAGAGCGGAGCCGAGACGGTGATCGTGGCGAAGGGCAACGTCTCGGAGGCATCGCTCGTGCCGGACGTGAAGGTGGTCGGCGTGGGCTCGCTCCGTGCCCTGCTGGCGCTGCTGCGCGACCTGCCACCGCCCGAAGAGCCCGAGGACGAGGCCGCCGACCTGACGAGCCGCGCACCGGCCGACGTGCTGGCGTCACGGGCCGAGGCCCGGCGTGGCGACCTCGACCTCGCGGACGTCCGCGGGCAGCCGGTGGGGCGCAAGGTGCTGGAGATCAGCGCGGCGGGCGGTCACCACGTGTGCTTCACCGGCCCGCCGGGCTGCGGCAAGACGATGCTGGCCGAACGGCTCCCCACGCTGCTGCCCGACCTCGACCACGGCGCGGCGCTGGAGGTGACGGCGATCCACTCGGTCGCCGGCACGCTTCCGGCGGACCAGCCGCTGATCACCAGGCCGCCGTTCCAGGCACCGCATCACACGGCTTCGCGAGCGGCCCTGGTCGGCGGCGGCGCCGGGCGGCTGATCCGGCCGGGGGCCGCCTCGCTCGCGCACCGGGGCATCCTCTTCCTGGACGAGAGCCCGGAGTTCGGCGGCGGCGTCCTGGACGCGTTACGGCAGCCCCTCGAAGGGGGCGAGGTCGTGATCGCCAGGTCGGGCGCGACGGCCCGTTTCCCGGCCAGGTTCACGATGCTCCTGGCCGCGAACCCGTGCCCCTGCGCGGCTCCGAGGTTCCGAGACTGCAGCTGCGCCCCTTCCGTACGCCGGCGCTACCTCGCGCGCATGTCCGGGCCGCTGCTCGACCGCGTCGACCTCAAGTCCGAGCTGGAAGAGGTGACCAGAGCCGAACTCCGCTACGACCTGACTCTCGCCGAGTCCAGCGAGGTGGTGGCCGAACGGGTGCTCACGGCACGGGAACGCACGAGAAGACGCCTGGCCGACACCCCCTGGCGCACGAACGCGGAGATCCCCGGCCGCGAACTACGCCGTCGCTTCGCCCCACCGCACGCCGCCCTCGCAGCCCTCGACCGCCCGTTGGCCGACGGCCGCCTGAGCGCGAGAGGCCTCGACCGAGTGGTCCGCGTCGCCTGGACCCTCACCGATCTACGCGGCAAGGAGACCCCTACCGCCGACGAGGTCAACGAGGCCCTCGGCCTCTGGGAAGGCCGCACTTGACCCCACCCACCATCACCATCGACCAGCCGGCCCTCCCCCGACGGCCCCCGATGACCCGACGCCGGCGAGCATCCGCCCCTTGCGCACACTCGACGTACGCCCTCGGGCCGACGACGACATCCCCACGGCCAAGCGGCACGACGCCCGACGGCACGGTGCCCAGCGGCGAGCGTCCGACGGCACGGTGCCCAGCGGCGAGCGTCCGACGGCACGGTGCCCGCCACCACGGTGGCCGACAGCCGGGCCTGACAGCGCAGCGTCCGACGACACGGCGCCCGACGGCGCGGTGCCTCCGACAGCACGGCGCCCGCCACCACGGTCGCCGACAGCCGGGCCTGACAGCGCAGCGTCCGACGGCACGCTGGCCGGCGGCACGGAGACCGGCGGCCGCGTTCAGCATCCAGACGAAGGAGAGCTCTGATGACCGTCCCTGCCCAAGAGCGGTTGGCGCGGGCGTTGTTGACCGCTGTGGCGGAGCCCGGTGATGAACGCTTAGGCCGCCTGGTCGGCCTGGCAGGAGCCCAAGGCGCGATCGAGGCGATACGGGCCGGTGAAGCGCCCGACGGCGACGACGAGACCGAACTCCGACGGCGGTTCCCCGCCTGGCGCGCCCGGCTGTCCGAGGCCGACCCCGAACGCCTTCTGGCCGGCTGCGAAGAGCAGGGCGGGCGGCTGCTCTGCCCGGGTGACGCCGAGTGGCCGTCCCAGCTCGACGATCTCGGGGCGGCCCGGCCGTACGCACTGTGGGTCCTCGGGGACCAGGATCTGCGGTTCGGCTGTCTGCGTTCGGTCGCGCTGGTCGGTGCCCGTGCCGCATCGCCGTACGGAGTGCACGTCGCCGCCGAGATGGCGGCCGAACTGGCGGACAACGGCTGGACCGTGGTCAGCGGCGGCGCCTACGGGATCGATGCCGCGGCGCATCGTGGTGCGCTCAGCGGCGACGGGACCACGGTGGCGGTGTTCGCCTGTGGAGTGGATGTGACCTACCCGAGTTCGCATTCGGCGCTGTTCGCGGAGATCGCCCAGAGCGGGCTGCTGGTGAGCGAGCTCGCGCCTGGAGCGACGCCGACCCGTCCGCGTTTTCTGATCCGGAACAGAGTGATCGCGGCATTGACCCGTGGCACGGTGGTGGTCGAGGCGGCCCAGCGCAGCGGCGCCATCAGCACGGCTCGCCATGCCCGTGACCTCGGGCGTGCGGTCATGGTGGTGCCCGGGCCGGTCACGTCACCGACGTCGGCCGGCTGCCACACGATCCTGCGCGAATGGGCGGAGGCCGTCTGCGTCACTGACACCGCCGACGTACTCGACCGGGTCGGGCTGATCGGCGATGACCTCGCACCGGTACGCCGAGGCCCGGTGCTCGACCGTGATCAGCTCGGCCCGGCGGCGCGGGATGTCCTCGAAGCGCTTCCGGCGCGGGGCGGAGCGGGCGCCGCTCGCATCGCGGTGACCGCCGGCGTCGACCTCGACACCGCGCTCACCTGCCTCGGCGCGCTCGCCGCGGGCGGATTCGTCGAACGCTGCGCGAAAGGGTGGAGGCTGCGCCGTGACTCATCCCGGCCATGAGGAGAAGATGTCAGCCTTCGGGGAGCTCCAGGTCGCTCTTGGCGAGCTCTTCGACGTTGACGTCCTTGAAGGTGACCACGCGGACGCTCTTGACGAAGCGGGCAGGGCGGTACATGTCCCAGACCCAGGCGTCCTGCATCGTGACCTCGAAGAAGACCTCACCGTTGTCCGTGCTGCGCACCTGCAGGTCGACCGTGTTGGTCAGGTAGAAGCGGCGCTCGGTCTCCACGACGTACGCGAACAGGCCGACGACGTCGCGGTACTCCCGATAGAGCTGGAGCTCCATCTCGGTCTCGTATTTCTCGAGATCCTCTGCGCTCATGGCCGTTCCCCTCCCCGTACTACCGACTCAGGCGACATCCGCCCGGCCGGCGGTGCGTTCGTACTCTGACGCGTCCCAGTCGGTTTCCCCGGTGACCGGAGCATCCTCCTCCTCCGCCGAGCCCGTGACCACGCAAGTCTCTTCGATCTCCCCGTTCGCCGCGCGTGCCACGTTGATGAAAGAACGCCGATGCTCAGGACATGGACCATGCTTTCGAAGCGCCGCCGTGTGCGCTCGTGTCACATATCCCTTGTGTACGGCGAAACCGTACTCCGGATAGCGCTCGTGCAGGTCGATCATGATCCGGTCTCGTGTCACCTTCGCCACGATCGAGGCGGCGGCGACGCAGGCGGCCACCCGGTCGCCCTTGGGCACCGGGAGGCCGGGCGCCACCAGGCCGGGTACCCGGAACCCGTCGGTGAGGACGTAACCCGGCACCATGGTCAGGCCGGCCAGCGCCCTGCGCATGCCGGCGATGTTGCACCGGTGCAGCCCGATCTGGTCGATCTCCTCCTGAGGGATCACCAGCGCGGACCAGGCGGAGGCCGTCTCGGTGATCTCCACGTAGAGGCGTTCCCGGCGGGCGGCGGTGAGCAACTTGGAGTCCGCCAGTCCTTCGAGCCGCCCGCGGCGTCCCGGCGCCAGCACGACCGCGGCGACGACGAGTGGTCCCGCGCACGCTCCCCGCCCCGCCTCGTCGACCCCTGCGACGGGACCGAGCCCGGCGCGTTCGAGCACCCGCTCGTAGGCGTACAGCCCGGCGTCGCGCCGGGGAGTGAGACCTCGGGGCCGGTGAGCCCGGACATCGATGTGCACATGACGCAGGGTACGTCGCCAACGGCCGAGCCCGCGCTCGAACACCGGCGGGAAAGGACGTCCGAAACCGAGATGGCGCAGGTGAGAAGAGCTGATCGCCCCACCCACGGCGACCGAAAGACCTGGCATATCTTTTTCAGGAAGGCGCAGAAGGAAGTGATCCGTCGTTCGGATCGCGGCCGCACCTCGATTGAACGGCAGTGCGGGCATCAAAGCCACCAGACGTTGACTTCCGCCCCATAAGGGAGGAAAACAACTCTCCGCCCCACAAAGAGACCAGGACCGGCCAAGCCACGCATGCGGTCGGGCCTGCGGTAAGGCTTCGGGAATGCCCCGTACAGGGGCTGCCGGCATTCGGTGGCCGAGTGTGTCGCCGACGGCTTCCTGGCAGGCCGGCTCGACGCGGACCGCCGTCACACGGCCGCGCGGCGGTACGCAGGGGCGGTGAGCAGCCGCTGCGGCACGCCTGACCGGACGGACGCCGCGGCCGGGCCGACGCGCGATCGTCCATCCCGGCGAAGCGGCGCCCAGCACCCGGCGTCCGGCGTCCCGGTACCCCGCGCCCGGCGTCCGGCGTCCGGCGTCCGGCGTCCGGCGCGGCGAGCTGGGCCGAAAGACGCTGCGCGCTGCCAAGGGACACGGCCGAAACGGCGGCCTTCAAACAGCGCGCGGCGTGGCTCTAGTCCAGCGAAGGGCTCCCACGCCATACGGGATCCGCCGCGCCTACGACTTCTCTCCGGGCGTCCGTCCGTCACGAGCGGCGGCCGGGTGGCGCGGCTCAACTCGGAGGAGGGAGTCGCCCTGGTTCGGCCGTCGACCGACGACACCGGGGCGAGGCGGCGGGCAACCGGACAGCGGAATCTGCCCGCCCTAACACGCTGTCCAGCAGGACGCGTAAGTCAGCTCGACGCGATCGAGCGACAGGCGGTCAGCGGGAGCGGCGGATGCGGAAACGGCGGCGTAGGAGCGTGACCGGTATGGCGCCGATCAGGCCCAGTGCCAGTGGTGTCTCCGGCAGGACGCCGTTCTCCAAGGCCAGCCCCGGGGTGCTGAAGGTCGACGGGATCGGCAGCGTCTTGAGCCGGGACAGCGGCCAAACGACGACGAAGGCTCGGCCGATCACGCGGCTCTCCGGGATCGTGCCGCCGCCCGGGTCGCCGATGTGGCCGCGCGAGTCGTACGACACCTCGCGGTGGTCGCCCATCACCCACAGGTGGCCCGCCGGCACGGTGATTTTGAACTTGCTGTCCGACGGCCGGTTCTGCTCGCCCGTCTGCGGGTCGGTGTAGATGTAGGACGTCTCGACGAGCGGGTGGCCGTTGACGGTCACGTGGCCCTGGGCGTCGCAGCATGCCACGTGGTCGCCTGGCACACCGATGACGCGTTTGATGTAGTCCTTCTCCCCCGGCACGACCCCGAACGCGCTGCCGACGGCGTGGAGCACCTTCGACACCGGGTTCTTCGGCTGGGGGTACTGGACCTCCGGGTCCCAGGAGTCGAGCCCGTTGAAGACGACCACGTCACCGCGCTTGATGTCGCGCGTGTGGTAGACGATCTTGTTGACTAGGACCCGGTCGCCGACCTTGAGGGTGTTCTCCATCGACTGGGACGGGATGTAGAACGCCTGCACGGCGAAGGCCTTGATGACCATGGCCAGGGCGAGCGCCACGACGACGAGGATGGGGAGTTCTTTCCAGAACGACCCCTGCTTCTTCTTCCGCCCCTTGTGTGACGAGTCGTCGTCACCGGAGTCGGCCTCGTCTCCGACCAGGGCCGCATCGTCGGGCGTACCGTTCGGCTCGCGCCCTTCGTGCCTCACGCCGTCCCGGGAGTTCCCGGACAGGTCGTGGCGCGTTTCACCGGAAGTGGGCGCGGGCTCGCGCAGGCCCTGCTCGTCGTCGCTCATCATTAGGAAGCCTAATGCCCTAAGGCCGCACGGGAGGTTATCGGCCGCGTGTCGTCTCCAGCAAGGGCGCCGGAGTCATCCGAATAGAGAACTTCGCCCTGGAACGCCATTGCGCCGTCCCGGACGATTCGCAGTGCCCGTTGTACCCGTAAGGCCCCGTCGGCTCAACTCGACCTTGCCGAGACTTGACCTTCCGGAAGAGGGCGGCCCCGCGTCACGGCACCGATGACCGGAAGCAGCAACACCGCCTCCGCGGTCACGGCACTCGGTGCACCGAACGATCCCTGCGCTAAAAGCACCGATCCTCCCGAACATCGCCGTTTCCGGCGGATCACGTTCGGGAGGAGGGCTTCGTCGGAGGCGCGGTCAGTTGTCGCGCTTCTCCTTGATGCGCGCGGCCTTGCCGCGGAGGTCGCGGAGGTAGTAGAGCTTCGCACGGCGGACGTCGCCGCGGGTGACGACCTCGATCTTGTCGATCGACGGGCTGTTGAGCGGGAACGTGCGCTCCACGCCAACGCTGTAGCTCACCTTACGGACCGTGAACGTCTCGCGGGCGCCGCCGCCCTGGCGCCGGATCACAACGCCCTGGAAGACCTGGATACGGCTGCGGCTTCCCTCGGTCACGCGCACGTGAACCTTGAGCGTGTCACCCGGGCGAAAGTCCGGTACATCCGACCGCTTCGCGGCGTTCTCGATCTCCTGGATCAGGGTGTGCATGACTGAGGTTCCTCGTGTTGGACACGCGCGCGGCACACGGTGCCACAACGCGATGGGGTCTTCTGGGAAGTCTGGGCGCGCCCAGCATGAAGCCGGGCCGACATCTCAGTGTGCCATATGTTCGCCGTCGATCGGAAAACCGGCGTCCGCCAGGGTACTCCGATCGGCGTCGTCCAGGGTGTTGCGGGCGATCAGATCGGGTCTCGTGGCGGCCGTACGGCGCAGGGCCTGGTCGCGCCGCCACCGGGCGATCGCGCCGTGGTTGCCAGACATGAGCACCGGGGGCACCTCGCGTCCGCGCCAGGTCGGAGGCTTGGTGTACACCGGGCCTTCGAGCAGCGCCGCCATCCGGCCCGGCGCGAAGGAATCGTCGCTGACCGAGTCGGCGTTGCCCAGCACGCCCGGCAGGAGCCGCGTCACCGCCTCGACGATGACGAGTACGGCCGACTCGCCTCCCGCGAGGACGTAGTCGCCGATGCTCACCTCGTCGACCGGCATCCGCGACCGCGCGTCCTCGATCACCCGGGCGTCGATGCCCTCATAGCGACCGCACGCGAACACCAGCCACGGCTCCGCCGCGTACGCGACGGCCGTCTCCTGGGTGAACGGGCGCCCGCTCGGGGTGGGCACGACCAGCCGCGGCGTCGACCCGGCCGGGGCGATCGCGTCGAGGGCCTCGCCCCACGGCTCGGGTTTCATCACCATGCCGGGGCCGCCGCCGTACGGGGTGTCGTCCACCGTACGGTGCCGGTCGTGGGCCCAGCCCCGCAGATCGTGTACGTGGACGTCGACGTCGCCGCGCTGCCGGGCCTTGCCCAGCAGGGAGACGCCGAGCGGCGCGAAGTAGTCGGGGAAGATCGTAATGATGTCGAGTCGCATGGGGGTCTTCTCTAGTCGAGCAGACCGGCCGGCGGGTCGAGGACGACGCGGCCGGCGGGGACGTCGACGGTCGGGACGATCGCGCTGACGAACGGCACCAGCGCGTCGTCGCCACTTGGGCGGCGCAGGACCAGCAGGTCCTGGCCGTGGTGTTCGACGTCCACGATCTCACCGAGCGCGGTGCCGTCCGTGGCGACGGCGGCCAGGCCGATCAGCTCGTGGTCGTGGAACTCCTCCGGGTCGCCGCTCGGCGGGATCTCGGTGGAGTCGACGAGCAGCAGCAGGCCGCGGAGCTCCTCGGCGGCCGTGCGGTCCTCGATCCCGGCGAACCGCACCAGCAGGCGCCCCGCGTGCGTACGGACCGTCTCCACGGTCAGCGTGCCCGCGTTCTCGGTGCCGAGTGCGGCTCCGGGGGCGAACCGGGCGGCCGGGTCGTCGGTGCGCACGTCGACGCTGACCTCGCCCCGGACTCCGTGTGCGCGGCCGATGCGGCCGACGGCGAGCAGCATCAGACCCCGCCTCGTACAGATCGGGCCGCCCCGTCGCGGAAGGAAGCCGAGATCCCCGGCCGCACGGTGGCAGCCGGGGATCGGACGGGCGCGGATCCTTCGCCGGGCCGAAGCGTCGGCGGCCCGGGCGCCGTGGCGCGGGCCGGGGATCCGGAGGACACCGTCAGCGCGCCTCGTTGAGGTCGAGCAGGTCGACGCGGACGTATCGTCCTCCGGCGATGGCGCTCATGACGGTGCGCAGGGCCTTGGCCGTACGGCCGTTGCGCCCGATGACCTTACCCAGGTCGTCGGGGTGCACGCGTACTTCGAGGACCCTGCCGTTGCGCAGCCGACGTGCCCGCACCCGAACCTCGTCCGGGTGCTCGACGATGCCGCGCACCAGGTGCTCGAGCGCCTCCTCGAGCACGCTACGCCTCGCTCTTGGCTTCGGCGGCGTCCTCGGCCGGCTGCTCCTCCGCCTTCGCCTCGTCCTTCTTGGCCTTCTTCGGCGCGGCCTTCTTGGACTTCGGCTGAGTCGCCTTGCCCTCGGGCTCGTCCGCCGTCTCCTTGAGGGCGGCGGCGAAGACCTCGGCCTTGTCCGGCTTCGGCTCGGCGACCTTCAGCGTGCCCTCGGCACCCGGCTCGCCCTTGAACTTCTGCCAGTCGCCGGTGACCTTGAGGATCGCGAGGACGGGCTCGGTCGGCTGGGCACCGACGCCCAGCCAGTACTGCACCCGCTCGGAGTCGACCTCGATCAGCGAGGGCTCCTCCTTCGGGTGGTACTTGCCGACCTCCTCGATGGCGCGGCCATCGCGCTTGGTGCGGGAGTCGGCAACGACGATCCGGTAGTACGGTGCCCGGATCTTCCCCAGACGCTTGAGCTTGATCTTGACTGCCACGGGTGTGGTGTTCTCCAGATTCGAATGGATGAGCGGACGGGCGCCGGGTGGGGACCTGCGCTGCCACTCGGAAGGACACGGCTCGCCCGGGTTGAGAGAGGGTCCCTGGCTGACCGCGGTTCCAGCCTGCCATTCTGCCAGACGATCGCGGCGAAGTCGCAATCGATCAGGTTCTTGTTTCCCCCGACCAACCGGCCCCGACCGACCGCCCGGTTTCTCCGGCCGCCCTCCCGAGGTCGTTTTCACCGCCGGTCGTGCGGCGAAGCAGACGATCACCGCACGATCAGCGGAATTCGGTTATTTCCCCTTCTTGGGGTCCTGCAGCTTGGACAAGTCCGGCATCTGGAAGCCCGGGGGCAGCTGTCCCGGCAGGCCGCCGCCCAGGCCGGGCGGCAGGCCCTTCGGCAGGGCGTCCTGGCCGGCGCCGCCCTTTCCGGTCGCCTCCTGGGCGCGCTTGCGCGGGTCACCGCTGCGCTGCCGGCCCTTCTTGTTCTTCTTGTTGTTGGCCTTGACCGCCTTGCGACGAGTGCCCGGCATACCGGGAATGCCCATGCCGCCGGCCATCTGGCGCATCATCTTCTGCGCGTCGAAGAAGCGAGTGACGAGGTTGTTGACCTCGGTCACGGAGACGCCGGAACCCTTCGCGATGCGCGCGCGCCGCGAACCGTTGATGATCTTCGGGTTGCGCCGCTCGTCGGGCGTCATCGAGTTGATGATGCCGCCCACCCGGTCGAGATCACGGTCGTCGATCTCGTCGATCTGCTGCCGCATCTGCCCCATTCCGGGCATCATTCCGAGCAGGTTCTTGATCGGCCCGAGCTTGCGGATCATCTGCATCTGCTCGAGGAAGTCCTCCAGGCTGAAGTCCTCGCCCGAAGCGAACTTCGAGGTCATCTTCTCGGCCTGCTCGGCGTCGAACGCCTTTTCGGCCTGCTCGATCAGGGTGAGGATGTCACCCATGTCGAGGATCCGCCCCGCCATCCGGTCGGGGTGGAAGACGTCGAAGTCCTCCAGCTTTTCACCGGTGGAGGCGAACATGATCGGCCGGCCGGTGATGTGGCGCACCGACAGCGCGGCGCCACCGCGCGCGTCGCCGTCGAGCTTGGTGAGCACGACGCCGTCGAAGCCGACGCCGTCGACGAACGCCTGCGCCGTCGTGACCGCGTCCTGACCGATCATCGCGTCGACGACGAAGAGGATCTCGTCCGGCTTCACCGCGTCGCGGATGTCGGCGGCCTGGCGCATCATCTCCTGGTCGATGCCCAGCCGGCCGGCGGTGTCGATGATGACCACGTCGTGCTGCGCGTGCCGTGCGTGCTCGATCGAGCGCCGGGCCACCTCGACCGGGTCGCCGACGCCGTTGCCCGGCTCGGGGGCGTACACCGGCGTGCCGGCGCGCTCACCGAGCACCTGCAGCTGCTGGACGGCGTTGGGCCGCTGCAGGTCGGCGGCGACGAGCAGTGGCGCGTGGCCCTCGTTCTTCAGCCAGCGCGACAGCTTGCCCGCCAGCGTCGTCTTACCCGAACCCTGCAGACCCGCCAGCATGATCACGGTCGGCGCCGTCTTGGCGAACCGCACCCGCCGCGTCTCGCCGCCGAGGATGTTGATCAGCTCGTCGTTGACGATCTTGACGACCTGCTGGGCGGGGTTCAGCGCCTGGGACACCTCCGCACCGGCGGCCCGCTCTTTGATCTGCGCGATGAAGTCCTTGACGACGGGCAGCGCCACATCGGCCTCGAGCAGGGCGATGCGGATCTCGCGCGCCGTGGCGTTGATGTCCGACTCGGACAGCTTGCCCTTGCTGCGCAGTGAGGAGAAGACCGTAGTCAGCCGGTCGGAAAGCGTCTCGAACACGTCTTTGGCCAGTCCTAGGAAGCTTCGGGGATCGACCTACCACACTATCCGTTCGACCGGCCTTGGGCATGACGCTCGGCGCGCGACCCTCGTCACCGGCCGCTTCTCAGCGAAGTCCCTGGTAACGCAGCAGCCACGGCCGCACCGCGCCGCAGGCACAGCGGGTGTACAGGAGCACGCCCTCCGACGTGAGGTGACGCGAGACGACGGTGTACGGGGGTTCCTGCGGGCTGCCGCATCGGTGACACCGGTTCATGCCCGCCAGTGTCGGCCGCGCCTACAGTTGAGGTCCAGCTCATCTTTTCTCCCATGACCGTGTGAGGAAATCGCATGATCGAGTCGGTCGACCTGCGGCGCCTCCAGGTGCTGCGCCTCGTGCACCGCCACGGCACGGTCACCGCGGCCGCCGACGTGCTCCACCTCACCCCGTCCGCCGTCTCCCACCAGCTGCGCCAGCTCGCCCGCGAGACCGGCGTCGCGCTGCTGGAGCCCGACGGCCGGCGCGTGCGCCTCACACCCGCCGGCCGCGCGCTGGTGGCCCACGCCGACGCGCTGCACGCAGGCTGGGAGCGGGCGCGGGCCGAGCTGGCCGCGTACGCCGACGGCAGCTCCGCGTCCCTGCGCATGTGCGGATTCCCCTCCGCGGTCGCGGGGCTGCTGGCACCGGCGGCGGCCCGGCTGCGCGCCGCGGACCCCGGGCTGGCCGTCCACGTGGCGGAGGAGGAGCCGGCCGACGCGCTGGACCGGCTGCTGGCCGGGGAGACCGACATCGCCGTGGCCGTCCTGGGCGGGGCGACGCTGCCGCTGGACGACGCGAAGTTCGGCCGCCGCCCGGTGCTGGCCGAGCCGTTCGACCTGATCGTGCCCGCCGGCCACCCGCTGGCGGGGCGGGTGGAGACCGCCCTGGCGGACGCCGCGGACGAGCCCTGGGTACTGGCCGCCGCCGGCAGCTGCGACCTGTACGAAGTCGCCGTCACGGCCTGTTCGGCCGCGGGCTTCACGCCCCGGGTCGCGCACCACGCGCGCGACTACACCGCGGTCTCCGCCCTGGTCGCCTGCGGGCTCGGCGTCGCCCTGATCCCCCGTACGGCCACGGTGCCCACCCGGCACGCGGTCGCCCGGCTCCCGCTGCGCGACGCGCCCACCCGCCGCGTCCTGGCGTGCGTCCGGCTCGGCAGCGACCGCCGGCCCGCGATCGCGCGGGGCCTGGCCGCGCTGGAGGAGGCCGGCCGGGATCTCGTGTCACTGCCGGAAGGGCCGGATCGGCGGTGAGCCGGCCAGCGGTGACGTACGCCGACGGCGACTCGCGGACCAGGCCTGCCCCGCGGTCCTCCACCTCGGTCCCGGCGCCACGACCCGCCCGACACAGGAACGGCCGACACGACGACGCCGACACGCCGGGTGCGGGCGGCGCCGACCCAACGGTCCTCCACCTCGACCCACAGCGCCACAACCCGCCCGACACAGGAACGGCCGACACGACGACGCCGGCGCACCGGATGCGGGCGGCGCCGACCCAACGGTCCTCCACCTCGACCCACAGCGCCACAACCCGCCCGACACAGGAGCGCCGGGTGCGGGTGGCGTTCGACGTGGCCACGCCGCTCCGGCTCGTCCACCGGCCGCACGGCGGCCTGCTCGGTGACGCCCAGCGCTCCCCCGGCTCGACCGCTGTCGCACCGCCGCATACGGACGGGCGAGCCGGCCGTCCGGTCCGCGAGGAGGTCTTCGTCGTACGGTCCGGACGCGGCCGTCGGGCACGATCGGCGGAGACCCGTGCGAGGCGGGCCCCGGCGGCACGGTGGTCGTGCCGCCGGGGTCCCGCTCGCGCTGGGCGACGACGGGTCTCAGCACGCCCGGCCGGTGGTGTGCACCTCGGTGAACGGGCGGACCGTCGTGCCGGTCTGGTCGGAACGGCTCAGCCGGTGTAGAGGACCGCGGTCGGCGCGGCCTTGGTCAGCGTGGCCGGGGTCGCGCCGGACAGGAACGACTGCTGCGGCTCGTCGTCGCGGCCGAGGAAGAACGCCCGGTTGACCGCCTGGACCTCGATCGTCGAGCCCGGGTCGGCGGCGGAGGTCGGCACCCGGATCGCGGTGATCTCCGCGATGTCCGACGACGTCGTGCCCGGCGGGAGCTGCACGGTCGTGGCCGCCGGCACGTCACGCTGGATCGACCGGTCCGGGAACAGGTGGTCCGAGCGGTACAGCGTCGGGTCGCCCTTCAGCCGTACTCCGATGGACAGGCCCACCCAGTCGGTGGCTCCGTTCGGCGGGTTCGCGGTCACCTTGCGGACGACCAGGTAGAGGTAGTCGCGCGGGTCGGCGATGGACGTCGTGGAGGAGGTCGGCGGGTCCGCCTCCACCTTGCCCTCGCGACGCGACTCCGCGTCGGACACCCAGTACGTCCACGGGTTGCGGTCCATGATCTGCTCACGGGCCTCAGTGGCGGCGTTCAGCGACGCGGACGTGGACAGGAAGAACCGCATCGGGTCGTCCACCGTGTCGCAGATGTTGTTGTTGAGCGTGCAGGTCTGCATCAGCGGGTGGTCGCCCTCGTACGTCCCGCCGAACGGCTGCGTCACGTGGTTCGGCGCCTGGATCACGGCGGTGCCCGGCACGCGGCGGCCCTGCGCGTCGACCTCGACCTGGTAGATCCACTCGATGTCGGTCGTACGGCCCCAGCGTGCCATGAGCTGCGGCGTCGACGTGCCGCCGTCCTCGTTGCTCCAGATGTAGGAGTACGTCAGCAGCCGGTGTCCCGGGACGGCCGCGGGCACGTCCTCGTGCCAGGCGACGAGCGGGGTGTCGGTGTAGGAGTTCTGGAACGGCCCGCCCCAGTCGGCCCCGTTCCGGCCGTACAGGATCGGCGCGTGCGCCAGGTCGAGGTAGGCCTGCCCGCGGCTCACCACGCGGACGGCGGTGCGGGAGACCTGGACGCGCGTGCCGCGCGACCGGTCCGCGGCGAACCGGAGCGTCAGCCGGTGCCGGCCCGCCCGCACGTGCCCGAGCGCGAACTGCCGGGTGATCGGGAACGCGGCCGGCACCACGTCGTCGGTGGCGTACCGGCCGTCGACGTAGAGCGACAGCACCGCCGACTCGTGTCCCTGGTTCGCCCAGGAGACCCCGGGCGCGGCGGCCGTCACGTCGACGAGCGCCTCGCCCGCCCGGTCGGCCCGGAACGTGAGTGTACGGTCGTGACCTCGGTCGACGGTCTTCGTCTCCGCGGCGGCGGCCGGCACGGCGGTCAGAGCGGCGGCGGACGCCGCACCTGCCAGCACGGCGGCATGGACCAGCGAAAATCTTCGCACAGGAGCCTCCCAGGTATCGCGAAACGCAAGAAGCGTCATCGCGGCCCACGGGCGCGGTCAATGATCGCGACGGAGGTTCCCGTGATCTTCACTGGCCGGTCTGGGCCAGGACACCTGTGTCAGGGACTCAGCGCACCGCGTCGAGCACGCCCGCGCGGATCGAGGCGCGCAGGCGCTCGTCGGTGACCGGGCGTCCCTCGGCGTCGACCACGTAGAAGACGTCGACGGCCTCGGCACCGAGCGTCTCGACGCGCGCCGCGCGTACCTGCAGGCCGAAGGAGCCGAGCACGTGCCCGACGCGCCACAGCAGGCCCGGCCGGTCGTGCGCGCGCACCTCCACCACCGTCGCGGTCGCGGACGCGTCGTCGATCATGGTCACGCGAGGCGGCGGCACCGGCACGCCCTTGCGCGGGCGGTACGAGCGGGCCCGGCGTTCGAGACGTTTCTCGACGTCCAGCCGGCCGGCCAGCACGCGGCGCAGGTCGACCTCCAGCGCGGCCGGGTCCGGCCCGGAGCCGTACTCCGGCACGGCCATGAACTCCAGCAGCGCGGTCGGCCCCTCCGCGCCCTGGCCCCAGGACACCGTGCGAGCGCCGCGTACGGCCAGGCGGTGCAGGGCGAGCACGCCGGCGGCCTGCCAGAGCAGTCCGGGCCGGTCGGGCGCGACGACGGTGATCCGCGACCCGACGACGCGTACGGACCCGCCGCCGTGCCGGGCGAGGGCGAGCTGCTCCGGCGTCGGCTCGGGCGCCACCGGCGGCGGCGCGCCGGCCAGGACGGCGGCGACGCGGCGGGTGAGCTCGGCGACCAGGCCGGCCTTCCACGGCCCCCAGGCGGCCGGTCCGGTGGCCTGGCCGTCGGCGACCGCCAGCGCGGCGAGCGTCTCCAGGACGACGGAGTCGCCGACCGTCTCGGCCACCGTCTCGATCGTCACCGGGTCGTCCAGGTCGCGGCGTGTCGCGGTCTCGGGCAGCAGCAGATGGTGCCGTACGACGGCCTCCAGCACCCGGACGTCACCGTCGGCGAAGCCGAGCCGCTCCCCCAGGTCGCGCGCCATCACAGCACCGGTCTTGGAGTGGTCGCCGGGCCAGCCCTTGCCGATGTCGTGCAGGAGCGCGCCGACCAGCAGCAGGTCGGGGCGGGCGACGTCACGTGTGTGGGCGGCGGCCCGCGTCGCGGTCTCCACGAGGTGGCGGTCGACGGTGAACGTGTGCACCGGGTTGCGCTGCGGGCGGTTGCGCACGCGTTCCCAGTCGGGCAGCAGGCGTTCGATCAGGCCGACCTGGTCGAGCGCCTCCCAGACGCCGATGGCGGGCGATCCGGCGCCGAGCAGTGTCACCAGCGCGTCGCGTGCCTCCGCCGGCCACGGCACCGGCATCGGCGACGTCTCCCGTGCCAGCCGCTCGACCGTCGAGATCGCCAGCGGCAGGCCGGCCTGCGCGGCGGCCGCCGCGGCGCGCAGGACGAGCGTGGGGTCGCGCGGGTCCGCGCCGCGGGCGAGGACGACCTCGGAGTCGTGCTCGACGACCCCGTCGGCGAGGGGCCGGCGCACCGGCCGGCCGGACGGGGAGCAGAAACGGTCCACCGCCCGCCACATGTGGTCCACCGCGAACGTGACCGAACGGGCGGCCTCGACCACCGTGCGCAGGAGCACTTCGGCGTCGAGCAGGCCGAGCGCCTCGGCCACCGCGCCCTGCTCCTGCAGGACGAGGCGGTCCGCCGCGCGGCCGGTCGTCTCGTGCAGCGCGTGCCGGACGTCCAGGAGCAGCGCGTAGGCGTCCTTGACCCGTGCGGACGGCGCCGGGGCGATCCAGGCCGCCGCGACCGCCTGGATGGCGTGCACGTCGCGCAGTCCGCCGCGCGACTCCTTCAGGTCCGGTTCCAGGAGGAACGCCAGCTCGCCGGAGTCGCGCCAGCGGGCGCGTGTCATCTCCCGCAGCTCGGGCAGCCGGCGGCGCGCGTCGGAGCGCCAGTCGGCGAGCACCGTCTCGCGCACCTCGCGGGTGAGGTCCGGGTCGCCCGCGACGTGCCGGGCGGAGATCAGGCCGAGCACGGCCTTGAGGTCCTCGCGCGCGACGGCGCGCGCCTGGGCGGGCGTGCGCACCGAGTGGTCGAGCCGGAGCCCGGAGTCCCAGATCGGATACCAGACGCGGTCGGCCAGGGCCGCGACGTCGGGACGGTCACGGTGCAGGAGCACCAGGTCGACGTCGCCGCCCGGGGTGAGCTCCTCGCGTCCGTGGCTGCCGACCGCGACCAGCGCGACGTCCGGTTCGGCGCCGACCAGCCGGGCCAGCCGGCGGTCGAGCTCGCCGGCGCGGCGCGCGCGTTCGGCGCGCAGCCGCGCGCGGGCGCCGTCGCCGCCCTGCGCGGCCGGGCCCGGCTGAGTCGTCGCCTCAGCCGGGCCGTGCCTCCCCCCGAGCGTGTCCGTCACCCTTACAGTGCCTCCGGCCCGGTCTCACCGGTGCGCACGCGCACCACGGTGTCGACCGGCACCGACCACACCTTGCCGTCGCCGATCTTGCCGGTCTGCGCGGCCTTCACGATGACGTCGACGATGTCCTCGGCGTCCTCGTCGTCGACGAGCACCTCGACCCGCAGCTTGGGCACGAGGTCGACCTTGTACTCCGCGCCCCGGTAGACCTCGGTGTGACCGCGCTGGCGGCCGTACCCGCTGGCCTCGCTGACCGTGAGGCCGTTGACCCCGAAGGTCTCCAGCGCCGCCTTGACGTCATCGAGCTTGAAGGGCTTGATGACCGCCGTGACGAGTCTCATGCCTCAGCCTCCACCTTCTTGTCGCCCGGCTCCGCCGAGCCCTTGGCGTTGTCCGCCGTCAGTGCGGCAAGGATGCCGTGTCCGCCGCCGGAACCGCCGTGCGACGTGCCGATCTCGTACGCGGTCTCCGCGTGGACGGCCAGGTCGATGCCGGACACTTCGTCCTCTTCGCTGACCCGCAGACCCATGATCTTGTCCAGCACCTTGCCGATGACGAAGGTGAGGACGAAGGAGTACACCGCCACCAGCACCACGCCGATGGCCTGCTTGCCGAGCTGGCCGAACCCGCCGCCGTAGAACAGGCCCGCCGGTCCGTCGCCCTTGGCCGGGGTGAGGATGCCGGTCACCGTCGGGGTGGCCAGGAAGCCGATCAGCAGGGCGCCCGCCGCGCCGCCGACCGCGTGCACGCCGACGACGTCGAGGGAGTCGTCGAAGCCGAATTTGGTCTTCATGCCGACCGCCACGGAGCAGAGCGCGCCGGCGATGAGGCCGAGGATGATCGCGCCGACCGGGTTCACCGAGGCACAGGCGGGGGTGATCGCGACGAGGCCGGCGACCGCGCCGGAGGCCATGCCCAGGGCGGTGGACTTCCCGTAGCGGAACTTCTCCACGATGATCCAGCCGAGCGCCGCGGCCGCGGTCGCCACCTGGGTGTTGATGAACGCCACGGACGCCTGGGCGTTGGCGGCCAGCGCCGAGCCGGCGTTGAAACCGAACCAGCCGAACCACAGCAGACCGGCGCCGAGCAGCACGAACGGCACGTTGTGCGGGCGCATCGGCTCCTTGGGCCAGCCGACCCGCTTGCCGACCACCAGGGCCAGGGCCAGACCCGCCATACCGGCGTTCAGGTGCACCGCGGTGCCGCCGGCGAAGTCGAGCGCGCCGATGTGGTCGGCCAGGAAACCGCCGTCCTTGGTGGTGGACAGGTCACCGAAGAAGAACACCCAGTGCGCCACCGGGAAGTACACGACCGTGGTCCAGATCGCCACGAACGCGCACCAGCCGCCGAACTTCACCCGGTCCGCGATGGCACCGCTGATCAGCGCCGGGGTGATGATGGCGAACATGAGCTGGAAGGAGACGAACGCCAGTTCGGGCGACGTGCCGGACGCGGAGATCAGCGTGTCCTTCAGCCCGACCCGGCCGAACCCGCCGATGAAACCGTGGTTCCCAACGTCCTTGGCGAATGCCAGTGAGTAGCCATAGAACACCCACAGCACGCTGACGATGCCGATCGTGGCGAAGTTCATCATCAGCATGTTGAGGACGCTCTTGGACCGGGTCATACCGCCGTAGAAGAAGGCGAGACCCGGGGTCATGAGAAGCACGAGAGCAGAGCTCGCCAGCAGCCAGGCGGTGTCGCCTGAATTCAACATCTTGAGAACGTCCGGCGGCATGCGGCGTCCCTTCGGGTGAGGTGGTCGATACTGCTCTGGAGCTTCGAGCAGAGCCGTTTCACCTACGGGGCATGAGTGTTTCGACGGTGTGAAACCCCGCCCGTCCATGTTTCCGACGTGTTTCGAAGTGTTACGCCCTGCTTCGTAGGCGTTCGCGGTCGGTAGCGCCGGCGTCGTGGGCCGCGCACACCGCCGGACGTACAGTGTGAGGACAAGTTCCCAGGTCATCCCTACCAGGACGGGGACCGGCAACGGTGTCTGCGGTGTCGCACCCCTCCGCCCGGTGGCGCACGCGCGGGCTGCCCGCGGAGGTGACGAGCTTCGTCGGACGTCGGCGTGAGGTGGCCGACGTCAAGCGTCTGCTGCCCGGCTCCCGGCTGGTGACGCTCACGGGTGTGGGCGGGGTGGGCAAGACCCGGCTGGCGTACCGGGTCGCCGCGGAGCTGTGCCGCGCGTTCCCCGACGGCGTGTGGCCGGTCGAGCTGGCCGAACTGGAGAACCCCGAGCTCCTCGCGCAGGCCGTCTCAGCGGCGCTCGGCGTCGAGGACCACTCCGGGCGTCCCCCGGTGGAGGCGCTGACCGAGCACCTGCGGGACATGACCGCGCTGATCGTGCTGGACAACTGCGAGCACCTCCTGCCGGAGTGCGCCGTACTGGCCGACGCCCTGCTGCGCGCCTCGTCCTCCGTGCGCGTCCTCGCCACCAGCCGGCAGCTTCTGGGGATCCCGGGCGAGCAGACCCTGGACGTGCAGGCGCTGCCGCTGCCCGGCGCGGATCCGGGATCGGTCGAGGCATCGACGCGATACGACGCGGTCCGGCTGTTCGTCGACCGGGCGCGGGCCGTACGCCCCGGCTTCGCGCTGACCGAGGACAACCGCCAGGCCGTCGAGCGGCTCTGCCGCCGCCTCGACGGCGTCCCGCTCGCGATCGAGCTGGCGGCCGTACGGTTGCGGGCCCTGTCGGTCCAGCAGCTGCTCGGCCGCCTCGACGACCGGTTCCGTCTGCTCGAACGCCGTTCCTGTACGGCGGTCGAACGGCATCGGACGCTGTGGGCTCTGATCGACTGGAGCCACACGCTCTGCACGCCGGAGGAACGCCTGCTGTGGGCGCGGGCCTCGGTGTTCGTCGGCGGTTTCGACCTGGAGGCGGCCGAGGAGGTCTGCGCCGGCGACGGGATCGCCCGCGAGGAGGTGTTGGACCTCGTGGCCGTGCTCGTGGACAAGTCCGTGCTGATCACCGAGGAGACGCCGTTCGGGGTCCGCTACCGGCTGATGGAGTCGCTGCGAGAGTACGGCCGGGAGCGGCTCGCCGAGTGGGGCGGCACCGACACCGTGCAGCGGCGGCACCGCGACCACTTCGCCCGGATGTGCGCCGACACGCTCGCGTCGGAGTCGTGCCAGCTGAAACTGCTCAGCCGGGTGAAGCTGGAGACCGCCAACCTGCGCTCGGCCATGGACTACTGCTTCGGCACGGCCGGCGACGCCGCGTACGGCCTGCGCATGGCCGCCGACCTGCGCAACCACTGGCTCAGCGGCTACCTCGGGGAGGGCCGGCAGCGGCTCGCGCAGGGGCTGGCCCTGCACCACGCGGCGGACGAGGCGAGGGGACGGGCCCTGGCGGTGGACGGCTGGCTGGCGGTCGTCGACGGCCGGCCCGACGAGGCGACCCGGTTGTTCGACGAGGCGCGGGAGATCGGCGAGCGCCTGGGGCACGGCGTGATCCTCGCCGACGTCGCCCTCCAGCAGGGGCTGCTGGCGCTGGACCGGGGCGACGCGGAGACCGCGATCACACTCTGCCGCGCGGCCGACGCGCGGCACCGGGCGACCGGCGACATCATGGGCCGCATCCGCGCGTCTCTGTGGCTCGCCGGGGCGCTCACCCTCACCGGCGACCTGGACGCCGCCGTCCGCACCGCGCAGGAGGGCATCGCGCTGTGCGAGGCCCACGCCAAGAGCCTGTACCGCGCCCACCTGCTGACCATGCTCGGCGTGGCGTTCTGGCGCCGGGGCGACACGGGCCGGGCCGGCACGCTGGTGAAGGAGAGCCTCACCTTCCACCGTGAGCTCGGCAACTCCCGTGGCATCGGCCTCAACATGGCGGTCCTCGCGTGGATCACGGCGGCGGACGGCCGGTACGAGCGGGCGGCGCGGCTGCTGGGGATCTTCGAGAGGTTCTCGCGGGAGCCGCGGTCACGGCAGGCGATCGGCGCCCAGGTGGCCGGATACCGGCATCTGCGTCCCTACCAGGAGGAGTGCGTGGCGGAGATCCGGCGCGCGCTCGGCGAGACGGACTTCGAGGCGAAGGTACGCGGGAGCGCCCGGCTCGATGTGGACCAGGCCCTCGCCTACGCGCTGGAGGAGAGCGCCGGGGACGACGTCGCGGAGGCGGCGGGACCGCCGGCCGGCGCGTGCTCGACGCCCCTGACCCGGCGTCAGACCGAGGTGGCCCGGCTCATCGGCCGCGGGCTGACCAACCGCGACATCGCCGCCGAGCTGGTGATCTCCCAGCGCACCGCCGAGGGCCACGTGGAGCAGATCATGCACCGGCTCGGCTTCGGGTCGCGCTCGCAGATCGCGGTGTGGATCAGTGAGCACGACGGCCGGAACGGCACCGAGGTGGAGCACCGGGACCGGCACCTGCGATGACGGGTGCCGGCCCCGGTGTACCTGCGATGCGGGTCCAGGGCCCGCATCGCCGGGGCGGCGTCGCGGGGGGGCACGACACCGGCGTGTGGCGCCGGGGGATGGCACCACCGTTTCCCAGGGGAGTTGGACGGGACGAAGGGTGTCCCGGCGAGAGACCGGCGCCCGGCCGGCGGGCGTACGGCCTTCATTGACGACCATGCCACCCGAGCAGGCCGGGCGAACGGGGAGAAATACCCGTATAGGTACCTATTCCACCGAGCCGGTGGGTAGAGCGGCGACGATCGGGGTACCCGCCGTGCCCCGCCGGGGCGGGGCGTCGCTCAGTCGCCGAGGATCGCCTCGACGAAGGCCTCCGGCTCGAACGGGGCCAGGTCGTCGGGGCCCTCACCCAGGCCGACGAGCTTGACCGGCACGCCCAGCTCACGCTGGACCGCGATGACGATGCCGCCCTTCGCCGTGCCGTCGAGCTTGGTCAGCGCGATGCCGGTCACGTCGACGACCTCGGCGAAGACGCGGGCCTGCTGGAGACCGTTCTGGCCCGTGGTCGCGTCGAGGACCAGGATCACCTCGTCGACCTGCGCCTGCTTCTCGATCACCCGCTTGACCTTGCCGAGCTCGTCCATCAGTCCGGTCTTGGTGTGCAGGCGGCCGGCCGTGTCGACGATCACCGTGTCGACGCCGGCCGCGATGCCCTGCTTGACCGCCTCGAAGGCGACGCTCGCCGGGTCGGTGCCCTCGTCCCGGCGTACGACCTCCGCGCCGACCCGTGACCCCCAGGTCTGGAGCTGGTCGGCCGCGGCGGCGCGGAACGTGTCGGCGGCGCCGAGCAGCACCGTACGGCCGTCGCCCACGATGACCCGCGCGAGCTTGCCGCACGTGGTCGTCTTGCCGGTGCCGTTGACGCCCACGACGAGGACGACGGCCGGCTGGGCGCCGTGCGGCTCGGTGCGCAGGGAGCGTTCCCAGTCCTTGCCGATCTGGCCCAGCAGCTCTTCCTTGAGCAGCGCGCGCACCTCGGCGGGGTCGCGGGAGCCCAGCACCTTGACCTTGGTGCGCAGGTCCTCGACGATCTGCCGGGAGGGCGCCACGCCGACGTCCGCGGTCACGAGGGTGTCCTCGATCTCCTCCCACGCCTCGTCGTCGAGCGCGTCGCGGGACAGCAGCACCAGCAGGCTGCGTCCCAGGGCGTTCTGCGACCGGGACAGCCGCGCGCGCAGGCGTACGAGACGGCCCGCGGACGGCGGCGGAAGCTCGATCTCCGGCGCCGGCGGTGCCGGGACCTCCACCGGTGGCGCCTCGACGGTCGCGGTGTCCTCTTCCAGGACGGCGGTGCCGCCCGGTGAGACGCCGCTCTCCGGCGGGGCCGGCGGAGCCTGCGGTGGCGGAGCCGTACGGCCGCGCCCACGCAGCAGGAACAGGCCGCCCGCGACGACGGCGACCACGACGATCGCGATGGCGAGGATCAGGTATTCCATAGCGTGTCCCAGTGTCGCAGAGGCTGGAGTCGGTCACCGCAATCGGGGCGGCGGGGCGGGCAGCGCGTCGTGCCCGCAATGCTCCCGCTCGACGGCCGGGCGGCGATGATGTTCCGAACCAGCAGACCAGAATCATCGGCGGTTGGTGACACCCTCAACCCACCGCTCGCTGATTCGGGGTCAGAGCGGGGCACGAACACGTAGCCGGTGAACGAACTCCCCGACGTCCGGTTCGCTGCGAATATGGTGGGACGGCAACCCCAACATGGCGAGCCGGTTCAGTGCGGCCATGACCATTTCCCCGGGCCCACAGACGAATGTGGCGGGGAAGTCCAGCACGTCGAGGGGCCCGACCACATCGGCGGCAGTCTGAGACGGCAGGTGGGAAGGATCAGCCGACACCGCGGTGATGAGACGGAGTCTCCCCGGCCCCGATGCCAGGCGTACCAGGTCGGCGCCGTCGTAGAGTTCCTGTTGCAGCCGCACACCGTGCACCAGGGTGATGTCAGGGTTTCGCGAAGTCCGCAGCGTCTCCTCGATGATCGCCTTGAGAGGGGCGAGTCCGGTGCCGCCCGCCACGCACAGCAGCCTGTTCGGCCGTGGCGCGGGCAGCGTCATCACCCCGCGCGGCGGGCCGAGGAGCAGTTGGTCTCCCACGGACGTCCGGTGGACCAGCGTGGTGCTCACCCAACCACCCGGCACGACGCGCACGTGGAACGTCAGCAGGTTGTCCCGCCGGGGGGCGTTGGCGATCGAGTACGGCCTCCAGACCCGCGGCCAGCGGCTGGTCTGAATTGTCGCGTACTGACCTGGGTCGTACGGGTAGGGCTGGTCGGGCTCGACCGTGAGAACCGCGATGTCGTGCGTTCTCTGCTCGTGGGCGACGACCCGCGCGCCCCAGTAGGGCGGTGATGTGGCCGCGTCCACTTCGGCGGCCTGAATCATGACACCGGCGATCAGATCGTAGGCCGCCAGCCACGCCTCGTCGTACTCCGGCTTCCACGCATCTCGGGCGTTGGCTCGCATCGACGCGACCAGGCATCGGCCGATGGCGGGATAATGCTCCGGCCGCACGTCGAACTTGCGGTGATCCCTCGCGAGATCGCGGAGGTACCTGGTCACCGTCGTCATGTCGTCGACGTGGAGCACAACGTAGGTGAGAGCGTTGAGCAGCCGGTCCCGCTGCGCATCCATCATCGCCGGGAACAGCGCGCGGATCGCGGGGTACCTCGAGAAGAGCAGGCCATAGAACTCCGACGCCACCTTGTCGGAGACGTCCGAGACGAGTGCCCAGCTTTCTCGGAGGACAGCGACATCCACTGTCACAGGGGCGGCGCCGGCGTACTCGAAATCGGCCTCCCCTGGGGAACGGGTGTCCGCGGAAGCGCCGGCCGATCCGGAATCGGTGCGCTGGGACTCTGCGTGCCAGCCGTCGACCTCTCCGAGGACGGCTCCAGAGCGCTCTTCGTTTTCTCCCCGGTGAAATAGCCGGAGCCAGCCGGACGGACGGACCGGTCGGCGATTTTCGCTCTGCGGTCCTCCTTCATCAGCAGCGGGATGTTCTTCGCGCAATGGATGTAAGCCTCCTCGACCCTCACGGCGATCCAACGTTCGACACGGCGCGGCGCGGTCTGCTCGTGGGGCAGGTCCCACCCCGCCGCCTCCGCGTCGCCGAGAATCTGAGCACGTCCGTTGACGTGCAGACCGACCAGGTCCTCGAAAAAATCGACCATCAATATCCCGACGTGGCCGTTCTCCACGATGTTGCCCATGCTCGCCATGACGCCATTGCCGTGATATTCGGGATAAGCGAGTGTTCGGTCATCGATGACACAGATAAAACCCGGTGGGCCGGCACGGAAAGTGCAGTCGCACTCACCATGGCCATCGGCGGTCGCGATGAATGCCATTTCCTGGCGAGCGATGAAATCCCGCATACGCGGGTTGAGATGGTCGAGTACTTGCTTGTCATAAAAAGCGGCGGCCCGAGCATCGCTGCCGAGTAGCCGCTGGAGCAGATGCTCTCCACGCGATCCAGGCCGATCTGGACCGAAGACGTGTGCCGGGTTGGCCATCACGGCACTCCTTGTCGGAACTCCCCTGACCGGGCCGGGACGCGCCCCGGCCCGGTCAGGGGTACTTGGCTGGGGCGTGCCGTGACTGACGTTCCTTGTGTGACGCCTGCAACAAACGGCCCTGACGATACCCCATTTGCCACGTTTCGGAACATTTTGTCGGCATTGTGGCCGCTTGGAGGAAAAAATCACCTTTTGGAGCACGGTAACGACGGACGGTAGTTCTCAGTGGTCCGGGCACGGAAAGCAGCCGCCTTCCCCCGGTTTCCCCGTCACGGAACGACTGTCCGTAACCGTGAGATCGCACGCGTGCTACGGAAAACAGGGGCAGCACCGACGGCCGATCCCCCTAAGAGCCTGCTTACCAGCCCCTGGCGCTCTGCTCCGCGGACAGGCTCCCCGGCTCCGCGATTCCACCTTTCGCTACTCTCCGCAAGCACCCGGACCGGTTCCGCGCCTCCGCCGGCGTTCGAATTCCTGGTCAGTAGCGGCCCGGCCGGATCTCGTCGGCGAGCGCCGGTTCAGGCCGGCTCGGGTTCGCGCAGGCGCTGGCTGATCACCTGGGTGACGCCGTCGCCTCGCATGCTCACGCCGTAGAGCGCGTCCGCGCCCTCCATCGTGCGTTTCTGGTGGGTGATGACGATCAGCTGCGACGACTCGCGCAGTTCTTCGAAGATGCCCAGCAGGCGCTGGGTGTTCGTGTCGTCGAGTGCCGCCTCGACCTCGTCGAGGACGTAGAACGGCGACGGCCGCGCCTTGAAGATCGCGACGAGGAACGCGATCGCGACCAGGGAACGCTCGCCGCCGGACAGCAGCGACAGCCGTTTGACCTTCTTGCCCGGCGGCCGTGCCTCCACCTCGATTCCGGTGGTCAGCATGTCCTCCGGCTCGGTCAGCGACAGACGCCCGTCACCGCCGGGGAACAGCCGCGAGAAGATCCCCTCGAACTCCCGCGCGGTGTCCTCGTACGCGGACGTGAAGACCTGCTCGACCCGTTCGTCGACCTCCTTGACGACCGTGAGCAGGTCGCGCCGGGTCTTCTTCAGGTCCTCCAGCTGGGAGGTCAGGAAGGCGTGCCGCTCCTCCAGGGCGGCGAACTCCTCCAGTGCCAGCGGGTTGACCTTGCCGAGCTGGGTGAGCTGGCGTTCGGCCTGCTTGGCGCGCTTCTCCTGCGTGGCACGGTCGTACGGCTGGGGCTCGGCGTCCTCGGGGGCGTCGGGCGCCGGCGGGATGAGCTGGTCGGGGCCGTACTCGGCGATCAGTACGTCCACCTCCAGCCCGAACTCCTCCATCGCCCGCTCCTCCATCTGCTCCAGGCGGAGCCGGCGTTCGGCGCGGGCGACCTCGCTGCCGTGGGCGACGTTGACGAGCCGTTCGTGCTCGCCGGTCAGCTCGCGCACGCGCGTACGGACGGCCTTCAGCTCCTCCTCGCGGGCGGCGCGCGCCTGCTCGGCGGCCTCGCGCTCGGCGACGGCCGCGGCGATCGACACCTCGATGCGGCCCAGGGCCCGGTGCGCGCCGACGACGACGGCCTGCGCGACGCGGGCGTCACGGACGCGGCGCTCGCGGCGGTCGGCGGCGCGGGCCCGCTCGGCCCGCTCCTCCGCGGCCGCCCGCAACAGCGCGTCGGCGCGGCCGGTGATGGCGGTGACCCGCTCCTCGGCGGTACGGACGTTGAGCCGCGCCTCCATCTCCGCGGAACGCAGCTCCTGGCACCGGTCGGCGAGCTCGTCGCGGCGGAACGACGCCTCGTCGTCCTCCTCGACCGGCTCGGACTCGGCGGCCTCCAGCCGCTCGCGCAGCCGGACGCGTTCTTCGGCGTCACGCTCACGTGCCTCCTCCGCGGCCCGTACGGACGCGGAGAGACGCTCGGCCTCCTGCCGGGCGGCCTTGGCCGCCGCCTGGAGCCCGGCGATGTGCTTGGCCTCCTGCGCGGCCTCGGCGGCCACCTCGCGGAGCCGGGCGCGTACGCGGTCGAGGGCCGCCTGGGCGCGGTTGACGCCCGTCTGCGCCTCACCGACGGCGGCCTGGGCCGCCTCCAGCACCGCCTGGGCCCGCTGTTCGGCCTCCACGGCCTCGTCGAGCGCCTCGGCGGTCCCCTCGGCCTTCTCGCGGGCCGCCGCGAGCCGCTCGGCGGCCTCGTCGCGGGCGGCGCGCATCTGCAGCGCGCTCTGCCGGCCGCCTCCCCCGCCCAGCGCCCAGTGCGCGCCGAGCAGGTCGCCGTCACGCGTGACCGCCCGCAGCTCCGGCGCCCGGCGTACGAGCGCGGTGGCGGCGGCCAGGTCCTCGACGACCACGACGTCGGCGAGGAGGTGGTGCACGGCGGAGCGTACGGAATCGGCGGCGGTGATCAGGTCGGTGGCACGCCGGGCGCCGTCGGGCAGCGGGCCGCCCGCCGGCTCGGCGGCGGGGCCGTCGCCGACCACGAGGCCGGCCTGGCCGGCGTCGTCGGCGCGCAGCCGGGTCAGCGCGGACTCGGCGGTGTCGAGCGAGTCGACCGCGACGGCCTCGGTCGCGGCGCCCAGGGCGGCGGCGATCGCGACCTCGGCGCCGGGCTCGACGGACAGGAGGGAGGCGAGTGTGCCCAGGACGCCGTCGATACCGGCGGCGAGCAGCGCCTCTCCCCCGTCGGCCGCGCTGCCGAGGGTCAGGTCGAGCGCCTCGACCCGCGCCTGCAGCGCGGTGGCCTCCTTCTGCGCGGCCTGGTCGGCGCCGCGTGCCGCGCCGACGCGCTCGTGCGCCTCGCGTACGGCGCGCCGGGGCTCCTCGACGGCCTCGCGGGCCTGTTCGGCGGACTCCTTGGCCTGTTCGAGGACCTCTTGGGCGCGCTCGTGCTCGGCCGCCAGCTCGGGGTCCTCGGCCGCCTGGGTGTTCTGGGAGGAGTACTCCTCTTCGGCGATCCGCGCGCGCTCCTCCGCGGCGGCCCGTGCCTCCGTCAGCCGGCCGATCTCCGCCTCGGTGGCCTGCGTCTTGCTTTCGAGCGCGCCGACCTGCCCGCGCAGCCGGGCCAGGCCCTCCCGGCGGTCGGCGGCGGCCCGCGCGGCGGCCTGCAGGCGGCGCTCCTCCATCTCCAGCGCGGACTCGGCCTCCGACCGCTCCCGTACGGCCTCGGCGAGCACCTCCTCGACCGCCTCCAGCCGCTCGGCGAGGACCTCTTCCTGCTCGGCGATCTCCGCGGCCTCGCGCTCCATGTCCTCCGGGTCGCGGCCCCGGCGGTCCTCCTCCTGCGCCTCGGTGGCGTGGCGGTGACGCTCGGCGGCGACCTCCCCGACGCCGCGCAGCCGCTCGCGCAGCGACGACAGGGAGTACCAGGTCTCCTGGGCACGGGTCAGCACGGGCGCCTGCGCGGCCGCCTCGGCCTCCAGCTCCGCCTCGCGCTGCTGGGAGGCGGCGAGGGCCTCCTCGACGGCGATGTGCCGCTCGCGTACGGCGGCCTCGTCGACGGCCTCCTGCTTGAGCCGCGTGCTGAGCGTCACCAGGTCGTCGGCCAGCAGGCGTACGCGCGCGTCGCGCAGGTCGGACTGGATGACGGCGGCCCGGCGCGCGATCTCGGCCTGGCGTCCCAGGGGTTTCAGCTGGCGCCGCAACTCGGTGGTGAGGTCCTGGACGCGCGTGAGGTTGGCCTGCATCGCGTCGAGCTTGCGGAGGGCCTTCTCCTTGCGCTTGCGGTGCTTGAGGACGCCGGCCGCCTCCTCGACCATGGAGCGGCGGCCCTCCGGCCCGGAGTGCAGCACACGGTCGAGCTGGCCCTGACCGATGATCACGTGCATCTCGCGGCCGATGCCGGAGTCCGACAGCAGTTCCTGGACGTCGAGCAGGCGGCAGGTGTCGCCGTTGATGGAGTACTCGCTCTGCCCCGACCGGAACATCAGCCGGCTGATCGTGACCTCGGTGTAGTCGATCGGCAGGGCACCGTCGGTGTTGTCGATCGTGAGGAGGACCTCGGCACGGCCGAGCGGCGGGCGCGACGAGGTGCCCGCGAAGATCACGTCCTCCATCTTGCCGCCGCGCAGCGACTTGGCGCCCTGCTCGCCCATCACCCAGGCGAGCGCGTCGACGACGTTCGACTTCCCCGAGCCGTTGGGCCCGACGACGGCGGTGATGCCCGGTTCGAGACGCAGCGTGGTCGAGGACGCGAAGGACTTGAAGCCGCGCAGCGTGAGGCTCTTCAAGTACAAACGTCCACCGATCCTTTCCCCGACCGACTCGGCACGGCCCGGGAGTTCTGCGAGGGGTTCACCGGGCCCGGCTTCTGCGCACCATACCGGCCGGAAGCCGTCTCACCGGCATCTGACATCCCCAAATGTGCCATGAACCCTCGTGGTTCGCGGGGCTCTGCGGGAAACCGCCGCGCCGCCACGGGCCCCGGGTTCTCGGGGGCTGTCGCGGTACGGCCCCTTGGGGGCCGCGCCGGACATCTTCGTCGCGTGCCGTGGATCGGGCCGAAATGGTGCGATCTTTGCCCGGACGCCTTATCCCGGCGCCACATTTCCCTTGCCGTACGGCGTCAGGTCGAATTCACCCGACCGTCGAACAGGGTCCTGACCTGGGGAGATCGTGATCGGGCATACATTTCCGAACTGATTGCCTCCCCGTACGAGACGAGGAAGAAGCTTGGGGCCAGCGCGGCCGCCGACAATTTCCGGGCAACAAAAAGGGACGTCACGATCGACGTCCCTTTTACGGAGCGGCCTGACCCCCTAGGTCAGCGCCGGTTCGCGGTCGTTGGCGCTCAGCGCCATGACTTCGTTGTCAGCGACCGCCGCGAGCGCGTCGTTCTCGGTCTGGAGCCGTACGAGTTCGGCCTCCAGGTCACGGACACGTTGCTGAAGGCGCCGCATCTCCGCAACCATGCGGGGGTCCGGACCGCCGACGTGGCCGAGTAGAGCCTTCGCCATGATTAAGGGTCCTCCACGCTGAGTGACCAGCAGGAATGATCGCGCACATGAGAGCCGAATAGATGCGCGTAACAACTAGGGTCGCACCGGCGCGAGAGCCGGTCAAGACGGATGTCACAGACGCGTAACAACCTGTCTATACGAGTTTAGCAGACTTCCGGGGACGATCAGCGTTCGATGAACCCGTTAAGATCCCCACGGGGTTCGCTCCACCGTTCGGCGACGCCTGTGACCATTCCCGGAGTGCCGCCGCCGCGCAACAGCGCGAGCAGATCGTCACAGGCCGTGCGCGCCCCTTCGGCGATCACTTCGACGCGCCCGTCGGCCAGATTGCTCGCCGAGCCGGCGAGGCCCAGCTCAAGCGCCCTGGAACGTACCCACCAACGGAACCCGACGCCCTGGACGCGACCGCGGACCCACGCGGTCAGCCGTGTCTGCTCATCCACCCTCCGGGATCCTAGTCACGTCGACGGAGCCGATCACGCACGGACGCCCACGGGGCGCGAGAGCGGATTGGAACGATCCCGTACAGCCGCCTGACCGGCGATTTCGCCGACTGTAAGCGGGGTTTCGTCCGGACCGCCGGCCAGGACGGGCCGTCGATTAGCACTCCGGGCGAAACCCGGCAACCCGTCCGGCCGATGCCCCGTGACCGGACCCGGACGCCCGTACCGGGCCGCCCGGAAACCGCTTCTTGATCGACGACACTGGTTCCGGCGGTTGTGGGCCGAAGGCTCAGTAGCGGGCTCGGCGGGGGCGGGGCTGACAGGTGGGGCAGGTGTAGGAGGAGCGGTTCATGAACGCGTCGCGGCGGATCGGGTCGCCGCAGCGTGGGCATGGCTCGTCCTCGCGGCCGTACGCGTTGAGTGATCGTTCGAAGTAGCCGCTCTCGCCGTTGACGTTGACGTACAGGCTGTCGAAGGACGTGCCGCCCGCCAGAAGGGCGGCCTCCATGACCTCGCGGGCGGCCGCCAGCACGCGCATGGCCTCCGAGCGGTTCAGGGTCTCCGTCGGCCGGGCCCAGTGCAGCCGGGCCCGCCACAGCGCCTCATCGGCGTAGATGTTGCCGACGCCGCTGATCAGTGACTGGTCGAGCAACGCGCGTTTGATGCCCGTGCGGCGTCTCCGCAGCGCGCGGAAGAACGCCTCCTCGTCGAACGCCTTCTCCAGCGGGTCCGGGGCGATGTGCGCGATCGGCAGGGGCACGCCGTCGGTCGTCTCGGTCAGCATGAGGTGGCCGAACGTGCGCTGGTCGATGAACCGCAGGTCCGCCCCGCCGTCGGTGAAGGTGAACCGCGCGCGCAGGTGCTTCTCGTACGGCCGGTCCGACTCGCCGACGATCAGCTGGCCGCTCATGCCCAGGTGGGCCAGGAGCGACTCGTCGTCGCCGACCGGCAGCCAGAGGTACTTGCCGCGCCGGCACGCGCCGGAGACCACGCGGCCGGTCAGGCGGGCGGCGAGGTCGGAGGGGCCCTCGGCGTGGCGCCGGGCCGCGCGCGGGTGCAGGACCGTGGCGGACTCGATGGTCCGCCCCGCCACCCAGCGTTCGACGCCCCGGCGTACGACCTCGACCTCGGGCAGCTCGGGCAACGACGGCCTCCTATTCGGGGCGGGTCGCGGACTGCTCGCGGATCGCCGTCCACGCCGCCTCGGCCGCCTGCTGCTCGGCCTCCTTCTTCGAACGTCCCTCGCCACGGCCGTACTCCACGCCGCCGACCGAGACGACGGCACGGAAGCTCTTCTGGTGGTCCGGGCCGCTCTCCTCGACGTGGTATTCGGGCACGCCGAGTTCTTCGGTGGCGGTCAGCTCCTGCAGAGAGGTCTTCCAGTCGAGTCCGGCGCCGAGGCTGGCCGAGCGGGTGATCAGGGCGTCGAAGAGCCGGTGGACGAGCGCGTCGGCGGCCTTCAGGCCCTGGTCCAGGTAGACAGCGCCGATCACGGCCTCGAGCGTGTCGGCGAGGATCGACGCCTTGTCCCGGCCTCCGGTGCCCTCTTCGCCACGGCCGAGGCGGATGTAGGCGCCGAGGTCGAGCTGGCGGGCGACGCCGGCGAGCGCCCGCATGTTGACCACGGCGGCCCGCAGCTTGGCGAGCTGGCCCTCCGGCAGGTCCGGGTGGCCGCGGAACAGGGTGTCGGTGACGATGAGGCCAAGCACCGAGTCGCCGAGGAACTCCAGGCGCTCGTTGGTCGGCAGGCCGCCGTTCTCGTACGCGAACGAGCGGTGTGTGAGAGCGCGTTCGAGCAGCGCGGGGTCGGGGGCCACGCCGAGGGCGGCCTCGAGTGCGCTGCGGTCGGTCACCGAGTGATCGGACTTCATGCTGTCCTCCCCGGCTGGGAGGCGCCATTGACGGGATTCACGATGTTTCCTCCGCGGAAGGTTCCGCGAGGGCGAGGTGCACGCCGGGTCATCCCCCGGCGTCCGCCACGGCCTCGGGCGAGTCTTCGTCGCGAGACGGGCGGGGGCGGCTCGCCGCCGCCCCCGAGAACGTCGTCAGAGACTGTCAGAGGCCTCGTGAAGAGGCCCGGACAGGCTCTCAGGCCACGTCGATGACCTGACGGCGGTTGTAGGTGCCGCAGGTCGGGCACGCGGTGTGCGGCAGCTTCTCGTCGCGGCACTGCGGGCAGCGCACGAGCGTGGGCGCCTGAGTCTTCCACTGCGAGCGACGGTGCCGCGTGTTGCTGCGCGACTTCTTCCGCTTGGGTACGGCCACGTCAGCCCTCCTGGTCTTCTTGTCGTTGATCCAACATGCCCTGCAATGCCGCCCACCGGGGGTCGACGGCGTCGTGGTGGTGATCCGGCTCGGCGTCGGCCAGCCGGACCCCGCAGTCCGAGCACAGTCCGGGACAGTCGTCCCGGCACAGTGGGGACAGCGGCAGTGCGAGCACCATCGCGTCCCGGACGACCGGCTCGAGATCGATCAGATCTCCCTCGAGACGGCGTTCGTCGTCTCCGGCGTTCTCGCCGGAGCGAGTGTCGTCGTAGACGTAGAGCTCCTGGAACTCGACCTCGATCGACGAGGTGAGCGGATCCAGGCAGCGCGCGCACTCTCCGGAGAGAGCGGCCCGCGCCGTACCCGTGATGAGTACGCCCTCCAACACCGCCTCGAGCCGGATGTCCAGCTCGACGTCGGCGCCCTCGGGAACACCGACCATCTCGACGCCGAGATCCGCCGGAGCCGGCACGGTGTAGGAGTCCTTGCGCATCGATCCCGGCCGGCGCCCCAGCGTGCGCGTGTCGATCACGAAGGGGTCGCGGGGATCGATGCGTGTCAGGTCGTTCCTGCTTCCGTGAGGCATGGCGCATCACCGCCGTCGGGCAAGGTCGATTGGTTAGGTTACCGAACGCGGGCCCGCATCCCCAACTCGGCGGTGGTTCAGCCGCCGGTCAGGACTCCGCGAAACGGCGGGCGAGCCGCTGCTGCACGGACTCGGGCACCAGTCCGGACACGTCTCCACCGTACTGCGCTATCTCCTTGACGAGGCTGGATGACAGGAAGGAGTAAAGCGGATTGGTGGCCATGAACATCGTCTCGACGCCGGCCATCTGGTGGTTCATCTGGGCGATCTGCAGCTCGTAGTCGAAGTCGCTGACCGCGCGCAGGCCACGGACGATCACCGGGATGCCGCGCTCGCGGCAGAAGTCGACGGTCAGCCCGTGGAACTTCTCGACGGTGACGTTGCCGTACTCCTTCGTGACCTCGCCGATCATGTCGACGCGCTCTTCGACGGTGAAGAGACTCTTCTTGGAGATGTTGATGAGTACGGCGACGACGACCTCGTCGTAGAGGCGCGACGCGCGGCTGATGATGTCGAGATGCCCATTGGTGACGGGGTCATAGGAACCCGGACAGACAACACGGCGCACGAGGTGAGTCCCCTCTGCAGGAAGTCGTCAGTGGCCTGCGGCGTGACCGTACCAAAGCGTGCCCTCACCGTAACGACGGGCCCTGCTCTCGGTATACCCGGACGGCCAGGTGACAGGCGCGCCCCGGGTGGCGCGTTCGACGGCGACGAGGGCGCCGGGCGCGAGCCAGCCGTTGTCGCGCAGCGCCTCGAGCACGAGCGTCACGGTGTCGTCGGCCACGGCGTACGGCGGGTCCGCGAAGACCAGGTCGTACGGCTCCGCCGGAGGCTGCCGCAGCACCCGCTCGACGCGGTCGGCGACCACTTCGGCGCCGGGCAGGCCGAGGGCCTCGACGTTGGCCCTGATCACCTTGGCGGCGCGCGGCGACGACTCGACGAGGAGGACGTGGGCGGCGCCGCGGGACAGCGCCTCCAGGCCGACCGCGCCGGACCCGGCGTACAGGTCGGCCGCCCGTAGGCCGTCGAGGTCGCCGAGCAGCGAGTGGACGGTCGCGAACAGTCCTTCCCGAGCGCGGTCGCTGGTCGGCCTGGTGTCGCGGCCGGTGGGCACGGTGAGCCGCCGGCCGCCGGCGGTTCCTGCGATGACTCGGGTCACGCACTCAGTGTGGCCCAGCGGGCCGGCCTCCCGGTTCACCCGCCGACCACGGAGCGCTGTGAGTTATTGACAGATCGCCGTCAAAGCAATTTTAAAAAGCTACTTGTCGTGACAAACTAATCGCTGACCGTACGGCAGGCGCTCCTCGGGCCTCCCTCCCGAGACATGCGGTGATGGGGGCGTCACCTCCGCGGACGGCCCTCCCGACCTGGAGATCCCTGTATGCGAAAACGCACGAGACTGGCCACGACCGCCGGTGTGACGGTCCTGGGCTTCACCGCCATGAGCGGCATGGCCCAGGCCGAGACCGGCGGGCCGAACCTCTCCCTCGATCTGCCCGGCCCGCTGGGCAAGACCGTCGACGGCGTGACCAAGACCGTCGACGGGGTGGTCAAGCAGACGACGTCCGGCACGCGGAGCTCCGCGAAGCCCGCCCTCCGGGTGGACCTTCCGGTGCGCGTACGGCTGGGCGCCCCGCAGCGGTCCGGCGGCGGCGACAAGCCCGGCCACTCCGGCCCCGAGCTGAAGGCGGGCCTGAAGACGTCGGTCAAGGCGTCGACCGACGGCGTCCGGGCGAACGTGAGCCTCCACCTGTGCGCCCACCCGCCGCAGCAGTGCGGGCCGGTGCCGGCTCCGCCAAGCCCGATCCCGCCCGGTCCGCCGACGCCGCCGCCGGCCCCGCCGGTCGGCAACCCCACGCCGCCGGAGGCGGCCCCGCCCGGCGCCGCCGCTCCCGCGACGAACGCCCTGACGGTCGTCGGCGGCTCCCTGCCGTTCACCGGCGGCCCGATCGGGGCGCTCGCGCTGCTCGGCGCCACCGCCGTGCTGACCGGAGCGGCCGGCGTCGCCGGCTCCCGCTTCCGGTTCGGCCGCGACGCCTGACTCAAGCCCTGAGACAGGCCCTGAGGGCGTCCCCGCATGCGACGGGGGCGCCCTTCGGCGTTCTCGGCGGCCTTAGGTGTACTCGCGCTCGATGCCGTCGAGCAGCCAGCGCAGCCCCTGTTCGAAGTCGGACTCGGCGGCCTGGACGTCGCCCCGGAGCAGCGGCGCGATGCTCGTGAACTCGCCGCTGTCGATCAGCTCCCGCAGGTACGGCTGGAAGGCCGACCAGCGGTCGGCCTCGTCGGGGCCGGCGCGACGCGTGATCTCGCGTTCGCGCGCCTCGCGGGCGGTGAAGCCGAACATGTAGTCGTCGACGGCCTCCATGACCTTGAGGGCCTCGCGCGGTTCGAGCTTGAGGCCGGCCAGGGCCCCGAGCGCCTGGTCCAGGTGACGCAGCAGGTTGGGCCCGACCATGGCGTGCGCCCGGTGTTTCGCCATGTCGACGATCCAGGGATGCCGCAGGCCGACCTCTCGCTCGCGTCGGGCGATCACGGTGATCGCCTCCCGCCAGCCGGAGGGCAGCTCGTCGGTGATCAGCACCTCGCCGGCCACCTGGTCGGCCATGAGGTCGAACAGGTCGTTCTTGCTGTCGATGTAGGTGTAGAGGCTCATCGTGCGCGCGCCGAGCGCGGCCGCGACCCGGCGGATCGACACGGCGTCGGCGCCCTCGGCGTCGGCGATCTCCATGGCCGCCTCGACGATCGCCTCACGGGTGAGGGTGCTCGCTCGCCGCCCGCGCTGACGTGCCCAGATCGGCACGTGCTCGTCGTCGCGCTCCCCTTGCTCACCGGCTCCGGATGTCACGCTCGGGATCGTACCCGTACGCCGTAGCACCTCTTCGATACGCCGTACGAACAACCGATACGCCGTACGGCCAAGGTGCTACGGTGTACGGAGATTCGATACGCCGTACGGACCTCATGGAGGCGGGATGACGGCACGATCCGGCCGGCCGGCGGAGACCGGCCTCGATCCGGAACTGCGGCGGCTGGCGGTCGTGGTCGTACTCGGCGCGATCATGACGATCCTCGACTCGACGATCGTCAACGTCGCGGTCAACACGCTCGGCCGCGACTTCCACACGTCGCTGGCCACGATCCAGTGGGTGCTCACCGCGTACACGCTGGCCCTCGCCGTGACGATCCCCGTCACCGGCTGGGCGGTCCGGCGCTTCGGCGGCCGGACCATGTGGATCGCCTCGCTGGTGCTCTTCATCACCGGCTCGGTGCTGTGCGGGGCCGCCTGGTCCGTGGGCAGCCTGATCGCGTTCCGGGTGGTCCAGGCCGTCGGGGGCGGCATGCTGATGCCGGTCGGGCAGACGATGCTGGCCGCCAAGGCGGGCCCGCGGCGGATGGGCCGGGTGATGAGCGTCGTCGCGGTGCCGGCGATGCTCGGCCCGGTGGTCGGGCCGGTGCTCGGCGGGATCCTGGTCGACGACCTCGCGTGGCGCTGGATGTTCTTCATCAACGTCCCGGTCTGCGCGGTCGCCCTCGCCGCGGCGTTCGCCTGGCTTCCCCCCGACACCGAGCGCGTACGGGACGCGCGCCTCGACGTGCTCGGGCTCGTGCTGCTCTCCCCCGGTCTGGCCGCGCTGGTGTACGGGCTCGCGCAGGCCGGCGGCGGGCATGGGGTGAGCGACCCTCGCGTGTACGGGTGGGTGGCGGCGGGCGCCGCGCTGATCGCCGTGTTCGCCGCTCACGCGCTGCGGCGACGCGAGCGCGCGCTGGTGGACCTGGGGCTGTTCCGCGACCGCGCCTTCACGACGTCCGTCACGGCGATGTTCGTCTACGTCGCCGCGGTGTTCGGCGTGATGTTCACCTCACCGGTGTTCTTCCAGGCCGTGCGCGGCGACACGCCGCTGCGCGCCGGGCTCCTGCTCGCCCCGATGGGCATCGGCGCGATGATCATGATGCCGGTCGCCGGACGCCTGACCGACCGCGCCGGGTCCCGGCTGCCCGCCCTGGCCGGACTGGTCCTCGTCCTGGCCGGGCTGGCCTTCTTCACCCGGCTCGACGCGCACACCGGCACGCTCGCGCCGGCTCTCGCGATCTTCGTGGTCGGGCTGGGACAGGGCACGATGATGCCCTCGCTGATGGCCGCGGCGTACCAGCGGCTCGATCGCGCGGCGGTCCCGGCCGCCACGGCGGCGAGCAACATCGTGGTCCGCGTGGGCAGTTCGTTCGGCGTCGCGGCGCTGGCGGTCGCCTTGCAGATCTACCTCCGGCGCGGGTTCCCGGCCACGGGCGGCAGCGTCGCGTCGGCCGCCGCGGTCCGTACGCCGGACGCCCTCACGCGCCTGGCGCACACCTTCGCGCACGGCTTCTGGTGGGCCCTGGCCATCGCGGCGGTCGCGCTCGTCCCGATCGCGCTGATCCCCGGCCGCCCCCGCGACGGTCTCTCAGTAGTCGAGGGCGACGGCGCCGTCGCTGAGCCGCTCGACGACCGCGTCTAGGTCCTCGGCGTGGATGAGGGCGCCGCGCAGCCCGTACACGAACGCGGCGCCCTCGAACCGCTCGGCGGTCCGGCGCAGACGCTCGGCCTTGCCGGGGTCGTCGCCGACGAGGTCCTCCGCGCCGGGCACGTCCACGACCAGGAAGGGCCGGGGCCCTTCGTCGGCGATGCGCAGCCGCGCCACGCGCTCCCAGGGGACGAAGACGTCGTAGCCACGGCGGGCGAAGACCCGCAGCCGCAGGCCGTCGGCGGTGAAGACGGGCGGGTCGCGCAACAGCCGGAACTCACCGCGGGCGAGCACCGCCATCACGGCCGCGGAGGCGAGCAGCCCGAAGGCGAGCACGGGGAAGAAGACGAACACGATCGTGGTGGAGGGTTCGCGGGAGAGCCGGTTCATCGTGGCCACGAGGTACCCCACCATGACCAGGACGACGAGGGCCCCTGCGGCCGAGACGGCCGCGACCGTGGCGGTCAGGTACGCGGGCGCGGCGGCGACGGGAAGCCGGAAGTCGCTCTTCTGCTCCACTGCGGGAGGGTATCGGCAACCGTCCGTTCCCTGCCATGCCCCGCGCCGACGATCACTGAATCGGTAGCCGGCTCAGTGCGAGGAAGCGTTCGACGAGAGCGTCGGTGAACTCCTCCGGCACCGGGTGCCCGGTCACCAGCACGCGGTAGTACAGCGGGCCGACGAGCTGGTCGACGGCGAAGTCGAGGTCGGTGTCCGGGGGGAGCTCGCCGCGCTCGACGGCCCGCTCCAGGGGCAGGCGGTCGAGGGCCCGCTGCGGGCCCAGACACTCGGCGCGGAACCGGACGGCCACCTCCGGGTCGTGCTGGGCCTGCCCGGCCAGAGCGCGGAAGACGGCGCCCGGGGCGGTCCGGGTCAGGAAGCGCGCCGACCGGCGGAGGTGGGTGCGCAGCCGGTGTTCGAGGTCGCCCTCGTCGGACGGCGTCAGATACTGGGCCATGTCGTCGACGAACGCCTCGATCAGGACGTCGACCTTGGAGGACCACCAGCGGTAGATGGTCTGCTTGGCCACGCCGGCCCGTGCCGCGATGCCCTCGATCGTGACGCCCGCGAACCCGCGTTCGACCAGCAGGTCGTCGGCCGCCTCCAGCACGGCCTGGCGCGCCTGCTCGCTGCGTCCGTGCCGGTTGCCATGGTGTGCCGTACGGGACGGCCCGCCCTCGCTCATGTCCGTACTCTAACGAACGCTAGACAAGACGCACCGTCGCGTCTACTCTGGCCACCATGACGATCACCCTTCACACACCACGGGTCCACAAGACGCTCGACCGGCTGTTCGCCGAGGCGAGCCGCGACGACGAGCGCCCGGTCGGCCGCACGTCCGGCACCGCGCAGGAGCTCGCCGACGCACGCGAGGAGCTCTACATGCCGATCTCGCGGCCGGGCGGCGAGCTCCTCTACGCGCTCGTACGGGCCTGCCGGCCGGAGACCGTCGTGGAGTTCGGCACGTCGTTCGGGATCTCCACGATCTGCCTCGCCGCCGCCGTCGCCGACAACGGCGCCGGGCGGGTCTTCGGCACCGAGATGAGCGCGGCCAAGGTCGCCGCCGCGCGCGCCAACCTGGAGGAGGCGGGGCTCTCCGGCGCGACGACCGTCCTCACCGGAGACGCCCTCGAAACGCTGGCGGACGTGCCCGGGCCGATCGGCGTCGTCCTGCTCGACGGCTGGAAGGACCTGTGCCTGCCGGTGCTGCGGCTGCTCGAACCCCGCCTCGCGCCCGGCGCACTGGTCGTGGCGGACGACATCGACCAGGCGAGCATGGCCGGCTACCTCGCGTACGTGCGGGATCCGGCGAACGGCTACGTCAGCGTGGCCTTCCCGGTGGAGGACGGCATGGAGGTCAGCTGCCGGGCGGCCTGACCGCCCCGGCGGCGGACCGTCAGGCCAGGGCCCAGCGCGCCTCGGCGCGCACGCCCGCGTCCGGGTCCTTCAGGGCGGCGGTCAGCGCCGTACGGGCGTAGTGGCGGTCCGCCGCCCAGGTGCCCAGCGCCCGCACCGCGCTCCGGCGGACGGACACGATCTCATCTTCCAGCACGCTCGTCAGCGGGCCGATCGCCTCACGGCTGTCCAGGCCGCCGAGCGCGGTCACGGCCCGCCGGCGCACGCGCCAGTCGGGGTCGGTCAGCGCCACCTCGCCCAGTTCGGCGGCGGCGCGGAGCGCTGCGAGGCCGCGGACGGTCTGCGCCCGTGCGGCGTCCTCACGGCTCAGGGCCCGGGCGTAGATCTCCCAGGCGGCCGCGCGCATGGCGCGGACGAGTTCGGCGGCGACGGCGCGGACGTACGGGTCGGGGCCGTCGGACTCGGCGGCGACGAGGGCGCGGACGCCCTCTTCGCCGATCAGCACCTCGGTCTCGTCGATGAGGGCGTCGGCGGCGGCGCGGCGTACGCCGGCGTCCGTGTCGGTGAGGGCGTGGGCCAGCCGGTTGCCGGCCTCCTCGCCGAGTGCATGACCCACGGGCAGGTCGACGACGGTCACATGATCCTCCGGAGCGGATGTGGCGATCGGGCGCGGGGCGATCAGCGGCGACACAGCGAGCTGGCCTGCCGTCGGAGGTCGACGTGGAGGCGTGCGATCAGCGGATCTCTCCGGTACACATCCTCGATCGTGAACCAGGAAACCTCTAATGTCAATCGAATTGGTAGGGAACTCAGGCCTTCTCGAGGTACTCCGCGCGCTCCTCGTCGACGAGCGTGGCCAGCTCGGCCGCCAGCGCGGGATGGTCGCGCAGCTCCGGATCGGCCTCCACGAGCGTGGTCGCCTCGGCGCGGGCCTCCTTGATGATCTCCTCGTCGCGCAGCAGCGTGAGCAGCCGCAGGCTCGACCGCCGGCCGGACTGGCTCTCGCCGAGCACGTCGCCCTCGCGCCGCTGCTCCAGGTCGATGCGGGACAGCTCGAACCCGTCGAGCGTCGAGGCGACCGCGTCGAGGCGCTCGCGGGCCTTGGACTCCTCCACCGCGTCGGTGACCAGCAGGCACAGGCCCGCGTGCCGGCCGCGCCCGACCCGGCCGCGCAGCTGGTGAAGCTGGGAGACCCCGAACCGGTCGGCGTCCATGACGACCATGACCGTGGCGTTGGGCACGTCGACGCCGACCTCGATCACCGTGGTGGCGACCAGGACGTCCAGCTCGCCCGCCGCGAACCGGCGCATCACCGCGTCCTTCTCGTCCGGGTGCATCCGGCCGTGGAGCACGTCGAGCCGCAGGCCGTGCAGCGGGCCCTCGGTCAGCTTGGGCGCGACGTCGAGCACCGCCAGGGGCGGCCGCCGCGCGCCGTCGTCCTCCGGGCCGTCTTCGGGGACGTCGTCCGGTGAGGAGGAGGGCTCCTCGTCGCCGATGCGCGGGCACACGACGTACGCCTGGCGCCCCTTGGCCGCCTCCTCGCGGATGCGCTCCCAGGCGCGGTCCCAGTAGGCGCGGTTGCCGGACGGCACAACGTGCGTGGCGATCGGCGAACGGCCGGCGGGCAGCTGGGTCAGCGCCGAGGTGTCCAGGTCGCCGTAGACGGTCATCGCGACCGTGCGCGGGATCGGCGTCGCGGTCATGACGAGGACGTGCGGGCGGCCGCCGGTGGCCTTCTCGCGCAGCGCGTCGCGCTGCTCGACGCCGAAGCGGTGCTGCTCGTCGATCACGACGAGACCCAGGTCGGCGAACTGCACGTGCTCTTGGAGCAACGCGTGCGTGCCGACGACGATGCCGGCCGAGCCCGAGGCCGCGTCGAGCAGGCCCGCACGGCGCGCCTTGGCGCCCTGGGAGCCGGTCAGCAGGGCGACGCGCGTGGCGTGCTCGGCGTGCTCGGCGCCGCCGAGCTGCCCCGCCTGGGCGAGCGGCCCGAGCATCGCGACGATCGAGCGGTGGTGCTGCTGGGCCAGCACCTCGGTCGGCGCGAGCAGCGCCGCCTGCCCGCCGGCGTCCACCACCTGCAGCATCGCGCGCAGGCCCACGACCGTCTTGCCCGCGCCGACGTCGCCCTGGAGCAGCCGGTGCATCGGGTGGGTGCGGGCCAGGTCGGCCGCGATCTCGTCGCCGACGGCGCGCTGGCCCTCGGTCAGATCGAACGGCAGGCGCGCGTCGAACGCGGCGAGCAGCCCCCCGGCGGCCGGCGGCCGGGGCGTCGCGGCCAGCTCGGCCGCCGCGCGCCTCCGCCGGGCCAGCGCGGTCTGCAGCACGAACGCCTCGTCCCACTTGAGCCGCTTGCGCGCCCGCCCCGCCTCGGCCATGTCCCGCGGCCGGTGGATGCCCTGGTATGCCTCGGACAGCCCGATGAGCCGGTGGCGTCTGCGCACGTGCTCGGGCAGGGCGTCGTCGCCGAGGTCGGCGGCGTCGAGGAGGATGCGCACGCAGTCGGCGATCTGCCAGGAGGTCACTCCCTTGGCCGCCGGGTAGACGGGGATCAGCTCCTCGGCGAACTCGCGGGCCGCGCCGGTGAGGTCACCGCCGGCGAGCGGTTTGTACTCCGGGTGGACGAGCTGCCGCTTGAGGTGGCGGCCAGAGCCGAAGAACGACACCTTTCCGGCGAACAGCCCGTGGGTGCCCGGCGGCAGCTCGCGCTCGGGTATGTAGGCGCCCTTGCCGAAGAACGTGAGGGTGAGCAGGCCGCGGCCGTCGGTGACGGTGACCTCGAGCAGGTATCCGGGCCGCTTGCTGATCTTGCGTCCCTGGATCTTCTCGACCTCGGCCAGGACCGTGACGTACTCGCCCTCGGCGAGGCTGTCGAGGTCGGTCAGCTCACCGCGCTGGGCATAGCGCCGCGGATAGTGGCGCAGCAGATCACCGGCGGTCTCCAGGTCGAGGGCGGCGAGCCTCTTGGCCGCCTTGGCCCCCACCGCCTTGACCAGTGGCTGCTCGAAAATCGTCACGGAACCCTTCCTCCAGCCATCCAACAGCCAGGTACCGACAGTTCTACCGGCTCCCGGGCCGTGACGTTCCCGAACCGCCCCCGAGTCACTCGACGCCGATGAGCAGCGGGTAGCGCTCCTGCCCGCCCTCGTACACGACGATCTCCACCTCGGGCCTGCGCAGGTGCTCCCGTACGGCGTCGGCGAGGCCGCCGGCCGCCTCCCCGGTGATCAGTGTGACGAGCTCTCCGCCCCCGGACAGCATCCGCTCCAGGACCCGCGTCGCCACGTCCGCCGGGTCGGCGCCGATCACGGCCACGTCGTCGTCGATGAGCCCGAGTGTGTCGCCCGCACGGCAGATGCCCGCGCTCGTGACGGCCTCCTCCTCCGCCGTCTCGAGGCGGCCGAACCGCGTCGCGCCCGCCGCGCTCGTCATCGCGATCACGTCGTCGTCGAAGCGCCGCAGCGGGTCGTGCACGGCGAGCGCGGCGAGCCCCTGGACCGACGCGCGCGACGGGACGACCGCGACGCGAACGCCGTCCTCCCGTGCGCGCTGCGCCGCCGCCTCGGCGACCGCGAGGACCGCCCGGTCGCCCGGCAGCACGGCGACCTCGTCACCGGCCTGGACGATCGCGGCGGTCAGCTCGGCCGGCGACGGCAGGCCGCCGGCCTCACGGCGTACGGCACGGGCGCCGTGCTGCTCGAACAGGGCGGTCAGCCCCGCACCGAGGGTCACCGCCACGACGCCGCGCCCGGCGGTGCGCGCGTGCCGGTCCACGTGGGCCTGCAGGTAGGTCACGCGGATCCCGTGGGGACGGCCCGCGCGGACGGCCGCCTCGATCGCCGGGCCCGCGTCGTCGGTGTGCACGTGGACGTTCCACAGGCCGTCGCCGCCGACCACGACGAGGGAGTCGCCGAGCCGGTCGAGCTCGGCGCGCAGTTCGGTGACCTCCTGGTCGCCGGCGTCGAGGAGGAACATCACCTCATAGGCGCCGCCGTCCGGCGCGCTCCCGGGCTCGCAGGACGCCGTCTCCCGGGGAGCCGTGCGGCGCGGCACCGCGTACGACTGGGGGAACTCCTCGCTGGCGACGGCGGCGAGCGTCTCGAGGATGACGCAGAGCCCGGCCGCGCCCGCGTCCACCACCCCGCTGCGGGCCAGCACGTCGAGCTGCCCGGTCGTCTCCTTGAGCGCGGCGCGCGCGTGCTCGGCGACGGCCCAGGCGACCGCGCCCGGCGCGCCGTCGTCCGGGCAGGCGTCCGCGGCCGCGCGGAGCACGCTGAGAATCGTGCCCTCGACCGGGTGGGCGACCGCCCGGTCGGCCAGCCGGGAGGCGTGCCGCAGCGCCTCGGCCGGCCGGCCTCCGCCGCCCAGGATCTCGGCCAGGCCGCGCAGGATCTGGCTGAGGATCACCCCGGAGTTGCCCCGCGCGCCGATCAGCGCCCCGTCGGCGAGGGCGCGCCAGGCCGAGGCGGCGTCCGCGTCTTCGGGCAGCCGCTCGACCGCCTCGGAGGCCGCCAGCACGGTCAGGTGGAGGTTGGTGCCGGTGTCGCCGTCCGGCACCGGGAAGACGTTGAGCGCGTCGATCTCCGCGCGGGTACGGCCGAGGGCGTCCGCCGCGAGCCGGCTCCACCGCCGTACGCCCGCGGCGTCGAGAAGGTCTGCCACGCCACCTCCCATGGTCATCGTCGGCCACACGGGTGTCGGGTGGAACTCCGTCCGGCCGCGTGGCGGCCCCTAGACTTACCGGACTCCGGGCGGCTTGGGTAACCCGGCGATTCGCACCCACGGGGCGGGGTCGGCTATCCTCTACCGAAGGCTCGGTCCGGGCCTCCTTTGACGAGCGCCCGATCCCGGGCCATCCCACTCGAACCTTTGGAGCGCATCCATGGCTTCCGTCTGCGACGTCTGCGGCAAGGGGCCGGGGTTCGGCATGCAGGTCTCTCACTCGCACCGCCGCACCCCTCGCCGCTGGAACCCGAACATCCAGCGGGTGCGTGCGGTCGTCGGCCGCACCACCAAGCGCATCAACGCGTGCACGTCCTGCATCAAGGCAGGCAAGGTCACCCGCCCCACGGCGCGCTGACACCACGTTCGTCGGCGCCCCTGCGCCACCACGGACTCTGCTCTCACCGGGCAGTTGCGAACGGCCGGCCTCCACACGGGCCGGCCGTTCGGCATTGCCGGTGATCTCCGCTCCGTACGGGGCAGGATGAAACCGTGAGAGTGGTGGCGATCTCGGACACCCACGCGCCTCGGCGGTGGCGTGAGTGTCCCCCCGCGGTGGCCGAGCACCTCCGTGGTGCGGACCTGATTCTGCACGCCGGTGACGTGTGCGTTCCCTCGGTGCTCGACGAGCTGGCCGCGTACGCCCCGGTGAAGGTCGTGCTGGGGAACAACGACGGTCCGGAGGTCGCCGCCTGGGGGGCGCCGGAGACCCTGGAGTTCGACCTCGACGGGCTGCCGACGGCGATGATCCACGACAGCGGCCCGGCCGCCCGGCGCACCGCGCGGATGCATCGCCGCTTTCCCGAGGCCGCGCTGGTCGTCTTCGGGCACTCCCACATTCCGCTGGACGAGACCGGCGACGGCGTCCGCGTCTTCAACCCCGGCTCCCCCACCGACCGCCGCCGTCAGCCGCACGGCACGATCGGCCTGCTCCACGTCGAGGACGGCCGCCTTCTCGATGCCGAGATCGTGCCGGTGACCTGAGCGTCGCTCGGGGCGGGGTGCGCGGTCCGGTCGTCCCCGGAGTCGTGCGTGGCCGGGCGAATCCGACCACGCACGACCGCGCAGGGTGAGCGGATGACCACAGGAGGTCTCCGGGTCAGCGGCGCTGGAGCCAGCCGTGGTCGACCGGGCCGATGCCGGCGCCGAGGGGGAAGCCGTGCTCGATCGCCCCGGTGACGTACTCCTTGGCCCGCCCCACCGCGCTCACCACGTCCTGGCCGAGGGCGAGGTGGGAGGCGATGGCCGAGGCGAGCGTGCAGCCGGTGCCGTGCGTGTGCCGGTTGTCGTGCCGTTCCGCCGCGAACCGGTATTCGCGCGTGCCGTCGAACAGCAGGTCCACCGGCTCTCCGGGCAGGTGACCGCCCTTGATGAGCGCCCATCGCGGTCCGAGCGCGCGTACGGCCTCGGCCGCCTCGCGCAGCCCGCTCTCGTCGACGACCTTGACTCCGGTGAGCTGCTCGACCTCCCAGAGGTTCGGGGTGACGACCGTCGCGAGCGGGAGAAGCTCCGTGCGGACCGCGCCGAGCGCTCCGGGGTCCAGCAGTGCGTCACCGTGTTTCGAGACGCCCACGGGGTCGACGACGACCGGTGCGGTCACCTCCGACAGCACGGCTGCGACCGTCTCGACCAGAACGGCCGAGGCGAGCATCCCGGTCTTCACGGCCTGGACGCCGATGTCGGAGAGCACGGAGTCGAGCTGGGCGCGCACGGCCTCCGGAGGGAGCTCCCAGTAGCCCTGGACACCGAGGGAGTTCTGGGCGGTGACCGCCGCGATGACGCTCATGCCGTGCACGCCGAGGGCGAGCATCGTCTTGAGGTCGGCCTGGATGCCCGCTCCGCCGCCCGAGTCGGATCCGGCGATCGTCAGCACGCGAGGAGGAGTCATGGGCCAAGCGTACGGCCGGGTCAGCAGGAGCTTCCGTTGAAGGAGCAGCCGGACGGCCGGGCCGCCGCGCCGGTGGCGACGAAGGACACCTTGACCGACTTTCCGGGCGCGATGTAGGGATGGCCGGCGGGGTTGTCCGCGACGAGGGTGTTGCCCCGGCGGACCACCTTCACGTCCCACGCGGACAGGATCTGGGCCTGCGGGTAGCGCAGAATGAGCGTCCAGCCCCTGACCGGTGCGCTCGCGTGATTGGTGATCGTCACCTGGCCGCGGAACCCGGTCGCCCCCGTCGTGAGGGTGCGGTAGGCGACGGTGACGGTCCTACGCCCGCTCCCCCGGCTCGCCCGCGGGCTGCCGCCCGCGCGCGGGATCAGCGACGAGTCGCCGTCGCGCGCCGTGCGGCGGCTGCGGCCCAGAGGCGAGGGCGAGTCGCTGACCTGCGGCTGCGTCGACTGGTCGCCCGGCGGTGGCGGCCCGCCGGCGAAGTTCAGTGAGATCTGCTGCGTGCTGATCGCGGATACGATCGCACCGATCGCCACGACACCGGTGACCGCCGGCAGGAGCGGCACCTTGCCGACCCTCCCGTGCCTGTGAGGGCCGTCCTCCTCAGGAACGTCGTCTTCCACGTCTTTGGTGTGTCGTCCCATCCCGTCCCTCTCCGGTCTCGGGATGTATACCAAAAGCACACCAGTCATGCCTACCAGACGAGGGGCGTCAACAGGGAGAACTGTTCCATCTGGTTAAAGAAAGTGGTCCCATCCGCCGGTCCCGTACGGCCGCCCGTCCACCGTGACGCCCGCAGGTCCGGCGACCGCACGTCCGATGACCTGCCATTCCGCGGGCAGCGCCGTCTCCTGCGGAAATGTCGCCGCGAAAGCGTGATCTTCACCACCGGTGAGCGCCAGCCGCCGCGCGTCCGGCACCGGCGGGCCGGGTACGGCGTCGCCGCTCAGCTCGATCCGGACGCCGCTCGCGTCGGCGATGTGCCCGAGGTCCTGGACGAGACCGTCGCTGACGTCGAGCATCGCGGTGGCCCCGAGGTCACGGGCGCGCAGGCCCGCCGCGTACGGCGGGCGCGGGCGGCGATGGGCGTCGACGAGGCCGGCCGGCTCCCGCAGCCCGCGTTCGAGCAGTTCGACGCCGGCCTGTGCGTGGCCGAGCCGGCCGCAGACCGCGACGACGTCGCCGGGACGGGCGCCCGCGCGGGTCAGCGGCGGGCCGTCCAGCGCGCCCAGGGCGGTCACGGAGATCAGCACGGTGTCGGAGCGGACGATGTCGCCGCCCGCGATCGACGCCTCGACCTCCGCCGACTCGTCGCGCATCCCGTCGCACAGGGCCTCCACCCAGGCGACGTCGGTCTCCGGAGGAACGCCGAGGCCCACGAGCAGCGCCGTCGGCCGGGCGCCCATCGCGACCACGTCGGCGAGGTTCTGCGCGGCGGCCTTGCGGCCGATGTCGTACGGCGGCGACCAGTCGCGGCGGAAGTGGCGCCCCTCGACCAGCACGTCGGTGGTCGCGACCACCCGTCCGCCGGGCGCGGCGACGATCGCGGCGTCGTCTCCCGGTCCCAGCTCGACGGTGGGGCCGGGTGCGAGACGCGCGGTGATCCGTGCGATGATTCCGAACTCGCCGAGTTCGCCGACGGTGATGACCCACCTCCAGTGAAGACACGGTACGGTGACCGTCAGATTGGCAGTCCCAGGGAGGACGTGATGGTGCAGGCCTACATCCTCATCCAGACCGAGGTCGGCAAGGCCGCCGAGGTGGCCGGTGAGATCTCCGGCATCCCGGGCGTGACCCTGGCCGAAGACGTCACCGGCCCGTACGACGTCATCGTCCGCGCCGAGGCGAACAACGTCGATGAGCTGGGCAAACTCGTAGTCGCGTCGATCCAGTCGGTGGAGGGGATCACGCGCACACTGACCTGCCCCATCGTCCACATCTGACCGGTGTCCCTCCCGCCGTCAGTCTGCACCATGAGACGAACCCTGGCGGCGGGCGGTGTGCTGGCCCTGCTCGCCGGATGCGGCGCCGGCACCGTCGAGGTCCCCGTGCCGGGGCCGCCCGCGGCGATCGCGTCCGTGTGCCGGAGTCTGCATGACCGGCTGCCCGCGAAGGTCCACGGCAAGGCGCGGCGCGCGACGTCGCCGAAGTCGCCGCTCGTCACCGCGTGGGGCTCGCCCGCGATCGTGGTGCGGTGCGGCGTGCCCCGGCCCACCGCGCTGAAGCCCACCTCGCAGCTGGCGGTGATCAACGGCGTCAACTGGCTGGCCGTGCCGCCGGACCGCCCGGTCACCTTCACCGCCGTCGGGCGCCGGGCCTACATCGAGGTGACCGTGCCGGGGGCGTACGAGCCGCCGGGCGACGTGCTGATCGAGCTGGCCGGCGCGATCAAGGCGGCGGTCCCCGCCAACCCCGACGGCTCCCTTTGATCACTCGCCGCGGCGCCGGGGCACGCGCCCACGCGGCTGCGTGGGCGTGGGCCGGATCGGCGGCGGCGTCACCGGGCGGCTGACCGCTCCGCCGTCCAGCGGCACGCGCTCGCCGTCGTGGGTGATCTCCAGCGGGTCGCCGTCGAGCAGCTCGTACACGGCCTGGTGCGCGGTGACGGTGACCTTCAGCCGGCGTCCGCGGTACCGCAGCCGGAAGGCCAGCCGCGTGATGCCGCCGGGCAGCCGCGGGGTGAACCCGAGCGTGTCGTCCTCCACTCGCATCCCGCCCAGGCCGGCGACCAGCGCGGTCCAGGCACCGGCGAGCGAGGCGATGTGCAGCCCGTCGCGCGTGTTGTGCTCCAGGTCGTCCAGGTCCATCAGCGCGGCCTCGCCCAGGTAGTCGTGGGCCAGGTCGAGGTGGCCGGTCTCGGCCGCCATCACCGCCTGGGTGCAGGCCGACAGTGACGAGTCGCGGACCGTCAGCGCCTCGTAGTAGGCGAAGTTGCGCGCCTTCTGCTCCGGGGTGAAGGCGTCACCGCGCAGGTGCATGGCCAGGACGAGGTCCGCCTGCTTGACGACCTGCTTGCGGTAGATGTCGAAGTAGGGGAAGTTCAGCATCAACGGGTACTGGTCCGCCCCGGTGGACTCGAAGTCCCACGGCGCGTGCTCGGTGAAGCCCTCGCTCTGCGGGTGCACGTGGAGCCGCCGGTCGTACGGGATGTACATGTCGGCCGCCGCGTCGCGCCACGACGCCGTCTCCTCGTCGGTGACGCCGAGCTGCTCGGCCTGCTCCGGGTGGCGTTCGGCCAGGTCGGCGGCGGCCTGGAGGTTCCGCTGCGCCATGAGGTTGGTATAGACGTTGTTGTCGGCCAGCGCGCTGTACTCGTCCGGCCCGGTCACGCCGTCGATGCGGAAGCGCCCGTGGGCGTCGTGGTGGCCGAGACTGCGCCACAGCCGGGCGGTCTCCACGAGCAGTTCGAGGCCGTAGTCGCGGGCGAACGCCTCGTCTCCGGTGGCCGACAGGTAGCGCACGACCGCGTAGGCGATGTCGGCGCCGATGTGGAACGCCGCCGTGCCGGCCGGCCAGTACCCCGAGCACTCGTCGCCCTGGATGGTGCGCCACGGGAAGGCGGCGCCCTCCAGGCCGAGCTGCCGGGCACGCGCCCTGGCGTTGTCGAGCGTCGAGTGCCGCCACCGCAGCGCGTCCGCGACGGCACGCGGCTGGGTGTAGGTGAGCACGGGCAGCACGAACGACTCGGTGTCCCAGAACGTGTGGCCGTCGTACCCGGGCCCGGTCAGGCCCTTGGCGGAGATGGGCCGGCGCTCACCTCGTGCCCCGGCCTGCAGGACGTGGAACAGCGCGAAGCGCACCGCCTGCTGCACCTCGGCGTCGCCGTCGACCTCGACGTCGGCGCCCGCCCAGAAGTCGTCGAGGTACTCCCGCTGCTCGCGCAGCAGCCCCTCCCAGCCGGTGAGCTTCGCCGCCGCCAGGGCGGCGATGACCTGGTCGTGCAGGGCTGGCCGCGACCGCTGGCTGGACCAGCCGTAGGCGAGGTACTTGATGATGCGCAACCGCTGGCCCGGCTCGAGGCGCGTGGCGACGGTGACGCGGCCGACGTCGTCGCGGACCTCGGTGTCGATCGCGCCGTCGGGGCTGTCGATCTCGTGGCCCATCGCCGCGCCGACCCGCAGCCCGCTCTCCCGGGTGCAGTGCACCATGACGACGCTCTGGTCGGTGCCCACGCACTCCTCGGCGACGAGGGGCGCCTCCAGCGACGCCGCGGCGCGCGGGTCCTTGCCCGCGGTCGGCAGCGACTCGTTGGCCACGAGCTCCGACTGCACGACGATGCGCACCGGCTGGTCGACCGCCTCGACCTCGTAGCAGATCGCCGCGACGGCGCGCTGAACGAGGGAGACGAGCCGGACCGAGGAGACGCGTACGGTGTCGTCGGCCGGGGAGGTCCATTCGGCCTTGCGCGTCAGCGTGCCGGCCCGCAGGTCCAGCAGGCGCTCGTGCGAGCGCAGCTCGCCGTACCGGACGTCGAACGGCTCGTCGTTGACCAGCAGCCGGAACAGCTTGCCGTTGGTCACGTTGATGATCGTCTGCCCGGACTCGGGATAGCCGTACCCGGCCTCGGCGTACGGCAGCGGCCGCAGCTCGTACACGGAGTTGAGGTAGGTGCCCGGCAGCCCGTGCGGCTCGCCCTCGTCGAGGTTGCCGCGCAGGCCGACGTGCCCGTTGGACAGGGCGAACACCGACTCGCTCTGCGCGAGCATGTCGAGGTTCAGCCGCTGCTCGCGGACGCACCACGGCTCGACGGCGTACGCGGCCTGCTTGATCAAAGCAGCTCCTCCAGATCCTTGACGACGACGTCCGCCCCGTGACGCTTCAGCGCGTCCGCCTGGCCGACGCGGTCCACGCCGACCACGCACGCGAAGCCGCCCGCCCGGCCGGCCTCCACGCCCGCCAGGGCGTCCTCGAACACCACGGCCGCCGACGCCTCCACGCCCAGGGCCGCCGCGCCGGCGAGGAACATGTCGGGCGCCGGCTTTCCGGCCAGGCCACGCTCCTTGGCGGTCAGGCCGTCGACGCGCGCGTCGAACAGATCGGCGATGTCCGCGGCGTCGAGTATCTGCGCGGTGTTGGCGCTGGAGGAGACCACCGCGGTCCGGAGCCCGGCGTCCCGCGCGGCGCGGACGTAGCGGACCGACCCGGAGTAGACCTCCACGCCGTGCTCGCGCAGCTTCTCCAGCACCAGCGCGTTCTTGCGCTCGCTCAGCCCGTTGATCGTGGGCGCACCCGGCGGATCGTCCGGCGACCCCTCCGGCAGCTCGATGCCGCGCGACTTCAGGAACGAGCGGGTGCCGTCCTCACGCCGCTTGCCGTCCACGTACTCGTCGTAGTCGGCGACCGGGTCGAACGGCGTGAACGCGTCGCCCTCCCGCTCCCGTAGGAAGTCGTCGAACATCTGCTTCCACGCCGCGGCGTGGACAGTGGCGGTACGGGTCAGCACCCCGTCCATGTCGAACAGGCACGCCGTCGCGGCGTCCGGCAGTCCGAGCACGTGTTCCTCCCCGGGATCGGTGAACGACACATGCTTACCCCATCGCGCCGTCTCAACCGTCCGGACCCCGGGGGGCCGTGAAAGGCGTCCTCAGGTCGGCAGGCCGACCGCCCGCTCTCCGCTACGGCGCTGCTGGATGATGACCGCGACGACCAGGAGCGCGCCCTGGGCGACGTTCTGCCAGAACGTGTTGACGCCCACGACGTTGAGGCCGTTGTTGAGGGCGCCGAGGAGCAGCACCGCCAGCAGGGTGCCGCCGATGCCGCCCTTGCCGCCCTTCAGCGCGCAGCCGCCCAGCGCCGCGGCGGTGATCGACTGGAGTTCCAGCCCCTCACTGCCGCTGGTCGGCTGGCCCGATCCGGTACGCGCGGTCAGGACGATGCCGGCCACCGCCGAGACGATGCCCGCGAGCGCGTACACCGCGATGAGGTACTTGTTGATGTTGATCCCGGCCAGGCGCGCGGCGGTGTCGTTGCCGCCGATGGCGTAGATGTTGCGCCCGATGTCGGTGTACTTCAGCATCAGGTGGACCAGGACGGCGACCACGATCAGGATCCAGACCTGCACCGGGATGCCGGCGATCCGGCCGCGGGCGATGAAGATGAACAGGTCGTCACCCAGGACGAAGCCCTGTGCCCGGCCGCCGGAGATCAGCTGGGCGATGCCCTTGTAGGCGGCGAGGCCGGCCAGCGTCGCGATGACCGGGTTGACGCGGCCGTACACGATGATCAGACCGTTCGCCACGCCGATCACGACGCCCAACCCGACCGCGGCGGCCATGCCGAGGAACGGGTTGTGGCCGGTCGACATGAAGGCCATCGCGGAGATGACCGAGGCCACGCCGGTCTGCGAGCCGACGGAGATGTCCATCGCGCCGCAGATGATCACCACCGTCTGGACCACGGCCAGCAGCCCGGCCACGGTCGCGGCCTCACCGATCACCTGGACGTTGTCCCAGGTGAGGTAGCCGGAGTTCAGCCAGGTGAAGATCGCGACGACGACGATGAGCGCGCCGATGAGGCTGAGGTTCTGCGGCCCGACCATGCTCAGGACGCGGCGCGGCGCCGGGTCCTTCGGCGGCGTGTCCACGGGCTCGCGGGTGGCGGTTGTCATTGCTGTCCCTCCGATAGCGACGTGGTCAGGTCCTCCGCCATGGCGAGGCCGAGAATGGCCTCCTCGGAGGCGTCGGCCCGGTCGAGTTCGCCGGTGATGCGACCGTTCTGCATGACGATGACGCGGTCGGCCAGTCCGAGCACCTCGGGGAGCTCGGACGAGATGACGAGGACGGCCACGCCCGAACGGGCGAGGTCGTCGATCAGGTGGTAGATCTCGGCCTTGGCGCCCACGTCGATGCCGCGGGTGGGCTCGTCGAGGATGAGCACCTTCGGCTTGCGGGCCAGCCAGCGGGCGAGCACCACCTTCTGCTGGTTGCCGCCGGACAGCTTGCGCACCTCGTGCTCGATGTCCGGGGTGCGCACGTTGAGCCGGTCGACGTACTCCCGGGTCAGCCGGCGCTCTTCGGCGCGTCTGACGAAGCGGAAGCGGCGCAGCCGGTCCAGCACCACGAGGGAGGTGTTGTCGCGCACCGAGCGCTCGAGCAGCAGCGCCTGGGCCTTGCGCTCCTCCGGGGCGTAGCCCATGCCGGCCCGTACGGCGTCGCTCGGCTGCCGCAGCCGTACGCGCCGGCCCTCGACACGTACCTCCCCGGAGCGGATCGGCAGGTCGCCCACCAGCGCCCCCGCCAGTTCCGAGCGGCCCGCGCCGACCAGGCCGGCAAGGGCCACCACCTCGCCGGCGTGCACGGTGAGGCTGATGTCCCGCACATCGTCGCTGGTGAGGTGGTCGACCTCCAACACGACGTCGCCGGTGGCGGAGTGCTCGCGGGAGAACATGGCCGACAGGTCACGGCCGACCATCATCCGCACGATCTCGTTCTCGTCGGTCTCGGCCGCGTCGCGCACCCCCACCAGTCCGCCGTCGCGCAGCACCGCGATGCGGTCGGCGAGCTGGAAGATCTCCTGCATCCGGTGCGAGACGTAGATGACGGCCAGACCGTCCTCCCGCAGCCGTTGGATCAGCGCGAACAGCGCGTCGACCTCGTGCTCCGACAGCGACGACGTCGGCTCGTCGAACGCGATCACCTTGGCGTCGGTGGTCAGGGCCCGCAGGATCTCCACGAGCTGGCGCTGCGCGGGCGTGAGGCGCGAGCCGAGCGTGTCCGGGTCGATGACGCGCTCGAAGCCGAGGCGTTCGAGGTCGGCGCGCACGCGCCGGTTGAGCGTGGCCCGGTCGAGGGCGCGGCCGGCCCGGCGGGGCAGCGCGCCGAGGTAGACGTTCTCGGCCACCGAGACGTGCGGCACGATCTCGGGCTCCTGCGGGATGACACGGATGCCGGCCTGCCGCGCGTCCGCCGGTGAGTGCAGGCCGAGCGGCCGGCCGTCGAGGACGATCTCACCCTCGTCCGGCAGGTAGTCACCGTTGATGATTTTGATGAGGGTGGACTTCCCGGCACCGTTCTCGCCCATGAGGGCGGTCACCGCCCCGCTGGGGAAGTCCAGCGTGACGTCGTTCAGCGCCCGTACGCCGGCGAACCGCTTGGAGATCCCTGCGACGCTCAACTCTGTCATGAGTCCTCCTTCGTCGGTGGGCGTGACCACCGAGACGCGCCTACGATTCCCTCGCCTCGCTCGGTCATGGCAAGCCTTCGGGTAGTGGCGGGGCGGCCGGTGAGCCGCCCCGCCGGTGAATCAGGTGCAGGTGAGCCGGGCGTCGGCCCAGTCCGCGTGGTCGCTGTCGTTGCCGTTCCCGCCGTCGGTGACGACGAGGCGGACGAACGTCGCCCCGCCGACGTCGGCGGTGAGGTGCCTGGCCGGATCGGCGGTCGTGAGCAGGCCGCTGTCGGCGACCTTGGTGCCGTCCGCCCAGACCTCGAAGGTCACCGAGCCCTTGGCCGTCTTCTCGTCGTCCACGCCGACGTCGGCCGTTACGGAGGTGCACTTCTTGGCCGTGTAGTACTCGACGGTGCTCGGAGCGTGCGCGCCGAGCCCCTTCTTGTAGACGGTGCCGTTGATGGTGATCGGGTGGCCGTCGCCGGCCGCCGTCTCGCCGTTGCTGGTGTCCTTCTCGACCGGCCCCCAGCCGTTGTCGCTGCGAAGCCAGGGGATGTCGCTGAGGTAGGACGTGCCGGACGGCGGCGGCGTCGCGTTCAGGACGTCGACCTGGACGGTGCTCCGGGCCGCCGTGGAGTCCGGCTCGTAGGTCGCGGTGGTGGTCAGGTCGTACGTGCCGGGCTTCGCGCCGGCCGGCACCTGGACGGTCCACGTCGTCGCGAAGCTCTTGCCCGAGCCCACGAGCGCGGTGGACCTGCGCGACGTGGCCTGGACGGTCCAGCCGTCGGGGACGGCGAGGCCGTTGCGCAGCAGCAGCGCGGGCAGTCTGCCGGAGTTCGTCGCGGTCGTCGTCACGGTGACGGACCTGCCGGGCTCGACGAACGGCCGCGCGCCCGGATACGCCACCGGCACGTCGGTGGCGGCGTCCACCGACGGCGGGTACACCGCCCAGCGCGGGTCACGCGCGACGCGCAGCATCACGGTGCCGTGCGCCGGGACCATGGCGGTCAGGGTGCCGGCGGTCTCGTGATCGGTGTGCGCCCACAGGTCCCGGACGCGGTACGCCGGAGCGGAGGGCATCCCGATCGCCTTGGCCGACGTGGTGATCCGCTGCGGCCCGTCCGACTCGTTGAACAGGGTGACGGCCCTGTCCCCGTTCGCGAGCGGCTTGACGAAGACGTCCCGGCCGCCGTCGGTGGAGATCGGCGCGCCCTGGACGCCGAGCTTGTCCTGGTCGACCGCGATGACGTCCTTGTTGGTGAGGATCTTCATCGTCTCGGGCGAGGCCTTGCGCAGGTCGGTGCCGATCAGCAGCGGCGCCGCCATCTCGGCCCAGAGGCTGAAGTGCGACCGGTACTCGGTGTCGGTCATGCCGCCGTTGCCTACCTCCAGCATGTCCGGGTCGTTCCAGTGGCCGGGCCCGGCGTACTGCGCCAGGGCCATGTTCTGGTGGACGATGCCGAGCATGCTGGAGTAGCCGTCGCTGATGTCGCCCGTGGTGCGCCAGGAGTTGCCGACGTCCTTGGCCCACAGCCACGGCTTGTTCTCGCCCCACTCGCACATCGAGAACAGGATGGGGCGGCCGGTCGCCTTCAGCGCGTCGCGCATCGCGGTGTACCGCTGGATGGCGTCGACGCCCTGGTTGTTGCAGTTGTCGTACTTCAGGTAGTCCACTCCCCAGGACGCGAACAGCCGGGCGTCCTGCTGCTCGTGGCCGAGCGAGCCGGGCATCGTCTGGGCGCAGGTCATGGTGCCGGCGCTGGTGTAGATGCCGAACTTCAGGCCCTTGGAGTGCACGTAGTCGGCGACGGCCTTGATGCCGTTCGGGAACCGCGTCTTGTTCGGGACGTAGTCGCCGTTCGCGTCGCGGTCGTGCTCGGCCCAGCAGTCATCGAGGTTGACGTACTGGTATCCGGCGTCTTTCAGTCCGGAGGAGACGAACAGGTCGGCGATGCTCTTGACCATGGCCTCGTTGAAGTCCGAGCCACAGTGCGTCGCGTTCCAGTTGTTGAAGCCCATCTGCGGGGTCAGGGCGAGGCCGTTGTCGAGGGCGGCGGCCGGCGGGGCCGATGCGAGGGTGATGGTGGCGGCGCCGGCGACGCTCGCCGCGGTGGCGACGAGTGCCGATGCCAGGACACGGAGGGTGCGCATGTGCTGCTCCTGCGTTCGGGGATTAGCGCACTGCTGGGACCGGCGCGGTGTATCGGGCACCGCGTCGTTCCCGGAGGTGATGCGACCGGCGGGCGGCGGAGGGGTGCGCACCGGTCGCGATCGTCGGCGTAGCGCCGGGGCACCGGTACCCGAGGCGGCGGGCACCGGCGCCGGCCGGGGAGAACGCCGTGCTCCCCGGCCGGTTGGCTCAGGTCAGGTGCACTTGACGCCTTCCTGCTTCCAGTTGGAGGCGTCCACCATCTTGGTCGGCGCGAACGCCTCCTGCGGCATGGGCTTGCCGTTGCGCAGGTTGTCCACGATCGTCTGGACGGCGAGACCGCCGACGTCGTAGCCGTTGATGAACAGCGCGGCCTTCATGCCGGTCGCCTTGCCCGAGTTCCAGTCCTTGCAGGCCAGGTACGCGCCGAGGCCGACACCGTCGATGTCACCGGCCTTGTAGCCGGCGTTCTGCAACGCGGTGACCGCGCCGGAGACGTTCTCGTCGTTGCAGCCCCACACGACCCAGTGCTTGACGGAGCGGTGGCCCGAGACGACGGCGCCGGTCTTGGACTGGGCGTCGGTCGGGGTGTTGTCGGTGCCGACCTTGATGACCTGCACCTTGGTGCCGGCGGCCTGCTCGAACGCGGCCTGGGCGGCGACCACGCGGTCGGTGCACACGGTCACGTCCTGCTTCCAGGCCGAGATCACCGCGGTGTCGGAGGCCTTCCAGCCCGCCTTCTTGAACTCCTCACCCGCGCGCTGGCCGACCTGCTGGCCCATCTGGCTGCCGGAGAAGCCGACGCGCTGGACGAGCTGGTCCTTGGCGCACTTGGACGGGTCCGGTCCGTTCTTGCAGACCTGGTCGTCGCTGGTCAGCAGCGTCACCTTCGCGGCGGCGGCGGTCTGCACGATCTGCGGACCGACGGCCGGGTCCGGCGGCACGATGATGACGCCGTTGACCTTCTGGGCGACGGCCGCCTGCGTCTCCGACACCGCCTTGTTGGTGTCGTTGCCGAGGTTGACGACCTTGATGTCGACGTTGCCGAGCTGCTTCGCCTTGTCCTTGGCGCCCTGTGCCTCGTCGATGAAGTACTGCTGGTCGCCCTGCTTCTGCAGGTACGCGAGGGAGATCTTGCCCGACACCTTCTTGCCTGAGCTCGTGTCGGTGCTCTCCTTGCCTGATGAACAGGCGGAGAGGCTGAGGGCGATCGCGACGCCGAGCGCGACGACCGCGGCTCCGGGCCTGCGTATCCGGGCCATGCTCTGCCTTCCTTCTGACGACTGCCGGCTGGTGATGGTCCTGGTCCCGTTACCCCGATGTTTCCGCTGAGTTACCAGGCGATGTGCGCATTCCTACCATTGCCAACACAAACCAACAAGACCTGGCGCATCACGATGTTCGGCTGTGTTGACATATGTCGTTTCTGCGGGCACGCTGCACGCGGTGACGGTCACCGAGAGGAGGTGACGATGCTCGCCCCACAGCGGCAGCAGGCGATCCTGGACCGCGTCCAGCAGCACGGCGGCGTCCGGGTCGCCGACCTGGTACGCGAGTTCGGTGTCTCCGACATGACGATCCGGCGCGACCTTGAGGTGCTGGCCGACCGCGGCCTGGTCTCCAAGGTGCACGGCGGCGCGACGACGGTCGGCGCGGGTTCCACGGAAGAGCCCGGCTTCGCCGCCAAGTCCGTACGCCAGCGCGAGGAGAAGGAGGCCATCGCCCGCCGCGCCGCCCGGCTCGTACGGCCCGGCACCGCGGTCGCCGTCTCGGCCGGCACCACCACGTGGACGCTCGCCCATCACCTGACCGACGTTCCGGAGCTGACCGTTGTCACGAACTCCATCCAGATCGCCGATGTGTTCTACCGGGCGAGCCGCGCGGACCAGACGATCGTGCTCACCGGCGGCATCCGCACTCCCTCCGACGCCCTGGTCGGGCCCGTCGCGGTCAACGCGGTCCGCGCGCTCAACGTCGACCTGCTGCTGCTCGGCGTGCACGGCATGAGTACGCGCGCCGGCTTCACCACGCCGAACCTCATGGAGGCCGAGACCGACCGGGCGATGGTCGGCGCGGCCCGCCGTCTCGTCGTCCTGGCCGACCACACCAAGTGGGGCACGGTCGGCCTCAGCACGATCGCGCGGCTGTCCGACGCCGACGTGCTCGTCACCGACTCCGGCCTCGGCGACGAGGCCCGCAAGCAGCTGGCGGACGAGGTCGGCGAACTGATCGCCGTCGATCCCGACGAGGCGGACGAGTGAAACGCACGGTCACCCATCTCGCCGACGGACGCGAACTCATCTACTTCGACCGGCACGACGACGCCGACCGGTCCGCCGTCGACACCCGTACGCTGCCGCCGCCTCCGCGGGCGTCCGAGCTGCGCCGCGACCGGCTGCTCGGCGAGTGGGTGACCATCGCCGCGCACCGCCAGGACCGCACCTACCTGCCGCCGAGCGACCAGTGCCCGCTCTGCCCCTCCACGCCCGGCCGGCCCACCGAGATCCCGGCCGCCGACTACGAGGTGGCGGTCTTCGAGAACCGGTTCCCGTCCTACTCCGGCCGCGTGCCCGAGCAGCTCGACGGCGTCGTCCCGGGACTGGGCCGCTGCGAGGTGGTGTGCTTCTCCCCCGACCACGACGCGTCGTTCGCGACGCTCGACCTGGCCCAGGTCGGCACGGTCATGGAGGCGTGGGCCGACCGTACGGCCGAGCTGTCCACGCTGCCCGGTGTCGGGCAGGTCTTCTGCTTCGAGAACCGCGGCGCGGAGATCGGCGTCACGCTCGCCCACCCGCACGGGCAGATCTACGCCTATCCCTTCGTGACGCCGCGGACCGAGCGGATGCTCCAGGTCGCCCGCGCCCACCGGGACGAGACCGGCGGCGACCTGTTCGCCGACGCGCTCGCGGCCGAGCGCGCCGCCGAGGTACGCGTGGTCGCCACGAACGACCTGTGGACGGCGTTCGTGCCGGAGGCGGCCCGCTGGCCGTTCGAGGTGCACGTGTTCCCCCACCGGAAGGTGCCGGACCTGAGCGCCCTGTCGGCGGAGGAGCGCGCCGCGTTCGCCCCGCTGTACGTGGACGTGCTGCAGCGGCTGGACCGCCTGTTCGGCGTGCCGATGCCGTACGTCTCCGCGTGGCACCAGGCACCGGTCGCGGTCGACCGTGACCTCGCGTACCTGCACCTGCAGCTGTTCAGCAGCCGTCGCGCGGCGAACAAGCTGAAGTACCTCGCCGGGTCGGAGGCCGCCATGGGCGCCTTCGTGAACGACGTCTACCCCGAGGACGCCGCCCGGCGCCTGCGCGAGGCCTAATGGATCCGCCGGGCGCCGCGGCGCCCGGCGCGGTCCGCCAGGGCGACGGCGAAGTCCAGTAGCGCGCGCCTTAGCGGAGCGGCACTCATCCCCGTACGGTATCGGTATCTCCTGCACTTGCATCTGGTTTAAGTTTCAACTAAGCTCCCGCACATTGTTGAAGGTTCAAGCAATGGAGGCTTCCATGTCCGCCCTCGCCAGTGAGCTCGGGATCACGCCCGGCACGTACAACATCGACCCCGCGCACAGCGAGGTCACCTTCGTGATCCGGCACCTGATGAGCAAGGTCCGCGGCTCCTTCACGGAGTTCTCCGGTTCGTTCGAGATCGCCGAGAACGTCCTCGAGTCCTCGACCTCCGTCGAGATCCAGATCAAGTCGATCGACACCCGCAACGCCGACCGCGACAACCACATCCGGTCCGCCGAGATCCTCGACCTGGACAACCACCCGGCCATCCGGTTCGTCAGCACGGGCGTCCGCGAGAACGGCGACAAGTACTTCCTGGACGGCGACCTGACGATCCGCGACGTCACCCGTCCGGTCACCCTCGACCTGGAGTTCAACGGCTCCGGCCAGGACCCCTGGGGCGGCACGCGCGTCGGCTTCAGCGCCTCGACCTCGATCAGCCGCAAGGAGTACGGCATCGAGTTCAACATCCCGCTCGGCGGCGACAAGGCGCTCCTGGGCGACAACGTCGACATCCAGCTCGAGGTCCAGGCCACGCACGCCTGAGGCCCCTGCCTGCACCGCGTGACGAAGAGCACCCCGGCCGGGTGCTCTTCTCCGTGTTGGCGAAGCCGACATTCGGGGTATCGCGGAACAGCAAAGGGGAGATCGGCGTTGATCCATACGGGATCCGACGTGAGAGCGAGGTGGCCCATGGCGGCGACCACGAACAGCGGCAGGCGTATCAGGCGGCCAGGACGTGCCGCCGATGGCGACCTGCTCGGCGCCTACCTGGATGAGATCGCCGCGACACCACTGCTCACGGCCGAACAGGAGATCGAGCTCGCCCTGGCCATGGAGGCCGGGCTGCTGGCGCACAACCATCTCGACGGCGGCACCCGTCCCGACGGCGCCACCGTCGAGGAGCTGGAGGAGGTCGCCGCGCGCGGCGACGCGGCCAAGGATCGGTTCATCCTGGCCAACCTCCGCCTGGTCGTCTCGGTCGCGCGCCGCTACCCCACCGACGGCATGAGCCTGCTGGACCTGATCCAGGAGGGCACGATCGGCCTGATCCGGGCGGTCGAGGGATTCGATCCGCGCCGTGGTTTCAAGTTCTCCACCTACGCCACCTGGTGGATCCGGCAGGCGATCGGCCGCGCCCTGGCCAACTCGTCCCGATCCGTACGCCTGCCCGGCGCGGTGCACACTGACGTCAACCGGCTGCGCAAGGCCCGCCGCGAGCTGGTCCTGCTCACCGGCTCCGAGCCCACCGACGAGGAGTTGGCCGCGGAGCTGGACCTGCCGGTCGAGCGAATCGGCGAGCTGGACCGCTGGGACCGTACGCCCGCGAGCCTGGACGCCGTGGTCGGCGAGGACGAGGAGACCTCGCTGGGCGACCTGCTGGCCGACGAGGACGCGCCCTCGCCCGAGGACGAGGCGATGGCCGGCGCCCAGCTCGAGATCATCGACGGCATGCTCGACCGGCTGGAGCCGCGCGAGGCGGTGGTCCTGCGGGCGCGTTACGGCCTGGAGGACGGCACCGAGCACAGCCGCCGGGAGATCGCGATGCGTCTGGGCGTGTCCGCGGAGCGGGTGCGGCAGATGGAGCTGGCGGCGCTGCGGCGGATGCGGGAGATGGCGCAGCGGCTGGACGCGCCGCTCGCCGCCTGAGGGCCGCCCGCACGGCACATCGGGGGCCTCACGCGCCGAACCACCGCAGAAAGTCCTCGTGGCCGAACATCCGGGCCGTTTCCACGGCCGAGGGGGTGCCGGCCTGAGGGTCGGCGCCCGCGTCGAGCAGGGCGCGTACGACGTCGGCCTCTTTCTTGAACACCGCGCCGGCCAGCGGTGTCTGGCCGCGGTCGTTGGCCCGCACCGGGTCGGCGCCGCGTTCGAGCAGCGCCCGTACGGTGTCGGCGTGCCCGTGGTAGGCGGCCAGCATCAGCAGGGTGTCCCCCGCGTCGTTGCCGAGATCGGCCGGCACGCCCGCGTCGATGTACGCGGCGAGCGTCTCGGTGCGGCCTTCGCGGGCGAGGCCGAAAAGCCTGGTCGCGAACTCCACCAGCTCAGGATCGTCCATCGGTTCCAGCATGCCACGGAGACACGGAGAGACGCCGAGGAGTGCGGGAGACGAGTGCGCACTCCTCGGCGAGGTGCCTCCTGACGGTTGGGTGCTCCCCTAGGCGTTCACCTCCTCAGCCCCATTTCGGGCTTCTCGGCGCCTTCCGGCGCGGCCTCAGGCGACTCCGACGGTCAGGCCGGCGACCGTCGCGTCGAGGGAACTGGTCGTGATCGGCATGAGCACCGGCTCGGTGACATGGAACCGCTCCATGCCGCGCTTGGTCAGATGCATCCGCAGGTCGAGCCAGCCGTCCTCGGTCCGGCAGCCACCCTCGTCGGGGAAGTGCAGGTGCCCGGCCGACACGCGGGCGCCCGGGACGTGCACCGGCAGCAGGATCTGGGCGCGCGGTGCCAGGGCCCGGCACGAGCCGTGCACCGGCGAGGCGCTCGCCGCGACCCGCGCGTGGTCGGCGGACGAGGGCGCGATGCGTCCGAGCAGCGCTCCGTCCGGGGCACCGGCGATGTCGCCGAGCATGGCGTGCGAGGGCGCGCAGCCGAGGATGCCCGGGTGGCCCGCGGGCGAGAAGCATCCGTCCAGGCGGCCGATGCCCAGGACCTCGACCATGAGGAGGTCGCCCGGCTCGGCGCCGACGACCCCGATCGGCCCGCACAGGACCTCATCGCCCTGGCAGTTCAGCCGGATCGAGCCTCCGGCGATCACCTCGGCGACGGGCGGGATGTCGGGATGCCAGCGGTTGTGACCGGGAATGTACTGCACCGTCCGGAGCGGCGCGGCGGGCGTGAACAGCAAGTGCCGGTCCCTTCTCTCGTCAGCGGACCTTCCGCGGATCTGATGGGTCAATCCTGCACGTCAGGCTGTTTCGGCTCGGTTTCGCGGCTTTTACCGGCCCGTCAATTGCGTTTCACCGGAACCGGGCGCGGCCGGTCCGCGTCGAAGTCCCATGGGCTCCGATTCGCGTTCGGGCGCCCGGCCGATCCTCGCGGTCGCGGTCGCCGGATTGATCATCGCTGGCTGCGGCGCGGGCGGCGCCGCCACCCACGTACGACCGGGTTCGTCGATTCGCCTGGTCGCCTACGACGACTGCGGCGAGCTCCTCGGCGGCCTCCGCAAGGCCACCGCGGCGCATGTCGGCCCCTACGGCCTGGGGGGCGACCCCGTGATGCGGCCGCTCGCCGGCGGGCGCGTCCCGGGAGACATGAAGGCCGGGCAGCAGACCGCGACACCGCACTCCGACACGAACGTGCAGGAGCCGGGCGTCGACGAGCCCGACCAGGTCAAGACCGACGGCCGCCGGATCGTGACGGTGGCGCGCGGGCGGCTGATCGTGGTCGACACGGCGTCGCGCAGGCGGACCGGCTCGCTCGACCTGCGGGCGGGCGGCGCCTGGTCCGCCGGTGAGCTGATGCTGTACGGCGACCGGGCCCTCGTCGTGCTGCACCCGGCGATCACCTTCGCACGCGAGGGCATCGTCGACGTGCCGGGGACCGCTCCCGGCGGATCGGGCCCCCGGCTGGTCCTGGTCGATCTGCGCGGCACGCCACGGGTGGTGAGCTCGATGCAGGTCGACGGCTCCTACGTTGACGCCCGCCGTACCGGGCCGACGGCGCGGATCGTCGTACGGTCGGCGCCCAGGATCGCCTTCCCTCAGCGGCACGGCGGCACCGACGCCGAGGCCACCGCGGCGAACCGCAGGGCCGTGCGGAGCGCGCCTCTGGACGCCTGGCTGCCGCGCTACAGCGTCACGCGAGGCGGCCGCACCACGGCCGATAAGGTGCCGTGCGACCAGGTCGGCCACCCGGCGTCCTACACCGGGCTGTCGATGGTGTCGGTACTGTCGGTGGACCTGTCCGGCGACATGGCCGACGCCTCCCCCGTCGCCGTCGTGGCCGGCGGCGAGACGGTGTACGGATCGAGCACCGGCCTGTACGTCACCGACCGCCCGTCCGGCGCGGCGGACCGGACCGACATCTACCGGTTCGACGCGGGGAGCTCGGGCCCGCCCCGCTTCGCGGCCTCCGGCTCGGTGCCCGGCACCCCGGTCGGCCGGTACGCCCTGTCCGAGTACGCCGGGAACCTGCGGGTCGCCACGACCTCCGGAGGCACCGTGACGTCCCCGGGCACGTCGCAGAGCGCCGTGTACGTCCTGGCGCGGCACGGCACACGCTTGGAGCAGGTGGGCGAGGCCGGCGGGCTCGGTCGCGGTGAGCGGCTCTACGCCGTGCGCTTCGCCGGCCCGGCCGGGTACGTCGCCACCTTCCGCCAGACCGACCCGCTGTACGTCCTTGACCTGCGCGACCCCGCCCGGCCCCGCGTCACCGGCGAGTTGAAGATCAGCGGCTACTCGGCCTACCTGCACCCGGCCGGCGACGGGCGGCTCATCGGCGTCGGGCAGCAGGCCGACGCGGACGGGCACGTCAAGGGCGCGCAGGTGTCGCTGTTCGACGTGAGCGACCCGGCCGCGCCGCGGAGGCTGAGCGGGTACACGCTGCCGTCCTCATGGTCGACGGTCGAGGGCGACCCGCGCGCGTTCCTCTACTGGCCGGCCACCGGCCTGACGGTCGTCCCGATGGGCGGCCGGGACGGCGCCCTCGTGCTGTCGGCCGGTGCGTCGAGCGTGCGGCGTCTGGGCGGAGTACGGCCACCGGACGCGGCGGGGCCGGTCCAGCGGGCGCTGCTGGTCGGCGGCACGCTGTGGACGCTGTCGGCGTCCGGCCTCCAGGCGAACGACGCGACGACGCTCGCCAAGACGGCCTGGCTGCCGTTCTAGGGCCTAACGCAGGCCGATGGGGCGCCGCATCGCGGTGCGGATCCAGCGGTCCACGAGTGCCGGGTAGTCCAGGCCGGTCGCCGCCCACATCTTGGGGAACGCCGACGCGGGCGTGCATCCGGGCATCGTGTTGATCTCGTTGACGATGACCCGGCCGTCGGGCGTGTAGAAGAAGTCGACCCGGGCGAGGCCCTCGCAGCCGACCGCCTCGAAGGCCTGCACCGACAGCCTCCGGACCTCGTCGACGACGGTGGCCGGCAGATCCGGCGGGATGTCGAGCCGCAGCCCCTCGTCGAGGTACTTGGCCTCGAAGTCGTAGTAGTCGTGGCCGTCGCCGACGTGCACCTCGGCGGGAAGGCTCGCCTCCGGCGGGCCGTCGTCCAGTCCCTCGAGGACGCCGCACTCGATCTCGCGGCCCTCGACCGCCGCCTCGACGATCACCTTGGGATCGTGCTCGCGCGCCGCCTCAACCGCGGCCTCCAGCTCCGGTTCGGCGTCGACGCGGGAGATGCCCATGCTCGACCCGGCGCGCGCGGGCTTGACGAACACCGGCCAGCCGAGCTCCTTCACGTCGTCCACCACACGCTTGCGCTCGCGCCGCCAGCGGCGGTCGCCGACGACCACGTACGGGCCGACGGGCAGTCCGGCGTCCCGCAGGATGACCTTCATGAAGGCCTTGTCCATGCTGGCGGCGCTGGCGAACACCCCGGCGCCGACGTAGCGGACCCCGGCGAGTTCGAGCAGGCCCTGGATCGTGCCGTCCTCGCCGTACGGGCCGTGCAGGAGGGGCAGCACCACGTCCACCTCGCCCAGCGCGCGCGGCACCTCGCCCGGCTCCACGACCATCAGGCCGCCGCCCGGCCGGTCGAACGGGAGGGCGAGCGGCGCGCCGTCGGCCGCCACCTCGGGCAGGCGTCCGCCCTCGACCGCGAGCCGCTGCCCGGAGGCGAGCACCCAGCTGCCGTCGCGGGCGATGCCCACCGGGACGACCTCGTAGCGGTCCGGGTCGATCGCCGCGATGATGCTGCCCGCGGTGAGACAGGAGATCGCATGTTCCGAGCTGCGTCCGCCGAAAACGACGGCGACACGGATCCTGCTCATGCCTCCACCCCTTCTCACCTGCGTCAACACTCGCGGGCCTCGACCCTACACGGCCTTTTTCCCTGGCCGGTGGCGCGAATCGGCCTGACCGGCTCAGGAGTTGAATGCCCCGTCGCGCTCCCCGATCCGCCCCAGAGCGGTCAAGGCGTTGTTGACGTCATGGATCAGGTCGTCGGCGTCCTCGAGGCCGACGGAGAAACGGACGGCCGCCGGGCCGATGCCCGCGGCGGCCAGCGCCTGCTCGTCCAGCTGCCGGTGCGTCGTGGAGGCGATGTGCCCGGCCAGCGTGTGGGTGCCGCCCAGCGACGTGGCCACCTTCGCCAGGCGGAGGCCGTCCGCGAGGGCCATGCCGGCCTCGGGGCCGCCGTGCGGCGTGATCGTCACGATCGCCCCGAACCGCGTGCCCTCCGGCCCGGCGTCGAACAGCCGGACGGCCGTCTCGCGGCCGGGGTGGTCCGGCAGCCCCGGGTAGTCGACCCGGGCGACCGCGGGGTGCCGGGCGGCGGCGGCCGCCAGCAGCGCGGCGGTGTCGCACTGGCGGCGCACCCGCAGCGGCAGCGTCTCCAGCCCGCGGCGCAGCAGGAAGGCCTCGTCCGGCGCCAGCGCTCCCCCGGTGTGGAGACGCACCGCGCGGACCGGCCCGAGCACGCCGGGACGGCCGACGACGACACCGCCGGTGGCGTCGCTGTGCCCGCCGATGTACTTGGTCGCCGAGTGGACGACGAGGTCCGCGCCGTGCTCCAGCGGGCGGCAGACGACCGGTGTCGCGAACGTCGAGTCGACGACCAGCAGCGCCCCCGCCTCGTGCGCCGCCTCCGCCAGCGCGGGCAGGTCGGCCACGGCCATGGTCGGGTTCGCCAGGGTCTCGGCCCACACCAGCCGCGTCTCGGGCCGGATCGCCGCGCGCACCCGCGCCGGGTCGGTCAGGTCGACGAAGTCGGTCGTCACCCCGAACCGCGACAGCAGCTCCGACATCAGCCCGTACGTGCCGCCGTACGCCGCCGCCGGGGCGACGACGTGCGCGCCCGCGTGGGTGTACGCCAGGAGCACCCCGGTGATCGCCGCCATGCCCGACGCGAACGCCTCGCCCGTCACGCCGCCGACGCGCGCGCCCTCCAGGGCGGCGACCGCCGCCGCGAACCCGTCGGAGGTCGGGTTGTCGATCCGGCTGTAGGTGTAGCCCGGCATGCGCTCGCCCAGCACGTCGGCGTACTCCTGCGACGTCGGGAAGGCGTAGGTGGCCGAGCGCCACACGGGCGTGCCGAGCGGCTCCTGCCGGGGCACGGGGGCCGGCGGGAGGTGGACGGCGCGGGTGTTCTCCCCAAGGGGCTGTTCGCTCATGTTCTTCAAACTCCGTAGCGTTCCGGCTTCGGCGTGCGCGACATCAGCAGCCGTCCGGCCTCGACCGGGCTCAGGCCGCCGTGCATGACGGCCACGATGCCCTCGGTGATCGGCATCTCGACGTGGTGGCGCCGCGCGAGCTCCAGCACGGCGTCGCAGGACTTGACGCCCTCGGCGGTCTGTTTCGTGACGGCGATGACCTCGTCGAGGCTCATGCCGCGCCCGAGGTTCTCCCCGAACGTCCGGTTGCGCGACAGCGGCGAGCCGCAGGTCGCGACGAGGTCGCCCATGCCCGCCAGCCCGGCGAAGGTGTGCTGGTCGGCGCCGAGCGCCGCGCCGAGCCGGGCGATCTCGGCGAGTCCCCGCGTCATCAAAAGGGCGCGGACGTTGTCGCCCATGCCCATGCCGACCGAGATGCCGACGGCCAGCGCGATGACGTTCTTGACCGCGCCGCCCAGCTCGCAGCCGACCACGTCCGGGTTGGTGTACGCGCGGAAGTAGGGCGTCATGCAGGCGAGCTGGAGCTTCTGCGCGGTCGGCTCGTCGGTGCAGGCGACGACGGCGGCCGACGGCTGCTCCAGCGCGATCTCGCGGGCGAGGTTCGGCCCGCTGATCACCGCGACCCGCTCCTCCGGCACCCCGGCGACCTCGCGGATCACCTCGCTCATCCGCTTGCACGTGCCGAGCTCGATGCCCTTCATCAGGCTGACCAGCACGGCGTCGCCGCCGATCAGCGGCCGCCACTCCTCCAGGTTGGCGCGCAGCGTCTGGGCGGGCACGGCCAGGACGATGTACGGCGCGCCGTCGAGGGCCTCGGCGACGTCCGTGGTGGCGCTCAGGCGCTCGGGCAGCGTGGTGTCCGGGAGATAGTCCGGATTGCGGCGGGTCTGGTTGATCGCGTCGACGACGTCCGTACGGCGTCCCCACATCGTGACGTCGCCGCCCGCGTCGGCGAGCACCTTGGCGAAGACGGTCCCCCAGGACCCTGCTCCCAGTACCGCGATCTTCAAGAGGCCTTGGCCTCCTCGTTCTCGCCGTCCGTGTCGTCCGTGCCGTCCTTGTCGTTCTCGTCGGCGACCCGCTTGGCCGCGCGGGCGGCGCGCGTCGCCGCGCGGTGGTCATAGAGCGTCTCGGGCGGCGTCTCACCGCGCAGCTCGCCCAGCAGGGCGGCGATGGCGGCCATGATGTCGGCGGTGGCGGCGGTGAGCGTCTCGGCGTCGAGCGGCCTGCCCTCGTACTTCGACAGGTCCACGGGCGGCCCGGCGACGACGTGCATCGTCTTGCGCGGGAACAGCCGGATCTTCTTCGTGCCGTACCGCAACAGCTCGTGCGCGCCCCAGTGCGCGACCGGGACCACCGGGACACCGGTGGTCAGGGCGACGCGGGCCGCGCCGGTCTTGCCGGTCATCGGCCACAGGTCCGGGTCGCGGGTGCAGGTGCCCTCGGGGTAGAAGATCACGCTTTCGCCGGAGCGCAGGCCCTTCTCCGCGTCGCGGAGCGCCAGGCCCGCGTCGGAGCGGTCGCGGTAGACCGGGATCTGGCCGGTACGGCGGAGGATGTGGCCGAGGACCCGGCTCTTGAACACCGAGTCCTTGGCCAGGTACACCGGGAAACGGCCGGCGGTGTAGACGAAGTGGGCCAGCGCCAGCGGGTCGGACTCGGACAGGTGGTTGGGCGCGATGACCACACCGCCCGTGCGCGGGATGTTCTCCTGCCCCTTCCAGTCGCGTTTGAGCAGGGTGAACAGCAACGGCCGCAGGATCCCCACGACGATCGTGCGCCACACGGGCGAATATTTCATTGCCCATCTCCTAGGTTCGTCCCCGCCAACTGCGGGGTCCGGTCAAGTCTCGCGGTTGGTTCCGCATAGTGTCGACCCACGATGCCTCGTACCCACCGTCTCACCTGGACGCTCGTCGTGCCGGTCAAGCTGCTGGCACGGGCGAAGTCGCGCCTGTCCGGACCCGCCGGGCCGCACCGCGAGCGACTCGCGCTCGCGATCGCGACCGACACGGTATCGGCCGTACTCCGATCATCGCGGGTGGAGGGGGTCGTCGTGGTCACCGACGACCCGGTCGCGGCGCCGGAGCTGGCCGCCCTCGGCGCCATCATCGTGCCCGACGAACCCGACGACGGCCTGAACCCGGCGCTGGTGCACGGCGCCGCCGAGGCCCGGCGCCTGGCCCCCGAACGCGCCGTCGGCGCGCTGAGCGCCGACCTGCCGTCGCTGCGCCCCGGCGAGCTGACGCGGGTGCTGGACGCCGCAGGGGCGGTGCCGAACGCCTTCGTCCCGGACGCGGCGGGCGTCGGCACCACGCTCTACACCGCCCGGCCGGACGCGGTCTTCGCCCCGGCGTTCGGCCTGGACTCCCGGGCCCGCCACCGCGACGGCGGCGCACGTGAACTGGCGCTCGACGGCATCCCGAGCGTGCGCCGCGACGTCGACACGATCGACGACCTGCGAGCCGCCCTCGAACTCGGCGTCGGCCCCCGCACGGCCGCCGTCGCCCCGCTCCTGCCGTCCGCACGCCACTAAGCTCTGCGGTTATGCAGGCGACGGTGAAGGCGTTCGATCGCGAGACGCGCAGTGGAAGCGTGCTGCTGGACGACGGGAGCGAGCTGCCGTTCGGCGCGCTGGCGTTCGACGCCGGCGGCCTGCGGCTGCTGCGGCTCGGTCAGCGGGTCAACATCGCCGTCCAGGACGACTGGATCACCGCGATCACCCTCTCGACGTTCCCGCTGCCCTGAGGCTCAGGGCGCAACGCCGACGGCGCCCGGGAGACGGGATGTCTCTCCGGGCGCCGTGACCGTACGCATCGGTTCTTCAGGCGTTACTTCTTCTTGGGACCGGCCACCTGGCCCTTGAAATCGGCGCCGGCCTTGAACTTCGGGACCGACGTCGCCGGAACCTTGATGGTGGCGCCGGTCGCCGGGTTGCGGGCCTCACGGGCCGGCCGATCGGCCTTTTCGAAGGAGCCGAAGCCGGTGATGGCGACCTTCTCCCCCTTGGCGACGGTGTCCTGGATGGTGTCCAGAATCGCGTCGACGGCCTCTCCCGCGATCTTCTTACTGCCAACTCGTTCGGCGACAGCGTCGACGAGCTCACGCTTGTTCATGGGTTACTCCTCTTCCCCCTTGCTCGCTTGAAACTAGGGGACTCGCAGCATCTACACAATCACCCATGGCCGAGGTTTTCGGCTGTGTCGCAGGCGGAAGTGCCGATCAGGGAACGTTTTCATCGCCATCGAGATCGCCGAGGAATGATTCGAGGCGTCTCAGGGCGAGCGCGGCATCCCGTTTCGCGAGGTCGGTGATCACCAACAAATGCCTGGTCATCTGGGGTCTGACCAGCGGAGACAGGTCCGCGACCCGGGCATGCGCGATCCGGAGTCCCTCCGCCAGGGCGTCGAGCTCCGGATCGTTCCAGCCTCCGCGCGATGCGTTCATAATCACACCCGTTTTTTCGGTGGCGTCGGCGCGGCGAGTCCGCCGGCGGGCGCGACGGGCGCCCGCCGGCGTACGCGGGTGGGTCAGGCGGTCACCGGCAGCCACGGCTGCCGGCTCTTCTCGAAGACGGTGATGTCGTCGGCGTGCCGCAGGGTGAGGCCGATGTCGTCGAGCCCCTCCGTCAAACGCCAGCGGGTGTAGTCGTCGATCTCGAAGGACCGCACGCCGCCCTCGTCGCAGCGCAGCTCGCGGGCGGGCAGGTCGATGGTGAACTCCTTGGCCGGGTTCGCCTCGATCTTGTCCTGCAGGCCCTCGATGTAGTCCTCGGGCAGCTCGATCGGCAGCAGGCCCATCTTGGTGGCGTTGTTGCGGAAGATGTCGCCGAAGCGGGCCGAGATGACGGCGCGGAAGCCGTACTGCTGCAGGGCCCAGACGGCGTGCTCGCGCGAGGATCCGGTGCCGAAGTCCGGCCCGGCGACCAGGATCGACGCCCCGGCGTACTCCGGACGGTTCAGCACGAACTCCGGGTCCTCCCGCCAGGCGGAGAACAGGCCCTTCTCGAAGCCGGTACGGCTGACCTGCTTGAGCCAGACGGCCGGGATGATCTGGTCGGTGTCGACGTTGCTGCGCCGCAGCGGCACGGCGCGCCCGGTGTGAACGGTGAAGGCTTCCATGTCTGCTGGGTCCCCTCGTTACAGGTCGGCGGGAGCGGCCAGGTGGCCGGTGACGGCGGTGGCGGCGGCGACGGCGGGCGAGACCAGGTGGGTACGGCCGCCCTTGCCCTGCCGGCCCTCGAAGTTGCGGTTGGAGGTCGAGGCGCTGCGCTCCCCCGGCTTGAGCTGGTCGGGGTTCATGCCGAGGCACATCGAGCAGCCCGCCTCGCGCCACTCGGCGCCAGCCTCGGTGAACACGGCGTCGAGGCCCTCTTCCTGCGCCTGCGCCTTGACCTTCATCGAACCCGGGACAACCAGCATGCGGACGCCGTCGGCGACCTTGCGGCCCTTGACGACCGCGGCCGCGGCGCGCAGGTCCTCGATGCGGCCGTTGGTGCAGGAGCCGACGAACACGGTGTCGACGGCGATGTCGCGCAGCGGGGTGCCGGCGGTCAGGCCCATGTACTGCAGGGCTCGCTCGGCGGCGCTGCGGCGGGTCGGGTCCTCGAACTCGGCCGGGTCGGGGACGTTCGCCGACAGCGGCGCGCCCTGGCCCGGGTTGGTGCCCCAGGTCACGAACGGGGTCAGCGTCGAGGCGTCGATCACGACCTCGCGGTCGAAGACGGCGTCGTCGTCGCTGCGCAGCGAACGCCAGTACTCCTTGGCCGCCTCCCACTCGGCGCCCGCCGGGGCGTGCGGACGGCCCTCGAGGTAGGCGAAGGTCGTCTCGTCCGGCGCGATCATGCCGGCGCGGGCGCCCGCCTCGATGGACATGTTGCAGACCGTCATGCGGCCCTCCATCGAGAGCGCGCGGATCGCCTCGCCGCGGTACTCGATGATGTGGCCCTGGCCGCCGCCGGTGCCGATGCGGGCGATGATCGCCAGGATCAGGTCCTTGGCGGTCACGCCGTAGGGCAGCTCACCGTTCACGGTGACCGCCATCATCTTGGGCTTCTTCTGCGACAGCGTCTGCGTCGCCAGGACGTGCTCGACCTCGCTCGTGCCGATGCCGAACGCCAGCGCGCCGAACGCGCCGTGCGTCGAGGTGTGTGAGTCACCGCAGACGACCGTCATGCCCGGCTGGGTCAGCCCGAGCTGCGGGCCGATCACGTGCACGATGCCCTGGCCCGCGTCGCCCATCGGGTGCAGGCGTACGCCGAACTCGGCGCAGTTCTTGCGCAGGGTCTCCACCTGGGTCCGCGAGACCGGGTCGGCGATCGGGGCCAGGATGTCGGTGGTCGGGACGTTGTGGTCCTCGGTGGCGATCGTCAGGTCCGGCCTGCGGATCTTGCGGCCCGCCATGCGCAGGCCGTCGAAGGCCTGCGGGCTCGTCACCTCGTGGACGAGGTGAAGATCGATGTAGAGGACGTCCGGCTCGCCCTCAGCGCTGCGCACGACGTGCGCGTCATAAACCTTGTCCGCCAGTGTCCGGCCCATCACTTCACCTCTTCTTGGTCCTGGGCTCCTTTGCTCACGACTTGCATCTCAGATTGCGAGACGGCAGTATCGAGGCATGGACAACTCTAGCGGAGTCGGCGTACTTGACAAAGCGGTACTCGTCTTGAACGCCCTGGAGGCCGGCCCCGCCTCGCTGGCCCAGCTCGTGCAGACGACCGGCCTGGCCCGCCCGACCGCCCACCGCCTCGCCGTCGCGCTGGAGCACCACCGGCTGGTCCACCGCGACACCCAGGGCCGGTTCATCCTCGGCCCCCGGCTGGCCGAACTCGCCGCCGCGGCCGGCGAGGACCGGCTGCTGGCCGTCGCCCAGCCCATCCTCACCCAGCTGCGCGACCTGACCGGAGAGAGCGCCCAGCTCTACCGCCGCCAGGGCGACGCACGCGTCTGCGTGGCGGCCGCCGAGCGGATGAGCGGCCTGCGCGACACCGTGCCGGTCGGCAGCTCGCTGCCGATGACGGCCGGGTCGGCGGCCCAGATCCTGCTCGCCTGGGAGGAGCCGGACCGCCTCCACCGGGGCCTGCGCGGCGCGAAGTTCACCGCGACGACGCTGGCCTCCGTCCGCCGCCGCGGCTGGGCCCAGAGCATCGGCGAACGCGAGCAGGGCGTGGCGTCGGTGTCCGCGCCGATCCGCGGCACCGGCGCGCGCGTGATCGCCGCGATCTCCGTCTCGGGCCCGATCGAACGCCTGACCCGCTCCCCCGGCCGGATGCACGCCCCGCCGGTCCTCGCCGCGGCCGAGAAGATCTCCGAGTCCATGCGCCGCCCCTAGACCTCAGAAGAGCGGGCGGTAGACCGGGATGCCCCGGGTCTCCAGTTCCTCCCGGAGCGCGAAGTAGGCGTCGCCGAACGGGTCCACTCCGGTCAGCGGCATCAGGCCCCGGCGGATGGCCACGTCGTGCGGGGCCAGGGCGGCGGCCTCGGACAGATGACGGTCCGCCGCCTCCGTACGCCCGCGGCGGGCCAGCCACACCGCGAGACGGGCGTGGGCGCGGGCCCGCTGCTCCTCAGGCGTCGGGACGCGCAGGTGCTCGCCGATCTGCGCGTCCGTGAGGCCGCGATCGCCGTCGACGACCCAGCGCCGCAGCGCCGCCCACGACGCCTCGGAGTCGATGCCGTTCATCGAGCGGAACAGGTCGGTCGCCGTCTGGGTGTCCTGCGGGCGGGCGATCCGGCCCTCCTCGTCCACCCAGACGACGGTCGGCACGTTGACGATGCCGTAGCGCTCGGCGACGATTCCCTCGGCGTCGATCAGCGCGGGATGGGTGAGGTCCCGCTGCCAGGGCCGCGCCTGCTCCGGGTCGCGGTCGCACGCCACGCTGACGACGGTGAGGCCGTACGGCTCCAGCGCCTGGTGACGCTCCTCCCACGCCGGCAGGTCGTACCGGCAGCCGCACCACGACGCCCAGAAGACCAGCGCGACCTTGCGTCCGCGAAAGTCGCTCAGGGACCGGCCGCCGAGGGTGAAGTCCGGCGCCCGCCCGGTCGCGGGCAGCGGGGCGGCGTCGGCGAGGGCGAGCACCCGTTCCTCACGGTCGGCCACGGCGATCTTCCCGGTCAGCGCGGCGAAGGCCATGACGTCGATCCCGCGGTCGGTCTCGGCCTCGCGTACGGCGGCCGCCGGGACACACGAGTCGTCGCGGCACCAGCCGTACGGCCTGCGGACCCATCCGAGCACCGGCGCGGTCAGCGGCGCGCACAGGTCGTCGTCAAGGTCGATCCGCTCCTCGCGGCCGTCGGTCAAAAGCGCGTACTCCACGACGCCTCCCATTAGATAGTGACACTCTCCAATATTGGATAGCGCTAGTATCCAAGTCAAGGGGGATGACGCGGATGAAGATCTCCGAACTCAGCGACCGCAGCGGCCTGCCGGTGCAGACGATCAAGTACTACATCCGGGAGGGCCTGCTGCCGAAGGGCGCGGCGACCGCCGCGACCAGGGCGGAGTACGCCGAGGAGCACCTCGAGCGGCTGCGGCTCATCCGCGCGCTCCGGGAGGTCGGCGACCTGCCCGTCGCGTCGGTGAAGCGCATCATCGGCGCCGTCGACGACGAGGCGGTCGGCCTGCACGAGCTGCTCGGCACCGCGGCGTACACACTGAGCCCGGCGGTCGAGCCCCGCCCCGAGGACCCCGACTGGCGCTCCGCCCGTGAGGACGTGGACGCGATCGTCGCCGAACTCGGCTGGCAGGTCTCCACGGACGCGCCGACCCGCGACCTGCTCGCCCAGGCGTTCCTCGCGCTGCGCCGCCTCGGACGCCCCATCGTCTGGACCGACCTGCGGCCCTACATCGAGGCCGCCACGATCATCGCCGAGCACGAGATCGGCGGCATCCCGGTCGAGGGCGAGCGCGGCCAGGCCGTGCAGACGGCGGTCGCCACCAACGTGCTGTACGAGAAGGTGCTGCTCGCCCTGCGGCGCATGGCGCAGGAGAACGTCTCGGCCCGCCGGTTCGGCGACGGGACCGAGGACCGCTGACCGTACGCTTCACGTCCGGCCCGGCGCGGGTAATCATGACGGTGTGGATTTCGACGAGGCCGCCGACGAGCTGTACGGCGTGCTGCCGTCGGAGTTCACGGCGACCCGGAAACGGCTGGCGGGCGAGCTGCCGCGCGACGACGCCCGGCGGCTCACCGCGATGCGCCGCCCGACCGTCCCGGCCTGGGCGGTGAACCTCCTCGTCCGCGACGACGCGGTCGGCCCCGTCCTGGAGCTCGGCGAACGCATGCGCGCGGCGTGGTCGGAGGGCGGCGACCTGACCGCGCTGGACCGCGAGCGGGCGTCCCTCGTCGAGGACCTGGTCCGGCGCGCCCGCACGCTGGCCGACGAGGCCGGGCGGCCGCTGAGCGACGCCTTCGCCGACGAGGTGGACGAGACGTTGCGCGCCGCGATCGCCGACCCGTCGGCCGCCGACGCCGTACGCGCGGGGCGGCTCGACCATCCGCTGCGGCACACGGGCTTCGGCCCGTTCGGGGCCGCCGCGCCGCCGGCCCGCCCGAAGCCCCCGCCGCGCCCGGCGAAGAAGACCCGCGAGGACGAGGACGCCGCGCGGGCGGAGCGGGAGCGAAAGGATCGGGAGCGGCGCGCGGAGCGGGCCCGCGACGCCGAGCGGAAGGCCGAGGAGGCCGAGCGCTCACTCGCCGAGTGGACGTCCACCCTGGAGGAGGCCCGGGGGCGGCTGGCCGACGCCGAACGCGAGCTCGACGACCTGCGCGAGCGCGTGCGCGACGCCGAGGCCCGGCGGACGGGCCTCGCCCGCCGGGCCCAGGTGGCCGAGCGGGAGCACGACCGCGCCGAACGCACCGCGGAGGAGGCGCGCCGCCGCGCCCGCGAGCTCGCCGCGGACCCTTCCTGACACCGAGCGAACGACATCGATACTGGCGTTCTCCTCATGGGTCTAAGATCGGCCCACAACGCCAGAAAGGGTGAGATGTGACCGGCGCGTCGCGGCGGGCACTCGGGGCGTTCGACACGACCCGGCCGAACATCGCCCGCATCAACGATTACTTCCTCGGCGGCAAGGACAATTTCGCCGTCGACCGGCACGCGGCGGAAGAGCTGCTCGCGATCGCCCCGGAGATCAGGGCGATCGCGGCCGAGACCCGGAGCTTCCTCGGCCGGGCCGTGCGCTTCCTCGCCGGGCAGGGGATCCGGCAGTTCCTGGACATCGGGTCCGGCCTTCCCACCCTGCAGAACACGCACGAGGTGGCCCGCTCGGTGCTCCCGGACGCCCGCGTGGTCTACGTCGACAACGACCCGGTGGTGATCTCGCACGGCCACGCCGTCCTCCCCAGCGACGAGCGCACGGCCGTCGTCGAGGGCGACATCCGGAACCCGCGAGAGCTGGTCGAGGACCCAGGGGTGCGCCGCGTCATCGACTTCGAGGAGCCGGTCGCCGTCCTCATCTTCGGCGCGCTGCACGTCGTCCCGAACGCGGACGACCCGTTCCGATGCGTCGCGGCGCTGCGGGACGCGACGGCGCCAGGAAGCCACCTGGCCCTCTCCCACCTCGTCTTCGACACCCGGCCCGAGATCGCCCGCCACATCGAGGAGGTCTACCGGGCCGTCCTCCACCGGCCCGAGGCGCACACCGCGCGCAACCGTGAGGACGTGCTGCGTTTCTTCGACGGCTTCGAGCTGGTCGACCCCGGTCTGGTCTGGCTACGTCAGTGGCGCCCGGACCACCCGCTGCACGCGCGGGCGGCGGAGAAGATCTGGAAGGTCGGCGGCATCGGCCGCAAACCCTGAACGCACGGAGCCGGCTCGCGCTAGAGCTCGCGCAGGATGCGGTTGAGGGTGTCCTGGATCTTCGAGGCCGGCTCGGCGTCGATGCAGAGCCGCTCCATCACCATGTGGTAGTGGTCGACGTCCTCGCGCTTGTCGAGGTAGAGGGAGCTGGTGAGCTGTTCGAGGTAGACCACGTCGGGCAGGTCGCGCTCGGCGAACCGCAGGATGCTGAACGGCCCGCCCGCGGCGGCGTGCCCGCCGAGCGCGAACGGCACCATCTGCAGCGTGACGTTCGGCAGCTCGGTCATCTCCAGCAGGTGCCGCAGCTGGCGGCGCATGGCCTGGACGCCGCCGAGCGGACGCCGCAGCACGGCCTCGTCGACGACCGCCCACAAGTGCGGCGGGTCGTCGGACCGCAGCAGCGACTGCCGCCGCATCCGCAGGCCGACGCGGCGCTCGACCTCGTGGCCCGGGGCCGACGGGTGGCCCAGCAGCGTGACGGCGCGCGCGTAGTCCTCGGTCTGCAGCAGCCCGGGGACGAACTGCACCTCGTACGCGCGGATGCGCGACGCGGCCTCCTCCAGGCCGATGTAGACCTCGAACCAGGCCGGGAGGATGTCGGAGTAGCTGTGCCACCAGCCCGGGGCGTTCGCCTGGTCGGCCAGTGCGAGCATCGCCGCCTTGTCGCTCTCGTCGTCCACGCCGTAGAGCGTCAGCAGGTCGGCGACGTCGCGGCTCCGGAACCGCACACGGCCCAGCTCCATGCGGCTGATCTTCGAGTGCGAGCCTCGGATCGCCGCCCCGGCCTCCTCGCAGGTGATCTGCCGCTGTTCGCGGAGTCGCCGCAGCTGGGAGCCCAGGACGATGCGCAGCACGGTCGGCCCACCGCGGTGGGGACCGAACACGTCGCGTGCGGCGTCCTCACCGCCGGCATGGGACCCGATCATCTGCTCCCCTAGGACACTGGAATCGGCCCAGTGTCCCACTGGAGCCCGTCGTTGCAAAGCGCCCGCCTCGGGCGGGGCATGGTCCGGCCGCCCTCGGCGAGCGTGAGGTAACCCGCCTCGGGCAGCGTATGGTCGCTCGCCCTCAGGCGAGCATGTGATCGAAGTCGCCGTCCTTCGCTCCCTTGATGAAAGCGTCGATCTCCGCCCGGGTGTACAGCAGCGCGGGGCCGTCCGGGAACCGTGAGTTGCGAATCGCGATCTCGCCGCACGGCAGTTCGGCGAGTTCGACGCAGTTTCCACTCGGATTACTGGCATGGCTCTTCAGCCAGCTGGCCTCCCGCAGGCGGGCTGCCGATATTCCGTTGTAGGCCTGATACATGTCGCCTCCAAGCCATCCAAGACCGCCCGACCGGTGAGCCAAAGGTCGGACCCCTTCCGGGAGCGGCACAACGCTCGTGCACATGCACGTGCATTCGTGCGTGCATGCGTGCTTGCATATGCACGACTTGAGGAGCAAGATAGCGGAACGGCGCATGACGCGCCCCGCGACGTTCACGACTTCCCCCAGGGTCCGCAATGAACTTGCCGCCATCGAGCGAAACCACCGGCTTCTCCCGCCCCGAACAGGGGTGGGACGATTGGCTCCGCCCTTTTGACGGCACCCCTTGGTCGGACGGCGGTCGGCCGCTGGTCGCCGCCCAAGACCTGCCCTCTGAGGCTGCCTCGCCGGGTATAGCCCGGAATGTGACAAAGGACACACTTACTCGCTGGAGTCTCTGCGACTTCTACGACGACGCCGCGGTGGTCGTCTCCGAACTGGTGACCAACGCCATCCGGTACGGCCTGTGTCCCGCCGCCCGCGACCCGCTGCGCCTGGTGCTCGCCCGCTACGAACGCCAGCTCGTCTGCATGGTGACCGACCCGACCGACACCGCGCCCAAGATGCAGGAGCCCGACTGGGTCGCCGAGACCGGTCGCGGACTGCACATCATCGAGGCCATGAGCCGCGCCTGGGGCTGGACCCCGCTCCTCGGCGGCGGCAAGGCGGTCTGGGCGTCCTTCTCGATCAGCTGACGTCCGGCCGGGCCTCGCCGGAGTCGGAGATCCACTCCGCGTGCCCGTGGCCGATCGCCAGCCGCCGGCCCGGCTCACCGCCACGGCGCAGCTCCAGAGCGAACCCCTGCGTCCCCAGGTCACGGGACGCCTCGAACGACAGATGGAACAGGTCGTGCTCCCGCCCGGCGCCCGCGATCGCGGCGTCGAAGGCCTCCCGCCGCTCGGCGGGTACGTGCAGGCGCGTCGCCGAATGAAAGATCACGACCGGCGTCCCGCGCGGCACCCCGGCGACCACCTCCGGCAGCAGCTCGACCGCGTCCCCCGCGTACGTCCGGGGCGGATTCGCCGCCACGGCCCGCAGCGCCTCGTCCTGAAGGGTGGCCTGCGCGGTGTTCTCCGGCCAGATCAGCGCCCGCAGCCAGAGCCGCTCGTCGGGATCGCGGGCGTCGATCGGATTGAGGTCGATGCCCGCTCGATCGGCGATGACGGGCAGCGGGCCGAGGTCGGGCGGCGGTCCTTCTCCGCGCCACTCGGCCGACACCACCACGCGTGAGGACGCCCTCCCCCACGTACGTCCCGCGATGGCGTATCGGTAGTCGTCGAAGCGCAGGTGCACGCCCGCGCTGGACCCCACCTCGATCAGCGTCACCGGCTCGTCCGTCATCGACGCGACCGCCGCCATGCCGAGGCGCAGGACGGCCGAGCGCTTCACGACGTTCGTCTGGACGAGCCGGCGGCGCATCAGCGCGACGATCTCTTCTCTCCGGCGCAGGCAGAACGCGGTGAACGCCGGACCGGGGTCGCCCGCCGCGGTCCCCGCGCCGCACGAGGGGTACCAGGCGGCCAGTTCCTGCGCCGGATCGCGGAGCAGCAGGTAGTGCACCGACGCCAGCAGCAGGTTGGAGGGCAGCTGGCCGGAACGCGCGTGCCGGGCGATGGCGAGCAGCCGGTCGTCGGCCGCGACCACCTGGCCGAGCCGCGCGTACAGCGGCGAGCCGGCGAAGTGACGCGGCGAGTCGGCGAAGAGCTCGACGAGAGGGTCCGCGGCGCTCTGGGCGGTGCTCATGCCGGGATCGTCGCTCAGCCGATCAATCGCCGTCAATGTTGATTATAATCAATATTCCGCCGATGCGTCACAATCGACGCCATGGGGTTCGGCATTCTGGGGGCGACAGAGGTACGGTCCGCCGACGGGGTCCCGGTTCCGGTCGGCGGCCCGAGGGTGCGCGCGCTCCTCGCCCTCCTCCTGCTGAACGCCGGGCGGCTGGTCACCACGGAGCGCCTCATCGACGGCCTGTACGGCGACGAGCCGCCCGCGGGCACCGCCAACGCCCTGCAGTCCCAGGTCTCCCGGCTCCGGCGCGGCCTCGCCGCCGCCGGCCTGGCCGCCGGGGTGGTGGAGTTCCACGCGGCCGGTTACCGCCTCGCCGTCGAGCCGGACGACGTCGACGTCCACCGGTTCGAACGCCTCGCCGGGGAGGGGCGGAGCGCGCTGGCCGCGGGTGACGCGGCGCGCGCCGTGGGCCTGCTGCGCGAGGCGCTGGAGCTGTGGCGCGGGCCCGCGCTGGCCGACGTGGCCGACGCGCCGTTCGCCGAGGCGCAGGCCGCGCGGCTCGACGAGCTTCGCCTGTCCGCGCTGGAGGATCGCGCCGAGGCCGCGCTGACACTGGGCCGCGGCCGCGACCTCGTACCGGAGCTTCAGGAACTGGTGGCCGCCCATCCCCTGCGCGAACGCCCGCGCGGCCAGCTGATGCGCGCGCTCCACGGCGCGGGCCGGCAGGCCGAGGCCCTCACCGTGTTCGAGGAGACGCGCCGCGTCCTGGCCGAGGAACTCGGCGCCGACCCGTCGCCCGAGCTGACCGCCGTGCACCTGTCGATCCTGCGCGGCGAGGCGGCCGCACCGCCGGAGACGCCGGGCCCGCGCCGCCCCCTGCCGGCCCAGCTCACCAGCTTCGTCGGACGAGACGAGGAGTTGCAGCGGATCGGCAAGCTGCTCGCCGCCGGACGCCTCGTGACGCTCCTCGGCCCGGGCGGGTCCGGCAAGACGCGCCTGGCCCTCGAGGCCGCCGCGCAGGAGAAGGGCGAGGTGTGCTTCGTCGACCTGGCGCCGGTCGTCGGCGACGCCGCGGGGTCCCGGCACACGGTCGTGCAGGCGGTGGTCGAGGCCCTCGGGCTGCGCGAGTCCGGCCTGTTCGCGCAGCCGGCCGACGCACGGCCCGACCCCGAGGCCCGGCTCGTCGCCGCCCTGTTCGAACGGCCGATCCTGCTCATCCTCGACAACTGTGAGCACGTCGTCGACAGCGCCGCCCGGCTCACGCACCGGCTCCTCGGCGCCTGCCCGGAGCTCCGGGTGCTGGCGACCAGCCGCGAGGCGCTCGGCATCACCGGCGAGGGCCTGTGCCCGCTTCCGCCGCTTCCCCTGCCACCGCCCGCGACGGACGCCCTCGACGCGCTGAACTACCCGGCGATCCGCCTGTTCGCCGACCGCGCCGCCGCCGTGCGCCCGGACCTGGACCCGGCCACCGAGCTCCCCACCATCCAGCGGATCTGCGTCGCGCTCGACGGGCTTCCGCTGGCCATCGAGCTGGCCGCGGCGCGCCTGCGCTCGCTCACCGTGGAGGAGGTCGCCGCCCGCCTGGACGACCGGTTCCGGCTGCTCTCGCGCGGCGACCGCACGAAGGCGCCGCGGCACCGGACCCTGCGCGCGGTGGTCGAGTGGAGCTGGGACCTGCTGGGCGAGGACGAGCGAACCCTGGCGCGGCGGCTGACGGTCTTCGCCGGCGGCGCGACGGCGGCCGCCGCGGCGCGCGTGTGCGCCCTGCCCGCCGAGGACGTCGACGACCTGCTCGCCGACCTCGTGGACAAGTCGCTCGTCGAGGACGTGGGCGGCCGCTACCGCATGCTCGACACGATCCGGGTGTTCTGCGCCGAGCGGCTGGCCGAGGCCGGCGAGGACGAGTCCACGCACGCGGCGCACGCCGCGTACTTCCTCGACCTGGCCGAGACCGCCGAGCCGTACCTGCGCCGGACCGAGCAGGTGGACTGGCTGGCCCGGCTCGACGCCGACCACGGCAACCTCCTGGCGGCGCTGCGGTGGGCCGTGCCCGCCGACCCGGCTCTGGCGCTGCGCCTGCTCACGGCCGTGGGGTCGTACTGGTGGCTGCGCGGGCTGCGCAGCGAGGGCGTGCCGATCGCCCTCGAACTGCTCGACGTCATCGGGCCCGAGCCGCCGGCCGGGCTCGAGGAGGAGTACCTCTTCGCCGTCCTGACCGCCGTCGTCGGCGGCGCCCAGGGGCCACGGGTCCGTGACCTCCAGCGGATCGCCGACGTGCTGGTCGCGAGCCGCTCGGCCGGTGAGCACCGGCCGCTGCGCCCGGTGGTGACCGTGATGTGGGCGCTCGGCATCGGGCCGGCCGAGGCGGACGCCGAGTTGCAGGAGCGGCTGATGAGCCGCGACCCGTGGTCGCTGGCGCTCCGTCACCTCGGATGGGGATACGTCCTGCTCTTCCACGGCGACGTCGACGGCGCCGAGGCCGAGTTCACGACCGGCGCCGAGGGCTTCCGGGCGGTCGGCGACCGCTGGGGGCTGGCCGGGGTCCTGTCCGCGCTGGCCCGCCTGGTGGCCTGGCGCGGCGACGACCGCCGGGCGCTCGCCCTGGCCGATGAGGCGTTCGAACTGGTCCGCCTGCTCGACGCCGCCGAGGACATGGCCGACCTGCTGTGCCTGCGGGCCGAGGGGCTGGGCCGCTCCGGCGACGTCGCGGGAGCGCGCTCCTGCTACGCGCAGGCGGGTGAGGTCGCGCGCCGGTCGGGCTCGCCGGAGCGGGTGGCCCAGGTGCGGCACGGGCTCGCCGAGCTGGCGCGGCTGACCGGCGACCTGGGCGAGGCCCGCCGCCTGGCCGAGGAGGCCTTGAAGGCGTGCACGGCGGAGTCGTTCGGCGTCACCGAGATACGGGGACACGTCCTCGTCAGCCTCGGCCGGATCGCCGAGGCCGAGGGTGACGCCGCCGAGGCCGAGGCGTGGCACCGACGAGCGCTGGCGGCCGGCGGTCAGGACGTACGTGCCGCGGCGGACGCGGCCGAGGGGCTCGCCGGGGTCGCCCTGCTCCACGGCGACGGGGAGCGCGCCGCGACGCTGCTCGGCGCGGGCACGGCCCTGCGCGGGATCTCCGTCGCCGGCGACCCGGACGTCGCACGCGTCGCCCGCCGGGCCGGGGAACTGATCGGCGAGAGGGCGTACGAGTCGGCCTTCGCACGCGGCACGGCGATGCCCCGCGAGGAGGCCCTCGCCCTCCTCGCCCCCTGACCAACGCGAGCCCAGCCCCAGGCGGAATCCCTGCCCGGCGACCCGGCCCTCGTACGCGGCGCCGCGAGGCATCTCCTCCTCGTCGGTGGCTGAGGGGCGCGGGCGGCCTGGAGGGGCCGCCCGCGCGGGGTGTCAGCCGCTCTTGATCTTGTCGTAGCGGTAGGCCGTGTAGCCCTTGGTGCTCAGGCTGCTCTTGAGGTGGAGCGCCATGGAGACGTAGCCGGAGCAGTCCGTGCGGTAGTGCCGGCCCTGGGGATCCGGATGGGAGCCCTGTCAGTCGTAGCGGAACTCGTCGTGGCGGTCGTACCGGTATTTCGCCCGGGAGATGACCTCGGACCGCTTAATCGCCCCACCGACCTTGTCTGCTTCCAAACATGGATCACGACATATCCGGAACAGGCGGGGAAAAAGATCGCCTCAGTGTTCCCTGAGAGGCGAGTGGAGGCGGCTATGACAAAAGGGCTGACCGCCGTTATGGCGATCAGCCCTTCATGCTGTAGTCCCGACCGGATTTGAACCGGCGTTACCGCCTTGAGAGGGCGGCGTCCTAGGCCACTAGACGACGGGACCTCATCCCGCCCGCTTGGTCTCCCTTGCGGGCGACGCCCAGCTTAGCGGACGTTCTCCCGTTGTACGAACCGGGATCTTCGAGGCACCGAGCCCGCAGATCGGAATCCGCGTTCATCGGCGGGAAAAGCATACCGAGCCTCGGCGACGACAGCCAACCTGAGACACCGGATGTCCGGCGCCGGGGCCGAGCGGACGGGAGGTGATCGTCCCGCCTCCGGCCCCCACCAGGGGATCCCCGGTCCTCCTTCGTCAACGCATCTCAGCGATCGGCCATTCCAAGAGCGGAGCGGATGACGCCGACGGCCCGTGCCGCGTTGTCGCCGGACGGCGCTGTCAGCCGGTTGTGCGTGAAGGCGAAGGAGAAACGGCCGGCCGGGTCCGCGAAGGCGACGCTTCCGCCGCTCCCCTTCGACCCGAAGGCGCCCGGCGGCATTTCCGGCAGGCCGAGGAAGTAGCCGAGGCCTTTCGGGACCGGCCCGCCGAGGACGCGGTCGGCCTCGGCGATCACGACGGTGGCGGCGCGCGGCGGAGATGAGCCGGACTCCGTCGACCTCACCGATGAGGGCGGCGAACATCCGTGCGAGCGCCTGTGCCGTCATCGTGCCCGCGCAGGGCACGTCGGCGGTGAGGTACTCCGCCCGGTTGCCCAGCTCGGCGTCCGCCTGCAGGGCGGCCGGGGCCGCCTGGAAGAACATCGAGTCTGCGGGCCTGGCGGCCAGGGCGCCGGCCCAGCCGCCGTCCTCCAGCCGCGCGACGCGCGGCAGGTGCTCCTCCGGCACGCCGAAGAACAGCTCGCCGTCGACGCCGAGCGGGGCGGCGACCTCCTCCCGCAGGACCTGGGCGATGGTGCGGCCGGTCGCGCGCCGTACGGTCTCACCGACGATGTGGCCGAAGGCCAGCGCGTGGTAGGCGGTCACGGCGCCGGGCGCCCAGAGCGGCCGCAGATCGGCGACGCCGGCGCACGCGGCGTCCCAGTCGCGCAGGTCGCCGAGAGTCAGGCCGGGCGGTGCGAGCGGCACTCCGGCCGTGTGGGTGAGCACGTGGGCGAGCGTGATGCCGCTCTTGCCGTGGGCGCCGAACTCGGGCCAGTACTCGGCGACGGGAACGTCGTAGCCGAGCCGCCCGTGTTCGGCGGGCACGACGGTCGCGGCCAGCCCCTTGCCCGTGGACCAGCCGTTGAAGAGCGTGTGCTCGTCGACCGGACGGTCCGCGGTCCGGTCGGTCCGTCCCTGTCGCGCGCGGTGCGGCGGGCCATGCTGTCCCACCGCGACGGCGGGCGGCTGCGGGAGCACATGCACGACCCGTCCGACCAGTGGCCGGGCCTCGAACTGCTGCTGCAGATGATGGAGGAGGCCGGCTTCACCGTGGAGGACGCCATGTCGGCGATCTTCACGGTGGGCCACCACATCCTGGGCTCGGTCATCGCCCAGCAGGAGGACCAGGTCCCGCCGGGCGCCGGGAACGCGCGGATCGACGCCCGCCGGTTTCCGCGCGTCGCCCGCGCCGCAGCGCTGCGGGCCGAGGGCCGCGACCACGACCGCGAGTTCGAATACGGCCTGGCCGTGCTCGTCGCCGGCTGCCGCGCGATGCTCGACCGACGCTAGGCCTCCTCGGGCCAGCGGCCTCCTACGTGGAGGGCGACGAGTGCGGCGTGCGACAGCGGGGTGGACGGGTCGGCGACGTCGCCGTTGGTCGTGTAGTCGAGCAGCACGACGTCGCCGTCGGCGGACATGGCGCGGAGGCGGTCGACCAGGTCGGCCGTCCGGTGCTCCAGCACCCAGCGGTAGGCCGGCAGGTAGATGCGGCGCCGTGCCGTCTCGTACGGCAGCAGCGTCTCCCCGTCGAGCCCGTCGCGATGGCCGCGGACCGGGCCGTACCTGCGCACCGTGCGCTTCAGCCCCCGCATGCGCGCGTTGTCTAGGAGGGCCGGGTCGACGTCCGCGGTGGCGAAGACCTTCAGCGCCTGCCAGATGCCCTCGACCGACTGCGCGGTGACGCCGGGCGAGCGCGGCACCGGGATGCCGCCGTGCGGGTAGAACGGGCTGAGCCGCACCCAGGGCTCCTCGGCCCGCGAGGTCACGTCGATGACGCGCGCTCCCGGATGTGCCTCGGCGAGCCTGGCCGCCGAGCGGCGGCGGCTCGCGACCTGGATCGGCATGCCGGACCCCTCTCCCCTGTGCGGACCGGGTCCAGCATGGCCGACGGCACCGACAGTCTCAGAGGCGCGCCTGGATCAGGCCGTGGGTGCCGCCCGTCCGCCAGTCACCGCCGGACGCGTCGAGGGAGGACAGCGTCGCGGCGTCGACTCCCGTCACGACGTCGGACTTCAGCGTGCGCAGCGCCGCCACCGGGCCGGGGAAGTACGCGGTGACCTCGGCGAACGGCGTCGTGGCCGGCCAGGCGCGGTCGCCCACGAGGCGCCGGTAGTTCAGGTCGCCCTTCATGATCGTGAGCGTGTGGCCGCCGAACTCCTCCGCCAGGTCGGCGGGCATGCGGTGGTACGACCACGGCGCGCAGGAGAAGGCATGGGCGCGGAGGCGGAGACGGCCCGCTCCGATCGCCTCGGACAGCCTCCGCTCGACGGCGGCGGCCTCGCCGTCCGCGGCCGCGAGGCGGCGCAGGCAGGCGACCAGGTCGGCCGTTGTCGCGTCGGAGACGTAGTAGGGATGCGGCTTCAGGTGGAGCGTCACCGTCGCGGCCAGGCCGGTGCGGAGCAGGTGGTCGATCAGCAGCAGGTCCGCGAGCAGCTCCCGGCCGGCGTTGTCCGCGACGACGCCCACGTGGTGCGGACCGCCCGCGTCGAGCGCGGACCACACCAGGGCGCCGTCGTCGGCCACCAGGCCGCCGGAGGCGTCCAGGTCTCCGGCGGCCCCGAACAGGAAGCCCAGATCCGCCTGGTTGCCCCACAGCGAGGCCCGCAGGAGCGCCTGCCGCTCCTCGGCGGCGGGCACGGCGACCGTCGCGTCCCGGAGCTCCGCGGCCTTCCAGTACTCGAACGGGTCGACCCAGTACCAGGGGCCCGGCGTGAAGAACCCCACCGCGCCCAGAAGCCGCCGGTAGAAGTACGACTCCCACCACAGGAACGGCACGTCGGCCCACGGGCGGCCGAAGTAGGCGGCGCCCCAGCGGTCCCAGCGTGCGCGATCGGGCGCGTCCTCGCCGAGCGGCCGCATCGGGCCGGAGGCGATCTCCTCCCGCAGCGCGTCGAGCGCCCGGCGCTGCTCCGGCCCGTACGGGTGCCGGTCGCGCACCTCGGTGATCAGTTTCGGAGTGCGCTCGCGCAGCACCTTCCAGCCGTAGCCGCTCGGATCGTTGCCGAGCGGCTCCGGCGTGTCGAGATCACCCCGGGGCACCGCCACCTCCCGTCGTTCGCGACGAACGTTACCGCCGGCCGCCGCTCAGCACCCGTTCGAGGCTGATCGGCAGGTGCCGGTGACGTACGCCGGTCGCGTGCCAGACGGCGTTGGCGACGGCGGCCGCGCCGCCGACGATGCCGATCTCGCCGAGGCCCTTGATCCCCGAGGGGTTGTAGGTGTCGTGCTCGTCGATCCAGTCGGCCTCGATGAGGGGGACGTCGGCGTTGGCCGCCACGTGGTAGCCCGCGAGGTCTCCGTTGGCCAGGCCGCCGGAGGCGTCGTCGCGGACGCCCTCCTCGTGCAGCGCCATCGACAGCCCCCACGTCATGCCGCCGATGAACTGGTTGCGCGCGGTCAGCGGGTTGACGACGCGGCCCACGGCGAAGATCCCGAGCATCCGGCGCACGCGGACCTCGCCGCTGGCCGGATCCACCGCGACCTCCGCGAACTGGGCGCCGTACCCGTGGCTCTCGCGCTGTTCACGGGCGGCGAGCAGCTCGGTGGTGTCCGCGTGGGCCGTGACGCCCTCCGGCGGGAGGTCGGCCATGTCGCCGGGCAGGTCGGCCAGCTTCTTGCGCAGTGCCACCGCCGCCTCGTTGATCGCCCAGGCCCAGGACGCGGTGCCCATCGAGCCGCCGGCGAGCCAGGCGAGGCCGAAGTCGCTGTCCGCGATCCGGATCCGTACCGACTCCGGGGACACCTCCAGGGCGTCGGCGGCGATCTGGCCGAGCGCCGTGCGGGCGCCGGTGCCGATGTCGGCGGCGGTGACGCGCACGGTGTACGTGCCGTCCGCCTCGGCGGTGATGGCCGCCGTCGACGCTCCGACGCCGGCCGAGTGCGCGGCCGCCGCCACCCCGGTGCCGAGGAGCCAGCGTCCGTCCCGTCGGACGCCCGGACGCGGGTCGCGGTCGGCCCAGCCGAAGCGGCGCGCGCCCTCCTCCAGGCAGGCGACCAGGTTGCGGCTGCTGAACGGCAGCCCGGACACCGGACCGGTCTCGGGTTCGTTGCGGAGGCGGAGCGCGATCGGATCCACCCCGACCTCGGCGGCGAGCTCGTCCATCGCCGACTCGACGGCGAAGGACCCGGGAGCCCAGCCGGGCGCGCGCATGAACCCCGGCGTCGGCACGTCGAGCGGAACCACCCTGGTGCGCAGGCGGAACGCGTCCGCGGCGTACAGGGTCCGGCTGTGCCGCGTGGACTGCTCGGCGAACTCGTGCACGGTCGAGGTGGGCGACGCGGTCTCGTGCTCGACCACCCGCAGGCGTCCGTCGGCGTCCGCGCCGAGCCGTACGCGCTGCGCGGTCGCGGGCCTGTGCCCGACCAGCGAGAACATCTGCCGGCGGGTGAGCACCACCCGGACCGGCCGGTGAAGGATGGTGGTGGCCATCACCGCGAGCACGGTGTGCGGGAGCCGCAGCCCCTTGGAGCCGAAGCCGCCGCCGACGTGCTCCGACCGCACCCGCACCGTGTCGGCGTCGAGGGAGAACAGCGCGGCCAGCACCTGGGCGACCGCGTAGGAACCCTGGTTGGAGTCGACCACCTCCAGGCGGCCGTTCTCCCAGCGCGCCATGGCGGCGTGGGGCTCCATCGCGTTGTGGAACTCCTCGGGCGTGGTGTACTCACGGTCCACCACGACGGCCGAGGCGGCCAGTTCGGCGTCGGGGTCGCCCTGGTCGACGTCGGGCATGGCGAGGGGGCTCGGCGCCGTCGGGCGCAGGCCGGGGTGGTCGGCCCGGAAGGCGGTGTCGTACGGCTCCTCGTCGTAGGTGATGACGAGGGCGTCGGCGCCCGCCCTGGCCTGCTCCTGCGTCTCGGCGACCACGAGGGCGACCGGCCAGCCGACGTGCGGCACCCGGTCGTCCTGCAGGAGCTGGAGGTTCGCGTCGGGTCCCATCAAGCCCGCGCCGGGCGTCAGGCGCAGCGCGTTGCCGGGATGCAGGACGGCGAGCACGCCCGGCATCGCGAGCACGGTGTCGGTGTCGACGGAGCGGATCCGGCCGCGGGCCACGGTCGAGGTCACGAGCCACCCGTGGGCGAGCTCGGCGAACGGGATGTCCCCGGTGTAACGGGCCTCCCCGGTGACCTTGGCGCGGCCCTCCCGCCGGGTGTGCGGCGTTCCGGTCGCGGACGTGCGGGGTGGCGCGGCGGGGGTGGTCATCGAGCGGCCTCCTGAAGCTCGGTGAGCGTCGAGACGACGAGATTCCGGATGAGCGGCACCTTGTACCCGTTGTGCGCGAGCGGCCGGGCCGCGGCCAGCTCGGCGTCGGCCGCGGCGGCGAACGCCTCCGGGGTGGCCGGGCCGCCGATGAGGGCCCGCTCGGCCTCCCGCGCGCGCCAGGGCCGGGAGGCGACCGCGCCGAAGGCGATGCGCACGTCCCGTACGGTGCCGTCCTCGACGTGCAGGGCGGCGGCGATCGAGCCGTTGGCGAAGGCGTAGGAGGCGCGTTCGCGCACCTTGCGGTAGCGGGACCGGGCGGCCACCGGGGCGGCCGGCAGGGTCACCCCGGTGATCAGCGCGCCGTCCGGCAGCGCGGTCTCGCGGTGCGGGGTGTCGCCGACCGGCAGGTAGAAGTCCGCGAGCGGGATCTCGGCGGACCCCTCCGGCGTGAGGACGCGGACGACGGCGTCGAAGGCGGCGAGTGCGACGGCCATGTCCGAGGGGTTCGTGGCCACGCAGTGCTCGGACCACCCGAGGATGGCGTGGTTGTGGTGCTCGCCGTTCAACGCCGAGCAGCCGCTGCCGGGCTCGCGCTTGTTGCAGGGCCGGCTCAGGTCGGTGAAGTAGCCGCAGCGCGTGCGCTGGAGCAGGTTGCCGCCGACCGTGGCCATGTTGCGCAGCTGCCCGGACGCGCCGGCGAGGACGGCCTCGGCGAGCGCCGGGTAGCGGTGCCTGACCTCGGGATGGGCGGCGAGGTCGCTGTTGGTCATCGTCGCGCCGATCGTCAGCGCGCCGTCGCCGGCGACCTCGATCCGGTCCAGCGGAAGGCCGCGCACGTCGACCAGCAGCGCGGGGTTCTCCACGCCGGTCTTCATCAGGTCGACGAGGTTCGTGCCGCCGCCGAGGAAGCGCGCCTCGGGCTCGCCGGAAAGCAGCGCGACCGCCTCGTGGGCGTCGGCGGCACGCCGGTAGTCGAACTCCCTCATGCGTTCACCTGCTCGTTCTTCGCGGCCTGGGTCACGGCACGGACGATGTTGACGTACGCGCCGCAGCGGCAGAGGTTGCCGCTCATGCGTTCGCGGATCTCCTCCTCGCTGACCGCCGGCGGGCGCCGTACGTCATCGGTGGCGGCGCTCGGCCACTCACGGGCGAGCTCCTCGATCACCGCGACCGCCGAGCAGATCTGACCGGGCGTGCAGTAGCCGCACTGGTATCCGTCGAGGTCGACGAACGCCTGCTGGACCGGGTGCAGTTCCTCGCCGTCGGCCAGGCCCTCGATGGTGGTCACGTCGCGCCCTTCGGCGGCGACCGCGAGCTGGAGGCAGGAGTTGACCCGCTGCCTGTCGAGCAGCACCGTGCAGGCGCCGCACTGGCCCTGGTCGCAGCCCTTCTTGGTACCGGTGAGGTCGAGCCGCTCCCGCAGGGCGTCGAGCAGGGTGGTGCGGTTGTCGACCGTGAGGGAGTGGGTCTCGCCGTTGACACGGAGCGAGATCTCCGTGGACCTGGTGGAAGTCATTCAGTCTCCTGGGGGCGGAGTGCCGGCGTCTCGTGGGAGCACGCCGCCGCTCTTCCATAACGCCGTCGGGTATGCCGTGTCCTCACCATGACGCGGTGCGGACAGGTGAAGTCGATCATTTACATCCTGTTCTCGGCGGCGCGACCCGCCGTTGCGCCGCACGTAACCGGAGACTCCTCCGCACCCACCACCCTAAGCGGAGGAAACTCCGAATGGCAACCGGGGCGGCACTCATGGGGCGAGCCGGAAACGGCCGCGGCCCGCCCGCGATGACGCGGACGGGCCACGGGTGTCACGCCGGAAGCCGGTCAGGGCCCGGGCGTGTGCCTCAGCGGTGCCAGTGGTGCCACCCGTTGTGCCACCGGTTCCAGCCGTAGCCGTAGCCATAGCCGGGCGCGTACGTGACGGGCGGGTAGTACGTGGTGGGCGGATAGACCTGGACCGGCGCCGGCAGGTAGGTGGAGCACCAGGCCGGCGGGACGTAGCCGGGCGTGGTGATGTAACAGTCGGCCGGGTAGGCGTTCGGGCTGGCAGCAAGACGGTCCGCGTGAGCGGGACCACCGAGCAGGATGACGCCCGTGGCCGCCCCTGCCAGGATCCCTGTTGCGGTGAGCTTCTTGAGCACTGATTTCCCCCTAAATCGTTACTCTTGATGACCCCGATCACGGGGCCACGACCAAGTGGTATCCGAATACCGACCGGTGACACCGCCACGACTCGACGCGTGATCAATTCGTAATGCTAAGTGTCTGTTATGAACGCTTTTCGGGTGACTCATACTCGCTCTCACCAGCGGAAACATCACTCCGAAATTCCGGAAAAAGTAGATCATCGAGGCGTTGATGAGTGAGAATTATGGAATGGACGGATGTGACCGAGCCGACGAATCATCGGCGTACGCAGCCTGCCTGCGGCGGATATGGTCCGCCCACGGATCGCCGAGCGCAGAACGGATCGCCGGAAGAACCGACGGGACGTTCCTGCCCCTGTCGCCGTCCCAGGTCGAGGAGTACCTGGACGGGAGGGCTCTCCCCGAGACCTCGCTGATGCTCCACATCCTGCTGCGCGGGATCAAGGGTCACGACGGGGCGGCGCCGGGCGACGAGGACGATCCGGCGATCTTCACGCTGTGGCGCAGGGCGAGCGGGCAGCCCGATCCGGCGCCCACCACTCCGCTGCCCCCGGTGCCGCCCTCCGAACACGAGCCCGACTTCGCGCCCCTTCCCGCCACCGGCATGGTGGAGCTGACCGTCCAGGTGGCCGCCTATCTGGGTGCCGCGGGCATCGGGGGCATCATCGGCAACCGGGCCGACTCCGCCGTGGTGCGGACCACCGCGAGGCTCTTCCAGTCCGTACGGGACCGCTGGCGGCACCGAGGAGGGCGCACCGGTGAGCCGCTCAGCGAGGAAGAGGCCGTCGACGCCGCGATCGCCGCGGCGATCGCCCTGGACTACAGCCTGGATCTGCTGCGGGTGACCGGCGCCGACCCGCGATCCGACGGTTCCTGGCGCGTGACTCTGGCCGCGCCGGACGCCACGCTCCGGGCCGTCGTACCGGCCGGCGACCCCGCCGAGGCGACCATCCTGATCATGCCGGGATGACCAGGCTCACCTGAGGCCCACGCTGGACCGGATGTCCGGTGGAACGACCCTCCGCTGGACATCCGGGCCGGTGCGGACGGCGCGATCGTGCTCGACAGTGTCGGAATCCTTCCGATCACGTCACCGAGCCGTCCGCCTGGAGCCCCGATGCCCGTCCCCGCCTCACGTCCCCCTCGCCGCTACGACCTGCTCGGCGCCCCGTTCGACGGCGGCTCGACGCTCGGCTGGCCGGGGAGCAGGTACGCGCCGGCGCGCGTGCGGCAGGCGATGGAGTGGATCCTGCAGCGCCGGGAGAACGGCGAGGTGTACTGCCTCGACCACGCGGCCGTCCACCCGTTCCCGGACGACCTGCTGGAGGACCGCGGCGACGTCCACGTCATCGGCCACGACCTGGAGGCGACCCTGGCGTCGGCCGCCGACGCGGTCGCCGGCTCCGTACGGGCGGGCCGCTCCCCCATCCTGCTGGGCGGCGACGACTCCCTGCTGTACCCGGCGGCGCGCGGCCTGGCCGAGGCGACGGACGGGACGGTGGCGATCGTCCACTTCGACGCGCACCTCGACCTGCTCGACGAGAACGAGCACCAGGGCCGGTACAGCCACTCCTCGGGAATGCGGCGCTCCTGCGAGCTGCCCAACGTGGAGGTGGCCCGGTCGCTCCAGGTCGGTTCGCGGCACTTCAACTTCCCCTCCTCGCTGCGGTTCCGCGAGAGCCGGGGGCTGCGCAACATCCCCGCGGCCGAGGTGCACCGGCGGGGCGCCGAGGCGGTGATCGCGGACGTCGTGGAGCACGTGTCCGGCGCCGACCGGGTGCTGCTGGCGTTCGACATCGACACGATCGACCCGGCGCACGCGCCGGGCGCCGGAGCGCACGAGCCCGGCGGGCTCACCTCCCACCAGGCGCTGGAGGCGGTGCGGTCGCTCGCCCCGTACGTGGACGCCCTGGTGTTGACCGAGGTCAACCCGCTCACCGACGTACGGGACCAGACCGCCAACCTCGCCGCCTATCTGATCGCCCACCACGTCATCCACGGCCGGATCGCCGCATGACGTCGCGTACTGTCTCTGAGAGGTCCCCATGACGGACAAGCTGGTCATCGTCCTGTATTTCGTGGTCATGCTCGGCGCCGGGTACGCGGGCATGCGCCGCAGCCGCGACGCCGAGGACTTCACCGTGGCCGGCCGCCGGCTCGGCCCGTTCATGTACACGAGCGCGATGAGCACGGTCGTGCTGGGCGGCGCCTCCACGGTCGGCGGCGTGAGCCTGGGCTACCAGTACGGGGTCTCCGGCATGGCCCTGGTGCTCGCGCTGGCGTGCGGCATCACCGCGATCGGGCTGCTGATGTCGAAGAAACTGCTGCGGGCCGGCATCTACACGGTCCCGGACCTGATCGGGCGGCGGTTCGGGATCTCTGCCCGCCATCTCGCGTCGGTGATCGTCGTCTTCTACTCGCTCATGGTCGGCGTGAGCCAGATCGTGGCCATCGGCACCGTGCTCAACGTCGTGTTCGGCCTGTCCCCGACGGTCGCGGCGCTGGCCGGATGGGCGGTGATCACGCTCTACAGCGTCGCCGGCGGCATGTGGTCGATCACCCTCACCGACGTCATCCAGTTCGTGATCAAGACGGTCGGCATCTTCGTGATCCTGCTGCCGCTGTCGCTCCACCGGGCGGGCGGCTTCGGCCACATGCAGGCCCGGCTCCCCCACTCGTTCTTCTCGCCGGTCGGCATCGGGGTCGGCACGATCCTCGCCTACTTCCTGCTCTTCTTCTTCGGCTTCATGATCGACCAGGGCAACTGGCAGCGGCTCTTCACCGCGCGGAGCGAGAAGGTCGCCTTCTACGGCAGCATCGCCTCCGGCGTCTACTGCGCGCTGTACGGCCTGGCCGGCGCGCTCATCGGCACCGGCGCGCGGGTGATCCTCCCGACGCTGGCCAACCCCGACAACGCCTACGCCGAACTGGCCCGCAAGGTGCTCCCGGTGGGCATCTTCGGCCTGGTCATCGCCGCGGCCCTGGCGGCGACGATGTCGTGCGCGAGCGGTCTGCTGATCGGGGCGTCCACCGTGCTGACCAACGACGTGTACCGTCCGCTGCGCGGCGAGCGCACCGTCTCGGTACGCGCCAACCGGATCGCGCTCGGCGCGGTCTGCGTGGTCGCGCTCCTGGTCTCGTTCGCCTCCGGCAGCGTCGTCGGCACGGTCACGGTCGCCGCCGACCTGCTGGCCGCCGCGCTGTTCGTACCGGCGATGGGCGCGCTGTTCTGGTCGCGGGCCTCCCGCACCGCGGCGGTCGCGTCGATGGTCGCCGGAGCCGCGGGCTGTGTCGTGTTCATGGTGGTCGACGGCCTGTACGCCAACGAGCCGGTGATGTACGGCGGGCTGGCGAGCCTGGTGGTGTTCCTGGCCGTCGGCGCGCTCATGCCCGCGGGGTCCCGTACGGACCTGGCGCCGGCGACGGTTCAGCCGGCGTCGGTGGCGAGCGAGTGAGCGCGTAGCGCCAGGGAGAGCTCGAGGCGCAGGTAGGACGAGTCGAGGCTGCGGCCCAGCACCCGTTCCACGGTGTCCATCCGGGCCCGCAGAGTGTGGCGGTGCACCCCCAGCGCCGCCGACGCCTCCCCCCATGATCCGTTGTGGTCGAGGAACACCCGCAGCGACTCGGTCAGCGGGATCCCCCGGTCCCGCTCGACCCGCAGGAGGGGATGCAGCAGCCGGCGTACGAGGACTCCCGCGCCGACGTCGCCGCCCGGTGCCAGCAGCAGCGACACCCCGTCGAAGTCCTCGATCCGCGCCATCCGCCGGTCCTCCTGGGACCCGATGTGCGCCGCCTCCTCGGCCTGGCGGCGCGACGGCGCCAGCGCACCGGCGGTCGCGGGCGCGCCGACGCCGACCCATCCCGGCAGCGCGGCGCCGGCCAGGGCGGCGCACGCGGTGTCGGCGTCGGAGGCCAGCACCAGCACCCGCCGCCGCGCGTCGGTGGTGGCCACCGCGCGGGCGGCGCCCAGCGCGGCCCGGACCCGGTCCAGCAGCCCGTCGTCCCCGCTCTCCGGCAGGACCGCCATGACGATGAGGTCGTCGGGGTCCAGCCCCCACGAGCGGACGTGACGGGCCGCGGCGCCGGCGTCGAGACCGTCGCGCAGCAGTTCGTGCAGGATCGGCTCGTCCACGCGTGACGCGTGGGCCGCCGCGGTCCGGGCGTGCTCCAGCTCGTAGGTGACCAGCGAGGCGGCCGCCGCCACGACCGCCTGCTCGGGCCCCTCCAGAGCGTGGTCCCGGTACACCACGAGATGGCCGTGCTCGGCACCGCGCACCCCGAGCGCCTGCCCGACCAGCTGGCCCGACGGCTCCGACAGGGCCAGCGACCGGACTCCCGGTGCGCGACGCACCTCGGGCACCCGCGCCTCCACCTCGGCCGTCGCGGCCGCCGGTGAGACCGACAGCGGACGGCCGTCCCCGCCGATGATCGCCGCCCACCCGCCGAGCGTCCGCGCCAGCACGGACGGCACACCGCGCACCGCCCCCTGTTCCAGCGCGGCCCGCGTGAGCAGATGGTGGGCGCGCAGGGCGCGCTGCAGGGTGGCCTGCCGCTCCTCGGCGATCCGGCCCGCGACGGCCTGCGAGATCGCGACGAACGGCGTCTCGTACGGGACCTCGAGCACACAGATCGACGCGGCGTCCGCGGCGTCCCGCAACTCCGCGGGCACCTCGTCGAACGCGACGCCGACGGCCAGCCCGATGCCGGCGGCGTCGATCGCGACGAGCCTGCGGGTGAGATCGGCGAGCTCTCCCGGCGCCCGATGGCCCGCGGCGGTGGTGAGCAGCAGCGCTCCGGCCTCCAGCCAGGGAGTGGGGTCGCCGACCTCGCTGGAGTGCACCCAGCTGATCGCGCGGTCCAGGCCCGCCTCTCCGGCCACCACCCGCAGCCCCAGGTCGGCACGCGCGGCGAGCTGGCGAACCGTCAAAGGCATGGCACATCCGATCCTTCCGTGTCCGGTGCGCCCCGCACGGCGGCCACAACCGGATCCCTGGATGCTATGCGACCTGACCTGCGGCATCGCCCGGCGGCGTTTTATTCTGTACCGGTCGTATACCGACGGTGCCTAGAATCACGCGCCATTCCACAGTTGGAACATGAAAGCGAGATGGCGCGATAAACAGACCGGTAAGTCGCGGAACCGGCACCGCGAAGGACACACCGTACGCGGGGCAATGGCTCGTGGCAGGGCTCCTGCTCTCGATCCCCCTCGGCCTCGCCGCGCTGATCGTCGGCAATGAGGCGCCGGGCCTGGGGCTGTACGCCTACCTCGCGGGGGCGGTCGCGGTGCCGATGCTCGTGACCGCGCTGATCGTGGCGGGCGGCAGGCTGCCGAAGGCGTACGGAACGACGACGCTCCGGCTCATCGGGATACCCGCCGCGATCGCGATGATCGTCTGCGGAGCGCTCGTCGTGGTGGCGCTCGAGTCCGTGGCGCTGCGGCACGAGAACGCCTACACCTGGGCGTACGGCCGTCCGGTGAGCATCCGGTTGCCGCGCACCTGCACCCGGCACAGCGGCTCGAACAGCTTCTACGCCACCTGTGACCACGTCACCTGGACGGTCGGCGGCCGAACGGTGCACGGCGGCCTGACGCTCTCACCGTTCGAGTACCGGGGCTCCTCCAGCGGCGTCGTCCAGGCACACGCGCTCGGCACGTCGGCGGTCACCCGCGACATGGCCAAGCGGGTCGGTCCCGAGGTCAGGCTCACTCAGGTACCGGCGTGGATCGGCGTCGTCGGCCTGCTGGGCGAGGCCCTGCTGGTCCCGGCGTTCCTTCTCGGGGCACGGGCCCGCCGTCGGCGCCCGGCCGCGCGGCCATGAGCGGCGAGCCGCCGGTGGAGCCCACCGGTCCACAGATCATCCGGGGACTCCGGTTCGCCAGGCCGATCAACGGGTTCGACGGCGACCGGCCGCTGCCCTGGCAGCCGCGGCCGTGGATCGAGGACGCCGCCGAGCGCGACCAGATCCTCGGCTACCTGCTCGGCGGCGCGGTCGTCCACGATCCGGACACGTTCACGCGCGACCTGTTCGACCGGTCCCGCCCACCGCTCGTCCCCCTGTCCTTCCACACCGACGGGACCTGGATCTGGTCCGGCATCACCACCTACCACCTCAGCGAGAATCGGCTCGCCCCGGAGCCGGACTTCCTGGCCCACATCGTCGCCCACCGCTACCGGTGCCCGGTCGTGGACGAAGACGTCCGGGAGACGGCGAAGGCGGCCTTCCAGGACTGGCTCGACCTCCGGCGCCGCCGGCAGCGGGAGCGAGAGGAGTACGAGCGGGAACAGGAGAAGAACCGCCTGCGGGAACAGACCCCGTTCACCCTGGTCCGCGGCGACCTGTCCAACGAGCCGCCGACCGTGCACCTGGACGAGGACCAGTTCGACGCGATGCTCGAAGGCCGGTACCACCGCTTCTCCCAGCGGGTCGAGGATCATCTGGTCGCCGACGGCTGGATGCCCGGCCGCGACGCCGCCGCCCGCGTCGACCCCTGGCTGGAGGCGTTCTGCGCCCAGCGTGTCGCCGGCCGGCACCATGAGGTGTTCCCCGCGGCCCGCGCGGTCCTGCACGAGTTCGGACTGCTCGACATCGACCTCTTCGGCATCACCGAGGACGGAGAGGTCATGAGGCCGCTGCACTTCTACCCGATGGACGTCCGGATCGACCCGTGGATCTTCGCCAGGATCAGCCACCACCTGGGGATGCGGATGTTCCCGATCGCGCAGACCATCAATGAGTATCACTGGCTCGTCATGGACGAGGCCGGACGCGTGTACCGCCACCACGAGGAACACGGCTGGCAACTGCTGGGAGACGACATCGACGCGACCCTCGAACTGCTCATTCACGGCCGGTCCCCCACGCCCCTCCGTTTCTGAACCGGTCCGGTGTCGATATCGCCGATGGCCGTTCGTGTAGGGGGTGACGGGGCCGCGGCAGAGCGGCCCGCGGAAGGGAGCAGACCATGCGTTCGATCACGGCCACGATGTTCGTCGCCCTCGACGGCGTGGTTCAGGGACTAGGCCGCCCGGACGAGGACACCAGCGGAGGCTTCGCCCACGGCGGCTGGGGCCCGCGGTACAACGACGAGGTGATGGGCCGGGAACTGGCCGAGGGCATGGCCAGGCCGGGAGACATGCTGTTCGGCCGCTCGACCTGGCAGGACTTCACCACCGCGTGGGCACGTGCGACCGACGGCAACCCGTTCACCGCGCACCTGAACGCGGCCACGAAGTACGTCGTGTCCAGAACGCTGGAGGACGCGGACGCCTGGCAGAACTCGATCCTGCTGCGCGGCGAGGCCGTCGACACGGTGGCCGAACTGAAGGCCCGGCCGGGCGGCGATCTGTCGATCAACGGCAGCGCGTCGCTGGTCCGGAGCCTGCACGCCGCCGGTCTGATCGACCGTTACACGCTGCTGATCCACCCGCTGACCCTCGGCGACGGCAAGCGCCTGTTCGACGGCCCCGCCCCGCTGACCGAGTTCGAGCTCACCCGGAGCGTCACGACCACCAAGGGCGTGATCATCGCCCACTACTCCCGACGCTGACGGGGCCGCCGAACGGAACCTCCTGTGCGGCAGGGAGCCCTGCCGCACAGGAGTCCGTCGATCAGTCCTGCTTCGCCGTGGCCGTGGCCGGCGAACAGGGCGGCGTGCCGAAGGCCACGCCGTCGATGAAGTTGCCGATGTTCGGGGCCCCGCCGGTGGCCGACACCGATTCGAAGGAGAATCGGGTGGTGGTCTGTCCCGGCGGGACGACGTAGACGCCGGTGTAGTGGCGCCAGGCGGTGTTGCCGTCGGAGATGTCCGGAGACGAGGCCCCGGTCGGGGTCTGTGCCACGGTGGAGCCCGGTGCGCCGATGAGCACCCGCATGACGTCGGTGCCCAGGCGGCCTCGGTGGTACAGCGACCAGGTCAGCCGTGTTCCCGGCACCGTGGGCAGATCCTGGTAGAGCGTGGAGACCTGGCTGGCGTTGAGTTCGGCGAACTGCTGTCCGTCGGCCGACGGGACTCCGTACGCGCCGTTCCGCCAGAACTCCAGTTTGTGGTCGGTGGCGGTGGTGTGCCAGCCGACGCCGGGGTTGGTGGAGGCATCGTCGATGTTCCAGTCGACCGAGGCCACCGGCGGGGCCTCGAAGCTGCCGTTGGCCAGGTTGATCGGCGTGTCGGTGCAGGTGACGTCGACGGTGACCTTGGCGGTACTGCTTCCGCAGGCGGTGTCGATGGTGTAGTCGAACGTGTCGGTGCCGACGAAGCCCGGCGCGGGTGTGTAGACGACGTTGCCGCCGGAGATCGTCGCGGTGCCGGCCGCGGGCTTGGTGACACTGCTGATCGTCGGCGCGTTCGCGGTGTCGTTGGCCAGAACGGGCACGCTGACGGCCTTGCCCTGGGTGGTGGCGGTGTCGTCGACGGCGTTCGTGGGCGAGATGGACTGCCCGCTCACGATCGTGATCGGTGGAGCGGCCGTGTTGTTCCCGAGCTGGCCCGGAGCGGAATTGTTACTCCAGATCCCCACCGGCCGGATGGTCATGGTCCGCCCGACGGTGCCCTGCTTGACCCGGAAGGTGATGACCTGCGCGGGCGCGTCGGCCTTGCCGCCCGGCGAGGAGACCGTCAGGGTCGTGCCGCTGATGGTTCCGCCCCCGGACTGGCCCACGACGTCGGCGTAGGCCAGCAGTGACGACAGGTCCCACGTGGTGCGGTACTGAGAGACCACCAGCGGCCACTGGGTCGTACGGTGTGCCAGCGTGAGGCTGAAGGTGCCGCCCGGCGCGATCTGCCCGCCCCACAGGGAGGGGGAGGTGGTGACCGAGACCGACCCGCTGCCCAGCCGCCAGCCGACGAGGTTCTTCCAGTAGTAGTCGACCGGGTAGGCCGCCTGTCCCGGCCGTACGCAGGGCCCGGAGAGGGTCCGGGCGACGGCCTGCCGCGCGCCGGCGTGCGCGTCGGTGCCGGCCGCCACCTGCGTTCCCCCTGCGGCCAGCAGCGCACCGGCCAGTACGGCGAACGCGGACCTGGATCGTTGTGACATGAGTGCTGAACTCCCGCTCTGTCGTGAGGATGTCCTCGTAGATCGACTTCACGGGGGACGTTACTTTACGCATTCGATTGACCACGTTAAGTGATCACCGTGTCGCGGTGTCCTCACGGACGCCAGATCACGACGCGGACCTCTCGTGTCCGCTCGGAGAACCGGCCGCCGTCCGACGCCCGCGTCAGCAGCCGACGCAGGTCCGCCTCGAAGGCCGGCAGTTCGGCGGCGAACAGGTGCGGCGTCGAACCGGAGAGCGAGAACACCGCCGAGACGATGTCGTCGACTCCCCGCTCCACCACCCGGCCACCGCCGACCTCGATCCGGGCCGGGCCGGTGAAGCCGGCCCGGCTCATGATCTCTTCTTCGCCGGCGCGGGTTCCGGTGGGCAACACCCCCCGCCCGGCGCGGCGAACCGGCCCCAGGTACCGGGCGACCAGTTCGTCGATGCGGTCCCAGGGCGGACGCGGGTGCGGCAGCGGATCCTCGCCCGGCACGCCTCGGTGGGTGGTGGCCTGGACATGGACCCAGGCACCGGCCGGGTCGAGCAGGTCGCGGACCCGGCGGGCGACGAGGGCCTGATCCATCCAGTGGAACGACTGGGCGAACGTGACCACCCGGAAGGTCCCGAGCCCGGCGGGCAGATCCTCGGCACGCAGTCGCCGCCACCGGACATTGGCGACGCCGGCCTCGCCGGCCCGGCGAGACGCCTCGGCGATCATGCCGCGGTCCGCGTCGACGCCGACCGCCTCCTCGAACATGCCCGCGAGCAGCAGCGTCAACGACCCGGGCCCGCAGCCGACGTCCAGCAGCCGGCCGCGGCCGTCGAGACCGAGTTCCTCGCCGATGGCGCCGGCGAGGCCGGGCGGGTACGGCATCCGGCCGACGGCGTAATGCGGCGCGCTGTCGGCGTAGAGCGTTTCGTCCCACTGCCATTCCCAGTCCCCGGCCACCCGGGGATGTTAGCGATCAGACGCACACCTGCAACGGGTTCAGCACGGTGGCGAACTCGGCGCGGGCCCCGCTCAGCCCGGCGGCGAACGCGTGCAGGTGGAGCCAGCCCGCGCAGTAGTACGCGCCACCGGCGATCGCGTCGAAGCCCACGCTGATTCGCCGGGACTGGCCCGTCCACTCCTGGATGCCGATGTAGTGCTGGTCGGCCAGGGTCAGGCCGGCGCCGCCGTGGTCGACCCACCGGTTCTCCCGCGCGCCCCAGACCGAGCCGTACATGCCGATGAACGCGTAGCCGTAGCCCGCCAGCAGGGTGAAGACATCGCACCCGGCATTGAAGAACCACTCGACGTTGAGCGTCGCCCGTCCCGAGACGGCGACATTGAACCAGCACCCGGAGCCCGTGATCTGTTCCTGCTCCCCGTCGATCACGGCGACGACCCGCGGGTGCAGCACCCGAGGTGTGGGCGTGCTGATCGCGGCCGGGTGGACGATGTGGGTCAGCTCGCGCGGATCCCAGGTGTTGCCCCACTGGTTGTACGGCCCGTTACCGGTCACGCAGCTGTTCGCTCGCGGCAGGACGGCGAGGGGCAGTCCCTCGACCAGGGTCTCCGACGGCGGTGGGCTGAGCGGCGCGGCGTCGGCGATCGACTTTTGGATCTGCTCCCGCGCGGAGGCGCCGGACTGCGCGTCGATGAGGCCGCCGGTCAGATCGACCGCGAGCTTGGCGTGGCTCCGCAGCTGGTCGAGCTTGTGCGTCGCGGCCGCCGCGATGTCCGCGTACCGCTGGCCGATCGCATCGCCCAGCTTATCGGCGATCTCCGGACCCCAAAGGTCGGCCGGCTCCAGTACTGGTTCCCAGATGTTGTCCACGCGCCGCTCCTCGGCAGACCCGATATCGGATGAGACCACTTGCCCACAACAAAGGCGAATCCACCAGCCAATCGACCGGAACCGGACGTCGTAACCGTCGGCTTCGGATCACCTGCCCGTTCGGATGCCGCGCGCGGCAGAGGTCTACTCGGGCTGCTTCGCACCCCTTGACCGGTGATCGGGTGAACGGTGAAGGTCTGTTCGACTTCGCTTAGGTAAATCTGGGAGTGCCCGTGAACCGACGCCGACGAGTCCTCACACTGACCGTCGCGGTGCTGCTGGTGTTGCTGGGAACGGTCGGCAACGGCCCGTTGGCGTCGGCGGACAAGGCGCCGTACGGCACTGACGTCGCGCTGGCCTCGGCCGGCGCGGTGGCCTCGTCGTCCGGTCGGGAGGTGACCTACGCCCTCGGCCCGGAGCTGGCCGTCGACGGCGTCTGGGACAGCGACGCGTCGCGGTGGTCGGGGGAGGCCGCGGACAACGGCTGGTTCCAGGTCGAGCTGGCCCAGCCCACGAAGATCGACCACGTGGCCGTCCAGTGGTCCACGTCGTGCCCGGCCCAGTACAAGCTGCAGGTCTCCAACGATGGCACGAGCTGGACCGACGCCACCGGGGTGCGCGGCCCGGCCACCTGCCGGTCGTGGGACACGGCCGACCTGACCGGCCTCGACCAGTCCTACCGGTACGTGCGCATGCAGGGCATCAAGCGCAGGCTGAGCTATGGCTACTCGATCAACGAATTCGAGGTCTGGGACGGCGCCGCCCCGCCGGCCCCGCACGTCACGACCGGCGCCGTCACCGACCTGACGCCGACCTCAGCGACCCTGCACGGCCAGGTCGTCCCGGCCGGCGCCGACACCGCCTACCAGTTCCAGTTCGGTGCCGCCGGCACGGGGCCGTGGGGCACCGGCACGTTCCCCAAGACCCCGGCCGACGTCGGCGCGGACCCGGTCACCCACGACGTCACCGCGACGCTGACCGGGCTGGCTCCGGGCACCACCTACCTGTACCGGCTGGCCACCCGGACCGGGGCCGAGCCGGGCTACGGCACCGAGCTCACGTTCACCACACCGCCGCCCCCGCCGGTGGCCGTGCCCAACGACGTGACGCCGAAGCCCGCGTCGATGACCCAACCCGACCACGCGGCGCCGTTCGTGCTCACCGCCCAGACCCACGTCGTCGCGCGCGGCGCCGCGGTGCCCGTGGCCGCCGCCCTGGCCGAGCGGCTGCGCCGGGCCACCGGGTTCCGGTTGCCGCTGAGCGGGGGCCGGGCGGAACGCGACATCGAGGTCGTGGTCGACCCGCACCTGTCGGTTCCCGGCTTCGCCGGCGACCCCGAGGGCTACACGCTGGACGCCACCGCGGCCGGCGTCCGGGTGGCCGCCCCGAGCGCGGCCGGCGCGTTCTACGGCGTGCAGTCCCTTCGCCAGCTGTTCCCCGCGTTCGTCGAGTCGGCCACCCCGGTGGACGCCGCCTGGACCGTGCCGAACGTCCACATCGCCGACGGGCCGCGCTTCGGCTACCGCGGCATCATGCTCGACCTGGCCCGCGACTTCCTGTCGGTCGGCGAGATCAAGCGGTTCATCGACCAGATGTCGTACCTCAAGCTGAACGTCCTGCACCTGCACCTGTCCGACGACCAGGGCTGGCGCGTCCAGATCACCAACGCCGGCCGGGCGCACGGCGACACGATCGACTACGACCGGCTGACCCGGATCAGCGGCGCGACCGCCATCGACGAGGGCGGCACGGACGATCTGCCCGGCCAGACCGGGTTCCTCACGCAGGCGCAGTACCGCCAGGTCATCGCGTACGCGGCGGCGCACTACATCTCGGTGATCCCCGAGATCGACGTACCCGGCCACTCGAGCTCGCTGTTGCACGCCATCCCGCAGCTGAACACCGCGCACTCGGTGCCGCAGCCGCCGCCCGGACAGGACACCATCCCGGCCAACACCACGCAGCAGGTCGGCGAGTCGTCGCTCGACACGCACGCCGAGGTGACCTACACCTTCCTGGCCCACGTGTTCAAGCAGCTCGCGGCGATGACGCCGGGGCGCTACCTCGGGGTCGGCGGCGACGAGGCCTACTCGACGTCCGGACCGGACTTCGACTACTTCATGACCCGGGTGATCGGGCTGGTGCACGCCGTCGGCAAGAACACGACCGGTTGGAACCTTTCCTACGCCAACGAGACGGCCAGCCTCGGCTCGCGCGACCTGGTCCAGTACTACAACGGCTCGGACGCGGCGACCGCCACCGACGCCAAGAGCAAGGGCACCGGCGTGGTCACCTCGTACTACCCGTACACCTACCTCGACTACCCGTACTCGGCCGCCGACGTCGACAGGTTCTACAACTGGGATCCCGCCGCGACCGTCCCGGACGTGCCGGCCGGCGCGATCCGGGGCGTCGAGGATCCGCTGTGGACGGAGACCCTGCGCAGCGACGCCGAGGCCGAGTACCAGACCTGGCCGCGCGCCGCCGCCACCGCCGAGGTCGCCTGGTCTCCGAAGGCCGGCCAGGACTACGCGCCGTTCTCGGCCCGGCTGGCGCAGCTGGGCGACCGCTGGACGCTGCAGCACACCAACTTCCACGCCAGTCCCCGTGTGCCGTGGACCGTCGACGCGGCCGGCGCCGACCAGTGGGTGAAGCACGCCGGCCAGAACCTGACGGTCGGCACCGTGGTCGCTCCGGGCACCGGGCTCAACACGCTGAGCGTGACGATCGACTGGGGCGACGGCACCGCGCCGACGCCGGCCGGCGTCACGCTCGCCAGGCCGGCCGACAACACGCACGTCAACGGCGCCTACCGGGTCAGCGGGACGCACGACTACTCGAAGCGCGGCACGTACACCGCCCACCTCCACGCCACGGGCCCGAACGGGTCCGCCGACGCGGCGTTCACCGTCCACGTGACCGGCGGACGTTGACCGGCGTTCGACGAGGCCGCGGAACCGCGTTAATCGTTGGCCTCGCCCGTGTCGGGCCGGTTGACCGCACCTGTGGCTGAGCCGTCCGTTCCCGCCGACCTGACCCGCGTGCTGGCCGGGAGTTGGATCCTGGCCGGCTCCGCGGTGCCGCGAGCACTGCCACAGCCCGCCGTTGACCTGGGTGGTGATGCCGGACGGGCGGTGCCGGCCGGCCGGCGAACCGGACGGCAGCCGGCTCACCGACGACGAGCTGCTCGACTTCTGCACACTGCTGCTCATCAACGGCCACGAGACCACCAAGACGCTGCTGGTCAACGCCGTGCTGTGCCTGTCGGCCCACCCGGACGCGCCGGCCCGGCTGCGCGCCGACCCCGGTCTGGTGCCCGGTGCCATCGAGGAGGTCCTGCGGTTCCTTCCGCCGATCGGTGGCACCGACCGGTTCACCACCGGCCCCGCGCGCATCGCCGGGCACACGATCGACACCGGGCAGCGGGTGATCGCCATGATCGTCTCAGCTGACCGGGACTCCAGAGTGTTCACCGAGCCGGACCGATTCCGACCGGACCGCGCACCCGGCGAACACCTGTCCTTCGGCCACGGCGTGCACTTCTGCCTCGGCGCGCACCTGGCCCGGCACCAGGTCGCGATCGCGGTACGCGCGCTGCTGAACCGGATGCCCGGCCCGTGGTCGGTAAGCCGGATCGACACCGCCCGCACGCCGGTCGGCATCGACGTACTCGACCTCGCGCTGGCCACAGATCCGGCTGTTACCGAATAGGCCACATGAGGCCGTCTCTCGACTCTGCGGCGATGCCCATAACCACAATTCAGACGGTCCAGCGGACGGGAAACGGCCGTTCTTTTTGGCGCGGCAAACCGTGGATCACCCATTTCATCGTGCATACCTCAACAAAGATCACTTGGCGCGGACACCCCTCATCAGCAGGGAGTGGCCTACTGCGGCCAGTCGGAAACTTACCGTAAACGGCCTATTTACATCCATTAGTCGACCAGCCACCCTATGGCCGTGGCCACACCCCCGCCTCGTTGATCAGAGGCCGGCACTGAAAAGATCAGCAAGGTCGTCGACCAATTTCATTGTGATTCGTCACGCGCCACCACGTGAGGAGAGGGCACCCGGGTGGCGCAGTCATAGAAATCCTCCATGGCCGGCCACCCCGAATTAGTTATGGCATAACACCCCGCCAGAAGGAATGACACTGTGAGACTGACGCGAAGATTACGGGCCGCCGTGTGCGTGATGGCGGCCGGTGCGATGCTGTTGGCCGGGGTGGGGACGGCGTCCGCCACGCCCGGGGTCACCCCGGCGGATGTGACGCTGAACCTGAACCCGGGCGAATCGGCGACGATCGCCAAGACCGTGTCCACTCCGGCGATCCCCCCCAAGCCCGATATCACGTTCCTGATCGACACAACGGGGAGCATGGGCGGGGTCATCTCGAACGTGCAGGCCAACGCGAACACCATCCTGTCCAACGTCGCTTCGGCGCAGCCGGACGCGCAGTTCGCGGTCGCCGAGTACCGGGACGTGTCGGCGGACCCGACATCGTTCCGGGTGGCGCAGAACCTCACCGCCAACCAGACCGACGTCGCCAACGGTCTCAACTCGCTGGTCGCGACGGGCGGCGGCGACTTCCCCGAGGACGGCATCAACGGTCTGTTCCAGGTCGCGTCCGGGGCGGTCGGCTTCCGGCCGAACAGCTCTCGGATCGTGTTGCTGATCGGGGACGCCCCCAGCCATGACCCCAGCAACGGCCATTCGCTGGCCGATGCGATCAGCGCCCTGCAGGCCGCCCACATCACCGTACTCGCGCTCGACCTGTCCGGGCTGGACTCGACCGGCCAGGCGACCGCGATCACCAACGCCACGGGTGGACAGCTGTTCTCCGGCATCGACGCCTCGCAGGTCAGCAGCACCATCCTGGCGGCCCTGCACAACCTGCCGGTCACGGTCACCCACCAGCTGCGCGACTGCGACCCGAACCTGTCGGTGTCCCTGACCCCGGACAGTCGGACGGTGACCAGCGGCGACAGCGCCAACTTCACCGAGGTCGTCTCCGTCGGCGCCGGAGCCGTACCGGGAAGCACGCTGAACTGCAAGGTGGACTTCCTGCTCAACGGCGTCCTGCAACCAGGCTTCACTGAAACGATCACCGAACACGTCCCGAAGGTGACCCCATCGATCGCCACAACGCCATCGGGCTCGGCGCCCGCGGGCGGGAACGTCTCCGATACGGCGACCCTGACCGGCGGATTCCACCCGACGGGCACCGTCACGTTCCAGCTGTTCGGGCCCGGCGACACCGCCTGCACGACGCCCATCGCGACGCGTACCGGGACGGTGTCGGGCAGCGGCACCGCCACGTCCGGCAACGTCGCCGCGGGCGGGGTGGGCACCTACCGATGGGTGGCCTCCTACAGCGGCGATGACAGCAACAACCCGGTCACCTCCTCGTGCGGCGATGAACAGGTCGTGGTCGTCAAGGCCACTCCGGGCATCGCCACCACCCCGTCGAAGTCCGTGCCGGCCGGCGGCGTCGTGTCCGACACCGCCACCGTCTCCGGCGGGTTCCACCCCTCCGGCACCGTCACGTTCCGGCTCTACGCGCCCGGTGACACCGGCTGCGCGACGCCCATCGCGACGCGCACCGACACGCTGTCCGGCAGCGGCACCGCCGCATCCGGCGACGTCACCATCGGCGCGGCCGGCACCTACCGGTGGACCGCCGCCTACGGCGGCGACGCCAACAACAACGCCGTCACCTCACCGTGCAGCGACGAACAAGTCACCGTCACGCCGCAGCGCCTGACCGGACGGGCCTACGGCCTGACCGCCGACGCCAACCTGGCCGGCATCCAGCTGGTCAACATCGCCCCCACTCCCGACACGGGCCACATCTCCACCACCGCGACCGGCACCACCTCGGTGCCCTGCACCGCCAGCCTCAGCGGACTGATCAGCGCGCACGCCCTGTGCGCCAAGGTCGCCACCACCGAATTCCCCGGCAAATCCGTGGCCACCGCCTCCATCGACGACACCACCGTCGGGATCACCGGCATCCCGGTGATCAGCGTCAAGACCATCAACTCCAGCTCCGCCACCACCTGCACCGGATCCACCGGAGCCACAACGATCGCCTTCCTCAAGGTCGGCAACACGGTGGTCATCTCAGAACCCACCACCATCCAGCCCAACACCACGGTCAACGTCGGCGTCGTCAAGCTCGTCCTCAACGAGCAGACCCCGATCACCACTCCCGACAAGGGCCTGACCGTGAACGCCGTCCACATCACCGTCGACGCCCTCGGCCTGGCCAAGACCAACGTCGTGCTGGCCTCCTCCGAAAGCGACATCGGCAACTGCCCATGACCCGACCCACCTGAACCGATCAACCCCGAGGCCGGACGGAGCACCGTGGCTCCGCCCGGCCTCGGCCGACTTCAGGCCCCGAGGTCGCTCGGCTCCGGACAACAAGATCGGACCAGTCCTCTACGCAGGCCGGCCGCACACCACTGCCCACCGAGTGGAGCGAATGAGTACTCACGCGGGGAAGCCGCTCACTCGCTCCATCGATCGTGCCCGCATCTGGCACCCAGGCCCACCGCCGCACGTGACCAGACGCGCGTGCGGTCGGTTGCGGCCCCGCTTCTACCGGCTCGAGTCCTACTCGGCATCGCCTGTCGTAGCCTCGCGTCCAGTCGGTTCCGTAGACCTCGTGCCTGTACTTCCGTCCTTCTTGCCCGCCTCGATGGGGGCGTAGCACCGCCGTTGAAGCTCGTCGCGTTCAACGTCCGGGATCGTCATCGACTCGGCGAGCACCGCGGCAAGCGCGTCCACCTTGGTGTTGTCGATGTCAGCGTGGAAGAGCCACCGGATGTTCTCGTCGCGCGTGATGAGGTCGATCGCCAAGCGCCCGCTTCCGTTCTGTGTGGTCGCTGCTCGGACGTATCGCACCCGGTCAAGCGGGATGTCCTGACCGATCTCGCCTTGCTCAAGGAATGCGCTCGTCTTGGCCGTGATGATGCGGCGATCGGTGACGGCGACCAGTGTCTGTGCCGCCGCCTTGTCGATCGCTGCCGCGAACTTCTCCCTCGCCACGCTGAAGATCGCAGAAAGCGGACCGAGGGCATCGAGCTGGTCGGGGAATCCGAGGACACGGAGGGTCTCACCGTCCTCAAGAAACCACCGCAGGATGCGAAGGTACGGATCGAGATCCAGCGATTCGGGTGCGCAGACGACCTCCGGAGCCTCGAGCGGAGGGGCTGGAGGATGGAGAGCATCGGCAAGAGGCTCGATCGCCTCCAGAAGACGGGCGGAGGTTTGGCGGGCCGCCTTCGAGTCCCTCCGCTTCCTCATCAGTGACGGTGAGAGTGCGTCGCGTCCGGGGAGTTCGGCGACGATTCGTAGCTCCCGTGTCAGCGCGTCGACGAGGCTCCTCGTCTCGGTGAGCGCGGAGCCGAGCTCCTTGCCGGTGTCGCGCGCGATGGCGTCGACGAGCCGTGCCTCGCCGGCGTCTTCGGGGCCGGCGGCTCTCGCTCGCGCGGCGTGGAGCGCCTGATAGCCGGTCCATGCCTTGAGAGAGGACAGGAGCGCGTGGGCGTCGAAGAGGATCGCCTCCGCGTTCGTATCGAGATACTCACGACGGCCATGTGCGTCGAGCCGATGGATCTGCCGGACATGGTCGCCGACGTTCAGCCGGTACAGGTCAAGCTGCTTGCGCAGGTCCGCTTCTTTGCCCGCGACGGTGTCCCACAGGCTCGTCGGAATCGATCCGACCTCTCGCGCCTTGTCAAGCGCACGATCGACGGCGGCGACGAGCCCTGTCAGCTCGGCCCACTGCCCGTGGCGGGTCGTCGTGAGTACCTGGCTTGTCAGCGCGATGTTGGTGCTGACAAGGCCTGTGATCTCACTCAGCTGCATCTGAAGGGCGACCATGGCCAGCACCGGCCCGAGCGCGGCCGCGTTCTTCGCCGCGCTCACCGCGGTCACGGGGATGAAGCGGGCCTGAGCGAAGCCACCGGAAATGAGCACTGTTCCGAGGTTCGCGCCATCCTTGACGGCGAGCGTTCCACCGGCCTTCAGTAGGGCCTGTGTCGCGTCGGTGATCCTGTAGAGCCCCTGCACGCCGGCGAATGCGTTTCCGACGTTGCCGGTCACAGTCGCCGTGTTCCCGATCGAGGCGAGGACTCTGGAGATCTGCTCGCGGTCGGCGGTCGGCACGAGCCCAAAGTCGATCAAATCGAGCTTGAGCTCGCCCGGGACCTCACCAAAGATGACGGCAATCCCCGGGAGTACCTCCGCTATGACCGTCGATATCGCGTCCGAATCGGGCGCCGAATCGTCCGCACCAGGTGAGTCGGCTGTACTGCTCTGGCCGTTCTCCTCAGGCGCGGCGATCTCCATCGAGTCCGAGGGGTCCTGCATTCGATCTCCTCCACGCGGGGGCGTGCAACAGCCAGACACTTGCCAGTCAGAACCAGCGCGGTAGCAGCGGCCACTGCGAACCTCTTCAGCATTCGAACGCCTCGATGAGTACGAAGCGGGGTGAATATCCTGTGGTTCTATCGGTGATCAGCAGGTAGCGGCAGCGTGTGACCAGACATGGACCACGCGTGAACCAACCCGGCCAGCTCGGAGTCCCACACATCACCACAGGTAGATAACCTGGTCCGCACGATCCGCGCGTTCTGCCCGATAGGGATCGAGAGCGCGTGAAACGCCCGGTGGAACCGGGCCCGCGAGCGAATGCTGTGCAGCGGCCTAATCCCTCGTTGGGCGCCGCGCGTCCACCCCGACGCGACTGGACCAGCCCCGAGCTCGCGACCCGGCTCGGCGTGACCACCCTCACCATCCGCGACGACATCGGCCGGTTGCGCGAGCTCGGCGATCCGATCGACGCGCGGCCGGGTGTGGCCGGCGGCTACCGAATCGGTACGGGCGCCACCATGCCGCCACTGCTGCTGGACGACGAGGAGGCGGTCGCGGTCGTGATCGGACTGCGCACCGCCGCGAGCGGCTCGATCGCGGGAGTCGAGGAGACCTCGGTACGTACGCTGGCGAAGCCTGCGGCAGCTGCTGCCCTCGCGGCTGCGCCACCGGGGGCGGCGCCTTCCAGTCCCACGCGCTGCCGATGCCCTCGCGCTGCCCGCAGGTGGACCCCGACGTACTCGCCTGATCGCGGGCGCGTGCCGGGACCATGAACGGCTCCGCTTCGACTACCGGACACACTCCGGTACCGCCGGCCGACGCTCGGTCGAGCCGCACCGCCCGGTCCACGACCGGCGACGCTGGTACCTGGTGACGTGGGACGTGGACCGGGACGCTCGGCGTACCTTCCGGGCCCGCTACCGCCCGACCAGGAGGTCGCGGCACGAATCGCGCGCGGTGTCGGCCAGGCGACCTGGCGATACCGGGCACGGGTGATCTTGCGCGCACCCGCGACGTACGTACGCGGCCGGCTGCCGACCCCCGTGGAAATGCGACCCCTGGGCGAGGACCGGTACGCGTTGCACCGTGGCTCCGCCCGGCCTCGGCCGACTTCAGGCCTCCTGGGATCGCTCGGCTCCGTACGGTGGGTGGCCGATTCCGGGCAACCTCGCCGAGCTGTCCTCACAGCGTGCGTGGGCCACCTTCTACGCCGAAGAACCAATGTCGGTCAGTCACGGGCACCGGCGGCAGTTGATCCTGGATCAAACATTCGATCGCCTCGGCGAGGTCGGCGACCACCTCGCCGTTGACGTGCTCATGTCCACGCAAGAAGTAGGGCTCACCATCGATCACGTAGCGTTGAGCAGCCTGCGCCGACGTGACGATCCCGTACCCGCGCAGCCGGCGGCCCGCCTCCGCGATGATCGAGCGGACGAAGTCCCGTTGCCCGTCATCCCACTCGTCGGCGTCCAGTGGAAAGGCGAAACTGGAGCCGACCTGCACGTGAGTTCGCAGGTCGTCCAACACGGCGTCGGTCCGTGGTGGCCGCTGCCCGGGTGGCGTCTCCCTGGCCACGTGAATGGCTTCCAGGAGCAAGATCCCGAGGCTTACGTCGTAGGCCCAGAACCAACGCCCACCAAACTCGACCGGTACTGTTTTGCTCACTCCATACCCACCCGCCAGTCGCCGATCTCCTACACCCGAGCACGGACGACGGGGTCGCGGGACCACAATGCCTGTCTGCCGGGATGGTACGTGCTTACCACCTGGAAGCGTTGGTGCTCGAGGATCTCGCTCGATTGATGTACCAGGGATAGGCATTCCACGGTGTGACATCGTGAGCGTCGATGCCCGCCTCCGCGAAGGCTGCCACCCGTCCGTGTCGCTTTTGCCGCACGGCGGACACAATGATCGGTGTGACGGGTTGCTGGACGATGATGCGCTGGAGAGTTCGTCGGTGGTGGCCAACTGCGCGATGAATCGCGAGCGGTCGCTCAGCGGTTCGAACGGTTATGGTCGTGAGCTCGGCTTGGACATCATTGCGGAACTGACCGACCGCAGTGCGGGGGCGGCCTGTGTACGGTGGCTGGACCTGTGCTGTGGGAGTGGGCGCGCTCTGGCAGAGGCCGCCCGACTGCTGACCGGCCGGAATGTGGCGGGACGAATCGAGATCGTCGGACTTGACCTCGTGGACCACTTCGTGGCGGGTCCCTTTCCGCCGGTATTGCGGCTGGTCACCGGCTCTGTGGCCGAGTGGGTTCCCGACGGCCGGTTCGACCTGATCACGTGTGTGCATGGGCTGCACTATGTCGGCGACAAACTCGGCACTCTGGCGCGTGTCGCCTCCTGGCTGACCGAGGACGGGCTCTTCGCCGCCAACTTCGACGCGCACTCGGTCCGCCGCGCCGACGGTACACCGGCCGGTCGCCGGCTCACCGCCGAACTACGCCGGCAGGGATTCGTCTACGACGCCGCTCGCCGCCGGATCTCGCGTCGTGGCGGCGGGGAGATCCGGCTTTCTCACCGCTACCTCGGAGCCGATGACCAAGCCGGTCCGAACTACACCGGCCAGCCCGCCGTCGACTCGTTCTACGAACCGTTCGGCTGCTGACCCACCGCGATCCGAGTGAAGCCTCGCTGTCGGTAGGCAGAACCGCATGCTGAGACCTTGAGAAGGCCGGCCGCGCCCGGCCCGACGGTGACCTGCGCCGCGGACGCGCTGTTCGTCGTCATCAGGCATGCCCGTCCACCTGCGGTTCGTCGAGGACGATGTCGTAGGTCGCCTGGGGCGCGACGAAGGCGCACCGCCGTACGGCCTCGGCCAGCAGCGCGTCGCGGTCCGTCCGGCGCAGCTTGGTGAACGGCTTGACGCGCAACGCCCATTCCCGGATCTGCCAGGACTGCGCACCGCCGCGAGCGGCTCGATCGCGGGACTCGAGGAGACCTCGGTACGTGCGCTGGCGAAGCCTGCGGCAGCTGCTGCCCTCGCGGCTGCGCCACCGGGGGCGGCGCCTTCCAGTCCCACGCGCTGCCGATGCCCTCGCGCTGCCCGCAGGCGGACCCCGACGTACTCACCCTGATCGCGGCGCGTGCCGGGACCATGAACGGCTCCGCTTCGACTACCGGACACACTCCGGTACCGCCGGCCGACGCTCGGTCGAGCCGCGCCCACCCACGGGGCCGCGCTTCACACCCCGCCCGCTGCCGCCCGACCAGGAGGTCGCGGCACGAATCGCGTGCGGTGTCGGCAGGACGTGGACTTCACGATCGTCGACTCCCAGGAGCTGGTGGATGCACTACGCAAGCTGACCGAGCGCTATCAGCGAGCGATCGACGCCTCCGGCCAGACCTCCGGCGATCTCCGGCTGTGACCGGCTTGATGGGCGGCGGCCGGCCGGTGTCAGTCCTCGAGTTCGCGGCTCAGGCGATGCAGCCGCAGCGCCAGCTGCACTTCCAGCGTGTGGTCCGGACTGTTCCAGTCCACTCCGAGGAGGCGTTTTACCCGGTCGAGGCGCTGGGTGACGGTGTTCGGGTGGATGTGCAGCCGCTTTGCGCTGGCTACGAGGCTCTGCCCGGTGGTGAAGTAGGTGTCGAGCGTCTCCATCAGCATGGTCGACCGCTCTTCGTCGTGCTGCATGACCGGACCCAGGGTCCGTGCCACGAACGCGACGGCGGACGCACTGTCGCCGAGGAGCAGCCCCGTGTACCCGAGGTCGGTGGCCGTCGCGACGGTGCCCGCACGGTCGAGCCGGAGCAGGGCGTGTGCGCAGGCCAGCGCCTCCCTGTAGGCGGCGGGCAGGTCGGCCGGGTCGTCGACCGGCCCGGCGGCGCCGACGGTGACCGGCGCCCCAAGGCGCTTGGTCATCGATCGCGCCGTCCGGCGGCCCGTCAACGACGGGTCGTCGGAGGGAATGACCAGGACCGCGCGGTCGTCCCGTACGGTGCTCAGACCGCCGCGAGCGGCCGCGAGATCGGACGCCACGGACGCGAGGCTCTGCCGGTTCTCCGCCCGGATGTGCGCGACGACGACGGCATGCCGTTTGTGCGGCTGGTAGCCGATCCGCAGGGCGCGCTCGGCGAGCGAGGAGTAGGTGCGGGGGTTGGGCGTGAGGAGGTCGTCAAGCAATTCGCCGCGCACTCGGGCCTCCGCAGCGGCGAGATTGCGGCGGAACAGCTGGAGCAGCGAGGCGACGACGGCCGCCCGTTCGAGCAGCCGCCGGTCCGGGTCGCCGACCTGGCCGGGCGTGGTCGCCGGGGCCCAGGCCAGTGTGCCGAGGGTCTCGGTGCCGGCCACGAGACCGGTGACCCAGTACGTCCCGTCATGGACGCCGCCGGCGGAGCCGGCCGCCGCGGCGGACATCGCCTTCAGGACCTCCTCGGACGTCCCCGGGGTCCAGGCGACGGGCGTCTCGAATTCGTCGAAGATGGCGAGCGCACCACCGAGCCGTTCCCCGGCGGCGGTCACGACCTCCTGCACGCCGCCGCCCCGAAGGACGATGTCCATACTCTGGTCGTGCACGGCGACCGCTCTCTCCTGCTCGGCCGTGCGCCGGCGAAGGGTTTGGTTGGTATGCCGCAGGGCCTCCAGCGTCCGTTCCCGATCATGCCTCGACCGCGCCTGCTCGATCGCGCTCGTGGCGAGCGCGGCGAAGGAGCCGAGGAGAGCGATGGCGTCGTGGGAGAACGGGCCCGCCGTGCGGTTGGAGGCGAAGAGCACCCCGATGACGGCACTGTTGCGCAGCGGCACGCCGACGATCGACACCTGCCGCTCAGCCCTGACCGAGGCGTCGACGGCGGGATCGTGCGTCAGCCGTTCGTCCTTGAAGTAGTCGGGCGTCGAGAACGGCGTGCCGGTTGCGGCGACTCTGCCGCCGACACCGGTTCCGAACGGGATCCGGACATCCTTCCAGGCCGAGGACGTAGCGCCGACCATCACTCGCATGCAGGTCGCGCCGCCTTCGTCGTCGTTCAGGCTGAGGTAGGCCATGTCGCAGCCGAGGAGCCGCTGCGCCTGCCCCACGATCAGGGTCAGGATGGTGTCGGGGTCGCTGTGGTCTTCGGCCAGTTCCTTCGCGCACTCGACCAGCGCACGCTGCTGTTCGTGGCGAGCGCGCTGCTTCTCCAGTGTGTCGCGAAGGTGGAGGGCGAGCGTGTGTTCGGCCTGCAGGTTCTCTGCCTCGGCGGGTGATGCGGCGTCGGCGACCGCGTCGCGCAGGACCTCGTCGTAGAGCGGCAGCGGCGCCCCGTCAACGAGAAGCCGGAGAAAACTGCGCGTTTTCACAACCCTTCGCTCCCGTCAACGCGGGCTCGTCCACCGGTCCTGTCCGAGGATGCCGAACGCGGTCGACCACCGGGCGGCCGCAATGAATAAGCGCATAGTCACTGAGTAGGATGCCTCTGTCAAGGCTCGCCGCGAGCGAAGGCCGGATCGTGCGGCGACGTCCGGTGAGGCACTCGCGAGCGGCATCAGCACCATGTGCCGGACCTGAAGGAGCGAGAGTCGCGGATGGCCAAACGGCAGGCCCGGTTCACCGCACAGGAGTTGGCGGACGATCCGCGGCTGCGGGACCACTCTTCCGCTCTCTGGAGAGAAGAGCTCGGAGACGTACAGCGCGGCCTCCTGACGTCGGCGGTACGGTGCTTCGCCGCGAACGGTTTCCACGCCACGACCACGCGCGACATCGCCGAGGGCGTGGGGCTCAGCCCGGCGGCGCTGTACGTCCACTTCCCGTCGAAGGAACTGGTCCTGTTCGAGATCGTCCGGACCGGTCACGAGCGGGTACTGACGCACATCCAGGACCCGTCCGTGCTGAGCGCGGGCGGCGACGGTTCGGCGGACCGGCTCCGAGCCGTCATCGCGGCGTACACCTCCTGGCATGCCCGCCACCACGTAGCGGCGCGCGTCTGCCAGCTGGAGCTGGCCGGACTCACGGCAGGGCACTACGAGGAGATACTGGAGCTGCGCCACCAGACCAACGCGTTCTTCCGCGACGCCATCGCCCGCGGGGCTGCCGACGGGTCGTTCGCGCATGTGGACGTCAAGCGGGTCACGCGCGCGATGCTGTCGCTCAGCATCGACCTCGTCCGCTGGTACCGGCTCGACGGTTCCGACTCGCCGGAGGAACTCGGCGAGTTCTACGCCGGTCTCGCACTCAAGATGGTCGCCCGGTAGGTCTCGATCCTTCGTGCCTTGTGCTCCACCGGCCGGCGAACGGGGAGGTCGTCACGACCTGGCATGAGGTGGTCAGCCGCGCACGACGGCTCGCCGCCGCCCTCGACCTGCTCGACGTGCCCCGTCACGCCCGCGTCGGGACGTTCGGCTGGAACTCCCAGCGACACGTCGAGCTGTACCTCGCGGTACCGAGCGGCGGCCGCGTGCTGCACACCCGTAACCACCGGCTGTTCGCGACGGAACCGACCTACATTCTCAACGACGCGAGCGGATCTGGGTCCTGCCGGCGATCCCAAGATCGCGACCGGGAAGTTCTCGAAGGTGGCGCTCAGGGAACAGTACGCCGCGCACCGCCGGGCCCAGCGCGGGCCGGCCGCACCGTGCTGAGCCGTCGCGCGAGCGCGTGAGCCACCCCTGGCCGGCGTGGCGTCCGCCACCCTCGGCGGTCAGGCGGCGGTGCCGGCCGGCTTTCTCGGCTCGGACGCCGTGTCGCCGGACGCTGCGTCCGGGCACCGCCGGGATGCCAGCAGGTGACGGGCCGTTCCCCAGATGCCCCGGCGGAACAGCAGCACGATCACGATGAAGATCGAGCCGGTGACGATCCCGGTCTCCTCGAAGCCGGCGGTCGCCAGGAAGTCCTGGAGCTGGACGACGAGGGCAGCGCCGATGGCACCGCCCCACAGGGTGCCGATGCCACCGAGGACGACCATCATCACCGCCTGCCCGGAGGTGGTCCAGTAGACCCCCTCGAGCGAGGCGAAGCCGTGGCCGATCGCGAGCACGCCCCCGGCCGTCCCGGACAGCGCGGCGGACAGGACGAAGGCCAGGAGCCGGTAGCGGTCGACGGGGTAGCCGAGGGCGCGCGCCCGTGCCGGATTGTCGCGGATGGAGACCAGCACCCGGCCGAACGGAGAGCGTACGATCCGCCAGGCCGCGAACAACCCGGCCAGCACGAACGGCAGGCCCGCGTAGTAGAAGTAGAACGGCTCGGACAGGTCAAGGCCGAACAGTTCTCGGGGGATGCCCTGCAGGCCGTTCTCCCCGCCGGTGACGTCCCGCCACTGGTTGGCGATGAAGTAGATCATCTGCGCGAAGGCCAGGGTGACCATGGCGAAGTAGATTCCGGTCAGCCGTACCGACAGGTACCCGATCGGGAGCGCCAGCAGCGCCGCGAACGCCGCGCCGCCCAGGATCGCGACCGGGAAGGGCGTCCCGGTGTGCAGCGCGATCAGGCCGGTGCAGTAGGCCGACCCGCCCCAGAACGCGGCGTGGCCGAACGACAGCAGCCCGGTGAACCCGAGCAGCAGGTCCACGGCCGCGGCGAACAATGCCCAGCAGGCGATGTCGAGCGCCACCGGCGGGTAGATCATCCAGGGCAGCACGAGGGCGACGAAGATTCCGATCACCAAGAGCAGCCGCCCGCTCCGGCCTGGGCGGGCCAGCCGGGAAAGGATCACCGCGACGCCTCCTCACGTCCGAACAGCCCGGCCGGGCGCCACAGCAGCACCGCGGCCATGAGGACGAACACCAGCGTCTGCGACAGCGACGGGACGTAGTAGTTGCCGAGGGCCGACACGATCCCGACCGCGAACCCGGCGGCGACCGAGCCGAACACCGAGCCGAGCCCGCCGATCACCACGACGGCGAACACCGTGATGATCAGATCGGAGCCCATCAGCGGGTTGACCGCCCGCATCGGCGCGGCCAGCACCCCGGCGAACGCCGCCAGCGCCACCCCGAAGCCGAAGACCGGGGTCACCCACCGGCCGACGTCGATGCCGAGCGCGCGGGTCAGCTCGGGCCGCTCGGTTGCCGCCCGGATGATCACGCCGACGCGGGTGCGGGCCAGCACCGCCCACACTGCCCCGCACACCACCACCGACACCGCCAGCACGAACACCTGGTAGGCGGGGTAGGTGAACAGCCCCAGGTCGACGGTGCCGCTCAGCGCCGACGGCCTCGGGTAGGGCTGGGAGTTCGCCCCGTACTCCCGCTTCATCAGGTCCTGCAGGATCAGCGCGAGGCCGAAGGTGAACAGGAAGTTGTAGAGCGGGTCCAGCGGCGTCAGCCACCGGACGAACAACCGTTCCACGACGATGCCGGCCACGCCAACAGCGGCGGGACCAGCACAAGGGCCGCCCAGAAGCTCAGGCCGAACGAATCGAGCGCGATGAACGCCCCGAAGGCGCCGAGCATGTAGAACGCGCCATGAGCGAGATTGACCACGCCCAGCATCCCGAAGATGACGGCCAGGCCGAGGGCGAGCAGGGCGTAGAACGCCCCGCCCACCAGCCCGTTGAACGCTTGCTGGAGCACACCGGCCGCCTACAGGTCACAGGACGGGTCGGGCTGCTGGAACGCCTCCGACGCCGGGATGGTCTTGAGGATCTTCACGTAGTCCCAGGGTTCCTTGACCTCGCTGGACGGCTTCACCTGCGACAGGTACGCGTCGTGCAGCAGAAGATGGTCCTTGGCGCGGATGGTGGCGTCCCGGGCGAAGGCGTCCTCGAACCTGTGGCCCTCCAGCTGCTTCACCACATCGTCGGACTTGTCGGTGCCGCCGCGCTGCACGGCCTCCAGGTACTGCAGTGCGGCCGAGTAGTTGGCGGCCATGTTGGCGGTGGGACGCTTGCCGGTCTTGGCCTGGAACTTGTCGGCCCAGGCGCGGCTCTTGCCGTCGAGGTTCCAGTACCACATGTCGGTGTAGCGGGTCCCGGCCAGGGCGTCCGGGCCGAGCGAGTGGATGTCGCTGAGGGCCAGCAGCCCGACCGCGAGGCCGACGCCCTTGTTACGCAGCTTGTACTCGTTGTACTGCTTCACCAGGTTGACCAGGTCACCGCCCGCCTGCATCGTGCCGAGCACCTGCGGTTTGGGGTTGAGGCCGGGCGCCTTGAGCAGGAAGGTGGAGAAGTTGTCGTTCGGGAACGGCGTCGGGTCACTCTTCACGACGCTGCCGCCGGCCGCCTTCACGGCCGCCGCGAATGTCTTCTGCATGTCCTGCCCGAACGCATAGTCGGGATAGACGATGTACCAGTTCCTCGCCCCGTCCTTGGTCACCTCGGTACCGGTGCCGTGGGCCAGCATGTAGCTGTTGTAGCCGTAGTGGAAGGTGTACTTGTTGCACTGCTTGCCTTCCAGCTCGGTGCTGGCGGCGCCGACGTCGATGAACACCTTCTTCTTGTTCTTGGCGATGGTGGCGACGGCGAACGCGGCGGACGAGGTCGGCACGTCCAGGATCACGTCGGCCTTCTGCCGGTCGTAGAGCTCCTGCGCCTTGGAGTTGGCGATCTCCGGCTTGTTCTGGTGGTCGGCGTCCTTCACCTCGATCTTCTTGGCCACCGCCTTGTCGCCGTACTCGGCCTGGTACTCGGCCACCGCCATCTTGACGGCCTCGATCGTGCTGCGGCCCGAGGTGTCGGCGTAGACGCCCGACTGGTCGTTCAGCACGGCCAGCACCACCTTGCCATCGCTGATCTTCCCTCCGCCGCCGCCCGGTCCGCCCGCGCACCCGGCCAGCAGCAGCCCCGCGGCGGCCAGGCCGCCGCTCCAACCCATGATCCTCATTCCGGCGTCTCCTCTGTCACAGATCTCGGCCGCCATCAGATTCCGAGGTAGTCGAGCAGCTCGTCCTCGCGTTCGCGGACCTGGTCGTTGTCCAGCGATTCGACGATCCGGCCCTCGGCGAGCAGGTAGTAGCGGTCGGCCACGGTCGCGGCGAAATGCACGTTCTGCTCGATGAGCAGGACGGTCACGCCGGCCGCCTTGACCTCGCGCAGGATGTCGCCGATCTGCTGGACGATCAGCGGGGACAGTCCCTCGGTGGGCTCGTCGCACAGCAGCAGCCGGGCGCCCGTCCGCAGCGCCCGTGCCAGCGCGAGCATCTGCTGCTCGCCGCCCGACAGCTTCGTCCCGGCGAACCGGCGCCGTTCGCGCAACCGCGGGAACGCCTCGTACACCCGCTCCAGCGGCCACGGGTCGAGTCCGCGCCTCGTCGCCGGCGGGAGCGTCAGGTTCTCCTCCACCGACAGGGTGGCGTAGACGCCCCGGTCGTCCGGGACGAAACCCAGACCGCGGCGAGCCCTGCGATGGGGGGCGAGACCGGTGATGTCCTCGCCGAGCAGCGAGATCGTGCCGACGATCCGGCCGTACGAGCCGTGCAGGCCCATGAGGCAGCGCAGCATCGTGGTCTTGCCCGCGCCGTTGCGTCCGACGAGTGTGACGATCTCGCCGGCGTCGACGTGCAGCGACACCTCACGCAGGGCCTGCGCCTCGCCGTACCAGGCCGACAGCCCCTCAACGCGCAGCATGGGAGTCTCCGAGGTAGGCGGTGATGACGCGCGGATCGTGACGGATCTCGGCGTACGGGCCCTCGATGAGCACCTTGCCGTGCTGCAGGACGGTCACCCGCTCGGCGAGGCTGGCGACCACGTTCATGTTGTGCTCGACCAGGATCACGGTGCGGCCCGTGCGGATCTTTCGGATGAGCTCGATGATGCGCTCCAGGTCCTCGACGCCCATCCCGGCCGTCGGCTCGTCGAGCAGGAGCACCTTGGGATCCAGCGCCAGGGCGAGCGCCAGTTCCAGCGCGCGCTTGCTCCCGTACGACAGCGAGCCCGCCGGGACGCCGCCGTGCCCGGACAGCCCGACCTGTTCGAGCAGTTCCCCGGCGCGTCCGGCGAACCGAGCCAGCGCCCGATCGGAGCGCCAGAACCGCCACCCGAGGCCGGTCCGGCTCGCCAGCGCCAGCTCCACGTGCTGGTGGGGGGTCAACTCGGCGAACAGGCTGGTGATCTGGAAGGAGCGCGCCACCCCCAGCCGGGTGATGGCCTCGGGGCTGCGGCCTGCCAGCTCCTGCTCACCGAGCCGTACACTGCCCGCGGTCGGCTTCAAGAACCCGGTGAGCAGGTTGAACAGCGTGGTCTTGCCGGCGCCGTTCGGGCCCACCAGGGCGTGCACGCCGCCCTCGGCCACGTCCAGGTCGACGCCGTCCACCGCCCGGAACCCGCGGAACTCCCTGACCAGGCCACGCGCCTTCAGAACCGGAACGGAGAGGGCGCCGTGCTCGCGGTCGCCGGCCATGGGCGCTCCCATACGCCCTCCTCACGATTCATGGTGTGACCCGAGCCACACTCGGACGCCGTGACCGTGAACGCTAAGTGGCGGCGGGGCCGGCGAACCAGGTGATCGCCCACATATTCCGGCGGTCCGGTATGAGGCGGCGCACACCGCGCCGGCCCCACCGGACACGGGCGAACAGTGGCCTCCGCCACGTGGTGCGCCCCGTCACAGGTCGAGGAACATGTGTTCCGTCTCCACCTCCCGGGAGCTGCCATGCCCACGCTTCGCAGACCGTCCGTCCTGTCGGCCCTGCTGGGATCGCTCCTCGCGGCCCCGCTGATGATGGCCGCGCCGCCCGCGCACGCCGGCACCCGCTGCACGATGAACCACGTCCACGTCCCCGGGGCCGAACGGCAGGTCGCCGCCTGCCTGGACGACCTCACCACCGCCGGCACGGTCGGCACGGACCACACCGACCCCTCCGACTGGGCGGGGTTGCAGTCGACGGCCACCCGGAACCCGAGCGGAGTGCCGGGCATCCAGATCGACGGCTACTTCCCGGACACCTCCACGTTCAACACCACTCACGGCTGGAACCACGACGCCCAGTTCGTGATCCGGCTGCCCGAACGCTGGAACGGCGGGCTCGTGGTCTCCGGGGCGCCGGGAAACCACCGCCAGTACGCCAACGACGTGACCATCTCCGACTGGGTGCTGGCCAAGGGGTACGCCTTCGCCTCGACCGACAAGGGCAACGTCGACGGGCGGTTCTACCTGGACGGCCGGCGGCCGGGCGACGCCTACCTGGAGTGGTACCGCCGGATGACCCAGGTCACCGTCGCCGCCAAGGCGGCCGTCGCCCGGCACTACGGCAGGCCCCTCCGCAGGACGTACGCGGCGGGCATCTCCAACGGCGGCCAGCTGGTGCGCTGGGCGCTGGAGAACCACCCCGAGCTCTACGACGGCGGCGTCGACTCCGAAGGCACCCTCTGGCCGCCCGACGACGCGCCGAACGCGCTGGTCTACCTGCCGGTGGCGCTGCGCGAGTATCCCAAGTACGCGGCGACCGGCGACCCCGCGGCGCACGCCGCGATGCTGCGGGCCGGGTTCGCGCCGGGGTCGGAATTCCTGTGGGACTTCAACTACCGGGTGCTCTGGGACGGCACGCAGCGCCGAGCCCGCGAGGAGCTCGACCCGTCCTACGACGGCGACCTGGAGGCGGGCATCCCGTTCTGCCAGAGCGGCACACCCCACTGCGACGCCGACTACGACTACTACCGGCGGCCGATGAGCGTGCACCGGGCCGTACGGCGGGCATCGCTGAGCGGTCGCATCGGCAAACCGATGATCACCGTGCAGGGGACGCTGGACAGCCTGCTGCCGATCCGTGTTCACGGCGACCGGTACGACGCGATGGTCCGGTCGCGGGGCGCGGGCGCGCTGCACCGCTACTACCGGATCGAGGGCGCCTCCCACCTGGACATCGAGTACGACATGTTCCCGGACAGAATGCGCCCGCTGCTCCCCTGCATGCGGACGGCCTTCGAAGCCCTCGAACGCTGGACGGCCCCGGGCGGCGGCCACGCGCCTCCGCCCAGCGCCACCATCCCCCGCCAGACCTCCGGCGACGTGGCCAACACCTGCTCCATCAGCTGACCGGGGACGTCATCTCCTCGGCGATGGCCCGGATGAGCCGCCGCACGATCAGGGCCGCCGGCGAGGGCCGGCTGTCCTGGCGCTGGGTCAGGCACAGCTCGATCGGCCGCGCGTCACGCAGGGGCAGCCACACGAGGCCGGTGATGTCGGCCGAGGTCTCCGTCCGGGCGAGGACACCGAGTCCGGCCCCTCGGCCGACCATCACCTTGACGGTGCGCGCCGACATGGCCTCGACGACGACGTCGGGGGCTGCCACGTGCCGGTGCAGCGTCTCCCACAGCACGGTGCCCGGCCGCATGGTGACGATGGGCCAGGCCTCCAGGTCGCGCCAGTGGACGTGGTCGCGCCCGGCCAACGGATGGTCGGTGCGCGCGAAGACTCCGACGGGGACGGAGAGCAGCGACGTCCGCCGCAGTCCCGGCGCGGCCGGGCCGAGCGGCATCGTGATCACTCCGAAGTCCAGCTCGCCGTCCAGCACGGCGGCCTCGACGGCGGTCGAGGCGCCCTCGCGGACGGTGAACCGCAGCTCCGGATGGTCCTCGCGCAGACGGCCCACGGCCGGCGCGATGATCGTCTCCGCGGTCACCGAGACGCCGCCGATCTGGACCCGGCCGCGGTAGGCGCCGCTCGACTCCATCGCCGACTCGCGCAACGCGTCCTCGGCCGCGACGAGCCGGCTCAGCGGTTCGAGGAGTGCGTGGCCGGCCGGCGTCGGTCGCACGCCGTGCCGGCTGCGGGTGAGCAGGACGACGTCGAGGTCCTCCTCCAGCAGCGCGATCTGCTGGCCGATGGTGGGCTGGCTGACCCCGCACCGGGCCGCCGCCGCTCGCAGCGACCCGGTCTCCACGGCGGCCAGGAGGTATCGCGCCCGTTCCACGCGCATCGCGTCACTATAAAGGCGAAGCCTTTCACCCGCGAGCCGCTTTCGCGTCTTCCTCGCACCTCACCGGCACGGCATGGTGACGGCAACCTCTCGCCGCATGAAAGGCATACCTGGTGTCCAATGGCCCGCTGAGCGGAGTACGCGTCCTGGACGTGTCGACGATCCTGGCCGGTCCGCTGGCGTCCTCGCTCCTCGGCGAGTTCGGTGCCGAGGTGATCAAGATCGAGCATCCCGTCGGGGGCGACCCGGCGCGCCTGTACCCACCGCTGGAGGACGGCGTTTCGTCCGGCTGGCGGATGCTCGGCCGCGTCAAGCGGAGCGTCACCATCGACCTGCACCACCCCGAGGCGGCCGGCCTGGTCGGCCGGCTGGCCGCGGCGGCGGACATCGTGGTGACCAACTTCCGGCCGCGAACGCTGCGCCGGTACCGCATCGACTTCGACGACCTTCGCGCGTATCGGCCGGACCTGGTGATGGTCCACGTGAGCGCGTTCGGCCGCACCGGGCCCTACGCCGACCGCCCCGGGTTCGCCCGCGTCGCGGAGGCCTTCGCCGGTCTGACCTACCGGACGGGCGAACCCGGCCGGCCGCCGGTCTTCGCGGGCTACCCCGTGGCCGACGGTGTCACCGGCATCTACGCCGCGTTCGCGGCCATGCTCGCCCTGCGTCAGCGCGACCTCACCGGAGAGGCCCAGTTGGCCGACATCCCCCTGTACGAGCCGCTACTGCGGATGATGGAGGACTTCGTCGTCGAGTACGGCGCGACGGGCGAGAGCCGCGAGCGCCAGGGCAACGAGAACCCGCACATCAGCCCCAACAACCTGTACCGCACCCGCGACGGTCGTTGGCTGGCCCTGCCCGCCTCGACCGAGCCGATGTGGCGGCGACTGGTCAAGGTCATGGACGCCGCGGACCTCGCCGTCCACGACTCGATGAGTGCCCGGCTGGAGCACCGCGAGGAGATCGAAACGCGCGTCTCCGCGTTCGTCGCGGCGCACGACCTCGAACCGCTGATGTCGCTGCTCGTCGACGCCGGGGTCGCCGCCGGCCCGGTGAACTCGGCGGCCGACGTCTGCGCCGATCCGCACATCCGCGCCCGTGGGTCGGTGATGGAGGTACCGGACGAGGACACCGGCCGTCCGCGCCTCATGCAGGCCCCGGCCGGCCGCTTCTCCGGCTTCGAGGGCACGGTCGGCCGCGGCGCACCGGCCCTTGGCGAGCACACCACCGAAGTACTGCGGGAACTCGCCGGGCTGGCGGAATCGGAGATCCATGATCTGCGCCACCGAGGAGTGGTCTGACCGAGAAAGCGAGCTCACGACCATGGCAACCCTCTCGATCCTCATCCTGATCGTCCTTTTCACCGCGACCCTCGTCCCCGGATTCGACCTCGGGCCGGCCGCCCTGTCCGCGGCGTTCCTCCTCGGTCTCGTCTCCGGTGTGCCGGCGGACGAGGTGACGAAATTCTTCCCGGGCGACTTCTTCGTGCTCATCGTCGGGGTGACGGCTCTGTTCGCCGCCGCCCAGCTCAACGGGACCCTCGACTGGCTGCTCGACCTGCTGCTCCGGCTCGTCGGCGGTCGCCTGGTGCTGATCGTGCTGGTCCCGTTCGTCGTCGGCGCGGTGCTGACCGCGGTCGGCACCCTGCCCGCCGCCGCGACCGCGATCGTCTCCCCGATCGCCCTGGGCCTCGCCGCGCGGTACCGGATCTCCCCACTGGTGGCCGCCGTGCTCGGCATCACCGGCATCATCAGCGGGCTGCTGTCGCCGCTCGCCGTCTACGGTGTCACCGCCCGCGAGCTGAGCACGAGGCTCGGCGTCGGGTTGCCCGGCTCAGCCCCGGTGACCTTCCTGCTCGGCGGCCTGCTGACCGGACTGGTCGTCTGCGCGGCGTGGCTCGTCGTCGGGACGCGCGTCGGGGCGGTGCCGCGCGGCCGTGCCACCGCCCTCGCCGCGCCGGCCGGACCCGACGCCGCCGCGCCGGAACCCGAGCACGGGACCCGCGTCTCGGGCGGTGCCGAGACGGCCACGGCCGTCGCGGCAGAGCCCAAGACGCCGCGGGCGCGGCCCGGAGTCCGCGCTCTCACCGTGCTCTGCCTGCTCACCGTCGTCGTCCTCTCGGTCGGCTTCGACCTGAACGTGGGCTACCTCGGCCTGACCGCGGCACTGGTCCTGCAGGTGGCGCTACGGCTGCCGGCCGACGCGATCGTCTCCAGGATCCCGTGGAACGTGGTCCTGCTGATCGGCGGCTTGCTGACCTACGTAGGCCTGATGCAGCACCTGGGCGCCTTCAAGAAGATCAGCGATCTGCTGCAGGTGGAGGGAGCGCCGTGGCTCAGCCTGCTGGTGCTGTGCTACATCGCCGGGGTCACGTCCTTCGCCGCCAGTTCGATCGCGGTGTTCGTGACCGTCATGCCGCTGCTGCCTCCGCTGGTGGCCGATGGAGTGTCCCCTGTCGGCGGCGTGCTCGCCCTCGCCCTGGCCTCGGTCCTGGTCGACATCAACCCGCTCGGCATCACCGGCGGCCTGATCCTCGGCGCCGCCGAGCCGTCGGTGCGACCCCGCCTTTTCCGCCACCTGCTCGCCTACGGATCCGCCTCGATCGTGGTCGCGCCGGCCTTCGCCTGGCTCGCCTTCGGCTGGTGGTGACCCGCAGGGCGTCCTCAGCGGTCGGCCGCCGCCACCCCACCGACTCGCCACGGGCTCACTTGGCGAGTCCTTTCGGTGATCCGTCAACCGTTTGCTCAGACGGGAAGTTCGGTGATGCTGAGGGAGAAGTCCAAGTTCCCCATCCCGTGGTTGGCGAGGCCCACCGTGACCACGCCCGCTCCTTCCAGCCAGTGCGCCATTCTCAGGCCGCCGACGTCCAGCGGGCGCAGCCCGAGGCTCTCGATGAACGCCTCCACACTTGCCTTGGCCTGCGCGTTATCGCCGGCGATGAAGACGTCGGGCCGGCCCTTCTCCAGGACATGACGGAAGATGGTGTTGAACGCCTTCACCACGCTGGCGCCGGCCGGGGCCGCCTTGGCGACTTCCCGCGCGATCGAGGTCTCCTCGCGGTGGGCCAGCCCGTCGAACGTGGAATTGAAGGGATTGCTGATGTCGACGATGACCTTGCCCGCGAGAGCGTCTCCGTACTGGGCGACGACCGGCACGACACCGTCGTACAGCAGGGCCACGATGACGATGTCCCCTGCCGGGGCGGCGCCCCATTCTCCCGCCGGGGCGCCCCCGCCGAGAGCCTTGGCCAGGTCAGCGGCCTTGGACTGATCGCGGCCCATGACCTCGACGGTGTTGCCGCCCGCCACCGCCCGCGCGCCGATGGTGCGCGCCATGTTCCCGGTGCCGATGATGCTGATGTTGCTCATGAGATGTCCTGCCCTGGTGCGTTGTTCGGTTCAGATGGCGGTGGTGCCGCCGTCGGCGACGAGTTCCATGCCGTTGACGTAGCTGGAGTCGTCGGAGGCGAGGAAGAGGGCGGCGGTGGCGATTTCGTCGGGGCGGCCCATCCGGCCGCGGGGGATGAGGGACTCGAACTGCCGCTTGGTGGCCTCGTCGAAGAGCTCTTCCTGCTTGGCGGTGGCGACCTGGCCGGGGGTCAGGACGTTGACGCGGATGCGGCGGTCCTTGAGCTCGTTGAGCCAGACGCGGGCCCAGGCCTGCTGGACGGCCTTGCTGCCGGCGTAGACGCTCCAGCCGGGGAAGGCGCCGAGGGAGGCGTTGGAGCCGGTCATGAGGATGGAGCCGCCGTCGTTGAAGAGCGGGAGGGCCTTCTGGACGGTGAACAGGGTGCCGCGGGCATTGAGCCCGAACCAGGTGTCGAACTGGGCCTCGGTGATCTCGCCGAGCGGGGCGGGCTCGCCCCCGCCCGCGCTGGCCCACAGCACGTCGAGGCCGCCCTTCTCCCGCTTGACGGTGTCGTACAGGCGGTCCAGGTCGTCCAGGTCGGCGGCGTCGCCCTGGACGCCGGTGACGTTGCGGCCGATCTGCTTCACGGCCTCGTCCAGGGCGTCCTGGCGGCGGCCGGTGATGAAGACGTGCGCTCCCTCGTCGACGAACAGCTTCGCGCCGGCCAGCGCCATGCCGGTGGTACCGCCAGTGATGACCGCCACCTTGCCGTCAAGCTTTCCCATGGCCGCTCCCTTGGGTCCGTGGTGCCGTGCGCACCGGGGATGACGATGTTATGTACACCGATCTGTGTGCTTAAGGTACGCGGCGGGCGACCGGGGCGCAAATTATGTACACCGGTCGTTACCCAACTGCGGTACGATGGACCCATGACGGAGTCGGAGAAGGGCCCCACGGGCCGCCGTCGCGGTCGGGGCGCCCGCGAGCGCATCCTCAGTGCGTCCCAGCAGCTGTTCCGCGAGCAGGGCATCAACCGCACCGGCATGAACGAGCTCTGCGCGGCGGCCGAGGTGTCCAAGCGCACGGCCTACCAGCACTTCACCAGCAAGGACGAGATCGTCGCCGAGTACCTGCGCCGGTTCGACCCCTCCGTTCTGTCCGGCGTGTTCGACCGCACCGACCTCACGCCCCGCGAACGGCTCCTCGCCGCCTTCGACATCCCCCCCACCACCCCTCTGTGCCCCTACATCGCCGCCGCCGTCGAACTCCACGACCCCCAGCACCCGGCGTCCCAGTACGCACGCGAGTACAAGAAAGCCGTCGCCGCACGGCTCGCCGACACCGCCCGCGAAGCCGGCGCCGCCGACCCTGAACAGCTCGGCGAGCAGCTCGCGCTGCTCATCGACGGCGCCGCGGCCCGCACCCGGGTCCTCGACGCCGACGCCTTCCCCACCGCCGCCGCCATCGCCACCGTCCTCATCGACAACGCCATCCCCGCCACAACCGGCGACGACCGGCGGCGGGAGGAAGTGTCAAGCTGACGTGGCACTCGGCGGCCGGGCTGGACGCGCTGCCGGTCGCGCGGCCGCACCCGCTGGTACGCGACACCAGCCGCCCGGCACCTGGCCCGGACCTGCGGGCTTTTACGGAACTGGCCGCCCGCCTGCCGAGGCCGCAGCAGAAGCCGCCGGGGAGACAGGCGGCCCCCGAAGGCCGGCACCGGCCCCGGGACGGTCTGGTCCGGGTCGACGACGTACAGATGCGTCCACCGAGGCCGGATGTCGAGCCAGACCGACGACTGCCCTTCGCCGACGGCGTGGCAGATGGCGTTGGCGACGAGTTCGGAGACGGCCAGGACGACGTCGTCCACGTGATCGGCGTCGATCTTGGCGACTTCTGCGAGGACGCTCGCCACGCACCGGCGAGCGACCTTCACCGGATTCGCCGACTCAGCCGGCAAGGGCTGCCAGATGGGCTCCTTCAACGACCCCAGAACGAGCCGACCGCCTTGAGCCTGCATACGTAAGCCCGCATCGGTCAACACGCATGTGTTGACCAGCAGGACAAGTCGGGCATTCGAAAAGAGTCGGTTTATCCCTGCCCGGTCTGGAACCCACGTTTCTCCACCCCGGAGAGCGCCGCGAGGTTCATGGACAGGTCGAGTGCGAGCGGAATGGTCGCCGTGATCAGCGGCCAGTCCGGACGCCGGGTCAGCTGCAGCACGAACGCTCCGGCGACCTTCTGGGTGGCGGCGAACGGGGCGACGCCACTGCGTGCGCCATAGGACGGCGAGCCGACCTTGGTCAGCCGGCCGTAGCCACTGCCGTCGGCGTCCTCCAGGTCGAAGCCGAGCATCCGGGTGCTGTGCGCGATGAATCGGCCGTACGGCCGCCCGTACGCCTCGAGCTGAAACTTCACCTTGCCCAGCACGTTCCGCTGCCGCATCTCGCCGATCGGTCGGCCGTCGGCGTCGGCGATGCTGACGGTGCTCTTCCACACCTTCTTGTGTCGCAGGTACAGCAGCGCGGAACCGTCCGGTGCGCTGACGGTGACCACCGAAGTGTTGATGTGTTCGGTCATCTCGGCGATGGACGCGCCATCTGGGCTCGGCGGCGGACCGACGGCCTCGGCGGCGCGGGCCACGACGGTGCCATCCGGCGTCAGGTAGACGTACCGGAAGCCCTCGCCCGGCCCGGTCGGCAGTTGGACGAAGACCAGCACCGGCTCCCCGGACAGGGTTCGGTCGCCGGTCGCCACCGGCAGCACGTCGGCCTGGGAGAGAAGGTCATTCAGTTCCTGCTGGCTCACCTCGGCGTCCATGCCGACAAACATATCTGTCCCCCGACAACGACAATGCCCAAGCCTTTCAGGCTACGCAGGAACCAGCGGCGCAACGGTGGCGTTCGCCGGCTACCTGAGGCGGCGGATGCGGCGATTCAGCAACGTCCCGACTTTGTGGAGCCAGGCGATACGGTCGCCGTAGCGAGAGACCATCCCCGCACAAACACGATCAAGCGCAGGACTCATCCGGTAGCCCTGTGCCGCGAGGTAATCCTGATTGCCCAGCACAAGGGCGTCGGCGAGCCGCTCCTTGGTCGACCACTCCGAGGACGGGAAGCCATCGTCGCGCCCCCTCGCCCAACGGACACGGACGACGAGGCCTCGGGCGAACTCGACCTCAACGTCGGTCAGATGGACGATGCTCCCGGTCTCCTCCTCATCGCCCACCTGCTTCCACCGCCGTCCCACACCGGGTTAGCCGCTGTCGCCGAGGAAGGCCAGATCGGCGAGACCTTCCTCTGTCAGCTCGCAGGGCGCTGCGACGTAGCGTCCGTCCGACGTATGGCAGGGGCAGGGCGGTGTGGAACCGGCGTCCGGATCGGTTAACCCTGCCACGCGATCTTTTGGGCTCCTGAGGCGAAGCATCGCACGTCTACAGCGCCCTGTTCGTTCCCGCGCGGGCCCAGAAACGACGAAAGCGGGGCCTCATCAGAGGCTCCCGCCGCAGGTCAGATGCTGTGCTGGGGTACCAGGACTCGAACCTAGACTAACTGAACCAGAATCAGTCGTGCTGCCGATTACACCATACCCCACAGGCCGCGAACCCCTGGTCCGTGGCGCCTCAGCGAGTTTAGCGGACTTGCACCACTCCTCGCGAACGGGCGGCCGCTGTCGTCCCGTGCGTCTCGCCGGCCGCCGGGGAGCGCGTCGAGGACGGTCGCCCTTCGGGCTAGTCTCCCCCTGTGGATCGTTCGGGGGGATTGTCGCGGGGCAGGGCCACCTGGCTGCTGTACGCCGTTCTCAGCTGTTTCGGCTTCCTCCTCAACGGGCTCGGCGCCATCCTCGTGCCCCTTCAGAAGGATCTTCGGGTCGGCCGGGACCAGGTCGCCTTCTACCCCACTCTCTTCGCCGTCGGGCTGCTGATCGTCGGGGTCTTCGGCGGTCTGCTGGTCGGGCGGGTCGGCCGGGCGGTGGCGTTGCGGCTGTCCATCGGCGGGATGATCGCCGGTGGGCTGCTCCTGGCGACCTCGGCGCAGGCGCTCACGCTCCTCGGCGCGCTGCTCATCGGCATCGGCGGGGCGCTGCTGATCCAGTTGATCCCCGCTCTGCTGTCCGCTCTTCACCCGCACGCCCCGGCGGCGGCGGTCGGGGAGGCGAACGGGCTCGCCAGCGCGGCGTCCGTGCTCGCTCCCCTGATGGTGGGCGGGGCGCTCGCGGCCGGGATGGGCTGGCGGGCCGGGTACCTGGTGGTGCCGCTCGTCATGCTCGTCCTCGTGCTGGTGCCCGCCTGGCGGGTTCCGTTGCCGGCGGCCGAGGTCCCGGCGGACGACGCGCCGCGCGCCGACGTTCGGCGGCTCATCGGGCCCTGGGTCGAAGTGCTCTTCGCGGTGAGCGTGGAGTTCTGCATGGTGTTCTGGGCGGCCTCGGCGGTGACCGAGTGGCACCACGCGTCGGACGGGCTGGCGCCGGCGGTGGCCTCCCTGTTCCTGGTCGGCATGGCGACCGGGCGGTCGCTGGCGGTGCCGGTGACCCGGCGGCTGCCGCGGGCCCGGCCGCTCATGCTCGTGTGCGTCGCCGCGGCCGCGGCCGGGTTCGCCGTCTTCTGGACCGCGCCCGACCTGCTCCTGGCCGGCGCCGGGCTCCTGGTGACCGGGCTCGGGGTCGCCCTGCTCTATCCCACGACCGTCAGCCGTACGGTGGCCGCCTGGCCGCACGCACCCGACCGGGCGGCGGCCCGCGCCGCGCTGGCGTCCGGTGTGGCGATCGGCGGCGCGCCGTTCGTGCTGGCCCACCTCGCCGACCTGATCGGGCTGCGCATCGCCTACCTCGTCGTCCCGCTGCTGCTGGCCGCCCTCGTGGCCCGTACGCTCGCCGCCCGGGACACGCCCTAACCGAGCACCCGTTCCGCGTACGTACGGCGCCGGCTCGGCCAGCGCGTCCGCCACCCGGGCGCGGGCGCCGGCGAGGTCGTGGGATCCGGCGGGCAGCCCGCCCGGCACCAGGACGAGGCAGGCCGCCTCCAGGACCGCCGCCTCGTCGATGGCCCGCCGGTTCTGCTCGCGCCGGTCCGGCTCGTTGAAGAAACCGCCGCGGCACAGCGAGGAGACGCGCTGGCCCGCGGAGCGTACGAGCGCGGCGGGCGCCTCAAGGCCGTGGTCGGCCACGTGCTCGCGCCACAGTCCGATCGCCTCCAGACCGTGGCGTACGCAACCGTCCACGGCCTCGGCTACGGACCAGCGCCGCGTCGTCCACTGGTTCAGCGACAGGCGTTCACAGCACCCCGGTGGTGGTCAGGAACGACCGCATCCGGCGTACGGCCAGGTCGGGGTCGGGCAGCAGGCCGGCCTGGTCCGCGAGCCGGAACACGTCGGTCAGGTGCAGCACCGACCGGGCGCTCTGGGCGCCGCCCACCATCACGAACGCGTCCTGGTGGCCGGCCAGCCAGGCGAGGAAGACCAGGCCGGTCTTGTAGTGGTACGTCGGCGGCTCGAAGATCTTGCGGGCCAGCGGCAGCGTACGGTCCAGGATCGCCTCGTACTCGACGGTCTCGTCCCGGTCGAGGGCGGCCAGGGCCGCGGACGCCGCCGGGGCGATCGCGTCGAAGACGCCGAGCAGCGCGTCGCTGCCGTCCTTGATCAGCGAGGGGTAGTCGAGGTCGTCGCCGGTGTAGAGCCGTACGCCGGCGGGCAGCGCCGCCCGCAGCCGCGCCTCGCGTTCGGGGTCGAGGAGCGACACCTTGACGCCGTCGATGACCGAGGCGTGCGCGTTCACCAGGTCCAGGAACGACGACGTCGCCTCCTCGATGTCGCCGCTCCCCCAGTATCCGGCCAGCCTCGGGTCGAACATCTCCCCCAGCCAGTGCAGGATCACCGGCCGGGACACCTGCCCCAGCAGCCGCCCGTACACCTCGTGGTAGTCCTCCGGGCCGCGGGCGGTGGCGGCGAGCTGCCGGCTGGCCATGAGGATCACACGGGCGCCGGTCTCCTCGACCGCCGCGACCTGCTCCTCGTACGCGTGCGCGACCGCCGCCGGCGAATCGGCCTCCGGCGCGTGGTCGGTGCCGGCGCCGCAGGCGAGCAGGTCGTACGGATCGCCGAAGTCCTTCGCCTCGGCCGCGCTGCGGCGGACCAGCTCACGGGCGGTGTCCCAGTGGAGGCCCGCGCCGCGCTGGGCGGTGTCCATCGCGTCGGCCACGCGCAGGCCCCAGGACCAGAGGTGGCGGCGGTAGGCGAGCGTGGCGTCCCAGTCGAGCCGCGCCGACGCCGGCTCCGCCAGCGGGTCGGCGACGACGTGCGCCGCCGCGTACGCGACGCGTGAGGTGGGCAGGCCCTCGGACCGCGGCCAGACGTACGGGCCCTTCAGCGCGTACGACTCCAGCGCTCCCCCCGGCGCCGGGAGAAGGAGGAAACGGCGGCCCGGCCGGCGCAGGACCCGGTTCTCACGAGTGATCATCAAGCGTCTCCAGTTCGATTCGGCGGCCCTCCGCCGAGGATCGCAGGCCCGCCTCCGCGACGTACACCCCACGGGCCCCGGCGCTGAAGTCGTGCGGGAACGGCGCGTCCTCGACGACGTGCCGGACGAACATCTCCCCCTGGACCTTGAACGCGTTGTCGAACTCCTCGTTGTCCGGAATGATCTGCGCGACGACACCGCCGTCGAGCTTAGACGCGACGACCGGCCGGGCCGCGTACGGCCCGGCCGGTCCACCGGAAGGCCTGATCAGCACACGTGGACTATGTCGATCTTGTCGTTGGCGTACCCTCCGGGGGGATTGGACAGTGACTTGTCCTTCGATAGATCGCGCAGGTAATGGCCGGCAGGGAGCCGGAGGAGGACCTGCCAGTTGCTCGATGAGTTGGGGTCACCGGAGCCGTCGTAGTTGTAGAAGACCGATGTGACGTTGGAAGTCTGGTCGTTGTCGATGGAAGAGATCTGGTCATTCCACGGACGACCGTTCGACATGTACTTGGTGCTGAGGTTGACGTTCGTGCAGACGGTGAGGTCCAGGTTCTCACCGCCCCAGTTGTCGTTCTGGTACAGGCACAACCAGCCGACCGCGTCGCCGTGCCGGAAGCTGCACAGGCTGACCGACACCGCCGGTGAGACGGCGCTGTCGGGGTGGACCGTGACGACGGCACCCTGCCCCAGGTCCACCTTGTCCGCGGCGATGCGCTTCGCCCCCTTGTTGTACTTCAGCAGCCCGGCGACCTGGCTTTCCACGGTCGCTCCGGCGGTGTCGTGCGGAGCGGAGGTCGCGGCGTGTGCCGCGCCGCTCACCGCCGTGGTGGCGACGGCCACCGCGGCGGTCGCGACCATGGCCGAGCCGATACGGCGCATTTTCCCCATGTGAACCCTGCTTTCCTTCTTCCCCGTTCCGGCATCCGTTTTCGGTGCCGGCCTGAAAAATGTCACGACTCGGTCAGACTCAAGGAAAGGCGAGATAGGCTGTCACCATCCAGCCGGTGACCTTCGTCGAGCCGTTGTAGCCGTAGCCGTACACGAATACATATCCACTGCCGCTGGTGTACGAGCTGCTGCAGAATTTGACTTGGGCCCCGTAGGGCAGCTCGCCGACTCGTGGTGCCGATGTGGACGGCGACGTGTGAACGAGTAGCCAGTCCGCGCCGTTGACGTGGGTGAGCGAGTCATAGGTGCACGAGTAGGCGGGCGCGGCGACCGGACGGGCCGGCGCCGCGGCGTTCGCGGTCCCTGCCGTCAGTGCGGAACCGGCCAGGGTCGTCGCTGCGATGCAGAGCTTGGCGCGTTTTCCGGACAATGCTTTTCCTCCGTTCATGTTGGTCGATTCATGAGGGTCAGCTCGTGTTCAACAAACATGCGTCAGAGTCAGGCCGTTCCACAGACCCTTTCAGGCATGGCTTAAAGACCCAGCACCACGCGATGCCGCGTTGTTCGCACAGCAGAGAAGTCAGGGTTCTCCACGATGTTCGGACTCCCCCGGCGGGAGCAATATCGTCATCTGTGGATGTGGCGAAAAATGATCACCGGCGACAAGTGGTGATCCACCTTCTTCGTCGCGTACCTCAATAGGAGATGTGGTCACCCCGCCTAGGGCAGCGATGTTACGCATTCACTTCGGCACAGACGATCTTGCACGCACGCGCATCGCGGACACCGCGGATGCGATGTGGGAGATCGTGTCGAGCCTGCACCGCCTGCAGACCCGCAGCGGCCGGGTCGCGTTCACCGGCTGGCTCAACCAGGCCCGTGACGACCTGCGGCAGAGAGAACTGCTCCGAACCGTCCAGCACCTGCTGCTTCCGCTCGCGCCCCGCGCCGCCTACTTCCCGGATTTCCTCACCCCACCCCAGGGGCTGCTCGGCGTCGAGCCTGGCGTCGAGGCGGTCCTGGCCACCCCACGCAGGCGTGTCCGCCGCGAACTCGCCCGGCTGCAGACCCAGCAGGGCCGCTCGGTCTGGGCCCGCGGCCTGGCCGACGGCGATGGCGAGATCCGCACCACGGTCGGCCGGGCGCTGCACGCATACCACCAGGCCGCGGTCGCACCGCACTGGCCACTGATCGAAGCAAGCGTGGCCACCGACCGCGCCGTTCGCATCCGCGCCCTCCAGACAGGCGGAGTCCACGCGCTGTTGGAGAGCTTCGCCCCGATGATGCGCTGGCGGTCTCCGATACTGGAGGTCCAGCATCCCGCCGAACGATCCATCCACCTCGACGGGCGCGGCCTTCTGCTGATCCCGTCGTACTTCTGCTGGCGCATACCCGTCGCCCTGGCCGACCCCCTTCTGGCGCCCACCATGATCTATCCGATCGCGCCAGAACTCCGGCGATGGGACACCACCGAACCCTGCCCGGACCACGTCATCGAACCAACGCTGATCCGGCTGCTGGGTACGACGCGGGCGAGAGTGCTCCAGGAAGCGCAGTACACGCGCAGCACGACCGAGATCGGCCGGGCGGTGCACGTCTCGGCGGCGTCGGTCAGCCAGCACGCCGCCGTTCTGCGTGAGGCCGGGCTCATCGATTCACGACGCCACGGCGGCGCGGTGCTGCACAGCCTCACCACGCTGGGCCGCGCGCTGCTCGCCGGCCGGATCCTCCCACTGCCCGAAAACGCATCGCGGATCGTCCCGAAGGTGCCCTCGCACAGATGACCCACCACCGTCGGCACGGGCGAGATCAGCCCGATGTGGTGGTGTCGGCGGGGTGTTCGAGGAGGTCGGTGGCCATGGCCGTGAAGGCGCGGATGGCTGCGTTCTCGCGGGCGGTGGCCCATACAAGGACGCTCTTGACCGGTGGCTGCCCGTAAAGGGGGACCTGGGTGACGTCGGGGTGGCGGTAGTAGTCCATGAAGGGCGCGACGGTGGGGTGTACGACCTCACCGCGGGCGACCAGTTGCAGGACGTCGCTGCTCATGGTGATCTCGGGGCCGCGGCGGATGGGGCGACCGGACGGGGTGGTGGCGGGGTATGACTCGTCGTACGTGGGCTTCGGGATTCCGCTGCGGGAGATGACGGCGTAGTCGGCGAGGTCCTCGACCGTCGCGTGGCCACGTTCTGCGAGCGGGTGGCCGGTGTGGACCAGGAGGATCCGGTCGTCCACGCTCATGATCGGTCCGACGGACAGGCCGGGCTCGTCCGTCGGTACGCGGTGGCACATCAGGTCGTAGGTCCCCTTGCGGAGCAGCGCGAGGTCACCTGGGAAATCCTCGGTCACCGTCACCTGGCAATCGGGGTAGCGGTTCTTGAAGGTACGGACGATCCCGGTGAACGAGGGGCCGGCCATGGAATAGGTGGGCAGGCAAATGCGCAGGACACCGCTGACGCCCTTGGCCAGGTCGGTGGTAATGCGTATCGCCCGGCGGAATTGCTCTTGCGCGGGAATCAGTTCATCGCGCAGCCGCTCGCCCAGGGGAGTGAGGCGCACGCGGCGGGTGGTCCGCTCGACGAGCCGGCCACCGATGCGTTCTTCGAGCGTGCGAAGGGTCTGGCTGACCCGCGGCTGGGTGAGGTAGAGCCGCTCGGCCGTACGGCCGAAGTGCAGCTCCTCGGCGAGCACCAGGAAGATCTCTGCTTCGCGGAGTTCCACCTGATGATTGTAGGCACTCATTAGCTCCGCTTATAAGCGTCTTATCGAATCCGTCGTTGATCGTCGCCTGACGGCCCCCCGATGCTGAATGAACCGGCGCGGGCCTCGCACCGGAGGGTCTTTCAGAAAGGAGACGTCGATGTCGGATGTGGCTGGGGCACGTGCCCCCTCGGCCGGGCGTCGCGAGTGGATCGGGCTTGCCGTACTGGTGCTGCCGACGCTGCTGGTGGCAATGGACATGACCTCGTTGTTCCTCGCGCTCCCGCGGCTGAGCGCCGATCTGGGCGCGAACGGCACCGAGCAGCTGTGGATCAGCGACGCCTACGGCTTCATGGTGGCCGGCTTCGTGATCACGATGGGGACGCTCGGGGACCGGATCGGCCGCCGTCGCCTCCTCCTGCTCGGCGGTGCGGCGTTCGCGGTCCTGTCGGTCGCCGCCGCGTACGCCCCCACCCCGGAGATGATGATCGTTGCCAGGGGGCTGCTGGGCGTGGCGGGGGCGACGCTGATGCCCTCGACCCTGGCCCTGATCAGCAACATGTTCCGCCGGGACGGGCAGCGCGCGAAGGCCATCTCGGTCTGGGCCACCTGCCAGTTCGCCGGCGGTGCGCTCGGCCCGGTCCTGGCCGGGGTGCTGCTGCAGCACTTCTGGTGGGGGTCGGTGTTCCTGATCGCCGTGCCCGCGATGGTGGTCCTGCTGCTCGCCGGTCCGGTCCTGCTGCCCGAGTACCGCAATCCGGCGCCCGGCCAGACGGACCCGGTCAGCGTCGCGTTGTCCCTGGGCGCGGTGCTCGCGGTGGTGTACGGCCTCAAGCAGCTGGCCGTGGAGGGAGCACACGACCTGGCGGTGCCGCTCGCCGCGATCGTCGTCGGAACGGCGGTCGGCGTGGTCTTCGTCCGCCGTCAGCTCACACTCGACACCCCGCTGCTGGACCTGCGGCTGTTCGGGAACCGGTCGTTCACCGCGGTCCTGGTCGCGCTCGTGCTGGCGGGAGTCGCGATGGCGGGGACGGGCCTGCTGGTCACCCAGTACCTGCAGAGCGTCCTGGGGCATTCGCCCGCCGGATCGGCCCTGCTGTTCGCGCCGATGGGCCTGGGCGTCGCGGTGGGTACGATGACCGCGCCCGCGCTCGCCTCGCGGATGCGGCCGACCACCGCCATCGCCGCCGGGCTGGCGGTGTCAGTGCTGGGCTGCCTGCTGCTGACACAGGTCTCCAGCACCGGCGGGCTTCCACTGGTGATCGTGGGCATCACGGTCCTGGCTCTGGGCACCGGCCCGCTCTTCGCGCTCGGCACCGGCATGGTGGTCGGTTCCGTTCCGCCCGAACGAGCCGGATCGGCGGCATCGATGTCGGAGACCAGCAACTACTTCGGCTCATCGCTCGGGCTGGCGCTGCTCGGCGTCACCGCGGCGAGCGTCTACCGGCACCACATGGCGCACGCCGGCGTGCCCGCCGCGCGCGAAACACTCGCCGGTGCCGTCACCGCCGCCCGGAACCTGCCGTCCGGCCAGGCGGCCGAACTGCTCCACACCGCCAAGGACGCCTTCACCTCCGGCCTGAACCTCACCGGCGCGATCGCCGCCGCGCTCTTCGCCGCGCTCGCGGTGCTCACCGCGACGACCCGCCGGGAGAGCGCACAGGTCGCCGTCGAACTCCCCGAAACCCAGGTCGAACTCGAAGGAGCATCGTCATGAAGTACATGCTGCTGATCCACAACCGACCTGGATACGTCGAAGAGCTGCCCGAAGCCGACCGCGCCGAGCTGATCGATCAGGTCGACACCGTCATGAAGGAGCTGTCGGCCTCCGGAGAGTTGATCCGCGGCGAGGCCCTGGCCTACCCGTCCCAGACCCGGACGGTCAGGGTCCGCGACGGCCTCCCCGCCGTCACCAACGGACCGTTCATCGCCACGGCCGAACAGTTCGCCGGCTACCTCCTCGTCGACTGCGACAGCCAGGAACGCGCCATCGAGATCGCCACCCGCTGGCCGGACGCCCGCCACTACGCCATGGAGGTCCGCCCCGTCACCCACCAATCCGGCCCACAGGTATGACGACCCGCAGCCGAGGATCCGCTGACACGGCGGATCCTCGGCGCGTCTCTCTCGGAGGGACGTCAGGCCAGGGCGGTGGCGGCCTTCCGGAGACGGGCGAGGGTGCGGTCTCTGCCGAGGACCTGCAGGGACTCGAACAAGGGCAGGCCGACCGTGCGGCCGGTGACCGCCACGCGGATGGGGGCCTGGGTCTTGCCGAGTTTCAGGCCGTGTGCGACGCCGATGGCCTCCGTGCGGGACTTGAGCTCTTCGGCCGTCCAGGGGGCGTCGGTGTAGGACTCGATGGCGGCGGCGAGGATCGCGGCGGCGGGCTCCTTCATCGCCTTGTTCCATGAGGCCTCGTCGATCTCCGGCTCGTCCAGGAACGCGAAGTCCACGATGGCGGTGATCTCGGACATGACCGCGACGCGGGTCTGGGCGAGCGGGGCCAGGGCGGCGAAGACGTCCTCGTCGTACTGCTCCGCGGTCCACGGGGCCTGCGGGGCGACCAGCCACGGACGGCAGCGGGCGATGAAGTCCGCGAGCGGCAGGGCGCGGATGTATTCGCCGTTGAACGCGCGGAGCTTCTTGACGTCGAAGAACGCCGGTGACGGGTTGACCTCCTCGAGCCGGAACTCCTCCTCGATCACGCTCCACGGCACGATCTCGCGGTCGCCCGACGGGGCCCAGCCCAGCAGCATCAGGTAGTTGCGCATCGCCTCGGCGAGGTAGCCCTCGGCCTGGTAGTCCTCCAGCGCGACCTTGTCGCGGCGCTTGGAGAGCTTCTGCCGCTTCTCGTTGACGACCACGGGCACGTGCGCCCAGATCGGCGGCTGCGCGCCCAGCGCCTCCCACAGCAGCTGCTGCTTGGGGGTGTTGGAGAGGTGCTCCTCCGCGCGGATCACGTGGGTGATGCCCTGGGTCATGTCGTCCACGACGTTCGCCAGCATGAACAGCACCGAACCGTCGCCGCGGGCGATGACGAAGTCCTCGATCGTGGCGTTCTCGAACGCCGGCTTGCCGCGGATCAGGTCGATGACGACCGTCGTGCCCTCGTCGGGGGTGCGGAAGCGCAGCGCCCGGCCCGGCGCGGCCTCCAGGCCCCGGTCGCGGCAGTGTCCGTCGTAGCCCTTGTAGGAGTCGCCGGTGCGGGCGATCACGTCGTCGCGGGTGCAGTCGCAGAAGTACGCCCGGCCGGCGACGCGGAGGCGCTCCACGGCCTTGCGGTGCTCTTCGGCGTTGGCCGACTGGAAGAACGGGCCCTCGTACTGGTTTTCGTCGATGCCGAGCCACCCGAGCGCCCGGATGATGCCCTCGGTCCACTCGGGCCGGTTGCGGGAGGCGTCGGTGTCCTCGATGCGCAGCACGAGAGTGCCGCCGTGCTGGCGGGCGTAGAGCCAGTTGTGCAGCGCCGATCGCGCGCCGCCGACGTGGAACATGCCGGTCGGCGACGGCGCGAAGCGCACGCGGGGCTTGTCGTTAGTCACGTGAGATCACCCGGTTGGTGAGCGTGCCGATGTTCTCGATGGTGACGGAGACCTCGTCGTCGACCTCCAGCGGGCCGACGCCCTCGGGCGTGCCGGTGAGGATGACGTCTCCGGGAAGCAGGGTCATCACCCGGGTGATGTACTCGATCAGCTCGGGGATGCGGTGCAGCAGCTTGTCCGTACGGGAGTCCTGACGGGTCTCACCGTTGACGGTCGTGGTGATGGCGAGGTCGGACGGGTCGAGCTCGGTCTCGATCCACGGACCGAGCGGGCAGAACGTGTCGAAGCCCTTCGCCCGGGTCCACTGGCCGTCCTTCTTCTGCAGGTCGCGCGCTGTCACGTCGTTGGCGCAGGTGTAGCCGAGGATGACCTCGGCCGCCCGCTTGGCCGGCACGTCACGGCACAGCCGCCCGATGACCACGGCGAGCTCGCCCTCGTAGTCGACGCGCTCGGACAGCGACGGGTAGACGATCGCCTCCCGCTGCCCGATCACCGACGTGGACGGCTTCATGAAGATCAACGGCTCCGCCGGCGCCTCGTTGCCCATCTCCTTGGCGTGCTCGGCGTAGTTACGGCCGACCGCGATCACCTTGTTCGGAAGGATCGGCGCCGTCAGCCGTACGTCGGCCAGCGGCTGGCGCTCCCCCGTGAACTGGATCTCGCCGAAGGGGTGGGCGGCCACGGTGGCGATGGTGTCGTCGTCCTCGACCACCCCGAAGGACAGGTCGCCGTCTTTGGTGAACCTCGCGATACGCACGAGACTGAGGCTATCGAGCCCGGGAGGGTGACGTCGCAACCAGTGGGCGGGTTGTGGACGACCTCGGTCACCGTACGAAGGTGCAGGGCGCGCCGTTGAAGCGGCAGTTCGTCGGCATACCCGGACGACCCGCGCCGCCGAACCGCACCTCGAAGTCGTCGCCGGGGGCGATCGGCTCGGCGGTCGGGGCGCTGGCGATCGCGACGTTCTGCCCCGTCTGCCGCAGGACGACCTCCCAAGCGTTGTGCACGTCGGCGCCGGGATAGGTGAACGTCAGCGTCCACGAACGCCAAGGCGTCGCGCCGCGGTTGGCGAGCGTGACGGTGCCCTCGAAGTACCCGGTGTCCCGTTCGACGGTGCGGTAGCGGAACCGGGGCCCGGCCGCGGCGCTGCCCGTCCGCGAACAGGCTTCACCCGCGCACCCGGCCTGGGGTCGAGAGGCGCCGCCGAGCCGCCCGAACGCGAACGCGATGCCCCCGGCGACCACGACCGCGACGCCGGCCGCGACGATCGCCATGGTCATCCGGCGCCGTCCCTCGCCGGGAGCGCGTCCCCCGACGGGGCCACCGGGTGGGCCGACGTGAGGCCCGCTCGGCGTACCGTCCATGGGCATTCCGGACGTACGGCCGCCGGGAGGACCCGCGGCCGGTCGGATCGGCGCGCCTCCGGACGCGGGACCGTTGCCCTGCCCGGCTGGACCGGGAGTAGGCCACCCACCGGTGCCGGACGGCGGATGCCCGCCGGGCGGCAGGGGTTCGGCAGGCGGCTCGCCGCGCGATTCGGCGGTTCGCGCGGCCCGCCCGCGGTATCGGGGCGCCGACTGATCGTGCCGCGTCGCCGGAGCCGTGAACGGCGCCACGACCGCGTCCCAGGGCCCGGACCTGCTGCCCGTCTCCTCGGGAACGTCGTTCGCCGCCTCGGACCGGCTGCCCGGCGCCTCGGGGACGTCGTTCACGGCCTCAGGCCGGTCACTCGCGGCCTTGGGCAGGTCGTGGCCGGGCGCGGGCAGTTCGCGGGTGAGCATCGGAAGGTCGGCAGGTACCGCGGCCGTGTCGGACGGCCTGGGTACCTCCCGGGTACGCGCCTCGCCCTCGGTCTGCGCCGATCCGTCGCCTGGTGGTACGCCGCCCGACCGTACGGGGGCGCCCGGCCGTACCGCTTCGCCGACCGGTGTCTCACGCGTCGGCGCGGCGCTCCCCGGTCGGCCGCCCGGCGTCAGCGGAACCTCACGAGTCACCGCCGCCCCGGAGGGGCCGCCGGCGATCATTCCCGTACTCAGATCGGTCACCGTGACGACGTCCGTCGGCACCGGACCGCCCGGCTTCGCCGGGACGTCGCGCCTGTTCTCGGGTTCGCCGGGGGATTCTTCGTCCGGTGAGACCCAGGGGGCTTCCGGGTCGCCCGGAGTGTTCGTCACCGTGTCACCGTCTTCCAGTCTCTACCGATATCTCGGACTTCGACGGCGATGCGACCCGGATGGTTTCACCCGGCGACCCGACGGTTCACGCTCCGCAGGCCTCGACGGGAACGTCGAGGGCCCGGCAGGCGGCCACGTGCTGCTGGCGCTCCAGCAGGGCCATGACGGACTCCATCGTCTCCTGGTCGCCGGAGCGCGTCGTCAGCCGGCGGCTGGCCTCGGCGATCAATAGGAGCTCGATGTCGCGGTCGTACCGCAACCAGTGCTGAGAAGTCTGCAACGCCGACACATCCCCCGAATCAACAAGAACCAAGTACGCGCGGCGCCCCCAGCGCCGCAGGAGGAAGAGTCTGCCGTCAGACATTTCCACCCCGCCACTTATTTAGCATCCTTCACCAAGAAAACTCGCATCCGAACGGACCTGCACGTGCAGACGCACGTGTTGCAACCACAGAACCCCCCGACGCCTCCCAAATTGGACATTTTCTCTTCGTTGCGCTCTTCATAACCACCGCACAAGACACCCCTCATCCGCAGCGGAGACGGCGCGCGCGACAATGCCCTCATGAGCGTCGTGAAGATCAACGTCCTGACCGTCCCGGAGCCCATGCGCGACGAGCTGGAGCGCCGGTTCGCCGGGCGGGCCGGTCTCGTGGAGAACGCCGAAGGCTTCGAGGAGTTCGCGCTGCTCCGGCCCGCCGGTGGCAACGACCGCTACCTCGTCTACACGCGCTGGCGCAGCGAGGAGGACTTCCAGCGCTGGACGGAGAGCCAGTCGTTCCAGAAGGGCCACGAGCAGGCACGGGCCGACGCCGAACACGACGCCGCCGAAGGCCACGGGCACGGCCATGGCCACGGCGGCCCCGCGGCGACCGGCTCCGAACTGTGGTCCTTCGAGGTCGTCGAACGCGCCACGCCCAAGGCCTGATCACCGCTCAGGCCGGACCCGCGTCCGCCGAGCCGCCTCCACCACCGAACGTCGCCGCCGCCTGCCGGCCCTCCGCCCGGTCATCCGCGCCGTAGGGCCGCGGTTCCGCCTCGTACGCGCTGAACGCGGCCGTGTGACCAGCGGTCCACGTGGACCGGCTCATCGCCTCCGGCAGGCGGGGCGCCTGCCGGTCGTGCCCGGCGAACGCGGCACGCACCGCCTGCTCCTGCTCGTTGCCGACCGCGTCGGTCCGGGGCCGGTGAGGCGGTGGCGAAGGAGAGGCTGACCGCCGCGCCGGGCGCGGACAGCGCTTAGGCCGGTGTGTGGCCGGCGCGCAGGAGGCAGTACGTCACCGACTCCTCCAGGGCGTCCCAGGACGCGGCGATGACGTCGTCCTGTACACCGACCGTGCCCCACTCCCCGGTCGAGTCGCTCGACTCGATCAGCACCCGGGTGCGCGCCTCCGTGCCGTGGGTCCCTTCGAGGATGCGGACCTTGTAGTCGACGAGTTCGAGCGCGGAGAGCTCGGGGTAGATGCGTTCGAGCGCCAGCCGCAACGCGCGGTCGAGGGCGTTGACCGGGCCGTTGCCCTCGCCGGTGGCGACGATCCGCTCGCCCTTGGCGTTGAGCTTGACCGTGGCCTCGCTCATGAGCGTCCCGTCGGTGCGGCGCTCGACGATGGTCCGCCACGACTCGACGGTGAAGAACCGGGTCCGCGCGCCCTCGACCTCCTCGCGCAGCAGGAGTTCGAACGAGGCGTCCGCGGCCTCGAAGGTGTACCCGGAGGCCTCCAGCTCCTTGACCCGGCCGACGACCTGCTTGGCCTTCTCGCCGGACAGCTCGTACCCGAGCTCGCGGCCCTTGAGCTCCACCGACGCCCGGCCGGCCATGCTGGAGATCAGCATCCGCATGTCGTTGCCGACGAGTTCGGGGTCGATGTGCTGGTAGAGCATCGGGTCGACCTTGACCGCCGAGGCGTGCAGGCCCGCCTTGTGCGCGAACGCCGAGGTCCCGACGTACGGCTGCTGCGACGAGGGCGCGACGTTCGTCACCTCCGACACCGCGTGGGCCACACGCGTCATCTCGCCGAGCCGGACGCCGAGGTCGTACCCCCGCTTGAGCTGGAGGTTGCCGACCACGGTGAACAGGTTGGCGTTCCCGCTGCGCTCGCCGTACCCGTTGGCGCATCCCTGCACATGCGTCACTCCCGCGCTCACGGCCGCCAGCGTGTTGGCCACCGCGCAGCCGCTGTCGTCGTGGCAGTGGACGCCGAGGCGCGCGCCGGCCTCGGCGACGGCGGCGACCACGTCGGCCAGCTCGTCCGGGAGCATCCCTCCGTTGGTGTCGCACAGCGCGACGACGTCCGCGCCGGCCTCGGCCGCGGTCCGTACGACCTCCAGGGCGTACGCCGGGTTGGACCGGTAGCCGTCGAAGAAGTGCTCGGCGTCGAGAAAGACCCTCTGGCCCTCCGTACGCAGGTGGGAGACCGTGTCGCGGATCATCGCGAGGTTCTCCTCCAGAGTCGTACGGAGGGCCAGCTCGACGTGCCGGTCGTGACTCTTGGCGACAAGGGTCACGACCGGCGCGCCGGACTCGCGCAGCGCGGCCACGAGTGGGTCGTCCGCGGCCTTCGCGCCGGCCCGGCGGGTCGCGCCGAACGCGGCGAGCTGCGCGTGCTTGAGATCGAGTTCGGTCCGGGCGTGCCGGAAGAACTCGGTGTCCTTGGGGTTCGCGCCCGGCCAGCCGCCCTCGATGAAACCGACCCCCAGATCGTCGAGGTGACGAGCGATGGCGATCTTGTCGGCCACAGAGAGGTTGAGGCCCTCCTGCTGGGCCCCGTCACGAAGCGTCGTGTCGTAGACGTGGAAGCCGTCGTCATGCATGGGGTATGAGTCCTTTGGGATACGAGAGGCGCACTGCTCCGAAAAGCAAAATGACCCCTCACGGACGTGAGAGGTCTGCGCGCCGGCGATGTGGTGCTATCAGCCGACGCGCCCGCCGATAATGAGAAGGCCGCAGCGCATGATGCGATCGAGTCTGCCACATGTGTACGACAAGTGACACCTCGCGTTCCACACTCTGAGACGAGATCAGATCCGGGCAGGCCGGGCGCGGCAGGCGACGCCGACGGCCGCATGCGGATCCAGCGAGGAATCGAAACCACACTCGAATCTCCGGGACAGAACGCCATCCCCGCCGCTACGTTCCGTCGTCGAACGGACACGAAGGATAGAGATGCGGGGGGAGATGATGGCAGCATGTCCATCGTGCTGGAGACGCCGACGGACGCCGAGACGGGCGAGGGCCCTTCTCTCGAAGAGCGCTACCAACAGCTCAGCGATCAATGGCCGGACCGCAAGGTCGAGATCGTCGATGACCGGATCGTGGTGAGAGAAGTGCCCACCACGCAACACGCCAAGCTCATCTTCCGCCTGCTGCTCCAGCTCATCCCGGTGATGACCGAGCGGGGTTGGGAGGCATGGAACGACGTCGCGCTCTTCCTCGGCCCGCAGCTGGGCCGCTACCGCCCGGACGTCCTGGTCGTGCCGCCCGACCCCGGGCTCTGGGGCGAAGGCCACGTGTTCGGCAAGGACACCTTGCTCGTCGCCGAGGTCGTCTCCAAGAGCAGCGCGCACGACGACCATGAGGTCAAGCCGCGCGGATGCGCCCGCGGCAAGGTGCCGCTCCATCTGGTGATCGACACGTTCGCCGGACGGGTACGGCTGCTCAGCCGGCCCGGCGACAAGGGATACGACCACGAGGTCGAGGTGAGGCTCGGCGAGCCGCTCGAACTGCCCGCCCCCTGGAGCCTCACCCTCAACACCGCCGTTCTCGGCGGCTGACCTCAGGCGCGGGTCAGGCCGTCTTGTGGATCCAGCCGTACGAGTCGGTGCGCTCGCCGTACTGGATGCCGACGAGTTCGTCGCGCAGGCGCATGGTCACCGGGCCCGGCTCGCCGGAGCCGACCAGCCACTCGCCGTTGGTGCCCTTCACGCGCCCGACCGGGGTGATCACCGCGGCGGTGCCGCACGCGAAGACCTCGGTCAGCTCGCCCGAGGCGTTGCCCTCGCGCCATTCGTCGGTGGAGATGCGTCCTTCTGTGGCGGGGATGCCCAGGTCGGGGGCGAGTTGCAGCAACGAGTCACGGGTGATGCCGGGGAGCAGCGTGCCGGTGAGGGCCGGCGTCATGATGCGGGCGTCCGCTCCCGAGCCGTACACGAAGAAGAGGTTCATGCCCCCCATCTCCTCGACCCAGCGGTGCTCGGTGGCGTCGAGCCAGACCACCTGGTCGCAGCCCTCGCGGACCGCCTGGGACTGGGCGACGAACGCCCCGGCGTAGTTGCCGCCGCACTTGGCCGCGCCGGTGCCGCCGGGAGCGGCGCGGGTGTAGTCCTCCGAGAGCCAGACCGAGACCGGCTTGATGCCGCCGGTGAAGTACGCGCCGGAGGGCGAGGCGATGACGACGAACATGAAGGAGGACGAGGGGCTGTTCACGCCGAGCCCGCGCTGCGTGGCGATCAGGAAGGGGCGCAGGTAGAGGCTGGAGTCCACATTGGTGGGGACCCAGTCGCGGTCGGTGTCGACGAGGAGCTCCAGCGAGCGGACGAACAGCTCCTCGGGCAGCGGCGGCATCGCCATCCGCTCGCAGGAGGTGTTGAAGCGCGCGGCGTTGGCGTACGGCCGGAACGTCACGATCGAGCCGTCGGCCTGGCGATACGCCTTGAGGCCCTCGAACAGCTCTTGGCCGTAGTGGAAGACGGCCGTCGCCGGGTCCAGCGTCAACGGCCCGTACGGCTGCAGACGCGCGTCGTGCCAGCCCTCTTCCTCGGTCCACTGGATGGTGATCATGTGGTCCGTGAAGTACTGGCCGAAGCCGGGGTTGTCGAGGATCCGTTGCCGTTCCTCGGCCGGCGTACGGTTCTGGGAGAGCCGGATGTCGAAGGTGTTGCTCATCAGGAGGTCCTCTCGCGGCGCGGCCCCGTGCCGCCCTTGCCCATCTTTTCTTATTTTGACGTCCTACTATCTCCTTCGTCACGGCAGCGCTAAAAGGGCGCGCCGTGGGGCGCGCCCGGAGATGTCCGAAAGGAAGGCGCGCCCTAGCCGGCTACTCGCTCGGCGATGTCGTCGCCGGCCTCGCGGGTCGAACGCGCGGCCCAGGCACCCTGCCGCTCGATGATGTCGTCGGCGACGGCCTGCTCCACCCGGCGGGCCTCGTCGGCCAGGCCGAGGTGGTCGAGCAGCAGCGCGACGGACAGGATCGTGGCGGTCGGGTCGGCCTTGCCCTGCCCGGCGATGTCGGGCGCGCTCCCGTGCACCGGCTCGAACATGCTCGGCGCGGCGCCGGAGGGGTTGAGGTTGCCGCTGGCGGCCAGGCCGATGCCGCCGGCCACCGCCGCGCCCAGGTCGGTGATGATGTCGCCGAAGAGGTTGTCGGTGACGATGACGTCGAAACGTGCCGGCTGGCTCACGAAGTACATGGTCGCGGCGTCGACGTGGCAGTAGTCGACGTCGATGTCGGTGAACTCCTTGGCCACGGCATCGACCGTACGCGACCACAGGTCGCCCGCATAGACCAGGACGTTGTTCTTGTGGACGAGGGTGAGCTTCTTGCGCGGGCGGCGGGCCGCGAGCTCGAACGCGTACCGGACGGTCCGCTCGACGCCGAAGGCGGTGTTGATGCTCTCCTGGGTCGCGATCTCCTGCGGGGTGCCCTTGCGGAGGACGCCGCCGGCGCCCGCGTACAGGCCCTCGGTGCCCTCGCGCACGACCATCATGTCGATGTCCTCGGGCCGGACGCCGGCCAGCGGCGTGCCGACGCCCGGGTAGAGCCGCACGGGACGCAGGTTGATGTAGTGGTCGAGCTCGAATCGCAGCTTGAGCAGCAGGCCGCGCTCCAGGACGCCGCTCGGCACGCTCGGGTCGCCGACCGCGCCCAGCAGGATCGCGTCGTGGCCGCGAATCTCCTCGAGCGTCGCGTCCGGCAGCACCTCACCGGTCTTGTGCCAGTAGGCGGCGCCGAGTTCGTACACCGTCTGCTCGATCGTGAGGCCGAGCGCGTCGAGGACCTTGAGGCCCTCGGCCACGACCTCGGGGCCGATGCCGTCACCTGGGACCACGGCGAGCCTGATGCTGCGAGAAGCCATGGAGGTACCTTAGCGGAGCGTCTCAGTGCCTGAACACTCGTCTCACACCATGAACCGACACTAAGGGCCCTAAGCGGACCGGTCGCCGGCGATGGCCCGGTCGAAGACGAGGGCTCGGGCCGTGGCCAGGCCGGTCGCCAGGGCGCCCAGCACGACCGCGTCATCGCCCAGGGGCGACACCTCGATCCGCGGCGGGCCCAGCGGCGTCATCGCCTCCAGCCGCTCGCGGACCGCGCCGAGCAGAACGTCCGCGCCGTGTCCGCCGATGCCGCCGCCCAGCACGATCAGTTCCGGATCGAGCAGTGCCACGACCCCGGCCAGGGCGTGGGCGACGTGGTCGGCCTCGTGCACGACCGCGTTCACGGCGACCTCGTCGCCGTCGCGCGCCTCGTCGAAGACCCGCTTGGCGGTGATCCGTCCGGACATGCCGAGCCGCTGGGCCGTCGCGACGACGCCGGGGCCGGAGGCGACCGACTCGAGCATGCCGTGCCGGCGGGTGCCGGGGGCGTGCGCGAGCGGGTCGGCCTCGCCCATCGGCAGGAACGCGATCTCCCCGGCCGCGCCGCGGGCACCCCGGTACAGCTCGCCGTCCACGATGATCCCCATGCCGATGCCGGTGCCGATCGACACGTAGACGAAGTGCCGCAGCCCGGCGCCGAGGCCGTACCCCTGCTCCCCCAGGGCGGCCAGCGCGATGTCGTTCTCGATCGCGATCGGCGCCGGCAGCCGCTCCGCCAGCCGCCCGATGACGCCGGGGCGGTCCCAGCCGGGCAGGTTCGGCGCGAGCAGGAGACGGCGGTGGTCGGCGTCGTGCACGCCGGGTGTGCCGAGCACGATGTTGGTGATCTCGCCGTCGGCCGCCGCGGCGAGGTCGTCGACGATGCGGCCGAGCCGGTCGATCAGCGCGGTGGCGCCGCCGGCGCGCGCCGGGACGTCCTCGCGTACGGCGATCTCTCCGCTCAGGTCGACGAGCGCGGCGCGGATCCACTCGCGGCCGACGTCGAGTCCGATGACCCAGCCGGCCTCGGGGCGGATCTCGTAGAGCGCCGCGGCGCGTCCGGCGTTTCCGGTGCGATGGCCCACGGAGAGCACGAGCCCGGCGCGCTCCAGGTCGGCCAGGGCCAGGGAGATCGTCGGCTTGGACAGGCCGGTCGCGGCGGCGAGCTGGGGTCGCGACACCGGGCCGAGCACGCGGATCCGGTCGTACACGGCCCGCTCGTTCATGATCCGCAACACACTCGTGGTGTTCGCGGTGGGATTGACGTTCCCCGTCCCACCAGTCCCCGTCGACACGTGTCCCCTCCGACGCCGATCTGCACAAGCTGGCATATCACGTAACGGTCCGCCTTGGGCGGCCCCGATGCGGTTTCTTTGTTAGGAAGTCTCCCTTACCTTGAGGGGAGACATCTTCCCTGGGTATGGCGACCCCCGGTGAACGGAGAGCATCCATGGCGAGTCCCACCGCGCCGTCGTTCGAGCGGCGCCTCGGGCTGTTCCAGGCGACGACCGTCAACATGACACAGATGTGCGGCGTGGGACCGTTCGTCACCATCCCCCTCATGATCAGCACGATGCAGGGGCCCCAGGCGATGTTCGGCTGGGTCGTCGGCGCCCTCATCGCGATCGTCGACGGGCTGGTCTGGGCCGAGCTCGGCGCGGCCATGCCGGGCGCGGGCGGCACCTACCTCTACCTCCGCGAGGCCTTCCAGTACCGCACCGGGCGGCTCATGCCCTTCCTGTTCGTCTGGTCGGCGGTGCTGTTCATTCCGCTGATCATGTCCACCGGCGTCATCGGTCTCGTGCAGTACGCGGGATACCTGTGGCCCTCGCTCGTCCACGGCGGCGGCCTGTCCGCCAAGGGCCACCTGGTCGCCCTCGGCGTCGTCGTGCTCGTGGTCATCGCGCTGTACCGGCGCATCGGCGACATCGGCAAGCTGACCTCGTTCTTCTTCGTGGTCATGCTCGTCTCCGTGCTCGGCGTGATCTTCGCCGCCTTCACGCACTTCAGCCCGCACCTGGCCTTCACCTTCCCCGAGAACGGCGGCTCGAAGTTCTTCACCGGCCTGGGCGCGGGCCTGGTCCTCGCCATCTACGACTACCTCGGCTACAACACGGCCGCCTACCTCGGCGCCGAGGTGAAGAACCCGGGGCGGGTGATCCCGCGCGCGATCGTCATCTCCATCCTCGGGATCATGGGGCTGTACTTCCTGCTCCAGGTGGGCGTGCTCGGCGTCGTTCCGTGGCAGCAGGCCCAGCACTCCAGCTCCGTGGCCTCGCTGGTGCTGGAGACGGCGTGGGGCAAGGGCGCCGCGCAGATCTTCACGGTCGGGATCATCGTCACCGCCTTCGCCTCCGTGTTCGCCGGCCTGCTCGGCGGCTCGCGGGTGCCCTACAACGCGGCGCGCGACAAGGTGTTCCTGTCCTGGTTCGGACGGCTGCACCCGCGCCTGAACTTCCCGACCGCCGGACTGTTCGCGATGGGGATCATCACGGCGGTCGGCAGCCTCTTCACGCTGACCGACGTGATCAGCATGCTCACCGCGGTGTTCGTGCTCATCCAGTCGGTGGCCCAGGTCGTCGCCCTGACCGTGCTGCGCCGGCGGCAGCCGACCCTGCCCCGGCCGTACAAGATGTGGCTCTACCCGCTGCCCAGCATCGTCGCGCTGGTCGGCTGGCTCTACATCTACAAGTCGGCGGGCACCAAGCCGATCCTGCTGTCCATCGCATGGCTCGCGGCCGGTGTCGTGGCCTTCCTGATCTGGGCCCGCGCCGAGCGGACCTGGCCGTTCGGCCCCAAGGAGATCAAGGAGTCGTTCCTGCCGAACGCCGAGGAGGCGGTCCATGAAGCATGATGAACAGGCCGGTTTCGTCCTCGGCATCGACTTCGGCGGCACCAAGATCGCCCTTGCCACCGCCACGACGACCGGTGAACGGCTGCGGTACACCCGCATCGAGACCCGCGCCGCGGACGGCGCGGAGGAGGTGCTGCGGCGCACGCTCGACGCCGCACACCGGCTGGGCGACGCGACACCCGGCCGTCTCCGGGCGGCCGGGATCTCCACCTTCGGCGTCGTACGGGACGGGCGGGTGCACCTGGCGCCCAACGTGATCGGCTGGGACGACCTGCCGCTGCCCGCGATCCTGCGCGAGGGGCTCGGCGTGACCGCACTGGAGATCGAGAACGACGTCAACGCGGCCGCCACCGCCGAACTGGACTGGGGCGCGCTCCAGGGCACCGACGTCGGCCTGTACGTCAACCTCGGCACCGGCACCGGCGCGGCCCTCATCGTCGGGGGCCGCGTCGTGCCCGGCATGCACGGCGCGGCGGGCGAGATCGGCTACCTGCTGCGGGAACCGGGCGAGCCGGGGTACGCCCACGGCCACGCTCCGCTGGAGGAGTACACGTCCGGCAGCGGCCTGGCCGCGCGCGGCACGACGCTCCTGCGCCGCTCGGTGACCGCCGTCGACCTGGCCGCCGGCCGGGACGAGCCCGCCATCGCGAGCCTCCTGGACGACGCCGCCGCCACGCTCGGCATGACCGTCGCCAACCTGGCCACCTTCCTCGACCCCGAGCGCGTCGTCGTCGGCGGGGGCATGGCGAACGCCTTCCTGCCCGCGATCCAGAGCGCGGTGGAACGGGCGGTGCCGTTCCCGCCTCCGGTCGAGGCGGCGCGGTTCCTCGACGACGCCCCGCTCATCGGCGCCATCGCCCTCGCCGTCGCGGCGCTCTGAGGCGCGCCTTCCCGCTCGTCAACCCACCCGGACCGCATTACCCCATGCCTGTCCGGGTCCGGCCATAACCCTATTCTTCGAGCTCTTTAACACCTTAATGTCCCGGCAGATGATCATCACTGCCAGTTGACTCATCCTGTCAAGCCGGGCTTCCGCAATGCCATTTCGCATGGTATTTTCCGGGCGCCCGCGGGCCGGGAGCGTGTTAGATGCCTGATTTGACCCGTCGTCGCCTGTTCAGTGCGGCGGGCGCCACGGCCGCGGCGGCATTCGCGGCGGAATTCCTGCCGCCCAACGTACGACGCGCCGTCGCCGAAACGCCCGCACACGTGAGCGGAAAACTCCACGACATCGAGCATGTCGTGATTCTCATGCAGGAGAATCGCTCGTTCGACCACTACTTCGGGACCCTTCCCGGCGTTCGCGGCTTCTCCGATCCGGACGCGCTCACGCTGGACACCGGCAGGTCGGTCTTCTACCAGCCCGACGTCGAGAACCCCGCCGGCTACCTGCTTCCCTTTCACCTGGACACCCGCAGGACCAGCGCCCAGGCGATCCCGTCGACCAGCCACGCGTGGGCGGTGCAGCACCAGGCGTGGAACAACGGGAAGATGGACCGGTGGCTGCCCGCACACCGGGCGGCCGACGGCGCCAACGGCCCCTATGTCATGGGGTACTACACCCGCGAGGACATCCCCTTTCAGTTCGCTCTCGCCGAGTCGTTCACCATCTGCGACAACTATTTCTGTTCACAGATGGGACCGACCTGGCCGAACCGGCTCTACCTGATGAGCGGGACCATCGACCCGGGCGGCACCATGGGCGGTCCGGTCACCAGCAACAAGGACCCGGTCCCCTACCAATGGAAGACCTATCCGGAGGCGCTCACCGAGGCGGGCATCGACTGGAAGGTCTACCAGGAGGTGGACAACTACGGCTGTAATGTGCTGGAGTACTTCGCCTCATTCCAGAACGCCGGCGCGCAGTCCCCGCTCTTCCGCAATGGGTTGCGCACCTATTCGGCCGGGCAGTTCGAATACGACGCGGCGCACGACCGGCTGCCGGCGGTCTCGTGGATCATCCCGACGAGTTACCAGTCCGAGCATCCCGACTACACGCCTGCGGCCGGGGCGGACTTCGTGGCCAGCAAGATCGACGCCATCGCGTCCAACCCGGACGTGTGGCGCAAGACGGTCTTCATCCTCAACTACGACGAGAACGACGGGTTGTTCGACCACGTCCCGCCTCCGGTGCCGCCGCCGGGCACACCGGACGAGTTCGTGCAGGGGCTGCCCATCGGCGGCGGCTTCCGGGTGCCGTGCGTGATCGTGTCGCCATGGACCGTCGGCGGGTGGGTCGCCCGCGAGGCGTTCGACCACACCTCCACGCTGCGCTTCCTCGAACGGCTCACCGGAGTGCGGATCCCGAACCTGAGCGCGTGGCGCCGGTCCGCGTTCGGCGACCTGACCTCGGCGCTCGGCATGGCGACCCACGCTCGCCCGCCGCGGCTGCCGCACACGAAGCGGCGGCTGAGGCAGGCGGTCGAGGAGATCGCGACCCTGCCCTCGCCGCAGTTCCCCGGCGGCGTCCAGACGCCGCCACGGCAGGAGAAGGGCCCGCGGCCACGGCCGCGGGGCTGAACCGGCAGACGAGAAGGGACTTTCGACCGTGCTGAAGCAGATCTCACGGCGGCGGCTCCTCGCGGCAGCGGGCGCGGCGGGCCTCGTCATGCTGGCCGTGCCGGCGAGTGCCGCCCTCGGGCTGACCGGGTCATCGTCTCCGCAGGCGAGGCCGAGCCCGACGAACAGCGCTCCCGGCGGGCCCAAGTGGGACGCGCCGTCATCGCCGGGGGCCAGGCGCGCCACCGCCGGCTACCTGGCGTACGTCGCGCTGGCCGGCGGATACAACGTGTCCACCGTCGACGTCGCCTCCCACACGATCCTGGCCACGGACATCAAGACCGACGCCGCCCAGGGCGTGGCCGCGACACCGGACGGCAAGAAGCTCTACGTCGCGAACACCGGCCAGTACGACGTGCTCGCCGTCGACGCCGTCAGCCATGCCGAGCGGACCGTCCACGTCGGCCCGTACCCGAAGGACGTCGCGGTCTCCCCCGACGGCACGAAGGCGTACGTGGCCGTGACCGGCGGTGACAGCGGGCCGGGCGGCGCCGACACGGTCGCCGTGATCGACACCGCGACCGACACGGTCACCCACCGGATCCGGGTGGGAACGGCGCCCCGGCAGGTCGTGTTCAGCCGGGACGGCGCCCGTGCGTACGTGACCTGCGACGATCGCATCTCCGTCATCGACGTGAAGAAGGATCGAGTGATCGACGCCTTCCGCGACGACGCGGGACCGCGGGGCGTCGCCGTCGATCCGGCCGGCCGGACCCTGTACGTGACGGAGCCGCTCGCCGGGAAGGTGGCGGTGATCGACGCGGACACCGGCCGGACGCGGCAGCGGATCACGGCCGGGGACCAGCCGTGGGCGGTCGACGTGACGCCCGACGGCTCCCGGGCCTACGTGACGCAGATGAACGACAACACCGTCGCGGTGGTCGACACGGCGAGCCGGAGGATCACGGGTGAGATCGCCGTCGGGAAGCTGCCCGAGTCGGTCGCCCTGACGCCGGACGGCACGCAGGCGTGGGTCGGCAACGGCTTCTCCGGCAGCGTCTCGGTGATCGACGTGGCCTCCGGCCAGGTCGTCGCCACGGTCGTGGGCGGCACCGGAACCAAGCCGCTCGACGCCGCACCGCTCGGTATCGCGTTCGCCAAAGCACCGTGAGCCGCCGCACTGTGACGCCCTGCCACGCCGCCGGGGGCTTGACGCGCGAAACCCCGCTGTGGACGCTGAACGGGGAGGTGCGACATGGGGCGCGATCACGTGTGGGGCCGGCGATCGTGAGCAAGGACGACGGACCGTTCGGGGGCGTGCTGGCCCCCTGCGACATGTGCCTGGAAGTCGGTGAGCTGGTCACCCTGGACGGGCGGCCGCCACAGGTGCTGCGGGTGGGCGAGTGTCCGCAGTGCCACGGGTCGGGGCACGTCCACATCGACTGTGAGGAGCACGAGGTCGACGACGTCGTCCGCGGCCTGCCGCCGACCCGAAGACAGCTCGCCGTACGCCGCATGGTGGCCGGCGTCGGCATGTGCACCGACTGCTTCGGCGCCGGCGCGGTCGCCCAGATCGACTGCGACGCCGACCGCTCCCCCGTCCGGTACACCGAGGTGCCCTGCCCGACCTGCGGGACCGGTGACTGACTCGACCATCGAACGCTCCGTCCGTAACAGTACGGTCGTACACTTCCGGACATGAGCTCGGTCGCGCTCGCGCTCCACGACGGCATCACGATCTACGAGGTCGCCGCGGTCTGCGAGGTCTTCGGCGTCGACCGCGGGATCACCGACCGCTGGTACGACTTCACCGTCTGCGGCCCGGGCGACGTACGGTTCGGCGGCTGGTTCCGGGCCGAGGCGCCGCAGGGGCTGGACGGGCTCGCCGCCGCCCGTACGGTGATCGTCCCCGCCTGCCGCGACGTCTCCGAGGATCCGCCCGCCGACCTCGTCGCGGCGGTACGGAAGGCGCACGAGGCGGGCGCACGGGTGGTCTCGATCTGCACGGGGGCGTTCGTGCTGGCCGCCGCCGGGCTGCTCGACGGACGCCGGGCGACGACGCACTGGCTGCACGCCGGGCGGCTCGCCGCCCGGTATCCCCGCGTGACCGTCGACCCGGACGTCCTCTACGTCGACGAGGGCGACGTCCTCACCTCCGCCGGCAAGGCCGCCGGGATGGACCTGTGCCTGCACCTGGTCCGGCTCGACCACGGTGTGGCCGTCGCCAACGACCTGGCCCGGCGCCTGGTCGTGCCGCCGCACCGGCCCGGCGGGCAGGCCCAGTTCATCCCCGCCCCGGTCGCCGCGGGCGGACCCGGCCGTCCGCTCGCCGACCTGCTCCCGTGGGCGCTCGCGCGGCTGGACCGGCCGTTGACCGTCGAGGACCTCGCCCGCGCGGCGAACATGAGCACGCGCAACCTGGCTCGGCACTTCAACGCCGCGACCGGCACGACGCCGCTGCGGTGGCTGCTGACCCAGCGGATCCACCGTGCCCAGGAGCTCCTGGAGACCACCGACGACAGCGTCGAGCGGATCGCCGCCCGCACCGGCATGGGCACGGCGGCCACGCTGCGGCGGCACTTCAACCGCGCGATCGGCGTACCGCCCGACACCTACCGGCGGACGTTCCGCGACGGGCCCGCGGAGCCGTCCACGCCAGCGTGACGGCGGCGAGCCCCGCCACGACCAGCAGCAGTACGCCCGGGGACGCGAGCCGTCCGGCCGCGGCGAGCGGGAACGGCAGTACCAGGCCGACATAGGAGACCGCCTGGTACGCCGCGGTGAGCCCGGCGAGGTGCTCGGGCCGGGCCAGACGCTGCACCTCGGTCAGACCGCAGACCTGGCAGCAGCCGTACCCGGCGCCGAGCACGAGCGCGGCCACGACCACGAGCCACGGCCGTACGACGGCGGCGGCCAGCGCGGCGACGAGAAGGCCGGCGACGACGAGGGTCAGCGAGGTGGCGACCAGGCGCACGGGGGCGCCGTCCATCCGGCGCGCCAGCGGCTGCGCGAAGATGCCGGCGAAGGCGGTCAGCAGGATGACCAGGGCGCTGAAGACGAGCTCGTACCCGCCGAGCCGTGGCCGGACCACGCCGGGCAGGTAGGCCAGCGCCACGGACGCGGAGCCGAACACCCACGGCGCGAGCGGCGCCACCACGCCCCGGAACCGGGGTTCGCGCAGTTCGGGCAGGCGCAACGCCCGCAGCATCCCGCCCGGGGCGCCCAGCCGCGTCTCAGGGGCGCGCAGCACCGCCGCGAGGGCCGCGACGGTCAGCACCAGATGCGGCGCGTACGGCAGCACGGTGGGCGCGGGCGCCCACTGGGCCAGCACGCCGGCGGTCAGCGGGCCGAGCCCGAAACCGGCGCTCATCGTGACGGTCAGCCGCCGGGGGGCGTGAGCGGCGTCGCCGGAGGGTCCGAGAGCGGACAGTTCCTTGATCCAGGCCGCGCCGGAGCTGAAGGCCGCGCCACCGGCGACACCGGTGAGCAGGCGACCGGCGAACAGCCAGCCGACCGCTCCCCCGCCCAACATGAGCAGGGAGGTGGCGAGGACGGACAGGGCGAGGACGGGAGCCATGACGCCCCGGCGGCCGAACCGGTCCGAGACGGGGCCGCCCAGCAGCAGTCCGGGGATCAGTCCCGCGACGTAGAGGCCGAAGGCGGCCCGGACGGTGGTGGCGGTGAGATGCAGGCGGCCCTGGTACATCAGCAGGAGCGGCGTGAACTGCTGGGCTCCCCAGCCGGCCGCCACGACGGCGAGCCCGGCCGGCCACCACACGCGGGGCGTCGCCGGGCGCCGCGCGGCGGGGATGACGTGCGCTGTGTCGTACATGCCGCTCATGCTGGCGGCGGGGATGACGGTCGACGACCGTCGCAAACGCCAACATGCGCACGGTTTCGGACACCCGCGAGAAACGAACGGCGCCCCACCGGCGTCGTGCCGGCGGGGCGCCGTTCAGGTCGTCACTTGCTGGCGGCGCCGCCGTTGTCGCGGCGGTCCAGGGCGATCTGGATCGCGCGGGCGGCCTCTTCGGCGGCGTCTTCGGCAGGCTTCAGCACGTACATCGAGTCCATGGGATACGTCTCCGTGGATGTCGAGAGCGATCGGGACGTTCGGCCAGCGGCTGACTCCGCGGCGGGTCGCCGGCCCACCCGAAGGATCAGGCCCCGCCGCGGCTGCGAAGGATGAACACGGAGCGCCGCATGACCATTACCACGGTACCCGCGGCCCTCGGTGATGTCTCGACTCACGGTCAGAAATCCCACTATGTGAGACGCGGACCGCGAAATGCCTGGTAGACGGCTTATGTGTCCAGGTCGACCCGTCGTCCCTGGTCGGCGCCGATCTCGGCCGCGATCGCCTCGGTCAGGTCCGGGCCGAGCGCCGAGTCGACGGACAGCGCGATGAGCGCCTTGCCGCCCTTGGCGTTCCGGCCGACCTGCATGCCCGCGATGTTGATGCCCGCGTCGCCCAGCAGCCGGCCCACGACGCCGACGATGCCGGGCCGGTCGGTGTAGGTGAAGAAGCCCATGTGCGCGGTCGGCGCGATCTCCATCGGGTAGCCGTTCACCGCCACGAGCCGTTCGGCGTGCCGGGGCCCGGTCAGCGTGCCGGACACCGAGACGACCGCGCCGTCGGCCATCGTGCCGCGCACCGTGATGAGGTTCCGCCAGTCGGGACTGTCCTCGCCGGCGGTGAGCGTCACCTCCACGCCGCGGTCGCGCGACAGCAGCGGCGCGTTCACGTACGTCACCGAGTCCTCGACGATGTCGGTGAACGCGCCCTTGAGCGCGGCCAGCTCCAGCACCTTCACGTCGTGCCGGGCGATCTCGCCGCGCACCTCCACCTCCAGCCGCGCCGGCACGCCGCCCGCGAGCGCGGTGAAGACGCGGCCGAGCTTCTCGGTGAGGGGCAGGCCCGGCTTGACCTCCTCGGCCGCGACGCCGCCGCGGACGTTGACCGCGTCCGGCACGAACTCCCCCGACAGCGCCAGGAGCACCGACCGGGCGACCTGGGTGCCGGCCCGCTCCTGCGCCTCGTACGTGCTCGCGCCCAGGTGCGGGGTGACCACGACGTTGTCGTGGTGGAACAGCGGGCTGTCGGTGCACGGCTCGCTGCGGAACACGTCGATGCCGGCTCCCGCCACCCGCTTCTCCTTCAGCGCCAGGTCCAGGGCGTCCTCGTCGACGATGCCGCCGCGCGCGGCGTTGACGATCCGCACGGACGGCTTGACCATCCGCAGCTCCCGGTCGCCGATCAGCCCGAGCGTCTCCTGGGTCTTGGGCAGGTGCACGGTGATGAAGTCACTCTCGCGCAGGAGCTCGTCCAGCGGCACGAGCCGTACGCCGAGCTGGGCCGCGCGCGGCGCCTGGATGTACGGGTCGTAGGCGATGACGTTCATGTCGAAGGCGGCGAGCCGCTTGGCGACGAGCACGCCGATGCGGCCGAGGCCGAGCACGCCGAGCGTCTTGTCCCGCAGCTCGACACCGGTGTACCGCGACCGCTGCCACTCCCCTCGCTTCAGCGCCGCGTGCCCCTGCGGGACGTTGCGGGCCGTGGCCAGCAGGAGCGCGATCGCGTGCTCGGCGGCCGTGACGATGTTCGAGGTCGGCGCGTTGACGACCATGACGCCGGCCTGGGTCGCCGCCTCGACGTCGACGTTGTCCAGGCCGACGCCCGCACGCGCGACGACCCGCAGCCGCCGTGCCGCCGCGAGCACCTCCGCGTCGATCCGGCTCGCGCTCCGTACGATGATCGCGTCGACGTCGGCGACGGCCGCCAGCAGCTGTTCGCGGTCGGCGCCGTCGGCGCGGCGCACCTCGAAGCCGGGCTCGAGCAGGGCGATGCCGGCGGGCGACAGCTCCTCGGCGACGAGGACGACGGGCTTGCTCAACGTGGGCCCCCTTGTGACGGTGCTTCCCCTGTGACGGGGATCGCTTACCGACTCTCCGGCGGCGGGTGCCATGAGCGCAATGCGCGTAACCACAAGCGGCCGACGGCGCCGTCGGCCCGACCAGGAAAAGGCGTGTCCGGAACCCGTGCCCGTACGGCCGCGGGAGGTGCCGCGTACGCACTAGTGTCGGGCGCATGGCGAATGGAAACCCGAAGCTGGCCGACGTCCTCACGCAGCGCGGAGAACCCGAGGAGATCCTGCGCGCGCTGGTCGACGGCGGGGTGCTCATCGTGACCAACCCCGACGGCTCGGTCCTGGTCGGGCAGCTTGAGGACGAGAGCGTGGTGCTGGCCGCGTTCACCTCTCCCGACAAATACTCAGAAAAGCCCGAGAACGAGACTTTTCAGCAGGCTGACGCCGCGTTGCTGCTGGAGATCGCGCGTACGGGCGACGTCGAGGCCCTCGTGGTCGACCCCGAGGGCGAGGACGCGGCCCTCATCCCGTTCAGCGACGTGCAGGGCTTCCTGATCGCCCAGGGCATGAGCGTGGACGAGGACGTCGAGGTGGCGTTCCGGCCGAGCGAGCACGAGCTGGTGCCCAGCCTCCAGGAGGGGATCGCCGCGCGACTCAAGGACTTCCCCGCGGTCGAGCGGGTGTGGATCTCCGACGTGCGGATGCCCAGCGGCGTCGAGGGGATCATGCTGCACGTCATGGTGCAGGAGGGCGCCGACCCGCAGCTGGCCAACGAGCTGCTCCAGTCGACCATGGAGGACCTGCCGCCGAGCAACGTCCCGGTCTTCGCGCACATCGGCGACGAGGAGACCGAGGGCTTCCTCACCGAGATGAACGCCACCGTCGTACGGCGCTAGGGACTCTGAGGCGGGTGGCCGGTCCCGGCCGCCCGCCTTCTCGCCCCCGCGCCGGACGATCAAGATCGACCCTGTCGGCCGAGGGGAGATCTCATGTCCGCCGCACTGGACCGGAGAAGGTTCCTGCTGGTCACCGGGGTCACGGGCGCGGCCGTGACGCTTGACCCGCTGCGCTTCGCCGCCGCCGAGGCCGGCGCGGAGCAGACCCTAACGATCTCCGGCCGCTTCGAACCGGGAGCGCCCGACTGGGTGTACGTCCCGGTACGGGTGCCGCCCGGCGTCCGCTCGATCGCGGTCTCCTCCACCTATGACCGGCCCGCCGTGCCCGCCGGCGTGCCCGGCAACGCCCTGGACCTCGGGGCGTTCGACGAGACGGGCTTTCGCGGCTGGTCCGGCGGGGCGCGCGACTCGTTCACGATCAGCCGTTCCTCCGCCACCCCCGGCTACCTGCCCGGTCCCGTACGGCCCGGCGAGTGGCGCGTAACCCTCGGGCCGTACACGGTCGCGCCCCAGGGCATGAACTGGACGGTGACCGTGACGCTGCGGTTCGGCGAACCCGGGCCGGCGTTCGTGCCCTCCCACGCACCGACGCGTGCGAACGGCCGGGGCCGCGCCTGGTACCGGGGCGACATGCACCTGCACTCGGTGCACTCCGACGGCGCGTGGCTGCCCGAGCAGATCGTGGCCGGCGCCCGTACGGCCGGACTGGACTTCATCGTCTCCACCGAGCACAACACCTCCAGCGCGGCCGGCATCTGGGGTCATCACGCACGCGAGGACCTGCTCATCATCGACGGCGAGGAGATCACCACCCGCAACGGCCACTACACCGCGCTCGGGCTCCCGCCGGGCACGTGGATCGACTGGCGGTACCGCGCGGTCGACGGCGTGATCCCGCGTTTCCTCAAGGAGATCCACCGGCACGGCGCGCTGGCGGTGGCCGCCCACCCGTTCTGCCCGTTCGTCGGTTGCCAGTGGAAGTTCGGCTACGACCAGGTGGACGCCATCGAGGTGTGGAACGGTCCGTGGACGCTCGACGACGAGGCGGCCCTGCAGATGTGGAACGGCCTGCTGGTCGAGGGACGCCGCTGGATCCCGGCCGTCGGCGACAGCGACTCCCACAAGGAGGGCCAGGTCATCGGCCTGCCACAGAACGTCGTACTCGCCGACGACCTGGAGCGTGACGCGATCCTGTCGGCGGTGAAGGCGGGGCGGCTGTACGTCGCGGAGTCCTCGGCGGTCGCCCTGTCGTTCACGGCCGCCGTGGGTTCGCGTACGGCGGGGATCGGCGAGCGCCTGAACGCCGCGCCGGGCGATCAGGTCGAGGTGTCGGTACGGACGGAGGGCGTGCCGACGGGCATGATCCGCCTGTTCACCGACGAAGGCCAGGTGTTCGAAGGCCCGGCCGGCACGGCGACGTGGCGGACGACACCACGCGTGTCACCGTACGTCCGCGCGGAGGTCCGCCACCCGGACGGCTCCATGGCCGCCCTCACCAACCCCATCTTCCTGGGCCACTGAGCCGAAGACTAAGCGGACTTCTCCTCGATGCGGACCTCGACGCAGTTCGCTCCGCCGGAGCCACCGCTGCGACTGCTCTTCCTCCAGGGAGTCTCACTCACTGAAATTCCTCCAAAACCTGTTTGATCATCTGCCGAGAGCTACTCCTCGACAGAGCGTCCGATCCGATCTGCTCAAACCGGTCCTTGTACCATTCAATCTCGGCGGCGGCGAGAATCAATCGCCCTTGCGGCAGGGCCGAAGTATAGGCTGCTCGACTGGCAGGGGATTCCAGGACGCTGAACGAGCCGTCCAAACCGACGTGGGCGCCTACTTCCGTGGAGATGACCCGAAGGGAGATATGCGGATGCTCGCTCATCTCCAGCAGGTGGGCAAGCTGTTTTCTCATCACCTCCGCCCCGCCTACCGGTTGACGCAGGGCTGATTCGTTGAGCAGCACCCACATATTCGGAGGAGGGTCTCTGTCGAGCACCGCCTGACGTGCGACAAGAGTCGCTAATGCCTCCTCTACGTCATCGACGATTCTCGCAGCCATCAGCAAAGCTCGATTGTACTCTTCGATCTGCAGAAGGCCAGTGATGACCAACGCCTCGTAGATGCGGATACTCGCCGCCGTCTTTTCGTACCCGATGAAGGCCTTGAACCAGTCGGGGTCGTGGCCCAGCTCGGCGTACCTCAGGAGGCGGAGGAAGTGGCCGCCGGTGTCGAAGATCCGGTCCAGGATCTTCGCCTGCTTGTCGTCGATCTTGAGCGTGGCGGACTCGATGCGGGAGATCGTCGAGCGGTCGCAGCCGAGCAGCTCCCCCAGCCGCGTACCGGACATTTTCGCGCGAGTGCGATAAAAGCGCACATCGTGCGCGAGCCAGGTCCACATCGAGATCATCGGGTCCGGTGACGGTTTCGCATGCATTGACAGGCCCTCCGTGTTTCCGAGTGTTGCGGATGTTTCCGAGAAACATCGACACGTCGACGGGGACGGGTCAATCCTTCTCCTGAATCCCGATTATCACCGACCAGGAGAGCATTCGTGGACCTTTCGAATATCCTCCGCCATCCGGCACAGAATCGCGACCTGCGCATTCGCATGCCGCCACACGCGATCGCCGCCGAACAGGCCCGTACGCTCACCGAAAGGGTCCTGGACGACTGGGATCTCACGCCGCTGAGGGACAATGCGCTACTCGTGGTGTCCGAATTAGTGACTAATGCCATAAAGCAGCGCGATATATTCCTGTTCGCGCTTCAACGCCGCGGCGACACCGTCCTGGTCGAGGTCACGGACATGGGCCCCGGTCTTCCCACGGTGAGGAACGCCGGCGAGACGGACACCACGGGACGCGGCCTGTTCCTCGTCGACGCCGTCTGCGAAGAATGGGGAGTGCGCGGCGAGGAGAACGGCGGGAAAACGGTATGGGCGGCGGTCGCGAAGTGAACGACCGCGATCTCCCCGACGACCACTTGCTGAAACCGTACGAGGCCGCGCGAGCGCTCGGCATCGCCACGGGAACGCTCGCGCAAATGGCCAGAGCGGGCCGCCTGACGTCGCTGACGACCCCGGGCGGGCACCGCCGCTACCGATGGGCCGACATTCGCGCACTCCGCGACGCCAAGACCGATCCGGAACTCGAATGGTTGGAAGAAGAGGCCGCCCGCCTCTACCGGGAGGGCTGGACCATCCGCGAAGTGGCGGAGAAATTCGACCGCGGCTACGGCGCCATGCGCCGCATCCTCCTGCGGCGTGCGCCCCTGAGACCTCCCGGCGCGCGTACGGAGAGAGGGTGATGAGCACACCGGATCCGGTCAGGCCGGGCCGAGCAGGTCCCAGCGGTTACCGGAGATGTCGAGGAACACGGCGACCCGGCCGTACGGCTCGGTGCGAGGCGAGGTCACGAACTCGACCCCCGCGGCGACCATCCGTTCGTACTCGGCCTCGAAGTCGTCCACCTGGAGGAAGAACCCGACCCGGCCGGCGACCTGGTTCCCGACGGCCAGGGACTGCCGTTCGCCGTCCGCGCGGGCGAGCAGGACGCCCGTCTCGGCCCCTGGCGGCCGGACGACGACCCACCGTTTCGGACGGCCGTCGTTCGTCAGCGACGGCGAGTCCTCGGCCAGCTCGAAGCCGAGCACGTCGACGAAGAACTCGATGGCGGGGTCATAGTCGTCCACGACCAGCGTGACAAGATCAACTCGCACGCTTCCCGAGCATACGGACGAACCCATGAGAGCGCACAGCACGCTTCATGATTCAGTAGTCGTTGTAGACGCTGGAGCCGTAGAAGGCGAGCCGCTCGCTCCCGTGGCCGAGGCGGACCTGGGCCGGATGGCCGACCGGCAGCAGGTCACCGGTGAGAGACGGCAGGGTGAACTCCGACCATTCGACAGGTCGTTCCGCGCTCCTGCCGAGATGGCGTTCGAGTCGTATCAGCCTGGTCGGTTCTCCTGAACGGTAGACGGTGATCGCCGGTTCAGTGTCGGCGAAGAACACCGCCGGGTCGTCGTCGCCGTCGAGTCCGCACCGTAGTTGCCGGTCGAACGCCCACCGGAACTCACGCGGATCGGTGGCGACCAGGAGGCTGACCCAACCGGCCGAGCCAGAGTGGGCCGACCACGTGGCACAGTAGAAGCCGTATCCGGACACCGGCGTGGTGCCGGCCGGCTCGAGGAGGTCCTGGATCGCGGCGAGGCCGGCCTTCGCCGTCGCGTTGTCGGGATCCCGGCCCAGGATCCGGGAGTACAATGCCGTCGCTTCGTCCTGTAGCGCGGTATCGGAATCGCCGTCGTGCACCTGGAGACCGGTCTCGAACCGTTGCGTGAGGAGACCGGCGAGCAGGGCGGCGGAGTCGATGTCGTCCGGCCGCGACGCGAGCGCGGCGCGCAGCCACGGTTCGGCGGGCCATTCCGGCGCTAACCAGCTCCACGCGGTCAGTGATCCGTCCTGCGGCAACAGACACAACAGCCGCCCGAGTTCGCCGGCCGCCCGCGGATCCCCGGCGGCCGCGTCGGCGTGCAGGCGCTCAAACGCGGCATCGAGCGGCAGCTCCGTTTCATCATGATCGCTTGACATGGGCGTGACCGTATCAACGGGAATCACGACCAGTGTCCGTCTCGACAAAGCGGAGGCGGAGAATGAGCGGATGCGCCAAGTACCGATGGAGACGCTTCTCAGCGGTCTCTTGGAGCGACTGGACGACGAGGATCTCGCCGAGGTATGCGACACGCTCTCCTGGAAATTCCAGGACAACGGCACCGAGATGCTCGATACCGTCCGGAGCTGGCTGGACGGCGACGATATCCGCCGCATCGAGGCCGCGCTGACGATCAACGACGGCTTTCTCTTCCGTACCCGTGAAGAGAGCGAGACCGCCTTCACGAAGCTCGTCGCGCGGCTTCCGCAGTTCCGGAAGAGGACCGAGGCGATCCTTCAGGCGTGGGACGCCAGGTGCAGACCGAAAGCGGTACGCGACGTCGTCGAGGGCACCTGGCCGATCTCAACCGCCGCACAGATCTACGGCGTGTCCGAAGACCGGCTCCGCCGCTGGGTCGAGGAATCCCCGGAGTAGAGCCGGGGACCGCCCCCGGGGCCCGTCGAGGGATCGCCTGACGGGCCCGGGGCGGCTCTCAGAAAGAGATCAGTCGTCCTGGAGCCAGGACATCATCGGGCGGAGCTTGGCGCCGGTCTGCTCGATCGGCGAGTTCTGCTCCTCCTCGCGGCGCTTGAGGAAGTTCTTGCGGCCGCCGTCGAACTCCTCCACGAGCTCCTTCGCGAAGGTGCCGTCCTTGATCTCGCCGAGGATCTTGCGCATCTCCTCGCGGGTGGCGTCGGTGACGATGCGCGGGCCGCGGGTGTAGTCGCCGAACTCGGCGGTGTCCGAGATCGACCAGCGCATCTTGGACAGGCCGCCCTCGTACATCAGGTCGACGATCAGCTTCATCTCGTGCAGGCACTCGAAGTAGGCCGCCTCCGGCTGGTAGCCGGCCTCGACGAGCGTCTGGAAACCGGCCTTGATCAGCTCGGACACGCCGCCGCAGAGCACGGCCTGCTCGCCGAACAGGTCGGTCTCGGTCTCCTCGGTGAAGGTCGTCTTGAGCGCGCCCGGACGGGTGCCGCCGATGGCCTTGGCGTACGAGAGCGTGAGCGGCCAGGCGTTGCCGGTGGCGTCGCGCTCGACGGCGACGAGTACCGGCACGCCGCGGCCCTCGGTGTACTGGCGGCGGACCAGGTGGCCCGGGCCCTTGGGGGCGACCATGCAGATGTCGACGCCCTCGGGCGGCTCGATGAGGCCGTAGCGGATGTTGAGGCCGTGGCCGAAGAACAGCGCGTCGCCCTCGACCAGCGACGGCGCGATCGCCGAGGTGTACAGCTCGCGCTGCAGGTGGTCGGGGATGAGCACCATCGTGACGTTGGCCTCTTCACACGCCTCTTCCGGCGTGACCACGCGCAGGCCGTCGTTCTCGGCCTTCTCGCGGCTCTTGGAGTCCTTCGGCAGGCCGACGCGGACGTCGACGCCGGAGTCGCGCAGCGAGAGCGCGTGCGCGTGTCCCTGGCTGCCGTATCCGAGCACCGCGACATGGCGGTCCTGGATGACGCTCAGGTCGGCGTCCTTGTCGTAGTAGATCTCAGCCACTTGCCTTTACCTCTCTGAAAAAACGGCTCACGCGCTGCGCTCGATGGCGCGCAGCGAGCGGTCGGTGATGGAACGGGCACCTCGGCCGATGGCGACCATGCCCGACTGCACGAGTTCCTTGATGCCGAAGGGTTCGAGCACCCGGATCAGGGCTTCGAGCTTGTCCTTGCTACCAGTCGCCTCGACCGTCACCGCGTCCGGGGCCACGTCGACGACCCGGGCGCGGAAGAGTTCGACGGTCTCCAGCACCTGGGAACGGGTCTCGTGGTCGGCGCGGACCTTGATCAGAACGAGCTCGCGCTGGACCGACGCCGCCGGGTCGAGCTCGACGATCTTGATGACGTTGATCAGCTTGTTGAGCTGCTTGGTGACCTGCTCGAGCGGGCGTTCCTCGACGTTGACCACGATCGTCATCCGGGAGATCTCCGGGTGCTCGGTCGTGCCGACGGCCAGTGAGTCGATGTTGAAGCCGCGGCGGGAGAAGAGCGCCGCCACACGCGCCAGGATGCCCGGCGTGTTCTCGACCAGCACCGAAAGCGTATGCCTGCTCATCTCGTGTTCTCTCCCAGCTCAGTCATCGCTCCCCCACTCCGGCGCCAGGTCTCGCGCGATCTTGATGTCGTCGTTGCTCGTGCCGGCGGCGACCATCGGCCAGACCATCGCGTCCTGGTGGACGATGAAGTCGATCACGACGGGCACGTCGTTGATCTCCATGGCCTTGTTGATCGTGGCATCCACGTCGGCCGCGTTGTCGCACCGCAGTCCCACGCAGCCGTACGCCTCCGCCAGTTTGACGAAGTCCGGGATCCGCCGGGACTGCAGGTCGGAGTTGGAGTACCGCTCGTTGTAGAACAGCGTCTGCCACTGCCGGATCATGCCGAGGTTACCGTTGTTGATCACGGCGACCTTGATCGGGATGCCCTCGATGGCGCAGGTGGCGAGCTCCTGGTTGGTCATCTGGAAGCAGCCGTCGCCGTCGATCGCCCAGACCGTGGTGTCCGGCCGCCCCTGCTTGACGCCCATCGCGGCCGGCACCGCGAAGCCCATCGTCCCCAGCCCGCCGGAGTTGATGAACGCGCCGGGCCGCTCGTAGCCGATGAACTGGGCGGTCCACATCTGGTGCTGGCCCACCCCCGCGACGTACAGCGCGTCCGGACCGGCGATCTGCCCGATGCGCTGGATGACCTGCTGCGGTGCCAGCGACCCGTCGGCCGGCGTCTCGTAGCCCAGCGGGTACGTCTCGCGCCACGCGCTGAGCTGGCGCCACCAGTCCGCGTGGTCACCCTTGCGGCCGGCGGCGTGCTCGTTCCGCACCGCGGTGATCAGGTCGGTGAGCACGTCGCGGCAGTCGCCGACGATGGGCACGTCGGCGTGGCGGTTCTTGGAGATCTCGGCCGGGTCGATGTCGGCGTGCACGACCTTCGCGTCGGGGGCGAAGGTGTCGAGCCGGCCGGTCACGCGGTCGTCGAAGCGGGCGCCCAGCGCGACGAGCAGGTCGGACTGCTGGAGGGCGCCGACCGCGCCGACGTTACCGTGCATGCCCGGCATGCCCATGTGCAGCGGATGGCTGTCGGGCAGGGCGCCCTTGGCCATCAGGGTCGTGACGACCGGGGCGCCGGTCAGCTCGGCGAGCGCACGCAGCTCGTCGGCGGCCCTGGCCTTGATCACGCCGCCGCCGACGTACAGGACCGGCCGCTTCGCCGAGGCCAGGAGCCGGGCGGCCTCGCGGATCTGCTTGGCGTGCGGCCGGACCGCCGGACGGTAGCCGGGGAGCTGCATCGGCTGCGGCCAGACGAAGTCGACCTCGCGCTGCAACGCGTCCTTGGCGATGTCGACCAGCACCGGGCCGGGCCGGCCGGTGGAGGCGATGTGGAACGCCTCGGCGATGGTACGGCCGATGTCCGCGGGGTCGGTGACGAGGAAGCTGTGCTTCGTGATCGGCATCGTGATGCCGCCGATGTCGGCTTCCTGGAAGGCGTCCGTGCCGATCGCACCGCTCACCACCTGCCCGGTGATCGCGACGATCGGCACCGAGTCCATGTACGCGTCCGCGAGCGGGGTGACGAGGTTGGTCGCGCCCGGACCGCTCGTCGCCATGCAGACACCGACCTTGCCGGTGGCCTGGGCGTATCCCTCCGCGGCGTGGCCTGCGCCCTGCTCGTGACGGACAAGGATGTGGCGTACCTGCTGGGAGTCGAAAAGGGGGTCGTACGCCGGGAGGATGGTGCCTCCCGGGATTCCGAACACAGTGTCGACACCGACCTGCTCCAGGGCTCTGACGAGCGCCTGGGCTCCGGTCATCCGTTCGGTCATCGCAAGTCCTTGTGCTCCTGAGGGCTCGGGCTCGGTGATCGTGCACTCACGGCCTGTCACGAGCCCAGGGGTCATGGCCAACAAAAAACCCCTCGCGCCGGGTGGCGGTCGAGGGGAGCGCGCAAGCGGTCGAACCTGGTCAGCCTGCGCGCCGACCAAGTACGAGAATCAGATTGCGTTTCACGTTCCCAACCATGGCGAATTTGCCGCCTCACGTCAAATCTGTGGACTACAAATCTCAGCATACGAGACCGCCCGCCGTGATCGGGCGATCACGGCGGGCGGTGCGGCCCTCAGGCGCCTCAGAAGACGCGCTTGAGCACCACGTCACCGGTCTTGACGAAGTAGACGCGGTGGCCGAACTGGATCTCGTAGTACTTCAGCTTGCCGCGCACGATGGCGTGCGTGGACACGTCGAAGGTCGTGGAGTAGTCGTACTCCCCGCGCACCGTGTCGGCCACGGCGTAGCTCTGGCCGGCGGCGAAGGTGTACTGCATCGGCACCAGGCTCTGCGCCGGGATGTTCGCCGGGTACGCCTCCGGCTCCGGGTAGGCGCGCCCGTAGACCGGCACCGACGCGGCGCCCGGCTTGGGCGTGACGACGAAGCCGTGGGCGCCGACGGCGGTGGGCTGCTTCTTCGGGTCGTGGAACCACGCCTTCTGGCCGAGGTACCAGATCGCCGTCCAGTCGCCCTGGCGGTCCGCCACGGCGTAGGTCTGGCCGGTCGCGGCGCGTGCGCTGTGGTCGTACACGCTCATCGTCGCGTCGCCGTTCGGCGGGTGCTTGCCGATGTCCTTGACGAGCGGCGCGTCGTCGCTGGGCGCGGTACGCAGCATGATCGATCCGCCGCCGTGCGGCGGGCACGGGGCGCTCGGAGCGTTCGCGTCGCAGCCGGTGTACGGCACGACGTTCTTGTCATAGTCCGGCAGGATCGTGACCATGCCCGAGCGCGGCCCGGCGGTGGCGTGGAGCGGGTGGCCCAGCAGGGTGAAGTAGTGCGCCCAGTCCCAGTACGGCCCCGGGTCCTCGTGCATGCCCTGCACGTTGGCGGGCGTGATGCCGGGGACGTTGTCGTGGCCGAGGATGTGCGCCCGGTCGACCGGGATGTCGTACTTCCTGGTCAGGTACCGGACCAGCGCCGCGGAGCTGCGGTACATCGCCTCGGTGTACCAGCTGCCGCCCTGCGCGAGGAAGCCCTCGTGCTCGATGCCGATCGAGCGGGCGTTGACGTCCCAGTTGCCCGCGTGCCAGCCGACGTCCTTGGTCTTGACGTGCTGGGCGATGTGCCCGTCGTCGGACCGTACGGTGTAGTGCCACGCGAGGTACGTCGGGTCCTGGGCGAGCTTCAGCGTGGTCGCCCAGTCCGCCTCGGTGTCGTGGATGACGATGTAGCGGATCCGCTGGCTCTTGGGCCGGTCGCCCAGGTCGTGGTTGCCGTAGCTCGTGGGGTCGCTCGGGTCGAGCTGCTGGTACGGCGCGGGCACCCATTCACAGCCGAGGCCGGGCGGGCACTCGGTCCGCGGGTCGTCGGCGCCCGCCCCGGCCGGCTTGATCCCGGGCGTGGCGGCGAGCGTGACCCGCTGGCCGTCGTCGGTCGTACGGGACTCGCCGGTGCGCAGGACGTCGTAGACCTGGCCCGCGAACCAGGCCGTGCCGCCGTAGCGGGCCGTCGCCTGGTACCAGGCGGCGGGGTCGGCGGCGAGCGGCCTGCCGAGGTCGCGCTGGTAGCGGGCGAGCAGGGCGGCGCCGCCCCTGATGTTGGCGGTGGGGTCGGTGCGCAGGGTGGTCGCGGCGGTCCCGGTGAGTCCGGCGGCCCGCTGGAGCGTCTGCCCGTCCGGGCTCGCGGCGGGAGCGGCCGTCGCCTTCGGGCGCAGCGCCGGGCGCGCCGTGTCGCCGCGGGGGTCCTCACCCCCGCCGGACAGGTGCTCTCCGGCGGAGGTCAGGGTGCCGTCGGTCAGGTGCATGGGGCCGTAGCCCGCGCCGACGCTCGGCCGGCCCTGGTTGGCGTCCCACCGCGACTCCAGGTAGGACACGGCGAGCAGCAGTTTCTCGGGAACGTGGTAGGCCTTCGCCGCGTCGGCGAAGGCCTGTTGCCGGGTGGTGGGGACCGGACTGGATTGCTGGGCGGCATGGGCCTGGCCGGTACCTAGACCGGCCAGGGCCACGATCGCCGCGACGAGAGCGTGACGTCGCACGGGCATCGGCAGCCTCCGCTGACGGTGAGGGTCGCGGTAAGAGTGCCGAAGCCCGGAGGCCTCGTCAATGACTTTCGATCATTCGAGACACCACAGCAATTTTCCACTTCCGGACACGCGTCACGAGACGCGTCTGAGCACCACGTCAGTGGCCTTCACGTAGTACACGCGGTGGCCGAACTGGATCTCGTAGTACTTCAACCTGCCCTTCACGACGGCGTGGGTGGACACGTCGAAGGTCTTCGAGTAGGCGTACTCGCCGCGCGCCACGTCGGCCACCGGGTAGCTCTGGCCCGCGGCGAAGGTGTACTGCATCGGCGTGAGGTCCTGCACCGGGATGTTCGCCGGGTACGCCGACGCCTCCGGATAGGCCCGCCCGTAGATCGGCACCGACTTCGCTCCCGGCTTGGGCGTCGCGACCAGGCCGCGGGCGCCGACGGCGACGGGTGCGCTCGCGGGGTCGTGGAACCACGCCTTCCGCCCGAGGTACCAGATCGCGGTCCAGTCGCCCTGCCGGCCGGCCACCGCGTAGGTCTGGCCCGTCGAGGCGCGCGCGCTGAAGTCGTACACGCTCATCGTCGCGTCGCCGTTCGGCGGGTGCGCGCCGACGTCCTTCACGAGCGGCGCGTCCGCGGACGGCGCGGTGCGGAGCAGGACGTCGCCGCCGCCGTGCTCCGGGCACGCGGCGCTCGGGTTCTTCGCGTCGCAGCCCGTGTACGGGACGGTGTTCGTGGCGTAGTCCGGCCGGATGGTGACCAGGCCCGCGTTCGCGCCGCCGGTCGCGTGCAGCGGCCGGCCCAGCAGGTCGAAGTAGTGCGCCCAGTCCCAGTACGGGCCGGGGTCCTGGTGCATGCCGGCGACGTCGGACGGCACGCCGCCCGGGACGTTGTCGTGGCCCAGGATGTGCGCGCGGTCCACCGGGATGCCGTACTCACGGGTCAGGTAGCGCACCAGCTCCGCCGAGCCGCGGTACATCGCCTCGGTGTACCAGGTGCCGCCCTGCGCGAGGAAGCCCTCGTGCTCCACACCGATCGACTTGGCGTTGATGTACCAGTTGCCGGCGTGCCAGCCGATGTCCTTGTTCTTGACGTGCTGGGCGACATGGCCGTCGGAGGAGCGGACCGTGTAGTTCCACGCGAGGTACGTCGGGTCCTGCGCCAGCTTGACCGATGAGGCGTAGTCGCCCTCGGTGTCGTGGATGACGATGTAGCGGATCCGCTGGCTCAGCGGGCGCCGCGCCTCGTCGTGGTTGCCGTACTTCGTCTGGTCCTTCGGATCGAGCTGCCGGTACGGGGCGGGGATCCACTCACAGCCGAGGTCGGGCGGGCACTCGGTCTGCGCGGCGTTGGCGGCCGTCCGGACGGCCTTCAGGCCGGGTGTCGCGGCGAGCGTGACCCGCTGGCCGTCGTCGGTCGTACGGGACTCGCCGGTGCGAAGGACGTTCACGACCTGGTCGGCGAACCAGCTCGTGCCGCCGTAGCGGGCGGTCGCCTGGTACCAGGCGGACGGGTTCGAGCTGAGCGGCCTGCGCAGCCGGCGCTGGTAGTGCGCGAGCAGCGCGGCCCCGGCACGGATGTTGGCGGTGGCGTCGGTGCGCAGGTCGTCGGCGCTCGCGCCGGTCAGCTCGGCGGCCTGCTGCAACGTCTGCGCCACGTGGCCGGGGCGCACGCCGCTCGCCCGGGGCCGGCGTCTCGGCCGGGACGTGTCGCCGCGCGGGTCCTCGGTGCCGCCGGAGAAGTGCTCCCGGGCGGGGACGAGCGTGCCGTCGGTCAGGTGCATCGGGCCGTACCCCGCGCTGACGCTCGGCCGGCCCTGGTTGGCGTCCCACCGCGACTCCAGGTACGAGACGGCGAGCAGGAGCCTGAGGGGGACGTGTTCGGCCCTGGCCGCGTCGGCGAAGGCCTGCTGCCGGGTCACGGGGACGGGTTTCGGCTGGTAGGCAGCGTAGGCCTGCCCGGTCGCCAGACCGGCGAGCCCTACGGCTGCCGCGACGAGGAGGTGTCGTCGCGCGCGCATATGGAGTTCCTTCGCCATTGTGGGAGAAAGTCATGATCTTGGTAAGGATCACGGTAAGGATGGCGAAGATCACGATGCGTCGTCAACGACATTGGAGCTGTTCGCAGGCGAACGGTCCCCGGTCAGCTGGCGGAGATCACCGAACCGTGGAGGGGGATGGACGCCTCGCCGCGAGGATTGAGCTGCACGAGCGCCTCGATGCCGCTCGGCGCCATCGGCCGGGACACGAGATAGCCCTGGCCCCGGGGGCAGCCCATCTCGCGGAGCAGTTCGAGCTGCTCGGGCCGCTCGACCCCCTCGGCCACGACCGTAAGCCCGAGATCGCGGCCGACCCGGGCGATGGTGCGAGTCAGCAGCGTGAGCGTCTCGTCGCGGCCGAGCCCGGACACGAACGACGGGTCGATCTTGATGACGTCGACCGGGAGCTGCCGCAGGAAGGCGAGCGAGGCGTAGCCGGTGCCGAAGTCGTCGATGGCCAGGCGCACGCCGAGGTCGCGCAGGGCCGACAACCGCTCGATGAGCTCGTCGGAGCCGTCGACCAGCACCTCCTCCTTGACCTCCAGCGTCAGCGCGCCGGGCGGCAGCCCGCTGTCGGCGAGCGCGGCCGCGACCGAGTCGACGAAGTGCGCCGCCGCGATCTCACGCGGCCGGAGGTTGATCGACAGGCCGATCTCCCAGCCGTTCTCCCGCCACCGGGCCACCTGGGCGCACGCCTCGCGCAGCACCCAGTTGCCGAGCGGCACCATGAGCCCGGACTCCTCGGCGGTGCCGATGAACTCCTCGGGCGGCACGGACACGCCGTCCCGCCACCAGCGGACCAGCGCCTCGACCCCGGTGACCCGCGAGGTGGCCAGCTCGACCACGGGCTGGAACTCCACCGCGAACTGCTGCTCGGTGAGCGCGCGCTGCAGGTCGCTACCGAGTTCGAGCCGGCGCATGACGTCGGCGTGCATCTTGGCGGCGAAGACCTCGACCCGGCCGCCGCCGAGATCCTTCGCCCGCGACAGCGCGATGTCGGCGTTGCGGATCAGCTCGGCGCCCTCGATGCAGTCCTCGGTGAAGGCGATGCCGACGCTGGCGGTGAGCACGATGGCGCGGTCGGCGACGCGGTACGGCTCGCCGGCCAGGGCCCGCAGGAGACGCTCGCCGAGGTCGACGACGGTCTGCACCTCGGCCGCGCTCTCCATGAGCACGGCGAACTCGTCGCCGCCCCAGCGCGCGACGGTGTCGTCGGCCAGCACGCCCGCGCGGAGCCGCCGCGCCGCCTGGGCGAGCAGCTGGTCGCCGCCGGCGTGGCCGATGGAGTCGTTGACGGCGGTGAACCCGTCGAGGTCGACGAAGACGACCGCGACCGGGCCCTGGCTGCGTCCGACCTTCTCCCGGGCGCGTTCTTCGAGGTAGGCGCGGTTGGGCAGGCCGGTCAGCCCGTCGTGGAAGGTCAGGTGGGCGACCTGGCGCTCCAGCGCCACCTGCTCGCTGAAGTCGCGGGTGGTGACCAGCAGCTGGTCGGTGCCGTCGCCGGCCCGGCCGTACCGGGAGATGGTCGACTCGGTGGGCAGCCAGGTGCCGTCGGTGGCGCGGATGCGGCAGGCGATGCGCGCGACGTCGAGGTCGCAGTCGGTGTCGAGGAAGGCCGTCACCGCGTCCACGACGCGCGGCAGGTCCTCGGGGTGGACGACGTCGTACACGGGGCGGCCGAGGAGGTCCTCGGCGGTGTAGTGGTACGAGCGGCGGGGTCCGGCGCTGACGTACTGCACGACGCCGTCGAGGCCGCAGATGAGCACGACGTCGTTGATGCTCTCGGCGAGCGCGCGGAAGTGCTCCTCGCCGCTCGCGGCGGCGCGGGCGAGGCGGTCGTTCTCGCGGACGAGCTCGGCGAGGCGGGCGAGCAGGACGAGCACCGCCGAGCCCGCGACGATCGGCACGATCGGCCGCAGCCCGCGGGCGCCCGTGAGCGTGTGGCCGGCCACGAAGATCGCTGCCGCGGCGGCGGTGGCGGCGGGCGCGAGGCCCGGCCCGACCAGCGGCCGGCGCGTGTCCTCGGCCGGTCCCTCCCCGCGCCCGAGCCAGGGCACGGCGGCCAGGAGCAGCAGTCCGGCCGCGCGGACCACGTCGGCCGGGATGCCGTGGGTGGCGTCGTCGTTGAGCCGGAGCACGGCGTAGACCACGTCGGCCGCGGACAGCACGAGCAGTGCGCAGTAGGCGAGCGCGGCGGGCCGGTGGTTCGCCCGTACGGCGACGAGGGCCATCGGGAACAGCGCGCAGACCAGCGCGGCGTCCAGCACCGGGTAGCGCAGCTCGATGAGGAACTGGCCCCAGCCCTCGCCGGAGGCATGGTAGAGCCGATCGAAGATCGCGACCCAGCCGACCACGAACAGGGCGCAGGCGCAGACGTAGGTGTCGGCCAGGTAGCGCAGCCAGGGACGCGCGCTGCGCGGCAGGCGTATCGGCGCGAGGAAGCCCGCGGTGATCGCGATCGGCGCGACCAGCAGGAACAGGTCGGCCGGTGAGACCGTCACGACGGCGCGGCTGATCACGAGCCGGGAGACGGCGTTCACCGTGGCGCCGGCGCACCAGGCCAGCGCGGCCACGCCGAACCACCGCCACATGTCCCGGTCGATCTTTCCGGCGGCCGTCTGGGGCGCGCGCACGGCGGCGTACATGAGCGACGACGCGGCGGCGGCCGCGGCCCACGCGGCGAGCCATGCTCCGGACAGCCCTCCGCCCCAGCCCAGCCCGAGCGCGAGGGCATAGATCAAGGCGAGCGCCACGAGCGCTCCGAACGGCCGCACCGGTGCCGGTACGTGCCAGCGCCGCCGCTCCGCTCCCTCCCCGGTCATCTAACTTGCTCCCCGCGACTTGATCATTAGCCGTCCCGCTCTGGAAACGCCTCGCAGGGCGCACATGACTCCCGAGTTCTCCACCGAACCCGGGCGGTTCTCCGGTGGTCTGTCAAGTGCTTTGTCATCCTTGCGAGGCGGTGTCCCGCCTGAGCGGGGCACCGGGTTTTGAGTTGCGAACCCCGCGAATCAAGGCCGGGGTCTTCCGGCATGGTCCGCGCGGTGGTCGGGCTGGTCAGCTTCGCGGCTCAATCTACGGGCCGTATGTCACGGAGCGATTGAGGCCGGGCGTCCAGCAGGCGACGGATGGCCACCGTGAGTAATCACAACCCTGACCTTTTAGGCGTTTTGCCGGAAATGACGGCCGGAGAGGAAACGTAGCGGCCTGTAATCGGTCTCCGGCGGGCAAAGGCCCGCCGGGCAGTGTTTACCCGATCAGTAGTCGCCCCTGATGACGTTGATCGGGGGCTCCCCCGTGACAAGCCGTGTGACCTGGTCAGTAACAAGCGCGACGATCCGGCGGCGCGACGCCGGGGTGGAACCGCCGACGTGCGGGGTGATGAACACCCCGGGCGCCGTCCAGAGCGGATGACCGGCCGGCAGCGGCTCGGGGTCGGTCACGTCGAGTACCGCGCGGAGCCGGCCGCCGGTCACCTCGTCCAGCAGCGCCCCGGTGTCCACGACGGTGCCGCGCGCCGCGTTGACCAGCAACGCTCCGTCTTTCATGCGAGCCAGAAACGCCTTGTCGACCAGTCCCGTGGTCTCGGCGGTCGAGGGCACGATGAGGACGACGACGTCGGCCTCGGGCAGGATTTCGGGCAGCGCGCTCACGGGGTGTACGCCGTCGCGGGCGGATCGGGCGACGCGGATGATCCGCGTCTCGAACGGGGTGAGACGGCGCTCGATCGCCTCCCCTACCGAGCCGTACCCGACGATCATCACGGTGCGGTCTGTCAAGGCGTCTGTCATGTGCCAGTCCCAGCGTCCCTCGCGCTGGGCGTCGCGGAAGCCGGGGAACTCCCGCTGGGCCGCGATGATGCCGCCGACCACCCACTCGGCCGTGCTCGCGTCGTGCACGCCGCGGGCGTTGCACAAGATGACGCCCTCGGGCACCACCGGCAGGAACGTGTCGACACCCGCCACCTGCAACAGGATGACCTGGAGGCTCGACATCTCGGCCACGATCTCGCGGCTGCGCGGAGTCGCGACGAACGGCGGCACGTAGACGTCGACCTCGGCCGGGTCGCCGGGCGGCTCGTCGCTCCGGCCGTCGTAGATCCGCGCGTGCACGCCCTCGACGCCCTCGACGGCGTCGGCGAGTTCGCGGTCCGGCACCCAGATTCTCACTGACCCTCCCGATCCCTGTGGAAGAGGATCGTACGACCGTCGGTCTCGGGCCGTGACGCCGAGGTGTGACGATGCGGCATGGAGGGGTACGGATCGCCCTGTCCCACCACCCCGGCCGACGACCACGGAGAGTCAACTCGGGCCGGAGAACTTCGTTCCGGATTGAGACGGGAATTTGACCAAAGTGAGGCTTAACACGCTCGTCATCGTGTGCGCCCTGGCGCTCGCCGGATGTTCGTCCGGCGGGTCATCCGGTAGGTCGTCGGCGGCCCCCGCTTCGGCGTCGGCATCCGGGGTTCGGCTCGGGACGCCGCGCGCCCTGGTGACGGGGCTGTCGGTGCCGTGGGCGATCGCGTTCCTGCCCGGCGGTGACGCCCTGGTGACCGAGCGGGACACCGCACGCCTCCTGCGCGTCACCCCTGCGGGAAAGGTCACCACCGTCGGGACCGTCCCGGGCGTGTCACCGGCCGGCGAGGGAGGCCTGCTCGGCGTCGCCGTCTCCCCGTCGTACGCGAAGGACCACTGGGTGTTCGTCTACTACAGCGCCTCCGCCGACAACCGGATCGCCCGGTTCCAGTATCACGACAAGGGCATCGGCGGCCTGCGGACGATCGTGACGGGCATTCCGCGCGGCCGGATCCACAACGGCGGCCGTCTCGCGTTCGGCCCCGACCACTACCTCTACGCCTCGACCGGCGAGACCGGACGCGGCGGGCTGGCGCAGGACCGGTCCTCCCTCGGCGGCAAGATCCTCCGGATGACGCTCGACGGCGGGCCCGCGCCCGGCAACCCGTACGGCACGCTCGTCTTCTCCTACGGGCACCGGAACGTGCAGGGCCTCGCGTGGGACTCGCAGGGGCGGATGTTCGCCACGGAGTTCGGCCAGGACCGGTTCGACGAGATCAACCGCGTCCTGCCCGGCCACGACTACGGCTGGCCGGTGGTCGAGGGGTTCGGCGGCGACCGCCGGCGGTACACGCCGCCGCTGCTGACGTGGCGGACCTCGGAGGCGTCGCCGTCGGGACTGGCCTACGACCACGGGTCGCTGTGGGCGGGCGCGCTGGCCGGGCGGCGGCTGTGGCAGGTACCGGTCACCGCGAACGGGACGACCGGCACTCCGGTGCCGCACTTCGAGGGCCGGTACGGCCGCCTGCGGGCGGTCGTCACCGCGCCCGACGGCTCGCTGTGGGTCAGCACGAGCAACCGCGACGGGCGGGGCTCCCCGGCTCAGGGGGATGACCGGATCCTGGTGATCCCGGTGCGTTAGGCGGGTTCTAGGCTGTGGCGGATGGACGACCGTGAGGTGATTGAGCACGCCGAACGCCATCTGGGCCCCTTCCTCCGCACGCACCCCCTGGAGAACGACTCCGGCCGTGACCTGGGTCTCGGTGTGTTCTTCTTCGCGTCGCCGTCGATGGTGAGCGTGGTCACCGTCGGGCTGCGCTCCCGGATGCTGCAGTCGCCGCTTCCGCTGGAGCTGGCCTGCTCCGTACGCCCGGGGCAGGAAGAGCACGCCGAGCGGCTCGTGGAGCGGTTCGCCCGGCTCTCGGTCCTCGGCGACGTCGAACTGGAGTACGACGACGGGTTGATCGTCGAGGAGCCGCTGGTGCCGGACACGGAGATCCGCGGACTGCTGGCGGCGCCGCACCCGTACGCGGACGAGATGTTCAACCTGGTCCGCGACGCGGACGGGACGCTGAGCCTGCAGTTCGTCACGCTGGTGCCGATCACCGGACCGGAGGGGGCGTACCTGCGGGACCACGAGACCGGTGAGCTGTTCGAGCTGTGGGAGTCGGCCGGCACCGACCTGCTGGACCTGCGGCGCCCGTCCGCCGCCTGACCCTCCCTGGTGACCGCCCGGTCACCGAACGGTATGGCGCCGTGTCTCTTCTGCCCCTATCGTCAATCCAATGTCAGAAGATCAGCGGCATGTGCGGATAACGCTGTTCTTGCGGCGGGTCCTCAGCGCCGACGCCATGCGCCGGGCGGTCGCCGGTCCCGGCGAGGGCTTCACCGCCCGCGACTGGATCGTCGTCCTGCAGCGCGTACGCAAGGAGGCCAAGGAGGACAACGTCGGGCTGATCGCGGCCGGCGTCGCCTTCTGGGCGATCCTGTCGATCGTGCCGCTGCTCATCGGAGTGATGGCCGTCGCCTCGCTGGTCGCCGGACCGGCGTGGGTCCGCGAACAGCTCGGCCCGCTCGCCGCGATCCTGCCCCGCCCCGTCGCGCGGTCCCTGACCGACCAGCTGACCGAGGCGGTCAGCGCGATGAGCGGCCAGGGCCGGACGCTGGGCCTGATCATCGGCCTCCTCGGCGTGCTGTGGACCTGCTCCCGCGGCTTCGGCGCGCTCATCAACGGCCTGCACGTCGTGATCGACGCGGAGGACACACGGAACGTGATCCGCAAACGCGCGACCGCGGTCGGCCTGACGGCCGGGGCACTGGTGACGGTGATGGGCGCGCTGTGGCTGGTGGCCTCGGTGCCGAGGATCGGCCTGCGCGACGCGGACGTCGTCGTGGGCTTCGCCCTCCGCTGCGCGCTGCTGGCCGTCCTGGCGGTGATCGGCCTGATCCTGCTGTACCGCTACGGCACGGACCGCAACAACGCCGACTGGCACGCGGTCCGCTGGGGCGCGGGCATCGCGATGACGGCCTGGGCCGTGATGTCGGTGGCGCTGGCCGTCTACACCGCCGACACGGGCGGGAGAAGCTCGACCTACGGGACTCTGGCCGGCGCGGCGGCCATCGCGACGTGGCTGTACATGTCGTGCTACATCATCTTGCTGGGCGCCGAGATCAACGTCGAGATCGAACGCCTCCTGACCCATCGCGCGGCCTTCCGCGACGTACCGCCGGAACCCGATGCCTCGGGCACCGAGGCCACCCCCGTGGCAGAGCCCGCGGGGTGACCGGCCACCGGCGCGGCCCCCGTTTCCGGGGACCGCGCCGTTGTCGTCAACCGGTCAGTTTCTGGATGATCAGCTCGCGGGCGCGGCCGGCGTCGGCCTGGCCTCGGGTGGCCTTCATCACGGCGCCGACCAGGGCTCCGGCCGCGGCGACCTTGCCGCCACGGATCTTCTCGGCGATGTCCGGGTTGCCGGCGATGACCTCGTCGATGACGGTGGACAGCTCACCCTCGTCGCTGACGATCTTCAGCCCGCGCTTCTCCACGACCTCGTCCGGGGTGCCCTCGCCCGCGAGGACGCCGTCGAACACCTGACGGGCCAGCTTGTCGTTCAGCGCGCCCTCGGCGACCAGTGCGCTCACGCGGACGACGTCGGCCGGGGTGACCGGGAGCTCGGTGAGCTCGACGCCCTGCTCGGTGGCGCGGCGGGACAGTTCGTTCATCCACCACTTGCGGGCCGCGGAGGCCTCCGCGCCGGCGCGTACGGTCTCCTCGATGAGGTCGAGCGCGCCCGCGTTGACGATGTCCTGGAGCTCCTTGTCGCTGAGGGACCACTCCGCACGGACCCGCGCGCGGCGGGCCGCGGGGAGTTCGGGCCGATCGGTCAGCAGCTCGTCGACCCACTCGCGCGGCGGCGCCATCGGCACCAGGTCCGGCTCGGGGAAGTAGCGGTAGTCCTGCGCCTCTTCCTTGCTCCGGCCACTCGTCGTCGTGCCGGTGTCCTCGTGGAAGTGACGCGTCTCCTGGATCACCCGCTCCCCCGCGTCGAGCACGCCCGCCTGCCGCTCGATCTCGTGGCGTACGGAGCGCTCGACCGAGCGCAGGGAGTTGACGTTCTTGGTCTCCGAGCGGGTGCCCCAGACCGAGGAGCCGGCGGGCATGAGCGACACGTTGACGTCGCAGCGCATCGAGCCCTGCTCCATCCGCACGTCGGACACGCCCAGGGCGCGGACCAGCTCGCGCAGTTCGGTGGCGTACGCCCGCGCGACGAGCGGCGCCTTGTCACCGGTGGCGACGATCGGCTTGGTGACGATCTCCACGAGCGGGATGCCGGCGCGGTTGTAGTCGACCAGGGAGTGGTCGGCGCCCTGGATGCGGCCGGTGGCGCCACCGACGTGCAGCGACTTGCCGGTGTCCTCCTCCATGTGGACCCGCTCGATCTCGATGCGGTACGTCTCGCCGTCGACCTCGACGTCGAGGTGGCCGTCGACGCACAGCGGCTCGTCGTACTGCGAGATCTGGAAGTTCTTCGGCATGTCCGGATAGAAGTAGTTCTTCCGGGCGAACCGGCACCACTCCACGATCGAGCAGTTCAGCGCCAGCCCGATCTTGATGATGCCCTCGATGGCGGCCTGGTTCGTCACCGGCAGGGACCCCGGCAGGCCGAGGCAGACCGGGCAGACCTGAGTGTTCGGCGGGGCGCCGAACTCGGTGGAGCAGCCACAGAACATCTTGCTCTTGGTGCCCAGCTCGATGTGGGTCTCGATGCCCAGCACCGGCTCGTACCGGGTCAGCGCCTCGTCGTACGGCACCAGCGTGGTGGTCACTTCACAGCCTCCGTGAGGTCAGGGGCCTGCGCCAGCAGCGGGCCGCCCCAGCGATCCTGCAGGGCCCTCTCCACGGCGGCGGCGACGCGGTAGGTCCGGTCGTCGGCCAGCACGGGCGCCATCACCTGCAGGCCGACCGGCAGGCGGTCCTCGTCGGCCAGGCCGCAGGGCACCGAGATCGCGGCGTTGCCGGCGAGGTTCGACGGGATCGTGCACAGGTCGGCGAGGTACATCGCCATCGGGTCGTCGGCCCGCTCGCCGATCGGGAACGCGGTCGTCGGCGTGGTCGGCGACACCAGCACGTCCACCTGCTCGAACGCGGCGTCGAAGTCGCGGGCGATGAGGGTGCGGACCTGCTGGGCCTTGCCGTAGTAGGCGTCGTAGTAGCCGCTGGACAGGGCGTAGGTGCCGAGCATGATGCGGCGCTTGACCTCCGGCCCGAAGCCCTCGGCGCGGGTCAGCGCCATGACCTCCTCGGCCGAGCGGGTGCCGTCGTCGCCGACGCGCAGGCCGTAGCGCATCGCGTCGAACCGGGCCAGGTTGGACGAGCACTCCGACGGCGCGATCAGGTAGTAGGCGGGCAGCGCGTGGCCGAAGTGCGGGCAGGACACCTCGACGACCTTCGCGCCGAGCGACTCGAGCAACTCGACCGCCTCGCGGAAGCGCGCCAGGACGCCCGGCTGGTAGCCGTCGCCGCCGAACTCCTTGACGACCCCGATCCGCAGGCCCTCGACGTCGGCGCGGCGCGCGGCCTCGACCACCGGCGGCACGGGCCGGTCGATCGAGGTGGAGTCCATCGGGTCGTGCCCGGAGAACGCCTCGTGCAGCAGGGCCGCGTCCAGCACCGTACGGGCCATGGGCCCCGGCGTGTCGAGCGAGGAGGCGAACGCCACGACGCCGTACCGGGAGGAGCCGCCGTAGGTCGGCTTCATGCCGACCAGGCCGGTCACCGCGGCGGGCTGACGGATCGAGCCGCCCGTGTCGGTGCCGGTGGCGAGCGGCGCCTGGTACGAGGCGACGGCCGCCGACGAGCCGCCGGACGAGCCGCCGGGGATCTTCGTCAGGTCCCACGGGTTGTGGGTCGGACCGAACGCGCTGTTCTCCGTGGAGGAGCCCATCGCGAACTCGTCCATGTTGGTCTTGCCGAGGATGACCAGGCCCGCCTCGCGCAGCCGCGCCGTGATCGTCGCGTCGTACGGCGGCTGCCAGCCCTCAAGGATCTTGGACGAGCAGGTGGTCGGCATGTCCTTGGTGGTGAAGACGTCCTTGTGCGCGATGGGCACGCCCGCGAGCGGGCCGAGCCGCTCACCGGCCGCGCGGCGGGCGTCGACCGCCTGCGCCTGCGCGAGGACGTTGTCCTCGTCGACGTGCAGGAACGCCTTGACGTCGCCGTCGACGGCCCTGATGCGGCCGAGGTGCTCCCGCGCGATCTCCTCCGCCGACGCCTCGCCGGAGGCGAAGAGCTCCGCGAGCTCGGCCGCGGTCTTCTTGATGGTGCTCATTGGTCGCTCACCGGCTCCTCACTCGCTCCGCGGATGAGCTGGTGCCTCATCCGTCCACTGCGCTCGGTCCGGCTCATCACGCCTCCTCGTCGAGAATCCGCGGGACCTTGAAGCGCTGCTGCTCGGCGGCCGGAGCGGCGGCGAGCGCCTGTTCGGGCGTGAGGCCCGGCCGCACCTCGTCGGTGCGGAAGACGTTGGTCAGCGGCAGCGCGTGCGAGGTCGGCGGGATGTCCTGCGCCGCGACCTCCTGGACCCGCGCGACGGCGGAGATGATGTCGCCGAGCTGGCCGGCGAGATGGTCGAGCTCGTCCTCGCGGAGGGCCAGCCGGGACAACCGGGCGAGGTGCGCGACCTCGTCGCGGGTGATGGCACCGCCGGACGCTCGCTCTTCGGCGGAGCCCGTGGCGGCGTGCTCATCAGGCATAGGGAAACCGTTTCTGCGATCGATGGATTCGTCTCAATCCTAGAGGGCGTGGCCCCCTGGCACCGACCGGTTTACCCAGCGCTGATCGTCAGCAGGCGGCTTCTTCCGGGGCGGCGAGCTGGTGTGACCGCCCTCGCAGCCAGACGGTGGCGTCGTCGGCCGTCATCGGCGGCCGGAAATGGTAGCCCTGGGCCGCGTCGCAGCCCATCTTGCGCAGGAGGTCCGCGGTCGCGGCGTCCTCGACGCCCTCGGCGACCGAGCGGAGCCCGAGCGTGCGGACGAGATCCACGATGGACTGCACGATCACCGCGTCGTCACCGGTGTCGCACAGGCGTCCCACGAACGAGGAGTCGATTTTGATCTCTTCGACCGGCAGGCTCCTCAGGCGTACGAGGGAGGAGTAGCCGGTGCCGAAGTCGTCCAGGCTGAGCGGGATGCCGAGCTTGGCGAGCGCTGCGACCGTGTCGGCGGCGTAGGCCGGCTTGGTCATGAGGATCCGCTCGGTTATCTCCAGCTGGAGCGCGTGCGGCGGCACGGCGTGGCGCATCAGACCCGAGGCGATCGTCTCGGTGAGCGTCGAGTCGAGCAGGTCGCGCCCCGAGGCGTTGATCGAGACCTGGACCGGCAGCCCGGCCTGCCACCACTCGGCCACCTGCGCGAGGGCGGCCTCGACCACGAAGCCGGTGATGCCGCGCATGAGGTACGTCTGCTCGGCGATCGGCAGGAACTGGTCGGGGGGCAGCAGGCCCTTGGTCGGGTGCCGCCACCGCAGCAGCGCCTCCATGCCGGCCGGGCGGTCGTCGTCGAGGAAGATCTTGGGCTGGTAGTGCAGCTCGAGCTCACCGCGGTCGATGGCGCGGCGCAGCTCGCCCTGCCGGCCCAGGCGCTCGGGCGAGTTGCGGTCGCGGTCGGGTGAATAGATCTCCACCCCGGTGCGGTTCTCCTTCGCCACGTACATCGCGACGTCGGCGCGCTGCATCAGGAGTTCGAAGTCGGGCGCGTGGTCGGGGTGGAGCGCGATGCCGACACTGCCGTCGAGGTCGAAGGAGTTGCCGTCGAGACGGACCGGCTCGCCCAGCGCGGCGCGCAGCCGGGCCGCCACCTCGCGGGCGGCGCGCGCGTCGCGTACGGATGGCAGCAGCACCGCGAACTCGTCGCCGCCGAGCCGGGCGACCAGGTCGCCGGGCCGGACGCTGTGCGTCAGCCGGTGCGCGACCAGCTGCAGGAGACGGTCGCCGGTGGGATGGCCGAGCGTGTCGTTGACCTCTTTGAAACGGTCGAGGTCCAGCAGGAACAGGCCGACCCGCTGCTGCGGCTCCTCGTCGGCCCCCCGGCCCTGGGCCGCCCGCCGCTCGGCCCGATGGCGCGCCTCGGCGAGCGCCTCCTCGGTACGGACGATCAGCAGCTTGCGATTGGGCAGGCCGGTCAGGGCGTCGTGCATGGCCTGGTGCTCGCGGCTGACCGAGACCGAGGCGTTGAGGTAGACGGCGATGAACGGCAGCACGAACAGCGGCATGAACGCGGCCGACCGGCTCATCGCCACCGCGACGAGGGGCGCCAGCCCGAGCAGCGCGGCGTTGACGAGCAGCTGGAGCCCGAGGTTCCAGCGCATCGCCTTCAGCATCGAGCCGCGCTCGTGGAACGCGATCGCCCCGTTGACCAGCACGGAGTTGACGAGGAAGTACGCCGTGCCGGCGAGCGCCATCGGCACCAGGTCGGCTCCGTCGGGGATCCACACGTGACTCGGCGAGGCCGTGATGCCGAAGGCCAGCAGGGTCAGGCCGGCCGCGGTGAAGCTCAGGGTGTACTGGCCGACGTTGAAGACGGTGCGGTGCAGCGCACGGCGGCGCAGGACGCCGGTGGCCGCGGCCGCGAACGCATGGAACAACAGGGCCGTGGGCAGGCCCGCGTAGATCATGGTCGCGAACGTGAAGGTGGTCGAGATCGTGGCGCCGGTCGTCTCCGTGGCGCCCGGTGTGACGATCGGCTTGAGCTCGCCGAGCACGATCAGGCCGGCGAGAATCCAGAAGAGCGGGTTACGGACCAGCTCCTGGACGTCGACGCCGCGAAGGAAGGCGACCGAGGCGGCGAGCGCCGCGATGCCGGCCGAAGTGACACTGACGACGTAGACCCACAGCGGCGATCCGCGCCGAGGGACCGTGTCTCGCGTGTTGTTCGGGTCCTTCATCACGTCCTCGAGGGGTTACACCAAACGCTCCGCTTTCGATGTCTGCGGTGGTGTTTGGACGGACACAGGTTGTGTTGAGGGGAGACTACGACGTTCGGGCAACTTCGCGAAACCGGTTGGGCACGTTCTGTTACGTCCGAAATCTAGGGGTCCACGGTACGACAGTGATCGAACGATACCGTACGGTATGTTGTCGCAGGTCAGAAAGCGACGAACGGCCGCCGTCACTCCTCAGACGCGACCGCCACCTCCCTGGCCGCATCCGGCCCCTTTTCCAGCAGAACGCCGAAGCCGGCCTCGTCTAGAAGAGATACGCCCAGCTTGACTGCCTTGTCGTATTTGGACCCTGGGCTGTCGCCGAACACCACAAAGCCGGTCTTTTTCGACACCGAACTCGACACCTTGCCGCCGAGGTTCTGCACGGCGGCGGTCGCGGAGTCGCGGCTGTAGCCGTCGAGCGAGCCGGTGATCACCACGCTGACGCCCTCAAGGGGCCGCGGACCGTCGCCGCCCTCGTCCTGCATGCGCACCCCGGCCCGGCGCCACTTGTCCAGGATCTCCTGGTGCCACTCCTCCTGGAACCAGTCCTTGACCGAGGCCGCGATCGTCGGGCCGACGTCCTCGACCGCCGTCAGCTCCTCCTCGGAGGCCTCGATGATGCGGTCCATCGACCGGAACTCCCGCGCCAGTGCCTGCGCCGCCGTCGGCCCGACGTGCCGGATCGACAGGGCGACCAGGACCCGCCACAGCGGCTGCTCCTTGGCCTTCTCCAGCTCCTCGAACAGCTTTTCCACGGTCTTCTTCGGCTCACCGGCCTTGTTGGCGAAGAAGGTGACGACCTTCTCCTCCCCCGTGTTCGGGTCGATCTTGGGCAGGCCGGTGCGCTGCTCGCGGACGACGCTCTTGATCGGGAGGAGCTGCTCGACCGTCAGGTGGAACAGGTCACCCTCGTTCTTGACCGGGGGGTCCTCGGGCTCCAGCGGCTGCGTGAGCGCGGTCGCGGCGACGTAGCCGAGCGCCTCGATGTCGAAGGCGCCGCGCCCGGCGACGAAGTAGAGGCGCTCGCGGAGCTGGGCCGGGCAGGTGCGGGCGTTCGGGCAGCGGATGTCGACGTCGCCCTCCTTCTGGGCCCGCAGCTCGGTGCCGCACTCGGGGCAGTGCGTCGGCATCTCGAACTCACGCTCGGTGCCGTCGCGCAGGTCGCTCACGGGCCCGACGATCTCGGGGATGACGTCGCCGGCCTTGCGCAGCACGACCATGTCGCCGATCTTGACGCCCTTGCGCCGGACCTCGTCGGCGTTGTGCAGCGTCGCGTACGCGACGGTCGAGCCGGCCACCTTGATCGGCTCCATCACGCCGTACGGCGTCACCCGCCCGGTGCGGCCGACGCCGACCCGGATGTCGAGGAGCCGCGTGTTGACCTCCTGCGGGGGGTACTTGAACGCGATCGCCCAGCGCGGCCACCGGCTCGTGGACCCCAGCCGCCGCTGGAGCGCGAGCTGGTCGACCTTGACCACCACGCCGTCGATCTCGTACGCGGGCTCGTGCCGGTGCTCGCCGTAGTGCTCGATGTACTCGCGGACCTGGTCGAGGCCGTCGACCACGGTGTAGCGGTCGCTCACCGGCAGCCCGAACCCGCGCATCAGCTCGTACGCCTCGGACTGGCTCCGCGGCTGCCTTCCGCCGTTCCACGTGCCGAAGCCGTGGACGATCATGTTGAGCGGGCGCCGGGCCGTGACGCGCGGGTCCTTCTGCCGCAGTGAGCCGGCCGCGCCGTTGCGCGGGTTGGCGAACGGCGCCCGGCCGGCCTCGACCAGGCTCTCGTTGAGCTTCTCGAACGCCTCGACCGGCAGGTAGACCTCGCCGCGCACCTCGAGCAGGTCGGGCACGTCGTCGCCGCTCAGCTGGGTCGGCACGCTGTCGATGGTGCGGATGTTGTTGGTGATGTCCTCGCCCGTGCGGCCGTCGCCGCGCGTCGCGCCGCGTACGAGCCGGCCGTTCTCGTACGTCAGGTTGACCGCCAGCCCGTCGATCTTCAACTCGCACAGGAAGGAGGCGAGCGTGCCGACCTCCTTCTCCGCGCGCGTCACCCAGGCGCTCAGGTCGTCGGTGTTGAAGGCGTTGTCGAGACTCTGCATCCGCTCCAGATGCTCGACGGTCTCGAAGTCGGTGGTGATCGGCGCGCCGACCTTCTGGGTCGGCGAGTCGGGCGTGACCAGCTCGGGATGCTCGTCCTCCAGCGCGCGGATGTCCCGCATCAGGCGGTCGTACTCCGCGTCGCTGATGGTCGGCGAGTCGAGGACGTAGTAACGGTAGTTGGCCTCGTCGAGCTCCTGGGTCAGCTCGCCGTGCCGCTGCCGGGCCTCGTCGGGTACGGATGTCGCCACGTCTGTCTCCCTGCCGTGCGGGTGCCGCTGAGAGATAGTCTCTCGCGTGGCTGTGACAGTTTGACCTGCGGCTCGCCCGTCGCCGGGCCCGTTCACCGGCGAAAGCGGCGTCAGGGAGCGGGGAGCACGCGGAAACCGCCGTCGACGGGGATGCGAACGCCGGTCGTCGCCTGGAAGTCCCCGCCGACGACCGCCGCGATCACCTTCGCCACGTCCTCGGGTTCGAGCATGCGGCGCAACACCGAACGCTCGGCGCGGGCCTTCTCCATCTCCGGCGTCAGGTGAGCCGTGGCGTCGGTACGCACCGCGCCGGGCGCCACGACGTTCACCCCGATCCCGTACGGGCCGGCCTCGGCGGCGACGTGCCGCGCGAAGGCGTCGAGCGCCGCCTTGGCTGTGGCGTGCGCGATCGCGCCGGGACTGGTGCCGTCGGCGCTGAGGCTGGAGACGTAGATGATCCGGCCGCTCCCCTGCCCGCGCATCACGGTCATCACGCGCTTGGTCAGGTGGAAGACGGCGGCCATCTCGCCCTCCACCTTGCCGATGAAGTCGTCCCAGGTCATGGCGTCGAGCGACGCGAACGGCGGGTTGATGTTGGCGTTGCAGACGAGCGCGTCGACGGTGTCACGGCTCCGTACGAGGGCGGCGACCTGCTCCGGATCGCAGACGTCGGCCCGGACGGGCTCCGCCGTGCCGCCTTCCCGCGTGATGTCCTCGGCGACCTTCTCGGCGCTCGCCGCGTCGCCGCGGTAGTTGACGACGACGTGGTAGCCGCGGCGTCCCAGCTCTCTGGCCGTCGCGGCACCGATCCCCCGGCCGCCGCCGGTGATGAGGGCGGTCTTCGACACTTCATCCTCCTCTTTTCCTTGCCTGCGGGGGCTCACGGTAGAGGTGCGCGCTAACTCTTGGTAAGTACATACCCTGAGGTAAGCTCCGTACGTCGGAGACGGCTCGCAGGATGGAGCGAGTGGTGGGTGACGTGTTTCACAGGGACTGCCCGGCGCGCATGGTGCTCGACCACGTCACCAGCCGGTGGGGCGTGCTGATCCTCACCGCCCTGCGCGAAGGCGACCTGCGCTTCTCCGAGCTGCGCGAGAAGATCGAGGGCATCAGCGAGAAGATGCTGTCCCAGACCCTGCGCATGCTGGTGAGGGACGGCCTGGTGTCCCGTGCGGTCGAACCGTCCACCCCGCCGAAGGTGACCTACGGCCTGACGACACTGGGCAAGGGCATCACCGAGCCCCTGGAGGGCCTGTCCGGCTGGATCCGCGACCACGCCCCGGACATCCTCGCCGCCCAGTCCACCTTCGATGCCGCGAGCCCGTAGGACTCACCTGGCCCCCCACTTCACCTTGGTCGTCCGGTGCAGGCGTTCCAGCCCGACCACTCTCGCTCCCTCGACGATCTGAATGGTCAGGTCGCGCATACCGGCCAGAGGCGTCAGGTCCAGGCCATCGGCCACGTTCTTGAACCACAGAGTTCGCAGCGACGGCAGGCTCGAGAGTGGCGACAGATCGGTGAAGGAGGGACCCCAGAGCTGAAGCGTGCGGAGCGTGCGGAGCCGTGACACGGGCTTGAGGTCACTGATCCGGGGACAGTCGATAATCGCCAGCGTCTTCAGGGGAAGGTGTGCGATGCGGCTCAGATCGCTGGTCCGCTCATGGTCGATGAGCGAGAGAACGCAGAGCCTGGGCTGGACGTCCGCTATCTCGCTTAGATGGTCATCGCTGAGATCGCTTCCCCCCAAGGTCAGGTGGCGAAGGTCCTCGAACTCTCGGAGCGGGCCGATACCGATCAGCATCTTGCAGTTGTAGAGATGAAGAGTCGCCAAACCGGGGTGCGTGGCGAGCACCGAGAAATCGCCGGCGTCTTCCAACCCACTGAGCCCAAGCCCCTGAAGCGGAGGGAGTTCCGACACGAAGTCGAGGTCGGCAGTGAACCGGTTCGGGTAGACGTACAGCTCCTTCAGGGACGGCAACGCCAGAAACGGCGACGGATCATCGACCACACCGTCGATCTGCAGCTTCACCCGCTCAAGTCCGGAGTGTCCCATCAGCAGAGGCAACGACTCAGGTGCCGCGTCACCGCTCACTTGGGTCAGCGCGGGAAGGCCGGCGAGGGCCTCCAGGCCGACCTCTCGCCGCAGGCTCACTTCCAGCCGGGTGAGATGCCGCAGCGCTCCGAGAGCGGGAAACAGACGAGCATTCTCCACTGCCAGTTCGCCCTTGCAGAGCGGAGCGTGGGCGAGGACGCGTTCTGCATAGGTATGCGGCTCAAAGTAGTCCCAGGCGGTGACCAGTTCCTTCTGCACCCTCGGCCTCGGGTCGGTGGCGTAGTGGGAGAGGATCTCCAGGGCGCGCGGGCCGTTGACCAGCCAGGCCGTCCGTACCGTGGCGACCGCCTCGGCGTCCGACAACCCTTCCAGCGACTCCGGGAGGCGCCGCAGGATCTCCTCGCCTGCCGACGCGAGGCGGCGGGCCTCCGCGGCGTTCCTCGGTGGGATCAGGCGGGACACGCAGCGTTCCACGCGGTCCTTTGACTCGCGGGGTACGTCCGGGATGGTCTCCAGGCACGCGGCGACCAGCATCCGCAGGCGGTGGCCGTACCTCGGTTCCGCCTCGGCGCGGTCGAGGAGGCCCGTCAGGAGTTCGCGGCGCAGTGGGCCGTTGGCGTGGCCGGCCGCCATCAGGACCGTCTCGCGCCACTGGTCCAGGTGGGCCTTGGCGACGAGCGTCTCGATGTCGGCGTCGTCGGCCGCCTGACGGGCGGCGAGGTACTCCTGGACCGTGCGGTGCACGAAGTCGACCCGGCCCGGCGCCGGCTCGCGGATCACGCCGCTGCGCTGGATCAGGTAGTCCAGGATCTCCTCGGCCGTCGCGGCGACGCGTGGCATGGCCTCCGCCCTGGCCTCGACGCGTCGCAGGGCCGTGGTCCTGGACAGTTCGGCGCGGCCGAGGACGGTGAGGCGCCAGGCCAGTTCCTGGAGCAGCCGTTCCTTCTGCTCGCGTTCGAGCACGATGCCGGGGTGGCTGCGGATGCCGCGTTCGACGTCCCGGCGTTCCAGCAGCAGGTCGAGGACCGCGCGGTACAGGCCCATGCGGTCGCGCGGAAGATGGGTCACGCGGTCGAGGTTGAGGGCGCACAGCATCGCGGCGAGCAGCGGCGTCGTCGCCAGCGCGCGCAGGTGGGGGCCGCCCTCCAGCCGGGCGAGCAGGCCGCCCTCGTACGCGGGCAGGTCCTCCGGGGCGCACGGCAGGTTCCCCGCGTGGCGGACCGCCTCGTGCCACTGCCTCACGAGTTCGCGCAGGTTGTCCGGGGTCATCGGCTCCAGCATCACCGGCCGGAAGCCCTCCCCGGTCAGCCAGCGGCTGTCCGCCGCCGCCGGGCGGGACGTGATGATGGTCCGTACGCTCGGGTAGACGTCGAGGAGCTCGCGCAGCCAGCGCCGGAGCGTCTCCCGGCGGCCGTACGGCACCTCGTCGACGCCGTCGATCAGCAGGATCCCCCGGCCCGTGTCGAGGACGCGGTGCGCCCATCCGGCGGGCGCCAGCCCGCCGAGCGGCCCGGCGACGAGGTCCTCCGCCTGCGGCAGGGGTCCGTCGCTCCAGCTGCGGAGTTTGATCAGGAACGGGACGCGCCCGTTCCAGTCCCGCAGGTCGCCGGTGAACGCGCCGCGGGCCGCCGTCACCGCGATCCAGCCCAGTAACGTGCTCTTGCCCGACCCCGCCTGGCCGCGCAGGAGCGTACGGGACGAGCGGGCGAGCATCGACTCGGCCGGCGCGGTCGACGGCTCCCGGTCCGCGCGGTCCCCGGTGAGCGCGGCCATCTTCAGCGGGCCGCCGTCGTCGCGTACGCGGTCCTCGGCGGTCGCGGTGAGGCTGATGTAGGCGACGCTCAGGGTGGCGCGGGGACGGTAGTTCTCCACGCGGAGGCCGAACAGCTCGATCTCGTCGAGCGTGCGGCCGAGATGTTCGAGGTACCGGCGCTCGAACTCCGCGTCGTCCCGGGTGCCGGACGGGGCGTCGAGCGACCGGGCCGGGATCCGGTCGAGCGCGACCGCGATCCGGTCGCCCAGATCCGACAGGCGTGCCAGCGTCTCGGCGAGCGCGCGCGGCGTGAACTCGGCGAGGCCGAGCACGATGCGGACCAGGCAGTCGCAGCACTCGTCGAGCGCGACGTCGTACAGGCGCGCGGCCGCCTCGCCGAGCTGTCCCGCCGGGGCGGGTACCAGCGCGCGGACACGCCGGGCGAGCTTCACCGGGTCCGCGTCGGCCGCGAAGAGCGTCTCGTCGGACAAATCCATCATGCCCAGCGCGCGCTCCGCCTCGGCCAGCGCCGCGGCGCGGTCCTCGTCGGACAGGCCGCCGTACTCCTGCTCGATCAACGGCGTCAGGCGGCGCTCCACCGAGTCGGCGATGTCCGCGAGCTGCCGTTCGACCTTCCGGCGGGCGAAGCGGTCCGGGAACGACACCCTGATCAGTTCGGTCAGGTCCTTGCCGCGGTCGGAGTCGGCGGCGCGGGCGGCCAGCCACTCGCGGCCGGCGCGCCTGGCGACCGTCCGGCCGGCGGCGGCAGCGGCCACTTCGAGTCCCGTCATCTTCGCCCCCCGGGCGCCGATTCGCGACGACACTCCGAAATCGACGCCTGCGACGGGGGCGTTACCCGTCCTCGGAGGTCTCCAGGAGGACGCGGGCGGCCTCACGGCAGTGCTTCAGGGCCGTTCGGGCGTACGCCGGGGTGGCGCCGGCCAGGCCGCACGACGGGGTGACCACCACGGCCTCGGCCAGGGACTTCGGGGAGAAGCCCAGGCGGCGCCACAGCTCACGTACCCGCGCCACCGAGCGCTCCGGCTTCGGCAGCCTCGCGTCGGTGCCCGGGATCACGCCCAGCAGGAAACCGGTGCCCGCCTCCACGGCCTCGCCTATGGCCTCCTCGTCGCGGAGCAGGGACGCGTCCACCGACACGGCCTTCGCACCGGCGGCGCGCAGCAGGCCGTACGGGACACGCGGGGCGCAGCAGTGGACGATCGGGAACGCCTCCACGCGCTCGATGACCCGGCGCAACGTGTCCTCGGCGATCGGCGCCTCGACCGAGCGGATGCGGGAGAAGCCGCTCGCGGTCGGCACCGTTCCGGCCAGGACGCCCGGCAGGGACGGCTCGTCGAACTGGACGAGCAGGTCGGCGCGCGGCAGCCGGCGGCGTACGTCGCGCACGTGCGCGGCCACGCCCTCGGCCAGGGACGCCGCCAGGTCACGCACGGCGCCCGGGTCGGCGAGCGCGCGCTCGCCGCTGCGCACCTCGATCGACGCGGCGAGCGTCCACGGCCCGGTCACCTGGATCTTGAACGGGCCCGCCACGTCGCCGGCCTGCTCTTCGAGCGTGTCCAGGTCCTGGGCGAGGAGGCCGTGCGTACGTGAGGCGTCGCGGCCGGGGCGGTCGGCGAATCGCCAGCCGGACGGCTGTACCGCGACGGCGAGGTCGACGAGCAGCCCGGCGGTACGGCCGATCATGTCGGCGCCGGGGCCACGCGACGGCAGCTCGGGCAGGTGCGGCAGGTCCGGCAGCTCGCCGAGGACGACCCGCAGGGTCTCCGCGGGGTCCGTGCCGGGGTAGGAACCGACGCCCGTGGCGGCGCCGGCGGCCCAGGGAAAGTTCACAGCGTGAGCCTAGTGCGGCCTCAGATGAGCTCGGCCATCCGGTCGAGGCGGCGGAACGTCTCGTCGGCCGGCTCGGTCGGCAGGAAGAAGAGGATCTCGTCCACGCCCGCGGAGGTGAGCTGCTCCACCGCGTCCGGTTCGGACCGGGCCGCGTAGGCGACGACCGGCACGTGCCGTCCGGCGCGGGCGCGCAGGTCGGCGATGGCCCCGGCCAGGACTCCGTCGCGGTCGCGGCCGGCCACGGGCATCCAGCCGTCCCCGTACTCCACCACCCGGTCGAGCGTCTTCGGCCCCCAGCCGCCGACGAGGACGGGCGGCCGGCGTACGGGCTTGGGCCAGGAGAAGATCGGGTCGAAGTCGACGAACTCGCCGTGGAACTCGGCCTGGTCGTTCGCCCAGATCTCCTTCACCGCGACGACGTATTCCCGCATGCGCGCCATCCGGGTCTTCGGGTCGGTGCCGTGGTGGAGCATCTCCTCGCGGTTCCAGCCCGCGCCGATGCCCAGGACGGCGCGGCCGCCGGTGACCAGGTCGAGTGAGGCGGTCTCCTTGGCGAGCAGGATCGGGTCGCGCTGGTTGATCAGGGCGATGCCCGTACCCAGCTCCAGGCGCTCGGTGACGACCCCGGCGGCGGTCAGGGCGACGAACGGGTCCAGCGTCCGGTAGTACTGCCGCGGCAGGTCGCCGCCCCCGGGGTAGGGGGTGGCGCGGGCGACCGGGACATGCGTGTGCTCGGCCAGGTACAGCGAGGCGAAACCGCGCTCCTCCAGGGCGGGACCGAGCACGGACGGCGCGATCCCCTCATCGGTCACGACCGAGCACGGACGGCGCGATCCCCTCATCGGTCACGAACGTCGACACGCCGAATCTCATACTGCTCACGAACGCCCTTTACCCGCCACGGCGGGCGGATCACGCCGGGGAGTGCTCCGCGACCGCGATCGTGGCCGAGCCCAGGACCCGGTCCCCCGCGTACAGGACCGCGGCCTGGCCCGCGGCGACTCCGCGCGCCGGGCGGTCGAGGGTCACGCGGAGCAGGTCGCCGTCGAGCCGGGCGGTGCAGTCGTACACCTCGCCGTGCGCCCGCAGCTGGACCCGGCAGGCGAGCGGCTCATCCGGCGGCGACGCCAGCCACACCGGACGCTCGGCGACGATCTCGTGGACGTCGAGCGCCTCGCGCGGGCCGACCGTCACGGTGTTGGTCACCGGCGAGATGTCCAGGACGTAGCGCGGCCGCCCGTCCGGCGCGGGCCGGCCGAGCCGCAGGCCGTGCCGCTGGCCGATCGTGTACGCGTACGCGCCGTCGTGCTCGCCCAGGACCTCGCCGGACGTGTCGACGATCGGGCCCTTCTCCGCGCCGAGGCGTTCGGCCAGGAACCCGCGGGTGTCGCCGTCGGCGATGAAGCAGATGTCGTGGCTGTCGGGCTTGTCGGCGACGGCCAGGCCACGCCGGTCGGCCTCGCGGCGCACCTCCGCCTTGGTCGTGTCGCCCAGCGGGAACATCGCGTGCGCGAGCTGCTCCTTCGTACAGACCGCCAGGACGTACGACTGGTCCTTGGCGAGGTCGACGCTGCGCCGCAGCACACCGTCGTCCAGCCGCGCGTGGTGCCCGGTGCAGACCGCGTCGAACCCGAGGGCGAGCGCGCGGTCCAGCAGCGCGGAGAACTTGATCTTCTCGTTGCAGCGCAGGCACGGGTTGGGCGTACGGCCCGCGGCGTACTCACTGACGAAGTCCTGCACCACGTCGCGGTCGAAGCGCTCGGCCATGTCCCAGACGTAGAACGGGATGCCGATCACGTCGGCGGCGCGCCGCGCGTCGCGGGCGTCCTCGAGGGTGCAGCAGCCGCGGGCGCCCGTACGGTAGGACTTGGGGTTGGCCGACAGTGCGAGGTGGACGCCGGTCACCTCGTGGCCGGCCTCGGCGGCCCGTGCGGCGGCCACGGCGGAGTCGACCCCGCCCGACATGGCGGCGAGTACGCGAAGAGTCATGACGTCATCGAGGGTACGCACCCGAGGCCGCTGAGGGAAAACGCGCCCGCCCACGCGCGAGGCCGCCCGCACGCGAATACGATTGGCGACACTGTGACTCCTCCGCTCCGTGAAGGGAACGGCTTCTCGCTAAGCCGCTCCCGCAGCCTTGCGAAGGGCAAGCCCTGCCCTCAAGATGTTGATCGCCGCGTTCACGTCGGCGTGCGCGGTGTGCCCGCACGCCGTACAGGCGAACTGGGCCTGGGTGGGGCGGTTCTCCTTCGCGCGGTGCCCGCATCGGGCACACGTGCGGGAGGTGTTGGCGGGGTTCACTGCGATCAGCTCACGACCGGCGCTTTCAGCCTTGTGCGTGAGGATCGTCAGGAAACCCCCCCAACCCGCGTCGAGTATCGAGCGATTCAATCCGGCCTTGGCCGCAACGTTGCGGCCCGGCGCTTCGAGGGTTCCGGAGGCCGATCGGGTCATGTTCGCGATCCGCAGGTCTTCATGCACGATCATGTCGTAACCGCGGACCAGCGCGAGGGCCGCTTTATGCGCGCCGTCCAAGCGCTGGCGGCGCACCTTGGTATGCAGCGCGACGACACGGGCTACAGCCTTGTGGCGGCGCTTGGAGCCGCGTTTCTTCCGCGCCAACGCCTGCTGGGCCGCCGCGAGACGGCCTGCGGACGCGGCCAGGTGGCGCGGGTTGACCAGGTGTTCTCCACCGCTGGTTGTGACAAGCGAGGCGACGCCCATGTCAATACCGGCCGCCGCACCTGTGGCGGGCAAAGGCCCGGCGGGCACGTCGTCGCACGACAACACCACGTACCAGCGGGAACCCTCCCGCTTGATACTGATCGTCTTGACCCGGCCGGCTACCGGCCGGTGCTGGTGGACCCGGACATGTCCGATGCCCTGAAGGCGAACGAACGTCGCCGCGCGATGCTCGGGCTGGGAATCCCAGCGGCAGCCGTCCCCGTCCTTGGGCCACTCCACGGTGTCGAACCAGCCGCGTCCTTTGAAACGGGGGAATCCCGGCTTGCGCCCAGCCTTCAAGCGAAGGAAGAAAGCGGTGAACGCCTTGTCAAGGCGGCGCAGGGTGGCCTGCTGGGAGGAGAACGACCATCGGCCCTGACCGGCGGGGTCGTCGGCGCGGATGTGCTTCAACTCCGCGGACTGATCGCCGTACCGCACCCTCACGCCGGCCTTGCGGTAGGCGGTGCGCCGATGCTCCAAAGCCGCGTTGTACAGCTCTCGGTGGTCCTGCAGGCATGCCGACAATGCGACGTTCTGCCTGCTGGTAGGACGCATCAGGAACTTGTAGGACCTACGCACGACCACCGCCCACGAACGCTCGCTCGTACGCCTTGGCGCGGATCGACTCCTCCAGACGGGTCCTCACCCGCCCGCCGAGAACCGGGTGGCGGTAATTCGGCCACCCCACGTGGTATCCGAGGCCATACGCCGAGCGGAGGGCTGTGCGTACCTGACAGGTCACACGACCGTCATAACAGTCCCATGAATTTGATGTTCAGCAAAGGGAGCAACCCGCCGTGACTCAAGAAGGAAGAAAACCAGCCAAGGACGGCATTTCCCGCTCGCCTAAAGGCGACGGCCCCTTGCCGAGGCACTGATGGGAATCTTCCGTCGCTCATCCGACGCGCCCGCGCCGTACGTCGAAGCCATCGCCCGTTTCTGGGAGTGGTGGCCGCAGGCCCGCCGGCGTCTGGACGAAGGGGTGCCGGCCGACATCGCCGATGAGATGTCCGCGCACGTCGAGGCGATGCACGCCGACCTCGAATGGGAGATCGGTCCCGGGCCCAGCCTCACCGTGAGCGGCGGCGGCGTGGACGAACTGCGCGGCATCGCCGAACGCTGGCGGCTCGGCGCGCCCGGCGATGACAACTGGAAGTACCGCGCCGCGCGGCCCGCCGACCCGGCGATGCTCACCGGCAAGCTCCAGCTCGACGACCACGAGTTCGACCTGGACTACGTACGGATGGGCCTGCGCGCCGACTCCTCGCGGGCCCGCGTCGACGTGGTCGCCTACCACCCCGACTTCCTGTTCGTACCGGAGGAGACCCAACTGGCGCTCACCCACCGGGTGCTCGACTGGGCACTGGGCGAGGACGACGTCGCGCGGTGGATCGGCGAGGTCACGGCGGCCGAGGAGGAGCCCATGGACGCGCTGCCGGCGAGCATGCTGCCGCCGGTGGTGGAGCAGATCGCCGCGCCGTTCGGCGAGCCGGCGTGGCTGGTCGGCGAGGGCCGCACGCCCCTGGGGCACGCGGCGCGCGTCGCCGTGCGCTTCCCGCTGCACCGGCAGGACTATCCGCTGTGCGACGTGTACGTCGCGGTGACCCTGCCGTACGCCAGCGCCAACCCCGACCGGCTGCCGGTCGAGCCGTCGGCCTCGACGCTGCGACGCTTCGAGGAGGCGGTGGAGGCGATGGGCCCGCGAGCGGTCCTGGCGGCCCACGAGACCGGCGACGGGCGCCGGGTGCTGCACGTGTACGCCGACCCGGACTCGGGCGCGGTCGCGGAGCTGGACCAGCTCGCCGCCGCCTGGTCGGAGGGCCGCGCCAAGGTCACGTCCCAGTCCGACCCCGCCTGGTCCGCGCTCGCCCCGTACCGCCCCTGACCACCGGCCCGCGATTCACGTTGACCCGCTTCGTCATCGCCCGGTCCGACCGTCCGGTTCTCCCAGTGCCGTGATCTCCGCCTGCCGCCGGCGGTGTCAGACGGCGCCGGCGCGGCGGGCGCGTTCGACGACCGGGGCGATCTCCTTGGCGGTGGCGTCCACGTCCGCCCGGGTCGAGGTGTGGCCCAAGGAGAACCTCAGCGATCCCCGCGCGCGGGCCAGGTCGGCGCCCATGGCCAGCAGTACGTGGCTGGGCTCGGCGACGCCCGCCGAGCAGGCCGAGCCCGTGGAGCACTCGATGCCGCGGGCGTCCAGCAGCATCAGCAGCGCGTCGCCCTCGCAGCCCGGGAAGGAGAAGTGCGCGTTGCCGGGCAGGCGGTGGACCGGATCGCCGTTGAGGACGGCGTCCGGGACCTCCGCGCGGACGCGTGAGATCAGCTCGTCGCGCAGGCCGGCCAGGCGTGCCGCCTCGCTGTCGCGGCGGGACACCGAGGTGCTGACGGCGGCGGCGAAGCCCGCGATCGCCGGGGCGTCGAGCGTGCCGGAGCGCACGTCACGCTCCTGACCGCCGCCGTGCAGGACGGGGACCGGGTCCAGGCCCTTGGCCAGCAGCAGCGCGCCGACGCCGACCGGGCCGCCGATCTTGTGCCCGGTGATCGTCATGGCGTCCGTGGTGAACCGGACCGGCAGCTGCGCGGTGGCCTGGACCGCGTCGGTGTGGAACGGGATGCCGTGCTCGCGGGCGATCGCGGCCAGCTCGTCGACCGGCTGGACGGTGCCGACCTCGTTGTTGACCCACATCACGCTGACGACGGCGACCGAACCCGGGTCGCGCTCGATGACGGCGCGCAGCGTCTCGGGCAGCACCCGGCCGTACTCGTCGACCGGGAGGGTCTCGACGACCGCGCCCTCGCGTTCGGCCAGCCAGTCGGCGGAGTCGAGGACGGCGTGGTGCTCGATCGCGCTGATGAGCACGCGGTTGCGGGCGGGGTCGGCGCCGCGGCGCACCCAGAAGATGCCCTTGAGGGCCAGGTTGTCGGCCTCGGTGCCGCCGCTGGTGAAGACGACCTCGCTGGGCCGCGCGCCCATCGCCTCGGCGAGGATCTCGCGCGACTCCTCGACGACACGCCGGGCCCGGCGGCCGGAGGCGTGCAGTGACGATGGGTTCCCGACCTGCGCGAACTCGGCGGTCATCGCCTCGATCGCCTCGGGCAGCATCGGCGTGGTCGCCGCGTGATCCAGGTACACCATGGCGGCATCAGCCTATCGGCGCGCGTCCCACGGGGCGACGGCGCGGTCTGGCCGTACGAGGTCATCCGGATCTTCCCACTTCTGGGAAGAAAAGCGCCGTCTTTCCGGTTTGGCCAACTGTACCGTCCGGACGGTATAGTTAGGAACGCCATGAGACGAGACGCCCTCCTCGACGCCGCCGAGGCCCTGCTCTGCGAGCAGGGCACGCAGGCGCTCACCCTCGCCGCGGTCGCCGACCGCGCCGGGGTCAGCAAGGGCGGGCTGCTGTATCACTTCCACACCAAGGAAGCGCTGATCAGAGGTCTCGTCGAACGACTCATCGAGGAGTTCGACGCGCTCATAGCGTCGTTCGACACCGGCGGCCCCGGGGCGTACACGCGGGCCTTCGTCGAGGCGAACCTGGCCGTGGTCATGGACCGCGACCAGTCACGGCTGCTGCGACGATGGGCGACGGTGAGCGCGGCCGCCGCCGACCCGGGACTGCTCGCCGAGATCCGCGAGGCGATGCATCGCTGGCACGACCGCGATCCGGCGGACGATCCCGATCCCGTCGCCGCGCGAATAGCGCGGCTCGCCGCCGAGGGGCTCTGGGAGGTCGCCATGCACGACCCCGGCCTCTACGACGAGACGCAGCTCGAAGAGCTGCGCACCCGGCTGCTGGACCTGCTCTAACAGCCGAATGACGAAGTGACGAGCCGGCACCCGACGGGTGCCGGTCGTTTCGTGCGCAACGCGAAACCAGTTGAAAGAGGTGAAATCATGACGTCTCGCGTCCTCAGCCGGGCGCGCCTGGGCACCGTTCTCACGTTCGCCCTGGCCGGCATGCTCTGCGGAGTCTGGGTGTCACGCACACCGGCGCTCGCCGACCGGTTCGGCCTGAGCGACGGCTCCGTCGGTGTCGCCATCCTCGTCTGGGGTGTCGGCGCGATCATCGCGATGCAGGGTCTGCGGGGCGTCATGGCCCGCGCCGGCAGCGCCGCCGTCCTGCGGGTCGCGGCGCCGCTGACCGCGGTGAGCCTGCTGCTCATCGCGCTCGCCCCGTCGTGGCCGCTGCTGCTGGCCGCCGTCGCGATGTTCGGCATGACCTTCGGCCTGACGGACATCGGCATGAACGCCCAGGGCAGCGCCGTGGAACGTTCCTACGGGCGACCCGTCATGAACGGCATGCACGCCGGATGGTGCGCGGGCGCCATCTCCGGCGGCCTGCTCGGCGCGCTCAGCGCCTCCGCCGGGATGTCGTTCGGCCAGACGCTCTTCGGCGGCGGGCTCGTCGCCCTGCCGGCCGCGCTGGTGCTGGGCCGCACCTACGTCCCGGAGCGCCCGGCGTCCGCGGGCGGCTCCCCCACGGCGAGGTCCCGGCGCGCACGGCTGCCGCTCGTGGTCTACCTCGTCGGCGCGCTGGCGTTCGCCGCGTTCATGATGGAGGGCTCGATCGCCGACTGGAGCGGGCTGTACCTGAGCCGGGAGCTCGGTGCCGGCGAGGCGATCGGCGCCCTGGGGTACCCGCTGTTCGAGGCGGCCATGCTGACCGGGCGGCTCGTCGGCGACCGGCTGCGGACCCGCCTCGGCACGCGCCGCCTGATGACGTACGCCGGGCTGGCCACGGCGGCCGCGATGGGCGTCGTCGTCGCCGCGCCGACCGCGTACGTGGCGCTGGCCGGGTTCCTGCTGACCGGGCTGGCCGTCTGCACGGTGGTCCCGACCACGATCTCGGTGGCGGGTACGGTCGTGCCCGGCCGGTCGGCCGCCGCGGTGGCCCAGGTCGGCGCGATGGGGTACGGCGGGCTGGTGCTCGGCCCGGTGGTGATCGGATTCCTCGCCGACGCGGCCTCGTTGCGGGCCGGCCTCACGGTGGCGGTCGTCCTGGCGCTGCTCATCGCGGCCGGCGCCCGGTTCGTCCCAGTGCGGCGCTTCCTCCTCACGGTGCCCGAACGCGACCTGGAGCCGGAGACCGTCGACCTGGCGGCCTGACAGGTCCGCGGACGGGCGGTGAAATGGTGCGGATCGGCCGGACACGTTCGGAGGTGTGACCGCGGTACTCCCCGCGGCTCCGCACCGACCGAGAGGAGACGGCTTGCGACCTCCCGATGAGAGAAGACGACGATTCGAGGAGATCTACGCGGCCTGCCATGACCCGGTGCTCGGCTACGTCATGCGCCGTACGAGCGACGGTCACGACGCCGCCGACGTCCTCGCCGAGACGTTCCTGGTCGCCTGGCGGCGGCTCGACGACGTCCCGCCCGGGGACCAGGCGCGTCCCTGGCTGTACGGCGTCGCCCGCCGGGTGCTGGCCAACCACCATCGCGGCGAGCGGCGGCGCACCGCTCTCGGCGATCGGCTGCGCGCCGAGTTGGCGTCGGCCGTGCGCCCGCCGGACCGCCTCGCCGAGTCCGGTGCGGTCGCGGACGCGTTCCGCAGCCTGTCCGACGACGACCGGGAACTGCTGTCCCTGGTCGGCTGGGAGGGCCTGGACGCCGGTCAGATCGCGACGGTCCTCGGCTGTTCCCGCAACGCCGTACGGATCCGGCTGCACCGGGCGCGCAAACGCCTGGCCCGCGCGCTGGAGGCACGCGACGCCCACACGGAGGCCTACCCGCATCAGGCGCGGATCGTGAAGGAAGAACACGCATGAACCACGACAAGCTGATCGGGCGGCTCGCACCCGTCACCGACGAGGAGATCGCGCACATGGTGAGCCCGCAGACCAAGACCGACCTGGCCGAGCGCATCATGACGACCGCGGCCGACACCGCTCCGGCACCGCGCCGCCGGCGCCGCCTGGTGCTGTTCGGCCTGCCGCTGGCGGTGGCGACGGCCGCCGCGACGGTGGCCGCCGTCACACTGACCGGGTCTTCGGGCTCGCCGACGCCGACGACGTCCCTCGGCCCGCGGAAGGTGCAGCCGGCCGCCCTCTCCTTCTCCACCCGGGGGAAGTACCTCGTCGTCAAGGTCGAGGACCCGCTGGCCGATCCGGCGCGGTACAAGAAGGAGTTCGCCGCCCACGGCATGAACATCACGTTGAAGGTGGTCCCCGCGTCCCCGTCGGTGGTGGGTACCGTGGTGATGACGGACCTGCCGGCCAACGTCAAGATGATCCCGGCCAAGGGGAAGTGCTACAGCGGCGGTGGCGCCTGCCCCGTCGGTGTGCGGATCCCGGTCGGCTTCCACGGCAGCGGCGCGATCGTCTTCGGCCGGGCGGCGCGGCCGGGCGAACAGTACAACAGCACGAACAGCGCCTTCGCGCCGGGCGAGGCGCTGCACTGTGTGAACATCCGCGGCCTGACCGTCGATCAGGCGCTGCCGATCCTGCGGCGTCACAAGGTCGCCGTCGGGCAGTGGCACTACGACGAGAAGCGTCCGACCGGTCCCTACGGCGTGACCACGCCGAACCGCGGAAAGATCGCTGGATCGTGGTACGTCACGGACGCGGACCCCTGGGCGCCCGGTCAGGTCCTGCTGTGGACCCAGCCGACGATGCCGAAGCTCTCCCCGGGCGCGACCGCGTACCAGAGGCGTCTGGCGGCCGGCTGCCCGCGCTGACGGAGGCCGCGCACACGACGGTGCCCCGGCGAACACTCGCCGGGGCACCGTCGCATGCGACTACTTGCGCTTGTTGATCTCTTCGGTGAGCTGCGGCGCGACCTGGAACAGGTCGCCCACCACCCCGTAGTCGACCAGCTCGAAGATCGGCGCCTCGGCGTCCTTGTTGATGGCGACGATCGTCTTGGAGGTCTGCATGCCGGCCCGGTGCTGGATGGCACCGGAGATGCCGACCGCGATGTAGAGCTGCGGCGACACCGTCTTGCCGGTCTGGCCGACCTGGAACGTGTGGGGGTACCAGCCGGCGTCGGTGGCGGCGCGCGAGGCGCCCACCGCCGCGCCGAGCGAGTCGGCCAGCTCCTCGATGAGCTTGAAGTTGTCCGCGCCACCGACGCCACGGCCGCCGGAGACCACGATCGCGGCCTCGGTCAGCTCCGGCCGCTCGCCCTTCTCCTGGACGACCTTCTCGACCACCCGCGCGCCCTTGGCGGCGTCGGACAGCGTCACCGACACCTGCTCCTCCTCCGGAGTGGAGGGGGACGCCTCGGCCGCCGCGGAGTTGGGCCGTACCGCGATGATCGGCGTGCCCTTGGTCACCTTCGCGTGCGTCACGATCGCGCCGCCGAAGATCGAGTGCTCGCCGACGAAGCCCTCCTGGAGGCCGACGACGTCGGTGAGGACGCCCGACTCGGTGCGGACCGCGAGCCGGCCGGCGATCTCCTTGCCCTCGCCGGTCGCGGCCACGAACACCGCGGCGGGCGACTTGTCGGCGACGAGCTGCGCGAGCAGCTCGACCTTGGGCGCCACGACGTAGGAGGTCAGCTCCTCGTCGGCGGCGACGTAGACCTTGCCGGCGCCGTACTCGGCCAGCTTGTCCTTGGCGCCCTCGTAGCCGGGTCCGACCCAGACCGCGGCGGCGTCGCCGTACGCACGGGCGAGCGTCAGCAGCTCGAACGTGACCTTCTTGACCTCCCCGTCGACATGGTCGACGAGGACGAGAATCTCCGCCATCTCCCCGCCCCTCAGACGAACTTCTTCGACGCGAGGAAGTCGGCGGCCTTCACGCCACCGTCGCCCTCGTCCTTGATGATCTGACCCTTTTCACGCGGCGGCGCGTCGGCGAAGTCCACGACCGCGGTGGAGGCTCCGGCGAGCCCGACCAGCGCGGCGTCGATCTCGGCGTCGGCGACGGCGAGCTTCTCGACGGGCTTCTTCTTGGCCGCCATGATCCCCTTGAACGAGGGGTAGCGCGGCTCGTTGATCTTCTCCACGACGCTCACGACCGCGGGCAGCGTGGCCTCGACCCGGTCGAAGCCGTAGTCGGTCAGCCGCTGGGCCTTGAGCGAGGTGCCGTCGATCTCCACCTTGTTGGCGAGCGTCACCTGGGGAACGCCGAGCCGCTCGGACAGCATCGCGGCGAGCACGCCCATGCGCGCGTCGGTCGACTCCGAGCCCAGGATGACCAGGTCGAACCCGATCTTCTTCAGCACCTGGGCGAGGGCGTACGAGGTCGAAAGACCGTCCGAGCCCACGAGCGCCTCGTCCGTCACGTGGACCGCCTTGTCGGCGCCCATCGCGAGGGCCTTGCGGATCGATTCGGAGGCCTTGTCCGGGCCCATGGTGAGGACCGTCACCTCACCGCCCTGGGACTCCTTGATCGCCAGGGCCTCTTCAACGGCGTACTCGTCGAGCTCGTTGATGACACCGTCGGCGGCCTCGCGATCGAGGGTGCTGTCGTCGGACTTCAACTTTCGTTCGCTCGCCGTGTCGGGCACCTGCTTAACGCAGACGACGATGTTCATTCCGTGTACGCCCTCCCTGCACACTCCATGACGCGCCTCTCTCCCTCCCGCCTCGCCCGCCTGGGGCGGACGCCGCCCGGTCGGGCCGGCGCGGGGTTCGCACCATAAGCCTGCCAAACACCCGAAGGACATTCGGCTTCGGGGGCACGGCAGGTGTACCGTCCTGATGTTACCCATGAGTAGCGAAGGCGCAAAACCCCGGTGGGCGGGTTTGCCGGTCGCGCTCAGGTCACAGCGCGTAACGGTGCACCGAGTGCTGGAAGTGGGACAGCTCCTGCACGATGGAGTTCTCCAGCTCGTACATCGGGGCGAAGCTCGGCTGCAGCACGATCGCGCCGGCGACCGCCCCGAGGGCCAGGGCGCACAGCAGCACCCCGGCGCCCGCGATCCGCCGCGGGTCGTCGGCGAACATGACGAACACCCGCACCAGGTAACGGCGCGGCGTGCGGATGCCGGGCGCCGCCAGCAGGACGTACGCCGCCGCGCCCGCGCCCCAGGCCGCCCCGACGATCGGGGAGACCTGCACGTCGACCGCCGCGCCGAGCATCACCGCGAACGGCACCACGACGGCGAACAGCCCGGCGTACGGCAGCGTGACGAGGGTGCCCGCCACGCCGCGGACCAGGTCGAGCGGCGCCGTCAGCGGCCCCGCCAGCGACCGCAGCAGGCCGCCCCGGTGGCGGCGCGTGTGCACCTCACCGGCCCGGAGGTACGAGGCGCCGGCCAGGGCGAGCAGGAGCCCGAAAAAGGGCAGCACGACCGTGAAGGCGACCACCATCGCGACCACCAGGTAGGCGAAGAGCCGCGACCATCCCTCGATCACGGCGTCGGCGGCGTCTTCGTCCGCGAGCGGGTGGGCGGGGACCGGGTGTGTCTCGTCCGACGTCATCGCGAGGCAACACTACCGGCGCGGCGACCCTTCGGGGGTGAGGCTCGGGCGGGTCGTCCGCACACGGACAGGGCTCAGCCGCCGCGCAGGTTGCGCAGCTGGTGGCGCAGGTCCTTCAGGGCATGGTTGAACTGCGGAAAGTCGAAGGGCCGCAACTCCGGCGACTGGCTCAGCGAGAAGGACACGAGGAAGAACACGAGCAGGCCGACGACGCCCACGACGATCCACGCGCGTTCGCGCTGGGGCGCGACGGCGCCCCAGATCCGGACGAGCTGGCGGCGAGCCGGCTCGCTGCCCGGGCCGAGGCACGTGACGATGACGAAGGCGGCCACGCTGAGTGACAGGGCGCGCGCGATCGTCATCTCCGACTTGGCCAGCATCGAGATGATGAGCACGATCACGCCGGCGAGGATGGCGATCGGACTGATCAGCGCCATCACCAGCCCGGACCGGACCACCGAGAACGGCGACCGGACGATAACGCCCGCGACGTCGGCGGGCCGCGGGCCCCGGCGGGTGCGCCGGGAGGCGAGGTCCTGTGACGCGCGGTCGGCCGTTCGCAGCAGGAGCATGGCGATCAGCACGATGATCAGTGCGATCGACGGGACCACCATCGCGAGACCGACCGCTCCGGCGAGCAGCAGGAAGCTCAGCAGCCGGTACAGGCCGTACGGCTTGGGCCCCTCGGGCTTCGGCGGCCGCTCCGGCCGGCGCTCGGGCGTCGGCGCGGGTGCGGTGTAGGGCTGCTGCCCGTACATCGGCGGCGGTGGCTGTGGCGGCGGCGCGGGGGGCAGCTGCCCGCGGAAGTCGCGCGGGTTGGCGAGCGGCGGCGCGGCCACGGCCGTCAGCGGCTTGGTGTGCGGCGGCACCGGCGCGTCGAAGGTCGTGCGCTCGACGTCGAGCCGGGACGTCAGCCCGACGAGCGCCTGCGCGGTGGGGCGCTCGGCCGGGTTGCGGGACATCGCCGCGCGGATGAGCGGCAGGAGCGCCGCGGGCACGCCGTCGAGGTCGGGCCGGCCCTCCATGATCTTGTAGAAGATCGACTCGAAGGTGCCGGCGCCGAAGGGCGCGCGGCCGGTGGCGGCGTAGGCGATGGTGCTGGCCCAGGAGTGGATGTCGGCCGGCGCCGCGGCGTCCTCCCCCTCGATGATCTCCGGTGCGAGGTAGCCGGGGGTGCCGATGACCAGGCCGGTCGCGGTGAGGCGTGTCGCGTCGACGCCCTGCGCGATGCCGAAGTCGATGACGACCGGCTCGCCGTTCTCGTCGAACATGACGTTGCCGGGCTTGAGGTCGCGGTGGATGATCCCGGCCGCGTGGATCGCGGCGAGCGCCTCGGCCAGGCCGGTGGCCAGCCGCCGCAGCTCCCGCACTCCCAGCGGGCCGCGGTCGCGTACGGTCTGCTCCAGCGTCCGGCCCGGGACGTACTGGGTGACGACGTAAGGCGGCTCGGCCGTCACGTCGGCGTCGACGATCTCGGCGACGTGCGAGCTGCGCACCCGCCGCATCGAGTCGACCTCGCGGGCGAGGCGGCGCAGCGCGGTCTGGTCGGAGGCGACCCCCGGACGCAGCACCTTGACGGCGACCCGCCGCCCCTGGGGGTCGGTCGCCAGATGCACGACGCCCATCCCGCCTTCCCCGATCTTGTCGAGCAAGCGGTACCGGCCGATCATCTGCCCGGACGTGTCTACCCCCTCCATAGTTCCGCCACGATACCCGTGCAAGTGCGGTCAAGCGGGCGGCAATCAGGACATCGCGGCGAACGCGAGGCCTGGTTCCCCTACCGTAAGCCGGGTGGCCAGCCACGCCGCCGAAGGCCGCGCGGCCGGGTCCCGGCGCAACGCGAGCCGCAGCAGCGACACGACCGGCTCGGACACACCGTCGAGGTCGGCCGCGCCGCGCAGCACGCGGAAGCACACGCCGTGCAACGACCCGGCGCCGAAGGGCGGCCGGCCCGTCGCGGCGAAGGCGACCGTGGCCGCCCACGAGAAGACGTCGGAGGCCTCGCTCGACCGCCCGCCGTCGATGAGCTCCGGCCCGACGTAGCCGGGCGTGCCGGTCAGCACGCCGACCTGGGTGTGCTGCGCCGCGCCCGACTCCTGCGCGATGCCGAAGTCGATGATCTTCGGCGCGCCCGCCGCGACCATGACGTTGCCCGGCTTGAGGTCGCGGTGCAGCACGCCCGCGCCGTGGATCGCCGCGAGTCCCTGCGCGAGCCGGCCGGCGAACCCGGTCAGCATCTCACCCCGCATCGGGCCGAACCTGGCCACCAGGTCGCGCAGCGGCACGCCCGCGACGAACTCGGTCACGATGAACGGGCGTTCCCCCTCCAGGCAGGCGTCGAACACCTCCGCGACATACGGGCTGCGCACCCGCGCCATCGTCTGCGCCTCGCGGGCCAGCCGGCGCCGGATCGCCGGGTCGGCGGCCAGGTCCCCCCGTGGTTCCTTGACCGCGACCACGCGTCGATAAGGGTCCATCGCGCGATGCACGACGGACGTGGCGCCCTCCCCGACCGGCTCCAGCAGGTCGTAGGAGCCCAGATGCCGAACCCCTATGACGTTCATGCCCGGTTCGACGCGAGATCACGGCCGCGGGTTCCGAGTAATGTCGGGACATGAACGATCTACCTCCGCGGCTGCGCGCGGTCTGCGACCTTCTCATGCCCTGGGCGCGCGAAGGGGCGGGCCGGCATGAATACGACGGCCGGCTGCCCGACTACTCGGCCGCCGGGGTGGCGGACGCACTGAGCCGGGTCGGCGCCGGCGACCCTCTCGACGACCCGCACGACGAGGCTCACCTACGCGCGTTCGAGGAGTTCCTGCGGGTCTCCTACGGCGAGCTGGAGATGCACCGCCGCAACCCGCTCGACCATCTCGACGCCCTTGACCTGGCCTGTTATGACCGGGAGTACGCCCCGGCCGCCGAGCGCGAGGCGGCACGGGCGCGGCACCTGGCGGGCTGGCCGGAAGCGGCCGACGTCGCCGTCCGCACGCTCGACCGGGTGCCGGCGCCGGTCGCACGTGCGCTGCTGGGTCCGGTGCGCGGCCTCGCCGCCGGGATCCCGGCCGACGCCGGTGAGGCCGGAGACAAGGCCCGTACGGCGCACGCGCGGCTGGTCGCGCACCTGGAGCACCTGGCCGAGCACGGCGACCCGGACGCCGCGCTCGGCGGCCCCGCGCTGGCCCGGCTGATGGGCGCCTCGGAGGCGCTCGACCTCGACCTCGATGCCCTGGCCGCCGAGGCCGACCGCGAACGCGACCGGCTGATGGCGCGGCTGACCGAGGCCTGCGCGCGCCTGGACCCGGCGCGGCCGGCCCTGGACCTGTGCCGCGAGCTCGTACGGGACCACCCGGACATCGACGGCGTCATCGACGCGTCCCGCGACTGGACCCGGCAGGCCCTGGCGTTCACCCGCGAACACGACCTGGTGCCGTACCACGACGGCGAGTGCCTCGTCGGCCTGGCGCCGGAGTCACGCCGCTGGGGCATGGCGATGATGTCGTGGGCGGCGCCGGGCGAGCCGGACTCGCCGTCCTGGTACCACATCACGCCGCCGGACCCCTCCTGGCCCGAGGAGGACATCGAGGACTGGCTGCAGGTGTTCAGCGCCACGACCCTGCCGGGCGTGACGGTGCACGAGGTCGCCCCCGGGCACTTCTCGCACGGCCGCGCGCTGCGCCACGCGCCGACCGTCGTACGCCGGACGCTGTTCTCCCTCGCCTTCGTCGAGGGCTGGGCCCACTACGCCGAGGAGCTCTGCGTCGAGGAGGGCTTCCAGGCCGACGACCCGCGGTTCGAGATCGGCGTGTGGCTGGAGTCGCTGGTCCGCGTCACCCGGCTCGCCTGCGCGATCGGGGTGCACACGGGCGCCATGACGGTCGAGGACGGGGCCCGGCGCTTCGCCGCCGACACCCACCTGGCCGGATCGGCGGCGCACGCGGAGGCCGCGCGCGCCGTGTTCGACCCGACGTACGGCCGGTACACGCACGGCAAGCTGGAGATCCTGCGCCTGCGCGAACGCGCCCGGAGCGAGTGGGGCGACGGGTACTCCCCGCAGCGTTTCCACCGTGCGCTGTTCGAGCTCGGCTCACCGCCGCTCGGCCTGCTGGGCAACGCGCTGAAGCACGGCTGAGCCGCGATCTCCCGTTAGGAACCGCTCCAGCGGGAGACCTCGCGGCGGCGCAGGAGCAGGCCGGCGGTCAGCAGCGCGCCGCCCGCGACCGGCGTCGGCAGCAGGTAGGGCACGAAGTCCAGTGCCGACCCGCCCGGCGGATCGGTGGCGAACAGCACGGCGAAGGCCACCGTCGCGACCAGGAACAGGCCGCCGATCAGCGTGCCGACCCTGGACATGAAGGCGATCGCCACGCGCCCGCCGCGCCACAGGCGCCAGACCATCAGGGCGAAGACCAGCGTCCAGAACACGATGTAGGCGACGTCACCGCCATGGCCGCCCTTCCGGTCGTGGGCCAGGCCCCACACCGCCGTGCCCACCGAGCAGATCCAGAAGGCCGCGAAGAGGAGGATGGCGACGACCAGCGAGAGGGGCCGGCCGCGCCGGCCGACCGTACGGGCACGGCGGACCGGTGCGCGGCCGGGCTCGGAGCCCTCGGGGCCGGGTTCGGGCGGCAGCATGACCCGGGAGCGTACTCCGGCGCTCTGACGGGCCCCTGACCGATCCCCGTGGGCCTCCCATGCGCGTGCCAGGGTGATCCCACGGTCTTCCAAGGCTCTTCGGTCACGCTGACGGTCTGTCATGTCACCGACGGAAGGCCAGAGATGAAGCGGCTCGTGGCACTGACCCTCGCGGCCGGCCTGGCGCTCGCCTCCTGCCGGGCGGACGCCACCGAGCGGACCTCCCGGTCGGCGGCGCACGCGGCGGACCGGCCCAACATCGTCTTCGTGCTGACCGACGACCTCGCGACCAACCTCCTCCCGTACATGCCGGAGCTCGCGCGGATGCGGCGGCAGGGGACGACCTTCACGCACTACTTCGTGACCGACTCGCTGTGCTGCCCCTCACGGTCGACGACGTTCACCGGCGAGTTCCCGCACGACACCGGCGTCTTCACCAACAGCGGCGCGGACGGCGGCTACCAGGCGTTCAACGCCCACGGGAACCAGCGGAACACGTTCGCGACCGCGCTGCGGGCGGCGGGCTACCGCACCGCCATGATGGGCAAGTACCTCAACGGCTACCAGCCGGCCGACCCGGTGCCGCCCGGCTGGAGCGAGTGGGACGTCGCGGGCGACGGCTACCCCGAGTTCGACTACTCGCTCAACGAGAACGGCCGCGTCGTCAAGTACGGCCACCGGCCGGGCGACTACCTGACCGACGTGCTGAACCGCAAGGGCCAGGACTTCATCGCCGCGTCGGCCAGGTCCGGGCGGCCGTTCATGATGGAGCTGGCGACCTTCGCCCCGCACGGCCCGTTCACGCCGGCGCCGCGCGACGCGAACAAGTTCCCGGGGCTCAAGGCCCCGCGCGGGCCCTCATTCAATGAGGCGGACATGTCCGACAAGCCCGCGTGGATCAAGGACCATCCCAAGCTCACCGCGAAACAGATCAACAAGATCGACACCTCGTTCCGCAAGCGGGCCCAGGCCGTGCAGGCGGTCGACAAGATGCTCGGCGACCTCCAGACGGCCCTGAGGGCGAACGGCGTCGACCGCGACACCTACGTCGTGTTCGGCTCCGACAACGGCTTCCACATGGGCGAGCACCGCCTCGCCTCCGGGAAGATGACCGCCTACGACACCGACGTCAACGTGCCGCTCGTGGTCGCCGGGCCCGGCGTCGCCGCCGGCCACAAGACCTCCGCGCTCGCCCAGAACACCGACCTGTGCCCGACCTTCGAGACTCTCGGCGGCGTCAAGGTGCCGGACACGGTGGACGGACGCTCGCTCACGCCGTTCTTCACGGGCGGCACGGTGAAGGACACACGTGACGCGGTCCTGGTCGAGCACCACGGTCCCGACAACGCGGTGAACGACCCCGACCGGCCGACCAGGGCGAGCGGCAACCCGCCGAGCTACGAGGCGATCCGCACGGCCCACGAGGTCTACGTGGAGTACGCCGACGGCGAGCGTGAGTACTACGACCTCGCCAAGGACCCGGACGAGCTGGACAACACCGTGAGCCAGGTGCCCGCGAAGCGTCTGGCCCAGCTGAAGTCGATGCTGCACCGCCTGGAGAAGTGCTCCGGCACGGCCTGCCGGTGAGAGACGGTCAGGAGGCCACGGGGCGGGCGAGGTCCGGCAGGACCTCGCCCGTCGCGATCTCGGCCAGCGACGCGCTGGGCACCACGAGCTTGGAGCGGCGCACACCGCTGCCGACCACGACGTAGGGCTGCTCGACGACCGCCGCGTCCACCAGCACCGGCCAGGCCGGCGGGAGGCCGAACGGGGTGATGCCGCCGTACTCCATCCCGGTCTCCGCCACGGCCTGGTCCTGCGGGGCGAACGACGCCTTGCGCGCGTCGAGGCGCCGGCGGACCACGCCGTTCACGTCGGCGCGGGTCGTCGCCAGCACGACGCAGGCGGCGAGGCGCACCTCACCGCCCCGTTTGGCCGCGATGATCACGCAGTTGGCGGAGGCTTCGAGCGGAGTCCCGTACCGCTCGCAGAACGCGGCCGTGTCGGCGAGCTCGGGATCGATCTCGGCGACCTGGAAGGAGCCCTCACCCTTCCAGCCGCGCAGCGCCTCGGCGACGGGCGCGGCGAGCAGGTCGGTGCGGTCGAGGGCGGGTTCGAGTGTCAGTCCCCACATGTGTCGAACTCTCTCACAGGGCCGAGATGGAGGCGGGCGCGCGCTCGGCGCGGCTGAGGCCGCGCAGCACTTCGACGGCGCCGTGCCGGCGGATCGCGATGCGGGACAGCAGATCGACGACCGTCTCGACGGCCTCGGCGGGCAGTTCGGGCGTTGGCACGCCGACGCTGCAGGCGAGGTCGTCGCTGTGCACCGTGATCTCCAGCAGCCGGCTCGTCACGAAGTCGTCCAGCGTGAGCGAGAACGGCCAGCCCGCGCGGCGGACGCGGCGGGACGGCGCGTCCGGGAGCGCGACGCGCAGTGCCGCGACGGCCGTCGCGGCCCGCTCGGCGAGCGCCCGCGGGCCGTCGGCGGCGTCCTTCTCCCCCTTGGCCCGGATGCCCTGGTTGAACTCGTCGTCCAGGTCGGAGCCGATCCAGGCCGCCCGCGCGTAGTAGGCGTGGATCCCGATCGTCTCCTCGGCCGCCTCGGGGCCGTCGAGCGCCTGGGAGACGAAGAGGATCTGGCCGGCGAGGTGACCGGCCAGGCCCCGCACGCTGAGCCGGTCGAGCGCGCTCGGCTCGTCCCACGCGTCGGCCACCTCCGGGGCGGCCAGCAGGCCGGCCGCCCCGTCGGCCGCCGTGAGGAAGAGATCTCGGATGTCCGTCATGCTCCGTCTCCGTGCCAGACGCCGGGTCAGCCGTACTGCTGCCCGCTGCAGCCGACGCTGCCGCCGATGGTCGCCAGGATGCCGAGCACCGACATGATCTGACCGTAGTCGTCGCTGGTGAACTCCACCGAGCGGGTGCCCGCGCGCTTGACGCCGGGGATCATCGCGCACGACTCGGCCATCGACGTCGACGCCCAGTCGATGCCGAGGGTGTACGGCGGCTCGACCACGTGGGGGCGGAACCGGTCGAGGTCGCGCAGCGCGCGGGCGGCCGCGGCGCGGATCAGCGACTGGGCCCGCGCGGGCGGCAGCACCTCGGCGGAGTAACGGTCGATGCCCTTCTTCACCTCGACCGTCTCCACGTCGCCGAGCAGTACGCGGGCCTCGGCGCAGGCCGCCTCGTCGCCGGTGACCAGCACGACCGGCACGCCCATCGAGCCGGCCAGCCCGGCGATCAGCCCGATCTCGCCGCAGACCTCGCCGTTGAGGTAGAGGTTCTGGATCTCATAGCCCATCCAGGTGTGATTGAGCACGCCGTGGGGCACGCCGGCGCGGGCGTGGTAGCCGACGAACATGGCCGCGTCGTGCGACGGGCCGATGCCCTGGCCCATCCGCAGCGGGCGGTACGGCCCGCGGATCAGCGTGCACCGCTCGTCGATGAGGTCGGCGCGGATGTTCTTGGTGCTGCCGTGCGCGTCGGTGACGACGACGTCGACCGCGCCGGCCTCGTACGCCCCGGCGACCGCGGCGTTCGCGTCCGCGGTCATCAGCTCGCAGCCGCGCTCGTAGCCTCGGCCCTCGGCGCGCATCTCGTCCGGATCGGTGAGCCCGGAGACGCCCTCCATGTCGACCGAAACGAAAACCCTCATGGTGGAGAACCCCCCTCGCGATACGGCAAGCACGACCGTACCGCGCGGGGGGTGGATGGTTCACCCGGTCACGGTCGAGATGAGCTTTCCGGTCACGCCTCCGCTGGTGACCGAAACGGTCGCCGTGCCCGGCCGGTGCGCGGTGAGCCCGCCGGTGGCCCGGTCGACCGAGACCACTCGCGAGTCGCTGGAGGTCCACACGGGCGAAGCAGGGTCGGCGATCGGCAGGGTGAGCGTCGGCAGGTTGTCACCACTGACGGCCGCGCCGGTCCCGGTGAGCGTCGCCTTCGCACCCGCCGCGAGCGACGACGGCCCGGTCACCGGGATCGAGGCGAGCACCGGCTCGCACGGCCCGACGGCCGACGAGCGGGTGGCTCCTCCGCCGGATCGTGGCCGACGGCCGCCAGCAGGTGCGCGACCAGGGGATTCTGGTCGCCCTCGCGCCAGGCGACGGCGACTCCCGTGCGGGCGGTGCCGGGCTCGATCCGGCGGAAGGCGACGCCTTTCAGGCGGATGTGCCGGATGCTCGCCGGGGCCAGGGAGACGCCCAGTCCGCTTCTCACGAGCGCGCACACGGTCTGCCATTCCACTGCGTGCTGGGCTATCCGGGGTGAGAAGCCCGCGGCGGCGCACAGGCCCGTGATCTGGTCGTGGAGTCGCGGGCCGGCCTCGCGGGGCAGCAGCACGAACGGCGAGTCCGCCAGCTGCGAGAGCCTCACGGTGCGCCCGGCGGACAGTGGGTGGGCGGATGGCAGCACCGCCACGAAGGGTTCGCTGAGTACCGTCTCGAAGCGGAGTTCCGTCTCGTCGGCAGGGGGTTCGCGCAGCAGTCCGATGTCGATGGTCTCGTCGTGCAGGGCGGCGATCTGCGGCGCGGTGGTCATCTCGTGGATGTCCAGGTGCACCTCGGGAAACCGCTGCCTGAAGGTGCGCAGCAGGCCGGGCAGGACCGTCAGGGCGAGGGAGGCGGCGAAGCCGATCCGCAGGCGGCCCGCCTCCCCGCTGCCGACGGCCCGCGCCGCGGCCAGGCCGGCCGTGAGGTCGGCGAGGGCCCGCCGGGCGGCCGGGAGAAGTTCGCGGCCCGCCGGGGTCAGCGTGACGCGTCTGGGCCCGCGGTCGAACAGCGGATGGCCGACCTTGTCCTCCAGGCGGCGGATCTGCTGGCTCAGCGGCGGCTGGGCGATGTCCAGACGCGCGGCGGCGTGGCCGAAGTGGAGTTCCTCGGCGAGCACGACGAAGGCGTGCAACTGTGCCAGCGGTAGTTCGGGGCGCTCCATACGCCTAGAGATATCAAGCGGTGCCGAAGGCGGTATTAGACGTATCCGTGCTGGTCCCCTTAGCGTTCGGCGCATGACAGAGCGACGCGCGATCCTCAGCGGCTCGACCTTCGAGGAGCAGATCGGCTACGCCCGCGCCGTGGTCGACGGCGACTGGGTCCACGTGTCCGGGACCACCGGGTTCGACTACACCACCATGACGATCTCCGAGGACGTCGTGGAACAGGCCGAGCAGGCCCTCCGCAACATCGAGGCCGCGCTGGCCGAGGCGAAGTGCACCTTCGCCGACGTGGTGCGGGTGCGCTATCTGTTGCCCGACCGGGCGGACTTCGAACCCTGCTGGCCGGTCCTGCGCCGTTGCTTCGGCGAGGTCCGGCCGGCCGCCACGATGCTCATGTGCGGCCTCGCCGACCCCCGGATGAAGATCGAGATCGAGGTGTACGCACGGCGGCCCACCGTGTGAGGCCGATCGGGCGCGTCAGGCGCCGGTGACCAGGCGGCGCAGGGCCTCGGCGGCGCGGGCGTCCGCCTCCGCCTGGGCGACCAGTTCGCGGGCCAGAGCCTGGACCCACACGTCCAGGCTCACCTGGTCGCGGGACAGCACCACGCCGCGTACCTCGTGGTGGATCTCGGCGACCGGCCGGTGACCGCCGGTCAGCGAGAGGGTGCGCTCGCCCAGCCGGACCACGATCCGGCTGGGATGACCCTCGCGGCCCTTGAGACGGTCACCGAGGCTGCGCTCGTACTCGACCGTCACGCTGCCCGGCGGCAGCACGTCGGCCAGTGTCACCGTGAGCACGCGCGCGTAGGTGGCGACGTCCGCCGCGTCCTGCCGCAGGGCGGCGGCCACCGTGTCGAATTCCATCAGGTCTCCTTCGAGAGGGACTACCGGCTCTAGCCGGTGGGGGAATCGAAGGTCCCCTAGGGGCTGCCCGGCGTAGCCGGGACGGCCACCCCGCCCGGGTGTGGCCGGTTCAGAAATTACACGCTTCGTGAACAGGCGATGTCTGTATGTTAGCGGTGCGGCTGCGGCCGGGAGGGTTCGCCGGTTCTCGGGCGCCGTGTACGACCTCGGACTGCACATGGTGTCGTGTCCGAAGTACCGCCGCCCGGTCCTCGACGGCCAGGCCGCGGCACGTCTAGAGGAGCTGATCCACGCCAAGGCCGACGAACGTGGATGGGAGAATACGAAAGAGGACGGTTCGTGATCCGCGCTTATAAGTTCCTCTTGCGTCCGACGGCCCGTCAGACGGTCGTGCTGGGTGAGATGCTGCGGGATCACCGTTCGCTGTACAACGCCGCTTTGGAACACCGTCGTACGGCCTACCGCAGGGCGGGTGTGACGGTCCGCTACGGCGAGCAGTCGGCGGAGCTGAAGGCGATCCGTGCGGATGACCCCGACGGTCAGGGCCGGTGGTCGTTCTCCTCCCAGCAGGCCACGCTGCGTCGCTTGGACAAGGCGTTCGCCGCGTTCTTCCGCCGGATCAAGGCCGGGCAGACGCCGGGCTACCCACGGTTCAAAGGGTCCGGGCACTTCGACACCGTCGTCTTCCCCAAGGACGGCGACGGCTGCCGCTGGGACTCCAGCCCCCACGCCACCCAGGCCCGGGTACGCCTGCAAAGTGTCGGGCATGTGCGCGTACACCAGCACCGGCCCGTACGGGGCCGCGTGAAAACGATCAGCGTCAAGCGTGAGGGCAAACGCTGGTACATCGTCCTGGCCTGTGACGACGTCCCCGCCGAACCGCTCGCGCCCACCGGCGCCCTCGTCGGTATCGACATGGGGACGACGCACTTTTTGACCACCTCCGGCGGCGCCCATGTCGCCAACCCGAAGTTCTTTGCGACGGTAGCCGGTGAACTCGCCGAAGCCCAGCGGCACCTCGCGACGTTCCCCGAACGCACCCGGCGACGCACCAAGGCCCAGCGCGCCGCCGCCCGGAAGGTCGCCAAGCTGCATGCCAAGATCCGGCGACAGCGACTCGACTTCCACCACAAGACCGCCCGCGCGCTGGTCCGTGACCACGACGTGATCGCCCACGAGCGACTGAACACAGCGGGCATGACCCGCGCACCCAAACCCAAACCCGACCCTGAAAACGATGGCGCGTTCCTGCCCAACGGCGCCGCCGCCAAGGCCGGGCTCAACCGCACCATCCTCGACGCGGGCTGGGGACAGTTCCTCCGAATCCTGGCCGACAAGGCTGAAAGCGCCGGTCGGCTCGTGATCCCGGTGAACGCCCGCAACACCTCCCGCACCTGCCCGCCCTCGGCTGGAGGCTGCGGGCACGTCAGCGCGAACAACCGCCTCACCCAAGCCAAGTTCCAGTGCACGGCGTGCGGCTTCACCGCCAACGCGGACCACGTCGGCGCGACGAACATCCTCAACAGGGCCGGGCTGGCCCTCTGCGACGCGGCCTAGCCACACCCGCAGGAAGCCCGCGCGTTCCCGCGTGAGTGGAGTCACGACGTCCAGTGAATCAGCGGTCGAGGCCGAGCACCATCTGCGGCTTGGCGATCACATGATCGGCGCGCAGCGGGCGTACGGCGGTGCCGATGGCGAAGAACTCCATCGTGTGGCCGCCCCACTGGTGGTGGAACTGGTCCAGGTACACGCCGACGACGCCCTCCGCGTGCAGCGCCTGACCCTCGGCCTGCATGCGGCTCATCGCCAGCTCCCGCGCGTCGTACAGGGCCTGGGTGAACTCCGGGATCTCGACGTTCTGCCCCATGCTGCCCAGCACCGACCCGAGCCGCCGGTGGGCGACGTGGTACACGCACGTGCCCATGACCATGCCCAGCGGCGCGTAGCCCGCCTGGATGAGGGTCCAGAAGTCCTGGCCGTTCAGGTCGGAGGTGAACGGCTGGTTCTTGTTGTTGCGCCAGTTCTGCGAGGTGTCGTCGGCCTTGACCGCGGTGCCGATGGCGATGAACTCGGCGATGTCGCTGCCGAAGTCACGGAACTCCACGCGCAGGCGCACCCCGACGATGCCGTCCGCGCCGAGCTGGTCGGCCTCGGCCTCCATGCGGGTCATCGCCAGCTCACGCGCGTGGTACATCGCGCCGGAGAGCTGGTCCAGCTCCATGTTCTTGCTCCACCGGCCGACCTGGATGCCGACGTGGTAGATCGAGCTGCCCAGCACCAGGCCGAGCGGCCGGAAGCCCGCCTCGCGGACCAGCAGGAACTCGTTGACGGACAGGTCGCTGGTGAACAGTGACCCGGGGGCGCCCGGCCGCAGCTCGGCGAGGCGCGCCATCGCGTCGGCGGGGACCCCCTGGGAAATGGGATCGGTCATGTGACCTCCTTCGTCGGCCTCATGACCAACGGTGCTGTGCTTGCCGGTTCCCTCGCTTCGCTCGGTCATGTGGCTACAACCTCATGATCGTCAGCGAGGAGGGCGGATGGTGGGAGGTGCGGAACTCGGCGACGGCGGTGCCGATGATCGTCGTCTCGACGACGTGGTCGTGCTGGTGGTCGTTGTAGGAGCATTCGCGCTCGCGTACGCGCAGGTCGATGCCGGACACCACGACGCCGTCGGCGCCCGTACGCGCGGTGTCGGACAGGAAGTGCCCGCGCGCCTCGTGCCGGGTGACCGAGACGAGCTCGGTCCAGCCCATGACCTCCTGGGCGGGGGCGAACGTCCCGGTCGACCAGCCGGTGCGCCAGTCGTCGTGGCGTACGCCCACCGAGGCGCCCATCACGAGGTCGACCGGCACCCAGCCGGCCTGGATGAGCTTGGCGAAGTCCTGGCCGCTCAGATGGGACAGGAAGACCCGGCCGGGCCGTACGGGACCGACCGCGCGCACGGCCGTGCCGACCGCCTGGAACTCCAGGTGGTGTGAGGCGCCCTGGAACGGAGCGATGGTCAGCTCGACCGCGACGACGCCGTCGCCGCCGAGCGCCGCGCACTCCGCGGCCATGCGGCTCATCGCGGTGTGCCGGGCGCGGTAGAGCGTGTCGACGTAGGTGCCGTATCCGCCCCAGGCCCCCTGCATGCCCGAGGTGACGGTGACGGCGGCGCCCGACCCGAACAGCCCGCTGCGGTAACCGCAGTCGACCCTCGCGCCGTACCACCAGCCGAGGTTGTGGACCGTGCTGCCCATCACCTGGCCGACCGGTTCGAACCCGATGGCGCGCAGTCCGGCGAACTCACCGACGCTCAGGCTGGAGGTCCACGTGCCGGCCTGCCGTGCCTGGCCGAGCCGGGCCATGGCCGCCGGCGGCAACTGCGGCTGGACCACGCTCACCTCCTGAGTCTTCGGTACGGGTCCACGACGTGTGACGTACGGGCCGGGAGGCAGGTTCCGGTCAGCGGCCGACGAACTTCGCCTTTCCCGGTCCTTCCTCCACGAAGCTGCGCATCCCGATCTTCTGGTCCTCGGTGGCGAACAGGGCGGAGAAGTGCAGCCGCTCGATCTCCAGACCGGTGGCGAGGTCGACCTCCAGGCCCGCGTCGACGGCCTCCTTGGCGGCGCGCAGCGCGGCCGCGGGCCCGCCGGCGTACCGCGCGGCCAGCTCCTTGGCGGCCTCGTACACCCGGTCGTCCGGCACGACCTTGTCCACGAGCCCGAGGTCGAGCGCCTCGTCCGCCGGGACGTGGCGGCCGGTGAAGATCAGATCCTTGGCGCGGGACGGGCCGATCAGCCGCGGCAGCCGCTGCGTGCCGCCCGCGCCGGGGATGACGCCGAGCAGGATCTCCGGCTGGCCGACCTTGGCCGACTCGCCGGCGACCCGGAAGTCGGCGCACAGCGCGAGTTCGAGCCCGCCGCCGAGCGCGTAACCGGTGATCGCGGCCACGACGGGCGCGCCGATCCCGGCGACGGCGTCCAGCGCGCCCTGCAGGGCGCGGCAGTGCCCGGCCGCCTCGACGTAGGAGAGCTCGGCCATCTCCTTGATGTCCGCGCCGGCCGCGAAGACCCGCTCGCCGCCGTAGAGGATCACGGCGCGCACGGCCGGGTCGGCGTCGGCGGCGCGCGCGGCCTCGGCCAGCTCGTCGCGCAGCCGGGCGTTGATGGCGTTCATCTTCGGCCGGTCCAGCCGGATCGTCGCCACCCCATCGGCGACCTCGAGACGCACGAACTCCCCCACGGCCCCTCCAAACGATCGACTGCGCTGCGTCCGCGAGCCTAACGCGCGGCGCCTCTCGGCGTAGCGGCACGTCAACCCCGACGGCCGCGAGCGGTCACCTCTTCCGTCAAGGCGTCCGTGGTCGCTAGGGTTCAGCCGCTCATCCTTGATCATTGAATGGAACACCGCCATGCCGGGCGACCCCGACCACCTCCTCTTCGACGAGGACTTCGTCAAGAACGCAGCGTTCACCGAACCCTCGGCGCGGGAACGCGGCAAGCGCCCCGGATGGCGGAAGCGCCGGCGGCTCGCCCGCGCGGAACGGCGGCGACGGCGCGCGATGAAACGGCAGCGGCGCGGCTCCCGGCTGAAGACGACCGGCACGGTGCTCGCGGTCCTCGTCGCGCTCGCCGCGGTCGGCGCGCTCGGCTGGAAGGTCCGCGGCGGCCGGGGGCTGTCCCCGGAGACGACGCCGGTCCGGCGGGGCGCGGTGCCGACACTGCGCGCCGCCGACCCGTTCGAGGGCTCGCCCGCCGCCGCGTACGCCGACGGCGCCGCCGGCATCACGCCGCCGGCCGCGACCGCGACGGGCGGCCTGTCCGCGCGCGACGTCGAGGCGGCGTACGCGAGAACCCGGAAGCGCCTCGTCGCGGCGGGGCTGGACCGGCCGACGCTGCTCGGCGGCAGTCCGGACGCCTTCGCCCGCGCGGTCGGCCCGGACGAGCGGTCGTACTTCGTCACCAACCTCAACAACCCCGACCTCGACAAGCGCACCCGCTCGTGGGTCGTGACGTTCGCGCCGAACACCGCCGCGCTCTCCGGCCCGGTCATCAAGGTGCACGGCACCATGTCGGCGCACCCGTCGGCCGTGAACCACCTCCGCGGCGCGGGTGTGCGGTTCGACTACCTGTTCGTCTATCCGATCGAACGCCCCGGCTCCCCCGCCACGCTGGAGCGGCTCGTGGTGCGGCTCAGCGGCGAGGTCCTCTTCTATTCGAGCGGCGGCACCCTGCACAGCCACACGTCGCGTTGGGAGTTCTTCTCCGACCCGGCCCGGTGCGACGTACGTGACGGGTTCATCCATCCGGCCTATCACGACTCCGCGCCGGAGCGGTCGCCCGGGACCGGCCCGGCGCACGACCCGTACGACCAGTCCCAGCCGATGCCGGGCGACGAGAAGTGCCTCCGCTCGTCCGGAACCTGACCCGTACGCCGTCACGGACCGCGGGCGTCGGAGGCTGCTGGTAGCTTCGCCGGGGTCCGTCACGTTGGGAGGCACGGGGGATGCTGGTCGCGCACGCCACCTGGCACGGTGGTGCGCTGTGCCTGTGGGCGGAGGATCTTGCGCTGCCGGCGACCACGCGTGTCCGCGTCACTCCACGGCCGCACCCGTTCGCCGCGGCCGACTTCACCGGCACCTCGTACGCGCCGCTCACCGCCGGGGCCATGCGGGTCACGCTGTCCCTGCTCCTGCCCGGTTCGGCCGACGGCCCGCTGCCCTCACCGGAGCTGGCCCGCGAGCCGTCGGCCAAGCGTCCCGCCGCCCACGTGTGGCGGGTGCCGGCGCTGGCCCTCGACCCGTTCGCCGCGATGGCCCTGCTCTCCTCCACCGGCGAGGCCGACGACGTCGTACGCGGCTCCGACCTGCGGTTCTTCGCACTCGTCGCCGACGAGGCGGTGCACCTCGCCGGGCGCGGCCGGGTGCTGCCCGCGCTCCTGCGCGAGGACGGCGACCTGACCGCCCGCTGGCGGCCGGTGGTCACCGGCGCGGACGCCGAGCGGTTCCGCGAGCTGGCCCGCGCGATGCCGCCCGCCTGCCGCGCCGCCGACGGCGGCCGTCCCGCGGCGGAGCTGCTGCTGGAGGCGCTGACCGGCCTGGCCGACGCGGCGGTGCGCGGCATCGTCCCGCACCCGCTGCTGGCCGACCGCACCGGCCGGGTGCCCGACCGGCTGCCGCTCGCCGAGCGCTGGGCGGCGGCGCTGACCGGCCCGGATCCGTCCGTGGCGCGCGAGCCGGGCGACGACCCGGCCACTCTCGGCGCCGCCCTCGACGACTGGGCGGCGGCCGCGAGCCGTCCGTCGGGCCCGCTGCGCGTCTGCTTCCGGCTCACCGAGCCGCCCGAGGACGATCCCGGCGGGCCGTGGTCGGTGCAGTTCGCGCTGCAGGGCACCGACGACCCGAGCCTCTACGTCCCGGCCGCCGCGATCTGGACCGGCGAGGTCACCTCGGTCGCCGACGCCGAGGAGACGCTCCTCGCGGGCCTGGGCCGCGCGCTGCGGCTCTATCCCCGCATCGCCGACGCGCTGCGGATGGCCACGCCGACGAGCGTCACCACGGACGCCGCGGGCGCGTTCGCGTTCCTGCGCGAGGTCGCGCCGCTGCTGTCGGCGGCCGGGTTCGGCGTGCAGCTGCCCCAGTGGGCCGGGCGGGCACGGCTCGGCATGAAGCTGACGACGCGCACCAAGACCGAGTCCTCGGGCGCCACCGTCTCCTCTGGGTTCGGCCTCGGCGACCTCGTCGACTTCCGGTGGGACCTGGCGGTCGAGGGCGAGGACATCACCGAGGAGGAGCTGGCCGAGCTGGCCCGGCTCAAGGCGCCGCTGGTCCGGCTGCGCGGCCGCTGGGTGGAGCTGGACGACGCGCAGCTCCGCGCGGCGCTGGAGTTCCTCAGCCGGGGCCGCGAGGGAGAGATGAGCGCGGCCCAGGCCGTACGCGCCGCCATCCACGCGGGCGACGACACACTGCCGCTGCTGGAGATCGACGCCGACGGCGCGTTGGGCGACCTGCTGTCCGGCGAGGCCGACCGCCGCCTGGAGCCGATCCCCACCCCGGAGGGCTTCGAGGGCACCCTGCGCCCGTACCAGGAACGCGGCCTGGCCTGGCTGTCCTTTTTGGACAGCTTGGGGCTAGGTGCGGTGCTTGCGGACGACATGGGACTCGGAAAGTGTTTGCTACCAGAAACGCCTGTTTTGTCGAACGGGGCATTGATCAAAGCGAAGGACATGTGGGCCCGCTTCGCCGGTCCGATCGAGCCGGATGGAGAGGGCGAGTGGGCCCAGCCTACACAGCGGTTGACGACGAACTCTCTCGACGGCAACGGTCAGGTCGTTGAAACCGAGATATGCCGACTATATCGGCAGCACATTCGTGAGCCCGTCCGCCGCATCAGCCTTTCCGATGGCAGCTCGATCATGGTGACGCGACGCCATCGGCTAATGGGACGCGACGGCTGGACGAATGATCTCAAGCCCGGCGACCGCGTATGCGTACCGGCGCGCCTTCTCCACGTCGGCCGATCAGTCGACCCGGATCTAACGATTCTTCTCGCCTGGCAGATCAGCGAGGGGTACGAAGGCGACGGCTGGGTACTGCGCATCACCCAGAAAAAGAGCGAGGTACTTGACGATCTCCATCAGCGCCTACTCCGGGTGGGACACCGGTTCGATCTCAAGCTGAACACACCGAGAATACTGGAGCCGGATACCCACCACTCCTGTCCGACGCTGCGAATGCACAGTAAGTCGTACGCCTATTTCCTTGAAGAACTCGGATACCGCTGGGGCCGCGTGGCGGCCCACAAGAAGATCCCTGACTTCATCGTCTCAGCGGACGATGACACACTTCGCCTCTTTCTCCGCCACTATTTCGCCGCCGAGGGATCAGTCGGTACTCGGACCCGCCTTATAGAGATCGCCTCAGCATCCCCGCTCTTGATGCAGCAACTGGCAACGATGCTCAGACGGTTCGGCATATGGTTGCGCATCTCAATCAGGATGAACTGTGCCACCAATGGAACGAGGACCAAACGACCATACGCCATCGGACTTATCGGCGGGTCGAGCGCTCGGCTCTTCCGCGAGTACATCGGCATCGCCGATCCAGAAAAGCAGGAAAAGCTCGACAGGATCTGCGAACTCCCTGCGAACACTAACGTCGAAGGCATACCCGGAAGTGATCTGCTGTCCGCAGCTCACACCCTCACCGGGCTTCCGATGCGGCATTTCGGCGTGAAGCCGGTGTACTTCGACGGCAGCCAGGAGCTTTCCAAGAACTCGGCAAAGGCTGTCGTCGGAGCGATGGACCGAGTCCTCGACGGCCGGGCTCTGGCCGAGTACTCCGCCCTCCCCAAGAGCAGGTGGACTGCCGCGACACTCGCCGCGTACGCGCGACTGGACCGCGACAGGTTGATCGCCATCCGCGAAACGTTGAACGACCGAGTGGACCGGCAGGCGTTCTACGCGACCGTCGTGTCGGCGGAGGACGTCGACTACGAGGGCTGGGTCTACGACTTCGAAGTGCCCGAGCACCACAACTACGTCGCGGCGGGGATGTTCTGCCACAACACCGCGCAGACGCTGGCGTTGCTGGAGCGTGGTCGCACGTCGGCCGCCGCGGGGGCGACGCTGCTCGTCGGGCCGATGTCGCTCATCGGCAACTGGCAGCGGGAGGCGGCGCGGTTCACGCCCAAGCTGCGCGTCTACGTCCACCACGGTGTCGGGCGGCATCGCGGGGAGGATCTGGAGCGCGCCGTACGCGACGCCGACCTCGTCCTCACCACCTACGGCACGGCCGCCCGCGACCGCGAGGCCCTGTCGGCCATCGACTGGGACCGGGTGGTCTGCGACGAGGCGCAGGCGCTGAAGAACAGCGGCACCCGGCAGGCGCAGGCGGTACGGGGCATTCCCGCGCGCGGGCGGCTCGCGCTCACCGGCACCCCCGTCGAGAACCACCTGACCGAGCTGTGGTCGATCATGGAGTTCGCCAACCCGGGGCTGCTCGGGCCGCGGCAGGCCTTCCGTGAGCGGTTCGCCGCACCGATCGAGGCGCACGGCGACCAGGAGGCCGCGGCGGCGCTCGCCCGAGCAACCGGCCCGTTCATCCTGCGGCGCCTGAAGACGGACAAGTCGATCATCACCGACCTGCCCGAGAAGCAGGAGATCAAGGTCTGGTGCAACCTCACGCCCGAGCAGGCCTCGCTCTACCAGGCCACGGTCGAGGACATGCTCGACCGTATCGCGGACAGCGAGGGCATGGAGCGGCGCGGTCTCGTCCTGGCGACCATGGCCAAGCTCAAACAGGTCTGCAACCACCCCGCCCACCTGCTGAAGGACGGCTCGAGGCTGCCCGGCCGCTCGGGCAAGCTGGAGCGGCTTGAGGAGATCTGCGCCGAGGTCGTGGAGCAGGGAGAGAAGGCCCTCGTCTTCACTCAGTACTCCGAGTTCGGCGCGATGCTCCAGCCCCACCTGGAGGCACGGCTCGACCGGCCGGTGCTGTGGCTGCACGGCGGCACCACCAAGAAACGCCGCGACGAATTGATCCGCCGGTTCCAGCAGGACGCCGAGCCCTCCGTCTTCCTGCTGTCGCTCAAGGCCGCCGGCACCGGGCTGAACCTCACCGCCGCCAACCACGTGATCCACGTCGACCGCTGGTGGAACCCCGCGGTCGAGGACCAGGCCACCGACCGGGCGTTCCGCATCGGCCAGACCAAGAACGTCCAGGTCCGCAAGTTCATCTGCGTGGGCACCATGGAGGAGCGCGTCGACGAGATGATCGAGCGCAAGAAGGCCCTGGCCGAGCGCATCGTCGGCACCGGCGAGGGCTGGCTCACCGAGCTGTCCGTCGCCGAGCTGCGCGACGTCGTGCGCCTCGGGTCCGAGGCGGTGAGCGCCTGATGCCGATGTACGGTCCCGCGCGCCCGGTCGAGGGCGGGCTGCGCGCCCGCAGCGAACGCGGCACGATCGGCGAGGAGTGGTGGTCGCGCCGCTTCATCGACGTGCTGGAGTCGTTCGCCGACAAGGGCCGGCTGAGCCGGGGACGCGCGTACGCCCGCAAGGGCCAGGTGATCGACCTGAAGGTGGACGCGTACGAGGTCACCGCGCGCGTGCAGGGCTCGGAGGCCGAGCCGTACGACGTGGCGATCGGCATCGACGCGATCGACGAGCCGACCTGGACGGCGATCGAGGAGGCGCTGGCCTCGCAGGCGGTCTTCCGCGCGCGGCTGCTGGCGGGCGAGATGCCGCCGGAGATCGAGGACGTCTTCGGCGCGTTCGGCATCCCGCTGTTCCCCGGGGCCTCGGGCGACATGCACCTGATGTGCAGCTGCCCCGACTGGGGCGAGCCCTGCAAGCACACCGCCGCCGTCCTCTACCTCCTGGCCGAGGCGTTCGACGACGATCCGTTCCTGATCCTCGCGTGGAACGGCCGCACCCGAGAGGACCTGCTGGCGAGCCTGCGCCGCCTCGACTCCGCCGACGCGGCGGCCGAGGCCGACCCGCTGGAGATCGAGGAGACACCGATCACCGAGCGCCTGGACGACTTCTGGACCCCGGCCGCGGTCCGCGACCGCCCGCCGGCGCCCCCGATGCCGCCGGGGCTGCTGCTGAAGCTGCTCGACCCGCCGAAGGTCAAGGTGCGCCGCAAGGAGCTGACCGACGTGCTCCGCCCCGCGTACGAGGCCCTGTCCGGCCTCGATGAGGCGGAGCAGGCCGAATGAGCGCCACTCGCGAGCTTCCTACCGGCTGATCTGACGCGGGACCGCCACCGCGAGGAGTTTGTCCGGATTGCGGATGGCGTAGAAGTTGGTGATCTCGCCGTCGGTGATCTCGATCAGGAAGACGCCTTCGAGGTGGTCGCCGTGGTAGGCGGCCAGCGCGGGCGCGTTGTTGCAGTTGACCAACTCCATGCGCATGTCCGGCATGCTCCGGTCCGCGCGGAAGAGGTCGATGAGGAGCGCGGCGACCTTCTCCGCGCCTACCACCGGGCGGCGCGACGCGGTGGTCTTGCCGCCGCTGTCGGCGGTCCAGGTGGCGTCCGGCGCGAGCAGCGAGAGCAGCCCGTCCGTGTCACCGGTGGCCGCGGCCGCCATGAACTGCTCGGTGAGCCGCGTGATCTGCGCCGCGTCGACGGGCTCGAAGCGTTTACGGCGCGCCTGCACGTGTGCGCGGGCGCGGTGCGCCACCTGGCGCACTGCGGCCACGGATTCACCCACCGCTGCGGCGATGTCGTCGTGGTCGAAGGCGAACACCTCGCGCAGCACGAACACCGCTCGTTCGTCGGGGGTGAGTGTTTCGAGCAGCACGAGCATCGCCATGGACACCGACTCGGCGAGCACCACGTCGGTCGACGCGTCGTGCTCGTCGAGCAGCAGCGGCTCGGGCAGCCAGGGGCCGATGTAGTCCTCGCGACGGCGCGCGCCGGCCCGCACCGCGTTGAGCGCCTGGCGGGTCACCAGCCGCGCCAGATACGACTTGGTGTCCCGCACCGTCGCGAGGTCCACTCCGGCCCACCGCAGATAGCTGTCCTGCAGCACGTCGTCGGACTCGGTCGCCGAGCCGAGGATCTCGTAGACGATCGTGAACAGCAGCGGCCGCAGCAGGGTGAACCGTTCGGCGTGCTCGTCGGCCGTCATTCGGAGGTGACCACCCGCGCGGCGGAGACCGGCTGCTCGGGCCTCGGGCCGCCCTTGAGCCAGACCAGGGAACCCGGCTTGCGGGCCTCGCGGCGGATCTTCACCACGCCGAGCCTGCAGGTCATCTCCTTGACCCTCGCGCCCACGCGGCCGCCGATGTAGAGGTTCACCACGGCGTCGTCCTTGCGGGCGAGCTGCCGGACGCCGACGCGCCGGCCGAGGCTGATGCACGTCCCGGTGAGGGCCAGGTCGATCGGCGCGGGTTCGGTCCCCGCGATGTGGCTCAGCACGGTGTCGGCGGCCTGCGCCCCGAGCGGCCCGGCGGCCTGGCAGCTCATCCGCACCGCCTGACCCGACGGTGCGGCGGCGTCGCCGGCCGCGACGATACGTTCGTCGTCGACGCTGGTCAGCGTCTCGTCGGTGAGCAGCCGGCCGAGCGCGTCGGTCCGCAGCCCGCTCGCGCCGCCAGGTCCGGCACGCCGAAACCCGTCGTCCAGATGGTGAGTGCGCTGGGACGCACCGCACCATCGGCGAAGACGACCGAGTCCGGCCGGACCTCGGTCACCACGTCGCCCTCGCGCACGGTGACACCGTGCCGGGTCAACCACTTGGCGACGTACCGGCGACCCGGCGTGCTCAGTGACGGCATCAGGGTGCCGCCGCACACCAGCGTGACCGTGCGTCCTTGTTCGGCCAGTTCGGCGGCCGTCTCGATGCCGGTCGGCCCGCCGCCGACCACGGTGACCGGAGCATCGAGCGGCGACTCCCCCAGCCTGGCGCGCAGCCGCTGCGCGGGCTCGAACTCAGCGATGGGGAGGGCGAACTCGGCCGCCCCGGACACCGACGACGGTATCGCCGCGCTGCTGCCGACCGCGTAGATGACGTGGTCGTAGTCCAGCGCGCGGCCCGACGCCAGCTCTACCGTCCTGGCGGAGGTGTCGATGCGCGTGGCGCCGTCGACGACCAACGCGATGCCGTCGCCGAGCAGCGTGCCGTAGTCGACCGTCGCGTCGCCGGTTCCGCTTGTGGCGTGTGTCGTGTTCGGTCATGCCCACAAGACACCACCCGGCGTGACATGCGTCACTTCAGCGCGCACCGAGGAAGGGCGTCAGCAGCGGTAGCAGGGCGTCGGGGCGGTCCAGCGGGATGATGTGGCCGCAGTCCTCGATGAGATGGCCGGTGAGGTCGTCGGCGACGGGCCGCAGCTGCCGTTCGAGGGCGGCGCCGACGGGGTGGGCTCCGATCGCCATCGTGGGCACGGTGAGCCGGTGGGCGCCGGCGGCGTCCTGGATCTGGCGTGCGTTCGCCGGGGCGGCCCGGTAGTAGGAGAAGGCGCAGCGCAGGGCCTCGGACCCGGTGTACGCGCCGATGAAGGCGTCCCGGATCTCGCGTGGCACACCGCGGCCGCGGGTGCCGGCCGTGAGGAACCAGTCGATGTACTCCGCCTCGTGCCCGGCCAGGACCGTCTCGGCGAGGCCGGGAACCGCGTGGAAGCCGAACCACCACGGCGGCCCGCCGGCGAGGAAGTCCTCGGCGCCGGGCAACGGGCCCAGCGACGACTCCATGAGCACCAGTCGCCGTACGCGTTCGGGGCGCCGCATCGCGAGCAGGAACGCGGGCGGGGCGCCGGCGTCGATGCCGACGACCGCCGCCGACGGTTCGCCGAGAGCGGTGAGGAGTTCTTCGGCGTCGGTGGCCAGGGTCCCGGCGTCGTAGCCGTCCGCCGCTCTCGTGGTCGCGCCGAGTCCGCGCAGGTCCGGGGCGATGACGCGGTGGTGCCGGGCGAGCCCGGGGAGGACCTCGGTCCACAGCCGCCAGGTGTGCGGGAAGCCGTGGAGCAGCAGGACGGCGGGTCCGTTCCCGGCGACCGCCACGTTGATCTCGATGCCGTTGGCCGCCACCCGTCGCAGGGAGATCGCGGGGTGGCCGGAGACGGGCGGATGAGCTGTGCCGGGCATGAGGTCTCCCTGGTGCAGTGGTAACCGATGGTGACCAGGAAAGGTTAGGTAACCTCTACCGCGTGGCCAAGACCGCACTTTCGCGACAGGTGGTGAGCCGCAGGTGACCTCCTCACCCGCCCGTACCTCTCCGGCCCGCACGGCGAAGGGGGCGCGGGGCGACCTCTTCGACCCCGCGTGCCCGACCCGCCGCCTGCTGGACCGCATCGGCACGAAGTGGACGTCCATGGCCGTCAAGGTCCTCGCGGAGGCCTCCCCGGACGAGGTGCGCTTCGCCGAACTCCGGCGGCGGATGCCCGGCGTCTCGCAGAAGATGCTGTCCGCGACGTTGCAGAGCCTGACCCGCGACGGCCTGGTGGCCCGGCGGGTGGAGCCGACCGTGCCGCCGAGGGTCCACTACCGGCTCACCGACCTGGGCCTGTCGCTGGAGGTCGCGCTCGCCACCGTCCGGGCCTGGGCCGAGGAGCACATGGCCGAGATCGACCGGGCCAACCACGCCCACGCCGACGAGTAGGGCCGGTCGAGCCTCTCCGCGATGAAGCCTCGTCAGCCGGCCCCCGAGGACGGCGGGCGCTCCGCCGTCCTCGGATCGGCGAGCCGTGCGACCAGGCCGTCGAGAAGAGCCCGGAGCAGTTCGGCGAGCTGCTCGCGCTGGGCGGGCGTCAGGTGCTCGACCAGGGCCTGCTCGTGGCGGAGCAGCTCGTCGACGCTCCCCTCGATCAGCGCGTGACCCTCCGCGGTCAGTTCGACCGCGCTCGTCCGCCCTCCGCTGCTGCGGTGGGCCCGTACGAGGCCGGAGGTCTCGGCGCGGGCGACGCGCTGGCTGATCGCCCCCGCGCTGACCAGGCAGGCCTCCTTGAGCTCCGCCGGCGTCATCCGGTACGGCGCGCCGTGTCGGCGCAGCGTGGACAGCAGGTCCAGAGTGGCGGCGTCGATGCCGAGCCGCGCGAGCGTACGGCGCCGGTCGTCGGCCAGGAGCTTGCCGGCATGCCAGATCCGGGTGATCACGCCGATCGACTCGACCGGCGTGCCGGGGCGCTCGCGCGTCCAGGCGAGCTGGATCCGCTCCGCTCCGTCCGGGTTGCGTGGTGGCGTCATGCCGACCTAGCGTAGAGCACGCTGTTTAGACCTAAACAAGGAGTGTCATGCCACGCACGGCAATCGTCACCGGGGGCGGTACGGGCATCGGCCGCGCGGTCGCGCGGCGGCTCGCCGCCGACGGACTGGACGTCGTGATCACCGGGCGGCGCAAGCAGGTGCTCGAGCAGACCGCCGAGGAACTGGGCGTCCGCGCGGTCGCCTTCGACGCCTCCGACGTCGCGGCGATCGAGGCCGCCCTGCCCGACCTGCCCGGCCAGGTGGACGTCCTGGTCAACAACGCGGGCGGTAACATCGCCCGGCACCGGCCCGCGCCCGCCGAGGGCGACCTGGCCGGGCTGCGCGACCTGTGGGCCGCTCAACTCGAGAGCAACCTGATCAGCGCGGTCCTGACGACGAGCGCGCTGACGCCGCGGCTGGCCGCCGGCGGCCGCGTGATCTCGATCGGCTCGATCGCGGGAGCGCGCGGTAGCGGCGGCGGTGGGGCGTACGGGGCGGCCAAGGCCGCGCTGCACACCTGGACCGGCGACCTGGCCTTCGAGCTCGGCGGCCGGGGCGTCACGGTGAACGCCATCGCCCCGGGCTACATCGAGGACACCGAGTTCTTCGGCGCAGGCGGTCCGGGGACCGAACGCCGGGCCTGGCTGATCGACCAGACGGCCAACGGCCGTCCCGGCCGCCCCGAGGACGTCGCCGACACGGTCGCCTTCCTGGCCTCGCCGGAGGCCGGCAACATCACCGCCCAGGTGATCCACGTCAACGGCGGCGCCTTCCGTGGCCGCTGACGAGGAACAGAGAAACGCCCGGAACCCTCAGCCGAGGGTTCCGGGCGTTCTTTCAGCGCAGGTCGCCGTTGGTCATCCCGGTCGGGGCCGGCGGCAGGGCCACCAGGCCCATCTCGGCGCGGGAGGCGAACAGCTCGTGCTTGGGCACCACTCGCACGCTGTAGCCGAACGCTCCGGCGCGGTCGAGGGTGACGTCACCGGCGTAGCGCAGCCGGCCGCCCTCGATGTTCTCCACCTGCGTCAGCTCGACGTACGACGGGTCGACGAGCGTGTCGGTCTCCCCGACACGGCCGTACACGACCTCCACGGCGACGTCCGACGGCTCCAGGCCGCCGAGCTCCACCGTCGCGCGCACGGTGAGCGTGCCGCCCAGCTGCGGGCTCTGCGCCGCGCCGCTGGACTCCACGTGCTCGACCGTGACGCCCGGCCAGAGCTTGGCCACCCGCAGCTTCCAGGCGGCCACGGACTTTGCCGCCACGTGCTCGTCGGCGGCCAGCAGCCGGCCCGAGACGGCGGCCGGGGCGTACAGGTCCCGGACGTAGTCGCGGAGCATGCGCCCGGCGAGGACCTTCGGGCCGAGCGTGGTCAGCGTGTGCTTGACCATCTCCAGCCAGCGACGCGGCTGGCCGTCGGTGGTCCGGTCGTAGAACAGCGCCGCGACGTGGTCCTCGATCAGCTCGTACAGGGCGTTCGCCTCGACGTCGTCGCGGCGGTCCGGGTCGGCGGCGCGGTCGGCCGAGGGGATGGCCCAGCCGTTGTTGCCGTCGAACCACTCATCCCACCAGCCGTCGCGGATCGACAGGTTGAGCCCGCCGTTCAGCGCCGCCTTCATACCCGACGTGCCGCACGCCTCCAGCGGCCGCAGCGGGTTGTTCATCCACACGTCGCAGCCCTGGACCAGGGACTGGCCGAGCGCCATGTCGTAGTCGGGCAGGAACACGATGCGGTGGCGTACGGCCGGGTCGTCGGTGAACCGGACGATGTCCTGGATGAGCCGCTTGCCGCCCTCGTCGGCCGGGTGGGCCTTGCCCGCGATGATGATCTGCACCGGACGCTCGGGGTCGAGCAGGATCGACTTGAGCCGCTCCGGGTCGCGCAGCATCAGGGTCAGCCGCTTGTACGACGGCACGCGGCGGGCGAACCCGAAGGTCAGCACGTCGGGGTCGAGGACGTCGTCGATCCAGGTGAGCTCGGCGTCGCTCGCGCCGCGCTGCAGCCACGACTCGCGCAGCCGCCGCCGGGCGTCGAGCACGAGGCGCTCGCGGAGCGTCCGGCGGATGCGCCAGATCTCCGCCTCGGGGACCCGGGCGACCGCGTCCCAGCCCTCGCCGTCCTCGACGACGCCGGTCAGCTGCCGCCGGGCGAGGTCCACCATCTCGGGCGCGACCCAGGTCTCGGCGTGCACGCCGTTGGTGATGGAGCCGATCGGCACCTCTTCGGTGTCGAAGCCCGGCCACAGCCCGCCGAACATCTCCCGGCTGACGGCGCCGTGCAGCACCGACACGCCGTTCACGCGCTGCGCGAGGCGCATGCCCATGACGGCCATGTTGAAGACGTCGGGGTCGCCCTCCTCGTACGTCTCCGCGCCGAGGGCGAGGATGCGCTCGCTGGGGATGGAGGACGCCTCGTTGTCGGTGCCGAAGTACTTCTTGATCAGCTCACGGGGGAACCGGTCGATGCCGGCCGGGACGGGCGTGTGGGTGGTGAACACCGTGCCGCCGCGCGCGGCCTCCAGTGCCTCGTCGAGGGTGAGGCCCTGCTCGTCGATGTACTCGCGGATGCGCTCGAGGCCGAGGAACCCGGCGTGGCCCTCGTTGGTGTGGAAGACCTCGGGGGCGGCGTGCCCGGTGACGCGGCAGAACTGGCGGATCGCGCGGACGCCGCCGATGCCGAGGAGCATCTCCTGCAAAAGCCGATGGTCCGTTCCACCGCCGTACAACCGGTCGGTGACGTCGCGCGACGCGGGGGAGTTCTCCTCGACGTTGGAGTCGAGGAGGAGCAGCGGCACGCGGCCGACGCTCGCGATCCAGACCTGGGCGTTCAGCCGGTCGCCGTCCGGCAGGCCGACGGCGACCCGCACGGGCGTGCCGTCCTGCTCGCGCAGCAGCGTCAGCGGCAGGCCGTCGGGGTCGATCGGCGGGTAGTGCTCCTGCTGCCAGCCCTCGGCCGACAGCGACTGGGAGAAGTACCCGTGGCGGTACAGCAGGCCGACACCGATGATCGGCACGCCGAGGTCGCTCGCGGTCTTCAGGTGGTCGCCGGCGAGGATGCCGAGACCGCCGGAGTACTGCGGCAGGGCCGCCGCGATGCCGTACTCCGGGGAGAAGTAGGCGATGGCCGCCGGAACGTCGGACAGCCCCTGGTACCAGCGCGGGGCGGTGACGTACTCGCGCAGTTCCTCGACGGCGTCGCCGAGCGCGCGCAGGAAACGCCGGTCGCCGGTGAGAGCGTCCAGGCGTTCGGCCGAGACCTCCCCCAGCAACCGCATCGGATCATGGCGAGTCGCCTCCCAGAGCTCCGGATCGACCGACTGAAAGAGCTCGAGCGTCTCTGGATGCCACGACCAGCGCAGGTTGAGGACAAGCTCCTCGAGCGGCTGGAGCGGCTCGGGCAGGACCGTGCGTACGGTGAATCTCCGGATGGCCTTCACGTGGCGCGACACTAATCGGTAACGGGCAGTGCTCGCGACCCAAACCCGCACAGCGGCCCACATCCTTGGATCTATGTTTGCCGCCTCCGTACGCCGGACGCGGCGAAGTGCGAAGTCCGCCGGGTGATGTCACCATTGACCGAAGGGCCGCCGGGCCGATCCTCGGCGAGCCGTTCGCGTGCGCGGCACACCCCGCCCGGCACGCTCGCGCCGTACGGGCCGGTCACGCCATCGCCTTACCATCGAGACAAGGCACAACCACCGGATCTGGCCGCGCAGACCTCCCCCTGGGATCCCCTCCCGGTACGCCGACGTGCCGAGATCCTCCCCGATCATGAAAACCGACAATTCTCCTGTTTCAGTCGCGGGAGATTGGCAACGGAGTCCATATGCGCGAGCCCTCGCCGAGCACCCCCGTACCGCACGGCGCCACCCGTGGTCAAGAAAGATCATTTATTTCGGAAGACGAGGTTGATCCCGCCTCCACGTCGGTACGCTCGCCTGCGATGATCGGACGAATTCCCATTCTCGACGTGCAGCCCGTGGTCGACTGCGGTCGCTGGCCGGCCAGGGCCGTCCCCCACGAGACCTTCACGGTGAGCGCCACGGTGTTCCGCGAGGGGCACGAGATGCTGGGCGCGGGCGTCGTGCTGCGCGATCCCGAGGGCCACGCCGGACCGCCGGCCCTCATGCACGAGGTCACTCCGGGCACCGACCGGTACGCCGCGGAGGTCACGCCCTCCTCGACCGGGACGTGGCACTTCCGGGTCGAGGCGTGGGGCGACCCGATCGCGCACTGGTGGCACGACGCGGGCATCAAGATCCCGCGCGGCCAGGACACCGAGCTGATGCTCGAGGAGGGCGCCCGGCTGTTCGAGCGGCTCGCCCGTGAGGTGCCGCGGGCCGAGCGTGCGGCGGTCACGAGCGTGGTCCGCGCGCTGCGCGAGACCGCCATCCCGCCGCTCATGCGCTTCGAGGCGGCCGACACGGCGGAGATCCACGCGCTGGTGGAGCGGCACCCGCTGCGCGAGCACGTGACGGTGACCGAGTGGCAGCCGCTGCTCGTCCAGCGCGAGCGCGCCCTGTACGGCTCCTGGTACGAGATGTTCCCCCGCTCAGAGGGCGCCTCGTACGACCCGATGGGCCGCCGCGCGCCGCAGTCGGGAACGTTCCGAAGCGCGATGAAGCGGCTCCCGGCGATCGCCGAGATGGGCTTCGACGTGGTCTACCTGCCGCCGATCCACCCGATCGGCTCGCAGTTCCGCAAGGGCCCGAACAACACGCTGCACGCCGAGCCGCACGACCCCGGATCGCCGTGGGCGATCGGGTCCGAGGACGGCGGGCACGACGCGATCCACCCGCAGCTGGGCGGGTTCGCCGACTTCGACGCGTTCGTCGACTATGCCAAGAACCTCGGCATGGAGGTGGCACTGGACCTGGCGCTGCAGTGCTCGCCGGACCACCCGTGGGTCAAGGAGCACCCCGAGTGGTTCACCACGCGCGCCGACGGGTCGATCGCCTACGCCGAGAACCCGCCGAAGAAGTACCAGGACATCTATCCGCTCAACTTCGACAACGACCCCGAGGGCATCTACGCCGAGGTCGAGCGGGTCGTACGGCTGTGGATGGACCACGGCGTGCGGATCTTCCGGGTGGACAATCCGCACACCAAGCCGGTGGCGTTCTGGGAACGGCTCCTCGCGAGCATCGCCGAGACCGACCCCGACGTGCTGTTCCTGGCCGAGGCGTTCACCCGGCCGGCGATGATGCACACGCTCGCCAAGATCGGTTTCCACCAGTCCTACACATACTTCACCTGGCGCAACAGCAGCCAGGAGCTGGAGGAGTACCTCCACGAGCTGTCCGGCCCCGCGGCCGCGTACATGCGGCCGAACTTCTTCGTCAACACGCCGGACATCCTCCACGAGTACCTCCAGCACGGCGGGCCGCCCGCGTTCGCGGTGCGGGCCGTGCTGGCCTCGATGCTGTCCCCGACGTGGGGCGTCTACTCCGGTTACGAGCTGTTCGAGAACACCCCGGTGCGACCGGGCAGCGAGGAGTACCGCGATTCGGAGAAATACCAATTCCGGCCGCGCGACTGGGAGGCGGCCGAGCGCGAGGGCCGAAGCCTCGCGCCACTCATCTCGACCCTCAACTCTTTGCGAAGAGCACACCCCGCACTGCGCAGGCTGCGTAATCTACGATTCCATAACGTCGACCAGCCTGAGCTGATCTGTTTCTCCAAACGCGTGCCTCCGACCGACGGGAACGCCGCGGACCTCGGGGACGTCGTGCTGGTCGTCGTCAACCTCAATCCACATCAGGTTCGCGAGGCGACCGTCCACCTCGACATGCCCGCGCTCGGTCTGGACTGGCCGGAGGAGTTCGTCGTCAGAGACGAATTGTCTGGCGGGTCTTATACCTGGCGGCAATCGAACTACGTGCGCCTCGACCCGCACACCCAGTCCGCACACATCTTCACGGTTTCGAGAGGCGAGAGTTGACCCAGATCGATCCCCTGCTCGGAGGCGGCACCGTAGAGCCGGTTCCGGACACGTTCACGCGCGAGACGCCGAACGAGCCGCACTGGTACAAGAACGCGGTCTTCTACGAGGTGCTGATCCGCGGCTTCTACGATTCGACCGGCGATGGCACCGGCGACATCAAGGGCCTCACCGAGAAGCTCGACTATCTGGTCTGGCTCGGCATCGACTGCATCTGGCTGCTGCCCATCTACGAGTCGCCGCTGCGCGACGGCGGGTACGACATCAGCGACTTCATGAAGATCCTGCCGGAGTTCGGCGACCTCGGTGACTTCGTGGAGCTGGTGGACGAGGCCCACAAGCGCGGCATCCGCGTCATCGCCGATCTCGTGATGAACCACACCAGCGACCAGCACCCGTGGTTCAAGGCGTCCCAGGAGGACCCGGACGGGCCGTTCGGTGACTTCTACGTCTGGTCCGACGACAACACCGGGTACGCCGACGCGCGGATCATCTTCGTCGACACCGAGACCTCCAACTGGACCTGGGACCCGGTGCGCGAGCAGTACTACTGGCACCGGTTCTTCAGCCACCAGCCGGACCTCAACTTCGACAACCCGGACGTGCAGGAGGCGATGCTGGAGGTCCTGCGCTTCTGGCTGGACCTCGGCATCGACGGCTTCCGTCTCGACGCGGTTCCCTACCTGTTCGAGCGCGAGGGCACCAACTGCGAGAACCTCAAGGAGACGCACGACTACCTGAAGAAGGTTCGCGCCGAGATCGACCGGCTCTACCCCGACCGGGTGATGCTGGCCGAGGCCAACCAGTGGCCGGCGGACGTCGTGGAGTACCTCGGCGACCCCGCGACCGGGGGTGACGAATGCCACATGGCGTTCCACTTCCCGGTCATGCCGCGGATCTTCATGGCGGTACGCCGGGAGCAGCGCTACCCGATCTCGGAGATCATGGCCCAGACGCCGAAGATCCCCGAGAACGCCCAGTGGGGCATCTTCCTCCGCAACCACGACGAGCTGACGCTCGAGATGGTGACGGACGAAGAGCGCGACTACATGTACTCCGAGTACGCCAAGGACCCGAGGATGAAGGCCAACATCGGCATCCGCCGGCGGCTGGCCCCGCTCCTCGACAACGACCGCAACCAGCTGGAGCTGTTCACCGCGCTGCTGCTGTCGCTGCCCGGATCGCCGGTGCTGTACTACGGCGACGAGATCGGGATGGGCGACAACATCTGGCTCGGCGACCGCGACGCGGTCCGTACCCCGATGCAGTGGACCCCGGACCGCAACGCGGGCTTCTCCAAGTGCGACCCGGGCCGCCTCTACCTCCCGACGATCATGGACCCGATCTACGGGTACCAGGCGATCAATGTCGAGTCGCAGCAGAACAACCCGGGTTCGCTGCTGCACTGGACGCGCAAGATGATCGAGATCCGCAAGCGCCACCCCGTGTTCGGGGTCGGCGACTACACGGAGCTGTCCGCGTCCAACCCGAGCGTCCTGGCCTTCGTTAGGGAGTTCGGCGCGGATCGCGTACTTTGTGTGAACAACCTGTCACGGTTCCCCCAACCCGTGGAGCTCGACCTGCGGCGCTTCGAGGGCGTCAACCCGGTCGAGTGCATGGGTGGTGTTCAATTCCCCCCAATCGGGGAATTGCCATATCTCCTGACACTTCCAGGACACGGTTTCTACTGGTTCCTCCTGCCGGCGAACCACGGAGGTGGTGGCGAATAGCCATGTGGCCCAGGCAGGAGGAACGGGCGAGGTGACGTAGCCAGTGCGGCTGACCGAACGACTCGACGATCTGATCGCGGACTGGCTTCCGCGCCAGCGGTGGTTCGCGGGCAAGGACCGAGGGATCGACGACGTCTCGGTCGTGTTCGAAACGGAGCTGGTCTCCGGCGATCCGTCGCTACGCCATGTAGTGATCGCCGTACGCCAGGGTGAGCAGGTCGACCGTTACCAGGTACCGGTCGGCCTCCGCCGCGAGCTACCCGGACGGCTGGAGTACGCCGAGATCGGGCGCATCGACGGCGTGCACGTCTATGACGCCGTGCACGACCCCGAGCTGACCCGCGTGCTCCTGGAGAAGATGGCCGACTGCTCCGACGCGGGGCCGCTGGCCTTCCGGTCGATCTCCGGCCTGGAGACCGACCTCGACAGCCTCGCCAGCCCCGCCGAGCAGAGCAACACCTCGCTCATCTACGGCGACCTCTACATCTGCAAGCTGTTCCGGCGGCTGACCGCCGGCATCAACCCCGACCTGGAGCTCAGCCGCGGCCTGATGGGCGCGGGCAGCAAGCACGTGCCCGCGCTCCACGGATGGATCTCCTGCGAGCTGGACGGCACCGTCTCCACGCTCGCGATGCTGTCGGAGTTCCTGCGGACCGGCACCGACGGCTGGCAGCTCGCCGGCACGAGCGTGCGCGACCTGTACGCCGAGGCCGACCTGCACGCCGACGAGGTCGGCGGCGACTTCGCGGCCGAGTCCGAACGCCTCGGCGCCGCCACCGCCGAGGTCCACCGCGACCTGGCCACCGCCTTCGGCACCGGCGTCATGGCCTCCGCGGAGGTGCGGGAGCTGGCCCGGCAGATGCACGCCCGGCTCAACGAGGCCTGCGCCGCGGTCCCCCAGCTCGTCCCGTACGCCGGGCGGCTCAGCGAGGCGTTCGACGCCTTCGCCACGGTCGACGAACCCCTCATGGTCCAGCGGGTCCACGGCGACTTCCACCTCGGCCAGGTCATGCGGACCGAGATGGGCTGGATGCTGCTCGACTTCGAAGGTGAGCCGGCCAAGCCGCTGGAGGAACGCCGGCGGCCGGCGCACCCGCTGCGCGACGTCGCGGGCATGCTCCGCTCCTACGACTACGCGGCCCGGCACCTGCTGGTGAACGCCAAGGCGGTCTCGGGCAACCCGGACCAGCTGGAGTACCGCGCGCACGAGTGGGCCGAGCGCAACCGCACGGCGTTCTGCCGCGGCTACGCCGAGGCGGGCGGCGTCGACCCGGCGGCGCACGAGGAGATCATCCGCGCCTTCGAGTTCGACAAGGCCGTCTACGAGGTCATGTACGAGGCGCGGAACCGGCCGTCGTGGCTGCACATCCCGCTCAGCTCCATCGCCGCGCTGAGCGCCTCACCGGCCCCGGGGTCGCGCACCCGCTGATCCGGTCCGTCGTCGGCACGCGGGACCTCGGGGAGTCCCGCTGCCGGGGATCGTCCCTACCGGCGCCGATACGGGTTCGGCTCCCAGCGCACGAGATGGTCGGCGAGATCGTTGCCGAGGTACAGCATCTCGGCCGCGTCGGTCGCCAGCAGGCCCTGGGGCGTGTACAGAAGGTCGCGGGGCACGTCGAACTCGGCCCGCTCGGGACTGGTATGGATGATCTCTCTCAGCAGACCGTCCCGGGTGCGGCCGGCGACCTGGGGGTCGCTCGTTACGGAGACGAAGGGGCTGAGCCGCAGCCTGCCGTCGACGCCCTGGACGTGCAGTTCGGCGAGCTGCCGCATGCCCTCCGGAAAGCGCGCCAGGCCGGTGACACGCCGGATGTCGGCCTCCGTGCCGTTCCGCCAGAGGTTCGGTATCAGGTCATCGGGGTTGTTCCGGTCGCAGAACCGGAAGACGCGGATCTTCCCCGCGGCCTGTACGGCGCGAGTACCCGACGTGTCGGCCGGGGCCTTGAACAGGCGGGCCGCGGCTTGGAAGACCCGCGCGGCCTCCGCATCACGTCCGGTCACACCAAACCCCCACACAGTCGCAACGCCCACCGGAGAAGGCCGATGACGATGGGCCGGATGCGACCGTACGGCTCGCGGCGTAAATCCTGATCAACTTCTGATGTCACCGCATGAAACCGGATGCTCCCCCATCACGTCTGATCGCGGTATGGGCCTGGGCGGCCACAGTCGGTAAGATCCGCTGTTCTCCGCCCTTCCCGGCTTGGGCGAACCGATGGAGGTATGTCCGTGAGTGGGATCGTGTTGGTGCTCGTGCTGGCACTGATCGTCCTGGTTGTGGCGCTCGTGATCCTGCTCATCGTGGTGCTCGGCCGGCGGCGCCCGGCACCGCCGCCCGCGGTGCCCCGCGACCCGTTCGCCGCCGAGGACAGCGTCGCCGGCGACCCCCGCACGCTCAAGGCGGGCGACCTGGTCGAGTACCTCGGCACCCGCTACTTCGTACGGGGCTCGCTGCGGCTGCGCGAGGGCGGCTTCACCTGGAACGAGCACCTCCTGGACGCCGACACGGCCGAAGGGCGGAAGGTGTGGCTGTCGGTCGAGGAGGACCCCGACCTCGAGGTCGTCTTCTGGACCGAATACGAGATCGGCGACCTGCGTCCGGGCGCGAGGACGGTCACCGTCGAGGGCGTGGAGTACCGCCGCGACGAGCACGGCACGGCCGACTACACCAGCGAGGGGACGACCGGCGTCGGGGCCCGGGGCCGCGTCGAGTACGTCGACTACGAGGGCCCGGGCGGCCGCTACCTGTCGTTCGAACAGTACGGCGGCGGCCAGTGGGAGGCCGGGCTCGGCGAGCGGGTCCCCGTCGGCACGATGACGATCTACCCGAGTGGCGGCTGAATGCTGGCCGTCCTCGACACCCCCTACCAGGACGCGCGCGCCGACGGTCTCTCGTTCGCGCTCGGCCTGCCGCCGCTGGACGCGCTCGCCGTCCTGCCGGTCGAGCGCGCCGGCGTGACCGTCGAACTGCGGCTGCTCGGCGCGTCCCACCAGGTGCTGGCCGGGCCGCTCAGCGAGACGGTCGCGTGCCTGCCGGGCGCAGCCTCGCCGTTGCCCGGCAGCGCGGCCACCGCCCTGCCCGGCTGGACGTACGCGTTCACCGCGGAGACCGCCGCGCACGACGACGACGCGGCGTTCGGACGGGCCATCGAGGCGGTGTGCGCGCGGCTCGCGGACCGCGGCGACGCGCTGACCGGTGCGTTCCCCGGCTCCCCGCACGCCGTCACCGCCATCGCCCTCGATGCGGCGGCGCCGCACGCCACCGCGCGGCAGTCCGGGATCGGCTGGCGGACCTGGCACGCCTACCCCCAGACCCGGGAGATCGTGATGACGCGGAGCCGGCTGGTGAGACCTTCATGAACAGGACCCGGGGCATGAACAGGACGTACCGGGCCGTGGTCGGCGTGCTCGCCACCGCGCTGCTGGCCGTGACCCTCACCGGCTGCGGCTCGCCGTCGTCATGGATCGCGAAGAAGTACCAGCGGGTCGGGACGGACACCTACCGGTCGTCCCTGCCCCCGCAGGCCGTGGCGGCGGCGATCAACCGCAAGTTCAAGGCGATCGACCGGGTCGACGACCTGGCGACGCTCGGCTCGGGGAGCGGCATCTTCCTGCGCTACCCGAGGCTCGTCGTCGGCGTGACGCCGTACGGGCCGGGCAGCAGGATCACCGTCGACAAGCCGGCCGGCGGTTACAACCGGTACTACTCCCACGTCGGCAGGCGCTGGAGCGCCCCGGGCAGCAACGGCTGGAACAGCCACGGCATCCCATCCTTCCGCGGCGGCGGTCCCGGGTCAGGCAAATAAGGAGCAACCGATGCACGACACCCTCCATGACATCGGCGCGACCTTCGCCTACGGCGCGGTCGGCATCGCGTTGATGGCACTCGGCTACCTGGTGGTGGAGGTGACGACACCCGGCCGGCTCGGCCGTCAGATCTGGACCGAGGCCAACAAGGGCGCCGCGCTGCTCCTCGGCGTCAAGCTGCTCGGCATCGGCGCGATCGTCACCACCGCGATCGTCACCAGCGACAACGACCTGAGCCGGGGGCTGGTCGACACCGCGGTCTACGGCGGGATCGGCATCGTGCTGATGGTCGTGGCGTTCTACTTCCTCGCCCTGATCACGCCTGGCAGGCTCGGCGCGACGCTGGTGGACGGCGCCGCCGTCCACCCGGCGGGCTGGGTGGTCGCCGCCGCCGACATCGCCGTCGCCGCGATCGTGTCCGGGGCGGTCTCCTGACCGCCCGCGACCTCGACCGGTCCGCGCCGCCGCCGTCCGTGCCGGAGGCGGACGCGCCGCCGGCCGGGAGGCTCGGGGCCTCGGCCCGGGTGGCGCGGGCGCTCGTGCTGGCCGCGGTCTTCACGTGCGCGGCGTGCGGGCTGGTGTACGAGCTGGCGCTGGTGGCGCTCGGCAGCTACCTGGTGGGCGACTCCGTCACGCAGGCGTCGATCGTGCTGTCGGTCATGGTCTTCGCGATGGGTGTCGGGTCGCTGCTGGCCAAACCGCTGCGGCGGCACGCGGCGGCCGCGTTCGCGCTGGTCGAGGGCGCGCTCGCGCTGGTCGGCGGCCTGTCGGTGCTCGCGCTGTACGCCGCGTTCTCCTGGCTGGACCTGTACGTCCCGGCGCTCGTGGCGGTGGCGTTCGCGGTCGGCGCGCTGATCGGCGCGGAGATCCCGTTGCTGATGACGCTGCTCCAGAAGATCCGCAAGCAGGACGCGGGCAGCGCCGTCGCCGACCTGTTCGCCGCCGACTACGTGGGGGCGCTCGTCGGCGGGCTCGCGTTCCCGTTCGTCCTGCTGCCGACGTTCGGACACATCAAGGGCGCGCTGCTGGTCGGCGTGGTGAACGCGGTCGCCGGCGTGGCGGTGGTGCTGTGGTTGTTCCGGCGGCAGCTCGGCCATGTCGCCCGGGTCGCGCTCGGGCTCGGCATGGTGGCGGTCCTGGCCGTCCTCGGGACGACCTACGCGCTCGCCGACCGGATCGAGGTGACCGCGCGGCAGGCACTGTTCCAGGACCCGATCGTGCTGGCGAGGGACACCCCGTACCAGGAGATCGTGATCACCGAGAAGGTCACGCTCGCGGGCTCCACGGACCTGCGCCTGTACCTGAACGGGGACCTTCAGTTCTCCTCGGCGGACGAGTACCGGTACCACGAGTCGCTCGTCCACCCGCTGATGTCCGGCCCGCACGGGAACGTGCTGATCCTCGGCGGCGGCGACGGCCTGGCGCTGCGCGAGGTACTGCGCTACCCGGACGTCCGCAGCGCGACCCTGATCGAGCTCGACCCGGAGATGCTGCGTCTCGCCCGCACCTACCAGCCGCTGGTGTCGCTCAACCACCGCTCGTTCGAGGACCCGCGCGCCACCGCGGTCAGGGCCGACGCGTTCACCTGGCTGCGCGGCCAGAGCCGGCGGTTCGACGCGGTCATCGTGGACATGCCGGACCCGGACGACGTCCCCACCGCGAAGCTGTACTCGGTCGAGTTCTACGGCCTGGTGAAGCGGATCCTCGCACCCGGCGGCCGGATGGTCGTCCAGTCCGGCTCGCCCTACTTCGCCCCGAAGTCGTTCTACAGCATCGAGAAGTCCATCGGCGCCGCGGGCCTCACGACCACCCCCTACCACGTGGACGTGCCGAGCTTCGGCGACTGGGGCTTCGTCCTCGCCGCGCCCGCCGCGAAGCCGCCCGCGCTGGCGCTGCCGCCGGACGCCCCGCCGCTGCGGTTCCTGGACGCGTCCGTGCTGCAGGCCGCGTCCGTCTTCCCCAAGGACCGCCGGTCCCGCGACGTCCAGGTCAACACTCTCGTGCACCCCCGCCTCGTCCAGTACGAGGGCGAGGAGTGGAAGGACTCCTGATCGGCGATCGACGGCGGCGCGAATCTCGTGATCGAAAAGGATTACGCTCCACCCACCGGGCACGTTGAAGGTACGAGTTGGCAGCGAGAGTTCAAGGAGCGTCATGGCGCGGGTCACCCACGACGAGATCGACCGGCTGATCGGCGGGGACCATCACGACCCCCACGGGATCCTGGGCGCGCACCCCGGTACGGACGGCGTGACCATCCGTGCGCTGCGGCCGCTGGCGAGCAAGGTGGAGGTCGTCCTCGCCGACGGTGAACGCCGGCCGATGCGCCACGTGCACGCGGGCGTCTTCGCCACCACCCTGGCGCCCGGCAGCCCGCTGTCCGACGACGAGCCGGTGGCGGTGCCCGACTACCGCCTCGCGGTGACGTACGACGGGCCCGAGCTGGTCCAGGACGACCCGTACCGGCACGCGCCGACGCTCGGCGAGCTGGACCTGCACCTGATCGGCGAGGGCCGGCACGAGGAGCTGTGGGAGGTGCTCGGCGCGCACACCCGCCGGTACCGGTCGGTGTTCGGGCCGGTCGAGGGCACCTCGTTCGCGGTGTGGGCGCCGAACGCCCGCGGCGTCCGGGTGATCGGCGACTTCAACCACTGGGACGGCCGTGCGCACCCGATGCGCTCGCTCGGCTCCTCCGGGGTGTGGGAGCTGTTCGTGCCCGGCGTCGGTGACGGCACCAACTACAAGTTCGAGATCCTCGGCGCCGACCACATCTGGCGGCGCAAGGCCGACCCGATGGCGCAGTACGCCGAGCGGCCGCCCGCGACCGCCTCGAAGGTCTTCACCTCCCGCTACACGTGGGAGGACGACGAGTGGATGACGCGGCGCAAGTCCTATGACCCGCTGCGCTCGCCGATGAGCGTGTACGAGGTGCACCTCGGCTCGTGGCGGTCGGAGCTGGGCTACCGCGAGCTCGCCACCGAGCTGGTGGACTACGTCTCCGACATGGGCTTCACGCACGTGGAGTTCCTGCCGGTCTCCGAGCACCCGTTCGGCGGGTCGTGGGGGTACCAGGTGACCTCCTACTACGCGCCGACCGCCCGGTTCGGCGACCCCGACGAGTTCCGCCATCTGGTGGACCGGCTGCACCAGGCCGGCATCGGCGTGATCGTCGACTGGGTGCCGGGCCACTTTCCCAAGGACGAGTGGGCGCTGGCCCGGTTCGACGGCACGCCGCTGTACGAGCACGGCGACCCGCGCCGGGGCGAGCAGAAGGACTGGGGCACGTTCATCTTCGACTTCGGCCGCTCGGAGGTGCGCAACTTCCTCGTCGCGAACGCCTCGTACTGGCTGGAGGAGTTCCACGTCGACGGCCTGCGGGTGGACGCGGTCGCCTCGATGATCTACCTGGACTACTCGCGCGGCGAGGGCGAGTGGACGCCGAACATCTACGGCGGGCGGGAGAACCTCGAGGCGATCGACTTCCTCAAGGAGATGAACGCCACCTGCTACAAGCGCTCCCCCGGCATCATGACGATCGCCGAGGAGTCCACCGCGTGGCCCGGCGTGACCCGGCCGACGCACCTGGGCGGGCTGGGGTTCGGCTTCAAGTGGAACATGGGCTGGATGCACGACACGCTCGGCTACCTGAAGCACGAGCCGATCTTCCGCGGCTACCACCACCACGAGATCACCTTCTCCATGGTGTACGCCTACTCGGAGAACTACGTGCTGCCGCTGTCCCACGACGAGGTCGTGCACGGCAAGGGTTCGCTGCTCGGCAAGATGCCGGGCGACGAGTGGCAGCGGTTCGCCGGGCTGCGCGCGCTGCTGGCGTACATGTGGGCGCACCCGGGCAAGCAGCTGCTGTTCATGGGCCAGGAGTTCGGCCAGGGCGCCGAGTGGGCCGAGTCCCGGTCGCTCGACTGGTGGCTGCTCGACAAGGCCGAGGACAACTTCCACGCGGGCCTGCAGCGGATGGTCCGCGACCTCAACCGCGCCTACGGCGAGGCGGAGGCGCTGTGGACGCGGGACGCCCGGCCGGAGGGGTTCAGCTGGATCGACGCGGACGACGTCGCCGGCAACGTGATCTCGTTCCTGCGGTACGCCGAGGACGGCACGCCGCTGGCCTGTGTGATCAACTTCGCCGGCGTCCCGCATGAGGACTACCGCCTGGGCCTGCCCCGTACGGGCCGCTGGCGCGAGGTGGTGAACACCGACGCGTTCGAGTACGGCGGCAGCGGCGTCGGCAACATGGGCGCGGTGTGGGCCACCGAGGAGCCGTGCCACGGACAGCCCGCCTCCGCGCTGCTGCGCGTCCCCCCGCTCGGCGCCCTCTGGCTCTCCCCGGAGTGACCTTCCGCCATCCGGCCGGCTCGACTCACGGCCGGATATGGCTAGAGATCTTGTGCGGCCGCACCGGTCGCGGCAGATTTGCGCGCGCAACCTCAGGAGGTAACGCGTGCCGATCTCACCACGGCGAGGCCTTCTCGCCGCCGCGATCGCCGCCGCGGCCGCGCTCGCGGTCACGGGGGCGCCCGCCGCCCACGCGGCGAAGAAACCCACGATCAAGGTGTCGGACGGGGTGACCCAGCCGGTCTTCTCCTACGCGGACGCGATCCGGGAGTACGTCCGGGTCGAGTCGCCGGTCGACGCCGACCACGACGGCAAGAAGGACCTCATCCGGGTGGACATCATCCGCCCGAAGGAGAGCGGCCCGGACTTCAAGGTCCCCGTGATCATGGATGAGAGCCCGTACTACGACAACCTCGGCCGCGGCAACGAGGGCGAGCGCAAGACGTACGACGCGGCCGGGAATCCGGTGAAGTTCCCGCTCTTCTACGACAACTACTTCGTGCCCCGCGGCTACGCGGTGCTCGACGTCGACATGGACGGCACGACCAAGTCCGACGGCTGCCCGACCTCCGGCGGCCTGTCCGACGTCCTGGGCGGCAAGGCGGTCGTCGACTGGCTGAACGGCCGCGCCACCGCGTACGACGCCAAGGGGAACAAGGTCAAGGCGACCTGGACCAACGGCCGTACGGGGATGATCGGCAAGTCCTACGACGGCACACTCGCCAACGGTGTGGCGGCGACCGGCGTGCAGGGCCTGGACACGATCGTGCCGATCTCGGCGATCAGCTCCTGGTACGACTACAGCCGGATGAACGGCACGCTGTGGTGGACGGGTGAGGAGGACGGCCTGGCCGACACGGTCGACACCGACCCGCCGGCCAAGTGCGCCGCCGTACGGCAGGAGCTCGCCACCGGCCAGGACGACGCGACCGGGAACTACAACGCGTTCTGGAGCTCCCGCGACTACCGGTCCGCGCCCACCCCGGACGTGAGCCGCGTGCACGCGAGCGTGTTCGCCGTCCACGGCACGAACGACCTGAACGTCAAGCCGAGCCAGTTCTCCACGTGGTGGGCCGGCCTCGCGGCGCGGAACGTGCCGCGCAAGGTGTGGCTGTCGCAGTACGGGCACGTGGACCCGTTCGACTTCCGCCGCGACGCGTGGGTGGACACCCTGCACCAGTGGTTCGACTACTGGCTCTGGCACGTGCACAACGGCATCATGAAGCAGCCGCGCGCGGACATCGAGACCGGCCCGGACCAGTGGACGACCGAGTCGGACTGGCCGTCACCGCGGGCGCGGAGCCTGCCCCTGCGTCCCCAGGCCGACGGCACCCTGGGCCTGTCCGCCTCCTCGGGCAGCGCGACGTTCACCGACACCAAGGAGGACGAGGGCTCCCTCGTGTCGGACCCGACGACGGCGCAGCCGTACCGGCTGGCGTACACCACGCCCCCGCTCAAGCAGGACGTACGGCTGTCGGGCACGCCGACGGTGTCGCTGAGGTTCACCACGGACCGCCCCGCCACCGACCTGGGCGCACTGCTGGTCGACTACGGCACCGACACGCGGGTGAACTACCTCGGCGCGGGTTCGGGCGTGAAGACCCTGACGACCGAGGACTGCCACGGTGAGAGCACCGCGACCGACGACGCCTGCTACAAGCAGGTGGTGACCGACACGGCGACCTCGGACGTGAACGTGGTGACGCGCGGCTTCCTGGACGCGCAGAACCGTACGTCGCTGAGTACGTCGTCGCCGCTGACGCCGGGGACGACGTATTCGGTGCACTGGCCGACCCTGCCGCAGGACTACCGGTTCAAGGCGGGCCACCGGCTGGCGCTGATCCTGTTCGGCGTGGACGGCGACGTCCAGTACGACGAACAGGCCACGGGCGCCACGGTGAAGGTGGATCTGGCGGGCAGCCAGATCAGCCTGCCGGTGGTGGTGAGCGGCGGCACACCGTCGAAGGACAAGACGTTCTCGGCGAAACAGACCTGGCGCGGCCCGGCCCGCGTGGTCCTCCCCCGCCAGCCCCGCTTCTTCCACTGATCGCCTGACGACGGGCCCCGGGACACGCGTCCCGGGGCCCGTTTCACGTTTCCGGCAACGGCTCGTGCGGGTAGAGGTCCCGCCACAGTCGCCGGAGGAACTTCTCTGCACTGCCGTCGTCATAGCGGACCGCACGATAGAGCTCGTCACCGGGCAGACTGTCGGGGTCGAGGATGGCCGCACGGAGCTCGTTCTTGAAGGTCCTGATCTCCTCGTCGGACTCGTGCCGCACGAGCTGCTTCAGGTCGTCGAATGCCTCGTCGTACGCCTCGGGATGACAATAAATCTCCGAAACGGAGATTAATGTACCAAACGGCAAATCGGGATCGATGTTCCAGAACGGCCTGCTCATCCTTCCTCCAGGGAAGAGTCCGGTCACGGCTCCACGTACATCGTCGAAATCTCGTAGCCATTCATATCCCGATTGGGCCGGAAGTAAAACTTAATCTTTGCATCGTCACGGATCTCGACGGGTACACACGTCGGCTCGGGGACATCTGAATCCTGATTTGACGTTCTCTTCGCCGTCACCCAATCGGCGCGGCGGCGTAAGGCCTCATCCAGGCTGCCGTCGACCGGCTCCAGCGCATACGCCGAACAGTAATGATGGCCGCCCACCCCCAGAAGGTCCTCGACTGTCAGGGCGACGCCCTGTGGCACTTTTCCGGCCACGAACGGGGTCTCCAACGCATCGCGGACCGACGGATGTCGCACTCCCCGCGCGAACGCGGTCGCGAATGCCTCCGGATCCTGGATCGCGGTTGCGGTGTCGGCGCAGCGATGCGGTCGGTTTCCGGGCTTGAGGCCGTCGATTCCGGCGAACCGCTTGGCATCGTCGAGCTGGGCGGGATCCTGGAAACCCGTCACCCGGCGCTGGAGCCTCTCGTCGTCCGCATGACCCTCGTGGCGTTCGAGGGCGTGACCCTGCCCCATGTCCATGGCTACCAGCACCCGCATGGCCGCCGGGTCGCAGTCCTTCGCCTGGGCCAGCCACGGACGCCGGTCCGCGTTCTCGGCGATGTACTCGGCGGCCCGGCCTTCGCCGATCTCCGGCAGACCCGCCTCTGTCGGCCGGAAGCCGCGCAGGATCTCGCGTGGCGTCGGCTGGTCGTCGGCGATGGGAATGTCGAGCCGCTTCGCGTACGGCTCCGGCTCATACGCGTCAACAGCCGTTTCCGGACCAGCCGGAGTCGGCTTTTCATTCGCGGCGAGCGCGCCCCTGCGGCTTTCGGCACGGGATAACGAATCTTCCGATCCGGGCAGATCGGCCGGAGGGCGTTCCGTGCCCGCTCGCCCTTCGGTCGTCTCGCCCGTGTCAGCGCCGTCAATGCGATCCATCCCCATGGAGGCATCCCTGACATTTCGACAATTGAGGTTGCCGAGCTCTACAGGCTAACTTCGCGACCATCGTGATCACCAGAGCGCCGAACGAATTCGTACATGATCACCCGGCGACACTGAAATACGGAATGCCGATATCTTCGGATTATCAATGCCACGGGCACGAAGGGGCCTGGCGGCAGCCGGATCAGCCTGCCGGTGGTGGCGAGCGGCGGCACGCCGTCGAAGGCCCGCGGGGTCATCGGTGGGACAGGCCTGGCGCGGCCCGAGCCACACCGTCCTCCCGTCGGCCGCACGTCTTCCGCCGACCCCTCTCACGCCGAGACGGGCCTGCCGTCGTCCTCGACCTTCCCCCCCGGCGTGAAGGTCAGGTCGCGGCGTCACCGGCCCGGAAGCGGCTCGTCCGGATACAGGTCGCGCCAAAGCCGTTCGAGGAACGCCCGGTCGCTGCCGTCGCTGTACTGCGCGGCGACGTACAACGCGTCTTCGGGCAGGGCCGACCGGTCGCGTAACGCGTCTCCCAGCTGCGACTTGAACCGCTGGATCGCGGGATCTCCCTTCGGGCTCCGCACCCGAGTGATCAGGTCCTCGTAGGCCTCGTCGTGGGCCTCGGGATGGCAGTAGGCCTCCACCGTGTCCAGGAGAACGGAGAAAGGCGCCTCGGGATGGTTTCGCCAATATCTGTCGGTCAAGGCCATACGTCTGCACCCCTTAAGGTCGCTCCACGAACATCGTGCTGACTTCATAGCCGTCACGCAATGCCCTCGCCCGAAAGAAGAATTGGACTTTTCCTCCATCGAACGAATCAACTAAGGCCGCGCCCGGATCAGGTACGTCGGGATCACGATCGTTGGCGCGCGAGTCGACCCAGGAATCGCGGCAGTCCAAGGCCGCGCGGATCTGTCCGCCCACCGGCAGAAGCCGATAACCGCTGCAGTATCGATGGCCGTCCGGCCCCAGCAGTTCCTCGATCGGGATGGCGACACGTGGCGGATTCGCATGCGGATCGAACGGTCTGCGGAGGACGTCACGGATGTCGGGATGTTCCATCGCGCGGGCGAACATGGTCGCGAACGCGGCCGGATCCTGGACCGCGGTGGCGGTGTCGGCGCACCGGTGGGCCCGGTCGCCCGGTTTGCATCCGTCGATCCCCGCCACCCTCTTGGCCGGGTCCAGCTGGGCGGGGTCCTCGAGCGCGGTCACGCGGCGCCGCAGCCTCTCGTGGTCGGCGTAGCCCTCGTGGCGCTCCAGCGCGTGGCCCTGGCCCAGGTCCAGGGCCACCAGCACCCGCTGGACGGCCGGGTCGGAGTCCGCGGCACAGGCCAGCCACGGACGCTCGCCGACATACCGGGCGATGTGGTCGGCGGCCTCCCGCTCCGTCACCTCGGGCAGGCCCGCGTCGGCGGGCGCGAACCGGCCGAGCACCTCACGCGGCGTCGGCTGGTCGTCGGCGATGGGAGTGTCGAGCAATTTCGCGTACGGCTGCGGCGCCCGCTCCCCCACGTCAGCGGCCGTTTCCGGAGGCTTCTCATTCGCCGCGAGCGCGGCTAATCGACTCTCGACTCGGGATAACGAATCGTCCGATCCGGGGTGATCCGCCGGAAACTGTTCGCCGCCCGCCGGCCGTTCGGCCGTCTCACCGGTGTTCGCGCCGTCGACCCGATCCACCACCATAAGGTCAGCCCTTTACATATTCCGCCAACTGTAGTTGCCGAGCCTTGCAGGCTAACTCCGCCGACATCATGATCGCCAGACCCAATTTCAACCGTGCGCGGCAAGATACCGAATACGGAAAGGCCTCTATATACGGCATGACCAATACGAGGCAGCCGCTACCGCAGGTCGGGAACTCCGCCACCGCGCCGTCCGCGATCAAGGGGTCCGGCATCATGAGGGCATGTCCTCACGGGAGCTCGTGGTCCTGGGAACCTCCAGTGCGGTGCCGACCAAGAGCCGGAACCACAACGGGTACCTCCTGCGCTGGGACGGGTTCGGTGTCCTGTTCGACCCCGGGGAGGGCACGCAGCGGCAGATGGTCCGTGCCGGGGTCAGCGCCCATGACGTCAACGCGATCTGCCTCACCCACTTCCACGGCGACCACTGCCTGGGCGTACCCGGGGTGGTGCAGCGGATCGCGCGGGACCGCGTCGCGCATCCGGTCAGCGCCGTCTTTCCCCGCAGCGGTACGGAGTACTGGCGGCGGCTGCGTCACGCCACGCTCTTCAACGACACGCAGGTGATCGCCGAGCGGCCCGTCGCCGGTGACGTCCAGGAGGTCGCGGCGGACGGCGCGCCGTTCACGCTCACCGCGCGGCGGCTCTGCCACAGTGTCGAGTCCTACGGCTACCGGATCGAGGAGCCCGGCGGCATCACGATGCTGCCCGACCGGCTCGCCGCGTACGGCATCGCGGGGCCGCTCGTCGGACGTCTCCAGCGCGAGGGGCGGGTCACCGCGCCCGGCGGCCGTACGGTCACGCTCGAGGAGTGCGGCGTTCCCCGGCCCGGCCAGAAGGTCGCGTTCGTCATGGACACCCGGCTCTGTGACGCGATCAAGCCGCTCGCCGACGGGGCCGACCTGCTCGTGATCGAGTCGACGTTCCTCGACGCCGACGCCGGGCTGGCCGAGGACTACGGACACCTCACCGCGCGCCAGGCCGGACGGATCGCCGCCGACGCCGGCGTACGGCGCCTGGTCCTGACCCACTTCTCCGAACGGTACGGCGCCGAGGACGAGCCGAGGTTCGCCGAGGAGGCCGCCGCGGCGTACGCGGGCGACATCGTCACGGCGCGAGATCTCGTTCGCGTACCGGTGCCGTCACGACACCGGCCGGGGAGTGCCGCGCGCCCATAGGATCTCGCGCCGTGACCACCGATACGTCCGATCTGTGCCCTACGTGCTCCCATGTCCTCCCGGCGGCCGGTGACCATCCGGTCTGGTGCGCGGAGTGCGAGTGGGGGCTGGGCGAGCCCGAGGCGCCGCGCGGCGGGCCGGTGCGGGCCTGGTTCGACCGGCGGTCGGCCGCTCTCGTCGAGGCCCTGTACCGCGACGTGTCGCGCGCCGAGCCCGCCCGCCCCGGCTGGAACGCCGCGCGGGTCGCCTCCTACCTGCTCGCGCTGGCCGTGCACGCCTGCCCGCTCGCCCTTCTCGCGGTCGCCGGTCTGCTCCTGTGGACGGACGTCAACGCCGTCACGGTCATCGCCGCCGTCGTACTGGTGGTCCTCGCGTACTTCCTCGCCCCGCGCCTCGGCCGGATGCCGCGCGGCGACGCGGTGAAGTGCCGGGAGGACGCGCCCGCGCTGTTCGCCCTGCTCGACCGGGTCGGCACGGAGGTCGGGGCCGCGCCCGTGCACACGGTGGTGGTCACCGGAGAGTTCAACGCCTCCTACGGCGCCGTCGGCCTCCGGCGGCGGCACGTACTGACGATCGGCCTGCCGATCTGGGACCCCCTGACCGGGCAGCAGCGCGTGGCCCTGCTGGGCCATGAATTCGCCCACGGCGTCAACGGCGACTCCCGGCACGGCCTGGTCGTCGGCACCGCGCTGTCGACGCTGGCCCGGCTGCACCACGCGACCCGGCCGGGCGGCCGCGACCGGCGGATGAACTACCTCATCGACCTCATGGTGCGGGCGCTGCAGGGTGTGGTGAGCGGGCTGGTCGCGATGGTGTTCCGCGCGCAGCTCGCGCTGACGCTGCGGGCCGGCCAGCGGGCCGAGTACCTCGCCGACCGCCTCGCGGGTCAGGTCGCCTCCCCCGGCGCCGCCGCGGACATGCTCGACACCATGCTCGTCACCGCCCAGACCCACCGGCTGGCCCTGCGCCGCACCGCAGTGCGCGCCGGCACCGAACTGTGGGCCGAGCAACGCGAGGCCGTCGCGAACCTGCCGGAGTCGGAGCGCGAACGCCGGCGCCGCCTCGCCGCGCGGGAACGCCTGCGCGTGGACGAGAGCCACCCGCCGACGCATCTGCGGATCGCCGTGCTGCGCGACCGGCCCGAGTCCGAGCCACGGGTACGGATCGAAGCCGACGAGACCGAGCGGATCACCGCGGAACTCGCGGCGGACTACGACCGGGTCGCCCGAGAGCTACGCGAGTCCGCCCGCGCCGCCCTGTACCGCTGACCGCCCTAGGCGGCGTGGGAGCCGAAGGTCTTCTGGACTTCTTGGGTCATGTCGACGAGGCGGACCACGAGCCAGCCGGCCAGGTAGAGCACGAACGCGGCGATCTCCGCCAGGCAGAGGAACAGGGCCGACTCGAAGAAGTGGGAGACGAACAGCGTCACCGAGAACGTGGCCAGGAAGGCGACGATCGCCAGCGCCGCGTGCGAGAGGAACCGGCGCATCGCGCCGGCCATCGCGCCGTACGCGGCGGACAGCGTACGGGAGTGCGCCTCCGCGTCGTCCAGGGTGGCGAGGTGGCGTCTCCGGTCCGTCTCGAATCCGTCCCGCGCCGAACCGTCCCAGGCCACGGTCACTCTGGCCGACTCGTCGAGCCGGGACCGCAACGTCGAGATGTGCCGAGCGTGTGCGGCGTGCACGCTCGCCGCCGTGTCGTAGTGCCGGGGGTCGACGGCGTTCGCCCAGAGCCGGTCGGTGACCGGCCGGACCAGTGAGAGCCCGCCCAGCGGCGCGACCGTGGAGGTCAGCCTGTCGATCACGGTGCGGAGCAGCGCCGGCAGATCCTGCGGGTCCCCGGCGGTGGAGGGCGGCGACGAAGACCCGTCGGACACCGGCGGAGACGGCGTGACGACCGCCCCCGTGTCCGGGCCGGTGCCGGTGAGGTAGGACAGGTTCGCGGCCTCCGCCCCGCGGTAGCGGCCCGTCGTCTCGGCCAGCCTGGTCTGGCTGGACGCCGCGTGCCGAACCGCGTCGCCGAGTACCCGCCCGAACCGGTCGTGGGCCGTCCTGAACAGGTCGGCGGCGCCGTTGGCCGCGAGGCCCTGGGGGAAGGCCGGCAGCGCCTGGTCGGCGTGGTTCCGCTCCAGATCCCGCAGCGCCTGGACGTGCGGGGCGAGGGCGTCGTCGTGGTACCGCGCGAGACTCGCCGCGTGGACCGCGTATCCCGATTCCGCGTATCCCAATTTCTGACCCTTCCTGGCGACGTGTACGTGAACGACCGGAACCGGACCGGCGCTCAGGTGGAGCAGGAACGGCGGATCGCGTCCAGGAGCCAGCGCGGGCCCACGACCGCCGCGCCCGCGGCCTCGCAGCGGGCGCGGAGCTCGCGGTCGGCGGTGACGACGAGGCGGTGCTCGTCCGGCGCCCGCCGCGCGGCCAGGCCGGCGATCGTGTCGTCGCCGCTGCCCGGGGCGGCCACGACCTCGACGCCCTCCACCGTGCCCACGCCGCGCGCCGCGCCCTCGACGACCAGCACGATCTCCGGATAGCAGAGGTCGGCGACGGCTCCTGGAACGCCGTCGAAGCCGTCGATGGCGGCGATCTCGTCGCGCAGCCGTTCGGCCGCGCCCCGGCGGTCGCGCCACCAGCCGTCCGCTCGTGAACCCATGACGTTCGCCACGTCGACCACGAGGACCACCCGGTACAGCGACCGGCGCAGCCGCTGCCACGCATCGGCGAAGGCGGGGAACAGCTTCCGGTCCGCGACCTCGTCGGCGGGCACCCACTCCACCGCGGCGCTCTCGAACGACCGCGGGCGCACCTCGCTCCGCGTCGGCGCCGAACCGATCACCGTGTCGTACGACCAGCCGCCGTGGTCCTCGTGGGACAGCCAGTGCACGCGGACGGTCGCGGGGTCCAGCGTGCTCTCCTCGGACGCCTCGCGCAGGGCCGCCTCGACCGGGTTCTCGTGGCTGTGCCGGGCCCCGCCGAGCAGGCCCCACGTGCCACCGCCGATCGACAGCCGCGACCGCTTCTGCAACAGGACGTACGGGTCTGGGTCCATGCAGTACGGCAGCACCCCCGCCGCCCCGTAGCGTCCCCAGTGCCGATGTCCCGCGTCGCAGTTCGCCCAGCCGTCGCCGTCGCCCATGGGGGCGAGCTTAGAGCCCGCACGGCGGCGCGGCCCTCATCCGCGCCCGTCCGCCGGCGGGACGGACCGTGACTCACGGCGGTCTCCGAGGGCATTGACGCGCGGCTCCGGCCGGGCTACGGTCCGAACTTACAGGAAAGTTTCCTTTTTGTTAGTGCGGCGCCGCGCTCCTCTTTCCCGCCAGACCGAGGAGCATCAAGTGAAACGTACGATCCTCCGACTCGTCGTCGCGTTCGCCGCGACGGCGCTCCTCACGCTCCCCCACCTCGCCCGGGCGGCCGGTACGCCGACCGCGACGTTCTCCAAGGACTCCGGCTGGGGCACCGGCTACCAGGGCAAATACACGATCACCAACGGCGGCTCGACGACGCTGAACGGCTGGAAGGTCGAGGTCGACGTGCCCGCCGGCGGGTCGATCGGCTCCGCGTGGGACACCGTGCTCACCCACAGCGGCAACCACTACACGTTCACCAACGCCTCCTACAACGGCACGCTGGCACCCGGCGCCTCGGTGAGCTTCGGGTTCAACGGCGCCCCCGAGTCGGCCACGCCGACCAACTGCACGCTGAACGGCTCGCCCTGCGCGGGCGGCGGTGGCGGCGGCACCGACACCTCCGCGCCGTCCGTCCCCGGCGGCCTCCACGTCACCGGCACGACCTCCTCCTCGATCGCGCTCGCCTGGACCGCCTCCACCGACAACGTCGGCGTCACCGGCTACAGGGTGTACGAGGGGTCCACGGTCGTCGCGACCGTGAGCGGCACGAGCGCGACCGTCGGCGGGCTGTCCGCCAGCTCCAGCCACACCTACACCGTCACCGCGCTCGACGCCGCCGGCAACGAGTCGGCCAAGAGCGCGTCCGTCACCGGCACGACCCAGTCGGGCGGCGGCACCGGCGGCACGTACCAGAAGATCGGCTACTACCCGCAGTGGGGCATCTACGGCCGCAACTTCTGGATGAAGGACCTCGACGCGAACGGCGCGGCGGGCAAGCTGACCGTGCTCAACTACGCCTTCGAGAACGTCGATCCGAACAACCTCACCTGCTTCGAGACGACCAAGGCGACCACCACCAACCCCGAGGACCCGGACCAGGGCACCGGCGCCGGCGACGCGTACGCCGATTACGGCGCCTCCGTGAGCGCCGACCACAGCGTCGACGGCGTCGCCGACACGTGGGACCAGAAGCTCAAGGGCAACTTCAACCAGATCAAGAAGCTGAAGGCCAAGCACCCGAACCTCAAGGTGCTCGTCTCGCTCGGCGGCTGGACGTACTCCAAGTTCTTCTCCGACGTGGCCAAGACCGACGCGTCGCGCAAGAAGTTCGTCGGCTCCTGCATCGACATGTTCATCAAGGGCAACCTGCCCGTCTCCTCCGATGGCACGGGCGGGACGGGCACCGGCGCGGGCGTGTTCGACGGGTTCGACATCGACTGGGAGTGGCCGGGCAGCGCCGACGGGCACCCCGGCAACCACTACTCGGCGGACGACAAGGCCAACCTCACCGCGCTGCTCGCCGAGTTCCGTACCGAGCTGAACGCGCTGGGCTCCGGCTACCTGCTCACCGCGTTCACCCCCGCCGACCAGGCGAAGATCAACGCCGGCTGGGACCTGTCGAAGATCTTCAACTCCCTCGACTACGCCAACATGCAGGGGTATGACTTCCACGGCTCCGGCAGCGACAACTCCTGGGAGCCGAACCGCACCGGCGACCAGGCCAACCTGTACGTCGACCCGAACGACCCGTACCCGACGCACTTCAGCGTCGACTCGGCCGTCAAGCTCTACACCGGCGCCGGCGTGAACCCGCGCAAGGTCCTCGTCGGCATCCCGTTCTACGGCCGCGGCTGGCAGCAGGTGGCCGACGGCGGCGCGAACGGCGAGTGGCAGCAGGCGAACGGCGCGGCGCCCGGCGACTTCCCGGAGGAGGCCGGTACCCGCGGCTACAAGAACATCGCCACGAACGTCCCCGGCTGCACCGTCCACCACAACGAGCAGTCCGTCGCGACGTACTGCTACACGGGCGCGAACGGCCAGTGGTGGACCTTCGACGACCCGTGGTCGATCGGCAAGAAGACCGACTACATCAAGGCCAACAACCTCGGCGGCGCGATGATCTGGGAGATGTCGGGTGACACCGGCACCCTGATGTCCGCCCTGGACGGCGGCCTCAAGTAACGCGGCGAGGAGCGGCTCCGCGACGGGGCCGCTCCTCACCCGGCTCAGCGGCGTTCGGCCGCGGCCTTGACGGCGCGCAGGGTCGCGTCGATGTTGCGGGCGTGTTCGCGGCACCGGGCGGCGACGACCCGCTCGTGCATGTCGGGGACCTCGGCGATACGGTCGGTCAGTGGTGATCGCGCCGTGCCGAAGTCCACCGACTCGCACAGCCACGTCCGATCGCCGCGGAGCGGATGCAGCTGGTATCTCCAGACGGCGATGGGCCGGGCCGGGTCGCCGGCCGGATCGTCGGGATCGGTGACCGCGAAGGCGAACTCGCGCGGCGGGGACCAGGTCAGCACGGTGGACGTCCGGCTCCAGCACAGGTCCCCGCGCGTGTTCCCCGAGGTGAAACGGGCGCCCGGCGCCCCTTCGGTGAAGGGCGGGTCCCAGCCGCCCCCGGTGTTCTCCGGGGAGAACGTCCCCATCTTCGCCGGATCGGTCACCAGCGCCCAGACGACGGCGGGCGGCGCGGCGATGTCGATGTCCCGCTGGACGAGCGGGCGGTCGGTCAGGAGCATCGGCGTGGCCCCCGGCTCACCGGCCGGCCGAGGCCGCGTCCCGGCGCTCCGCGGTCAGCCGCCGGCTGATCACCAGGCGCTGGATCTGGTTGGTCCCCTCGAAGATCTGCAACACCTTCGCCTCTCGCATGTAGCGTTCGACCGGGTAGCGGTCGGTGTACCCGACCGCGCCGAGGATCTGCACGGCGTCGGTGGTGACCTGCATCGCGGTGTCGGTGCAGAACAGTTTCGCCATCGACGCCTCCTTGGTCAGGTCCTCACCCGCGTCGAGCCGGCGCGCCGCGGAACGGTAGAGGCAACGCCCCGCCTCGATCGCCGTGGCCATGTCGGCGAGCATGAAGGCGACCGCCTGGAACTCCCCCACGGGACGGCCGAACTGGCGCCGGGTCATCGCGTAGTCGGTCGCGACGTCCAGCGCCGCCTGGGACAGCCCGATGGCGCACGCGGCGATGCCCAGGCGGCCCCGGTCCAGGGCGGACATGGCGATCGCGAAGCCCCGGCCGAGCTCACCGACGAGCCGCTCCCGCGGGACTCTCGCGTCGTTCAGGTGGATCTGCGCGACGGGCGACCCGGTCAGCCCCATCTTCTTCTCCGGCCGGTCCGGAGACAGCCCGGGAGTGTCCTTGTCCGCCAGCAGGCAGCTGATCCCGCCCGGGCCGTCCCCGCCGGTCCGGACGAACAGGTTGTAGAAGTCGGCGTGCCCGGCATGGGTGATCCACGCCTTGGTTCCGTTGACGACGAAGTGCCCGCCGTCGGGGACCGCCTTCGTCGTCAGCGACGCCGCGTCGGAGCCGGCGCCGGGTTCGGACAGGCAGTACGACCCGAGCAGCTCGCCGCCGAGCATGGCCGGCAGCAGCTCGCGGCGCTGCGCGTCGTCACCGTGGGCGGCGACGGGAAAGCACGCGAGAGTGTGCACCGCGACCGTCTCGGCGATCGTGAGCCAGCCCCCGGCCAGCACTTCGAGCGCCTGGAGATAGTCCTCGAAACGCCATCCGCTCCCGCCGAGCTCGCGTGCGTACGGCAGGCCGAGCACGCCGAGCTTCCCGAGATCGCGGCACAGGTCGCGCGGAAAGCGGCTGTGCGCCTCGTCCTCGTCCGCACGCGGACGGATTTCCTCGGCGACCAGCTCCCGCAGCCGGGGAAGGAGTTCGTCCGGAACGGCCGGAGTGGTCGACATTATCGATCTCCCTTGCTCGGTGCTGACAGCTCTGTTTTAGTGAGGTTGACTTCGCGGGGGCCGGATACCCCGGTCGCGGGCACCTCGACCGGATAACGTATGCCCCCGTCACGACGCGGGGCCACCCTCCGCGATGACGGTGACCGAGATGGGACAGCGACGAATGCGCGACGGTCTGCGGCCTGGCCTGACGGCGACGATGACGTATACAGTTCCGCCCGAGCGGACAGTCCCGAATCTTTTGCCCGAATCGGCCGAATTCGCGGCACTGCCGAACGTCTTGGCCACCGGTTATCTCGTCGGAATCGTCGAGTGGACGTGCATCCGCGCGATCGCCGGACAACTCGACGACGCCGAACGCACCCTCGGCATCCATGTCGATCTCAGTCACGAAGGGCCCACGCCCCCCGGGGCGGACCTCACGGTGAGCGTCGAGCTCGTCTCCGTCGAGGGCCGCCGGCTCACCTTCTCCGTACGGGCGTCCGACGACGCCGGGGTGGTCTGCAAGGGAACACACGAGCGTGCGGTCATCGACATCGCGAGGTTCACCGACCGGCTGGCGGCACGCACCGGTGGACGGAGTGACGGCCAGGTGGAGGCCGCCGGACACTGAACCGGCCGCTCAGCCGGCGTCGCGGCGGCCACGGCTCCGCTCGGCGGAGCCGACGCGCCCGTACCGGTAGGCCTCGGCCGTGTCGAGCGTGACGATGCACTCCTCCGTGATGTCGGCCAGGGTCGTGAGGAACCTCCGGAGGCGTTCTTCCTGGTCGAACACCAGGATGGTGACCGGGACGTTGTCGGGGCGGCGCAGGAGTCCCCGGCGCGTCCGCCGGGAGGCGCCGATGTGACCGTCGAGGCCGCGTAACACGGTGACGTCCGCCAGCCCGGCCTCGCGGGCCCGCGCGACGATCTCGGTGTGCACGGCCCGGCGATCCCGGCGGATGCGGTCACCCACAAGGATCATCAGTCGGGCGACCGGAACCGGCACCGCCGGCCGGCGCTCCGGATCGCCTCGTGTCACTCCGGGCCACCCGGTGCGGGTGCGGCCACCGCCACGGAGTGATGCCGGACGACCGTGTCGTAGTCATCGAGGACGGCCTTCGCGTCATCGTGGACCACCGCGGTCTCGTACTCCTGCCCGGCGAAGCGACGAATCGCGTCGGTGGAATTCCAGAGGCTGAGCACCGTCAGCCGGACGCGGCCCGACTCCTCGTGGCATAAGAGAAAAGCGCCCAGGTATCCCGGCACCCGGGCCAGCTCGACGAGCACGGAACTTTCGAAATGTCGCTGGTAGGCAGCTGCTCCGTCGATGGTCGCAGAAGCGCCCCAAGTCCTGGCGATCATCGCTTCCTCCGGTGTCGCCGACGCCCGCGGACCGGCTATCGTCGGCTCCCCGATAATACTCGCCGGACAATGATTCGAGAACGAATTTTCAAGCCATTAGTGCAGCTTAATCGAGCCTTAAGTAGATGTCGATGGCATGATAAGCCATCTTAATCAATAGTTGAAGGGAGTCAACATCTCGATCCTGCAATGGCAGTCAGGTGAATTCCCATGGGATGGATGCTTCTCGCGGCACTCGCGGTCCTCGCTCTGCTCGCCCCCTGGATCGGAACGGACAGCCGCGACGGACACGACTGGTCCGCGCATCACCTCTGGCCGTACCCCGGCGGCGACGACCCGGCCGGCGACCGCTGGAACGAGCATGTGCACGCTCGTCCCAGGGGCGCCGTCTGACCGGGCCGACGGCCCGCACGCTCTCAGGAGTCCGGGTGGCCGGGGTCCTCTGCCAGATCGTTTCGCGGCGCGCCGTTGTCGCGCCGGTCCAGGGCGATCTGCAAGGCGTCGGCGGCCTTCGCCCGCACTTCTTCGGTCTCGTACCGCTGTGCCGTCAGACCGGTCCGCTCGGGCGGACCGGTCCGTACGTCCTCGCGCTCCTCGTTCATCGGGTTTCCCCGCTTGACTAGTACCGGTAGTGGTCCGCCTTGTAGGGACCGTTGACGTCGACGCCGATGTAGGCGGCCTGCTCCTTGGTGAGCGTGGTCAGCTTGACGCCGAGCGCGTCCAGGTGCAGGCGGGCGACCTTCTCATCGAGGTGCTTGGGCAGGGTGTAGACCCCCACCGGGTACTTCTCGGTGTGGTTGAACAGCTCGATCTGGGCGATCACCTGGTTGGTGAAGGAGTTCGACATCACGAACGACGGGTGACCCGTCGCGCAGCCCAGGTTCACCAGCCGGCCCTCGGCCAGCACGATGATGGAGTGGCCGTCCTCGAAGGTCCAGGTGTGGACCTGCGGCTTGACCTCTTCCTTCTTGATGCCGGGGATCTTCGCCAGGCCGGCCATGTCGATCTCGTTGTCGAAGTGGCCGATGTTGCTGACGATCGCCTGGTGCTTCATCCGCCCCATCTGGTCGGCGCTGATGATGCCCGTGTTGCCGGTGCAGGTGACGAAGATGTCCGCCTTGCCGACGATGTCATCCAGCGTGGTGACCTCGAAACCGTCCATCGCCGCCTGGAGCGCGCAGATCGGGTCGATCTCGGTGACGACGACCCGGGCGCCCTGCCCGCGCAGCGCCTCCGCGCAGCCCTTGCCGACGTCGCCGTAGCCGCACACGACCGCGACCTTGCCGCCGATCAGGACATCGGTGGCGCGATTGATGCCGTCGATCACGCTGTGCCGGCAGCCGTACTTGTTGTCGAACTTGGACTTGGTCACCGAGTCGTTGACGTTGATCGCCGGGAACGCGAGCGTGCCCGCCTTGGCCATCTCGTACAGCCGGTGGACGCCGGTCGTGGTCTCCTCGGTCACGCCCTTGATCCGCTCGGCGGTCTTCGTCCAGCGCCCCGAGCCGTCGACCGTACGGCGGAGCAGGCCCAGGATGACCTTCCACTCCTCCGGGTCGTCCTCCGACGCCGAGGGCACGGCACCGGCCTTCTCGTACTCGGCGCCCTTGTGCACCAGCAGCGTCGCGTCGCCGCCGTCGTCGAGGATCATGTTCGGGCCCTCGTCGCCAGGCCACGACAGCGCCTGGTCGGTGCACCACCAGTACTCCTCCAGCGTCTCGCCCTTCCAGGCGAACACCGGGACGCCCCGCAGATCGTCGGGCGTGCCGTCCCGGCCGACGACGATCGCCGCGGCGGCGTGGTCCTGGGTGGAGAAGATGTTGCAACTCGCCCAGCGCACGTCGGCGCCCAGCTCGACCAGGGTCTCGATCAGCACGGCGGTCTGGATCGTCATGTGCAACGAGCCCATGATCTTCGCCCCGCGCAGCGGCTTGGACTCGGCGTACTCCTCACGGACCGCCATCAGGCCCGGCATCTCGTGCTCGGCGAGTTCGATCTCCTTGCGGCCGAACGCCGCCAGTGACAGATCGGCGACCTTGTACTCGAAATTTGTCAACTCGCTCTCCATTCGCTTGGGCGATGGTCTGGACACGCCTTGAAGCCCGAGAATAAGTAGAACGGCAATCTTTCGCATAACCACCATTGGTGTAATCATGCTGCGACCAAAGTCGCACCCGTGTTCTCCGAACAGCGGATTCATCCACTGGGGCATCAGGTTATCTTCGGCGCAGCGGTGTCATCTCGCACTAAGCATTACCACCGGCGGAAGACAAGGATGGTTGATAACAAAATGACAGAAACCCGCGCGGAAGTAGGGATAATCGGCGGCAGCGGCCTGTATGAATTGGCGGAGCTGGAGAACGCCGAGACGATCGAGGTCGAGACTCCTTTCGGGTCGCCCAGTGACGCCCTGGTCGTCGGCCGGCTCTCCGGCCGCTCGGTGGCGTTCGTGCCGAGGCACGGCCGAGGTCACCGCCTCACCCCCACCGAGATTCCGGTGCGGGCGAACATCTGGGCGCTGAAGGCACTGGGCGTCCGGCAGGTCCTCAGCATCAGCGCCGTCGGCAGCCTGCGCGAGGAATACCGGCCGGGAAGTCTGGTGGTGCCGGACCAGATCGTGGACTGGACGAAGAGCGGCCGGCCGAAATCGTTCTTCGAGGACGGGATCGTCGTGCACACCTCGGTCGCCGACCCGTACTGCGGCCGGCTCCGCGAAGAACTCATGGCGGCGGCGCACAGCGCGACCGATACCACGATTCACGACAGCGGCACCTATATCTGCATTGAGGGACCGCAGTTCTCCACGCGCGCCGAATCGGAACTCTATCGGTTTTTGAAAATGGACATCATCGGCATGACCGCCGTTCCGGAGGCCAAACTCGCGCGCGAGGCGGAGCTGTGTTACTCGGCGCTGGCGCTGGTGACCGACTACGACTGCTGGCGTTCGGACGAACAGGCCGTCGAGGCCGATCTGGTCACCGCCGTCATGGCGCGCAACGCCGACGCCGCGAAGAGGACGATCGTCCGCCTCGTCGAGAAACTCCCGGCCGACGCCGAGTGCGAATGTCAGGACGCGCTGGCCCACGCGATCATCACCGACCGGGCCGCCGTGCCGCCCTCGGTGCGTGAGCGGCTGGATCTCCTCATCGGCAGACACCTCAACGCCTGATCGACCAACGACCAACGAACGAGAACGGAGGACCGTCATGAGCTATCGGCTGTTCACCTCGGAATCGGTCGCCGAGGGCCACCCCGACAAGATCGCGGATCAGATCAGCGACACCCTCGTCGACGCGATGCTGGCAGCGGATCCGCACAGCCGCACCGCGATCGAAACCTTGATCAGCACCGGCTTCGTCCACGTCACCGGGGAGGTCTCCGGGTCGCTCCCCGACGTCGAGGCGCTCGTGCGGAAGAAGATCCTGGACATCGGGTACGACTCTTCCGCCAAGGGTTTCGACGGCGCCTCGTGCGGCGTCGCGGTGTCGATCGGCGCACAGTCCGCGGACATCGCGCAGGGCGTCGAGCGCTCGTACGAGGCCCGTACGGACAGCACCGACGAGTTCGACCTCCAGGGTGCGGGCGACCAGGGCCTGATGTTCGGCTACGCGTGCTCGGAGACCCCGGAGCTGATGCCGTTCCCGCTGACCCTGGCCCATCGGCTCGCGCGACGTCTCGCGGCGGTGCGGCGCGACGGCACCATTCCGTACCTGCGCCCGGACGGCAAGACCCAGGTCACCCTGGCCTACCAGGGCGACCTTCCGGTCCGGCTCGACACGGTCGTGGTGTCCACGCAGCACGCCCCGGACGTCTCCCTGGAGGGACTTCTCATCCCGGACATCATCGAGCACGTGATCACTCCGGAGATCACCTCGCTCGACCTGGCCACCGATGACTACCGGCTCCTCGTGAACCCGACGGGACGGTTCGAGGTCGGCGGTCCCATGGGCGACGCCGGGCTGACCGGCCGGAAGATCATCGTCGACACGTACGGCGGTATGGCCCGGCACGGCGGGGGCGCCTTCTCCGGCAAGGACCCCTCCAAGGTCGACCGCTCGGCGGCGTACGCCATGCGCTGGGTGGCCAAGAACGTCGTCGCGGCCGGGCTGGCCGGGCGGTGCGAGGTGCAGGTCGCGTACGCGATCGGCAAGGCACGGCCGGTGGGCCTGTTCGTCGAGTGCTTCGGCACGGAGAAGATCCCCACCGAACAGATCCAGGACGCCATCAACCAGGTCTTCGACCTGCGGCCGGCGGCGATCATCGCGGACCTGGACCTGCGGCGCCCGAAGTACGCCCAGACCGCGGTGTACGGGCACTTCGGCCGGGAGGAACCGGAGATGACCTGGGAACGCTGCGACCGGGTGGCGGCCCTGCGAGAGGTCACGGGGATCTGATCGTGAACATCGACGCCTTGACCGACCGTCAGCGGCTCGCCGATCTGATCCGCGACAACATCCGGACCGTGCCGGACTTTCCCCGTCCCGGCATCGCCTTCCTCGACCTTTGTCCCGTCTTCTCCCAACCCGCCCTGCTCGGCGCACTTGCCGGCGCGATAAGCGACGCCTTCGCCGGCGACTTCGACCGGGTGCTGGCGATCGAGGCTCGGGGATTCGTGGTGGGAACGGCGGTGGCCTGCCACGCCGACCGGCCACTGGTCCTGGCCCGCAAGAGCGGCAAGCTGCCCGGACCGGTCGACTCGGTGCGGTACGACCTCGAGTACGGCAGCGCCGAGCTGCAGGTGCAACGGGACGTCCTGCGGCCGGGCGAGCGGGTGATCGTCGTCGACGACGTGCTGGCGACCGGCGGCACCATGGCGGCCGCCGACGAACTGGTCCGCCGCAGCGGGGCGGCCGTCGCCGGGTATGCGGTCGTGGTCACCATTCCGGGGCTCGGCGGTGAAGGCCGACTCGGTCCGGCAAAGGTGTTTTCGGTCCTACCGACAGGGAATTGAGGTCAATATCGGTCCGCGCCGGTCTGTTTTATCACCAACAACACCGGCTACAGGATTATCTGATGAATCTCTGGTTACAGGAGCATCGACTTGACACGTAATGGCTGATATGGAACCGTCCTCCTGACCGACGAGTAAACCCTTGCCACTCCCAGGTCAGACGCAAAGCATTCCGCAGTAGTGGTCATCCGTCCGCGGAAATCAACAGATCCGTCAATGAGGCGATGCGTTCATGCACGGTCCGAACCCGATCTTCGCCGACACCCGAGCATATCGGCAGAGCAATGAAGCTGATAACAGCAAGATCGATATAGCGGTATCCGCGCCCAGGCCGGACGTGGCCAATTCAACCGGCCCCCTCGACCGAGCTGGGCACGGCATCGTCACGAACCCTGCCGACGTCCGTGCACGCCCGGGAAATTCTCTGCACATTGGAGAACGAATGAACGCACACTCGACTACGAAAAACGAAACTACTATTGAAGTCGTTGAAGAGCGATTCGCGAGCACCGAGGAACTCCGCGAGTTAAGCCGCGACGTCCACGATCGGATCGCTCACTCGGTGCTCACCGTGCTCAACAGCCTTGAATTGGTGGAATTGGAACGGGAGGCGGCCGAGCCGGCGACGAGATCTCGCCTCGCCCAGGCGAAGAGGTCCACCGCGGAGACGCTCGAGGAGGTCCGGCGACTCGCCGCCCGCCTTCGCGTCCTGGCCGAACGTGTCACCCATCCTTGGAACGATGCACCCCGCAAGGCAGAGTCTTGGAACGATGCACACCGCAGGGCCGACCGCGTCTGCAAGGCCACGGCCGCACCCGCCGACCAGGCACGGACGACGGTCCCGGGCGAGGCCAGCGAGGTGCAAGACGAGCTGTTCTTAGTGGTACGGGAGGCGGTGTTCAACGCGGTCACGCACGCGCGCGCCAAGTGCGTCGCGGTCGATGTGCGGGCGGACGGAGACTGGATCAACGCGGTCGTGGAGGACGACGGGAGCGGCTTCGAACCGCACCGGCTGCCGCCCGCGAAGAGCGTCGGACTGGTCTCGATGCGTGAGCGCACCGTCCGCGTCGGCGGCCGGCTCGACATCGCCTCCTGCCCCTGCTGTGGCACTCGCGTCACCATTGGGATGCCGCTTCGGGGAGCATTGCGTGAGCACGGGGGATAGGCGGATCCGGGTCCTCATCGCGGACGACCACACGCTGTTTCGTGAGGGAATCGCGGAAATACTGGCTCGAGAAAAGGATCTGGAAGTCGCCGGCGAAGCCGATTCGGGCCGCGGACTTCTCGCGATCGCCCGGAAGATACATCCCGACGCCATCATTGTCGACGTCGAGATGCCGGGACCGGGAGCGGAGGCGACCGTACGGGAGATCGTCAGCGAACTTCCGGACACTCGCGTCATCATCTTGACCATGCACGACGATCCCGGACTCGTCGAGAAAATGCTCGCCGCCGGAGCCCGGGCGTACGTCATCAAGGGCGCCACTCGCGAGGCGCTGCTGGCCGCCGTCCGGGGAGCCAGGCACGACGACCAGCACGTGGTCGTCTCGGTTTCCCGGGAAACGGTGATCAGATTAAGAGAACCACCGGAATCCCCACTCTCGCCGCGCGAACTCGAGGTGCTGACGGCGGTTTCGGCCGGACTCAGCAACGCGCAGATCGCCGCCCGGCTGTTCATCACCGAGGGAACGGTGAAACGGCACCTGACGAATGTGTACGTGAAGCTCGACGTGACGACCCGGATGAACGCCATCAACAAGGCGATCGAAATGGGACTCATCAAACCCAGGGGCTTCCGGCACCCGAAGCACTACTGATCCGGCGCCGATCCGGAGGGAGAAAACGATGACCGACAGTTCGACCGCGACAGCGCCCCCGATGATCGAGGGAGGCCACGTCCTCGTCGACCTCTCGGTACTGATCGCCGAGGACCTGCCCTGCTACTGGTCGACCCACCAGCCGTTCCAGCACAAGACGTGGAACTGGTTTGAGAGCAGGAGCGAGCCCAGCGGCTGCGTCATCAATCGTTCCGGGCCGTACGCGACCCGGTGGATGGCGATCGACGAGCACACGGGGACGCACCTCGACGCCCCGAGCCACTTCATCCCCCCTGAGGGGTCGGGACTGCCGTACGCGGGGCCGGCCGGCGCCGTGTCGATCGACCGGGTGCCGCTCGATCGGCCCATGGGCCCGGCCGGAGTCGTCGACGTGTCCGCGCTGGTGGGCACCGTGGACGAGCCGGGCCGCAGCCCGATCATCGACGCTCGGATGATCACGGATTGGGAGGAGGAGAACGGCCGGTTCCGCCCCGGTGACGTGTGCCTGTTCCGCACCGGCTGGGACGTCCACTACCAGCGCGGCGAGGCCGGTTCGGCGTACCTGCACGACATCGTCGTGACCGGGCGGCGCCCCGCTTGGCCGGCGCCCGAGGTGGAGACCATCGAGCTGCTTCTGGAGCGCGGTGTCCGCTGCGTGGGCATCGACGCGCCCAGCATGGGGCCGGCGCACGAGGACCGCGGGCAGGCGGTGCACGTCAGCGGGCTGAGCGGGGGCGCCGTCTACGTGGAGTGCCTGACCGGGTTGGACCGGCTGCCCGAACGTGGCGCGTTCTTCTGCTTCCTGCCGCTGAACGTGGAGCGCGCCACCGGCGCTCCCGGCCGGGCCGTGGCCTGGCTACCGGCGGGATGACCCGGTTACGCCCGCCGTTCGCAGCACCCGCGACGACAGGGCCCAAGTGGATCGGGACCGCGCCGCGCGGGCCCGGTCCACGCGGGCTCTCAGCCGCTCGCGAGCCGGCGGGCCGCCTCGTCCTTCAGCTCGGCGCAGACGTTCTTGAGCACGCTCAGCATCGCCAGCGCGGCGGGCGAGCGGTACGAACCGGGCGCCAGGGCGACGCGGATCTTCCGCGACAGCGCCTTGGTGTCCAGCGGTCGCACCACGACGTCCGCACGGACCGTGGGCACGGTGAGCTGCGGTATCAGCGCCACCCCGACGCCCGCGGCGACAAGCCCCTCGACCACGGTCCGGTCGTCGGTCCGCAGCGCGACGATCGGCTCGAAGCCCACCTCACGGCAGGCCTCGGGCAGCACCTCCAGGGTCGAGCCGTGCCGGACGCCCTGGATCCAGGGCTCGCCCGCCAGGTCGGTGAGCCCGACGCTGTCCATCTCCGCGAGCGGGTGCCCGAGGGGAAGCCCGATATGGAGCGGATCGTCGACCAGATCCAGCTGCTCGATGTCGTCGGGCAGCGGGGGCTCCTGCTCGAACTGGTAGACGAGCGCGAGGTTGATCTCGTTGGCGCGCAGGCCGGACACGCACTCGTCCGGATCGCCCTGGAACAGGTCGAGCTCGATGCCGGGGTAGCGATCGCGGAAGGCGGCGATCGACCGTGCCACCAGGGTCGAGCCGGCGGTGGCGAACCAGCCGAGCCGCAGCAGCCCGGACTCCAGCCCGGCGAACGCCCGCAGCTCCTTCTCGATCGAGTCGAGCTGCTGGAAGACCGTCTCCGCCTGGCTGACGAGCAGTCGCCCCGGCTCGGTGAGCGAGACGCCGCGTGCGCCGCGCTCCACCAGGCGGGTGCCGAGCTCTCGTTCGAACGCCGCGATCTGCTGGGAGATGGCGGACGGGGTGTAGGCCAGCGCCTGGGCCGCCGCGGTGAACGAGCCCCGTCTGGAGACCTCGCGAAGAATCCACAGGCGGCGCACATCAAGCATTAAAACATTCTAACAGGAGCCTGCAGAAAATGTTGCTGGCCGAAAAGGCCTACCCGGACAAAGCTACCCTCTGGTCGCGATAGGAAGTATTCATGGCCGAAGTAGACGCGGATCGGCGGCCCCAGCGCCGGACGACGACCGAGTTGCGACGCGAGCTGGGGCTCAAGGAAGCGGTGGCGATCGGGATCGGGGGCACCGTCGGCGGGGGCATCTTCGTCCTCGTGGGCGTCGCCGGAGGTAAAGCCGGACCCGCCGCCCTCATCGCGTTCTCATTAGCCTTCGTAGCCTCTCTCTTCATCGCACTCCCCTACGCCGAACTCGCCTGCCGGCTGCCGATGGCGGGCGGCGGCTACGCGTTCGCCCGCCAGGTCCTCGGTCCCCACTGGGGATTCCTGATGGGCTGGATCTACTGGGGCGCCTACGTCTTCCTGTCCGGTTACGTGACGATCGGCTTCGGCGGCTACCTCCACGCCGCGACGGGCTTCCCCACGACGGCGGGCGCCGCGGTCCTGGTGGCCGCGTGCATCGCGGTGAACCTCCTCGGCGTCAAGGTATCCGGCGGCGTCCAGACCGCGGTGATCGCCGCGGCGATCATCGGCCTGGCCGGATTCTCCTTTTGGGGCCTGCCGCATGTCAGCCTCAGCCACCTGACCCCCTTCGCCCCGCATGGCGTCAACGGCATATTCCTGGCCGCACTCGTAGCATTCCTGTCATTCGGCGGATTCGACATGGTGGCCGCCGCCGGAGAAGAAATAAAACACCCGGAACGCAACCTGCCGCGCGCCATTCTGCTGACTCTGGCCGGCGTGCTCTTCCTTTACGTAATCGTGGCGTTCGTCGCGGTGGGCACCGTTTCCTCGGACCATCTGGGCTCCTCGGCCTCACCGCTGGCCGACGCCGCCGGCGTTTTCGGCGGCGACCTCGCGCGGCACCTCATCGTGTTCTGCGCCCTGCTGACCACGGCCGCGACGGCGAACGCCATCGTCGTGGTGACGTCCCGCACCGTCTTCGCGATGTCGCGCGACCGGATGCTCCCCGCGCCGTTCGCCGCGGTGAGCGCGCGCACCGGGTCTCCCTGGATCGCGGTGCTGATCAACGGTGTCCTGATCGGGGGCGTGGCGCTGGTCGGCACCGTCTCGATGTCCTCCTCGACCGGCGGCTTCCTGTACGTCCTCCACTTCGTGCCGCCCCTGCTGGCGCTGGTCCGGCTGCGCCGCGACGACGCCGGCGAGCGCCCGGCGTTCTCCACACCGGCCCCGCGGATCCTCGTGCCCCTCGCCTTCGCGTGTAGCGCGGGTCTGCTCGTCGCCAGCGGATTCACCGGAGTGACCATCGGCTCGGCGTGGCTCCTGGTCGGCGTCGTCCTCTACATCGGCTACTTGTACACGCAGCGCGCCGACCGCGCGGGGCGGGTGGGCTGACCGCGGGAACGACCCGTGGCGAAGGACCGGAACACGATTGAGGGAGTCGGAGCATGGCTGCCGGTGACGACATCACGCGAACGGACCTCTTCCTGGTCGACGAACTGCTCACGCCGGAAGAACGCGACATACGCGATCGGGTCCGGCACTTCGTCGACGCGGAGGTGCTGCCGATCATCAACGACTACTGGGAACGCGCCGAGTTCCCGTTCGCGCTCGTACCGGGGCTGGGCGAGCTGCGGATCGCCGGAGGATCGCTGGCCGGTGACGGCTGCCCCGGGATGAGCTCGCTCGCCGAGGGCCTCGTCGCCGCCGAGCTCGCCCGTGCCGACGGCGGCCTGCGGGTCTTCTTCGTCGGCCACGGCCTGGCCATGATGTCCATCGGCCTGCTGGGCTCGGCCGAGCAGCGGTCCCGCTGGCTGCCGAAGCTCGCCTCGATGGAGACGCTCGGCGCGTTCGCGATGACCGAGCCGGCGCACGGGTCGGACGTCTCCTCGCTGGAGACGCGAGCGCGGCGCGACGGCGAGGCGTACGTCCTGGAGGGCGCCAAGCGCTGGATCGGCAACGGCACCTTCGCGGACGTCGTCGTGGTCTGGGCCCGCGACGACGAGGGCGAGGTCGGCGGCTTCGTCGTGGAGACCCCGGCGGAGGGGTACGCCGCGACGGCCATGCGCGGCAAGACCGCCTGCCGGGTGGCGGCGCACGCCGAGATCTCGCTGACCGGCGTGCGGGTGCCCGCCGAGAACCGCCTGAGCGAGGCGACGTCGTGGCGCGCGATCACGCCGCTGATGCTCAAGGCCCGCCAGGACGTCTGCTGGGAGGCGCTCGGGCACGCCGTCGCCGCGTACGAGGCCGCCGCGGCCCACGCGGTGAACCGCCGCCAGTTCGGCCGTCCGCTGGCCGATTTCCAACTCGTCCAGGCCAAGCTCGCGCGGATGCTCGCCGACCTCACTAGCATGCAGCTGATGTGCTGGCGGCTGACCCGTCTGGAAGAGGAGGGCAGGGCGACCCTCGCCCAGGCGTCCGCCGCCAAGCTGCACACCGCCGCCGCCGCCCGCCAGATCGTCCTGGACGCGCGCGACATCCTCGGCGGTGACGGACTTCTGATCGACCGGCACGTGGCCCGCCATCACGCCGACATCGAGGCCCTCTACACCTACGAGGGCACCCAGGACATCCAGAAGCTCATCCTGGGCCGCAGCATCACCGGCCGATCGGCCTTCACCCGCTGATCCGCCTGACCCATCCCAGACACGGAGGAGCCTTGTGACGTTCGACCCGGTCCCCCAGCGACCCGAGTTGCCGAAGCTGGAGGAAGAAGTACTGCGGCGCTGGAACGACGAGGGAGTGTTCCGCAAATCCCTGGACCGGACCGCCGGGGGCACGCTGTTCCGGTTCTACGACGGCCCGCCGACCGCCAACGGGCGGCCCGGCGTGCACCACGTCGAGGCCCGGGTGTTCAAGGACGTCTTTCCCCGCTACCGGACGATGAAGGGGCAGGCCGTGCCCCGCAAGGCCGGCTGGGACTGCCACGGGATTCCCGTCGAGCTGGAGGTGGAGCGCGAGCTCGGGCTGACGCGGAAGAAGCAGATCGAGGAGTACGGCGTCGCGGCGTTCAACGCACGATGCCGCGAGTCGGTGACGCGTTACGTCGGCGAGTTCCAGCGGCTCACCGAGCGCACCGGCTTCTGGGTGGACACCGACGACGCCTACTGGACGCTGAGCGACGAGTACGTCGAGAGCGTCTGGTGGTCGCTCAAGACGCTGTACGAGCGCGGGCTGATCTACCAGGACCAGCGCGTCGTGCCGTACTGCCCGCGATGCGGCACCGCGCTTTCGGACCACGAGGTCGCCCAGGGGTACCGGGAGACCGACGACCCGAGCATCTTCGTGCGCTTCCCGGTGCTGTCCGGCCCGCTGGGTCCCGGCGGCGCCGGCCTGCCCGAGCCGGGCGCCGAGGTGTCGCTCCTGGTGTGGACGACGATGCCGTGGACGCTCGTGCCCGCCACGGCCGCGGTCGTCAGCGACAAGATCCGGTACGTCCTGGCCCGCGGCGGGCGGGCCGGCGACCACTTCGTGGTCCTGGCCGCCGAGCGCGTCAAGGTCGCTCTGGGCGACGAGGCGGAGATCATCCGCGACGTGACGATCGAGGAGCTGGCGGGCGCCCGCTACAAGGCGCCCTTCGACTTCGTCGGTCCCGGCTCGGCGGACGACCCCGACGGCGACCCGGCCTCCTGGCGCTTCGTCGTGATCGATGACTTCGTCGAGATCGACCAGGGCACCGGGATCGTGCACACCGGCGCGGCGTTCGGCGAGGACGACATGCGCGTGGCCCGTGCCAACGGCATGCCGACGGTCAAGCCGGTGGACGCCGAGGGACGGTTCGACGAGCGGGTCGGCCCGTACGCCGGCATGTTCATCCGCGACGCGGACGCCCCGATCACCGACTTCCTCCGGGAGAACGACCTGCTGGTGCAGGAGGGGACGTACCGGCACTCGTTCCCGTTCTGCTGGCGGTGCTCGTCGCCGCTGCTGTACTACGCCAAGCCGTCGTGGTTCATCGCCACCACCCGGCTCCGGGACGACCTGCTGGCCGGCAACGCCGAGGTCGACTGGCGGCCGCCGCACATCCGGGACGGCCGATACGGCGACTGGCTGGCCAACAACGTCGACTGGGCGCTGTCCCGGGAGCGCTACTGGGGCACCCCGCTGCCGCTGTGGCGCTGCTCGCGGTGCGACCACACGGTGGCCGTCGGATCCCGCGCCGAACTCGGCGAGCTGGCCGGCCGTGACCTGTCCGAACTCGACCCGCACCGCCCGTACGTCGACGAGATCACCTTCGACTGCGGGTCCTGCGACGGCACCATGACGCGGGTCCCCGAGGTCATCGACGCCTGGTACGACTCGGGTTCGATGCCGTTCGCGCAGTTCGGGTACCCGCACGTGCCCGGCAGCGAGGAGCGTTTCACGACGGCGTACCCGGCCGACTACATCTGCGAGGCCATCGACCAGACCCGCGGCTGGTTCTACTCCCTGCAGGCGGTCGGCACGCTGCTGTTCGGCCAGAACGCCTACCGGCGGTCGCTGTGCCTCGGCCACATCGTGGACGACGACGGACGCAAGATGTCCAAGTCGGCGGGCAACGTCCTGGACCCGTTCGCGCTGGTCGACGCCTACGGCGCGGACGCGCTGCGCTGGGTGCTGCTCGTCGAGGGCAACCCCTGGCAGTCCCGCAGAGTCGGCGAGCGGGTGCTGGAGGAGGCGATCCGCCGGGTCCTGCTGACGATCTGGAACACCTACTACTTCTTCGTCACCTACGCCCGGCTCGCGGAGTGGCGGCCCGGCCAGGACGTGCCTCCGGTCGAGCGGCGGCCGGTGCTCGACCGCTACATCCTCGCCGAGCTGGCCGACGTGACCGCCGAGGTCGACGCGGCCATGAACGACTTCGACGTGACGGCCGCCGGGCGGCGGCTCGCCGGTTTCGTCACCGACCTGTCGAACTGGTACGTGCGCTGCAGCCGGGACCGGTTCTGGAACACCGACCCGGCGGCGCCGGCCGCGGACTCCGAGGCGGCGTTCGCCACCCTGCACACGTGTCTGTCCACGCTCAGCCGGCTGCTCGCCCCGATCACGCCCTTCCTGGCCGAGGTCCTCTACCGGAACCTCGTGCTCAGCGTCGATCCGGCCGCCCCGGAGTCGGTGCACCTGACCGACTTCCCCGAACCCGACGCGTCCGCGCGGGACGACGGGTTGCGGGAGGTGATGGCCACCGCGCGGCGGCTCGTCACGCTGGGCCGGGAGGCGCGCAGCAACTCCGGCATCGGCGTGCGCCAGCCGCTGCGACGCGCGGTCGTGACGTTGCCGGCCGGGCTCCACGACCGCTTCGACGACGTTCGCGACGTCATCGCGACCGAGCTCAATGTCAAGGAGCTCGAGCTGACAGGGGGCGGCCGGGCCGAGCCGGTGTCGCACGCGATCAAACCGGTGTTCCGTGCGATCGGCGCGACGTTCGGCAACCGCACCCAGGCGGTCGCCGCCGCCGTCCGGGAGGCCGACCCGGAGGCCGTCGCCACCGCCGTCCGCGAGGACGGGCGGTTCACGGTCCAGGTGGACGGTGAACCGATCACGCTGGACGCCGAGCACGTGCAGATCGCCGAGATCCCGGTCATCGGCTGGCAGGTGTGCCGCGACGGCGGGCACAGCGTCGCGCTCGACGTCTCGATCGATCGCGAACTCCGCCTGGAGGGCCTGGCCCGTGAGCTGGTCCGGCTCACCAACGACCTGCGCAAGCGTCGCGGCCTCGGCTTCGCCGACCGCGTCACGATGACGGTCGACGTCGGCGCCGACCCGCGCGGGGAGATCGCCGACATGCTCACCGCGCACACCACCGTCATCGGGCAGAACGTGCTCGCGGACGAGATCCGGCGGGGTCCCGTCGGCGACGGGGCGGAGCGGGTCTCGCTGGCGGACGGCGACATCACGCTGGATCTGCGGCTGTCCGGCCGGCCGGCGGGCGTGTGACCGAGGACCGCCCGGAACCCTCGCGGACGAGGGTTCCGGGCGGTCACTCAGACGCTGGGCACGAAGAAATGGGTCCGCCGCAGCCGGATCAGCCCGTCGTCGAACTCATAGATGTCGGCGAACCCCACATCGGTGCGGGTGTCGCCGGGCAGTACACAGCTCACGACACCCCAGGCGGCGGCCCTCCCGTCCTGGACGACCGTGTGCTCGACGTGGTGCGTACTCGACAGGATCTTCCGCTCGTCGTGGTAGAAGCGAAGGACGCGGTCGAGACCGTCGAGCGAGGGGAATCCCGGCCGTTCGTAGACGATCTCCGGGTGGAAGAACTCCGGCAGCGCGTCCCAGTCCATGGCGTCGATGGTGCCGAACATCTTCCGGAGCCATGCGTCGTCCATCGCATCTCCCCTGCTCACTCGAACCTTACGGTCAGCGGTGCCAGGCCGTGCGTCTCGATCACGAACTCGTCGCCGCGCGACGCGGGCAGCGCCCGGCCGAGCGACCCCGACAGCACGATGTCGCCGGGGAGCAGGCTGGTGCCCAGGCGGTTCAACGTGCGGGCCAGCCACGCGACCGACTCGGCCGGATGACCGAGCACCGCGCTGCCCAGCGCCTCGACCTCCGTGGTGCCGTTCCGGTGGACGAGCATGCCGATCGTCCGCAGGTCGGCGTCGCGCAACGCCTGGTTCCAGGGTCCCACGGTGAAGGCGCCGTAGGACGCGTCGTCCGCGATGGTGTCGACGAGTTTGATCTGCCAGTCGGTGATCCGGCTGTCGATCACCTCGACGGACGCCGCGATCGCGTCGGTCGCGGCCAGGACCTCTTCGGCGGTGCAGTCCTCGCGGTCCAGGGGCTTGCCGATCAGGAACGCCAGCTCACCCTCGACCCGCGGCTGCAGGAACACCTCGGCCGGAACGCTCGACCGGCCCCCTTCGGCGGGGTAGAACCGCGACTCCCAGAGCCGGCCGTAGTCGGGCTCGTCCACGCCGATCTGGGCCCGCATCGCCTGGCTGGTCAGCCCGATCTTGTGCCCCAGCACCCGCTCGCCGCGCTCGGCCCGCAGCTCCGACCAGCGGGTCTGGATGGCGTAGGCCGTGGCGGGCGAGTCGAGGCCGGTCGTCTCGCTGAGCGGCCGGATGGTGTGCCGCTCCTCCCAGGCGCGATCCAGGATGCCGGCGATCGCCTCGACGTCGACGGTCTTGACGTCGTCGGCCGGGGCGCCGGCCATCAGCGCGCCTTCTCGGCGAGGATGAGGATGCCGCCCGGCATGTCGTCCTCGAGCACCTCGCGTACGGTGAAGCCGCCGTCGGCCAGGGCCTCGCTCCAGCCCTTGGAGTCCAGGAGCGTCTGCCGCATCAGGGCGTGCACGAAGGTGAACTCCGGGGTGAACCACGGACGGTGGTCACCTTCGGCGGGCGGCTGCACCTCGGCGATGAGCAGCCGTGCCCCGTCCGGCAGGCGGCCGGCCATGTCGGACAGGTACGCCACCAGCGCGTCCCGGCCCTGGGCCAGGATCTCGTGCAGCAGGAAGAACGTGACCACCAGCTGGGTGTCGGCCAGTGCCGCGATGGAGTTCAGGTCACCGGCGTCACCGCGGACGACCCGTACCCGGTCGGTGAGCCCGGCCTCGCGCACCGCCTTCTCGGCCTCCACCACGGCCTCGGGGCTGATGTCCACGCCGGTGCCGCTCGCGCCGAAGCGCGAGCACACGGTCAGCAGGAACCTGGCGTTGCCGCAGCCGAGGTCGAGCGCGGTGTCGAACTCGATCCCCTCGAGCAGGCGCAGGGCGTGGGGGACGACGTCCTTGCGGCCGAGCATCGCCGCGCCGTCCGCCACCCAGCGTCCGTCGCGCGGATAGTCGACGCCGTACCGCTTGTCGCCGCTCAGGAAGGCGTCCATCCGCCGCAGCGGCTCGCCGTACCCGCCGACGAGCCAGACCAGGTAGCCCTTGTCCTGGCAGACGTCGCGTCCGTAGTCCGTGAGGGTGAAGGCGTCGCCGTTCTCCTCGACGAGGCCCCGCTGGATCAGGTAGCGAAGGGAGGCGCCGAGCAGCGCGGCCTGGTCCGAGCCGCGGTCCTTGACCGTCGTCCGGGTCAGCGCGCCATTCTCCAGATCGGTGAGCAGGCCTGCCATCTCGAACGCGGCCAGCACACTGCTCACCGCATATCCCTCGAAAAGGTCGAACGCTCGGCGGCTTGCTTCGGCGCGCCGCTCAGTGTCAGCCGTCATCGCTGTTCAACGCCCTTTCCATTGGAGAATGACGAACAGCCACAGCCTATTCGGAGCGTCGTGACGTCAGGAATCCCACAAAGACGTATGACGAGTACCCGCAAAGGTGTAACGCCCGGTTCCACCATTGCGAGATTGTCCGCCCGCCGGGCCCCCGGTCATCCTTTCTGGGATGCCGGTACCCAAGGAGCGAGATTCGTGCGAGTCGTTATCACAGGTTCCATCGCGCTCGACCACCTGATGACCTTTCCCGGACGGTTCGCGGAGCATCTGATCGCCGACCACGCGGACGAGGTCTCGTTGTCCTTCCTCGCGGACGGGCTGACCGTCCGCCGCGGCGGTACCGGCGCGAACATCGCGCTCGGGCTGGCCCGGCTCGGGCACCGGCCGGTGCTCGCCGGCGCGGCCGGCCCGGACTTCGCCGACTACCGCGCCGACCTGGAGAACGAAGGGGTGGACAACGCGTTCGTCCGGATCTCGGCGGAGCAGTACACCGCGCGCTTCGTCTGCACGACGGACGCCGTCGGGAACCAGATCGGGACGTTCTACCCCGGCGCGATGAGCGAGGCCCGCGAGGTCTACCTGCGGCCGGTGGCCGAGCGGCTCGGCGGCGTCGACCTGGTGCTGATCGCCCCGGACGACCCGGACGCGATGCTGCGCCACACCGACGAGTGCCGCCGGGACGGGTATCCGTTCGCCGCCGATCCCTCTCAGCAGCTGGCGCGGATGGACGGTCCCGACATCCGGCAGCTCGTCGAGGGCGCCCGGTACCTGTTCACCAACGCCTACGAACGCGTGCTGCTGTGCCAGAAGACCGGCTGGTCCGAGCAGGAGGTGCTGGCGCGCGTCGGGCAGTGGATCACCACGCGGGGACGGGACGGCGTCTCGATCGACGGCTCGGAGCGGCCGCGGATCGACGTGCCGGCCGTCCGTACCGATGACGAGGTGGATCCGACCGGCGTCGGCGACGGTTTCCGTGCCGGTTTCGTGTCCGGCATCGCGTGGGGCCTGCGGCCCGAGCGGGCGGCCGAGATCGGCTGCGCCCTCGCCACGCTGGTGCTCGGGGTGGCCGGGCCGCAGGGCTACGAGCTCGAGCCCGACCGGTTCACCGCCATGCTGACCTCGGCGTACGGCACGGACAGCGCCGACGAGATCGGGCCCCTTCTCCGGGCGGCCGTGCGCGAGGCCGGTGCGGTCCGGTGACCGACCCGCGGTCGCTGCGGTCCCTGCTCGCGGAGGGACGGCGGCTCCTCGGCACGTTCAGCATCATCCCGTCGCCCGACGTCGTCGAGATCATCGCGGTGAGCGGCCTGGACTTCGTGATCATCGACATGGAGCACGGGCCGTTCGGGCTGGAGACGGTCCGCGCCGGGCTGCTGGCCGCGCGGGCGCACGGCCTGCGGACGGTGGTCCGGGTGAGGACGGCGGAGGCGGCGCTGGTCGGGGCGGCGCTGGACGTCGGCGCGGACGGCGTGCTGGTCCCGCAGGTCGGCTCGGCCGACGCCGCGCGGGCCGTGGTCGAGGCGGCCAGGTTCGCGCCGGACGGCACGCGTGGCGCCAACCCCTTCGTCCGCGCCGCCCGGTACGGCGCCACGGCGGACTGGTTCGCCGGCGCGAACCGGGACGTCGCGGTGATGGTGATGATCGAGGGGGCGGAGGGGATCGCGGCGATGCCCGAGATCCTCGAGGTCACCGGCCTCGACGGCGTCTTCCTCGGGCCGGTGGACATGTCGCACTCCCTCGGCGTGCCGGGACAGATCGATCATCCGAGTGTCCGCGACGCCCTCGAGAAGGCGGCCGCCGCGGCGGCCGCGCGGAACATGGCCACCGCGGTGTTCGCGCCCGACGAGGCCCATGCCCGCGCGTGGTGGGAGCTGGGGATCCAGCTCGTCGCGTGCGGCGTGGACGCGCAGCTGATGCGGGAGCGTCTGGTCCGGCTCGCCGAGGCGGCCGGTCCACCGGCGGTGAGCGAGAGGTCGCTCACCACTGGTGGAGTGTGAGCCGAGGCTCCCGGGCCGGCGGCGTGGGGTCGCGCCAGATGTCGAGCGGCACCGCGCGCGCGGCGCGTCCGTCGTCGCGCAGCACCCGGCCCATCAGCTTCACGTGCCGTAGCGTCAGGGTGCGTTCGGCGACGACGAGGTTCGGCACGGCCGCCGCGATCTCCATCTCCAGCGGCTGAAGCTCCTCGACGGACCGCAGCCACACCGTCACCGCCAGGTCGCTGTGGCCGACCACGGCCGCGCACATCCGGGTCTGCGGCAGACGGGCGAGATGCGCCGCGGCCTCCGCCAGGGAGTGGTGCGGCACGTCGATCCACAGGGTCGCCGCGACGGGACGGCCGGAGATCGCGCGGGATATCTCGCACCGCAGCGTCAGCGCGCCGCTGTCGAGCAGACGGTGCAGCCGGCGGCGTACCGTGCTCGGGCTCGCGCCGGTGACGGTGGCCAGTTCCTCGTACGACGCGCGGCCGTCACGGCTGAGCGCCACCGCCAGCCGGCGGTCCGTGGGGCGTAGCTCGGCGGAGCCGGTCCGGGCCGGCGACCCGCTCTGCAGGCGGCGCCGCTGCGCGGGGGAAAGCGACTCTAATCGCCAGTGGCTGCCCTCGACGAACATCTCGCTGGCCACCGAGGTGCGGCTGGACACCACACCGGGCAGCGCGTTCAGCCGGCGCAGCAGATAGTGGGAGAGCGTGGGCAGGTCCGGGGTCCAGACGGTGACGAGGAGATCGCAGGTGCCGACCGTGTGGGCGACGGTCACGGCCTGCGGGTCGTCGGCGAGCGCCGCCGCCACGTCGTGTACCCGGTCGGCGGTGCAGTGCACCGCGACGAGGGCGAACGACATGCTCCGCATGAGCGACGGAGCCCCGTACGCGGTGACCCAGGCCAGTCCCTCCGTGCTTAACCGCTCCCAGTGCCGCGCGGCGGTGACCGGGTTGACCTCGAGCACCTCGCCGATCAGCCGCCAGGGCGCGCGCGGCGCGATCTGCAGCGCGTTGACCAGAGCGAGGTCGAGCTCCCTCAGTTCGTTGCCGGTTTCGTGCACTGAGCGTCCCGCCGTCGTCGGATAACTGCAATGTCGGGGAATGAGGCAGTTGTTGCAGCATTATGGCATCGGTCCTTTTCTCGGGGGAAGGGGAAGACGCCGGTGCGCACTATGGCTGACAGTGCGCGTTCCTCACCCGAACGCACTTCCGGCTGAATCCCCAACATCTCGGGCAACCGAGTTAGTCCGTAACGATTGGGTCCCAACCTTGGAATGGACGGGAGTTCGCACATGACAGCCGAATATCCACCAGGGATTCCCGACGACGCGTCGCCAGTCCGCGGAAGCATCGCGGCTCGCCTCAACCGGCTCCCGATTGGGCGCGTCCACAAGCTCGCGGTCATCTTCGTCGGCCTCGGGCTCTTCTTCGACACTTACGAGGTCTTCCTCGCCGGGACGCTCTCGGCGGTCCTGAAGACCCAGTTCGGGCTGTCCCCCGACACGCTCAAGGCCGTCCTGGCCAGCGCCTTCGTCGGCCAGTTCCTCGGCGCGATCTTCTTCGGGCGCCTCGCCGACCGGCTCGGCCGCCGGCAGGCGTTCGTCCTGAACCTGGCGATCTACTCGGTGTTCTCGCTGATCGGCGGCCTTGCGCCGAACGCGACGGTCCTCGTCATCGCCCGCTTCATCGCGGGTCTCGGCCTCGGCGCCGAACTCGCCCTCGCCGACGCCTACCTGTCCGACCTCCTGCCGCCCAAGTTCCGCGGCCGCTATCTCGCGTGGGCGTACACGACCGCGTTCCTCGGCATTCCCGCCGCCGGCTTCCTGGCCCGGTGGCTCGTTCCACTCAAACCGCTCGGCGTCTCCGGCTGGCGGTGGATGTTCTTCATCGGCGCGCTCGGCGCCCTGCTCGTCTGGGTGCTGCGGCGCGCGCTTCCCGAGTCGCCGCGCTGGCTGGAGTCGGTGGGCCGGACCGAGGAGGCCGACCGGATCGTCACCTCCTGGGAGGATGACGCGCGCCGCTCGGGCGCCGACCTTCCCCCACCGCAGCAGGACGAGGTCACCGTCTCGCAGGACCGCCTGCCCGTACGGGTCCTGTTCAGCCGCAGGTTCGCCCGCCGCACCTTCATGCAGTGGACGATCAACGGGCTGGAGGTCTTCGGCTACTACGGCTTCGGCAGCCTGGCGCCCCTGGTGCTCCTGTCCAAGGGGTACTCGGTGGTCAGTTCGCTGACCTTCCTCGCGTTCACCTACATCGGCTACCCCGTCGGCTCGGCGCTGTCCCTGCCGATCATCGAACGGCTGGAGCGCAAGGTCCTGATCGCGGCCGGCGCCGCGGGCATGGCGATCACGGGCCTGCTGTTCGGCTACGCCCCCTCGGCCTTCTGGATCGTGCTCTGGGGCTTCCTGTTCACGGTGATCAGCAACATCTTCTCCAACGCCTTCCACGTCTACCTCGGCGAGATCTACCCGACCGCGGTACGCGCCACGGCCGCCGGAGCGGCGTACTCGATCAGCCGGCTCGTCACCGCGCTGCTGCCGTACATCCTGATCCCGGTCCTCGACCACTGGGGCGGCTCCGCGGTCTTCACGGTGGTCGCCATCGCCCTCGGGCTCCTCATCATCGACGTACTCGCGCTCGGGCCAAGGACCACCGGGCTGGCCGTCGAGGCCACTGAGCAGCCCGACGCCGCCGAACCGCTCGAACCACGCCCCTCACAAGCCGCCGGCTGAACCCGCGACGACGAAGGGAGACACATGGTCTCGCAAGCCTCCGGAACGCCCCTCGGGGACGCCGCCGCGGAGGACGCGGTCACGATCTGCCGTGACCTGCTGCGATTCGACACCACCAATTACGGCGACGGTTCCGGTCCGGGAGAACGCCTGGCGGCGGAGTACATCGCCGGCGTGCTCGCGGACGCGGGACTCGAACCGGAGATCATCGAGCCGACGCCGGGCCGTACGAACGTGGTCGCCGTCTGGCCCGGCGCGAATCCGGACCGGCCACGGCTCCTGGTCCACGGCCACACCGACGTGGTCCCCGCCGACGCCGCGGACTGGCGGTACCCGCCGTTCTCCGGAGAGATCGCCGACGGGTGCGTGTGGGGCCGCGGCGCGGTCGACATGAAGAACCTTCTCGCCATGGTCCTGGCGGTCGTACGCGAGCGGCGGCGCGAGTCTCGTCCCCCGGCACGCGATGTGGTCCTGGCGTTCGTGGCCGACGAGGAGACCGGCGGCCATCACGGTGCGGGCTGGCTCTGCCAGAACCGCCCCGAGCTGTTCGAGGGATGCACGGAGGCGATCAGCGAGGTCGGCGGCTTCTCCGTGACGCTGCCGACCGGACGCCGGCTCTACCTCGTGGAGACCGCCCAGAAGGGCATCGCCTGGTACCGCCTGACGGCCGACGGCGTCGCCGGGCACGGCTCGATGCTGAACGACGAGAACAGCGTGATCGAGCTCGCCGAGGCGGTCGCCAGGATCGGCCGGCACCGGTTCCCGCAGCGGATCCGGCCGGCGTTGCGGGACTTCCTGACGGAGCTGGCCGCCGAGCTGGGCGAACCGCTCGACCTGGAGAACCCCGCTCCGCTGCTCAAGGCCCTCGGGCCGGTCGAGCGCATCGTCGGGGGGACCTTCCGCGACATGGCGACTCCGACCGTGCTCAGGGCCGGGATGAAGACCAACGTCATCCCGGGTCAGGCGCACGCGGAGATCGACTGTCGCTACCTGCCGGGTTCGGAGGAGACCTTCCTCTCCGAGCTCGACACCCTTCTCGGTCCCCACGTGCGGCGCGAGGAACTGCACTACGACATCGCGGTCGAGACCGACTTCACCGGGCCGGTCACCGACGCGATGCGCGCCAGCCTGGAGGCGGAGGATCCCGACGGCCGGGCCGTGCCCTACCTGCTGTCGGCGGGCACGGACGCGAAGCACTTCAGCCGGCTGGGCATCGCCTGCTTCGGCTTCGTGCCGCTTCGGCTCCCTCCGGACTTCGACTACCCCGGCGTCTTCCACGGGGTGGACGAACGCGTTCCGACCGAGAGCCTGCGGTTCGGGGCGCGCGTGCTGGACCGGTTCTTCGACCTCTGCTGAGCGGGGCACGGTCGTGGTGGGGCCGGGGCGCGACGTGGCGCCCCGGCTCCACTACCCCCACCGCCTCACAGCGTCACTGCGCGAGGTAGCCGCCGTCGACCGGCAGGATCGCGCCCGTGATGAAGGAGGCCTCCGGGGAGGCGAGGAAGGCGATCGCCGCCGCGACCTCCTCGGGCTCGCCGAGACGGCCCATCGGGTGCATCCGCTCGATCGCGGCCAGATACTCCGTGCCGCCCGGTTCGTCCGGGAGGCGTCGCACGCGTTCGGTCCGGATCGTGCCCGGAGCGACGGCGTTCACCCGGATCCCGCTGTCGGCCCACTCGACGGCCAGATGCATCGTCAGACCCGTCGCGACGAACTTCGCGGGCCCGTACGTCGCCTGGCTCTTCTGCCCGGCCATCCCGGAGATCGACGAGAGGCAGACGATCGCGCCGCCGCCGTCCCCGGCCATCTGCTCGATCGCGTACTTGCAGGTGAGGAACATCCCGCGGCCGTCCACGGCCATGACCTCGTCCCAGTCCTCCGGTTTGGCCTCGGCGATGTCCAGCAGCGGGATCATGCCCGCGTTCGCCACGAGGACGTCGAGGCCGCCGAACGTGTCGACCGCCGACTCGACCATCCGCCGGGCGTCCTCGGCCTGGGACACGTCGCCGACGACGATGTTCGCGACGCCGCCCGCCTCGGTCAGCTCCGCGTGCAACCGCGTCAGCCCGGCCTCGTCGATGTCGGCGAGGGTCACCTTCGCGCCCACCCGGCAGAACAGCGTGGCGGTGGCCCGGCCGATGCCGTTGGCCGCCCCCGTCACCAGGCAGGACAGTCCGGCGAGAGAGTTCACGACCGGCTCCCTTCATCGGGCGGGGTGGTGACGGCGCCGAGCGCCGCCGATCCCACGAGCCCCGCGTACTTGCCCATCACTCCGCCCGTGTAGCGGACCGGCGGTTCCTTCCACGCGGATCGCCGCGCGTCGAGCGTCGCGCGGTCGACCGCCAGGTCCACGCGGCGGGCCGCGACGTCGATCGTGATCACGTCGCCGTCCTCCACGAGCGCGATCGGGCCGCCGAGCGCCGCCTCCGGCGCCACGTGCCCCGCCATCAGGCCGCGAGTCGCCCCGGAGAACCGGCCGTCGGTGAGCAGGGCGACGTCGCCGCCGAGCCCGCGCCCGACCAGCGCCGCGGTGACCCCGAGCATCTCCCGCATCCCGGGGCCGCCTCGGGGTCCCTCGTACCGGATCACCACGACGTCACCGGCCTTGATGTCGCCGGCCTGCGCCGCGGCCATCGCGGACTCCTCGTTGTCGAACACGCGGGCCGGGCCGCGGTGGAACAGGTGCTCGCAGCCGGCCGTCTTCACGACGCAGCCCTCCGGAGCCAGCTCGCCGTGCAGTATGGCCAGGCCACCCGTCGCGGACAGCGGTTCGGCGGCCGTCACGACGACCTCCTGCCCGGGAGTCTCGGCGGCCTCCGCCGCCTCCTCACCGATGGACCGGCCCGTCACGGTGAGCGCCGCGCCGTCGAGCAGGCCCGCCTCGAGCAGTCGCCGCGCCACCAGCCTGCTCCCGCCCGCCCGGTCGAGGTCGACGGCGGTGAACCGCCCGTGCGGCATCATGTCCGCGACGATCGGCGTCCGCTCGCTGATGGTGTGGAACGCCTCCAGGTCCAGCGGGACACCCGCCTCACGCGCGATCGCCAGCAGGTGCAGCACCAGGTTGGTCGAGCCGCCCGTCGCGACGCCGGCCGCGATGGAGTTCTCGAAGGACGCGCGGCTGAGGAGCCCGCTGGGCGAAAGGCCGGCCTCCAGCAGCCGCATCGCCTGGCGGCCCGCCTCGACCGCGGTCTCCTCACGGGCCCCGCTCACCGCCGGAGGGCCGGCGGAACCCAGCGGCGACAGGCCCAGGAACTCCAGTGCCATCGCCATCGTGTTCGCGGTGTACTGCCCGCCGCACGCGCCCGCCCCGGGGCACGCGCTGCGCTCCAGCTCCAGCAGTTCGTCGTCGCTCATCCGCCCGGCGGCGTTCGCGCCGACCGCCTCGAAGACACTGGCGATCGTGACGCTCCGCCCCTGGAAGGAGCCCGGCATGATCGACCCGGAGTAGAGCACCAGGCCGGGGATGTCGAGCCGTGCGTGCGCCATGGCCGCGGCGGGGATCGTCTTGTCGCATCCGACGATCGTGACCAGCGCGTCGAACATGTGACCGCGCGCCACCAGCTCGATCGAGTCGGCGATCACCTCCCGGCTGACCAGCGACGTCTTCATCCCCTCCGTGCCCATCGTGACAACGTCGGAGATCGCGATCGTGTTGAGCTCCATCGGGGTTCCGCCGGCCTCGCGGACGCCCTGCTTGACCAGTTCGGCGATACGGCGATGCGTGTAGTTGCACGGCATCGTCTCGACCCAGGAATGGGCTACTCCGACCACCGGCTTGCGCAGATCGTCGGTGGAATAACCGATCCCCCGCAGAAACGCTCTCGTCGGGGCTCGATCACGGCCTTCGAACAGCCTCCGACTCCGTAGACCAGACATCCTCGCCTTCCATTTCGTTGCGATCGTCCGTGCGCCGGACGAGTTTCCGGTCAAGCCAGATTCCGGCGGCCTGGGACGTAAGAATCGATAGGAGTACCAAAACCGTGAAGAATTCCTCGTTGATGATTCCGGCGGTGAACGTGACGGTGGCCAGGACGATTCCCGGGCCTCCCCTGGCGTTCATCGCGACCGCCAGGTTCGTCGCCGACCGGTTGTCCTCTCCCGCCAGCCGCGCCCCCACCCACACGCCCGCCAGTTTCACCGCACACGCCACCACGATGAACCACACGAAGAAGAGAACCGGGAAGTGGTGCAGAAGGTCGAGTTGCAGGCCCACGATCGCGAAATAGACGGGCACGAACAGGGCGAGAGAGAAATGTTTTACGGTCTGCGAGACATCGCCGGACGCCGCACCGGCGCCGGGTGCCGGATCCGCGCCGTCGGCCGCCCCGGTGACGCTCACCCCCGCCATGAGCGCGCCGAACACCGCGTTGATACCCAGCGCGATGCAGCACAACACCGCGACGAACAGGAACACGATCCGCAGCGCCGTCGGGTTCCGGCGCTCCAGCGCGCCCAGCCGGCGCGTCGTCAGCAGGCGGAAGAGACGCCTGCCGAAGATCAGGAAGAGCAGCAGGAACAGCAGCGAGACGGCGACGTAGTAGACCGAGGTCAGCGGCACCGACTTGACGCCCGTGAGGTCCCACAGCCCGAAGGCGTCACCCGAGTGCGCCTGGACCAGGCCGAGGACGACGGCCAGCATGACGTACAGCGCCAGGTCCTCCAGCACCGCGACGGACAGCACGATCCGGGCGAACGGCGTACCGAGGATCCCCAGGTCGAGCATGATCCGAGAGATCACCGGAATGCTCGTCACGGCGATCCCGATGCCGAAGACCAGCGCGAACGAGGTGGCCGACCCCTTGGGGCCGGACAGGCTCGCGGGATCCACGAGCTGCTGGAGGAGCAGCCCGGCCCCGAACGGAAGGACCAGCCCGAACACCGTGATGCCGACGACGGTCCGGTTCTCCGCCGCCGACCCGGCCGACTGCAACTCGGTTCCGGCGAGGAACATCAGGAAGATGAGGCCGAGCTGGTAGAACCCGCCCAGCACCGACGCGGTCGGCCCGGACGCCGGGAACAGCGAGTCCTTGACTCCGGGCGCGAACGCACCCAGGACGGTCGGCCCGAGCAGCAGCCCTCCGAGGATCTCACCGATCACGGGCGGCTGCCGCAGGGCGCCGAAGAGGTGGCCGAAGAGATGCGCCATCAGGATGAGAAGCGTTAACGCGATCAGGATGTGCGCGACATCCGCCAGGTGGAGGGACATGGTGCCTTCCGATCAGGAGCCCGGCCCGCGGCGCCGATGGTGCCGCGAGCCGGGACCGGGACCGTCGGTCAGGCCTTGACGACGCGGACCGACATGCCTTCCTTGAGGTTGTACGGGTAGGCCAGGCTCGCGGCGTTCCGGGCGACCGCCAGGAAGCCACGGCTGTTGAGGTAGGCCACCGGCTCGCCGATCTCGCCGGCGTCGGCGAACGTGGGCGACAGCGGCAGCTCGAACGGCAGCACGCCGTCCAGCGTGATCTTCAGCGGGGTTCCGTACGAGACGCCCAGCTTCTCCAGGTCACGACGGTGCACGTTGGTCCACACGTTGCCGAACGGGTGGTCGATCGCGGAGACGACACCGTTGAGGGCGCCCTCGCCGGCGGGCACCGCGACCTTGGTCTCGAACCGCACGATCTCGTCGTCGGAGAGCTTGCGGCCGACCTTCTCCAGCGGGTAGCCGGCGGCCAGGTGCGCGGACGGGACGGCCACCATCTCACGGCTGTAGAACGTCGGCTCGGGGTTCTCGGGGATCACGTCGGTCGAGCTGACCTCGTACGCCTCCAGGTAGCCGTGCTCCTCGATCACCCGGGTGAGCAGGCCGTTGTTGGGCGCGATGTAGATGTAGGAGCCGTCCGCCCGCTCGAAGCCCTTGCCGGAGCCGGCCAGCTGCCCGCGCGCACCGCCCGGCGAGGCGTGCTTGAGCCGGATCGCGACCGACCTGGTCGTGGTGCCCGTCGCCGGGTACGTCGTGGTGGCGAACACGGTGCCCTCGGGGAAGAAGCGGGGCAGGTCGACGATGTACCGCGCGCCCTCGACCACGTCCCACGGCGTCATCGAGTGGCACACGTCCACGATGGTCACGTCGGGGCAGATGCTCAGCATGAGGCCCTTGCACTGCGCGACCGAGTCATCGGTCGTCCCGAGGTCGCTCATGAACGCGATGATCGGCCGTCGGGAATTGTTCTCTGGCATGCGTTCCTCCACTTTTCCGTGCGGACTTGATTCGCATCATAAGTACCGCGCTAAGGCGGGTTGAAGTGCCAATTCATAAGGCCGCATGATGTAGTCGGCATGCGCCGAAGGTCGTAGCCGCACTCATCGCTTGGGGCGATGCTCCCCCTGAACAGGCGCGCAAGGATTGCGGTCGCCACAAGTCGAGAGTGAATGCGAGGCCGGCCGTGAACATTCTGTTCTTCGGTGACGTCGTCGGAGACGTGGCAACAAATCAGATAATTGAAAATCTAGCTAAAATGCGCGAGCAGCACCAGGCGGACCTCGTCATTGTGAATGCCGAGAACTGCGCACCGTCCGGACTCGGGCAGACGACGAAACAGGTCGAGGCGTTGCTCGACGCCGGAGTGGACCTGATCACCGGCGGAAACCACTCGTGGGACAGCCCCGACTCGGTCGACGCGCTCGCGAATCCGAAGGTGATCCGCCCGCTCAACCTCTGCGAGGGCGTCCCCGGGCGCGGCATCGCCTGGCTGGAGCACGCGGGGCAGACCGTGACGGTGCTGAACCTCGCCGACGCGTGCGCGATGAAGAGCGTACGAGCGACCGCCGGCAAGTTCCGGCCGGCCTACACCGCCTGGCACGAGGCCGACCGGCGCGGCACAGTGATCGTCGACTACCACGGCGACCACGTGCTCGAGAAGCAGATCTTCGCCCGGGCGGTCGACGGTCAGGCCGCCGCGGTGCTGGGCACCCACACCCACGAGGCGACCAGTGCGCTGCACATCCTCCCCGGCGGCACCGCGCTGGTGTCCGACGTGGGGATGAACGGCCCGGACGGCGGCGTCCAGGGGTTCGCCTACGACGGCTTCGTCACGGGGCTCACGACGGTGGGCGATCCGTTCGCGCCGCCGCTGCCCGCCCCGCTCGACGGCCCGATCGTCATCGGCGCGGTGCTGCTGGAGATCGAGGGCGGCCGGACGACGCGCATCCGGCGCATCACGGAGTGGCCGTCGGCCTGACGGCTCTACCTCTCACCGTCCATGTGGCCGAGGTAGGAGTCCCAGAGCCACCGTGCAGGCCGGTGGCCGGGTCGGCCGCGCCGATCAGGAGGTCACCGAGGTGGTCGAGGCCGACATCGGCGCCGGCGGGCTGGGGCCGCGGGCACTGCGGTCATTCCATCTTCGGCAGCCGGACACCAACCGCGTCGGGCTGAGCCACCTCGGTCACTCGTACTGGCCGAGAAGTCGATGCAACCCCGCTGCGGCGCGGTTGAGCGCCACGATGTCCTCGAAGATCGACCCGCCCGGCTCCCAGGAGCCGATGATCGCCAGGACCGCCTCGCGCCGCACCATCGCGGCGTCGTGATCGGCGAGCGCGAGCGCCTTCCGCAGCTGTTCGGCGTTCAGCTCGGTGCAGTAGGCCGGTGTCGACGCCTGCATACGCCAGGTGTCCTCGACGGTACCCGCGTCGACCGGATCGAACCCGGTGTCGTCGACCAGGCCCATCACGAGCTGCTTGGCGGCAGGATCGGTTCCGGCGACGGGTACGGCGAGTCGGTCGGCGGCCCCCTTCGGCCTGCCCTTGGCCGCGAGTGTCGTCTGGACGAGCGAGTTCCACGCTCGGACGACCGGGCGACCGAGCTGCTGCTCGATCCAGACGCCTTCGGGCTTGCCGTCGTCGATCTCCTCGATGCGGCCGTCCCGGTGCGGGTAGTAGTTCGACGTGTCGGCGACGGGCACGTCGCCGGGCAGGCGGTCGATGATCGGCTTGAGGTCCGGCATGCGGCCGAACGGGATGGACGTGATGAGCACTTCGACGTCGCGGCCGACCTCGTCGAGGGTGGTCGCGACAGCTCCCGACTCCTCGGCCAGCTTGGTCATGCTTCCCGGCTCGCGCGTGTTCGCGACCTGCACGGCATGTCCAGCCGCGCTGAGCTTGAGCGTGAGACCGGCCCCGATGCTGCCGGTGCCGATGATGCCGATTCTCAAAGCACTGTCCCTTCTGTTCTATGGCAAGGGTGGCAACGGCGGGCAGTCGGGCGCGATGACGAAGAAGACACCGAGCATTACCCTGTGGGTCATGAAACGGATCGAGGTCCGTGAGCTCGAGTACTTCTTGGCCGTGGCCGACACGCTGCACTTCGCTCGCGCGGCCGAACGGCTCGGCATCGCTCCGCCTCCGCTGTCCCGGGCGATCGCACAGCTCGAACGGCGGCTGGGCACCACCCTGTTCGAGCGGACGAGCCGTCGCGTGGAACTGACAGCAGCCGGCCGCGTGTTCAGGACCGAGGCGCGCAACACCCTGCGCTCCCTCGACCGCGCGGTCCGCCGGACGCAGCAGGTCGGCCATGACGCGCTGCGCATCGCGACCGCGCCGGGAACGGGCTCGGGCCTGCTGCGCGAGATACTCCGCGACTACCTCGCCCGCTTCGGCCGCGACACCGTCGAACTCGTTTTCACCAGGGATCAGGCCTCCGCGGTCCGTGACGGCCGGGCCGACGTCGCGCTGGTCTGCTCCGCTGAGGACCTGACCGGGATGGACGTCCAAGACGTCACCACCGAACACCCGGTGGCGCTCGTTCCGATCGGCCACCCCTTCGCGGCCCGGCGGACGCTGACCCCGGCCTGCCTGCTCCACGACCGGACCTACGCCGCCGAGCTCCCGCCCGTCGGCCTGGACGCCCTGATCGACCTGGTGGCCACCGGGCAACTGGTCGCGGTCGTCGGCGACAGCGTCATCGACCGGCTCGGACGGCATGTCGCCGCCGTACCGGTGACCGGACTTCCCCCAAGGAATGTCCTGCTGGCCTGGCCGGCCGACTCGCACGACCCTCGAGTCGCAAACCTGCTCGACCTGATCGGGCAGTTCCATGACCACAACAGCGCGGTTGGCTGATCGATGGACCGGCGACTTCCAGCACGGGCCGCCCTGGCGACGCCTGGTCGTGGCCACCGCGACCGAACTCCAGCGCTGGACCGGTGACCACCTGATCGCTGGACGCTCTAGTCTAGAGCTCCAGCCGCCAGGTCTGCTCGACGAGGTCGTGCCCGAAGCTGTGGTGCGGCCCCTCCTTCACCAGCTCGAAGCCGGCCCGTTCGTAGATCCGGCGGGCCGCGGTGAGCACGTCGTTGGTCCACAGCGTCAGCTCGCGGTAGCCGGCCCGGCGGGCGAAGTCGACGCACTCCCCGACCAGGGCGGCGCCGATCCCCAAGCCACGCGCGGCGGGCTCGACCAGCAGCAGGCGCAGCCGGGCCTCCTGATCGGTCTCGCGCACGCAGAACACGCAGCCGACCGGCTCGCCGTCCAGCTCGGCGATCCACGCGCCGTCACCGGGCCCGCGCTCGTCGACATAGTCGGCCACGATCCGGGCGACCAGGGCCTCGAAGGTCGCGTCCCACCCGTACTCGGCGGCGTACAGGGCTCCGTGTCGCTGGATCACCCAGCCGAAGTCGCCGGACGCCGGCGCGCGCAGCACGACGTGTCCGGCCGCCGGTGCGGTCTTCATGGGACGCCCCCCGATCATCTGACTACTCTGAGTGATCGACGATAGCCTAGGACGTCTGTCTCAGCTCAGCAGGATGCCCGCGAGGGCCCCGGCGAGCATGAACGGCCCGAACGGGATCTCGGTCTTCCGCGAACCCCGGCGCGTGATCAGCAGCGCCGCCGCGTACAGGCCGCCGAGCACGAATCCGGCGAGCACGCCAAGCCACCACGCCGCCAGGCCGAGCCAGCCGAGGTAGAGGCCGAGCACGCCGGACAGCTTGACGTCACCCCAGCCGATCGCCCCGGGCGCGAACAGGTGCTGCACGGCGTACAGGGCCCACAGCACCGCCAGCCCGACCAGGGCGTGCACCAGGCGTACGGGACGACCGTCGGTGAGCACCGCGACGCCCAGGAGCGCCGGTCCGATGAGGTAGGACGGCAGGGTGTACGGGTCGGGAAGCCGTTTGACCGCGACGTCGACGAAGGCCAGAAGCGCTCCGACGGCGGCGAGGTAGAGGAACGCGGGCAACTCGGCCCGCCCGCCGAGGCGCCAGGCCAGCAGCCCGAACGTCACCGCCATCGTGAGCGAGACACCCGGCCGCGCCCACCGCACCGGACGCTCGAAGTAGCGTTCGGCCAGCGGCGCGGCGAACCAGCCGGCGACCACTCCGCCGAGCGCGCACGACGGCACCAGCCAGATGTCCACGGACCCGCCTCCCCGTCACCGCCCGACCGGAGAATAGCGGCCCCGGCGGTGGAAGGCGGTTGGCCGAGTCCGGCTCGCGCGCGGCACGGCGCACATAGAGTTGCCTCATGGTGGATGCCGGATCAGTCGTTGACCTGCTCAAAGATGCCCGCGATCGGCGCAACGCCCCGCTGATCCTCGAACTGGACCTGACCGACGGGATCGTGGAGGGGCAGCCGGCCGACCCGGTGTCGGCCCTGCTCAGCATGCGCCGTACCCATCTGCGTGACGTCCTCGGAGGCCTGCGCCGGGCCCGTACGGACCCGCGGGTGCGTGCGCTCGTCGTTCGGATCGGGGGGCAGCGGCTCGGGCTGGCGATGGCCCAGGAGCTGCGCGACGCGGTCCGCGGGTTCCGTGACGCGGGCAAGCTCGCGGTGGCGTGGGCGGAGTCGTTCGGCGAGACCGGGCGCGGCACGGTCCCGTACTACCTGGCGACCGCGTTCGAGCGGATCTACCTGCAGCCGTCCGGCGACCTGGCGCTCACCGGCGTCGCGCTGGAGGAGCCGTTCTTCAACGAGGCGCTCGCCAAGATCGGCGTCACGCCGCGCTTCGCGAAGCGCCACGAGTACAAGACGGCCGCCAACACGTTCATGGAGCGCGCCTACACGCCCGAGCACAAGGAGATGTCCGGCCGGCTGGTCGCCTCGGCCGGCGAACAGGTGGTGGCGGGCGTCGCCGAGGGGCGCGGGCTCTCGGAGGAGCGCGTGCGCGAACTGATCGACCACGCGCCGCTCCTGGGCGCCGAGGCGCTCGAGGCCGGACTGGTCGACAAGCTGGCCTACCGCGACGAGGTGTACGCCGACGTGCGCGCGGCCGTGGGCGACGACGACGCGCGGCTGCGGTACGTCGCCCGGTACAACCGCGCCCAGGGGCTGGCCAAGCGGCTGCCGCGGCAGCGGCAGGACGCGGTGGCGCTGATCCAGGGCCAGGGTGCGATCCGGCTCGGCCGCAGCGGGCGCGGCGCCATGCCGGGCCAGGGTTCGTCCATGGGCTCGGACACGATCGCGACGGCCATCCGCGCGGCGGTGCGCGACGACAGGATCAAGGCGATCGTGTTCCGCGTCGACTCCCCCGGCGGCTCGTACGTCGCCTCCGACACGATCTGGCGGGAGATCGTGCTGGCCCGCAAGGCCGGCACGCCGGTGATCGTGTCGATGGGCAACGTGGCCGCGTCGGGCGGGTACTTCGTCGCGGCTCCCGCGACCGTGATCGTCGCCCAGCCGGGCACGCTCACCGGCTCCATCGGCGTGGTGTTCGGCAAACCCGTCGTCGGCGACCTGCTCGGCCGCCTCGGCATCGGCCTGGACAGCGTCGAGCAGGGCGCGCACGCGCGGATGTACGCGCCGACCCGCGACTTCACCGAGGAGGAGTGGGGCCGGGTCAACTCCTTCCTCGACCGCATCTACGACGACTTCGTCGGCAAGGTGGCCGAGGGCCGCGACCTGCCGCGTGAACGCGTCGACTCCCTGGCGCGGGGCCGTGTGTGGACCGGCGCGGACGCCCACGAGCGGGGGCTGGTGGACGAGCTCGGCGGTCTGGCGCGGGCGCTCGAACTGGCCCGCAAGAAGGCGGGTCTGGCGGTGGACGCTCCGGTGCGCCTGTACCCGCACGTGTCTCCGATCGACCGGCTGCGCCCGGCGGAGTCGAGCGAGGACCGCACCGCCGCCACCGCCCGCCTCGACGCGTGGGGCCCGCTGTCCGCCGTCGCGGCGCGCGTGGGCCTGCCGTCCGGGGGCCCGCTGATGCTGCCGGGCACCTGGGAGATCATGTGACGGTGTCCGGCCGCTGACGGCGCCGCGACATCGATTCCAGGCCGGGGCCGTGTGAACGGAGGACTCACCGTGGAGGAGGTCCCGTCGCGGGACTTCACCGACGCGCTCGCGACCTTCGCGACCGGCGTCGTGGTGGTGACCGTACGCGACGGGCGGGACGACATCGGCACCACGCTGACGGCGTTCTCGTCCGTGTCGCTCGACCCGCCGCTGGTCATGATCTCGGTGGCGAACGAGTCGTACCTCGCCGAGGTGCTGCACCGGTGCGATCGCTGGGCGATGACGGTGCTGTCGGCGGCGCAGCGGGCCATCGCCGGCCGGTTCGCGGCAGCCGGGCGCCCGAGCGCCCGGCTGCTCATCGCGAGCGTCCCCCATCACCGGGGACGGCTGTCCGACGCCCTGATCATAGACGACGGCCTGGCCGCGCTCGAGTGCGAGACCCGGCAACGGGTGCCGGCCGGCGACCATGTGCTCTTCGTCGCCGAGGTCCTCTCGGTCGACCACATCGCCGCGGACCGGCCCCCGTTGATCCGCGTCAACCGCCGATACCGGTGATCAGGATGACGACGAACACGAGGGCGCAGATGCCGAAGAGGGCGTTCAGCGTCTCCTTCATCCGTAGCCCGCGCATGGACGCGAGGCGGGACTTGTAGCTGCCCCACATCTGGTGGGCCTGACGTGCGCGCTCGGAACGAATTCCGATGAACACGGCGACGGCCACGACGATCAGGATGACCACTCGAATCACCTCCTTTACGGAAGAACAGCTCCCGTCTACTCTTCCGCTAAAAGAATGATAACGCAGCTTCGAGCCATTTCCAATAGACTCGAATAATTGCAATAACGCAGGTTGCCCACTGTTTATTCGCCATGAAGTAAGACGGCAGCACGCCATTCTTCACATTTCAGAATGCGTCCACGCGTCATGCGTGCCGTCGGGCCGCCTCCCACCGCGACGCCTCCCCGCGTCCCGCCTCCGATCAACCCGCCTGCCCGCGCGGCGCCGGTCACCGCACCGCCGCCTGTCGCCGCGCGCGGCGGCGTCGGGCCGACCGGCGGCGCACGGCCTCGCGGGTGGCCAGGTGGCGAAAGGCCGACACGCATACCGGATCAGACGGCGCCGGCCGGAGCGAGCCGATTCCCGCGATTGCGGCGACTGAAATTCGGCGCGATTCGGCGTTCACCTGCGGCGACAAGGAAGGCGACGACCGCCACACGACCGGGACGGCGTCCTTTTCGGCCGACGCCGGATTCTTATTGGAACGATCCCGCCATGATCAATTCATGCGACCTGATGAGCCGCCGGGTGGACGCTTGCCACCTCGCTCGAAATAGGTATGGCACATTGCCACCTCGCTGATTTAATCTAAGCGCGTTGGAAGGCAGCGATGAGCGAGATGTCCGGCCGAGCCCCCCGGATTCTCGATCTTCGTCCGCGAGGGGAGAGATGCCTTGGACCCCGGCCCCGTCGTTCAGCGCGCACGCCTCACCGCCGAGCTCCAGCGGCTCCGGCGTGACGCCGGCAAGACCCAGGATGAGGTCGCCCGGGCACTCGACTGGTCCGCGTCGAAGCTGATCCGCATCGAAGGCGGCAACGTCCGCATCTCGACGACCGACCTTCAGGCGCTCCTCCGCCACTACGGCGTGACCGACGAGGAGCGGATCGCCGAGCTGTCCACGCTCGCCCGCGGAGCGCGGGAACGCGGCTGGTGGACTCTCTACCGCGATCATCTGGACGACGCCTACTCGACGTACCTGGGGTACGAGCTCGGCGCCTCGTTCATTCGCTCGTTCAGCCCGCTTCTCGTCCCCGGCCTGCTGCAGACGGAGGACTACGCGCGGGCGCTGACCATCGAGTACAAGCCCCAGCCGGTCGCCGAGACGGTGATCGAGGTCCGTATGCAGCGCCAGGACAAGATGTTCAGCCGGGAGGATCTCCCGCAACAGCACTACGTACTGGATGAGGCCGTCATCCGGCGGAGGGTCGGCGGCCAGCGTGACCAGGGCATCATGCCGCGCCAGCTCGCCCATCTGCTCGACCTCGCCCGCCGTCCCGACATCACGCTCGAGCTGATTCCCTTCGAGAAGGGAGCGCATTTCGGCATGCTCGGTGAGTTCACCGTGCTCGGATTCGAGATGGGTCCGCCCGGCGTGCTGTACCTGGAGAATACGCAAAAGCCGGCGACGGTCACCGACAGCGAAGAGGTGGCCGAATATCTCGAAGCATTCGATCACCTGCGCCAGCTGGCGCTGCGCGAGGACGAGACCATCGAGTTCATCAAAGCGGCCGCTGCGCGAATGGAAGGCCAGACGGCCGCTGAACCGATGAACGAGGGGGACGCGACCCCGGTGGGCTGACGCGGCGTTATCGGGAGGTGTCGTCCTCCGCGCTGATCGGCGCGTCAACCGGTCGAGGGTGGGGCATCGCCACGCGAGCGGCCTCCACGCAGCCGCCGCCACCACTGCGCGAGCCTTTTCGCCAAGGTTCGGCGAGTATGAGTGAATCTGGATCGGCCGCCATTGCCCTCTCCTCAAACTTCAGATGGGCTGCCGCGGGCAGCCCACTATAGTCACGCAGAGTAATACCCGCATGTATGTGCGTCGAAAGCTACGGGCGGACCGAATCTACTAGAGCCATGCCGACGAACGAAGGATGATCGGCAAACTCGCCTCGGAAGATCACTTCGCCCCGGCGCAGCGCCACCCGGAGGCCTCGGCCGTCGCCGTCCTCACCGGGCCGGCCGCCATGAGACGCCCCTCGCGTCCCGGCATAGAGCCATGACCACGGCACCGGGATCGCCCGCCATTTGGCACGTCCCAAATACCCGGCAACTTGTCCTATGCAGGAAGAATGACCATGACTTCCGCTCTTACCTAGAGTGACTCACTTAGCCCAATGGGATAAGTTCACGGGCCATTAGTGACACTTGTCCCTAGGTTTCCACCACCTCGGGCTGCAAGTCTCTCTTCTCGGAACGAACGGTCGCATCCGACGTTCGCCCCCTCCGGTGTCGAAGAGCAGAGGAAGCAGCGGTGGAAAAGCAGTACGAGGTGTATTGCCTGAAAGACAGGCTCTTCTATGACGTCCTCGACGGACAGGAGAGCCCGGCTTTCTCCATCGTCGACGAACCGCTCCCCGACGGCTGGCAGCGCGTGCCGCGCAGTGAATGGGTCGTCTACGTCCCGCCGGCCCAGGAGATCCCGGCGCAGGGCTGGAAGATCCACATCTCCGCGTCTCACGACAACGCCGCTGACGTGCTCGTACGCGTCCGCGACCACTGCGTGCCCCGCGGTGTCTCCTTCAAGCACCTGCGCAGTGTGAACGTGCTGCTCATGCGCAATGCGAAATACTCTCCCCGGGGCGCCAGCGGAAAACTCGTCACCATCTACCCACGCGACGAGGCGGAGCTCGCCACCCTTCTCACCGAACTCGGCGACATTCTCAAGGGACAGCCCGGACCGTACATTCTCAGCGACCTCCGCATTGGCGAAGGCCCGCTTTATGTCCGGTACGGCGGGTTCATCGAACGCCATTGTGAGGATGAGGACGGCCGGCTGGTGGCCGCGATCGAGGACGGCGAGGGACGCCTCGTTCCCGACCGTCGCAACCCGGTCTTCACCGTGCCGCCCTGGGTCACGCTGCCCGCCTGCCTCGTCCCGCACCTGGAGGCGCGCAACGCCGTCACCATGACCGACGTCCCGTACGAGGTCAAAGAGGCGCTCCACTTCTCCAATGGCGGCGGCGTGTACGCCGGGGAGGACACCAGGACGGGCCGGAGGGTGGTGCTCAAAGAGGGCCGGCCGCATGCCGGGCTCGCGGCCGACGGCACCGACGCCGTCACGCGGGTCAGGCGCGAGCACGACATCCTCCGGCTCCTCGCCGGCATCGACGGGGTGCCCGCGGCCCTGGACTACTTCGTGGTCGGCGAACACCACTTCCTCGTCGAGGAGTTCGTCGAGGGCCGTCCGCTGAACGGCTTCTTCGCCGAGCGGCATCCTCTCCTGGACCCCGAGCCGGCCCCGGAGGACCTCGCGGCGTACACCGAATGGGCGATGAAGATCTACGCAGGCACCGAACGGATCATCCGGAAGGTGCACGCGCGCGGGGTCGCCTTCAACGACCTGCACATGTTCAACATCATGGTGGGGCCCGACGACACGGTGTCCCTGATCGACTTCGAGGCGGCGGCCCCCGCGGCCGAGCAGCGCCGGCAGACGCTCGCCAACCCCGGCTTCCTGGCGCCGCCCGACCGGCGCGGCACGGACATCGACCTGTACAGCCTCGCCTGCCTGAAGATCGCGCTCTTCATGCCGACCACGAACCTGTTCATGCTCGACCTGGCCAAGGCGGCACACCTGGCCGAGGTGATCGCCGAGTGGTTCCCCGTCCCCGAGGGGTACCTCCAGCAGGCGGTCGACGAGATCAACCGGGGCGAACCGGGCCGGCGTCCGATCCCCCGGTTCGCCCCGGAGCCAGCCGGCTGGCGGGACGCGCGCGGCGCGCTCGGCACCGCGATCCTCGCCAGCGCGACGCCGGGCCGCGACGACCGGCTGTTCCCCGGCGACATCCAGCAGTTCGGCAGCGGCGGGCTCGGCCTGGCGTACGGCGCGGCCGGGGTCCTGTACGCCCTGGACGTCACCGGCTGCGAGGTATCGCCGCGGCATGTGGAGTGGCTCGCCGACCACGCGACGGATCCGCCGCGCGGCACCGGTCTGGGCCTGTACGACGGGCTGCACGGCGCCGCGTACGGTCTGGCCCACCTCGGGCAGCTCGGCGCCGCGGCCCGGGTCGCCGACATCTGCCTCGGCGACCGCTGGGAGAAGCTCGGCGTCGACCTGCACGGCGGCCTGTCCGGCATCGCCCTCAACCTGGACCACCTGGCCGACGTGCTGGCCTCGCCGACACTGCGTGAGGCGGCGGACCGCGCGACCCGGCTCGTCGCTGACCACGTCGAGACCGCCGACGCCACGCCGGCCCGGCCGGGGCTGATGCGCGGCCTGTCCGGCCCGGCCCTGATGCTGATCCGGCGGTACGAGCGCACGGGCGAGACCCACCTGCTCGATCTCGCGGCCCGCGCCATCGGGCTCGACCTCGACGGGTGCACGACCGACAAGAACGGCGCGCTGCACGTCCAGGACGGCAACCGCGTCCTGCCCTACCTCGCGCGGGGCAGCGTCGGGATCGGCATGGTCATCGACGACTACCTCGCCCACCGCGAGGACCAGCGGTTCCGCGAGGCCTCGGCCCGGATCCGCACGGCCGCGCTGACGCGCTACTACGCGCAGTCGGGGCTGTTCAGCGGGCGCGCCGGGATGCTCCTGCACCTCGCGCGCCGGCGGGACACGCGGGCCGCCACGCACGTACGCGACCTGGCGTGGCACGCGCTCTCGTATGGCGGCGGGCTGTCCTTCCCCGGCGAGAACCTGCTGCGGATGTCGATGGACCTGGGCACCGGCACGGCGGGCGTGCTGCTGGCGATGGGCGCCGCGCTGCACGACCGGCCGGTCCACCTTCCCTTCCTCGGGGAACCCAAGCCTCCCGCGAGAACCCTCGCGGGGACCGCGATCACGCAACCGGCGAGGGGGTGACACGACAAATGGCGCTTCTCGACATGCAGGGGATGAGCACGACCCCCGGTGGCGGCGGTGGCGGCGGCGAGGCCAACAGCACGCTGAGCCTGCTCTGCCACAGCTCCAACAGCATCGTTCTCTGCCTCTGATGACCGGTCTTCCCGGTCGAGGCCGTCCTTCATCCGTGAGGAGGTGACACGACGATGGCGCTTCTCGACATGCAGGGGATGAGCACGACCCCCGGTGGCGGCGGTGGCGGCGGCGAGGCCAACAGCACGCTGAGCCTGCTCTGCCACAGCTCGCACAGCATCACGATCTGCCTCTGACGCCTGCCCCGTGGCCCTGGTAGCCATGGCAGGACCACGACAGCAGGGGCTGCCCACCGGCCCCGTCCCGTACGGAACCGTGCGGCAGTCCCCGAGGGAGACCGATGACGGCGAGCAGGCTCGTGATCCGGACCGTCCGCTACGGCGGCGTCTGGGCGAGCCTGCTCGCTGTCACCTCTCTGCTCCAGGCCGGAGCCGCGCTCGTCCTCCCCGCCGTCCTCGGCCGGGCGGTGGACGGGGTGCTCGGCGGCTCCACCTCGCTCACCTGGCCTCTCGTGTACGCGGGCCTGGTGGCGATCTCCATGACCGGCGACGCGCTCACCGAGCTGTCCACCGGGGCCGGCACGGCCGTCGCGACGGCACGGCTGCGGCACCTGTTCACCCGGCACGTCCTCGGCCTCGGCCCGTCCGCGGGCCTGCCTCCCGGCGACCTGACGAGCCGCGCGGTCACCGCGACCGCGGACACCGCGTACGCCCCGTCCGCCGCGATCTTGGCGGCCACCGCGGTCGTCCCACCGCTCGGCGGGGTGATCGCCCTCGTTCTTCTCGATCCCTGGCTGGCGCTGACGTTCGCGCTCGGCCTGCCCGCGATCGTCGCGCTGCTGCGCTCGTTCGTCCGCGACACCTCGGCGGTCGTCGGCCGGTACCTGGAGGCGCAGAGCCGGATCGCCACCCGGCTGGTGGAGACCCTCGCGGGAAGCCGCACGGTCGCCGCCGCCGGCGCCGCCGAGCGCGAGACCGAGCGGGTGCTCGCCCCGCTGCCCGAGCTGTCCGCGCAGGGCCACGCGACCTGGCGGATCCAGGCGACGACCGCGGGCCGCAGCACCCTGGCCGTGCCGTTCCTCCAGCTCGCGGTGCTCGCCGTCGCCGGGTACGAGCTGGCCCACGGACGGCTCACCGCGGGCGGGCTGCTCGCGGGAGCGCAGTACGCCGGGCTCGGCTCGGACATCGGCCCGGTGATCGCCCAGCTCGGCCGCCTGGCCCGCGCCCGCGCCGGCGCCGCCCGGCTGGCCCCGGTGCTCGACCGGCCCATGTCCGCGTACGGGCCGGGGTCGCTGCCCGGCGGGCCCGGACGGCTGGAGTTCCGTGGCGTGTCGGCCGCCTCGGTGCTCGACGGCGTGAATCTGGTCGTCCCCGGCGGCGGCGCGGTGGCCGTCGTCGGGCGCTCCGGCGGCGGCAAGTCGCTGCTGGCCGCGCTGGCCGGACGGCTGGCCGACCCCGACGACGGTGAGGTCCTGCTCGACGGCGTGCCTCTGCCGTCGCTGAAGCACGCCGAACTGCGGGAGGCGGTCGGGTACGCCTTCGCGCGGCCCGCGCTGTTCGGCGACACGATCGCCGAGGCGATCGGCGGCGACGCCGAGACGGCCGCCCGCGCGGCGTGCGCGGACGCCTTCATCCGCCGTCTCCCCCTGGGGTACCGCACGCCGCCGTCGGAGGCGCCCCTGTCGGGCGGTGAGCTGCAGCGGCTGGGGCTGGCGCGTGCCTTCGCCCATCCCGGCCGGGTCCTCGTCCTCGACGACGCCACGTCCAGCCTGGACACCGTGACCGAGACGCAGGTCGGCGACGTGCTGACCCGCGACGGCCGCACCCGTCTGATCATCGCTCACCGGGTGGGCACCGCGGCGCGCGCGGACCTGGTCGCCTGGCTCGACGGCGGGACGGTGCGCGCCTGCGCGCCGCACCGGGAGCTGTGGTCGGATCCGGAGTACCGCGAGGTGTTCGGTGAGTGACCACCGGGCCAGGAGCCGCCGCGTCCTCGTGGCCGCGCTACGGCGCCGGCCGCGCGCGCTCGTGGCCTTCGGCCTGTGGTCCGCGCTCGGCGCTGTGCCCGTGCTGGTCTTCGGCCGCTCGGTCGCGGGCGCCACCGACGCGTTCCTCGCGCACCGGGCCGGGCCGGCGCTGGCCTGGCTGGGCGTGCTGGCCGGCGCGGCCGTGGTCGGCGCGGTCGGCGCCGCCCGGGCGTACGGGCCGCTGGCCGCGGTCGTCGAACCGTTCCGCGACGCGCTCGTCCGTCACGTCGTGCGCGGCGCCGTCCACGAGTCGGTCCGCACCGAACGAGCGGACGACGGCGCCGTCGCTCGGCTGACCCAGCAGGTGGAGATCGTCCGGGACACGTTCGCGGGCCTGCTGAACATCGTGCAGGGATTCGTGTTCACGCTGGCCGGCGCGCTGGTCGGGCTACTGACGCTGATGCCGGTGACGCTCCTGCTCGTGGTGCCGCCGGTCGTGGCGGGACTCGGGCTGTTCCTCGGTCTCGTCGGGCGGTCGATCCGCCGGCAGCGGGAGCTGATCCTGGCCGAGGAGCGGATCGCCGAGTCGGCCACCGCCCTGGCCGGCGGGCTCCGCGACATCGCGGCGTGCGGCGCGGAGGACGCCGTGGCGGCCTCGGCCGGGCGGCTGATCGACGCCCAGGCCGCGGCGGCCCGGTCGATGGCCCGGCTGGCAGCGGGCCGCACGGTCGCGCTGGCCGTGGGCGGGCGGCTGCCACTCCTGCTGGTGCTGGGCGCGGCGCCGTGGCTCGTGCGGCACGGCGCCACGCCCGGGGTCGTGCTGGGCTCGCTGACGTACGTGCTGCAGGGGCTGTCGCCGGCGCTGGCCACGATCATCCGGGGCGTGGGCGGCAGCGGGCTGCGGCTCGCCGTGACGCTCGACCGCGTGATGTCGGCCGCCGGGACGCCGCCGGCCCCGTACCCGGCGCGTTCGGGCGGGAGCGAGCTCGCGCTGCGGCGGGTGACCTTCGCGTACGGGCCGGAGGCCGAACCGGTGGTCGACGCGCTGTCCCTGCGGGTGCCGGACGGCGACCACCTGGCGATCGTCGGCCCGAGCGGCATCGGCAAGTCCACGCTGTCGCGGCTCGCCGTGGGCCTCCTCACGCCGGCGCACGGGTCGGTCACGCTGGGCGGCGTGCCGGCCGCCGAGGCCGACCCGTCGGTCCGCGCGCTGATCCCGCAGGAGGCGTACGTCTTCGGCGGAACGCTCCGGGAGAACCTGTCCTACCTGCGGCCGGGCGCCTCCGACCACGCGCTGGACCGGGCCGTCGCGGCCGTGGGGGCCGGACCGCTGGCCGAGCGGCTGGGCGGCCTCGACGGCACGGTCGACCCGGCCGCCCTGTCGGCCGGTGAACGCCAGCTCGTCGCGCTGGCCCGCGCGTACGTCTCACCGGCCCGGCTGGTCATCCTGGACGAGGCGACGTGTCACCTGGACGCCGCGGCCGAGGAGCGCGCGGAGCGGGCCTTCGCCGCCCGGCCGGGCGCCCTCATGGTGATCGCGCACCGGATGACGTCGGCCCGGCGCGCGCGCCGCATCCTCGTCCTGGACGGCACCCGTGCCTGGCTCGGCGCGCACGAGGACCTGCTGGAGGACTGCCCCCTCTACCGGGAGCTGCACGGCCACTGGACGACCGAAGGACGCGCGCCGGCGGTGAGATGATCGCCTCGCGTCAGAGCCAGCCGGCGTCGTCGGCGATGCGGATGGCGTCGACGCGGTTGCGGGCGCCGATCTTGCCGATGATCCGCGAGATGTGGTTGCGGACCGTGCGGACCGACAGGAACAGGTGACCCGCGATCTCCGCCGACGACGCGCCCTGGGCGGCCAGCCGCAGCACGTCCACCTCGCGCTCGGTCAGCGGGCTCTCCGGGCGGTGGAGCGCGGCGAACGCCAGCTCCGAGTCGATCACCCGCTCGCCCTGGGCGACGCGGCGGACCGCGTCGGCCAGGTCGGCCGGCGGCGTGTCGATGAGCAGGAAGCCCGTCACGCCCGCGGCGACGGCCCGCCGCAGGTCGCCCGGACGGCGGCGGTTCGCCATGATCACGGTCGCGCAGGACCGCAACTCCTCGTGGAGGGACCGGACCACGGCGAAGCCGTCGTCCATGTCCGCCCCGAGTATGACGACGTCGGGTTCGAGTTCGAGGGCGGTCGGGAGCGCCTTGTCCGCCGACTCCAGCGCGGCCGCCACCTCCATGTCCGGATGTCCGGAAAGTAAGGCGACAAGACCGCCTCTGACAAGGTTCATATTCTCGACGATGAGAATGCTGATCACTTTTTCGCCTCATGGCATAGTCGTTTCGTCCGGACGAGATCAAGCCTTTCGTCCGGCAGATTTCTACCGGCGGCGTAAGAACGTACGCTCAGGTCGGGAACAACCGATACCGGTCCGCCTGAGGCCGCGAACGATCAAGGTCGCGCATCATGGACTCCCGAGGGGCTAGGGCCAGTGCACTGACAACAGTGGATGACGATTGGTGATCAGTCAACGCCCAACGGTGGCCGAGAAAGGCCCTGACGTCGGCGAATACTTCCCCGAACAGCGGACAGAAAGCCCTATCGATTGTTTTTAGGACAAATTCCCGTGCCGAAATTCAACCGCCCGGCCATTGCGCCATACGCGCGCCACCTGCGGAACCCCCGGCCGATAGGCGAGATGGATGTGTGACGGCGCGTCCAGTATCAGCACGTCCGCACGTGCACCGGGGCGCAGGTGCCCGACGTCCGTCCGGCGCAGCGCCTTCGCCCCGCCCTCGGTCGCCGCGCGCACGGCCTCCTCCGGTGTCATCCGCATCTCCCGTACGGCCAGGGCGACGCAGAAGGCCATGCTGGAGGAGTAGCACGAGCCCGGATTGCAGTCGGTGGCCAGCGCGACGTCCGCCCCGGCGTCGATGAGCGCGCGGGCGTCCGGGTACGGCTGGCGCGTGGAGAACTCCACCGCCGGCAGGAGCGTCGCCACCGTCCGCGAGCCCGCCAGGGCGGCGACGTCCTCTTCGGACAGGAAGGTGCAGTGGTCGGCCGAGGCGGCGTCGAACTCCACCGCGATGGCCACGCCCGGCCCGTGCCCGAGCTGGTTCGCGTGCAGCCGCGGCACCAGCCCGGCCGCGCGCCCGGCGGTCAGGATCTCCCGCGTCTGGTCCGCGTCGAACGCCCCGCGTTCGCAGAAGACGTCGACGAACCGCGCGTACGGCGCGCACGCCGCCAGCATCGGCCCGGTGACGAGCCGCACGTACTCGGCCGGGTCGGTGTCCGCCGGCACCACGTGGGCGCCGAGGAAGGTCACCTCGTCCACCAGCGAGGCCGCGATGCGCACGGCCCGCTCCTCCTGCTCGACGGTGAGGCCGTAGCCGGACTTGCACTCGACCGTCGTCGTGCCCTGCCGGGCCATCTCCGCGACGAGGCGCCGCACGTTGGCCCGCAGCTCGTCGTCGGACGCCGCGCGCGTCCGCTCGACGGTGGTGCGGATGCCTCCGGCGGCGTACGGGCGGCCGCTCATCCGGGCGGCGAACTCCTCGGCCCGCTCCCCCGCGAACACCAGGTGCGCGTGGGAGTCCACGAATCCGGGCAGGACCGCGCGCCCGCCCGCGTCGTACGCCTCGTCGGCGGCGGGCGCCCGCCGCGACGGACCCGCCCAGGCGATGTGTCCGCCGTCGATGACCAGCGCGGCGTCCTCCATCAGCCAGCGGTCCTCGGCCGCCCCGGCCAGTTCGCCGATGTTCGTGATCACGGTGCTCACGCCGCCAGCATTTCACCGGCGGCGCGGGCGGCGGCACCCCCGCGCCGCACGCGCCGTCTCGGATCCGAGACGTCAGGGGCGCAGCAGGACCCGGCCCCGGTTCTCGCGGCGCTCGATGATCCGGTGCGCCTCGGCGGCCTCCTCCAAGGGCAGCGTCCGGTGCACGCCCACGATCAGTCGCTCACGCGCGTACAGGTCCCACAGCTCCTCCCGCTGCCGCGCGTACGCCTCCGGCCGTCCCGCCACGAACGGCCGCATGGCGAAGCCCACGACGGACCGCCCGTGCGCCCGCAGCTCGTTCACGTCCACGGGCCGCCCCGCACCGCTGTACGCGACGAGCCGGCCGAGCGGGGCCAGCGCTCGCAGCGCCGCCGCCTGCACGTCGCCGCCCACCCCGTCGACCACGACGTCGGCGGGCGCACCCCACTCCTCGTCGTAGGTGACGGCCTCGTCGGCCCCGAGGTCGCGGACGAACCCGGCCTTGGCCCGGTCGCCCACGGCCGCCACCACCCGCGCGGCGCCGAGCTCCCGTGCGAGCTGGACCGCGAGGTGCCCCACGCCTCCGGCCGCGCCGGTGACCACCACGGACTCCCCCGCGTGCACGGCGCCGGCGCGCAGGGCGCCCAGCGCGACCTGCCCACCGCGGACGAGCCCGACCGCCCCGGCGTCGTCCACCGCGTCCGGCACCGGGAACGCGAACATCGCCGGAACGACCGCCAGCTCGGCGTACGCCCCGTCGAACGCGAGCGCCGCGACCCGCTCGCCCACCCGCTCGGCCAGCCCCGGCCCGGCCGCCACCACGCGGCCGACGACATCACCGCCGGGCACGTGCGGCAGCGCGACGTCGGGCCGGCGGGTGAGGCGCACGACCGGGTACGTCACGCCGACCGCGCCGACCTCGACCAGCAGCTCGCCCTCGCCCGGCTCCGGTCGCTGCGCGTCCTCGGTCTTGAGCACCTCCGGCCCGCCGTACGAGCGGAAACAGACCCGGCGCATGTGCCCTCCCCAGATACTTCAACAGTGTTGAACTTCAACGACGTTGAAGTCTGCGGCATACTGTTCGCGTCTGTCAACGTGAACTCCGAGAGGACGGCGCCATGCGGCTGACCCGCGACCACGTGCTGACGGCCGCCCTGGACCTGCTCGACGAGGTCGGCCTCGACGGCCTGACCATGCGCCGGCTCGCCACCGCGCTGGGCGTCAAGAACGGCGCGACGTACTGGCACTTCCCCAGCAAGCAGGCCCTGCTGGAGGCCATGGCCGAGGCGATGCTCGCCGGTCTGACCGAGGACCTGGACACGCGCCCGCCCTGGCACGAGCGGGCCGCCGAGCTGGCCCGCCGCCTCCGCCGGGCGCTGCTGTCGCGCCGCGACGGCGCCCACGTGTTCTCCGGCGTGTTCTTTCCGCTCCCGAACGCCCTGGCGTACGGCGAGACCATGGCCGGCCTGTTGCGGGAGGCCGGGCTGAGCGGCCGGGACGCCCTGTGGGCGGTGGACACGCTCAACTACTTCGTCGTCGGCCACGTCATCGAGGAGCAGCTCGCCGCGGGGCTGCCCGACGGCGGCGCCGAGGCCACGGAGCGCCTGACGGCCGCCCTCGACCCGGTGCGGCACCCCAACCTCGTCGCCGCCGCGGACGACCTGACCGCGCCCCATCCGGAGCAGCACTTCGAGCACGGCCTGCGGCTGATACTCGACGGCGTCCGGCTGACAGCGGGATGCCGGTGAGCTGACAGCGGCGCCCGGCACCGTACGGGCCATGAACGAGACACGAGTACTGATCGTCGGCGCCGGGCCGACCGGGCTGACGCTGGCGTGCGACCTCGCGCGGCGGGGCGCCGACTTCCGGATCATCGAGAAGGAGCGGCCCGCCGGGTCGCGCGGCAAGGGCCTGCAGCCCCGCACGCTGGAGGTCTTCGACGACCTCGGCGTGCTGGACGCCGTCCTGACGGCCGGCGCGCCGTACCCGCCGCTGCGCTCGTACGCGGGCGGCGAGGTCGTCTGGGAGGGCCGAATGCACGAACCGAAGGAGCCGACTCCGGAGGTGCCGTATCCCACGGCCCCGATGCTCCCGCAGTGGCGGACGGAGCAGATCCTGCGCGACCGGCTGGCCGAGCTCGGCGGGCGGGTCGAGCGGGGCGAGCTGATCGACTTCGAGCAGGACGATGACGGGGTGACGGCCGTGCTCGCCGGCGGCGAACGGATCCGCGCGGCCTACCTCGTCGGCGCGGACGGCGGCCGGAGCGTGGTGCGCAAACGGCTCGGCATCGGGTTCGCGGGCGAGACGCACGAGACCGAGCGGATGCTCATCGCCGACGTCCGTACCGACGACGTGGACCGGGACCACTGGCACTTCTGGGGCGACACGGCGAGCCGGACGCCGCGCTTCGCTCTCTGCCCGCTGCCGGGCACCGAGGACTTCCAGCTCACCGCCCCGCTCATCGGCACCGACACGCCGGAACTGACGCTCCCGACGTTCCAGAAGATCGTCTCGGAGGTGTCGGACGTCCGGCTGCGCGAGGTCGGGTGGGCGTCGGTCTACCGGGTCAACATCCGGATGGCCGAGCGATTCCGTGACCGCCGGGTCTTCCTGGCCGGGGACGCCGCGCACGTGCACTCCCCCGCCGGCGGCCAGGGCCTCAACACCGGCGTCCAGGACGCCTACAACCTCGGCTGGAAGCTGGCCGCCGAGCGGGCGCTGGACACCTACGAGGAGGAGCGGCTCCCGGTCGCCGCCGGCGTGCTCGGCCTCAGCACCCGGCTGTACCGGGGAATGTCCGAGCGCCATGCCGAGGCGTACCGCCGCGGCGGGGAGACCGATCAGCTCGGCATCGGCTATCCCGGCGCCTCGCTGTCGGTGGGCGGCGGGAAGGCCGGGGAGCGGGCGCCGGACGCACCGCTGCGGGAGGGACGCCTGTTCGACGTCTTCCGCGGCCCGCACTTCACGCTGCTGGCCTTCGGAGAGGGGCACGCGGAGACGGTCGCCCGGGTGAACGAGCGATACGGAGCCGCCGTCCGCGCCTACACGGTCGGCGACGACGGCGCCGACCTGGTCGACGCGGCGGGACACGCGCGCCGCGCGTACGGCACCGACGGCCTGGTGCTCGTACGTCCCGACGGCTACATCGGGGTTTACGACGCGCCGGTCGACGACTACCTGCGGGCGCTGGCCTGAGCGGCGAACGCCTCCGGGTCGGCGAGAGCGCGCTCCCAGGCGACGGCGAACGCCTCCTCCCCCAGGTCGGCGCGGCAGCGGGCGAGCAGGGAGCGCACACCGGGGTCGCCGGTGTCCTCGATGCCCCGCAGCTTACGGGCGGCGGCCAGGACCGCCACGGCATCGGCCGGGTCGGCGCACCACGCGGCGGCCTCCTCCAGGACGCTCGCACGGGCCACGTCGTCGCCCGTGTCAGCGATCAGTGTGAGGGCGCGGGCGCGCAGTTCGTCGGCGCGCCCGTGCTCACCGAGGGCGGCCTCGGCGAGCGCCCCCGACATGTGCAGCAGCGCGACGAACTGCGGCGGCGCGTCGCACCCCCCGGCCAGCGCGGCCCTCGTCCAGCTCACGGCCTCGGCGATGTCGCCCTCGGCGTACGCGAGATCGCCGAGGGCGCGCCGCACCCGGGCGAGCGCGATCGGGTCGGCGCCGCGCTCGGCGGCGGTCAGCGCGCGCTCCAGATCGGCCCGCGCGCCGTCCCGGTCGCCGGCCCGCATCCGCGCCTCGCCGAGCCGGACCAGCAATATCATCGGGGCCGGGATCTCCTCCGCGCCGCCCACCTCGGCGGCGCGGGCATGGGCGCGTTCGAGGGCGCGCACGGTCTCCGGCCACGAGCCGCGGTTGGCCAGCACGTTGCCCAGCGCGAACAGCGTGACCGCCTGGCCCCACCGGTCGCCCGCGGCCGTGAAGCCGTCGAGAGCGGCGCGGAGCCGTTCCTCGGCCCTCCTCGCACCTCCGGCGACGTACTCGAACTCGACCACCCCGTACGCCATGTCGGCCATGGCCCGCAGCCAGGGGTCGGTGGCCGCGCCGAACCGCTCGATCGCCTCCTCGGCACGCGCGCGGATCGTCTCCGGCCCGTCCGAGTAGCCGCTCGCCATCGTCCACGCCGCGAGCGCGGCGGGCCGGTCGGAGCGCCGGGTCACCTCCAGCGCGCGCTTCACCCGGGCCGGATCGGGGTGGGGCGCGATGAGCAGGCAGATGGCGTGGTCCGGTTCGTGGCCGGGCGGAGGCTCGTCGCCGACGGCCGCCAGGACCGCCCGCGCCCACTCGCCCGCCTCACGCCGCCGCCCGCGGATGAGCCAGGCCCAGGTGCGCGCGGCCATGAGGCGCAGCGCCCGCCCGTGGTCGCCGCGGCCGATCGCGTGGCCGAGCGCGGCGTCCAGGTCGCCCTGCTCGGCGTCGAGACGTGCCAGCCAGGCGAGCTGCCCGGGGCCGCGCAACCGGGGTTCGGCGGTCTCGGCGCGGGCCAGGAAGTACGCGGCGTGCGCCTCCCGTACGCGCTCGGCCTCCCCCGACTCCTCCAGCCGTTCCCCGGCGTACTCGCGGACGGTCTCCAGCATCCGGTACCGGACGTCCTGGTCGGTCTCGGCCATGATGAGCAGCGACTTGTCGACCAGTCCGGCGAGCAGGTCGAGAGGCTCGGTCGCGGGCGCGCAGACCTCGGTGACGGCCTCCACCGTGGCGCCGCCGAGGAAGACCGACAGCCGGCGGAGCACCGCGCGCTCGGCGTCGTCGAGCAGGTCCCAGCTCCAGTCCACGACCGCCCGCAGCGTACGGTGGCGCGGCAGCGACGTGCGGCTGCCGCGCTCCAGCAGCCCGAACCGGTCGCCGATCCGCTCGGCGAGCTGCCCGAGCGTCATCGACCGCAGCCGCGCGGCGGCCAGCTCGATCGCCAGCGGGATGCCGTCCAGCTCGCGGCAGATCCCGGTCACCGCGTCGTCGGCGGTGAAGCCGGGCCGTACCGCACGGGCACGGTCGGCGAAGAGCGCGACGGCGGGCCCGTCCAGGCCGAGCGGCGCCAGCGGTACCAGCGCCTCGCCCGCGATGGCGAGGGGCTCCCGGCTCGTGGCGAGGATCGTGACGCCCGGCGCCGCGGCGAGGAGATGCTCGGCGAGGCGGGCGGCGGCGTCGACGACGTGCTCGCAGTTGTCGAGGACGAGGAGCAGGTCGTGCCCGGCGAGCATGGAACCGAGGCGCTCGAGCGGCGTACGGTCCGCGCCGCTCCCGAACAGGTCGCCGTCGCCGACCGCCGCGGTGACCGCCGGCACGACGCGTGCCGGGTCGGCGACCGACCCGAGTTCGACCAGCCGTACGGACGTCGCCGCCGCGTCGGCCGCCTCCAGGGCCAGGCGGGTCTTGCCCGTGCCGCCGAACCCGGTGATCGTGACGAGCCGGTGCGTGTTCAGCAGGTCACGGACCCGCGCCAGCTCCGTCTCGCGGCCGACGAAGCTGGTCGCCCGCGCGGGCACGCCGCGGCGGTTCTCCTCGCGGAGCGCCGCGAGGTGCGCCTCGCGCAGCTCGGGCCCGGGGTCGACGCCGAGCCGGTCGGCCAGTTCCCGCCGGACGCGCTCGTACGCCTCCAGCGCCTCGGCCCGCCGGTCGGCGGCGCGCAGCGCGTGGATGAGCCGGGCGTGCAGGCGTTCCCGCGTGGGATGCTCGCGGGCGAGGGCCTCGATCTCACCGATGGCCGTGGGCGCCCGCCGGGCCAGGTCGGCGGCGAGAAGGTCCTCGACCATGGTGAGACGGGTCTCTTCGAGCCGCGCGGCGGGCGCGAGGGCGAACCGCGCCCCGGCGGCGTCGGCGAGGGGCGTCCCGTGCCACAGGTCCAGGCCGCCACGGAGCAGCTCCGCCGCCTGAGCGTGCTCACCGGCCGCCAGCGCGGCACGGCCGTCCGCCGCGGCCCGCTCGAACGCCAGGACGTCGACGTCCGCGGGCGCGACGTCGAGCAGGTAACCGGCCGGATGCGACACAAGGCGGGCACGCTCGCCTTGAAGGGCCCGCCGCAGCCGCGCGACGAGCGTCTGCAGCGCCCCGGCCGGATCGGCGGGCGCACCGTCTCCCCACAGGTCGTCGGCGAGCCGGTCGGCCGTGACGACGCGCCCGGGATCGAGCGCCAGCCGGATCAGCAACAGCCGCAGCCGAGCCCCACCGACCTCGACCGGCCGGCCGTCCCCGTCGCGGACCCGCAGGGGCCCGAGCATCGCCACACGCATCTCGCGGCGAGCCTATGCCGTGCCACCCCGTTCCCGGGCCCCGCCGGCCGACGACCACACTGCCCGGAGTCGCCGAGGGCACCCGCCGTCCTCGCCCGGAACGCGCACGCCCACCAGCGGAAGTGCCCGGAAGGCACGACGGATCTCGCGGCGCGCCCAGCATCCGCCCCCCACGGCTACCGGACGGCTTCCGCATCACGGCGGCCGCTGCCGGGTGGCGTACGGACCTGACCGCGATCACCGCCGACGGCGCCGTTGATGCCGTCACCGGTCGTACCGCCGTCCACGAACCCGTACGCGCCCGGCTCTCGACACCCCGACACGAGGAAATCGACGAGTCCGGGTTCGGCGAATGGCGTGGCGGCGGGAGTCGATGCGTGCGGGCGGACCCGCCGCCGGGCTCGTTTCGCTGGCGGCGGCATGGCCGCCGTGAGCACGATCGCCGTCGGCGAACGGGACCGGGCCTCCGAGGGGCCCCAAAGGCCGTATCTTCTGCGAGTGAGATGCACGACACCGGCACGAGAGGGGGCCGCGGATGACCGACGACGCTAGGCGTATGGCCGCCAGACTCGTCGCGGCGGCCCGGCCGCTGCGGCCCTGCGTGCATCTGACCGTCTCACCCTGGTGGGCGCGGCTCCTGATCGCCGCGGGAGCCCAGGCCACGGCCGACGTTCACCTCGGCAGACACCGTACGCCCGACATGCTCCCCCCCGTCCCGGGCGCGAACCTCGTCGGCGTCGACCTGGTCGCCAGGGACCTGACCGGCGCGAACCTCATCGGCGCCGACCTGACCGGACGGGACCTGACCGGCGCGACGCTGACCGACGCCGACCTGATCTCGGCGAACCTCCTCCGGGCGAACCTCGCGGGCGCCCGCCTGACGCGCGCGCAGCTGATGAGCGCGAACCTGACCCGCGCCGACCTGCTGTTCGCCAACCTGGCCCGGGCCAACCTCGCCGGCGCGGACCTCACCGGCGCCGACCTCACCGGGGCCGACCTGTCCGGCGCCGACCTGGCACCGGCCGAGCTGACCGGCGCCGACCTGACGGGCGCCCGCCTCGCCCGCGCGAACCTCGCCGGAGCGCGGCTCGGCCGCGCCCGCCTGGTCCGGGCCGACGCCGTGGGCGCGGACCTGACCGGCGCCGACCTCACCGGAGCGGACCTCACCGAGGCCCGGCTCAGAGCGGTCCGCTGGTCGGCCGACACCCGGTGGCCGCAGGACCTCGGCGACGAGATCCGCACCCGGTCCCGCGAGATCGAGCCCGGAGTCTGGGTCGTGCTGGGCGGCACCGGCCGCCGCACCCGGTCGATCTCACCTGGCGGCGCTCACGAATTCGGCAGCTTGAAACCGTACACGCGATAGCACTGATCAACCGCCGACATCATCACCTGTCCGTCGGGCAGCCGTAGCAGCCGCGTTCTCGCGGGGACCCCGAAGCCGGACAGTTTCGACGCGGCGCGGCAGGTCACGGCTCTGCCCGTCGGAATCCCCCTCACGCCCCCGTCCCGGCCCGCTCGATAGAGCCGCCCTTGCGCGGCGACGAGCACGTCACCGTTGCCGAGCACCGTCGCGCCCCATTCCTTCCACCAGCCCTTGTAGACCGCAGGTGGGATCCGGGGGCGAAAGCGCACTCCCTCCGCGGCTCCGTCCACCGGCACCCGCACGGCTCCCGCCGGGCTCAGAACGACGAAACCTCCGTGTACGTCATCGGCCATCGCCAATGCGGAAAACGCCTTCCCGTCCACGGCGTCCACTGCTTTTCGGTAGCCCTTGGGAACGAGCTGACGAACCTTGGACCTGCCCAGGGCTTCGAAGAGCCGCCCGTCGGCAAGTGCCACGATGGGAGAACCCTTCACCGGGACATGGAGGCCCACCGGATTCCATGAACGGAAGAGTTCGCGTTGTGCCCGCCGGGACACGGGAGCGCCCTTCCGATCCACTTGTGTCAACGCCTTTTTATAGCCGCCCCGGTCTTCGTCGTAGCCACCGAAGAGCGGGACGGGATCGTCTCCGTCCAATGACTGTCGGAACAGCGCCGACCAGCTCGCGTCGGAGGGATCCTGTGCGGGCCATAGAGTCCATACCTTGTACCCGCGCACCGCCATCGCCCGGACCGGGCCCGGAAGTTCCGATTGCAGGACCCCGACGCGCCCATTCCTGCCGATGCTTATGATCTGCCCCTGGCCTTCATGGTTGGCGGCTACCAGCAAAGCCCCGTCAGCCGCCGAATAAGCCATGGCGCTCGGCCTGTCGAAGCCGACTCGGGTGGCGAGGGCGTTCGGCCTCGGCTGCACGGTCCGGCCGTTTCCAGCGAGTACGACGACCGCCTCACCTTTGGCTCTGGGACGTTCTGCCGAGAGGCGAGAGGAAGTGCATGCCACAGGAAAGAGCAGCACCGGAATGAGAGCCAGTGAAAGCATTCGTCGGTGCACGGGCGACATGATGCCAGGGTCCACCTGCCGCTGAAACCATCCGGATGAACGGCAGCGACGCGGTCAACACGGCCGTCCGTTCAACCCGTCACCGCGGCGATCGACTCGGTCAGGGCGGCGGGTACGTCTTTCACGAGGAGATGGTGACCGTCGCGGACGACCTGGCGGCCGGAGACGACCACATCCCGCACGTCGGCGGGGGACGCGGCGAAGACCACGGACTCGGCCAGGTGGTCCGGGGCCGCGCCCGCCAGGCGGACCGAGTCGCGCGTCACCGTGACCAGGTCCGCGTACGCGCCCGGGGCGAGGCGGCCCGCCTCCGGCCAGCCCAGTGCCGTGTGGCCGTCCGCGGTGGCGGCGGTGAGGAGTTCGGCGGCGGTCCAGTGGCCTCGCTCGCGGGTGCGCAGGCGTTCGTCCAGTTCGACCGCTCGTGCCTCCTCGAACAGGTCGATCATCGCGTGCTGGTCCGAGCCCAGCGACAGCGGCGAACCGGCGTCGGTCAGGGCGCGGGCCGGGCCGATGCCGTCGGCCAGGTCGCGTTCGGTCGTCGGGCACATGCACACACCCGTGCGCGTACCGCCCAGCAGGGTCACGTCCGAGGCGGTCAGGTGGGTCGCGTGCACGGCCACCGTCCGCCGTCCCAGCGCGCCGGTCTCGGCCAGCAGGGCCGCCGGCGTCCGGCCGTAGGCCTCCAGGCACGCGGCGTTCTCGGCCGGTTGTTCCGACAGGTGCACGTGGAGCGGCGCCGCGTGTGAGGCCGCCCACTCGGCGACCTCGCCCAGCTCACGGCGCGGCACGGCCCGTACGGAGTGGATCGCGGCGCCGACGCGGGCGTGCTCGCCCGGCCGCAGCGCCGACACCCGGGAGGCCCACGCCGACGCCGTCCCGTCGCCGAACCGCAGCTGCGGCCCCAGCAGCGGGTCGCCGATGCCGCCGGTCAGGTAGCACGCGTCGAGCAGGGTGATCCGCACGCCCGCCTCCTCGGCGGCCGCCAGCAGCGCCGCGGACATGGCGTTGGCGTCCCGGTACGGCACCCCGCCCGGCCCGTGGTGGAGATAGTGGAACTCCCCCACGCAGCTGATCCCGGCAAGTGCCATCTCCGCGTACACCGCGCGGGCGAGCGCGAAGTAGCTGTCCGGGTCCAGGCGCGCGGCCACCGTGTACATCTGCGAACGCCACGTCCAGAAGGTGCCCCGCGACGCCTGTACGCGCCCCCGCAGGGCCCGGTGGAACGCGTGCGAGTGCGCGTTCGCCAGGCCCGGCAGCGTGAGCCCGGCCAGCCGTACGGCGTCCGGGGGCGCGGGCACGCCGGAGACCACCGACGTGAAGCGCGTTCCTTCGACCTCCAGCAGTACGTCCGCGACGACCGCGCCGTCCAGCCACGCGTGCGCGGCGTGATATCTCACCGGCACGCCAGCTCGTCCAGTACGTCCGCGAGCGCCTCCACGCCCGCCAGGCAGTCCGTGAGTTCGGCGTGTTCGGCCGGCGCGTGGGAGACGCCGGTCGGGTTGCGCACGAACAGCATCGCGGTCGGCAGGTGCGCGGAGAGAATGCCGGCGTCGTGGCCGGCGCCGGTCGGCAGCACCGGCGGGTCGCCGAGCGTCTTGGCCAGCCGGTCGCGCAGGTCGGCGTGGAAGTCCACCACCTCGGTGTAGGACTCCTCGCTCAGCGACACTTCGACGCGGTCGCGCCCGGCGGCCTCCCGCGCGGCGGCACGGACGTCCGCCACGGTCGCGCGCACGGCCTCCTCGGACGGTGCGCGGGCGTCGAGCCAGGCCGCCACCGACGACGGGATGGCGTTGACCCCGTTCGGCGTGACCCGCACCTTGCCCACGGTCGCGACGGCGTCGTGCCGAGCCGCGGCCTCGCGGGCGGCGAGCACCGTACGGGCGAACGGCAGCATCGGGTCGCGGCGGTCGGCGAGCCGGGTGGTGCCCGCGTGGTCGGCCTCCCCGGTGAAGTCGAAGCGCCACCGCCCGTGCGGCCAGATCGCGCTCGCCAGCCCGACCGGCGCGGTCAGGGCCCGGCCCTGTTCGACGTGCAGTTCGACGAAGCAGTTGAGCGACAGAAGCTGCGGGTCGGGGCCGATCGCCTCGGGGTCGTACCCTTCGGCGGCCATGGCCTCGCCCCAGGTCACGCCGTCGGCGTCGCGCAGGCCGCGCGCGCGTGCCGGGTCGATCGCCCCGGTGGCGAGCCGTGACCCCAGGCAGGCGACGCCGAAGCGGGCGCCCTCCTCCTCGGCGAAGACGGCCACGCCGATCGGCCGGCGGGGCGTCGCGCCCCGCTCACGCAGCAGGTCGATCGCGGCGAACGCCGAGACGACGCCCAGCGGCCCGTCGTACGCGCCGCCGTCGGGCACGGAGTCCAGGTGGCTGCCGGTCAGCACGGCGTCGCGGCGTCCGGTCACCGGCTCCCCGTGGAAGTCGCCCGTCATGGCGTCCGCGGCGATGCTCGCCACGGACGCGATCAGGCCGCCCATGCTCGCGCCCGTGTTCTTCTCGGCGTCCCACCAGGCGAACAGGTTGCCGTTCGGGTCGCGCTCCACCGTCAGCCCACGGGACCGGGCCTCTTCGGTGAACCACGCTCGGCACTCCCGGTCCGCCGCCGTCCAGGAGAACCGCCGGTAGCCACCGCCGTCGGCCCGCCCGATGGGGCGCAACGCCTCCCACATGTCTTCGAACGCCATGGCTCAAGCCTCGCGCATCGGGACCCGTACGGCACGTTCGGCGGCCACCTCGGCCGCGCGGTCGTACCCGGCGTCGACGTGACGGATGACGCCCATGCCGGGGTCGTTGGTGAGGACGCGCTCCAGCTTCTGCGCGGCGAGCGGCGTGCCGTCCGCCACCGAGACCTGGCCCGCGTGGATCGACCGGCCGATGCCGACGCCGCCGCCGTGGTGGATCGACACCCAGGAGGCGCCCGAGGAGGCGTTGACCAGGGCGTTCAGCAGCGGCCAGTCGGCGATCGCGTCGGAGCCGTCGGCCATTCCCTCCGTCTCGCGGTACGGCGAGGCGACGCTGCCCGAGTCGAGGTGGTCGCGGCCGATCACGATCGGGGCGCTGATCTCGCCGCTCTCCACGAGCTTGTTGAACTCCAGCCCGGCCCGGTCCCGTTCGCCGTACCCGAGCCAGCAGATCCGCGCGGGCAGCCCCTGGAAGTGCACCTTCTCCCCCGCCATCCGGATCCAGCGGGCGAGCTGCTCGTTCTCCGGGAACAGGTCGAGGATCGCCTTGTCGGTACGGGCGATGTCCTTCGGGTCACCGGACAGGGCGGCCCAGCGGAACGGGCCCTTGCCCTCACAGAAGAGCGGCCGGATGTAGGCCGGCACGAAGCCGGGGAAGTCGAACGCGCGTGTGTAGCCCGCGATCTGCGCCTCACCGCGGATCGAGTTTCCGTAGTCGAAGACCTCCGCGCCGGCGTCCTGGAAGCCGACCATCGCCTCGACGTGTGCGGCCATCGACTCGCGTGCCCTGGCGACGAAGCCGTCGGGGTCCTTCTCGCGCGCGTCGGCCATGTCCTCGAAGGCGATGCCGCGCGGCAGGTACATCTGCGGGTCGTGCGCCGAGGTCTGGTCGGTCACGATGTCGATGGGCGCGCCCGCCGCGAGGAGTTCGGGCACGATGTCGGCGGCGTTGCCGAGCAGGCCGATCGACAGGGGCCGGCGGGCCTCCTTGGCCTCCTGCGCGAGCCGCAGCGCCTCCTCGACGCTGTCGGCGCGCACGTCGCAGTAGCGGTGCTCGACCCGGCGGTCGATGCGCGAGGGGTCGCACTCGACGCAGATCGCGACGCCGCCGTTCATGGTCACCGCGAGGGGCTGGGCGCCGCCCATGCCGCCGAGCCCGGCGGTCAGCGTGATCGTCCCGGCCAGGGTGCCGCCGAACCTCTTGGCCGCCACCGCCGCGAACGTCTCGTACGTTCCCTGGAGGATGCCCTGCGTGCCGATGTAGATCCACGAGCCGGCGGTCATCTGCCCGTACATGGTCAGCCCGAGCGACTCCAGCCGCCGGAACTCCTCCCAGGTCGCCCACTGAGGCACGAGGTTGGAGTTGGCGATGAGCACCCGCGGCGCCCACTCGTGCGTACGGAAGACGCCGACCGGCTTGCCCGACTGGACCATGAGGGTCTCGTCGGCCTCCAGGTCGCGCAGCGCGCGGACCATCGCGTCGAAGGCGTCCCACGAGCGCGCGGCGCGGCCCGAGCCGCCGTACACGATCAGCTCGTCGGGGTGCTCGGCGACCTCGGGGTCGAGGTTGTTCATGAGCATCCGCAGGGCGGCCTCCTGCTGCCAGCCCTTGGCGCTCAGTGTCGTGCCGCGCGGCGCGCGTACGGGACGGGGACCCATGGCGTTCTCTCCTTTACGCGAGGGGGCCGACGACGGACTCGGCGGCGGTGACGAGGGAGCCGTCGCGGACCAGGTCGACGGCGGCGGCGATCTCGGGGGCGACGTGACGGTCCGGGCCGGGCCCGGGCACGGCCGTCCGCAGGGCGGCGACGACGGCGGCGGTCGCCGGGCCGGGCCGCAGCGGCGCCCGCAGGTCGAGGGCGCGGGCGGCGGTCATGATCTCGATCGCGACGACCCGCGTGAGGCCGTCGACGGCGCGGCGCAGCTTGCGGGCGCCGCCCCAGCCCATGGAGACGTGGTCCTCCTGCATGGCCGAGCTGGGGATCGAGTCGACGCTGGCGGGCACGGCGAGCCGCTTGAGCTCGTTCACCACGGCGGCCTGGGTGTACTGGGCGATCATGTAGCCGGAGTCGACGCCCGGGTCGTCGGCCAGGAACGCCGGGAGCCCGTGCGAGCGGGCCACGTCCAGCATCCGGTCGGTACGGCGCTCGGCCATGGAGGCGACGTCGGCGACCGGGATGGCGAGGAAGTCCAGCACGTACGCGATGGGCGCGCCGTGGAAGTTGCCGTTGGACTCGACCCGGCCGTCCGGCAGCACGACGGGGTTGTCGACGGCGGAGGCCAGCTCGCGCTCGGCGACGAGAGCGGCGTGGGCGAGGGTGTCGCGGGCCGCGCCGTGCACCTGCGGGGAGCAGCGCAGCGAGTAGGCGTCCTGGACGCGGTTGCAGTGCGGCCCGCGGTGCGACTCCATGATCGCCGAGTCCTTGAGGAGCCGGCGGAGGTTGGCTGCGCTGTCGGCCTGGCCGGGGTGGGGCCGCAGCTCCTGCAGGTCCTGGGCGAAGACCCGGTCGGTGCCGAGCTGGGCCTCGACGCTCATGGCGGCGCCGATGTCGGCGGCGCGCAGCAGGGCTCGCAGGTCCTCGATGGCCAGCACGAGCATGCCGAGCATGCCGTCGGTGCCGTTGAGCAGGGCCAGGCCCTCCTTGGCGACGAGGGTGAGGGGCTGGATGCCCGCCTCGGCCAGGGCCTGAGCCGCGGAGGTCTTGTTCCCGTCGGCGTCGCGGACGTCGCCCTCACCGATCAGCGCGAGCGCCACGTGGCTGAGCGGGGCCAGGTCGCCGGAGCAGCCGAGGCTGCCGTACTCGTGCACGACCGGGGTGATGCCGGCGTTGAGCAGCGCGGCGAGGGTCTCGGCGGTGACGGGGCGCACGCCGGTACGGCCGGTGGCGAGCGTGCTGAGGCGCAGGAGCATCATCGCCCGGACGACCTCACGCTCGACCTCGGGCCCGGACCCGGCGGCGTGGGAGCGGACGATGTTCTCCTGGAGCCGTGCCCGCAGTTCCTCGTGGATGTGCCGGGTGGCGAGCGCGCCGAAGCCGGTGGAGATCCCGTACGCGGGCGTGGGCCGGGAGGCGAGGTCGTCCACGTGCGCCCTGGCCTCGGCGATCGCCTTGAGGGCCTCGTCGGTGAGGGTGACCTCGGCGCCGTGGCGGGCGACCGCCACCACGTCGCCGAAGGCGAGCGGGCCGGTGCCGACGGGGATGTTCGTCATACCCCTATTGGACGCGACCGCGTGCCGTGCCCGCACCCCGGGTGGACGGCATGTGTCTCAGATACGAGACACTAGAAGGTATGGCGGGCGAACAGGTGCCGGCGGCACGGCGGGTGATGGCCGTGCTCCGCCTGCTGGCCTCCTCCGCGCGGCCCCTCGCCGCCTCGGCCATCGCCCGCTCGCTGGACCTTCCGCGCTCCAGCACGTACCACCTGCTCACCGCGATGGCCGAGGACGGCTTCGTCACGTACCTGCCCGAAGACCGGTTGTGGGGCCTCGGCGTGACCGCGTTCGAGATCGGCTCGGCGTACCTGCGCCAGGGCCCGCTGGAGCGCCTGGCCCGCCCGCTCCTCGTCCGCCTGGTCGACCGGCTCGGCGAGATCGTCCAGCTCGGCGTGCTGCACGGGGCCGAGACGCTGTACCTGCTGAAGGAGCAGCCCCGCCACCACGCGACCCTGGTCACGGACGTGGGCGTACGGATGCCGGCGTACCTGACCGCGAGCGGCCGCGTGATGCTGGCCCACCTGCCCACCGCGCAGGTGCGGGCCCTGGTTCCCGGAGAGCTGGTCAACCGGACCGGAGCGGGCCCCCGTTCGCTGCGGGAGCTGCGCCGGCTCCTGGCCGAGGACGCCCGGCGCGGCTGGGCGGTCGAGGACGGCCACGTGACGGAGGGCTTCGCGAGCATCGCGGCGTGCAGCTTCGACCACGTCGGCCGCCCGGCCGCCGCGATGACGGTGACGTTCCGCCGCGACGCCCGCGCGGAGGAGGAGTGGCCCGAGATCGCCGCCCGCGTCCGCGAGGCCTCCGCCGAGCTCACCCGTCGCCTGTCCGGCCACGCCCCGCGGAGATGAACGCGGAGCCACCGTCCGGTCAGGTGCCGTCCGTACGGGACAGCAGGTCGCGCAGTCGCTCGTAGGAACGGTCCCAGGTCCACTCCGCACAGGCCCAGGCGCGGCCTTTCTCCCCCATCGCGCCGGGGGCGGTGAGCAGTTCGACCAGCCGGTCGGCGATGGCCGGCACCGAACGCCCGTCCACCACGTACCCGGTCTCGCCGTCCCGGACGGCTTCGGGTACACCGCCCGAATCCCCCGCCAGGACCGGAAGCCCGGCCGCGGCGGCCTCCAGGAAGACGATTCCCAGCCCCTCGACCTCCAGCCCGCCGAGCCGGCTCCGGCACGGCAGGGCGAACACGTCCGCCGCCGCGTAGAACGGCGGCAGCGCCTCGTGCGGATGCGGCCCGGCGAACACGACCCCCTCCCCCGCGAGCCGGCGCAGCCGGTCCTCGTACGGGCCGGACCCGACGATCAGCAGTGTCGCGTCCGGCACCGCCCGCCGCACCAGCGGCAGCGCCCGGATCAGCCGGTCCTGCCCCTTGCGGGGGACCAGCCGTGACACGCTGAGAATGACGGGCCGGTCCCGCAGGCCGTAGCGCTCCCTGATCCCGGAGGTGTCGGCGTCCGGGCGGAACACCGAGGTGTCCACGCCCGGGACCAGCCGCGTCGTTCGCGTCCGGGGGCCGAAGGCCCGGACGATCCGCCGACGCGTGTACCCGGTCAGGTAGGTGACGGTGCCCACCTGGCCGCCGATCCGGCGCAGCACCTGCCGCGACCCGGGCAAGGACGCCCACCAGACCTCGTGCCCATGCGTGGTGGCCACCGAGGGGAGTCCGAGCCTCCCGGCGAGCAGGCCGAGCGGCGCGGCCGCGCCGAACCACACCCGGTCGCATCCGTGTTCGTCCGCGACCGCCGCCGCCGTCGCGGCCACCGTCGGAGTCGGCAGCAGCGTCCGAGCTCGATCCCGTACCACGGGAAACGGCAGTCCGGCGTCGAACCGCTCCCCGCCCGGCTCACGCGACGTGTAGACCACCACCTCGCCGGGCGGGAACCGGCGCGCCAGTTCGTGGACGAACGTCTCGATGCCGCCCATCCGCGGCGGAAAGTCATTGGTGACGATGAGAGTGGCGCCCATCGTTCACACGTCGCGGCGGTGGACGACGGTGATGGCGACGAGCGCCGCGCCGAGCGCCCAGAGGGCCAACGCGATCCACGCCTCGGTGGTCGTCGTCGGCCGGCGCACGGGGAAGCCGAAACGTCCGTAGCCGACGTCGATCAGGCGCTGCCAGGCGCTCGCGGGAAGCACGTGCTCGATGTCGGCCGTCCAGCGGTAGTGGTCGGTGAAGCAGAAGGGCAGCAGCAGGAGCACCGCGGTGGTGATCACCATGGTCGCCGCGCCGTGCCGGATGATCGCGCCGAGGCCCATGCCGATGAGCGCGCACACCGGTGCGAGCACCGCCGACGCCGCGACCGCCTGGAACGCTCCGGGATAGCCGATGGAGATGCCGGCGTGGCGGCCGGACAGGATGGCCTGGGTCGCCCAGAAGGAGGTTCCGGCGACGACCGCTCCGTAGCCGAGCATGACCACCGTCACGTCGATCAGCTTCGCCGTCACCAGCGAACGGCGGTCCGGCACGGCCGAGAAGGTCGTGCGGACCAGTCCGGTGCCGTACTCGCCCGTGATCGTGATCGCGCCGACGCTGCCGGCGGCGAGCATGAGCACCAGACCGGCGACCTGCGTGAAAGCGTCCCGCATCGCCCAGATCGGAACGAAGATGGCGCGGATGTCGGCGCCGTACCGCGGCCAGTTGTGGTGGTCGGCGACGGCGGCGTTCACGTTCAGCCCGATGACGGCCAGCCCGCTGAGGAGCAGGGTCCAGTAGGTCGAGCGGAGCGACCAGAGCTTGGTCCACTCGGCGGCGAGGAGGTCGCGGAACCGGGCGCGGGGCTCGGCGACGGCGGGGCGGTCGGTGAGGGCCGGCGCGGTCATCGGACGTCTCCGGCGAGGTACTCGACGCTGCCGGCGGTGAGTTCCATGAACGCCTCCTCCAGCGAGGCGGTGCGGGCGGCGAGTTCGTGCAGCGGCACGCGGTGCCGGAAGGCGAGTTCGCCGACGCGGGCGGCGCTCAGACCGGTGACCGTGAGCGCCTGGTCCCCGTCCGGTCGTACGGACGCTCCCTCGGCGGTCAGGACGGCCGTCAGCGAGGCGACGTCAGGAGTGCGCACGGTCACACTCTGGGGCGTACCGCGGGCCGCGAACGCGGCCAGGCTCTCGTCGGCGATCAGCTCGCCCCGGCCGATGACGATGAGATGGTCGGCCGTGTGCTCCATCTCGCTCATGAGGTGGCTGGAGACGAACACGGTCCGCCCTTCGGCGGCCAGGCGGCGGAACAGCCCGCGCACCCATCGCACGCCCTCGGGGTCCAGCCCGTTGATCGGCTCGTCGAACAACAGCACGGGCGGGTCGCCGAGCAGAGCGGTGGCGATGCCGAGCCGTTGCCTCATGCCCAGTGAGAACCCGCCGACGCGACGGCGCGCCGCCTCGGCCAGGCCCACCTCCCGCAGGACCTCCTCGACCCTGCGCCGTGGGATCCGGTTGCCGCGGGCCAGCGCGGACAGCTGCGCGTACGCGGTGCGGCCGCCGTGCACGTCATGGGCGTCGAGCAGCGCGCCGACGTGCCGGAGTCCGCGCGGGCGGTCCCGGAACGGGCGGCCGGCGACGGCGGCGGTTCCGCTGGTCGGCTCGTTCAGTCCCAGGATCATCCGCAGCGTGGTGCTCTTGCCCGCGCCGTTGGGGCCGAGGAACCCGGTGACGTGTCCCGGACGCACCGTGAAGGTGAGTCCGTTGACGGCCGTCTTCGGGCCATAGCGCTTCGTCAGTCCGCTCACTTCGATCACTGGCCAACGGTGTCGCGGGCCGGGCCCGCCGCGCATCGGGCCGTCGGCGGTATCCCCGGGGACGGGTATCGCCCGTGGTCGTACGCCCGTGGTCCGATGCGTCCCCAAGATCACCCGAATACGATCGGGTCCATGTCCGCCGCGTCCCCTTCTCCCCTGTTCAGGCGCATTACGCCGGGCGTCTGGACGACCTCGGCCTGGTGCGCCGGCACGGTCTTCACGTTCCTCATCCGGCTGAGGCTGCCCGGTGAGAACGCGGCATCGATGAACACCGGGGTCATCTTCTACCGGTGGGACGGCCTGACGATGCTGATGACGGCCACCGCGCTCACGCTGGCCGGCGGCCGCCTGCTGCTCCGCCGGCCGATCGCGGCCATCGTCCTGGTGCTCGCCGGTTCCGTCATCGGGACGCTTCCGCTGAGCGTCGGCGCGATCCCGGTGCCGCAGTTCCTCTCCGTCGACGTCGCCCTGTGCTTCGTCGCGGCCTCCGGGCGGCGCCGGACGTCTCTCACCGCCGCCGGTCTGGTGGTCGCCACGCTGGCCGGTTATCTGGCCTTCCGGGTCGCGTGCGGATGGTCCATCGGGACCTCGACGGAGCTGGCCGTGATGATGACGGCGCTGATCGCCTGGCTCATCGGGAACTCGGTCCGTCAGGCCCGCGAGCACGCCGACGGCCGGCGCGCGCAGGCGGTGACCGCCGAACGGCTCCGGATCGCCCGCGAGCTGCATGACATGGTCGCGCACAGCATCGGCATCATCGCCCTGCAGGCCGGAGCGGCGCGGAGAGTCATCGACACGCAGCCCGCCCGGGCACGCGACGCCCTGGGCGAGGTGGAGACCGCGAGCCGGGAGACGCTGTCCGGCTTGCGCCGGATGCTCGGCGCGCTCCGGCAGGCCGAGCGGGAAGAGGGAACCGACATCGCACCGCTCGACGAGATGCCCGGTCTGGCGGACGTCGACCGGCTGGCCGAGACGACCACGGCCGCCGGTGTCCACGTCGACGTCCGATGGCACGGGGACCGGCGCCCGCTCTCTCCGGAGGTCGACCTGTCCGCCTTCCGGATCATCCAGGAGGCCGTCACGAACGTGGTGCGGCACGCCGACGCCCGATCGTGCACCGTCTCCATCGACCATCGGGACGGGGCGCTCTTGCTCGAGGTCGTCGACGGCGGGCGCGGACGCGGCGGCACCCCGGACACCGGCTACGGCCTGGCCGGGATGCGCGAACGCGTCGCCCTGCTCCATGGAGACTTCTCCGCCGGGCCGGTGCCCGGAGGCGGCTTCCGCGTGACCGCCGAACTCCCCCTCCCCGCAGGCGTCGCATGACCATCCGCGTCGTTCTCGCCGACGACCAGCCGCTGGTCCGCACCGCCCTGCAGATGGTCATCACCGACGCCCCCGACCTCGAGGTCGCCGGCGAGGCCGGCACCGGCGCCGAGGCGGTGGAGCTGGCACGGGACCTCGACCCGGATGTCGTCGTGATGGACATCCGCATGCCCGGCATGGACGGGATCGAGGCCACCCGGCGGATCGCGGCCGGTCCCTCCTCCGCGCACGTCGTCGTCCTGACCACGTTCGACGACGACGACCACGTCTACGGCGCCCTGCGCGCCGGCGCGGCCGGATTCCTCGTCAAGGACATGGCGCTGGACGACATCCTCGCCGCGATCCGCGTCGTCGCCGCCGGCGACGGCCTGATCGCCCCGAGTGTCACGCGCCGCCTGATCGAGGAGTTCGCCGGCCGTCCGGCGCCCGCTCCCGAACCGCCCACGCTCGACGGCGTCACCGAACGGGAGCACGAGGTGCTGACCCTCGTCGGACGCGGCCTGTCCAACAGCGAGATCGCCGCGGAGCTGGTCATCAGCGTCGCCACCGTGAAGAGCTATGTGAGCCGCCTGCTCACCAAGCTCGACGCCCGCGACCGGGTCCAGCTGGTCATCATCGCCTACGAGACCGGTCTGGTGGCGCCTCCTCGGTAGCTTTCGTCCGGGGACCCCCTGATGCGCCGAAGCCCATGCGCGCGGGCGCGTCGTTGTTGATGATGGTGCGATATGAACGGGGATCGCCGCTCGGGTGGGATATGGGCGTTGGCGTGCGGGCTGCTGCTCGTGCTGGCCGGCGCGGTGGCCGTGGCCGGTCTGCGAAAGGCGACGTGGGGCGGCATCGATCCGTTGAGCGCGACGCTCTCCCTCCTCTCGTTGCTGGTGGCGGTGTGGTCGGGCCGGCAGGCGGCTCGCGCCGAGCGGGCCGGTGACACCGACGTGGACCGGTGGACCAGGGAACTGGCCGTCAGGGTCCTGAGCGACGAGACGGCGCAGCGGACCCAGCTCCTGGGCGGCCAGGACCGGACGATCAACGTGAAGTTCGTCCTCACCCCCGCGCCCGGGCACAACGCCACCGGCGCCGCGGCCAAGGGCACGTTGAAGGGGATCGCCGGATACTTCCGTGCGCTGAGCCCGCAGCGACTGGTGATCACTGGGGACCCCGGGTCCGGGAAGACGGTGCTGGCGATCGAGCTGATCCTCGGCCTGCTGACCGACCCGGACCGCGCGCTCGACGATCCGGTGCCGGTCCGTGTCCCGGCGGCCGGCTGGGACCCGAAGGTGAGCGTGCCCGACTGGCTGACGACCCACCTGGTCCGGACCTTCCGGCTGCGCCCGGCCACGGCACGGGCGCTGGTGAAGCACGACCGGATCCTGCCGGTCGTCGACGGGCTGGACGAGATGGACGCCGAGCCGGAGCCCGGATACGGTTCACGCGCCGGCAACGCGCTGCGGGCGTTGAACGCCCACCAGCGCGGGAGCGCCAAGGCCCGGCTGGTGATCACCTGCCGCTCGACCGACTACGACGAGCTCATCGCCAGTGAGGCCTGGGCGCACGACGCGGCCCGTATCACCCTCCGGCCGGTCAGGGCGAAGCCCGCGGGGAGGTTCGTCGAGGCGGTGGCCGGCGCACATCAGCGGGCACGCTGGCAGCCGGTCCTGGACGCTCTCGCCCGGCCCGGCCACCCGCTGGCCGACGCCCTGGCCACGCCCTGGCGGCTCACCGTGGCCGTCACCGTCTACCAGCAACGCCACCCCGAGACCGGTGCGTACCTGCGTGATCCCGCCGAACTGACCCGCCTCACGGGCCCGTCCGGCGCCGCGGACCCCGACGAGATCCGCGACCATCTGCTCGGCCTGTACATCCCCGCGGCCGTCGCGGCCACCGCCTCCGGAGGCGGGCGGCCCCGCCATCGGCCCGAGCAGGTCCACGCCTGGCTGGGGGTCCTGGCCCGCCATCTGAACGCCAACGCGACCCGGCCGCCCGTCGCGGGGCGCACCCTGTCCAGCACGGACATCGTTCTGCACGAGCTCTGGCCGCTCGCCGGCAACGGCGCTCGCGTCCTCACCCTGGGACTCATCGCCTTCGTCACGGCGGTCACGGGATCGGTGCTCATGGTGGCGATCCGCTCCGGCACCGCCGGCGGGTACGCACTCGGCATGGTCGTGGCCGTCGTGATGGCCGGCGGCGTGGGGTTCATCTCATGGGTGGAGGAGTGGCCCCGCCTCACCCACATCGACCTGGGAGAACTGCGGTCCGGCGTGACGGTCATCGTGCTCGCGGTCTGTGCCGCGCTCGGGCTCATCGGCGGAGTCCGGTACGGGCCGGTGGGCCTGGTGGCCGGTCCGGCCTGCGGTCTGGTGGCCGGGGCCCTGTTCAGTCTCTGGAACGCGGCGATGACTCCCGGCTCCAAGCCGGTCGCCGCCCCGCGCGACATCGTCCGCGACGACCTCGCCAGCGGGGTGGCGGTCATGCTCGGGCTGGTACTGCCGGCGGCACTCTGCGCCGGGATCATCGCGCAGATCCGGCCCGGCGGGCTCAACGGACTCACGGCGGCCGCGGCGGCCGCCGGCCTCGTGTTCGCGTTCTGGCTCGGAATCCTCCTGCCCGCGGGCGCTGCGGGCCTGGCGGCGCTGCGCTATCTGCTGCTGACGGTCTGCATGGTGGGCCGGCTGCCACGGCGGCCGGGCCGGTTCCTGCAGTGGTGCTACGAGGAGGCCGCGCTGATCCGCGTCGCGGGCATCGCCTACCAGTTCCGCCACCGCGAACTCCAGGACCACCTGGCCCGCCATCCCCGCCCGCCGGCCGAACGCGTTCTTCCGTGACCCCGGGCGTCAGGCGTTGGCGCGCATCCAGAGGTCGACGAGTTCCTGCGTCTCCGCGGTGCGCGGGGTGATGCTCTTCTCCTGGTGGTCCACCTCGATCTCCACGGGCCGCAGGTCGGGCACCTGGCCGCCGGCGAGCGCCTGCGCCTCGGGCAGCTGCTCGTACGCGCCGGGGCGCCACCAGTAGACCTGGGCGGTCAGGGCGTTCTCCCCCTTCTCGACGTGGGTACGGGCGAGAGCCTGCATGGCCTCCATCGCCGCGATCACGTGCGTGCCGCCGATCTCGTGGACGATCAGGTACTCCGGGACCGGGAAGGAGACCAGCGCGCCGTACGGGGCGGGTCCGAGGAAGCGCCTGAGCACGTGAACGCGGGAACCGATGTAACGGTGGGTCTCGCCGATGTGCGTGATCGGGACGCCCCAGATCTCGTCGGTCCCGGTGTTGTGCGGCTCCCGGCTCAGGGACGCGTGGAGCGCGGCGCCGAAGACCTGGTCCTCCGGCCGGCCGCCGAGGTCCGCCCGGTTGAGCGGCACGATCGAGTCGGGCCGGTCGACGACCACCGTCTCCACCAGCCCCGGCGCGAGAGTGCGGGTCAGCAGGGCGTCCCGCATGCCGGGCGGTTCGGCCAGCGCCGCCTCGGGGTAGATCCGCACGCGCAGCGCCTCCGCGGCCAGCAGGCTCTCGATGTCGACCGCCGCGGCGGCCTGCGCCCGGTCCAGCTGCTTGCGGATCCCGCGCGCGAAGCCGCGCACGAAGTCCGCGGCGAACGCGGGAAGGTCGGCCGGCGCCACGCGACCGGCGTGGGCGCGCCACTCACCGATGTCGGTACTGAGGTCGCCCACGTCCGGGACGCTGATGCCGATCGTCGTGGGGCCGGTGATCCGGGCCGTGAGGTTCTCGTCCGCGAAGGCCCGGACCAGGGCCTCGCCGATGACGTCCTGAGTCAAACCGGTGTCTCCTCATCATGATCGAAGAATTGGTTCGACTCACCGGACGCCCGCCGGGTTCCCGCGGGGCGCTCAGCCGCCGGAGGAATCCGGCTTCTGGTCGGGCTGCTCGTCGGGCTGCTGGAGCTTCGCCTGGGTCAGGACCTGGCCGGCCACTCCCCAGCCGCCGTCGGTGACCTCCTCCACGAGCACCATGGTGTTGGGCCGGGCTCGTTCGCCGAAGGTCTCGACGTACAGCTCGGTGACTCCGGTGACGAGTCTCTGCTTCTCCTCGGCCGACAGCAGGCCCGCCGGCACCTTGAGGTTGGCGAATGGCATGTGTTCCTCCTCGTTTCCCTCCACCGTCGCCGTACGGGACGCGGGTGACCAGAGGGCCCTTTCCCCGGGGACGGCGTCCCCAGGGTGAGACGAGGCTCATCGCGTGTGCCGTGCGAGCCGGCCCGTGCTCGGCAGGCGTGCGCAGGACGGGTGGGCGCCGCGAGTATCGACCGCGTGCTGGGGCGTACGGGCGACGCCGTCGTACAGGCCGTTGTTCACCGCGGTCATCATGTCGAGGATCGCCCGGGCCACGGCCTCGGAGACGGAGTGGCCGGTGAGCCGCTTCCCAAGCGCCTCAGCGGAGACCTGCTCGTACCACACCGGCTTTCCGAGGACCTCGGAGATGACGGCGGCCATGTCGTTGTTGGACAGGTCCTCCGGGCCGAGCACCGGGAGCTCCTGCCGGCCGGTCCACGTGGTGTCGAGCAGCAGGCGGGCGGCGACGGCGGCGATGTCGCGGGTGGCGACGGTGGGCAGTTTCAGGTCGGGAGCGAGGGCGCCGAAGAACACGCCTTGCTCCTGGAGGGCCCGGGCCTGCCGCAGCATGTTGTCCATGAACCCGGGCAGGGCCAGCGCGCGGAACGCGACGCCGGTGCCGGCGATCAGGTCGTCCATGGCCAGCGACGCGGTCGCCTGCCCCGCCCGGCCCGCGTAGGCGGTGCCGCGGCCCAGGGAGCTGACGTCCACGACGCGCTTGACGCCCTGGCCGCGCATCGCCTCGGCGGCGGGGCGCGTGAAGCCGACGTAGGACTCGACGACGTCGTCGGCTCCGCGGTCGGGCGGATAGAGCCAGAACACGGCGTCGGCGCCGTCGAAGGCTCGGGTGACGACCCGCCGATCGCCGTGCGAGCCTTGGATGACCTCGACCCGGTCACGGACGTCGGCGGGCAGCTTGGCCGGGTCGCGCACGATGACGCGGACCGGCTGGTCGCCGGCCAGGACCCGGTCGAGGACCCGGTGTCCGATGTTTCCCGCAGGGGTGGTGATGACGATCATGAGTTCTCTCCAAGGGAGCCGGTCCGGGCCTCCGAGTGAAGTAAACTCTACTGTACCGTTTACTTGTGAGGACGCAAGCCGATGAAGGACGAACCGCAGCGGAGCCGGCAGCGGCGCGGCGAGGAGCTGCGCCGTCACATCCTGTTCACGGCCAAGGACGTGTTCCTCGAGACCGGCTATGAACGGGCGTCGATGGACACCGTCGCGACGCGCGCCGAGACGTCCAAGCGGACGCTGTACGCCCACTTCGAGAGCAAGGACAAGCTGTTCCTCGCGGTCCTGGATCTCGTGCGTGAGCTGTACCTCCACCGGCTGGGCACCCCCGGCGCGTACGCCGAGGACCCCCCGGAGGCGGTGACGCGGTTCTGCGGGCGGTTCTTGCAGCTGATGGTGTGGGAGGCCCAGGTGCGGACCTGCCGGCTGATCATCGCCGAGGCCGAGCGGCTGCCCGGCAGTTCGAGCACGTACTTCGACGCCATCTTCGCCAGCACGTACGAACGCCTGAGCGCCTACCTCGCCGAGCGGTACGCGATGGACAACGCGGACAGCGCGGCGCTCGCCGAGGACCTGCTCGCCCGCACCGTGCTGCCGCGGCTGTTCCGTACGTTGCTCAACGTCGAAGAGGTGATCAAGGACATGCCCGAGGAGTCGGCGCTGGCCGAGGACGTGGACCTGGACGCGATCCGCCGGCTGGTCGCGGCGACCCTGCCGGGCTGACCCGGGAGCTCAGGCCTGGGCGAAGAGCCGGTCATAACCCTCGGAGTGGTGGCGGCCGGCCATGAAGTTCAGGAACTCGCGGACGAACGCGGCGCGGGTCAGGCGGTCCGGCGTGCCGGTGTCGCCGGGGTCGTGCTCGAACGCCACGCGGAAGAGCGTGCGGTGCTCTTCGGCGTCGATGGCCTGGTCGTCGTCGGTGTCGGTGGCGTCGAAGAGCACCTCGGCGACCCGGACGAGGGCGGGGCTGGTCATGGTGGCGGCCGCCGCGGCGTACTCGTGCCCGCTGATGCGCCCGTCGTGGTCGGTGTCGAGCGCGGCCTGGAGCTCGCGCCACCAGTCGGCGAAGGCGGTGAACAGGCGGTCTTCGCCGCGTTCGTCCAGGTCGAGGCGGGTGGCGATCTCCCGGGCCATCGCGGCGAGGTCGGGCCAGTCGAGGGAGCCGTTGCCGGTCTGGTCCAGCACCTCGGCGAAGAAACGCATGGCCGATGGCGGCGCCTCGGCGGCCGTCTCGCGGTCGGGCGTGAGCAGGCGCAGGAGCGCCCCGGCCTTGGCCGTGCCGCGCCGCAGCCCCGCGAACGGGTCGGTGCCCGGCCGTGGCGTGAAGGTCGGATCGAACATCGCCATGACCGTCTCCAGCCGCGTCCACGCGTCCGGCAGCAGGCGCGACGCGAGCCCGGTGGACAGGTACGCGGCGTGCGTCAGCGTCCGCGCGCCGGGGATCTCGGCGAGCCCCAGCCGTTCGCGCAGCGGGGCCGGCAGCGAGCCCACGGTGACCGCCGTGGCGAGCGGGGCGGCCAGCGCCCGTCCCGCCGCCCACACCGCCGGGCGGTCGCGCAGCACGGGCGGCGCGGGCACCTCCGCGAACAGCCGGTGCAGGATGAGGGCGGCCGCCTCGGTGTTCTCCAGGCGCTCCTCGACCATCAGGTCGTAGTAGCGCCAGAACTCCCGCAGCGTCGGCGGCAGCTCGCCCTCACCGCCCTCCATCTGGGCGAGGAACGCCCGGAACTCGGCGTACAGGCGGTCGAGGGACGCGCCGTCGAGGGACCGGCCGCCCAGCCGGTACATCGTGACCGTGGACTCGAACAGCGTCGCCACCACCCAGGCGCGCGCCCCGGGATCGAGCGCGGTGTACGGGCGGCCCTCGGCGTCGGTGCCGGCCATGCGGGCGTGCAGCCGGTTGAGCCGGGCGGCCTCCCGCCGCCGTACCCGCTCGTCGGGGTCGACCAGCCGCTGGGCGCTGAGGACGGTGTTGCGCAGCCGCCGCCAGGGATGGGCGACGAAGGTGGAGTTGGCGATCAGCGCGGCGCCGATCTGCGGGTGCGCGGCCTCCAGGACGGTGGCGCGGGCGACCGCCAGCCCCCAGCGCGCCTCGTGGCACAACCGCCGCAGCATCGAGTCCGGGCCGTACAGGTCGGCGGTGTCGAGCGAAGCCGGTGCGGTCGTCGTCTCGCTGGTCACGATGCGTCTCCTGTCGTGGTGGGTACCCGTACGTCGCCGAAGCGGCGTTCGCGCCGCCGGTAGAGGTCCAGGCACTCGCGGAAGTGCCCGGCGCGGAAGTCCGGCCAGAGCACGAGCGGGAAGACCCATTCGGCGTAGGCCACGTGCCAGAGCATGAAGTTGGAGATGCGCTGCTCGCCGGAGGTGCGGATGACCAGGTCCACCTCGGGCGTGTCGGGGTGGGGCAGATGGCGGGCGAACGTCTCCTCGGTGATCTCCTCCGCCGGCACCCGGTCGCGGACGAGCGACCGCGCGGCCTCCACGATGTCGCGGCGCCCGCCGTGGTCGAATGCCACCGTCAGCGTCATCCGCCGGTTGTCGCGGGTGAGCATCATCAGGTCGGCGATGTCGCGGGCCAGCGGCGGCGGGATGCGGGGATCGGTGACTCCGAGGAAGCGGCACCGGATGCCGCGCGCGTGTAACGACAGGGCGTGCTTGCGGATGGCGCGCCGTACGAGCCGCATCAGGAAGGCGACCTCGGCCGGGGGCCGCCGCCAGTTCTCCGTGGAGAAGGCGTACAGGCTCAGCCACTCGACCCCGGCCGCGTGCGCCGCCTCGATCACGTCGATCACCGCGGCCTCCGCCGCCCGATGCCCGGCCGTGCGCGGCAGCGACCTCAGTGCCGCCCACCGGCCGTTGCCGTCCATCACGCACGCCACGTGACGGGGCACGATCCGCTCGTTCAACGCACCTCCCCGGCGGCGTGAAGGACACACCAAGAGGAATCAGGTAATCGGTCAACTACCCACAGATACCATCGATCGCCGGGCGCGGTAACCCCTGGACGCCGTTCCTGGGGACGACGTCCCCACGATGAGCGGGCCGCCTCTGGCCATACTGGGCTGATGGACCTCTCCGAGCTCGGCGCGTTCCTGCGCTCCCGGCGGTCGCGGATCAGGCCGGCCGACGTCGGCCTGCCCACCGGGCCGCGGCGGCGGGTGCCGGGGCTGCGGCGCGACGAGATCGCCACGCTGGCCGGGGCCTCGGTGGACTACTACACCGAACTCGAACGCGGCCGCGGCGCGCAGCCGTCGGCGCAGATGCTCTCGGCGCTGGCCCGGGCGCTGCGGCTCGACCACGACGAGCGCGACCACCTGTTCAACCTGGGCGGACGTCCCGTTCCTCCGCCGCACGGCGCACTGGCGCACGTCCAGCCGGCCATGCTGGACCTGCTGGGCCGGCTCACGGGTACGCCCGCGCAGATCATCACCGACCTCCACGAGACCCTCGTGCAGAACCCCCTGGCCGTGGCGCTGCTCGGCCGGCACCCGACGTCGGGCGGCTTCGAGACGAGCTTCGCCTACCGCTGGTTCACCGACCCGGCCGCCCGCGCGATCTATCCGCCGGAGGACCACGCGCACCAGTCGGCGGCGTTCGCGGCGGACCTGCGCGCCGCCGTGGGCCGCCGCGGGAGGGACCGTCACTCCGACGCGATGGTGGCCGCGCTCCGCCGCGAGAGCCCGGAGTTCGCCGGGCTGTGGGACACCGGCGACGTCGCCGTACGCCGCCGGGACAGCAAGCGGATCATCCACCGGGAGCTCGGCGTCATCGAGATCGACTGCCTGACCCTGCTGAGCGAGGACGGCCGCCAGCGCCTGCTGTGGTTCGCCCCGCGCCCCGGCACCCGGGCCGTGGAGCAGCTGCGCCTGCTGGACGTCATCGGCACCCAGGACCTGACGGCCACGTCATGAGCCTGTCGGGATAATCAGTCGATCGGGCGCCCGACGGGGGCGAGGACGAGGGAATGGGATGCGTCAGATGCCGCGGACAACGCAACTCCGGGTCTACACGGTTCGCGCCAGCCTGCTGGACGAGTGGGCGGATAAGTGGCGGAGCCTGATCGTGCCCCTACGGCTGGAGTTCGGTTTTGAGATCGGCGGTGGATGGCTGGACCGGGAGCGCAACCAGTTCGTGTGGTTGGTCTCCTATGAGGGGGACGAGACGTTCGCGGACCGGAACGCCGCCTATTGGGCGTCTCCCAAACGCGAGCAAATGAACCTCGATCCGGCCGACTACCTGCTCGACACGGACGTACGGACCGTTGAGACGGTTCTTTAGCGGTCAAGGTTGTGACGGAAGAAGGTGGTTGCGGCGTTCTTCGGCGCTGAGTGAGCGAAACACTCGATTTCGCGCCCTGGCCTGGAGGACATCGAAGTCCGGCTCCGCGCGCCAGATCCGGGCCGTCCCGTCGAACGAAGCCGTCAGCAGCCGCCCGTCGGCGGACCAGTCCACCGACGTCACCTTGTCCTGATGGACTCCGGCTACCACGACTTCCTCTTGGCTCGCGGCATCCCACACGCGCACGGTGTGGTCATCGGAACCGGTCGCGATGCGAGTTCCATCAGGAGACCACGCGACCGTGCGCACCCGGCCCTGGTGGCCTCTGAGAATCGCCACCTCCCGCCCCGTCGCGACCTCCCAGATGCGGGCCGTCCAGTCCGCAGACGAGGTGACGACGTGACGTTCGTCCGGTGACCAGGAGACGTCATCCACCCAGTTATCGTGTCCACGCAGGACGGTGAGCTGATCCGAGGAGCCGACCTCCCAAATTCGGCAGGTCCGATCGTCCGAGGTAGAGGCGATCATGCGTGAGCTTGGTGACCAGGCTGCGCTGATCACCCAGTCCTGGTGGCCGCTAAGGGTGGCGGTGCACACCCGCTCGGACACTTCCCAGACACGTAGCAGAGCGTCGTGTCCGCCAGTGACCAGCCGGGTTCCGTCCGGCGACCAGTGGACGGCCTCGACGGTCACGCCTTCCGCCAGGACGACGGCCGAGCCGTCCTGCCACAGCCGCACGGTGTCGTCACTCGAACCGGTCGCGATCGTGGATCCGCTCGGCGACCACGCGACCGCCCAGACGCGATCCGTGTGGGAGCCGGCACCACCGCTCAGAACTGAGGTCCGCCGGCCGGTGCGAGCATCCCAGACGCCCACCGACGCGTCATCGGATGCCGTCGCCACCTGCGATCCGTCGGGGGACCACGTGGCCTGGTTCACGCGTTCGTCGTGCCCATGAACGAGGACGTCTTCGGCTCCCTGGGGGACGATGTTCCAGATGCGGGCGGTGCTGTCCTCGGAGCCCGTCGCGATCGCGGTACCGTCGGGTGACCAAGCGACGCCCCATACGGTGTCATCGTGACCGCGCAGCACGGCGACGAGCCTGGCGTCACGGGTGTCGAAGACCCTGGCCGTTCGGTCCGTGGACACCGACGCAATCCGAGTGCCGTCGGGCGACCACGCCACGTTCCAGACCTGGTCTGCGTGGCCGCGAATCAACAGCCGTTCCCGGCCATCGTCGGGGTCCCAGATCCGGATGGTGTGGTCGCCGGACGACGTGGCCAGCTCGGCACCGTCGGGCGACCACGCCAGTCCCTCGACGAAGTCCGTGTGCCCGCTCAGCGTTCGCGTGGGCGTCGAGCCGTCGAGATCCCAAATTATCGCCGTTCGATCGTGTGAGGCGGTGGCCAGACGCCTCCCGTCAGGAGACCAGCCGATACCGAGCACGTTGTCCCGGTGTCCGTGCAATGCCTGTTCGAGCCGTCCGGTGTAGGCGTCCCAGATCCGTACGACCAGGTCCCGGGACGCCGAGGCGATCCAGCGACCGTCGGGAGACCAGGCGACGGCTCGCACGACGTCCCCAGCTCCGCTGAGGACGTCGAGCTGGGCGCCGGTGTGGGCGTCCCACACTCGTACGGTGCGGTCGCGGGACGCGGTCGCGACCCGATTCGAACGCGGGGACCAGGCGACCATCTCCACCATTGACGTATGACCGGTCAACGTCAGAAGACCGCGCCCGGAAACCGCGTCGAAGATCCGCGCGGTCCCATCCCGTGATGCCGTGGCGATTTTGGAGCCGTCCGGCGACCAGGCAAGGTTGCGGACCGTGTCGGTGTGGCCGACCAGCACGGTGCGCAGATGGCTAAAGGCCAACGCGGTCATTAGGGCGCGCTGCGCCGCCGGAGTGGCCGCACACTCCCCTAACGCTGCCAGCGACAGCAGGATAGACAGCTCTGGATACCGCTCGACGTTCGCCAGGACGTGCTCGCCGATGCCGTCAGAGACCCTGCGTAGGAAGGCCAGGTCGCGTCTTTTGGAGACGTCGACGAGCTGCCGTACCGGATCCGATGCCTGACCGGTCTCTTCCAGCCCGGCAAGCCAGCGTTCGGCCAGAACCAGCCGATCCCCTGTGAGCAGATAGTCACCGCTCCGGTCGGAGCGGAACCAGTCGGCCGCCCAACGTTCCAGCTCGGCACGCTGGCGTAGTTGTTCGGCTCGCGCCTCCACCTCTTGACGCAGCGGAGGCCACTGACGGAACAACGCCTCATGGGCGACGTGCACCGACGGCCGGTTCTCCTCTACATCAGTGACGAGAAGACGCGCGTCCACGAAGGCGTCTACGACTCGGCGCTCCTCGGCCGACAGGCCGGTCAGGAAGACCTTACGGCGGGCGACCTCCTGACCTTCCACCGCCACGAACTTCAACAAGACCTTGAGCACGTCGTCGATCCCTTTGTCGCCCCGGAGCTCGACTACGACCTGATCGGCCTGGCGCGCCAGTGCGCCCGCGACTCCCCCCAGGGCCCTGTAGTGCTCCTCCGTCGCGACGGCGGCTGGACTGACCGTGTAGTAGAGCTCCTGCAGGAGGTAAGCCAGCAGGGGAAGGGCATCGACGGTGCCGGTCTCTTTAATGATCTCCTCGACCAGGCCGGACGCGAATGACATTCCGGCGAGTTCGCCAGGCCGCTCGATGACCTGTACCAGCTGGGTACGGCCCAACGTGCCGATCGCCATCGGCGACTGGAACAATTCCGGGTGAGATGTCTCCAGAAAGTCCCGCAGGAATTCCACTCGTACCGTCGTCAGCACCCACAGGCGTGAATCGCGCCGTAGAGCATCGGCCAGGATGTTCAGAAAGAGCGTGCGTTCGCTTCGTCCGCTGAGCGTGATCAGCTCTTCCATCTGATCGATCACGATGAGCAGCCGCCGAAACCTCTGACCGCCCCGGCGTAGCCGCCGCAGTTCGGCGCCGAGCGCCTGCGGTGAGCGGCGTAGCCGTTGCTGGAGGTCCGTCACATCGACGTCGGGTAGGACGCTGCTCAGCGCCTTCGCCAGTGCGCTCATCGGGTCCGCTCCAGGGACGATCACCGGGAACACCGTCCATCGACGCTCCCGAAGCCGCGGGACGAGCCCGGCGCGGATGAGGGACGACTTGCCGCTGCCCGAGGCGCCGACCAGGGGAATGAAGCGGTCCGCAAAGCGGGCCGGCGCTTCATGCGACCGACGGACCAACTCTGCGATCTGGATGTCTCGGCCGAAGAAGATCGGTGCGTCGTCTTCCGAGTAGGCGTCCAGCCCCGGATAGGGGGTGCGCCGGGAATCCCAGACCCGCTTGGGCGCCGTGGGGCTCTCCAGGCGATAGACGATGACGTTCCCGACGATCAGCGCGAGAATGAAGACCCCGATGGCGGGAGTGGCGACCCCTTGCAGGACCTTGAGGACGTACGGCGCTCGCTGACTGTTCGTGGCATAGTTGGTGACAATTCCCAACAGGCTTGCCGTGATGACGAGCGTCACCTGCAGCATTAACTCGAGTCGCTGCCGACGTCTCATCGCGATCCACCGATCGTGTCGCCCCGCAAGACCAGCCGTCCCCACTCAGACCGAAACCGATACTCGAAGCCGCCTTACGCACGGTATCTCGCCTTCCGCCGGGCCACACGGCGGAAGGCGAACTGTGGAGCAGCTGCGCCTGCTGGACGTCATCGGCACCCAGGACCTGACCGCCGACCACGCGCTGGACGGATGGCCGCCGAGGTCAACGATGGGAGCCGCGAGGCCGCTCGGTAAGATCGACTTCGGCATTCACCGCTTGACGCCGGGCACCGGCGGGATCGTCTTGAGGGACGGCGTATGGACGGATACATCGCCTCCGCCGGTGCCGTCGGAAGCGCCGCGCGCGGCGTCGAGACACTGGCGACCCGGGTGGAGACCTTTCACCGCGCCACCGGCGATGCGACGCGTGCCCTGTCGCCCGAGCACGTGTGGGGGCTGCTCCGGTCCTTGAGACAGGATTTCCTGTCGCTCGCCGCCGAGTTCGAACAGCATCTGGACCACATGTCCGGCGCCATCGACGGCGCGAAGAAACGTCTCCACGCGACGGGCACCCACTATTCTTCCGCTGAGACGGCGTGTCTGCGGGTATTGGCGAAAGTCGGCGACGAATACGGCGACGGCCGGCGACTCCGCCAGTTGAATCCGGCCTCACGGTTCTACCAGGACCACCGCGCCTGGAACGGCGTCATCACTTCTCTGCCCATGGCCGCCGGCACGCTGGGATCGGCGGCCCTTCATACCTGGCGGTTCTTCGGCGACCTGGACAGCGACGACAAGTACAACATCGGCACTGATATCGCACTGCTGGTCACCGACGCCTCTGCCGCTTTCCTAGCGGTGCGTTCCAATTACGCCAACATCATCGCCGACCCGATCGGTTTTCTGGCCCGGGGCGGCGTCTCCTTCCTGCTGAACGCGTTCTACTGGACGAAGACCGTCGCGGACCGGCTGACGGGTGACCCGATCGCCACCGGACAGGCGGCGTACAACTTCGACAGCATCGCCCAGGGCTGCCGCAAGCTCGCGACCGACCTCGACGAGACCATGCACCGGACTCTCGGCGAGACGTGGCAGGGGATCGCCGCGGACACCGCGCGGCAGCGCCTGACGGAGGTGCGAGACGGGATCGCGGACACCGCGGGCAGCGCCGACCGGACGGCGGCGCTGCTGCAGCTGGTCAGCTCGCTCATCACCGACGTGGAGGCGATCATCCGCGGGATGATCAGCGAGGTGGTGGTGTGGGCGGTTGTGGCCTGGCTCAGCGCCCAGCTGGCCGCGGCCGAGACGTTGGGAGCCTCGGAGCTTGCCGCCGCGCAGCGGATCACCGCGGAGTCGAGCAGGACCGCCGGCGACGTCGGGCGGGTGATGACGGTGCTGGCAGGAATGCTCCGGCGCGTCAGCGGCCTGGTGCGCCGGTTGCGCGCCGAGCTCCGGCAGATCAAGGCGAAGTCCTTCACGGCGCTGCTGCGTTCGACGCCCGGACGGAAATTCATGGAGTCCGGGTACGGCGGCGGCCGCCAGACCCTTTCTCGCGTCAGGGCCGACGCCACCGGGAAACACGCGAGAATCAACGACTTTCACGTCTTCGTCAGCACGGGAAAGCAGACCGGGCGATCGGCCAAGAACGGCGTTCTTCGCAACTTCGGCTTCAACCAGTACTGGACCGATCCATCCGGGAAGCCGTACCCGTTCGACCAACGCAAGATACGGGTCCTGTCCTACCAGGTACCAGACGGTCAAGGCGGGACACGCGCGTTGAACAACTACGTCGGCGTCGCCGGCAGCGCGGCGTCGACCGTCCTGCCGTTCGGCCGGGCGGCGCAGTACTGGGCACGGGGCGGCGACACGGCGCCCGGCAGCGACATCGACCGGGAACTCGACCTCTGGGAGACCCCGGCGTAGGACCCCGCCGAGCCGTCGTTCCGCACGCACCAGGTCCTGGCACCACCGGGGAAAGAGTGGTGCCAGGTCCACCCTTACTCGGTGTCCACGCCCACGGACGCACTGTGGCCTTCCCCAGCAGGATTGCCGACATCAGCAAGAAACGCTCGGAAAGGCCCCAGCCGCAATGAACGAGAAACTCGCCCGCAAGTTCACTGGATTCTCCTGCCTCACCGCCGCCGTGGCGTTCATCGTCGAAGTGCCGCTCTACTTCGTCTACGACGACGCGCCGCCGGACTGGAACGTTCTGGCCCGCCTCCTGATCGGCATTCTCGCCCTCGGCGCCCTCCTGCTCTTCGTCACCGGCTTCCGTGAACTGATCAAGTCGGTCAGCCCCCAGCACGAGTGGATCGGCGGGATCGCCTCCGCGGCCGGGCTCGCGTACGTGGTGGTCACCCTGATCTCCAGCGGCCTGGAGGCCGGCTCCGTCATCGCGACGGACCACCCGATCGACCCGACCATCACCGTCAGCGGCACCTACATCCTGTACGGCTCGATCGGGCGCATGCTGCTCGGCATCTTCCTCGCCGCCCTCGGGTACGCGATCGGCCGTACGCGGGCGCTCCCTCGCTGGACCGGCCGCTCGGCGTACGTCCTCGCGGCGATCAACTTCGCCTTCATCCCCTCGATGTTCTTCGGCAACAAGCCCTCGTTCTTCTACGCCGCCAACGGCTGGGGCACGACCGCCTCCATAGGCGCGATCCTCAGCTACTGGCTGCTCGCGATGAGCGTCAGCACGCTCCGCAGCGCCCGCCGGGCCCCGCTCACCGCCCCGGTCGCGGCGATGCGGACCCGGTAACCGAGAGAACCGACGAAATCCCGTTGCGGCCGCCCCGGCCCGGCGGGATATCGTCATTTCACCTCGCGGCTGCTGAACCCGGGGAATACCGGCGATCCGCCGCGCACCGAAAACGCGGCGCATTTCTTCATGCCCTCATCCGCAGCCGTCAGGAAGGCCTCATGCCCAGCTCTCCCACGCAGGATCCACGACTCGTCCGCGTCGACGACGACTGGCTGCGCCTGCCCAACCCCTGGCACGTCCCGGTCGACATCTGCGCCGCCGAGGACGTGCCGATCGAATCCAGCGCCATCGACGAGATCCTCACCGTCCTCCAGACCGCCGGCACCCTCGAACGACTCGGCGGGGACGCCGCGATCACCCGGGTGGTCCTCACCCCCGACCTCCACAAGGGCGCCGGCATCCCGATCGGCACGGTCCTGCGCACCCGCGGCGCGCTGATCCCCCAGGCCGTCGGCAACGACATCAACTGCGGCATGCGCGTGGAGACGACCTCGCTGACCGCCGACGACGTACGCCCCCGGCTCGACGCGCTCGAACGCCGCCTGCGCCACCTGTTCTTCGAGGGCGGCCGCCGCATCGCCCTGACCGCCGCGCAGCGCGAGGGCCTGCTCCGCGACGGCCTGCCCGGCCTCCTCGACGCCGGTCCGCCGCCGAACGACGGCGTCTGGGCCGCGCTGCGCGAGGACGAGAGGCACGACCGTATCCACCGCGCCCGCTACCCCACCACGACCGCGGAGCCGTTCCGCGACTGGATCACGAGCGCGGGCGGGACGAGCTACGACAGCATCATCGGCAGCGTCGGCGGCGGCAACCACTTCGCCGAGCTGCAGTACGTCGCCGCCGTCCACGACCGGCAGGCCGCGTACGCCTGGGGCTTCGAGCTCGGCCAAGTCGTCTCGATGGTGCACAGCGGCTCGCTGTCCCTCGGCCACCAGGCGAACGCCGACGGCATGGACCAGGCCCGCGCCGCATGGCCGCAGGAGCTCCCCGTGCCCGACAACAAGATCATCCCGATGTCGCTCGACGAGCGCTCCGCGACGCGGCGCGGGCGCTACCTCGACGCCCTCGGAAACGCGGCGAACTTCGCGGTCGGTAACCGGTTCTTCCTGTCCCTCATGCTGCGCACCGGGCTGGCCGCCGAGTGCGGCGATCTCACCGCCGACCTCGTGTACGACGCGCCGCACAACCTGCTCTGGCAGGACGGCGACACCGTCACCCACCGCAAGGGCGCCACCCCGGCCGGGGGCTACGAGGAGACGGCCGGCGGCCCGTACGCGCTGTGGGGCGAACCCGTCATCGTGCCGGGCTCGATGGGCGCGGCGAGCTACATCCTGCGCGGGCACGGCAACCCGCGGTCGCTGGCGAGCGCCTGCCACGGCGCGGGCCGCCGGGTGCCGCGCGGCGCCGCCTCACGGTCGAACGACAAGGAGCTCGACGCGTTCCTGCGGGAGTTCCGCGTGGTCACGCCGCTGGACCACCGCGACCCGAAGGTCACCCACCGCGCCGACGTCCTGGCCGCCTGGCGCCGTGACCTCAAGCAGGAGGCGCCCTGGGTCTACAAGGACATCGGCCCGGTCGTCTCCAGCCTGCGCCACGCGGGCGTCGCCGACCCGGTCGTCGAACTCCGCCCCCTGCTGACCGTCAAGGGGTGACACCGCGGGCGACCGCCCGCCCCCCATACGGGTGAGGGCTTTTTCCGTACGGGGGCCGGGCGGCGCTCCGCCGAAAATTTCGTCGGCTAATTGCCTCGCTCCGGCGAATCCCGAACGCGATGCCAAAACGTGATCTTGGTCGTGATCCGCTCCCGTCGCGGCACGCTCCGGCCGTCATCGCGCGGCCGCGCCCGCACTCGACACTCGGGGGCGTTTTCGCAGGCCGGCCACGTGTTCCGCGGCGACGATCCACGCCTCCCGCCCTCGGCTCGCCGTCGGCGCGCCACGTACCCGCGCGCGGCGCGCGAACACGACCGTCGCCGTCGTGACTGAGGGTCCCTACATGGTTTCGGACCGTTTCATGCCGTAAGATTCCACCCTCCAAGCGCTAGATCCCGACAATTAGGTATAAAACATGGCTATTCAAAGAGTGCGATGACGTTCACGGAGTACGTCCAGACGAGGTCGGACGAGCTCACGCGTGCGTTCGGACAGCACGCACTCGTCGTGGCGCTGTCCATCGCCATCGCCACCGTGCTCGGTGTCGGCATCGGGGTGCTCACCTGGCGGCACCGGCGACTGAGCGGCTTCGCCATCGGTGTCTCCAGCGGGTTCCTCACGATCCCGTCGTTCGCGCTGCTCGGCCTGCTGATCCCGGTACTGGGCCTCGGTTGGTCACCGACCGTGTTCGCGCTCACCCTCTACTCGCTGCTGCCCATCATCCGGAACACGGTCGTGGGCCTGCGCGGCGTCGACTCGGCGGTCATCGAGGCAGGGCGCGGCATGGGGATGAGCTCCTTTCACGTCCTGTGGCGCCTTCAGCTCCCGCTCGCCTGGCCGCTGATCCTCAGCGGGATCCGCGTCGCCACACAGATGATCATCGGCATCACCGCGATCGCGGCGTATGTGGCCGGTCCGGGGCTGGGCCAGCAGATCCTCGACGGGCTGGCCCGGCTGGGCTCGGCGAACTCGCTGAACGAGGCGCTGGCCGGAACGCTGGGCGTCGTGATCCTCGCCCTCCTCTGCGACCTGTTCTTCCTCATCGTCCGCCGTCTAACCAGTCCGAGGGGTCTTCGTGTTCGAGAACAGTGACGGTGGCGTCCGGATCGAGCTGCGCGAGCTCACCAAGCGCTATCCGGGACAGACCGCTCCCGCCGTGGACGCGGTCTCGCTCGACGTGCCGGCCGGGGAACTCGTCGTCTTCGTCGGCCCCTCCGGGTGCGGAAAGACGACCACGATGAAGATGATCAACCGGCTGATAGAGCCGACCTCCGGCGAGATCCGCATCGGCGACGAGGACGTGCTGCGGATGCGCCCGGACGACCTGCGCCGCCACGTGGGTTACGTGATCCAGCAGATCGGGCTGTTCCCGCACCTGACCATCGCCCAGAACGTCGGCGTGGTGCCGAAACTGCTCGGCTGGTCGAAGGCCAAGATCAACGACCGGGTCGACGAGCTGCTCGGCCTGGTCGGGCTCGACGCGGCGGACTTCCGGTCGAGGTATCCACGTCAGCTGTCCGGCGGACAGCAACAGCGGGTCGGTGTGGCTCGCGCGCTCGCCGCGGACCCGCCGGTGATGCTGATGGACGAGCCGTTCGGCGCCACCGACCCGATCACCCGCGAACACCTGCAGAACGAGTTCCTGCGCCTGCAGCGCGAACTCCGCAAGACCATCATCTTCGTCACGCACGACTTCGAGGAGGCCATCAAGCTCGGGGACCGGATCGCCGTACTGCGGGAGGGGTCGCACATCGCCCAGTACGACCGGCCGGCGCGGATCCTGAGCGCTCCCGCGGACGACTACGTCGCCGGTTTCATCGGCACGGCGGGGACGCTGAAGCGCCTGGCCCTGATCACCGTCGAGGAGGCCCGCACCGCCGGCGACGGCCCGGAGGGGACGGCCGGACTGCCGGAGGTCGAGGCGACGGCGACCCTGCGCGAAGCGCTGGACGCCATGGTCGCGCACGGGACCGAGGAGGTCGCCGCCGTCTCGGGGGACGTACGTCACCGCCTGACCTACCAGGACATCTGTCAAGCGATCAACAGTGAGAGCCGGGAGGTCGAGCCGAGTGGTGGCTGACACGCTGCCCGTCACCGGCGGGGTCGGTGACACCGGGGCACCACGGCGCGGCCGGGCGCGCGTCCTGTTCCGGCACCTGGGGACGCCGATCGCGATCGCCGCCGCGCTCGGCGTGCTCTACCTGTGGGTGCACGGGCTCAAGCTCGATTCGATCGAGCGGCGCACGCTGAACTACACGTACATGCACGACCGGGTGATCGAGCACTTCAAACTCACGCTGATCGCCAGCGTGATCATCGTCGTCATCGCGATCCCTCTCGGCGTCGTCGTCTCGCGGCCGAGGGCCAGGTGGGTGAGCCCGGTCATCCTCGGCCTCTCCAACCTGGGCCAGGCGATCCCCTCCATCGGCGTGCTGGTGCTCCTCACCATCAAGTTCGGAGTCGGGTTCAAGATCGCCATGATCGGCCTGGTCGCGTACGGCGTGCTGCCCGTGCTCCGCAACACGATGGTCGGCATCCAGCAGGTCGACCCCGCCCTGGTCGAGGCGGCACGCGGCATGGGCATGACGCGGCTGCAGGTACTGCTCTCGGTGGAGCTGCGGCTGGCCGTGCCGGTGATCCTGGCCGGTCTGCGGACGGCACTGGTGCTCACCGTCGGCGTGGCCACGCTCGCCACCTTCGTCAACGCGGGCGGCCTCGGCGACATGATCGTCAACGGCATCAAACTGTCACGCCATCCGGTCCTGATCACTGGAGGCGTTCTCACCTGCTGCATCGCGTTCCTGGTCGACTGGCTCGGCAGCCTCGCCGAGGACGTACTACGACCTCGCGGTCTCTCCTGACCGCTTCCTCCCGACCACGCCCCGACCGATCGCCATGACCGGCCGGGAGAGAGAAAGGTTCACATGCGTCTTCGCGCCATCGGAGCGACTTTCGGAGTGCTCACTCTTGCGGCCTCGCTCGCGGCCTGCGGCGGATCGAAGTCCGAGGTCGAGCAGGGAAGCGCCGGCCAGGAGCTCAAGGGGGCGTCGCTGCGGGTCGGCTCCAAGGAGTTCACCGAACAGCTCGTGCTCGGGCAGATGACCCTGCAGCTGCTGCGCGCGCACGGCGCGAGCGTCACCGACAAGACCAACATCCAGGGTTCGACCAACACCCGTAACGCCCTGACCTCGGGCCTCGTCGACCTGTACTGGGACTACACCGGGACCGGCTGGATCACCTATCTCAAGCACGCCAAGCCGATCGCCGACCCCACCGAGCAGTACCAGGCGGTGGCCAAGGAGGACCTGGCCAAGAACAAGATCGTCTGGGAGCCGCCCGCTCCGCTGAACAACACGTACGCGTTCGCGATCCGGCAGGCGGAGGGGCAGCAGCTCGGCGTGAAGACCATGTCCGACCTGGCGAACCTGCTCAAGACCAAGCCCGCCGAGGCGACGTTCTGTATCGAGAGCGAGTTCTCCACCCGTGACGACGGCTGGCCCGGCCTGAAGAAGGCGTACGGGATGAACGTGCCGGCGGGGAACGTCAAACAGCTCGACACCGGGGTCATCTACACCGAGACCGCCAAGGGCTCGACCTGCAACTTCGGTGAGGTCTTCACCACCGACGGCCGCATCCCCGCCAAGCACCTGCAGGTCCTGGAGGACGACAAGCACTTCTTCCCCGTCTACAACGCGTCGCTCACCCTGCGCCAGCAGATCGCCGACAAGTACCCGCAGATCCAGAAGATCTTCGCACCGGTGGCGCAGAAGCTGACCAACGACACCATGAGCCGGCTCAACGCGAAGGTCGACGTGGACGGCTACGAGCCGAAGCAGGTCGCCCACGACTGGCTCACGCAGCAGGGCTTCATCAAGTAGGCGGTCAGAGGAGGCCGGCGTCGCGGACCTTCATGGCGACGTGGACGCGGTTGTCGGTCTGGAGTTTGGCGAAGATCCGGGTGATGTTGGCCTTGACGGTGGCGACGCTCATGTAGAGGCTCTGGGCGATCTCGGCGTTGGAGCTGCCGCGGGCCACCTCGACGGCGACCTCGCGCTCCCGGTCGGTGAGCCTGGCCAGTTCGCGTCGCGCGTGCGTACGCGGGAGATCGTGCCGCGTGGCGGCCGCGATCAGCTGGCGGGTGACGCTCGGCGAGAGCGCGGGCTCGCCGTTGGCCACGTTACGGACCGCCTCGACCATCTTGGGGGGCGAGGTGTCCTTCAGCAGGAAGCCCGCGGCGCCCAGCTCCAGGGCCCGCAGCACCATGTCGTCCGCGTCGAACGTGGTGAGCACGAGGATCCGGGGCGGAGCCGGGCGCGTCACCAGGAGCTCGGTGGTGGCCAGGCCGTCCTGGACGGGCATCCGGATGTCCATCAGCACGAGGTCGGGCTTGAGATCGTCGATCACGTGCACGGCCTCCCGGCCGTCGCCGGCCTCGCCGACGATCTCCAGGTCGGGCTCGCCGCCCAGGATGAGGCGCAGCCCGGTCCGCACCATCGGGTCGTCATCCACGATCACCAGTCGGATCACGAGCTCGGATTCTCCCAGGGCAGGCGGGCATCGAGAACGAACCGTCCGTTCCGGAAGGCGTGGTCGAGGGTACCGCCCGCCATGCGGGTCCGCTCGGCCAGGCCGACCAGGCCCAGCCGCCCGCCCGGTCCGGGGGACGCTCCGGACGCCGGGTTGCTCACCCGGATCCGCAGGCCCTCGCCGGGCCGTCCGTCGAGCTCGGCGGTCACCCGGCTGCCCGGTGCGTGTTTGCGCGCGTTGGTGAGGGCCTCCTGGAGGATCCGGTAGGCGTGCCGGCCGGTCTGTTCGGGGAGCAGGTCCCGGTCGGCGATGGCGTCGGCCACCTCGACCCGCTGGCCGGCGGCGCGTACCTCGTCGAACAGGACGCTCAGATGGGCCAGGGTCGGCTGCGGAGCCGCGACGGCGCCATCGGACCGGAGAGTCCCGAGCACGGTGCGCAGCTCGTTCAGCGACAGGTGCGCGTTCTCCTGGATCGCCTGCGCGGCACCGCGGATCTCCTCGGCGGTGAGATCGGTCCGATACGCGAGGCCGCCGGCGAGCATCGACAGCAGCGAGAGCCGGTGCGCGAGGATGTCGTGCATCTCCTGCGCGATCTTGGCGCGTTCCGCCAGTCTCGCCTGCTCGATCCGGGCCAGCTGCTCGCGTTCGGCGGTCGCCTCCGCCTCGCGGCGTGAGGCCGCCAGGTCGCGGCGTCCGCGCAGATAGAGGCCGAAGACGGTGAGTCCGCCGAGGATGGCGGTGCCGGTCGTCAGGGAGACGACGGTCGCCTGGCCGACGCCGAACCGGACCGAACGCGCCACCAGGCACAGCCAGGACACGATCGCGACGGGCACGATCTCACGCCGGCGCCGATGGGTGCACAAGGACACGTAGGCCACCTGTGCCGGGCCGGTCGCGATGTCGGAATAGCCGGTGAGCAGTGCGGTGGCCAGCGCGATCTGCCAGGGTCGGCGTCGTCGCCGGCGCATCAGGACCAGCCCGATCAGGCCCAGCGTCAGGTCGACCAGTGCCGGACCGAGCCGGTCGTGCCGGCGGGACACGGTCGCGGCCCAGGTGCTCGCGTAGAACGCCATCGGAAGGGCGGCGCACAGGTAGCGCAGCGCGACGCCCTCGCGATCGAGGGGCGGCTGGTTCTGCGAGCGGTCCTCCACAGCCCGCAAGCCTAGGGACGCCCCCGCCGGCCGCGTTAGCGACCCAGGTCGATCCATGGCCGACGCAGGTCCATCCGGGCGAGCGGTGAGCCGGGACCCGCGTCCGGCCGCGCTCGACCCGAGGCCGATGATCTGCCGGATCGCCTCCGGTGGACTGAACACGTGATCGAATTCAGCCACGTCAGTAAGACCTACCGAGGCGTGCGGGCGCTCGACGACGTGTCCTTCGCCGTCGGCCCGGGATGCGTCACGGGTTTCCTCGGGCCCAACGGCGCCGGGAAGTCGACGGCTCTGCGCATCCTGACCGGGCTCGCCCGCGCCACCTCCGGCTCGGCCACCGTGTTCGGCCGTGCGTACGCGGAGCTGGCCAACCCCGGAGCGCGCGTCGGCACGCTGCTGGACGCCGGCGCCCTGCATCCCGGACGTACCGGGCGCGAGACCCTCACGCTCGGCGCGATGATGATCGGCCTGCCGAGGACACGGGTCGGCGAGGTCCTCGATCTGGTCGGGCTGACCGGCCGGGAGGCCGACCGCGTGGTCGGCGGCTACTCGCTGGGCATGCGGCAACGCCTCTGCGTCGGTCATGCGCTCCTCGGCCGGCCCGAGGTCCTCGTCCTCGACGAACCCGTCAACGGCCTCGACCCCCAGGGCATCCACTGGATGCGCGTGCTGCTCCGCGGGCTCGCGGACTCGGGCTGCTCGGTGCTGCTCAGCTCGCACCTCCTGCACGAGATCGAGCAGGTGGCCGACCGTCTCGTGATGATCGGACGCGGCCGGATCCTGGCGCAGGGCACCGTCGCCGAGCTGTCCCGGGGCCGGAGCCTCGAAGAGACCTTCCTCGACCTCACCGCGAACGCCGATCGGAGCGTCTCATGACCAGCATCCCCTTCCACCGGCTCCTGCGGGTCGAGACGCGCAAGCTCTTCGACACCCGCAGCGCCAAGATCATGATCCTGGTCCTGGCCGGCCTCACCGTCGCGGCCATCGTCGCCCGCGGCGTCGTGGCCGGTCCGCGTCCGCGAATGCTGGCCGGCACCGCGGGGGTCGGCTTCGGGACGCTGCTCCCCGCGCTGGGCATCCTCGCGGTGACCGGCGAATGGGGCCACCGCACCGCCTTGACCACCTTCGCGCTCGAACCTCGGCGCCACCGGGTGCTGGCGGCCAAGTGCCTGCCGCCGTTGCTCACGGCCGTGGCCGCCTCGCTGTTCGCACTGCTGGTGACGGTGCCGGTGACGATGATCGTCGCCCGGGTCGAGGATGTTCCGGTCGACGGGGGTTTCGGGCCGCTCGCCGTGCTGGGCTGGACCGCGACGAACGTTCTGCTGGTCGCGATGGGGCTGGCCATCGGCATGCTCCTGCTGAACGCCCCGCTCTCGATCGTCCTCTACCTGTCGACCCCCGCCCTGGGGACCTTCGTCGGCCGGCTCGGCGGCACCGGCGAGCTCCTGGTCCGCTGGTTCGACCTGAACACCACGGTCGGGCCCCTGGCGAAGGGCGACCTGTCCGGAGCCGACGCCGCCCGGCTGGCCGCGTCGATCACCTTCTGGATCGTCGCGCCGATGACGGCCGGCTTCGCACGAGGGATCCGCAGGGAGGTGACCTGACCCGCACGACGGGTCAAGGCGTCGTGACCAGGCCCACCTGGCGCAGCCAGTCGGCGGCCACCGTGCGAGCCGGGGTCCGGTCGGCCAGCACGCGGACGTTCATGCGCAGCAGGGCGTCCGTCGTCAGCTTGGCCGAGACGGCGTCGAGCGCGCTGCGGCCGGTGGCGCTCAGCGACGAACGGTAGGCCAGCGGTGTGACGTTCTGCGCGCTGAACACGTGCTTGGGATCCTGGAGCACCACCAGCCCGCCCTCGGCGATCGCCGGTTCGGTCGCGAACAGGTCCGCCGCGTCGATGCGGCCGTCCTCGAGCTGCGCGACGAGCGTGGTCCGGTCGTCGGTCTGGAACGGCTGGTAGCTCCGGAAGTTCAGCCCGTACGTGCCGCGCAGCCCGACGAGCCCCTGATGCCGGGTCTGGAACTCCGGCGGGCCGCCCATGACCAGGTCGCCGGCCACCGGCCTGAGGTCGGCGATCGTGCGCAGGCCGTACCGCTCGGCGGTCTTCCTCGTCACCGTCACCGTGTCCTTGTCCTCGGCCGGCGCGGAACGCAGGAGTTCGAGCTGCGGTGGGAGCGTACGGGCGAGGACCGCGTCGACCTGCGCCGCCGTGGCCGCGGTGCTGGTCCGGTCGAGCGACACCGCGAGCGCGCCGGTGTACTCCGGGATCACGTCGATCTGCCCGGACCGCACCAGCGGGAAGTACGTCTCGCGGTCGCCCAGGTTGAACCTCCGCGTCACCCGGTACCCCTTGGCCTCCAGCGCCTGCGCGTACACCTCGCCGAGCAGGGAGCTCTCGGCGAAGTTGGCCGAGCCGACGGTGACGGCGGGCGGCGGGACGGAGGGCGGCCCGCCGGCGTGCCGTGCCCCGCCGTCCGGCCACAGCGTGAACGCCAGCGTCGCCGCCCCGACCGCAACCGCCGCGGCCCCGGCCGCCAGCAGCGTCCGGACCCGCCGCCGGCGCCGTAACACCGGCGTGCGGTCCGGGCGGGTGAACCGGTCCGGGCGCGTACGGTCGCGGTCGCCGCCCCGTTCGGGCCGGTCGACGGTGAGGTGGTCGGCGGGCCGTACGCCCTCGGGCAGCCTGATCGCGGCCGCCGCCTCCTCGACGTCCTGGTAGCCGAGGAGCCGGAGCAGGATGTCGGGCGCCTCGGGACGGTCGCGCGGATCCTTGGCCAGGCAGCGCCGGATCGTGTCGCGGTACGGCGGGGGCACGGCGGCGATGTCGGGATCGTCGCGGAGGATGCGGTTGAACACCGCGGCGACCGAGTCGATGCCGAACGCCGGCCGGCCGGTCGCCGCGAACGTCATCGTCACGGCCCAGCCCCAGATGTCGGCCGCGGGCGTGTGGTGCTCGCCGCGCAGCAGTTCCGGCGCGGTGTACGCGGGCGTGCCGACCAGGCCGCTGGTCACCGTGGCGCCGGCGTCGAGCACCCGCGCGATGCCGAAGTCGATCACGCGTGGACCGTCCGGGCCCATCAGCACGTTGTACGGCGTGAAGTCGCGGTGCAGCACCCCGGCGCGGTGGATCGCGGCCAGCGCCGACGCCGTGCCGACCATCAGCCGCGCCAGCGCGCCGCCGGTCAGCGGCCCGCCGGCCTCGGTGAACTCCTGGAGCGAGGGCCCGTCGACGTACTCGCTCACCAGGTAGGACCGGTCACCGTCGCTGCCCAACTCGATGATCCGCGCCGTGCAGAAGTCGGCCACCCGGCGTACGGCCGTGATCTCGTCCCGCAGCCGGTCGTACGCCCGCGCGCCGCGCAGCAGCCGCGGATGCAGCACCTTCAGCGCGACGGGTGTGCCGTCGTCCTGTTCGGCGCGGTAGACGACACCCTGGCCGCCTTCACCCAGCCGCCCGGCGAGCCGGTACGGGCCGATGTGATCGGGATCCTCCGGTCGTAATGGCTGCATGAATCGTGTCGCCTTCTCCCTGACGAGCATCGTCTCGCACTGAAACGCATCACAACCAGGCAGTTTTCGGACAAAGCGAAAGCCCCCAGCCGACCGGTGGAGGCCGGGAAGAACCCGAGCCGATCATGGGAGGTTCGACGTTAAAACAACGCTACGAGGTGTGAACTTGGTACCAATCTCACACCCTGGACACCCCGCCGGTCCCGGCCGTGCACCGGGCGTGCACTCCACTACCTGCATGCTCCGCCGATTCGCCGAGAGGGCTTGACGCCGACCGTGTGCATGTCCCAAGATCCGGGGACACGATATCTCTCGTGTGAATTTCACAGTTTCGGGTGTTCGAATTCAAGCCGTCGGAGGTAGTGATGGCTGCTGCCAGAGCGCGCGACGGCAGGAACGGCCCTGCGCTACGGCGGGGGATGCTCGCCGAGCACGTCCTGACGCAAGGCTCCGCTAGCGCCGCTGAGCTGGCCGAACGTTTCCAGGTCAGCCTCATGACGATTCACCGGGACCTTGACGAGCTGGAGCGCCAGGGCGTCGTGCGCAAGTACCGGGGCGGGGTCACCGCCCAGCCCTCCGGCGTGTTCGAGAGCAACGTCGCGTTCCGCATGAGGACCATGCCGGCCGAGAAGGACGCGATCGCCGGCCGGGCGGTCGAGATGATCGAGCCCGGCATGGCGGTGATGCTCGACGACTCGACCACGAGCCTGGCACTCGCCCGGCGGCTGGAGAACATCACGCCGCTCACGGTCGTCACCAACTTCCTGGAGGGCATCAACCTGCTCGCCCAGATGCGCGACGTCCGGCTGCTGGCCCTCGGCGGCGACTACGACCCCCTGCACGACTCCTTCCTCGGCGTCTCCTGCATCGAGGCCATCGAGCTGTTGCAGGTGGACCTGTGCTTCGTGTCCACCTCGGCGGTCACCGCCGGGTTCGCCTACCACCAGGAGCAGCACATCGTCTCGGTCAAGCGCGCGATGCTCGCCAGCGCGGCACGCAAGATCCTTCTGCTCGACCACACCAAGCTGAGCCGGACCGCCCTGCACCGGGTCGCGCCGCTCAGCGGTTTCGACGGCGTGATCATCGACGCCGGCGCCTCCGAGGAGGCGCTGCGCGAACTCGACGAGCACAAGGTCGCCTACGAGGTGGCCGCCCCATGAGCGAGCGAAGCGAGCGAATCAAACGACACGCGCCCCGGAATCGCTCCTCCGACGAAGGAGGGCCCATGAACGGCACCGCGACTGGGCTGCGGCCGTACGCGCTGCGGTGCGACCACCGGACGACGCCGCTCGGCATCGGCGGGCGGACGCCGTTCCTGTCCTGGCGGCTGGCCGCGGACGACGACGCGCCTCGCGGTACGGCCCCGGCGGCCTACCGCGTCGAGGTCACGCCGGACGACGACTCGCACGCCGGCTGGGACACCGGCCGGGTCGAGGACCCCGAGGCGATCGGTGTCGTCTACGCCGGCCCGGCGCTCCGCCCCCGCACGCGCTACCACTGGCAGGTCACGGTGTGGACCGCGGACGGGGCGGAGGGACGGGAGCGGTCGTGGTTCGAGACCGGGCTCGACGCCGGTGAGTGGCGCGCGTCCTGGATCGCGAACGACTGGACGGCCGTCGAGGTCGTCGACCCGCCGGAGGAGGGCGAGCGGGCCCTCGACGCCCACGGCCTGCTGCCCTGCCCGCTGCTGCGCCGCGAGTTCTCCGCGAGCACCGCCCCCGTACGGGCCCGCCTGTACGTGAGCGCCCGCGGCCTCTACGAGATGCGGATCAACGGCCGGCGGGTGGGAGACGGCGAGCTGACCCCGGGCTGGACCGACTACCGGCACCGCGTCCAGTACCAGACGTACGACGTCACCGCGCTGGTCCGCGAGGGCGGCAACGTCCTCGCCGCCACGCTCGCGGACGGCTGGTGGAGCGGCTACGTCGGGTTCGAGCCGCGCCGGCCGGGCGCGCACTACGGAGGCTTCCCGCAGTTCATCGCCCAGCTGCACCTCGACTACGCGGACGGGTCGTCGCAGGTCATCGGCACCGACGAGCGGTGGCGGACGAGCGACGGGCCGATCCGGTACGCCGACCTGCTCATGGGCGAGTGCCACGACGCGCGGCGTGCCGCCGGCGGCTGGGACGAGCCGGGCTTCGACGACCGCGACTGGCCGGCCGCCCGCGTGGCCGACACCGGCACCGACACGCTCGTCCCCTCGGTGGACGAACCGGTGCGCGCGCTCGGTGAGCTGCCCGCCGCCGCCGTCACACGCATCGGCCCCGAGGCGCACGTCGTCGACTTCGGGCAGAACTTCGCCGGCCGCGTCCGGCTGACCGTCCGCGCTCCGCGGCGCGGGCAGCGGATCGTGATCCGGCACGCCGAGACACTCGACGACGACGGCGGTCTCTACACCGCCAACCTGCGCACCGCCGCCGCCACCGACACCCTGATCACCGGTGCCGACACCGTGGTCTTCGAGCCGCGCTTCACCTACCACGGCTTCCGGTACGCCGAGGTGACCGGCCTGGCCGAGCTGAACCCCGGCGACGTCACCGGTGTCGTCCTGCACAGCGACACGCCCCGGGCGGGGACGTTCGACTGCGCGGACCCGGCGATCCGCCGGCTGCACGAGAACATCACCTGGGGGCAGCGGTCGAACTTCGTGAGCGTGCCGACCGACTGCCCGCAGCGCGACGAACGCCTCGGCTGGCTCGCCGACGCCCAGGTGTTCCTGCCGACCGCCTGCCTGGGCGCCGACGTCGCCGCCTTCTTCACCAAGTGGATGCACGACGTGCGCGACGCGCAGGGACCGGACGGCGGCTTCTCCAACGTCGCGCCGCGCCTGGCCGGCGTCGCGGACGAGGGCGCGCCCGGCTGGGGCGACGCCGGTGTGCTGGTCCCGTGGCACCTGTACCGGGTGTACGGCGACGAGCGGTTCCTCGCCGACTCCCTGGACGCGATGTGCGCGTGGGTCGACTTCGTCCACCGGCACAACCCCGACCTGGTCTGGCGGCACAAGGTGGGTCCGCACTTCGCGGACTGGCTCTCCATCGGCCGCCCGACGCCGCGCGAGGTGGTCGCCACCGCGTACTTCGCGCACAGCGCGGAGCTGACCGCGCGCGCCGCCCGCGTGCTGGGCGGCGACCAGGCCGACCGGGCCGAGCGGTACTCCGCGCTCGCCCGCGACGTGCGCGCGGTCTTCACCGCGCGGTTCGCCGGACCGGACGGCCGGATCGAGGGCGACACGCAGACCGCGTACCTGCTCGCCCTCGCGTTCGACCTGCTCCCCGACGACCTCGCGAGCCACGCCGCCCGGCGGCTGGCCGCTCTGGTCGAGGAGGCCGGGCCCGGCCTGACCACCGGCTTCCTCGGAGTCGGGCTGATCGCGCCGGTCCTCGACCGCTGGGGCCGCGCCGACCTGGTCCACGCCCTGCTGCGGCGCACCCGCCGGCCGTCGTGGCTCTACCCGCTGCGGCACGGGGCCACCACCATCTGGGAACGGTGGGACGGCTACACCGAGGAGCACGGCTTCCAGGCGCCCGCCATGAACTCCTTCAACCACTACGCGCTCGGGTCGATCGGGGAGTGGCTGTACCAGGGGCTGGCCGGGCTCGACCAGGCGCCCGCCTCGGTGGCCTACCGCGAGCTGGTCGTCCGGCCGCGGCCGTTCGACGGCGAGCCGTTCTGGGCGGAGGCGGCGTACGACTCGGCGCGCGGCCGGATCGCGGTGCGCTGGCGGCAGGACGACGACGGGTTCCGGCTGGACGTGACCGTCCCTCCGGGGGCGACGGCGACCGTGCACGTACCCGGCGACGATCACGCCGCCGTACGAGAAGGAGAACACCCGGCCGGCGAGAGCCCCGGGGTCGAGTTCGTCGGTATCGAGACGGCCGCCACAGGCGGAAAGACGCTCGTATACCGCGTGGAGTCGGGGGACTACCGATTCTTTGCCAGGAGGACAGGATGACACTCCGATTCGAGCGGAACCGCAGAGAGTTCCTGCGTGCGGCGGGAGGGCTCGCCGCCGTGGCGGCGCTCCCGGTCTCTCTCGCCGCGTGCGGCGGATCGTCCGGCGGGGGCGGCGGCAAGACGCTGCGCCTCGTGGGCGTCGCCGACCAGCAGAAGGCGCTGGACGAGCTGACCAAGCTGTACACGCAGGCGAAGTTCTCGACGTCGTACGCGCCGACCGACCAGGTGCAGACGTCGCTGCGCACCCAGCTGGGCGCCGGCAACGCGCCCGACGTCCACGTCGTCTACCCGGGCAACGGCAGCGCGATGTCGATGGCGCAGATCGCGCAGGCCGGTCTGCTCGCCGACCTCAGCGGCCAGAGCTGGACGCAGAGCATCCCGGCCAACTTCAAGTCCGCGTTCCAGCTCCAGGGCAAGACCTTCATCTACTCGGCCGGGTCGAGCGTCATCGGCGCGATCTACAACAAGAAGGTCTTCGCCGACGCGAAGGTCGAACCGCCGAAGACCTGGAGCGAACTGCTCCAGGTGTGCGACAAGCTCAAGAAGGCCGGCAAGATCCCGATCGCGCTCGGCGCGCAGACGCCGTGGGTGACGCAGCTCATCTCGTACGCGCTCGTGCCCTCGACCGTGTACGCGAAGAACCCGCAGTTCGACAGCCAGATGCAGGCCGGCTCGACGAGCTTCGCCCAGTCGGGCTGGCGCGACGCCTTCAATATGTACCTGCAGCTCCAGCAGCGCGGGTTCTTCAACGACAACCCCAACGGCACGACGTACGAGCAGCAGACCTCCATGGTCGCGACCGGCAAGGCGGCCATGGCCGTGCAGGTGTCGGCGGTGCTGCCCGACTTCCGCAAGGCCGCCACGAACGCCGACGACCTGGCGATGTTCCCGTTCCCCGGCGCGGACACCGCGGCGAACGTGTGGATCCCGGCGGGCGTCGTCGTCGGCCTGGGCGTGAGCGCGCGCAGCCGCAACGCGGACGCGGCCAAGGCCTTCATCGAGTTCCTGGGCCGGCCGGAGAACATCAACCGGTGGGCCGAGGCGGTCGCCTGCGTCCCGCTCAAGCGCGACGCGAACTCCAAGATCGACCCGGTGCTGAACCCGTTCCTGCCGTTCATCGACGACAACAAGGCCGTGCCGTTCATGGACCAGGCCTGGCCGAACGCCGAGGTGCAGCCGACCCACTTCGCCGTGGTCCAGGAGCTCCTCGGCGGCAAGACGACGGTGGACAAGGCGCTGGCGAAGATGGACGAGACATACCGGAAGAAGTCATGACATTGACCAGCCGCCGCCCGGCCGGCACGGCGACCGCGCGACCCGCGGCCCGTGCCCGCCGGGCGGGCTTCCTCACCCCGCCGTGGTGGTTCGTCGCCCCCGCGCTGCTCGTGTACGCGGCCATCGTGCTCTACCCGAGCGTCTCCGGCATCGTGTACGCGTTCACGGACTGGAGCGGCATCGGCGACAAGTCCTTCAACGGCCTGGCCAACTTCCAGCACCTGCTCAGCGACGACCAGGCGAGGAGCGCACTCCTCCACACGCTGCTGCTGACCGTCACGATCGTCATCGTCCAGAACGGCGTCGGACTGCTGCTCGCGCTGGGCGTGAACGCGCGCATCAAGTCCCGTACGGTGCTGCGCGTCGTCTTCTTCGCGCCGGTCGTGGTCAGCCCGGTGATGATCGCGTTCCTGTGGAAGTACGTCTACAACCCCGACCCCAAGGCGGGTATCAACGGCATCCTGGGCATGCTCGGCCTGAGCGACCTGCGCCAGGACTGGCTCGGCAACCCCTCGCTCGTGGTCTGGTCGATCGCCGGCATGGTCGTCTGGCAGTACGCCGGGTACTCCATGGTGATCTTCCTGGCCGGGCTGGAGGGCATCCCGGCCGAACTGCGCGAGGCCGCGATGATCGACGGCGCGGGACGGTTCCAGCAGTTCCGCTACGTCACCTGGCCGCTGCTCGCGCCGTCGCTGACGATCAATGTCATGCTCTCCACGATCGGCGGGCTGAAGCTCTTCGACCAGGTGTACGCCGCGACCGGCGGAGGCCCCGGCTACTCCAGCGAGACGCTCTCGACGGTGCTCTACAAGCAGGCGTTCGTCTTCGGCAAGTACGGCTACAGCACCGCGATCGCGCTCGTCCTCGCCCTGTTCGTCGCGGCGGTCTCCCTCGTCCAGATCTACTACCTGCGCGGCAGGGAGGTCGGCGTATGAGCGAACGAAGTGAGCGAATCGACAAGCACAGCACCCCAGTGGTCTCTCCCCCGACGAAGGAGGGCTCATGAACCATCTCCGGTATGGGCTGCGGACGTTCGCGCTCGAGATCGTCATGATCGTGGTGGGGCTGGCGTTCCTGTTCCCGGTCTACGCGCTGGTCGTGCTGTCCCTGAAGGACAGCAAGCAGATCGCGAGCTCGCCGCTGTCGCCACCGACCTCCCCCACGCTGGGCAACTTCTCCCGCGCGTGGTCGTCGGCGTCGCTGGGCTCGGCGCTGCTCAACAGCACGCTGATCACCATCGCGAGCCTGGTCTGCCTCATCGCGCTGGGCTCGTTCGCGGCGTACTTCCTGGCCCGCTGCGCCTCCCGGCTCGGCTACGGGCTGTACGTCCTGTTCCTGCTCGGCATCGTGCTGCCGTTCCAGCTCGGCATGATCCCGCTGTTCAAGCTGGTCGACCACCTGGGCCTGCTCGGCACGTACCAGGGGATCATCGTGTTCTACACCGGCATCCAGCTGCCGTTCACGGTGTTCCTCTACACGGGCTTCATCCGGGCGCTCCCCCGCGACTACGCCAACGCGGCGCTCATCGACGGCGCCTCGCACCTGACGGCGTTCACGCGGGTGGTGTTCCCGCTGCTGCGGCCGATCACCGGCACCGTGCTGATCCTCAACGCCGTGTTCATCTGGAACGACTTCTTCACCCCGCTGCTCTACCTCGGCGGGTCCGCGAAGGAGACGGTCCCGGTGCGCATCTTCTCCTTCGTCGGCCAGTACGTCTCCGACTACGGTCTCGTCTTCGCCGGCCTCGTCCTGGCCGCGCTGCCGATCATCGTGGTGTTCCTGGTGCTCCAGCGGTACGTCATCCGCGGCTTCGCCAGCGGGCTGAAGGGATGACCGGGCTGCCGCCGCGGCTGGCGGAGGTCCTGGCGGAGCCGCCCGCCGCGTTCTCCCCCGCCGCGATCTGGTGGTGGAGCGGTGAGCCGCTGGACCGTGCCCGGCTGCGCCGGCAGCTCGAACGGTTCGCCGACGGCGGGGTGTACAACCTCGTCGTGTTGAACCTCGCGCCGTCGGGGCCGATGTTCGGCTCCGACGCCGACGATCCGCCGTTCTTCTCCGAACTGTGGTGGGAGCTGTTCGACGGCGTCTGCGCCGACGCGCACGAGCTGGGCGTCTTCCTGTGGTTCTACGACCAGCTCGGCTTCTCCGGCGCCGACGTGCAGGCACGGCTCGTGGGGGAACACCCCGCGTACGCCGGGCGCTGGCTGGAGCGTTCCGGTCAGGTCGTGCGCCGCGGCTTCGACTACCTGTCGCGGGACGCGTGCGCCACGCTCATCGACCGCGTGCACGGGGAGTTCGAACGCCGGCTGCCGCACTGGCTGGGCACCGTCATCGCCGGGTCGTTCCAGGACGAGCTGCCGGCGCTGCCGACCTGGTCACCGGAGTTCGCCGCGGAGTTCGAAAAGCGCCGCGGCTACGACCTCGTCCCGCACGTGGCCGCGCTCTGGACGGGCGGCGACGGCGACCCCGCCGTTCGCCGCGACTACCACCGCACCCGCGCCGAACTGGCCGAGGAGGCCTTCTTCCGTCCGCTCGCCGAATGGCACGCCCGCCACGGGCTGCTCCACGGGTGCGACCAGCAGGACCCGGCGCGGGCCGGTCTCCCGGTGGACGGCGTGCGGCTGTACGCCGACTACGCGCGTACGCACCGCTGGTTCGGCGCACCGGGCTCCGACCACCACGGGGACGCGAGGATCCACTCGTCGCTGGCCCACCTGTACGACCGGCCGCGTACCTGGATCGAGGCGTTCCACTCCACCGGCTGGGGCGGCACGCTGGAGGAGACGTTCGACTGGCTGCTGCCCTGGCTGCGCTCCGGTGCGACGCTCTACAACCCGCACGCGGTCTACTACACGACCAAGGGCGGTTGGTGGGAGTGGGCGCCGCCCGCCACCGACTGGCGCCAGCCGTACTGGCCGCACCACCGGGTCTTCGCCGACGCGGTCGCCCGGCTGTGCGCGGCGCTCTCCCTCGGCCGGCACGTGTGCGACGTCGCGGTGCTCCTGCCCACCGCGACCGCGCAGGCCGGTGCCCGCCTCGACGGCGTCGACGCCGACGCCGAGCGGGCGCAGCTCCTTTATCGCGAACTGGTCGGCGACATGGCCTGGTTCCGGGTGGTCCCCGGCGTCCTCGACCGGCTGCGGGTCGACGCCGACGTGATCGACGACGACTCCGTGCAGCGCGCCACCGTGACCGGCGGGCGGCTCACGGTCGCGAACGAGGCGTACACCACGATCGTCCTGCCCGGCTGCACGGTGCTGGAGGCGGAGACCGCCCGGCTGCTGGAGGAGTTCGCCGCGAACGGCGGACGGATCGTCGCCGTCGGCGCGCTCCCCGCCCGCGTGGTCGGCGGCACGTACGACCTGTCCCGGCTGCGCCGCGCGGTGCGGTTCGTCGGCACGGCCGACGCGCTGACCTTGAAGCACACGGGGCCATTGCGGGTGGAGGCGCCGGTGCCCGCGCTGGTCCGTGAGGTCGGCGGGGCGACGTTGGTCCTCCTCACCGCGGCGTTCCCGCGCGCCACCGACGCCTCGGTCGGCCGGCCCGACGAACGGGGGATCGAGCTGGGCTGGCTGGACGCCTCGTACGACTTCGACCCCGGCCGGTACGCGACCGAGATGCGGGTGCGGGTGCGCGGCGTACAGGGCCGGCCGCTGCTCGCCGGCCCGTTCGGCGGGACGGTACGGCCGCTCGCCGCCCGGCGCGACGGTGACGTCACCGAGGTCGTGGTGCCCTTCTCCGACGGTCCGGCCGCGCTCCTCATCTTCGACGGGTCGGATCACGATGTGGTCGAGCGGCCGTCGGCGGCGGAGACCCGGCTCGACCTCGGGTCCACGTGGGACATGGAACTCGTCCCCACCATGGACAACACGTGGGGCGACTTCGGCCCTCGTGACGAGCCGCCCGGCCTGGCGCGGTGGGAGTTCCGGCACCGGGTCGAGGCCGCGGGCGACGACGGCGTACGCGACGGCTGGGCGGCGGCGGCGTACGACGACGCGAGCTGGGCGACCGCGCACGCGACCTTCGGCCCCCACGCCCTCGCCGCCGGGCCCGATGACCTGCCCGGGGCGGGTACGGGCTGGAAGCCGATCGTCTACTCGACCTCACGCGGGATCTTCAAGGATCCGATCCACCGCGAGACCCTGGGCCCGAAGGGACACGTGCCGGAGGAGTTCATCGACCTCGGCGACGTGCGCGCGGACCAGGCGGTTCGCCTGCGGACCGAGCTGAGTGTCCCCGAGGCCGTGTCCGCGACGCTGGCCGTGGGAGCACCGGCCGCCACGACCGCCTGGCTCGACGGTGTGGAGGTCCCCCTCGACGACCACGGCCACCTGGCGACCGCTCCGGTGCACCTCGACGCGGGATCGCACGTGCTCGATCTGCGCCTGACACCCGATGAGACCGTACGGCTGCGCGCCCACATCGCGCTGGTCCGGGACCCGCTGCGCTACCGGCGGCCCGAGTGGATCGCCCCGGCCGGGCCCGCCCGGCCCGGCGCCCAGGTCGCACTCAGCACGACGATCGCTGTCGGAGACGTCCCGTCGAACGCCATTTTGCAGGTCGCGGCCGTGGAACCCTGCCGCGTGCTGGTCAACGGCGTGGAGGTGGGACGGCAGGGCGGCTTCGACCCGTACGCCGAGCACGCCGCCCCGCGCGTACGGCGATATGAGGTCGCGGCGGCGCTGCGGCCGGGGCCGAACGAACTCACCGTGGAGCTGACCGAACGCGACAAGCCCGCGGCCGTCCTCGCCGACTGGGCCGTCGGTTCCCGTGCGGAGCCGTGGCGGGCGACGCGAGACGGAGAGCCGGTACCGGTCGCGCCACAGCGCCGGCAGTATGGCGATCCGGCGGCGCTGCACCTGTGGCGGCGTCCGCATCCGCTGCCGGAGACCGCCTGGCTGGAGGGAACCGACGCGGACGACTGCGTGATCCCGGTGATCTTCGCCGTGCCGCGCCCCGAGGCGGAACGGGTGGAATGGTTCCGCTTCGCGATCCCCCCGGGCGCGACGCGCATGACGGTCCCGACCTGCGGGGAGACACACGTCTTCGTGGACGGTGCCGAATACCGGCTTGCCGACGACGCGTCAGTGGACCTGTCCGGCTCGGGTCCCGGCGTACGGTGCGGGGCGCTGCGGGTCCGCACCCGACCGGGACACGAGGGCGGCGCCGCGTTGGCCGCACCGGTACGTTTCACCGTCGGTCCGGGCCGCATCGAACTGGGCGACTGGGAGGCCGCAGGTCTCGCGGAGTACAGCGGAGGAGTCCGTTACCGCCGCCGGATCGACCTGCCGGAAGTCGCGCCGGTGACCCTCGACCTGGGCCGCGTACGCGGAACGGCCGAGGTCACCGTGAACGGCCACCCGGCCGGCACCCGCGTCTGCTCCCCGTACCGCTTCGACCTGACGGACGCGGTCCAGCCGGGCGAGAACGAGATCGAGATCCTGGTGTACGGCACGCTGGCGCCCTACCTGGACGCGGTGAGCCCCACCCATTTCGTCTTCCCAGGCCAACGCGTGTCCGGCCTTTTCGGCCCGGTCCACCTTCTGGTCAGGCGCCGCTCTCAGACTCCATAAGCTTGACCTCGACGCAGTCGCCTTGTTGCGTACCGCTCCAGGAGCTTTTGGTCCAGCCCACTTTCACATCGCCTCCATAGCCTGTTGGATCATCGCGCGGGAGGGTTGCGCGGGGAGAGCGACTGCGCTGATGCGATCGTAACGGAGTGCATACGCCTGCACCTCCGTCGTAGAAGGCACCAACCTGCCTCCTCCTGGCGATTCAGTGTAGGCGACGTCTCCTGTTTCACCAGAGATGATGGAGAAGCATCCGTCGAATCCCGGATGCGCACCGGTGACCTTCGGCACCACACGCACACTGACGTGCGCACGGTCGGACGCCTCAAGGAGGTAGGCGAGCTGGCTGCGCATTACCTCTGGTCCGCCCACCGGCCATTCGAGTGCGCTTTCCGTTATTAATGCCCGCAGCAGAGCGGGCGAGGAGGAATTGAGGACGGCCTGTCTCGCCAGCCTCTCCTCCACCAACGGCGTCGGGTCCGACCAACCTCCCGCCTTGATCATCGCGTAGGCGTACTCCGGGGTCTGAAGCAGCCCGGGAATCGCGAGCACCTGAAAGGTCTTGATCATGTTCGCGTCTTGCTCCAGACCCGTGAACTGCTTGAACCACTCCGGATCGTGACCGCGCTGCGCGAAGCGGAGCAGGCGTTGGAAGTGGCCGCCGGTGTTGAAGCGGACGTCCAGGAGTTTGGCCTCTTTGTCCGTGATGCGACGCCTGTTCGCCTCGCAGTTGGAAAGATTTGTCGCACTCCGGCGAATGATCTTTCCCATCGCAGATTGCGACAATCCGTACTTTTCCCGGTAGAAGCGCAGGTCGTGCGCCAGCCATGCCCACAGCGACGAGTCGGGGTCGATCGCGGGGTGCGGTGCCATAGGAGTCTCCCTGACTTTCCAAGGGCGCGGAAATCCTTACGCCCGTCGATGCGCAAGCTACAGACTTCCGTCATCAACGAATCGACGGATCGGGGTAGGTGGAATGGATGAATCAGGAATAGCACAGAAGCAAAAGTATCGTCTACCGCTACCGCCCCATCCCGTCGCCGCACGACAAGCCCACAAGGTGCTGGAATGGGCGCTTTCGGAGTGGTGTGTCCGCGGCCCTTGCGCCGACGACGCGCATATTGTGCTGAGCGAGTTGGTGACCAATGCGGTCATGCATTCCATGGACGTGTTCACACTCGCTCTTGATCTGCGCGAAAACCAAATAGTGATTGAAGTGTGGGACTGTACCGATGCGACACCTGACGTCACGCTGCCCGACGCCCTCGCGGTCAATGGTCGAGGGATGTTCCTGGTAGATGCGCTCTCAAAAGAATGGGGAGTCCGGCCCGCCGAACGGGGCGGCAAGACCGTATGGGCCACGATCCCCCGATGACCGGCCCGACCTGCTACTCACGCCGAAGGAGGTGGCGGCGATGTTCGGAATCTCGGTCCCGACACTGGCGACCTGGGCCCGGGATGGCGCGCTGCCGTACGTGCCGACCCCGGGCGGCCACCGCCGCTACCGCCGCGCGGACGTCCGCGCGCTGCTGGAGAAGAAGAACACCGCCGAACCCGCGCGTACGGAAATGGAGGAGGACGCGGTACGCCTGTACGAGCAGGGATGGTCGATCCGTCAGGTCGCCGAACGCTTCGAGTGCGGCTACGGCGCCATGCGCCGCATCCTGGCCCGCCACGGGGTCCTCAGATCGAGGAAGCAGGCTGCCGACGACAGGGAGGGACCTTCGTTGGGGACGTTCTCCTGACAGGAGAAAATTCCACTCACAGAAGAACACCGCCACCGAACCACCCCCGCCTCGCGGTCTTCAGGCCGAGCAGGCAGGCGAACGGAAGCGCGATCCCCGCGAAGGTCAGTCGGCGGTGCGGCGGCGGCGGGCGCGCTGGCGACAGGTCGGCCCGCAGTAGCGGGGCGGCCGCCCCGTGGGCCGGACCCGCAGCCGAGCGCCGCATTCCTCGCAGTACCTCACGTCGGGGGCGGCGGTTTCGTGACGCTGAAGGGACGTCGCGTCACGGAACGCCGCGTCTTTCGTGACGGCCGGAGTGCGCAGTCCGTCGAGCAGCAGCCGCACCAGCCGCGTGCCGCGTGCCCGGTCCCGGTGGGCCGCACGCAGTGCGGCACCGCCGGCGATCAGCGCGGTCAGGTCGTCGACCCGCACGTCGGCGCGTACGGCACCGGCCTGTTTCGCGTTGGTCAGCAGGTCGTCCAGCGCCTCGCGGAACCGCGCACCGCCGCGGTCAGCAGGGCGTGCGGCCAGCCGCGGTCGGCCGTGAGCGCGTCGCAGACACGCTGGCGGCCGGCCGTTTTCTCGATCACGTCGATGAGGAACCCGAACAGCGCGTCACCGGGCGTGGCGCGGGCGGGCCATCGGCCCGCGGCCGTCACCAGGCCTTCGAGGTGTTCGGCGAGCACCGCCTCGAGCAGGATCTCCTTGCTCGGGAAGTGCCGGTAGACGGTGCCGGCCCCGACCCCGGCGCGCTGCGCGATCCGGCCGAGCGACGCCTCCAGCCCCTCCTCGGCGAACACGCGCATCGCGGTGCGCAGCACGACCTCCCGGTTGCGGCGGGCATCGGCCCGCCCGGCCGGCGCGGCGACGGGTACTGCTGCCATGTCACGTAACCCTTTTCGTGGCGGTGAAGCGGGTGGAGCATTCCGGATCGTGCCAGTATCCACCGACCCCGGAACGGACGCCATGACCGCTGTGAAACCGGCCGAATCCGACCACCCGATCGTCGTCACCGGCGCCACCGGCAAGCAGGGCGGCGCCACCGTACGGCGGCTGCTCGCCGAGGGGCGGCCGGTGCGCGCCCTGGTACGCGACACGACCGCACCCGCCGCTGCCGCCCTGGCCGAAGCCGGCGCCGAGCTCGTACGCGGTGACTTCGACGATCCGGCGAGCCTGCCGCCCGCGCTCGACGGCGCCGCCGCCCTGTTCGGCATCCCACCCGTGGCCTTCGGGCCGGCCGGGCCCGAGACCGACCTCGAAGTGGCCCGCGGCCGGGCGCTGATCGACGCGGCGGCCGCGGCAGGGATCGAGCAGGTGGTGTTCAGCACCGTCGCCTCGGCGTCGAGGGCGTCATTCGGCTCGGCGGGGAAGGCGCTGATCGAGGAGTACCTGCGCGACCACATCGCGCTGCCCACCGTGCTGCGCCCGGTCCGGTTCATGACCAACTATCTCGGCGTCGGGTCGAGGATCGACGGCATCTCCGGCGGCGTGCACCGGCACCTGTTCCCACCGCACGAGCCCATGCAGGTCATCGCGCTGGAGGACGTCGCCGAGTTCGCCGCGCTCGCGTTCGCCGATCCGCCCCGGTTCGCCGGACGGACCCTGGAGCTCGCCGGTGACGAACCGACCCCGGTCGCGGCCGCCGCCGCGATCAGCGAGGCCACGGGCGTCCCGGTCCGGTACGAGCGGCTCACCGACGACGAGGCCGCCGAGATCGGCCCGGAGGTCGCCGAGACCAGGAAGCGCTGGCAGGCCGGTCACCGCTGGCACGCCGACATCGAGGCACTGCGCGTGATCCACCCGGGACTGCGGACCCTCGCCGACTGGCTCACCGAGTCCGGCGCCGCGGCCCTGCGCGCCCACCTCACCACCGCCTGACCCCGGCGTCGGCCGGGGTCGAAAAGAGTTCGAGGTCCCTCGGCTCCGCCGGTAACCTCTCCGGAATGTCCATCGAGGAGTACGCCGTCGCGGGTGCCGAGGACGGCCCGTACGCGATCACCACCGGTCCGGACGACGCGCTGTGGTTCACCATGGTGCACAGCGGCCGGATCGGGCGGCTCGTCCCCGGCGGCGAACCCGTGAGCCATCGGCTCGACCCGGCGTCCGGACCGACGATCATCGTCACCGGACCGGACGGCGCGCTCTGGTTCACCGAGTACCAGGCACACCGCATCGGACGCATCACGACCGACGGCGAGATCACGGAGTTCCCGCTCCCGGCCACGGACCGCGGGCCGTTCGGCATCGCCGCGGGAGCGGACGGCGCGCTGTGGTTCACCGAGACCACCGCCGACCGCATCGGCAGGATCACCGTCGACGGCGAGGTGACCGAGTTCCCGCTCCCGGTCACCGGCGCCTTCCCCTCGGCGATCACCGCCGGGCCCGACGGCGGCATGTGGTTCACCCTGAACCAGGGCAACGCGATCGGCCGCATCGGCATGGACGCGGAGATCACCCTGCACCCGCTGCCGACCGAGGCCGCCGCGCCGGTGGGCATCGCCGCGGGCCGGGACGGCGCGCTGTGGTTCGTGGAGATCGCCGCCGGCCAGATCGGCCGGATCCGCACCGACGGCGTGATCACGGAGTTTCCGCTGCCCGACCGGTCCGCCCGCCCGCACGCCATCACCCCCGGCGACGACGACGGCATGTGGTTCACCGAATGGGGCACCAACCGCGTCGGCTCGATCACCCCGGACGGCGCGATCGAGGTCCACGACCTGCCCACGCCCGGCTCAGAGCCGCACGGCATCACCCTCGGCCCGGACGGCGCACTGTGGACGGCACTCGAGATCGGCGCCCTCGCCCGGCTGACCGGCTGACGTCCGGGCCGGCGCACTCGTCGGCCAGGCGCCGTCAGGCGAGACGGTGGATATCGCCGTAGGCGCGGTAGAAACCGCCGCGGCCGGACTCGCGCACCTCGGTGACGACGTAGCGAGCACCGCGCTCACGGATCCCCTTCGGGAACTGAACCCGCCAGCTCCGGTTGAATCCCGGGGAGACCACGCGGACCCGAAGGTGGCCGTGCTCTTCGAAGCACTCCACGACGATGCCCCCGCTGCTGTCGTCAACGACGTCGACGGTGGTCGACGGGGTGAGCGTCTCGACCATGGCCGGTGCCTTGACGTCGACGACGTCGGGGACCGAGCCCCGCTCCGCCGACCTGATGGCCTCCTCACTCGCGTCGACGCAGGCCAGTGAGCCGTCCGTGGTCACGATGTACAGGCGCTGGTCGTGGTACTGCATGGAGTAGGCGGCGCCGCAGCCGGTGCCGAGCTTCCACAGGCGCGTGCCCGCCTCGTCGAAGCAGTAGATCGACGCTTGGTTGTCCCCGGCGAAGACGTAGCGGCCGTCCTGTGCGGTCGCGCAGGAGAAGACCGGTGCGTCGCAGTCGTAGGTCTGCTCCCTGCCACCGTCCTTGCGCAGCCGTACGACCGTCCGGGTGGCGGTGCCCGCGTAGACCGTCGATCGCTCCTGCCAGCCGAAGAGCACCTGCCCGGTGGACTGGTGCCACAGCTCGTTGCCGGTACGCCAGTCATAGCTGGTGACACCGCCGCTGTGACCGTGGTGAACGGCGGCGGCGTCACAGCGCACCATCCAGCCCGACGTCCCGCGGCCCTGCCGGCGCCACAGGAACTCGTCCTCGTGGTCGATCGCGACGACGCCACCGCCCGCGTCGGACACGCCGAGGATGCCATCGTGGATGTCGAGCCAGTAGATGTCGATGTCCGGGGAGATCTGGTAGGCCAGCCTGGGCACCTTTCCGGACAGGTCATAGACGTTGCCGTCGTCGCAGCCCGCGTAGAGCCAGGCGTCGTCGGCGACGATGCACTTCACCCCGTCGGGCAGCCGGACCTGCTGCACCACCTGGGCGTCGTGCGTCAACGACGTGATCACACCGGCCTCGTTGCCCACCATGCACAGCCGGTCATCGATGAAGATCCCGAACGCCGCGGAGCCCGAGGCGTACCGCCACAGGACCGGAGCCCGTCGCGTCGCCGCGCGGCCGACCGGAGCCGACGCGCCACCGGCCTGGGCGCTCATGACCTGTCGCCGGGAAACGCTCCGCTTTTTCCGGGCTCCGCGTACGGCGGGGGTGTAGCCCTTACGTACCTTTTCCCCGATCTTCTTCGAGGCCATCTCCTTCGCCTTCGCCTCATCGGGGAACGTGCTGGCCTTCCGCTGCCCGGCGTCGCCGATTCGGCCGTACCGGATGGTCATCGTCGTGCCGTCGACCGTGACCTCGTAGAACTTGTGCGCTCTACCGCCCTCTTCGGAAAGTTCGAGATAGGTGGTCTCTTGGGTCGTTTCCACGGACATCGGACCTTCCAAAGGGGGCGGGAGACGAGGGCGCGAGAAGGCGAACAAGCGTCGCCTTTCAGATCGACATCCCAAACCGTACAAGCCGGGTACGACATTTACCTTCTGAAGTGCGGACCGACGATCGCGCCCGCGTCACCCACCTGGCCGAGCGTTCGCTCCGCTATTTCGCGGAAGGCGGTGACCAGGGGGTTGTGGTCATTGGCGTGGGTGACGACCACGACCTGGCACGGGTCGATCCCCGTGATGGGAATGGTGGCGAGGTCGTCGCGTAGGGTGCTGCGCCGGTCGCCCGCGGGCAGAATGGCGATGGAATGGCCGCCCGCGACGAGTTCGAGCTTGTCCTCGAAGCTGTCGTCGGCGCTGGGACCGGCCGGTGTGGTGCCGCCGGGGCCTGGTCCGAGGGGCCGGGGCGTACTCCAGATCGTCGGTGTGCTGGTGCAGGCGACGAGCTCCTCGTCGGTGAGGTCGTCGATGCCGATGGACTCCTTGCCCGCCAGGCGATGCGAAAGCGGCATGACGACGACCCGCGGCTCCTCGTAGAGCACGGTCACGCGAAGATGGTCCGCTTCGAACGGGAGCGGCAGCCGGGCGACGAGCACGTCCACCTGACGCTGCGGGAGGGCGTGAGTGTCCTTCCAGTCCAGATGGCGGGTACGGACCTGGGCGTCGGGATGGCGACGGCGCAGCTCCCCCACCGCCGGGGTGACCACCAGATCCGCGACGTACCCGATGGTGATCGCCCGCGGTGGCGCGGCGGCACGCGCGGTGAGCGCCGCCTGGTTCGCCGCCCGCAGCAGTGCCCGCGCCTGCGGCAGGAACGCCTGGCCCGCCTCGGTGAGGCGGCTGCCCTGCGGGGTGCGATCGAACAGGCGCACCCCCAGCTGGTCCTCCAGGCGCTGGATCTGGCGGCTGAGGGACGGCTGAGCCACGTGCAGTGCGGCGGCCGCCCGGCCGAAGTTCAGGTGCTCCGCCACGACCGTGAAGTACCGCACCAGCCGCAGCTCGAGGTCCAGGCGGAGGTCGGGCCCCGCGGGTGGCGAGGGATCGTCGGGCACGCATCCAGCCTACGTCGTCATACGCCGGCCGCATGACGAGGTGCGGAACAGGTCTTGGACAGTGATCTTGGATTGTCATTGACTGTTTCGCATGGGCAAATACGAAGGAAAGAACATCGTTGTCACGGGCGGCAGCAGTGGCTTCGGTTTCACGACGGCGAAGCTTCTGGTGGACGGCGGAGCGCGCGTTCTGATCACCGGACGCGACGAGAGCGCGCTCGACTCCGCACGCGAACGGCTCGGCGAAAACGCCGTTTCCATCCGGAGCGACACGGCGTCGCTTTCCGACATCGACGCTCTCGCCGATCGCGCGAAAAGGGAATTCGGCACCCTCGACGCCCTTTTCGTGAACGCCGGCATCACCCGGTTCATGCCTTTCGAGGCGATGACCGAGGAGGTGTACGACGAGCTGTTCGCGATCAACACCAAGGGCGCCTACTTCACCGTGCAGAAGCTCGTCCCGCTGCTGAGTGAGGGCAGCGGCGTCGTCCTCACCACCTCGGTCGCGAACGTCAAGGGCATTCCGATGATCAGTGCCTACTCCGCCGGCAAGGCCGCCCTGCGTTCCATGACCCGTAGCCTCGCCCGCGAGCTGCTCCCCCGGAAGATCCGCGTCAACGCGATCAGTCCCGGCCCCATCGACACGGGAATCCTGGACAGGTCCATGCCGAAAGAGGCCGCCGAGCAGACCAAGGCGCAGATGACCGCGGACAACCCCATGCTGCGTTTCGGCGACCCCGAAGAGATCGCCAAGGCGGTCGAATTTCTGGCGTTCGACGCGACTTACACCACCGGCGCCGAGCTCGCCGTGGACGGAGGCGCCTCTCAGCTCTGAGCCCGGCTGGGGCGCTCATTCCGTACCCGAACATGGAAAAGCGGCGCACCGGTCTCACCGCGGGCGGCGTCTCACAACGCCTCACGGCCCTACGCGCCGCCAGGTTCCTCGCCGGCTGTTCAGGGAAGGGCCAGCCATTCGAGCCAGGGACCGCCCAGGAGCAGGTCGGCCATCCGACGATAACCGCCGGCGCGGGGGTGAGCGCCGTCATTGGCCATGGCCTCGGTGGTCCAAGTTGAGTCGTGGGCGAGTTCTTCGGTGACCGCGACGAACGGCACCTCTCTCCGCAGGCACAGCCCCGCCATCTCGTCGGCGAGTTCCCGAGTGCGTCGCAGGTGGCCGGCGCCCGCGTCGACGACCGGCGGCGGGCCGACGACCAGCGCGGAGATCTCCTGGCGCCTGCTCTCCTCCAGCACCGCCGTGAGGTTCTCCAGGCAGCGCGCCGGGTCGACGCGGAGAGCTCCGTCCTCCTCGACCATGTCGTTGCTCCCGAAGGAGACGACCAGGCGGTTGTCGGCGTCGGGCTTCGTCCGGGGAAGGACCTCCCGCTGGCAACGGCGCAGGACGTCCTCGGACGTCTCCCGCCGGATCCCCAGGTTGAACGCCGTGACCTCGCCGGGAGTCCGCTGCAGCACCCTCCCGACCCAGCCCAGATATTCCGGATCCCCGATGCCCTGGACGAAAGAGTCACCGATGAAACAGATCCGTACGTCCTTCATCGGCCGGCCGGCCCCGACCAGATGATCGAAACGATCCGGAGAGCCGCCGCCGCGAGGCGCCGGTCGCCGTCGACGCGGGCGCGTTCGGCCGCCTGTTCGGGCGTGATGCCGCGGGTGCACAGCCGCCAGGTCGTGTCGACGTCCAGTTCGAGCCGCGCGGCGGGCCGGGGATGCGGTCCGCGTCGCAGCCGCCAGCGGTCCGGGCCGCGCGTGCAGGTCCAGTCTCCGCCGCCGGGTCCGGTGACGGTCAGCTGGAAGCCGGTGCCCTGCGGCGCGGCCACGTCGCGCAACGTATACGGCAGGCCCCGCAGGAAGGTCTCGATGACCGGACCGACGTAGTGCGGGTCGGTGAGCCCGGGCCGGCCGGTGGCCTCGCAGATCTGCTGCTGGTGCGTCCAGAACTCGGTGTACTCGCGGGCGACGTCCAGCCAGTACGGGTGCGGCTCGGGCCCGGCCCAGCGCACCGGGCCGCCCAAGGCGTCCAGGTCGACGGTCCGCCAGAACGCGATGATCTGGTCCGCGACGGCCGCCAGCAGCTCGACGAGCAACGGAGGGCTGATGCGGCGTGCGGCGTCGACCCACGCGTCGTTGATGCGGTCGAGGAAGACGGGGAACGCCTCGCCGTCTCGTGGATGCAGCGCGTGGAAGCCGTCACGGTGGATGGACAGGCGGCCGACGTGGTCGCCGAGCACGTGCGCGGCGACGTCTTTGACGCTCCAGCCGGGACAGACCGTCGGCCGGTCCCACTCGTCGCCGTCGAGCCGTCGCAGCAGATCGATGAACGCGGCCTGCTGCTCGGCGAACACGGGCCGGAGGTCGACGGGCGGTCCCAGCCACGAGGTGTCGGTCATCGCTTCTCCTGGATGTCTCGCCTGACGGGGAACGCGTCGCGGCCAGGGCGCGTCCGTCTGAACATGGCCGCATACGCGCATCCTTCGCCGCATCCTGCCGCGTCCGACCTCCGCCCGCGACGCCTTTGGTACGTGGTCGCGGCGCTGATCCTGGTGGCCGGCCTGGCGACCGCCGCCGTGATCTTCTTCAGGCTGGTCTCCGGGGCGGGGCCGACGCGGACCTTCGGCCCCGGTGAGACGGTGACCGTTCACCTGAACAAGGACCCGCGGCCCGGCTTCTACGTCACCGACGCGGGCTCCCCCGACGACCGGTGTTACGCCCGCGACTCGGCCGGACGAGGGTTCGCGGCCGAGCCGATCTCCGGCACCGCCACCATCACCGAGAACGGCACCCGCTGGCACGTCCTGTCGCACTTGCGCCTGCCGGCCGACGGCACCTACCAGGTCGGCTGCGCCCCCACCTCCGCCAGTGCCGGTGTGCGGTACGGCATCGGCACCCCACCTGGCGCGGGCCGGATGGTGGGAGACATCTTCGCCGTGATCCTGATCCCGATGGCCGCGTTCGCGGCCGCCATCGTGATCATCATCGTCGTCACCGTACGGCGCTCCTCACACCGCCGCCGCCTGACCCCGCCGCCCAGGCCGTTCTGAACTCCGCCCGGAGAAAACGCGGGGCGGGCGCGGTGGTCGATCCACCGTGCCCGCCCCGGGTTCAGGCGATCGAGCGCGTCAGCCGAGGCCGGCCTTGCTCAGCCAGTCCTTCGCGACGGTGTCCGCGTCGTCCTTGTCGGAGACCACGCGCGTCATCATGGCGAGCAGGTCCTGAGTGGTCAGCTTGGCCGAGACGGCGTTGAGCGCGGCCTGCGCGTTCGCGTCGACACCGGACTTGTAGACGAGCGGCGTGACGTTCTGCGCGCTGAAGACGTTCTGCGGGTCCTGGAGCACCACGAACTTGTTCGCCGAGATCGTCGGGTCGGTGGTGAACAGGTCGGCCGCCTGGATCGTGTTGTTCTTCAGCAGCTTGACCAGCGTGGTCTGGGCGTTGGCGTCGAACGGCTGGAACTTCTTGAACTTCAGGCCGTACTTCTTCTCCAGCCCGACCAGGCCCTGCTCACGGGTCTTGAACTCCGACGGGCCGCCGATCGTCACCTGGCCGGCCGCCGACTTGAGGTCGGCGATCGACTTGAGGTTGTACTTCTGTGCGGTCTGCGGGTTGACCGTCACCGAGTCCTTGTCCTCGGCCTGGGAGGAGTCGAGGATCGCCAGGGTCGCGGGGAGCTTGGCCTTGAGGGCGGCGTTGACGTCGGCGGTCGTCACGGCGGTGCTGGTCTTGTCGACCGAGGTCGTCAGCAGGGCGCCGTTGTACTCCGGCATCACGGTGATGGCGCCGGACTTGACCTGGTCGTAGTAGACCTCGCGGCTGCCGATGTTGAACTTCCTGGTGACCTTGACGCCCTTGGCCTCCAGCGCCTGGGCGTACAGCTCACCGAGGAGCTGGCTCTCGGGGAAGTTCGCCGAGCCGACGACGACGTTGGCGCCGCCGGCGGGCTTCTGGTTCAGGGGGTTGTCGCTGCCGCCCTTGTCGCTGCTGCCGCCGCAGGCGCTGAGGGCCAGCGCGGCGACGACGCCGAGGACGGCGCCACGGACTATCCGGATCATTTTCTGTCTTCCTCTTCTCATCCGAGGTCTTACGAGGTGCGGGACGAACCGCGCAGGCCCGGGGACACGAGCGCTCTCCGGAGTCCGATGAACGCGACCTGCACAATGACGGCCAGGAGCACAACCAGTACTGAACCACCCACCACTGACGGATAGTCCTTACGCGAGAGCCCGTCGACGATGTAGCGGCCGAGGCCGCCGATGCCCGCGTACGCCGCGATGGTCGCCGTGGCGACGACCTGGATCGCCGCCGTGCGCAGGCCCAGGAGGATGAGCGGCATGGCGACCGGGATCTCGGCCTTGAGCAGGACGCCGGGGCCCTTCATGCCCATCCCCTCGGCGGCGTCCTTGATGTCGGCGTCGACGCCGCGGATGCCCTCGTACGTGTTGACGAGGATCGGCGGCATGGCGAGCGCGATCAGCGGAATGATCACCGGGGTGAGGCCGATCGAGGTGACGGTCACCACCAGCAGGAGCAGACCCAGCGTGGGCACGGCGCGCGCGAGGTTGGCGAAGCTGACGACGAGGAAGCCGCCGCGGCCGGTGTGGCCGACGAGCGCGCCGAGCGGCAGGGCGATCACGGCGGCGATGACCAGGGCGAGCGCGCTGTAGCCGAGGTGTTCGAGCAGGCGGTGGGGGATGCCGTCGGAGCCGCTCCAGTGCGCGGAGGCGGTGAGCCAGTTCCAGGCGGCGTTGATCTGGTCGGTGAGGTTCATCCGTTGCTCCTCCGGGTGCGCGCCCAGGGGGTGAGCAGGCGTTGTGCCGTCACGAGAACGCCGTCGCTGAACAGCGCCAGCACGATGATCAGCACGCAGGAGACGATGATCGGGGTGGTGAAGTCGCGGGAGTAACCGTCGATGAACAGCTGCCCGAGCCCGCCGTTGCCGATCAGCACGCCGACGCTGACGAGGCTGATCGAGGCGACCGCCGCGACCCGCGCGCCGGCGATGATCACCGGCACCGCGATCGGGAGTTCGACCTGAACGAGCCGCCGGAGCGTGCCGAAGCCCATCGCGGTGGCCGCCTGCCGTACGGGCTCGGGGACCGACCGCAGCCCGTCCACGACGTTCGGCACCAGGACCGACAGGGAGAACAGCGTCAGCGGGAGGATGATCGTGAAGTCCGCCTGGCCGCCGCTGCCGATGCCGAAGTACGGGATGAACAGCATGAACAGGGCGAGCGACGGGATGCCGTAGAACACGTTGGCGACACCGAGCGTCGGCGGGTAGAGCCAGCGCCAGCGCACGCACATGATGCCGAGCGGGATCGCGACGATGAGGCCGAACAGGATGGGCAGCAGCGCGAGCTTCAGGTGGTGGAGCGTCAGGGTCGTCAGCTCGTCACTGTGGTCGCCGATCCAGTTCCAGCGGATCAGCGGCTCGCCGTCGGCGGCGAGTACGCTCATCGCTCCGCCGCCTCGACGTCGTCCTCGATCTCCGGCTGAGCGGGCTCCTCGGTGGCGTCCAGCTCGCGGTTGAAGCGCAGCCGCTTGAGGCCCTTCTCGCCGCCGAGGAACTCGGTGACGAAGCCCTCGGCCGGGTTGGTCAGCAGCTCGTCGGGGGTGGCGTGCTGGGCCAGGACGCCGCCGACCTGGAAGACCGCGATGCGGTGCCCGAGCTTGACCGCCTCGTCGATGTCGTGCGTGACGAAGGCGATCGTCTTGCGCACCTCGGACTGGAGGCGCAGGAACTCATCCTGCAGGCTGTTGCGCACGATCGGGTCGACCGCGCTGAACGGCTCGTCCATCAGCATGACCGGGGGGTCGGCGGCGAGCGCCCGCGCGACGCCGACGCGCTGCTGCTGCCCGCCGGAGAGCTGGAACGGATAGCGCTTGGCCATCTTGGTGTCCAGGCCCACGCGCTCCATCAACTCCAGGGCGGTGGCACGCGCCTTCTTCTTGTCCCAGCCGAGGAGGTACGGCACGGTCGCGATGTTGTCGATGATCGTCCGGTGCGGGAACAACCCCGCGTGCTGGATCACGTAACCGATGCCGCGACGCAAGTCGGAAGCATCCTTTTTGCGGATATCCTCCCCATCGATGCTGATGGTGCCCGCGGTGGGCTCGATCATCCGGTTGATCATCCGTAGCGACGTGGTCTTGCCGCAGCCGGACGGGCCGACGAACACGGTGATCTGTCCGGAGGGGATCTCCAGGGTCAGATCGTCAACGGCCACGGTGCCGTCCGGGTATCGCTTGGTGACGCCGTCAAACCTGATCAAGAGTGACTCTCTCCCTAGAGGCGGCCCTATAGTCCGGGACGACCGCGACTCGTTTCCAAGTTAAGAGGTCAAGATAGTGGAATTCGTTCCCTCTATGCCGGTCCGGCCATGAGTCAAACGGCCATAGCGGTCAACGGTAGCGGGTTGAACTGCGACGTTGTTAGCGCTGTAGCCCGAGACGGCGCCTTCGTTACCGTTACTCCACAAGCGGTGGAGAATGCGCGGCAAGCGTGGGAGGTCGTACGCGAGGTCGCCTCTCGGCGGCCAGTGTACGGGCGGACCACCGGAGTGGGCGCCAACCGCGACGTCACGATCGAGGACGACGACACCCATGGCCTGCGGCTGCTGCGGAGCCACTCCGGCGGCGCAGGCCCCCTGATGTCGGCCGAGAACGTCCGCGCGATGCTCGTCGTGCGTCTCAACCAGATCGCCGCGGGCGGCTCCGGGGTCGACCCGGACGTGCTCGGCGCCCTCGCGGACGTGATCAACCGCTGGCTCATCCCCCCGATCCCGGCGTACGGGGCGATCGGCACCGGCGACCTGACCGCCCTCGCGTCCACCGCCCTGTGCCTGATCGGCGAACGCCCCTGGCAGGGCGGCGCGTCCACCGCGCGCTTCCCGTTGCGTCCCGCCGACGCGCTCGCCTTCATCAGCTCCAACGCCGCGACGCTGGGCGAGGCCGCGCTGGCGTGCCGGGACGTGCTCGAACTGCTGCGGGCGTCGATCCCGGTCACCGGCCTGGCGCTGCTCGCCGTACGCGGGTCGGCGGAGCCGTACGCGGCGGCGGTGCACGAGAAGTGCCCGCATCCGGGCCGCCGCCGGGTCGCCGACACCGTACGGGGGCTGCTCGACGACGTCGAACTCGTCCCGTCACGCATCCAGGACCCGTACGGCTACCGGGCGTTCCCGCAGGTCCACGGGCCGGCCGTGGACGCGGCGGAGAACGCCGAGACGATCGTCACGCGGGAGATCAACGCGTCGTCGGAGAACCCGTTCGTGGACGTGGCGGGCCGTACGGTGTGGCACAACGGCAGCTTCCACACCGCGTACGTCGGCCTGAGCCTGGACTCCGTACGGGCCGCGATGTTCCAGACGGCGGCGCTGTCGGCGGCGCGCCTGGGAACACTGGTCGAACCGGCCTTCACCGGCCTCGCGCCGTTCCAGGCCGCTCCGGGCGAACCGGGCTCCGGCATCATGATCCTGGAGTACGTCGCCCACTCGGCGATCGCCGACATCCGGCGCCTGGCGACCCCGTCGGCGCTGGGCAACGCGGTGCTGTCGCGCGGCGTGGAGGAGCACGCGGGCTTCTCCACCCAGTCGGCACGGGCGACGACGGAGGCGATCGGGGCGTACCGGACCGTCCTCGCGTGCGAACTCGTCGCGGCCGTACGGGCCCTGCGCATGCAGGACCGCATGCCGCCGGGCCGCCTGGGCGAGGTCTTCGCCTTGGCCGCGGCCGTACTGGACCCGCAGGTGGAGGACCGCCCCCTGGACGGCGACATCTCCACCGCCACCGACCTGCTCCCTCGCCTCGCCGCGTACGGGGTGTACTGACGCGTCAGCGTTCGTTCGCGACCGTGCGGTTTCCGGCGATGTTCCGGATCTTTCGCGTCCTGCCCGTTCCGGCGAGCAGGGCGAGTACGGGCGGGGACGTCGATTCGGTCGCGAGCTTGCGTTGCATCCAGTCCGTGACTCCGGCCAGCTCGGCGGCGGCCGGAGCACGGCCGGCCATGAGGGCCAGGTAGACCGTCCAGTCGTGGACGCGACGGTGCAGGAACTCCCGATGCCCGTCCGCGAGCCGGTCTACTTCCGGCATCAGCCCGGCCGCCCAGTGCCGGAATTCGGCCGCGTCACCCGTCTTCATGGCGATGTCGTCCACGAGGGCGACCACCGCCGTCTTGGCCACCGACCCGGCCGGGTCGCGCAGAATCGTCGACACGACCTCGCGGTCATCGTCACGCCGCCGCGCTGCGGCGACCACCGAGACGACCCGGAGATACGCGGAGCACCGCACGTGCTCGTCCGCGACGGCCTCGTCGAGGTCCACGTCGGCGATGCCGGCGTGGGCGAGCAGTGCGGTCAGGTCGGCGTGCAGGGTCATCGTGTTCGACCGGTCAGCCGGCCACCGGCAGGCGCAGCGTCTCCCGGTGCGCCCGGGCCGTGGCCATCAGGCCGTCGAGCGCGTCGCGGGTGCGGCTGAGCTCGGCGATGTGCGCGGAGAGCCGGTCGCGCTCCTGCGCCATCCGCTCCAGGGCGGCGTCGGAGTTCTCCTCGCTGGGCGCGTCGACGCAGGGCAGGAGCTCGACGATGGTGCGGCTGGACAGGCCCGCGGTGTACAGGCGCTGGATGAACGTGACCCGCTCGACGTCGTCGTCGGTGTAGTGCCGCTGTCCGCTGGCGCTGCGGGTGCTGGCGAGCAGCCCCTGCTCCTCGTAGTAGCGCAGGGACCGGATGCTGGCTCCGGTCCGTGCCGCGAGTTCGCCGATGCGCACGTCACCCTCCCCGATGTGACCTGGGACACAAGACTTGCCTCTGACATTGATGTGAGCTTTTAGCGTAGCCGCCGTACGCGACATCCACGACGCCTGGAGGATGACATGACGACCCTTTTCGACGGCTACCGGCTCCGCGACCTGGCGCTGCCCAACCGGGTGGTGATGGCGCCGATGACGCGGGTCCGGGCCGCCGCTGGCGGTCTGGCGACGCCGTCGATGGCGGCCTACTACGCGCAGCGGGCGACGGCCGGGCTGATCATCTCCGAGGGCGTGCAGCCGAGCCTGGTCGGGCAGTCCAACCCGGGCACGCCGGGACTGCACACCGATGAGCAGGTCGCCGCGTGGCGGCCCGTGACCGCCGCCGTGCACGCCAACGGCGGGCGGATCTTCGCCCAGATCATGCACGGTGGACGGGTCTCGCACCCCGACACCATCGGTACGCGGCCGGTCGGGCCCTCGGCCGTCCCCGCGGTCGGCGACGTGTTCACCCCCGCCGGCCCCCGGCCCGCGCCGACGCCGCGCGCCCTGGACACCGCCGAGGTGCCCGAGCACGCCGCGTCGTACGCCCGGGCCGCCCGCCGCGCCGTCGAGGCCGGCTTCGACGGCGTGGAGCTGCACGGCGCCAACGGCTACCTGATCTCGCAGTTCCTCTCGTCGAACGCCAACCTGCGCACGGACCGGTACGGAGGATCGGTGGCCGGCCGGATCCGGTTCGCCGTCGAGGCGGTGTCCGCGACCGTCGACGCCGTCGGCGGGGCCCGGACCGGGATCCGCCTCTCCCCGGGCGGGACGTTCTGGGGCGTGGAGGAGACCGGGGTTCCCGAGCTGTACGGCGCGCTGCTGACCGAACTGGCCCGCCTCGACCTGGCCTACATCCACCTCGAGGCCACCGCGGAGGAGGAGGTGCTGGTGGACCTGCGCCGCGCGTGGCCGGGCACGCTGATCATGAACCCGGTGCCGCCGATGGGCGCGAAGCAGACCGGCCGGACCGACGCCGACCACTGGCTCGGGCTGGGCGCCGAGCTCATCAGCTTCGGCCGCGGCTTCCTCGCCAACCCCGACCTGGTCGAACGGCTCCGTACCGGCCTCCCGCTCGCCCCCGTCGACGAGGCCACGTACTACCAGGGCGGCGACGCGGGCTACCTGACCTACTCGGCGTATCAGTACACCGCCTGATCCGGGGGCAGGATCCGGCACAGGCTTCCAGCGCGGGTCCGTAGCCGTGGTCGGGCGGGGTGGCGTAGCCGACGACCAGGCCATCCATGGCGGGCATGGTGGCGGCCGGATGACGGAAGTCGGCGAGTCCGTCCAGGGCGACGGACCGCCGGGCGGCGGCCGCGACGGCGGAGGGCTCGGTTCCGGGAGGCAGGCGCAGGACCGCGTGCAGCCCGGCCGCGATGCCGGTGGGGGCGACGTGCGGGGCTCGGGCGGCGAGGGTGGCGACGAGGCGGTCACGGCGGTCGCGGTACCGCTACCGCATGCGGCGGATGTGTCGGTCGTAGTGGCCCGAGCCGATGAAGTCGGCGAGGGTGGGCTGCCCCCGTACTCCCCTGACCTCCAGACCTTTGAATTACTTCTAAAACCGAGGTTTCCTGGTGGAACTGGTCGAAACCGCGAACGCATGCGCCGACCTGGACTCGATGGCACCGCTACGACCGGTGATCGACGCGTGGAAGGACACCGCCTTGATCCACGCGGATCCCGAGCTACGCGACCAGCTCAAGCGGCCACTGGACGGCGCCGACTACGGCCCCGTGACAGTTGAGGACGCATGAGCCCGAAACGGAGGGACCGAGTCGCCCCGCCACCGGAGCTCGACCTGCAGTACGCGGGTTAGAGCCAGCCGTTGCGTTCGGCGATGCGGACGGCTTCGGCGCGGGTGGTGGCGTTGGTCTTGCTGATGGCGGCGGAGAGGTGGTTGCGGACGGTGCCGCCCGACAGGTGGAGGGCGGCGGCGATGTCCGCGACCGTGGCGCCCTCGGAGGCTGCCTGGAGGACCTCGCGTTCGCGTTCGGTGAGGGGGTTCGGGCCGCTGGTGCGGGACTGGGCGGCCAGGACCGGGTCGACGACGCGCAGACCGGAGTGGACCCGGCGGATCGCGTCGGCCAGGTGCTCGGGCGGGGCGTCCTTGACCACGAAACCGGCGGCGCCGGCGGCCATGGCGCGGGTGTAGTAGCCGGGACGGCCGAACGTCGTGCACATCACGACGCGGCAGGTCGGCAGGGCGTCCCGCAGCGCGGCGGCCACGGTGAGGCCGTCGGTGCCGGGCATCTGCACGTCGAGCAGTGCCACGTCCGGCCGGGTCCGCCGGGCGGCGGGCAGCACCTCCTCGCCGGTTCCCACGTCGGCGACCACCTCGATGTCCCGCTCCAGGCCGAGCATCGCGGCCATCGCGCCCCGGACCAGCGCCTGGTCGTCCGCCAGCAGTACGCGGATCACGGCTCGACCGCCAGGGCCGCGAGGCGGAAGCCGCCGTCCGGGAGCGGGCCGGCCTCGATGCGGGCACCGGCGGCGGCCAGGCGTTCGGCGAGGCCGGTGAGGCCGGTGCCCGGCTGGACCGGGGCGGCCGGAGGGCCGTCATCGCGGATCTCGATGGACGTCGGGGTCATGCGGACCTCGCAGGTGGTGGCGCCGCTGTGGCGGATCACGTTGGTGACGCCTTCGCGGAGTACGTGGGCGAAGGGTTCACGCAGGTCCACGCGTACGTCGTCGGCGGATCGCGGCAGGCGCGCGCCGATGCCCGCGCCGCGCAGGGCGGACCGGGCGCCGGCCAGTTCGGCGGTCAGCGAGGCCCGGCGGTACCCGGACACGGTCGCGCGGATCTCGTCCAGCGTCTCCCGGGACAGCCGCTCGGCGTCGTGGATCTCGGCGACGGCCCGCGCCCGGTCCGCGCCGCTCTCCAGCACGCGCCGCGCCAGGCTCGTCTTGACGGTGATCGTGGTGAGGCTGTGCCCGAGCACGTCGTGCAGGTCGCGGGCCACGCGGGCGCGTTCGGCGGCCACGCTCAGCGTGGCGATCTCGTCGCGGGCGGCGCGCAGCTCGGCGACCGTACGGCTGAGCTGGTTGATGCCGGTCAGCACGTACGCGACGAACATGAGCAGCAGGGCGACGTCCCAGCGCGGCGCGCCGCGAACCCACCAGCTCAGCGCCACCTCGACGACCGCGGCCACGGTGCCGATGACGCGGGTCCACAGCGGCGGGAGCAGCATGACCGAGGCGATGATCGGGTACGCCAGCACCGCGAGTGCGCGTGGATCCCCGGCGAGCACCGCGAACGCGGACCCGGCCAGGTACAGGCCGGTGAGGGCGGCGATTCGCGCGGGCGGGCGCAGGCGCGGCCCGGCGTACACGGCCGCCAGGAATCCGGCGCCGACCAGCACGCCGTCGGCCGTCATCAGGGCACGGTGCGGGGCGTGTCCGTACCGCGCTCCGGCCGCCGCCGTCGCCAGCCCGATCAGCGCCACCACCGGCCCGAGTGCCCGCCGGATCGGCCGCCGCCACCGGGGCGAACCCGCGTACGTCGGCCACGCGGTCGCGTCCGGCCCGTCCTGCATGGCGATGAGTGTACGTAGCCCCCACCCGCCGGCCACGCTAACGCCGTCGTGCGTCACCGGGCCAGGACCCGGTCGAGGTACGCGGCGCGTTCGGGGCCGGAGGTGCGCGCGACCAGGCCGATGTAGCCGTCCGGGCGGATCAGGACGGTGGTGCCCGGGCGGACGCCGAACGCGCCGCGGGCCGTACCGTCGGGGTCGTCGTAGGTGTCCGGCGTCGCGCCGCCGGCGGTCTCCACCCGGACCCGTCGCTCCGGGTCGAAGGACAACGTGGTGAAGCCGGGAGCCCGGTAGAGGTCGTACAGGTGGATCCGGTCGCCCCGGGGCGTGGTGAGGACGCCGTCGGGGGCCGGGTCGCCGGCCCGGACGCGGCCGCGGCGGATCGCCTGCACGCTGAGGGGCCCATCGTGGTACGTCGGATGGTCGTCGCGGCCGTCGGAGCGCATGCGGGACAGGAGAGCGCCGATCACGAGGCGCAGCACCGGACGCAGGACGCGGGGCGGGGTGACGGCCGAGGAGAGGCCGCGGTCGCTGGCGTCCAGGGCCGCCTTCCCGGCGGGCCGGCGTTCGGCCTCATAGGTGTCCAGCAGCCCGGGCGCGGCCCGGCCCTGTACGGCCAGGGCGAGCTTCCAGCCGAGGTTGTAGGCGTCTTGGACGCCGGTGTTCATGCCGTACGCCCCGAACGGGCTGTGCACGTGCGCGGCGTCGCCGGCCAGGAAGGCCCGGCCGGAGCGGTACCGGTCGGCGAGCCGCAGGTTGTACCGCCACACCGACAGCCAGGCCGGCGTGCCGAGCCGGATGTCGTCGCGGCCGCTGTGTTCGGCGACCAGCCGGGTCAGCTCCTCGACGGACGGCTCCACGGCCTGCCCGGGCGCGATCGACACGACGACCTGGCTCGTCGCGGCACCGGGCCAGGGCCGTACCGCCATCATCCGCCGCTCCCCCAGCCACAGGTGCACGGCGTCGCGGGGTTCCAGGCCCCGCACCTCGACGTCGGCCAGCAGCGCCCGCGTGTCCTCCTCCGTACGGCCGGGGAAGCCGATGCCGAGCAGTTTCCGCACCGTGCTGCCCCCGCCGTCGCAGCCGACCAGGTACGCGGTGCGCAGTGTCCGCTCCTCCCCGTCCGCGGCGATCGTGGCGGTGACGCCGTCCGCGTCCTGGTCCAGGCCGGCGAGGCTCGCGCCGAAGCGCACCTTCTCGCCCAGCTCGGCGAGCCGGGCGCGCAGGATGGCCTCGGTGCGCCACTGGGGCAGCGAGACCGAGTCGGGGTACGGCGTGTCCGCGGTCGGCGTCGCCGGCTCGCGGCGGCCGGTGTGGATCGGGTCGGTGCCGAGGTAGACCCGCAGGTGACCGTCGGCCCGGGCCGCCTCGAGGACGGGGCCGGCGATGTCGAGCGCGTCGAACACCGCCAGCGTGCGGGGCTTGACGCCGAACCCGCGTGATCCCTCCTGCGGGCCGGGCGACCGGTCGATGATCCGGCAGGTCACACCGCGCCGCAGCAGGTCGCACGCCAGGGTGAGCCCGGTCGGCCCGGCTCCGACGATCAGGACGTCGGCCTCCGCGCTCATCGGAGGGCCACCTGACGCCGCACCAGGCGCGCGTACCCGATGCTGCCCAGCACCCCCAGGCCGATCGCGGCGAACTGCAGCGCGTGGGACAGGCCGACCATGACGTCCACCGGCAGGCTGTAGACGAGCACGATGCGCACGAGCGCCTCACCGAGCAGGATGACGCCCCACATGAGGGAGAGCACGACGAGCCGGCTCCGGTAGCGCGGGTCGTTGCGCCACCGCTCGTCGGCCTCGGCCTGCCGGGCTTCGGGCAGTATCCGCCTGGCCATCGCGAACATCAGCGGCCGTCCGAAGAGACAGCTGCCGAGGAAGGCCAGGCCGGCGACGCCGGTCGTGACGGAGTCCTTGGCGAGCGCCACGCGGGGGTCGCCGGTGACCAGCGTCAGCACCAGCCCGAGGCCGAACATGACGCCCATCAGCGCGGCCAGCCCGTCGAGCCGCCGGTCGCGGGCGGCGACGAACAGGATCCGGCCGAGTGAGACGGCGGTGGCCGCGGCGAAGGAGAGCAGAGAGGAGGCGCCGAGCAGGTGCAGCGCGTAGTAGACGAGGAGGGGAGCGCCGATCTCCCAGATCAGCGTGCGGACGAGGTTGCGGTGATCTCGCTTGTCGGTCATGGACCGAGCGTCGCGCCGCACGGGCCGCGGCACCCACGACAGATGTCATGGTTCGCCGAAGAGCCTAGGAGCCGACGCGAACGGGGCCGGTGGACTCGCGTTCGAGCAGGCTCGGCTCGCAGACGATGCGTCGGCGGCGGGGCTTGCCGTCGATGGCGCCGATCATCACCCGGACGGACGAGTGGACGATGCCCTCGATGTCCCAGTCGACGCTCGTCAGCGGCGGAGTGAGCAGCGCCGACATCGGGTGGTTGTCGAAGCCCGCCACCGAGACGTCGCCCGGGACGGCCAGGCCCAGCTCGCGGGTTGCCGCGTAGACGCCGTAGCCGATCGAGTCGGAGAAGCAGAACACCGCGGTCGGCCGGGGGCTGCGGCCCAGGACGTCGAGGGCGACGTCGGTCGCCGCGCCCAGCGCCTGCGGCGAGGGGACCACGTCGACCTTGACGCCCAGCCGCTCGGCCTCGGCGTTGACGTGCACGTCGGCCGGGCGGTCGGGGGTGCGGGCCATCGTCGGGGTGAGCACCGCGATGTGCCGGTGGCCGAGGGCGTGCAGGTGCTCCAGGGCCGCGGTGACCCCGGCGCGGTTGTCGAAGACGACCTCGCCGTAGGCGTGGGCGCCGGGCAGCGAGTCGCCGATCGACACGATCGGCAGGCTCTCGCCCAGCTCGGCCCACAGCGCCGCCGACGGGTCGAGCGGCTGGACGATCAGCCCGTCGACCCGCTGGTCGCGCAGCTGCCGGGCGAGCATCAGCTCGCGCTCGGGGTCGCCCGCGGCGTCGAGGATGATGGCGTAACGGTCGCGGGCGAACAGCGCCCGGCCGATGCCCACCGCCAGCGCCTGCTGCCACAGGTCCTCCAGGGAACCGCAGAGCAGGCCCACCATGCCGCTGCGACCGCTGGCGAGCGCCCGCGCGATCGGGTGGGCCTCGTAGCCGAGCTCCTCGGCGGCGCGGCGGACCCGCTCCTGCGTCTCCTCCGACGTCTGGATGCCACGCAGCGCGTAGGACACGGCGGCCGGCGAAAGCCCGGTCGCCTTGGCCACCTCACGGATGGTCGCGCGCTTCCGCTGCTGCGTCACGCTCCAACCCTATAGAGCGGGCCGGACAAGACTGAGGACGAAATCACCGTCCTGGTCGGTCCACCATCGGTCAATTCGCAGACCCGCCGTCGTCGCCGCCTCCTCGAAGCGCTCCCGGCGGAACTTGGCGGAGATCTCCGTGCGCATCTCCTCCCCCGCCGCGAACTCCACGACCAGGTCCAGCGCGCCGACCCGTACGGTCTGGGCCCGGGTCGAGCGCAGCCGCATCTCGATCCGCTCCTCGGCGCCGTCCCAGATCGCGACGTGCTCGAAGCGCGACACGACGAAGTCGGCGTCGAGCTCGCGGTTGATCACTCGCAGCACGTTGCGGTTGAACTCCGCCGTCACCCCGCGCGCGTCGTCGTAGGCCCGTACGAGCCGATGCGGCGCCTTGACGAGGTCGGCGCCGATCAGCAGCGCGTCGTCCTCGCCCATCGTGGCGCGCAGCCCGGCGAGGAACGAGACGCGTTCGGCCGGCGTCATGTTGCCGATCGTGCCGCCGAGGAAGGCGACCAGCCGTCGCGGCCCGCCGGGCATCTGGTGGAGGTGCCGCTCGTAGTCGGCGACGATCGGCTGGACCGACAGCGACGGGTACTCCGACGCGATCCGGTCGGAGGCGTCGGCGAGGAAGTCGCCGCTGACGTCGACCGGCACGTACGTCGTCAGCGTGCCGCCCAGCGCGTCGAGCAGCAGCCGGGTCTTCTCCCCCGATCCGGCGCCCAGTTCGAGCAGCGTACGGGCGCCGGTGAGCGCGGCGATCTCGGCCGCGCGCTCGGTGAGGATCGCGCGTTCGCGCCGGGTCGGGTAGTACTCCTCCAGCCTGGTGATCTCCTCGAACAGCTCGCTCCCCCGCTCGTCGTAGAACCACTTGGGCGGCAGGGTCTTGGGGAACGCGGTCAGGCCGTCGGCGACGTCCCGCCGGAGCGACTTTCCGAGGTCGTCGGGCGTGAGATAGCTCTTCAGGGTCGGCACTGGTGATCTCCTCATCGAGTCATCGGTCGGCGGCGGTCAGATCGGGCTGATTCCGACCCCTCCTGGACCGGCGGTCACGAGTGATCGGTCGGGCACCTCCTCCCATCCCGGTTCGTCGTCGTACGGTTCGGAGGCGATCACGACGCCGGGGCCGCTGCGGACGAACAGCGTGTCCCCCCAGGTCGTGGCCGCCAGCCGGGTACCGTCGGTGGCCAGCAGGTTGAACCGGCCGCCCGTGAGCGGCGTGACGCTCCGCACCACGTGCGCCAGTCCCTCGCCCAGCGAGGCGCCGGTCCGCCAGGCGGCCGCCGCCATCGCGAACAGCAGCGCCGAGTCGATCGGGGCCCGCGCGTCCGGCACCGGCGACAGGTCGCCGGCCAGCTCGCGCAGCTTGGCCTCCACCCCGGCGAACCCCTCGACCGCGCCGTTGTGGCTGAACAGCCGCTGCCCGTCGGTGAACGGCTGGGCGCACGACTCGTCCACGGGGAACCCGACCGTCGCCGACCGCACGGCGGCCACCGCGCAGCGCGTCCGTACGACGTCGGCGACGTCGGCGAAGGACAGGTCGGTCCACATCGGCTGGGCGCGCCGGTAGCGGACCGGTGCGTCACGTGCGGCGTCGTACCAGCCCGCGCCGAACCCGTCGGCGTTCAGGATGTTGCTGCGGTTCATGCGGGGCGCGTACGCCTGGGTCAGCAACCCGTACTCCGGCGCGAACAGGAGCTCGTGCAGGGTCCGCGAGTCCCCCAGGTAGCCCAGGTGGCGGCACATCAGGCGTCCCTCGCGCAGCGGAAGCCGGCGAAGATCTGCCGCCGGATCGGGAAGTCCCAGTTGCGGAAGGTCGGCCGGGCCGACAGGGGGTGCGTCGCCCAGGAGCCGCCCTTCAGCACCTTGTACTCCGCGCCGAAGAACACCTCGGAGTACTCCTTGTACGGGAAGGACCGGAAACCCGGATAGCCGTGGAAGTCGGTCGAGGTCCACTCCCAGACGTCCCCGATGAGCTGGCGCACGCCGTAGGCCGATGCGCCCTCGGCGTGGGAGCCGAGCGGCGACGGGCGGTGCCGCCGCTGCCCGACGTTGGCATGCGCGCCGGCCTCGCCGGAGTCGCCCCAGGGCAGCCGGCGCTTGCGGCCCGCCACGGGGTCCCAGCTCGCCGCCTTCTCCCACTCCGCCTCGGTCGGCAGCCGCCGGCCGGCCCACCGGGCGTACGCGTCCGCCTCGTACCAGCAGACGTGCTGCACCGGCTCGTCCATCGGCACCGGCTCGACGTGGCCGAACCGGCGCCGCATCCACTGGCCGCCCTCGCGGTACCAGAAGGCCGGGGCCTCCTTGCCGGTACGGGACCGCCACTCCCAGCCCTTCGGGTCCCACCAGCGCGGGTCGCGGTACCCGCCCGCCTCGATGAACGCGGCGTACGCGGCGTTGCCGACCGGGGTCGTGTCGATGTGGAAGGACGGCACGTCGACCATGTGACCGGGCCGTTCGTTGTCGTAGGCCCACGGGTCGTCGGAGGTGCCCATGAGGAACGGCCCGCCGGGTACCAGCACCTCCGCCGGCGCCGTCCCTCCCGCGCCCGAGCCGGGGTCCGGCGGGTCGAGCAGCGCGGGCGCGCCCTTGCGGAGCTGGTGGGTGGCCAGCATGGTCTCGTCGTGCTGGTGCTCGTGCTGGATCACCATGTGGTAGACGAAGCCGTCCCCGGCCAGGGCGCCGACGAGCGGCACCTTCTCCAGGGAGTCGAGCACGCGGTCGCGGACCGTCGTGACGTACGCGCGGCTCTCGGCGGGGCTGAGCAGCGGCAGGGAGGGCCGCTCCGCGCGCGGATGCTCGAACGCGTCGTAGATGTCATCGATGTCGGGCCGTACGGCGGCGGCTCCGGCGGCGGCGCGCAGCAGCCACTGTTCCTCATAGTTGCCGATGTGCGCCAGGTCCCAGACCAGCGGGGACATCAGCGGCGAGACCTGCGCGGTCAGCTCCGGCGCCTCCAGCGTCTCGACGGTCAGCCCGAAGCTGCGGTCGCGCGCCGCGGTCAGCTCCGCGACGATCCGTTCCTTCACGTCCATCGTGGTTCCTCCTTGCCGGCGGGCACCGTCGCACCGCCGGGCGTGCCGTCGAGGGGTTCGTCGTCGGCCGGGCAGCGGCCGCGCCGCACGTAGCGCTCCGCGTAGCCGTCGACGAGCGGGACGAGCGCCTGGGCGCCGATGCGGGGCAGCGCGTCGCACGCGGCCTCGAAGCAGCGGCGGGCGGCGCGCGCGAGTACGGGGTCGCCGAGGCCCTCACGCGCGGCCTCGCGCCAGCGGTCCGCGGCCGGTTCGGTCGCCTCGGCGGCGATCTCCGCGGCCAGGGGGTCGTCGATCAGGGCCCCGACCACGGCGATCGGCACGGGCCAGTACGGGTCCGGCAGTGCGTCGATCATGCGCAGCTCCAGCCAGCCCTGCGGCCGTACCGGCGGGAACAGCGTGGTCAGGTGGTAGGCGAAGTCGGTCAGGTCCGGCCTGCCCCTCCCGGCCGCGCCGGTGAGCCACTCGCGGAACGTCATCCCGGGATCGGGCACCCAGCCGTCCCGCAGCAGCATGACCCGCGCGTCCAGGGCGTAGCGCGCCCACGCCTCCACCGGGTCCGGCCCGATGACCGGGGCCGTACGGCCACGGTCGAGCCCCTCCCAGATGACCTGCCGGGCCGAGCGCGTGCCGTTCCCCGGTGAGTTGGCGAACGCGGCCACCAGCACGGGCCCCAGCGCGTGCGCCAGCCGCCAGCGCCGCGCCGCGTCCTTCTCGTCCGCGCCGATGTCCAGGCAGACCTGGAGCGATGCCGTCGCGCACATCATGGCGAGCCCCGGTTCGCCGAAGTAGGCGCGCATGCAGCGGTAACGGCCCTCGTCGAGCTGGAAGAAGGGCGCACGGAGGCGGCGCGGATCGGTGCCGCGTCCCGCCAGTGCCAGCCCTTCGCGGGCCAGGTGGTCCCCGACGTGGGCGAGGTCCGCGGCCAGGGCGGCGCAGGCCGCCGTCACACCCCGTTGCGGACGGGAGCTGAGCTCGAGCTGACCGCCCGGCTCGTAGGTGACGCGGCTGTCCGCGGGCAGCGGGCCCGCGGCGTCCATCACCGTACGCAGCCGGCCGATCGTGACCCGCGAGTCCGGCGAACGCCGGTCCTCCACGAACCACTCGGTCTCCGCACCCACCTGCCCCGGTGGCCCCGTCTTGAAACAGACACCGCTGACGTGGTCGTACACGTCGTCCAAGGTCAAACGGGTCATGGGCACCTCCATTCACAGGTCGAACGAGGGTGATTCCCTACTGAACCGGATCAATAATCAGAAACTCCCCATATCTCCGGTGACGTCTTCGTGAACGCCCGGGGCCGCCTGAGCTGGTGAATCGGTTTACTTAAGCGGTACAGTGATACGGTTCAGTAAACCGGTTCACTAGACGGGAGACCCGTGGCCACCGACGTACACCAGCACCTGTGGGGGGCCGCGTTCGTCGACGTCCTGCGCGGGCGTGCGACGGCGCCGCGACTCGACGGCTGGACCCTGTATATCGACGGCGAGCCGCCGTACGACGTCGACCCGGCCGACCACGACCCGGCGGCCCGCGCGGCCCAGGCGGCCGCGGACGGTTTCGACCGGGTCCTCACCTCGCTGTCCTCGCCGCTCGGCGTGGAGTGGCTGCCGCCCGCCGAGGCCGCGCCGCTCCTCGACGCCTACCACGAGGACGCGCTCGCGCTGCCGGCGCCGTTCGGAGCGTGGGCGGCCGCCTGCGTGTCGGAGATCGACCCGTCGCCGCTCGCCGGGTGGCTCGACCGCGGGTTCGCCGGGTTGCAGCTGCCCGCCGACGCGCTGCTCGACGCGGCCGGGTACGAACGCTGCGCGCCGCTGCTGTCGCTGCTGGAGGCGCGCGGCCTGCCCCTGTTCGTCCACCCCGGGCCCGCGCCCGCGTCCGACGGGCCGTCCTGGTGGCCGGCGCTGGTGCCGTACGTGCACCAGATGCACACCGCGTGGTTCGCCTTCCGCGCGTTCGGCCGGGAGCGGCATCCGCGGCTGCGGATCTGCTTCGCGCTGCTCGCCGGGCTGGCCCCACTGCACGGCGAGCGCCTCGCCGCGCGGGGCGGCGGCCGCGGCGAGGTGGACCGCGACGCCTTCCTGGAGACCTCCTCGTACGGTCCGCGCGCCGTGGACGCGACGATCCGGGCGCTCGGCATCGACACGATCGTGTGCGGCTCCGACCGGCCGTACGCACCACCGCTCGGCTTCGGGCCCGACTTCGGGGAGGCCGCCGAGCACGCCATCCGGGTGAACAACCCGGGCCGACTACTGACAGGAGAGGAGTGATCCGATGTCCTTCGAGTCACTGCCCGCACGGTGCCTCGACAAGCGCGAGCTGCGCGAGCTCGTGGACGACCTGGCGAACGATACGGAGTCGTGGCGCGAGCACGTGGCCTTCCCCGACGGGCAGCGACACTACGTCTCGCTCTATCGCGACGAGTACGTCGACGTCTGGCTGCTCTGCTGGACCCCGGAGAACGACACCGGATGGCACGACCACGACATCTCCTCCGGCGCGGTCGCCGTCGTGGACGGTGCCCTGAAGGAGTGCAACCCCCGCATCGGCGGCGCCCACGTCGAGGTCACGGTCGAGAAGGGCGCGTCCTTCGCGTTCGGCCCCGAGCACATCCACCGTCTCGTCGGCGAGGCCGGCCAGAGCGTCTCGATCCACGCCTACTCCCCCCCGTTGTGGCGTCTGGGGCAGTACTCGATCGACGATGGCGGAGTGATGCGCCGCGTCTCGGTCAGCTACGCCGACGAGTTGCGACCCCTGGACGCTGTCGCCTGACCGACCCGTCCCGCTAGTATCCGGATTTCTAGTGTTATGCCTGGATTGTGATGATCTTCCGGTGATATGGCGGGACGGAGGAGACCGGTGTCCCTTACCGAGGCCCTGCGGACGGGTGCTCCGGACGCGTTCGGCGCGCTCTACGACGAGTACGCCGGACCGCTCTACGCCTACTGCCACGTCATGGTGGGCGACGAGGCCGCCGACGCCGTACGCGACACCTTCATCGCGGTCGCCCGCCACCCGGGTGAGGCGCCCTCCGACGACGGCGCGCTGCCCGTGTGGCTGCACGCCCTGGCCCGCTCGGAGTGCGTACGGCGCGGCGCGCTCGTACGCCGGCCGGTGTCGGCGCCGGCGACGGACCCGCTGCGGCGCGCGCTGACCGTCCTGCGCCCCGAACACCGCGAGGCCCTGGCCCTGTCCACCGTCCTGGCGCCGGAGGAGGTCGCCCGGGTCGTCGGCGTGGCCCGCGACACGGCCGAGATGCTCGTACGGGCGTCGCAGCGGCGGCTGGAGCAGGCCGCCGCCTCGGTGGGCGGCCGGGAGGCGCACGACGCGGCCATGCTCGCGTCGCTGAGCGGCGAGGCCCTGCACCGGCTGGTGACCCGCGGGTACGAGCCTCCGCCGCGGCAGCGGGAACGGGTGCTGTCCTCCTGCGCGGCGGCCGAGCGCGCGGCGGACGGCGCCCTGCTGTTCGACGCGGAGGGGATGCCGGTCCCGCTGGACGGCCTGTTCCACGACGCCGAGGAGCCGACGCGCCCGTTCGCCCGGGTTCCGGCGGAGGAGCCCGCCGGCCCGGAGCCGCAGGTCGTCCGCGTCTCGCGCGCCGAGGCCAGGGACGGGGCGAAGCCGCGCCGCCGTCGCGACGGACTCGTCGAGGTCGCGGGCCTGGCGGCGTGCGTGGCCGCGGCGACCGGCGTGCTCGTCCTGTGGCCGAGCCCGCACCCGAGTGGAACCTCCAACGTGGACGGGACCAGCCAGCTGATCCACCGGGGCCAGACGGCGAGCCGTTCCGCCCAGCCGGTCACCCCGGTCCAGCCGGGCCCGCCGGACGCGGCGACCTCCAAGCCGGGCACGTCGGCCTCCCCCACGCCGACGACGTCCTCATCCACCGCGCCCGCGACCACGGCGCCGCCGGGCACGTCCGCGCCGGCCGGCCCCTCCCACCCCGGCCGGCCCCCGAAGGGCGGCGGGCCGGGCAGCACCCACCCGACGCCTCCGAAGTCGCCGCCCGGCTCGCCGACGACGACGCCGACGCCGGACCCCACGCCGACGCCGAGCGACTCGCCCACCGACCACGTCCCCGACTCCCCCGCCCCCGACCCGAGCGGCTCCTGAGACGCCTTCCGGATCGACTCGGGGCGCACCGTACGATCATGATCGGGCGGTGGCGATCTCGCGACGAGGAGGCCGAGTGACGGCGGGGAGCGAGGTGGCCGCGCGCTCCCTTCGAACGGACCGGAACTTCGCGGTCTTCTGGTTCGTGCAGGCGTTGTCCGAGGTGGGCAACGCGTTCGCGCTGGTCGCGGTGCCGCTGCTGGTGCTGGAGGCGACCGGGTCGGTGGCCCGGATGGGCCTGCTGACCGCGACCGCGGGAGCGGCGTCGGTGGTCACGGGGCTCTTCGCCGGGACGCTGGTGGACCGGTTCGACCGGCGGCGGCTGATGGTGCTGTGCGAGGTGGCGCGGGCCGTGCTGTACGGGCTGATTCCGGTGTGCTGGGCGGCCGACCCGCAGATGTGGCTCCTGTACGCGGTGATGGGAGCGGCCGCCGTCCTCGAGATGATCTTTCAGGTGGCCTACGTCGCGGCCATCCCGAACCTGGTGGACAAGGAGCGGATCAGCGCGGCGAACGGCCTGCTGCAGACGACGAACTCCGCCGCCTATGTGCTCGGACCGATGCTGGCGGGCCTGGTCGCCGGGGTGTTCGGCGTCACGGCGGCGCTCTCGATCAACGCGGCGAGCTTCGCCGTCTCGGCGGTGGGCCTGGCGTTGATCAGGTTCCGGCCGCGCGAGGAGCGGGCGGTCGCGGCCCGGTGGTTCGACCTGCGGGAGGGCTTCCTGGCCGGAGCGGGGTTCCTGTGGCGGACGCCGGTGCTGCGGGCCCTGACCCTCCTGCTCACGGTGTTCCTGTTCCTGAGTCTCGGGATGACCGACGTCTTCATCTACCACGTACGGCACGACCTGGGGCAGAACGACCGGGTGGTCGGTTACGTCATGGGAGCGGCGGGCGTCGGCACGATCGCGGGCGCGGCGCTGATGTCGCCGCTGCGCAGGTGGTGGGGGTTCGGGCCGTGCTGGCTCGGGTCGGTCGGGCTGTGCGGGGTCGTGGTGGCCGTCGCGGGAGTGGCGGGCAACGTCGTGGTGGCCGGCGGAATGGTGCTGGCGTACTCGCTCGGCGTGGCCCTGGCGGGCCTGTGCTCGATGAGCCTGCGGCAGGAGGTGACGCCCGACCATCTGCTGGGCCGCGTCACCTCGGCGTTCTGGACCATGCACAACGTGCTCGCCCCGATCGGAGCCGTGGTGCTCACCGCACTCGCGAAAGGCGTCGGCGTCAAGGACACGCTGCTGGCGGCGGGCGCGGCGTTCCTCTGCGTCGCCGGCGTCGGCCTGTTCACCCCGGTCCGGCTCCGCCGCCCGGCGATCGCCGCCGACGCGGCGGCGCCGCCAGGCCGAGGGCGGCGCCCCTCAGGAGCGTCGGGCTCATCGACCACGGGATGAGAGGGCGTGCTTCCGCCCGGCCAGGCGTACGGACCGGCGAGGCCGGCGCGACGGGGTGGCGACGCGCCGGCCTCGCCGGTCAGACCGTGCGCAGTGCCTCGGTCGGCGACAGGCGGGCGGCGCGGAGGGCCGGTAGCAGGCCGGCGAGGGCGCCGATCGCGATGGCCGAGCCGATTCCGCCCGCCCATGCCTCGGCCGGGATGACCACGGCCCAGTGCTTGGTGCCCGCGTAGACGGCGGTGGCCGCCGCGCCGGACGCGACGCCCGCGGCGCCGCCGAGCAGCGCCAGCATGATCGCCTCCGAGAGGAACTGGCCGCGGATCTGCCCCCGCGTCGCCCCGAGGGCCCGGCGGAGCCCGATCTCCGAACGGCGCTCCAGCACCGAGATGATCATGATGTTCGCCACCCCGACCGCGCCGACGATCAGCGCGACGGCGCCGAGGCCCAGGAACAGGCTGTTGAACGCGCCGCTCGCCGCCGCGCGGGCGGTGAGGGCGTCGGACGGCTGGCTGACGTCGACCTCGTTCGGCGCCTCGGGGTTCGCGGTCTGCCCGAGCACGGCCTGCACGTCGGCGACGTGGTCGGTCCGAGCCCGTACGTAGATCGTGCTGGGCGGCCCGACGGCGAGCTTGCCCTGGGAGATGCTCGCGTAGCCGAGGTAACGCTGGGCGGCCGGGTACCCGATCAGGACGCTCGTGTCGATGTCGGGTGTGAGCACCGCCGGGTCGAGGATGCCGCCGACGTAGAACCACTGGCCGCCGAGCCAGACGCGCTCTCCCGGGTAGACCCGGTCGACGCCCATCCGCTGCGCGGCGACCGCGCCGAGCACCGCGACCGGCTGGGTGGCGGTCGCGGAGTTCAGCCAGCGGCCCTGCGCGACCGAGGTGGCGAGGACGGACGGCAGGTTCAGGCTGGCCGCCCTGACCTTCAGCGCGTTGGTGGTGATCGGCGGGATGAGCGGGCTGCGGTACACCTTGGCGTCCTCGACGGTGCCCACGTGGGCCACCTGCTCGACCGCCGGCAGGTGCGAGATCCTCGACGTCGCCTCGAGCGGCAGTCGCGCGGTCCGCCCGGTGAAGGACTGCCCGTTGTTCGCGGTCAGCAGGTTGGTGCCGAGCCGGTCGATCTCTGACAGCAGCCCCGCCTGGGACGAGGAGGACAGCCCGAGCACCGCGACGATCGCCGCCACGCCGATGGCGATGCCGAGCGCGGACAGCGCCGCCCGCAGGGGCCGGGCGCGCAGCCCGGTGCTCGCCACCCGCGCCTGGTCGCCCAGGGCCAGCCGGGTGGGGACGAGCGTGGTCGCGGCCCTCACGGCACCTCCTCCGGCGTCGGCACGCGCACGCCGTCGACGGCGCTGTCGGAGACGATCCGCCCGTCGAGCACGTGCACCTGGCGCGGCAGCCGGGCGGCCAGGCCGCCGTCGTGCGTGATGATGACGATCGTCGCGCCCTCGGCGTTGAGCTCGTGCAGGAGTTCGAGGATCGACGCGCCGGTCGTGCTGTCGAGGTTGCCGGTCGGCTCGTCGGCGAGCACGATCGCCGGCCGGCCGACCAGCGCGCGGGCGATCGCCACGCGCTGGCGCTGGCCGCCGGACATCTTGGCCGGGCGGAACCCCGCCCGGTGGGTGAGCCCGACCCGGGCGAGCGCCTCGGCGGCCCGTGCCCGCCGCTCGCCGACGGGGACCCCGGCGTACAGCAGCCCGTTCGCCACGTTGTCCACCGCCGAGCTGTGCTCGTCGAGGAAGAACTGCTGGAAGACGAACCCGATGCTGCGGGCCCGCAGCGCCGCCAGCCGGCGGTCGTCCAGGTCCGCGACGTCGACGCCGTCGATCCGCACGGTGCCGCTGGTGGGCCGGTCGAGAGTGCCCATGACGTGCAGGAGCGTCGTCTTGCCGGAGCCGGAGGGCCCGACGATCGCCACCAGCTCGCCCTCCCGTACGGTGAGGTCGACGCCGCGCAGCGCGGCCACCGGCGGCTGCTCGCCGTAGGTCTTGGTGACCGACTCCAGCTCCAGGACGGGGACGGCCTCATCGGGGGTGGATTCGGCGCTCATGTCGAGGGCACCACCACTCGCTCGCCCGCCGCCAGGTTCCCCGACACCTGCACCAGCCCGTCGGCGTTGTCGAACAGGCCGAGCGTGACCGGCACCGTCTGGTGCACGCCGCGGGCGTCGACCCGCTCCACCGCGTACCCGCCACCGACCTGCCCGATCAGCGCGGTGACCGGGACGATCAGCGCCTGTTTCACGCCGTCGGTGGTGATCTGCACCTGCACCGGGGCCTGGTCGAGGTCGCCCGCGACCTTCGGACGCGTGAGCGTGAGGTAGACCGGGATGGTGGTGTTGGAGGAGCCCTGGTCGTCGGAGGAGGACGACGTGGCGACCGTGCCGATGCGGGTCACCCTCCCCGTGGTGACGGTGTTGTCCGGCAGGGTGATCTGCGCCTTGTCGCCCACCTTGACGCCGGCCTGCTGGGAGGCGTCGAGGTCCACGGTCACCTGCCGGTCGGCCGACGTCGCCTCCGCGACCGGCGCGCCAGGGGCCGCCCGGCCGCCGAGCCTGGCCGTCGCCTTGGTGATCCGCAGCGGGCCGGGCAGGAACACCGCGTCGCCGAGATCCAGTTCCCCGGTCTCGTCGGCGCCGATCTCGTCCTGCAGCTTCTGGAGCGCGGCCGCGGTGGCCGAGCCGAAGTAGCGGGAGTCCGGATCGAGCTCCGACTTCTTCGCGTACCCCAGCTTGACCAGGTTCGCGTTGAGCTCCCGTACGTCCCGGCCGCGGTCGCCGAGGGACAGGTTCCGGTACGCCGGTCTGGTGCCGCACAGGAGCACGATCGGCGTGTCCCCCACCCAGTACAGGATCCGGCCGCACCTGACCTGGTCGCCGGCGTTCGGCGCCCAGGTGTAGATCCCCGGGACCTGGTTGATCACGGAGTAGGGCGTGCCGTCGTCCTGCGCGGCGTACGAGAGCGTGCCGCTCTGGCTGATCTGGGCGGACAACGGGCCCTGCCGTACCGGGACCAGCGAGCCGCCGGCGCCGGCCGGCGGGGGCGTCCCCTCCCCGCCGCCGAACGGATGCACGGCGACGATCGCACCGCCCGCCGCCAGCACCACGATGACGCCGGCCACCGACCTCCCGCGCCGGAACCGGCGCCGCTTCGCGCGGCCGGGCGCGCCGGTGGTGTCGGGCGCTTCGGGCGCCTCGGCGTCCGACTCGGAGACACTCATGGTCACTGGCCACCGGCCCCGGGAGCGCCGGCGGGCAGCAGTTTCTGGCACTTCTGCGTCGCGGCCTTGAACTGCGGCGAGTTGGGGTCGACGCCCTGCCCCGGGCCGCCCTTGAAGATGATGGCCCCGTTCTGCGGGTCGGGGAAGTCCGGCACCCCGTTCTGGCGCATGCAGGTGACGTACTTCAGCATCTGCGCCTGCTGCTTCGGGTCCTGGGCCCCTCTCGCCTGCCCGCTCGGCGCGTACGCCTTGCACGCCTGCTGCGCCGCCTTGAACTTCGGGCTGTCGGGGTCCATGTCGGTGCCCTTCTTCATGATGATCGTGGACCGCCCGTCGGCCGTCGGGTCAGGGAAGCTCGGCACGCCGTGGGTCCTCATGCACTGGGCGTACCGCACCGCCTTGGTGGAGGTCGTCGCCTTGCCGCCGGCGGCGGCGGAGCTCGACGCGCTCGACGAGCCGCCGGACCCGCCACAGCCCGCGGTCCCGAAGGCCGCCGCCGCCACGGCCAGCAGGGCCGCGCTCCTCATTCGTCCGTTCATGTCCTGCTCCTTCGCATCGGTGGGATGTGCCGGAGACCGTACGGACGAGGCGGTCACAGGGCGGTGCGCGGACCTGTGACCCGGCTGTGACCGGGTATCGGGCATTCTCGACACCATGAATCGGTCGTTCGCCCACCTCGCGGAACGCGGGCGATGAGGGTGCTGGTGGTCGAGGACCACGTCGAGCTCGCCGAGTCGGTGGCGAGGGTCCTGCGCCGCGAGGGGATGGCCGTCGACCTGTCCCACGACGGCGAGGACGCGCTGGAGCGTACGGCGGTGACCGGCTACGACGTGGTCGTGCTCGACCGGGACCTGCCCGGCGTCCACGGCGACGACGTCTGCCGCACCCTGGTGGCGCAGGCCACCCGGGTGCTGATGCTGACGGCGTCGGGCACCCTTGAGGACCGCGTCGACGGCCTCAGCATGGGGGCGGACGACTACCTGCCCAAGCCGTTCGCCTACGCCGAGCTGATCGCGCGGATCCGTGCGGTCGCCCGGCGCTCGCGGACCGCCTCGCCCCCCGTCCTGACCCACGGCGACCTGCGGCTGGACCCGGCACAGCGCGTCGCCACCCGCGCGGGCATGCGCCTGCCGCTCAGCCCGAAGGAGCTCGCGGTGCTGGAGTACCTCCTCACCGCCGACGGCCGTGCCGTCTCCGCCGAAGAACTGCTCGAACGGGTGTGGGACGAGGCGGCCGACCCGTTCACCACGACCGTCAAGGCGACGATCAACCGGCTGCGGGCCAAACTCGGCGCGCCGCCCGTGATCGAGACCGTTCCCCAAGCCGGCTACCGGATCTGACGCCCATGCGCCTCCTGCTCCTCATCCGCCGGCTGCCGCCCCGTACGGTCCGGCTGCGCCTCACCCTGCTGTACGGCGCCCTGTTCGCGGTCTCCGGTGCGGTCCTGCTCGCCGTCACCTACCTGCTCGTCAGCAACTCGACGGGCCGGCTCGTCTTCCTCAGCTTTCACAGGGACCCGGCGTCCGATCCCGGCGCTCAACCGCTTCCGCTCCCCGACGACCTGGCGCGGGCCCGGACGGGGGCGACCCGCCAGCACGCCGCCGAACTGCACGAGCTGCTGGTCCAGTCCGGGATCGCGCTGGCGATCACTCTGGTGATCTCCATCGCGCTCGGCTGGCTGGTCGCCGGGCGGGTGCTGCGCCCGCTGCAGACCATGACCACCGCGATCCGGCAGATCTCGGCGCGCAACGTCCACGAGCGGCTGGCCGCCGGCGGCCCCCGCGACGAGCTGAAGGACCTGGCCGACACCGTCGACGGCCTCCTCGGCCGGCTGGAGACCGCCCTCGACGCGCACAAGCGCTTCGTCGCCAACGCCGCCCATGAGCTGCGCACACCACTGACGCTCCAGCACGCGCTGCTCGAGGAGACCCTCACCGACCGCGCGGCCACGCTGTCGTCCTTCCAGGCGACCTTCGAACGGCTGCTGGTCAACAGCGAGCAGCAGGAACGCCTGCTGGAGTCGCTCCTCACCCTCACCCGCAGCGAACGCGGCCTCGACCGGCGCCGGCCCCTGGACCTGGCGACGATCGCCGACCACGTGCTGCTCGCCCCCCGTCCGGAGGCCGCCCTGCTGCGCGTCGGGGCCGACACCGCGCCGGCCCCGGCCTCGGGCGACCGGACCCTCGTCGAACGCCTGGTGACCAACCTGGTCGACAACGCCACGCACTACAACCACGCGGACGGGTGGGTGGAGGTCACCACCGCGACCGTCGCCGGACGCGCCGTCCTCTCCGTGGCCAACACCGGGCCGGTCATCCCGGCCGAGCAGGTCGACCGGCTCTTCGAGCCGTTCCAGCGCCTCGGCGACCGCACCGCGCGCAACGACGGCCACCACGGCCTCGGCCTGTCGATCGTCCGCGCCATCGCGGCCGCCCACGACGCCACCGTCACCGCCCGCGCCCGCCCGGAGGGCGGCCTCATCGTGGAAGTGGCCTTCCCCGCCGGGGAGCTCGCGGCCGTCACGGCACAATGAGGGGCGTGCCCGGATCGGACTCCTCCAACGTGAACTGCGTGTGCGGGCTGCCCGCGCCGTACGACGACTGCTGCGGGCGGTTCCACCGCGGCGACGCGAACGCGCCGACCGCCGAACGCCTCATGCGGTCGCGCTTCAGCGCCTTCGGCGTCCAGGACGAGGCGTACCTCCTGCGCACCTGGCACCCGTCGACGCGCCCGCCGCGGATCGACTTCGACCCCGCCCTGCGGTGGCAGCGGCTGGAGATCCTGGCGACCACGGGCGGACGCCTCCTCGACACCGAGGGGACCGTGCGCTTCCGCGCCCACTTCGTCAGGCGGAAGCGCCCCGGTGCGCTGGAGGAGAACAGCCGCTTCGTCCTCCACGACGGCGCCTGGCTGTACGTCACCGCCCTCCCCTGAGCCGAGGTCATCCGGACCCGGACCTCCGGTTCCGGGCGCACTACACTCGGGCCGTGTGAAGGCCGAAGAGGAGCGACCGATGCGCGCGGACGCCCGGCGCAACCGCGAGCGGATCCTCAAGGCCGCCCGTGAGGTGTTCGCCGAACAGGGCGCCGCCGCGCAGATGGAGCCGATCGCCCGGCGCGCGGGAGTGGGCGTGGGCACGCTCTACCGCAACTTCCCCACCAGGAGGGCCCTCATCGGCGCCATGCGCGCCGAGTGGACGGCCGAGCGGACCGCCAACCTCGAACGCGCCCTCGCCACGACCGACCCCTGGACGGCCGTCACCGAGTACGTCCACCGCGGCGCCGAGGCCATGAGCCGCGACGCGGGCCTGCGGGAGGTCTTCCCCGACCTTCCCGCCAAGGAGACCACGCCCGAGGACGAGGCCGCGTTCCGCGACCGGCTCACCGTGCTCGTCCGCCGCGCGCACGACGCCGGCGCGCTCCGGCCCGAGGTCACCGCCGAGACCTACAACGGCATGATGGTCGGCCTGGGCGCCGCCATCACCGCCGGCACCGACTGGCGGCTCGCCGCGGACATCCTGCTCGCCGGCCTGCGCGCCACGCCCACCTGAGCGGACACTCCGCCCGCTTCAAAGATCGTCAATCCGTCGCGGCCGAGCCGACCGGGAAGGTCGTGCCGGGCGCGGCGTAGTCGATCGGGCCGGTGAACCGGGCCGCCGCACGGGCGACCGCCTGCCGTGGGGTGAGGAAGGGTCCGACATGCGTGACGATCAGCCGTCCTGCCCCTGCCTCTGGTCAGCGTGAGCGCGCCGACGCGCACCCGATGACCGTCATGCAGTTCATCGACGGCGAAGGCGGACTCGATGGGGCTGCGGGCGGAGGTGTTGGTGAGGAAGTGCGCCAGCCGGTCGGCCACGCCCGGCGGGCCGTACAGAGGGATCGGAGCTTCGAGCCGGACGTCGGCGAACAGGGCGCCGTAGTAGGCGGTGAGCAGGTCCGCGGTGTGATCGGCGTGCAGGTGCGAGATCCAGATCGCGTCCAGTTCGTCCAACCGGACGTGTCGTTGCAGCTGCGCCAGCGTCCCGGTGCCCGCGTCCACCCACACCCGGGTGTCTCCGCCGGACACCAGGTAGCCGGAGCACGGGTTGTCCACGCTCGGGTACGGCGACGCGGAACCCAGAACGGTGAGACGGAGATCCTCGCTGGTCATCCGCGAAGTCTAGGGACACCGCCGTTCGTACTCGGTGAGGATCGTCTGGAGCGTCCGCCACTCGGCGGAGAACCGGGCGCGGTCGTCGTCCCCCGTCCCCTCACGGTCGCGGCGCACTGTGATCAACGCCTTCCACAAGGCCCAGCCGCGGCCGCGCGCCCACATCGCCGGGTCGACCGCCAGCGCCTCGCGGAACGCCCGCCGGCTCTCGGCGGTCGGCAGTTTCCAGGCGATCGCCACGTCGCAGGCCGGGTCGCCGACGCCCGAGGTGCCGAAGTCGATGACCGCGGCCAGCCTGCCGTGTCGGACCAGCAGGTTGCCGGTGGCCACGTCGCCGTGGAACCAGACCGGGCTCCCCTGCCGGCCGGCGTCGAGCGCCGCCTCCCAGATCTCCGTCACCGTGCCGGCCGGGATCCGGTCCTTCAACGCGTCGATCGCCTCGCGGGTCTCGGCGTCGTAGGTGGCCGGCGGCCCGCCGCGGAAGAAGTTGTGCCGGCCGGCGGGCGGTCCGCCAGTCGGGTCGACCCTCCGCAGGGCGGTGAGGAACGCGGCGAGGTCGGTGGCGAAGACGACCGGGTCGCCGATGCGCCCGGTGCTCGCGGTCTCGCCGTCGATCCACTCACGGACCGACCAGGGAAACGGGTATCCCTCGGCGGGCACGCCCCGGGCGAGCGGAACGGGGATCGGCAGCGGCAGGTGCGGCGCCAGCCTCGGCAGCCAGGTGTGCTCCTTGTCGACCTGCGCGGCGTACCCCTCGGCGCTGGGCAGCCGCACGGTCATCGTGTCGCCGAGGTGGAACGTCCGGTTGTCCCAGCCGTCATCGGCGACCGGGCGTACGGGCAGGCCGGCCCACTGGGGGAACTGCGCCCGCACGAGCCGCCGGACCAGCGCGGCGTCGATCGCCGGGGCGCGGTCGTGTCCGTCCGGGTTCATCCGCCCCAGACTCGCGACCCGGCCCCGCCCCGGCAACCGGTTTTCCGGGTGCTGGAGCGGCCCCGGTCAGGTCGCCACGGTGAAGTCGGGGAGGGTGAGCGCCGAGTACTCGGGGCGGCCGGTTTCCGCGGGCAGGGAGGTGAGGCCGCGCAGGGCCTCGTTGCGCTGTTCGAGGGCCTCGGTGCTGCCGGGGAACATGGTGGCGTCCCCCCTGCCGACGAGCGCCTGGTTCATCTCCACGAACGCCCGTACGCCGTCCTCGTACGCGGCGAACGCCTCCGTGTGGCCGGTCCTGGTGGCGAGCTCGCCGGCGAGCACGTACGCGCCGACCAGCGCGATGCTCGATCCCTGCCCGGTGAGGAACGAGGGCGCGTACGCGGCGTCGCCGACGAGCGCGACCCGGCCGGCGGACCATCGGGGCATCCGGATCTGGCTGACGACGTCGAAGAACAGGTCGTCGGCGGTGCGCATGGCCGCGGTCAGGCGCGGGATCTTCCAGCCGTCGCCCGCGAAGACGGAGGCGACGAGCTCGCGCTGCGCGTCGGGGTCGCGGAAGGCGTGGAAGGGCGGATCGGGACGGGTGAAGTTCAAGAAGCCGAACAGTTCGTCGCCGTCGCCGACGGCGTAGAGGGCCGCGGCCCTGCCCGGGACGTTCCACAGAACGGCCTCGTGGGAGAGTCCGAAGTCGTTGTGCATGGTGAACCCGGCGAAGCAGTAGCCCAGGTAATGGTGGAATCGCTCCTCCGGCCCGAAGACGAGCCCTCGGGTGTGGGAGTGCAGGCCGTCGGCGCCGACGACGAGGTCGAAGGTGCGCCGGGTCCCGCCGCGGAAGGTCACGTCCACGCCGCCCTCGTGGTCGTCGAGCGTGGCGATCGAGTCATTGAAGAGGAATTCCACCTCGCCGCGGACGGCGTCATAGAGGATCTCGGCGAGATCCCCGCGGCGTACCTCCAGATCGCGGCCCTCGACGCCGCCGACGAGGACCTCGGGCCGGACGGAGGTGACCAGGTCGCCGTCGGCGTCCAGGAAAGTGATCTTCTGAGAGTCGACGTGGGCGTCCTTGAGCCGCGGCACGAGTCCCATGCGCCGGACGACCTCCAGCGCCGTACCGCGGATGTCGATGGGGTAACCGCCGCCGCGCAGCGCTCCCGCCTTCTCCACGACCGTGACGTCGAACCCGTACCGGTTGAGCCAGTAGGCGAGCGCGGGACCTGCGATGCTTGCCCCGGAGACGAGGACCGTGCCTCTCGGTGAACGGCTCATTGCGTGCTCCTGTCCAGCCGTCCCGCGAGGAGGAACGACTATTTATCTACCTTAGGTATCCTTTTCGGTGGCGCGGCGATCCGTCGACCACCGCGACACCTGACGCAACTATATACCTAACTTAGGTATTTAAATGGGATGTGATGGACGACACTCGATCCGCCGGCGATGACGGCGGCCCCGACCTCGACCTCATGGCCGTGTTCCCGAGGCTGACCCAGCTCAGCCACGTGCTCAACCGCAGCGGCCTGATCGAACGCGCCATGGAGCGGGTCGGCCTCGGCCTGGACAAGCCGGCGATGTCGGTCCTGGTCACGCTGAAGATGGCCGACCGGCCCCTGCGGATCGGCGAGATCGCCGAACGCATGCAGGTCGTCGGCCCCCACGTCACCCGGCAGATGAACGAACTGGAGCGGCGGGGACTGGCGCGCCGGGCCACCGACCCGGACGACCAGCGGGCACGGCTGATCGAGCTCACCCCCGAGGGAGCGGCGGCGGCCGAGCGCTACCTGGGGACCATCCTCGGCTGGTACACCGACGTCCTCACCGGCTGGCCGGCACAGGACCGCCAGGACTTCGGCCGTCTCCTCGGCCGTTTCGTCGACGACCTCACCGCGCGCCTGGCCGCCATCGACGACGAGAACCCCGTTCCGTAACGACCGCTCCGCCGGCGGGCGCGACCGGGCGCGGGAGCAGGAACCCCACCGCCGCTCCGGTGACCATCGCGACGACATGGCCGACCGCCGCGACGTCGAGCCGCCCCAGCCCCGCGAAGATGTACGGGGCGAGCACGCCCAGGGCCGCCGCCGCGGCGAGCCGCCACCAGCCGCTCGCCGCGAACACCCGCCAGGCCCCCACGGCGGACGCGGAACCGTACAGGAGCGTGCCGAGCAGTGCGGAAGTGATCACGTACGACGGGCCGACGTCGTCGAGGAAGCGCAGCGAGGCGGGTTCCGCGCCGGTCGAGATGCGCCACGCCAGCAGCCCCTCGCTGACCAGCGTGCCGATGACGTGCGCCGCCCCGATGAGCAGCAGCACCCGCAGGTTGCCGAAGCGGTGGACCAGCGGGAACAGCCCGACGACCGCGAAGACCGGCCACACCCACGGCCCGCTCTCGGAGACGAACGCCGACGCGAGGAGCACGCCGAGGGGATCCGACCGGAGGTTCGCGAGGTTGGTCGCGGCGGCGGCCACCAGCGAACGCTGCCCGGCCGGCCTCAGCGCGTAGGTGTACACCAGGGAGACGGCGCACAGTACGGCGACGAAGACGACCGGCACCGCGAACCGCCGGAAGAACAGGGCCACCCCGGCAGCTTAGATCTTCGCGCGCGGACGGCTCCCGACGGTCAGCGCGGAGCGCCGCGCGCCACTTCCCCGGCGTCCGCGGCGTTGATCTCGGCGGCGGCCAGCAGGGCGTCGAGCAGGCCTGGGAAGCGCGCGTCGAGGTCGTCATGGCGCAGGGACAACAGATTCTCCCGGCCATAGGGACGCTGCCAGATGATCCCGCTGTCTCTCAGGACCTTCCAGTGGCGCGTCAGCGTCGACTTCGACACACCGTCCAGGATCGTCCCGCAGGACTGCTCCCCTCCCGCCGCCAGCACGCGGACGATCTGCAGTCTCAGCGGGTTCCCCAAGGCCGTGAGGACGTTCTCCAACCGGATCTGATGACGCTCGGGGTGCTGCGGGATCACGTACCCAGTGTACGTACGCGTACTTGCGAACACTTCCCCACCGCCCTTCCTGTCGGTGCCACCGTACGTCAGTTGACGCATATACGTACTGTACGCAAATATGCGTACAGTCGCACTGAAGGGTGAACCAATGACCACGAGATCCACCGCGCCGGACGGCCACGCACGGCTGGGCTGGAGCCTGGCCCTGCTGGCGCTGGCGCAGCTGATCTTCTCGCTCGATCTCAACATCGTGTTCGTGGCGCTACCGGAGATCGGCGCCGACCTGGGCTTCTCCGGCCAGACCCAGCAGTGGGTCGTCAGCGCCTACGTCGTGTTCGCGGGGGGCTTCCTGCTCCTGGGCGGGCGCGCCGCCGATCTGCTCGGCCGCCGCCGGATGTTCGTTCTCGCCCTCACGATCTACGCCGTGTCCTCACTGGCCGGCGGGCTGGCAGGCGCACCGGGCGCCCTCGTGGCCGCCCGCGCGGTCCAGGGCATCGGTGGGGCGCTCCTACTGCCCTCGACCCTCTCGCTGATCAACACCCTCTTCGAGGAAGGGCGCCGGCGAAACCGGGCCCTCGCCGTCTGGGGCGGGGCCGGAGCCAGCGGCCTCACCGTCGGCGCCCTGCTCGGCGGCGTCCTCACGCAGGCCTTCGGCTGGCCCGCCGTCTTCTTCGTCAACGTGCCGCTGGCCGGCCTCGCCGCCGTCGCCGCGACGTTCGTCATTCCTCGTGACGGAGGACGCCCTGAGGGCCGTGCCTTCGACCTGCCCGGCGCGCTGACGGCGACCGGCGGCGCGACGCTGCTGGTGTTCGCCCTCGTCCAGGCGCCCGAGATCGGCTGGCGATCCCCCGTGATCATCATCGCCGCGGCTCTGGCGGTGGTGCTGCTGGCCGCCTTCGTCGTCGTCGAGCGGCGCAGCGCCGATCCGCTGATGCCGCCCCGGCTCCTGGCCAACCGCAGCCTCGTCGCGGGGGTCACGGTCACGTTCCTCTTCATGGCGACGTTCGGCACCCTGCCGTACTTCCTGACCGTGCTGCTGCAGACGGTGCATCACTTCGGGGCGCTGCGGACCGGTCTCGCCTTCCTCGTGCCCTCGCTGGCGATCGCGGCCGGGACCCAGCTCGGCGAGCGCCTCGCGACTCGTCTCGGCACCCGTGCCACTCTCCTGGGCGGCCTGCTCACGGGGGCGGCCGGCACCGCCGTCCTCGCGCTCGGCTTCCACGCCGACAGCGGCTATGCGGCGATCGTCCCGGGGCTGGTGATCTCGGGTGTGGGCCAGGGCGTCACCTGGACCGCCATGTGGATCGCCGCGGCGGCCGGCGTCGCCCCGCACGAACAGGGCGTCGCGTCCGGCATGGCCTCCACGACGCTCAACCTCGGCAACGCCATCGGCCTCGCGGTCCTCGTCGCCGTCGCCAACGCGGGCGCCGGGAGATCACCGCTCGGTTCCTCGATCGCCGACGGGAGCCGTACCGCGGTGCTCCTCACCGCCGCCGGCATGCTCGTGGGCACTCTCGTCGCCCTGCTGTCGCCTCGCCGGGCCGCGTCCGTCCCGGCGGCCGCCGAGGAGGCGCTCGAACCCGCCGAGGGGCGCGTGGCCTGAGGTGTGCGCGGCCGGTTCGCGGCGGGTGAGGAGCAGCCCGACCGCCGCGCCGGTGAGCAGGGCGACCAGGTGGCCGACGGCGGCGACGTCCAGGTGGTTCAGCCCGCCGAACAGGTGCGGGGCCAGCATCGCCAGGCCCGCGAAGGCTCCCAGCCGCCACCAGCGGCTCGCGATGCGGTCGAACAGCCAGTGTCCGTGCCGTGCCGTGCGCACCGCCGGCTCGGGGCCGTACAGGATCGTGGCGATCAGGGCGGAGGCGATGACGTAGGAGGGGCCGACGTCGTCGAGGAAGCGCAGCGACCCCGGCGCCGCCCCGGTCGAGATCTGCCAGGCCAGCAGGCCCTCACTGATCACCGTGCCGATGACCTGCGCGGCCGCGACGAGAAGCAGGGCCCGCAGGTTGCCGAAGCGGTGGACCAGCGGGAACAGGCCGACGATCGCGAAGCCGATCCAGATCCACGGCGTGGCCTCGGACACGAAGGCCGAGGCGATGAGCGTGCCGAGCGGGTCGGTGCGCAGGTTCACGAGGTTCGTCGCCGTCGAGGCGATGAAGGATCGCTGGTCAGACGGTTCGAGCCCGTAGGCGTACACCGACGAGACGGCGCACAGCGCGATGATGAAAAGGATGGGCAGAGGGAAACGTCTGATGAGCGAGGGCACGCCGGAAGCCTAGGGCGGCCGGCTGAGCGTTTTCTGACAACGGCCGGCGAGTGAGCCCCCTGTCACCCGCCGGCCACCCCGGCGTCACCTGAAGCGGCGCAGGCGGTACGCCTCGCGGTCGACGGCGGTCGTCACGACGACCTCGCGGAACCGGCCCGGCGCCTCGGCCGCCCAGAAGGCGCCCGCGACGGTCACGGCGGTGACCGTACGCGACGTGTCGCCCGAGCGGAACTCCACGAGCACCTCGCCACCGGGCGGCAGCTGCCCCCACGCCACCGAGAACCCACGCCCGCGTACGGCGCCGCGCACGAGCGCGGCTCCGCGGCCGCCCGCGACGGCGACGTCGATCAGGCCGTCGCCGGTGTGCACCTCCAGCGCGGGGCGGTCCCCGCTCCCCCGTCCGACGCGCAGCTCCCAGCCGCTCTCCGGCAGCGGGGTCGCGCCCGGCGCGATGTCGGCGTCCATGGTCATGGCTTCTGCTCCTTCGATGTGAAAGGGACGGGCGGAGCCCCCCTCCGCCCGCCCCGGGCCCTCAGATGGCGACGGTGCCCTCGACCGCGTTCTCACCGCGCCGTACGAGCAGGGCGGCGACGGCCGCCACGAGGGCGACCGCGGCGGCCACCGCCATGGAGGTCTGGAAACCGTCCATGAACGCCAGGTGGCTGCCGGTGGTGATGGCGTTCGCGGCCGGCGCCGGCGTGCCGGGCGGTACCGGCGCGACGCCCTGGGCGATGTAGTCCTTGGCCCCCTCGAGCCGCTGCGCGGCCGGTACGGGCAGGCCCGCCCCGGTCAGCCGGTCCATCAGAACGTTGCCCACGCGGGTGGACAGGATCGTGCCGAGGACCGAGGTGCCCAGCACGCCGCCGATCTGGAACGCGGTCTGCTGGAGCCCGCCCGCGACGCCGGCGAGTTGCACGGGGGCGTTGCCGACGATCGCCTCGGTGCCGGCGGTCATGATGAAGCCGAACGCCAAGCCGATGAGGACGAACCACGGCCAGATCGCGTTGTACGAGGCGTCCACCCCGATCCGCGACAGGCCGAACATCGCCACGGCGGTGAAGACCATGCCGAGGATCAGCGGCACGCGCGGGCCGAAGCGCTGGGTCAGCGCACCGCCGAGCGGCGAGGACACGATGAAGATGCCGGTCATCGGCAGCATCCGGACGCCGGCGGCGACCGGGCTCATGCCGTGCACCTGCTGGAGGTACAGCGTGATGAAGAAGATCGTGCCGAACAGGGCGAAGGTGCCGAGCAGGAGCAGCCCCGTCGCGGCCGACAGCGAGACCGAGCGGAACAGCTTCAGCGGCAGCACGGGATGCGTGGCCATCAGCTCGCGGACGACGAACCCGGCGAGCAGCACCGCGAACGCGGCGAACGACCACAGCGGCACCGGGTCCCCGAACCCGTACGTGCCCGCCTTGATCAGGCCCCAGACCAGGGCGAACAGCGACCCTGACAGCAGCGCGACGCCGGAGACGTCGAAGGACCCGTGCGCGTCCTCGTCCCGCGACTCGCGGACCACCCACAGGCCCACGAGCAGTGCGATCAGGCCGAGCGGCGCGTTGAGGAAGAAGACCGACTCCCAGTTGACGTGCTGGACGAGCAGTCCGCCGACGATCGGGCCGCCGGCGATGGAGACGCCGACGGTGGCGCCCCAGATGCCGATCGCGGCGTTGAGCCGCTGCGGCGGGAAGGAGTTGCGGATGAGGGCCAGGCTGGCGGGCTGGAGCAGCGCGCCGGCGACGCCCTGGACGACGCGCCAGAAGATGACCATGCCGATGCCGCCGGACACGCCCACCAGCACCGACGCCGCGGCGAACCCGATCACACCCGCCAGGAACGTCTTCTTGCGGCCGAACCGGTCGGCGATCTTCCCCGCGGGGATCAGCGTGACGGCGAGGGCGAGCAGGTAACCGTTGGTGACCCACTGCAGACCGGCCAGGTCGGCGTGCAGGTCCTTGGCGATCGCGGGGTTGGCGATGGACACGACCGTCGCGTCCAGGCCCACCATCATCACGCCGAGCGCGACGGCGAAGAGTGTCAGCCAGGGATGGCCGTGGCCGGCGCGGCGCGGTCGCTCCCGCGCGCCCGCATGCGGCGTGAGTGTCGCTTGGGACATGAACTTGCCTCCGTGAAGTCCGAGTGCCCCAAAACTGTCATGCTGTGACACATGTCGTCAAGCGACTAAAGTCGTGACATGACTAGTGTCACAACATGAAAAGTGGTCTTGGCTAAGTGAACGGCGTCCGTTACCCTTCGGGCATGGAGGCGACGACGGTGCACGACATCTGCGCGGCGCCCATGGCCGGTCGGCGTGAGCGCAAGAAGCAGCGCACCCGTGAGGCACTGGTCGACGCGGCGTTCCGGCTCTTCCAGGAGAAGGGCTTCGACGCGACGACCGTCGAGGAGATCGCCGACGAGGTCGACGTCTCCTCCCGCACCTTCTTCCGCTACTTCGCCTCGAAAGAGGACGTCGTCCTGACGTTCCAGGAAGAGCAGTTCACCACGATGCTGGAGGCACTGTCCTCCCGCCCGGCCGCCGAGCCGGTGCTGACCGCGCTGCGCAACGCCGCGGTCTCGGTGATCCGCGCCTGCGAGAACGGCCAGTACGGCTTCGACCCGGAGCGGTTCGGCTGCATCCAGCAGATGATGGAGAGCAGCCCGGCGGTGTTCGGCCGCAGCCTGGAGCACGGGCAGAAGAAGCAGTCGGAGATCACCCGGATCATCGCCGAGCGCATGGGCGTCGACCCCGCCGCCGACCTGCGGCCGCACGTGATGGCCGGCCTGGCCAACTGCGCGTTCCACAGCGCCTTCGAGGTGCTGGCGGCGGGCGTGGCCAAGACCGACCGCTTCTCCGAGGTCGTGGACGAGGTCTTCGCGGTCATGGAAGACGAGCTGGCCTACCGGTCCGAGAAAGAGACCGCCACCGGATGACGCACGCCGGCCCACGGATGACCGTGGACCGGCGCACTCACGGGGGATACGGCCGTGCGGCGGGGAACCGCCGGCCCTGCTCGCGACTCCGCCGTCGGGGACCGGCGGGCCGCACAGCGGGACTCACGTGTGGGGTCACGTGGCCCGGTGGGGTCTTCAACTGGAAAGTACGGGTCAGGCCGCCATGGTGAGCGGCCGGGCACGATGGGGTTCGGTCGCGAGACCGTCGGGGCCCAGTTCGCCGGTGTCGTCGAAGATGACGACACCGTTGCAGAGCAGGTACCAACCCTGCTCGGGGTGCGACGCCACGACACGGGCCGCCGTGTGATCGGCTGCGTCAGCCGCGGGGCATGGAGGCCGGTGCTGGCACATGTCACTTCCCCTTCCTTCTTCGTAGCCGTCTGTACTTACAACACCACAATCCCTCGCCGGATGCCGTACGTCAGCGCCGCCACCCCCCAAATCGCCCGCCTGCCAGCGGCAATACCGGTCTTCCTGCTAGCTGGTATGCCTCCCGGTGCAAGGAGAGCAGAGCCGTGCCGGTCAGCGCCGCGCCGAGGCCGAAGATCATGGCGAGCGCGTGGATCAGCGGAGCGACCGGCCCGATCAGCCGACCGTGGCTCACCAGTACCTGATCGGACCGCCACGACACGACGTCGTCGACGCCCAGGACCGCGAATAACGCCGCGCCCACCGCGACCACGATCAGGTCGCCCACGGCGCACACACGCGACCGCAGCCGCCACTCGGTGAAGGGCGTCCACGGATACCCGGGAGTCTCATCCAGCCGATGCATGCCCGCATCGTGTCCGGCGGCCGGGAGATCAAACCGGACGGCCGTCTCCGGCCACGGCACGCACGGGACGGCGTCCCGCCCTACGCCGGACGGCTCAGGACCAGGCCGCTCGTGGGTACGCCCGTGCCCGCCGTGACCAGGACGTGCGCCACGTCCGGCACCTGGTTGACCGATGTGCCGCGGACCTGGCGGACCGCCTCGGCGATGCCGTTCATGCCGTGGATGTACGCCTCGCCGAGCTGACCGCCGTTCGGATTGACCGGCAGGTGGCCGTCGAGTTCGATGCCGCCGTCCGCGACGAAGTCGCGGCCCTCCCCCCGCCCGCAGAAGCCCAGCTCCTCCAGCTGCATCAGCACGAACGGCGTGAAGTGGTCGTACAGGATCGCGGTCCGCACGTCCGCCGGGGTGAGTCCGGACCGCTCCCACAGCGCGCGGCCCACCACGCCCATCGCGGGCAGCGCGGCCAGGTCCGTCTCGTAGTAGCCGAACATCATCATCTGGTTCGGGCCCGAGCCCTGCGCGGCGGCGGTGATCGACACCGGCGGATTCGGGAGGTCACGGGCGCGGTCGGCGCCGGTCACGACGATCGCCACGGCGCCGTCGGACTCCTGGCAGCAGTCCAGCAGGTGCAGCGGCTCGACCACCCAGCGGCTCGCCTGGTGCTCCTCCAGCGTGATCGGCCGCTCGTGGAACCATGCGCGCGGGTTGGTCGCGGCGTGCCGCCGCATCGCGACCGCGACGCGGCCGAAGTCCTCGCTGGTCGCGCCGTAGTCGTGCATGTAGCGCCGCGCCTGCATGGCGACCCAGGCGGCGGGCGTGGCGAAGCCGAACGGCAGGTGCCAGGAGAACTCCATGGCAGTCGTACCGGGCGCCATGGCCGTGGTCGCCTGGCCGAACCGCTGCCCGGACCGCTCGTTGAACGCCCGGTAGCACACGACCGTACGCGCCTGCCCGGTCGCCACGGCCATCGCGGCGTGGGCGACCGTGCCGCAGGCCGCGCCGCCGCCGTAGTCGACGCGGGAGAAGAAGGTCAGCTCCGGAACGCCCAGCTCGCGGGCGACGGCGATCTCGGCGTTCGTGTCCTGGGTGAAGGTCACCAGGCCGTCGACGTCCGACGGCGTCAGCCCGGCGTCCTTCAGGGCGGCGACGCACGCCTCGGCGGCGAGCCGCAGCTCCGAGCGGCCCGACTCCTTGGAGAACTCCGTCGCCCCGATGCCGGCGATCGCCGCGCGTCCCGAGATCGTCATGCGGGCTCCTTCAGCCGTACGGTCGCCACCACGTGGTCGCCCGCGCCGACCGCGCCGCGCACCTCCAGCGCCCCGTCGCCCACGGGACGGCCGGTGAGGGTGAGCGTGTCCCCCGCGTACGCGGGCACGCCGAGCCGCAGCGCGATGCCGGCCAGGCGGGCGTCCGGCCGGCTTTCGAGGACGTAGCGCTGGACCAGGCCGATCGTGGTGAGGATGTTGAGGAAGATGTCCGCCGAACCCTGCGCCCGCGCCACCGCCGGATCGTGGTGCACGGGCGTGAGGTCGCGGGTCGCCAGCGCCGTTGAGATCACGAACGTCGGCGTCAGCTCGATCCGCAGACCCGCCTCGCCCTCGGCGTGCTCCGGCTCCTCGACGGCCGCCGGCGCGGTCCCGGCGGGTCGCCACTGCGGCAGCGTCAGCTCCTCGTCCATCCGCTGGAACTCCAGCTCCACCGGCATGCCGACGTACGCGTCCCCGGGCGCGCAGCCGAGGAGGTCACCGATGATCCGCACGCCCTCCTCCAGCTCGACCAGCGCCACGACGTACGGCGGGGTGAGGCCAGGCACCGGCGGGTGGTGGTGCACGACGTAGCTGTGCACGACGCCGCGCCCGGCGGCGGTGACGTGGTCGCGCTTGGTCGCGTGGCAGGCGGGGCACATCGGCCCGGGCGGGTGACGCAGCGCACCGCACTCGGCGCAGCGCTGGATCCGCAGCTCGCCGGCCCGCACGCCGTCCCAGAAGAACCGGGTGTCGGGGCCGACGGCGGGGCGCAGCGGATATCTCCCGCCGGACGGGGCGGGCGGCGCGTCGCCGCGCGGTTTGAACTTCAGCACCCGGAACAGCATCTCCGCGACCCGCTCGCCGCCGGAGTACCAGCGCTCGTACCAGGTGACGAAGTAGCCCTCGCCGAGCGCGGTCCGCTTGGGCCCGGTGACGCCGTCGAAGATGACGGTCGTGGACAGTTCCTCGCCCAGCCGCAGGTAGCGGTCGTAGGTGTGCTCGCAGTTGGTGGCGACCACACCGACGTAGCCCGCCTCGTCCAGCGTGCTCAGGATCCGGTCGGGCGAGGCGGTTTCTTCCCGACCAACCTGCCCCGACCGACCTCCCGGCTGTGGCCGCTCGTCGGGGCCGGCCATCGACCAGACCTGGATCATGGCCGGCGGGGCGTACTCCGACCAGCGCCCGCTCCGGTCGCCGAGCGCCCGGGTCCAGTTGCGGATCATCGCGGCGTTCACCGGGTCCGGGCAGGGCGTGGCGGCGCTCTCGCCCTCGGCCGCGAGTTCGTCCGCGAGCGCCATCAGCCGGTCATGCATGTCTCTCCCTCGCGGTGCGTCAGCGCGGGGCCCGCGGCAGGCCGAGGCCGATCATGGCGATGATCTCCCGCTGCACTTCGTTGACCCCGCCGCCGAAGGTCAGCACGAGGCCGCCCTTGACCCCGTGGTCGACCCGGTCGATCAGCTCGCGCGTCTCCTCGTCGCCGGGGTCGCCGTACCGCGCGAGGATCTCGCCCACGACCCGCCCGGCGTCCTGCATGCGCTCCGAACCGTAGATCTTGGTCGCGGACGCGTCCGCCGCGCCGAGCCAGCCGAGGTCCATGCCCGCGGCGACCTGCCAGTTGAGCAGTTCGTTGACGCGCAGGAACGCGTGCACCCGCGCCACCGCGCGCCGGACCGCCGGCTCCTCGATCAGGGGCCGCCCGTCCGGGCCCGTCTTCGTACGGGCCCAGCGGACGAACCGGTCGTAGGTGTGACCGAGGTTGCCGGCCGGGCCGAGGGTGACGCGTTCGTGGTTGAGCTGGTTGACGATGAGGTCCCAGCCGCGGTTCTCCTCGCCGACGAGCAGGTCGGCCGGCACGCGGACGTCCTGGTAGTAGGTGGCGTTGGTGTGGTGACGGCCGTCCATCGTGACGATCGGCGTCCAGGAGAAGCCCGGGTCGGCGCAGTCGACGATGAACATCGAGATGCCCTTGTGCCGGGCGGCGTCCGGATCGGTGCGCGCGGCCAGCCAGATGAAGTCGGCGTGGTGCGCGCCGGAGGTGAAGATCTTCTGGCCGTTCACGACGTAGTGGTCGCCGTCGCGGACCGCCGTGGTGCGCAGCGCGGCCAGGTCGGTGCCGGCGCCGGGCTCGCTGTAGCCGATCGCGAAGTGGCACTCCCCCGCGAGGATGCGGGGCAGGAACCGCTTCTTCTGCTGCTCGGTGCCGTACTGCACGAGCGTCGGCGCGACGGTGTTGAGCGTGATGATCGGGTACGGCACCTCCGCGCGGGCGATCTCGTTGGCGAAGATCTGCTGCTCGACCGGGCCGAAGCCGCGCCCGCCGTACTCCTCCGGCAGCGCGATGCCGAGCATGCCGTCGCGGCCGAGCCGCCGGCAGTGCTCCATGTACGCCGTGCCGAACGGGTCCTCGGCGATCCGCTCGCGTTCCCCGGCGGTGAGGCAGTCGCGGAAGTAGCCGCGCAGGTCGTCGCGGAGGGCCCGCTGCTCGCCGGTCAGGTCGATGAACATCAGGCCACCAGAGCTCCGATCGTGTCGAGCTGGGCCTCCGCCCCGCCGAGCAGGTGGGCGTAGTGCTTGCCCCAGGCGAAATGGCGGTGCAGGGGATAGGTGACGTCGAGGCCGAGGCCGCCGTGCAGGTGCTGGCAGGTGTAGAGGGCCTGGAGCGCGCCCTCGCAGGCCGCCCACGCGGCGACCGCGAGCACCTCGGCGGCGTCGTCGTGGCCCTCGGCGAGCCGCCAGACTCCGGCCCACATGGCCACGTCGAGCGCCCGCTTGGCGATGTAGACGTCGCCGATCTGCATCGTGACGGCCTGGAACTCCGCCAGCGGGCGGCCGAACTGCTCGCGCGTCCGTACGTGCCCGGTGGTGAGGTCGAGCGCGGCGGCGAGCGCGCCGGAGGCGGTGGCGACCGCTCCGGCGGTGGCGTACCCCAGCAGCGTCTCGTGCGCCCCGGCGCCGAGCAGGGCGCCGGCGCCCACCCGGACGCCGTCCAGGTCCAGCCGCGCCATCGGCTCGCCGGTCGCCGCGGGCTGCGGGGTGAGCGCGACCTGGTCCGGCTCGACGGCGAAGACGCCGACGGTCCCGTCGCCGGTCCGCGCCGGGACGAGGATGTACGCCGCCTGCCCGGCGTACGGCACGAAGGTCTTGACGCCCTCCAGGACGTACGCGTCGCCGTCGCGGGTCGCGGTCGCGCCGGGCGGCTGGGCGAGGCCGGAGCCCGGCTCGCGTACCGCCGCGGTGAGCACCAGCCCGCCGTCGGCCACCACGCCGAGTCGCGCGCGGAGCTCTCCGCCGCCGTGGCGGGCGATCGTGAGAGCGGCCGGCAGCGAGGCGTAGGCGGGCACCGGCGCGGCGTGCGCCCCGATCTCGCGCAGGATCACCGCCAGCTCGACCGCGCCGAGCCCGGCGCCGCCGAGGTCTTCGGGCAGGCAGGCGCCGAGCACGCCGGCCTGGGCGAGCGCCGCCCACAGGCGGGCGTCGTACGGGGCGCCGGAACGCTCGTGCTCTTCGATCCGCGCCGGGGTGGCCTCGCGGTCGAGCAGGCCGGACACCAGACTCCGCAGCTCCTGGGCGTTCTCGTCGAGATCGAAGTCCATGATCCCCTCTCGCGGCCGGGGGCAGCGCGCCTGGGATGAAAACTAGAACGGATTCTAGTCCGTGTCCACTGCCGCAGGCGGTACCGGTCCGACCACCGCACAGGGGATCCGCGGCCGCCGACGTGACACGGCGGTTCGTTGCGGCGGAATAACGTGTTCTCGCGGCATGTACCCTTGTGCGAAGAAAGCGCGGACCGCAGGCCGCGCTCCCGACCGAGGGGTGGCGTCGTGACCGCAGAACCCGCGGCGGCCGGTCACCTGACAGGTCGCTCCCGCAGCCAGCACCAGCGCCGCAAGCGCATCCTTCAGGCCGCGGCCGCGCTGGCGTCGCGCGGAGGCGTGGAGGCGATGCAGATGCGCACGGTCGCCGAGCGCGCCGGAGTGGCCCTGGGCACGCTCTACCGCTACTTCCCCTCGAAGATGGACCTCGTCGTGGCGGTCGTCAACGAGGAGATCGACACTCTCGAGGCGAGCCTCGACCGCCGGCCGCCCCGCTCGGGGACGCCGGCCGGGAGGGCCGTGGAGGCGCTGATGCGGGCGACGCGCGGGCTGATGCGCGAGCCGGAGCTCGCGGACGCGCTCATCCGGTCACTGTTGCTGTCGGACGTCAAGACCGACCTCGGCGACCGGATGGCCGCCATGCTCGCGCGCGCCGCCGACGGCGACGTGACGCCCGGCGAGGAGCGTCACGTCCTGCTGCGCTCGTTGTCCAGCGTCTGGGTCATGGAGATGATCGAGCTGCTCCGTGGCCGCACGGGCAACGAGCAGATCCAGGCACGCCTGGAGATCGCCGCCGAGCGTCTGCTCGCCGGCGCGTAGCGAACGCTCCTCAGGCGGGAACGCCCGCGGCACGCAGGTCGCGGTACAGACCGGACCGCATGAACTGCAGGAACAGGCGGGTGAGAAGAGCCTGGAGCAGCATCACCAGGGCCTTCGCGAGGACGGTCGAGACGATGTCTGGCACGGGGAACACCTAACGCGTATCAGGGGGTGCTTTCGACCCGAGTATGCCTTCTTGTCCGGTTTCAGGAAAACCCTGGGGGTTACGAGAAGATGAACATATCCCCAGGTCAACCGGTTCGCTCGCCCCGGTTGACCCCTGTGGGCCCGCAAGACCCTGATGTCACGCGGGAAGGGCGCGGGCGAGACCTGCGGGCAGGTTCTCCTTCAGTCCCTCCCGCAGGCGGTTCGTGAGATCCTCCTGCAGCTCCTCCACGAGACGGGCGAGCCGGGTCGCGCCCGGAACGTACGTCACGATCGTGCCGCCGGGCAGCCGTGTCACCAGCACCGCGCCCAGCGCGAAGCCGCCCGCGCAGCCCAGGGCGATCAGCCAGCCGTGCGGCAGCAGCGGCCGGCTGCCGAAGAAGTGGCTCAGCACCGGCACCTGCACGATGATCCCGAGGGCGGCCAGCGAGGCCACGCCCGACGCCAGGACCAGGGGGTCGCGCCCGCCGGCCGCGATCGTCTGGGCCAGCTGGGTGCCGACCAGGGCCACCAGGCCGGTCGTGTCCGCCTGCTCGCGCGTTCCGCTCATCCTCGCGAGCGTCCAGGCGGTCACGGCGGCGCCCGCCGTCGCGCACGCGCGTACCGCGATGTCGCGGGTCAGCGCGGTGCCGAGCGAGCGGTCCGGGCCCTCCTGCAGCAGTTCCTCCCGGGTGACGCCGGAGGGCGGACGGGCCGCCAGCGCCACGGCCGGGAGCATGTCGGTGAGCAGGTTCACGAGCAGGAGCTGGCGGACGTTCAGGGGGCTGCTGCCGCTGAGCAGGCCCGTGAGCACGGTGAAGACGATCTCGCCGATGTTGCCGCCGAGCAGCACCGCGAGCGCGTCGCGGGTCGAGCGCCACATCGCACGGCAGTCGGCGATCGCGTCGGTGATCGTCTCGATCCGGTCGTCGGTCACCACGACGTCGGCGGTCTCGCGGGCGGCGGGCGTGGCACGCTCGCCGAGGGCGATCCCGACGTCCGCCAGCCGGATCGCCGGCGCGTCGTTGGCGCCGTCCCCGGTGACCGCCACGACCCGGCCCGCCGCGCGCAGCGCCCGGACGACGCGGGCCTTCTGGTTGGGGCTCACGCGGGCGAACACCGAGACCCCGGCCAGCGCCTCCCCGAGCTTCTCGTCCGGCAGGGCGTCGAGGTCCGCACCGGTCATGATCTTCCCGTTGAGGAGGTTCAGCTCGGCGGCGATCGCCTCCGCCGTGGTCGGATGGTCCCCGGTGATCATCATGATGTCGACGCCCGCCTTGCGGAGCCGGCCCACGGCCTCGGCGGCGGTCGGACGCACCGGGTCGGCGATGCAGACCAGGCCGAGCAGGCACAGCCGGTCGATGCGCGACTCGGTCAGGTCCCGCCGCCCGGACGCCTTCCGCTCGCCGACCGCGAGCACCCGGTAGCCCAGGCGCGCCAGCCGGTCCACCTCCTGCTCGACCTTCTCGCGCGCCTTCTCGTCGAACGGGACGACCTGGTCGCCCCGACACCACTGGTCACACCTGGCCAGGAGGATCTCCGGCGCGCCCTTGACGCTCAGCAGCTGCCCGTCCGGCGTACGGCCGAGGACCGCGTGGTAGCCGCGGCCGGGCTCGAACGGCAGTTCGGCGACGCGCTTCCAGGAGCCGAGCCCCTCGAAGTCCTTCATGTCCAGCTCGCGGGCCGCGCGAATGATCGCCTGGTCGGTCGGGTGGGGCATCTTGCGGCCGGCCTGCTCGGGGCTGGCGCGGAGCGCGGCGGCGACGATGACCCGTCGCCGCGGCGACAGGTTCTTGGTCGGAGAGGTCGACTCTCCGTCGGAGACGAGCCGCAGCCGCAGGCGTCCCATGGTCAGCGTGCCGGTCTTGTCGAAGCACAGGACGTCGATCCGGCCGAGGGCCTCGATCGTCGCCGGGTTGCGCACGAGGGCGCCCCGCTGGGACATGCGACGTGCGGTCGCCAGCTCCGCGGCGGTGGCGACGAAGGGCAGGCCCTCGGGCACGGCGGCGACGGCGAGGCTGACCGCCGGGCCGAGCGCCTGGGCGAGCGAGCGGCCCCGCAGCAGGTCCGACAGGAACAGGCCGGCGCCCGCGCCCAGCGCCACGGGCAGCGTCACCGCGGTGAGGGACTGCAGGCGCGCCTCGACGCCACCGGGGCGGCGCTCGCCGGCGAGCCGGCTCGCGCGGCCGATCTCGGTCCGCTCCCCCGTCGCGACGACCACCGCCGTGGCCTCACCCGCCGCGATGACCGTGCCCTCGTACAGCATGGAGGTACGGTCCGCGACGGACCCGGCCATGCTCGGGCGGGCGGTCTTGGTGACGAGCTGCGACTCTCCGGTGAGGCTGGACTCGTCCACCTCCAGCCCCTTCGCGACCAGCAGCCGTGCGTCGGCCGGTACGGCGTCACCGGCGCTCAGCATCACCACGTCGCCGGGGACGAGCTGGTCCGCGGTCGCCCTGACGTCGGTCTCGGCCTCCTCCGGGCGCCGCAGCCGTACGCGCACCGCGCTCAGGTCGACCAGCCGGCGCAGGGCCCGGTCGGCCCCGACACGCTGGACGCCCGACATCAGGGCGTTGACGCCCAGGACCGTACCGATCAGGGCCGCGTCGGTGATCGACCCGACGACGGCGGAGACTCCCGCGCCGGCCGCGAGCGCGGGGGTCAGCGGGTTGTCCAGCTCCTCGACCGTGACCCGGGCGAGGCCGGCCGGCCGCGGAGCGCCGTCCTCGGCCGACACCCGCCGGCGTTCGGCCTCGGACGCGGTGATGCCGGCGGAGGACGAGTCGAGACGGCTCAGCACGGCCTGGGCGGGCCAGGCGTGCCAGGGCGTACGGTCGACCGGCACGAGGGCGGGCCGCCGGCCGACCGTGAGCCCCGCCCAGGTGCCGGTCGCGAGCGCGGACAGCGCCGCGGTGTCGATGGCGAGCTGCGCCCGGCGGGCGGCGTTCCGCGGAGTGCCGGTGGCGGCGAGCAGCGCGCCCGCCACCGAGCCGACCTCGGCGATCCGGGCGGAGCGGGAACTGGCCTCACGCGCGGGCACCAGGGCCTCGATCACCGGATACGCCTTGCCCAGGCCGGGGCCGCACAGGATGTGCGCGCCCCAGGGCGGGTGCCCGTTCGCGCTCACGAGCCCGACGCCGACGTCGGCGGCGGCGAGCGCCGCCCCGCCGCGCGCGGACAGCAGCATGACCGTACGGCCGTCCTCCTGGAGCCGCCGCACGGACGCCAGGAGACGGCTGCCGCCGGGCACCGCCTGCTCGACCGGGAGCCGCCGCCGCAACCCCGCGGCGACGCCGGCGACCGCGACGGCACAGGCACGCCGCGCCGCCGCGATCAACGGCTCGGCCAGCGGGTCCAGCTCCACCACCACGGAGACCAGCGCGACCGGCTCGTCCTCGCAGGTCAGCAGCAGCACGGTCGCCCCACCCTTGCGGAGCACCTCCGCCTGCTCCCTGGCCCCGCGCGGCAGCCCGCGCGCGGAGGGCCGCAGCGGCGCCACCGCCCACGGGCCGTCCTCGTGCCGGTCGCTCAGCCGGCGCACGTCCACGAGGGCGTGGGCGCGCTCGTACGCCGTCTCCGGGGGGACGCCCTCGGTGACGAAGACCACGTCCTCGATGACCAGGTCGCCGGTCCGCAGCGCCGACGCGTCGATGACCAGCTGGTCCACGCGGTCGAGCCGGCGCAGGACCTCGGGCGTCACCACGACCACGTCCCGGCGGGCCGCCGCCCGGCCGACCTGGATGGCGAAGGCGTCGCGGCCGAGCCGGGCCGCCTTCGGCACGCCCGCCGCCAGCACGCCCTGGGCCCGATCTGCGTCGCGGCTGAGCGCGTACGTGCCGGTGGCCGTGGCGATCGCGGCGGGAATGGTCCAGGCGGCGTGCTCCACGGCGCCGTACGGCAGTGGAACGGGCCGTGGCGGCACGTCGAGCGGTGCGGCCTGGAAGACGCCGGGGGTCGGCGCGATGTGCCGGGCGCGCCGGTTCCACGCCTCCGCGTGCGCGCGCATCTCGGCGATGCGCATGAGCCGGTGCACCGAGTTGATGACGGGGCCCGAGGGCTGGTACGCCAGCACGTGACTGATGATCACACCGGTGCCGAGCACCATGTCGGAGGCGGGGTGGCCGATCCGCCGCTCCAGTCCGCTCCGCACCTGCGGCGACGCGTCCGCCATCGCCAGCAGCGTCGCGAATCCCGGCGGCAGGGGCGTCGCCCGCATCAGGCGGCCGAGCACGGCGAAGCCGCCCCCGGCGAGGTACGCGCCGGCGAGAGCGGCCTCCCGCACGACGGTCTGCCGGCTCGGGTGGGCGAGGGCGGAGAACGACTCGCCGGAGACGCCGTGTGCCGCCTCGACGGCCTCGACGACGTCCAGGAGCGCGTCGAGCGGCGTCTCCTCGTCGTGCATGACGAAGACGAAGCCGAGCGGCGCGTTCACCTCGGCGCGCGTCACCCCGGCGACGCTCATCAGCCGCTGGACGAGGGACCGGGCCACCGGCTCGGTGCCCGGCTTGTGCACGCCGCGCACCCGGATGCGCGTCCGGCCCGGCGTGGTGTGCACCTGGCGTCGTTCCGCGATTCCGGTCACCGCGCCCGACACCGCTCGCAGTGTGGCGCCGGGCAGGCCGGTGGCGTCGCCGAGAAGTCGTCGCAGTCGCATGGTCGTCTTTCTGGTGGCGTACTGGTGGCGTTCTGGAGGCGTGCGTCAGCGGCCCACGCCGACGCCGCTCGCGACGGTCGGGGGTTCGGCGGGGCCGCGGGTGTCAGGTACGCGAGGTGGAGCGCCGCGCGCGCCCGCGCAGGGCCTCCATGCCACGGCCGGTCCGGCGCGCGACCATGGTGCCGATGCCGATCGCCGCGGCGACCGGCCAGTCGATGGCGCCCATGACCGCCGCGATGCCCAGCCCGCCGTAGAACGCGAGGCGCCCGGGCGGCGGGAGATAGCCGGCGACGAGCCTTCCGGCGTCGCCGACATAGGACATGCCGGGCGTGGGGACGTGCACCGTTCTCATGTGGGGGGTGAACACCGGAACCGGAACGTCCACCCCGGCGCCGTTGGTGGAGGGACGCCGCGCCGTGGCGGTCGCGCCGCCGGCGCTCCGGGCGGCCGGCGTCCTGCGCGCACCCGCCCCGGAGGTCTTCGAGGCGGAGGTCCTGGCCCGGCTGGTCGTGCCGCCGCGGCCGGCGGCCCTGGCGGCGGACGTCCTCGTCGTGGACCTGCCGCCCGTCGTTCTACCACCCGCGCTCTTGCCGCCCGTGGTCCTGCCGCTCGTGGTCCTGCCGCTGGACGTCCTGCTGGTCGTGGTCCCGCCGCCGGAGGTCCTCGAGGCCGAGGTCCTGCTCCTCGCGGAGGCGCTCCGCGACGTGGTCTTCTCTTTGGTCGCTCGCCCGGCTTCCGCCATACCGGCACATCCCCCCTCAGGTGTCCGGACACGATGTCCGGTTAAGTCCAGGTTGTATCCGTGAGCGGGTGTCGCCATGCCTCCGGCCGCGTTTCCAGACCGACCTTTTCCCTGGTCAGGGCGGCATGATGGAGAGCGCTGGAGCCGAACCGGCACCTGTCACCGGTGGTGACGATCGCGAGACTCCCCGGCTCCGCTATCCGGCGTTTCCGCGAGTACGGCCCGCCCCGGCGAGGGGTAGGCATACGGGCGGACCGTCACAGGTGGGGAGGGAGAGCACGATGGCGCGCCAGGAGCCCGGCTACGAGCCCGACTACCGTTTCTCCCTGGCCAACGAGCGCACCCTCCTGTCGTGGATCCAGACCGCCTTCGGCCTGCTCGCGCTCGGCGTGCCGCTCGCCGGCGGCATCCGCGGCGTACGGCTGCCGCCCTGGCACCACGAGATCGGCCTGGGCGCGATCGTGCTGAGCGTGCTGATCGTGCCGGCGGCGTACCGCAACTGGCGGCGCGTCCAGCTCGCCATGCGTCTCGGCATCCATCTTCCCCGCGACCCGCTACCGGCTCTGCTCGCCTCCGGAGTGGCGGTACTGCTGGCGACGACGCTGGTCAGCATGGCGATGGGATGAGTTCCGGGCTTCAGGCACAGCGCACGGAGCTGGCCTGGCTGCGGATAACGCTGTCGGCCTGGACGGTGACGGCCATCGCGGCGCGGGTGGACCTGCCGGTGGGGATGTTCGCGGCCGCGGGTCCGGTGGCGTTGACGCTCATCGCGTACGCGCGACGGCGGCGGCTCAGAGAAGAGGGGCTCCCACCCGCGCTGGCTCCGGCGGAGGCGGTCCCGCTGGCGGCGGCGTGCGTCCTGATCGCGCTCGCGGCCGCACTGCTGTTGTGATCGAACTACTCTTGTGATCGAACCGTGATCAACAGTCGGGACAGAGGAAACAGGCCCAGACGACCTTGCCGTGGCTCGACAGCGGCGCCCAGTTCCATGAGTGGCTGAACGCCTCGACCAGATGCAGGCCACGGCCGCTCTGGGCCACCCAGTCGGGCTCCCTGCGCACCGGGATCTCGTCGCAGGGATCGGTGACGGCACAGGTCAGCCGGCCGCCGGTCCGCAGCAGGCTCAGCCGTATCGGGGTTTCGCCGTGCCACTCGGTGGCGTGTCCGGCGGCGTAACGCAGCGCGTTGGTGACGAGCTCGGAGACGACGAGGCGCACGTCGTCGTGCATGGCGGTGAGGCCCCAGGACAGGAGCACGGCGCGGGCGAAGTCGCGGGCCTCCTTGACCGACTCGGCCACGGCGGCGAGCCCGACGGACATGGTCTGCGGAGCAGGGCGGATCGAGGCAGGACGGTGTTCGTGCCACCGCTCGCCCTGAGTGATCGTGGACAACCACTCCGGCGCCTCGTCGACCGCCTCCCCTGCTCTTTCGCCTGTCATCCAGCGCGCTCCGTGTGCTGTCATCCGCGATCCCCTGGCGATCAGTGATCGGCGTGTCCCGCGCGCTATCCTGCTCGACATGTCTTGCAGATGCAAGGCCCGATGCACGTGCAGATGCCCGTGCGCATTCTGACAACGAGCCGAAGGGAGTGGCAGACTGTGCGCTGACCGATGCTCATGGAGGTAGGGGTGGAAACAGCGCAGCCCGCCGGAGGACCGACCGTTCTTCGCCGGCTCCTCGGTGCCCAGCTGCGCCGGTTGCGTGAGCGCCAAGGCATCACGCGCGAAGAGGCCGGATACGCCATTCGCGCCTCTGGTTCCAAGATGAGCCGCCTGGAGCTGGGCCGGGTCGGTTTCAAGGAGCGCGACGTCGCGGACCTGCTCACCCTGTACGGCGTCACCGACGAAACCGATCGGGAAAGCCTGCTCGCCCTCGCCCAGGACGCCAACAGTCCTGGCTGGTGGCACAGGTACGGCGACGTCCTGCCGGGCTGGTTCGAGACGTATGTCGGCCTCGAAGAGGCGGCGGCGCTCGTCCGCACCTACGAAGTCCAGTTCATCCCGGGTCTGCTCCAGACCGAGGAATACGCCCGCGCGGTGATCTCGCTGGGTAATTCCACGGCGGCTCAGGAAGAGATCGAGCAGAGGGTCAGCCTGCGTATGACACGTCAGAAACTACTCACGCGGGGGGAATCCCCCCGGCTGTGGGCTGTCGTGGACGAGGCGGCCTTGCGCCGTCCGATCGGGGGACGGGATGTGATGCGCGGCCAGCTCGAGCGGCTGATCGAGGCCACCAAGCTGCCGGGCGTCATTCTCCAGGTGCTGCCGTTCCGGGTCGGCGGGCACACCGCCGAGGCCGGAGCCTTCTCCATCCTGCGTTTTCCCGAGTCGGACCTACCGGACGTGGTCTACGTCGAACAACTGACCAGCGCTCTCTACCTGGACAGGCGTGACGACGTTGACAGCTACATGGAGGCCATGGAGCGCCTCTGTGTGGTCAGCGCGCATCCGGACGAGACCGCCGAGATCCTCAGCAGGATTCTCCAGGAGACATGAATGCAGTACCCCGCCTACAACGGCGTCCCCGCCACCGATATACCCGACGTCAGCTGGCAGAAGAGCCATCGGAGCAACTCACAGGGCAACTGCGTGGAGCTGGCGAAGCTGCCGGACGGCAGCGTCGCGGTACGCAACTCCCGCCATCCGACCGGCCCCGCCCTCGTCTACACCAGGGCGGAGATGGAGGCGCTCATCCAGGGCGCCAAGGCCGGTGACTTCGACAGTCTGCTCGTCTGATCCGGCGATGTTAGAACGCGTTACCTGTAACACCTCCACCCTGCGGTACCTGACGGCCTTCCACTAGAACAGGTTATTGTTTCTCCCCCCGGTTCTAGTGGGAGGCCGTATGAGTCACCCCGTCATCGTCTCCGCCGTCCGCACCCCCATCGGCCGCCGCCGCGGCCGGCTGGCCGGGCTGAAACCCCAGGCCGTACTCGCCCACGCGCAACGCGAGCTGATCACCCGCACCGGAATCGACGCGGCCGATGTCGGCCAGGTATTCGCCGGCTGCGTCACCCAGGCCGGCGAACAGGGCGGCCACGTCGGCCGGCACGCCTGGCTCTACGCCGGTCTCGACCATCGCACCGGCGTCACGACGGTCGACGCCCAGTGCGGCTCCAGCCAGCAGGCCGTACATCTCGCCGCGGCGCTCGTGCACGCGGGCGTGGTGGACGCCGCGATCGGCTGCGGCGTCGAAGTGATGAGCCGCGCGCCGCTCGGCAGCAACGTCCTGCCCGCCGACCCGCGCCCCGACGACTGGTCGATCGACCTGCCGGACCAGTTCACCGCGGCCGAGCGCATCGCCGCACGCCGCGGCCTCACCCGCGCCGACCTCGACGCGTTCGGCGTACGCTCCCAGCGACTCGCCGCCAAGGCCTGGGCCGACGGCCGGTTCGACCGGGAGATCGCACCGATCGACGCGCCGGTGCTCGACGGCGAAGGGACCCCGACCGGCGAGACCCGCACCGTCACCACCGACGAAGGTCTGCGCGAGACCACCTCCGAAGGGTTGGCGGCGCTCCGCCCGGTGTTCGAGCAGGGCCTGCACACGGCCGGCACCTCGTCGCAGATCTCGGATGGCGCCGCCGCCGTACTGGTGATGTCGGAACGGGCCGCCTACGAGCGGGGACTGCGGCCGCGCGCCCGCATCCGCGCACAGGCCCTCATCGGCGCGGACCCGTACTACCACCTGGACGGCCCGGTGGAGTCCACCGCGCGGGTACTGGACACGGCCGGGATGACGATGGCGGACGTGGACCTGTTCGAGGTGAACGAGGCGTTCGCCTCGATCGTCCTGTCATGGGCGTCGGTACACGAGCCGGACATGGACCGCGTCAACGTCAACGGCGGCGCCATCGCGCTCGGCCACCCCGTCGGCGCCACCGGAGCCCGCCTCCTCACGACCGCCCTGCACGAGCTCGAACGCCGCGACGCGAACACCGCACTGGTGACGATGTGCGCGGGCGGCGCCCTGTCCACCGCCACCATTCTCGAACGCCTCTGATCCCGGCCGGCGGCCGCGGCAAGGGTGTTGCCGGGCTGGCAAACTGCTCGTATGGCAGACGACGTCGACCAGGCGCTCGGCGCGGTCGGGCCGCGGCTGCGCGCGCTGCGGCGGGAGCGGGAGACCACGCTCGCCGAGCTGTCCCGGGCGACCGGCATCTCGGTGAGCACCCTGTCCCGCCTGGAGTCCGGCGCCCGCAAGCCCACTCTCGAACAGCTGCTGCCCCTGGCCAGGGCCCACGGCGTCACGCTCGACGAACTCGTCGACGCGCCGCCCACCGGCGACCCGCGTGTCCACCTGCGTCCGGTGACCCGTAACGGCATGACCATGCTGCCCCTGACCAGGCGGGCCGGCGGCATCCAGGCCTACAAGCTGATCATCAAGGACACCGCGCGCCGGAGGGAGCCCGATCCCCAGACGCACGAGGGCTACGAGTGGCTCTACGTGCTCAACGGGCGGTTGCGGGTCGTCCTCGGCGAACACGACCTGGTGCTGTCGCCCGGCGAGGCGGCGGAGTTCGACACCCGCGTCCCGCACTGGTTCGGCGCCGCCGACTCCGAGCCGGTCGAGCTGCTCAGCCTCTTCGGCCGGCAGGGCGAGCGGGCCCACCTGCGCGCCCGTCCCCGTACGAAAGGCACGGACTAGAGGCGCGCCCCGCTGGCCCCGCCGCCAGTCTCCTCTGGCCACCGAGCGTGATGAGACGCGCGACACGTTGACCCTAGCAATCGCTTGGTTTAGAACGTGTTTCAGAACGTCGATCCCGGAGGAGACCCGATGGCCGTCGACCTCATCACGCCCACGCTGTATGAGACTCAGGGCTTTCCCGACGAGGACCTCCGCCGGCTCCGCCGTGAGTCGCCCGTGCACTGGCACGAGGATCCGTCCAGTGACGTGCCCGGTTTCTGGGCGGTGACCAGGTACGACGACATCGTCCACGTCTCGCGGCACCCGGAGCTCTTCTCCTCCCACGCGCGCACGTCGATGTTCGAGGAGTTCGCCGACGAGGACGTCGCGCTCTACCGGCTCATGATGCTGTTCATGGATCCCCCGCAGCACACCCGCCAGCGGGCGTTCGTCAACCGCGGCTTCACGCCGCGCATGATCAAGCAGCTCGAGGAGCACATCCGCGACGTCGGGCACCGGCTCATCGACAACGTCGTCACGCGCGGCGAGGCCTGTTTCGTCCGCGACATCGCGGCGCCCTTCCCGCTGTACGTCATCTGCGAGCTGATCGGCGCTCCGGTCGAGGACCGCGAGCAGATCTTCGCCTGGTCCAACGTGCTGGTCGGCTCCAACGATCCCGACTTCGCCACCTCGCCCGAGGACGCGAGGGAGGTCTCCGCCCAGGTCCTGCAGTACGCCCACGAGCTGGCCGCCCGCCGCAGGCGGCAACCGCGCGACGACATCGCGACGAGCCTGCTGGAGCCGGACGCGGACGGCAACCGCCTCAGCGCCGACGAGTTCGCCATGTTCATCCTGCTGCTGATCATCGCGGGCAACGAGACGACGCGGAACGGCGCGTCGGGCGGCATGCTCGCCTTCTTCCAGCACCCGGAGCAGTGGCGGCGCCTGGTCCGCAACCGCGGCCTGATCAAGACCACCGCCGACGAGGTCGTGCGCTGGGTCAGCCCGGTCAACCTCTTCCGCCGCACCGCGATGCGCGAGACCGAACTGCGCGGCCGGCGCATCCGGGAGGGCGACAAGGTGGTGATGTTCTACGCCTCGGCCAACCGCGACGAGGACGTCTTCGAGGACCCGTACACCTTCGACATCGGCCGCGACCCCAACCCCCACCTGGGCTTCGGCGGAGGCGGCCCGCACTTCTGCCTGGGCACGCACCTGGCGCGGCTGGAGCTGGCCGTGCTGTTCGAGCTGCTGCTGGACCGCATGCCCGACATCCGCCAGGCCGGCGAGGCGCGCCGGCTCCGGTCCAACTTCATCAACGGCATCAAGGAGATGCCGGTGCGGTTCACCCCGTCGGAACGCGTTAATAGAACAAGTTTCATTTAGCCGCTTCCTCGTTTACGCTCGGGATACCCCCGACCTCCAAGGGCGGTTGCGATGAACATCGACCAGGAGATCAACCTCGTCGACCCCGACCTGTACGCGACCGGCGGCATCCCGCACGAGCAGTTCCGATGGCTGCGCGAGAACGCGCCGGTCCACCGGCACCCCGGCGACCCGGACTTCTGGGCCGTCACCCGCTACGACGACGTGGTGCACGTCTCCCGGCACCCGGAGATCTTCTCCTCGCACCGTCGGCTCGCGCTGTTCAACGAGCCGACGGAGGAGCATCTCGTGCTCCAGCGGATGATGATGCTCAACCAGGACCCGCCCGAGCACACGCGCAAGCGGGCGATCGTCAACCGCGGCTTCACGCCCCGCACCGTCGGCGGCCTCGAAGAGCACATCCGCGGCATCTGCGACGATCTGCTCGACGGCCTGGCCGGCCGCGAGGAGGTCGACTTCGTCCGGGACATCTCCGCGCCGCTGCCGCTGTACGTGATCTGCGAGCTGCTCGGCGCGCCGCCCGAGGACCGGGAGAAGATCTTCGACTGGTCGAACCGCCTGATCGCCCAGGACGACCCGGAGTTCCGTACGCCGGGCGACGACGGCATGGCGGCCGCCGGCGAGCTGTACGCCTACGCCAACGAGCTGGCCGTACGCCGCCGCGAGGAGCCGCGCGACGACATCGTGACCCGGCTCCTGCAGCCGCACGACGGCGAGGAGCTGTCGGTCGAGGAGTTCGACCTGTTCGTGATGCTGCTGTCCGTGGCCGGCAACGAGACCACGCGCAACGCCGCGTCGGGCGGCATGCTCGCCTTCTTCGAGCATCCGGAGCAGTGGCGGCGGCTGCGCGAGGGACACGCCGCCGGCGACGAGCGGCTGTCGGAGACCTTCCCGGACGAGATCGTGCGCTGGGTCAGCCCGGTCAACCTGTTCCGCCGCACCGCGACCCGCGACACCGAGCTGGGCGGGCGGCGCATCGCCGAGGGCGACAAGGTCGTCGTGTTCTACGCCTCGGCCAACCGCGACGACGGCGCCTTCGCGGACCCGTACGCCTTCGACATCGGCCGCGACCCCAACCCGCACATCGGGTTCGGTGGCGGGGGCCCGCACTTCTGCCTGGGCGCGCACCTGGCGCGGCTGGAGCTGCGCGTGCTGTTCGAGACGCTGCTGGAGCGGATGCCGGACATCTCCCCGGCGGGCGAGGTCCGCCGGCTGCGCTCCAACTTCATCAACGGCATCAAGGAGATGCCGGTACGCATCGGCTAGTGGCGTTCACCACCTTTTAGACTCTGTGCCTAATATCGAACGCGCAGGTCGGACAGGTCAGGCTATGGTCATACTTCACTGAATGTGCGTTTACGGGAGGGCCGGACGTGAACGAGGCAGACGAACCGTTGCGCGTCGCGCTCCTCTCCTACCGGAGCAAACCCCACTGTGGTGGTCAGGGCGTCTATCTCCGTCACCTGTCTCGCGAGCTCGTCGACCTGGGACATCACGTCGACGTCTTCTCCGGCCAGCCGTACCCCGAGCTCGACCGGGAAGAGATCACGCTGCGCCGCGTGCCGAGCCTGGACCTGTACGCCGACGAGAACCCCTTTCGCACCCCGCGCCTGGCGGAGTTCCGCGACTGGATCGACGTGCTGGAGTTCGCCCACATGCGTACGGGCGGGTTCCCCGAGCCGCTGACGTTCAGCCTCCGCGTGCTGCGTGAGCTGCGCGCACGCCGGCACTCGTACGACGTCGTGCACGACAACCAGGTGCTCGGCTACGGCAACCTCGCCATCCCGCACCTCGGCCTGCCCTTCGTGACGAGCATCCACCACCCGATCAGCGTCGACCGGCGCATCGAGATCAAGGCTGCCAAGGGACTCAAGGAGCAGTTCGGCAAGCGCCGCTGGTACGGCTTCGTCCGGATGCAGGCGCGCGTCGCCGCGCGGATCGGGCCGATCCTCACCGTCTCCGGCTCCTCCAAACACGACATCGTCCGCGACTTCGGCGTGGCGCCCGAGCAGGTGCACATCCTGCCGCTCGGCGTCGACGACCGGTTCTTCCACCCGCGCGGCGAGCGCGTGCCCGGCCGCATCGTCGCCGTCGCCAGCGCGGACTCGCCGCTCAAGGGCGTCGCGACACTGCTGCGCGCGGTCGCCAAGCTGGCCACCGAACGCGACGTGCACGTCGTCGTGGTCGGCCGGCCGACGCCGGGCGGCCCGACCGACAAGCTCGTCGCGGAACTCTCGCTCGGCGACCGGGTGCGCTTCGTCTCCGGCATCTCCGACGAGGAGCTGGGCGAGCTGCTGGCCAGCGCCGAGATCGCCGCGGTTCCCTCGCTGTACGAGGGCTTCTCGCTGCCGGCCGTCGAACACATGGCCTCGGGCACGCCGCTCGTGGCCAGCCGTACCGGCGCGCTGCCCGAGGTCGTCGGCGACGCCGCGATCCTCGTCGAGCCGGGTGACGTCGAGGAGCTGGCCGCCGTGTTCCGGCGCCTGCACGACTCGCCCGAGGAGCGCGAGCGCGTCGGCGCCGCCGGCTACGCCCGCGTGCAGGAGCGGTTCACCTGGTCCGCGGTCGCGCGGGCCACCGTCGGCCACTACCGAGACGCCATCGCCCGCCGCCGTACGGGCACCGTTTGAGAGGAGCACGGCCCTGCTGACCGTGGACTTTGACCGGTTCCGCGTCGCACCCGGCGAGCAGGTGCTCGACATGGGCTGCGGCGCCGGCCGGCACGCCTTCGAGCTGTACCGGCGCGGCGCCAACGTGGTGGCGTTCGACCGCGACGAGAAGGAGCTCGCCGGAGTCGCGACGATGTTCGGCGCGATGGAGCTCGAAGGCGAGGTGCCGCCGGGCGCCTCGGCCCGTACCGTGACGGGGGACGCGCTCAGCCTGCCGTTCCCCGACGACTCCTTCGACAAGATCGTCGCCGCGGAGGTGCTGGAGCACATCCCCGACGACATGGCGGCCATGGGCGAGCTGCTGCGCGTGCTGAAGCCGGGCGGGCGGCTCGCCGTCACCGTGCCCTCATGGCTGCCCGAGCGGATCTGCTGGGCGCTGTCGGAGGACTACCACACGGCGCCGGGCGGGCACGTGCGCATCTACACGCGCGCCGAGCTGGAGGCCAAGCTCAAGGCGACCGGGTTCGAGGTCGGCGACCACCACTACGCGCACGGCCTGCACGCGCCGTACTGGTGGATCAAGTGCGCCGTCGGCGTGAACAACGAGGGGCACCCGCTCGCCAGCGCGTACCACAAGCTGCTCGTCTGGGACATCATGAAGCGTCCGCTCGCCACCCGCCTGGCCGAGCAGGTGCTCAACCCCGTCATCGGCAAGAGCGTCGTCGTCTACTTCACCAAGCCCGCCGTCCCGGCGTCGCGGGAGCAGGCCCATGCGGCGGCCTGAGGCCGTACCCGGGATCCTGACCTCAACAGACCTCGTCGCCACCGCTGAGTCGATCGTCGCCCAGCAGGAGCCGTCGGGCGCCATTCCGTGGTTCGCCCCGGTGGACGGCGTGCCGGGCCACGTCGACGCCTGGAACCACGTCGAGGCCGCGATGGCACTGTCCGTCGCGGGCTTCACCGAGCCGTCGCGCCGCGCGTACGCGTGGCTGCGCGACGCCCAGCGCGAGGACGGCTCGTGGCCCGCCAAGTGGGTCATGGGCGAGGTGACCGAGCCGGGCGGCGAGTCCAACCACGCCGCGTACCTCGCGGTCGGCGTCTGGCACGAGCTCACGCTGACCGATGACCTCGCGTTCGCGGCGGAGATGTGGCCGTCCGTACGGCGGGCGGTGGAGTTCGCCCTCGGCCTGCAGAGCGCCCGCGGCGAGATCATGTGGATGCGGAACCCGGACGGCTCCGTCGCCGACCACGCGCTGCTCACCGGGTGCTCCTCGATCTACCAGTCCCTGCGCTGCGCGGTCGCGCTGGCCGAACGCCTCGACGAGCCGCAGCCGGACTGGGAACTGGCCGCCGACCAGCTCGGCCACGTCGTCGCCTGCCACCCCGAGGCGTTCGCGGACAAGAACCGGTTCTCGATGGACTGGTACTACCCGGTGCTCGGCGGGCCCCTGCGCGGCTCCCCGGCGTACCGCCGGATCGACGAGCGGTGGGACACCTTCGTCGTCGAGGGCCTCGGCTGCCGGTGCGTCTCGGACCAGCCGTGGGTGACCGGCGCGGAGAGCTGCGAGCTCGTGCTCGCCCTCGACGCGATGGGCGACACGACGCGGGCCCTGGAGCTGTTCGCCACGATCCAGCACCTGCGGCACGAGGACGGGTCGTACTGGACGGGCTGGCAGTACGCCAACGAGCGGCACTTCCCGAGCGACCGGTCGACGTACACGGCGGCCGCGGTGATCCTGGCCGCCGACGCCCTCGTGGGCGGCTCCCCGTCCGCCCGCCTGTTCAAGGAGATCGCCGGCCGCGACCTGGGCCCGTCCGGCCCGTCCGACCCGGTCGCCTGCGGCTGCGAGGCCCCGTCCCTGGCCGACTCGGTCCGTACGCGGCGCTGATCCGAGCAGGGATCGCCTCCGGGGCGACCAGCTACCACCTGCGCCAGCTCGGCACCGCCGGCTTCGTCGAGGAGGACACCGAGCAGAGGAACGCGCGGGAGCGCTGGTGGCGTGCCGCGCACCGGTCGACCTGGGTCACCGACCTGGAGGTGCTCAGCCAGGATCCCGAGGCGGGTCTCGCCTACCTGCAGTCCGTCGCGGCCGTACACGTGTTGCAGACCCAGCAGTCGCTGAACGAGTTCCAGACGCTCCCTCGTGCCTGGCGGGACGTGTTCGACCTGAGCGACTTGGCCCTGCGCCTCACCCCCTGAGAGGCACAGGACCTCCTGGACGACCTGAGCGCGGTCCTCGCCCGGTACCGGCGAGCGGACGAGAGCGCCGCCACGCCCGAGGGCGCCGAACGCGTCAACCTCATCCTGCACCTTCTGCCCGAGCCGGGCCTGCCCGCCGGACCGGCGGCGGACGGCTCCGCTCAGGAGGCCCCCGGAGACGACGGCGGCGCGTGCCCGGCGAGAGAGACGCCGTGAGCCGCCGCGCCGGCCCGGCCGAGGATGACGCCGGCCGCCGGAGTCTCCGTCCCTTAGCCGGGATCCTCGCCGCCCTCATGGTGTCGCAGACCGGCACCCGGATCTCGGCGATCGCGCTGCCCTGGTTCGTCCTCGTCACGACCGGAAGCGCCACCAGGACCGGCCTGACGGCCTTCTGCGAGATGGCCCCGTACGTGACGGTCAAGGCGCTCGCCGGGCCTCTGGTCGAGACGGCCGGGCCGCGGACCGTCTCGTGGGTCGCCGACGCGGTCAGCGGCGCCGTCCTCACCCTGATCCCGCTGCTCCACGCGCTGCACCTGCTGTCCTTCTGGACGCTGTCCGCCATGGTGGCGGTGATCGGCGCCGCGCGCGGCCCGGGGGACCTGGCCAAGGAGGTCATCGTCCCGGAGGCAGCCGAGCGCGGCCGGGTGCCGCTGGAACGGGCGACCGGCCTGGCCGGTACCACCGATCGGCTGGCCTCCACCTTCGGACCGGCGGCCGGGGGCGCGCTGATCGGGCTGGCCGGCGCCCTGACCGGGCTCGTCGTGGTCAGCGGGTGCTTCGCGCTCGGGTCGGTGGCCATCGCCCTGGGGCTGCCCCGCGGCATGGGGCACACGCCGGAGCGGAACGCGGCGGCCGGGACGGGCTACTGGCGGCGGCTCGGCGAAGGTCTCGTCTTCCTCCGTGAAGAGCGGCTGCTGCTGAACCTGTGCATCGTGGTGGCCGTCACCAACCTGCTGGACGCGGCGTTCTCGTCGGTGCTCCTGCCGGTCTGGGCGAGGCAGTCCGGTGCCGGGCCGGCCGGGATCGGACTGGTCGGCAGCGCGCTCGGCATCGGGGCGGTGGGCGGCAGCCTGGTCGCCGCCGCGGTGGCTCACCGCATCCCGCGCCGGCCGGTGTTCTTCATCGGCTTCCTGGTCGCCGGGGCGCCGCGCTTCCTGATCCTCGCCGCCGGCGTGCCGACCGGGGCGGTGGCCGCGGTCTTCGCCGTGGCCGGCCTCGGCGCCGGCTTCCTCAGCCCGATCCTGGGCGCGATCTCGTTCGAGCGGGTGCCACGACGACTGCTCGGCCGGGTACGCGGGCTGACCGACTCGCTCGCCTGGGCCGGCATTCCGCTCGGTGGCCTGATCGGCGGGGCGGCGGTGGCCTCCGTGGGCCTCGTGCCCGTGCTCGTGACCGGCGGCGCGGCGTACTTCCTGACCACGAACGTCGCCGGGCTTCGCCCGGAGAGCCGGGAGATGGATCGATCCCGCATGTGACGGTCAGAGCCGGCCGAGGTCCAGGCTCAGGTCGACGTCGAACCCGATGTCGGTGCGCAGCCGCCCATGGTGCACCCCGGTGGGCACGTACGCGCGGATCGAGGGGTCCAACTCGTACGTGTAGACGACCGGCCGGCGCCCGTCGCGCTCCACCCGCCACAGGAACCGGATGCCCGCTTCGGCGTACTTGATCGGCTTGGTGAACCGGTCTCGGTCCTCGGAGTCCGGTGACACCACCTCGACGACCAGCCGTACGTCCTCGGGCAGGTAGTAGGTGCGGTCGAGGTCGTCGAGCGCGTCGTCCTTCACCACCATGACGTCGGGCTCGGGACGCTGCCGCAGGCCGAGCTTCACCGCCATCTCCCGGACGACGGCCAGCCCGGCCGGCGGCCGGATGCCCGCCTGCGAGTCGGTGAGCAGATTGACGACCAGCATGTGAAATTTGGTCTGCGGCGACATCAAGACGAGGGCTCCGTCGATCAACTCGACGCGCCTGGGCGCGTCCGGTGGCAGAGCGTCGAGATCGTCAGCCGTCCACCCGTTCTCCGGGCCGGGATATAGCCACTCGGGCAACGAGGTCATAACCACCATGATTAACCCCCGTCGTGCTGCCGTCTCGATCCGCGGCAACCCTAACGGAAGTTGATTACGAAATGTAATCGAATAATTTCCCTCGGTTATTATCTGGATGCGCTGAGAGGCCGGGTGTTCAACCGCTTCCGGGGCCGAACCCGCGAATCGGGGGCGGCTGCAGTAGCGTGCGCGGCATGGTCTGGCGGGACGGCGGTCAGCGCTCCGGACGGTCGCGTCACCGCGGCCGGACCGACCGGGGCTCCCCGTACGGGGAGAACGAGGAGTTCGACGGGTCCGGTGGGATGACGTTCCTGCCTCCGCTGCCGCCGGAACGGTCGCCGGCCGGTGTGCGGGCGGTGGTCGTCGTCCTGGTGATCCTGCTGGTCGGTGGCGGGGTGGCCCTCGCCGTCGCCGGGGCCGACGGCCACGGAAGGCGTGCCGTCGCCGGGTCGTCGCCCTCCCCCGACGCGTCGCGCCTCCCCTCGTACGTGCCGTCCGCGCCGCCGTCCGCGCGGGCGAAGGTGCCGGGATGGCACGCCGTCGTCGCGGTCAAGCACGGCCTGACCTACGACGTGCCGCCGTCCACCTGGTCGGTGAAGTCGGCGGACACGATCGTCGGCTTCGAGGACCCGAACGGACGGCCCGAGGTGGCCGGCAGCGGCGTCGCGATCTACAAGGAGGGCTACTGCCCGGGACACAGCGGGAGCTGGCGGGCCCAGACCGCCGTCGCGGACTACGGCGAGAGCGACCCGGCCGCCGCCGCGAAGGACGCGGCCCGCACATGGGCCACCTACGGCTACGCCCCGGGCACCGGCGGCTCCGCGCCGACCGTGACGCTGCGCGCCCCGAAGCCGCTCACCACGGGCGGATCGCAGGCGATGGAGGTCACCGCGACGGTCACCGTGCACGACGACGAGCCGTGCTCCCCTCCGCGAGGAGTCGTGCACGCGGTCGCGGTGCCGCTGAAGGGCGGCGAGGTGTCCGTGCTGATCGTGATCGCCGACCAGGGCGTGCCCGACGCGACGTCCGACACCGACCTGGAGAAGATCGCCCGCAGCGCCCGCCCGACCTCCTGACGCCGCCGCGGAAAACCGGGTTGGCCCCGGGCGTACGGACCGGGAGGATCGGGAGATGCGCGTCGAAGACCTTCTGCGGCTGGAAGAGGCGGGGGCCCTGCCCGAGCCGCTGCTGTTCTGGGGCCATCGGCCGCCCGCGGGCGGTGGGGTCGGCAAGGGCTGCCTCAGCCAGTGGTACCCGGCGCCGTTCACGGTCGACGGTGTCCGTTACGCCACCGCCGAGCACTTCATGATGGCGGGCAAGGCGCGGCTGTTCGACGACGCGGAGGCCGAGCGCCTCGTGCTGGCCTCCGACGACCCGGGCAAGGCGAAGGGCGCCGGGCGGCGGGTGCGCGGCTTCGACGAGGACATCTGGGCCGAGCACCGCTACGACCTGGTCGTACGGGCCAACACCGCGAAGTTCGGCCGGCACGCGGCGCTGCGGGACTTCCTGCTCGCCACCGGCGACCGGGTCCTGGTCGAGGCCAGCCCGTACGACACGGTGTGGGGCATCGGCCTGTCGGCGGACCAGCCGGAGGCGCGGCGCCCGTCCGGGTGGCGCGGCCTCAACCTGCTCGGCTTCGCCCTGATGGACGTCCGCGACGCCCTCCGCGAGCCGGCCGCCTGACCGGTCAGCGGCCGGCGAGGAACCGGTCGACCTCCTCGCGGTCCGGGGCCGTCGCAGGGCCGCGCCGGGTGACGGCGATGGCGGCCGCGGCGTTGGCCCGCCGCGCCGCCCGCTCCGGCGGCAGCCCGTCCCCGAGCGCCGCCACGAACACGCCCACGTGCGCGTCGCCGGCGCCGTTGCTGTCGACCGCCGTCACGTCGAAGGCGGGGACGTGCACGGCCGGCGCGTCGCGCACGGCCAGGACACAGCCGCGCGGCCCCATGCGGAGCACGACGCCGGAGCGCCCGGTCCGGCGGGCCAGCTCGGCGGCGGCGCGGTCCGGGTCGGCGTGGCCGGTCATCGCGGTCGCCTCGTCGTGGTTGCAGCTCCACCAGTCGGCGCGGTCGAGCACCGGCCGGAGCACGTCGGCGGGGATGTCGGCGACCAGCGGCCCGGGATCGACGATCACGGTCGCGTCGCCGGGCAGCGTCGGGAGCCAGCGCGTGAGCGCCACCCGGTTCGCCGGGTAGGCCAGGCCGTACCCGGAGAGGTAGATCGCGTCGCCGCCGCGCAGGCGGACGCCGCTGAGCTGCTCGTACGTCAGGCCGGCCTCGGCGCCGACGCTCGTCGCGAACGTCCGTTCGCCGCCGCCGTCGACGAACGCCACGTCGAAGCCGGTGTCGGCGTCCGGGGTCGCCTCCTGGAGGACGGCGATGCCGGCCTCGGTCAGCCGGGCGCGGGCGAGGTCGCCGAACGGGCCGCTGCCGTGCGCGCCCGCGTAGGCGACCTTCAGGCCCTGACGGACGCTCGCCAGCATGACGTTGTATCCCCCGCCTGGCGTCACCTGGCTGGAGGTGGCGAGCACGTCGCCGCCGGGCCGCGGCAGCGCCGGGATCTCCATGACCAGGTCGATGACCACGTTGCCGGCGTGGACCAGCCGGTCGATGCCGCTCACGACACCACCTCGCTCACCCGTGCACGGGTCTCACGGGACCCCGTGACGGTCCGGAGGACGAGGTAGATGACGGCGGCGACGGCGAAGGCGACGAGCCAGCCGAGACCGTTGCGCGCGGGCCAGGTCTTCGACAGCGGCCCGGCGAACCACACGTCCGTCTCGGACGTCTGGGCCACGGTCAGCAGCAGCCCGGCGACGATGCCGGCGGCCCAGGCGACGAAGGCGGACCACGCCACGCCGCCGTGGTGCCAGTAGACGCCGCCGCGCGTGGTGTCCATCAGGCCGGCGGGGTCGTACTCGCGGCGGGTCAGCATGTCCACGAGGAAGACCGCGACCCAGGAGGTGATCGCGACGGCGAGCAGCGAGATGAAGGTGATGAACGGGCCGTAGAAGTTCTTCGCGATGAGCATCAGGTAGACCCCGCCGGCCAGCGTGAGCACCACGTCGGCGCCGACGGCGAGCACCCGGCGGACCCGGATGCCCAGGGTGATCATGGTGAGCCCGGCGGAGTACACCGACAGGTGGTTGGACAGCAGCAGGCCGCCGAAGGCGGTGAGCAGGTACGGGATGGCCATCCACGACGGCAGCATGGCCTGGATCGCCGCCACCGGGTCGGACGCGGCGGCGAGCGTGTGGTCGCCGGTCGACAGCAGGCCGCCCAGGGTGATGAGCAGCAACAGCGGCACGCCGGCACCCGCTGCGGCGGCGGCCACGATGCGGTGTCCGGGGACCCTCCGTGGCTGGTAACGCGCCATGTCGGCGCCGGCGTTCGCCCAGCCGATGCCCGTCCCGCCGGCGATCACCCCGATCCCCGCGATCATCACGCTCGCCGGCGCGGCCGGGGCGTGCAGGACCGTGTGCCAGTGCACCTTCGTGACGAGGAAGCCGCCGACGACCAGGTTGAGGACGCCGAAGACGTACGTCGCCCGCTGCTGGATCCACACCAGGGTGGCGTGGCCCAGCCCGGACACGAGCAGGGTGAGGGCCACGAAGGCGAGCAGGCAGACGACGGTGAGCACCGAGCTCGCGCCCACCCCGAAGGCGATGTGCAGGATGGCCAGCAGGGCGTACGCGGCGGTGGTGGTGTTCACCACCTCCCAGCCGACCCGCGACAGCCACGACACGAGCGTCGGCCCGTGGTTGCCCCGCGGGCCGAACACCGCGCGGGACAGGGTCATGCTCGGCGCGCCGCCCCACTTGCCCGCGACGCTGATGAGCCCGACGACGGCGAACGACCCGAACGAGCCGATGGCGCCGACGAGTACGGCCTGCCAGATGTTCATGCCGCGCAACGCGACAAGCGTCGCGCCGAGGGGCAGCCCGAGGATGGAGATGTTGGCGGCGAACCACACCCAGAAGAGCTGGAGCGGGTTGCCGTGCCGTTCGGCGTCGGGCACCGGCTCGATGCCGCGGGTCTCGACGGCGCCGACCTTGTTGTCGCTGGTCATAAGGGCCTTCTTCGCAGAGGGGTGTCGGGGGGTCAGGCCCGCAGGGCCAGCAGGCCGCGCGCCAGCTCGTCGAGGGGGAGCCGGTTGACCGTACGGATCGTGGTGACGGCGTCCTCGGGGAAGGAGCCGACGCCGTGGCAGGCGCCGGCGATCGCCCCCGCGATGGCCGCGATGGTGTCGCAGTCGCCTCCGAGCGACGCGGCGAGCAGGCACGCCTGCCACGGGTCGTCCGGGTGCACCGACAGCACGGCGAACGCGGCCGGCACGGACTCCTGGGTGGCGACGCTGGTGCCGACCAGGTGGTAGATGTCGGCGGCGGCGGCCTCGGCGGGGCGGCCCGCCACCAGCTCGCCGGCCCAGCGGATGCGCGAGGCGACGTCGGCGGCGGCGATCCAGTGACCGCGGCGGACGCCGGCGGACGCGGCCTCCTCCGCGCGCTGGACGGCCTCCTTCACATCGGCTCCGTCGACCCCGGCGCTGACGGCGGCCGCGACCGCCGCGGCTCCGGCGAGGGCGACGCTCGTGTTGTGCGTCACCAGGCTGGCCTCGACGACGCTGTCGAGGAGCGCGGCGGGTTCACCGCCGGAGGCGATGCCGACCGGGGCGATCCGCATGGCGGCGCCGTTGGTGTCCCCGCGGCGGCCCGCCTCCTCGACGGGCGTGCCGGCGGCGACCGCCGCGACGGCGCGTTTGGTCGAGGGGCCGAGCAGATCCAGCGAACCGCGCCGGCGCATGTCGTCCTCCCAGTCCAGGAGGGCCTGCGCCAGCGCGACCGGATCGATGTGCCCGGCGCCGTCGAGGAGCAGCCGGGCGAGCAGGACGGCCTGCTCGGTGTCGTCGGTGACCGATCCCGCGCGCATCCCCGCGGCGATCGGGTGGTCCGCGGCGGCGGGCTCGAACCCGGTGAGCGAGCCGAAGTCCCGCCGGATCCGCTCCCGGGGCAGCGACTGGGTCGGCATGCCCAGCGCGTCGCCGATCGCGAGTCCGTACAGCGCTCCGGCGGCGCGGGCCTCGGCGCCGGTCACGAGGTGCTCCCGAAGCGCAGGTGCAGCTCGAACCGGAGCGGGTCGAGCCGGCTCTCGACGTGTTCGACCAGTTCACCGGACGCGGTCCAGCTGACGCGCCGCGCGCGCAGGAACCACTCACCGGGGCTCCGTCCCAGCTCGGCGGCGTCGGTCTCGTCCAGGGGCGCGGCGGTGACCCATTCGTCGCCGTGGTCCGCGTGCAGCCCGGCGGACGCGAGCGTCGCCGTCAGCGACCCGTCGAGCAGTCCGCGTGCGGGCAGGTCGAGCAGGTCGCCTGCGGCGGGGATGCGGCTGCGCTCCAGGGAGACCGCCGGCCCGTCCGTCACGGTGCGGACGCGGTCGACGGCGAAGAACGAGGACGAGGCCAGGCCCAGCCGGCCGGCGAGCTCGGGATCCTCTACCTTCTCCAGGCGCAGCGTCCGGGTCTCGGTGGCCACGCCCTGAGCCGCCAGGGCGCGGGCCCAGCCCAGCCGGTCGTCGAGCGGTCGCCCGTCGAAGGTGACGAACGAGCCCTTCCCCGACCGGGTGGAGATGAGACCCTCCCGGCTCAGCTCGGTCAGCGCGGACCGGATCGTGTTACGGCTGACCGAGAACCGCGCGGCGAGCGCGTGTTCGCCGGGGAGGCGGCTGCCGCGCTTGAGCTTGCCCGTCCGGATCTCGCGGGCGAGGGCTTGGGCGATGTTCTCGTGTTTGAGCGCATGCACGTTGTCCGTCATGTCCACCCCTGCACCGAGACCTGTTCAAACATGTTCAGAAAGGTACGCCTGACATGGCGGTTCGTTCAAGAGTGCGTTTCTCGCCGGTTCCGCCCTGAGAGCGTCAGCGGCGCTCGAGGACCCGCAGGGAGCCCTCGATCCGGCGCTCGGTCCACCGGCCGGTCGCCAGGGCACGCCGGTAGACGCGGTACGGGGCCTGGCCGCCGTCGGCCGGGTCGGGGAAGATGTCGTGGAACGCCAGCGCGCCGCCGGGCATCACGTGGTGCGCCCAGCCGTCGTAGTCGGCCTGCGCCAGGTCCTCCGCGTGCCCGCCGTCGACGAACAGCATGCCGAGCGGCTTGGCCCACAGCGCCGAGGCGGTCGCCGACGTGCCGACGACCGCGACGACGCGATCCTCCAGTCCCGCCGCGACGATCGTCCGGCGGAAGACCGGCAGCGTGTCCATGCGGCCCGTGGCCGGGTCGACCAGGGTCTCGTCGTGGTACTCCCAGCCGGCCTGGTTCTCCTCCGAGCCGTGGTGGTGGTCGACGGTGACCACGACCGAGCCGGCCGCGCGGGCGGCGGCGCCGAGGTAGATCGCGGACTTGCCGCAGTAGGTGCCGACCTCCAGGATCGGGCCGCGCGCGCCGTACTCCACCGCCGTCTCATAGAGCGCGATTCCCTCGGCCGGCGGCATGAACCCCTTGGCCTCCTCGGCGGCGCGCCGCAGGTCGTCGGGCATCGGCGGGAGACTCGCCCGCGTTGTCACGTCATCCACGCGCGCACTCTAATACCGTCGGTGACGCATATGTCCGAGTCCGGGGAGTAGGCGCATGGTGGATGACGGTGTTGCCGGCGAGCTGACGATCGGCGGGAGAAGGCGCACCTTCACGGTCCGGCTGCCACGGACACCGGTGGCAGGCCGGCCGGTGCCGCTCGTGCTGGTGCTGCACGGCAACAGTCCGGACGCGGGCGGATCACTCATGCGCGAGTGGACCACCTTCGACGAGCAGGCGGACCGCTGGGGCTGGGCGATCGCCTACCCGGACGGTCACCAGGGATGCTGGGCGGACGGCCGTGGTGTCACGACGGCGGACGAGGCGGGCGTGGACGACGTCGCCTTTCTTCGCGCGGTCGTCAGCTGGGTGGCCGAACGCCACGGCACGTCGCCGGACCGGACCGTGGTGGCCGGGATCTCCAATGGCGCGTTCATGGCCCATCGGCTGGCGCTGGAGGCCTGCGACCGGGTGGCAGTGGTGGCGGCCGTCGCCGGCGGGCTGCCCGCGGCCCTGAGCGACCTCCGGCCGACGCACGCCGTGTCGGCGATGCTGATCCACGGCACAGCGGACCAGATCACACCGATCGACGGCGGATACTCCCGGCGCCGCGGGCCGGGCGGGGAACTGCGCGGCCGCACGCTGTCCCTGCGCGAGACGGCCGAGCACTGGCGCGCCGTCGACCGGTGCCCGCCCGGACCGGGCGAGACACACACCACCGAGCTCTCGAGCCGCACGATGGCCGGCGGGGGCATCGGTGGTACCCAGGTCGTCGCCTGGACGGTGTTCGGAGGCGGCCACTCATGGCCGGGCATGCCCGGCGCGCCCGGCCGGACAGAGCCGATCAGCCGGGAGTTCGACGCGGCCGAGGAGATCTGCCGCTTCGCCGAGCCCCTGCTCGCCTCCGCGGACGCCCGGCGGCTCTGACCTTCCTGTGACCGACGTCACCGCTTCTCCTCTGTCCCCCGTGTAATCGTTTCCATATTCTGCCGTGTAATCGTTTCCACGAGGGAGGTGGCATGGCGGGCATCAAGGAGGTCGCCGCTCGCGCGGGAGTCTCGGTCGCCACCGTCTCCCGGGTGCTGAACGACAGTCCCCAGGTCAGCGAGCAGGCGCGGGCCAAGGTGAGCGCCGCCGTCGAGGCGCTGCGCTACCGGCCGAACGCGGTGGCGCGCTCGCTGCGCACCGAGGCCACCCACACGCTCGGGCTGATCGTCGGCGACATCGTCAACCCGTTCTTCGCCGTGCTCGCCAGAGCCGTGGAGGACGAGGCGCGCCGGGCCGGCTACACCGTCGTCATCGGCAACGCCGACGAGCGCCCCGAGCGGCAGGACCACTACGTCCGCACGCTCCTCGAACAGCGCGTCGACGGACTGCTCATCTGCCCGACGGCCGAGGTCACCCCGCTGATCCGTGACTGTGCCGCGGCGGGCGGCCCGCTCGTCTTCCTCGACCGCACGCTCCCCGGCCTGGACGTGCCCTCCGTACGGGTCGACGGGACGGCCGCCATCGGCGAGCTCATCCGACACCTCCACGGGCTCGGGCACCGCCGGATCGCCTTCATCTCCGGCCCGGAACCGCTGTCCACGGGCCGCGAGCGCACCCGGGCGTACGCGGACGCGATGCGCGCGACCGGCCTGCGGATCCGCGAGGAGTACCTGGAGGCGGGCGACTTCCAGGCGGAGAGCGGGCGGGCCATCGCGGGCCGGTTCCTCGACCTGCCCGAACCGCCCGAGGTGATCTTCGCGGGCGACAACCTCATGACGCTGGGCGCCCTCGACGAGATCCGGGCGCGCGGGCTGCGGATCCCGGACGACGTGGCGCTCGCCTCCTTCGACGACGTCGGCTGGTTCGTCCACGTGGACCCGCCGATCACCGCGATCGCCCAGCCCGCCGAAGAACTCGGGCGGCGGGCGGTACGCGCACTGCTGGAGCGCGCCGAGGGCCGGCCGGTGGAACCGGTCGTGCTCCCGGCGCGCCTCGTGAAACGCCGCTCCTGCGGAGAGACGGGAAGGACACAGCGATGACCGAGGGCCTCAGCGGACGGGGGCGGGCGTACGACGTCGTGGTCGCCGGGTCGGTCAACGCGGATCTCGTGGTCCGCGTCGAGCGGCGCCCGGGCGCCGGCGAGACCGTGCTCGGCTCGGACCTGGTGACCCATCCCGGTGGCAAGGGCGCCAACCAGGCGGTCGCCGCCGCGCGGCTGGGCGGCCGGGTCGCGTTCCTCGGCCGCGCGGGCACCGACGGCCACGGTGACTTCGTACGGGAGACGCTCCGGGGCGACGGCGTGGACACCGGGCACCTGATCACCACTCCGGGCGCGAACGGCGTGGCCCTGATCACCGTCGACCCGTCGGGCGACAACAGCATCATCGTCTCGCCGGGCGCGAACGCGAAGGTGACCGAGCAGGACGTCGCCGCAGCGCGATCGCTGTTCGCGGAGGCCGCCGTGGTGTCGCTGCAACTGGAGATCCCCCTCGACGCGGTCGTGGCCGCCGCCCGTACGGCGGCCGAGGAGGGCGCGCGGGTGGTGTTCAACCTGTCGCCGGCCGCCGACGTGCCGGACGAGCTGATCGCGCTCTGCGACCCGCTCGTCGTCAACGAGCACGAGGCGGAGTTCCTGGGCGACGCGCGGCCGGCCGGCCTGCTCGCCCGGGGCGCGCGGTCCGTCGTCATCACGCGCGGCGCGGACGGCGCCGTCGTCGCCGACGCGCGCGGCGTCACCGAGGTGCCCAGCCCGAAGGTGGACGTGGTGGACACCACCGGCGCGGGCGACGCCTTCACGGGCGCGCTGTGCCTGCGCCTCGCCCAGGGCGACGACCTGGCCACCGCGGCCCGGTTCGCGGCCCGCGTCGGCGCCGCGGCCGTGCGCGGGGAGGGCGCGCAGAGTTCGTTCCCGACCCTGGAAGAGCTGGAGGCGCGGCCTTGATGCGGCTGACTGAAACGTGTTCTACTTCTCGGCGTGAGTCAGCGCTCTCGTATCGCCATGACGGACGACGAGGTCACGGCGTTCATCGAGGAGAACCCCAAGTTCCAGCTCGCCACGATCAACCGTGACGGCACTCCGCACCTGGTGACGATGTTCTCCGGGCTGGTGGAGGGCAAGATCGCGTTCTGGACGTACCGCAAGTCGCGCAAGGCGCACAACCTCGCGCGGGATCCCCGCGTCACGTGCCTGATCGAGGCGGGCACGGACTACTTCGAGCTGCGCGGGCTGATGCTGTCCGGCACCGTGCGGACCCTGACAGAGCCGAACGACGTTCGGTATGTTGGCTCCCAAGTGGTTCGCAGAATGATGGGCCTCACGGACGACGACGCGATCGCCTCGGTCGTGGATCAGACCGCGGCCAAACGCCACGCCTACATCGTCGAGCCGACCGGTGCCGCCTCCTGGGACCATCGCAAGCTCACATGAAGGGGGAACAGCTTCATGCAAGTACGGGTGGACCCGCTGGTCTGCGAGGCCAACGGCGTGTGCGTCGGGCTCGTCCCCGAGGTCTTCGACCTCGATGACGACGACGAGCTGCACATCGCGCAGCCGTCGCCCCCGGCCGAGCTCGCCGACCGTGTCCGGCACGCCGTACGCTCCTGCCCCAAGGCCGCGCTGACCCTCGACGAGGACTGACGGACATTCCCCAACCCCCATATCCGGCCGGCCTCCGGGGCCGGCCCCCGTCCTGGAGGTGTGTCAGGTGCGAGCCGCGGTGATCCAAGGCCCCGGTGTCAAAGAGGTCGAGCTTCGCGACGACGCGACGACGGTCGGCCCGGACCCCGCCGAGGTGAAGGTCAGGATCAGGGCGACCGGGGTCTGCCACTCCGACCTGTCGATCCTGAGCGGCACCCTGCCGAACAACTATCCGGCGGTGGTCGGCCACGAGGCGGCCGGCGAGGTCGTCGAGGTCGGCGAGCACGTCACGAACGTCGCGCCCGGCGACCACGTCGTCATCAGCTGGACCCCGGCCTGCGGCCTGTGCCCCGACTGCGTCGCCGGGCGGCCCTTCCTGTGCGTGAAGTACATCATCGAGGGCTACACCAAGCCGCGGTTCCGCCTGGGCGACGACACACCGGCGTACGGCATGGCCGGCTGCGGCACCTGGGCCGAGGAGATGGTGGTGCCGTGGGAGGCCTGCATCAAGGTCGCCGACGACGTGCCGTACGAGTACGCCGCGCTGCTCGGCTGCGGCATCTCCACCGGGGTGGGCGCCGTGATCAACACCGCCCGGGTACGGCCCGGCACGGCGGTCGCGGTCGTCGGCTGCGGCGGCGTCGGCCTCTCGGTCATCCAGGGCGCCAGAGCGGCGGGTGCGGCGTCCATCCTCGCGATCGACCCGCTGGAGTCCAAACACGAGATCGCCAAGAGGTTCGGCGCGACGCACACCGCCACGCCGGACGGGGCGGACGAAGTGCGGAACCTCCTCACCGGCGGGCAGGGCTTCGACTACGCCTTCGAGGTGGTGGGCCGGAGCACCACGATCCGCGCCGCCTGGCAGCTGGCCCGGCGCGGCGGCGACGTCATCGTGGTCGGCGCCGGCGCGGCCGACGACAACGTGCGGTTCAACGCGTTCGAGCTGCTCTTCGACGGCAAGAACCTCCGGTCGTCGCTGTACGGCGGCTCCGACCTGCGCCGCGACGTGCCGCGGTTCGTGGACCTGTGGCGGGCGGGGCGGCTCGACCTGGAGAGCCTCATCACGCGGCGGATCCGTTTCGAGGACCTCAACGACGCGATCGCGACGCTCGAACGCGGCGACGCGATCCGCCAGGTCGTGCTGTTCGACTGACGACCGAGCGGGGGCGGCCGGCGACGGACACGAGAAGGGCGGCCGGCGTGCGCTGCCGAGCCGTCGGCCGCCCTCTCGCGACACCCGGTCCGCCCGCGAACACGCGACCGGGTGTCTCGTCCTGACGGGCGCTCCGCACCGGGAACGCCCGGCCATCCGCATGCGATGACCTGCCTGTTACATCGTTCCGAACGGGACCGGCGCTACAAAGAGCCGGCCGTGGACCGCGGTCAGGCGTTCAGGAACTGGTGGAACTGCTTGTCGAACTCCCGCGGGTCCTTGCTCAGCGACGCCTTGACCATTTCGGTGAACTCGTCGACGACCACCTCGAACGCGTCGGCCTCGACACCGTCAAGGGTGATACGGGCGACATCGGCCGGGTCCATCTTGGGTACGTCGTAGCCCTTCATCATGTCGGTGTCGGCCGCCCCGAGATGCACCGAGGTGACGAGCGTCCCCTGACCGGCCAGTTCCTGGCGCAGCGCTTTACTCATGCTCCAGACGGCCGCCTTCGATACCGCGTAGGCGCTGCTGCCGGGGAAGACGAACCAGGACGCCGAAGAGGCGATGTTCACGATCGCGCCCCCGCCATTCGCTGCGAGAACCGGCGCGAAGGCACGGGCCATCGACAGCGTGCCCCAGAAGTTCACGTCCAGCGCGGCGCGGACCGCCTGCAGGTCGCCGAGCAGGGCGCCGCCTCCGATACCGGCATTGTTGACCAGCAGGTTCACGTCGCCTGCCAGGCGAGCCGCGGCCGCGACGGAGTCCGGGTCGGAGATGTCCAGGCCGAGGACCTCGACGCCGTCGAGATCGATGGACTCGGGACGACGGGCGGTCGCGTAGACCTTCGCGCCTCGCTCGACGAGCTGGGCGGCGAGGTGGCGGCCGATGCCGCGGTTGGCTCCGGTGACGAGCGCAGTCGCTCCGTGAATGTTCATGAGGCGTACGCTAGAACCTCACGTCAACGTGAGGTTCAAGTCCGGACTGCGCGAGGAGTGCCATGCGTATCGGAAAGGTGGCCGAACGCGCTGGAGTCAGCGTCCGCGCGCTGAGGTACTACGAAGAGCAGGGGCTCGTCATCGCCGACCGCAGCCCCAGCGGCCACCGGCAGTACCCCGAGTCCGCCGTTGAGCGGGTGAAGTTCATCCAGCTCCTCTACGCGGCCGGTCTGACCAGTAAGGCGATCCTGCAGATCCTGCCGTTCCTGGACACCCTCGTCGCGACTCCGCAGATGACACGCCGGCTCACGGACGAGCGTGCCCGTATCCGGGTCCGGATCGACGCCCTGACCAAGGCGCACGACCGACTCGAAGAGCTGATCCGTCTCGCCGCCGAGTACGAGAACTCTCCGGCGACGTGCTCGGCGAGCGCGGACATCGCCGCCTCGCACACGTCACCTCCGCGGCGCTGACCGCAGCGGTCTTATCGGGCAAAAGTTTTGAATGCCACTCATCGGGAATCTGGCGAGCGTTCCAGCCAAGCCAAGGAGGTCCCGATGCGGATACGGGGCGGAATCAGCTTTGTCGGCCTGATCTATATATTGATTGGCATCTTCGTGGCCTGGGACCACGACTACATCACGCTCGGCTTGCTGAAGCGGGTGTTCAGCGCGCTGCTCGCGGTTTTCCTGTGGTTCCTCGTCCTTCTCGGGGTGAATCTCCACGTCCACTGATCCGATGTCCCCCTGCTTCGCGGTCGCTCCGATACGGAATGCGACCGCGAAGCCATTTCCCGGGGCGATTTCAGGGCATCGGGGTTCGCCAGAGGGTGGGCCCGTCGGTGCGGTGGTCACCGGTGAAGCCGACCGCCAGGAGGTTCGTCCCGACGACCGTCAGGCCGTCGAGCTCCTGGACACCCGGTCCGTCCAGACCCAGGCCGTGCGGCCGCGTCGCGCGCCAGGTCCGGCCGTCCGCCGAGGACCACGTCGCGACGTCCGAACCGGCCGTGCCGGCGAGCACGAAACCGCGCGAGGTGGCGGTGGCGGCGGTGATGCGGGTGCCCGGCGCGGCGCCGGGCAGCGCCGACGGCTGCCAGGTGCGCCCGCCGTCGGCGGAGACCGACGCGAAGGCGTACGCCCCGGCCACGCCGGTGGCCACGAGCACTCCGCCCCGCGCCACCACCTTCGTCAGCGAGCCCTGCGTGGTGCCGGTGGGCAGCGCGGGCGCCGCCGAGGACAGGGTCCACCGCCGGCCGTCCGGTGAGGTCCACAGCGCGGGCTGCGACACCTTGTTCTTCGTCTGGCCGCCGACCGCCACGAAGCCGTTCGGCCCGGCGGCCACGTCGCTCATCCACTTCGGCGCGTCCCGGCCGCCGGTCAGGTCCGCCTTGCCCGCGCCCGCGGCGTGGGTCCAGCTCTTCAGGTCCGACGAGGTCCACACGGCGGCGCTCGTGCCGCCCTGGGTGCCGACGACCACGTACGCCGAACCGCTCGCCGCCGCCGCGGACGGCACCAGGTCGCCGCCGAACCGCTCGCCCGCCACCGGCTGCCAGGTGACGGTGTCGCCCGACGTCAGCACCAGCGAATGGGAGCCGGTGCCGCCGACGGCGAGCCAGCCCGGCCCGCCGTGCACCGCGTCGACGAGCCGCTGCTGACCGGTGTCCTTGGACGCCGGGAGCTTGGCGCGCGTCCACGTGGCGGCGTCGGAAGAGGTCCACAGCGCGGCGCGGCCGTTCGTGCTGCCGACCGCGACGACCCGGCCCGCGTCGGCCACGACACCGTCGACCGTGCGCTCCGGGTGCACCGCGTCGGGGATCGCGGGGAGGTTGACGTCGCCCGCGCCCGCCATCGTCAGGTACGCGCTGCCGTCGTCGCTCCGCCCGGACACGACCGGCCCCTGGGGGGTGAGCGCGGCGCCGGTGAGCGTACGGCCGCCCGCCAGGTCGCCCACGTGCCGCCACGTCTTGGCGTCGCCGCTGGTCATGACGGCGGTCTTCCCGCCCTTGAGCGGCGTGAGGACGGTCAGGCCGTTGTCGGTGCCGCGCACCAGGCCGATCCGGGAGTACCCGGTGAACGCGAGAGTGCCGGCCGCCGCCCAGTTGGTGCCGTCCGCGGAGCTGAAGAAGGCGCCGTACGCGGTGGTCTTCCTCTTCCCTCTGCGGCCGGTCTTGCGCGAGGCCTCACGCACGGCGAAGAAACCGGTCTGGGTGGCCACGACGCCCACCGCGTCACCGGAGGAGCCCTGCCCCCGCGGGACGGCGAACCGCGCCCAGGTGCGCCCGCCGTCGGGCGACCGCCAGAACGCCTCGCTCTGCGCGGTGCTGTGGACCTTGCGCCGCTTGCCCCTGACCCGGCGAGTGACGGTCTTGGTGGTGCGCGCCCGGCCGCGCGCCACGACGACGTCGCCGTGCGCCGCGACGTCCGACAGGCTCACGACGGTGCCGCCGGACGGCGGCTGGAACCGGTCGCCGCCGAGCCGCGTCCACCTGACGCCGTCGGCGGAGGTCCAGATGACGCCCTGCGTGCCGTCCTTGACCGTGGCGGTGCCCACGGCGACGAACCCCGACGTCGTACGGGCCAGCCGCCTGACCTGGTCGCCGGGGCCGAAGGCGCCGGACGGCGGCCGGCGGGTCCAGGTGCCCGCGTCGGCGCTCGTCCACTCGACGACGCCATCATGGGTGGCGCCCAGCGCCGCCCACTTGCCGTTGCCGCCGGCGAGCAGCCCGGGGTACTCCCCCTGGGGCGGGTCGCCGCCGTCCGCCGCGCGCACCTTCGCCAGCTTCCACGTGCGTCCGCCGTCGCCCGAGGTCAGGAACTGCGCCCGCGAGTAGACACCGCCCTGCTCGGAGCCGAACGCGACGGTCGTGGTGCCGCCGGACGCCACGCCGTCGAGCGTGTGCACCCGGCCGCCCGTGGCCGCCGCGGGGTCGAGCGCGAACAGCCGGTCGGCCGCGACCGCGGGAGTGCCGGCGTCCTTCTTCTTCTCGTCGCCGCCCCGGCCGAACAGCAGGTACGCCCCGCCGCCGACGACCAGAACGGCCACGACGCCGACGGCGATCGCCCGCAGCGGAAGGCCCTCGACGGACGGAAGGCGCCGGGGCCGCTTGGAGGACGCCCACGGCTCCGCGTCGGCGGACGCGGCGTCGCCCGCACCCGGAGCGGCCGGCTCGGCCGGCGGGCGCGGCTGCGGTTGCGCCTGGGGTTGGGGCTGCGGCTGCGGCTGGGGTTGCGGCACCGGCGCCGGGTAGCGCGGCGGCGCGGGAGGCGCGGCGGCGCTCGCCGCCGGGCGGGACGGCCGCGGCTTGGCCTCGACGCGGCTCCAGTCGACGCCCGCGCGGTGCCACACGGCGTTCGACCGCTGCCAGGGCGAGGTGTTCGGCATGCCGCGGAGGCGGGAGGTCTCGAGGGCGTCGGCGGCCTCGGCCAGCCGTTCGGTGAGCCGGCGGCGCTCGCTCCGGGCGCTCGGCGGCGGTCCCGCGGCCGGCCCGGATCGCTCCGAGGCGGCACCGCCGCCGAAGAAGTCCCCAGGGGAGGAAGCGCCGTTGCCGGTCGTGCTCACGCTGACCCTCTCGTTGAAACGTCTCATGCAGAGGACCATCAAACCCTGCTTCGGCACGCGATGAGGCCGGTAAGGGATCATGTCCGGCGCCCATTTCCGGCCGGTCCGTTCGGATGCGCGATCACCCGCGGAGCCGGGGCAGCACCTCCGCGCCCAGACGGCGAATGTTCTCCCTGGTCAAGGCCGGATCACCGGTGCCGTCGACCATGAGGACGAAGTGGTCGACGCCCGTACGCTCCGCGGTCGCCGTCAGCGTCGCGACACAGTCGTCGGCGGTGCCGACCGGATGGATCCGGCACAGCAGCGCGGCGTACTCCTCCGGATCGCGGGGCCGGCGCGGCCGGTCGTCGACCGGGACGTATCCGGCCAGGCCCGGCCCGAGCCAGCGCGGCATCGCCGTCCGCAGCACCCGCTGCGCCTCGGCCCGCGTGTCCGCGACATGGGCGACGCCGGCCGCCACGTGACCGGGGTTCGGCGGGCCGTACCGGGCGTAGTGCTCCACCATGGCGCGCTTGTCCTCGTCGCCGGCGTGCATGCCGAGCAGCATCGGCAACCCGCGCCGCGCGGCCACCTCCGCCGTCGCGGCGGAGGTGCAGGCCACGACGACGGGCGGCCCGGTGAGCGGACGCGGCACGACGGGCACCTCACGGAACGGGAAGGTCGCGGTGCCCGTGACCCGCTCCTCGGTCAGCGCGGCGAGCAGCAGATCCAGGCTCTCGGCGAAGCCGGACTCGTACCGTGCCAGCCCGGTGCCGAACACCTCCAGGTCCACCCACGGACCGCCGCGCCCGACCCCGAGCCGGAACCGTCCCCGGCCCACCTGGTCGAGCAGCGCGGCCTGCTCGGCGAGCGCGACCGGGTGCTGGTTGGACAGCACGCTGACCGCGGTGCCGACCGCGATCCGGCTCGTACGGCCCAGGACGTACGCGGCGAGTGTCACCGCCGAGGGGCAGACGCCGTAGGACATGAAGTGGTGCTCGGCGAACCAGACGCCGTCGAACCCGGCCCGTTCGGCCTCGACGGCCGCCTCGACCGTACGGGCGAGCACCTCGGCGTGTGACTGGCCGGGGAACTGCGCGGCCGCCAGGAAGAGCCCGATCCGCATCGGCGGGTCAGCCGCGGACGTAGACGCGCGTGCCGATCGGCAGCAGCTTCGCCACGATCGTCGACGTGCTCATCGGCACCCGTACGCAGCCGTGGGACGCCGGCCGCAGCGGCACCGACGGCTCACCGTGGATGGCGTACCCGCCGTCGAAGTAGTCGGCCTTGTAGAGCGTGCCCAGCGGCGAGGTCTCCCAGCCGGAGGCCTTGCGGTACACCCGGAAGTTCCCGCGCGGCGTGTGCGCGTACCCGGTGTGCCCCTGCGAGGAGTAGTACTGCTCCGACCCGGACGAGATGTGGCTCGTCAGGACGAGACGGCCGTCCTTGTAGACGTAGAGGAGCTGGTGCTTGACGTCGACCTCGGCGCGGTCGGCGGCGCCGCGCGGCACGAGCGGCTTGGGCGTCCGCGGCGCCGCGAGCGCGCTCCAGAACCTCGTGCTCGTCCGCGACGTGGGCTTGATGTGGTTGACCTTCTGGAACGCCCAGACGGCGTAACTCGTCGCCGACCCCCACTCACCGTCGACGGCGCCGGGGTCGTACCCGAGGTCCTCGAGACGCTGCTGGAGCGCCTTCACCTCGGCGCCGTGGGCGCCCGTGCGGAGCCTGGGGGCGGCCGGGGCGCTCCGCGCGGGCGTGTTCTGCACGGAGGTGTTCTGTACGGACGTGTTCTGCGCGGGGACGGCGACCTTCGGTGTTTTCTCGGGGGCGGTCGAGCCGGGGGCGGCCTGACCGGTGAGCGCCGGGGCCAGCAGGAACGCCGAGCCGGCCCCGGTGAGGACGACCGCGCTCAAGCGGATGCGCATCGGCTTTCACTCCCAGGAGTCGAGAGGAATCGTCCTTTCCGGGGTCCCCGCTCATGCGCGCTTTACTCATGCCCGCCCGTCCCTTGACACGGGAGCGGGTCAGCGGCGGGGCATCGTGCGGGTCTCGACGAGCCCCTTGTAGGCGACCGCGCGCACGTGCACGATCGGCGCGTCGGCGGGCAGGTCACCGGTCCAGTCCTCGTCGCGGGTGACGCCGAAGCCGTTCACCTCGACGCGGATGCCCGGCGGCACGACGATCTCGATGTCGGACTTGTAGGCGATCGCGTGAATCACGGTGACCGGCTCGGTGAGCTCGGCGGCCCGCAGGTCGATCACCCCGCTGCCCTTGTAGATGAGCGCCCGGAAGGTGCCCGGCACCCGCCACCGGCCGGTGTACCGCACGCTGTTCTTGTACGCGACCGCGTGGCGGCCCGGCTTGGGCATCCGGCCGGGCACCGTGGCGGCCGGAGACGACACGGCCGGCACGGACGGCGCGGTGGCGGCCGGCAGGTCGGTGAGCAGCACGTCGAGGTCGCCGTGGGTGCGCGCGGCCAGCGCGGCACGCATGCGCTCGTCGAACTCCACGTCGGCCAGCCGGCCCTCGGCGAACGCGACCTGCAGCCGCTGCACGGTCGCGTCCCGCTCCTGGTCGGAGGCGCGCATGTTCGGCGAGCTGGCCTCGCGGTACGGCTCCATCGATGAATCCCCCTTCAGGCCGCAAAACGAGATGTATCTTAAACCACGTTTCTCTCTAAAGGCGAGACCTCGCCGGGGCGGGTGACTCTCTTGAACGGGCGACTCGCCGGGCGCGCGCGCCCGGCGAGGACCACGCGGGCGGTTAGGTTTGGCCGTGTGCTACTGCTACTCACGACGCTCGACGCCTGGCGCGCCGACCCGGATCAACCCTTCCGCGACGAGTCCGCCGCCTACTCCCCCGAGGAGGACGCGGTCGCCCTGGCCAACGACGCCTTCCCCGACGGCCAGGTGATCGCGCTGGCCGTCCCCTTCTCTCGCGTGCCGCTGCCCGGCGCGGTCAACCGGGCCACGGTCGAGGAGGTACGGTACGCCCGGCGCGACCCGAGCGGCCGGGTGACCGGCTTCCACGCCCGCCCCCCGGTGGCCGACGCGCTGGACCTGCTGCCACATCCGGAGGGCGGCTGGTTCCGTGAGACGTGGCGCACCTCGACCCGCCTCCAGGCGCACGGCGGTGAACGCAACACCGCGACCGGCATCTACTTCCTGCTCGGCGCCGGCGACGAGTCGATGTGGCACGTCGTACGCTCCGACGAGCTGTGGCTGTGGCACCGCGGCGGCCCACTGGAACTGACGACACGCGGCGACGCGCCGACCGAGGAGAACACCGTCCTGCTGGGCCCGGACCTGGAGAACGGCCAGGTACCACAGGCCCTGGTCCCGGCCGGCGTGTGGCAGTCCGCCCGCCCGGCGGCCGGCCAGGAGGTACTGGTGAGCTGCGTCGTCTCCCCCGGCTTCGACCCGGCCGACTTCAGCGTCTGAAAACCACCGTCGGGGCGGTCACCAGAAGACCGCCCCGCCGCGCCGCCGACACCGCCTCGTTGAGACCTCCGTACCGCCGAGAACTTCGGGTCGTCCGAACTGCGGCGGGTGGTTCAGCGGTTGCGGAAACGGGGGTCGCGCTTCTCCATCGTGGCGGTGAGTCCCTCGGCGAGGTCCTCGGTGAGGAAGGCCATGGTCTGGGTGCGGTTCTCCACCGCGAGATGGCCGCGTAGGCCCGAGGCGTCGAGGGACAGGTTGAGCAGCTCCTTGGTGTGACGGAGCCCGAACGGCGAGCGCTTCAGCAGGTCAGCGGCTAGTTCCAGGGCGGCGTCGAGGTCCGCGCCCTCATCCGCCAGCGTGGCCAGCAGGCCGAGGTCGTGAGCCTCCGTGGCGGTGACCGCGCGGGCCCGATAGAAGATCTCCGCGGCCCGTGAGGCTCCGATCAGCCGCGGCAGCAGCCAGGTGAGCCCGAGGTCGCCCGCGGAGAAGCCGAGTTTGAGGAACGGCGCGATGAACGTCGCCGTCGGGTCGGCGACCCGCAGGTCGCAGGCCAGGGCCACGGACATGCCCATGCCGGCGACCGGGCCGTGCAGCGCGGCGATCACCGGCTGCGGGATGTCGCGCAGCCGGAGGATGAGCTCACCGCTGCGCGCCATGCCCCGGTAGACCCGCGCGACCCGGCCCTCCCCGCCGTCCTCGGCGGAGCCGAGACCGTCGCCCCGGACGTCCATGCCGGCGGTGAAGGCCCGTCCGGCGCCGGTGAGCACCACCACGCGCGTCTCGGCGTCGGTGGCCAGCCGGTCGAGGATCGCGAGGAGCTCCTCGACCATCGCCGGCGTGACGGCGTTGAGCCGCTCGGGGCGGGACAGGGTGATCAGCGCCAGCCCGTCCCGCCGCTCGAACGTGATCGGGCTCATTTGATCGCGTTGAAGACGGCCATGGTCTGCTCGCCGATGTCCTTGGCGAGCAGGTACGGCTCCACCTCGTTGATCTGCTGCCAGTTGTCGCGCACGTCCTCGACGCTGAGCCCGCCCTGCTTGGTGAAGCCCGGCCCCTCGGCCACGAAGACGCGGGCCACCCGGCCGCCGCCCACGCTGTACGTCTCGCCGGTCGCCTCGTTGGTCTCGTGCGCGAGCCAGGCCACGACCGGGGTGACGAGCTCGACGCTCAGCTTCTCCTTGTAGTCCGGCGGGAACAGCTCCTCGGTCATGCGGGTCCAGGCGATCGGGGCGATCGCGTTGACCTTGATGTTGTACTTGGCGCCCTCGGCCGCCAGCGTCTTGGTCAGCCCGACGAGGCCCATCTTGGCCGAGGAGTAGTTGGCCTGCCCGAAGTTGCCGAACAGCCCGGCGGGCGAGGTGGTCATGACCACGCGGCCGTACGCCTGCTCGCGCAGGTGCGGCCACGCGGCGTGCGTGACGAGGAACGACCCGCGCAGGTGCACGGCGATGACCTGGTCGAACTCCTCCGGCGCCATGTTCTTGAAGGACTTGTCCCGCAGGATGCCGGCGTTGTTGACGACGATGTCGATCTTGCCGAACGCGTCGAGCGCGGTCCGCACGATCGCCTCCGCGCCCTCGGGGGTGGCGACGTTGTCGGTGTTCGCGACCGCCTCGCCGCCGTTCTTCTTGATCTCCTCGACCACGGCGGCCGCCGGGCCGGCGGAGGAGCCGCTGCCGTGGAGCGAGCCGCCGAGGTCGTTGACGACGACCTTCGCGCCCCGCGCGGCCAGCTCGAGCGCGTGCTGCCGACCGAGCCCCTGCCCGGCTCCGGTGACGATCGCCACCCGTCCGTCGAACCGCAGTTCCGCCATGTCCACATCCTCCTCGCGACGCGTTACCACTCCGTGTGTATCAAACCGAATCCCACTCGGGTGGTCCAGGCGGCAACCGCGCGGGTTCGCCGGTCGCGCTCGCCTCCTCACTCACTCCACGGACGGCTCGTACCTCACCGGCCGCTCCGCTCGCTCGTCGGCTCGCCGCTCCGGGTCAGTCGTCGTGGTGGTGTTCGCGGAGGTCCTCGCGCAGGTCGGGGACGGACACCGGCTCCGGGGTGGTCTCCGTCTCCTCCGCCTCCTTCTTGTGGCGGCGGTACAGCCAGACGCCGACCGCGATCACGACGATCACCGCGACCACGACCGCGAGGACCCGGCCGGCCCACTGGGCGACCTGCTCGAACGCCGTTCCGGCCAGGTAGCCGCCGATCGTGAAGCCGATGCCCCAGGTGATGCCGCCCAGGGCGTTGAAGACCAGGAACCGGCCGTACGGCATCCGCGCGCTCCCCGCGAGCGCGGGCATGATCGCGCGCAGGAGGGCGGTGAAGCGGCCGATGAAGACGGCGAAGGCGCCGCGCCGGCGCAGGAGGTCCTGTGCGGTGCCGAGCCGGTCGCGGTGTTTTCGCAACGGGCGCGTGTCGAGCAGCCGGTCGCCGAACTTGCGCCCGATCTCGTACCCCACCGAGTCGCCCACGACGGCGGCGAGCACGATCACGACGAGCAGGATGGGCAGCGATACCCGGTGCTGGCTGGCAAGCACCCCGGCGATGACGATCGCGGTCTCCCCCGGGAAGACGAACCCGAAGAACAGGGCGGCCTCGGCGAACACGAGCGCGGCGACCACCCCGTAGATGACCGGGCCGTGCAGGTGCAGCAGAGCGTCAGTGATATGACCCACGGGCGATCAGTGTCCCGTTTCCGGCGTCTCCATGAGGATTATCGTATGAGCAGGTCGGCACCGGCGGATCGCTCTAAGGTCGCAGATCCCCGTCAACCGGAGGGATTACATGGCGAACATCATGAGCCCTGAGCTGAAGAACGGCCGGTTCGTGCGGCAGTCCAACCGGTTCACCGACCGCATCGGCAGCGATGAGTTTCCCGCCGAGACCGGCCGCTACCAACTCTACGCCTCGCTGGCCTGCCCCTGGGCGCACCGCGCCCTCATCGTCCGCAGGCTGCTCGGGCTGGAGGACGTGATCGGAGTCACCATCGTCGACCCGATCCGCGACGAGCGCGGCTGGCGTTTCACGCTGTCGCCGGACGGCCGCGACCCCGTGACCGGCGCGCGGTTCCTGGCCGAGCTCTACACCGCCACCGACCCGTCGTACGACGGGCGGCACACCGTGCCGTGCGTGTGGGACACCGTGAGCGGGCGGCTCGTCACCAACGACTATCCCCAGATCACGCTGACGCTCGAGTCGGCGTTCGCGCCGTTCCACCGGCCCGGCGCGCCCGAGCTGTACCCGGAGGAGCTGCGCGCCGAGATCGACGAGGTGAACGACGACGTCTTCCACAACGTCAACAACGGCGTCTACAAGGCCGGCATGGCGCAGACCCAGGAGGCGTACGAAGAGGCGTTCGACGCGCTGTTCGCCGCCCTCGACCGCCTGGAGGCCCGCCTCGACGGCCACGACCACCTGGTCGGCGACCGGCTGACCGAGGCCGACGTGCGCCTGTACCCGACGCTGGCCCGCTTCGACGCGGTCTACCACACGCACTTCAAGTGCAACCTGCGGCGGATCGTCGACTATCCGCGCCTGTGGGCGTACGCCCGCCGGCTCCACGCCATTCCCGCGTTCGGCGAGACCACCGACTTCGACCACATCAAGCGGCACTACTACGAGACCCACCGGCACCTGAACCCGTACGGCATCGTGCCCAAGGGCCCGGCGATCTCATGGACCTGATCGTTGGACCTCGCCGGAGTACGGTCGAGGAATGGACGAGTTCGCACTCCGCCTGAACCGGCGGCTCGACTCCGCGGGCGGCCTGGTCTGGTCTCCCTACTCCGTCGCGTCGGCGCTGGCGCTCGCCGCCACCGGCGCGCGCGGCCGGACCTACGACGAGCTGGCCGGCGCCCTGGGCGGGCCCCCGGACGGCCTGGGCCTCGCGGAGGCCGCGGCGCTCGGCGACGACGCCGAGATCGCGGTGGCCGACACGCTGTGGCTGCGCGAGGGGCTGCCCGTCGAGGAGGAGTACGAGCGCGCGACCGGCGCGGCACTGCACAGCGCCGACTTCGCCGGCGACCCCGAGGCCGCCCGCCGGGCCATCAACGCGGAGGTCGCCAAGACGACACGCGAGCTCATCCAGGACCTGCTGCCGGCCGGTGCCGTCGACCCAGGCACGAGCGCGGTGATCGTCAACGCGCTGTACCTCAAGGCCGTCTGGCGGATCCCGTTCTCGCGCAGGGACACGGTCCCGGCGCCCTTCCACGGTCCCGGCGGACGGCGGCGGGTGCCGACGATGCGCCGCACCGGCCGCATGCCGTACGCCGAGGCCGGCGGCTGGCGGATGGTCACGCTCACGGCCGGGGGCGGCGTGGTCGCGGACGTGCTGCTCGGGCCCGAGGACGGCCCGCCGGCGCGGGAGTCGCTCCGCTCGCTGTACGACGCGGCGCGGTCGGTCAAGGTCGAGCTGGCCCTGCCGAGGTTCCGGGTCGAGAGCCGGGCGAGCCTGAGCGAGCCGCTCGGCGCCCTGGGCGTACGGACCGCCTTCACCGACGACGCCGACTTCTCCGGCATGACACCCGCACCCGTACGGATCGACCGGATCGAGCACAAGGCCGTGCTGGAGGTGGACGAGCAGGGGCTGGAGGGCGCGGCGGCCACCGCGGCCGTGATGGTGCCGGCGGGCATGGACATCAGCCGTCCCGTGGAGTTCCGCGTCGACCGGCCGTTCCTCGTGGTCGTACGCCACCCGGCCACCGGAGCCGTCTACTTCCTCGCCCGCGTCACCGAACCCTGACCGGCCTCACCGGAACGCCCGGCGGTAGGCGTTCGGGCTGAGCCCCGCCACCCGCTTGAACCGGTCGCGGAAGGCGGTCGGCGAGCCGAACCCGACCTGCGCGGCGATGCGGTCCACCGGGTGCGTCGTGGTCTCCAGGAGGTGCTGCGCCCGCCGGATCCGGGCCCGGTGCAGCCACTGCAGCGGCGTCGTGCCGGTCTGCTCGCGGAAGCGCCGGTTGAGCGTACGGGTGCTCATCCCGGCGTGGGCGGCGATCTCGTCGAGGGTCAGGTCGCGGGCGGAGTTGTCCTCCATCCAGCGCAGCACCGGCTCCATCAGCGAGCCACGCGGCGTGGGCGGCTGCTCGTGCACGATGAACTGCGCCTGCCCGCCCTCCCGCTCCAGCGCCATCACCGACAGCCGCGCCGCGTCGGCCGCGACGGCCGAGCCGTGGTCACACCGGATCATGTACAGGCACAGGTCGAGACCTGCCGCGGCGCCCGCGGAGGTCAGGATCTGCCCGTCGTGCACGTACAGCACGTCCGGATCGACCTCCACGGCCGGGTACCGCGCGGCGAGGAACTCGGCGGCGACCCAGTGCGTGGTGGCGCGCCGCCCGTCCAGCAGCCCGGCCGCGGCGAGAACGAAGGCACCGGCACAGATCGACGCGATCCGCGTACCCGCCTCGGCCGCGCGGCGAAGCCCGGCGATCACCTCGGGAGGCGGCGGCGTACCCGGCGCGGCGACCCCCGGCACGATGATCGTGTCCGCTTCGTCCAGCGTCTCCAGACCGTACGGCGCGCGGATCGTGAACGCCCCGGCGTCGACCTCCTCGGAGAGCGCGCACACCCGCAGACGGTAGGGCGACCGCCCATCGGGCAACCGCGTACGCCCGAAGGCCTCCAGCGGCGTGGTGAGATCGAACCCGATCACCCCGTCGAGCGCGAGCACCGCGATCGTGTGCATGGCGACAACGTACGCCACCACCGGTTTCCCGCCAACCACGAGTCACCGGCGGGTATCGGCGCCGTATCCACGGGCCGTGCGTTACCCGCGCCTGGTCACGAGGGGGCTCGCGCCGCACGGCGGCCGCGCCCACATGGCACCGTGGCGATACCCACACCCGCCCGCTCGGGGTCATGCCGCGGCGGCCCCGCCTGACAGCGCCCACGCCGACCAGGCGTGGCGCCCGCACCACCGCGCATCGGCGTCCGTGTGGCGAGAATCTGGTGGAGGCTGGCAATTACGCCACTGTCGATATCCGAGGCCGGTCCGTAGCGTCGTCCCCGCGCCGCCGTACGCCGGGGGCGATCGTCACCGTTTCTCCACGTGAGGGCACCTGATCCGTGAGCAAGATCCTTCTCATCGTCCATGTCCTGGCCGCCGTTCTCGCGGTCGGCCCGGTGGCCGTGGCCGCCAGCATGTTCCCCGCCGCGATCCGCCGCGCGGCCGCCGGCTCCTCTCTTGAGGCCGCCACCGAACCCGCCCTCCGGTCCGCCGCCGTCCCGGGCACCCGCGCCGAGTCCGCCCAAGGGGACGCGCGGTCCGCCGGCTACGACGGGTCGGCGATGGCCGGCGCGCGGCTCCTGCACCGGATCTGCCGCGTGTACGCGGTCGCGGGGGTGGCCGTGCCGGTGTTCGGGTTCGCCACCGCCGGCGCCATGCACGTCACGGGCGACGCCTGGGTGATCGTCTCCATCGTCCTCACGGCGCTCGCCGCCGCCGTGCTCGCACTGCTCGTCCTGCCCCGCCAGCGGGCGCTCCTCGGCGGCACGATCACCGGGAACGGCCCGGCGCGGCTCGCCATGTACACCGGCGTGTTCAATCTCCTGTGGGCGGCGGTCACCATCCTGATGATCGTCAGGCCCGGGTCCAGCACCGGCACGTGATCTGTGTCACCACCGTACGGCCACGCGGGCGCCCTCCGGCGGAGGGCCCGCGGAGCCGCGGGCGGACGATCCGGGCCGCTGAACGGCGTTCGCCCAAAAGAACAGGGCCATCGAGCCCCTCAGCGAACACCTTTATCGCCGCCCGAATTAGCGCGGAATATCCCTATCCGCAGGAGCGCTGTGCATGGACGTGGCCTGTCCACATCGTGAGAACCTCGAGCCTTGCATCGCGGACGGTCACGGACGAGTAGCCTTGTCTCGATTACAGAACCACCTGCGAGCGCGGAAGAGGGCGATCTCCGCCGTGTCGACTCAGTCGTCGCGATCCTCCGCCGACCAGACCACTCCAGACTTCGGTCCCAACGAGTGGCTGGTCGACGAGCTTTATCAGAAGTACCTCGAAGACCCCAACTCGGTTGACCGAGCCTGGTGGAACTTCTTCGCCGACTACCAGCCGGACCGGCCGGCCAAGGCCACCGACGGCGCGGCCGCCTCCCCTCCGACACCCGCTCCCGCGACGCCCTCCGCCGCGACGCCCGTACCCAAGCAGAAGCCCGCCGCCGCTCCCGCCGCCAAGGCCGAGCCGAAGCCGGCCGCGAAGGCGCCTGAGAAGCCGGCCAAGAAGGCCGCCCCCGCTCCCCAGATCCCCGGTGGAGCCGAGGAGGTGCGGCTGCGCGGCGTCGCCGCCCGCACGGTCGCCAACATGGAGGCCAGCCTGGCCGTGCCGACCGCGACGAGCGTGCGCGCGGTCCCCGCCAAGCTGCTGATCGACAACCGCATCGTCATCAACAACCACCTCAAGCGCGGGCGGGGCGGCAAGGTCTCCTTCACGCACCTGATCGGGTACGCCCTGGTCAAGGCGTTGCAGACCATGCCGGCGATGAACGCCTCGTACGCCGAGGTGGACGGCAAGCCGACGCTGATCCAGCCCGAGCACGTCAACTTCGGCCTGGCGATCGACCTGAAGAAGGACGACGGCCAGCGGCAGCTCGTCGTGCCCAACATCAAGAACGCCGAGACCCTCGACTTCCGCCAGTTCTGGGCGGCGTACGAAGAGGTCGTGCGCAAGGCGCGCAACAACAAGCTGACGATCGACGACTACGCCGGCACCACGATCAGCCTCACCAACCCGGGCACGATCGGCACGGTGCACTCGGTGCCCCGCCTGATGCCCGGCCAGGGCACGATCATCGGCGTGGGCGCGATGGAGTACCCCGCCGAGTACGCCGGCACGTCCGAGGAGTCGCTGGCCCGCCTCGGCATCAGCAAGGTCATGACGCTGACCTCGACGTACGACCACCGCATCATCCAGGGCGCCCAGTCGGGCGACTTCCTGCGCGTCGTCCACCAGCTCCTGCTCGGCGAGGGCGAGTTCTACGACGAGATCTTCGAGGCCCTGCGCATCCCGTACGAGCCGGTCCGCTGGGTCCAGGACATCAGCGCCACCCACGAGGACGACGTCGCCAAGGTCGCCCGGGTGCACGAGCTGATCCACGCCTACCGCGTGCGCGGCCACCTCATGGCCGACACCGACCCGCTGGAGTACACCCAGCGCCGCCACCCCGACCTCGACGTCCTCAAGCACGGCCTCACCCTGTGGGACCTGGAGCGCGAGTTCGCCACCGGCGGGTTCGGCGGCAAGCCGACAATGAAGCTGCGCGACATCCTCGGCGTGCTGCGCAACTCCTACTGCCGTACGGTCGGCATCGAGTACATGCACATCCAGGAGCCCGACGAGCGGGCCTGGATCCAGGCGCGCGTCGAGGTCCCGCCGGAGAAGCCCGACCGCGAGGAGCAGAAGCACATCCTCGGCCGGCTCAACACCGCCGAGGCGTTCGAGACGTTCCTGCAGACCAAGTTCGTCGGCCAGAAGCGCTTCTCCCTCGAGGGCGGCGAGTCGCTCATCCCGCTGCTCGACTCGGTGATCACCGCGGCCGCGCAGGAGCACCTCGACGAGGTCGTCATCGGCATGGCCCACCGCGGCCGGCTCAACGTCCTGGCCAACATCGTGGGCAAGTCCTACGGCCAGATCTTCGGTGAGTTCGAGGGCAACCTCGACCCGCGCAGCGCGCAGGGCTCCGGCGACGTGAAGTACCACCTCGGCGCCGACGGCGACTTCGTGGCCCACGACGGCTCGAAGATCCGCACCTCGCTCGTGGCCAACCCGAGCCACCTGGAGACCGTCGACCCGGTCGCCGAGGGCGTCGTCCGCGCCAAGCAGGACGTCCTCGACCTCGGCGAGGGCAAGTTCACGGTGATGCCGATCCTCATCCACGGCGACGCGGCCTTCGCCGGCCAGGGCGTCGTGGCCGAGACGCTGAACCTCTCCCAGCTCCGCGGCTACCGCACCGGCGGCACCGTGCACATCGTCGTGAACAACCAGGTCGGCTTCACCACCGCCCCGGAGTACTCCCGGTCCAGCGTGTACGCCACGGACGTGGCGCGCATGATCCAGGCGCCGATCTTCCACGTGAACGGCGACGACCCCGAGCAGTGCGCGCGGGTCGCCCGGCTGGCGTTCGAATACCGCCAGGCGTTCAACAAGGACGTCGTGATCGACCTGATCTGCTACCGGCGGCGCGGCCACAACGAGTCCGACAACCCGTCGTTCACGCAGCCGCTCATGTACGACCTCATCGACGCCAAGCGTTCGGTGCGCAAGCTCTACACCGAGGCGCTGATCGGCCGCGGCGACATCACCGTCGAAGAGGCCGAGCAGGCGCTCCGCGACTACCAGGAGCAGCTGGAGCGGGCCTTCGCCGAGACGCGCGAGGCCATCAACCAGCCGCCGCAGGACAGCTTCACCAAGCCCGACACCGAGCGCATCCCGGTCGACCACAAGGGCGTGCCCACGGCCATCTCGGACGAGACGGTCAAGCGGATCGTCGACACGCAGCTCAACCTGCCGGAGGGCTTCACGCCGCACCCGCGGGTGCAGCCGCTGGTGCAAAAGCGCGCGCAGATGATCGAGGACAACGCGATCGACTGGGCGACCGGTGAGATGTTCGCGTTCGGCTCGCTGCTGATCGACGGCCGCCCGGTGCGCGTCGTCGGCCAGGACACCCGCCGCGGCACCTTCGGCCAGCGTCACGCGGTGCTGTTCGACCGCAAGACCGGCGAGGAGTACACCCCGCTGAAGCAGTTCGGGCAGGGCACCTCGAAGTTCTACGTGCACGACTCGCTGCTGAGCGAGTACGCCGCGATGGGCTTCGAGTACGGCTACTCGATGACCCGGCCCGACGCTCTGGTCTGCTGGGAGGCCCAGTTCGGCGACTTCGCCAACGGCGCCCAGTCGATCTTGGACGAGTACATCTCCTCCGGCGAGCAGAAGTGGGGCCAGCATTCCTCGGTCGTGCTGCTGCTGCCGCACGGCTACGAGGGCCAGGGCCCGGACCACTCCTCGGCCCGCATCGAGCGCTACCTCCAGCTGTGCGCGCAGGACAACATGACGGTGGCGCAGCCGAGCACGCCCGCCAACTACTTCCACCTGCTGCGCTGGCAGGCGCTGTCGCCGCGGGAGAAGCCGCTGATCGTGTTCACGCCGAAGCAGCTGCTGCGGCTCAAGGCGGCGACGTCGGCGACGTCGGAGTTCACCTCCGGGTCGTTCCGGCCGGTGATCGGCGAGACGGCGGAGCTCGGCCAGGTACGCCGCGTCGTGCTCACCACCGGCCGTCTCTACTACGACCTGGTCGGCGCACGGGACAAGGCCGACGACACCTCGACCGCGATCGTCCGGGTCGAGCGGCTCTACCCGCTGCCGGTCGACGAGATCAAGGCGGAGCTGGCGAAGTACCCGGCCGACGCGGAGCTGATCTGGGTCCAGGACGAGCCCGCCAACATGGGCGCCTGGCCGTTCATGTCGCTGAAGCTGCCCGCGCATCTGGAGGGCCGCGAGCTCAAGCGGGTGTCCCGCCGGGCCAGCTCGTCGCCCGCCGTCGGATCGGCCAAGATGCACGCGGCCGAGCAGCAGGGCCTGCTCGCCGCCCTGTTCGGCGAACGCTGAGAGCAACCCTGGCCCGCCGCTCGCGGCGGGCCAGGATCGCACGCGAGCCGGCAGAGCACGGGGTACGGGCGGTCTCCAGGAGACCACCCGGCCCGCCGCGGCCGACAGGTCAGAGATGCTTCGCCGTCGGCCGCGCCGATGACCGTCCTGGTTCCGGGCCGCGACCGAGGCCACCGCCGCGACGCGTTCCCTGCTCTCCGGCTTCGGTCCGAGGCGTTCACTCACCCCGTGCAGTGGGGCATCGGTCTCCCGGACCCTTGCGAGGGTGCCGTACGGTCCTCGCCGCGGTACCGTGCCCGGCCGCGGCGCGTACCGGCTGCTACCTTGGGCGCCGTCCGGACCACCCACCTGACTGACGATTGCGAACTTGGACGCATGTACTTCACCGACCGAGGGATCGAGGAACTCGCCGAACGCCGCGGCGAGGAAGAGGTCTCGCTCGCGTGGATGGCCGACCGTCTCCGGGAGTTCGTCGACCTGAACCCCGAGTTCGAGACACCGGTCGAGCGCCTCGCGACCTGGCTGGCGAGACTCTCCGACGAAGACGACGACTGACCGGCGTCCGGCGGCGCACATGCCTCGCCCGACGCGGGCCGGGCCGCCGCCTGAGAGTCCACCGCTTCACCTCCCCAGACGCGATACATCTTGAACTTTCCAGAAACGCGACATATCTTGTTGACGAAGCGTTCCGACGGAAGGGAAGTCGCATCATGGCGCGCTGGACGGTCGACGAGCCGACGAAGATCGACTTCGACGGAGTGGTCGCTCTCAAGGCGAACATCGTGGCGGGCACCGTCTCCGTGCTGCCGACCAGCGATCGCCCCGCCCTGCACGTGAGCGAGGTCTCCGGCCACCCGCTCGAGGTCGTGCACGAGGCGGGCATGCTGACCATCACCCACAAGCAGAGCGGCATCGAGGGCGTCTTCCGCTGGCTGCAGAACACCCGTGGGCGTGCCGCGATCACCATCACGGTGCCCGCGGACTGCCCGGTCACCCTCAACCTGGTCACCGCGAACGCCGTCGTCAACGGCATGTCGGGCCGCGTGTCGGTCAAGACCGCCTCGGGCGACGTGACCCTCGACGGTGTGACCGGCTCCATCGACGCCAACACCGCGACCGGCGCGGTGGAGGCGCACGGTGTCGGCGGCTCGCTGATGTTCAACTCCGTGGCCGGCGACCTGGCCCTCGCCCGCGGCGCGCTCGACCGGCTGAGCGCCCACTCCGTGAGCGGGCGGATCACCACCGACGTCGACCTTCGCGACGGCGCCGCCGCGCAGATCAGGACCGTCTCCGGCGAGGTGACCATGCGGCTGCCGACGTCGTCCTCGGCCAAGGTCTCGCTGCTGTCCATGAGCGGCCGGATCGACGCGGCGTTCGACGGCCTCGCCCGGCAGGATCCCCCTGTCGGCAAGAGCATCACCGGTACGCTCGGCGGCGGAGCGGCCTCCCTCAACGTCAACTCGGTCTCCGGTGCGATCACGCTGTTGAGCCGCCCCGAGCCCGACGCACTGAAGCGAGAAGGAGCGTACGACCGATGAGTCCCGTGTTCGGTCACGGCCGGCTGAGGCTGTACCTGCTGAAGCTGCTCGAAGAGAGCCCACGGCACGGCTACGAGGTCATCCGGCTGCTCCAGGATCGTTTCCTCGGTGTGTACTCCCCCTCGCCCGGCACCATCTACCCGCGGCTCGCCCGGCTGGAGGAGGAAGGGCTCGTCACCCACGAGGTCGTCAAGGGCAAGAAGGTCTACCGGCTGACCGACGCGGGCCGCGCCGAACTCGAGCGGCGCATGGATGAGCTCGCGGAGCTGGAGGAGGAGCTGACCGAGTCGGTCCGCGACATCGCCCGCGAGGTGCAGGAGGACGTCCGCGACACCGTACGCTCGCTGCGCGAGGAGCTGACGCAGGCCGCACGCGAGATGCGCAAGCAGGGCCCGGTGGGCACGACGCAGAACATCAAGGCCACCACGCAGCGCCAGAAGGACGAGTGGAAGCGCCAGAAGGAGCAGTGGAAGGACCACAAGCGCGCCCTGAAGGAGGAGTGGCGGCACACCTGGGAGGACGCCTGGACCACCGCCACCGGCACCCCGGACGACGCGGCCCGCGTGAAACTGGACCGCACGCTTCGCCGGTTCGTCGAGGACGTCCGCGCCGCCGCACGCGAGGGCGTGAGCGATGACCAGCTCGCCCGTGCCCGCGAGCTGCTCGCCGAGACCTCCGAGCGCCTCCGCACCGAGATCTTCCCTCCGCAGCAGTAAGGCCCTGGTACGGCGGGCGGGGTGAGCGCACCGCGCTGGGCGTAGGACGGCGTGTCATCGCGCCGGAACCGCCCGGCGGGTTTCGGACGTCGGAGTCAGCGTTGCCGCCCCGGACGGAGAGGCCGAATTGCACAATCGGCCACAAATCGTAATGTCACGTACGCGAACTGTCAGCAACTGCGACGATGCGAGTGATCTTGCGGTGTCTCCGCGCCAGGCGCGCACTCGCCACCCACCCGCTGTGTTGAGAGGCCTTCGTTCGTGATGTCACCCGAGCAGCAGCGTTCGGAAGGCGGTTCTGACGGCCGCCGGCAGTCCCCTTCGTCGCAACCCTCGCCGGGATATGAGGCGACGCAGGCCTGGAGCCCCGGTGAGGGGGCGACGGGCCGGCCGCCCGGCGGCCCTCCGCCGCAGGGCCACGGTCCCGGCGCGCCGCAACAGCCCGGCGGGTACGGTCCGGGCGGGCCCCAGAACCCGTGGGGGCCGCCCCAGGGTCCGTGGGGCGGCCCTCCGCAGGCACCGTACGGGCCCGGTCCCCAGGCGCCGTACGGCCCCGGGGCGCAGGGTCCCGGCGGACCCCCCGCGAAGAAGCGCGGGGCCGGGCGGCCCATCGGCATCGTCCTCGCCGTCGTCGTCCTGGTGGTCATCGCGGTCGCCGGTTACGCGGTCTTCAACCGGTCCTCCGATGACGGCGGCGGAACGACCGCGTCGGGCGGGCCGCTGAAGGGCAAGGTGCTCTGGCAGAGCTTCGACGCCCCGCAGAACACCCTCGGCTCCAGCTTCGTCGGCGCCTGGCACACCACCGACCTGTCCGTCACCGTCGCACCCGAGGGGCTCGTCGCGTACGACGCCCGTACCGGACAACGACGCTGGCAGCTCGCGTCACCGCCGCTCCCCGGCGGTGGAGGTCAGTCGTTGATCTGCGGCCTGAGCACCGCGACCGGCGGCAACGTCGGCGTGATCGGATTCGGCGCCGGCAGCGGCGGCACGGTCACCAGGTGCGAGGCGTTCGCGCTGATCGACCTGGCCACCGGCCGGGCACGTGCGCAGGGCACGCTCCAGTCCGGCACGACCAGCGGGAACAACACCCTGAGCGCCGAGATCATCGGCAGCACCGCCGTCATCGAGTACGGCGGGGGCCTCACCGGCTTCGACCTGTCCGGGCACCAGCGCTGGCGGCTCGACCCGAAGGCGGCCGGCAGCGACGACTGTTTCGTCAACGACCTGCTGCCCGGCGCGAACACCGCGATGGTGCTCTTCGACTGCCTCGGCTCCCGCGACACCGTGACGGTGGCGCAGGTGTCGCCCGACAACGGAACGGTCACCAAGAAGGCCCCGGTCACCGTCCCCTCGGGCATCGAGAACGCCACCTTCCGGCTGCTGTCCACCCAGCCGGTCGTACTGAACGGCGGTTCCAGCGACAACGGCGCGTTCATCTCCCTCGACGACGCGTTCCGTGTGAAGGCGACGATCCCGCAGAAGGGCGCCTGGGGCTCGCTGAACATGAACTCCTACTCCGGGCTCGCGAGCCACATGCTCATCCACGCGGCCGTCTCCGCCGACACGCTCGTGGTCGGCACCGAGCAGACGGCCGTCAACAGCCTGCGCGACACGAACAAGCTCGTGGCCTTCGACCTCGCGACCGGCCGGCAGCGCTGGGCGACCTCACTCGGCCCGAAGGTGACGGGTGTCCCGGTGGCGTTCGCGGGCGGCGCGGTCATCGCGATGAGCGACGGCACGTACGAGAATCCGCCGCAGGTGTTCAGGCTCGGCGGCGCCGACGGCAAGGCGACCGCGATGGGACCGGCGTACTCCCGGGACCTCATCGCGAGGCCCCGGGTGAGCCGCCTGTACTGGGACGGCTCGCACCTGTTCGGCATCTCGCTGACGATCGTGCCGAGCCAGCACACCCCGAGCGTGTACGCGCTGGGCTGAGCGTCCTCGCCCCGGCCACGTGCCGCACGTGGCCGGGGCGACGTGCGTCCGCCCCGTCAGGGTGTGAAGACGATCTTTCCGAAGAGGTCGCCCTCGGCCATCGCGGCGAAGCCGTCGCGGGCCTCGGACAGCGGCAGCACGCGGTCGATCTTCGGGCGCACGCCGGTGACGTCGAGGAAACGCGCGAGCCGTACGAGCTGATCGCGGGTGCCCATGGTGGAGCCCACCACCGAGAGCTGCAGGAAGAACACGCGGTTGAGCTCGGCCGGCGGCACCTGGCCGCTGGTGGCGCCGGAGACGACGATGCGGCCGCCGGGGCGCAGGGACTTCAGCGAGTGGCTCCACGTGGCCTCGCCGACCGTCTCGATGACCGCGTCCACGCGCTCGGGCAGCCGAGCGCCGGATTCGAACGCCTGGTCCGCGCCGAGCTGGACCGCCCGCTCGCGCTTGTCGCCGCTGCGGCTCGTGGCCCACACGCGGTATCCGGCCGCCGAGCCCAGCGCGATCGCGGCCGTGGCGACGCCGCCGCCCGCACCCTGCACGAGGACGGTCGACCCGGGCTCCAGCCCCGCCTTGCCGAACAGCATGCGGTAGGCGGTCAGCCACGCGGTGGGCAGGCAGGCCGCCTCTTCGAACGACAGTGAGGCCGGCTTGGGCACGAGGTTGCGCCGGGGCACGGCGACCTTCTCGGCGAAGGTCCCGTCGTAGGACTCCGACAGCAGGGACCGCTTCGGGTCGAGCGTCTCGTCGCCGCCGCCGCGCTCCGGATCGCCGATCACCGAGTGGACGATCACTTCGTTGCCGTCCTCGTCGACCCCGGCCGCGTCACAGCCGAGAATGATCGGCAGCCGGTCCTCCCGTATCCCGACGCCACGGAGCGTCCAGACATCGTGGTGGTTGAGCGCGGTGGCCCTGACGGTCACGGTCGTCCAGCCCTCGGGCACCGTGGGCTCAGGACGCTCTCCGACCTCCAGACCGTTCAGCGGGTTGTCGGCATCGATGCGTGCTGCGGTGACGGCGAACATGATCCGCACTGTAGTTCACGAGCCCTCGGCCGCCGTGACGCCGGGCTAATCGAACGGACGCCGCCAGCGCAGGCCGGGGAACCGCGCGAAGTCGCCGTCGGTGCTGACGAACTCGCAGCCGTGTTCGATGGCCAGCGCCGCCAGGTAGGCGTCCGGCACCAGCTTTCCCCTGGCGTCGGCCTGCCGGCACAGCTCGGTGAATATCGGCCAGTGGCGACTCCCCGGATTGACGACCACGGCGTGCTCCTGGTTGCGGATCGCGTCCGCGAACAGCAGCGCCTCCTCCAACTTGGTCGGGACCCGGTAGATCCTGCGATCGGTCACGATCCGGATGAAGCCGTTGACGACGAAGTCCGACACCGCATAGGGCTCGTCTCCCTCGATCACTCCCAGGACCCACCGGCGGTAGTCCTCGTGCCGTTCGGCGTCGATCCGGTTGGCGTAGATGAGTACGTTGACGTCAAGAAGCAGCATCCCGAACCTGCCCCGTCACGTAGTCCTCTGTGGCCACCTCGTCGGCGACCTGCTTGATGTCGGCGTCCGGGCTCCAGCGGGGCTGCAGCCCGCCGCCCCCGGACACCGGAAGGTCGACGTGCCGGCGTTCACCGGACGCGTGGGTGCGTCTGAGCAACTGGTACAAGGCATCCTCCACTACCGAGTTGAGGCTGCGGCCGTGCTTGGCCGCGAACGCCTTGGCGTCCGCGAGGAGCTCGTCGTCGATGCGCACTGTGGTCCTCCGCATGCCTTCAGTGTCGGCAGGGTGACATAAAAATGTCAATGATCACAACGCGTTTCCAAAAGAACACGGCCCGTACTCTCGAACTGGAGTACGGGCCGTGTCCGGGGTCAGACGGCTAGATGCGGGCGACGCCCTCCTCGCGGGCCCTGTCGGCGACCGCCTTGGTCACCGCGGGGGCCACGCGCTCGTCGAACGGGCTCGGGATGATGAAGTCCTCCGCCAGCTCGTCGCCGACCACGTCGGCCAGGGCGGTGGCCGCCGCGAGCTTCATGCCCTCGGTGATCGAGTGGGCCCGCACGTCGAGGGCGCCGCGGAACACGCCCGGGAAGGCCAGCACGTTGTTGATCTGGTTCGGGAAGTCGCTCCGCCCGGTGGCGACGACACGCGCGTGGCGGCGGGCGGCCTCCGGGTGGATCTCCGGGTCGGGGTTGGACAGGGCGAACACGATGGCGTCGTCGGCCATCGCCTCCACGCAGTCCTCGCGGATGGTGCCGCCGGAGAGTCCGATGAAGACGTCGGCGCCGACCAGGGCGTCTTCGGTGGAGCCCTTGAGCTGCGCCCGGTTGGTGTCCCCGGCGAGCTTCTGCTTGATCGGGTTGAGGCCGTCGCGGCCGTCGTAGATGAGCCCCTTGCTGTCGGAGACGGCGATGTCGCCGATGCCGGCCTCCAGGAGGATCCGGGTGACGGCGACCCCCGAGGCGCCCGCGCCGGCGACGACGGCGCGCATCGACGACAGCGGCTTGCCGGTGAGCCGGGAGGCGTTGCGCAGCGCGGCGAGCGCCACGATCGCGGTGCCGTGCTGGTCGTCGTGGAAGACCGGGATGTCGAGCGCGGCCCGGAGTCGGTCCTCGATCTCGAAGCAGCGCGGCGCGCTGATGTCCTCGAGGTTGATGCCGCCGAAGCTCGGCGCGAGCCGGATCACCGTCTCGACGAGGTCGTCGGCGTCGGTGCAGTCGAGGCAGATCGGCACGGAGTCCACATCGGCGAACTCCTTGAAGAGCAGCGACTTGCCCTCCATCACGGGCATCGCCGCGGCGGGGCCGATGTCGCCCAGCCCGAGTACGGCGGTGCCGTCGGTGACCACGGCCACCACCTTGGAGACCCAGGTGTAGTCGTGCACGAGGTCGGGCTCTTCGGCGATCGCCGTGCAGACGCGGGCGACGCCGGGCGTGTAGGCGAGTGAGAGATCGTCCCGGTCGCGGACCGGAACGGTCGAGCGCACCTCGAGCTTGCCGCCTCGGTGCAGCGCGAAGGCCGGATCGGCGTCGCGTTCGGACGGTTGACCGGGCTCAGACCGGTCAGGCTTGGGTTGGTCAGGCTTAGGTTGATCGGGCTTGGCAGCCACAGCGACCCCTGCTATTTCGTGACAAATACGGGCAGACATCCTCGTCATCCCTGGGTCAACGGGCGGCGCGGACGTCTCTCGGTGTACGGGGGTCACCCGTTCACCGATTGAACCACACCATCCGGCAGACCCCAGGCGGGGGACCGTACCACCCGCGAACACGGCGGCGCGCCGCGCCATTCGGACCCAGCCGTAAAGGGTTTATGCCATTGTTGGTCCCGCTTAGAGCGTGCCCGTCCCAGCTGCCGCCTAAGCCACTTCCCTGTACGCGCATAACGTCCGTCCCCAGGAGGACGCTCTGTTCCCCCGGCCCATCGTCCGCCGCGTGGCCGCGGCGGCCTTCGTCACCCTGCTCGGAATCCCCTCGATCGCCGCCTGCCGGGACGCCTCGACCGGCCCCCTCGGCAAAGTCAAGCGAGCAGGAAGAATCCTCATCGCCACGGACGCCCTGTACCCCCCGAACGAGTTCAAGCAGGGTGACCAGATCGTCGGATTCGACGTTGATCTCGGCAATGCCCTCGCCCGCAAACTCGGCGTCAAGGCGGAGTTCCAGGACGTGCGGTTCGACACGATCCTGCAGGCCCTCGACGAGGGCAAGTACGACATCAGCCTCTCCTCCTTCACCGACACCCGCGAACGCGAGGGCCGGTTCGACTTCGTCACCTATCTCTCGGCGGGCACGATGCTGATGGTCCCGAAGGGCAATCCCCGGCGTCTGCGACCCGACGGCCTGTCGCTGTGCGGCAAGAAGATCGCGGTGGAGAAGGGCACCACACAGGAAGAGGAGCTCTCCCGCAAGGACGCGACCCGGCCCGGCGCCGGTACGCGCATCGACGCCTGCCGCAGCGCCGGCCGGCCGGCCCCGATCCGGCTGGCCTACGACGACCAGGCGGCCGCCACCGACGCCCTCGCGAAAGGTCAGGCCGACGCCTCGCTCACCGACTCGCCCTCGGCGATCTACGGAGCGAAGGAGTCGGCCGGCCGCATCGAGTGCGCCGGCTCCCCGTACGCGACCGCCCTGTACGGCATCGCGATCCCCAAGCGCGCGAGCGACCTGCGCGACGAGATCTTCAAGGCGATGAAGGCGCTGATGTCCGACGGCACCTACCGGCGGCTCACCACGCAGTGGGGCCTCGCGACGGGCGCGGTGCCCGATACGCGGATCAATGCTGCCGAGTAGCCGTTGCGTGATTGTTTCAAGGCAGTAATCCCACTTGAGGCAGGGTTGCGCCAAGATGTCCCCCATTGATCTGGCCACCATCGGGGGCATCCCCCGACCCACTGAAGGAGGACGCCGTGCACATCGGTCCTCTGCGCCGCCGCGGCATCGCGTTGGGCATCACCGTCATGGCAGGCGCCCTCGCGCTGTCCGCGTGTAACGCCAAGACCACGACCCCGGGCAAGAAGAGCGCCCTGGACACGATCAAGAAGAACGGCAAGATCGTGATCGCCACGGACGCGTCGTACGCGCCCAACGAGTTCAAGCAGAACGGGCAGGTCGTCGGCTTCGACGTCGACCTGGGCGGCGCGATCGCCCAGAAGCTCGGGGTCAAGGCGGAGTTCCAGGACGTCAAGTTCGACAACATCCTGCCGGCGCTGCAGAGCAAGAAGTACGACATCAGCCTGTCGTCCTTCACCGACAACAAGCAGCGCGAGCAGAGCTTCGACTTCGTGACCTACTTCTCCGCCGGCACCGGCCTGATGGTGAAGGCGGGCAACCCGCTGAAGCTCTCGCCGGACGACCTGTCGCTGTGCGGCAAGAAGGTCGCGGTGGAGAAGGGCACCACGCAGGAGGACGAGCTGACGCCCAAGTCGAGCGCCAAGCCCGACGCCGGCGCCCGCGTGGACAAGTGCAAGCAGGGCGGCAAGCCGGCTCCGGTGAAGGTCTCCCTCGACGACCAGAACGCCGCCAACCTGGCGCTCGGCAACGGCCGCGCCGACGCCGTACTGGCCGACTCCCCCGTCGCCGCGTACGCGGCCAAGGAGTCGAACGGCAAGTTCGTCATCGCGGGCAAGGCCTACGACACCGCGCCGTACGGCATCGCGATCCCCAAGAACGAGAACGAGCTGCGGGACGCGATCCAGAAGGCGGTCAAGGACCTGATCGGCGACGGCACGTACAAGCAGCTGACCGACAAGTGGGGCATCTCCGACGGTGGTATCACCGACCCCAAGGTCAACGGCGCCACCGGCTGAGGACGCCGTGACCGACATCGACACGACGGAACCGGTACGGCCTGAGACGATCAAGGCCGTACCGGTCCGGCATCCGGGCAGGTGGGTCAGCGCGGCGATCGTGCTGGTGCTCGCCGCGATGCTCGTCCACATGCTGTTCACCAACCCGAATCTGGACTGGTCGACGTTCGGGAAGTACTTCTTCGACGGCGGCATCCTCAAGGGCCTGGTGGCGACGCTCGAGCTGACCGTGATCGCGATGGCCATCGGCATCGTCGGCGGCGTGGTCCTGGCGCTGATGCGGCTGTCGTCCAACCCGATGCTGTCCTCGGCGGCGTGGCTGTACATCTGGTTCTTCCGCGGTACGCCGGTGCTGGTGCAGCTGATCTTCTGGTTCAACATCAAGGCGCTGTTCGGCGACATCTCGATCGGCATCCCGTTCGGGCCGACGTTCATCACCTGGGACGTCAACAGCCTGGTCACCACGTTCGTCGCGGCGATCCTCGGCCTCGGCCTGAACGAGGCGGCGTACATGTCGGAGGTCGTACGGGCCGGGATCCTGTCCGTCGACGAGGGCCAGACCGAGGCCGCGCAGGCCCTGGGCATGCGACGGCTGAAGGTCATGCGGCGGATCGTGCTGCCCCAGGCGATGCGCGTGATCATCCCGCCGACCGGCAACGAGACCATCTCGATGCTGAAGACCACCTCGCTGGCGTCGACGGTGGCCTTCACCGAGCTGCTGAAGGCCGGCGAGGACATCTTCAACGCGAACTACCGGACCATCCCCCTGCTGATCGTGGTGAGCGTCTGGTACATCATCGTGACCTCGGTGCTGTCGGTCGGGCAGTACTACCTGGAGCGGTACTACGGCCGGGGCTCCTCCCGCGAGCTGCCCCCGACCCCGCTGCAGCGGCTGCTGCGGCGTAACCTCACGAGCTTCCACGTCCGGCCGCCGATGCCGATGCGGAACCCGGAGGGGGACAGATGAGCGAGCCGATGGTCAAGGCGGAGGGCATTCACAAGTTCTTCGGGCGGCTGCACGTGCTGCGCGGCATCGACCTGGAGGTCGAGTCCGGGGAGGTCATGTGCGTCATCGGCCCCTCGGGTTCGGGCAAGTCGACCTTCCTGCGCTGCATGAACCACCTGGAGAAGATCGACTCCGGCCGGCTCTGGGTGGACGGCGACCTCGTGGGCTACCGCCAGCGCGGCGAGAAACTGCACGAGATGCGCGAGAGGGACGTCGCGGCGCAACGACGGGACATCGGGATGGTGTTCCAGCGCTTCAACCTGTTCCCGCACATGACCGCGCTGGAGAACATCATGGAGGCGCCGGTCCAGGTCAGAGGCGAGCCGAAGGCCGCCGTACGCGAGCGGGCACGGGAACTGCTCGACCGCGTCGGCCTGTCGGACAAGGTCGGCAGCTACCCGTCGCAGCTGTCCGGCGGCCAGCAGCAGCGGGTCGCGATCGCGCGGGCACTGGCGATGGAGCCGAAGCTGATGCTGTTCGACGAGCCGACGAGCGCGCTCGACCCCGAACTGGTCGGGGACGTGCTCGACGTGATGCGGCAGCTGGCGGTGGACGGCATGACGATGGTCGTGGTGACGCACGAGATGGGGTTCGCCCGGGAGGTCGGCGACTCCCTCGTGTTCATGGACGAGGGCGCGATCGTCGAACAGGGCCGCCCACGCGAGGTGCTGAGCGATCCCCAGCACCAGCGCACGCGCGACTTCCTGTCCAAGGTCCTCTGAGAAGGGGTGGCGGCGGAGTTCTCACACAGTCCGCCGCCACCACCTCCGACCGGGCGTGTCACGGCGGCCGTACGGCCTCGCGCCGCGATTACGGCAAATCTGTCATATCCGGCAAGCCGGGCTTCCTCTCCGCAGCGTCGTGGAGTGTAATAGCCGGATCAGCACCACAGCCTCTGCCTCGCGTAGGAGCGGCCCGTGGACCTCGCGTCGTACGCCGATCTGGCGGTCCGGCTGGTGAACACCCAGACGGCCGAGGGCGACCGTCTGGGGGATCTCGACGCGCTCCGGGACCTTCTCACGGCCGGGCCGCACCTGTCCGGCCGGGTCGCCAAGCCCGACCTCGAGGCGATGGTGCAGCTGCGGGCGGACCTTCGTTCGATCTTCGAGTCGGTGACCGCGGGCGATGAGGACGGCGCCGCCGAGGGCATCAACTCCCTGCTGCTCCAGCACCCGGTGCATCCCCAGATCTCCGCCCACGACGGGCAGCGCTGGCACCTGCACATCACCGAGAGCGGCTCGATCCCCGACCGGTACGCCGCCGGGGCGGCCATGGGCCTGGCGGTCTACGTCTCCGCCGAGGGGCTCGACCGGCTCGCGATCTGCCACGCGAAGCCGTGCCGCAACGTCTTCATCGACACCTCCTCGAACCGGTCCCGCCGCTACTGCTCCGACCAGTGCGCCGGACGCGCCGAGGCCGGGGTTCGCGCCGTCTCTCAGGGCGGGCCCAGCCGCAGTGACGGCTTCGGCCAGTAGCGGAGCACGACCCGCCCGACGATCAGGGCGTCGGGCACCGCGCCGAAGTCCCAGCTGTCCTGGCGGCCCGCGGCGCGCTGGTTGTCGCTCTCCAGCCACCAGCCGTCCGCCTCGTGCCGTACGGCCCGCTTGACGATCAGCAGATCCCGGTGGGGATGGCGGGCGACCACGACGCTGCCGGGGACGATCCGCGCGCCGGAGCGTACGAGCAGCCAGTCTCCGGGACGCAGCGCGGGCAGCATCGACTCGCCCGTCACTTCGACCGCGCGCATGGTGATGAACCTCTCCGCTCAGGGGTAAGGGGCCCAGGAGTAGTGTCTTGTAACTGCAGCACGCTCTACGAAAGACAACGGAAGGACACGCAGGTGCTTGCACGATTTCTGCGCCCCAAGGCCACGGTGTCCGCACACTGTGACCTGCCCTGCGGCATCTACGACCCGGCTCAGGCCCGGATCGAGGCCGAGTCGGTCAAGGCGATCGTCGAGAAGTACGAGGCCAACGAGGACCCGGTCTTCCGCGCTCGCGCGCTGATCATCAAGGAGCAGCGCTCCGAGCTGGTCAAGCACCACCTCTGGGTCCTGTGGACGGACTACTTCAAGCCGCCGCACTTCGAAAAGTACCCTCAGCTCCACCAGCTGTTCAACGAGGCCACCAAGCTCGCCGGTGCCTCCGGCACCAAGGGCGGCGTCGACAAGGCGAAGGCCGACGAGCTCCTCGCGAAGATCGACGAGATCAGCAAGATCTTCTGGGAGACCAAGAACGCCTGAGGACTCCCGGCCGGGCATGAGTTCCCGAGCGTGAGTCCACCCACGGCGAGGACCGCCCGCGGGTCATCCGCGAGCACGGTCCTCGCCGTGTCCTTTTCAAGCTTGGTAACCGGAAGATTCAGCTGGTCATCGTACGATTACGAGCAAAAGGGCAGGACTCCAGCGACCCGCCGGTGGATCCGCCTCGCGCAGTGGAAAGATCCCTTGGTGATATGCAGGCGCGCCGGACGCGCGAGTAGGTACGCGCAAGCGGTAGTTTCAAGGGAGCGGGAAGCCCCAACTAGGGAGTGACGTGACCGAGGAAACCGCAGCCATGCCGGCCAGTCTTTCTGACGTCCGCGATGTGGTGACCGTGCGGCTGCCGGCTGACAGCGCCTACCTGTCCGTGCTGCGCACGGCGACGGCCGGGCTGGCGGCGCGTCTCGACTTCAACCTTGACGAGATCGAGGATCTGCGCATCGCGATCGACGAGGCGTGCGCGATGCTCCTCGCCCAGGCGGTTCCCGGCACCGACCTGACGTGTGAGTTCGAGCTGACCGACGATGCGATGAGCATCGGCGTGTCGGTCCTCACCGTCGACGGCCGGCAGCCGAGCCGTGACACCTTCGCGTGGACCGTCCTGAGCTCGCTCGCCGGCGACGTCGACGCCGAGGTCGGCGCCGACGACCGGGTGACGATCGTCCTGCAGAAACGGCGCGGGCAGACGACGTGATCAGAGTCCAAGTGGCACCGCACCGCCCGGCCCGCCCGTCGCACGAGTCCCAGCCGCGAAGCGAGGGAACCGACCGGCGCGGCACCTTGGTCATGGGGCCGACGAAGGAGGTCCCATGACCGAGAAGACGACGGTGGCGGGCAGCAACGAGCACAGCGTGCCGGACCGCGCGCGGGCGCGCATGCTGTTCGAACGCCTCTCCACGCTTCCCGAGGGCGACCCGGAGCGTCAGCGCATCCGCGACGAGCTGGTCGAGCTGCACCTCCCGCTCGTGGAGTACCTCGCCCGCCGGTTCCGCAACCGCGGCGAGTGGCTCGACGACCTGATCCAGGTGGCGACGATCGGCCTGATCAAGTCGATCGACCGCTTCGACCTCGAACGCGGAGTGGAGTTCTCCACGTACGCGACGCCGACGATCGTCGGTGAGATCAAGCGTCACTTCCGCGACAAGGGGTGGGCGGTCCGCGTCCCCCGGCGGCTCCAGGAGCTCAAGCTGTCGCTGACCAAGGCGATCAGCGACCTCGCCCAGCGCGAGGGCCGCGCGCCCACCGTCAGCGAGCTGGCCGAGCACCTGCAGATGAGCGAGGAAGAGGTGCTGGAGGGACTGGAGTCGGCGAACGCCTACTCCACGGTCTCCCTGGACGCCCCCGACTCGGGCGATGAGGACGCGCCGGCGGTCGCCGACTCGCTCGGCATCGTCGACGACGCCTTGGAGGGCGTCGAATACCGCGAGTCGCTCAAGCCGCTGCTGGAAAAGCTGCCCGCGCGCGAGAAGCGCATCCTGTTGCTCCGGTTCTTCGGCAACATGACGCAGTCGCAGATCGCGGCCGAGCTGGGCATCTCCCAGATGCACGTGTCCCGGCTCCTGGCCCGCACGCTCGCCCAGCTGCGCGACGGCCTCACCGCCGACGACTGAGAGAAGACGACGTACGAAGAGGCTGCCCGGGAAGGATCCCGGGCAGCCTCTTCGTCGGTCTTGGGCTCAGTCCTGGTCGAGGGCCCGCGTGGTCGGGGGGCTCAGCAGCGCCGCCGCGGCGGCGACGGCCACCACGATCAGGACGCCGCCGAGGATCTGCCGGCTGCTCTGGATCATCGAGATCGCGGCGATCACCGCGAAGATCTGGGTGAGCAGGGCAGGCGCACGCCCCCAGCGTCGTACCTGCCACAGCCCGCGGCCGACCGCGACGATGCCGACGCCGGCGGCGATGGCCATGACGGCGAGGACGACCGCGCTGGCGAGGTCGTTCGGGCTGCCGACGATCGCCTCGACGCCGACGTACAGGCCGACCGCGACCACGGCGGCCCCCTCGACGGCCTCGATGGCCGCCGCCGTGCTCAGGGTCATGGGACGTGTGGACACAGCCCCGAACACTATCCGGATCACCGGCACCCGGTCACCGAGGGTGCGTGATCGAGGCAATGGTGCGTGGAAGCTACCCTTTTGCACGTGCGTGCACTTCTCATCGCCAACCCCAAGGCGACGACCACGTCCCGGCGAGCCCGTGACGTGCTGATGCGCGCGTTCGCCGGCGAGGTACGCCTTGAGCTCGCCGAGACCCAGCGGCGCGGTCACGCCACCGAGCTCGCCGCGCAGGCCGCCGGCGAGGGGTACGACGTGGTGATCGCGCTGGGCGGCGACGGCACCGTGAACGAGGCGGTCAACGGCCTGCTCGCCGACGGCCCCTCCCCCGACGTGCCCGCGCTCGCGATCGTGCCGACCGGCAGCGCCAACGTGTTCGCCCGCGCGCTCGGCATGCAGAACAACCCGCTCGACGCCGCCGGCCAGGTGCTGGAGGCGCTGCGCGCCGGCCGCAGCCGTACGGTCGGGCTGGGCCAGGCCGGCAGCCGCTACTTCACCTTCTGCGCGGGCCTCGGGCTGGACGCCGAGGTGGTGCACGCGGTCGAGAAGCTGCGCGACTCCGGGTCCCGCGCCTACTCCACGCTCTACGCGCGCACCGCGCTGCGGCAGTTCTTCGTGCTGACGGACCGCCGCCGGCCGGCGCTCACGCTGGAGGCGCCGTCCAAGCCTCCGCTCGGCCACATCTTCATCGGGATCGTCTCCAACACCGCGCCCTGGACGTACGCCGGGCGGTGGCCGATCGACCCGAACCCGCGGGCGAGCTTCGCCACCGGGCTGGACCTGTTCGCGCTGCGCAGGTTCGACGTCCTGTCGACGCTGGGGGTCCTGGCGCAGATCGTGCCGCCGTTCAACCGGCTCCCCCGGGGCGGTCACATCCTCGGGTTGCATGATCTTCCCGAGTTCACGCTGCGTTCCCGGCGGCCCATCGCGTTCCAGGTCGACGGCGACTATCTGGGGCAGCGGGAGTTCGTCACGTTCCGCTCTGTCCCGAAGGCTGTGCGTGTTGTGATCTGAGGTGACCTGCCGGAAGCGTGTTTCGATTGTGTGACACATCCGACAGCCATACTTTGAGAAAACTTTCTCAAAGGCCTTGCGCCCCTCCGGACGCCCTGAGAATCTCTAAAGAGGCGCGAAGACATGGGATAACACCTCGAGCGCGCCACGACAACTTCCCCGGGCCATGCCACCGCACCCGGTTGTTCGTTACATCGTGAAACCGTTCACAAGTGGAGTCATGGCTTCACGCTCGATTGAAGGAGTGGACCGCATGGACTGGCGCCACCGCGCTGCCTGCCGTGACGAGGACCCCGAGCTGTTCTTCCCGATCGGCAACACCGGCCCCGCACTCGTGCAGATCGAAGAAGCCAAGCAGGTGTGCCGTCGCTGCCCCGTCACCGAGTCGTGTCTGCAGTGGGCCCTCAACTCCGGCCAGGACGCCGGCGTGTGGGGAGCGATGAGCGAGGACGAGCGCCGTGCGCTGAAGCGCCGCCGCGCCCGTGCCCGTGCGCGCGCCCACGCCTGAGCCTCACCAGAAGGCACGCCCCACCTGCCGTCGATCCCCTCCGGCACCGCGCCTCCGACGATGGACCCGCGGCCTGCCGTCCCAAGCGCCCGTGGCCCGACCACGGGCGCTGCGCTTTTCCGCCCTCGTACGGGCATGAGCTCCCAAACCCGTCTTCTCGTATGTAACTTCCCCCGCCGGGGTCTTCTCACGCCTCACGACCACCGGTGACCGCTCGCGCGGCAGTCTCCCATCAGCCCGTCCGGGGCGTCTGCGCGAGGGGGATGTCGAGGGTCACCTCCGTGCCGCCTCCCTCACGGCGGTGCAGCTCCAGGACCCCGCCCAGTTCGCCCACGATCAGCGTCCGGACGATCTGCAGCCCCAGGCTCGCCGCCGACTCCACGTCGAAGCCGTCCGGCAGTCCCTTGCCGTTGTCGGCCACCACCACGCCCAGGCGCTCGCCGCTGCGGGTCACCACGACCTCCAGCAGGCCCGAGTTGTCGGTCAGCCCGTGTTCGAGCGCGTTCTGCAGGAGTTCGGTCAGGACCATGGCGAGCGGCGTCGCGATCGCCGCCGGCAGGACGCCGAACCCGCCGACGCGCTTCGGCCGCACGCGGGTCTCCGGTGAGGACACCTCACCCGCCATCGCCATCACCCGGTCGGCGATGTCGTCGAAGTCGATCAGCTCCTCGGGCGTGTGCGAGAGCGTCTCGTGCACGATCGCGATCGAGCCGACGCGGCGTACCGCCTCCTCCAGGGCGTCCCGGCCCTCCGGCACCTGGAGCCGCCGGGCCTGCAGGCGCAGCAGCGCCGCGACCGTCTGCAGGTTGTTCTTCACCCGGTGGTGGATCTCCCGGATCGTCGCGTCCTTGGTCATCAGCTCCCGGTCGCGCCACCGCAGCTCGGTGACGTCGCGCAGCAGCACGAGCGCCCCCGTACGGTGACCGTCGACGATCAGGGGGATGGCCCGGAGCTGGACGATCGCGCCGTTCGCCTCGACCTCGGTCTCCCGTGCCGCGCGGCCGCCGGCCACCAGGGCCAGGGAGTCGTCGACCGGCGCGGTGCCCAGGCGCGCGGTGGTGTCCGCCAGGTGCGTGCTCGCCAGGTCGGTGGCCAGCCCCAGCCGCCGGTACGCCGACTGGGCGTTCGGGCTGGCGTACAGGACCCGCCCCTCCCGGTCGATGCGCAGCAGCCCGTCACCGACGCGCGGCGAGCGGGCGAGGTTGGGCTCCTGCTCCGGGAACGGGAACCGCCCGTCGTTGATCATCTTGGCCAGGTCGCTGGCGCTCTGGAGGTAGGTCAGCTCCAGGCGGCTCGGCGTACGGGCGGAGCTGAGGTTCGTGCTGCGCTGGATGACGCCGAGGATCCGCTCGCCCCGGCGTACGGGGATGGACTCCTCGCGCACGGGGATGCCGCTCCCCCACTCGGGGTCGCCCTCACGGCAGATGCGGCCCTCGCGGTACGCGATGTCGACCAGCGCGCGCTCGCCCCGGCCGGCGACCATGCCGACGAGGTCCTCGGGGTAGGCCGTCGGACCGGTCGTCGGGCGGATCTGGGCCACCGCCACCCAGCTGCCGTCCTCGCCGCGCTCGGCCGTCAGCGGCACCCAGAGGACGAGGTCGGCGAAGGACAGGTCGGCGAGCAGCTGCCAGTCCGACACCAGCGAATGGATCCAGTCCATGTCATCGGCGCCGAGGTCGGTGTGCTTTTTGATCAGGTCGCTCAACGTGGGCACGTCTGCATCATCGCAGGTGGTCCTGGCATGATTCGGCGGGTGGATCCTCTCGAGCGGCTGACGGCCGCGACGCGGGAGCGCACGGCCGCCGGGCTGCGCCGTACGCTGCGGCCCCGCACGCCCGCTCAGCCCCTGCTCGACCTGGCTTCCAACGACTATCTCGGGCTGTCCCGCGACCCGCGGCTGGCGGAGGGCGCGATCAAGGCGGTTCGCACCTGGGGCACCGGCTCGACCGGTTCACGGCTGGTCACCGGCACCACGGAGCTGCACACGGCGCTCGAGGAGCGGCTGGCCGGTTTCGTCGGCACGCCGTCCGCGCTGGTGTTCTCCTCCGGCTACCTCGCCAACCTCGCCGCGGTCACCGCGCTGCGGCCGGGCCTGATCGTCTCCGACCGGGGCAACCACGCATCGCTGATCGACGGCTGCCGCCTCGCCCGCTGCCCGGTCGTGGTCACAACGCACTGCGACGTCGCCGCCGTGGACGCCGCTCTCGACGACGCGCGCGACGCCGTCGTGGTGACCGACGCGGTCTTCTCCGTGGACGGCGACCTGGCCCCGCTCCGCGAGCTGCACGCGGTCGTACGCGACCACGGCGCGCTGCTGCTGATCGACGAGGCGCACGCACTCGGAGTGGTCGGCCCGGGCGGGCGCGGCGCGGCGTACGCGGCGGGCATCGCCGGCGAGCCGGACGTGATCATCACCGTCACCCTGTCGAAGTCGCTGGGCTCGCAGGGCGGCGCGGTGCTCGGCGCCCCGGAGGTGATCGAGACGCTCGTCGACACGGCGCGCTCGTTCGTGTTCGACACCGGGCTGGCCCCGGCGTCGGCGGGCGCCGCCGCGGCGGCCCTCGACGTTCTCGCCGCCGAGCCGGAACTGGCCACCCGTGCCCGCGACCGCGCCCGCCGCCTCGCCGCCGCGGCGGACGCGCTCGGCCTGGAGACGACCACTCCCGCCGCGGCGGTCGTACCGGTCGTCCTCGGCGACCCGGGACGAGCCGTACGCGCCGCGGAGATCTGCGCCGAGCACGGCGTACGGGTCGGCTGTTTCCGGCCACCGTCGGTGCCCCAGGGGCGCGCGTGCCTGCGGCTGACCGGCCGTGCGACCCTGGAGGAGGCAGAACTCACAGAGGTCACCGGAGCTCTGACTGGTGTCAGAGAGCTGATCGGCCCGTACTCTGCTCGTAACGCCGACCCGACGCGGCGGTGAACATGAGGAGAGCATGTGACGGCTGAGCGGGCACCGGAGCTGGGGGTGGAACCTCGCGTTCCCAAGTACTACCGGTTGAAGAAGCACCTGGTCGAGCTGACCGAGGCGCTCGCACCCGGCAGTCCGCTGCCGCCTGAGCGGAGCCTGGCCGAAAAGTACGGCACGTCCCGTACGACGGTGCGGCAGGCCCTGGCAGAGCTGGTGATCGAGGGACGCCTGCAGCGCATCCAGGGCAAGGGCACGTTCGTGGCCAAGCCCAAGGTCGCCCAGGAGCTGCAGCTCGTCAGCTACACCGAGGACATGCGCCACCACGGTCTGAGCCCGGAGACGCGCATACTCGACATCGGCTACGTGACCGCCGACGAACGCTTCGCTCGCCTCCTCGGCATCCGCCCCGGCGGCCGCGCCCTGCGCATCCACCGCCTCCGCCTGGCCGACGGCGAGCCGATGTCGATCGACACGTCACTGCTTCCGGCCCGCCGCTTCCCCGGCCTGCGCAAAGAACTGCCCCGGCACAACTCCCTGTACGAGACGCTGGCCACGGCGTACGACGTGCACCTGGCCGAGGCGGAGGAGACCATCGAGACCGTCCTGGCGACCCCGGACGACGCGGGCCTGCTGGGCGTCGACGTCGGGCTGCCCCTGCTCCTGCTCTCCCGCCACGCCTTCGACACGGCCGGCGAACCGGTCGAATGGGCCCAGTCCCTGTACCGCGGCGACCGCTACAAGTTCATCACCCGCCTCCGCCGCCAACACGAGACCCCCTGAAGGCACGCCTGGCGAGCTCCACACATCACGGCTGACGGGTCGTTGGGCACGGCCCGGGGGGATGACGCACTAGAGTCGCGCGGGTGAGTGTGCTCGTCGTCACCGGGACCGACACCGGGGTGGGAAAGACCGTGACCACGGCCGCGGTCGCGGCGCTCGCCCGGGCGCGCGGGGCGTCCGTCGCGGTGGTCAAGCCGGCGCAGACCGGTGCGCGGCCCGGCATGGCCGGTGACCTGGACGAGATTCGCCGCCTGGCCGGCATCACCGACGTGCACGAGTACGCGCGGTACGCCGCCGCTCTCGCCCCGGCCGCCGCGGCGCGGCTCGCCGGGCTGCCGCCGCCGGATCTGGTGGCCTGCGCGGAGCGGATCAGGGCGCTCGACCGTGACCTGGTGATCGTCGAAGGGGCGGGCGGACTGCTCGTGCGGTACGACGACGACGGCGCCACGCTCGCCGACCTGGCGCACTCCCTCAAGGCCGCCGTGCTCGTCACCGTACGGCCGGGGCTGGGCACGCTCAACCACACGGCGCTGACGCTGGAGGCCATGGCCGGGCGCGGGATCGACCTGGCCGGCATCGTGATCGGGGCGTGGCCGCGCCGCCCCCTTCTGGACGACCTGTGCAACGTGCGTGACCTGGAGACCATCGCGGCGCGCCCGCTGTCCGGCGTGCTGCCGGAGCGGTCCGGGCGGCTCGACGGCGCGGAGTTCCTGCTCGCCGCCCGGGCCGGCCTCGCCCCGCACCTCGGCGGCGTGTTCGACCCGGCGGCGTTCCGGGAGGACTGCCGTACCCGTGCGCAGACGTACGGGGAACTGATCCCACGAGAGGACCAACCGTGAGCGAGCGGAGCGAGCGAACCAAAGAACACGCGCGCCTGGTCACTCCCCCGACGAAGGAGGGCTCGTGAGCGAGTCGGCCGACATTCTTGCCGTTGCGCGCACACAGGTGCTCGAGCGGGGTGAGGGGCTCAAGGAGGAGCAGGTCCACGAGTGCCTCACGCTCCCGGACGACCGTTTGGAGGAGCTGCTCGCGCTCGCCCACGAGGTGCGCATGAAGTGGTGCGGCCCGGAGGTGGAGGTCGAGGGCATCGTCTCGGTCAAGACCGGCGGCTGCCCGGAGGACTGCCACTTCTGCTCCCAGTCGGGCCAGTTCACCTCTCCCGTACGCGCGGCGTGGCTGGACATCCCCTCGCTCGTACGGGCCGCCGAGGAGACCGCCGCCACGGGCGCCACCGAGTTCTGCATCGTCGCCGCCGTCCGCGGGCCGGACGAGCGGCTGATGAGCCAGGTGCGCGAGGGCGTCGAGGCGATCAACAAGGAGGTGGACATCAACATCGCGTGCTCGCTCGGCATGCTGACCCAGGAGCAGGTCGACGAGCTGGCCGCGATGGGCGTCCACCGCTACAACCACAACCTCGAGGCCCCGAAGTCGCACTTCTCCAAGGTCGTGACCACCCACACGTGGGAGGAGCGCTGGCGGACCTGCGAGATGGTGCGCGCCGCCGGCATGGAGCTGTGCTGCGGCGGCATTGTCGGGATGGGTGAGACGGTCGAGCAGCGGGCCGAGTTCGCCGCGCAGCTCGGCGCGCTGGAGCCCGACGAGGTGCCGCTCAACTTCCTCAACCCGCGTCCCGGCACGCCGTTCGCCGACTACCCGCTGGTCGAGGGCGCCGAGGCGCTGAAGACCATCGCGGCCTTCCGGCTGGCGCTGCCGCGCACGATCCTGCGGTACGCGGGCGGGCGTGAGCTGACGCTCGGCGACCTGGGCACCAGGTCGGGCATGCTCGGCGGCATCAACGCGATCATCGTCGGCAACTACCTCACCACGCTCGGTCGTCCGACCGGCAGCGACCTGGAGATGCTGGACGAGTTGAAAATGCCGATCAAGGCACTGTCACAAACGCTCTAGAACCAGCGGGCGCCCACTACCGTCGGAGTTCGGGGAGGTGGTCGCGATGAAGACGGCGGTCGTCACGGTGCTCGCCGGCGTCGCGTTGCTCGCTTCGGGCTGCGCCGGAGACTCTCAGGCCCAGACCGATGACTCGTCGTCCCCGAGCCTCGGCTCGGCGGACGCGCTCGTGCTGCGCACGAAGACCACGGGAGGCTTCGCCGGCCTGGGCGGGCCCGGCACCATGCCGGACTTCTCCCTGTACGGCGACGGGCGTGCGATCACCGGCGGCGCGCACCCGACCGAATACCACCTCACGCCGCAGGCGCTGCGCCGCCTGGTCGCGGACGCCTCCGCGGCCGGGCTCGCCAGGTCCCGTACGGTCGACGACCGGAACATGGCCGACGCGACCTACAAGGTGATCACCTTCGTGACCGGCGGCCGGCCGCACACCACGAAGGTCATCCAGGAGGGCCGGCACGCCGACGACCCGGCCGCGCGGTTCCTGCCCCGGCTCGTCCCGTCCTCCTGGCCGCGCGGTGACCAGAGCACCGATCCGCGGCCGTACCGGCCGTCGCGCGTCGCCGTGCTGGCGGCCACCGCGCCCGCGGGCGGGAGCGACGCGCCGAAGTGGCCGTTGAAGCCGCTGAGCACGGGCGGCCAGGTCGGCGGCCGCACCTGCACGGTCCTCACCGGGCGCGACGCCGCGTCGGCCCAGCGGCTGGCCGGCCGGCCCCAGTGGCGCGACCGCGGTCAGACGTACCGGGTGACCGTCCGCCCGCTGCTCCCCGACGAGCCGGACTGCGCCGCGCTCGTCCGGTGATCGGCCGCGGCCGTTACCGCATCGTGACCGGCCGCGTTCACAGTGGCCCACAGCGAAACGTGGTTTCGAAAGGGCCTCCGCATGTCTGATCCGCGTTCGACCAGCCCCGCCGTACGAGTCGTGGTCGCGGTCCTGCTGATCGCGCCGTTCGTCGTCTACCTCGCCGTCCCCAGCTACGCCAGGGTCGAGCCGCGACTCGCCGGATTCCCGTTCTTCTACTGGTGGCAGCTCCTCTGGGTGATCCTCACCGCGGTGTTCATCGGCGTCGCGTACCGGCTCAGCCGCCGGGCCCGGCCCGCACGCCCCGCCGACGAGGAGGACGACTAGATGGACGACGTCAATGGCGTGGAGCTGACCGTCTTCCTGATCTTCTTCGCGGCGGTCACCGTGATGGGCTTCCTCGCCGCGCGCTGGCGGCGCGGGCAGACGATCATGCACCTGGACGAGTGGGGGCTCGGCGGCCGCCGCTTCGGCACGTTCACCACCTGGTTCCTGCTCGGCGGCGACCTGTACACCGCCTACACGTTCATCGCGGTTCCCGCGGCCGTCTTCGCGAGCGGCGCGATGGGGTTCTGGGCCCTGCCGTACGCCGCGATCGCCTATCCGATCGTCTTCCTCATCGGCCCGCGCCTGTGGTCCGTCTCCCATGTCCACGGCTACGTCACGACCGCCGACTTCGTCCGCGGGCGGTTCGGCTCCCGGACGCTCGGGCTGGCCGTCGCGGTCACCGGGATCCTGGCGATGATGCCGTACATCGCGCTGCAGCTCGTCGGCATCCAGGCCGTGCTCACCGTCATGGGCGTGAAGGGCTCCGGGCTCGCCAGGGACCTGCCGCTGCTCATCGCGTTCGCGCTCCTGGCGGCCTACACCTTCACCTCGGGCCTGCGCGCGCCGGCGCTGATCGCGTTCGTGAAGGACACGCTGATCTACCTCGTGATCATCGTGGCGGTCATCTACATCCCCACGAAGCTGGGCGGCTGGGGGCACATCTTCGACAGCGCCCAGAGCAGCCTGGCCAAGCCCAACCCGGCGACCGGCAGACCGAGTGGTGCGCTCGTGACCGGCGACATGACCCACTGGGCGTACGGCACGCTCGCGCTGGGGTCGGCGCTGGCACTGTTCATCTATCCGCACACGGTCACCGGGGCGCTGGCGTCCGGGCGCCGTGACGTGATCAAGCGGAACGCGGCGCTCCTGCCGGCGTACTCGCTGCTGCTCGGGCTCCTGGCCCTGCTCGGCTACATGGCGCTGGCCCGGCCCGACGTCGCCGCCGCGGTCCGGGCCGCGAAGAACCCGCAGCTCGCCGTGCCGACGCTGTTCGACCACGTGTTCCCGGGCTGGTTCGCCGGAGTGGCCTTCGCCGCGATCGGCGTGGGCGCGCTCGTACCGGCGGCGATCATGTCGATCGCGGCGTCGAACCTGTTCACCCGCAACGTCTACACGGCGTTCTTCCGGCCGGGCGCGACGGCCGCCGAGGAGACCCGCGTCTCCCAGTTCGTGTCGCTCCTGGTCAAGATCGGCGCGCTCGTCTTCGTGCTGGCCTTCGACAAGACGCTGTCGATCAACCTGCAGCTGCTAGGCGGCATCTGGATCGTGCAGACGTTCCCCTCGCTGGGCCTGGGGCTCTACACCCGGTGGTTCCACCGGTGGGCGCTGCTCGCCGGCTGGGCGGTCGCGATGGTGTACGGCACGGTGACCGCCTACGAACAGCACTCGCCGACGCAGAAGCACTTCGCCCAGTCCACCGCGGACATCCCGTTCCTCGGCCACCCCGGCTACATCGCCTTGACCGCCTTCGTCATCAACATGATCGTCGTGATGGTGCTCACGGTGATCTTCCGGGCGGCCGGCGTACCGGACGGGACGGACGAGACCCGGCCCGGCGACTACACCGCCGACGCCGACGAGCCCGGTGTGACGGACCTTCCCGAACTCGTCACCGACTGATCCGGCAGGGGATCGGTGTTCCGTGACCGGGGCTGGGGGACGGATCCTGCTTTGTGGTGGTCTAGGCTCTGAGGGTGAGCGAGGAGACTCGGCCACCGGACCAGTCCGCGCACCCGTACCCGCCCGGGGTGGAGATCAGAGTGGCGCGGCCGGACGAGCTCGCCACGATCGGCGAGCTGACCGCCGCGATCTACGTGGCGGGGGGCTACATCAACCCGGACAACAGCTACATCCTGCGGCTGCGCGACGCGGTCGCCCGCGCCCGCGAGGCCGAACTGCTCGTCGCCACGCACAACGGCGAGCCGACGGGCACGGTGACCTACTGCCGGCACGGCAGCCCGTGGGCGCAGCTGACCGCGCCGGGCGAGGCGGAGTTCCGGATGCTCGCGGTGGTGCCGGCCGCACGCGGACTGGGTCTCGGCGAGGCGCTCGTCCGCCGTTGCATCAGCCGCGCGCGCGAGGACGGCTGCCGCGCCCTGCGGCTGTCCACCGAGCCGGTGATGCACGCCGCGCACCGGATCTACCGGCGGCTGGGCTTCACGCGAACGCCAGAGCGCGACTGGCAGCCCCATCCCGGCGTGGAGCTTCTGACCTACGCGTTGCCACTCTGAACCCGTCACCGGCGCCCTGACTCGCTTCTGGAGTACGCTGCTGCACCGTGACGGCGACCTACTGTGACCACTGCGGAGACCCGCTCACCGGCGGTGACCATGGAGGATGCCGGGTGGCGCGGGCGATGGAGCCTCCGCGTTACTGCCCCGAATGCCGCCGCCGCATGGTCGTCCAGGTGACGCCCGGCGGCTGGACCGCCGACTGCAGCCGGCACGGCAGGCGTACGGGCTGAGAGACTGCCCGGCATTCATGCCTCCGGGCAGTCTCCGAGTCGGGGGTCCGGCGGTCCGTCCGGCTACTCGATGACGGCGATCAGGTCGCCCTCTTGGATGACATCGCCCTCGGCGACCTTGAGGCTGGCGACCGTGCCGGAGTCCTCGGCGATGACCGGGATCTCCATCTTCATGGACTCCAGGATGACGAGTGTGTCTCCGTCCTCCACGGTGTCGCCCTCGTTGACGACGACCTTCCAGACGTTCGCCACCATTTCCGCGCGCACTTCAGCCAACGCGGCTCCTTCCCTCAGACGCCGGCGCCTGCCGGACGCTCTTGCCGATCCAATTGTGCGACGAGTCCCTGGTCACGCGCGCATCCGGTCCACCAGACCGGTGTCGTAGTCGCCCGAGACGAACTCCGGGTTGTCCAGCAGCTCGGTGAAGAACGGCAGGTTGGTCTTGGGGCCCTCGACGCGGAACGCCGCGACCGCCTCCCGTGCCGTCGCGAGGGCCTGGGACCGGTCGGCGCCGTAGACGCACAGCTTGGCGAGGAGCGGGTCGTAGAACGGGGTGACCTTGTTGCCCGCCTGGTAGCCCGAGTCGACCCGGACGACGTCGCCGGACGGCTCCTCCCACACCGTGATGTCGCCGGGGCTGGGCAGGAACCGCTTGGGGTCCTCGGCGTAGACGCGGAACTCGATCGCGTGCCCGCGCGGCTCGACCTCGGTGAACGTGACCGGCTCACCCGCCGCGACGAGGAGCTGCTGCTCGACCAGGTCGATGCCGGTGACCAGCTCGGTGACCGGGTGCTCGACCTGGAGCCGGGTGTTCATCTCGAGGAAGACGAACTCCTGTGCCGCCGGGTCGACCAGGCACTCGACCGTGCCGGCGCCGCGGTAGCCGACGGCCTCACCGGCGCGTACGGCCGCGGCGAGCATGCGGGAGCGCAGCTCGGGTCCGACGCCCGTGGACGGGGTCTCCTCCACGACCTTCTGGTGCCGCCGCTGCACGGAGCAGTCGCGTTCGCCGAGGGCCACGACCGTGCCGTCGGCGAGGCCGAGGATCTGGATCTCCACGTGCCGGGCGCGCTCGATGAAGCGTTCGAGCAGGATGTCGGGGTTGCCGAAGAACCGTTCGGCGCGGGTGCGCGCCGTCTCGAAGGCCTTGCGCAGCTCGGCCTCGTCGTAGGCGACGCTCATGCCGATGCCACCGCCGCCGCCCGCCGCCTTCACCATGACGGGGTAGCCGATGCCCGCGGCGACGGCCGCGTCGGCGTCGGGCACGGGCTCGCGGGTGCCGGCCGCGACCGGCACGCCCGCCTTCTCCATGAGGTTACGGGCGCTGATCTTGTCGCCCATGGCCGCGATCGCCTCTACGGGCGGGCCGATCCAGGTCAGGCCGTCGTCCGCGACACGGCGGGCGAACGCGGCGTTCTCGGCGAGGAAGCCGTAGCCGGGGTGGACGGCGCGGGCGTTGGTGCGCCGCGCGGCCTCCATCACCGCGTCGACGTCGAGATAGCTCTTGGCGGGCTGCGCCGGGCCGATCAACACCGCTTCGTCGGCCTCCGCGACGTACGGCAGGTCGGCATCGGCCTCGGAGTACACGGCGATCGCCTTCACCCCGAGCGCACGCACGGTTCTGATCACCCGACGGGCGATCTCTCCGCGATTGGCCACCAACACCGACTCGAACACCGGTCCTCCTCAATTCGTCAGCCCAGGAAGAATAACCACGCACGCGTCGGCGGAGCGCGATGCTCGCCGACAAAAACCCGAGTGCCGCCTTGTCAGCGCATACGGTCGACAACGTGTCCGAGCGCCTCGACCACGGTCGGGTCGTACTCCGCGGCCGAATCACCCCGCAGGCGTTCGAGCACGGCCGCCGACCGGTCACGGTCGGACGACGCCCCGACAAGATCATCGTAGGCGTTCGCGACCTTGATGACGCGGCTCGCCAGTGGTGGGGCGGATCCCTCCACCGCGCGGTACGGCTCGGACTGGCGTCGGACGATCTCCGCGACCTCGTTCAGGACGCCGGTCTCGGTGATCACGTTGGCGCCCAGCCCGGCGATGCGCCGCTGCTCACTGGGCGAGGCCAGGACGGTCGCGCCGCCCGGGATCGGATCGCGCAGCGACAGCTGGCCGATGTCGTGCATGAGCGCGGCGTACTCCAACTCGAGCAGCGCCTCCTCGTTCATACCCAGCTCACGTCCCATCTGCACGGCGAGCTCGCTCACCCGGCGGGAGTGCCCGGCCTCGACGTACCCGCCGACCTCGGTCACCTGGGACAGGGCGCGGACGGTCTGCAGGTAGGTGGCCCGGATGCCGGCGAAGCGCCGGAACGCGATCTGGGTCACCAGGATCGGGGCGCTGAACACCAGCAGCGCCACCGGGCCCATGACGAACGTGCTCACCGCGATCAGGATGCCCGTGGCGCCCGAGGCGGCGCAGAGCGGCACCTTGGCCCGCACCTCGTCGCCGAGCGCGATGGCGAACCGCGTGCGCACCACCTCGGCGCGGATGGTCGCCGCGGCCACCCACTCGGCGGCGCAGGAGAGCATGACCGTGAGCACCATCACCGTGATGAGCAACGGCCAGTGATGCTGCAGCGACGAACTCCCGATCGGGCGGAAGACGAAGGCCACCAGGGCCGGGCTCAGGACGCGCCGGGCCATCGCGTCGAGCGCCGGGATCCGGCCGACCGCGATGTGCGGCAGCGCGCCGATGAGCGTGCCGCAGGCCGTCACCGTGACCGCCTGGAACGCCGAGTGCGTGGCCGGTTCGCTGCCCACGCGCAGCAGCAGGGCGTAGCCGAGGGAGCCCGCGCTCGCGATCGGGGCGACCTCGCGGCTGCCCGGCATGATCATGCGAAGCAGCTCGCCGACCGCGATGAGCGCGCCGAACAGGATCGCCGTACGGGAGTCCTCCAGGCCCACCGCACCGACCTGGGTGACGGAGGCGATGATCAGCATCCCGGCCACCGCGATCAGGAGCAGCTGGGCGGAGTCCAGCGACTGCCACGCCGGACGCGGACGTCCGGCCTGCGCGGTCATGAGCCCTCCTTCGTCGGGGGGTGTGACCACAGGGCCGTGTCTCCGATTCCCTCGCTCCGCTCGGTCATGAGCCCTCCTCCGCCGGAAGGAGTGACCACAGGGCCGTGTCTCCGATTCCCACGCTCCGCTCGGTCACGAGCCCTCCTCCGCCGGAAGGAGCGACCACAGGACCGCGTCTCCGATTCCCACGCTCCGCTCGGTCACGAGCCCTCCTCCGCCGGAAGGAGCGACCACAGGACCGCGTCTCCGATTCCCACGCTCCGCTCGGTCACGAGCCCTCCTCCGCCGGAAGGAGCGACCACAGGACCGCGTCTTTACTTCCCTCGCTTCGCTCGGTCACGGACGTCCTCCGGTCACCGGACGCCCTCGCCGGCTACGCGCAGGGGCGCGCTGGGGTCGTCGTGGTCCTGCTGGGTGGTCTCGTCGCCCTCCTCCGGCGGCGGGACCGGGTCGGGCTGGGTCCATCCGTGGCGTTCGATGGCGGCGATGAACGCCTCGACCAGTTCGGGGTCGAAGTGGCTGCCGGCCGAGCGCCGCAGCTCGGCGATGCCCTCCTCGATGGAGCGGGCGGGGCGGTAGGAGCGAGTGGAGGTCATCGAGTCGAACGCGTCGGCCACCGAGATGACCCGGGCGAACTCGGGGATCTCCGCGCCGGCCAGGCCCATGGGGTAGCCCTTGCCGTCCATCCGCTCGTGGTGGTGCATGATGCCGGCGAGCGCCTCGTCGAGGAAGCCGATCTCCCGCACGATCTCCAGGCCGCGCATCGGGTGCAGCTGGATCGCGGCGAACTCCTCCTCGGTCAGGTCGCCGGCCTTCTGCAGCACCTTGGTCGGCACGCCGAGCTTGCCGACGTCGTGGAGCATCCCGGCGTAGCGGATCGCGCCGACCCGCTCGGGCCGCATCCCGATCGCCTGGGCGATCATGCCCGAGCCGCGGGAGACCCGCTCGCTGTGACCGCGCGTGTAGTAGTCCTTGGTCTCCACCGCCTGGCAGAGCGCCGCGATCGTCGCGGCGTGGGCCTGCTGCTGGTCGCTGGTCTGCTGGAACGCCCACCGGGCCAGCAGCATCGGCATCAGGACCAGCACGGCGGAGAACGGCCCGATGAGCCCCCACGGCGCCGCGATGAGCAGCCCGAACATGCCGTACGACAGCTGGCCGGCGGCGAGGTTGCCGATGGGCCGCCAGCGGAACCCCCACAGGGGCGCCGTCTTTGTCAGCACGAGGACGACGCCGATCAGCGCGAGGTTGACCGCGACGTAGGTGACGACGGCGGCGAGGTAGGGCGCGATGATGTCCGGGAACGAGCCGTTGGTGGGCTTGCCGGTCGTGCCGCCGGCCGCGCTGTACACGACGCCGGCGAGGTAGCCCGACAGGGCGAACTGGGCCCCGTTGAACAACCGCTTCACGATGCCCATGTCGCGCCGCCAGGCGACGATCGCCGACGCGCCGACGATCGCGGCGCCCGCCGGCCCGAGCAGCACGACCGAGGCCAGGCCCGCCGAGTAGCTCAGCGACACCCGGGCGTTCTCGCTGTTGAGCAGCGCCGGCGCCGACTCGCAGATCACCGACAGGAGTGCGAGGACGGCGAGTGTGGTCCAGTCGATGCCGTCGAGGGACGAGAGGCCGATGGACGAGGCCGCGAGCACGACGACCGTGCAGACGTACGCCCATGCGGCGAGGGGTAGTCCACGCAATGCCGCCCCCACAGGTTACGGGCTAATTCCAGGACACGCCTTGACGCACTTTCCTCCGCCTCCCCGTCGGGCTCCGGCTCTGGGAGCCCTTCATCCCTGACTCACCGCCCGCCCTCGGATCGACGCCGGAAGAATCGGTGGTAAGCCTAACCCGACTGCCCCGGCTGACGCAGACGCGCGGGGGAAAGGTGAGCAAAGCGTGAATGAATCGTCACCTACGGTCGGCGGCGCGCCCGCGAACTGCAAAGTCGGTCATTCGACGAGGTTGGCGCGAACCTCTTCAATTCGCCCAAGCACCTTCGCCCGTAGGTCCTGCGGCACCGGGTCGCAGCCACAGCTCTTGTGCACGAGCTTCTTGACCGACTCTTCCAGGCCGTACTCCCGCAGGCAGGGACCGCACTCGTCGAGGTGCTGCCGGATGTCGGAGCATCCGTGCTCGTCCAGCTCGCCGTCGAGGTAGGAGTAGATACGGGCGAGGACCTCCGTGCAGGGGGTCTCGTGAGGCTTTCCGCAGCTCATTTCGCCACCTCACCGGGGTGCGCGAGGGTCCGGCCGCTCATACGGAGTCCTCCTTGCGCCCGGACCCGTTCGCGCGGGCCAGCCCGCGCTCACGCGCGTAGTCTTCGAGCATCGACCTCAGCTGCCGCCGTCCACGGTGCAGCCGGGACATCACGGTACCGATAGGAGTGCCCATGATGTCGGCGATCTCCTTGTACGCGAAGCCTTCGACGTCCGCGAAGTAGACCGCCATCCGAAAGTCCTCGGGCAGCGCCTGCAGTGCCCGCTTCACGTCGGAGTCGGGAAGATGCTCCAGGGCCTCCGACTCGGCGGACTTCAGGCCGGTCGAGCTGTGCGACTCGGCGCGCGCCAACTGCCAGTCCTCGATCTCCTCCGACGCCGACTGCTTCGGCTCCCGCTGCTTCTTGCGGTAGGAGTTGATAAAGGTGTTGGTGAGGATCCGGTAAAGCCAGGCCTTGAGGTTGGTGCCCTCCTGGAACTGGTGGAAGGACCCGAACGCCTTGGCGAACGTCTCCTGCACCAGGTCCTCCGCGTCCGCGGGGTTGCGCGTCATGCGCAGCGCGGCGGAATACAGCTGGTCGAGAAACGGAAGCACGTCGCGCTCGAAGCGCCGACTGCGTTGCTCCAGAGTCTCCACTGCCTCGGGTACCTGACCCACCCCCTCCGTCGCGCGGGTGCCGGCCTCTGGACCAGCACCGAAACCATACGCTCCAGACGATAGCGGGTGCACCACCGACGCATCGCGTCGGTCCGCCAGCAAGACGGCCATCATCACCTCGAACTTTCGCAGGCCAGTGTCCGTTATGACGCTGTGCAACGCGCCACGCGCCCACGGGATTCCCAGGAGCGGGGGAATGCTCCGGCACACCGGCATGAAGTGTGAGCTCGTACCGCCAACAGGGAAGGATTGGGAGAAATGCATCCCCGAGGAGCCGCCGTGCTGTCCATTCCGGCGAAGCATCCCGCGGTCGGCGAGTCCGAGTCGCTCGCGAGCTACTGGACGTTCTACTGGGCCGTGGCGGCCGCGCAGCTGTCCCGGTGGCTGCCCCGCCGGCCGTCACGGGTGCTCGACCTGTCCGGGCCCCAGACCCGCTACGCCGACCAGGTGGCGCACGCGGGTCACACCGTGGTCGAGGTCCGCGACGCTCCTCGCGGCACGCCACAGCCCCGGCTCACCCGCACGATCGTCGGAGAGGCGTCCTCGCTCGGGTTCCTCTCCCCCGGTTCGTTCGACGCCGTCGTGGCCGAGGGACGCATGCTGTCGCGCCACCTGGTCACCGAGAACGTCGTCGCGGAGATCGCCCGCGTGCTGCGCCCCGGCGGCCGGGTGCTGCTGAGCGTGGACTCCCTCGTCCTGGGCATGGCCATCCTGGCGGAGCAGAACTACTGGGCCCACCTGTCGGACGTGCCGCGCTCGGAGGTCATGCTGGTGCCCTGGCCGGACGGCACGATCACCCGGTGCTTCGGCGTCGAGCAGCTACGCGACCTGCTCACCGAGTGCGACCTGGAGGTCGAGTGGATCCGGCCGCGCACGGCCCTGTCGCCGTCGACCGTGGAGCACGTGCTGAAGACCAGCCCCGAGTCGCTCCCCCGTCTCGTACGGGCGGAGCTGACCGCGCCCCAGGCCGACGAACCGGTCGGCATCCACCTCGTCGCCAGCGCGATCAAGAAGGCCGGCCGGCGTCCGTCTCCCTAGCGGCGGAGCCGGGCGTGCTTTCCCTGGCAGGCGACGCAGCGGGACGCCTCGGGACGGGCCTCCAGACGGCCTTCGGAGATCTGCAGGCCGCAGTCCACGCATTTGCCGTACGTGCCCTCGTGGGCGCGGGCGAGCGCCGCGAGCACCTCGGCACGCTGGCGGCGCAACGCCGCGAGGGCGGCGTCGACCCGGTCGGTGTCCGACAGGCTGGCGCCCGCGTCGGCCGTGTGGTGTTCGGCCTCCGGGTGCTCCCCCTGCACGGCCGTGATCGACCGTTCGAGGTCGGCGAGCATCTCATCGAGGCGCTTGCGCGCGGTGTCCAGAGCCATGCGCACCTCCGACACGTGGTCAGAAGAGAGTGAGGGGAGATACTGAAGAAGTACCCATTCGGGGCAGCGGTCTGACCAGTTCCGGGCCGTTATTTGCCACCTTGTTCACGGCGGTGGACACCGGGTACGACTCGAGTCGCCCCTCCGCGGCCGGGACGAGCAGCGACCGGACCTCGTCGGGGTCGGTCAGCGCCGGGTCCAGCCACGCGTCGAACCGGTCCGGCTCCACCAGCATCGGCATCCGGTCGTGGATGCGGCCCAGGTCGTCGGTCGCCTCGGTGGTCAGGATCGTGCAGCTGAGCAGCCGCCCGCCGGGGGCGTCCGGTGACCGCCACACCGCGTACAGCCCGGCCATCACCAGGATGCCCCCGTCGGCGGGGCGGATGAAGTGCGGCTGCTTGACGCCGTCACCGGTCACCTGCCACTCGTAGTAGCCGTCGGCCGGGACGACGCAGCGGTGCAGCGCGAACGACCGCCGGAACGCGGGCTTCTCGTGCGCGGTCTCGACCCGGGCGTTGATCATCCGGGCACCGATCGAGACGTCCTTGGCCCAGAACGGCACCAGCCCCCAGCGCGCGATGTGCAACTCACGCAGGTCACGCCCGGCCGGTTCCTCACCTTCGGTCGCACCGACCGCCCGGCCACCGCCGGCGTACTCGGGACTCGTCCGCCCCTCACTCGCCCGGCGCGCGGATCGCTCGTCGTCCCGTACTCCGCTCCCCGCGTAGCCCCCACTCGCGCCGGCCGGTCGCGTCCGCTCCCCACTCACTCCGCTCGCCGCGGCGGTGCCGCCCGCGTTCGGTGGTCGCGTCCACTCGTCGCTCATTCCGCTCGCCGCGTCGCTCGGGCCCGCATTCGCTGGTCGCGTCCGCTCCTCACCCGCTCCGCGGACGGCTCGTGCCTCACCGCCCACTCCACTCGCCGCGTCGCTGCCGCTTCGGCGGGTCAGGATCACCGGCACCGGCTTGGTCGGGGCGACGTTGTAGTCCGGTTCGAGATCGTCCGCCTCGTCACCGTCGACGCCGAAGAAGTCGACGAGCTCCTGGCGCCCCCGCGTGGACGCGTACCGACCGCACATCGCCCGGTGCTCTCCTCTCTCCCCGCTCCATCTCAGGAACCGCGCTTGACCGCGCCTTCGATGGGCATGACCGGTGTTATGCAGATCATCAGGACCATCGCGCGCCCGCTCGTCGCGGCGCCATTCATGGTCACCGGACTCGAGACATTGCGCAATCCGGCTCCCCGCGCGGAGAAGGTGGCCCCTGTTCTCAAGCCGCTCGCCGACCGGGTGGCCTGGCTGCCGTCCAAGGATCCGGAGACGCTCGTACGGATCCAGGGCGCGATCGGGCTCGGCGCCGGTGCGCTGTTCGCCCTCGGCAAGTTCGAGCGCCTCACGACGCTCCTGCTCGCGGCGGAGGTGGTGCCCGCGCTGCTCACCGAGCACCAGTTCTGGAAGGAGGACGACCCCGAGCGTCGCGGCGTCGAACGCGCCCTCATGCTGAAGAACGCGGGGCTGTTCGGCGTGCTGCTGTACGCCGCCGCGGCACCGAGCCGGCACCGCCCGGTCAAGGCGGCCAAGACGAACCTTCGCGAGGCCCGCCTGCAGGCGGCCGTCGCCAAGGCCGAGGCCGGCCGTAGGGCCGAACGCGTCCGCCGCAAGGCGGCCAAGCGCGCCGCCCACGCCCAGCGCCGTGCGGTGAAGATCGGCCGCTGAGAGACCGCCCGCGAGCCCCACGCCCACGGCGCGGGCTCCCGGGGCGGCCTCCGGCCGCGACCACCTCCATCCCGTGACGGAGTATCAGCGCGGCGCAGTGACTCACGCCCCAGCGACGCGGACTCACGCACGAACGCCGAACAGGGGGGCCTGATCCATGCGACGGACGATCACCGCCGTCCCGGGCTCCACGACCACCGCCGGCCTCACGGGCCGTGCGTGACACTCACCGACGTCACGCACGATCAGTCCTTCCCCGGGCACCACGCAGGCTCACGGGCCGACCGCGAGCATGAGGACCTCCTCTGACGGACGATCAGCGCCGCCCACCCACACCCCACGACGGGATCACGGGCGATTCGGGCATGACGACCTCACGGAGGTCACGCGCGATCGGCGCCATCCGGCGAGCCCCGTCCAACGGCGCGGCTCACGAGCGGTACCGGAGCACGAAAACCTCACCCCTATCTCATGCACCGCATGCCCTGCGACGTGGGCTCACGAGAGGTCCCCGAGCATGACGACCTCCCCCGTCTCATAGGCGTCCATGCCCCCCTGCGCCACCGCACACCCCGCGACGGGGGCTCACGGGAGGTCGCCGAGCATGACGACCTCATCCATATGCCGGAGGATCGGCTCGGCGCCGGGGATGGCCGCCTGGTGGGTGATCAGGAGCAGGGTCCGGTCCTTCGCCGCCGTCAGCACGTCCCGCTCGGTGACCGGGTCCTCCAGGATCAGGATCGGGACGTCGGCGAGCAGGGCCCGTGCCAGCGCGAGACGTTGCCGGTCCGCGCCGGCGATGGTCTCCTCGTTCACAGCAGTGTCCGGCGGGAGCGTCAGCCCCGCGCGCCGCAGCGCGTCGGCGACCTCCTCCTCGTCCGCGTCCGGCCGGGCCGCCCGTACGTTCGCCGCGACCGTGGCCGGCGACACCCGCGTGTCGCGGGCGCACAGGCCGATGACCCGCCGGACGTCCTCCCCGGCCAGGTCGCGCAGCTCCACTCCACCCAGCGTCACCGTGCCCTCGTAGTCGATGAACCGGAGCAGGACCGCTGCCAGGGCCGAGGTGCCGACCCGCCCGGCGCCGACCAGTGCCAGCCGCCGCCCGGCCGGCAGGACCAGCTCGGTGTCGCCGAGCCCCACGATCTCCCCGTCCGGCCACTGGACGCGCAGGTCCGCGACGCGCAGGTCGTACGGCCCCGGCGGCAGCGGCAGCGTCTCCCGCGCCTCGACGTCGTGTGCTACTGGAACCTGTGTGACCACTGTCGCCTCCCGTCTCCGCTGAGAGGCCACCCGGCGCCCACGCCGCACCGGAGGTCTCTGCGGTCACGCTAGAGCGAGGGTCCGACAGTTCACCCGGCGATCTACCACCTCATTCCGTGGTCACGACCGTCACGGCACCTCGGCGTTCCGCAAGATCTCACCCCTTCTCCGGCCGGTACCCTTCATTCATGCCTCAGATGTGGTCCGCACCCGCGGCGGACGGTCCGGTCGACGCGCTGGTCTCGCTGCCGGGCTCCAAGTCGATGACCAACCGCGCGCTGATCCTCGCCGCGCTCTCCGACGGTGAGTCACTCGTACGCCGGCCGCTGCGCAGCCGCGACACGGTGCTCATGGCCGGAGCGCTGCGCGCGCTCGGCGTGTCCGTGGACGACGCGGGCGCGGACTGGCGGATCGTGCCGGGTGAGCTGCGCGGGCCCGCGACCGTCGACGTCGGCCTGGCCGGCACGGTCATGCGGTTCGTGCCGCCCGTCGCGGCCCTGGCCACCGGCGAGATCCACTTCGACGGCGACCCGTACGCCCGCAAGCGGCCGATGGGCACGATCCTGGCCGCGCTGCGGACCCTCGGCGCGGACGTCGACGGCGACGCCCTGCCGTTCACCGTGCGCGGCACGGGGGCGGTGCCGGGCGGCTCGGTGACGATCGACGCGTCCGGTTCGTCGCAGATGGTCTCCGGTCTGCTGCTGGCCGCGCCTCGTTACGGCAAGGGCGCGGAGGTACGCCACGAGGGCCCGCCCGTACCCTCGGGCGCGCATCTGACGATGACCGTGCGGATGCTGCGCGACGCCGGCGCCACCGTGGAGACCGAGCCCGACGTGTGGCGGGTCCAGCCGAGCACGCTGCACGCCGGTGAGATCGACATCGAACCCGACCTGTCCAACGCCGCGCCGTTCCTCGCCGCGGCCCTGGTCTCCGGGGGCCGGGTCACCGTACGCGACTGGCCGGCCGAGACGACGCAGCCCGGTGACGAGCTACGGCACCTGCTGGCCGCGATGGGCGCCTCGGTGTCGTACGAGGACGGCGACCTGACCGTACGCGGCGGCGCCGTCCACGGCATCGACGCCGACCTCGGTGACGTCAACGAGCTGAGCTGCGTGATCGCCGCCCTCGCGGCGTTCGCCGACGGTCCCTCACGGCTGCGCGGCATCGCGCACATGCGCGGGCACGAGACGGACCGGCTGGCCGCGCTCACGGCGGAGATCAACGGCCTCGGCGGCGACGTGCGCGAGCACCCCGACGGCCTGGAGATCCGGCCCCGGCCGCTGCACGGCGGCGTCTTCCACACCTACGACGACCACCGGATGGTGATGGCGGGCGCCGTGCTCGGCCTGGGCGTGCCGGGCGTCGAGGTGGAGAACCTCGCGACGGTGGGCAAGACGCTGCCTGAATTCGGCGAGCTGTGGGCGGAGATGCTGCGTTAGGCATGGCGCGCGATTGGGCGAGGCTCGACGAGGATGACGTACGGGTGCGTCCGGGCCGCGGCTCCCGGCCACGTACCCGTCGCCGTCCCGCGCACGATGACGCGGTCGGCGGCTTCGTGCTGGCGGTGGACCGCGGCCGTTACACCTGTCTCGTGGACGAACGCCCCGTGACGGCGATGCGGGCGCGGGAGCTGGGGCGCAAGAGCGTCGTCGTCGGTGACCGGGTCCGCCTCGTCGGCGACGTGTCGGGCCGTCCGGACACGCTGGCACGCGTCGTCGCCATCGAGCCGCGGACCTCGACCCTGCGCCGTACCGCCGACGACAGCGACCCCGTGGAGCGGGTCATCGTCGCCAACGCCGACAACCTGGTCATCGTCACCGCCCTGGCCGACCCGCCGCCCCGCCCCCGGATGATCGACCGTTGCCTGGTCGCCGCGTTCGACGCGGGCCTGGCGCCGGTGCTCTGCCTCACCAAGGCCGACCTGGCCGCGCCGGACGCGCTGGAGGAGATGTACGCGCCGCTCGGCGTCACCTACGTCGTCACCCGCAAGGACCGGCCGGTCGACGACCTGCGCGCCCACCTGGCCGGCCGGATGAGCGTGCTGGTCGGCCATTCGGGTGTCGGCAAGTCGACGCTGGTCAACGCCCTGGTTCCGGACGCCGAGCGGGCGGTGAGCGCGGTCAATCCGGTGACCGGGCGGGGCCGGCACACGTCCTCGTCGGCGATCGCGCTCGCCCTGCCGGACGGCGACGGCTGGATCATCGACACGCCGGGGGTGCGCAGCTTCGGCCTCGCACACGTCAAGCCGGACGACGTGCTGGCGGCGTTCCCGGACCTGATCGAGGGCGACGCGGAGTGCCCGCCGCACTGCACCCACGTGCAGGACGACTGTGCCCTGGACGCCTGGGTGGCGGCGGGCAACGCCGACCCCTCGCGCCTGGACTCGCTGCGCCGGCTGCTGCTGAGCCGCGACACCGACGAGGCCTGAGGGCCCGGCGCGCCGCAGTGACCCGTCGGCGCCGTTGACGACGGGTCACAACCGAGAGGACAGCAGAAGTCGGCCGCGACTCGCAACAGTGCACACGCGATCTGGACGATTTGCTGATCTTTGATCTATATCGCGATTAATGTCTGGTCAGATCGCCCAGTGGGCCGTACGGGCTCCGCGGAACGCCGCTCACCGGCCCGGCCGCCGAAGATCTTGGCGCGTTCGCCGGGCCGGTCTGTCTGTGCACGCCTCTGTCGCGATAGCGTTGCACGCCGTGGCGGACTATTCGGATGACCTACGCCTTGCACATGTCATGGCGGACGCGGCCGACGATGTCGCCACGCGCCGGTTTCGTGCCCTCGACCTGCGCGTCGAGACGAAACCCGACCTCACCCCCGTGACCGACGCCGATCGCATGGTCGAAGAGAGCCTGCGCAACACGCTGAAGCGCGCGCGGCCCCGTGACGCGGTGCACGGCGAGGAGTACGGCCGCACCGGCTACGGCCCGCGCTGCTGGGTGATCGACCCGATCGACGCCACGAAGAACTACGTACGCGGCGTACCGGTCTGGGCGACGCTGATCGCGCTGATGGAGGGCGACGACCCGGTGGTCGGGCTCGTGTCCGCCCCGGCGCTCAACCGCCGCTGGTGGGCCGCTCGCGGCGGCGGCGCGTGGACGGGGCGCAGCCTCGCCAAGGCCACCCGCTGCCGGGTCTCCGGAGTGACCGACCTGCCGGACGCGTCGTTCTCCTTCTCCAGCCTCACGGGGTGGGAGGAGCAGCGGCGCCTGGACGGGTTCTTGGACCTCACCCGCACCGTCTGGCGCGCCCGGGCCTTCGGCGACTTCTGGTCGCACGTGATGGTCGCCGAGGGGGTCGTGGACGCGTCCGCCGAACCCGAGGTGTCGCTGTGGGACGTGGCGGCCCTCCAGGTCATCGTGGAAGAGGCCGGCGGCGTCTTCACGGACCTGGCCGGCGTGCCGACCCCCGACGGCGGCAGCGTCGTGTGCACCAACGGTCTCCTGCACGCGGCGGTGCTGGAGAAGCTCGGCGGCGGCCCGGTCATGCGCAGAGTCTGACGCTTTCCGTCGACACGATATATCTTGTGGTTGGAGGAACAGCGGCGACCTGCCCGCTCGTTCTCCTAGCGAAGTCCACGGAACGGAGAAGATCGTGGGACGCACCGGATACGTCGTCGTCGGGGTCATCGTTGCACTGATCGCCTTCATCCTGCTGCCCGGGTGGGTCAAGCTGCTCGGCGTGCTGCTGCTCGTCGGCGTGCCGGCGGCGGGATACCTCATGCTCGACCCGTCACAGCGCCGCCGCCTCCGCGGGCAGGCCCGCAAGCGGATCGGCTGACCGCACCTCCCGACCGCCCCGTCGACCCTCGGGGCGGTCCTCAGGTCGTCGCGTGGTTCGGCAGGGTCCGTACGTCGGGGACGGCCAGCACGGCGAGCGTCGCGGCGAGGATGACCGCGCCGTTCAGCGCGACGGCCCCGCCGAGCCCCAGGCCGGCCATCGCCGGTCCGGCCAGGGTCTGGCCGAGCGGGTTGACGACGAACGAGCCGAGCGAGTCGTACGCGTAGACCCGCGACAGCGCCTCGGGCGGCACATTGTGCTGGACCACGGTGTCCCACTGCACGCCGAAGACCTCGAACCCCACGCCGGCGGTGAACGCCGCCGCCAGCACGACCGGCACCGGCGCCGCCACGGCCAGCGCGAAGAGCACCGGCACGCCGGCCAGCACGCCGTACGTCGCGAGCAGCAGCGGCCGGCGCGGACGGTGCCACAGCGCCGACAGCCCGCCCGCCATGAACCCGGCCGCCTCGGACGCGACGACGAGCCCCCAGGCCGTCGCGCCGCCCAGCTCACGCTTGGCGACCAGCGGCCCGAGCACGTTGAATCCGCCGGCGAACGCCGCGTTCACGAACGCGAACTGCACCACGATCGTCCACAGCCACGTACGCGACCGGAACTCCCGCCAGCCGCTCCTGAGCTCGCCCAGCACGCCCGTACGCGGCAGGGCGACGCGAGGAAGGGCGAGCCGGCCGAAGAACACCGCCGCCGCCGCGAAGGTCGCCGCGTCCACCCCGATGGCCCAGCCGGGCCCGCACGCGGCCACGACCACACCGGCCAGCCCCGCGCCCACCACCTTGGCGGCGTTCATGGCGAGGCGCAGCAGGGCGTTCGCGGGCTGGATGAGGGGCGAGGCGACGGTCTGCGGCACCACCCCGAGCGAGGCGGGCCCGAGGAACGCCGCGGCCATCCCGTTCGCGGCCTCCAGGAGCGCCAGCTGCCACACGCGCGCTCCCCCGCCGATCAGCAGGACGGCCGCGACGGTCTGGGTACCGGCCGCGGCCAGGGAGAACGCCACGAGAATGACGTGCCGGGGCAGCCGGTCCGCCCACACGCCGCCCAGCAGGAGCAACCCGACGGTGGGCAGGCTACGCGCGGCCAGCACGATGCCCAGGTCGCTCGCCGAACCCGTCAGGTCGAGCACCGCGAACGCGAGTGCCACCGGAGCCATCGCGTTGCCAAGAAAGGACACCAGCCGGCCAAAGAACAACATGCGAAAACGCCGGGCGGCGAGCGGCCTGAAAGCGGACCTCACAACCTGACGACCCTAGCCTCATGTCCGGCCTCGTACGGCTCGAGGTGCTCGGGGGTCTCGGCGCCGCGGCCGTTTCCGGCGCTGTCGTGTACGGCCGGTTTGGACCGGACTCACCCAAGGGAGCGCCACAGCCGTACGGGATGCGGTCTGACCTGGAGGATTACCCGCCGGGGGTGATTTCTCGTGGCCTCGGACCGGCCGATCTTCATTCTGGGCTGCCCGCGTTCGGGCGGGACGCTGTTGCGGCGCATGCTGCGCGCCCACCCGCGCATCGCGATCCCACCGGAGACACGCCTCCTGCTCGACGCGTACGAGCACCGGGACGCGTACGGCGACCTAAGCCGGCGCGCGAACCGGCAGGCGCTGGCGGAATGGATCGTCGCCGGCGCCGGCACCCGCTTCGACGGCCTGGGCCTGGACGCCCGCGCGGTGGCCGAGGAGATCGTGGCCGGCCCCCCGACCCTGGGATCGGCACTGGAGATCGCCTGGCGCGCGTACGCCCGGAGGCTGGGCAAGCCGCGCTGGGGCGACAAGCGACCGGGATACGTCCAGCACATCGACGCGCTGCTACGCCTGTTCCCGGACGCGCAGCTCGTGCACGTCATCCGCGACGGGCGCGCCTGCGTCGCGGACCTCAAGGGCACCTCGTGGTGGCGCATGGGCGTCTACCACGCGATCGCGACCTGGACCCAGGCGATCGACGCCGGCACGTCCGCCGCCCAACGCCTGCCGTCCTCGGCCTACACGGAGGTGCAGTACGAGCGCCTGGTCACGGATCCGGAGAGCGAACTGCGAAGGCTGTGCACGTTCCTAACGGAGGACTACGCACCGGAAATGGCGACACAGCGCCCGGAGCCGCCGGCAGAGGCTCGACTGGAGCCGTGGGAACGCGAACTGTGCGAGACCGTGATGAACGAACGACTGCGTGCGTACGGGTACGAGCCGGCTGAGGCCGCACGCCCGGCCACCCGACACCTGGCCCGGTACGCGACCATCACCGCCCACCGCCGCCTGGCCGCCCGGAAACGCGCCGTCCTGGACGCCCACCTCCGCGCCGCCGAGCCCCAGCCTGTGGCCTCCTGCCTGAGCTGACGCCCCCGCCGCGGACACCGGCCCGAACGGCCACTCATGGGATGTGTGCCCGACCACCCGGCACTGGTTAAAGCCGACGAACCGCGGTCGCTGAACGAGGACGGAGCGTCCGCGTACGGCCAGGCACCGGTGGGCGATGATCGCCGCATAGGTGGTCAAGTACTGGGCGGCCAGGCGGCGGGAGGTGACCGCCGCGTAGGCCACAGCGGCGATGCCGTTCATCGATGAAACCGCCGCCACCCATCGACCTCGCCGCACCTGGTCCCCCAGCCCCAAGGGGAGGCTCTGGAAGGGACGAAACGAGGCAGTCCCAGACCGGGAGAGGGCAAGGCCCGAAGAGAGCGATACCCGCAGAGGACGAGACCCGACGAGAGCAGGACCCGGAAAGGGCAACGCTCGGACGGGGACAGGGCCCGGCCGGGGACGGGACAAGCCGCTCGTTTCGATGGGGTGGTCGGTCCGGGACAGCAGTCTGACTGAGGAGCGTGGATGCGTCCTGCGGGGTACAGGCGCCCGGCGGTCGAGGTCGAGGGTGAGTCCAAGCTCGGCGAGCCGGATGCGGGCGGGGAGGCTGGCAGGTGTGCTGTCGGCCGTCACGAGGTCATGTCGCCCCCAGAGTGAGCCGGCCCGCAAGGAGGCAAGGCCCAAGGGGCCGAAGGCTCAGGGGAAGCGGAGCCCGAAGAGCGGGAGCCAGGAAGGCAATGCCTGAAGGGTCAAAGTCCCGGGGAAGCGGAGCCGAAGAGCCAAGACCGGGAGAAGGCAAGACCCGAAGAGCCCCAGCCAGAAGAGAAGGCGAGGCCCAAAGGGCCAAAAGCCGGGAGGAAGCGGAACCCTGAGAACCGAAAAACGTGAGGAAGCAGAGCCCGAAGAGCCGAAGGCCGACTGGAAGCAGAGCCCGGAGAACCGGAGTTCGGGGAAAGCGGAACCCGGAGCCGAAGGCGGAGTGGAAGCGGAGCCCGGAGAACCGAAGCCAGGAAAACGCAGAGCCCAAAGGACCCGAACCAACGACAAGACGAGACCCGAAGTGCCGCAAGGCCGAGAGAAGGCGAGGCCCGAAGGGCCAATGCCGGGAAGCCGGGAAGCCGGGAAGCCGGGAAGCCGGGAAGCCGGGAAGCCGGGAAGCCGGGAAGCCGGGAAGCCGGGAAGCCGGGAAGCCGGGAAGCCGGGAAGCCGGGAAGCCGGGAGACCGGGAGACCGGAAGACCGGAAGACCAGGAGACCAGGAGACCAGGAGACCAGGAGACCAGGAGACCGGAAGACCGGGAGACCGGAAGACCGGGAGACCCGGAGACCGGAAGACCGGGAGACCCGGAGACCGGGAAGCCGGGAGGCCCGAAGGGCCAATGCCGGAAGGCCGGAAGGCCGGGAAGCCGGAAGGCCGAGAGAAGGCGAGGCCCGAAGGGCCAATGCCGGGGGGCGTGGGGGGCATCCCCCCACACCGGGGGCTCCGGGGGTCGCCCCCCGGAAGAAATGCGAAGAGCCCGACCGGGAAGCAACCCCCCGAAGGGAGTTGCGACCAGGCCGGGCCCCAGCTCGTAGCGGGGGTAGGATTTGAACCTACGACCTCTGGGTTATGAGCCCAGCGAGCTACCGAACTGCTCCACCCCGCGTCGCGTTGTGTCTTTACTCTATGGGTACTCCGCCCCCTATGCAAATCGATACCGCTACCTGCTGGGCTTCGGCGTCGGGGCGGGTGTGGCCGGTGGGGTCGATGAGCCGCTCGACACCGACGGCGACGCGCTGGCCGACGGGGTCGGCTTGCTCTGGTCGCGTAGCTTGGCGAGCTGGTCCAGGGCGGCCTTGAGCTGCTTCTGCGCCTCCCCGTACGCCGCCCAGTCTCCCTTCGCCAAGGCGTTCTGCGCGTCGCTGTACGCCTTGTTCGCGGCTTCGATGGCGGCGCGTACGTCCTCCGACGACTGCAGCGGCGGGCCGGTCGGGGTCGTGACGCCTCCGCCCTTGAGGACCTGGTTCAGGGCGTCCTCCAGGGTCGCGCCGAAGCCGATGTCGTTCCCGTACGAGACGATCACCCGTTTCAGTAGCGGGTAGGAGCCGGCTCCCTTGTTGGCCTGGAGATAGACGGGTTCGACGTACAAGAAGCCTCCACCGAACGGCAGTGTCAGAAGGTTGCCGCTCACCGTCCTCGATCCGGGTCCGCGCAGCAGCGTGAGCTGCTGGGACACGGTCGGATTGTTCTCGAAGGTGTTCTTGACCTGTTCGGGTCCAGGGGTCACCTGGCTGCGCGGCACCTGGAGGATACGGATCTGACCGTACGTGCGGCTCGTCGGCACGCTGTCGACGGCCATGAAGGCGGTGAGATTGGTGGCCTTGCCGCGGGGCACGAACGTCGAGGTCAGGGCGAAGCCCGGGGTGGTCTGGTCGGGCATCTTGACGCTCAGGTAGTACGGAGGTGCGAGGACGCCCTCGCCGGAGGGGTCGTTCGGGACCGCCCAGAAGTCCTGTCCGCTGTAGTACGCCTGCGGGTTCTCGACGTGGTAGGTGGCGAGGATCTGCCGCTGCACCTTGAACAGGTCCTCGGGGTAGCGCAGGTGCGCCATCAGGTCGGCGGGGATGGCCGTGCGCGGCTTGACGGTGCCCGGGAACGCCTTCATCCACGTCTTGAGGATCGGGTCGGAGTCGTCCCAGGCGTACAGGGTGACGGTGCCGTCGTACGCGTCGACCGTCGCCTTCACGGAGTTGCGGATGTAGTTGATGCGGTCGCCGGCCTGTGCGGCGACGGACACGCGCGTTTCGGTGTTGGTGTCTCTCGTGGCGTCGGCGAGGCTGGTTCGCTCGGAGTAGGGATAGTCGCTCGCCGTGGTGTAGCCGTCGACGATCCACTTGATCCGGCCGTCGACGACGGCGGGGTACGGGTTGCCGTCGACCTTGAGCCACGGCGCGGCCTTCTGCACCCGCTCGCGCGGGGAGCGGTCGTACAGGATCCGTGAGTGGGAGTTGATCGCCCCGGACAGCAGGAGGTTCTTCTCCTTGAAGCGGATGGCGTAGAGCGTCCGGTCGAACAGGGAGCCGATGGGCACGCCGCCCTTGCCGGCGTAGGAGTTGTTGTGCTGGCCGCTGGCGCTCTTGTCGTCGGGGTAGTCGAGTTCGCGGTCGCCGGTTCCGCCGACGATGGAGTACGAGGGGGAGCGCTCGCCGAAGTACACGCGCGGCTGGGTGATGCCGAGCGCGCCCGACGGCGGGATGTCCTTCTCGGTGAAGGCGGGGGCGCCCTGGGCGTCGACCTGGTTGCCGGGGGCCGCCACGAAGCCGTAGCCGTGCGTGTAGACGAGGTGGCTGTTGATCCAGTTGGCCTGGCCGGCGGGCGGCCCGTCCACCTCGCGGACGGCGACGACGGTGTCGCGCAGCGCGTTGCCGTCGGTGGGGTCGGGGTACCGGTCGATGTCGAGCGGGTCGGGGAACTTGTAGAAGCCCTTGATCTGCTGGAGCTGCTGGTACGTCGGTGAGACCACGGCCGGGTCGAGCAGGCGCACGTTGGGCAGGGTCGAGGTCTCCTGCTTGGCCTGGTCCGCGGAGAGCTTGGCGTTCGGGGTGTAGTCGGTGACCGTGGTGTCGTCGACGTCGTACGCCGCGCGGGTGGCGGTGATGTTGCGCCCGATGTACTTGGCCTCTTTGTCAGCCTCGCTCGGTTTGACGTGGAAGGTCTGGATCAGCAGCGGGAACACTCCGCCGATGAGGATGGCCGAGAGCACCAGCAGGCCGAAGGCCATGCCCGGCAGCATGGCGCCCCGGCGGACGAAGGTGGCGAAGAACATCAGCGCGCAGATCAGGGCGATCACGGCGAGGATGGTCTTGGCGGGCAGCACCACGTTGACGTCGGTGTAGGACGGGCCGGTGACCACACCGCGTTCGGAGTGGGCCAGGCCCCACCGGTCGAACCAGTACGCCACGGCCTTGAGTAGCACGAACACGCCGAACAGCACCGACAGGTGCACGCGGGCGGCCGTGCTGACCCGCTCCCCCTCCCCCTGCACGCGCACGCCGCCGTACAGGTAGTGCACGATCAGCGAGGCGATGAAGGTCAGGATCACCGCGGTGAACAGGTAGTCGAGGACGATCCGCAGCAGCGGATACGTGAACACGAAGAACGAGATGTCCTTGTGGAACTGCGGATCCTTGATACCGAACGGCTGGCGGTTGAGGAACGCCAGCCAGATGCGCCACTGGCCGGCGGCGGCCGACGCGGTGAGCAGGCCGATCAGGCCGAGGATCGCGATGAGGATGATCCGCCGGTGGGGGTCCACGACGCCGCGGTAGCGGTCGAGGCCCTGCTGTTCGACGGACGAGGGCCGGTACGCGGGCCGGAGCCGGTAGGCCGTCACGATGTTGGCGCCGAGCAGCACGACCATGATCAGGCCGCCGGAGAAGAACAGGAGGACCCGGGTGGTGATCTGCTTGGTGTAGACCGAGGAGAAGCCGACGGAGCGATACCAGAGCACGTCCGTCCAGATCGCGGTGAACGCGAGGAAGGCCGCGACGAGGATCACGAGGGTCAGGATCACGGGCAGCATGAGCCGTGATCGGCTCATGCTGACTCGGCCGCTGAAGTTCGGGCTCCGGAAGCTCACGACCGTCCCCCTTCGCCGGGTGTCTGTGAAGGCAACTTACCGAGGCATCCCCGGGTTCCCGTACACGACCGGCCACCTCCGGCGAAAACACCCGTGCGGACGGTGAAAAAATAGACCGGTGCGCCCATTGGAAGAGCTCGTAGTCGAACTCGAACGCCATGTCGCCGGAGCCGGCTGGGATGCCGCGCCGCGTCTCTACGCTCTGGTCGAAGCCCCCGAACTGCACGCGAACGAGCCGGATCTCGCCCGGCGGCTCGGCGTTCCCGATGTCCCCGGCCGGCTGGCCGCGCTGGAGCAGCCCGCTCTGCCCGTCGACAAGCCGGTCGACGACGTCCTCGCGGGCATCGAGTGGCCGGGCGGCGTCGCCGGCTGCGCCCTCGCGGTCGAGCGGATCCTGCTGCCCGAGGGCGCGGAGGACGACATGCCCGACGAGGACCCGACCGGCTGGGCGGCCCGGCATCCGGGCCGGGAGGACGTACGCCTCGTCGTGGGCGTGCTGCGCGACGGCTCTCGGCACTCGGCGATGCGGCTGCGCGGCCATGACAGCGACGATCAGGTGATGTCGGGCCCCGAGCTCGTCCCCGCCCTCGCCGAGGCGCTGGCCGCCACGCTCAGCTGATCACTTCGACGGGCAGGCGGGCACGGCTCCCTGCCCGGTGCGCAGCGCGCCCAGGGCCTGCAGCGCCCCGTGCATGGTGTCGACCCGTACGAGCCGGAGCCCCTTGGGCGCGGAGGCGACGGCGTCGGAGCAGTTCTGCGTGGGCGTGAGGAAGACCGTGGCGCCGGCGTGGCGCGCGGCGACCATCTTCTGCTGGATGCCGCCGATCGGCCCGACCTGACCCTCCGGGGTGATCGTGCCGGTGCCGGCGATGAACTTGCCGCCCGTGAGCTCCTGCGGGGTCAGCTTGTCGTAGATCCCCAGCGAGAACATCAGGCCGGCGCTCGGCCCGCCGACGTCGCCGACGCTGATCTTCACCTGGACGGGGAACTGGAACTTCTCGCGCAGCACCACGCCCACGACGGGCTTGCCGGGAGTGCTCTTGTCCGGGGAGGCGACCGTGGTCACGTCGACGGAGGAGTCCTTGCCCGCGCGCCGGACGGTGAACTTCACCGTCTGTCCCGGCTTGTGCTTGCCGATCACCGCGCTGACCTCGGGGGTCTGCTTGATCTGCGTGCCGTCGACGGCGACGATCTGGTCGCCGGGCCGCAGCTTGCCCGCCGCGGGCAGGCCCTGCTGGACCGAGTCGACGACGACCGTGGTGGTCGTCGGCAGGTGCAGCTCGTGCAGGGCCGCGGCGGTGGCGGCCTCCTGGGAGGTGGCCATCTCCTCGGTGTTCTCCTGCTCGACCTTCTTGGTCGAGACGTTCTTGGGGAAGATGGCCTCTTCCGGCACGATCGCCACGTCGGGGTCGAGCCAGCCGCGCAGGGCGGTGAACAGGTCGATGCGGTTGCCCGGCCCGCCCTGGTACGCGACGGTCACGAAGTTGAGGTGCCCGCTCTTGGGATAGGTCCGGGCGCCGCTGATCTGGATGAGCGGCGTCTTGCCGAGTTGCCCGAGCGTGTTGGTGGTGGGCCCGGGTCGCAGCGCGACGTACGGCACGGGAATGAACGCCCCCACCATGCCCAGTACGAGAATGAGCACGCTCGCGAAGATGAGGGTGGCAGCACGACGGGACATGGCGGAAGCCTACGCGGTCGATCGACCGCCCCGTCGCGCACTGTCGGTGCTGTTCCGCTTCAACGCGTCGAGGAAGCGTTTGAAGTATTCGACCTCTTCGAAACTGCGCCGGAAACGGGGCCGGCGACCCCACATGCGGATGATCGCGCCGACGACCAGCGCGACGGTCACCGGGACGACCCACCACGCCAGAACGGACAAGGGGTGCCACCTCCCGAAAACCGGTCACCACTTACGTAACCGGTATCACGGGCGACAAATCACCCAACGCCCACCCATTCGTCCCCGCCATCGGCAAAGACTTGGTGTTTCCAGATCGGGACCTCGGCCTTGAGATCGTCGATGAGAGTACGGCAGGCCTCGAACGCCTCGGCGCGGTGCGGGCAGGCGGCCGCCACGACCACCGCCAGATCGCCGACGTCGAGGTCGCCCACCCGGTGTACGGCGGCGATGGCGCGCACGTCGTAGTCGGCGGCGACCTTCTCCATCACGACGCGCAGCCGGTCGGCGGCCTGGGGGTGCGCCGTGTAGCCCAGTCCGGACACCGCGCGACGATGGTCCTCGTCGCGCACGGTGCCGACGAAGATCGCCGTGCCGCCCGCGCCCGAGTCGGCGACGGCGGCGAGCACCTCGTCGGCGGACAGCGGCGTGTCACGGAGTTCCGCGAGCCGGATCACGTTCACCTGAGGAACGCTACCCCGCCGCTCCCGGCGCTCGGACCGCGCCCGGCATGGCCGCTGCGAGCCACTACCTGCCGCACGGCCCGCAGCTGCGACGGCCGTGCGGCGACCGAGACCGCAACGGCGAGGACGCGGAACTATCCGCGACGTTTCCGGCGCGCCCGGCGGACGATCGCGGCCGTGCCGATGACGGCGACGGTCGCGCCCGCCGCGGTGGCCATGGTCGCCTCCTTGCGCGCCAGCCGGCGCCCGACCACCGCGTGGCGTCCCGCGACCTCCTCGAGCAGCGCGTTCAGCGCCTCGGCGTTGTCGCGCGAGGGTTTCCAGCCGGCGGTGCGCAGGGTGGCGCAGTCGGCCACCCACGGGTAGACGACGTAGTGCAGGTCGGTGGCGGGCGCCGGAGTGACCCCGATGCGGTGCAGGCGCTGCGCGGTGCCGAACGTGATCGCCGCGGGCAGTTCGAACCGCCTCCGCCCGGTGATCTCCTCGACCTCCTCCGGCTCCAGCCAGCCCTCGCAGCCGACCGCGAACCGGCCGGAGACCTCACCGGAGACGGCGAGTTCGAGGGCGGTGACCAGGTCGTCGACGTGGCAGAACTGCCAGCGCTGCGCGGTGCCCTTGACGGTGAGCAGGCGCGGGGCCTCGAAGTGGCGGGTCACGACCGTGTCGACGCCCGGCCCGACGAGGGCCGCCGGACGCAGGACCGTGACGGTCATGCCGGGATGCGCCACGGGCGCCATGCCCGCGAGCTCCTCGATCTCCAGGAAGTCGCCCACGATGCCGTCGTCGAACTCGGCCGCCGTCGGTGAGTCCTCCGGCAGGGGCACGGGGTTGCCCTCCTGGGCCCCGTAGACCATGGCACTCGTCACCAGGATCACCCGCCGGACCCGTACCGCCGCGGCCGCGGTGATCACGGTCTGCGCGCCGCGGACGTTGTACGCCCGGCGCTCGCGGTGATCGGTCTCCGGCGACTGGTCGACGTCGAGATGGACGATCACGTCGACGTCGGAGATGCGGCTGGTGAGCTGTGGATCGCGGATGTCGACGACCCGCCACGTGACCCCCGGCACGTCTCCCCGGTGGTCGTCCAGGGCGACGACCTTCCTTACTTCAGCGGAAGCGGCGAGCCGGGCGACCAGCGCGCGCCCGATGCCGTCCGCCGCCCCCGTGACGGCGACGACGGGGCCCGCGCTACGCCGTGGGCGAACCTGTCGTGTACTCAACTCGAGCGAGTCCTCCTATCGCACGCCCCCGGGCTGCGACCGGATAACGTGAAGGTTGTGACCTATTCATCCTGCACGAGGTAGAGCCCGTGAGCGAGTCACTGGCTAGAGGAGTGTGGGGTCGGTGAAGGAGTTCTCGTGAGTGACATCCCCTTCGGGTTCAACCGCCCGAGCGAGCCCGGAGACGAGAACGAGCCCGGAAAGCAGGATCCGTTCGGCGCGGGCAACATGCAGGACTTCGCCGCCATGTTGCACCAGTTCGCCGACATGCTGTCCAACCAGTCCTCCGGGGGCGGGCCGCTGAACTGGGATCTGGCCAAGGACATCGCCCGTCACCAGGTGGCCGAGAAGGGCGACCCGTCCGTGCTGGACGCCCAGCGCCGCGCGGTCGTGGAGGCGTTGCGCCTGGCCGACCTGTGGCTGGACGAGGCGACGACGCACCCCGCCGGCATCCGTACCCCGCAGGCGTGGAGCCGGTCCGAGTGGATCGAGCACACCCTGCCGGTGTGGTCGAAGATCTGCGATCCGATGGCCGCCCGCATGGTCGACTCGATGGGCTCGGCGATGCCCGAGGAGATGCAGGCCGTGGCCGGCCCGCTCGTCGGCATGGTGAAGCAGATGGCGGGCGCGATGGTCGGCGGCCAGGCGGGGCAGGCCCTCGGGGGCCTGGCCCTGGAGGTCGTCGGCTCCACCGACATCGGCCTGCCGCTGGCGCCTCCCGGCGTCGGCGCGCTGCTGCCCTCGGGCATCCGCGCGTTCGGTGAGGGCCTGGAAATCGAAGAGGACGAGGTGCGCGTCTACCTGGCGCTGCGCGAGGCCGCGCACCAGCGGCTGTTCGAGCACGTGCCGTGGCTGCGCCCGCACCTGCTGCGTGCCGTCGAGGACTACGCGAGCGGCATCACCGTCGACCTGTCCAAGATCGAGGACGCCGTGTCGGGGGTGGATCTGACCAACCCGGAGGCGCTCCAGCAGGCGCTCGGCGGCGAGCTGTCCCTCACCCCGGAGGAGACGCCGCAGCAGAAGGCGGCGCTGGCCCGGCTGGAGACGATGCTCGCGCTGGTCGAGGGCTGGGTGGACACCGTGGTGAACGCCGCGGCCAAGGACCGGCTGCCGTCCTCCGTACGCCTGGCCGAGGCGGTGCGCCGGCGGCGTGCCACGGGCGGGCCGGCGGAGCGCACGTTCGCGACGCTGGTCGGCCTGGAGCTGCGGCCGCGGCGGCTGCGCGAGGCCGCGGCGCTGTGGGCCGCCCTCGGCGAGGCCCGGGGCAACGACGGCCGCGACGCCGTGTGGGCGCACCCGGACCTGATGCCGACCGCCGAGGACCTCGACGACCCGACGGCGTTCGTCGAGGGCAAGAGCGCCGACATCGACATCACGGACTTCACCGACCCCAAAGGCGAGACCGACGAGCCCGGCGGCTCAGGCGAGGAGGCGTGACCGCCGGACTGCACGGTGACGCGGTGCGGGTGCTGTCGAACTGGCGCCCGTCCGACGCCGGACAGGACGCGCTGCGGCGCGAGTTCCTCGCGCACCTGGCCGAGTACCCGGACGGGATGTGGCGTGAGTGCGTGGCCGGCCACCTGACCGCGAGCACGGCGGTGCTCGACGCGACCGGTGAGCGCGTGCTGCTGACCCTTCATCCCAAGGCGAAGCGGTGGCTGCAGCTGGGCGGTCACTGCGAGCGGGCGGACACGTCGCTGGCGGAGGCCGCGCTGCGGGAGGCCGCGGAGGAGTCCGGCATCGAGGGCCTGCGCCTGCTGACGGGCCCGGTCCGCGTCGACCGTCACCGCGTCTGGTGCCACGGCGGGTCGTACCACCTGGACGTGCAGTACACCGCGGTCGCCCCGCCGGGCGCCCGCGCGCGGATCAGCGAGGAGTCCGACGACCTGCGCTGGTTCCCGCTGGAGTCCGTCCCGGACCCCGCCGACGACGTGCTGCGCCGCCTGGTCGCCGCGTCGGGGAGGCTGTTCGCCGCGCAGTCGGCCTGATCAGGGGACGCGGGCGATGCCGCTCCACATCGTGGAGGTCATCGTGCCGACGTCGAAGCGCGGGTCCGGACGCCACTCCGAGGCCCGTACGATGCCCGGCTCGATCAGTTCCAGGCCGGCGAAGAAGCGGGAGACGTCCTCGAACGAACGCGGCGTGACCTTCTGGGCCATCACGCGGTTGAGGCTCTTGGCCATGGCGCCCATCTGGTCCGCCCGCAGGTCGCTGGCCGGGTGGGAGACGACCAGGTGGCTGCCCGGCGGCATGGCCTCCACCAGGCGGGCCACGATGCCGTACGGGTCGTCCTGGTCCGGGATGCAGTGGAGGACGGCGACCAGCATGAGGGCCACCGGGCGGGAGAAGTCGAGCGTCTCGGCCGCCTCCGCCAAGATCTTCTCCGGGTCGCGCAGGTCGGCGTCCAGGTAGGCGGTGGCGCCCTCGGGCCGGCTGGTCAGCAGGGCCCGGGCGTGGGCGAGCACGGCCGGATCGTGGTCGGTGTAGACGATGCGGCTCTCGGGCGCGATCGACTGGGCGACCTCGTGCGTGTTGTCGGCCGCCGGGATGCCGGTGCCGATGTCGAGGAACTGGCGGATGCCCGCCTCACCGGCCAGGTGACTCACCGCACGGGCGAGGAAGGCGCGGGTGTTGCGCACGGAGGCGACCAGGCCGGGGAATGCCTTGACGGCCTCGTCACCGGCCTCGCGATCGGCCCGGAAATGGTCCTTCCCGCCCAGCCAGTAGTCCTGGACCCGGGCGATGTGCGCCACCTCCGTGTCGAACGCGGGCGGTGCGCTGGGGCGTTCGGCCCCGGTGGTTCGGAACCATGGGTCGTCCGTCACGTCGTCCCTCTCGGCGCTTTGGCGAATGCGCCCAAGTAGACCATTCGAACAACCGCTTATGTGGCGATATTTGCAATTTGCGACATAAGGCCGGATATTACGCGCCGTCGACCAGGCCGCGCCCGGTGACCAGGGGAAGGTCCAGGGCGGTGAGCAGGCCCGGAGGGGCGGCGACGACGGCCGGTACGGCGTTGACCAGGCGCATCGCGGTCGCCTTCAGGCCCGCCGTGTTGTGGTCGCCGTTCGTGCCCAGCAGGCGCAGGTCGACGGTGTAGTTCGGCTCACCGGTGACCTCCACCCGGTAGCAGCCGTGTCCGGCGGGCTGTGGCCAGTCCGGAGCCAGGTCGTCCCGGAGCCGCGTCACGTGTTCCAGCACGATCACCGGCCGGCCGGCGCGCATGCCGCGCAGTTCGAAGCGCAGCGCCGCCGCCGTGCCCTTCTCCACCGTCCCCGCGTCGATCCGGAACGTCTCTGGCGCGGGCAGGCGCGTGTGCCACTCCTCGACATCGTCCAGCTCGACGTCCAGCCCGGCGGCGAGCTGGCGGACCACGCTGCCCCACGCCAGGGACAGCACGCCCGGGGACAGCAGCAGCGGCGTCTCGTCCATCGGGCGGCCGAACCCCATGACGTCGAACAGCACCGTCGGCTGGGCGTACGTGGAGTAGTTCAGGATCTCCATGCAGCGGACCTGGGTGATCCGCTCGCTGATGCCGGTGATCGCCAGCGGCAGCCAGTCGTTGGCGAAGCCGGGGTCGATGCCGTTCACCCAGATGGAGGCGCCGCCGTCCAGCGCCGCGCGGTGGATCGGCGCGCCCATCGCCTCGTCGGGGAACTGCAGGAAGACCGGGCTGCTGGAGACGACGTTCACCCCGGCGCGCAGGATCCGGGTCAGGTCCTCCATCGCCTCGTCCAGCCGTACGTCGGCCATCGAGGTGTGCACGACACAGTCGGGGCGCGTCGCCAGCACCGCGTCGGCGTCACCGGTCGCGGTCACGCCGAGGCGCCCGAGGCCGGCGAGCTCGCCCGCGTCGCGGCCCACCTTGTCCGGGTTGGACACCCAGACGCCGGCCAGCTCCAGGTCGGGCCGGGCGTCGATGCCGATGAGGGCGTTCCGCCCCACGTTCCCGGTCCCCCACAGCACCACGCGATACGTCATGCGAAGCCCCTCACAGGTCGGGCAGGCCCAGGTCCAGCGCGGGCCGGTCGGTGCCGCCGTCCACCTCGAGGACCCGCCCGGTGACGAACGAGCCGGCCGGGGAGGCCAGGAACAGCACCGCCGCCGCGATCTCCGCGGGGTCGCCGATGCGGCCCAGCGGGGTCTCGTCCTCGATCTGCCGGCGCAGGCCCTCGTCACCGGTGACGATCTCCAGCGCGGAGGTCGCCACCGCCCCGGCGGCGACGGCGTTGACGCGGACGCGCGGGGCGAGGTCGCTGGCGGCCAGCCGCGTGTAGTGCGCGAACGCCGCCTTGGTCGTGCCGTACGCCAGGTAGCCGCGGCCGGCGACGCGGCCCATCACCGAGGAGATGTTGACGACCGCGCCCTCACCCCCGTCCGCGAGCATCGGCGGGACGGCCGCCCGGGTCACCGCGTGCGCGATGCCGACGTTGAACCGGAACGCCTCGTCCAGGTACTCCACCGTCGTGTCGAGGTAGGCCTGCGGGATCGTGCCGCCCACGTTGTTCACCACGATGTCGAGCCGCCCGAACGCGTCCACCGCCGCCTGCGGCAGTGCGGCGGCGGCGTCCAGGTCGGTCAGGTCGGCCGGGACGACGACGGCCCGCCGCCCGGCGGCCTCCACTTCGGCGGCGACCCGCCTGAGCTGGTCCTCGCTGCGGGCGGCCACGACCACGTCCGCGCCGGCCTCGGCGAGGGCGACCGCCGTGGCGGCCCCGATCCCTCGCCCGGCGCCGGTCACGATCGCGGCCCGGCCGTCGAGCCGGAAGCGGTCCAGGATCACCTGCGCAGCGTAAGTCGATCAAGCGGCCGGTTCAATGGGGCCGTTCAGAGCAGGCCGCCCAGGTGCTCGACCAGCAGGTCGCGGAAGACCTTCGACTCGCGCAGGTCCGGGCCGAACACATCGTTGATCGACAGCAGCCCGTCCACCACCTGTCCCGGCGTGTCCGCTCGCGCGACGGTCATCCGCAGCAGGTCGGCCATCGGGTCGTCCAGCTCGCGTGCCGTCTTGACGTGCCGCATCCACGCGGCCACCGCGAGCGCCGCCCAACGCGGCTCGGCTCCCGCCGCGAGCCGGTCCCGTACGACCCCGAGCAGCCGCTGCGGCAGCTTCTGCGAACCGTCCATGGCGATCTGCGCGGTGCGGTGCCGCAGCGCCGGGTTGGCGAAGCGTTCGAGGAGAGAGGACTTGTAGGCCGCCAGGTCAAAGCCGGGCGGCACGTCGAGCGTCGGGCCCGCGTCCTCGTCCATGTAGCGGCGTACGGCGTCGCCGAGCTCGGCGACCGCGTCGGCGACGTAGGTGTGGTGCGAGCCGAGGTAGGCCAGCATGGAGTGCGAGCCGTTGAGCAGCCGCAGCTTCATCTTCTCGTACGGCGCGACGTCACCGGTGAAGATCGCGCCGGCGGCGTCCCACGCGGGGCGTCCGGCGGCGAAGGTGTCCTCGATCACCCACTGGGTGAACGGCTCGGTCACCACGACGCCCTCGTCGCGCACGCCCAGCAGGCGTTCGGCCTCGTCGAGGTCCTCGGGCGTGGTCGAGGGCACGATCCGGTCGACCATCGTCGAGGGGAAGGCCACCTCGCAGCCGATGCGCGTGCCGCTCCGCTCGCAGAACTCCTCCACCAGCGCGCGCAGGGCCTCGCCGTTGGCGGTGAGGTTGTCGCAGCACAGCACGGTCACCGGCGCGTCGCGCCGGGCCAGGCCGCGGACCAGGCGGCCGATCACCGTGCGCGGCGAGCGGCCGGTCAGGTCCAGGCTGATCTCCGGGTCCTCGCGGCGCAGCCGCCCGGTCGCCGGGTCGTGCCGGTACCCCTTCTCGGTCACGGTCAGCGAGATCACCTTCACGGCCGGGTCGGCGATGCGCTCGACCGTCGCGTCGCCCGTGAGGACCTCGCGGACGGCGCCGATGATCCGCGCCGACGGCTCGCCGGGCCCGCGTTCGAGCACGCTGTAGAGGCCGTCCTGCGGCCCCAGCTGCTCGGCCACGGTCGCGCTGCGCTGGGTGATGCCGCAGATGCCCCAGCCGTCGCCGGCGTCCTCGGTGTAGACCGCCTGGTGGGCCCGGTGAAAGGCGCCGATCCCCAGGTGGACGATGCCGACCGAGGACGGCACCTCACGGGGCCGGGTCCTCAGCGAGAGCCGCATGTTCTCCCCCACTCACATCACCGCGCCGAGTTGCCAGGGCGCGAACTCCTCGTCGCCGAAGCCGAGTTCCTCGCTCGCCGTCTGTCGCCCCGACGCGACGTCCAGGACGAGCCGGAAGATCCGCTCGCCCAGTTCGGCGACGGTGACCTCGCCGTCGAGGATGGCGCCGCAGTCGACGTCCATGTCCTCCTCCATCGCCCGGTACGTCTCGCGGTTGCTGGCGAGCTTCAGGCTCGGCGCCGGCCGGCAGCCGTACACCGAACCGCGACCCGTCGTGAAGCAGATCAGGTTGGCGCCGCCCGCGACCTGGCCGGTCGCCGACACCGGGTCGTACCCGGGGGTGTCCATGAACACGAAGCCGCGCCCGGTGACCGGCTCGGCGTACTCGTAGACCGCGGTCAGCGGGGTCGTGCCGCCCTTGGCGACCGCGCCGAGCGACTTCTCCAGGATCGTCGTCAGGCCGCCCGCCTTGTTGCCGGGCGAGGGGTTGTTGTCCATCGACTCGGCGTAGGACTCCCACCAGTGGATCCGCTCGATCAGCCGCTCGCCGACCGCGCGGGAGACCGCGCGCCGCGTCAGCAGGTGCTCGGCGCCGTACACCTCGGGCGTCTCGGACAGGATCGCCGTGCCGCCGTGCCGTACGAGCAGGTCGGCGGCGGCGCCCAGGGCCGGGTTGGCGGTGATGCCGGAGTAGCCGTCCGACCCGCCGCACTGCAGGCCGAGCACCAGGTTGGAGGCGGGCACCGGCTCGCGGGTGACGGCGTTCGCGGCGGGCAGCAGCTCGCGGATCACCTCGAGCCCGCGGCGCACGGTGGCCGAGGTGCCGCCGAGCTCCTGGATCGTCATCGTCGGCGTGCCCTCCGGCAGGTCGAAGCCGGTGAGCTGGTTGACCTCGCAGCCGAGGCCGACGACGAGGATCGCGGCGAAGTTGGGGTGCCGGGCGTAGCCGGTGAGGGTGCGGCGCAGCAGCCGGATGCCGTCGCCGTCGGCGGCCATGCCGCAGCCGGTGCCGTGGGTCAGGGCGACGACGCCGTCGACGTTCGGGAACTCCTCGCACAGCGCCGACGCGCGGCTCGCGATCCGTTTGGCCACCGTGGCCGAGCAGTTCACCGAGGTCAGAATGCCGATGTAGTTGCGCGTGGCGACCCGCCCGTCCGGCCGTACGATGCCCCGGAAGGACGCGGGCGCGGGCGGTGGCTCGACCGGGCGCACCTCGGTGCCGAAGTCGTACGCGCGGTCGTGCGGTCCCATGCCGAGGTTGTGCGTGTGCACGTGGTCGCCCGCCGCGATCGGCGCGGTCACGACGCCGATCGCCTGGCCGTACTTGCGGACCGGCGCGCCGACGGCGAGGTCGTGCACGGCGACCTTGTGCCCGCGCGGCACGCCTGGCAGCTCGCGCAGCGCCACCGCCACGTCGTCCTCGGGGTGCAGCAGCAGCGTCTCACCAGTCATGCAAGCTTCCGTCCTCCAGGCGGTTGACCGGCAGGTATGCCTGCCGGTACGGATACTCCGCGGCGGCTTCCTCGTCGATGTCGACGCCGAGGCCGGGCTCCTCCGAGGGGTACAACAGGCCGTCCGCGAACCGGTACGAATGCGGGAAGACCGCGTTCGTCGTCTCCGTGTGCGGCATGTACTCCTGGATGCCGAAGTTGGGCACCGCGATGTCGACGTGCAGCGCGGCGGCCAGGCACACCGGCGACAGGTCGGTCGCGCCGTGCGACCCGGTGCGCACGTGGTACAGGTCGGCCAGGTCGAAGACCCGCCGCAGGTGCGTGATGCCACCGCCGTGCACCACGTCCATCCGGATGTAGTCGATGAGCTGCTCGGTGATGAGCTGGTGGCAGTCCCAGATCGAGTTGTAGACCTCGCCGACCGCGATCGGCGTCGTCGTGTGCCGCCGGATCAGCCGGAACCCCTCCTGCAGCTCCTCGGAGATCGGGTCCTCCAGCCAGAACAGCCCGTACGGCTCGACCGCCTTGCCGAGCCGCGCGGCCTCGATCGGCGTGAGCCGGTGGTGCGCGTCGTGCAGCAGGTGGAAGTCGTGGCCGAACCGTTCGCGCACGGCGGCGAACAGGCCGGGGACGAAGTTCAGGTACTTCGCCGTCGACCAGGTCGCCTCCTCCGGACGGTCCCCGGCGACCGCCGGCTCGTACGGCGCGCGGTCCGTGGGCACGCCGTACACCTTCTCCAGGCCCGGCACGCCGGCCTGGACCCGCACCGCGCGGTAGCCCTGGTCGAGCAGGCTCCCGACCTGCTCCAGGGCCTCGGGCACGGTCGCGCCGTTCGCGTGCCCGTACACCGTGACGGCGTCACGGGAGCGGCCGCCGATCAGCTGGTAGACCGGCATCCCGGCGGCCTTGCCCTTGATGTCCCACAGCGCGGTGTCCACCGCCGCGACCGCGGTCATCGTCACCGGCCCACGCCGCCAGTACGCCCCCTTGTGGAGGTACTGCCAGGTGTCCTCGATGCGGCTCGCGTCGCGGCCGATCAGCAGCGGGCACACGTGATCCTTCAGGTACGACGCGACCGCCAGCTCCCGGCCGTTCAGGGTGGCGTCGCCCACCCCGGTCAGCCCGTCGTCGGTGGTCAGCTTCAGGGTCACGAAGTTGCGGTCCGGGCAGGTGACGATGACCTTGGCCTCGACGATGTTCATGTCGCGGTCAGCCGGTCTGGACCCAGGCGTGCTCGGGGTCGAGGTAGGGGATCATCTTCCGGCCCTCGCCCGCCATCACCCACAGGTAGTAGAGCTTGTAGCCGGGCGCGGCGACGACCGGGTGGTAGCCGTCCGGGATCGCGGCGACGTCGCCGTCGCGCACGGTGAAGACCTCCTCGCCCTTGCCGTCGTAGCGCAGCTGGATGCCGAAGCCGTTCTCCGGGTCCAGCTTGAACAGGTAGACCTCCTCCAGCTTCACCTCGCGCGGCGGCTCGTGGGTGTCGTGCTTGTGCGGCGGGTAGCTGGACCAGTTGCCGGGCGGGTTGATCGTCTCACCGAGCAGCAGCCGTCCCGCGTCGTCGTCCGGGCCGAGGACCGTGCGGACCGTACGGGCCCAGTTGCCCTCGCCCCGCTCGGCCACGTCCTGGTCGTCCGGTCCGATGATCCGCGCCGTGCCGGGCCGTCCGTCGCCGAGCGGCGCCGTGCAGACCACGATCTGCGCGGGGCCGCCGGTCGCCTGGAACCGCAGCGGCGTTCCGGGCGGGGCGTACACGGTGTGGCCCGCCCCCTCGAAGACGCCGCCGCGACCGCCCGCGGTGCCGAGCCCCTCGACGTCGACGACGCCGGAGAGGACGACGGCCGCGAGCTCGGTGTCGCGGGTGAGCTCAAGGGTCTCGCCATCGGCCAGGTCGGCCAGTTCGAGCCCGATCAGCTCGGTCTCCTTGCCCGGGGTCAGCAGGGTCTTCAATCTCTCTCCTTGATCTGGGTGACCAGCTGGGTTGGGTTGACGAAGCGCAGTGCCACGACGAGCAGCACCAGCATGAACAGGGTGTAGATCACCGCCATCGCGTCGATCTCCTGCTGCGCGCGGATGCCCGCCGCGGAGACCGAGTAGTACAGGGCGACGACCAGGGTCTGGCTGTCGGATCCGGCGGTGAGGAACGTCAGCTCGAACATGCCCACCGTGCGGACGAGGATGAGGACCGCGGCGGCCAGCATTCCGGGGATCAGCAGCGGCCCGAGGATGCGGGTGAAGATCACCCGGGTGCGGGCGCCGCACATCCGCGCGGCCGACTCGATCTTCGGGTCGATCTGCTCGATGAACGGCGTCATGACGAGGATCACGAACGGCACGGCCGGCACCAGGTTGGCCAGGATGACGCCGCTGAGCTTGCCGGCCAGGTGGAACTTGTAGAGCACCGTCGCGAGCGGCACGCCGTACGTGATCGGCGGAATGAGGATGGGCAGCATGAAGGCCACCATCAGCACCCGCTTGCCGGGGAAGGTGCGCCGGGCCAGCGCGTACGCGGCGGGCACGCCGACGACCAGCGAGACCACCACCACGGCCACCGCGACCTCCAGGGTCACGACCAGCACGTTCCCGAGATCGAACTCGTGCCACGTCTTGCCGTACCAGCGTGAGGTCCACCCGGACGGCAACCAGCCGGAGAACCACCTCGTGCCGAAGGAGTCCACGACGACCGCGCCGACGACACCGGCGAGGATCAGCAGGAAGAAGACGACCGCGCCCCAGACCAGCCAGGCCCCGGGCCGCAGAGCGAGCCCCTTGCGTTCGGTCGCGATGGCTGCGCTCATGGTCGCGCTCCCCTCCTCACTCGCTCCGTCATCCCTTGCCTCCACTCGCACCGCGGTACAGGCTGGCCCGCCAGCCGAGGACCAGTCCGACGACGATCAGCTCGACCGCGCCCATGATCATCGCGATCGCCGAGGCCATCGAGTAGTCGTACTGCTCGAAGGCCGCGTGGAACGCCGCGATAGAGATCACCCGGGTCGTTCCCGACGGATCACCGACCATGACCGCCGACGGGAACACCGAGAAGGCCAGCACGAACGTCAGGCAGAACGTGATGGCCAGCCCCGGCGCCAGCAGCGGCAGGGTGATGAACCGGAACCGCTGCCACCACCCCGCGCCCAGCGTCGCCGCGGCCCGCTCCAGCGTCGGGTCGATGCCGCTGAGGTAGGACAGCGTCAGCAGGAACGCGAACGGGAACCCCGAGATGATCAGCGAGAACAGCACACCCCAGTAGTTGTGCGTGAACCGCACCGGGTGGTCCACGATCCCCACGTCGATCAGCAGCCGGTTGAGCCAGCCGGTGGGGCCCATGAAGGCCAGCAGGCCCTCCGCGGTCAGCACGGTGCCCAGGGTGATCGGCACGACGAGGATCGTGGTGATCGTCCGTTTGCCGCGGAACTTCCCGCGCATCCGGTACGCGATCGGCACCGACGCGATGACGTTGAACAGTCCCGCGGGCAGGCTGAGCTTCAGCGTGGTCCAGATGGTGTTCCGCAGATACGAGTCGGCGAAGAACGCGTGGTAGTCCGCGAACGGCCCCGAGCCGTACCGCTGCACCGTCTCCGAACCGGGCTGCGGCTGGAACGACAGCTGCAGCCCGTACACGAACGGGTAGATGAACAGCGCCACGATGAACACGACCGCCGGCACCAGCAGCAGCAGCGTGCGGTCCATGCCCCGGTCGGCGAGGCGGTGCCGCAGCGCGATGCGCCCCGCGGTCGCCGGGGCCGCCGGGGCCGCCACCTAGGCCACCTCCTCGGGCGCGGCCGGGCTGTCGGCCGCGAACACCAGCACCCGCTCCGGCGGCACCGACACCGTCACCCGGTCGCCGGGAGCGAGACGGGCCTGGACGCGCAGGTGGAGCTCGTCGCCGCCGGCCGTACGCGCCTGGACCGCCTGCTCGCGGCCCTGGAACTCCACGACCTCGACGTCGACCTCCATGGCGTTCGGGCCGTCGCCGACGGTGAAGTCCTCGGGCCGGATGGCGGCGACCGCCGTCTCCCCGAGGTCCTCACGGCGGGTGCCGGTCAGGTCGCCGAGCACCACCGTCTTGTCACCCACGGCGGTTCCCGATCCAGGGGAGACCGGCAGCTCCAGTTCGTTCCGGTATCCCATGAACCCGGCCACGAACCGGTTCGCGGGCTCGGTGTAGACCGTTTCCGGCGGGCCGACCTGCTGGACCTTCCCCTCACGCAGCAGGACGAGCCGGTCGGCGAGCGACAGCGCCTCCTCCTGGTCGTGCGTGACGTAGACGGTCGTCAGGCCGAGCGTCTGGTGGATGCGCCGGATCTCGGTGCGCATCTCCAGGCGCAGCTTCGCGTCGAGGTTGGACAGCGGCTCGTCCATCAGCACCAGCGCGGGCTCCAGGACGATCGCGCGGGCGATCGCGACGCGCTGCTGCTGCCCGCCCGACAGCTGGCCGGGAAACTTGGCGGCGTGGTCACCGAGCTGGACCAGTCTCACCGCCTCGTCGACCCGCCGCTGCGCCTCGGCCTTGCCGACCTTGGCCATCTTCAGGCCGAAGCCGATGTTGGCGCGCACCGACATGTGCGGGAACAGCGCGTAGTTCTGGAAGACCATGCCGAAGCCACGCTGCTCCGGCGGCAGGGTGTCGATCCGCCGCCCGTCGAGCGTGATGGAGCCGCCGGTCAGCGGCAGGAGGCCGGCCAGGCAGTTCAGCGCGGTCGACTTGCCGCACCCGCTCGGTCCGAGCAGCGCGACGAACTCCCCGCCCTCGATGGTGAGGTCGAGCCCGTCGAGCGCGAGCACCTCCCCGAAGCCGCGGCTCACGTGATCGAGCCGCAGCTCCGAGATCTTCGATCCGCTCACGGGCCCTCCTTCGTCGGGGGGATGACCAGGCGCGCGTGCTCTTTGGTTCGCTCGCTCCGCTCGTTCACTGGCCCTCCTTCGTCGGGGGGATGACCAGGCGCGCGTGCTCTTTGGTTCGCTCGCTCCGCTCGTTCACTGGCCCTCCTTCGTCGGGGGGATGACCAGGCGCGCGTGTTCTCTGGTGCGTTCGCTCCGCTCGTTCACTTCTTGACCTTGCCGCTGCCGACGGTCCGGTCCCACTGGTCGAACGCGGCGACCTGCTGCTGGGCCGGCAGTGAGGTCTCCGTGGGGAACTTCGGGATCCACTGGTCGTACTCCGGCCGGCCGAACTGCTGGATGACCTGCTGCGACTTCTGCGGCGCCATCTGCACGGTGACACCGTTCACCGCCGGGCCCGGGTAGAAGTAGCCGTCGTCGTAGGCCTTCGCCTGCTGCTGCGGGGTGAGCATCCACTTGATCAGCTGGAGGTCCGCGGACAGCACGTCGGCGGAGACCCCGCGCGGCACGACGGCGTACTGCGCGTCGGTCACCCAGTGCATGCCCTTGAGGTACGCGACCTTGTCACCGGCCGGGACCTGGCCGAGCGCCCGCGGGTTGATGTCCCAGCCCGTCGTGGTGGCGATGATGTCGGCCGAGCCGTTGGCCAGGTTGGACATCGTCTCCGACGTCTTGGAGGGGTAGTAGTCGACGTACTTGGTGAGTTCCTGCAGGTACGACCAGGTCTTGGACCAGCCGGCCTTGGGGTCCTTCGGGTTGGAGTCGCCGAGGATGTAGGGCAGGCCCATGAGGAACGTACGGCCGGGGCCGGAGTTGGCGGGGCGGGCGTACTGGAACTTCTTCGGGTGCGCCTTGGCCCAGGCGAGGAGCTCGTCCGCGGTCGCCGGCGGCTTGCTCACCGTCTTGGGGTTGTACTCGATCAGCGGCCCTGAGGGGTAGTAGACGACCTCGACGCCGTGGCCCTGGGCGAGTTCCTGCATCTTCTGCGCGGGAGCCTGGTAGTTCGCGTTGCCCAGGCGGCTCGCGTAGTCGTCGGTCTTGACCCACAGGTTCTGGTCGATGCCGGCGGACAGGGCGTCGGTGCCGGTCAGGACCAGGCCGATCTGCACCTGGCCGGCGCTCTGCTGAGCCTTGATCTTGCCGGGCAGCTCGGGCGCCGTGGCGTTGGTGTAGGTGACCTTCTTGATCACCTTGGGGTGGGTCTTGACGAACTCGTCGATCATTCCCTTGGTGAGCTGGAGGTTGCCCGCCACATCGATGATGTTGAGGGTCACCGGGTTCTTCGGGTTGTCCGGCACATTGCCCGGGGTGAGGTCCTTGGCCCCGCCCCCCGCATTCGGCGAGCCGCACGCGCCCGCCAGGACCAGCACCGCCGCGAGACACAACGTCTTCACACGCATCAGGGGATTACCTTCCCGTCGGATCGCGCGGCACGGCGGTCGACGCCCGCACGATCAGCTGGCATTCGAGTCCCCGGCGGAGATCCCCCGCCTCGGCGCCGGTGACGTTCAGGAGGCTCACGAGCAGGTCGACGGCCGCGCGGCCTGCCCGTTCGTTCTGCATGGACACGGTGGTCAGCGGCGGGGTGGCCATGCCCGCCATCGGAATGTCGTCGAACCCGACGACGCTCATCTCCTTGGGTACGGACACGCCCCGATCGGCCAGCCGGGACATCACCCCGAGGGCCATCAGGTCGTTGTAGGCGATGATCGCCGTCACGCCCTCGGCGAGCGCCAGGTCGGCGGCGTGCGACCCACCCTCGAACCGCGGCGCGAACGGCCCCAGCTCCACCACCTCGATGTCCTGCCGGGCGGCGCGGCGCAGCCCGCGCCGGCGCTCCCGGTTCGACCACGAGGCGCGTGGCCCGCTCAGGTAGGCGACCCTGCGGTGCCCGAGAGCGGCGAGATGCTCGGCCGCCTGGCGCATGCCGCCCGCCGTGTCCATGAGGACGGCGGGCTGGTTTCGCACCTGCCGGTTGATGAGCACCAGGGACGTCGTGCCGACGACGCGTTCGAGCTGCGCCTCCGACATGCGTGAGGAGCAGAGGATGACGCCGTCGACCTGTTTGGCCATCGCCTGGACGAGGGCGATCTCCTCGGTGGCGTTCTCGTCGCAGTCCGCGAGGAAGACGGCATAGTCCGCCTCACGGGCCCGCGCCTGCACCCCCTTCAGAACGTTGGGAAAGAAGGGGTTGGACAGGTCGGGAACGATCACGCCCAGATTGCCGGTCTTGCCGGTGATCAGGCCTCGGGCGGCGCGGTTCGGCCGGTAACCCAGCCGCTCCGCGGTCGCCAGGACGTGGTGCCGGGTCTCGTCTCGCACCATCTCCGGCACGGTGAACGCCCGGGAGACGGTGGAGACCGAAACCCCCGCCTCACGGGCCACGTCCTGGATGGTCACCGGCACCGGATTCTCCTCCTGTGTTTCGGATGAGTGAAACTCTGCAATCCTTTGCAGAGCGCGTCAATGTGACCTTTTGGCTATAAGACCCTTACCTTCGCTACCCGGGCTAAAGCGTTCGGGCGGCACCCGCCGCCGGCGGGCAGCGGCAGCTCGCGGGCCGAGGCCGACGGCCGCAGGACGGACGGCCTGCGGGCCCGTTTCGCCGATCACCGTGACCGCGGCCCAGCGTCTCAGCACGTGCCTATGGCCAGTGCGGGCGGCACTCCCTCCGGCACCCGCTCAAGCCAGGCGGTCAAGGCGTCGCCGCGGTTCCTCTTCCCTCCGAGAGCGACCGTCCACTGGCCTCGTTCCGGCGCTCGCGGGTCGGCGATCCCACACGGCATTCCCCCGGGCCTCTGCCGATGCCGGCCGGTGAAAGCCGTCCGGCGCACTCGCCCTCCCCGCCGAGAACGACCCGTCGCCACACCCGCGGACGGACGATCCCGCGGGCGCTCACCCACGTCACCGGACAGATCCGGCAGGACGGTGCTCCCCCGCTCGCCGTCCGGTCGCGCCTTCCCAGCACGCTCGTCGCCGCCCGTACGGCTCGGGAGGCGGTGGAGCGCAGACGCAGCTGGACCACCTCGCCGAACGCGGGGTCTGACGGCCCGATGGAGACCTTGAAGGACGCCGCCGTGGCCAGTGGTTCGGTCGGGCGGCGCTGTGGCGGCTCGCGCAGCGAAGCGTCGAGGCCAGGCCATCGGCCACCACCGGGGCTCCTCGCACGGACAGACCCGGATGTCGGCGTCGGAGCATCCGGCCTGCCGCCGATCGACGACGAGCCGCGTCCCGGCCGTCCGGCGCGCCGATGCTCAGGCCGCCGTGGCCGGGGTCACACGCCGCCCGAGGGGCGGACGGATGTCGCCCAGGCCTCCAGACCCGGAACCAGGCAGCCCGGCTCAGCGGGAACCAGGAGATCACCTGCCAGGCCACGCGCGCCGCCGTCGCGGAGTTCGGCGGGCCCGAGCGGGTCGCCGAGGGATTCCGCGCCGAACTGGCCGCCGCCCAGGCCCGCCGGGTCGTGCTTCCCCTGGTGACGGCCGGCCCGCAGATCGGCGGCCTGAGGACGGTCACCGCCCAGGAATATCCCAGCCCGCGATCGGCGGAGCCGCGTCCCGGCCGGCCGTCCGACGCGCCGGTACTCGGGCCGCCGAAGCCCGATCCGAGGAGAACGCGAGGAAACCAGCAAAGATACCGAGCTCGCGTCCAAGAGCATCCCGACCCCTACGCAGCCGACGCGCGAGCCGCATACCGGCCAGCCGTCCGACGCGCCGGTGCTGAGGCCGCCGGGTCCCTCAGGCTCCGCCGAGGAGGATCCGGGTGTTGTCCCAGCCTTCCAGGCCCGGGTCCAGGCGAGCCAAGTCGGCGGGGGTGCGGAGGCGGTGCCAGCCGGGGCCGGAGCGTACGGCTCCCGGGCGGGCGGCCGCGGCGCGCAGGCGGCTCGGGGCGTCGTCCGTGTTCAGGTCGACGTCCTCCAGCCACGGCGGCGCGGGCAGGCGGGCGGCCAGGGCGACCAGGCCGCCGCCCTTCGCCGGGCAGAGGGCGACCTCTCCCCCGCCCAGGGAGCGGAACAGCTTGCCGAGCAGCAGCGACGGCAGGTCGGGGGCGTCGTGGGCGACCACGGCCGCCTGGTCGGCGCCGAGGTCCGCCAGCGCGTCGAGCAGCGGGCGCAGGCCGGTGGTCCGGACGATCTCGGTGCCCGGCCAGGTGATCGCCTCGGCCTCGGGGTCGGGGCCGGTCAGGGCCAGGACCGGTGTGACGAACTCCAGTCCGGCGACGACCTCGTAGGTGTCCTCCAGCACGGCGAGCCGGAACTCCGCCGGGTCGGCGCCGGGCGGGGTCGCGACCTCGTCTCCGGCCAGGACGGCGACGAAGCGTGAGGTCACGTGACGGGCTCTCCGTCCGCCAGCGGCAGGCTCGCGGTGGCGGCGACGCCTTCGAGGTAACCGCGCGCACGCTCGGTGCGGGGGTAGCGGTTGACCAGTTTCCAGAACGCCGGGCCGTGGCCGGGCTCGATGAGGTGGGTCAGCTCGTGCAGGAGGACGTAGTCGACCACCCAGCCGGGCATGCCGCGCAGCTGGGCGGAGAGCCGGATGGTGCCGTCTTCGGGCGTGCAGGAACCCCAGCGGCTGCGCTGGTTGCCGACCCAGCGTACGCTCGCCGGCGCGGCTCGGCCGTCGAGGTAGCGTGACGCGAGTTCGCGGGCACGGTCGAACAGCGCCGCGTCGCTCGGCCGCCGGCGCGCCTCGCGCCGCGCCAGCCGTTCGAGCACGGTCGCGATCCATTCCTGCTCTTCGGCGTCGCTCAGCCCGGCCGGCATCATCACGACCGTCTTGTCGCCGTCGCGGCGCGCGGTGACCGTGCGACGGCGCCGGGAACTGCGACGAACCTCTATCTCGCCTGTGGGGGGCACCGTAGCACCGTACCGAAAACTTTGTTTTCTCCACAGGGGGTGGATCGCATCGATGCAGGTAGATCAGGGGTAATTGAATCATCCCCAGGGCTATCCACACCCATGTGCGCAGGTTGTCCACAGGGACGCTCCGGCCTGTCCCCACCGGGTCCCCAGGGCCGTCCACAGGCTCTCGTTGACTCCCGTCCGACCCTCCTCCTAGCGTCACGCGCACCGGGGGTCCCCGCGGCGCACGGGACGGCCGCCGACTGGGAAGGGGGTGGCCGAACCGGCGCACGGGGGCTTTCCGGGCCGGCCCCACCCATGGGCGGGGCCTCAGCGGCCCGTGAACCTCGGTGCGCGCCTCTCGCGCTGCGCGGCGATGCCCTCGGCGAGATCCGCCGAGGCCATGGTCACCGGCTGGGCCAGCGACTCCCACCGCAGGGCCGCCTCCAGGCTCGGCTGCCCGCCGTCGGCCAGGGCGGCCTTGGTCAGGCGGGTGGCGACCGGCGCCTGCTCGGCGATCCGCGCGGCGACCTCGAGCGCCACGTCGAGCACCTTCTCGCGCGGCACCGCGCGGTTGACCATCCCGTGCGCCGCCGCCTCCTCTCCGGTCACCACGCGGCCGGTGAAGAGCATCTCCCGGGCCAGCGGCAGGCCGCCCGTCTCGGGCAGCAGGTACGTCGCGGCCATGCCCGGGTGGATGCCCAGCCGGGTGAACGGCGCGACCAGCTTGGCGTCGGAGGCGGCGTACCGCAGGTCACAGGCCAGGGCGAGGCACAGGCCGGCGCCGACGGCGGCGCCGTTGACCGCGGCGACCGTGGGCACCTCCAGGTCGCGCACCGACAGCCAGGTGCGGTAGAAGCCGAGCATGTGATCGCGGAGCGGGGGCACGTCGACCTGGCCGCGATCGGCGATCCAGCCCAGGTCGCCGCCGGAGGAGAAGGCACTGCCGGCGCCGGTGACGACGACGCAGCGCACCCCGGCGTCCTCCCGGAGACCGGCGATGGCCTCGCGCCAGGCGGAGGTCATCGTCTCGGACATCGCGTTGCGCCGGGCGGGGTCATCGAGGGTGAGCACGACGATCCCGTCGGAACGCCGATCCACCCGCAGCCGTTCGCTCATGCGTCCTCCTTCGTCGGAGGAGAGACCAGGCGCACTGTGCTTGTCGATTCGCTCACTCCGTTCGCTCATGCGTCCTCCTTCGTCGGAGGAGAGACCAGGCGCACCGTGCTCGTCGATTCGCTCGCTCCGTTCGCTCATGGCCGGAGGGTATTGGGCTCGGGCCGTCCCGGCGAGCGCCCTAGTGAGAAAGCACACACTTACGCGATTTGGCAGGTCACCTATGCTCACGGGTGCACGCGCCGAACATCTGGCGGATATCGGTATGGACGCGTGACGTCTCTCACGCAGAATGAAAGACGTGCCACCCCCACACGGATGCGCGAACAAGCAGGTAGGCGAATGAGCGATCTTCCCCGTCGCGCCGTGACGCGGACCGCCAAACTGGCGTCTCTCCCGATCGGCTTCGCTGGGCGTACGGCCCTCGGCGTCGGCAAGCGCACCTTCGGCAAGTCCGCCGAGCTGGTCGCGCTGGAGATCCAGCAGCGTACGGCCGATCAGCTGTTCAAGGTGCTCGGCGAGCTCAAGGGCGGAGCGATGAAGCTCGGCCAGATGCTGTCGATCTTCGAGGCGGCCCTTCCACCGGAGCTCGCGGGGCCGTACCGCGCGACGCTCACCCGGCTGCAGGAGGCGGCTCCCCCGCTGCCCGCCCGTACGGTGCACCGGGTCCTGACCGAAGGCCTCGGCGAGGACTGGCAGTCGCTGTTCGCCGAGTTCGACGACCGGCCGGCCGCGGCGGCCTCCATCGGCCAGGTCCACAAGGCGGTCTGGCACGACGGCCGTACGGTCGCGGTCAAGGTGCAGTACCCCGGCGCGGGCAAGGCGCTGCTGAGCGACTTCAACCAGCTCGCCCGGCTGGGCCGGCTGTTCGCGGTGCTGATGCCGGGGCTGGACATGAAGGCGATGCTCGCCGAGGTCAAGGAGCGCGTCAGCGAGGAGCTCGACTACACGGTCGAGGCCGAGTCCCAGCAGATCTTCGCCGAGGCGTACGCGGACGACCCCGACATCTACGTTCCCGAGGTCGTCGCCCAGTCGGGCCACGTGCTCGTCACCGAGTGGATGGACGGCACTCCGCTGTCGGCGATCATCGCGGACGGCACTCAGGAGCAGCGCGACCACGCGGGCCTGTTGTACTGCCGTTTCCTGTTCTCGGGCCCGGCGCGCTGCGGTCTGCTGCACGCCGACCCGCACCCGGGCAACTTCCGGCTGCTCGACGACGGGCGCCTGGGCGTGATCGACTTCGGCGCCGTCGACCGGCTGCCGGGCGGGTTCCACCGGCGCATCGGCGTGCTCATGCGGATCGGCACGCTCCTCGACATCGACCAGATCATGAAGGCGCTGCGCGAAGAGGACTTCATCCGCGAGGGCGTCGAGGTCGACCCGGAGTCGCTGCAGGCGTTCATCGTCCCGATCGCCGAGCCGCTGATCGAGGACACGTTCAAGTTCAGCCGCGAGTGGCTACGGCAGGAGTTCGCGCGGGTGACGGACCTGCGGCCGACGAACGTCGTGCGTCAGCTGAACCTGCCGCCCTCGTACGTGCTGATCCACCGCGTGGTCGCGGCCGGCACGGGCGTGCTGTGCCAGCTCGAGGCCGAGGGCCCGTTCCGCGGCGAGGCACTGCACTGGGTGCCGGGCTTCGCCGACGACGACCCGGACGGGTCGGAAGAGGGCTCCGAAGAGATCGCCAGCTGAGCGTTACCAGTAGACCTGGTCGAGCCGGCCCTCGATCGAACGGATGTTGTCGCGGCTGCACCGGTCGCACAGGTGCCGCAGGCCCCGCTCGGTGACATCGGTGGTCCAGCCGAGCGGTGACTCGGCGGTGGTTCCACAGGACGTGCAGCTGACCATGCCGGTCGCTCCCCCTTGTTCGTCGGCCTTGTTCCAAGCATCACCGATCGACCGCTTCGGCGGAAGCGAAACGCGGTGACGTTGGCCAACGCGTTGCCTCCACCAGGAGTTTCGGGTCCTCGGAGGCGGCGAGCGCACGATTCCGCAGTCCGTGCCGTCCCCTGGCCGCGCTCTGAGCCGCCGAAAGGACTCCTCGAAACGCCGCGGGACCCCCGGCCGTGGTGCCGGGGGTCCCGTCTTCCTTCAGGAGGCGCTCTCGGGCGAACCCGTCAGCGCGCGGTCAGCAGGCGCCGGACGCGGGCGGCGGTCAGCTCGGCGTCGCGGCGGGCCCGGCGTGCGGCCCGGGCCTGGGCGATGCCGCGCCGACGCGCTACCTCGCGCTCGGCGTCACGTATTCGCTCCTGGGACAGTTCAATGCTGAGCAAGCTCATCTTCTGCTCTTTCTCGGTACGTGCGGTCTCGGTCGGTCGGCGGGTCATGCCGCCACCTCGGCGTTCTTGCGGGGACGTCCGCGCGGACGCTTCCGGGGGACGACGACGCCGCGGATGAACAGCTCTCCACCCCAGACACCCCAGGGCTCCCGGCGCTCGAGGGCGCCGGCGAGGCAGGCACGCCGGATCGGGCACTCGGCGCACAGCGCCTTGGCCAGTTCGACGTCCTGGGGCGACTCGGCGAAGAAGAGCTCGGGCTCCTGCCGGCAGGGAAGATCGAGGTTCTCGCTGATCGCGGTGAGCGCGAGGCCCAAGGTCTCCACCCCTTTCTTGATCTGATCTCTCGTTGGTTCGGTGTGGCCGAAACAAAAAGGCCGCGGTTCCCGGGGTCGGGATCCGCGGCCTGGAGGCCTGCTCAGAGCTTTCACTCTGGCGGTCTCCAGGGGGGCGGACCCAGCGGCATACGGATGGCCGCATCCTTGGCCTGGGCGGTCAGCTGGCCGGCGCCGAGCGTCGTGAAGACGTGCTTCTCCACTCGCTTCTTCGCCACGCCCTCAGGCCGCGCGTGCCCGGCTTCGGGGGACACGTAGACGGCCGGAAGCGAGGCGCTACCGCGCGAGAACAGCACGGACGGACGCGGGCATGCGGCGGCCCAAGCTTGAGTGCCGATGTTGTTACTCACGCGACTGCCACCGCCCTTCTACGTCCGCGGGCCCTCCGGTGGGAGGGAGCCCGTCATGTGCTCGCGAGAAGCGTACGATCGCCGCCCCGATGGGGGCAACGTATTTTCCACCTGCGATTTCTTATTTTTCTTTTCGTTGCCTCGCGGCCTCGTACAGGACCACGGTCGCGGCGGACGCGGCGTTCAGCGAGCTGGCCGCTCCGCCGATCGGGATCCGCACGACCTCGTCGCAGGCCGCGAGCCATGCGGCGCTCATCCCGCGGGTCTCGTTTCCGATCACGATGATGACCGGCCCGCCGAGATCATGGCGCGCGACGTCGTGGGTTCCGGTCTCGTCGGTGCCGATGATGCGGACGTCCGCGGCGTGGGCCCACTCGGCGACCGCGGCCGGCGAGGGCACGCGTACGACGGGCACGGCGAACAGCGACCCCGTGCTGGCGCGCACCGCCTTGGGGTCGTAGACATCGGCGGCGTGCCCGGTCACGATCACCCCGGAGGCGCCGAACGCGTCGGCGGAGCGTACGACGGTGCCGATGTTGCCCGGGTCGCTGGGCCGGTCGAAGACGACGACCGGGCCGCCGGGAGTGATCCGGTTCAGGTCGTCGGGCGGCAGGGCGACGACCGCGACGAGTTCGGCGTCGTCCTTGCCGGCCAGCTCGGCCAGCAGGGCGGGCTCCATCTCGACGCGTTCGGCCCCGGTGCCGCGCAGCACGCCCTCGGCCCAGGAGGACAGCCGCCGGCCGCCGGCGTGGATGAGGCAGCGGATCGGCCAGCCGCGCTCGGCGGCGATGGTGATCGGCCGGACCCCCTGCACGATGAACTCTCCCGCCCGATTCCGCTTGGTCCGGTTGGTGAGCAGCGCCTGCCACTGCTGGAACCGCGCGTTGCGGGTACCGACCCGAGTGACGCTCGTCTGTCCTTTGACCTGCCGGTGCGCCGGGCGTGCGCGCGCTGACCCCATGATCTGCACACCCTACGCACACGAGCGGCGCGGTGCGAGCCGGCGTACCTCGCGATCCGTCGCGAAGTCGATTGCCCGGCCGCCGACGCCCAGCGGAACAACGAGGCGGCGGCCGCGGCCGGTCAGGACTCCGTCGTCCGGACCAGGCCCTCCTGGACGACCGAGACGACCAGCTCACCGTCCTGGGTGAACACCTGGCCCCGGGCCAGGCCGCGGCCGCCGGCGGCGTTCGGGGTGTCCTGGGCGTACAGCAGCCAGCGGTCGGCGCGGAACGGGCGGTGGAACCACATCGCGTGATCCAGGCTCGCGCCCATGGTCTTCTTGTCGCCCCAGGCACGCCCGTGGTTGAGCAGCACCGTGTCGAGCAGCGTCATGTCCGAGGCGTACGTCATGAGGCAGACGTGCAGCAGCGGGTCCTCGGGGAGTTCGCCGTCGAAGCGCAGCCAGACCTTCGACTCCGGGCCGGTCAGCGACGGGTCGCGAGCGGCCTCCCAGGTGAGCGGCGTGATGTGCCGCAGGTCGACGGGGCGGCGGCGGAAGAAGTCGTTCTCCTGCGGGCCGAAGATGACCTCCATCCGCTCGCGGAACGTCGGCAGCGTCTCCGGGGCGGGCACCTCGGGCATCGGCGCCTGGTGGGACAGCCCCTCCTCCAGCACCTGGAACGACGCCGACAGAGTGAAGATCACCTTGCCGTGCTGGACGGCGGAGACCCGGCGGGTGGTGAACGAACGGCCGTCGCGGACGCGGTCGACCGTGTAGACGAGCGGCACGCTCGGGTCACCCGGCCGGATGAAGTAGGCGTGCAGCGAGTGGACATGCCGGTCGGCGGGCACCGTACGGCCGGCGGCGACCAGCGCCTGACCGGCCACCTGGCCGCCGAAGACCCGCTGCTGGCGCTCTTCGGGGCTGCGGCCACGGAAGATGTTCATCTCGATCTGCTCCAGGTCGAGCAGATCGAGCAGCTCCTTCAGTGCGGCGTTCATGGTGATCCCTACTCAGTTGACCGGATCATCAGTCAACCAGGTCGGCGGCGGGCTCCTCACCTCGGCACAGTGCCAGGACGTCGGAGCCGTAGCGTTCGAGCTTGACCGCGCCGACACCGGGGATGGCGGCCAGGTCCGCCTCCGACAGCGGGGCACGCTCGGCGATCGCCTGCAGGGTGGCGTCGGTGAACACGACGTACGCGGGGACCTTCTGGCGTTTGGAGACCCCGACGCGCCAGTGCTTCATGCGTTCGAGGAGGTCTTCGTCATAGTCGATGGGGCAGCTCTCGCAGCGGCCGAGCTTGCGCTCGATCGCGGCGGTCAGCGGGCGCCCGCAGACCCGGCACGGCTGAGGGCCGGAGGACACCGGACGACGCGCCGAGCGGTCGACCCGCGGCGGCCCGGCGCTCTGCGGCGCCAGGCCGTCGAGGAAGCGGGAACGGCGCCGTCCCTTGCGTCCGCCCGGCGACCGCGCCAGCGCCCACGACAGCGTCAGGAACTCGCGCGCCCGCGTCACCCCGACGTAGAGCAGCCTGCGCTCCTCCTCGATCTGGTCGGGGCTCTTCTCCGCGTAGATGATCGGCAGTGTGCCCTCGACCAGGCCGGTGAGGAAGACCGCGTCCCATTCCAAGCCCTTGGCGGTGTGGAGCGTGGCGAGCGTCACGCCTTCGAGCGTGGGCGCGTGCTGGGAGCCGGCCCGCTCTTCCAGCTCCGTCACGAACTCCCGCAGGCCCGCGGACGGGCGGTCGATGGCGACGTCCTCGGCGAGCTGGGCCAGCGCGGCCAGCGACTCCCAGCGCTCGCGTGCCGCGCCGCGGCCCTCGGGCGGCTGGTCGGTCAGCCCGGCGGCGGCCAGGACGTCGCGCACCGCGCGTACGAGCGGCTCGCCGGTGTCCGACCGCGCCGCTCCCCGCAGCAGGACCACGGCCTGGCGGACCTCGGCACGCTCGAAGAACCGCTCGGCGCCCTTCACGACGTACGGCACGCCGTGGTCGGTGAAGGCCTGTTCGTAGGGCTCGGACTGGGCGTTGATGCGGAACAGCACCGCGATCTCCCGGGCCGGGACGCCCTCGTCGAGCAGCTCGCGGATGCGCTTGGCCACCGCTTCCGCCTCGGCCACCTCGTCGTCGTGCTCGGTGAAGACCGGCGTGGGGCCGTCGGACCGCTGCGCGACCAGCTCCAGGCGGTGCGCGCGCGCCTCGCCCCGCGCCTGCGCGAGCACGCCGTTGGCGAGGCGTACGACCTGCGGCGTCGAGCGGTAGTCGCGGACGAGCTTGATGACCTTGGCGTCCGGATGCTCGACCGTGAAGCCCAGGAGGTAGGAGGGGCTGGCGCCGGTGAAGGAGTAGATCGTCTGGTTGGGGTCGCCGACCACGCACAGGTCCTCGCGCTCGCCGAGCCACGTGTCGAGCAGGAGCTTCTGCAGCGGGTTGACGTCCTGGTACTCGTCGACCACGAAGTGGCGGTATTGGTCGCGGAACTGGTTCGCGACCTCCTGGTGCTCGGTGAAGATCGCGGCGGTGAGCTCCAACATGCCCTCGAAGTCGATGAGGTTGCGGTCGCGGCGGAGCCGCTCGTAGGCGTCATGGACGCGCGCCATGTCGACGGCCTCGATGGGCGGGGTGCGCCCGGCCTTGGCCGCGGCGGCGGCGTAGTCGCCGGGGCGGGTCTGGGTGACCTTGGCCCACTCGATCTCGGCGGCCGCGTCACGCAGCTCGGTACGGCCGAACGACAGGCGGCACAGGCGCGCCGCCTCCGCCACCAGCGCGAGCTTGGACTCGACCAGCCGGGGCGGCTCTCCCCCGACGACCTTGGGCCAGAAGTAATGCAGCTGCTTGTAGGCGGCGGCGTGGAAGGTGCGCGCCTGCACGCCCGGGGCGCCCAGCTGCCGTAGCCGCCCGCGCAGCTCGCCGGCGGCGCGCGTGGTGAACGTCACGGCGAGCACCCGCTGCGGGGCGACGACGCCGGTGTGCACCGCGTACGCGATGCGGTGGGTGATGGCGCGGGTCTTGCCCGTGCCGGCGCCGGCCAGCACGCATACCGGACCGCGGGTGGCCTCGGCCACCTCGCGCTGTTCCGGGTCGAGCCCGGCGAGGACCTCATCCGCCTCCATCGCCCCTCCTTTCACCGCGCGTTCATCCTCTCAGGCCCATCCGACGCTCGTGTCCCATCCCTCGTGTCGGTTCCGGGCGCTCGGGGTGGGAATGCGGTGGCCTGACCCGGCGTTGGACAGGTGTTCGCAACCGACGGACCGCGGGGAGAGTCATGACCACGCCCACAACGGGTGAGCTCACGATGTACACCACTTCGTGGTGTGGCTTCTGCAAACGGCTGAAGGCGCAGCTGGCCCGTGACGGGATCGCGATGGTCGAGATCGACATCGAGCGTGACCCGGCGGCCGCCGCGTTCGTGGAGAACGTCAACGGCGGCAACCAGACCGTGCCGGTCGTGGTGTTCCCCGACGGCACCGCGGTGACCAACCCGACCGCCAAGGACGTGAAGGCCCGCCTGGCCGCCCTTCCCGGCTGAGAGGCCCGGCGTCAGGGGAGCGGTCAAAAACGGATCGATCGCCAGTAAGGCGGCCTGACCTGCACTAACCCGAGCCGTCGACATCGCCGGTTCGGGTTAATGTGGGTTATGCGTCCCTCCCTGCTGGCGACGCTGGAGCGCCGGCCGCGGCCGCGACTGTGGCTGGGTTTCCTGGTGATGGCGATGTGCCTCACCGTGGAGACCCTCCTGGGCGTGGCGCTGGCGAAGGTCGTGCCGGTCGAGTCCCTCGGCGTGCTCTACCTCGTCGGCCTGCTGCTGGTCACGTCTCTGTGGGGCCTGGCCATGGGGCTGGTGATGGCGGTGGCCAGCACCGTCGTCTTCGACTACTTCCTCATCCCGCCCGCGTGGACCCTGTGGCTCACCAAGAGCGAGGATCTGGCGATCCTCGGGATCTTCATCTCCCTGTCCCTGCTGGCGTGCGCGCTCGCCCGTGCGGCCCGGCTCCTGTCGGGCGAGATGGAGGCCCGCCAGGAGGCCGACCTGTCCGCCGAACTGGCCCGGCTGCTGCTGCGGGCACCCGACCTGAACGCGGCGCTCCCGGCCACCGCGCGGCGCCTGGCGGACGCCCTGACGCTGCCCTCGGCCTCGATCGACCTCGGCGACGTCCCCGCCGAGAACGGGGGACTGGCCTTCCCGCTGCGCGGTGAGGGCATCCGTGCCACGCTCCGCGTCCCCGGCGGCCTGCCCCGCCCCGTCACCCGGCGGCTGCAGGACCGGGTCGTCCCTTCCTTGGAGGTGCTGCTCGAAGCCGCGTGCGAACGCGAGCAGGTCGCCGGCGCCCTGCGGGCCAGCCGCGACGAACTCGCCCGGATCGCCGAGGAGCAGGCCGCGCTGCGGCGCCTGGCCACACTGGTGGCGCACGTGGCTCCGGAGAACGAGGTCTTCTCCGCCGTGGCACGTGAGATGGGGCAGATCCTCGGTGCGCGTCACACGCTGGTGGTCCGCTACGAGCCGGCCTGCGCCGCACTCAACGTCGGCGCCTGGTCCCCCTCCCCCGGCGACGACGTCAATCCGCCGCTGGGTTCGCGGTGGACGCTGGAAGAGGGAACCGTCACCGAGCTGGTGGCGCGTACCGGCGCGCCGGGCCGGATCAACGGGTACACCGGCCGGGGCCCGCTCTCCACCCAGCTGCGTGCGCGCGGCGTCGTCTCCGCCGTCGGCTGCCCGATCATCGTCGGCCGGTCGCTGTGGGGCGTGGTCGTCGTGTCCACCCGTTCGGCGGACGCGCTGCCGGAGGACACCGAGGTGCGCATGATGGAGTTCACCGAGCTCGCCGCCGCCGCCATCGCCAACGCCCAGAGCAACGCCGACCTCAAGGCCTCCCGCGCCCGCGTCGTCGCCGCCGCCGACGAGGCGCGCCGCCGCATCGAACGCGACCTGCACGACGGCACGCAGCAGCGGCTGGTCGCGCTCGGGCTTGAGCTGCGCGGGATCGAGGCCGCGGTCCCGCCGGAGTTCGCCGACGTCCGGCTCCAGGTGGCGCACACCGCCAAGGCTCTGGAAGAGGCCGTCGTCGAACTCCAGGAACTCTCCCGCGGCCTGCACCCCGCCATCCTCGCCAAGGGCGGCCTCGAACCGGCACTCATGGTCCTCGCCCGCCGCTCCCCCGTGGCCGTGGAACTGGACGTCTCCCTCGACGAGCGGCTCCCCGAGCCGTGCGAGATGACCGTCTACTACGTGGTCTCCGAGGCGCTCACCAACGCCACGAAGCACGCGTTCGCCTCAGTGGTCCGCGTCGCCGTCAGCGTCGGGAACGAGACGGTCCACCTGACCATCCGCGACGACGGCGTCGGCGGAGCCGACCCCTCACGCGGCTCCGGCCTCATCGGCCTCACCGACCGCGTCGAGGCCGTCGGTGGCACCATCTCCATCCTCAGCCCCAAAGGCGCCGGCACCACCCTGCTGGTGGAGATCCCCTGCGAATAACCGCCAGACGAGCACCATCCTCACCAGCGCGAACGCACACCGTCGGCGTTTGGCCGGCGGCGTTAAATGGTGTTATGCGGGCATCATTGCTGGCGGCGCTGGAGCGCCGGCCGCGGCCGCGACTGTGGCTGGGTCTCCTGGTGATGGCGCTGTGCCTCACCGTGGAGACTCTCGCCGGTGTCGGGCTGGCGAGAGTGGCGCCCGTGGACTCGCTCAGTCTGCTCTACCTCATCGGCCTGTTGTTGATCACGTCTCTGTGGGGCCTGGCCATGGGGCTCGTGATGGCCGTGGCCAGCGCCCTCGTCTTCGACTACTTCCTCCTCCCTCCGACATGGGAGCTGACGCTCGCCAAGGGCGAGGACCTGGTGGTCCTCGGGATCTTCCTGGTTCTCGCCCTGTCGGTCTGCGCGCTCGCCCGTGCGGCCCGGCTTCTCCCGGGCGAGATGGAGGCCCGCCAGGAGGCCGACCTGTCCGCCGAGCTGGCCCGGCTGCTGCTGCGGGCACCCGACCTGAGCGTGGCCCTCCCGGCCACCGCTCGGCGCCTGGCGAGCGGCCTGAAGCTGCCCTCGGCCTCGATCGACCCAGGCGACCTCCCCGCCGAAGACGGAGGGCTGTCCTTCCCGCTGCGCGGTGACGGCATCCACGCCGCACTCCGCGTCCCCGGCGGCCTGCCCCGCCCCGTCACCCGGCGGCTGCGCGATCGGATCGTCCCCTCCCTGGGGATACTTCTCGAAGCCGCCTGCGAACGCGAACACGCCGCCGGCGCCCTGCGCGCCAGCCGCGACGAACTCGCCCGCAGCGTCGAGGAGCAGGCCGCGCTGCGGCGCCTGGCCACGCTGGTGGCGCATCACCCCCCGGCGACGGAGGTGTTCGACTCCGTCGCCGGCGAACTGGGCCGGCTCCTCGGCGTGCGCCACACGCTGGTGGTCCGTTACGAGCCGGACGGCACGGCGACCACCGTCGGCGACTGGCACGCCCGCGAGGACATTCGCCCCACCTTCCCGACCGGTTCACGCTGGACGCTGGAAGAGGGGAGCGTGACCGAGATGGTCGCGCGTACCGGCGCGCCGGCCCGGCTCAATGACTACGACGGCGAGGGCGCCCTCATCCGCCAGGTAGGGGCGCGGGGCGTCAGGTCCGCCGTCGGCTGCCCCATCGTCGTCGGCCGGTCCCTGTGGGGCATGCTCGCGGTCGCCTCCAGCACGCCGGAGCCGCTGCCGGAGGACACCGAGGTGCGCATGATGGAGTTCAGCGAGCTCGCCGCCGCCGCCATCGCCAACGCCCAGAGCAGCGCCGACCTCAAGGCCTCTCGCGCCCGCGTCGTCGCCGCCGCCGACGAGGCGCGCCGCCGCATCGAACGCGACCTGCACGACGGCACACAACAGCGCCTGGTCGCCCTGGGCCTCGAGATGCGCGGAGTCGAAGCCGCCATCCCACCCGAACTGCACGACGCCAGGCTCCGGATCGCCCACGCCGCCAAGGACCTGGACGAGGCCGTCGTCGAGCTCCAGGAGATGTCCCGCGGCCTGCACCCCGCCATCCTCGCCAAGGGCGGCCTCGAACCGGCACTCATGGTCCTCGCCCGCCGCTCCCCCGTGGCCGTCGAACTCGACGTCTCCCTCGACGAACGGCTCCCCCGGCAGTGCGAGATGACCGTCTACTACGTCGTCTCCGAAGCACTCACCAACACGGCCAAACACGCGTTCGCCTCGGCGGTCTGCGTCAGCCTCGCCGGCAGGAACAACACGATCCATCTGACCGTCCGCGACGACGGCGTCGGCGGAGCCGACCCCTCACGCGGCTCCGGCCTCATCGGCCTCACCGACCGCGTCGAGGCGATCGGCGGCACCATCTCCATCGTCAGCCCCAGAGGCGCCGGCACCACCGTCGTGGTCGAGATCCCCCTGGGGTGACTACCGGGTACGGGACATGCCGATGATCACGACCTTGCCGATCGGGCGGTCCTCGATCAGGTGGCGCAGGGCCTCGGCCGCCGCTTCCACCGGGTAGATCGAGTCGATGACGGGGTGGATCCGGCCCGCCGCCAGCAGGCCGGTGATGGTCGCCCAGGCGCGGCGCGACTGTGCCGCGGTGGCGTCCGGCAGCGAGAACCCGTGCAGGCTCGCGTGGCGCCGTACGACGTCGCCGACGGGCACGTGCGCGGCCGCACCGCCCGCCTCACCGACCAGGACGATCCGCCCGCCGGTCGCCAGCGCCGCCGCGATCTGCCCGGTCACGCCCCCGCCGACGCCGTCCACCGCCACGTCGATGCCGGCGGCGAACCCGTCGCCCAGCCCGTCGGGAAGCCGGTCGCGTTCGAGGTCGACCACGTCGATCCCGTGCGCCCACGGCGCCGCTCGTACGGCCTCGGCCTTCGCCGTGCTGCCGGTGCCGCCGGCCACGGCGGACGCGCCGAGCGCCCGCGCGAGCTGCACGGTCGCGTTGCCCACCCCGCCTCCGACGGCGGGAGCGAAGACGCGCTTGCCCGGACCGAACCGGCCCAGCCGCAGTGCGAGCACCGCCGTCAGGTACGCGACGGGGACCGTGGCCGCGACCTCGTCGGCGACGTTGACCGGGACCTCGGCGAGGTTCTGTTCGGGCACCACGGTGAGCTCGGCCATCGTGCCGGCCGGTCCGGCGAAGAACATCACCCGGGTGCCGGGTGTCCAGTGGCCGCCGGGGTCGGCGACGACGATGCCGGCGCCTTCCGCGCCGAGGGTGAGCGGGCCCGTGCCGACGCCGGTCGCGGCGGTGTGGTCCCATCGCGTGACGCCCGCGGCGGTGACCTGGACGAGTACCTCACCGGCACCGGGTGTCGGATCCTCGATCCACTCCACCCGCAGGTCCGTCGTGTGCTCGGTGATCGGATACGCCCGCGCCGCCCTCACTGTCGCCCCCGGTCGGTCTCGCCCCCCATGCCGCTTTCGTCCCTATCCGTCACTCGACATACCCCTTGCGTGGATGCCGCACGCCTGGTCAGGACCGGTACCCACCGGTATGACGGGTACCGGCCCTGATGTGGACGGTCAGGACGGGAGCGTCCACTGCTGGTTGGCGCTCCCGGCGCAGTCCCAGATCTGCAGCCGGGTGCCGTTGGCCGAGCTCGGCCCGGTGGCGTCCAGGCAGCGTCCGGACGCCGGGTTCACCAGCGAGCCGTTCGATCCCTTGGTCCACTGCTGGGCGCCGGTGCCGTTGCAGTCGTACAGCTGGATCTGCGTGCCGTTCGCCGTGCCGGCCGCGGTCACGTCCATGCACTTCCCCAGCGCCCGGACCGTGCCGTCCGAACCGACCGTCCAGCTCTGCGCGTTCGTCCCGTTGCAGTCATACAGCTGCACCGCCGTACCGTTCGCACTGCTCGCCGACGCGACGTCCACGCACTTGCCGCCGTATCCCTTGATCGGGCCGGTCGCGCCGCCGCCTCCGGTCGAGGACGTGGTGACGTGCACGTAGTCCACGACGAGCTGCGCCGGGAAGGGTGTCGAGCCGTCGGGGTCGCCGGGCCAGTAGCCGCCGACCGCGAGGTTCATGATGATGTAGAACGGGTGGTCGAACACCCACTTGTCACCGCCCAGGTCCGCCGGCGTACGGGTCTCGTACGGGGTGCCGTCCACCGACCAGGTGATGGTGTTCGGCGACCAGTCGATGGCGAAGGTGTGGAAGCCGTCGGCGAAGGCCTGCCCGCCGGGAAGGGTGTACCCGGCGCCGATGCCGCCGCTGCCGGAGTACCCCGGGCCGTGGATCGTGCCGTGGACGGTTCCCGGCTCGAACCCGACGTTCTCCATGACGTCGATCTCGCCGTTGCCCGGCCAGCCCTGGTTCCCGGTGCCGAGCAGCCAGAACGCGGGCCACATGCCCTGACCGCGCGGGATCTTCATCCGGGTCTCGAAGTGGCCGTACGCCTGGGTGAACGTCGAGGCCGTGTTCATCCTGGCCGAGGTGTACTGGCACGTGCCGTACCAGCACTGGTAGCCGGCCGGGTTCTCCTTCTTGGCGGTGATGACCAGGTGACCCTGGCCGTCGAGGGCGGCGTTGTTCGTGCCGCTCGTGTAGTACTCGCGCTCGTGGTTGTTGACGTTGTCGCCGGTCTCCAGGCGCCACTTGCCCTGGTCGACGCCGGAGCCGGCGGCGCCGTTGAAGTCGTCGGTGAACGTCGCCGCGGCCGGCGCGACGGCCCGCGGGGCACGGGCGGCCCCGGGGGTCGTCGCCGCCGTCGCGGCGCCACCGGACCCGGCGATCAGCGCGGCGGCGAGAGCGACCAGGCCGGCACGCCGACGGGTTGCGGTGCGCATGTTCGTTCCCTTCTCGTCGGTCCGGAGGCCGTCAGGACGGCAGGGTCCACTGCTGGTTGGCGGCGCCGGTGCAGGTCCAGATCTGCAGCCGGGTGCCGTTGGCCGAGCTGGGGCCGGTGGCGTCCAGGCACTTGCCGGACGCGGAGTTGACGAGGGAGCCGTTCGCGCCCTTGCTCCACTGCTGGGCGCCGGTGCCGTTGCAGTCGTACAGCTGGATCTGCGTGCCGTTCGCCGTGCCGGCCGCGGTCACGTCCATGCACTTGCCCAGCGCCCGGACCGTGCCGTCCGAACCGACCGTCCACTGCTGCGCGGTCGTGCCGTTGCAGTCATACAGCTGCACCGCCGTACCGTTCGCGCTGCTCGCCGACGCGACGTCCACGCACTTGCCGCCGTAGCCGGTGATCTGGCCGGTCGCGCCGGAGCCGCCGCCGCTGGAGCCGCCGGTGAGGGCGTTGAACGTACGGGCGAACTGGTACGCGCTCTGCGGTGTGCCGCTGCACGAGTCGGACAGCTGGCCGTTGGTCGCGCACGCCTTGTCGCGGCCGAGGGCCCAGTACGCCAGCAGCTGGATGCCGTGGCTCGCCGCGAAGCTCTCCAGCGTCGAGGCGTTGCCGGTGGTGAAGACCTCGCTGGTCGTGTCGTTCACCCCGATCATCGGGGTGTTGCCCTCCATCGCCCAGAGCTGGTCGGAGGACTTGCCGGTCCAGATCTGCCCGAGTTGGGTGTGCAGGCCGGTGGCGGCGTTGACCGCGGCCTGGCCCATGTCCATGGCCGAGCCGTAGTCCATCGTCATGATGTTCACGACGCTGACGTCGACGCCGCGGCTCTTGGCGTTGTTCAGCAGGCTGATGGCGTTGGACTCCAGGCCGCTCGGGTCGACCGGCAGCGTGTAGTCCACGGCCAGGTGGCGGCCGGCCGAGGCGTACTGCTGCTGGAGCGCGGCGAGCGCCTGGTTCCGCCGGTCGTTGGCGGTGGTGTCGTTCAGCGCCGACCCCTCGATGTCCAGGTCGATGCGGGTCAGGTTGAGAGTGTCGATCACCCGCTTGTACTGGGCCTGGAGCGTCGACACCGAGGTGCAGGCCTGGCCCAGCTCGGTGCCGGACGCGCCGCCGAAGGAGACGATGACGTCGCCGCCGGAGGCCCGCAGGTTGTTGATCGCGGTCTGCCAGCCGCTGCTGTCGATGGAGGTGTCACCGTTCCAGGTGGCGGTGCAGCCGCCTCCGCCGATGACGAAGGCGAGCGTGTAGTACTTCAGGCCGGTGGCGGCCTGCGCGTTGGCCATCGCCGAGGTCGAGCCCCACGTCTCGACGTACGGGGCGGCGTAGTGGGCGGGGAAGCCCGGCCCGGGGTTGACGGCGGCGTGCGCCGCCTGGCCGGTGCCGAACAGGACGCTCGCGGCGGCGAGCGGGACCGTGGCGAGTGCCGTAAGGCGTCGCCGGAGCAGGCTGAACCGAGGTCGTGGCATGACTTCTCCTGGCGGGGTCGTACGGGCGGGGGTTACGGAGTGGTCCACTGCTGGTTGGCGGCGCCGGTGCAGTCCCAGATCTGCAGGCGCGTGCCGTTGGCCGAGCTCGGCCCGGTGGCGTCCAGGCACCGGCCCGACGCGGAGTTGACGAGCGAGCCGTTCGATCCCTTGGTCCACCGCTGGGCGCCGGTGCCGTTGCAGTCGTACAGCTGGATCTGCGTGCCGTTCGCGGTGCCGGCCGAGGTCACGTCCATGCACTTGCCCAGCGCCCGGATCGTGCCGTCCGAACCGACCGTCCACTGCTGCGCGGTCGTGCCGTTGCAGTCATACAGCTGCACCGCCGTGCCGTTGGCGCTGCTGCCCGAGGCGACGTCGACGCACTTGCCGCCGTAGCCGGTGATCTGACCGGTGCCGCCGCTGCCACCGCTCTGCGTGCCGCTCCAGGTGAACGTCGCGGTGGTCTTGGCCGGCAGGGAGTAGGTGAACGACTCGCCACCCCAGTTGACCTTGAGCGACTGCGCGGAGCCGCCGTCGTTGTAGGCGATCAGGGCCTTCGAGCCGTCCGGGTTGCGCCACGCGACGTTCGGCACGGTGGAGTTGGCGGTGGAGTCGATGCGGTACGCGCCGGGCTTGACGAACTTCGTCAGGTGGCCCATGTCGTAGTACTCGATCGTGTAGTCGACCTGGCCGCTGCGGCTGTCGCCGTTGTGCACGGTGATCAACCCGGTGCACGTGCCGCAGCCGCCGTTGTGCGGGCCCATGTTCTGATCCACCGCGAGCGACCACTTCACGACGCTCTTCCCCCAGTCGCGGGTGTAGTCGACGATGTTGTGCATGTCCTCCTGCTGCTGGTTGGAGATCCAGGTGCCGCCGGAGTGCTCGGTGTCGTAGGCGTCCACGTTCGGGTACTGGTCGTGCACCGTGGTCTGCTCGCCGACGTCGCCGCCGTAGCCGTGCCAGGCGATGCCGCCGAAGTTCGGGTCGTTCCGGATCGCGGAGTCGTCGACCTGCGGCGCGCCGTAGTTCGCGTAGGTGTCCCAGTTCCAGTCCAGGGCGAGGACCTTGGTGGACAGGCCGGCGGCGTGGAAGGCCGGCAGCAGGTTCGTCTTGGTGAAGTAGTCCAGGCCGGAGCCGTTCCAGCTCATCGACGGGTAGCCGGCGCAGCACGTCGGCTCGTTCTGCGCGGAGACGAAGTCGATCGGCACGCCCTGCGCCTGGTAGGCCTGGATGTACTTGACGAAGTACTGGGCGTACGCGCCGTAGTACTGGCTCTCCAGCCAGCCGGGCTGGTTGAAGGTGTCGTTGTCCTTCATCCAGGCCGGGGCGCTCCACGGCGTCCCCATGACCTTGAGCGACGGGTTGAGCTGTTTCGCCTGCTTGGTGAGCGGCAGGACGTCGGCCAGGTCGTGGGAGATCGAGAAGTGGCTCAGGCTCGGGTCGGTCTGGCCGGCCGGCATGTCGTCGTAGGAGTAGTTCCCGCGCGCCAGGTCGGACGCCCCCATGGGGTTGCGGAGGAAGTCCAGGCCGATGCCGCTGTTCGGGTCGAACAGCTTCTGCATCACCTGGGTGCGCGTGGTCGAGCTCAGTGCCCCACTGCTGTTCATGAGCCAGGCGGCCGTGTCGGTGAACGACGCGCCGGCGCCGGTGAACTGCTGGTAGCGGGTGTTCTCGTTGACGGTGATGTTCTGCGCGCCGCTGCCACCGGTCCCGAACGCGATCGGCGTCTGCTGCTGCAGACCGCGCGTGACGTGGCGGCCGGCGGAGTCGTCGGTGGTGGTCAGCCAGATGTTGACGGCCTCGCCCGCGGCGTGCGCGGGGGACAGACCGCCGGTGAGGAGCGCGGCCACGAGGGCGAGGAGAGCGGAGGACGCGAGCAGCCGTACGGGCCGGCGGCCGGCGTGGCGGAGGTCTCTGGTCATGAATCCTCCTACGTGGGAGGGAACGACCACCGGGCTGGGCCTTTGATGCCTCGCTTCGCTGGGGCACGGCGGGGCTCGGCTTCCCGGTGGTGATGGCGGAGGTGGCGCTGTGCCCGTGGCGGCGGGCAGGCGCTCTCGCAGGAGGCGGCACGGTGCCTGTGGCGGCAGGCGCGGGGCCGTCGTGGAAGGCGTCGGACGGGGACGCTCGCGGCGGGCCGCGCGCGTGCCGGGCGGTCGCGGCGGCGCGACCGGGCGGCCTTCGGTGCGACATGGCAGCGTCCCTTCGGCGGACAGGATCGACGCGGCGTCCCCCGAAGCCGTATTAATTAAGAAACCTTCTTTTCAGTGGATCTGACGGTAACGGCGCGGTCAAACCGTGTCAACACTTCGTCAGGAGAACCGGCCGCGGCATGGCGCGGCCTGCGGGATCACGGCCGCCCTTGACCACCACAGAGCAGAGAGATAAACACAGACGAAACCAACTCCGAAACGGGGATCGGGCACCATGTACGCCGAGGAGAGGCAGCAGGAGATCCTGCAGCGCACGCGTGACGCCGGGCGGGTCGACGTCGTCACCCTCGCCGAGGACTTCGGCGTCACGATGGAGACGATCCGGCGTGACCTGACGGTGCTGGAGCGCGCGGGTACGCTGCGCCGCGTCCACGGCGGCGCCATCCCGGTGGAGCGGCTCGGCTTCGAGCCGGCCCTCGCGGCGCGCGACGCCGTGATGACCTCGGAGAAGGAGCGCATCGCCAAGGCGGCGCTGGCCGAGCTGCCCGCCGACGGGTCGATCATCATCGACGCCGGGTCGACGACCGGCCGGCTGGTGCAGGTCCTGCCGAGCGACCGGGAGCTGACGGTGATCGTCAACTCGCCGCCGCTCGCCACCATCCTGGCCACCCGCTCCAACCTCAGCGTGATCATGCTGGGCGGGCGGGTGCGCGGGCGTACTCTCGCGACCGTCGACGACTGGGCCATGCGGCCGCTGTCGCGCCTGCGGGTCGACGTCGCGTTCATGGCCACCAACGGGATCTCCGCCGAGGTCGGGCTGACCACCCCCGACCCGGCCGAGGCCGCCATCAAGCAGTCGATGATCGAGGCCGCGCAGCGCACCGTCCTGCTCGTCGACCACACCAAGGTCGGCAACGACTATCTCGCCAAGTTCGCGTCGCTGTCCGACATCAGCGTTTTGATCACCGACACCGGTCTGGACAGCGGCCTGGCCGCCGAGCTGGCCGCCGCCGGTCCCGAGGTCGTCCGCGTCTGAACGCCGGGTGAGTGGCCCCCGCCGCGCGCGGGAGGCCACTCACGGCCGGAGCCGTCAGGTCGTCGTGAGGACGGCGGCGCGGGCCTCGGCGGCGTCGTCGGTCTCCAGCGCGCGGGCGGCGAGGCGCTCGCAGTCGGCGAGGGTGTGCTCGGCCAGGCTCGCGCGTACGGCCGGCAGGGCACGCGGGCTCATGGACAGCTTGGTGATGCCGAGCCCGGCCAGCACCGGCGCGAGCAGCGGGTCGGCGGCCGCCTCCCCGCACACCCCGACGGACCGGCCCGACGCCTTCCCGGCCGCCGCGCACCGTCCGATCAGGTCGAGCAGCGCGGGCTGCCACGGGTCGAGCAGGTCCGCCAGCCCGCCGGCCTGCCGGTCCGCCGCGAGCGTGTACTGGCTCAGGTCGTTCGTGCCGATGCTGAGGAAGTCCACGACGTCGAGGAACCGCGCCGCGCGCAGGGCCGCCGCCGGTACCTCGATCATCACGCCCGCCGTGGCCAGGCCGTGGTCGCGGGCCCGCGCGGCGAACTCCCCGGCCTCCGCCCGGGTCGAGACCATCGGCGCCATCACCCAGACGTCGGCCGCGGTCCGCTCCGCGGCGATCGCGATCGCCTCCAGCTGGGTGGCGAGGATCTCCGGGCGGTCCCGCGCCACGCGCAGGCCGCGTACGCCGAGCGCGGGGTTGGGCTCATCGGGCAGGCCGAGGAACGGCAGCGGCTTGTCCGCACCCGCGTCCAGGGTCCGTACGACGATCGTGCCGCGCTCGAAGAGGGCGAACGCCTCGGTGTAGGCGGCCACCTGTTCTTCGAGGTCGGGCGCGTCGTGGCGGTCCAGGAACAGGAACTCGGTGCGGAACAGCCCGACGCCCGCGACGTCGGTCAGGTCCACGCCCGCGAGGTCGGCGGCCGAGCCGATGTTGAGCATCAGGTCGACCGGATGCCCGTCCGCGGTCCGTCCCGGGCCCTTGCCGCCCGCGAGCCGGGCGAGCTCCGCCTCGGCTCGCTCGCGTACGCGGGCCGCCTCGTCCTCGGTGACGCCGGCGCACACCTGGCCGGTGGTGCCGTCCACCGTCACCGTCTCTCCGTCGGCGACGTCGAGCGCGCCGGCGCAGCCGACCACGGCGGGCAGGCCGAGCGAGCGCGCCAGGATCGCGGTGTGGCTGGTCGGGCCGCCGCGCTCGGTCACCAGCGCGAGCACGCTCCGGGGGTCGAGCGTCGCCGTGTCGGCGGGCGCGAGATCGTCGGCGACCAGCACGAACGGGTGGCCGGGCGACGGCACGCCGGGCATGGGCACACCCAGCGCCGCGGCGATCGCGCGGTGGGCGATGTCGTCCAGGTCGGCGGCGCGCTCGGCGAGGTAGCCGCCGAGCCCTTCGAGGGTGCGGCGGTGCTCGTCGAAGGTCTCGCGCAGGGCGTGCGGCGCGTCCGCGCCGTCCTTGACCCGGGCGGTCACGCCGTCCAGGAGCGTGGGATCGGCGGCGATCATCGCCTGGGCGTCGAGGACGTCGCGGGCCGCGCCGGTCGCCGCCGCGGCCCGCTCGCGCAGCCGGCTCTCGGCGGCTCGCAGCGCGCCGGCCGCGACGGCGACCTCCCGCTCGGGATCGGCGACGGCGCGCCGCTCCGGCAGCGACGGCGGCGGGCTCATCCGGGCGACCGGCCCGGCCGCGAGGCCCGGACTGACGCCGATGCCCCGCAGCGTGTCAGGCATCGCTCGTTTCCTCCGCGTCCAGGTCGCGGGCGAGCAGGGCCGCCAGGGCGTCGAGCGCGTCGTCGGCGCCCGGCCCGTCGGCCTCCAGGGTGACCTCCGTGCCGTGCCCGGCGCCCAGTGACAGGACGGCGAGCATGCTGGCGGCCGGTACGGCCTTGCCCTCCCCGACCCGGATCCGCACCGGGACGCCCTGCTCGGAGGCGGCCTTGACGAACAGCGCCGCGGGCCGGGCGTGCAGGCCCGTACGGGACGCGATGACCACGGTTCGCATCGACATGTGTCAGCTCCCGTCAGGGTTCGATGGTGACCTTGATGGCGGTACCGCGGGCCACGATGTCGATGCCCTCGAGCACGTCCGCGAGCGGCAGGCGGTGGGTGATGAGATCGGCCACGGGGACCGCGCCGGAGGCGATCAGCTCCAGGGCGCGGGCGTTGTGCGCCGGGCTGGAACCGTTCGCGCCGACGATGGTCAGCTCCCGGTAGTGGACGAGGTTGGAGTCGCAGGCGATGACCGGGTTGTCCTTGGGCAGCCCGCCGAAGAAGCTGATCCGGCCCTGCCGTGCGGCCATCTGCAGCGCCTGCTCCTGCGCGGCGCCGGAGGCGGCGGCCGTGATGATGGCGTCGGCGCCCCGCCCGTCCGTCAGCTTCATGACCTGGTCGACCAGGTCGGTGCCGTGGAGCGCGGCGTCCGGCTTCACCCGGTCGGCGGACATGGCGAGCCGGTCGGGGTTGATGTCGGCGAGGAACACGCGGGCGGCGCCACGGGCGCGCGCCAGGCGTACGTGCAGGCAGCCGATCGGCCCGGCGCCCATGATCACGACGTCGTCGCCCTCGCCGATGCGCGCGAGCTCCTGGCCGTTGAGCACGCAGGCGAGCGGCTCGGCCACCGACGCCTCGTCGAACCCGATGCCCTCGGGCAGCCGGTTGAGCCCGTCGACGGCGAGCACCTTGGCCGGCACGATGGTGTACTCGGCGAACCCGCCGTCGTAGTGGTACCCCATCGACTCCTGGTTCGGGCACACGGTCATCCGGCCGCGGCGGCACTCCTCACAGGTGCCGTCCGGGATCGCCGCGATGACCTGCACCCGGTCGCCGGGCTGCCAGCCGGTCACGCCCTCGCCCAGCTCGACCACCTCGCCGGCGATCTCGTGGCCCATGACCCGCGGCGGCCGGATGTGGTGGTGGCCGAACTTGGAGATCTTCACGTCGGTGCCACAGGTCGAGCAGTTGCGCACCCGGATCTTGACGTCTCCGGGTCCGGGTGACGGCTCCGGCGCGTCCTCGACGCGGATGTCTCCGGGTGAGTAGAAGCGGGCGACCTTCACGCTGGTTCCTCTTCTCCGGCCGGCTGCAGCAGCCGGACCACTTCGTCGATGTCGTCGGTCTCGCGGAGGGCGCGCGCCCGGTCCGGGTCGAGCAGGATCTGGGCCAGCTCGGACAGCAGGCGTACGTGGCCGTCGCCGCGCGCGGCGATGCCGATGCACAGCACCACCCGCTCGTCGCCCCAGGCGACGCCGTCGGGGAAGCGGACGAAGGAGACCGCGTCGTGCCGTACGGAGTCCTTGCCGTTCAGGGTGCCGTGCGGGATCGCGACGCCCTCGCCGACGTACGTCGACACGGACCGCTCGCGCTCGAGCATCGTGTCGACGTACGACGGCTCGACGGCGCCGGCCACGACGAGCGCCTCTCCGCACTGGCGGATGGCGTCGTCACGACCGGTCGCCGCCGCGTCAAGCCGCACGGCACGGCGGTCGAGCAGTTCAGGCACTGATCTCTCCGCCGTTCTTGATCGCGCTCACGAGCTTGGTCACCGCGGGGTCGCCGAGGAAGACCTGGAACTTCACGATCGGCTTGTCGCCGGCGCCCGCCGCCGCGCGGTCGGCGAGACCCTGGTGGCAGACGACGACGTCGGCGTCGTCGGGGATCGAGTTGACCGGCGTGTGCTCGACCGTGACCGAGTACTTCCTCAGCTCCTTGCGCAGCTGGCTGGCGAGCATGACGCTGCTGCCCATACCGGCGTCGCAGGCGACAATGATCTTGTGGACGTCTTTGCCGTTCATCGTTGGATCACGCTCCGTGGGGTGCGGTCTCGGGGGCCGGGGCCTCGTCGGTCTTCGTCTCGTCGGTCGTCGTCTCCGCCGCGGGCGTCTCGCCCGCCGCGGCGTCGGGCTCCGGCTCGGACTCATCGTCCCCGTTGAGGTGGCCGAAGCCGAGCAGGACCGAGCCGACCGCGAAGGAGACCGCCGCGGCGATCAGGACGCCGAGGAAGACCCCGAAGTAACCGCCTCGAGGGGTCTCGGCGGCGTAGGCGAAGATGCTGCCCGGGGACGGGGTGGCGACCAGACCGGCGTTAGTGATCATGAATGTACCGATGCCCGCCGCGCCGCCGGCCATGGAGGCGAGGATCAGGCGCGGCTTCATCAGGATGTACGGGAAGTAGATCTCGTGGATGCCGCCCAGGAACTGGATGACCATCGCGGCCGGCACGCTCGGGCGCAGGTTGCGGGGGCCGAACAGCAGGTAGGCGGCCAGCACACCCAGGCCGGGGCCGGGGTTGGACTCGATCATGAACATGATCGACTTGCCGTGCTTGGCCGCCTCGGCGACACCCAGCGGGCCGAGGACGCCGTGGTTGACGGCGTTGTTGAGGAACAGCACCTTGGCCGGCTCGACCAGCACCGAGGCGAGCGGCAGCAGGTGGTGGTGGATCAGCCATTCGACGCCGTTGCCCGCGACGTCGGTCACGTGCGTGACGATCGGCTTGATCCCCCAGTTGCCGAACACCGCCGCCGCACCGCCGATGATGCCGGCGGTGAAGTTGTCCACCAGCATCTCGAACCCGGGCTTGGTGCGATCCTGGATGTAGCCGTCGACGAGCTTGAGCACGTACGCGGTGAGCGGCCCCATGACCATCGCGCCGAGGAACATCGGAATGCCCGCGCCCACCACGACCCCGATGGTGGCGACCGCGCCGACCACGGCACCGCGCTGGCCGTGCACCATCCGGCCGCCGGTGTAGCCGATCAGCACGGGCAACAGCACGTTGATGGTCGGGTCGACCAGGGCGCCGAACTCCTTGTTGGGCAGCCAGCCCGTCGGGATGAACAACGCGGTGATCAGACCCCAGGCGATGAAGGCCCCGATGTTCGGCATCACCATGCCGGCGAGATGCCCGCCGAGTCTCTGGATCTGGGCCTTGGGCCCTTGCCCGGTGATCTGTGGTGTGTACGGAGTGGCCATGAAGGGCCTCCCTTAGGGGGTGGGGGAATCTAGGCGATGAGTGATCGGCCGAGGTCCGGCCGCGCATGGATACGAACGATGTCGCGCCGGATGTCCTCCGGCCGCGGCATGCGGCTGGCGGGCAGGCGCACCGCGGCGGCCCCCCACGCCAGCCCTTCGGCGAGTGCCGCGCTCCCCCGAGCGCCCGCGGCCAGGAACCCGGCGAGCAGGGCGTCTCCGGCCCCGACCGTGCTCCTCGCCGCGGCGACCGGCGCCTCGCCGATGGTGACTCCGTCGTCCTCGACCAGTACGGCGCCGTCCGCACCGAGGCTGGCGAGCACGCTGCCCGCCCCGCGTTCGCGCAGGGCCTGGGCCGCCTCGACCGCATCGCCGACGCTGTCGACCGGATGGCCGACGGCCTCGGCGAGCTCCTCCCGGTTGGGCTTGATCAGCACCGGGGAGGCCTCGACCGCGGCCAGCAGCGCCGGGCCGCTCGCGTCGACGGCGACCTGCACGCCCGCCTGCGTGAAGAACTCACACATCTGGGCGTAGATCCCCGCGGGCACACCCGGGGGCAGACTGCCGCACGTCACGACCCAGCTCGCCGACTCGGTGGCGGCGAGCACCGCGTCGGCGACCGCCCCGAGCTCGGAACCGGACAACGGCTCTCCGGGCTCGTTCAGCTTGGTGACCATGCCATCGGGCTCGGCGATCGTCACGTTGGACCGGGTGCGCCCCGCGACGGGGACCGCCCGCAGCGGGATCCCGTCGGCCTCCAGGAGCCGTACGAGCTGCTCGCCGTCGGCGCCGCCCACGGGCAGTACCGCGACGGAGGGCACCTGGTTGGCGAGCAGCGCACGCGAGACGTTCACCCCCTTGCCGCCGGGGTCGAGCCGGGCCGAGGTCGCCCGCGTCATCGTGCCGCGAACGAGCCGCTCCACCTCGATGGTCCGGTCCAGGCTGGGGTTGAGCGTCAACGTGACGATCATGCGGCGCTCACGCCGCGCCGCGTCGCCCGATGTCTTGCCGGGGCGCACATCGTGTTGCTTCACCGCCGTTTCTTTTTGGTTTCCCTTTGTTTACGCCCATATGAGCCCGTACGTCAATAGGAAACGCCCGCGACCACACAATCGGACATGACTCTCGGGCTTCCGGGGCGAAGCGGAAGCCGACCACACGCCCCGACGGCCCCGGGGCGGGCGTGCCCAGCGGCCAATGGTGGGCGAGCCCACCGGACGACGGGGAGGGGACCAGGCCAGATGGACGCCCCGACCAGGCCAGGCGGATGGCCGGCCGGGACGAGCCCACCGGACGAGGTAGGCGAACCGACCAGGCCAGGTGGACGAGCCCACCGAGACACACCAGCCCACCAAACCAGGTAGGCGAACCGACCAGACGAGGTGGACGAGCCCACCGAGACGCACCAGCCCACCGGGCGAGGTGGGCGAATCGGCCCCGGCCGGGATCGGGGGCGGCTCGCCGGGATCGGGGCGGCCGGTCGCCGGGCGTGGCGAGGGCGTTCAGGGGAGGATCGGGACCACGACGAGAGTGGTGCCGCCCAAACGAAGCCTGTCTCCCTTCGCCAGCGGGGCGGCCGTGCACAGCCGGCCGTTGACGCGCACCCCGCGCAGGGAGCCCATGTCCTCGACCTGCCAGCCGTCCCCCTCCGGGATGAGCAGGGCGTGCAGCGGGCTGGCATCCGGGTCGTGCAGCACCAGGTCGCAGTCACGGCGGGTGCCGATGACGAAGCGGTCGTGGAAGACCGACGTCACCCCGGCCAGCTGTACGGCAATCGCGGGCATCGGCTCATCTTGCGGACCCCGCCGGACACCGTCAACACCGAACGACCGTCTCGTGCCGACCACGCCTCCGGAGCGCAGGGCCACCGGACGGAGATCAGCGGCAGAGCAGCACGTCACCGAACCGCACGGCCCCCTGACGCCAGGAGACGAACCCGTCCGAACCAAGAGACCCCTCCGACCCGGCTACGGCTGCGCAGATCAGCGGCGGAGCAGGCCACACAGCACGTCACCGGGCGACGCACCGGACCGTTCTCACCACGCCAGACGACGAAACCGTCCAGCCGAAGGTGAAGAGCACCTTTCGCCCGAATCCATAGCCGGGTCATCACCGAGGCCCAGCCCCACCCGGACAACAGCACCCACCGCAGGCCCAGGCCGCCCACCTCACCGGTGGGGCCGCCGCCACGCTGTAGAAACGCCACGCCACAGACTCAACCCTGCTGAAAGACCGTGATTTGATCGCTCTTTTATCGCGATTTCATCGGTCGTCGTTAGAGTCTTCCATCAATTGCCAGCGTTACATCTTTTGACTCGGAGGCGTCATTGTTCGGTAAGATCGTCGTCGCGGCCGCGATTTCCCTTCCCGCCGCCGTCGGCCTCGGGTCCGCGTCCGCCTGGAGCGCGGCGGCTTCGACGGCCGACCCGTGCGGATACGTGCCCGGCGCGCCCGCGATCCACAACTGCTTCTCCTATAACAGCTGGCTGTACATTTACTATGCCAACGGCGACGCCACGAAGGTATGCATCCCGGCCAACACCGATTATCCCGTACCAGGCGATGCCCGAAGCCTGTCACTCGGAGAGCCCTGTTAGTCAAGGAGAACCCGAGTGCCCGCCAACAAGCAATTGCTGCAGCCGTTCTGCATCGCCGATCCCATATTTTTCGACAGCCCGGAGCGGATACCGGACGAGGCGGAGCGTTTTCCGGCCGCGCGGCGAGCCGCCCCGCCGGGCTGGCACCGGCACGAGCGTGGAGCGTGGGTGTTCCTCCGCCCCGGCGACTCGACACTTCCCGCGCAGGGTTGGAAGATTCACGTCTCGGCCGTGCCGTCCGACGCGGCGAAGGTGTGCGAGATCGTCTGGGACTACTGCGTCGGCCGGCGGATCGCCGTCAAGTTCCTGCGCAGCGAAAAGGCCGTCCTGGCCGTGAACGACAAGTACGCGGACCGGAGCAGCAGTGGGAAGGCGGTCACGCTGTACCCGGCCGACGACACCGAACTGGCCGCGGTGCTCACCGAACTCTCCGAGCTGCTGGCGGGCTTCCCGGGCCCCTACATCCTGAGTGACCTGCGGTACGGGAACGGGCCGCTCTACGTCCGCTACGGCGGCTTCATCGAACGGACATGCCCCGGAGACGACGGCGAGCCGGTGCCCGCCCTGGAAGGACCTGACGGCCGGCTGGTTCCGGATGAGCGCGCGTCGGTCTTCACCGTGCCTGACTGGGTAGCGGTCCCCGAGGTGCTACGACCCCATGTGGCGGCCTGGCAGTCGGACGGTGACGAGGACTTCCCCTTCCACGTCGAAGCCGCGCTACACCACTCCAACGGCGGCGGGGTGTATCTGGCGCGCGACACGCGCAGCGGTGAGCAGGTGGTGCTGCGCGAAGCCCGACCGCACGCCGGCCTCGACCGGGACAGGGTGGACGCGGTGACCCGGCTCGCCGCGGAACGCGGGGCTCTGGAGCGGCTGGCCGGGCTGGACTGCGTGCCGCGCCTCCTGGAGCACCGGGTCGCCTGGGAGCACCACTTCCTGGTGGAGGAGTACATCGAGGGCACGACGCTCCTCGACGCCATCCTCGTCCGCTACCCCTTGACGAACCGAGAGCCGACCGCCCAGGCTCTGGCCGGCTACACGGATTGGGCGCTGGACGTCGCCGACCGGCTCGAGCGCGCGGTGGAGGCCGTGCACGGACGCGGAATCCGCATCGGCGACCTGCATCCGGGCAACGTGATGGTGCGTCCGGACGGGCGCGTCGCGTTGATCGACTTCGAGCTCGCCACGGAGCTCGAGGACGATCGGGCGCCTGCGCTCGCCGCGCCCGGGTTCACGGCGCCCGCCCACCTGTCGGGCGCCGCCGCGGACCGGTACCTCGTCGAGTGCATCCGGCTGTTCCTGTTCCTGCCCGTGTACCTGCGTGGGGAGCGGGCGCCCGGCAGGCCGGCCGTTCTCGTCGACGCCGTACAGCGGCACTTCCCCGTACCGCCGGACTTCGGCGGGCACCTGCTCCGCACACTCCAGCCGACCACGATCCAGGCCGATCCGGTCGTCTCCCTGCTCACGGCCGAAGAGCCGGACTGGCCGGCCCTCCGTGACTCGCTGGTGGCGGGCATCCACGCCAGCGCCACCCCGCACCGGGAGGACCGGCTGTTCCCCGGCAGCCCGGTGCAGTTCGAACACGGGGGCTACGCCTTCGCGTACGGCGCGGCGGGGGTCCTCTACGCCCTGGACCGAGTGGGCGCCGAGGTTCCCGACGAGTACGTGGACTGGCTGATCCAGGCGACCCGGCGGGCCCGGACACCGCAGCCCGGCCTGTTCGACGGGCTGCACGGTGTCGCCGCGACCCTCCACCTGCTCGGTCGCCGGGAGGCGGCACTCGACGTCCTCGACCGCGCCCGGGAGCTGAGCCGTGGCATGCCCGCACCGGGCTTGCTCGGCGGCTGGGCCGGTATCGGCCTGAACCTGCTGCACTTCGCCCGGGTCACCGGCGACTCGGAGTTGCGCGCCGCCGCGGTGCGGATCGCCGACGAGCTGGCCGGGCCGGTGGCCGCCGACGCGAACGGCGGCCGGACTCGACGGCCGGGGAAGGCCGGGCTGCTGACCGGGATGACGGGTGCCGCGCTGCTCTTCCTGCATCTGCACGAAGACACCGCCGATCCCGCCTACCTGGATCTGGCCCGGTCCGTCCTGCTCCAGGAGATGAGCCGTGGCGAGCACCTGGACGACGGCACCTTCCAGCTGGGCGAAGGCGGAGGCCGCTATCGCCTCTACCTCGGCAGTGGCAGCGGAGGACTCGCGCTGGTGCTCCAGGAGTACCTCAAGCGCCGCGACGATCCCGAGATGGCGGCCGTCATCACCCGGGTGCGCCGGGGATGCTGGGCGCCCTTCGTGGTCCAACCTGGCCTGTTCGACGGCCGGGCGGGACTTCTGGCGGTGCTCGCCCAGCTCGGCGCGCCGGAGGACCGGCCGGCCGTCGACGCGCACATCCGGCGGCTGGCCTGGCACGCGGAGCCCTACGAGGGTCACCTGGCCTTTCCCGGCGACAAGCTGCTGCGCCTCTCGATGGACCTGGCCACCGGTTCCGCGGGCATCCTGCTCGCCCTCAACGCTGCGCTCGAGGGGACCTCAACGGTTCTGCCCTACCTCGATCCGCAGCCGGCCATCGCCCACACGTCATGAAAAGGAGGTGAAGGAGATGTCTAAGATCCTCAAGATGCAGGGCATGACCAGCGAGAAGGCCCCAGCGGACTTCTGCGTGTGCGTTTGGACGATCGTGTCGTCCTGGGCATAGCCCGACCCGGGTTGTTCCCCGCCGCCCCGGCGGGGAACAACCCCGCGCCGTACGGCCGCGGTGTCAGGGGCGGGGGATGTTGCGGAGGTTGGAGCGGGCGAGCTGCAGCATGCGGCCGACGCCGCCGTTGATCACCATCTTGCTCGCCGACAGCGCGAACCCCGTCAGCTGCTCCCCCGTGATGTGCGGTGGGATGGACAGCGCGGCCGGGTCGGTGACGACGTCCACGAGCGCCGGACCGTCGTGCCGGAACGCCTCCCGCAGGGCCTCGCGCACGTCGCGCGGGTCCTCCACGCGAAGCCCGTGCGCTCCGGCCGCGCGGGCGATCGCCGCGTAGTCGGTGGCCGGGTAGCTCGTCCCGTACGGCGGCACGCCCGCGACCATCATCTCCAGGTCGACCATTGCCAGCGAGGAGTTGTCGAACAGCACGATCTTGACGGGCAGGCTCTGGCCGACCACCGTCAGCAGTTCGCCCATGAGCATCGACAGGCCACCGTCCCCCGACATCGCGACGACCTGCCGTCCCGGCGCGGCGCGTTGCGCGCCGATCGCCTGCGGCAGGGCGTTGGCCATCGAACCGTGGCTGAACGAGCCGATCACGCGCCGCCGGCCGTTCGGGGACAGGTAGCGCGCGGCCCACACGTTGCACATGCCCGTGTCCACGGTGAACACCGCGTCGTCGGCCGCCTCCTCGTCCAGCACCGACGCGACGTACTCCGGATGGATCGGAACGTGCCGTTCGACACCCCGCGTGTAGGCGGCGACGGCGCCCTCCAGGGCCTCCGCGTGCCGCTTCAGCATGCGGTCGAGGAAACGGCGGTCGGGTTTCTCGCGCACGAGGGGAAGCACGGCCCGCAGCGTCTCGCGGGCGTCGCCCCACACCGCCAGGTCCAGCCGGCACCGGCGGCCGAGGTGCTCGGGCCGCACGTCGACCTGGGCGATCCGCACGTCGTCGGGCAGGAACTTGTTGTACGGGAAGTCCGTGCCGAGCATGAGCAGCACGTCGGCCTCGTGCATCGCCTCGTACGCCGCGCCGTAGCCGAGCAGGCCGGACATGCCCACGTCGAACGGATTTTCGTACTGGATCCACTCCTTGCCGCGCAGCGCGTGGGCGACCGGTGCCTTGAGGCGTTCGGCCAGTGCCATCACCTCGTCGTGCGCCCCCGCCGTACCGCTGCCGCAGAACAGCGTGACCCGTCCGGCGTCGTCGATCATCCGGGTGAGTTCGGCGATCTTCTCGTCGGCCGGGCGGATCGCCGGGCGGTGGGTGACGAGGGAGAGCTGGGCGGCTCCCGCCGGGGCGTCCATCCCCGCGACGTCACCGGGCAGGCACACCACCGAGACGCCCGACCGCCCCACCGCGTGCTGGATCGCGGTCTGCAGGACGCGCGGCATCTGCCCGGGACTGGAGATCAGCTCGGAGTAGTGGCTGCACTCGGCGAACAGCCGGTCGGGGTGGGTCTCCTGGAAGTATCCGGTGCCGATCTCGCTGCCCGGGATGTGGGCGGCGATCGCCACCACCGGCGCCATGCTGCGGTGCGCGTCGTACAGGCCGTTGATCAGGTGCAGGTTGCCGGGCCCGGCGCTGCCGGCGCACGCCGCGAGACGGCCGGTGATCTGGGCCTCCGCGCCCGCGGCGAAGGCGCCGGCCTCCTCGTGCCGTACCTGGACCCAGTCGATGCCGGGCGTACGGCGGATGGCGTCGGTGACCGGGTTGAGGCTGTCGCCGACGATGCCGTACACGCGCTCGACCCCGGCGCGCACGAGGATGACGGCGACCTGATCGCCAATGCTCTGCCTGGCCATTCGTGAGTCCCCCTGCTCGGCGGCGGCCGCACCGACCTCATACCCGGGCGGTCACGGTCCGTATCGGGACGAACGGGCCGGCCAGAGGGGGATCCGGATGTTGAGCGTGGTGCCCGTGCCGCCCGGCCTCTCGCTCTCGATCGTGCCGCCGAGCGCCTCGACGCGGTCCTTCAGCCCGATGAGGCCCGAACCGCCGAGACCGGGGGTGGCTCCGCCGATCCCGTCGTCCTCCACGCCCAGGCTGATCCCGTCGTCGACGACGTCGAGCCGGACCCGTACGAGGGACACGGACGCGTGCTCGGTCGCGTTCGTCACCGCCTCCGCGACGATGTAGTAGACGGCCACCTCGACCTGATCGTCGAGGCGGCGGTCGAGGTTCAGCTCCAGCTCCACCGGCACCCCGGCCCGGCGGGCGAGCGCCTTGATGGCGGGGTGCAGGCCGCCCTTGGACAAGATCGCCGGGTGCAGGCCGCGGGAGATCTCCTGCAGATCCTCCAGCACGCCGGACAACCCCTCGACGGTCGTGGAGAGCCGCTCGCGCAGCACGTTCTCACCGTCGGGTACGGCCGTCTCCGCCGTGCGCAGTTCCAGCCCCAGGGACACCAGCCGCTGCTGGGCGCCGTCGTGCAGGTCGCGCTCGATCCGGCGGCGGGTCTCGTCGGAGGCGGCCACCAGCCGGGCACGGGCGGCGGTGAGCTTGGCGCGGCTCTCGGCGTTGACGATCGCGGTGCCGACCAGCTCGGTGTACTCGATCATGCGCGCCTCGACGCCCTCGGGCTGAGGTTCCTCCGCCGTGGTGAAGGCGATCATCACGCCCCACAGGCGGCCCTCGACCACGACGGGGCAGCCGGCCCCGGACCTGACCCCACGCGTCCGCGCCCAGACGCCGATGCCGCTGGTGGCACGCTGGTAGTCGGTCAGGCGGGCCGGGCGGCCGGTCCGCCGCACCGATGACTCCAGGCTCCGGCCCTCCAGCGACCAGCTCGAACCGACCTGCGGTGCGGCCTCGGCACGCTCCTCCGACTTCCAGGAACCGACCACCGTCGCCATCCGGTCGGGCTCGAAGCGGCTGATCACGACGAAGTCCGCGCCCAGGATGCGGCCCAGCTCGGCGGCGACCGTCTCGAACACCTCGTACGGGGAGGCCGCCCGCGCCACGAGTGTGGCCACGCGGCGCAGCGCCGCCTGCTCCTCGGCGATCCGGCGGAGCCTGCGGTGGCTCGTCTCCAATGAGCGCGCCATCGTGTTGAACGCGCGCTCGAGCAGGCCGATCTCGCCCAGCGAGGTCTCGGGCATGCGGACGCCCAGCTCTCCGCGGGCCAGGTCGGCCGCCATGATCGACGCGCGGCGCACCGGCCGTACGAGGGCGCGCGTCAGGTAGGCGGTGAAGAGGAGGACCAGCGCGATCGAGCTCACCGCCGCCGCGCCCGCCATGGCCATGGCACGTCGCGACGCCTTCATCGAACGCTGTTCGTAACGGGTGGCGAGCGAGCGCTGGACGGTCACGAATCGGTCGAAGTCGGAGCGCAGGGCGGCGACCCGCCGTTGCCCCTCCGCGACCGCCGGGGCGGGGCGCAGGCCCGGCTGCCGCCCCTCCTGGATCGCGGTCACGAGCGGGACCGAGAAGTCCTCGAGGTAGGACGTCGCGGCGCGCACGATCGCGTCGGCGCGTCCGGCCTGGCCGGCGTCGACCGTGGCGGCCAGGCGCCGGAACTCCGCCGCCTGGGCGGGAAGGGCGGCGCGGGCGGCCGTCCAGGGCTTCAGGAAGACCTCGTCGCGGGTGATCTGATAGCCACGCGCGCCGGACTGCAGCTCCACGACGAGCCGGTCGAGGCGGTCCGAGGCGGCGAGCACCTCCTCGGACCGGCCCGACAGCGTCGCCGCGTGGCGTAGCCCGACGATCGCCCCGGCGAGGATCACGAACGTCACGGCCATCAGCAACGCGAACAGCGTGGTCGCGATGATCATCCGCCGGCTCAGGCCCCGTGGAGTGACGACCCTCGACGGCGGGAACGCCCATCCGGTCACTGCTCATCCTCTCGACCAGCGAATACTGGCCGATAATGAGATTAGGGTTGGTGTGGAATCACTCTACGTGCGGAGGAGAGTGATGGTCGAACGTAAGGCGCGGATCGCCCTGGCCGAGGACGACGTACTGCTCCGCGCGGGACTCGCGAGTCTCCTCGAACGGTCGGGGTTCGAGATCGTCGCGCAGGCGGGCGACGGCGAGGAGCTCATCGCCGCCGTGCGCGAACACCGGCCCGACGTCGCCATCGTCGACATTCGCATGCCTCCGGCGTATGAGACCGAGGGGCTGGACGCCGCCCAGGTGATCCGCCGGGAGTTCCCCGCGATCGGGATCCTCCTGCTGTCGGCGCATGTCGAGGTCGACCAGGCGACGGAGCTGCTCGCCGCCGGGCAGCGGGTCGGCTACCTGCTGAAAAGCCGGGTCACGGAGGTCCGTGAGTTCATCGAGACGGTCGAGCGGATCGCCCAGGGCGGCTCCGTGGTGGACCCGGGGCTGGTCCAGGAGCTCCTCACCGCCCGCCACAAGGACGACCCTTTGGAGGGCCTGACCGAACGCGAGCGGGAAGTGCTCGCGCTGATGGCCGAGGGCCGTTCGAACGCCGGCATCGCCAACCGCCTGTGGATCACCGAGGGCACGGTGGAGAAGCACGTGCGCAGCATCCTGGCGCGGATGCAGCTGCCGGAGACCGAAGACGATCACAGACGGGTGCTCGCCGTGATCACCTTCCTGGACAACCGCTGATCGACACGCTCCGTGACGCGTTTCGGCTAGGAATCGGTGGGGGCCCGGTCGATCTCGCCGATCAGCTTGCGGATCGCCGGGCCGGACAGCTCCGACTTGGGCAGGAAGCCGAGGGCCGCACTGCCGGCGACGATGTCGGCGAAGTCGTCCGCCGGATAGGTGGAGATCAGGATCACGATCGGCTTGGCGGGCGATTCGTCGATGAGCAGGCCGGCGAGCTCGACGCCGCACTCCTCACCGAGGCAGACGTCGACGAGGGCCACGCTGGGACGGAGTTCGCCGATCTTCTCGAGCGCCTCCTGGCCGTCTGACGCGACGCCGACGACGTCGATGCCGTCACGCTCGAGAACGCCGCGGGCGGTCTCGAGGAAACGGTCGTTGTCGTCAACGATCAGACAGCGCATGTCCATGGCCCCAGTCTGGCGAATCACTGGTCGAATACGCATTGCCGCTAACCGGAATATAGGTCCTCCCGCTGCCCGGACGCCACTGTCCGGCCCGTGAAAGCCCAGGTCGGACGGGTGTCCAGCCGCGCCGGGACGGCCGTATACCGGCTAGCAGGGGGGTGGGCACTGGCGCTGGCAGGACAGGCGAATGGTGGCTGGCCGCGCAGACACGACGCGCCGTAGGCGCGATTGTGGAGGCATAACCCCAACCGAGCCGTGAGAGGAGAGGACGTCATGTGCCAGCACTGGCCGCAGTGCCCCGAAGCGACTGCCGAGGACCACACCGCCGCACGCGTCATCTCCGCGCATCCGGAGCAGGGCTGGAGTCTGCTCTGCAACGGTGTCGTGGTCTTCGACGACACCGGCGAGCTGTCCCCGGACGGGCACACCGTGTCGCCCCACCGGGCGCGTCCGCTGACGCTCGCCGCCTGAGACCCAACAGCCACAGAACGAGCCCACAGAACGAGCAAAGGACCGACCCATGCGCCGCATCCGCACCCAGGTCAGACGGCCGCGCGGCACCACGCTCCCCGAGCTCGACCTTCGCGCCCCGTCCGGTCGCCCGCTCCCCTACTGAGCGGCCGGCCCCCGACCGAGCCCCTGCACCCCCGCCCGACGGCCGTCCCCAAGGCCGAACGGACCGCCGTACGGTCTGGCGACGCCGGCCCCTGTCGACCAGGCCGTACGGCCGGCTCTCCCTCCCCCACCCCGCGCGGCGGCGGGTCGCCCGTCAGGAGTCATCGGGCAACTCGCCGCCGTACCAGCGCTCGATGAGCTGCCGGGCGATCGAGATCCGGCCCGGCAGCCCCAGCCGCCCCGACTCGGTGGCGGCTCGCAGCTCTGGCCGGGTGAACCAGCGGGCGCTCTTGATCTCCTCGCCGTCCACGCGCAGGTCCTGACCGTCGTACGCGCGGGCGAAGAACCCCAGCATGAGGCTGCGAGGCAGGGGCCACGGCTGGCTCCCGAGGTAGCGGCAGTCGTGCACCGCGATCCCCACCTCCTCGCGGACCTCACGTGCCACGGCCTGCTCCAGCGACTCTCCCGGCTCGACGAACCCGGCCAGGACCGACATCCGTTGCGCCGGCCACTTGTGGCTGCTCGCCAGCAGCATCCGCTCGTCGTCGTGGACCAGCATGATCACGGCCGGGTCCGTACGGGGGAAGTGCTCCGAGCCGTCCACCGTGCAGACCCGGGTGTGCCCCGCGGACGCCGGCTCCGTGAGCGCGCCGCAGCGCGGGCAGTGCGTGTGGGTCTCGTGCCAGTTCTGCAGGGCGACGGCCTGGGTGAGCAGGCCGGCGTCGCGGTCGCTGAGCCGCGCGCCGACCGCGCGCAGGCCGGCCGGCTCGGTGCCCTCGATCGCGGGCAGCGGGGCCGACACCGCGAAGTAGGCCGTCTCGTCGCCGTCGACGCCCAGCAGGTAGCGCTCGCCCTCGGGCGCCTGCTCCGGCGGGAGGAACACCAGCGCGGGCTCGGGCCGTACGAGCGTCTTGCCTCGCTCGACCACCATCACCCGGCTGCGGGGATCCGCCCACGTCCTGGCGAGCCAGGCGTCGTCACGACGGCGCTCGGCGACGCGGTCGAGCGCGCCGCGGGCGAGCGCCAGCCACCCCAGCGTCCCCTCGATCACGAGCCCTCCTGGCCGCGCGCGAACTCGTCCCAGAGGTAGGCGGCGGCCTCCGCGCCCTTGAGCAGCAAGGGCTTTTCCACCTTCTCGTTGGGCGCGTGGATCTGGTCCTCGTCCAGGCCGACCGCGATGAACACCAGCGGCGCCTCCAGGATGTCGGCGAGGTCGGCCTCGGGGCCGCTGCCGCCCTCCCGGGTGAACAGGACCTCCGTGCCGAACGCGCGCTCCATCGCCCGCCGGGCCGCCCGCACGCCCACGGAGTCGATCGGCGAGAAGCACGGGCGCACGCCGCTGCTGGGGAACCTCACGCGCGCCTCGACGCCGGGCGGGGTGTGCTCGTCGACATAGGCCGCGAACGCCTCCTGCACCGCCCGCGGGTCCTGCCCCGCGACCAGCCGGAACGACACCTTGGCGTGCGCCTCACGCGGCACGATCGTCTTGCCGCCCGGCCCGGTGTGGCCGCCCCACATGCCGTTGACCTCGGCGGTGGGCCGCGCCCAGACGCGCTCCAGCGTGGTGAAGCCCTCCTCGCCGAAGGCCGCCCGGCTGCCGCCGGCCGTCTCCAGCCACGCGGCCTCGTCGAACGGCAGCCGCGCGAACAGCTCCCGTTCTTCGTCCGTGAGCTCGACGACGCCGTCGTAGAAGCCCTTGAGCGTGACGCGGTTCTGCTCGTCGTGCAGGCCCGCGAGCAGCGACGCCATCGCGTGCAGCGGGTTGGGCACCGCCCCGCCGAACGAACCGGAGTGCAGGTCGATGGACGGCCCGTGCAGCGAGACCTCCGCCTCGGTGAGGCCCCGCATGCCGGTGCACAGGGACGGCACGTCGGCGGCCCACATGGTCGTGTCGCTGATCACGATGGCGTCGCAGGCGAGCCGGTCGCGGCGGTCGCGCAGGAGCTGGGGGAAGTGCGGCGAGCCGGACTCCTCCTCGCCCTCGACCAGCATCTTGATCGTGACCGGGGGCGCGGTGGCGCCGCTCGCGGCCAGGTTCGCCTTCAGCCCGAGCGTGTGGAAGAACACCTGCCCCTTGTCGTCGGACGCGCCGCGGCCGATGATCCGATCGCCCCGCTCGATCGGGTCGAACGGCGCGGTCTCCCACTCGTCCAGCGGCTCGACCGGCTGCACGTCGTGGTGGCCGTACACGACGACGGTGGGCGCGTCCGGGTCGGCGGCGGGCCACTCGGCGAACACGGCCGGCAGGCCGGGGGCGTCCTGGGTGCCGGTCTCCCAGATCTCCACGAGAGGGAACCCGGTCTCGCGCAGGTGCGCCTGGAGCCATTCCGCGGAGCGGCGTACGTCACCGCGGCGCGCGGGGTCACCGGAGATCGACGGGATGGCGAGCCAGTCCTTCAGCGCCGTGAAGAAACCGCTCGCGTTGGCCTCGATGTACTCGCGTACGTCCATTTAACCGCTTCCTTGCAGGTGCGACGTCTTCTGGCACTCTAATGCCGTGACCGTCTTCATCGACCGCCCCCTGTGGCCCGCCCGCGGGCGGTTGTGGTCCCACATGGTCAGCGACACGTCGTTCGCCGAACTGCACGAGTTCGCCGCGCGGCTCGGGATGCCACCCCGCGCCTTCGAGCGCGACCACTACGACGTGCCCGCCGACCTGTACGAACCGGCGCTGCGGCTGGGCGCGGAGCCGATCGGGTCGCAGGAGCTGGTGGCCCGGCTCATCCGGGCGGGCCTGCGCCGCCGGAAGTACTCCCCAGGAGCATGAGCTCAGTCTCGACGTTGTGCCGTGCGGCGGCGTCCCAGCGCTCGCGCGCGGGCGCGGTGCGGTACAGCGCGGGCAGGGCGAGCAGGGCGCGCAGGATCTCCGCGCGGCCGGCGCGGAACGCCTCGTCCGGCACCGCGGCGTACTCCTCGCGGACGGCGGCGGCGTACGCCGCGTAGCGGTCCGGCGGCGCGGCGAGGACGGCCAGGTCGGCGTCGCACAGCACCGCGCCGTCGCGGTCGCCCTCCGCCGGGTCGTGGGTCGCGGTCAGCCGGACGAGACGGGCGACCTCGGCGACCGTCGCGGCGGGCAGGTCGGTGTCGGCGAGCATCCGCTCGGCCAGCACGGCGCTGCGCTCCTCGTTGTCGCCGCGCATCGGGTCGTACACCGCGTCGTGGAACCAGGCCGCCAGGCGCACCGTGTCGGCGTCGGCGGCCTCGCCGGCCAGTTCGTCGACGTGGTCGAGCACCTCGGCGAGGTGCTCGGTGGTGTGGTAGCGGCGGTGTGGCTCCGCGTAGCGCCGCAGCAGCTCGGCGCCGAGCGCCTCCGGGCCCGGCCAGCGCCGCAGCAGGTCCATCAGGAGGCGCGGGCGGTCCAGCGCCCGCCGGTCCGCTCGATGGTGATCGGATGGTCGAAGCAGGCGCTGATCAGCCCGGTGGTCAGCACGTCGTCGGCGGCGCCGGAGGCGAGCACCCGGCCCTGCCGGAGCAGGATCGCGTGGGTGGTGCTGGCCGGCAGCTCCTCCAGGTGGTGGGTGACCAGCACGGTGGTCAGCGACGGCTGGGCGCGGCGGAGCTGGTCGATCGAGCTGAGCAGCCGTTCGCGGGCCGCGACGTCGAGCCCGGTGGCCGGCTCGTCGAGCAGGAGCAGCCGGGGGCGCGGCATGAGCGCGCGGGCGATCAGCGCCCGGCCGCGCTCGCCGTGCGACAGCGTCGGCCAGCGGGCGTCGCGGTGGGAGTCGAGCCCGAGCAGCTCGATCAGCTCCTCGGCGCGGTCGAGGTCCTCCGGCTCGGGCTTCCAGTGCGGGACCAGCTCGATGCTGCCGGTCATCCCGGTGAGCACGATCTCGTGCACCGTGCGGGCGGACCGCAGCGGGTGGTGCGGGTTGACGTGCCCGATGTGGGCGCGCAACTCGCGTACGTCCACCCGGCCGAGCCGCCGACCGAGCACGTCGACCGACCCGCTCGTCGGATGCTGGTACGCGCCGAGCAGGCTGAGCAGCGTGGACTTGCCGGCGCCGTTGGCGCCGAGGAGGGCCCAGTGCTCCCCCTCTCGCACGGTCAGGGAGACCTCGTCGAGCAGGGCCCGGCGGTCCCGTACGAACCGGACGTCGTCGGTCTGCAGCACGGTCGGTTTGTCAGCGCTCATCGCCTGGCAGGTTATCCGAGACACGCGCGGCCTCCGTTGTTGCGTACCGCCGTGGGCGCGCGCCACTATGGTCACCCTGAGCTTAGGTAAGCCTTACCTCACTCCATTTCACGAACCGGGGGACCCGTGCGGCTCTACATCGTGGCCGGCAAGCAGACCGACTCGGTGACCCACGGGTTCCTCCCGGCCGCCGCCGCGCTGGGCCTGGACGTCACCCTGCTGACCGACCGCGAGTGGCCGGTGGAGACCCTGCGCTGCGACGTCACCGACTTCCGTTCGATCGTCGCCGCCGTCGCCCGCGGCGGCGAGCCCGCGGCGATCTTCTCCAACAGCGACCACCTGCAGACGCCGGCGGCGCTGGCCGCGGAGTTCTTCGGCCTGCCGGCCAAGGACTGGCGCGCCACGCTGCGCGCCAAGAACAAGGCGCTCACGCGGCGCGCCCTCGGCGGGGTGTACGCCGTCGAGCTGTGGCCCGGGGAGGGGCCGCCCGGCGACGCGCCCTACCCGCTCGTGGTCAAGCCTCGCGAGGGCGTGGCCAGCGAGGACGTCTTCCTCGTGGGCGACGCGGACGAGCTGAAGGCCCGGTGCGCGGAGATCTGGGCCCGGCGGCCCGAGGCGCTCCTCGCCGAGGAGTACCTCCCCGGCACGCTGCACACCCTGGAGACGCTGAACGGCCGGGTCCTCGGCGGGTTCCGCACGACGGTCTCGCCCCCGCCGCACTTCGTCGAGGAGCGCCTCGACTGGACGACGCCGCCCTACGCCGGCGAGGTGCTGGCCGCGCTGCGCACGCTGGGCGTCGGCCTCGGCGCCTGCCACACCGAGTACGTCGTGCACGAGGGCCGCGCCCGCGTCGTCGAGGTGAACTACCGGATCATCGGCGACCACTGCGACTTCCTGCTCGGCGACCTGCTCGGCGTGCCGATCTTCGAATGGGTGCTGCGCGCCCACCTGGGCGAGCCGGTGCCGCCCGTACCGGCCGCCGGCGGGCACGCCGCGGTCGACTCCGTGATCGCGGACCGGCCCGGCACGCTGGTCTCCGCGCCGGAGCGCCAGGAACACGAGGACGGCGGCGTGCGGCTCGCCTACTGGCCGGTCCGCGCCCTCGGGGACCTGATCGAGCCGACCCGCACCAACCGCGACTACCTCGGCATGATCCGCGCGCTCGGCCCGGACGCCGCCGCGGTCGACGCGGCGATCCGCGCGTTCCGCGAGCGGCACGCCTGGGAGATCGTCCCTTGACCGGCGAGACCGCCACGCCCGTACGCTCCCGCGAACGTGAGGTCTACCTCGCCGCCCGCGTGCTCGACGCGCTCCTGCGCGAGGACTACGGCCGGCTGTCGCGGCACGTCGCGGACGGGCGGCTGACGCTGCCGGGCGGGCGCGCCGTCGCGCTGACGCGCGAGCGGGCCGGCACGGGCCGCCACCCCGGCTTCCTGGCCGAGCGCGTGGTCGACGACGACGCGCTCACCCTCGACGAGGTGATCGCGGCCACCCGCGCGCTCGCCGACCCCCGCGACGACGTCGCCGCCTTCGAACGCGAGTGCCGTGAGGCGCTGCGCGCGCTCCGCCTGTACGACGCGGTACGGCCGCGCCCCGGCGGCGTGACCCGCTACGAGGCGCTCGCGGCCGCCCTCGACCACCCGGTCTACCCGACCGCGCGGTGCCGCCTCGGCCTGGAGGAGCGCGACCTGCTCGCCTACGCGCCGGAGTTCGGCCCGTCGTTCCGGCTCTGCTGGACCGCCGTGCCGGGGTCCACCTGCCGTGGCGTGCGCCCGGACTGGTGGCCCGCGGCCGCCGACCTCGGCCTGCCGGACGGCACCGACGTGTTCCCCGTGCACCCGCTCACGGCCCGGCTGCTGCCGACCGTGCCCGGCCCCGCGGTGACCGTACGGCCCACACTGTCCATGCGGACGGTGGCCGTCGGGCCGCGCGAGCAGCTCAAGCTGCCGCTGCCGACGAGCACGCTCGGCCTGCGCAACCGCCGGGTGATCATGCCGGGCACGCTCTCCGACGGCGCCCTGGTCGAACGCGTGCTCCGCGCCGTCGCCGAGCGCGAGAACGCGCCCGTCCTCCTGGCCGACGAACAGACCTACGGGCACGCCGACGACCCGCTCCGCGGTTACCTGCTGCGGCGCATGCCGGCCGACGGCGTGCCGGTCGCGGCCCTGCTCGCCCGCACGCCGGAGGGCCCCTACGTCATCGAGGAGCTGGCCGGGGACGTGGCCGCCTTCTTCGGCGACTACCTCCACGCGCTGTTCCGCTGGAACGTCCCGCTGCTGACGCGGTACGGCATCGCGCTGGAGGCGCACCAGCAGAACGTCTCCATCGTCCCCGGCCCGCCGATGCGGCTGATGATCAAGGACAACGACGGGGCGCTCATCGACCTGCGGCGGCTCGGCGACGCGCTCGGCCGGGCGCCGGAGCCCGGGGAGTTCGCCGACCCCCGGCTGCCGACCACCGATCCGGAGGCCCTGGCCAAGGTCTTCGTCACGATCACCGTGCACCTGTGCGCGGGCGCGCTCGCGTTCGGCCTCGCCGAACGCGGCCTGCTGCCCCTCGCCACGGGCCTGGAGCTGATCCGCGACCGTCTCGACGCGGCGCTCACCGCGCACGACCCCACCGGTTTCCTGCGCGCCCGGACTCTCGACGCCGACCGGCTGCCCGGCAAGGCCATGGTCACCGCCGGCACGCTCGTCGGCAAGGACCGTACCGGCGCCGAGGACATCAACAAGCACTACGGCCCGTCCGGGCCGAATTACCTGACGAACTATCCGAAGAGGTCCGCGTCTTGACGTCGCTCGCCCACGCCGTCCCCCTCCGGCCGGTGCCCGCCCCGCCGTCCCCGCGCGCCGACGCCGGTGAGATCACCGCGCTCGCCCTGCTCAACTGCGCGGTACGCGAGCTGTGCGCGCCAGAGCGCCAGATCTGGCCGGCCCACCCGTACCTCGTCGTGCGGCTCCCCCGCGTCGGCGCGATGCTGCGGGCACGGCTGCTGCGGCCACAGGTGATGACCCCGCGCCTCGCCGCGCCGGTCGAGGAACTGCGCGACGGCTGGGTGCCGATCGGCTGGCAGCGGCTCGCCGAACTGGTCGCCGGCGAGCTGGAACTGACGACCGGAGAGGCCAATCCGGAGTTCACCGAGCAGGTCACGGCGAGCCACGACGCCGTCCAGACCATGATCGGCGAAGGGCGGCCGCCGGAGCCCGACCCGTACCTCGACTCGGAGCAGGCCCTGATCGCCGGGCACCGGTTCCACCCCTCGCCCAAGGCCCGGCAGGGCGCGGACTGGCCGTCCTACGCCCCCGAGACCGGCCGCCGCTTCCCGCTGCACTGGCTCGCGGTGCGCGAGGACGCGATCGCCGAGGAGGGCGACGTCACCCTGCTGGACCGGCTCGGCCCGCCGGTGCGCGCCGGCTACCGCGCGCTGCCCGCGCATCCCTGGCAGCTCGCGCTGCTCGCGCCCGCCGCGGACGCGATCATCGACCTGGGCCCGTACGGTCCGGAGGCCACGCCGACCTCCTCGGTGCGGACGGTCTACGTGCCCGACGCGTTCCTGAAGTTCAGCCTCGACGTGCGCATCACCAACTGCGTGCGCAAGAACGCCTGGTACGAGCTGCCCGGCGCGGTCGCGCTGACCCGCGCGCTGCGGCCGGTCTTCGACGGGCTGCCGGCCGGGCTGCTCGGCGAGCCCGGATACCGCACGGTCTCGGTCGGCGACCCGCGGCTGCACGAGGGGCTCGGCGTCATCGTCCGCGAGGGCGTCCGCGGCTTCGCGGGCACGCCGCTGCTCGCCGCCGCCATCGCCGACCCGTACGCCCGCAGCGGCGCGGCCGTCGCCCGGCTGCTCACCGGCTCCTCCCCCGAGCACCTGCTGGCCTGGTGGGACGCCTACGTCCGCCACGTCGCCCCGCCGGTGCTGCGCGCCTACCTCGACCACGGCGTCGTCCTCGAACCCCACCTGCAGAACGTCCTGGTCGCCGTGGACGGCGACGGCATGCCCGCCCAGGCGATCTTTCGCGACCTGGAGGGCACCAAGCTGCTGCGCGAGCCGTGGGCGTCCTTCCTCGACGAGCTGCCCGGCCCGGTGGCGCGCGCCATGACCTACGACCCCGAGCGCGGCTGGGACCGCGTGGTGTACTGCCTGTTCGTCAACCACCTCGCCGAGGTCGCCGCGGCCGTCGCGGACCTGTGCCCGGCGCTGGAGCGCGAGCTGTGGCGGCTGGCCCGCCACCACGTCGCCCGGTGCGCCGAGGAGGCGCCGGCCGTGCCCGGCGGCGCGGCGCGGCTGCGCGCCCTGCTCGCGGGCGTGCCGCTGCCCGCCAAGGCCAACCTGCGCACGCGCTGGGCCCGTGACCCCGACCGCGCCGCGCCCTATGTCGCCGTGCCCAACCCGCTCGCCGACCTCGCCGTGAGCCCGTGATGCTCTCCGGCGCCGTACGGGAACGGGCGCTGTCGGCCGCGCCGCCCGCCTACGTCTACGACCTCGCCGGCCTGGGCGCGCACGCCGCGGCGATCCGCGAGGCGGTCCCCGCGGAGCTGTACTACGCGGCCAAGGCCAACCCCGACGCGCGGATCCTCGCGGCGCTCGCGCCGCACGTCGACGGGGTCGAGGTCTCCTCGGGCGGCGAACTGGCCCACGTGCGCGCGGCGCTGCCAGGGACCCGCCTGGCGTTCGGCGGGCCGGGCAAGACCGAAGAGGAGCTGGCCGCGGCGTTCGCCGGACCCGCGCCCGTGCACCGGATCCACGTCGAGTCGCCGCTGGAGCTGCGGCGCCTCGCCGCGCTGCGCCGCGAGGCGGACGTGCTGCTGCGGGTCAACCTGCCCATCGCGGCGGCCGGGGCGTCGCTGCGGATGAGCGGGCCGTTCGGCATGGACGCCGAGGCGCTCGGGCGCTGCCTGGACCTGCTGGCCGAGGCGCCCTGGCTGCGGCTGCGCGGCATGCACGCCCATCTGGCGTCCGGCCTGGAGGCCGAGCCGCTGCTGGAGGTGGCGGCCCACGTGCTCGGCTGGGCAAGGTCGTGGCTGGAGGGTCCCGCCGAGATCAATCTCGGCGGGGGCATGGCCGTCGACTACCGGGACCCCGCCCGCCGGTTCGACTGGGCGGCGTACGGGGCGGGGCTGGCCGCGCTGCGGCGGCCCGGCGAGGTCCTGCGCGTCGAACCGGGCCGGGCGGTCACGGCCTACTGCGGCTGGTACGTCACGGACGTGCTGGACGTCAAGCGCACCCACGGCACGGCGTACGCCGTGCTGCGCGGCGGCACCCATCACCTGCGCACGCCGGCGGCCAAGGGGCACGACCAGCCGTTCACCGTGCTGCCGGCAGGCAGCGGCGACGGCGTGGGCGGCCCCGTGACCCTCGTGGGCCAGCTGTGCACGCCCAAGGACGTCCTGGCCCGCGACGTGACCGTGGAGCGCATCGCGGTCGGCGACGTGGTGGCCTTCGCGATGGCCGGGGCGTACGCCTGGAACATCTCCCACCACGACTTCCTGATGCACCCGAAGCCCTCGGTCCACTACGTCGGGCCCGGTTAGGTCGCGGCTTCCGGTAGCTTCCGCGGGTGGCCGTCTTCCAGAGTCGCCCGCGCCGGGTCGCACTGATGACCGGCGCGGCGGTGGTCGTCGCCGTCGTGCTCGCCGTCGTGTTCGCCGTCGTCCTCGGCCGGGGTTCCTCGCCGGGGAGCGGCGGCGCACGGCCGTCTCCGCGGTTCACGCCGCCACCCGCCGCCGCGGGGTTCGACTACCAGATCGGAGGTCCGTACCCGCCCGCGTCCGGGGTGCGGGTCGTCTCCCGCGACCGGTCCGCGGCGCCGCTCGCCGGCCGGTACACCATCTGCTACGTGAACGCCTTCCAGGCCCAGCCGGACGAGCTGGCCTGGTGGCGGCGGGCCCACCCGGACCTCCTGCTGCGCGAGCCCGGCGGCGCGCCGGTCATCGACCAGGACTGGAACGAGGCGCTCCTGGACGTCTCGACGCCCGCCCGGCGAGCCGCGCTCGCCACGGTCGTGGGCTCCTGGATCGACGGCTGCGCGCACCGGGGCTTCCAGGCGGTGGAGCCGGACAACCTCGACTCCTACGAGCGGTCCGGCGGCCGGCTGACCTCGGAGGACAACGCCGCGTTCGCCGCCCTCCTCGCCCGCCGCGCCCACGCCGACGGCCTGGCCATCGGGCAGAAGAACACCGCCGAACTGCTGCCCTGGCACGCCGGCATCGGCTTCGACTTCGCCGTCACCGAGGAGTGCGGCCGTTACGACGAGTGCGACCGCTACGCGTCGGCGTACCCGGGCCGCGTCTTCGACATCGAGTACCGCCCACGCGACCTGCCCGCGGCCTGCCGCGACCATGCCGGCCGGCTGTCGGTCGTCCTCCGCGACCGCGACGTCACCCCGCCGGGCGACCCCGCCCACCGCTTCGCGACCTGCTGACCACTCCCGGGCCGGGGATCACCATGGGGGCGGCTCCAGGTGCTCCCGGATCCGGTCGGCCATATCGTCGCGACGGGCATGGCCGAGGCCCTCGTCCTCAGACCTTCCGAGCATGCCGAACACGCCGGGCCCGCGCCGTTCCGGCGGAAGGTCGCTCATGCGCGGGATGACGTGGAAGTGGACGTGGCTGAAGCCTTCGGACTCGGCGAACTGGGCGACGTAGGTCTTGGCGCAGCCGGTCACGGCGTGCAGGGCGCGGGACAACCGCACCTGCCACTGGCCCAGCACGGCCGCCTCGGCGTCGGTCAGCTCGGCGATGGCGGTCACGTGCCGCAGGGGTACCACGACCAGCCAGCCGGGCATGCCCGTGCCGAACGCGTGCGCCGCCCGCCAGTACCGATCGGCCGCGATGTGGTCTCGGGACGGCAGCGATCCCAGGCGCGCATTGTCATCGCATGTCAGACATCCTGCGGATATCGGCATGACGCCGATGTTAGAGAGCCTGGGGTGTCAGGCCGAGGGGATGCGGCCCAGCAGCTCGGTGAGGCCCTGCTCGTCCAGCAGGTCGGCGGGGCGGACGGTCGCGTTCGCGGCGACGTAGTGGAACGCGGCGCTCACCCGCTCGACGTCGACCCCGGCGAGCCGTGCCCAGGCCAGGCGGTACGCCGCGAGCTGGACGCCGGCGACGCGCGCCTCCTCGCCGGACGGTGGGCGGCCGGTCTTCCAGTCGACCACCTCGTAACCGCCGCCCTCCACCCGGAACACCGCGTCCATCCGGCCGCGGATCAGCCGGTCGCCGATCAGCGTCTCGAACGGCACTTCGATGTCGTACGGCTCGCGGTCGGCCCAGGCGCTCGCCTCGAACGCCCGCTGAAGCGCCTCCAGCTGCCCGTCGGCCGCGGCGCCCTCGTCGGAGGCACCGGGCAGGTCGTCGAGGTCGAGCAGCCGCTGCTGGCCCCAGCGCGACTCGAGCCAGCGGTGGAAGGCGGTGCCGCGCCGGGCGTACGGGGCGGGCGGACGTGGCAGCGGACGGCGGATCTGGCGGGCCAGCGCGGCCGGGTCGCGGGCCAGCGTGACCAGTGACGAGACCGACAGGTGCGCGGGCAGGTCGACGGCCAGGCCGTCGCTGCCGCGGGCGCGGTCGCGCTCGGCGAGGAGCAGCTCGACGTCGCGCGCCCACGCCGAGACCCGCCGCCGGTCGGGGTCGCGGAGGGGCGCGTAGGCGGAGGGGCGGGTGCGGCCGCGCATGGCGTCCTCGACCATGCGGGCGCCCTCGGCGATCGCGGCGTGACGCTCGTCGGCGGGCGGCCCCTGCGGCTCGTCCTGCCAGGGGTTCGCCGGGGCGACCGGCCAGGTGGCGGTCTCCTGCTCGGCGAGGAGGGGGTTCTCCTCGCCGATCGGCTCGTCGGCCCAGTAGCCGACCTGGCCCGCGCCGGCCTCGCACGCCTCGCGGATCTCCTCCAGGAACGGCGAGGGCTGGAGCGACCGGCTCCCGGTGCCCCAGCGGTAACCCGTCGCGATCAGCAGGTGCTTGGCGCGGGTGACCGCGACGTAGGCCAGGCGTCGTTCCTCACGTACGTCGCGTTCGGCGGTGGCGGCGTTGAATGCCTCGATGTCGCCCTTGTTCAGGCCGGGCAGCGCGGGCAGGTCGATCCGGTCGCCGCGCAGGGGGTACGGCAGCGCGCGGGCGTTCGTGGTCCAGCGCGAGGAGCTCTGCGGCGTGGAGGGGAAGATCGAGCCCTTGCCGGGGGCGCCGTCCTTGGTCGGGTTGACCGCCAGGCCGGGGATGGCGACGACCTCCCATTCGAGGCCCTTGGCGGCGTGCACGGTCAGGAGCTTCACGCTGTTGGTCTCGCCGACCCGCCCGGCCTCCAGCCCGAACTCCTCCGACTCCGCGGCGCTGAGATAGGCGAGGAACGCTCCCAGGGTGGGATCCTCCGCGTCGCCCGCGAAGGACGCCGCGGCGTCGACGAACGCGTCGAGGTCGGCGCGGGCGGTCACCGGGTCCAGTCCCGTACGCGCGGCGACCTCGATGTCGAGCCCGAGGGTGCGCTCGACCTCGGTGACCAGGTCGGGCAGTGCCAGGCCGACGTGGCGGCGCAGCACCCGCAGCTCGTCGCGCAGCCGCTCCAGCCGCGCGTGGCCCTCGCCGCTGTACGCCTCGGCCGGACCGAGGTCGTCGAGGGCGTCGACGAGGCTGCCGTGCTCGTCGTTCAGCTCCTCGACCACCTGCCGCAGCGGGTCGGCGGTCTCCCGCTCCGGCAGGGCGCCGGCCTCGGGGTCGACGTCGCGGGCGGCCTCGCGCGCCAGCTCGCGGGCACGGCGGCCGAGCGCGACGAGGTCGCGCGGGCCGAGGCGCCAGCGCGGCCCGGTGAGCAGCCGCGCCAATGACGCGCCGGCGGACGGGTCGTGCACGACCTTGAGCGTGGCGACGACGTCCTGCACCTCGGGCACGGTGAGCAGACCGCCGAGGCCGACCACCTCGACCGGTATTCCGCGTCCCTCCAGCGCCGTCCTGATCAGGGGGAACTGCGAGCGCTTGCGGGCCAGGACCGCGATGTCGGACGGCTGCAGGCCGGCGCCGTGTCGCGTGACGTGGTCCCAGACCGCGCCGTCCGGGGCGATCTCGTACGGCTGCCGCAGCAGCGCGGCCAGGCGCTCGGCCAGCCGTTCGGCCTCGTCCTCGACGGTGTCGAGCAGCGCGCACTCGATGCGGCCGCGCGCCTGCTGGGCCGCGCCCGGCCACAGGCGCGGCACGTCCTTGGCCTCCTCGCGCAGCTCCGTCTGGATGCGGGCGGCGGCGTCGAGGATGCGCTCGCCGTTGCGGAAGCTGGTGGACAGTTGCCGCATCGGGGCGGGGCGGTCGCCCTCGGGGAAGTCACGGACGAAGCCGAGGAGGTTGCCCGCGCTGGCGCCGCGCCAGCCGTAGATCGACTGGCAGGGATCGCCGACGGCCGTCACCGGGTGACCGCCGCCGAAGATCGACTTCAGCAGGACGAGCTGCGCGTGGCTGGTGTCCTGGTACTCGTCGAGCAGCACCACGCCGTAGCGGGAGCGTTCGATCACCCCGACCTCGCGGTGGTCGTGGGCGATCCGCGCGGCGAGGGCGAGCTGGTCGCCGTGGTCGAGCACCTCGCGCTTGGCCTTGGCCCGCTGGTACGCCTCGACGAGCGGCAGGAGCTGCTCGCGCAGCGCCTGGGTGTCCATGATCCTGCCCTGGTGCGTCTTGGTCGGCTTCTTGACCTCGGCGAGACGCTCGCGCAGCCACGCGCCGACCTCACGGACCTCGCCGGGCGTGCGCAGGTGCTCCGACATCTCGCCGGCCAGCGCGATGACCGCCTTGGTGACGGTGTCGGGCGCCCACTCGACGCGGTCCATGGGTCCGTCGTAGGCGTCGACGACCCGGGCGGCGATCTGCCAGGCCACCGCGGGCGTGATGAGCCGCATGGTGGGCTCGAGCGCCGCCCGCAGCGCGTGGTCGCCGAACAGCCGCCCGGCGTACGCGTGGTACGTCGAGACGGTCGGCTCGCCGTCGAGGATCGCAGGGTCGATGAGGTCGTCGTGCTCGCGCAGCTGGCCGAGCCGGCGGCGTACGCGGTCGGACAGCTCGGCGGCGGCCTTGCGGGTGAAGGTGAGGCCGAGGACGCGTTCGGGCCGGACCAGCCCGTTGGCCACGAGCCAGACGACGCGCGCGGCCATCGTCTCGCTCTTGCCCGACCCGGCCCCGGCGATCACCGCCATCGGCGCGAGCGGCGCCTGGATCACCGCCGCCTGGTCGGGCGTCGGTTCGGGCACGCCCAGCCGCTGCGCCAGCTCCTGTGGAGAGATCACGTGACGTGTCCGCCGTTCTCGTGGGCGGGGCAGGAGCTCTGGACGGGGCACGTACGGCAGTGGTCGTCGCGCTTGGCCTCGAACACCGGGTTGGCCATGCCCTCGGCGACCCGGTCGACCAGCTTGCGCGGCCACTGGGGGTCCTCGTCCGCCGACGGCGGGCCCTGCGTCTGGACGCGGACCCGCGCGGTGTAGGCGCCCTTGCCGACCTGGATCAGCTCGGCGCCCCCGGGCTCGACGAGCCCCTTGTCGGCGAACGCGCCGAGCATCACGGCGAGCTGGTAGACCCCGAGCTGCGGGTGCCGGGCGAGGTCCTCGTCGCGTACGTGGGAGCTGGAGGTCTTGATGTCGACGATCCAGGCGCGGCCCTGGTCGTCACGCTCGGCCCGGTCGACGCGCCCGCGGACCACGACCCGGCCCAGGTCGAGGGCGAACGACTCCTCCACGGAGACGACGTCGCGGGCCTCGGGGCGGTTGTGCCAGGCCAGGAACTTGTTCACCATCTTCTCGGCCTGGTCGCGCTGCTTGTCGGAGTACCAGACGCTGCGGAAGTCCAGATCGTCCCAGATCTCGTCGAGACGCTTGGCGATGTCGGTGTCCGTCGCGCCCTCGTCGGTGCCGACCAGCTCGGCGACGGCGTGGATCACCTTGCCCATCGTGGCGTACTCCCCCGCGCCGCCGTCCTCCGCGCCGACGCAGGCCGCCAGCAGCCAGCGCAGCCCGCACTTCTCGAACGTCTCCACCTGCGAGGGCGACAGGACGAGTTGCTCGTCATCGGCGAAGGCGGGCCCGTCGTGCGACAGGCCGGTCAGGGCGTACCAGCTGCGCGGATCGGCGCCCTGGACGCCGGCGCGGGCCAGCCGGGCCAGGTGCCCGGCGGCGGAGCGCCGCAGCTGGGGGTCGGTGCCGGGGTCGGTCACCGCCGAGCGCAGGTCGGCGACCAGCGCGCGCAGCGACAGCCACCGGGTGCGCTCGTCGAGCTGGGCGTGCTCGGCGGCGTCCGGCAGGAGTTCGCGCAGGAAGCGCGAGGGACGTTCTTCGGTGTCCTCGCCGCCGACCGCGGTGACGATGAGCCGGTGCCGGGCGCGGGTCACCGCGACGTAGAAGAGCCGGCGTTCCTCCTCCATGAGCTTGGCCGCCAGGGACGCCGCGCGTACCTCGTCGTCCGTCGGCGCCGCGGTCGCGGACTCGATCAGCTCCTCGCTGCCCAGCAGTGACCCGCGCAGCCGCAGGTCCGGCCAGACGCCCTCCTGCACGCCCGAGACGATGACGACGTCCCATTCGAGGCCCTTGGAGCGGTGCGCGGTGAGGATGCGCACCGCCTCGCCGTCGGGCGACCGCTCGGCCAGGCTGTCGCCGGGGATCTCCTGCGAGGCCAGGTCGTCGAGGAACAGTTCGGGCCCGGCGTGCGGCAGCCGGTCGGTGAACCGCGCGGCCATGTCGAACATCGCGACCACGGCGTCGAGATCGCGGTCGGCCGCGGCGCCGCGCGACCCGCCGCCCACGCTCTGCTCCATGAGCCGGTCGGCGAGGCCGCTCTCCTGCCAGACCGTCCACAGCACCGACTCGGCGTCACCGCCGTGGCCGGCGACCTCACGGGCGAGCCGGATCAGCCGTGCGACGCGTTCGGCGGGCGCGCGCACCTTCGGATGGATGAGGACCAGCTCGCGCGGGTCGTTCAGCGCGCGTACGAGCAGCCGGTCGCCGGGCTCGCCCTCGCGCAGCGAGGCGAGGTCGCGCAGGGCGCGCCGGAGCCGCCGCAGGCCGAGGGCGTCGGCGCCGCCGAGCGGCCCCAGGACCAGCTCCTCGGCCGCCTCCTCGTCGAGCGTCTCGGGCCGGAGCGCGCCGCGCAGCAGCACGATGAACGGGCGGGCCCCCGGCTCGTTGACCAGCGGCACCTCGTCACCGGCGACGATCACCGGGACGCCCGCGGCGGCCAGCGCGCGGCGCAGCGGCGGCACCTGGCGTACGGCCGAGCGGACCAGCACGGCCATCCGCGACCACGGCACGTTCTCCAGGAGATGCGCGCGGCGGAGCTCGTCGGCCACGAGCGCGGCCTCCTGGCTGGCGCTGTCGGCGACCACCACGCGTACCGCCTGCGGGTCGTCCTCGTGCTGCTCTCCGGCGGGGCGCAGGTCGCGGTGCTCGCTGGTCAGGGCGCCGATCGGCAGCCGCCCGGCGATCCGGCGGGACGCCTCGAGGATCGGCGGGCTCATCCGGCGGCAGGCGCGCAGCGAGACGACGGGCGCCTCCTCGCCGGTGAGGGTGCGGAACCGCTGCGGGAACTCCAGGATGCCGGTCACGTCGGCGCCGCGGAATCCGTAGATGGACTGGTCGGGGTCGCCGACGACGATGAGCTCGGCGCCGCCCCCGGCGAGCTGCCGCAGGAGGTGCTCCTGGGCCGGGTCGGTGTCCTGGTATTCGTCGACGAGGACGACGTCGTACGCCTCACGCTCGCGCCGGCGCACGTCCTCCAGGGTCAGCAGCCCGGCGGCGGCGCGCACCAGCTCGGCGTAGTCGTAGGCCATGACCGGGTCGACGTCGAAACGCTCGTCGTAGCGGTGCAGGAACCGGCCCGCGGCGTACCAGTCGTCGCGGCCCCTGGCGCGCCCGAGCCTGACCAGCTCCTCGGGGCCGAGGCCGCGCTCGCCGGCGCGCAGGATGAAGTCGCGCAGCTCCTCGGCGAACCCGCGGGTCTTCAGCGTCTCGTGCAGCCGCCGCGGCCAGGCGCGGGCGCCGTCGGCGACCTCGCCCTGGAGCAGGCGGCGGACCTCCAGCAGGTGCTCGGGCCCGGACAGCAGCCGCGGCGGCGCCTCGTCGGCGAGGACGGCCTCGCGGTTCAGCAGGGCGTACGCGTAGGAGTGGAAGGTCAGCGCCAGCGGCGTGCGCGTGGTGCGGCGCAGCCGGGCCGTGATGCGCTCGCGCACCTCGCCGGCGGCCTTGCGGCCGAAGGTCAGGACCAGGATCCGTTCGGGGTCCACGCCGCGATTCTCGATGCGGTCGACCACGGTCTCCACGATCGTGGTGGTCTTGCCGGTGCCGGGCCCGGCCAGCACGAGCAGCGGCCCGCCGGCATGCCCGACCACCCGCCGCTGGTGCTCGTCGAGCACGGGCGGGGGCGCCTGCGCCGGTCCGGCGCGTCGCACGAGTCGGTAGGAGGCTGCTGACACAACATTCGATTCCAGCAGATCATCGGGACTGCGCTGGCCAAGACGCACGCATGTCACGAATGTTGCGATTGATTCTTCATCGTTCCGCGCGATGATCGCCCAGGTACTTGCCCTGGACGGGGGTGATGATTTAGTTTTCAACTATCTGCTCGAAGGTGAGGAACAGCATGATCGATCAGGACGCCATCGAGGCGGAGCGGGCCCGGCTGCGGCAGGAGCACCTGCGCGCCGAACGGCCGGCCAGCTCGGCGCGCGGCCTGCACCACGCGGCGCTGCTGTCCTCCGACGTCGAGCGGACCATCCGCTTCTACCAGGACCTCCTGGAGTTCCCGCTCACCGAGATCGTCGAGAACCGCGACTACCAGGGCTCGAACCACTTCTTCTTCGACATCGGCAACGGCAACCTGCTGGCCTTCTTCGACTTCCCCGGCCTGGACCTCGGCCCGTACGCGGAGGTCCTCGGCGGCCTGCACCACGTCGCCATCTCGGTCGACCCACGGACCTGGGAACGCCTGCGGGGCAAGCTCGACGCCGCCGGCGTGCCGTACCAAACGGAGAGCGGAACCTCGATCTACCTGCGCGACCCCGACGGAGCACGGCTGGAGCTGCTCGCCGACCCACTCGGCGAGATGTACGGCAACACGGTCGTGTAGGGCCTCAGACGCCGTCCCAGCGGGCGCGGCGGATGTCGACGCGGTCGCCGCGCAGCGGGGTGCCCTCGGCCACGTAGCGGGGGCGGGCCTCGCGGGCGTGGCTCGGAGGCAGTGAGCCGTCGCTGCGGATCACCCGCCACCACGGCACCGCGCCGCCCCACAGTGCCATCACGCGGCCGACCTGGCGGGGGCCGCCCTCGCCCAGATACTCGGCGATGTCGCCGTAGGCCATGACGCGGCCGGGCGGGATCCGCTCGACCAGGTCGAGCACCCGCTCGGCGAACTCCGTCGGCTCATGGGACGTTCGCTGACTCACCCTGTCAGGCCTCCGCGTCGGTGTTCCCGCGGCCCCGGATCCGCAGGATCAGCAGTGTCGTCGTGATCAGCGCGCCGGCGAGGCCGAACAGGGCCGCGACCCCGATCCAGCCGCCCAGGAAGATCAGCCCGGGCGGGTGGCGCTCGACCTGCACCGGGTTCACCGGGCCGTCGTCGAACCGTCCGGGGCGGCCGGCCGTGACGTCCTGGTAGCCCCTCAGCTTCGACGCCGCGGTCAGGGCCGCGGCCGCGTCCACCTCGCCGAAGCCGACCAGCTCGTCCCAGCCGCCCGCCGGGCGGTGGCGCGCGCTCGTGCTGATCGCCTGGGCCACGAGGGCGGGCGCCATGTCGGGGTACTTCGCCCGGACCAAGGCCGCCACGCCGGAGACGATGGCGCCGGCCTGGCTGGTGCCCTCGCCGACCCAGTAGCCGTCGTCCGGTCCCGCGCCGACCACTTCCTCGCCGGGCGCCGCGACGAGCACGCTCGCGTTGCGGTCGGAGAACTTGGCCGGCGTGCCGTGACGGTTGACCGCGGCGACGCCGATGACGCCGGGGAACGCCGCCGGGTAGGACAGCCGGACGATCCCGTTGCGGTCCACTTTCTTGGGGCTCTTGGAGTCGCCGTCGTTGCCCGCCGAGGCGACCACGACGACGCCCTTCGCGATCGCGTACGCCACCGCGGACCGCTCCGGCTCCGACGCGTCCGGGCCGCCGAGCGACATGTTGATCACGTCGGCTCCGTGGTCGGCCGCATAGCGGATCGCCTTGGCCAGCGAACTTCGGTATTCGGGCCGGTCGCGGAAGGTCTTGTAGCCGGGCTCGTCGGGGTCGGCGATCGTGCGCACGGACAGGACGCGGGACTCGGGCGCGATCCCGATGATCCCGTCGCCGGAGCCGTGCCCGTGCGCGGCGATCAGCGAGGACATCCAGGTGCCGTGCAGCCGGCCGGGCTTCGGCGCGACGGAGTGGATCAGGTCGGGACCGGTGGTGACCGACCCGGCCAGGTCGGGATGCGATCCGTCCACGCCGCTGTCGAGCACGGCGACGGTCACGCCCTTGCCCCTGGTGACCTTCCAGGCCTTCCCGGCGGAGACGGCGTCGAGCACCCACTGTTCACGGCCGCGGATGTCGTCCGCATGCGCCGTGGCGGGGCCGCAGAGCGCCGGACCGGCCGCTGCCGCCAGAGCCAGGACGAGCGCGGTCAGCCGCCGCGGAGCCTTCCCGGGAACCCGCCGCCCTGCCGCGCGGGTCCGCGGGCGGCCCCTCAGCACTTCCACTCGCGTTTCTGCGAGCAGTCGGGCTGGGCGCGCTGCGCGAGGGCGTCGACGATGTTGCCGCCGACCTCGGGGACGAGCAGGAAGGCGGTGGTGTGCTTCTTGCGCACGGCCGCGCCCGGCCGCCCGTCGGTCTGCCCGGCGACGGTGAGCACGACGTACGGCCCGGCCTGGCCCGCCGCGGCGTACTGCCGGGCCGCGTCGTCGAACCGGGAGGCGATGGTCCTGGGGAAGGGCAGCGCGTGGAGGGTGTCGCCGGGGTCGGTGGGGTCGGGCGGCGTCAGGGCGTCCTTGGCTGCCAGCGCCGCGCGCTCGTCGGTCAGGGCCGCGACGCCGACGGTGAGGACGATGCCCTGGAGCTGGTCGACGTACGTCGCTCGCAGCAGCGCGCGGCAGCCGTAGCGGTTCAGGACCGCGGCGGGCCGGGCGTCGACGCCGTCGTCACACCCGATGCCGGACGCGATGCCGACGCGCCGGGCCTGCTCCACGCCGCCCTGTTCGGAGGTGTACGGGACGGTGTCGGGGAAGATGCGCTCGGCCGGCCAGGTGCGCCAGCGGTCGCGCACCTCTTCGGTGGCCGCCTGGTACATCTCGCCGGCGGTCGGTTTGCGGTGGAACTCCCAGTACACGCGCCCGGTGGCGAGGGCGCCCACGGCCAGGTAGCCGACCGCGGTGACGATCGCCACGACGAGCCACAGCGTGCGCCGCGCGTGCCACGGCGTGGGTTCGGGAGGCGGCTCCGGGAACTCCGCGTGAGGCCCGTGCCACGGCCCGGACGAACCCGAGCCGGGGACGGGCCAGCCGGGCCCGGAGCTTTGCGCCATATTCGCTTAGGTTACTTGGCCACCCTGGCGTCCCCGGTCGCCGGAGCCGCCCCGGTTCGGCCGGTCACGTCACCTTTCGTGCGCCCCGAGCCCCCGCCGCCCCGGCCTGATCCGGGTCACCACGCGGAACGGGAGCGAAAGGCCGCGCGCCGTCTCATGACGGAGTGTTTGCCATCCCGTGCCGAGACGCGTACCGCCGTCCGAGCACGGAACGGCCGCGCCGGGACGTGGATGCGCTCCACGTGCCGGCGCGGCCGGGACGTGCGTCAGTAGGACGGCAGGGATGGGTCGATCTGGTTCACCCAGGCCAGCACGCCGCCGCCGAGGTGGACCGCGTCGGAGAACCCGGCGTTCTTGACGATCGCCAGGGCCTCGGCGCTGCGCGCGCCCGACTTGCAGTGCAGGACGACCTTCTTGTCGTGCGGGAGGCGCTCCAGCGCCGCGCCGGACAGGAACTCGCCCTTGGGGATCAGCGTCGCGCCCGGGATGCTGACGATCTCGTACTCGTTCGGCTCGCGCACGTCGACGAGGAAGATGTCGTCCTTCTCGAGCATGGCCTTGAGCTCGGGGGCCGTGATCGTGGAGTCCTTGGCGGCGTCGGCCGCCTCGTCGGAGATCGCGCCGCAGAACGCCTCGTAGTCATCGAGCAGCTCGGTGATCGTGGGGTTCTTGCCGCAGAGCGGGCACTCGGGGTCCTTGCGGACCTTGACGCTGCGGTAGGTCATCTCCAGGGCGTCGTAGATCATCAGGCGGCCGACGAGCGGCTCGCCGATGCCGGTGAGGACCTTGATCGCCTCGTTGACCTGAATGGAGCCGATCGAGGCGCACAGCACGCCCAGCACGCCGCCCTCGGCGCAGGAGGGCACCATGCCCGGCGGCGGCGGCTCGGGGTACAGGCAGCGGTAGCACGGGCCGTGCTCGGCCCAGAAGACCGACGCCTGGCCGTCGAAGCGGTAGATCGAGCCCCAGACGTACGGCTTGCCGAGCAGCACCGCGGCGTCGTTGACCATGTAACGCGTGGCGAAGTTGTCGGTGCCGTCCACGATCAGGTCGTAGCCGGAGAAGATGTCCTTGACGTTGTCGTTGGACAGCGGCTCGTTGTGGACGATCACCTTGACGAGCGGGTTGATCTCCTTGATGGACGCCGCGGCCGACTCGGCCTTGGGACGGCCCACGTCGGACTGCCCGTGGATGACCTGGCGCTGCAGGTTCGACTCGTCGACGACGTCGAAGTCGATGACGCCGAGGGTGCCCACGCCGGCGGCGGCGAGGTACAACAGCGCGGGCGAGCCGAGGCCTCCGGCACCGACGCACAGCACCTTGGCGTTCTTCAGGCGCTTCTGCCCGGCCATCCCGACGTCCGGGATGATCAGGTGGCGCGAGTAGCGCCGGACCTCATCGACGGTGAGCTCGTCCGCGGGCTCGACCAGGGGTGGCAACGACACGGTGTCTCCTGTGCGTGCTCGGGATTGTCCGAACGGACACTGGTGTGCACCATCAGTGTCCTATCCAGGCGACAACTCTCCCATACGGCCTGTCATTCCCGATGCGCGGCCTCGGCAGGTCTCACCACCGCCGACGGCCTTGATCGGCATAGTTCGCTAAATAGCGGGCACATCGCAGCCGTACGGCCTTCAGCGAGGAGATGCCAGAGATGAGTCTCATAGACAAGGTCAAGAACAAGCTGCAGATGGCCAAGGGCCACACCAAGCAGGAGACCGGCCGGATGACCCGCGACCGGGACATGGAGGCGCGCGGGCGCGGCGACCGTGCCCAGGGCGGGGCCAAGCAGGTCGGCGAGCACCTCAAGGACATGGGCAAGGACATCCGGAAGACCTTCCGGAAGTGATGCGCCGGACTCCACGACCGAGCTCCGACACCGGACGGCGCCCGCGCGACGGGCGCCGTCCGGCTTTGAGACGGGGCCGGGCCTAACCCGCGGCGGAGGTGGTGTCCTCGGACCGCGTGGTGTCGTCGAGCATCGCGCGGAACTCCCGGGCCACGATCTCCGGGCGTTCCATCTGCGCGACGTGCCCGACCTCGGGCAGCACGATGACGCGGGCGCGCTTGAAGACCCGGCCCGCGCGCGCCGCCATCCGCGGGTCCACGAGACGGTCGTGGCGGCCGTAGATGAGCAGCGTCGGCGCGGTCACCCGCGCGGCGTACCGCCACAGCGAGCGGCGCACGTAGGCGTTGACGATGCCTCGCGAGGACGCGATGAGCGCCTCGGCGTTGTGCGTGAGCCCGTCGCGGCGCCGGACGTCCTCCACGAGCTCCATCAGCCGGTCGGGATGCACGCCCGTCGGGTCGGCGAAGCACATGTCGAGCGTGCCCTGCACCCGCTGCTCGGCCGACAGCAGGGTGAACCGGCGCACCGCCCACGGGCCGAAGCCCGGCATCGTGGCGGCCAGGATCCGCGCCGGGCCGTAGCGCGGCCGCAGGTCGGGCAGCGCCGGTGAGATCAGCGTGAGGGTCTTCACCAGGTCGGGACGGGTGCCGGCGAGACGCGTGGAGATCGCGCCGCCGAGGGAGTTCCCGAACAGGTGCACGGGGCCGCGGGCGCGCTTCTCGATCAGGCGCACGACGGCGTGCGTGTGCGCGTCGATGGAGTAGTCGCGGCCCCGCGGAGGGGGTGAGTAGCCGAAGCCGGGCAGATCGATCGCCTCGCAGGCCAGCTCGTCGGAGAGCAGGCCCATCAGGTCGGTCCAGTTGGAGGCCGAACCCGCGAGTCCGTGCACGAAGACCGCCGGCTCGGCGTCGGCGTCGTGCGCGGGCGCCGTCCGGGTGAAGACCTCGAGGTCACCGAGCGAGACGAGTTCGCCAGGCCAGGCCGGAATCGGAGCGCTCATATGAAAGAAAACAATACGCGCGCCGATTCTGTGCCCTCGCCCGCCTTGACCCGATCTTGGGCATAGTCAGGGCCGCCCACCAGGAAGTGGGCGGCCCAGGCTATGACCTGCGACGACAATTCTTACTGACCCTGACTCGCCGACGGCGTCGCCTCACGGCGCGGGCGGCGCGGGCCGCCCGAGCGGCCCTCGTGACGCACGCGGGGCGCGCCGTCGTGCCGCTCGCCCTGACGCTCGCCGTCGCGGCGCTCGCCGTACCGGCCACCGCCGGACCGGCCCTCACGGCGCTCGCCGTACCGGCTGCCCGGACGGCGGTCGCGGCCGCCGCCCGGCCGGTGGCCCCGGCGCTGCGGACGCGGCTGCTCGGGCTCGACCTCGACCGGGATGCCGCTCGGCGCCTGCGCACCGGTGACGCGGATCAGCGTGGCGTCCCCGGTGGTCACCTTCGACCGCTGGGCTCGGACGCCCGCCCGCCGCATCATGCGCTCGGTGTTGCGGACCTCGTTGTGGGCGACCAGCGTGGCGACCGTGCCGCGCTCGCCGGCCCGCGCGGTGCGGCCCGCCCGGTGCAGGTAGTCCTTGTGGTCGGCGGCCGGATCGACGTGCACGACCAGGCTGACGTCGTCCACGTGGATGCCGCGTGCGGCCACGTCGGTGGCGATCAGCACGTCGACCTTGCCCTCGCGGAACTCCGCCAGGGTGCGGGTGCGGGCCGCCTGGGTCTTGCCGCCGTGCAGGGCGCCGGCCCGGACGCCGACCCGCGCCAGCCGCTTGGTCAGCGCGTCCACGCCGTGCTTGGTCCGGACGAACATGATCGTACGGCCCTCGCGCCCGGCCACCTCGGCGATGACGTCGTGCTTCTGCGCGCGGTCGACGATGAACAGGTGGTGGTCCATGGTCTCCACCGGCGCGGCGGCCGGCGCGACCGAGTGGGTCACCGGGTCGTGGAGGTACTTGCGGACCAGCTTGTCGACGTCGCCGTCGAGCGTGGCCGAGAACAGCAGCCGCTGGCCGTCGGACGGGATCTGGTCGAGCAGCGCGGACACCGCCGGCATGAAGCCGAGGTCGCACATGTGGTCGGCCTCGTCGAGGACGGTGATCCGGACGTCCTGGAGCGAGCAGGCGCCGCGCTCGATGAGGTCGGTGAGCCGGCCCGGCGTGGCGACGAGCAGGTCGACGCCGCGGCGGAGCGCCTGGATCTGGCGCGTCATCGACATGCCGCCGACGACGGTCTTGGCGTGCAGCCCGAGGCTGCGGCCGAGCGGGGCCAGGGAGTCCTGGACCTGCATGGCCAGTTCACGAGTGGGGACGAGGATCAGCGCGGTGGGCCGCTTGGGCGCGGTGTCGCCACCGGCGATCCGGGTGAGAAGGGGAAGCCCGAAGGCGAGAGTCTTGCCGGAACCCGTCTGGCCCCGGCCGAGCACATCGCGCCCGGCGAGAGCGTCGGGCAGGCAGGCCGCCTGGATCGGGAACGGCGTCGTGATGCCGCGGCGCTCCAGTGCGGAGACCAGCCGCTCCGGGAGGCCGAGTTCGGCGAAGGAGGGCAGGGTCGATGAAGCTGATGTCAAGAACGAACCTCTCAGAAAGGGCCCGCCTCGAGACGTTCCGCAATAATCGGGGGATCGCGGACTCGTAGCCGGCCACGGCGCGGGAACGCGCCTGAACACGAAACACAAAGCTTACAGGGCGTCACAACCGGCCCGTGTGGCGATCTATTCCCCCGGACGAGGATCTTGTCTCTCGTTCCCGGTCAGGCGGGTGTCAGGCCGACTTGCGGCTGCCGCTGCCGCTCTTGGCCTTCGACTTGCTCGCGTTCGACTTCCCTGTGCTCGACTTGCCGGACTTGCCGCCCGTCCCGGTCTTGCCGGAGGTGCTCCGCTTCGCCTTGCCGTCCGCGTCCGCCTTGCCGTCGCCCTTGGCCTGCCGCGCCCCGGAACGGCCCTTCTTCGCCGCCTCGACGCTGGCCCGCAGCGCGCTGAGCAGGTCGGAGGCGGCCGGCGCCTCCTCCTCGGCCTCCTGCGGGACGACCTCCTTGCCCTCGACCTTGGCCTCGATGACCTCCTGCAGGGCCTCGCGGTACGCGTCCTTGTACTCGCTCGGGTCGAACTCGCCCTCCATCGAGTCGATCAGCGAGCTCGCCATCTGCAACTCCTGCGGACGCAGATCGACGTCCTCCTCGAGGAACTTGAACTCGGGCGCGCGCACCTCGTCCGGCCACAGCATCGTCTCCAGGACGAACACCCCGTCGCGGACGCGGAGAGTGCCGAGCGACTCGCGCTGGCGCAGCGCCACCTTGACGACCGCCACCTTGCCCGAGCTCTCCAGGGCGTCGCGCAGCAGGACGTACGGCTTGGTCCCCTGCGCCTCGGGCTCCAGGTAGTAGGACTTGCTGAAGTAGATGGGGTCGACCTGCTCCTCGGTCGCGAACAGCAGCACGTCGATGCGGCGGCTGGTGGACAGCGGCAGGTTCTCGAAGTCCTCGTCGGTGAGGACGACGATCTCTCCATCCGGGAGCTCGTACCCCTTGGCGATGTCGGAGTACGGGACCTCCTCGCCGTCCTTGGTGCAGACGCGCTTGTACCGGATCCGGCCGCCGTCCTCGCGGTGGACCTGGTGGAAGGCCACGTCGCGCTGTTCGGTGGCCGAGTACAGCTTCACCGGAATCGTGACGAGCCCGAAGGAGATCGCGCCCTTCCAGATGCTGCGCATGAGGTTCCCCTACCCGTCGCGCCGTCGATCTAGTTTCCGAATTGCGAAGTTTGTTCGAATATACGGTTGCCGCTCCGTCACGGCCAGTACCCATCCGGCGGACGGGGAATCACCGAACGGCGCAGTCCGGCCGGACTGGCGTCAGGCACGAGTGGGATGGGCAGAAACGCCGTATGGGTGACCCGATGCCCGAGAACATCCAGCCGATGCTCGCCACGACCGGCGACCTGCCGGACGACGTCGCCCGCTGGGCCCTCGAGGTCAAGTGGGACGGCGTGCGCGCGATCGTGTACGTCGCCGGCGGACGCGTACGCGCGGTCGGCCGCCGCGGGATCGACGCGACCAGCCGCTACCCCGAACTCCAGGCCCTCGCCGACCTCCTGCCCGACCAGTCCGCCGTCATCGACGGCGAGGTCGTCGCCTTCGACTCCGAAGGACGCCCCAGCTTCGAACGCCTCCAGCACCGCATGCACGCGGACCATCCGGACTCCCGGCTCATCCGCCGGGTGCCGGTGCACTTCGTCGCCTTCGACCTGCCCTACCTGAGCGGCCACACGCTGTACGACCTTCCGTACCGCGACCGGCGCGCGCTGCTCGACGACCTCGAACTCGCCGCCGGGCCCGTCGAGGCACCGCCGTACCTGGCGGGCGCCGAGGTCGAACAGGTCCGCGAGCTGCAGGAATGGACCGCCGAGCAGGGCCTGGAAGGGCTCATCGCCAAACGGCTGGACTCCCCGTACCGGCCGGGCCGCCGGGTCGACTTCTGGCGCAAGGTGAAGAACTTCCGCACCCAGGACGTCGTCATCGGCGGCTGGAAGGCCGGCAAGGGACGCCGCGAGGGCGGGGTCGGCTCACTGCTGCTCGGCGTGTACGACGACGGCGGCGAGCTGCGCTTCGTCGGCCACGTCGGCACCGGCTTCTCCGAACTCGACCTGGACGACCTGCACAAACGTCTGGTCTCGCTGGAACGCCCGGACAGCCCGTACGCGGGCGAGGTCCCGCGCGAGCACGCGCGCTTCGCCTACTGGGTCGACCCCTCGCTCACCGGCGAGGTGACCTTCTCCCGCTGGACGAAGGACGGAATGCTGCTGCACGCCTCCTGGCGCGGCCTGCGCCCCGAGATCCCCCCGGAGGAGGTCCGCCGGGAGCCGTAGGACCGGCCGGTCCACGCAGTGCCTGTCCCTGGAGGATTGAAAGCCGCCTCGCCGGGGAGGGGGGGCTGGGTGAGCGCCAAGACGAGGGTCGAGGTCGAGGGCACCAGGCTCGCTCTCTCCAACCTCGACAAGGTCCTCTACCCCGAGCACGGCTTCACCAAGGGCGAGGTCATCGACTACTACGCGCGGATCGCCCCGGTGATGCTCCCGCACATCACCGGACGCCCCTCGACCCGGCTGCGGTACCCCGAGGGCGTCGACGGGCAGTCGTTCTTCGAGAAGAACGCTCCCCCGCACACGCCCGACTGGGTGCGCACCGCCCACCTGCCGACTCCGGGCGGCAGCCGTGACTCCATCGACTTCGTCATCATCGACGAACTGCGCACGCTGGTGTGGTCGGCCAACCTCGCCGCGCTGGAGCTGCACGTGCCCCAGTGGCGCGTCGGGCCGCGCGGCGGGGCGCACGAGCCCGACCTGCTGGTCTTCGACCTCGATCCCGGACCGCCGGCCGGCCTGGAGGCCGCGCGCGAGGTCTCCGTCATGCTCCGGGAGCTGCTGGACGACGACGGGCTGCGGTCCTTCCCCAAGACGAGCGGCCGCAAGGGCCTGCACCTGTACGTTCCGATCACCGAGACCTCCGACGAGCGCACCTCCGCGTACGCCAAGGAGGCCGCGCAACGGCTGGAGAAGGACCACAGGGACCTGGTCGTCAGCCGCATGGACAAGAAGGTCCGCCGCGGCAAGGTCTTCGTGGACTGGAGTCAGAACAACCGGCACAAGACCACGGTCGCGCCTTATTCTCTCCGAGCGGCGGAGGAGCCGTACGTCTCCACGCCGGTGACCTGGGACGAGATCGAGGGTGACGCCGAGCTTCGGTTCGGGCCGGACGACGTCCGTGACCGCGTCGAACGGGACGGTGACCTGCTGGAGCCCCTGCTGGAGCTGCGGCAGAAACTGCCCTGAACCCCTGCGGACCGCGCGCTCGACCACGTCCGGTGTGTCACACATCGGTCCGCGCGATCGGTTACTCGGGTAACAATCGTGTCTGCGTTAACAGACGCACCACGAGGTGGACGTTGGAGAGGATGATCAGGTGACGGACGCACAGGACAAGCGCTACGACGTCCTGGTGCTCGGCGGCGGCGCCGGGAAGAACATCGCCGCCGACCTTGCGCGGGCGGGCCGCTCGGCCGCGCTGGTGGAGAGCCGCCTGGTCGGCGGGGAATGCCCGTACTTCGCGTGCATGCCGTCGAAGTCGCTGCTGCGCTCCGCCCGCCGCGGGGAGACCTGGGAGCACGCGGTCGCGCGCCGCGACGAGGTCACCCGCCATCTCGACGACGCGCCCACCGCCGCGGAGATGGCCGAGGCGGGCGTGACCGTGATCCGCGGCCGGGGCCGGGTCGCGCGGCCCGGCGTGGTCGAGGTCGACGGCGCCGAGTACGGCTACACCGACCTCGTGGTCGCGACCGGCAGCGAGCCGGTCACCCCGGACGTCGAGGGCATCGGCGACGTGCCGACCTGGACCAGTGACGAGGCGCTGACCCGCCCCGACCTGCCGCGCCGGCTGATCGTGCTCGGCGGCGGTCCGGTCGGCTGCGAGCTCAGCCAGGTCTACGCCGCGTTCGGCTCCCAGGTGACGCTCGTTGAGGCCGCCGACCGGCTGCTGGCCGCCGAGGCGCCGTTCGTCGGCGACCAGCTCGCCGACGTGCTCCGGCGCATGGGCGCCGACCTGCGGCTCGGCGTGGGCGCCACGCGCGCCGAACGTACGGAGAGTGGCCTGCGGCTGTCCCTGTCCGACGGCGGGCACATCGACGCCGACCGCATCCTCATCGCGACCGGCCGCCGGCCGCGCGTCGCCGACCTCGGCCTGGAGACGCTCGGCATCCGGCCCGACCCGAAGCAGGGCATCGCGGTCGACGTCACCTGCAAGGCCGTGGTCGACGCCGAGGCGGGCACGGACGGCACGACGGTCTGGGCGGCGGGCGACGTCACGGGCGTGGCCCCCTACACCCACGCGGCCAACTACCAGTCGCGCGTCGTCGTCTCCAACGTGCTCGGCAAGCGCCGCGAGGCCGACTACCGCGCCGTGCCGCGGGCCGTCTACACCACGCCCACGGTGTACGCCGTCGGCGTCTCACCGGTCTCGGCGACCGGCCTCGAACTCGTCGCGGCCGGGTACGACCTGTCCGACACGCCGCGGGCGGCGGTCGAGAACGACGACCGCGGCCGCGTGGAGCTGTACGCCGACCGGGCGCGAGGCGTCCTCGTCGGGGCCGCGGCGATCGGCCTCTACGCTGAGGAATGGATGAGCGAGATCACGCTGGCCATCCGCGCCGAGACGCCGCTCAGCATCCTGACCGACGTGGTCCACGCGTTCCCGACTTACGGCGAGGCCATCGAGCCCGTTCTACGCGAACTGGCCGAACAACTCTGAGAAGGCTGGGGGAAGGCATGTCCGAGGAAGACATCGAGCTGAGCCTGGAGACTCCGGAGGCCGACGCGGCCGAGCAGTACACCCCGGCGGGGGGTGGCGAGCGTCCCGAGGCGCCCGCCGTGCCCATCGAGGCGAACGACGCCGACGCCGCCGAACAACACGTCCGTGTGCGCGACTACGCCGAGCGCTGGCCCGAGACGATGCCCGCCGAGGCCGACGAGGCGGACGCCGCCGATCAGCACCTGGCGGTCCGCGACGACCAACTCGATGACGACGACTATCGCTGAGGCGGTGCTCGCGACGCGGTGTTACCCGGCCGTAGGATGGTGGATCGAGGCGTCACCGCGTTCCGGCGCCGCTCGGCAGCTGATCGGAGAACCCACGTGACCGCAACCCCGGACGCGCGCCCGCGAGGCACGAGGTTGCCGAGGCTGGCACGCCGTCGTCAGCTGCTCGGCGCGGCTCAGGAGGTCTTCGTCGCGCAGGGCTATCACGCCGCCGCGATGGACGAGATCGCCGAACGCGCCGGAGTCAGCAAGCCCGTGCTCTACCAGCACTTCCCGGGCAAGCTCGAGCTCTACCTGGCGCTGCTCGACGAGCACGCCGAGGGCCTGGTCCAGTGCGTGCGCGACGCGCTGGAGTCGACGCCGGACAACAAGCTGCGGGTCGAGCGGACCATCGAGGCCTTCTACGACTTCGTGGCCGGCGAGGGCGAGGCGTACCGCCTGGTCTTCGAGTCCGATCTGCGCAACGTCGCCCCGGTACGCGCGCGGGTCGAGCGCACCAACCAGCAGTGCGCGGAGATGATCGCCCAGGTGATCCAGGAGGACACCGGCGTGTCCAGCGACGAGGCGCACCTGCTCGGCATGGGTCTGGTCGGCATGGCCGAGGTCAGCGCGCGCTACTGGCTGTCGCAGCGCGGCACCATCCCCAAGGACCAGGCCGAACGGCTCATCGCCCGGCTGTCCTGGCGCGGCATCGGCGGTTTCCCCCGCACGACCTGATCGCCCCCGGCCGGCGGGGTTCACGCGGGCGACCGTGCGATAGTTGGGCAGCCGCTGACCGCCGATACGCCCGGTTCGCCGGTGGCGGGCGGCCCCGAGACGACGGATGGATCACGGAGGACAGACGTGCAGGTCAGGATCGGTGTGCAGTCCGTACCCAAGGAGCTCGTCGTGGAGACGTCCCTCTCCCCCGACGAGGTCGAGCAGGCGGTGGCCGACGCGCTCGCCGAGGACGACGGCGTGTTCGCCCTGAAGAGCAAGAACGGCCGTGTGGTGGTGCCCGTGGCGAAGCTGGCCTACGTGGAGATCGCGGAGGCGGACGCCCCGTCCGTCGGATTTGGGTCGTTTTAACGTGCTTCTACCGGAATGACACCGGATTTAGGGGGCATACCGGTCGCTGAATCGAGCCGCTGACCCAAGGGCGGCCGGTAGGAGGTGTCACAAGCGATGCTGACAGTGATCTGGTTCATCCTCATAGGTGCCGTAGTCGGGCTGCTGGCCCGTCTGGTCGTTCCGGGACGCAACCCGATGGGCGTGCTGCTGACCATCCTGGTCGGGATCGTCGGCGCCGTCCTCGGCGGGATGGTCGCCGGCGCGGTGGGAGCGGGCAGTGTCCTGGCGTTCGTCTTCGCGGTCGTGATCGCCGCGATCCTGGTCGCCCTGCTCAGCGGCGGCATCGGTCGACGGCGTCACCGGGTCTTCTGACCCGGCTCGTCGTCACCGGCGCATGAGACCAACGCCGCGTCCCGGCCGCCACCAGGCGCCGGGGCGCGGCGGCGACTTTTTTACCGGCGGCTCGCCGTGACGTCGCCGCCCGGCCATCATCCCGTCTACGGACGGTAACGGCCCGTTCGGCCGCCGCCCCGAAAACATTCGCCCCCGCGACATCCTGGCCGGACTCGCTGGCCGGAAGCGGTCAGGAGCCCGCCACGGCCCCATACGCGGGACCGCAGAGGCACTCCAGGCCTCTCACCAGGGGTTACGCGCCGAGCACGGCCTCCGCCGCCGTCCGGCCTCTCTCCGGCCCGTCGTCACCCGGCCGCAGGTGCGGCGCACCAGGCCAGAAGGCCGAACGGGCCTCCGAGCCCCAGGGGGACGCGGGGAATGAAAGCGGACGGACGTATGTTAGAGCTTTACGTCGGGGACTTTATGTTTCCGATCTCTCCCGCTACACTGCGTGGCGAAATGTGACCGCGCGCTGCGCAGCGCGACCCCCGGTCGCACCCTTAGGAAGAATTTGACGGCTGGTCCCTCCCGCGCAAGCGCGCGACCGTATGCGACGACCGGCAGGTGCGAAATCGAGCCCTGCCGCGGGCGGCGCATGAGTCTGCGACCGCGAGATGGTCTGCCGCGTCACCGACCTGGTGCACATGCGGCGCCGAGCGGACCCCGCACTCTGGAGGCTGAAGGCTCTGACGACATTTCATGATCTGGGAGTCATTCCCGAAATCGCCGCTGCCCTCGAGGCCGAGGGCATCATCGAACCGTTCCCGATTCAGTCACTCGCGGTGCCCATCGGGCTCAGCGGGCACGACATCATCGGCCAGGCGCGCACCGGCACGGGCAAGACGCTCGCGTTCGGCATCCCGCTGCTCCAGCGCATCGAGCACGGCGGAAAGAAGCCGCTCGCGCTCGTCATCGTGCCGACCCGTGAGCTGGCCGTCCAGGTCACCGGCGACCTGAACGTCGCCGGCGGCAAGCTCGGCACCCGCGTGCTGTCGGTGTACGGCGGCCGCGCGTACGAACCGCAGATCGAGGCCCTCCGCGAGGGCGTCGAGGCGGTCGTCGGCACGCCGGGCCGCCTGCTGGACCTGGTCAAGCAGAAGTACCTCGACCTGTCGCAGGTCTCGGTCCTCGTCCTGGACGAGGCCGACCGCATGCTCGACCTGGGCTTCCTGCCCGACATCGAGCGTCTCGTCGAGCGGGTGCCCGCGCGCCGGCAGACGATGTTGTTCTCGGCGACCATGCCGGGCGAGATCGTCGCGCTGTCCCGCAGGTACCTCACCCGGCCCACCAACGTACGGGCCGAGTCGCACGAGGAGTCCGAGGCGACCCCGCAGGTCGCCCAGCACGTCTTCCAGGCACACCAGATGGACAAGCCCGAGCTGCTCGCCCGCGTCCTGCAGGCGCGTGGCCGTGGCCTGACCATGGTGTTCTGCCAGACCAAGCGTGCCTGCGACCGTGTCGCCGAGGATCTGGCCAAACGCGGATTCGCGGCCGCGGCCGTGCACGGCGACCTGGGCCAAGGCCAGCGTGAGCGGGCGCTGCGGGCGTTCCGGGCCGGCAAGATCGACGTCCTCGTGGCCACCGATGTGGCGGCCCGCGGCATCGACGTCGACGACGTGACCCACGTCGTCAACTACGAGTGCCCCGACGCCGCCGACACCTACGTGCACCGCATCGGCCGTACGGGCCGGGCGGGCAAGGAGGGCATCGCGGTCACGCTCGTCGACTGGTCCGACCTCCAGCGCTGGAAGCTGATCAACGCGGCGCTCGACCTGGGAATCCCTGAGCCGGCCGAGACCTACTCCACGTCCGACCACCTCTACGAGGCGCTCGACGTCCCGACCGACATCACCGGCACCCTGCCGAAGGCCCAGCGCGAGCGCGCCGGACTCGAGGCCGAGGAGGTCGAGGACATCGGCGAGACCGGGCGGTCCCGCTCACCGAGGCGCTCGGAGCCGCGCAGCAAGCCGCGCAAGCGCAGTCGCACGCGGACCCGCGGCGGACAGCCGATCGACGCCGACGCGGCGCCGGCGGTCACCGAGACGGTCACCGAGGAGCAGACCGCTCCCGCCGTCCCGGAGCCGCAGGCCGAGACCGTCGCCGCCGAAGGCACCCGCCCGTCCCGGTCCCGGCGGCGCACCCGCCGCGGTGCCGAGACGAGCACCGAGACGAGCACCGACGCCACCACCGAAGTCACCGAAACCACCGACACCATCGAAACCACCGACACCACCGACACCGCTCCCGCGGAGACACCCGCGGCACCGGCTCCGCGACAGGCCCCGGTCGCCTCGACGCCCGCCGGTGTTCCCGTCGTGCAGTTCATGGCACCGCCTGTCGACCCCGAGGCCGAGGCGGCCCACCTGCCCGAACCGGCGCAGTCCCAGCCGAGGCGGCGGCGCCGCTCCCGCACCGGAGGGGCGCGCAGGCCGGTCTGACGCGGACGTGACCAAGGGGCGTGGCTACGGACCGCGCCCCTTTCTCATGCCCTCCCGCAGGACCCGCGCAGGCTCAGGGCATGGCGCGGACGGTCGGTGATCAACACCGCCACGCGCGAATCGGCCAGGAACCGCCACATCATCGCGGAGATGCCGAACCGACCGCAGAACCGCACCCCTTACTCAGGCCCGCAGACTCAAGGCATGGCGCGGACGATCGGTGATCAACACCGCCACACGCGAATCAGCCAGGAACCGCCGCATCTGCGGCTCCCCGTTGACCGTCCAGACCATCGCGGGGATGCCGAACCGGCCGCAGAGCCGCAGGACGTTCGCCCGGGCCAGGCGGCGGTGCACCGCCAGCCAGTCGGCGCCGCAGGCCCGCATCCGCCCGAGCGGGTACAGCTCGCGGGCGCGCACCGGCAGCCGCAGCCACCGGCCGACCTCCCGCAGGTCGCGGCCCAGGGACAGCGCCGTCGTGACCTCCGGATGACGCTTCTTGATCTCCGCGATCGAGGAGTCCACGAGTGTCGTGGCGACGAAGTTGCCGGGCCCGAGCAGGTCGAGGGCCATCTTCACGACCTCGTGCTCGTACCCGGTCTCCTTGAGGTCCAGATGGCCGACCGCCTTTCCGGCGATCAACCTCATCACTTCACGGACCAGCGGCACCCGGTGACCGACCGCGACGCAGAGCTCCTCGTAGGCGAGCCCCGCGATGGGACGGCCGGCGATGTGGGAGTCGTGGAAGACCACGAGATCACCGTCACGCGTGCGCCGGATGTCGAACTCGACGTACTCCGCGCCCGTCGTGAGGGCGGTCTCGTACGCCTGCCATGTGGCCGGTGGCGCGTCTTCCGACCCGCCCTTGTGTGCTGAGACGGCGACCGTCATGACTGAAGCGTACGGTGCCCCGCGAGGGGCGTTAACCAGCGAAAGCGCTAAGCTGGTGTCGCTTCGACATCGGCAAGTAAGCTCCTGCCAGTGAGTACGCCCCGGTTTCTTACTCTGCCCCCCGGTGTTCGCCGGACGGACATCGAGACTTCACGCGGTGCTTTCGCCGCGCTTGAGGCGTTTCCCGGGTCAGGGATCTCCGAACGCGGCCCGGCTCTGCTGATACCCGGCTTCACGGGGAGCAAGGAAGACTTCATCTCGGTCCTGCAGACGCTGGCCGGCGCGGGACGACGCGTGATCACGCTCGACATGCGCGGCCAGTTCGAGACGCCGGGGCCGGATGACGCCTCCGCGTACGGCTGCGCCGAGCTGGGCGCCGACATCGCCGCGGTGATCGAGTCGATCGGCGACCCGGTCCACCTGGTCGGGCACTCCTTCGGCGGCCTGGTGACACGCGAGACGGTGATCGGCGATCCGGCCCTGGTCGAGTCCTTCACCCTCATGAGCTCGGGCCCGGCGGCGATCACCGGCGGCCGCGAGGTGGAGGGGCGGGTCCTGCTCTCCGCGCTGCCGAAGGTGGGGCTCGAACACCTGTGGTCGACGCGGATGGAGCCGGAGGTCCTCTCCAAGGGGGTGGCGCCCGAGATCGTCGCCTTCCTGCGGCGGCGGATGTTCATGAGCTCCCGCTCCGGGCTGCTGGGCATGGCGAACGAGCTGCTGTCCTGCGCCGACCGGGTCGACGAGCTCGCCAAGGCGACCGACGGCGCCGGCGTGCCCGTCCTCGTCCTGTACGGAGAGAACGACGACGCCTGGGAGCCCCAGACCCAGGCCCTCATGGCCGAGCGCCTGGGTGCCCGGAAGGTGGTCATCCCCGGCGCCGCGCACTCTCCCGCCGTCGAGGCGCCCGAGACGACGGCGAGCGCGCTCACCGCGTTCTGGAACGACGCCGAGCGCACCTGACCGCATCCGGCGTACATGAGACGAGAGACACCTTTCGTCTCATGTAATAAGTCACTTACGATGGTCGCCATGGAAGCGACCGTCCAGTCCCCCCAGAGCGTCACCTGGCAGGTGCACATCGACCGGTCGATGTGGGTCGGAGGCGTGCGCAGCCTCATGCTCCAGGCCCTGCACCCGATCGCGATGCGAGGCGTCTGGCAGAACTCCACCTTCCAGACCGACCCGATCGGCCGGCTGCAGCGCACCGCCGACTTCGTGGGCGTCGTGACCTGGGGTACTCCCGATGAGGCCGATGAGCTCGGCCGCAGGGTGCGCGGCATCCACCGGGCCCTGCGCGTCAAGGACCCCGACACGGGGCGGCTCCACCGGGTCGACGAACCCGAGCTGCTGCTCTGGGTGCACTGCGCCGAGGTCTACTCCTACCTCGAGGTGGCCCGGCGCTCCGGGCTGCGGCTCAGCGACGCGCAGGCCGACCGCTACCTGGCCGAGCAGCGCCGCAGCGCCACCTACGTCGGCCTGCACGAGGAGGACGTGCCCGGCAGCGTCGCGGAGATGGAGGCCTACTTCGCCGACATGCGCCCGCAGCTGAAGGTCACGCCGGAGGCACAGGGGGCCGTACGCTTCCTGCTGTGGCCGAAGCTGCCGCACGAGATGCGGTTCCTGCGGCCGGGCAAGCCGCTGTACATGCCCTTCGGCGCGCTCTGCTACTACTCGCTGCCCCTCTGGGCCCGGCGGATGTACGGGATGCTGCCGGAGATCCCGCAGCCGCTCGTGAGCGCGGGGCTGCGGTCGTTCCGGCTGGCCATGAACTCCATGCCCGAGCCCCTGCACGACAAGTCGTTCCAACCGACGACCCGGCGGATGCTGGCCGGTGCGCGCGAGCGCCTCGCCGCCGAGGGCTACGACCTCGGCCGCGGCCTCGCCGGCCTACGCGACCCCCGCCGCTGGCCGGAGACCGCACGGGTGTGAGCCGGACCGGATTTCCTCGGGCAGCGCGGAACAGGGATCGCGCGCCGGAGCCGCCTGCCGACCCTCCGGACAGAGCCGCACGTAGTCGCACCACGCGCACAGCGCACCCGGGCAGGGAACCCGCACCGAGCCGCCCACCGGCCTACACGACCCTCGGCACGCTGGGAGACACCCCGGCCTGAACCGGGCTCAGACCTCCTCCGGCAGCGCAGGCCAGGGATCGCGCGCCGAAGCCGCCCACCGGCCCTAAACGGCCTGCACACCTCCCCGCACCACCGGAGACCCCCGGCCTGGGCCGGGGTCAGACCTCTTCGGGCAATGCGGACCAGGGATCGCGCGCCGGAGCCGCCTGCCGGCCCTCCGGGCAGTGGCGCACGTAGTCGCACCACGCGCACAGTGCGCCCGGGCGGGGTGGGAACGTCTCGTCGAAGCCGGCGTGCGGCGGGCCGGTGCGCGGGCCCGCCGGGACGTTCTCGCGGTACCACTCGTCGGCCTCGGCGCACTCTCCGGCGATGTCCTCGGCGCGCCGCAGATGGCGGCCGAGTGACTCCTCGGTGTGCTCCCAGACCGCGACCTCCCCGGTGGGCAGGTGGTGCAGCTCGACGAGGCGGCACGGAGCCCGCATCATCCGCCAGGAGGCCGCGGCGTACAGCGCGAGCGCCAGCGACGACCGGGCGTCGTCCGAGGTGAGCGGCCGACGGCCGGTCTTGTAGTCGACCACGACGAGCTCGCCGTCGCGGCGGTCGAGCCGGTCGATGCGCCCCTGGACGGTGATCAGGTGGGTCTTCATCGACACGGTGCGTTCGACGCCGACCGGCTCGTCGGCCGGGTCGAGGCCGGAGACGTAATGCTCGACCATGGCGCGGGACCGTCGCCGCCAGTCGGCGGACTGGTCCGCGTCACGGAACCCGTCGGTCAGCCAGCCCCGCTCCAGCAGCCGCCCCGCCGCCTCGGGCGTGCGGTCCGCGACGGGCAGCCGCCACCAGCCCGCGAGCGCGTTGTGAACGCTCGCCCCGACGCTGTTGTGCGCCCACGGCGGGCCCTTTTCCGGCTTGGGCCGGTCGAGGTAGGTCATGCGGTAGCGGCGCGGACAGTCCAGCCAGGTGTTCAGCCGTGAGGGCGTGCAGGGGTAGAGCCGCTTGGGCATCCCCTCGAAACCGAGCTGCTCGGCCGCCATCGCCGGGACCCGCTCAGGCCTCGGACTCGGGCTCCTGGGCGAGGGCGAACCAGCTCTCCCACTGGGAGTCCTCGTCGCCGACCGTGCTCTCGTCGCCCTGGCCCGGCAGGATGCGGGTCTCGCGCGGCAGCGGGCTGAGGATCGCCCCGATGGAGTTGAGCTGCTCCTGCAGCTCGGGGTAGTCCGGCCCCACGCGGCCCGGCCGTCCCTTGTGCAGCGTGTCGCCGGTGAACAGCACCCCGAGTTGCTCGCTGTAGAGGCAGATGCTCCCCGGCGAGTGGCCGGGCGTGTGCATGACCTCGAGCTGCGCGCCCGCGATCTCGAAGACGCCGCTGTCCTCGATGTCGAGGTCGGGCTGGAGATCCTTCAGGAAGTCGGCGTCCTCGTCCTTGTCGGCGAGCGCACGGAAGTACTGACGCCACAGCAGGCGGTCACGCGTGTGCAGCGCGACCGGGGCGGGGTCCTCCTCGTCGGCCTCGGCGACCTCCAGGACGGAGCCCAGGTGGGTCTCCCTGCCGTCGGTGCAGATGACGGCCATGATCTCCCGCTCGTCGACCGCCTCGATGACGGGCTCGGCGTCGAAGGCGGGATCGATGACGATCACCGCCTCGTCGTCGCCGACGATGTAGGTGTTGGCCTCGATGTCGTACTCGGTGTCGTCGACCGTGACCTTGCCCGACGTCACCACTTTGTCGATACGCGCGTCCACGTGAGAAACCCTACCGACTCCGGGCCTTCGGTGCGTGCGGCACGTGGTACTCAGCCGGACGACGGATCGGTGGACGGCTCGCCCTCCCACGTGACCTGCACCGTCTGCGTACGGCCCGCGCCGGCGATCGTCACGGTGGCCGCGCCGGCCGCTCGCGGGGTCGCCGGACGCAGGGTGATCGTGACGGTGGCCGTCTCGCCGGGGTTCAGCGAGCCGCTCGCGGGGGCCACCGTCAGCGGGTCACCGGTCGTCGCGCTCCAGTGGACCGGCGCGCCTTCGCCGCGCAGCGTGACGGTGCAGGTCAGATCGGCCGCGCCGAGGTCGCAGTCGCCCGCCCGCACGTACAGCGTCGGCCGGGCGACGGGCCGGCCGGGCGGGGAGGATGAGCGCGGGGAGGAACCGCCGGACGCGGGCGGCACCCGGTGGCCCGGACCGCTCGTGTAGACGGTCGTCGTCGGTCCCGGTCGCGGCGGCCGGTCGCCGGCGTGGAAGGCGATGACCGCGGCCACCGCCGCCCCGGCCACCGCGACGGCGGCGATCGCGGCGGCGACCGCCGGCGGCCAGCCGCGCCTCCGTCCCCCCGGGTCCGCGGCCACCGCCTGCGTCTCCGGCGGTGACGCGACCGCCCGCGCGACGTCGCCCGGCGGCGGCACGGCCGCCGCGCTCATGCCCTCGGTCATGATCGCGGTCTCGCCCGGCCGGCCGCCGGGCACCGTCGTGTGGCCGAGCAGGCGCATCAGGAGCGCGCTCGCGGACGGCCGTCCGGCCGGGTCCTTGGCGAGACACTCGGCGACGAGTTCGCGCAGGCCTCCGGTGAGCGCACCCAGCTCAGGCGGCTCGTGCACGATCCGGTGGGCGAGCACGGCGAGCGAGTCGCGGCCGAACGGCGGGGTGCCGCTCGCGGCGTAGACCATCGTCGCGCCCCAGGCGAACACGTCGACGGCCGGCGTCACCTCTCCCCCGGAGACCTGCTCGGGCGCCATGTACGCCGGCGTGCCGGGCGTGTGCCCGGTGAGCGTGGCGGCGCGGTCCACGATCCGCGCGACGCCGAAATCGATCACACGGGGGCCGTCGGGGCCCATGATAACGTTCGGCGGCTTGAAGTCGCGGTGGATGACGCCGGCCTGGTGGATGGCGACCAGCGCGGTGGCGGTCCCGATGGCCAGGCGGTCGAGCGCACCGCCCGCGAGCGGCCCGCGCTCGGCCACGAGGGCGTACAGGGACGGCCCGGGGACGTACTCGCTGACGATGTAGGGCCGGTCGCCGTCGATGTCGGCGTCCAGGACCTGGGCGGTGCAGAACCGCGCGACCTGTTCGACCGCCGCCGCCTCACGGGCGAACCGCTCCCGCTCGCCGCCCGCCTCGGCCATGGCGGTCCGCAGCAGCTTGACCGCCACCCGTCCGGCGCCGGCCGCCTCGGCCAGGTAGACCACGCCGTACCCGCCGTGCCCCAGCCGGCCGACCAGCGTGTAGGGACCCAGGCGCGCCGGATCGTCCGGCCGCAGGGGCGCGATGTCGGGCATGGGGTCGGGCATCGGGTCCTCCGGTGACGAGCGGATGGCGACCGCTCACACCCGTTGGACGCCGCCGCGAGTGCCCGGGTTTGCCCCTGTGCGCCGGCTCGCCTCAGGCGTCCTCGACCAGAGCCATCAGGAACCCGTCATGTCCCTTCCGCCCCACCGTCTGCAGTGCCACGCCGGTGACCCTCGGGTCGGCCGCCACCGCGTCGGCCAGCCGGCGGACGCCCAGGACGTCCGGGTCGTCGTTCCCGGGAGCGACGACCTCGCCGCGCCGTACGACGTTGTCCACCACGATCAGCGTGCCGGGACGGGACAGCTCGACCGCCCAGGCGAAGTAGTCCGCGCCGGCGGACTTGTCGGCGTCGACGAAGACCATGTCGAACGGCCCGAGCCCCTCGGCGGCGATCTCGGGCAGCGTCTCCAGCGCGGGCCCGAGGCGTACCTCGACGACCTTGGCGAGCCCGGCGTGCTCGATGTTGCCGCGGGCGACCGCGGCGTGTCCCGGGTCGGCCTCCAGCGTGATCAGGCGGCCGTCCTCGGGCAGCGCGCGGGCCAGCCAGATCGTGCTGTAGCCGCCGAGCGTGCCGACCTCCAGGATGCGGCGCGCCCCCTGGAGCCGCGCCAGGAACCACAACACCTTGCCCTGGTTCGGCGGGACGGCGATCCGCGGCAGCCCCGCCTCCTCCGAGGCCGCCAGCGCCGCGTCCAGCGCGGCGTCGGGCGGCACGAGCGCCCCGTCGAAGTAGTCGTCGACCGCGGTCCAGATCTCCCTGTTCATCCCCCGCCTTTCGTCCCGCCCCTCGCAGGAGCGTCCCCGCCTCGCGGCCTGCCCCCGGACGCGCGGCACGACCGGGTCCGGAGGATGGTTTTCGGTGTCCTAACATCACCGAATGGTGACGGCGCGACCGCCCGGCGAGGTCAGGTGATGCTCGAGGTCCTCTGGCTCGGCGTGCTCCTCGGCACCGGCGCGGCGGTCTCCGTCGGCCCGATCTTCGTCACGATCCTCAACGAGGCCGCGACACGCGGCTTCGCCCCGGCGTTCCGCGTCATCCTCGGCTCCGCGACCGCCGACGCGCTCCTGCTGCTGCCCGCGCTGGCGTTCGCGTGGCTGATCGCGGCCGTGGCGCGGGCGGAGTTCTGGGTCGGTCTGGCGGGCGCGTGCGTCTTCGCCTTCCTCGCGTTCCAGGCGGTACGCGAGGCGTGGCGGCTGTGGCACCACGGCACCGTGCCGGCGGCCCGGATCCGGGCCTTCTGGAAGGGCGTGACCGCGAACCTCGCCAACCCGCTCACGTGGACGTTCTGGCTGGCCACCGGCACGCCGACGATGCTGCGCGCCCGGCACCTCGCGGGCGACGCGGGGATGGCGGTGTTCACCGTGACCTGGTTCGGCGTGGCGTCGGGCCTGGAGGCGGTCATCGCCTTCGCCGTGGCGCTCTCGGGCCGCCGCGTCGGCCCGAAGGGGCAGGGCGCCTTCACCGGCCTGTCCGCCCTGCTCTTCGCGGCCCTCGCCGCCATGATGCTGGCCCGATCCCTGCTCACCTGACGTCCGGAACCGCCCCCGTGGCCAGGGCGCGCAGGGCCTCGTACGCCTCCGGGGCGGTGGTCTCGCAGCCCAGCCGGTGGCCCGTCAGCTCGCCGTGGTCGTCGCTCGCGCCGGTGACGAAGAGGCCCAGCTCGCCCGCCAGCGCCCGCAGGGCCGCGCGGTCCTCCGGGGCGTGGTCCGGATGGTCGGCCTCGAGCCCCGCCAGCCCGGCCTCGGCCAGGCTCGCGATCGCGTCGTCGGGCACGCCGTAGCCCCGCCGCGACGCCCGCGGATGGGCCAGCACCGGGACGCCGCCCGCCTCGCGTACGAGCCGCACCGCGCGGACCGGGTCCAGGGCGTACCGGTCGACGTACGCCCGCCCGCCCGCGCCGATCCACTCCGCGGTGAAGGCGTCCTCCACGGTCGCCACGACGCCCGCCTCGACCATGGCGCGGGCGATGTGCGGACGGCCGGGTACGGAGTCGCCGGTGATCCGCGCCACCAGTTCCCAGGTGACCGGCGCACCCAGCTCGCCCAGCCGCTGGACCATGCCGCGCGCCCGGTGCGCGCGGTCGTCGCGGATGCGCTCGCGCTCGGCCGCGAGCAGCGGCTCCTCCGGGTCGAACAGGTAGGCCAGGAGGTGGACGCTGTGGTCGCGCAGCCGGCACGACAGCTCCATGCCGCGGACCAGCGTCATACCGGGCGGCAGCGCACCCGCGGCCTCGGCGTGGCCCGCGACGGTGTCGTGGTCGGTCAGCGCGAGCACGCCGACGCCCGCGGCGTGGGCTCGGCGTACGACGTCGGCGGGCGGCTGGGTGCCGTCGGAGACGGAGCTGTGGCAGTGGAGGTCGATGAGCACCCGATCACGTTAGTCGGGGGCACGCGGCGCCGTACGGCAGATCGAGTGGCGCCTCGCGCAGGTCGCGCAGGGCGAGTTGCTCGACCATGAGGACGCCGGCGGACTCGGGCCACAGCACCGCCCAGATCCAGTTCGCGAGCGCCTCGCCCGCGTACGCCGCCGTCTTCTCCGTGCCCAGCGCCCACATCGACACCGGATGACCGTCGATCTCGACCTTGGCGTTCGGCGCCGTGACCCCGAAGTCGTGGCCGGGGTCGGGGCCCTTCAGCCCCGCGTACGAGGCGCCCAGCCCGACGCCGGGCTCCTCGGCGACCAGCACGAGGTCGGCCGGACCGCCGATCGGCGAGGGGCCGGACAGCGCCACGGCCACCGCGATCGCCCCGCTGCGCTCGTCACCGACCTCGGCGAACCCGCTCACGAGCCAGCCCGTGGGCGGCGGCCAGGGCACCCACACCGGCACGCGGGCCCGCGAGCGCACGGCCTCCAGCGCCTCCGCGCAGGGCCTCATCGGCGGTTGCAGCGGCGGGACCTCGCCGTGTACGAGGCAGGTCCACGCGCTCGACCACGCGCTGGGCGGTACGAGACGCCCGCGGCACCGCGGGCACGTGGGCGCGGTCCTCATGGTTACTCACAGTCGCCCCTACGCGAGGGAACGTCAAGCTCTTCACCTGCGCGATCGCCCGATCAGGCGGACGATTCGTCACTCCGGGTACGCTCCATGCCCGCCGCGCGGCCCTTGGCGGCGATCACCAGGGCCATCTTGCGCGACGCCTCGTCGATCATCTCGTCGCCGAGCATCGCCGCGCCCCGCCCCTGGACACGCGTCGCGTGGTCGTAGGCGTCGAGGATCAGCTCGGCGTGGTCGTAGTCCTCCTGCGACGGGGAGTAGACCGCGTTGCCGGCCTCGATCTGCGCCGGGTGCAGCACCCACTTGCCGTCGAAGCCCAGCGCGGCGCTCCGCCGTGCCGCCCGGGTGAAGGCCTCGACGTCGCGGACGCCGAAGTACGGCCCGTCGATCGCCTGGAGGTCGTGCGCACGGGCCGCGAGCAGGATGCGCATGAGGATGAAGTGGTAGGCGTCGCCCTCGGTGTACCCGGGCGGCTGCTCCCCGACCACCAGGGTCTTCATGTTGAGCGACGCCATCAGGTCGCCGGGCCCGAACACCAGCGTCTCCAGGCGCCGCGAGGAGCCCGCGATCTCCTCGACCCGGGTCAGCCCGCGCGCGTCCTCGATCTGGGCCTCGATGCCGATCCGGCCGACCGGCAGACCCGACGCCTGCTCGATCTGGGTGAGCAGCAGGTCCAGCCAGACCACGTGGTCCGGTGAGCTCGCCTTGGGCAGCATGAGGCAGTCGAGGTTCGCCCCCGCGCCCTCGACGACCTCGATGACGTCCCGGTAGGCGTACGGGGTGGTCACGTCGTTGATCCGTACGACGCGGACCCGGTCGCCCCAGCCGCCGGCGTTCAGCGCCGCGACGACGTGCGCCCGCGCCTCCTCCTTGGCCTGCGGCGCGACCGCGTCCTCCAGATCGAGGAAGAACTCGTCGGCGGGCAGCTCCCGCGCCTTCTCGATGAAGCGCGGGTTGCTGGCGGGCACCGCGAGCGTCGTCCGGCGAGAGCGCATGCACCGGATGGTATCCACCCGTGGGAGACTGCGATCGTGGACATCGCCGCGCTGGTCGAGGAGGCCACCAAGAAGTCGGGCATGCTGTGGCTGGCGCTGCCCGACCTGCCCTATCCGCGCGCCGCCTGGCACGTCTGGCACGCGTACGGCGAGCAGAGCGCCGCGTACGTCGTCACCGGCGGCATCGAACAGCCGCTGCCCGGCCTGCCGGAGGCCGAGCGGATCACGGTGACGGTCCGCAGCAAGGACAAGGGCGGCCGGCTGGTCTCCTGGATCGCCGCCGTCGAGCAGGTGGAGCCGGACTCCGAAGAGTGGGCGGCCGTGGTGCCCCTGCTCGCCAAGACCCGCCTCAACGCCCCCGACGGCGAGCACCAGACCGAACGCTGGGCCAAGGAGGCGTTCGTCATCCGCCTCACCCCGACCGGCGAGGTCGCCGAGGCGCCCGGCAGCCTGCCCGACGACTACGCCGCCGTACGCCCGGCGCCCAGCCCGGCCACCACCACCGGCCGCAACCCGTTCATGGTCGGCGCCCGGAGACGCCGCTCCGACCGCTAGCCCCGCGCTGCGCGGTGGCCGAACGACAGGACGCGGTGCTCGACGATCGACTCCAGCTTGTCCGGGTTGGCCACCAGGTGCAGCGTGTGAACCCTGCCGTCCGCGATCTCGGCGGTCATCGCGCTCAGCACCGTGTCTCCGCCGCGGATGACCACCCCCGGCGCACCGTTGACGTCGGTGATCTCCACGGTCATGTCCTCGGGGGCCACGCCGTCGTACGGGCGCTGCCCGATGCCGATGAGGAAGCGCGCCACCTCGGCGCCGGTGAGCGGGCGGCGTGGCGCGAGGCGCTTGCCGCCGCCGTCGGGCACGAGCACGACGTCGGGCGCCAGCACGGTGAGGAGGCGTTCGATGTCGCCGCCGAGCGCCGCGGACAGGAACTCCTCGGTGACGCGGCGCTGTTCGACGCGGTCGGCGGTGAAGCGCGTCCGCCGCTCCGTGACGTGCCGGCGGGCCCGGACCGCCACCTGCCGGACACTCGCCTCGGACCGGTCGAGCGCGTCCGCGATCTCCGCGTGGGAGAACCCGAAGACCTCCCGTAGGACGAACACCGCCCGTTCCAGCGGTGACAGCGTCTCCAGCACGACCAGCATGGCCAGCGAGACGGAGTCGGCCAGTTCGACGTCGTCGGCGACGTCGGGCGAGGTGAGCACCGGCTCGGGCAGCCACGGGCCGACGTAGGACTCGCGCCGCGAGCGCACGGTGCGGAGCCGGTCGATCGCGGTGTTGGTGACCGTGCGGACCAGATAGGCCCGGGGGTCCTCCACCCCCGTACGGTCGGCGCCGGACCAGCGCAGCCAGGCGTCCTGCACGATGTCCTCGGCGTCGGCGACCGAGCCCAGCATGCGGTACGCCACGGAGAAGAGCAGCCCGCGGTACGTCTCGAAGGCCTCCGTGAGGCCGGTGGTATCCCCCGTCACGCGTCCCATCGTGTCATCCTCGGATGGGGCGGGATAGATCACGCTTTACCGCTGGAGAAGACGCGTCTCGGTAGCCTTCGAGCATGACCGCAACGCCATCGCGGGTGTTCGTCGCGCGCCTGGCCGGGATCGCCGTGTTCGATCCCGCCGGAGACCAGATCGGCCGGGTGCGCGACGTCGTCGTCATGATGCGCCCCGCTCCGCGCGCGCCCCGCGTGCTGGGGCTCGTGGTCGAGGTCCCCCCGCACCGCCCCGTCTTCCTGCCGATCACCCGGGTCACCAACATCGACGCCGGCGCGGTGATCTTCGATGGCCGGATCAACATGCGCCGGTTCCAGAAACGCGGCTCCGAGACGCTCGCGCTCGGCGAGATGCTCGACCGCAAGGCCGAGCTGGCCGACAGCGGAGGCGAACAGGTCGTCGTCTTCGACCTGGGCATGGAGCAGAGCCGTACGCGCGACTGGCTGATCACCAAGGTCGCGGTGCGCCGTACGGGCGGCACCGGGCACGGGCACCGCTGGGCCGGCGGAGGACGCGGCGCCGCGCGGCTCGGCCTGCGCCGGCGGCACGGCGAGACACTCGTGGTCGACTGGGGCGCGATCAGCGGCCTGCGCGTGCTCGAGGAGGGGCAGGGCGCGGCCAGCCTGGTCGCGGCGTTCGAGCGGATGCGCGCCCCCGACCTGGCGAACGTCGTCCACGAGCTGTCCGCGAAACGCCGCGCCGAGGTGGCCGCCGCGCTCGACGACCGGCGGCTGGCCGACGTCCTCGAAGAACTCCCCGAGGACGACCAGGTCGAGATCCTCGGTAAGCTCGACATCGACCGCGCCGCGGACGTCCTGGAGGAGATGGGCCCCGACGACGCGGCCGACCTGCTGGGCGAGCTGCCCTCCGAACAGCGCGAGCAGCTGCTGGCGCTGATGCAGCCGGAGGACGCCGCGCCGCTGCGCCGGCTGCTGACCTACGCCGACGACAGCGCGGGCGGCATGATGACCACCGAACCGGTGATCGTCTCCCCGGACGCCACGGTCGCCGAGGCGCTCGCGCAGATCCGCAACCCCGACCTGAACCCGGCGCTGGCCGCCCAGGTGTACGTCTGCCGGCCGCCGAACGAGACCCCCACCGGCCGCTACCTCGGCACAGTGCACTTCCAGAGGCTGCTGCGCGAGCCACCGCCCACGCTCGTCAGCGCGATCTGCGACACCGAGCTGGACCCGCTGCGGCCCGAACTGCCCCTGGAGACGGTCTCCAGCTACCTGGCGACCTACAACCTCGTGTCCGTGCCGATCGTGGACGAGAACGGCCGGCTGCTCGGCGCCGTGACCGTCGACGACGTGCTCGACCATCTCCTGCCGGACGACTGGCGCGAGAGCGGGATGGACACCGACCCCGGCATTGGCGTGGACGCCGAAGAAGAGGCCCTGCGCGGAAAGGAGTGACGATGAGCATCGGCCTGGACCGGGCGCGCGATCAGCGCCGCATCGGCCGCCTCGACCAGCCCCGGGACATCCGCCGGCAGCTGGTGCCGCGGCTCTACTACGACCCCGAGGCGTTCGGGCAGTTCTCCGAGAACATCGCGCGGTTCCTCGGCACCGCCCGGTTCCTCGTGTACATGACCGTGTTCGTCGTCGTGTGGTTCGGCTGGAACATGCTCGTCCCGCACGGCGTGCGATTCGATCCGTACCCCTTCATCTTCCTGACCCTCATGCTGTCGCTCCAGGCCTCGTACGCCGCGCCGCTGATCCTGCTGGCCCAGAACCGCCAGGACTACCGCGACCGCGTGCAGTACGAGGGCGACCGGGCCCGGCACGAGCGCAACGTGTCCGACACCGAGTACCTCACGCGCGAGGTGGCCAGCCTGCGCATGGCGATGAACGAGGTCGCCACCCGCGACTGGATCCGCGACGAGCTCCAGCACCTGCTCAAGGAACTGGAGAGCCGCCGCGACGAGCCGAGGTGACGTAGATCCCGCCGCGTTGGTTCGCCCGCCGCCCGCCCGCTCAATACCATGGGGGTATGGCCTCCCCCACGATCGAGCAGGTGAATGCCGCGCTCGCCACGGTGAACGACCCGGAGATCCGGCGTCCGATCACCGAGTTGGACATGATCAAGGGCGTCGACATCACGCCCGAGGGCGGGGTGAAGGTCGCCGTGTTCCTCACCGTCGCCGGCTGTCCCCTGCGCGACACGATCACGCGCGACGTCACCGCCGCCGTCTCCAAGGTCCCCGGTGTCGCCGGAGTGCAGGTCGACCTCGACGTGATGAGCGAGGAACAACGCCAGGCCCTCCAGCAGAAGCTCCGCGGCGGCCAGGCGGCCAAGGAGATCCCGTTCGCCAAGCCGAACTCCCTGACCCGCGTGTACGCGGTGGCGAGCGGCAAGGGCGGCGTCGGCAAGTCCTCGGTGACGGTCAACCTCGCCGCGGCGCTGGCGGCCCAGGGCCGCAAGGTCGGCGTGGTCGACGCCGACATCTACGGCCACTCGGTGCCCCGCATGCTCGGCGTCACCGGCCGGCCCACCCAGGTCGAGCAGATGATCATGCCGCCCAACTCCCACGGCGTGAAGGTCATCTCGATCGGCATGTTCACCGAGGGCAACGCGCCCGTCGTGTGGCGCGGGCCGATGCTCCACCGGGCGCTGCAGCAGTTCCTGGCCGACGTCTACTGGGGTGACCTCGACGTCCTCCTCATGGACCTGCCGCCGGGCACCGGCGACATCGCGATCTCGGTGGCGCAGCTGCTGCCGTCCGCGGAGATCCTCGTGGTGACCACGCCGCAGCAGGCCGCCGCCGAGGTGGCCGAGCGCGCGGGCGCGATCTCCGCGCAGACCCACCAGACGGTCGCCGGCGTCATCGAGAACATGTCCTACCTGCCCTGCCCGCACTGCGGCGAGCCGGTCGACGTGTTCGGCTCCGGCGGCGGCCAGACCGTGGCCGACGCGCTCACCCGTACGCTCGGCACGTCCGTGCCGCTGCTCGGCCAGGTGCCGATCGACGTGCGGCTGCGCGAGGGCGGCGACCAGGGGCGTCCGATCGTGCTGGACGACCCGGACGCGCCCGCCTCCAAGGAGCTGCGCGGCATCGCCGACAAGATCTCCGGGCGGGCCAAGAGCCTGCGCGGCCGGCAGCTTGGTCTCACTCCGAACCGCGGTTGACCAACCCGAGGGTGTGTTCGCGCTTGACGCGCGGTGCCCACGTGATTTCGTGGATGTATGGCATTCGACGGGGTCATGCGGGGGACGGTGCTGGCCGCGGCTCTGGTGGTCGCGGCCTGCGCGTCGGTCGGCTGTAGCGGGCACTCAAAACGCTTAACGACGCCGCGAGGCGGAGACGCCACTCAGGCCGACGCGCCGGGCGGCACCCCGAAGTCCTGGGGTGCGCCGGTCCTGTGGGACGACTTCGGCGGCACCGCGCTCGACACGCGCAAGTGGCAGGTGTACCAGGCGCCCGACGCCTCCAGCCATCGTGGCATCGCCGCCGGCACCCACGTCTCGGGCGGGGTCCTCGACCTCGTGGGCGGGGTCTACGGCGGCCGTGACCAGGGCGCCGGCGTGATCTCCCGCCTCGCCCAGACCTACGGCCGCTGGGAGGCCCGCATCCGGGCCGACCGGGGCAACGGCTACTCCGCGACCGCGTTCCTGTGGCCGGTGCACATGGGCGACCCGGAGTACGCCGAGATCGACTTCGCCGAGATCCTGTCGGGCAACCGCAGGAGCGGCGGCCTGTTCATCCACCACGGGCCCGATGACCAGCAGGTGCAGCGCACCACGCGCGCCGACTTCACCAAGTGGCACACCGTGGGCGTCGACTGGCTGCCCGGCCACGTGACCTTCTGGATGGACGGCAAGAAGACCTGGAGCTACATCGGGTCGTTCGTCCCGCGGCAGGCCGGGATGCAGCTCTACCTGCGCAACGAGATGCGCGAGGGGTTCCACCGCGCGCCGAGCACGCCCAAGCGGATCACCATGCAGGTCGACTGGATCCGGGTCTACCGCGCTCCCAGCAGCGCGCGGTGACGCGCGGTCAGGTCGCCTCCGGGTCGTACGGGGGCCGCTCGCCGAAGGGCAGCAGCGGCTCCTCGGCCGGCATCGGCCCCGGCTGATCGAGGTCGTCCAGGTCCTCCAGGAGGTGCTTGCGGACGAACCGGCGCGGGTTGAGGTCGGCCACGTCGAAGTCGGCGAACTCCGGGCCGAGGCCCTCGCGCAGGTCGTCCCTGGCGCTGTTGGCCATGGCGCGCAGCTGGCGCAGCGCGCGGCCCGCCTGCGAGGCGACCTTCGGCAGCTGGTCGGGGCCGAAGATGATCAGAGCGAGCACGACGAGGAGAAGCGCCTCACCGAGTCCTACGTCGAACACGCGTCCTCCACCTGATGCCCCGCGGCCTTCCTGCCGAGGCCGCGAATCCCAGCTTAACCGCGACCTCCCCCCGCGTCTGCCGCGCGGGACCCGTCAGTTACCCGCGCCCAGCGTGAGTACGGTCGTCGACCGCTGCGAACCGCGGGTGTAGGCGACCTGGACCCGGTCGCCCGGCGCCTTGGCGCGGATCGCCATGATCAGTTCGTCCGAGCCGGAGATCGGCTTGCCGTCGAACGCGGTGATGATGTCACCGGCCTTCAGCCCGGCCTTCTCCGCCGGTCCGCCGGGCGTGATCGTGCCGCCCTTGCAGGACTGGGCGCCGTCGGTGGCGATGCGGGCACCGCCGCCCTGGTAGGACATGTCGATGCAGGCGCCGATCACCGCGTGGGTGGCCTTGCCGTTGTTGATCAGCTGCTCGGCGACCTTCTTGACCTGGTTGCTGGGGATGGCGAACCCCAGCCCGATGCTGCCGCTCTGCTGCTTGTCGCCGAGCGACTGGCTGCCGAGCGTGGCGATCGCGGAGTTGACCCCGATGACCTGGCCCTTGGAGTCGACGAGCGGGCCGCCGGAGTTGCCCGGGTTGATCGCCGCGTCCGTCTGGACCGCGTTGATGAAGGCGGACTCGCCGCCCTCGCCGCTGGTGCTCACGGGACGGTTGAGGGCGCTGACGATGCCCGTCGTGACCGTGCCGGCCAGGCCGAGCGGAGAGCCGATGGCGATGACGGGGTCGCCGACCGCCAGGTTGTCGGAGTCGCCGAGGGTGAGGGCCTTGCGACCCGCGAGGGTGCCCGGCTTGATCACGGCGATGTCGGAGGTCGGGTCGTGACCGACGATGGTCGCGGTCGTGGTCTTGCCGTCGCTGAAGACCACCTGCATGTTTCCGCCGCTGACGGCGGGCGCGACCACGTGGTTGTTGGTCACGATGTAGCCGCCGTTCACGACGAAGCCGGTGCCCGCCCCGCCCTCGGTGCCGTTCGTCACCTTGATCATCACCACGCTCGGCACCAGCCGCTGGGCGATGCCGGCGACCGATCCGGGGTCGCGGTTCTTGGCGCCGGTCGTGGAGGTCTTGCCGCTGCCGAGGTCGACGGTGCCGCTGTGGTCACCGGTCGCCAGCACGCCGACGCCGGCGCCGAGCGCCCCGGCCAGCAGGGCGATGACGACGGAGACGACCAGGAAGAGGCTCGTGGACGGGCCACGGCGCCCACGCGGCTCCGGCGCGGGGACGGGCGCCCAGTTGGGGCCGGGCTGAGCGGGGTAGCCACCGCCCGGCGGCTGCGGGGGGTGGGGCTGCTGCTGGGTGTTCCAGCCGTTGTACGAGGGCGCCGCGTGGCGCTGCTGGTCGTACGGCTGCTCGTAGTGGTGCGGCGAGAAGGAGGGGCGTGGCCGGCCGGGCGCGTCGGTGTGCTGCGGTGCTCCGTACGGCGAGCGCGGTCCGGGGTCGGGCGGCGCCATGCCCTGCGGTCCGCTCGGCGGTCCGCTCGGCGGCCCGATGGGAAGCCCGCTCTGCGGCCCGGTGGGAGGTCCACTCGGCGGCCCACCGGCGACGATCTGGTCCGTCGGGCCCTGGGGACCCACGGAGTTCCGCGGCTCGAACTCTGCCGTGCGCCGGTCGTCCTGCGGCGGACCCCCGGGCGCGCGGTTGTCTTCCGTCATCACCTGACTCCTTGCCGACCGCGCATGGACCTGTCGTCGTCTCCCCCACTATGGCGCGCGAGGTATGTGGCGAGCATAAGCGACCTTGACGGTGAAACCCGCCGGTTCACGGCTTCATCCCCCGGTGACGAAACGACGTCGAATCCCCATAGCAAAGGGGATCTCCACAGATCAGTCAAATGGGTTGGCCCATGAGGTAAGCCGGTCGAGCCCGCGGTGGAGACGTCCCCAGAAACCCGTTTCGCCGTGGGGCAGCGCGGCCACCACGCTGTCGACGACGGGGGGCGGCGCGTCGGCGAGGACGGTGAAGACGTAGCCCCGGCTCGCCCACATGGCGCGCTGCTGCATCGTGTCGCTCAGGTAGACGGTGCGGCCGCCGCGGGTCGCCTTGTGCCAGTCGGCGACGCTGCCGGCGTCGAGCGTGCCGCGCTGGAGGAAGACCGAGACCACCGAGAGCCCGTCGGAGTAGCTGAGGTGCACGACCGGGCCCTGGCCGTCGAGCTGCCGCGCGTCGTACAGGCTGAGGCGGTCGGGCAGGGTGTCGCGGACCGGCCAGCCGCGGTAGCGCAGCGAGCCCAGGTCGGCGCCGGCGAGCTGGTGCGCCCAGGGCGCCTCGACCGTGCGCGGCGCGGACGTCAGGACGTACTGCGTCTTGGGCGCGGTCGGCCGGATCTCGGTGAAGAACGTGAGGTTGACCTCGCGGCCCTGCTGGTCGAGCAGCTCACGCCGGAGCATGAGCCCGGTCTGGCGGTCGATGTGGAAGCGGCCCGCCGCGCTGCCGTCGGCGCGCCGCGCCTCGATCACGGACGTGGCGCGGCCGGACACCTCGCCCTGGCCGGCGCGTACGACCGCGTAGTTGCGCGCCAGCAGGTCGAGCATCTTCGACGTGTAGCCGGTGAGCCCGCCGGTGCGGTCGGAGTCGTCGGCCTCGAACATCTGGCCGCCCTGGTCGGCGGTGGTGCTCTGCACGCGCATGTGAGTGCCGTCGCCGGGCACGTGGGTGACCTTGACCAGCGAGGTGGTCGCCATCCCGCTGCGGCTCCAGGCGGTGATGAACTGCGTGCCCTCGTACGGCGTCGTGCGCGCCGCGCCCTCGGCGCCCCGCAGCAGCCGCAGCGCCTCGGGGTCGGACTGGAGCCGGGCGCCGCTCGCCGTGTCACCGGTCGTGACGAACCACAGCATGAGAAGCGCGGCGGCGATGCCTCCCGCCATCCACGAGTTGCGTGAGATCCGGTGAGTCACGGGCTATCGCTGGTCTTCTCTGCCGGCTTGGGGTCGGTCAGGGGAACGTCGCCCGACGTCAGGGCGTGTTCGACCGCGAACTGCTCGACCGATGGAGCCACGCGCGGCAGCGAGCGTGGGTCCGAGCCGGCGGCGAACGCCGCGGAGCCGATGCCGAGCACGGCCAGGGTCGCGGCGCCGGCGACGAGGTAGCGGCCGCGCGGCAGCCGGCGGCGCGCGGCGGCACGGCGCGTACGGCCGGCGGGACGGGTGTCGCGGGGACGGGTGGCGGGACGCTCGGCGGACGGGCCGCGGCTCTCCCCGGGGAGGCGACGGGCCGCCGGCGGCAGCGGGTCGCCGGGCTCGCCCATGGCCTGGAGCCGGGCGAGCAGACGCTCGCCCGGGGCCGCGTCGCCCATCGCGCGGAGCCGGCGCTTGAGGGCTCGCAGCTCGTCGGCCTCGGCCCGGCACAGGTCGCATGCCGCGAGGTGCGCCAGGGCACGGTCGCGTTCGTCGTGCCCGAGCTCGCCGTCGACCAGCGCGGTGAGGCGCTCCCCCAGATGACTCATGGGCCCTCCTTCTTCGGAGGAGTGACCACAGGGCCGCGTCTTTCGATTCCCTCGCTTCGCTCGGTCATGAGCCCTCCTACGTCGGAGGGAGTGACCACAGGACCGCGTCTCTTGATTCCCTCGCTTCGCTCGGTCATGAGCCCTCCTACGTCGGAGGGAGTGACCACAGGACCGCGTCTCTTGATTCCCTCGCTTCGCTCGGTCATGAGCCCTCCCACGTCGGAGGGAGTGACCACAGGACCGCGTCTCTCGATTCCCTCGCTTCGCTCGGTCATACCGCCTCCTCGGGACGGCGGCGCCGGGGACCGCGGTGTTCGAGGGCGGCGCGCAGCTGCGCGCGCCCGCGGTGGATCCGGCTGCGTACGGTGCCGAGCTTCACGCCCACGGTCGCGGCGATCTCCTCGTACGACAGGCCCTCGATGTCGCAGAGCACGACGACCGCGCGGTAGTCGGGGGCCAGGCCGTCGAGTGCCGCCTGGATGTCGGCGTCGAGCTTCTTGTCGTCGTACGCCTGGGCGGGAGTGGGCTCGTTGCCGTGCAGGCGCTCGGCGGCGTCCTCGGCGAGCCCTTCGAAGCGGATGCGCTGCCGCCGCCGCGCCTGGTCGAGGAACAGGTTGGTCGTGATGCGGTGCAGCCAGCCCTCGAAGGTGCCGGGCTGGTAGTTGGCCAGCGACCGGAAGACGCGGACGAAGACCTCCTGCGTGAGGTCCTCGGCGTCGTGCGGGTTGCCGGTGAGCCGGAACGCGAGGCGGTAGACGCGGCCGGAGTGCTCGCGCACGATCTCGTCCCACGAAGGGGGTGTCCAGGCGATGCCGGCGTCGCGCACCGTCGCTCCCCTCTCACGCAGAAGTACTGCCACCGCCATACTGCCCCGTTTCTTCCTTTCCGCCTACCGGCTGCCGTGGCCCTCCTGAAGAACGTGACGATAGGCGGCGGAGTTCCCCACCCGCAGTAGTCTTTGACCTCGCAGGCTAAGGCTCCATGAGGAGGAAGTCATCGACGCGGTGAAGGCCACACTGGCCTACGTGGAGCAATACCTCCCCGAGGACGAGCCGCTGCGCAACGCGCGCCGTCGCGGCGAGGACGTCGGCGCGACGCCCATCGGTCCGGCCGGCGGCGCCGCCCTCAGGTTCCTCGCGACCGCCATCAGCGCGCGCACGGTCGTCGAGATCGGCTCGGGCTGTGGCGTCTCCGGCATCTGGCTGCTGCGCGGCATGCGGCCGAACGGCGTGCTGACGAGCGTCGACGTCGAGCCGGAGAACCAGCGGCTGGCCCGCGAGGCGTACGCCGAGGCCGGCTTCCCGACCTCGCGCGCCCGCCTCATCACGGGCCGCGCACTGGACGTGCTGCCCCGTCTCACCGACGGAGCGTACGACCTGGTCTTCTGTGACGCGATCAAGCAGGAGTACCCCGACTACCTGCCGGAGGCGCTGCGGCTGTTGCGGCCGGGCGGCGTGGTGGCCTTCGACAACGCCCTGCGGGGCGACACGGTGGCCGATCCCGCCAACCGCTCGCCGGACACCGTGGCGGTCCGCGAGCTCGGCCGGCTCGTCCGCGACGACGACCGGCTGACGCCGATGCTGCTGCCGGTCGGGGACGGGCTCCTCGCCGCGGTGAAGGGTGAATGAGGGTACTCCGGCGACCGGTCCCGGATGACGCGCGGCCGGTGGGGTGCTCCCTCGTCCTGCTGGTGTTCTCGGCCGTCTTCGCGGCGGCCGCCGTGCCGTCCCTACCGGGGTTCGGCGCGGTGCTCTACCTGCTGGTCGGCGTGGCCGGAGTCCTGCTGTTCGGGGCCGGCCTGGCGACGGCCGCCGGCCGGTTCCTGGCCCGGCGGCCGGTCCTCGAACTGGACGAACGCGGTGTACGCCTGCCGGCGCCCTGGCCGTGGCCGCGGACCCGCGACCGTGTCCTCGACTGGACGGACCTGGCCGCGGCGATCGTGTGGAGCACCCCGTCGCCGCGCGGCCGGCGTACGGTGACCGGTCTGGCGTTCCTGCCGACGGCGGCCGCCGCCGAACGCACCCTGCCGCCCCCGAGCGCCGAGATCCTGGCGCTGGGCCTGGACGACGTGCCCGGCGTGGCGTCCGCGCGCTGGGCGACCCGGATCCAGCCCGGCTGGGACACGGACGCCGAGCGGATCCTGACCGAGGTACGCCGTCGCGGCCTCCCGGCCGTCGACGCCCGAACCCGCTGACGCGGCGTCAGTTCTCCTTGTTCCCGAGCCAGCGCAGGAGCAGGCGGACGCCGTAGCCGGTGGCGCCCTTGGTGATCTCGGCGTCGTCGGAGGTGGCGCGGGCCGGGCCGGCCACGTCCAGGTGGGCCCACGGCCGGTCGCCGGCGAACTCCCGCAGGAACAGGGCGGCGATGACGGAGCCCGCGCCGTAGCCGCCGCGGCCGATGTTCGCCACGTCGGCGACGTCGGAGTCGATCGCCGGGCGGTACTCCTCGACCAGCGGCATCCGCCACAGGGACTCTCCGCTGTCCTCGCTCGCGCCCAGCAGGTCGCCGGCCAGCGTCTCGTCGGTGGAGTACATCGCGGCGTACCGCAGGCCGAGCGCGACCTTGGCGGCGCCGGTCAGGGTGGCGATGTCGACGACGGCCGCGGGGGCGAGCTCAGCGTCGGCGTACGCGAGCGCGTCGGCCAGGACCAGGCGGCCCTCGGCGTCGGTGTTGAGGACCTCGGAGGTGGTGCCGCCGTAGTGGCTGATGACGTCGCCGGGGCGCATCGCCGAGCCGGACGGCATGTTCTCGGCGGCCGCGACCAGCCCGGTGACCCTGACCGGCACGCCCAACTCGCGCAGCGCGCTCATCACGGCGATGACGACCGCGCCGCCCGCCATGTCGGTCTTCATGGTCTTCATGCCCGCGTTCGGCTTGAGGGACAGGCCGCCCGAGTCGAAGGTGATGCCCTTGCCGACGAGCACGATGGGACGTGCGTCGGCGACGCCCTCGGGCTCGTAGGTCAGCTCGATCAGACGCGGCGGCCGGGCCGAGCCCGCGCCGACCGCGATGAGCCCGCCGAAGCCCTGGGCGGCGAGCGCCACCTCGTCGCGTACGCGTACCGTCAGCGAGCCGTCCGCGGCGAGCTCCTCCGCGCGTTCGGCGAGCCACTGCGGGCACTTGTCCAGCGAGGTGGTGTTGGTGAGGTCGCGGGCGAGCGCCACCGCGCGGGCGACCGCCGCGCCGCGCTCCAGGACGGCCGATGAGGAGGTGACCACGCTGATCGACTCGGCGCCGGGCCGCTTGGCGGTGCCGCCGACGCGAAAGTCGTACGACGCCAGCAACAGCCCCTCCGCGAAGGCCGCGAGGGCGTCGTCCTCCGCTTCCGACGGACCCCCGACGATCACCTTGCCGCAGCCTCTGACCTGCCGGGCGACGGCCGCGCCCGCGCGCCGCAGCGCGGAGACCGACCCGTCGCCCACGCCGAAGAGGAGCAGCTCGGTGATGCCGTCGCCCATGCGGAACGGGGCCCTGACGATCTCTCCCGGCTCGCCTTTCGCGTCCTCGTGGGCGAGCAGGTCCGCCGCGCCCAGCGCGAAGATGCCCGCCAGCCCGTCGGCGTACGCGGGGTCGATCTCCGGCCCGGAGCGTACGGGGACGGCGACCGCCTCGGCCGTGGTGGCGGCGTCGCGGATCGTCCCGTCGAGCGCGCGGAGCTGCGTCTGTAGTGGCACGTACTCTCTCCTGGCCCTCTCCTGATGAGCAGTGAGGCCCCGGCGTCAGCCGGGGCCTCACTCGATGAATCGACTCGACCGGAACGATCCGCCCGGTACGGGCGAGGCGTCCTAGCCGACAACACCCTTCAAAGCGTCCCCGAGCTCGCCTGCCTCATCTGCCGACAGTTCGACAACGAGCCGCCCGCCACCTTCGAGCGGGACACGCATGACGATTCCGCGCCCCTCCTTGGTAACTTCGAGCGGACCATCGCCTGTCCGCGGCTTCATCGCCGCCATGCGTGCATCCCCTTCCTGCCTAGGGCCGCGTGGGGCCGCCGGGCTTCCTTGGCCGCTGACCCGCCTGCCGCATCAACGTCAACTGTGGTGGACCATTATCCCGTTTTCGGGACGCTAAGTGGTAACGATCAGCTCGGAGATCGTCAGACTGGAGTTCTATGAATGCCCGTTCTGCCCTCTTCGACCTCTACGGTGACCACCTTCGGACCCGAGGCAGAAGCGCACCGATCGCCTCGCTCGTACGGCTGCTGGCGGCCCTGGACATCGCCGCCCCGGCCGCGCGCACCGCGGTCTCGCGCATGGTCCGGCAGGGGTGGCTGTCACCGGTACGGCTGCCTCAGGGCCGCGGGTACGCGCTGACGACCAAGGCCGTACGGCGCCTCGACGAGGCGGGACGGCGCATCTACCGTGACGCGCCCGACACGTGGGACGGACGCTGGCATCTGCTTGTTATCCAGCATATTCCCGACCGAGCGCGGCGCGACCGGCTACGGGCCGGGCTGGGCTACCTCGGCTACGCCGCGCTCGACGACACGACGTGGATCAGCCCTCGCGCCTCGGCCGAGCTGGAGCCCCTGTTCGCGACCGAGGGCGTGCGGGCGGAGCGGTTCGCCGCCGGCTATGACGGCGACGCCCGCGGCCTGGTGGCGCGCGCGTGGGACCTCGACGGGCTGGCCCGCGCGTACGAACGCTGGATCGACGAGGCCGCCGAGCTCCTGGCGACGTGTCCCGGGGAGGGCGACGAGGAGGCGTTCGCCGTGCGCAGCCGGCTGGTGCACGAGTGGCGTAAGTTCCTGTTCCGTGACCCGGGGCTGCCGGCGACGCTGCTGCCCGACGACTGGCCCGGCACCAGGGCCGCGCGATTCTTCGACGAGGAGGCGGCGCGGCTCTTGCCCGCGGCCTCGCGGTTCGTCGATCGTTGCCTCGATGGCCGGTAGAGACCTGTAGTCGGTCGAAGGAGCCCGAACGTGCCGGAGAGCGTGCAGTACGACCTGGCGGACGGTGTGGCGACGATCACGCTCGCCCGCCCGGACGCGATGAACTCACTCACAGTGACGGCCAAGACGGAGCTGCGTGAGGCGGTGGAGCGGGCGCGGGACGACTCCGCCGCGCGCGCGGTGCTGCTGACCGGCTCCGGCCGCGCGTTCTGCGTGGGCCAGGATCTGGGCGAGCACGCGGACAACCTGGAGGCGGGCCGCGGCCTCGACGGCACGCTCGAGGACCACTACGCGCCGATCGTCCTGGCGCTCAGCGGCATGCCGAAGCCGGTCGTCGCCGCCGTCAACGGCGCCGCGGCGGGCGCCGGGCTGTCCTTCGCGCTGGCCTGCGACGTGCGGATCGCGTCGGAGAAGGCCTCGTTCGCCACCGCCTTCACCCGCATCGGTCTGACGCCGGACAGTGGCCTGTCCTGGACACTGCCACGCGTGGTCGGCCGCGCCAAGGCGCTGGAGCTGCTGCTGCTCGCCGAGCCGGTACGCGCGGCCGAGGCCCTGGAGCTCGGTCTGGTGAACGCCGTCGTGCCGCCCGAGTCGCTGGCGACCGCGGCCCGCGACCTGGCCGCCCGGCTCGCGGCGGGCCCCACGGTGGCGTACGCCGCGGTGAAGGCGGCGGTGGACCACGCGGCGGTGACCGACCTCGCCGGCGCGCTCGCCAAAGAGGCGGAGCTCCAGGAGTCCTGCGCCCGGACCGCCGACCACGCCGCCGCCACCAGGGCGTTCCTGCGCAAGGAGCAGCCCGTCTTCCACGGCCGCTGACGACCGTCCGCGGGCGCTGGATGCGCGAGACGGCGAGAGGTTGTCACGGCGGCCTCAACCGGACATAACGCGTTGCGCGAGTGAGCCGGACGGTTACTCTCCGACCCATGGCGACGCGAACCGCGCTCACGGCGGGGGCGATCGGAGCCGTCACCGCCACCTTGCTGGTGGTCTCGGTGGTGCCCGATCCCGTGGGCTGGATCGCGGCCGCCGTCGTGACGGCATCCGCCGTACCCGCCGCGGTCACGGTCACCCGCCGGCCGATGGCGGACACCGTCTGGCGAAAGCGCACGCCCGCGGAGGGCATCGTCGACTGCGCCGGACAGAGCCTCGGCATCGGCGACACCGTACGAGCCGGAGACGGCTTCGACGGCCCGATGGAACTGGGCTTCGGCCGGGGCGTGGTGGTGAAGGTCGGCCGTGGGAAGGCACATGTCCGCTTCAACGACATACCCGGGCAGGTTCACGCGGTCACGCCCGGCACTCTGCGCCGGCTCTAGTCGCGGCGCGGCCGCTTGCGGCCACGGCGCCGGCGGCGACCGTTATTCAGAGCCACCGGCCGGCCCGCCCGCCGTGGGGAACGCACCGTACGGCGTCGCGCGCCCGGCCCGGATCCGCACCGTGACGCGGCGGACACCGGAACAGCACCGCGCGGAACGGCATTCCGCGTCCACTCGCGATCGAGGCGGTGATCGATGAGCGAGCCGTTGATCGCTTGATGCGGACGGCTCGTGCACCTTTTGGGTGCGACGTAAATTGGGCGGGCCAAAGATTTACTCGTACTACCTGCGAATTGTGCGTACGCTGCATGGAGGGGGATTCTCCGGCCAGTGCCTCGCCGGGGTAGGACAGGCCTCGGTGAATGCAGGGACGGCGAACACGTTGACCGGGCAGCGGGGGTAGACGCGACCACCGACTCGCGCTTTGGGCTGCCTGCAACCCATGTCACCAGGCCGGTGAAACCCGTCCGGCCGATTAGGGAGAGGAACCGTGAGCACGACCGACTCCGCCCACTGTTGGCGTCGAGAAGCATTCGGCAGCCGTTCCACTACCGCGAAAGAGGGACTGAAATGACCGCCCGCTGGCGCCGCAGCAGCCGCAGTGGCCACGCCGGCGACAACTGCGTGGAAATAGCAATGAGTACGCGCCTGAACGCCAAGTCCATTATGCTGAACCCGCCGCAGAATGGAAAAGGTCCAAGAAAAGACGACCTCATCCGCAGCCACCGGGCCCACCCCTGGGACCGGCTCTGAACGATCAGTCCGCGATGTAGGCGCCACGCCGGTGACACTCCACCAGGTGGTCATCGACCAGCCCGCACGCCTGCATCAGGGCGTAGACGGTCGTGGGACCCAGGTGCCGGAAGCCATGCCCCTTGAGCTCCTTGGCCAGCGCCTTGGAGCCGGGGGTGATGGCCGGCACCTCCGCGACCGTCTTGGGGGCCGGCGCGCCCGGGTCGGCGTACTTCCACACGAGAGCGGCCAGCCCGTCCGGCAGGTCGAGCGAGGCGCGGGCGTTCGCGATCGCCGCCTCGATCTTGCGGCGGTTGCGCACGATGGACGCGTCGGCGAGCAGCCGCTCGACGTCGGCCGGGCCGTACGCCGCGACCTTCTCCGGCGCGAAGTCGTCGAAGGCGCGGCGGAAGCCCGGTCGCTTGCGCAGGATCGTCAGCCAGGACAGCCCTGACTGGAACGCCTCCAGACAGAGGCGCTCGTACAGCCCGCGGTCGTCGCGGACCGGCCGGCCCCATTCGTCGTCGTGGTAGGCGATGTAGTCGGGCGCCGAAACGCCCCACGGGCAGCGCGCCAGCCCGTCGGGGCCGATCATCGTCATTCGAACAGTTTAGCGAGACGGCGGAGCGAGGTGTGGAGCATGAGACGGGCGAGCGGGCCGACCGCGATCCAGCCCGCGCGGCCGATCGGGCCCAGCGGCAGGTCGATCAGCTCGGCCCAGGTCACCCGGCACCGTCCTCCGGGGATGTCCAGCAGGTCGAAGCGGCCCTCGCCCCGCACCAGCCGCCCCGTGTGACGGACCGCGACACGTGTCGGCGGCGTCCACTCGGAGATCACCATGGTGTCGAGGAAGCCGATCGGCCCCACGCCGGTCCAGGCCTCGACGCCCTCTCCCTCGGCGGCGCCGCCCTCCGCACGGGTGAAGGGCACCCACTCACCGTGCATCTGCCAGTCGACGAGCAGTTCCCACACGTGTTCGGCGGGCGCCGGCATGTCCACCGTGGCGTGCACGGCCACGCGGCTCACTCGCCGTCGTCCTTACGCTCCACCGGCCGCTCGGCCGCCTCGGCCGGTTCGGCGGCCTCGGCCGGTTCGGCCGGCTCCGGGGACTCTGCATGCTCGGCGGGCTCGGCGGGCCGCTCTCGCGACGCCTCAGCCGGCTCTTCCCCCGCAGGCTCGGCCGGGCGCTCCTCGGCCGCGTCGGCCTCCTCGGCGTCGCCGGGCCGGTCGACGATCGTCTGCCAAGGGTCGCCGATCCGCGTGGACCCCTCGGAGGGAGCGTCCACGCGGGTGGGGAGAGGGTCCAGACGCGACAGGCCGAGCGGGATGTCGGTGCGGGTGACCATCGGGTCGGGCTCGTCGTCGCGCGCCGCGGGAAGGGCCGCATGCCGGTCGCCGCGCCGCTCCGGGCGCAGGTCGGGCCGCGTGTCGCCGTCGCGGCCCTGACGCGCCTCGGCGAGTTCCTGCTCCAGGACGGCGATGCGCGTGTCGCGCTCGGTCAGCTCGTACGCGAAACGCTGCAGCGCCTCGTCGGTGATCTGCTTGTGGTAGCCCCAGAGCCCGAGCGGCAGGCGCAGGAGCGCCGCGTCGGTGCCGCCGACAGTGCGGCGTCCCGGCAGGGCCAGCGGCGGGTGGTCCGGGTGCTCCGTGGAGAGCTGCCCGCCTCCGCCCACGGCCACGACGACGATCGCGCCCAGCACGGCCACGGCGGCCAGCGCGACGGTGATGGTCATGACGAGCAAGATCGAGCTCCCCTCTGTGCCTCGATCACCCGATCGTGCCACACCTGGCACCGCTCCCGGCTCAGGGCTCGGATTCGACGTAGTCCTCGGCCGTCGCCTCCAGGCGTACCGGAGTGCGTTCGAGGTGGTCGAAGGCCTCCGTCACCGTGCTCGCCCAGCCGATCGCGTCGAAGATGCGCGGCCGGGCGAAGCCCTCGTCCAGCAGGTGCTTCATCAGATCGCGCAGCGGTTCGTACAGGCCGTACGGGTCGAGGATGGCGATCGGCTTCTCGTGCATGCCCAGCACGCGCGAGGTCCAGATCTCGAAGAGCTCCTCGAGCGTGCCCAGCCCGCCCGGCAGCACCAGGAACGCGTCCGAGCGGCGGTCCATCTCGCCCTTGCGCGACCGCATGTCCTCGGTCACGATCAGTTCCGCGTCGTCGTCGGCGATCTCGACGTCAACGAGCGCCCGGGGGATGACGCCGACGGTGTGGGCGCCGCCGTCACGGGCGGCGCGCGCGACGGCGCCCATGCACGACACGGTCGCGCCGCCGCTGACGAGGGTGTGTCCCCGGCGGGCCAGCTCCTTGCCGGTCTCCTCGGCGAGGTCGAGGTAGCGGCGGTCGATCCGGCCGCTGGAGGAGCAGAAGACGCAGATCCGCATCAGGAACCGTTGCCTCCCTCGGCCGCGAGCTCGTCCTGCGCGGCGCGCTCCTCCAGCAGGCGCTCCTGCGTCTCGTGGGCGCGCCTGACGATCTGGACGACCTCGGCCGGGTCGTCGGTGACGTGGATCAGATCCATGTCCTCGTCGGCGATCTTGCCGGCCGGCAGCATCTGGTTCTTGATCCAGTCGATGAGGCCACCCCAGAAGGCGGTGCCGACCAGCACGATCGGGAACCGGGTGATCTTCTTGGTCTGGACGAGGGTGATCGCCTCGAACAGCTCGTCGAGGGTGCCGAAGCCGCCCGGCAGCACGATGAACGCCTGGGAGTACTTCACGAACATCGTCTTGCGGACGAAGAAGTAACGGAACTCGATGCCGATGTCGACGTAGTCGTTGAGGCTCTGCTCGAAGGGCAGCTCGATGCCGAGCCCGACCGATTTGCCGCCCGCGGAGACGGCGCCGCCATTGGCGGCCTCCATGATCCCGGGCCCGCCGCCCGTGATGACCGCGTACCCGGCCTCGGCCAGCGCGGCGCCGATCCGCTGCGCCAGGACGTACTCCTCGCTGTCCGGCTTGGTGCGCGCGGAGCCGAAGACGCTCACGGCGTGCGGCAGGTCGGCCAGCAGGCCGAAGCCCTCGACGAACTCCGCCTGGATGCGCAGCACTCGCCAGGGGTCGGTGTGCACCCAGTCCGAGGGGCCACGGGCGTCGAGGAGTCTCTGGTCGGTGGTCGTCGACGGGATGGCCTTGCCACGGAGTGTGACAGGGCCCTGCCGCCTCCTACGCGGCGCCTGGTCAGATCGCATGCCCATTACCGTAGCCAGGGAAGCAACCGGTTTAACTCGCCCGGCGGTCGCGTTATGAGGAAGCCACCCGCCGTACGCCCCGTCGTCGCCCTGCGAGCGTGCCGCGGCCGCCGATCGTCCCCGGTCAGGGGTCCGGGACGATCCGACGGCGTTCGATGTCGTCGTAGATCTCGATCTTGTGGTTGATCATCGTGAGGTCGTGCCGGAGCTGCTCGAGGCGGGCCACGACCTCGTCGCGGTGCTCCAGCAGAAGCGCCTTGCGCTCCGCCGCCGTGGCCGTGCCCGCGCGCGCCAGCTCGGCGTAGCGGAGGATCGTGGCGATCGGCATGCCCGTGGCGCGCAGGCGGGTCAGCAGGACGATCCAGTCCAGATCGCGCTCGGTGTAGCGGCGGTGCCCGCTCGGGTCGCGCTCGGGCCGCTCGCGGAGCGCGCCGATGCGTTCGTAGTAGCGAAGAGTGTGGGTGGAGACGCCGGCGCGCTCCGCCGCCTCCGCGATGGTGAGTGCCTCGGTCACCGTCTGCGTCATGAGACCGCCTTCGAGTAGGTCACGCCGTCAGCCAGGCGCGCATGCGCTCCTCCCCCGCGAAGATGCGCGGGATCTCGACGTACTCGTCCTTCGTGTGCGACAGGCTCGGCTCGCCGGGCCCGAAGTTGACCGCCGGGATGCCGAGCGCGGAGAACCGCGCGACGTCCGTCCAGCCCAGTTTGGCCCGTGCGGCCGACGCGCCGCCGATCGCCTCGACGAACGCCGCGGCGGCCGGCTGCGTGAGGCCGGGCCGGGCGCCCGCGGCGCCGTCGACGACGGTCACGTCGTACCCGGTGAAGACCTCACGCAGGTGCTTCTCGGCGTCTTCGAGCGACTTGTCGGGAGCGAAGCGGTAGTTGACGGTCACCACGCACTCGTCGGGGATGACGTTCCCGGCCACGCCGCCGTTGATGAACACCGCGTTGAGCCCCTCGTGGAACTCCAGCCCGTCGACCACGGGACGGCGCGGCTCGTACGCGCGCAGGACGTCCAGCACCGCGCCGGCGTTGTGGATGGCGTTCGAGCCCATCCAGGATCGGGCGCTGTGCGCGCGCTCGCCCGGCACCCTCACGTCGATCCGCATGGTGCCCTGGCAGCCGCCCTCGATGACGCCGGCGGTGGGCTCCATGAGCACGGCGAAGTCGGCCTGGAGCAGCTCGGGACGGGTGTCGCCGATGCGCTTGAGACCGTTGCGCGCCTCCTCGATCTCTTCGCACTCGTAGAAGAAGTACGTCACGTCGCGGTTGGTCTCGGCCAGGGTGGCGAGCTTGAGCTGGACGGCGACGCCGGCCTTCATGTCGCCGGTGCCGCAGCCGTAGAGCCGGTCGCCTACGACCCGGGAGGGCAGGTTGTGGTTGACCGGGACGGTGTCGATGTGGCCGGCGACGACGACACGCTCACTCCGCCCCTGGGACGTGCGCGCGATCACCGTGTCGCCGTCGCGCTCGACGGCCAGGTGCGGAAGTGCCCGCAGTGCCTCCTCGATGGCGTCGGCGAGAGCCTTCTCGTCGCCGCTGACGGATTCGATGTCGACGATCGCCGCGGTCAGTGCCGCCACGTCCTGGTTCAGATCGAGCCGCATGAGCCCTCAGCCTACTTCCGGCGTGCCCGGATCCGGCCAACCCCCGCGCGGCGGAGGGGTTCTTGACGACACTTCTGACCTGTACTGACTTATCGATCTGCCAACGGAAAGGGAGTCTGTTGGGGGAATTTTCCACCTTCCCGGAGGTTACTGGGTAGGATATTTACATATGGCGGGAGCGGAATCAGCTTTCGACCGCAGGGAGTCCCCCGCCATGCCCGACACATCATCCTTCGGCCGCCGCCACTTCATGGCGCGCGCGGCCGCCGTCGCGGGTGGTGCCGCACTGCTCGGGGCGGCCGACCTCACCCGATCGGCCCCGGCCCACGCCTACACCAAGCCGCGTATCTACACCCGGGCGGAATGGGGCGCACGGCCCCCGACGTCACCGGCGCAGATCATCGCCGCGCCCGACCACCTCGTGGTCCACCACATGGCCTTTCCCAACTCCACCGACTACTCGCTCTCGCACGCGTTCCAGCTGTCTCGCGACTGCCAGGACCTGCACATGGACACCAACGGCTGGGCCGACACGGGACAGCAGCTGACCATCAGCCGCGGCGGTTACGTGATGGAGGGCCGCAACCGCTCCCTGGAGGCCATCGGCAAGGGCGCCAACGTGATGGGCGCCCAGACCGCCAACGAGAACGGGCACACCCTCGGCATCGAGAACGAGGGCACCTACACCAGCGTGCTGCCCCCGACCGCGCTGTGGAACGCCCTCGTCCAGACGCTCGCGTGGCTCTGCGACGACTACGGCCTCGACCCGCACGCCGCGATCGTCGGTCACCGCGACTACAACAGCACCGAGTGCCCGGGCGACGCGCTGTACGCCAAGCTGCCCCAGCTGCGCAACGACGTCGCCACCGCCCTCGGTGCCTCTCCCCTCCGCGCCGAGCGCGCGACCCCGTACGTCCGGTCGAACCTGCCCGGACCCCGCCGTCGTGGCGACCACGGTCCCGCCGTCGGTCCCCGCGAAGGCTCCTGAGGCACCGCCGCCTCCCTCTCCCCCGCCCCCCGCATCCCCAGGAGGATCCGTGGCCCGCCGCCTGATCCGCCGGATGAGCACCGCCGTCACGGCGCTCGCCCTCGCCGGCACCGCCCTCGCCCTCGGCCCCGCCGCCGGCGCGTCCCCCAACCCGATCACCCACCCCGACCAGGACCACATGGGCTGGAGCCTCGCCGCCCGCTCGGGCGCCACCCCGGGAACCGTCACCCCGGCCGTCTCCGGGCTGCCCGGCCTGGACGTGTCCAGCCACCAGGGCAACGTCAACTGGACCACGGTCAAGAACAACGGCGCGAAGTTCGCCTACGTCAAGGCGACCGAGGGCACGTCGTACACGAACCCGTACTTCAGCCAGCAGTACGTCGGCTCGTACAACGTGGGCCTCATCCGCGGCGCGTACCACTTCGCGACCCCGAACACCTCCGGCGGCGCGGCGCAGGCCGACTACTTCGCCGCGCACGGCGGCGCCTGGTCCGCCGATCACCACACGCTGCCGGGCGCGCTCGACATCGAGTACAACCCCTACGGCGCGACCTGCTACGGACTCAGCCAGGCGTCGATGCGCAGCTGGATCCACGCGTTCGTCAACGAGTACCACGCCAAGACCGGCCGCTGGGCGGTCATCTACACCACGCTCGACTGGTGGAGCTCCTGCACCGGCAACAGCGACTCGACCTTCGCGCAGAACGACCCGCTGTGGATCGCGCGTTACTCCAGCTCGGCGGGCACGCTGCCGGCGGGCTGGGGCTTCTACACGTTCTGGCAGTACGCCGACAGCGGTACGTTCCCCGGCGACCAGGACGTCTTCAACGGCACGGCCGACCGGCTGCTCGCCCTGGCCGACAACACCTGACCCCCCGCCAGGTGTGAGGGGTCCCCGGCGGCCGCCCCGCCACCGCCGGGGACCCGCACATCTGGCGCATAAGGAACGACGATGTCCATCCGCAGCCTCATGACGGCGCTCGCGGCGGCCGTGCTGGCCGCCGGCTCCACCTTCGCGACGTCCGCTCCGGCCTCCGCCCGTACGGCGGCATCGGTGCCCGGCTTCGACATCTCCGGCGCGACCACCAACGTCGACTGGGCGGGGGCCGTGGCGGCCGGAGCGAGATTCGTCTTCATCACGGCGACCGAGGGCACCGCGTACCAGGATCCGAACTTCGCCCGCCTGTCCTCCGGCGCGTACGCCGCCGGTCTCATCCGGGGCGCGGCCCACGTCGCCGTCCCGAACGCCTCGGCGGGCCCGGCGCAGGCCGACTTCTTCGCCACGCACGGCGGCGCCTGGTCGGCCGACCACCGGACGCTGCCCGGCACCCTCGACCTGGAGTTCGACCCGTACGGCGCGGCGTGTTACGGCCTCGGTCAGAGCGCCATGGCCGGCTGGATCGCCGGCTTCGTGAACGAATACCACGCGCGGACCGGCCGCTGGGCGATCATCTACACGACGCCGAGCTGGTGGAACCAGTGCGTCGGGACGAGCACGGACCTCGGCGCGCGGGACCCGTTGTGGGTGTCCGCGTACGGCGCCGCGCCGCCGCTCCCGGCCGGCTGGACCGCCTACACGTTCTGGCAGTACGCCGCCGAGGGCACGTTCCCGGGCGGCCAGGACGTCTTCAACGGCACGGCCGACCGCCTGCTCGCGCTCGCCGACGGCACCTCCTGACCCCGCCGGCCGCCGGGGCCCGTACGCGGGCCCCGGCGCGCGTTCAACGCGAGGGGGGCCTACGCGCTGAGGCCGTGGTCGCGCAGGATGTCGTTGAGCTGGGACTTGTCGTGGCGCATGCCGGGCTCCAGGCGCTTGATGACCAGCACCGCGGGCATGCCGAACGTCCCGCCGGGGAACTCCTTGAGCCGCGTGCCGCCGACCGCGACGCACCAGTCGGGGATCCGGCCGCGGCCGAGTTCCTCACCCGTCTGCACGTCGATGACCGGCATGGACGCCGACAGGTTCGTGCCCGAGCCGACGACCGCGCCCTTGCCGACGCGCGCACCCTCCACGATCATCGAACGGCTGCCGATCATGGCCTCGTCCTCGATGACGACGGGCCGGGCGTTCGGCGGCTCCAGCACCCCGCCGATGCCGACGCCGCCGGACAGGTGGACGTTCTTGCCGATCTGCGCGCACGAGCCCACGGTCGCCCACGTGTCGACCATCGTGCCGGAGTCGACGTACGCGCCGACGTTCGTGAACGAGGGCATCAGCACCACACCGGGCGCGAGGTAGGAGCCCCACCGCGCGATCGCACCGGGAACGACGCGCACGCCGTCGAACCGGGTCTTCAGCGGGATGCGGTCGTGGTACTGGAAGTCGCCGGCCTGCGAGGTCGTCATCTCGAGGACCTTGAAGCCGAGCAGGATCGCCCGCTTGGCGCGCTCGTCGACCACGACCTCGTCGGTGGTCTCGTCGACCTGGGCGACGCGCGCGGTGCCCGCGTCGATCTGGTCGATGGCGGCCAGGATGGCCGAGCGCGCGTCCGTGTCCTCGGGACTGAGTTCCGCCCGGCGTTCCCACAGCTCGTCGATGGCGCTGGAGATCGGGCTGGTGAACGTGTCGGTCATGGCCGCGAGGATAGCGGCGCGGCAGTCGACCGATGCGCATCAGGGTCGCCGAGCCGGTACGGTCGTCGCGTGGGGAAGGCGGACAGAAGACGGCTACGGCTCGCCGCGGTCGCGTTGGCCACGATGCTGGTCATCGCGGGGGGCGGTGTGGCGCTCTACCTGCATTTCCGCCCATACCTGCACGGCACGAGCTGCGAGGCGCGCGCCGACGCGGGAGTGATGCCGCTCGACCTCGAACAGGCCGCCAACGCCTCCACGATCGCCGCGGTCGCGTTGCGCCGGAAACTGCCCGAGCGCGCCACGGTCATCGCGTACGCGACCGCGCTGCAGGAGTCGCACCTGCACAACCTGGAGAGCGGCGACCGCGACTCCGTCGGCCTCTTCCAGCAGCGCCCGTCGCAGGGCTGGGGCTCGGCCACGAAGCTCAAGGACCCGGTGTACGCCACAGGCCGTTTCTTCACCGCGCTGGTCAAGGTGAAGGACTACACGGGCCTGCCGGTGCACGAGGCCGCGCAGAAGGTGCAGCGCAGCGCCGACGGGAGCGCCTACGCCCAGCACGAGGAGGACGCCAAGACCCTCGCGACGGCCTTCACGGGCCACGTGCCGGCGTCCGTGCGCTGCTGGTACCCGCCGAACAAGCGCAAGAAGGCCTCCGACACGCGAGCGGCGCTGGCCGAGCTCCGCTCGACGCTGAAGCTCACCGGCGACGGCGACGACCTGGCCGCCCCCACCGGTCGCGCCGGGTGGACGATGGCGACCTGGCTGGTGACGCACGCCCAGATGTACGGCCTGCGCGAGGTCCGCTACTCCGGCCGCCACTGGCGCGCCGACGACGGCCACAGCGGCTGGACCAAGGACAAGAAGGCCGCCGAGGACCACATCACGATCCGCTGACGCGAAGGACGACCGGCGCGGATCCGCCACGCTCTCCGGCGGACGCCGGCACCGCCGTACCGCTCGGCTCGGCGGACGCCGGCGTCGCCGGTGACATGCTCACTTCCAGGACTTCGCGCGGGCCTTGGCCTGGCGCGCCTTCTTCCTGGCCGAGGCCACCTGCGCCGCGGCCTCGGCGCGTGAGCGCTTGCGCGCCGTCTTCAGGCCCGACTTCGCCTCTCGGCGCACCGTCTTGATCTGGGACTTGGCCGTCTCGGCGGCCCGGTGCCAGGGATTGGCGTTCCGCCGGCGGCGGCGCACCAGCCACACGACCAGTGCGGTGGCCACCCCGATGGCCGCGGCCCCGGCACCCGCACCGCGTACGGCGGGCGGGCTGGTGATCGCCGGAGGCGTCGCGTTCTCGCGCGCCTTGGCCGCCAGACCGGAGACCGTGTCCTTGACCTGCCCGGCCTTCTCCTGCGTGCTCCGCACGGCGTCGCCGGCGCGGTCGGTGACCGCGTCCTTGGCCTGCGCGGCCTTCCCCTTCGCCTCGCCGCTCTGCTCGGTGGCCGTGTCCTTGTCCTGGGCGCGTCCCTTCGCGTCACCGGCCGTCGCGGCCGACGCCTCCGCCGCCCCGCCGATCTCCTCGCGGGCTCGCGCCGCCTCCTCGGCCGGGTTCCGTGGGCTGCTGTTTCCGTTGGCCGTCATCGCCTGCTCCTCATCCAGAAGGTCACGACATGGCCCGCTGGCCGAACCGGCGTCTCCGCACGCGCGCCCCTGGTCGTTCCCCGGCGTTCGCCGGACGTCCGGCCCTCGGTCATGTCGGCTCCGTCTTTTCGCGTTGGACCCCCGATACCCAGCGCACCGCGCCTAAACGCGTAACCTGGCGCGGACCGGCCCGCCGACCGACGCCGACCCACTGATCACCGGCGCCGGGACGGCGCTGGACCGCTTGCGCGACCGGGACTTGTCCCGCGAGATCGCGAGGCTCAACGACCGGCGGGCGGCGTGCCTCGCGCGAGAGCGCTACAGGCCGAGGCTCCGGCCGATGATCTCCTTCATGATCTCGGTCGTGCCGCCGAAGATCGTCTGGATGCGGGAGTCGAGGTAGGCCTTGGCGATGGGGTACTCCGACATGTAGCCGTAGCCGCCGTGCAGCTGCAGGCAGCGGTCCACGACCCGGTTGCACAGCTCGGTGTTCCACCACTTCAGCATCGAGGCTTCTTCGGTGTTCAGCCGGCCCGCGACGTGCTCGGTCACGCAGCGGTCGGTGAACGCCCGGGCCACGGACAGCTCGGTCTTGATCTCCGCCAGCGTGAACCGGTTGTGCTGGAACCGCCCGATGGGGCGGCCGAACGCCTCGCGGCCGCGGCAGTACTCCACCGTCTCCTCGAACGCCTTCTCCGCGCCCGCGAGCGCGGTGACGCCGATGGCGACCCGCTCGCGCGGGAGGTTCTGCATCAGGTAGATGAAGCCCTCGCCCTCCTCGCCGAGGAGGTTCTCCTTCGGGACCCGGACGTTGTCGAAGTACAGCTCGGCCGTGTCCTGGGCGTGCAGCCCGATCTTCTCCAGGTTGCGGCCCCGCTCGAAGCCGATCATGCCGCGCTCGACCACGAGCAGGCTGATGCCCTTGTGGCCGGCCTCGGGGTCCGTACGGGCGACGACGATGACCAGGTCGGACAGGATGCCGTTGGTGATGAACGTCTTCTGCCCGTTGAGGATGTAGTCGTCGCCGTCCTTGACCGCGGTCGTCCGGATGCCCTGCAGGTCCGAGCCGGCGGCGGGCTCGGTCATGGCGATGGCGGTGATGATCTCACCGGAGCAGTAGCCGGGCAGCCAGCGCTGCTTCTGCTCGTCGGTGGCGAGGCGGCTCAGGTAACCGCCGTTGATGTCGTTGTGCACCGCGAAGCCCGGTCCGTGGACCCCGGCGCGGGCCAGCTCCTCGCCCATGACCACGTAGTAGCGGTAGTCGGAATCGCCGCCACCGCCGTACCGCTCATCGATGTCGATGCCGAGCAGCCCCTGGCGGCCGGCGGCGAGCCACACGTCACGGGAGACGACGCCGTCCTTCTCCCACTGCTCGTGGAACGGCGCGACCTCCTTCGCGATGAAGGACCGCACGGTGTCGCGGAAGGCCTCGTGTTCTTCGGTGAAGATCTCGCGCTGCATACCTTGCGCTCCTCGACGGCGGTGTAAGTAGAACCTTATTCGGTTCTATGAAACACCATCACGCCAGGCACGCACAGCCCGGCATCGCCGATCTACCCAAGGTCACGACATGAGATACGTCTCTCCGCCGATCAGCCGGTGAGGCGGGTGACGGCCGCGGCGACGCGCTCGTCCGTCGCGGTGAAGGCCACGCGGACGTGTTGCGCTCCCCGGGCGCCGTAGAACTCGCCCGGCGCGACGAGGATGCCGAGTTCGGAGAGCGTCTTCACGGTGTCCCAGCACGGCTCGTCGCGGGTCAGCCAGAGGTACAGGCCGCCCTCGGAGTGGTCGACGCGGAAGCCGTACGCCTCGAAGGCGGCGCGCAGGGACTCGCGGCGCCGCGCGTAGCGCGCCCGCTGCTCCTCGACGTGCTCGTCGTCCTCGAGCGCCACCGTCATCGCGGCCTGCACCGGCGCCGGCATGATCATCCCGGCGTGCTTGCGGACCTCGAGGAGCTCTTTCACGAGCACCGGGTCGCCGGCGACGAAGCCCGCGCGGTACCCCGCCAGGTTCGAGCGCTTGGACAGCGAGTGCACGGCGAGCAGGCCGGTGTGGTCGTCGCCGCAGACGTCCGAGCGCAGGACGGAGACCGGCTCGGCCTCCCAGCCGAGCTCGGCGTAGCACTCGTCGCTGATGAGGATCACGCCGCGCTCACGGGCCCACGTCACGACCTTGCGGAGGTGCTCGGCGGGGAGCACCTGGCCGGTCGGGTTGGACGGCGAGTTGATCCAGAGGATCTTCGGTGTCGCCGGCCCGAGGCCGAGCAGCCCGTCGACGGCCAGCGACGTCGCCCCGGCGAGACGCGCGCCGACGTCGTACGTCGGGTAGGCGAGGGTCGGGATCGCGACGGTGTCGCCGGCTCCGGCGCCGAGCAGCGTCGGCAGCCACGCGACGAGTTCCTTGGTGCCGATGACCGGCAGGATCGCGGCGGGGTCCGCAGTCACCCCGAGCCGGCGGCCGAGCCAGCCCGCGGCGGCCTCACGCAGCGCGGGAGTGCCGTACGTCGCGGGGTACCCGGGCGCGTCGGCGGCCTCGGCCAGCGCCCGGCGTACGAGCTCCGGGGTCGGGTCGACCGGCGTGCCGATCGACAGATCGACGATGCCGTCCGGGTGTTGCTGCGCCTGGTGCTTGTACGGGGCCAGCAGGTCCCACGGGAAGTCCGGCAGCGTCTTGATCATGCGTCTCCCAGCCGTACGCGCCGTCCGTCCGCGGGGGACGGACGGCGCGCGAACATTCTCATCCGAACTCAGAGGCCGCCCGGCACGTCGTACCGGGCGGTCTCTCAGCCTTCGTCGCCCTGCGGCGGCAGCACCGCGACGATCGGGTGATCCTTGTCGATCTTTCCGACCTTGGAAGCACCGCCCGGCGAACCGAGATCGTCGAAGAACTCCACGTTGGCCTTGTAGAAGTCCTTCCACTGGTCGGGCGTGTCGTCTTCGTAGAAGATCGCCTCGACCGGGCAGACCGGCTCACATGCGCCGCAGTCGACGCACTCGTCCGGGTGAATGTAGAGCATGCGCTTGCCCTCGTAGATGCAGTCGACGGGGCACTCTTCGATGCATGCCTTGTCGAGCACGTCCACGCAAGGCTGCGCGATGACGTAGGTCACGTCCTACTCCTCAACGTCTGTGGCCGTCGCCACGGCTCGCAGCGGTTCCTTGCCTAGTATTGCCGTTATCAGTCAACCGTTTCGACATGGGGGGCACCACATCGGACCGCGTTTCTCAGCCCGGTACGTCGTTTCCGTGTCCCCATCGGACGTCGGAAGACGTGTGTCGCTCCGTCGACGGCTTCCTGACGGAGCGTACAGCGACGTGCTCGGGGACCTGCAGGCGTGGTCCCAGGGCGAGCTCCAGGTGCGCCGCCGGGACGGCTCCGTCGTGACGGTGGCCGAGGCGGATCTGGTGGCGGGAAAGGTCGTCCCGCCTCCTCCTCCGCGCCGCAGGCCGTCACGGAACCCCACCGGCTGAACACCCGCCATCTTCGCCTCCCCTCGTGCCCTCGCCCGTGGATACCAGGCACGGCTGGAGGATCCCTAGCGGCTGTCTCACAGCCCCTGGATCGAACCGGTGGGGTCCGGCCCCGGCCACACGGGGACGTCCGCGGGGAGGTCCCGGCTGATCTTCATGGGAAACTCGGCCGGACGCTTCTCCAGGAACGCCGTGACCCCTTCGGCGGCGTCCGGTGCCGCGCCGAACGCGCGCATCAGCAGGGAGTCGGCGCGGTGGGCGTCCCAGGGCGAGGAGGCGCTGAGCCCGGACCACATCAGACGGCGCACGGCGGCGACCGCGACGGCCGACGTGTTGGCGGCGATCTCTCCGGCCAGTTCGTACGCGGCGTCGAGCAGGTCTTCGGCGGGGTACAACCGGGAGACGAGACGGCCGCGCAGCGCCTCGTCGGCGTCGAAGACCCGGCCGGTCACCGACCACTCCATGGCCTGGGCGATGCCGACGAGCCGGGGCAGGAACCAGCTCGACGCCGCCTCGGTGACGATGCCCCGCCGGGCGAAGACGAAGCCGAACCGGGCGCCGTCCGCGGCGAGCCGGACGTCCATCGGCAGGGTCATCGTGACGCCGACACCGACGGCCGGCCCGTTGATCGCCGCGATGACCGGTTTGAGCGACCGCGCGATCCGCAGCGCGACCGTGCCGCCCCCGTCCCGCAGCACACCGTCCGCGAAAACCTCCCGCTCACCGGGAACGCTCTTGGCCGCCTCGTGGTCGAACGTACCCGCGCCGCGTTCGAGGTCGGCCCCGGCGCAGAACGCCCGCCCACGCCCGGTGACCACGACGGCCCGAACGTCGTCATCGGCGTCGGCCCGGTCGAACGCGTCGATCAGCTCACCCCGCATGACGTAGGTGAACGCGTTGAGGCGGTCCGGCCGGTCGAGGGTGATCGTGGCGACCCGGTCGGCGACGGAGTACTCGATCTCGGTGTACGACACTGCTTCTCCCTGTTCGTGAGCATGATCGCGCCCACCGCGCACCGGCCGGCACCGGCGACGATAGCGAACCGGATTCTAGAAGCCGATCCCCAAGCGCGACATGGGCGGACACCCGGCCTTGGACACCGGCCGTCACGAAAGGCCGTTACCGCCCGAAGTCCGCCCGCCACGTGTGCCGGCGAACCCGAAGGACCACCGCGCCGCCCTTCCCGCGCCCCTCAGGACCTGTCTCAAGGCCCCGTCCGTAGCGAGCGGCGTGGAGAACGCCCGCCGTGCTTTCGAGGCCGGCAGCTCCTGTCCCCAGGCATCGCGTCGCAAGGCGGAGGAGGGCGTCGGCCTCGTGTTGGCCGGCGCCCGACGACAACGCGGCGAGCCGTCGCCTGGGCGCCGCACAGCGGAGCTTTGAGGCACGCCCTGACCGATCAGCCACATCCGGCGATCCCGGAAAACCACCGATGGGCACGCGGGTGCGGAGCCCGCTCACGCGAGGCCTACCGGACGCACGCACAACGACCGGCAGACCACCGCCACTGGGCACTGATGCCGAGCCCTCCCTGGCACCGGACGCCTCCACAACGGCCGGCAGACCGCCGCCTCGATGACATCGAGGTCCGCGACCGCGGAGAGAAACTGGTCGGCCCCCTCCGCGGACTCGGCCTCGGTGAGTCACCGCCAGTCGCCTTGGCGCACGTCGATTCCCGTTAAGGCCTGCTCACCAGGCACACCCGCGAGGACGGGCGGACCACTGCCTCGATGACGGCGAGGTCGGCGACCGCGGAGAGAAGGTGGTCGATCCCGTCCGCGGACTCGGGCTTGGTGTGGCAGCGCGAGTCGCCGTGGTGCACGTCGACAACGCCACTGCCTGCCGTACGCGGCGGCGGCCGCCGCACCGTCGCGTCGATGCACCGGGCTGCTCGCCGACGGGGACGCGCCGCGGCGAGAACCTCGGCATGCCGGTCCGGCGGTGGCCACGCCGCCGCCACCGCCGCGCCGTCGCGGCCGCCCCTCGTGGTCACCCACCGTGGCCGCCCACCGTGGCCGCCCGACACGACCACCCGACGCGACCGCCCGCCATGGCCGCCCAGCGCGACCACCCGGCATCACCCCGGACGCGACCGCCCGGCATGACCGACCGGCGCGCCCCCCGGACGCGACCGCCCGGCGCGACCACCCGGCATGACCGACCGACGCGACCGCCCGGCATTAACCGCGCGGCACGACCACCCGACGCGACCACCCGCCATAGCGGACCGGCATGCCCGGCGCGCCCCCGGCGCGACCACCCGCCGTAGCCGACCGCCGTGACCACCCCGCATGGCTGCACGGTGTGGCCACCGGCGTGACCGACCGGCATGGCCGACCGGCGTGACCGACCGGCGTGACCGACCGGCGGGGCGGAGCGGCGGGGCGGAGCGGCGGGGGTGCTCGCTGTGGTCGTTCGGCGTGGCTGGTCGGGGGGTGAGCTGTCGCAAGGCACCTCAGTTGCGGGTCGGGCGGTGTTGTCGGGGTCGGTGGGGTCATGCCTTGCTCTGTGCGGAGTGGGGCCAGGGGGCGTCCTCGTCGGCGGGGCAGCCCACCAAGGGAGGCATGGCCGGGGCGAGGACTTCGCGGCTCCAGGTCGCGCGGGTGCCCGGATAGTCCTTCGGGGGTGTGACCTTGAGGGTGTCGCGGGAGACGGGGACCAGGCGGGCGGTGATCGGGTGGCCGTCGACGAACGGGGTGGCGCCCCAGAAGGTCCAGAAGTCCTCCGGGTCGATCTTCGGATGGTCGTCGAGCGGGCGGGTGGGCTTGCCAGGATGCAGGCGGGCCCACCGCCACTGGTCGATCAGCAGCCGGCATGCCAGGGAGCGCAGCAGGCTGAGCGCCGGCAGATCGTGTGCGCAGGCGACGTTGTCGATCACCAGGTCGGGGAGGCCGAACCGGCGCAGGCCGAGCAGCGTGATCCGCAGGCAGGCGCAGGACTCCGTGCCTCCGAAGTCGTCCCGGTGCGCGGAGCGGGCCGCCGTGTCGTCGACGCCGTACCGGGTGCCGAACCACTGGTCGCCCATCCGGAACCAGCCGCGCTCCGTCCGGGCGAGGCCGTCACGGAGCACGACCTGGCGGGCCTGGGGATCGATGAGGACGCCGTCGGTGGCGTCGGCGATCGCCCGGGCCACCGCGCGTGCGGTCTGCTCGCCGTGCGGCTGGTCGACGGTCGGGGCCCGGTGGACGACCAGGACCTGATGCGTCGACTCACGGACCCTCCGGCGGTCGTCGTCCGAGGCCAGGAGGTCATCGAGGCGCCACGTCGCCTCGTCCGCGCCGAGGGTGAAGACGCCGAGCCGGGGTGATCTCAGCGCCTCGGCGGCAGCGGCGCGGAACGGCTCGGGCACCCGCCACGGCACGACCGTGCTCGGGTCGTCGAGCGGCCGGCTCGTCGCGATCACGTAATGCGACGTCACCGTCTCCGGAACGGAAAGCACGAGCTGGGACACTGTTGGTCTCCTTCGTCTTCTCAATCGAGGCCGAGGCACACGGCCGGTGGTCAGGCGGCGGTCCGGCGGGGAGCCTGCGGGACGTAGGGCATGGCCAGGTCGACCACGTCGTTCCACCACGCGGAGGCCGGAGAGGCGAAGTCGTCCGGTGGGCCCACCAAGAGATACGGGAGCGCCATCGGGCCGACGTCGCCGCTCCGGTCGAGCTGGACCTGGACCCGGCCGTCGGCGGTCGGCCTGGGGGCGGCGGCCCAGTAGCGCCAGACGTCACGGCTCTCGACGTGGGCTCTGCGCGCCAGGCGGCGGATGCGGGCGCCCGGGTTGCAGGCCAGCCAGTCCCAGTGCTCGCTCAGGAGCACGACGGACAGGCATCGCAGCAGCGTCACCGCGGCGAAGAGGTTGCTCAGCGGGACCGCCCGCGCCTCCAGCTCCGGCAGGGCGAAGCGGTGCAGGCCCGCGGTCGCCAGGTCCAGGCCGCCGGCGGAAGCGATGCGGGCGCCGGGGCCGTCGTGGCGCTCACCTCCGGTGATGAACGTCGCCAGCCAGTCGTCGGCGAGGCAGAACTCCGGGTGCTCCACGCCGTAGCGGAAGTCGTGCGGCAGCACCTGATGGGACCAGGCGTCGTAGATGACGCCCTCGCACGCGTCGGCCACGGCCCGCGCGATGGCGCGAGTCGCCTGACCGTGGCCGGGCTGGGAGACCGGCGGGATGTGGCCCATGACCACCACGTGGTGCGTGTACTTGTGCAGCAACGGGCGGTCGGCCGGTCTCGCCCACGCGGCGCCGCCCATGAGCTCGGCATAACCGGAGCCGCCGGCCGGCAGTGTGGAGATCCGCACCAGTGACGTGCCGAGCAGGTCGGCGGCCAACGGATGGCGCACCCGGGCGCGTGCGACCGCCACGGGGTCGTGCGGCGGCTGGTCGGTGGCCACGACGAACGGCGTCGCGACCGTCTCGGGGATGTCGAGGTCGATCACTGGGGCCTCCCGGTGGAGTCGGTCTGGGAGACAGCCTGGCGTTGCCGTGACCGGGCCGGAAGACGGGTGCGCGGGTTGTGGATAACTTCGATCCCGCGATGCCCGGATGGCGATGAACGACCGGCCGCCGGCGCGCGGCGCCGTACCTCCGGCTCACATGACCCGAGTCACCCTCGACGATCCACGATGCGAGACGTTAGGGCACCTGACCTCTATGTCCGATATGTTTCGCCCATGCGATGGGCGGTGGCGACGTACGACACAGCGTTCGGCTACGTGTCCGCCCACGGCGCGCCGCTGATCGACCTGCTCGACCCCAAGCCCGACGAGCGGGTCATCGATCTCGGCTGCGGCACCGGCGCGATGACCGTCGAGATCGCCGCGCGCGGCGCGGACGTCCTGGGCATCGACGGGTCGGTCGAGATGGTCAACACGGCGCGCTCGGAGCACCCGAACCTGTCGTTCGCGGTCGGCGACGCGCACGACTTCACCACCGGCGAGCAGTACGACGCCGTCGTGTCCAACTCCGCCCTGCACTGGATGACGCGCGACCCCTCCGCGGTGATCTCGCGGGTCAGGGCGGCTCTGCGGCCCGGTGGGCGGTTCGTCGCGGAGATGGGCGGCGCGGGCAACTGCGCGGCGCTGATCACCGCCGTCCAGACCGCCTGGCGCGTCTTCGGCCTCGCCGAGCCCGAGTTGCCCTGGTACTTCCCCACTCCCGGCCAGTACGCCGCCCGTCTGGAGGACGCCGGCTTCACCGTACGGCTCATGGAGTACTTCGACCGCCCGACGCGCCTCGCCGAATGCCCGGACGGCGCCGCCGACTGGGTCCGGCTCTACGCCCCCGAGCTGATCGCGGAGCTGCCTCCCGAGGTCGCCGGGCCGGTGCTGGACCGCGTGAACGAACTCGCCGCGCCGGCACTTCGCCGCGAGTCGGGCTGGATGGCCGACTACGTACGGCTCCGCTTCGCCGCCGTGCGTTGAACTAGGGTCGTGGTGTGCTGCGCCTGTACGACGAAGAGACGGGGAACGTCGAGGAGATCACGACGGCGCGTCCCGGCGTCGTACGGGTCGCGTGCGCCGGCGGCCTGCGCGCGCTGCTGGTCGGTGACCTGATCCGCCGCCTCGCCGACCATCACCGGCTCCGTGCGATCGGCGTCTGGGACGACGTCCCCGGCGCCGCGGACCTGGGCGTACGCCCCGCCGAGCTGACCGCCGGCGACGCCGACGTGCACGTGGGAGCGGCCGTCGGGCACTGCTCGCTCGCCTCGGCGGACGGCCTGGACCCGCTGGCCGTACGGCTGGCGCTCCTGCAGCGGCACTACCGGTCCGACGTGGATCTGAGCAGGCAGGATCTGGAGGAGGCGGACGGTTCGCTCGTCTCGTGGCGGCGCGAGGTCGCCGGGTGGGCGGAGTCCCCGGGGCGGCCGCTGAATCGGGAGTGGGTCCGCGAGGCGGTCGCGGCTCTGGACGACGATCTCGACACTCCGGCGATCTTTCCGATGCTTTCCCGGCTGGCGGAGGACGATTCCGTGCCTCCGGGCGCGAAGTTCGAAACAGTGATCAAGCTCGACATGATCCTCGGGCTTGACCTGGTCGCACTCGTCGGACGACTCTAACCCCGGAATAGGTCAAGACCGTTTACCCGGATCCGCCAAAGGTCTTTTCTTACCCCTACGGTCTCAGTAAGCTCAACAGGTAATTTTGCCTCGATGCCCGCAGGAATTTGACCATGCGATTCCGTAAGTGCGTCGGCCCCCTCGTCCTGATGGGCCTGCTGGCGGCCTGCGGTGGCCGTACGGACGGTGGCGGATTCCATCCGAGCGGCCAGAACGCCGCCGACGGCTCGTCCACCGCGCCCACGGCCGGCGCCTCCGGCTCCGCCGGCTCCTCCGCCGGCACCACCACACCGGGCGCGGGCGGCCCGATGCCCAAGACGCCCCAGTCCGCGCTGGCCGCGTACCGCGCCTACCAACTCGCCTACGAACGGGCGTATGAGACCAATGACGCCGGTGGGCTCTCCACGGTCGCCATGGACCCGCTCCTGTCCAATGTCACCCAGGACATCGGCGCCGTCCGGTCCCAGGGGCTGATCTGGCGTTTCCACAACATTCTGAATCCACGGGTCCAGGGCAGTTCGAGCGATCTGTCGACCGTGGTGATCCTCGACTGCGTACGCACTCTCGGTTCGTACAAGTACTCGGCGAAGACCGGCAGGCGCCTGACCTCGTGGCGCGGCGGCACGGTCCAGTATCAGGCGGTCATGCGTTACTCCGACGACGTGTGGAAGATCTCCGAAGCGACGGAGGGCGGAAAATGCTGATCAGGCGATTCTCGGCCATCGCGATCCTCATCGCCGGCGCGACGGTCACGTTCGGCATGACACCCACGCCGGCAGGCGCCTCCACGTGCGGCGACTTGTGCGTACACGTGGGCAAGACGCAGCACTACTCCGGTCAGCCCGCCAGGCGTGGCGGTGGCAACGGCAACGGTGGCGGCGGCAAGGCCGCGCCGCTCCCCTGCCCGGGAGCGGTGAACTGCAACGCGCTCGGCGCGGGCAACGCGCCGGCGGCCGTTCAGCGGGTTCCCACGATCGACGTGGCCTACGACGCGCGCGCCCGGCTCTTCCTGCCCGCGCCGCATGTCCACACGTCACCGGCGGGCAAGACTTACGTCCAGCTCAAGACCGGCCTGTGGGTCGATCCCGATGACTTCGCCCACGAGGAGGCGTCGGCCACCCTTTTCGGGACGACGGTGACGGCGGTCGCGGACCCGCAGGACATCACCTGGAACATGGGCGAGAGCAGCACCACCTGCATGACCGCGGGCAGCCGCACCGGCACCGCGTGCGGGTACACCTACCAGCGTTCCTCCGCCGACCAGCCGAACGGGAAGTACGCCATCTCCGTCACCGTGACCTGGAAAATCTACTGGACCTGCGAGGGCGACTGCGACGCCGACCGCGGCTACTTCCCGGACCGCACCACCTCGATGAGGACCGACGACACCCTGGCGGTCGGTGAGGTGCAGACCGAGTCCCGGCCCGGATGAGCCGCTGGCAGGCTGACGGCTTCGAAGAACTGCGTGAGCTGGGCGCCGGCGCCCAGGGGCGGGTCGTCCTGGCCCGTCGTGTCGCCACGGGCGAGCTGGTGGCGATCAAGTATCTGGCGCCCGAGCTGCTGCACGACACGCGGCACCGGGCGATGTTCCGCGACGAGGTCAACATGCTCGCCCGGGTGGCGGACCCGCACGTGGCCGGGCTGCGCGAGTACGTCGAGACGCCGCAGGGCGCGGCGATCGTCCTGGAGGCGGTCGACGGCGTCGCCCTCCGGGACGTGCTGAGCCACAACCCCGGTCCACTCACTCCCGAAGCCGCCCTCGCCGTGCTCAAGGGTTCGCTGCTGGGGCTGGCGGCCGCGCACGCCGTCAACGTGGTCCACCGCGACTACAAGCCCGCGAACGTCCTGGTGACGGCCGACGGGAACAGCAAACTCATCGACTTCGGCATCGCCGTCCTGGCGGGAGAGCGCACGTTCGCGGGGACCCCCTCGTACATGGCCCCCGAGCAGTGGAACCGCGCCCCGGCCACTCCCGCGGCGGATGTCTACGCCGCCACCTGCGTCTTCTTCGAATGCGTCACCGGCACCCCGCCGTACGCCCCAGGAGACACCACCACGCTCCGGCACATGCACGAGGCCGCGCCGATCCCGGCGCAGGCGGTGCCCGAGCCCCTGCGTCCGCTCGTCGCCCACGGCATGGCCAAGAACCCGGCGCACCGTCCACCGGGCGCGCGGCAGTTCGTCGACCTGCTCGAGCGGCTCGCCACGGACGCGTACGGCCCGGACTGGGAGCGTCGCGGATGGATCGCGCTCGGCGCGGCCGCGGCCGTCCTCGCCGCCGCCTTCCCGGCCGCCCTGCTCGGCATGACGTCGGGCTTCAGCGGCCTCGCGCACGGGGCCGCCGAGCTCGCCGGGAAGGCCGGGGCGAAGGGGCTGTTCGGGAAGGCCACCGGCATCAAGGTCGGCGGCGGGGTGGTGGCGACGGCGGTCGCCGCGACCACGATCTACCTGGTCTGGCCCACGCCCCAGGTCGGCGGCACGGCGTCCGGCTCGGTCCACATGTCCCTGACCCGGCCCGCCGCGTTCATGCCCTACGGGGACGCCACGGCGGCCGACAGCCCCGTCCTCGACTACGGCTTCACGGTCTCACCGGCGCGCGTCCGGCCGGGCCTGCCGGTCCACGTGACCGAGCGGACCACCACCGTGAGCCCCGGCCCGCCGGACAAGCGGGCGACGGCACCGCGCTGCTACGACCGGCTGATCGCGCGGGCGCGACGCGCTCACGTCCGCAGCTTCAGCTATCTCGTGATCCCGGGGAACCAGCGCGAGGACAACGACTACGTCTCCTTCTATCCGGCCTCCGCGGACGGGCGGCTGCCGACCGGACGGAGCGTCGACGTGCACGTCAAGATCGGCAAGGACCTCCCTCACGACGAGCACTACGACGCGAACCGCTGCGCGCTCGTCGGGCACCTCACGGTGACGTTCGGCTTCACCGTGCCGAAGGACGGCCGCCTGCGCCCGGGCGACTACTCGTTCTCCCCGATGGGGCCACCGCGGATCACCGGGATCGACTCGAGCCTGAACGGCGAGGACCGGCAGGTCGCCCCGGACACGGCCGGCGCTCAGGCCCGGGGAACGCTGCCGAAGGTCACGATCTTCTAAGGCGACGGACCGGCCCTACGCGTCCGGGCCGCCCGTCGGGCGCCCCAGCAGACGGGAGAGGACGATCGCCGTCTTCGTCTGCACGATGTTCGGTTCGTTGCGCAGCCGTTCGAGGGCCTGCTCCAGCCCCTGGATGTCGTGCGCCCGCAGGTGGACCAGGGCGTTGGCCTCGCCCGTCACCGTGTACGCCGCGACGACCTCCGGATGCCGCCGGATGCTCGCGTAGATCTCCGCCGGTGACGTACGGCCCGCGCAGAACAGCTCCACGAACGCCTCCGTCGTCCAGCCCAGCGCCGCCGGGTCCACGACCGCCGCGTAGCCCGTGATCACACCGTCGTGGCGCATCCGGTCCACACGCCGCTTGACCGCCGGGGCGGACAGGCCGACCTGGGCGCCGATCTGGGCGAATGACAGGCGAGCGTCCTCCAGGAGACACGCAACGATTCGCCGATCTAGGTCGTCAAGACGCAATGATCCGCCTCTCTCGCGTCGATTTTTGTTATTGGTGAGCGGTCCAGCGCGACTTTACGCTTCACGTGATGCCTCATCCACACCAAGGGCATCCAGCATTGCCAGGAGAACCAATGACGATGCAGGTCTTCGCCCGTGACCCAGCGGGCATCGCGCCGGAGACGACGGGACGGCCTCCGGCGCTCTCCGGCCGTCCGGCCCGGACCTACCTCATGTGCCCGCCGGCCCACTTCGCCGTCGAGTACGCCATCAACCCGTGGATGGACCCGTCGACGCCGATCGACCGCGACCGCGCCATGGCCGAATGGGAACGGCTGCGCGCGACGTACGTCTCGCTCGGCCACACCGTCCACCTGCTCGAACCCGTCGAGCACCTGCCCGACATGGTCTTCGCCGCGAACGGCGCCACCGTGGTGGGCGGCATGGTGATGGGCGCGCGGTTCCGCCACCCCGAGCGCGGCGGGGAGGCCGAGGCGCACCGGCGGTGGTTCGAGAGCCACGGCTACCCGCGCTACACCCCCGCGGTGCACGTCAACGAGGGCGAGGGCGACTACGTCTACGCCTACCGCGCGATCGTGGCCGGGCACGGTTTCCGTACCGATCCGCGGGCGCACAACGAACTTCACGACGCGTTCGGGCTCCCCGTGGTCAGCGTCGCGCTGGTCGATCCGCGCTTCTACCACCTCGACACGGCGCTGTGCGTGATCGACTCGTTCACCGCGGCGTACTACCCGGGCGCCTTCGACGATGACGGCCTGCTCAAGATCAGGACGCTGTTCCCCGAGCTGATCGAGGCGACCGAGGAGGACGCGCTCGCCTTCGGCCTCAACGCGGTCAGCGACGGGCGTCACGTGGTCGTCCCCCACGACGCCGTACACCTCCGGGCCGAACTCACGCAGCGTGACTACGACGTGATCCCGGTGGAGATGACCGAGCTTCGCAAGGCGGGCGGCGGCCCCAAGTGCTGCACGCTTGAACTCCGCCCCTGAACAGCCTCTAACCTGGAGAAACAGACACTCGCGGAGATCCCGCGAGGCGACGAAGGAGCCGCCGTTGAACACGAACGATCTCCGTGCGCTGTCGGAGCTGCACAGTGCCCACAACTACCATCCGTTGCCGGTCGTCATCGCCGAGGCCGAGGGCGCCTGGGTCACCGATGTCGAGGGCCGGCGGTACCTCGACCTGCTCGCCGCCTACTCCGCGGTCAACTTCGGGCACCGCCACCCGCGTCTGGTTGCGGCGGCCCGGCGCCAGCTCGACCGGGTCACGCTGGTCAGCCGGGCGTTCGACCACGAGCAGTTCGGGCCGTTCGTCACCGAGCTGGCCGAACTCGCGGGCAAGGACATGGTCCTGCCCATGAACAGCGGCGCCGAGGCCGTCGAGACCGCGCTCAAGACCGCCCGCAAGTGGGGGTACGAGGTCAAGGGGGTGCCGGCCGATGAGGCGAACATCGTCACCTTCGAGGGCAACTTCCACGGCCGGACGACCACGATCGTCAGCTTCTCCACCGACCCGGACGCGCGTAACTCCTACGGTCCCTTCACTCCGGGCTTCCGCACCGTGCCGTACGGCGACGTGGCCGCCCTGCGCGCGGCCGTGGACGAGAACACCGTCGGGGTGCTGATCGAGCCGATCCAGGGCGAGGCGGGCGTCAACGTGCCGCCGAGCGGGTTCCTCACCGCGGTGCGCGAGATCTGCACCGAGGCCGGCGCGCTCATGCTCGCCGACGAGATCCAGTCGGGCCTGGGCCGTACCGGCACGACGTTCGCGGTCGAGCACGAGAACGTCGTCCCGGACGTCTACATCCTGGGCAAGGCGCTCGGCGGCGGCATCGTGCCGATCTCGGCGGTGGTGGCCGACCGGGAGGTCCTCGGGGTGTTCAAGCCCGGCCAGCACGGCTCGACGTTCGGCGGCAACCCGCTCGCCTGCGCGATCGCCCGCGAGGTCATCGCGATGCTCAGGAGCGGGGAGTTCCAGGAGCGGTCCCGCACGCTCGGCGCCCATATGCACGAGCGGCTCGGGGCGCTGCCGGCCGAACAGGTCCGCGAGGTACGGGGACGCGGGCTGTGGGCCGGCGTCGAGCTCAACGGCAAGGCCCGCCCGGTCAGCGAACGGCTCATGGAGCGCGGCGTGCTCGCCAAGGAGACCCACGAGACGACGCTCCGGCTCGCGCCGCCCCTCGTGGTGGACAAGGGTGATCTCGACTGGGCGCTCGACCAGCTCACGGCGGTGCTCGCCGAGATCTGAGGCTCGTCCGCAAGGCCTGGACCACGGCCGGTCCAGGCCTTCGTCGTGCGTGGATACTTCGTCTTATAAGTCGATTGCGGGGGAATGCCCGGAGGCATATAGTCCACGTGGATTATTGAGAGTCGACTAGAAAACACCATGTCCCGACCACTCACGCCTCTCGGCCTCGCGGTGCTCCGCCTGCTCGCCGACGAGCAGATGCACCCGTACGAGATGCAGCAGCGCATTCGCGAGCACGCCATCGACCACGTCGTCAAGGTCGCCCACGGATCGCTCTACCACACGGTCGCCCGGCTCGCCGAGCACGGACTGATCGAGCCGGTGGAGACCAGCCGGGAGGGCCGGCGCCCCGAGCGCACGGTCTACGCGATCACGGAGGCCGGCCGCGACGAGGCGCGGGCGCGGCTGCGCGAGTTCGTCATGCGCCCGGCCCAGGAGTACCCGTGCTTCGGCATGGCCCTGGCCTTCGTCTCGATGCTGCCCCCCGCGGAGGCCGCGACGCTGCTCGACCGGCGCACCGTCGACCTGGAGGCGAAGCTGGCCGCCCACGACTCCGTCGTGGACAGCCTGATCAAACAGGGGCACAGCCGCGTATCGGTCATCGAGGTGGAGTACCTGAACTCCCGCCTCCGCGCGGAGCTGGACTTCGTGCGCGCGCTGAGTGAGGACATCAAATCCCGCCGGCTCGACTGGCGGCCGCCGAACGGCGAAGACGGGGAGAACGAATGAGAAAGTGGCACGGCAACCCGTGGGCGATCCTGCTCACGCTCAGCCTCGGCTTCTTCATGACCTTGCTGGACCTGACCATCGTCAACATCGCGATGCCCAGCATGATCGACCAACTGAACGCGTCGCTGGACGAGATCCTGTGGGTGGTCAACGCCTACGTGCTCATCCTCGCCGTGCTGCTGATCACCGCCGGGCGGCTCGGTGACGTGCGGGGGCAGCGCAACATGTTCATCTTCGGCGTCGCGGTCTTCACGGTCGCGAGCCTGCTCTGCGGGATCTCCCAGAACCCCGCCGAGCTGATCGCCGCCCGCTGCCTCCAGGGCCTGGGCGCGGCCATGCTGATGCCGCAGACGATGGCGATCATCATCGCGACCTTCCCGCCGGAGCGGCGCGGCGCCGCGCTCGGCATCTGGGGCGCGGTCGCGGGCGTGGCCACGATCGCCGGGCCGACCCTCGGCGGCTTCCTGGTGACCACGTTCGACTGGCGGTGGATCTTCTTCGTCAACCTGCCCATCGGCGTCATCGTGCTGATCGCGGCGTTCGTGCTGATGCCCTCGGTCCGGCAGGAGCGCCGGCACCGCATGGACCTCGGCGGCGTCCTCATCGCCACGGTCGCGCTGTTCTGCCTGGCGTTCGCGCTGACGGAGGGCCAGCGCTACCACTGGAACGGCTGGGTCTGGGCCCTCGGCGCGGCGTCGATCGTGCTGCTGGTGATCTTCCTGTTGCAGCAGCGGACCCAGCAGGACAACGAGCCTCTCGTGCCGTTCCGGCTGTTCCGCGACCGCAACTACACGATTCTCAACTTCGTCGCCGCCGCTGTCTCGGTCGGCATGGTCGGCATGTTCCTGCCGCTGACGATCTACCTGCAGTCGGTGCTCGGCTACAGCGCCCTGAAGTCCGGCGTGGTCATGGCCCCGATGTCGGTGATCTCCATGTTCATCGCGCCGGTGGCGGGCCGGCTCTCGGACCGGTTCGGCGGCAAGTGGATCCTCATGTTCGGGCTGGCCCTGTACGCCATCGGCATGGCGTGGATCGTGCTGCTCGCCGAACCGACCACGAGCTGGCCCGCGTTCCTGCCCTGCCTCGTCGTGTCCGGCATCGGCGTCGGCTGCGTGTTCGCGCCGATGGCCACCGAGGCGATGCGGGGCATCGAGCCGCGCATGGCCGGGGCCGCCTCCGGCGTCTACAACACGATCCGCCAGATCGGCTCGGTGGTCGGCAGCGCGGCGATGGGCGCCGTCCTGCAGAACCAGCTGGCGAGCTCGCTCCAGCACGAGGCGGCCGTACGGGCCGGCGGGCTGCCGGCGCAGGCTCGCGGCCCGTTCGTCGAGGGGTTCAAGCACGCCGCGTCGAGCGGCATCGAGGTCGGGGCCGGGCAGACCGGCGCGTCGCAGAGCGTGCCGCAGGGGGTGTCCAAGGAGGTCGCCGCGCAGATCGGCAAGGTGGCCAAGGCGGTGTTCGACCATGGCTTCGTCACGGCGATGAAGCCCACCATGGCGCTGCCCATCGTGGTCGTGGTGGTCTCCGCGGTCTCGTGCCTTGTGCTCCGGCGCCACGTTCGCGCCGGTCAGCCGCAGCCCGCCGAGCCGGTCGAGGCCGCCGCCTGATCAGCGCGGACGCACCCGGTGGTAGCCCCCGTCGTAGTACAGCAGGGGGCTGCCATTGGGATCCGGCCGGCCGACGCCCAGCACCTCGCCGACCACGATGCTGTGGTCGCCGCCGTCGTGCACCGCGTGGGTACGGCACTCGATCGCGGCGATGGCGCCCCGGAGGATCGGGGCGCCGGTGTGCCGGCCCCGGTGGGACGTCCAGCCGTCGAGCTGCCCGTTGAGCTCGCGCCCTCGCGTGGCGAACCACCGCGAGGCTTCCTCGGCCTCCTCGCCGAGCACCGAGACCGCCCAGACGCCGGCGGCGATGACCGCGTCGTGGAAGCGGGCCGCCTTCTCCGGGCAGAACAGCACGAGGACCGGATCGAGTGACACGGACGTGAAGGCGTTCACCGTCATCGCATGGGCGACGCCGTCCGTGACGGTGGTCACCACCGTGACGCCGGTGGCGAAACGCCCGGCCACGCGGCGATACTCCTCGGGATCGACTCCCGCGGACCTCGGCATGGACGCGCGTCCCCTCGAACGGTTTCGGAGCGGCCCTCGGCGGGCCTCCATCGGATGTTACCGATCGGTCGCTATCGCGGGTCGGGCGGGCGCGGGGCTCCGGTGAGCATCCACGGGCGGGCCGAGCGGGTCCAGACGATCGCGATCAGGGCGGCGACCGCTCCCCCGAGCATGTAGACGTACCCGGCGGCCGTACCGGTGACGACGAGGTCGCCCTCGGGCCGGCGGCTGGACAGCACGACCAGGATGACCAGCCACGGCACCGCCGGCACGACGGCGCCGAGCCGGCTCTCCATCGCCCAGCCGGCGGCGCGGAAGACGGCGAGGTTCACCAGCGTCAGCGCGATCGCGGCGACCGGTACGCTCCCGACCTCCCAGGAGAACTGGAAGGAACCGATCAGTCCCAGGACGACGCCCAGCACGAAGAGCACCCCGTAGGTCAGCCCGGTCAGGAAGGCCGGCTCCGACGTGTGCTCGGGTGGGGGGTAGGGACCCGTCGTCTGTTCCACGACCGGTCAGGCTACCGGGTGTACGAGACCGGTCTCACGCCCGTCCTCTCCTGGAATGCCGGGTTCGCCGGCGAGGAGCGTGTAGTACTCGGCGTCGAGCAGCGGAACGCCGACGTTGTTGGAGAGCGCGTAGTAGGGCGGGGCCACCGTGATCTGAGTGGCGTGCCAGCGCATCGCGGCCACCTTGGCGTGCAGGTGCGGACCGGCCTCGATCCGGGTCGTGACCTGGTCGTCGGGCACCCCGAAGCCGAACTCCTTCACCGACCCGACCCGGTCGAACGGGCCGCGGCCCACCTCGGCCTCCAGCTCCGAGAGCGGGATGGCGGTGACGTAGAACCGCGACGGCGCCCACGCCTCGCCCTCGCCGTAGGAGGGGTCGGCGGACCGTTCGAAGGCCCGCCAGGCCACCCGGTGGGCCTGGATGTGGTCGGGATGCCCGTAGAAGCCGTTGGCGTCGTAGGTGACGATCACTTGCGGGCGCACCTCGCGGACGATGCGGACCAGCGCGGCGGTGGCCTCGTCCAGGTCGGCGCGCCAGAAGCAGCGCGGGTCGTCGTTGGCCGGGTCGCCCATCATCCCGGAGTCGCGCCAGCGGCCGGCGCCGCCGAGGAACCTGTGGTCGGTGACGCCGAGGGCGGCGCACGCCCTGGCCAGCTCGCCCACGCGGTACTCCCCCAGCGCGTCGCCGGACAGGTGGCGCAGGTCCTCGGGGATCACCTCGCCCTCCTCGCCGCGCGTACACGTCACGAGACAGACGTGGGCGCCCTCGGCGGCGTACTTGGCCATCGTGGCGCCGGTCTCGATCGACTCGTCGTCCGGGTGTGCGTGCACCAGCAGGATGCGGGGTTCGGCCATGGACGAAACGGTATCCGGCGGCGCCACCTCAGGTCGTCTGGGCGGCCGGTTGGGTCACCTTGCCGCCTCCGCCGTTGCCGGCGCCCGGATCGGAGGTGTTGTTACCACCGCCACCGTCGGTCGGCTCCCCGGTGTCGCCGTCGCCGGGCTCCGTCGTGTCGCCGCCGCCGGGCTTCGTCGGGCCGCCGGAGGTGGTCGGACGCGACGTCGAGGGCTCGGGCTGCCCGCTGTCGGTCGGGGGCGGGCCGCCGTGGGTCGGACGCGACGTCGGGCCGGTCGGCGCGTCGGGCTCCGAGGAGGTCGCCGGAGCACTGGAGGGAGCGGGCGTCGCCCCACCGCCGCCGGACGGGTGACCGCCGCCGCGGGAGGCCGCCCAGACGACCACGGCGATCACGCAGACCGCGATCAGCAGACCCGCGAGCGCCGCCACGGCCGCACGCGGGGAGAGCGGCCTCCGTACGCCGGCCGGCGCGGTCGCGGTGGACGCCGGCGTCGGCCTCGTCGGCGGGATCGCGTCCGCCACCGCCGTGCCGGCGAACGCCGCGCCCTGCCCCAGGATCGCGGTCTCCGGATCTCCGGAACCGGCCGGCGAGGGGGTGAGGCCCTCCTCGCCGAGCAGCCGCATCAGCAGCGTCTGGGTCTGCGGGCGCTGCGCCGGGTCCTTGGCGAGGCAGCCGGCGACGATGCCGCGCAGCGGCTCCTCCATCGAGCCGAGGTCCGGCGGCTCGTTGACGATCCGGTGGATCACCGCCATGACGGTGTCCTGGCCGAACGGCGCCTGCCCGGTCGCGGCGTAAACCATCGTCGAGGCCCAGGAGAACAGGTCCGCCGCCGGGGTGATCTCCTGGCCGGACAGTTGCTCGGGCGCCATGTAGGCGGGCGTGCCGATGGCGGAGTTGGTCATGGTGGCCGCCGCGTCGAGCGCCCGCGCGATGCCGAAGTCGATCACTCGCGGCCCGTCGGCGGCGATCAGGACGTTCTGCGGCTTGAAGTCGCGGTGGACGATGCCCGCCTGGTGGATGGCGACCAGCGCGGTCACCGTGCCGATCGCCAGCCGCTCCAGATCCGCGCCGGAACGCGGGGAGTCGGTGGAGACGAGCTGGTACAGCGACGGGCCGGGGACGTACTCGCTGACGATGTAGGGCCGGTCGCCGTCGACGTCGGCGTCGAGCACCTGCGCGGTGCAGAACCGCGCTACGCGCTTGACCGCCTCGAGCTCGCGCAGGAACCGCGAGCGCGCCACGTCGTCCTGGGCGAGGTCGGCGCGGAGCAGCTTGACGGCCACCTGCTCGCCCGAGGCGGACCGGCCGAGGTAGACGACGCCCTGGCCGCCCTCGCCCAGACGCGCCGTGATGGTGTACGAGCCGAGCCGCTCCGGGTCACCCGGCTTGAGTGGACGGCCGTCCGGCATCAACGCTCCTGTAGGGGAAGTTCGCGGGTGACTACCGTAGCCGTTCGCCCGGGGTCACGGCCGTCTTCGCGACGCTCGTGTCCGGCTGGCAGGATCGAAGGCATGACCATCAGCTTCCCACGACAGAGCGCTCGAACCCGACGATTCACTCTTGGTGCCCCGCGCGGCTTCCTCGTGTCGTCCGACGGCGCCCGCGTCGTCTTTCTGCGTTCCCGGCACGGCACGGATCCGGTCACGTGCCTGTGGACGGTCGACGTCGGCGACGACGCGATCGGCGAGGAGCGTCTCATCGTGGACCCGCGCGCCCTCGACCTGCCCGGCGAGGAGGACCTGCCGGCCGAGGAACGTGCCCGCCGGGAACGCGCCCGCGAGCAGGCCGGCGGCGTCACCTCGTACGCGGCCGACTCCGAGCTGACCATGGCCGCCTTCGCCCTGTCCGGACGCCTCTTCGTCACCGACCTCGACAAGGACGTGCGGCCGCTCGACGCCGCGGCCCCGGTCTTCGACCCGCGTCCGGACCCGACCGGACGCCGCGTCGCGTACGTGTCCGGGCGCGCCCTGCGGGTGATCGATGTGTCCTCCGGCGCGGACCGCGCGCTCGCCGAGCCCGAGGACGACCAGGTCTCCTACGGGCTGGCGGAGTTCGTCGCGGCCGAGGAGATGCAGCGCATGCGCGGCTTCTGGTGGTCGCCGGACGGTGAGGCCGTGCTCGCCGCGCGCGTCGACGAGTCCCCCGTGCAGCGGTGGCACATCGCCGACCCGGCCAACCCCGGCCGGCCGGCGGTGGAGGTCGCCTATCCCGCCGCGGGCACGCCCAACGCGGACGTCTCGCTGGTCGTGCTGGGCCTCGACGGCCGCCGGCAGCCGGTCGAGTGGGACCGCGAGACCTACCCCTACCTCGCCGAGGCGAGCTGGGACTCCGACGGCATCCTGCTCGTCGTGCAGACCCGCGACCAGAAGGTCATGCGGATCCTGTCCGCCGACCCGGCCACCGGCGGGACCACGCTCGTGCGCGAGGACACCGACCCGGTCTGGATCGACATCGTGCCCGGCGTGCCCGCCCGTACCGCGAGCGGCGACCTGGTCTGGGTCGCCGAGGACGACACGGCCCGCCGGCTGCTCGTGGGCGGTGATCCGGTCACGCCGGGCGGCCTGCAGGTACGGTCCGTGCTGAGCGTGGACGGCGACACCGTGCTGTTCACCGCCTCCGACGAGCCCACCGAGATCCACGTGTGGGTCTACGACGGCAGCGGGCTCACCCGGCTGAGCAGCGGGAGCGGCGTGTTCGGCGGCCGGCGCAGGGGCGGCACCACCGTGATCTCCGGAGGCCGGCTCGACCGGTTCGGCGTCGAGACGGCCGTCCAGCGGGCCGGCCGGGCGCTCGGCCACATCGCCTCCCACGCCGACAAGCCCGAGATCGAGGTGAACGTCAACCTGATCCGCGCCGGCGAGCGCGAGCTGCGCACCGCCGTGCTGCTGCCCACCGGCTACTCCGGCGACGAGCCGCTGCCGGTGCTCATGGACCCGTACGGCGGCCCGCACGCCCAGCGGGTGCTCGCCACGCGGCGCGCCTTCGCCGAGTCGCAGTGGCTCGCCGACCAGGGCTTCGCCGTGGTGGTCGCCGACGGCCGCGGCAGCCCCGCCCGCGGGCCGCAGTGGGAGCGGGCGATCCACCGCGACGTGGTCGGGCCGGTGCTGGAGGACCAGGTCACGGCCCTGCACGCGGCCGCCGAGCACTTCCCGCTCGACCTGTCACGCGTGGGGATCCGCGGCTGGTCGTTCGGCGGGTACCTCGCCGCGCTCGCGGTGCTCCACCGCCCCGACGTCTTCCACGCGGCGGTGGCGGGCGCCCCGGTCACCGACTGGACCCTGTACGACACCCACTACACCGAGCGCTACCTCGGCGACCCGAACGAGGACCCGGAACCGTACGAGCGGGCAAGCCTGATCTCGGCGTTCTCGGGCGAGCAGGGCTCGCGCACCATGCGTCCGCTACTGGTCATCCACGGCCTGGCCGACGACAACGTGGTCGTGGCGCACACGCTGCGCTTCTCCTCGGCCCTGCTCGCCGCGGGCCTGCCGCACAGCGTGCTGCCGCTGTCGGGCGTCACCCACATGACGCCGCAGGAGGTCGTGGCGGAGAACCTCATGCTGTTGCAGGTGGAGTTCCTCAAGAACGCGCTGTAGACCGGGAAGCGGGCGGGGCGGGCCGGCCGTCTCGCGCGGATGCGGGCGGGAGTGGGACGACGTGCCGGACGACAGTGGGCTGCCGCCGTGTTCGCGTTGCGGGCGTCGGGTCGCGCGGCTGGTGTACGGCCGTGTGCGGCGGTCCGCGGAGGTTCGGCGGGCCCTCGACGCCGGGGAGATCCTCCTCGCGGGATGCGTCGTCGGGGTTCACCGGTGGGGCTGCCCAGGGTGCGGGGCGCGCTACGTCGACGCCCCCGCGCCCGGACAGGGGTGGTCGGCCGACGAATGGTTCTAAGATGCCCGGCATGGTGGAGGAGTTCCGGATCGTCGTGGTCTGCACGGCGAACATCTGCCGGTCGCCGATGGCCGAGGCGATGATCCGGCGTGCTTTGCGTGAGGGTGGGCCGGGCGCCGCCGGTGTCGTCGTCGAGAGCGCCGGGGTGTACGGGCACGAGGGCAGCCCGATCGCGCCCGGGTCCGCGTCGGCGCTCCGGGCGCTGGGCATCGAGGACGACGGTCACCGCGGCCGGCTGCTGACGCCCGCCATCGTCGGTGCCGCCGACCTCGTGCTCACCATGGAGGAACGGCACCGTGAGGCGATCCTCGCCGGCAGTCCCGAGGCGCGCGACCGGACCTTCACCCTGCGGGAGTTCGCCCGGCTGGTCGGCGGCCAGGCGCCGCCCGCCGAGGGCGGAGCGGCCGGCCGGGCCCGCGCGCTGGTGGCCGCCGCCGGCCCGCGGCGCACGCGGCTACCCTGGGCCGGCGTGGACGACGTGCCGGACCCCTACGGCGGGCCGAGCGAGGGATACCACGCGTGCGCGGCCCTCATCCTGGGTGAGGTCGGCACGCTGCTTCGGCCGCTCCTCGGCATCTGACGCGCCACGGCGCGAGCCACCGTCCACTTTCCTCGGCGGGCTTCCGCGGCGAGGATGCCGTCATGGCCGCGATCGCATGCCCGATGAGACGTCCTCGCCGATGGCTCGCCGCGGCGTCGCCCGCCGTCCTGTGGCTGTGCCTGGCCGGGTGTGCGGGCGGCTCCGCACCCGCACCGGGCGCCACGCCGCCGGCCGGTCGCGCCGCACCGTCCCCGGCCTCCCCCGAGGCCCTCGGCCCGGACGGGCGGGCCGGGTGCGCTCCGCCCTCTCCGATCGGCAGCGCGGCGCCGCCGCAGAGCGCCGGACCAGGCGGCCCCGAGGTCCGGGGCACCGGCCACGGCGTCGGCTTGTGGGGCCTCATCATGGTGCCGTTCCGGTCCCCACTGATCCGTTCGGGCGACCGCGTGAAAATCGTCTGGAGGATGACCGGCACGGGTGAGCTGCGCCTGTCGGCGGTGGATCCCGACGGCCGGACCAGGCGGCTCGACTGGGGCCCCGAGGCGCACGGCGGCAGCAGTTACCGGCGCCCCGGCGACGAGTGGGGCGCCGGCTACCGGTTCGACCGGCCCGGCTGCTGGGACCTCCACGCCGCCCGAGGTATCGCGACCGCCGACGTCTGGATCGAGGTCGGCCGCCGCTGATCCCCGTGACCGGCCCGCGGGCCTCACGCCTCGCGGGGGACCGCGTCCCGCTCCACCGGGCCGCCGTGCCAGGAGTCCCACAGCGCGGCGTACGAGCCGCGTGCCGCGATCAGCTCCTCGTGGCGGCCCAGTTCGGTGATCCGGCCGTCCTCGACGACGGCCACCCGGTCGGCGTCGTGGGCGGTGTGCAGCCGGTGTGCGATCGCCACGACCGTACGGCCCGCCAGCACCGCCGACAGCGTGCGTTCGAGGTGGCGCGCCGCCCGTGGGTCGAGCAGCGACGTCGCCTCGTCCAGCACCAGCGTGTGCGGGTCGGCGAGGACGAGCCGGGCGAGCGCGAGCTGCTGGGCCTGCGCGGGTGACAACGCCAGGCCGCCCGTGCCCACCTGGGTGTCCAGGCCGTCCGGCAGCTCGGCGACCCAGTCGGCCTCGACCGCGGCCAGGGCTGTGGCCGCCTCCTCCTCCGTCGCCTCCGGCCGGGCCATCAGCAGGTTGTCGCGCACCGTCCCCTTGAACACGTGATGCTCCTGGGTGACGAGCGCGACGTGCCCGCGCAGGTCCTCCAGCGGCAGGTCCGCCAGCGGCACCCCGCCGACCTTGAGCGAGCCGGTACGCGGCCGCAGGATGCCGGCGATCAGCCGGCCCAGCGTGGACTTGCCCGCGCCGCTGGGGCCGACCATCGCGAGCCGCTCCCCCGGCCGCAACCGCAGGTCCACGCCGTGCAGCACGTCATGGCCCGCGCGGTAGGCGTACCGGACGTCGTCCAGCACGATGCGCTCACCGGCCGGGCGCGCCGTGGTGGGCGTGCGGTCGGCGCGCGCCTCGGAGACGCCCAGCAGCCGCGCCAGCGACGCCCCGCCCACCTGGAGCTCGTCGATCCACGACAGCAGCCGGTCGAGCGGGTCGATGAGCTGCTGGACGTACAACGTCGCCGCGGTCACCTGCGCGAGCGAGGCGAGCCCCCAGATGTAGAGCAGGCCGCCGACCAGCAGCGTCGCCACCACCGGCAGGACGTAGCCGACCTCGACCATCGGGAACCACACCGTGCGCAGGCCCAGCGTGTAGCGTTCGGCCGCCCACGCGCCGGCGATGTCGGTGTTCGTCCGCGCGACCCGGCGGTCCTCCAGGCGCAGCGCCTCGACCGTGCGCGCGCCCTCCACCGTCTCGGTCAGCCCGGCGGTCACCGAGCCCCACGCGGCGTTCTCCCAGAGGTAACCCGCCCGCGCCCGCGCGAGGTACCACTTCGTGCCGCCCCACAGCAGCGGCACGCCGACCAGGCACGGCAGCGCGGTCAGCGGCCCGACGAGCAGGAGCGCGCCGACCGCGAACGCGCCGGTCACGAGGGCGATCAGCGTCTCCGGGACCGCGTGCCGCACGCTGCGCGACAGCACGTCGACGTCGCGGGACGTCCGGGTGATCAGGTCGCCGGTGCCGGCCCGCTCGACGGTCGACAGCGGGAGTTCGAGGACCCGGTCGACGAACTCCTCGCGCAGCCGGGCGAGGACCTTCTCGCCCAGCCGCGCCGAGACGTACACGGCGTACCTCATCAGCACGCCCTGGGCGACGATGAACACCGCGATGGTGAGCGCGATCCGGTCGACCGTCCAGTGGGAGGTGCCGTGGCGCACGTCCTCGACCAGCTCGCCGAGCAACCGGGGTGCGACCAGGCCGGAGACGGCGGCGAGCCCGTGCAGGCCCAGCGCGAGCGCGAGCTGCCCCGGGTAGGCGACGGTCAGCCGCCGGGCGTACGCGCGTACCTGCGCCGGTGTCGCGACGGGCAGGATCCGGTCGTGCGCCGGGATCCTCGGTGGCCCGTCGGCGACCGCGTCTTCGGTCATGAGCCCTCCTTCGTCGGAGGAAGTGACCACCGGACCGTGCCTTCGACTTCCTCGCTTCGCTCGGTCATGAGACCTCCTTCGTCGGAGGGTGTGACCACCGGACCGAGCCTTCGACTCCCTCGCTTCGCTCGGTCATGAGACCTCCTTCGTCGGAGGAAGTGACCACCGGGGCGTGCCTTCGACTCCCTCGCTTCGCTCGGTCATGGCTCCTCTTCTCTCGTGACGGTGGCGGCGTAGCGCGGGACGGTGGCGAGCAGTTCGCGGTGCGGACCCGTCGCGGTGACCCGGCCCGCGTCCACGAACGCCACCTCGTCGGCCCGGTCGAGGACGAGCGGGCTGGTGGTGCACACGACCGTGGTACGGCCGGCGCGGTGCTCCGCGAGCCGGCCCGCGATGCGCGCCTCGGTGTGCGCGTCCACCGCCGAGGTCGGCTCGACCAGGATCAGCACCTCCGGGTCGGCGGCGAGCGCGCGGGCGAGCCGGAGGCGTTGCTGCTGCCCGCCGGAGAACTCCCGTCCGCCCTCGGCGATCTCGTCGTCGAGGCCCGACGGCAGCTCCTCGACGATGTCGGTCGCGCAGGCCGTGTACAGGGCGTCGCGCAGCTCCCGCTCGGAGCGGCCGCCGATCTCCTCCCGCAGCGGCCCGGAGAACAGCCGGGCGCCGGGGTCGGCGACCAGCACGGCCTCGCGCATCGCGGGCAGCGTCAGCTCGCGTACGGGCGTGCCGCCCCAGGTCACCTCGTCGTCGGTGAACCGGCCGAGCCGGTCGGCGATGGCCTGCGCGTCCTCTGGCGAGGTCGCGGCGATCGCGGTGAGCCGCCCCGGCCGTACGGTGAGCCCGGAGGGCCGATCGACCATCGCGCCGGCCGCCTCGGTGCGGGTGCCCTCGTCCGGCAGCTCCGGTTCGGTGTTCAGGATCCGGACCACCCGGCGTGCCGCGACGTGCGCCTTGGTGATCTTGTCGGCCGCCTCGGTCAGGGTCCGCATCGGCTCGACCAGGAACACCGAGTAGCCGTAGAAGGACACGAGCTGGCCGATGGTGATCTGGCCGGCCAACGCGAACCGGGCGCCGATCCAGGTGACCAGCGCGACCAGCAGCCCGGGCAGCAGCACCTGGGCGCCCTCCAGGAGGGAGTCGCTGCGCGCGACCCGCACTCCGGCGGCGCGAACCGCCTGCGACTCCTCGCGGTAGCGTCCGGCGAACACCTGCTCGCCGCCGATGCCGCGCAGCACGCGCAGGCCGGAGACGATGTCGCTCGACCGGGTGGCCAGCTCGCCCTGCAGGTCGCGCTGGTGCCGCTGGCTGCGGTGCAGCGGCCGCAGGATCGGCGCGACGACGGCGGCCATCAGCGGCACGCCGATCAGCACGACCAGCCCCAGCGGCAGCGAGGTGACCAGCAGGATCACGCCGACCAGGACGATCGAGACGATCGCACCGGCGCCGCGCGCCGTGATGTCCATGGAGTTGCCGATGTGGGAGACGTCGGCGATGCCGACGCTGACGACCTCACCGGTCGCCACGCGTTTGGGCAGGGTCGCCCCGAGCCGCGTGGCGTGGCGGGTCGTCACCTGCACGGTGCGGAACGCCGCGCCCAACCAGTTGGTGACCGCGAACCGGTGGCGCATGATCCCGGCCACCGCCTGCACCGCGCCGAGCCCGAGCAGCACGCCCGACCACAGCAGCAGCGCGTCGGTGTTCTTCGCCGTCACGCCCGTGTCGATGGCGCGGCCGATGGTGGCCGGCATGAGCGCCTGGGTGCCCATCCACACGACGCCCCATGCGGCCCCGCCGGCCATCGTGGCGGCCTGCACGCGCGCGATCCACAGCAGGTAACGCGCCGGCGAGCGGCGATCGGGCGTGCCGGGATCGGACACGGGAAAAGAGCGCATACGAAATCCCCGAACCGGGAGGCAGTGGACCTCCCGACGTTACCCATGCGCTTTGATCAGCCGCGAACCATTTTCAGGGGCGGCCCGAGTCGGCGGCGAAGTGGCACGCGCTCGGATGGTCCGAGCGGCCCGCGCGGACCTCCAGCGCCGGTTCCTCGGACGCGCAGATCTCCTCGGCCTTCCAGCAGCGGGTGCGGAACCGGCAGCCGGACGGCGGGTCCGTGGGGCTCGGCACGTCGCCCTCCAGCACGATCCGGCCCGTCCGCTTCGTCGGGTCCGGCACCGGCACCGCCGACAGCAGCGCCTGCGTGTACGGGTGCGTGGGGTGGTCGTAGATCTGCTCCTCGTCGCCGATCTCGACGATCTTGCCCAGGTACATCACCGCGACGCGGTCGGAGATGTGCCGGACGACGGCGAGGTCGTGGGCGATGAAGACGTAGGAGAGGCCGAACTCCCGCTGCAGGTCGGCGAGGAGGTTCATGACCTGGGCCTGCACCGACACGTCGAGCGCGGACACCGGCTCGTCGCAGATGATGACGTCGGGCCGCAGCGCGAGGGCGCGGGCGATGCCGATCCGCTGCCGCTGTCCGCCGGAGAACTGGTGCGGGTACCGGTTCACGTGGTCCGGGTCGAGACCGACGATCTCCAGCAGCTCGCGCACCCGGCGGCCGCGTCCGCCCTCGGGGTCGCCGTGGACGGCGAAGGGCTCGCCGACGATGTCGCCCACGGTCATCCGCGGGTTGAGCGAGGTGTAGGGGTCCTGCATGACGAGCTGCATCCGGCGCCGCGACCGGCGCAGCTCCGCCCTGGACAGCGAGAAGACGTCGCGGTCCTCGAAGTGCACGCTGCCGGAGGTCGGCCGCTCGACGCCCATGAGCAGCTTGGCCAGCGTGCTCTTGCCGCAGCCGGACTCGCCGACCAGGCCGAGCGTCTCGCCCTTGCGGAGTTCGAACGAGACGCCGTCGACCGCCTTCACCCGCCCGACCTCGTGCTGGAACAGCACTCCCTTGGTCAGCGGGTAGTGCTTGACGACGTCCCGTACGGAGAGGATCTCATCGGCCACCGGAGACCTCCTCGGCGTAATGGCAGGCGCTCCGGTGAGGCGAGGGTGCCCCGGACCGGGCTCCGGACCGGTCCGGAGCGCCCTCACCGGTCTGGAGAAGACGCAGTTCGGGAACCTCGGTCGAACAGCGGTCCCGCGCGCGGGGGCAGCGCGGATGGAACGGGCAGCCCGAGGGGATGGCGGCGAGGTTCGGCGGTGAGCCCTTGATCGGGGTCAGCGAGCGGTCGCGCACGTCGATGCGCGGGACCGACGCGAGCAGTCCCTCGGCGTACGGGTGCGCGGGCCGGGCGTACAGGTCCTCGACCCAGGCCTCCTCCACGACGCGGCCGGCGTACATCAGCGCGATGCGGTCCGCCACGTCGGCCACCACGCCGAGGTCGTGGGTGATGAGGATGAGCCCCATCCGCATCTCTTCCTGCAACTCCGCCAGCAGCTTCATGATCTGCGCCTGGACGGTGACGTCGAGCGCCGTGGTCGGCTCGTCGGCGATCAGCACGTCCGGTTCGAGGGCCAGCGCCATGGCGATCATCACGCGCTGCCGCATGCCGCCGGAGAACTGGTGCGGGAAGTCGTTCACCCGCGAGGCCGCGGACGGGATCCGCACGCGGTCCATCAGGTCGATCGCCCGCTTGCGCGCCTCGCCGCGCGAGGACTTGCGGTGCACGATGAGCATCTCGGCGATCTGGTCGCCCACCCGGTGCACCGGGTTCAGCGCCGACAGCGCGTCCTGGAAGATCATCGAGATCTTCGCGCCGCGGTAGTCGCGCCGTTTCTTCTCCGGCAGGCCGAGCAGCTCGGTGCCGCGGAACCGTACCGACCCCTTCGTGACGTGCGCGGGCGGCGTGTCGAGGATGCCCATCACGGCCTGCGCGCCCACGCTCTTGCCCGACCCGGACTCCCCCAGGATGGCGAGCGTCTCGCCCTCGTCCAGCGTGTAGGACAGCCCGTTGACCGCCTGCACCGATCGCCCGCGGGAGCGGAACTCCACGTGCAGATCCTCGACCGCCAGCAGCGGGCCGGTGCTCTGTTCTTCGTCGCTCATCGCAGCTTCGGGTCCAGTGCGTCGCGTACCGCGTCGCCGAGCAGCAGGAAGCTCAGCACCGTCGCGGTCAGGAATACGGCCGGGTAGATCAGCAGGTAGGGGTAGTCGGTGAAGATCTCCTGTGCCTGGCTGAGCTGCAGGCCCCACGAGACCGTGGGGTACTGCAGGCCGACGCCCAGGTAGTCGAGCGTGGCCTCGTAGCCGATGACCACGCCGACGTTGAGCATCGCGTAGACGAACACGGGCGCGACGGCGTTCGGCAGGATGTGGCGCAGCATGATCCGCCCGTCACTGGCGCCGATCATGCGCGCGGCCTGGACGTAGTCGGCGTCGCGCACCGACAGCACCTGGCCGCGCATCAGCCGCGTCATGGTCGGCCACCACAGCAGGCCGAGCACCAGCGACTCGGTCATCATCCCGTGCGACGGGAACGCGGTCAGGATGACGAGCGCGCCGAGGATCAGCGGCAGGCCGAAGAAGATGTCGGTGATACGCGACAGGAACGCGTCGAGCAGCCGTCCGTAGTAGCCGGAGACCGAGCCGAGCACGATCGCCAGGGTGAGCGCGATCGCGGTCACCAGGAACCCGACCACGATCGGCGCGCGGGTGCCGTGCACGACCTGGGCCCAGTAGTCGCAGCCGTGGCTGTCGGTGCCGAACGGATGGTCTCCGCCCGCGAACGGGTTCCACGACGCCGGCCGCTGTTTCGCTTGCCGCACGTCACAGCCGTCGTTCGCCCCGAGGCCGGTGAAGAGTGAGGGGAAGGCCGCCATCACGCCCATGAACAGCAGGATCACCGCGGAGACCCAGAACGTCACGCGGCGGCACAGGTCGCGCCACGCGTCGCTCCACAGCGACGCGGCTCCGCCCTCGATCGCCGCCCCGGTCTGCGCCGTGGCCTCAGCAACTTCAGTCATGGCGAATCCTGGGGTCGAGCACGCCGTAGAGGAAGTCGACGACGAGGTTGGCCAGCAGATAGATGAGGACCAGGAACGTGCTGATGCCCACGACGGTCGGGCCGTCCTTGACCTGGATGGCCAGCCAGATCTGCTGGCCGATGCCCGGCAGGTTGAAGATGCCCTCGATGATGATCGCGCCGGCCATCAGGTTGCCGAGGTCGACGCCCAGGTAGGTGACCACCGGGATCAGGGAGTTGCGGAGCGTGTGCCGCACGAGCACCCGCCGGCGGCTGAGGCCCTTGGCGACCGCGGTGCGCACGTAGTCCGAACGGCCGTTCTCCACCAGGCTCGTCCGGGTCAGCCGGGCGATGTAGGCGAGGCTGAGCGAGCCGAGCAGGATCCCGGGCAGCAGATAGCTGTACGGCCAGCCGTCGTCGGTCCCCGCGGTCGGGAACCAGCCCAGCTTGAGGCCGAACAGCAGCTGCGCTGAGTAGGCGAGCACGAAGCCGGGGATGGCGATGACCAGAGTGGTGCCGCTCAGCACGAGCGTGTCGATCACACCGCCCTTGCGCAGGCCCGCCCAGACGCCCAGCGCGATCCCGACGACCAGCTCGAAGACCCACGCGGTGACGGCGAGCTGCACCGTCACCGTCCAGCCCCCCGTCAGGACGTCGCCGACGGGCTGGCCGTTGAGCGTCTCGCCGAAGTCACCGCGGACCAGGCCCCACAGGTACTTGCCGTACTGGACGATCAGCGGATCGTCCAGGTGGTAGTGGTGCCGCAGGGCCTGGTACACCGCCGGCGACATCGGCTTGTCGCCGCCCAGGACCCGGATCGGGTCACCGGGCAGCGCGAACACCGCCAGGTAGATCAGGAGCGTCGTCCCGATCAGGACCGGCACCATCTGCAGAAGGCGCCGTACGACGTAACGCCACACGCTATTTGACCGTCACCTGGTCGAGGTGGACGAGCGGGTAGACGTAGGGGTCGGCGTGGATGTCGCCGACGTGACTGGAGGAGCCGAGCTGGTCCTGCCAGTTCCACAGCGGCGTGATCGGCATGTCCTTCAGCACCATGTCCTCGGCCTGCTGGTAGTACTGCTGGCCCTCCTGCGGCGTCTTGGCCGCGTTGCCCTTCATGATGAGGGCCTCGCACGCGGCGCCGTCGTAGCCGCTGCGGGTGGGCTTGGCGCACCGCGGCGTGAGGTAGTCCTCGGGGCTCGGGTAGTCCATGGTCCAGTTGCTGCGGTACGGACCGGCCGCCTTGTGGTCGCTCAGCTTCGTCAGGTAGTCCGACACCTGGACCTTGTCGAACTTGATGTCGGTGATGCCGAGGTTCTGCTTGAGCTGGTTGGCGACGTCGGTCATCCACTGCTCGTACGTCGCGTCGGCGTTGGAGAACACCAGGTGCAGCGTGCCCTTGTAGCCGCCCGCCTTGTCGAACAGCTGCTTGGCCTGCTGCGGGTTGTAGGTGCAGGCCTCGCCGCAGGCGTTCGCGCGGTAGCCCGGCACGATCGGCGCCAGCAGCGACGCCATCGGCTTGAACGTCCCGTTGTAGACCGCGTTGACGATCGCCTGCCGGTCGATCGCCATCGAGATCGCCTTGCGCAGGTCGGGGTTCTTGAACGCCGGGTCGTACAGCGGGAACTCGAGGAAGTCCATGGTGCCGCTGGGCACGGTGATGAGCCGGTCGCCGAGCAGCCGCTTGGCCTCGGGCGCCTTCGCCGCGGGGATCTGGTTGTCGAAGTCGACCTTGCCGGCCCGCAGGTCGGTGTAGGCGGCGTCGCGGCCGGCGTACTCCTTGAAGGTCACGCCGTCGGACTTGGCCGGACGCGTGCCCTTGTAGCCGGCGAACTTCTTCAGCTTGATCTGCTTGTTGTGCTCCCAGGAGCCGTCGATCATGAACGGCCCGTTGCCGATCGGCTTCTGCTCGTACGCCTTGAGATCGGTGAAGGCGGCCTTGGGCATCGGCGCGGTGCCGATGAACGACAGCACGTACGGGAACTGACTGAAGGGCTGGGAGAGCGTCACCTGCAGGGTCTGCGGGTCGACGACCTTGAGGCCCTTCATCTTGTCGACCTTCGGCTTGCCCTTGTCGGGGTTCAGGTCGGCGTAGCCCTCGATGCTGCCGAGGTAGTAGCCGTTGCCCCAGGCGTTCGCGGAGTTCGCCGTGGCGTTCCAGGCGTCGGCGTAGCTCTGGGCGGTGACCGGCTCACCGTTGTGGAAGGTCAGGCCCGGCTTGATCTTGATCGTCCAGACCTTCTGGTCGGTCGTGTCGACCGACGCGGCGTCCTCCATCACCGGCTTGCCGCTGGGGTCGAGCGTCATCAGCGTGTCGAAGAGGGCGCTGTCGACGGTGAGGCCCTGCGCGTCATTGGTGTTGCCGGGGATGAGATGCTCCGGCTCGGTGATCGCGTAGGTGAAGACCTTCGACTTGTTCCCGGAACCGCCACCGCCGCCGCACGCCGACGCCGCCATCGCGACGGCGACGATGCCGACGAGCATCCCCTTGACCTTCATCAAGCCTCCATAAGCCACACAGGTGGGAGCTACCTTGGCCGAGTACGGCCAGGAGGCGGTAGATCTTTGCCGAAACCGTGTCGAGATCGAAATATTCCTACCGACGCCTGCGGCGCGTCATGGAGTGAGGGCCATTGTGCCCCGGAGCCCGGAAGTGGTCCACGGCCCGAGAGGAAGGGGGGACGTTCCCTCCTCCCGGGCCGTGAAGTCTCAGGAGGCCTTACGCGTGGCCTTGAGCAGGTCGGCGTTGAGGCGGGAGATGGTCTCGAACGGGATGCCCTTGGGGCAGACCGCGGTGCACTCTCCGGTGTTCGTGCAGCCGCCGAAGCCCTCGGCGTCCATCTGGGCGACCATCGCGGTGACCCGGCCGTACCGCTCGGGCTGGCCCTGGGGCATCAGGCCGAGGTGGGTGATCTTCGCGGCGGTGAACAGCATCGCCGACGCGTTCGGGCAGGCGGCGACGCAGGCGCCACAGCCGATGCAGGTCGCGGCGTCGAAGGCGGCGTGCGCGTCGGCCTGCGGCACCGGGATGGACGCCGCCTCCGGCGCCGACCCGGTCGGGGCGCTGACGTACCCGCCGGCCTGGATGATGCGGTCGAACGCCGACCGGTCCACGACCAGGTCCTTGATGACCGGGAACGCCGCCGCGCGCCACGGCTCGATCGTGATGACGTCGCCGTCCTTGAAGTGCCGCATGTGGAGCTGGCAGGTCGTGGTGGCCTGCTGCGGGCCGTGCGGGGTGCCGTCGATGACGAGCGAGCACATGCCGCAGATGCCCTCACGGCAGTCGTGGTCGAACGCGACCGGGTCCTCGCCCTCGACGATCAACCGCTCGTTGAGCACGTCGAGCATCTCGAGGAACGACATGTCCGGCGAGACGTCGTCCAGCTCGTACGGGACCATCCGCCCCGGGTCATCGGCGTTCTTCTGCCGCCAGATCTTCAGTGTGAGCTTCACTTATACGACCTCTGGACCATCTTCACGTTCTCGTATTCCAGGTTCTCCTTGTGGAGGACCGGGGCGTCGCCGGTGTACTCCCAGGCGGCGACGTAGGCGAAGTGCTCGTCGTCGCGCAGGGCCTCGCCGTCGGGCGTCTGGGACTCGGCGCGGAAGTGACCGCCGCAGGACTCCGTACGGTGCAGGGCGTCGATGCACATCAGCTCGGCCAGCTCGAAGAAGTCCGCGATCCGCCCGGCCTTCTCCAGCGCCTGGTTGAGCTCCTCGTTCTCCCCCGGCACCTTGACGCGGGTCCAGAACTCCTCGCGCAGCTCGCGGATCCGGTCGATGGCCTTGCGCAGGCCCTCGTCGGTGCGCTCCATGCCGCAGTACTCCCACATGAGCGCGCCGAGCTCGCGGTGGAAGGAGTCCGGCGTACGGTCGCCGTCGATGGACAGCAGCCGCTCGATGCGGCCGGTGACGGACTCGCGCGCCTCGACGACGGCCTCGTGGTCGTCGCCGACCTTCGGGAAGGGGCCCTTGGCCAGGTAGTCGCTGATGGTGTTCGGCAGCACGAAGTAACCGTCGGCCAGGCCCTGCATCAGCGCGGACGCGCCGAGCCGGTTGGCGCCGTGGTCGGAGAAGTTCGCCTCGCCGATCACGAACAGGCCGGGGATGGTGGACTGCAGGTCGTAGTCGACCCACAGGCCGCCCATCGTGTAGTGCACCGCCGGGTAGATGCGCATCGGCACCTCGAACGGGTCCTCACCGGTGATGCGCTCGTACATCTCGAACAGGTTGCCGTACTTGTCCGCGACCGCCTTGCGGCCGAGCCGCTGGATCGCGTCGGCGAAGTCGAGGTAGACGCCGAGCCCGCCCGGACCGACGCCACGGCCCTCGTCGCAGACGTTCTTGGCGGCGCGGGAGGCGATGTCGCGCGGCACGAGGTTGCCGAACGAGGGGTAGATCCGCTCCAGGTAGTAGTCGCGCTCGTCCTCGGGGATCTCGCGCGGGTCGCGCTTGTCCCCCTTCGCCACCGGCACCCAGACGCGGCCGTCGTTGCGCAGCGACTCCGACATCAGCGTCAGCTTCGACTGGTGGTCGCCGCTCTGCGGGATGCACGTCGGGTGGATCTGGGTGTAGCACGGGTTGGCGAACAGCGCGCCCTTGCGATGCGCCCGCCAGGTGGCCGTGACGTTGCAGCCCTTGGCGTTCGTCGACAGGAAGAACACATTGCCGTACCCGCCGGAGGCCAGCACGACGGCGTCGGCGGTGTGCGTCTCGATCTCGCCCGTGACCATGTCGCGGGCGACGATGCCGCGCGCGGCGCCGTCCACGATGATCAGCTCCAGCATCTCGTGCCGGGTGAACATCTCCACGGTGCCGGCCGCGACCTGGCGCTCGAGCGCCTGGTACGCGCCCAGCAGCAGCTGCTGGCCGGTCTGGCCGCGCGCGTAGAACGTACGGGAGACCTGGACGCCGCCGAAGGAGCGCGTGTCGAGCAGGCCGCCGTACTCACGGGCGAACGGCACGCCCTGCGCGACGCACTGGTCGATGATCTCCACGCTCACCTGGGCGAGCCGGTAGACGTTGGACTCGCGCGACCGGTAGTCGCCGCCCTTGACGGTGTCGTAGAAGAGCCGCTGGATGCTGTCGCCGTCGTTGCGGTAGTTCTTCGCGGCGTTGATGCCGCCCTGCGCGGCGATGCTGTGCGCGCGGCGCGGGCTGTCCTGGTAGCAGAACGACTTGACGTGGTAGCCGAGCTCGCCGAGCGTCGCGGCGGCCGAGCCGCCGGCCAGGCCGGTGCCGACCACGATGACCGACAGCTTCCGCCGGTTCGCCGGGTTGACCAGCTTGCCCCCGAAGCGACGCTTGTCCCAGCGTTGCTCGACCGGGCCCTCCGGTGCCTTGGTGTCCCGGATCGGCTCACCGTCGGTGAACAAATTAACGGTGCTCATGAGCCCTCCTTCGTCGGGGAGTGACCACGGACACTGTGTTGTCGATTCGCTCACTGCGTTCGCTCATGAGACCACCCCGATGGTGACGAGGACCGGCACGGACACGAAGCCGAGGACGATCACGGCCGCGACCGTGTCGGCGAGCAGGCGCAGGCCGCGGTAGCGGTTCTGACGGCCCCAGCCGAGCGTCTGGAAGGCGCTCCACAGCCCGTGCCTGAGGTGGAACCCGACCAGGACCACGGCGACGATGTAGAAGAGCGTGATGTACCAGTGCGAGGGGGCGAAGTCGGCGACGATCTTGTCGTACGGCTGGGCGTCGCCGCCCTTGGGGTTGACCGCGCCGAACGTCAGGTCCAGCAGGTGCCAGATGACGAACAGCAGGATGACGACCCCGCCGTACCGCATGACGTGCGTGGCGTACCGGTGCTCCTGCGTGGTGGGCCGGGCGGCGTATCGCACGGGCCGGGCCCGCCGCGCGCGCCGGGCGAGCGAGACCGCCGACCACATGTGGAGGATCACCGCCACGGTGAGCACGATCTCGATGATGGTCAGGACGGTCCGGTACGGGACCGCCGGCTCACCCATCGTGCGCAGCCAGTGCGCGTAGTGGTTGAAGTCGTCGCGGCCCAGGAAGACCTTGAGATTGCCGATCATGTGGGCGATCAGGTACAGGACGAGGATCGCCCCCGTCACCGCCATGACGGCCTTCTTGCCGACGGAGGACCCGTACAGCCTTCGCGGAAGCGCCTGTGAGGTCGCCGTCTGCGGAGGTGCGGTCACCGTGCTCGCTCTGGATGACACATTGCGGACCGTATGTCCGATTCCAAAGAGGCGTCCAAGACATGATGACGCTTGTTTCGATAGCCGTAGGCTATGGACTGTGCAGCTACAGCAACTCTCGTACTTCGTGGCCGTCGCGGAGGTGAGGCATTTCACACGGGCGGCGGAAACTCTCCGGGTCGCGCAGCCGTCCCTGTCCAAGCAGATCAAGACGCTGGAGGCGGAGCTGGGCGCGCCGCTGTTCAGCCGGGCGCGCGGCAACATCACGCTGACGGCCGCCGGTGAGGCGCTCCTGCCGCTCGCCCGGCGCATCCTCGCCGACGTCGACACGGCCCGGCGGGAGATCCAGGACCTGACCGGCCTGCGCCGGGGCCGGGTGCGGCTGGGCGCGACCCCCTCGCTGTTCGCGGGGCTGCTCGCCGACGCCCTGGCGCGCTTCCGCGGCCGCTATCCGGGCATCGAGCTGCGCGTGGAGGAGGGCGGCTCCCGCGACCTCGTACGGGACCTGGCGCGCGGGCAGCTCGACCTGGCACTGATCATCCTGCCGCTGCAGAGCACCGACCCCTCGCTGGAGACCGCGCCCATCCTGCAGGAGGACCTGGTCGTGGTGTCGCCGCGCTCGGACCCGCCCAAGCGGCCGTACGTGCGCATCGAGGACCTGCGCGGCCAGCCGCTCGTCATGTTCCGCAGCGGCTATGACCTGCGGGAGGCGACCCAGACGGCGTGCCGGCAGGCCGGGTTCGAGCCGACGTTCGCCGTCGAGGGCGGCGAGATGGACGGGGTGCTGCGCTTCGTCGAGGCCGGGCTCGGCCGGGCGCTCGTGCCGTCGATGGTCCTGTCGGGCCGGGCGGGGCTGGTCGGCACGCCGCTGGCGCCGCCGGGCCTGGAGCGCACGATCGCGCTCGCGCACCGCAAGGACGTGCACCCGACCCACGCGGCGCGGGCGTTCCACGAGACCCTGCTGCACTTCCTCGCCGACATCGAGAGCCGCGGTGAGCTGCCGGCGGGCGTCTCACGCATCGCGGACGTCAGTGGGAGATGACCTCCACGTCGGGGGCGAACTCCCGCAGCGCGCGGCCCAGCCGCCGAGGCGCGATGCGCCAGCCGCCGAGACGGGTGGAGACCAGGCGCGGGCGGTCGTCGCGCTCGGGCGCGTAGCCGCGCAGCGCGACCGCGCCACGGCCGACGGACCCGCCGTCGGCGGAGTGGAACTCGATCGCGGTGACCTCGTCCCACGCGAACCACTCACCCTGCGAGGCCCGGCCCGACGGGCACCAGTAGACGCCCTTCTCCGCGACCGCGAACGCCACCGCCCCGCGCGCCACCCGGCGCAGGCCGACCGCGGCGAACACCAGCAGGCCGGCGCCGACGAGCGGCATCAGCCACTGGGCGCCGTACATGGTCCAGCCCCAGGGGCCGAGGTGGGAGCCGGGACGCCAGTGCAGCCGCGGGGGATGTGAGGTCGCGCCGAGCACGAACCCGGCGATGATGGCCGCGCCGAGGACGGCCGGCACGAGCGGTCCCCACCAGGCGTAGCGGACGACGTACGCTCCCGGCCCGAAATGGCTCCGGCCCCGCATGCACAACTCCCGTCACAGAGGTCTCGTGCTTTCGCATGCTAGTGAGGTTGGTGAGACCGGTGGGAAAATCCGGCACTGACGTCTTCTCAAACGGACACTCAACATGAAACCATCACAAGCGGTGCAATAATTCTCATAAGTAGATCTAGAGTCAATAGGCCGTAAATCGGGCGCATCCTACTCGCGAGTAAGTGGGGAGTTTCACATGCGCCGACCGCGCCTCGTATCGTGCTCGTGACAACTCCCTAATAACGTATGAGCGCCCCTGAACAGAGGAGAGGCTCGAGCACAGGCAGCCCTCCCAGGTGGTGTGCCTTCGATGGAGAATCCCGCATGACGCAGACAACGGTGGAAGCGCCGTCCAAGGATCGGGCCCAGATCCCGGCGCGCACCCTACGCAAGGATCGTTACTGGCTCACTCCGCTGGCGACGTTCATCTTCTTCCTGGCCTGGGTCGTCTACGCGACCGTGCGCTCGATGATGGGCAGCAGCTTCTGGGTGGCCAAGTATCACTACCTGACGCCGTTCTACTCCCCGTGCGTCAGCAAGGCGTGCCCACCCGAGGCGGCGGACTTCGGCAGGTTCGTACCCGACCACCTGCCGTTCTTCATCCCGTACGCGCTGATCTCGCTGCCGTTCCTGCTGGGGTTCCGGCTGACCTGCTACTACTACCGGAAGTCCTACTACCGGGCGTTCTGGCTGTCGCCGCAGGCCTGTGCCGTCCCGGACAAGGCTCCGGTGCGCAAGACGCCCGGCGGCTACACCGGCGAGCGGCGCTTCCCCCTCATCCTGCAGAACGCGCACCGCTACTTCTGGGTGGTCGCCGGCCTCATCTCCATCGTCAACACCTGGGACGCGATCAGGGCGTTCCACGGCGCGGACGGCGGCTTCGGCATCGGGCTCGGCACGATCATCCTGTGGGCCAACGTCATCCTGCTGTGGGGTTACACGCTCTCCTGCCACTCGTGCCGCCACGTCATGGGCGGGCGGCTGAAGAGCTTCTCCAAGGCTCCGATCCGCTACTGGTTCTGGACCCAGATCAGCAAGATCAACACCCGCCACGGGCAGTTCGCGCTCATCACGCTGGTCTCTCTCGCGGTGACCGACGCGTACGTCGCGCTCGTCGCGCACGGGGCCTTCTCCGACCTGCGGATCTTCAACTAAGGACCGACCACAAGTGAGTGAAATCGAAAGGCTGCAGTTCGACGTCGTGGTCATCGGCGCCGGCGGGGCAGGCCTGCGCGCCGCGATCGAGGCCCGGCTGCAGGGCAAGAAGACCGCGATCATCTCCAAGTCGCTGTTCGGCAAGGCGCACACGGTCATGGCCGAGGGCGGCGCCGCGGCGGCCATGGGCAACGCCAACCCGAACGACAACTGGCAGGTCCACTTCCGCGACACGATGCGCGGCGGCAAGTTCCTCAACAACTGGCGGATGGCCGAGCTGCACGCCAAGGAGGCGCCGGACCGCGTCTGGGAGCTGGAGGCCTGGGGCGCGCTGTTCGACCGCACCAAAGAGGGCAAGATCAGCCAGCGCAACTTCGGCGGCCACGAGTACCCGCGCCTGGCGCACGTCGGCGACCGCACCGGCCTGGAGCTGATCCGCACCTGCCAGCAGAAGATCGTCTCGCTCCAGCAGGACGACCACAAGGAGCTCGGCGACTACGACGCCAAGATCCAGGTGTTCGCCGAGACGACGATCACCCGGCTGCTGAAGGACGACGAGGGCAAGATCTGCGGCGCCTTCGGCTACATCCGCGAGACCGGCAAGTTCGTGGTCTTCGAGGCGCCCGCCGTCGTGCTGGCCACGGGCGGCATCGGCAAGTCGTTCAAGGTGACCTCCAACTCCTGGGAGTACACCGGCGACGGGCACGCGCTCGCGCTGCTCGCCGGCGCGTCGCTGATCAACATGGAGTTCGTGCAGTTCCACCCGACCGGCATGGTCTGGCCGCCGTCGGTCAAGGGCATCCTCGTCACCGAGTCCGTCCGCGGCGACGGCGGCGTGCTGCGCAACTCCGACGGCAAGCGGTTCATGTTCGAGTACATCCCGGACGTCTTCAAGGACAAGTACGCGACGACCGAGGAAGAGGCCGACCGCTGGTACGAGGACCCGGACAACAACCGGCGCCCGCCGGAGCTGCTTCCGCGTGACGAGGTCGCCCGCGCGATCAACTCCGAGGTCAAGGCCGGCCGCGGCTCACCCCACGGCGGCGTGTTCCTCGACATCGCGTCCCGGCTCAAGGCCGAACAGATCATCAAACGGCTGCCGTCGATGCACCACCAGTTCAAGGAGCTGGCCGACGTCGACATCACCGCCGAGCCGATGGAGGTCGGCCCGACCTGCCACTACGTCATGGGCGGCGTGGAGGTCGACCCGGACACCGGCGCGGCGCTGATCCCCGGGCTGTTCGCGGCCGGCGAGGTCTCCGGCGGCATGCACGGCTCCAACCGCCTCGGCGGCAACTCCCTGTCCGACCTGCTCGTCTTCGGACGGCGCGCCGGCCTCGGCGCCGCGGAGTACGCCTCGGAGGTCACCGCCACGGTGCCCGAGTCCGAGATCGAGGCGGCGATGGCCGAGGCGCTCGAACCGTACGAGCGCGAGGGCGGTGAGAACCCCTACGCGGTGCACCAGGAGCTGCAGCAGACGATGAACGACCTCGTCGGCATCATCCGCCGCGAGGAGGAGCTGGAGCAGGCGATCGAGGCCCTCGGCAAGCTGCGCGAGCGCGTCAATTCCGTCTCCGTCGAGGGCGGCCGCGGTTACCACCCGGGCTGGCACCTGGCCCTCGACCTGCGCAACATGGTGCTCGTCTCCGAGTGCGTCGCGAAGGCGGCGCTGGAGCGCCAGGAGAGCCGCGGCGGCCACACCCGCGACGACTACCCGGAGATGTCGGCCGAGTGGCGCAAGCTGAACCTCGTGTGCAGGCTGAGCGACGGCACCGTCGAGCTCAAGCGCCAGGACATGGAGCCGATGCGGGACGACCTCATCGGCCTCTTCGAACTCGACGAGCTGAAGAAGTACCTGACCGAGGGTGAGCTCCCCTCTGAGGAGAAGTGAGATGGGCTACAAGGCGAAGTTCCGGGTCTGGCGCGGCGACGCCGGCAAGGGTGAGCTCAAGGACTACACGGTCGAGGTCAACGAGGGCGAGGTCGTCCTCGACGTCATCCACCGCCTGCAGGCCACCGAGGCCCCCGACCTGGCGGTCCGCTGGAACTGCAAGGCCGGCAAGTGCGGCTCGTGTTCGGCGGAGGTCAACGGCCGCCCGCGGCTGATGTGCATGACGCGGATGTCGACGTTCGAGGAGAACGAGACGGTCACCGTGACGCCGATGCGCACCTTCCCGGTCATCCGCGACCTGGTGACCGACGTGTCGTACAACTACCAGAAGGCGCGCGAGGTCCCCTCGTTCGACGGCGGCGACGTCAAGCCGGGCGAGTTCCGCATGCAGCAGGTCGACGTGGAGCGCTCGCAGGAGTTCCGCAAGTGCATCGAGTGCTTCCTGTGCAACAACACCTGCCACGTCATCCGTGACCACGAGGAGAACAAGGAGCACTTCGCCGGCCCGCGCTTCCTGATGCGCGTCGCCGAACTGGAGATGCACCCGGCGGACGTGGCCGACCGGCGGCAGATCGCCCAGGAGGAGTTCGGCCTGGGCTTCTGCAACATCACCAAGTGCTGCACCGAGGTCTGCCCGGAGCACATCAAAATCACCGACAACGCCCTGATCCCGATGAAGGAGCGCGTGGTCGGCCGCCGCTACGACCCGCTGGTCTGGCTCGGTTCCAAGATCGGCATCGTCAAGCGCGACAAGACGAAGGAAACCCCGAAGGCCTAGCCCTTCATCGCCAACGCCCGGCCCTCGTGGCCGGGCGTTCGCGTCTCCAGGAAGTGGTCACGGCGATCTCGGTTCCTTCGGCCGTACGGGGACGCGGAGGCTGATTCGTTTCACCAGGGCCTGTCCCCGGCACGCGTCACTTCGATCCCGGCGCTCGTCCTGTGATCATTTACTCGGGTCCGCCGTCGGTGCGCAGTGATGCAGAACCCCGAACCGCCGCTCCGCGACCCGCATGAGCCCGGCCAGATCCGCAGTCGCGTCCCGGCCGGGAGACACGCCGCGAATGAAGATTTCGATCCACGCGTCACCCGACCCGCACGCGAACGTCGCAGCGGCGAAGTACGGAAGCCGAGAGGTGCTCGGGGAATAGACCGCGAAGCCGGATCCGAGCGTGGCGGGCAACCGGACCGGATGATCTGATGCCACGTCCTTCGCCGATTGCCCGATCTCGTTCCGACCGCCCGTCACATCCCACTGCACGCCCAACGGACCGTACCTCTGCTCGTCCTTCACGGTACATATCGAGAGGTCTTCGCCGGTCCCAGCGTTACGTAGTTCATACAGGCCCCCTGAGACGCCGGCGACCCGGCTGAGGGCGCGTCGGGAGACCAGGTCGCACCAGTACGGCGCCGTATCGGGCACGGATCCGACGGTAGCGACACGTCCGGGCGGCGACGTCGCCGTCGTCGTCCGCGGCGTGGCAGGCCGTCTTTCGTGATGACCGGAAGAGCAGGCACTGATCAGCGTGACGGCCGACACGAGGACCATCACCCGCCCTGCCTTACGGTGTCTCATCGGTACCGTTGAAACTGCTGATCGCGTCGTCATGGCTGTTTTTGATAACCGTCTCGACCCGCTGGCTCATCTGCGGAGCCGCGAAGTTTTTGTCCTGGGACCAGTCGATGAAGCGCGACCGCGCCTTATCGTCCCACCGGCTCGGCGGGAGGATCTTTCCCTTCTCGTCGGCGAACGGCTCGCCCGATGCCCTGCCTCCAGAAGCGTTGAAACGGTCGATCGCGACGGACAGCGACATGTGGCGCAGCAGTTTGCGTACCGCCTGCTCGTCGGTGGCGACCTTCGTGTCCTCTGCCGCGGACCCTCCGTCCTGCTGCATGTGCTGAAACAGCCACGCCCCAACCTTGCCGTACTGCCGGCCGGCGAGCTCGCCGTAGACGCTCGCGGGCACGCCGCTGAAGAGTTTCGCGTACGGGACGGGAACAAGCCCAACCCCTTTGTCGATCAACTCCTTGATCTGAGCATTCGTCGTATCGACCGTCACGCCACGGGCGACGAGCGCCTCGTGACGCAGCGCGAGGAGGTGACCGAGGAAACCGCCCTGTGCGATCAGTACGTTGTCGACGCCCTCGGCGTGACGCTGATCGAGCAAGACGCGCGAGCGGCCGATCGCGTTCTCCACCAGGGACATGAATCCATCGTCGGACTGACCAGCCTCGGCCAAGAGCGCGTCGACGTCTCGCGGGGAGGGCAGGATCTTCGGCAGCTCGCTGCCACTGATGTCCGCGAAAAGGCTGTCTTCCAGGTCCTTAAGGTGAGAGCACATAATGGCCCCCAGACTGGGGCGGAGTCCGGACAGATCATCGGCGTGGCCATCTACATTACTGAACCTTAGTTTGTGGTCCTTGCCATACGTGAAGTATTTCCGCGTATCGCGGCCGAGCAGTTCGCTCGTCTCCTTGAAGAGCTTCTGCGAGATCGGATCGTGGGCGGACATGGCGGCGCTCATGGCCTGGCCGAGGCTGGTGCCGTGGTCGGTGTAGGCCCACAGAGGGCGACGTTCGTGCAGGAGATACTCCAGGTCGGAGTTCTTCTGGCCAGACGGCGTGTGGTCCAGGAGCGCCTGCGACCCGTCCCGGCTGAAGGCCGCGGCGTGCAGCAGCCCGTTCAGAAAGTCCGTACGTCCGTGGGACGGGGGATCCACCGTGGGCCTGTCTGCCTCCGGCGTGAGCGCCCATCCCAGTTGCAGCAGACCGGTCAGATCGGGCGTGGGCGCCGATGCGTCTTCCGGCCGGCGATGGGGCGTCCCGGGCACGTACGGGAAAGCGACCGGAGGTGGCGTTCTCGGGAGAGAGTGCTTCGGGCGGTGTTCTCGATCGTAGGCGATCATGTCTCTGCCGACGATCTGCATGAACCGGGCCGAAAAGGGCGGGCGTCCATCGCTCATGCCGAGAAGGGTCGCGAGTGGCTGATAGCCGTTGTACGTGTCGTTGGGTCCGCCTTTCGGAAAGCGGTGATCGGCGCGTCCCTGGGCCGCTAGCCGGTTCAAGTACGAATCGCCGACGTAGCCGCCGCTCGCCGGATTCGTCCCTACCGCGAGCGCTCTGCTGAGCATCTTCAGCGCGCTCTGAACGCCCGCTTCGTCGGCCCCCAAGCTGGAAGCACGAGCGTCCATGGTCATCCGCAGTCGTTGGGCGAGGGCGGCGGGCAGGGTGATCACGCCGTCGGCGCCCAGGCGTTCGAGCAGAGACCTGGCGAAGGCGGGGTTGTTCGCTTCGGCGGCGAGCCTGGTGAGTCCGCCGAGGGCCTTCCGGTCGCCGCCCGCCGCCTCCTTCGCGAGGTCGGCCGCCTCCGCACCGTCGATCCTGGCCTGAAGGGCGTCCAGCGCGTCGGGAAGGTCCCACAACGTCCCCTGGGACGTGGAGAATCCAAAGCCGATCTTCTGGCGCTCCATCTCACGCACCAGGCGCTGCCGACGCTGAAGGTCGGCCGCCTGCTCCCGCAGGCGGCCTGCCACCGCACGGATCCGAATGGCCGGCGAAGTGTCGAGCTGTGCCCTGTTCAGCTCGGCCCACAGCGCCTGGGCGAGCCGGTCGATCTGGGCGGCCGCCCGTACGTGGCCGCTCACCATGGCGTCGAAGGCGGGCTGCCGGACGCCGACGAATGACGTGGAACGGTCGCTCATGAGATCTTCGGCACCGCCGCGAGTTTCGCCTGGGCGTTCCGCACCGCCTGGGACAGCTGTCCCCGCAACTCCACACGGTCGGAGCGGACGGACGAGCCGAACCGGCGCCCGGCCGGGCCCATCCACGCGTCCGCGTCCATGGCGCCGCAGGTGGGATCCAGAGCGTGCCAATGGTCGTCCGAAAGGCGCTGAATGCGCGCCACCGCGACTCGTAACTGCCGCGTCAATTCCTCAAGGTCACCGTCTGCCATGTCGCTTCCCCCGGACAACGACGAGAACGACAGCGATGGTGGCACGGTGTCGAGATGCTGTCAGCCCTACCGGATATCCGGACTTATCAACGAGGTGATTCGTGTTCATCCCTATCGGACATGAGTGGCGACATAAAAGACCAATTACGCAAGTGGTACCTCGATCCGAGCGCCCCGCACCGGCGGCGGCGGTCCGGACGCCGATACCCGACCGGAACGGCATGGTCATGTGAACTGAGGCGCTCGGCGGTCTAGCCTTTGACGGTGGAAGCCGAGGAGACCGAGATGTCAAACCCCCACGACGATCCCGGGCACCGTCCCCCGCCACCGCGACAGGGCGAGCCCCAACCGTCGTACCCGGGCGGACCGCCCCCGCCGTACCAGACCGACCCGCACGCCTACCCGGGTCCGCCGCAGCAGCCCGGCGGCCCTTGGCAGGGCCCGCCGCCCGGACATGGCATGCCTCCCCAGCCGCAGGCGCACGCACCACGCGAGCGTGCGGGCAATGGCTTCTTCAAGGCGCTCTTCGATCTCAACTTCGACCACATGGTCACGGCCAGCTTGATCAAGTTTTCTTACGCACTGGCGATCGTGGTCTACTCGCTGATCGCCCTCGTGATGCTGTTGTTCGCCTGGAGCTTCTCCGTGTGGAACAAGCCCCTGGCCCTCGCGACGCTGGTGGCGACCCCGATCGTCTGGGTCGCCGGCCTGCTCACGACTCGCATGGTGCTGGAGTTCGTGATCAACCAGTTCAAGATTACGGAGCATCTCAAGGCGATGCGGGACCGGGAAGGGCTTCGCTGATCCCTGTCCTGGGCGCGCGCGGGCGCGTTAGGCTCGCACAGGCAACGGCGGACGTGGCGAGGGACGGGTAGTGGCGGACATCGAGCGGCCGTCCGGGACGCGGCGTGACGGGACGCGCCGCGACACCGATCGGCCGGACACCACCCGCCGTGACGGTGAGCCGTCCGCGCCGCCCTCGCTCGTACGTCTCCCGGCCGAGCTGTCCGGCCGGCTCACCCTGATCGGCGAGCTGCCCACGCAGGGCGCCGAGTCCGACCTCCTGCACGTACGCGACGCCGCGGGCACCGAGCTCGTCGTCAAGCTGTTCCGCCGCGGTTTCACCGCCGACCGGGAGGTCTGGCAGAAGCTGCCCACCCTCGACTCTCCGCACGTCGTACGGATCCTGGAGACCGGGCACGCGGAGGGCCGTGACTACGAGGTCATCGAGTACATCGCCGCCGGCAACCTGCGGGCCGTCGGGGCGCGGCTGCCGCCGGCGCTGGTCGCCGAGGTGGTCGCGCAGCTCGCCGCCGGGCTCGACCGGCTGCACCGGGCCGGCATCGTGCACCGCGATCTCAAGCCGGAGAACGTCCTGGTCCGCGGCACCACGCCGATGCGCCTCGCCATCACCGACTTCGGGCTGAGCCGGGTGATCGAGCAGAGCGTGGTGTTCGCGTCGTCGTCGCGGACGCTGGCGTACGCCGCGCCGGAGTCGCTGTCCGGACAGGTCTCCCCCGCTCGCGACTGGTGGTCGCTCGGCGTCATCGTGCGCGAGCTGCTCACCGGGCGCACCCCGTTCGCCGGCATGAGCGAGACCGCCGTCGTCGACCACCTCGCGACGCGCACCGTCGACTGCGACGACATCGCCGATCCGCGCATGCGGCTCCTCTGCCGCGGCCTGCTCACCCGTGATCCCCGCCGGCGGTGGACCGGCCAGGAGGTCGAACGCTGGCTCGCCGGGGAGAGCCCCGCCGTCGCCGAGCCGGAGCCGCCGCGCGTCTCCCCGCTCGCGGCCGGCGCCACACGGGGCGCGCTGGCGTTCGGCGGGCAGACCTACACCGACCGCGCGCAGCTCGCCCGGGCCCTCGTCGCCGACTGGGAGAACGCCGCCCGCTACTTCTTCGGCACCATGTTCACCCCGGTCGGGCCGAGCGAGGCCTGGCAGGCGCTGCGCGAGTGGCTGAACGGCTTCGATGACGACGCCGAGGGCCGGATCCGCCTGATCGACCAGTCGCTGACCGGCGACCGGCCTCCCAACGTCAAGCTCCTGCACCTGGTGCGCTGGCTCGACCCGACGCTGGAGCCGTACTATCTCGGCCTCCGCCTCCTGCCCGAGGACCTGCCCGCGCTCGCGGGCGTGGTCGACGATCCGCGCCACCCCGACCGGGCCACCGCGGCCCGCGCCGTACGGGAGCTGTGGGAGCTGCACCTGCTGCCGGAGTTCGCCGCGTGCGCCGGCGGCGACGAACTCCCCGCGGTCAACGACCGCTGGCACGGCCTCGCCGCCGAGTGGAACCGCCTCGCCGCCTGGCTGCGGCCCCAGCTGCCGCGTACGGCGAGCCGCCTGCCCGACGCCGGCGCCCGCGGGCTGGACGAGCCGCCCGTGGTGCTCGCGACGCTGCTCGCGCTCGCCGGTCGGCCCGCCGAGACCGAGGACGCGCTGCGCTCGGCCGCCGTACGGGCCCGCGAGGAGGTCCGCGAGCCGGTTCCGTGGTTCGGCTGGCTGTCCGAGCAGGCCGGTGACGACCCGCTGCGGCTCTTCGTCCTCGTACGCGCCGTGCCCGACGCCGTACTGGAGATCGAGGGCGCGGCCCGCCACCGGCAGGAGGCCGAACGCCGGACCGCCGAAGGTCTCCGCCACTGGAACGAACGCGAGCGCCGACGCCTCGCCGGCCGCCCGGCCGCGATGACCCGCGCCGTCTTGTGGACACTGCCCCTGCTGGTCGTTTGGGCCGGCGGCGGCTGGCTCATCGCGCAGCTCCGCCACGTCGCGAGCAGCGGCAGCTACGGCAGTACCGGCGCGGTCGGCGCTCCCACCACGCTGCTCGCGGTCGCCGCCGTCGGCACCTGGCTCGTCGGCGTCGCCTGCGAGCTCCTCCTCGCGTCACGCCAGGGGGCGGACTATCTGCCGCTCGGGGCGTGGTCCTGGCTCGCCAAGGGACTCAACGCCACCAAGCGCGGCATGTCGGGCGTCTCCCGCACACTGTCGGACACCACACGGCGCCGAGGCCCGGCCGGCTGCGGCGTGCTGCTGATCGTCGCGTTGGCGGCACTGGTCGTCCTCCTGGTCATGGTGGCGCTGCTGGCCTCGATGGCCTGGCTGCTGTGGCTGGCGGTCATGGTGATGGCGGCGATCGCGCACGTGGTGATGACCGGAATCCGGGCACAGCGGTGGCGACAGGAGCGCGAGCACATGAAGGAGCAGGCCGTGGGAGGGCGACTGTGAGCAGCGGCGTCGAAGCCGACATCGCACTGGACGCGGCGGTCATCGCCAGCCTCGGTCTGATCCGCGTGCTCGGCGGCGCGGCCGGCCTGGCCGCCGTCGGCACGGGCCTGCTCGCCGGGCTGGCCGAGGAGCGGGCCGAGATCCGAGCCCGCCGGCTCGAGGAGATCCGGCACCACGAGCAGGCGGTCGCCGAGGTCCTCGACCGCAACGCCCGGATCGCCGCGCTCGCCTCGTCGGCCAGGGAGAACGACACCCGGCTCGCGTTGCCGCTCCCCCTCGAGCCCGCCGAGAAGACCGCCGGCGAACTGGTCACCTGGTGCGCCGAGGCCGACACCGTCCTGGCCACGGCCGAAGAGGAGCTCGCCACCGCCATCGCCACCGCCGCGACCGGCCGCATCTTCGCTCCGGCCACCGAGTCGCTGAAGGCCGCGGCACCGGCCGCGTCGCCGCCGCCCGCCGCCACGACGCTCGCCACGACCCTGACCCGCGTCCTCGCCCGGCTCCTGCCCGACACCACCGAGGACGACCGGCGCCGCGTCACCGAGGCCGCCGAGCAGGCCGCGGCCGCCACCACGCAGGGAGAGGCCGAGAGCCGCCTCACCGAGGTGCGCATCCGCATCCAGGAGGCCAACGAGCGCGCCCGCCGGCGGCGCGACGACCGGGCCGCCGCCGCGCGGTTCGTCCGCGAGCTGGCGACCCATCCCGCCGCCGGCGACGTACGTGCGCGGCTGGCCGAGGTCGCCGAGGGCGCGGCGGCGTTCGATGAGGAGCTTCGCGCGGAGGCCGTACGCCTCGTCGGCGACCTCCAGCGCCAGGCCGAACGCCGGTACGTGACCACCGCGCTCCGGGAGGCCTTCGCGGGACTCGGTTACGAGGTGGACGAGGGCTTCGAGACCCTGACCGCCGACTCCGGCGAGGCGGTCCTCACCCGGGGCGACTGGTCACAGCACGCGGTCAAGGTCCGCGTCGACGACGCGCGCCAGATACGCATGGCGCTACTGCGCACCGAACCCGCCGAGAGCGACGACCAGCGCCGCCTCGACGTCGAACGCGAGGAACAGTGGTGCGCGTCGTTCGAGGCCGCCCGCGAGCGCCTCGAAGAGGCCGGCATCCACGCCGACGTGCGCTGGCGGATCGAGCCGGGCGAGCAGCGCCTTCCGGTCGCGCAGCGGCGCCGCGACCGCCGGCAGCCCCAGGCCCGGCAGCGCGAACGCGACCGCTGACCTCGCGACGAGCGGGTCAGGCCTGGCCGCGCTTGCCGCGAGCGCGGATGCGCTCGCGCTCCTTGGAGTCCAGCACCACCTTGCGCAGCCGGATCGCCGCCGGGGTCAGCTCCACGCACTCGTCGTCGGCGATGAACTCCAGCGCCGCCTCGAGGCTCAGCACGCGCGGCGGGGTGAGGCGCTCGAAGACCTCCGCGGTCGAGGACCGCACGTTGGTCTTCTGCTTCTCCTTGGTGATGTTGACGTCCATGTCGTCGGCGCGGGAGTTCTCGCCGACGATCATGCCCTCGTACACCTCGGTGGTGGGGGCGACGAACAGCGTGCCGCGCTCCTGGAGGTTGAACATCGCGTACGCCGTGGCGGCGCCGGCCCGGTCGGAGACCAGGGAGCCGGTCGGCCGGGTGCGCAGGTCGCCGAACCACGGCTCGTAGCCCTCGAACACCTGGTGCGCGATGCCGGTGCCGCGGGTCTCGGTGAGGAACTCGGTGCGGAAGCCGATCAGACCACGCGCCGGGACGAGGAACTCCATCCGGATCCAGCCCGTGCCGTGGTTCGTCATGTGCTCCATGCGGCCCTTGCGCACGGCCAGGAGCTGGGTGATCGCGCCGAGGTACTCCTCGGGCGCGTCGACGGTCAGCCGCTCCACCGGCTCGTGCACCTTGCCGTCGATCTCCTTGGTGACGACTCGGGGCTTGCCGATGGTGAGCTCGTACCCCTCGCGGCGCATCGTCTCCACGAGAATCGCGAGCGCCAGCTCGCCGCGCCCCTGGACCTCCCACGCGTCGGGCCGCTCGGTCGGCAGCACGCGGATCGAGACGTTGCCGATGAGCTCGCGGTCCAGCCGGTCCTTGACCAGCCGCGCGGTGACCTTGGTGCCCTTCTCGCGGCCCGAGAGCGGACCGGTGTTGGTGCCGACCATCATCGAGATGGCCGGCTCGTCGACGGTGATCAGCGGCAGCGGACGCGGGTCCTCCGCGTCGGCGAGGGTGTCACCGATCATGATGTCCGGGATGCCGGCGATGGCGATGATGTCGCCCGGCCCGGCCTCCTCGGCGGCCTTGCGCTCGAGCGCCTCGGTCATCATCAGCTCAGTGATCTTGACCCGCTCGATGGTGCCGTCGTGCTTGCACCACGCGACCTGCTGCCCCTTCTTGATGACGCCCGCGTGGACCCGGCACAGCGCGATCCGGCCGAGGTAGGAGCTGGCGTCCAGGTTGGTCACGTGCGCCTGCAGCGGCGTGTCCGGGTCGTACGCCGGGGCGGGAATGGTGTCCCGGATCACCTGGAACAGCGGCTCGAGGTCCTCGCTGTCCGGCAGCCCACCGTTGTCGGGCTTGGTGAGGCTCGCCCGGCCGGCCTTGGCCGAGGCGTACACGATCGGGAAGTCGATCTGCTCCTCGGACGCGTCGAGGTCGAGGAAGAGCTCGTACGTCTCGTCGACGACCTCGGCGATGCGCGCGTCGGGCCGGTCGACCTTGTTGACGACGAGGATGACCGGCATCTTCGCGCTGAGCGCCTTGCGGAGCACGAACCGGGTCTGCGGCAGCGGGCCCTCCGAGGCGTCCACGAGGAGGACGACGCCGTCCACCATCGACAGGCCGCGCTCGACCTCGCCGCCGAAGTCGGCGTGTCCCGGCGTGTCGATGATGTTGATCGTCATGCCGGCGTGCCGGACCGCGGTGTTCTTGGCGAGAATCGTGATGCCCTTCTCGCGCTCCAGGTCGTTGGAGTCCATGACCCGCTCATTGACGTCCTGGTTCTCGCGGAACGCGCCGGACTGCCAGAGCATGGCGTCGACGAGAGTGGTCTTGCCGTGGTCGACGTGAGCGACGATGGCGACGTTGCGCAGATCGTCCCGGGTGGCGGTGGGCATGCGTGCGGGTCTCGCTTCGTGGGTGTGGGAGGCGCCGCGGGATCCACGCGGCACCAACAAGTCTACTTGGCCGACCGCGCGCCTTGGCCGCCGTGCGCCTCCGGACGGCGGAGCGGGGCGGACACGCCGGAAGTATCGGCATTCGACGGCAACCGATCCGATGCCCTCCGCGTCGAACGATTGTGCGGGGCGCCCCGATCCTGGCCGGAGCATTCACCGGGGCGTCCCGCGCACCTATGTCCGGCGCCGCCAAAGCATCGAGGAGCAGGTGTGACCGACTGGAGAGTTCCGGGCTACACGGAACTGCGCGAGTTGGGCACGGGTTCCTTCGGCCGGGTGGTACTGGCGCGCCACGACGGGTCCGGCGCCCTCGTGGCGATCAAATATCTTTCCGTAGAACGTCTCGGCGGCGACCGGTTCCTGGCCCGGTTCCGCCAGGAGGCGCGGATTCTGGCCACTCTGCACAGCCCGCATGTCACCCGGCTGTACGAGTACGCCGAGGCAGAGGGTTCCGCGGCGATTGTGATGGAGGCGGTCTCCGGCGCGTCCCTTCGCGCGGTATTGGACGCACACGGCCCGGCCGACCCCGAGGCCGCCCTCGCCGTGCTGAAGGGCTCGCTGGTCGGCCTCGGCGCCGCCCACTCCGCAGGGATCGTGCACCGCGACTACAAGCCCGGGAACGTGCTGGTTCAGAACGACGGACAGAGCAAGATCGCCGACTTCGGGATCGCGGTCCGCTCCGGCCAGGCCGACGTATCGGCCGGAACACCGAAGTACATGGCCCCCGAGCAGTGGGCCGGTGGCCATGCCGCACCTTCCACCGACGTGTACGCCGCGACGTGCGTCTTCTTCGAGTGCATCAGCGGCCGCCCGCCGTACGAAAGCGCCGACCAGGACGCCCTCAGACACCTCCATCTGACCGCGCCGATCCCGTTTGAGGACGTCCCCGAGCCGATACGCCCACTCATCCTGCGCGGCATGGCGAAGAACCCGTCCGCCCGGCCGGCGTCGGCACTCGACTTCGTCAGCGAGCTGGAGCGGATCGCGGCCGAGGCCTATGGACGCGGCTGGGAGCGGACTGGCCGGCGCCGCCTGGCCGAGATCACCGCCGCGCTGGCCGCGCTCTCTCCTCTGGCGATCGCGCTGGGCACCGGATCGGGCGGTGGAGGCGAGGCTGCAGGTGGCGGCGTGGGCGGACCAGGTGGTGGAGGAACAGGTGGTGGAGGAACAGGCGGTGGAGGAACAGGCGGTGGAGGAACAGGCGGCACGGGCGGAGGTGCCACCGGTGGTACGAATGGCGGCCCGGGCGCGACCGGCAACGGGGCCGGGAAGACCGTGCTCGGCCACGCGGGAGCCAAGGCCGGCGCGGCCGCCGTCGGAGCGATCGTCGTCGGAGCGGTGGCCGTCTTCGTCATCGCGAACCACGGCGGCGGCCGCGAAGACGACAGACCGCCCCGGTCGGCTGCGCCGAAGGGCCCCACCATCGCGTTCGCCTCGTTGACCGAGCGGTACACGCACCCGGCCCTCACGGTCGCGGGGAGGTACGTGCGTATCGACGGCCTGCGCGACCCGGCTGTAGCACAACGCGTGAACCGGCAGCTGCGAGCGCCACTCGACGAACAACTGCGACGCTACCGCGTGGCCCGTGTCGCGGATGCCGGGGGCATCGGGGCGAAGAACCCGGCGATCGCGACAGGCATCGAGCTCGGGTTGCGCGGCCCACGGCTGGTGGCGGCACGCTACGTCTTCAAGGCCCACAACGCACCGCTCACTCCGTTGGATCTGGCCACCACGCGCGCCGTCACGGTCGACCTCACCACCGGCCGGCGGCTCAGGGCATCGGACATCCTCCGGCCCGAGGCCGTCACCCGATCCGGCCTGGCCGACCTCGAACGGCGCATCGCCTACGCCGCTCCTGGCCGGGGACTCTGTGCGGGCAGCGAGAGGTCCGGCCAGGACACGCTGAGCCCCCGCACCCTCGACAATGACGACAAGGAGACCCGTGTACTCGATCTGATGCCGACAGGGACGGGTCTTCAGTTCGACGTCATGCCTCCGCTGCTGGGTTATTTCTGGGCATGCGCTGAGACCGTGATCACCGTTCCGTACGACCGGATCTCCGATCTCGTGCGACCGGAGGTGCTCGCGCTGATCAAGGCTTCGGCGGCCGACCCGTCGCCCTCTCCTTCATGAACCGGTGCCGAGATGCCGCTCGAGCGTCTCAACCTTGGAGGTCAGGCCCTCCGACACTCCCTCACGCACGTCGGCCTTGAGCACGAGGCTGACCCGCGGCGCCCGGGCGGCGACCACATCGACCGCCCGGCGGACCACATCCATCACCTCGTCCCACTCGCCCTCGATGCTGGTGAACATCGCGTCGGTCCGGTTGGGCAGCCCGCTCTCCCGTACGACGCGCACGGCGTCGGCGACGTACTCCCCCACCGACTCGCCGACGCCAAGCGGGGTCACGGAGAAGGCAACGATCATGAGTACTCCTTGAGGTGAGCGCGCACCGCCTCGACCACTGGCAGATCGGCCGGCAGCCACGGCACGTCGAACAGCTCGGCCTCGTGCAGCCAGCGCAGGTCGGAGTGCTCGAGCGCCTTCGGCTCACCTTCGGTGATCGTGGCGGTCCAGACGTGCATGACGTAACCATTCTGGAGCGGCCAGACGTCACCGACCCGCCGTCCGATGCTCACTTCGACGCCGAGTTCTTCCCGGCACTCACGGACGAGAGCCTGTTCGTCCGTCTCCCCGGGTTCGACCTTCCCTCCGGGGAACTCCCAGCCGCCCGCGAGTTCCGGAGGCGCCGCGCGCTGCGCCGCCAGAAGCCGCTCGCCGGCGATGATCGCCGCTCCTACGACAAGCCCGCGCATGCCGCGCCCCCCGTTCTCATCCGCGGCTCCGCCGTCACAGACGCTTCGTCGGTCCGTTGTGCCCGTTGTGCGCGGTCGGCCGGGTGAACCCGACCGGGCCGCCGGGATAGGTCTTGTAGTTCTGGAACTTCACCACGTCGCCCGTGTGCGGGGCGACGATCATGATGCCCTTCTTCGGGTTGTAGACGATCCCGACGTGGCCGGGTCCGCTGTGGCCGTGCAGATACTCGAAGTAGACCAGGTCGCCCGGCTGCTCCTGTCCCTTGGGCACCTCGGCGCCCCACCAGTACTGGGCGTCCGACAGCCGGGGGATGGTGACGCCGGCGCTGTGGTACGCCGCGCTCGTCAGGCCGGAGCAGTCGAAGGAGTTCGGGCCGACGGCGCCGTAGACGTAGGGCTTGCCGAGCTGCGCCTTGGCGAAGTTGATCACCTGCGCGCTGACGGCGTTGGGAGCGACCGGCGCGCCGTTCATGTCGGCGCAGGTCGGGCCGTTCGCCTGCACCACGTCGAAGGTCCCGCCCGCGTACCGGTGCGCCGCGGACAGCACGTTGTTCACGTACGACACCAAATGGTTGTACGCGAAGATCGCCGAGCGCATGTGGGTGGGCGCGCCGCTGTGCTTGAGGAGGCGCGCGGCGGCGGGGATGGCGTCCGCGGGATCGTAGCGGTCCTTCTTCCCGTCGTTGTTGCCGTCGACGCCGAAGATCTTCCAGGTGCCGGGGATGAACTGCATCGGTCCGCCCGCGTGTGCGAAGTTCTCTCCGCTGAGCACGCCAGGGGCCTTGAGAGTCCCGTGGTGGGTCTCCACCCATCCGACGCCGGCGAGGACGTTCCACGGGATCCCGTACTGCTGGCCGGCCTTCTTGTACAGCGCGAGGTAGTTCGACGGGATGCTGTTGGCGTCTCCGGACTGCTGGGGCTGCGCGGCGGCTCCGGAGGTGTCGGTACAGTCCCCTCCGCCGGCGGCCCCCTGGTACAGCTGGTTGGCGCCGAAGAAGAGCGGGATCGCCACGAGGCTCATCAGGAACATCGCGGCCGTGCCCGCGATGATGATGATCGGTAGCCGGACCGCACCACGGTCCGAACGGGCGAAACGATGAAGCGAGACAAAGCGACGGCTGTTCCTGCGTCCCCCGAAGCCGCTGCCGATCCTCCCCAGGCGCCGGCGAAGCTTCATTTCCTGCCTCTCACTTATCACCTACGTCTGCCGGTGCGAACGCGTAGACCACCCAGCCGCCGCCCGAACGCGTCATCGTGACGGCGTACTGCTGGCTGGAGTCGCTTGTCTTTCCTCCCTTGGTGATGTGCTGTTTTCCGGTCGCGAGAAAGATGAGCTGGTCCTTGGACATGTCCCGGATCGAGTCCAGCGAGGCGTCACATGTGGAGCTCTCCTGGTCCTGCTTCCGCTGGGCGATGACCCCGGGCGCCGCGGCCCCCTGCTGCAGCTGGTTCAGCACGTCGGAGGTGACCAGGTTGCGCATCCGGTTGATGTACGCCTGCGGGTCCTCGTCGAACCGGTAGGTGCCGTACGCGGCGGTGAAGCGGCGTGCCACGTCCGCCGCCGTGGTGAAGTCCTTCTGGGAGAACGGCAGCATCGAGAAGATGTCGTACGTGCCAGGCGAGGGCGTCGGCCCGCTCACCGGCGGGGCACTGTCCGTGGACGGCGGCGTACTCGGCGTGGGCGTGCTCACGTGCTCCGCACGTGCGCCGTGGTGCCCTCCGCCACTGCCGATCGTGAGGAACACCCCGACCGCCGCCAGCACGACGACGAGTCCACCGAACAGCCATTTGCGCTGACGGTCCGTCAGATCCATCCGTAACTCACTCTTCGCCGTCGTCGCGTTTCACCGGGCGCAGCCAGAACGGCATGGCCGGCGCCTCCTCGCGGGACTTGCCGGACCACAGCGGTGGTGCCTGCCGGGCACCGCCCTCCGCGCCGTCGGTGTCCCGCCTGCCGGCGCCGGACGCCGGCTCCCGTTTGCCGTCTGATCCGCCCTTGGCCGGCCCACTCGGCCGGTCGGAACCGGGCCGTGCCGCATTGCGACCGCCGGAGCCGCCGAACCAGCCGCGACCGCCGCCCGAGCCCGCGCCCGCGCCTTCCTTCTCGCTGCCGCCGCCGAACCAGCCGCGACCTCCGTTGCCGCCGTCCTGGCGCCGGGGCGACGCGCCGCCGGATCCCTGGCCACCACCGGCGCCGCGGCCACTGGCACCCCAGCTGGGCCCGATGGCCGACGCGGGCGGCCGGCTGCCGCCACCGCTGGGCGCGGACGGCCGGTCTTCGCGCGGAGGCGAGCCAGCGGCCGGCGGCCGCGTCGAGCCTCCGGACGCGCCGGACCGGGGCGCGCGGACCGCTCCGCCGTTCGCCCTCCCGCCGGAGGGCTGCGCCCGCGGCGACAGGTTGAGCGGCGGCGCGCTTCCGCGCGGCGCGCCGGCGGCCTTGGCCGCGAGCTGGGACGCACGGCCACGCCGCTCGGATCCGGCCGGGGCCCCGCCGCCGGCCTGCTCGCGATCGCCGTCGCGGGCGTCGTCGATCATGACGAGGCTCGGCGCCGTCGTCGTGGCTCCGGTCTCCCGCTTCGCCGCCCAGCGCCCGAACCGGTAGCCGGCGGTCCCCGGCACCGCCGCGGTGGCGACCGCGGTGGTCCGCTTGCGCGTCTCCCGCACCGCCTGCTCGAGATGCTCTTCGCTCTTGCGGGAGCCGACGGCGGAGTAACCGACGGCGGCGAAGAGATGCTGGAACGGTTTGCGGTAGATGAACGCCGCGAGCGTCACCAGGGAGATGAGCAGGATCTGCAGGCCCCAGGGCAGGCTCTCCGCCATGACGAGGCCGTAACACCACAGCAGGAGGGCGAGCACGCCGATCAGCGCCGCCTGTTTCAGCAGCGTCGACAGCAGCAGCTCGAACCACCGGGTGGCGATGACCCGCCCGATCCCCGGATGGATGCCGATCCCGAGGAAGATCGGCCCCGCCACCAGTAGGAGCAGGAACGATATCTTCAGGACCATCAGCATGACCGCGATGATCAGGACGAGCAGGCCGGCGACGAGCGCGGCGAGCAACGCGCCGAAGGAGACTGCCAGGCGCGACGTCCAGTTCTTCCCTTGGAAGAGTGGATAGACGCCGGGATAGTTGTCCTTGATGTTCTTGGTGACGGCCTTGTAGTCGTCCGCCTTTTGGTCGACGTCCGGTTTCTTGCCCGAGTAGACCTCGGTCACGTCGACCGCCTGCGCCGACAGCAGTCTCGCGGCGTTGTCCTGCACGATCTTGCTCTTCGCGTCGTCGGTGCCGAACTCGCCCATCAGCCACGGCTTGCAGACCAGCGTGGTCCACAGCCCGTTGGCGTTTCGCGTGACCGCGTCGTTCTGCACCGCCTGCTGTGCCGTGGGACCGCCGGGGACACAGGCCGAGGCGTCGGCGTTGCTCTGCGGCAGCGCGGCGTTGAAGGCCGCCGTCGCGCCGTTGGACACTTTCGTGCCGAGCGTCGTGAAGTCACTGGGTCTGCCGATCAGCCAGACGAGGGCGACCATCGCCATGACCATCCAGATGGTGCCCTCCGCGACCCGGCTCGCTCGTCGCCGGATCAGTCCCCACCAGGCCAGCCACAACGCGCCGAGGATGACCACCCACGACCAGTACTTGGCGCCGAAGGTGTTGCCCATGCCCTTGATGACGCCGTCGACGGTCTTCTTCAACCAGCCGAGCAGCGACTCCGAGGCCGCCGCCTCGTAGATGGTGATGGTCGTCCGGTCGAAGGCCTTCGCCAGCGTGAAGACCACATTGGAGACGGAGTTGCCCACCATCGCCATGGCGTCCGAGCAGCCCATGTCGACGGGGTGCCAGAACTGGCCCTGGGTGCCGTAGCGGTCGTAGTAGGTCAGCCGCTCGGGCGGCGACTTCTGCAGCTGCTGACTCGGGTAGTCGGGAGGCCTGACCATGCCGTCGATGCCGGACCCGTACTCCTCCGGAGACGGGTGGTCGGCCGGCGAGCAAGCGTCGTTCGGATTGGTGTTGATGGGAGGATCCGCGCTCGCGATGCCGACCGGGCTGAGCACGAACACGGCCATCAGACACAGGATGAGAAGCGACCTGCGCTTCCGTCGGGGTTTTGCGGGCCCCGCCGCCTTTCGCCGGCGGCGGGTGGGGGGCACCCTCATCGCGGGACCTCCTGGGTGGCTTCGGTCGCCGGGTCGTGCGGAGCGGTGTGCGGGCCGGGGGGCGGTCCGTCGTCGCCGCGGCCGTTCGGGGCCGCGGCCTCGCCGGGCTTGGCGCGCGTGGGGTTGGTGTCGAGCCAGCGGAGCAGTTCTTCGGAGACGAGGTCGACCCCGATGCGGCCCGCGCGGCCGTCCAGGTCGCGGAAGATGCACTCGCCGTTGCCGAGGTTGCGAAGGACCGCCCGGTGTTCGTCGGAGTTCTCCACGCCGAGCAGGGCCATCACGTTGCCGACCTCGTTGCGCTCCGTGGAACGGAACGAATAGACGGACGACAGGCAGTTCGTCACCTGTTCATTCAAGAGGTCCCCGGCGTTCTGTGAGACCAGAATCAAGGCGGTGTTCCGGGATCGCCCCATACGTGACACTTCGGGGATCAGCTTGGCGCCCTCCGGCGTCTGGGTGATCGCCCATGCCTCGTCGAGGAAGATGGCCTTCGGCAGGTGCCGGTCGAGGCCGTGCATCAGCCGCCGCGCGAACTGCGACACGAGATACATCAGCGCGACCGACAGCCGCTGTTCGTAGGAGTAGTCGTCGCGGTTGATGGCGACGTCGGGCAGGGTAAGGCCGCCGAGGGTGAACACCGTGGTCCATCCGGCCGTGTCGATGCGCTCGCCGCCGGACGGGTCGAAGCACAGCCGGGCGAGCCGCATCTCCGACATCGAACGCAGCACGGCGCCGAGGTTCTTCGACGCCGGGTCGTCGGAGGCGTCGAGATAGTCGACGACCTTGCCGAGCGAGGGCTGCGGCTGGTTGGCCACCGCGCCCACGGCCTGGATCATCGCCGACTCGCGTTCCTCCGACATCCGCGGCAGCAGCAGCCGGAGCGTCTCGGTCGCCATGGTCTTCTTGGCGGCGAGGTCGTCGCCGAAGCTGAACGGATCGAGCAGACCCGGCGCGGCCGAGCCGAGCGGCAGCACACGGGCGCGGCGGCCGCGCCGGCGCAACAGCTCGACCAGGGACTCGGCGTCGCCCTTGGGGTCGATCGCGGCGACCGTGACCCCGCGCAGCGCCATCTGGTAGATCAGCAGCAGCGCCAGCGTCGTCTTTCCGCCGCCGGGCTCGCCGGTGATCGCGACCGCGGTGGGCCGGTTGCGGGCGGCGGCCACGAGCGGGTCGAAGTGCACCACCGAGCGCGCGCGGCCGAGGGTCTCGCCGATGTACGGGCCGACCCATCCGCCGGCGTTCTCGTCGAGCCGGTCGCCCAGGTCGACCGTCGCGGTGGGCATGCCACCGGCGATCGTGCGCAGCGGCTGCCGCTGTGCGTAGGCGTTGACCCGGATCCGGTCGCCCGGCAACGACTCGCAGAACAGGGAGAACTGGTCGCCGGTCGAGCACACGATGTCGATGCCCAGGTCGCGGTAGTGCTCGACCACGGCGTCGACACGCTGCTGGAGCAGCTCTTCGGTCGGCGCCGAAACGATCAGCCGGTGCCAGCCGTACACGAACGGCAGCCGCTCCTTGGTGATGCCGTGTTCGAGCATGCGGGCGGCGTCGATCTGCTCGGCCAGGGCGATGGGCGCCTCGGCGCCGGCCTCACGGATGTGCTGGTCCATGTCGCGGGCGTGCGCCAGCTTGCGCGACACGTCCTTGGAGGCCTTCGCCGGCGGGACGAGCTTCATCCGCGCCGACACCTCGACCGGGAACGGCAGGGCGTCGGCGAAGTGCAGCCACGGCTCGCCGTCCGGGAACGGCATCAGGTCCGGGAACCGGGCGAAGGACAGGTAGGCGGCGTACGACGAGCCGACCGGCTGCTCCATCCGCAGGTTCGACCGGCCGTTGATGATCGCCCCCTCGACCAGGGTCTCGATCTCGCCGGCGCCCCAGGTGCGGCGTGGCGTGGCCGACGGCGGCGGGTCCGTGAGCGATCCGCTGGCGGCATGCTGGAACAGCCACGCGACCTCGGTCGAGGACGCGTGCCGCGCGTACAGCGCGCTGCCGCTGAGCGCCCGGCCGATCCGCTCGGCCTGCTCGGTCCAGCGCCCGATCTCCTTGGCCGAGATCGCGTCGTCCTGCAGGCCGAGCGCCTCTTCGCTGCGCTTGTAGAAGCCGAACAGCTGGCGGAAGGCTCCCCCGGACAGCTGCGCGCCGACCCCGCGGGGGCCGAGCCGCACGCCGAGGTAGACCTCCTTGGTCCAGAAGTCCTTCGACCAGACGTGCGCGTACATCTCCTCGAGGTAGTCGCGCCAGCCCGGACCGCTGTCGGAGGTCTGGTCGAGCGCCAGCGCCCACTCGGCCGCGGGGTAGGTGCGGTGGGCGATCCGCAGGTGGATCTCGGCGTCCTGCATACGGATGCCGGCCATCGCGATGGTGATGTTGGTGGCGAGCGCCTCGCGCTCCTCCGCCGTGGTGAACTCGTACGACACCGTCGGCAGCCGGAAGTACGCCCACGCCGCGTTGTCGGTGAGCAGGATCCGGTCGTCGAAATACCGCACGGCCAGCCTGCTGCGGACCTTGGACGTCCTACTCATTCGGTGGCTCCCCGCTCCTCACTCACTCCGCGGACGTTCTCGTGCTCCGGCCGCGCTCTGCGCGCGCCGCCTGCGGACGGGCTCATCGCGAGACCTCCTGCCGTGGGTAGCGGTCGGGCGTCTGGACGAGGCCGCCGGCGACGACGCCGCCGAGCGCGATGTAGGCCTTCCGGGTGGACGCGCGCAGTGCGCGCAGTTCGTTGCGCGGTGCCCGGTCGAGGCTGAGATGGTCGTCCCAGGGGATGCGCACGAGCGCCCGGCAGCGACCCCGCGCGACCGACTCGGCCTGTTCGACGTCGTCCATGCTGCGGCGGCTCACTCCGTTGATCACCGTGACGGCCTTCGAACGCAGGTCCTCATAGCCGTGCCCGTCGAGCCACTCGAACGTCATCGCCACCGCCCGCGGCGCGTCGGAGCTGGCCGGGGCGACCAGCACGATCTGGTCGGCGTACGGCAGCACCCGGGCCACGACCGCGGCCGCGGCGTCGAGCAGCGTGATCGAGTAGAAGCGGTCGAGCGTGCGCATCGCGAGCGCGTAGTCGCGGTCGTCGAGGGCCTGGACCGGATTCTTGCCCGCCGCGACCACCTCCAGCCCGGACTTGGCCACGGAGGTGTAGCGGCGCATCATCTGGTAGCCGGTGACCTGCTCGGCGTGTGTGATCAGTGACGTGAGCGTCTCGCGGGTCTCGCTGCGGGTGCGCCGTGCCATGGCCCCGGGGCCGGGGTTGACGTCGACCGCCACGATGCGGTCGCCGCGGTGCTGGGCGAAGGTGTGGCCGAGCATCAGCCCGGTCACCGTCTGCCCGGCGCCGCCGGTGCAGCCCAGGACGACGACCCGGCGCGCGCCCTCGAACGCGGTGCGCACCCGCTGCTCGTAGTCGCCGTCGCCCTGGCCGCCGCCGGAGAAGATCCGGCGGATCCCACGGCCCTCGTCGTCGCGGCCCTCGTGTTCGGGCGCGGGTGACGGCATCGGCCCGGGGCGCACGGGTGAGGCCGGGCCGGAGCGGACGCCGCGCGCCGGCGACTCGGGCGGCGCGGTCTGCTCCGTCCAGGCCTGCGGGGCGCGTGCCGACGGCGCCTTCGGGCGTGCCGGGGCGCCGGGGCGTGCCGGACCACCGCGCTGCGGCGGGGCGGCCGACGGCGGCAGCGGGACCTGCGCCGGCGGCTTCAGACCGGCCGCTGGCGCCTTCGGCGGAACGGCGGGCCGTGGTGGCACCGGCCGCTGGGCCGGCGTCGCCGGACCCCGTGGCGGCTGGGCCGGCTTGTCGGCCGGCCTCGGCGCCGGCTCGCGCGTGGGCGTGGGCGGCTGAGGAGACGCGCTCGCGCTCGCCGCGGGCCGTCCTTCGCGCTGCGGCGCCGGCTCCTCGCCGTGCGACCGGCCACGGGTCTGGCCGCCGGGCCGGGCGAACGGCCCCGGCGGAGGACCCTGGGCGGGTGTCCGCGGTCCGGTGGACTCGTGCGGGTCTTCGGCGTCCGCGCGCCCGCGCGGACCGCGCGCGGGCCAGACCATCTCGTCGGTGCGGGCCTCGGCGATCTCATCGTCGGAGGCCGTCGGCGTGGCGGTGCCGGCCTCGGAGGTGTCCGCCGGTTCGTCGCGGTCCTTCTCCGGCGCGCGCGACGCCGCCGGGTGCTCGTTTCCGGCCTGGTCACGGCCGGACCGGGCGTGCCGGCCACCCGGCACGAGCCGGATCACCTGTGCGGGCGGCCTGTTGTCGTCGGCGCGCTCGGCGTCGCCGGTGTCCGCGGTGCCCTCACCGGAACGCGGCTCCTCATCGGAGCCGGACTCGGGCCGCTCGGGACCGGCGTGCCGTCCGCTCTTCGCGGCCGGCTCATCCGACGACGGAGGAAGCGCACGCGGCGACGCGCCCGGCTCACCCGAACGCGGCGGAGCCTGCTCCCTGGAAGAGGCGCCCGGCTCGCCGGGGCGCGGCGGAGCCTGCTCGCCGGAAGAAGACGGTGTCGGCTCGCCGGAGCGCGGCGGGGTCGCCGCCTCGTCCGGGCGCGCCGCGGAGGAGCCGGGCTCCTTCTGCCCGGCGGGTGTGCCGGTCCGCTCCGGTGCCGAAGGCACGCCCGGTCGCGCCGGAGCGCCGGGCCGCGCCGCGGGCGTGCGTCCCGGCTCCGCGGACTCGCCGGGCCGGCCGGTGGCCGGAGGCGTGCCGGGACGGCCCAGGGCCGGAGGCACGCCGCGCGTGCCGAACGGGGCGGGCCGCGACGGGGCGGCCGGAGAAGACGGAGAGGAGGGAGAAGGCGCGGGAGCCGTGGGCCGAGGGCCGGTGGCCGCGGCGGGGCGCTCCGGCTCGTGGGAGGCGCTACGCCTCCGCCCCGTGCCGTGCGGCGCGCCCTCGGCATTCGCCGCGGGCCGCTCACGGTGGTCGTCGCGCTCGCCGGACTCCGGGGACGCGTCGTCGGCCGGACGGCCCGCAGGCGCGGGATAGCCGGGTACACGCTGCGGCGCCGCCGGATCGCGCCGGACCTTCTCCGGGCGGGTCACCCGCGGATCGTCGGAGTCGACCCGCGTGGCGTTCGGATCGCCGCCCGCCGGCATGCGGGGAATGTCGGTGCGCGTCGCGTTCGGATCGTCCACGCGCGTCGCCCAGGGATCGCCGGCCCCGGGCCGGCTCCACGGCTCGCCGGAACGACGGGGTTTACGCCCCGGCGCGGCCGGCGAGACCGTGGCGGTGCCCTCTCGCGGTGTCGGCCGCAGGGTCGGGCGCTGGGTCCGCGCCGGAGCCGCGGCACGCCCGGACGGCGCGTCGGCGCGCGTCGCGGCGGCCGCGGGAACGCCCGGAACGGCGTCGTGCAGCGGCGGCGCGCTCCGCTCGGCCGAGGCCGAGGCGTCCGCGGCCGGCTGAGCGGCCGGGCCGCCCTGCCGGCCGGCGTGGACCCGGCCGGACACTCCACGGTGCCGCAGCCAGACCCGTCCGACGATGGCGACCTCGTCCGGCTCGCGGATCGGTGTCATCCGTGCCCAGGTCTTGGCCTCGGTGAGGTAGCGGATCTGGGAGATCATCAACTCGGTCAGCCGCTTGCCCTCGATGACCGGCCGCGTCGCCAGGTACGTCAGGACACCGGGCGGCACGATGTACACCACGTGCCAGGGCGTGTGGAACGGCACCTGAAGCAGTTGGAGCAGGACGATCCACGGCACGAAGATGCCGAAGAAGACACCGATCTGCACCAACGGCAGCGGCATCGGCAGCCTGAGATCATAAAGCTTGTAGAGCCGCTTTTCGATGCGCCAGATATTGGTGTACGTGGGCAGATCCACGCGGGCCCCACTCCCCTAACTGGAACCGACCATATTCAGACCTACACGGCACCTGCGGTTATCAGGTAATGGTTACTCCAAGTGCCTTGGCGATCGCTTTGGCCGTCGTCTCGATGATATTCGGTACGTAGAAGATCACTCCAATGCCGATGGCCAGAATGATGAACTGAACGAACCGCGTGATCTCTCGCGTGAAAAGAAAGAAGATCGCGACGATCGAGACGATGACCAGGAACAGCGGGCCGAAGACCGCGCGAAGCCATTTCGCGAGATCATCGGTGTTCAGGCCATTGGCGTTCTCCGCGATCTCATGATGCGGGAGCATCGCCAACATATGCTGAATCATCGACCTAGCCTTCCTCGGTCGGGGAGTGAATCGTAGCTTCCGGATGGGACCGGCCGGTCCGTCATGACGCGGCCGGAAGGGTAGAACCTCGAATGTCCGTTACGTACCAATTGCCGTCTTTTTTCACCATCGTGAGCTGATAGGTCTGCTCGAGCGACCCACCCGTGGTCTTGGGCTGACCAGGAGCGACCTGCCAGATCACGGTCGCGTTGACCGTCCGCGCGTTGGCGTCGCCTCGCGGCGCGTCGATCTCCTGCAGTGCGCTGAACGTGAACACGTTGCCGAGTCCCGTCACCGGCGGGTCGGAGTAACGCTGCAGCGAAGCGGTGTCACCGCTCGCGTACGCCTTGAAGAAGCCCGTGAGGGGCTCCTGCAACTCGGATTCGAGCGCGGTATCGCGATCTTGATTGGTCGGCGGCAACGCCGCCCTCGGCGGCGCCGGAAGCGTCGCGGGCCGCCCGGATATCGCCAACGCGCCGTCCTTCGCGTACACCGGGACGGCGAGCTGGAAGATTTTTCCGTTGGCCTGCACGAGCAGCGTCACGATCGCCCGGTTGACGTCCTGCGCCTCGACCGAGGACACATGCGCCGACCGCAGCACCGACTTTCCGGTGTTGTTCCAGCCCAGCTGCGGGTCCACGCCGGGGGCGATGAATTGTGCGAGCTGCCGTTGCCGGTCCGCCGCCGTCGCCGGGTCGTAATTCAGGTAGACGTCGGCGAAGGACAGCGCATAGGAAGAGGCCGCCTCCTGCGGGAACGCCGGTTTATTCGACGAGGGCGCGGACGGCGTCGACGGCTGAGCCGTGAAGCGCTCGAACGGTGCCCTGATGCCGTTGACCAGCACCACGATGATAAAGGCCCAGAGGATGACACGGCCGGCGTAGATCCACCACCGTCCGCCGGAGCCTCCCCAGCCGCCGCGGTCACCACCACCGCCGCCGGACCCACGACGGGCCTTGCCCCGCCGCCCCTTGTCGTCTGACTGATCCCAGGGGTCGGCGGGCGGGAATCCGCCCGGCGGGTAACCGGGCGTGCCGGCGTCTACAACGCCGGACGACCTGCGAGCCATCGTCCCTCCGCTCGCGCCGCCCCAGCCGGATCGGCGCGCGTCTTATCCATCTACTGGTGTTCGATTTACCACCTTAACCACGGCGGTCAATTGTTCCAGTGTCGAGCGGAGATGCACAGCCCCGGCACGCGGTTGTGGATAACTCCTTGTGACGGGCAGTATTACCGGAAGGCGAGGTTTGTCTCGCTTCCTACACGTTGAAGCGGAACTCCACGACGTCGCCATCCTGCATGACGTACTCTTTGCCCTCCATCCGGGCCTTCCCGGCGGCGCGGGCGGCCGCCACGGAGCGTTCCGCGATGAGATCGTCGTAGGACACGATCTCGGCCTTGATGAACCCGGTGCGGAAGTCGGTGTGGATGACGCCGGCGGCCTCCGGCGCGGTGGCGCCCTTGCGGATCGTCCAGGCCCGCGCCTCCTTCGGGCCCGCGGTCAGGAACGTCTGCAGCCCGAGCGTGTCGAACCCGACCCGTACGAGCTGCGCCAGCCCCGGTTCCTGCTGGCCGGTCGACTGCAGGAGCTCCAGCGCCTCGTCGTCCGGCAGCTCGATCAACTCCGACTCGATCTTGGCGTCGAGGAAGATCGCCTCGGCCGGGGCGACGAGCCCCTGCAGCCGCGCGCGCAGGTCCTCGTCGCCCAGCTCGTCCTCGTCGACGTTGAACACGTACAGGAACGGCTTGGCGGTGAGGAGGTGCAGCTCGCGCAGGACGGCCAGGTCGAGCCCCGAGGCGTACAGCGTGGTGCCCTCGTTCAGCACCTTCTGCGCCGTCTGGGCCGCGTCCACGACCGCGAGCTTCTCCTTGTCCTTGGTGGTCCGCGCCTCCTTCTCCAGGCGCGGCAGGGCCTTCTCCAGAGTCTGGAGGTCGGCGAGGATCAGCTCGGTGTTGATCGTCTCGATGTCGCGCAGCGGCGCGACGTCACCGTCGACGTGCGTGACGTCCGGGTCGTCGAAGACGCGGATGACCTGGCAGATCGCGTCGGTTTCCCGGATGTTGGCGAGGAACTGGTTGCCCAGCCCCTGGCCCTCCGAGGCACCCTTCACGATGCCCGCGATGTCGACGAACTGCACGGTCGCGTGCACGATCTTCGCGGAGTCGTACAGCCGCGACAGCTCGTCGAGACGCGGGTCGGGCAACCCGACCACACCGACGTTCGGCTCGATCGTGGCGAAGGGGTAGTTCGCCGCGAGAGCGGTGTTCTTGGTCAGGGCGTTGAAGAGCGTCGACTTGCCGACGTTGGGCAGCCCGACGATTCCGATGGACAAGCTCACGGACGGCGAGTCTACGGCCCCCGGCGCACGCGCCGGTCACCCGCCGGAGCCGCCCAGCCGCAAGGCCGCCTCCGCGTCGAGGGCGCGTACCGAGGAGGCCGGATCGCGCGCGCCGGTCACCGCGAGGCTCTCGAACGTCAGGCTGAACACCACGTTCCGCACCCGCGTGTACGCCGTGCAGCTCCCGGGCCCGCCGTCCGGAGGCGCGGCACACGCCATGAACGTCTCGTCGCCGATCTTCAGCGGGGTGATCGCGGTGCCGGGTGCGTCCGCCTGCCGCCGCCGGAGGTCGTACTCGTCCTCGGCGTCCTCGACGCTCGGCGGGTCGCCGGGCAGGGCCTCGACGCCGGCGGTGAGCCGCTCCCCGGCACGGCCCGGTTCGGTCCAGGAGCACTGGTATCCGCCGCCGTCGGCCACCGCGCCGGGCAGGTACGCGCCGACCTGGTCCTGGTCGAGCAGCGAGCACGCCGATGGCGTCGCGAGGCCGCCCTCCGGGGACGCGCCCGTGTACATCGCCCAGACGAGCCCTGCCACGAGCGCCGGGATGAGGACGGCCAGGATCACCACGGGCGCCCGGTCTCGCCGCCCGGCGGGAGGCGGGGGCGGCGGACGGAGTCCGGGCAGAGAGGCCGGAGTTCCCACGAACACCCCCAATGTCATCGGTGCACGGGAGCGTAACGGAAGCCCCTGTCGCCGGGGACGATGATCGCGTCCACATGCGGCCCGCGCGTCGTGCCGACAAGCCGGGCCGGCTTTGTCACGACGCGTTCATGGATGTTCTGGTCGTCGGTCTCGTCGTCGGTGCGTTGTCCGCTCCGATGGACAGGCTCACGGACGGCGAGTCTACGGCCCTGTCGCGCCCGGACCGTCATCCGGCGGAGCGCTACCCGCCCGCCTGGTCAAGGTGCCGGGTGGCTTGCGCGGTGAGCGTCCGCACCACCAGTGCCGGGTCCCGCACGTTCCGCTCCTCGAAGCTCTCGAACTCCACCCTGAACACCTGGTTGCTCAGGCGCGTATAGGACTCACAGCTTCCTGCCGAACCCTTGGAAGCGTTGCATGCCATGAAGCTCTCATCGCCGTTCGACAGCGGAACGATCGTGACACCGGGCGCGTCGGCCTGTCGCCGTCTGACGCCGTACTGGTCCTCGGCGTCCTTGACGGTGGACCGGTCGAAGGTCTCCACGTACACGTGCACCCGCCCGGTGGTGTTGGTGCCGCTCGCCTCCCACGTGCACGAGGCCCCCTCCAGGCTCGGTTTCGGGCCGGCGCCCGGCACGTACACCTGGATCTGCGCCTGGCCGAGCAGCCAGCACCCTTCCGGGGCGTGCTTGAACCGGCCCTGCGACCTGCTGTGGTTCACGACGATCAGCACGACGCCGAGCACCACCACGACCAGGAACCCGGCGATCAGGAGGATCGCCGGCGCGGCCCCTCGCGATTTCCGCGGCGGAGCACCGGGCATGGGCGGGCCGGGAGGGCGCCCCGCCGGACCGGGGTACGGAGGGCCCGGATGCGGCGGCCCCTGGTAGGGCCCCGGACCGTACGGTGGTTGCACGAATGTCCCCTTGCTCATCAGACGCCCGGAGCGTAGCGGACGAGCTCTTGGTCCGTGAGTGAGAGTTCCGCCCGCAGTGGCGCCTCACCCGCGCGTCGGGCCGACTTTGCCCGGCCGCTTTGTCACGATGCGGAGATGGACGTTCTCCTCGGTCTGGTCGTCGGTCTCATCGTCGGTGCCGTCGCGGGGGTGGCGTGGGCCCGGAGCCGTACGGCGGCGATCAGCGCACGGGCCAAGGCCGCCGAGGAGAAGGTCGCCTACGTCGAGGAGCGCCTCACCGAACGCTTCCAGGCGCTGTCGGCGCAGGCCCTGGACGCCAGCAACCAGCGATTCCTGGAGCTGGCCGGCACCCGCCTGGCCACCGCGAACGCCGAGGCCGCCGGCGAGCTCGACAAGCGCATCGCGCCGCTGAAGGACACGCTCGGCCGGGTCGAGGCGCAGCTGCGCGAGGTGGAGACCGGCCGCCGCGAGTCGCACGCGATGCTGGCCAAGCAGGTGGAGTTCGTCCGGCAGAGCTCCGACCAGCTCCGCCGGGAGACCCAGACCCTCGTACGGGCGCTGCAGCGGCCCGAGGCGCGCGGCCGGTGGGGCGAGCTCCAGCTGCGCCGCGTGGTGGAGATCTCCGGCATGACGCGCCACTGCGACTTCGACGAGCAGGCCACGGCCGACAGCGGGGTCCGCCCCGACATGGTCGTACGCCTCGCGGGCGGCAAGAACATCGTCGTCGACTCCAAGGTGTCCCTCGCGGCGTACCTGGAGGCGGCGGACGCCGATGAGTCCGTCGTCTGGAAGGCGCGGCTCGACGCGCACGCCCGGCACCTCCGCGACCACGTCGACCGGCTGGCGGCCAAGTCGTACTGGCGCTCCTTCAGCCCCGCGCCGGAGTTCGTGGTGCTGTTCGTGCCGGGTGAGGCGTTCCTGGCGCCGGCGCTGGACCGCGACCCCGGGCTGCTGGAGTACGCGATGCGCCGCCGGGTGCACATCGCCACCCCGACGACGCTGGTCACGATGCTGCGGACGGCGCACTACGCGTGGCAGCAGGAGGCCCTGTCGGAGAACGCCCGCGCGGTGTTCGAGCTCGGCCGGGAGCTGTACGAGCGGCTCGGCACGCTGGGCCGCCACGTCGACCAGCTCGGCAAGTCGCTGACGAACGCGGTCGTCGCCTACAACCGCACGGTGGGGTCGCTGGAGAGCCGGGTCCTGGTCACCGCGCGGCGGCTGAACGAGCTCGGCGTGACCGACGACGAGCTCGACCCGCCCGGCCAGGTCGGCGAGCCGGCCCGTTCCCTGTCCGCCGCGGAACTCGCCGATGACGCGGACGAGAACCGCCAGATTCGGCTGCTTCCCTGATGCCGGTAACGTCGTGTCGCGGGACGTGACCCGCCGAAGCGGGTTACCGTACGGTCAGAGGCGCTCGACTCTGGGACGGCTGGTGGCAACGGACACGCGCGGAGGCCCGAAGGTGGCATCTCCTCCCCCGGGAGGGAAACGCCGGCGGCGCCCGCCCTCCGGCCCGGCCGTCACGCTGACCGGCCGGGGCGGCATCGTCGTCGTGCTCGCCTCGACCCTCCTCGGCGCGGTCTTCGGCGGGCTGTTCGGCCTGCACGGGGCGCAGGGGTTCCTGTTCGTACTCGGCTGCCTGCTGGCGGTGGTGACGACCCGCCGTACGGACCTGCTGGTCCTCGTGGTCAGCCCGCCGCTGATCTTCTTCTTCGTCTCCCTGGCCGGCGCGGCCATCGGCTCGTTCGGAGCGCGCTCGTTCCTGGTCAGCATGCTGCTCACCCTGGTCACGACGCTGACGTCGAACGTGCCGTGGCTGTTCGTCGGCGCGCTGCTCGTGGTGCTGATCGCCGTTCCGCGCGGCCTGCCGGCCAACCTGCGGGAGCTGCGCGCGAGCGTCGCCGAGGACAACCCGTTCCGCGGCCGCACGTCACTGCTCGGCCGCAAGAACGAGGACGACGACCCGGTCCGCTGGGACGACCCCCCGGCCCCGGGCGCGTCCGCCGACTAGGAAACTCAGGCGGACCGAAGGTCGCGGCGGAGTTCGTGGGGCAGGGCGAAGACCATGCGTTCGCGGACGGACTCGACCTCTTCCACCATGTCGAAGCCGTGGGCCGCGAGACGTTCGAGGACGCCGTCCACGAGCTCCTCCGGCACCGAGGCGCCGCTCGTCACGCCGACCGTGGTCACGCCCTCCAGCCACGCCGGGTCGATCTGGTCGGCGTAGTCGACCAGGTACGACGCGTCGGCGCCGTGGTCCTTGGCGACCTCGACGAGGCGCTTGGAGTTGGAGGAGTTCTCGGAGCCGACCACGATGACCAGCTGCGACTGGGCGGCGATCTCCTTGACCGCGACCTGGCGGTTCTGTGTGGCGTAGCAGATGTCGTCCGACGGCGGGTCGATCAGCTTGGGGAACCGGGCGCGCAGGGCCTCGACGGTCGCGGTGGTCTCGTCCACGGACAACGTGGTCTGGGAGAGCCACACGACCTTCTCCGGGTCGCGGACCGTGATGTTGGCCACGTCGTCCGGCCCGTCGACCAGCTGGACGTGCTCGGGGGCCTCGCCGCTGGTGCCGATGACCTCCTCGTGGCCCTCGTGGCCGATGAGGAGGATGTCGTAGTCGTCGCTCGCGAACCGCCGGGCCTCCTTGTGCACCTTGGTGACCAGCGGGCAGGTCGCGTCGATCGTACGGAGGCTCAGGCCGGCGGCCTCGTCGTGGACGACCGGGGCGACGCCGTGGGCGGAGAACACCACGATGGCGCCCTCGGGGACCTCCTCGGTCTCGTCCACGAAGATCGCACCTCGCTCCTCGAGGGTCTTGACGACGTGGACGTTGTGCACGATCTGCTTGCGCACGTAGATCGGGGCGCCGTAGCGCTCGAGCGCCAGCTCCACCGTCTGGACGGCACGGTCGACGCCCGCACAGTAACCACGCGGCTTGGCCAGGAGAACGCGACGAGTCATAGGCACCATGGTAGGCGGGATCGCGATGCGCGATCCGACCGCGGGGAAACCGGCCACGGCGCGTGAACGTCGCGACACCGTAGGGCAGAGTGTTCGTAGACACAACGTCGGGTACCGGCCGGTCCGTTTGTACCGGGCTGGAGAGAGCAGAAACAAACGATGACACGATCACCACGCCAGCTCAGGGAACAGGTCAAGGACACCGTCAGCGAGCTGCCGATCCAGGCCGCCCGGTTGGCGGTCATGGGGGTCGGGCGGGCCCTGCTGCTCACCGACCGCCTGCGCAAGGACTACCGCGAGGCGCGCGAGTCCGGGCTGAGCCCCGTGCTGGGCCGGCTGAAGAACGACGCCGAGAACCTCACCGGCATGGTCGTCGGCAAGGTCGCCGGCAACGGCCGGACCGCCGAGCCGTCGAAGGGCCCGGCGGCCGGTGACTCGGAGATCTCCGTCGGCAAGCCGAAGCCGTCCGCGACCACACGCCCGCAGCGGCCCGCCGAGCGCCCGAAGCCGGCCACGGCCCCGCCGACCCGGCCCTCGGCCACCTCCCGTCCCAAGGCGGCGGGAAAGCCCGCGGCGGCCAGGTCGACGGCGGCCAAGCCCAGTCCGAAGCCGGCGCCGAAGCCCTCGCCCAAGCCGTCGCCGAAGCCGGCGGCCAAGGCCAAGCCCGCCGCGGCGGCGAAGGCCAAGCAGGCCGAGACGAAGACCACGCAGCCGAAGCCACGCGCCAAGGCGGCCGCGAACCTGCCGATCTCGGGCTACGACGAGGCGACGCTCGCCTCCGTACGCGCCCGGCTGCGGGGCCTGGACGCCAAGCAGGTCGGTGAGCTGCGCGACTACGAGCGTTCGCACGCCGCACGCGCCGACTTCCTGCGCATGTACGAGAACCGCATCGCCAAGCTGCGCGAAGGCTGAGCGGTCGTCGCGACGCCGCCGATCCCGTACGGACCCGGCGGCTCTTTGGCATGCCACGGCGCGGACCGTCGCCTTGCCCGGGTACGGCCGGTCATGCCGCGCGCGGGTTCTTCCTGGCCCGAGCCGTCACGAGCCGGCGAAAAGCTTCTCCAGGGCCGGCAGGGCGGCCTCGATGGAGGCGCGCTCGGCGTCGTTCAGCAGTGTCATGCGCCCCGCGAGGAAGGTGATCCGCTGTTCCCTCGCGTGCTGGAGGCGTTGGCGTCCCACCGGGGTGAGCTCGGCGGTGACCACCCGTGCGTCATCGGCCTCGCGTCCCCGGATGACCAGTCCGTCGCGGGCGAGGCGGCCGATCTGCCGTGTCATGGTCGGCAGCCGCACACCGTGCTCCGCGGCGAGATCGGACATCCGGCGCGAGCCGCCTTCGAGCGAGCCCATCACGAACATCTGCTGTGTCGTGATGGCCTGACCGGCGTTCGCGCGACGGAGCATGAGCACGATGTCGCGGATCTGCCGGTTGAAGCGTTCGGCGAGCGCACGGGGATCGGACATGACCTTTCCTCCTTCCAAGCTAGCAGAGCACCGCGTTTAGCTGGGCTAACTACGGAGTGTGGGGCTTACCACACGATCCGTCCAGCTCGGCTCGCCAGAACGGCCAGGCTCATCGCTCTCCGGCCCGCGCCGTCCCCGCCGGCCGTTAGGCTGCGCGCATGGCGCTGGAGACCTCGCCGGAGTCGCCGACCCCGGTCCGTACCGTTCTGCAGCTCGTCGGCGGCTGGATCTCCAAGCTCGGGCGGATCTGGGTCGAAGGGCAGATCACCGAGCTGAACCGCCGCGCGGGCACGGTCTACTTCACCCTGCGCGACCCGGTCGCCAACGTCTCCGTGCGCGTGGTGTGCCCGCGCGCGGTCTGCGACGCCGGCGGCCCGGCCGTCGTCGACGGCGCCCGTGTGGTGGTGCACGCCAAGCCCGACTTCTACATCAACCGCGGCTCGTTCGCGCTCTCGGCGTTCGAGATCCGCCCGGTGGGCGTGGGCGAGCTCCTGGCCCGGCTGGAGCGGCTCAAGCAGCTCCTCGCCGCCGAGGGCGTGTTCAGCGCCGAGCGCAAGCGTCCGCTGCCCTTCCTGCCCGGCACGGTCGGGCTGATCTGCGGCCGCGACTCCGCCGCCGAACGCGACGTGCTGGAGAACGCCCGCCGCCGCTGGCCCGCCGTCCGGTTCAAGGTGGAGAACACCGCCGTCCAGGGCACGTACGCGGCGGGCGAGGTGATCGACGCGCTGGGCCGGCTCGACGCCGACAAGGACGTCGAAGTGATCATCATCGCTCGTGGCGGCGGTTCCCTGGAGGACCTGCTCGCCTTCTCCGACGAGGCCCTCGTACGCGCGGTGGCCGCCGCCCGCACACCCGTGGTCTCCGCGATCGGGCACGAGCAGGACACGCCGCTCCTCGACTACGTCGCCGACGTGCGCGCCTCGACGCCGACCGACGCCGCCAAGAAGACCGTGCCCGACGTGCGCGAGCAGCTCACGCTGGTGCGGCAGCTGCGCGACCGCGGCCGGCGCTGCCTGTCCGGCCGGGTCGAGCGGGAGGTGCAGTGGCTGGCGGGGGTGCGCTCGCGGCCGGCGCTGGCCGATCCGGTACGGGAGGTCGAGCGGCAGGAGGAGGGGGTCACCACCCTGCGCGACCGGGCACGGCGTTGCCTGGCGTCGGCCCTCGACCGCGCCGCGGATGACCTGTCCCACACTCGGGGCCGCCTCGTGGCCCTCTCCCCCGCCGCCACGCTTCAGCGCGGCTACGCCGTCGTCCAGCGCCCCGACGAGTCGGTCATCGGTGCCGCCGCCGACGTGAGCAAGGGCGACGAGTTGCTGATCCGCTTCCACGACGACCGGATCACCGTGCGCGCGGAGGACGGCGGAACGGTGTGAGCACCGCCTCACCAGGAGAAACTTCGTAACTTACCCGAGCACCCCCAGATCATGCCGATAATGGTCGCTCACCTCATCCGTCACGTGCACCACATCTGTCGAAGGACTCCTCCGTGACTCAGCCCCCGTACCAGCAGCCGCCGTACCAGGGGCCCGGCCCCTACCAGCAGCAGGCCTACCAGCAGCCCGCCCAGGGGCACTACCAGGCGCCGTACCCGCAGCCCCAGCAGCAACAGCAGCCGTACGGACAGCAGTGGGGGCAGCCGCAGTACCAGGGCGCTCAGCAGGGCTACCAGCAGCCTCAGCAGCAATACCAACAGCAGCAGTACCAGCAGGGTCAGTACCAGCAGCAGCAATACCAGCAGTACCAGGCACCGCAGCAGGATGCCGGTCAGCAGGCCTACGGAGGGCAGTCCTGCCGGCTGTGCGGGAGCGGACCCGCCGCCAACGCGACGTTCCGCGCCGTGGTCGGCGCGGTGGTCATGCACACGATCTGGACGGCGCCCGGCCCGTACTGCCGCGACTGCGGCCTGCACACGTTCCGGCGGCTGACCGCCAAGACGCTGACGGGCGGCTGGTGCAGCGTCCAGAGCATCGTGATGACTCCGATCTTCCTGCTGATGAACGTCAGTTCCCGCAGCAACGTCGCGAACCTGCCCGCGCCGCAGCCGCAGGGCGACGGACGCGCGCCGCTCGACCCGGGCCCGCCGGTGTTCCACCGCCCGGGCGCGTACCTCTACCCGGGCCTGGTGTTCCTCCTGCTGCTCCTGATCATCGTCGGAAACCTCAGCGGCTGACCGGCGGCTCGGCGCGGGCGGGGCGCGGTGCCCGTAGGGTGGTTCGGGTGACGGAGGAGAAACCAGAGCTGTCCTACGAGCAGGCCCGTGACGAGCTGACGGACGTCGTGCGCCGGCTGGAGGCCGGCGGCCTCACTCTCGAGGAGTCGCTCACTCTCTGGCAGCGCGGCGAGAAGCTGGCGGGCATCTGCGAGGAGTGGCTGGAGGGCGCCCGCGCTCGGCTCGCCGCGGCCATGTCCGAGCGCGCCGAACCGAGCGCCGAACCCGCCGAGGGCGCGCCCTTCTGAGCCGTGCCCCGGCGGGTCAGCCGACCGGCGTGGCCGCCGAGGACGGCTTCGGCTGGGGCTTCAGCGCGGCCGCCAGCACCCCGAGCTCCTCGTACGAGGCCGTGCCGGTGAGGACGATCGTGACGCCGGGGAGGCGGCGGACGAGCGAGCGCTGCTTCTTGTCCGGCCGGAACTCGCGGTCCCAGGTCGCACCGGCGATCTGGGCGGTGCCGTCCGGGTGGCCCTGGCTCGTCATGCGATCGATGAAGTGACCGGCGCCGTCCGGCGTCTCGTTGCTCTCCTCCAGCGCGGCGTACTCCTTGCGCGCCGTGGAGAAGCCGAGGTGCCAGGAGATCGGCCCCTGTCCGTGGCCGCTGAGCCGGGTGCTGGTGGCGAACCACTGCGGCGGCAGGCCCTGGGGCGCCAGCACCTGGTACGGGGCGACGGCGGTGAGTCCGGCCAGGTCGCTGCTGTAGTCGGCGTGCGGCATGGCGGATTCGTTGTGCCGCGGGGTGATCAGGATGACCAGACCGACGAGGGCGAGCGACGCGAGCATCGCCATGCAGAAGCCCGGCAGGCCCGACATGAGCCGCTTGTACACCGACGGCGACACGACGTACGGACCCTCGGGCGGACGGGTCGCGGTGGCGGTGGTGCCGGGCGGCGTGTCGCCCGGTGTGGTGGTGCTGTCCGCCGGCTCAGGACCGTCGCTCACGGGGGCTCTCCATGCGGGAAATGATCGCCAGGACGTCGTCGGCGAGGCGCCGTGACGCCGTCTCGTCCTCCGACAGCGACAGCTCCGCGACCGCGCCGGACATCGCGCCCGTCAGCACGACGACGAGCGCCTCGTCCACCTCGCCGTCGCCGGTGTGGAAGAGCGCCGCGTTGCGCCGCGCCCAGGTGCGGAGGCGGTCGCGCAGGGCCCGGTCGAAGCCGGGCGGCCCGTCGCCGGACAGGAACAGCCGGGCGAGGTCGGGCTCGGCGAGGCAACCGTCGAGGTAGGCACGCGCTCCGGCGATGAACAGCCGCATCGGGTCGGCCTCGCCCTGGTCGCGGGCCAGGTGGACGGCCTCGCGGGTGCGCTCCTGCTGGCGGTTCTGGAACTCCTCGAAGAGCGTGAGGTAAAGGTCGGCCTTGCCGCTGAAGTGGTGGTAGAGGCTGCCGACGCTCGCTCCGGCCTTGGCCACGATGTCGGTCACCGCCGCCTGCGCGAACCCGGACACCGAGAAGACTTCACGCGCCGCCGCCAGCAGGGCGCCACGCGTGGCCGCACCTCGATCGGAGGTGCGCTGGAGGTGTTCGATGCTCAACTGCGCGCTCCTCGCCGTGCCGAAGAGGCGCACGGCACTCGCCACCGACGGCCGGCCGGGCACGTCGCTCGCCCGCCGGGCCGCCGCTTGATTTCGCTGCTCATTACGGCCCTAGATTACGCCCTGTCTGCGCTGAATTTACGTCCTCCGGCATCGGCCGCCGGTGATCCGGCGGCTTCCTGCCGTCCCATGGGCCGGTCCGGCCCCTCGGGAGGCGAATCGTCAAAGTGGTGTTTCTCGCACGCAACCTTCCCTACAAAACGGGCATGTTTGCAGTGCCTGCGCATCCACCTCGCCGCAGCCAGACGTGCGAACATGCGATCGACCTGACACTCGAGGAGGGAGCGGCGTTCGCCCTCGGCCGGCCGGCCGGGCCGCCACGCCGCGTGATCCGATGACCGAAGCAAGCACTCCGTCGTCCCCGCTGGTGACCGAGGCCCACGCCCCGGACCGCAACCTCGCGCTGGAGCTCGTGCGCGTGACCGAGGCCGCGGCGATGGCCGCCGCCCGCTGGGTGGGACGCGGTGACAAGAACGGGGCCGACGGCGCGGCGGTGAACGCCATGCGCCAGCTGATCAACACGGTGTCGATGAACGGCGTGGTGGTGATCGGCGAGGGCGAGAAGGACCAGGCCCCGATGCTCTTCAACGGCGAGCGCGTCGGCGACGGCAACGGCGCGGACTGCGACGTCGCCGTGGACCCGATCGACGGCACGCGGCTGACCGCGCTCGGGCAGAGCAACGCGATCGCGGTGATCGCGGTGAGCCCGCGGGGCACCATGTACGACCCGTCGGCCGTGTTCTACATGGAGAAGCTGGCGACCGGCCCCGAGGCGGCCGACGTCGTCAACATCGACGCGCCCGTGGCGGACAACATCCGGGCGGTGGCGCGGGCCAAGGGCTGCTCGTCGTCGGATGTCACGGTGGTCATCCTCGACCGGCCCCGGCACGAGCGGATCGTCAAGGAGGTACGCGAGGCGGGCGCCCGGATCAAGTTCATCACCGACGGCGACGTGGCCGGCGCGATCATGGCCGCGCGGGAGAACACCGGCATCGACCTGATGCTCGGCATCGGCGGCACGCCGGAGGGCATCATCGCGGCCTGCGCGATCAAGTCGCTCGGCGGCGTGCTGCAGGGACGGCTGTGGCCCAAGGACGACGCCGAACGGCAGAAGGCGGTCGACGCCGGACACGACCTGTCGCGGGTGCTGACCACCGACGACCTGGTCACCTCCGACGACGTGTTCTTCGCCGCGACCGGCATCACCGACGGCGAGCTGGTCGGCGGGGTCCGCTACAGCAAGGGCCTGGCGTACACGAACTCGCTCGTGATGCGTTCGCGCAGCGGGACGATCCGCCGGATCGACAGCGAGCACCGGCTCGCCAAGCTCCGCGCCTACTCCGCCATCAACTTCGACACCGCGAGTTAGCCGGTCCGTCGCACACCCTTCCGGCCGCGAGGGCCGGAAGGGCCACGTGCCCCGTACGGGCGACGGCTACTTGACGCTGCCGGCGGTCAGGCCGCCGATGAGGTAACGCTCGATCACGATGAACAGGATGACGACCGGCACGATCGCGATCAGCGAGGTGGCGAACAGGTACTGCCAGTGCTGCTGGTACGACGTGACGAAGCCGGGCACGGCCACGGTCAGCGGCTGACGGTTGGGCGAGGACGTGATCGTCAGGGCGACGACGTACTCGTTCCACGCCCCGATGAACGTGTAGACCACCGCGGTCACCAGGCCGGGCAGCGACAGCGGCAGCGTCACCCGGGTGAGCGCCGTGAACCGGCCCGCGCCGTCGATGTAGGCGGCCTCCTCCAGCGCCTTCGGGATGCTGGAGAAGTACCCGTGCAGGATCCACACGCAGAACGGCAGGTTGAAGGCGGCGTTGACCAGGATCAGCGCGAGCAGCGTGTCGGTCAGGTTGAGGTAGACCATCTCGCGGTAGATGCCGATCACCAGCGCGGTGGGGGCGAACATCTGCGTGATGAGCACCAGCAGCAGGAACGGCCCGCGCAGCCAGAACCGGTTGCGCGCCGTGTAGTACGCCGCCGGCAGCGCGACCAGCAGCGCGATCAGCGTGGACACGGCCGCGACGATGAGCGAGACCTGCATGTTCGTCCAGATCGGCGCCGCTTTCCACACGTCGACGAAGTTGCCGAAGCTCCAGTGCTTCGGCAGGAACGTCGTCGGCGACGCGGTCAGCTCACGGTCGGGCTTGAGCGCCGTGAGCAGCATCTCCAGGTACGGCGCGACGAACACGAACGCCACCAGGTAGCCCACCGCGGTGAGGAGGACGATTCGTCCCCTACCGGCCGACCCCGGCACACCGCGGCCGACCGTGGCCGGACGGCGGTTGCTCAGGCTGCTCATGGTTGTGCCTCCCCGCGCCAGCCGACGGCCCGCAGGTACAGCAGGACCAGGATCAGGATCAGCGCGAAGTTCACGACCGCCATCGCGGCCGACTCTCCGACGTCACCCGTTCCGCTGAAGGCGAGCTTGTACATGAAGGTCGTGCTGGTGTCGGTCTTGCTGCCCGGTCCGCCCCCGGTCATCGCGTAGATGATCGGGAACGAGTTGAAGACGTTGATCACGTTGATGATCGCCGCGACCAGCAGGGCCGGCCGCAGCAGCGGCAGCGTGATGCGGAAGTAGGTCCGCGCGCGCCCGGCGCCGTCGACGCGGGCCGCCTCGTAGACCTCCTGCGGGACGGTCTGCAGCCCGGCCAGGATGACGAACGAGGTGAACGGCAAGGAGACGAAGACGGCCACCCACATCATCCAGATCAGCGCCTGGGTGGGGTTGGACAGCCAGTTCACCGAGTGGTCGATCAGCCCGACGCCCTTGAGGACCTTGTTGACCACGCCGTAGTAGTAGTTGAGCATCCACTTCCAGGTCAGCGCCGTCATCAGCACCGACGCGGCCCAGGGCACGATCACCGCCCAGCGCACCACGCGGCGCCCCGGGAAGTTGGCGTTGAGCAGCTGGCCGATGGCCAGCGACACGACGATCGTGACCACGACGACGCCGACCACCCACACCACCGTGCGCAGCAGCACGCTGACGAGGTCGGTCTCGCCGAACAGGTCGTGGTAGTTACCGGTGCCGCGAAAGCCCAGCGTCGCCCCGGACGAGCTGATCCTCATCAGCGACGTCCAGACCATCTCGACGACCGGCCACAGGACCACGGCCACGATCAGGATGATCGCGGGGCCGATCCAGGGCAACGGTGCCAGCGCACGGAGGATCCGGCTGTTTCTTCTTCTCGCCGACGCCGGCGCCGGGGACCTGGCCCCGGCGCCGCGCGCCTCGATGGTGTCGTGCACGAGCCGTCCGTCAGCCGTTCTTCTGCGCGGTCTGCTGGAGCTCGCTCAGCACGCTCTTCGGGTCACCGGTGATGGCGGTGCCGAGCTTCTCCTTGACCGTGTTGGCCAGCGGGCCCCAGGCGGCGTTGCCGGTGGGGTAGAACTTGGCGTTCGGCAAGGCGTCGATGAACGGCTTGTCGTACGGCACGGCACTGCTGATCACGTCGCCCGCCGACTTGGTGACGGGCAGGAAGCCCTCTTCCTTCTGGAAGTTGGCGACGTTGTTCGTCTGGTAGAAGAAGTTCAGGAACTTGGAGACGGCGTCCTTCTTCTTGCCGCCGCCGTTCTTGAACGCCACCAGGAAGTCCTGCACACCGAGGGTGCTGGGCGTGCCCCCGGCCTTGGTCGGCAGCGGCGCCACGGCGTACGGCAGCTTGGCGTTGACCTTGTTGATGAAGCCCGCCGGCATGAAGACGGCGCCGTTCAGCATGCCGATCTTGCCCTGCGCGAACTCGTTGAAGACGTCCTTGCGGTCGGTCGTCTCAGGGTTCGGCTGCGTGAGGCCGGACTTGCTGAGGTCCTTGAGGTAGTTCAGCGTGTCGACGTTGGCCTGGCTGTCGATCGTCCAGTTGCCGGACTGGTCGACGTAGCCGCCGCCGTTGTTCATCGCCCACATGAAGAACTCGGCCTGGGACTCCTCGGCGCCGAGCGGCAGGCCGAGCGGGAAGACGCCCTTCCCGCCCTTGTCCTTGATCTTCTGGGCGTCGGTCTTGACCTCGTCCCAGGTCTTGGGCGGCGCGGAGATGCCGGCCTTCTTGAAGACGTCCTTGTTGTAGAAGAACAGCCGGACGCTGGACAGCAGCGGCATGCCGTACTGCGTGCCCTTGTACTTGTCGCCCTCGACGAAGGACGGGAGGATGTCGCTCGACACCTGCGGGGACAGCACGTCCGAAGTCGGGAAGAGCAGGCCGTCCCGCGCGAAGTCGGCGAACGCGTTGTAGTTCAGGATGTCGGGCGTCTGCTTGGTCTGGACGTAGGTCTTGACCTTGGCGTCCATCTGGGTCCAGTCGACCATTTCCAGGTTGACCTTGTAGCCCTTGTTCTGCGCCTCGAACGTCTTGATGAGGCTGTCCCAGAGGGACTTGGTCTTGTCGTCGTAGATCGCGGCGACGAACCTGATCGTCTTGCTGTCGCCGCTGTCGCCCGAGGAACTCCCCTTGCTGCATCCGGTCAAACCGAGGGTCACCGTGAGACCCGCGGCGATAACGCCGGTGAGGTGCCGTTTCACCTGTCCCCGCCTTCTTGCGTGAGGCTTCGGGGCGCGCGGGTGCGCGCGACGTCCCCGGTCATGTGTGGAAAAAGGGTCGCCAACCCCCGGCCGGGCCCCCGGCTCATCACCTCCGAGCGGCCGCTTGGCGTGGCACAGCTGGTGTGCGGCTCGCGCCGCCACCTCCTTTCACAGGCATGAAAGGTTGTGCACGATTCGACTGCTCACTGAGCAGAATCGCGCATGGCACTGAACGATAGGAGCTGGTCCGTACCAGTTCAAGGGGATGCGCGCCGAGGAGTCTCAACCGTTATTGAACCTCCTGCGTGACCTGCTGCTCCGGTTCTGTGATCAGCGGGCCGGGCGGCGCAGGCGGGGCAACCGGCGGCGTCTCGGCGTGCGCGCGCCGACCGAACCGAACACCACCGTGCCGCTCACTTCGATGACGGGCACGTCCGGGCCCTGCGGCTGCCGTACGCGCAGCGCCTGCGAGCCCACGATGGACCGCCCGGTGAACTCCACGCGCACGCCCTCGGGGACGACCAGCCGGAGCCGCCCGCCGAGCACGCTCGCGCGTACGACGACGTGGCGGCGCTGCAGCAGGGCCTCCCGCAGGTCGATCTCCAGCGTGCCGAAGACCGCCGCGGCCGCGAACCGGCCGGGCACGACCCACCGCCCGTCGCGTCGTACGGTGCCGAACAGGGCGTGCAGCGGGCCCGGGTCCAGCCGGATGGGCTGCTGCTCCTCCGGGAGCAGGTCACGGGTCAGCACGGCGAGCTCGCCGAGCGTGCGGGCGGCGTACGCCCGCTCGACCCGTTCGCCGTGCTCGTCGAGCGTGATCCGGCCGTCGCCGTGGGCCTCCCTCAGGAGCCGCACGACGTTCTCCCGGTCGGTGTCGGAGGCGCGCAGCTCACGCGGCGAGAGATCGTCGCCGCCGGGTTTCCACGGAAGGTCCACGCCCCCGACGATATTCGTTGGCGGTCTGTCAGAGGCCCTGCATACCGTGAACAGCATGGCCATCGTGTTGCGTGACGTCGTCAAGCGGTACACCGATCGTGACGGCACGTCGATCGCGGCGGTCGACGGGCTGACGCTGGAGGTGCCCGACGGCGTCTGTCTCGGGCTGCTCGGCCCCAACGGCGCCGGCAAGTCCACGACGATGCGCCTGCTGACCGCCCAGTCAAGGGCCGACGAGGGCACGATCAACGTGCTCGGCCACGACATCCCGCGTGAGGCCAAGCAGGCACGGGCGCTGATGGGCGTGGTGCCGCAGACCGACAACCTCGACGAGGAGCTGACCGCCCGGCAGAACCTCGAGGTCTTCGCGCGGCTCTACCGCGTGCCGCGCGCGGGCGTACGCGCGGCGGTGGACCGCGCGCTGGAGATCGCCCACCTGACCGGCCGGGCCGACGCGCGCGCCGACAAGCTGTCCGGCGGCATGCGGCGGCGGCTGCTGGTCGCGCGGGGGCTGGTGCACTCGCCGCGCCTGGTGCTGCTGGACGAGCCGACCGTCGGCCTCGACCCGCAGGTGCGCGCCGACCTGTGGGGGCTGATCGCCGCGCTGCGCGCGTCCGGGGTGACGGTGCTGATGTCCACGCACTACATCGAGGAGGCCGAGCGCCTCGCCGACACGTGCGCCCTGATGTCACGTGGCAGGGTGATCGCGACCGGCAGCCCGGCCGAGCTGATCGCCGATCACGCGGGCGACCGCGTCGAGGAGCACGAGGGCCCGCCGGAGCGGCTGGCCGAGGTCGAGGGCCTGGCCCACCGCGCGGGCCTGCCGACCCGCCGCACCGGCCCGACCGTGTCGGTGCTGCGCGCCGAGCGGATCCCGCCATCGCTCGCCGACAACCTGGCCAACGGCGACCGCGTCGTACGCCGGGCCGCCAACCTCGAGGACGTCTTCGTCATGCTGACCGGAGAGACCGTTGACTGATCACCTAAAGGTCTTCGAGTGGGCGCCGGTGCGCGGGGTGTGGCGGCGTGAGCTGGCGCTGTTCCGCCGCTACTGGGCCTCGTCGTCGTTCGCGTCGATCATCGAGCCGACGATCTACCTGCTGGCGTTCGGCTTCGGCTTCGGCTCGCTCGTGGGCCATGTCGCGGGCTACCGCTACGTCGACTTCGTCGGCACGGGCGTGGTCGCCACGGCGACGCTGTTCACCTCGGTGTTCCCCGGGATGTTCAACACCTACATCCGCCGCACCTACCAGCACTCCTATGACGCGGTCCTGGCCGCGCCGGTGGACGTGCACGAGGTGGTGGCCGGCGAGGCGTCGTGGATCGCGGTCAAGAGCGGGGTGTACTCCTGTGCCCCCATCCTCGTGTCGCTGGCCTTCGGCCTGCGGCCGCACGCCGGCGTGGTCGCCGTGCCGATCTTCACCGTGCTGACCGCGTCGGGCTTCGCGCTGTTCGGCATCTGGGCGTCCACCGTGGTCCCGTCGATCAACAGCTTCGACTACATCATCAGCGGTGTGCTGGCCCCGCTGTTCCTGGTCGCGGGCACGTTCTTCCCGATCAGCGGCCTCCCCCACTGGGCCCACCCGATCGCCCACGTCAACCCGCTGTACCACTGCGTGGAGCTGGTGCGCCACGCCGTGTTCGGCTTCCACCCGCTCGCCGACCTGGGGCACGTGGGCGCTCTGCTGGTGTTCGCCGCGCTGATGTGGTTCCTCGCCGTGCGCGGCATGCGCCGCCGCCTCATCGACTGATTCCACCAGGTCCGGCCGTATTGACCGTGGCGCGCCCGGTCTCTACGCTGACGCGAACCTCTTTCATGTTTCGGAGGGCGCGGTGGCGGCAGAGATCGACCAACGGACCCGGCGAGGCCGTCGCGCGGCGTACGCCGCCTTCGGAGTGCAGGGCCTGTCGTTCGCCGCGCTGGTGACCCGGATCCCGGAGATCCAGAAGGCCCACCGCCTCAGTGACGCCACGCTCGCCCTGGTCCTGCTGGCCGTGCCCGTCGTCGCCGGCGTCGGCAGTGTCCTGGCCGGCGCGCTGATGCCGAGGTACGGCAGCGGCCCGGTGCTGCGGATCTCCCAGCCGCTCGTCCTGCTGTCGATCCTCGCGATCGGCGTGGCCCCCGGCGATCCGGCCCTGTACGCGGCCACCGCGCTGTTCGGCCTGTTCGTCGGCGCCGTGGACGCGTCCATGAACGCCCAGGCGGTCACCGCCGAGACGCGGTACGGCAAGAGCCTGCTGACCGGGTTCCACGCGATCTGGAGCGCGGCCGGCATCGTCGCGGGGCTGTGGATCGCGCTCGCCAACCGAGTCGGCCTGGGGCTCGGCACCGGGTTCGCCATCCCGGCGGCGCTCGGGCTCGCGGTCGCCCTCGGCAGCGGCCATCGGCTCTATCCGCGGGCGATGGAGTCCACCGGGCCCAGCGGCGACCAGCTGCGGGCCGCCGCCAAGCGGGTCCCGTGGCGACCGATCGTCGTCATCGGGATAGCCGTGACCTGCATGTACATCGCCGACTCGGCCACGTCGAGCTACAGCGCCAAGTATCTGAAGGACGACCTGCACGCCGCGGGCGCGGTCGCTCCGCTGGCGTACGTCGCGTACCAGGTCTGCATGATGCTGAGCCGGGCCGGCGCCGACTTCGTCGTACGGGCGTACGGGGCGGCGCGGGTCGTCGCGGTGGGGGCACTGGTGGGCGGGCTCGGGCTGCTGGCGGCGGCGCTCGCGCCGGATCCGGCGGTGGCGATCGCCGGGTTCGCGGTCGCCGGGCTGGGCCTGGCCGTCGTGGTGCCGACGTCGTTCTCGGCGGCCGGACGGCTCGACCCCACCGGCCTGGGCATCGCCGTCGCACGGGTGAACGTCTTCAACTACGCCGGCTTCGTGCTGGGCGCGGTCATCGCGGGCGCGGTCGCGTCGAACCTGTGGATCGCCTACGTGGTCGGCGCCGCGCTCACCCTCGTGATCCTCGGGACCGCCAAGGGCTTCGAGCCGGCGCCGCTGCCCGGCGCCGACCCGCGAACCCCGGTCGCCGAGCGTCCCGTCGCCTGACGGAGACGGGACCCGCGACGTAGCTGGGCGGGCTCAGCGCCGCGAGCCCTCTTCCTGCTCGATCCGTTTCATGGCCGTCTCGCCGGCGCGTTCGGCCTCTTCCGGCGACATGTCGGCGAGGGCGATGCGCAGGGCGACCTCGGCCGCGTCCGCCGCCGCTCTCGCGGTGATCGTGTGAGTGTGGGCGCGCTCGATCTCACCGAGACCGATGCAGTCGAAGGCGACCTGCGTATCGTGGGCCGCCAGTTCCAGTTGGCGGGCTGCTTCGTCCAGGCTCATCACATTCCTCCATCGTCGTCGCGGTATTACCCACCATCACCGGCCCCACACACGTCTCCCGGTATCGCGGGTCACCCACCCTCAGCGATACGGCGAGCGTAGTCGACGCACTACTCTCCGCCAGAGCGAAGGGCGCGAAAGACACTAGGAGGCCGCGCCGTACAGGCCCGCGAACCAGGCGATCGGGCCGTCACCGGCGTCGGCGCCGGGGCGTACGCGGACGCGGATCCGGGCCGGATCGGTGCCCGGCGGCAGCCGCAGGGGCCGGGAGGCCGGCGGGCTGCCGCCCACGGCGGCGCACGTGCCGTGCACGAGCGACCCGGCGTCCCCGAGCACGTACGCGGTGAAGGTCAGCAGGCGCGGACCCGACGGGCAGGTCACGACGACCGACACCCGCGCGGCGCTGTGGCCGGCGCCGAGCCGCAGCGTCAGCCCGGAGGTGTCCGGCCAGGTCGCACCGCCCCGGGCGAGGCGTACCGCCGGCGGCCCGCCCGTCTCGCCACCGATCGTCGCCGGAAGCGGGCCGACCTCCGGGTCCCGCGACCGTGGGGTGGCCGAGCCGGCCGTGGCCGAGGGGGGCTGCGACGTCGGCCGCCCGGAGTATCGAGCGGGTGTGCCCTTCACCCCCGCGAGGACGCCCGCGCCGATCGCCAGGGCCAGCACGCCGACGGTCACCACGGGCACGACCCCGCCGCGCTCGGTGAGCCGTCGCCGGCGTCGCTGCGGCCGGGGAGCCGGTGCGGGCGGCGTGGCGGCGGCCGCGAGCAGTTCGCCCGCCCGCGCGGCGGTCAGGCGCCGGGCCGGGTCCTTGGTCAGCAGGCCTCCGAGGACGGACCGGAGCGGCCCCGCGCGCATCGGGGGGTCGGGCTCGCTGGTGACGAGGGCGCTCAGCGTCGCCATCGCGGTCTCGTAGTCGTACGGCGGGCGGCCCTCCACCGCGGCGTAGAGCGTCGCGCCGAGCGACCACAGGTCCGACGCCGGAGTCGCGGGCTCGCCGCGCGCCACCTCGGGCGCGACGTACGCCGGGGAGCCCATGAACGTGCCGGTCTGGGTCAGCGTGGTGGCGCCGTCGTAGGTCGCGATGCCGAAGTCGGTGAGCACGACCCGCCCGGAGGTCTCCAGCAGGACGTTGCTCGGCTTCACGTCGCGGTGGACGATGCCGGCGTCGTGCGCGGCGCGAAGTGCGGACAGCAGTTGCACGCCGATCTCCGCGACGCGGCGCGGGGAGATGGGACCGTCGTCGACGAAGACGTCCTCCAGCGAACGCGCCGCGACGTACTCCATGACCAGCCAGGGGCGGGAGTCCTCGACCACCATGTCGTAGATGGCGATCAGCCCGGGATGGCGCAGGCGGCCGGCGGCGAGCGCCTCACGGTCGGTGCGCCGCAGGAGGTTCACCCGCTCGCGGTGGCCGAGGCTGGGCGGCAGGTGCACCTCCTTGACCGCGACCTCGCGATCCTCCACCTCGTCGTGGGCCCACCAGACCGTTCCCATGCCGCCCCGGCCGATCTGGTCGATGAGCCGGTAGCGGCCGGAGAGCAAGCGATCCCGCGACTCGGCCACGAAGCGCAAGATACCTGGGAGACGTTAACTCCGGTATCCAGATCTTTGCCGTTCACTTGCACGGAACCCGGCCGAAATGCAGGATCGAGATCACCCGGTTCCCACGGAGGGCTTGGCGCATGCGGACACCTACGGCCTCGGCGGACGAGAGCCTGCCTGCGGGTGTACGGCAGCTGACGTCTGAGGACCCGGCTCAGATCGGCGGATACCCGCTGCTCGGACGCCTGGGTCACGGCGGGATGGGCGTCGTCTACCTGGGTCGCGGCCCCGACGGCGCTCTCGTCGCGGTCAAGACCGCCCACGGTGAGACGGCCGGCGACGAGGACTTAACACGCCGCTACGAGGCGGAGGCCGCGTGCCTGCGCCGGGCGCCCGCCGTGTACGTCGCGCGTCTCGTGGCCGACGGCAGCGGCCACCGGCCTCCCTACGTCGTCACCGAGTACGTCGAGGGACCGTCGCTGGCGCAGGCCGTCAAGGCCGACGGGCCGCTGGCCGGCGCGGCGCTGCGGGCGCTGGCGGTCGGCGTGGCGCGCGCGCTCGCCGCCGTCCACCATGCCGGGCTGATCCACCGTGACGTGAAACCGGCCAACATCATCTTGAGCGCCACCGGGCCGCGTCTGATCGACTTCGGCATCGCGCGGCCGGTCGGCGACGCGGGCGGCCCGACCGGGCCGGGCATGGTGGTGGGCAGCCCGGGATGGATCCCGCCCGAGCGTCTTGAATGCCTCCCGGCCACACCCGCCTCCGACGTCTTCGGCTGGGGATGCGTCATCGGGTTCGCCGCCACCGGCCGCAACCCGTTCGGCCGGGGTGACCCGGATGCCCTCGCGGAGCGGACCATGTTCGACGCGCCGGACCTCGACGGGCTGGACGACTCGCTGCGCGGACCGGTGAGCCAGGCCCTCAGCAAGTCCCCGGCCGGGCGTCCCGCCGCCGCCGAGCTGCAGGTGTGGCTCGACTGGGCCGGCGCGACGCGCGAGCCGGTACGCGAGGTGCCCGCCCGCAGGACGGCCCCCGAGCCGGACCTGCCGCACACCGGTGATCGAGAACCCTTCCCGGCCGGCGGCCGGTCCGGCACCAGGGACCTGCCCCGGCCGAGGCGCCCCTCGGCGTCCGCGCCGGTCGCGGTGGCCGCCACGGCGACGGCGGCGGCACTCGTCGCCGCGCTCGTGACGACCGCCGCCGACCACGGCGGGCACCTGCCGGAGACGCCGCACGGCGGCACGCCCACGGCGGTGCCGTCGAACGCCGCCGTCACCCACCGCGTGGTCGTTCCGCACCGGCGAACGCACCGCCCGGCGGCGCGGAGCTCCTCCGCCCGGCCATCCCCGGCGGACGGCCCGGCGCAGAGCGTCAAACCGGGCAAGGGGAAGGGCAGGGCCAAGGGGAAGGGCAGGGGCCCCGGCGGCTGAGCGGCCGCCGGGGCACCGCGTCAGCGGCGGCCGATGGTCAGCAGCGGGCCCGTCGTGTCGGCGAAGAAGTCGTTGCCCTTGTCGTCCACGACGATGAAGGCCGGGAAGTCCTCCACCTCGATCTTCCAGACGGCCTCCATGCCGAGTTCGGGGTACTCCAGCACGTCGACCTTCTTGATGCAGTCCTGCGCGAGCCGCGCGGCGGGTCCGCCGATGGAGCCGAGGTAGAAGCCGCCGTGCGCCTTGCAGGCGTCGGTGACCTGCTTGCTCCGGTTGCCCTTGGCCAGCATGACGAACGATCCGCCCGCCGCCTGGAACTGCTCGACGTAGGAGTCCATCCGGCCCGCCGTCGTCGGGCCGAAGGAACCGCTGGCGTAGCCCTCCGGCGTCTTGGCCGGGCCGGCGTAGTAGACGGCGTGGTCGCGCAGGTACGACGGCATCGGCTCGCCGGCGTCGAGGCGTTCTTTGATCTTGGCGTGGGCGATGTCGCGGGCGACCACGAGCGGGCCGCTCAGCGACAGCCGCGTCTTGACCGGGTACCGGCCGAGCTCGGCGCGGATCTCCGACATCGGCCGGTTGAGGTCGATGCGCACGACGTCGCCCTCAAGGTCGTCCTCGGTGGTGTCGGGCAGGAAACGCGCCGGGTCGGGCTCCAACTGCTCGAGGAAGACGCCGTCGCGGGTGATCTTCGCGAGGGCCTGCCGGTCGGCGCTGCACGACACCGCGATCGCCACCGGGCAGGACGCGCCGTGCCGGGGCAGCCGGATCACGCGGACGTCGTGGCAGAAGTACTTGCCGCCGAACTGCGCGCCGATGCCGAGCTGCTGGGTGAGCTCGAACACCTGCTGCTCCAGGTCGAGGTCGCGGAAGCCGTGCCCGGCCGGGCCGCCCGAGGTCGGCATCGTGTCCAGGTAGTGCGCGGAGGCGTACTTGGCGGTCTTGAGGGCGTACTCGGCGCTCGTGCCGCCCACGACGATGGCCAGGTGGTACGGCGGGCAGGCCGCGGTGCCCAGCGAGCGGATCTTCTCCTCCAGGAAGGTCAGCATCCGCTTGGGGTTCAGGACGGCCTTGGTCTCCTGGTAGAGGAACGACTTGTTGGCGCTGCCCCCGCCCTTGGCCATGTAGAGGAACTTGTACGCGTCGCCCGGCGTGGCGTACAGCTCGATCTGGGCCGGCAGGTTGCTGCCGGTGTTCTTCTCCTCCCACATGGTCAGCGGTGCGAGCTGGGAGTAGCGGAGGTTCAGGCGCGTGTAGGCGTCGTAGACGCCGCGCGCGATGTGGCGTTCGTCGTCGCCGTCGGTGAGGACGTGCTGCCCGCGCTTGCCCATGACGATCGCGGTGCCGGTGTCCTGGCACATCGGCAGGACACCGGCGGCGGCGATGTTGGCGTTCTTCAGCAGGTCGAGGGCGACGAACCGGTCGTTCGGGGAGGACTCGGGGTCGTCGAGGATCCGGCGGAGCTGCGCGAGGTGGGCCGGCCGCAGGAGGTGGGAGATGTCGTGGATCGCCGTCTCGGTGAGCAGTCGCAGCACCTCGGGCTCCACCTGGAGGAACGTACGGTCTCCGGCCCCGAACTCGCTGATCCCGTCGGTGGTCAGCAGGCGGTACTCGGTCTCGTCGGGACCCTGCGGAAGCAGTTCGGTGAAGGCGAACTCGGGCATCGGTGTCCTCACAGGCGGCACGGTGTTGGTGAGGCTTACCAGGGTAGAGCGGCCCGTCGACGGGGTGGACACCAGCTCGACAACCGTCTTGGTTCCGTCAAACAGGGGTATGTCCGGCTTTGGGGGAATCATGGTTCTGATGTCACACGCCGTGATCAGCGGCCTTTTCCGCAACGAAGCGGCGATCTTCGGGGTGCTGATCGTCGTGGGCCTGATCCTGGTGACCCTCTTCGTCGTGGGCTGGATCGTGATCGTCCGCCGGGGCGGCAACCGCGAGTGGCCGTTCCGCTGATCTCCTGAGACCCACGATCACGCCGAGGCCGACGAGGAGGGCGCCGCCGAGTTCGGCCATGCCCGGAGACCGGAGCCCGAGCACCACCGTGGTCGCCACCGCGCTGACCGGGATCAGGCCGGCGAACAGCCCCGCCCGGTCGGCGCCGATCCGGCCCAGCGCGTCGTACCAGACGATGAACGCGCCGGCCGTGACGACGAGCGAGAGGTACCCGAGGCCGGCGACCTCGCCCCGGGTCGGCACCCGCAGCACCGACGTGCCGTCCACGGCCAGCCCGGCGGCCAGCAGCATCGGCACCGCGGCGGCCGCCGAGTAGGCCGAGACCCGTACCGCGCCGAGCCGGGGCAGCAGCGGCAGGGCCAGCAGCGAGAAGCACACCTCCCCGGCCAGCGCCCCCAGCGCCAGCAGGAGCCCCGGCAGGCTGCCGCCGCCCAGGCCGTTGGCCAGGGCCGCCCCGGCGGTCACCACCGCCGCCGCGGCGACGATGCGCGCGGCCGGCCGCCGCCCCTCCATCAGCGGCGCCGCCACGGCGAGCACGACCGGGACCGAGCCGACCACCGTCCCGATCGTCGCGGGGCTCGTGTAGTGGGTGCCCTCGACGATGCAGACGTTGAACCCGGCGAGGCCCGTGGCGGCCAGCGCCGCGAGCAGCGGCCACTCCCAGCGGGCGGACGGGCCCGGCCGCGGGCCGCGCAGCCGCGCCACGCCCAGCAGGATGACGGCCGCCACCGCGTAGCGCACGGCCTGCCCGCCGTAGACCGGATAGCGGGAGACGGTGGCGGAGACGGCGGTGAGCGTGCCGACGGTGGTCATGGCGACGGCGGCCTGGACGATGCCCCGGATGTTGGTGTTCTGCCCCATGCGCTGAGACGCTAGGGGTCTAATGGTTCCCTCACGAGGACCAATCCGCGCCACGTTTCGAGGACCATTGGACCTGCATCTCACTCTGGACCGGTCGGCGGGACGGCTCGCGGCCCAGCTCGCCGACGGCCTGCGCGCGGCGGTGCGCGACGAACGCCTGCGCCCCGGCGCGCGCCTGCCCTCGACCCGCGACCTGGCCGCCGACCTGGACGTCTCGCGCGGCGTCGTGGTGACCGCGTACGAACAGCTCGTCGCGGAGGGCTTCGTGGTGTCCCGGCAGGGCGACGGCACCCGGGTCGCGCCGGCGCCGGCCGTACGCCCGGCGCCGGAGGCGCGCAGCGAGGCGCACCGGCGCGCGCTACGGCTCGCCGCCGGCACCGAGGCGGGCCCGGCCGACCCGCCCGGCATCGCCTACGACCTGCGGCCGGGCAAGCCGGACCTGGCCGCGTTCCCCCGCGACCGCTGGGCGGCGACGCTGCGGGACGTCCTGCGCGAACTGCCGCACGCCGCGCTGAACTACCCCGATCCGGCGGGCGTGCCGGAGCTGCGGGCCGAGCTGGCCGCGCACCTGGCACGGGTGCGCGCCGCCGTGGCCGACCCGGCGGCGCTCGTCGTGACCGCGGGCGTGGCCCAGATGCTGGCGATCGTCCCGCGCGTGCTGATCGAGGAGGGACACCGGCTGCTCGCGGTGGAGGACCCGCTGGGCCACCACCAGATCCCGATGATCCGCGCCACCGGCGTCGAGCTGGCCGGGGTACCCGTGGACGAGGAGGGCATCGACGTCGACGCGCTGGCCCGTACGGGGGCGCGGGCGGTGCTGGTCACGCCGGCCCACCAGTTCCCCACCGGGGTCGTGCTCTCCCCCCGGCGCCGCGCCGCGCTGATCGACTGGGCGCGCGACGTCGACGCGCTGGTCATCGAGGACGACTACGACGGGGAGTTCCGCTACGACCGCGACCCCGTCGGCTGCCTGCAGGGGCTCGCGCCGGAGCGGGTGCTGCTGGCCGGTTCGGTGAGCAAGGCGCTGTCGCCCGCTCTCCGCATCGGCTGGGCGGTGGCGCCCCCGTGGCTGGCGGTACGCCTGCGGGCGGCACGCGCCCTGTACGACCTCGGTTCGCCAGTGCTCGACCAGCACGTCCTCGCACGCCTGATCGCCGGCGGGGAGTACTCCCGGCACCTGCGGCTGATGCGCCGGACGTACCGGGACCGGCGGGACGCCTTCGTGGCGGCGCTGGCCGAACGCCTGCCGGAGGTGCGGGTGCACGGCGTCTCCGCCGGCCTGCACGCGTACGCCGAGCTCCCCGGAGACTGCGACGAGGCCGCCGTGGTCGCCGGGGCGGCCGCGCTGGGCGTGGCGGTGGAGGGCGTCGCGCCGATGCACGTGGGGCGGCCCGGCCCGCCCGCGATCGTGGTCGGCTACGCCCGCCTGGCCGAGCACCGCCTCGCCGAAGCGGTCGGCCTCCTCGCGAGAGCGGTGGCCGCCGCCCGGCCCGGCCGGCGGGACGATCTCCGCCGCGCATAGGGTCGATGCTGTCGGCACAACGTTCCGGGAGGCATCAGATGTCCGAGCAGGAACACCGGGTCGAGCACGACTCCATGGGAGACGTCCGGCTCCCGTCCTGGGCCAAGTGGCGGGCCCAGACGCAGCGGGCGGTGGAGAACTTCCCCATCTCGGGCCAGCGGCTGGAGCGCGCGCAGATCGCGGCGCTCGCCCGCGTCAAGGCCGCGGCGGCACGGGTCAACGCCGAGCTCGGCGTGCTCGAACCGGAGATGGCCGACGCCGTCGAGAAGGCCGCGCTCGCCGTCGCCGAGGGCGAGTACGACGAGCACTTCCCGATCGACGTGTTCCAGACCGGCTCCGGCACGTCGTCGAACATGAACGCCAACGAGGTCATCGCTACGGTCGCCCAGGAACGGCTCGGCCGTCCCGTCCACCCCAACGACCACGTCAACGCCTCCCAGTCCTCCAACGACGTCTTCCCCACCTCGATCCACATCGCGGCCGCCGGTCTCGTGGTGCACGAGCTGGTCCCCGCGCTCCGGCATCTCACGGACGCGCTGGGGCGCAAGGCCGAGGAGTTCGCCTCCGTCGTCAAGGCGGGCCGCACCCATCTGATGGACGCCACACCGGTCACGCTCGGCCAGGAGTTCGGCGGGTACGCCGCCCAGGTCGCGTACGGCGTGGAGCGTCTCGAGGCCGCCCTGCCGCGCCTGGCCGAGCTGCCGCTGGGCGGCACCGCGGTCGGGACGGGCGTCAACACGCCCGCCGGCTTCGCCCAGCGGGTCATCGCCGAGCTGGCGCACGACACAAATCTGCCGCTCACCGAGGCCCGGAACCACTTCGAGGCGCAGGGCGCGCGCGACGCCCTCGTGGAGACCAGCGGGGTGCTACGGACCATCGCGGCGGGCCTCATCAAGATCGCCAATGACCTGCGCCTGATGAACTCCGGTCCGCGCGCCGGCCTGGCCGAGGTCCGCCTGCCCGAGCTCCAGCCGGGCTCCTCGATCATGCCGGGCAAGGTGAACCCGGTCATCCCCGAGGCGGTGTGCCAGGTCGGAGCACAGGTCATCGGCAACGACGCCGCCATCGCCTACGGCGGCACGGCGGGCACCTTCGAGCTCAACGTCATGATGCCGATGATGGCCCGCAACCTGCTGGAGTCGCTGCGCCTGCTGACCTCCGTCTCCCGCGTCCTCGCCGACAAGTGCGTCGACGGAATCGAGGCCGACGCCGAACGCGGCCGGGAGTACGCCGCCTCCTCCACGGCCATCGTCACGCCGCTCACCCGCTACATCGGCTACGAGGAGGCCGCCAAGGTGGCCAAGCGAGCGCTCGCCGAACGCCGGACGATCCGGGAGGTCGTGCTCGACGCCGGATACGTCGATCGCGGCGACCTGACGCTCGAACAGCTCGACGCCGCACTGGACACCCTCGCGATGACCCGTCCGAGCGGGTCCTGAGGGCGGCGCGCCTCAGTACCAGCCCGCGGCCTCGGCGTGGCCCCAGGCCGCGCACGGGGTGCCGTACCGCCGGGCGATGTAGCCGAGCCCCCACTTGATCTGCGTCGCCGCGCTGCCGCGCCAGTCGTCGCCGGCGCTGCGCATCTTGGTGGCGGGCAGCGCCTGAGGGATCCCGTACGCCCCGGACGAGCGGTTGCGCGCCAGGTGGTTCCAGTTGCTCTCGCGCGTCCACAGCCGGTCCAGGCACCGCCACTGCCGGTCCGACCAGCCGCGCGGGGTCATGAGCGCCACGGCCAGCAGCCGGTTGCGCAACGGCGCGGAGATCTCCAGCGCGTCGACGCGGCCGGAGTCGTGTGCGGAGTCATGGTCGGCGCGGACCTGCGCCGTCGCCGTACGGCCGGGCGCCCACGGGCCCACCGTGACGGCACAGCCGATGGCCGCGGTGATCCGGATGATGTATCGATGCACAGCCAGGACACTCTCCGCGGCCCCGGCGGGGCGACACCCGCGCGGGCGGCATCCGTGCCGGGCCGTTACCGGTTCTTTGCCGCCGCCGCGCCGTTTCGTTGCTCCTGGCGCGTGGCGTGGTGACGCCGGTCGCCGGTGTCGGGCTTCTTGTGGTGCCGCGCCGCGACGATCCGCGCGGCGGCCGTGCTCGGCGACGCCGCGCGCGCGGGCGCCGCCAGGGCGAGCCCCGCCGCGACGCCGAGGCCGGCCAGCGTGGCGACGGCCTTCGGCGCAACGGAACCACGTATGGAGTTGTGAACCACTGTGTGCCCGACCCTTAGTACCAGCCGGTGGACTGGGAGTGCGACCAGGCCCCGCACGGGGTGCTGTACCGGTCCTTGATGTAGCCGAGGCCCCACTTGATCTGGGTGGTGGCGTTGTTCTGCCAGTCGGGCCCGGCGCTGGCCATCTTCGAGCCCGGCTTCGCCTGCGGGATGCCGTACGCCCCGGACGGGTTGGCGGCGTGCACGTTCCAGCCGCTCTCGCGGTTCCACAGGTTGACCAGGCAACCGAACTGCGAGCTCGGGCTCCAGCCGTAGCCCGGCAGCAGCGAGCGCGCGATGCGCTGCGCCTCGCCCGCCGGCACCGGGTTGCCCGCGCTGGGGGTGCTGGGCTTCGGCTTCGGCGGAGGCGTGCCCTTGGCCAGCAGCCTCGGCCGGACCACCGTGTTACGGGCGGCGCGGGAGGCGCGCTTCTTCAGCTCCTTCTGGCGCCGCTTCTCGGCGTCCGCGCGCTGCGCGTCGGTCAGCGGCGCGGGGGGCGGGGCCTGAGCCTGCACCTGCTGGGTGCTGTTGTGCCGGTCCGAGGAGGAGGAGCCACCGGTCACCGCCCAGGCGACGCCTCCGCCGCCGACCACGGCGACGGCGGCTGCGACCGCGGCGAAGCGGATCAGCCGCTTGTTGCCCGCGCTGGGGCTGTGGCGCGCGCCCTCGAAGTCAGGGGTGAGCGCGGGGTCCGGCCCGGGCCCGCCGTACGGCGGCATGGCCGAGGTGTCCATGGGCTCCGGCTCGTACTCCGGCTGGTACACGGGGATGTCGTGCGCCGTGTTGTCGGCGGGCGTCTCGCCCATGTCGTACGCGGCGGTGGCGTTGCCGTCGGGCGCACCGTGCGCGTAGCCGCTCGGGTCGAAGTCGCCGGTGTCGTACGAGGGCGTCTCGTCGTACCCGCCGTCGTCGTGGGCGGAGGGCGCGCTGAGAGGTGCGCCGGCGACCTTGAGGTCGTCGTGCGGCGTCGGGACCGGGCCGCTGCCGGTCTCCCACGGCACCTGCTGGGGGTCGGCGCCGTCCTGTCGATCGTCTCGTCCGGGTGACCTGAATTGGTCTCCGTACAAGGCGGTCCTTCCGAAGGTCGCACGCGCATGGGCACACGTACGAATGTCCTCACTCCAGGAACCGGCGAGGCCGCGCTCGGCGCGGCCGTTCGGTTCCCTGGGCAGGGCACGCCCTCCATGGCGGCGTACGGCGGGGGTGAACGCCGGGACTGGGGGGCTGTCCCACTGGAGTGCTTACGGCGCCCAAGACTGCACGAAGACGGGGGGTACCCCGCAACCGGAATGACGTGACTGATCTCACGGCGAACCGTGTCACATCAGGAACAGAGCGCTCAATTCACCCGGCTATCAGCGGTTTCCAAGCTTTCTCGGCTACACTGTGACTTTGGTCACATTGCTACCGAAGAACGCTCCGCGACCGCGCAGCGTGACGAGAACCCCCGGCTCCCGAAGGTGCCGGGGGTCCCCAGGAGAAGAGGCTCAGACGCCGACGTCGCCGAGCGTGTCGGTCACCAGGGCGGCGATCGGCGAGCGTTCGGACCTGGTCAGGGTGACGTGTGCGAACAGCGGGTGGCCCTTGAGCTTCTCGACCACCGCCACGACGCCGTCATGTCGTCCGACCCGCAGGTTGTCACGCTGTGCGATGTCGTGGGTGAGCACGACGCGCGAGCCGGCGCCGATCCGCGACAGCACGGTGAGCAGCACCCCGCGTTCGAGGGACTGCGCCTCGTCGACGATCACGAACGAGTCGTGCAGCGAGCGGCCGCGGATGTGGGTCAGCGGGAGCACCTCGAGCATGCCGCGGTCGAGGACCTCCTCGATGACCTCCGGGGTGGTGATGGCCGAGAGCGTGTCGTACACCGCCTGGCCCCACGGCGACATCTTCTCGTTCTCGGTGCCGGGCAGGTAACCGAGTTCCTGGCCGCCGACGGCGTACAACGGGCGGAAGACCACGACCTTGCGGTGCTGCCGGCGTTCGAGCACGGCGTCCAGGCCGGCGCACAGGGCCAGCGCGGACTTGCCCGTGCCGGCCCGGCCGCCGAGCGAGACGATGCCGATGTCCTCGTCGGTCAGCAGGTCGAGCGCGACGCGCTGCTCCGCCGACCGCCCGTGGAGGCCGAAGACCTCACGGTCGCCGCGGACCAGGCGTACGGACTTGTCGGGCATGACCCGGCCGAGGGCGGAGCCTCCGCCGGAGAGCAGCCGCAGGCCGGTGTGGCAGAGCAGGTCACGCGCCTCGTCCAGGTCCACCTGGCCCTCGTCGTACAGGCGCTCGAGCCGGTCGGCGGTCACCTCGAGTTCGGCCATGCCGGTGTGCCCGGTCTCGATCACCTTCTCGGCGCGGTACTCCTCCGCCGTCAGACCGACGGAGGCCGCCTTGACCCGCAGCGGAAGGTCCTTGGACACGAGAACGACGTCGTGCCCCTCCTGGGACAGCGACAGCGACACCGAGAGGATGCGCGTGTCGTTGTCGCCGAGCCGGAATCCGGCCGGCAGCACGGAGGGGTCACTGTGGTTGAGCTCGACCCGGACCGTTCCACCCTCGTCGCCGATGGGCAGAGGTTCGTCGAGCCGGCCGTGCGCGAGCCGGAGGTCGTCGAGCGTCCGCAGCGCGGCACGGGCGAAGTAGCCCAGCTCCGGGTGGTGACGCTTGGCCTCGAGCTCGGTGATCACGACGATCGGGAGTACGACCTCGTGCTCGGCGAACCGGGTCAGCGCTCCCGGGTCGGCCAGCAGGACACTGGTGTCGAGGACGTACGTGCGCCGGGTGGCGGCTGATCTGGCCACTCGTTCTCCTTCGGGCGCCTGCCCAGGCGGACCGCCTGAGGAGGCGTCCTTTCCTCGGGGGGACCTGTTTCGACGCTAGAGCCGCCACCCCACCCGAGAACAGAGGCAAGCCGATAAGTAACCCGGACGTAACCGGGGATTCGGCCTGGCCTCCCAGATGGTTCAGGAGCCGTAGCGGCGATGTCTCGCGGCGTAGGCGCGGATCGCCCGCAGGAAGTCGACCTTGCGGAAGTCAGGCCAGAAGGCCTCGCAGAAGTAGAACTCCGAGTGGGCGCTCTGCCAGAGCATGAAGCCGGAAAGGCGCTGCTCTCCCGACGTACGGATGACGAGATCCGGGTCGGGCTGGCCACGGGTGTAAAGATGCTCGGCAATGTGCTCGACGTCGAGGACCTCGGCCAGTTCCTCGATGCTGGTGCCCCTGCTCGCTTGTTCGTGCAGGAGTGAGCGCACCGCATCAGCGATCTCACGCCTACCTCCATACCCAACTGCGACGTTCACAATCAGGCCGGGGGCATCGGATGTGCTTTCTTCAGCATGTTTCAGGACACGGGCCGTCTTGTCGGGGAGCAGGTCGAGCGCTCCGACCGGCTTGACGCGCCACCCCTGCGCGGCGAGGTCCTCGACGGTGTTCTCGATGATCTGCAGAAGGGGCTCCAGCTCGGCGGCGGGCCGGCCGAGGTTGTCGGTGGACAGCAGCCACAGCGTGACCACCTCCACGCCCGTCTCCTGCGACCACTGGAGCAGCTCGGAGATCTTGTCGGCGCCGCGCTGGTGGCCGGTGTTGATGTCGGCGATGCCCATCGAGCGGGCCCACCGGCGGTTGCCGTCGAGGATGACACCGATGTGGCGCGGGTTCGCGTGGGGGTTCAGCCTCGCCTCAAGCCGTCGTTCGTACAGCTTGTAGACAAGGTCCCGCAGGCTCATGAGCCGCACCTACTCCCAGTTCCGCGCCATGGTGTGAGCAGTCAATTATCGCGCTCAGCTCCGCATGCGGGGCCCGTACGGATGAACTGCCGGAAAACCCCCAGGTGTCCACCAGGGGCGCCTGAGCCCCACCAGACGCGCTGAGAGGCACCCTCAACAGGTGAGGATGCCTCTTCGGCGCTGCCGTGCCCGCAGGGCCTCTCAGGCCCGCTGAGGCCTCAGCGGATGGACTTCAGGATCGCCTCATCGAGGCCGCGGAACGACGCCAGGTACTCCCGCCGTTCGGCCTTCATCCGCTCCACCATCGCGTGGTACTCGTCGAGCCGGTCCTGCCGCTCGTACAGCCGCCGGGGCTGGAGGATCTCCATGTCGTCGATGCCCGGCAGGGAGGAGGCGACCTCGTAGCCGAAGTCGGGGTCCTGCTCCCACTCGATGGTGTCCTCGACGATGGCCTGCACGATCGCCGACGAGTGCGGGATCTTGACCTTCTTGCTCCGGTCGTCGCCCTCACCGCCGCCGACGCGGCCGGTGTTGAGGACGAACACCTTCATCTCGTGGCCGTCGAGCAGTTCGAGCATGCGGTTGCCCATGTCGGCCATGTCGCGCGGGAAGAACGGGTTGGTGCCGGGCACGCGGAGGAACTTGCCCTCCTCGTCCTTGCCGCCGGCGCTGGTGCCCGTGGTCTCGCCGAGCATGAAGTACGCCGCGGCCTGCGCGCGGTCGAGGCGCGCGACGCCCGGGACGATGTTCTCGTTGCGGTTGAGGATCAGCAGGAACTCGGCGGGCTCCACCTGGTCGGCCGGCCACGGGTCGACGTACTTGAACGGCCAGGTCGTACGCCCGTTCTTGGTGTACGACGTGTCGAAGAAGTCGACCTTCCCGTTCTCGTCGACGGAGACGTTCTCCAGGTAGGCGTCCGGCTTGGTGGTCGCGTGGTAGATCGTCGGCTCGAACTCCGGGTCGAGGCCGAAGGTCTTGGCGAAGCAGCCGTTCTCGGTGGTGTAAACCCGTCCCTGGGGCATCAGCGCGATGAAGTCGTCCTGGACCGGTTTACTGCCGAGCTGGGTGGTGAAAGTCGTCGTGGTCTTGCCGGTGCCGGAGAGACCGACGATCAACACCGTCTTGTTCTCGCCGCCCACCGGAATGACCTTGCAGCCCGCGTGCAAAGAAAGGCCGCCACGCTTGTAGACGATGTTGTTCCACATTCGCAGGCCGCCTTTTTTGGACTCACCGAAGTAGTCCGAATTGAAGACGCGCGTGATGTTGGAATTCAGGTCGACGGCGATGAGGCGGTCGTTCGGGTAGCCCTCCATCGGCAGGTTCGGCGTGTAGACGACCGTCGTGTGCGGGTCCCACGTCGCCGGGTCGTAGTCCTCCCCGACCGGGTAGTAGAGCTGCTTCTGCATTCCCGCGATGTTGGCGTTCGAGGCCTCGATGACGAGGCGCGCCCGGGTGCGGAACTCCGGGTCGCTGCCGATGTAGCCGTCGACGACGACCACGTCCTGCCGGGCGAGGTAGTCCTCCTGCACGGCCGCGACGCGCTCGTACTCGGCCCGCGTGATGGTCTGCTTGGTGGTGTTGGTCGAGTCCTCGGCGATGAAGGTCGACTTCGCGCTCCGGCTGTCGACCCTCGCCTTCACCACGACGTTGGCGAACTCCGTGACCGACGAGTTGGGCATCTTCTCGGTGAGTTCACGTAGTCGCTCCGGGCCGGGGTTCCACTCGACGGAACTGGCCTTGACTTCGTACGCCACGATCGCTCCTTCAAGCCGGTACGCCCCTCGGCTGAATGACCAGGGGTTTTTCCGAGTGTACCCGGAGGAACGATTTATAACATGAGTGGGGCTGGTTTAGCGAGAACGCTTTCGAGCCATTGGTTTAGACCTTTGGCATAGACCTTTGGATTAGACCTATGGAGTAGACCTCTTTCGCGATTCTCTTTGTTTCTGATGTGTTGCCGGTGCGTTTTACCGCCTTCACACCTGCGGACCGGCGGCGCGCGCCCGCTCGACGTGCTGCAGGGCGTCGCGGAGCTCGGCCAGCCAGTCGTCGGCGTTCTTGCCGACCAGGCGCACGCACCACGCCAGGGCGTCGCTGCGGCTGCGTGCCACGCCCGCGTCCACGAGGGTGTCCAGCACTCTGCGCTCCGACTGGCGCAGCCGCGTCATCACCGGAACGGACAGCTGGGTGAACATCGTCGTCTCGTCCCCGCACTGGACGCCCCAGGAGACCTTGCGACCGAACCGGTGCTCGGCCTCGCGGGCGATGTCGACCCGGCGCTCACGCGTGTCCTCGCGGAAGCGCTGCACATGCCCGGCGATGACGCCGGAGCGCTCCGCCTCGGACGCGCCCTCGGCCGCCTTCGGCTCGGCCAGCCGGCCGATCACGCTGATCTCCTCGCGGTCCAGCACGACCTCGGGAGCGCCCTCGAACCAGCCGTCCGGAAGCCGCCCCGTGAACCACCCGCGCAGCTTCTCCAGCCCGTCATTCGTAGTCATGTAATCATGATTACACACTAACGCCGTACCGGCCAAGCAAAGCCTTCATTGCCACTCGCCGAACGTAGGCCGCGCACGACGCCGCCGGCCTTCGGGCCGTCGGTGTGCTGTTCATGGCCCCGCAGCACTTCGGGAACGTCCTCGGCACCGACGCGTCGGCGCGGGGCTACGACCTGGTGTGGGCTCCGCCTCCCGTCGGCGGGGCACCACCGCCGCGTGGACGAGACGGGCCTACCGGCGGACGCGCCAGACGACGTCGGCGGCGGCCTCAAGGTGGCCGCCTCGGCGCTTGCGGTGGTGGCGGTCGCTCAGGCGCCGCCGGCCTTGCGGGCGGCGAGTTGCGGGTTGACCCGGATGGCGCCCCAGAAGTTGGTCATGTAGACCGTCTGGATCTGCACGTCCGTGCCGGTGTGCGGCGCGACGACCATCTTGTTGTTGCCGAGGTAGATGGCGATGTGCGAAACGCCGTTGAAGGTCGGGTCGTTCTTCCAGGTGAGCAGGTCGCCCGGCTGCGCCTGGCTGTAGGGCAGCCGCCAGCCGGTGAACGCCTGGATGTCGGCGGTGCGCGGCATCCGGATGCCGGCCTTGGCGAAGGCGTACTGCACGAGCCCGGAGCAGTCGTAGCCGCCCTCCGCGTCGGACTCGCCGCCCCAGACGTACGGCATGCCGATCTTCGACTCGGCCGCGCGGATCACCGTGTTGACCTCGGGCGCGGTCAGGACCTTGCCGTTCGGCGAGCTGCCCGGCGCGCTCGTGCCGTCGTACCGCGACTCCAGCGCCGCGGTCTTCACCCCGTGCGGCAGCACCTTGGCGAGCGCCTTGCGCAGCTTCGCGACGTCGGTGTGCGGCGCGCTGACGAGCAGCGCGTTGCCGGACGGCATGCCGATGGAGCGGGCGGTGGCGTGCGAGACGACCGCGTCGACCTGGCCGATGCCCATTGTGGCGTACGCGCCGACGCGTACCGCGGTCTTGTGGTCGGTGCCGCCGATCTGGGTCCAGGAGGCGAGCGGGACGCCGCCGTCCTTGCCCATCGTGAAGGAGACGGCGACGTCGCCGCCGGAGATGTTGCGCCACAGCGCGTCGGACTTGGCGCTGGCCTCGGGCGTGTACGCGCGGAAGGTCGAGGGTTCGACGCCCATCACGCCGACGCGCTTGCCGGCGACGAACGCGCGGGCCGCGTCGACCACCTCGACGGCCTTGACGCCCTTCACATGCCGGACCGCCTCGACGTTCGCCGCGGGGATGGTCTGGTCGGAGGCGACGAGGACGTGCGGGATGATCTCCTTCCGCAGCGCGGAGACGGCGCCGGGCGTGTAGCCCGCGGGGTCGGTCGCGGCGACGAGACGCTCACCGCTCGTTCCCACCGGGGTACCGCTCTGGTCACGCGCGACGACGACCGCGATGTCCGCGGCGACCGTGGTGACGAGAGTGACGCCAATGACCGTCGGCAGCATGCGGCGGCGGCTCGGCCAGCGCACAGCACCCCTCCTCATCCCCGCTGTGTCGTACGACTATGGCCCACCGGGCAACGGTCGTCTACCCGTGCACCGTGTGGACCACTCGTCTTCGCCTGGCCGCATCATGCGTACAGGCGCCCGCCATTGAGGTAACACTGCGATAACTGAAAGATCAAGACCGTTCGGCGCCGATGTTGACAGAAATTCCAATGAGCGGCCTTTCGGCGCGTACGCACGGTCAGTAAGCGAATGTCCGCAGTGACCGAATCAGCCTGTCGTCAGTTCTTTCTGAAGCGCGGCGGTCTCGGTGACCGGCATACGGCAGGTGAACTCCCGGCACACGTACGCCGCGGGGCGTCCGTCGACGGGCGTGCGGCCCTCCATGAGCGGGACGCCGTCGCCGGTCGCCACGACGGCGGGCACCGGACTCAGCAGCGCCGTACGGTGCAGCTCGCGGGTGCGCGGGTCGTCGGCCGGACCGGCGATGGCCACCTCCAGCGGGCCGGCGAGCAGCGCCTCCACGACGGCCAGGCCCCAGCCGGCGAACCGCGCGTGCCGCTCGGCGAGCGGCACCACCGGGGCGAGCGCGGCGGCGGCCGCGTCGCGGTGCCGCGCCGAGCCGGTGAGCGCCGCGTACGACAGCAGCGCCCCGGCGGCGGCGAACTGCCCGGACGGCGTCGCGTTGTCGGTCGGGTCCTGCGGGCGCTTCCAGAGGCGCTCGGCGTCGTCGGCGGTGTCGAAGAACCCGCCCTGGCCGTCGGCGAACCGGTCGAGCACGACGTCGAGCAGCTCGCCCGCGAACGCCGCGTGCGCCGCGTCGCCGGTCACGCCGTACAGCGCGATGAGTCCCTCGGCCAGGTCGGCGTAGTCCTCCAGCACGCCGACGTTGTCACCGGCCCGGCCTTCGCGTGAGGTGCGCCGCAGCCGCCCGTCGCGCCAGTGGACGTCGCGCAGCAGCCGCGCGGCCTCGATCGCGGCCTCGACCAGGTCGGGCCGGTCGAAGTACGCCCCGCACTCGGCGAGCGCCGCGATCGCCAGGCCGTTCCAGGCGGCCACGACCTTGTCGTCCCGTCCCGGCGGGACGCGCCGCGCACGGGCCGCCAGCAGCGCCGCGCGCACCCGCGCGTACCGCTCGCGGTCTTCGGGCGGGCGCGGAAGCTGCAGGACCGAGGTGCCGTGCTCGAAGGTGCCGGTGACCTCGAACAGCTCCACGGCGTACGCGCCGTCGTCGGCGCCGAGGACCTCGGTGAGCTGCTCGGGCGTCCAGACGTAGTAGGCGCCCTCCTCGTGCCGGCCCTCCGGTGTCTCGCTGTCGGCGTCGAGGGCGCTGGCGAGCCCGCCCTGCGCGGTCCGCAGGTCGGCCAGCATCCAGTCGCAGGTCTCCAGGGCGATCCGCCGGCCCTCCTCGGCGCCGGTGAGCCGCCACCAGTGCGCGTAGACGCGGGCGAGCAACGCGTTGTCGTAGAGCATCTTCTCGAAGTGCGGCACGACCCAGGCGGCGTCCACGGAGTAGCGCGCGAAGCCGCCGCCGAGCTGGTCGTAGATGCCGCCGCGCGCCATCGCCGTGAGCGTGGCGTCCGCCATCTCCAGGGCCGTCTCCAGCCCCTCGCCGCCCCGCGCGGCGCGGCGCAGCAGGAACTCCAGCACCATCGACGGCGGGAACTTCGGCGACGTGCCGAACCCGCCGCGTACCCGGTCGTACCCCTCCGCGAGCCCGCGCACGGCGGCGGCCGGCACCTCCTCCGACGGGGCGGCGCCGCCCCCGAGCCCGGTCGCGCCGGTCAGCGCGCCGACGACCTTCTGCCCCTGCGCGAGGACCTCGTCGCGCCGGTCGCGCCACGTCTGGGAGACCGCCTGGAGGAGCTGCTGGAAGTGCGCGCGGGGGAAGTAGGTGCCGCAGTAGAACGGCTCGCCCGACGGCGTCATGAACACGGTCATCGGCCAGCCGCCCTGGCCCGTCATCGCCTGGGTGGCCTCCATGTAGACGGCGTCGACGTCGGGGCGCTCCTCGCGGTCCACCTTGACGCTGACGAACAGGTCGTTCATCATCCGCGCCGTCGCCGGGTCCTCGAACGACTCGTGGGCCATGACGTGGCACCAGTGACAGGCGCTGTAGCCGACCGAGAGCAGGATCGGGACGTCCCTGCGCCGGGCCTCCTCGAAGGCGTCATCGCCCCAGGGGAACCAGTGCACGGGGTTGTCGGCGTGCTGCAGCAGGTACGGGCTGGTGGCGTCCTTCAGCCGGTTCATCGGGTCTCCGGAATCTGGCCGGGTGCGCTGGTGCCGTGCTCGGGCCCTCGTCGCGGCGGCCCACGGTTCCACCGTAGTGGGCCGCGAAAGCCGGTCCGGCGGGACATCTTCGGCAATTGCGCAGCGCGATTTCAGCGTATGGCCCGGCCAAGCGAACTAACCTATGCAGAGGAGTCATCATGGGCGGAGTGTGCATAGTGGATCTGATTTCGGTCTCGGCGCTGGTCTCGCTCTTGTCGAAGATCTTCAACAGCACCACGGAAAAGGGCGGCGAGCAGTTGTGGCAGTCGCTGACCTCGGTCGTGCGGCGACTCTTCGGCCGCAACACCACATCCGTCGAGGCGGTGAAGCGCCTGGGCGAGCGGCCGGGTGACCCGGACGCGATCCGCGCCCTCGCGAAGGCGCTCGTCGACGACGCCGGCCGCGATCCGCAGGCCGCCGCCCAGCTGCGCCACTGGGTGCTCGCCGCCGAACGGACCATCGCCGCGGACGGCGCGGTGAGCGGCGAGGTAAGCGGCAACGTCGCCTTCTGAGCGTCCGCCACCCTGGCGTTGCGGAACCTTTCAGGTTCGTCGGAGGCAGGCTCCAGGATGGTGGGCCACCATCCGGCAGCATGCGAATCCTCCAGGGTGGAGTGCTGCTGGCGACGGGCGCCGCACTGCTCCTCACCGCGGCCTGCGGATCCTCCTCGGGCGACAAGGCGGCGGCCTCGCCTTCCGGATCGGCGTCCTCGGGCGGCTTCGCCGCGTACGCCGCCTGCCTGAAACAGCACGGCGTGAACATCCCGACCGCACGCCCGTCGGGCCGTCCGTCCGGAGGCGGCGGTGGTTTCTTCGGCGGCGGCGACCAGCAGGCGGTCCAGGCCTGCCGGTCACTGGCCCCGCAGGGCGGCCGCTTCGGGGGACAGGGCATGCAGGAACTGCAGGCGTACCGCAGCTGCCTGTCCGACCACGGAGTGAAGCTGCCCACCCCGACACCGGGCGCCCGGCGCACACCCGGAGCCCAGCGCACCCCCGGCGCCCGCCGCTCCCCGGGCGCGGGCTTCCTCGGCGGCCTCAACACAGCGGACCCGAAGGTCGCCAAGGCGGTCAAGACCTGCAAGCCGCTGCTCCCGACGTTCTCCCCGCGTCCGTCACCGAGCTGACCCAGATCCCCGCGCGGGCTCTCCTCCCCCGCGCGGGTCTCTCCGGCCGCGCGGGTTCCCTCCCCCGCGCGGCTCCCCGCTGTACGGACCCTGGTTGTCCACAAGCCGTGGATCGCTCTTCCGCTGCTTTCCCGAGCTTGGGACGATGAAATTGGGATGGCCCCCCGGGAGGGAGGGGTCCGCTACGGGGCCCACCCGACGGCCGGGGGGCGGAGCCGGCGTCAAGGGGCCGCCGCGCGGTGGGTTCGGCGGCTCGGTGGGCGTAGTGACCAGGACACGACGGTCAGGGCCGTCATGGCGGTGAGCGGTGCCAGCTCCCCGAGCGCGTACCCGGTGGCCAGGTGGGACACGATGGCCCCGCTGTAGGTGAACAGGACGCCCGCGTAGGCCCACTCCTTCAGCAACGCGTACCCCGGCGCGAGCAGGGCCGCGGCTCCCAGCATCTTCCAGCAGCCCAGCAGCACCAGGAAATAGGGCGGATAGCCCAGGTGCGTCACGAGGTCGCGGACGTACGGGATGCGGGCGACGTCCCACAGGCCGCCGACTCCCAGTTCGGCCGTGACCAGGGCGGTGGCCGACCAGTACGCGAGCGCCCGCGGGCGCGTGAGCCCGGACCGGCCGAGCCTTCGCACTACAGCAGTATCACTACATGTAGCTTTACTACTCATACCGCCGACGGTAGCTTTGCTACGTATGAGTGCGCAAGCGTTGAAGGGCCATCTGGACGGCATGCTGCTCGCCGCGCTGGAGGACGGTCCCCGCCACGGATACGCGGTCATGGAGATCCTGCGCGCGGGCAGCGACGGCCGGTTCGACCTGCCCACCGGCACGATCTATCCGGCCCTGCGCCGTCTCGAACGCGCCGGGCACGTCCGCGCACAGTGGTCCGAGGAAGGCGGGCGACGCCGGCGGGTGTACGAGCTCACGCCCAGCGGCCGCCGGACGCTCGACGACGAACGTCATGCCTGGCAGGAGTTCTCCTCCGCCGTCACCGCCCTGCTCGGGCCGCATCGGCGGCCGGTGACGTCGTGACCGGTCCCGGCGCCGTCGACGAGGTCATCGGGGCCTACCTGGCCGAGATCGCCACCCGGCTGACCGGCCCCGCCAGGGCGCGCCGCGACATCCTCGCCGAGCTGGAGGCCGGTCTCGCCGACGCGTCCGACGCCCACCGAGCCGCCGGGCTGAGTGCCGTCCAGGCCGCCCGCGCCGCCGTCGCGGAGTTCGGCGGGCCCGAGCGGGTCGCCGAGGGATTCCACGCCGAACTGGCCGCCGCCCAGGCTCGCCGGGTCGTGCTTCCCCTGGTGACGGCCGGCCCGTTGATCGGCGGCCTGTGGACGGTCACCGCCATGGGCGGCAGGACCGTTCCGCCCTGGCAGTGGGCCGGCACGCCCGCCGAAGCCCGGCCGGTCATCGTCCTCGCCGTGCTCGCCCTCGCGGCCGCCATCGCCGGCGCCCTTTTCACGATGGCCACCACCGGCCGGCTCGTCGGCCGGTTGCCCGGCCGTCCCCTGGTCACCGCGGCGATCGCCGCCGCCGGTACGGCCCCGATCGACCTCACCCTGCTCGCCCTGTTCGCCGTGCAGGTCGCCGCCACGCCGAGCCGTTTCGCCGTGTTCCCGGCGGCGACGGCCGCGGCCGCCAGCCTCATCCGCCTCGCCTACGCGGGCCGCGCGGTCCGAACCTGCCTCGCGACGCGGACCCTCAGCCGCCCTGGACACTCGTAGCCGTCACCGCACCATCCCGGCCCGCCGAGCACCGGACGACGACCTACACGCCGCCCTCAAGCGTCTTGACCGCCACCACACCCGCCTCGCCGCACCGACGGTCAACCTGCCCTGGACGCTCCCGGCCGTCACCCCACCATCCCGGCCCGCCGAACACTGAACGATGACGGACCTGCACGCCGACCCTAAGAACCTTGACCGTCGCCTGCACCTGCCTCGCCACGCCGACGGTCAACCCGCCCTGGACGCTGCCGGCCGTCACCCCACCATCCCGGCCCACCGAACACTGAACGACGACCTACACGCCGACCTCGGACACCTGGACCGCCGCCCACGCCCACCGCGGTCCGGGCCTGCCTCGCGGCGTCGGCGGTCAGCCGCCCTGGACGCTCGTGGCCGTGACCGTACCGTCCTGGCCCGCGGAGCCCTGGACGGTGATCTTGGAGCCGGCCCTGAGGGCCTTGGCCGTCGCCTTCTTGGCGACGGTGATCTTCGTGGAGCCGGTCGTCTTCACGCGGACGATTCCGTTCGGGGTCTGGACGTAGATGGTGTCGCCGTCGACGAGTTTCACCGTGCCCGACGTGCCGCTGCCCGCCGTCGGCGTACCGCCGTTCTGACCGCCCGGCTGGCCGCCGTTCTGGCCGCCGTTCTGACCGCCGAAGCCTCCGAAGCCGCCGAAACCACCGCCCGGCTGGCCCCGGGTACCGCCCTGCCCGGTGCCTCGCCGGAGCTGGCCGAGCACGGCCGCCGGGTCGGATGAGTTCTTGGCGCCCCAGTGGCGGTCGGCCTGTACGCCGCCGACGAAGCCGCCCACCAGCAGGACGCCCGCGACGAGCAGGACGGTGGCCGACGGCGGCCGGCGTCTCGGCCGTTCGTCGGCCTTGAGCTCCTCTGCCAGGTCGCCCTCGAACGGCGGGGTGTTCAGCAGATCCTCGGGTGGCACATCGAGGTCCTCAGGTGGCGCGTCGTTCGTCTTGCGCCGGGTTCCAGTCACGGTTGCTCCCTATTCGTGGCGGAGGGCTTCGATGGGCCGGAGCTTGGCCGCGCGGTTGGCGGGATAGCTGCCGAAGAACAGGCCGATCGCGACGGAGACCCCGAGGGCCAGCACGATCGAGCTGGGGACGATGACCGGCTTGACCCCCACCACCTTGAACTCGCTGCCGATCACACCGGCGGCGACGCCGAGCAGCCCGCCCAGGAGGCTGAGCACGGTCGCCTCGACGAGGAACTGGCCGAGGATGGCGCCGCGCGGCGCGCCGATCGCCTTGCGGATGCCGATCTCACGGGTTCGCTCGGTCACCGTGACCAGCATGATGTTGGTGATGCCGATCCCGCCGACGAGCAGGCTGATCGCCGCCACCGCTCCGAGCAGCACGGTGAACGTCTTGCTGCTACTGCTGATCGCCGACTGCAGTGTCGCCTGGTTCATGATCTGGAAGTCCGCCGTGTTGCTGCCGGTGATGCCGTGCCGCTGGTTCAGGATGTCGGTGATCTCCGACTGCGCGGCGTCGACGGTCTTGGGCGTCTTGGCCTGCACGACGATCTGGTTCAGCGCGCCGTACCCGGTCAGGCTCTCCTGGACCGCCGGGAGCGGCGCGATCGCCACGTCGTCGGCGTCCTGGAAGCCCGACGAACCCTTGGTCTTCAGCACCCCCACGACGGTGAAGTTCACGCCGTTGACGGTGATCTGCTTGCCGACCGCGTCGACCGTGCCGAACAGGTCCTCGTTCACGGTCTGCCCGATCACGACGACCTTGCGGTCGTTCAGCACGTCGTCGTTGGTGAAGTAGGTGCCGCGGTCGATCGGGTCGTTGGACGCCTCGAAGTACGTCGGGTAGGTGCCGACGAACTGCTGGATCGCGTGGCTGGTCCCCGCGTACGCGGCGTTCGCCGAGGAGGCGTTGACCACCGGCGAGACGCTCTTGACCGACGGGGCCGCCGACGCGTCGGCCATCGCCCGCGCGTCGTCGACGGTCAGGTCGTGCGCCTGGGTACGCGGCCCGGTCTGCTGCTGCGCCCCGGCACCGGGGGCACCGCCGCCGCCGAACGCGCGGGCGAACCCACCGCCGCCCCCGCGCGCGCCGGCGCCGCCACGTGACGTCGAGGGTGTGACGGTCAGCGTGTTCGTGCCGAGCCGTTCGATGTTCTGCTGCACCTGCTTGGACGAGCCGTTGCCGACCGCCACGAGCAGGATCACCGCGCCGACGCCGATCAGGATGCCGAGCGTCGTCAGGCCGCTGCGAAGCTTGTTCGCCGCCAGGCCGCGGAACGCGAACGTGAGTACTTCGCGTGTCATTGGTCGCTCACCGCTCCTCACTCGCTGCGCGGAGGGCTCGTACCTCGCCCGCCACTTCGCTCGCTGCGTCGGATTCGCTCCCGCTCATCGCAGCCCCACCAACCCGGGCGGCGGCTCGTCCACGTGCGTTCTGCGCCGGTCGTCGACGATCAGGCCGTCGACGAGGCGGATCACCCGCTTGGCGTGGCGTGCCACGTCGTCCTCGTGCGTGATCAGCACGATCGTACGGCCGGCGGCGTTGAGCCCGTCGAGGACCTCCAGCACGTCGGCGGTCGACCGGGTGTCCAGGTTGCCGGTCGGCTCGTCGGCGAGCAGCAGCGCGGGCGCCGTGACGAGGGCCCGCGCGACCGCCACCCGCTGCTGCTGGCCGCCGGACAGCTCGTTCGGCTCGTGGTCGACCCGCTCGCTGAGCCCGACGCGGTCGAGGGCGGCGAGCGCCCGCCGCCTGCGGTCGGCCGCCTTCACCCCGCCGTACGCGAGCGGCAGCTCGACGTTGGCGAGCGCGCTCATCCGCGGAATGAGGTTGAACGACTGGAAGACGAACCCGATCTTGCGGTTGCGCACGATCGCGAGCCGGCGGTCGTCCAGGGTGCCCACGTCCGTGCCGTCCAGCAGGTAGCGGCCGGAGCTGGGCACGTCGAGGCAGCCGAGGATGTTCATCAGCGTCGACTTGCCCGAGCCGGACGCGCCCATGATCGCGACATAGTCGCCCTGCTCGACGGCCAGCGACACGCCGCGCAGCGCCTGCACGGCCGTGCCGCCCTCGCCGTACACCTTGGTGACGTCACGGACATCGAGGACGGTCATCCGCGGGCTCCGCCCCGGACTCCGCCGCCGGCGCCGCCGATGCCGCCCGTGCCGGGGAACCGGCCGGTCGGGAAGCCGTTGCCGCCCGTCGTACCGCCGCTGCTGGCGACCAGGACCTGGTCGCCCTCGTTCAGCCCGGACTTGATCTCGGTGCCCTGGTCACCCTGGATCCCGGTCTCCACGACCTTGGTGACCTGCTTGCCGCCGGACATGACCGTGACGGTGCCCCGCCCGCCCGCGGTCCGTACCGCGGCGGTGGGCACGTACAGGACGTTCTGCGCGCTGGCCGTGGTGATCTGGACCGTCGCCGTGGCGCCGATGCGCAGGCCGCTCGGCGGGTCGGTGAGGCTGACGGTCACGCCGTACTGCACGACGTTGTTGGACGTCGTCGAGGTCTGGTCGATCGCGGTGACCTTGCCGGTCGCCCGCGTGCCCTGCATGGCGTCGAAGGTCACCGACGCCTGCTGGCTCTTCTTGATCTTCGAGACGTCGGACTCGGTGAACTCGCCCTTGACGTCCAGCTTCGAGGTGTCGGCGATGGTGATGAACCCGCTGCCGGAGCTGGAGGTACTGCTCGACGAGGTCGACGAGGACGCGCCCCCGCCGCCTCCGCCGCCACCGCCGCCGCCTCCGCTGCTCCCGGAGCTGCTGCTGCTGGAACTGCTGCTCGAACTGCTCGACCCGCTGGAAGAGCCGCCGACCGACCCGTTGACCGCGATGACCGTCCCGCTGAAGGGCGCGGTGAGCTCGGTGCCGTCGAGCGCCCGCACGGCGCTGTCGTAGGAGGCCTTGGCCTGCACGTAGCTGGAGTAGCCCGAGGGGGTCGAGGTGTCGCCCGCCTCGGCGGCGCTGAGCGCGGCCTTCGCGGACTTCAGGTCGTCCTGCGCGCTCGTGTCGTCGAGCGTCGCGAGGAGTTGCCCCTTCTTCACCTTGTCGCCGACCTGGACTTTGATCGAGTCGACCGTGCCGCTCGTCCCGAAGGAGAGGTCACGGGACTTCGCGCTGGCCACCGAGCCGGAGGCCGAGACCGAGGACACGATGGTGCCGCGGCTCACGCGGACGATGCGGCCGGGCGACGAGGCGCCCGCGTCGTCGTGCAGCGACAGGTAGGCGACGCCGACCCCGACGACGAGAAGAAGAGCCAGAGCGCCGTTGAGCAGCAGGCGCCGGCGACGAAGGAGGGCTTTCACTCGCTACAGCGTCACGGACCCGGCTGGGGTGAACCTGATACCTCCCTGAAAGGTTTCTGCGTGCGGGGAGATGTCGTACGACGGCCGCATATGGACCTTTTACGGTAGATGTCCTGGCCGGTGGCACACCGCCCGAGGCACGTCGCCGCGGCCGGGTGAACCCGGGCAGGGTTCGTTCAGGAAACTCTCAGGCCAGACTCGGGTCACCGTCACCTTGGACCACGAGGATCTCGATCCGTGAACCGGTCGACCCTCCGCGATCTACGCAAACCCCCCTGGCTCGCCGCCGGCGCGGTCGTCGTCCTCGCCAGCGGGCTGGTGGCGGTGGGCGACTCGCCCGCGCGTGCCGTCACGCAGGCGACGGTTCTGCGCGGCGACGTCACGGCGACGGCCGGCGCGGCCGGGAACATCCAGAGCGCCGACACGCGTGACCTGGTGTTCGGCACGTCGGGAACGGTGACGAAGATCGAGGTCTCCCCCGGCGACAAGGTACGGGCCGGAAAGGTCCTCGCGCGCCTCGACGACACCGACGCACGCGCGCAGCTCGAGGCCGCGAAGGCGGCCGTCGCCGCGGCCGATGACACCTACGGCAAGGCACAGCAGGGCATCTGCGGCGGCTCCGGAGGCGGCGCGGGCGGCGGAGGGCAGACGCAGCAGGCCGACTACTCCTCCGGGAACGGACGCCAGGGCTCGGGATCGTCCCGCGGCACGACGTCGCGGCCGTCCTCCCGGCCCACCCGGTCGAAGACGCCGACCCCGACGCCCACACCGACGCGCAGAACGCCGACCCCGACGCCGAAGCCCACGCCCACCCGTACGTCTCCGACGCCGACGCCGACGAAGTCGCGTCCCACTCAGTCCCCCACCCACAGCTCGAAGCCGACCGCACGGCCGAGCCAGAGCCGCGGGAACGGCGGCGGGCGCGCCGGCGCCGGCGCGGGATCCGGCGGAGGCGCCCGCGGCGGCGGGAACGGCGGCGGCTGCCAGGTCAACTCGGTGCAGCTCGCCGCGGCGAGCGTCACCCAGGCCGAGGTCAAGGAACGCGAGGCGGAACGCACGCTCGCCGCCACCGAGCTCACCGCACCGATGGACGGCACCGTCCTGTCGGTCGGCGGCACGGTCGGCGGTCAGGTCACCGGCCAGGGCCGCACCGGCTTCATCACCCTCGGCGACCTGGACGACCTGCAGGTCCGCGCGATGTTCCCGCTCGGTGAGGTGAACCAGCTGAAGCTCGGCCAGTCGGCCGAGATCAGCCTCGCGATGAGCGCCGGCCGCACCTACCGCGGCACGGTCGCGGGCATCGACCCCGCCGCGACGAGCGACGGCAGCCGGGCGCTGTTCGGCGTGATGGTCTCGTTGGACGACACACCGCCCGCGGGCCTGCGTACGGGCATGAGCGCCACCGTCGAGGTGGTGACCGCCCAGGCGGAGAGCACGCTGTACGTGCCGGCCGGCGCGGTCCACCCGACGTCGAACGGCCAGGCCACGGTCCTGGTCCGCAAGGACGGCCGCACGACGGTCCGCACCGTGCGCACGGGCATCCACAGTGACCGCTACGTCGCGGTCACGTCGGGCCTGAGCGCCGGCGACCACGTCGTCGTCCCGTCCGGAACGGACACGGACGGCTTCCCCACCCCCACCTTCCCGGGCGCCTGACCCCATCCCGCGAACGGCCCGAGCCGTGAGCACCGTGTACGGCCGACGACCGCACGGACGCGATGTCGGCGACCTCGCCCGGACCCTGAGCGGCCGAACCGGCCGGGAAGCGGTGGCGGGCGGCGTCGATCTCGCGCCGCCCCCGGTCGCCCGACGTGAAGGAGCATCCCTCCGATGGCCGACCGCCGTCCTGGGAGCGACCGCACGGTGCCGGTCGGCCCCCGGGCGGCGGCGCCGGCCGGGAAGCGGCGACGAGCTCGCACCGCGCCGGAACAGTCGCCCGGTGTAAGGGAGCATCCCCCGTACGGCGGACCCCGGTCATGCGAACGGCCCGGGCCGGTCGGGCCGGCTCGGGCCGTCGGGGGAGGGACCGCGCGGTGCCCCACGGGCGTGCGGGCACCGCGGGTCTCCCGGTCAGGTGCCGCCGTTGGACGTCAGCGTCACGTTCGCCGTGTGCTTCTGGCCGTTGCGCAGGTACGTCAGGGAGATCTTGTCGCCCGGGTTGTGCCCGCGGATCGCCGCGGACAGGTCGTCGGCGCCGTCGATCGCCTTGCCGTCCACCTGGGTGACGATGTCGCCTTCCTTCAGACCGGACGAGGCGGCCGGGGTGCCGCTCTGCACGGACGCCACCAGGGCGCCCTGCTGGTCGCCCTCCGCGTCGGACAGCGTCACTCCCAGGTAGGCGTGCGTGGCCTTGCCGGTCTTGATGAGCTGGTCGGCGACCTGCTTGGCCGTGTCGATCGGGATGGCGAAGCCGACGCCGATGTTGCCGTTGCCGTTGCCGGACGTGGCGATCGCGGTGTTGATGCCGATGACCTGGCCGGAGGCGTTCACCAGCGGGCCGCCGGAGTTGCCCGGGTTGATCGCGGCGTCCGTCTGGATGGCGTCGCCGATCGCGGTACCGCCCGAGTTGTTCTGCTGGCCCTGGTTCTGGCCGCCGCCGCCGAACGGGAGGCCCGGCTGCTGCTGTTGTTCGCCGCTCTCGGTGAGCGTACGGTGCAGGGCGCTGACGATGCCGGACGTCACGGAGCCCTCCAGGCCGAGCGGGCTGCCGATCGCCACCACCGGGTCGCCGACCTGCAGCTGGTCGCTGTTGCCGAACGTCACCGGCTTGAGCCCGGACACCCCCGCCGCCTTGATCACCGCGAGGTCGGTCGCCGGGTCGGTGCCGACGATCTGCGCCGAGGCCTTCTTGCCGTCGTTGAACTTCACCGTGATCTGGCCGCCGCCCGAGGCGTCCGCGACCACGTGGTTGTTGGTGAGGATCATGCCGTCGGACCGGATGATGACGCCGGTGCCCTCGTCCTGACCCTGCTGGGTCGTCACGGTGATCGACACGGTGCTCGGCTGCACCGCCTGGGCGATCGCCGCGACGCCGGTGGCCGACTTGCTGGACGCGGGCTTCACGGCGGTCGGGCTGGCGTACGTGGTGCCGCTGCCGCCGACCACCGCCGCCACGGCGCCTCCGGCGAGACCGCCGCCGAGGATCAGCGCCAGGGCGAGACCGCCCGCCGCGACCTTCCGCTTCGCCGTCCACCACGGGTGTCCGCCGGGAGCCTGGCCGTACGCCGGGCCGGGACCGTACCCCTGCTCGCCGAACGCCGCCTGGCCGTAGGGCCGGTCGTGCGGACCGGGCACCTGCTGCCCGGGCGCCGGCTGTCCGTAGGCCTGTCCGCCGTAGCCCGGCTGCCCGTACGCCTGCGGGCCCTCCTGCTGGCCGTACGCCTGCTGCTGACCGGAACCGCCGGGCTGCGCTTGCGCCGCGGGCACCGGTCCGGTCTCATCGTCGGCCGGCGTCCGCGGGGCCGGAGGCGGTGGCCAGGCCTGCACGTACGTCGACTGATCCGACGCGGCCGGGGAGGTGCCGGTCTCCCGTTCCGACTCCAGTGGCGCCTCGCCGCGCGGCTCTTCCTCGTGGCCGCCCGCCGGCTGCTCGTGGGTCTCCATCGCTCACTCCCCAAGATCCCTCATCTGGTGATACTCAGAGAATCGCCAACGGGACTGGACTTCCGCTGAGACGCGCCTGAATGTTGCCGCAATAAGGGCTGTGTTAAGACCGCGCGGCTCCTAAAGAGGCGCCGACTCCACCGCGTCGGTCTCGACCGCGTCCGGATCGAGCGGCAGGATGACGCGGAACGTCGCGCCCTCACCGGGCGCGGTCTCCACCGAGACGGTGCCCCCGTGGGCCTCGACCAGCCCGGCGACGATCGCCAGGCCGAGGCCGGTGCCGCCGCGGCTCCGGGCCGGGTCGGCGCGGTAGAACCGCTCGAACACCCGATCGGCCTGTTCGGGCGGCATGCCCGGACCGCTGTCGACGACCTCGAGTACGGCCGCCGGAGAGCCGCCGAGCAGCCCGGACCGTACGACCACCTCGACGGGCGTGCCGGACGGCGTGTGCCGCAGCGCGTTGCTCACCAGGTTGCCGATCACCTGCCGGAGACGCACCTCGTCGCCGGTCACGATGAAGGCCGAACCGCTGCGCACCGACAGCGTGATCTCCCGTGAGCCGTCCACGACGCGCGCGTCGTGGACGGCGTCGGCGGCCAGCGCGAGAAGGTCGACCGGCTTGCGCGCCAGCGGGCGCTGCTGGTCGAGCCGGGCCAGCAGCAGCAGGTCGTCGACCAGGACGCCCATGCGCGCGGCCTCGTCCTCGACCCGGCCGATCAGCCGGTCCAGCTCGTCGGGCGGGACGTCGGAACGCTGCCGGTAGTACTCCGCGAAGCCCCGGATCACCGCCAGCGGCGTCCGCAGCTCGTGGCTGGCGTCGGCGATGAAGCGGCGCATCCGCTCCTCCGACTCGCGGGCGGTCGCCTCCGACTTCGCCTGGGCGCGGAACGCCGTCTCGATCTGGGTCAGCATGCCGTTGAGCGCGTTGCCGAGCCGGCCGACCTCCGTACGCGGGTCGGCGTCGGGCACGCGGCGCGACAGGTCGCCCGCCGCGATGCCCTCGGCGGTGTGCTCGATGTGCACCAGCGGGCGCAGGCTGGCGCGGACGATCGCGATGCCGAGGCCCATGACGAGCACCAGCACGATGCTGCCGACGACGATCTCCACGCCGATGAGACGGCCGGTCGTGCGCGCGACGTCGCGCAGGTCCGCGGCCACGACCACGTAGCCGCCGGCGATGGGCTCGATGTGGACGCGCCAGTGGCCGTCGCCGGACACCGCGCCGACGGTGACGGCCTGCTCGGCGTGCGTCGCCAGCCACACGGCGTCCTGCGGCACGGCGGGATCGGGCACGGAGTCACGCCAGATCGATTTGCCCGAGTCGGCCAGGACCCTGCCGGTCGCGTCGCGTACCTGGACGACGAACTGCCCGGTCACCGGCACCTTCGTCTGGGTCGGTCCGGGCTGGCTGATCACCCGGGCCGTCACGCGGGCGAACCCGGTGAGCTGCCGGTCGGTCTTGTCCAGCAGGTAGCCGCGCATCGCCGAGACGCTCGCCACGCTCACCGCGACCAGCGCCAGGGCGACGAGCGCCAGCGAGGCGGCGATGAGCTTGACCCGCAGCGGGGTCCGCGCCGACAGGCGGGTCAGCCAGGGCGGCATTACTGCTCCGGCGGCAGGCGCAGCACGTAGCCGACTCCGCGCAGGGTGTGGATCAGGCGGGGTCCGAGTTTGTCGAGCTTGCGGCGCAGCACCGAGACGTAGGACTCGACGATCCCGGTGTCGCCGCGGAAGTCGTAGTCCCACACGTGGTCGAGGATCTGCGCCTTGGACAGCACGCGGTTGGCGTTGGTCATGAAGTAGCGCAGCAGCTTGAACTCGGTCGGCGAGAGCTGGATGGGCTTGCCGGCCCGCCACACCTCGTGACTCTCCTCGTCCAGTTCGAGGTCGGCGAAGCTCAGCCGAGGCGGCGCCTCGGCCGGGCCGCCCTGGGCGCGCCGGAGCACGGCGCGGATGCGGGCGATGACCTCTTCGAGGCTGAACGGCTTGGTCACGTAGTCGTCGCCGCCGAGGGTCAGGCCGCGGATCTTGTCCTGGGTGGCGTCTCTCGCGGTGAGGAACAGCACCGGGATGTGCGCCCCGCCGCCGCGCAGCCTGCGGATGACGTCGAAACCGTCCATGTCGGGCAGCATGACGTCGAGCACGATGAGATCGGGGCGGCGCTGCAGGGCCACCTGCACCGCGTCACTGCCACCGGTCGCGGTGACGACCTCGAACCCGGCGTAGCGGAGGCTGCCGGACAGGAGTTCCAGGATGTTGGGCTCGTCCTCGACCACGAGCAGTCGCGCTTCACTCACAGTCCCATCCTGGCCTGCGGAGTTGAGTACTACCTGAACGTGCCCTGACGAAGGACTGGAGGAACACGTTTCGGCTCCTGGGCGTTGACCGGCATGCCGGGCGCACAGCCACCAAGGCGACACGCCGGGAGCCTCCGGGCCACACCGACCTGTTCCGGCCGCTATAGATGTACTTTGCACATATATACTTTTGCGCGGGGACAAGGGCTCCCTCGCTCCGGGGGATCGCCGGCGGAGGGGGCCTCATGCTGATCACGGCGTGCACGGGATGAGCCGGCTCGCACCGGCTCCACCGATCTCGGCTCCCGACACGAGGATCCGTCCCCGATGGTGGCGCGAGGTCGCCCTGCTCGGCGCGATGTACCTGCTGTACGACGGAGTGCGCCTGCTCGTCTCCGCCGGCCACGGCGAGGCGTTCGCCAACGCCCATCGCGTGCTGGACCTGGAGCGCACGCTGCGCATCGCGGATGAGACGAGCATCAACCACGCCGTCTCGTCGATCCCGGAGTTCGGCGTGCCGCTGTCCTACGCGTACGCCATGCTGCACTACGTGGTGACGCCGCTGGTGCTGGTGTGGCTGTGGCGCCGCCGGCCCGGCGTCTACCGCGGCGCGCGTACGGCGCTGGTGATCGCGACGCTCATCGGGCTGCTCGGGTTCTGGTTGTTCCCCACCGCCCCGCCGCGCATGCTGCCCGGCTTCGTCGACACGCTCGCCAGGTATCACGACTGGGGCTGGTGGGGCGACGCGGCCAGCGCGCCCCGCGGTCTGGCCGGCCTGACCAACGAGTTCGCGGCGATGCCGTCCCTGCACGTCGGCTGGGCCGCCTGGTGCGGCTGGCAGATCGCGCGCAACACGACCTGGCGCTGGCTGCGAGTGCTCGGCGCCCTCTATCCGGTGTTCATGCTCGTCGTCGTGGTCGGCACCGCCAACCACTACATCGCGGACGCCATCGCCGGCCTGGCGGTGATCGCCGCCGGGGCGCTGCTCGCCCGGCTGCGCGAGCGACGCCGCGTCAGGCGTCCGGCCGATCGCCTCCGGAGGGCGACTCAGCCTTCTTGACGCCGGTGGCAGCCTTGCCGGCCTGGTCACCGGAGTCCCGGCCGGTCTGGCGACGCTCCCACTCGGCCTGGCGCAGGTCGTCCTCGCTCGGGGCCTGGATGCGCGCGATTCGTTTGTTCATCGAGCGGATCAGGAAGAAGAGCGTCACGCCCAGCGCCGCGACGATGAGGAACGCGCCGACCCCAGGCGTCACCTGGTCTTCGTTGACCGCGAGAACCATCATGGCAGGCACACCTTTTCCTGGACCTCGTGAACGCCGGCGAACAGATCGTCCTCCGGCAGCTCGGTGTCCACCAGTGAACGTGCCAAATGGTAGTCCTCGGTCGGCCATGCCTTGCGCCGGAGGTCGGTCGGGCAGGCGAAGAAGGGGCCGTTCGGGTCGATCTGCGTGGCGTGGGCGATCAGCGCCTGGTCGCGCAGGTCGAAGTAGTCCGCGCACGGCACCTTGGTGGTGATCTCCCACTTCAGCGGCCGGTCCTGCCAGCGCTGGAGCATCTCCTCGTACGGCGACTCGAGGCCGGCGTCGAGCATCGCCTTGTGCTCGGCGAGGTAGCGATCCTGGTGGAAGGTCATGTGGTAGTAGAGCTTGAGCGGCTGCCACGGCGCCCCGGCGCCGGGGTAGCGGTCGGGGTCGCCCGCCGCGTCGAACGCCTCCACCGAGACCTTGTGGGTCATGATGTGGTCGGGGTGGGGGTAACCGCCGTTCTCGTCGTAGGTCAGGATCACGTGCGGGCGGAACTCCCGTACGGCGCGCACGAGCGGCTCGCTGGCGACCTCGATCGGCTGCAGGCCGAAGCAGCCCTCCGGCAGCGGCGGCAGCGGGTCGCCCTCCGGCAGGCCCGAGTCGACGAAGCCGAGCCACCGCTGGTCGACGCCGAGGATCTCGCGGGCCCTGGCCATCTCCTGCATGCGCACGGCGGCGAGGTCGGCCTTGATCTCCGGGCGGTCCATCGCCGGGTTGAGGATGTCGCCGCGCTCGCCTCCGGTGCAGGTCACCACGAGGACCTGAACGCCTTCGGCGGCATAGCGCGCCATGGTCGCCGCGCCCTTGCTGGACTCGTCGTCCGGATGGGCGTGCACGGCCATCAGGCGCAGCGGTTCGCGACACGTCGAGGTCTCGGACAACTCAGGCTCCCCGTGAGCGTAAGGTCGTATTCATCCGATGCGGGACCGGGCGTCCGGCGACCGCACCGCGAAGCATGATTCTCCCTGAGAACAACACCGCCCCGCACGGAGATTCCCATGAGCTCGACCGGCACCACCACCAGGCGTAACGGGGTGGCCTATGCGGTCATCGGGGTGTTCGTCGCGATCTGCGCCGCCGGCTGGGCCATCATCATGGCGCACACGGAGGGGACTCCGGGGATCACGCCGCAGATCGTCTCCTGGCAGGCGGCCGACCGGTCGGTCCGCGTGCATTACCAGATCTCCAAGTCCAAGGGCGACAATGTGCGCTGTGCGCTCATCGCGTACGACACGGCTCACGCGGAAGTGGGGCGAATGGAGGTGACCGTGCCGACCGGCACGGGTGACGTCGATCGCCGCCAGCAGCTTCCGACGAGGTCCCGTGCGACCGCGGTTGACGTCCAGGGGTGCCGTACAGGTTAATACCGGCTCTCCCCTGGGGAACAAACAAGAGCGTCATAACGACACAAAGCTCTCTTGCGCTGGCTACTTCACGTTTGAATGCCGGTAGCCTTGAGAGTTCTACGGCCGCACTTCACGTGGATGAGGAGTACCCGTGACCGAGACCCGCGATGCCAACGTCACCTGGCTTACCCAGGAGGCGTACGACCGGCTCAAGCACGAGCTGGACTACCTCACGGGCGAAGGCCGGATCGAGATCGCCGCAAAGATCGAGGCCGCCCGCGAGGAAGGTGACCTCCGCGAGAACGGCGGTTACCACGCGGCAAAGGAAGAGCAGGGCAAGCAGGAGGGCCGCGTCCTCCAGCTTCAGCAGATCCTGCAGAACGCGCGCGTCGGCGAGGCGCCGCGTGCGGAGGGCGTGGTCGGTCCCGGAATGACGGTGACCATCCAGTTCGTGGGCGACGACGAGGAGGTCACGTTCCTGCTGGCCTCGCGTGAGGAGAGCGGCGCCCCGATCGACGTCTACTCCCCCAAGTCGCCCCTCGGCGCCGCCATCAACGGCAAGAAGGTCGGCGAGAAGGCCAAGTACACGCTGCCCAACGGCAAGAGCATGTCCGTCGAGATCCTCGACGCCACGCCCTACGGCGGCTCCTGAGCCTTAGGGCCTGCCTCACTGACGTACGGCCGCGTGCACCAGCGGCAGGGTCCGCTGGTGCACGGGGGTCGCCAACGCGATCACGGTCGACGTCCGGTGCACGCCTTCCACATCGACGATCAGGTCGATGACCCGTTGCAGGTCCTGGTTCCCGCGTCCGACGATGCGGCACAGCATGTCGCCCCCACCGGTGATCGTGTGCACCTCGATCACCTCCGGGATGGCGGCCAGCCGTGCCGCGACGGAGTCGTGCCCGCCCGCCTGCCGGATCTCCAGCGTCACGAACGCGGTGACCTGGTAGCCGAGGGCGGCCGGGTCGACCTCGGGGCCGAAGCCCCGGATCACGCCGCGCTGCTGTAGCCGGTCCAGGCGTGCCTGCACGGTGCCGCGCGCGACGCTGAGCCGGCGCGAGCACTCCAGCACGCCGATGCGCGGCTCGTCGGCCAGCAGCGCGATCAGCCGCGCGTCGAGTTCGTCGATCATGGCGTTCCTCGCTGTAGGCAGCCTGTACAGATTTTCGAGTGTCCTCGGGATCAGGGTGTACAGGTTGCTCAGCTATTTCAAGTGCTCTTGCGCAACCTGTGGACGGGATCGACATTGAGGGGGTCGAGCTGTCGTTCACCCGTCGCGTGAGGAGCACCATGACGACCGCAGCCAACGAACACGTTCCGGCCGACGCGCGCGAGGCGGACGCCTTCCCGGTCAGGGGCATGGACGCCGTCGTGTTCGCCGTGGGCAACGCCAAGCAGGCGGCGCACTACTACTCCACCGCGTTCGGCATGCGCTGCGTGGCGTACAAGGGGCCGGAGACGGGCAGCCGGGACGAGGCCGCGTACGTCCTGGAGTCGGGCGGCGCGCGGTTCGTCCTCAAGGGCGCCGTACGCGCCGGCACCGACCTGGGCCGCCACGTCGCCGAGCACGGTGACGGAGCGATCGACCTGGCCATCGAGGTGCCGGACGCGACCGCGGCGTACGAGCACGCCGTCGCCCAGGGCGCGACCGGGCTGGACAAGCCGCACGTGCTGGAGGACGAGCACGGCCGGGTCGTGATCGCCGCCATCGCCACGTACGGCGAGACCCGCCACTCCCTCGTCGAGCGGGGCGACTACTCCGGCCCGTACCTGCCCGGGTACGTCGCCGCCGACCCGATCGTGGCCCCCGGCGACCGGCACTTCTTCCAGGCGATCGACCACTGCGTGGGCAACGTCGAGCTCGGCCGGATGGACGAGTGGGTGGGCTTCTACAAGCGCGTCATGGGCTTCACGAACATGAAGGAGTTCATCGGCGACGACATCGCCACGGAGTACTCCGCGCTGATGTCCAAGGTCGTCGCGGACGGCCGCGGCAAGGTCAAGTTCCCGCTCAACGAGCCGGCGATCGCCAAGAAGAAGTCGCAGATCGACGAGTACCTGGAGTTCTACGGCGGTCCGGGCATGCAGCACATCGCCCTGGCGACGAACGACATCCTCTACTCCGTCGACGCGATGCGCGCCGCCGGCCTGGAGTTCCTCACCACGCCCGACTCCTACTACGAGGACGAGGAGCTGCGGAGCCGCATCGGCGAGGTGCGCGTGCCGATCGAGGAGCTGCAGAAGCGCGGCATCCTGGTCGACCGCGACGAGGACGGCTACCTGCTGCAGATCTTCACCAAGCCGGTGCAGGACCGCCCGACGGTCTTCTTCGAACTGATCGAGCGGCACGGGTCGCTCGGCTTCGGCAAGGGCAACTTCAAGGCCCTGTTCGAGGCGATCGAACGGGAACAGGAACGCCGCGGCAACCTCTGACCGCTTCTGCGGCGGATCGTGTCCCGCCCGGTCCGGGCGTCGTCAGCGGACGACGTCCGGCCGCATGGCCTTGAGAAAGACCTCGACGAGGGCGTCGGCGTATTCGGGGGTGAGCGGGCCGGAGCGGAGCAGCCAGCGCTGGTAGAGAGGTGCGTACAGCAGCTCCAGTGCCAGGTCGAGGTCGGCGTCCGCGGCGAGTTGGCCGGCCCGTTGCGCGTTGCGCAGCCGGGCCTTCTTGGCCTCGTCCACCGGACCGCCCAGCTTCTCGCGATACTGGGCGGCCAGCGCGGGGTCGTTGACGATCTCGGCGTTGAGCGCGCGGATCGGCCCCTCGAACGCGGGGTCGGCGAACTCCGCCACCGTCGCCCGCATCACCACCTTGAGATCGGCCTCCAGGTCGCCGGTGTCGGGCAGAGCCACGCCCTGTTCCGGTCCGGACTCGCTCAGCGCCAGGAAGGCGTCGAAGATCACAGCGCCCTTGGAGGGCCACCAGCGGTAGATGGTCTGCTTTCCCACGCCGGCCCGGGCCGCGATGCCCTCGATGGTCAGCTTGGCGTACCCCATCTCGGCGATCAGCTCGCGGGCGGCGGTGAGGATGGCCTGCCGGGAGTGCTCGCTGCGGCGGGCGGGGTTGGGCGGCTTGACCATGACCCGGATCGTACCACTCTATGAGACGAGACGTTCCGTCTTGACACCTTGCCGAGGCGAGACGTATCGTCTTGCCTCGTTACGGAGAACCGGACAGGAGGGGGTGAAGTCCATGAACCGTGTGTGGTTCATCACGGGCGCGTCGCGCGGTCTGGGCCGGGCGTTCGCGGAGGCGGCGCTGGAGGCGGGCGACCGGGTCGTCGGGGCCGCGCGGAACGTCGAGCCGCTCGCCGACCTCGCCGGGAAATACCCCGACCGGCTGGTACGGCTGCCCCTGGATGTCAGCGACCGCGCGGCCGTGTTCGCGACCGTGGACCGGGCGGCGGCGGCCTTCGGCAGGCTCGACATCGTGGTCAACAATGCCGGCGGCATGCTGCTGGGCATGGTGGAGGAGGCGACGGAAGAACAGATCCGGGCCCACTTCGACGTCAACCTCTTCGGCGCGGTCTGGGTCACCCAGGCTGTGCTCCCGCATCTGCGCGCCCAGGGCGGCGGGCGCATCCTGCAGGTCACGACGATGGGCACCGGCGGCGGTTTTCCGATGGTCGGCCTGTACGCGGCCGGCAAGTCGGCCCTCGACTCGGTCTCCGAGGCCGTGGCGATGGAGGCCGAGCAGTTCGGCGTCAAGCTCACCATCGTCCAGATGGGCGACTACGACACCGGCCTGTTCACCACGGGCACCACGGCGACGACGCCCGACCCGCACTACCAGGAACTGCGCGACAAGATGATCGAGATGTGGGGCGAGGACGCCGGTCCCTCCCCGAGCACGGCCGCCCCCGTGATCATGGAGCTGGTCGACCTGCCGGCGCCGCCCCGGCGGCTCATCGTCGGCGGCGCGTCCTTCGACATGGTGCAGCAAAGCCTTCAGGCCCGCACGGCGCAGTACCGCGAGTGGGAGCACCTCAGCCGCATGGCGCCCGGCTGACGTGACCGCAGGACGAGCGTCGTGGCGGCGAGGATCACCGCCGTGGCCCTGAGGACGTCGCATTCCCGGCCAGGACCGTGACTTCGCCGCTGGCCGGGAAAGACGCCCGTTTTGAGCTGGGTGGGATGACGCCCGCAATGCCCGTTCCGTACGTCCGAAGCCCCGGCTGCACCCTCCCGATTTGGCGTTTGGGCCGCTGACCAGCCACTCTGTATCGATGAAAGCCCGCCGGACCGCCGCGAGCGTCCTCCTGCCCCTGGCCCTGACGGCCTGTACGGCAGGCAGCGCCCGTGTCCCCGCGCAGCAGGCCGCGCACGCGGCGCCCGGCGCCGCGAGCGCCGGCGACTCCGTGGTGCCCGGCAGCGGCAACGGCGGCTACGACGTCCAGCACTACGACCTCGACCTGAAGATCACCCCGCAGGCGCACCCGGCGGTGGCCGGCACCACGACGATCACCGCGACCGCCACTCAGGCGCTGAGCCGGTTCGATCTCGACCTCACCGGGCTCGACGTCACCAAGGTCACGGTCGGCGGGGTGTCCGCGACGCACAGCCGGGCGCCCGGCAAGCTGGTCGTCACTCCCCCGAAGCCGATCGCCCGGGGCGGCTCGTTCACGGTGGCCGTCACCTACTCCGGCAACCCGAAGGCGGTCGACGACCACCTGCTCGGCAAGTACGGCTGGATCCGTACCGGCGATGGCGTGTTCACCGGCGACGAGCCCGACGGGGCGCACAGCTGGTTCCCGAGCAACGACCACCCGAGGGACAAGGCGACGTTCGGGTTCCGCGTCACCGTGCCGCGCGGGCTGACCGCGGTGGCCAACGGCGAGCTCGCCGGCACCACCGAGTCCGGTGACGCGGTCACCTACACCTGGCGCGAACGCGATCCGATGGCGACCTACCTCGCGATGGTCGACGTCGGCCGGTTCAAGGTCCGCCAAGGACGCACGCCGGGCGGGGTTCCGGTCTACGTCGCCGTCGACTCCTCCATCGACCAGGCCGGCCTGGACTCCCTGTACGACAACACGGTGAAGGTCACCGACGCCTGGGCCAAGCTCTTCGGCCCGTACCCCTTCACCTCGACGGGTGGGGTGGTCGACGACGCGCCGGTGCAGTTCGCCCTGGAGACCCAGACCAGGCCGGAGTACATCGCGGGCATGGCCGCGCTGCCCACCGTGGTCGCGCACGAGCTGTCCCACCAGTGGTTCGGCGACAGCGTCTCGGTGACGCGGTGGGGCGACATGTGGCTCAACGAGGGGTTCGCGACGTACGCCGAGTGGATGTGGGGTGAGCGGGAGAACCCCGCCGACACGGTCCAGAGCCAGTTCGACAGCCGGTACTCCCAGACGCGCGGCTCCGACCTGTGGAACATCCCGCCGGCCGCGCCCGGCCGCACCGCGCTGTTCGGCCGTTCGGTCTACGACCGCGGTGCGATGGCGCTGCACGCGTTGCGCAAGAAGGTCGGTGACCAGCGGTTCTTCGCGATCCTGCGTGCCTGGACCGCCGAGCACCGGCACGGCAACGCCACGACCGCGCAGTTCACGGCGCTCGCCCAGCGGGTCTCCGGCATGGACCTGCGCCATCTGTTCCAGGTGTGGCTGTACGACAGAGGGCGCCCCGTGAACTGGTAGCCGGACGGAACGCCGCACCGACGCGGATCTTGCAGCGAAGCATTCGGCCGAGCATGCTTCCCCTTGCATGTTCAGGCGCGCATGCGCCTTGATGACGGGAGAGTTCGCATGGCGAGGACCACCTCGCGAGCGCTGTCGATCGCCGCCGCACTGGCGACGATCGGTCTGCTCGCTCCCACGGCGACCGCGTACGCCGGTCACCGTGCCTTCACGCCGGGCCTGCCCGGCGCCGGCGACCGTTACTTCCCCGACATGGGGAACGGCGGCTACGACGCCCAGCACTACTCTCTCGGCCTGAAGTACGACCCGGGCACCAAGGCCATCGACGCCACCGCGAGGATCACCGCCCGGGCCACCCAGAACCTGTCGCGGTTCGACTTCGACTTCTCCGGCCCGTTGAAGATCAGCAAGCTCACCGTCGACGGGCGGACCGCCTCCTACGCCCGCTCCGGCGCCCAGGAGCTGGTGATCACGCCGGCGCGCGGCGTGCCGCAGGACAAGGTCTTCACCGTCGACGTCGCGTACTCCGGCGTGCCGCAGTCGATCAACGACCCGGCGCTCGGCCTGTCCGGCTGGATCGCCACCCACGACGGCGCGGTCGCGCTGTCACAGCCGTTCGGGTCGGCGACCTGGTACCCGGTCAACGACACGACCCACGACAAGGCGACGTACGACTTCACCGTCACGGTGCCGAAGGGCCTGAAGGTGCTGGCCAACGGCGACCCCGCGGGCGAGCACACGCAGGGCGCGAACACCACCTTCCGCTGGATCGACCGCCAGCCCACCGCGAGCGAGCTCGTGCTGATGGCGATCGGCCACTTCGACGTCCGTGACACGCGCACCGCGACCGGCCTGCGGAACATCACGGCCGTCGACCCGGCCTCGGTGCCGGCCGGTAACAAGACGGCGGCCGACGACTTCAACAAGGCGACCGCCGACGTCATCGACTGGGAACAGAAGATCTACGGGCGCTTCCCGTTCTCCACGACCGGCGGCATCAGCGTGCTCGCGCCGAACGTCGGCTACTCCCTGGAGACCCAGACCCGGCCGGTGTACGCCCGGCGCACCGCCGGCGCCCTGCCGTCGGCCACCCTTCTCTCGCACGAGCTCGGCCACCAGTGGTTCGGCGACTCGGTGACCCCGTACGTCTGGCAGCACATCTGGCTGAACGAGGGCTTCGCGACCTACACCGAGTGGCTCTACGACGAGCAGCACGGCGGCGAGACGGCGCAGCAGCACTTCGACGACGCCTACAAGTCCGCCTCCACCGACTGGAACGGGAAGGTGGCCGACCCGGGCCGCGACCACATCTTCGACGACCTGGTGTACACCCGGGCGGCGATGACCCTGCACCAGCTGCGCCTGGCGATCGGTGACACGGCGTTCTTCGCCCTGGTCAAGGCGTGGCCGGCCCAGCACCGGTACGGCAACGACACGACCGCGGAGTTCACCGCCTTCGCCCAGCGGTACACCCACAAGGACCTGCGCCCGCTGTTCCAGGCGTGGCTGTACACCGCGGGCAAGCCCGCGCTGTAGGCGTTCCGGCCGAACGTCCCCGGGCCCGCGCGGGCCCGGGGACGTTCGTCTTTTCCGGCCGCGACATCAGCGGGCGTGGTCGGGGGAAGACTGAGGGTGACCACCACTGGGGATGGGTTTGGGGGGACTCATGGCCACATGCGAAGTCTGCGGGAACGACTACGGCATGTCGTTCGAGGTGCACGCGCAGGGCGCGGTGCACGTCTTCGACTCGTTCGAGTGCGCGATCCAGCGCATGGCCCCGATCTGCGAGCACTGCCAGTGCCGCATCGTGGGCCACGGCGTCGAGGCGGGCGACCGCTTCTTCTGCTGCGCCCACTGCGCCCGCGAGTCGGGCGTCCGCGAACTGGTCGACCACGCCTAGGGACGGCGACGCCCGCCTCGGTTGGGGCGGAACGCTGTTCGGCGGCGATCTTCGTCCGCTCCGGCCGGGTCACCGCGCCTCGGCGGTGAGCAGGAACGCCGCCGGCGCCAGCGCGCACGCGGCGGCCGCCCAGGCGAGCGCCGCGTAGCCGCCCGCCGACAGGACCGGTGTGGACACGAGGCTCGCCACCGCCGCGACGCCCCACACCGTCGCGTCCACCGCGCCCTCGACTCCGGCTCGCGCCGGTTCGGGCAAATCCCGGGCGAGGCGGCTGCTGCCACCGACGAAGCAGAGGTTCCAGCCGTAGCCGAGCAGGAACAGCGCTCCGGCCCGTACGGACGTGCCGCCGGTGGACGTGATCGCGGCCAGCACCGACGCGAGGACCAGGACACCCAGCCCGCCACCCATCGCGGGCCGGGGGCCGGTCCGGTCGATCAGCCATCCGGTGACGGGCGAGAACGCGAACATGCCCAGCGTGTGCGCGGACAGCGCCAGCCCCACGGCGTCGAGCCCCTCACCGTGCATGTGCATCTCCAGAGGGGTCGCCGTCATCACCGCGACCATGACGACCTGCGCGGTGACCATCACCGCCAGTGCGGTGCGCGCCCCGGCGCCCCGGGCCACCTCCCGGAGTCGCACGGACGTCACGTCGTACCCCGCGCGACCTGCCCGGCCCGCCAGGGCCAGGCGGGCGACGCCGGCGGCGATCAGGGTCGCCGCGGCGGCGACGGCGTAGGGGCCGGTCAGAGCGGTGTGGCCGAGCGAGGACGTGACATCGCTCGCCGGGCCGATCAGCAGTGGCCCGATCACCGCGCCGATCGCGCCGGCCCACACCACCGAGCCGATCGCGAAGCCACGGCGTTCCGGCGGATAGAGCTCGGCGGCCGCGTACCGCGACAGCTGCGCGCCCGCGTTGCCCAGACCGAGCAGGAGCAGCCCGGCGCTCAGCGCGAGGACGTTCCCGGCCGCCACCGCGCCGGCCGACACCACACCCCCGAGCGCCGCCGCCAGGTAGCCGCAGGTCAGACCGGCCCTCCGGCCGTGACGGCCCATCATCCAGGTCAGAGCCAGCGCGCCGACGCCGGTGCCGATGATGCCCGCGGTGTTCGGCACCGCGCCCCACCGCGCGCCGAGGCGGTCGCCGGCGACGATCGTGGCGACGGCACTGGCGATGGCCATCGCGGCGTTCATCAGCGCGGCCCCGGAGAAGAGGGCCGCCACCATACGTGTACGGATCATGCGTTGACGGTAGAAAAGCCGAGCCGCCCGATGAATGGGTGATCAACGGAGATCGGGACGGACGGCCTCTTGTCCGAAAGGAGATTCGGCGCGAGAGTTTCCGGATGGACAGACCGCTCGATCAGACCGACTGGCGCATCCTCGGCGAGCTGCAACGTGACGGCCGCCTGTCGTACAACCGGCTCGCCCGCCTGGTGAACCTCTCCGCCCCCGCGGTCGCCGAGCGCGTCCGGCGGCTGGAGGAGGCCGGAGTCATCACCGGGTACGGCGCGCGCGTCGACGCGGCCAAGGCCGGACTGCCGCTGACGGCATTCGTCCAGCTGCGCTGCGCACTCGGCAGTTGCCTGCTCAAGACCACGACGGCCGAGGAGTTCCCGGAGGTCACCGAGATACACAAGCTGAGCGGCACCGCCTGTTCGATGCTCCGCGTCCGGGTCGCGTCCATGCAGCACCTGGAGGGACTGCTCGAACGCCTCGGCTCACACGGCGAGATGAACTCCCACATCGTCCTGTCGACCCAGTACGAGGGCCGCCCCGTCGAGCCGCCCCCGGCCCAGGCACGCCCGGTCACCGAGCAGAGCGGCTGGGCCGTATGACCGCGTGAGTTCCTGAACGGACCGGTTCAGGCGGGACGATCACGCTACGTTCGTCGAATGTCCATCCTGTCTCGTCGTCACTTTCTCATCGGGGGAACGGCGGCCGTGGCCGCCGTGGGAGGTGCCTATCCACTGGTGCAGGCGGACATTCTTCCGGGGCGTTATCGGCTGGCGCCCTATCTCGGAAAATGCGGGTCGATGCCGAAGCTTCCCAAAGTGACGCCCGGGCCCGTTCGCGAGTTGCCTTTCTCCGCGAATGGGCGGACGACGTCGGCCATGGTCGGTTTTCCGCCCGGCGGGGCGAAACACCTGCCGGTGGTGGTGATGCTGCACGGCTCGAACGGGGACGCCCGGACGCCCTTCGACCTCTATGGCGTCCAGTACCACCTCGCCGCCGCCGTCCAGAGCGGCGTCCCTCCGTTCGCCATGGCCGCCATCGACGACTGGGCCGACGTCACCGGCGATCCGTCGCCCGTGATCACCGAGTCCCTGGTGCCCTTCCTGCACGACCAGGGACTCTCCACCGGACGTATCGGGCTGCTCGGCTGGTCGATCGGCGGCCGCGGCGTGCTGAGCCTCGCGTCGGTGCTGGGGCCTGATCGCGTCGCCGTGGTGGCGGCGACCTCACCCGCGATCTCGCATGATGACGCCGTCGCGTTCTCCAGGTCGGTCGCGCGTATTCCGGTCTCGGTGACCTGCGGCCGGGACGACGCGCTCTCAATCCCGGCCAAGACCCTGCTGGACCGGCTCCGCCTCGCCAAGACCGCCGAGGTCACCGGCGGCATCTACGCCGGGTGCCACGACGCGGTGTTCCGCCGCCGCGTGCTTCCAGCGCAGATCGCCTTCCTGGGCCGGCACCTCGTCTGAGCGGACCCACCGTCCGGACGACTCCCCGACGGCCTGACAGCCCGCTTCAGTGGAAGCTCAGGGTGTAGCCCTCTTTGCGGAGGCGGCCGAGCACCTCGTCGCAGTGTTCCGGACCCCGGGTCTCCAGGTGCAGCAGCACCTCGGCCTCGTCGACGTTGAGCCGGGCGGCCACCCGCTCGTGCACGACGTCGAGGACGTTGACCTCCATCTCGGCCAGTTCGGACAGCAGGTCCACCAGCGCGCCCGGGTGGTCGCGCAGCCGGGCGCGGAACACCAGGTAGCGTCCGGCCGACGCCAGCCCGTGGCGGAGCACCTTCGACAGCAGCAGCGGGTCGATGTTGCCGCCGGACAGGACCGTGACGACCGGGGCCTCGAACTCCTGCGGCCGGTCCAGCAGCGCGGCGACGCCCACCGCGCCGGCCGGCTCGACGACCTGCTTGGACCGTTCGAGGCAGTTGACCATCGCCGCGGACAGCGACTCCTCCGAGACCGTCACCACCGAGTCGACGAGCTTGGAGACCAGCTCGAAGGTGAGGTCGCCGGGACGGCCGACGGAGATCCCGTCGGCCATCGTCGAGGCCGGTTCGACCATGACGGGGCGCCCGGCGGCGAGCGAGGGCGGGAAGGCCGCGGCGCGCTCGGCCTGCACGCCGACCACGTGGACGTCCGGGCGTACCGTCTTGACGGCGGCGGCGATCCCGGAGATCAGCCCGCCGCCCCCGACGCCCACGAGGATGGTGCGGACGTCGGGGCACTGTTCGAGGATCTCCAGGCCGAGCGTGCCCTGGCCCGCGACGACGTCGGGGTGGTCGAACGGGTGGATGAAGACCGCACCGGTCTCCTCGGCGTAGGCGTTCGCGGCGGCGAGGCACGCGTCCACGCCGCCGCGCTCGAACACGACCTCGGCACCGTACGCGCGGGTGGCCACGACCTTGGGCAGCGGGGCACCGGCCGGCATGAAGACGACCGCCTTGCTGCCGAGCAGTTTGGCGGCGAGCGCGACACCCTGGGCGTGGTTGCCGGCGCTCGCCGCGACGACGCCCCGCGACCGTTCCTCGTCGGTGAGACGCGCGATGCGCACGTACGCGCCGCGGGTCTTGAAGGACCCGGCGCGCTGGAGGTTCTCACACTTGAGGTGGACGGGGCCGCCGATCTTCGCGGACAGTGACCGGGACTCGAGGATCGGCGTGGTGACGGCGACGTCCCGCAGCAGTTCGCGGGCCGCGCGGATGTCATCGATGCCGACGGCGGCACTCATGAGCAGAGTTAACCACGACCGGCACCGCTCACCGCGCGGCAGGACGCGCCCGCGTCGGATCTCACCGCCTCTCGTAGGGACTGGGCACCGGGAAGTAGGCGTCGAGGAACCAGCTCATGAGCTGGAGCTGCCGCGCCTGCGTCACGGCGTCGGAGTCGGTGTCGTTCAGGCAGAACACGTCGAACCGCCGCAGCGACAGCATCCGGCGCAGCCGGTACGGGGTCTCGCGGGCGGCCAGGTCGGTGTAGGAGTAGTTGATGTGCCCCGGCGCGGCGCGCCCGGTCAGGAACGCGTAGTAGTGGTGCAGCGATGACGGGATCGCGATGTCGTCGGGGTGGCGGAACTGGTGCCGTGCCGTCTCGGCGGCCTCCTTGGCGAACCGCGCCTCGATCTCGGCGAGCACGCTGCGCCGCAGCGCGTACGGGACGTGCTTCATCTTCTGGGTGACCACCGGCCCGAAGGCCTCCTCGATCAGCCGCCGGTTGTTCTTGCCTGCGGCCAGCACCGGCAGGTCCGCCACGGACCGGTCGCCGAGTGCCACCTGCGCCTTGGAGGTGAAGAACCGGCTGACGCCGTTGGCCTGGAAGAACTGCGCGGGCCGCACCGGGCGGCCGAGGAAGAAGTCGTCGTTGAAGTACAGGAAGTGCTCGGCCAGCCCCTCGATGTGGTGGAGCTGCGACTCGATCGCGTGCGAGTTGAACGTCGGCAGGACGCCCCGGTCGTCGAAGATGTCGCGGTGGTCGACCACCGTCACCTTCGGGTGGTCGGCGTCCAGCCAGGGCGGCACCTGACCGTCCGTCACGATCCAGATGTGGCGGACCCACGGCGCGTAGGCCGCGACGCCGCGCAGGGAGTACCGCAGTTCGTCGCGGCTGATGTAGCGGGCGTCGTTGGCCGCCTGCCGGTTGAGCCGGGCGACGCCGACCGCCTCGAGCGCCGCGTCGCGCCGGGCCCGCCACGCCTCGTCCGCGCCGTCGACCCAGGTGTAGACGACGTCGATGGGGAAGGCCACGTCGTCCACCAGCCGGGCGGTGAACTCCGGTCGCGTCGGATAGTCCCCGTACGGCTCGCCGTACGGCGACAGGGTGGTCAGGCACGCCTCGGGTACGCCCACCGTGCGCCCGTCCGCCGGGACGCGTTCGGCGACGCGGTTGGGCCGCGGCGCGACCAGGTCGTCCTCCTCGCGGGTCCAGAACTCCACCGTGCAGCCGTGCTCCTCGCCGAGCACGAGCCGTCCGTCCGGGGTGCTGTAGTAGCGGACGATCCGCAGGACCGGCGCACCGGCGACGCTTCGCCACGCCCGGCCGCCGAACCGGTGGCGGTCGCCGTCGCCGACGTACGCTCCGGCCTCCGCGCAGGCGGCGGCCAGCGCACGGATCGCGCGCCCGCGGTCGGCGTCCGCCACGCCGACGGCCGACTGGCGGTCGTCGAGCGGGCGCAGGCAGAAGTACGGCACGCCGGCCGCGGTCAGGCCGGCGCACACCAGGTCGAGCGTCTCCCGGCGGGCGAACGTCGGCGTGAGGCCGGCGCGGATCTCGGCGAGCCGCACCCGGCCGCGGGCGCGGGCGAGTCCTCGCCCGGCCGGGGCCACCAGCCGCCGGTGGCGCAGGTGGTACCACAGCATCATGCGGCGGTCCGCGAGCCGGCGCAGCGGGCCGCCCGCGGAGGCCTTCAGGAGGAACCGGTTGCGCACCTCCGGCGACACCCACCGGGCGACGCGCGACCGCAGCGCCCGCGGCATGAGTTTCCGGTAGAGGCGCAGCAGCCAGAACGACTCCGTGCTGGTCGGCGCGAGCACGATCCGGTTCGGTGTGACGGTGTGCCGGTCGACGTCCGGCCGTTCCCCCACCGGTTCACTGTCGTACGGCGTCCGTACGGCATCCTGCATGTGTCAGTCCCAAATGTGAACTGGCGCGACTGGCTTGCGGGGGTTAGCCAGAGTTCGCCATAGGTTTTCCGCTTATTGGTGGGACCGTTACCTCACGTCACCGGTTTACTCGCCGGCAAAGTCCGTGGAAAATTCATGCCGGCCGTCAGCGATGGGTCAGCCGCGGGTCCAGTAGCGCTCGCCGCCGAAGACGAACGCCGCCGCGCCGACCAGACCCGCCATCTGCCCCAGCGCCGCCGGGACGACCCGCACCTCACGGGCGAAGTCCATGCGGGCGTGGGCGCGGAAGGTGTCCTCCAGGGGACGGAACAGCAGCGGCCCCGCCTGCGACAGGCCTCCCCCGACCGCGACGACGTCCAGGTCGCACAGGTGGGTGGCCGAGGCGATCGCCACGCCCAGCGCCCAGCCCGCGCGGTTCATCGCACGGACGGCGATCGGATGGCCGCGCGCGGCGTCGTGGGCGAGTTCCTTGCCGGTCTCGCCGGTCCAGCCCTGTTCGCGCGCCCAGGCCGACAGCGCGGGGCCGCGGGCGATCGCCTCCAGGCAGCCTCGCCCGCCGCACTCGCAGGGCGGGCCGTCCGGGTCGACGATCACGTGCCCGATGTGCCCGGCGTTGCCGCTCGCGCCGTCGACGAGCCGGTCGCCCAGGATGAGACCGCCGCCCACCCCGGTGGACACGACCATGCCGAGGACGTTGCGCCGGCCGCGTCCGGCGCCGCGCCAGTGCTCACCGACGGTGAACGCGACGGCGTCGTTGTGCACCCGGACCGGCAGGCCGGGGAAGCGGTCGACGAGCCGCTCGCGCAGCGGGAAGCCGCGCCACGCGGGCATGTTGAGCGGGGAGACCTTTCCCGACGGCCACCCCATCGGCCCGCCGCAGCCCACCCCGACGCCAGCGAGCCGCTTGGCCGGCAGCTTCTCGATCAGGGCCAGGAGCGTGCGCCACAGGCCCTCGGCATCGACGTGGGGCGGCCGGGGCGTGACGATGCGCTCGTACGCGCCCACCCGTCCTCCGGGTTCGACGAGCGCGGCGGCCATCTTGGTGCCACCGATGTCGATCGCGAGAACCGAGGCGTCCACCGGTGCGCCGCCGCCGTCTTCCATTTTCCGCCGCTCCCCTAGCCGAGCCCGTACCGCTCCTTCGAGGTCACGACCCGGCCGGCGGTCCCGTCGATCTGCGGATCAAACGCATCATGGGGTCCCCGCCTCGGGGCCGAAGGCCAGGATCGAGGCGCTGAACCCGTGCACGTGGTTGTGGCCCGAGACCGGCCCGATCTCGCCGGCGGCGAAGAACCCGCCGATCCCCGACGTGCCGAGCATGCTGCGCAGCAGCCGCACGTCGTGGTCGGAGTTGGGGAACATCGCGCGGCCCCGGCCCGTGCAGGAGAACAGCAGCGCCCCCTCGACCGGCGCGAGGCCGAGATCGCCGAGCATGAGGGTGAGGTCCTCGTCGGCCGCGCCCGCGTCGCGCACCTGGAAGCGCACCGTACGGCCGATATCGATGACATCGCCGGTGGCGAGGGCCCCGGCGTCGGGGTCGGCGCCGATCACGCCGCGGACCAGGAAGTCGCCGCGCTCGTGCTGTTCGGCGTACTCGTCCATCGCGATGCCGATCAGCAGCCCGCCCTCGATCATGGAGCGTTCTTTCTCCGGCAGTTCGGACACGACCTCTTCGAGTTTGGTCAGCGCGGGCGTGCCGGCCAGTTCGTACAGGACGTTGTCCTCGGCTCGGGTGACGGCCATCGGCGGGCCGACCGGCCGGGCGCCCTGGCTGACCAGTGTCGCGGTCATGACCGAACCGCCGAGCAGCACGCCGACCGCGCCCGAGTCGACGATCTCGCCGTCGGCGAAGAGCCGCGCGGTGCCGCGGCCGCCCTGGCCGGTGGCCAGGCCGCCGACGAGCGGCAAGCCCGGCAGGACCTCGCCGGACCGCTCGACGAAGGCGTCCACGGGAAAGGTGTAGGGGTCGGCGAGCAGGACGGCGACGACGTCGTCGTCCCTGGTCTGGGGCATGCCGACCACGGCGAGGCGCTGGGCTCCGTCCGGCTCCTCGCCGGGAAACTTCAGCGTCTCCAGCCGGAACGGCTCGATGCGCGCCTCCGGCAGCCGCGCCGCCCACGCGCTGACCGCGCTGGAGTCCTCGACGCCGTGGTTGCCGCCGATCACGCCGGGAGCGCCGCAGCCGATCACGTTGGGGGTGCCGGCGACCTCCATCGCCCGCCGCGCGGCCCGCTCGACGGCGTCCGGGGCCTGCGCGCACACGAACACGAAGACGAGGTCGGGCGGGCCGTCGAGAGGCAGGCGGGCCTGCGCCACCGCGGAGTCCGCGGCCGCGACAAGGTCGGGCCCGACGGCCAGGCCGTCGCCGAACCGCGCCACTGCGTCTCCCCCTTCAACACGTCCGATTTCTTACGGTCTACCACAATGTGGGGAGGATTCCCGGCCTCGCCACGGTCGTCTCCCAGGCCCCTTCCGGCCCCTCCCTCCAAGGACAGCGAGTTCACCTACCCGGCGTTGACGGCTCTCAACCGCCGTGTCGACGAGAGCCCTCCGGATGCGCATCCGAAAATCGGGGCATAGTGTCGAACGGAGCACCAGCCCGCGCGGGAGTCCGGCGCGGCGAGCCAAGAGGCGGGGGTGGCGACGTGAGCGCGCCCTTCGGCCGGCCACCAGTGAGATAGCGATAGAGGACAGTGAACACGCGACCGACGACACTTCGTGAGCTCCGCGCCAGTGGTCATGTCCACCGGCCGGTGAAGACCGAGATCCGCGACAACCTCCTTGCCCGCCTCCGTACCGGTGAGCCACGCTTCCCGGGCATCGTCGGGTTCGACGAAACGGTCCTGCCGCACCTCGAACGTGCCCTGATCGCCGGGCACGACCTCGTCCTCCTGGGCGAGCGCGGCCAGGGCAAGTCCCGGCTGATCCGCACGCTCGGCGGCCTTCTGGACGAGTGGACGCCGATCGTCGCGGGCTGCGAGATCAACGATCACCCGTACGCCCCGGTGTGCGTGCGCTGCCGCCGGCTGCTCGACGAGCACGGCGACGACCTGGCGATCGACTGGAAGCACCGCGACGACCGATACGGCGAGAAGCTCGCCACGCCCGACACCAGCGTCGGCGACCTCGTCGGCGACATCGACCCGATCAAGGTGGCCGAGGGCCGTACGCTCGGCGACCCGGAGACCGTCCACTACGGCCTCGTGCCGCGCACCAACCGCGGGATCTTCTGCGTCAACGAGCTGCCCGACCTGGCCGAGCGGATCCAGGTGTCGCTGCTCAACGTGCTGGAGGAGCGCGACGTGCAGATCCGCGGGTACGCCCTGCGGCTGCCGCTCGACGTCCTGCTCGTGGCCAGCGCGAACCCCGAGGACTACACCAACCGCGGCCGCATCATCACGCCGCTGAAGGACCGCTTCGGCGCCGAGATCCGCACCCACTACCCGCTCGACCTGGACGACGAGCTGGTGCTGATCGGCCAGGAGGCCCAGGTCACCGCCGCCGTGCCGATCCACCTGATGGAGGTCATCGCCCGGTTCACCCGGCTCGTACGCGAGTCGCCGGCCGTCGACACCCGCTCCGGCGTGTCGGCGCGGTTCTCCATCGCGGCCACCGAGACCGTCGCCGCCTCGGCGCTGCGGCGCGGCGCCGTCGCGAACGAGGACCAGCCGGTGGCGCGGGTCTGCGACCTGCCGTCGATCGTGCCGACCCTGCTCGGCAAGGTGGAGTTCGAGGTCAGCGAGGAGGGCCGTGAGGAGGAGGTGCTGGCGCACCTGCTGCGCCGCGCCACCGCCGAGGCCTGGCGGCGCATGCTCGGCTCGGCCGACCTGACGGGCCTGCTCGACCGGTTCGACCGCGGCGCCACCGTCGACGCCGGCGAGCTCGTACCGGCCGCGGAGCTGCTGCACCGCATCGGCCCGGTCAACGGCCTGTCGCGGATCCTGGAGGGCCTCGGCATGGAGGGCGAGTCGCCCGGCCACGCGGCGGCGGCGCTGGAGTTCGCGCTCGAAGGGCTCTACCTCATGCGGCGGCTGTCCAAGGACGTCGCGGACGGCACGTCGACGTACCGCACCTGAGTCACGTTTCATCTGGGGAAAGAAGGTCACCGTGTCCGGATACCGGTACGGGTCCTACCACGACGGGCCTGATCCGCTCGCGCCTCCGTACGACATCCGCGAGGCCATCGACGCCATGGGCGACTCCATGCTGGAGGGCACCGGGCCGGCCGAGGCGCTGCGCGAGCTGCTGCGCCGCGGGCTGCCCGGCGACCGCCGGCGGCGCGGCCTGGACGACCTGCTGCGCCAGGTGCGCTCCCGGCGGCAGCAGCTGCGCGGCAGCGGGCGGCTCGACGGCACGCTCGAAGAGGCGCGCGCCCTGCTCGACCGGGCGATCGGGCAGGAGCGCGCCGCGCTCTTCCCCGACCCGAGCGACGACGCGCGGCTGCGCGAGGCCGAGCTCGACACGCTGCCGCAGGACACCGCGCAGGCCGTACGCCGCCTGTCGCCCTACCAGTGGCGTTCGCCGGAGGCGCGGCAGACCTTCGAGGAGCTGAAGGACCTGCTGCGGCGTGACGTGCTGGACGCGCAGTTCCGCGGCATGAAGCAGGCGATGACCAACCCCGACCCGGCCGCCATGCAACGGGTCAAGGACATGATGTCCGCGCTCAACGACATGCTCGAGAAGGACGCGCGCGGCCAGCACACGCAGGAGGACTTCGACGCCTTCATGCGGGAGTACGGGGAGTTCTTCCCCGACGACCCGCAGAACCTGGAGGAGCTCGTCGACTCCCTCGCCCGGCGCGCCGCCGCGACCGAGCGGCTGCTCGCCTCGCTCACACCCGAGCAGCGCGAGGAGCTCGCCTCCCTCATGGCCCAGACGATGGAGGACGCCGGGCTGGCCGACGAGATGGCCCGGCTCGGCTCGGCGCTGCGGCAGCGGCGACCCGACCTCGACTGGACCGGTTCGGAGCGGATGAACGGCGACGACCCGATGTCGATGGGCGACGCCACCACCGCGCTGGAGGAGCTGGCCGACCTCGCCGAGCTGGAGGGCGCGCTGCGGCAGGACTATCCGGGCGCGCGGATGGACGACATCGACGAGGAGGCGGTACGCCGGGCGCTGGGCCGCCAGGCCGTGGACGACCTGGCCGAGCTGCGGCGCATCGAGACCGAGCTCGAACGCCAGGGGTACCTCAAGCGCCGTGGCGGGTCGCTGGACCTGACGCCCAAGGCGGTGCGCCGGCTGGGCGAGACGGCGCTGCGGCGAGTGTTCGCCCAGCTCGAAGCCTCGCGCAAGGGCGACCACGACCAGGTCGACGCGGGCCAGGCGGGCGAGCTGACCGGCGCCAGCCGCCCGTGGCGGTCCGGCGACGAGCAGCCCATCGACGTCATCCGCACGCTGTCGAACGCCCTCCGCCGGGGCGGGGCGGTCGCCGAGGCCCCGCGCCCGCGCGTACGGCTGGAGGTCGACGACTTCGAGGTGCTGGAGACCGAGCGCCGTACGGCGGCGGCGGTGTGCCTGCTGGTCGACCTGTCCTACTCCATGGCCCTGCGCGGCACCTGGGGATCGGCCAAGCAGACCGCCCTCGCCCTGCACACGCTGGTGGCCAGCAAGTACCCGCAGGACGCCGTGCAGATCATCGGCTTCTCCAACTACGCCCGCGAACTGCACCCGACGGAGCTGGCCGGCCTCGACTGGGACATGGTGCAGGGCACGAACCTCCACCACGCCCTGATGATCGCCGGCCGCCACATCGACAAGCACCCCGAACACGACCCGATCATCCTGGTCATCACCGACGGCGAGCCGACCGCGCACCTGCTCCGCGACGGCCGCTCCGCGTTCGACTGGCCGCCGTCACCGGAGACGCTGGAGCTCACCCTGGCCGAGGTCGACAAGATGACCCGGCGCCGGGCGACGCTCAACATCTTCATGCTGGCCGACGACGAACGGCTGGTCTCGTTCGTCGAGGAGGTCGCCCGCCGCAACGGCGGCCGGGTCTTCGCCCCGACCCCGGAACGACTGGGCGAGTACGTCGTCCGCGACTACCTCCGCGCACGCCGGGGCGGCCACTGACGGCAGCCGTCCTCCGGGCGCACGCGTACGGAGGCGGCACCTGCCTCGAGGGATCGTCGTTAGGGAGTCGTGAAGGACAGGAACCGCTTCCGTCGGGTCGGCGGCTACCTCACCGGTGCGCTGATCGCCGTCGGCGTCGCCGCCTCCGGCGGCTTCAGGCCGGGCGGCGTCCCCGTGACGATTCTCGTCTTCTTCGCCGCGGGGGTGGCCGCGCTGGGATATGTGACCTGGCGGCTGGTCACCGGCCGGGACGGACTGTGGCGGCGGGGCCCGACCCGCCGACGCCGTGACAGGCTCGAGCGGCGATCATCCGGCGTTTCACCCACGGATCGCCGACCGCCCTAGCCGCTGATCCGCTCAGCGATGGATCACCCATTCCGGCCGGTCGTGAACGAGGCCGCTCACGATCTCACGACGGGGTCATGGCGCCCTTCACGGCGGCGAGGGCGTCCGCCACGTCCGGGTCGTCGGGATCCAGGTCGCGGGCGACGTCCAAGTCGGCGAGGGCGCGCTCCCACTGGCCGCTGTGCTGATAGACGAACGCTCGGTTGAAGCGCAGCAGCGGATTGTCGGGCTGCACCTCGACGGCGTGACTCAGGTCGGCCAGCGCGATCTCCACGTCTCCGAGCTCGTGAGCCACGGCGGCGCGGCCGGACAGGGCGGAGATCAGATCCGGGTCGGCGGCGAGGGCGCGGTCGAACGCCGACCGCGCCGCCGGATAGTCGCCCCGCTCGGCGTGAATCTGGCCGAGCACCGCGTGCAGGTGCGGGGTGTCCGGGTCGTGCCCCAAGCCGGTTGCGGCGTCCCGCTCGGCGGCGTCCAGATCACCGAGTTCGAGATACAGCCCGGCCCGGTTGACCCAGGCGTCCACGAAGTCCGGCTGCAGCTCCAGCACGTACGAGAAATCGGCGATCGCGCCCTCGACGTCACCCATCTCCGCGCGAAGATCACCCCGGTTGTAAAAGACCTCCGGGAACGGCGAAGACAGCCGAATCGCTTCGGTGTATTCGGCGAGCGACTCCTCGAGGCGCCCGAGCCGTCGCAGTATCCCCGCCTGGTCGAAATGATACTCAGCCCAGTTCGGGTCGATGTCGATGAGCTCGGCGTAACTGTCCACGCTCTCTTCGAGTCGTCCGAGGGAGGCGAGGACCTGGCATCGGTTGTAACGCAGAATCGTGCGGAAGTGGAGCCACTCACCCGAGGGGAACTCTTCCTCCAACCGAGCGATTCCGTCGTCGAGCAGACCCAACGCCTCTTCGAGATTGCCAAGGTGGAGTTCGACCAAGGCCAGCCCGTTGCGGTACCACACCGTGTTGAACTCGCGTACTTTGCGTTCGGTCATCGCGCCCGCCAAGGCAATGGCCAGATTGATCCAGCCAAGCGCCGCCTGGTGGTCGCGTTGCTCGGGATCGTAATGGCGGGTATAGAGCATCGCCAGGCCGTAGGCCGCCTGTATGTGCACCAATGGCGAGGTACTTCCCCGGCGGGCTTCCTCGTAGGCCAGATGCGCCTCGTCGATTCGGCCGGACGCGGAAAACGCCGCAGCCAATTTGGCAACGAAATGCTTCCACTGTTCTTCGTCGGTTTCGCGGTTGACCAACGCCAGCCCGCGTGCACTCAATTCGGCCATCGCGTGATAACATCCCACGTTCTGGCAGTGCTCCAGCGCATGGCGCAGCGCCGGCACGGCGGCGCCGACCGGATCACTGCCCCGTTCGAGGTGATAGGGAATGGCGCCGAGGAGGAGTGAAAACTCCTCGCGTGCGCCGAGCTCGGTGGCGCAGGCGTCGTGCAGACGCTTTCGTTCCTCGGCGTCGAGGCGTTCATAGGCGACGATCGCCGCCGGATCGTCGTCGATGCAACCGCCGAACACGTAGTCCCGCGCAAGGTCGGAAACGTCGGTAGCCTCGGCGGCGGCATCGATGACCTGATTCGGCCCGTCCAGCCGAATACAGTGGGCTTCGAGGGCGAGTCCGAGCGGCTCCGTGACGGGGCCTGGTGGCTGGACGAGCGGATTGGTTCCCGTGGTCACCACGACCGTCAACAGCTCCGGATCGATGCGCCGGAGCAACACGGCGAGGAATTCCTGGTCGGTGGGATCGGCCTCGTGCGCGTCGTCAACGATCAGAGTGTGCTTGCCGCCGAGGCAACGCAGATAATCGGCGACGAAATCGACCAGACCGTGGGACATCCGCAGGGTCCGCAGCCGAGCATAGAACCGGGTACGTTCGGGCACCGGCGTGCGCGAGGTCAACGTCTCCCGGGTGGCGGAAACGGTGCCGCGCAGTTCCGGCGCGGTATCGATGATTTCAGTATCGTGCCGCTGCATCAGATCGGGGCACCGGTCCAGCGCATCGGGCACGATCGCACGCAACAGCGTGCCGACGGCGGTGTAGGGGCCGCGAAGCCGACGATGGGCGTTGACCACGGCGAGCGCGGGCGGCAGGGCAAGCTCCGACCGCGCGGCCACACGATCGCGTTGACGCGGCGCACGAATCCAACGATGTTCGGCCATTTTTCTATCCTTTTATTTATGGGTCGTGGTTTTTCGGCGCCGGTCTCGTCCGGCCAGTAGGACGACCAGCAGGATTTGCGTGAGGTTGAGGCCGACGAACACGGCCGAGTCGAGCAGCTCGCCGGATGTCGCGGCACCGCCGAAGAATCGGCTGAGCACACCGCTGAACAAATGGTATGCCGTCGGCAGAACGGCAACCAGGAAGACTACGATGGTGCCCAGGTACCCGGCGAGCATCAGCCAGGCATACCAGCGGGCCACCCGCCGATCGGTCGGATGCCAGGATGATTCATCCAACGCCGGCCTTCCCAGCGAACGGCGAAAAGCGTTGCGCAGCACACCTTTGGCCACGTCGTGCAGGTCGACGCATCCCAGCGCAGTGGCGAACAGGACGTACAGATCGGTGCGCAGATAAAAATAAAACTGCCATGAAAGGCGAAGCAACGTCGTATAGGCAAGAGCGAGGCACACTCTACCGAAAAGCGCCGGGGTGCCGGTGTCATCGATGGCGACCGAAGCCGACAACGTCAACACGGCCAGCACGACCACATCCGCCAGCATTCCCGCCATAATTGGCAGGACCCGCCGTCGGCGCGGGATCATGACCAAGCCATCGAGTGAGGTTTCGAACACGATATATATCAGCCGGCGGCCGATGCTCAGTCGTGACCGAATCCCGCGTCGGCGACCGGCCAACGCATGAAAGGCCTCGTGAATCAGCAGCAACGGGAACTGGCCGAAGAACAGCACTACTTCGACTATCGTGAATGACTTCGTGAAGAATATGTTCCGATAATGCGGCACCAGCTGCGGTGACCGCGCCATGGCAACGACGGCGCCGACCGTGAGAGCGCCATAGCAGACCCATGCGGGAAATGAGAACAATGCCCGGCCGAGGCGTTGCCAGCGTACCGATCGCGTCTCGCCGGACAGAGATTCCGTCGCGGATCGCGCGTCGGAGCGGATGAATCCCAACTCGTCGAGGGTGTCGAGCAGGTCCCCGACGTCGACGCTTTCCCCGTAGGCACCCGAGTACCAGTCAGCCGCCTCGCGCGGAGTCATCCCCTCGGCCAACCGGCGAACGAGCTCGGCACCGTCCTTGGGCAGGACGGCATAGGAGTCGACGTCCAATCGACCTACGGTTACCTCGTCCCCGTCGTCCAGATACTCCAATGGATACAGGCACACGACCCGCTCGAGATCGACACCAGCATTTTCGGCCACCACCCGCCTCCCGCGCATTGAAAAATGATAGGCGGCGGAGGCCGAACCCAGCTCTACACTCGACCTCCGCCCCAGAAAAGACTTAATCACTCATAGCAGAAGTACAGCGGCTGCGCCGCGCTGGTCAGACGGACCGAACCCGCCTTACGAACAACAATCTTCTTCACCTTGCCACCCCCTCTCCTCAGGGAGGGCTGAAAAAGAGTTGTAATTACTGATAGCAAACGTACAGCGGCTGCGCCGCACTGGTCAGACGGACCGAACCCGCCTTACGAACAACAATCTTCTTCATCATGCCACCCCCTCTCCCCAGAGAGGCACATTTTATTGTGAGAACAACGGATTGACCTCATATTTCAAGAAACCTAGAACCTATGCCTTAAAATTGCTAGGCGGTCCGCAACGTAGTGCCGTAAATGGGACGTCAACAGCAGCATGCTTGGGAGCTGTGTGGTCACCCGTTGGCCCAGGGCCGGCTTCGCCAGTCGGCCAGGCCACCGGACATGTCACCGGCCCACGATCCCGCCCATTCCGGCAGGCCATGGACGAGGCCGAGAACCTGCCCGTACCGGTCGGGCGCCAGGTCGAGGAAGACCAGGTCATCACCACCGGTACGCGCGATCGGGAGCAGGTCGGCACCGGCAGGTGGTCGGCCAGCCGGCTCTTTTGAAGCCGCCGGTACTCGCCGAGCAGCGTCCCCCAGCCGTACTCGCCGCGCCGGTCACGCCCCAGCCGGAACAGGTCGGAGTAGCTGATCGGCTCTCCTCCCGGACCGGGCGGCACACGGACGCTGTACGGCAGACCGCCACCGTTGGCCGGCGTCGAGAAACGCCCGATAGGCGGGTGGGATCAATTCGGGCGTACGGCTCTGCGACCGTTCAGGACGGCGTGTTTCACCAGGATCCGGCGCATCTTGCCATAGCTGCACCCGAACTCAGCAGCGACCCGGCGGATCGGCCAGCCCTGCTCGTACAGACGGACGGCGTCCTGCTCCATCCCCTGCTCCGAGTTCGGCTCGGCGGTATGACGGGCGTCGCGAAGGGCGAGTACATCGTCGCGGCGGTAACGGCGATGGCCGCCCGGTGTGCGCACGAAGGAGACGATCATTCCAACGCGTGCCCATGCGGCGACGGTCGCCGCGGTGACACCGAAGATCTCGGCCACCTCTCGCGGGGTGAGCAGTTCCTCACCGGCCCCGATCATCGGCCGGGCGTCGCCGTCCCGGCCGCTCATTGGTCCTCCCCGACCGGGTTCGTACGCCGTGGTTCCGCCGCGCCCGGTGTACCGACTCGGCGGGCTATGGATGCCGCCGCGCCCGCCGGGTCGGTGACCGGATGGCGGAATCCGGCGCCACGCCACTCGAAGAACTCACCCGATGCGTCCACGGTGATCCACCACGACGGCGCGGTGCCGGTACGGATCACCGCGGCCGGCCGGGCGTCGCTCATACTCACGTTCAGCCCCCGTTTCGCCGACTCCCGGCACAGCTCGGTGATCAGCCTGAGGTCCGAAGTCCGGCCGCCCGCGTACACGTCGATGTCTCCCTTCCGGTCAGCAGGCACCGTCGGCCTCGTACGGGCTGGTCTCGATCTGACGCAGGATGGACCGCGCCTGCATCGGGTACCGGCGGACGAGCGCGTCGAGTCGCGTCAGGTCCGCGGCCCACGAGACGCCGGGCATGCCGAGCGCCGCCCGCGCCGCCTCGAACGACCGGATCGACCGCGTCAGCGGGTCCCCTTCCGCCTGCGGCGGACTCGTTCGAGGGCTCATCGGGTCGCTCCCGCGGCGACGACGTGGCGGATGAGCCGTACGGCCGTCGCGACGTCGTGGGCCGGGCAGATCGGGGCGGGGTGCGCGGGTTCGTCCCAGGACCAGTACCACGTCAGCACCTCGCCGGGATCCGGCCGCAACGTGATGACCTCATTGAGATGTTCGCTGCCGTACGGCACGTGGACCTTGAGCCGGGTGGACGGCTCGATCACGGTCACTTTCAGACCCGCCTCCTCGCACGCCTTGGCGAGACATTCGGTGAGCCGGTCCGCGCTTTCCTCAGGCCCCGAGGCAATGACATCCATTCGAAAAACTCCCGTTGTCGGTAATCGTGCCAACAGATTGGCGGTTTCGAACTACGATCGGAACGGTTCGCGACTCTCCCGCCAATTCACCACGCGAAGCGGAAGTGTCCGTGTGCGGATCAGGAGCGTCGATCGAACCGCGTAGAGCAGCGTTGAATCCGACAAAGGAGGCAATATGGGTAGGCTCCGCAGCCCAACGCTCGTCACTCTCGGGCGCATGGTGCGCACCTTCCGTGACGCCGCCGGCCTCACGCAGAAAGAACTCGCCAAGGCGCTCGGCTACACCAACGGCTGGGTCAGCAACGTCGAGACCGCCCAGCTACGCCCCCGAGCCGAACAGATCACGGCACTCGAAAGGGCGCTCCGCATCCCACCGGGCGCGTTAATGAACGTCTACGAACAACTCGACGGCGAGGTCCTACCCGGCTGGTTCCGCGAGTGGGTGGACGAGGAGACCCGAGCCGAAGTCCTGCGAGCGTTCGAGCTTTTCGTGATTCCCGGTCTGCTGCAGATCGAGGATTACGCACGCGCGCTCCTGCCGGGAGATGAGGCAGGAGTCGCCCAGCGGATGAAACGTCAGCAGGTCCTGGAGACGGACAGTCCCCCGATGTTCCACGTCGTGCTGGATGAGGCGGTCCTTCACCACGGACGTGGCGGCAAAGAGGTGATGCGCGCCCAGCTGGAGCAGCTCATCGCGGCGGTAGGGCCGCGGCTGTCCCTGCAAGTCGTACGATCCGAGATGAACCCCCGTCCCCGAGGGGCGTTCACCATCGCAACGGTGGACGGCGCCGACGTGGCGTATGTGGATACCGCCATCCGAGGCATCGTCACCAGCAGTCGTGAGGAGCTCGCCGATTTGGCGGCCTCCTGGGAGGCCATCAGGACGTTCGCCCTCTCACAACAGGAATCCCTCGACCTGATCAGGAAAGTGATTGAGGAGAAATGGACGTAGCAGATCTCGACTGGCGTAAGTCCACGCGTAGTGCCGACCAGGGCAACTGCGTGGAGATCACCATCGTCGAGGACGGCGGCGAGTAAGCGCTTATGGCGAGGCCCCCACCGCCGGTCCGAGCGGTGGGGGCCTCACTTCGGCATGACCGCCGGATTTCCGACGTTTGCCGCCTGGTGACGAATCATGCGTTTTACATCGCACAAAGCCACCAGGGCGTAACCGAATGGCTACAGCAACGCCCAGTCCCTTGCCATAGCCTGCTGTCCACTGCTCCTCCTACCCCTGGGAGGTCCCGATGGGACAGCACAGCGGCGAGCCGAAGGACGGCAAGGGCGGCGACAGCAACCGGCCGCAGGGTGGTTCACACTCCGGAGGTTCCGGGTCGGGTGGCAACTCCGGTGACGGGAACAAGCCGGGCCGATGATCCCCGACGATCTCACCGCCCGGATCGACCGGCTCTGTGATCGGCTGGCCGCCGACGGAGATCTGCTCGATCCGGGTTGGCGGGCGGCGTTCCACGCGGTGCCTCGCCATCTGTTCGTGCCCGAGCGGGCGTGGGCCGCGCCGAACGGTCCCGGTCCGGGATTCGTCATCGACCGGACCGCCGATCCCGGCACGTGGTGGGACGCCGTCTACTCCGACGCCGCGATCATCACGCAGCGATCCGACGGCACGGCCGATGTCGCGGACCCGGGGGAACCGTCGAGTTCCTGCTCGGCGCCGGGCACGGTCGCCGAGTTCCTCAGCCACCTCGCCCCCGAGGACCACAACCGGATCCTGGAGGTCGGCACCGGTACGGGCTGGACGGCGGCCCTGCTGTCGTACCGGGTCGGCGCGGGCAACGTCACCTCCGTCGACATCGACCCGGCGGTGTCCGAGAGCGCGGCCAAGAACCTCTCCGGCACGGCCCACGCGCCGCGCCTGTTCGTGGGCGACGGCACGCTCGGCCTGCCGGAGTCCGCGCCGTTCGATCGCGTGCACGTCGCCGCCGGCGTCACCGGCATCCCGTACGCCTGGGTCGAGCAGACGAGGCCCGGCGGCGTCATCGTCCTGCCGTTCGCGCCGGGATGGGGGTTCGGGTGGCTCGCCCGGCTGCACGTCGTCGGCGACGGTACGGCGGTCGGGGCCTTCCCCGGATTCGCCGGCTACATGCCCCTGCGGGGTCAGCGCGTCCCCTGGCGTTCGCTGTCCGGCCTGCCTCAGGACGGTCTGGCCGAATCGGCGACCCGGCTGGACCCCCGGCGGCTGCGCGCCGACTCGGCGGCCGACCTGTTCCTCGCCGCCGCCGTCCCCGGCGTACGGACGTATCTCTTCCACGGTGAGGGCGCCGAGGCGGACGAGTGCACGTTGTGGCTGGTCGAGGCCGGTGACAGAGGCGCGTGGGCGTCGGTCGACTACGCTCCCGGGCGGCGCGAGTTCCTCGTTCAGCAGCAGGGGGCGCGGCGGCTGTGGGACGAGGCCGAGCGGGCGTACCTGCGGTGGCTGGGGATGGGACGGCCGACGCATGACCGGTTCGGGCTGACGGTCACGCCGGACGCCCAGCACGTGTGGATCGACCATCCGGGTATTCACGCAGCGTGACGCCGGGGTGCACTGGCCGCGATCGCGGGCGGGCGCTAGGGTCGTGCCATGTCCAGTGGCGATCGCTTGCTCATGATCCTGCACATCGGCTTCGCGATCTTCGCACTCGGGCCGGTGACCGCGGCGACCATGGCCACGCCGCGCCACATCCGGCGTGGTGAGGCGTCGGTCGTACGCAACCTCAACCGCATGACCCGCATCTACGGGCTGCTGACGCTCGGCATCTTCCTGTTCGGGGCGCTGGTGGCGCACGGCAAGTTCGACCAGATGTGGCTGTCGGCGTCGATGACGCTGTTCATCGTGGCGTTCGTGCTGCTGTTCATCGTCGAACGCGACCAGCGCAAGGCCATCCACAAGATCGAGGTCGCCGCGGCCGAGCGGCGCGCGGAGAAGGCGGAGGCCGCGCGGCCCGCCGACACGACCGCGACCACCGCCCCGACCACGGCCCCGACCGACAAGCCCGTGGCCGGAGCCGACGTCCCGACCGGCGCGGAGCAGGCCGAGACGCCGGCTCCGGAGCCGAAGCCCGAACCGCGGCCCGAGCCGCGACCCGCCGCTGAGGCCGCCAAGGTCGAGACCGGCCGTATCGCCACCCTCTCCGGCGTCGTCGCGCTGATCTGGATCGTCATCCTGGTGCTCATGGTCTGGCACTGAGGGCGTCGATCACCGGCCGGAGCAGCGGAGAGTCCTCGGCGCCGGCCCGTACGGCGAGGAAGATCCGGCGCGCCGGCGGACGCGGCGCCGCAGCGCGCAGCACCGTGCCGGGCGGCGCGGCAGGGAGCGCGAGGCTCGGCGCCAACGCGACGCCCGCGCCGACGCCGACGAGCGCGCCCAGCGCGGTCCAGTCGTCCGTACGGTGACGGATCTCGGGGTTGAAACCGGCCTCGGCGCACGCGGCGAGCGCGACCTCCAGGCAGGGTCCGGACCGCCCGGCGACCCAGGGTTCGTCCGCTAGGTCGGCCAGTTCAAGCCGTTCGCGCCCGGCCAGCGGATGGTCGGCGGGCAGGACCACGTTCATCGGGTCGGTGAGCAGGTCGCGGCGCGCGTATCGGGGGTCGGCGCGATGGGGTGCGTCGCGCCAGTCGACGGTGATGACCACGTCGAGCTCGCCGACGCCGAGGCGGCTGAAGCAGCCGGGGGCCTCCGCCTCGACGACGCGAACGCGCAGCCGTGGCCGTTCGCGGCGTAGGCGGGCCAGCGCGGGAACGACGACCCCGGTGACGGCGCTGGCGAACGCCCCGATCACCACCTCTCCGACCTCGCCGTCGGTGTGGGCGTCCAGGTCCGCGCGGGCGCGTTCGAGCTGCGCGTGCACGATGCTCGCGTGGTCCAGCAGGATCCGCGCCTGCGCCGTGAGACGTACGCCCCGGCCGTCGCGCGACAGCAGCGGCGCGCCGACCTCGCGGGCGAGGGTCGCCAGTTGCTGGGAGACGGCGGACGGCGTCACGTGCAGGGCGGCGGCGGTCGCGGCCACGGTGCCGCGGTCGGCGAGCTCCCGGAGTACGCGGAGCCGGTAGCGGTCGATCGTGAAGAGTTTGCTTACCGGTTCCATCCACAAAGTTTAGCTGGACCCGTACGGACCTGCGGCTCCACCATGATCGGCATGATCGAAGAGCCGGTGGCCAGGTGCGCGGTCCCGGCGCGGCCCGGCGGCCGTGTCCGGTTCGCCGCCACGGCGTACGCGCTGGCCGTCCTGTGCTCGGCACGGGCCTGCCCACTCCCCTGTACGCGGTCTACCAGGCGCGTTTCGGGTTCTCCGACCTGGTCGTCACGCTCGTCTTCGCCGTCTACTGCGGGACGCTGGTCCTCGCGCTGCCGCTGTTCGGCCCGCTGGCCGACGCGGTCGGGCCCCGGCGCGTCGCCGTGTTCGGCCTGGTCCTGGCCGTGGGCGGCGCGACGCTGCTGGCTCTCGCCGACGCGCGTGGGAGGGCTCTACGCCGGGCGGGCGTTCCAGGGCCTGGCGGTGGGGGCCGCGTCCGGCGCGCTCACCGCCGGCCTGGTCCGCGCGGAGCCGGACGGCGACCGTGAGAGGGCATCCGCGGTCGCCTCGATCGCGCTGTGTGGCGGCGCCGGGCTGGGCCCGATGCTGGCCGGTGCCCTCGCCCAGTACGCTCCAGCGCCACGCGTGCTCTGCTACGTCGTCGAGACGGGGCTGCTCGCGCTGGCGCTCTCCGGTGCGCCGACGCTGCCGGGCCGTACCGCCCGGGTCCGGTGGCGGCCGGCGCGGCCCCGCGTGCCCGCGGCCATCCGGCGGCCGTTCCTGGCCGCCGCCTCGATGAGCGCGCTGGCCTGGGCCGTCGCCGCCCTCTTCCTCACGCTCACCCCGGCGTACACCACGTCGCTGCTGCGTACGCACGACCTGCTGGTCGCGGGCCTGTCGAGCGGCCTCCTGCTGCTCACCGCCGCCTGCGTACAGCCGGCCGGCGCCCGCCTCGGCCAGAGGCGGGCGCGCCGCGCGGGCCTGGTCCTCCTGGCCCTGGGCTCGACGATCGTGATCTGCCTGCGCTGGATCCCCTGGCTCCCGCTGCCGCTGGCCGGCGTGGTGGTCGCCGGCAGCGGGCAGGGCCTGGCGTTCATGGGGGCGGTACGGCAGGTCAACGAGATCGCGCCCGACGGCTCACGGGCGGGCGTGCTCTCGGCGTTCTACCTCGTCACGTACGTCGCGGAGGCGCTGCCCGTGATCGTCGTCGGCCTGCTCGCGAACCATGTCGGCCTCGAACCCGCCGTCGACGCCTTCCTGGCCGTCGCGGTCACCGCCTGCCTGTGCGCCCTGTTCGCGTCCCGGGATTAGGCAACCTTCTTCATCCGGAATCCGTACAGGGTGCCCTGGTAGGAGATCAGCGCGACGCCGGAGTCGGCCAGCGTGATGTCGTCGATCTGGAGGTTGTCGGCGAGAACCTGACCGGTGCGGTCGTTCACCGCGACGTAGGTGTGCGACTGGTCGCCGCTGGTGGAGGTGTCGGTGGCCGTCAGGTAGGCGACGCCGCCGCCCGCGACGGCCGGAAGCACGTTACGGGCGTTGGCGCCGGACTGCTGCCAGCGCACCCTCGCGGTGGTGTTGTCCAGGGCGGTGAGCGGTGACCGGCCGAGCCGCTGGCTTCCGCACAGGATCGAGCCGGAATCCTTGTCGAACGCCGAGACGTGACAGTCGAAGGTGGCGGTGCGGGCACTCCCGATCTTCCGCCCGGACGCCGCGTCGAGGAGGGTGAGCCGCTGGGTCTCGGTCTTCCAGTCGCCTTTGCCGGTGAGCACCGCGTCGCCGAACACGCCGAAGTAGTCGACGCCCTTCATCGTCCATCCGGGCTTTCCGGTGGTGAGGTTCAGCCCCTCGATCCCGTCCGCGGACAGATCGCCCTGATGGGTTTCGACCGCCGTCGTGCCGCGGACCGCGTAAACGAATTCGTAGCTCCCGTCGCCCTGGCCGCTCTTGACGCTCTGCCCCCCGTCGACGGCGGTGATGGTCGAGACGCCGGTCGGCAGACCGTCGTACGGGCCCGTGCTCTGCACGAATCCACCCGACATGGCGAGACTTCCGTCCACGAAGTACCCGCCTACGAAATGGCGTTCGCCGGCGACGTTGGTCGGCGAACGCCAGACCTCACGCCCGGTCTCGTCGAGCACGAGGTCGGAGGTCTGGTCGTGCTCGCCCTGCATTCCGCTGGCCGGCACGTGTTCGCGAAAGCGCACGACGGCGACGGGCGCGCCGCGGTGAACGTCCCGGATCAGTCCCGGAGACCCGTCCGTGTCCGAGGTCGGTTCGGCGAGCGGCCGGTTCGCTCCGATGTTCTTTCCCGTCGCGGCGTCGAGGAGAACAACACTTTGGCCCTGCCTCCCGAGCACGGCGGCGAACGCCTTTCCCAGACCGACAGTCGAAACGGCCGCGGCGTTCGGCACGCTCCAGATCGGCTTCGCCTCGAGCCCGGGAATCGCCGGCCCGGAGTACGACACGGCGGGCGGCGCCGCGGACCCTTTGGCGCCACCGTCGTGCTTTCCCTGGTCGCTCTCACCGCCGCAGGCGGACATCGACAGCAATGCGGCAAGAACCACGGAAACGCGAATAGCCTTCATAATGGCGACAACCCTTTTCTGGCGATTTCCGCATGATCGTAGCGTGTGACCACGCCGCGACTCGGCGTATTGGCCGGGGCGAAGGGTAATTTGTCGCCTATTAAGCGTTATTGGTATTTCTGGGAGCCGCGCGGCCTCCTGCCGTTCCCATCGACGAAGTCATCGCCGAAGGCGGCGGCGAGCGCCTCCGCGATCACATCGGACAGCTCGGTCCGTCCGTCGTCCTCGGCCCAGCGCACCAACGCCGTGTGCATGGCGGCCAGGCAGGCGCTGGCCGCCGCCTGTGCGTGGAACCCCGCGTCGGGACCGGTGACATCGTCTTCGAGGGCGTCGACGATCGCCTGCTGAAGGGCGTAGTGGTTGTCCAGGTGCTTGGCCCGCAAGGCCGGCGTCGAGATCATGAGCCGGAGGCGGGCGAGCAGGAACCGCGCGTCCGCCGTCAGGTCGTCTCCACGGCCGCCACCGGTCAACGTCGCGGCCGAGGCGATGAGCGCGCCACCGATGCGGCGGACCATGGGCTGCTCGGCGGACGACGCGGCGATCCGCTCGGCGACGAGCCTGCCGTGCTGGTCGATGAGGACCAGGTCTTCCTTCGTGGGGAAGTGCCGGTACACGGTCATGGGCGACACACCCGCGGCTTCGGCGACGTCGGTCACGGTCGTGGCGTCGTATCCGCGCTCGGTGAACAGCCGTAGCGCGTGCGCCTGAATCGTGCGCTGCGTCTCGGCCCGCCGTTTCGCTCGCAACGTCGGGTGCTGGTCCGGCATGTGATAGACACTACCACGATGGTAGTGACTACCAGATTGATAGCGGCTAACACCTCGGAGGGTTGCCATGAGTGATCTGACCGGCAGGACGGCTCTCGTGACCGGAGCATCGCGCGGCATCGGGCAGGCGATCGCGGCCCGGCTGGCGGCGAAGGGGGCAATGGTCATCGTGCACTTCGGCACGGACGAGGCCGGCGCGACGGCGACGGTCGGCCAGATCGAACGTACCGGTGGAACCGCGCTCGCCGTCGGGGCGGAGCTGGGCGTGGATGACGACGTCGAGACGCTTTTCGCGGGAGTCGAGGCCGGCCTGGCCGGGCGTCCGCTGGACATCCTCGTCAACAACGCGGCGGCTGCGCCGGCCGGCCCGCTCGGAGTGACGACGCGGGCGGAGTTCGACCACCTCTTCGCGGTGAACGTGCGAGCGCCGTACTTCATCATCCAGCGAGCATTGCCACTGCTCCGCGACGGTGGCCGCATCGTCACGATCTCGTCCGTGGCGACCCGGATGGCCAACCCCGCCCAGACGTCCTTCGCCATGACGAAGGGCGCGGTTCAGACGATGAGCATGACCTTGGCCAACGAGCTCGGAGCCCGAGGCATCACCGTGAACGCGGTCGCTCCCGGCGCCACTCGGACGGCGACCAACGGATCGGTCTTCGAAGCGCCGGGCCTGACCGAATTCATCGCTGGAACGACGGCGCTCAATCGCCTGGGCGGGCCCGACGACGTCGCCGACGTGGTCGCGTTCCTCGCCTCCGACGCGGCGCGCTGGGTCACCGGTCAGGTCATCGACGCAAGCGGTGGCCTGTTCCTCGGACCGCGCGCCTGAGCGCTCGTGCGGGTCCGCATGCGTGCGACCGGGCGGCGCCCGCCTCGACCAGAGACGGGCGCACCATGCGGGCCTCTTCCCAGGAAGCTAGCCGAGGGCACGTTCCAAATCGGCGAGCAGGTCGTCGGCGTCCTCGATGCCCACCGACAGGCGTACGAGGTCGGCCGGCACCTCCAGCGGCGATCCGGCCGCCGAGGCGTGCGTCATGCGGGCGGGGTGCTCGATCAGCGACTCGACGCCACCGAGCGACTCCCCCAGGATGAACAGCCGAGTGTTCTCGCAGACCCGTACGGCGGCCTCCTCGCCCTCGGCGAGCTGGAACGACACCATGCCGCCGAACGCCCGCATCTGCTTGGCCGCCACCTCGTGGCCCGGATCGTCGGGCAGACCCGGATAGCGCACCGACGAGACCTTCGGATGCCGCCGGAGGAACTCGGCGACGCGGGTGGCGTTGGCGCAGTGCCGATCCATGCGCACGCCGAGCGTCTTGATGCCGCGCAGCGTCAGCCAGGCGTCGAACGGGCCGCCGACGGATCCCATGGAGTTCTGGTGGAAGGCCAGTCGCGAGCCCAGTTCGATGTCGGCCACGACCAGCGCGCCGCCGACCACGTCGGAGTGACCGCCGAGGTACTTGGTGGTCGAGTGCACGACGACGTCGGCGCCGAGCGTCAGCGGCCGCTGGAGGTACGGCGACGCGAACGTGTTGTCCACCACCAGGAGCGCGCCCGCGTCGTGGGCGACCTGCGCGAGCGCCGCGATGTCGGCGATGCCGAGCAGCGGGTTCGTGGGCGTCTCCACCCAGACGACCTTGGTGTCGGGCCGCAGCGCGGCGCGTACGGCGTCGACGCTCGCCACCGGCACCGGGTCGTACTCCAGGCCCCACGGCTTGAAGACCTTGGAGATCAGCCGGTACGTGCCCCCGTAGGCGTCATCGGGGATGACGACGTGGTCGCCGGGCTTGCAGACCGTACGCAGGAGCGTGTCCTCGGCGGCCATCCCGGAGGCGAACGCCAGGCCCCGCACCCCGCCCTCCAGCGCGGCGAGGCACTCCTCGAGCGCGGCGCGGGTCGGGTTGGCGGTACGGCTGTACTCGTAGCCGCCGCGCAGACCTCCGATTCCGTCCTGCTTGTAGGTGGATACCTGATATATCGGCGGAACGACCGCTCCCGTGGCGGGATCGGGCTCCTGGCCAGCGTGAATGGCGAGTGTCTCGAAGCCGGTCACGTCGTTGAAACCGTCCATGCAAGTGAGGCTAGTGCCACCACCGACACAGCCGTACCAAAGGTGAGCCATACCCAGGGATGAGACTTCTCCCCCACAGGGACGAGGGTCGATATCGCCTCATGAGGGGAGGTAAGCGCCTCTTCCCGCCCTTACCTTCTTAGGGACAATCGATACCAGACGAAGGGGAGCCACCCGTGTTCGGATGGCTGGGGCGTACCGTCGTACGGCACCCATGGTGGACGATCGTGGCTTGGCTGGTCGCCGCGGCCGTCGCAGTCGTGCTCGCACCGAAGCTCGACACCCACTCTGACCAGCAGGACTTCCTGCCCACGAAGTACGAGTCGGTCCAGGCTGGAAAGCTGGCCGACCGCGCCTTCCCGAGCGGCAGCCAGAAGGTCAGCAACGAACTCATGGTCGTGAAGCGGAGCGACGGGCAGGCCCTGAGCTCCACCGACCAGAAGAAGGTCGGCCAGATCGCGCAGGCGCTCCAGGCCAAGCACATCCCGGGCATCACCGCGGTGGCGACCAGCGCGCAGACGCTCTCGCAGAACCACCGCATCCAGATCGTCATGGTGCCCCTGCCGGCCAACTTCAGCGACCAGAAGCTGGAGAAGAAGAACGAAGACGCGATCAAGAAGCTTCGCGTCGCCGCGACCCAGGAGTTCCAGGGCACCGGCCTGCACTACGGGATCAGCGGCAACGTCTCCAGCCAGATCGACAACGCCGAGTCCGGCAACAAGACCTTCGCGCTGATCGGCATCGCGACGGTCGTCCTGATCATCGCGCTGATCCTGATCATCTTCCGTGCCCCGATCGCCGCACTCCTGCCGATCTTCGTGGTCGGCCTCGTGCTCGAGGCCTCCAACGCGGTCTCCGCGATCATCGGCAACGCGTTCGACCTGAAGTTCGACTCCAGCATGGAGCCGCTGATCCTCATCGTCCTGTACGGCATCGGCACGGACTACATCCTGTTCTTGCTGTTCCGCTACCGAGAGCGCCTACGCCTCGGGGAGGACAAGAAGACAGCGATGATCGTCACGGTCGAGCGGGTCGGCGAGGCCATCGCCTCGGCCGCCGGCGCGGTCATCATCGCGTTCCTCGTGCTCCTGCTCGCCAAGTTCAAGTCCTTCGGCGCCCTCGGCCCGCAGCTCGCGATCGCGGTCGGCGTCATGCTCATCACCGCGCTCACACTGGTGCCGGCGGTCGTCTCGCTGCTCGGCCGGGCGGTCTTCTGGCCGTCGAAGTCGTGGAAGAAGGAGCCCAAGGCCAGCGTGTTCACGCGGCTGGGCAACGCCGTCGGCCGCCGGCCGCTGGTGACCGCGGTCGCCTCCGGCGTCGTCCTGCTCGCCCTGGCCTCGGTGGCGCTCGGTTTCAAGGCCGACTACGACTTCAGCGCCGGGCAGCCGCAGAACACCGAGTCGGCCATGGCGTTGAAGGATCTGCGCAGCAGCCTCCCGCCGGGCCTGACCGACCCGACCCAGGTGTACGTCCAGGGCAACGGGCAACTCGACAAGCAGGCGCTGGAACAGTTCCGGCAGAAGATCAATGCCAGTGGCTATGGCCAGGCCGGGCAGGCCGAGCTCAACCCGGACAAGACAGTCGCCAAGATCCCTGTCATCCTCAAGCTCAACCCCAACTCCAACGAGGCCATCGACCTGGTGAAGGGGCCGCTGCGGGACACCGTCCACCGGAACGCTCCGCCCGGCACGAAGGTGCTGGTCGGCGGCACCACGGCCGTCTTCGCCGACATCAACGCGGTCAGCAGCCGTGACCTGTCGGTGATCCTGCCGGTGGCGATCGTGCTGATCGCGATCATCCTGGCCCTGTTGCTGCGTGCGCTGGTCGCCCCCGTCTACCTGGTGGTGGCGGTGCTGCTCGGCTTCACCGCGACCCTCGGCGCGAGCGTGGCCCTGTTCCAGGGCGCGGAGGGCAAGGAGGGGCTGATGTTCCAGATGCCCATCATCTTGTACCTGTTCGTGCTGGCCATCGGGACGGACTACAACATCCTGATGATCGCGCGACTGCGTGAGGAAGCGCGCGAGGGCCACGACCCGCGGCGTGCCGCGGCAGTCGGCATCCAGCACGCGGGCCCGACCGTGGCGGCGGCCGGCGTGATCCTCGCGGGCTCGTTCGCCGTACTGGTGTTGTCGCCGATGTCGTTCCTGGCCCAGATCGGGTTCGGCGTGGCGATCGGCATCCTGCTGTCGGCCTTCGTGGTCTCGACGTTCTTCGTCCCCGCGGTCACCGCGCTGATCGGGCACGCCGCCTGGTGGCCCGGCCACGCCGACCGGGCCAAGAAGCCCGGTCCCCCGGCGGCGGAGCCGTACGAACTGGCAGGACGGCCCCACTGATCTAGGGGTCAACCGACCGGCCCGGCCGGGCCGGCGTCCCGATAGGGAAACGCCCGGCGGCGCGACAAGCGCCGCCGGGCGTTTCTCATGTCCGGTCACGTGGGGTGCGGGATGGTGGCCGGATGGCCGACACGTCCGGTTCAGAAGGAACGCAGGACACTAGCTGCCCGCGAGGAAGCCGAGGAGGTCCTGGCGGGTGATCATTCCGGCGGGTTTGCCGTCCACGAGGACGACGGCGGCGCCGGCCTTCTCCAGGACGCCCACCGCCTCGCTCACCGGCTCGCCGGAGCCCACCATCGGCAGGGGCGGCGCCATGTGGTCGCCGAGCGGGTCGTCGGCGGAGGCCCGGCCGGTGACCAGGGCGGCCAGCAGGTCGCGCTCGCCCACCGAGCCGACCACCTCGGCCGCCATCACCGGCGGCTCCTCCTTCATGACCGGGAGCTGGGACACGTCGTACTCGCGCAGGATCGCGACCGCGGTGCCGACCGACTCGTGCGGATGGACGTGCACGAACTCCGGCAGGCCGGTGCCCTTGCGGGACAGCACGTCCGCGATGCGCGGCTCCTCGGTGTCGGAGCTGAGGAAGCCGTAGTCGGCCATCCAGTCGTCATTGAAGATCTTGGACAGGTAGCCACGGCCGCCGTCGGGCAGCAGCACGACGACGACGTCGTCCGGGCCGGCCTCGGCGGCGACACGCAGCGCCGCCACCACCGCGAGGCCGCACGATCCGCCGACCAGCAGCCCCTCCTCGCGCGCGAGCCGCCGCGTCATCGTGAAGGAGTCCTTGTCGCTCACCGCGATGACCTGGTCGCAGATGTCCCGGTCGTACGTCTCGGGCCAGATGTCCTCGCCGACGCCCTCGACGAGGTACGGCCGCCCGCTGCCGCCGGAGTAGACCGAACCCTCCGGGTCGGCGCCGATGATCTTGACGCGACCGTCCGAGATCTCCTTGAGGTAGCGGCCCGTGCCGCTGATCGTGCCGCCGGTGCCGATGCCCGCGACGAAGTGCGTGATCCGGCCCTCGGTCTGCGTCCAGATCTCCGGCCCGGTCGTCTCGTAGTGGGACCGCGGGTTGTTCGGGTTGGCGTACTGGTCCGGCTTCCACCCGCCCGGGATCTCCGTGGCGAGGCGGTCGGAGACGGAGTAGTACGACTCCGGGTGCTCGGGCGATACCGCCGAGGGGCACACGACGACCTCCGCGCCGTACGCCCGCAGGACCGCGATCTTGTCGCCGGCCACCTTGTCGGGGCAGACGAACACGCAGCGGTAGCCCTTCTCCTGGGCGACGATGGCCAGGCCCACACCGGTGTTGCCCGAGGTCGGCTCGACGATCGTGCCGCCCGGGCGCAGCGCCCCGGAGGCCTCCGCCGCCTCGATCATGCGGACGGCGATGCGGTCCTTCACCGAACCGCCCGGATTGAAGTATTCGACCTTCGCGAGCACCTGGGCCCGCGCCCCGGCCGTGACCTTGCCGAGCCGGACCAGAGGGGTGTTTCCCATGAGCTCGGTCAGGGAGTTGTGCACATCCACGGGCGACGTCCTTGTCGTTCCACAACGGTTCTGCTCAGAAGGTACCCCACCCCTCCATCATCACGTTCCGTCTGCGAACCGTCACCCAGCGCTGCTAGCCTCGACCGGCGTCCAACCAAAGGAGGCCCCGGCCGTGGCGCCACATCGACGACTACTCTCCGCGCTCATCCCGGCACAGACCGCCGCGCTCATGCTCGGCGCGGCCGCCTGTGGCGGCTCGTCCGACACCCCGGCCGCGGCCGACCGCCCGGCGTGGAACGACACCGCGGTCGACGCGGTCAGCCGGCCCGTGATCGGCTCCGGATTCACCGCGTCCACCGCACTGGGGCGGGACGGGCACCTGCAGACGGTCGTCAGCGACGTCCGCAGCGGCAAGCGGCTGTGGGCCCGGCCTGCCGTGATCTCCGGCCGGCCGGCCGCGATGGGCGTCGCGCCACCGGCCATCGCCGGCACCGCCGGGCACACCGTCGTGGCGAGCGTCGAGACCCAGGGTCACGGCACGGCCCTGGTGGGCCGCGACGCACGCACCGGGGCCCAGCGCTGGACGCGGGCCGTCGGCACGACCTTCGGCCCGGCCCGGTGCGGCACGCTGCTCTGCGTGTCCGCACAGACCGCGCGCAAGTCCGCCGCCTTCACCGTGCTGAACCCCGAGACCGGCAAGCCGGCCTGGCACATGCCGGGCGTGGCCGAGGTCGAGTGGGCGGGGCCGGGCCGCGTGGTGGTGTTCCGCATGTCGGCGCACCCGACGGTGGAGGCGCACGATCTCGCCACCGGCAAGGAGGTGTGGGCGTTCCCGGTCGAAAACGCCCTGGGCCGCGGGGCGGACCTCTCCGGCGGCTGGGCGTTCGGCTCCGTGGGCGACACGCTCATCGGCTACCTTGCCCCGTACCAGACGCGGGCGAACGGCCCGCTGTCCGCGTTCGGGTTCTTCTCGCTGCGGCTCGACGACGGAAAGCAGCAGTGGGTGCGCAAGCGGCTGCTGCGGGTCTACCCCAGCGCCAACCCGGCGGTCTCGCTGATCACCCGCGAGGTCGACGACCACGACCGCTACGGCGGCTTCACCGAGCTCGACCCCCGCACCGGCCGGTCGGTGACCCGCCTCACCACGTCGGGCACGCCGAAGGCCACCTGGTGGCTCGCCTTCCCCGACAACCTCTCGGCGGTCGGCTTCCTGGCGCACGACCAGCCCAGCCTCATGTACGACCTGCGCACCGGCAAGGCGGTCGGCGGGCACGCGCGCGCCTGGTCGTTCTGCACCACGACCCCGGCCCCGCTGAAGATCACCGGCCAGCAGGGCTTCTACCCCATCGCCGCGCTCTGCCCGTACGACCTGAAGAGCGGCCACCGGCTCGACGCGGCGCAGGCCGTACCCCCGAGCTGGTACACCGGGGCGGTCGACGGCTGGCGCGTCTGGCGCGACGAGCGCGGCGGTCTGCACGGCGTGCACGACGGCGACGGAACGAGCCCGGGGATGTACCAATAGCTTTGCTACCCTCCAGTAGGAATCGGGTCCTCCACGCAGTAACCTGCGAGTCGGGCGTCCGCCCACACACGCCCACTGACGCCCAGATGAGGGAGACCCGTAATGCCTGAGGCTGTCATCGTCGCGACCGCCCGTTCCCCGATCGGGCGGGCGTTCAAGGGATCGCTGAAGGACCTGCGCCCCGACGACCTCACCGCCCGCATCGTGCGCGCGGCGCTGGACAAGGTGCCCGAGCTGGACCCGGCCGACATCGACGACCTGTTGCTGGGGTGCGGCCTGCCGGGCGGCGAACAGGGCTACAACATGGCGCGCGTGGTGTCCGTGCTGCTCGGCTACGACCATGTCCCGGGCGCGACGGTCACCCGTTACTGCTCCTCTTCGCTCCAGACCACGCGGATGGCCTTCCACGCGATCAAGTCGGGCGAGGCCGATGTGATCATCTCGGCCGGCGTCGAGATGGTGAGCCGGTTCGCCAAGGGCAGCAGCGACGGCCTGCCCGACACCCAGAACCCGGTGTTCGGCGAGGCACAGGCCCGTACGGCCAAGCGCGGGGAGGGCGGCGCGGACGCCTGGCACGACCCCCGCGAGGACGGCCAGGTCCCCGACGTCTACATCGCGATGGGCCAGACCGCCGAGAACGTCGCCGAGCTGCACGGCATCAGCCGGGCCGAGCAGGACGAGTTCGGCGTCCGCTCGCAGAACAACGCCGAGAAGGCGATCGACGCGGGCTTCTTCGCCCGCGAGATCACCCCGGTCGAGCTGCCCGACGGCACCGTGGTCGCCAAGGATGACGGCCCGCGGCCCGGCACGACGCTGGAGAAGGTCGCCGCGCTGGCCCCGTCGTTCCGCCCGGACGGCACGGTCACCGCCGGCAACTGCTGCCCGCTGAACGACGGCGCCGCCGCGGTGGTCGTGATGAGCGACACCAAGGCCGCCGAGCTGGGCCTGACCCCGATCGCCCGCATCGTCTCCTCCGGCGTCTCCGCACTGTCCCCCGAGATCATGGGCCTCGGCCCGGTCGAGGCGTCGCGCCGGGCCCTGAAGCTCGCCGGGCTCACGATCGACGACATCGACCTCGTGGAGATCAACGAGGCGTTCGCCGCCCAGGTGATCCCCTCGTACCGCCAGCTCGGCGTCGACATCGACAAGCTCAACGTCCACGGCGGCGCGATCGCGGTCGGCCACCCCTTCGGCATGACCGGCGCCCGCATCACCGGCACCCTGCTCAACGGACTGCAAAGCCGCGACGGCACGCTCGGGCTGGAGACCATGTGCGTCGGCGGCGGCCAGGGCATGGCCATGGTTTTCGAGCGCCTCAGCTGAGTCCGGCCGGAGGCCTTCGTACGGTCGCGCGCGGGTCCGCGCCCCCTCTCAGGGCCGCGGATCCGCGCCGTTAAGCGTCTTGCAACCCAGGCGTTAGCGGTTCGTAATGAACCACGCACGATACGTGACCAGAGATCTACGTCCCGTGACAGAAAGGTCCCCCCAGGGGGGTTGTGCGATGGGCATCGCTGTTGCAAAGTCGTCAACAAGATGCACGCCCAGCCAGGAGGTGCCTATGTCTTTGAACCACTCACCGGAGACGCACAAGAATCTCATCGCACGCATCCCGAAAGTCACAGGTCGTGACCTCCCCGAGTGGTTCCAAGCCATAGATGACGGCCCCTCCTTCATCCGATGCGAGGAGAGGGTCAACTGGCTCGCGGACGAGCACGGCCTCTCCCATGGCTACGCCGTCGCCCTCGTGCACGAGCACGAGCTGCACCGGCGGGCCGTCCGCTACTAGCACCACTCGTGGATCCGAGCCGGGCGCGCGACTTCGCCCGCGAACACCATCGGGCGATCATGGTCACGCGTCACGCGGACGGGCGCCCGCAGACGTCACCCGTGCTGTGCGCGGTCGACGACGCCGGACACCTGACCGTCAGCACCCGCGAGACCGCGGCCAAGACCCGTAACGTGCTCCGCGATCCCCACGTCACGTTCTGCCTGATCAGCGATGCCTTCTTCGGTGAGTGGGTGCAGATCGACGGCGAGGCGGAGGTCGTGCGCCTACCCGAGGCCATGGAGCCGCTCATCGACTACTACCGGATGATCTCCGGTGAGCATCCAGACTGGGACGACTACCGCGCGGCCATGGAGCGCGAGCGCCGCGTGCTGATCCGGGTGAAGATCACGCACGCCGGCCCCGACGTCCACGGCTGACGACCTGTACCCCAGGTTCTAAGGGCCTGTCTCGGAGTCCCCGTCCGTAGCGAGCGGTGTCCAGGCGGCGCGTCGCAAGGCGGAGGAGGGAGTCAGCCTGGTGTTGGCTGGCGACCGACGACAACGCGGCGAGGCGTCGCCTGGGCGCCGCGCAGTAGGACAGCGGGGCTTCGAGACAGGCCCTAACGCCCCCGCAGAGATCGCGGGGGCGTTTCGTCGGTTCTGGTGGCGGTGGCCGCCAGGGTGACGTACGGCATGGTGAAGCCGCCGCCGATCCGGTCGATGGCGGCCCCGACGTGGTCCAGCACCTCCGCCAGCCTGTCCGGCGGGAGCCGCGTGAGGGCGCCGGTGGTGGGCAGATGGTCCAGCCACTGGTCGCGGGTGTAGGACTGCTCCCAGTCGAACCTCCACTGCTCCGGCTCGTCGAATCCGCCGTCCCGCCGGATCCCCTCGGCGGCGGTGGCGAACATCGTCTGGTAGATCTCCAGAGCGGTCCCGGCCGGCCGGGTGCCGCGGTTGAACGGCGCATCGGGCGCCACCCGCCGGAAGACCTCGGCGAAGGCCTCCGACACCTCGGCCGGGGCGTCGAACACGTGCCCGAACACCGCCAGCCGGCCGCCGGGCCGCAGGACCCGCGCCGCCTTGGCCGGGCCCGCGACCGGGTCCACCCAGTGCCAGGCCTGTCCGGCGACGACCGCCTCGAACACCCGGCCGGCGGAGTCCCACTCCTCGAAGGTCGCCACCTCGACCTCGACGCCGGTCCGCCGGGCGAACTCGGCCATCCGCGCGTCGGGGTCGACGCCGAGCACCGTGCAGCCGGCCGCCTGGAACTGCCTGGCCTCGATGCCTGTGCCGCAGCCGACGTCGAGGAGGTCGCGGCCGGGACTGGCGGCCACGATCCGTTCCACCAGCGCCTCGGGGTAGCGGGGCCGGGCGCGGTCGTAGCGTTCGGGGTCCACGCCGAACGACTCCGCCATCTCGCGGGCCTGGTGCGCCTCACGCTCGGGCGGAGGCGGTTGTTCTTGAGACTTAGTGGGCATGCGCCCACTCTAGTGGGCAACTGCCCACTTGGTCCACCGGTAGGATCGGGCCAGTCACGGAGAGGGGGCGGGCAGTGCCGACCGGAGTGCACATTCGTGACGCCCGCCAGCAGCTGTTCGAGGCCGCCGAGCGCGTCCTGCTGCGGGACGGGCCGAGCGCGCTGACCAGCCGGGCGGTCACCACCGAGGCGGGTGTCGCCAAGGGCGTCCTGCACCGGCACTTCGCCGACTTCGACGCCTTCCTCGTCGAGCTCATCCGAGATCGCGTCGTCCGAATCGAGCACCAGGCCGCCGCCCTGAGGGCGTCCGCCGGGACCGGCACCGTCGCCGGCAACCTCACCGAGGCGCTGATCGACCTGTTCGACCCGGTCGCGGTGGGGATCGTCGGTCTCGTCATCTTCCGGGACGAGCTGCGCGCCCGGCTGCGCCAGAACAGGCCGGCCCACACCTTCCCGGTCGCGACCGAAGCCATGGCCATGATCGCCGCCTACCTCACCGACGAGTGCGAGCTCGGCCGCATCGCGGCCGACGCGGACGTCGGCTCGCTCGCGCTCTCGCTGGTCGGGGGGGCACACCTGCTCTACGCCGACCGGAAGGGCACCCCGCCGGATCGCGCGGCCGTCGGCAAGGTCGTAGCCACGGTCATCGCCGACGTCGTGCAACGCCGGCTGCTGTGAACCGCTCGGCGGCGGGCGACCCCTCGGGTCAGTCGCGGCTGTAGAAGCGGGACAGGAAGCGGAGCAGCTCCAGGTAGATCCACACCAGGGTCAGGGTGAGCCCGAACGCGGCGAGCCAGGCGGTCTCACGCGGCGCGCCGCTGCGCACCCCGTCCTCGATCGCGTTGAAGTCCAGCAGCAGGTAGAGGCAGCCGACGAGGATCGCCGCGACGCTGAAGACGACGCCGAGCAGGCCGTGGCCCCGGATGCCGATGCCGCCCACGTGGAAGAACGACACGAGCAGGTTGAGGACCATGAGGCCGACCAGCGCGAGCCCGGCCGCGATCACGAACCGGGTGAACCTCGGCGTCACCCGGACGATGCGCAGGGAGTACACGGTGAGCATCGCGCCGAACGCGAGGGCCGTGCCGACCACCGCCTGGAGCACGACGCCGTTGTAGACGTCGTTGTAGAGGTGGCTGATCAGCCCGACCGCGACGCCGTACGACGCCGCGAAGCCGAGCACGAGCACCGGGTTGGCCCGGCGGCCGAACGTCAGGATCGCCCAGAACACCACGCCGGCCAGGACCGCCACGAGCGAGACCGGCCCCGCCAAGCGCTCCGGCACGAGCACCCACGCCAGCGCGCCGGCCACGACGAGTGTGCCGAGCGTGAGGAACGAGCGCACGACGACGTCGTCGAGGGTCATGGAGCGCGGCGGGGCGTACGCCGGGGCGTTGTACACGTCGTACCGCGCGTGGGGCGCATATCCGGCACGCTGGGCGAAGGCCCCGCGCCGGGAGAAGACCGGGTTGCCGCTCTCCATGGAAAGCCTCCAGACATCTGCTGCGCTCAGGCTAACGCGTCACTACACGTGCGGTGTTCCCGTTGTTACGTACCGCCGTCCCCGACGTACGGCGCATGGAGGCCCTGTCAGGACGACCTGGACGAAAAGGGTCGAAGCAGCGCTCAACTCCTGTCAATGACCGGTGCCCCCGGTCGGAGTCGAACCGACACGAACAACTCTTTTAGGGAGTCTGCCTCTGCCTGTTGGGCTACGGGGGCGCCCGCAATCATACCGGGGGAGCGCCAATAGTGGTCCACAGGCTAAATGCAGTCAAGAATTCCTATTATTGCCGCCGAAATTCGAACCGAATACCACTCAGTATTTCTTCGTGGCCAGCTCGAACTCCTCGCGCGGGCGCTGGAGCGTACCCAGCGAAACGACCTCACGGCTGAAGAACAGGGCAAGCGTCCAGTCCGCGGTGACCCGGGCCTTGCGGTTCACAGTCGGCAGACGGGACAAGTGATACGTACGGTGCATGAACCACGCGGGCAGGCCCCGTAGCTTGACACCGTAGATCTGCGCAACCCCCTTGTGCAGTCCGAGACTGGCCACCGATCCGGCATAGGCGTGTTTGTATGCCTTTAGTTCCCGGCCGCGCAGCGCGGCGGCGACGTTGTCGCCCAGGACCTTTGCCTGACGCACCGCGTGCTGGGCGTTCGGGGCGCAGAACTGCCCGGGTTCAGTGAGATCGGGCACCGCCGCGATATCTCCCGCGGTGAAGGCGTCTTCGACGCCGTCGACGGTCAGTTCGGCGGTGGCCTTGACTCGATCCTTGTCATCCAGCGGCAGATCCGTCTTCTTGACAAGTGGGTTCGGCTTGACGCCCGCGGTCCACACCAGAGTGCCCGCGCCGAACTTCTCGCCGTCACTGAGCACGATCTCGCGATTCTCGGCGGACTTGAGCAGCGTCTTGAGCCTGACTTCGATTCCCCGGCCACGCAGGGCCTCGACCGTCCATTTCCCCATGTCCTCGCCGACCTCGGGCAGGATCTTGTCGCTGGCCTCGACCAGCACCCAGCGCATGGAGTCGCCCTTGAGGTCCGGGTAGTACCGGCATGCGTCCCGCGCCATGTCCTCCAGCTCGGCGAGCGCCTCCACGCCGGCGTACCCGCCGCCGACGAACACGAAGGTGAGGGCCTGCCGGCGCGACTCGGGGCAGGTCGAGGAGGCGGCGATGTCGAGCTGCCGCAGCACGTGGTTGCGCAGGTAGATCGCCTCGGCCACGGTCTTGAAGCCGATGCCGTGCTCGGCCAGGCCGGGGATGGGCAGGGTCCGCGAGATCGACCCCGGGCAGAACACCAGCGTGTCGTAGTCGATCGTCCGGACCTCGTACGGCTCGGCGTCGGCGCGTTCCACGACCTCCACGGTCGCCTTGCGGCCGGCGTGGTCGATCTCGGTCACGCGGCCGTTGAGGATCGTCACGCCGGGCAGCACCCGTCGCAGGGACACCACCACGTGCCGGGGTTCGAGGTTGCCGGCCGCCGCCTCGGGCAGGAACGGCTGGTAGGTCATGTAGGACTGCGGGGCGACCATGGTGATCTTGAGTTCGCCACTCTTGAGCTGCCGGCGCATCTTCTTCCGCAGCCGCAGCGCGGTGTACATGCCGACGTAGCCGCCACCAACGATGAGCACGTGTTTGGACATATTCGATCCGGTACCCATGGCCCTTCCCGAAATTCGACCGTGAGCTTGTGAAAACTTTCACGAGCTCTGCCTTCACGGTACTCCGCGCGAGGGCGCCTGGGCAGAGGGGGTCCTGTGAAACGAGTCACCCTCGAACCGCAGGACCCGCGCGGGCGTCATAGAGGGAGGAAGCGATCAGTGAGCGACGGGCAGGGCGCGCGTCCAGGGGAAGCGGGGGCTTTCCTGGCCACCGCCCTGCCCTTCGCGTACGGGGGGAATCGGGGGAAGTCTTGCCGCCGGACACCGAGGTACGACAGCACCAGTGGTGGATCGATCCCCGCGAGTACGCCCGGCACGAGGCTCGCCGGGGCCGCAGGTTCGCGTTCACGCACCTCGTTCCGGCGCGCACCGCGCTGGTGGTGATCGACATGGTGCCGTTCTTCGTGTCCGAGAACCCCTACTGCCGTGGCATCGTGCCCAACATCGGCCGCCTCGCCGACGCCCTCCGGACGGCGGGCGGGACGGTCGCCTGGGTGCTGCCCGCGGCCGGGGAACGGACGCAGGTGCGCGATGAGTTCTTCGGTCCGGAGGTGGCCGAGACCTATCGCACCTCCGGCGGAACGGGCCCTCTCCCCCGGCGGCTGTGGCCCGAGCTGACGCCCGGTCCCGGCGACGTACTGGTCGAGAAGACCACGGCCAGCGCCTTCTTCCCCGGCCACTGCCCGCTTCCAGAACTGCTGGTGGAACGCGCGGTCGACACCGTACTGATCAGCGGCACCGTCACCAATGTGTGCTGCGAGTCCTCGGCCCGCGACGCCGCCGCCCTCGGGCTCCGGGTCATCATGGTCGCGGACGCGAACGCGGCACGACGCGACCAGGACCACAACGCCACGTTGTACACCGTCTACCGATCCTTCGGAGACGTGCGCCCGACCTCCGACCTCCTCGACCTGGTCCGGCCGCACACCCCGTAGCCGCGCTGCCTGCCGTCCGCGGGCTCAGCGCCCTTCGGGTCCCGGCAGGCCGGCGTACGTGCGGGCGCGGGTCAGGACCGTGTCCAGCATCGTCTCGGTGACGCGGCCCGTGAAGGTGTTCTGCTGGCTCGGGTGGTAGCAGCCGATCAGCAGGGTCGTTCCGCCGGCCGGGGACGTGAGTTCGACCTCCGCCCCGTGGCCGAACGCCGGACGCCGGGCCGGCGTGGCGTAGCCCGCCTCCTTGAGGGCCGGCCACAGCGCCTGCCAGCCGTACCCGCCCAGGACGACGATCGCCCGGACGTCGCCCGCGACGAAACCGAGCTCCTTGACCAGCCACGGAGCGCACGTGGCGCGTTCGTCCGGCGTCGGCTTGTTGGCCGGGGGCGCGCAGCGCACCGGCGCGACGACGCGGGCGCCGAGCAGCCGCTGGCCGTCATCCGCGTGCGTGCTGGTCGCCTGGGCCGCCAGGCCGACCCTGTACAGGGACGCGAACAGCCAGTCGCCGCTCCGGTCGCCGGTGAAGATCCGGCCCGTACGGTTTCCGCCGTGGGCGGCCGGGGCCAGGCCGACGATCAGGACGCGCGGGGACGGGTCACCCCAGCCCGGGACGGGTCGGCCCCAGTACTCCTCGTCCGCGTACGCGCGGCGGCGTTCGACGGCGACCTGTTCGCGCCACGCGACCAGGCGGGGGCAGGCCCGGCAGACCGACTGCCGGGCCACCAACTCGTCCAGAGACGACGCCTCGGCGGCGAGCGAGCGGACGGACGCGGCGTCGGTGGCCACGGGAGTGTCCGCCCGCGCCGGGTCGCCCGGCCACCCCGTCCCAGGCGGTACGAACGGCGCGTTCACGCTACTGCCCACGTCGGCTCAGACCAGGGACCAGGCGATGCCGTCCAGGATGTCGTGCTCGCTCACGACCACGTCGTTGAAGCCGTACTCCCGCATGATCCGGTCGAGGATCAGCGCGCCGGCGCCGATGACGTCGACCCGGCCCGGGTGCATGACGCCGATCGCGGCGCGCTCGTCGTGGGTCGAGTGCAGCAGCATGCGGGTCACGTCGTGGACCTGACGGACCTTCAGCCGCGACAGGTGGATGCGCTCGGAGTCGTACTCCGGAAGGTCCAGGGCGATGCCGGCGACGGTCGTCACCGAACCCGCGAGCCCGACGAGCGTGCGGGCGCGGTCGACCGGCACCGGCGGGACGAGCGGCGGTGCCGGCGGAGGCAGCGGCGCGCCGCCACCCGTCTCCGCCAGGGCCGCCTCGCCGGCCAGGGCGGCGGCCTCGTCGCGGGTGCTCTCCCCCGTGCGTACGGCGGCGAGGGCCGCGTCGATGTCGGCGACGGCCGCCGCGAGCTGTTCGGGCGACGGCGGATCGGAGCGCAGGTGGCGTTCGGTCATGCGGACGCAGCCGATGTCGACCGAACGCGACGCCTCGACCTCGGTGGTGCCGAGGACGAACTCGGTCGAGCCGCCGCCGATGTCCACGACGAGGTACGGGCGCATGGGACGCAGAGCGGCCAGGTCCTTGGTCGCGCCCGTGAAGGAGAGCTGCGCCTCCTGCTCGCCGCTGATCACCTCCGGCTCGACGCCGAAGATCTCGACGACGCCCCGGACGAAGTCGTCACGGTTGGCGGCGTCACGGGTGGCGCTGGTGGCCACGACCCGTACGCGCTCGGCGCCGTGCCCGGCGATGAGCTTGGCGTAACCGCGCATCGCGGTGAAGGTGCGTTCGAGCGCCTCCGGCGCGAGCCGTCCGGTCCGGTCGACGCCCTGGCCGAGCCGGACGATCTCCATCCGGCGTTCGATCTCCACCAGCTCGTCGCCGGAGATGTCGGCGATGAGGAGGCGGACGGAGTTGGTGCCGCAGTCGACGGCGGCGACGCGGGTCGCGGCGCTCATTCGCTCGGCTCCCGGTGGGGCGCGCTGTCTTCGGTGCTCATCGCACCAGCGATCATGACACTTTCCTGACTTGGTTGACAGGTGGTCTGTGAAGTCTGTTCGACATTGACACAACTCCCGGCTCGCCACCAGTCCGGGAGCTCGCGGAGGGCTTCGGCGCCGAAGGGGTTCGCCCCCGGCACCGCGAGCTCGTGCGCGACCAGCGCGTGCAGGCATTTGACCCGGGTCGGCATACCGCCGGCGCTCTGCGTTCCCGCTGGTAGCGGCGGGGTCCCTTCGGCGCGCGCGGCGGCGTCGCGGCGCGTCAGGTAGTCGTCGTGGGCGGCGGCGTACGAGGCGGCCAGCTCCGGGTCGGAGGCCAGCCGGTCCGTCATCTCCCTCATCATCCCGCTCGCCTCGAGGGTGCCGATGGCCGAGGCCGCTTTCGGACACGTGAGGTAGTACAGCGTGGGAAACGGCGTGCCGTCGGCCAGCCGCGGCGCGGTCTCCACCACGTCGGGCAACCCGCAGGGGCAACGATGGGCCACCGCCCGCAGCCCGCGCGGCTCGCGGCCGAGCTGAGCCGCGACGGCCGCCGCGTCGCGTTGGTCGATCACCGGTTTCCCTTCGAGCCTTGCGTACCTGCCGGGCGAGCCGAGCGTCCGCCGGACGAGCCGAGCGTCGCTTGCAAGGTTATGCGCTCAGCGGTGCTGATCCGCCGCGTCGACCGAACGCCACAGGGTGACGTACCACGGCGGCGTCGGCGCCGGCGTCTTGCGCGCGGCGCTCTTGCCACCGCCGTCGTCACCGCCGACGACGACGTAGCACTTGGCGCCGGGATCGCACATGTGCAGGCGGGTCCGGGCCTCACGCCGTACGTAGGACTCGTCGCCGAGCCGCTTCTTCTGCGCCTCGAGCTGTTCGACCTGTTGCTGCGCCTGCCGCTGCTGGACGCGGAGCTGGGCGATCTCGCGACGCTGCGCGATGTACTCCCGGACCGGGTAGGCCAGGCTCAGTGCGATCGCGCAGGCCACCACGGCCAGGATCGCGGCGCGCCCCGTGAGGTGGGCGCGCCGCAGCTCCTTGGCGTCGGCCGCGTCGGAGTCCGGCGACCTGCGCTTCGCCTCGGCCACGGTCGCCTACGACCAGCGGAACCGCGGGAAGGCGGCGGCGCCGGCGTAACGGGCGGCGTCGTCGAGCAGCTCCTCGATGCGGAGCAGCTGGTTGTACTTGGCCACCCGGTCGCTGCGCGCGGGCGCGCCGGTCTTGATCTGGCCGCAGTTGGTCGCGACGGCCAGGTCGGCGATCGTGGTGTCCTCGGTCTCGCCGGAACGGTGGCTCATCATGCAGCGGAAACCGTTGTTGTGGGCGAGCGCCACGGCGTCGAGCGTCTCGGTGAGCGTGCCGATCTGGTTCACCTTGACCAGCAGCGCGTTGGCCGAGCCGGCGTCGATGCCGCGCTGGAGCCGCTCGGGGTTGGTGACGAACAGGTCGTCGCCCACGACCTGCACCCTGTCGCCCACGGCGTCGGTGAGGGCCTTCCAGCCCGCCCAGTCCTCCTCCGACAGCGGGTCCTCGATGGAGACCAGCGGGTACGCGTCGAGCAGCTCGCCGTAGTAGGCGGCCATCTCCTCGGCCGAGCGCTTGGCGCCCTCGAAGTCGTAGACGCCGTCGGTGTGGAACTCGGTCGCGGCCACGTCGAGCGCGAGCGCGATGTCGGTGCCCGGACGGAAGCCGGCGCTCTTGATCGCCTCCAGGATGAGGTCGAGGGCGTCGCGGTTGCTCGGCAGCTCAGGGGCGAAGCCGCCCTCGTCGCCGAGGCCGGTGGCCAGGCCGCGCCCCTTGAGCACCGACTTGAGCGCGTGGTAGGTCTCCGCGCCCCAGCGGACGGCGTCGCGGAAGGTCGGCGCGCCGATCGGAGCGATCATGAACTCCTGGATGTCGACGTTGGTGTCCGCGTGCGCGCCGCCGTTGAGGATGTTCATCATCGGCACCGGCAGCAGGTGCGCGTTCGGACCGCCGACGTAGCGGAACAGCGGCAGGTCGGCCGTCCTGGCCGCCGCCTTGGCGACCGCCAGGCTCACACCGAGAATGGCGTTGGCCCCCAGCCGGGACTTGTCGGGCGTGCCGTCGAGGTCGATCAGCTTCTGGTCGATGATGCGCTGGTCGTCGGCGTCGTACCCCAGGAGCTCCGGCGCGATCTCGTCCTTCACGCCGAGAACGGCCCTCTCCACGCCCTTGCCGTTGTAGCGCTCACCGCCGTCGCGCAGCTCGACGGCCTCGAACTGGCCGGTCGAGGCTCCGCTCGGCACCGCGGCGCGAGCATCGCTGCCGTCGTCGAGCAGAACCTCGACCTCGACGGTGGGGTTACCACGGGAGTCGAGGATCTCCCGAGCCTGGACGACGTCGATCGACGACACTTGATCTCCTTGTGATCACTACGAGACGTTTCGGTCCCCGAGCCTAGCCGCCTTGGGGAGGGGGGCGTTGCAACGCCACCCCCGTTTCCGTGTCCGGGCCGGTCCTGAGCCCTCAGCCGGTGAGGTCACGGACATGGGGCGGCAGGTTACCCGTGACGACGTCGGCGAGGGTCACCTGATCGACGATGTTCTGCACCGCGGTGTCGGCGGCCATCCACACCTGTCGCAGATGGGTCGCCGTGCCTTCGTAGGAGGCGTTGGCGGCCGGCTCGCCGCGGATGTCGGTGAGCGAGCCGTCGACCGTTCGGATGACCTCGCCGACGGAGATGTCGGTGGCCGGCCGGGTCAGCCGGTAGCCGCGCTCCGGGCCGCGCTGGGTGACGATGAGGTCGGCACCGCGCAGTTCGCCCAGAATGGTCTTCAGGAAGGACAGCGGCATCCCCTCTCCCGCCGCCAGCGCACTGGCGGTGACGGTCGCGGGATCGGCGGCGGCCAGGGCGAGTACGGCCCGGAGCGCGTAGTCGGTACGTGCGGTGATGTGCACAGGCGTCAGACGACGGCGAGGGTCCGAGCGTCGGGGCCGGGCCGGACGTGGACGGTCTCACCCGGCGCCAGCCGAAGCCGTTCGGCCAGTCCCCGGGTGACCTGGGCCCACGCGTCCTGATCCCCGAGTCTCATCTCCACCCGGACCTCGAAGCCCAGGCGGACCACGCGTTCGACCGTCGCCTCGGCGCTGCCCGGCTCGGGTTCGGCGGTCAGCTCGATGTCGTGCGGGCGGACCAGGCGGCCGTCCAGCTCGGTCACCGGGCCGAGGAAGCGCATCACGAACTCGTTGGCCGGGTTGTCGTACACCTCATGCGGGCTGCCGGACTGCTCCACCCGGCCGCCGGCCAGCACCACGATGGTGTCGGCGACCTCGATCGCCTCCTCCTGGTCGTGGGTGACGAACACGGTCGTGACGTGCACGTCGTCGTGGAGCCGGCGCAGCCAGGCCCGCAGCTCCTTGCGGACCTGGGCGTCCAGCGCCCCGAACGGCTCGTCCAGCAACAGCACCTCGGGCTCGACCGCCAGCGCCCTCGCCAGCGCCATCCGCTGCCGCTGACCGCCGGACAGCTGCGCCGGATACCGCTTGGCGAACTGGTCGAGATGGACGAGCTCCAGCAGCTCGTGCACCCGCTTGTGGATCTCGTTCTTGGGGCGTTTGCGGATCTGCAGGCCGAACGCGATGTTGTCGAAGACGGTCATGTGCTTGAACGCCGCGTAGTGCTGGAACACGAAGCCGACGTTGCGCCGCTGCGGAGCCAGCCGGGTGACGTCGGCGCCGGCGATCAGCACGGTCCCCGAGTCCGGCTGCTCGAGCCCGGCGATCACCCGCAGCAGCGTCGACTTGCCACCGCCGGAGGGACCGAGCAGCGCGGTGAGTGAGCCGGAGGGGACCTCCACCGACACGTCCTGCAGGACCGAGGTGGCGCCGAACGCCTTGTTGATGTGACGGGCCTCGATGGCCATCAGTCAGCCTTTCGCTGGAGCAGTTTGATGACGAGCAGGCTGACGATGGCGATCAGCGCGAGCGCGGTGGCGGCGGCGAACGCGGCGGGCTGCTCGAAGTTCTGGAAGCGTTCCTCGACGTACAGCGTGAGGGTCTGGGTCTGGCCGACCAGGCGGCCCGACACGACCGCGACCGCGCCGTACTCGCCGAGGGCCCGTGCCAGGCAGAGCACGATGCCGTAGGCCAGGGCCGAGCGGATGCCGGGGACGGTGATGCGCCGGAAGGTCTGCCACCGGCCCGCGCCCAGCGTCTGGGCGGCCTGTTCCTGCTCGTCGCCCATCTCCTCCAGGACCGGGACGACGGCGCGCACGACCAGCGGCAGCGCCACGAACACGGTGGCCAGGACCATGCCGGGCGTGGAGAAAATGATCTTAATGCCGTGGTCTTCCAGCCAGCCGCCGAACGAGGAGAACCTCCCGTACACCAGGATCAGCGCCAGGCCGACCACGACCGGGGAGACCGCCAGCGGCAGGTCGATCACCGCGTTGAGGATCCGCTTGCCGGGGAAGCGGTGGCGGACCAGCAGGATCGCGGTGCCGACTCCGAAGACGGTGTTCAGCGCGACCGCCCACAACGCGACGATGAACGTCACCTGGAAGGCGTGCAGTGCCTCGTGGGTGGTGAGCGCGTCGAAGAACGGGCCGAGCCCGTGCTGGAAGGTCTTCCAGCCGATCAGCACCACTGGCAGGACCAGCAGGAACAGCAGGTAGGCCAGCACGACGACCCGCAGCACGTACTTGCTCACAACCGACGGCCCCGTGACGCCTGAGCGCTCAGCCACGACGCGACCCCCACCTCTGCACCAGGTCCAGGGTCACCAGGACCACGAAGGCGACGACCAGCAGGGCGGTCGAGACGGCGGCCGCCGAGGCGGTGTTGTCGTTCTCGATCTGCCCGAAGATCTGCACCGCGGCCACCTGCGTCTTGAAGGGCAGGTTGCCGGAGATCAGCACGGTGGAGCCGAACTCGGCGATCGACCGGGTGAAGGCCAGCGCGGTCCCGGAGACCATCGCGGGCAGCAGGTTGGGCAGGATGATCCGCCGGAAGATGGTCCAGTTGCCGGCGCCCAGGGACGCCGCCGCCTGTTCCATGTCCCGGTCGAGTTCGAGGAGGACCGGCTGGACGGTGCGCACGACGAACGGCAGCGTGACGAACAGCAGCGCCACCGCCACGCCGACCCTCGTGTACGCCAGGTTGATGCCGAGCGGGCTGTCCGCTCCGTACAGCTCCAGCAGCACCAGCCCGGCGACGATCGTCGGCAGCGCGAACGGCAGGTCGATGAGGGTGTCCAGCACGGCCTTGCCGGGGAAGGAGTCGCGTACGAGCACCCAGGCGATCAGCGTGCCCATCACCAGGTTGATCAGGGCCACGATGATCGAGGCGACGACGGTCAGCTTCAACGCCGCCCAGGCGTCCGGGGTGGTGACCGACTTCCAGAAGAAGCCCGGCCCGTGCTCCGCCGACTTCCAGAGGACGGCGGCCAGCGGGATCAGCACGATCAGGCTGAGAAAGATCATCGCCGAGCCCAGGCCCAGGGCCGTCGGCGCGCCGGGCGGCCTGCGCCGCGCGACGGGCCGCACCGGGCCCGGCGGAGTGCCGAGCCCGGTGGAGTCCGTTTCCAGGATCTTGGAGGTCAAGAGGTCACTTCCCGGTCGAGACGCCGAGGCTCTTCTCGATGCCGGTCACGATGCCCTTCTGCGGGTCGAAGAACTCCGTGGTGACCTTGTCCCAGCCGCCCAGATCGTTGATGGTGAACAGGCCGGTCGGCTTCGGGAACTTGTCGGCTCCCGCCACTCCCGAGACCGTCGGCCGGTAGCCGTTCTTGACCCAGATCGCCTGGCCCGCCGGGCTGTAGAGATAGTCCACGAACGCCTTGGCCTCGGCCGGGTGGGCGCTGTTCTTGGTCACCGCGATCGGGTTCTCGATGAGGATCGTGGAGGCCGGGACCGTGTAGTCGACCGGCTGGCCCTTCTGCTGCGCGAAGATCGCCTCGTTCTCGTAGGTGATGACCGCGTCGCCCTTGCCGCCGACGAAGGTCTGCAGCGCCTTGCGGCCGCTGTCGTCCTGCACCGGGACGTTCTTCAGCAGACTCTGGAGGTAGGCCACTCCGGCGGGCTTGTTGGCGCCCTTGTTCGACGCGGCGCCGTAACCGGCCAGGATGTTCCAGCGCGCCCCGCCCGAGGTGGACGGGTTGGGGGTGATCACCTGGATGCCGGGCTTGATGAGGTCCGGCCAGTCCTTGAGGTTCTTCGGGTTGCCCTTGCGGGTGGTGATGGTGACCACCGAGTCGGTGATGAACCCGTGCTGCGGGTTGCTGTTCCAGTCGGAGGCGACCAGCCCGGCCTTCACCAGCCGGGTGACGTCCGGCTCCAGTGAGAAGTCGACGACGTCGGCCTTGAGCCCGGACGCGACCGCCCGGCTCTGGTCGCCGGAGGCGCCGTAGGACTGGGTGAAGGTGATGTTCTTGCCGGCGGGTGTCTTCTGGAAAGCCTTGATGAGCTGCTGGAACGCTGCCTGCGGAGTGGAGTAGGCCACCAGGGCCAGCTGCACCTTCTTACCGCCGCCGCTCCCGGATGAGTCGCTTCCGCAGGCCGCGAGGGACATGCTGACGCCCAGTGCCGCCACCGCGGCGATGGTTCTTCTGCTGTGACCCATCGTCCTTTGCTCCATATTTCCGATCAATTTGGTAAGAAAAGTAGACCAGCGGGCGTTGTCGTAGTCAACTGATCCGATAGGCCATACCGGGAACGATTGGATAACGCCACAGGTCGTGCGGCACTCCGCCGACGGCTACCGTGACCGCCGCTCTGTGGAACTCCGAGAGCGCCTGAGCCTCTCTTACCGGCCGATCGTCAGCCGTTGCCCGTACGGACGGCCTGACCGGACTCGCCGGCGAGGCGGGCGAAGGGCGTGTTGCCGGCGGTGTCGCCGATCGGCGGGAACGTCGGGGGCGGGATGGTCGGCGGGCCGCCCGTGGGCGGGCCACCGGGGGGATTGCCGGGCGGGCGCGGAACGCTCGGCGCCCCCCGGCTGAGGTGAATGACGACCGTCGTGCCCGGTTCGACGCGGGCGCCGCCGCCCGGGCTCTGGCTCGCCACGGTGCCCCGCGAGTACCCCGAGGACACGCTGGACCCCGTCACCACGCCGAAGCCGGCCGCCGCCAGCCTCGACCGCGCCGCCGAGGCGCTCAGGCCGACCACGCTCGGCACCGAGACGAGGTCCTCGCCCGAACCCTCCCGGTAGTACTCGCTCGGCGGGCTGTGGAAGTCGTGCGCCGGCACGCCCCTCAGCGCGCCCAGCATCGTCTCCCGCCAGATCGGCGCCGGGATGTCCGAGCCGAACACCTCGCCGTAGCAGCGCCCGGCCAGGCACACGTTGCGCAGCGGGTGGGCGTAGCCTCCGCGCGGGTCGCCGACCCAGACGGCGCTCGCCAGGTCCGGCGTGTAGCCGGCGAACCAGGCCGAGGAGTAGTCGTCGACCGTGCCGGTCTTGCCGGCCGCCGGGCGGCCGATGCCCATGCCAGCCGCGGTGCCCTGCGTGAGCACGCCGCGCAGCACGTGGTTGACGCCGTCGGCGACGCCCTTGCGGATGGCCTGGCGGCACTTGGCGCTGGGGACCTTGAGCTCGCGGCCGTTCGCATTGGTGATCTTGGACAGCACGATCGGCTCGCAGTAGCGGCCGCGGGCGGCGAACGCCGCGTACGCCGCCGCGAGCCGTAGCGGCGAGACCGTGTTGGCGCCGAGGGTGAAGGAGGCGACCTGTTCGAGCGGCTTGCCGTCGGCGCGGCGCATGCCGAGGCGTTCGGCCATCTTCACCGTGTCGCAGAGCCCGACCTGCTTCTCCAGGTTGAGGAAGAAGGTGTTGACCGAGTTCCACGTGCCGGTGACCAGGCTGAACGACCGGCCGCCCTCGCCGTCGGCGGCGTTGCTCAGCGACGTGCTCGACCCGGCGTACTTGCCGTCGCAGGCGCGCAGGCCGGTGGGCGCGTAGTGCTCGGGCGCGTACAGGCGGTGGCCGAAGGCCATGCCCTGGTCGAGGGCGGCGGCGAGCGTGAACACCTTGAACGTCGAACCCGCCTGCATGCCCAGGCTCGTGCCGTGGTCGCCGTCGGCGGCGAAGTTGACCCAGGTCTTGCCGACCTTCTCCGACGGGCCGAGCGCACGGTCGACGGCCATCGCCTTGACCGCGCCGGTGCCGGGCTGGACCAGGACCTCCGCGGACGCCTTGTGGCTGGAGTTCTTCTGCGGCACGTAGTGGTCCACCGCGCGCTGGGCGGCCCGCTGCATCTTCGAGTCCAGAGTGGTGCGGATGGTCAGGCCGCCGCGCTGCAGGAGCAGCTTCCGCGCGTCGGCGGTCGACCCGAAGATCGGATTGGTGAGGATCTCCCGCTGGACGTAATCGCAGAAGAAGGGCGCCGAGCTCTCCACGCAGCCGTTCGGCGTGGAGGTGACGTGGAGGTCCAGCGGCGCGCTCTCGGCGTCCGAGGCGTCCGCCTTGCTCACCCAGTGGAGCTGGGCCATCCGCGCCAGCACCGTGTCGCGGCGCTCGACGGCCGTCTTGGGGTACACCGTCGGGTCGTAGGCAAAGGGATAGCGCACCACGCCGGCCAGCAGAGCCGCCTGCGGCAGCGTGAGCGTCGCGGCGGACCGGCCGAAGTAGTGCCGCGCGGCGGCTTCGACGCCGTACGCGCCGTCGCCGAAGTAGGCGATGTTGAGGTACCGCTCCAGGATCTGGTCCTTGGTGTAGCGCTTCTCCATCGCGACCGCCATGCGCAGCTCGCGCACCTTGCGGGCCGGAGTGGTGGCGACGGCCGAGTCGCGCTCCTCACTGTTGGACGCCGTCTCCAGCAGCAGGTTCTTGACGTACTGCTGGGTGATGCCCGAGCCGCCCTGGGTGACCTGACCGGCCGCGATGTTGCTCGCCAGGGCGCGGATGGTGCCCTTGATGTCAAGGCCGCCGTGCTCGTAGAAGCGGTTGTCCTCGATCGCGACGATCGCCTTGCGCATGACGGGGGCGACCTTGTTCAGCGGTACGTCGACCCGGTTCTCGTAGTAGAAGGTGGCGATCTTGGAACCGTCGGAGGCGAGGATGACGGATCGCTGCGGCACCGGCGGCGTGCTGAGGTCGGCGGGCACCGACTGGAACCAGTTCGCGCCGTCGCGGGCGCTCACTCCGAGCATGCCGAGGGTGGAGAACGCGATCAGGGCCGCCAGCACACCGGCGACCACCCCCGTGCCTGCGAGGCGGCAGACGATGCGGAGGGTTCGATGTTGCGGGGCCACCCCTGACGACACCCGGACAGAGTACGTCGAAAGTAGTCTTCGTGGATCTCGCGGACCTAACAAAAATTCCCGCTAAAGGCGGTCCGCCACCTCAAAGCACGCTTAACTGCGCTTTTGTCGCACTGTCCCTTAATGGAATTACGGTCGCCAGGCCTGGAGGAGCCAGTCGAGGAACGGCGACCCATCGGCCGGTTCGTCGCCGTGTCCCGGTTCGTCGCCGTGTCCCGGCTTGTCGCCGGCCTTGGCATCTCCCTTCTCCTTGTCCTTCTTGTCCTTGTCCTCCTCTTCCTCGCCGCTCCCCTTGCGGAAGAAGCCGCCGCTGGGCGCGCTGAACGCGTGCTCGGGCACACCCTGCAACGCCTCGGTCATCGTGTCGCGCCAGATGGGCGCCGGGACGTCCGCGCCGTACACCTGCGCGAAGCAGCCCTCGCCGAGGCAGACGTCACGCAGCGGGTGCTTGTAGCCGCCGCGCGGGTCCCCCACCCAGACGGCGCTCGCCATGTCGGGCGTGTACCCGGCGAACCAGGCGGAGGAGAAGTTGTCCACCGTACCGGTCTTGCCCGCCGCCGGACGGCCGATCTCGTTGCCCTTGGCCGTGCCCTTGGTCAGCACTCCGCCGAGCACATGGTTGACCGCGTCGGCGACGTCACTGTCGACCGCCTGGTGGCAGCCGGCGCTCGGAACCCTCACCGGCCCCTTCGGCGAACTGATGCTCGTGATGGCGATCGGCGAGCAGTACCGGCCGCGCGCGCCGAACGCCGCGTACGCCGCCGCCAGCCGTACCGGCGAGACGGTGTTGAAGCCGAGCGTGAAGGACGGGTACTGCTCGAGCTTGCCGCCGGTGGCCTTGCGCATGCCGAGCCGGGTGGCCATCTTGTACGTCTCGCACAGGCCGACCTTGCGTTCGAGTTCGAGGAAGAACGTGTTCACCGAGTGCCAGGTGCCGGTGACCAGCGTGAAGTCATGGCCGCCCTCGCCGTCGCCGGCGTTGCCGAGCGCGGTCGAGTCGCCGACACGGTTACCGGCGCAGTCGTGGAAGCCGGTCGGCACGAACTCCTTGGGCGCGAACAGCTTGTCGCCGAACGCCATGTCCTGGCGAAGCGCCTCGGCCAACGTGAACACCTTGAACGTCGAACCCGCCTGCATGCCGAGGCTGGAGCCGTGGTCGGAGTCGGCCGCGAGGTTCACCCACATCATGCCGCGCTTGCTGCTGTCACCGAGCTTGCGGTCGATCGCCATCGCGGTGATCTCCCCCGTGCCCGGCCGGACGAGGACCTCGGCGGCGGCCTTGCCGGAGGAGTTCTTCGGCGGCACGTGCCGGTTCACCGCGTGCTGGGCGGCCTTCTGCATCTTGGGTTCGAGCGTGGTGTGAATCTCCAGCCCGCCGCGTTGCAGCAGCGCCCGCCGCTGCCGCAGACTCTTGCCGAAGACCGGGTTGCCCAGGATCTCCCTCTGCACGTAGTCGCAGAAGAACGGCGCCGAACTGGTCACGCAGCCGTTCGGCGTTTTGGTGATTTTGAGTTTGACCGGCTGGACGCGGGCGGCCGCGGCGTCCGCCGGCGTGATCACCTTGAGCTGGAGCATGCGGTTCAGCACGAGGTCGCGTCGTTGCCGGCCGCGTTTGGGGTGCAGGTGGGGGTTGTAGGTCGTCGGGGAGCGCACGATCCCGGCGAGCATCGCGGCCTGGGCGAGCGTGAGGTCCGCGGCGTGCACGCCGAAGTAGTGCCGGGCCGCCGCCTCGACCCCGTACGCGCCGTCGCCGAAGTAGGCGATGTTGAGGTACTTCTCCAGGATCTGGTCCTTGGTGAACCTCTTCTCCAGCCCCACCGCGTAGCGGAGTTCGCGCAGCTTGCGGCCGGCGGTCGGCTCCAGCGCGCTCCGGCGTTCCTGCGCGTTGTCGGCCATCTCCGCGAGGGCGTTCTTGATGTACTGCTGGCTGAGCGTCGACCCGCCCTGGATGACCTCACCGGCCTGCAGGTTGGTGATCACCGCGCGCACGGTGCCCTTGACGTCGAGCGCGCCGTGCTCGTAGAAGCGGCTGTCCTCGATCGCCACGATCGCCTTGCGCATGATCGGGGCGACCTGGGCGAACGGCACCTCGACGCGGTTCTCGTAGTAGAAGGTGGCGAGTTTGCTGCCGTCGGCCGCGAGGATCACCGAGCTCTGCGGCAGCGCCGGAGTCACCAGGTCGGCGGGCAGCTTCTGGAACCCACGGTCGGCCGCGCGCACGCTCAGCCCGCCCATCAGCGCGTACGGGAGCAGCAGCGCCGCGGTCAGCATGCCCGCGATGAAGCCGACGGTCGCCAGATCGCGGAGCCTGGCGAGCGTATCTCCCGTTTTCGCCCCCACAATCCGCGGTCATCCCCACACGCGCGGTAACCGGAAACCTTGGGCGGCGTTTCGTCGGTTACCGGCGCTCTGAGAGCCTCCTGGCGTTCCGCGCCGATATGGTGCCCGGATGGCCCACAAGGATCACCGGGTGACCCTGCGCCCGCTCACCGCCGGCGACGAGCACGAGTTCCTCGCCCTGGTGGCCGCGAGCGCGGAGCTGCACCGGCCGTGGATGTCGCTGCCCGACACTCCCCCGAAGTTCCGCGCCTACGTCACGCGCTACGAGGGGCCGGACGAGGAGTCGCACCTCGTCTGCCGGCGTGACACCGGGGCCATCGTGGGCCTGATCAACATCAACAGCATCATCCGCGGGCGTTTCCAGTCCGCCTCCCTCGGCTACGCGGCGTTCGCCTCGTCGGCCGGCCGGGGATACATGTCCGAAGGGCTCGACCTGGTGGTTCGGCACGCCTTCGAGCAGCTGCGGCTGCACCGGCTGGAGGCCCAGATCCAGTCGGAGAACCACGCCTCCATCCGGCTGGTCCGCCGGGCCGGATTCCGCAACGAGGGCTGCTCACCGGACCTGCTGTTCATCGACGGGGCCTGGCGGGACCACGAACGCTGGGCCATCACCAACGCGATGGCCGGCATCGTCCCCGCCGAGCCGCACCCGACGCTGCCCGAGCGCTGACGCCTACTCGCGTCCGGCCAAGCTGTGCGCGACCAGGGCGTTGGCGTGCCCGTGCCCGAGGCCGTGCTCGGTCTTGAGCCAGTTGACGAGCTCCATGTGCCTGGTCAGCGGCGAACCCTCGATCAGCGCCAGCCATTCGGTGACGGGACGGCCGTACTTCTTCTCGATCGACGGAAAATAGCTGGCAGGACCCTTCACAGGATCAGTCATGGGGGCCATCATGCCAGCCGCCACCGACAGACCCGAGCGCACCTCCGGATGACGCCCCTGCGGCTCAGGACTCGCCGGAGTCCTCCCAGTCGCGGACGCGGTCGTGGAAGCGCCTCGCGGCGGCGCGAAGCTCGGCCTCCGGGTCGCGGCCCTCCTCGCGCAACCGGTTGACCAGGGCGAACAACTCCGCGCCGGTCCCCTCGTCGGAGAACAGCTCCGCCGGGACACCCGCCTTGGCGGCGCGTCGCTGCAGCTTGGCCGCGAGCGACAGCGCGGGCTGGCCCATCGGCACGCCGTGGAAGATCGACGCGTCCTCTCCGCGCTCGGCCGACTTGATCTTGTCCCAGTTGGCGTTGACCTCGTCGGCGTCGGCGACCGTGACCTCGCCGAACACGTGCGGATGGCGGCGGACCAGCTTGGCCACGATGCCCTCGGACACATCGTCGACGGTGAAGTCGTCGGACACCTCCGCGTGGAAGGCGACCTGCATGAGCACGTCGCCGAGCTCCTCGCGGAGGGCCTCCAGGTCGCCGCTCTCGATCGTGTCGACGACCTCGTACGCCTCTTCGAGCAGGTACGGCGCGAGGGAGGCGTGCGTCTGCTCGCGGTCCCACGGGCACTCGCGGCGCAGCGTCTCCATCACCGTGACCAGGTCGAGGAAGCGTGCGCCCGGCAGGTCGTACGCGCCGTGCACGACCTCCACCTCGGGCGGGTCGTCCATGCCGATGAGGGCCGTGCCGACCGCGCGCATCAGGGCCTCGTCGCCGTCTTCGGCGGCCAGCCACACGACCGTGCCGTCCGCCGCGGCGCGCACGAGGGCCGCCGCGTCCGGGTCGGTCACCTCGACCTCGATCCCGGCGGCGGCGATGTACGGCAGCTGTGGGTGCTCGGCCGAGCCGGTCAGGACCCGGCCGGCCGTGCGCAGCGCCTGCCAGGCCGGCCAGGTCAGCTGCCCCGGCGCGACGCGGGGCGAGGACGCGAGGAAGGTCAGAGTTGGCACTTGATCTCACCGGCGGCATCGGGAGTGCCGGAGTCGGGGGTGGACAGATGGGGGCAGACCGGGCCGAGCGAGATCGTCTGGTCGTCGAACTCGCCGAAGCGCGGGTTCACCGTGATGCCGACGTGCCGCTTGGCGTTCGCGTAGTCGCCCGCGAGCCGCTGCAGCACCTGCTGCCCCTGCTGCTGGTCGACGGGCTGGTCGGGGTTGACCCCGTACCGCTGGAGCATCGTCCGCTGGATCAGCACGCTCCGCGCGTAGTCCTCGTCGTAGGAGGTCGGCAGGCCCTGCGCCACGACGTACGCGTCGAGGCTCTGCTGGCCGCCCTGGGACGCGATGAAGGCGTCCACCTGGCCCGGCGCGGTGGACACGTGCTGTTCGCGGGCGACCTCGTCCCACAGGCGGATCTGGATCACCTTGTACAGCACGCTGCGCTGCGGCGAGGACGGGTCGTACGGGCCCTGCTGCTGCCCTGCCTGCTGACCCGCCTGCTGCCGCTGGGCCTCCTTCGCCGCGGCGACGATCTGGCCCGCCTGGGGGTAGTGCGGCAGCTCCTTGGCCCACTGGTTCGCGGCGGAGTCGACCTTGGAGACGGAGATGCGGTCATGGCCGACGATGGCGGCGGCGCCCGGCTGCACGGGGCCGCACGCGGCCAGGGCGGTACCGGCGGCCAGTGCGCAGACGGCGGTCTTCAGCGACTTACGGAACACGCGTGTCCTTCTCGTTTCGTGGCTCTCGGGGAACCATCTCACTGCGCCACCGGCTCGGGGAGGAACAGCGCCTCGACGAGGTCGGTGGCCCATTTCAGCAGCTCCTGGTCGCGCAGCGGGCGGCCGCCCAGCGGAGCCGTCTTGGGCGTCGGCACCAGCAGCGTATTGGTCGCGGCCTTGAGGATGCTCTTGGGGTACAGGCGTTGCAGCCGGACCCGGCGCGAGTCCGGCAGCTGCACGGGTGAGAACCGGATGTGGTTGCCCTGCAGGGTGACGTCCGTCAGCCCGGCCCGGCGCGCGAGGGCACGGAACCGCGCGACCTCCAGGAGGTTCAGCACCGGCACCGGCAGCGGGCCGAAACGGTCGGCGAGCTCCTCGCGCACGGGTTCGAGCTCCGAACCGTCCTGGACGCCCGCGATGCGGCGGTACGCCTCCAGCCGCAGCCGCTCCCCCGGGACGTACTCGTGCGGGATGTGCGCGTCGACCGGCAGCTCGACCTTGACCTCGGGTGTCTCGGCCGGACCGTCCTCGCGCAGCTCGCGCACGGCCTCGCCGACCATCCGGACGTACAGGTCGAAACCGACGCCGGCGATGTGGCCGGACTGCTCGGCGCCGAGGACGTTGCCGGAGCCTCGGATCTCCAGGTCCTTCATGGCCACGAACATGCCCGCGCCCATCTCGGTGTGCTGGGCGATCGTGGCCAGCCGCTCGTGCGCGGTCTCGGTGAGCGGCGCCTCGGGCGGGTACAGGAAGTAGGCGTACGCGCGCTCGCGCCCGCGCCCGACCCGGCCGCGCAGCTGGTGGAGCTGCGACAGGCCGTACATGTCGGCCCGGTCGACGATCAGCGTGTTGGCGTTCGGGATGTCCAGCCCGCTCTCCACGATCGTCGTGGCGACCAGGACGTCGTACTCCTTCTCCCAGAAGTCGACCATGATCTTCTCGAGCTGGTGCTCGTTCATCTGGCCGTGCGCGACGCCGACCCGGGCCTCGGGCACCAGTTCGGCCAGGTGCTTGGCCACCTTGTCGATCGAGCGCACGCGGTTGTGGACGAAGAAGACCTGGCCCTCGCGGAGCAGCTCACGGCGGATCGCGGCGGCGATCTGCTTGTCGTCGTACGGGCCGACGAACGTCAGCACCGGATGCCGCTCCTCGGGCGGGGTGAGGATCGTCGACATCTCGCGGATACCGGACAGGCCCATCTCCAGGCTGCGCGGGATCGGCGTGGCCGACATGGCCAGGACGTCGACCTGGGTGCGCATCTCCTTGAGGCGTTCTTTGTGCTCGACGCCGAACCGCTGCTCCTCGTCGATGATGACCAGGCCCAGCTCCTTGAACCGGATCTCGGGCGACAGCAGCCGGTGCGTGCCGATGACCAGGTCGACGCTGCCGTCGGCGAGACCGCGCAGTGTCTCGGCGACCTCGCCGGCGGTCTGGAACCGGCTGATCGGCTTGATGGTGACCGGGAACGCCGCGAACCGCTCGGCGAACGTCGACAGGTGCTGCTGCACCAGCAGCGTCGTGGGCACCAGGACCGCGACCTGCCGGCCGTCCTGGACCGCCTTGAACGCCGCGCGCACCGCGATCTCGGTCTTGCCGTAGCCGACGTCGCCGCAGATCAGCCGGTCCATCGGCACCGGCTTCTCCATGTCGGACTTGACCTCGTCGATCGCACCGAGCTGGTCGGGCGTCTCGACGTACGGGAAGGCGTCCTCCAGCTCCCGCTGCCACGGCGTGTCGGGCGCGAACGCGTGCCCCGGCGAGGCCTGCCGGGCGGAGTAGAGCCGGATCAGCTCGCCCGCGATCTGGCGCACCGCCTTGCGGGCGCGGCCCTTCTGCTTCTGCCACTCCGCGCCGCCGAGCCGGTGCAGGCTGGGCGCCTCGCCGCCGACGTAGCGGGTGACCTCCTCCAGCTGGTCGGTCGGCACGAACAGCCGGTCGCCCTTGGCGTACTCGATGATGAGGTACTCGCGGGTGGCGCCCTGGACCGTACGGCTCGCCATCTCGACGTAGCGGCCGACGCCGTGCTGCTCGTGCACGATGTAGTCGCCGGGAGTGAGCCGCAGCGGGTCGATGCCGCCGCGGCGGCGCGACGGCATGCGCCGCATGTCCTTGGTGGAGGACTTCTGCCCGGACAGGTCGGTCTCGGTGAGGACCGCGAGGCGCACCGCGTCCCAGACGAAGCCGTGGTCGAGGCGCCCGCAGGCGACGTTCACGAGCGCGGGCTCCGGCGGGCCGTCCAGGTCGGCGACCTTGGCGCCGAGGCCCTCCTCGCGGACCACCTCGGCGAGGCGCTCGGCCGGGCCGTGCCCCTCGGTGACGAGCACGACGCGCCAGCCGTCGTGGATCCAGCCCTTCACGTCGGCCATGACGCGCTGGGTGTCGCCGCGGTAGAAGTCGGCGGCGCGCGCGCCGACGCGCAGCGCGTCGCCGTCGGGCTCGCCGCTCACCTCGGTGACCTCGGTCAGCTCCCCGGTGGCGTCGGAGTACTCCCGCCGCGTCGTCGTTTCGGCGCTCGCGAACGGGGTGATGGTGCGCCACGGCAGGCCGAGCCCGGAGGCGTGGTCGCGCACCTCTTCGAGCGTGCGGTAGGCCGCCTCGCCGAGGTCGATCGGCGCCTCGCCGCCCGCGGCGGCGTTGACCCAGGACGCCTCGAGGAACTCCTGGCCGGTGCTGACCAGCTCCGCGGCCCGCGTCCGGATGCGCTCGGGGTCGCAGACGACCACCCAGGAGCCGTCGGGCAGCACGTCGAGCAGCAGCTCCATGTGGTCGGCGAGCACGGGCGCGAACGCCTCCATGCCCTCGACCGCCGAGCCGTCGGCGATCTGGTCGAGGACCTCGGCCAGCGCCGGGTGCTCGCTCGCCAGGTCCTTGGCGCGCTCGCGCACGGACTCCGTCAGCGGCAGTTCGCGGCAGGGCGGCGCCCACAGGCCGTCCTGCGCCACCTCCAGCGAGCGCTGGTCGGCCGCCTTGAAGTAGCGGATCTCCTCGACCTGGTCGCCCCAGAACTCCACGCGCAGCGGGTGCTCCTCGGTGGGCGGGAAGACGTCGAGGATGCCACCGCGCACGGCGATCTCACCGCGCTTCTCCACCAGGTCGACCCGGTTGTAGCCGCCGTCGGCCAGCCGCCGGACGACGTCGTCGAGCTCCACCTCGTCCTGGGCGCGCAGGCGTACGGGCTCCAGGTCGCCGAGGCCGGACACGATGGGCTGCAGCACGGCGCGGACCGGGGCGACCACGACGCGCAGCGGACCCGCCGCGGGGTCGTCCGGGTCGCCGTGCGCCAGGCGCCGCAGCACGGCGAGACGCTGGCCGACCGTGTCCGAGCGCGGCGACAGCCGCTCGTGCGGCAGCGTCTCCCAGGCCGGGAACGCCGCGACGTCGGCGGGATCGAGCAGGCTCGTCAGCGCGGCGGTGAGGTCCTCGGCCTCGCGTTCGGTGGCGGTGACCATCAGGACGGTACGACCGGGTTCGCGGGCGAACGCGGCACCGAGAAGCGGCCTTAGCGCGGGCGGCGCGACGAGGTCGAGCCGCGGGTCGCCACCGGAGACCGCCGCCACGAGGGCGGGGTCGGCCGAGGCGACGTCGAGCAGTCCGGAAAGGGTCATGAGCTCACAGAGGCGGGCAGCGGGAAACACCCGAAGGCAGTGGCGCCCCCAGGGGTTCCCAGCCTACGCGCACCCGGTTACCACAGGGGCGCCTCCCCATGAGGAGCGGTAAGACGAAACGCACCACACGGACAAAGTCGATTGCGAGCACGATGCGGATGCGGGCGACTACTCTCCGGAGTTGTGACCGACCTGCGAACACCGCCGATTCACGACGGTGGCCTGTTCCCAGCACGCGTCCGGGAGTACGCCCTCGAGAGGCCCATGCAGCGGCTCGCGATCCTCGACGCCGGCTGCGGGTGGGCGCGCGAGATCGAGCTGGCCGCCCATGAGTGCGTCATCACCGGCGTGGACGACGACCAGCCGCCGCTGCGCGCGCACACGGAGTCGCGGCGTGACCTCGACAGCTGGCAGCTGGGCGACCTGCGCACCGTCCCGATGCCGCCGCGCGTGTACGACGTGGTCCGCGCCTCGCACCTGATCGAGCGGATCGCGCACGCGGAACTCGTGCTCGACCGCTTCGTCGCCGCGCTGAAACCGGGCGGGATGATGGTCGTGCGGTTCCGCGACCGCGCCGGCGCCTTCGGCTACCTCGACCGTCGACTGCCGCACTGGCTGCGGCAGCTGCTGTGGCACCACGAGCAGCCGCCGCCGGCCGTGTACGACCGGGTCGCCTCGCTGGAGGGCATGCGCTGGTACTGCATGATGCGCGGGCTGGTCATCGCCGAGGAGATCACCTCGCGCGACACCGTGACCGGCTTCGGACGCGTGATGGGCATCGCGTTCCGTGTCGTGGCGCTGCTCGGCCGCGGCCGGGTGACCTCGGCCTACAGTGAGGTCACCATGGTGATCCGCAAGCCGGAAAACCGCTTCGCCCGCATCATCTGAGGTGTCCTGTGCAGCGCGTACAGTGCAATGGTCAGGGGTCTAGACACGATCGGAGTCCGCGTTGACCACCGAAACCGGCGAGCTGCGCGATCTGCCGACTCTCACGCCGGGCCCGGCCGAGCTGGCCGACCTCGAGCTCCTGCTGAACGGCGCGTTCCAGCCGCTCACCGGATTCCTGGGCGCGGTCGACGCCGCGACCGTCGCGGCGGCCGGGCGGCTGTCCGACGGCACGCCCTGGCCGGTGCCGGTGACGCTCGCCGTCCCCGAGGACCTGGTGAAGGAAGAACGCCTGATCCTGACCGATCCCGAAGGCGTGCCGCTCGCGGTGCTGACCGCGGCCGAGGCGTGGAAGGAACCCGCGCCCGCGCCGGACGCCCTGGCCGACGCCGACCCGCTGCGCGAGCCGGCCCCCTCGGGATGGCGGATGGCCGGACCGGTCACGCCGCTGCGCACACCCGAGCACGGCCCGTTCCGCGGGCTCCGCGTACCGCCGGACGAGGTGCGCCTGGAGCTGGCGGGCGCCCCGGCCCTCGCCGTCGCGACGCGCACGCCGCTGCACCGGCGTCAGCTCGGACAGTTGCGCCAGCTCGCCGAGAAGCTCGGCGCGCGGGTCCTCGTCCTGCCGCTCCTGGGCGAGGGCGGCCACGACGCGCTCGTGCGCGCGGTGCTGAGCGTGCGCCGCGACCTGCCGGGCGACGCGCTGGTCGTGCCCGTGCCGCTGGCCGAACGCCACGGACGCGAGCTGCTGCTCACCGCGCACGTCGCCGCCGCGTACGGCGCGACGCATCTGTTCGCGCCGTCGTTCACCGCGGCCGACGAGGAGGCGGCGCCGCTGACGCTCGCCGCTCCGGAGCCGTGGGCGTTCGACGAGAGCCTCGACGTGTGGCGGCCGACCGCCAAGATCGAGCCTGATGACGTGCGCGACGAGCCGACCGACGAGGAGTTGGCCGACCTGCTCGACCGCGGCGAGGAGATCCCCGAGTGGTTCACCACGCCCGCGGTGGCCGAGGAGCTGCGGCGCGCCCACCCGCCGCGGCACCGGCGGGGCGTGACGGTGTTCTTCACGGGCCTGTCCGGCTCGGGCAAGTCGACGCTCGCGCGCGGCCTGTCCGACATGCTGGTCGAGCGCGGCGGCCGTACGGTGACGCTGCTGGACGGCGACGTCGTCCGCCGGCTGCTGTCGGCCGGCCTGACGTTCTCCCGCGAGGACCGCGACCTCAACATCCGCCGCATCGGGTACGTCGCGGCCGAGATCACCCGCCATGGCGGGGTGGCCGTCTGCGCCCCGATCGCCCCGTACGCCGCCACCCGCGCGGAGGTGCGCCGCATGGTGGAGGCGGCCGGCGACTTCGTCCTCGTCCACGTGTCCACGCCGCTGGCCGAGTGCGAGCGCCGTGACCGCAAGGGCCTGTACGCCAAGGCGCGGGCCGGCGTCATCCCGGAGTTCACCGGCATCTCCGACCCGTACGAAGCGCCGGAGGACGCGGACCTGACGATCGACACGTCCGGCCTGTCCCCGCACGACGCCGTGACGCGGGTCTTCGACCACCTCGTCGCCGGAGACTGGGTCCGCACCGGCTGAGCCGAAAAGCCGGGCCGACAGGTCCGTTTACCACCACTCTGGTGGTCATTGTCCGCCGGAAGGTACGCTGGGGCGAGTTGCCTAGTTTGCCGGTAGGACATACAGATGCACTTCGACTTCACGATGGCGGCGGGGGCGCTCCTCGTGTCGGTCATCGTCGGCCTGACCGGCATGGGCGGCGGCGCCCTGATGACGCCGATGCTCACCGTGCTCTTCGGCGTTCCACCGCTCACCGCCGTCTCCAGCGACCTCGTCGCCGCGGCGATCATGAAGCCGGTGGGCAGCCTCGTGCACCTGCGTCACGGCACCGTCAACCTCCGCCTCGTCGGCTGGCTCTGCGCGGGCTCGGTGCCCTCCGCCTTCTGCGGCGTGCTCATCGCCCGCGCCCTCGGGGACGGCAGCGGGGTGCAGGACGTGATCGGCAAGGCGATGGGCGTGGCCCTCCTCATGGCCGCCGCCGGCCTGGCCATCCGCGGGTACCTCGCGATGAAGGACCGGGCCTCCCGCCGCCCCGACCGCCGTACGGCCGCTCCCGGCTCACCGGCCTCCGAGCCCCCGCCCGTCATCGCCGTACGGCCGGTCCCCACAGTGATCGTCGGGATCGTCGGCGGCCTGAGCGTGGGCATGACCTCGGTCGGCTCCGGATCGCTCATCATCGTGACGCTGCTCGCGCTCTATCCCACCCTGAAGGCCAACCACCTCGTCGGCACGGACCTGCTGCAGGCGGTGCCGCTGGTGTGGGCCGCCGCGCTCGGGCACATCTTCTTCGGGGACTTCCACCTCGCGGTCACCGTCGCGTTGCTGGCCGGGTCGATCCCCGGTGTGATCATCGGCTCGCTGATCTCCGCACGCGCGCCGGGCGGGCTGATCCGGCGCGTCCTGGCGTTCGTGCTGCTGGCGTCGGCACTGAAGATGTTCGGCATCGGCAACGCCGCGATGTTGTGGATCCTCCTCGCCGTGCTGGTCGGCGCGGCGGCCCTGTGGATGCTGCTGCGGGCCGCCCACGGCCTGCGCCCGATCGCGATCTTCGACCGCCAGCGCGGCTGATTTCAGGCGGCTGATTCGGAAGGGAATGCGGCCCGGCGCCGCCTATTTCCCGTACTTCCGGGCAAGCGCGGCGATCAACGGCAACAATGATGTCTCGATCAACACCGAGCCACGGATCCCCGCCAGAGGCCTGTGATAGACAAGCTCGGTTCACGGGTGAAGAAAATTGGGAGCAAAACCATGCGCCGACGCGTGCTCAGTGTGGCGATAGCCACCGCAGCCGCCACCGCAGGGGCCGCCGTTCCCGCGGCCCAGGCCGATATCGCGCAAAGCGCGGTTGTGTCGCAGAACCCGGTCAACACGACGCCGAACGTCACCGACGGCACGGTTCGCGCCATCGCCGTCGTGGGTTCGAAGGTCGTCGTCGCCGGTAACTTCGACCACGTCAAGAACGCCGGGTCGAGCACGAGCATCTCGCGGCACAACATCTTCGCCTTCGACGCCAAGACCGGAAAGGTCGACACGAAGTTCGTGCCGAAGGTCGACGGCACCGTGTACGCCCTGCAGGCGGGCACGTCGAACACCGTGTACGTCGGCGGCTCGTTCACCAACACCAACGGCGTCGGGCTCGGCTCGCTGACCAAGCTCAGCGTCACCACCGGCAAGGCCGTCTCCGGCTTCAACCCGCGCGTCGGCCACGGGCTCATCTTCACGATGATCCGGCGCGGCAGCCACGTCTACATCGGCGGTGAGTTCACCACCATCGCCGGCAAGACCCACGCGCCCCTGGCCCGGGTGGACGCCACGACCGGCAAGGACGCCGGTCTCAACCTGTCCGTCACGACGCCGCGCTCGGGCGCGCTGAAGGTCTACCGGATGGCGGTCGACCCGGCCGACAAGCACCTCGTCATCGACGGCACCTTCACCCAGGTCGCTGGCAAGCGCCGCTACCAGATCGCGATGATCGACACCTCGGGCACGCCGGCGCTGTCCTCCTGGGCGACCGAGCGGTACGCCACGCCGTGCAGCTCGTCGTTCGACACCTACATGCGCGGCATCGACTTCGCCCCCGACGGCTCCTACTTCGTGGTCGTCACGACCGGCGCGCCCCACGGCACCAGCCAGCTGTGCGACTCGGCGGCCCGCTGGGAGACGAGCAAGACCGGCGCGGGCCAGAACCCGACCTGGGTGAACTGGACCGGCGGCGACACGCTCCTGTCCGTCTCGGTGACCGGCAAGGCGATCTACGTCGGCGGCCACCAGCGCTGGATGGACAACCCGCAGGGTCACGACAGCGCCGGCCCCGGCGCCGTGTCCCGCCCGGGCATCGCGGCGCTGAACCCGAGCGGCGGCAAGGCCCTGTCCTGGAACCCGACCCGCACCCGCGGCCACGGCGTCGAGGCCCTCGTCGCCACCTCCAGCGGCCTGTACGTCGGCAGCGACACCGACGAGCTGGGCCACGAGTACCACGGTCGCATCGGGGAGTTCCCGCTGTCGTAACCGCTCTTTGCGCGACACCGGCGACGCCGCCGGACCTGACGACAAGGTCCGGCGGCGTCGTCGTGTTCCCGGGCGGTTCAGGACTTCGGGCGCTCGCCGGCGTGGTCCACGATCCCCGCCGCCAGCTGGACGGTCTCGGTGTACTCCTGCCGGGCCTGGGCGCTCGTGGGCGACACGAGCACCCGCGGAGGCGTCCGCCCGGCACCGGGCGGCGCCTCGTTCGGATCCGCCGTCCAGACGAGCCGCTCGCCCCGGTACTCGTACGTGCGCGGGTCCAGGAGAATCTGCTCGCTCTGGAAGTCCCGTGGATAGGCCTCGGCCACCGCGAGGACGCGCCGACCCGCCAGGTCGGCCACGTCGCGCCGGACGACGACGTGCGGAAGCGTCGCCAGCACCCGGTAGAACGCCGCCTGCAACCTCGGCGGAAGCGCCACGTCGCGCAGCAGCTTGTCGGCCATCGAGAAGACGCACCCGGTGGGGTCCGCCGTGGACGGAGTGTGCGGGCAGAGCTTCTTCACGAGCTTGCCGGGATCGGTGGGCAGGACGGCGAGGCGGGCGTAGTCCTCGATCGGTGTCGTCTCGTCCGCGTCGTGATCGAGGTTCGCGACGTGCAGCCGGTGGCGGTCATCGTCGACCATGTTGTCGCCCCGGTACGCCTCGCGGGCGCCGTCGAACCGAGTCCAGACCTCCGTGACCATCGCCCTGCCGCCACCCGCGACCCGCACGCTGCCCTCCGCGCCGCGGTCCACACTGGAGTAGCTCATCTTCTTCACGTAGGCCCACTGGTCGGGACGCGGACGTACCGCGGCCCGTGTCTCGACGGCGTCCGCGGCGAGAGACAGCACCTGGGCGGCGTTGACGGGTGTCCCGGCCGTGGCCGATCCCGGCCGTGGCACGGCACCGGCCCCGTCGTGCGTGACGGCCTGCCGGACGACGGCGGCCGCGACGACCGCGACGACCAGACCGGCCGCGACGCCCGCCAGGCCCCACGGCCGCCGGATGGCGGGCACCGCCCGGCGCCGGGAGCCCGGATCGGCGGCGGCGATCAGCGCGGCGCGGGCCTTCTCCCGTGCCGGTTCCGGATACGAGGGCACGTCGGGGCGTGCCGTACGCAGCAGTTCGAGTTCGTCCATGTCCCGCCCCTTCATGCCGGTGACCTCTCGCCGATGGTCAGCGGATCGGCGCCGCCCAGTGCCTTGCGCGCCTTCCGCCGGGCACGGTGCAACCGTGAGCGCACCGTGCCGACCGGCACGTCCAGCGCCTCGGCCGCCTCCTCGTACGTCAGGTCCGCCCAGGCGATCAGCAACAGCAGGTCGCGTTCGCCGGCGGACAGCCGGCCGAGCATCCCGGCCAGCCGCCCGCCGAGCCGCTGGGCGCTCACCCGCCCGGCCGCCAGTTCCTCGAACGGCTCGGCCGCGGTCGTGGTGTCGAGACGGCCGAGCGCCCGCCGGCGCCGTGCCTCGGCGCGGCGATGCTCGCCGATGGTCCTCGTCGCGATGCCGTACAGCCACGGCCGCGCGTCGTCGCGTTCCCCGGAGAACCGGTCGCGTTTGCGGAACGCCGTGAGGAACGTCTCCGCCGTCGCGTCCTCGGCGACGTCCGGGCCCACCCGGCGCGCCAGATAGCGGAAGATCTCCGCGGAGTGCCGGTCGAACAGCGCGGCGAAGCACTCGGGTTCGCCAAGCGACCGTTCGATGAGCACGCGGTCGGAGAGTGGCTCGGTCACGGCATCACCCGGCGGCAGGCTAGGCGTGGCGGGCGGGGGGACGAACGTCCATGGGGTTCCTCTCGGCGCGGGGCGCGGTCACTCCTACTCGGCCGATCTCCCACGGACGGTTCCCGGATCCGGTGGACTGTTTCCGCGGCCGTCGCCCGGACACGCGGCGGGGCCGGGCGGTGGAGGTGCTCCGCCGCCCGGCCCCGCCGGTCGAATCCTCCGGCTACTGGTCGGCGGCCAGGACGATCGTCCAGGTGACCGCCCGGCTGGCCGCGTCCGTCGTCGCGGTCAGGCCGCCGTACGTGCCGGTCGGCACCGTCCCGCCGCTGTCGGCGGCCAGGGACGTGACCCGGCCGCTGCCGCTGCCGAGCGAGGTGCCCCGGCTCGTCACACCGCTCGGGGCCGTCCAGGCCGTCGTCGTCGACGACTTGTCCGACCACAGCGTCACCGCCCAGCTTCCCGCCGCCGACACGGTCGCGTTCGGCGAGGTGTGCGACGTCGTGCTCGCCGGGTCGGCGGTGTTGGTGGCGGCCGCGACCGGCGCCGTCGGGTTCGTGCCCCGGTAGGCGAGGACGCGCAGGTTGGCCTTCGCGTAGTCGCTCAGGCCGACCGACACCGTCTGCCCGGCGTCGCTCGCCGTGGCGACCTTCTGCCAGACCGTCGAGACGGCCGTGCCGACGGTCTGGGATCCGACCTGCTGCCAGCCGGACGGCGGCGTGACGGTCTTGGTCGTGTCGTTGTCGGTGAAGGCGAGCAGCAGCCCGTCTCCGGCCCGCACCGACGACGGGATCGTCACCGTCGCGTTCGTCGTGTTGGCGTTGTAGACGTCGGTGCCGACGTAGTCGATGTTCGCCGCGTTCGTCTGCACCTGCTGCGACGCCGCGTCCGTGCCGCCGCGGTCGTCGGTGACGGTCAGCTTGACCGTGTAGTCGCCGGCCGCGGCGTACGTGTGCTGCGGCGTCGCGCCCGTGCCGGTGGAGCCGTCACCGAAGTCCCAGGAGTACGACGCGATGGAACCGTCCGGGTCGGACGATCCCGAACCGTCGAAGGAGCAGGCGAGGTGGTCGCAGTTGGAGGTGAACGTCGCGGACGGCAGGCTGTTGGGCTTGCCCGCGTACAGGAACACGCCCTGTCCGCGCCAGTCGCCGCCGTCCACGACCGTGGGAGTGCCGGAGGGCACGCCGCCGGTGAAGTCCAGGCTCCGCAGCTTCCCGTCCGTGGTGCTGACGTAGTAGAGCCTGCCGCCCGCGGTGAACATGCCGCCGACCGTGCTCCAGTCGACGCCGGTCAGGTTGCCGGTGGCGGTGGACTCCAGCGCCGCGACGACGCCGCTCTCGGGGTTGAAGCCGCGGTAGTACAGCGCCGAGGTGCCCTTGGTGTAGTAGATCCGGCCGTTCGCGTAGAACATGCCCTTGATCGACTGAACCTCGGTGTGCCAGTCGCTCTCGCTGACCAGCGCGTCCGCGCCGTCGACGGTGCTCGCCGAGCCGAACGTCTTCCCGTCGAAGCTCCGCCGCGACAGGCTCCCGTCCGAGGCTCCGGTGTAGAGATCGTCGTTGATCATGAACGCGCCGCGCACCGTCCGCCAGTCGATCCCGCCGGTGTCATCGCTGGTGACCGACCCGGCGGTGGTGCCGTCGAAGGAGCGATGCGACAGGCTGTTCACCGTGGCCGTGCCGCCGGTGTAGACGTCGCCCGGCAGCGTGCCGGTGTTCTGCGTGGGCAGCGTCTTTCCGCCCGCCGTGGGGAACAGGGCGAGCTTCTGGTGGGTCTCGCCGCCGGTCTCGTCGGTGTCGCTGGCCATCCACAGGCCCTGCTGCGTGGCCAGCAGGTCGAAGACGCCCACGCCGCGGGTACGCCCGGGGTTCCACTGGAACGGCATGCCGTTCGCCGGGTCGAGCGCGGCGATGCCGGACCGCTCGACGGCGCCCCGGCCCGCCGCGTCCGAGCCGTACGGGTTGTTCGACCAGCGGAAGTGCCCGCCCACGTAGACCGCCGAGCCGGTGATCTCCACGGCGTACGTCGTGTCGCCGCCGGTGTAGGTCACCCAGGTCGGCTGGAGGTTCGAGCCGGTGGCCGAGGTCTCCCAGCGCGCCTGGCTGTCGCACATCTTGGTCGTGCCGCCGGCGGCGCCGGTGGTGGAGACGACGAAGAACCTGCCGTCCGGTGAGATGTCGACGTCGCGCATGTACGAGTCGAACGAGGCGGAGCAGGCGGCGGCGTATCGGCTGGTCTGCCAGTCGGCGAGCGTCGCGGAGGTCCCGCTCAGGTCGAGCATGACGATCTGTGGCCGGGACTGGCCGCCGACGGAGGTGAAGTTACCGACCGCGATGAGCTTCGAGCCGTCCGGTGTGACGTCCATCTTGTAGACGAGCGTGGTGCCGCCGTTCTGGGTGCCGCTGAACGACAGGCTCTGGAAGGCGTCCCGGCGCCCCGTGTCCGGGTTGAGCGCGGCCAGGGCGTTCTGGGCGGCCCCGTCGACCAGGTCGAAGTTGCCGCCGACCCACAGCCGTCCGCCGGCCAGCCGCAGGTCCTTGACCCGGGCGTCCAGGTTGGGCGTGAAGCCGGGCACGGGCTGGCCGGTGTCGACGTCGAGCCGCGCCAGGACCTTCTGCGCGACGCCGTCGATGTGGGTGAACATCCCGCCGAGGTAGATGGACTTGCCGTCGGCGGCGGGCAGCAGGACGGTCACCTCGCCGTCCGCGGACGGTTTGAAGCTGTCGTCGATCTTGCCGGTCGTCGCGTCGAAGGCGAGCACCCGGTCGCGGGTGATCACCGTGTCCGAGCCGGCCTCCTTGACCTGGGTGAAGTTGCCGCCGATGAAGATCCGGCTGCCGATCTGCACGACGGACTGGACGTCGCCGTCGACGAGGTTGGGTGTGAAGTTCGCCGGGTCGGCGCTGACGATGCCGGTCTGCGGGCCGGTCTGCGGCGTGTCCGCCCGTGCGGGCGGGCCGGCCGTCGTCGTGACGAGACCGGCCGCCAGCAACAGAGCGGCCCCACTTGCGATGAAGGTGCGAAGGCGCACGCGTTCTCCCCTTCCGCGCGCCCTCACCCGGCCCAGCGGGGGACGGCCGCCTGAGGGAGCTGATTCACGTGTGCGAGCAATGTAACCGTCACCAGGGACACCGTCTGGTGTCAGATATCCGTTTCATACCTTCTGCTCCACGCGTTGAGGGGGGCTGGTTATAGTGCGCAGCCATGGATAGACGTATGCCCGGCGTCGCCGGGCGCGCCTTTCTGGCCCTCACGACCGCGGTGTCACTGGCGGCCTGCGGCGTCATCGGAGGCAACGGCGGCGGCGACGAACCCGAGCTCGCGCCGCGGAGCGGCGACCCGTCCACCTCTCCCGCGAAGTGCACGGTCTCGGCCAAGCTCGTCCCCTCCTGCGGCGCGTGGTGGGGCGTCACCCCGGTCATCGGGTCGCGTCAGGACCCGGTCACCGCGGTGACCTCCTACGAACGCCAGATCGGCCGGTCCGTGGACATCTACCACGGCTACCACTCCTACGCCGACCTGTTCCCGTCCGCCCGCGAGATCGCGCTGACCCGCCAGTCGGGCAAACACCGCATGCTGGTCCTCAACTGGAAGCCCGACAGCGGGAAGACGTGGAAGCAGGTGGCCGCCGGGGCCGCGGACGCCCAGATCGCCCGCGAGGCGGCGTATCTCAAGGCGCACTTCACCAAGAAGTTCTGGCTCGTCATCCACCACGAGCCGGAGGAAGAGGTCAAGACCGCGCCGAACTCCGGCTACACCGCCGCCGACTACCGGGCGATGTTCCGGCACGTCGTCACGCGGTTCCGCGCCGCCGGTGCGAAGAACATCCTCTTCACGATGGTCTACATGGGCTACACCGGCTACATGGCCAAGCCGTGGTTCGGCGACCTGTACCCGGGCGACAAGTACGTCGACTGGATCGGCTACGACCCGTTCGCCAAGTCCAACATCAAGGACTACGCGAACCTCGTCAACAAGGTCGCTCCCGCGCAACAGGACCTCGGCTTCCCCGGCTTCTACGACTACTCCGCCAAGCACTTCCCCGACAAGCCGCTCATGCTGTCGGAATGGGCCGTGCTGGAGGTGCCGGGCGACCCGGGCCGCAAGCCGGCGTTCTTCAAGGGCGTCGGGAAGCAGTTCGCCAAGTACCCGCGCATCAAGGCGCTGTCGTACTTCAACACGACCCACGCGGTGAACATGCCGGACGGCGGGAACACCAGCATCGACGCGACCTCGCAGGCCCTGAAGGCGTTCCGCGCGCTCGGCAAACGGCCCGAGTTCAACGTTGAGCGCTGAGCACCACGCTCTCCGGGTTAGTCTCGGACTTTCCGCAGGGGATACGAGAACAGGGCGTTCAGGGTGGGCACAACGAGGGTCGTCCCGGCACGAGTGATGGCGCGGCCGGCCACGTGGCGTCCGTCCGCCGGCTGGCCGCTCGCCGTGATCTTCCTGGGTTTCCCGGTCTGGTGGCTGCTCGGCCTGGGCATGCTGATCTTCCTGATCATGAGCGTGCCGATGGCCGTGTACCTCTACAAACGGCGGTCGCGGCTGCTCGTCCCCCGCGGCTTCGGCGCCTGGGCGCTGTTCCTGTGCTGGGTGGTCCTCGGCGTCGGCGTGCTGTGGGCGAACGCGCCCGGCGCGGTGCCCGGCGGGAGCATGGGCCGGCTGCTGGCGTTCGCCTGGCGCATCGCCTGGTACGCCGCCTCGACGGTCGTGTGCCTCTACATCGCCAACCTGAGCGACGAGGAACTGCCCGCCGACCGGGTCGGGCGGCTGCTCGGGTGGATGTTCATCGTGACGACCGGAGGCGGCCTGCTCGGCACGTTCGCCCCGCACCTGCAGCTGACCTCGCCGCTCGAGATGGTGCTGCACACCCACAACACCTTCCTGCTCGACGCCATCCATCCCAAGACCGCCGACGTGGCGACGATCCTCGGGTACGAACAGGCGCGGCCGATGGCGCCGTTCGCCTACGCCAACACCTGGGGCGCCGCGTACGCCTTCTTCCTGCCGTTCTTCGTCATCACCTGGATCTGGCGGGCCGGCCGGTGGCGGCGCGTCACCGGCGTCGTCATCCTGCTGGCGTCCCTGTGGCCCGTCGTCTACTCCCTCGACCGCGGCCTGTGGATCGCGCTCGGCGTGATCGTCTGCTTCGCCGGTCTCAAGGGAGTGGCCCGCGGCGGGCGGCGCGCGCTGCGACTCGCGGTCGCGGGCATGGTCGTCGGCGGCCTCGTCTTCGCGGTCTCACCGCTGCCGGACATGATCCAGGCGCGGATCCAGAACCCGCACAGCAACAACCGCCGTACCCTCCTGGCCGAGCAGAGCGTGCGCAGCGCGCTCACCGGCTCGCCGATCGTCGGCTTCGGCACGACACGTCAGGTCCAGGGCAACCTCAGCTCCCTCACCGGCGGCGACCGGCCGGGCTGCAAGGCGTGCGGCGCGCCGCCGCTCGGCACGCAGGGCCACATCTGGCTGCTGCTGTTCGCCAACGGCCTCATCGGCACGATCGCGTTCCTCGCCTTCTTCCTCATCCGGTTCGCCCGGCACTGGCGGGAGCGCTCGGCGTACGGCGTGGCCGGCTGCTGCGTGCTGCTGGCGTTCGGACTGTTCCTCTTCATCTACGACCTGGTGGAGGTTCCCCTGTACACGGTGATGATCGCGGTGGCGCTGATGTGGCGCGCCCGGCGCGAGGCCGACGCCCTGGCGGGTGGCGCGTGAGCAGGGAGGGCGCATGAGTTCGGGCGCGGCGTGGGCCGACGCGGTGGCGCGGCTTTGGCCGGACGCCGAGGTCGGCACCGGCTCCGGCACGGGCGCGGTCCGCGAGTTCGCCTTCCTGCCGAACGCCGAGCGGCCGCGGCTGCTGCTGCCCGCCGGCGTCCCCGCGGCCGCCGCCGGCGCGCTGCGCCGCTACAGCCACGACCTGGGCGCGCGGCAGCGTGTCACCCGCGTGCTCACCACCGCCGCCGTACGCGCCGGGCTCGCCGACCGGGCGCTGCGCGACCGGCTGCTCGTCACCGGCGCCGGCGAGTCCGTCGAGGACCGCCTCGGCGCGCTCCTCGGCCGGCCGGTCGTGGTCAGCGTCGGCCTGGGCTCCGAGCGGGCCAACCGCAAGCCGATCCTGCACGCCCTCACCCCGCGCGGTGAGCCGTTGGCGTTCGTGAAGGTCGGCGACTCCCCCATGGCACGTGAGCTGATCGCCGGCGAGGCGGCGGCGCTCGGCCGGCTCGCCGAGCGCTCCTTCCACGGGCTGCGCGTGCCCCAGGTGCTCCACCACGGCGAGTGGCGCGGTCTCGACCTGCTCGTGCTCTCGCCCCTGCCGACGGGCCCGCTGTCGTTCCGCTCGCGCCGCGACGTCCCGGTCGCGGCGATGCGGGAGCTGATCGGCGAGACGCGGCGCGTCCCGCTGGCCGAGAGCGGCTTCTGGTCCCGCTTCGGCGACGTGACGCTCGAGGATCCCGACCAGGGCAAGCGGCTGGCGGACGCCGTGGGACGCATCGGCGAGACGTACGGCGGCGACGAGGTGGAGTTCGGCGCCTGGCACGGCGACTGGACGCCCTGGAACATGGCCTGGCACCGCGGCGCCGTCCAGCTGTGGGACTGGGAGCGGTACGACCCGGAGGTGCCGGCCGGCCTCGACCTGCTGCACTACCGCCTGCAGACCGGCGGGGGCTACGACACGTGGCCGGAACCGGCGATCCTCGCCCCGCTCGGGCAGGCGGGCCGGACCGCCGCGATCACCACCGAGCTGTACGTTCTGGAGCTGACCCGCCGCTACCTGGTCGCCGCGCAGGGCGACCTCGGCACGCCGCTGCGTGCCCAGGCCACGGCCCTGCTCGACCTGCTGTACGCCAACGCCGGGAGGACGGCATGATCTCGCGACGCGACGCCCCGCAGTGGATGAAGGAGAGCGGCCGCGCGGTCAGCCGTACGGCCGGGCGGCTCAGCGCCGGGCTGCGCGCGCTGCCGGACTTCCTGCTGGTCGGCACGCAGCGCGGCGGCACGACGTCGCTGTTCCGCGCCCTCGCGCCGCACCCGGGCGTCACCCCGCCCAACTTCCACAAGGGCGTGCACTACTTCGACGTGAACTACCAGCGCGGGATCGACTGGTACCGCGGGCACTTCCCGCTGCGCCGCGAATCCCGGCTCGCGTTCGAGTCGGCCGGCTACTACATGCACCACCCGCTGGCTCCCGAGCGCATCGCCGCCGACCTGCCCGGCGTGAAGCTGCTCGTCCTGCTCCGCGACCCGGTCGAGCGCGCCTACTCCGCGCACAAGCACGAGCTGGCCCGCGGTTTCGAGACCGAGACCTCGTTCGAGCGCGCCCTCGAACTGGAGCCGGCGCGCCTCGCCGGCGAGGCCGACCGGATCAGGAACGAGCCCGGCTACCTCAGCCACAGCCACCGGCACCACTCCTATCTCGACCGGGGCCACTACGCCGACCAGATCGAGGTGCTGTTCAAGCTGTTCGGCCGCGAGCGGGTGCACGTGGCGTTCGCCGAGGACTTCTTCGCCACGCCGGAGCCCTGCTACGACGCGATCGTGGACTTCCTGGGCCTGGAGCGGTGGCGGCCGGCCGACTTCGAACGCCACAACGCGCGCCCGAGCCTGCCGCTGTCCCCCGGCCTGCAGACACGTTTGGCCGAGCACTTCGCGCCGTACGACGAGCGTCTCGCGACCCTTCTCGGAGAGGTGCCGCCGTGGCGTCGCTGACGCCCCTGTCCGAGACACCGCTCGTCACCCCGGCCGACGAGCCGGTGCAGATCGACGCCGTACGCCTGGGCCGCTACTTCGGTTTCGTCCGCCGCCAGTGGCCGGTGCTGCTGCTGGCCGTCGTGCTCGGTGCGCTGTGCGGCATGGTGGGCTCGGCGACCGCCCAGCACACCTACACCTCGACGGTGAGCGTGCTGGTGCCGCCCGTGGCCATCGAGTCCGGCCTTCCGCCGCTGTCACAGGGTCCGTACGCCACGATCGACCAGAAGCCGGTCCTGGACACCATGGACACCAACGCGCAGCTGGTGCGGTCCGGCTCGGTGCTGGAGCAGCTGAAGCGCGTCCCGGGCTTCCACATCCCCGCCGACCGGATCGGCGAGCGGGTGACGGTGACCGCGTCGGCGTACTCCCGCGTCCTGGTCATCAGCGTGCGGGCGAACCGGCCCGGCAACGCCCGGCAGGGCGCCCGCGCGGTCGCGCGCGCCTTCATCAAGCTGCGCGACCGCGTCATCGGGCAGTACCAGACGCACGACCGCCAGACGATCAACCGGCGGATCGCCGTCCTGGAGGCCCAGCTGAAGGCGCTGCCCGGAGACGCCGCGGACACGACCCGGCTCACGGCCCGCACCCGCCGCCAGGCGGTCCAGCTCCAGATCATGAACGCGAAGAAACAGCTGCGGTACGGCGACCAGTTCGCCGAGACGGTGAGCGCCGCGACCAAGCCCACGACCTCCGACGACCCCGGCTCCGACGTCAACCGCACGTCCGGGGTGGGCGTGGGACTGCTCGCCGGGTTCGCCGTCGGCCTGGTGCGCGACCGCCGGCCGCGGCGGCTGCGCTACGCACGCGACGTACGGCGGCGGATCCCGGTGCCGATCCTCACTGACACGGGCCGGGAGGACCTGGCCGACTCCGGACGGCGGCTGCGCAACCTGGCGTTCGCCGAGGACGCGCGCACCGTCCTGGTCACCGGGATGCCGGGCGAGACCGCGGACCCGGTGGCGGTCAGCGTGGCCGCGGCGTTCGCGCACAGCGGCGCGCCCACCAGCCTCCTGCGCGTCATGGACGACCAGCCGTCGGTCTACCAGGACGGCGCGCGCGATCCGGCCGCCCGCGACGACGGCCTCGGGTCCTTCCGCGTGGTGACGCTGGCGATCAACGACGGCGACCGCGGCCTGGCCGCGGCGGTCGACCGCGCCCACCGCGACGCGGGGGTCGTCGTCATCTCCGGCCCGGGCGTCGACACCGCCGAGGCGGTCACGCTGGCCGCCGTCTCCGACATCACGCTGGTGACCGTCGCGCTCAAGCGGATCACCGACCGGCCGCTCACCGCGGCCCTCTCCCATCTCGACAAGGCCGGCGCCTCACCGCGCGGGATCGTGATCACTCATCCGAAGGACGCTCCTTGACACCCGAGTTCCCGCCCGTCTCCGTCATCATCGCCACGCACGACCGCCCGGAGCTGCTCGCCCGCGCCGTCGCGGCGGTACGCGACCAGGACTATCCGGGCACGGTGCAGTGCGTCATCGTCTTCGACCAGGCCGAACCGGACTCCGCGCTGGCCGATGACGACCCGCGGCGCCCGGTCACCGTCATCGCCAACGACCGCACCCCCGGTCTGGCGGGCGCCCGCAACGCCGGCGCCGCGACGGCCTCGGGCGACCTGCTGGCCTTCTGCGACGACGATGACGCGTGGCTGCCGGAGAAGCTGCGGCTCCAGGCCGAACGCCTGGCCGCGACCGGCGCCGACGTGGTGGTGTCGGGCATCCACGTCAGCTACGGCGACAAGGTGATCACGCGGGTGCCGCGCCTGGAGGACGTCACGCACGCCGAGCTGCTGCGCCGCCGCGTGATGGAGGCGCACCCGTCCACGGTCGTGGTCCGGCGTACGGCGTTCCTCGGCAAGATCGGCCCGGTGGACGAGGAGATCCCCGGCAGCTACGGCGAGGACTACGACTGGATGCTGCGGGCCGCGGCGGCCGGCCCGATCGCGGTCGTGGCCGAGCCGCTCGTCACCGTGCTGTGGGGGCGCACGTCGCACTTCAACCGCAAGTGGCGCACGATCAGCGACGCCCTCCAGTACCTGCTGCGCAAGCACCCGGGCTTCGCCGACGACCCGCGCGGCCTCGCCCGCGTCCAGGGCCAGATCGCGTTCGCGCACGCCGCGCTCGGCGAGCGCGGCGAGGCCCGATCGTGGGCGCTGCGCGCGCTGCGGGGCTCCTGGCGCGAGCGCCGGGCCTACCTGGCCCTGCTGGTCTCGCTGCGCGTGCTCAGCGCCGACCGCGTGCTGCGGCTCGCGCACGCCACCGGACGCGGCATCTGAGGGGTCAACGGCGGCGGGCGAGCAGGTCGGCGACGAGGCCGCCGAAGCGCGCGACCGACTCGGCGACGTCACCGCTGTCGGCGGCCACCGAGAAGTCGTCCGGCGCGGCGAGAGCGTGGTCCACGAGCCCGCGGAAGGCGTCCTCGTCGGCGGCCGTGCTGATGAGGCCCTTGGCCGCCATCCGCGCGCAGAAGCGCTGCTGGTGGTCGTCGACGTGCTCGCCCAGGGACGGGTCGCGGGGGACGACGACCGGGCGGCGGCCGTGCCGGCGGCTCTCGGTGATGGTGGTCGGCCCGCCGTGGCAGACGACCACGGCCGCCTCGTCCAGCAGGGAGGTGAGCGCGGCGTGGTCGAGGTAGGCGACGCCCTCGGCGCGCAGCGGAGGGGCCGAGGTGCCGTGCTGCACCACGCACGGCACTCCCTCGGGCAGCCATGCGTCGACCCAGCGGATGAGCCGGTCGAAGGGGTGGTGGTCGGTGCCGACGGAGACGAAGACCAGTGAACTCACAGCAGGCTCCCGATGACCTGCGCACGGGGGTAGAACCGGGTCTGTTCCTCCCATTGCACGCAGAACAGGTCGGTGATGGGACGGCAGAGCCTACCCGTGAGCGTCGGCGAGTCGAGCCGGTCGTACACCTCGATGTAGACCGTCGGCACGCGCATCGCCCTGGCCACCAGGAAGAACGGGAACGCGACGGCCGCCCCGGTGGAGACCACGACCTGCGGGCGCTCACGGCGCATGACGCGGACGGCGAGGGCGAAGTTGCGCACCAGGTTGCGGACGTTGCGGGTCGTCGGATGGAACGCCCACACGGCACGCTCGCCGTCGAGCTGGGAACGCGCGTCCTCGGTGCCGAACGTGACCCAAGTGCGCTCCCGCTCGTGCCACCATGGCCTCAGCGCCAGCAACTGAGCGAGGTGACCACCACTGGAGGCCACCAAGAGAGCGTGTTCCCGATCTCCCGACATGCGGATCAATGTAAACGGAACTCCAAGGACAGACGACCAATTTGGGAACGGAAGATAGTGTCATGCCGAGCGCATGACCCTGGCCGGGGTGTAGATCGAGGGAGACCAGCGCATGGCGGCTGATCAGGACGCACAAGGGCGATTGACGGGGGTGGCACGACGCCATCTCAAACTCATCGGCGCGCTCGCCGCGGTCGCCACCGTGCTCGGCCTGGCGGCGGGGCTGCTGCTTCCCTCGAGCGCCAAGGCGACGGCGACGGTGCTCATCAGCCCGCTCGACGGCAACCCCTACTCCCCCAACGGCCGGGGCGACGACCTGACCAACCTCGAGTCGGAGGCCGAGCTCGTCCGCGCCGACGCGGTCCAGCAGGTGGTGCGCCAGAAGCTGCGCAGCGCCGACCGGTCGCGGGTCAGCGTCACCGTGCCGCCCAACACCCAGGTCCTGCTCATCACCTACACCGGTTCGAGCGCCACCGCCGCCCGTGACGGCGCGCAGGCGTTCGCGAACGGCTACCTGACCTACCGCTCGCAGCGGGCCCAGAGCGTGCTGACCGACCGCTCCAACAAGCTGCGCGAGCAGGAGAAGAAGGTCCAGCAGGAGCTGACCAACACCACCAAGCGGCTGGCCACGGCGCCCGCCTCCCAGAAGAGCTTCCTGCGGCAGCGGATCACGGCGTACAACAACCAGATCGGCGTGATCGACGAGCAGAACAACGACATCGCCGCGACGCCCGTCAACGCGGGATCGGTCATCACCCCGGCGCAGCCGCCGAGCGGGTCGCTCACCGCGCGCGCCGCGACGTTCGGCGGCGTGGGCCTGCTGGTCGGCCTGTTCGCGGGCCTGCTCATCGCGCTCGCCCTCGAACGCTCCGACCGCCGGCTGCGCGACGTCCGCACCGTCGAGCGGCTCGGTGTCCCGGTGCTCAGCACGGTGTCCTCGGCCGGCGGCCTGGTCCTGGTGACCGCGCCGAAGAGCCGGGCCGGCGAGGCGTACCGCCGCCTGCGCGCCGCGGTCGTCGCGTCCGTGCAGGAGCGCCCGGTCACCCTGCTGGTGACCAACGCCACCCCGGCCGCGTCGGCGACGCTGGCCAGTTCGAACCTCGCCGTCGCGCTCGCCCACGCCGGCTCGGCGACGATCATGGTGGACGCCAGCTTCTCCGAGACGAGCCCCTCGGCGCTGTTCGGTCTCGGCCAGTCCAAGGGCCTGTCCGACGTGCTGATGCGCGGCACCGACCCGACGCAGCTCCTCGTGCACGCCGACTCGCAGCTGCGGCTGCTGCCGCGCGGGCCGGGCGCGGGCGCCGCCGCCGAACGGTTCAGCGGCCCGCGCATGCGCGAGACCGTGCGCCTCCTGCGCGACAAGGCCGAGTACATCCTGATCAACGCCCCGAGCGTGCACGACGCCAACGCCCAGGCGCTGTGCACGCTGGCCGACGCCGTGCTCATCGTCGTCACGCTCGGCCAGACGACGCGCGCCGACATCGAGCAGGCCTACCTCGAGGCCGAGCGCGCGGGCGCCATCGTGATCGGCACCGTGGTCGAGGACAGCCGCGGGCGCCGCGTCGCCTCGCGCGACGCCGGGCCCCGCGGCGGCTCCCATCGCGGCGACGCCGGCCCCGGCGGCCAGCCCGGCGGCCAGCCTGACTACGCCCCCGGCACGGGGATGGCGCGGCCCCCGCACCCGCCCCAGGGCGCGCCGACGCCTCCTGCCGCTCCCGGCCGCCCCAGCACGACCGCGACCTCACCGGACTGGTCGCGCTTCGCCGGCCAGGACGACGTCCAGCGCCAGCAGCCGGGCGACGCCTCCGACTCGACGGAGACCGCCGTCCACAAGGCGATCGAAGCGTGAGTTCCGAACCTCATCTGTCCCGGCTGGCCCGGGGCGGCGCGCTCAACCTGGCCGGTGCGGCCACGGCCGGGCTCATGGGCTTCGCACTGGTGTTCGCAGTCGCCCACGCGTACCCGCAGGGCGTCGCGGGCGCGTTCTTCGCGGCCACGTCGCTGTTCGTCATCCTGAACGCCGTCGCCGGCCTCGGCAGCGACGCGGGCCTGCTGCGCTGGCTGCCGCGTCACCTCGCGCTCGGCGACCACGGCGCGGCCCGCCGTACGGTCCCGGTGGCGCTCGTGCCCGTGGTCGCGGTGGCCTGCGTCGCCGCGCTCGTGCTGTTCGCGGCCGCTCCCGCGCTGTCGGACAGCCTCGGCGGCGGGCAGGTCGCGCCCATGCTGCGGGTGCTCGCGGTGTTCCTGCCGGTCGCCGCCGCGCACGACGCCGTGCTCGCCGCGACGCGAGGGCACTCCACCATGCGGCCCACGGTGGCGATCGAGAAGATCTTCCGGCAGGTGACGCAGGTCGCCGGGGTCCTCCTCGTCGCCGTCTTCACCGCGAACCCGGTCGCCCTCGCGTTCGCCTGGGCCCTGCCGTACCTCGTGGGCCTGGTCGTCGCCGTCGCGTGGTACCGGCGCATCGTGGCGCGCCTGGACGACGGGCCGGCCGACACGCGGGCCCTCGCCGGGGAGTTCTGGCGCTACACCGCGCCGCGCTCGGTCGCGCAGATCTGCCAGACCGCGCTGCAGCGCGCCGACATCGTGCTCATCGCCGCGCTGGCCTCGCCCCGCGACGCCGCGATCTACACCGCGGCCACCCGCTTCATGGTCATCGGCCAGCTCGGCACGCAGGCGGTCCAGCAGGCCATGCAGCCCGCGGTCAGCCGGCTCATCGCGCTGGAGGACCGCGAGGGCACCGCGCGGGTGTTCGCGGGCTGCACCACGTGGACGGTCGCGCTCACCTGGCCGGTGCACCTGTCCGTCGCGGTCGCCGCCCCCGTCTACCTGTCCGCGTTCGGGCACGGGTACGGCACCGGCCAGTACGCCACCGTCATCCTCGCCCTGGCGATGCTGCTGGCCACCGGCACCGGTCCGGTCGACGTGATGCTGCTGATGGGCGGCCGCAGCGGGCTGAGCCTGGCCAACAACACCGCCGCGCTCGTGGTCGACCTCGCGCTGAACGCCGTGCTCATCCCCTGGCTGGGCATCACCGGCGCCGCGCTCGCCTGGGCGGCCGCGCTGGCCACCCGCAACGTCCTTCCGCTCGCGCAGGTTCGGCGGATCTTCGGCATGACGCCGGCCGGCGCCGGTCTTGGCCTGGCGGCGGCGTCGGCGCTGGCCTGTTTCGGCCTGCTTCCGCTGGTGGCCCGGCTGGCGTTCGGCACGACCGCCACGCTGGCCGGTCTGGTGCTCGGCGCGGGCTGCTACGCCGGGCTAATGTGGGCTGGTCGCGCCCGCCTCGCACTTACCGCGTTCGCCGCCCTGTTGCCCGGACGCAGAGCCACCGGAGGAATGGTCAACAATGCTTGATGAGGTACGCCGCAATCTGAACCCGCAGAAGTTGCGGAGCGGTGGCCGGCGGGCGAAGCAGGCGCTGCGCAAGGCGGGAATGGCCTCCGCCGGTCCGGTGTACGGGCGGCTGGCCGACGCCGGCCGCTCGGTGCCGATCCCTCCGAAGGCCCGTGTCGTGGTGTCCACGCTCGTGCTCCGCCGTCCCGGCCACGTCACCGTGCCGATCGACCGGCTGCTGGTCGGCGCGCAGGCCGGCTGGACCGCGCGCGAGTTCGCCGAACGCACCGACGACCTGCTGTGGCCCTCGACCCGTCTCGTCGACGGGCCGCACGTCGACCTGCTGCGGCTCACCGACCCGACCGACGAGGAGATCCTGGCCTCCCCGTACGGCCGCCTGGCGCGCCGTTGCATCGACGCGGGCGGCCGCTACTTCGGCGCCACGGACGACGCCGGCATCGTCGCCGGCGCGCGGAGCTTCCTGTCCGGCGAGGAGGGCGAGCGCCGCCCTGAGCAGAGCGGGCGGCTCGACCCCGTCCTCGTCGCGCCGGTCCGCGGCAGCGACTACTACCAGGTGCTCGACGGCCACCACCGCCTCGCCCGCGCCGCGGCACGGGGCGAGACGACCGCGCGCGTCGTGACCAAGTGGCTGCCGGTCACCACGCCGCTGCAGGACCTGCTGCTGCGCATGAGCTGGCTCGACGGCACCAAGGAGCTGTACCAGCCGATCGACGCACCGGAGCTGGCCAAGAGCTGGACCACCGTGCGCCGCTGCACCGACCGGCTGGAGAAGATGGTCAAGCTGCTCGCCGAACGCGGCGTCACCGGCTCCTACATCGACGTCGCGAGCTGCTACGGCTGGTTCGTGGCGGAGATGGGCAAGGCGGGCTTCGACGCGCAGGGCGTCGAGCGCGACCCGCTGGCCGTGCCGCTGGGCAAGGCGGTGTACGGCCTGCGCGAGGGGCAGATCGGCACCGGCGACGCCGTCGAGCTGCTCGCCTACAGCGACCGCGTGTACGACGTGGTGTCCTGCTTCAGCCTGCTGCACCACTTCGTCCTGGGTCGCGGCTCGGTGGGCCCGGAGGCGCTCGTGAAGCTGCTCGACCGGGCCACCGGCAAGGTGCTGTTCCTCGACACCGGCCAGGAGAACGAGGCGTGGTTCCGCACCTCCCTCGAAGGCTGGAACGCCGAGTCGATCGCGGACTTCCTGCGGCGGCACACGACGTTCGACGAGATCATCGACCTCGGTCCGGACGATGACGCCCACCCGCCGTACGCCGACAACTACGGACGGCATCTCTTCGCCTGCGTCCGTACATGAGAGCGGTCGCCCTGATGCTGGCCGGCAGCATCGTCACGGGCACACCGGCGCCGGGCCACCGGGTCATGCTCGGCGCCGTCGGGCAGACCCGGCAGGAGGTCCAGCAGCGCGAGAGCGAGACCGGCCACCGGCTGGAGGGCGTCCGGGTCTTCCGCCGCTGGGACGAACCGCTCTTCGACGCACACCAGGAGTGGGCCAGGCGCACCGGTCACACCGTGTTCGTGTCGATCAAAGCGCGGCGCAAGAACGGCGCGAAGCTCTCCTGGCGCGACATCGCGGCGGCGCGGCCCGGCAGCCCGCTGTGGGCCGACATGCAGCGGCAGGCGAAGGAGATCAAGAGGTTCCGCGCGCTCGTCTACGTGGTGTTCAACCACGAGCCCGACGCCCGTACGTCGGCGCCGATGGGCGGGCCGGCCGACTTCGTCGCCGCGTGGCGCAACCTCGTCACCACCTACCGGGCGGCCGGTGTGCGCAACGCGCGCTACGTCTGGACGATGACCGGCTGGGCGTTCTCCCACAACGCCGGCCACGGGCTGACGGACGCCGACCTGTACTACCCCGGTGACGCGTACGTCGACGACATCGCCGGCGACAGCTACAACTGGAACACCTGCCACTCCGGCTCCGGCCGCTGGGAGAGCCCGGCCGAGCTGGTGGACCCCGAGCGCCGGTTCGGCCTGCGGCACCCGGCCAAGGGCCTGATGCTGCTGGAGTTCGGCTCGGTGGAGGACCCGGCGCGCCCCGGCCGCAAGGCCCAGTGGCTGCGCGACATGGGGCAGCTGCTGACCAGTCCGGCGTACCGGCAGTTCCGCGCCGCCCTGTACTGGGACGACCAGCACACCGGCCAGCGGGTGAACGCGGCGTGCGACTTCGACTACCGCACCTCGCCGGACTCCCTGAACGCCTGGCGGGCGCTGGCGGCGGTCCCGGCGCTGGCCGCCCGGTCGTCGTGCGAGCTCGGCGACTGCGCGGCGGCGAAGAAGAAGCGGCGGCACCCGTCCCGCCCGCTGATCATCGCCGGCGGGGCGCCGGTGGCCCTGATCGTGGCCGGTCTGGTCGCTCTCGGGATCCATCGGAGGCGACGCGCCGTAGCCCGGCGGCCGACCGGCGTATAACCCGGCGGGCCCGCGACGTAAGTCGGTAGGCTCGCCTATTCAAGAGAATGACGAGGAGCTGACCCCCCATGGACCTGCGCGCACGCCGCGCCCTGTTGCCGGCCCTCCTTGCGGCCGCGTTGCTGATGATGCTCGGCTGGCACGCCGTACCCGCGCGGGCGGACACCATCGACCCCGAGCTCGTCGCCGAGTCCGTCTCCGAGGACGGCTACTACGTCGACTCCAGCGCGTCCTACCTCAAGTCCGACGCCGACCTCGACAAGCTGCGCGCCGCCATCGAGGGCGCGGGCCGCGCGGGGGTCGTCGTGCTGCCGGCCGGCGCCTCCACGGCGGCGGTGGTCAGCCGGCTGAGGCAGGAGCCGAACCGCACCTACGTCATTCTCACCGGCACCCGCCTGCAGGCCTTCTCCAACAGCCTGCCGAGCGCCAAGGTCAACGGACTGCTCTCCCGGGCCAGGAAGGCGGGCAACCCCAAGTCCGAGGTGCTGACCTTCCTCGACCTGATGAGCGGCAAGCACCCGGCCGTCACCCCGCGGAAGAAGGCCGCCGAGCAGCCCAGCGCGGCCGCGTCGGCCGGCGGCGCGACCGACCAGCCCAGCACCACGCCGGTCGCCGCGTCCAAGAAGGATTCCGGCGGCAACGGCGTGCTGTACGGCATCGTCGGCGTCGTCGTCGTGCTCGTCCTGGCCATCGGCGGCTTCTTCCTCTGGCGCCGCAAGCAGGGTTCCTCCGGCGGTCCGGGTCCGGACGCACCTGCCGCGATCTGACCATTCCGGCCACTCCGGGCCGCGGGCCGATTATCGGCTCGCGGCCCGTCGCGTGTCATGGCATGATGCGACAGGTCAGCACTCGCTGAGGAGAGGAGGTGGCCCCGATGCTCGCCGTTCGTGACATCCGGGTGTTCCTCCTCGTCGCCTCCATCCGCTGACGACCGCCGGGGAGACGCCCTCCGATCTGGAGGACTCATGTCCGTCACTCATTTCCGCGTCGACGTCTCCGAGGACGTGCTCGCGGACCTGCGCGACCGCATCCGCCGCACGCGCTTCACCCCCGCCTCCAGCCCCGAGCCGTGGGCCGCGGGCACCGACCCGGCCTACCTGCGGTCGCTGCTGACCTACTGGGCCGACGGCTTCGACTGGCGTACGGCCGAGGACGAGCTCAACCGCCTGCCCCACCACCTGGCCGACATCGGCGGGCAGCGCATCCACTTCGTGCACGTACGCGCGGCGGGTGGGCGGCCCGCGCTGCCCCTGATCCTGACGCACGGCTGGCCGAGCAGCTTCGTGGAGATGCTGCCGCTCGTGCCGCTGCTGACCGATCCGGCACGCTTCGGCGGCGACCCCGCCGACGCGTTCGACGTAGTCATCCCGTCGCTGCCCGGATTCCTGTTCTCCGACCTGCCTCCGGGCCGGCCCATGACCGAGCGAAGCGAGGGAATCAAAGGCACTGCCGCTGTGGTCACCCCTTCCGACGTAGGAGGGCCCATGACACGGCAGAGCACGGCGGAGACGTGGCACGCGCTGATGACCGAGGAGCTCGGGTACGCCCGGTACGGTGCCTTCGGCGGCGACATCGGCGCGGGGGTGACGACCTGGCTCGGCGCCCTGTACCCCGAGAGCGTGGCCGGCATCCACCTCATCCATCCGGGCATGCCGGCGGAGCCGGGCGACCTCACCGACGCCGAACGCGCGTGGCTGGCGGCGGTCGAGGCCTTCGACGAGAAGGACGGGGGCTACAGCGAGATCATGCTCACCCGCCCGGACACCATCGCCGCCGCGCTGCAGGACTCCCCCGCCGGGCTGGCCGCCTGGATCGTGGACAAGTACCGCGCCTGGAGCGACTGTGGCGGTGACCTGGAGAGCCGGTTCGACCGCGACGACATGCTGACGGTCCTCACGCTCTACTGGGCGACCGGCACGATCGGTTCGTCGTTCCGCCAGTACTACGACTGGCCGCTGAGTCCGCCCCGCCCCGTCGTCCCGGTGCCCGCGGGGGTCACGCTGAGCGCCGAGCCGGTGCTGCGTGACATGCCACGCTCCCTCGCCGAACGCGGCTTCACCGACCTGCGGCAGTGGCGCGGCCCGACGGTGGGCGGCCACTTCCTGCCGATGGAGGAGCCCGCGCTCCTCGCCGGGGACCTGCGCACCCTCTTCCGCCCGCTGCGCTGATCGCCGCGGCCGCCCGGTGGCGACCCGCTACCGGGCGGCCAGCCGGTCGCCGAGTTCGCTGCGGCGGTACAGGACCTGCCGTCCGTCACGGGCCCGGGTGACCAGGCCCGTGGCGTACAGCACGCGCAGGTGCTGGGACACGGCGCTCGGGGTGACGCGGAGGCGGCGGGCGATCTCCACCGTGGGCAACGGTTCTTCGAGCACTCCGAGCAGCCGTGCTCTCGACGAGCCGATGAGCGAGGCGAGAGCGGTCGCGTCGGCGGGAGGAGGCGCGGCCCACAGCGTCGCCACCCCGCGGCTGGGGTAGGCCAGCATCGGCGGTTCCTCCGGGCTCACCGGCGGTGCCGGCTGATGAGAGAAGACGGACGGCACCAGCAGCAGCCCCCGCCCCGCCGCCGTGACCCGGTGCCGGCTGATCATCTTGTCGATGTGCAGCACTCCGTCGTGCCAGCGCAAATTCGGGTGCATGTCGGCGAACAGCAGCCGCGCGCCTCCGACGGCGAGCCGCCGCGCACGGTAGGTCATGTCCGCTTCCAGCACGAGCCGCATCCGCGGCCAGCCGGGCTCGATGGCGAGCTCCCAGTACCGCCGCAGGAGCGCGCAGATGGCGTCGCGGAGCGCGGCGACACTCGCGTCGTCGCCGTCAGCGGCCTCGCGCAGGGCCGCGGGCACCGGGTCCGGGGCGTGCGCGGCCAGCAGGTCCCGGCGGACCAGGTCCGGGTCGGTCCGGCGTACGACGGCCAGCTCGTCCTCGAACGCGGCCGCGAAGGTGACCGGCCGCGGGGTGAGGAAGTCGGGCAGGGTACGGCGCGGGCCGACCAGCGACATCAGCAGCTCCGTGTCGAGCACGCCGATCGCGGCGAGGACGAACCGGCGCCACGGCAGGTGCAGCGCGGACAGGCTCGGATCCCGGAGCACCCGGAGGCTGAGCACGGTCTCGTGCAGGGGCGAGAGGGCGAACCGGGTGTCGGCGAGGTCCTCGACACCCAGGACAAAGCTGATCATTAAGCCATACGCTACATCGATTGGCGGCGGGACGCCGGTGCCGTGGACTTCGGTCCATGACCGTTACCGATCGACGTCCGGCGGCCGTGCCGGACGAGAAACTCGCGCGAGTCCGGCTGAGCCGCCGGACGATCCTGCTCCTGCCCCCCACCTGCGGAATGGCCGTCGGCAACACCCACCTCCCCTGGCGGCGGGACGCCGGTGCCGTGGACTTCGAACCATGACCGTTCCCGATCGACGTCCAGCGGCCGTGCCGGACGACGACCTCGCGCGAGTCCGGCTGAGCCGCCGGACGATCCTGCTCCTGGCCCTCACCTGCGGAGTGGCCGTCGGCAACATCTACTTCCCCCAGGCGATCAGCCCGTCGGTCGCCGCCGGCCTGCACATCGGCGCCGGCTCGGCCGCCCTGGTCGTGACCGCGACGCAGTTCGGCTACGCTGCCGGGATCTTCCTGCTCGTCCCGCTCGGCGACCGGCTGCCGCACCGGAGGCTGGTCGTCGCCCTCCTCGGCGTCACCGGGCTGGGGCTGCTGGGTGCGAGCGCGGCGCCCGCCCTTCCCGCTCTCGCCGGGGCGAGCGCGCTCATCGGCCTGGCGACGGTGGTGGCGCCGATCATCGGTCCGATGGCGGCCGGCCTGGTGCCGGAGGACCGCCGTGGAGTGGTCAGCGGCACGCTCCTGAGCGGCTCCATCGGCGGCATGCTGCTGTCCCGCACCCTGGGCGGGGTGCTGGGCGAGTGGCTGGGCTGGCGGGCCCCATACCTGCTGGCCGCCGCGCTCACCCTGGTCCTCGCGGCGGTCCTCGGCCGGGCGCTGCCGCCGACGTCCCCGCCGTCGGGACAGCGGTACCCGGCGCTGCTGGCCGAGTCGCTGCGCCTCCTGCGCGCCGAGCCGGAGCTGCGCCGCTCCTGCTTCTACCAGGCCACGATCTTCGCCGGGTTCTCGGCCGTCTGGACCGGCGTCGCGCTCCTGCTGACCGGCCCGGCGTACGGCCTGAGCATCCGGGCGGTCGGGGCGCTCGCCCTGGTCAACGCGGGGACCATGGTCTGCACGCCGGTCGCGGGACGCCTGGCCGACCGCCACGGGCCCGACGCGGTCAACCTCGTGTGCGTGCTCGGCGTCATCGTCGCGGCACTCGTCCTCGCGGGCGGCGGCCGGGGCGGGACGGTGGGCCTCACGGCACTCGTGCTGGGTTCGCTGTTGCTCGACGTCGCCATGCAGTCCGGGATGGTCGCCAACCAGGTACGGAACTACGCCCTGCGCGCCGAGGCCAGAAGCAGGGTCAACACCGCCTACATGACCTGCGCCTACCTCGGCGGCAGTGCGGGCTCCTGGCTCGGCGCCCGCGCCTACGGCCGGGCAGGGTGGTGGGGCGTGTGCGCGCTCGTCGCGCTGCTCGCCGTACTCGCCCTGGTCCGTCACCTGGTGGCGCTGCGCGCCCGCGGGTCCGGGCTCGAAGGCGGCGTGGCAGGATCGGAGCGTGCCACGACGTCGACCGGCCGGTCACCCGGCGGAAGGTGAGGCTTGATGTCCCCGAAGATCGCGACCGCGGACAAGGTCGACCGCGACGCGCTGATCGACTTCCTCCGTCCGCGCCACCACGGGCTGCTCGCCACGACCCGCTCCAGCGGGCGGCCGCAGCTGTCGCCCGTGTCCTGTGGTGTCGACGGTGAGGGCCGCATCGTGGTCTCCACCTACCCCGAACGCGCCAAGGCCCGCAACGCGCGCCGCGACGAGCGGGTCTCGATCTGCGTGCTGTCCGACGACTGGAACGGTCCGTACGTCCAGGTGGACGGCAGCGCCGAGGTGCTCGACATGCCGGAGGCGGAGGATGCGTTCGTCGAGTACTACCGGAGCATCGCCGGGGAACATCCCGACTGGGACGAATACCGCCAGGCGATGCACCGCCAGAACAAGTCGCTGATCCGCATCACGATCGACACGTGGGGCCCGATCGCCACCGGTGGCTTCCCGCCCGGCCGCGTTTAGGGCGTCCGGCCGTCGTTGGTGGGAGGCGTGCTCCGCGCCGGAGACCACGAGCCGGCGCCGCCATGAGCGGCGGTCCGAAACGTGGTGACGAACAGCGCCTCGATGCTCTCGTCGTCGAGTCCGGCGCGGCGGGCACGGGCTGCTGGTACGGCGAGAGCCCGGACCTGGCCGGGGGCGGAACCGAGGCGGCCGCGTTCGCGCGTGCCGCCCGGTCACAGCAGGTCCGGGCCCGAATGACCGCTCAGGCCGGGGTCAGCGGCTCTCCATGATCATGCCGGCCGCGACGGTCGCGTTCGTCGCCTCGTCGATCAGGATGAAACCGCCGGTGGCGCGGTTGCGGCCGTACGCGTCGGCGAACAGCGGCTGGGTGACCCGCAGCGTCACCCGGCCGATCTCGTTGAGCTCCAGGCGTTCGGCGTCCTCGTGCCGGTGCAGGGTGTTCACGTCGAGCCGGTAGTGCAGGTCGCGGACCATCGCACGGGCCGTACGGGTCGTGTGCTTGATGACGAGCTTGGTCCGCGGTGTCAGGGTCCGCTCGTCGGACATCCAGCAGATCATCGCCTCGACGTCCTGCGTGACCTGCGGCTTGTTGTGCGGCCGGCAGATCATGTCGCCGCGGGAGATGTCGATGTCGTCCTCGAGCAGCAGCGTCACCGCCATCGGCGGGTAGGCCTCATCGACCGGGCCGTCGGCGGTGTCGATCCGCTTGATCCGCGTGGTCAGCCCCGACGGCAGGTGCATGACCTCGTCGCCCGGCTTGAGCACGCCGCCCGCGACCTGTCCGGCGTACCCGCGGTAGTCGTGCAGCTCCGGGTCGGTCGAGGCCTGGGGGCGGATGACGTACTGCACCGGGAACCGCACGTCGATGAGGTTGCGGTCGGAGGCGATGTGGAGGTTCTCCAGGTGGTGGAGCAGCGACGGCCCGTCGTACCAGGGCGTGTTCGCCGACCGCTCGACCACGTTGTCGCCGTGCAGCGCGGACATCGGGATGAACGTCAGGTCGCCGACCGACAGCTTGGCCGCGAACGAGGTGAAGTCGTCCTTGATCCGCTCGAACGTCTCCTGGTCGTAGTCGACCAGGTCCATCTTGTTGACCGCGAGCACGAGGTGCGGGACGCGCAGCAGAGTGGCGAGGAACGCGTGACGCCGCGACTGCTCCAGCAGGCCCTTCCGCGCGTCGATCAGGATGATCGCCAGGTCGGCCGTTGACGCGCCGGTCACCATGTTCCGGGTGTACTGGATGTGCCCCGGAGTGTCGGCGATGATGAACTTCCGCCTCGGCGTGGCGAAGTAGCGGTACGCCACGTCGATGGTGATGCCCTGCTCGCGCTCGGCGCGCAGGCCGTCGGTGAGCAGCGCGAGGTTGGTGTACTCCTCACCCCGGTCGCGGCTGGTGCGCTCGACCGCCTCGATCTGGTCCTCGAAGATCGACTTGGAGTCGTACAGCAGCCGCCCGATGAGCGTCGACTTTCCGTCGTCGACCGATCCAGCGGTGGCGAGCCGGAGAATGTCCATGCTCATGGTTAGAAGTACCCCTCGCGCTTGCGGTCCTCCATGGCGGCCTCGCTCGTACGGTCGTCGGCGCGGGTCTGGCCGCGCTCGGTGATCCGCGTCGCGGCGATCTCGGTGATCACCTCGTCGAGGCCGGTCGCGGTCGACTCGACGGCGCCGGTGCAGCTCATGTCGCCGACCGTGCGGTAGCGGACCATCGCCTCGAAGGCCGGCTCGTCGTCGCCGCGGTTCGAGAACGGGCTGTCGGCGAGGAGCATGCCGTCGCGCTCGAACACCGTGCGGCTGTGGGCGAAGTAGATGGAGGGGATCTCCAGCTTCTCGCGCTTGATGTAGTCCCAGATGTCCAGCTCGGTCCAGTTGGACAGCGGGAACACCCGGATGTGCTCACCCTGGCGGATGCGGGTGTTGTACAGGCTCCACAGCTCGGGCCGCTGGTTCTTGGGGTCCCACTGGCCGAAGTCGTCGCGGAAGGAGAAGACCCGCTCCTTGGCGCGCGCCTTCTCCTCGTCGCGCCGTGCACCGCCGAACGCGGCGTCGAAGCGGTGCTCCTCGATGGCGTCCAGGAGCGTCGTCGTCTGCAGCCGGTTGCGGCTCGCCCGCCGCCCGGTCTCCTCCACGACGCGGCCCTTGTCGATCGACTCCTGCACGGACGCGATGACGAGACGGACGCCCAGCTCGGCCACCCGGCGGTCGCGGAACTCGATGACCTCGGAGAAGTTGTGGCCGGTGTCGACGTGCATCACCGGGAAGGGGATCCGGGCCGGCCAGAAGGCCTTCTCGGCCAGGCGCAGCATGACGATGCTGTCCTTGCCGCCGGAGAAGAGCAGGACGGGCCGTTCGAACTCGGCCGCGACCTCGCGGACGATGTGGATCGACTCCGCTTCGAGTACGTCGAGCTGAGACGTCCGGTAGTCACGGGCGTCAGCTGTGCTGCGCTGCATCGCGTCAAGGCTCCCGGGTCGGTTCGTTACAGGACCGCCCGGATGCCGGCGAGCAGCGTCGGCGCCAGTTCCGGGTGGCAGACCAGAATATCCGGCAGAAGAGTGTCCTCTTCGTTGTAGGTCAGCGGTGACCCGTCGATCCGCGAGGCGTGGGCGCCGACCGCGTGGGCGACGGCGACCGGGGCGGCGGAGTCCCATTCGTACTGCCCGCCGGCGTGGACGTAGGCGTCGACGTCGCCGAGCAGCACCGCCGCGACCTTCGCCCCGGCCGATCCGATCGGCACCAGCTCGACGTCGGCGTCGAGGTGCTCGGCGAGGCGCGTGGCGAACTCCGGCGGACGGCTGCGGCTCACCGCGACCCGGATATGGCCGGTGTCGACCTGGGAAAGCTCGATCGGCTCGGCGGTGGAGAGCGTACGGCCCTGCGACGGGAGCGCGACCGCGCCCGCCGCGAGCCCGCCGGTCGTGCCCTCGTCGCGCTGCCAGAGCGCGACGTGGACGGCCCAGTCTCCGCGACCCTCCTCGGCGTACTCGCGCGTGCCGTCGAGCGGGTCGACGATCCACACCCGCTCCGCCTCGAGGCGGGAGAGCTCGTCCTTGCCCTCCTCGCTGAGCACGGAGTCGCCGGGGCGCTGCCGCGCGAGCGCCTCGGTCAGGTAGACGTGGGACTCGCGGTCACCGGCGTCACGGAGAGCCTTGAGGTCACCGAAACCGCGGTCGGCGCGCAGCCGGAGCAGCAGCGCGCCCGCCTCGGTCGCGAGATCACGGGCGAGGGCATGATCGTCGTGCGTCACGTACTTCTCTCTACGTCAGTAGGCACCGGATCCTCGAGCCACCGCGGACCAGGTCTTCCACAGGATCTGCAGGTCGAGGGTGAGGGACCAGTTCTCGACATAACGCAGGTCCAGGCGGACCGATTCCTCCCACGATAGATCAGAGCGCCCGCTCACCTGCCACAGACCGGTCATGCCCGGGCGTACGACGAGCCGGCGGCGTACGTCGTCACCATACTGGGCGACCTCTTCGGGCAGCGGAGGGCGGGGGCCCACGAGGGACATGTCACCGCGCAGCACGTTGATCAGCTGAGGCAGCTCGTCGAGGGAGTACCGGCGCAGCCACCCGCCCGTGCGGGTGATCCGCGGGTCGTTCCTGATCTTGAAAAGAACGCCGTCGTGATCGTTGTACTGAACGAGGGCCGCCTTGCGCCGCTCGGCGTCCGAAACCATCGTGCGGAACTTCAGCACCGTGAACTCACGGCCGTCACGGCCGACCCGCACCTGCCGGAACAGCGCCGGGCCCTTGCTGTCGAGGCGGATCGCGACCGCGATGCAGGCGAGCACCGGCCACAGGAAGACGAGCGCGAGCCCCGCGCCGACCCGGTCGAAGGCGCTCTTGGCCACGCGACGGCCGCCGGACAGCTCCGGGTGCTCGACGTGCAGGAGCGGCAGGCCCGCCACCGGGCGGATCGAGGTGCGGGGACCGGCGACCTCCATCAGCGCGGGCGCGACGACGAGGTCGACGTCGTCCCTCTCGAGCTGCCAGGCGAGCCTCCGCAGCGCCACGCCGTCGAGCTCGGGGCAGGCCAGCACGGCGACCGTACAGGCGCGGATGCGTTCGACCACGGCCGCGACCTCGGTGAAGTCGCCGGCGACCGGCACCCCCTCGACCTCGGTGACGGCGTCGTCGCCCGTGGCGAGCATCGCCGGCAGGCACGCGGCGGCGATCTCCATGCCGTGATAGGGCTCGCGGCGGAGCTGGCGGACCAGGTCGGCGACGGCGGCCCGGTGGCCGACGACCACGACGCGCCGCATGTACTGACCGGCCTTGCGCCGCCGGTGCAGCCGCTTGCGCAGCTGGTAGCGGCCGTACAGGCCGAAGCCGGTGGTCAGGGGCAGCGCCGCGATCACATAGCCGCGCGCCACCTCGGTCTTCGTCGCGTACGCCAGGATGGCGACGCTCGCGGTCAGGGCGAAGCCGGACCGCAGGATCCGGCGGAACTCCTCCGGCCCCACGCCGAACATCGGCTGTTCGTACCCACGGGCGAGGGCGAGCGCGCCGGTCCACAGGAACGGGAGGGCGAAGCTGAGCCCGATGTAGGGGGTGCTCCAGGGGTCGCCGAAGGAGGAGAAGCGGAACCTGATCACGAAGGCGATCAGGCCTCCGAGGAGCGCGGCGACGAAGTCGAGGCCGAAAGCCTGCCGGGCATAACGCGATGCCCAGGCCGTGACCTGTTCCCTGCTTCCGCCCACGGGCCGAGCCCTTGGCCGCGCCTCTTCGACGACCGCCATTTCACCCCTCGTCGAACGTCACTTTTACCTGTACAGATGCATGACGCTCGTTAGCCACCTGAGGTTCACGAGTTCGTTCTCGGTGTGGCACATATCCTAGAGTTCACTTCAGCCGCAGGAGCGGACATCGCCACCTTCGGCCACCTTGGCTCGCCAGAGCTCAGGGCTCGCCGTGGAAGGTGTTCTGCGCCCGGTCCAGGCCCTGCGTGACGAGCGCCTCGACGGCGTCCGCGGCACGGTCGGTGTTGAGGTCCAGCTCCTTGCGCTCGGCGGCGGAGAAGTCGCGCAGGACGAACGCCGCCGCGTCCATCCGGCCCGGAGGCCGCCCGATGCCGAACCGCACCCGCAGGTAGTCACGGCCGCCCAGACTTTTGGTGATCGAGCGCAGGCCGTTGTGGCCGTTGTCCCCGCCGCCCCGCTTCAGGCGCAGGGTGCCGTACGGGATGTCGAGCTCGTCGTGGACGACGACGAGCCGCTCAAGCGGGATCTTGTAGAAGTCGCAGAGGGCCTTGACCGGCCCGCCGGACTCGTTCATGTACGACCGCGGCTTGGCGAGCACCACCCGGTGGCCGGCGAGCCGCCCCTCGACGACGTCGGCACGCGCACGGTGGGACTTGAACCGGCCACCGACCGTGCCGGCCAGGACGTCGAGCACCATGAAGCCGGCGTTGTGCCGGTTGCCGGCATAGCCGGGGCCGGGGTTGCCCAGGCCGACCAGAAGCCACGGCTCGTCCGAGGCCATCGTTCCTCCCGCCCCCATGGGAAAACGCGAAAGGCGCCCCGGAGGGGCGCCCGTCGCACTCGCAGTGCTTACTCCTCGCCACCCTCGGGCTTGGCCTCGGACTCGGCACCCTCGCCCTCGGCGCCGCCCTCGGCGGCCTCACCCTCGAGCCCGGCCTCCATCTGCGCGGCGGTCGGCGCGGCGATGACGTGGAGGACGAGCGTGTCCTCCTCGGCGTCGAGCGTCGCGCCGCTCGGGAGCGGGAGGTCCTTGGCGAGCAGCTGGTCGCCGATGGCCATGCCCTCGACGTTGACCTCGATCGCCTGCGGGATGTGGGTGGCCTCGGCCTCGAGCGACACCTGGACGAGCTGCTGGTCGAGCATGCCGTCCGGCACGACGTCGCCGGTCACCTGGACCGGCACCTCGACGGTGACCTTCTCGCCGCGCTTGACGACGAGGAGGTCGACGTGCTCCAGGAAGCCCTTCAGAGGGTCACGCTGGACGTCCTTGGGCAGAGCCAGCTCGTCGCCGCCGTCGAGCCCCTGCAGGCGCAGCAGCGCGTTCGGGGTCTTCAGCGCGAGCATCAGCTCGTGGCCCGGCAGCGCGATGTGACGGGGGTCGGTGCCGTGGCCGTACAGGACGGCGGGCACCTTGCCGGCCCTGCGAGTGCGCCGCGCGGGGCCCTTGCCGAACTCGGTGCGGGGCTCGGCGGCGATGCGTACCTCGGACACGGCAAAACTCCTCGTTGGATCAAGCTAGTCAGTGCTACGTCGACGGGATCAGTCGAAATGTCGGTGCTCCGAGCGGCACGCGGACCAGGTCTGGTCGGCCGCGCGACACAGCGTCGGACGCACTCGGTCAATCAAGTCTAGCCGATCGTCCTTCCCATTCGTGCCGGGAGGCGTTCGTTGTCAGCTGTGGCCGCCGAACAGGCTGGTCACGGACCCGTCGCTGAACACCTCGTTGATCGCTCGGGCGATCAACGGGGCGATCGACAGGACCGTCAGTTTGTCGAACCGCTTGTTGTCCGGGATCGGCAGCGTGTTGGTGAGGACCACCTCGGAGATCCGGGAGTTCTTCAGCTTGTCCACCGCCGGCCCGGACAGCACGCCGTGCGTGGCGGCGACGACCACGCGGGCCGCACCCTCCTCGAACAGCGCCTCGGACGCCTTCACGATAGTGCCGCCGGTGTCGATCATGTCGTCGACGACCACGCACGTGCGGCCCTCGACCTCGCCGACGACGTCGAAGACCTTGACCTCGTTGGCCACGTCGGGATCGCGGCGTTTGTGGATGATCGCCATCGGACAGCCGCCGAGCTCGTCACTCCACCGCTCGGCCACGCGCACCCGCCCGGCGTCGGGCGCCACGACGGACACGCCGTCGGTGTCGAGCTTCTCCTTGATGTAGTCGGTGAGCAGCGGCAACGCGAACAGATGGTCCACGGGGCCGTCGAAGAAGCCCTGGATCTGCGCCGTGTGCAGGTCGACCGCCATGAGCCGGTCGGCGCCGGCGGTCTTGAACAGGTCCGCCATCAGCCGCGCGGAGATCGGCTCGCGGCCGCGGTGCTTCTTGTCCTGGCGGGCGTACCCGAAGAACGGGGCGACCACGGTGATCCGCTTGGCCGACGCGCGCTTCAGCGCGTCCACCATGATCAGCTGCTCCATGATCCACTGGTTGATCGGCGCGGTGTGGCTCTGCAGGACGAACGCGTCGGATCCGCGGACCGACTCGTTGAAGCGCACGAACGTCTCACCGTTCGCGAAGTCGTACGCCGACGTGGGGGTCGGCTCGACGCCGAGCGCCTCGGCCACTTCCTCGGCCAGTTCGGGGTAGGCGCGGCCGGAGAAGAGCATCAGCTTCTTCTCACCCGTCGTTTTGATGCCGGTCACGGGGTCAGTCTCCTTGCTCTGCTCGTTCTTGCGCGCGCCGCGCGGCCTCCGCGGACGGAGTGCCCGGCCGCTTGCGCTCGACCCATCCCTCGACGTTGCGCTGGCGGGCCCGGGCGACGGCCATCGCCCCGGGGGGAACATCACCGGTGATCACCGAACCGGCCGCGGTGTAGGCGCCGTCGCCGATGTTCACCGGCGCGACGAGCATGTTGTCGCTGCCCACCTTCACGTGGTCGCCGACGACGCTCTTGCGCTTCTCGACACCGTCGTAGTTCACGAAGACGCAGGCAGCGCCGATGTTGGAGCCCGCGCCGATCTCGGCGTCGCCGACGTACGTCAGGTGCGGCACCTTGGTGCCCTCGCCCACCACGGCGTTCTTCATCTCGACGTACGTGCCCGCCTTGGCCCCGCGGGCCAGCTTCGTGCCCGGCCGCAGGTACGCGAACGGGCCGACGCTGACCTCCGGGCCGATCTCGGCGCCTTCGCAGACGGCGTTCACGACGACGGCGTCCTCGCCGACCGTGGTGTCCGTGAGGGTGCAGCCGGGGCCCACCCGCGCCCCGGCCGCGACGTGCGTGGTGCCGCGCAGCTGGGTGCCCGGCTCGATCACCGCGTCCGGCTCGATCGTCACCTGGACGTCGACCCAGGTGGACATCGGGTCGACGATCGTCACACCCTGGCGCATGTGCGCCTCGAGGACGCGGTCGTTGAGCAGCCGCCGGGCCTCGGCGAGCTGCACCCGGTCGTTGACGCCGAGGGGGCCGAGCCAGTGGCGGTCCAGCGCGCCGCCGACACGGTGACCCGAGTCGCGCAGGATGGTGACGACGTCGGTGAGGTACTCCTCGCCCTTCGCGTTGTCGGTGGTCACCTGCTTGAGGGCGGCGCCGAGCAGGGCGCCGTCGAAGGCGTACATGCCGACGTTGATCTCGGTGATGGCGCGCTGGGCGGCGTCGGCGTCCTTCTCCTCGACGATCGCGCTCACCGAGCCGTCGGCGGCACGGATCATGCGCCCGTAACCGGTCGGGTCGGGCAGGTCGGCGGTCAGGATCGTCGCGGCGTTGCCCTCGCTCTCGTGCACCGCCAGGAGTTCGTGGAGCACGTCGCCCCGCAGGAGAGGGGCGTCGCCGTTGAGCACGAGCACGGTGCCGTCGATCGAGCCGACGGCCTCCAGCGCCATGCGCACGGCGTGGCCGGTGCCGTTCTGCTCCGCCTGGAGCACCGGTCGCGCCCCGGGCCAGCCGGCCTCCAGATGCGCGATCACCTTCTGCCGGCCGTGGCCGACGACGACCAGGAGCCGCTCGGGCTCGAGTTCGCGCGAGGCCGCGAGGACGTGGCCCACCATGGTGCGCCCGCCGAGCTCGTGCAAGACCTTCGGCACCTTGCGGGACTTCATTCTCGTGCCCTCGCCTGCGGCCAGGACGATGACAGCAGCCGGACGGATCGCGCTCACGTATGGAGGCCCTTCGGCATCGCGGACGGGTACGCGTCGGGGCAGAGAGCCGGTCCCCGTCAGAGGCGTTCTACGGGGTCAGGCGACCTTCGGACGGCAGCGGCGATCAGCCCGGCCGTCCCCTGCCCGACACCCGAAGAATACCGCTGGGGTGATGACCGGGATGCAGGTCGGGGGTGGCGTTCCCACCTGGCCCAAAGTGCCATAGGGGATTCGACGGACGTCACCGTCAGCTCCGGCGCCTGGACTCGAACCAGGAACAAAGGGACCAAAACCCTCCGTGTTGCCGATTACACCACGCCGGACCGCACGAGGCTCTCCAGTCGTCCGAGGCCCCCGGTCGATCGTCCACGATACCGGTCCATCGCCCCACGCAGGACGGATAAAGACGGCGTCATGTCCGATAAAGCCGGTCTTGCCACTCGGTAACCGCTGTGTGACCAACGCGACAGGTTTGGTCGAATTCTACGGGGCATCTTGCATAACCTACGCCGCCGTAGGTTACGGTTGCGTAGCCGTAAGTTCTCAGCTGGCAGGAGGAAACCGCATGACCATAGCCCCGGCAGGAGCACCGTCCGCCACCGCTAGGCCGCAGGCCAGACCCGAAATCGAACCCGACCCCAAGGGCACGTTTGAGAAGGTCCTGATGGGCGTTTTCATCGCGGTCCCGCTTCTCGCCGTGGTGGCGGCCGTGCCGTTCGCGTGGGGCTGGGGGCTCGGCTGGACCGACCTGGCGATCATGTTCGTGATGTACGGCGTCTCCGGTCTCGGAGTCACCGTCGGATACCACCGGCACTTCACGCACGGCTCGTTCAAGGCGAAGCGTCCGCTGCGCATCGCCATGGCCATCGCCGGTGGCCTGTCCATCGAGATGAGCGTGATCGACTGGGTGGCCGTGCACCGGCGCCACCACAAGTACTCCGACCAGGAGAACGACCCGCACTCGCCCTGGCGCTTCGGTAACGACTGGCGCGCCCTCACCAAGGGTCTGGTCTGGGCGCACATGGGCTGGCTGTTCGACAGCCGCCGTACGTCGCCGCAGAAGTTCTGCCCCGACCTGGTGGCCGACAAGGACATGCGGCGGATCAGCCGCTTCTTCCCCGGCCTGGTGGCCATCTCGCTGTTGCTGCCCGCCGCGCTCGGCGGCCTGCTGACCATGTCCTGGTGGGGCGCCCTGACCGGCTTCTTCTGGGGCGCGCTCGTACGGGTCAGCCTTCTGCACCACGTCACCTGGTCCATCAACTCCATCTGCCACGCCATGGGCGAGGAGGAGTTCGAGGCGCGTGACAAGTCCCGCAACGTGTGGTGGCTGGCGATCCCGTCGTTCGGCGAGTCGTGGCACAACCTCCACCACGCCGACCCGACCTGCGCCCGGCACGGGGTGCTCCCCGGCCAGCTCGACAGCAGCGCCCGTACGATCTGGCTCTTCGAGAAGCTCGGCTGGGCCTGGGACGTGCGGTGGCCGACCCCGGAGCGGCTCGCCGCGAAGCGGATATCGTAGCTGACCGGCCCGACTCTGCGGCGGGCGGCCGGTTGCGGCCGCCCGGCGCACGCGCAAGGTGCTCCGGCATCCCGTGAGCAGGGCTCATCCGGTCGATCCCCCCACACGTACGGCACCGCCGGCGGTTCCGCGTTCCCGAGCCGCCCGGCCAGGAGAAAGCGTGACCGTCACAATTGATGATGTGAGCGAACCCCCCAAATCCCGTCGCAAGCGCATGACGGGCAAAGAGAGACGGGAGCAACTGCTCGACATAGGCCGGACCCTCTTCGCCGAACGCGGCTTCGACGGCACCTCCATCGAAGAGATCGCCACCGTGGCCGGGGTCTCCAAACCCGTCGTGTACGAGCACTTCGGCGGCAAGGAGGGCCTGTACGCGGTCGTGGTGGACCGCGAGATGGCGAACCTCCTCGACATGGTCACCAAGTCCCTCGTCGGAGGACATCCCCGGCAGAAGATCGAGCGCGCGGCGTTGGCCCTGCTGGAGTACATCGAGGACAGCAGCCAGGGCTTCCGCATCCTCGTCCGCGACTCGCACGCGGCATCGGCGACGGGCACGTTCGCCAGCCTGCTGAGCGACATCGCGAACCAGGTCGAGCACATTCTCGGCGACGAGTTCAAGGACAAGGGCTACGACCCGAAGGCCGCGCCCCTGTACGCCCAGGCCCTCATCGGCATGGTCGCCATGACCGGGACGTACTGGCTGGACGTGCGCAAGCCCAAGCGCGAGGAGGTCGCCGCCCACCTGGTCAACCTGGCGTGGAACGGCCTGTCCGGGCTGGAGCCCAAGCCGTACCTGACCACCGACCACAAGGCCCGCCAGAAGGATCTGAAGGCGAAGGCCAAGGAGGCGGCGAAAGAAGCGGCGAAGGAGGCCAAGGAGTCGGCCCGCGCCGCCCGGCGGACCAGCCCCGAGCCGGGCACCGCCTGACTCAGCGTAGCCGTACTGTCACACCCTCCCCCTATCGTGCGAGGCATGAATTCCAGGGAGAGGACGGCACATGTGGCACGGCGATCCCGGCTTCGGGCGGCGGCGCGCCGGCCGGACGGAGACGGACCGTTCCGTCGACGCGCGGCGGGCCCGCCGGGCCCACGACAACACGGCGGACTCCCGCGCGAGGCGGTTCACCGAGGGCCTCGAGGACGCGCTTTCGGGCCTCGGGGGCGGCTGCTTCGAGCACGCCGGCCACAAGGCCGACCACGTCGAGGAGTTACGTCGCGTGCTCGGCCTTCTCCTCGACGTGCTGGCCGACTGGGAGATGCTCGCCGCGCGGCCCGGTGAGCGGCTGGAGTAGCTCCAGCCGGTTGCCGGCCGGGTCGTCGACGTAGAAGCGCCGAAAGCCGGGCAGCAGGTCGTCGGGCCGCACCTCATGGCCTGCCGCCCGGAGCCGGCCCGCCATGTCGTCGAGATCCCGCACGAGGATGCCGGGATGCGCCTTGCGCGCCGGCCGGAAGTCCTCCTCGACGCCGATGTGGATCTCGATGCCGGGCCCGCCGAACCACACCCCGCCCCGGGCGGCCAGGACGGGCGGCTTGGGCAGTTCGGTGAGCCCGAGCACACCGGCGTAGAACTCCCGCATGCCCGGCTCGCAGCCGGGCGGCGCGGCGAGCTGCACGTGGTGGATCCCGAGCAAGGTCATCGCACCGACCCTCCCTTTCCGCATGGCCCCTCACGCACGGGCGACACGGCAAGCCGCATGCACTGAGAGCCGGCCGGGGTCATCACGCCGGCTTCCTCTGCCCGCCTGACTCCTCGTGTGCCGGCGGCGCGGACGCGACAACGAAGATCCGGCGGAAGGGGAAGATCGTGCCGTGCGGACCGGGCGGGTACGCCTCACGGAGGCGAGCCGACAGCTCCGCGACGAACTCCTCGCGTTCGTCCTCCCGCTTCAACACGTCGAACGCCGGTCGCAGCGCCGTGCCCTTCATCCACTCGAGCACCGGATCGTTCCCGTGCAGCACCTGGATGTAGGTCGTCTCCCACGCGTCCACCTCACAACCGAGGTCGCTTAGCAGACGGAAGTACTCCGCGGGCGTACTGACGACGTCGTGCCGGTTGACGCCGGCCAGCCGGTCCCGCCAGCGAGGCGACTCGCACAGCTCCCGCAGGATGCGATGGCTGTCCTGGTCGAAGTTCCCGGGCATGCTGAACGCCAGCCGCCCACCGGGAGCCAGCGCCCCGACCCACCGCGCCAGCAGGTCCTGGTGCCCGGGCACCCACTGAAAGGCCGCGTTGGAGAAGATCACGTCCACGGGCCGCGACGGCGCCCAGGCGTCGATGTCCCCGACCGAGAACGCCAACGATCCGCTGCCGGAAGGCGAGTGATCGAGTGGCAGGCGCCGGGCCTCGGCGATCATCTGTTCGGAGCTGTCGATGCCCTCGATGACGGCGTTCGGCCATCGGACGGCCAGGTCGGCCGTGCGCTCGCCGGGGCCGCAGCCCAGGTCCACCACGTACGCCGGCTCCTCGACGTCCACCCGGGCGAGCAGCTCGTAGAAGGGGCGGGCGCGGTGAGAGGAGTACGCCCGATACTGGTGCGGGTTCCAAATATCTCTTGACATCGAGATAAAGCATGCTGGCTAGATATCTCGATGTCAAGACAGGTAAGGTGATCGACCATGGAGGACGAGGTCGATCGCCTGGTCGCGGCCTGGCGCACGGAGCGGCCAGACCTCGACACCGAGCCCCTGCACGTCCTCAGCCGTGTGTCGCGGCTCGCTCGGCACCTCGACCGTGCGCGCCGGGCCGTGTTCGCCGCGCATGACATGGAGTCCTGGGAGTTCGACGTGCTGACCGCGCTGCGCCGCGCCGGCCCACCGTACGAGCTGAGTCCCGGCCGTCTCCTGCGCGCCACGCTCGTCACCTCCGGCACGATGACCAACCGGATCGACCGGCTGGAGAGCGCCGGGCTGGTCAGCCGCAATCCCGACCCGCAGGACAAACGCGGTGTGCTCGTACGCCTGACGGACGCCGGCCGCACCCGCGTCGACGCCGCCTTCGCCGACCTCATCGACCGCGAACGCGACCTGCTCGGCTCCCTCACCGCCGACGAACGCCGCACACTCGCCGGCCTGCTGCGTTCGCTCCTCGCCCCCTTCGACGCCGACCCCGCGAACTAGGGGTCTCCGGGACACAGCGGGTGCGACCTGTGGTGTCCTACGCTGACCTCTGTGTCAGAGGTGATCGATTACGGACGGTTCGCCGAGCGCCTGCGGCAGGTCATGCCCCGGTGGGAGGACCGCGACCGCATGTCCTCCGAGGAGTTCGCCGCCCATCTGGCGGACACCGGTCCGCGCTGGGAGCTGCTCCGCGCCTTCCAGGAGGAGTGGGGGTACGAGCCACCCGGCGGAGAGCCTCGCTGGCCGCGCTGGTCGGAGGACGAGCACCGGGCGTACGTCCGCCGCCTCAAGGAGGAGACGACCGGCGAGGAGGAGGACGCGCTCGCCGGCGTCGACCTGGCCCTCCCGATCCCGGCGGCCCTGGACGAGTGGTGGGACCTGCCGTTCAACTCCTTCACCTACCGGCCGCGGCTGTACTGGACCAACCCGGAGTGGCCGCCGACCGTACGGCCCGACCCGACGGGCTACGGCGCCTCGGACGGGCTGCCGCCGGACAACCCGTTCGTCGGGCCGGCCGCCGACCACCGGGTCTGCGTGTTCAAGGCGGAGTACCAGTACTGCAACGAGTGGGGCTACCTCGCCGCCGAGGCCGCCCAGGCCGACCCGAGGGTCGTCGTCAGCACCGAGGACGGCTGGGTGGTGCAGTCCGGGTCGATCTCGGAGTTCTTCCTGCAGCTGGCCCTGATGCGGCTGCCCGGACACTTCGGCTGGACCGTACGCCTCTACGAAGCGGGGCCCGACGTCGAAGAACGGGTCCGCGAGAACTTTCCCGCCATGGGCCTGCCGCCCTGGCGTGAGCTGGGCAGCCGGACGATCGCCTACGGCGCGCCCGACGCGATCGTCTACCTGGACGGAGGGGGCTACGCCGACTTCGGGCTCGTCGTGCACGCCCGGAGCCGTACCGCCCTGGAGGAGGTCGCCCGGACCCTCGGCGTGGACTGGAGCGAGGAGATCGAGTCGCCGGAGGCCGACCGGCCCGAGCCCGGCCCGCCGCCGCTCTCGCTCAAGGCGGGCGACGCCGACGCCGACGGGCGGTGGACCGTCGAGAGCGTCTCCGACGCGCCGTACCCGCCGGGAGAGGAGACCGTGCCGCCCGCCGAGATCCTCGGCACCGGCCGGCCGGACGGCGTCACGGTCTGGGCCGAGGAGCCCGGTACGGGGGTGGTCGCCGGCGACCAGGCCGGCGGCGTGCACCTGTGGCCGGTCTCCCGTCCGGAGGCCGCCGCGGACGCGGAAGCCGCGAGCGACGGCGCCGTGCCGGAGCCGGTGCCGCTTCACCGTTCGGCGCACGACGCGCCGGTGACCGCGGTGGCCGGCCGTCGGTTCGAGCACCTCGGCGTCACCGTGGTGAGCGGCGACTCGGACGGACTGGTCGACCTCTGGCTACTCGACGGCGACTGGGGCCCGACCGAGATCGCCCGCCACGACGGAAAGGTGGTCGGCGTCGGCACCGAGTGCCTGGAGACCGGGCCGACGCTCGCCGCGGCCTGGAGCACCGGCACCGTACGGCTGTGGGACATCGGTTCGGGCCTCAACACGATCCTGGAGCTGGGGACCGGTATCGAGGCGCTGCGTCTGGACCCGGAGGGCACCATCACCGTCGGCGGTCCGACCGGCAGCGCCATAGTGCGCCTCGACGTCGATCGCCTGTGGCCGCGGCGGGACCTCACCGCGGCCGTCCACCGGTTCGACTGGGACCAGCTCGAATGCGTGACCGGCCCGGCCGGCGCCGTTCCCGACCTGCTCCTGACGATCGTGGACTCGGACGACGCCGCGGCCGCCGAGGGCATGCTCGCCGACCTGCGGGCGATGCTGTACGAGGGCGCCAGGGTCTTCTCGGCGACGGTCGTCGCCCTTCCGTGCCTGCTCATGATGGTCGGTGAGGAGGACAGTCTCGTCCGCCTGCCGTTGCTGGACCTGGCCGGAGAGATCGTGCGGGCCGCCTCCGAACCGGCCTCCGCGGACGAGGAGGCCCGTCGCTGGGCCGGGCACACCCGTTCGGCCCTGGAGAACTGCGTGCCGGCGCTGTACGTGCTGATGGACGCCGACGACCCGGCCGTCCGGGCGGCGTCGGCGCTGTTGCTGTCGGAGGTGCCGGAGGCGCGGCCCGATGACGGCACCGACCCTCTGTCGGAGCTGGTGGCGCGGATCGAGGAGGAGACCGAGGTCGAGGCCCTGGCCGGCCTCGTGGTCGCCGCCGCACGCGTCGCCGAGGCGCGTGTCGGCTCACCGCCGGCGGTGTTCTCCCGGCTGCTCGCCGAGTCGGGGCATCGCGAGGTACGGGCGGCGGCCGCGGCGGCGCTCCTACGGTGTGGGGCGGCCGGTGAGGTGGCCGGCCGTACGGTCGCGGAGGCCATCGACCGGGAACTCGCCGCGCCGGAGTCGGCCCTGGACCGCCCGCTACGCGTCATCGGCCTGACACGTTCCTCGTTCCTGCGCGACACCCGGTAGCGCAGTCCCGCCCTGCTCTTGTGGCGGGCCTTGAGATCGGCCGGTGAGGGTCGCCGTCCGCTCCGTTCCGGCGGGCGCCTCGTCGTCTTCGGACGGTAGCGGTCCGCGCCGCGCGTCACAGCAGGGTCTCCTGGCCTCCGTCGTAGACGATCAGGCCGTCGTCGCGGAGTCGGGCGCCGGGGGGTGGTTCGTGGTGAGTGAGGCGGCCGTCGTGCATCAGGTGTTCGACTCGGACGCCGCGGGTCAGGACGAGGAAGTCGGCGATCATCCGACGGTGGCAGCGCCACCAGACGGATTCGCTGCACATCACCGTCTGTTCGCCCGCGAAGGCGAGCAACGCGTCGATCGCGGTGGTGAACTCCGGCGTGCGCATGTGCGCCGCGTAACCGCGGAACATCTCCTCCCGCCAGAAGACGTCCGGCGAGTCGGGCGGAGGCCGCCGGAATCCGCCGAGGCGCTTGTCCCAGCGGTACCCGATGCCGCTCTCGGGCAGCCAGGACTCCAGTGACGTCCGGGCGACGTGCGGGTTGCGGCGGCTGCCCGGCGCCGTACGGACGTCGACCACCAGTTCCACGCCGGCGCCCCGCAGTAGCCCGGTGATCTCCTCCTTCGACGCTGTTCCATGGCCGAACGTCCGGACGGTACGCATCAGCGCGACACCACCTCACTCAGTGCGGCGTCTCCCTAACGTTCCCGGCTCGCGTCTCCCTACGCGGCGCGGATCATCGCAGGGCGGACTCGATGAGGGCGCCGGCGGCCAGCAGGCGTCCCTCTTCGTTCGCCGGGGCCACGAGTTGCAGGGAGCCGGGCAGCGCACTGCCCTCGACCGGGATCGGCAGGGCCAGGGCCGGGTCGCCGGACAGGTTGAAGGGCAGGGTGAGGGCGGTCAGGTCGACGTCGCGTTCGGCGCCGATGCGAGGGGGCGGCTGGGTGATCGTGGGCAGGGCGAGCAGCGGATAGCGTTCGAAGAGCTTGCCGAGGACCTCGCGCAGCGTCTCCCGCGCGGCGTACGCCTCGTCGAACATGCCGTCGGTGATGCGCTCGCCGCGTTCGATGCGGCGTCGGATCCGCTCGCTCATCCGGTCGGGGTAGGCGAGGAGGCTCCGGTGGGCGCGGAAGCCCTCGCCGAGGATCAGCCGGTTTCCGGCGTCGAGGGCGGCGGACCAGCAGTCGACCGGCTCGTCGGCGAAGATGAGCCCGGCGGCGTGCAGCGCGGCGTCGACGGCGGCGTCGACCTCGGGCGCGACCGGTGTGCCCACCGGACGCAGCCGCCCGATCATCGCGCCGGCGTCGAACGGACCCGGAGCGAAACCGGGCTCCATCAGCGTCATGCCGAGCGTGAGCGCGGCGACGTCGGGCCCGAGCGGGCCGACCGTGTCCAGCGTCTGGGCGAGCGGGAAGACTCCGTCGACCGGGACCCGGCCGTGCGTGGTCTTGAGCCCGGTGACACCGCAGCAGGCGGCCGGCACCCGGACCGACCCGCCCGTGTCCGTGCCGAGCGCGACGTCGGCCTCGCCCAGCGCCACCGCGACCGCGGAGCCGCTGGACGAGCCGCCGGGCACCCGGTCGGCGTCGAGGGGATTCTCCGGCGTGCCGGTCCAGGGGTTGACGCCGTCGGCGGCGCGGCAGAGCTCGGTGAGGTTCGTCTTGCCGACGATCCGGGCCCCCTGCCGGCGAGCGGCCGCGACGACGGGGGCGTCGTGCTCCGCGGGCTCGGCTCGCTCGCTGATGACCGGGCATGCCAAAGTCGTCGGCGATCCGGCGACGTCGATGGCGTCCTTGACGGCGAGCCGTGGCCCGTCGCCCTGCGCGGTGAACTTCTCCAGCCAGATGGTCACGACGACATCATGGCGTGAGGAAGACGGATGAGATAGACCGAGCGCACGCCTGTGGACGACCTCCTGCCGCCAGGTCCCCGTCCGTCAGTGAGCGGTCCGGGCGGCAGGTCGCAGGCTCTGGCTCAGGCGTTCTCCGCGAGTTCGAGCCACTGCTCCTCCAGCTCCTCGCGTTCGGTGCTCACGGTGCGCAGCTCCGCGTCGAGGGCGAGGAGTTTTTCGTGGTCGGTGGCGTGCTGGGCCATCAGGTCGTGCAGTTCGGCCTCGCGTTCGCCCAGCCGGGAGATGCGCCGTTCGAGCCGGTCGAGGTCCTTCTTCGTCTGCCAGGCGTTCTTGGACTCGGTCGGCTTCGGCGGCTCGGCCGGGCGCGCGGCCTGCGGCGGCGCCGCGCCGCGACGACGCCGGTCGAGGTACTCGTCCACGCCGCCGGGCAGCATCTTCAGCCCGCCGTCGCCGAGGAGGGCGACGACACGGTCGCTGACCCGCTCGAGGAAATACCGGTCATGGCTGACGAGGACCAGCGAACCGGGCCATCCGTCGAGCAGGTCCTCCAGCTCGGTCAGGGTCTCGATGTCGAGGTCGTTGGTGGGCTCGTCGAGCAGCAGGACGTTCGGCTCGCCCATGAGCAGGCGGAGCAGTTGCAGGCGCCGGCGCTCGCCGCCCGACAGATCGCCGACCGGCGTCCACTGGGCGTCGCCGCGGAAGCCGAAGCGTTCGAGCATCTGACCGGCGGAGAACTCCTTCTTGCCGACCGTGAGGCGCCGCTTGATCTCCTCGACCGTCTCCAGCACCCGGCGAGAGGGATCGAGCTCGCCCAGCTCCTGCGACAGGTGCGCCAGGCGTACGGTCTTGCCGGTCACCACCCGGCCCGCCCGCGGGCGTACGGAGCCGTCGAGCAGGCGGAGCAGCGTGGTCTTGCCGCTGCCGTTCACGCCGACGAGCCCGATGCGGTCGCCGGGGCCGAGCTGCCAGGTCAGGTGCTCGAAGAGCGTGCGGTCGCCGATCTGGACCGTCGCGTCCTCCACGTCGTACACGGTCTTGCCGAGCCGCGCCGTGGCGAACCGTACGAGCTCCACGCTGTCACGCGCCGGCGGCTCGTCGGCGATGAGGGCGTTCGCGGCGTCGACCCGGAACTTGGGCTTGGACGTACGCGCCTGGGGGCCGCGCCGGAGCCAGGCCAGCTCCTTGCGCAGGAGGTTCTGCCGTTTCTCCTCGGCGGAGGCGGCGATCCGGGCCCGCTCGGCCTTGGCCAGCACGTACGCGGAGTAGCCGCCCTCGTAGCGGTGGACCTGCCCGTCGGCCACCTCCCACGTGCGGTCGGTCACCTCGTCGAGGAACCAGCGGTCGTGCGTGACGACGATGAGCGTGCGGTCCTTCAGATGGCCGGCGAGCCAGGCGATCGCCTCGATGTCGAGGTGGTTGGTCGGCTCGTCCAGCATGAGAAGGTCGGTCTCGGGGACCAGCAGCGCGGCGAGCGCGACCCGCCGCCGTTCGCCGCCGGACATGCCCGCCACGGGAGCGTCGAGCGGCACGTCGCCCAGCAGGCCGGCGAGGATGTCACGGGCCCGCGCGTCACCCGCCCAGTCGTGCTCCGCCCGATCGCCGAACACGACGGAACGCACCGTCGCGCCGTCGGGAAACGCGTCCCGCTGCGTGAGGTAGCCGATCCGCGCGTCCCGCGCTCGCGTGACGCGCCCGGCGTCCGGCTCGGTGCGCCCGGCCAGCAGGGACATCAGCGTGGACTTGCCACCACCGTTACGGCCGACGATGCCGACCCGGTCACCCGCCGACACCCCGAGGGACACCTCGTGGAGCAGCGGAACCGGCCCGTACGCCTTGCCCAGACCTTCGACATTGATGAGATTCACAACGCCAGCAAGGCTATCCGCCCGCAGCAGCCCCCTGGCAACGCCGATGCGCGCCTGTGGACAAGTCGCTCAGCCCCATGGCCTCAAAGCTTCTGCAGCACGGTCTTGGCCAGCAGTTCGGCCGTGGCCTGGCGTTGGCCGCCCGAGCACATGTTCGGATTGCGGACGCTGCACGTCACCCGGACGAACAGGTTGCTCGTGCGGAAGGCGACCAGCGGAATCCCCGTGTCCGGAAAGACGCAGGACTGATCGACCGTGATACCGCGTGCGGGCGTGCAGCCGGTCTGGGTCAGTTCTTTGTCGTGGCCCTTGATGATGGCCTGGACGGCGTTGTCCACCGAGTTCTCGGTACCGCGCTGGACGAAAACGGTGACCTGGCCGAATTGCGCATCAGGGTGGTCGGCGTCGGCGACCTTCATCCACGAGCACTCCTGCTCCTCCGTGACCGCTTTGTCATCGACGCGCTCGCCCGCCACCGCCGCACCGATGAGCCGCTTGACCAGCGACGGCGGCATCAACGCACAGGAGTCTGGCGTTTCGGTGAACCGGCCGGCATCCGAAAAGGCCGGATGATGTTTCTCCGCCGAACAACCGGCAACGGACAGGACAGCACACACCGCCATGGGGACGACCCGCGCGGCCGTCATCGTTCGCCACTGCACAGGAGCGCTAGTCCTTCCGGTAGTGCCACTTCTTGGCGATCAGAGCGCTGGAGGGAAAGTCGTTCGGCTCAATGATCGCTTGGATCTCGGTCATCGTCTGCTTGCTGTTTGTAATGTAGGCACGCAGGGCGTTGCGGTGATCGATCTCCCATTTGGCGATCGTCGACGCGAAGTCCGAGAGCAGATTTGATGCGGCCTCCGTCGTCCTGAGCATGTTCTGGATCTTCCAGGGTGCGTACTTGCTCATGGTGACAGCGACGTCGGCCATCTTCTGCACGGACTGGTTGTACACGTCGATGATCTCGCCGTACGCCTGGAGCAATTGCTTGCACACGGCGACCATGTGGTCGGCGTTGCTCTTGCTCGCCTGGACGGGACCGTTGTCCCCCGTCAGATATCCGGAGAACGCGTCGTAGGCAGGCCCCTGCCACCAGCCTCCGAGATTGCTCAGCGTCTTCGTGAGCACGCTCGCCGATCCGCCGACCAGGTTGTTCGCCGCGTCGGACCAAACGTCATAGGTGTGCAGAACGGCATCGGGCCGGCCGGCCATGTTCCGTATTCTCTGCACGCTCGCCTCGGCCCTGCGATGGCCCCCGACGGCGTCGATGCCGCGCATGACGATCGACTCGGCCTGGCGCGGATAGGCCACCTCGTCCGGCAGCCCATAATTCTTGAACCTTACATCTGGCATCCCAGAGTCCCATTCACCCGTGCTTCGTCAGATACCGATATCGGGCCGTACCGACTTGACGGTTTCCGTGACGCGGTAGTCGTTCTCTTCATACGAGTTGGCCACCAGGTGGAGGCCGTTGACGCCCGAGGACAGTGACTGCGATCCACGCCAGAGCTTCTGGACGACCTGTTCGGCGTAAGAATTGAACTGGGTGGGGTAGCCCGCCTCGCGCCCCAGGTTCCCGAACGCGTCAGGCGGGAGTTCGGCCGCCCTGATGTTCTGCCACGCCTTCTGCCAGTTCTGTGAAGCGACGTTCAGGTGCACGGCTTGGTTGCGGATCTCCTCGGCGGCGTAGTAGACCTCATCGTCCTTCGCCATTCACATCACCTCATGTCTTGACATCACTGCCACATCTTCCGGGCCAGCTTGTCGATATGCGCGTCACGGGCGCTGAGCGCACGCCGGCGCGCGGCGGCGATGGCCTCCAGAACGCGAGAACCTAGCTTGAACGCGTCTCCGGTTTCGAGGCTGTCCGGATTGAGCCGAACGCGGACAAGCCGCCCGTCTCCGTCAACGGTCACGAATCCCATCCCGGCCTCGATCTCACAGCGCGTCCCCCTGGCGCCCAGGGACCCGTCGAACTCGTCGATCTCCTTCATCACGGCATCGATCGCCTCGACGCGGCCGGTGACGGCCTTCACCGCTGTGATGATCTGGTCCTTCAGCGGATCTTCCGACATGGCTACTCGTCAGCCTCCAGAAACGATTCCGCCAGTCTCCGACGCAGCTTCTCACCGAGAAGGTCGGCTCGCCCGACGGTCAGAACGATGTCCTTCTCCAGACGCGCCGAGTTCTGCCGCGAGATCGCGTCGTGACGTATCTGCAGGTCGATCAGAGTCCCGTGGCCGTCCACGGTGACCCGTACCGACTTGTCGTCGGACTCGACAGTGATCCTCTTGGTTGCGAGCTTCTGCTCCAGCTCGCGAATCTCAGCGATCTTCTTCATGAAAAATCCCGTCTCAACCGGCGTGCGCCCGGCGGCGAACCACGATGACAAAGACGACCGTGAGAACTGCTATCGCTCCACCGATCGAGATCACCGCCATGGTCGGAGACACGGCGCCGCTGCCGGTGTTCCGGCTGGAGGCGTTCCGCCGGACCCCAGCCTCGGGAGTTCTGCGAGGAACCGTGCCGTAACGGTTGGCCTGCCATTCGTCGAAACGAGCGTACGTCGGGTTGGGAGCATCAGCCGGCACCGGGTAACGCTGCGGGTTCATCGCGCTGGTGATCTGAATCGGCCCGTAGCCTGTCCTATCGTTCCAGACCGGCGCTTTCGGGTGGTACGCAGTCGCCATCAGCCGCTGCACCACGGTGCGGGCCGGCATGCGCGGGTTGCGAGAGCGGATGATGGCGATGGCCGCCGACACGAGTGCCGCGGAGAGGCTCGTTCCAGTGACGTGCGGAGCGAACCTGCCGGTCTTTCCGACGACAGGACCCACACCTGGCGCCGCGACAGCGAGGTAGGACTGGCGCTGGGTTCCAGGCCAGGGGCGCAGAGACTTGTCGACTCCGCCGACCGCGACCACACCGGCACACGAGCCCGGGAGCTCGGGCCAGTTGGTCGTGTTCCCTTCATTGCCGGAGCTCGCCACCACGATCACGTCGTGCGCGACGGCGTAGGCGATGGCATCCTGGACACCGGGGTCGCAGTGCTCGGGCAACGTGGCCGACGTGATGCCCTGCGAGATGTTGATGACTCCGGCCCTGTGGTCGACGGCGAAGCGTATCCCGCTCGCCATCGCCTCGTAGAGGCCGGCCGAGTCGCCGAATTCCGCTGTGACGTGGACCGGCAGGATCTTCGCGTCAGGAGCAACACCGACATAACCGGTGCTGCCGCCTCCTTGGCCGGCGATCAGTGCTGACAGACCGGTCCCGTGCCCGCCCTCCTTGTCATCGAAGTCATGGCGCCCGTCGCCTTTCCTTCCGGTCGTGTCGGCTCCTTTGAGGACAACGCCGGCGAGCTCCGGCAGGGACGCGTTGACCCCGGAGTCGAGCACCGCGACGGTAACGCCCGCCCCCCTGGACTGTGGCCAGACGTATTTCTCGATGCCCCAGACGGAGAACCACCATTCGTCCGGGAGCGGGCGGAGTGCCGCCGACGCCGGGCGGCCCACCATGACCATGAGCATGACCGCGGCGGCGCCTGCGAGCAGTCGCCTCACTCGGCTTCTCCGATGATCGGGCCCGGCGGCTCAGGATCATCGATCGTTGCGGCGGCCTGCTCTTCGAGGCCTGTCGGCTTCGCCCGAGGTTCGGTGACCCCCTCTTGCGGGTCCTCCAGCGAGACCTCCCCGCTCAGCTCCTCGAAGAGATCATCGATCGCCTTGTCATCGTCGTCCGACAGGTTGATCAGCAGAGGTTCATCGAAACGCTCGCGGTCGTCCTCCGTGTCAGTGGTGATCAGCTCAGGTGCCACATGCACATTGCCGGTCCACATCTTCTCGTCTTCGGACAACCAGCTCCGTCGCTTACGTTCGCGGTCTCGGCGCTCGGCGCCGGCCGGCAGCCCAGTCATGCCCGCACGCGAGACATTGCTCGTCTCGGCGGCCTGAGCCTCCTGCGTGGCGGCAGCCTGATCGGACAAGACCGGCGTCATCCGGCCGGGTCCACCACCCACATCACCGGGCACCCCGGTGATGACGTTCGGGGTGATCAGTCCATAGTGGGACGCCGGTACGCCTCCGGGGCCCACGACTCCAGCACCGCCTCCGATTGGCAGCCCGCCCAAGTCGACCGGAACGGCTCCGGTGGGAGGCACAGCGGTCGGAGCCAGGCCGGCGAGCTGGGTACCACCGTCTCCGATCTGACTCGGCTCCGCAGCGTCGTCCGGCCGGTGATCATGTGACGCGGATGAGCCATCGCCGGCACCAGGGTGAGAGGAGGGTGATCCCACGGACGTTCCCGCAGCCGCCGAGTGCCCGGGGTTCCAGCCGTCGGAGTGATACTTCTCAGCGCCCGGCGGGAGGGTGGTGGACAGGTTCTGGGGCAGAGAGTTCCACGCCTGGGTGACACGTTCGTTCGCGCCGGTCATCCAGCTCTGGGCTTCCGGCAGTGACTTGGACGCGGGCTTGTTGTACTTGTACCAGGCCAGGTGCTCCGAGCCGTGGCGTTCGATCGCCACACCGAACGTCTTGGCGGTCTGGCGGACCGTTGCCGCCGCGGACCATACCTCACGCAACTGTGCTTGGGCGGCCGCCGCGTCCTTTCCGGTCCACGCGTTGTGCAGGTCCGTCCGCATATGCAGAAGGACGCCGGCGATCTTCTCGTATGCCTCGGCGAACTTCTGGTACCCGCGGCCCGATGCAGCGACCGCCTCCGGGTCGCTGGACTTCAGGAGGGCATCGATGCTCCTGAAGTCGGTGTACTGCGACGGCGATCCCGCCGGCGCCGTGGATCGCATCGGGGAGACATAGGAGTCGACCATCTCAGTCCCTCGCGTCCGGGTTCAGCGAGTTCGGAGGCGCGGTCGGTGGCGGGGAACCCGATGAGTCGTGCTGGAACAGGTCGGTGGTCGGCACGGCGTGCAGGCGCTTGTCGACGGCAGCGATTCGGCGTTCCAGGTCGGACTCGGTCGCGTCGTAGATGTGGGCCGAGGCGTGAAGCTTCTTGATCATGTCCAGCACGGCGTGCAGAAACCGGCTGTGCTGGTCGACGAGCGTGTCGTGGCCGGACTTGGCGCTCGGGTAGAACGCCTGGGCGGCGTCCCAGGCGCCGTACGCCGCCTGGCTCGCCGGGGTGAGATGCTCGTCCGCCGACAGCAGGTCTTCCAGATGTGCCGTTAAGCGATCCGCGATGACCCTGACCTGGTGCCGGTCCATCGTGACGCGTTCCGAGGGGTCGAGCCCCGGCCAGTCACGGTAGACCCCCAGCGGCACCGGTCCCGAATCCACAGGCGGCATGGTTCTCCCCCTCCCCTGATGTGCGGAACACATCAGGCGCCGCAGCCCCCGTTCAAATCCCCGTAAAAGCCTTAGAGACTTTACAAAATTTGACTTTCCGCGTCCAGGCTCTGGCAAGGCAACTTTACTCCTACGTGATGTTCCATCTACGGAGAGTGAGATTTCGGGTTGTCCGGATCAGATGAGCGCGGCGCCCGTTACGGCCCCGGGTGCAGCAGGCGGGGCCGCGAGCCCGGGTCGCCCGTTCGGCACGGTTCGTCCCGATCCAGACCGCTTCGGGCCTGCCGCAGCCTCCACCAGATGCCGACACGGCGGCCCCTGGTCATGCGCCGGAGCGCAGGCGGACCGCCCGCTCCGCACGGTCCAGGCGGGTTCTCTGGCGGCGTGCCGACACCATGACCACGATCGACAGCACGGCGTAGTACACGATCATGACCAGGTGAAAGACGTTGGGTTCGATCACCATGGACAGCGCGACGAGGACCAGGACCAGGCCCCAGATCCATGGACCGGTCCGCATCGACCGTGCGAGCTTGCCGCGCCGCCACTCGATCAGGGCCATCGCCGCCTGATCGAGGTCCGGCTCACGGGGCGCGTCGCCGACCCGCAGAGCCCGGTTGACCTCGACTCGGGTCGCCGGCGGCAGTTCGCCGACGGCCGCCCTTTCGCGGCGCCGGGCCAGAAAGACGATCAAGCTCATCCAGGCACTGAAGAACACGGCGAACAACAGGATCTCGGCGACCCGCGCGCTCGGCGGCACGTGCCGGTCCACCAGCCAGAAGGCCGGTGCCCCGAGCACCACCGCGACCACCGCGATCACTAAGGCGAGGCGCCTGATCGGCCAGGTCACCGCCCGGTCCCGCCAGCTGTCGTCCATCCGCCGTCCCCGCTCGTTCCCCTGGCGAGGCGGCCTCCGGACCCGCCTCGCGTCGTACGCGGCGTCTTCTCCCCCGCATGCATGAACCCACGCATGCCGGAAAGGCCGGATCCGGCCGGTGAGAGGTCGCGGGTCAGACGAGCGCGGCGCCCGGTACGGGTCCACGGGCCCGGCGGACGGCGGCGAAGTGGCCCGTGCCGGACAGGGACGTCGCCAGTTCCTCCGCGTGCGCGGCCGAGGACGCCAGGAACGCGCACGTCGGCCCGGAGCCCGACACCAGCGCTCCCACCGCCCCCAGCCGGGAGCCCGCCGCCAGGGCCTCGGCCAGCGACGGGCGCAGGCTCAGGGCCGCGGACTGCAGGTCGTTGCTCAGTGCCCGGCCGAGAGCCTCGGCGTCGCCCGTCTTCAGCGCGGCCATCAGATCGTCGGAGACCACCGGCCACGGGACCGGAGCGTCCTCCCGCAGCCGGTCGCACTCGGCGTACACCGCCGGGGTCGACAGCCCGCCGTCCGCGTACCCGAACACCCAGTGGAACTCCCCCGCCACCTCGAGCGAGGTCAGCCGCTCCCCCCGGCCCAGGCCCACGGCCGTGCCGCCGAGCAGGGCGAACGGCACATCGCTGCCGATCCGCGCGCCCAGCCCCAGGAGGGTCTCCCGGCTCAGCCCCGTCTCCCACAGGGCGTCGCACGCCACCAGGGCCGCCGCCGCGTCGGCGCTGCCGCCGGCCATTCCGCCGGCCACCGGGATGTCCTTGCGGATGTGCAGGGCGACCCGGGGTTCGACGCCGGCGTGCGAGGCGAGAAGCAGCGCGGCCCGTGCGGCCAGGTTGTCCGGGCCCGTGGGAACGCCGGCCGGGCCCTCCACCGTGATCGTCAACGTGGGGGCGGGCGTGGCGGTCACCTCGTCGAACAGCGACACGGCGTGGAAGACGTTGACGAGATCGTGGTAGCCGTCGTCGCGGGCCGGACCGACACCGAGCTGAAGGTTGACCTTGGCGGGTACGCGAACAGTGGTCACGATCACCGAATGCTAGGCGATGCGCGGCGCTCCCCGGCGATCCGGGTGAAGGCCGCGACGTCGAGCGACTCGCCGCGCGCGCCCGGGTCGACGTCCGCGGCGCGCAGGATCCGCTCCGCCTCGGCGGCCGAACCCGCCCACCCGGCCAGAGCCGCGCGCAGGGTCTTGCGGCGCTGCGCGAAGGCCGCGTCGACCACCGCGAACACGTCCGCACGCGGGACACCCGCCGGCGGCTCGCGCCGGGTGAAGGCGACCAGGCCCGAGTCCACGTTCGGTACCGGCCAGAACACCGCCCGCCCGACGTTGCCCGCCCGGCGCGTCCCGGCGTACCAGGCCATCTTGACCGACGGCACCCCGTACACCTTGCCGCCCGGCGACGCGGTGAGCCGGTCGGCGACCTCGGCCTGCACCATGACCAGCCCGTGCCGCAGCGTCGGGAACGCCCCGAGCAGGTGCAGCACGACGGGCACGGCCACGTTGTACGGCAGGTTCGCCACCAGCGCGGTCGGCGCGACGGGCAGCTCGGTCACGCGCATCGCGTCGCCCGGGACCACGGTCAGCCGGTCGGCGAGCGACGGCGCGAACTCGGCGACCGTCCGCGGCAGCCGCCCCGCCAGCGTCTCGTCCACCTCGACGGCGACGACCCGCCGAACGGCGGGCAGCAGCGCCAGCGTCAGCGAGCCGAGCCCGGGCCCCACCTCCAGGACCACGTCGTCCAGGCCGACCTCGGCGTCGCGCACGATGCGGCGCACCGTGTTCGCGTCGATCACGAAGTTCTGGCCGAGCGTCTTGGTCGGGCGGATGCCCAGGTCAGCGGCGAGCGCGCGGACGTCCGCCGGCCCGAGTAGTCGTTCACCCACCTGTTCAGTGTCCCGTACGTGCAACAGTTCCGGCACCGCGCCCGTCCCCGGAGCGAGGAGGGCGCCTTGAATGAAGCACTGAGCTTCGAAGACTTCGTCGGTGCGCGTGCCGACGCGCTCATGCGGTACGCCTACGTGTTGACCGGCGACCCGCACGACGCCGCGGACCTGTTGCAGGGGACGCTGGTCCGCGTACGGGCCGCCTGGCACGGGGTGCACAACAAGCGCGAGCCGGAAGGCTACGTGCGCACGACGATGGCGCGGCTGCACATCAGCGTCTGGCGCGGCAGACGCCGCGAACGCCCGACGAACTGGAGCAGGCGCTGCGGCGGACCCTCGCCACGGCCGCCGAACGCGCCCCGAAGGCCCCGCCGGGCATCGGCCTGGACGCGCGCCCCGTGCGCCGGCCCCGGGCGTATCCACGGGTCGCGCTGGCCGCCGCGGCCGTGGTCGTGGCCATGGGGGGCGCCACGGTCGCCGGCCGTGCGCTGCTGACCGGCACGCACGCGCCGGGCACCGCCAACGGCACCGCGTCCCCGGCACTGCACCGGCTGAAGGAGACCGCCGTGCCGCCGATGGAGAAGGTCTGGCCCAAGGCGATCCACCGGGTGCCGGACACCCTGCCGAACAGGCGCAAGTTCCTGCCTCTGACCTTCCTGGACGCCCACACGCTGCTGGTCAGCACCGATTCCAGCTTCGAGAAGGCCGACGCCCTGTACGCCTACGACCTGCGTGAGCACACGACGAGACGGATCGCGACGGTCGTCACGCCGCCGAAGACGAAGCTGTTCGCCTCGGGGTTCTCGACCGGAGACGGGTACGTCGCGTGGTACCTCGCCGGCGACTACGGCACCGAGATCTGGGCGGCACCGCTCGCCGGGGGCGCGGCTCGCCTCGTCAGCCGGGCCGACACCCCCGTGCCGACCGCGCTGGCGATCGACGGCGGAAAGGTCCTCTGGTCGGTGGGAAAGACCGGCGGCGTCTTCCGCGCCCCCGTCACCGGAGGCGCCACCGAGAAGGTTCCGGGCACGCGCGGGACCTACATCCTGCAGTGGCCGTGGGTCGGCGCCCCTGCGGCCGTCCTCCCCCCGAACACGGGCGTCACGGGCTTCGCGAACGTGCGGAACGTCGTGACCGGGGAGACCCGTACGGCCCGGCTCACCGACGGCGCCGCCTGGAGCTGCGGCGTCACCTGGTGTGTGGGCCGGGACTCACACCTCGTCTCCGAGGCGCAGCGCCGCGACGGCAGCGGCCGCCAGGCGATCCCGGACCTCGAATCCGCGTCGCGCAATCCACCGTCGCTGGACAGGTTCGTCATCACCTTTCCCGCGAAGCACTCCATCGCCGTGTACGACCTGCGAACGGGCAAGGCCGGTGATCTGGGAATCAAGCAGCAGGACAAGAATTCCTTCGTCTTCCGGCTGGCCGACGACCCGGCGAACCGCCTCTACTACACCATCACGGACGGCGGGTACGTGCTCGTCGACCTCGGCGCGATCTAGACCCGCTGTACGACGGCGTCAGGACAGGGTAAGACCAGGTCAGCGGGCCGGGGCGGTCTCCCGGAACAGGACAGCGAGGTGGAACCATGCGGCACCGTCGGCTGACGATGCTCCTCGGCGTCGGCGCCGCGGTGACGCTGGGCCCGGTCCCGTACGCGGCGGTCGCGCACGCGGTGACCGGTCCCGTGCACGGCCACCGGACGATCACGTCGGTACGGCCGGGGCGGAGCGACCCGGATCCGGCCTCGGCCGGATCCACCTCGGTGACCTTCCGCGTGCTGCCGCCGGACCCGCCACCGCCTGATCCGGCACCGGCCGACCCGGACGCGGGCGCGGTCGGCGGCGGCCCGATACCGGGCGGGCCGGGCACGGGTGCCGCCGCCGCGTCGGACGACGACACCTCCGTCGATATCGGCGAGAAGGAGTCCGGCGGCCACCTCACCCGGCACGGGGAGAACGGGTCGTACGGCGGACGCCACGAGTCGCACGGCGGGCTCCGCCCGTCTCGCGTACGGCCGAGGACCGAGAGCGCCGGGCCACGGCGGCGTCCGGCCGCACACCACGGCCTGCTGCCCTTCACCGGCGCCGACATCGGCGCGGCCACCCGATTCGGAGTGGCCGCCGTCCTCGCCGGCGTGCTCGCCCTCGCCTCCGTACGCCGGAGACGACAGGCCCCGGGCGTCACCAGGCGCCGAAGACGCGCTCCCCGTTGCGGCTGATCGTCTCGCACAGCTCGCCCAGGTCCATGCCCTTGACCTCGGCGAGGCAGCGGGCGGTCAGCGGCACGAGGTACGGGGCGTTCGGGCGGCCCCGGTACGGCACCGGCGTGAGGTACGGCGCGTCGGTCTCCACCAACAGCAGGTCCGGCGGCGCGACCTCCGCGGCCTCGCGCAGGTCACCGGCGTTCTTGAAGGTGACGTTGCCGGCGAAGCTCATGACGTAGCCCCGGTCGGCGCAGACCTTGGCCATCTCCCGGTCGCCGGAGAAGCAGTGGAAGACGACCTGCTCCGGCGGGCCCTCCTCGGCGAGGATGCGCAGGACGTCGTCGTGGGCATCGCGGTCGTGGATGACCAGCGCCGTGCCGGTGCGCTTGGCGATGTCGATGTGCGCGCGGAAGGACCGGTGCTGGTCACCCTGGTCGGCCCAGTCGCGGTAGTAGTCGAGCCCGGTCTCGCCGACCGCGCGGACGTGCGGCAGCGCGGCGAGCGAGGCGATCTCCTCGAGCACCTCGTCGGTCGCGTCGCCCGCGTCGTTGGGGTGGATCGCCACGGCCGCGTAGACGTCGTCGCGGGTGGCGGCGGCCTCGGCGCACCACCGCGACGACGCCAGGTCGTACCCCACGGTCACGGCCCGGCGGATGCCCACCGACCGGGCCGCGGCGAGCACCTCCGGCACGGGCGTCTTGAGGATGTCGAGATGGCAGTGGCTGTCGAACACGTCGGCCGGCAGCGGCTCGGGAGGCGGCGGGGCCGCCTCCCGCGACTCACGACTGCTCAAGTCGGGCCAGCTCCTCGTCGACGACCGAGGGGTCCAGCTTGGTGAAGAGCGGCTTCGGCGGCGCCAGCGGGACGCCGGGCGTGATCGGCCGGGACTCCCAGCGCGCGGCGGCCGTCTCGTACGTGCCGGTCAGCACCTGGTAGCCCGGCCCGCCGTCCTCGTCGACGTCGCGCAGCTCCGGCATGCCGCTCCAGTCGCCCTCGCCGCCGAGCATCTTGTACACCTTGTCCGAGGACTTCGGCAGGAACGGCGTCAGCAGCGACTTGGCGTCGTCCACGAGCTGCAGCGCGACGTGGAGGATGGTCTTCATCCGCTCCGGGTCCTCGCTGCGGAGCTTCCAGGGCGCCTGCTCGGACAGGTACTTGTTGGCCTCCGCCACGGTGCGCATGGTCTCGCCGACGGCGTTCTTGAACCGCGACCGGGCCAGCTCCGCGCCCACCGCGTCGAACGCCGCCCGCGAACGCTGCAGGATGGCGCGGTCGGCCTCGGTCAGCTCGCCGGCCGCCGGGATCTCACCGATGTTCTTGGCCGCGAACGAGACCGAGCGGTTGACCAGGTTGCCCCACGCGGCGACGAGCTCGTCGTTGTTGCGCCGGACGAACTCCGACCAGGTGAAGTCGGTGTCCTGGTTCTCCGGGCCGGCCACCGCGATGTAGTAGCGCAGGGCGTCGACGTCGTAGCGCTCGAGGAAGTCACGCACGTAGATCACGACCTGCCGCGAGGAGGAGAACTTGCGCCCCTCCATCGTCAGGAACTCCGAGGAGACCACCTCGGACGGCAGGTTGAGCCGGCCGAGCGAGCCGGGCTGCCCGCCCTTGTCGCCCTCGCCGTTGTAGCCCAGCAGCATCGCCGGCCAGATCTCGGAGTGGAAGACGATGTTGTCCTTGCCCATGAAGTAGTACGACCGGGCGTCGGGGCTCTGCCACCACGCGCGCCAGGCGTCCGCGTCGCCGGAGCGCCGGGCCCACTCGACCGAGGCCGAAAGGTAGCCGATCACCGCGTCGAACCAGACGTACAGCCGCTTGTCGGGCCGGTCGATCCAGCCCGGCAGCGGCACCGGCACGCCCCAGTCGAGGTCGCGGCTGATCGGGCGGGGCTGCATGTCGTCGAGGAGGTTGCGGGTGAACTTGTAGACGTTCGGCCGCCAGAGCCCCTCTTTGCTCTGCAGCCACGACCCGAGGGTCTCGGAGAACGCGGGCAGGTCGAGGAAGAAGTGCTCGGTCTCCACGAACTCCGGCTTTTCGCCGTTGATGCGGCTGCGGGGGTTGATCAGGTCGATCGGGTCGAGCTGGTTGCCGCAGTTGTCGCACTGGTCGCCGCGCGCCCCGTCGTAGCCGCAGATCGGGCAGGTGCCCTCGATGTAGCGGTCCGGGAGGGTACGGCCGGTGGACGGGGAGATCGCGCCCATCGTCGTCTTCTCGAAGACGTAGCCGTTGGCGTGGAGGCCCTTGAAGATCTCCTGGGCGACGGCGTAGTGGTTACGCGTCGTCGTCCGGGTGAACAGGTCATAGGACATGCCCAGCCCGTGGAGGTCCTGGCCGATCACCTTGTTGTAGCGGTCGGCGAGCTCCCGTGCGGTCACGCCCTCCTTGTCGGCCTGGACCTGGATCGGCGTGCCGTGCTCGTCGGTGCCGCTGACCATCAGGACCTTGTTGCCCGCCATCCGCTGGAAGCGGCTGAACATGTCGCAGGGCAGCGCGAAGCCGGAGACGTGCCCGATGTGGCGGGGCCCGTTGGCGTACGGCCAGGCGGGCGCGGTCAGGATGTGACGGCTGGACATGCCCCTAAGACTAGAGGTCGTCCCGCGATGCCTCACGCCGATATCCGATCCGCCCCGCCCGGCACGCCGGTTCACGCCGCGACGCGGTCCGCGTCGGCCTGGGCCATCGCGTGGGCGAAGTCCCGCGTCGACAGCCAGAGTTTGTAGACGATCGCCACGTCGAAGACCAGCATCAGCAGGCCCGCCACGACCGTCACCGGAATGATCGCCTGGCACAGCGGGCCGACGATGAAGACGGCCATCTGGAACTCGATCCCGCTGACCAGGTGTGCTCTGATCCGGTGCCGGGCCAGCCAGTCGCGGACCCGCGGATACCAGGAGAACCGCGCGCGGAAGCCCTGCTGGAGGTCGATGGCCTGCGGGGCCGGCGTTCCCACCTCGCCGGTCGCCTCGTCCGAATCGACGGGCAGCAACCGATCGACGAACCGGTCCTCACCCTCGGCACCGCGCGCCGACCGCAGGCGCGAGCGCATCTCCCGGCGCGCGGCGGCCACCTTCAGCGCGTCCAGGTAGCGGAGCATGTCGAGGAAGACGATCGCCACGCCGAGCGCCAGGTAGACCGGCCGGCCGGTGGCCTCGTACTGGCCGGCCGTCAGCGCCAGGGCACAGATCAGCACCCGCACTCGGTCGAAGACGTAGTCGAGCCAGCTCCCGAAGACCGAGCCGGTCCCCTTCAGCCGCGCGATCTTGCCGTCCATGCAGTCGAGGACGAAGCTCAGGTGGTACAGGACGGCGCCGGCGACGAGCCACTTCCAGCCGGCCGCCCAGAAGCACCAGGCCGCGCCGAGCCCGAGCACCAGAGCCCCGCACGACAGGCCGTTGGGGGTCAGCGACGTGCGGTTCGCGGTGAACCGGACGAGGCGCCCGGCCAGGGGATCGACCAGGAAGACGGTCCACCACGCGTCGCGGGCCTTGTACGTGCGGGTCCGCACGTCGTCCATCGTGAACGACGGGTTCACCATTCCTCCTCGCCGTCCTCGTCGGCGAACGCGTGGCTGTCGTCCCCCGAGTGCAGGCCCGGGTCGGGACCGAGGAGTATCGCGATCTGCTCCAACAGATTCTTCAACATCGAGACCACCGTTCATGCTCGCTGTGCCCACACCCGTACTCCGCCGGTCCGCCTCGTCCGGTTCCCCCTTTTCGACGCTTCCGAGGGAACGTCGCTATGCCGGTGCCGGCGGATCAGCCGTGGGCGGGCACGCCGATGCGGTCGGTCCAGCCGTCGGTGATCATCAGCGTGGAGTGGTCGGGCTCGCTCGCGACCGCGCCGTCCGCGCCGATCGGGTAGTACTCGCGCGCCAGGATCCGCGCCGATCCGGGCTCGATGATCAGATGCTCCTCGTTCCGCTGGAGGCCGTGCATCGTGTGTGCCTCGATGCGGACGGCCAGCGCCGCGCCGGACCGGCCGAGCCCGTCGCGGGCCGAGCCGATGTCGCGGATGCCCTTCTGGGTGGCGAGCATGCGGTACGCCGCCGCGCGGACCTTGGGTGGCGCGGGCGCGTTGATGATCGCGATGCCGGCGTCCAGTATGTCCTCGATGATCGAGAGTTCCTGGTACTGCGCGTGGTACTTCGCCAGTTGCGCGATCCTGCGGTTCCGGTCCGCCAGGACCATGCGCCGCAGTCCCGCGGCGGTCGTGGGCAGTTTCGCCAGGCCGGCCATTGTCGTGCCCTTGGGCCCCAGCTCGAGGTAGGGGTCGTCGTCCGTGTGGGAGTCGGCGGAGAAGGGCTTCATGTCGGTCAGCGACGGTGACCCCGCCCGCTGCCAGGCGGCCTTGTCCGCCGGGGTGGCGAAACCGCTACGGATGTCCCGGTCCACCATCCGCGAGGGCCGGCCCTGCTGGTACGGGTCCCAGTTCTCCCAGGTGATGCTGACGTACGCGTGGAAGGGGAAGTAGGGTCCGCTCCTCGGCGCCCCGTTGGCGCTCGTGCCGTGGGTCTTGACGCCCTTTCCGGGCTGCCGGGCCCGCTCCACCTCGCGGATCTGGGAGTACCAGTAGGCCCCGTGCGCGGTCGCCGGCTGCTTCGCGGCGTACTCGGCGCCGGCCAGCAGGACCGATCGGGCGTCCAGGGTCCGCGGCGTGGAGGCGGACGGCGTGGCCCTGCCGGGCCCGGGCGTGTCGTCCGGCACGGCGAGGACACCGGCGGCCACGGCCGCGGCGGCGGCCACGGCCACGCCCGCCAGGATGGGCCGGACGCGGCGGTGTCGCGCGGGAAGGATCGGGCGGTCGGCCCGGGCCGGTGCGCGCCCGGCGGCGGCGATGCGGGCCAGGTCCGCGGCGCGGCGGCGCCGGTAGCCGTCCTCGGCCAGCGTGCCGACGTGGTCCGCGAGCGTCGTCATCGGGTCGGTGAAGGTCATCTCGGCTCCTGCGTCGTGGCCGGTCTCATCGGGGTTCATCGGGCCCTCTCCTGGATCAGTGCCGTACGGACCGGAGCGGCCGGCGGGGTGCGCAGGGCGCGGGCGAGGCGCTTGCGGGCGCGGTGCAGCCGCACGGCGAAGGCCGCGGCGGAGCAGCCGATGACGCGTGCGGCGTCGCGCGGCGCCAGGTCGTACCAGGTGGCCAGGACGATCACCTCGATGTCCCGTTCCCCCAGCGCCGTCAGCGCGGCCCGGACGGCGGCGCGGTCCACGACGCCCTGGGCCACGTCAGGGCCTGCCAGGTCGTCCGCCGTGGTGGCCGCGGCGATCCGGTCGGCGAGCGCCTGCCGGCGGCGGCCGGAGTCGTACTGCTTGTGCAGCAGGTTCCGCGCCACGCCGAGCAGCCACGGCAGAGGCGGGTCGGGCAGGTCGCCCAACCGCCGCCAGGCGACCAGGAAGGTCTCACTGGCCACGTCCTCCGCGGCGTCCTGCCCGGCGCGCAGCAGGGCGTAGCCGAGCACGTTCCGGTAGTGCCGGTCGTACAGGGCCGTGAATCGGTCGGCGGGGTCCTTCACGCCTGCGTCCTCCGGGGTCGGTCGGCGGCTGACGGGAAGTACTCCCCCGGACGGGAACGGCGATTACACCGGACCGACGCGCGCATGAGAAAAGGGCCCCGGCGTGGTGCCGGGGCCCTTCTCGTGAACGGTCGTCAGGAGGTCTCGGCCGTGTCCTTGTCCTTGCTCTCCTCGGCCACGCCCTCCTCGTCGGAGGTGTCCTCGGCCGCGGGCACGTCGATCTCCTTGAGCTTGAGGGTCTTCGCCTCGCCCGCGACCTTGACGACCGCGGCGTCCACGACGTCCGCGGCCTCCTCCGCCGGGTCGGTGACCGGCGGGTGGGAGCGGCGGCGGATCCCCAGGATGCTGACGAACAGCGACGCAAAGATCATCTGGAAGCTCATGATGAGCGCGGTGGCGGCCGGCACGACGATGCGGAGCGAGTCGCGCGGGTCGAGCTGGCCGAAGCTGTGGCCCTGCCAGTGCACGAGCGAGGCCACCAGCCCGACGAGACCGGCGAGCGCGAGCAGGCCGCCGACGACGAGGCCGCGTTCGAGGCTCCAGGAGTGGACGATGCGCTGCACCCGCCGGTCATGGGGAAGGAAACCCTCCTCCATGGCATAGACCTTGGTCAGCAGCGCGAACAGCACCGCCTGGAAGCCGATCACCAGCATCGCGGACGCCCCGACGAGGGTGTCGACGTCGAAGGCGATGTCGCCGACGTGGATCGGGCCGACGGACAGGGCGATGCCGCCGATCAGTCCGAGGGTCATCAGCAGCAGGCCGGGGATGAGGAACAGCCAGCGGGGGCTGTAGAGCATGAGGAAGCGCAGGTGTCGCCAGCCGTCGCGCCAGGTGCTCAGGTGCGGGGCGCGGGAGCGGCCGTCGGGCGAGAGTGTGGTGGGGACCTCGCGGATGTCGTACTTGGCGAGGGTGCAGCGGACCACCATCTCGCTGGCGAACTCCATGCCGCCGGTCTGCAGGCCGAGCCGCAGGATCGAGTCCCGGCGGAACCCGCGCAGCCCGCAGTGGAAGTCGCCGATCTTGCTGCGGAAGAACAGCCGGCCGACGAAGCTGAGCACCGGGTTGCCCAGGTACCGGTGCAGCGGCGGCATGGCGCCGGGCGCGATGCCGCCCTTGAAGCGGTTGCCCATGACCAGGTCGGCGCCGTCCCGCAGCTCGGTGAGGAACGGCATCAGCGAGGTGAAGTCGTAGGAGTCGTCGGCGTCGCCCATGACCACGTACGTGCCCCGAGCCGCCCGGATACCGCCCATCAGCGCGTTGCCGTAGCCCTTGGAGGTCACCGGCACGACGCGGGCGCCCGCGTCGCGGGCGAGCTGCTGGCTCCCGTCGGTGCTGCCGTTGTCGGCGATGATGACCTCACCGTCGACGCCGTGCTCAGCGAAGAATCCGAGGGCCTTCCGCACGCATGTCTCTACGGTCTCCGCCTCGTTCAGGCAAGGCATCACCACGGAGAGTTCCACGTCGTGTCCTCCATTACCCCTCTGCGACCATGCTTCGGGGGTTTCGACTAACCTCGTCATTGTTCCGACAAGTGGCGTGTGTTACCCATGATGCCCGCCAGCGAGCGGCCGCGTGTCGTAAAGCCGCAACCTTTGACTTCGCAAGAAGCACCCGGCTGACGGCAGGCTGGGGATACAGGATAAGGGCTGTGCTGTCCAGAGAGGTCGGTCCGACTTGACTACCGCGGGAGAACAGAGCGGGGAATCCGCCGTAACGGGCGCGCCGCCTGACACGTCATCTGACGCGTCCGCGGATGTAAAGCCGCAGGTCAAAGCGGTGGAAGTCGGCACGGACGAGGAGCGCCCGGCGGAGAAAGGGCGCGTCCGCCGTGTCGGGTTCATCTCATTGGGCGTGCTCCCGTTCCTCCTCTCGCTCGTGCGGCGTCACAAGACGTTCACCGTCGTGCTCGCGGGCGGTGCCTTCCTGCGGGCGCTCGCCATGCTCGGCTACCGGCCCGCGTCGTGGTTCAACGACTCGTTCGACTACCTGCACGTCGCGATGTCCCCGTACCCGCACCCGATCCGGCCGGACGGCTACTCGTTCCTGCTGTGGGCGCTGAAGCCGTTCCACAGCTTCGCCGCGGTGGCCGGGCTCCAGCACCTGATGGGGCTGGCCGGCGCGGTCATGATCTACGCGCTGCTGCGCCGGAGGTTCGGCCTGCCGAGCTGGGGCGCGTCCCTGGCGACCGTGCCACTGCTGTACGACGGCTACCAGATCCAGCTCGAGCACCTGATCCTGTCCGACATCACGTTCGAGTTCCTGCTCGTCTGCGCGGTGACGATCGTGCTCTGGTACGGCAAGTCGCTCACCTGGAAGGCCGCGGGAGTCGTCGGCCTGCTGGTCGGCCTCGCCACGCTGACGCGCACGGTCGGCGAGCCGGTGCTGGTCGCGATCGTCGTGTACCTCCTGATGCGCCGCTTCAACTGGCGCGTCTTCGTCGCGACGATCGCGCTGTGCGCGCTGCCGCTCGGCGCGTACGCGGGCTGGTTCTGGGCCTGGTACGGCAAGCCGGGCATGACGACCAGCAGCGGCGTCTTCCTGTACGCGCGGGTCACGGAGTTCGCCGACTGCAACAAGATCAAGCCGCCGGTCTCGGAGTACCCGCTCTGCAAGGACAGCCGGACCTCCCACACGCCGCTGACCTTCTCCCAGGACGCCATCTGGGACCGCAACTCCCCGTTCCACCGGGTGCCGGCCGCCAAGTTCACCAACTACCAGAACCAGCTCGCCGGCGACTTCGCCAAGCGCGCCATCATGGCCCAGCCGTTCGACTACGCCGTGGTCGTGCTGAAGGACTTCCTCTACACCTTCAAGTGGCACCGGACGGTCTTCCCGGACAAGGCCACCTACCAGATGTACGAGTTCGGCAAGAAGTCCGCGGCCCTGCCGAACTGGCGGATGAGCCGCGACCAGACGGCCGCGTCGGAGGCGCACAAGTACGAGGACGGCAACGCGCGTACCCGGATCATCACGCCGTACGCCACGGGCATCCGCACCTACCAGGACGTGGCGCACCTGCCCGGCACGCTGCTCGGCGGCATCCTCATCGTCGGCCTGGCCGGGCTGATCCCGCTGTGGCGACGGTGGGGCGGCCAGGCGTTCCTGCCCTGGATCCTCGCGACCGGGCTGCTGCTCGTGCCACCGGCCACCGCCGAGTTCGACTACCGCTACGTACTGCCGACGGTGCCGTTCGCCTGCCTCGCCGCCGCGATCACCTTCTCCCGCGAGCCGCGCGAGAAGCTGAGGCGGCTCCTGTGGTGGCGCGGGAGCGCGCCGGAGCAGACGTCCGGAAACGCCGACGGCTCCTCCGGCGAACCGGAGGAGCCGGGGAAGCCGGCCGCCCAGGACGCGGTCACCGCGTCCTGAGCCGGCCGTCAGTAGGCGTGGAGCCGGCGGAGCCGGAAGATCATCTCCAGCTCGGTGTGCCGCTGGCGGGGGATCGGCGCGACGACGCTCCACCCGGTGGGGAGGATCTTCACGTCGTAGCCGCCGCAGGACGGGCACACCGGCTCCGCCCATGGACAGGTGCAGCGCTGGCTCAGGTGGTGGTAGACGACGACCTCACCACCGTGACCGTCCGAGGAGCGTCCGACCTCGAACTCCTTCTGCCACTCGTGCAGGCAGCCGAGGCACTCGTACTTCCACGTCTCCTGCGAGATCATGGATTCGTGCATTTCCCGTCACCCCCGGGCGAAACCATCGGATTGCGTCCCGCCACGAGTTTTCCCCATTAAGCGTCGTTTGAGGGGCCCTGAGCTGCTTAAAGCTTACGTCAAATAATCGTCATCACCTGGTTTTTCGTGCAATAACCGCGTCATAAAGCTCCCTTTTCGGTACACGATGTTCTCGTGCAACCTCGCCAATCGCGTCTTTTCTGGCCGCGCCATCGGTGACGCGCCGCTCGACCTCGTCGGCGAGCGCGTCCAGGTCAGCCGGTCCGGAGCGCTCCGGCGCGCCTCCGACGACGATCGTGATCTCACCGCGCACGCCGCCCGAGGACCACGCGGCCAGCTCGCCGAGCGGCCCGCGACGCACCTCCTCGTACGTCTTGGTCAGCTCGCGGCACACGGCGGCGGGCCGGTCGGCGCCGAGCGCGCCCGCCATCGCCTCCAGCGCGGCGGTCAGCCGGTGCGGCGCCTCGAAGAAGACCATCGTGCGCGGCTCCCCGGCAAGCGCGGCCAGCCGCGACGCGCGCTCCCCCGCCTTGCGCGGCAGGAAGCCCTCGAAGCAGAAGCGGTCGCTGGGCAGCCCGGAGATGACCAGCGCGGTGGTCACCGCGGACGGCCCGGGCAGAACGGTGACCGGCACCTCGGCCTCGATCGCGGCGGTGACGAGCCGGTAGCCCGGGTCGGAGACGCCCGGCAGCCCGGCGTCGGTGATGACCAGCACGTCGCGACCCTCGCGCAGCTCCTCGACCAGCTCGGCGGCGCGGGCGCGTTCGTTCGCGTCGTAGTACGACACGATCCGCGCGTCGGTGGTGACGCCCAGGTCGGCGGTGAGGCGCCGCAGGCGGCGAGTGTCCTCCGCGGCGATGATGTCGGCCGCGCCCAGCGCGCCGCGAAGGCGTTCGGATGCGTCCTCCGCGCGGCCGATCGGCGCGGCGGCCAGCGTCAGCGTCCCAGATGTTCCCACAGCACCCATCTTCGACCCCGGCGTCACCGTCCCGCACCTCGGCGATCGCCGCGCCGTCACGATCTCGTGAGGGCAGGCAGTCCGAAGTGCACAATCGGCCCGGTATCCCCCCGTACGATGTCGGGGTGGTGGCGATGACAGGACTCGAACCAGCTCCTCGGTCCCAGAGCGACGGACGCCCGCCATCGTTGCGCCAGTGGCTGGCGCCGGCGATTCCGGGCAGCAGACTGATGGGCTGGCTCGGCCCGCTGCTCGTGACGCTGTTCGCCGGCGTGCTGCGGTTCTACGACCTCGGCAAGCCCCGTGCGGTGATCTTCGACGAGACCTACTACGCCAAAGACGCGTACGCGCTGCTGAAGTTCGGGTACGAGCACAACACCGTCAAGAACGCCGACAGCCTGCTCCTCCAGCATCCGCCGAACCTCAACATCTGGGGCACCGGCGGCAGCTTCGTCGCCCACCCGCCCGCCGGTAAGTGGCTGATCGCCATCGGCGAGTGGATGTTCGGCATGAACCCCTTCGGCTGGCGGTTCGCCTCGGCCCTGATCGGCACGCTGTCGGTGCTCATCCTGGCCCGGGTCGCCCGCCGGATGACGCGCTCGACCCTGCTGGGCACCGCCGCCGGCCTTCTGCTCGCGCTGGACGGCATGGAGCTGGTGACCAGCCGCACCGCGATCCTGGACATCTTCGTGATGTTCTGGATCCTGGCCGGGTTCGCGTGCCTGGTCATCGACCGCGACCGCACCCGCGCGGCGCTCGCCGCCAAGGTGATGGAGACCGGCAACGAGAGCGAGTTCGGCCCCTTCGTCATGCACTGGTGGCGCCTGGCCGCCGGGCTCTGCCTGGGCACGGCCGTGGCCACCAAGTGGACCGGGATCTACTACATCGCGGCGTTCGGCATCATGGTGCTGATCTGGGACATCGGCGCACGGCGCGCCGCCGGGGTCCGCCAGCCGTACGCCGGGGGCTTCCTGCTCGACGCGGTGCCGGCGTTCGTGTCGCTCGTGGTGGTGAGCGGCGTCACGTACCTCGCGTGGTGGAGCGGCTGGATCTTCAACGCGGGCGGCTGGGGCCGCGGCCGGGTGTCCGGCAACCCGATCACCGCGTTCGTCCAGGCGATGCCGCGGCTGTGGGACTACCACCAGCAGATGTGGCACTTCCACACGACGCTCACCGTCAAGCACGACTACCAGTCCTGGCCGTGGAACTGGATGTTCCTCAAGCGGCCGGTGGCGTTCTACTACACCGAGCCGTCGGGCTGCGGCGCGAGCAAGTGCTCGCGCGAGGTCCTCGGCATCGGCACCCCGGCGATCTGGTGGATCTCGATCATCACCCTGCTGGTCATCGCCGGCTGGTGGCTGGTGCAGCGCGACTGGCGGGCCGGCGCGGCGGTCGCGGGCTTCCTGGCCGGCTGGCTGCCGTGGTTCTACTTCGGCCTCGGCCACCGGACGATGTTCCTGTTCTACGCCACCCCGATGCTGCCGTTCATGGTGCTGTCGATCGTGCTGGTCATGGGCATGCTCATCGGCCCGGCCGACGCGGTGCCGATCAGACGTGTGATGGGTGCGGCCGCCTGCGGAGCGTACGTCCTGCTCGTGCTGGCCAACTTCTACTTCCTGTATCCCATCCTCACCGGCCAGATCCTGCCCTATGACGCCTGGCACAGCCGGATGTGGTTCGACTCGTGGATCTGAACGCCCGCACCCGCGTCTGGCGCCGCGGGAAGCTCGAGGAGGAGAACTTCCCCGCCGCCCGGATCAGCGACTACCTGGCCGAGCCGGACACCGTCGTGTGGCTGGACCTGTGCCACCCGGACGACGGCGGCCTGGACCTCATCAGCGAGGAGTTCGGCCTGGACCCGCTCGCGGTCGAGGACGCCCTCAGCCACCACGAGCGGCCCAAGCTCGACCGCTACGACGGACACCTGTTCTTCAACGCCTACGCCGTGCACCTCAGCGAGGAGAGCGGTGAGCTGGCCACCCACGAGATCTCGGCGTTCATCACCGACCGCGCGCTGGTGACCGTACGGGGCGATGAGGAGTTCGACCTCGACGCGCTGCGCCGGCAGTGGGACTCCTCATCCGACCTGGCCGAGCACGGCGTGGCGTACCTCCTGCACGGGCTGATCGACCTGATCGTCGACGGGCACTTCGCGGCCGTCCAGGCGCTGGACGGCGCGATCGACGACCTGGAGGAGCGCCTGTTCGGCGACGAGGTGCCCACCAGGGAGACCCAGCACCGCGGTTTCCGCCTGCGCAAGAGCCTGACCCTGCTGCGGCGCGTCGTCCTGCCGATGCGCGAGGTCGTCAACACCCTGCTCCGCCGCGACCTGCACGTGGTGCCGGAGCCGATGACGCCGTACTTCCAGGACGTGTACGACCACGTGCTGCGCGCCACGGAGTGGACCGAGAGCCTGCGCGACGTCGTCACGAGCCTGCAGGAGACCCGCATCGCGCTGCAGGGCAACCATCTGAACCAGGTGATGAAGAAGCTGACGGGCTGGGCCGCCGTCATCGCGGTCCCCACGGCCGTGACGGGCTTCTACGGCCAGAACGTCCCGTTCCCGGGCTACGACAAACAGTGGGGCTTCGTGGTCAGCCTCGCCATCCTCATCGTCACCGCCGTAGCCCTGTACACCATCTTTAAAAAGCGCGACTGGCTCTAGATCCGGTTCATCTGCGTGAGATCGATATCAATGTCGAACGGGACCGTGAGCTTCAGCAGGTCGTGGTGAATGCCGGTGAGTGAGTACGACCGAGTGGCGGGGTCCAACTCGTACACGTAGATGGTCGGCCGTCCCTCCGTGTTCTCCACCCTCCAAAAGTGGGCTATCGCGGCAGCCGCGTAGAGCTGCGGTTTCCGCTCCCGATCCCTGACCTCCGAGTCCGGCGAGACCACCTCGACCGCGAGCACGACGTCGGAGGGTTGAAAACTGGTCTTCGTCGTGTCGAGGGCCTCCTCGGTCCTGACCACGACCAGATCCGGCTCAGGGCGTTGACGTTTCCCCAGCGTGATGGTCATCTCCCGACGCACTCGCAGATGCTCGGGGACGAGCCGGCGAAGCGTGGTCTCCAGCAGAGAGATCGCCATCGTGTGGAAGTTGGCCTGGGGGCTCCCAAAGACAAGGCTGCCATCGATTAGCTCTGTGTGACGGGGCAATTCCGGAATGTGATCGAGATCCTCCGCCGTGAAGGCTTCCACCGGCGGCACGAACCACGGACGCTTCTTTGGTGTTGCGGGCATCTCGGGCATAGGCGCCGCCGCCATCAGCTCTCCTCCACGGAGACCACCTTCGTCTGCTTTACGCAATCATCACGCTATCAAGTTCTACCCACAGTGAACGGCCTTCGACCAATCGTGACCACGGTCAGGTGAGATCGGCGGGGTCGGTGTTGGCGCCGCAGCAGATGACGGCGACGGTCTCGTCGGTGGACGGGGTGTAGGCGCCGGTCAGGAGGGCGGCGTAGGCGGCGGCGGTGCCGTGCTCGACCACGATGTGGTGGTCCTGCCACAGGGCGCGGCGGGCGGCGATCACATCGGCGTCGCTCACCAGGATCGACTCCACGGCCGTGCGGCGGGCGACCGCGTACGGGATGTCGCCCACGCGGCGGGCGCCCAGGGAGTCGGCGGCCACGCCCGACACCGGCGCGTCGACCGGGCGGCCCGCCGCCAGTGCGGCGTGGAACGACGGGCAGGCCTCCGGCTCCACCGCGACCACGCGTGACCGGCCCTCCAGCGCCGCCGCGATGCCGGCCATCAGCCCGCCTCCGCCGACCGAGACCAGCACCGTGTCGACGCCGCCCGTCTGTTCCTCCAGCTCCAGCGCCAGTGTGCCCTGGCCCGCGCAGACCTCCGGCTGGTCGTACGGGTGGCCGAACAGGGCGCCCGTGTCGGCCGCGCGCTTCGTCGCGGCCTCGTACGCCTCGGCGTACTCGCTGCCGACCTGGCGTACGGAGGCGCCGAGCGCGCGCAGCCGGGCGACCTTCACCGGGGGCGCGGTCTCCGGGACGAACACCTCCGCACGCGCGCCCAGCTCGCGGGCGGCGTACGCGAAGGCCAGGCCCGCGTTGCCGCCGGACGCGGCGATCACTCCCGCCTCCGGGAGGTCGTCCGTCTCGGCCGCCGCGAGAACCCGGTTGAAGGCGCCGCGCGCCTTGAACGAACCGGTGTGCTGGAGCTGTTCGAGCTTCAGCCACAGCCGGTCGAGCCGGAGTACGGGGGTCCGCAGCACCCGCGAGTCGATTCGGGTCCGGGCCGCCTCCACGTCACCACGAGAGATCACCCATCCACCGTACCGGTCCGCGTAGGGCCGCTTTTCGGACGACCGTCCACGTACGGTCGTCGGCGCGGTTACCAGGAGACGAAAAATGGCCAAGTCCGCTCATAACAATTGGGATGCGGGCTCTTATGAAGAAACAGCGCGACACGGGATGCTGGTGCCGTGAGGGGCCCAGCGAAGACCCGCAGCGCGGCCGAGAGAGTGGCCGCTCAACTGGCGACCTGGCCCGGGCTGTCGGCCGGTCGCCCCTCCTGCGGCACCGGGCGGAGCTTCAACTTCCGCGGCGGCGAGATCCTCCACCTGCACACGGGCGAGGAGGCCGATCTCCGCCTGTCCCGCGGCTTCGTCGAGCGCCTGGACACCGTGCTGGTCGACAGCGGTCAGGTCGTCGTACGGCCCGGCGACGACTGGGTGACCGTGCTGCTCGACACCGACACGGCGGGCGCCATCCTGATCAGCCTGATGAGTCTGGCGATCCGCGCGGCCGAGGAGCCGGTGCCGGCCCGCCCCTGCACGTGGGAACGCACCCGCCCGCGGCCCCGGCTGCGCGCGCCCTGGGGCTGATCAGCGGTCGACCAGCTCGAACATGCGCTCCCAGCGGTCGGTGACCATGTCGGCGGAGAACCGCCGCACCGAGGTGCGGGCCTGACGGCCGAGCTTGGCGCGCAGATCCTCGTCGCTCATCAGGCGGGCGAGCTGTTCGGCGAACTCCGTCGTGTTTCCCGGCCGTACGAGCAGCCCGTCCGACTCATGCGTGATGAGTTCGCGGACGCCCGGCGCGCAGTCGAACGCCACGGTCGGCAGGCCGTAGGCCATCGCCTCCATCACCGACATCGGGAAGCCCTCCATGCGTGAGGACAGCGCGAAGATCGACGCTTCGTTCAGGGCGCCCTCGACGTCGGCGGTCGCCCCGGCGAACTCCACCGTCTCATCGACGCCGAGGTCCGACGCCTGGTGGCGCAGAACCTCCTCGTCGGGACCGGAGCCGTACAGGCGCAGTCGCCAGTTCGGGAAGCTCCGGGTCACCTCCGCCCACGCCTCCAGCATCATGTCCTGCCCCTTCTCGAAGGACAGGCGGCCGAGCAGTTCGACCACGGGCCGCGACAGGTCCGGCAGGGTGGACGGGACGACGTGGAGCGGGTTGGGCATGAAGTCGGCGTTGGACATGTGGTCGCGGGCCCAGGAGTCGGCGTCCTCGGTGCTGAGCACGAGGAACCGGTTCACGTCGGCGAAGTGGCGTTTCACCCGCTGGTACCGCGAGGAGGCCTTGGTCGCCTGGTAGGACTCGTGGCTCATGCCGATGACCGGCATCCCGGCCGTGTCGGCGAGCGCGACCCATTCCATCGCCCACACCTGCGCGGCGATGATGACGCCGCCCGGCCGGGCGGCGCGGAAGAGGCGGCTCAGCCTGGCCGCGCCGCGCCGCTGCACCGAGCGGCGGCGCATCGCGCGCAGCCGCCCCCCGCTGCGGGACGGCGGCGGGGTGTCGTGCAGGACGCTCAGCTCGTACGGCAGGTCGCGCCCGTAGTCGTGCGGCTCGGCGGCGTGCGTCACGCCGATCACGTGCACCCGGTGACCGCGGGCGGCGAACAGCCCGCCGACGTGGTGGACCCATCGTTGCAGGCCGCCGAGTTCTTCGTGGTTGTTGCAGACGATGAAGATGTCACGCATTGGAATCCCCCGTGAAGAAGCGGTCGACGACCTGCTTGGCGGCGGTACCCCGGTCGTATTCCCCGTACTTTTCGAGAAATTCACGCCTTTTCTTGGCGTACCGGGTGGTGAGGCCGGGCAGGTCGGCGAGCGCGGCGAACAGCTCGTCAGGCTCGCTCAGCACCGGTCCAGGACCCTCTTTGCGCAGGTCGAAGTAGGTGCCGCGGGACCGGACGTAGTCCTCGAGGTCGGGGGCGAAGAACACTGTGGGGCGATCGAGCAGGGCGTAGTCGAACATCAGCGACGAATAGTCGGTGACGAGCGCGTCGGAGAGCAGCAGCAGCGACGTGACGTCGTGCACCGCGCCGACGTCGCGGACCACGCCGCGCAGGCTCGGCGGCACGACCGCGGTGTTGAGGTAGTGCGGGCGGACCAGGAGCACGTGGGTCTCGCCGAGCTCCTCGGCGAACTCCTCCAGGTCGAACGGCATCTCGAACTTCTTCTGCGCCTTGCCGTTCGCCCCGGCGCGGAACGTCGGCGCGTACAGCACGACCGTGCGCTCGTCGCCGGTCAGCTTCAGCTGTTCGGCCAGCTTGGCCGTGTCGCCGCCGTTCACCAGGGCGTCGTTGCGGGGGTAGCCGCTGCGGATCAGCTCGGCGCGCACGCCGAGGCCCTTGGCGAGGGTCCGCGCGTCGTGCTCGGAGCGGATCAGGAAGGCGTCGTAACGGTCGATCGTCCGCTGGAAGCGCGACCGCCTGGCCTTGCTGCCGCGCTTGAGCTCCGGGTCGTCGAACCCCATCCGCTTGTACGCCGAGCCGTGCCAGGTCTGGATGTAGGTCGTCTGCGGCCGTTTCGCGGCGTCCTGCGGGAAGCCCTGGTTGTCCACCCAGTAGCCGGCCCGCGCGAGCGCCAGGTAGTACTGCCAGGACCCGCGGCGCACGAGCCTCGCGTCCTTGGGGAAGCCCGCCGGGCTCTTGGCGTACGACCAGATCGCGGTGTGCTTCCCCCCGGACCTGCGCAGCTCTTCGTAGATGTACTTGGGGTTGTCGGAGTACTGCTTGCCGAGGTGGCTCTCGAACACGATCGTGTCGCGCCGGATCGGCAGCCGGACGAACAGCCGGTTGTAGACGGCGATCTTCGTCTTCCGGCGGGTGAAGACGTCACGCCACCGTCGTTCGGCGCGCAGCAGCGCGGTCCACCACCGGCGCCCGCGCCCGGTGGCGGCGAACCTGCGCAGCGTCGCGAGCGTGACGCGGCCGGCCCACCCGTACGCGACGAGACGGAAGGCCATCTCCCCGTTCTCCGGGATGTACGCCTCGAAGTGGTCGCCGGCGAGGCGGGTCAGGCGCGGCCGTACCGGCACCGACATCTCCATCGGCTGGTTCGCGAACAGCCGGATGAACAGCTCCTCGTCGCCGGCCTCGAGCCGCAGGCGCAGGCCCCAGCTCTGGTCGAGGAAGCCGAGCGGCCGCACGTCGCGGCCCGGCAGGACCTCGGCCGTCCAGCGCAGCCGCCCGTCCGCGTGCGTCACCTCGGCCGGCACGGCGAAGAACCGGCCGGTCCGGCTGCGGTCGCGGAACTCCAGCCGTGCGCTGAGCGGGACGCCGGCGCCGATCCGGTCCAGCGGGTTGACGACGTCTCCGGCGAGCCGGAGCACGCGCCCGTCGCGCACCATCTCGGTGACGCTTCCGCCGGGGTTCAGCGACTTGAGGGGCAGCGAGTGGATGCCGAGCTCGGTGACGTCGAGGATCCGGCGGCCCTGTTCGGTGTCGAGGTGGTCGCCGGACCAGTAGATCCGCCCGTCGCGCTCGACCAGCGGCGCGGTCAGCCGTGGCTTGCCGGTCTTGCCCTTGCCGACGTAGTCCGCGGCGCTCACCGCGCCCTCGTAGTCGCCCTGGGCGACCATGAAGCCGATGATCGCCTGGAGCTCGTGGGCCTCGTCGTACGCGCGCGGGTCGATCGTGGCCATGTACTCGCGGGCCAGGGCGAGGAACGCCTCGCGGTAGTCGTCGTCGCGGCTGCGCAGACCCCGGACGTACAGCAGCAGGTCGTGGTTGAGGAACTTCACGTCCTTGGACAGCTTGAGATCGTCGGCGCCGTACCGCGCATAGACCGCGTCGATGCGCCGGAAGATCTCCAGCCGGTCGGAGAAGTTCCGCAGCTCGGCCCGCTGGTTGGTGATCGAGAGGGTCTCGGCCTTCTCGTAGATCATCCAGTTGTAGACGCGGTGCGGGATGATGGCGATCTTCCGCGCGGCCAGGTACGCCTGCGTGCTGAACAGCAGGTCCTCATAGTGCAGGCGTTCGACGAACCGCAGGCCCTCGCGGTCGAGGAAGTCGCGCCGGTAGAGCTTGTTCGTGGACAGGGTGTCGTAGAGCAGCTCGGGGTACTCCCGCACCGAGGCGTACACGCCGCGCTCGCGGTAGACGCCGCGGTACCAGACGCGTTCCTCGTCCTTGTCGGGATAGACGCGCCAGCAGCAGCCGGAGACGAGCTCGGCCTCGTGCTCCTCGGCGGCGGCGACCAGGTTGCGGCAGGCGTGCCGATCGAGCGTGTCGTCGCTGTCGAGGAACATCAGGTACGTGCCGCGCGCCGCGGCGATCCCGTCGTTGCGCGGCTGCCCGCAGCCACCGGAGTTCTCCGCCCGGTGGATCACGCGGACCCGGTCCTCGGCCATCGCCAGCTCGTCGGCGACCGCGGCGGTCCCGTCGGTGCTGGCGTCGTTGACTATCACCACCTCGACGTCACGGTGAGACTGGCCGAGCGCGGAGCGCACGGCGGCCGGCAGCCGATCGGCATCGTTGTAGACGATGACGATCACGCTGACGTCTGTCATGAAGGAAACCCCTCGAACTCCAAGAGAATGAACACATTCCGCGGACACGTCGTAACCGGCTAACGAATGATCGACTTGGGGGGATCCTTAGGATCTGAGATGTGCCGCGTGAACGCATCCTGATCGTCGAGGACGACTCCGTCATCGGGGCCGAGTTGCTCAAGGCCCTTTCCGCGAGCGGCTACGACGCCGCGCTCGCCACGAGCGGCCGGGCCTCCGTCGCCGACGCTCTCGCCCATCCGCCGGATCTCATCCTGCTCGATCTCGGGCTGCCGGACATCGAAGGCGTCGAGCTGTGCCGCCGGCTGCGCGCCGACCTGCCGCAGACCGTGATCGTCGTGCTCACCGCCCGTACGGAGGAGTTCGAGGTCGTGGTCGCCCTCGACGCCGGAGCCGACGACTACCTCACCAAGCCGTTCCGGCTCACCGAGCTGGTCGCGCGGATCCGCGCCCACCTGCGCCGGCAGAGCGCGGTGCCGGGCGACTCGGTCGTCTCGGTGGGTCAGGTCCGCGTGGACCTGCCCGCACGCCGGGTGCACGCCGCCGGAGCCGAGGTGCTCCTGCGGCCGAAGGAGTTCGACCTGCTGGCGGCCCTGGTGACGCGCGCGGGCGAGGTGGTCACCCGCGAACAGCTCATGGACGAGGTCTGGGACGAGAACTGGTTCGGCCCGACCAAGACCCTCGACGTGCACGTCTCCACCCTCCGCCGGAAGCTCGGGTCGTACGCGACCATCACGACTCTCCGCGGGCGCGGCTACCGGTACGAACGCGACGCGGACGGGGAGTGATGAGCGGTCAGGACGGTGACTGATGGCGGCTACCGTATCCACCCGCAGGCAAAAGCAAGCTAAATGTGGGGGGCGAAGAACGTCGCAGGATGAGGCGGCCGCCCTCCGCTTCGGCCAAGGAACGGGCAAGCGCGAGCCCGATGCCGTGCCCGTCGGCCGGCGCGCGGAAGACGTCGACGCCGTCGGGCACCCCCGGGCCGTCGTCGGTGACGTCGATCGCCAGACCGGAGCCCAGGTCGGTCGCGGACACCGTGATCGGCGGCCGGCCGTGCGTGACGGCGTTGTCCAGCAGGACCCGCAGGATCTGCCGTACGGCCGCGAGTGAGGCCCGCACCTCCGGCAACTCGTCCGGCACTCGCACGGTCACGTCCGTACGGGTCCGGACCTCATCGAGCAGGGCCCGCACGTCCAGCACGCCGTGGTCGCCCGCGCTACCGCGCGACAGCCGCACCAGGTCCTCGATGATCTCCTGCAGGTGCTCGCCGCGATCCAGGGCGGTACGGATCACCGCGTGCGGATCGTCCTCGGCCAGTCCCGCCTCCAGCCCGAGGAGCAGGCCGGTCAGCGGGGTGCGGAGCTGGTGGGAGACGTGCGCGCTGAAGGCGCGCTCACGGTCCAGCACGTCGCCGAGCCGCCGGGCGGTCGCCTCCAGGGCGCGACTCGCGGCGTCGGCCTCCCGTACGCCGACCGTCCTGGCCCGGATGGAGAAGTCGCCGCTGCCCAGGGCCTGCGCGTCTCTGGTGAGGCGTTCGAGCGGCGCGGCGAGGCGCACCGCCTGCCGCCGCGCCACCACGGCCGCCAGCCCGACCACGAGGATCGCCAGCGCCGCCATCAGCAGCCACGCCCGCTCCACCCGCGCCGAGATGCGGTCGTACGGCGTCGCGACCCGGATCACCGCGACGATGGACTCGTCGGAGGGCACCGGCGCGGACACCGTCAGCAGCCCGTGCTCGACCGCTTCGTGGACGTGGCCGTCGTCCGCGTTCCCGGCGACGGGCGAGTAGTCGGGCCCGCGGCCGGTGACGCGCCGTCCGTCCAGGGTGTAGACGCCGACGGTCAGGCGCCGGGACATGCGGGTCACGATCGGCACCGGCCGGGGGTCGCGCGCGATGGAGTCGGGAACCTCGGCCGAGATGCGCGTGGCGTCGCGTTCGAGCGAGACGACCGCCTCGTCGCGGTACAGCCGCTGGAGCACCACCGCGAGCGGGAGCGCGAACAGCACGACCGCCGCCGCGGCGACGCCGACGATCGCGACCAGCACACGGCGCCGCAGGGGACGGCCCTCCGCCGGGGGGTTTCCGGTCATCCGGTCATTCTGCCCCCGGTCCGGCGGTGCCCCTGCCACTCTGCGGCAGGGGCCGTCTCAGAGGAGCCGGGGACCGGTGCGTCAGCCGCAGACGTTCTTCAGCGACGTCGCGCCCCCGGAGGAGGACGACTTGGCCGAGGGCGAGGCGTTCGCGCCGGCACGCCTGGCCTTCGTGGACGTGCTCGCGCTCGGAGTGCTCGCCGGCGCCGCCGTCGCGGGTTTCGTGCTGTTGGCGATGGCCTTCGCGGCCGCCTGGCGCATGACCGTCAGGCTCGGCTCGTAGACGTGGAACCCGGCGACCTTGCCCGGGTTGTAGGGCATGCTCTGGATGTCGGCGCCCTTCTTGACCGTGCCGGACAGCTTCACCAGTGCGGGCAGGAGCGCCGCGGGAATGTTGGTGGAGATGGTGTTCTTGGCGGCATTGGCCAGCTTCTGGAAGTTGGCGACGACCTTCTGCGGGTCGGCCTGGTCCGCGATGTCCTTCATCAGGCACTTCTGCCGGTCCATGCGGTGGAAGTCGTCGTCCGCGTCGCGGGAGCGGCCGTACCACAGGGCCAGGTTGCCGTTGAGGTGGTGCGTACCGGCTGAGAGCCAGCCCGTCGGCGGCTTCGTCTGGACGCCGTTCACGATCTCACCGCCGATCGGCAGGCGCTTCTCGACGTGCACGGTCACGCCGCCCATGGCGTCGACGATGTCCTTGAACCCGTTGAGGTTGACGAGCACGTAGTAGTCGATCTTCAGGCCGGTGAGGTAGCCGATGGCGTCCCCGACCAGGTGCGGGCCGCGCTGACCCCTCTTGTATCCGGGCTCCAGCTCGGGATGCCGCTCGCCCTGGATGTACAGCTCGTTCAGCAGGCCCTCGCCGCCGGGGTGCTGGGGGTTCGCGGCGTCGCCGGTGTAGCCGTAGGGCCACAGCTTCCGCATCTTCGGCGGCACGGGGAACTTCTGCAGGCTGCGCGGCAGGCTGAGCAGCACGGTGTTGCCGGTCTTGGTGTCGATGCTCGCGACCGTCATGCTGTCGGTGCGGATGCCGGTACGGTCGGCGCCGCCGTCACCGCCGAGCAGCAGCACGTTGATGCGCGGCTTGTTCTTCCAGGGGTCGGACGCGTTGACGGCGGTGTTGCCGTCGCCGGCGAAGATGCTCGACAGGGTGTCGCGCAGCACGTACGTCGCGTTCGCCGCGTACACCAGCGGCGTGCAGACCATCAGCGCCATGATCACGACGAGGGCGCCGGAGGTGATCCGCATCGCGGTCGGCAGCCCCGGGGGCCGCACCACCTGGAACGAGCGGATCACGATCACCGCCCACGCGATCGCGAGCACGATGATGCCCGCGATGATGACGTTCAGCCAGGTGTCCTGGACCACCATCTCCTTGAGCTTGTCCTGGAAGGCAAGCCCGACCGTCGCCGCGCTGAAGATGAGGGCCGCGAGCAGTCCCATGAGAGTGAAGCCCGTGGCGCGGCGGCCCGCCCAGATGTGCGCGATGCCCCAGACGACGGCCGAGGCGACAGTGAGTCCCAGGGCGCGCCAGAGGCCGGCGACCGGGATCGGCTCACGGCCGTTCACCGCCCGTCCTCCGTACTGCCGCGGTGCCATGAAGTCTCCTGATCCTCTGCTCGTGGCCGGTCACAATTGTGATGAGCGCGCGATGCAACACCGTGCGAAAGGCAAAGTGATTGAATGGAAGCATTCAGTAACACTTGGCGAGGTTTGATGGATCGTACCGTACGTATGACCACACCTGCCGCGATTGCCCGGTAAGGCCCGCTCACCACGTTCGACGCCGTACGCATGGTCGGTTACGCCTGCCTCAGCCGCACGCCGTCGTCAACGAGACGGCCTTGCTCTTGTGCCGTCCGGAGCTCTTCGAGGCGCTCGGGCTCGTGCTCGGGTCCGCGCTCACGCTCGGGTCGGCGCTCGTGCTCGGGTCGGCGCTCGTGCTCGGGTCGGCGGTGGCGCCGGGGGTGGCGGAAGGAGAGGCGGAAGACGTGCGCCGCGCCTCCTCGCTCTCGGCGATCGCCTTGGCCGCGGCCTGGCGCATCACGCGCACGTCCGGCCGCACGTTCTGGAACTGCGGCGGCACGTACATCAGGCTGGTGATCTGCGCGCCCTGCTTCATGGTCCCGGACAGGCGGACGAGCGCGGGCAGCATCTCCGCCGGTATGTCCGTGGAGATCGTCTTCTTCGCCGCCTCGGCGAGCTTCTGGAACTTGGTCAGCACCCGCTGCGGGTCGGCCTGCTCGGCGACGTCCTTCATCAGGCACTTCTGCCGGCCCATGCGGACGAAGTCGCTGCTCATGGTGCGCGACCGTCCGAACCACAGGGCCTGCTTGCCGTTGAGCCTCCGGTCGCCGGCCTTCAGCACACCGGTCGGCGCGCTGCCGTCCTCCGGCCCGCCGTACGGGATGTCCTGACCGATGTGCACCTTGACGCCGCCCATCGCGTCGATGATGTCGGCGAACCCGAACAGGTTGACCAGGACGTAGTAGTCGATCGGCTGCCCGATGAGGTAGGAGATCTCCTCGCTGACCAGCGCGGGGCCACGGCGGCCCTTGGCGTAGCCGGGCATCATCGACTTGTCGTCCTCGGCGTCCTGGTACAGCTCGTTCAGCAGCCCCTCGTCGCCGGCCGACACCCCGGTGAACCCGCTCGGCCACCGCTTGCGCAGCCGGGGGACCACCGGGAAGTACTGCAGGTTGCGGGGCAGGCTGAACAGCACGGTGTCACCCGTGTGGGTGTCGATGCTCGCGACGGTCATGCTGTCGGTCCGCACGCCGACGCGGTCGCCCGCGCCGTCCCCGCCGATCAGCAGGATGTTGACGCGCGGCTTGTCCTTCCACGGATCGGCGACGTTCTTGACGACCGGCGGCTTCGCCTGGTCGGCATGGAAGATCGTGTGGATGGTGTCGCGCAGGGTGTAGGTGTCGCGGGCCGCCCAGACGAGCGGCGTGCAGACGCCGATGACGAGGACGACCACCACGCCGCCCGCGAGCACCCGCGGCAACACCGACAGGCCGCGCGGCCGCACGATCAGGTACGAGCGGACGACCACGGCCGACCACACGAGCGCGAGCAGGAGGATGCCCCCGATGATCCCGGCCAGCCAGTCGCCCTGGACCGCGACCTGCTTGAGTTCGTCGCGGAAGTCCAGCACGACGATGACGGCGCCGCCGATGACGAGCGCGAGGAGCGCCATGAGGAGCGAACCCACGACGCGTCGCCCCGTCGCCAGGTGGGCCACGCCCCAGACGACGGCGGAGGCGATCGTCAGCCCCAGGGCATGCCAGACGGAGCCCTCCCGCTCGTCCCCGGACGCGCCGTCCACGTCATCGTCGGCGGGGGAACCGACTCGCCCCATATGCACTCCTCTGTCCCAGACCGGGACCATAGGTCTCAACCTGTACGAGACGCGTAAAAGCCCCGTGCAGATTGCGAAGTGAACGAGGCAACACGAACGGTGACCCTAGCGGCTGATCTACGCCGATGCGCACATCCTCGGCGAATGCCAAGGTGTTACGACGATCCGCAATTGTTTTCGTCACTTTTTGGGATCCCTGCGGGCGAGGGCGCGGTCCGCCGCGGACTGCCATCATGACGCGGGTGACCGCCGGCTTCTCCCGTACGCACTGGCCCGGAACCCTCCGGCCCTACCAGGCGACGGCGCTCGACCGGCTCGACGCGGCCTGGGCCGGCGGACGCCGGCGCGCGTGGGCCGTGCTGCCGCCGGGAGCGGGCAAGACGCTCATCGGTCTGGAGGCCGCGCGGCGCCTGGCGCGCAAGGTCGTCGTGCTGGTCCCCAACACCGCGATCCAGTACCAGTGGCTCGCGCACTGGCGGCGGTTCACCCCCGCGACCGCGACGGCGGGCGCGGACCGGTCCCTCGGCGCGGATGTCACCGTGCTCACCTACCAGTCGCTGGCCATCTTCGACCCGGACGCCGAGACCGACGACGAGGGCCGCGCCCGCGGCCCGATGCGGCGGCTGCACGCCAACGGCCGTGAGCTCATCGAGCGGCTGGCCGGCGCCGGGCCGCTCACCCTGGTGCTCGACGAGTGTCACCACCTGCTCGACGTCTGGGGCCGTCTCGTCGCCGAGGTCCTCGAACGCCTGCCCGACGCGATGGTCCTCGGCCTGACCGGGACCCCGCCGGAGTCGCTGTCCCCCGCCGAGGCCGCGCTGGTCGACACGCTGTTCGGCACGCCGATCCTCGGCGCGTCCATCCCGGCGCTCGTCCGCGAGGGCCACCTCGCGCCGTTCGCCGAGCTGGCCTGGCTCACCCCGCCCACCGCGGTCGAGGCGGACCACATCGCGGGCGAGGCCGAGCGCTTCGCCGAGCTGACGACCGACCTGGTCACCTCGACCGGCTTCCTGACCTGGCTGGACGCCCGGTTCACCGCGAACACGCACGCGGTGCCCTGGACGCGTACCGAAAAGGACGAGCCGCGGCTCGCGGCCGCCGCGCTGCGCATGCACCATGCGGGGCTGCTCGGCCTGCCACCCGGCGCACGGATGCGCGAGGAGCACCGGCACGTGCCGTCCGCCGACGACTGGGTGGCACTGCTGGACGACTACGTGACGCGCGCCGCGCCCGGCGCGGACACGGTGGAGGCGATCCGGCGGGCGCTCCCCTCGGTCGGGTACACGCTGACCCGACGGGGCGTACGGGCCGCGTGGTCGCCGGTGGACCGGGTGCTGGCGCGCAGCGCCGCCAAGACGTACGCAACCGTGGAGATCGCCGCCGCCGAGGGCGCCGCGCTCGGCGAACGCCTGCGCGCGCTCGTCCTGTGCGACCACGAGCGCGCCGGGGCGCGGCTGCCCGCCCGGCTGCGCGGGGTGCTGGAGGCGGAGGCGGGCTCGGCCTGGCTCGTGCTCGGCAACCTGGTGGCCGACGAACGCACCGCCCCGCTCGGCCCGATGCTCGTGACCGGCCGTACGGTCGCCGCCGGACCGGCCACGGCGCGGGCGTTCCTCGCCTGGGCGGACCGGCCGGACCTGTCGCTCACCGAGGACGGCGGCGTGTGCGTCATCGGGGGCTCCTGGTCGGCCCGCACCTGGGTGCGCCTGGTCACCGCGTTCTTCGAGGAGGGGCACTGCCGGATCCTCGTCGGCACGCGCGCTCTGCTCGGCGAGGGCTGGGACGCCCGCGGGGTCAACGCGCTCATCGACCTGACCTCCGCCACCACCACGACCTCGGTGGTGCAGACGCGCGGGCGCGCCCTGCGGCTCGATCCGTCCTGGCCGGAGAAGGTGGCCAACGTCTGGACCGTCGTCTGCGTCGCCGACGGCCACCCGAAGGGCGCGGCGGACTGGCAGCGGTTCGTCCGCAAGCACCGCGGCTACCTGGCCGCCGCACCGGACGGGGAGATCGTGTCCGGGGTGGCGCACGTCGACGCGGTGTTCTCCCCGTACGCCCCGCCGGCGCCGGGTGAGCTCGACGCGGTGAACGCCGCCATGCTCGCGCGGGCCTCGGCGCGCGAGGCGACCCGCGAGGCCTGGCGGCTCGGCACCGGGTTCCGTGACGAACTCGTGCACACCCTGCGGGTGCGCGCGGCCCGTACGGCGGGCGCGCCGGTACGAGAGGAAGAGGCGGCACGTCCGGAGCCGCCGCCGGTCGTGCCCGCGGCGGCGTGCGCGGTCCCGGCCCCGGCCCGCCCGGTGAGTGCCGCGACGGCGCTCGCCCTCGCGGGCGGCGGCGCGACGCTCCTGCTGCTGACCGTACTGACCTGGGTCGCCGTGCTGCTCGGCCTCCCCCTGCTGGCGACCGGAACGTTCCTGGGCGTGCGCCGTGCCCGTGCGCTACGCCGGGCGGAACGCCTGCTGGAAGAGGCCGCGGGCGATCCTCCGCTGCTGCGGTTCGCCTGCGCCGTGGCGGACGGACTGCTCGCCACGGGCCTCTCCCGCCGCGGGGCCGAGGGCGTCGTCGCGCGGGTCGAGCCGGACGGGTCCTACCGGCTGTCGCTCGCCGACGTCGACACGGTGACCTCCGAACGCTTCGCGCTCGCCCTGGACGAGGTGCTCTCCCCCATCGCCGCGCCGCGCTACGTCATGCCGAGGTACGTCCTGCGCTCCGCTCCGGTACAGGAGTGGCTGGCGGGCGCCGCGCGAGCGGACGGCGTCGTCTACCACGCGGTGCCGGCCGTCCTGGGCCAGAACCGGGGCCGCGCCACCGCCTTCGCACGGGCGTGGAACACCTGGATCTCGGCCGGCGAGCCGGTCTACGCCAACACTCCGGAGGGAGAGGGCGTCCTCGCCACCCATCGGGGTGAGGACCCGCTGTCGGCCACGACCGTGCTGCGCGTGGCCTGGGACTGAGCGAGCGCGTCACCCGTGGGCGGGACCGCCCGCCGCCCGCCGTTCGTCCGGACGCAGCCATGCGCGGGCGGCGGCGTAGAGGGCGGCGACGAGCTCGGGCCTGTCGTCGCCGGGGACGTCGTCGGGCAGGCGCCCGTTCCCGCCGTAGGCGAGGAACTGGTAGGAGCGCCGATACGCGGCGGTGTCCTCCGCGGAGATGGCCAGGCGGTCGGCGGGGAACACCGGCCTGATCACGTCCTTCTCGTAGATCGCGTCCATGCTCGCCAGCTTCCACCCCTGCCGCGTCCGCACGACGCGGGACAGCAGGCGCACGCTGATGACCGCGTCGACCCACATGCCGGCGGCCTCGATCCGCAGCTCCACCAGCGCCGGGGTCTCCGCAAGCGCCCGGTCCCCGTGCACGGTGACCACACTCGGCGAGAGCCGGTGCGTGGACGACGCGGAGGGGTCCCAGTCCCGGGTCCGGGAGCTCTCGACATAGTCGTCGATCGACCCTTCGAACCAGGTCACCCGGAGCCGGGCGTCGTCGGTGAACGCCGACCGCATGGCGTCCCACTCGCCGCGGTCGCGCCAGTACCGCTCGCGGCAGACCAGGTCCTGGATGGCCACCATGTCCGACCACACGGATTCGGATCGCATGGCTACGCCCCTCGCGTCAGCTTGCAATTACCTCCACGCTAAATAGTTCCGTCATGGAGTCAATTGCAGGCCGTGCCGCATCTGCGGAGACGGACCCGGGGCCGCCGCCTCAGAGTGGTCAGTAGTGGAACGCCGAGGCCACCTTGGCTCCCTTGCTGCCCAGGTTGACGACGGAGCCCGATCCGGGCGGCACGGCGCGGCAGAGCACGCCGCCGTACCCGGCGGGGAAGGCGAAGATCCCCCAGACGGCCCGCCAGTTCTCGACCTCGCCGGTCTCGGGGTTCAGGACCGGTTCCGGGATCGGGTCGACGCGACGCTGCACGATGTGGTCTCCGCCCTGGCAGGCGGCGACCGTCTCGGCCCACTCCCGGTCGGTCTGCTCCCAGCCGACGCGGATGCCCTGGCCCGCCAGGCCCGCGAACGGCTTGAGGATCATCTGCTCGCGTTCGGCGCGTACGAGGTCGGCCAGCTCCGGGGTGAGGGTCCGCGTCCAGGGCAGGATGCGGTCGATCAGCGCGTTCTCCTCCACCGACAGGTCCGCGCGGAAGTCGGGGTCGGAGACGAGCGGCAGGCAGGTCTTGAATGACAGCAGCGCGCTGTTCAGGGGCAGCCAGAGCACGACCTCGCCCTTCTCGTGCGCGCGGGTGACCAGTTCGACGTACTCGTCGTTGCGCGGGTCGCGCGCCACCTGGTTGACCGAGAAGTAGCGCAGCAGCAGGTCGACCGGCCGGTCCCGGAGGTACACCCGGCCGCCCTCGACCCGCACGTCGTCGAGTTCTCCGTACACCGTCTCGACGCCGTACCGCCGCATGGTCTCCTGGAAGGAGCGGTGGAGGGACTCGTAGTAGGCCGACATGCCGCCGACGGCCTCCACCGAGGCGACGACCGGCGACTCCTTCCCCGTGGCCTCGGCGAACTGCCGGGCCATGGCCGCCGGGGTGTCGACGTGCGTCAGGCCGTGTTCGGCCGCGAACTCGGCGAACGGCTCCATGGCGAGCAGTGACCGGTTGATCTCGCTGACGTCGACCCCGCCGAGCTCGCTGCCGACGTTGAACTCCAGCAGCCGGAAGTCCGTGCCGTCGTCGTAGAGGTCGGCCCGGCCGTACAGAGGCTGCTCGCCGGTGAACCGCGTCATCAGGCCGGTGCGCCGCTCGTCGGCGCCGATCGCGGCGCAGTACGCGCGCACGTCGCCGCCGAAGAGCCGGTCCGGCAGCGACACCATCAGGTCGAACAGTCCGGCGACGTCGGCGGCGGCGCGACGGATCCGGTCCTCCGCGCAGAACAGCGGACGCGGCAGGAAGTACTTGCCCCAGGCCGCGTACAACGCCTCGGGGAACTCGGCCTTCGTCATGACCTCGCGCAGGCCCGCGTCCGCCGCGCAGGCGTCCAGGTACTTCTCGGTGACCATCCGTGGCTCCTCGTCGTCGGGGGTGGTCAGGCGTCCGGGGTGACGATCAGGTCCTTCTCGATCTTCCGGATGGCCTCGCGGTCGGCGTGGATCTGTTCGCTGCTCTCGTGCGCGAGGATGATGTAGCCCATGGTCATGCTGGCGAGCAGGTCGGTGCTCGCGTCCACGTGGTCACCGGTGCGCACGACGTGCACCGGCGAGTGGTAGCTGGGCAGCTCGCGGGCCAGGTCGTAGATCTCGGCGTTGCGCACGACCCCCGTCGAGTGCGACATCAGGAACACCGCCATGACGTTGCGCCGGAGGGTGTACCCGGGCGGCAGGTCGGCGCCGAGCCCGCGGCACACGTCCACGATCCGGGTGACCTGACTCCCGCCGGTGCCGATCTCGGTGACGGCGGGGTTGCCGGCGCCCGCGAGCCGCGCGTTGACCTCGACCAGGCGCGGCCCGTCCGGCGTCATCATGATCTCGGTGTGCGCGGCCCAGTTGCGCAGCCCGACCGCGTCCAGCGCGGCGAGCCCGTAATCGATCAGCTCGCCGTAGGCGTCGCGGTCGTAGGGCAGCCACTCGACGCTGTCGTAGACCGCGATGCCCTCGCCGAACGGGACCCGCTTGTACTTGATGATGTCGGTGATCGAGTGCCGCCCGTCGTGGCTGACGGTGTCGACGGCGTACTCGGTGCCGGTCAGCTGCTCCTGGACGAGCACCTCATCGGCCACCTCGTCGAGCTTGTTGCGGGTGCCGAGCAGCGCGTCGAACTGCTCGCGCCAGCCGCGCCCGCCCGGCGCGCGGCTCACCCCGATGGTGCCCGCGCTGCTCGTCGGCTTGATCACCAGGTCCCTGCCGGTCAGGCCCTCGCGCTCGATCCAGGCGGCCACCTCGTCCGCGTTGGACGTGCAGATCTGCCGGGGGATCGGCAGTCCCGCGGCGGCGACGGTCTGGTGCATGAGGTACTTGTGCCGCCGGGCGTCCACCAGCTCGCGGACGTTGGACGACTCGGGCGTCAGGGCGTCGGACAGGTCCTGCGCCAGGTGCAGCGCCGACTCCAGGCCTGGGATGACGCCGATGGGGTTCAGCGCCCGGAGCCGTTCGGTCGTCTCGGCCAGGTCACCGTGGTGGTTGACGATCACGTCGAAGTCACCGGGCACGTGGGAGGAGAACAGCGACCCCCACGCCGGGACGGCGTAGTCCAGCACGGCCACCGGGCTGAGGCCCGCCTTCCGCAGCGCCGGCGCGATCATCGCCGCCGAAGTGAAGGGTTGCACGATCGCGACGACTGGTCTGTCCATGGCTTTCACCTTTCTTCTGGGTCTGGTCTGGTCTAGGCGTCGGCGGAAGAGGCCAGGGCGGGCTCGGCCGCCGCCGGCGCCGGACTCCGGCGGCGCAGCCCGGCGCCGGCCCCGACGAGCACCGCGCCGGCCAGCGCGAAACCTCCGGTGAGCACCCACACGCCGGAACCCCAGGCGTGCCACCCGGCCGTGCCGATCATCGGGCCGGCGGCGTAACCGACCTGCTGCGGCACGGTCGCCGCGCCGATGTAGCGGGCGCGCAGGGCGGGCGGCGCGACCAGACCCGGGTAGGCCATCATCGACGGCGCGGCGACGACCTCGCCGAACGTCCACATCGCCGTGCCGAACACGAGCATCGCCACGGGAGTGGGCCCGGTGTAGATCAGGTGGCCGACGCCCAGCATCGCCATTCCGGCCGCCATGGGCACCCCGATCGGCAGCCGCTGCGTCCACTTGGACAGCAGCACCTCGCACGCGATCACGATGAACCCGTTGACGGTCAGCAGGGCGGCGTACACCTGCGCGCTGTGCCCCGTCCCCTTGACGAACAGCGGCAGCGCGGCCGAGCTCTGGATGTAGGCGAGGGCGGTCAGGAACAGGCCGAGCACGACGAGCATGAAACGCCGGTCGGCGAGCACCCGCCCGTAGCCGGGGCGTTCGCCGTCGTCCGCGGCCTTCCCGGCCGGGACCGGCTCGCGGCCGGGCCTGAGCGCCGCGAAGGCGACGACGCCGAAGGCCAGCGAGGTCATGGCGTCGACGTAGAACAACGTGTCGTAGGACGCGTAGGCGAGCAGAAGGGCGGCCCCCACGGGACCGACCGTCGAACCCACGTTGAACGTGAGCCGCAGCAGCGAGAAGACCATGACGTGCTGGTCCTTCGGCGTCAGCTCGACGATCCACGCCATGGCCGCGGGCCGGTAGGCGTTCGCGGTCAGGCCCGCGCCACAGGCCACCAGAGCGCCGACCCACACGTTGGGCACGTGCACGATGGCCGCGGTCAGCACGGCCGTGCCCGCCATCGAGCCGACGATGACCCAGCGGTAGCCGATGCGGTCCGCGACCGCGCCGCCGATCGCGGACCCGGAGATCCGCCCGACCATCACCGCGGCGAGGACGACGCCGCTCTCCCCCGCGCTGAAACCCCGCCCGGTGAGGAACAGCACCAGGAACGCGTTCAGGAACGCGGCGAGGTTGCTGATCAGGTTGCCCAGGAGCAGGATCCGGACCGGTCCGCTCATGGTCCGCAGCGTCGACAGGACGGTGGGATGCGGCTCCGCCGCACTCATGACGCCGGCTCCAGCGGGGTTCCGGTGAAGGTGAAGAACCGTTCGGTGTCGGCGACGGCCGCGCGGGTCTCCGCGAGCGTCTCCGCCACGGCGATCACGTAGCCGCTGCGGGCCAGGCCGCGCGGTGGCAGCCGTACCTGCGCGCCGGGCTGCGTCCCGACCTGCATCTCGACGATGGGCGGACGCAGGAACTCCCGGTGCGCCTCCGCCGAGGTGACCTCCATGTCGTACGGCGGATAGGCGAACCGGACCGACGCGGCGAGGAGGGGCCCGGGGTGCGACACGTCCGGCGCCCGGCCCGCGACGGCGTCGGCCGCCGCCAGCGGCGCGTCGACGCCGGACGTCAGCCGGCCCAGGTGCGGGATCATCCCGCCGCCGAGCCGCGCGTTGATCTCGACGACGTGCATGGTGCCGCCGGTGAGCTTGAACTCGATGTGGGTGTAGCCGTCGGTGAACCCGACCGCGTCGTGCGCGCGCTGGGCGATGTCGAGCATGAGCGGGTCGGTGAGCAGCGGGTCGTTCGCGTCCACGTCGTGGCCGACCTCCTCGAACGCGAACCGGCCCTCCCCCAGGACCTTGCGCGCCACGATCAGCGGGGTGCAGACGCCCCGGTGCAGCACGCACTCGACGGAGACCTCGGGACCGTCGAGGAACTCCTCCACGATCACGTAGTCCTCGAACTGGCGGATGCGGCCCATCCGCACCCCGTCGGTGAGGGCGAACGCCGCGTCGAGCGCCTCCGGCCGCTCCACCTTGCGCACCCCCATGCTGCCGCCGAGGTTGCGGGGCTTGAGGATGACCGGGTAGCCGATCTCGGCGGCGAACGCGCGGGCCTCCTCCAGGGACGAGACGGGCTTCGAGGCGGGCTGCGGGAGCCCGGCCTTCCGCAGCGCCTCGCGGGTCGCGCTCTTGTCCCGGCAGCGCGCGACCGCGTCCGGGGTGAAGGTGGTGAACCCCAGCGCGCCGCTCAGGTACGCCGCGGTCTCGACGTAGACCTCGTCGTAGCAGTACACCCCGGCGATCTCGTGGTGTTCGGCCACCTCGCGGGCCGCCGCCGTCAGCTTGTCCAGGTCGAGGCAGTCGACCACGGTGTGCCCCACGATGTAGGGGTCCTCCCACGTGGGCGGGGCCGGGTTCAGCAGCCACAGCCGGTACCGCGCCGACACCGCCTCCAGGATGTAGGCGCGGTAGACCCAGTAGCTGCTCGCGACGAGGAGGAGGAGCGGGCGGTCGTCGTCCGCCGGCGGGCGGTGTGACATGTGGACCTCGATCGGGGTTGGAGGGAACGGGGACGGCGAGGTCCCGGGCTAATCGGTGAAGTAGTCCTCCGGCTCGCCCCGGCGGCGGACGTCGAGGGTGGCGCAGTGGAAGCCGCCGCCGAACGTGTTGACCGTGCGAAACGGCACCGGGATGGGCGTGAACCCCTCTTTCTCCAGCAGTCGCAGCAGCTCGGTCTCCTGGGCCTCCACGAAGATCCGCTCCTGGTCCAGCATCAGCGTGTTCATCGCGATCCAGCGGCTGCAGAAGTACATCGTCTGGTCCGCCGGGATGGCCGGCTCGGGGCAGACGATCATGTCCCAGCCCCGGAACATCTCCGGTGGCTCCGGCACGCGCTCGGGGTTGATGAGCACCTTGCCCGGCCGCAGCGGGACGAATGTGGCGTTCATGTGCATCGGGTGGTCGTCGACGAAGGCCACCTCGCGCACCCGGAACCGGTCGCCGAGCAGCCGGCGTACCCACTCGATGCCGAACCGGTTCGTCACGTGGCTGCGCTGCACGAGGATGTCGCGGCCGAACCGCATGAAGTCGCCGGCGTCCAGGATCGGCTCGAACTCGGTGATGACCGAGGTCTCCGGCGGGAACGGGTTCTCCTTCGACGGCCCGCCCGCGGGCTTGGCCTCGGCGTAGCGCGGGTTGTAGGACGCGTCGGTCAGCTCCGGCTTGGGCGCGGCGACCCAGCCGGCCCCGCGCCGGAAGTAGTCCTTGAAGATCGTGCGGAACGGATGCGTGGCGAAGTAGTACGACCGCCAGCCCATCGTCGCCTCGACGATCGTGTCGCCCGCCACCAGCGCGATGTCGCGCGGGAAGGTGTGCGACGAGCCGCCGGTGGACTGCCACGCCTGGGTGCCGAAGGAGTGCGACTGGTCCACCGGGTCCGGGCGGCGTACGGTCACGCCCTCGCCCTCGAGGATCCGGGCGAACCCGTCGAGTTCCTCGCGTGCCGCCTCGACCTGCTCGGCCGGGAACGCCCCGCCGCCGTTGCGGCGGTAGAACTCCCAGGCCTCCGGGGGCACGGTCGCCTCGATCGCGGGGTGCCACGGCGGCACGGCGGCACCGTCGATGACCCCGACGATCACCTCTTCCAGCGGGTCCCACTCGTTGTAGGAGCCGACCGGGTTCGTCGTCACGTCAGGTTCCCTTCGAGAGTCCGTACGGCCACGTCGGCCGTTGCCGAGACCGCGGTGAGACCGTGCAGCCGCGCGCGCGGCACGAGCAGCGCGTCGCCCCTGCCGAGCCGGTGCGGGCGGTCGGTCGCCCACGCGTGCACGTCGACCTCGCCGTCGGTCACCTCGATGACCCGGTCGGCGTCGTGCACGCGCGTGGTGAACGGGTCGCCGGGCCGCAGCCTGCGGACCTCTTCGTCGTCGCGCGTCGAGGTGGCGAGGGAGGCGCCCAGGCGGGTGTGCTCCTCCAGCGTGTCGGCCCAGCGGATCTGCGCGCGGAAGTCCTCATCGCCCAGGCGCAGCAGCAGCTTGGTGTCCTCGATGCCGCGGACCAGCTCGGGGATGACCAGCTCGCCGTGCGCGCGGGCGAAGCCGAGCAGCAGGTTCTCGTACGTCATCCGGCCGTGGTGGATGTCGATGTGGGCGTGCTCGTCGCAGTACTTGGTGTCGACGCGGTCGCCGAACACCGTGCGCAGCATGGCGCCGGTGTCGGCGAAACCCTGTGCGAACAGCCACTCCAGGTACGTCACCGCGGCCATGTAGCGGAACACGCCGCGGTGGTCCTCGGTGAGCCAGTTGAAGTAGTTGACGCCGACGAGCGAGCTGGTCAGGTAGAAGTTCCAGTACGCGTGCAGGTCCGTGCGCAGCCCGACGCTGGCGAGCATCCCCTTGAAGATCGTGCTGTGCTTGGCCGGGTAGAGCCCGTACCCGAACTCGTCGTTGAAGATCTTGAACAGCTCGGACTGCTCCACGCCGTACGAGCCGCCGAGGTTGCGCGCCATCGCCGAGGCCTCGGTCAGCGCGTCGAGGGCGAGCTGGATCAGGTGCATCCCGGCCGCCTCCTCCGCGTGGCGGCACTCGGTGATCGCGCGCATGGTGCCGCTCACCGGCGCGCCCGTGTCGACCGCCGGGTTGTTGCCGGTGTGGTCCGCGGGCGCGCCCGCGCCGCCGACCTCGCCGAGGAAGTACGCCTGCAGCTCCTCCAGCGTCCGTACGGGCGGCACGGTCACCGCGTCGTCGAGGAAGGAGAACGCGTAGCGCTCCAGGCCGGGCCGGATCGTGTCGCGCAGCCCGCGTACCTCGTCGGAGTAGAAGAGGTCGAAGTCCTCCTTGGCCGTGGCGAGCCCGGCGGGAGGCAGCAGGATCATGTCGCTCTCGTACGCGTTGCACAGGATCCGGCCGGCGACGAGCTGGCGGTACCCGAGGAACTCCGCCTCCGTGGCGGGCGTCGAGAAGTCCAGGTCGCCCACGCCGGTCGAGCCGACCGGCCGGCGGTAGGGGTTGCCGGTGATGTAGACCTCCGGCCCCGGCCGGAAGACGCGCTGCGCGCAGTAGGCCTCGATGGGGCCGCCGTCCACCCCGGTGGTGATCGTCATTCCGCGCCTCCGTCCATGGGGGTGCGCACGCCGCTGGCGACGGCGGTGAAGTGCATGTGCACGCCGTCGTGCCGGGCGTCGAGCAGGAGTGGTTCGTCCGGCTGGACGTGGATGGGAACGGGCAGGCACTGGATGGCCTGCTTCCAGTGGGTGTTCGGCGTGCTCGGGGAGTTGGTGAGGCTGATGCCCGGCACCAGGTCCAACTCGAACCAGAACACGACCGCGTGGCAGGTGCCGGCCGCCGACGGCGGCACGACGAACTCCGCGCGCCGCGGCTCGGCGGTGTCGCGGTAGAAGTCGAAGCGGAAGACCTCGATCGGCTCCGACAGCATGCGGTGCTCGTGGTGGCGCAGCCGCGAGTCGAAGTACTCGATCGAGGACAGCTGGTTGAACTCGGTGAGGTCGAAACCGTACAGCTGCCCGACGTGGTTCTTGCGGTACAGCGACGGGCTCTCCACGAGCTGGGCGAACACGCGCCCGCCGGACGGCAGGATGATCGCGTCGTCGGTGAGCAGGTGGTCGCGGGCGTGCGCGATCGTGGGCAGGATGCCCTCGCCGAGCAGCGCGCAGTCGACCGTCTCGGTGACCAGCACGTCGGCGCGGCGGGGCAGGTCCTCGGGCACGCGCATCCGGGTGGACATCTTCGGCACGACCGTGATCACGTCGTCGTGCCCGGCCTTGTGGATGACCCGTCGCGCGACCTCGGCGACCGGGTGCTGGGCCTCACAGGCGACGATCTGCCGGGCGCCGGCGCGCGCGGCCATCATGGACAGCAGCCCGGAGCCGGCGCCGACGTCGAGGACCAGGTGCTCGGGCGAGACGACGTGCCGGATCGCCTTGTCGTACAGCTCCGAGCGCAGCTCGTCGTGGAGCATCTCCCAGTGCCAGCGCGGCACGCTGCGACGGATCGCCCGGTTGTGACCGATGAGCGCCCGCCAGTTGCCGCCCTCCACGCCGAGGACGAACTCGAACGCCTTGGCCGCCTCGTCGTACCGGCCCTCCTCGTACAGGGCGCGCCCCCAGTCGATCAGGCCCTCGACGTTCGGTCTCCCCGCCTCCCGCCGAGCCTCGGCGGCGTCGATCAGGCTCCCGGCCTGGACGTCGTCTTCCATCTTCGATCACCCGTTTTCTCTGCCGTTGACCCGGCGAATCGTCGATCGGCTACTCGTGTACGCCCGCCGCCGCCGGCGGGCAGGGCACCGTCTTCGCCTGCTCGGCCTCCGGGGGCAGGTTGGCCAGAATGCGCTTGTGGATGACGGTGATCGGCGTGTCGGCGTCCACGTCGGGAAGCATCACGACCGCCTCGTCACCGCTGCGGACCATCGGCACGGAGGTGCGTTTCACCGCCGCGGTGCCGACCTTGGTGCCGTGCCAGGGACAGACGAGCCGGCGGCCGTCGGGGGTCTGGCGGCTCAGGCTGAGCGGCCCGCCGCGGTGGGGACACCAGTCGCGGACGAGCAGCGGCCGTCCGTCCGGCTCGAACACGAAGTACCGGTGGTGCCCCACCAGCACGGTGTTGTGCCTGCGCAGATCCATCACCACGACGCGACTCATCGGCTCCTCTTCTGTGGGCGTGGGGGCATGCTCGGGCCGGGTCATGCCGGTCGGCATGACCCGTGAGGGGAACCCGGGGCTTATGTCGTGGGCTCGTCGACGACGGGGTGCAGCAGGTAGCGGCACTCCGGTGACACGGCCTTGATCCCGTACACCCGGCCCGCGGGGATCAGCACGGCGTCGCCGCGTACGAGCCGCTCCGGCTCGCCGGTCGCGCTGGTGACCAGGTCGGCCTCTCCCGCGTCCAGGGCGAGGACCACCGCGCCGTCGTGGCTGCGGGTGCCGAAGGGGCCGTCCACGCTCGCGCGTACGGACCGGGGCTCGCCGGTACGGGTGGCGGCCGCGAGTTCGCGGTGACGCGGGATGTCGTCGGCCCACCGGATCTGGGCGGCGGTGTCCTCCTCGAACCAGCCGCCGACGAGACGCGCCTCGGCGATGCCGCGCATGAGCTCGGGCACCACGCCCGGCCCGTGCTTCTCGGCCAGCGCCAGCAGGACCTGCTCACGGGTGATGCGCCCGTGGTGCTCGTCGATGTGGGCGTGCTCGTCGCAGTAGTGCAGGTCGACGTCGTCGCCGAAGATCTCGCGATAAACCTTGATCATCTTCACGAACGCGGGCGCGAAGACGGCCTCCGCGTACGTGACCGCGCCCGCGTAGCGGAAGAACTTCGCGTGGTCGCGGGAAAGGTAGTAGTAGAAGTTGTTGGTGGCGAGCGGCCCGGACAGGTAGAAGTTCCAGTACGCGTGCACGTGCGTCGCCATGGCGCGGCTGCGCAGCATCTTGGCGAAAATCGTCGTGTGCTTGGTGTCGTGGACGCCGTAGCCGAACTCGTCGATGAAGATCTTGAACAGCGCCGACTGTTCGGGGCCGTACGCTCCGGCGAGGTTGCGCGACATCGCGGACGCCTCGGTGAGCCCGTCGAGCGCGAGCTGGACGAGGTAGGTGTCGGCGGCCACCTCGGGCCGCCGGGCCGCGGCGATGGCGTTCAGCGCCGGCGACTCTCCCTGTTCGGACTCGTCGGTCACGTGCTGGAAGTAGGCGTCGAGGACGTCGACCGTGCAGTTTCCGCTGACGTCCACCTCGTCGGCCAGGCAGCCGAAGGCGAACCGCTCCAGGTCCGAGATCGTGGCCTCGCGCAGATGACGGAGCCCGGTGCCGTAGAACTCGTCGAAGTCGCCGCGGAGCTCGGTCAGCCCCTGTTCGGGCAGCAGCACCGTCTCGGCTTCGTAGAACGTGCCGAGGAGCCGATGCGCGCCCAGCGACCGGTACGTGGCCCAGTCCCGCGCGGTGAGCGCACGGGCGAAGTCGATCTCGGGAAGCGTTTCCGGCGCGAGCATCCGCCGGTACGGGTTGGGCCCATGCAGCACGTGACGGTCGCCGCCGAACAGCGGATTTCGTGCGAATGTCAGGGCACGCTCGGAAAGGGTCTCGGTAACGGCGCCCACCGGTACCGAGACATGCTGAATTGTCATTTATCGACCGTCCAACAAGTCTAAATCGGTGTGGATTAGACGATGATCGCGTCTGTCGAGGATCGCCCCACTTAACGCGAGACAACGACCTTCAGCTCGGGCGCGGCGCAAACATAGTTGCGCTGCGCAATGGATGTATTACCCAAGGAGGGACCCACTCCTTGGCTTGACCTGGCGGGCAGATTAACACCTGAAATGAGCTCGTCGGTATAACGTTCCGGAAACGCAAAAAGGGGACATCTCGGCATCTTCCGGACGTACTTCACATATCCGGCAAAGGTTCCAGTTCCGGCGTTACGCGGTGGGAGCTCGCCCCGGCGGACGGGCGGACGCCGAACGGGCGCGAGGCTGACGAAAGCAATGACCAGCTGGTCAGAGGCGGAGTCGAGGAAGGTCCAGCGCCTCACCTGCGCGAATTCGAGGCGCCGTCGGCCGGCGCGACGGAACGGAGCGGTTCCGCGGCCACCGTACACCCGTGGTCAGGCACGCTGACCACCATGGTCAGGTAAAGAAATCAGGAACCCGTGAGGCCATTGAACGCGCCACAGGCAAGGGAAGGATTACGGGAAACGGTGGCCATATCCGGCCGACGCCCACCCTTACCCGCGCGTCCGGAGCCGGTAAAACCCGCACCGAACATGTCGTGACGAAACTTTCACGGACGGCACTCTCATATCCATTCCGTATAAGCGTCGTCACAGAATGAAAAGTGCGGCGGGATATGCCGGGCCGACTCCAGGGCCGGCCCGGCCTGCCGCGGGACCTGCGACGGCTCAGCCGAACTGGCCGGGCTGGTAGTCGCCCGCCGGCTGCTGGACGATGACGTTCAGCCGGTTGTAGGCGTTGATGAGGGCGATGAGCGACACCAGGGCGGCGAGCTGCTCCTCGTCGTAGTGCTTGGCGGCGTTCGCCCAGGCCTCGTCGGTTACGCCACCGGCGGCGTCGGCGAGACGGGTGCCCTGCTCGGCGAGCTCCAGGGCGGCCCGTTCGGCCTCGGTGAACACCTTCGCCTCCCTCCACGCCGCGACCAGGTTGAGCCGAACCGAGCTCTCACCCGCGTGCGCCGCGTCCTTGGTGTGCATGTCGAGGCAGCCGGCGCAGCCGTTGATCTGGCTGGCGCGGATCTTCACCAGCTCCTGCGTCGTCATCGGGAGCGGCGAGTCGGTCAGGACCTTGCCCGCCGAGTTGATGTACTTGCCGAACTTCATCGCGACGGTGCTGCCGAAGAGGTTGAGACGGGCTTCCATGGTGATCTCCTTGCCGTTCTCGGACTACACGTGGTTGACGGAACGGCGCGCCGAGATGTGACACCGCCACGATGTGACCCACGTCTCCCCTGGCTCTTTGGCACGTCTGCCGGATGTCGGGACGCGACCGGCCTCGGCGACGGGTCGCCGAGCACACGCACGGCCACCGCACCGGCCGGCCCGTCATAGGCGCGGGTTCTCGGCACTGGGAGAACCGGACGTGCCGGACCGGGCGACAGGCGGTGTTGGTCTCCGGGGGTTCTCCTGACAGAAGAAATCTCTTCTCACAGAAGAAGCCCGCCAGCGGCTATCCCTACCTCCGGCGCGTGATCCACAGGCGGTGACGCATCACCAGGGATCACTCGTCCAGGAGGCGGTCCTCCCCGCCCGCTGAAACGCTTCTCGCCGGCGTCAGGCCGTCATGGCCAGCCGGGCGGCGAGCAGCGCGCGTCCGGTGGCGATCAGGCGGTCGGTCTCCTCGACGTCGTACCAGTCCCCGTACGGGTGACCGGCGACGCCCAGTTCGCAGAGCAGGGTCAGCCCGCCGATCTTCCGGGACAGTTTGTGGCACGCCCACTTCACCGAGGTCTCCGCGTTCGCGTCGGCGAACCCGGACGGGGCCTCGGCGACCTCCGCCGCGATGTGGTCGCGGTTCGGCGCCAGGCCCGGGTCCGCCATGAGACGCGACACGGGCGCCGCCGCGCCGGCCTCGTCACCGTCCAGCCGGCAGATGCGCGCCTCGAGCGCGTTCATCGTGACGACCGGACTCCAGACGTTGTAGTTCGGCAGTCCGGCGCCGCCCGGCGGAGGGACGGCCGAGGTCACCGACCGCAGCACGTCGAGAGCCTCCGCCTCGCGGTCGAGCGCCCACAGGTAGCGCGCGAGGTCGGCCTGCTCGTACAGCTCCTTCATCCGGGTGTGCGACCACCGACGGGCCAATGACGTCTTCACCTTGGCGAGGTATCGGTTCTCCTCGTGAGCGGGCAGCGCCGCCCGCGGCGGCGCCACCGCCGTCTTCGCCCGTGCCATGACCGCATTCTCCCTGAACCGGCCTTATGGACGTCGCGGCGCGGGCCGATCGGGTGAGCCGTCAGGTCGTCAGCCGCAGGCAGGCCTCTTCCCACGGCCGGATGACCTTTTCCTCAAGGCAGGCCACGATTATCGGATGCGCGAAGAAGGTCCGGTACCACTCCTTCACACCGATGTCGATCGCCTCGAGGGCGATGTGACGGTCTTCCGTCTCATAAGTACTGGGCAGCTTTCCGCTCTTGACCAGATTGTAGACGGCCACGGCCACCGAATTAGGTGGCAGAACGATCTGCTTCACTCCTTCGTCGAAACCCTTCGTCCCGATGTCCACCTTGACTTGCTTGAGGTCGAAACCGACCTCGACCGGCTTGTTGAGTCCCCTGTCCCACTTCGTCTTCATCTTCGGGCCCATGAGCCCGGACTCGGCCCATGCATGGCCCTCTACGTCCCTGATGGCCTGGATGACCGGGGTGACGGCGTCCTTGGTCTGCATGGTGGGGCCGGAGTACAGCCTTCCGTCGAGCGTGTTGGTGTACAGGGCGCCGGCCACGCCGGAGATCCGGACCCCGGTGATCCCTTTCTCGCTGAGAGCGGCACGGATACGGGAGACGAGATTGTCGTCCCCGGTGCGCCCGGCCGCCGCGAAACAACTCCACAGCAGCACCTCTGTGTCGGGGCCGACACCACGCTCACCATCGGCGAGATCCGCGATCAGCTGGCTGGCGTCGACCTTGAGGAGTTCGCCACCGGGGTGTCCGTGGCCGAGGAACAGTACCCTCTCGCGACCCCGGAAATTCGTATGCCCAGGGACGTACCGTTCCTCAGGACCCTTCGCGACCTCCCGCGCCATCGGCACACAGGCGATCGTCAGCGGGTCGTTCCACAGATCCTCGGCAGTAACGATCATTTTCGAATTCCCCTCGCTCTCCGCATCGGCCTCCACACTTTGGATCGCCGGACTTTTCCTCACAACTTACTTTTTGGGAAGAGTCGCCTACCCAACCGCGGCATCGGCTGGGCCATCACGAGCGGCTGTACCGAGCGGGCGTTCATGACGCCTGCGATTATTTCCTCCACTTTTGGGCCATGGCGGTGGCTCGCATCCGCTGATTACGTTGAGGTCACGAATGTGATCTTGGTGGTGCGGCGGTCGGCCGGTTCCACGATGACGCAGCGGGAAGGCGGCGGCTGGAGGCACA
>NZ_BSTJ01000002.1 GCF_030269445.1 Actinoallomurus iriomotensis
GTTACTCACGTGTTACTCACCCGTTCGCCGCTCGAGTACCCCGAAGGGCCTTTCCGCTCGACTTGCATGTGTTAAGCACGCCGCCAGCGTTCGTCCTGAGCCAGGATCAAACTCTCCGTTAAGGTCAAAACGACAACCACCCGAAGGCGACTGCCAAACCTGAAGAGAAAAACAATCCCGGCAAGAATCATTCTTGCCAAAGGAATCCAAAACCAAACCGACCAACCCATCAGACGATGGGCCAACCAGCCTGGTCGAGGACCAAAAGGCACTGGCTTTTAGCACACTGTTGAGTTCTCAAGAAACGGACACCACCTTCGTGAACCCTTCCGGGCTCTCTCCGGGGCAACCCTTCTAACTTACCACCCTCGGCTAGTTTGTCAACCCCCAGATCCGAAGATCTTAAAGATCAACCCACCAGCAGAAGATGGACCCCGCGACACGACCACCCAGCAGACAGACAACATCCACCAGGATGATCACTCATCGAAGGGACCCCACCCGGGCCGGCCACCTAGCAGGCGTCCTGCATCCCGTTCGTCGGGGCAACTCTCCCAGTCTACCTCGTCCAAACCGTGGTCCGGACCAAGAAGCTCTGTAAGAGTCTGCTTGCCCTGAGGCCGGGCCGCCTTGCGGCGTTCCGTTCCCTCGCGGGCAAGAAGAACGTTACGTGCCCGGCTCCAACCCGTCAAATTGCGGTAACTTGCGCCGACACCCCAGCTCAGAGACGGGTTTCGCGCTAATCCCCAGCTCAGGGACGCCGGTCGTGACCAGACCGTGATCACCCCTTTCGGCCACCTGAGCGCATCGGTAGGCGCAGTCACACCAGTCCCCCGAGCAGCCCTCACGGAGAAACAATGAGCGGCTTCGAGCCGAGCGAGCGGCTGCCATCGAATCGTTCGAATGGGCACCACGGCCGGCCTGGCACGGAAGAGGCCGGTGCATAAGCGTGAGTCTCCTTGGAAACACCGACCAGTCAGGTCACCACAGGCCAGCAGCTTCACCGGAGCCGAACCGACCACAACTCCTGCCGCCGTCCCGGCCCGCTCACACAGAGTCAGGTTGAGGCGGCCACGCAACCCCAATAGGGCGACGCCGTGCCGGACAGCGGTCGTGAGCTCGCCGCGGAGGCCAGCTGGAGCAAGAACGAGGCGCCGGACTCCAGCCGACCGACCGGTCACCATATGCACCGCACCGCGACATGGTCGCCGTAATGAGCAACACGACGCCGACCCTGCGCTGCAACGACGAACGCCGCGAGGAGCGGACCGACCTGATCTGCCATGGAGACGAAGGCCGCCGCCTTTACGTTGTAGATCATCGAAACAGGTGGCGAGACCGTCAGCGGTGTGAGGTGCAGGGCCTCGGCGGGCGCGGTGACCGCGTCCTCCACACGCAGGCCGCACAGGGGTCGGTCTCGGTGAGGAGGACACGAGTATCGGCCGGATGCCCGCCGACCGACCCGGCCAACACGGCGAACCCGCGTCTCAGGGCCGACCACCGAAGGGACCGAGCCGACCGCCGCCCACGTCGTCACGCCGCTCGCCCTCACGGCCGGGTGTAGGCCGACCGACCCGACCGACACGGCGAACCCATGTCTCGGGGGGCGACCACCGAAGAGATCGAGCCGACCGCCGCCGCCCACGTCGCCACACCCCTCGCCCCCACGGCCAGGTAGCCACCGACCAACTCAGCCGACATGACGAACTCATGTCTCAGGGCCGACCACCGAAAGGATCGAGCCGACCATCGCCGCCCACGTCGCCACACCCCTCGCCCCCACGGCCAGGTATCCACCGACCAACCCAGCCGACACGGCGAACCCATGGCTCAGGGCCGACCCATCGCCACCCACGTCGTCGCGCCGTTCGCCCTGACGGTCCTGCTGTCCTTGCCGTGCGCGGCCGGCGCACCGGTTCCCCGCCACGGTCCGAGATGGGCCGGCCCGCTCCCCCGGTTCTCCAGGCCGCCGGGCACGGCCTGGAGACACGGCTAGGAGACCGTCACACCGCCGACGTTGCGCTTCCCGCGGCGCAGGACCAGGAAGCGGCCGTGGAGCAGGTCCGACGACGACGGCATGGCCGCCTCGTCGGTCACCTTGACGTTGTTGACGTACGCGCCGCCCTGGGCGATCGTGCGGCGAGCCTCCGACTTGCTGCCCACCAGCTTCGTCTCCGTCAGCAGGTCCACCACCGACGGCAGCGGAGCCGACACCTCGGCCGACGGGACCGACGCCAGGGCGCTCTCCAGCGTCCGTTCGTCCAGCTCCCCCAGGTCCCCCTGGCCGAACAGCGCCCGGGACGCGGCGATCACCTTGCCCGTCTCGTCCTCGCCGTGGACGAGGGTCGTCAGCTCCTCCGCGAGGGCACGCTGGGCCAGCCGGGCGGCGGGACGGTCGCTGGTCGCCTTCTCCAGTTCCTCGATCTCCTCCCGGCCGCGGAAGCTGAAGAACTTCAGGAACCGTACGACGTCGCGGTCATCGGCGTTGAGCCAGAACTGGTAGAAGGCGTACGGCGTCGTCAGCGACGGATCCAGCCAGTACGTCTCCCCGCCCGCCGTCTTGCCGAACTTCGTGCCGTCCGCCCGGGTCACCAGCGGCGTCGTCAGCGCGTGGGCCGTGCCGCCCTCCGCCCGGCGGATGAGGTCGACGCCGGAGGCGAGGTTGCCCCACTGGTCGCTGCCGCCGGTCTGGAGCCGGCAGCCGTAGCGGCGGTAGAGCTCCAGGTAGTCCAGCGACTGCAGCAGCATGTAGCTGAACTCGGTGTAGCTCAGCCCGGTGGTCTCCAGGCGGTTGCGGACCATGTCGCGGGCCAGCATGCGGTTCACCGGGAAGTGCTTGCCGACGTCGCGCAGGAACTCGATGGCCGACATCGGGCCGGTCCAGTCGAGGTTGCTGACGATCAGGCCCTCGTCGTCGCTGAGCGACAGGAACCGCGAGACCTGTTCCCGGATCCGCTCGAGCCAGCCCGCCACGACGTCTTCGGAGTTCAGCGTCCGCTCGGCGCTCTTGCCCGACGGATCGCCGATCAGGCCCGTCGCGCCGCCGACCAGGCCGATCGTGCGGTGCCCGGCGAGCTGGAAACGCCGCAGCGTCAGGAGCTGGACCAGGTTGCCGAGGTGCAGCGACGGCGCGGTCGGGTCGAACCCGCAATAGAGCGTGACCGGCCCCGCGGCGAGCATGGCTCGCAGTTCGTCCAGGTCAGTGGACTGCGCGATCAAGCCGCGCCACGCGAGGTCATCCAGAATGTCGGTCACGTTCTCCCTCGTCTCGTCGAGCGTCCGGCAACGAGCATGCCGGTGGGCCGAGGATAAAAATAGTGGTTTTCAGCCCTGGTCTATCACCGTACGGCGTCGTGGCGTGTGCAGCCGGTACGGGGACACGCTCGGGTCGCCGTCGATCCAGAACCGCCACGGCACGTCCTTGGCGCTGCTGACTCCCGTGCGCGGGCCCGTGCGGAAGGACGGCGCGGGTGATCCGGACGAGACGCGCAGCGGGCTGTCCGGGTCGCAGACGTCGGTGCCGGACAGTTCGCGGTCGATGGCCAGGGCCTCGCACAGCCGCGCCGGTCCGCGCGCGAGATCGCGGGTGGCCGAGCGGGGCCGGCGGGCCGCGGCCAGCTCACGGCCCTCGACGATCTCGCCGGCCCGCAGCAGCACCGCCGCCGCCGTGCCCTCACCCAGGCAGACCAGATTGACGCAGAAGTGCATGCCGTAGGTGAAGTAGACGTACGCGTGGCCGGGCGGGCCGAACATCACCGCGTTGCGTTTCGTCGGGCCCCGGTAGGCGTGCGAGGCCGGGTCGCGCGGGCCGGCGTACGCCTCGACCTCGGTCAGCCGCACCGAGACGACGCCCTCGGCCGTGGTGCGGGTGAGCACGCAGCCGAGGAGGTCCGGCGCGACCTCCTCGGCCAGGCGATCGAAGAACGAACGCGGCAGCACGTCGGCCATCAGGAGCCGCCGGCCGCCCAGGACGCGTGGGAGTCGGCGAGCGACCGCAATGCGGTCAGCTGCTGGGCGACCCGATCGGGTGAGGTGCCGCCGTACGCCTTGCGGGCGGCGAGGGCCCCCTGCACCGAGAACACGTCGCGTACGTCGGGGGTCAGGTGCGGCGACACCTTGGCCAGCTCCTCGTCGGTGAGGTCGCCGAAGTCCTTGTCGTTGACCTGGCACCAGACCACGAGGTGACCGACGACCTCGTGCGCGTCGCGGAACGGCACGCCCTTGCGAACCAGCAGCTCGGCCAGGTCGGTGGCGAGGGCGAAGCCCTGGGGCGCCAGCGACTCCAGCCGGGCGGTGTTGACGCGCATCGTGGCGATGAGCCCGGACACGGCCGGCAGGACCAGGAGCAGGGTCTCGACGGCGTCGAAGACGCCCTCTTTGTCCTCCTGCAGGTCACGGTTGTAGGTCAGCGGCAGGCCCTTGAGCGTCGTGAGCAGGGCGGTGAGGTGGCCGATGAGACGGCCGCTCTTGCCGCGCGCGAGCTCCGCGACGTCCGGGTTCTTCTTCTGCGGCATGATCGAGGAGCCGGTGGCGTAGGTGTCGTCCATCTCGATCCACCGGAACTCCTGCGACGCCCACAGCACCACCTCCTCGCCGAGCCGCGACAGGTGCACGCCGATCAGCGCGGCGGCGGCCAGGAACTCCACGGCGAAGTCACGGTCGCTGACCGCGTCCATGGAGTTGGGCGCGGCCGCGTCGAACCCGAGCTCGTCGGCGACCGTCTCGGGGTCGAGCGGCAGTGAGGACCCGGCGAGCGCGCCGGATCCGAGCGGGCTGACGGCGGCGCGCTTGTCCCAGTCGCGCAGCCGGTCGACGTCGCGGGCGAACCCCTGGACGTGGGCCAGCAGCTGGTGGGAGAACAGCACCGGCTGCGCGTGCTGCAGATGCGTCATGCCGGGCGCGGCCACGCCCATGTTCTGCTCGGCCTGCGCGATGAGCGCGGTCTCCAGCTCGACGAGCCGCGACACGATCTGGCGTACGTGGTCGCGCAGGTAGAGCCGCATGTCGGTGGCGACCTGGTCGTTGCGGCTACGGCCGGCGCGCAGCTTTCCGCCGAGAGTGCCCAGGCGCTCCAGGAGGCCGCGCTCGAGGGCGGTGTGCACGTCCTCGTCGGCCACGGCGGGCCGGAACTCACCGGAGCGGCAGGCCGCCTCCAGGTCGTCGAGCGCGTCCAGCATGCGGGACAGCTCGTCGTCGGTGAGCAGGCCCGCACGGTGCAGCACCCGCGCGTGGGCTCGCGACCCGAGCAGATCGTACGGCGCGAGGCGCCAGTCGAACTGCACGCTCACCGACAGCCGGGCGAGGGCCTCCGACGGCCCGCCCTCGAACCGTCCGCCCCACAGCCTGGTCGGCGTCCTGCGGTGTTGCTCATCCGTCACGCTGGTTCTTCTCTCACGAATCGACGACGACATGGAGTGTTCTCCGTTACCCACTGCAATATCACGGCTGGACGCGTGCGACGGACCTGGCGGTCACGCCTCGCGGTCACGGCGCTCACGAACGAACGGGGTCCTGGACGTACCCCTAGGCTCCTCGTTCCGCACTCTCCGGAGCCGGGCGCGCGCCGGCGGGCACATGCCGCAGGTCGTCCGCCGGATGCCACGACGGCGGAGCCGGGTGGCCGGAGTCGGTGTCGCGCGGCGGCTCGGCGCGGCGCTCGGTCAGCGCCAGCAGCGACGACGCGAGGTCGGCGCCGCCGGACGGATCGCGCGAGATGACCAGGACCGTGTCGTCGCCGGCGACCGTGCCGAGCACGGACGACCAGTCGGCGTGGTCGATGGCCGAGGCGAGCAGCTGCGCGGCGCCCGGAGGCGTACGCACGATCACGAGGTTGGCGGAGGACTCCGCGGACACGAGGAGCTCCTGCGCGAGCCGGGCCAGCCGGCCGGTGAAGGTCTCGGCGCCGCGCGGCCGGGCCCGGCGGATGCGTTCGCCGCCCTCCCCGGGCACGGTGTAGATCAGCGAGCCGTCCGCGGCCCGCAGCTTGACCACGCCGATGTCCACGAGGTCGCGGGAGAGCGTCGCCTGGGTCACGTCGACTCCCTCGTCGGCGAGCAGCTTGGCCAGCTCGCTCTGGGAGTGCACGGCGTTGCGGCCCAGCAGCTCGACGATGCGCGACTGCCGCGCGGTCTTGGTCAGGGGCGTGGTCATGAGTCCCGCGTCCCACCCCGTGAGAACGCTCCACGGGCTCCGCGTGCGCGGCGGAGCCCGGGAGCCGCGGCGGAGGCGCCGGGCCCGCCGCTTCGCTCGCTTCGCTCGATCATGTCTTCCTCAAGATATCCGGCAACGCCCCGGTGAAGGAGGCGACTTCGCCGGATGTGATGATCAAAGGCGGTGCGACGCGGATGACGTCGGGCTTGACCGCGTTGACGAGGAAGCCGGCGTCGCGGGCGGCCGCCTCGACGTCGGCCGACTTCGGCTCGGACAGCACGAGGGCGCGCCACAGACCGGCGCCGCGGACGCGGGCCAGCAGCGGGTGGCCGGCCGCCGCGATGCCGTCGGCGAGCTGCTCGCCGACGGCGGTGACGTGGTCGAGCAGGCATTCCTTGTCGATCGTGTCGAGGACGGCGAGGGCCGCGGCGCAGGCGACCGGGTTGCCGCCGAACGTCGAGCCGTGGTCGCCCTTGCCGAACGCGGTGCCGTAGTCGCCGAAACCGACGCACGCGCCGATCGGCAGGCCGCCGCCCAGACCCTTCGCGAGGGTGATCACGTCGGGGCGGATGCCCTCGCGCTGGTGCTGGAACCACACGCCGGTACGGCCGATGCCGCTCTGGATCTCGTCGATGACCAGGGCCGCGCCGGTCTCGTCGCAGATCTGCCGCGCGGCGGCGAGGTAGCCCTGCGGGGCCGGTACGACGCCGCCCTCGCCCTGGGTCGGCTCGAGGAACACCGCGGCGCACTCGCCGGTCACGGCCTCGCGCAGCTCGTCGACGGAGCCGTAGGTCACGAAGCGAACATCCGCCCCGAACGGCCCGAACGGCTCTCGGATCGACGCCTTGCCGGTCAGCGCGAGCGCGCCCATCGTACGGCCGTGGAACCCGCCGTCGGCGGCGACGACGTACGTCCGGTCGGGGCCGGCGTGCCGGCGGACCAGCTTGTAGGCGGCCTCGTTGGCCTCGGCGCCGGAGTTGGTGAAGAAGACCCGTCCGTCGCCGCCGAGCAGCCCGAGGAGGCGTTCGGCGAGGCGGACGCCGGGCTCGTGGACGAAGAGGTTCGAGGTGTGCGCGAGCGTGCCGGCCTGCGCCGAGACGGCCTCGACCAGGGCCGGATGCGCGTGCCCGAGCGCGGAGACGGCGATGCCGGCGATGAGGTCGAGGTAGGTGTTGCCGTCGGCGTCCCAGACGCGGCAACCCTCGCCGCGGGCCAGTGCGAGCGGCGGCACTCCGTAGTTGGGCATCATCGCCGCCTCGAAACGGCTCCGTAGCTCGGCCACGAGCCCTCCTTCGTCGGAGGAGAGACCAGATGCGCTGTGCTCGCCGATTCGCTCACTTCGTTCGCTCATTCCGGCACCACCATCGTCCCGATCCCTTCGTCGGTGAAGATCTCCAGTAGCAGCGAGTGCTCGATGCGGCCGTCGAGGACGTGGGCCTGGGGCACGCCGCCGCGTACGGCGCGCAGGCACGCCTCCATCTTGGGCACCATGCCGGCCGACAGTTCGGGCAGCATCGTCTCCAGCTCCGCGGCGGTCAGTCGGGCGATCACGTCGCCCGGGTCGCCGGAGGGCGGCCAGTCGGCGTACAGGCCGTCGACGTCGGTGAGCACGATGAGCTTGGTCGCCTGCAGCGCCACGGCCAGCGCGCCGGCCGCGGTGTCGGCGTTGACGTTGTAGACCTCGCCGTCGTCACCGCGCGCGATGCTGGAGATGACGGGGATGCGGCCGTCGTCGAGCAGGCTGCGCACGGCGCCGGCGTCGACCTGGACGATCTCACCGACCTGGCCGATGTCGACCGACTCGCCGTCGACGATCGCGGGCTTGCGCTCGGCGGTGAACAGGCGCGCGTCCTCGCCCGACATGCCGACGCCGAAGGCGCCGTGCCGGTTGAGCATTCCGACGACGTCGCGGCTGACCTGGCCGACCAGCACCATGCGGACGACGTCCATGGTCTCGGGGGTGGTGACGCGCAGGCCCGCCTTGAAGCTGGACTCGATGCCGAGGCGGTCGAGCTGGGCGTTGATCTGCGGGCCGCCGCCGTGCACGACGACCGGGCGCAGCCCGGCGTAACGAAGGAAGGCGACGTCCTGGGCGAAGGCCGGCCGGAGCTCCTCGTCGGTCATGGCGTGGCCGCCGTACTTGATCACGACGGTCTTGCCGTGGAACTCCTGCAGCCACGGCAGCGCCTCGATGAGCGTCGTCGCCTTGCGCAGTGCCTCGACGGCGTCGCGGGTCGGGGGGAGGGCGGTCATGAGGAGTACGCGGAGTTCTCGTGGACGTAGTCGGCGGTCAGGTCCGTGGTGTGGATCGTCGCGCTGTGAGTGCCGGCGCTGAGGTCGACGGTGATCGTGACGTCGCGGGGTCGCATGTCCACCTTGGAGCGGTCGTCGCCGAACGAACCGTTGCGGCACACCCAGACCCCGTTGATCGCGACGTTGAGCCGGTCGGGCTCGAAGACCGCCTCGGTCGTGCCGACCGCGGACAGCACGCGACCCCAGTTGGGGTCCTCGCCGTGGATGGCGCACTTGAGCAGGTTGCTGCGGGCGACCGCGCGGCCGGCCACCACCGCGTCGTGGTCGTTCGCCGCCCCGACGACCTCGATGGCGATCGCCTTCGTGGCGCCCTCGGCGTCGATCAGGAGCTGACGGGCGAGGTCGGCGCACACGTCGGTGACCGCCGCGGTCAGCTCGGCCTCGTCGGCGCGGACACCGGTGGCGCCGCTGGCGAGCAGGAGCACCGTGTCGTTGGTGGACATGCAGCCGTCGGTGTCGAGCCGGTCGAAGGTCAGCCCGGTGGCGTGCCGCAGGACCCGGTCGAGGGTCTCGGGCTCGGCCTCGGCGTCGGTGGTGATGACGCAGAGCATCGTGGCGAGCGCCGGGGCGAGCATGCCCGCGCCCTTGGCCATGCCGCCGACCGTGTAGCCGCCGGCGGCCCGCCGGAAGGCGATCTTGGCGACGGTGTCGGTGGTGCGGATCGCGTCGGCCGCGGCGAGCCCGCCGTCGCGGGACAGCTCCCCGGCCGCGGCGGCCACGCCCGGCAGCAGCCGGTCCATCGGAAGCCGCTCGCCGATCAGGCCGGTGGAGCAGACCGCGATCTCGGCGGCGGAGTCGCCGAGGACGTCGGCGGCCTTCTCGGCGGTCTGGTGGGTGTCCTGGAAGCCGTCGGAGCCGGTACAGGCGTTGGCACCGCCGGAGTTGAGCACGACCGCGTGCACGCGTCCGGCGCGCAGGACCTGCTCGGACCACAGCACCGGCGCGGCCTTGACCCGGTTGCGGGTGAACACTCCGGCCGCCGCGCGGGACGGCCCGTCGTTGACGATCAGCGCGAGGTCGCGCTGGCCGCCGTCCTTGAGGCCGGCGGCGACGCCGGCGGCGCGGAAGCCGAATGGAGCGGTAACGCTCATGGGGCGACTCCGATCGTGGTGAGGCCGAGATCCTCGGGTAGGCCGAGGGCGAGGTTCGCGCTCTGGACGGCACCGCCGGCGGTGCCCTTGGTCAGGTTGTCGATGGCGGCCACCGCGACGATGCGTCCCGCCCGCTCGTCGAGGGTGACCTGCACCGCGGCGACGTTGGCGCCGAGCGTCATGGCGGTGGAGGGCCACTGGCCCTCGGGCAGCAGCCGGACGAAGGGCTCGTCGGCGTAGGCACGGTCGTACGCCTCGCGCAGCCCGGCCGCGGTCAGGCCCGGCGCGGCCTTGGCCGTGCAGGTGGCGAGGATGCCGCGGCTCATCGGCGCGAGGGTCGGGGTGAAGGACACCGTCACCGGGGCTCCGGCCACGGCGGACAGCTGCTGGGCGATCTCGGGGGTGTGCCGGTGGACGCCGCCCACGGCGTACGCGCTCATCGCGCCCATGACCTCGCTGCCGAGCAGGTGCGGCTTGGCCGCGCGGCCCGCGCCGGAGGTGCCGGAGGCGGCGACGACGACGGCGTCGGGCTCGGCGGCGCCCGCGGCGTACGCCGGGAAGAGCGCGAGCAGCGACACGGTCGGGTAGCAGCCGGGCACCGCGATGCGTCGCGTGGAGCGGAGCCGCTCGCGGGCGCCGGGCAGCTCGGGCAGGCCGTAGGGCCAGGTGCCGGCGTGCGGCGTGCCGTAGAAGTGCTCCCACTCGCCCGCGTCATCGAGGCGGAAGTCGGCGCCGCAGTCGACCACGAGCACGTCGTCGCCGAGCGTGGCGGCGATCGCTCCGGACTGGCCGTGCGGCAGGGCGAGGAAGACGACGTCGTGCCCGGCGAGGGTCTCGGCGGTCGTCTCCTCGAGCACCCGGTCGGCGAGCGGATGCAGGTGCGGGTGGTGCGCCCCGAGGCGCGTGCCCGCGCTGGACCCGGCGGTCAGTGTGCCGATCGCGAAGCCGGGATGGCCGGCCAGGACGCGCAGCAGCTCGCCGCCCGCGTATCCGCTCGCTCCGGCGACCGCCGCACGCGCACCCATACGTCACGTCTCCACTCTCGAGGCAATGGTGAAAGTATGCATTGAGATGCATCATCATGCAAGACTGATCTTCGCGGACGGTGACCACCCGGAACGGCTCGCAAGCCGATGACCTGCGGGCACGCGGAGGGTACGGCCGAACACGGCCACCCCGGCCGGGGCCCGGACCACGCGCGGTGACATCAGAGGCGGGCGAGGTGCGCGGCGACCGCACGCGCGGCGGCGACCGCGACCCGGTGGAGCCGAGCGGCGTCGGCGGAGCCGGCGAGGTCCGCGTAGACGACCTTGACGACGAGGTTGCTCGACCGCAGCCAGACCGTGGACGAGCGTCCGGAGTCGACGCCGTCGATCGCGTCGAAGGCGAACGCGGCGTCGGCGACGCCCGGGAGGTCGGTGACGCCCGACCGGCTGCTGTTGATCTTGTCGGTGGTGTGCGCGGAGACCTGGGACTGCCGTCTCTTGTCCGCGAAGTACGCCTCGGCCAGGCCCGGCGCCGTCAGCGCGTCCCGTGGGGTGAAGTGCTGGACCCACAGCTCGAGCGAGCCCTCACCGAGGCCGTCGCCCCAGTGACAGCCCTGCGTCTCGGCGGTGGCCGTCCGGCCGGCACCGAGACCTGACGCCTCCGTGGACGTGAGCAGCGAGCAGGGCTGGGGCATGGTCGCGAACCGCCCTCGCCGCGGGTCGGCGGCCGCCGGCGGGGCGTCCGACGCGTCGTCCTTGCCGGCAAGCGCGATCCCGGCCGGTACGGCGACCGCGCAGGTCAGCGCCGCCGCGAGGATGACCACGAGCGGGCCGCGCCGCCGATGCCACGGGGCCGGGCGCACCGGGGCCGTCGGTACGACCGCCATCACCCGGCCGGCCGTGTCGGCGCCCGGCCAGAGAGCGGGCGCCTCTCCCCCGGCCACGCGACGCAGGAACGCGCGTATCTCCTCCGGCGGCGGCCGGCGTGCCGGGTCCCTGTCGAGCAGGGCCATGAGGAGGGGGCCCAGCGGCCCGGCCCGGTGCGGCGGGACGGGCTCCTCGGTCAGCACGGCGCTCAACGTGCCGGCCACGGTCCGCCGGGTGAACGGCGACCGGCCCTCCGCCGCGGTGTACAGCGTGGCCCCGAGCGACCACAGGTCCGAGGACGGCCCGGCGGTGTCACCGCGAAGCCGTTCGGGCGCCATGTAGCCCGGCGACCCGACCAGGCCCCCGGAGGCGGTCAGCGACACGTCGCCGGCGAGCGTGGCGATGCCGAAGTCGGTGAGGACCACCCGGCCGTCGTCGCACAGGAAGACGTTGCCCGGCTTGACGTCGCGATGGAGCACGCCCGCCGCGTGGGCCACGCCGAGGGCGTCCAGCACGGCCAGCCCGATCTCGGCCACCCGACGCGGGGGCAGCGCCCCGGCATCGTCGAGGGCACGGCCGGCCAGCAGCTCCATCACGATCCAGGGCCGGTCGTCCTCGGCGATCACGTCGTGCACCCGGATGATCGAACCGTGTCTCAGCCGGGACGACACCCGCGCCTCGCGGATCGCGCGTTCGCACAGGACGGCGCGGCGTTCGGCGGTGATCCCCCGGGGCAGTGAGAGCTCCTTGACCGCGACCGTGCGCCCCAGCACGCCGTCGTCGGCGCGCCAGACGGCGCCCATGCCGCCACGGCCCAGCTGCTCCGACAGCCGGTAACGCCCGGCCAGTACGCGCGTCACGGCATCCGCCGCAGAGCCTGGGAGACCCATCGGGCGGCGTCCAGGGCGTCTCCGCGGATCCGGGTGGCGTCGCCGGAACCGTCCGCGGCGACGAACCAGACCGAGACGAACAGGTTGCTGTCCCGGAACGTCACGTCGGCCCGCTCCACCGTCCCGTTCTTCGAGGTCTCGGTCAGGTAGGCGGCCTCTCCGACTCCCGTGACGCGACGCGCCGCGCTCCGCCGCGCGCCGGTGCGCCGTACGCCGATCTCGTCCCAGCCCCAGGCGATGCCGGACCGCGCCTCGCGGTCGGCGGCGTACTGCCGGTCGTAGGAGGCACGGGCCGCGTCGGGCGTGGTGGTCCACGGGTCCTCGGCCGCCGTCGCGGTTCTGGGGTCGTAGACGGACTCCGCCGAAACGGAGACGGCCTGGTGCCGTGCCGCCGCGGTCCAGGCGCACGAGTGGGCGTCGGGCGTCTTCGACGCGCGCGGGACCAGCCGGGCGACCTGGGCCGGGGTGAACAGGGCGCAGAAGTCGAACGGCCGGACGTAGCGGCCGGCGGTGGCCGGGCTCGCCGGGGCTGCGCCGGGCGCCGTGGACCGCGTGGTGGAGGGACGGACGTGCGGACGGTCCGTTCCCCGTACCCGGAAGGCGACGGTCGCGAGCACCGCGACGAGCAGGACGGCGGCCGCCGCGGCCAGCGGCACCGCGGCCCGCCGCGGACGAGCCGGCGCCGCATGCGGCGGTTCGGCCAGTCCGGACGGGAGGCCCGAGGCCACCGGCCCCAGCGCGCGGGCCGCCTCGCCGGCGGAGATCCGGGTGTCCGGGTCCTTGTCCAGCAGACGCGCGATGACCGGCGCGAGCGGGCCCGCGCGTACGGGCGGGGGCGGGTCGTCGGTGAGGACCGCGCCGAGGGACGCCACCGGCGTGGGCCGCTCGAACGGCGCGCGGCCCTCCACGGCCGCGTACAGCGTCGCGCCCAGCGACCACAGGTCCGACGCGGGGCCGACCGGCCGCTCGCGCAGGCGTTCGGGCGCGGCGAACCCGGGTGAGCCGACGAAGTCGCCGGTGCGCGTGAGCGCCGGGTCGCCCTCCAGGCTCGCGATGCCGAAATCGGTGAGGATCACCCGGCCGTCGTCGGCGAGCAGGATGTTGGTCGGCTTCACGTCGCGGTGCAGGATGCCGCGCGCGTGCGCGGCGCGGAGCGCCTCCAGCACCCGCAGCCCGATCGCGGCGACCGCCGGCGGCGGCAGCGGGGCCGCGTGGGCGAGCGAGCGACCGGCGACCGGCTCCATGACGATCCACGGGCGGTCGTCCTCGATGATCACGTCGTGCACGGTCACGATGCCGGGATGGTCGAGCAACGCCGCCGCGCGCGCCTCCCGGACCGCCCGGCGGTGCAGGCCGGTGCGCTCGGCCTCGGGCAGGTCGCCGGGAAGCAGGACCTCCTTGACCGCGACGTCGCGGTGCAGTGTCTCGTCCCGCGCCCGCCACACGACACCCATGCCGCCACGGCCGAGAACGCCCATCAGCCGATAGCGGCCGGCCACCACGCGTTCGGTCATCCGCTCCCTCGCTCCCCGGACGTCGGACCGCCGGAAGGACGTCCGGGTGCCACCCGCCGTGGCCTCGCGCCGATCCGCGAGGCCACGGCGGAAACGCCCGTCAGCCGCCGCGCAGGACCGCGCCGACCCGGTCGGCGGCCTCGGCCACCGCCGCGTCGCGGGCGCCGGTCGTCTCCTCCACGGTCAGCGTGCGGTCGGCGGCGCGGAAGCGCAGCGTGTACGCGAGCGACTTGTTGCCCTCCCCCGCCTGCTCACCGGTGTACAGGTCGAACAGCCGGATGGACTCCAGCAGGTCGGCGGCGCCGTGCCGGTCGACCCCGGCGCGGAGCGCGGCCTCGACCTCGGCCGCGGGCACGCTCTCCGGCACGATGAGCGCGACGTCCTGCGTGGCCACCGGGTACGTCGTGATCGCCGGTGCGGGCACCACCCTGGCCGCCCACGGCTCGAGACGGGTCAGCTCGAGCTCCACCGCGCACGTACGGGGCGGCAGGTCGAAGGCCTTGATGACCCGCGGGTGCAGCTCGCCGGCGTGACCGATCAGGACGTCGCCGACCCGCAGAGCGGCGCAACGGCCGGGATGCCACGGCGCGTGCTGGTCCGCGGCGACCTCCAGCTCGACGCCGGCCTCCCCCGCGACGATCCGGGCGGCCTCGATGGCGTCCGCCCAGTTCGCCGGGCGACCGGCGCCCCACCAGCCGGGCAGGTCGTGCTCGCCGGCCAGGACCGCGCCGACGCGTACGGGCTGGTCGGGCAGGGCGGCCTCGATCGCGGCGAGCTCCTCCGCCGTCGGCCCGCGGTCGACCGGGAGCCGGGGCGGCGGTGGCACGGCCTCGCCCGAGGACGTGAACTTCGGCCGGTACACCAGGCCGATCTCGAACAGAGCCACGTCGCCGAAGCCGCGCCCGACGTTGCGGGCCAGCGCGCGGAACAGCCCCGGCAGCAGGGTCGTGCGCAGCAGCGGCTCGTCGCCGGTGAGCGGGTTGGCCAGTCGCAGCGCACGCCGCCGCGGGTCGTCGGCGGGCAGCTGCAGCGCGTCACCGTCGCTCTCGGAGACGAACGGATAGGCGAGCACCTCGGCGTAGCCGGCCGCGGCCAGGGCGCGCCCCGCGCGCCGCCGCAGCCGCTGGCCGGGGGTGAGACCGCGTCCGGCCACCGAGCGCGGCGCGCGGGCCGGGATGTTCTCATACCCCTCGAGGCGGATGACCTCTTCCGCGAGGTCGTTCGGGTCGCGCAGGTCGGGCCGCCACGACGGCGGCGTGACCGTCAGCACGTCGTCGCCGGAGACCTCGCAGCCCACATCGCGCAGACGGCGGACCACGGTGTCCCGTCCGTAGGTCATGCCGGCGACCTTGTCGGGGTGGTCGGCGCGGATCGTGATCGTCACCGGCTCGACCGGCGCCCGAAGGTTCGTCTCCCCCGGCAGGATCCGCGCGCCGCCGAGCTCGGCGAGCAGCCGCACGGCCGCGTCCGCCGCCTTGCGCTGAAGCTCGGGGTCGACGCCCCGCTCGAAGCGGTAGGAGGAGTCGCTGTGCAGCTTGTGCCGGCGCGCCGTACGGGCGATCGACTCCGCGGAGAAGTGCGCCGCCTCGATGACGATGTCGGTGGACTTCTCGTCCACCTCGGTGGTCAGGCCGCCCATGACGCCGGCGATGTTGACCGGACCGGACTCGTCGGTGATGAGGATGTCCTCGGGGTCCAGGGAACGCTCGACGTGGTCGAGGGTCTCCATCCGCTCGCCGCTCTCCGCGCGGCGCACGACGATCGGGCCCTGGAGCTTGCCGCGGTCCCAGGCGTGCAGCGGCTGGCCCAGCTCCAGCATCAGGTAGTTGGTGACGTCGACGGCCAGCGAGATCGAGCGCACGCCGCACTTCTGCAGGCGCCGCGTCATCCAGATCGGGCTCGCCGCCGCCGGGTCGAGGCCCTGGACCTCGCGCAGGACGTAGCGCGCGCACGCCGCCGGGTCCGCGACGGACGCCGGGTAGGAGTCCTCGGCCTGCACCGGCGGCGGCTCGGCCGCCGGGTCGCGGAACGGCACGGAGAACGCCGTCGCCGTCTCGCGGGCGACCCCGCGGATCGAGGCGGTGTAGCCGCGGTCCGGGGTGATGGCGATGTCGAGCACGTCGTCGCGCATCTGGAGCAGCTCGACGGCGTCCTGGCCGGGCTCGGCGCCGTACGCCGGCGGCAGCACGAGGATGCCCTCGTGCCCGTCGCCCAGGCCGAGCTCGCGCTCGGAGCAGATCATGCCCTCCGACATCCGCCCGTACGTCTTGCGCGCGCCGATCTTGAAGCCGCCGGGCAGCTCGCCGCCCGGCAGGATGACGACGACCAGGTCGCCCTCGGCGAAGTTGGTCGCGCCGCAGACGATGCTCTGCGGCTCGGGGTTGCCGACGTCGACCTGGCAGTGGCGGATCGGCTTCTTGAAGCCGGTCAGCTCCTCGATCGCCAGTACACGGCCGACGACGATCGGGCCGGTGAGGTCGGCGCCGAGCTCGTCGATGGTCTCCACCTCGAGGCCGGCCGCGATCAGCTCGCGCGCGACGTCGCGGGCGGTGACCTCCGGAGGCAGCTCGACGTACTCCCGAAGCCACGAAATCGGGACGCGCATCAGATCTCCATTCCGAAGGCGCGGGTGAAGCGGACGTCACCCTCGACCATGTCGTGCATGTCCTCCACGCCGTGGCGGAACATCAGCGTGCGCTCCACGCCGAGCCCGAACGCCCAGCCGCTGTAGCGCTCCGGGTCGACACCGCAGGCGACCAGCACGCGCGGGTTGACCATGCCGCAGCCGCCGAGCTCGATCCAGCCCTCGGACCGGCAGGTGCGGCAGGGCTCACCGCCCGGCTCGGCCGACGCGCCGCGGCAGACGAAGCACTCCATGTCCACCTCGGCCGACGGCTCGGTGAAGGGGAAGTAGTAGGGGCGGAACCGGGTCCGCAGGCCCTCGCCGAACATGCCGGTGACGAACGCGCCGATGGCGCCGCGCAGGTCCGCCATCGTGATGCCCTCGTCGACGACGAGGCCCTCCATCTGGTGGAAGACCGGGCTGTGCGTCGCGTCGAGCTCGTCGGTGCGGAACGTCTTGCCGGCGCAGACGACGTACACCGGCAGCTCGCGGCCGAGCAGCGCGCGGATCTGCACCGGCGAGGTGTGCGTCCGCAGGACCAGGCCGGACTCCTCCGACTCGACGAAGAAGGTGTCCTGCATCTCCCGCGCCGGGTGCGCGGGCGGGAAGTTCAGCGCGTCGAAGTTGAACCACTCCGCCTCGACCTCGGGCCCCTCGACGATCTCGAAGCCCATGGAGACGAAGACGTCGGTCATGCGCTCGGCGATCGTGGTCAGCGGGTGCCGGGCGCCGCGCGTGGCGCGGTCCCACGGCAGGGTGACGTCGACGGCCTCCTCGACGAGGACCCGCTGGTCGCGTTCGTCCTCCAGCTCGGCCTGGCGGCGCTTGAGCGCCTCGGAGACGTCACGGCGCGCACCGCCGACGCGCTTGCCGGCGTCGGCCTTGGCGTGCGGCGGCAGGGCGCCGATCTCCCGGTTGGCGAGGGCGAGAGGCGAGCGGTCGCCGGCGTGGGCCAGGCGTACCTGCTTCAGCTCCTCCAGGCTCGAGGCGGCGTCGATCGCGGCGAGCGCGTCCGCGCGCACGCGGGCCACCTCGTCCGGATGCAGCGCGGTGACCTCGACCGGGTCGTAGGACTTGTTGGGTGCGGACATCGGTTCGAGCAACTCCAGCCAACGGCGATTCGAGTCATCTGGCAAAACGAGCGCGCCCCGGCCGCTCGTGGCGACTCGGGGGGAGCGTCAGGAAGCCCGCGCGGGCGCTCTCAGGCGAAGTCTGGAGCCCCGGCGGGCAGGCTAAATCGGAACTCGGCGCCTCCGCCGGGCGCGCGTCGTACGGTGATGCCGCCACCGTGCGCCTCGACGAGGCCCTTCACGATGTAGAGGCCGAGGCCGGTGCCACCGCGTGGCTGGCCGTGACCGCGCCAGAACTGCCGGAAGACGCGGGGCACGGCTTCGGGCGGGATACCCTCGCCCTCGTCGCGCACGGACACGACGGCTCCCTGCTTGCGTGAGTCCGGCTCCACCACAATGGTGACAGTACCAGCACCGTGCCTGAGGGCGTTCTCCACGAGGTTGCCGAGGATCTGGTCGATCTTGTCGGGGTCGAGCCACATCTCGGGCAGCTCGCCGAGCACCTCGACCTTGAAGCGCGAGGCCGGCTCCCCCGCCACCACGCGCCCCTTGACCACCTTGTGCACCTCTTCGATCACGTCGACGACCTGGCGGCGCATCTCCAGCCGGCCGGCCTCGATGCGGGACACGTCGAGCAGCTCGGTGATCAGCCGGGTCACCCGGTCGGCGTCGGCGTTGACCGTCTCGAGCATGACGCGCTTCTGGTCGTCGTTGAACCGGTGCCACTTGGCCAGCAGCGTCGCGGTGAAGCCCTTGACGCTGGTCAGCGGCGAGCGCAGCTCGTGGGCGACGGTCGAGACGAGGTCGGCGCGGTTGCGCTCCTGGCGGGCGCGCTGGACGGCGTCGCGGAAGGCCACGGTGAACGCGGTGACGCTGCCGTCCCCGGCGCGGGTGTAGGACGCGGTGACGAGCAGCTCGGGGCCGTCGGCCAGGTGCAGCGGACGCTCGGGGTGCCGGGTGCGCGTGGACAGGCCGGCGTACGGGTCGAGGCAGCGCCACCAGTCGCGGCCGTCGGCGTCGAACAGCGGCAGCACCTCGGCGAAGTCACGGCCGAGCGCGTCGGCCCGCCCGATGCCGGTCAGGCGTTCGGCCGCGCGGTTGAACACGACCACGCGGCGCTCGGCGTCGGCCACGAGCAGCCCGTCGGGCAGCGTGTCCGGGCAGAGTCCGGCGGCGGAATCGCTCGGGTGGGGGCCCGATCCGCCCACGACCGCCTCCACCTCCCAGTGTCCATGATGGCGCGAACGGCATGACTCTAATGCGCACGAGGAAACACCGCCACGCAAGCGCGTTAATGACAGGTCCCCAGCGTGTGTCGATCCCGTCCGCGGTGTCCGGTCTCGACGGCGGACGGTATCGCGCCCGGCGCGCTAACGCACACCGCACCCGGCCGCGCGTTCGTACGGAAGCGGACGTGAAATGCACGTCGAAGGCCGGAAAACGGCAGCATGACCCGATTTCAGCGGTCGATCAGGTGGTGAGGGCGTCGTCGACGTCGTCGTACGGGCGGAAGAGCTGGTCGAGCCGGGTGATCCGCAGGATGCGGCGCTGTGCCGGGCGCACGCCGGTCAGACGGAGGGAGCCGCCGTCGCGCGCGAGGCGGTTGTTGACGCCCACGAGGGCGCCGAGGCCCGCGGCGTCGCAGAAGCGCACGCCGGTGAAGTCGGCCACGATGTGGGTGCGGCCCTCGTCGGCCAGGGCGAGCAGGATGACGCGCAGCTCGCCCGAGGTGTGCACGTCGATCTCGCCGACGATCTCCACCACGGCCGACGCGTCGTCGCGGCGCACGACCCGGGCGGTCATGTCCCGCCGCGTGCCTCCGGGGCACCGCCGCACGGCCCCGCGTGCGCCACGCGCCCCTGCGGTGGCCACCTCGCAGCCCGCCGACCTGCGGCGGCGCGGCGTCGGAATGCCACTCACGTTCGTGTTCACGGTTTCGCCCCGTTCATCGAATGACCCATAGACACCATAGGCAACTCATAGGACGCACGGATCCCACCATAGGTTGGTTCAGTCTCCTCCCTGCGATGGAGCTCCCCATCGATCATGTCTTGTTTTACCGAAATGCGCGAATCATGAGCATTACTGCCAGTTTAGGGAGTAGATGATATTCGGGCGGCCCACTCCAGGGGCATGATCAGCGGATTCGCCGGGGATGTGCCCTGGGGACCCACGGACCCGATGCGGCCGGGGCACGGCGCCCCCGCGTGACTTAGGGTTGGTCGCCGATGGCCGACAACACCCTGGGCTCCACCCACCGCCCACTCCGCGACGTGGTGACGGCGGAGCTGCGCCGTCTGATCCTCCAGGGCGAGCTCATGCCCGGCGAACGGCTGGTCGAGGACCGGCTGGCCGCGCGGCTCGGCGTCTCACGCAACCCGGTGCGCGAGGCGATCCGGGTGCTCGCCGCGGAAGGGTTCGTCGAGGTGACGCCGCGGCGAGGCGCCGCCGTGGCACGGCTGTCTCCGGACGAGGCCGAGGAGCTCTTCGACGTGCGCGTGGCCCTGGAGGGTCTCAGCGCGCGCCTGTCGGCCCGCAAGGTGACGCCCGAGACCGCCGACCGGCTCCGCGCCGTCCTGGACTCCGCGCGCCTGGCCGTGGACGAGGGCCGGCTCGGAGACGTAGCCGACCTCAACACCGCCTTCCACGCCGCCGTGGCCGATCTGGCCGGCAACGCGTACCTGAGCCTGATGGTGGGCCCGATGCTCCGGCGCGCCCAGTGGCTGTTCCAGCAGACCGCCAAGCATCGCGCACCGCACTCCTGGACCGAACACCTCAGCCTCTACGAGGCCATCGCCGCGGGCGACGAGCGTGCCGCCGAGGACCGGGCCATCGCCCACGTCGAGGCGGCCCGGCGCTCCTATCTGGCAGCCCTGTCCGAGGACTGACGCCCCGGCGCATGCCGTGCGGCGGCCGCGACGCACGGCCCACGGAGACCGCCGGACCGCACTCGCCGACGTCCGCCACCGGCCCAACGGTGACGCTCGGGCGACCCACGAGCCACCTCAGGCTGTTTGCCCCAGCTTGGTAACGAACCGCGGTTTTTTGGCGGACGAAACCCACCGGAAACAGGATTTTGTATACGGTCATGCGATCGACCAGGCCTCAATGCGGGCGTGGTCCCGTCCGAAACCGGTCTCGAGTCCCCCACCCGACGTCTCCTGTCCCGTCCCGACCCCCCATCGGAGAAGGAGCGACCGTCCATGCACCTCCCTCGTCGGCTCGTCGTCACGCTCGCGACGCTGCCACTCGCCCTCGCCGCCGCGTGTTCCGGCGGCGGCGGCACCGCCAAACCGTCCGTCTCCGCCGCCACCGCGGACAACCGAGCAGTGAAGAACGGCGGCACCCTCACGATGGCGCTGTCGGCGGACCCGGACGCGCTGGACCCCAGCACCTCGGTCACCCTGCTGGGCCGCGAGGTGTTCACCTCGATCTGCGAGAAGCTGTACGACATCGACGCGAACGCCCAGATCGTCCCGCAGCTCGCGTCCGCCCTTCCCGACGTCTCCGGGAACGGCAGGACGGTGACCGTCAAGCTCCGCAGCGGAGTGAAGTTCAACGACGGCACCGCCTTCGACGCGGCGGCCGTGAAGAAGTCGCTCGACCGCCACCGCACCTGGAAGAAGTCGGCCCGCACCGCCGACCTCGCCGCGGTGAAGAAGGTGGACGTGGTGGACCCCGGCACCGTACGGCTCACGCTGTCACGCCCGTACTCACCGCTGGCCGCCCAGCTCGCCGACCGGGCCGGAATGATCATGTCGCCCAAGGCCCTCGACGCCGAGGGCGACGACTTCGGCGCGCACCCGGTCTGCGTCGGCCCGTTCAAGTTCGCGAGCCGGACCTCGGGCAACCAGATCGTCGTCGACCGGTCCCCGGACTACTACGACGCGGCGAAGGTCAAGCTCGACCGCGTCGTCTACAAGATCATCGTTGATCCGAACGTCCGGGCCGCCAACCTCAAGTCCGGCGACGTGCAGGCCGCCGAGGAGCTCGCCAACACCACCGTCGCGGGCGTGCAGGCCGACCCGAACCTGCGGGTCGTGTCCGGGGGCGGCCTGGGCTACTACGGCGTCCAGATCAACGTCGGCAACGCCCACGGCTCCACCGAGAAGCCCGGCCCGATCAACACGCCGCTGGGCAAGAGCCCGGAGCTGCGCCAGGCCTTCGAGCTGTCTCTGGACCGCGCCGCGATCAACAAGACGGTGTACAACGGGCTGAACCAGCCCGACTGCAGCCCGCTGCCGCTGAACAGCTCCTTCCGCGACAAGAGCCTGACCTGTTCCAACCGGGACATCGCGCAGGCCAAACAGCTCGTCGCCAAGTCGGGGTTCAAGCCGCCGATCCCGGTCAAGCTCCAGGTTCCCAACGACGCCACCAACGAGCGGCTCGGCCAGGTCATCCAGCAGATGACCAAGGAGGCCGGCTTCAACGTCTCCGTGCAGCCGATCGACTTCGCGACCGGGCTGGAGCAGGGCGCGGCCGGCAAATTCGACGCCATGCAGGTCGGGTGGTCCGGGCGCATCGATCCCGACGGCGACCTGACCGGCCAGATCACCACCGGCGGGCAGAACAACTACGCGGGCATGTCGGACCACGGCATCGACGACCCGATCCAGCAGGCCGCGGCCACACAGGACGCCGCCCAGCGCACCCGGCTGTACTCCCAGGCGATCCAGCGGCAGGCCCAGGTGCGCGGAATGATCTACCTGTACCACCAGCTCTACTACCTGGGCATGCGCAAGGACGTCGCCGGCATCCGGTACTACGCCGACGGCCTGCCGCGCCTCGGCACCGCCGGGTTCGCCGCGCGGTAGCCATGGCCCTGTTCATTCTGCGACGGCTCGGCGCCGCCGTGATCGTGCTGTTCCTGGGCAGCGTCCTGGTCTTCCTGGGCGTGCGGGCGCTGCCCGGGGACCCGGCACGCGTGCTCGCCGGGCAGGAGGCCTCGCCGGAGGCCATCGCCGCGATCCGGCACGACTACGGGCTCGACCGGCCGCTGCCCGTGCAGTACGCGCAGTGGGTCGGGAAGGCTCTCACCGGCGACTTCGGCCGGTCCACCCAGGACCGGCTGCCGGTCGCCCACATCCTCACCCAGCGGCTGCCCGTCACCATCGAGCTGTCCGTGCTCGCGATGATCGTCGCTATCGGGATCGGCGTCACCGCCGGCGTCGTGGCGGCGACCCGCCGCGGCCGGTTCGCCGATCACGTCGCGACCGGCTTCGGTCTGGTCGGGCTGTCGGTTCCGCACTTCTGGCTGGGCATCCTCGGCATCCTGCTGTTCTCCGTACGGCTGCACTGGCTGCCCGCCTCCGGCTACGTGCCCTTCACCGGCGATCCGGGCGGCAACCTGGAGCGCATGCTGCTGCCCGCGCTGGTGCTCGGCACCGGCTTCGCGGCGGTCCTGATGCGACAGACGCGGTCGGCGATGCTCGAGTCGCTGTCGGCCGACTACGTCCGCACCGCGCGCGCCAAGGGCCTGCCGGAGCGCTCGGTGGTGGGCGTGCACGCGCTGCGCAACAGCCTGACGACGGTGGTGACCGTCCTCGGTCTCCAGCTCGGTGCTCTGATCAGCGGCGCGGTGGTGACCGAGCAGATCTTCGTCATCCCCGGCTTCGGCAAGCTGACCGTCGACGCCGTGGTGACCCGGAACTACCCGGTCATCCAGGCGGTGGTGCTCGTCACGGTGGCGGGCTACATCGCCGTCAACCTGCTGGTCGACCTCGCGTACGGCGTGCTGAACCCGCGGGTGCGGCTGACGGGGGTGGCCGATGGCTGACCAGACGCTCTCCGCTCCCCTGCCGGCCCTCGCCGGCGCGACGCCCGGACGCGCACGGCAGGTCTGGCGGCGGTTCCGGCGCCGGCCCGCCGCGGTGGCCGGGCTGGCGCTCGTCGCCGGGTTCCTGGCTCTGGCGGTCATCGGGCCGCTCGTCACCGCCGACCCGGCGGCGCAGGACTACAGCGCGCCGCTGGCCCCGCCCTCGGGCGGGCATCTGCTGGGCACCGACGACCTCGGCCGTGACCTGCTCGCCCGCATCGCGTACGGCGCGCGGGTCTCGCTGGAGGCCGGCGTGCTGTCCGTGCTGCTGGCGATGGTGGTCGGCGTCCCGATCGGACTCGTGGCCGGCTATTACCGCCGGTTCCTCGACCCGGTCGTGATGCGCCTGGTCGACGTCGTGCTCGCCTTCCCGTTCCTGATCTTCGCGGTGGGCATGGCGGCGATCCTCGGGCCGTCGTTGCGCAACGTCATCATCGCGCTCGGCGTCTCCCAGCTCCCGGGGATCATCCGCGTGACGCGCGGCGAGGTGCTCACGCTGCGCGAGCTGGACTACGTGGCGGCGGCGGTCGCCGACGGCGCCGGCGACGGGCGGATCATGTTCCGGTACGTCCTGCCCGGCGCGACCAGCACGCTGATCGTGCAGGCCACGGTCGGCATCCCGACGGCGATCATCGGCGAGGCGACGCTGTCCTTCCTCGGTCTCGGCGTGCAGCCGCCGACGCCGTCGTGGGGCGTGGTGCTCACCGACGCCCAGCAGTTCCTCGACCAGGCGCCCTGGCTGGCGATCTGGCCCGGCGTGATGATCGCGCTGTCCACGCTCGGGTTCAACCTGCTCGGCGACGGTCTGCGCGACGCCCTGGACCCACGGAGCGTCCGATGAGTGAACGTCTGATGAGCGAACACAGCCTGCTGGAGATCACCGGCCTTCGGGTCGGCTTCGACACCGAGGAGGGCCGGGTCCAGGCCGTACGCGACGTCTCGCTGCGGCTCGAACGCGGCGAGATCCTCGCGCTGTGCGGGGAGTCCGGGTGCGGCAAGTCGGTGACCGCGATGTCGATCCCGCGCCTGCTGCCGCCGGAGACCACCCGGCTGTCCGGCTCGATCCGGCTCGACGGCCGGGAGCTGACCGACCTGCCCGAGAGCGCACTGCGCGCGATCCGCGGCAAGGACGTCTCCATGGTGTTCCAGGAGCCGATGACCTCGCTGAACCCCTCGTTCACGGTCGGGTTCCAGATCGCCGAGGTGCTGCGCAGGCACGAGGGGATGTCCCGTACGGCGGCGCGCTCCCGCGCGGTGGAGCTGCTCGAACTGGTGGGGATCCCGGCGCCCGCACGCCGGGTCAGGGAGTACCCCCACCAGCTCTCCGGGGGCATGCGGCAGCGGGTGATGATCGCCATCGCGGTGGCGTGCTCACCCCGGGTGCTGATCGCCGACGAGCCCACGACCGCCCTCGACGTGACCATCCAGGCGGGCGTGCTCGACGTCTTCCGCGACCTGCGCGACCGGCTCGGCACCGCGATCATCCTGATCACCCACGACCTGGGCGTCGTGGCCGACGTCGCCGACCGGGCCGTCGTCATGTACGCGGGACGGGCCGTGGAGGAGGCATCGGTGACCGAGTTGTACGCCCGGCCGCGCCATCCGTACACGGCGGGGCTCATGAGGGCACTGCCCTCGGCGGCGGTCACCGGCGAGGACGGCCGGCGGCGGCTCACCGAGATTCCCGGTCTGGTGCCCCCGCCGTTCGAGGACCCGGACGAGTGCGCGTTCCATCCGCGCTGTCCCCGCGCCCGGGAGGACTGCACGGCGACGCGGCCCGCGCTTGAGGCCTTCGGCACGGGGCACCGGGCGGCGTGCTTCCATCCTTTGTCCACGGCCGCGGGAGGTGACGCGTGAACGCGCCCGTACTCGAAGTGAAGGACCTCGTGAAGCACTACCCCATCCGGCGGGGCGGCCGGTCCGTGCGCGCGGTCGACGGGGTGTCGCTGTCGGTCGGGCCGGGCGAGGTGCTGGGCCTCGTCGGCGAGTCCGGCAGCGGCAAGTCCACGATCGGCCGGTGCGTGCTGCGGCTGACCGAACCCACCGCCGGTTCGGTGTCTCTCGGCGGTCGCGACGTCACTCACCTGTCGCGGCGGGCGCTGCGGCCGCTCCGGCGCGACGTGCACATGGTGTTCCAGGACCCCTACTCCTCCCTCAACCCGCGGTTCACCGTCGGGCAGATCGTGGCGGAGCCACTGCGGAGGCACGGTGTGGCCCGCGGTGCCGAGGCCGAGACGCGCGTCCGCGAGATGCTCGAACGCGTCGGGCTGAGCGCGGACATGCGCACCCGTCGCCCGCACGAGCTGTCCGGCGGACAGCGCCAGCGGGTCGGTCTCGCCCGCGCGCTGGTCCTGGAGCCCAAACTCGTCGTCGCCGACGAGCCGGTGTCCGCGCTGGACGTGTCGGTGCAGGCCTCGGTGCTCAACCTGATCGCCGACCTGCAGCGCGACATGGGCTTCTCGTGCCTGTTCATCACGCACGACCTGTCGGTGGTGGAGTTCCTCGCCGACCGGATCGCGGTCATGTACCTCGGGCGGATCGTGGAGACCGGGCCGACGGAGAAGATCTTCGCCGAGCCGCAGCACCCCTACACGCAGGCGCTGCTGTCCGCCGCGCCCGAGCCCGACCCGGTGCGGCAACGCGAACGCAGACGGGTGGTGCTCGGCGGCGAGGTGCCCAGCCCGCTCGACCCGCCGACGGGATGCCGTTTCCACACCCGATGCCCCATCGCCGTCGACACTTGCCGTACGGACGAACCGCGGCTGACCGGCGTCCGGGAGGCGGACCGGCCCGTCGCCTGCCACCTCGTGACGCCCTCCGCGGTGCCCGACCTCACTGAAGGGAACTAGCGTGTTCACAACCCGCCCCGAGCTGACCGGCGACTTCGGCATGGTGGCGAGCACCCACTGGCTCGCCTCCGCCGCCGGGATGAGCGTGCTCGAACGCGGCGGCAACGCCTTCGACGCGGCCGTCACCGCAGGTTTCGTGCTCCAGGTCGTCGAGCCGCATCTCAACGGGCCGGGCGGCGACCTGCCGCTCCTGGTGTGGAGCGCGGCCGACGAGCGGGCGACCGCGATCTGCGGCCAGGGCACCGCCCCGGCCGCGGCCACCATCGAGCACTACACCGGTCTCGGCCTGGGCCTGGTGCCCGGCACCGGGCTGCTGGCCGCGACCGTGCCCGGGGCGTTCGGCGCCTGGCTGCTGATGCTGGAGCGCTGGGGCACCTGGGCGGTGGAGGACGTGCTGGAGCCGGCCATCTCCTACGCCGAGAACGGCTTCCCGGCGCTGGAGCGGATCTCGACCACGATCGGCGCCGTCGAGCGGATGTTCGCCGAGGACTGGCCGACCTCCGCCGAGGTCTGGATGCCGGACGGGCGGGTGCCGGCGCCCGGGTCGCGGCTGCGCAATCCCGCGCTGGCGGCGACCTACCGCCGGATCGCGGCGGCCTCGCGCGCCGCCTCGGGCACCCGCGAGACGCGGATCGCCGCCGCGCGCGACGCCTGGTACCGCGGCTTCGTCGCCGAGGCGATCGCGCGGTTCTGCGCCGAGACGGCCTGGCGCGACACCTCCGGGCGCCGGCACGCCGGCCTGCTGACCGGCGACGACCTGGACGGCTGGCAGGCCACCGCCGAAGAGCCGCTCGGGTACGACTACCACGGGTACCGCGTCCTGAAGACCGGCCCGTGGGGACAGGGTCCGGTCTTCCTCCAGCAGCTCGCGCTGCTGGAGGGCTTCGACCTGGACGCGGCGGGCCACCTGTCGGCGGACTACGTCCACACCGTGACCGAGGTCGCCAAGCTCGCCTTCGCCGACCGGGAGGCCTGGTACGGCGATCCCGCGCACACCAAGGTGCCGATGGAGGCGCTCCTGCTCCCCGGCTACAACGACGAGCGGCGCGGCCTGGTCGGCGCGGAGGCGAGCTTCGAGCTGCGGCCCGGCGCTCCGCAGGGACGCGAGCCCGTGCTTCCCGCGACCGCCCCCGGCCCGGACGCCCCGATCGGCGACGGCGTGGGCGAGCCGACCGTACGCGGCGACGGGCGGGTGGACGGCGACACCTGTCATCTCGACGTCGCCGACCGGTACGGCAACCTGGTGTCGGCGACCCCGAGCGGCGGCTGGCTGCAGAGCTCGCCGGTCATCCCCGAGCTGGGATTCTGCCTGGGCACACGCGCGCAGATGTTCTGGCTGGAGCCGGGTCTGCCCGCCTCGCTGCGGCCCCGCAGCAGGCCCCGTACGACTCTGTCGCCGTCGCTGGCGCTGCGCGACGGCCGGCCGTGGATGGCGTTCGGAACGCCGGGCGGTGACCAGCAGGACCAGTGGAGCCTGAACTTCTTCCTGTCCGTCGTGCACGGCGGCCTGAACCTCCAGGAGGCGATCGACGCGCCGATGTTCCACTCGGTGCACTTCCCCAGCTCGTTCTATCCGCGCGGCGCGCGGCCGGGCGGCCTGGTGGTCGAGGAGCGGCTCGACCCGGAGGTCGTGGCGGAGCTGCGGCGCCGCGGCCACGACGTCGACGTTCAGGGGCCGTGGACGCTCGGCCGGCTGAGCGCGGTGACCCGCGACTCCGGCGAGCCCGGTTTCCTGCGCGCGGCGGCCAACCCGCGGGGCGCCCAGGGCTACGCGGTCGGACGGTGACGGATGAATCTGGCGGAGACCGGACTGCTGGCCGCGGCCGGCGTGGCGGCGGGAGTCGTCAACGCCGTCGCCGGCGGCGGATCCCTGATCTCCTTTCCCGCCCTCCTCGCGGTGGGCTACCCGGCGGTGTCGGCGAACGTGACCAACACGGTGGCGCTGTGGCCGGGGTACATCGGGGGCGCGCTGGGCTACCGGGCGGAGCTGTCCGGGCAGCGGCGGCGGGCGATCGCGTTCAGCGTGACGAGCGTCATCGGGGCGGTGGTCGGCTGTCTGCTGCTCCTGGTCACCCCGGAGGGCGTCTTCCACTCACTGACGCCGATCCTGATCGCGATGGCGAGCCTGCTGCTGGCGGTCCAGCCGTGGCTGAAGAGGCGGCTGAGCGCGTCGGAGCGGCTGAGCCGGCGGCACCATCGCACGCTCCTGCACGCCGGCCTGCTGCTCGGGGGGATCTACGGCGCCTACTTCGGCGCCGGCCTGGGCGTCATGCTGCTGGGCATCCTCGGCGTGTTCGTCCACGATCACCTGCAACGGGTCAACGCCGTGCGCTCGGTCCTGTCCCTGGTGATCAACACGGTGGCGTTCGCGGCGTTCGCGTTCTTCGGCCCGGTGCGGTGGTACGCCGTGGCGGTGATGGCCGTGGCGAGCCTCACCGGCGGGTTCGCGGGCGCGCGCGTGGCGCGGCGGCTGTCGCCGGAGATCCTGCGCGGGGTGATCGTGACGTTCGGCCTGGGCGTGGCCCTGGCCCTCGGGCTGCGCTGAGCCGTCCTGAGCTTGGAACGGTCCCTGCGCCGCCGTCAGGGGGTCCGGGAGGCCCGCTGGGCGCGCGCCGAGGTGTAGAGACAGACCGCGGCGGCGGTCGCCAGGTTGAGGCTCTCCGCGCCGCCGTAGATGGGCACCCGGACCACCTCGTCGACGGCGTTCAGGATCTCCTCCGGCAGTCCCCAGGCCTCATTGCCGAACACCCACGCGGTGGGCCCGTCGAGCGTGCCCGCGTCCAGGGCGGTGTCGAGCGAGGCCTCCCCCGCGCCGTCGGCGGCGACCACGGTCAGGCCCGCGCCCTTCAGCACCGGGATCAGGGCGTCGAACCGCGGGCCGGTGACGACCGGCAGGTGGAACAGGCTGCCGGCGGAGGCGCGGACGCACTTGCCGTTGTAGGGGTCCACCGAGGCGTCGGTGAAGATCACCGAGTCGGACCCCGCCGCGTCCGCGGTCCGCAGGACCGTGCCGGCGTTGCCCGGGTCGCGGACGTGTGCCAGCACCGTCACCAGGCGCGGCGCGGGTGACAGTGCCTTGTCCAGCGCGACGTCGACGAACTCGCAGACCGCCAGCAGGCCCTGCGGGGTGACGGTCTGGGCCAGCTCGGCCATGACCTCACCGCTCACCCGGAAGATCGGCACGCCGGCCTTCTCCGCCTGGGCGATCAGGTCCTGGTGGCGGTTCTCGGCCTCGGCGGTGGCGAACAGCTCGGCCAGCACGCCGTTCAACGCCAGCGCCTCACGGACGGCCTGCGGGCCCTCGGCGAGGAACCGGTGCTCACGGCGCCGGAACGCGCGTTTGGCGAGCCGGCGAGCCGCCTTCACCCTCGGTGATCGGGTGGAACTCAGCTCCCGGCCCGCCATCTGCGCGGATGTCCTGATGCGGATCAGGCCGCGGCGGTGCCGGCGGGCAGCGCCTTCTTGGCGGTCTCGACGAGCACCGCGAACGCGGGGGCGTCGTTGACCGCGAGCTCGGCGAGCATCCGGCGGTCGACCTCGACGCCGGCCTCACGCAGGCCCTGGATGAATCGGTTGTAGGTCATCCCGTTGGCGCGGGCCGCCGCGTTGATCCGCTGGATCCACAGCCGACGGAACTGACCCTTGCGGTCCTTCCGGTCACGGAAGGCGTACGTCATCGAGTGGAGCTGCTGCTCCTTGGCCTTGCGGTACAGCCTGGACCGCTGGCCGCGATAGCCACTCGCCCGCTCCAGGACGACCCGGCGCTTCTTGGCGGCGTTGACCGCCCGCTTCACGCGTGCCACGTTTCGAACTCCCTCGTGGGGGCCGGTGCCTCGTGGGCGCCGGCCGGTCGTAGGACTTACGGGACCACCGGTGCCGTACGGGCACCGGGAGCCCGGCGATCATTTCGGTGCCGGGCTTACTTGCCGAGCAGCTTCTTGATCTTCGTCTCGTCGTTCTTGGACAGGACCACGGGCCCGTCGAGCCGGCGCGTGCGCTTGGTCGGCTTGTGCTCGAGCAGGTGGTTACGGTTGGCGCGGCGGCGCATGATCTTGCCGGAGCCGGTGACCTTGAATCGCTTCTTGGCCCCACTGTGCGTCTTCATCTTCGGCATGGTCGCCGACGTCTCCCTAGTCCGAGCGCCTCGGCACGGACGCGCGGCGTCCCCGAGGGGGACACCGGGCGCCGGACAAGGCGCGATGTGCATGCTTCATCGCGAGACGACCCCGCTACGTGAGCAGGGTCGTGGGCGGGACTGCCCCGGATCAGGCCGGGGCCTCGTCCTCCACCTGCCGACGCGCGCGACTGCCGGTCGCGGCGCGCTGTGTTTCGGCCTTGGCCTCGCTCTTCTTTCGGTGCGGCCCGAGCACCATGATCATGTTGCGGCCGTCCTGCTTGGGCCTGGACTCGACGAAGCCGAGTTCTTCGACGTCCTCCGCCAGCCGCTGCAGCAGCCGGAACCCGAGCTCCGGGCGGGACTGCTCGCGGCCACGGAACATGATCGTGACCTTGACCTTGTCACCTGCCTTGAGGAACCGCTCGACATGGCCCTTCTTGGTGCCGTAGTCATGCGGGTCGATCTTCGGCCGGAGTTTGATCTCCTTGATGACGGTGTGCGCCTGGTTACGTCGCGCATCGCGGGCCTTCATCGCGGACTCGTACTTGAACTTTCCGTAGTCCATGAGCTTGGCCACGGGCGGTCGCGCGGTCGGGGCGACCTCCACCAGGTCGAGATCGGACTCCCGGGCAAGGTCAAGAGCCTTGGCGATGGGAACGATGCCGACCTGTTCGCCGTTCGGACCGACGAGCCGGACCTCAGGCACGCGAATGCGCTCGTTGATACGCGGTTCGGCGCTGATGGGACCTCCTTGGGGTACTTCGCTGTCTCTGACCGGCCATACCCCGGGCCCTTCATGCGAAAAGCCCCGCATGACTCGCATTGCGGGGCCACTACCGGACACCTCGGCGGCCGAAGCCGACGAGGAGGGCACACGTCAAGTGTGCCTGACCGGGACCCATCGGCCTTTCGCTCCGCGAGGAGCGCGGCCGATCAGGTGGGAGTGACCTCCGCTTGCGCGCCCGACGCCTGCGCGCCGGGCCAGTCAACGCTTAAAGATATCAGCTTTTGGGCGCCACGTCGAAAACGCGCACCTCGAACGCCGCGGTCACCGCGATCGGCTCGTCGAGCGCCTCGACGCGCTTCCGCACGGCCTCCGGGTCGGCGTGCCAGGCGCTGGGGCCCATCGCCACGAGCGCGGCGACCTCGGAACGCGTCAGCCGCATCGAAAGCTCCAGCGGCCACGTGCCGGCCGGGCGGAACCGCCCGCCGAGCGTGTCCGCGACCCGTTCGGCCTTGCGCGGGTCGACGGTGAGCAGGTCGAGCGGGCCGATCAGCTCCTCCAGGTGACGCGCGGCCGGGGTGACGACGATGAGCACCCCGTCCGGCCGGAGCACCCGGTGGAACTCCGCGGCGTTGCGCGGAGCGAAGACGTCCAGCAACACCCCCACCGTACCGGTGCGCACGGGGAGCGGGCGCCAGACGTCCCAGGTCAGGGCGCCGATGCGCGGATGAGCGCGCGCGGCGCGCCGCAGCGCGTGCTTGGACAGGTCCAGCGCGAGGCCCGGCCGTTCCGGCAGCCGGTCGAGCACGGCCCGCAGGTAGTGGCCGGTGCCCGCCCCGGCGTCCAGGACGCAGCCGTCGGCCGGGGCGCGCTCCGCGGCCCGCTCGGCGATCAGCCCGGCGAGCGGCGCGTAGTGGCCGCCGTCGAGGAACTCCGCGCGGGCGGCGACCATGGCCGCCGTGTCGGCGGTTCCGGTGCGGACGTTGCCGGTCAGCAGCCCCGCGTACCCCTGCCGGGCGATGTCGAAGGCGTGCCCGGCCGCGCAGCGCAGCGCCCGCGGTTCGAGCGTCAGACCGGCGCCGCATACGGGGCAGCGCAGGAAGGGGACGACGTCGGTGAGCATCCGCTACGCGCTGGAGCGGCGGGCGATCTCGGCCAGGCCCGCGGCGCGCATCGCCTCGACCGGCACGTCCGTGACCCCGGTCATCAGCGCGACCTGGCGTACCGCCTGGTGCAGGAGCATGGTGAAGCCGTCGGCGGTCAGGCCTCCCGCCTCGCGCACGGCCTGGGCCGCCCGGGTCGGCCACGGCGCGTAGACCACGTCGAACAGCGCACCGGCGGACCGGGCGATCGTCTCGGCGTACGGGTCGGCGGCTCCCGCGGGCAGCGTGGAGATCACCAGGTCGGCGTCGGGCAGCGGCTCGGCGAACGTCCGTACGCTCACGCCGACGCCGAGCCGGGACGCGGCGGCCACCGCCTCGCCCGCCCGGGCGGGGTCGCGGGCGACCAGCACGGCCTTGTGCACGCCCAGTTCGCGCAGGGCGGCGAGGGCCGAGCCGGCGGTCGCACCGGCGCCGAGCACCACCGCCGAGCCCGGACCGGGCACCCCGGCCTCGGCCAGCGCCGTCACGATGCCGTACACGTCGGTGTTGAAACCCCGCCGCCGACCCGCCTCGAACACCACGGTGTTCGCACCGCCGACCGCGCGGGCGAGGTCGGACACCTCGTCCAGGAGCGGCAGGACGGCACGCTTCAGCGGCATGGTCAGCGACAGGCCGGCCCACGGCCCGCCGAGCACCTCGGGCAGGCCGTCCTCACGACACTCGATCGCCTCATAGGTCCAGCCGAGGCCGAGCGCGGCGTACGCGGTACGGTGCAGCGCCGGTGACAGCGAGTGCGCGATCGGCGAACCGAGGACGGCGGCGCGGGTCATCCGTGACTCAGATTCTGCTGGAGCTCCTGACGGAACCGGCCGAACTCCGCATAGTTGTCGGTGAACTTGGTGATGTGATGTGCCGGGTCGGTCGTCACGAAGTACATCCACGGGCCCTTCGCGGGTTTGAGCACGGCCCGCATGGCCTCCTCGCCGGGGTTGCAGATCGCACCGGGCGGCAGGCCGGCACGCGCGTAGGTGTTGTACGGGCTGGTCGACTTCAGGTCGTTGCCGCTGGCGACGATGCCGTACTTGCCCAGGCCGTACATGACCGTGCTGTCGAGCTGGAGCTTGTGCATCCACGGCTGCGAGCTGTTGAGGCGGTTCTCGATCACCCGGGCGACCTTCGGCATGTCCTCGGCCGTGCCGCTCTCGGCCTGCACCAGGCTCGCGGCCACCACGACGTCGTGCGGCGACATGTGGACGCGCTTGGCCTCGCTCTCCAGGTCGAGGTCGTCGGCGGCCTTCTTGAACTGGTCCACCATCGCGCGCAGCACCTGGGTCGCGGTGGCCTTCGGCGGCGGATCGTATGTGAAGGGGTAGAGGTAGCCCTCGATCTGCCCGTGGGCGTACGACGGGAGGCCGAGCGCCTTGGTGTTCTGGGCGGCGCGCTGGAAGTTCTTGAGCGGGATGTTGGTGCGCTTGGCCAGAGTGGCCAGCACCTCAGCGGCGCGCTTGCCCTCGGGGAAGGTCACCCGTCCGGTCCGCGACGCGGGGCTGAGCAGCAGCGCGAGGGCCGATTGGGCGGACATGTGGAGTTTCAGCCGGTAGTAGCCCGGCTGGATGCTCGTGGCCTTGGGGTCGTCCTTGGCGATCTTGTAGAAGGCGCTGCTGGACTTGACGACCGCGGCCTGCTCCAGGCGGTCGCCCATCTGCTTCACGGAGTCGCCGTCCTGGATCTGGACGGTGACCGAGCCGGTGCCCCCGCCCTTGTAGTCCGGCGGGTTCAGGAAGCCGCTCAGCGTCGTGAAGCCGACGTATCCGCCGCCGCCCACGACCACGGCGAGGAAGAGGATCGCCACGATGGGCGCGAGTCTGCGGCCACGGCGGGTCTTCTTGCGGCGGCGGCCGCGATGGCCGCCACGGCCGCCCCTGTGCCCGCCCGGTTCGGCACGGGCCGAACGCTGGCGTTCGGCGAGTTGCCGGAGAAAGTCAAGGTCAGCGTCGCTCATGTGTCCCCCCGGACAATCTCCCCAGGTGGACGGCCCGTCAAGCGTTCGGCGTCAAGTGCGGCCTGCAAGAGCACGGCCGCGGCGGTCTGGTCGACGACCTTGCGGCGCGCCTGCCCGTGCACGCCGCGCTCGCGCAGGCCGCTCTCGGCGGTGACCGTCGTGAGCCGCTCGTCGAACAGGCGTACGGACCCCGGAGGCAGGCGCCGGGCGATGCGGGCGGCGAACCGCCGTGCCTCCCCCGCGGCCGGGCCCTCGCGGCCCGACAGCGAGGTCGGCAGGCCGACGATCACCTCGACGGCCTCGTTCTCGGCGGCGAGGGCGACGATGCGGTCGATGTCGCCCTTGCCGTTGCGTACGGTCTCCAGGGGGGAGGCGAGGATGCCGCCCGGATCGCTCCGGGCGACGCCGATGCGGACGCTTCCCGCGTCGACTCCGAGCCGGACACCGCGTCTCACACGCGGCTCCTGCCCCGGGTCGTTCACGGAGTCTCCTCCGTCGGCCCCGCGAACCGGTCTCGGTGCCGGCCGCTCCGCTCAGTCACGAGCCCTCCTTGGTCGGAGGAGAGACCAGGCGCCCGTGCCTATCGGTTCGCTCGCTCCGCTCAGTCACGAGCCCTCCTTCGTCGGAGGACAGACCAGACGCCCGTGCCTATTGGTTCGCTCGCTCCGCTCGCTCACGCGCTCCCCACAGCTCGGCGGACGGCGGCCAGAGCCTCCCCGATCGCCTCGGGGTTGACTCCTCCGCCCTGGGCGAGGTCGTCCTTGCCGCCGCCCCCGCCGCCGAGGGCCTTGGCGGCGACGCCGACCAGGGCTCCGGCGCGCAGGCCGCGGGCGCGGCCCTCGTCGCTGACCGCCACGACCACGACCGGGCGGTCCTTGGGCACACCGGCCACGACCACGACGCTCGGCCGGCCGGTGAGACGGCCGCGCACGTCCACGGCGAGTCGCCGCAGGTCGTCCGCGCCGACGCCGCCGGGCGCCCGGTGGGAGACGAAGGCGACCCCGCCGACGTCCTGGGCGCCGCCGGCGAGCTCACCGGCGATCTCCAGGACCTGGCGCGAGCGGATCCGCTCGAGTTCCTTCTCCGCCTCGCGAAGCCGCGTGACGAGCCCGGAGACGCGCTCGGGCAGGTCCTCACGGCGGGTCTTGAGCTGCTCGGCGAGCTGGGCGACCAGGACGTTCTCGCGCGCCAGGAACTTGAACGCGTCCATGCCGACGAGCGCCTCGACGCGGCGTACGCCCGCGCCGATCGACTGCTCGCCCAGGACCTTGATCAGGCCGAGCTGGCCCGAGCGGGCGACGTGGGTGCCGCCGCACAGTTCGCGGGAGTAGTCGCCGATCTCCACGACGCGGACCTCGGAGCCGTACTTCTCCCCGAACAGGGCCAGCGCGCCCATCTTGCGGGCCTCGTCGATGGAGTGCACCGAGGCGTGCACGCCCAGGTCGTCGATGAGGGTGGCGTTGACCTCCGCCTCGACGTCGCGCAGGACGCTCGGCGGGACGGCCCCGGCGGCGGTGAAGTCGAACCGGAACCGGCCCGGGGCGTTCTCCGAACCGGCCTGCGCCGCCGACTCGCCGAGCGCGTTGCGGAAGCCGCGGTGCACCATGTGGGTCGCGGTGTGCGAGCGGGAGATCGCCCGGCGCCGCTCCACGTCGATCTGGGCGAACGCGGTGTCGCCGGCCTGGGCCTCGCCGCGGCGCACCCGGCCGCGGTGCACGATGAGGCCGGCCAGCGGCGTCTGGACGTCGAGGATCTCGATCTCGGCGCCGCCGGAGAGCCTGATGGTGCCCTGGTCGGCGAGCTGGCCGCCGCCCTCGGCGTAGAACGGGGTGCGGTCGAGCACGACCTCGACCTCGCTGCCCTCTCCAGCCGACGGGACGTTCGCCCCGCCCACGAGCAGCCCGACGACGCGGGCCTCCGCCTCGACCGAGTCGTAGCCGGTGAAGGTGATCGTGCCGGCGCGTTCGAGCATCTCGCCGAGGACCGACACGTCGAGGTTGCCGGTCTTCTTCGCCGCGGCGTCCGCCTTGGCGCGCTGGCGCTGCTCGTCCATCAGCCGGCGGAACTCCGACTCGTCGACGGACAGGCCCTGCTCGGCCGCCATCTCCAGGGTCAGGTCGATGGGGAAGCCGTAGGTGTCGTGGAGCGTGAACGCCTGGGCCCCGGACACGACCGTGTCCTTGCGGCGCTTGGCCTCCTCGACCGAGGCGTCGAAGATCGCCGTGCCGGTGCGGAGGGTGGCGAGGAAGGACTGCTCCTCCGCGTCGATCACCGTGTGGATGTGCGCGGCGTCGGCCCGCAGGCCGGGGAAGGTCTCGCCCATCCCCTCGATCGCCGCGTCGGTGAGTTCGTGCAGGTAGCGCTCGTCCCCCGCGCCGAGCAGACGAAGGTGGCGGATGCTGCGGCGCAGGATCCGGCGCAGGACGTAGCCGCGCCCCTCGTTGGACGGGACGATGCCGTCGCCCACCATCATCGTGCCGCTGCGCATGTGGTCGGCGACGACCCGCAGGGAGACGTCGTTACGAGCGTCACGGCCGTACTTGGTCTTGGTCAGGTCGGCGGCCAGGTCGAGGATCCGCCACATGGTGTCGACCTCGTAGATGTTGTCGACGCCCTGGAGGATCGCCGCCATGCGCTCCAGGCCCATGCCGGTGTCGATGTTCTTGGCGGGCAGCTCGCCCTGCACGTCGAAGTCGACCTTGCTGCGGACCGTGCTGAGCTGGTACTGCATGAAGACGAGGTTCCAGACCTCCAGGTAGCGGTCCTCGTCAGCGACCGGACCGCCCTCCTTGCCGTACTCCGGGCCGCGGTCGTAGTAGATCTCCGAGCAGGGCCCACCGGGGCCCGGCACACCCATGTTCCAGTAGTTGTCCGCGAGGCCCCGCCGCTGGATGCGGTCTTCGGGCAGGCCGACCTTGTCCCGCCAGATCCGGAACGCCTCGTCGTCGTCGTGGTAGACGGTCGCCCAGAGCCGGCCCTCGGGAAAGCCGAAGCCGCCGTCGGCCTCGGAGGAGGTGAGCAGCTCCCAGGCGAAGGGGATCGCCAGCTCCTTGAAGTAGTCCCCGAAGGAGAAGTTCCCGAGCATCTGGAAGAACGTGGCGTGCCGGGTGGTCTTGCCGACCTCGTCGATGTCGGGCGTCCGGATGCACTTCTGCACGCTCGTGGCCCGTGGGCCGGGCGGTTTGCGCTGCCCCAGGAAGTAGGGCTTGAAGGGCACCATGCCCGCGTTGACCAGCAGCAGGGTGGGGTCCTCGGCGATCAGGCTGGCCGAGGGCACCACTTTGTGCCCGCGCTCCTCGAAGAAGCGGAGGAAACGGCGGGCGATCTCTGCCGACTCCATCTCAGTGGTGGTCCTTGTCTGTCTCGGTTGGCGCGTCGAGCCCGAGCGCGTCACGCAACTCGTCCTCGCGTGCGTGCATGGCGGTGCGAACGTTGTCGGTGAAGTCGCGTACGGTCTGGCCGACTCCGGAGGCCTGGTGAACGAGGGCCTGGGGTGTCATGGCACGGATGAGGCGCTTGAGCCGGAAGGCGGCCCAGGCACCCAGGCTGCCCCCCAGGAAAAGCCAGAACAGCCGGCGGATCATCGCTTGCCGTCCTGGTTGCGCGCACCGATGGCCTTACGGACACCATAGGAGAAGGCGGCCGCTTTCACGAGCGGACCGCCGACCACCGAGGTGACCGTGGTCGTGACCGCCGCGGCGTTCTGCGTGACGCTGCCGACGTTCTTGGTTATCAGGTCGACCCGGTCCAGTTGCTCGCCTGCCCGCGTGACCGTGCTGGTCATGTCGTCCAGCAACGGCCCGGTCTGCTCGCCGAGTTCGGCGACCATCTTGGTCGCCTCCTTGAGCAGTCTGGCCAGCCTCAGCAGGACGAAGGCGAGGAAGGCAACGAGAATCGCCCAGAAAACGGCCACGATCAGGCCGGCGACCTGTCCGCCACTCAGCATCGGCTCCCTCTCCTTCTGTCGTCGGAGAACCTGGTCGGACAGACCATACCGTCCCCCTCACCTCGGCGGAGGCCACGCGAACCGACGTGTCCGCCCGCATGGCGCCCGGAAGCGCCGTTCCGGCGGCGGGAGCGCGTCCGATCACCGGCCCGCGCCGGGCGCGGCGCGGCGCGTTCCGATCATGCCGGAGCCGAGGTCAGGGCGTACCGCGGCCCCTGTCACGCGGCACGGCGCGGGCGTCAGGCCGGCACGTCGAGCTCGCCGGTGGCGAGGAACCGCTCGATGGCGGCGGCGTAGGCGGACCCGTCGAGCTCGGGCGGCCGCCCGGCGTCCCCCTGGATCACCACGACCTCGCCGCGGCGGCCCTCGGCGCGCATCTCGGCGATCAGCCGCCAGGCGGCCCACAGGCAGGTGCCGGTCGAGCCGCCGACGGCGATTCCCGCGTGTTCGCGCAGCCAGGCCAGCGCGCCGGCGCCCGCGGCGTCCGGGACGGGAAGCACCAGGTCGACCGCGGACGGCAGGAAGCCGGGCTCCATGCGCGGCCGGCCGATGCCCTCGACGCGGGACGGCATGCCGGTCGCGTAGTCATCCGCGCCGCTCGCCCAGCCGGGAAAGTACGCGGAGTTCTCCGGGTCGGCGACCGCGAGCCTCGTGTCGTGGCCGTGATGGCGCAGGAAGCGGCCGATCGTCGCGGACGTCGCACCGGTGCCCGCGCCGGTCACGATCCATCGCGGCGGACGGCCGAGATCGGCGAGGATCTCGACCGCGATGTTGTCGCCACGCCAGTCGATCACCTGTGCGGCGACGGCGAAGTGGTCGAGGTGGAAGCCGCCGACGCTCGCGGCCAGCCGCCGCGCCTCGTCGTAGATCGCGGCCGGCGGGTCGTGCGGGTGGACGCGCCCGCCCGCGGCCTCGACCGCACCGATCCGGTCCTCGCGCGTCCGGCGCGGCACGACCGCGACGAAGTCCAGGCCGAGCATCCGGGCGAAGTGGGCCCCGGCCACGGCGGCGGGCCCCGCGGTGGCCACCACCACGGTGGTGCCCTCGGTGATCTGCCCGGCCGCCAGCGCGTGGACGTACGCCGCCGCCAGCAGCCGGTGCTTGACGCTGCCGGTCGGCTGGGCGGACTCGTCCTTCAGCGACAGGCCGATGCCCCACTCCGGAGGCGTCGGCACGGTCCGCAGCGGCGTCGCGGCCACGTCGCGTTCGATCCGGGCGATGCCGGCGGCCGCCCACTCCCGTGTCGATCCCACGGGCGGCAGCGTAGCGGCGTCTCCCGGCCGCGCGGATAGGACGTGGGGGGCCGGGTTCAGCCGGTGCGGGAGAGCCGTTCGGCGACGTTCTCGGCCAGTCCCCGCACGAGCGCCGCGGCCCTGGCGTCCGGCCTGCTGTGCGTCCGCGCCGACACGTCCACCACCGCGTTGGAGATCCGGAACTCGACGTGCACGTCGTAGATCATGATGCGGGCGGTCAGGATCTGCACGGTCATCTCGTCCGTGGTGGCGTAACCCGCCTCCCCGACGCCGACCGGGCGTACCGGCGCCGCGTGGCTCTTCCGGCGCCAGGAGGCCAGTACCCGCTCCGCCTGTGTCTCGGCGGAGGTACGGCCGTCGCGGACCGCCGTCTCGGCGTGGATCCGCGCCGTACGAACGGCTGGTCCCGGCCGCGGGGAACGCTGCTCCACTTGCACTCCGACGAGGCGTCGCCGCCCCACCCCAGCAGCGTCTTCGGCCGTGAGCTCCCCGGCTCCCTCGCGCCGTGCGCCACCAGCGGCGCGAGCGCGTCCGGCGGGGGCAGAAGCGTGCAGGCGTCGAGTTCGCCGAACCGGCCCTCGGACGTGAACAGCCCCACGTACCAGCAGCCCGCCACCGCGCACGCGGCGACGGCCGCGACGGCGCGGCCACCGCCAACAGACCCGGGCGAGGGTGATCGAACACGGACATCAGGGTGACACAGGCCGCCTTCGCGGTCAGCCCTGGCGGCCGCCGCGCAGGACGGCCCGAAGGCGTTCGACGACGTCGGAGAAGCGGGACTCCATGCCGTGCTTGGTCGGGTGGTAGTAGTCGCGGCCCGCGACGGCGTCCGGGGCGTAGCGCTGCTCGACCACGCCGCCGGGGAAGTCGTGGGCGTACTGGTAGCCCTTGCCGTGCTCGATCTTGCTCGCGCCCTTGTAGTGCGCGTCGCGCAGATGGGCGGGGACCGGCCCGACCAGGCCGCGCCGGACGTCCGCGCTCGCCTCGTTGATGGCGCGTATGACGGCGTTGGACTTGGGTGCCATGGACAGGTGGATGACGGCCTGGGCGAGGTTGATGCGGGCCTCGGGCAGGCCGACGAACTCCACCGCGTGCGCGGCGGCGATCGCGGTCTGCAGCGCGCTCGGGTCGGCCATGCCGACGTCCTCGCTTGCGTGCACGATGAGGCGCCGCGCGATGAACCGCGGGTCCTCCCCCGCCTCGATCATGCGGGCCAGGTAGTGCAGGGCGGCGTCGACGTCGGACCCGCGGATGCTCTTGATGAACGCGCTGATGACGTCGTAGTGCTGGTCGCCCTCACGGTCGTAGCGGACCGCCGCGCGGTCGACGGCCTTCTCCAGCACGTCGACGTCGATCGGCTCGCGGCCGGCGACGTAGGAGGCCGCCTCGAGGTAGGTCAGCGCCCGGCGGGCGTCGCCGCCCGCCAGGCGTACGAGGTGGTCCTCGGCGGGCTCGGTCAGGCTCGTCACGCCGGCCAGGCCGCGGTCGTCGGTCAGGGCGCGGCGGATCACCTCGCGGAGCTGGTCGTCGCCCAGCGGCTCCAGCGTCAGCAGCAGCGAACGCGACAGCAGCGGGCTGATCACCGAGAAGAAGGGGTTCTCGGTGGTGGCGCCGATGAAGGAGACCCAGCGGTTCTCCACGGCGGGGAGCAGGGCGTCCTGCTGGGCCTTGTTGAACCGGTGGACCTCGTCGACGAACAGCACGGTCTGCCGGCCGCTCATGCCGAGCTCGCGCTTGGCCTGGTCGATGGCGGCCCGTACCTGCTTGACGCCGTCGGAGACCGCGGAGATCTCCACGAAGCGCCGCTCGGTGGCCTGGCTGACGACGTAGGCGAGCGTCGTCTTGCCGGTGCCGGGTGGCCCCCACAGGACCAGCGACATGGCGACGTCACGCTCGACCAGCTGACGCAGCGGCGTGCCCGGACCGAGCAGGTGCGCCTGACCGACCACCTCGTCGAGGCCCCGTGGCCGCATCCGGACCGCCAGCGGCGCGTTGGCCTGCTCGGCCTCCTCCGCCTGTGTGTCGAAAAGACTGTCGGCCTGCTCATCGTCCCTGCGTGCCACGGTGCCGACACTATCCGCCCGCGGGGACATCGCGGGCACGCGCCGGACGGCCCGATCCGGGCCTGGCTCAGGGCGGCGCGTCGGAGCGTAGGGCCGGGACGCTCCTTACGCTTGGGTGCATGCCCTCCTGGTCCCCCTGTTCGATGCCCGAGGTCCTTGAGCTCACCGACCACGATCCCCTCGTACGCGGCACGCGCGGCGCCGGCCGTGGGCCCGCCTGGCGTAGCGGCGACGGCCGGGCCGTCGCCTTCACGGGCTATGACGCGGAGGGTCGCGTCCGTTCCCTGGTCGGGCTCGGCCCACGGGACGAGACGGCGGAGCTGGTCAGCGCGGTGCACGGCGAACTGCCCGAGGACGTCCGGGTGATCGTGCCGCGCGGCACACCGCTGGAGCTGACCCAGCCGAGCGACTGGAACTTCCGCGCCGCCTTCGGCGCTCCGCCGCCGCAGCCGGCCGAGGCGGCGGTCGCCTGGTGCGACGACGAGGACGCGGTCAGGGATCTGCTGACGCTGGTCAGCCCCGGCACGTCGGCATGGCCGGGCGACCCGAAGGTGCGCCGCTGGGCCGGCATCCGGCGAAACGGGCGGCTGCTGGCGTGCCTGGCCGACACCAGCGCCGCCGACGGCGTCGGCCACGTCTCGGCGATCGCCGTCCACACCGAGGCGCGCGGCCGGGGGCTGGGCCCGTCGATCACGGCCTGGGCGATGCGCCGTTTCTTCGCCGAAGCACGGGACGTGGTGACGCTGGGCGTCTACGCCGACAACGCGGTCGGCCTGCGAATGTACGACCGCCTGGGCTTCACCGTGGACCGGGCGCTGACCACGGGCCTCGTCAAGCGCGCGGGCTGATACGAACCTTCCTCGGCCGCACCCAGAAGCGCGGCGTCGTCGCAGGTAGCTGAGGCTGACTCGGCGCAGACCCAGCCCCTCTGCGCCGCTTTCGGCGCTCAGGTGGCATGGGGGCATGACTCTGAGTTCTTTCACCCGCGGGTGCCCGCGAGCGGTGAAGGTCCAGGGCCTGTCCGCCGCGTAGCAGGGACAGACGCCTTCGAGACGGGCCTTAAGACCGCTCGCTCGGGGAGGGCACGGCGAGCACCTCTCCGTCCGGCAGCCGTCCCCACCAGCGGCCCCGAGCCCCGTACGGTCGTCGCGGGCGGGGCGGCCGACGAGCCGACCGCGACCGATCCCTCAGTACGGGCCGCCGCAGGCCGGTCGAAAACCGGTAGGACAGGCAGTAAGACGCGCCCCGTCCCTGAACCAGGGCCGATCCCCTCGCTCGCCGACCGCCAAGGAACGGTCGGCGAGGCCGGAACCGCCAATGACAGGCGCCCAATCCCCGGAACCAGAACCGACTCCGGCCACCACCAACCGCCCGGCGAAGCCCGGAACCCGCGACCACGGACACCCAGCCCCCGGACCAGAGCCGATCCCCGATCCCCGGCCGCAGCCGACCGACCGGCGAAGCCGGGACCGGCAGAGGCAGGTATCCCGCCCCTCGCGCCGGGGTTCGTCCTTTGGACCGGCTTCGAGCGTCAGGACGGTCTGGACCCCTCGCCGGGGTGGCGAGGGGTCCAGACCGTCCTGCCCCGGGTCCCTTGCCCCTCACGGGGCAGGGGACCCGGGTCGTCGCTCAGTAGCGCTCCTCGGAGGGGCGCACGATGTGGCCGGGCTCGTTCGGCGGGTTCGCCGGCGCTTCCGGGCGGGCGTCGACGCCGGCCTCCTTGCGCTGTTCGGGCGTGATCGGCGTCGGGGCCGCCGTCAGCGGGTCGAAGCCCGAGGCCGCCTTCGGGAAGGCGATCACGTCGCGGATCGTGTCACGGCCCGCGAGCAGCATCACGATGCGGTCCCAGCCGAAGGCGATGCCGCCGTGCGGCGGCGGGCCGTACTTGAAGGCCTCCAGCAGGAAGCCGAACTTCTCGTCGGCCTCCTCGCGCGCCAGGCCCAGCGTGTCGAAGACCCGCTGCTGCATCTCGGCGCGGTGGATACGGATCGAACCGCCGCCGATCTCGTTGCCGTTGCACACGATGTCGTACGCGTTGGCCAGCGCCTCGCCCGGCTTGTCCTGGAACGAGTCGGCCCACTCCGGACGCGGCGAGGTGAACGGGTGGTGCACGGCCGTCCAGCCGCCCTCGTCGGTCTCCTCGAACATCGGCGCGTCCACGACCCACACGAACGCCCACTGCGACTCGTCGATCAGCTCGCAGCGCCGGCCGATCTCCAGGCGCGCCGCGCCGAGCAGCTCCTGCGTGGCGTGCTGCTTGCCCGCGCCGAAGAAGACCGCGTCTCCCGGCTTCGCCCCGGCCTCGGCGGCCAGGCCCGCACGCTCGGTCTCGGAGAGGTTCTTGGCGACCGGGCCGCCGAGCGTGCCGTCCTCCTGCACGAGGACGTAGGCGAGGCCCTTCGCGCCGCGCGCCTTGGCCCACTCCTGCCAGCCGTCCAGCTCCTTGCGGGTCTGGGACGCTCCGCCGGGCATCACGACCGCGCCGACGTAGGGGGCCTGGAACACCCGGAACGGCGTGTCCTTGAAGTAGGCCGTCATCTCGACCAGCTCGTTGCCGAACCGCAGGTCCGGCTTGTCCGAGCCGTACCGGTTCATGGCGTCCGCGTACGTCATGCGCGGGATCGGACGCGGGATCTCGTACCCGGCGATCTCGCCCCAGAGCCGCCCGACGAGGTCCTCGGCGACCTGGAGGACGTCCTCCTGCTCCACGAAGGACATCTCAATGTCGATCTGGGTGAACTCCGGCTGCCGGTCGGCGCGGGAGTCCTCGTCGCGGTAGCAGCGGGCGATCTGGTAGTAGCGCTCCAGCCCGGAGACCATGAGCAGCTGTTTGAACAGCTGCGGCGACTGCGGCAGGGCGTACCAGTGACCGGGCTTGAGGCGCACGGGGACCAGGAAGTCGCGCGCGCCCTCGGGGGTGGACCGGGTCAGCGTCGGCGTCTCGACGTTGACGAACCCGTGGCCGCGCAGCACGTCGTGGACGAGGTACGACGCGGTGGAGCGGACGCGCAGGGCGCGGGCCTGAGCGTCGCGGCGGATGTCGAGGTAGCGGTACTTCAGCCGCACCTCTTCGTTGACGTTGACGTCCGCCTCGATCGGGAACGGCAGCGGCGCCGACTCGCTCAGCACCTCGATGTCGGACGCGACGACCTCGATCTCGCCGGTCGGCAGCTCGGGGTTCTCGTTGCCGGCGGGCCGTACGCGGACCTCACCGGTGATCTTGACGCAGAACTCCGAGCGCAGGTCGTGGGCGGTGTCCTCCTCGCGGAAGACGACCTGCGCGATGCCGGAGGCGTCACGCAGGTCGATGAAGGTGACGCCTCCGTGGTCGCGGCGGCGCGCGACCCAGCCGGCGAGCACCACCTGCTGCCCCTCGTGCTCACGGCGGAGCGACCCCGCCTCGTGCGAGCGAATCATGGTTGGGAAAGCCTCTCTTTCAACGTCGTGACGATCTCGTCGAGCGGCACGGCGACCTGGTCGCCGCTGGCCAGGTCCTTCACCTGAGCGGACCCGGCGGCGATATCTCGCTCGCCGAGGATCACGGCGTACGCCGCTCCGGACCGGTCGGCGCCCCGCATGGCGCCCTTCAGCTTCTTTCCGTCATAGGACATGTCGGCGGCGATCCCGGCACGGCGCAGGGCGGCGACGAGGCCGAAGATCCTGCGCTGCGCCTCCTCGCCGAGCGGCACGCCGTACACGGTCACACCCGCGACGGTCGCCGCCGCGGCCTCTTCGGCCTCCATCGCCAGCACCGTACGGTCGAGGCCCAGGCCGAACCCGATGCCCGGCAGCGGCGGACCGCCGATGTCCTCCGACAGCCCGTCGTAGCGCCCGCCACCGCCGATGCCGGACTGCGCACCGAGCAGCGGGTGGTCGAACTCGTACGTCGTGCGCGTGTAGTAGTCGAGGCCGCGGACGAGGCGCGGATCGTCGACCCAGGAGATCTCCAGGTCGGCGAGCAGCTCGCGGACCTTGTCGTGGTGGGTCTTGCACGCGCCGCACAGGTAGTCGGTGACCACCGGGGCGGTCTCGACCTGGGCCCGCACCGCGGGGCGCTTGTCGTCCAGCACGCGGAGCGGGTTCAGCTCGATCCGGGCGCGGGTGGCCTCGTCGAGGTCCAGCCCGCGCAGGAACTCCTGCAGCGCCGCGCGGTACACCGGACGGCACTCGCGGCAGCCGAGGGAGTTGAGGTGCAGGCTGTGCCGGGTGAGGCCGAGCTCGCGGTACCAGTCCCAGGCCAGCGCGATCGTCTCGACGTCGACGGCCGGGTCCTCCGAGCCGATCGCCTCCAGATCGACCTGGTAGAACTGGCGGTAGCGCCCGTGCTGCGGCTGCTCGGCCCGGAACGCCGGCCCGGTCGCCCAGACCTTCACCGGCAGCTCTCCCCGGTGCAGGTTGTGCTGGAGCACCGACCGCAGCACCCCCACGGTGAACTCCGGCCGCAGGGTGAGCGAGCGCCCACCGCGGTCCTCGAAGGTGTACATCTCCTTGGAGACGACGTCGGTCGACTCGCCGACGCCGCGGGAGAACAGCGCCGTGTCCTCGAACACCGGCAGCTCCAGGTAGGAGTAGCCGGCGCGCGTGGCCACCGCGGCGAACGCGTCGCGCGCGGCGAGATAGATCGCCGAGCGTGGCGGAACGTACTCGTTGACCCCCTTGGGGGCCTGGAAGTTCGAGCTCATCTGTCTGCTTAGAGTCCCCTGTGCGGGCCGTCGAGCGGAGCGATCTCCTTGAGAAACGGGTTGGTGGCCCGCTCGCGGCCGATGGTGGTCTGAGCGCCGTGTCCGGGCAGCACGGCGGTCTCGTCCGGCAGCGGCAGGCATACCCGCGCCAGACTGTCCATGATCGCGGCGTAGTCGCCGCCCGGCAGGTCCGTACGTCCGATGGAGCCGGCGAACAGCAGGTCGCCGGAGAACATCACCGACTCGGCGGCCAACCGGAAGATCACCGACCCCGGTGTATGCCCGGGAGCGTGGTCGACGACGAAGTCCAGGCCCGCGAGCGTCAGGGTGTCACCGTCACCGATCTCGCGCACGTCGTCCGGCTCGCTGAACGTCAGGCCGCCGAGCAGCTGACCGGCGACCTGCGGCGGGAAGCCCTTCGCCGGGTCGGACAGCATGTCACGGTCGTCCGGATGGATGTAGGCGGGCACGTCACGGGCGCCGCAGACCGGGGCTACGGACCACACGTGGTCGATGTGGCCGTGCGTGAGCGCCACGGCGACCGGCTTGAGCCGGTGCTCGCGCAGCACGTCATAGACCATCGGCTCGGCGTCCTGCCCGGGATCGATGATCACGCACTCCTCCCCGGCGCCGGGCGCCACGACGTAGCAGTTCGTCGCGAAGGAACCCGCGGGGAAGCTGGCGATGAGCACGGTCGTCCTCTCTGACTGCTGCCGGCGAGATCGAGCGTACCGGCGGTACGCGCGCGATCGCGAACGACATAGTGCCGTGTCAGTCAACGTGCCGCCTCGCCGGGGACGCGAGGGCCGGCTGTTCCTCACGGGCCGGGCCGGGCGACTCCCCACGTGGGGCGGGCCCCGGCCGGCCGTTGGCCCCTGTACGGCCTGCGGCCGACCGATGGACGCCGGTAGGGGTCACGGCCGACCCGACGAACCTCGGTAGAGGTCGCGACCGGCCGACGAACCCCAATACGGGCCGTGGCCGACCGACGAACCCCGGTACGGGTCACGACCCGCCGATGGACCCCAGTACGGGTCACGGCCAGCCCGACGAACCCCGGTAGAGGTCGCGACCGGCCGACGAACCCCAATACGGGCCATGGCCGACCGATGGGCCCGTGTGCGGTGCCGTGACCCGATCCGCCGGGCACGCACCCGGGCCGGTCGCGCCACCGCCCGGCGTTGAGGGCCAGGATGCCGCGGGTTCCCGGCCGCCGGCGTCTCCGCCCACGCGCGACGATCTGATGACCGGCCTCCCGCCGCGCTTGGCCGGCCCGGCGCCGCGGATCCCGGTCTGCGCGGGAGTGCGTCGTGCGGGCCGGAGCGGTCGGCCGGTCTCCTGTCCGCAGGGGTAGGGGTCGGTGGCCGACGGTGACCGGTAGTTGTCTCGCCGGTGACGGAGTGCCCGATCACGGCGCCCGGGTCCACGACGGTGTGCGGCAGGCCCTTACGTGCCGCGAGCACGCGGGCGGCCGCGTCGCCCTCCACTGTGGCGGCCTGACAGGCCCTCCGGCGACATGACCGGGGCGCGGCGGTGGCCGGACAGGGCGCGGCGGTGACGCGAGCATCGTGTCCGGCAGCGCGACCGCGAGGCGCGTCCTCGGTGGCCGCCACCCTCCACGGCGCCTCGGTAAGTAACGCATCGGCATCACAAGGCGCTTTCGCCACCGAAAACCCATCACCAATACAAGCGGGCCCCAATAACGGCGCCGCCTCCGGCCCAGCGGCATCACCGGTCGACCATCACCACGTTCAGTACACACTGATTACAGCACGCACCTACGACAGAACCCGCCAGCACGGCGGCCGCCCAGAACCCGCAGCTTGAACACCCGACACGCATGGTCGAAGCGGCAGACCGAGGCTCTAGCGTGGGAAGGGCGAACCGCGTCCGACGTTCGGCCGGTTTGGGCGCCTCTGCGGTGCGGGGCCGAAAATACCGTCCGGGACCGCTACGATGCGCAACACGTTTCCCAGTTCACGACGCGATTCGATGAGGTGCGACACCGGTGGCGGGTAAAGACCGCAAGAGGGAGCTGGCCCGGCTGCGTTACGAGCGCCAGCAGCAGCGCCGGGCGATCCGGCAGGCCAGGGCCCGGCGGATGAAGATCATCGGCACTGTGGTCGCCGTCGTGGTGGTCGCGGGTGGCAGCGGGGCGATCGCGTTCGCCATGAACGGCCCGGCGAAGAAGGACAAGACCTCCGCCGCCTCCACGCCCACCGCCGCGCCGAGCGTCTCGGTCAAGCCCGGGGAGTGCGCCTACCAGCCCCTGTCCGCGGAAGCGGCCGGGAGCGCCAAGGACGTCGGCAAGCCACCCGCGAAGCCGGTCAAGGGCACGTACGACATGACGATCCACACCAGCCTCGGCACGATCACCGCCAAGCTCGACGGCGCCAAGGCCGCGTGCACGGTGAACTCGTTCACGTATCTGGCGAGCAAGAAATTCTTCAACAACACTAAATGTCATCGCCTTGTCACCGAGGGTATCAAGGTGTTGCAATGCGGCGACCCGACCGGCACGGGAACGGGCGGTCCCGCGTACGGCTTCGGCAATGAGAACGTCCCGAAGGCCGGCAAGTCCGGGCAGGCGACCTACAAGCGCGGCGTCATCGCGATGGCGCACAGTAGCGCCCCGAACAGCAACGGGAGCCAGTTCTTCATCGTCTACGGCGATTCTCCGCTGCCCGCCGACTACACCGTGTTCGGCGAGATCACCAAGGGAATGGGCGTCGTCGACTCCGTCGCGAAGGCGGGTGCCGAGCCGGCCGACCAGAGCGGGAACACCGCCCCAAAGAAGAAAATCGAAATAAAAGACCTCACCGTCTCGAAGATGTAGCAATGCGATTGGCTAGGGTGGCCAGCGGGAGCGCTTCTCCCACGGACGTCATCATGGTGGGCCCGGTGCGTGAGGGGACGCCCCGGGCTCTGACACAGGAGGCAGCGGTGTGCAGCGCCACCGAATCCTTGGGTATCCCTCGCCGTACGCGCGGGGACGTCGTACCGGCCACCGGGCGGTCCGCGACGGCCACGCCTCTCACCGGGGAGGCCCGCGATGACCACTGACCCGTGGGGCCGGGTCGACGAGAACGGCACCGTCTATGTCCGCACGGCGGCCGGGGAGCGCACCGTCGGTTCGTGGCAGGCCGGTGCGCCCGAGGAGGCCCTGGCCTACTTCCGTCGCAAGTACGACGCCCTCGTCACCGAGGTCGACCTGCTCGAGCAGCGGATCAAGACCACCGACCTGGCGGCCGCTCAGGCCGAGCACAGCATCGCCCGGCTCCGCGAGGCCGTGACCGAGGCCCACGCCGTCGGCGATCTCGACGGCCTGGGCCGGCGGCTCGACGGGCTGTCGGAGCTGGTCGGCGAGCGTCGTGAGCAGATCAAGGTCGCCCGTGACCAGGCGCGTGTGCATGCCCGCGAGATCAAGGAACGCATCGTCGCCGAGGCGGAGCGGATCGCGGTCGAGGAGACGCACTGGAAGAACGGCGGCGAGCGCCTGCGCCAGCTCGTGGAGGAGTGGAAGGCCGCCGAGCGCGTCGACCGTCCCACGGAGACGGCGCTGTGGAAGCGGCTGTCCTCAGCGCGCAACGCGTTCACCAAGCGCCGCAAGGCCTACTTCTCCAACCTCGAGGTGGAGCGCGAGCACGCACGCGCGGAGAAGGAGCGGCTGGTCCTCGACGCCGAGGCCATGGTCGACTCCACCGACTGGGGGCCGACCGCCGCGGCGTACCGCGAGCTGATGCGCCAGTGGAAGATGGCCGGCCGCGCCTCCCGCGACGCCGAAGAGGAGCTGTGGGCGCGGTTCAAGGGCGCCCAGGACACCTTCTTCTCCGCCCGGTCCGCGGTGTTCGCCGAGCGTGACGCGGAGTTCCGCGAGCACGCCGAGGCGAAGGAGAAGCTGCTCACCGAGGCGGAGCGGCTGCTGCCCGTCCGCGACGTACGCTCCGCACGGCAGGCCCTGCGCTCGATCCAGGAGCGCTGGGAGGGCATCGGCATGGTCCCCCGCGACTCACGCGAGCGGCTCGAAGGACGGCTCCGCAAGATCGAGGAAGCGGTCCGCACCGCCGAGGAGTCGGAGTGGCGGCGCACCAACCCGGAGGCGCGGGCCCGCGCCGAGGCGACGGTCGCGCAGCTGCGTTCGTCCATCGAGCAGCTGGAGAAGCGCCTGGAGAAGGCACGCAACGCCGGCCGCGACAAGGACGTCAAGGACGCCGAGGAGGCCCTGACCGCTCGCCGCGCCTGGCTGGCCGAGGCAGAGCACACGCTGTCCGAACTCTCCTGATCTCGTACGAGGCGGACCCGGGCCTGCGGGCGGGGTCCGCCTCACGCTTTCCGGACGCGGCTCGAGAGACGCGTGGTCAGCTCGTGACGCGGTAGACGTCGTAGACGCCGTCCACCGAACGGACCGCCTTCAGGACGTGCCCGAGATGCTTCGGATCGCCCATCTCGAAGCTGAACCGGCTCACCGCCACCCGGTCGCGGTTGGTCGCCACCGAGGCGGACAGGATGTTGACGTGCTGGTCCGACAGCACGCGGGTGATGTCGGACAGCAGCCGCGGCCGGTCGAGCGCCTCGACCTGGATGGCCACCAGGAAGACCGAGTCCTCCCCCGGTGACCATTTCACGTCGACCATGCGGTCGGGCTGGGTCTGGAGGTTCGCCACGTTGACGCAGTCGACGCGGTGCACCGAGACGCCGTTGCCCCGCGTGACGAAGCCGACGATCTCATCGCCCGGCACCGGCGTGCAGCACCGGGACAGGCGCACCCACACGTCCGGGTCGCCGGCCACGACCACGCCCGGGTCGCCGGCCGGGCGCGAGCGGCGCTTGCGGGTCGGAATCGCGGTCTCGGCCAGGTCCTCCGCGGTGTCGCCGCCGAGGACGTCGACGAGCTTGCGGACGATGTTCTGCGCCGAGACGTGGCTCTCCCCGATCGCCGCGTACAGCGCGGACACGTCGGCGTAGTGCATGTCGTGCGCCAGCGTCAGCAGCGCCTCACCGGACAGCATGCGCTGGAGTGGGAGGTTCTGCTTGCGCATCGCGCGGGCCAGGGACTCCTTGCCCTGCTCGATGGCGCTCTCGCGGCGCTCCTTGGAGAACCAGTGCTTGATCTTGTTGCGGGCGCGGGCGCTCTTGACGAAGTTGAGCCAGTCGCGGCTCGGCCCGGCGTCCGGCGACTTGGAGGTGAAGATCTCCACCGTGTCGCCGTTGTCGAGGGTCGACTCCAGCGGGACGAGGCGGCCGTTGACGCGGGCGCCGATCGTACGGTGGCCGACCTCGGTGTGGATGGCGTACGCGAAGTCGACCGGCGTCGCGCCCTGCGGCAGCGCGAGGACCTGCCCCTTCGGCGTGAAGACGAAGACCTCCGAGACCGACAGGTCGAAGCGCAGCGACTCGAGGAACTCGGCCGGGTCGGTGGTCTCCTTCTGCCAGTCGAGGAGCTGGCGCAGCCAGGCCATGTCGCCGGCCTTGCCGGTGGAGGCGCCGCCGTCGCCGACGGTCTCCTCCTTGTACTTCCAGTGCGCCGCGATGCCGTACTCGGCGCGGTTGTGCATGGCCCGCGTGCGGATCTGCAGCTCGACCGGCTTGCCCTCCGGGCCGATCACCGTGGTGTGCAGCGACTGGTACATGTTGAACTTCGGCATCGCGATGTAGTCCTTGAACCGGCCGGGGACCGGGTTCCATCGCGCGTGGATCGTGCCGAGGGCGGCGTAGCAGTCGCGGACCGTGTCGACGAGCACCCGGATGCCGACGAGGTCGTAGATGTCCTCGAAGCTCAGCTCGCGGGCGATCATCTTCTGGTAGATCGAGTAGTAGTGCTTCGGGCGGCCCTTGACGGTCGCCTTGAGCTTGGCCTCGCGCAGGTCGCGGGAGACGTGCTGGATGACGTCCTGGAGGTAGACGTCGCGGCGCGGGGCCCGCTCGGACACCAGGCGGGCGATCTCGTCGAACCGCTTGGGGTAGAGCGTCTGGAAGGCGAGGTCCTCCAGCTCCCACTTGAGGGTGTTCATGCCGAGCCGGTGCGCGAGCGGCGCGAAGATCTCCAGCGTCTCGCGGGCCTTGCGCTCCTGCTTGTGCCGCGGCAGGTAGCGCAGGGTGCGCATGTTGTGCAGGCGGTCGGCCAGCTTGATCACGAGGACCCGGATGTCACGCGACATCGCGACGACCATCTTGCGGACCGTCTCGGCCTCGGCCGCCTCGCCGTACTTGACCTTGTCGAGCTTGGTCACCCCGTCGACCAGGGCGGCGATCACGTCGCCGAAGTCGGTGCGGAGCTGGTCGAGGGTGTAGGTCGTGTCCTCGACCGTGTCGTGCAGGAGGGCGGCGCACAGCGTCTCGGTGTTCATGCCGAGCTCGGCCAGGATCGTGGCCACGGCGAGCGGGTGCGTGATGTACGGATCGCCGCTCTTGCGTTTCTGGTCGCGGTGATGGTGCGCCGCGACGTCGTAGGCGCGCTCGACGAGACGCACGTCCGCCTTGGGATGTGTGTTCCGGAGCGTCTTGATCAGAGGTTCGAGTACAGGATTCATGGTGGGTCCACGCTGGGCGCCGAGCCGGGCGAGCCGCCGGCGGACCCGGGCGGCCGACGGCGCGGCCGGGCTTGAGGGGGTCCTCGGGGGAGTCCGGTCGCCCTCGTCGGGCGCGGAAGCGGGCTCGCTGTCGGGTGCCGGCAACGTGTGGGGGTTGATGCGTGGTGTCAGCGCGGCATCGGACGCCGCGTCGGTAGACACCACCTCACCGCGCACCCAGCCTCCCCATGCCTGCGTCGGAACACCAGTTTAGCGGCAGCTGAATTCCAGTCGGTGCCGATCCACCATTCCGGACCGAACACCGGTGACCGGTGGATGTCCGGATCACCTCCGACGGTGATCCCGCGCCACCGACACTCCGCCTCTCACGAGCACCTTTACCCCCATCCGTACCCTGCCTTCGCCCTGGGTCGTCCGAGTCAGACGGCTCCCGCTCGACGACCGGAAACCCTCTGAGGGCTCTCAGACGGTCACCAGGGCGTGCACGTCGAGGTCCGAGAGCCGGTCGCGGCCGCCCAGGAAGCCCAGCTCCATCAGCACCGAGATCCCGGCGACCTCCGCGCCGGTACGGCCGATGAGCGCGGCGGTGGCCTTGGCGGTGCCGCCCGTGGCCAGGACGTCGTCGACGATCAGCACCTGCTCTCCCGGCGCGAAGGCGTCCTTGTGCACCTCGATCGTCTCGCTGCCGTACTCCAGGTCGTAATTCTCCGCGTACGTGGCGGCCGGCAGCTTGCCCTGCTTACGGATCGGCACGAACCCGGCGCCGAAGTGGTACGCCACGGGCGCGGCGAGGATGAAGCCGCGCGCCTCGATGCCGGCCACCTTGTCGATCGTGCCCCGGCCGTAGTAGGCGACGATGGCGTCGACGACGGCGGCGAAGGCGGTGTGGTCGGCGAGCAGCGGGGTGATGTCCTTGAACATCACGCCGGGCTTGGGATAGTCGGGGACGTCCCTGATGCGATCGTTGATCATCTGCGTCAGGTCGACGGGTCGCCTGGTCACGATCGTTCTCTGGCCTCCTCTGGCCGCGCTTCGCCGAACCCGGCGCGCGGAGTTCCTCATGGACGCATCGGACACCGTACACGCTTCGGCGGGCGGTACCTCCCTTATCGGGAGATACCGCCCGCCGAATGCCTGAGTCGCTACGGCCGGGTCAGCGCTTCTTCTTGCCGCTCGGGTGTCCCTTGGAGCCGGTGCGGCGCGGCTGCTGCCGCGGACCCTGCTGGACCAGCCGGATGCCCGCGCCGACCGAGGTGGCGGCGTCGGTCTCCTCCTCGCCCGGGACCGTGTCCTGGGGCTCGCTCTCCGGTCCGTCGGCGGCGGGCTTGGCCGTGGCCTCGGCGTTCGCCGCACGCGACTGCCGCTTGGCGCTGCCGGCCTTGCTCTTCACCCTCTTGGCGAGGTCCCGGTACTTGGCCTGGCGTTCCTGCAGGTCCGCCAGGATCGGCGTCGCGATGCAGATCGAGGAGTACGCACCGGCCAGCATGCCGACGAACAGCACGAGCGCCAGGTCCTTGAGCGTGCCCGCGCCCATGACCCCGGCGCCGATGAACAGCAGGCCGGCCACGGGCAGCAGGGCGATCACCGAGGTGTTGATCGACCGGACCAGGGTCTGGTTCAGGCCGAGGTTGGCCGCCTGGCTGTACGTCATGGACTTCGTCGTGAGCAGCGGGCGGGTGTTCTCCCGCACCTTGTCGAAGACCACGACCGTGTCGTACAGCGAGTAACCGAGGATGGTCAGCAGGCCGACCACCGAGGAGGGCGTCACCTCGAACTGCACGAGCGAGTAGACGCCGATCGTGATCAGAATGTCGTGCGCGAGCGCGATCAACGCCGCGACCGCCATGCGCCACTCGAAGGCGATGGACAGGTAGATGATGATCGCGACCAGGAAGATGACCAGGCCCTGGAGCGCCTTCTGGGAGATGTCCTTACCCCAGCTCGCGCCGACCGACTGCGGGCTGACGTCGTCGGGCTTGGGCAGTCCGAACCTGTGCTGGACCGTCTCCTGCACCTTCGTCACCTGAGCGGAGGTGAGGCTCTCGGTCTGGACACGCCAGCCGGCCCCGGTCTTCTGGACGATGGGGTCCTCCTTGACGACCCCGGAGTCCGCGACCGCCGCACGCGCGTCCGACGTGGTGGTGCCCGGCTTGGTCGGGAACTGGAAGACGGTGCCGCCCTTGAACTCGACGCCGAAGTTCAACCCGAGGGTCAGCAGCGAGACGACGCTGATGACCAGGATGAGGCCGGAGATGGAGTACCAGAGCTTCTGCCGCCCCACGAAGTTGAGGGAGATCTCCCCTCGGTGAAGCCGGCCGCCGATGGTGCCCAGGCGTGACATCAGGCCTCCTTGGTGCTGGCCGGGCGGACCGTGGGCCGCTTGGTGACACCCAGTGTGGACGGATCGAGTCCGGACCACCGGTGGCCACGCCCGAAGAACTTCGTGCGGGCCAGCATCGTGACGAGCGGCTTGGTGAAGAAGAACACCACCGCCACGTCGATGAGGGTGGTCAGGCCCAGCGTGAACGCGAAGCCCTTGACCCCGCCGATGGCGAACCAGTACAGCAGCAGCGCGGCGATGAACGAGACCGCGTCCGCCACGATGATCGTACGCCGGGCGCGGTGCCATCCGCGCTCGACGGCCGTGCGCAGGCTGCGCCCCTCGCGGACCTCGTCGCGCAATCGTTCGAAGAAGACCACGAACGAGTCCGCCGTGATGCCGATCGCGACGATCGCGCCCGCGATGCCGGCGAGCGACATCCGGAAGTCGATGAACTTGCCGAGCAGCACCACCGACTCGTACGTCAGGACGCCCGCGACGATCAAACTGGAGATCGCCACGAAGCCCAGGCCCCGGTAGTAGAGCAGGCAGTAGAGCACGACCAGGCCCAGGCCGATCGCGCCCGCGATCAGGCCGGCGCTCAGCTGGTCCTTGCCCAGCGTGGCCGACACCGACTCGATCGAGCTCGGCACGAACTTCAGCGGCAGCGCGCCGTACTTGAGCACGTTGGCCAGGTCGGTGGCGTCCTCCTGGCTGAACTGGCCCTCGATCTGGGCGTTGCCGGAGGTGATGGCCTCCTTGACGCTCGGCCAGGAGTAGACGGTGCCGTCGAGCACGATCGCGAAGTGGTTGCGCGTGTTGTTCTCGCCCAGCGCCGCGGCCTTGGACGTGAAGTCCGCGAACGTCTTGGTGGCGGCACCGTTGAGGTCGAGGCTGACCGTCCACTGGACCCGGCCGTTCTGCGGGTCCGGCGGCAGCGCCTGCGCCTTGGTGACCTGCTCACCGGAGATCTGCGCCGGCGCCAGGATGAACTTGTAGTCGCTCTTGTGCGTCTTCGGGTCGGGCCGGGCGCAGATCGCGGCCTGCTTGGCCGGGTTCAGCGTCTGGCCCTGGCCGATGTCGTTGCCCGTGCAGGTGAGCTTGCTGAACTGCGCCTTGACCGCCGGATCGACGCCGGTGAAGTCCTCGGCGCCCGCCTGCTGCTGTTGCTGGAGCTGCTGCAACTGCTGGAGCTGCTCGGGGGTGAGCGACTGTGAGGCACTCGGCTTCGGCGTGGCCTTGGCGGACGCCTTGTCCGACGGCTTCGGCGTGGTGGTCAGGGCCTGGGCGAGCGCACGCCCCTTGGGCGAGGAGCTCGTGGACGGCTTGCCGCTCGCCGACGGGCTGCCCGACGGCTTGGGCGACTTGGAGGCCTTGCCCGACGGGGTCGGGGTGGGCGTGGGGGCCGGCTGCTGAGCGGCGCCGACCGGCTCGGCCACCATCACCTGCCGGAACTCCAGCTTGGCGGTGGTGCCGATGAGCTTGACGACCCGCTCCTGTCCCTGACCGGGGACCTGGACGACGATGACGTTGTTGCCCTGCTTGGTCACCTCGGCCTCAGAGACGCCCAGGCCGTTCACGCGCTCGCGCATGATGTTGATCGCCTGGGTCATCTCGGAGTCGCCGATCTTCGCGCCTGGCCGCGAGGGCTCCGCCGTGAGCGTCACGGTGGTGCCGCCGGCCAGGTCGAGGGCCAGCTTGGGCGTCTTTTGGCCCTGCCAGAACATCAGGCCCACCAGGGCGGCGGCGATCACGAACAGCGCGAGGAGCACGCGCCCTGGTCTCGAAACGTTTCTGCTTGGCGGAGCCACGGTCGTCTTTCGTCCTTTGTCTGCGGTCAGGCTCTGGTCAGGCCGAGGGCCTCTTGCCGGACTTGTCCTCGCCGTCGTTCAGCGGCGCGTCTCCGGTCTTCTTCCCGGTCGCGCCGGGAAGAGTCTCGGTCTTGGCCTCGACCTCGACCTCGTCCTGCAGCGTCTCGCCGGCTTTGGGCGCCTCTTCCTCTTCGGACTCTTCGGCCTGGGTTGACTCGCCGGTCTCCTCGGCGTCGTCCTCGTCCTCGGCCTCGTCCTCGATCTCCTCGGGGTCTTCGTCGGGCACGACCTGGGCGATGGCCTGCTTGACGTAGCGGACCTCGACCCCGGGGGCGATCTCCAGCACGACGTGGTCGTCCTCGATGGCGACGACGTCGGCGAGCATGCCCGCGGTCGTCATGACGCGCTGGCCCGGCTCTATTTGACGCTGCATCTGCAGTTGCTGTTGCTGTCGCTTGCGCTGCGGGCGGAAGAGCAGGAAATAGAACACGACGCCGATGAGGATGATCGGCAGAAGCGTGACCAGAGGGTTGCTCTTCTGGGCAGCGAGTTGCGTGAGCGCTATGAGTTCAGTGTTGCCCTGCACCGGGGCATCCTTCCGATATGGGGTTCAGCCCGCCGCCGACGATTCGCGTGCGAAAGGCGTGTCGCCTGACGACGGCGACAAGCTCCGGAGTGTAAAGGACTTGACGAAACCCCGGCAACGAGCTGACGACTGGGCACGGCGGGAAGTTCCTCGTCACTCCTCCGTCACTTCGAAAAGGGTACCTTCAACCGTGGGCGGCGGGGTGATACCCAGGTGCCGCCAGGCCGAAGGAGTCGCGATCCGGCCACGGGGCGTGCGGGCGATGAGTCCCTTACGCACCAGGAACGGCTCGGCGACCACCTCCACCGTCTCCGGCTCCTCCCCCACCGCGACCGCCAGTGTCGACAGCCCCACCGGCCCACCGCCGAACTTTCGCAGCAGCGCGTCGAGCACCGCGCGGTCGAGCCGGTCCAGTCCCTCGGCGTCGACCTCGTACAGCGCCAGGGCGTCGCGGGCGATCCCCTCGGTGATCACGCCGTCGGCGCGAACCTCGGCGAAGTCGCGGACGCGGCGCAGGAGCCGGTTGGCGATACGTGGCGTGCCGCGGGAGCGCCGGGCGATCTCGGCGGCACCCGCCTCGTCCATCCGCACGTCGAGCAGCCGCGCCGAGCGGTCGATGATCCGCTGGAGATCGGCCGGCTCGTAGAAGTCCATGTGCGCGACGAAGCCGAACCGGTCGCGCAGCGGCGCCGGCAGCAGGCCGGCCCTCGTGGTCGCGCCGACGAGCGTGAAGGGCGCGATGTCGAGCGGGATGGCGGTCGCGCCCGGCCCCTTGCCGACGACCACGTCGACGCGGAAGTCCTCCATCGCGACGTAGAGCATCTCCTCGGCGGGCCGGGCCATCCGGTGGATCTCGTCGAGGAACAGCACCTCGCCCTCGGAGAGCGTGGACAGCACGGCCGCGAGGTCGCCGGCCCGCTCGATCGCCGGACCGGAGGAGATGCGCAGGGGCATGCCCAGCTCGCTGGCGATGATCATCGCGAGGGTGGTCTTGCCCAGGCCCGGAGGCCCGGACATGAGCAGGTGGTCCGGCGGCCGGCCGCGCCGGAGCGCGCTGTGCAGCACGAGCGAGAGCTGCTCGCGTACGCGCGCCTGCCCGATGAACTCGTCGAGGCGCTTGGGCCGCAGCGCCGCCTCGATGACCTTCTCCTCGCCGTCGGCGACCGGCGAGACGAAACGCTCCTCCTCGCGCTCGCTCCACTCGGTCACGGCGTCTCTTTCGTCGGCGCCGTGGGCGAGGTGGACGGGCGGTCCCCCGGGGCGGTCATCGGCTGAGCTTCCTCATCGCCAGCTTCAGCAGGGCGGCGATGTCGGAGGTGTCCTGGCCGTCCACCTCCGCGGCGACCGCGTCCACGGCCGCTTCGGCGTCGCGGGCGGTCCAGCCGAGGTTGGTGAGACCGGCGTGGACCTGCGCGCGCCAGGCCGCGGCGGCGAACGACGGGGCGGGCGTGTCGCCGTCGGCCCCGTCGAGGGGCATGCCGAGGCGGTCCTTCAGCTCGAGCACGATGCGCTGGGCGCCCTTGCGGCCGATGCCGGGGACCTTGGTCAGCGCGTTCAGGTCCTCGGTGGCGACGGCGCGGCGCAGGGCGTTCGGGTCGTGCACGGCGAGCATCGCGAGCGCCAGCCGGGGCCCGACGCCGCTGGCGGTCTGCAGGAGTTCGAAGACGGTCTTCTCGTCGTCGTCGGCGAAGCCATACAGCGTGAGGGAGTCCTCGCGCACGACGAGTGAGGTGGGCACGTGCGCCCTTTCGCCCACGCGCAGGCCGGCCAGCGTGGCGGGCGTGCACTGGACCGCGAGCCCGACCCCGCCGACCTCGACCACGGCCCCGTCGGGCCCCGCCGCGGCGACCCTGCCGTTGACGAATGCGATCACTACCGCGTCCTTCCCTGCCTCATGTCGTGTGCCGGCCCGGTCGCCCGGGTCCGCGCCGCCTGGAGCCGGGCCTGCGCGCCGCCGCGCCAGACGTGGCAGATCGCCAGCGCGAGCGCGTCGGCGGCGTCGGCCGGCTTGGGCGGCGCGTCCAGCCGGAGCAGTCTGGTCACCATAGTGGTGACCTGGAGCTTGTCGGCGCGGCCGCTTCCGGTCACCGCCGCCTTGGCCTCGCTCGGGGTGTGCAGGGCGACCGGCAGCCCGCGCCGGGCGCCGCAGGCGATGGCGATCGCCCCGGCCTGTGCGGTGCCCATCACCGTGGAGACGTTGTGCTGGCTGAACACCCGCTCGACGGCCACGGCGTCGGGGCTGGTCTGCTCGATCAGCTCCTCGATGCCGCGCTCGAGCTCGACGAGGCGCGTGCCGATGTCGTCGTCCGGGCTCGTACGGATGACACCGACGCTCACCAGCCGCAGCGGCTTGCCGGGGGCACCGTCGACGACGCCGACTCCGCACCTGGTCAGACCGGGATCGACGCCCAGCACCCGCACGTGTGCTCCTCTCCGGCTCCGAACACGTGTTCGCAGTGAGGCTACTCGGCCGATGGGCCCCGCCGCCCGGCTCGCACGCGGCGTGTCGCGTTCAGAAATAGTCCAGCATGAACGGCTTTCCGGCGAACGCCGCGTCGAGGAGCGGGTCGGCCCCGGCGTCGCCGGTGACGATGCCCGCGCCGCGCAGCGTCGCCATCGGCACGCCCGCGTAGAGGGCGGCGAGGCCGCGCGCGGGCAGCCGGGTCGCGTCGCGCCGCTCCGCCGCGTGCTCCAGGCGTCCCCGCCCCTCGCGCACCGTCAGCGTCCAGCTCCCGGCGTTGGCGGGCCGCAGCTCGTCCTCGACGAGCAGCGGCACCTCCACCGAGACCGCGACGGGAAAGCCGCGCGCGGCGATCGCCGCGGGCGCGTCGAGGACGCGCAGCATCCAGCCGATGCGGCGCACCTCGTCTTCGGAGCGGTCGCGCAGCAGCCACAACATCGGGTCGTCGGGCGCCACGTTGGCCCGTACCGTCCGGGCGATGGAGGAACCGGATCCGACCACCGCCCAGAGCGCGCGTGCGGTCGCGGCGGACCCGGCGACGCAGCGGTGCACGGCGATGTCCTCTCGGCCGCCGTCCCAGCCGTACGCCAGGAAGCCGTCGGCGGCCAGATAGGAGTAGACGCGCTCGTTCTGGAGGAAATCGCGGACCTGGTCCTCACCGGGGACGATCGGGCCGTGGTGCCGCGCCTCGGCGTGCAGGCGGCGTAGCAGGGCGAGGACCTCGCCGGTGTCGGCGGGCCCGGCTCGGCGTACCTCGACCGGCCCGGACGCGAGGGTGCGCAGCGGTGCGGGCGGCAGGGTGAGGCGATACTGCGCGCCGGCGTGCTCGTAGCCGACGGATCGGTAGACCGGAGCGGTGGCCGGGTACAGCGCCGACAGCGGACGGCCGTCCATCAGGTCCAGCAGCCCGGCGGCGAGCCGCCGGCCGACGCCGCGGCCGCGGTCCTCGGGCGCGACGCAGACGCCGCCGACGCCGCCCATCGGCACGGCGCGGCCGTGCCACCACTGTTCGAACGGGTGATAGTGCCCGACGGCGACGAGGCGGCGGCCGTCGCGGACCCCGAGGAAGCGGCCCTCCCCCATGGCCCGCAGGGCCCACGCGTCATCGCGGTCGGAGGGCCCGAACGCACGGATCCACAGGTCATGGACGGCGTCGAGGTCGGCGGGTTCGAGGGTGCGCGTCTCCACGGACCACGACGCTACGGCATGGCCCGGACGCGGCATCAAGGGGATTTCCGCGGGCGGCCGGCTCGCCACGAGCGGGGCGTCGGAAGCGCGCCGGAAACGCCCCCTGCCGGGCGGCAGGGGGCGTTCACGAACGGCCGTCAGGCCTCGATCTTCTCCATGATCTCGTCGGAGACGTCGAAGTTGGCGAAGACGTTCTGCACGTCGTCGCTGTCCTCCAGCGCCTCGATGAGGCGGAAGACCTTCTTGGCGTTGTCCTCGTCGACGGGCACGCTGACGCTGGGCAGGAAGTTCGCCTCGGCGGACTCGTAGTCGAGGCCGGCGTCCTGCAGGGCCTTGCGCACCGTCACCAGGTCGCCGGCCTCGCTGATCACCTCGAACGACTCACCGAGGTCGTTGACCTCCTCGGCGCCGGCGTCCAGGACCGCCATCATCACGTCGTCCTCGGTGGTGCCGTCCTTGGGCACCAGGATGACGCCCTTGCGGGTGAACAGGTACGACACCGAGTTGGGGTCGGCGAGCGAGCCGCCGTTGCGGGTCAGCGCGGTACGGACGTCGGAGGCTGCGCGGTTGCGGTTGTCGGTCAGGCACTCGATGAGCACCGCGACGCCGCCGGGCGCGTACCCCTCGTACATGATCGTCTGCCACTCGGCGCCACCGGCCTCCTCACCGGCGCCGCGCTTACGCGCCCGCTCGATGTTGTCGAGGGGCACGGAGTTCTTGCGCGCCTTCTGAATGGCGTCGTACAGCGTCGGGTTGCCGTCCGGGTCGCCGCCGCCGGTGCGGGCCGCCACCTCGATGTTCTTGATGAGCTTGGCGAACAGCTTGCCCCGTTTGGCGTCGACAACCGCCTTCTTGTGCTTCGTCGTCGCCCATTTGGAGTGGCCACTCATGCGTTTCGCGGGGCCACCCGGCGAGCCGCCGAAGAGGTGAGCCCCTTCCTCCAATCTCCGAAAGTCTCAGAACGTCACAGCACACTGCCTGGACGCCGTGCGCGGCGGGATCCCCCGGACGCGGCTCCCCACCCCCGAGGGAGGCCGGAGGTCACGAGGCTTCCTTCACCATCTCGAGGAAGTAGGCGTGGATCCGGGGATCGCCGGTCAGCTCGGGATGGAACGAGGTCGCCAGGAGGTTCCCCTGCCGGACGGCGACGATCCTACCGGCGGAATCGCCGCTCGCGGCACGGCCGAGCGCGTCGGCGCCCGCACCGACCGACTCCACCCACGGCGCGCGGATGAAGACCGCGTGGAAGGGCCGGTCGAGGCCGCCCATCTCGACGTCGCTCTCGAAGGAGTCGACCTGGCGGCCGAAGGCGTTGCGGCGTACGACCATGTCGATGCCGCCGATGGTCTCCTGCCCGGCCGCGCCGTCGAGGATGCGGTCGGCCAGCATGATCATGCCGGCGCAGGAACCGTAGGCGGGCATGCCCTGCTCGACACGCTTGCGCAAAGGCTCCAGCAGGTCGAACGTCCGGGCGAGCCGCCACATCGTGGTGGACTCACCGCCGGGGATCACGAGCGCCTGAACACGCTCCAGCTCCTCCGGACGGCGGACGACCGCGGTGGCGGCGCCGCAGGACTCCAGGACACGGCGATGCTCGCGGACGTCACCCTGCAGTGCGAGCACGCCGACCGTCGGGACAGCAGCCACGAACCAGCCCTTCACGTCGAGTTGTACCAATGAGCTTAGTGCCAGTGACAACGCCCGCGGCGCGCGCCGGCTTCCCCGGGCCCCCGTGTCAGGCGAGCTTGAAGCGGCGCAGCGGGAGCTCGAGCGGGAGGAAACCGTCGGCGCCGCGCTCGGCGATGTCGCGGCCGAACAGGTGCTCGCGCGCGAGCGCCATGCCGTACTCCTCGTAGTCGAACGGCAGGGGGACGTCGGACGCGCCGTCGTCGATGGCCTTCCAGAACGGGGCCTCGGCCGGCAGCCGCTCGCCGAGGTCGACCACGACCCCGTCCTCGGCGGTGACGTAGACGTCGCGGCGCGCCCGGTCACCGGAGTACCACCGGAACCAGCAGCCGGACACGACGCTGTGCAGGACCAGCACGCCGCACGAGCCGCCCGGCAGCGCGCGGGCGATCTCGTCGGCGAGGCGGCGCGCCCGGTCGTCGACGCAGAACAGCCGGCGGTCGCACACGACCAGCGCGTCGCCGTACGCGCCGACGAACAGCTCGTCCTCGTAGGGCCAGAGCGCGAAGTCGAGCACGGTGTCGCCGGTCTCGGTGACCGAGTGCTCCGGGTAGAGCCGACGGGCCAGCGCCACGGCGCGGTCCGCGTCCGGAACCAACCCCGGCCCGAAGGAGGCTCCGTTCACACGCGAACACGCCAACGCGACCGACCAACCCATGGGCGTCGTCCCCTCCCGCGCTCGGCGGACCCTGCCGGCGGCACCAGCGTTCAGTCGCGGCCCAGGGTAACCCGCCTTTCCCGCGCTGTGGAGGGGAGAACACACTTCGTTTGCCCTCGGCGGCGGACGTTCCGGACGGTACGCGGCCGCTACCAGCCCCGGACCGCGAGCCGGTCGCCCTCGGCCAGGGAGGAGACGTTGATGCCGACCATCGCCTCGCCGAGCCCGCGCGAGACCTTGGCGATCACGTCGGGGTCGTCGTAGAAGGTGGTGGCCTTCACGATCGCCTCGGCGCGCTTGGCCGGGTCGCCGGACTTGAAGATGCCCGAGCCGACGAACACGCCCTCGGCGCCGAGCTGCATCATCATGGCGGCGTCGGCGGGCGTCGCGATGCCGCCCGCGGTGAACAGCACCACCGGCAGCTTGCCGGCCCGCGCCACCTCCTTGACCAGCTCGTACGGGGCCTGCAGCTCCTTGGCGGCGACGAACAGCTCGTCTTCGGGCAGCGAGCCGAGCCGCCGGATCTGCTGGCGGAGCTGCCGCATGTGGGTGGTGGCGTTGGAGACGTCACCGGTGCCGGCCTCGCCCTTGGAGCGGATCATCGCCGCCCCCTCGGTGATGCGGCGGAGCGCCTCGCCGAGGTTGGTGGCGCCGCACACGAAGGGCACGGTGAAGGCCCACTTGTCGATGTGGTTGTCGTAGTCGGCCGGGGTGAGCACCTCGGACTCGTCGATGTAGTCGACGCCGAGGGCCTGCAGGACCTGCGCCTCGACGAAGTGGCCGATGCGCGCCTTGGCCATGACCGGGATCGAGACGGCGTTGATGATGCCCTCGATCATGTCGGGGTCGCTCATCCGCGACACGCCGCCTTCGGCGCGAATGTCGGCGGGGACGCGCTCGAGGGCCATCACGGCGACGGCGCCGGCGTCCTCGGCGATCTTCGCCTGCTCGGGTGTGACGACGTCCATGATCACGCCACCCTTGAGCATCTCCGCCATGCCCCGCTTGACGCGGGCGGTGCCGGTCTCGGGAACGGCGTTGGTCTGGTCGGGGGCGGCGTCGGGAGTGGCGGTGGACACGGCTACCTCTTCGAATGAGTCGATCAAGCTGTCGTATCCATGGTAGGGGCAGCTGACCGGCGCGACCGCCCTGCCATGTCGTCAGGAATCAGGCCGTCATCCGACATGATGTACGACTCAGGGCGTCGTCGGCTTCCCGTCGTTGACGAGGACCACCCAGACCTGGCCGGTGGCGAACGTCATGGGCGCGCCGGAGGCGGTGGTGAAGGTCGTCCCGTCCTTCTCCGACGGCCGCGACCAGCGCGCGTCGTAGGCCTTGCCGTCGCGCAGCACGGTCGCCCCGCCGGTGCCCACGGTCTGGACGAGCGGCGTGTAGTTGCCGAGGAAGTCGTGGAACTGCGAGCGGGTCGTGTGGGCCCGCTGGATCACGATCGTCGCGCCGCCGACCCGGCCGCCCTCGCCGGCGCGGTCGGCGCGGCCGTCCTGGGTGAGCAGCCACCGCTTCTCCCCCGGTGACCAGGTGAACTTCAGCGTCGCGGCCGGGTAGCGGGCGGTGAAGCTCGGGACCGCCTTGCCGCCGTCCGGGACCGGGCCGAACCGGAAACCGATGTCGCCGGCCCTGGAGGCGCCCGGTGCGCGGGCGAGGAGCTGCTGCGGGGTGCCGTAGAGGTTGTACGGGGCGGCGTGCGGCCCGGTGCGGGTGTAACCGGTGTTCGAACGGTCCTGGGAGACGTCCAGGAGGGGCGCCTGGGCGACGTAGGGCTTCATCTTGCTCTGCACCCCGGAGTAGGCGAACGCGGGGCGGCCGAACTGCGGCAGCAGGTGCAGGTCGGAGATGCGGGCGCTGCGGACCGGGCCGACGCGGGACGGCAGCTTGGAGGAGAAGACCGCCATGATCCGGCTGAGGCCGCCCTCGACCTGCTCGACGTAGACGATGTCGGCCGACCGCAGGCCGAGCTGCGGCTTGGCGGACCGGGTGTTGTCGATCTTGACGGCGAGGACCGGGCCGTCCGCGCCGCCCGGCGCGCCGGTGAACGGATGGGTCCGGGCGGGCGACGGCGTGGACGACGGCGACGAGCCGGCCGAGACCGGCGGCGGAGGCGACGCGGCGGCCGTGACCGGTCCCTTCGAACAGGCCGCGAGGGCCGCCGTGACGAACGTGGTGACGAGCACGGCGGCCGGGGCCGGCGTCGTACGGAAACAGCGCACTACCTGCACCTCCGGACAAATCAGACGTCCTGAGGTCGCGAGGCTAGCCGAAGAACGGGCTGCTCGAACCCTCCTTGGCGGGCCCGGTATGACCATGCGTCCCGCCGGTCACAGGGGTCCCGTGAGTGGGGGTCTCAGCTCTCCGGAGGGGCGTCGTCGATCTCGAAGAAGTCCGGCAGCGGCGCCCGGCCGTGCAGCGGAAGGACCCGGGGCAGCAGCTTCCGGCGCGCAGTCCGGGTGGCGGTCACCGCGTTGTTGTAGAAGCTGCGCGCGTAGGTGACCTTGCGCACGGCCGCGTCGAGGTCCTCCAGGAGGGCCGCCCCGTCCTCACCGGCCTCCAGAGTGGGGCGGAAGTCCGGCTGGCCGACGACGGCGCGCAGAGCACGCGACAGGTCGCTCTCGGCGAACTCCCGGTTGTCGGCGTCGGCGATGCGGGCCTCGTGCGCGGCGGCGGCGAGCAGCAGGCTCGTGGCCGGATCGAGCTGCCGGGAGGCGGCCAGCTCCAGGGCGACGGCCGCACGCCGTACGAGCGCGGCGTCCAGGCCGGCGCGGGCGGTCTCCAGGCGCACGTGCAGCCGGTCGAGGCGCGTCGCGCGCCACGAGACGTACACCCCGATCAGCAGGAGGACCGCGGCGATCAGGGCGATGTGAAGGAGGATCTCGGGCATGGTCAGCTCGACGAGGTCCCGACGACGCCGTCGCCGACGACGGTCTCATAGACACGGACCACGTCCCGGGCCACCGTCGACCAGTCGTAGGCGCGTACGGCCGCCCTGGCGTCGTCGGACAGCTGTTTGCGGCGCGGGGCGTCGTCGAGCAGCTCCGCGGCGGTGGCGGCCAGCGCCGCCGAGTCGCCGACCGGGAACAGCGCGCCCGCGCGCCCGCCGAGCAGCACGCGGCTGAACGCCGGGATGTCGCTGGCCAGGATGGGCGCCCCGGCCGACATCGCCTCGGCGAGCACGATGCCGAAGCTCTCACCCCCGGTGTTGGGCGCGACGAAGACGTCGACCGAGTGCAGCATGCGGACCTTGTCGGCCTCGCTGACCAGGCCGAGGATGACGACGCGGTCGCGCAGCTCTGGGGCGACCCGGGCGCGCACCTCGGCCGCGTCGCCGGGACCGGCCACCAGCAGCCGCAGCCCGGGGCGCTTGCGGCCGAGCGTCTCGAACGCCCGCAGCAGCACGGGCAGGCCCTTGCGGTGCTCGTCCATGCGGCCGAGGAAGCCGAGCGCCCCGTCGTCTCCGGGCCAGCCGGGCAGCGGCTCGGCCATGGCGTACCGCTCGGTCGTCACCCCGTTGGGGATGAGCACGGCGTCTCCGCCGAGGTGTTCGACGAGGGTCTTGCGCGCCTTCTCCGACACCGCGATCCGGGCGGTGATCTTCTCCAGCGCGCTCTGCAGGATCGGGCCGGCCGCCGACAGGGCGCGGGAGCGTTCGAACGACGCGTGGAAGGTGGCGACGATCGGCCCGTCGGCGGCCCAGCAGGCCAGCAGGCCGAGCGACGGCGACGCCGGCTCGTGCACGTGGAGGACGTCGAACCGGCCGTCGCGGATCCAGCGGCGCACGCGGCTCGCGGACAGGAAGCCGAACGACAGCCGCGCGACCGACCCGTTGAAGGGCACCGGCACCGCGCGCCCGGCCGACACGACGTACGGCGGCAGCGGAGCCGCGCCGGAGGACACCTCGGTGTCGTCGGCCGGCGCGATCACCGAGACCTCGTGCCCGGAGGCGAACAGCGCCTCCGTGAGATCGCGCACGTGCGACTGGACGCCACCGGGGACGTCCCAGGTGTACGGGCAGACGATGCCGATCCTCAAGGGCCGCTCGCCTCTCTCATCCCTCGGCGGTCAAAGATCCTCAACCCAGACGCGTTGGAGCATGTGCCAGTCTTGCGGATGGGCTGCGACGCCCTGCTGGAAGGTGTCGGCGACCGACTGCGTCATCGTCGCGACATCGTCGTCGCCGCCGGGCACGGCGATCTCGTCGTGCACCCGGACCCCCCAGTCGTCACCTTCGTACCACAGGGTGACCGGACGGAGCGCGGCGCCGGTGCGCACGGCCAGGGCGGCCGGGCCGGCCGGGAACTTCGCCGGACGGCCGAAGAAGTCGACCTCGACGCCGGTCCTGGTCAGGTCGCGGTCGGCGACGAGGCAGACCAGCCCGCCGCCGTCCAGCCGCCGGGACAGGGTGGCGAACACGTCGTCCGCCCCGCCCGTGGCGGGCAGCACCTCCATGCCGAGGCCGGCCCGGTAGGCGACGAACCGGTCGTACAGCGACTCGGGCCGGAGGCGTTCCATGACGGTGGTGAACGGCGTGCCCGACAGCGCGATCCACGCGCCGGCGTGGTCCCAGTTGCCCATGTGCGGCAGCGCGGCGACCACGCCGCGCCCGGCGTCGAGGTCCTTGTAGATCTCCTCGACGCCGGTGATGCGCATGCCGGACAGGATGCGCTCGCGGCTCATCGACGGCAGGCGGAAGGACTCCAGCCAGTAGCGAAAGTAGGAGCGCATGCCTCGGCGGCTCAGCTCGCGCAGCTCGTCGTCCGGCGTGTCGTCGCCGACGACCCGCCGGAGGTTCTTCTCGAGCTGGCGGACGCCGCGGCCGTGGCGCTGCCAGACGCGGTCGGCGATGAGCATGAAGATCTCACGCGCGACCGGCTCCGGCATGTGGCGGACCGCCGCCCAGCCCAGGCCGTACGCGGCGTCGGCCACCTCGTCCCTCATCGGATCCTCACGACAGCTCTCCGGCCTCCACCTGGCGCCGTACGGCGATGTAGCGCTGGGCGACCGTGATCACGCTGGCGATGGAGAGCACCCACAGGCCGATCGCCAGGACGTACGGCACGCCGAGGCCGGTCAGTCCGATCGCGACCAGGCTGACGATCAGGCGCTCGCCGCGCTCGGCGATGCCGATCGTGGCGTTGAGGCCCATGCCTTCCGCGCGGGCGCGCGCGTACGACACGAGCACCCCCGAGATCAGGCAGAACAGGGCGAGGCAGACGAGGAGCATGTCGTTGTGATCCCGGCCGGCGTAGCGCAGGATCAGCCCCGTGAAGATCGCCGCGTCCGAGACGCGGTCCATGTTGGAGTCGAGGAAGGCGCCGAAACGGCTCGTCTTCCCGGTCACCCGCGCCACGGCCCCGTCGAACAGGTCGAAGAAGACGAAGATCGTAATGACGATCGTCCCCCAGAAGAACTGTCCGAAGGGGTAGAAGGCCAGCGCGCCGACGACGACCCCGAGGGTGCCGATGATGGTGACCGTGTTGGGTGTCACGCCGGTGCGGGCCAGCGCGTGTCCGACCGGCGAGGTGACCCGTGAGAGCGCCGGCCGTATTTGGTTGAGCATTCCCGTCCTTGTCATGTGATGCGGTTGCGGTGTTCACGCTCGTGACTGCGCGCGCAACCGGCGGATCCCGCCCGATCGTGCCCGAACTCCCCCGGCGGGCCAATCGTAGTGCGTGACGTCGGCCCAGGTGGGAAGGGCTGAATACAGGAGGACTCGAGCGTTTGCCGGTCACCCCCTTGTGATATGCGGCCAAGACCGTAAGGGTGGTGACCACGGGTGTGGCGCCCGTCACACCCAGGTCTCCCAATGGAGGTGGGCGCGTGGCGGATAAAGCTGGTCCCCAAGGAGCCGCCGGCAGGGCACCATCGGTCGACCAACCCGAGAAGATACGCAATATCGCGTTGGTCGGCCATTCCGGGGCGGGGAAGACGACTCTCGTCGAGGCGCTGCTCGCTGCGACCGGTACGATCCAGCGGCCCGGTCGCGTCGAGGACGGCTCGACGGTCAGTGACTACGACGAAGTGGAGATGCGCCAGCAGCGCTCGGTGAACCTCTCCCTGGCGTCGTTCGAGCACGCGGGCATCAAGGTCAACCTGCTGGACACCCCCGGCTACGCCGACTTCGTCGGCGACCTGCGCGCCGGGCTGCGCGCCGCGGACGCCGCGCTGTTCGTGGTCTCGGCGGTCGACGGCATCGACGGCGTCACGCGCAACCTGTGGGAGGAGTGCGCCGCGGTCGGCATGCCGCGCGCCGTGGTCATCACCAAGATCGACCAGCAGCGGGGCGACTTCGACGAGGTGCTGACCGAGTGCCAGGACGCCTTCGGTGAGGGAGTCCTGCCGTGTTACTTCCCGTGCGAGGCGGGCCTGATCGCACTGCTCTCGCAGAAGTGCCTCGACTACTCCTCCGGCACCCGCACCGAGCGCGAGCCCGACGCGGAGTTCCTGGACCGCCTGTCCGAGCAGCGCGGCGCGCTGATCGAGGGCATCATCCAGGAGAGCGAGGACGAGACCCTCATGGACCGCTACCTGTCCGGTGAGGAGATCGACGTCAAGGCGCTCGTGGAGGACCTGGAGAAGGCGGTCGCGCGCGGCAGTTTCTACCCGGTCCTCACCGCCTCCGTGCCCCACGGCGACCACCCCGGCCCGGTGATCGGCATGATGGAGCTGCTCGAGGTGATCACGCAGGCGTTCCCGTCGCCGCTGGAGCACGGCATCCCGGAGGTGACCACGACCGACGGCTCGCCGGCCGGCGCCCTGACCTGCGACGCCGACGGGCCGCTCGTGGCCGAGGTGGTCAAGACGGCCTCCGACCCGTACGTCGGGCGGATCTCGCTGGTCCGGGTGTTCAGCGGCACGCTCACGCCCGACGCCACGGTCCACGTCTCCGGGCACGGCATGGAGGACCGCGGGCACGAGGACCACGACATCGACGAACGCGTCGGCGCGCTGACCTCGCCGCTCGGCAAGGTGCAACGCACGGTCTCCTCCTGCGTGGCCGGCGACATCTGCGCGGTGGCCAAGCTCACCCACGCCGAGACCGGCGACACGATCTCGGCCAAGGAGCAGCCGCTGCTGATGGCGCCGTGGTCGATGCCGGACCCGTTGCTGCCGACGGCGATCCAGGCCAAGTCGAAGGCCGATGAGGACAAGCTGTCCCAGGCGCTGGGGCGGCTCGTGGCCGAGGACCCGACGCTGCGGCTGGAGAACAACTCCGAGACCCGCCAGCTGGTGCTGTGGAACATGGGCGAGGCCCACGCCGACGTGCTGCTGGACCGGCTGAGCAGCCGCTACGGCGTCGAGGTCGAGACCGTGCCGCTGCGGGTGCCGCTGCGCGAGACGTTCGGCGGCACGGCCCAGGGCCTCGGCCGGCACGTCAAGCAGAGCGGCGGGCACGGGCAGTACGCCATCTGCCACATCGAGGTGGAGCCACTGTCGTCGGGCACGGGCTTCGAGTTCGCCGACAAGATCGTCGGCGGCGTCGTGCCGCGGCAGTTCATCCCGTCGGTCGAGAAGGGCGTGCGCATCCAGATGGACCGCGGCGTCTCGGCCGGATACCCGATGGTCGACATCAAGGTGACCCTGTACGACGGCAAGGCGCACTCGGTCGACTCCTCCGACATGGCCTTCCAGACGGCGGGCCAGCTCGCCCTCAAGGACGCCGCCGCCAAGGCGAAGGTCCTGCTGCTCGAGCCGGTGGACGAGGTCGCGGTGCTCGTGGCCGACGACTACGTCGGCGCGGTGATGTCGGACCTGTCGTCGCGGCGCGGGCGCGTGCTGGGCAGCGAGACGGTCGCGGGCGGCCGCTGCCTCATCAAGGCGGAGGTGCCGCAGCTGGAGATCACGCGGTACGCGATCGACCTGCGGTCCATGTCGCACGGCACGGGCACGTTCAGCCGGACGTTCCTGCGGTACGAGCCGCTGCCGTCGCAGCTCGCCGACAAGGTGATCGCCGACTCGTGAGCCGCGGCCGGCCCCGTGTCCTCCGTGAGGGCCACGGGGCCGGCGCGTCTCCTCCTCACGGCAGACCCACGTTCGTCCTCGCGGATGACGCGGCGTTAACCAGCGGTTTGCGACCATCTCCTGTATGGGCGATACGGGGGCCGTCGAGCCGAAGAGCTCGCGGCGGTCGGTGCTGCGGGCGCTGACCGGAGCAGGGACGATCGCGGGGCTGGCGGCGGGCGCGGCCGGCACGATGGGCGGGCTCGCGGCGGGCGGGTTACTCGACGACGCCGACGCGATGCCGGGAACGCCCGTCTCGGCGATCGGCGTGCCGACGGACGGGCCCTGGCGCCCCTCCCCCGCCCACGTCGACGTCTCCTGGGCGGTCGACACGTCGCAGCGGCTGGTGGCCCTGACGTTCGACGACGGGCCGATGCCGAACTGGACGCCGATGGTGCACGACATTCTCGACGAGGCGCGGATCCCCGCGACGTTCTTCCTCGTCGGGCAGCGTGTGCAGGAGAACGCGCGGCTGATCCACGGTCGTATGGACCGGCACGCGGTCGGCAACCACACCTGGGCGCACAAGGACCTGACCCGCATGACCCACCCGCAGGCGTACCGGGCGATGCACCGGGCGCACACCACGATCGCCGAGGTCACCGGCAAGGAGCCGGAACTGCTGCGGCCCCCGATGGGCAACATCGGCGGCACCACGCTGAGCGCCGCGGGCGCGCTCGGCTACCACGTGGTGCTGTGGTCGCTGAAGATGCGGGAGTCGTATCTCGGGCACCCGCCCGGGCGCCTCATCGACTACATCGTCGACAACACCGAGCCCGGCACCATCCTGCTCGCCCACGACACCGGCCACCGCGACCGCCTGATCGCCATCCGCGGACTGCCCGCGATGATCCGCGGCCTGCGGGCGAAGGGGTTCGAGTTCGTCACCGTTCCCGACCTGCTCGCCGCAGCGGGCACCGGGGCCGCCAAGACCTGACCAGGGCCGCTCAGCCGGCCGGGCCGCCCGCCCCGGGGCGTTCGGACGGGGGCAGCCCGCACGCGGGAGTGCCGCCGGGCAGGCGGAAGCGGTTGACGGTGACGAGGTGGTAGACGCCCGCGGCGATCCAGCGGACCGGCGGCACGCGGATCAGCAGGCCGAGCGGCCGCCAGAGACCGCCCGCGTCGATGAGGAGGCTCGCGATCGCCTGCGCGCCGCCGCGTACGCGGCCCGGCTCCGCCCAGAGCACCTCGCCGCTCGCGCGTTCGGCGGTCGTGCCGAGCGCCGCCAGGTCCGCCGACTGGTACGGGCTCATCCGCGCCTTCGTCGGGATGTGCCGCTCGATGAACCGCGCCGAGGCCGTGCAGAAGCCGCAGTCGCCGTCGTACAGCAGGATCGGGCGCATGAGGGGGGCTGCCCGCTCAGTCCAGGGGCCAGGCGTCCGCGATGATCTGGCGGGTGTCGCGGAGCAGCTGCGGCAGCACGCGGGTCTGGCCGATGACCGGCATGAAGTTGGTGTCGCCGCCCCAGCGGGGGACGACGTGCTGGTGGAGGTGGGCGGCGATGCCGGCGCCCGCGACGGTGCCGAGGTTCATGCCGACGTTGAAGCCGTGCGCGCCGCTCGCCTTGCGCAGCGCGGTCAGGGACCGCTTGGTGAGCAGTGCCAGCTCCGCGGTCTCGGCCTCGTCGAGTTCGGTGTAGTCGCTCACGTGGCGGAACGGGCACACGAGCAGATGCCCGGAGTTGTACGGGTACAGGTTGAGCACCGCGTAGGCGTACTCCCCGCGCCGGACGACCAGGCCCTCCTCGTCGTCCATCCTGGGGATCTCGCAGAACGGGCAGCCGTCGTCCGGGCCCAAGCCGGTGGGCTTGCTCTCTCCCTTGATGTACGCCATCCGGTGGGGAGTCCACAGACGCTGGAACTGGTCGGGGTCCCCGACGCCGAACTGCTCCTCAGGCTTGGGCTCGGTCATGCCAGAAGCATAGGACCGCCCGGACCGCCCCGCCCCGCCCGGGTGACCCGGCCAACGTGGAACGACCCGGCGACGAGGTGAGTTCCGGCGTGGAAGGTGCGCCCCGCCCATGCGGATGGGACGATCCGTCGATCAGGGATCGGGACGGTGCGGGCGATGGTCCCGCCGGTCAGAAGGGATGACGACGCATGAGGACCATCATCGTGGCCTCGGCACTTTCGCTGATCATCGGGTTGCTGGCCACGCCCGTCTGGATTCGCGTCGTGCGCCGGCTCGGTTACGGCCAGATGGTGCGTGAGGAGGGCCCGCAGGCCCATCTCAGCAAACGCGGCACGCCCACGATGGGCGGCACCGTGTTGATCGTCGCCGCGCTCGCCGGGTACGCGATCGCGCACCTGGCCACGCTCACGCCGCCGACCGTCTCCGGCGTGCTCGTCCTGTTCTTGATGGCGGGCCTCGGCCTGGTCGGCTTCGTCGACGACTACATCAAGGTCTTCAAGCAGCGCAGCCTGGGCCTGCGCAGTGGCGCGAAGATGATCGGCATCCTCATCGTCGGCGTGGTCTTCGCGCTGCTGTCGCTGCGGTTCCCCGACGAGTACGCCATCACCCCCGCCACCACTCACCTGTCGTTCCTGCGCGACTTCGGGCCCTCTCTCGGCTCCCTGCCCTTCGTGCTCTGGGCGCTCGCCATGATCGCCGGCACGTCCAACGCGGTGAACCTCACCGATGGGCTGGACGGTCTCGCCGCCGGCGCGGTGGGCATGGTGCTCGGCGCGTACATCCTGATCAGCGACCGGCAGCTCCGTGGCAGTTGCAAGCTCACGCTCGAACCCCACTGCTACACGGTCCGCGACCCGCTCGACCTCGCCGTGGTCGCCGCCGCGGCGCTCGGCGCCCTGATCGGTTTCCTGTGGTGGAACGCCCCGCCGGCCAAGGTCTTCATGGGCGACACCGGGTCGCTCGCGCTCGGCGGCGTCATCGTCGGCCTCGCCCTGAGCACCCAGACCGAGATGCTCCTGGTCATCCTCGCCGGACTGCCGGTGATCATCACCCTGTCGGTGATCGTCCAGGTCGGCTCCTTCAAGATGACGAGGAGACGCGTCTTCAAGATGGCCCCGCTACAGCACCACTTCGAGCTCTCCGGCTGGGCCGAGACCACCATCGTGGTGCGGTTCTGGCTGGTCTCGGCGCTCTGCGTGGCCACCGGCCTGGCCCTCTTCTACCTGGACAGCCCGCACTTCCTGTTCCCTCTTTGACCGGCTGTCCGGGTGACCCGGCCCGTACGGAACGATCGCCAAGAATGTGGCTTTTGACGCCAAATGGGCGTCGCGTCGGCGAAGATGGGGCCACCTACGGGAGGCATCATGACCGTGTTCGCTGACGGGGTTCCCGAAGTTCCAGCGCAGGGGCAGGCCCCCGCTCAGGCCGAGGAGCAGGTCAACGTCCTGGTGACGGACCCTCCGCCCGGCCTGCCGCCGGCGCAGCTCGCCGCGCAGGTAAAGGGACGCATCGACATCGAGGACGAGGTCGTCGAGAAGGTCGCCGGACTGGCCGCGATCGAGGTCGAGGGCGTCGCCGACCTAGGCGGCGACGTCGCACGCGCCGTGGAGAGTGTCCGCGAGCGCATTGGCATCGGTCATCGGCGCGGCGACCAGGGCGTCAAGGCGCGGATCGACGGGCGCGAGGTCTCGATCGAGGTGACCATCGTGATCGAGTACGGCCACGTGGTCATGGACGTGGCCCGCCAGGTCAAGACGAACGTCGCCATCCAGACCAACCGGATGCTCGGCCTGCGGGTGGTCGAGGTCAACGTGATCGTCGACGACGTACGGATGCCGGCGGCGGCCAGACCCGCCGAACCGGCCGGGGACGACGACCAGCGGCTCACGATCGGCTGATCTCACCCGGACCCGCGCCCTTGGGAACCGTCGCCCGCGGGCCGCGCGTACGGCGCGGCCCGCCAGGTGTCGCTCAGACCTGCACGCGCTCCTCGACGGCCTTGGCGATCTCTTCGATCGCGTCGGCGACGGGAACGGCATTGTTCTGCTCACCGCTGCGGTAGCGGAACGACACCGCGCCCTTGGCCACGTCGTCGTCGCCCGCGAGCAGCATGTACGGGACCTTCTGCTTCTGCGCGTTGCGGATCTTCTTCTGCATCCGGTCGGAGGAGGTGTCGACCTCCACCCGGATGCCGCGCTCGCGCAGCCGCGCGGCGACCTGCTCCAGGTGCGGCACGTGGTCGTCGGAGATCGGGATGCCCACCACCTGCACCGGCGCCAGCCAGGGCGGCAGCGCGCCCGCGTAGTGCTCCAGCAGCACGCCGAAGAACCGCTCGATCGAGCCGAACAGCGCCCGGTGGATCATCACCGGCTGCTGCCGGGTGCCGTCGGCGGCCTGGTACTCGAGGCCGAAGCGCTTCGGCTGGTTGAAGTCGACCTGGATGGTCGACAGCTGCCAGGTGCGGCCGATGGCGTCCTTGGCCTGCACGGAGATCTTCGGCCCGTAGAACGCCGCGCCGCCCGGGTCGGCGACCAGGTCGAGCCCGGACTCGTCGGCGGCCTCCCGCAGCGCGGCGGTGGCCTCGTCCCAGTCCTCCTGGGACCCGATGAACTTCTCCGACTCGTCGCGGGTGGACAGCTCCAGGAAGAACTCGCTGAGGCCGTAGTCGCGCAGCAGGTCGAGCACGAAGGTGAGGAGGTTCTTCAGCTCCCCGACCATCTGCTCCTTGGTGCAGTAGATGTGGGAGTCGTCCTGGGTCATGCCGCGTACGCGGGTGAGCCCGTGCACGACGCCGGACTTCTCGTACCGGTACACGGTGCCGAACTCGAACAGCCGGAGCGGCAGCTCACGGTAGGACCGCCCGCGCGCCCGGAAGATCAGGTTGTGCATCGGGCAGTTCATCGGCTTGAGGTAGTACTCCGCGCCGTCGAGCTCCATCGGCGGGAACATGTCGTCCTTGTACCAGCCGAGGTGCCCCGAGGTGTTGAACAGGTCGCCCTTGGTGATGTGCGGGGTGTTGACGAACTCGTACCCGCCCTGCTCGTGGCGCCGGCGGGAGTAGTCCTCCATGACCCGGCGGACGATGCCGCCCTTGGGGTGGAAGACCGCGAGACCACTGCCGATGTCGTTCGGGAAGGAGAACAGGTCGAGCTCGGCACCGAGCCTGCGGTGATCCCGCTTCTCGGCCTCCTCCAGCATCTTCAGGTAGGCGTCCTGCCGTTCGCGCGACTCCCAGGCGGTGCCGTAGATCCGCTGCAGCTGGGGGTTCTTCTCGCTGCCGCGCCAGTACGCGCCGCCGGAGCGCATCAGCTTGAACGCCGGGATCACGCGGGTGCTGGGCAGGTGCGGGCCGCGACACAGGTCCTTCCAGCACAGCTCGCCGGTCTTGGCGTCGAGGTTGTCGTAGATGGTCAGCTCTCCCCCGCCGACCTCGACGCTCTCCTCGTCGGCGGCCTTGCCCTTGAGGCCGATCAGCTCCAGCTTGTACGGCTCGTCGGCGAGCTCCTCGCGGGCGCCGTCGTCGGTGACGGCCCGGCGGGAGAAGGCCTGGCCCTGCTTGACGATCTCGCGCATGCGCTTCTCGATGCGCTTGAGGTCCTCGGGCTGGAACGGCTGTTCGACGTCGAAGTCGTAGTAGAAGCCGTTCTCCACCGGCGGGCCGATGCCCAGCCGGGCCTTGGGGAACAGCTCCTGCACGGCCTGGGCCATGACGTGCGCCGCCGAGTGGCGGACGATGGCGAGGCCCTCGTCGGAGCCGATCTCGATGGGCTCGACGACGTCGCCGTCGGCGAGGACGTGCGCCAGGTCGCGGGCCTGCCCGCCCACGCGGGCCGCGATGACGGTGCGGCCGTCGGCCTCGAGCGCCTCACCCGCAGTGGTGCCTGCCGCCACCACACGCTCGTCTCCGCCGAGGGTGATGCGCAGTTCAGACACGGGATCTCCTCGATGGTCAGTGATATCGACATCGAATGCTACCGACTGTGCGCCGGCGTGGGACGCGTCGTGCTCCATGGTCAACTTCCTCCTGTCGGCGGGAGCGGCCACGGGACGCGACGAGGCCCCGGGATCGCTCCCGGGGCCTCGTCGTCGCGTCGGTCAGTGCGCGCGAGCGATGCGCCGGGGAGTCCCCGGCGTCGTCGTCACCTGCACGCCTGGCATGTGCCCAGGTTAACCGATCCGGGCGCCGCGCGCCCGGGTAAAAGGAGTCCCGCGCCGGGTTCGTGCACGTGACCGGTATCGGGCGGTAAGCTGAGTGTCGCGAAGGGGAGTAGTCCCGCTCGCCGGCCATCGACATACTGGAGCACTCGCTCCCGGTGCCCGGGCCCCTCTGGGGTGGACGAGACCTTCGGCCAATGGGTGACGTCTGTCGCCGTGGGCCGGGGTCTCTTTCTCGTCTCACGGCAACATGATCGATGGGATTCTCATGCTGCACGTGGTGACCCTCCTTGCGTGTGCGGTCGCGATCTACCTTTCCTGCGAGTGGTTCGTCAACGCGGTCGAGTGGCTGGGACTGCGCCTGAAGGTCGGCCCGCTCGCGGTCGGCACGGTGCTGGCGGCCTTCGGGACCGCCCTGCCCGAGAGCGTCGTCACGTTCGTGGCGGTCGTCTTCGGTTCCGGGTCCGAGCAGAAGGACATCGGGGTCGGGGCGGCCATGGGCGGCCCGCTGGCCCTCGCCACGGCGGCGTACGGGGTGACGGGCTTCATGCTCCTGACCCGCCGCCGCAAGGTGGCCTCCGCGGAAACGAACGCCGCACGCGGCGAGGACGTCGGCGACACGCGGAAGCTGGCCCGTGACCAGCGCTGGTTCCTGACGATCTTCGTGGTCAAGGTGGCGCTCGGGCTGGTCACCTTCGCGTTCAAGCCCGCGCTCGGGCTGCTCTTCTTCGCCGCGTACGGCGTCTACTTCTGGCGCGAGCTGCGCGCGGAGCCCGGCGGCGGGGACGACGTGGTCGACCTCGAGCCGCTGCGCCTGCAGCGGCGCCGCGCGACGCCGGCCACCTGGGCGGTCGTCACCCAGGCCCTCGTCACCCTGGTGATCATCTTCGTGGCCTCGCAGCTGTTCGTGCACGCACTGGAGGCGATCGGGCCGATGATCGGCCTGCCCGCGGCGGTGACCGCGCTGCTGCTCTCTCCGATCGCCACCGAGCTGCCCGAGATCATGAACGCCATCATCTGGGTCCGCCAGGGCAAGACCCACCTCGCCCTGGCGAACATCAGCGGCGCGATGATGATCCAGGCGACCGTCCCCTCCGGGCTGGGCATCCTGTTCACGCGCTGGCGCTTCGACGGCCCGCTGCTGCTGTCCGGGGTCGTCACGATCATCGCGATACTTTTCTTGCTGGTCGCGCTGAACACGGGCCGCTTCACCGGCCGTACGCTCACGTGGGCGGCGGCCTTCTACGGGGTGTTCGCGGCCTGCCTGATCCCGATCCTGGTCTGAGCGTTCAGGATTTGGCGAGGCGGCTGCGCACGTCGTCCATGTCGAGGGCGCGCACCTGCTCGATCAGGTTCTCCAGGGCCGGCTCGGGCAGCGCGCCCGGCTGGGCGAAGACGATGACGCCGTCGCGGATCGCCATGATCGTGGGGATCGAGGTGATGTCGAACCGCGCGGCCAGGTCCTGCTCGGCCTCGGTGTCGACCTTGCCGAAGACGATGTCCTCGTGCGTTTCGGCCGCCTTCTCGTAGACGGGCGCGAACATCCGGCACGGGCCGCACCAGCTCGCCCAGAAATCGACCAGCACGATGCCCTCGCCGGCCGCCGTCTTGTCAAAGTTCGCGGCGGTCAGTGTGGTCGTGGCCATCTCGTCAGCTCCTCGGCTCGTAACGGTGCGGCACCCGACGCGTGCCGCACATGCGAGAACAGCCCGTGCGCCCGGCTCATTCCGCCGGGGCCACGGCGCGGGCCGGCAGACACCCCACATGCCATCGGACGTCGCGACGGGAGACGGCTGGCCGCGGCCACTCTAGGCCACCGCCGGCCTGTTCCGAAGCTGCCCGGGACACAGGGTTCGGCTCTCGCGGGTCGCCGATGGACCTGCTCCGACCGGGCGCGAATCGCACCACCCGTTGCTACATGTCTGCCGGCCTTTTGGCTGATCAGCAGGTCAGCAGCACATGGAGGAGCTGCTCTTGGTCGATGCGGGAGTGTCGGTGGAGGCCGAGGCTGAGACGGCGCCGGCGGCTCCAAAGGCGACAAGCCAGCCAACTAGCGCGAGCAGGATCAGGGCCAGGCCCCTGCGCAGGTGTGACATTCTTTTCTATCCTTTCGTGTTGTTCTGTCACTTTCTTGTAGAGGCGGGCGGGATGCCAAGTCAAGAATCGCTGGGCGAACGGATCCGTAACCTGCGGCTGCGAAGGAACATGTCGCAGGCGCAGCTCGCGTGGCCGGAACTCTCCGACAGCTATGTGTCACTCATTGAAAGCGGCAAGCGGACTCCGGCGCCCAGCATGGTGGCTCTCCTGGCCCGCAAGCTCGACTGCTCCGCGGCCTACCTGACGACGGGGGTCACCGAGGAGGCGATGACCGGGCTGCAGGAAACTCTTCGGTACGCCAAGATCGCCCTGGAGAACGGCGCCACCGAGGAGGCTCGCGCGTGCTTCGCCGAGGTGCTCACCCACCCGGCGCTCGCCGACCTGCCCGCCCTCGCGCACGAGGCGCGCTGGGGGCACGCCCTCGCGCTGGAGGCGACGGGTGACCTGGACGAGGCGATCGTCGAGCTCAACCGGGCCGCCGAGCTGATCTCGCCGCACTCCGACCCCGACCCGTGGGCCGAGCTGCACATCGCGCTGAGCCGCTGCCACCGTGAGCGCGGCGACTTCGCCATCGCCATCGATGTCGGCGAGGCCGCGCTGCGGAGCCTGTCCGACACGACCGGCCAGTGGTCCGACTCGATGGTGATGCTCGGCGCCACCGTTCTCGCCGCGTACATCCTCCGCGGGGACCTGGCGTACGCCAACCAGTTCGCGCAGAGCCTCATCGACCGGGCCGAGGCGATCGGCAGTCCGAAGGCGCTCATGGCGGCGTACTGGAACGCGGGCTTCGTCGCCGAGTCCCGCGGCGAGTACGACCACGCGCTCCGGCTCGCCGAACGCGCCATGGCGCTGCTCGGCGAGGAGGACGACCCGCGTAACCTCAGCCGGATCCGCAACGCCTACGCGATCTTCCTGCTCGACGCGCACCCCGAGCGCGCGGAAGAGGCCAAGGAGGTGCTGCTCAAGGCCGAGCGCGGCCTGGACGCCAGCTCCGCCAGCACGGTCGACCTGAGCCTGAACTTCACCGTCCAGGCCCGCGCCGAGCTCCTGCTCGGCCGCCCGGAGGAGGCGGCGGCGCTGGCGCGCCGCGCGCTCGACCTCCTGGAGAGCCCCGGCGGCATCACGACCGCGAACGCCTACATCGCCCTGGGCGAGGCGTACGAGCGCCTGGGACAGCGTGAGGAGGCCGTGATGGCCCTCTCACAGGCCGGGGAGTACCTGGAGAAGATGGACGCGCATCGTCCGGCGGCTCGTGCGTGGTTCGGCCTGGCCGAGCTGCTGGGCGCGGCCGGGCGGCCCGACGGCCAGAAGGCCGCCTTCCAGCGCGCCCTGTCCTGCATGGACCTGTGAGGACGTCACCATCGACCTTCGCCCGTTCTTCCCTCACCGTAAGGAGCTCGTGACCGCACGGATCTTCGATGAGGCCGCTGACGGCTCGCCCGACGCACAGAACCCGGACGCGCGGTGTCCTCCATGGAACCGCGCGTCCGCGCGTTGCGTCTCTGATCTTGTACGCTCATCCAGACTTTCTGGATAGACGCTGAGAAAAGCCTGAAATCGGAGGGCAACGTGAAGGTCAAGCGGCTTCGTAAGGCGACCGTGGCGGGCATGGCACTGGTGCCGGCACTTCTGGGACTCTCGGCCTGCGGCCACTCCCACCACCACGTCGTCCACCACCACGTCGTCGTCCACCACCGCGTGGTCCACCACGTCGTCCGCCACCACTGACCGACCTCAGGCGGGGCCCATCGACGGGCCCCGCTCCTGACCGGTGGCACTGACCACGCCGGTGAACCGGTCCCTTACCCGAATTCGGCCCATCCGGTGAAGCACCTGGTCACACCGGCACGGAGGCCATGACGAAAGGCCGCCCGGCCGCTGACCCGGGCGAGAAGACCAGTGCACGCCACGTCCATGGTCAGTACAGCTAGGAACGCTCCTGGGGCAGCAGGTCCAGGCGGCGCAGGATCACACCTTCGCGCAGCGCCCACGGGCAGACGGCGGCCTCGGCGACGCCCAGGAGGTCCATCGCGGCGTCCGCCACGATCGCGCCGGCCGGGAGCTGCGGGGCGCGGCCCTGGGAGACGCCCGGGAGCTCCGCGCGTTCGGCCGCGGTCATGGACGGCAGCCGTTCGGCCCAGTCGGTGACCTGGTGGTGGGACAGCACGCGGCGGACGAGAGGCCCCTGGTTGGAGGGGGCCGCGCCGGCGATGCGGGAGAGCTGGCGGAACGTCTTGGAGGTCGCCACGGCGTGGTCGGGCGCGCCGTACCGGACCACACCACCGACCTCGCGGGCGATCGTCGTACGGACGTGCTTGCGGAGCTGGCGCACCTCTTCGGGCGGCGGCGGATCGGCGGTGAACCAGTCGCGAGTCAGGCGGCCGGCGCCCAGCGGCAGGGACACGGCCGCGTCGGGCTCCTCGTCGGCGCCGGAGGCGATCTCCAGGGAGCCGCCGCCGATGTCCAGGACCAGCAGCCGCCCGGACGACCAGCCGAACCAGCGGCGCGCGGCCAGGAACGTCAGCCGCGCCTCGTCCTCCCCCGACAGCACCGGGATGTCGATGCCGCTGTGGTCGCGGATGTCGCCGAGGACCTCCTCGCCGTTCACCGCCTCGCGGATCGCCGAGGTGGCGAAGGCGACGACCTCCTCGACGCCCTTGTCCTCGGCGACGCGGAGAGCGTCGTCGACGAACGCGCGCAACCGGTGGGCGCCCGCCTCGGACAGCCGGTCGCCGTCGTCCAGGTGCGCGGCGAGCCGCAGTTCGTTCTTATGTGAGAAGGCCGGCAACGGCGCCGCGCCCTGGTGTGCGTCCACGACCAGCAGGTGCACGGTATTGGAGCCCACATCGAGGACACCGAGTCTCATAAGTTAGAAGCTATCGGTTCACCCAGCGTCCTTTTCAGCAACCGAGCGCACTTTTCGGCAGATGTCGCCGTGCCACCCGCTCGCGTCGCCGGTCACGGCAGCCAGGACACGTGCCCGTGCAGGAGCGTGTATCCGACGAACGTCACGCCGTCGATGAGCGTGTGCGCGACGATCAGCGGCGTCGCACGGCCCCAGCGCTGGTAGAGCCGGCCGAAGATCACACCCATCACCACGTTGCCGGCGAAGCCGCCGAAGCCCTGGTACAGGTGGTACGAGCCGCGCAGCAGCGCGCTGACCGTCAGGGCGCGACCCGGCCGCCAGCCGAGCTGGGAGAGCCGGTGCAGCAGGTAACCGGCGACCAGCACCTCCTCCAGCACGCCGTTCTGCGCGGCGGCCAGCAGGAGCACGGGAACGCGCCACCACACCGGCGGCAGCTGCGCGGGCACGACGGTGAGGTTCGCGCCGGAGTGGTAGGCGATCAGGTACAGCGCCAGCCCGCCGCCGCCGATCACCGCGGCCAGCGCGGCGCCGCGCACGGCGTCCTGCGCCGGCCGGCGCCGGTCGACGCCGAGAGTGGCGAGCGACTCCCCCGAGCGCACCAGCAGGTACGCCACGAGGGCCACGGGCGCCACCGCGACGGCGATGTTGAACAGCTGGAAGGCGAGGTCGATCCAGGGGCGGCCGGGCGCGAGGGAGCCGACCAGCAGCGCCTTCTGGCGGGCCAGCGGCTTGGGCGCCGTGAGGGAGGCGATGAGCTGCAACAGCGCGCTGACGCCGCTGGCCCCGAGCGAGAGGGCGAAGACCACCCAGATCTCGGCGGTGAGCAGCCGCCGGCTCACCACGGGCGCCTCCGGGGCCAGCGTCACGCGGTCCACCGGACGCCGGGACACGGGCGAGGCTCAGCGTCCGGCCGCGGAACGCCCGCGACCGGCGGGAGGATACGGGTCACAACGCGCACCGTAGCAGCAGGTCAGGGCAGCCACCGGGGATCACGCTTCTCCAGGAAGGCGGCGATGCCCTCCTTGGCCTCGTCGGAGCCGAAGCGCTCGGCGGACAGCTCCGCCATCCGGGCGAAGCCCTCCTCGACCGTCATGGCCGGCACCGTGCGCGGCAGCCGCTTGGCGATGGCCAGGGCCTCCGGGGCGCCGCGCAGGAGCATCCCGGTGTAGTGGGCCACCGCGGCGTCCAGCTCCTCGGCCGGGACGGCGCGGTTGATCAGGCCGATCTCCTGGGCGCGGCGCGCGTCGAAGACCTCTCCGGTGAGGAAGTACTCGGCCGCCGCGCGGGGGTCCATGCGCCGCAGGCACGTCACCGCGATCATGGCGGGCACGACTCCCAGGCGGACCTCGGTGAAGGCGAACGTCGCGGTGTCCGGGGCGACCGCGAGGTCGCAGGCGGTCACCAGGCCGAGCCCGCCCGCCCGCGCCGGGCCGTTGAGGCGGGCCACGACCGGCTTGGGACTGTCCCAGATGAGCCCGACGAGGCCGGGCACGTCCGGCGGGGGCTCGCCGGCCGACTGCTCCTTCAGGTCGGCGCCCGCGCAGAACACCGTGCCGGTGCCGGTCAGCACGATGACCCGGACGCCGTCGTCGCCGAGCGCGGTCGTCAGCGCCTCGCGCAGCTCGGCGACGAGACGCCGGGACAGGGCGTTGCGGTTGCGCGGCGAGTCAAGGGTGATCGTCGCCGTGCCGCCGTCCTCGGCGTACCGGACGAGGGGATCCATGGTTACTCCTCCGTGACGACGGCGAGGACCGCGCCGGTCTCGACCTGGGCTCCGACCTCGGCGTGCAGCGCGGTCACCACGCCGCCCGCCGGGGCGAGGATCTGGTGTTCCATCTTCATCGCCTCCAGCCACAGCATCGGCTGGCCGCGTTCGACCGTGTCGCCCTCGCTCACCGCGACCCGGATCACCGAGCCGGGCATGGGCGCGAGCAGGGTGCCGGGCGCCACCTGCTCGGCGGGGTCGGGCAAACGCTCGACCCGCGTGAACGTCACCGCGCCGAGCACCGAGTCGACGTACACCCCGTGCCCGTGCCGCGCGACCGTGAATCGCAGGCGTACGCCCCCGGCCGTCAGGACGACCGCGTCCGGGGAGGCGGAGACGAGCGAGACGTCCTCGTGCCCCTCGGCGACCAGGCCCGCGCGCGTGAGGCGGTAGGCGACCTCGTGCACGGTCCCGGACTCGTCGAAGGCGACGCGTTGGGGCTGTGAGGGCACGTTGCGCCAGCCGCTCGGCAGGCCGCCCAGCACGGTGGCCTCCGCGCGGTTGGCGGCGGCCTGGGCGAGCGCGGCGGCCAGCGCGGACAGCCGTACGGTCCCGGCATCGGCGCGGCGGCCGGTGGTGTCGTGGCGGTCGAGGAAGCCCGTGTCGGTGGCGCCGGCGAGGAACGCCTCGTGCCGGAGTGCGGCGACGAGCTGGTCGCGGTTGGTCACCGGGCCGTGGACGCGCGTTCCGGCCAGCGCCGCGGCCAGACGCCGGGCGGCCGCGCCGCGGGTGGGCGCGTACGCGATCACTTTGGCGAGCATCGGGTCGTAGTGGGTGGAGATCACGCTGCCGGACACGACGCCGGAGTCCAGCCGCAGCCCGTACGCGCCGGGCACGCGGAACTCCGCGTCCACGCCGGGGACGGCGAACGTGTGCAGGGCGCCGCTGTGCGGCCGGTACCCCTCCGCGGGATCCTCGGCGTAGAGACGTGCCTCGATCGCGTGGCCGGACGGGCGCGGCGGGTCCTTCAGCGCGGTGCCCTCGGCCACCTCGATCTGCAGGGCCACCAGGTCCACGCCGTACACGCACTCGGTGACCGGATGCTCCACCTGGAGACGCGTGTTGACCTCCAGGAAGAAGAAACCGCCGTCCGGGGCCAGCATGAACTCCACGGTGCCGGCGCCCTCGTAGCCGATCGCGCGGGCGGCCGCGGCGGCCGCCTCGCACAGGCGCTGGCGCAGCGCGGTGTCGATCGCGGGTGAGGGCGCCTCCTCGATCACCTTCTGGTGGCGGCGCTGGATCGAGCACTCCCGCTCCCCCAGCGTCCAGACCGTGCCGTGGGTGTCGGCGAGCACCTGCACCTCGATGTGGCGCGCGCCGGTCAGCAGCGGCTCGCAGAAGACGGCCGGATCGCCGAACGCCGACTCCGCCTCGCGGCGCGCCGACTCCAGCGCCCCGGCCAGCTCGGCGGCGTCCCGCACCACCCGCATGCCGCGTCCACCGCCTCCCGCCGACGCCTTGATGAGCACGGGGAAGTCGCTGACCGCGCCGGGATCGAGGTCGGGCAGCACGGGCACGCCCGCCTCGCGCATGAGCCGCTTGGCCTCGGTCTTGAGGCCCATCGCCGCGATCGCCTTCGGCGGCGGGCCCACCCACGTCAGGCCGGCGGCGAGGACCGCCTCGGCGAACGCGGCGTTCTCGGACAGGAATCCGTACCCCGGGTGGACCGCGTCCGCGCCCGCGGCCCGCGCGGCGTCGAGGATCGCCTTCTGGTCCAGGTACGTCTCGGCGGGCGACGCGCCGGGCAGGCGCACGGCGCGGTCGGCCTCGGTCGCGTGCGGCAGGGCGGCGTCCGGGTCGGAGAACACCGCGACGGTCTCGATGCCGAGATCGCGGCAGGTACGGAAGACCCGGCGGGCGATCTCGCCCCGGTTGGCCACCAGCAGTCTGGAGATCATTCGCTCAAATCCTGAAGACGCCGAAGCCGCCCGCCTGCGCGGCAGGCTCGGCGGCGCTGTTGATCGCGGACAGGCACAGTCCGAGGACGGTACGGGTGTCGCGCGGGTCGATCACGCCGTCGTCGTACAGCCGTCCGGACAGGAAGAACGGCAGCGACTCCGACTCGATCTGTGCCTCGACCATCGCGCGCATCTGCGCGTCGGCCTCCTCGTCGAAGTTCTGGCCGCGCGCCTGCGCGGCCTGCCGGCCGACGATGGACAGCACGCCGGCGAGCTGCGCCGGGCCCATGACCGCCGACTTGGCGCTCGGCCAGGTGAACAGGAAGCGCGGGTCGTACGCCCGGCCGCACATGCCGTAGTTGCCCGCGCCGTACGAGGCGCCCATGACGACGGTCAGGTGCGGCACCCGGCTGTTGGACACCGCGTTGATCATCGTGGCGCCGTGCTTGATGATGCCGCTCTGCTCGTACTCCCGGCCGACCATGTAGCCGGTGGTGTTCTGCAGGAAGAGCAGCGGGGTGCCGGTCTGGTTCGCGAGCTGGATGAACTGCGCGGCCTTCTGCGACTCCGGCCCGAACAGCACGCCGCGCGCGTTGGCGAGCACGCCGATCGGATAGCCGTGCAGGGTGGCCCAGCCGGTGACGAGGCTGGTGCCGTACAGCGGCTTGAACTCGTCGAAGTCCGACCCGTCGGCGATCCGGGCGATCACCTCGCGTGGGTCGAAGGGGATCTTCAAATCCTCCGGGACGATGCCGAGCAGCTCTTCCTCGTCGTACCGCGGTGGCCGTACGGGCAGCGGCGCGCGGCCGCGCTTGCGCCAGTTGAGCCGGGCGACGATCCGGCGGCCGATCCGCAGCGCGTCGTACTCGTCGGCCGCCATGTGGTCGGCCAGGCCGCTGGTGCGGGCGTGCATCTCGGCGCCGCCGAGCTCCTCGTCGCCGGACTCCTCGCCGGTGGCCATCTTCACCAGCGGCGGGCCGCCGAGGAAGACCTTGGCGCGGTCCTTGACCATGACGACGTGGTCGCTCATCCCGGGCAGGTACGCGCCGCCGGCGGTCGAGTTGCCGAAGACCAGCGCGATCGTCGGGATTCCGGCGGCGGACAGCCGGGTGAGGTCGCGGAAGATCCGGCCGCCGGGGATGAAGATCTCCTTCTGCGTGGGCAGGTCGGCGCCGCCGGACTCGACCAGGTTGATCAGCGGGAGGCGGTTCTCCAGCGCGATGTCGGCGGCGCGGAACGTCTTGGCGACCGTCCAGGGGTTGCTGGATCCGCCGCGTACGGTCGGGTCGCTCGCGACGATCACGCACTCGACGCCCTCGACCACGCCGATGCCGCTGACCAGGCTCGCGCCGACGGAGAAGTCGCTGCCCCAGGCGGCGAGCGGGGACAGCTCCAGGAAGGGCGAGTCGGGATCGATGAGCAGCTCGACGCGCTCGCGGGCGAGAAGCTTCCCGCGGGCGCGGTGCCGATCGACGTACTTGGGCCCGCCCCCGGCCACGGCCTTGGCGTGCTCGGCCTCGAGCTCGGCGACCTTGGCCAGCATCGCCGCCCGCCGCTCGGCGTAGGCGTCGCCCCCGGGGTCGAGCGCGCTGGTGAGAACCGTCATTCCTCGTCCTTCGTCGGCACGGGCCTCCGGCGTGGGCCCGTGATCGAGTATGGCCAAGCGCCGTGCGCCGGAAAAGATCGCGCACCGATGAAACGAATCTCATTCGGGATCGAGCCGGCCGCGCGAGGGCGGCCCGCCCGGCGCCGCGTCAACTTTGGTTGACATGCGCCAACCGTCAACCTATGTTGACACCATGAGCGATGGAGTCCAGCTCGCCCAGGAGGCGAGCAGCCGTGACCCGGCGGTCGGGCTGCGGGCGGTCCGCGCGTTGCGCGAGCTCGCCGAGCGGCTGGAGGCGCTGCAGGTCGGCAACGCGCGCGAGCAGGGATGGTCCTGGCAGGAGATCGCGGTCTGCCTCGGCGTCAGCCGGCAGGCGGTGCACAAGAAACACGGCGGCGGCCGGCGGATTCTCGGTAAGGAGCGGTAGGGATGTTCGAACGGTTCACCAAGGAGGCCCGCGCGGTCGTGGTGCGGGCACAGGAGGAGGCCCGGCGGCTGCGCGCGCCGTTCATCGACACCGAGCACCTCCTGCTGGCGATGCTGGACGCCGGCGCCGGACCGGCCGCCCGGGCGCTGCGCGACCGGGGCGCCGACCCGGACGAGCTCCGGCGGCGGATCGCCGGCATCGCCGGCCCGTCACGGGACGACCTCGACCCGGACGCCCTGGCGACGCTGGGGATCGACCTCGACGAGGTCCGCCGGGTCACCGAGGCGACCTTCGGCCCGGGCGCGCTCGACGCACGGCGCCGCAAACCGTACCGGGCGGGTCACATTCCGTTCGGCAGGCGGGCGAAGAAGGTCCTCGAGCTCTCGCTGCGCGAGGCCCTGCGCCTCGGCCACAACCACCTCGGCACGGGCCACCTGCTGCTCGGCCTCATCCGCGAGGGCGAGGGCCTGGCCGCCCGTGTGCTCGTGGAGTCCGGCGTCGAGCTCACCGCCCTGCGCGACGACGTCATCCGCCTCATCTCCTCCGAGGCGGCCTGACCCTCCGAGTTGCCACGCCGGTCACCGGCGGCGCGTCCGGTCCTGGCAGACTGCCGTCCGATGCGGGCGATCCACGACCATGACGAGCTGACCGCGCTGTGCGCGGGCGACACGCTGTGTCTCTGGGCGGCCCAGGACCTCGACGGGCGCGGGCGCGCCTGGGCGAGCGACGACGGGCGTGCGGTCGCCGTCGCCGGTCACGACATCTCCCGCCGGGACCGGATCGCCGTCCACGGGCGGGCCGACGCCGCGGTTCCCCTGGTCGAGCAGGTCCTGGCCGAGGTGGGACCGACCTACCGGCCGCTCGGGGACCCCGGCCTCATCGGCGCGGTCGTCGCCGGGGTGCCCGTGCTCGCCCCGACCAGGGCGTTCGGCTGGATGGAGACCACGGAGGCGCCTGCGGCGGCCGGCGGGGCCCGATGGCTCACCCGGCCGGAGCTGCCCGAGGCCGCGGCGCTCCTCGACATGGCCTTCCCGACGTCGGACGCCCGGCCCGGGAGCCGCGCCGACGAACGCTGGGCGGGTCTCCGCGACGACGCGGGACGGCTCGTGGCGCTGGCCGCGCTCGTCTGGCCGGCGCCGTCCGTCGGGCTGATCGCCGGAGTCGCGGTGCACCCCGACGCCCGTGGGCTGGGACTCGGCCGTACGGTCTGCGCGTTCGTCGCCGCGGAGGCCGTGGCCCGGCACGGCACCGCGGCCCTGATGGTGGACGAGTGGAACCGGGCCGCCGTACGGCTCTACCAGGGGCTGGGCATGCGGTACCGGCCGCTGCTCGCCGCGCACGTCCAGGAGGCCACGGCGCGGAGGTGACCGCTCGCGCCGATGGGCGAACCGCCCCACGGGCAGGCCGGTGGTGGCGCGCGGGAACCAGGCGACCTTGACGCCGGGTGGGCCGGCGAGCTCCCGGCGATCGGCGTCATCCGGGGTACGACGTCGACGTCGATTTCCGGACCCTCGGGCCCGGCCGGCCGATAGGCGCGCACGCTGTGGTTTCGCAGCACGGGGCGGACGTTCTTGGAGACCGTCGGGAACCTCAGGTAGGAAACCGTGTCGAGTTTCTTGGGAGCCTTGCCGAGCGACCCGCCGCCCACCGGCGTCCGCGGAATGGCCGCAGAACCGTTTCGGCCAGACGGGAAAAGCGGCGGATAGGTCACACCCGCCCTCGGAGAACCCACTTGACCTGTTTGCCCCGATAAGATGCCGCCACGACTTTTATTAAGAAGGTCGAGGGGGGTCGCCATTCACGGCGAGGAGCGGGGAGGGTGAGCGTGACCGGCCACGAGCCTGACGACGATCCGAACGCGGACCCACCGCCGGAGGACCCCTGGGCGTTCCCTCCCCCGCCGCCCGTCGGCTGGGGTCACGGCAACGCCGCTCCGCCCGCCGCTCTCCCACCCTGGGCCGCGCCGCCCGTCCCACCGCACCCGCCTGCCTCACCGCCGCCCGCCGAGAACGCGCACGGCGAGGCGGCCACCGACGAGACGGCGTTCGCCGGCGATACCGACCCGTGGCGGATCCCGCCGCAGCCCCCCTGGAACCCGGCGCACGAGCCTCCGCCGACCCAGCGCACCGTGACCGACGTCCCGGCGCCGGAGCCCGCTCCGGGTGACCGGGCGGCGGCGTACCAGCCTCCCCCGGTGCCGGACCAGACCGTCCCGCCGCCGGCGGAACCGCCCGCCACGGTCTTCGACCTGCCTCCGTCGGCGACCAGCCGCTCGACGCCGCGCCCGCCCGACCCCCGGATGCCCGGCGGCGGCCACGGCGGTCCGGGCTACGACCGGCCCCAGCCGTGGCAGCCGGCCGGCCCGCCGACGATGTACGACGAGCCGTGGCGGCGGGACACGCCCCAACGCGCCCGCCGGACCATCCGCCTGAAGCCGATCCTGCTCGCGGTGGCCGGCCTGGTCGTCGTCGCGCTGATCGCCGGTGGAGTGGTGTTCCTGACCGGGCGCGGGCCGCTGCACCACACGACGACCGGGCCCGCGGCACAGCTCGCCGGGGCGACGTTCGCGCCGGACCCGGCCGCCAAGGCCGACGGTCACGACCAGGAGCTGCTCGGGGTGGCGTCGGCCGGCTCCATCGTCGTCGCGGTCGGCGGTGAGACCGAGACCGCCGACTACCGCGGAGAGTTCCTGGTCTCCAGCGACGGCGGGCGTTCCTTCCGCCTCGCCGACGTCCGTACGCCCGACGGCGCCGAGCCCGGATACGGCGACACGCCGCGGGTGATCGCCGGTTCGGCCGGCGCGTGGGTCGCGCTGGGCGGCTCGCACGCCGGAACGGCGGTGTGGACGAGCCGCGACGGCCGGACCTGGATCCGCCAGCCCGACTCGACCGGCGCGGTCTTCGGCCGGGACAAGATCACCCGGGTCGCCCGCACCGCGAACGGCTTCGTCGCGGTCGGCGACACCTCCCAGAAGGGCGACTACAGCGACGCCGTCCCGGTCGTGTGGCTGTCCTCCGACGGCCGGCAGTGGCAGCGGCTGGGCAACGACCAGCTGAAGATGTCGCTGCCGGGCGGTCCGCTCTCGCTGATCGACGTCGCCGCGCACGGCGACCTCGTCCTCGCGTACGGCTGGTCGACCGACGGCAAGGGGCAGATCGTCAAGGACGGCGTGTGGCGCTCGGCCGACGGCGGCCGCACGTGGGCCGCGGCCGACGTGCCGCACCCGAAGGGCACCGCGGGCCCGGGCATCGCCGTCGCGGCCACGCCCACCGGGTTCATCGCGGGCCGCAACGCCCACAGCAAGTCCGAGCAGTACGGTGTCATGCTCACGTCGGCGGACGGCCAGAGCTGGCGTAAGGCCGGCGAGATCCACCTGCCCGGGTACGGCGGCCTCCAGCGGCTCGCGTCCTCCGACCGGGGCATGGCCGCCGTCATCGGCGGGGACAAGAAGGTGCTGATCGCCCGCAGCGACGACGGCGGCACCTGGCAGAACGGCGGTGAGGTACCGCTCTCCTCCGGCCGCACGATCGAGGGCGTGGCGGTCACCGCCGGCGCGACGATCGTCGCCGCACGCGAGGACGACGGGCAGGACGCCGACGCCGTCCTCGCCGTACGCGACACGCTGGGCCAGGAGATCCCGGTCGACGTGTCGGCGATCCCGGGCGCGGTCCGGCCGGACCAGACCGTGGCGTACGTCGCGAGCTCGGCGAACCTGCGGGTCGCCGTCGGCGGCACGAACGGCGACGGGGCCGTGTGGACCTCGCCCGACGGTTCCCGGTGGACCCGCGCGAGTGACACGGGCGGCGCCCTGGCGCGGCCCGGCAAGCAGCGGCTCATCAACGCGGCCTCGGGCGCGGCGGGCTGGCTCGCCGTGGGCTACGACGGGGACCGGCCGCTCGCGGTCACCTCGCCGGACGGCACGAGCTGGCGCTCCGCCGCCGGGTTCGACCCGGGCTCGGGCCACGCCGCCACCTACGCGGCCGCCTACGGCAAGGCCGGATACGTGATCGTCGGCGAGTCGGGGTTCTCGGCCGGCACCTGGGTCTCCTCCGACCTCAAGTCCTGGAAACCCGGCAGCGGCGGCGACCTGGAGGGCACCAGGACGGCGAACCGCTGGATGCGGAGCGTCGCCGCCGGACCGTCCGGCTACGTCGCGGTCGGCGGTGTCAGCGACCCGTCGGTCAAGGACGCGCCGCAGGGCCGCCCCGCCGTCTGGACCTCCACCGACGGGCTGAAGTGGACGCTGAAACAGCTCCCGCAGCCGTCCGGCGCCGCGGAGGGATGGTTCGACCGGGTCGCGGTCCACGGCAACGCGCTGGTGGCGACCGGCACGGCCGGCACCGCCTCCGGCCGTACGGCGTTCGCCTTCGTCTCCTCCGACGGCGGCGCGTCGTGGCAGGAGGTCGGGCTGCCGAAGGCGGGACAGGACGGCGCGGACTCCAGCGACCGCAACTCCGCCGCCACCGCCCTGACCGCCACGCCGCACGGTTTCGTCATCGCTGGCGCGGCCGGACGCGCGGGACGTACGGACGTGGTGCTGTGGACCTCGGCAGACGGCCACGCGTGGGCGGCGCAGACGCCGCAGGGAACCGGGCTGTCCGGGCGCGGCGACCAGTGGCTCACCGGGCTGACCTCATCCGGCGCCGACCTTCTCGGCGTCGGGATCAACGCCGATCACCGGGGCGAACAACCGACCCTGTGGCGGCGACCCCTGCCGTGAGCGATACTGCCGGAAGTCCCATCGCCGTGAGCGCCTCCTACCCCCGGGAACGCCCTTCGTGACGCGCCTGGTCCGGACCCTCCTCGCCACGGTCGCGTCGCTGCTCTGCCTCGCGGCCTGTGCCGGTGTGCGCATGACGGCGAGCGGGGACGGTCCGCACCGCGAGCCGCTGGCCGCGCCGAAGGCCGATCCGGCGGTGTTCCCGACACGCGTGATGCCGCTCGGCGACTCGATCACCGACGGGCTGCAGTCGCTGGGCGGTTACCGCAGCGACCTGTGGCAGTACATGAAGGCCGACGGGAGGAAGGTCGACTTCGTCGGCTCGCGGTCGAGCGGCCCGCCGCAGCTCGCCGACCGCGACAACGAGGGCCATCCCGGCTGGCGCATCCACCAGCTGACGACGCACACCCGCGACTGGCTGCTGAAGTACCGGCCCGACGTCGTGCTCCTGCAGATCGGCACCAACGACGTCATCCAGCGCCGCGACCTGCGCGCCGCGCCCGCGCGGCTGGCCGCGCTGGTCGACCTGATCACCACGACGACGCCGACCGCGCAGGTGTACGTCGCGACGATCACGCCGCTGGCCGGCCGGGCGAACGAAGCGCGGGCCCGCGCGTACAACGCCGCGATCCCGGTGATCGTCGCGGCGAGGGCGTCCGCGGGCCGCCACGTCCACCTGGTCGACATGCACGCGGCGCTGGGCAAGGACGACCTGTTCGCCGACGGCATCCATCCGACGAACGGCGGCTACGCGAAGATGGCCGCGCGCTGGTACTCCGCCATCACCGGCGAGCCGATGACCCGGTGGGAGGCGGAGTCGCCGTCGTACGCGACGGTCAGCGACGGCGAACGGCTGGAGACCGCCAACGCCTCCGGCGACGGCAAGGTCGGCTATCTCGCGGCGGCGGGCAGCTTCCTGCAGTTCACCCTGGAGATGCCGCGGACCGGTCGCTACCGCCTCTACGTACGGGCGGGCAACGGCACGGGCGAGCCGTGCGAACAGCGACTGACCGTGAACGGCCGGGAGGACGGGCGACTGCACTACCCGGCGTACGGCTGGGACCGGTGGACCATCACCGCGGCCGACGTCGCCCTGAACGCCGGCCGCGACACACTGCGCCTCACCAGGGCGACCTGCAGCGCCGAGATCGACGCCATCGCCCTCGCCCCGGCCCGCTAGGCCGTGGGCGTCCCTCACCTCGTTTCGGCCGCGCCTCAGGGACATCTTCACCCGCGGGCCGGGCGCTTCACCGCGCTCGCCCGCCTCCTCGCGTCCCTGTGAACGCGACGAGACCATCGCCCGAGGAGACGGAGCGGATGGTACTGCCTCTTCCCAGGTCGGCGAAGGCCGGCTTGTCCTGTCAGTCGGGAAGCACCCATCCGTAGACGTGCCATTGTCGCTCGCGGCGAAGCACGTCCTCGGCGAACCAGGACCTTCCCGCGTCGAGCAGCAACTCGTGTTCACCCATTTTGCTGATCGGCTCGATGTAGAACCCCCGGGTGCCCTCCGGGACACGTAGATGCAGAATGATGTCGCGCTCGTACGCCGGACGGTCGCCCAGATTGGTCGACAGGAAAGCCGGATCTCGCTGAATAGTTCCGGGAAGTTCCTCGATCGGCACCGTGAAAATACCGGGCTTCATCTTGACCGCGCGAAAAACATCGATCGTGTCCGGCACCGGCCGGAGCCGCATCACCTCGCGGATGGCCTGGATCTGAGCTAGTGTCGATTCCCTTATGGTCGGCGCCATGCTCCAGATCTGCTCCAGGCGATCGAAGTAGTCGGCATCTCGCAGGTATCTGTTGATGTAGCGCTCATTCGAGCTGTACGTGTCGATGGCCATGTAGTGCCTACCAGCCATTTTTTCGACGCATTCCCCCCATATTCTGTCACCGTACGATGGGCTGACCGACCGCGAGCCGAAAGGCGCTGACGCGAACGGCTGTGACGATCGCGGGAACTCATCGGCGACCTCGCCGCCCTCCGACGGACCACCCGACGCCCGGGGGCTTCGAAAAAGCTCTCCCAGCCGCTTGAAGAGCCCCTCATCTTCCGACGGGCCGAGGATGAACTCAGGCATTGATGTCCGTTCACGACATCCCGACCATCAGCCTCGTGATCGGGACCCTGCGTCTGACACCTGAGACGAGACGGCCCGGCCGGCTGTGACATGCGGACAAAAAAAAGCGGATGCCTCTCGGCATCATGACTTGTCGGCGGTACGGATCCTCGTCAGCGCCGCCTTCAGCCTGGGGCGCAGCAGGCGCTGGGCCGGGCGTTCGATCAGCACGTGGATCAGGTACGACGCCACGAGCGCGGTCACGATGAGCACGGCGAGCACCTCCCAGCGGCCCATGTGCGGCAGCAGGCGCGGGACGAACGTGCGGGAGACCGTCTGGTGGACCAGGTACAGCGGGTAGGTCAGCAGGCCGAGCAAGGTGAGACCGCGCCAGCGCAGCCACGACAGCCGGTGCGTCGCGACCAGGGCCATGACGGCGAACACCACGGTCACCCCGGCCGGGATGATGTACAGCGAGTGCGGCGCCGCGGTGAAGTCGGGGAAGTTGTACTTGACGTCGTAGTAGCAGCCGAGCGCCCACGAGAGGGCGATCAGCAGCCAGACGATGATGTTCGACCCGTACCGGTAGATGAGGAAGAAGCCCATCCCGGCCACGAAGAACGGCGCGTACCTCCACAGCAGGACGACCTTGAGGAAGTTCTCCCCCGACTCCAGCGCGAAGACGCTGAACATCAGCCAGCCCGTCATGAAGGCCACGCACCGGTTGAACGTGATCCCCCACCAGGTGAACAGCGCGATCAGCACGTAGAAGTGCAGCTCGACGTAGAGGGTCCAGTAGACGACCTCCATGCGCTGGGAGCCGACGCCCTCCTGCAGCATGGTCAGGTTCGGCAGGAACCGCTTGAGCGGGCCGTCGGTGTTCGGGCCGAAGGACACCCACGAGTCGAACGCCAGGTACGCGGCGAGCGACAGCACCACGCCGACCCAGTACGCCGGGAACAGCCGCAGGAAACGCGACACCATGAAGTCTCCCGGCCTGCGGCCCCACGCGCTCAGCAGGATGACGAACCCGCTGATGAGGAAGAACAGCTCGACGCCCAGGAAGCCGTACCGGGTGAACGGCGCCAGCCCGGGGAAGATCCGCCGGGCGTTGCCGCCGGGCCACTCCGGGGCCGGCACGCCGGTGTAGTGGTGCAGCATGACCACCGCCGCGGCGACGAAGCGCAGCACGTCGAGCTCGCGGAGCCGGCCCATCGCGCGACGCTCGGCCTGCGCCGGCGAGGTCTCCTCCGACGGCGTCCGCGTCGGCACCGCCTCCGTCGGCACCGCGTCGGACCGCGTCGTCCCGGCGTCCATCAGATACCCGTGATTCGCACGATGACCTGCTCGTTCCCCTCGGTGAACCCCTCGTAGTCGAACCGCACGCCCGACGCGGACACGAACTCCTCCCACGCCCGGTACTCGTGCTCCCGCCAGCCCGGATAGCCGAAGAACTCGTCGAAGACGATCACCGTGCCCACGCTCAGCCGGGGGCCGAGGTGCGTGAGGACGGTACGGGCCGAGGAGTACAGGTCGGCGTCGACGTGCACGAACGCCACCGGCTCGGGATGCTCGGCGAGGAAGCCCGGAAGCGTGTCCTCGAACAGCCCGGCGACGAGTTCGGCGCCGAGGACCTCCGGCGGCTCGTCGACGGCGAAGTGGCCGGCCGGGAACCCCTCACGCCAGTCTTCCGGCAGCCCCGCGAACGAGTCGAAGCCGAAGACGTTCTTGCCCTCGCGCGCCTCGGCGACGACCGCGAGCGTGCCGCCGGTGTGCACGCCGAACTCCAGCGCCATGCCGTCCTGCCCGGCGGCGAGCGACAGGGCGTACTCCAGCGTCGCGCGCGGGTCCGGCAGGCGCGGCGCGTCGGGCATGATCTCCCGGACGAGCAGTTCGGCCTCGGCCCGCGCCACGTCGTCGGCCGGCAGCGCGGCGAGCGTCGCCTCCTCGCGGGCGCGCCTCCGCTGCTCGGCCTCCAGCGGCGTCGCGGGCGGCGCGAGGAAGTCGACCGCGCCCTCGATGCCGCCCTCGTACGCGGTGCGGCCGCGCTCCAGCACGACGCCGCGCCCGCAGACCCGCTCCAGCGTTCCCATGTCGTGGGAGACGATGACGAGCGTGCGGCCCTCGGCGTGGAACTCCTTGATGCGTTCGAGGCACTTCTTCTGGAACGGCGGGTCGCCGACCGCGAGCACCTCGTCGACGAGGAAGATCTCCGGGTCGGTGTGCACGGCGACGGCGAACCCGAGCCGCATGAACATGCCGGAGGAGTAGAACTTCACCTGCGTGTCGAGGAAGTCCTCGATCTCGGAGAACGCCACGATCTCGTCGTAGCGCGCCTCGGTCTCGGCCTTGGTCATGCCGAGGATGGCGGCGTTGAGGAAGATGTTCTCCCGCCCGGTGAGGTCCGGGTGCAGTCCCGCGCCGACCTCGATCAGGCCGGCCACCCGGCCCCGTACGCGCACCGACCCCGCGTCCGGCTGCATGACACCGGAGATGAGCTTGAGCAGCGTGCTCTTGCCCGAGCCGTTGAGGCCCATGAGGGCCAGCGACTCCCCCTGCGCGACCGTGAGCGACACGTCGTCCAGCGCGGTGAACCGCTCGGACAGGCTCTGCCGACGCACCGCCCGTACGGTGATCTCCTTGATGGAGTGCGCGTGCCGCAGGGTGAAGTGCTTGGACACCCCGTCGACGACGATCGATTCCATCTTCAGAGCTCCTGGGCGAAGCGCCGCTGCAGGCGGGCGAAGACGAGCTGGGCCACGGCCAGCAGCAGCAGCGCGGCGAGCAGGCTCACCAGCCCGCGGACGGTCAGGTGGTAGGGGAAGGCGAGGAGGCCGCCGGGCAGGGCCGGCGCGCCGTTGGGCAGGGTGGCGGCCTGGTCGTTGGTGGGCCACCAGAACGCCCGCTCGAACAGCAGCACCGCGCTCGTCAGCGGGTTGGCCAGGTACACCTGGAGCGGCCAGCCGCCGTGCGCCGCCTCCTGCACGGTCGTCCACGGGTAGATCATCGGGACCGACCAGGGGACGACGATGTTGATGATGTCCACGACCTGCCCGAAGTCGCGGAAGAAGACGTTCACCGCGGCGAACAGCAGGCCGAACGCCATGGCCAGGGCCGCGACGATGGCGAACGCCAGGACGATCGAGCCGGTCGCGACCCACGACGGCGTCCACCCGGCCCAGACGGCGCCGCCCATGAGCACGCCCAGCGCCGGCAGCATGTGCACGCCGGACACCAGCATCGAGGAGACCGGGAACAGCTCACGCGGCAGGTAGACCTTCTTCACGAGCGAGGCGTTGCCGACGACCGACCACGCCGTCGTGATCAGCGTCTCGGTGAAGAAACTGACCAGCACCATCCCGGAGAACAGGAACACCGGGAAGTTCGGGATCGCCTTGCTCATCTTCAGGAAGATGCCGACGACGAAGAAGTAGACCGCGAAGTTGACCGCCGGCCGCACGTAGGACCAGCCGAGCCCGAGCAGCGACCCCTGGTAGCGGCTGCGCAGCTCCCGCCGGACGAGCAGGCGCAGGAGGTAGCGCCGCCGCACGACGTCGTGCAGCCCGCCCCCGCGACCGGGAGCGACCAATGGCGGTACTGTCACGGGGCCTCCTTCGTCAGCCCCGTGACGAACGTGCTGTGCTTCCCGGTTCTCTCGCTCCGCTCGGTCACGTATCCTCCCGGCGGGCGGCCTCGAACGTCTCCCGCCACTGGTCGACGGACGCGAGCTCGGGGATCGCCTCGCGGTAGCGCCGGCTCAGCTCGGGCCACTCGCGCATGAGCCGCGCGTGCAGGGCCATGTTCCGCTGCACGAGCGACCGGAACCGCTTCGGGTCGCGCTGGTACCAGGCCGCCTTCGTGCCGTCGGCCGAGGACACCAGGGCGCTGTCGTACCGCGACAGCAGCCACCACGTCTGGTCGACGTGCGGCACCGCGACCTCGGGGTGCTCGCGTGAGTAGGAGTCGACCGGCCGGAGCTGGCGCGCCGCCCCGGACAGGGCCGTCCGGATCATCGCCCGCCGCCCTTCGGGGGCCACCGGCGCGCGGCCCTTCTTCGGCGGCCTGCGGCGTTTGATCTCGGGGAACTCGTCGACGTCCGGCTCGGCGCGCGCGTCGGTGAAGCCCGCGCGCAGGGCGCGCAGCTCGGCCATCTTCGTCGTCATCGACCGGTGCAGATCCGCGGGGCCGCGCAGCACGTCCTCGACCGCCCTGAGCATCAGTTCGGCCGTGGAGTACTGCATGGCGAGCGCGTGCTTGGTGGCGATGAACAGGCTCTCCTTGAGCATGTTGCCGCCCCGCGCGTACGGGGAGTACATCAGCGCGGTGATGAGGCGGTTCCGCTCGGTGAAGTAGGCCTGCCAGTCGAGCGTGTCGTCCTTGGAGTGCCAGGGCACGTGCCAGACCGCCGCCCCCGGCAGGGAGACGGTGGGGAACCCCGCCTCGCGGGCCCGCACGCCGTACTCGATGTCGTCCCACTTGATGAAGAACGGCAGCGACAGGCCGACCTTGCGGATCACGTCGAGCGGGATCAGGCACATCCACCAGGCGTTGTAGTCGACGTCGACGCGCCGGTGCAGCCACGGCGTCTCGCGCAGCGGGTGGGCGGCCAGGTCGTGGCCGAGGAAGGTGTGCGGGGCCGGCGTCATCCACCAGCGGTAACGGGCGATCGTCTCGCCGAAGACGTGCAGCACCGACCGGTGGAAGATGTCCATCATGTGGCCGCCGACGATCGTCGGCGTACGGGCGAGGTCGGCGAACACTACGGCGCGCAGGACGCCTTCGGGCTCGACCACGACGTCGTCGTCCAGGAGCAGGACGTAGTCGCTGCGGCCGGCGTCGAGGGTCTCGGTCATCGCGCGGGAGAACCCACCGGAGCCGCCGATGTTGCCCTGGTCGATGAGCCGGAGCCGCCCGCCCAGCGCCCGCTCGGCCGCCGCGAAGTCCGGCCGGTCCGCCACCCGCCGGGTGCCCTGGTCGATCACGAAGATCTCGTCGATGACGTCCAGGACGTCGCTCGCCTCGCCGAGCGCGTGGAGCTGGTCGACGCAGTAGTCCGGCCGGTTGAAGGTGGTGATGCCGATGCTGGCGCTGCCGTGCGGCCGGTCGGCGTCGGCGCACCACTCGGCGCGGTCGAGCACGACCTCGCGGTCGCCGGCGGCGACGTCGAACCAGTACCAGCCGCCGTCGATGAACGGCTCCAGCGGCAGTTCCAGCTCACGGTCGACGGCCGTGTCCGCGTCGACCTCGAGCTGGGTGACGCGCTGGGTGAAGCCCTTGCCGGTCGAGCGGTAGACCACCACGATGGCGTCGCCCCGCAGCCGCAGGCGCAGGCGTACCGACTCCACGACGGTCCAGCGGCGCCAGTAGCTCGCCGGGAACGCGTTGAAGTAGGTGCAGAACGAGGCCCGGCCGCCGGGGGCGACGACGACGCCGCGGCGCCCGGCGATCCGCACCTCGCGGGCGCCCGGGCCCGCGGTGGCCGTCCCGCCCCGTCCGCCCCGGCTCTCGACGTACAGCTTCTGCACGTCGAGGTCGCGGTCGGCGGGCAGCACGACCCGCTGCAGAACTCTCATCTGGCCCCCTTGGTGCCGCGGGCCGCGAAGTGCGGGCGCAGGCGGTTGTCGTACATGGTCAGCGCCGACGCGATCGCCATGTGCATGTCGAGGTACTGGTACGTGCCGAGGCGGCCGCCGAACCACACGCCCTTCTCGGAGCGGGCGAGCTCCCGGTAGCGGACGAGCTTGGCCCGGTCGGCGGCGGTGTCGATCGGGTAGTACGGCTCGTCGCCCGCGTCGGCGAACCGGGAGTACTCCCGGACGATCACGGTGCGGTCCGGCGGGTGCTCGCGCTCGGGATGGAAGTGGCGGAACTCGTGGATCCGCGTGTACGGCACGTCCTCGTCGGCGTAGTTCATCACCGGCGTGCCCTGGAAGTCGCCGGTCGCCACGACCTCGGGCGCGAAGTCGAGGGTGCGCCAGCCCAGCCGCCCCTCGGCGTGGTCGAAGTAGCGGTCCAGCGGGCCGGTGTAGACGACCGGGACGTTGCCGGCGGCGTCCAGGTCGAAGAAGTCGGTGCCGAGGCGCACCTCGATGTTCGGGTGATCGGCCATGCGTTCGAGCCAGGAGGTGTAGCCGCCGGTCGGCAGGCCCTCGTACCGGTCGTTGAAGTAGCGGTCGTCGAAGGTGTACCGCACCGGCAGCCGCGTGACGATCTCCGGGGGCAGCTCGCGCGGATCGGTCTGCCACTGCTTGGCCGTGTACCCGCGGATGAACGCCTCGTACAGCGGGCGGCCGACCAGCGAGATCGCCTTCTCCTCCAGGTTGCGCGGGTCGGTGACCTCGGCGGCCTGCGCGGCGACGAGCGCGCGCGCCTCGTCCGGGGACATGACACGGCCGAAGTACGCGCAGATGGTGCCCAGGTTGATCGGCATCGGGTAGACGCGGCCCTTGAAGACCGTGAAGACCCGGTGCCGGTAGCCGGTGAAGGAGGTGAACCGGTTGACGTACTCCCACACGCGCTCGTTCGAGGTGTGGAACAGGTGGGCGCCGTAGCGGTGCACCTCGATGCCGGTCGAGGGTTCGGTCTCGCTGTAGGCGTTGCCGCCGACGTGGTCGCGGCGCTCGACCACGAGCACGCGCAGCCCCAGGTCGCGGGCGCAGCGCTCGGCCACGGTGAGGCCGAACAGGCCGGAGCCCGCGATGACCAGATCAGCGTTCACCGACATCCCCGGGAAGGACGGCCGGCGTCTCGCGCGCCCCTCTCGGGGCCACGAACCGCCGGTACAGCGGACGGCGGATCCACGCCGGCGTCAGCCGGTATCCGCCGCGGACACTCACGTTGCGGACGTACTGGGCGCGGGTGGTGAACCCGCCGCGCAGCAGTTCGCGCTGCAGCCGCAGCTCGGCGCGCAGTAGTGCCATGCCGCCGCGCCGCTCGTACGCCCCGTCGCCCACGCGGTAGTAAACCAGCGGCTCGGGCAGGTTCACGACCGTCGCGCCGGTGGCGATCATACGGGCGAAGAGCCAGTAGTCCTCCATCAGCGGCAGATCGCCGTAGCCGCCCGCCGCGAGCACGGCGCGCCGCCGGTACACCACGGTCGGGTGGTTGAAGGGGTCGTGCAGGCGGGCGTACCTGGCGATGTCGGCGGGCGCGGACACCGGCGTGCGCCGGCCCACGATGTCCTGCCGGTCCGTGCCGAACTCCAGCATGCCCGCGCCGACCAGGTCCGCGCCCTCCTCGATGACCGGAAGCTGGACCGCGAACCGCTGCGGCATCGCGATGTCGTCGGCGTCCATGCGGGCCACGACGTCGTGCCGGCTGGCCGCGAGCCCCTCGTCCAGCGCGACGCCGAGGCCGGCGTTGCGCTCGAGGCGCAGGAACGTCACCTCCACCGGGCTGCCCGCCCGTACCTCCGCCAGGCACGCGTCGAGCTCCGCCGAGACCGGACCGTCCTGCACGAGGACGACCTGCTCGGGGCGGCGGGTCTGCGCGTCCACCGCGCTGCGGAAGGCGTCGCGGACATAGTCCGCGCGGTCCCCCGCGTAGACGGTGAGGAGGAGCGAGAAGGGTTCGGCCATGCATCCATCTCGAAGGGCGATGTTCCTGGTACGGGAAGAGCTGGGGCCAGTTAGGCGGAATGCATCTTATGCTAAGTTTGCGGACTCACTTTCCAGGGTTTTACCGGCATTAAACGGTAATAGTGAGGTAACAGTAGGTATCAGGCTTAAGGACGCCTATGTCGCGTCCGTGGTTGTCACGTACGAGCGGCGTGATCTCCTGGCCCGCGCGCTCGCGGCGATCGACGCGCAGACCCGCCCGCCGGACGTGGTGATCGTCGTCGACAACGCCTCCACCGACGGCACCGCCGAACTGGTGCGCTCCCGTTTTCCCGCGGTCGACCTCCTCGCCCTGCCGTACAACACGGGTGGCGCCGGCGGCTTCGCGGCCGGCATCGCGCGGGCGCTCGACCTCGGCGCGACGGCGCTGTGGCTGATGGACGACGACACCCTCCCCCGGCCGTCGGCGCTGGAGGAGTTGCTGTCCACGTTCGGACAGCACCGGCCCGCGCTCGCCGCCAGCCGCGTGCTGTGGACCGACGGGCGCGACCACCCGATGAACACGCCGCGCTCGCGGCCGTCGGACGTCGCCGGTCACCCGCGCGTCCGCTCGGCCTCGTTCGTGTCGGTCCTGCTCGACGCCGCCGTCGTACGGGAGTGCGGGCCGCCGGTGGCGGACTACTTCCTGTGGAACGACGACTTCGAGTACACGCTGCGGCTGCTGCGCGGGCGGCTCGGCCTGCTGTGCCCGCGCAGCGTCGTGGTGCACCACACGGCCGCGCCGGTGTTCGACGTGAGCACGCGTTTCTTCCACGAGGTGCGCAACAAGGTGTGGCTGTTCACCCGCAGCCGGTGTCTGGGGCCGGGCGAGCGGCTGCTGTACGCCGGGGCGACGCTGCGGCGGTGGGCCCGCGCGTTCGCCCGGTCGTCCGGCCGGGGCCGGCTGGTGCGCGAGCTGGTCCGCGGCCTGTGGGCCGGGGTCCGGTCCGGACCCCGGCCCAACGCCGTGGTGCTTCCGGCGGCTAGCAGGGAACCTGGTCGGCCTTGATCTCGCCGTTGACCTTCGGGATCTCCGGGGTCACCTGAACGCCCGCCGGCGCGACGACCAGGGAGACCGTGCCCGGGGGCACCGTCGGGTCGGGCAGGATCCGCACGCCCGGGACGGCGACGCCCAGCGCGTCCGCCTGGCGCTCCGCGCCGGTGCCGTAGAGGATCTTGGTCTCCTGCTGCACGGGGCCCTTGGCCGCCGTCACCCGGAAGTGGCGGGCTCGCAGGTCCTTGACGACCTGCTTGGAGCCGTTGACGACGTGGACCTTCACCTCCTGGGGTTTGGGCTGCTCGGCCTGCGGCGGCGCCGGGGCGGGCGCGGGCAGCGCGTCGTCCTTGCGGATGGCGTCGAACAGCGGTTTGGCCTCGGCCGTGTTCCACTGCACGCGGTTCGGGTCCCTCGGGTAGACCTGGGTCGGGACGGTGACGAACCGCACGGTGCCCGCGGTCATCCCCCGCAGGCTCGTGGCCAGCTTGCGCATCGCCGACACGTTCAGCTTGTCGTCGGTCGCGATCGACTTGGTCACGGCGTTCAGGAACCGGTACGTCTTGGCCGGGTCGGTGAGCATGCTGGTGCTCGTGGCCTTGTTGACCACCGAGGCCATGAACTTCTGCTGCCGCTGGATGCGCTCCAGGTCCGAGCCGTCGCCCAGGCCGTACCTCGTCCGCACGTAGCCGAGGGCGTCGTTGCCCTTGACGACCTGGCGGCCGGCCTTGAGGTTGAGGTTGGCGCGCGGGTCGTACACCGCGTGCGGCACGCAGATCTCCACCCCGCCGAGGGCGTCGACGACCCGCTTGAAACCGGTGAAGTCGATCTTCACGTAGTGGTCGATGTGGATGTCGGTGGTGGACTCGATCGTCTTCCACGTGCAGGGCGCGCCCGCGTACGCGAAGGCGGAGTTGAGCATGCCGAAGTACGGCGCGACCTTCTGGCCGTTCTTCTTCGTGCAGCCGGGCACCTGGACCATGGAGTCGCGCGGGAAGCTGACGGCGACGGCGTGGTCGCGGTTGGGCGAGATGTGCAGCAGGATCGTCGTGTCGGAGCGCTCGCCGCTGATGTCGGGCGACCAGTAGGCCTTGTTCGCCCCGTCGCGGGAGTCCGAGCCGAGCAGCAGGATGTTCATCGACTTGTTCAGCTTGGCCGGGCGGTTGGCGCCGAGCTGGTCCTCGACGTGCTCCTTGTGGATGTTGCCCTGGAGACGCTCGTACAGGAACACGACGGTCCCGCCGGCGGCGAGCACGACGATCGCGGCGATGGCGGCGACCCACCGCAGGCCGCGGCGGCGCTTACGGCCGGGCGGCGCGGGCTCGGGCTCGGGTTTCGCCTCGTCGGCGTTCTCGGGTTCGTGCGCCCCGGTCTCCTCGGCCTCGTCCGGCTCCGTGGACTCGGCCTTGGGCTCGGTGGACTCGGGCGGGTCCGTCTCGGCCCGTGGGCCCGTTTCCTTGGCCGGGCCGTCGGCGTCGTTGTCCGCCATCACACCTCATCAGTCCGTTCGCAGGCCGTGGCCGTACGAGAAGTTCCGCTCACCCGTTGGACGCAGCACGACCGCGACTCGTTGTCCATAAGTCGGTAAAGCCGCCGATGGCAGACATTAACGGTCTACTGCGCGAAGCGCGGAATCCGGATGCTCAAGGTTTTCCACAGGACACTTCTCAGGCTGGCCGACGCCGTTCCGGTCCGGGTACGTTCGGGCCACTGCCCGCGGGGACGCCCTCCGCGTACGGGCCGGTGGGAGGACGCAATGTCGCTGCTCGCTCAACTGACCGCCGCGATCGGTGACGGCTCGATCGAGGTCATCGACCTGACCGCGCCGCTCTCGGAGGACACGCCGATCCTCCGGCTGCCGGAGCCGTTCGGCAACACGGTGCACTTCTCCCTGCGGGAGATCAGCCGGTACGACGACCGCGGGCCTGCCTGGTACTGGAACGACATCGTCACCGGAGAGCACACCGGCACCCACTTCGACGCCCCGGTGCACTGGATCACCGGCCGCGACGGCGACGACGTCTCCCAGGTGGCGCCGCGACGGCTCCTCGCCCCCGCGGTGGTGCTGGACGTCGCCGACCGGGTGGCCGGTGACCCCGACTTCCTGCTCGAGATCGACGACGTACGCGACTGGACGAAGGCCAACGGGCCGCTGCCCGAGGGCGGCTGGCTGCTCTACCGCACCGGCTGGGACGCGCGCTCAGGCGACCAGGACGCGTTCCTCAACGCCGACGAGAGCGGCCACTCGCACACACCGGGCATATCGGCGGAGTGCGCGCGCTGGCTGGCCGAGGAGACGCCGATCCTCGGGCTCGGAGTGGAGACGGTCGGCACCGACGCCGGCGGCGCGCCCGGACTGGACCCGCCGTTCCCCTGCCACTCGTTCCTGCTGGGCGCGGGGAAGTACGGGCTGACCCAGCTGCGCAACCTCGACCGCCTGCCCGTGCGCGGCGCCGCGGTGATCGCCTCACCGCTGCCGATCGTGGGCGGCTCGGGCAGCCCGGCCCGGGTTCTCGCCCTGGTCGAGCGTTGATCGTCGCGGAGGCGGTGGGCGAGGCGCTCATCGGCCTGGGCGTGCGCACGGTCTTCGGCGTCGTGGGCAGCGGCAACTTCCACGTCACCAACGCTCTGGTGGCGGGTGGGGCGCGGTTCGTCGCGGCCCGCCACGAGGGCGGGGCGGCCACGATGGCCGACGCGTTCGCGCGGGCGGGCGGCGGTGTGGGGGTGCTGTCCGTGCACCAGGGCCCCGGCCTGACCAACGCGCTCACCGGGATCACCGAGGCGGCCAAGAGCCGCACGCCGCTCCTCGTGCTGGCCGCCGAGACCGCCGGGTCGGCGGTGCGGTCCAACTTCCGCGTCGACCAGGCCGCACTGGCCGCCGCGGTCGGCGCGGTCCCCGAGCGGGTGCACTCCCCGTCCTCGGCCCTCGCCGACCTGGCCCGCGCCTGGCGCACCGCGGTCGTCGAACGCCGCACGGTCGTCCTGGGCCTGCCGCTCGACGTCCAGTCCGCCGAGCTCCCCGCCGCACCCGCTCCGACGTCCGGTCCGCCCGTCCCGTCCGTGCCCGTTCCCGGGCCGGAGGGGGTCGCGCGGCTGGCCGACGTCCTGGCCGGAGCCGAGCGTCCGGTGTTCCTGGCGGGCCGGGGCGCGCGCGGAGCGCGGGAGGCTCTCGTGGCGCTGGCCGCGCGCACCGGGGCGCTGCTCGCCACCTCCGCCGTGGCGCGCGGGCTGTTCCGCGGCGAGGAGTTCGACCTCGACGTGAGCGGGGGCTTCGCCTCGCCGGTGACGGCCGAGCTGGTGCGGGGCGCCGACGTGCTCGTCGGCTGGGGGTGTTCGCTGAACATGTGGACGCTGCGGCACGGCACCTTGGTCGGCGAGGACACGACGGTCGTCCAGGTCGATCTCGACACCGAGGCCCTCGGCGCCAACCGGCCGATCGACCTCGGGCTCGTCGGCGACGTCGCCGGCACCGCGGCGGCGGCCGAGGCGGAGCTGGCCCGGCGCGGCCACGCGTCCGACGGCGCCCGCTCCCCCGCGCTGGCCGCACGACTGGCCCGGGAGCGACGCTGGCGCGACATCCCCTACGACGACGACTCCGACGACGTCTCGATCGATCCCCGGACACTGTCCATCGCCCTGGACGACCTGCTGCCGGCCGAGCGCACGGTCGCGGTCGACTCCGGAAACTTCATGGGCTACCCGGCGATGTACCTCGAGGTCCCCGACGCCGACGGCCTGGTCTTCACCCAGGCGTACCAGTCGATCGGGCTCGGGCTGGCCACCGCCATCGGCGCGGCCATCGCCCGGCCGGACCGGCTGACCGTCGCCGCTTTGGGCGACGGCGGCGCGCTGATGAGCATCGCCGAGCTGGAGACGGCGGTACGCCTCGGGCTGGGCCTCGTCATCGTGGTCTACGACGACGAGGCGTACGGCGCGGAGGTCCACCACTTCGGCCCGCACGGCCACCGGCTCGACACGGTCCGGTTCCCCCCGGCGGACATCGCCGAGATCGGACGCGGCTTCGGCTGCACGGCGATCACCGCCCGCCGACGCGATGACCTCACCCCGCTGACCGACTGGCTCACCGGGCCCCGCGACCACCCCCTGCTGATCGACGCAAAGGTCACCCCCGGCCGCCCCGCCTGGTGGCTGGAGGAGGCCTTCCGAGGCCACTGACCACCCACCCACCGCACCGCACCCCGGCCAGTGCGCCCCACGCCCGGCCGACGGTGTAGCCGACGCCGCGTGTGCCCGCCTGCGAGGCCCCCAGCGGCACCGCGCTCGGGCGCGGCCGGCACACCGCCGCTCGCGCGCAGGCGCCCCACCTGCGCCGCCTTCCGGGCCGCACCAGATGGGTGATTCCGAGGGCTTGGTGCCAGTGGTCGTAGGCGGCCGGACGTGTCGGACCGGGCGAGAGGCGGGTGTTCCTCTCAAAGGGTTCTCCTGAGAGGAGAATCGGCTGGGACCGGGTGAGGATGCCGCAACGGTCACGGCCGGCCAGCTACGCCAAGTGATCGAGCGTTTGATCGCAGCAGGCCGGTCGGCCGCGAAAGCAGAGGCGGTGCCGCCGCCGACAGTCGAGCACGGCAACGAGGGCACCCGGTCTGTCCCGGGATCTTCAAGCGGTGACGAGTTCGTCGGTGGTCACGATCGCATGTGCGAAGGTGGGCCCGTTGATCTCGTGGGCGGTATGCATCCCCTCACGGCTGAGGGCAGCAGTCGCATCCCTGACCAGGGTCGTGTGGTAGCCCAGCTCCGTCGCAGAACGCGAGGTGGACTCGATGCAGGTGTTGGCGAGCATGCCGACGGTCACGACGTGATCGATCCCACGCTGCCTGAGTTGGTGGTCCAGATCAGTGTTGGCGAAACCGCTCTGCGCCCAGTGCTCCTTGATTACGACGTCGCCCGGCTGGACCTGGAAATCGTCGTGGAAGGCACCGCCCCAGGTACCCTTGGCGAAGGTCTGAAGCTCGGCAGAGGCCACCTGGGTGGGGGTCGGGAACTTCCAATCCTCGTAGTCGCCCGGTTCCCAGCGGTGATGGGGCACGAAGAAAACCTGGACACCGACCCGCCGCGCGGTGTCCACGATGGTGCGCAGATGGTCCAGCGCATGCACTTCCCCGGCAACTTCCTTTAGCCGCGGCCACAGTTTGCCGTCCTCGCTGAGGAAGTCGTTGTAGGGGTCGACCAGCAGCAGGCCGGTCCTTGCTGGGTCGTGATGAAAAGTCACAATGCACCTATACGCATTCAAATTCCGGCAATCGACCGGTTCGGATTGCTGTCACGATTTGGCGAACGGCGGGTAGCCGCTGGTGTAGGTCAGTTCGATCAGTTCGGTACGGGGGGCTGCCCGGGCCAGTGCGGCGCGGATCGGGCCGATGTCGGCGGGAATGGTGCGGCCGGGCAGGAAGTCGTCGTGGTGGCTGAGAATCACGCGTGCGGGATGGAGGAGCTGGGCCTGCCGGGCGATGAAGTCGGCGAGGCTGCCCTGGATCGGTTCGCCGTCGATGGTGGGCCTGCCGGTTGCGGCGAGGATGGCCACGTCGGGGCGTAGGTCGCGCAGGATTCCACTCCAGTGTCCAGAGGTGTCTTGGAACAGCAGGCGGCCTTGGCTGGTTTCGAACAGGTAGAGAAGTGCGCCGCCATCGCCGCGCGGGTGCTGGTTGCTGAGTTGGAAGTGGGCGAGCATCTGGGGAGAGAGGCCGGCCAGCCCGGTGGCCGGGGGCCGTTCGGCCTGTCGGACTTGGCGTTCCTGGTAGGTGAGCCACAGATCGCCCAGGCATGCTTCGTCGGATGCGGGGAATTGGTGGGTCCAGACCGAGGAATGCAAGCTGGGGTAGACCGCGACGGTCACGTCGGCCGACAGCCGGATGCGTTCGCCTCCGCTGACCGGTAGCAGTTGATCGTCGGGAACGCCCTCTCGTTCCATGATGCGGATGGTTTCGTGGCTGCCGATGATCGTGGCACCGGTGCGCCGGGCGATGCGTTCCGCGCCCCACAAATGATCAAAATGAGAGTGGCCGATCACGATCCAGTCGGCTCTGTCGATATCGTCGGTGCGCACGTCGGGTCCCGGCGCACCGGGAAACCGATCGATGTAGGCATCGAGGAAGACGACCAGCTCGCCGACGGTCAGGCGGAAGGTCGCGCAGCCGTACCAATCCAGGGTCGCCTCGGCGGTGCCGCCATCATCGTCGGCCACTGCTAACCCCGATTTCCGGGCCGGTCCGTAAAGACGCCGAAGAGCTCATGGGCCATGCCGAAACCATGATCCTCCAGCAATCGCCGCCGGAAGGGGCGCTGGACGATGGCGTGGGTCAGGCGTCGCGTGGATCGGGGCCTGTCCATCATCGTCTGGGCGATCTGTCGTGCGCGAGGCAACAGATCGTCGGTGGGCAGCACCTCGTTGACCAGTCCCAGGTCCAGCGCCTTGCGAGCGTCGATCCGCTCGCTGGTGTACAAGGCATGAGCGGCCCGTTTGGGCCCCAGCAAGGATTGGAAGGCCAGTTGCAGACCGTCGCCCGGCGCCTGCCCGGCGGCGAAGTGCCCGTCGGAGAAGACCGCGTCCTCGGCGGCGAGTGTGATGTCGCAGAATAGGGCGAGCTCGGTGTGGAAGCCGGGACCGTTGACCACCCCGATGGTGGGGACATCGACTCCGAAGACAAGGTTCTCCAGGAGCTTCATCCCGTCGTAGTAGAGTTCGTGGGCGATATCGCCGGGCCATTCATGAAACGGCTGGGCGAAGGAGGCAGGGTCGACGCCGGCCAGCCACGCGTTACCGGTTCCCGTCAGGATCACGACCTCGTTGCGGGGGTCGTTGCCGATCTCCTGCCAGGCCTGACCCCAAGCGTTGTGAAGTCCCAGGGAGTAGACGGCGGGGCCGCCCTTGGAGTGCATTCGTAGTTCTATGACCCCGCCGTTACGCTCTACGACAAAATGGTCGGAGTACTTATCTGCATACTCATCCAACGCCGGCCGCCCGACGAATCCGCCCAGACGGTCATGCCACTCATCCACTTCCTTGGGCATCGGCCCGCACCTCCCAATCCAACGCCCCCTCGCTGACGCAAGGGACATAACCGGGGACCGTCCCCGATTCGATGCCAGTACAATATGGGGACACTCCCCGATTTGCAACACCGACCGAGGAACGTACGTGATCAAGCCGGAGACCGGCGCGCCCGAAGCGGCACAACGCCCCATGCGCGCCGATGCACGCCGAAACTACGATCGGCTCCTCGTGGCGGCGAGGGACGCCTTCACCGCCTACGGAGCCGATGCCTCCCTGGACGACATCGCCCGTAACGCGGGGGTCGGCAACGCTACGCTGTACCGGCATTTCCCCAGCCGAGAGGCCCTGCTGGACGCGGTCTTCCGGGACCGAGTCCAGACGCTGTGCGCTCAGGCGGAGGAGTTGCTCGGCCGCGAGTCACCCCATGACGCGCTCGTCACCTGGCTACGGGCCCTCGTCGTGCACGTCACCACCTACCGAGGCCTGGCAGCCTGGCTCATGTCCACCGCGACCGGACAAGAGCAGTCCCCGGCCTCATGCCAGGAGTTGATACGCGCGGCTGGAAAGTCCCTGCTCGTCCGGGCCCAACAATCCGGAGCTGTCCGTCCTGACATCGGCACCTCACAGCTGCTCAGGTTCACCCACGCGATCGCCCTGGCTACCGAAGAGACGCCAGGCGAAGCCGACCAGCTACTTTCACTGGTCATGGACGGTCTCCGAATGCGGACGGCCCCACCACCCGCCTTCTCCCCCTCTGATCCATCAGCGGGATGAACGCGGTGAATCACCGTGCTGGCCAGGGCTGAGGATCCGGGCGATCGGCCGGCATCGGCGGTCGGCGACCAGGTGGATCTTCGTGCTCGACCCGCCACGAGACGGCCCCAGCGCCTCACCGCCCGGACCGGCATCGGAATTCTTGTTGTCCCCTGTGGGCGCATTGGCGGCCAGGACATGGCGAGCGCCGGCCGCGTGCTGGTGAGCGCGGGCAATGGTCGAATCGGCGCTGACCGTCCAATCCTCACCCTAGGCCTCATCGGCTCCGGCCCGCAGCCGATCCCTGCCGCGGATGCGCGGGCAGAGCGTGGACTGTCGTCACAAAACGGCACCCATCACCCCCGCAGGCCCACGCCTACAGGTCCAGCCCGCCACAAGCCGCCCCGCCACCAGCCATCCGACCACCACCCGCCCTCACCGGCCGTCCCCCTGCAGGCTGTCCCCGCAGACCGTCTCGCCACGGCCGTCTCGCCACTGGCCGTGCCCCCAACGGGCCCATCCCGCCAGAGCCTCATCCCACCGAAGGTGGTCTCGGCAAGGGTGCTTCGGCGGGCGGTTTCGGCTGGGCTCGGGCGGGGTGACGATGCCTCACCGGATACGGCTGGACCGATGGTGGAGTTCGGGCGTCACGGCCATCGGCGTGGTTCTCGTGTCGGTCGTCAGTGGCTGCGGCTTCTCTCCTCCGTGGCCGCTCACCACGCTGGTCCTCCCGCCGGCATGCACCGGCGGCGGCGAGGCGCAGGCGCTGGCGCCGGCGCTGGCCGTGACCGGCTCGCTGAGTTGCCAGGTGAGGGCGGCTGTGGGAAGGCGGCCGAGGTTCGCCTTGCTCCGATGTCGCTCACGGTCTCCGCTGGTGCGGCGGCCGGCGCGCCGGTAATCCAGGTGCCGGATGACGGCCGATCCTGGCAAGGTCCACGTATGCCGATCGTTGACGTGTCGTCCGGAGTGTCCATCGCCTACGAGAGCTTCGGCGATCCCCGTGACGTCCCGGTTCTGCTCGTCATGGGCTTCGGCGCTCAGATGATCGCCTGGCACGAGGACTTCTGTCGTGCGCTGGCGGACCGCGGCCGCCATGTGATCCGTTACGACAACCGCGACTGCGGGCTGTCCACCAAGTTCGACGATCACCCGGTCGACATGGGGCGGTTCATCGCCGCGGTGAGCTCGGGAGACCTTCCCTCCGCCCTCGCGATGGTTCCCTACCGGCTGCAGGACATGGCCGACGACGGCCTGGGCCTGCTCACCGCGCTCGGCATCGAACGAGCTCATGTGGTCGGAGCCTCGATGGGCGGGATGATCGCTCAGACGATGGCCATCACCCGGCCGGAGCGGGTGCTGACCCTGACGTCGATGATGTCCTCGACCGGCGAGAGTGAATACGGCCGGCCCAGTCCCGAAGCCCGGGCGGTGCTGTTCGGCCCGAGGCCGGGAGACCGCGACGGGTACGTCGCAGCGGCGGACCGGGACCTCGTGTGGGCCTCCAAGCGCTACGGCGACCCCGCGGCCCTTCGAGAGCTGGCCGCTGCCGGCTACGACCGCGCCTACCACCCCGCCGGGGTCGGGCGTCAGCTCGGCGCGATGATCCTCAGTGGCTCGCGTGCCGACGCGCTCCGCGAGCTCCAGGTGCCGACTCTGGTGATCCACGGTCTGGACGACACACTGATCGACCCCAGTGGCGGGCGGCGCACCGCGGAGCTGGTGCCCGGAGCCGAGCTTCTGCTGATCCCCGACATGGGTCACGACCGCCCGCGCGAGCTCTGGCCCGAGATCATCGATGCTCTGGAGGCCCACACCCGCGGATCCGCGGATGCGCGATGAAGGCGGACAGGCCGGTGGTCAGGCGCGTTCTCGGGCGGCCAGTACGGGGAGGCCGTCGGCTTCCTGGACGGCCTCGTGCCGGGGGAACAGCACCAGGGCCACCAGGGCCAGGCCGAAACCGCTCATGCGCAGTGCCAGCAGGAGCCGGTCGTCCGGCCACGGCTCCTTGTACAGCAGCGGCCCGAACACCGCCAGCTCCGTCTTCGCCGCCACCGTCAGCACCGTCACCACGATCGACATCCGGCATCGCTGCAGCCCGATCTGCAGCTGGGCCAGGCCGAACACCGCCATCCCCACCGCGACGTACGGATAGGGCGTCGTGTACGCCGCGGCGGCCAGGCCGTGCGTGCTGTAGACCGACGCGACTCCCTTGATCGCCAGTTCGGAGATGCCGAGGCTGATGCCGGACCCGAACCCGTACGCGACCCCGGCGAGCGGCCGGGCGTGGCGGCCGAACGCGCGCACGTCGCCGCCCACCAGCACGACCGCGCTGATCAGCACGCCCGGGACGACCACGGCGGCCAGCACGGCCGGACCGGCGACGCTGCTGGTGAGCACCTCGCGGGCGCCGTTGGAGACGCCGATGAACGCGGTCGCGACCCCGAACAGCGCGATGCTGAACCACTCGCGGCCGGTCAGCCGTTCGCGGAAGAACACGCCGGCGTAGAAGAGGATGAACGCCAGGCTCGCGACGAAGATCGGCTCGGCCAGGCTGAGCGGCAGCATCGTCAGCGCCTCGACCTGTGTCGCGACGCCGGACAGGACGATGACCAGGCCGGTGAGCCACAGCCGGTTGGTGTAGGTATGCCTGATCAGACGCAGCGGACGGGTGCCGCGCAGCACGGGCATGCGGTTCGCCGCGACCCGGAAGACGATGAACCCCAGGTAGTAGATGATCGTCGCCATCGCCGCGAGGATGGCTCCCTTGAGGTCAGAGGCGCCCATGCGCCGGGCCTTCCGAGCGGCGTCGACTGGGCATCGGCTTTCCTCGTCTCACGGGCCCCGATGATCGCGGGTAACTCATCGGGTATCAAGAGTCATATTCGCGCATGGAAACGCCCATGTCCCGACATTCGACCGACCTCGGACGGCGACTTCGCGCCCTCCGCCGCTGTCAGTTCCAGGGCAACGCGGCCCTGGCCTGCCAGTATGCGTCCGGCGGCATGGCGAGAGCGGACAGTTCACGCAATTCGCCCGGCGAAAGGGGAACGGACTCCGCGCCGAGATTCGTGCGAATCTGCTCCACGCTCACCGCCCCGGACAGCACCGTGTCCGCCCACGGCTCCGCCAGGATCGCCGCCAGCGCGACCGCGTCCGCGGTCAGGCCGCGCCCGGCCGCCACCCGCCGTACGGTCTCGGGCGGCTCGGCCGCCAGGCGGCCGTTGGCGAGCCCCTCCTTGACGATCACGTGGGCGCCGGCCGCATGGGCCTCGGCCAGGGCGTCGCCGACGGAGGACTCCAGGACGTTCCACGTCGACTGGACCGTCGTGAACAGACGCCGCCCGCCGACCTCCAGCGCGAGCGCCCGGCGTACGGTGTCGGCCTGGGCGGGCCCGGAGGTGGAGAACCCGACCCGCACGCCCTCGGCGGCCAGCTCCGCCAGGGCGTCGAGCAGCGCGGCGTCGCCGAAGAGCGGGCTGTCGGCGGTCAGCGAGTGCACCTGGTACACGTCGAGCCGGTCGCCGAGGAGCCCCCGCGTCTCGGCGAGCTGCGTGCGGAACCGGTCCAGGGAGTGCTCCTTGACCTCGTGCACGGCGGCGTCGGAACGCCAGCCGCCGACGTAGGCGTACCCCCACTTGCTGGAGACCGTGACGTCGGCGTGGCCGCGCTCGTCCAGCCACCCCGCGAGGAACTCCTCCGACCGGCCGTAGGACCGCGCGGCGTCGATCCACCGCACCCCGGCCGCGTACGCGGCGTCGAGCACCCGCCACGTCGCCGCGCGCATCGCCTCGACCGTGCGCTCCGCGGGCAGCGCGCCCTCACGGCCGACGTTGATGTAGGCCGGCCGGCCCAGGGCCGCCAGGCCGATCCCCATCCGCATCCGTACCGTTCCCCCGATTCCGCCCATGTCCCGCGGCCAATCGGCCGCCCACCGTCGTCCGCTCCCCGGCTTTCGGTAACACTAGTGTCCCCGAATGTCCCGCGACGGGAGGGATGGCGGTGGGCGGCAGGAATCGGGCCGAGCGGCTCCGGACGTGGCTCGACGGGCCGTCCGGCGTCTCTCGCGTCGGCCTCGAACGCCGTACGCGGTGGATGCTCATCGTCGCGGTCGGCGGCGCCAACCTCGCCGGCGCGCTGTTCGTCCTGCTGTTCTCGACCTTCGTGATGCCCGACCCGCCGGGTCTGGCCGACCCCGCGCGCGTGCGCCTGGTCAACCTGGTGGTGTTCTCCGCGTACGTCCTGTTCGGCGCGCCGATCGGCATCGCGTGGGGGATCCGGCTGTGCCGGCCGTTGCGCACGTTCGCCGCGCACGACGGCGAGCCGGACGAGATCGAACGCCGGGCGGTCCTGCGCGGGCCGTTGCGGCTGATGGCGATGCAGGCGACGCTGTGGGCTAGCGGCGCGGCCGGGTGGGCCGTCATCGACCTGGCCTACTCCCCGTTGCTCGCGCTCAAGGTGAGCATGATCACCCTGCTCGGCGCCATCACGACCTGCGCGCTCGTCTACCTGCTCGCCGAACGCCTGCTGCGCCCGTTCGCGGCCATCGTGATGGCGTCGCGGCCCACTCCCCACGACGGATGGTTCGGCATCACGCCGCGCACCATGCTCGCCTGGGCGCTCGGCACCGGCGTGCCGCTGCTCGGCCTGGTCATCACCGCGGTGGCCGCGCTGGTGGTGACCGGCATGTCGCTGACGCAGCTCGCGGTCACCATCCTGGTGCTCGGCGGGGTGGCGCTGCTGGTCGGGTTCGAGGTCACCTACATCGCCGCGCGCGCGGTCGCCGACCCGGTCCGGTCCGTACGGGAGGGCCTGGCCCGGATCGAACGCGGCGACCTGCAGGCGTCCGTGCCCGTGTACGACGCGGGCGAGCTGGGCGGCCTGCAGGCGGGGTTCAACCACATGGCCACCGGCCTGCGCGAGAACGAGCGGATCCGCGACCTGTTCGGCCGGCACGTCGGCGAGGACGTCGCCCGGCACGCGCTCGAACACGGCGTCGCCCTCGGCGGCGAGGTCTGCGAGGCGGCCGTCATCTTCGCCGACCTGAAGGGCTCGACCCGGCTGGCCGCGACCCGGCCGCCCGGCGAGGTCGTCGGCCTGCTCAACGCCTACTTCGGCATCGTCGTGGAGGTCGTGGCCGCGCACGGCGGGCTGATCAACAAGTTCCAGGGCGACGCGGCGCTGGCCGTCTTCGGCGCGCCGCAGCAGCTGGAGGACCCGGCCGGTCAGGCGCTCGCCGCCGCCCGGAAGCTGTCCCACCGGCTGCGGGCCGAACTGCCGCAGCTGCACGCGGGCATCGGGGTGTCCTCGGGACAGGTCGTGGCCGGGCACATCGGCGCCGAACAGCGGCTGGAGTACACCGTCATCGGCGACCCGGTCAACGAGGCGGCCCGGCTGAGCGACCTGGCCAAGAGCACCGACGAACGCCTCCTGGCGTCGGCCACGGTGGTCGGCGCGGCGCACCAGGGCGAGGCGTCCCGCTGGCGCCTGGGCAACACGGTGACCCTGCGCGGCCGCCCCGCCCGTACCCGCCTCGCCTCGCCGTTCGGCCCGCCTCCCCCGGGCACGATCCAGCGGGTCCTGCGCCTCCTCAACCACCGCAAGTAGCCAGAAAACGTCCCATTGCCGCATTCCCGGCGTGCGTCGTGAGGGAGTTCCGGCTCCTATGGAAAACGCTTTCCGGCCTGCTGCAACGGGTTCTCGCCGCACGTCCGCTAATGGATACCAATTCTGTCAACACGTGTAAGCGGGGTTCTGCGGAGCTTGAGCCGGAATCCGTGTTGAATAGGCACCACGCTCGACGCAGCCGGAGGGGCTAGGAGGGACGGTGTGATGACCCAGGCTCCGTACGTCGTGGGTTCCCGGGCCGATCGGCAGACCGCTCAGGCATGGGCGTTCGACCGGATCGGGGAGCGATACGACGAGGCGTTCCCGCACAAGGATGGGCAGCTCTCGGCCGTGCGCCGGCTACTCGACCGGCTTCCGCCCGGGGCGCGGATCCTCGACGCCGGATGCGGCACGGGCACTCCGACCGCGCGGCAGCTCGCCGATGCCGGGCACTCGGTGGTCGGGATCGACATCTCCGACGAGATGCTCCGCCTGGCCCGCCGGGACGTGCCGGAAGCGGAATTCCTCCGCCGCCCCATAGAGGAACTTGATGCATCCTTGGGGGAATTCGCGGCAGTTGTCGCATTTTTCTCGCTGCTGATGCTGCCGCGCGTGGAGATCCCGCCCGCGCTCGAGCACTTTCACGACCTGCTCGCGCCGGGAGGTCATCTGGTGCTCGGCATGGTGGAGGCGGACCTCGACGACACGCCGATCCAGTTCCTCGGCAGTCCCGTACGGGTGAGCGGGTACATGCGCGACGAACTCGTGTCGCTCGTCACCGAGGCGGGGTTCGAGGTCACCGAGCTGCACCACCTGACGTACGCCCCGGCCAGCGCCGAGCTCCTGCCCGAGGTGCAGCTGTTCCTGTTCTGCCGCCGCGACGGCCTTCGGTGAGGTGGCGGGGTCACGGGCGGCCCGACCCGTCCGACGTACACGAGCATCTCGCCTTCCTGCACGCCGCGACGGTACGGATCGGCGGTGACCTGGAGCTGACCCAGGTCATGACCTCGCTCTGCGAGACGGCGGTGCCGCGCGTCGCCGACCTCGCCGCGACGTACCTGTACGAGACGGTGCTCACCGACGGCGAACCACCCGAGTCACCCGGCGCCCCGGCCGACGGCGTGCTGTGCAAGGTCGCCCGCCACGCCGCACCGGACGGCGACGCCCGGCGCACGGTCCGCGCGCTCCCCGGCAAGGTCGCGGTCTCCGAGCTGACCGGCCCGTTCGCGGCGAGCGTCGGCAGCGGGCAACTCGTCATGTGGCCCGACCCAAGCCCGGACGGCACGGGCTCGCGTGACCAGGACGACGTCGGCTGCCTGCTGCCGGCGGCACGGTCGGGGTCGCTCGTCGTCGTCCCGCTCCGCGCGGGGCGGCACCTGCTCGGGTTCGCGTTGCTGCTGCGCTCGGCCGGACGCCCCGGCTTCGACGAGACCGCCGTGCTGACCGCCACGCTGATGGCCGACCAGGCGGCGCTCGGCGCGCACAAGGCGTTGCTGTACCAGCGGGAGGCGCGCGTCGCGGACGCGCTCCAGCGCAGCATGCTGCCCAAGCACCCGCCGCGGCTGCCCGGCGTGGAGATCGCCTACCGCTACCTGCCGGGCAACCCCGCCGCGCAGGTCGGCGGCGACTGGTTCGACGCGGTCCCGCTCCCCGGCAGCCGGGTCGCGCTCATCGTCGGCGACGTCATGGGGCACGGGGTGCACTCGGCCGCCACGATGGGCCAGCTCCGTACCGCCGTGCGCACCCTCGCCGCCCTCGACCCTCCCCCGGACCAGGTGCTCCGCCACCTCGACCAGCTCTTCGAGGAGACCGTCGGGCAGGCCGGCGAACAGTTCCTCGCCACCTGTGTCTACTGCGTGTACGACCCGGTCGCCCGGCGCTGCGCGATCGCGAACGCCGGGCACGTCCCGCCGGTCTTCGCCTATGCCGACGGCCGTACCGAACTGGTCCCGGTGCCGGCCGGCGTTCCGCTCGGCGTCGGCAACGTCGCGTTCGAGACCATCGAGGTGCCCGCGCCGGACGGCACGCTGATCGCGCTGTGCACCGACGGCCTGGTCGAGTCCCGCGACCAGGACATCACCGAGGGGCTCGACGAGCTGCGCGAGAGCCTGGCGAAGGTGTCCGACCCGCCCGACGACCTGTGCGAGAACGTCCTGCGCGCCCTGCGCACCGGCGAACGCGAGGACGACGTCGCGCTCCTCATCGCCCGGTTCGACGGCATCCCGAGCGCCAGCGTCGCCAACTGGATCATGCGCCCGCACGCCCAGGCGGCACGTCACGTACGGGGTCTGATCGCCAACACGCTCACCGGCTGGGGGCTGGAGGACCAGATCGACGCCGCCTCGCTCCTCGCGACCGAACTCGTCACCAACGCGATCCGCTACACCACGCGCCCGATCACCATGCGGCTGCTGCGCACCGAGACGCTGCTGTGCGAGGTCACCGACGACGATCACCACCTGCCCGTCCTGTGCGAACCCGGTGACGACGACGAGGCCGGCCGCGGCATCTACCTCGTCGACAGACTCTCCAGCCGATGGGGCGCCAGCCACACGGCGGCGGGCAAGGCGGTCTGGTTCGAACTCGCGCTGTGACCGGCGAAGAAGACCCCGCCCCGGCGTACCGTCCGTTCACGTCATTGCGGGATATTGATCGCATGAGTGAGCGCAAAGAGATCGAATGCTGGTTGACCGACATGGACGGTGTCCTGGTCCACGAGGGCCGTCCGGTACCCGGAGCGCGGGAGTTCCTGGAGCGGCTGACCAAGGCGGGGCGGCGGTTCCTCGTCCTGACGAACAACTCGATCTACACGCCCGGAGACCTTCACGTACGGCTGCGAGCGGCCGGGCTCGACGTCCCGGTCGAGTCGATCTACACGTCCGCACTGGCGACCGCGCAGTTCCTGAACGACCAGCGACCGCACGGGTCGGCGTTCGTCCTGGGCGAGTCGGGGCTGACCACCGCGCTCCACGAGGTCGGGTACGTCCTGACCGACATCGACCCCGACTACGTCGTCCTCGGCGAGACCCGCACGTACAGCTTCACCTCGATCACCCGGGCGATCCGCCTCATCGACGGCGGCGCGCGGTTCATCGCCACCAACCCGGACCCGATCGGCCCCTCGGCCGAGGGCTCCCTCCCGGCGACGGGCGCGGTCGCCGCGCTGATCACCAAGGCCACCAACGTGACCCCGTACTTCGTCGGCAAGCCGAACCCGCTGATGATGCGCAGCGCCCTCAACACCGTGGGCGGCCACTCGGAGACGACGGCCATGATCGGCGACCGGATGGACACCGACGTGGTCTCGGGCATGGAGGCGGGCCTCTACACGATCCTGGTCCTGACGGGCGTGACCCAGGCGGGCGACGTGGACCGCTTCCCGTTCCGCCCGTCCCGCATCACCGACTCGATCGCCGACCTCGTGGACATGGTCGACGACTGACCCCCGCCGCACGTGACGTCTCCCCGGAACCGGTTACCGGGGCGGGCCGACGATGGCGACGGGGCAGTCGGCATGGTGGATGACGCCGTGGGCGACGGACCCGAGGCGGGTCTCGCGGCAGCCGGGTCCGATGACGAGAAGGGCCGCACGGGAGGAACAGGCCGTGAGCGCGCCGACCGGGTGTCCGCGCGGTGTCTGCTCGACCACGCCGACGTCCGGATAGCGCGCCCGCCAGGGGGCGAGCGCGTCGTCGAGGCGGTCACGTGTCACGGCCTCGGCCTCGCACACCGAGACGGTGGGCAGGATGGCGGGTACCTGCCAGGCGTGCACCACGTGGACCCACGCGTCGCGCAGTGCCGCGGCCTCGAAGGCGTACCGGAGCACCTCCTCCGACGCCCCTGGCGTCTCGGACAGGTCCACGCCGGCGAGCACCTCGTGACGGCGTTCCCGGGGTTCGCCGCGCACGACGATCGTCGGCACCGGAACGTAGGCGGCCAGCCGCAGGCCGGTGGAGCCGAGCAGCATCCCGGTGAATCCGCCGAGACCCCGGTGGCCGACCACGATCTCGCACGAACGGCGGCCCTGTGACCGCAGCGCGCGTACGGGCGCGTCGAAGACCAGTTCGCTGGTGACCGGCAGGCCGGGACGGGCCTTGGCGGCGCGTTCGACGGCCTCGGCGAGCACGTGCTCGCCCGTCTCCGTCAGTGACTCGCAGGTCCCCGGCGTCGCGTAGAACGGCATGTCGTGGTCCCAGCGTTCGGCCGCGTGCACGATGTGCAGCGGCCGGTGTCTCAGCGTCGCCTCGTCCGCGGCCCATTCCACGGCGAGGTCGGCTCGGGACGAGCCGTCGGTTCCGACGACGATCGGCTGGATCATGATGTCTCCTGGTGGTCGGCGCGCGGCGGGCACCCCCTCGGCCGCCGCCGCTGCTCTCCCCAGCGTCGCGGCGGCGGCCGGACGTCAGATAGAGGCCGAAAGTCCCCTGGTCCGGGGCCGCTCGCCTCGGCCGGGAGGCGTCCGGTTCCCTGGTCGCGCTCACCTCCTCACTCGCTCCGCGGACGGCTCGTACCTCACCGTCCACTCCGCTCGCTCGTCGGCTCGCCGCTCCGGTCAGTCGTGGCGCAGCGGGACCCGCCAGTCCAGGACGCTTCCGCCGCCCTCCCGGTCGCGGAACTCGAAGGAGCCGCCGAGGGAGCGGGCCCGTTCGGCGAGGTTGCGCAGGCCGCTGCGCCGGCCGACCGGCGGGATGCCGGTGCCGTCGTCCTCGACCACGAGCGTGAGGGAGTCGCCGGCGTCGACGGTCACGAACACGTGGCGCGCGTGCGCGTGCCGTGCGACGTTGGACAGTGCCTCCCGGAGCGCGGCGATCAGATGTTCGCCGGTCTCGGCGTTCACCGTGGTGTCCAGCAGCCCTTCGAGGCGTACGGCGGGCGCGAACCCCAGGCACTCCGTGGTCCCCTCGACCACCTCCAGGACTCGTTCGCGCAGCCCGAGGCGGGCGCCGGGTACCGCCTGCAGCGCGAAGATCGTCGAGCGGATCTGGCGGATCGTCTCGTCCAGATCGTCGACCGCGCGCTGGACCCGTACGGCGACGTCGGGCCGGTCGGTCATCTTCATCGCGCTCATCAGCGTCATCGCGGTGGCGAACAGGCGCTGGATGACGGTGTCGTGCAGGTCCTTGGCGATGCGGTCCCGATCCTCCAGCAGGACGAGGCGCTCCGCGTCACGGCGGCGTTCGGCCAGCTCGATGGCGACGGCGGCCTGGGCGGCGAACGCCTCCAGCAGCCGCCGGGCGGACTCGGTGAAGGCCGGCCGGCCCGGGGCGTTGGCCACCGCGAGCACGCCGCGTACCTCCGGCCCGGTCCCCAGCGGCACGGCCAGGATGGCCTCCAGCGGTATGGGCGGCGGGGACCTGACCGTACGGGCCGCCTCCCCGGCGTCGGCGAGCATCAGGGACTCGCCGGTGCGGAACACCCGTCCGGCCAGCACGTCGTCGATCCGGGGGCGGCGCCCGGCGATCAGGTCGGCGTGCTCGCCGTCGGCCGCCTGGACGGTGAGCTCCTCTCCCTCCGCGAGCGCCACCATGGCGTAGTCCGCGTCGCAGATCTCCCGGGCACGCCGGGCCACCAGCGTGAGGACCTCGGCCGGCGCGGTGCCGGACAGCAGCGAGGTGGACACCTCGGCCGAGGCCTCCCGCCAGCGTTCGCGCCGCCGGGCCTCCTCGTAGAGGCGGGCGTTCTCGATCGCCACACCGGCCGCCGTGGCGAGGGCGGCGACCACGCTCTCGTCGTCCTCGTCGAACTCTCCGCCGCCGGCCTTCTCGGTCAGGTAGAGGTTGCCGAACACCTCGTCGCGCACGCGTACGGGCACGCCCAGGAACCGGTGCATCGGCGGATGGGCGGGCGGGAACCCCGAGGAGGCCGGGTGCGCGGACAGGTCGGCCAGCCGGATCGGGGCCGGTTCCCTGATCAGCAGGCCGAGGATGCCCTGACCCGTCGGCCAGGAGCCGATCGCCTTGATCTCCTCCTCGGTGATGCCGACGGTCACGAACCGGGACAGCCGGTCGTCCTTGCCGATCACCCCGAGTGCGCCGTACCGGGCGTCGACGAGGGTGGTCGCCGCCTCGACGATCCGGTACAGAACGGTGTCCAGCTCCAGATCGCTCTCGATCGAGACGACCGCCTCGAGCAGCGCGTGTACCCGGTCGCGGGTGGCGAGCACCGCCGCGAGCCGCGACTGCAGCTCAGAGAGAAGATCGTCGAGCCGTAGCTGCGGCAGCACCATGCCGGCGCGATCGTCCCCGGGCTGCCCTTCAGGGCACACGGCGTATGCCTCCCGTCGTCCGCGTCCACGTCCTGCCCCGAGCGGCAAGTCCTGCTGAGACCAGTATGAAAGACGAGGTCAGACGGCATTTCGGCAGGACCGTCCCAGGTCCTGCCCCGGTGGTCCGCAAGCTTGACGCGGTGCCGGGCGAAGGTCCTCCGCGCCGGGGCCCGATGCTGAGGAATGGCGGGCCCGGCCGGGACCTTCGCCCCTGCCCGCCGGTCGGGGCCACGGGGAGTATCGAGCCATGAGACTCGACGCGAACGGGATCGAGGTCCTTGATCGCGACGACTGCCTGGCGCTGATGCGGTCCGTGACCCTCGGCCGGGTGGTCTTCACCGACCGTGCGCTGCCCGCGATCGAGCCGGTCCACTTCGTGTTCGACGGCGATGACGTGATCATCTCGATGCCGCCGGGCTCGAAGCTGGCCTCGGCCACCCGCGGTGCGGTCGTCGCCTTCGAGGCCGACGCCTTCGAACCGGGCAGCCGCTCGGGTTGGTCGGTCACCGTGATCGGGGAAGCACGGGTCGTCCGCGTCGCCACCGAGATCGAGCGCCTCTCCCGGCTCCCGCTGAGATCGTGGGCCCCGCGAGGCCTCGGCTACTTCATCCGCATCCGCGGCGAATACGTCAGCGGACGACGGATCCACCCGACCTATCTGGAGGCCACACGATGACCTCGAGCTTCGAGGAAAGCCTCGTTGGCGACGTGATGTCCACCGAGGTGCTCACCGTCGCGGCCGAGGAGACCACGCTCATGGCTTGGGAGCTGATGCGCCAGGGTGGGTACCACCACGTACCGGTGGTCAGCACCGACGGTCACTGCATCGGCGTCCTGGACGCCGAGACGATGGCCGCCGCGTGGGACGGCGGCGGTCCGGACCGCATGCGCATGCCGGTGAGCACGGTCGTGGGCCACCGCCTCATGCCTCACGTCGGCGTCTCGGACTCCATCGCCGCGGCGGCACGGGCGATGCTCGCCGCCCAGCTGGACTTCGTGGCCGTCACCGACGGCGAGGACCGGCTCGTGGGCCTGATCACCGCACGGGACCTGGTCGCCGCCGTCGCGGGACGCAGGCACCGGCCGACGCCGGGCCATCTGGAGCGTCCGACGCTGTACCGCATCGAGCCGGTGCTGCCGAACCGGTACGCCGAGGGCGGCGCGGCACCACGCTGACCCGGACGCCCCGCCGCCTGCGGTGCCGGGCGCCGACGGCGCCGCCGAGTGGGCCGGCGGGGCCCTTCAGCGAACGAGAGAAGGCAGGATGACACGCCAGATCAACATCGGTTTCCGCGCCCCTTCGGCCGCCCACCTGGAGGAACGCATCCTTCAACTCGAGACGAAGGTGGCTCTGCTCACCCACGCCATCCAGGCGCTCTCGCGGGAACTGCACGAACACACCGACGCGCCGCCCGTTCGCTGAGCCGGACGCACCCGGCGTACCGGACCGGCCCGGCGCGCCCAGAGCACCGCGGTACGCCCGCCTCGGCCGACTCCGGCCGGGCGCCGCCCGGCGAGGTCTTCAGGCGCGCCGCCGCATCGGCACGACGCACCCACAGCACCGCGAAACACCCACCTCAGCCAACGCCGACCGGACCACCACCCGGCGAGAGCTCGGACACGCCGCCGTACCGCACCAGCGCGACACACCCACAGCACCGCCGTAGGCCCGCCTCGGCCGACGCCGTCCGGGCCGCGTACCGGATTAGTGCGCCCAGCCACAGCACCGCCGTGCCGAACTGGCGCGACGTGCCTACAGCACCGCGGCACGCCCGCCTCGGCCGACGCCGGCCGGGCCGTCGCCCGCTGATCCCCGGGCGCGCCCGGCGTCCGTGTCTCGCCACGCCGGCGGCTTCGGTGCGGCGGGCGGGGTCGCCGCACCGTGTCGGCTGCCCACTACCTGCGGGCGGTGGTCCAGCCGCCGTCCAAAACGAAGGACGCGCCGTGGACGTACGCGGCGTCGTCGCCGGCCAGGTAGACGGCCAGCGGGCCGATCTCCTCCGCCCGGCCGGGCCGGCCCGCCGGGGAGGCGGTCATCGCTCCCACCAGGCGCTCCGACGGTGACGTCTCCGTCGCCACGAAGCCCGGGGCGATGGCGTTGACCCGGACGCCGCTCGGGCCGAACTCCGCGGCCCAGGACATGGTCAGCGACTCGATCGCGGCTTTCGTCGCGCTGTAGAGCGCCGAGCCCACGAAGCCGTGGCGCACCACGATCGAGCCGGTGTTGATGATGACGCCCGCGCCGCGGGCGGCCATCGCCGGGGCCAGGCGGGCGGTCAGGAAGAACGCCGACTTGACGTTCACGGTCCACGCACGGTCGTAGAGCTCCTCGTCCAGGTCGGCGGTCGGGCCGACGGGGACGATCCCGGCGTTGTTCACGAGGATGTCGACCCGGCCGCCCAGCAGGGACTCGGCCTCGTCGGCCAGGCGCAGCGCCTCCAGCCGTCCCTCGGCCAGGTCGGCCGCCACGTAGTCGGCCGTGTGACCGGCCTCCCGCAGCTCGGCGACGGCCCGCTCCCCCGCCTCCTTGCTGCGCCCGGTGAGCACGACGTGCGCGCCCGCCGCGGCCATGGCGTCCGCCATCGCCCGCCCCAGGCCGCTCGTCGACCCCGTAACCAGCGCCGTCCTGCCGTCCAGCCGTGCACTCATTTTCTCATCCTTATTTGACAGCACAGTCCAAAAACAGTGCGAACGAATGCGCCGCCCCGTCACGGGTGCGGCGCGTGGATCTCCTAGCGGGCCCGAAGACCGTCGATGGCGATGGTCGCGATGTCGTGCAGCACCTCGGGCGAGGCACCGGCACGCGCTCGCAGGCGCAGCCCCACGAGCGTGGAGTGCAGGAAACGTGCCGCCGCCTGTTCGTCCAGGTCAGGGCGCGCCTCGCCCTTGCGCTTCGCCTGGGCCACGAGCCGCGCGTACGCGGTGTGGCACAGGTCGCTCCCGGAGTCGAGGATCGCGGCGACCTCCTGGTCGGACCGGCCGAACTCCGCCGCGGCGTTGACCGCCATGCAGCTGCGGCGGCGCTCGTCGTCGCTTTGGCGCGCGACCTCGAGCAGCACCCCGGCCAGCGCCGACAACGGCGACTCGGCGGCGCTCAGCCGCTCGAACATGTCGGCGCTCGTCTCGGCCTGATAGCGCCGCAGCGCCTCCAGGTAGAGCCGCCGCTTGTCGCCGAACGCGTTGTACATGCTCTGCCGGCCGATCCCCATCGCCGCGAGCAGCTCTTCGGTGGAGGCGGCCTCGTAGCCGCGGTCCCAGAACACCTCGACGGCGCGCCGCAGCGCCTCGTCGCGGTCGAACTCCTTCGTACGGGGCATGGCGCTGACGCTAGGCGGTAATGGACTGCGCTGTCAAATAACGCGAAGGACCCCTCCGGACCACGCCGGAGGGGCCCCGTCGGGGACTCAGCCGATGCTGGCGCCCAGGGCGCTCAGCGCGGCCGGGACCGGCTGGAAGAACGTCTCGCCGCCGGAGCTGCAGTCGCCGCTGCCGCCGGAGGTGAGACCCAGCGCGGTGCCGCCGTCGAACAGCGCGCCGCCGCTGTCACCGGGCTCGGCGCACACGTTCGTGTCGATGAGCCCGTTGACCGTGCCCTCCTCGTACGTCACCGACGCGTCGACGGCGGTCACGGTGCCGCCGTGCACGTTGGTGGTGCTGCCGCTGCGCTGGACGGACTCGCCGACCGTCGCGTCACCGGCACCGGTGATCGCCTGGGTGGAACCGTTGTACAGGTCGACCTCGCTGGGGTGCGAGCCGCCGCCCGTGTACGTGGCGATCGAGTAGTCGTTGCCCGGGAACACGCTCTTTCCGGTCGTGGCGAGCTCACTGCTCTCACCCTGGTCGGAGTACCACGTGCTGACCACGTTGCCGCAGTGCCCGGCGGTGATGAAGCCGGCGGCACCACTGCTGGTGGTCACGTTGAACCCGAGCGAGCAGCGGTAGCCGCTGCCCCAGATGGCGTCGCCACCGGCGATGAGCGGACGGAACTCACCGCTCACGTGCCGGATGCGGACGGCGGCGCCCTGTGCGGACGCGGCCTTCTCGACCTTGCTGAGACGGTCGCCCGTGACGGTGCTGTCGACCGCGACGACGACCTGGTTCGTCTTCGGGTCGATCATCCGCGCGGTGCCCGGCACCGCGGCGGCGTCCAGGGCCTTCTTCGCCGTCCGCAGTTGCGCGCCCGTACGCGCGACGGTCTTCGGGGTCGCCCCGGCGGCCTTGACGGTCTTCGCGTCGGCCGCGTTCGTCACCGTGACGACCAGCGTGCGCGAAGAGTCGAGATACGAGCCGGCGGAGCGGGATCCGAGCTGCCGTGCCAGCTCGGAGGCGACCTTCGCCTGCGCGGTGGGGCTCGGAGTCGCCGCCTGGGCCGCGGGGGCGACCGCGATCGCGAGGACTCCGGCGGCCGCGACGGCCATACCGGTACGCCGGGACAGGGGAATGGACTTCAACGTGCCTCCCAGTGTGTCGGGCACGCCCGTGTGGCGCGCCCCGGGTGGCATGGGCACTGGCGCTCGGCTCCCGGCGGCCCAGGGCATGCCGACACGACGAGTGGCATTCCCTGCGGCTGCCGGAGCGGGGGGTGAGAACCGGCTGCCTAGCCATCAGAAACCTTGACAAGGTTTGTAAACCACGCGCAAGGGGATTGGAACGTCCCAATCCGGCCATTTCACCTCGGCGGCGACCGTCCGTCATCCGTTCTCGCGGTCTCCGGGTCGTGGCGTCATCGGTGCATTCACGCCACGTACCTGGGAACTAACGGCGGCATGAGACGACGGGAGTTCATCGAAGCGGCGATCTGGGCCGTGGTCCTGTTCGCCGTGTACCTGGCGATCATCTCCACCATCTCCCCGACCGAGATCGTGGTCGGAGCGGCCACCGGGGTCGCGTGCGGCGTGGCGGCGGTCCTGACCCGCCGGACGCTGCTGGCGACCGACAACGACGAGACGTACTGGCCCCGCGCCGGATGGCTGCGATGGCTCTTGCGCCTGCCGGACCAGACCGTCAGCGGGTTCGCGCGCCTGCTGTGGCGCCCGCGCGGGGCGTTCACCGAGATCCCCCTGCCCCGGGACGAGCAGCCGGCGACACGACGCGGGTACACCGCGCTGGCCCTCTCCGTCGCACCGAACACCTACGTCGCCGACGTCGACCCGGACCGCGACGTGCTCATCGTCCACCGGGTCGGCGACCGGCCGTCCGCGCTCGAACGCGAGGTGACGCGATGACCGCCCTGGCCGTCGGGCTGCCCGCGGCGTTCGCGCTGCTGGTGGCCGCGCTGTTCCCCTGCCTGCTCGCGACGCTGCGAGGCGAGCCGGTGGACCGGCTCGCCGGGCTCATCCTCGCCGGGCCGGCCGCGACGCTCGTACTCATGCTGCTGGCCGCCGGGTACGGGCGACCGGCCTACCTCGACGCGGCGTTCGTCGTGGCGCTGCTGTCGTTCGCCGGTTCGCTGGTGTACGCGCGCTTCCTCGGCGGCACCGCGTGAACGTGGCGAGCACCGTGCTGATCTGGGCGGGCACGGCGCTGATCACCTTCGCCACCCTACGGCTGCTGCTGATCCGCGGCCGCTTCCTGCGACTGCACTTCGTCTCGATCGGCTCGGTGATCGCCGCGCCGCTGGTGACCGCCGGGCTCGCCCTCGCGCCGTGGTCGTCCTGGCACGACGTCGCGAAGATCGTTTTCATCGGGCTGCTGCTCCTCGTCACCGGGCCGGCGACCGTGATCACCACCGCGCGTGCCGGGAGGCGGGTCTCCCATGAATGAGGTACTGATCGTCGCGGTCCTGCTGCTGACGGCGTTCATGGCGACCGCGGTGGTGCTCACACGTGACCCGGCACGGCAGGCGATCGTGCTGTCCGGGTACGGCATCGTGCTGACGGTCCTGTTCGTGGTGCTCCAGGCGCCCGACGTGGCGATGTCGCAGACCGGGGTCGGCACGGTGGTCGTCCCCCTCATCGTGATGCTGGCCATCCACGCGATCCGCCGCCACCACACACGCGAGCCGGACGAGAAGGACCGGTCGTGAACGAGCGGAGCGAGCGAACCGACAAGCACAGCGCCCTGGTCACCTTCCCGACGAAGGAGGACCCGTGAGCCGACGGTTGCGGTTGCTCGTGCTGGGCGTCGGCGGGGCGGGGCTGGCGGTGCTGTTCGCGCTGGCCGCGTTCCGGCTGCCCCGGTTCGGCGGCACCTTCCACCCGTACGGTCAGCGGACGCTGCCGAACGCGCTGGCCCGCCACACCCCCAACGTCATCTCCTCGATCAACTTCGACCAGCGGGCGCTCGACACGCTCGGCGAGGAGCTGATCCTCATGGCCTCCGCGCTCGCCGCCGTCCTCGTGCTGCGGACCGTACGGGCCGAGCAGGAGGACTCCGCGGGCGAGCACGCGTACGGCCCCGCCCAGGTCTTCGACGCGCTGCGGATCACCGGGTACCTGCTGCTGCCGGTCACGCTCATGACGGGCGTCTACATCGTCGCGCACGGTTACCTCTCCCCCGGCGGCGGTTTCCAGGGCGGTGTGGTGCTCGGCAGCGCGATCCACCTGGTCTACCTGGCCGGCGACTACCCCGCGCTCGCCCGGATCCGGCCGGTGCCGATGTTCGAGGCCGGCGAGGCGCTCGCGGCGGGCGCGTTCGTCGTGCTGGCGCTGTGGTTCGCCGGCCAGGTCAAGGCCATGAACGCGGTGGTCGGCCTGGAGGTCGGCTGCGCGTTCGTGCTCGCGCTGGCCAAGTTCTTCGAGCAGGCCCTCCTCGTGAGGAAGGACTCATGACCCATCTCCCCTACCTGATCCCCGGCTGGATTCTGCTGGTCGGCGTCTACGGCATCGTGACCAGCCGGAACCTCGTGCACGCCGTGGTGTGCCTGTCGGTGGCGCAGTCCGCCACGTACGTGCTGCTGCTCACCGTCGGCTATCAGAAGAAGGCGACCGCGCCGGTCTTCTCCGACATCAAGCCGACGCGGAACGTCGTCGACCCGCTGGTGCAGGCGATGACGCTCACCGACATCGTCGTCGGGGCGACGGTGACCGCGCTGCTCCTCGCGCTCACGGTGCAGGTGGCCAAGCGCCGCGGCACGGTCGACCCGGACCAGCTGCGCTCCCTCGAACCGTGATCCTCCCGTTGGCGATCGGGCTGCCGTTCGCGGTGGCGGCGCTGCTCGCGGCGGTCGGGCGGCGGCTGCCGCGGTTCGCCGCCGACGCCCTGGCCACGGGCACGGTCGCCGCGCAGATCGTGCTGCTCGCGCTGGTGCTCGCCCACGGCGGCACCACGGTGTGGATGGGCGGCTGGGGCGAGGGCGTCGGCATCGCCCTGGTCGGCGACACCGTCGGGGCCGGGTTGGCGCTGACGGTCGCCGTCGTGGCGCTGTGCGCGCTCATCGTCTCCTGGCACTACTTCGACGACCTCCAGGCCGTCTTCCACACGCTGGTGCTGCTGTTCACCGGGGCGATGTGCGCGTTCACGCTCACCGGGGACCTGTTCGACGCGTTCGTGTTCTTCGAGCTGATGAGCGTGGTCGCGTACGCGCTGACCGGGTACCAGTCCGAGGAGCCGGAGACCGTGCACGGCGCGTTGAACTTCGGCATCGTGAACTCCCTCGGGGTCTACCTCACCCTCACCGGCATCGCGCTCGTCTACGCCCGTACGGGCCAGCTCGGCTTCGCCGCGGTCGGCCGGCACCTGCACGGCCACGACGCGCTGGTGACCGTCTCCTTCGTCCTCATCTGCACCGGATTCCTGGTGAAGGCGGCGGCGGTGCCCTTCCACTTCTGGCTGGCGGACGCGCACGCCGTGGCGCCGACGCCGGTCTGCATGCTGTTCTCCGGCGTGATGGTGGAACTCGGCGTGTACGCGGTGGCCCGGACGTACCTGACGAGTTTCGCGCACGCCGTCCCGGCCGCCCCGGTCCGTACGGCGCTGATCGTCTTCGGCTCGGCGGCGGCGCTGCTCGGCGGGATCATGTGCGTACTGCAACGGCACATCAAGCGGCTGCTCGCATACTCCACGGTCAGTCACGTCGGCCTTCTCCTCGTCGGCCTCGGCCTGCTGCGCGCGGACGCGCTGGCCGGCGCCGCCTGGTACCTGATCGGCCACGCGGGCGTGAAGGCGGGCCTGTTCGTCGGGGCGGGGGCGCTGCTGAACCGGTACGAGACGGTCGACGAGTACGACCTGCACGGCCGTGGACGATCGATGCCCGTCACCGGCGCGATCTTCCTCCTCGGCGGCATCGGCCTGGCGGGCCTGGCGCCGTCGGGCACCTGGGCGGGCAAGGCCCTGATCGAGGAGGAGGGCGGGCACTGGATCCTGGCCCTCGGGATCACCGCGTCCGCGCTGACGGCAGGGGCGGTGCTGCGGGTGTGGCTGCGGGTGTTCCACGGCGCGGGGCGGCCGGTGCCGGGCGCCACCGAGCACCACGAGCCGGAGACGGAGTTCAAGCTGTCCCGGCTGCCGTGGACGATGCTGGCACCCGGACTGCTGCTGGTGCTCGCGGGACTGCTGGTCGGCCTGCTGCCGGGTACGGTGCTGGGCCACGCCGTCGCGCCGCTCCTGCCGGGCGCGAAGCCGGTGGCGTGGACGACGACGAGCGTGGTGTCGGGCCTGCCGGCGGTGGCCCTGGCGTTCGCGATCGCCGTGCTGGGCGTCCGGGGTACGTCCCGCGCGCGAGGGTGCTGCACCGCCTGCACTCCGGGCACGTCGGCGACTATGTGGCCTGGCTGCTGGCGGGCGTCGCCCTGTTCGGGGTGCTGCTGCTGGCCTGATCCACGTCAGGGAGCAGTGGACGATCACCCGGCACGTACGCGGCGGAGCACACCGGGGCGCGGACGACCGGGCAGGCGAGATTCCCGTAGCGTGCCTGGACGAGGTGGTGCCCGGCCGCTTCGGCGGCGACCGCCGGTGAGAAGCCGCGGCCGCGTTTCGCCGCACAAGGCCGGTACCGCGCCCACGGCCGGACGGACAGGACGTGTTACAACAGGCGGCCATCCCGGCACTCCCAGGAGGAAATGCGGGCCGACAACCCTAGCCGCCACGAAACACAGGCCGACAACCTGAGCGGGTGCGCCGCGAAACGTAGGCCGCCGTACGCACTCGGCGCCATGGCGCCGGCACTACGGTGTTCCCGAGGCCGACCGAAGGTCGGCGATCAGGCGGTCGGCGACCGTCTCCTCGGAGACGACCAGGCCGGTCCCGGCCATGGTCGTGGCCAGGTCGGGCGCCCACGGGCTCGGGGACTCCCGGCCCTTCAGCGGCAGGTGACGGTCGGCGCCGCGGACTCCGGCGAGGTAGTCGGCGGCCGACATGCGCCAGGGTTCGGCGCCGTGACGCCGCATCACCGCGTGCGCGATCGCCAGGCCCGGCCAGTCGAAGTCGCCGTGGTAGCGCAGCGTGCCACCGCCCGTGGTGACGGTGCTCGCGAGGCGGTGGAACGCGAGCGACGGCAGTCCTTCGGTGCACAGGAGAGGCGGCGCGGCCGCGCCCAGCTCGGCCGCCGCGCGCCGGACGATGGTGGGGTTCTCGCAGACGTACACGACGGGGCGGGCAGCGGTGACCGGGTGCTTCCTGAGCTGGTTCAGCGTGACCGGGAACGGGGTGCCGTACCGCGCGGCGCCGGTGAGCCACTCCCCCAGCCCCGCACCCTCGGCCGGGAGATTGAGCACGAGAACGCGGCTCGCCAGGTCGTCCGGGAGAACGCCGAAGACCTCCCACAGTCGCCGGCAGTCCTCCGCCGCCTCCGGGCGGGGCACGCCGACGCGGCGTGCCAGCGCGTCGAGGACCAGCCTGGACAGCGGGGACCTCGGGCCGAGCGCCTTGGTGTCGCCGGTCACCTCGTCGGCGAGCGTCGTCAGCTCGACCGTACCCGTGGAGCTCTCCAGGCGTTCGAGGACCGCGACCGCGTCGGCGAACAGGTGCGCGTCGTCCCGCGTGACGAGCCGGGTCAGCCGGCCCCGGGCGCCGGCCCAGTCGCGGAACCAGTCCGCCGAGGCGTACAGCGGGCTCTCCTCCACCCGGCGGAGCAGTTCGGCACGCGCGGCCTCCTTGGCCGCCCTCTCGGCGGGGCGGTCGCTCAGCGGCCGGCCGAAGACCGTCTCCAGTAACCCGGCGAGGCTCAGGCCGCAGGACGTACGGACGGCGGCGTCCAGCCGGGTCAGGTCCACCGAGGTGCTCCTGGCTCCCGGCCGCCGCGCGCCGCCGAGGAGGCCGTCGAGCGCCCTCCGCTCCTCGTGTGTGAGGTCGGGCAGGCTGATCGTGCCGCTCAGGGATCCGCCGCGGCGTTCGAGCCGGTCGCGTGCGCGGTCCAGCAGCCGCCGGTAGTCCGGACCGCGGAAGCGTTCGATCGCCCGCTCCTCGAGCGTCACGGCTCGTCCTCCTCGTCCTCGCCCTCCGGCAACGCGCTCAGGAGCGAGTCGTCGGCGGCGGGCGGGACGTGGCGGCGGGGTTTGATGCCGAGGAGTTCTTCAGCGAGCTCGTCGTTGCCCGCGAACCCGGCCTCGGCGTCGACCAGCTGGGTGCCGTCCCACAGGACGAGCATCGCCGACACGGCGTGCGCGGTCTTGTCGTGGTGCATGTCGTAGTGGGCGGCCATCGGCACCGTCTCGTGGTGCACCCACAGGTCGTGCCCGGTCATGAACAGGTCCAGGTCGAACTTGACCGTGAGGCCGAGCAGGTCCGGCTTGTACTTGTCGTCGATGCCGGCGAACGCCTCGTCCAGGGCGATCATGCGCGGGCAGTCCGGGCGGGCCGAGGAGTAGAGGGCGTTCGCGGCGGCGAACAGGGGCAGGTGGATCGCGGCGGACTTCTCACCGCCCGACATCACCGAGTGCCGGGCCCGGGTCAGCCGGACCTCCGGATCGCCCGGCACGACGAGCAGCAGCTCGAACGTGTGCCAGGTGCGGTAGTCGAGGACCTCGGACAGCACCTCTTTGTAGGTGGCGCGCGGATGGGTGGCGCGGTAGTCGCGGATCATCTCGCGGAGGGTGCCGCGCAGCTCGGCCAGGCCGGAGGGGCCCAGGCCCTGGGCGTCGCGGGTGAGCAGCCGTGAGGTGGCGCGCTGCCTGTCGTCGATCTTGTCCGAGTGGGCCCAGCGGATGCCGATCGCGGTGCCCGACGACATCGGGCGGGACCGCGTGTCGGCGTTCATGCCGCGGACGAGGTCGCGCGCGGCCAGGACCCGGCCGTGGATCTGCTGGGCCAGGCCGGTGAGCAGCTCGTCCTCCAGGACCGTACGCTCGCGCTGCTCCAGCAGGACGCCCTGCTCGCGGGCACGCTCGGCGACCCGGCCGGCGAAGACTCCGACCGGGTTGCGGCCGTCCTCGTCGATGACGAAGACCATCACGACGCCGGTGGGGTCGTAGTCGAGGCGGTAGTCGGCCTCGCAGGAGGTGAGCGCGTCACCGAAGGTCCGCAGCGCGTCGGACATCCGCCCGGCGGCGCTCTTGAGCGCGCCGTCCGTGACCGGGCGGCCCCCGCCGATCTCGACGCGGAACGCGTCGAGCAGCTCCACCACACCGGCCGGGAACGCCGCCCGCACCGCCGCCTCGGGATCCAGCGGGGCCATGGCCGCCCCGGTTACGGCTCCCACCGCGCCGGACCCACGCGAACCGGCGGTATCGGAACCGGCCTCACCGGCCCCGCCCGGAGCAGAGGCACCCACCCCGGCCGCGCCCGACCCGCCCGAACCGGCGTCACCGGAACCGGCCTCACCGGCCCCGCCCGGAGCAGAGGCACCCACCCCGGTCGCGCCGGGCCCGGCTCCCACCGCGCCGGACCCGCCTGAACCGAAACCGGCCTCACCCAGAGCGACCGGAGCAGGGACACCGACCCTCACCGGGCCCGCCCCGGCCGCGCCCGGCCCGCCCGAACCGGCCGTACCGGAACCGGCCTCGCCCGCCGCACCCCCGGTGGCGGTCTCCGGGGCGGTGGGGCGGCACAGGGCCTCGATGACCGCCTCGGCGGCGCGGGCCGGCTCCCAGCTCGCGTCGGAGGGCCAGGGGCGCGCGTCGGCGACGCCCAGGAGGATCCGCAGGTCGCGGTGGGCGTACGGGGCGAAGGACGCCGCCTGTTCGAACAGGCCGTTCATCGCCTCGGTGACCAGCTTGCGGCCGTTGGTCAGGTCGGCCTCGGCCTTGATGAGGCGCCGGTCCTGCCGCTCCGCCTCGGACCGCTGCCGCCGGAACTCCTCGTCGGCCGCGCTGATCAGCGCCTCGGTCTCCTCGATCCGGGCGAGGACCTCCTTCAGCGGAGCGTCCAGCGCATTTTCCCGCTCGGCGAGCTCCTCGACCGCCGCGGCATGCGTCTTCTCCTTGTCGGCCAGGGCCTCGGCGCTCTCGGCGCGGTCGGAGGCGAGGCGTTCGATGTTGTCGCGGCGGCCGGCGACGTCGTTCACCAGGAACGCGGCGTTGCGCCGTTCGGCGTCGAGGTGGCCGGCGGCCGCGGTGAAGTCCTCGACCGCCTGGGCGACCGCGTCGACCGCCTCGGCCGTGGCCGGCATGCCGCGCTCGGCGGCCGTCTGGCGCAGGCGCCGCCGGCGGGCGTCGACCTCGGCGGACGCGCCTTCGAGTGCCTTGCGCGCCTCCGTCTCCGCGGTACGGGCGACGGTCAGCAGGATGGCGTTGTCGGCCACCCGCTTGAGCGCGCCCACCACCGGCTTGGCCGGGGGCAGTTCACGCTGGGCGCGCTTGAAGTCGCCGAGCAGCTCCTCCAGCCGTTCCGACTCGGCGGCGGCCTCGGCGTCGCGTGCCACCAGCTCCGCGATCGCCTCGTCGCAGGCGGCCAGGCGGGCCCGGCGGCGTTGTTCGCGGTTGGTGGCGCCGATGAACTCCGGCGCCTCTTTGGGCCGGGCGCCGACATGGACGCCGTGGCCGAACTGGCCCCGGTCGGTGACGGCCGCCGAGGCGGTGTGGCCGGCCAGGTCGGCGGTGAGCGCGATCGAGCCCAGCACCGCCGCGACGGCCGCGGCGGGCACGAGGTCCTGTTCTTCGGGGACCAGCACGTCGGCGAGCGTCGGCCCCTCCGGACCCGGGGAGACCGGGACGAGGTAGCCGTCGGACTCGGCCGCGGCCACCGCCGCCATCGTCTGCGCGGGGTCGGGGTGGACCCAGGCGGTGAGCATGCCCGCGCCGTACAGCGCGCCCTCGATGCCGGCCGCCCGCGACGGCTCGACGTCGTCGGCGAAGCGGACGAGCCGCCACAGCGGCGCGCCGGGCCGGGCGGACCGGTCGGCGGTGCGCAGGTCGTTCTCCTGCGGCGCGTCGTCGCGCTCGGCCTCGATCTCGACGCGCAGCGCGCGCTGCTCGGCCAGGTCGGCCGCCAGTTGCCTACGCCGCCCGGCCAGCTCCTGACGACGCGAGGCCACGGCGAGGCGCCGGTCGTCCGTCCGGTCGGCGAACACCTCCGCCAGGCTCCGCGCGCCCGCCTCGCCGATCGACTCCAGCGCGGCCGTCAGCGCCTCGACGTCGGCGGCCTCGGCGACCGGTTCCTCGCCGCCGGACCAGCGCGACGCCCAGTCGGCGAGCGCCGAGGAGGCCTGGTCGCGTACGGCGGCGAGGTGCGCGTCGGCCGCGGCGCACTCGGCCTCCCGCCGGGCCAGCTTGTCACCGGCCTCCGCCACCGCCTCCTCCGCGCGGGCGCGCTCGGTCTCGGCGGCGCCGACCAGGGCCAGGTGCTCGCGCACGCGAGCCACATCGTCGCGTCGCGCGGTGCTCCGCGCGGAGGCGTCGACCAGCAGCTCCTCGCCGCTGTCGGCGGGGCCGTCGCCGTCGATGGCGATGCCGGCCCGTTCGGCGGCGTCCTCCAGCGCGTCCGTCCAGCGGCCGACCGCCTGCCGTGAGGACCGCAGGCGTTCGTCGGCCTCGTCCGCCTCGCGGGTCAGGGCGCGTACGGTCTCCCCGGCGCGGTCGAGGCGGGCACGTTCTTTGTCGATCTCGGCCGCGGTGGCGGCGATCTGCGTGCGCATGCGGTCGAGGTCGCCCTGCTTGCGGTACGCGTCGTGGCTCTTCAGCGCGCCCAGCCGGGCGCCGAGCGTGGCGCGCTCCTCTTCGGCGGCGTCGCGGGCCGCGACCGCCGCCGCGTGCGCGGCCGTGGCCCGCTCGACCTCGGCCAGCGCCTCGGCGACGCCCCGCGCGTGCGCGGTCGCGCCCTGGAACCCCGACTCGACGCGGTCGAGCTTGGCCTTCGCGTGCACCTGCAGATAGGTCGTGTAGTCGGCCATGAACGCCGTGACCGCGCTGTCGGCGGCGGTCAGGTCGTCGAAGAGGCGCTGTACGGCGGCGAGGTTCTCGAAGTCGCGCGCCGCCTGGTCGACCAGGTCCTCATCGACCGGGCTGAGGCCGGCGGTGAGCGTGTCGGACACCTTGCCGGGGTCGAGGTCCTTGGCCAGCAGCGGGCGCCGCAGCGCCAGGAGCAGGTCGAGCAGCTGGGTGTAGCGCTCGCGGCCCAGGCCGAACAGGCGCGCGTCGACGGCGTCGCGGTATTCGGTGGCCGTCTTGCAGGAGGCGCCCGGCTCCAGCGACTCCCGCAGTTGCCGGTCGGTCAGCGGCCGTGAGTCGGGACCCAGCAGGCCGAAGTCGACGCCGAGCCGCTTGCCGGTGACGAAGAAGGAGGAGCGCACGCCGTCGCGGTTGCGATGCGCCCGCAAGCCGATGACCAGGGTCACCGTCTCGTCCGGACCGGCCTGATCGCGCCCTTGATCCGCCCCTTCGTCCCTCACCGCCCGCTCCGATCGGGCCGACTGATCGCGTCCGCTCCTCACTCGCTCCGCGGGCGGCTCGTCCCTCGCCGCCCACTCCGCTCGCTCGGTCGCTTCCGCTCGGGCGAACTCCATCCACACGTAGCCGTACTCGGACTCCTGGCCGCGGTAGAGCAGGTTGGACTTCATCGTCCGGTTGTCGCCGCTGAACGGGTCGAGCCGCCGGGCGTCGGCGACCCCGTCGAGGACGAACGGGAACAGCACTTCGAGGGCCTTGGTCTTGCCCGACCCGTTGTGACCGCGCAGGACCAGCCGTCCGTCGGCGAAGACGAACTCCTCGTCGGCGTAGTCCCAGACGTTGATGACGCCCGCGCGGGAAGGGCGGAACCGTGCCGTCATGACGTCTCTCCTCCTGCGGGCGCGGGTAGCGGAAGCTGCGCGGTGTCGGCGAGGGCCAGCGTGATGTTGCGGTAGCGCACGGCCGCCGGCCGGACGAGCACCCCGCCCGGCACCGGCCGTACGAGGCTCAGCTCGGCCAGGAACGTCAGCGCCGCGTCGAGCAGGCCGCGCGGATCGCCCTGCCAGGCGCTGGTGAAGGACGCCGCGCCGAACTCGTCGAACAACTCGTCGATCATCGTCTCCAGCCGGGTGCGCTCGACCAGGGGCGCGGTGCCGGCGGGTCCGGGCGCGGGTTCGGCCGTCTCGGGCGGCGTCCAGGCCAGCTCGCGTACGACGCCGGCCTCCGGCAGGCCGGCGTCGATCCGCGCCACGAGCGCGGCGTGGTCGTCGGCCTCGCTCGGCGTCTCGATGAGCGCCGGCTCCTGTTCGGGGTCTTCGAGCAGATCGGCGATCTTGGCGAGCAGCAGCCCGGCCGTACGGTTGACGGCGCCGCCGCGCCCGGGGAACGGCCGGTCGGTGAACACCCCGCCCGCGTCGGCGAGCATGACGCCCTCCGCGCGGCGCTCGACCACCAGGCCGGTGAAGCGGGCCAGGTCCTCGGCGAGTCCCGGCCGGCGGAGCAGGTCGGCGATGGCGGGCTCGACGTCGTCGTAGTAGACCACGGGCCACTCGGTGAGCAGTCTCCGCGCCCGCTGCGCCACCGCCTGCGGGTGCACGGCGCCGTCCACGCGCGACAGCGGGTCGTCGAGCAGGCCGGCCGCGCTCGTCAGGTGCTGCACCGGCCGGGCGGGCTTGAACAGGACGGCGCAGATGTCGTGGTCGATGTCGTAGAGCGCGTCGCCGTGCTCGCTGTCGCGGGCCCACGCCTCCAGCGAGCCGTCGGACAGGCGCAGGGCGCCGCGGTCGACGAGCCAGCCGAGCACGTCGACCACGGCCGCCTTGTGCGCGTTCACCGTCGGGTCGAAGCCGAGGCCCTCGATGGCGTTGGCGGCCGGGGTGAAGACCCGGACCAGGTCGGCCAGGCTGATCTCCACCCGGGACCGCTGGAATGAGGCCAGCACGAGGCAGAGGTAGGCCATCCGCCGCTGGTCGAAGGGCCGGCCGCCCTTGCGGGCGAACATCAGGCCCTGGGTCGGGTCGAGCCGGTCGAGCCGGCGTACGAGCCGGACCTGGCGCGTGTCGGCGATGAGGGTGTAGCCGAGCAGCTCACGGAAGTCGTGGGTCATCTCGTCGGCCCAGCGGAGCACCTGTTCGAGCACGCCTGGCCGCGGCCGGGTGGCGGTGATCAGGTCGCAGGTCAGCACGCGGCGGACCGCCTGCTGGTAGGCGCCGAGGTCGGTGACCTGGACTCCGGCCGCCGCACGGGGGCGTCGCATCAGGACCTCCCCCGCCGGGCGGGCGCCAGCTCGACCCGGAAGCCGGGCAGGTGCAGCCGCCCCCGGGTGGTGGCGACCGTGCTGCCCTCCTCGGACGGCGAGAGACGCATCATCACCGTGTCGCTCGCGCCGGATCCGCCGCCGAGCCGGCCGGCGACGACCGTGCGGGCCTCCAGGGCGCGGGTCAGGAGCCGGAGCAGGACCCGCGTCTCGTCGTCGTCGAGCACCCGGTCGTACGCGCCGGAATCCAGCAGCCGGCCGGCCGCCTCGCGCTCGGCGGCGCGCTCGGCCGCCTGCCGGCGTCGCAGCTCGACACGGGCGCCGGCGTTGGCCCGCACGGGCTGCGGCACGCCCGTCGTGGGCGCCTTGCCGGTGCGGAAGAGACTGATCGACAGCTCGACTCCGGGCGCGTCCCACCAGGTGGCACGGTCGGAGATCTCCTCGGCGTCGTCGTGCGCGCCGCCGAGGTGACGGGCCGAGCGCAGGTTGAACGCCGCCGACATCAGCGCGTGCGCGGCGTCGGTGTCGGGGGCGCGCCACACCCACTCGGCCAGGTGCCGCAGCTGCGTCGCGCGGTTGACGCCGCCGCGCTGGGCCTCGGTGATCTGCCGCAGCAGCGCGATCACGCCCGAGACCGCCGTGCGGGTCGCCGCGCGCAGCTCGCCGGCGCGGGAGTCGCCCTCGGCGGCGAACCACTCGCGCAGGGCGGCCCAGCGGCGCTCCCACTCGTCGAGCCGCTCGGTGTACGGCATGAACGGCCGCTCGTCGGCCTCGGCGGCACGGGCCAGGAGGGTGCCGAGCCCGGTGTCCTCGACCTCGTGCACCGCGCGGGCGAGCCGCGCGAGGTAGCGGTCGAGCTCGGCCATGAAGTCGGTCATGTGCGTGAGCAGGGCGTTCTTGTAGCGGAGGAACAGGTCCGGCGAGGTGTCGGTGGAGCGGACGATCTCCCCGAGGGTCACGTGGAACTGCGCCGAGCGCCGCCCCATGTCCTCCATCACCGAGTCGAGCCGGGACAGGCGGCGGTAGACCTGCTCGGTCTCGCCCGCGCGGTTGGCCGCGGCGAGGGCCTTGAGGTCTTCCAGGATGTCGGAGAAGACCAGGCGGGACAGGTTGGCGTCCTGGATGCGGGCCTCGAGGAGGTCCTCGACCGCGGTGTAGGCCCAGTAGCCCAGCTCGCTGAACTGGTAGACCGACTGCCGGTTGCGGTAGCGGACGAGGTTGCCGGCCCGTGAGGCGTCGTCGAACCGGTGGACCACCCGGTCCTCGTACAGCGCGTCGAGGCGGCTGCGCAGGTTGCCGTCGAGCGTGGGCACGTCGTCGTACTGCTCGGCCAGCTCCGCGAGGGCCGCCCCGACCTGGTCGCTGTCGACCTGGACCTGGTGGACGGCGCGCAGCCTGTCCATGGCCCGCAGCACCCAGAGGTAGGCGACGTGGTCGTCGCGCCGGGTGAAGTTGAACAGCCGGAACCGGTCGCTGACCACCAGCGAGTCCAAGTCCAGCGCCCTACGGCCACTCACAGCCATCTCCCCCGTCATTCATCCGCCCGACCAAGGAAGGTTAGGCAACACCACCGACAACTCGCGCCCCAATCGGCTCTCAGCCGAACAGCGGGAAGCGGTCCGCGAGCGGGCCGAGGGCCCGGCGGTCCGCCGCCGAGAGCGGCGCGCGGCCGGTTCCCGTACGGGCGTAGGTGACGTCGTCCCAGGACAGGGGCAGCGGCTCGCCGAGTAGCCCGTCGAGGGTCTCGTGCACGACCCGCAGCGGCCCGGCGGACGGCAGCGGGCGGTCCAGCGCCACGACGAGGTCCAGGTGGTGGACCGCCGCCTCGACGACCAGGGTCCGTACGAGGTCTCCGGCGGTCAGGACGTGTCCCTGCGTACGGACCGGCATCGCGGGGTCGGTGTGCGCCGCGGCGTACACGACGGCCTCGGTGGTCTCGGCGAAGCTCTCCAGAATCGGGCGCAGCCCGGAGTGGACGCTCGCGCTGATCCGCGTCATGCGCAGGTTGGTGCGCGCGCCCTCGGTGCCCGGCCGCCAGTGCGACCAGTAGGAGACCGCGTCGGTGTCCGGGACGGCGCCGGCCGGAGTGGCGAGCGCCACGAGCGCCCGCTGGGCGTCGCCGCGCATGTGGAAGACCAGGTCGCGTACTGACCAACCGGAGCATCCGGTCGGCAGCCACTCCTGCTCGCCGTCCAGGTCGCTCACGGCGGCGACGACGTCGCGGTAGGCGGTGCCGAGGATGGCCTGATCGTCCATCCGCCCAGACTCTCGTGATCACCGGACGGTCGCAATCCGGGAGGCCAGGGACGAGTATGGGCGGTAGACGCCGCCGATCGCAGGAGCACGCCATGACGCCGCGCAGTCAGCACTGGTACGCCGGGACCGACCGGAACGCCTTCATCCACCGCGCCTGGATGCGGCGCGGGCTCCCCTCCGACGCGTTCGACGGGCGGCCGCACATCGCGATCGCCAACACCGCCTCCGACCTGTCGCCGTGCAACAGCCACCTGGATGAGGTCGCCGCGAGTGTGAAGGCCGGTGTGTGGGAGGCCGGCGGCGTGCCGCTGGAACTGCCGGTGCCCTCGCTGGGCGAGACGCAGCTGCGGCCGACCGCGATGCTGTTCCGCAATCTGGCGGCGATGGCGGCCGAGGAGATGATCCGCGCCAACCCCGTCGACGGCGTCGTCCTGCTCGGCGGGTGCGACAAGACCATTCCCGCGCTGCTCATGGCCGCGGCGTCGGTCGACCTGCCGGCGATCGTCGTGCCGGGCGGGCCGATGCTGACCGGGCACTTCCGCGGCGTGCCGCTCGGCTGCGGCACCGACGTGTGGCGGCTCAGCGAGGAGGTGCGGGCGGGCACGCTGTCGCAGGAGCGGTTCCTGGAGGCGGAGTCGTCGATGATCCGCAGCCGCGGCCACTGCAACACGATGGGGACCGCCTCGACGATGGCCTGCATGGCCGAGGCGCTGGGCATGACGCTGCCGGGCGTCGCGGGCATCCCGGCGCCGGACAGCCGGCTGCTCGAACGCGCCCACCAGGCCGGCCGCACGATCATCGAGATGGTGGCGAGCGACCGGCGGCCCAGCACGGTCCTGACGCGCGGATCGTTCCTCAACGCGATCGTGGCCCTCGCCGCGATCGGCGGCTCCACCAACGCCGTCGTCCACCTGCTGGCGATCGCCGGCCGGGCGGGCGTGCCGCTGACCCTGGACGACTTCGACCAGACCGGGGCCAAGGTGCCGCTGCTCGTCGACCTGCAGCCGGCCGGCGCGCACCTGATGGAGGACTTCCACCGCGCGGGCGGGCTGCGGGCGGTGCTGAACGAGGTGGCCGACCTGCTCGACGGTTCGGCGCCGACGGTCACCGGGCGGCCGATCGGCGAGGGGCTGGCCGACGCCGAGGTCCAGGACGAGACGGTCATCCGCCGCCGTACGGCGCCGCTCCAGGAGGAGGCGGGCATCGCCGTGCTGCGCGGCAACCTGTGCCCCGACGGCGCGGTGATCAAGCCGGCCGCCGCGTCGCCGTCGCTGCTGCGCCACCGGGGCCGCGCGGTGGTCTTCGACAGCATCGAGGACCTGCGCGCGGCCCTGGACGACCCGGATCTGGACGTCGACGAGGACAGCGTCCTGGTGCTGCGGGGGTGCGGTCCGAAGGGGTACCCCGGGATGCCCGAGGTCGGGAACATGCCGCTGCCGGCCAAGCTGCTCGCCCGCGGGGTCCGCGACATGGTGCGGATCAGCGACGCGCGCATGAGCGGCACCGCGTACGGCACGGTCGTGCTGCACACCGCTCCGGAGTCGGCCGCGGGCGGCCCGCTGGCCAAGGTGCGCACCGGCGACATGATCGTCCTGGACGTGGCGGCCCGGCGGCTCGACGTCGAGCTGCCCGATAACGAGCTGGCGGCGCGGGAGCCCGCGTCCTCCTCCGCGCACGCCGCCCCGGTGCGGGGATGGGAGCGCCTGTACGTCGACCACGTCCTCCAGGCCGACCAGGGCGCCGACCTGGACTTCCTCACCGGCTCCAGCGGCAGCGAGGTCCGCCGCGAGTCACACTGAAGTCCGCTTTGACGCCCGTTCCCGCCCGGGTCGTACGGGAACGGCGGCCGGTGTCCGGGCGCGTACGAGCAGGACGCCGAGAAGAGAGGTGAGGACGCTCAGCCCGGCGGCGAACGCCCACGCCAGGCGGAAGTCGCCGGCCGACCCCGCGTCCACGCGTGAGCCCAGCAGGGTGACCAGCACCGCGACGCCGAGGGCGGAGGAGATCTGCCGGAAGGAGTTGACCAGCGCGGAGCCGGTGGCGGTACGGGCCGCGGGCAGTGACTGGACGCCCGCCGCGATCAGCGTGCCGAGCGTCAGGCCGACCCCGATGCCGCCGAGGACCATGCTGGGCAGCAGGTCGCGCGCGTAGTCCGGCGCGGTGGAGACCATGGCGACCCGCCACAGCATGCCGGCGGCGAACAGCAGGCCGCCCGCCACGACGAGCGGGCCGTGGCCGAACCGGCGCGCGGCCCGCGCGGTGAGCGCGGTGACGATCGGGACCAGCGCGGGGCCGGGCACCAGCGCGACGCCGGTGCGCAGCGCGCTCCAGTGCCAGACGTCCTGGCACCACAGCACGTTGGACAGCAGCATCACGGCGAACGCGACGCCGAACAGGAACGTGCCGGCGCCGGCCACGCCGAACCGGGGCAGGCGGAGCAGGTGCAGCTCCAGCAGCGGCGTCGCGTGGCGCGCGGACCGCCACCCGAACCACGAACCGACCACGAGCGCGGCGGCGAGCAGCCCGAGCGTGCGTCCGGAGGTCCATCCCCAGCCGGGCGCCTCGACGAGCGCCCCGGTCAGCGCGGCGACCGCGACGGTGACCAGCACCGCCCCCCACACGTCGGGCAGCGGCCCGGTCTCGCGCGCCTCGGGGGCGGGCAGGGCGATCAGCCCCGCGACGACGGCGACAACGCCGACGGGCAGGTTCACCACGAAGACCCAGCGCCAGTCGACCTCGACGAGCAGCCCGCCGATGACCGGTCCGGCCGCCGCGGCCAGGCCGCCGAACGCGGCCCAGGCGCGGGTGGCGCCGGTCCGGCGCTCGGCGGGCACGGTGGCGAGGAGCAGGGCGAGCGAGGTCGGCAGCTGGGCGGCCGCACCGGCGGCCTGCACGACCCGCGCGACGACCAGGACCCCCAGGTCCGGCGCCAGCGCGCAGCCGACCGACGCGACCGTGAACACGACGATCCCGGCGATGAACACGGGCCGCTGTCCGATGCGGTCGCCGGCCCGGCCGAGCACGACGAGCAGCGCGGCCAGGGTGATGGCGTAGGCGTTGAGCACCCAGGACAGGTCGGCCAGCGACGCGGGGCGTCCGCCGTGAGAGAAGCTCGCGCCCATCGCGGGCAGCGCGACGTTGACGATCCACAGGTCGAGGTTGGTCATGAAGACGGCCAGCACCACGACGCCGGCGGCCACACGAGAGCGGTTTGAGAATCCAACCACAGAGGTCATGAGGGAGACCTTAGGCGCAAACTGGTTTGATAATCAAACCTCTACTCCCCTATCGTGGAGCCATGACCGGTACGCGCATCGATCCCGCCACCCTTCCCGGCCGCCCCTGCTCGGCGGCCTCCGCGCTGGAGATCGTCGGCGACCGGTGGGCGCTGCTGGCCGTACGCGAGGTGCTGCTCGGCAACCACCGGTTCAGCCAGATCGCGCGGGGCACCGGCGCGCCGCGCGACCGGCTCGCCGCGCGGCTGAAGAGCCTGGTCGAGGCGGGAGTGCTCGAACGCCGGCCGTCGGAGGAGGGCGGGCGATACGACGGCTACCACCTCACGGACGCGGGCCGCGACCTCGGCCCGGTCATCCGCGCACTCCTGACGTGGGGCAACCGGTGGGCCGTCACCGCGCCGCCGGTGCGGATCCTGCACCACGACCACCCGCTGGAGCCGGTGACGGTCTGCACCACCTGCGGCGAGCGGGTCCGCGCCGACGACCTCACCCGGGAGGTCACCGACCCCGCGTGGGCCGAGGAGGGCCGGGCCCGGTGAGTTCCTCAAGGAGCGACATGTACGACGTGGTCGACTACGACTTCGGCCCGGCGGCCCGCAACCGGCTCGCCGACACGACCCGGCGCGGCCGCGAGGGGGCGGTCGCCGCGCTGGAGACCTTCTATTACGCGCTGAACAACGCCGACGCCGACGCGCTCGCCGAGGTCTGGTCCGACGACGAGCTCGCCCAGCTCGACAATCCGGTCGGCGGCATCATCCGGTCCGGGGCGGCCATCGCCGGCCTGTACCGCCGGATCTTCGCGAGCGGCATGGACCTGAGTGTCACCTTCACCGACGCCGCGACCTACCTCACGGCGGACACCGCGGTCTTCGCCGGCCGCGAACGCTGTGAGTACACCGACCCCGAGCGCGGACGGGTGCCGGTGGAGTTCCGCACGAGCCGTTTCTTCGCCTGGGTTCCCGATGACGGACGGTGGCGGCAGATCCACCATCACGGCAGCGTCGACGACCCCGACGCGCTGCGCGCCTACCAGGCCGCCGTACGCGGCTGAGCGCGCGAGGGATCGCGACCTGGCGCGGCGGCGGAAATGCACCACCCGCACGCGGCGCCGGGCGCGAAAGATCTCGAAATGGAAACGCTCCACGCGGCCGGTAGAGCGCGTTCGACCTCGGCCGGGACCGCGGATAAGGAACGGTCGCCCCGCCTAATGTCGCTCACCGTAATCACCGGGCGATTTCCGACGTGGCACCAGCGACTGGGAGATACCTGAGAAACCCCGGAATGGCCTTTCAGTGATCGATAGTATGATGCCCGGATTGTGCGGGGTCGATCACATGTACGGCTCGAACGTTCTCTGTGCTGAGTTGGCATGGTCTGCAGCAGAGTGGGGTCCCAGGGGTGCATCGCAGGATGAAAGTGACATGGTCGAGTCGTTGGTTCGCGCCGCTGGCGGCCGGGGTGCTCCTCGCCCCGATCGCGGCCTGCTCGTCGAGCGGTAACGCCAGCCAGTCGGCGGCCAAGGCTCCGGACGCGGCCGCGACGATCACCCCGGCGAACGGGGTCTCGAAGGTCCGCCCGGACAAGGGTGTGCAGGTGACGGCGTCGAGCGGCGAGATCGACCAGGTCACGGTGCAGGGCGGCGGGCGTACCGTCGAGGGTGTCCTGTCGGCGGACAAGAAGAGCTGGCAGACCAAGTGGACGCTCAAGCCGGGCACCGCCTACACGGTGACGGCGACCGCCAAGAACGCCGGCGGCAAGGTCACCACGGCGACGAGCAAGTTCACCACGATGAAGGCGTCGTCCACCATCTCGGTCAGCGACGTGACGCCGCGCGCGAAGGAGACGGTCGGCATCGGCATGCCGATCATGATCAATTTCGACAGCCCGGTCACGAACAAGGCGGCGGTGGAGAAGGCCCTGGAGGTGCGTTCGACCAAGCCGGTCGAGGGCGCCTGGCGCTGGATCACCTCGCAGGAGGTCATCTTCCGCACGAAGTCGTACTGGCCCGCCCACACGTCGGTGTCGGTGGTGGCGCACATGGCGGGCGTCCGCGCCTCGTCCAAGTCGTACGGCACGAAGGACTTCACCCGCACCTTCAAGATCGGCGCCTCGCATATCGCGAAGGTCAGCCTCAAGACGCACAAGAGCAAGGTCTACGTCGACGGCAGGCTCGCCAAGACCATTCCGGTCAGCGGCGGCATGGGCGGCGGCGACTCCCACGGCAACGACTTCCGCACCACGAGCGGCATCCACCTCGCGATGGGCAAGCTCCCCGAGGTCTGGATGACCTCGCCCAACATCAAGAAGGGCGAGTCGGGCTACTACCACGAGCTGGTGCTGAAGGACGTACAGATCAGCAACAGCGGTGAGTACCTCCACCAGAGCCCCGGCGAGTACCAGTGCCTCGGCCACAGCAACTGCAGCCACGGCTGCGTCCGCCAGAGCGTCGCCGGCGCCCGCTGGTTCTTCAACCTCAGCCTGCGGGGCGACGTCATCAACATCACCGGGTCCACCCGGAAGCTGGAGTGGAACAACGGCTGGGGCTTCTACCAGATGCCCTGGAAGACCTGGGTCAAGGGCAGCGCCCTGAAGAGGTCGGTGACGACCGTGGCGACCGGCGGGGCCACCACCCCGACCACGCCACCCGCGGCCTCCCCGAACTGAGCACCGCGCACGACAATGGAACCCGTGGGGACGCACCCCACGGGTTCCGTCGTTTCTGGAGGGCGTCATGACCGCCACGGTGACCATTCTGACCTGCGGCTACGCCGGTGAGCGCGTCGCCGGGACCGTGACCCTGATCCACGACGGCGACCTGGTCGCCGTCGTCGACCCCGGCATGGTCGCCGACCGCCGGATGATCCTCGATCCGCTCGCCGAGGCCGGCTTCGGCGTCGGCGACGTCACCGACGTGGTGTTCTCCCACCACCATCCCGACCACACGCTCAACGCCGCGCTGTTCCCGGCGGCCCGTTTCCACGACCACTGGGCGATCTACTCCGGCGACCTGTGGGAGAGCCGCGACGCGGAGGGCTTCCGGCTCTCGCCGTCGGTGCATCTGGCGCGCACCCCGGGGCACACCGCCGAGGACGTCACGACTCTCGCCGAGACCGCCACCGGCCTGGTGGCCGCCACACACCTGTGGTGGACCTCCGAAGGGCCGGAGGAGGACCCGCTGGCCGAGGACCCGGCCGCGCTCCGCGCCTCACGCGAACGCGTGCTCGCGCTGCGCCCCGCCCTCATCGTGCCGGGCCACGGCGCGCCGTTCCCGCCGCCCGCCTGACCGGAGCACGCGGGGTGACCGGTGCGGGCCGGTCACCCCGCGGTTCCTCACGGCGCCGCCGCCGCGCTCTGCGGTCGCAGCGGCACCGGCGACAGCCGGTCGCCGCGGTCCACGAGCCGCAGGCAGGCCGCGGACAGCAGGCCGAGAAGCAGCAGCACCAGCCAGGGCAGGCTCGCCATGCCCATACTGTGCGACAGGCCGAGCGCGGCCGCGCTGACCAGGTTGCCGAAGACGCCGCCGAAGCCCGACAGCAGGTTGTTGACGCTGTAGTACGTGCCGATCACCCGGCCGCCCGAAAGGTTGGCGATCGTCGCCATCTCGAACGGGTGCAGCATCATCGACCCGATGCTGAGCGTCGCCGCGCACACGAGGATCGGCAGCAGCCGGACGACCGTCGAGCCCTGCAGCGGCGGCAGCATCAGCGGGATGAACGCCACGCCCATGAGGATCAGGCCGCGGACCATCGCCTGACCCGCCGTCCAGCGCTTCTCGCACCAGGTGATCAGGCGGACCTGAAGGGCGAGGCCGAGGATCGCGGACATCACGAACAGCACGGTCATCCCCGCGTGCCCGGCGGAGACGTGCCGGATCTCGAGCGGCAGCCCGAACGTGATCTGGAACGTCAGCGCGTAGGAGGCGAACATCGTCCCCGCGAAGGCCAGGAACGGCCGGTTGCTCAGCGCCTCCCGCCAGTCGGCCCAGATCGGCCGGGACGAGCCGGTCTCCGGCCCGGAGACGGCGGGCAGGAAACGCCACTGCGCCGCCGCGAGCGCGAGCAGGATGACGACCGAGGCCAGGCTCACCGTGCGGAAGCCGAAGGCGATGAGCGGGATGCCGACGAGCGGGCCGACCAGCACACCCAGGCGACGGCAGACGCTGAAGACCGCGAACGCGTCGACGATCCGCTCGCTCTCCTCGTGCGCGAGGTAGGCGCGGTTGGCCGGGATGAACAGCGCGCTGGAGACTCCCGTCAGCACCGACGCGGCGATCACCCACGGGAGGCTGCCGAACGCCGCGTACATTCCGCAGCCGACGGCCTTCAGCAGGCAGCCCGCGATGATCATCGGCTTGTACCCGATGCGGTCGGCGAGCGTGCCGCCGATGACGAAGAGGCCCTCGCTGAAATGGCGCAGGCTCATCACGATGCCGACGATCCAGACCGCCACCCCGACCCCGTGCACCAGGTGGTCGGCGAGGTAGGGCACGAGCATGAGAAGGGCGATGCTCACACCGATCTCGTTGATGAACAGGATCTGGGCGGGCCGGCCGAAGGACCGGAACTGCCGCAGGGTCGCGATCATGCGCCACCTCCACGGCGTGCCGGCGGGCCGTCCGGCGGCCGACCGGGGGCGCCCCCCGGCCGGTCACCCGGACACGCCCCCGGCGATAACCCCGGCGTCGCCGGCCGGACGGCCGGCGGTGGGGCCGGCACGCGCACGCGTGGACGACGACATCGCGTCGCCGCGGGCGCGTCCGGCCCCTCCCGGACTCCGTGGTCGAGTGTGATCCCCGACATCTCCGCTCCTATCGAATGGCACGACGGACCGGAGGCCAGCGATGTTCTGACCCCCGTGACCTGCGCTGATTACTTTCAGTAGCCCACTACTCTTAGTAGTGGGCTCTTTGCCATGCGTGAGGAGTAGCCGCGCGGGTGTACCGCACTACCCTTCAGGAGACATCAGCGTCCACAGCGGCCCCGCAGGCATCAGCGGCGGCGGACCAGCAGCATCGCGGCGTCGTCGGTGATCCGCCCGCCGACGTGACGCAGCACGTCGGAGCGCATCTCCTCCAGCGCCTTCTCCGGGTCGGCGGCCTTCAGCAGCCCGCTGCGGTCGGCCAGGGGGTAGAAGCGGCCCTCGCTGTCGCGTGCCTCGATCACGCCGTCGGTGTAGAAGAGCAGCCGGTCGCCGGGCGCGAAGCCGATGGTGTACGGCCGCGGCCGGATGTCGGCGAGCCCGGTCAGGCCCAGCGGCGGCGCGACGTCGTCCGGTTCGGCGAACGCGCCGACGCCGCCCTGGCGCAGGATGAGCGGCGACGGGTGCCCACAGTTGACGAGCGTCGCGGTGTCGCCCTCGTCGAACTCGGCCAGCACGGCGGTGACGAACTTCTCCCCCGACAGCTGCCGGCCCAGCGACGCCTCGATGCGCGCCACCACCCCGGTGAGCTCGGGCTCGTCGTAGGCGGCCTCGCGGAAGGCGCCGAGGACGGCCGCCGCGGTCTCCACCGCCTCCAGGCCCTTGCCCTGGACGTCGCCCACGATCACCCGGACCCCCGAGCGGGTCGAGGCGACCTCGTACAGGTCACCGCCGATGCGTGCCTCGGCGGTCGCGGAGGTGTAGCTGACCGCGACGTGCACCGGGCCGACCCGGCGCGGCACCGGGCGCAGCAGCACCTGCTGGGCCACCTCGGCGACCGAGCGGACCTCCGCGAGCAGCCGCTCGCGCTTCTGCCGTCCGGAGCTGGCGAACACGCTCGCGACCGTGATGCCGGCCACCATGGCGAGCATGAGGGTGTTCTGCCGCCGGCCGAGCGCGTGGCTGTGGGAGCTGAGCAGCACGTCGAGGACGAGCGCGGCCATGCCCACGAGCGCGGTGCGCCGCATGCCGCACCACAGCGCCGCGAACGCCGGCCCGAGCGCGAGCAGCGGCCGGAACCGTACGTCCGGGCCCGCGAGCAGGTCGCTCAGCCCGACGACGCCCATCGCCAGGAACGGCAACCAGCGAAGCCACGGCCCGGGTCCCCCGGATCCCCCCAGATCAGTGATGGCGCCACCCCCGTCATCCCCCTGCGGCAGGATAACGTCCGGCCGGCGCCGGACCGGGTTCTTTCCGCCACCCGGCGTGCGTGGCGGCGGACTCTCAGGGCGTCAGCGTGAGCGTCCGCCGGGCCTCGCGCCGGATCGTCTCCGGCGTGGCGCGCATCGGGACCGTCTCCCCCCGCGCCCAGAGTTTCGCCTGGTCCCAGTAGTGCGTGTCGAAGGCGTGCCCGGACTCGCCGGTCAGGTTGATCCACCGCGACCGGTCGAGGTCCGCGAGGTCGACGATCATCCGCATGGAGGGCACCCAGTCGACCCCGTAGCCGGTCTGGGCGTTCGAGCCGGTGGCGTCGACGAGCGAGTCGCCGCCGGCCAGGCGCAGCGGGCCGCGGTTGAACAGCCACTCGATCGGCCCGATCCCCGAGTCGCCGAACGTCTCGTTGGTCAGCTCCAGCCGGTGCAGGTCGCCCCACTTCCACTTGGCGGGGTCGCCGCCGAGGCGGTGGCGCAGCTCGGCGTCGGCGTCCTTCATGGCCGCGCGCAGGACGTCGTCGCGGGTCTCCCTCACCCCGGCCGTCCGCACGTCGTCCCACCAGGGGTCGTCGGGCCGGCCGAGCAGGTTCCGCAGCACCTCGAACCAGCGGTCGCCGCCGTCGGGACGGGCGCCCTCCGGCAGCTCGTCGTTGAAGGTGCGGATGAGCAGGTGCCGGTAGACCGCGTTGTAGTACGCCGCGGGCGCGGAATCGGCGCCCTGGGTGAAGTCCCAGCCGCGCAGCAGGTTCACCGCCGCGCCCGAGCCGACGCGGAGCAGGTGCGGCACGAGCGTCGGCGCGAACCCGTTGCGGTCGTCCATCTGGATCCGCGCCATCCCCGCGGCGTCCATCACCGGCGTCTGCCGGACGAGCTCCTGGATCCGCGCGGCGCGGTAGCCGTACGTCCAGTCCTTGGTCAGCAGGTCCGGGTAGCCGGGCCCGGTGGCGGCGTTGTTCGCGGTGACGATGTAGCCCTGTTCGGGGTCGTAGACCGCGGGCAGCCGGTCGAAGGGGAGGTAGCCCTTCCACTCCTGCTCCCCCGTCCAGCCCTCGGCGGGCCAGGTGCCGTCCCCCTTCGTACGGATCGGGATGCGCCCCGGCGCCTGGTAGCCGATGTTCCCGTCGACGTCGGCGTACACGAGGTTCTGCGCGGGCACGTCGAAGGACGCCGCGGCGGTGCGGAACTCGGACCAGTTCCGCGCGGTGTCGATCAGCCCGATGGCGTCGGCCGTACGGCCCGGGTCCAGCGCCGTCCAGCGGAGCGCGACGGCGAGCCCGTTCCCGGCCCGGCGCGCGTCGTCCATCGCGTCCGACAGCAGCGGGCCGTGCCGGGTCGCCCGTACGGTGATGGTGACCGGCCTGCCGCCCGCGACCTTGATCTGCTCGGTCCGCGTCTGCAGCGGCTCCCGGCGGCCCTTGTACTCGTACGTCCCGCCGCTCACGCGCTCCAGGTACAGATCGGTGACGTCCGGGCCGAGGTTCGTGAAGCCCCAGGCGACGCGCTGGTTGTGCCCGATGACGACGCCGGGGACGCCGGAGAAGGTGAAGCCGCTGACGTCGAACGGGCAGGCCTGGCCCACCTGCCGGCAGTGCAGGCCGGCCTGGTACCAGAGCGAGGGCATGGCGGGCGCGAGGTGCGGGTCGTTGGCGAGGAGCGGCTTGCCGGTGGCGGTCCGGCTGCCCGCGACCACCCAGGAGTTCGAGCCGAGACCGGGCGCGCCGTTGCCCATCAGCGTCGGCATGGCGTTGACGGCGGCGGAGACCTTTGCCAGCGCGGACGGCAGCGTACGCGCGCGGGGCTCGTTCACCGGGCCGCCCCGTGCCTCCTTGCCGCCGGAGACGATGACCGGGTTCCGGTCGTACGGGTAGGCCGGGTAGAGCTGGTCGACGCGGTCCCTGGGCACCTTCGTGGCGGCCAGCGCGCGGCCGAGCTCGTCGTCCATGTTGCTGCGCAGGTCCCAGGCCATGGCCTTGAGCCAGGCGAGCGAGTCGACCGGCGTCCACGGCTCAGGGTGGTAGCCGGTGCGCTGGAGACCCAGCACGGAGTACTCCAGGCTCTGCGTCGCGGTGTTCGGATGCTGCCGCAGCCACGCGTTGACGCCCTGGGCGTACGCCTGGAGGTAGCGCCGCGTTTCGGGACGCAGGAGAGGCAGCTCCCGCTCGGCCACGCGGCGCCAGCCCATCGTCCGCACGACCTTGTCGGTGTCGAGCGTCGTCCGGCCGAACAGCTCCGAGAGCCGGCCGGCGGTGACGTGGCGGCGGAAGTCCATCTCCCAGAACCGGTCCTGCGCGTGCACGTAACCCTCGGCGCGCATCAGGTCGTCGGCGTCGTCGGCGTAGATCTGCGGGATGCCGTACCGGTCGCGGTAGACGGTGACGTCCTTGCTCAGCCCCAGGACGGCGATCCGGCCGCTCGTCCGCGGATAGGACCGCCGGACCGTCCACCGCGCGTACAGGGTGAGCACCAGGGCGAGGACCAGGAGCACGATCAGGACGCGGACCAGCCAGCGAGCGGGGCGGGGCAGCCGCCCGAGCGGCGCGAACCTCGTCATGGACGCCTCTTTCCGTACCAGGATGGATGGCAGGCTAGACCACCGCGCCTCCTTTTCGTCCGGGCCTGGTGGCATGTGGCCTGTGCGGGGCGGCGTCGCCCGGATCGTTGTCCCTGATCCCCGGCCTGCACACGGGGAACGTCGGCTGCACGGTCGAGCCGCACCCGCTGTCCGCCGCCACGTCGTTCGGCCGCGAAGGCTACACCGCCCTCTTCGCGGAATTGGGCGCGGTTTTCGAACTGCCGATTACCCGAATATGACCGGCGACGAAAATCGAGGAGAATTGGAGCTCACGTAGGAGCGGATCCACGGAATGCCCCGTTCACCGGCACCCTCGGAGGTCCGGTTCAGGACGGAGCCGTCCGCGCCCGGCGGAGGGCCGCACGGCGTGCCGTGACGAGGCCTCGGCGACCTCGCCGGCGGAGTGACGTGGACGAGCACCCCCGCCCCGCCTGAATGTACGATTTCTGCAGTCCTAAATAGGGATTTACCAGGGGGATATTCTGGACCTTTCGGGAAGCCGCCAGAGAAGCGTCCGATCGCCTTTAGACTTTGTCGCGGGAGCTCCGGAAGCATGTGTGCCTTCGGGGAGATTCCATCGAAAGGGCGACCCCTTGTTCGTGGCGAGGGGCCGCCGAACCGCGACCGCGCGGATCCCACTGCGAGGGGCGTCCTGTCCCCCGAGGCCGTGACGCCCCTCGCACCCGGGTCGCACCGCCCACGGCCGCGGAACCGACCGCCGCGGCCGTACGTTGAGTGGCACATGACCGCCGTCCTCGCGCTCATGGCCGTGATCTCGATCCCCGGGCTGGTGCTGCTGCTCGTCGCCCTCGCCTCGATCGACCGGATGGGCCGGGCCGCGCACCGTCGGCTGCGGCTGCCCTGGCGCTCGCCGGAGTCCGGGCAGGCGCTCGCGGCGCCCGGGCTCGACGAGATGCAAGCGATCTTCTATGCCACCAAACGGCACGAGCTCGACGAACGGCGGACCTCACTCATGCTCCGTGACGAGGAAGGCGACGGCGCGCCGCCCCGCAGCGAGGTCGACCTCGACTCCGGCAAGGCGGTCATCCGAAACTCGCGGCAGGGACCCGCCGAACCGCGACCGCGCTGATCCCACTACTCGGGCGCCCCGCCCTCCACGCCGTGCACAGTTTGAGACTCGATATTCCGAGCCGCGTTCCGTTTTCTGCGTTCGCCGAAGATCGGCGGCAAGGTGGCCGCAGACGGAGTTGAAGTCGGCAGGGGATCGACCCGGCCGTTGAAGGCCACCCTCTCGGACGGCGCCAGGAAATCTACAAAGTGAACCCCAGGTCGAGCGCCCGCACTTCCGTTCCGACCGACGGAATGAATTCCGGAAATTATCTGACCCGGAGGGATAACGGTCGACCGTTGGCCATCGATCACGGATATTGCTTCCCCAGCTCCGACAAGAGCCCGATCATTTCCGACTTCGTGGCCGACCGGTTCGACCGGCCGATCAGTGATGGGGTCATCGCGCAGGTGAGATCCGTGAACCCGCAACGGCTCGCGGATGAGCCACGCTCCTGCGGGCTCGACGAAGACGCGATCGCCGGGGCGGCGGCGCGTCTGCGCGAAAAGCCGGCCGAACTCGAGCGGTCCCTGACGGCGATCCGCCGCCGGAGCCGCTCGGCGAGGGCCGCCTATACCGGGTTCTCGGCGAACAGTTCCAGGTGACGGCACCGTGGGCAGCGGTACACGTCGATCGCCCACTGCGGGCGGCCCATCACCTTCGCGCCGCCGAAGACGCCCCGTTGCAGCGCCCCCTCGACCCACCGCGCGAAGCCCTGGGAGCCTTCTCCCGCGTCCCGGATGAAACCCGGCTCCAGACCGCTCGTACCGCAGTGCGTGCATTTCCTGTCGCTCATGGCCGGAGCCTAGAGGACGGCCCGCCGATCAGGCGGTGACATTCCTCGGTCGCGCCCTCAGCTGGTCGGCGGAGAAGACGGCCGGCGATTCTCGGCTGCGGGCGTCCCTCCCCTGGTAGAACGAGGCGATCCGTTCGAGTCCTGGAGCCGAGGGCTCGACGAGTGCGCGGCGGCGGTCCCGCGGGTCCGGTCTGCGCCGGACGTATCCCGCCTTCTCCAGGCGGTCGATCATGTGCGTGACCACGCCGGTGGTGCGGCCGAGCCGGGAACCGAGCTCGCCACGGTGGAGGTTCCGGCGCGATCGAGCACGTGCAGGCAGAACAGGCCGGTCGGCGCGATGCCGAGACGCTGGGCGATCAGGTCGTTCAGGCGCGCCAGGGCTCCGGCGAGGTCTGTCATGGCCGCGATGATCCGGTCGGCCGGTGCGTCGGTCTGGTCGTTCCCGGCAGCTCGCGCCCGGCCTGATCGGCGAGGTGGACGGCCGGTCACGGATCCTGCGCCCGCCGGACGATGAGGCGGAGACCCGGCGGCTCCACGCGGCCGCCTTCGCCTGTCCCACCCGCTCCATCCGCCCGGCGTCAGGGCGGCCGGACCCGGCCCTCGACCCCTTTCCGATGGCCTTGGACGAGCCAGGACGGCCGCGGTTCGAGTGGATCCTGCCGGGCCACGGTGACCGCCGCCGCCTCGCCGCCGATGAGATGTCCCGGCGGCTGCGAGCGCCGGCCGACCAGAGCCGAGGGCTACGGCCGAGGCCGATCGACTTCACCGCCGTCCGCCGGTGAGGCCGGCGCCGCACCGTCAGCGGGCCGCTCCGGCGGTGCGTACGCCGGTGTTCGCACCGCTGAGGCGCAGGGCGAGCGCCGGGCACATCTCGACCGCCTGGCGAGTGTCGGCCAGCAACCGGCGGGGCACGTTCGCGCCGTCGATGACCGGGAAGCCGTGTTCGTCCAGGCGCACCAGGTCCGGCAGCAGGTGCCCGCACAGGCCGTGGGCCGCGCAGCGCGTCCAGTCGACGGTGAGCCGCAGGCCCGTGTCCTCGGCATGCGCGACCGCCGGCTCCTCCTCGATCGGCAGCAGCCCGCGTACGGGACGGCCGCAGGTGCCGTCCGCCAGGTGCTTCTCGACGTCGGCGGCGAACGCGGTCAGCGCCGAGGTGACGAACCGGGCGGAACCGTCCGGATGGTGGCAGGCTCCCCGGCCCTTCACGGTCTGCGTCCCCTGCCGTACGGCCGCCAGCGCCTCGCGGCCGCGCCGGCCGGACGCCAGGGCGTTCAGCGACCGGGCGATGGCCGGCACCCCGAGCCGGCAGGGCCCGCACTGGCGCGCCGACTCCTCCCCGAGGTACGCCGCGACGCGGGCGACCTCGCCGAGCGGGCAGACGCCCTTGGGAAGCGGCAGGATGATGCCGGCCCCGAGCGCGCCGCCCGCCTTGGCGATGCCCTCGCGCGACACGAGCGCGCGGTTCGCGGCGGGCGGGGTGATCCAGGTGCCGTGGTACCCGCCGACGAGGACGCCCTGACCGACCTTGGCGCCGCCGAGGTCGAGGATCTGCGCCAGCGGTACGCCGGCCGGTGTCTCGATGACGCGCGGCCGCCCGTCGGCGCCCCAGACGGTCAGCAGCACGGTGCCCGGTTCCGCGGCCGTGCCGACCGCGGAGTACAGGTCCGGGCCGAGCTGCGAGACCAGCGCCAGCTGGGCGAAGGTCTCGGCGTTGGACAGCAGGGTCGGCAGCCCGTCCACGCCGGAGTCGGCGGCCCGCACCTTGCGGCCGGGCGGCACGGCGGGATTGCCGTTGACCCCGTTGACGAGCGCTCCGCCCTCGCCGGTGACGAACCGTTCGGGCAGGCGGACCATGCGCACGAAGCCGCCGAGGCCGCTCTCGGCGATCGCGGTGCGCATCGAGCGTGCGGGCCGGCCCTGGTCGGTGACGGCGACGACGACCTCGCGGGCGCCGAGCGCCTTGGCGGCCAGGAGCGCGCCGTCCAGGATCAGGTGCGGCGTCCGGTCGAGCAGGAACTTGTCCTTGTGGCTCGCGGGCTCGCCCTCGGTGGCGTTGACCAGGACCACCGGCCGGCAGTCCCGGCGGCGCACGGACGAGACGACCGCGGCCACCTTGCGGGCGAACGGGAACGCCGCCCCGCCGCGTCCCCGCAGGTCGACCTTCTCGGCCAGATCGATCATCTCGCGCAGGCGACGGCGGCGGAACGCGCCGTGGACGGCCCGGTGCGTGGCCTGGTCGATGCGCTGGAGGCGGTCGAGCCCGGCGCCGAGCCGTACGGGGCTGAGGTGTCGGAACTCGGTCATCGCCGATCACCGGACCGGGCGCCGGTCTCCGCCCGCAGTGACGCCCAGAACTTCTCGTCGGGCACGTCGGCCTCCGAGCGGGTACGGGGCGTCGCCGCCTGGGGCCGCGCGTGCGCTCGCGCGCCGAGCATGCGGCGGTCACGTGCCATGCGCGGCAGCCGGCTCGCCGCCGCGGCCATCACGACCGCGAAGCAGATGACGTAGCTCCACGTCACCCAGGACTTGGGCGCGCGGCCGGCCGACAGTCCGTGGATCATCGCCAGCGGCCACATGACGTACGCGGTGGCGTGCACGGCCCGCCACAGCCAGGGCCGGGAGCGGGCCACGAAGCGGCCGCGGAGGACGCCGGTCACCAGCGCCAGGACCAGCAGGTCACCGGCGATGGTGCCCAGGCCGACGTACAGGCGGCCCGCTCCGCCGACGAACGGGACGACGGCCTCCAGGACGCCGGCGTGCGCCTCCATGATCTTCAGCAGGATGTGCGTCACCAGGAATCCGACGGCCAGCACCGCCATCGCGCGGTGCGCCGCCTGGAAGAGGATCCGGAACCGGATCGGCACGCGGTGCTGCGCCGCACCCACGCCGGCGGTGACCGCGGCCGTCAGCGCGACCAGCGTGAAGACGCCGGAGAAGAACTCCAGGAAGTCCTGTGCCCACAGGACCGCCGAGGCGCCGGGCCTCGTGCGCGCCACGGCGAGGACGGCGACGAGGAGCAGCAGGGTCACGACCGCGGGCCGGACGCGCCGGCGTTCACCGGCGAGCGCGGCGTCAGGTCTGGGCATCGACACCCCCGGGTCCGGCGGCCGGGTCCGGCGAGCGGTCCGGGTCGGTCTTGGGCTTGGCCGGGGTGGGGCTGGGCGAGACGTCGATGCCGAAGTTGAGCAGCGGGTTGCCCGCGTCGACGCGGACGCCGTCGCGTTCGGCGAACGCCTCACCGGGAGCGTCGTGCACCGTCCATCCTCCGATCCGCCTTCCGTCCAGCGAGACCGGACCGCCGGCGTCCCGCAGCCCGAAGCGGACGAGCGGGCGGGACGCTCCACCGCCGCCGCAGGGCTGGTCGGTGCCGGTGTGCCCGAGGTAGTCACCCTGCCGTACCGGCTCGCCGTCGGGTACCTCGGTGAGCCGGTCCAGCTGGTAGTACTCGGTGGTGGTGCCGTCGTCACCGATCACCAGCACCAGGCCGCGGTCCGGCGAGGAGGAGCACAGCCGGTAGATCCGTCCCGACGAGGCGGCGAGGACCCGGCCGTCGCCGCCGCCGAAGGACAGGCCGTGGTCCGTGGGCACCAGCGCCCACGACTGGCCGATGGTCCAGGGCAGCATCAGCCGCGTTCCCGCCGGAGCGCTCCGGGCCTTGCCGAATTTCTGCAGGGTGGTGCGCTCACCGGCGGACAGGATCGAGGTGGGCGCCTTGGCCACCATGGCGGCGAAGTCCGGGGTGCCGGCCAGGGCCGCCTGCCACGTCGTGCCGGTGGCGTGGGCGAGGAAGAGCGAAGCCTCGGGCATCGCGGTGCTGTCGTCCGGCGGCGGTATCGCCTCCGTACCGAGCACCCACATCCGCTTCTTGTCGAACCGGCTCTGGTGGACGACGGGTGAGGCGACCGTCCGCACGCCGTACTCGCTGCGCGCGGCGGCACCACGGCGGTCCAGCACCAGCTTCTTGACCTGGCGGTCGAGCAGTGTGGCCGGGCTGACCGGCTTGCGGCGCTGCTTCGAACGCGACGGTGGCGTGTGCCGCGCGCCACCGCGCGTGGGGCCGGGAGCGGCGACCGGGCGGTGGCGGGGGCCGACCGGAAGCACCTTCTCCTCGACGATGGCGGCCAGCACGAGGCCGACGGCGACGACAAGCGCCGTGCTGACCGCGCCGGCCCGGTTGACCAGCGAGAGCAATAAACGCGCGCTATGCGGTGAACCGGGCGACGCCACTTTTCGGTGACGGCTGGGCATCGAACCACCTCCTGGGGGGACCTGAAGTGATCCAAAACCGATGCGAGGAGTGTAAGAGCTCGTCCGAATCAACGCACTCATCTCGGGAGAAAACCCGAAAATCCCTACATGTCGGGCAGAGGCGAGGCCGACCGGAGCCGTCTCGCTCAGGTGAGGATCGAGCGGCCGCCGAAACGGAGACGCGGCCGATCCTGAACCGCGTGGCGCCGCTACCGGCGAGGCGTACGGTCAGGGCGTCTCGTCGGCGAACACCGACTCCGCCGATCCCTGGTGGCTCAGGACCGGGTCAGGGCGAGCTGAGCGCGTCGAGGGCGGCGTCGACGTCCGCCTCCGTGGTGTAGAGGTGGAAGGACACGCGCAGGCGGCCGTCTCTCACCGCCGCGCGGACGCCCGCGGTCTCCAGGCGCTCCTCCGCTCCGGGGACGTCCACGCTCAGGATCGCGCTGTCCGACGGGGGCAGGCCGAGGCCCGCGCGGAAACGGTTCGCGAGCGCCACGTTGTGCGCCCTGATCGGCTCGACGCCGATGTCGTTCAGCAGGTCCAACGACGGTGCGGCGCCGACGTAGGAGAACCACGCGGGCGAGATGTCGAAGCGCCGGGCCGAGGCGGCCAGCCGGAGCGGCGGGCCGTAGTAGGCGTGCTCCTCCCCCGCGTACCAGCCGGCGGCGACCGGGCGGAACCGGTCGCGTACCGCCTCGCCGACGTAGCAGAACGCGGCGCCGCGCGGGGCCATCAGCCACTTGTACGCCGCGCAGACGAGCACGTCGTAGCGCGTCGCGTCCACCGGCAGCCAGCCGACCGCCTGAGTGGCGTCCGCGACGACCAGCGCGCCCGCGGATCGAGCGGCGGCCAGGACGTCCTCCACCGGCGCGAGCTCACCCGTCGCCGACTGCACGACGCTGAAGGCCACCGCCGCCGTACGCCGGTCGATCGCGTCGGCCAGCCGGTCCGGCGGCACGGTCCGTACGTTGAGGTCCTGGACGAGCCAGGGGAACAGGTTGGAGGTGAACTCGATGTCGGGCACGACCACGTCCGCTCCGGGCGGCAGGGACGCGGCGACGGGCGCCAGCAGCTGCGAGACCGTGGCGCCGACCGCGACATCGTCGGCGGAGGCCCCGACCAGCCGCGCGAACGCCGCCCGAGAACGCCCCGTCGAGACGTCCCACTCGGCCCACGGCCGGGCGCCCCGCTGCCACTCGTCCAGCGCCCGGCGTACCGCCTCGACCGTCGGTCTCGGGGGCAGGCCGTAGCTCGCCGTGTTCAGCCAGCCCGGCTCGGGCTCCCACAGAAGCACCGCATCGTTGAGATCCACGGTTCCAGTGTGCCCGCGGGCTGCCCGCGCCGGTTCCGGCCATTATCGTCGAGACATGGCGGAGGATGAGGGATCCGTTCGGGTCGACGTCTGGATCTGGTCGGTACGGCTCGTGAAGACGCGGTCGATGGCGACGGCGGCGTGCCGGGCCGGACATGTCCGCGTCAACGACCAGCGCGTCAAGCCGGCGTCCGCCGTACGGCCGGGCGACGAGGTACGGCTGCGCCACGACGGACGCGAGCGGATCGTGGTCGTGCGCCGCATCGTGAGCAAGCGCGTGGGCGCGGCCGTCGCGCAGGAGTGCCTCACCGACAACAGCCCGCCCCCGCCGCCGCGCGAGCTGCTGATGCCGGTCGCGCGCCGAGAGCGCGGCGCCGGCCGCCCCACCAAGCGCGAGCGCCGGGAGATGGACCGCCTCCGCGGCCACTGACCCACCACGCGAAGGCGGCACCCCGCTACCGCGAACCGCTGCGCCCCGGGGACACCGCCGCGCGGTACTGATGCCCGTCGCACGGCGCGGGGTCCCCAAGGCGAGGCGCCAGAAAATCGGCCACGGCCACGGGCCCGCCGCGCGGGGCGGCACCCCGGTGACGCGGACCGGGGTCGCTCAGGTGCGCGCCTCGACCGGGGCGACGCGGGCCGCGAGGTTCTCGCGGAGGCGGGTCAGGCGGGCGATCTCCTCGTCCAGCGCGGCGATCCGCCGCTGGACGACTCCCGAGCTCCCGTCGCACGCGCGCGGGTCCCCGTACGGCGGCAGGCTGTCGCCCTCGAAGATGTCGAGACGGTCGGCGCAGCTGCGGACGTCGGCGACCGTCAGGCCGAGCGAGAGCAGCTGGCGGATGATCCGCACGCGGGCGACGTCGCGCGGTCCGTACTCCCGCTGTCCGGTCGCGGTGCGCCGCGGCGGCGGCAGCAGCCCGTTCTGCTCGTAGAACCGCAGAGCTCGGGGCGTGGTGCCCGCCGCTGCCGCCGCGTCGCCGATCCGCATCAGTCCTCCAGTGCCACCACGACCGTGCCCAGGTGCCGTCCGCTCATCATGTCGTGCAACGCACGGGGAGCGTTCTCGATGCCCGGAACGCGGACGTACGGGAAGGCGATCTCACCGGAGCGCAGCCAGCCGGCGAACCGGTCCAGCCACTCGGCGTCCACGCCGGCCCGGCCCGGGTTGCTGTAGCCGATCATCGTGATCTGCTTGACGATGAGCTGGAAGGAGTCGAGCTCGACCGGGGACGTCGTGCCGCCGCCGCGGTCGGACATCTGTCCCGACAAGGCTCCGACCAGCACGAACCTGGCGTCCTGGCGGGCCGCCGCCACGGCGGCGCGCAGGTCCTCGCCGCCGACGTTGTCGAACAGGACGTCGACGCCGTCCGGCGCGGCCTTGGCGAGCTGTTCCTCCAGCGGCCCGGCGCCGCGGACCACGGCCGCGTCGTAGCCGAACTCGGCCACCATCCGCTCCGCCTTGGCCGGGGAGCCCGTGCTTCCGACGACCCGGCCCGCGCCGAGCAGGCGGGCGATCTGGCCGGCCATCGACCCCACCGATCCGGCGCCGCCGGAGACGAACACCACGTCGCCGGGCCGCATCTGCGCGCGGGTGAGGGCCTCGTAGGCGGTGCGGGCCTGGGAGAGGTGCGCGACCGGGTCCGGCAGGGCGGCGCCGAGGGGCTCGCACCCCTCAGCGTCCAGGACGGCGTACTCACGCCATCCGCGCCAGTGCGCGACCAGCTCGCCGGGGCGCAGGTCACCGCCGGCCGGGGCCGTGACGACCTCGCCGATCGCCGGGCCGAACAGCGGGTCGCCGGGGCGCAGCCCGGCGAACGGCGCCCCTTCGACACTGCCGCCGATCAGCGTGCGCAGCGCGGCGAACACGTGGAAGAAGCGGTTCTTCACCAGCACCTCGCCGGGTCCGGGCTCGGGCACCGGCGCCTCGGCGACGGTGAAGTCCTCCGGCCTCGGGATCCCGGACGGCACCGCGGCGAGGCGTACCTCACGTGACGTACGGGGGTGTTCGGGCATCGTTGACTCCTCAGGAGAACGCGTGACGACAAAGAGCGCCGCGACGCTAACTCCTGACCCGCACGTCAGGGGCAAGCCGGCCGTCTCACCATGTGGACGACCGTCCGTCACGCTCCCCGGAACGGCACCACGGCCTCGCTCGTGTAGGCGAGGAAGGTGAACGACTCCTGGAAGTACAGCTCGACGCTCGTCGCGTCGTGCGACAGGTAGCCGATCGAGACGTCCTGGCCGATGCGGAGCTCGAAGTCGCCACCCCGCGAGGACAGCAGGAACGCGCCGTCGATGGCCGGAGCCCAGACGATCTCCCCGTCCAGCAGGCGGGCGATGTGCTGGTGGATCGGGTAACCGTGGTCGGAGGTCTCGCTCACCGCGGTGTAGGCGTCGGCGCTGAGCGCGAGGGTGTACGGGCCGCCGACGCCCGCCAGGCGGAGGGTGCTCACGGCCTGGCTGACGGCGTCCGGGTAGTCGCGGACGTCGTCCGGCAGGGCGATCGCCGGGTTGGACGAGCCGGCGCGCAGGCCGGTGATGCCGGCCTGCGCGTAGCCCTCGAAGACCGCGCGGTCCTCGGCGAAGGCGATCTGGCGGGCGGCGTCCTTCACCGGCTGCCAGTCGGCGTCCTTGGCCCCGCGCTCGACGTCGTCGACCTGACGGCGGTCGACGGTGAACGGCACCCGCAGCTCGACGATGGGCTGCACCCGGCGCGTGCGGGCGATGACGCCCTCGGCGGGCGCGGCGACGTCGTCCAGGTGCCCGGTCGGCACCGCCGACAGCTCGACGCCTCCGGGCTCGGGCACGTCGACGATCCGGCGGGCGGCCACGTGGCGCTCGAACGTCCGCCGGGCCTCCTCCTCAAGGTCGGCCCAGGCGGCGGAGGAGATCGGGGCGAGTTCGCGGTGCAGGTTGTTCATCGCGTCGTTCTTCCTTTCAGGTCGCCGATCCCCAGCGAGCCGTCGGCCGGGGCGTCGGTGATCGTCGCGGGCCGGGTCTCGACCGGTCCGGCCGGCGCCTCGGGCGGGCCGGGCGGATCCTCGAGCAGGTCGGCGCTCGGGACGAAGAACAGGGTGCCGGTCACGGCGGTGGAGAAGTCGAGGATCCGGTCGTGGCTCGCCGTACCGTCGCCGAGGAACATGCGTTCGAGCATCCGCTCGGTGACCTCGGGCGTACGGGAGTAACCGATGAAGTACGTGCCGAACTCGCCGCGTCCCACAGAGCCGAAGGGCATGTTGTCGCGCAGGATCTGGCGTTCGGTGCCGTCGGGGTCGACGATCGTGGTGAGCGCCACGTGGGAGTCGGCCGGCTTGACGTCGTCGTCCAGTTCGATGTCGTCGAGCTTCGTACGGCCGATGGCCCGCTCCTGCGCCTCGACCGTCATGTCGTTCCACGCCTGGAGGTCGTGCAGGTACTTCTGCACGATGACGTAGCCGCCGCCGGCGAAGTCCGCGTCCTCGTCGCCGATGAGCACCGCGTCCGCCGCGGCCGGCCCGACCGGGTTCTCGGTGCCGTCGACGAAGCCGAGCAGGTCGCGAACGTCCAGGTACTTGAAGCCGTGCACCTCGTCGCGTACGGTCACCACACCGCGCAGCCGCTTCATGATCTGCGCCGCCAGGGCGAAGCACAGGTCGTGCCGCTGGGCCCGGATGTGGAACAGCAGGTCGCCGGGGGTGGAGACGGCGTGGTGCACCGGGCCGGTCAGCTCCTGGAACGGGTGCAGTTCGGCGGGGCGCGGCCCGCCGAACAGGCGGTCCCACGCCTCCGAGCCGATGCCCGTGACACAGCTCAGCCGGTCCTCGGGCGCGGGGAACCCGATCGAGCGCTGGAGACCGGCCAGGTCGGGCAGCAGCTCGCGTACGACGGGCTCCCCGCCCGGGTCGATCGTCACGACCAGGAATATCGCGGCCCTGGTCAGCGGGCTGAGCACCGCCTGCGGCTCGGCGCGGCCGTTCGGCTCCCCCATTGGCGTCTCTTCCCTGCTCTCGTCCGGTTCGCGCCACGATACCGAGCCGCGGGGGTCCGGCCGGCAACCACCCGCCACGGACCGTGACAGGCCCTACTTCTCGGCGGCCTTCAGGGCGGTCTCCAGGACCCGGACCGTGTTCTCCCACTCGAAGTCGTCGTGACGGTCCGCCATGGCGCGCAGGCCCCCGGCGACGTTGTGGTAGAAGTCCGCGAACGCGACGACGCCGTCGAGGGCGCGACCGGTCCCGGTCTCGTAGCCGGAATGTCCCTCGGCGCCCTTGTAGAACTTCGTGCCGAGGTCGTCGCCGCCCCAGAAGTTGCCGATGGCGTCCAGCCTGCGCATCGCGTCCGCGAGCTTCGTGCCGATGGCGCCGCCTTCCTGGTCCAGGACGCCGGCGACGGAGCGGACATGACCGGGGTAGAACTCCATGGGCGGCAGGGCGAGTTGCATGCCGATCCGCAGTCCGCCCGGGTCGTCGCCGATGAGGTCGCGGTTGGCCGCGTAGATGTCGCGCCACTTGGTGCTGTCCTCGTACAGGTCTTCGGCGATGCCCGACAGCGTGCTGTGGGGCGTGTCCCACGGCGTGACGGTGACGTGGGTCGGCGGGTCCGGGGGCAGGGTGGGAGGAGTCACGGTAGGGCTTCCTTCGAGGTCCGGGGGCCGGTCAGCCGGCCGGCTTGTGCGCCATGGTCGTGTAGAGCAGGGTCCGCAGCGTCGTGTCCTTGACGGTGGGCTCCAGGTCGTCGCCGCGCTTGCCGTTGAGGAAGCCGTAGGTGGGCCCGTAGCCGATGGTCCCGCCCGCCAGGCGGGACACGAAGTACTGCACGTCCTTGTTCTTGGTGATCATGCTCGCGGGCTTGACCGCGACGTCGAACACGCCGTAGAAGGCGACGGAGGCGGCGAACTCCTTCATGACCTCATCGATGTTGTCGCCCCACGAGCCGACGTCGTCGCCCCGCAGCGCCTTGACGCCGTCCATCACGGCGACGTCGCCGACGGCGAAGAACGCGCTGCCGATGGAGTACTCCGTCAGCTTGGCGAGCAGTGTGCGGGCGATCGCGCTCTCCAGGAGCCGGGCCAGGATCCCGGCCTGCGCCCGCCGCATGAGGAACTGCGTGATCTCGTACGCGGCGCCCGCCTGCCAGGGGAACGTGGTGATGAACAGCGCGCTCGCGAAGTTGGCCCACGCCAGAGTGACGAAGGTGTGCTGGGCCTTCTCGACGAGCGAAGCGTAGCCCTCGCAGGCCTCGCTCATGCGCCGGCACAGGTCGGCGAGCCGCGTCGCCTCGCCCTTGGCCGGAGGGTCGGGCGCTGCGTACTTGTGCCAGAACTTGCCGAAGGCGTCGACGCCCGCGCCGGCGTTGTTCTTCGTGACCGCGTTCGCGGCGTCGTCGCCGTCGCGTCCCCACTCCTCGATGTCACCGGCGAGCTCGGCCCAGATCTGGCCCGCCTGGCGCGCCCGGGCGGGGTCGCCCTCGGGGTACGGGGTGGCCAGCATGGAGAAGACCAGGAGCGCGATGTTGCCGCCGATGAAGAGGTTTCCGCGCACTCCGCTCAGACCCGCCATGGGCTCTCCTCGCCGCCGAACGGCAGGTCGTCGGTGAACTCGGGGAACGCCTCGCGCATCTTGGCCGCCGTCTCGTGGTGCAGCAGGTCGAGGGCGTCGTTCGTCATCCCGACGATGCGTTCGGCGAGCTCCTCCACGTCGAGGCGCTTCACCCGGGGATCGAGGGTGAGCGCGTGCAGCCGCCCCTGGCCGACGACCGTCACCTCGATCAGTCCGTCGTTGCTCTTGGCCTCGATCGCGAGGGCCGATAGCTCCTCGCGTATCTTGCCGGCCCGCTCCTCGATCTGCCGGAGTTCGGCTTGCAGCTTTTCTCTGTCGGCATCCACAGGCCCCCCGCGATGTCAATCAAACCTATCGACATAGTAGGGCCAATGCTTTTCGCCGCGATCACCTGGTGTTCAACTTTGACGCAGCGCGCGCAGCGACTCACGCAAGGAACCGAGCGTAGCGAAAACCGCGGTCGGCTCATACCCACAGTGAGCCATGCAGTTGGCGCACCGCGGGTCGTTGCCCCGGCCGTAACGGCTCCAGTCGGTGTCCTCGACCAGCTCCCGGTACGTTTGCGCGTACCCGTCCGCCATCAGGTAACAGGGACGCTGCCAGCCGTACAGCGAGTAGGACGGGATCGCCCACGCCGTGCAGGGAAAGTCGACCTTGCCCTCGAGGAAGTCCAGGAACAGGGGCGTGTGGTTGAACCGCCACCGGCGGCGGTTCCCCCGGGCGAACACCTCCTGGAACAGCCGGCGCGTCTGCCGGACACCGAGGAAGTGGTCCTGGTCCGGCGCCTTCTCGTACGCGTAGCCCGGGGACACCATGATCTCGTCCACCCGCAGGTCGTCGTTGAGGTAGTCGAGCACCTCGATCACCGACTCCGGGCTGTCGGTGTTGAAGAAGGTCGTGTTCGTGGTGACCCGGAAACCGCGCCGCTGGCACTCGCGGATCGCCTCGACCGCGTCGTCGAAGACGCCCTCCTTGCACACGGACGCGTCGTGGCGCTCGCGCAGACCGTCGATGTGCACCGTCCAGGCGAAGTACGGCGACGGCTCGAACTCATCGATCTTCTTCGGGATGAGCAGCGCGTTCGTGCAGAGGAAGACGTACTTCTTGCGGGCGACGAGCTCGCGGACCAGCTCGCCGATCTGCGGGTGCATGAGCGGTTCGCCGCCGGCGATGGAGACCATCGGCGCGCCGCACTCCTCGATCGCGGCCACGGCCTGCTCGACCGGCATGCGCCGGCGCAGCACGTCGGCGGGATGCTGGATCTTCCCGCAGCCGGCGCACTTGAGGTTGCAGGCGAACAGCGGCTCCAGCTCCACGAGCAACGGGTATCTGGCCCGCCGCCGGAGCTTCTGGCCGAGGATGTACCCGGCGACGCGGACCGCCTGGCGCAGCGGCATGGCCATCACCGGCCGCCTTTCTCCGAGGAGGCCGCCGACGCGAACTCCGCGGCCTTCGCCCAGTTGACCAGCGCCGGCCCGATGCGGCGCAACGTACGGCGGGCGGCGAGGCCGCCCGGGACGGCGGCCGGGCTGAGCAGCGGACGGCCCGGCGTGTCGACGATCGCCCGCACGACCGTCACCGGCCGGCCGTCCGCTGCGGCCACGAGCGGTCCGGCCTCCATGTCGACCGCCCGCGCCCCGGTACGAGCCAGCCTCCGCCGTTCGCGCTCGCGCACCAGGTGGCCGGTGGTGATCAGCGGCCCGGTCTGCGCGCGGACCCCCAGCCGCGCCAGCTCGTACGCGAGCGTCTCGGCGGCGGCGCACGGCAGCCGGCGGTCCTCGAACCAGACCTCGGTCGCCACGAGCACGTCACCCGGGCGCAGCGTCGCGTCCAGCGCACCGCCGAAGCCCGTGACCGCCATGGCGTCACAGCCGTGCAGGTACGGGGCGCGGCGGGTCCCGAGACCGGTGCGGATCACCAGGGCCTCCGGCGGCCGGACGGGCAGGCCGTGACGTACCGCGCGGGCCTCGATGGCCAGCGGCGCACAGACCAGGAGGCGCATCAGGACTCGACCGCCCGCAGGTAGCGGCCGAGCGCGCTGATCGGGAAGACCAGCCGGTACAGGTGGTAGTTGATGTAGAAGTCGCCGGGGAAACCGGTGCCGGTGAAGTACGGCTCGTCCCAGGTGCCGTCGTCGTTCTGGTGGTCGACGAGCCAGGCCACACCCCGTTCGAGGGCCGGGCTCCGCTCCCCCGCGGCGATCAGGGCGAGCAGCGCCCAGGCGGTCTGTGAGGCGGTGGAGGCGCCGCGGCCGACCCACGCGGGGTCGTCGTAGGAGCGCAGGTCCTCGCCCCAGCCGCCGTCCTCGTTCTGGTGGGCCTCCAGCCACGCGACGGCACGCCGCACGCACGCCGCGCCCGGCCGGATGCCGGCCGCGACGAGGGCGGGAACCACCGATCCGGTGCCGTAGACGTGGTTCGCGCCCCAGCGGCCGTACCAGGATCCGTCCGGTTCCTGTGCCTTCAGCAGCCACGTGACCGCGCGGCGCGTGACCGCCTCCCCGCCGCGGCCCTCGGCCACCAGGGCCTCGACGACGTGGGCGGTCACGTCGGCCGACGGCGGGTCGATGACGGCGCCGAAGTCGCAGAACGGCAGCTTGGTGCAGAGCGTGCGGGTGTTGTCGGCGTCGAACGCGCCGAAGCCTCCGTCGCGGGTCGCCATGCCCGACATCCACCGCACGCCGCGCTCGATCGCCGGACGCGCGTCCGGGTGCGCGACGCGCCGCAGCGCGAGGATCACCTCGGCGGTGTCGTCGGTGTCGGGGTAGCCGTCGTTGTCGAACTCGAACGCCCAGCCGCCCGGTGGCAGCGACGGCCGGCGTACGGACCAGTCTCCGGGTCCGCGGACCTCCTCGCCGAGCAGCCACCCGGCGGCCTGGACGAGGGCCGGGTGATCGCCGGGCGTACCGGCGTCCAGCAGGGCGCTCATGGCCAGCGCGGTGTCCCAGACCGGTGACTGGCAGGCCTCCAGACGACGGCCCTGCTCGTCCTCGATGGTGAACCGGGCCAGCCCCCGCAGCCCGTCGCGCATCACCGGGTGGTCCACGTCGTAGCCCGCCAGGTTCAGGGCGATCAGGGAGTACACCCACGGCGGCTGGATCCCGCCCCAGGAGCCGTCGGCCTCCTGGCGTGTCACGATCCACTCGACCGCGCGCCGGAGCGCGGCACGGCGCAGTCCCGGCAGCGGCCGCCGTTCGTAGCGGTGCAGGGCGCGGTCCAACGCGGTGAAGAACGTCTCCCACCCCGGCGCGGGGCGCCGGGCGGCGGGACGGCCGGTACGCAGTTCGGCCAGGTCGAACGGCAGCGGCCGCACCGGCCGATGCGCGCTGACGACCGTGAGCGGCACGATGGTCTGCCGGGCCCAGCACGCCCAGTCGTACACGTTGAGCGGGAACCACGGCGGCAGGAACATCAGCTCCGGCGGCAGGACGGGCAGGTCGTCCCAGGACCACTGGCCGAACATCGCCAGCCAGATCCGGGTGAACACCCGGCTCGCCTCGATCCCGCCCTCCCGGCGGACGAACTCACGCGCGGCCCGCATGTGCGGGCCGTCGGGCGCGTCGCCGGCCAGCCGCAGCGCGGCGTACGCCTCGACGGTGGTGGACAGGTCGCCGGGGCCACCGTGGAAGTTGGCCCATGTGCCGTCCTCGCGCTGCTGTGAGCGGATCCACCGGGCCGCCTCCGCGGTCTCGCGCGGTGTGCGGACGCCGAGGAACTCCCGCAGGAGCAGGTCCTCGGCGTCCATCGTGACGTTCGTCTGCAGTTCGCCCTTCCACCAGCCCCGCGGGGATCGCAGGTCGAGGAGGTGGCCGGTCGCCGCGTCGAGGGCGGCCCGCGTACGGGCGGCGGGGTGCGAGGTCTGGAGAGTGGTCATCTAGTGGTCCCGAGAGGTGATGAAGCGGGCGATGTCGGAGAACTCGGCGCGTACGTCGGCGGGCATCGGCGTGCCCCCGAGGATGCGTTCGGAGGCGTCGAGGTGGTGCTGGGCCTGTTTCTCGGCCCATGCGCGGCCGCCGGCCTGGTCGATGAGCTGCGCGGCCTCGTGCAGGTCCGCCTCGGACAGCGGCCCGGAACAGGCGAGGAGTTCGGCCAGCCGGCGGCCGGCGACCGTGTCGCTGGTCAGCGCGGCCACGGCCGGAAGGGTCTTCTTGCGGGCCCGCAGGTCCGACAGGGCGGGCTTGCCGGTGGTCCGCGGGTCGCCCCAGATGCCGAGCAGGTCATCGGACAGCTGGAAGGCCATGCCGAGCTCGGCTCCGTACGCCGCCAGCGCCGTCACCAGCGGCTGGGGCGCCTCGACGGACAGGGCGCCGATCGCGCAGGCGCAGGACAGCAGCGCCCCGGTCTTGTCGGCCGCCATCTGGCGGCACTCCTCCACCCCGACGTCCTGCCGGTGCTCGAAGTCCAGGTCCGCGGCCTGACCGGCGATGAGCCGCTGCGTGGCGGCGCTCAGGCAGCGGGCCGCGCCGACGGCGCCGCGGGTGCCCTGTCCGAGCAGGAGGTCCATGGCCAGGACGAGCAGGGCGTCACCGGCGAGGATCGCGGCCGACCGGCCGAAGACGACCCAGGCCGTCGGCCGGTGCCGCCGCGTGCGGTCGTCGTCCATGATGTCGTCGTGGAGCAGGGAGAAGGCGTGCACCAGCTCCACGGCGGCCGCGGCCGTCGCGCCGCGCCGCGCGTCCGCCCCGGCGGCCCGCGCGGACAGCACGGCCAGGGTGAGCCGCAGGCTCTTGCCGCCCGTGCGCACCGGGCGGCCCTCCGCGTCGTTCCAGCCGAGGTGGTAGCCGGCCACCCGCGCGGTGAGCCGGTCGAGCCGGTCGACGGCCTCGCGCAGCACCGGCTCGGCCACCTGCCGCGCGGTCTGCACGGAATCCGACATGTCGCCCGTCATGACGGGCCGTTCCGGTCGAGGTGCCGCCGGACGAGGGCGGCGGCGGTCAGGCCGCTGCGCACGGCACCCTCCATCGTGTCGGGCCAGCCGGTGTCGGTCCACGCGCCGGCGAGGTAGAGCCCCGGCCACCGGGTGGCGGGGGGCGGGCGGAGCGCGCCGCTTCCCGGCCCCTGCCGGAAGGTGGCGTGGCGCTCGCGGGTGACGAAGAAGTCGGTGACGCGCGCGGCGCGGGCGGCCGGGAAGACCCGTTCGAGCGCCGGCAGGAAGGCCGCGCGGACCTCCGCCGCGGGCCGGTCGATCCAGTCGCGTGCCGCCGACACCGAGACGGTGAGGTACTGGCCGCGGTCCGGGCCGCCGGCGGCGGTCCGGTCGAAGACCCACTGCACCGGCGAGTCGACGACGGCGGCGAACGGCAGATCGGTGACCCGCCGGTCGTAGACCACGTGGACGTTGACGATCGGACTGGCGCCCAGGCCGCTCCACCGGTCGCGGTCCGGCGCCGCCTCGCGCGGGACGAGTTCGGCGGCCTGCCGGTGCGGCGTGGCGACCACCACGGCCGAGGCCTCCTCCCGTACGCCGTCCAGCAGCACCGTCGGGCCCGGCTCGATGGCCTTGACCTTCGCGGACAGGCGCACCTCGCCGCCGCGGGCCTCGATGGCGGCGCGGGCCGGCACGCCGTGCAGCTCGCCCAGCGGGACGGCGGGCACGCCGATGTCGGCGGCGTCCGCGCGCCCGAACAGGGCCGTCCGGAACACCATCGCCGCCGGACCCACGGCCGCCTGGTCCATGCCGATGTTGAGCGCGGCGACCGCGAACAGCTCCCACAGCAGGCGCCGCGCGGGCCCGTCCTGCCCGTGGGCGGCCAGCCAGGTGTCCAGGTCGATCGCGTCGAGCGCGGGGTCGGCCGGGTCGGCCCGGCCGAGCGCCACGGCGGCCCGTACGGCACGCAGCCGGGCGGCCGGCGGCAGCATCGGGTAGCGGGCCAGAGCCGGCAGCAGGTGGAACGGGCCGGGGAGCCGTCCGCGCCGCAGCCGGGCGGAGCGCCCGTGCGGGCCGAGCACCGGCACCTCGAACCGATCCTGGATCCGCACGTACCCGGCCGAGCCGATCCGCTCCAGCAGGGTCCGGTACGCGGTGCAGCAGCGCAGGAAGACGTGCTGGCCGTTGTCGACGGTGAGCCCGTCCCGCTCGAACGAGTACGTCGCGCCGCCCAGCCGCGGGCGCGCCTCGTACAGCGTCACGGGCCGGCCCGTCTCGGCCACGGCGAGGGCGGCGGCGATGCCCGCCAGCCCGCCGCCGACGACGGCGACGCGCCCCGTCATGAAACCCCCTTCGTCGGCAAGAGTGACCGGGCGGTCATGAGTCTTCCTCCGTCGGAGGGAGTGACCACAGGCCCGCGCCTTCGATTCCCTCGCTTCGCTCGGTCACGGGCCCTCCTCCGTCGGAGGACGTGACCACAGGCCCGCGCCTTTCGACTCCCTCGCTCCGCTCGGTCACGAGCCCTCCCCCGTCGGAGGACGTGACCACAGGCCCGCGCCTTTTGACTCCCTCGCTCCGCTCGGTCATAGTTGCGCCCCGGTGAGCGAGCGGGCGGCGACCATGGTCTTGTCCCAGCGCGACAGCGACAGGCGGGTGCTGAGCGCCCCGGCGGGGTCGGCGGCGATGCGCGCCAGCAGGCGCCGGTAGATCCCGGCCATCGCCGCCGTACAGGCGGCGCTGCGGCGGTCGAGCATCGGCACCAGCCGGTCTCCGTGCTCGTACCAGGTGCGCGCGCGTTCGGCCTGGAAGCGGATGAGCGCGGCGAGCCGGTCCGGCGGGTCGGTGAACTCGCCGGCCGCGTCCATGTCGAGCGTGCACCCGAACCGCTCCAGGTCCTCCGCGGGCAGGTAGATCCGGCCCGCGAGCCGGTCTTCACGGATGTCGCGCAGGATGTTGGTGATCTGCAGCGCGACGCCGAGCGCGTCCGCCAGCGGCTCGGCCGTGTCGGGGTCGGAGGTGCCGAAGACGCCGAGCGACAGCCGCCCGACGGACCCGGCGACGCACCGGCAGTAGGCCAGCAGGCTGCCGAACCGCTCGTACGACACGCCCTCGACGTCCGCCGCGCAGCCGTCGATCAGCTCGTCGAAGACGCGCACCGGGATCGGGAACCGCCGCGCGGCGTCGCGCAGGGCGACCAGCACGGGGTCGCCCGGGTCCGGCTCGGCCCGGTGCAGCGCGGTGCGGGCCTCGGACAGACGCGTCAGCCTCTGGGCGGCGGGCCCGCTGCCGTCCCCGATGTCGTCGATGCGGCGGGCGAAGGCGTACACCGCGCTGAGCGCGCGGCGCTTGGCGGGCGGCAGCAGGCGGATGCCGTAGGCGAAGTTGCGCGCCCGTTCACGGACGACCTGCTCGCAGTGCCGGTAGGCCTCGGCCGTGCTCACCGTGCCGCCTCTCGTCCCAGTGCCGTGCGGCCCACGGCCGCCACCGGCCATTCGGCCAGCAGCCTGCGGGTGGCGGGGCGTACGGCCCGGCCCACCACGTCGTGGTCGGCCCGTTCGAGCGCCGCGACGGCGGCGCGCCCGCCGGCGACGTACCCCGCCACCGCGAACCGCGCGAACCCGGTCAGCGAGGCCGCGAGCGGTCCGCCGGAGTCCAGCAGGGCCTTCGCCCGGCCGGTCTGCAGCGCCAGGACCCGGCGCAGCGGCACGGACGTCGGCGCCCGGACCAGGTCCTCCTCGGTGGCGCCGAAGCGGCGCAGGTCCTCGGCCGGCAGGTAGACCCGGCCCCGCGCGTGATCCTCGGCGGCGTCCTGGCAGTGCTCGATGATCTGCAGCGCCGTGCAGACGTGGTCCGACAGGGCGAACCGCGACGGGTCGGCCCGGCCGAAGACGTGCAGGACGATGTGCCCGACCGGGTTGGCGGACAGCTCGCAGTAGCCGAGCAGCTCGTCGTAGGTGGTGTACCGCGACACCGACTGGTCCCGGCGGTTGGCCTCCACGAGCCGGCGGAACGGTTCCGGCGGGATCGCGCAGGCCTCGACCGTGCCGGCGAGCGCGCGGACGAAGGGCAGACGCGGCGCCGACCCCGCGTAGAGGCGCGTGAGGTCGGCGTCGATCGCGTCGAGGTACGAAAGCCGCCACGCGGGTGCGGACTCATCCCCGGCGTCGTCCACCGAACGAGCGAACAAATAAACGTTCATAAGGTGGCCGCGATAACGGCGTGGCAGCAGGCGTGAGGCGACGGGAAAGTTCTCGTGCCGGGCCTTGCGCACGACATCTCGCCTGGTGGGCACGCTGGACAGCATGAAGGAATGATCTCCGGCATGCCGTCGAATAAACTCAGACGTAGACCAGCACCCTGCACATTACCCAATTTAGACAACGCATTATCGGATGCGAATGGCACGCTTATGGTAAATGCGAAACCAAGTCCGGGCCAACGATTCGCGCGCCGGTCTCGCGGTGGCGTCCGGCGACCGCCCGGCGGCCGGTCAGACCACTTCGTGGTCCCGCAGCGCCCCCACGCGAAGACCGGCCGCGCGGCAGCGGCCCACGAGCTCCGGCAGGGCGCCGAGCGCCGACCGCCACGCTCCGGGAGCGGCGGTGTGGTCGGAGTCGTGCAGCAGGACGGTGGCCCCGCCTCGCAGGTCCGGCTCCAGCGTCGCCAGCACCGACCGGGGGGAGGCGTCGGCCGTCCAGTCCCGGCCCCACGCGCTCCACAGCACCGGCCGCAGGCCGCACCGGCCGGCCTGTGCGAGGGCCTCGGCGCTGAGCACGCCGTAGGGCGGGCGGTACCACGACGGGCGTGCCCCGGTGACCTCGGTGACCAGCGCGGCGGTCGCGCGGATCTCGGCCGCGGTCCGGCCGGGCCGGGTGGTGAGGGCGTACCGGTGCCGCCAGCCGTGGACGGCGACCTCATGGCCCTCTGCGACGAGGCGGCGGCCGAGGCCGGGATGGCGTTCGAGCAGTTCGCCCAGCACGAAGAAGGTCGCCGAGCAGCCGAGCCGTCGCAGCTCGTCCAGGAAACACGGCGTCGAGCGCGGATCGGGCCCGTCGTCGAAGGTCAGGGCGACGTGGTCGGCGGCGCCGGTCCCGGCCAGTCCGGGAAAGGCGCGGCGGACGGCCGGCAGCCAGGTCGCGGCCGGCGCGACGTGGACCGCGGCGACCGCGGCCGCCGCGATCGCGATCGGCGCGTGCCCCACGGTCTCCAGTCTGCGGAAAGGGCCCGCCGGTGTCGACCCGACCCGTGCTGATCCTGAGTGCGGGGATGGGCGCGGGGCACGACCGGGTCGCGGGCGAGCTCGCGCGCCGCCTGACCACGATGGGGATCGGCGCCGAGGTGACCGACGTCCTCGACCTGCTGCCGCTGCGGTCAGGACACGGGATGCGCCGCGGGTACGGCTGGACCGTGCGTCACGCGCCGTGGCTGTACGCCGGGATCTACCGGGTCTTCTTCGCCTCGCCGCGCGCACCCGCGATCTCGCCGCTCACCGCCCTGGTCGCGGCGCGGCTGGAGGACCTGGTCCGCCGGCGGGCGCCGTCCGCGCTGATCTCGACGTTCCACGTGGCCGCGCAGGCCGCCGGGCACCTGCGCGCGCACGGCCGGCTCCCGGTGCCGAGCCTGGTGATGGTGACCGACTTCGCGGTCCACGGGCTCTGGCTGCATCCGGGCAACGACGGCCACCTGTGCCTGACGCCCGCCGCCGTCCGCGAGGTACGGGCGGCGACCGGACGCCCGGCGTGGTGTCACGCGCCCGTCGTACGGCCGGAGTTCCGGCGCCTCCGCGCCGCGCCGGCGCTCGCGCCCGGTGGCCGGCCGCGCGTGCTCGTCACCGCCGGGTCGTGGGGCGTGGGCCGGGTCGAGGAGACGACGCGGGTGCTGTCGGACTCGGGCCGCTATCTGCCGGTCGTCCTGTGCGGGGCGAACCGGCGGCTGCGCCGGAGCCTGGACCGCACCGGCGGCTGTGTCGCGCTCGGCTGGCGTGAGGACGTGCCCGAGCTGATGGCCGCCTCGTACGCGGTCATCGACAACGCGTCCGGGCTGACCTGCGAGGAGGCGGTCGCCGCCGGGGTCCCGGTGATCTGCTACCGGCCGATCCCCGGGCACGGTCTGGCGGGCGCGCGGGCGATGGCGCGCGCCGGGGTGGGCGTCCACGCGCGGGACGGCGCGGAGCTGCTCGCCTCGCTGGACCGGCTGCGGTCTCCCCTCGAACGCGGCCGGCGGCTCAAGCGGGCGGGCGCCCTGTTCGAGCGGCGGCCGGTGGAGGACCTGCTCAGGTGCCTGCTGCCATGACCTTCTGACGGCGGAGCGGCGGCGACTGGGACAGCAGCGTGCTGCCGTACACGATCAGCCCGACGGCGAACAGCTCCAGCACCGACCAGGCACCCAGCCGGATGGTCTCGCCGAACAGGCCCACGCCGTACCCGATGCTCGCGACCGGGTCGGCGACGGTCAGCGCCGGTTGCACGGCGACGAGCGGCCCGCTCTGGAAGGCGTTCTGCAGCAGGAAGAGGCTGACCAGCCCGGCCAGGACCATGGCGTACACCGTCCAGGTCGTGAACAGAGTGGACGGCCGTTCCACCTCGCGCACGGCCTGCTTCATCAGCGCGGCGGTGAAGGAGAAGCCCAGGCCGGCCGCGACCCCGAGGATCGCGGCGCGGCCCGCGCCGGTCGCCAGCCGCGCCACCGTCAGCAGAAGGGCGACCAGCCCGAGCGTGACGAGGGTGGCGACCGCCCACAGCATCCGGCTGGGGACCTGGTGGCCCTCCGACGGCATGGCCCCCAGCAGGAGCATCACCAGCCCCCCGGTGAGCACGCCGACGGCCAGCCACGACCGCCGGTCCAGCCGGACGCGGAACACGCAGCCGATGAACATCATCGTGATCGGAAGCTCCACCACGAGGATCGGCTGGACCAGGGCGAGCCCGCCGAACAGGAGAGCGCCGGCCTGGAACGCGAACCCGCCGATGAGCGCGGCGATGCCGCCGAGCCACGCGGGCCGGTGGATGAGGTAGGCGATGAGGCCGAGCCGGAACGCCTGGCCCGCCGGGGCCGTACGCGCCGCACGCCGCTGGAGCACGGACGCGAGTGCGTTGCTCGCGGCGGCCAGCACGGCCAGCGCGACCGCGATCATCGCTGCCTCTCCGTCTCGACCGTCTCCCGCTTGCCCAGGTACGGCGACCGGCCGAGGACGACGATGCCGCCGACCATCATCAGCAGACCGGCGACCATCGCGGCGAGGGCCTCCGGGGTGGTCCGGACGCGCTCGTAGAAGATCAGGATGCCCAGGATGATGCCGATCAGCGGTTCGGCCGCGGTCGCGGCGGGCAGCGAGATCCGCAGCGGGGCGGCGTCGAAGGCGCTCTGGGCGAGCAGCAGCCCGGCGACCGCGACGAGGATCATCCCGTAGGGCAGCCAGCTCCGCACCAGGCCGCCCACGCCGTGCCCGAGCACGAGCAGGGAGCCGCGGGTCAGCACGTCCTGGATGCCCCACAGCATTCCGGCGGACGCGGCGAGCAGCATGGCCTTCGTACGCAGCGACCGTGGCCGCGCCGTCAGCACGAGCAACACCACGAGGACGACGACGACCGCGGCGACGAGCCAGCGCGTCGACTCCGGGCCCGGGGGCTGCCCGGCATGGGGGCGGCCGAAGGCGAGGAACAGCCCGGACCCGGCCGTCACGAGGAGGCCGCCCTGCCAGACCCTGCGGTTCAACGGCTCGCGGTACAGCACGTGGGCGAAGACCAGTGCGAACAGCAGGTTGGTGGCCAGGATCGGCTCGACCGAGGACACGTCGGACTCGTCCAGGGCGGTCGCGCCCAGCACCTGGCCGCAGACCATCGCCGCGATGCCCAGCAGCCACAGGCGGTTGCGCGCCAGATGGCTGAGCAGCTTCAGGTGCAGCATCTCGCCGAGCGGCTCCCGGTAGGCGGCGTGCTGCTGGGCGACGAAGCCGATTCCGATGAGGACGGCCGCCGCCAGCGCGAAAAAGATCTTCATTGGGCCGGGCCGCCGGTCAGCCGGTCCGTGAGCATCGCCGCACGGGTGGGCAGGATCGGCTCATGAGGCTCGACGACCGCCTGGTACTGATCACGGGCGCCTCCTCCGGCATCGGCGCGGCGACCGCACGGGCGATGGCGGACGCCCAGGCGCGGCTGCTGCTGACCGGGCGGAACCGCGCGGCCCTGGACGCGGTGGCGGCCGAGACCGGCGGGCGGGCGATCGCCGCCGACCTGCCGGCCGGCGCCACGGCGCTCGCGTCCGAGGCGGGGCCGGTCGACGTGCTCGTGGCCAACGCCGGGGCGGGCTGGGCCGGAGCGTTCGCCACCATGCCGGAACGGACCATCGACGACCTGCTGGCCGTCGACCTCGCCGCACCGATGCGGCTGACGCGGCTCCTGCTGCCGGGAATGGTCGCCCGGGGCCGCGGCCACCTCGTGTTCGTGGCCTCCATCGCGGGCGTCGTCGGTGTGCCGGGCGAGGCGGTGTACTCCGCCGCGAAGGCCGGCCTGATCGCCTTCGCCGAGGCGCTGCGCGCCGAGACGGCCGTCGGCGTGTCCGTGGTGCTGCCCGGCGTCGTGGACACGCCCTTCTTCGACCGGCGCGGCGCGCCGTACGAGCGGTCCCGGCCCGTCCCGGTGCCGGCCGCGCGGGTGGCACGGGCCATCGTCGGCGCGGTCGAGCGCGAGCGGGCCGAGGTGTACGTGCCGGGCTGGCTGGAGGCGCCCGCCCGGCTCAGGGGCGCGGCGCCCGGCGTCTTCCGGCGACTCGCCGCCCTCCTCGGGGGCGTCTGACGGGTCCCGTCCGCGGATCCGGGCAGCGGACGCGCCTCAGTGTGAGATCGGGCCGGCGGGCGGCTCATCTGGTCTCCCGTTCCCCCGCTCCCTCGTGTGGGCCGCGCCGTCGGCGCGCGGAGCGGGGACCACGCCGGCGGCCGAACCGGAGGCCGCCGACGATGTCGATCAGGAGGATCAGCGCCCCGATGGCGAGGAGTTGGGAGAGCCCCCTGACCGTGACGCCGACGGTCCCCAGGACGATCGCCGGGAATCAGAGGACACCCATCGCGAACGCTCCCTCGTTGGGCGGACTCGCAAGCCATCCCACATGGTATCCCCCCTGGTCAGGCCGCCTTTGCGCCACCACCGACGGCGTCCAGGTGGCGGAGCGCCGTGACGTAGGACTCGATGGGCCCCTCCTCGGTGTACGGGAGGCCGACGAGGCGGCAGTGCTCGCGGACGAGCGGCTGCGCGCGCCTCAGGTGAGGGCGCGGCATGCTCGGGAACAGGTGGTGCTCGATCTGGTAGTTCAGGCCGCCGAGGAACCAGTCGGTCACCGCGCCCCCGCGGACGTTCCGCGAGGTGAGGACCTGCTTGCGCAGGTGGTCCCAGCGCTCCCCCGGTCCCGGCATCGGCATGCCCTTGTGGTTCGGGGCGAACGCGCAGCCGAGGTGGAGGCCGAGCAGCGCCTGGTGCGCGAGGACGAACGCGATCGCCGCGCCCGGCGACAGCACGGTGAACAGCAGCCCGAGGTAACCACCGAAGTGCGCGCACAGCAGGAGCGCCTCCACCCACGCCTGCCCGCGCCGGTCGCCGCGACGGCAGCGGCCCACGATGTACCGGACGCTGCTCACCTTGAGGTTGATGCCCTCCAGAAGCAGCAGGGGAACGAACAGCCGGCCCTGGTTGCGGGTGAACCAGCGGGTGAACGCGCCTCGGCGGCCGGCCGCCTGGTCCGTGGACCAGACGAGGACGCCCGGGCTGACGTCCGGGTCCTTGTCCTGGTGATTGGGGTTGGCGTGGTGCCGATTGTGCTTGTCGGTCCACCAGCCGTAGCTCAGCCCGAGCCCCAGGTTCCCGACGAGGAGGCCCAGCAGCCGGTTGGCCCGCCGCGTGGCCGCGATCTGCCCGTGCCCGGCGTCGTGCCCGATGAAGTACAGGCGTGTCGTGAACAAGGCCGCCGGCAGCACCAGCACGGCCTGCCACCACGAGACGCCGGTCAGCGCGACCGCGACCCAGACCGCGCCATAGGCGAGCAGGTCCAGCCCGATCAGCCACGCGTAGCGGCCTCGGCGGCGGTCCAGCAGCCCGTGGGCGCGGATCTGCTGGACCAGTGGCGCGAACCCGCTCCGGGCCACGGTGACGTCGGATGTCAGGGTCATCGATATCTCCTCGGTACGGCGCCGGGGCGCACCCGCCCCTCCGGGGTTCGGAGGCCGTGATCGGTTGACTGAAACCGTAGGAACGGCGGGCTCGGCGTCCCAGCCGGTCAGCACCCGTACCGGGGTGCGTGTACCACCGCTCCCATGGTGGTGCTGGCCCCACCCTCCTTCGAGGCGCCGAGAGGTTAGGGCCGCCGCGCAGGGGGGTAGGGGTTCGAACCTCAGTTCGAAGGAGTGATGACGATGAGCCACGGACCCGTGGAGAAGGATCCCGGCGACTGGGCCACCGGCGACGAGCCGATGACCGGTCCACAGGAGTCGTACCTGCGAACTCTCGCCCGCGAGGCGGGAGAGGAGGTGCCCGCAGGGCTGTCCAAGGCCGAGGCGTCGGAGCTGATCGACCACCTCCAGGACCGCAGCGAACGTTTGCGCCAGGCCTGAGCGACCGCCGAGAGGAGACCTCCCCGGTCAGCGTCCCCAGGCGCGCAGGAGCGACGCGACGTGGGCTTCGAGCAGCGGCTCCGGCAGCGGCGCGGGCGTCGTGAGGATCCGCGTGACGACCGGGCCGGCGAGCTGAGCGGCGCTCAGGGCGGTCTCCGGCATGTCCGGCGCGCTCCGGCGGACGCGGTCGAGGACGCCGCGGGCGCTCTCGGTCAGCAGGTCGGCGCCGTGGACCAGCTCGCGTACGGCGGGATCGTGCTGCGCCTCGCCGACCAGCGCCCGGTAGGCGAGCCCCGGAGGCGAGGTGGTGAGGAACTCGGTCAGGGCGGTCAGGTAGGCGAGCAGGTCGCCGGCCGGGTCCGCGTGCGGCGGGACGACGAGTTCCTCACGGGCGTCGGTGAGGCACGCCTCCAGGAGGATCTCGGCCTTGGTGGACCACCACCGGTACACCGTCTGCCGCCCCACGCCGGCCCGCTCGGCGATGCCCTTCATCGTCATCGCCGCGTAGCCGACGTCGACCAGGAGGTCGTCGACGGCGTGGAGCACCGCCCGGCGGGCGCGCTCGCTCCGGGGCCGCCCCATCCGGGCGCCGGGCGCGGCCGGGTCGGTGTTGAGGACCACACCGCGAGTGTAGCGAGACACCATGTCTCGCTATGATACGTTGACTTACGAGTCACCGTGAGCCGTAAGTGGGAAACGCCGACCCGGGCGCCGCGGCAACCCATCCCCCCGACCATCGGCGTGAGGTATCCCCATGTGCGCCGCCTGCGGCATCCCCACCCACATGCCCGAAGCCGGGACCGGCCGACCGGCCGTCATCCCACCCGAGCCGGACCTCGCGACCGGCTCCCCGGCGGGCGGCCGCGCCGTGCCGAGATTCGCGGCCCTGCGAAACCGCGACTGCCGCCCGTACCTGTTCGGCGCCGGCCTGGCGATGATGGCCGACAACATCGAGCACGTCATCACGTACTGGGTGCTGTGGCAGAAGTTCCACTCCCCCGCGCTGACCGGCTTCGAGGTCATCAGCCACTGGGTGCCCTTCCTGCTGCTGTCGGTCCTGTTCGGCTCCTGGGCCGACCGGTACGACTGCCGCCGTCTCATCCAGGGCGCGCAGGCGCTGTTCATGTTCGTCTCCATCGCCTGGGGCGTGCTCTTCCTCACCGGATCGCTGCGCGTGTGGGAGGCCTGCCTGCTGCTCGTGCTGCACGGGTGCGCGGGCTCGCTGTGGGCGCCCGCCGAACAGCTGATGCTGCACGACTTCGCCGGCCGCGACGAACTGCCCAGCGCGGTACGGCTCAACGCGACCTTCCGCAGCCTCGGCGTCCTGTTCGGCCCGGTCGTCGGCTCGGCGCTGCTGCTCGGGCTCGGCCCCACCGCCGGCATCTTCGCCAACGTGGCGTTCTACCTGCCGCTGACCCTGTTCCTGTTCCGCACCCGGTTCACCGGTCACACCCGAGACCAGGGTGCGGCCCGGCCGCGGGTCGGCGTCCTCGGCTCGCTGCGCGTCCTGCGCGACGTTCGCTCCGACCACACCATGGTCAGCATGATCATCCTGGCCGGGCTCGGGTCGTTCTTCGTCGGCGCCTCGCTGCAGTCGGTGATGCCGATCTTCGCCCACGACCTCGGGGCCGGCAGCGCGGGGGCGGCGTACGGGATCCTGCTGTTCGCCAACGGCGCGGGCGGCGTCATCGGCGGCATCCTGCTCGAGGTCACCGGCCGCATCCGGCCGACCGCCAAGGCCGCCGTCATCAGCACCACGATCTACGGCGTGACCAGCCTGTTCTTCGCCACCACCACCAGCTATCCGCTCGCCGTGCTGCTGGTGGTGGCCGGCGGGGTGGCCAACCTGGCGTCGATGTCGATCGGGCAGACCGTCGTACAGCTGCGCGCGTCCGCCGCCGACCGCGGCCGGGTCATCGGCCTGTACGGCATGTCCGCGAACGGGCTGCGGGCCGGAAGCGGCTTCACCGTCGGCCTCGCCGCCGCCGCCATCGGCGTGCACTGGTCGCTCGGCCTCAGTTCCGCCGCGCTGTGCGCGGGCACCCTGGCCGCCGGCGCGTACGCGCTGCGCGCGCGTACGAGCGGCTGAGCGGCCTCAGCAGGCGTTCTTCAGCGAGACCGACGCGCCGGACGACGTCTTCCCGGCGGCCGGTGTCCGGCGCGCTCCGGGCGTCGCGCTCGCCGGCGGGGCGGGTGGCTGAGCGCTCTTGGCGATGGCCTGGGCCGCCGCGCGGCGCATCACCGAGACGATCGCCGCGTCCGCCGGCCGGTCGGTGTGGAACCCCGGGATCTTCGACGGGTCGTAGGAGAGGCTGCTGATGTCGGCGCCGCGCTTGACCGTGCCGGCCAGTTTGACCAGGGCGGGCAGGAGCGCGGCCGGGATGTTGGTGGAGATGGTGCTCTTGGCCGCGTTCGCCAGCTTCTCGAAGTGGGTGACCACCTTCTGCGGGTCGGCCTGGTTCGCGATGTCCCGCATCAGGCACTTCTGCCGGTCCATGCGGTGGAAGTCGTCGTCCGCGTGGCGGGTACGGCCATACCAGAGGGCGTGCTCGCCGTCCAGGTGGTGCCAGCCGGGCGTCAGGTAGCCCGACGGCGGGATCCCACGGTCCGGGTCGCCGCCGATCGGGAGCGGTTTCCCGTCGGCCGACGCCTGCACGTGCACCTTGACTCCGCCCATCGCGTCCACGATGTCCCTGAAGCCCTCGAGGTTGACCAGCACGTAGTAGTCGAGTTTCAGGCCGGTGAGATAGCCGATGACCTCCTCGAGCAGGTGCGGGCCACGCTGGCCCTTCTTGTAGCCGGGCTCGAGTTCGGGATGCCTCTTCTCGCCCTGGATGTACAGCTCGTTGAGCAGGCAGGCGCCGGCCGGGCAGGTGCCGTTCGGCGGGTAGTCGCCCGTGTAGCCGTTCGGCCAGACCGAGCGCAGCCGCGGCGGCACCTGGAACCGGTAGAGCGCGCGCGGAAGGCTGAGGAGCACCGTGTTGCCGGTCTTGGTGTCGACGCTCGCGACCGTCATGCTGTCCGTGCGGATGCCGGTGCGGTCCTTACCCCCGTCCCCGCCCAGCAGCAGGATGTTGACGCGCGGCCGGTTCTTCCACGGGTCGGCGGCGTTGACGGCCCCGCCGGACTTGTCGTCGCCGGGGAAGATGCTCGACAGCGTGTCGCGCAGCACGTACGTCGCGTTCGCCGCGTACACCAGTGGGGTGCAGACCACCAGCGCCAGGGTCACGACGAGGGCGCCGGCGGTGACCCGCATCGCGCCCGGCAGCCCCCGCGGGCACACGACCTGGAAGGACCGGATCACGATCAACGCCCAGACGACCGCCAGCAGCAGGATGCCGGCGGCGATCGCGTTCAGCCAGGCGCCCTGGACCACCATCTGCTTGAGCCGCTCCTGAAAGGCCAGCGCCGCCGTTGCCGCGCCGAACACCAGCAACCCGAGCAGGGCCATGAGCGAGAACCCCGCGGCGCGGCGTCCCGCCGCGACGTGGGCGACGCCCCAGACCACCGCCGAGGCGAGGGTCAGTCCGAGGGCGCGCCAGAGCCCGGCGATGGGAACGGGCGGGCGGCCGCCACGTCGTGCCATGACATCTCCTCTGCTCGTCGCGTCTCATGCGAGATCAGCGCACGGGGCTCGCTGAGGCGGGCAGCGAGGCTTGGCACCGGGCGTCATTGTGCAGCAGAGTCGGTCACGCTGGCGGAAATTTACCTAAATCTGGTACAAGCCGACGAAAGCCTCACGGTGGTCACCCGACACCGCCGGGTCACCGCACCAGCCCGCGGACCACCGCCGCGCGGTCGGTGAGGCCGCGCCGGCGGGCGATGGCGAGCCGCAGGTCGAGCGGTGGCACACGCACCCGGCGGCCCGCCACGCGACCGTCTCCAGGGAGGCCGCGGCCCACCGCCCGAACTCGTTCGGCACCGCCTTCGCCGCGGGCGACGTCGCCGGTCGCGGAGAGCCGCCGGACGTAGGAACCGTCACCGGCCGGCCGCCGGCCCATCGGCACGAGCCGCTCGCCGCAGACCGGGTCGCGTGTCGTGACGACGAACTCCGCGACGCCCTCCAGCACGCGCAGGGGCGTGGCCAGATCGTCTCCCACGCTCACGTCTCCCCCTCGCCCCCGTCACGGCACGGCCCGTTGTCGGCGGCGACGAGCTCCGCGAACTCGGTGGCGAGAGGGCTGAGGACGTTCCACTGGCGGACGGCCCAGCCGACGGTGAGCGGGGTCAGGGCGGGGATGGGAACGGCGCGGATCGGGCTGTCGGGCGGGGTGACGAGCCTCGGCAGGGCGGGCAGGATCGCATGGCCGATGCCGAGCTCGGCGAGCAGCACCGCGGTGTCCCAGTCGGCCACCCCGGCCGGTGTGGGCGGGCCCGCCCCCAGCCGGATGAAGTCCTCCTCCAGGCGGCGCCGGGAGGCCGAGTTCTCCGGGTGGGCGATGTAGCGGATGGCCGCCAGGTCGGCGGGCTCCAGCGAGTCCCGCGCGGCCAGCGGATCGTCGGCGTGGACCACCAGCACCCAGGGCAGGTCGACGACCGGCCGCTGCCGGATCTGGGGCAACGGCCGATCGAGGGTGACCCACGCCAGGTCGGCGCCCCCGCCGTGCAGCAGCTCGACGCATCGCCGCGTCGACTGGGCCGAACGGAACTCCAGGCCGACGTGCGGATACCGGTGGCGGAAGGCGGAGATCGCGCCGGCCATGAAGTGGCGTACGGTGACGCCGCCGGTGGTGACGCTGACCGTGCCGCCGTGCCCGTCGCGGAGCTCGCCGAGCCGCCGGAGCGCGACGTCGAGGGCGCCGATGCCGCCGAGCGCCGCCTCGTACAGGATCCGTCCCGCCGGAGTCGCCGCCACGCCGCGGGGCCGTCGTTCGATCAGCGCCACGCCGGTCTCCCGTTCGAGGCGTTTGACGTGCTGGCTCACCGCCGACTGGGTGCAGGAATGGGCGCGGGCGACGGCGCTGAGATTTCCGGCCTCGTACACGGCGATGAACACCCGCAGGTCGTCGAGAGTCACCGACCCAAGCTATCGCTGGGGTGATCCCCAGGAAAGCCAGGAATTGACTCGGGCCACACCCGGCTTCGAGGATGGCGGCAACGGCCGGGCCCCAGGGCCCGCGGCCGTGGCGGCAACCCGCTCGTGGCGCCGGTCCGGCGCCGTCCGGCGACCCCGGGGCGTACGGTCACCGGCACCGGTGGCGTCGCGGGCGGGCGCCGACCGACTTGTCAGTGAGGACACGCGACATGACCCTGCACGAGCTGGAGAGGCTGAGCCGGGAGCTCGGCGGCGCGAGCAGCCCGCTGGACGGCCGGCTGGGCATCGAGTACCTGGAGGCCACGACCGGCCGGGTGGTCGCCCGGATGCCGGTGGAGGGCAACACGCAGGTGTACGGCGTGCTGCACGGCGGCGCGTCGTGCGCCCTCGCCGAGGCCGTCGGTTCCTGCGCCGCCGCGATCCACGCGGGTCCGGGCCGGACGGCCGTCGGCATCGAGATCAACGCGACCCACCACCGGCCCGCCGGCTCCGGCCACGTCACGGCCGTGGCCACGGTGTCGCACGCCGGGCGGACGCTGGTCACCTGCGACGTCGTCATCACCGACGAGCAGGACCGCAGGGTCTGCACGGCGCGGGTCACCTCGATGCTGCGCGACCGCCCGCGCGATCCGGAGCCGGACATCGCCGACGAGGAGCCGCGGATCGCCCCCGTGGTCGAGAGGCTGGCCTCGCGCGGCGCGGCCGAGATCGCGCATCCGGGCGGCACTCTGCTGGCCCATCTGGAGCGGGTGCACGCGCTGCTCGCGGAGTGGGGCGCACGGCCGGCGCTACGCCTCGCCGGGCTCTGTCACGCCTACTACGGCACCGACGGCTTCGCCACCGCGCTCGGCGACCCGGACCACCGGGACGAGCTGACCGCCCTCATCGGCGAGGAGGCGGAAGGCCTCGTCCACTTCTACGCCGGCTGCGACCGCCGTTTCTCCCACCCCGGCCTCGCCGATCCCGCGGGGCCGTTCCGTGACCGCTTCACCGGAGCCGTGCTGCAACCGCCGCTCGCCCTGCGGCGGGACTTCGCCGAGCTCACCGCGGCGAACGAGCTGGACGTCATGCGGGCGAACCCCGACCTTCACGCCCGGTACGGGCCGGAGCTTCTCGACCTGTTCACCTCGTGGCGTGCCCTCCTGAGCGTCCCCGCCTGGCAGGCCGTCCGGGCGACGCTGCGCTGACCCGGCGGCGCCGGTCAGCCCGCCGTCGCTCGGGAACCCGTCACCGGGAAGCCGTCGTGACGGGTCGCCGGAGTACGCGCGGCCGGGCGGACCTGGGCCGGAACCGGCGTGGCGGCGACCGCGTGGAGAACGTGCGGCGCGAGCGCCGCCGCCTGCGCCCGGATCTCCGGGATCGCCGTGGTCTCGTACCGCAGGCCGCGCAGCGGCGGACCGAGAGCGAAGATCTTCTCCTGCGGCCGGCCCGCGCCGTCGAGGAGCGCGCCGGTCTCGTCGGCGTCCAGGCCGAGTCGCAGCGGGTCGGGGCGCGCCAGCCCCGCGGTGATGAGGCCGCACAGGAGCGGGTCGCCGCTGACGTCGGCGGCCGGGCCGGTGCCGTTCACGAACCAGCCGACGCGCAGTTCGCGTTCGCCGCCGCCCTCATCGAGCCGGACCGTCACCTCGTCCGGGCCGGGCGTGGCGGACAGCAGCCGTCCGCGCAGCAGCCGGAGACGGCCGGCGGCGCGGAACGCGTCGATCCGGTCGGCCGTGGCGGGAGGAATGCGGTGCCGGTGGACCTCCCAGTAGCGGGCCACCAGCGTCAGGAAACGGCGCCGGTCCTCGACGCTGAGGCGTGCCCACAGCGACGGGACCTGGGGCCGCAGGGCGTCGACCACGCCGTGCCAGTCGCCGCCTGCCGCCGTGACGGCGGCGCGGACCGCGGCGAGGAGACCGGACAGCCGTAGCTCGCCCTCGGGTACGGGCGCCTCCACCGGAGGCGCCGGCGTACATCGGTGCCGCCGGGGCAGCAGACCGTGCCGCGAGACCGCGTACACCACGGCGTCCGGATGCGCGCCCAGCACGCTGATCGCCACGTCGACCATGGTCAGTCCGGTGCCGAGGATGAGGACCGGGGCGCCGTCGTGGATCGGGGCGAGCGCGCCGGGCGCCCACGGATCGGCGATGTGACGGCGGCCGTACGCGGTGACCCGTCCCGCGGCGGGCGGGCGGTTGCCCGTGGCGAGCACGACGGCGTCGGCGTCGATCCGGCCGCCGTTCGCCAGGTGCGCGCGCACCGGCCCGTACGGCTCCGGCCGGTTCAGCGCGGTGACCGTGCCCGTGAGCCGCGCCAGCCGTCCGCCCGGGAGGGTGCGGCCGGCCACGTCGTCGAGCAGTTCCCGCAGGTAGCGTCCGTACTCGCCCCGTGGGATGAAGGTCGATCCGGCCGCCTCCAGCCCGGCCCGCCCGGTCCAGCGCCGCAGGTGGTCGGGGTCGTCGGCCAGGGCGCTCATCGCGGCCGCGCCGGCGTTCAGGAGGTGCCGGGGATCGGTCGTCGCGTACGCCTGTCCCATGCCGTGCCGCCCGTCGCGGTCGATCAGCGCGACCCGGAGCGGCACCCCGGAGCCGGTCGCGCGGCGCAGCAGGTGCACGGCGGTCAGGGTGCCGCTCGCACCTCCGCCGACGATGGCGACCACGGGCACGCGGTGCCGCACGGCACCTGCCCTGGCTGGAGAAAGAGTCACCGTAGCAGCTTAGTTGGTATTTCCGACAAGGAATATAGGTAAACGGCTCTCACCCGGAAACATGCCGTTGACTTTGGACGGCATGCCTCTGTATACAAAGGGATACAACGGTGTGCGAGGAGACGAGATGATCGACGGAAAGCTCTGGCGGGAGACCTGCGCGACGGACGAGCGCCTGGCCCTCGCGTCCGCCGCGGAGGTGTCCTTCACGGCCTGCGGGGTCGATTTCGTCTTCGGAGCGGGGTCCGGCGCGCCGGCCTTCGAGCTGCGGGCGCCCGATGCCGCCTGGCAACGCTTCTTCCAGCGCGTCCCGCCGCCCTGGTACCAGAGCTTCTTCGGCATGCTCATGCGGGTTCCCGGCACGGAGATCCGCGGCGACGAACTCGCCTTCGCCCAGCACGCGCACCTCGTACGCCGGGTGCTCGAGATCGGCCGGACCCTCGCGTCCGGTGAGCCGGAGCCGGTGGCCGGCCCGCTGCCCGAGGCGCACGCCACGACCGGCGGCTACACGACCGTGCGGCTGGACGGCGTGCCGCACCGCGTCTTCTACGAGGAGTCGGGGACGGGGCCGGACATGATCTTCCTGCACACCGCCGGCGCCGACTCCCGCCAGTTCACGTACCTGATGAACGACGACCGGCTAAGCGCGAACCGCCACATGGTCGCCTTCGACCTGCCGTGGCACGGCCGTTCGGCGCCGCCGCCCGGCGCGGCGCCGGGGACGTACGCGCTGACCACGGACCGCTACGCCGAGACGGTGGTGGCGCTGGCGGACGCGCTGGGCCTGCACCGCCCGGTGGTGGTCGGCGCCTCGATGGCCGGGGAGATCTGCCTGGAGCTGGCGCTCCGTCACCCGGACCGGTTCGGCGGGGTCGTCGCCTGCGAGGCCAGCGACAAGGTGCCCGGCCGCCAGGTCTCCTGGGCCCGCGACCCGCGCGTCGACCAGACGCTGTTCGTGCCGGAGTGGGTCGACGGGCTGATGGCCCCGCAGAGCCCGGCCGAGTACCGCGCCGAGGTCTGGTGGGGCTACAGCCAGGGCGGACACGGCACATTCGCCGGTGACATCCTCTTCTACAGTGGGGACTGGGACGCCACCGACCGCGTGGCCGGCATCGACACCGGCCGCTGCCCCGTGGTGATGCTGACCGGGGAGTACGACTACTCGTGCACCGCGGAGATGTCCCGTCGCACCGCGGAGAAGATCCCCGGCGCCGCGTTCGCGGTGATGCCCCGGCTCGGCCACTTCCCGCACGCCGAGAACCCTCCGCTGTTCGTCCCGCACCTGCTGGACGCCCTTTCCCTGATCGACGACCGTACGGAGCGGCTCGCATGAACCAGTTGATGCTCATCGGCGGGCAACGGGTGCCCGCGTCGGCCGGGCGGACCCTGCCCGCCACCGACCCGTTCCGGGGCACGGAGATCGCCCGCATCCCCGACGCCTCACCGGCGGACGTCGCCGACGCCGTGGCCGCCGCGCGGGCGGCCTTCGACGGCGGATGGTCCACCACACCCGGCGTGCGCCGCGCGGAGCTGCTGCACCGCCTGGCCGACCTGCTGGTCGAGCGTGCCGGTGACTTCGCCCGGCTGGAGACCAGCGACAACGGCAAGCTGCTGCGCGAGACGAGCAACCAGGCGCGGTTCGCCGCCCGCAACTACCGGTTCTTCGCCGGCTACGCCGACAAGCTGTACGGCCGCACGATCCCGCTCGACTCTCCGGACACGCTGGACTACACGACGGCCGAGCCGATCGGCGTCGCCGCGCTGATCACCGCGTGGAACTCCCCGATGCAGCTGCTGGCCAACAAGCTCGCCCCGGCGCTGGCGGCGGGCAACTGCGTGGTGATCAAGCCGTCCGAGCACGCGTCGCTGACCACCCTGGCGATGGCGGACCTGGTCGAGGAGGCCGGCTTCCCGCCGGGCGTGGTGAACATCGTGACGGGCGGGGCCGACGCCGGGCAGGCCCTGTCCGGGCACCCCGGCCTCGACCGGATCAGCTTCACCGGCAGCGTGCCGACCGGGCAGGCCATCGCCACGGCGGCCGCGAAGAACCTCGTGCCGGTGACGCTGGAGCTCGGCGGAAAGTCGCCCAACATCGTCTTCGCCGACGCCGATCTCGACCGCGCAGTGATCGGCGCGGTGGCCGGGATCTTCGCGGCGGGCGGGCAGACCTGCATCGCGGGCAGCCGGCTGCTCGTGCAGGACTCCGTCTACGACAAGGTGGTCGCGGCGGTGGCCGAGCGGGCCCGCGCGATCCGCCTCGGCGACCCGATGCTCGAGCCCACCCAGCTCGGCCCGGTCGCGAACCGCCCGCAGTTCGACCGGATCCGGCGGGCGATCACGAACGGCGCCGACGGCGGCGCCGTGGCCCTGACCGGGCTGGAACCCCTGGCCGACCCGGAGCTGGGCGCCGGGCTGTTCGTCCGGCCGACCGTGTTCGCCGAGGTGGACAACGCCTCGCCGCTGGCACGTGAGGAGATCTTCGGTCCCGTGCTGAGCGCGATCCGCTTCAGCGACGAGGACGAGGCCGTCGCCATCGCCAACGACAGCGAGTTCGGCCTCGCCTCCGGCGTGTGGACCAATGACCTGACCCGCGCCCACCGGGTCGCCAGGCGGATCGTCGCCGGCACCGTCTGGGTCAACACCTACCGGTCCAGCGCCGCGCAGGCTCCGTTCGGCGGCACGAAGAAGTCCGGCTACGGCCGGGAACGCGGCGCCGAGGCGCTGAGCGAGTACCTGACCACCAAGAACGTGATGATCGACCTTTCCGGGACCAGCGGAGACCCCTTCTCCATTCGCACCTGAGGCACCACGCCGGAGACGACCATGACCGAAGCCGTCATCCCCACCGCGCCCCCACGCGAACGCCTGTCCGCCGAGAGCAGGCGGAGCACCGTGGGCGCCTTCCTCGGCTACTTCGTCGACTTCTACGACATCTACCTGCCCACGATCGCGCTCGCGCCCGCGCTGGCCTACTTCCAGCCCAAGGACCTCGGCACGGTCGCGAGCACGACGATCTACTACGTCACCTTCGTCGTGACCCTGATCGGCCGGCCCGTCGGCGCGGCGTTCTTCGGTCACCTGGCCGACTCGATCGGCCGGAAGCGCACCACCGTCGTCGCCATCGGCGGCTTCGGCGTCGTCACGCTGCTGATCGGCCTTCTGCCCGGGTACGGGTCGTGGGGCTGGTTCGCGATCGTCGCGCTGATCCTGCTGCGGTTCGTCGACGGGGTGTTCCTCGGCGGTGAGTACACCGCCGCGGTGCCCCTGGCGATGGAGCGCGCGCCCCAGAGCCGCCGCGCCGAGGTGTCGGCGCGGATCATGCTGGGCTACCCGTTCGCGTTCATCGCGATCAGCGCGCTGACCACGCTCATGCTGTTCGTCGCGCCGACCGCGTCCGGGGCGTACCTGAGCTGGGGCTGGCGGGTGCCGTTCTTCGTCGGCGCGCTGCTGTCGGTGGCGGTGCTGCTGTACTTCCGCCGCGTCGAGGACGACGAGCCCGCCGCGGCCGGATCACCGGAGTCGCCGCTGCGCGCGCTGTTCGCGCGAGGGCCGAACCGCCGCAGCCTCGGGCAGATCTTCCTGCTGATGACGGGCATGTGGCTGTCGCTGCAGACGGCGGTGTCGATGATGCCCGGCCTGCTGACGAAGGTGCTGAAGCTGCCGAGCACCGCGGTCACCGTCGGCACGATGACGATGTTCGCCGTACTGGCGGTCGTCTACCTCGGCGTGGGCCGGCTCGCCGAGCGGATCGGGCGGCGGGCGGTGCTGGTCCTGTTCGCCGCCCTCACCGCGACCGTGGTGCCCGTCGTGTACTGGGTGATGATCGCGAACTCCGACCCGGGCGGGGGCAGCGTCGGCACGCTCGTGCTCGCCGGAGTGGTGGTCGTGATCGCGAACGCGCCGTGGTGCATCCTCAGCGCCTACCTGCCGGAACGCTTCCCGCCCGGGGTCCGCGCGTCGGGCTTCGGCGTGGGTTACACCTTCGCCGTGCTGATCCCCTCCTGCTACAGCTTCTTCCTCCTCTGGCTGGACGCCCTGCTGCCCTACAAGTACACGCAGATCCCTCTCGTGGTGCTCGGCGGGCTGCTCGCGCTGGCCGGGGCGCTGATGGGCCCGGAGACCAAGCACGCCGACCTGACGAGAGGAGCCCGATGACCATCTCGCTGTGCGGGCTGGGCAACATGGGCGGTGCGATCGCCGGCCGCCTCGCCGCCCACGACACGCTGCTGGCCTACGACGTCGACGCCGAGCGCGTCGCGCGGGCGGCGGAGACACCGAACGTCACGCCCGCCGAACTCGCCGGACTGTCCTCCTCGGACATCGTCGTGCTGTCGTTGCCGACACCGAAGATCTCACTGGAGGTCATCGGCACGCTCGCGCCGAAGATGCGCCCCGGCAGCGTGATCGTCGAGACCAGCACGGTCAACCCCGCCGATGTCCACGAGCAGGTACGCCGGTGCGACGAGCACGGTGTCGGCCTGGTCGACGCGGCGATCCTGTCCGGAGTCGCCCAGATGGCGAACGGCAGGGCCACGCTGCTGGTCGGCGGGCGCGAGCCGGACGTGCGCAAGGCGGAGCCGGTCCTGCGGGCGATGTCGGAGCGGATCATGCGCTTCGGCGAACCCGGCAGCGGCATGGCCGCCAAGGTGATCAACAACGCGGTGGCGCACGCGGTCATGGTCGTGCTGGTCGAGGCCGGGGCGCTGGCGGCGGCGACCGGGGTGTCCGGCGGCGAGCTGGTCGAGCTGCTCACCGGACCGGACGCCGGGCTGACCCGCCCGCTGACCCACCGGTTCGCCGAGCGGATCCTGCGCGGGGACTACGAGGGCGGGATGCCCACCGAGGCCGCCCGCAAGGACTCGACCCTCGCGCTGGCGATGGCGCAGCAGACCGGCGTGCCGCTGTTCGCCGTGCAGAGCGCGCACACGGTCTACGAGCTGGGCGTCGCCCAGGGACTCGGCCGGCTGGACTACGCCGCGATCGCGACGCTGTGGGAGCAGTGGACCGGCCGCCCGATGAACGAGACGACACAGGAAACAGGGGATGACTCGTGAGTGAGCGAAGCGAGCGAACCAAAGAAACACGCGTGCCTGGTCACTCCTCCGACGAAGGAGGACTCCCAACCGATTACGACGTGATCGTGGTCGGGGGCGGCAACGCCGGATTCAGCGCGGCGCACGCGGCCTCCGAACGGGGGGCGCGGGTCCTGCTGCTGGAGAAGGCGCCGGCCGAGGAGGCCGGCGGGAACTCCTTCTACACGGCGGGGGCCTTCCGCGTCGCGTTCGACGACATCGCGGACCTGGCCGACCTGCTCGACCCGGCGACGACCGGCCGGATGGCCGAGACGGTCGTCCCGGCCTATCCCGCCGGCGCCTTCGAGCACGACATGGAGCGGGTCACCGAGGGCCGCTGCGATCCCGTGCTGACCAAGCTGCTCGTGACCCGGTCCGCGGAGACGCTGCGGTGGCTCGCGGGCAAGGGGCTGCGATGGCGGCTGATGTACGAACGCCAGTCCTATGTCTCCCACGGCAAGTGGGTCTTCTTCGGCGGCCTCTACATCGGCTCCGTGGACGGTGGCAAGGGCCTGATCGCCCAGCACACGGAGGCCGCGCTCCGGGAGGGCGTGCAGATCAGGTACGGCGCGCGCGTGGACCGGCTCGACCTGGGCGCCGGCCGCGGCGTGGCCTACCGCGACGCCGACGGCGCCGAGCACACGGTGACCGCGGACGCGATCGTGCTGGCCGCCGGCGGGTTCGAGGCGAACCCGGAGATGCGGGCGCGGCACATGGGCGAGGAGTGGCGGCAGGCCTACGTCCGCGGCTGCCCGACGAACACCGGTGACCTCCTGCGGCTGGCGCTGGAGGCCGGCGCCGCGCCGTACGGCGACTGGACCTCCTGCCACAGCACGGCCTGGGACGCCGGCGCGGACCCGGCCGGCGGCGACCGGGTGCTGACCAACCAGCTGACGCGGCAGAGCTACCCGATCGGCATCGTCGTCAACCGGGACGGCCGCCGGTTCCTGGACGAGGGCGCCGACTACCGCAACTACACCTACGCCAAGTACGGCCGGGAGATCCTCAAGCAGCCGGGCGGCCGCGCGTTCCAGCTCTTCGACGCCAAGACCCGGCCGCTGCTGCGCAGCGAGGAGTACGACTCGACGCCGATCACCGGAGCGCAGGCCGGCAGCCTGGACGAACTGGCCGCCGAGCTCGGCATCGACCCGGCGGGCCTGGCGCGGACCGTCCGCGAGTTCAACGCGTCCATCGTCGACGTCCCGTTCGACCCGGCGGTGAAGGACGGCCGCGCCGCGCGCGTCGAGCCGCCCAAGTCGAACTGGGCGCAGGCGCTGGACACCCCGCCGTACCACGGTTACTCCGTGGGCTGCGGCATCACCTTCACGTTCGGCGGGCTGCACATCGATGAGTCGGCGAACGTGCTCGACGGCGCCGGCCGCCCGATCGAGGGCCTGTATGCGGCGGGAGAGATGGTCGGCGGGCTGTTCTCCGGCAACTACCCCGGCGGCAGCGGCCTCACCTCGGGAGCGGTGTTCGGCCGGCTGGCCGGCCACCACGCGGCGGGGCCCCGATGACCTGGCAGGTGTACGCCGTCCGGTTCGCCCACCGGGACGCGTCGGTCCGCGGCGAGCACTTCTACGGGCACGATCCGTGCGCCCTGGACAGGTTCCCGATCTCGTACTACGTGTGGCTGGCGGTGTCCGGCGACGAGGCGGTGCTGTTCGACGCCGGGTTCACGCCGGAGACCGCGGCCCGCCGGGGGAACCGCGAGTACCTGCGGTCCCCGATGGACACCATCCGGTCGCTGGGCGTCGACCCGGACACGATCCCCCACGTCGTGCTCAGCCACCTGCACTACGACCACACCGGGCACCTCCGCGACTTCCCGGGGGCACGGATCGTGCTGCAGGAACGCGAGCTGGCGTTCTGGACGTCCCGGCACGCGTCCCGGGGCGAGCACGCTCACCTGGCCGAACCCGGGGACGTCGCCTACCTCGTGGAGCAGAATCTCACCGGCCGCGTGCGGCTGGTCGACGGCGTGCACGAGGTGGCGCCGGGGGTGACCGCGCACCGTCTCGGCGGGCACACCCCCGGCCTGCAGGTCCTGCGCGTGGCCACCGAGGCGGGGCACGTCGTGCTGGCCGCGGACGGCTCGCACTTCTACGAGAACATCGGGCGCGACCGGCCGTACGCCGTGGTCAACCACCTGCCGTCGATGTACGAGGCGTTCGACGCGATGCGGGCGCTGGCCGGCGCGGAGGAGCTCATCGTCCCGGGCCACGACCCGCGGGTGCTCGACCGGTTCCCCGCCGTGACGGGCCTCGAGGGGATCGCCGCCCGGATAGCCTGACTGCATACGGGTGTATGCGAGAGGTGAGGGTCAGTGCAGGCGGATGTCTACGAGCGGTTGCGGGCGGAGATCGTGGCCGGGGTGTTCGACGCGGGCGCTCCGCTGCCCGAGGTCGCGCTCGCCGATCGCTACGGCACCTCCCGCACTCCCGTGCGGGAGGCGCTGCGGCGTCTCGAACAGGACGGCCTGGTGGAGCGGGGCGACCGCGGCATGCGCGTGCGCGGACGCAGCCCGGAGGAGATCCTGGAGATCTATGAGGCCCGGATCGCGCTGGAGGCCACGGCGGCCGGCGCCGCGGCCGAGCGCCGCACCGAACTGGACCTGATCCGCGTCCGCGCCGCACAGGACGCCATGGCCGCGACCTCGACCGACGACCCGGTGGCGATGGCGATGGCGAACCGCGCCGTGCACGAGGCCATCTGGGCGGCCGGACACAACGGGACGATCGTCGACCTGCTGACCCGGCTCAACAACCACCTCACCCGCTACCCCGCCACGACCCTCTCCAGCACCGGCCGGTGGGAGGAGGCCCTGCGGGAGCACGAGGAGATCATCACCGCCGTCGGCGCGGGCGACCGGGAGAAGGCCGCGGAACTGGCCGGCCGGCACATGACCAAGGCCCGCGACATCCGCCTCCGGATCTACCGCGAGGAGATCATCGGCTGAGAGCCGGTCGCGGGACGGCGAGCCGTCGGGCCGTCGGTCGCCGAAGGGCGGACACACTCGGCGTTGCAGTGGGAAGGGGATAATCACGGCCGGGTGCTGCTGGCGGGTTCAGCGCCGTCGCCTCGGCGATGTTGCTGGAGTCCGCATCACGGTCGTCGGACCAACGGCGCCATTCCGGGGGGCCCGGAAGGCGCGACTTGCCAGTCGGCCGGCCATACGTGATTGCTGTTGGGGTGGCTGGCCCAGTATTTCTCTGGTGCAGTCATGTTCTGCTCGGCGGCAATGCCGTCGTGCGGCAGAGCGAGGTGGCGGGCCAGGAGACGTTGAGCAGCGATTCGCACCTGGAGTTCTTGTTTGACGTCGCTGTCATCGTGGCCGTTTCCCTCCATCATGTCGCCAGGCTCTTCGCCGACAGTCGACTGTCGGCCACCGATAGGTGCCAACGGAGCTGGATCGAAGGGCATTCGAAGATAGGCACAGACGACATCAATGACAGTTTGCCGGTGAGCTGCTCAACGGCTCTGGCGTACAGCTCGGTGACGCGACGCTGGGTCGCGTCATAGGCGGTATCCCGAGCGACTTCCTCGGCATGGGCCTGGGTGACATGTGCGAGGTCTTCGGCGTGCGCCTGAGTCCGTTCGCTCAGCCACTGACGGCGCATCGCGAGCAGTAACGCGGCGGCACCGCCCGTCCCGGCCCCGACGGTCAGGCCATCCTTGATCGCTTCAAGCCGTAACGAAGCATCACGCCTGGCGATCGACAATAGCCAAAGCGTCGTGACCGTTGCGGAAAGGGCAACGGCTGCGGCACTGATGACCGCGACCCACCAGGGCATCGTCCGCAGAGGAGCCCGCTCGCTCCGATCGGCTTGGCCGCTCACAAATACGTTCCTTTCCCCCATCGGTTGACCATCACCGTAACTCGCCTTGTCTCAGCGCCAGCCGAGATCTTCCGAACTTCGACCACGGCTCCGAAGCGGTAGCCGCGTTCACACCGCCGGCGGCTCGCCGATCCTCGTCCGGGGCGCCGCCGCACGTGATCTCCGAGATCCTCGGCCACGCCGGAATCACGATCGCCAAGCGCGATTTCTCGATCGATGACTGGATCATTACCGAGAAGGGCAAATGATCGGACATGCGGCTCTACACCGACGTGCTCGTGCTGGGTGGCGGCCCGGCCGGGGCCTGGGCGGCGATCGCGGCGGCGGGCGCGGCCGCCGACGTGGTCCTCGCCGACAAGGGCTACTGCGGCACCAGCGGCGCGACCGCCTCCGGCGGCAACAACCTGTGGTACCTGCCGGAGGACCCGGACGTCCGCGACGCCGCGATGGCCGAGCGGGAGGCGGCCGGAGGCGGTCTCACCGACCGCACCTGGATGACCCGTGTGCAGGAGGAGACGTACCGCCAGGTCAACCGGCTCGCCGGCTGGGGGTACCGGTTTCCGTCGGACGAGCACGGGCGAGAGCGGCGCAACACGCTGCAGGGGCCGGAGTACATGCGCCGCATGCGCGGCCGGGTGCGGCGGTCCGGCGTCCGCGTCCTCGACCACCATCCGGCGCTGGAGCTGCTGACCGACTCCGCCGGGGCCGTGTCGGGCGCGGCCGGGCTGCGCCGTCAGGAGGGCTGGGAGCGCTACGAGGTACGGGCCGGGGCGGTCGTGCTGGCCACCGGCGGGTGCGCGTTCCTGTCCGGCGCCTTCGGGCTCAACGTCGACACCGGCGACGGGCACCTCATGGCGGCCGAGCTCGGGGCGGAGCTGTCGGGGATGGAGTTCTCCGCGGTGTACGGCCTCTCCCCCGCGTACGGGAACCACACCAAGGGCCTGATGATGCACTACGCCAGCTACTACGAGCCGGACGGCACGCCGATCGCGTTCGACGCGCCCGGCGACGCCCGCGTCCGGCTCGCGCGGCTGGCGGCCGAGGGCCGGCCGGTGTACGCCCGGCTCGACCGGGCTCCCCCGGCGCTCCGCCGGCTGATGCGCGACTCACAGCCGAACTACTTCCTGCCGCTGGACAAGGCCGGCATCGACCCGTTCACCACGCGTTATCCGGTGCGGTTCGTCTATGAGGGCACCGTCCGCGGCACGGGCGGGCTGCGGATCGTCGACGCCGGATGCGCGACGACCGTCCCCGGCCTGTACGCGGCCGGTGACGTGGCCACCCGCGAGCTGATCACCGGGGCGGCGAGCGGCGGCGGCAGCTTCAACGGCGCCTGGGCGATCTCCTCGGGCACCTGGGCGGGGGCGGCCGCGGCACGGTTCGCCGCCGCCCGCGGGACGCCCCGCGGGGAACCGCGGGCGAACGGGCGGGCGGGGCTGCGGCCCGCGGGCGACACCGGGCTCTCGGGGGCCGACGTCGTACGGGCGGTGCAGGAGGAGGTGCTGCCGCTGGAGCGCAACCTCTTCCGCGACGCCGAGGGGCTCGCGGCCTCGCTCGCCTCCCTGGACCCGCTGTGGGAGCGTGCGAAGACCGGCCTCGCCGGAACGGACGGCCGTACGACACTGCGGGCGCGCGAGGCCGCGTCGCTGGTGGCGCACGCCCGGTGGATGTACCGGGCCGCCCTGGTCCGCGAGGAGTCGCGCGGCGTGCACCTGCGGGACGACCGGCCCGAACGCGATCCGGCGCTGCGGCGCCGGATCCTCACCGGCGGGCTGGACGAGGTCTGGACCGCCCTCGACCCGGTCGCCCCGGTCGGTCCGCCCGCCGTGGCCGGGACGGGGAGGACCGCGTGATCGAGGTCGTGAGCCACGAGCGGTGCGTCGCCTGCGACGTCTGCGTCAAGGTCTGCCCGATGGACGTCTTCGAGCGGGGGCCGGACGGCGTCCCGGTCATCGCCCGGCAGTCCGACTGCCAGACGTGCTTCATATGCGAGGCCTACTGCCCGGTCGACGCCCTGTTCGTCGCGCCGCTGTCCGCCCCCGCGCCGGCGGGCTCGGCCTACACCGACGAGGCCTGGCTGAGCCGCTCGGGCCGCCTGGGAGCGTACCGCCGGGCGATCGGCTGGGGCCGCGGCCGCACCCCCGGCTCGACCGCCGACCGCAGCTTCGTCTTCACCGCCGGCATGTCCGGCCAACCCGGCCGCCGTCCCCCGCCCGAACCCGGCGACCGCGCGGGCTGAGTCGTTCAGGCGCGGCGCTGGGTGTTCTCCAGGTAGCGCAGGACCGCGGTGACACGGCGGTCGGCGCGATCGGTCGGGGCCAGGTCGAGTTTGGCGAAGATGCTCCGGATGTGCTTGTGCACCGCGCCCTCGGTCACGAACAGGCGTTCGGCGATCGCCGTGTTGCCCAGGCCCTCGGCCATCAGGGCGAGTACGTCGCGTTCGCGGGCGGTCAGGCGGTCCAGTGCGGTGTCCGGGCGGGTGCGGGTGAGCAGCTGGGCGACGACCTCCGGGTCGATGGCCGTGCCTCCGTCCGCCACCCGGTGCAGCGCGTCGAGGAACTGCTCCACCCGGCCGACCCGTTCCTTCAGCAGGTACCCGAGACGGGCCGCGCCGCCCGCGAGCAGGTCGGTGGCGAACGCCTGTTCCACGTACGCCGACAGCACCAGCACGGCGAGGCCGGGCAGGCGGTGCCGCGCCTCGACGGCCGCCTTGATGCCCTCGTCGGTGTGGGTCGGCGGCATCCGTACGTCGACGATGGCGACGTCGGGCCCGTGCGTGTCGACGGCCGTCAGGAAGGACTCCGGGTCCTCCGTCGTGGCCACCACGTCGAGCGACTCGGCGCGCAGCAGCAGCGCCAGCCCCTCGCGCAGCAGCGGGTCGTCTTCGGCGATCACAATCCGCATGGCAGTTCCACCTGGAGAATCGTCGGGCCGCCGGGCGGGCTGGTCAGGGCGAGGCGACCGTCGTGGGCCTCGACCCGGCGGCGTATACCGGTGATGCCGGAGCCCTCGTGCTCGTCCGCGCCGCCGACGCCGTCGTCCTCGATCCGCAGGGACAGCTCCTGCCCCTGCCGGCGTACGGTCACCGTGGCGTGCCGGGCCCGGCTGTGCTTGGCGATGTTGGTGAGTGCCTCGGCCGCCACGAAGTACGTGGTCGCCTCGACGGAGGCGGCGCACCGGCCGGGCACGTCGACGTCGACCCTGCAGTCGACGCCGCAGTCCGACGCGAGCCCGGCCAGTGCGCCGGCGAGCCCCCGGTCGGCGAGTACGGGCGGCAGGATGCCGCGGACGACCGTGCGCAGTTCGGCGAGCGCCTGTTCGGCGGCCTGCTGCGCGCGTTCGAGCATCTCGTCGGCGCTCGAGGGGTCCCGGGCGAGGGCACGGCGGGTCGCGCCGAGCAGCACGGTGACGGCGACGAGCCGGTTCTGCGTGCCGTCGTGCAGCGAGCGTTCGATCCGCCGCAGCTCCGTGGCGTGGGCGTCGAGCGCGGCCGCGCGGGTCGCGGACAGCTGGGCGACGCGCAGCGACAGGTCGACCTCACCCGAGGGCGCCAGGAGCCGCGTCCCCGGCCGCGCCTGCAGCCGTGCCATTCCGGGCCCGAGGATCGCGAAGAGGACGCACAGCGCCACGCCGAGGAGCGCGACCACCAGCGCGCCGGACTCGTCGTTCACGGTCCAGGACACCACGGTCGGTGTATTGGGCTCGTCGGCCGGCAGCCACCGCCACCACAGCGGGAACGTGACGTCCTGCACGGTGTACACCACGAGCACCACCGCCGTGACGCTGAGCAACAGCCCGAGCGTGCCGTGGACGAACAGCCAGCGCACCTCCCGCCGGCCGTCCGGGTCGGCGAGAGCGGCGCGGATATGGGTGGGCGGAGGCGTCGCCGGACCGATGATCGCCGGCCCCCACCGGGAGAGCCGGGCGCGCTCCCGCTCGGCGATGGAGCGTACGACCCGCGGCGCGCTGGGCGCCAGCAGCCGGCGCAGGCCGGCGAGACACCCCAGTGCGACGACCGCCAGCCACAGCAGCGCGGCGAACGCCAGCAGGGCGGTGCCGAAACCGCCGACGAGATGTTCGAGCGCGTCGATGAGGGCACGGACGCGCGTCTTCACGTGCCGCCGGCCGGTCCGTGCCGGGGCGACCGTTTCTGGCGGGTTCGCCGGCATCGGTACCTCCTTCGGCGAGTGACCTTAGGACACCGGGCCGATCCCTGTCAGTTCCCCGGGAAAGGAGTACAGCCTGCTGTACCACGATCGGCTCGTTGGCTGGATCGTCTCGGCGGATCGCCGCTCCTAGCGTTGTGGCCCGTCACCCCCCAGCGAGCGAGGAGCACGCCGTGACCGATCCGTACCGCATCACCGAGGCACATGAGACGCCGCCCGACTCCCCGAACGAGCGGGGCGGGATCGTACGGCCGGTGCTGTGGCTGCTGCTGGTGGTCAGCGCGGCCGGCAACATGGTGACCTCGACCACCGGCGTCAACGTGTTCGTGGGCGTGGCGTTCGGGGTGGCCACGCTGGCCTGCGGCGCCGCCCTGATCGTCCAGCACTACCGGCGGCGGTCCGAATGAGGACCGTGGCCGAGCGCGGGCCCGCGCCCACGGCGCGTCGGGCGCCCGCCGTGGCGCTGCGGGACGTCACCAAGGTCTACCCGGGCGGCGTCCGCGCCCTCGACGGCGTGTCCGTCACCGTGGAGCGCGGCGCGTTCGTCGCGATCATGGGCCCGTCCGGATCGGGCAAGAGCACGCTGATGCATTGTGCCGCCGGCCTGGACACGCCGACCGGTGGGAGCGTCTCCGTCGACGGCGTCGCCATCGACGGGCTGAACGAGACCCGGCGCACCGAGCTGCGCCGCGAACGCGTCGGGTTCGTGTTCCAGTCGTACAACCTGGTGCCCTCGCTCAGCGTCGCGGACAACATCACGCTGCCGCTGCGGCTGGCGGGCCGGGCGCCCGACCACGACTGGGTGCGCCTGCTGGTCGAACGGGTCGGGCTGGGCGGCCGGCTCGGACACCGGCCGGCCGAGCTGTCCGGCGGGCAGCAGCAGCGCGCCGCCATCGCCCGCGCGCTGGTGACCCGGCCCGCGGTCGTGTTCGGCGACGAACCGACCGGCGCGCTGGACCTGAAGACCGCGCGTGAGGTGCTCGGCCTGCTGCGGGACCTCGTCTCGGGCCTCGGTCAGACCGTCGTGATGGTGACCCACGACCCGGCCGCCGCCGCCCGCGCCGACCAGGTCCTGGTCATGGCGGACGGACGCCTGCGAGAGACGCTGCACCGGCCCACCGCCACCGAGCTGGCGCACCGCATCACCACCCTGGAATCGGAGTAAGCGATGCTGCACCTGGCGTTGCGCATGGCCCGCCACCGGATCGCCGCGTTGGCGGCGATCGCCTGCGCCGCCCTCGGCGGCGCGGCCTTCGTCACCGGCATCGGGGTGCTGGCCGAGTCGGGGTTCCGCTCGCACGCCCCGGTCGAGCGGCTCGCCGGGGCCGATGTCGTCGTCTCGGCCGCCCAGACGTACCGCCCGAAGGGCGACCTGGCCGTCGGGCTGCCCGAGCGCGCCCGGGTGCCGCGTGAGCTGACCGCGCGGCTGGCGCGGCTGCCCGGCGTGACCGCGGCGGTCGGCGACGTGAGCTTCCCGGCCGCCGTCCTCGACCGGCGCGGCGCGGTCCTGCCCGCCGCGGTCACCGGGGACCCGGCCACCGCCGGGCACGGATGGTCCTCGACCGGGCTGCCGGACCGCCTTCGGGTGTCCGGCGCGGCCCCGGCGGGTCCCGGTGACGTCGCCCTGGACGCGCGCACCGCGGCCGCCGCGGGCGTGGCGCCGGGTGGCCGGGTGTCCGTGGTCGCGGCCGGTCACCGCGCGACGTACCGGGTCTCGGCCGTGGTCGGCGGCTCCGGCGGCGGGATCTTCTTCACCGACGCGACCGCGGCGAGCCTGGGCGGGCGGGGCCGGGTCGACCTGGTCGCGCTGCGGACCGCCCCCGGCGCCCGCGACTCCGTCGCGGAGCGGGCCCGTGCCATCGCGGGGCCGGCCGGGCTGGTCGTGTCCACCGGGGCGGCGCGGGGCGACGTCGAGGCCCCCGACGCGATGGCCGGGCGCGGCGCCCTGCCGCTGTTCGCCGGTTCGCTCGCCGGGGTCACCCTGCTCGTCGTCGGGTTCATCGTGGGCGGCTCGCTGGCCGTCTCGATCGGCGCCCAGCGACGGGACCTCGCCCTCCTCCGCGCCGTCGGCGCGACGCCCCGCCAGGTCCGCCGCCTCGCCGCCGCGCAGGCCGTCGTCGTCGCGGCCGCCGCGCTGGTCCCCGGCATCCCCCTCGGGTACCTGCTGGCCGACCGGCTCCGGGCGCTGCTGGTGTTCGCCGGCATGGTCCCCTCCTCGCTGCCGCTGACCTTCAGCCCGCTGCCCGCGGTCGCCGCCGCCCTCCTGCTGCTCCTCGTCGTACGGGCCTCGGCCTGGTGCGCGGCGCTGCGCACGTCGCGGATGGCGGCCACCGAGGCGGTCGCCGAGTCGCGCAGCGAGCCTCGTACGCCGTCCCGTGGCCGTGCCCTCGCCGGGTTCCTGCTGATGGCCGCGGCCACCGTCCTGTCCGTCGCCCCCCTGCTGACGCGAACGGAGCAGGGCGCCGCCGTGACCGCCTTCGCCGGCATCGTCGCGACGATCGGCCTCGGGCTCGCCGGGCCGGTGGTGGTCGGCCGGATCAGCCGGACGCTCGCGCGGAGGCTGCCCGCCGGGGTGTCCGCGCCGACGTGGCTGGCCGTGGCGAACAGCCGCGGGTACGCCCTGCGCGTCGCGAGCGCCGTCACCACACTCGCCATGGCGGTGGTGTTCACGCTGACCTACGCGCTGACCCAGACGACGATGCTCAAGGCCACGTCGAACGACGTCGCGTCCGCCACCCGCGCCCAGTTCACGATGACCGCGCCCGGGGTGGGCGGGCTGCCCGACGACCTGGCGGCCGCCGTACGGGCCACGCCCGGCGTGCGGGCCGTCGCCCCGGTCAGCGGCACCACGGTCATCTGGACCTACAAGATGCTGGGCGACGACGAGACCGACTACCACTCCGCGCCGATCCTCTCCCCGGCCGCGTCGTCGGTCCTCGACCTCGGCGTACGGTCCGGCGACCTGGCGCATCTCACGGGCGCGACGGTCGCCGTGGACGCCGGGGCCGCCAGATCGCGGAACGCGTCGCTGGGCGGCACGGTGAACCTGGTGCTCGGCGACGGCGCCCCGGTCACCGCCCGCGTCGTGGCGATCTACTCGCGCGGCCTGGGATTCGGCCCGGTGGCGGTCTCCCGTGACCTCGCCGCCGGGCACACCACCACGGGGCTCGACCAGAGCCTGCTGATCCGCACCGACGGTTCGGACGCGGCCGCGCGCGGCCTGACCGCCCTCGCCTCCGCGCGCCCGGGGCTGGCGCTCGGCCGGGCGTACGGCGCGCCGGACGGCGCGTACGGGGTGCCGCCGGAGCTGTGGATCAACATCGCGATCCTCGCGGTGCTGCTCGGCTACCTCCTCCTCGGCATCGCCAACAAGCTGATCGCGAGTACCGTCCAGCGCCGTCACGAGATCGCCGCGCTGCAGCTGATCGGCGCGACGCCCGGGCAGATCCGCTCGATGATGCGCCGGGAGGCGACGCTGATCTGCGTCGTCGCGCTCGGCACGGGGCTGCTGCTGTCCGTCGTACCGCTCGTGCTCCTGGCCGCCGGATTCCTGCACCGCCCGTGGCCGGCCGGGCCGCTGTGGCTGTTCCCCGCCATCGCGGCCGTCGTCGCCGCGCTGGCCTTCCTCACGATGGAGGTGCCCACCCGCCGCGCCCTGCGCACCCCGCCGGCCCAGGCGCTCACCCGCGCCTGATGATTAGAACGCCTGCTCGGAGGCAGAAAGGGGCGAGGGCCGGAAACGGGTGTTCCGTGCCCGTACGGGATGTTCGCGGAACGGGAGGAACAGATGCTGATCATCACGCACGGCGGTGCCGGGCGCTTCGACTCCGGGACGCTGGAGCGTGTGCGCGAGCGTCTGCGGGCCGGAGGCGAGGAGCCCGTGACCGTCTGCGAGTGCGATTCGGCCGACGAGCTCGAACGGGCGCTGGACCGGCGAGAGCCCGGCGACGAGACCGTCGTCGCGGCCGGCGGCGACGGGTCGATCAACCGGCTCGTCGCCACCCTCTACGCGCGGGGCGAACTGGACCGGCGGACCGTCGGCCTGCTGCCGCTCGGCACCGGCAACGACCTCGCCCGCAACCTCCGCATCCCCCTGGACCCGGACGAGGCGGCGCGCGTGCTCCGCGAAGGACGCACCCGTGAACTCGACCTCCTCGCCGACGACGAGGGCGGCGTGGTGCTCAACGCCGTCCACGCCGGAGTGGGCGCCGTCGCCGCGACCCAGGCCGCCCGGTTCAAGCCCTGGCTCAAGTCCGCCGCCTTCCCGGTGGGCGCCGTCCTGGCGGGGGCGCGAGCCGGGGGCTGGCGGCTCAAGGTCGAGGCCGACGGCGAGATCGTCGCCGAGGACAAGCTGCTCATGGTGGGGCTGAGCAACGCGCCGGGCATCGCCGGCGGCAGCGCGCTGCTCGCCCCGGACGCCTCCCCCGGCGACGGCCGCGTCGAACTGGTGGTCTCGGCCGCCACCGGCCCGCTGGCCAGGGTCCGGTACGCGCTCGGCCTGCGCAGTGGCGCGCACAAGCACCACGACGACGTCGTGTACACCGCGGCGACGTGCGCGACCATCAGCGGAGAGGAGTTCCTCGTCAACAGCGACGGCGAGGTGTCCGGGCCGTTCACCGAGCGCTCCTGGCGCGTCGTCCCCAAGGCGTGGCGGATCATCGCCCCGCCGGACCGCGACTGAGCGACGAGGCGGGGACGACGCCCATCCGTCGCTCCCCTACGCTGCCCGTATGTGCGACACGACGGCCGGACCGGACGAGCCGGCGGCCTCCCTTCCACGCCCGGCGCCGGGCACGGCGGTCGACCCGATCACGCTGGAGCCGGTCGACGAGGTCGAGATCGTCACTCTGGTGGACAACGTCTTCGACGGGCTGCTGACCGGTGACGAGCGCACCCGCCGGCCTCCGATGGGGATGGGCATGGTGGCCGCGCCGCAGTTCGAGGGCGGCCGCACGCCCGCCGGGATGATCGCCGAGCACGGTTTCTCCGCGCTCGTCCGGGTCCGCCGGGCCGGCCGGGTCACCACGCTGCTGTTCGACACCGGCCTGTCGCCCGACGCGATGGTCGTCAACGCGAGCCGTCTCGGCGTCGCGCTCGACGACATCCACGGCGTCGTGCTCAGCCACGGCCACTTCGACCACGCGGGCGGGCTGGCGGGGCTGGCCGGCCGGCGCGGCGTCCGCTCGCTGCCGATGGTGGTGCATCCGGGAGTGTGGACCCGGCGCCGGCTCGCGGTACCCGGACGCCCGGCGGAGGAGCTGCCGACCCTGAGTCGCCGGTCGCTGGACGCGGAGGGCTTCGAGGTCATCGAACGGCGCGACCCCTCACTGCTCGTGGACGGATCCGTGCTGATCACCGGTGAGGTGGACCGCACCACCGAGTTCGAGCGCGGCATGCCTCCGCCGCACCAGGCCTGGACCGGCACCGAGTGGGTCCACGACCCGGCCGTAGCCGACGACCAGGCGCTGGTCGTGCACGTCCGCGGCCGTGGCCTGGTGGTCTTGACGGGCTGCGGCCACGCCGGCGCGATCAACATCGTGCGCCACGCCCAGCGGCTGACGGGCGTCGACCGGCTGCACGCGCTGGCCGGCGGCCTCCACCTGGGCGGACCGGCTTTCGAGCCGGTCATCGCGCCCACCGTCGAGGCACTGACCGGACTCGCGCCGGACCTGGTGGTACCGGGCCACTGCACCGGCTGGCGCGCCCAGCACGCGCTCGCGGCGGCGCTGCCCGGCGCCTGGGTGGCGAGCAGCTCGGGCACGACCTACCACCTCACCGCCGCCTGACCCACCCGGCGCGGGTACCGACGTCTCGGGGAGCGGCGCGTCCGGTCCCGCACAGGGGGTGTCGTCGCGGGGTCTCAGGCGACCCGCGGCGTGGGCCCCTTGCCGCCCAGCGGATCCAGTTCGATCATCTCCGCCGCCTCGACGAGCTTCATCGCGGCGGCCGTCTCGGGACTGCCCTTGATCGTCTCGAGTACGGCGTCCAGCGCGTCCTGGTCGCGCCACAGCTCGGTCACCCAGATGGTGTCGGGCGCGTCCGCCTGCCGGTTGACGAGGTACAGCTCACAGCCCGGCTCCCCCTCCAGACCGGCGGCGGCCGTCAGGAGCAGCTCCGCGAGTTCCGCCCCGCGCCCCTCGTGAGCGACCAACTTCCCGTATCGCGCGATCCGGCTCATGACCGGCAACGCTACCGACTCCCCCATGCGACGCAGGCGGTCTCACGGCACCTTCGGGGTGGCGCGGCCGGCGAGGTGCAGGTACCGCTCGCCGGTCGGCAGGGCGTAGAAGGTCACGGGCAGCCACATCCCCGTCCGCGGGGCGCGGACGGCGAACAGGTCCTCCTCCACCGGTACCAGGTCGTGCTCCTGCTCCCGCTCGCTCTCGGGGAGGAGCGCGGCCGGCGCTCCGGTGGCGGTCCTTCGCAGGCGCGGGCGCTCGCCTCCGACCATCTCCAGGCGCTCACCCGCCCGTTCGTACGTGCCCGCGTGCCGGTCCACGTCGGCGGAGGCCGGCTCGGCCGGTGCCGCGAACGGCTCGGGCTCCGCCAGCGCCTCGGCGTACTTCGCCAGGCAGTCGTCGCCCCGCCCGGTGTCGGTGAACACGTCGCCGTCGACACCGGTCGTGTGGGTGAGCAGATGACGCATGGTCAGCTTCGCGACGGTCTCCGCGCCGGCCAGCCTCAGCTCGGGGCCGCCCCTCGTCGACGAGTTGCAGGACGAGGGTGGTCGTCCAGACCTTCGAGACCGATCCGATCTGGAACAGCGAGTCGGCGGTCGCCGCCACGCCGGTCTCCCGGTTGAGGACGCCCGTGGCCGCCTCGGCGACCTCGTCGCCGCCGGGCGTCAGGCGCAGGATGCCGAGTGCGGCCCCGGGGATGCCGTGCCGTTCGTGGTACGGGCCGGAGCTCGGTATCCGTCACGTTACCCCGCGCTGGGGTAGGTGCCGCGGCGGTGTGTTCGCACGACCGCCACGTCAAAGTGGAGGGGCTCCGCGCGGTGCGGCGTGTTCGGCGGTGGCGGCGAGGCGGACGGCCGTGGCGGGCACCACGCCCAGCTGCACGAGCTGGCGAGACAGCAGCACGTCGAGCAGCCAGTCGCAGGAGATGCGCAGCCGGTTGTGCGGGACGGCCAGTAGATGGTAGCCGCGGGTGACGGCCTTGGCGGGCACGCCCGCCAGCGACAGCCCCGTCACGTGCGCCGCGGCCTTGGCGCCGCCGAGGTCGACGACGAAGCCCAGATCGTGGTGGCGGTATGGCCGGCGGTGGCCGTGGCCGTAGGAGGCGGCGACGTTCCTGCCCGCGGTGACGCCCTGTCTGTGCGCGTGCTGCGCCGTCATCGCGGTGATCCGGCCGGGGCGCGTGAGGTCCGGCACGGCCGCGGCGTCGCCGCAGGCGTACACCTCGGGATGGCCCGGCACGCTCAGATACTCGTCCACCACGAGTCGGCCCTGGACGGTGGGCAGGCCCAGCGCCTCGACCAGGGGGTCGGGGCGGACACCGACGCACCAGATCAGCGTGCGGGTCGCCACGAACTCCCCGTCCGACAGGCGCACTCCGTCGTGGGAGGCCTCCTCCACCGTGGTCCGCGTACGGATCTCCACGCCCCGGCGAGTCAGGACATGGTGGGCGGTGGCCGACAGCCGTAGGTCCAGCTCCGGCAACACGCGCTCGGCGAGGTCGACGAGCAGCCATCGGATCGGCCGGCCCCGGAGGTTCGGCCAGCGCCCGGCTGCCTGTTCGGTGAGCAGCTGGCCGTGCGCGGCGACCTCGGTCCCGGTGTATCCCGCGCCCACGACGACGAACGTGCAGCGTGCCCTGCGTTCGGCGGCGTCGTCGGTCGTGCCCGCCAGCTCGATGTCGCGCAGGATGGCGTCGCGCAGGTAGATCGCCTCGGCCAGGCTGCGGAAACCGTACGCGTGCTCGGCGATGCCCGGGATGGGGAGGAGCTTGTTGACGCTGCCCACGGCCAGGATCAGCCGGTCATAGTCCAGCCGACGCCGGCTCCCGTCCGGCGCCGTGCAGACGACCCGGCGACCCGCGATGTCGATGCCGCCCACAGTGCCCAGCACGAGCCGGACACCGGCGTGACATCCGCTGAGCGGGACGGCCACCCGCCGGGGCTCCAGGATCCCGGCGGCGACCTCGGGGAGCAGCGGAAGGTAAAGGAAGTAGTCGGCCGGGTTGATCAACACGACCTCGACCAGATGTCCGGCCAGGCGAGACAAGGTCCGCGCGGCGTGGAACCCGGCGAAACCGGCTCCGACGATCACGACCCGGCCTCTGGACATTCCGTTCTCCTGCCGTTCGCGGCTACGCCTTGTTACGGATATGCCCACCCACGGCCCGACGAGCAGTTCTTTGCCAAGATTGAACCGGCCCTGACCCGGCGCGGCCTCCGTCCACGTAACGCTGGAGGGACACGGCGGTAGCCGATGTGGAAGGGAACCGGCATGGCCGAAGGCAGACCACCATCTCCGTCCGACCTGACGGCGGTCAGGAAACGACTGGGCCGGGTCGGCGTCTGGTTCATGACGACCGTCGCGGAGATCTCGGCGGAAGAGGAACAGCAAGGGGCGGCGACCATCGAGGAGCTGGGCTACTCGACGTTCTGGTTCGGTGAGGGCCCGGACACCAGGGAGTCCTTCACGCACGCGGCCGTGCTGCTGTCCGGCACGGAGCGGCTGAACGTCGCCACGGGCATCGCCAACATCTTCGGCCGGGACGCGATCGCGGCGGCCAACGGAGCCAACACGCTGGCCGACGCGTGGCCCGGCCGGTTCACGCTGGGCATGGGGGTGAGCCACGCACCGCTGGTCAACCCTCGGGGCCACGACTACACCAGACCTGTGTCCACCATGCGTGCCTACCTCGACGCCATGGACGCCACCAAGTTCGGGCCACCGCTGCCCGAGGCGCCGCCGCGGCTGCTGGCCGCGCTCCGCCGCTCGATGCTGGAGCTTGCGGCGAGCCGGGCCCAGGGCGCGCACACCTACTTCGTCCCGCCCGAGCACACCAGGCGGGCCCGCGAAATCCTCGGCCCGGAGCCGCTCCTGGTGCCCGAACAGGCCGTCGTGCTCGACACCGACGCGGACCGGGCGCGGGCCGCCGCCCGCGACTACGCGGCCTTCTATCTCGCGCTGCCCAACTACCTCAACAACCTGCGCGAGCTAGGCTTCTCCGACGCCGACTTCAAGAACGGCGGCAGCGACGCGCTCATCGATGCCATCGTGTGCCACGGTGATCCGGACGCCATCACCGAACGTGTCCGCGCCCACCACGACGCCGGCGCCGACCATGTCTGCGTGCAGCCGATCGCCCGGACCTTCGCCGAGCAGGTCGAGCACCTGCGGACCCTCGCACCCGTCCTGGTCGGCTGACCGTGCCGGCCCCGGTCTACGTGACGGTGAGACCATGACCAGGGCGATCGGCCTCGCCGGTACCGGCCGCTCGGCCGCCGAGATCTACGCGCCGTCGCTGGCATCGTGGCCGAAGACCGCGTTCGCGGGCGTGTGGTCGCCGTCTCCCGACGCCACCCGCGCTCTCGCCGAACGCCACTCCGTGCCCGCGTACGACCGGTTCGCCGAGTTGCTCGACCACTGCGACGCCGTCGCGTTCGCCGTGCCGCCGGCCGCGCAGTCGCCCCTGGCCGTGATCGCGGCGGGACGGCACAAGCACGTGCTGCTGAGACCGCCGATCGCCGGTGAGCTGGCCGGTGCCGAGGAGCTGGCGGACGTGGTCGCCGCCACCGATGTGATCTCTCAGATCGCGTTGACCTGGCGTTACTCTCCGACCGTGCGCTCGTTTCTGTCGTCCCAGGTCGAGCGGACGCACCCGCAAGGCGGCACCGGACGGCTCATCTCCGCCGCTCTGGCCGGCGACACTCCAGCCCGGCCCTGGCGGCCCGACCGCGGCGTGCTCATGGACATGGGGGTCGACGTCCTGGACCTGCTCGACGCCGCACTCGGCCACACGGCGTCGATCCGCGCACACGGCGAGCCATGGGGGTGGGTCGGATTGCTGCTCGAACACGAGGGCGGTCGCTTCAGCGAGGTCTCGCTGTACGCGACCGCGTCGGCGGACGAACCGGCCCGCGCGGAGGTCGAGGTCTTCGGCTCGGGCGGCTCCGCCGTGATCGACGGTGCGGAGGTCACCGGACCGGAGGCGTACGCGACGATGGTCGAAGAGTTCGCGGACGCGATCGAGCGGCACGCGCCGCACCCGCTGGACGTCCGGCACGGCCTCCATCTCCAGCGGCTGCTCGACGCCGCGACCACCGACCTGCTCACCGGCCGCTGACGACCCGCCGCCATCACCCGGCCGCGCCGTCAGTGACGGAAGGCTCCTCGATCCGTCCGGCGAGATACGTCGCCACCTCCCGCAGCGCCGCCTGCACCGCGCCGTAACCCTCGTGGCAAAGCCGTAGGAAGGTGTGATGCTGAGCGATGACCTGGGAACCAGGCCGGGAGAAGTTGAGGGTGAAGGTCGGCAGATCGCCGCCGAGGTAGTTGACCCGCTCCGGCGACCACGCCGATCGCGTTCTCGTCGCACGCCTCGGCGCCGAGGTGGAACCGGTCGCCCTCCATGGGCACGAGGCGGGGTCCGATATCCCAGTGGTCGCAGAACTTCTTCCAGCACACCTGGACGTTGACGCCCATCACGAGGTTGGGCCGGGCGCCGGCGCCATACCGGCCGGCGTTGCGTCGCGCCCAGCGGCGCTTGAGCGCCAGGTCGAACATGAGCTCGTCGCGGATCAGCCGCGCGACGGTCGCCGGCGTCATCGGGCGTCGGGCGGTTCGTGCCGAGGAAGGACCGTCGTGGTGCCGGACGCCGGATCTGCGGCCCCGAACAGCGGGCTCACCTGGAGCGGCCGATGCCGGTGCCGCTCCCGGTCGTTACTCCTCAGCGCCATCTTCGCTCCCCTGGCAGCCGCGCCGAGAAGTCGGTCTCGCAGGCGGCCGTTCGAGTGCGGGCCGACGACGGTCAAAACCCGGGTCTGGAGACGCGCGCCTCCTGCCGCGTCGGGGGCTCGCCGGCCCGAGTCCACAGGCGGCGGTTCCGGCTCGCCCGGGTGAAGGTGGGTCCCGCCTCGCGCGGGTGAACAGGACGATCGGTGAAATCTGCGCGCGATCCCGCTTTCGCGCCGTTCGTCTGGCTCGGGCGTGAGGCCGGAATGGCGCGGGAAGTGGCGCATCGGGCGTGAAGCGCGCCTAGATCTTCCCCAAAACCAGTACACAACCTGGGCGAAGGCCGGATCCGCGGGTAATCAGCGAAACGCGTGGCGATGCCGGTAGCAAGGCACTGGCCTGCACCTACTCACATCTAAGGGGAGACATGGGACTCAAGACAATGGTCCTGGCCGGCACCACGCTGGCGACCATGACCATCGGATTCGCGGCGCCCGCCTTCGCCGCGGCGGCCCCGGCCGCGCAGCCCGGCCGGACGATCGCGGCCCTTCAGACGGGGGGCGACGACGGAAACGACAGCGGCGTCTCGGGCCTCAGCGGGGACTCCCCCGTCTGTTCCGCTCTGGACGCCGAGACCGTTCCGACCGGAGACGTCGTGGGCCGGTGCCTGGCGGGGACGACCCTCGTGTGACCTCTCACCGGTGACGGTCCGCCGTGGCCCGGAGCACGCCTCCCGGACACGCCACGGATCGCGGTGCGGGCCGCCTCCCCGGCGGGGCGGCCCGTACGTTCTTCCGGCAGGGCGCGGGAGCCTCGACGGCCGTCACCCGCCCGCCGGATCCGCGCCGCTCACCGCCGCCCCGTGACGCCCGGTGACCGGACCGGGCAGTCCGGCATCGCCTCCAGCAGCTCGGTGAGCCGGCGCGCGCTGCGCGGGGCGTGGTCGCGGTAGGCGTTCTTCATGATCACGTGCGTGCTCGACGTCTCCCGGGCGAGCTCACAGATGCGCGGCGCCCACTCCGCCAGCTCCCGGGTGGAGTACAGGTATCCGTAGCGCTCGTACCGGTCGTCGCCGGTCCACCGGCCACGGCCGTGGAAGCGGACCTCCGCCAGGCCCGCGGTGGCGGCCGTCACGGGCGGAATGGACCAGGGACGGCCCTGGGGCATGTCGACGCACACGTACGCGATGGCGTGCGAGCGGAGGAAGCCGAGCGTCTCCTCCCGGTTCTCCTCGCTCATCCAGGTCCGGTTGCGGAACTCCGCCGCGATCGGCAGCGGTTCGCAGCGCCGCCCGCACTCCACGACGTAGTCCTTGTTGTGCCGGCCGATGGGGAACCAGCGCGGGAAGGAGAACAGCACCGCCCCGAACCGGCCGGCCTCGCGGAGCGGCGTCAGCGCGGTCACGAAGCGCCGCCAGACCTGCTCGACGACCTCCGGGTCGAGGTCGCGGAGGTAGAAGTTCCCCTCCTTGGGCGGCAGCGCCGTGCGCAGGTCCTTCGGGAACGCCGCGGCGCGGGTGGGATGACAGGTGAGCAGGGAGAACGCCTTGACGTCGAACGTGAAGCCGGCCGGCGTCCGCCGCGCCCACAGCCGTGTGGTCCGTTCGCCGGGCAGCGCGTAGTAGGTCGAGTCGACCTCCACCACCGGGAACCGGCTCGCGTAGTAGCGCAGGCGCTCGGCCGGCGTACGGGCCCCGGGCGGATACCACCCCGAGGTGAGCAGTGTCTCGTCGGTCCATGACGCCGTGCCGACCAGCACGTCACCCACGTTCCCACGATAGGCGGATCGCCGGCGTCGCCGCCCGGTTGATCCGCGAGAAACGGCAGTTCATCCCGTTCATCACGATTAGGACGGGAAGACGGGGGAATCCGAAGCATCCCAAAGGAGGGACGCGGATGGACGGAACACCGGTACTGGTCGGGGGCGGGAGTGCGGTCCTGCCGGCAGACGTACTCCCGCTGGCACCCGGGGATCCGGTCACGGTCGGAGGCCACACGCTGATCGGGCGGCTCGGCGCCGGGGGCATGGGCGTGGTGTACCTCGGCCGCGACGAGAACGGCCGCCTGGCGGCGGTCAAGGTCGCGCACACGGGAACGGTCGGCGAGGAGGAGGCGCGGGCCCGGTTCCGGGACGAGGTGGCGTCCCTGATCCGGGTCCCCTCGCACTACACGGCCCGCCCGCTGGCGGACGGCACCGCGCAGACCCCGCCCTACATCGTCACCGAGTACGTCGCGGGCCCCTCGCTGAAGGAGATCATCGCCAGGGACGGCGCGCTGCCGCCGGAACGGCTGCGCACGCTCGCCACGGGCGTGCTGCGCGCGCTGGCCGCGATTCACCGGGCGGGCCTGGTCCACCGCGACCTGAAGCCGGCGAACGTCCTGATGGGACCGACCGGCCCTCGCGTCATCGACTTCGGTATCGCCCAGAGCGTCTCCGCCGCGGGTGGGCCCACCGAGACCGGCAAGGTCGTCGGAAGCGTCGGCTGGATCGCGCCCGAACGCCTGGCCCGCCGGCCCGCCTCGCCCGCCTCCGACGTCTTCTGCTGGGGATGTCTCGTCGCCTACGCCGGCACCGCACGGAACCCGTTCGGCGAGGGCGACGCCCTGGAGATGGCCGGCCGGGCCCTCTTCGAGCAGCCCGACCTGGGCGGCCTCGACCCGTCCCTGCGGTCCCTGGTGACCTCCGCGCTCGCCAAGGACCCCGACGACCGGCCCACCGCCGCCCAGCTGCTCGCCCGCCTGGACCCGGCCGACCCACTCGCGGCCGGCGACCTGGCGGACGACACCGCGACGAACCTGACACCGATCACCGACACCCGCCGGAGGCCGAGGATGCTGGCCGCGGCGTGCGCGGCGTCGGTCGCCGCCGTCGCCGCGGGCACGTGGATCCTGCCGCAGGCGGTACAGCCGGCGACGTCGGCCGGCGGCAGCGCCCCCGTCCAGCAGACGCATCGGCCGCCGAGCGCCGCGGACGTCGCCGTGATCTCCCGCGAGCCGGCCAGGACCCCGCAGCGGGGCACCCGGACCCTCGGCCGGCCGGAGGACACCACCCCCACCACGAAGCCCGCCGGCGGTCACGCGCCCTCGTCGCACGGCAAGGCCAAGGGCAAGCAGCATAACCACAAGAAGGGCCCCAAGTAGCCGGGCGCAGGCGTCAACCGCGAGCTTCGACCACACGAGACGGGTCGTACGGGCTCAGGTCGAGCTCCGGCGTACGGCCGAGGGCGAGTTCGGCCGCCACCGCTCCGGCGTACGGCCCCGTCGTCAGGCCGGTCGGGCCGAACCCTGTCGCCACGATGAGTCCCGGGGCTCCCGCGACCGCGCCGAGGAGCGGGCGCTCGTCCAGGCTCGCCGGGCGGAAGCCCACGCGGATGTCGGCGACCGTGGCGTCGGCCAGGCCCGGCGCGACGGAGATGGCCTCATCCAGCACCTCGCGCAGTCCCGCGGCGGTCACCCGGTGGTCGAATCCGGTGCCGTGCTCACGGGTCGCCCCGACCACGATCCGTGAGTCGTCAAAGGCCAGCATGTAGTGGTCGCCCTCGGGCAGCACGATCGGCCATCGGCGGGTGTCGGCGCCGGGCAGCCGCAGGTGCACGATCTGCCCCCGCTGCGGGACGACCGGCAGGGGCGTCGCGGGCGACGCGAGAACGTCGGCGGACCACGCACCCGCCGCCAGGACGACCGCGTCGGCCGGGACGGCGTCTCCGTCGACCGCCACGGTCCACCGGCCGTCCTCGGTCAGCGTGACGCGCGCGGAGCCGCTCCGGCGTACCGTCCCCCGCCGCTCGGCGGCGGCCAGCAGCGTGTCGCGCAGCCGCGCACCGTCCACGCGGGCCGCGCCGGTGACGTGGACCGCCGGCCAGTCATCCCGTAGCGGCGGGAACAGCCGCCTCGCCTCACCGGGGTCGAGCACGGTGACCTCGCCGACCTCCGGCTCGTCGGCCCGTCGGCGCCGGGCCCGTTCGGCGCTCTCCCGTACCCGCTCGGCCGAGCCGGCCACGGCCAGCGCGCCGGTACGGGCGTACCCGGTGTCGGACCGGCCGTCGGCGTTCAGCCGGCCGACCAGCTCCGGGTAGTAGCGCGCGCCCGCGCTCGCGAGCCGGTATCGCGCCGGGTCGGTTCCCCGGGACAGCCACGGGCAGACGATGCCGGCTCCGGCCGCCGTCGCCTGCCCCTCGTCCGCCCGGTCGACCAGCGTCACCCGCCCCCCGGCCGCGGCCAGGTGGTAGGCGGTGCTGGCCCCGACGATGCCCGCGCCGACAACGATGATCTCCACGGCTCTCCCTCCGTGTGGTGGCGCGCCGGTCGCGGCGCGTGTCACCACCGTACGGAGGCAGCGACCTCACACAACGGCGAAGCCGGGCCGAGGGACGATCCCGGCCCGGCTTCGGTGTGTCGTCGGTCAGCTGGAGTTCATGGCCGACATCCGGACGATGAAGCTCAGGATGCCGAGCACGACGGCGACGATGCCGCCGATCCACGCCACCTTGGCGATCGTGTCCGGCCTCCCCTGGGCGCGGAACTGGCTCTGGGCGACGAGCCCGAGCACGATCGCCGCCGGCGAGCAGCAGAACCAGCACACGATGCCGATGATCGCCAGGACCTGAGGCGTGCTGGACTGCGGGGCCTGCTGCGGGTAGCCCGCACCACCGTAACCAGGGGGCGGCGGCTGAGGCGGGTATCCCATAATTCCTCCCGTTAGATAATGCCGAAGCGCTGGAGCTGCCAGATCTCCGCGAAAGCAAGAATCGCGACAATAGCGAATACAGGCAGCAACTGTCGCCATCGATTCGGTAGCTCACGCCAAAAAGTCGCCGCTCTGGAACGCCGGATGAACGGCACGAGAACGAACCCGGCGCAGACGGCGACCGCCAAAGGGGAGGCACCGGCCGCCCCGACGAGGTCGGCGTGCCCGAGACGGACCGCGGCCGTGGTGAACCCGCACATCGGGCACGGGATCCCCGTCGCTTCCCGTAGCAGGCACAACGTCGGCGGGCGCGGAACGCGAAGCAGGGCGAGCCCGACGACGACGGCGACGAGCACCGCCGACCGCCAAGCCGCCGCCAGCGGGCGCGAGGTCACCATACGCACAGTGTGCACCACGGACGAGCTGCGTCTCGGTGAATTCCACACTGATCCCTCGCCGCCGGTCCGGCGACGAGGAGACGAAGATCACAGCTCGGCACCGGGTTCGGTCACCGGTGGCCGCGCCCGCGGTACGACGACCGGCGAGCCGTCCCCGGGCGCGCGCAGGATGTCGGCCTCCACGGAGTACAGCTCCTTCACCAGCGCCTCGTCCACGGTGTCGCGAGGCGCGCCGGTCGCGATGACCCGGCCGTCCTTCATCGCGGCGACGGTGTCGGCGTAGCGCGCGGCGGCGGCCAGGTCGTGCTGGACCATGACGACCGTACGGCCCGCCGCCGCGACCTCGCGGACCAGTTCGAGGACGTCGACGACGTGGCCGAGGTCGAGGGCGCTGGTGGGCTCGTCGAGCAGGACGACGGGCGTGCGCTGGGCGAGCACCATCGCGAGCCAGCAGCGCTGCCGCTGCCCGCCCGAGAGCCGGTCGAGGCGTTCGCCGGCCAGCTCCGCGGTGCCGGTGGCCTCCAGCGCCTCGCGCACCGCGTCTTCGTCCTCGCGCGACCACTGGCGCAGCAGGCCCTGGTGGGGATGGCGGCCGTACCGGACGAGTCCGGCGACGGTCACGGCCTCGGGGGCGCGCGGCGACTGGGGCAGCAGGGCGATGCGGTGCGCGGCCTGCCGCCGGCTGAGCCGCCAGACGTCGTCCCCGTCCACATGGACGGTGCCGGAGCCGGGCCGGTGCAGGCGGGCGACGGCGCGCAGCAGGGTCGACTTCCCGCAGCCGTTGGGGCCGACGATCGCGGCGACCCGCCCGGCGGGGACGGTCAGGTCGACGTCCTTGACGACGGGACGGCCGGGGTAGCCGGCGTGCAGCGACCGCACTTCGAGGCCAGGTGTCATGAGGGAGGTCATGCCTTTTCGGTGGTCCGGTGCGAGCGGAAGAGAACCCAGAGGAGGAACGGCCCGCCGAGGACGCTCGTGACGACGCCCACCGGCAGCTCGACGGGGGCGACGACCCGGCCCAGCGCGTCGGCGGCGGTGACGAGCGCGGCGCCGGTCAGGGCGGAGCCGGTCACCGGGACGCGCGTGGGGCCGGCGAGTCGCTGGGCGAGGATCGGAGCGGCGAGGGCGACGAAGGCGATCGGCCCGCCGACACCGACGGCGACCCCGGCGAGGGCGACCGCGAGGGCGAGGGCCGCGGCCCGTACCCGCCGCAGGTCGACGCCGAGGGAAGCCGCCATGTCGTCGTCGAAGCGCAGGAGCTGGAGGCGGTGCCCGGCCGCGAGCGAGAGCGGCAGGAGGAACAGCAGCGCGATCAGCAGCGGCCCGCCGACGCTCCAGTCGCGCCCGTTGAGGCTGCCGACGGCCCACAGGAACACGCCGCCCGCGGTGTTGTCGTTCTGGCGGGACATGACGAGGTCGCTGACGGCGCCGACGAACGTGGAGACGCCGATGCCGACGACGAGGAGGCGGTGGCCGGCCACGCCGGCGCCGCCCGCGCACAGCACGACCAGCACCGCGGCGGCGACCGCGCCGAGCGGGCCGAGCCACCAGTCACCGACCATGCCGGTCGCCGAGCCGGCCGCGGAGGCGACGACGGCGGCGGTCGCGCCCTCGTTGACGCCGACGAGGTCGGGGGTGGCCAGCCGGTTGCCGGCGAGGGTCTGGGTGAGGCAGCCCGAGACGCCGAGGGCGGCGCCCACCATGAGGCCCGCGAAGACGCGAGGCAGCCGCAGATCCCAGACGATCATGATGCTTCCGGGGTCGCCCGCGCGGAGCAGGCCGGAGACGGTCTGCTCCAGGCTCATGCCGGTCGAGCTCGCCGTCACCGCGACGACGACGAGGACGGCGACGAGGGGCACGAGGAACGCCGCGGCGAGCGCGCTGCGCCGGGGGAAGAGCCACGAGAGGGTCCCCGTGCGCAGGGGCGTGCTGTCGGGCGGAGTGACGTCCGTCATGCCGAGGCTCCCGCGGTCGACAGCCGGGACGAGCGGGCGATCCACACGAGCAGCGGACCACCGACGAAGGCGAGCAGCACGCTGACCGGAGTCTCCCAGGGCCGGATGACGATCCGGGCGAGCACGTCGGCGAGGATCATGACGTCGGCCGCGATCAGCGCGGACAGGACGAGCTGCGCGGCCATCCGCGCCCCGGTCGTCAGGACCCGCGCGGCGAACGGGGCGAGGAGCCCGAGGAAGGCGATCGGCCCGGCGACGGCGACGGCGCAGCCGACGAGCAGCGACACGCTCCCGGCGACGGCCAGCCGGATCCGGCCGGGGTGGTGGCCGAGCGAGCGGGCGCCGTCGTCGCCGAGGCCGAGCGCCGCCAGGGGCCGGGCGCAGCAGAGCGCCGCGAGCAGGCCCACGGTGGCCAGCGGCAGGAGCGGCGCCAGTTCGGAGGTCCGCACCCCGGCGAGCGAGCCGATCGTCCAGTACCGGTACGTGTCGAAGGTCGACTGCGTGCCGAGCAGGACGTACGAGGTGAGGCCGTGGAAGGTGGCGCCGAGCGCGGAGCCCGCGAGGACCAGCCGCAGCGGCGACCCGGCGGTCCGCCCCGACGCGGCGAGCAGGAGGACCACCGCGCTCGCGGCCATCCCGCCGACCAGGGCCCACACCAGCAGCGCGGCCGACGATGACGCGCCGAAGAAGGTCAGGCCGAGGACGACCGCGAAGGCCGCGCCGGAGTTGACGCCGAGCAGCCCGGTCTCGGCCAGCGGGTTGCGGGTCGCGGCCTGGAGCAGGCATCCGGCCGTGCCGAGACAGGCGCCGACGAGCACGGCGGCGAGGGTGCGCGGCAGGCGTACGCCGACGACGGCGAGCCGCAGCCGGGCGTCGGCGCGGGCGGCGGGATCGCCGGCGAGGTAGTTCCAGGCGTCGCGGGGAGAGCTCGATCCGGTGCCGATGAGCAGGGACGACAACACCAGGACCAGCAGGAGGGCGAGTGCGGCCAGGACCCAGAAGGCGGGCCGCACCGGCGACGGGCGGGGTCCGTGATGACCGGATCCGGATCTTTTCGGCCGCACCCCTTGCGCGATCGACATGAGGTTAGCCTAACCTAAGTTCGCCCGCCCGAACCTGGCGATTTCGAACGGCAGACGTCTGCCCGAGAACCCCCCTTTCGCCATGCCGGTTTCCGGCCAGTGCCCGGCCTTTCACCGCGTTTCCCCCGCCCGCTCACCGCCAAAACAGGGAGATTCACCGTGCTCTTCTCTTCACGCGGCCGCGCCCGCCCCGCCGTCGCGGCCGCCTTCCTCACCGCCTGCGCGCTGACCGCGACCGCCTGCGGATCCGCGGACGCCGGTGACGCGAAGGGGGCCACCACCGCGGTGACCGACGCGACCGGTGCGACGGTGGAGGTGCCCGCCGCGCCGAAACGGGTCGTGGTGCTCAGCGAACTCGACCTGGACTCGGCGCTCACCCTGGGCGTCAGGCCGGTGGGCCTCACCGCGGGCCGCGGCCGGCAGGGCGCGCCGGAGTACCTGGCGGCACAGGCGAAGGGCATCCCGCTCGTGGGCGCGGTGACCGGCCCGGACCTCGAGAAGGTCGTACGGGCCAGACCCGATGTCATCCTCGCCGGGCAGCTCGCCGACAAGCAGGTGCTCGGGCGGCTGCGGAAGGTCGCCCCGACCGTCCTGACGACCGACGCCACCAAGGACTGGAAGAAGTCCGTCCAGCTCACCGGCAAGGTGCTCGGCCGGTCCGCCCAGGCGGAGAAGTTCGTCGCCGACTACGGCACGAAGGTCGCGGCGCTGAAGAAGGACCTCGGCCGGGAGGCCGGCGCGAGCGTGTCCGTGGCCCGCTACTCGGCCAAGGGCACCGCCGTCATGCAGCAGGGCGTGTTCGTCAGCGACGTCCTGGCGGACCTGGGCTTCAAGCGTCCGGGTATCCAGAACGAGAAGGGCGCGGGCCACTCCACCCCGATCAGCGACGAGAACCTCGAGCAGATCGACGGCGACTGGCTGTTCATCGGCACTCTCTCCTCCACCGGCCCGGACGCCGGACTGCTCGGCGAACTGGCCGGCAAGCCCGCCTACCGGCAGCTGGGCGCCGTCCGCGACAAGCACGCCACGGTGATCGACGGGTCGAAGTGGACGAGCCTGGGCGGTCCGCAGGCGGCCGTCTCGGTCCTGGACGACATCCGCAAGGCGATGGTCAGGTGAGCGCCGGTCCGGAACTCGACGGACGGTTCGCCCTGGTCACCGGGGCGGGCCGGGGGATCGGCGCCGCGGTGGTCGCGCGCCTGGCCGGCGACGGTGCCCGCGTCCTCGCCACCGACCTGGACCTCGAAGGCGCCGAGGCGCTCGCCGGCACGTACCCCGGTCAGGTCACCGCCCGGGCGCTCGACGTCACCGACGCGGCCGCCGTCGAGTCGCTCGTCGAGGAGGCCGAGCGCGCGCTCGGCCCGCTGGACGTCGCGGTCAACGTCGCGGGCGTACTGCGCCGCTCGGACGTCACGGAACTGACGGACGAGGACTGGGCGCACACGTTCGCCGTCAACACCGACGGCGTCTTCCACGTCTCACGGTCCGCCGCGCGCCGCATGGCCGCACGCGGCCGCGGCAGCATCGTCACCGTCGCCTCGAACGCGGCCGGCGTGCCGCGGGCGGGCATGTCCGCCTACGCCGCCTCCAAGGCCGCCGCGGTGATGTTCACCAAGTGCCTCGGCCTGGAGGTGGCCGCCCGCGGGGTCCGCTGCAACACCGTCTCGCCCGGCTCGACCCTCACCGACATGCAGCGTTCGATGTGGGCGGCCGCCGGCGTCCAGGACGAGGAGGCCGCCGCGCGGCGCGTCATCGAGGGCGACCTCGCGGCGCACCGCACGGGCATCCCCCTCGGCCGGATCGCCGACCCGGCCGACATCGCCGACGCCGTCCTGTTCCTCGTCTCCGACCGTGCCCGTCACATCACCATGCACGACCTGTACGTCGACGGCGGAGCCACCCTTCGGGCCTGAGCGACCGCCCCCGCTCCGCCGGCTCGTGCCCTCCCCCGACTGGAGACCCCATGTCCACCTCCCTGCACCACGCTCCTCCCCCGGCTTCCGGCCCCCGGCTGCTGTCACCCGGCGAGGCGACCGCCCTGCTCGACGCCTACCAGCCCGGCACCGACCGGTTCCTCGCCTCGCCCCACGCCACGCTGCTGGGCCGCGGTACCGCCGCCGACGTGCCCCATGACGCCCGGCCGCTCACGCGACGGGTACGGGACGTCCTCGACGCACGGCGGCGCGCGGGCGACCCGGCACCGGTCGTCGTCGGCTCGCTGCCCTTCGCCCCGGACGCGCCGCCCGCGCTGGCCGTGCCCGAGTCCGTACGGTGGGCGCCGCCGCTGCACCAGGACCCGCTGATCGCGCTGCCCGTACGCGAGGACGAGCCCGCCGGCTGGCAGGTGCGGGAGGTGCCCGCGCCGGAGCTTTACGGCGCGGCGGTCGCCGCCGCGGTCGAGCGGATGCGCGCCGGGGAGTTCGCCAAGGTGGTCCTCGCCCGCACGCTCGAGCTGACGGCGCCGCGCGAGCCGGACCTGCCGGCCATGCTGCGCCGCCTGGCCCGCCGCGACCCGGCCGGCTACACGTTCGCCGTGCCCAGCGCGCCGGGCCGGCTGCTGATCGGCGCCAGTCCCGAGCTCCTCGTCGCCCGGCGGAACGGGCGGCTCATCGCCAACCCGCTCGCCGGTTCCGCGCCCCGCAGCGCGGACCTGGCCGAGGACGTCCGGCGCGCGGCCGCGCTCCTGGAGTCGCCGAAGGACCTGCACGAGCACGCCGTCGTCGTGGACGCCGTACGCGAGGCGCTCGCGCCGTTCTGCTCCCGCCTGGACGTGCCCGCGCGGCCGACGCTGGCCCGCACCGGGGACATGTGGCACCTGTCCACCACCGTCACCGGCGCGCTCGCCGACCCGGGCGTCACCGCCCTGGACCTGGCCTCGGCCCTGCACCCCACCCCGGCGGTGTGCGGCACGCCGACCGAACTCGCGCACACGGTCATCGCCGAGTCCGAGCCCTTCGACCGCGGCCCGTACACCGGCATGGTCGGCTGGCAGGACGCCGACGGCGACGGCGAGTGGGTCGTGACGATCCGCTGCGCCGAGGCCGAGGGCCGGTCGCTGCGGCTGTTCGCGGGCGCGGGCGTGGTGGCCGCCTCCACGCCGGAGACCGAGACCGCCGAGACGAGCGCCAAGTTCCGCACGTTCCTCAACGCCGTGGGGGCCGCCCTGTGAGTGAGGCACCGGCCACCACGCCGGGTGTCGACGCGCCCACCTGGCCGCCGGAGTTCGCCGAGCGCTACCGCGCGGCGGGTTACTGGCGCGGGGAGACCTTCGGCCGCATGCTGCGCGAGCGCGCCGCCGCGCACCCGGACCGGACCGCGCTGGTCGACCCGGCGCCCGAGCGGCGCACCTGGACGTACCGGGAGCTGGACGAGCGCGCCGACCGGCTGGCCGCCGGGTTCGCGGCGCGCGGGATCGGCCGGGGCGACCGGGTGGTCCTGCAGCTGCCGAATGTCGGCGAGTTCGTCGAGGTCGTCTTCGCGCTGTTCCGGATCGGCGCGCTGCCCGTGTACGCGCTGCCCGCGCACCGCGACACGGAGATCGGCTACTTCTGCTCCTTCACCGAGGCGGTCGCCTACGTCATCCCCGACCGGCACGCGGGCTTCGACCACCGCGCGCTCGCGGCCCGGGTCCAGGAGCGCACGCCGAGCCTGCGGCACGTCTTCGTCGCCGGCGAGCCGGGCGTCCACACCGCGCTGGCGGACGTGCCCGTCGCCGCGGACCCGCCGGAGGCCGGGCCGGAACCGCACGAACTGGCGTTCCTGCAGCTGTCGGGCGGCACCACCGGCGTGCCGAAGCTCATCCCCCGCACCCACGACGACTACATCTACTCGCTGCGGGGCTCGAACGAGATCTGCGACGTCGGCGCGGACACCCGTTTCCTCGTCGTGCTGCCGGCCGCGCACAACTTCCCGATGAGCTCGCCCGGCTGGCTGGGCACGCTGTACGCCGGGGGCACCGTCGTGCTGTGCCCCCGGCCCGACCCGGAGACCGCCTTCCCGCTGATCGAGCGGGAGCGGATCACGATGACCGGGCTGGTGCCCCCGCTCGCCCTCGTGTGGACGGAGGCCGGCCCGGCCACGAGGTACGACCTGTCGAGCCTGGAGCTCGTGCTCGTCGGCGGCGCCAAGTACGGCGAGGAGGCGGCACGGCGGCTGGCGCCCGCGCTGGGCGGCCGGCTCATGCAGGTGTTCGGCACGGCCGAGGGCCTGGTCAACTACACGCGGCTGGACGACGACGAGGAGACCGTCGTCACCACGCAGGGCCGGCCGATCTCACCCGACGATGAGATCCGCATCGTCGACGACGCGGGGAACGAGGTCGCCGAGGGCGAGTTCGGGCACCTGCTGACGCGCGGCCCGTACACCGTCCGGGGCTACTGGCGGGCGCCCGCGCACAACGCGACGGCCTTCACCGAGGACGGTTTCTACCGCACCGGAGACATCGTCCGCCGCACCCCGACCGGCCATCTCGTCGTCGAGGGCCGGGCCAAGGACCAGATCAACCGGGGCGGCGAGAAGGTGGCGCCGGCGGAGATCGAGAACATCATCCTCGCCCATCCGTCCGTGCACGACGTGTCGGTCGTCGCGGTGGCCGACGAGTACCTCGGTGAGCGCTCCCTCGCCTACGTCATCCTGCGCGCGGGCGCGGAGCCGCTGAAGCCCGTCGCCATCAAGCGGTTCGTCCGCGAGCGCGGCGTCGCCGCCTACAAGGTCCCCGACCTCATCGAGTTCGTCGACGCCTTCCCGCACACCGGCGTCGGCAAGGTCAGCAAGAAGCGGTTGCGATCCACCGCGGTCACCCACGAACAGCAGTGAAAGGCCACACCATGGCACTTCCCGCCATCGCCTCCTACCCGCTCCCGGTCGAGGACGAGCTGCCCGCCAACCGCGCCGCCTGGACCGTGGACCCCGCGCGCGCCGTACTCCTTGTCCACGACCTGCAGAACCACTTCCTCGGCGCGTTCCCGTCCGGCGAGCAGCCCGTCTCCGGCATGCTCGCCAACACGACCGGCCTGCTGCGGCGCTGCCGCCGCCTCGGCGTGCCGGTCGTCTACTCGGCCCAGCGCGGCGGCCAGACACCGGAGGAGCGCGGGCTCCAGCTCGACTTCTGGGGCCGGGGCGTCGCGGACGACCCGCAGGCGCTCGCCATGCCGGAGCCGGTCGCGCCCGAGGACGGGGACACCGTCATCACCAAGTGGAAGTACAGCGCGTTCGTACGCACCGACCTGGAGGCGCTGCTGCGCGAGTCGGGCCGCGACCAGCTGATCGTCGTCGGCGTGTACGCGCACATCGGGGTGCTGATGAGCGCCTGCGACGCCTGGATGCGGGACATCCAGGCGTTCGTCGTCGCCGACGCCGTCGCCGACTTCTCCCGCGAGGAGCACGACATGGCGCTGCGCTGGGCGGCCGGCCGCTGCGCCGTCGTGACCACCACGGACGCGCTCCTGAGCGGGCCGCTGGGCGGCACGGGCCTCACCGTGGAACGGATCCGCGCCGACGTCGCCGACTCCCTCGGCGAGGACCCCGCGGACATCCCGGTCGACGAGAACCTCGTGGACTACGGCATCGACTCGGTGCGCATCATGACGCTGCTGGAACGCTGGCGCCGCGAGCACGGCGTCGAGGCGGCCTTCGCCGACCTCGCCGAGCAACCGGCCATCGAGTCCTGGGCCCCGCTCCTGGGGGTTTCTTGACGTCCTCCCCCGTTCGAAGGCGGGGGATTTCCAACCCGATCCCCCTACGCAGAGGAGAGAACAGGTTGAGGTTCGCGGTTCAAGGCCCCGCCCAACGGCTGGAGGGCTCCCCGCACGGGAGGTCGGTCGGGGTCGGTTGGTCGGGGCAGGCACGTCACGGCACGTCCTGCCGCGATGTTCTTGGCCGCGTTCACGTCCGCGTGATCGACATGCCCGCAGGCGCGACAGCGGAAAACCGTTTGGCTCTCACGGTTGTCCGCTGCGCAATGCCCACAGGCATGACAGGTCTGGGAGGTGTACGCGGGGTTGATCTTTTCGACCCGGCCGGCGGCTTTGTGCTCCAGCCGGATCGCCAAGTGGCCCCATCCGGCCGCGTGGATGGAACGGTTGAGTCCCGTTTTGGCTCGCACGTTCACCCCCGGCGCGGCGATCGTGCCGCGCGCCGAACGGACCATGGCCCCGATCTTCAAATCTTCGACGCGGATCAGGTCGAAACGGCGAGCCAGATCGGTGGAAGTCTTTTCGACCCAATCTTTGCGACGGTCGGTTTGGCGGGCTTTCAACCGGGCGATCGCGGTCTTGATACGCCTGCGCCGGTTCGACCCCCGCTGCGCCCGGGCCAGCCGGCGTTGCAGCCGCCCCAGGCGTTCGGCCTCGCTGTCGCGCAGGCCCGGCACCGAGGACAACTCACCGGTAGACAGGGCGGCCGAGACAGCCACACCACGATCCACACCCACGACCGCACCCGTACCCGGCCCCTCGACCGGCGGTGGGATCACCGCAAAACAGACATGCCAGCGGCCCGCCCGATCCCGGTTCACCCGGAACGACCTGGCCTCGTCGGGGACGTCGCGGGACCAGCGGAACCGCACCCAGCCCACCTTCGGAATCCGAACCTCACCGACCTTGCGAGACAGCCGCCGAACATCCCATTGGCCCCCACGGCGGCCCACGATCCGGAACCCCTCATGCACCCCCGCCTTACGCCACCTCGGACGCCGATGCGTCCCAGCGAAGAAACGCGCCATGGCCTGAGCGAAATCCCGCAACGCCTGCTGCTGCACCGTCTGAGACCCCGCCCCGGCCGCCAATGCAGATGCTGCTCACACGCCAGATTCCACACATACCGGGCATGCGCACAGTGCTCCAGCAACACCGCCTCCTGAGCGGACGTGGGCTGAAGCCGAAATCGCATACCAGCACGCTAACCACCACCACCGACATTCTGAGGAGGGAGCGGTGTGGGGACCCCGGCCCGAAGGCCGGGGTCCCCACACCGCGGAACCGATGACCGACCCGGCGAACACCGTGCTGCCGCTCACGGCGGCGCAGTCGGGCATGTGGTACGCGCAGGCGCTCGACCCGCTCAGCCCGGCGCAGAACACCGCGGAGTGCCTGGAGATCGACGGACCGCTGGACCCGGAGCTGTTCGCCGCGGCCCTGCGGCGGGTGGTGGCCGAGACCGACGCGCTGCGGGTCCGCGTCGAGGACACGCCGGAGGGCCCGCGCCAGCACGTGCGCGCCGCGGTCGAGCCGCCGCTGACCGTACGGGACCTGCACCGGACCGGTGACGCCGGCCGGCGGGCCGAGGAGTGGATGCGCGCCGACCTGGCCGAGCCCGTCGACCTGGCCGCCGGCCCGCTGTTCGGTCACGCCCTGCTCCGCGTCGGCGAGGAGCGGTGGCTGTGGTACCAGCGCATCCACCACATCGTCATGGACGGCTACGGCTACTCCCTGCTCGTGCGGCGGACCGCCGAGGTGTACGGGGCGCTCACACGCGGCGAGGAGCCCGGCCCGCGGACCTTCGGGTCCCTGGCCGAACTCGTCGCGCAGGACGCCGAGTACCGCTCCTCGGACGCCTTCGCCGCCGACCGCGCCCACTGGGCGGAGTCCCTGGCCGACCCGCCCGAGCCTCCGCGGCTCGCCGGACGCGGCGCGGCGTCCTCCCGCACGTTCCTGCGTCACACGGCGTACCTGCCGCCCGAGTCCGCCGAACGCGTGCGCGCTCTCGCCGGCCGGCTCCGCGCGACCTGGCCGGACGTCCTGATCGCCGCGCAGGCCCTCTACACCTCCCGCGCCACCGCACGCACCGACGTGGTGCTCGGGCTGCCCATGATGGGCCGCATGGGGTCGGTCGCGCTGCGCGTGCCCGCGATGGTGATGAACGTGCTGCCGCTGCGGCTCACCGTCTCCCCCGAGGCGACGTTCGCCGAGCTCGTCCGGCAGGTCGTGCTCGGCATCCGGGAGCTGCGCCGTCACCAGCGCTACCGCTACGAGGACATCCGCCGCGACCTGGGCCTCCTCGGCGGGAACCGCGGGCTGGTCGGCCCCCTCGTCAACGTCATGCCCTTCGACTACGGCGTGGACTTCGCCGGCGCGCCCGCGCGGGCGCGGAACCTGTCCGCCGGTCCCGTCGACGACCTCACCGTCAACGTCTACGACCGCGCCGACGGCCGGGGCCTGCGCGTCGACCACGACGGCAACCCGGCGCTGTACGACGACGCCGCGCTCGCCGCGCACCAGGAGCGCCTCCTCCACCTCGTGGACCGGCTCTCCGGTGTCGACCCGTCGGCCCCGCTGTCCGCGCACGGCATCGCGACGCCGGCCGAACACGTCCGCGTCGTCGAGAAGTTCAACCGCACGGACCACGCGGTGCCGCCGACGACGCTCATCGGGCCCATCGAGTCGCGCGTGATACGGAGCCCGCACGCGACCGCGCTGGTGTACGGCGACACCCGCCTCACGTACGCGGAGCTGAACGCTCGCGCGAACCGGCTGGCCCGCCACCTGCAGTCCCTCGGCGCCCGGCCCGGGGCGGTGGTGGCGGTGTCGGTGCCGCGCTCGGCGGAGCTGATCGTCGCCCTGCTCGCCGTGCTGAAGACGGGCGCGGCGTACCTGCCGCTCGACCCCGGCTATCCGGCCCCGCGGCTGGCGTTCATGCTGGAGGACGCCGCGCCGGTGTGCGCGGTCACCGACCACGAGGGGCGTCTCCCGGACGACACCCGCACCCCGGTCGTCGCCCTCGACGGCCTCGACGTGTCCGCGTACCCGCCGATCGATCCCGCCCGGCCGCTCACGCCCGCACACACCGCGTACGTCATCTACACCTCCGGTTCGACGGGACGGCCCAAGGGCGTCGTCGTCTCGCACCGGGCGATCGACAACCGGCTGCGCTGGATGCAGCACGAGTACCGGCTGACCGCGGAGGACCGGGTGCTGCAGAAGACACCGTCGTCGTTCGACGTGTCCGTGTGGGAGTTCTTCTGGCCGCTGCGCGAGGGCGCGACGCTCGTCGTCGCCGAGCCCGGCGGCCACCGGGACCCGGCCTACCTGGCCCGCCTGATCCGGGAGCAGGGCGTCACCACCTGCCACTTCGTGCCGTCGATGCTCCAGGTCTTCCTGGCCGAGGCCGACGTGTCGCAGTGCGGCGGCCTGCGCCGGGTCTTCTGCAGCGGCGAGGCGCTGCCGCGCGAGACCGCGAACGCCTTCGGGCGCGCGCTGCCCGGGGTCGAACTGCACAACCTGTACGGGCCGACGGAGGCGGCGGTCGACGTCACCTACCACGCCTGCGCGACGGACGGCTCCGGCCCGGTGCCGATCGGCCGGCCGGTCTGGAACACCCGCCTGTACGTGCTCGACGCGGCGCTGCGGCCCTGCCCGCCGGGCGTGCCGGGCGAGCTCTACCTGGCGGGACGGCAGCTCGCCGACGGTTACCTGAACCGCGCGGAGCTGACGGCGTCACGGTTCGTCGACGACCCGTACGGTCCAGCGGACGGGCGCATGTACCGGACCGGCGACCTGGCCCGCTGGACCGAGCAGGGCGAGGTGGAGTACCTGGGCCGCACCGACCACCAGGTGAAGCTGCGGGGACAGCGCGTCGAGCTAGGCGAGGTCGAGGCGGCGCTGACGGCGCGGCCCGGCGTGGACGGCGCCTGCGCCGTGGTGCGGGAGGACCGGCCGGGACGGCAGTGGCTCGTCGGCTACGTCACGGGCGGCGCCGACCCGGCGTCCGTGCGGGCGGAGCTGGCGCGGGTGCTTCCCGAGCACATGGTCCCGGCGGCGGTCGTCGCCCTCGACGCCTTCCCGCTGAGCCCCAGCGGCAAGCTGGACCGCGACGCGTTGCCCGCCCCGGAGTTCACCGGCGGCGGGAACGCGCGGCCGCCGTCCGGACCGCACGAGGCGACACTGACCCGGCTGTACGCGGAGGTGCTCGGGGTCGAGCGGGTCGGCCCCGACGACGCCTTCTTCGACCTGGGCGGCACGTCACTGCTGGCGGCGCGGCTGGTGTCGCGCGTGCGGGAGGAACTCGGGACCGAGCTGACGATCGGCTCGCTGTTCGAGGCGCCGACCCCGGCCGCGCTCGCCGCGCGCCTCGACGGGGCGGCACCGGCGTCGCAGGACGCGCTGGACGTCCTGCTGCCGCTGCGCGCCGACGGCGACCGGCCGCCGCTCTTCGCGTTCCATCCGGCGGGCGGCATCGCCTGGTGCTATGCGGGCCTGGCCGCGCGCCTCGGCCCGGACCAGCCCGTGTACGGCGTCCAGGCCCCGGGTCTGGTCCGCGAGGAGCCGCTGCCGCGCACGCTGCGCGAGCAGGCGGCCGGCTACGTCCGCCGCATCCGCGCGGTCCGGCCGCACGGACCGTACCGGCTGCTGGGCTGGTCGGTCGGGGGTGTCCTCGCGCACGAGGTGGCCGTGTCGCTCCAGGAGGCCGGTGAACGGGTCGACCTGGTGGCGCTGCTCGACGCGTTCCCGGCCGAGCAGTGGCGCGAGCGGCCCGCTCCGGAGGAGGGCGACGCCCTCACCGCGGTGCTGCGCATGGCCGGCTTCGAGCGCACGGACGAACGCGACCGCGAGGACGTGCTGGCCACACTGCGCCGGGCGGGCAGCCCCCTCGCCGGCCTCGGCGACCGCACGCTGTCAAGAATCGTCGAGATCGTGCCCGGCCACGCGCGCATGATGCGCGAGCACCGGCACCGGGTCTACGACGGTGACCTGCTGTTCTTCACCGCCGCCGCGCCCCGGGCCGAGGACTGGCTCACCCGCGAGGCGTGGGCACCGCACGTGACCGGTTCGATCGCCGACCACGACCTGCCCTGCACCCATCCCGAGCTGATCCGCGACCGGTGGCTCGACGACATCGCCGCGGTGCTGGCCGCGCGCCTGAAGGAGCTCGGCCCCTGACCGGCCTGGCGGGTGCGTTCCTGCTCAGCCGCCGGACAGCAGGCCCGCCAGGCCGTCGGCCAGTTCCGTACGCCAGCACAGGTAGTCGTGGCCGCCGTTGAACTCGCGGTAGACGGCGTCGTCGTACCCCGCGGCGGCGAGGGTGTCGCGCAGGCGGCGGGCGGCCGGGAGCAGCACCCATTCCTGCTCGCCGGAGGAGAGCCAGAAGCGCACCGGCAGCCGGGGGCCGTGCGCGATGCGGCCGGTGAGCCACTCCGGCTCCGGGCCGTCGGGCCACCAGAACGACCCCGACTGGGCCAGGACGTTGCCGAAACGGTGCGGCGCCGAGAGCCCGGCGAAGGCCGCGGTGAGCCCGCCGAGACTCTGCCCGGCCACCACGGTACGGGCGGGGTCGTCGGTGAGCGGCAGCCGCGCGGCCGCCCAGGGCAGCAGCTCGTCGGTGAGGAAGGCGACGAACTCCGGCCGGCACGTCAGCTCCGCCCACCGGGTGTCGCCGTCCACCGAGTCGGGCAGGACGGCGGCGAGCGGCGGGATCCGCCCGTCCGCGATGAGGTTGTCGAGGAGGCGCGCGACGCCGAGCCGCGGCTGCCAGTGCTCGCCGTCGAGCAGGACGAGGACCGGGAGGTCGGCCGAGGACTCGGCGCCCGGCGGGGTGTACAGCCAGACGCGCCGGTGGCCGCCGAGGTGCTCGCTCGCCACCTCGTGCTCGGCCACGGCGCCGCGCGCGACGTCCGGCCGCGGCTCCCAGTGCACCGCGCGCGGCGCGGCCGGCAGCTCGGCGTAGGAGACGGGGTCGCCGCTCCAGCGGCGCGGCAGCGTACGGGCGTTGAACGGGTCGGCCCGGCGCCGCGTGCGGAGCCATCGCCAGTAGTCGGGCCCGCCCGGCTCCGGGCCGCCGCCCTCGTCGACGAAGAAGTCGTAGGTGCCGCGCCAGTCGTCGCGCAGCCGGACCGTCCAGTGCCACACGTCGGTGCCGGGCGCGCGCTCCATCAGGTTGCGCTCGGGGTCACGCGGGTCGCCGAGCTTGTTGGGCAGCACCTGCACGGCGCGCGTGGCGGGAGTGCCCCGCCACAGGAACGTCACGGCCAGCCGGCCCGGGCCGCCCCGCGGGTCGGGCGCGACCAGCGGCGTGCCGCGCCGGCGGACGTCCGCCCAGAACTCCGCGACGTCATCCGGGCCGGGCAGGGCGAGCACCGGATCGGCGAGCCGGGGCACCGGCTGCGGCCGCGCCGATCGGGGCGGATGGCTCGGGGCGCCCACGGGCGGCACGGAGGCGAACATACGGCTGGCTCCCGGAGGACGGCGAGATCGGCGCGGGGGCCGCGTCCCCCGGCCACCTCGCGGTCGAGCGTACCGTCCAGATGCCACGGCCCAGGGGGCGGACCGCGCCCCGAGACACCGGCCGCTCGCCCCCGCCGAACGCGAGGTCGGATTCCCGCCAGCGACCGCGGGCCGGTGTCACGCACAGTGGTGACCGGTCCCGGCCGGGGCCGTTCCCTCACCGGACGAGAGACGGAAGAGTGCACATCGATCCCGATCTGAAGGTGCTGTACTTCGGCACTCCGGTCGTACTGATCAGCTCACGCAACGAGGACGGCACCGCGAACCTCGCGCCGATGTCGTCCGCCTGGTGGCTGGGCCGCAACTGCATGCTCGGTCTGGGCGACAGCGGCCAGACGACGGCGAACCTGCGGCGCGAACGCGAGTGCGTCCTGAACCTGCCGTCGTCGGCGATGGCCGAGGCCGTCGACCGGCTCGCGCTCACCACCGGCAAGCCGGTCGTGCCCGAGTACAAGGCGCGGCAGGGCTACCGGCACGAGCCGGGCAAGTTCGCCGTGGCGGGACTGACCGAGCAGCCGTCGGAGCTGGTCGCGCCGCCCCGGGTCGCCGAGTGCCCGATCCAGCTGGAGTGCCGGCTCGTCGCGACGCACCCGTTCGGCGGCGACTCGGCGCACGCGACCGCCTTCGAGGTCGAGGTCGTACGGTCCCACGTCGAGGAGGACCTGGTCATTCCGGGAACGCACTATGTGGACCCGGTCGGCTGGGACCCGCTGATCATGAAGTTCTGCGAGTTCTTCGGCGGCGGCCACAACGTGCACCCGTCGCGGCTCGCCGGCGGCTGGCAGATGCCGCACCGCCTCCGGCCGAGCGCCGTCTGAGGCCGCCCGGGGACGCCTCACCGCGACACGACCACACCGGCCAGCACCAGTGCGCCGCCGACGAGGGTGTTCCAGCCCGGCGGCTCCCCGAGAAGCCAGGCGCCCAGCAGCGTCGACCAGACCGGAGTGACGTAGGTGACCGACGCGGCCACGGTCGTCCCCGCCGCGCGAATCACCGACAGGTTGATGATGTAGGCCAGCCCGGTGCCGGCGGCGCCCAGCACCACCAGGGCGACGCCGGCGCGCACGCCGGGCCATGACGGCGGCCCGGCGAGCAGCGGCGTGACGAGGGCCAGTTCCACGGTCGCGCAGAGGACCTGCGTCAGCGCCAGTGCCGGCGCCGCGTCGCCCCGGCCGGAGAAGTACCTCCGCGTGTAGGCGAACGCCGCGCCGTAACAGGTGGTCGCGCCCAGGCACGCCAGGTCGCCCGAGATCGTGCCGCCCCGGAGCCCGTGCCAGACGCCGAGGACCACCAGGACGCCGCCGAACCCGGTCAGCAGGCCGAGCACGCGCCGTACGGTGGGCCGCTCCCCCGGCATCAGCGCGAGGACGAAGACCAGCGTGGTCAGCGGGGTGGTGGCGTTCCAGACGCCGGCCAGCACCGAGCTGACCCGCGTCTCGCCGTAGGAGAACAGCGCGAACGGCACCGCGTTGAACAGCAGCGCCACCACCAGCGCGTGCGCCCACGTCGCCCGGTCGCGCGGCTGTGCCGGCCGTTGTACGGCGCACACCGCGCCCAGGGCCACGGCCCCGAAGAAGCAGCGCCACAGGGCCACCCACATCGGCGCGACCCCCGCGTCCACCGCGATCTTGATCAGCGCGAAACTCGCACCCCAGACCAGCGACAGCAGTGCGAAGCCCGGAATCCAGCGCGGCCCGGCGCCGTCGCCGGCCGTCCGGCGCGCCGCTCGCGTTCGTCGTAGCTCGATCACGGCATCGGATGATGCGCCGGACTGGCACTATGAGTCCAACAAGTAGCGCGCCACCTCTCATGAGAGTCACTCATGACCCTGAATCTCAGCCAGCTGCGGGCGTTCGTGACGGTGCTCGACGAGGGCGGGTTCGGCGCGGCGGCCGAGACGTTGCGGATCAGCCAGTCCGCCGTCTCCCACGCGGTCGCTGCGCTCGAACGCGGCCTCGGCTCGGCCGTGCTCACCCGCCAGGCGCCCCCGCGGCCGACCGCCTTCGGCGAGCGCGTTCTGCCCCACGCTCGTGCCGCGGTCGCGGCGGCGGCCGCCATCCACGACCTCGCGGACGAGCGGGACGGGAGGCCGGGCGGCGGTCTCCGGCTGGCCGCGCCCACCACGGTGTGCCAGGGTCTGCTGCCCGAGCTGATGACCCGGTGGCGCGCCGACTTCCCCCGGGTCGACATCACCCTGTTCGAGGGCGAGGACGAGGAGGTCGGCGGCTGGCTCGGCGACGGCACCGTCGACCTCGCCGTCCTCGTCGACCCGCCGCCCGGGCCGGGCGCGACCATCGGCCGGGACCGCTTCCACGCCCTGCTCGCGGCCGACCATCCGCTCGCCGGCGAGGCGGCCGTCGACGTCGCCGACCTCGCCGACGACGCGTTCCTGCTCTCGCTCGGCGGCTGCGAACGCCACATCCGCGAGCTGCACCGCCGGGCGGGCGTTCCGTTCGACCCGACGCACCGCATCCGCGACATGGGCACGCTGATGGCGATGGTCCGGGCCGGGATCGGCGTCTCGATCGTCCCGGCCCTGGCCGGTGCGATGCTCGTCCCACGGCTGGTCATGGTGCCCCTCGCCCAGGAGAGCACCCGCCGGCTGGTGCTCACCGGCCCGCCCGGGCGCCCCTGGCATCCGGCCGTCACCGCGATCGTGGAAGGCCTGGACGGCATGGACGCTGTGCCCGCCTAGAGGTCAGCCGGCGAGGACCTCGCGGAGGGTGGCGGCGAACGCGTCCGGTTCGCCGCCACCGCCGTACTCACCGCCGAGGAACCCGCCGTGGCCGCCCGGGAACGTCACGGGCCTCGTCCCGAGGCGGTCGGCCACTGCCACGGCCGCGCGGCCGGTCAGCACCCGGCCGGACTCGGCGCCCACCCCGATGACGATCCGGGTCGGCGCCGCGCGCAGCGCCGCGAAGTCGTGCCGGTAGTGGTTGCACGACACCATGTTCTGCCCGAGCAGCGGATCGTCGCGGGAGCCGTCGTCCTCGGCCGGCAGGCCGAAGGCGGCGGGGTCGGGCGCCGGCCGGTCGGCGAACCCGTCCGGGACCGGTCCTTCGTGGCTGAGGAGCGCGATGAACTTCGCCATCGCGGGGCCCGTGCCGCCGCGCAGGTACGTCTCGTGGATGTCGACGCACGCGGCCAGCACCGGCGCGCGGTCCGGCAGTTCCTGCGACACGGGCGGCTCGTGCGCCACGAGCGTGCGGACCTGCTCCGGGTGCCGCGCCACCAGGGCCAGGGCGTTGACGGCTCCGCCGCTGCTGGCGAAGATCTCCACCGGGCCGGCGTCCAGCGTGGCGATCAGCCGGTGCAGGTCGTCGGCGTGCTCGTCGGGTGTGGACTCGGCGGCGCCGTCGGTACGCCTGCTGCGCTCGGCCCCGCGCGGGTCGTAGGTCACGACCGTACGGTCGGTGAAGTGCCCGGCCAGGGTGGCGAAATACGCGGCGCCCATCGGCGAGCCGATGAGGAGCAGGACCGGGTGGTCGCCGGAGTCGTGGCGCCGGACGTCGTAGTGCAGCACGGCGCCGGGTACGGCCAGCGTGTCCGTCTTCGGTTCGGTCATGGTCGCTCTCCCTGCCGGTGATCCTCGTCCTTCCCCGGTGCGGACTTCGAGCGCCGGCGAAACTCATCGGTCCGGCCGGGCGAACGACCCGGAATAATGGTTTCAGCGTCACAACGGTTGGATACCCGTAATTCGGAGATGTCCGAAGATCGCGCCATTGAGGGAAGAGTTTCCGTGACCGACGACTCGCTCAGCCCCACCGGGACACCGCAGTCCGCGTTCGACACCGGCGTCCCGCACTCGGCCCGGATCTGGAACTACTGGCTCGGGGGCAAGGACAACTACCCGGCGGACCGCGAGGCCGGTGACGCGTTCTGCGAGATCTTCCCCGGGATGCCGGAGGTCGCGCGAGCGGTCCGGCACTTCCTCGCCCGCGCCGTCCGCCACCTCGCCGATGACGTGGGGATCCGGCAGTTCCTGGACATCGGCACCGGCCTGCCCACGGTCGACAACACCCACGAGATCGCCCAGCGGGTGGCCCCGGAGTCCCGGATCGTCTACGTGGACAACGACCCGCTCGTGCTCGCGCACGCGCGCGCCCTGCTCACGAGCACACCGCCGGGCGCCACCGACTACATCGACGCCGACGTCCGCGCGCCGGAGACGATCCTGGAGGCGGCGGCCCGCACCCTGGACTTCAGCCGGCCCGTCGGCCTGATCCTGCTGGGGATCATGGCGCACATCAGCGATGACGACGAGGCACGGTCGATCCTGGACCGCTTGCTGGACGCCCTGCCGCCCGGCAGCCACCTGGTGCTCAGCGACGGCACCGACGTCGACAAGGCGCGCGAGGAGGCCCACCGGCGCTACAACTCGGGCGGCGCGGTCCCCTACCTGCTCCGCAGTCCCGAGCAGCTCGCCCGCTTCTTCGACGGCCTCGAACTCCTGGAGCCGGGCGTGGTGTCGGTGTCACGCTGGCGGCCCGAGCCCAGCCCGTTCGGCCCGCCGTCCGAGGTGTCCACGTTCGGCGGCGTGGCCCGCAAGGTGTGACGGCCGGCGGGGCGTACGCCGACCGGTTCGGCGCATGTCCGTACGCTGATCAGGCCGGTTCGTCGGCCCAGGATCTCGGCCAGTTCCCCGAGGGCGGCGGCGGGCCCTCGATCCCGAGATCCCTGCGCGCGTGGTGATAGAAGGCGTCTCTGGCCTGGCTCGCCCGCCTGAGCGCGCCCTCCCAGCCGGCCGAGTCGTCCTTCAGGCCGCGGGCGTACGACTCCACGGCCCACACGGCCTCATGCCAGGTCCGGGCCGCGGCGACGGTGGACGCGTCGCCGACCAGCAGCATGGACTCCCATTCGGCCGCGCGTCGCGACTCCGCCTCGGCGAGCCTCTGCAGCCCCTCCTCCGGATCCAGGGGATCCACGACATGGTCGAAGCCTCGTGCCGCCCCGATCCTCAGTGAGATGCGGAGCTGGGCCTTCAGAAGGTTGGCGTAACTCGCGTAGGCCTGGAACCTCGGCTGGTCCCAGCGTTCGGCGTGCGCCCGCCGCCATCGGGCCCGCTCGGTGAGACTCGACGCGGCGTACGAGCCGACGGCGCCGACGATCACACCGGCCAGGGTCGGCAGCTGATCCATGAACGTCATGCACTGCTCCTCACGTCCCCTATCGGATGGCCGCGCGACGGTTCCAGGTTCCGCCGGCGGCGACGGCGTTCGCGCCGCGCCGGCGGATGTGGACCGGGCGGTGGCCGTCGCGCGCGCCGCGTTCGACCACGGTTCCTGGCCGCGCACCGGACCGGGCGAGCGCATCGCGCTGATCCGCCGCCTCAACGCTGCGCGAGGAACGCGCCGATGAGATCGCCGCGCTGATCACGGCCGAGAACGGCTCGGCGCTGGGGTTCACCCGCGCCGGGCAGGGCCGCATGGGCCGGCCGGTGAACGCCTACGTCAGGGCGGCGGAGGAGTTCGGCTGGGAGGAGGAACGGACGCCCTCCGACCCCGCGCAGGCGTTCCGCACCGTCGTACGGCGCGAGCCGATCGGCGTGGTCGCGGCGGTGATCCCGTGGAACTCCCCGTTGTCCGCCGCGCTCGCCAAGGTGGTCCCGGCGCTCCTCGCGGGCAACACCGTCGTGCTCAAGGTGTCGCCGGAGAACTCCCTCAGCATGGCGCTGTTCGCGGACCTGGTCGACCGGCTCGGCCTGCCCGAGAGCGTGATGAGCGTGCTGCCGGCCGACCGGGAGACCAGCGAGCACATCGTCGCGAACCCCGGCGTCGACGAGATCTCCTTCACCGGCTCCACCCGCGCGGGCCGCCGCATCGCCGCCATCGCCGGCGAGCAGCTCAAGCGCGTGAGCCTGGAGCCGGGCGGCAAGTCCGCGGCGGTGCTCCTGGACGACGTCGACCTGCGGGCCGAGTACGGCCTGTCCGGCGGCGTCTGGTCGGCCGACGAGGCCCGCGCCGTCGCGGTCGCCCGCCGCCTGCGCACCGGCACGGTCGGCGTCAACGGCAGGCCCATCACCTTCGACGGACCGTTCGGCGGCCGCAAGTCCAGCGGCCTCGGCCGCGAGTACGGCGCCGCCGGCCTCGCCACGTACGTGGAGCTGATGACGATGACCGTATGACCGGCCCGGGACACCCCTTCGACAGGCCGGCGGCCGTCCCATCCGGCGGTTAGGGTGACGCTCGTGGACTGGCGGGCCTGGCACGACGAGTACGACCGTCCGGATTCATCGCTGGCCCGGCGGCTGAAAGCGGTGCGACGACAGGTCGGTGCCGCTTTGGACGCCTGCCCGCCCGGGCCGCTGCGGGTCGTCAGCCTGTGCGCCGGCCAGGGCCGGGACCTGCTGGAGGTGCTCGACGGCCATTCCCGCCGGGCCGACGTTCGAGCGCGGCTGGTGGAACTGGACGAACGCAACACCGCGTCTGCCTCGGCGGCGGTCGAAGCCGCGGGGCTCGACCAGGTGGAGGTGCTCACGGCCGACGCCGCGCTCATCGACCATTACCGCGGCATGGTCCCGGCCGACGTGGTCCTGATGTGCGGCCTGTTCGGCAACCTCACCGACGAGGACATCCAGCGCACCATCACATTCGGCCCTCAGCTCACCAAGACCGGAGGAACCGTCATCTGGACCCGGCATCGCTCGGCCCCCGACCGCGTGCCGCTGATCTGCGACTGGTTCGAACAGTCCGGGTTCGAGCGGCTCTGGCTGTCGCCGCCCGACGCGGGCTTCGGGGTCGGCGTGCACCGCTTCACGGCCGAACCACGACCTCTGGCGGCGGGCGAGTCCATGTTCACCTTCGTGGGATACGACCTGCTCGGACGGAGGGCGACCGACGCCGAGTAGCGATGCCGCGCGGGTCCGCGCGCCCGGTCTGGGGGAGAATGTCCCGCGCCCGCCTCGTCCGGACGAAAGGGACCCGTGACCGACGCAGCGCTGTTCTGGGACTCACTCGAACTCCAACGACTCGACGGCGATTCGTTCCTCTCCGCCCCGCAGGACGGCGCGCTGGAGCGGTCCTTCGGCGGGCAGGTGGCGGCGCAGGCCCTGCGCGCCGCGGGTCTCACCGTCGACGCGCGACGGCGGGCGCACTCCCTTCACGCCTACTTCCTGCGGCCCGGCCGGCCGGGCCTGCCGCTGCGGTTCGAGGTGACCCGGACGCGCGACGGACGCGCCTTCTCCACGCGCGACGTCACCGCCCGCCAGGAAGGGAAGCCGATCTTCGAGATGATCGCCTCCTTCCACGATCCCGAGCCGGGTGAGGACTGGCAGGCGGCCGCTCCCGCGTCCGTACCGCCGCCCGACGGTCTCCGCCCGGTGCGGCTGTCCCTGCTGTTCGGCGACGACCAGCCGGTCGAGATCCGGCCGGTCGCCCCGCCCGAGGGCCCCTTCCCGGTCGCCCATCCCTTCTGGGCGCGGGTGACGACGCCGGTCGGCGCGGATCCGGCACGGCACGCGTGCGTGCTCACCTACCTGTCGGACCTCGCCGTCGTACGGGCGGCCCGGTCGCCCGAGTCCGGGGCACTGGGAGTGAGCCTCGACCACGCCGTCTGGTTCCACCGCCCGCCGCGCGTCGACCAGTGGCTGCTGTACTCCATGAACCCCGTCGCCCACGTGGGCGCCCGCGGCCTGGCTCAGGGCTCGGTACGGACCCTCGACGGAACCCTGGTCGCCTCGGTGGCCCAGGAGGCCCTCCTGCGGGAACCCGGCGACTCGTCGCGACGATGACCACGGCGCGATGGCGCCGGATGACAACGCACGTAGTCCGGGTTCCGATGAGCTTCCCGAACGCCCGCCTGTCGATCATCTGACCACCTCTTCCCGTAATCGGTTCGACCGATTACGGCGCGTGCCATGCCGATCTGACATCGGCCGAACCGCTTACCTGCGACGGGCCCCACCGGAACGCCGAGGAGGCGATCCGGCGGGGCCGGTACGGCCGGAACGGTCAGACGCCGCGGCAGGGAACCCGGTAGGCGGTCAGGTCCAGGTCCTTCTTCAAAGAGTTGAAGTTCTGCGCGTTGGCCTTCGAGCAGAACTTCGAGGTGGCCAGGTCGTACTCGACGTTGAAGACGGCCTTGCCCGCGGCGACGTACTTGTCATAGCCGTAGCCGCCGGTCTGCGCGCTGGTGCACTCGCCGTAGGTCCAGCACTCCTCGTTGAGGGCCCAGTCGAAGTACGGCTGGAGGGTCTTGAGCTGGCCGTTGTCGTTCTTCAGCCCGACCGACAGACCACGGCTGTGCGCCTGGTTCGCCAGCCAGGCGTTGAAGTTCAGCTGGTCGTTCGCGGTGAGCGGGAAGCCGGAGTCGTTGGTGTAGCCGTCGACGTTGTCGAACTCGATGGCGTCGAAGCCCTTGGACGCGCACATGTCCATGCGCGCCTTGAGGATCGTGCCGAGTGTTCCGGCGTACTGCCGGATGTCCAGCCAGCGCTCGCCCGCCCAGCCGTCGACGTCGTCGCCGAGGACGCCGCTCGGGAACTTCCCGGCGTCCGGCCGCCAGTCCTCGTACGTGCCCGCGCTGATGTAGCAGACGACCTTGCGGCCGGACTTGGTGGAGTGCAGCTGGGAGACGTCACCGGCCGTGGCGTCGAAGCCGTCGATGTCGTACATGGTGACGTCCAGGTACGGCGCGGACGGCACCGATGAGAGCTGCCACTGCCAGCTGGTGTTCAAGGCCGGATGCCAGCAGCCGGCACACGAGACCGGAGCCGGGAGGGCGGCGGCGGCCTGGACCGGCACGGCCGGCGCCAGACAGGTGAAGAGGGCCGCGAGAGCGGCGACGATGAGGCGTACTCGATGACGCATGAACGCTCCTCGTGAGACGGAGAACCACGGGGCGGCATGCGTGCTGTTCCGCACTCCCCGTACTCACCGGCCCCGGCATCACCGCGGCGGCAGGGGTGGCGTCGCCCATGGGGATCCGCAGGACTGACGCCAGCACGCGAAAGATCGCTCCTTCCGTCGGCCAGCAGAGAGGATCGCCCATCGACGGGTCTCGCGCAACCCTTTCCGGCGAGAAAGCGAGCGACCTGCCGTTTCGCCGTTTCGCGGCGGCCGCGGCCCACTCCGGGTCGAGTCGGCGAACTCCGTTCGCGGCCCGCGCGTCACGACATGAAGAATTCACGAGTCATCATCGGTAAACCTTTCCGAGCGCGCCCACGTCTTACCCAATGAAACGTTCGGAGGCTTTTCGAAAGGAGCCCGATGATCAAACGACTCGTCGCCGCCGGAGTGACCGCGACCGGCATCGCCGTGGCCTCGGCCACAATGGCCGCCCCGGCACACGCCGACGTCGTCTGCACTCCCGACACATTCTTCATCCTTTACGCCGGCGGCACGCCGACGAGTGAGTGCACGGAAGGGCACGACGTCACGTATGACATGCCCTCCGTCGGCGTCGACCTCATCCGGTCCGGCGACCACCGCGGCTACCTCGTGCGCGCGGACAACGGCACGCACGTGGGCTTCAAGAAGTACCAGGAGAAGTACTTCGGTCCGGCCGGGATAGTGTTCTCACAGATTCATTTCGACTGAAATTGAACTGCGTGGCGGCGCTCCGCGCGCCCCCGCCGCCACGCATCGCTGCATTCCGCGAAAATCAACGAGTCATGGGCTCGCCGTTGACCAGGACGTCGCGAATTGACAGGCCCTCGACGTACTGGATCTGGCTGTCCTGCTGGATTTCGCTGAACGCGCAGTCGCGCAGTCGGACATTCGTGATCGGGTCGCGTTCGTAGCCGACCATGCTCGCGACGGCACGCGCCTTGTCACAGGTCAGGTCGCGCACCTCGACGTTGCGCACGATCGGGTCGTGGTCCCCGGTGTCCCCCTCGCCGTGGTTGAGGTTCATGGAGATGAACTCGTGGTTGATGCCGCTGACCGCGATGCCCCTCAGGTAGATGTTCTCGATCAGCCCGCCGCGCACCGAGTTCGTCTTCACGTAGAGGCCGTAGTGCAGATCGGAGCCGCCCATCCGGCAGTTCCTCACGTACACGTTCGCCACGCCGCCCGAGGTCTCGCTGCCGATGGCGATCGCGCCGTACCGGTTGATCATCTCGGTGTCCTCGATGAGCACGTCCGAGCACGGCACGCCGACCCGGCGGCCGTCGGCGTCGCGACCGGACTTGATCGCGATGCAGTCGTCGCCGACGTCGAACGAGCAGCCGCGGATCACCTCGGACCGGCAGGACTCCGGGTCGCAGCCGTCGTTGTTCGGGCCCTTGCTGACGACGGTGACGTTCTGGACGGTGACGTTCTCCGAGAGGACCGGGTGGATCTCCCACATCGGTGAGTCGACGATCGTGACCCCGTCGATGAGGACGTTCCGGCACCGGTAGAACTGGATGAAGTTCGGCCGCAGGTCGGATCCGGCGCCGAACACCCGTTGCCTCACCGGGACACCGTCGGCGGCCATCTTCTGCAGCGTGGCCCACGCCGCGTCCGCCGCGTCGTCGCCGTTCCAGGACCACCAGTTGTCGTACCCGGCCTGGCCGTCGAGCGTGCCCGATCCGGTGACCGCGATGTTCTTGCGGCCGTAGGCGTAGATGAGCGACGAGTAGTTGTAACACTCGATGCCCTGCCACCGGCTGTAGACCACCGGCAGGAAGTCGGCGGGGTTCGTGCTGAAGGTGATCCGCGCGCCCTTCTCCAGGTGCAGGTCGACGTTGTCCAGCAGGTGGATCGGCCCGGTCGCGTACGTACCGGCCGGGACGATGACGTGCCCGCCGCCCGCGGCGTTGCATGCCTTGACGGCCCGGTCGAACGCCTCGGTGCACGCGGTCCGCCCGTCGCCCACCGCACCGTAGGACGTGACCGGGAAACGGCGGTCCGGGAACCGCGGCGGCCGCACGCGCCGCGCGATGCCCTCGGCGTACCCCCACCCGGGCCGCCCGTGGCCACCGGTGGTCGCGGCCCCGGCGGGCCCGCTCACCGCCACGGCGGCTCCGGCCAGGAACAGGCCGCCGGCCGTCCCGAGCACCGTCCTGCGCGACCAGTCGTGTGAGGTCATCGGGAGGATTCCTTTCATCGCGAAGAATCGGAGACGGGACCGGCGTAGTCGCCCTCCCGCACGAGCGAGACGTCACCGAGCCCGCCGGAGCCGTCCAGGCCCCAGGCCGCGATCGCGATCGTGTTCTCGCCGTCGGTCCGCAGGATTCCGGCGGGCACCTGGAACACGTGCTGCGGACCCACGTCATTGATGTACCGGCCGACCTGCCAGCCGTTGACGAAGATCAGTGCCCGGTAGTGACGCGCCGCGTCGTCGTCGATCCGGAGCCCGACCGGGACGTCCTGTCCCTTGGGGACGTTCAGCCGGAACGTCGTCCGGTACCAGCCCACGCCGGGGGTCGGCTCCGCGTGCGGCAGGCTCACCGTCGGCCAGGCCGCGTCCTGGCGGCCCGGCAGGTACCAGCCGGCCCGCTCCCCGTACAGGCCGCCGTTGTTGTACGGAACGCGCACCGGGTCGGCCGGCTTCTCGCCGCCCTGGTCGCCCTGGATCCGCCACTTGACCGTCGTGGCCGAGCCGGTGAGCTCGGCGCCGGTGAGACCGCGCGGCTCCCGGTACGAGTCGTCGGCGGCCCGGTCCTGATCGTGGCCCATGTTCTCGGCCAGCACGGACACGACGTTGTCCGCGCCCGGCCGGAGCGCCGAGGCGGGGAAGTCGAACTGCTTGCTCCCGTCGCCGCCGCTGCCGAGGTAGTGGCCGTTCAGCCAGACGGCGTACGCGCCGTGGTCGGTGACCGTGGCGGACAGCGTGATGCCGGTCTGGCCTCCGGTCGCGGTGAAGTGCCCGCGGTACCACGTGTCGCCGTGATGGAAGCCGTAGTCGTCCGGGTACAGGACCGGCGCCTTGCCGTCCCAGTACGGGTTGTCCGTCGTGGTGTGGTCGGCGGCCCGCCAGGTGGAGTCGTCGAAGCCCGGCTGGGCCTCCGGCGTCTCGTAGCGGTACCGCCAGTTCGTCAGCGCCGGCAGCGACACCGGGCGCGGCCCGGCCAGCTCCCCGCTGAGGCTGCCGGAACTCGTCGGCGTCACGCGGACCGGGCGGCCGTTCCAGCGCACCGAACGCGCGTCCTGCGGGGTGAAGACCTCCAGCGGTCCGGCCCGGTCGGTGTCGCCGGTCAGCGCGACCTCCCCGCTGCGGCCCGAGGCGGATCCGCCGCGTACCAGGTAGGGGCCGCGGGCGAGGAACGGCCCGGCGCTCGTGTCGACACGCCAGAAGCTCCCGGCGGCCTGGTCGTCGCCGATCAGCAACAGCAGGTCGCGCGTGCCGCCGTGGACGAGCACGCGGGCCAGGCCGTCGTGCGCGTAGTCGAGTCGCAGGTCGTGCCGGCCGGCGTCCCAGCTCGCCCGCACCGAGCCGGACAGCACGGTGACCTTCGGCTGGGAGGCGTAGCGCAGGACGGTCTCCCCGTCCTGGCCGTGGCGGCCGTACAGCACCGCGATGTCCTGCTCGCCGGTGCCGGAGGGCTGGGCGAACGTCCCCTGCGTCATCAGCTCCGACGTCGAATAGACCAGCTCCTGGCCACCGAACCGGTACGCGGCGACGAGCAGCTTCGAGTCCCGCCCGGCGAGGGTCAGGTCGGTGCCGGGCGCGCTCGGCACGCTCGGGTAGCGGCCCACCGCGCCGAGGTCGAGCGCGAGGTGCGTCCGGTCGTCGGCGGTGGAGGTCGAGTCGGCGTGGCGCACGACGTAGAACCGCGTCCCGGTGTTCGGGTCGACCCGCGCGTCCATCCGGACCGCGGTGTTGTCCGGCGGCGCGGTGGTGAGCGGATCCGTGGTCCGCAGCGGGGCCACGGACTGGACCAGGTAGCCGAGGAACTTCTGCTCGGTGTACTTGGGGGTGAGCCGCCGCGCCTCGTCGATCGCGGCGCCGTAGTCGTAGGACGTGTAGTCGAAGTCCGTGGCGAGCCAGCCCCAGTTCGTACCGCCGTAGGTCATGTAGAAGTTCTGCATCGTCGCGCCCGCGGCGATGTTGGCCTCCTCGAAGACCCGCTCGAAGTCGGGGCCGGTCAGCGTCCGGCAGTTCTCATGGCCCGCGCCGCCCCACTGGTCGAACGCGCCGCCCTGGAACTCGGCGAAGTTCACCGGTGTGTCGGGGAGCCCCGCACGGTACTGCCCGTAGTCGTCGGGGACCGGCTTCCACTTGCCGGGCTCGGCGCAGTTGAAGCTCTGCGGGTAGACCGTGTACCCCTCGAGGTCGGCGGCGCCCGTGCCGGAGGTGAACCTGGCGTCGTTCGCGCCGGTGAACGGCACCGTGATGCCGTCGGAGCGGACCTTCTTCTCCAGCGCGCCCAGGTACGCCCGGCTCTCCTCCTCGCTCTGCTTCACGTTGTAGAGCTCGTTCTCCACCTGGTAGAGGAGCACGGGGCCGCGGCCGTCGGTGACCTGGTGCCGGGCGAGGATCCGGTCGATCCGGCCGAGCCACTCGTTCGCGGCGGCGAGGTAGGCCGGATCGGTGGAGCGGGCCTTGCCCTTGAGCGTCGTCAGCCAGCCGGGGAAGCCGCCGGAGTCGGTCTCGGCGTTGATGTACGGGCCCGGGCGGGCGATGACGTACAGCCCGACCTGGTCGGCGATGTCCAGCAGCCGGTCGACGTCACGCACCCCGGTGAAGTCGTACACGCCCTGGCGCGGTGAGTGGTAGCCCCAGTCGAAGTAGATGGACACCGCGTTGAACCCGGCGGCCTTCATCTTCTCCAGGACGTCACGCCACAGGGCGGGGCTGGGCAACCGCCAGTAGTGGAACTCACCGGACCACAGAAAGATCCGCTTACCGTCGATCGTCAGCGAGTAACGGTCATAGCCGACCGTGTGCCGTCCGGCCCCGCTCTCGGCGTGCACGGGCCCGGCGAGAAGGCCGGTCGTCAGCAGGCACGCGAGCACCAGGGCCAGAAGAGGCCGCCGGATCGCCATCGGCCCATCCCTTCGTCGGGAAAAGGTTTTCCTAAACCCCGGTCCTACCGTGCGGTGCCACGCAGGTCAATCGTTTGATCCGGATTGGCCGACGTCGGCACCGCCCACGCTCCGGGGCGCCGCGGTCGTCAGTCCTCGGGCGGAGGAGCGGTGGAGGCCCGGGTGATCAGCGCCATCGGGCCGGCGAGGATCTCCTCGACGCTGTCGTCGGGCTCGAGGCCGTTCAGCAGCGAGACACCACGGCGACCCAGCTCCTCCAGCGGCATCCGCACCGTGGTCAGGGGCGGCGCCAGATAGCTGGCGAGGTCCAGGTCATGCACGGCCACGATGGACATCTGGCGGGGTATCTCCAGCCCCTCCTCGCGCACCCGCTCCATCGCGCCGATGGCGGACGCCACATTGGCCACGAAGACGGCGGTCGGCGGATGGGGGTCGGCGAGCAGCGAGCCCATCGCCGCGGCCCCGCCGGCCGGCGTGTAGTCGGCGGCGGCGATCGGCCCGTCCGGCAGCCCGGCCTCACGCATCGCCGCGGAGTAGCCGGCGAACCGCCGCTGCGCCGTGTCCGCGCCGGACGGGCCGGCGAGATGGGCGATGCGCCGGTGGCCGAGCCCGACGAGATGCCCGACGGCGAGCCGGGCCGCACGCTCGTCGTCCAGGATCACGTAGCGGTCGACCGCCGGGCTGCGCCGGTTGAGCATGATCCATGGCACGGCGGCACGGTGGAGCTGCTCGATCAGCCCGGTGTCCTCCCCCGACCCCGCCAGCAGCAGGCCGTCGATCCGGCCGGGGCCGAGCAGGTCCATGTAGCCGCCCAGCCCGGCGCCGGTGGCGCTGCCGGTGACCAGCACGCACCCCAGCGCCGCGGCGGCGGCCTCGGCGCCCTTGATGATCTCCGCGTACACGGGGTTGGCGAAGTCGGGGATGAACAGCCCGAACATGTGGGCCCGCGCGGTACGGAGACTGCGGGCGGTTACGTTGGGCCGGTAACCGAGCTCCTTGATCGCCGCCAGGACCCGCTGGCGGGTCTCCGGCCGGATGTTGAGGGTGGGATCGTCATTGACCACCCGGGACACGACCGCGCGGTCCACCTTGGCCATCGCGGCGACGTCCGCCAGAGTCACACGGGCCGTTCTCATCGGCTACGTGGCGTGGAGACCCCGGCCTTGCGGCCGGGGTCTAAACGCCGCTCCCTCCTCAGAATGTCGGTGGTGGTGGTTAGCGTGCCGGCATGCGATTTCGGCTCCAGCCCACGCCCGCTCAGGAGGCGGCGTTGCTGGAGCACTGCGCGCATGCCCGGTATGTGTGGAATCTCGCAGTGGAGCAGCATCGGCATTGGCGGCCGGGGCGGGCGAGTGCGCCGGGCTATGCCGAACAGTCCCGTCAGCTGACCGAGGCCAGGAGAGAGTGCGCGTGGCTGGCGGCGGGATCGCAGACGGTGCAGCAGCAGGCGTTGCGGGATTTCGCCCAAGCCAGGGCGAACTTCTTCGCTGGGACGCATCGGCGTCCAACATGGCGTAAGACGGGCATCCATGAAGGGTTCCGGATCGTCGGACAGCGCGGTAACCACTGGGATGTACGGCGGCTGTCCCGCAAGGTCGGTGAAGTTCGGATACCGAAGGTGGGCTGGGTACCCGTCCGCTGGTCCCGCGACATGCCCGCCGGACTGGGCCGAGAAGACCTCCACCGATCTGGCCCGCCGCTTCGACCTGATCCGCATCGAAGATTTGAAGATCGGCAATATGGTCCGTTCCGCACGCGGCACCATCGCTGCGCCGGGTGTGAACGTGCGGGCCAAGGCCGGACTCAACCGTTCCATCCACGCGGCCGGATGGGGTCATCTGGCAAGGCGTCTGGAGCACAAAGCCGCCGGCCGAGTCGAGAAGATCAACCCCGCCTACACATCCCAGATCTGTCATGTTTGTGGGCATTGCGCAGCGGACAACCGTGAGAGCCAAGCGGTCTTTCGCTGTCGCGCCTGCGGGCATGTCGATCACGCGGACGTGAACGCGGCCAAGAACATCGCGGCAGGGCATGCCGTGACGTGCCTCTCCCGACCAACCAGCCCCGACCGACCTCCCGTGCGGGGAGCCCTCCAGCCGTTGGGCGGGGCCATGAACCGCGAACCTCAACCTGTTCCCTCCTCTCGGTAGGGGAATCGGGTTGAAATCCCCCGCCTTCAGACGGAGGACGTCAAAACGAACCGAGTCTTTCACTCTCTCCGGTCCGCATGGATCGATACAGCGCGTCCATGAGATCGAGGGTACGGAGATTGTCCGCCGCCGCCGTATCCGGCTCGCCGCCTTCGGCGATCGCGGCCAGCAGCGACCCCATCGGCCCGGCGACGGCGTCGGGCAGCCACCGGGTGGTCACCGGGTAGGGCAGCCAGCCGTCGGTCGGCAGGGTCCGGCTGTTGACCTCCAGGGTGTCGGGACGCCCGTGCGGGTAGTCGTAGAGCAGCCCGAGCGTGCCCTTGATCGCCCCTTCGGCGCCGTCGATCCGGAAGGCGGCCTCGTAGTCGCCCGTCCGGTTCTCGTGTGTGGCGTGGACCAGCGCGCGTACGTCGCCCGGATAGACCAGCGTGCTCATCGTCCGGGTCTCGCCCTTGGCGACCTGGCCGGGCGTGCGGCTCCCGGTGCAGAACACGCGCTCCGGGTCGCCGAGGATCGAGCGGACCGCGTCCAGGTAGTGGATCGAGTGGTAGGCGATCTCCAGCCGGTCGGAGGCGACGAGCCAGTCCCACGCGCTCCAGTCGGTGTAGATGTTCACGGTGAAGGTCATCGCCGTCGGCTCGCCGATCCAGCCGGCCCTGACCATGGCCCGCGCGGCGGCGATTCCCTCGTCGAAGCGCAGCTGCTGGTTCACCGCGACCTTCACGCCGCGTTCGCGGGCGAGGTCGACCAGTTCCCGGCCGGTGGCGGCGTCGGGCGCGAAGGGTTTCTGGCAGAGCAGGTGCTTGCCGGCCTCGATCGCGGTCCTGGCGATGCCCGGCTGGGCGTTCGGCGCGACCGCGATGTCCACGACGGCCACCCGTTCGTCGGCGAGCAGCTCCTCCAGCGATCCGTAGACCCGCTCGATGCCGTGGTCGCGCGCCGTGGCCCGCGCCTTGCCGGTGTCGAGGTCGAACAGGCCGGTGATCTCCAGCCCGGCCGCGCGGTAGGCGGGCAGGTGGGCGACGTCGACGATGGCGCCCGCGCCGACGACGGCGACGGGCAGCCGGTGCTCGGGCGGAATGGTGAGGTCGACGGCGGCGGCGATGGGGGCGAAGACATCGAGCACGGTCAGCCCCCGATGCCGTAGAAGCGCGCGGCGGTTCCGCCCAGGACGGCGGCCCGTTCGGTCTCCGGCAGGTCCCGCAGCAGCACGCCGGTCTCCCTCCACACCTTGGCGTAGTCGCCGGCCAGTGTCGCCACCGGCCAGTCACCGCCGAACATCAGCCGGTCCGCCCCGAAGAGCCCGAGCGCGTGGTCGACGTACGGCCGCAGGTCCTCGGCGGTCCAGGTCTCGGGGTCGGCGGCGGTGTTCAGCCCGGAGACCTTGGCGTACACGTCGGGGTACTCGGCCGCGCGGGCGAGGAGCGAGGCCCACGGCTCCCACCCCTTCTCCCTGATCGGCGGCTTGGCGAGATGGTCGATGACCATGCGCAGGCCCGGCACGCGTTCGGCGAGCGTCGGCACGTGCTCCAGGTGCCGTGGGAGCACCGCGACCACGTCGAACGGCAGCCCGGCCTCGGCGAGCAGGCCGAGGCCCTCGATCACCGGGTCCTGGACCACCCAGTCGGGATCGGTCTCGTCGTGGATGAGATGCCGCACCCCCGCGAACTTGGGATGCGCGGCGTACCGTTCCAGGGCCCGGGCGGCCTCGGCGGGGCGGTTCAGCGGCACCCAGCCGACGACGGCGGCGATGACGTCATGGGCGTCCGCCTGCGCGAGCATCGCGTCGGTGTCGGCGTAGGTGCCGGCGGCCTGCACCAGCACCACGCGGTCCACTCCCGCGGCGTCGAGCTGTGGGAGCACCTCCGGGGGCGCGAAGGTGCGGAAGATCGAACCGGAGGCGGGCGTCAGCCACGGGTAGGAGCCCGTCTCCAGATCCCAGAAGTGCAGGTGAGCGTCGATCACGGCCATGAGTCCTCCCTCGGCGGCGGCTGTACGAGCTCCAGGGTGATGTCGTCGGGGTCGAGGAAGTAGCAGGCCGCCCCGCCCGCGTTGACTCCCGCGGTGATCTCGTTCGGCGGGGAGACGAACCGGGCCCCCGCCGCGGACAGCCGCGTGTACTCCGCCCGTGCGTCCTCGACGGTGAGGGCCATGTGGGCGGCGCCCGGCAGGTGGCGCGCCGGGTCCCGGGGCGCGCCCCGTGGCCGTACGTACTCCACGAGTTCCAGGTCGTGGCTGGAGACGCCGCGGGGCTGGCCGGGGACGGCGAGTTGTGCCACGCGAAGCACGGCGTCGGGGTAGCCGACGAGCCGGCGCGTGTAGTCGTTGTCCTGGTCCTGGCGGTGCACGAGGGTGAAGCCGAGCAGGTCCCGGTAGAAGGCCATCGACCGGTCGAGGTCCGCGACGGTGAAGGAGAAGTGCCAGACGCCGTTCACCGCAGGGCCTCCTGCTTCTTCGGACCGGGTGTGGCCCGCGCCGCCGACCTGCGCCCGCCGCGGGCCTGACGCTGGCGGCCGGCGATCGTGTAGATCGCGGCGGCCACGATGAGGACCGTACCGACGATGACCCCCTGGTAGTTGGCGCCCAGGTTCAGCACGTTGAAGCCGTTGTCGAGAGTGAAAAGTATCAGCGCGCCGACCACGGACTTCAGCACGCTGCCGATGCCGCCGAACAGCGAGGTGCCGCCGAGGATGGCCGCCGCGAGGACGGTCAGCTCGGTGCCCTGCAGGCCGGTCGGGTTGATGGCGAGCAGCTTCGCGGCGAACAGCACGCCGACGAACCCGGAGCCGAGCCCGTTGAGCACGAACGCGCCGATCTTGTACCGGTTGACGTTGATGCCCGACAGGCGGGCCGCCTCGGCGTTGCTGCCCACCGCGTACAGGCGGCGGCCGATCACGGTGTGCCGCAGCACCGCCCACGTGACGGCGGCGATGACGATGAGGTAGTAGGTCGGCTTGCTGAGCCGCACCTCGTACCCGAACACCGGGTCGAGGGCGATCAGCACGACGCCCACCGCCACCGCGACGATGCCGGCCCTGCGGTCCCTCCGGCGGATCAGCACGACGGCCCCGGCCACCAGCGCGAGGACGCCGATGATCGCCAGGAGGTGCGAGAGCGTCCAGTAGCCGGCCTGCAAGGAGATCAGGGACCGCTGCGCGTCCGGGTCCTTGGCGGTGATCGTACGGCCGTTCGTGACGATGAGCACCAGGCCGCGGACGGCCGTCATGGTGCCGAGCGTCACGATGAACGCGTTGATCCCCACCAGTTGGACGATCACGCCGTTGACGACGCCGCACACGAGACCGGCGCCCAGGGCGATGGCCATGGCCAGCGGCAGTCCGAGCGAGCTCACCAGGCTGAGCGCGGTGGCCGCGGAGAACGCCGCGACCGAGGCGATGGACAGGTCGAAGTTCCCGCTGATCAGCACGACCGTCGTGAAGACGGCGAGGATCGCGACCAGCGACGACTGGTCGAGGATGTTGGTGATGTTGGTCGCCGACAGGTAGCTCGGCCGGCCCATCTGGGCGGACAGGGCCGTCAGCACGATGACGATGAGCACGAGGGCGTACACAACGCCGGCGTTGCCGGGCCGGAACGCGGCGGCCAGCCGCGAGCGGGTCGCCACGAGGGTGAGTGAGCGATGACGCGTCTCAGTCGGCATCCGGGGCTCCTCCGCCGTCGAAACCATTGGCGAGCATCAGCAGTTCCTCCTCGGAGGTCTCATGGGCGGCGCGCTCGGCGACGACGCGCCCCTCGCGGATGACGAGGACGCGGGTCGCCACGGCCAGCAGTTCCTCGAACTCGCTGCTCACGATGAGCACGGCGCCGCTCTCGGCGGTGAACCCGCGGATGAGGTCGAGGATGTCGGCCTTGGCGCCGACGTCGACCCCGGCCGTGGGTTCGTCGAGCAGGAACACCCGGGCGCCGCCGTACAGCCACTTGCCGAACACGACCTTCTGCGCGTTGCCGCCGGACAGCTCGGTGACGGCGGCGTCGGGTCCCGGGCAGACGATGCCGAGGTCCTCGATGGCCCGGACGGCGCGCCGCCGCTCGGCCCCCTCCTTCGGCAGGGCCCGGCCCGAGGCGAGCGAGCACAGGTCGGGCAGGGAGATGTTCTTCCAGATCGGGAACGCCCCCACCAGGCCCTGCGCGTTCCGGTCCTCGGGGACGAGCGCCATGCCGGCGGCGACCGCGGCACGGGGCCCACGGCGAACGCGCCGCCCGTCGACGAGCACCTCGCCACGCGCGCGGGGGTCGGCCCCGTAGACCGCGTGCAGGATCTCCGACCGGCCGGAGCCGAGCAGTCCGGCGAGGCCGACGACCTCACCGGGCCGTACCTCGAAGGAGACCTCGTGCACGCCGGCCGGCGAGTCGAGGCCGCGGACGGTGAGCAGCGGCGGGCGGCCGGTCTCGACGGGCGTGGGCGCGCGGCGTTCGGCGGCGAGCAGGTCCCGGCCGACGATCGCCTGGACCAGGCGGTCCTCGTCGTACGCGGCGGTCGCGCCGTCCTCCACGACGGTGCCGTCCCGCAGCACCGTCACCTGGTCGGTCAGGTCGAGCACCTCGTCGAGGAAGTGCGAGACGTACAGGAACGCGGTGCCCTGCGCGGACAGCCGCCGGACCACGTCGAAGACCACCTGACGTTCGGCGTCGGCGAGTGAGGCCGTCGGCTCGTCCATGACGACGAGCTCGGCGCCGGTGGCCAGTGCCTGCAGGATCGCCACCATCTGCCGTTCGCCGATGGCCAGGTCGGCCACTTCGGCGTCGGGGTCGATCGCGTAGCCCACGCGGTCCAGCAGCCGGTCCAGCTCCGCGCGCCGGCCGCGCTGGAGCCGCCAGGGGCCCGGGCTGCCGAGGAAGACGTTCTCCAGGACCGTCAGCGCCGGCGCCAGCGGCACGTGCTGCATGATCGTGGCGATGCCGGCGTTCCGGGCGGCCCCGGGATTCCGCCAGCGGGCCTCCTCGCCCTTCCAGCGCATCGTGCCGGCCGTCGGCGCGTGTGCCCCCGCGATGACCTTGATCATCGTCGACTTGCCGGCGCCGTTGGCGCCCACGAGGCCGTGGACGCTGCCGGGCCGGACGTCCAGCCGGACGTCGCGGAGGGCGACGATGCCGCTCGGGAACGTCTTGCCGACGCCTTCGAGGGACAGCAGCGTGGTCACCATTGCGGCGTGCAGTCGTTGAGGTTGTCCTTGGTGATGACCGGCGTGTCGTAGGTGACGAACGCGGCTTTCTGCTTCTTCTGGCCGGTCAGGTCCTGGTAGAGCGTGTTCAGCGCGAGTTTGCCGAGGTCCTCCGGCTTGAAGCAGACGGTGCCGGCGACCTGACCCGACTTGATCGCGTCGATGCCGAGTTTGCTGCCGCCGATGCCGATGACCTTCGCCTTGGAGCCGGCGGCCGCCACCGCCTTGGCGCAGCCGACCGACATGTCGTCGGACTCGGCGTAGAAGAGGCGGATGTCGGAGTTGGAGGCCAGCATGTTCTGGCACGCCGACTGCGCCTTGTCCTGGACCCAGTCGCCCGGCTGGCGGGCCACGACGGTGAACGTCCCGCCCTTGGACGCGGCCGCCTGGGGGAAGTCCTGCCAGCGGTTCGTGACCTCGGCGAAGCCCGCCTGGCCCTCCACGACGGCCATCTTCCCGCCGCCGGGCACGATCTTGGCCGCGAGTTGCCCCGCCTGGGCGCCGGCGGCGTACTCGTCCTGGGTGGCCAGGGCGACCAGGCTCGGGTAGACGTCCTTGAGCTTGCGCTGCTTGGGATCGCCGACCTGCGAGGCCACGGCGACCGTCGGGATCTTGGCGGCGCTGAGCCGGTCCGCCAGGCCCTGGGCGACACCGGAGTCCACGGGCAGCATGAGGACGCCGTCCGGCTGCTGGGCGATCAGGTCCTGGACGTCGTTGCTCTGCTTGTCGGCCTTGCCCTGCGCGTCCAGCTCGACGAGCCGGACGCCGAGCGTCGCGGCCTGCTCCTTGATCCCCTTGCTGATCGCCGCCGGGAAGGGGAAGCTCAGCCCGAGGTTGGAGACGCCGATCGTGTAGTGCTTCTTCCCTCCACTCTGCGCGGACGTGGAACCGGTCGAGCTGCTGCAGGCGGTCACGGCGGCCGCGAGGGCGACCGCGACGAGGATTGGCTTGCGCACTGGGTTCTCCTGAAGGTCAAACGATTGACTAATAAAGGCACCCCGAGGCTCCGGACGGTCTGCTCAGGAGGCGCCTCGCACGAGCGCCCGCAGCTCGCGTGCGATGCGCGCGGCATCGGGCACCAGCGCCTCCGCCAGGACCGGCGCGGCCGGCATCCGCGTGTCGGGGGTGCCGACGCGGAGCGGCGGGGCCGACAGTGGCACTCCCGACTCCGTGACGCGCGCCACGACCTCGGCGCCGAACCCTCCGGTGACGTTGGCCTCGTGCACCACCGCGAGCCGGCCCGTGCGGGCGGCGCCGGCCGTGACCGCCTCGGTGTCGAACGGGTTGAGCCAGGGCGTCTCCAGCACCTCCACGTCGACGCCCTCACCGGCGAGGGACTCCGCGGCCTCGAGCACCCGGGCGGTGATCGCGCCCCACGTGACGACCGTGGCGTCGGTGCCGGAGCGGCGGACGCGCGCTCCGCCCATCGGTCCCGCCGCGCCGCCGACCCGTACCTCTTCCTTGGCCCCGAAGTAGAGCATCCGGTTCTCCACCACCAGCACCGGGTCGTCGCTGTGCACCGCCGTCACCAGCAGGTCGTAGGCGTCCTGCGGGGTGGACGGCATGCAGACCCGAAGGCCCGGGACGTGCAGGAAGAGCGCCTCGAGGCACTGGCTGTGCTGCGCGCACGCGCCCGGGGCGCCGCCCTGCTGGGTGCGGATCGTCAGCGGGGCGGCGAGCCTGCCGTTCGAGACGTACCGGACGTTCGCGGCCTGGTTCACGATCTGGTCGAGGGCCACGAGGGAGAAGTCCGCCCACATGATCTCGACGATCGGGCGCCGGCCCATCATCGCCGCCCCGACCGCGCTGCCCAGGATCGCCGACTCGCTGATCGGGGTGTCGAACGCGCGGTCGCCGTACTGCTTGCGCAAGCCGCGGGTGACGCCGAAGACGCCTCCGGGCTCGCCGACGTCCTCTCCGTAGACCAGGGTCTCGGGGAGTTCCTCCATCAGGCGGTGCAGGGCCGCGTTGACGGCCTCGCCGTAGGAGAGCTTGCGGACCTCACCGGTCCCGCTCATCTCAGGCATACAGGTGCTCCTTCACGGTCGCCGGGTCGGCGAGCGGCGCCGCCAGGGCGGTACGGGCGGCCGTGTCGATCTCGCCTCTGGCCCGCGTCTCGACCGCGTCGATCTCCGCGGCGGGGACGCCGTCGGCGAGCAGGCCCTCCCGCAGCCGGGTGATCGGCTCTCTCCGCCGGATCCGGTCCATCTCCCCCGGGCGCCGGTAGGTCTCGGCGTCGCCGATGTAGTGGCCCGCGATGCGCTCGGTCACGCATTCGAGCAGCGTCGGCCCGCCTCCCTCGCGCGCGACCTCGAGCGCGTCGCGCATGTGGAAGCGGACCGCCTCCGCGTCGTTGCCGTCGATCCGGTGACCGGGCATGCCGTAGGCCGCGGCCCGGCCCGCCAGACGGTCGCTGCGGACCATGTCGGCGATCGGCGTCAGCTCCGAGTAGCCGTTGTTCTCGCAGACGAAGACCACGGGCAGGTCGAAGGCCGCGGCGAAGTTCATCGCCTCGTGCACCGCGCCCTGGTTCATCGCGCCGTCGCCGAACACGGTCACCGCCGCGCGGCCGGAGCCGTCGAACCGGCCCGCGAGCGCGGCGCCGCACGCGATCGGCGCGCCGGCGCCGACGATGGAGTTCTCGCCGTGGAAGCCGTGGTCGGCCGCGGTGAAGTAGGCCGAGCCGCCCCGGCCGCCGTTCACGCCGGTGGCCCGGCCCATCAGCTCGGCGAACAGCGGCGTGACCGGCACGCCCCTGGCGATCGCCCAGCCGTGGCCGCGGTACGTCGCGAACAGCGCGTCCTCCGGTTCCAGGGCGTCGCAGGCGCCGACCGGGATGGCCTCCTGGCCGATGCACAGGTGCACGGAGCCGACGATCGACCCCTCGGCCCGCAGGTCGCGCACCTTTTCCTCGAAAGCGCGGATCCGCCACATGGCCAGCAGGTCCGCGAGCCGCCGCTCACTCATCGTCGGCACCCTCCGTTCGCCACGCCGCCAGCGCGGCCGTGCAGATCGCCTCGACGTCACCGAGATAGGAGTCGGGGGCGATCGGGATCTCTTCCAGGGCGGCCGAGTCGCCGGGCGTGGCCAGCTCCCGCAGGGTCTCCGCCAGCGGGCGGCGCTCGGCCCGTGCCCGGTGGGCCGCCTCGTACACCAGATCGTGGGCCCGCTCCCGGCCGAGGGCCGGAGCGAGCCGCATCATGTAGGCCTCGGCCATGATCAGTCCGCCCTCGGCGTCGAGGTTGTCCCTCATCGCCTGGGGGAAGACCCTTAGTCCCCCGGCGACCTGGGCGGCCGTGGCCAGCCCGCCGGCGCCGAGCTCCGCGAGCTGCGGCACGACGTACCACTCGACCTGCCACTCCCCCGCCGCCCGCTCATGGCCCGCCTCCATCGCGCGGAACAGGGCCGAGCTGAGCGCTCCGGCGGTGCCGGACATGCCGATGATCGCCTCGCAGCCGATCGGGTTGGCCTTCTGCGGCATGGTGGAGGAGGCGCCGCGGTGGTGACCGTCGGCCTCGCGGACCTCGGCGACCTCCGTCCTGGACAGGTCGACGACCTCACGTGCGAACCGCGCGGCCGTCGCGGTCACCCCCGCGCAGGCGACGCCGAACTCCACGACGCCGTCCCTGGCCACGTGCCAGGGCACGTCGGTGGTGCGCAGGCCGAGCCGGCGCGCCATCCCCTCCCGTACCGCGCCGGCCTTCTCGCCCAGCGCCGCCGAGGTCCCCCCGGCGCCGAAGAGCGAGACGATCCGTACCGTCCGCGCGGCGGCCCTGAGCCGTTCGCGCTGCCGGGTCACCTCCGCGAGCAGCACGGCGATCTTGGCCCCGAAGGTCGTGGGAACCGCCTGCTGGGCGTGGGTGCGCGCGGCGATGACGGTGCCCGCGTGTTCCTCCACCAGCCGGGCGAGCGCGTCGCCGAACTCCCCGACCAGCACGAGCAGGCGGTCCAGCGCCTCCCCCATCTGAAGAGACAGGCCGCTGTCCATGATGTCCTGCGTCGTGGCGCCGTAGTGGACCCGGCCGTTGGGGCCCTCCGGCAGCGCGGCCGCGATCATCCGGACCAGCGGCAGGATCGGATAGCCCACGTTGACCGCCTCACGCCAGAGACGGTCCAGGTCGATGTTGGTGAGCACGCACGCCCCGGCGATGGCCTCGGCCTCGCTCTCGGTGAGCACCCCGGAGTCGGCCTGCGCCCGTGCGAGCGCCGCCTCGACCCGGAGCCACGCCGACACCGTGCGCTCGGCGGAGAAGACATCCGCCATGCCGCCGTCGCCGAACAGCTCGGGCAGCAGCTTGAAGGTCTGCGTCATCCTCGGCGTCGCCATCCGTCAGTCCATCTCCAGTCCGCCATCGACGTTGAGCGCCTGGCCGGTCACGTACGACGCGAGGTCGCTGGCCAGGAAGAGCACCACGGACGCGAGTTCCTCCGCGCGGCCGGGACGGCGCAGCGGCGCCCGGTCGCCGACCTCTTTCAGATAGCCCTGTCCCGCACCGGCGCCGAACCTCCGGTCCCGGTCGGCGATGATCTCCTCCCACATGGGCGTGAGGAAGACGCCCGGGCAGACCGCGTTGACCCGTACCGGCGCGAACGCCTCGGCCGCCGACTTCGTCAGGGACAGCAGCGCGGTCTTGGTGGCCGAGTAGTGCGAGGCGTTCGGCCGGCCGGACCGCGCGGCGACGGAGGCGAGCGTCACGATCGATCCGCCGCCCCGCTCCACCATCCGGCGGCCGGCCGCCTGCGTGATCCAGAACGTCGCGTTGAGATTGACGTCGACGATCCGCCGCCACTCCTGCGGTGACACCTCCAGGAACGGCGTGGTCCGCATGATCCCGGCGCAGTTCACCAGGATGTCCAGCTCGCCGACCTCCTCGATCAGCGCGGTCGCCTGTTCCTGGTCGGTCAGGTCGGTGGCCCGCACGCGCGCCTCGAGCCCGGCCGCGCTTCCGGCGAGCCGCTCCTCATCGAGATCGGTGAGGACCAGCTCGGCTCCCGCCTCGGCCAGCGCCCTGGCGCACGCGGACCCGAGACCTCCCGCCGCACCGGTGACCAGCGCGGTACGCCCCGTCAGGTCGATCGCGACCCCCATCCGGGCGTCCTCCTTCGCTTCGTTCAAACGATTGACTGGAACGTAACAGCGGAAACACGGCGAAAACAAGGGGGCGTCTGTGACGTGTGCCCGTTTTCGTCTCGCTCCACGCCTCTGGACCGCCAGACCTTGACGGCTCGACGGCACCGGGGTCACAATCCGGAACGCTCGACCTCAGTCAATCGATTGACCTACGAGGTGCATGACGTCATGAGACGCGGCCGGTTGTCCATCCTCATCGCCTGCGCGGCGGTCACGGCGGCGATGGTGGCCCCCATCGCTCCCGCCGGCGCGGCACCACCACCCACGACGGCCTGGCGGCACGGCGCGTTGCAGACGGATCCGCGCGGGGTCGTGTCACGTTCGGACCTGGTCCTCCAGAGCCCGCCGTGGCAGAACCACCAGAGCATGCCGCTCGGCAACGGCCGGCTCGGCGCCGCGGTCTGGTCCGCGGACGGACTCACCGCGCAGCTCAACCGCAGCGACACGTTCCCCGACCTCAAGAGCGCGGGCCAGCTGGTCGTCCCCGGGCTGTTCCCGCTGATGAGCGCCGCCGACTACCGCGGCCGGCTCGGCCTGTACGACGCCGACCTGGAGCAGCGCGGCGGGGGCATGACGGCGAGTGCCCTCGTCCGCGCCGGCGCGGACCAGTTCGTGCTGGACGTCGCCGGCGCCGACCCGGACCGGACGCAGACCGCCGACCTGAAGCTGTGGCGGGGCCGCAGCCCCGTCACGTACGCGTCGGGCGGCGTGGCGGCACTGGCCGAGACGTTCCACGACGATCCCTCCGGCACCACGTCGGGGGCGATCACCGCGGTGACCGCGGACGGACGCCAGGTGCACGCCTCGGTGACCGGCGACCTGACCGTCCACCTCACCTTCAAGCCCCGCCAGGACGGCCGCTTCCGCATCGTGGTCGGCGTTCCGGCCTACAAGGGCGGCGACGTGGCGAGTGCGGCGCGGTCCGCGGTGCGCGGAGGTTTCGACGCCGGCGCCGACGCGAGCCACCTGCGCTGGTGGCATCGGTTCTGGAACGACGCGGCGCCGATGGAGATCAGCTCGCCGGACGGCACCGGCGAGTACCTGGAGAACCTGCGGGCGACGCAGCTGTACATGTCCGCGGCGTCGATGCGCTCATCGGTGCCGAGCAGCCACGGCGGCGTCACCAGCCTGTTCTCTCCGTGGCGCGACGACATCCATTGGTCGGCGGCCAACTGGTGGCATTTCAATCTGAGGCAGCCGGTGTACACCAACCTCGGGGCCGGCACCGCCGCGCTCAACACTCCCTACTTCCGGCTGTACCTGGACCGCCTCGCCAAGATGCGGAAGTGGACCGCCGAGCACTGGCCGGGCGCCGAGGGCGTATGCGTGCCGGAGTTCCTGCGCTTCGACGGCACCGCCGGATCGTGCGACAGCGGCATGGCCCCCGACTGGGTCAACCGCATCCTGTCGACCGGCCCGGAGGTCGTCGCCAACCTGTGGTCGCAGTACCGCTACACCGGTGACCGGGCGCTCCTCGACGCCGGGTATCCGCTGATGAGCGGGGTCGCCCGGTTCTACCTGTCCGTGCTGCGCCCCGGCGACGACGGGTACCTGCACCTGCAGCACGTCAACGCCCTCGAGGTGCAGTGGGACACCACCGACCCCACCCCCGACCTCGCCGCGATGCGGACGATCTTCCCGATCGTCGCCGGCCTGGCGGACCAGCACGGCGACCACGACCTCGCCAAGCGGCTCCGGCAGGCGGTCGCCAAGCTCCCGCCGTTCCGTACGACGACGCGGGGCGGCCAGCCGGTGCTCGCCTGGTCGGGCACGGACGAGGCGGCGCACAACACCCAGGACCCGGACCTGGAGGCGCTGTGGCCGTGGGGGCGGTACGGCGCGGACTCCTCGCTCATGCAGTCGACGTTCACCAACCGCGTGTACGTCCAGACGCGGGAATGGGCGTCGGACTCGGTATGGGCCGCCCGGCTAGGCCGGGCCGCCGACATGAAGAACCTGCTGGTCCAGGGCACGTCCGACTTCCAGATCTTCCCGAACGGCTTCGCCGCGCACAGCCGCAACTCCGATCCGGTGCGCGGCGGCGGGTACTACGACGGCTGGGGGGCCGTGGTGGCGTCCGCCTTGCAGGAGTCCCTCGTGCAGTCCTACGAGGGCACCGTCCGCGTCGCCCCGGCGTGGCCGGCGGACTGGAACACCACGGGCGCCGTGCAGATCCCCGGCGGCCACCGCGTCAGCGTGGAGACGCGCGGCGGCACACCGTCACTCGTCGGCATCCAGGCCGGCAGCACGGACACGCTGAAGATCCAGAATCCGTGGCCCGGCCGGCAGATCCAGGTCGTGGACGGCGACTGCGCCTGCGGCCGACCCGTCGTCGCGGCGACCACGGCGGCGCAGATCACGCTGCCGGTCAAGCGCGGCGCGAGCTACCTGCTGGAACGTACGGCACAGCCCTACTCGTCCTTCACGTTCGGCGAACTGGGCGGGCAGCCCGCGGACAAGGTGAAGACCCTCGGGCAGCGCACGCTCGGAGTCGCGCACAGCATCCCGCAGATCAACAGCGACCTGGTGACCGTCGAGCAGCCGGACAAGCTGCACGCCCTGGTCCGCGCGGCCGTCGGAGCCCCGGTCTACGTCGATCGCGGCTACACGGTCACGGATCTGCCGGGCGCCCTCGACGGCGCGGTCATGATCCGCGGCGCGAACGACGACTCCAAGCTGACCGAGCCCGCGGACTACCTGACGTTCGACCTGACGCGTCCGGCGACGGTGTACGTGGCCTTCGACACGCGCGGGGAGGGATCGTGGTGGCCGGGCTGGCCGGCCGGCCAGGGCTTCACGCGCACCGACATGACGGTCCAGACGAGCGACCGGCCACTCGCGGTCTTCAAGAAGACCGCGCCGGCCGGTCAGGTACGCCTGGGACCGAACTCGGGCGTGAGCGGCCAGGGCGGCTCCAGCTACGTCACGTTCGTCACCGGCTGACTCCGGGAACCGGGCCCGCTCAGCGGCGCAGAGGGAGGACGTACAGGGAATAGCCGCGAACGGTGCCGGTGAGGGCGACGGCGTGACCGTCGCTGGTGACGCCGAGAGGTGCGGCCTTCCCGGTGACGGGAAACCTGTGGGGGACCCCGGTAGACGGAATCCACAGCGCCATCGGGTTGTCGTCCATCGGGTTCCCCGGACTCTGGAAGCCGTAGAGGTCGTCCTTCCAGATGGCGTAGTAGCCGGCGTTCCAGCCGCCGTGCACCCATCGATGGCGCGTGCTGCCGGCGACCTGCCAGGTCGTGATCAGATCGCCCTGTTGCCGGGTGCCGTCGGCGTCGGAGGGGGTGCCGCCACTCGACAGGGGGTCATTGCCACGGGCGATGACCTTGCCGGTGCGCAGCTCCGACAGCACCAGCCGGCGCGTGTATCCGGCGATGATGGCCTTGGTGGACACGGCGTAGACGGTTTGGCCGCGTCCGGACCACAGCACCCGGCCGGTACGGCGGTCGACCACCTCGAAACCCTGGTGCCGGCTGTCGTTGCCGCGGTGGGCGTCGACGACGACGTCGCCGGTGGCCGCGACCGGCAACCATCCCGGGCGATGCCACCGGCTCAGCGTGCCGTCGGCGTCCAGGATCGTGATCGGGCCGCCGTCATCGAGCAGCGCGCCCTGGAAGGCGGTGTCTCCAGCCCATTCCAGTTGCTCGTCGGTGGGGAACCGCACAGTGCGGGGACGCACGTGGCCCCGCGCGGACGGGTCATAGAAGTCGGCGTAGGAAAACCGTCCGCCGGGACCGGTCTTGTGGTATGCGAAGGCGACACGGAGTTCGGGACCGTCTCCGATCAGATGCAGTCTCGGTCCGTCCGACTGGCCGGACTCGGCCGCCATTGTCGGGCCGGTGAACAGGGTGTGTCCTGCCGGGTCCACACCACGCACCCGCACGCCGAGAGCGCCCGTCGAGCCGGCGGGCACGCTCTTGACCCGGTCCGCCACGACGATGACGTCGCCGACCACGACGGCGTTCATGAGTCCATCGGCTGCCGACACCTTGACCGCGGACGGGTCATCCGGTTCGACCCACGGGTAGGTGCCGGCGGGCGCCGTACGTTCGGGGAACTCCGGGTGGCGGAACGCGTCGTTCCATCCTCCCGGCGAAGCGGCACACGCCGCACCGGCGATGAGCGATAACGCCATGGCCGGTCGGGCGGCGTACCTCCACCAGCCGCCCTGCCGGACCGCACGCATGCTCGCATCGTCCCGTTTCACGAGGCATCGCCTCCAGCCGCCATGGTATTTCGCCCGGAGGCGATGACGATGCGCCCGGGTGTCGCGGCAAAGCCAGCGACCGGCCACTCGCGGTCTTCAAGAAGACCGTGCCGGCCGGTCAGGTACGCCTGGGACCGAACTCGGGCGTGAGCGGCCAGGGCGGCTCCAGCTACGTCACGTTCGTCACCGGCTGACCGGGCCCGGCGGCGAGGCTTGTTCGGCGCCGGAGCGCGCCCGGGATTCCCGGGCGTGCTCCGGCGCCTTTCACCCGGCGGTCTCGGCAGGGTCGTCCCGCCAGCCCCGGGTCATGATCACAGCGGTTTTCGTCCGCACGGCCTCATCCAGATCGATCCCCAGCACCCGCGCGGTCTCGGCCCCGAGGTCGACGACACCCGCGAGACGCGTCGCGAGCGGTGGCCCCTCCCCGTCCCCGCGGTCGAAGGCCGCGACCACCTCGGCCGCCGCGCAGAACAGGGCTCGAACCTGCCGCAACACGTCGTGGGCCGCCGGCTCGCCGGCGGGCCGACGGGCGGCCTCCATCCCGTCGGCGAGCCCGAGGACGTTCGCGGCCACGTAGGCGGTCACGACCACGTCCGCGAGCTCCGCCATCACGTCGTCCCACGAGCCGGTGCGGCGAGCCATGCCCGCCCAGCGGCGGTACGCGCCGGCGAACTCCCCCGCCTCCTCGGCGAGACACAGCACCTGCTGCTGGGCGAGATCCGTGTCCGGGAAATGCTCCCGCAGGCGTTCGGCGATCGCGGCGGCGAGCTCCTGAAGACCGGTCACTCCCGTCTCCTTCACGTTGAGGGGCGCCACGCCCCGCGATCGTCCGGGCAGTGTCGGTCAACGGAGCCTGCCGCCAGTGCGTCCTAGTCAATACCCCGCCGAATCGGCCAGCGGAGCGTGGCAATGGAGACCAGGGCAGCATGGGCGGCGACCGTCGCGGTGGTCGCGGTGACGGCGATGACGGGATGTCGCGGGGGTGAGACGAGCGCGGTGCCGGCCACGGCGTCGCCGCATGGTGAACAGAGCGGATCGGCATCCACGTCGCCGGGCCACACGGCGCGGCAGCTCGCCGGCGCGCTGATCGAACCACCTGCCGGAGCCGTCGCGGTCTCCCGAGGGAGCGGTCCGTTCGAGACGGTGACCAAGAAGCTCTCCGGGGGTGCGCCGCCGGTCACCGGCGACCTTTCGTGCGGCGGTCCCGGCCGTACCGGCATCAACGTCGCCGGCTCCGCGCCCAGCGCCTTCGTGAGTTTCGCGCAGGTGGGCCGGTCCCCTTCGGAACTGCTCGTCGCGGCCTCCGGCCCGGCGGCCGAGCAGGCGGTCGCCCAGCCGATCCCGCGGGCGTGCCGGACCGTCAAGGCGCGTGCGGGCGGTACGACCATCACGGCCAAGGTGATCTCCGATCAGCCCCTCGACATCGGAGACGGCGGGCGGATCGTCCAGACCGATGAGGTCACCGGCGGCACGCGGCTGCGCGCGTGGCAGGTCCTGTTCACCGGCTCCGGGTACCTGGGGACGACGGAGCTCGTCGGCACGAACGTCACCAGGGCGGATGCCGTACGCCTGGCTCGGCAGGCGTACCGGAAGGCGCACGCGGCCCTGGAGTAGACGGGGTCCGCCCGGCCGTCATCACGACGGTCCGGCGGTTTCGGCTGCGCCTCGCTTGGATCGGCCCTCCCCGACGATCACCGGCACCAGGAACCCGACGCCCACGACGATGAGCAACCCGCCGTACGGCAGGAAGCCGTCGAAGATCGAGGCCATGACGCCGAGCAGGACCTCCAGCACCGCCACGAGCAAGCCGCGGCCGAACGCGGTATGGAGTGGGGTCTCGGTCTCGTCCGCCTTCATTTCCCTCTCCAACCAGCGAACCGGCCGCCCACCGGCACGGTCACACGGCTACCATCCATTCGGGAAAACGTATCCCTGCCCCTTGGGAATGCAGGTGTTCACGTTCCCGTGGAATTCACGCTTGGCGCTGTCGCTGCGCGGTCTAATCTGCGCGTATCGCTTCTTGCCGGCAATGAAGGAGTTCAGGTCCGAAGTGTTCGCCGTTTTGATCAGCAGACCCGCATAGCAGTCGACCTGACCGTCCTTGTACAACCCCGGACCGACCGGGAAGAGCGAATTCTCGAGGCCGGCCTTGAGCTTCGCCCGGTCGACGTGGTCGCCGCCACAGGCGGCGGCGAAGGCAAGGATCAGGAGCACCAGGCCTGCGGTCAGCACCGCCCGCGCCGTCATCTCACGCCCCCTCTTTCACCGGACCGCCTCCGCGGGGCCTCGGTCACGGGGGACGGTAATGACCGGCCTCTGCTCCGGCTCGCCGTTTCGCGCACGCCTTGTCGCCATTTCACGCGCTGGAAGCCCGGCGCCACCGAGACCTTCTCGCCGACACCTACTTAGTGTAGGTTAATGGTCACATAAGGTGATCAGGAGGTCTCGATGAGTCATGGGTCCGCGCAGGACGGTTCCGGCGCCCGCGAGCGGGTGCTGCTACGGTTCCGCATCCTCGACGCCGACGGCAACGGCTACCTCGACGAGAGCGACTTCGACCGGCTCGCCGCCGAAGTGCTCAGCGCGATGGGCGAGCCGCGCGAGTCGGCCAAGGGCCAGGCGGTCCTCAACGGACATCGCCGCTTCTGGGCGGGCCTGCGCGCGACCCTCGACACCGACGCGGACGGCCGGATCAGCCGCGAGGAGTACCTCGCCAAGCTGGGCGACCCCGGCGACGCCGAACAGACCGTGACCGACTACGCGACCTCGGTCGCCGCGCTGGTCGACCGGGACGACGACGGATACGTCGAACGCGACGACTTTCTCACCTGCATGACCGCGAGCGGATTCCCGAGCGCCGCCAGCGCGACCGTGTTCGAGGAGCTGGACCCATCGGGCGAAGGCCGGATCGCGGTCGACCACTGGGCCGCCGCGATCGTGGACTGGTACCGCTCCGAGCGCACCGACATTCCCGGCCACGTCCTGGTGGCGCCCGACTCCTGATGCCCGCGCCGGCCGGATGGACATGGACACCCGCCGGCGCCGAGGGTCAGGGCGGCCGGCGCGCCATGTCCCGGATGAGCGACCTGCTCATGTGGGCCGCCCCGAACGCGGGACTCCGCGCACGGTATCCACCGCTTCACCCTCAGGCGGTCCCGTCCAGGCCGAAGAAGCGGTGGGCGTTGCCGCCGAGGATCGCATCGCGATCGTCCTCGGTCAGGGGCTCGCACGCGCGGACGGTCGAGCCGGGTTCCAGTTCGCCCAGCGGGAACGGGTAGTCGGTGCCGAGCATGACCCGCTCGGCGCCCATGACCTCGACCAGCAGGCGCAGGGCGCGCGGGTCGAACACGGCCGAGTCGACGAAGAACCGGTCGGTGTACGCGGACGGCGGCCGCGGCGAGTCCTCGCGGACGATGTCGCGGTTGTGCCAGGCGTTGTCGGCCCGTCCCAGCAGGTAGGCGAAGCTGCCCCCGCCGTGGCAGAAGCACATCCGCAGCGACTCGGGGATCCGCTCGAACGCGCCGGACAGGATGAGCGACAGGATCGACAGCTGGGTCTCGGCGGCCATGCCGACGAGCCAGGGCAGCATGTAGCGGCCCGCCATCCGATCGCCGCCGAGCATGTCCCACGGGTGCATGAGCACCGGCATGCCCTCCCGGGCGCAGTGCGCGAGGAACTCCACGATGTCCGCGTCATCGGGATAGCGAGGGCCGACGTGGTTGCCGATGTGCACGCCCCGGTGCCCCGTGGCGGCCGCCTTGGAGACGATCTCGCAGGCCGACTCGACGTCCTGCAGCGGCACCTGGCACAGCGGGAGCAGCCGGCCGGGCGCCTGCGCGCAGTGGTCGAGGATCCGCTGGTTGACCAGTTCGCACCACTCGGCCGCGCGGGCGGGCTCGGCCTCGTACCCGAACATCAGCGGGGTCGAGGAGACCGCCTGGACGTCCACGCCGGCGGCGTCCATGGCCGCGACCCGGATCTCCGGATCCCACAGCCCCGCGCCGACCGGCCGGTACTCGGCATCGCCGCTCATCATCATGCCGGTGCCGTCGCCGTTCTCGCGCAGCCACGGCTCTCCCGCGCCGGCCAGCACGCGCGCCTCCTCCCTGGAGACGCGCGGGAACACGTGCGCGTGTACGTCGATGACCGTCACGCACGGACCTCGGTCCTGGGACGGAGCTCCTCCGGCCACAGCTTGCCCGGATGGACCGCGCCGCAGTTGCCGCAGGTGCGGTCACCGTCGTAGAAGCTCTGGAACGCCGGTGGCAGGTCGTCGACGATCGAGCGCACCTGCAACTGGACGCGGCGCACCAGGTGGTGGCAGTTCGTGCAGTACCACTCGAACGCCTCCTGTGTGCCCTCGGGCCGGGCGGTTTCCACGACCAGGCCGATGCTGCCCTCCTCGGGCCGCTGCGGCGAGTGCCGGACGTGCGGCGGCAGCAGGAACACGTCGCCCTCGTTGATCTGCACGTCGACCGGCGGCTTGCCCTCCTCTTCCATGACGCGCAGCACCATGTTGCCCTTGAGCTGGTAGAAGTACTCCTCGGTCGGATCGTCGTGAAAGTCGGTGCGCTGGTTGGGGCCGCCGATCACCATGACGACCAGACCGGAGTCCTGCCAGACCTGGACGTTGCCGACCGGGGGCCGGAGCAGGTGGCGGTGCTCATCGATCCACCGCTCGAAGTTGAACGGCGCCCCGAAGGACAGTTGCGGCAGGAGGGTCATGGTGCGGGCTCCTTCACAGGGATGTACGCCGTGCAGGCGATCTCGATGAGCAGGTGCGGGTGTGGCAGCTGGTGGACGGCCACGGTGGTGCGGGCCGGTCCGGTCTCGTCGAAATACTCGGCGTAGATCTCGTTGTAGCCGCCGAAGTCGTTCATGTTGACCAGGTAGGTCGTGACGTTGACGAGGTCGGACAGGTCTCCCCCGGCCGCCCTCAGCAGATCACGGATGTTCTCGATGACCGCGCGAGTCTGCGCGCGGATGTCCAGGTCGGTGACGCCGAAGTCGTCGGCGCTCGCGCCCGCGAAGGTGCCGTCGGGGCGGCGCGAGCTCGTGCCGGACACGAACACCAGGTCGCCGGCCCGCTTCATGTGCGGGAATCGGCCCCGAGGCCTGGCCTTGCCCTCCACCACCAGCGCGTCGCCGCCGACTCGCTCGCTCCGCTCGCTCACGTCGTCACCTCGACCGAGCCGAGGCCCGACGCGGTCACCCGGACGTGTACGCCCTTGGGCAGCGGCACGGCCGCGGTCGCCGCGCCCGCGAGCACGACCTGGCCGGGCTCCAGCACGATGCCCGCCTGCTCGGAGAGCCGGGCGGCGGCGCGCAGCGAACGCATCGGGTCGCCCAGGATCGCGGCCGACGATCCGGTCTGGACGACCCGCCCGTCGATCTCCATCAGCATTCCGACGTTGGACACGTCGCGCGGCTCGTGCCAGGCGCCGACGCCGTACCCGGCGGCGGACGCGTTGTCGGCGATCACGTCCGGCAGCGTGAACGAGAAGTCCAGGTAGCGCGAGTCGAGCACCTCGAAGCCGACCGCGACCCCGGCGACGGCCGCGTCCACGTCGGCGGGCGAGCGCACCGGGCGGCCGATCAGGTAGGCGATCTCCGGCTCGATCCGGGGGTGGATCAACCGGTCCACCTCGACGTGCGACTCCACCAGCATCGCGTCGGTGAGCAGACCCCAGATGACGTCGTGCACGCCCATCTGGACCATCTTTGCCTTGCTGGTGAAGCCCATCTTCACCCCGGCGGGCCGCTCGTGCCGCGCCAGCCGCCGTTCGATCACCCGACGCTGTACCGCGTACGCGGTCGCCACGTCCAGCTCGGCGGTGTCGGTCAGCTTCGGGATGGCGCGGACGTCCCGTGCCGCCTCGTCCAACGTACAGGCCAGCGCCTCGACGTCACTCATGAATCCTCCTTCGTCGGAGGAGTGACCATGGACGCTGTGCCCCCGATTCGCTCGCTTCGTTCACTCATGAGTCCTCCTTCGTCGGAAGAGTGACCATGGACGCTGTGCCCCCGGATTCGCTCACTTCGTTCACTCATGAGTCCTCCTTGGCGAATGCAACCCGGACGTCGCCCAGTCCCTCGACGCGAGCCTCCAGCACGTCCCCGGGGAGGATCGGGACCATCGGGCCGAGCGCGCCGGTCAGCACCGTGTCGCCGGCCCGCAGCGGGTCGCCGGCCTGCGCGAGGGTGTCGGCCAGCCAGAGCGCCGCGTTCAGCGGATGGCCGAGGCAGGCGGCGCCGGCGCCGGTCGACAGCTGTTCGCCGCGGCGTTCGAGGACCATGCCGCACAGCCGCAGGTCCACCTGGGACAGCGGGACGGGCCGGTTGCCCAGCACGTACATGCCCGCCGAGGCGTTGTCGGCGACGGTGTCGGCGAGCGTGATGTCCCAGTCGCGGATGCGGCTGCCCGCGACCTCGATCGCGGGCAGCGCGAACGCGGTCGCCCGGAGAAGGTCGGCGGCGGTGTTGCGCTCGTGCGGCAGGTCGCGCTCCAGGACGAGCGCCACTTCGGCCTCCGCCCGCCCCTGGAGCACGGCCCCGGCGGGGATCTCGGCGCCGTCCGGCACGGCCATGTCGGCCCACAGCGTCCCGAAGTCGGGGCTGTCCACGCCGAGCTGCCGCTGAACGGCCGCCGAGGTCAGGCCGATCTTGCGGCCCACCGGTCGGCGGCCCTCGGCCAGCCAGTGGTCGGTGAGGCGCCGCTGCACGCGGTACGCGTCGTCCGTACCGATCAGGTCGCGGACGGGCGCGCAGGGGACGCCGGTCGCGTACGCCTCGAGGAGGCGGTCCGCCGCATCGGCGATGGATGTGTCTCTCACGGGCTCGCTCTCAGATCTGGACGCACACGTTGACGGGCTCGGAGAAGAAGTCGAGGGAGTACTCCCCGCCCTCGCGCCCGATGCCGGAGGCCTTGACCCCGCCGAACGGGGTCCGCAGGTCACGGAGGTTCCAGCAGTTGACCCAGACGATCCCGGCCTCGACGCGCGGCGCGACCCGGTGCGCGCGCGACAGGTCCCGGGTCCACACGGTCGCGGCCAGCCCGTACGGGCCGGCGTTGGCCAGCCGCAGCGCCTCCTCCTCGGTGTCGAACGGTGCGACATGGCATACCGGCCCGAAGATCTCCTCGCGGACGGTCCGGGCGGTCTCCGGCAGCCCGGTCAGCACGGTCGGTTCCACGTGGAAGCCGCCGTCGCGGCGGTCGCCGAACCGCGGGACGCCGCCGCCCGCGACGACCGTGGCGCCCTCCTCACGGGCCAGCCGGTAGTACGAGAGCACCTTGTCGCGGTGCTCCGCCGAGATCATCGGGCCGTAGCCGTCCAGCGTGCGGGCGCGCTCGGCCAGCGCCGCGACGAACTCGTCGAAGACCGGACGCTGGACGTACACCCGTTCGGTGCACAGGCAGATCTGGCCGGAGTGGGTGAACGAGGAGCGTGCCGTGCCCTCCACGGCCGCCGCCAGGTCCGCGTCGGCGAACACCAGCGCCGGGTTCTTTCCGCCCAGCTCGAACGAGACCGGCGTGACGTGGTCGGCGGCGTCGCGCATGATGGCCGCGCCGGTCGCGGACTCTCCGGTGAACGCGATCGCGTCCACGCCGGGGTGGCCGGTGAGGAACTCCCCCGCCGCGCCCGCGCCGTGCCCGTGCACCAGGTTGAACGCGCCGCCGGGCAGCCCGGCCTCGTCGATCACCGAGGCGAGCAGGGTGGCGGTGGACGGGGTCTCCTCCGACGGCTTGGCCACCACCGCGTTGCCCGCCGCGAGCGCGGGAGCGACCTTCCAGGTCAGCAGGAGCAGCGGCAGGTTCCACGGAGAGATGATCGCCACGACGCCGAGGGGGCGGCGGACGGTGTAGTTGAGCGCCTGCCCGCCCGCCCCGGCGCTCCAGCCGGGGATCTGCGTGGTGTACGCCCGCTCGGGCCGCCCGTACAGCAGGTCGGCGTAGGCGCGGAAGTTGCCGATCGCGCGCGGGATGTCGATGGTCGCGGCCAGTTCGCGGGGCTTGCCGGTGTCACCGGCCTCGGCGTCGACGAACTCCTCGAACCGCGCCTCGATCCCGTCGGCGATCCGGCGCAGCGCGGCGGCCCGCTCGGTGTCGGCGGCCGCGCCCCAGGCGCCTTCCAGCGCCCCGCGCGCCGCCCGTACGGCCGAGTCGACCGTCTCCCGGGTGGCCTCGGGAGCCTGCCCGCACTCGGTCCCGTCGACCGGGTCGACCAGCGGGAACCACGTCCCGCCGGGCTCGTCCGTGAGGAAGGTCCCGCCGACGTAGTGGGCCGGCTTCATGAGGCTGCCTCCTTTTTCGTCATCCCGTGCATCTTCATTCGGATGCGCTATAACTGTCCAATACCTATGTATTCGATAGGTATTTCATTTCGGATATATCAGCGCGGGATCGAACGGAAGCGGAACCGACCGTCCGCGACCTCGACCCGCCCCCAGCCGAAGTGCGCCGGCATGAGGATCGCCCCATGCCGCGCCGTCCAGTCCAGGAGCCCGCGCCTGGCCCTGGCCGACGCCACGCGGTCCACGCAGAATCGCGAGCAGGTCAGGGGATGCGCGAACTGGTGCGGGTGATGGATCAGGTCGCCGGAGAGCACGGCGGTCTCCCGCCTCCCCCGTACGATCACGGCCGAGGAGCCGGGGGTGTGCCCCGGCACGGCACGGACCTCGATCCGGTCGCCGATCCGGAAGCCGTCCCCGACCGCCTCCAGCCGTCCCCGCTCGATCAGGGGCAGGACACTGTCGGCGTACGAGCCGTACAGGAAGCCGGGGTCGCGGCCGTGTCCCTCGCGCGCCCAGTCCAGTTCGTCCCCCGAGGCCAGGTACCTCGCCTCGGGGAAGGTCGGGATCCAGGACTCGCCGTCCCAGGCGGTGTTCCAGCCGACGTGATCCGCGTGCAGGTGGGTGAGGTGGACGGCGCCGACGTCGGCGAGGGCGCGGCCGGCCCGCGCCAGCGCGGCGGGCAGCGCGCCGTCCGACCGCCGGTCCCAGCCGGGGCGGGGCCGGATTTTGCCGTCGCCCACACCGGTGTCGACCAGCACGGTCTCGGCGTCGGTGGTGATCAGGTAGCCGCCGAACGTCAGGTCGAGACTCCGGCCCGGACCTTGGTCGCCGCCACCGGGGACCAGCAGATCGTCCGGGGCGAACTCCATGCTCGGAATGTCCGCCAGCCAGGCGACCTCGATCCCGCCGAGGTCCAGGCTCGGCACGGGCACCGCCGCGCTCACCCGGCCGCCCCGTCGGCGACCGCGGCCTCCGCCGCCGCAGGGGTGGCGACCCGGCGCCGGCGCGCCTCCGCCGTCTCCCGCAGTGCCGCCAGGCAGGCGAACGAGACCACGCACACCACCACGATGTACCCGGCGATCGGGAGCCCCGAGCCGGTGCGGATCAGCAGCGAGGTGGCGACGATCGGCGCCATACCGGCTCCGAAGACGTTGGAGATCGCGTAGGAGATGTTGACCGCCGAGTACCGCACGCCGGTCGGGAACAGCTCGGCGAGCAGCGTCGCGAGCGTCCCGTACGCGGCGCTGAACGGGATCGAGACCAGCAGGTACCCGGCCAGCATCGGGCCGAACGAACCGGTGTCCACCAGCAGCAGCCAGGGGAACGCGGTCAGCGCCATGCCGACCACTCCGCCGGCGAAGACCGGCTTGCGGCCGATCCGGTCCGACAACGCGCCGAAGTAGAGCAGGCAGGGCAGCACCACGGCCATCGAGATCAGCGTCAGGCCCAGCATCGTCCCGCGGCTCACCCCGACGTGGCCGGTGCCGTAGCTGAGGCCGAAGACGATCGTGGCGTAGAACATCGTGCCGGGTGCGAACCCGGCGGCGGCGCACAGCAGGATCGGCGCCCATGACCTCTTGGCGGCCTCGACCGCCGGCCGCCGGGCCGCACCGCGCTCCTCCTTCACCTCGCGGAACTCCGGGGTCTCCTCGACCCGGAGGCGGATAAGGAAGCCGACCGCGACGAGCAACGCGCTGAGCAGGAACGGAACCCGCCAGCCCCAATCCTCGACGGCGCCCGCGGGCAGCAGCTGGGTCAGGAGGAACACCAGGTTCGACAGGGCGAGCCCCACCGGTACGCCGACCTGCACCCAGCTGCCGAAGAAGCCGCGGCGGGCGGGGTTGGAGTGCTCGACGGCCATCAGGACGGCGCCGCCGTACTCCCCGCCGAGCGCGATGCCCTGCACGAAGCGGACCGTCACCAGCAGGATCGGTGCCCAGATGCCGACCTGCGCGTACGTCGGCAGGAGCCCGATGACGAACGTACAGGCGCCCATCAGGGTCAGCGTGACGACAAGCACGGACTTGCGTCCCCTGCGGTCACCGAGGTGCCCGAACAGCACGCCGCCGATCGGCCGTGCCACGAACCCGACCACGAACGTCGAGAACGCCAGCAACGTGCCGACCACGGGAGCGAAGTCGGGGAAGAACTGCTTGTTGAAGACCAGCGCCGCCGCGGTGCTGTAGATGAAGAAGTCGTACCACTCGATGGCGGTGCCGACGAAGCTCGCCGCGACCGCCCGGTTCCGTGGTCTGGTGTCGATGCCCACGCGCGTCCTCCCAGTTGACAGCCCTCGGCGCTGTGGCCGAAACCCTAGAAGGAGCGGACATATCGCACTAATAGCGTTTGTCCGCCGCGGTATGGCCATCCGGGTATGGCGCGCCGGGGCGACCGCACAACGCATAACCACCGCGTAATCGCCGCGCGCGGCCCTATCACCTTCTTGTGATATCAAGTGGCCATGCGTGCGATCGACCTGCTCAACGGACGGCTCAAGCTGCGGCACCTGGTCCTGGTGGTGGCGATCGCCGACCAGGGAAGCGTGCTGCGGGCCGCCGAACACCTGCGGCTGGCCCAGCCGGCGGTCACCCGGAGCCTACGCGAGGTGGAGAGCATCCTGGCCGTGGAGCTGTTCACTCGCGGGCCGCGCGGGATGACGCCGACGCTGTTCGGCGAGGCGTTCGTCGAGCACGCCCGGTCGGTGCTGGCGGAGCTGCGCCGCGCCGGTGAGCGGATCACCGGGCTGGCCGACGGCGCGGTCGGCACCGTCACCATCGGCACCCTGCTGGCCGGTTCCAACGTGCTCTTGCCGCGCGCGATCGCGGCGCTCAAGCGGGACCGGCCGGGCATCACCGTGATCGTCCAGGAGGCCACGTTCGACGTGCTGGTCCCGCGGCTGATGGACGGCGAGGTCGACCTGGTCGTGAGCCGGCTCAACCCGATCGACGACATTCCCGAGCTGTGTCAGGTCGACCTGTACAGCGAGCCCGTGCGACTGGTGGCGCGGGCGGGGCACCCGGCGCGAAGCCGGCCGGACCTGCGGCTGGCCGACCTGCTGGACTATCCGTGGGTGCTGCCGCTCCAGCGCACGGCGCTGCGGCAGGAGCTGGAGCAGGTGTTCCGGGACCGTGGCCTGCCGCTGCCCGCCGACCTGGTCGAGTGCACCTCGATCCTGACCGTGCGGAGCCTCGTCCAGGACACCGACACGATCGCCGCGCTGCCCGAACTGGTGGCCACCGCCGGGGGCGGGATCGCGCCGCTGCCGGTGCCGCTGGACCAGGTACGGCGCCGGGTCGGTGTGACCATGCCGGCCCGCCGCCCGCCGACGCCCTCGGCCCGGCTGATGCTCGGCCACCTGCGGGAGCAGGCGGCCGAGCTGTCGGCGCGGCTCTCCTCGGACGGAGCGGGCCGAGCGTCAGACGGAGCGGACCAGGCCGAGCAGGGCCCGGCTCGCCGCTGACCGCGGGTCGGCCAGATCCAGAACGACGTCGAAGTGGTCGCGCTCCGGTACGACCAGCAGCTCGGCGGCCTCGCCCCAGTGCCGGTGGAAGCGGCGGGACTGCTCCAGGAAGCCGGTGCCGTCGTGCTCGGCCACCGCGATCACGGCGGGGAACCGCCGCCCGGCCGGCAGCAGCTCCGGGCTGAGCGCCGCCGCACGCTCCACGTCCAGATGCAGCCACTCATTGGCGTAGACGCGCTGGATCGGGCGGATGTCGAACAGGCCGCTGAACGGCATCACGGCCTTGACCACGTCGGCGGGCAGCCCGAGCCCCTCCTGCCAGCCGCCGACCATGGTCATCCCGGTCAGGTGACCGCCGGCCGAACTGCCGCCGACCACGATCCGGTCCGGGTCCAGCCCGTGCTCGCGGCCGTCGCGGTACACCCAGGCGACCGCGGCCCGCACCTGCCGGACGATCTCCTCCAGGGTGGCCTTGGGGGCGAGCGTGTAGTCGGGGACGACGGTGGCCACACCCGCGCCGTCCAGCATCCGGGCCATGAAGGCCGAGTCGTGGCGCGACAGCGCCCGCCAGTAGCCGCCGTGCACGAACACGAACACCGGGCGGAGCCGCCCGTCCTCGATCCCCCACACGTCCAGCGCCTCGCCGCTCGCCTCGTCGTAGACGAGGCCGGGCCGCCCCGGCAGACCGTCCACCGCCGCCTCCGACATCGAGCGGTAGCGGGCCATGTGGCGGGCGAACAGTTCCTCGCCCGCCTTGGCGCTCACGTTGTAGGCGACGTCGAGCTCGGCGTCGGTGAGGTCGTGACCAGGCCATTCGTGCAGATCCATGCGCGCATGATGCCAGCACGCGACCTCGAGCGGCTCCCCCATCCCCTGTCACGGGGGTGTGGCGGGCGTCGTCCGTACGGTCATGCCGGCGACGGTGGGGGCCGCGAGAACGGTGCCGCTGCACGCCCGGACCAGGACGGGCCGCTCACCCGTGCCGCTCGGGCGGGGGCGCACGCCGCACCCGTTCGAGGCGCCTCATCCCCCGTCGTCGTGGTCGGCGGGCCGCAGCGGCCGTAGCCTCGCCCAGAGCAGGAAGACCAGCCCGAGGACCAGCATGGCGATGCCCAGCCAGAGGTTGATCCGGATGCCGTCGGCCTTGGCGAGTTCCGCGGCGGAGTCCAGCAGTCCCGTGACGACCTCGATCGCGCCGTAGACGAGGAACAGGCCGCTGATCAGGTACCGGAGGTCGAACAGCCGCCGCGAGCGGTTGGCCGAGCCGGTGCCGGATTGTTCGGACATCGAAGCACCCTTCCGAGGTCTACTTGACGAACAGCACGACGATCGAGAGCACGAGCGCGATGCCGAGTGCGCCGGAGCCCAGCAGGGGCTCGGACTCCCACCAGTGCCGGCGCGGCTCGCGCGCCTCCACCAGGCCGCCCTCCGACGGCAGCCGCCACACCAGGCCGGCGAGTTCGCGGTCCGGCTTCGGCCGGGTCACCGCGGTCACGGCGACGGTCACCACCACGTCGACCACGAAGGCCACGATCGCGCCGTAGAAGTTCGCCATCTGCGCGTTGATGGTGGCGTGCGTCGGGTCGAGATGCCCGCCCGGATAGAAGTATCCGATGTGGAAGGCCGCGAAGTGCATGGCGGCCGCCGCGGCGGTGCCCGCGACCAGGCCCCAGAAACCGGCCCACGGCGTCGTGCGCTTCCAGAACAGGCCGAGCACGAACGTGGCGAACAGCGGCGAGTTGAAGAACGAGAACAGCAACTGGATGTAGTTCATGATGTTGCCGTAGCCGGACGCGATGAACGCCGTGCCCACGCTGATGAGGATGCCGACCACGGTGGCGATCCGGCCGACGTTCAGGTAGTAGCGGTCGGACCGGTCCCGGGCGACGTACGGCTTCCAGATGTCGTACGTGAAGACGGTGTTGAAGCCGCTGGCGTTGGCCGCCATGCCGGCCATGAACGCCGCGAGCAGGCCGGTGAGCGCGATGCCGAGCACGCCGTTCGGCAACAGCCGGCCCATCAGCGCCGGGATCGCGTCGTTGTAGTCGGGGCCGCCCTCGCCGCCGAAGTGCGGGATCGTGACCAGCGCGATCATGCCGGGGACGATCGTCAGGAGCGGGAAGAAGATCTTCGGGAAGGCGCCGATGAGCGGCGTACGGCGCGCGGCGGACATGTCCTTGGCGGACAGCGCCCGCTGGACCTCCGCGAAGTTGGTCGTCCAGTATCCGAACGACAGGACGAAGCCCTCACCGAGGACCAGGCCGAGCCAGTCGCCGAGCGGGTTCTTCCAGTGCCCGACGCCGCTCTGCTGCCAGGTGTCGAGCAGCGTACGGTCGTGCACCCGGTCCACCAGGCCGCCGAACCCGCCGACCTGGTGCAGCCCGATCACGACGATCGGGATCAGCCCGGCCAGGATGACGAAGAACTGCAGGACCTCGGTGTAGATGGCGCCCGACAGACCACCCAGGGTGATGTACACGAGCACCAGCCCGGCCGACACGATGATCGCCAGCCAGAGCGGCCAGCCGAGCAGGCTCTTCACGACCAGCGCGAGGGCGTAGAGGTTGACCCCCGCGATCAGCACCTGGGCGACCGCGAACGTCAGCGCGTTGAAGAAGTGCGTCGGCGCGTTGAACCGCCGCCGCAGGTACTCCGGCACGCTGTGCACCTTGTTGCCGTAGTAGAACGGCATCATGAACAGGCCGAGGAACACCATCGCGGGGATCGCGCCGACCCAGTAGAAGTGCACGGCGGCGAAGCCGTACTGCGCCCCGTTGGCCGCGTTGCCCAGGATCTCCAGCGCGCCGAGGTTGGCGGAGATGAACGCCAGGCCGGTCACCCACGCGGGCAGGGATCTGCCGGACAGGAAGAAGTCCTCGCTGGTGGCGATAGCCCGTCTGGCGAGCAGGCCGATCGCCACGACGACGGCGAAGTAGATGGCGAGGATCGTGTAGTCCAGGCCGTTGACGTCCAGCGTTCCGGCGGCCGACACGTTCATTCGGCGATCACTTCTTCCTCCTCGGGGTCTCGCGGCGCCATCGGGGAGGTCACGACGAGGTCGGCGCGCTCACGCCCGGCCAGGATCGTGGCCGCGTTGCGCAGGTCCACCCGCCGAACCCACGCTCGGGCGGCCGGAGGGGACTTGCCGAAGCGGACGTGGCGGCGCACGAGCCGGTCGACGCGGGTCGCCTCGTCGGCGTCGACGAACCACACCTCGTCGAGCAGGTCGCGTACGGCGCGCCACGGCGGGTCGTCGAGCAGCAGGTAGTTGCCCTCGGTGATGATCAGCGGCGCGGAACGGGGAACCGGGATGCTCCCCGCGATCGGCTGCTCGAGGTCGCGTTCGAACGCGGGGGCGTACACCACCTCGTCGGTGTTCTCGCGCAGGCGCCGCAGCAGCGCGACGTAGCCGGCGGCGTCGAAGGTGTCCGGCGCCCCCTTGCGGTCGCGGCGGCCGAGCCGGTCGAGTTCGACGTCGGCGAGGTGGAAACCGTCCATCGGCACGTACGCCGCCGCCGCGCCGAGCCGCTCGCGCAGCGCCTCGGCCATCGTCGTCTTCCCGGCACCCGGTGGCCCGGTGATGCCGAGCAGGGCGCGCCCTCCGGGCGGGGCGAGCGTGCGGGCCCGGCGAACGAGGGACTCTTGCGCCATGGGGGGGGACGCCTCCGGGGGTCAGCGGCGGTTCATCCGGGCGGCGGTGAGCTGTTCGGTGACGAACGCGCGAGCGTGCCGCGCGAGGTCCGCCCCGTCGTCCCACAGGTTCCGCCAGATCGCGAGGTTGTTGGACAGGCCCTCCGCGACGACGGCGGAGGAGAAGCTCTCGAACGTGATGGGCCCCTGGTAGCCGATCGCCGCGAGGGCGCGGAAGAACCGGGGGAAGTCGATCGTCCCGGAGCCCAGGTAGCCGCGGTGGCTCTCGCCGACGTGGACGTAGCCGAGCCGCTCGGCGCACTCGTGCACCGGGCGGGCGAGGTCGCCCTCCTCGATGTTCATGTGGTACGTGTCCAGGTGGACCACCACGCCGTCGGCGCCGATGTCGTCGATGAGGTCGAGGGCCTGCCGGGCGGTGTTGACGACGTTGCTCTCGTACCGGTTCACGACCTCGAGCCCCAGCGTGACGCCGGCGGCCTCGGCGGCGAGGTCGCGCAGGACCGCCACGCAGTTCGCCCGCCCGCGGGCGGTGACCGGGCGGGGGTACTTGCCGAGCGCGCTGTACAGCGCCCCGCCGAAGTAACGGCCGCCCAGCTCGCGGGTCAGCCGTACCGACTCGGCGAGCTGGACGGCGCCACGCCCGACGGTCCGCGGGTCGTCGCTGGAGATGTCGGCGTCGAAGTCGAGCCCGCGCGAGCAGGCGACGTCCAGGCCGGCCGCGGCGAGGGCGGCGCGCGTGTCCGCGACGTCCATGACGCCGGGGTCGTGCAGGGACAGCTCGATCAGGTCGAACCCGGCCTCGCGCGACCGTTCGACCGCGCCGCGCAGCGGTTCGGGCGACAGTTCTCCGACCCACACCAGTGAGTGCACGCCCAGAGGGTTCACGGTCACCTCCTTGGCTCCTGCCACGCGAAGCTAGTCCGACTTATGCGTAATCGACAAGCAAAAGTGGATGTGATGCTGCGCATATTCGCCTGATGAGAACGCATAAGGCGGTTTATGCTCTCCCCGTACGGGCGGACGGACGCCCGGGGAGGTCGTGGAAGGGAGCGCCGTGGCACAGGTCGCCGCAGGCGGTCCGACGGGGCCGGGAGCGCTCCTCGAACTGATCCGTTCGGGGCGGGCCACCACGCGCGCGCAGATCATGGCGCACACCGGGCTCTCCCGGTCGACCGTCGCGCAGCGGCTCGACGCGCTCACCCGCGCCCGGTACGTCGTCGAGTCCGCCGGCGGCGACTCGACGAGGGGACGCCCGGCCGGATCGTTCGAGGTGGACGCCGCCGCCGGAGTGCTGCTGGTGGCCGACATCGGCGGCAGCCACGTACGCACCGCGGTCACCGACCTCGTGGCCCGCCCGCTCGCCCGCCGCACCGTGAACCTCGACGTGGCGACCGGGCCGCGCCGGGTGCTGGGCACGGTCCGCCGTCACTTCGGCGCGCTGCTCGCCGAGTGCGGCCGCGACCGCGACGCGGTCCGTGGCGTCGCGCTGGGCGTGCCCGGCCCCGTGGAGTTCGGCAGCGGCACCGTGGTCAGTCCGCCGATCATGACCGGCTGGGACGACTACCGCGTGCCGGAGTTCTTCGCCGGAGAGTTCGCCGGCCCGGTGCTCGTCGACAACGACGCCAACCTCATGGCCCTCGGCGAACACCGCGCCTGCCATCCCGGCGAGCAGGACCTGCTGCTCGTCAAGGCCGCGACCGGCGTGGGGGCGGGCCTCATGCTCGGCGGCCGCATCCACCGCGGCGCGCTCGGCGCGGCCGGCGACATCGGCCACATCCCCGCGATCGAGTCCGGCCGCACCGGCGACCCGCCGCTGTGCCGCTGCGGCAACAGCGGATGCGTCGAGGCGTACGCCTCCGGCTGGGCGCTGGTCCGCGACCTGCGTGAGCTGGGCCGCGAGGCCGCGTCGGTGCGCGACGTCGTGCGCCTGGCCCGGGCCCGGGATCCCGAGGTACGGCGGCTGGTCCGCCGCTCAGGCCGGATCATCGGCCACGCCGTCGCCGACGTGGCCAGCCTGATCAACCCCCACGTGATCGCCGTCGCCGGCCCGCTCGTCGACGCGGACGAGTCGTTCCTCGCGACGGTCCGCGAGGTGGTCTACCGGCAGTCGTCACCGCTGGTGACGCGCGACCTGTCCATCGTGCGCACCGGCCTGGGCGAGGAGGCGGGCATCGTCGGTGCGGGCCATCTGCTGGGCGACGCCGTCTTCGCCCCGGCCGCGGTCGACCGGACCCTCGGCTGGACCTGATCAGTCGAACTTCACGTACGGGGTGACGTTGCCGGTCATGTTCGGGGTCAGCGATCCCACCTCGCCAGAGCAGCCGGCCGAACGGTAGTAGTGCGCGGTGCTGTTGGTGACGTTGACCGCGTAGAAGGGGGGCCGATTGCCCCGCAGGACGTAGCAGCGGCCGGACACCGGATTCGCGATCGAAGCGGACTGTACGCCGCTGCCGTCCGGGCTCCAGTAGAAACCTCCGGTGGCGGCCACGGCGCCGGTGGGCAGCAGAGTGGCGGCGCCCGCCGTGGCCGCGACGGCAAGAGTCCTGAGCTTCACGTCGGATCCCTTCAACCCGCACCAAAGAGCCGATGGCTCTCCTGTCACCCACCGGTGTACGTGTTCGGGGGCCCGGCGAGCAGCGGAACCGGCCGGGGATCACCCGGATTTCAACGGCCGTTGGCCCGGCCTTGCACGCACGGGCGGCGTCACTTGTACCAGACCGCGACGCCGCCGTGGTGGGAGCACGTGCCCTGGTGGTGCTGGGAGTACGAGAAGGTGCCGTCTTTGCATCTCGCGGTGGCACCGGACGGATGAGAGGGCGCCTTCGGCACGGACGCACGATGCGTGGGCCGCCGGCGGACGACGGGGCGACGCGTCACCGGGCGATGCGTCACCCGATGCGTCCTTCTCGGCGGTGAGCTCGGCGCCGTCCTCGATGGCGGATCCGACGGCGTCACCATCGACGGCACGGGGTCCGGCGAGCTTTCCGCCGAAGCCGAGTCCCCCGGCCACGCGGACGGCACCGGTCCGCTCGCGTCCTGTGGTGACTTACACCCCGTCAACAACAGCACACCCGCCATACACGCGGCGAGCAGCATGATCAAGGATCGGCGCATAAGATCTCCCGTCGTTGGTGCCTGTGTGACGCGAGTTGCGTCGACGCGGATGACGGGAGCGGCGGGCTGTGACCGGTGCCGGACATAGGGGGAAACATCCTGCTTGCCCGGGGGGATGAGCATGGCGCCCGCGCGCGGGGCGGCCGTTCCAGGGCACCGCCTTTACGTAGTAAGTCCGGCGCTCAGGACGATCAGGAGTGGCCGATGACCGGGTGGGGCCGGTAGGGCGCCTCCAGCCGCGCGATCTCCTCTTCGGTCAGGGTGACCTCCAGGGCCGCGACGGCGTCGTCCACATGGTGCGGCTTCGTGGCGCCGACGACCGGTGCCACCACGCCGGGCCGGCCGAAGAGCCACGCGAGGGACACCTGGGCCGGAGCGAGGCCGCGTTCGCCGGCGATCGCCCGTACGACGTCGACGACCTCAAAGTCGGTCTCGTCGTGCCTCGACTCGGCGAGCGGGTCGCTGCCGGCGCGTACCGTGACGGGCCTGCCGTCCCGAGCGCGGTTTCCGGCCAGTACGCCGCGCGCGAGCGGGCTGTAAGGGATCACTCCGACCCCCTGGTCGCGGCAGAGCGGGATCATCTCCCGCTCCTCTTCTCGGTAGATGAGGTTGTAGTGGTTCTGCATGGACACGAATCGCGTCCAGCCCGCCGCCCGCGCGGTGTACTGCGCCTTGGCGAACTCCCAGGCGTACATGCTGGACGCCCCGATGTACCGGGCCTTTCCGGCCTTCACGATGTCGTGCAGGGCCTCCATCGTCTCCTCGACCGGCGTCTCACGGTCCAGGCGGTGGATCTGGTACAGGTCGACGTGGTCCGTGCCGAGGCGACGCAGCGACGCGTCGATGGCGGCCATGACGTGCTTGCGCGACAGCCCGCCGTCGCCCGGCCCGGAACCGGTCGGGTAATAGACCTTCGTGGCGAGCACATAGTCGTCGCGGCGCGGGAACAGCCGGGCGAGCAACCGTCCGGTGATCTCCTCGCTCATGCCGCCCGAGTACATGTCGGCGGTGTCGAAGAAGGTCACCCCCGCCTCGACCGCCTGCTCGACGATCGGCTCGGCGGCCTCCTCTTCCAGGTGCCACTTCCGGGTGGCCGTGTCGCCGAAGGTCATCATGCCCAGGCAGACCCGTGACACTTTCAGACCCGACGCACCGAGCCGGACGTACCTCATGGAGACTCCTTCCGTGCCGGTTCCTGGTGGAGCGCGACACCGGCCGTGATCAGCGCGATGCCGGCAAGGTCCTCGATGGTGGGGCGCTGGGCCAGCACCACCAGGCCGATGACGGTCGCGGTCGCCGGCAGGATGCTGAGCATGAGCGCGAATGTCGCCCGGCGCAGGCGGGCCATCGCGAGCTGGTCGGTGACATAGGGGATGACCGAGGAGCACACGCCGACGCCGATGCCCGCCGGCAACCAGGACGGGTGCGCGAAGGCACGGGTCGCGCCGCCGAGGCCGTACGGCGTCACCGCGATGGCGGCGACCAGCATGGCGGCACCGAGCTGGTCGATCCCGTTCAGGCCCGCCCCGGTGTTGGCGATGCGATGGCCGAGGATGACGTACACCACGAACAACGCGCAGTTCGCGAGGGCGAACGCGAACCCCAGCGGCGCGTCGACGAACCTGATCTCGGCGAGCATGGCGACCCCGCCGACGGCGAGCGCGAGAGCGAGCAGGTTACGGCCGTTCCGCACACCGACCGCGGCCAGCAGCACCGTGCCGAGGAACTCGATCGCCCCGACGGTCGACAGCGGAATCCGCGCGCAGGCCAGATAGAACACCGTGTTCATCGCCGCCAGCACCACGCCCAGTGCGACGAGAACGCCGAGTCGCGCGGGCCGCATCCGCCCGACCAGCCGCCACGGGCGCCGCCAGACGGCGAAGACGACCGCCGCGCCGGCGATCCGGAGCCACGCGACCCCGAGCACGCCGACGTGGGCGAACAGCAGGACGGCGAACGAGGGCCCGAGGTAGTGGAAGATCGCGCTCACACCGAAGTACGCCTGCGGGGGCACGCGGTCACGGAGGCGCGACGGCCCGAGAACCGGTGTGGTGATGGACGACTTCACCGGAGTAGCGTGACAAGCCTGGACGCGAACCTGAATGGCTCTTTGAAGGCGGGAGACGCGGATTGCCGTTGAATTCACGCCGTAACGGCCGTGACGCCTATGATCCCGGCATGATCGACGGGGTCAACGCGCGGCTCCTCTCCGAGCTGCACGCCGACCCCCGCCTGTCGATGTCCGAGCTCGCCCGCCGGGTCGGAATGTCCGCGCCCGCGGTCACCGAACGCGTACAGCGCCTCGAACGCGCGGGCGTCATCACCGGCTTCCACATGGACGTCGCGCCTGAGGCCCTCGGGATGGCCGTCACCGCGCTCGTACGCGTCCGGCCGGGTCCGGGCCAGCTGCCCAAGGTCGCCGAGGCCGCCCTCCGCACCCCGCAGGTGGTCGAGTGCCATCGGATCACGGGAGAGGACTGCTTCTTCCTGAAGGTCCACGCACCGTCGATCGCCGAGCTGGAGGAGGTCATCGACCGCTTCCTCATCCACGGGCAGACGACGACCTCGATCGTCGTCTCCACGCCGGTCCCTCCTCGCCCGCTCCCCATTCCGGACCCGGACAAGAGTTGAGGCGAAGCCTCCTCTGGGAGTACCAGAGCGGCCAGACCCGGGTTCAACGGCCGACGCCGACGTAGGCCATGGCGTAGTGACAACGGTTTCACTTCGTGGCCGCGACCTCCGGGCTCCAGGACTGCCGACCACGACTCTCCGTGAACGTCTCCCCAGCAAACGAGCCTGGTAGAGGCCGGATGTAACGGATCAGCAACATGACGGCAATGGGCTATTGACGCCAGGGCGGCCCAAACTGCAACCATGCTCTGACAACGGTTTCAGTAGAGGAGCGATGTGGCCACCATCCATGACGTCGCGGCGCGCGCCGGGGTCTCTCCAGCGACGGTCTCGCGGTTCCTGCGCGGACAGCGGGTTCGGTCGCCCGAGGCGATTCAGGCGGCCGTGGACGAACTGGGCTACTGGCCGAGCGCCGCCGCGCAATCCCTGAAGTCCGGGCGGACCCGGACCATCGGGGCGGTGGTTCCGGACATCACGAATCCCTACTTCGCCGCAGTGGTCAAGGGGATGGAGTCCGTCGCCCGCCGCCAGCGCTACCGGATCCTGCTCGCCAACAGCGAAGAGAGCAGCGAGCAGGAGGACGAGGTGATCGCGGACATGGTCCGGCAGGTGGACGGCGTGATCCTCGCGCCGGCCACTGAGCAGGACCAGACCCCGATGCACGTCCGGGACGCCGACGTGCCGATGGTCTTCATCGACCGCGATCTCGCCGATGGTGAGCAGTTCGATGCCGTGCTCGTCAACAATTACGACGGTGCCCGGCAGGCCGCCGCGCATCTGCTGGGGCTCGGGCATCGGCGCATCGCCGCCATCAGCGGGAACCAGGACACGACCCCGGGCCGCTGCCGCCGCGATGGCTTCGTGGAGACGCTGGCCACCGGGGGCGTCGACATCCGGCCTGACCATGACCTGATCGGTGATTTTCGGGAGGCGAGCGGCTACCAGCTCACCATGGTGCTGCTGTCACTGCCCGAACCCCCGACGGCCATATTCACCGCGAACAACCTCATGACCCTGGGCGCCCTCAAAGCACTGAACGACATGCGGGTGGACATTCCCGCCCAGATAAGCCTGATCGGTTTCGACGACCTCGACACGGGCCCGCTGCTCCGCCCTCCGCTGACGGTGATCGACCGGCCGATGGTGGAACAAGGCGTCCTCGCCATGCGGCTGCTCCTGCGCCGCTTCGACGAGCAGTACGCCGATGACATCCCTCGCCGGATCGTCCTGGACACCAAGCTCGTTGAACGGGCCTCGACCGCCCCACCACAAGAGGAGACCGAATTGCCCGGACGCCGAACAGGAAGGACTCGATCGCTGTGACCGTCACTCCAACGATTCCGGCCGACTCCGGATTGGCTGAGATCACCTCGACGGCCGGGTCGCTCCGCGGCTTCCTGCATGGGTTGCCGGGTGTTGATCAGGTGGGTGCGGAGGAGCGTGCCGCGCGTTTGGCGACGCGGTCGATCAAGAAGTCGGCGAAGGCGGAGGCGATTGATCTGGCCGTTTCGATGGTGGATCTGACCACGCTGGAGGGTGCTGACACGCCGGGTAAGGTCCGCGCGTTGTGCGCGAAGGGCATGCATCCGGATCCGGGTGACGCGAGCGTGCCGATGGTGGCGGCGATTTGTGTCTATTCCGATCTGGTGGCCGAGGCCGTGCGTGCTTTGGCGGGTAGTGGTGTCGGTGTGGCGAGTGTCGCCACGAGCTTCCCGTCCGGGCGGGCGCCGTTGGAGGCCAAGCTCGCCGACACGCGTCGCGCGGTCGAGGACGGTGCGGGAGAGATCGACATGGTGATCGATCGGGGCGCGTTCCTCGCGGGTGATTACGCGAAGGTCTTTGAGGAGATCGTCGCGGTCAAGGCCGCGTGTGGTCAGGCGCACCTGAAGGTGATCCTGGAGACCGGTGAGCTGGTCACCTACGACAATGTGCGCCGAGCCTCGTGGCTGGCGATGATGGCCGGGGCGGACTTCATCAAGACCTCCACGGGCAAGGTGAGTCCGGCGGCGACGTTGCCGGTGACGCTGGTGATGTTGGAGGCGGTGCGGGATTTCCGGGCGCGTACGGGCCGTCAGGTGGGGGTCAAGCCCGCCGGTGGGATCCGGACCACCAAGGATGCGATCAAGTATCTGGTGCTGGTCAACGAGACCGCCGGGCCGGATTGGCTGACGCCGGCCTGGTTCCGGATCGGGGCGTCTTCGCTTTTGAATGATTTGTTGATGCAGCGCCGTAAGCTCACGACCGGCGTGTACGCGGGTCCCGACTACTTCACCTTGGACTGAGCCGATGTTCGAGTACGCGCCCGCGCCCGAGTCCCGCGACATCGTCGACATCAAACCCGCCTACGGGCTGTTCATCGACGGTGCGTTCACCGACGCGAACAACCACTTCAAGACGGTCAACCCGGCGAGTGAGGAGGTCCTCGCCGAGATTTCTGAGGCGGACTCCGCCGATGTCGACCGGGCCGTCGCCGCCGCCCGCAAAGCCTACGAGAATGTCTGGTCCAAGCTGCCGGCGGCCGAGCGGGCGAAGTACCTGTTCCGGATCGCGCGGATCATCCAGGAGCGCTCGCGGGAGCTGGCGGTGCTGGAGTCGATCGACAACGGCAAACCGATCCGCGAGTCCCGCGATGTGGACCTGCCGCTGGTGGCGGCGCATTTCTTCTACTACGCGGGCTGGGCTGACAAGCTGGAGTACGCCGTGGCCGACCCGCGGCCGCTGGGCGTGGCCGGGCAGGTCATCCCGTGGAACTTCCCGCTGCTCATGCTGGCCTGGAAGATCGCGCCGGCGTTGGCGTGCGGGAACACGGTGGTCCTCAAACCCGCCGAGACCACCCCGCTGACCGCGCTGGCGTTCGCCGAGATCTGCCGCCAGGCCGACCTGCCGCCCGGCGTGGTCAACATCGTCACCGGCGCCGGGGAGACCGGCCGGGCGCTGGTCGAACATCCGGGTATCGACAAGGTCGCGTTCACCGGCTCGACCGAGGTCGGCCGCCAGATCGCCCGGGCTGTGGCCGGCACGGGTAAGCGGCTGACGCTGGAGCTCGGCGGCAAGGCCGCCAACATCGTCTTCGACGACGCCCCCCTGGATCAGGCGGTCGAGGGCATCGTCAACGGGATCTTCTTCAACCAGGGCCACGTCTGCTGCGCCGGGTCGCGGCTGCTGGTGCAGGAGTCGGTGGCCGAGGAGTTGCTGGATCGCCTGAAGACGCGGATGGCGACGTTGCGGGTGGGTGATCCGCTGGACAAGAACACCGACGTCGGTGCGATCAACTCCGCCGCGCAGCTGGCGAAGATCCGTGAACTGTCCCAGGCCGGAGACAACGAGGGGGCGGTCCGCTGGTCGCCGCCGTGTGAGCTGCCCGACCGGGGGTTCTGGTTCGCGCCGACGGTCTTCACCGGGGTGGCGCAGTCGCATCGGATCGCGCGGGAGGAGATCTTCGGGCCGGTGTTGTCGGTGCTGACGTTCCGCACCCCCCAAGAAGCGGTTGAGAAGGCCAACAACACCCCCTACGGGCTGTCGGCGGGCGTGTGGACCGAGAAGGGGTCCCGGATCCTGTGGATGGCCCAACGGCTGCGCGCCGGGGTGGTGTGGGCGAACACCTTCAACAAGTTCGACCCAGCCTCACCGTTCGGCGGCTACAAGGAGTCCGGCTTCGGCCGTGAGGGCGGACGACACGGACTGGAGGCCTACCTGCGATGACCGAGCGGCTGAGTGTGCGCAAAACCTACAAGCTGTTCATCGGGGGTGCCTTCCCCCGATCCGAATCCGGCAGGTCCTACGCCGTGAACGACGCCAAGGGCACCTTCCTCGCCAACGCCGCCCGCGCCTCCCGCAAAGACGTCCGCGACGCCGTCGTCGCCGCCCGCAAGGCCCAACCCGGCTGGGCGGCCCGCACCCCGTACAACCGCGGGCAGATCCTCTACCGCATCGCCGAGATGCTCGAGGGACGCCGCGACCAGTTCACCGACGAACTACGCGGCAGCGGCCTGACCAAGACCGCCGCACGCACCGAGGTCGACGCGGCCATCGACCGGTGGGTCTGGTACGCCGGATGGGCCGACAAAATCGCCCAGGTCACCGGCACCGCCAACCCCGTCGCCGGCCCGTACTTCAACTTCTCCACCCCCGAACCGACCGGCGTCATCGGCATCCTCGCACCCGACGGCCCCCTCCTCGGCCTCGTATCCGTACTCGCCCCGGCCATCCTCACCGGCAACACCACCATCGTCATCGCATCCGAACCCGCGCCACTCCCCGCCATCACCCTCGCCGAAGTCCTCGCCACCTCCGACCTCCCCGGCGGCGTCGTCAACATCCTCACCGGCCACCGCACCGAACTCGCCCCCTGGATCGCCTCACACATGGACATCAACGGACTCGACCTCACCGGCGCGGACGAGGACCTCGCCACCGACTGCGAACAGGCCGCCGCGGAGAACCTCAAACGCGTCCTGTCGCCCACAACGAACGACCGGGCCACCGACCCCGGCATCGCACGAATGACCGCATTCCTGGAGACCAAGACCGTCTGGCACCCCGTCGGGATCTGACCCGGCCCACCCCTTCATAACAAGCCCCAGGGACACGGCGAGCGCCGTGACCCCAGCCCAGTCATCCCTGAAACAGCATCCCTGGAACAGGAGGACCGCCATGGAACCGAGCGGTGTACTCGTCGTCGGCAGCATCACCGCGGACGTCACGGCGTTCAGTCAACGGCTCCCGAACCGCGGGGAGACGGTGCTCGGCGACGACTTCACCCTGGTTCTCGGCGGAAAAGGAGCCAACCAGGCCGTCGCCGCGGCCCGCGCCGGCGCGCCGACGTGGATGGCCGCGTGTGTGGGACAGGACCCGTTCCGCGAGATCGTCCTGTCGGGTCTGCGCTCCCACGGCGTGGAGCTGAGCGAGGTCCGTACGGTCGAGGGCCGTACCGGCGTGGCACACATCCGCGTCGACGCCTCCGGCGAGAACGACATCGTCATCACTCCCCTGGCCAACGCCGACCTCAGCACCGAGATGGTGGACGAGAGCATCCAGGCCACCCAGGGCTCGGTCGGCGTGCTACTCCTCCAGCTCGAGGTCCGGGCCGAGGTCACCTGCCATGCCGCGAAGGCCGGCGCGGCGGCCGGGCTGACGGTCGTACTCGACCCGGCTCCGGCGCAGCCGCTGCCGGAGGACGTCTGGCGGTACGTCGACATCGTCACGCCGAACGAGAGCGAGGCCCAGGCGCTGACCGGCGTGGAGGTCGACGGCCCCGACTCCGCCGTACGGGCGGGAGCCTGGTTCCTCGAACGCGGCGTACGACACGCGGTCATCACCCTCGGCTCGGCCGGCGTCGTGTCCGTCATGGCGGGGAGAACCCGCCACTTCCCGGCGTTCCCTGTCACCCCGGTCGACACCACCGCGGCGGGCGACGCCTTCACCGGCTGCCTCGGCGCCGGCATCGCCGCCGGCATGCCCGTCGACCTCGCCATCCAGCGCGGCACTGCCGCCGGCGCCCTGGCCACCACGCGCCCCGGCGCCAGCCCGTCCCTTCCGGACCGGCAGGCCGTCGACGCACTCATCACCACTCTGGAAGGAGCCATTCAGTGAGGCGCAACGGCGGAACCCTCAACGGCCAGCTCGCCCGGGTGATCTCCGAGACGGGCCACACCGACCGGCTCGTCGTCACCGACGCGGGCCTGCCCATCCCGTCCGACGTCGAGCGCGTCGACCTGGCTCTCCGCGAGAACCTGCCGCACTTCCTCGACGTCCTGGACGTCGTACTGGACGAACTCGCGGTCGAGGCGGTGCTGCTCTCCGAGGAGATCAAGCAGGCCAGCCCCGAGATGCTCGCGCAGGTCGAGAAGCGCTTCGAGCGCCTGGGCGTGGCGCTCGAGTTCGTCCCGCACACCGAGTTCAAGCGGGCCACCGGTGCCGCTCGCGCCGCCGTACGGTCCGGCGAGTTCACCCCGTACGCGAACGTGCTGCTCACCGCGGGCGTCGTGTACTGACCGGGAGACTGACATGCGCATTGAACTGGCCGACGTGCACAAGTCCTTCGGGGACAACCATGTGCTGCGCGGCGTCGGTTTTCAGATCGCCCCGGGCGAGGTCCTCGCCATGGCCGGAGAGAACGGCGCCGGCAAGTCCACGATCACGCGGATCATCTCCGGCGCCCACCAGCCCGACGCCGGGCGGATTCTGGTCGACGGCACACCCGTCGTGCTCAAGGACCCGCAGGCCGCGATGGCGCTCGGCATCGAGGTCATCTACCAGGAGTTCCAGCAGAACCTCTTCCCGCACCTCAGCGTGGCGGAGAACATGTACGTCCTGGACCGGGAACGCCGGTTCGGTCGCATGCTCGTCGCCAAGCGGCGAATGATCGAGGCCGCCGAGGCAGCGCTCCAGAAGCTCGACGTGCACCTCGACGTACGCCGGCCGGTCTCCAGCCTCAACGTCGCCGAGCGCCAGATGGTCGAGATCGCCAAGGCCATGACGCACGAGCCGTCCCTGTTGATCCTGGACGAGCCCACCGCAGCGCTGGACGAGCGCGAGTCGGAACGGCTGTTCACGCAGGTACGGCGGCTCAGGGACGCCGGCGTGTCGGTGATCTACATCAGCCACCGGATGGATGAGGTGTTCGACCTCGCCGACCGGATCGTGGTCCTGCGCGACGGGCGGGTGACGCTCGACGAGGCGGTGGAGAACCTCGAAACCCGGCAGGTCGTCACGGCGATGGTCGGCGAGGGCGTGGACGACTTCTACCCCAAGGACCGCAACGCCACCGATCAGGTCGTGCTGGAGACGAAAGGCGTGGCCGGTTCGGACTTCCACGACATCGACGTCCAGGTCCGCGCCGGCGAGGTGCTCGGCATCGGCGGCGTCGTGGGGTGCGGGCGCAGCACCCTGCTCCGGGCGCTGTTCGGACTCGATCCGATGACCGGCGGATCGGTGACCATCGACGGCTCCCCCGTCCGCGTACGGAATCCGCGCGAGGCGATCGAGAGCCGCATCGCCTACCTGTCGCCGGACCGGCAGGCCGAGGGGCTGTGCACCGCGCTGTCGGTGGAGGCGAACGTGTCGCTCGCCTCACTGCATCGCTTCACCGGCGTGAGCGGGGTCGTACGCAGGGCCGGCGAACGCACCGAGACCGGCGCCGTCATGACCGACCTGCGGGTACGGGCCGCGTCGCCCGCCATGGCCGTCGGCTCGCTGTCGGGCGGAAACCAGCAGAAGGCCCTGTTCGCCAAGTGGGTGATGGCCGGTCCCCGGGTCCTCCTCATGGACGAGCCCACCCGCGGTGTCGACGTCGGAGCCAAGACCGAGATCTACCGCATCATCAACAAGCTCACCGCCGATGGTGTCGCCGTCGTACTGGTCAGCTCCGACCTGCCGGAACTCGTGGCGATGTCCGACCGCGTAGTGGTGATGCGCGAAGGCCGGATCGTCACGGAGCTGACCGGCGACCGTGTCAACGAGCAGTCCATCCTCGAGCACGCCCTGGTAGGTGCCGCATGAACCTCAAGACCCTCGCGAACCGGCTGCGTGCTCTGTGGATGCTGCTGCTCGTCGGAATCATCCTCAGCTTCGCCTCGCCGGTCTTCCTCACGAGCACGAACCTGCTCAACGTCGGTCTGGCCGCCTCCGTGGCGGCGCTGCTGGCGGTCGGGCAGACGTACGTCATCATCCTGGCCGAGATCGACCTGTCCGTCGGCGCGGCGCTCGGGTTCTCCGCGGTCGTGACGGCGCAAGTCCTGCGCTCCGACGGCCTCCTCCCGGCGCTCGCCGCCGGTGTCGCGGTCGGCGTCGCCGTCGGTCTGATCAACGGGCTGCTGGTCACCAAGGCCCGCATGCCCTCGTTCATCGCGACGCTCGCCACCATGTCGGTGCTCGGCGGCCTGAGCCTGCAGCTGACGTCCGGCAACCCGGTCGCGGTGACCGACTACACGTTCCAGGGCATCGGCCAGAACCGGCTGGCCGGCATCCCCGTCCCGGTACTGATCATGCTCGTCGTGTTCGCGGTGTTCGGTTTCGTGCTCGCGCGGACCCGCTACGGCCGCTTCGTGTACGCCACCGGCGACAACGCCGAGGCGGCACGGCTGTCCGGCATCCGCACCCAGCGGGTCAAGGTGCTCGCCTTCGTGATCAGCGGTGTTCTCGCGGCGCTGGCCGGGTTCATCCTCACCGCCCGGCTGTCCACCGCGGAGCCGACCGCGGGCACCGGCCTCGAACTCGAAGCCATCGCCGCGGTGATCATCGGTGGCACCAGCCTCGCCGGGGGCCGCGGCACGCTGGTCGGCACCCTCGTCGGCGCCCTCGTGCTGGGAGTCATCGACAACGGGATGAACCTGCTCGACGTGTCGCCGTTCCTCCAGGACGTCGTCAAAGGCCTGGTGATCTTGCTGGCCGTCTTCCTCGACCGCAACCTCGACGCCCTCCGCGGACTCGTGACCAGACGCAGCGGACCCGGCGACGCGGCACCCTCCTCGACCACACCCGAACTCGCCCGGCAGTGACCCCCATCGCAACGAACCAAGGAGCCCCCAACGATGCGTATCGCCCGTTCCGTCATCGCCCTCACCGCGGCGGCCGCGCTCTCCCTCACCGGCTGTAGCCGGGGCGGCGGCGGCTCGGCGGCCACCGGCGGCAAGGCCGCGTCCGGCAAGAAGGACGCGACCATGATCATGAGCACCCTGAACAACCCGTTCTTCGTCAGCGTGAAGAACGGCGCCCAGGCGCAGTCGTCCAAGCAGGGCCTCAAACTGGCCGTGCAGAACGCCGACAACTCCGACGCGACCGCCCTCAACCTGAGCACGACTGCCATCTCCAAGCAGGTCGGAGTCCTGATCCTCGACCCCGTCAGCAGCCAGTCCGCGACTTCCGCGGTGAACCAGGCGAACTCCTCGAACATCCCCGTGATGGCGTTCGACCGCAAGCCGTCCGGTGGAAAGCTCACCTGCTTCGTCGGCTACGACGCGGTCGAGGCGGGACGCAACGCCGCCGACGCGCTCGCCAAGTCCCTCGGCGGCAAGGGCAAGGTCGCGGAGATCCAGGGCATCCTCGGCACCAACGTCGCACAGGACCGGAGCAAGGGCTTCGAGGAGGAGATCGCCAAGTACAAGGGCATCACCGTCGTCGCCAAGCAGTCGGCCGGCTTCGACCGCGCCAAAGCGCTCAACGTGATGACCAACGTCCTGCAGGCGCACTCCGACATCGAGGGGGTCTACGCCGCCAACGACGAGATGGCGATGGGCGCGCTGTCCGCGCTCAAGGCCCGCAACCTCGCCGGCAAGGTCAAACTCGTCGGCAACGACGGCATCTCCGACGCGCTCGCCGCCATCGCCTCCGGCCAGATGGCGGCGACGAACGCCGAGTCGCCGTACGCGCTCGGCCAGAAGGTCAGCAGCCTCGCGAGCGACATCCTCTCCGGGACGAAGGTCAACACCGAGGAGACGCTCCACGGGAAGCTGATCACCAAGGACAACGTCAAGGAGTACGCCAAGTACCTCGTGGGACTCGGCGACACCGCGGACGTCCCCTCGTCCCTGCGCTGACGCGGAGGGCCCGCTCAGCCCACCACGGCTGGCGGGCCCATGACGATCGCGCCGTGCTGGGCACCTGCGGCGTGCCTGCGCCGCCTACAGTCCGAGCGCGATCCGGTAGCGGTTGTAGATCGCGCGGTGGCCGGCGTCGTTCGGGTGGAACCCGTCGGTCGTGTACTCGCCGAACGCCGGGACGCCCGTCGGGTCGCGGTTCGGGTCGTGGTCGAACAGGTCGGTGAACGGGACGTACATGCCGTCGTGCCGGTGCGCCTGCTCCGCGATCAGCGCGTCGTAGTGCGCGATGCGCCGGCAGTCCGTCCACATGCCTCCGTCGCTCGGCATCCACGCCCCACCGACCACCAACAGCGCGTCCGGCGCGGCGGTGCGCACCTGGTCGAGCACGGCGGCGCAGTCGGAGTAGAAGGCGCCCCGCGCTCGGCACTGGCGGCCTCCGGCTGGAACGGGTAGGAATCGACCGATGAATACTCCGCGCGTTCCGCCGACAAAGGTCACGTATGAGACGCCGAAGGGCGGACTGGACCCGTTCGACGTCGATGAGGCCCGTACGCAGCACGTGGTGGAGGCACGCGGCTGGGGCTACGGCTGGGTGCCGGGAGACGAGCGGGTGGTACCCGGTTCCGTCTACGACGACATCCCGATGGGATACCGGTATCTCGCCATCGTGGAGAAGCTGGCGGTCGTGGTCGATGGGCGCGTTGTCCGCGAATGGCCGGTCACCGAGGCCAGTGACCACTCCTTCCGCAGATCCGTCGCCTACGATCGCGGAGCGGGCGTGGGCGAGGTCATGACCGAGGCCGCGATCGACCGCTACTGGAGCAACGACGCGCCATGGGCCCCTTGGACCCACCCTTACCGGGTTCAGACCCAGAACCTGCGCGACCTGGACGAACCGTGCATCATCGGCGGCCCTGACTACGAGGCCGCGATCGCTCTCGCCTGCGAGCTGAAAGTCGCCACGCCCGCGATGGTGAGCAGAGTGCTCTCCCACCAGTCCTGGCACTGACGCGTCGAGCCGTGTCCCAGGGTTCCTACGCCGGCGCCCGAGACGGGAAATACCGGGGCGGCGGCGCGGAGTTCTCCGGCGACGCCTGGCCGCCACGGTGAGGCGTCGTCATCCGGTGCCCACGCCCCATGTGCCAGAGGCGCCCCTGACGGGGTGGGACTGCCCTCGCACATCGGTAGTACGCGAGCGCGGAGGTCAGAGAAGGGCCCAGCGGCGCGCGTCCTTGGCGGTGACCGCGGATTCGGAGTGGTGGCGCGACGTGACGGTCCGGCTCTCTTCGGCGGAATCGGTGCTCATGTCTTCTCCAAGCCCCTTCTGCGTCTCCCGGCGTGGGTCCGATGCACCAAACCGTACGAACGCCGCGCGACCGGCGGAACCACTCGAGGCGGCCCGCGCGACCAGCGGCGACGAGGACTCGATGAGCGGGTAAACGTCGCGTCCGGCCCGTATGTCGAGCGGACGAGCGGTGGCCCGCCGGCGCCGACCGTACGCTCGATGAGCGACGAACGGTCGGGCGCGCGCGTCTACACTCGGCGTTCATGCTGCGCGTGCTTGCGGTCGAGGACGAGGCGCCCCAACTCGAAGAGCTGCTCTACCTGTTGCGTGCCGACCCCCGGGTGTCGCGGGCTGAGGGAGCCTCGGACTCCACCGAGGCCCTGCGCCGGATCGGGCTCGCCGTCGACGGCGGGCCCGACGGCGAGTCGGCGATCGACGTGATCTTCCTCGACATCAACATGCCCGGTCTCAGCGGACTGGACATGGCACGGCTGCTCAGCGGATTCGCCGCGCCTCCGCTCGTCGTCTTCGTGACCGCGCATGAGGACTTCGCCGTGCAGGCGTTCGATCTGGAGGCCGTCGACTACGTCCTCAAGCCGGTGCACAAGGCACGGCTCGCCGAGGCCGTACGCAGGGCGGTCGAGCAGGTCGCCGCCCGCGACGGCCGCGGCAAGGGCGGGGCCGCCACCGCTCAGCGTCTCATGCCGGCGGCCGGGGTCGGCGATCCCGACCACATCCCGGTCGAGCTGGGCGGCGTGACCCGCTTCATCCCCATCGACGACATCCTGTACGCCGAGGCCCACGGCGACTACGCCCGCCTCTACACCGGACGCGACGTCCACCTCGTACGCATCCCACTCTCCACGTTGGAGGAGCAGTGGCGCCCCCGCGGGTTCGTCCGTGTGCATCGCAGCCATCTGGTCGCGCTGGGCCGCATCGACGAGCTGCGCCTCGACCGCGGGAGCATGAGCATCCGCGTCGGCACGGCGGTGCTCTCGGTGAGCCGCCGGCACGCAGGCGAGCTGCGCGAACTCCTGCTCCGGCAGGCCAAGGGCGGTTGAGCCGGCGGCCGGCCCCGGGGCCACCGATCTCGGGCTGCCACTCGGCGCGCGAACGCGACCGCTCGGCTCTCGGGCTGCCACTCGGCGCGCGAACGCGACCGCTCGGCGCGGGAAACCGCCCGCCGGGCGATCGCCCCCCGCGCTCCGATGACCGTACCGGCGACCGCCCGTACGGTGGCCGCGGAAAGAGAGAACGCACCGCAGCCCGACGACCCGACCGTGAGGCCGCCGCAATCCCGAAAAAGACAACGAAATAGCGACGTTCCCGAAAGGACACGGCGGCTGGCCTAGCCGTCGCGTTCTCGGCTGCATACACTCCTGGCGCTGGCATGTGTGAGCCGGGAGGTGATCGCCATGAGCGTCGAGCCGATCCCGCGACGCGAAGTGGTCACCCGATCCCCGAATCGCCCTCGCAAGGCTCCGGTGAGCCCGCCGGTCTCCGCGGCGCGGGCCGCCGTCCATGAGGATCCCCGGTTGCACTCCCTCATGCGCCGTCAGCTCCGCTCCTCCCTCGTCGGCGTCGTCGCGCTCGCCGTGCCCACCGCGTTACTGCCACTCCTCCTGGTGCTGGCGCCGGCCTCCGGTGGCATCCGGTCGGGACCGGGCCTGACCTGGCTCATCCTCGGGTTCGCCTGCTACCCGCCGCTGGTGCTGCTCGGCTGGTGGTACGTACGCAGGGCGGAGCGCCACGAACGGGACTTCGCGCGTCGCACCGAGGGTGACTGAGTGGTCCACTCAGCGCCATACCGTGGGGGCCGGCGATGAACGCCGCCTACACCGTCCCCGCCATCGTCCTGGTCATCCTCGCGACCGTGCTCATCGGCGCCCTCGGGCTGCGCATCTCGCGGACGACATCGGACTTCTACGTGGCGTCCCGCAGCGTGAACCCGGGCCTGAACGCCGCCGCGATCAGTGGGGAGTACCTCTCGGCGGCGTCGTTCCTCGGCATCGCCGGGCTGATCCTGGTGTACGGGCCGAACATGCTGTGGTACCCGTTCGGCTTCACCGCCGGGTATCTCGTGCTCCTGCTGCTGGTCGCCGCGCCGTTGCGGCGCTCCGGCGCGTACACCCTGCCGGACTTCGCCGAGGCGCGGCTGGAATCGCGGTACGTCCACCGGGTCGCGAGCGTGTTCGTCGTCGGCGTCGGCTGGCTGTACCTCGTCCCCCAGCTCCAGGGGGCCGGGCTCACCATGACCGTCATCACCGGTGCACCTCGGTGGGCCGGAGGCCTTCTCGTCGCCGCCGTGGTGACCGTCGTCGTGGCCGCCGGCGGGATGCGCAGCATCACCTTCGTCCAGGCGTTCCAGTACTGGCTGAAGCTGACCGCGCTGCTCGTCCCCGCGGCATTCCTGCTGGTCGCGTGGCAGACGCACGACGGTCACCGGCTCGCGTACGGCAAGCAGCTCACCTTCCGCGAACGGACGCACGTCACGTTGTCCTCCCCCCTCGACCTGTCCGTCACCCGCCCGGTCCGCGTCACGGTGACCGGTGACGTGGACGGCCGCGGCTACGCCGGAACCACACTGGACCTGGGGCCGGGCCGGCACCATGTCGAGCAGGGTGCCCGGCTGGACTTCGCCGCGGGCACCCCGGTGCCCGACACCGTCGTCATGTCCGGCGGGCGGGCCGACCAGTCGGTCGACAGCGGCCCGCAGCCGCACTCGCTCTACACGACCTACAGCCTGATCATCGCCACCCTGCTCGGCACGATGGGCCTGCCGCACGTGGTGGTGCGGTACTACACCAGCCCCACCGGCGCCGCGGCACGGCGTACGACGGTGGTCGTGCTGGTGCTCCTCGGCGCGTTCTACCTCCTGTCCCCGGTGTACGGCATGCTCGCCCGGCTCCACGCGCCCGACCTCATTCTCACCGGCGACTCCGACGCGGCCGTGCTCGTCCTACCCGCACGGCTCATCCGCGGGGTCACCGGTGAACTGCTGGGCTCGCTGCTGTCCGCCGGGGCGTTCGCCGCCTTCCTGGCCACGACCTCCGGGCTGACCATCGCGGTGACCGGCGTGCTCACCAAGCACGTGCTGCCGTCCCGCGGCCGTACTTCGTGGGGAGTACGGCGCTTCCGCTGGGTCACGCTGCTTGCCACCGGCGTCCCGGCCGTGGCCCAGGTGCTGCTCGGTGACCTGCCGGTGGCCGATTCGGTGGGCATGGCCTTCGCGCTGTCCGCCGCGGCCTTCTGCCCGCTGCTCACGCTCGGCATCTGGTGGCGGCGGCTCACGCCGCAGGGCGCGGCCGCCGGGCTGGTCGTCGGCGGCGGGTCGGCTCTCGCCGCCGTCGTGGCGACCATCGTCGGGGGCATGGACGGCGGCTGGTGGGCCTCGCTACTCGGGTCTCCCGCGCTCTGGTCGGTTCCCCTGTCCTTCCTCGTCACGGTCATCGTCTCGCTCGCCACACAGGGCGGCGTCCCGGGCGGCACGGAGGCGATGATGCGGCGGCTGCACACGCCGGAGGATCCGGGGGGCCGCCCGGATCCGGCCGCGGTACGCGGGGCGGGCGGATGAACGGGGCGCTCCTCGGCGTGTGCGGCGTCCTGCTGCTGGCGGTCGGCGTGCTGGTCGGCAGGTGGAGCGCGCGACCTCGCCGTACGGCGGGTGCCGGCGCCGGCGCGCTCACCGAGGCGTCCACCCTCGCCGCGCTGCACGCCGCCTCGCTGGCGGCCCCTCCCCTGCGCGCGGGCCTGAACGAGAGCACGGCGGGCAAGTCCGCGCGGCGGATACGTGACCTGCTGGGCACGCGGGCGGTCTGCCTGACGGACCGCGCGTCCGTCCTCACCTGGGACGGCATCGGTGGCGACCATCACCGGGCGGAGGCGCTGGCGCAGGCGGCGTCGATGCTCCAAGAGCGCCGGGCCGCCGCGGTCCCCACCGGCTGCCACAAGCCCGGTTGCCCGCTGGGCTGGGCCTTCGTCGCGCCGTTGACCGTCGAGGACGAGGTCCTGGGCACCCTGATCGCGTACGGGCCCGCCGAGTCGGCCGGGCTGGTGCGCGCCGCCGAGGAGGTCGCCCGATGGATCTCCGTCCAGCTCGAACTCGCCGAGCTGGACCGGTCACGAACCCGCCTGATCGAGGCCGAGATCCGCGCACTGCGCGCGCAGATCTCCCCGCACTTCATCTACAACTCGCTCGCCGCGATCGCGTCGTTCGTGCGTACGGACCCGGACCGGGCGCGGGAACTGCTGCTGGAGTTCGCCGACTTCACCCGCTACTCCTTCCGCAGGCACGGCGACTTCACCACGCTGGCCGAGGAACTGCACTCCATCGAGCAGTACCTCACCCTGGCCGGGGCGCGCTTCGGCGACCGCCTGGAGGTGACGCTGCAGGTCGCGCCGGAGGTGCTTCCCGTGACACTGCCGTTTCTGTGCCTGCAGCCGCTGGTGGAGAACGCCGTCAAGCACGGGTTGGAGGACTCCGCGGGCACGAGCCACATCACGATCACCGCGCAGGACGCCGGCGTCGACGCGATCGTCGCCATCGAGGATGACGGCGCCGGTATGGACCCCCGGCACCTGGGCCGGATCCTCGACGGCGAGGGCGGCCCCTCGACCGGCATCGGCCTGCGCAATGTCGACCAGCGGCTGCGGCAGGTCTACGGGGACGGCTACGGCCTCGTAGCCGAGACGGGCGTCGAGGCGGGGATGAAGGTCACCGTCCGGATCCCGAAGTACCACAAGGGCGTGCTCCCCTCGCCCGGACCGGCGCGATGAGATCGGCCCAGGGCGTACGTGCGGCGGGCGTCGTTACGCTCGGCTGCCTAGAGAGGTCGGGACAGACCACATGCGAATACGGCTGCTCGGCCCGGTCGAGCTGCACCGGGATGACGGAACCCATGTCGAGGTGTCCGGGCCGAAGCGACGTGCCGTCCTCGCCCTGCTGGCCCTGGAGCTCGACCGGTGCGTGCCTCTGGCGCGGTTCTTCGAGCTCCTCTGGGGTGACCGCCCTCCGGCGCAGGCCAAGCCCGCGCTCCAGGGACATGTGGCCGCGCTGCGCAAGACCCTCGCCTCGTCGTCGTTCGTCCTGCTCACGCGCTCGCCCGGATACGAACTGACCGGCGACGCGAACGCGGTCGACGCTCTGTGCTTCGACGCGCTCACCGCCGAGGCCGCCCTGCTCGACGACGCCGGCGCCGTGGCCCGGCTGGAGCAGGCGCTCAGCCTGTGGAACGGCGCGGCTCTGTCCGACCTGCCCGAGACCGAACTTCGCGACGCGCTCGCCGACCGGCTCGACGACGCGCGGACCCGCGCCATGCGCGACTGGGCGGAGCACCGCCTGCGGCTCGGCCAGGGCTCGGCGGCGATCCCGGCGCTGGAGCAGAGCGTACGCGCCGACGGCCTGCAGGAGCCGATGGTCGCGCTGCTCATACGCTGTCTCCACCAGGCCGGGCGGGTCTCCGACGCCCTCGCCGCCTACCAGCACGCGCGGGTGCGGCTCGACGAGGAGCTCGGCATAGCGCCCGGGCCGGTGCTCCAAGAGGCGCTGGCGTCCGTGACCGCCGACGACCACGCCCGCACGCCGCGGCCCGCGACGACTCCGGTCGGAGGGCCGTCCTCGGCCGCGCCCGCCATGCCACGAGTCCGTTCCAGCGCGCTCCCCAGACCGCCCGCCGGGTTCGTCGGGCGGCTGGAGGAGTCGCGCCGGCTCGACCGCGAGTGCGGGCCCGACCGGACGGGCGGCGGTCTCGCCGTGGTGGTCGGACCGGCCGGTGCGGGCAAGTCGGCCACCGTCATCCGCTGGGCGCACACCGTGACCTCCGGCTTTCCCGACGGCCACCTGTACGCCGACCTGCGCGGTTTCGACCCGGCCGGTCCCGCCGACCCGGCCGGGATACTCGGCTCGTTCCTGGGGGCGCTGGGCGTCCCGGAGAACGCCGTCCCCGAGGACCCGGATGCTCGCAGCGCGATGTTCCGCGACCAGACCCGGGAGCGCCGGCTTCTCGTGATCCTCGACGGCGCCCGCGCCGCTCGCGACGTCACGCCCCTGCTACCGGATGGGCCCGGCTGCGCCACGGTCATCACCAGCCGCAACCGGCTGGAGGATCTGCTCGTCACCGAGGCGGCTGCTTCGCTCCACCTCGGCGCCCTGCCCTCCGACGACGCCATCGGCCTACTCCGGCGCCTGCTGACCGAGGAACGCGTGGGCGCCGAGCCGGAGGCCGCCGAACGTCTGGCCGAGCTGTGCGAACGTCTCCCGCTGGCGTTGCGGATCGCCGCGGCGCGCCTCATGGCACGGCCCACCTGGAGCCTGGCCGACCTGGTCGGCGAGCTCAGCGACGAACGCACCCGGCTGCTCACGCTCGACACGCAGGGCGCCATGAGCGTGCGCGGCGCGCTGGCCATGACCCACCGCTACCTGCCGCCCACGGCCGGGCGGCTCCTGGCGTTGCTCACCGTGCATCCGGGCACGGAGGTCGACCTGTCCTCGGCCGCGGCGCTGCTCGGCGCCGACGTCACCCGTGCCCGGCAGGCGCTTGGCGCGCTGGCCGCCCACCACCTGCTCGCCGAGAGCGCGCCCGGCCGATACACCCGGCATGACCTGATCCGCCTGTACGGAGCCGAACTGCTGTCCGGCGAGGGCGCCGAGACGCGCCGGGAGGCGCTCGCCCGGCTGCTCGACCACCACATGGCGGCGGCCCGCGACGCCGTACGCCGGGTGCAGCCGTTCTACGAGACCTCCGGGCCGCTGGAGTATGCGCCGCGGGCGCTCCCGCCGGTGCCGGACGTGCGGTCGGCCCTGGCCTGGTTCCGCGCGCACGAACCAGTGATCCGCGCCCTGGTGTGCATCGCGGCCGACCAGGGCGAGCCCGAGCGGGCCTGGCGGCTCGCCTGGTCCGCCAACCCGCTCTACTACGGCGCGGGCCAGCTCACCGACCGGCTGAGCTGTCTGCGGGTCGGCCTGCGGGCGGCAGGCCTCGCCGGCGGCGGACGCTCGCTGGCCGCCATGGAGGCGGCGACGGCGAGCGCCCTCAGCGGGAACGGCCGCGTCGAGGAAGCCCTGGAGCTCCTCGACCGGGCGCTGGCCCGCACCGGGCCGGCCGACGGCGACCTCTACGTCTACATCCTGGGTGTACGGGCGCTCGCGACCGGCCTCGCCGGTGACCTCGGCACGGCCGGCCAGATCTCCGAGACGGCCCTCGACCTGGTCCGTACGGGCGGTCACCGGCAACACGCCGACTCGATCTTGAGCAACGCGGCCGCGCTACGGGGGATGGCCGGCGACGCCGAGGCGGCGCTGCGCTACGCGCGTGAGGCACGTGACCTGCTCCGCGAGCATCCGGGGGCGACCTTCCAGCTCTCGGCCATGGTCAACGAGGCGCAGGCCCTGCAGGTCCTCGGCCGCTCGTCGGAGGCCGAGGAGGTCTGGCGCCGGACGCTGGAGCTCTGCCGTACCGCGGGCTCGCTGCAGATTCACGCGCTCACCGAGCACCAGTACGCGGAGTTCAACCTGGAACTGGGCCGGACCCGCGACGCGATCCAGCACCTCCGGGCGGCGATCGAGCTGTACTCCCTTCGCGGCGAGTCCTCCCTCGCCGAACGGCTCCGCCGGCGGCTCTCCGCACTCGAACACCGCTGAGACGCGTGCCGTACGGCGCGGGTCAGGCACGTCCGGACGGGCCTCCGCGGTACCCGCCCCAGCTGAGGTACGGCAGGGTGATCGAGGTGCCGCCGGGCAGCGGCGCCCCGCCCCCGGAGCCCTGGCCGGGCCCGGGCGAGCCGCTCCAGTAGGAGGGACCGGGCGGGGGCAGGACGTCGCGCGGGGGTGTGATCGTCATGCCCGGGCCGAGCGCCTGAAGCGCGCCGATGAGGTCGGGTCCGAGGGGCACCGGGGGCCCGCCGTCGGCCGGGATCAGCACCCATTCGCCCTGCCAGGAGATCGCACGCGGCTGGAGCCCGTCGTGGGTGAACTTGCCCGTCAACACGGCGCCGCCGTAGGTGGTGAGGACCGGGCCGTCGGCCCCGATGATCTGCAGGCCCGGATGGGCGGCGCCGATGATCTGGGCGGCCGACGGACCGTCGCCGATCGGGTTGCTGATGTCGTTGCCGACGATGACGAGGTATCGCCCCGGTCCCAGGTCGTGCCGCGACAGGACCTGCCGGTCGAACTCCTGCGGTGTCAGTGAGCGGCTCCCCACGACGAAGTTGCCGGGCCGCGCGGGGTCGCCGTGCACGTGGATCACCGTTGCGCCGCCGACCGCGGGGAAGCTGAGCGCGGCCTGGAGCCGCCGCATCCCGTCGTCGGGGACGCCGGGGAAATTCCTGGCCGGTACGAAGACGCCCGAGGGAGTCGGGATGCCGTGGGCGTGCAGCTCGGGCACGTCGAACGTCTTCAGCGCGAGCTCGGAGCCGAACGCCAGCTCGACGCCGTTGCGCACGTGGAAGGCCATCTCCGAGGTGCCGCCGGGGAAGTCGAGCGGCCCGCGCTGGTTGCGCGCCTCGATCGTGATCTTCAGCAGGACGTCGGTCTTCACCCGCAGCCAGGACTCGGTACGGCCGCGGGAGACGGTCCTCGGCATCTGCTTGTGCACCACGGTGCTGGACCGGCTCGTGGTCTGCTTGCCCCCAACGTTCACCGTGCCGGAGGGCTTCTGCGTCGCGTGCGACCCGGGCGGTTGCTTATCCGTACTGCCGGAGACGCCGGTGAGCCCGGACGAGCTGTTCACCCCCCAGCCGTCACCGTGCGACCGGCTCTCGTTCGACTCGGTGAAGTGGTAGGTGTTGGACTCCAGCGAGCCGTCGAAGTAGTTGGCGACCCGGGGGTCGAACAACTCGGCCTTGATCGTGACCTTGGCGTGCGTGTCGGTGAACGGCCCGCCCTCGCGGACGAGCGGCGGTGAGACCAGGCCGTGCTCCCCGAGCATGAGCTCCAGCTCGTTGGTCAGCATCGGGTGCGACAGCAGGGTGTAGAGCGCGTCGCGGGCCCGGGTGCCGTGGCTCGCCATCCGGCCGGTCGCGGCGTCGTACGCCGGATTGTCCGGGCTCTTTCCGAGCCGTTTCAGCACTTCGTCGCTGAGCACCTGGAGCTTGTCGTGGTCGAAGCCCAGGGTGAACACCGAGCGGTCCAGCAGCTGCTGCTTGGTGATGGGCAGCGCCTGTCCTCCGAGGTCCGCCACGGTCGAGTTGTACGGGACCTCGGTGACCGCGACATGGCCGCCGGCCGGGTCGTACGGCTGGATGTCCGGCTTGAGCAGTGACGGAGGAATCAGGACGCGCTCTGTGAGCATGATCGACTCGTGGCCGTCCACCTTGGTCATGTCGAGTCGGCCGTGCGTCAGCATCGACACCTTGTCGGGCAGGGTGAACAGCACGGTGTTGAGGGTCCGGGACGGGTTCGGCGTACGGACGAGCGAGATGTCGAGCCGGAGCTCTCCGGCGTACCGGTCGGCGCCGCCGCCGACGAACAGGGTGTTGCGGCTCGCGTCGATCTGCGCGGTCGAGCGCCCGGTGTTGGTCGACCGCGAGACCGAGCCGCCCGGCGTGACGGCGGCCGAGTCGGCCCGGCCGGCGTTGGACGGGGCCTCGTTCGTCTTGGTGCTGCTGGACCATTCGACGCCGCGCGGACGCCCCTGGCCGGTCTCGCCGCGGTTCTGCCGGAAGTGATATCGCGCGACGTTGGCGTTCGGCTTGGACTCGACGAAGTAGTAGCCCTTTCCGTTCGGGTCGCGGTGTGCCCGTAGGAGCAGCCACACGCGTTCGTTGTGCAGGACGCTGGAACGGCTGGTGTGGAGGATCAGCCCCGGTCCCAGCATCGTGTCGATCAGTGCCTCCGCGGACCCGACGTTGAGCAGGCTCGACAGTTTGGCCGGCAGCGGTTGCTGGGCCTCGTCGGCGCCGAAGACCTGCCAGTAGTCCTCCAGCGACTTGGGCGCGTTCTTCTGCAGGACCCGCTGTACGCCGTCCAGCACGGGGTTGCCGTCTCCGGTGATGCCGGCGTGGCGTAGGTTGTCGCCGGACGGCACCAGCAGCCGCTCGGAGGCCGCGGCGTGATGCAGCAGCCCGTCGACGGGCAGCGTACGGCCCTGCTCACCGCGGGTGATCTTCTGCGCGTCGGCCTGGGTCGCGGGGAAGCGCGGGACGATCTTGTCGCTGCGGCGCCACCGCGGGGCGCCGGGCACGGTCGTCCCGTGCGGCTGTCGGGCGCGGATGACCGTGGGCTTGCCGCCGGGTGCCGGGTTCGCGGCGGACCTGATGTGGGGCGCGTGCGGATCCACCTGGGGCGTGGTCGAACGCAGGTAGTGAATGCCGTCGGTGATCTGGATGATGCTCGCCGCCACCTTGGGGGTGTCGGACTCGAACATGTTGGTCTTCTGGTTCACCACGGTGATCACGTAGGCGAGGTCGGCGACGTGCTCGGTGAAGTTGTCCTGGATCTGGATGAGCCGTCCCGACGTCGGGCTGAGCGCCGTGGTCCGTGCCTCGCTGGACCGCGGCACACCGGGGATGTCGCCGCCACGGCTGATGCCGGGAAAGTTCTGCTGGGTCCCGCCGGATGTCCCGGAGAGGACCCCGAAGCCGACGTTGACCTTGTACGAGCTGTCCTTGGACGAGCCATGGCTGCCCGAGACGTTCGAGCCGCCCTCGGCGACGTCCATCTTCAGCGTCTTCAGCCCCTGCGGCGTGGGGCGGCTGCCGATGGGATACCCCTCGATCCGTACGACGGTGTGGGCGTCCTTGATGATCCCCTGTTTGATCAGCGTGGCGGTGACCGGCGACGGGCCGCGCACGTTGGCGCCGGTCAGCATCTCGGTGCCCGTGGTCGTCCAGGTGATGTCCCCCGCCTTGTCCGGGTCGATCCCCACCTCGCGCAGCAGCCGCTCGACCTCGGTCTCCACGTGATGGGAGCCGATCGTCTCCATCACGATGTCGTCGCCGTTCAGCGGCTTGTGGTTCCGCTGGATCGGCTGCGGCAGGTCCGGCAGCCGGACCGTCGCCTTGCCGCCGCCGGCGTGGTTGCCCGGCGTGGGCGGCGGAACGGTGTAGTCGTACGGCCGAGTGAGCCGGCCCGCGTCCGGGTTCGCCGCCGGGTCGGTCGGGGACAGCCCTTCGGGTACGACGAAGCGCACCGTGTACTCGTCGTCCTTGGCGCCGCTGAGCCGGGCGACCATGCTCGCCTGAGCACCGGGGACGTTCGCCGGATAGATGTCCTCCGGCTCGTGGTCGGAGGCCCGCCTGATGTTCTTGAGGTGCCGGAAGAGGACCTTGGGCAGGTCGCCGGGGACGGGTGAGGGGATATGCCTGATCGAGACGGTGACGGAATACCTCACCACATAGTCGAAGGTACGGGCGGGCCCGTTGTAGAGCATCGCCTGGATCTGGAAACCCGACGCGCCGACGCTGGTCGAGGCCGACCTGCCGGAGGAGACGCCGCCCTCCGCCGAGAGGCTGACCTGCCTCAGCTCGTCGCCCGTACGGTCACCGACCCCGACGGTGACACCGGCGTTCGCGGTCCCCGACACCGACGAGGACAGCGAGTCGCCGCCGCTCGCGCCGGCGAACCCGGCTGGCATGAGCTCCAGCTTGGTGTGGCTCAGCCGTCCGCTGGCCGCCGGGAGCGGGTCGCGGTCCACCTTCACCTCGATCGTGATGACCTCGGTCCCGTTGTCCACCGGCCGGTACAGGCGGTCCTTGATCCCACGCTGGAATAGCCCGCTGCCCCCGTTGACGAGGGCCTCCTTTCCGAACTTGGGCAGGAGCAACCGGCGCAGGAACTTCAGCTCCATCGGCGACCAGTCCGGGACCCAGTCACGAGCGTGCTCCACCTTCTTCAGGACCGCCTCGATCTGCGGGAGCACGGCCTCGGCGCCGCCGAGCCGGCCCACGGCCGAGAACCCGATGCCCTGTCCCGAAGCCATCGACTCCGGTGGGTGGCGCGGCGAGGCCTCGGCCGCCTCCAGATCGTTCCGGGCCTTCTGGTCGTCCGGCCGCGGGTCCTGGTCGGCCGGCACCAGCGCGTTGGCGCGCTGCCACGCGTCGCTGCCCTTCGGCCCGGCCATCTCGCGCTCGACCAGCGCCTCGAACCGCTTCGCCTCGTGTATCGGCACGCGTACGAAGGTCGTCACGTCGCGGGCGGCGAGCGGGCCGCGGCCGTTGGCGAAGCCCTTCATGTCGCTGGTGACCTCGACCGACATCCGGGTGGTCAGCTGGTACAGGACGCTCGGGCCGTCGTAGACCAGGCCACGGACCTCACCCGCGCCGATGTTCGCGTTGCTGGTGCGCGTGGTCGACAGCCGGGCGCCGACGCTGAAGCCGAATCCGAGCGAGTGGTTGAAACCGAACGGCGCCGTGGGATCGCCGATGGTGTACCCGAAGTTCGCCTTGACGGGGGTGATCCCGATCGCCCCGGAGTTCTCGCTGGTGCCGCCGGTGTTGATCCAGCGCTGGGCCTCCTCCTTCATCGGCACCGGGCCGGGCCCGATCCGCTTCGCGCCCAGCATCGTGGAGGTCACGGTCAGGTGTGCGGACGCGTCGCCATCGCCGGTCCGGTACGCCGGGGACAGGGTGCCGATCGTGGTCAGGTCACCGTAGTTGCGCAGCAGGTTGGTCTCGCTGATCCAGTGCTGGATGCCCTCGTACAGCTCCGAGCCCACGTCGACGGAGTGGTTCGGCAGGCGCCGGATGACCTCCTCACGCAGGCCGCCCAGGCCGGAGATCGACTGCGGGAGATGCGTGATCTTGCTCAGGACGCGGTCGACGCGCTTGACCGTGTCCCGAATCGCGTCTCCGCCGTGGTCCAGCCGGGCGGGCTGGACGCCGTGGTACCAGCCGTCCGCACCGGGCTGTGCCGGGTGGACGGGCCGAACCGGACCGCCGCCGGGCGGCTGGCGCGGCGTCAGGTCCTTGGGGAAACCGAGACGCGCCGGGACCGGGACGTGGACCGGCCGCAGCGCCCCCTGCTGGTCGAGGTTCTTCAGCTCCACGGTGAGACGGGCACCGGGGAACTCGAAGTGGGACTCATCGCCGCTGAGCTCGAACAGCCGCTTGGTCGCCGCGACCGCGTCGCTGCCCTGCGCCCAGCTCGTGGAGCTCTCACCGCCGACGGAGACCTCGACCGTCGCCGACATCACCTTGTTCGGGGGCATGCCGAACGGCGTGGTCAGGTTCCACGTCAGGTTCGCGCTCCGGGTGTTGGCGCCGCCCACCCGGTGGCCCGCGATGTTCTCGTGGTCGGATTCCACCGCGCCGTGGTGCCGCTGGCCCGGCAGCACCGACTGGGACGCCGGGCCGGTCGGGTTCCGCTGCGACTCGACCGCGGGCAGGTAGTGGGCCTGGCCGAAGTCGCCGAGGTCGAGGACGGCCTTGACCTCGTAGCGCTGCCCGTCGACCGTGACCCGCAGCCGCAGTCCGCCCTCCAGCATGTGCTGGGCCACCACCCGGTTGCCCAGACTCCGCAGCCGTTCTTCCACGGCGGCCTTCACCGCGTCGTGGAGGGCTTGGCCGGTGCCTTGCGGAAGACCTCCGCCGACCAGCCGGGAGATCGCGGCGTCGTCGCCGAACCAGGCGTCGCCGAGCCGCATCACGCGGCCGCGGTGCCCGAGCGGATAGTGCCTCTCGCCGCCGGCTCCGACCTCCCCGAAGCCGGGCGGGAGCTCGCGCGGCGGGTCGGCCGTGAGCTGCTCGTGGCGCACCGCGTCCGTGCGGAGGTTCCACTCGGCGGCGGTGGACGCCTGGTCCTTGATCGCCTGGCGGGTCTCCCGCGCCGCCGCGAAGCCGGCGCGGTCGGCCTGCTCGATCACATGCGGGCCGGTACGCATGAGCCGCGCCCACCGGAGCCGGTCGAACTCCTCGTCGTCGGCGCGGTAGGACTTGAGCCGCCGGGCGATCTCTCGCTCACGTGCCTCGTGCTCGGCCCGGTCGGCGGCGCCGCCTGGGGCGATGGCGGACCTCTCCGCCTCGTCCATCAGCCTCCGGTACCGCGCGACGGCGGCCTGCTTCGCCTCTTCCGGCGCATGGTCGATGTTGTGCGGCGGGGATACCCGGCGGCGAGCCTCGGCGATCGCGTCCTGGCGCGCCGCGCGACCCGCCGCCTCGACACGGCTCAGGGCCGCGCGGATGCCCCTCCTGGAGTCGGGCGGGCCGCCGACGGCATCACCCAGCCGGTCGCGCAGCGCGTGGTACGCGCCGGCGCGGGCCGCGTCCACGGCCGCATGGCCGGGCAACGGTGTCCCGGTCGCGTCGGACGCCGTCCGTACGCGGTCGACGTGAGCCGCCTCGTTCAACGGGCCCGGCTCCAACGTCGCCTTCCGGTGCTCGGCGACGATGCGCTCCAGCGTGTCGAGTTCGTCGGCGGCGCCCGGCTCGTTCCGCAGGGCACGCTGGATCAGGTCCCCGAGGCCGTCGTCCTGCCCGCGGAGCCGGGCGCCGAGGTACTCGGTGACCCCCAGCGCGTGGGCCAGCGTGCTGTACACCTCGATCTGCGGATGGCGTACCGCGTCGCGGCCGGCCTGTTCCACGAGGTCGTGTTCGTCGCTCGTGAGCGGGCGGGTGAACGCTCCGCCGCCCTGGCCGCCGTCCTGGCCGAGGCCGTGGATCTCCTCCGGCCGAGGCACCGTCGACGCCGGGCCGTCGCCGTGCGTGCGCTGCGTCGCGACGAAGTGGTCACCACCCACGCGGACGAACAGGAACGGGTTGCCGTCCGGATGCCCCTTGCGATGCGGCCCGAGGATCTGGCCGGAGATGTGCGGTCTGCCGTCACCGCCGACCACGCCGAGGTCGAGCTTGAAGACGTCGGCGGCCACGTGCGGGAGGATCTCGGCGAGCTGCGACGTCCAGGCGGCGGGGTCCATCACGCCGGCCAGCAGGCGGTCCACCCGCTGCCCCTCGGCAAGGAACCGGGCGTACCGCGGCTCCGGCCCGCCGAGGTCCTCCCGCAGCCCGTCGTGCAGGCTCTGGCGGATCATGTCGGGGGTCGGGCGCCTGCCGTAGAAGCCGGCGAGCTGGGGGGTCGTCATGGCGAGCAGCGAGGTGTAAAAGGAGTCCGCGGAGTCGGTGGCGTGCTCGCGCAGCGGGGCGTAGCCGTACTTCTCCAGGCCCTTGCGCTGCGCCGCGCTGACGCCGTGCGCGAGACCGACGTCCTCGGCCGGTGCCGGGCCGACCGGGCTCTCCTTCGCGTTCAGCCGGGCGTACGCCTCCTTCAGCGAGGTCGTGCCAAGAGCGTGCGCCTTGCCGTCGCGGAAGACGACCCAGTCGCCCTTGGGGATGACGACCTGGCGGCCGTTCCCGTCCACCCCGAACACCCCGGAGATCACGTCGCCGCCGGTGGTGACGATCGCCTCGTGCGTGGGCCCCAGGGTCTCCTGACCCGTCCGCAGGTGCGCGTCCAGGGCGAGCGCGACGCCGTCGTCGCCAGGCCGGGCGGCGTAGCAGGTGACGAAGGTGAGCTTGCTCTCGGTGCCCACGTGCGCGAGCGCCTCGGCCGCGCCGGCGAGACGCCCGCCGATCTCCACCTTGCCGGGCGCGCCGTGCCCGACGACGAGGTGCCATCCGTCGGCGCCGGGGACCGCGCGGGCGGCGGTCTCGTGCGTCCGCGTGCTGTGCGCCCGGGGGAACCAGGTGCCGGAGGACAGGTCGACGCGCGTCGAGTGGAACGGTGTCTCGTGGTCACCCGGCGAGGCCGGGGACGCGGCCGGGGTGGGTACGGGCGGGCCGTCGTGGTGGGTACGGACCGGTGTGGCGGCGCCCGTGCCGGGGTCCGCGTGCGTAGTGCCCGCGTGCGTAGTGTCCTGTGCGGAGGTCGGCCACGGGTGCGTCTCGGCGGTCGCCGGAGGCTCGCCGGACTGTGTGCGTACCGGCTCGGGCGCGGCCAGGTCGTCGCGCGAGGCCGGCCCCTCTCGTGAGACCGGGCCGCCGCCGGTGAAGGGACCGTCGTACGCGGCGGAGCCGTCGTCGGAGGAGAGCGAGATTCGCGAGCCGTCGTATGAGGCGGTGTCGTCGATCGAGGCGGTGTCGCCGCTCTCGGTGCGTACGCGCGACGGGCCGAGGAGCGGTTCCTTCTCCTCATCGCGGTGCGCCCGCGGCGAACCGTCCGGGAGCGCGCCGTCGGAGGACGTCTTCGGACCGGCGACATGCGGGCCCAGGCGCGGGACGGGGAACGGCGCGGGGTGCCCGGCCAGGTTCGAGGCCAGCGACATCAGGGTCAGCGGGTGCAGGGGACCGAAGTACTTGCTGTCACCCTCGTGGATGGGCGCGTGCTGCCAGTTCGACACCCATGCCGCGTACTTCGCCGAGATGGGCGAGGCCACGTGGTGCCCGATCCGGCCCAGCAGGCCCATCGCGACACCCGCACCGAAGGTCTGCCAGGTACTGCTGAACTGGTGGCCGTCGGTGAAGATCATGTTGTAGAAGCCCTCGCTGAGGACGTTGTGGACGCCCTCCTTGAGCTGCTCGCCGATGGCGTGGCCGACCTGGAAAAGCCGGTTCCCCTCATGCATGTGCGCGGCCAGCTCCGGCAGCGCGTCGGCCAGCGCCTTGACCCCGGTGTCGCTGAGCGGCGCGTGGCTCAGGACGTCGCGCAGTTCGGCGCTCAGGTCGGTGTCGAGGCTGCGCCACTCCCGGGTGAACGTGGCACCGAACTCGCGGCCCAATTGCCCGGCCGTCTCGTCACCCAGCACGGGCCCCAGGTGCTTGCCGAAGATCTTGGCGACACGGTCCTCGAACGCCTGCGCGATCGTGCCCTTGCCGAACTTCGTGAAGCCCTGCTGGATCTGCGGCAGGGCGGCGCCCATCACGTCGCCCAGGTCCCGGGCGAAGGCCGCGGCGCCCTTTCCGGCCGGCCACTTCCCGGCCGCGTCCTTGACCCCGGTCTCCGTCGTGTGCTTGAGAGCGTCGTCGACCAGGTCCTTCGTCGCTTTCCCCGTCGCGTGCTCGATGGAGTCGCCGGCCACGTCCTTCACCACGGTCCCGGTCGCATGCTTGATGGAGTCGCCGACCGTGTCCTCGAGAATGTGCCCGGCGCCCTTCATCGCGTCGCCGAGCTCGTGGGCGAGGATCCGTCCGGGGCTCTTGCCGATGATCCCGCCGAGGACCTTGCCCAGGCCCATGCCGATCAGGTCGAGCGGTCCGGACAGCACGCCGCCGATGACGCCGAACTCCAGCGACTGCAGCGTCGCCTTCTTGTCCCACTCGTGCCGGTGCCCCTGGGCGAACTGGATCCCCTGGATGGTCGCGTCCATGAGCAGGCTCTCGCCGATGCTCGCGAACGTGTGCATGGTGATGGACTTGAGGAGCCACTTGAATATGATCTGGATGGTCTCGCGGACGAGGGCCCACTGCCAGGTGATGTTGACGAGGGATTCGCCGAACGTGAACGGTGCCCAGAAGATGTCGTAGGCGATCTCGGCGACCAGCAGCACGAGCTGGGCGATCACCATCCACTTCGTGTACTCGACCTCGTTGGCGGTGTCGTGCGCCGTCTTGGCCAGCTCCGTCGCCACGTCGGCGGCCTTGCCCAGGTAGTCCGTTCCACCGGTCTGCCCGATGAGCTCGCGCATCGAGGACACGAAGGCGTCGGCCGCCTCGCCTTCGAACTTCTGGAGGCAGACGTTGACCAGCTCGACGATGTACTCCTTCAGCTGCGGGATGTCATCGGCGATCGCCTGGTAGTCGTCACCGGCCGCCCGCAGGTCGTCCTCATTCGCCTCCGGCCACTCCATGCCCGCGACCGCAGCGAAGATCGACGCCAGGTCGGGAGGAAGCATGATCGCCATACCGCGGGCCTCTTACCGGCCGCCGGGACCCGTACGGGGCGGAACGGTGCGCGGGTCAGCCATCGAACTCCTCCTGCCTGCGGACCTTGCCGGCCCTGCGCGTCGTGCCGGTGGAGATCGCCTTCCCACCGGTGTCCGGGCGCATGGCGTAGAGCGGGGCGAGAAGTTCCTCCAGCTCGGTCCCGCCGGTCATCGAGTGCCGCAGCGCCTCGCCGATACCGCTGAGGGAACGCATCTTCTCCACGACCTGCTCGCCGAGCTTCGCGCGTGCCTCGTTCAGCACGTCGGCCACGACGTCCCCGAGCTCGGCGGGCGCCATCGCGCGGTAGGCGGTCGTGTGGAAGGTCAGGGCGACGACCTGGCCCTGCGGTCCGACCTTGGCGGTGACCATGCGGTCCTTGGACGTGACCGAGGCGGTGGCCTCTCGCAGCTCGGCGCGGACCTCCTCCATCCGGTCCCGATGTTCCTTCAGCCGGACCATGGCCTGTTCGATCTGCTCCGTCAGCGGCGACGACATGCCCACCTCTCCCGTTCGACGAGCTGGGAGGGCCCCACGCGGGGACGCCTCACCGGAGGGAACGGCGGCCGGCGCGACAACGGTTCGACGTGACGGGACCGTCAGGCGGCGTGAACCCCGGCCGCCTCGAGCATGGGGCGCAACGCCCGGATGGCGTAGTGGCTGCGCGACTTGACCGTCCCGGCCGGCACGCCGAGCGCCCGTGCCGCGTCGGCCACCGACCGGCCCTTCAGGTGAAGCTCGACGAGCACGTCGCGATGGTGGGAGGGAAGCTTGGCGAGCACGGCCTCGATGTCGCACGCCTCCAGCACGGAGTCGTACGGGTCATAGGTCGGGACTCGGCCCCTCGGAGCCTCGTCGGAGATCTCCTGCGGCCGGGCGCCCACCATCCGAAAGTGGTCGATGGCGATCCGTCGCGCGACCGTGAACAGCCACGGGCGTGCCTCGGCCGGGCCGCGGGTGAGGGAGCCGGGGTTTCGCCAGGCGCGCAGCAGCGTCTCCTGGACGATGTCCTCGGCCTTGCCGCGGTCGCCGTTCGTGATCCGCACGAGCGTTCGCATCAGGAAGCCGGCGTGCAGCCGGTACAGCTCGGCCAGCGTCGCGTCGTCGAGCCTGGCCGGCGGGGCTCCGGCCCCGTGGGTGGTACCGCGTGCGGTCGCGTCATCGGTCGGCATGGGCGATCCCTCTCCCCTTCTTCCGGCCTCGGTCTCCGTGGCCTGTGGCAGAAGGATGACGAGGGGCGCCAACGATGCCCCAATAATTAGCCAACTTTACTAACGGAGCACCTCAAGCGAGGCGCTGACCAGGAACTTCGCTCCTACGCCGTGGATCAGCGGGCGTTCAACTCGGCGATAAGTCGCTGCACGCCGTTCTCACCGTGGCGGTGGATGATCAGCGTGACCCAGTGCAGGGCCTCGCCGCGTTCGGCGTCCGTCCACTCGGATGCGGACGGGTGCTCGTCGAGCACCATCGTCTCGGCGATCAGCCGGAGCTCGGGCGCCGGCCATGCCGCGTCCGCCCGGCCGTCGCCCGCGACGCGGCGAGCGGCGGCGATGACCTCTCCCGCCGCCGCGGGCGGCACGTCGAGGCCGGCGCCGAGCCCGCCTGGCCAGGCGTTGTCCGCCTCATCGTCCTCCGGGGCGGGCCGGCTCATCCAGGAGCGGAGGAGACGGCGTACCGCCGGCTCGCCATCGACGCGCCGTCCGCCGTCCATGTCCTCGTCGTCCTCGCTCACAGCTCGGCGCCTGCCCATCCGGAGCGCCCCCAAGCGTCTGCTCCCCCACTCGTCGAACGTGCCGTGCCCACTCTCGGGTTCACCGCTCGCCCGCTCGTCGCACCGTTCGTCGCGGAGATCGCTCGGCGCTCCACCCGATGCGAGCGGAGGTCCTGTAGGGAAGAGGGAATCGGCCCCGCCCCCAAAAGGTCTGGGCGATCGCTCGGCGGGAGTGTGGGGCTGGTGTCCGTCACGCAGGCGGGTCCGGACGTCGCATGCTCGGACGCCAGCCGCGGCGGCGGCCTCGTGGGATGACGACCGCGCCGAAGCCGACCAGGGCGATCGCGGCCGCCGCGCCCGCCGCCACGCGGTACGCCGGCGCGTTGCCCTGCCGGGGCCGGGGCGGCGGCATCGCCGGTACGGGCCTCGGGCCGGTCGACCGGGCCGCCGCGCCCGCCTGCTCGGGCAGGGCCATGCCGACGGCCGAGGCCGGGTCGACGGTGCCGTAGCCGAGCCGGGGATCCGGCATGGTGGTGCCCGGGTGGTAGGCAGTGATCTCCAGGCGGCTCCTCAGTTCCGCCGGGCTCATGCGCGGCCGGTACGCAAGCGTGAGCGCCGCGGTGCCGGCCACGAGAGCGGCGGCGTAGCTGGGTCCGGTACCGGTGAAGTCGCCGGGGCCACCGGGACCGACGCTCATCACGGCGTCTCCGGGGGCGCTCAGGTCGACCCTCCCGCCGCTCGCCGCCGACTGGGGCGGCAGACCGTTCGGGCCGATGTCGGAGACGGCGAGCACATCCCGGTACGCGGCCGGGTAGACCGGGCCGCCCGGATGGCCGTCGGCCGCCGCCGGGGCGACCACGAGCGCGCCGTGGGCGTTCGCATGGCCGACCGCCGACGCCAGGGCCGGGCTGCCGGCGGTCACCGGGACGGCGACGTCGATCACGTCGGAGCCGGCGTCGGCGGCCGCCCTGATGCCCTTGGCCAGCAGGCCGGGCGTGGTGACGCCGATGTCATCGGTGACCGCGACGGACAGGACCTCGGCCTGCGGCGCGATGCCGGCGAAGCCGACGCCGGCACGCCGCCGGGCCGCGATCAGTCCGGCGATGAACGTTCCATGCCCGACGCAATCGCGCCCGGCGTCGCCGTGGCCGTACAGCCGGGGGCCGAGGGTCAGCCGTGTCCCGAGGAGGCCGGAGCCGTCGTCGACTCCCGAGCCGACGACGGCGACTCTCACCCCGGCTCCCTGCGTCAGCGGCCAGACGTTCTCGGGCCGAAGATAGGTCTGCGGCCAGGGCACGCGGACGCTCTCCGCCGTGGACGGCTTGAGACAGCCCGACGTGCCGCCGGAGACCGTCTGCGAGACGCCCGGCAGCGAGGCGGGGCCGGGCGTCGCCGCGGCGGGGGTGAGGCCGATCGACGCGGTCAGCGTGGTGACCGCGCCGGCCCAGGCGGCCGCACGCGTGACGAGATCCCGGAGAGCGCCGCGTGACCTCATAGCGGGCTCCCGAGAACCTCGCCGTCGCCGGCCGGCAGGTCCTCCGGCAGCAGGAGGCTGAGCTCGGTCACGTCGCCCATATCGAGCCGGCAGAGCCGGCCCGCCTGCCGAGTGATCATGCTCTCCAGCGTCTGTCGGGCCAACCTGCCGTTGCCGAACCCGCGGTCCCGCGGCGTGGCGGCGAACCGCTCGCCCAGCGCCGTCACGGTCGCGGGCGCGAGGGCGTACCCGGCCGCCTCCGCCTGGAGCTCCACGATGGCGACCAGTTCCTCGTCGGTGTAGTGCTCGAAGGCGATCCGCCGGGCGAACCGGGAGGCGAGTCCCGGGTTGGAGGCCAGGAAGCCCCGCATCTCCTCGTCGTACCCGGCGACGATCACCACGATCTCGTCACGATGGTCCTCCATCAGCTTCATCAGCGTGTCGACGGCCTCCTGTCCGAAGTCACCGGTGCCGCCGTTGCGCGGTGTCAGCGTGTACGCCTCGTCGATGAACAGCACGCCGCCACGGGCCCGCTCGAACACCTCGCGGGTCAGTTGGGCAGTGTGCCCGACGTACCGGCCGACCAGGTCGGACCGGGCCACTTCGACCAGATGACCGCTGCGCAGCGCGCCCAGCTCGGCGAGGATGCCGCCGTACAGCCGCGCCACGGTCGTCTTGCCGGTGCCGGGCGGACCGGCGAAGACCACATGGTGACCGACGGCCATGCTCGGCAGCCCCGCCGCCTCGCGTCGGCGCGCCTGCGCGATGAGGTTGACCAGGTCTTCGACCTGCCGCTTGGCGGCCGGCAGTCCGATCATCGAGCGCAGTCGCTCCAGCAGGTCCGGCCGGTCACCTTCGGCCGTCCCCGGCGATCCCGCGTCGGTGCCTGCGTCGTCGGGTAGCAGCACCGCCAGGTCCGCGTCGCCGGCCTCGGGCCAGGCGGTCAGCCGGGACGCCTGACGGTCGACCATCTCCTCGAAGACCTTGCGCGCCGCGCGGCCGTTGCCGAAGTCACGGCCCTTGGGCATACGGTCGAAGCGCGCCGTGAGCGCCTCCCGCGTGCCGGGCGCGAGCGAGTAGCCGTGCCCCGCGGCCGACCGCTCCACGATGGAGACGAGCTCGTCCACGGAATAGTTCTCGAACTCGACGGTACGGCTGAAGCGCGAGGCGAGCCCCGGGTTGGACCCCAGGAACTCCTCCATCTCCGCGGAGTACCCGGCCACGATCACGACATTGTCGTCGCGGTGGTCCTCCATCAGCTTGACGAGCGTGTCGATCGCCTCGCGGCCGAAGTCCGGCCCGCTTCCGCTGCCGGCCGACAACGTGTATGCCTCGTCGATGAAGAGCACACCGCCGAGGGCGCGTTCGAACACCTCAGTCGTCTTGATCGCCGTGCCGCCGACGATGGAGGCGACCAGGTCGGCGCGCGCCACCTCCACGAGATGGCCGCTGCGCAGCGCGCCGAGCTCGGCGAGGATACCGCCGTACAGCCGCGCCACCGTCGTCTTGCCGGTGCCGGGCGGACCGGCGAAGACGAGGTGGCGGCTCATCGGCAGGCTCGGCATGCCCGCACGCTCCCGCCGCTTGGCCAGCTTGTTGAGATTGACCAACGTGGTGACCTGCTCCTTCACGCCGTCAAGGCCGACCAGGGACCGGAGCACGGCGAGTGGACCCTCCGGGTCCTGCTCCGCGGTCGTCTCCCCTGACACGCCGGGTTCAACCGTGGCCGTCGCGTTCGCCTCCGCGGCGGCGTTGTCGCGGCTGGTCAGCTTCTCCACGGACACGCGGTCGGAGAACCGGGTCCGGCGCAGGCCCTCACCGCGGTTCTCGGCCACCGTGCAGTCGGTGAGGCGCACCTGTTCGCCCGACTCGACGCGGACCCCGTCCCCGCCGTTGCCGACGGCGTCACACTGCGCCAGGACGGCCCGCGCGCCCGCGCGCACGAAGACGCCGTGCCCACGGCTGGCGTGCATCCGGGTCCGTACGGCCGAAAGCTCTCCATCCTCCTCCAGCAGCACCGCGTCCTGAGCGCTTCCCTCGATGTCGCAGTCGCGAAGTGACAGGGTGCCCTTGGCTCCGACCTCGACGCCGGACGTACCCGCGTCGCGTACGGTCGTGCCACCGACGTAGGTGTCGCCGCCCTCGGCCACCCGCACTCCGGCTCCACCGGTCGAGCGCAGTTCGGACGCCTCCATGCGGCCACAGCCGCCACGCAGCACTTCGACGCCGTGGCCGCGGACGCCGGTGACGGTCAGCCGCCGCAACAGCGGGTCCGCGCCCTCCCGTACGCTCACCGCGGTGCCCGCCACGTCGCGTACCTCCAGCCGGTCGAACTCGGGGGCGCATCCATCGGTGAGCTCCACCCCCGCGCCGCCGCAGTCCCGTACGGCGACCCGGGCGAACACGGGACCGGAGTTCTCCCCGACCCAGATTCCGGCGCCGTCGGTGGCGGACACCTCACAGTCCTCGAACCTGCCCCGCGACCGCCCCGTGATGTGGATGCCGTGGCCCTGCGTCCGTGCCGTGCGGCAGCGCCGTACCAGCGGGTCCGTGCCGCCCGCCAGCGCTATGGCGGGTCCGCGGGTGGTGGTGACCGTCAGGTCCTCCAGGACGACCCGCACGGCCGTACCGACGAAGACGCCGATGGGCCCGTCGCGTACCGACGACCGCAGGACACGGGTCGCGGCCGACTCCTCCAGGGCGATACCGGGCTTGTCCGTCGCGACGATCTCGCAGGACTCGACGGTGCCGCGCGCCTCACCGTTGGCGCAGACGCCGTTGCCGCGCGCGTCGCGCAGCACACAGTCGCGCACCACCGGATCGGCGCGTTCGCCGATCACGACGGCGGAGGTGCCGAGGTGCTCCAGCACGCAGTGCTCGATGACGCTGTTGCCGGCGGAGGTGTCGACGACACCGGCGCCCGCCGGGTTGACCACACGGCAGTCGCGCATGGCCAGCGAGCCCCGTCCGCGGATCAGCAGAGCGGTCCAGGACCCGCCGATCACCTCGCAGTCCTGGAGCGCCGCCTGGCCGCGCGGCACGTCGACGGCCGGCAGCTCCTCGTCGCACCCCTGCAGGACCAGGCCGGTGAGCTGGACGGCCTCGGCCACCACCTGGATCACCGCGCCGCGCCGTGGCACGATCCGCACGCTGCCGAGCGCCTCGTCGGCGGCGATGGTCACCATCTTGGTGATGATGAGGTTCTCCTCGTAGCGGCCCGGCCGCACGCTGATGACCGCGCCGCTGCGGGCCACGTCGAGGGCCGCGCCGATCGTCCGGTACGCACCGTCCCGTTCCTCGGCGCACACGGTCAGTACTGGGCGCGTCATGCCGGTCCCCTTCACTGTGTTCGGGTGAGGTCGCGGGTCAGCTCTCGGTGCACGTCGCGCGGATGGGCGCGGCGGCATGGTGGGCGTTCGGCCGCGTCCGCTTGCCGCGGCTGTGCAGCATGACCGCGAACCGGCCGCCGCTCACCTGGTACGAACCGGCGCTCACCCACTGGCCGCGATGGGCGACCTGGGTGATGGTGAACGAGCCGACGGTGCCTTTCCCCCGTGAGAACTGGTTCTGCACGGTGTAGTACGTCGGGTCGCCGCCGACCGCGACCACGTCGGTGTCGCGCGGGATGTAGGCCGAAACCCGGCAGGTGCCATGAGAGACCGGCCCGGTGCTGAAGGTCCACACGACGGAGTTGCCGTTGTCCTTGCCGGAGCTACCCGACATGGGGACGGACTGGTAGACCGACTGGCAGCCGTTCCCGGCCCAGCCACCGGTGGTGTGGTCGTGCCAGCCGACGTCGCCGTCGCCGTACCAGTTGTAGTGATGGAAGCCGGTGCCCCGGCCGGTACAGCGCGGTCCGGACACCGCGTCGTACGTCGCGTGCGCCGCCGAGCGGGCCAGTGGCCGGACGCCGCTCCCTCCGGTGCCCTGACCGGTGTTCCGGCCGCTTGGACTCTGCCCACCGCCGTTGGACGTGTCGCTCGGACGCGCGGAGGGGCTGGTGCTAGGACCGGGCGAGCCGCCACCCGGCCCGTCCGTCGGCTGTGGGCTCGGAGTCCGATCGGGCGTGGTCGGCCGCAGGCGAGGCCCAGCGCCGCCGGCCGTGCGCGGATCCGTGCCCGGCACGAAACCGCCGGAGATGTCCGGCTGGGTGTAGCCGGCCGCGACCCGGCGCGCCCGCGCCGGCGGACGCGGCGGATCGTCGGCGAGTCGCGACAGCAGCAGGGGCAGCCCGGCGAGCACGATGCCCATCGTCGCGGCGGTGGCGATCATGGGCTTGGAGAGCCGGGTCATCGCGCCGCCTGCGGGGTCACCCGTACCGGGGTCCGGGTCACCCGTCGACGGGAGCGGTTCGCCGGAATCGGTCCGCTCAGGCACCGCTCACCTCCCATACGGGTTCCGCCGGCCTGGACCCGGCCGGGACCAGGACGTACGCGGTGGCGGCCTCGAGGGTCGCATCGTCGGCGGCCCAGTCGTACGGACCCGCGGCGCGCAGGTGCGCGAGGAGGCCCGGCTCGGGAGCCAGCCGGTGCTCCTCCAGGTAGTAGGTGACGGTGTCGGTCCAGATCCAGATGCCGTCGGTGCGGAAGTTCATCGGTACGACGCTGGTGCGTCCGGCGTCGAGCACGTCGTCCATCAGGGTGGTCGTCATCACCAGGGGCTCGCCTGCGTTCAGGTACGCGGCGAGCGCCGTGCGTTCGTCCTCGTCCTCGATCCGAGGGCGGCCGGGCGCGAAGGCCGGTCCGGTGAGCGGGTCGACGGAGTCGAAGACGGTCGCGAGACGGAACTCGCGGGGGGCGGGCGCGTCGGGCATCGGGGGCCTTTCTGAGAGAGTGTGTCCGCCGGAGGAACGGCGCCGGGCACCGGCGCCGTTCAGCGGGCGGCGTCACATGCCGTTCGTGAGGTCCTTGCCGTTCTCGTCGGCGTTCTGGAACTGGTCGGAGGTGTCCTGGCCGGTGACGCCGACCTGGTCGACCCGCGTGCGCACGGTGGCGAGCAGCTCGGTGAGGTTCTTGGTCGGGGTGTCGACCGTGGACTTGTACTGCTTGCCGACGTCGTCGTCGCCGGCCGACTCCTTGTTGTACTTGTTGATCTCGTCGGCCTTGAGGCGCATGTCGTCGATGAGACGTGACATGTCGTCGAACTCGGCGAAGGCCTTCTTGAGGTCGGACGCCGCCGTGAGGCGTTCGGCCATCAACGTGCTCCTTTCCTGATCGTTTCCTGATCGGGGCCGGTCAGCGGCCGATGACGCCGCTGACCGCGTCGGCCTCGGTGCCCCACACCTCCTCGTCCTCGGCCAGCCAGGTCGTACGCTGGCGATCCTGTCCGGTGGGGGCGCCCATGCCGCCCATCGGCGGGATCATCGGCTCGCCCCCGGTGGTGGCCATCTGGCGGCCCATCGTCTGGGCCTGCTCCGGGGCGGCGAGTTCGCCGGAGACGGGCCGGCCGCCGTTCTCCAGAGCCCGCGCGCTCATGCCGATGTTGCCGGCGCCCGGAAGCGATCCGCCGGCCGGGGCGATCCGCGGCTCCGACAGCGTCGCGGGTACTCCCGCGGTGGTCTTCGGACGCGGAAGGAGCTGCGGGTGGAGCATCGCGTGCTCCTCGTCGTCCAGCAGCTGCGTCTGCTCGGGGACCGGATTGCCGTCCGGGCCGAGGATGGTCCCTGCTTTGGCGATCTTGCTTCCCTTGGCGACGACGAACGGGTTGCCGTTCGCGTCGAGCACGGTCTTGCCGTCCGGGCCCTTGACGACGCCGTCCGGGCCGATCGTGGAGCCCTTGGGGACCGTGGCCTCCACGACGTGGCCGGGCGCCCCGGGCTGGGCCGGGTCGCTCGGCTTGGCGGGTTCGGAGCCCTTGGGGGCGTACATCGGCTTGCCGTTCTTGCCGCGCAGCGGCTTGCCGTTCGGGCCGAAGAGCTCGCCGTTGGGTGCGACGGTCGTCCCCGCCGGAACCATGATCGGCAGGCCGGTCTTCGGGTCGAGGACCTGCTTGCCGTCCTTCAGCAGCGGAACGTCGGTGCCGGTCGACGGCGTGTTCGGCGTGAACACGGGCCGAGGGGTCTTCGGCTCGGCGCCGGGCTTGCCACCGCCGGCCGGCGAGCCCGGCGTGATCGAGGGCGTGGCGGGCGTCTTGCCCTTACCGCCGGCGCCCGCTCCCGCGCCGGCACCCGCGCCGGCACCCGCGCCGCCATCCGCGCCGTCTCCGGCCTGGCCGTCCCCGATGCCGGCACCTCCTTCACCGTCGCCGGTGCCATCGCCCTGGCCATCTCCGGTGGCGTCGGGCGAGGGCGGCGGGGACAACTGCGTCTGGCCCACGTCCTTGAGCGCCCCCGTGGCGTTACGGTAGGCATCCTCCAGCGCCTTGATCGCCGGCCCGGCCGCGGCATCGAGGGCGGTACGCACCTCGAGCAGCCAATACTCCTTGGCGTTGTGCTGCACACGGTCCCAGAAGTCCTGGTTCTCCGGATTCCCCAGCGGCGTGTCGACCGTGACCTTGACGCCCCTGGGGTTGTCCAGGGTGAGCTGGGACGCGTCGACCGTGACCGTGGCGGCGTTCATGGCGTCGTTGAACGCGTCGTTGACGCAGTTGATCGGGAGGGAGCGCCGGTTCGCCCGCCATTCGGAGTAGCCGTTCCAGAGCGCGACGTGCGTCGCGCCGAGGGTGGTGCGCGCCGTGGCCAGCGACGCCCAGTACGGGTCAGGGGTGAACAGCTCGGTGTGCAGAGTGCCCAGCTCGGTGGCGAAGCCGCGCAGCACGTAGCGGAACGCCGCCGCCGCGCTGCCCTGGAAGTCGCCGTCCGGGGCGTTGATCGCGTCCGCCCAGCGGTTGATGACCGGCATCCACTCGGTGAGCCACGCGTCCAGGTCCTGCAGCATCGTCACGGCCGCGTCGAAGCTCCACACGCTGGTCGTGTCGTTCTGGTTGGGCGACCACACCAGCGGGGTCAGGATGTTCTGCGGCTGCGCGAGGAACTGTCCGAGCGGCTGGTCGGCGCCGAACTGCCCCCAGTCCAGGTTGAGGCCGACGATGGTGGCGTACTGATAGGAGGTGCTAAGGGGGAATGTCTCCGTGAAGTAGTAGGGCCACCAGATGTCCCAGCCGGTGTTCGCCTCGCTCGCGTACGTGGTGTTCTGACCCTGGCTCAGGAACCAGCTCGCCTGGCCGTCCGCCGCGACGTCCTCGCGGCGTGTGACGCTCGTCTGCTTGGTCGAGGCGAACGACGCAAGCGCGTCCTCCCATTGCATGCCTGAAAGCTCCCGGTCGTGGCGAGCGCCGACGCGGACTCCGCGCCGGCACCCGCCGGTCAGCTGGGTTACTTGCCGTGGTTCGCCGCGGAGCCGCCGGACCCGGGGTTGCCGGGCTCGGACCCGCCGCCGTTGCTTCCGCCGCCATTACCGCCGGTGCCGCCGCCGGACGACGAGCCACCGCCGGTCCCGCCGCCGAAGACGTTGTCAAGCACCTGCACCATCTGCGCGGCCGACAGTGCCTCGTCCTCGCCGTTCTGCAGCTTCAACTGCGCCGTCTGGAGGTCCACGGAGATGTTGGTCATCGTGGTGTCCAGCGCGTTCAGCTCGGTCTGCAGGCTGACGCACAGCGACTGGAACCGGCTCTGTAGCTCCTTCGCCCAGGTCAGCGGCCCGCCACCGGGCAGGAGCTTGGTGTACTCCCCCGGCACGGCGCCGAGGCCGCTGCCGTCGCCGGCGTTCGCGAACCCGGACACCGCCGCGATCGCGGGGTTGGCCCGCAGGTCCCGGATGAAGCCGTTGAGCTTGTCGAGCGCGACCCCCTTGAGGTACTCATCGGTCACCTTGAGGGTGTCGCCATCGGAATCGTCGCTCATGGCGATCAGTGGTGGAAGCCGCCGGCGCCGTTGCGGTCGGCGTCCCGCAGCAGGCCGTGCATCTCGCGCAGGATGTCGGCGGCCCGGTTGATGTCCCGGGTCATCGCGCGGTCGGCGTTCTGCACCGCCGTGTAGAAGTCGTTCGCGGCGTTCTGCATGTCGCCGACGAGATCCGCGCTCGCCGTGGTGACCGCGTGCAGGCAGTCGTCCATGCTCTGGTGCATGGTGTTGCTCGCCTGCGTGAGCGCGTCGGCGGCCTCGTCGATGTTCTGGTGGTGCAGTTCGATGGTGCCCATGGTGTTCGCCTTCTGTCGGCAGGGTCGGGGCAGGGGTGGGTCAGGGGGTGAGGGCGTTGTAGACGTCTTCGCCCCAGCCCGTGGCGATGCTCGCCGCCTGGCCGTGGGCCGCGTCGATGCCCTTGTAGCCGACGTGCAGCTTGTCGCACAGGTCCTGGTACGCCTGGATGACGTTCGCGTACTGCTGCTCCCAGTCGCTGATCTTGTTCTGGTAGGCCGTGGAGGCCGCCGCCTTGAAGTGCTGGTTGACCTCGGCGTTGACGTCCTCAACGCCCCGCATGGAGCGGTTCATCGACTCGATCTGGGTCTGGAGACTGGCGAGAAGCCTGGAGACGCTCGCATCGTCCGTCTGCAGGTTCGGTGCACTCACCTGGGTTCCTTCCTTGTGGATGGTCCTGTTCACGGGTGGAACGGCACTGTGGCGGCGGCCGGTTCAGCCGCACGTGACCGTGGCCGCGGGAGGGCCGACGACCCCGTTCCGGGCCAGCGTCGCGGGGTCGAGGCTCGGCCCGGTGGGGAGCAGGCGGAGGAGTCCATCCGGCACCGCGACCGGCGCGGCGCCGTATCCCAGCCGTCCGGCCGCGTCGGCTGACGGCAGCGGATACTTCACTCCCGCGCCGGTCACGAGGTACTCCGTCTGCCCGGCGCCGCCCCCGGACAGCGCGCGGACCAGCGAGCCGCCGCCCGGCCGTACGCCGATCCGGTCGGCGGCCGTGCACGCCGGCAGCACACCTGGCTCGGCGGCGGGCGGGCCACCGGACTCCGCGGCGGCCTTCAGCAACGTGACGGAGGTGGTGGGCCTCCCCGCCGAGGGACGCACGTCGGCGCAGACGCCCTGGTCCTCCCCCACCGTGACGAGGCCCGGCGGATCGGCAGGCAGCGCGACGGAGAACCAGGCCGAGCCCGGTGCCTCGTGCGCCGCCACGTCCTGCGGGCCGATCGCCGCCGGGGTGACCGCCTTGCCCCGGTACGCGTCGCGCTGGGTGCCGGGCGCGCCCCGCAGCAGCGCGAAGAGCGTGCCGCTGAGCGGTACGAGGCCGGACTCGGTGAGCACGTAGTGACCGCCGGGACCGGCGAACAGTTGCCCGACCCGGGTGGAACGGCCCGCGAGCGACGGGCCCGTCCGCCCCCGCCCCTGGATCGGAGGCGCTGTCAGATCGGGTCCGGCCGGCAGCGCGTTGAGGAGCATCGGACTGACTGGGTACGCCGTCGCGTCGGCGTACCCGAGCGCCTGGACCGCGCCCCGGCTCTGGTCGAGCCTCATCCGGAACCCGCGCCAGAGCAGGTACACGGCGCCGTCCGGGGTACCGACCAGCACGCCCTCTCCGGCCGTGAGCGGCGTGCCTTCGGCCGTGGGCCCGACGAGCAGGGTGAGCCGGGGCGTGATGCCGCCTGAACCGTTCGGGCTCCGCGTGCCGCAGGCCAGCCACGGCACGGCCGTGAGGGCGGCCGGGTCCGGCAACTCGTCGGGGGCCCCGACGAGGCCGACCGGCGCGCCACGCGCCGCATGGGAGAGTGAGGAGCGGTGCACCTGGACCACCGACATCCGGTCGCCGGCCAGCAGCCGTGCGCTGGTCTCGTTCAGCACTGGGCGGAGCGCGCCGCCCAGGTAGAGGAAGCGCGCACCGCTCTCCTTCACCACGACGAGGGTGCCGGGTTTTCGCCAGTCCGTACGACCGCCCGGCTTGATCAGCCCGTAGATGGCGACGATCACGGCCATCGCGACGGCGACGGCGATCCCGATCCGCGCGCCGCGGTTCGTACGGGCCGTCGGGGCGTCCGGGGCATCGGGGTCGGCCCGCAGCATGGCGGAGGCCAGCCGACCCATGACGAACAGGTGGGCCTGGACCTGGTCGCGTCGCGACTGCATCCGTCCGCCTCCTCAGCCGCTGATGGCGCGCAGCGCGTGGAAGGCACCGGTGACGTACAGCGCCAGCGGAAGCAGGCTGAGCGCGGCGAACGTGTGCAGCAGGTCGCCGGCCCGGCCCCAATACGGCAGCAGGCGCCGCCCGGGCACCGTCCAGGCGACGACCAGCAGTGCACAGGCGCCGCCGAGAAGGACCGACAGGACGACCATGCGGTCCGTGTCACCGACGGCGACGCGCGCGAGGAACAGCGCCCCTGCGACCACGCCGGGCACGAGCATCGCGAGCCGTTGGGTGACGCCGCCGACGGTGCGGGCGTGCAGCACCAGCAGCAGGCCGAGGGCGGCCGCCATGGTGCGCGGCGCCCAGCCACCGGACAGACCCAGCAGAGTGCCGGCGGCGGTGCACACCGCACCCACCGCGATGTGGAGCGCGTTCAGGTGGGCGTCGGCCACCGCGCTGCGGGCGATGACCTCACCAGCCGGGAACGGCGCGATGTCCTCCTGCAGTTCCTCAGCGTTGCGCGGCAGCATCGGCAGCCGCATCCCCGACAGCCGGAACGCGACGCCGGGAACGAACCCGCCGAAGACCACGGTGATCACGACGATGATCGCCGCCGCGTGTACGGGCGGCATGCCGGCCAGCGCCAGCACGCCGGCCAGCACCTCGAGCAGTGCCACGAGCACCATGGCGAGGAACAGCGGCGCCGAGCAGGCCACCGCGGCCAGGGCCAGGACCGCCGCCCCCGCGGCGGCCGACCCGGAGGCGAGCAGCCGGGCGCCGGTCAGCCCGGGTCCGGGAACACCGGCGGGGAGCAGGAATCCGGCCAGCCCCGCGTACGGAACGGCCACCGCGCCCAGCAGCGCGCCGACCCGCGCGTCCCCGACCGCACGCGAGGAACTGGCCGCGCCGAGCAGCAGGAGCGCGCCGGTGAGGGCCGCGGCCAGAACCCGCGGCCGCGGCGGTCCGGGCAGCGCGAGCACGGCCAGCCCGCCGGCGAGCGCGACCGCGGTGAGGGTGACGGCGGCACGGTAGGTGGCGCGCGGACGCCAGGAGCCGCCGTTCTCACGCATTCCCTCGACGATGCCATCGATCAGGTCGTCGAAGTGCACCGGCGGGAGCGCCTCACGGCGCGGACGGAGATGGAGTTCCTCGCCGTCGCACAGGCCGAGCGACTCGGCGGTCCGTTCCTCGTCCAACGGATCCGCGCCGAGAGTCTGGAGCACCCACCCGCCGTGGTCGAGCCCCTTCTCCTCCAGGTCCGGACCCGCGTGCCGGATGATGGCGGGCAACAGGTCGGCCAGCGGCACGTCGGCGGGAACCGCCAGCTCGAACACCGACTCGGGCGCGCGGAACCTCAGCCGGCACAGCCCGGTGGCGGCACTACTCACGCGTCTCACTCCTCCCGGCCCGCGGTGCGGGCGATCGCGGACCTCCTCGTGTCCACCCGGTGAACGGCGCGTACCCGACGGGCGGTTCACGCGCTGAACCGGGCGTCGTACGCGCGCCGTTGACCGGACAGAACCGCGCGAGTGAGGAGCCTCTCGGTGAGCGTCGTACTGATCAACCGCACGGCCCGCCGGCCTGGACCGGAGATGCCCGATGGGGAGATCCAGCTGCAGGAGCCGCCGGCGCTGCCGGAGCCGCAGAGCGGCATGGCGAACATGCTCACGATGGCGCCGATGGCGCTGAGCTCACTCGCGATGGTCTTCCTCTTCCTGCGGCCCGGCGGCGGTGACGCGCTCACGTATGTGGCGATCGGCATGATGGCGCTGGCCGCCGTCGGCATGCTCGTCGCCCAGCTCCTGCGAGCGTCCGGTGACCGCAAGCGCGCACTGCGCGCCGAACGCCGCGACTATCTGCGCTACCTGTCGCAGATGCGTCGCCAGGTCCGCAAGACGATCGACGCGCAGCGGCTGGCGCTGGCCTGGCGGCATCCCGCGCCCGAGGAGCTGCGGTCGCTCGTCCGCACGTCCCGGCTGTGGGAGCGCCGCCCGAGCCATCCTGACTTCAGCGACGTACGGATCGGCACAGGCCCGCAGCGGCTCGCCGCCAAGCTCGCGCCGCTCGCCACCAAGCCGGTCGAAGACCTCGAGCCGCTGTGCGCCCACGCACTGCGCCGGTTCATCCACTCGTACGGGACGGTGGGCGGCCAGCCGACGCTCATCTACCTGCGCGGCTTCGCCCATCTGCTGCTGCGCTCCGACGACGCCGAGGCCGCGCGTGCCATGACCCGTGCCCTCCTGGCCCAGCTGGCGGTCTTCCACGCCCCCGACGACCTGCGCGTCGCGATCGCCGCCGCGCCCGACCGGCGAGCGGCGTGGGAGTGGGCCAAGTGGCTCCCGCACGCGCTGCATCCGACCGAGACCGACGGTGCCGGCCTGGTCCGCCTGGTCGGTGGCTCGGCCGGGGAACTGGAGGAACTGCTCGGCCAGGAGTTCACCGGCCGGCCGCCGTACGACCGGGAGGCGATGCCGGGTCGCGACGAGCCGTTCACCGTGCTCGTGCTGGACGGGGTGGCGGTGCCGACGTCGAGCCGGCTGGCCAGGGGCGGCTACCGCAACGCCATCGTCGTCGATCTCGGCGAGGCGTTGGAGTGGAAGGCCGACCCCGGCACGCTGCGCCTGCGGATCGAGGACGGTGAGCTGACGATGGTCGGCGCCGGCCGCAACCGCAAGGACGAGATCGTTCGTCTCGGCGTGCCGGACGAGCTGACGCTCCGGGCCGCCGAACGGCTCGCGCTGCGGCTGGCGCCGTACCGCCTCGGCGACTCGTCCGACACCACCGAGCCGCTCGCCACCGACTTCGACCTCACCACGCTGCTGGGCATCGGCGACCTGTACACCCACGACGTCCAGGCGCACTGGGAGGCGCGCGAGGCCAAGGACGAACTGCGCGTGCCGCTCGGCATCACCGCCGACGGGACGCCGGTGGACCTGGACATCAAGGAGTCGGCGCAGGACGGCATGGGCCCGCACGGCATGCTGATCGGTGCCACCGGCTCGGGCAAGTCCGAGCTCCTCCGCACCCTGGTCCTCGCGCTGGCGATCACCCATTCCTCCGAGACGCTCAACTTCGTCCTGGTCGACTTCAAGGGCGGCGCGACGTTCCTCGGTCTGGACCGGCTGCCGCACACCTCCGCGGTGATCACGAACCTGGCGGACGAGGCGGCGCTGGTCGACCGCATGCGCGACGCCCTGCACGGGGAGATGGTCCGGCGGCAGGAGCTGCTGCGATCCGCGGGCAACTACAGCTCGCTGCTGGAGTATGAGAAGGCGCGCGCGGCGGGGACGACGCTGGCTCCCCTGCCGACGCTCTTCGTGGTGGTCGATGAGTTCTCCGAGCTGCTCGCCGCGCACCGCGACTTCATGGAGCTGTTCATCATGATCGGACGGTTGGGTCGATCGCTCGGCGTCCACCTGCTCCTCGCCTCTCAGCGCCTGGACGAGGGACGCATGCACGCGCTGGAGTCGCACCTGTCGTACCGGATCGGGCTGCGCACCTTCTCGGCGATGGAGAGCCGCGGCGTCCTCGGGGTCCCCGACGCGTACGAGCTCCCCTCCCAGCCCGGGAACGGCTTCCTGCGCAGCGACATCTCCACACTCACGCGGTTCAAGGCGGCGTACGTCTCCGGCGCGTACCGGCCTCGGCGCCGGGGGGCGCCGGCCGCGGTGGTGGCCGGCCAGGTCGTGGCGTACGGCACCGGGTACGTCACGCCCCGGCGGGCACCACAGAAGCCGGAGGAGGTCCCGGAGGAAGAGTCGCGATCGCTGCTGGAGGTCGCGGCCGAGCGGCTCGTCGACGCGGGACCGCCGGCGCACCAGGTGTGGCTGCCACCGCTCGCGGTGCCGCCGTCGCTGGACGAGCTGCTTCCGCCGCTCGCGCCGGACCCGTCATGCGGGCTGACGGCGACGACCGACCGGGGCACGCTCTCCACGCCGGTGGGCGTCGTCGACCTGCCCTTTCAGCAACGACGCGACCTGCTCGTCGCCGACCTGTCCGGGGCCGGCGGCCACACCGGCATCGCCGGGGCGCCGCAGAGCGGCAAGAGCACACTGCTGCGCACCCTGATCGCCGGACTGGCCCTCACCCACACGCCGGAGGAGGTGCAGTTCTACTGCCTGGACTTCGGCGGCGGCACGCTGGCGTCGCTGCGTCGCCTGCCGCACGTCGGCGGGGTGACGGGCCGGCACGACGCGGAGCGGGTGCTGCGTACGGTCGCCGAGATCAACGCGGTCCTCTCTCGACGGGAGCGGTACTTCGCCGAGCTGGGCATCGACTCGGTCGCGGCGTTCCGGCGGCTTCGCGCGGCGGGCGAACTGCCGGACGAGACGCATGGCGACGTGTTCCTGGTGATCGACGGGTGGAACACCCTGCGGCAGGAGTTCAACGACCTGGTGCAGCCTCTGACGCTGATCTCCCAGCGCGGTCTCAACTACGGCGTCCACCTGATGGTCGCCACGACGCGGTGGGGCGAGGTGGGCGGCGGGCTGAGAGACCAGTTGCAGACCCGCTTCGAGCTGCGGCTGGGCGATCCGGTGGACTCCATGATCAACATGAGGGCGGCGGCCAAGGTGCCGAACTCCCCGGGCCGCGGACTGACCGCCGACCAGACGCACTTCCTCACCGCGCTGCCGCGCATGGACGGCTCCGGCGCCACGTCGGACCTCAGCGAGGGCGTCGCCGACCTGGTCGACGCCGTCGCCGAGGCGTGGACCGGTCGCAGAGCGCCCGAGGTGCGGATGCTGCCGCTGCTGCTCGACGCCGCCGAGCTCCCCGCCCCGCGCGGGCGGCTGGAGATCGCCCTCGGCGTCGAGGAGACCGAGATCGCCCCGATCTGGCACTCCTTCGAGGAGTCCCCGCACCTCCTGGTCATCGGGGACGCTGAGTCCGGCAAGACGAACCTGCTGAAGCACATCACGGCCTCGGTTCTGCGCGCCTACTCCGCCGCCGAGGCAAAGATCATGCTCGTCGACTTCCGGCGCGAGCTCCACGACGTGGTACCCGACGACCAGCGGCTGGGGTACGCCGTCGCGGTCGACGTGCTGCGCCAGGGCGTGGAGGGCGCGGCGCGGGCGATGAAGAACCGGGTGCCACCGGCGGACATCCCGTTGGCCCGGCTCAAACTCCGCGACTGGTGGGAGGGCCCGGAGCTCTTCGTGGTGGTGGACGACTACGATCTGGTCGCGACCGGCTCGGCGACCCACCCGTTCGCGCCGCTGCTGGACTACCTGGCGCAGGGCACCGAGATCGGCCTGCACCTGATCGTCGCGCGCGGGGCCAACAACGCCGGCCGCGCCCTCAGCGATCCGCTCCTCCGGAGGATGCTGGAGGTCAACACGCCCGCGGTGCTCCTGTCGTGCCCGCCCTCGGAGGGCTATCTGTTCGGCAACGTCAAGCCCCGCCGGCTCCCCACCGGCCGTGCGCTGCACATCACGCGGCGCCGCACGACCCAGATCCAGACCGCCCTGTCGGGCAAGGAGGGTGGGCGATGCGCCCCACTGTCGTGAACACCGGCGCGAACCACCCGGCCACCGGCCCGGACGCCCCATCCGGTCCGCACGCGGAGGCGAGATCGTCGATCCAGGCGGTCGGACCGCACTTCGTCATCGTGTCCGCGGGAGGACCGGGCGAGGCGTTGTCGACGGCGCTGACCGCGCTGCCCGCCGTGCCCGGCGCCCTGGTGGTGCTCGCCGCGGCGCACGACGCTCCGGACGTGCTCTACGACGGGCTCGGCCGCCTCTCCGCGATCGCGGCCGGTCGCGGCGCCTCGGCCCTCATCCTCGCCGCGTCCGGGCTGGCCGCTCCCATCGGCGACCGGCGGCCCGCCGCGCAGGTCGCCGAGGCTGCCGGGCTGCCGGTCATCGCCCCGGACGGAATGGTCTGGATCGAGCCGGACGGCACGTTGCGGGTCGCCGGCGTGGCGGAGGCGGACCCGGCGTCGTGGTGGCGCTGTGACCCGACCGGGCCGCCACGCCGCCTCGGCCCGGCCTGGCCTCCCGCGTCCGCGGGCCCGGCCGTCGTCCCGCTCGCGGGCGGACGGTGGCTCGCGGCGGACGGCGTGCCGTCCGGTGCCGTGACCGATCTCGCCTCGGCGCCGGACGGCACTCACCTGCTCGTCGTCGGCACACCGGAGCATCCGGTCCTCACCGTCGCCGACCTGGCCGCGGCGCTCGTCCCTGGTGCCGAAGAGCCGCCCGGCCCCGCCGTTCCGCTCGACGGCCAGGCGGTCTGCCTCGCAGCCCCCTGGGCGTCGCCGGCGGAACTCACCCGCATGGGCGCCGGACTGTCCGATCTCCTCCGGACCGACGTCCGGCTGGCCGTCGGCCTGCCGACACGGACGACCGGCGGGCACACCTGCCGTTTCCTGGACGCCTCGGGCCAGTGGCCCACCTGGGAGCCGTGGCTTCGCGAGCTCACCGCGTCATGGCGGCTCCGGCAGGTGCTGCCCTCCGGCTGGCGAGCCTGGGCAGAGCCTCCTCCCGGGGACGTAGGGCCCGGCGTCCTCCGCGTCCTCGCGGGCTGGGAACTGGAGGCGGTCCCAGCGGGCCTGTGGCTGCGCCCTGCCAAGACCCCGGCCGGAGACTCGCGGCTGCACCCTCCTGATCTCCGGCGTCCCGTGCTGATCGTCGGCGCCCGCGACCGGTCCGTGCCCGAGGCGGTCTGGAGGGAACTCCCGGGCGTCCTGGCCGACCTGCCGGAGGCCGAGCGTGCGCACCTCGCCCTGGTGGGGGCGTTCCGCGCGGATCCGCGGAGCGAGGCCGCCGCCAGGGCGTTCGCGGAGACGCACGCGCTGGAGTGGGCGGGCCTCGACCTCCCGGCCGCCGTACCCGAGACGCGCGCGCCCGCCGTTCCCGCACCGGTGGGGCAGCCGGCGGCCGGGCTCGACGCCGCCGCCTCTCCCACCGTGCGGACCGAGTCCGGCGACGGCGTACCCGATCCCACTCTCCGCCCCGCGCGTGTACTGAGGTCCGGCGTCGCCGCCTCGGAGGAGTTCCAGGGCAGCACGCCCGGCGACCGGGCGGCGTTCAGGGCACTCGCGGGCGAGCACTTCCTGCGCTACGCAAGCCGGGTGGACCAGGCCATCGCCCGGCTGCCGGGCCTGCGCGCCGCGTCCGGCGACGATCGGACGGATCTCGTCGCCGTGCTGCTCTACCAGGCCGATGTCGGTGAACCGATGTCGCGCGCCGAACTCGTGGCGGCCGCGCGACGCGGCGACGGCGGACCGGCCGGCGCGGTCCTGGCCTGCCTCGGCTCCGGACTCCGGCGGCTGCCCTGCCACCGAGGGCCCGTGCTGCTGGGCGCGGCCCTCGAGCGGACCGCGTTCGCGGTCTACGAGCCCGGAGCCGTCGTGACCGAGCCGGCTCCGGTCGCGGCGATCACCGCCGCCGACGCGGACCTGGCCGCGCCGGTGGAGATCGCCGTCTGGTCGAGCACCGGGCGTCGTCCGGCGGTGTTCGCCGGCCCCGGGGACGAGCCGCAGGTGGTCTTTCCGCCCGGCACCCGGTTCGTCCTCCTCGACACGCCCGGCCCCCGGGTGCTGCTCCGCGAGATGTCCGGCGCGGAGCCGGACCGGGCGCAGGACCGCAAGGCCCGGGACCGGCTGCTCGCCTGGCTGGAGAGGCGCGACGCGACGTCGCCGGAGGGATGGCGGGCGGTCGGCCGCCCTGGCCGTTTCCACGTGGCCCCCGGCGTCCCGGCCGACGCCGAACCGACCGGATGATGGCGTGACCCGGCCTCCGCTCAGTGATGGTCATCCGGCCGCCGGGCTGTGTACCGTGCGCTCAGGAACGGTGACCGGATCGTCCGGTGAGCCGGCCCGAGGAGTCCTGGTGCGGATCCGGTTACTCGGCACGACCGAGCTGCTCTCGGCCGACGCCACGCCCCTTCACGTCGGAGGGACGCGCCGCCGCGCCGCGTTGGCCGCGCTCGCTCTCGATCTCGGTCATCTCGTGCCCGTCGACCGGCTCGCGGACATCGTCTGGGACGGCGCGCCGCCCCGGCAGGCACGCGCCGCGCTGCAGGGGCACGTGGCGGCCCTGCGTCGGATACTGCCCGCCGGGCTCCTTCTGGAGACCCATGGGTCGGCCTACCGCCTGACCGGAGAGCCGGACCTGGTCGACTCCCACCGGTTCGAACGGCTCGTCGCGCGCGCCTCGGCCGCCGGGGTGGACGCCCCGGACCTGTTCGACCAGGCCCTGCGCCTGTGGCGCGGTCCCGCCCTCGCCGACCTGGCGGCCGGCGAGTTCTTCGGCGCGCAGGCCGAACGTCTCAACGCGATCCGGCTGCACGCCCTGGAGTCCTGGGCCGAAATCGAGATCCAGCGGGACTCGGGTGGCCGGCTCATCCCGCTGCTGCACACGGCCGCGCAGGAGAACCCCCTGCGCGAGTCGCTACTGGCCGCTCTCATGCGCTGCCTCCACCAGGAGGACCGTCGGTCCGCGGCCCTGGGTGTCTACCACCGGACCCGTGAGCGGCTCCGCCGGGAGCTGGGCGTACGGCCGGGCCCGGAGCTGCGGGCGGCCTTCGACCAGGTCCTCGAGGCGTCACGGCGACCCGCCACGCCGACCGGCTCGGGCCGGACCGCGGACGTCCCGACGGCCGCGGCGGAGCGGCCGGCGCCCCGCCTGCTGCCGCGAGAGCCGCGGGTCTTCGTCGGCCGGGTCGAGGAGCGCGACTGGCTGGACCAGATCTGTGGCGCCGCGAACGACGCGCCCCTGGCCGTCGTGACCGGTCCGGCCGGAGTCGGCAAGACCACGCTCGCCCTTCAGTGGGCGTACGCCGCCGCCGAACAGTTCCCCGACGGCCGGCTGTTCGCCGATCTGCACGGCTTCGACGGGATCGGGCCCGAGGACCCGGCGGCGGTCCTGGCCCGCTTCCTGCTGGCGCTGGGCGTCCCCGAGGCGGAGATCCCGCAGCGGGACGGCGAGCGTACCGGACTCTTCCGCGCCCTCACGCGTACGCTCCGGATGCTCATCGTCCTGGACAACGCCGTCGACGCCGACACCGTACGCCGGCTCCTTCCGGACGGCCGCCGCTGCGCCACGCTGGTGACCAGCAGGAACGCGATGCTCGACCTTGCGGTCACCGACGCCGGCGCGCTCCGGGCGCTCCCGGCGTTCTCCCCCGGCGAGGCAGCGGCGCTGCTGGAGAAGTGCGTGGGCGAGCGCGTCGCCGAAGAGCCCGAGCCCGCCGCGCGACTGGCGGAGCTGTGCGACCATCTGCCCCTCGCGCTGCGCGTCTGCGCGGCCCGTCTCGCGGTACGGCCGGACCGGCGGCTCGCCGACCTCGTCGCCGAGCTGACCGACGAGCGTACACGCCTGGACGAGATCGACCAGGACCGCGACACCGGCCTCACGGCCGCGCTGAACCTCACCCGCGCCCAGCTCCCGGACACCGAACGTACCCTGGTCACGCTGCTCGGGCTGCACCCCGGCACGAGCGTCGATCCGCACGCGGCGGCGGCTCTGCTCTCCTCCTCACTGCCCGAGGCGCGCGAGGCGCTCGACGGGCTGGCGGCCTGGCACATGGTCACCGAGTCCCATCCCGGGCAGTACACGCGCCAGGACCTCGTCGTCCTCTACTGCCAGGGGCTCGCCGCGGAGGAGTTCACCGCCGGTGAGCGCGCGGCCGCGCGGCTGCGTCTGCTGGAGTACTACCAGGAGGCGACGGCGCGGGCCACGCTCAAGGTCCCGGTCTACCGCATGCTGGTCTCCCACCCGGCGCGGCCGCCCTCCGGCGGCGCCCCGGATCCGGCGGACGGCGCCGCCGCGCTCACCTGGTTCCACGGTGTGGAGCCGGTCGTACGCGCCCTCATCCTGGAGGGACTGCGGGAGGGACGACACCGCGAGGTATGGCGGCTGTCGGAGAACGTCCAGGCGCTCTATTACCATGCGCCCAGTCTGAGTCGCTGGCCCGAGGTCGCCGCCGCCGCGTACGACGCCGCGCGCGCCGCCGGCGACCGGGCCACCGAGACCCGGGCCGTGGGCAGCCTCGGCACGGCTCTCGCCGAACGTGGCCGTCCGCGGGAGGCGGTGGAGCACCTCACCAGGGCGATCGAGCTGGCGCAGCGCGACGGTGACCCGCGGCTGCTCGTGAACGGCCACGTCCGGCTCGGTCTGGGGTTGCTGAAGCTCGGCACCGCGGCGCGCCAGGCGTATGAGGCGTTCGCCCGTGCGCTGTCACTCGCCGAGACGCTCGGCGAGGCCGAGATCCGGGTGGTCCTCCACCACCACGCGGGACGGGCGCTCCGCGACGCCGGCGACCTGCCGGGCGCGCTCGCGCAGATCGACGCGGCGTTGAGCATCGCGGCCGGGCTCACCGCCGACAACCGGACATTCCCCCTGTTCACCAGAGCGGAGGTGCTGTGGAGGCTGCGGCGTGGTGAGGAGGCCGCGGAGTCGGCCCGCGCCGCGCTCCGGCTCCTGACCGGCTACCGGCGGCCCGACACGGAGGCCGACTGCCGCGAACTGCTCGCCATGATCCTCCGGGACCTCGGCCAGACCGAGGCGGCTCAGGTGGAGGCCGTGCGGGCGACCCGCTTGCGCACCGGTGCCTCCCTACACGGATGAGCACCGCTGAACCCGGCCGGGGCAGGGCCGCGTTCGACCGGTACACGCGCCGAGGGCCCGTTGGAGGGCTTGGCGCAGAAGGGGAGAACCGCGCATGTCGACGAGCCAGGCCAAGCCCACCGTCCCCACCCCCTCGGCGGACGGATACGTGGACGGAGTCCTCGCCAACACGGCCGTCCGGACGCGGGAGCGGCTCGATGTCCTGGACGCCCTCTTCGCCCCGGCGACCGAGCGGGTCCTGACCGACCTGGACCTGCCGGCCTCGGGCCGCTTCGCCGAGATCGGCGCGGGAGGAGGAGCGACGGCACGCTGGCTCGCCCGAGCCCGCCCCGGAGCGACGGTCCTCGCCACCGACATCGACCCCGCCCTGTTCGACGGGGCGGGCCTGCCGAACCTGTCGATCGTCCGGCACGACGTACGGACCGGCCGTCTCCCGGCGGCCGCGTTCGACCTGGTGCACTGCCGGGCGGTCCTGTCCCACATTCCGGACCGGGAGCGGGTCATCCGGCGCATGAGCGAGTGGGTGGCTCCGGGAGGCTGGCTGGTCATCGAGGAGCCTCTGATCTGCCCGCTCGGCGACTCCGCCTACCCGGCGTTCGGCCGGCTGACCACCGCGATCGAGGAGGTCCTGCGCCGTACGGGCACCGACGTTCGATGGCCACGGCACGTGGCCCGCTCCCTCGGCGAGCTGGGCTGGGCGGACCTGGGCATGTCCGCGCTGATGTGCCCGTGCTACCGCGGCAGCCTGGGCAACGAGGCGATGCGCCTGACGGCGGTCCAGGCACTTCCGCCGATGGTGGAGAACGGTGTCCTCAGCCCGGAAGAGGCGGAGGCGGGCCTGGCCTGCCTCGATGACAAGGCCTTCGCCGAGATCGGATTCAGCCTGATCTCCGCCTGGACCCGTCGGCCCAGCTGAGTCCCCAAGGCGGGTGATCGGCGGTGGTGACGAACGCGGCGGCCGGGCGTTCGCGACGCCTTGACGAGTCCGGTGTAGAAGGTTTCAAACTGACGCGCTTGAGGGCGTGTACGTCTCCGCCGGTGGAGGACATTCTGGACGTATTGAGGTTCCTCGGTGATGGGCTTCCGCAAGCGGTGTCCCGCCGAAGGCGGGAAAATGTCCGAGCAGCGGCGCGGAGAGGATGACCGGGTGCGGGTGTTCAACAGACGGTTCGCCACGGCGACGAGGCGGCTCGAACACGCCGACACCGCGGTACGCCTGGCCGGGGTTTACGCGCTGGCCGGCCTGGCCGACGACTGGCAGGACAGCCGGCAGACCTGCATCGACGAGCTGTGCGCCTACCTGCGGATGCCCTACGAACATCCGCCGGACGGCCCTCCGGCCGCCGAACAGCTGTCGTTCGGCGGCAGCCAGGAGGTGCACCACACCGTCATCTCGATCATCACCGCGCACCTGCGCGACAACGCTCGGGTCTCCTGGCGAGGCCATGACTTCGACTTCACCGGTGTCCGCTTCGACGGAGGCGACTTCAGCGGCGCGGTGTTCTCCGGCGGCACCGTCGACTTCCGTGAGGCCGTGTTCTCCGGCGGCACCCTCGACTTCACCGGCGCCGTGTTCTCGGGCGCCACGGTCGACTTCACCGGCGCGCGGTTCTCCGGCGCCGCCATCGACTTCACCGGCGCGGAGTTCTCCCGCGGCCCCGTCCACTTCGTCGGCGCGGAGTTCTCCGGCGGCACCGTCCACTTCGGCGACGCGACGTTCTCCGGCGCCACCCACCACTTCATCGGCGCGGTGTTCTCCGGCGCCTCCATCGACTTCTCCGGCGCCGTCTTCTCGGGCGGCGCCGTCGACTTCACCGGCGCGGAGTTCTCCGGCGGCACCGTGCACTTCACCGGCACGGCGCTCTCCGGCGGCATCATCGGCTTCACCGGCGCGGAGTTCTCCGGCACCACCGCCGCATTCGCCGACGCGACGTTCTCGGGCGGCACTCTCGACTTCACCGACACGACGTTGTCCGGCGGCACCCTCCGTTTCACCGACGCGGAGTTCTCCGGCACCGCCATCGCCTTCACCCGCGCGACCTTCTCCGGCGCCACCGTCGACTTCACCGACGCGACGTTCTCCGGCCGCCGGGGCGGCCTCAGCAAGGACCTCGCCACGGACCCGCCCCCGGGGCTACTGCTGCCTCCCGCGTAGCAGCTGTCTGCGGACCGAGCGCAGCACACCGAGGACGCTCACCGTGCCCAGCAGCCCGGCCGCGCAGATCACCATGAAGGGAGGGACCACGGCGGCGATGGCGCCGCCGACGGCCATACCGAGACCCTGGAGGGTCATGATGCCGGCGCCCAACAGGGACATGGCCTGACCTCGCATCGTCTCGGGAACCGCCTCGACGAACCACCTGTCCATGCCGAGCGTGTACGCGGCGCACAGCCCGGTGAGCAGCATCAATCCGGTCGCGAGCGGCAACGGCGGGTGGACCGCGAACGCGATCATCGGTAGCAGCGATACGGCCGCGAGCGGCAGCGTGAGGCGGTCGCGGGCGGCGGGGCCGAGCAGGGTGCCGATCAGCGCCTCGCTCACCACGGTGCCGACGGGCATCGCGGCCAGGAACAGGCCGAAGCCGGCGGAGCCCGCCCCAGAGGCGGCGGCCAAGGGCGCGGCGACCCCTTCGGCGACCACGAAGAACATCGGCGGCACCCACCACATCAGCAGCAGCGCGCGAATGCGAGCGTCGCCGAGCAACCGTCCGGCCGAGGCGATCGAATCACGTGTCATCGCGCCGCCTCCCGACACCCGCGCGGGCCGGTCACGGGTGCCCAGGCGTAGCAACAGAGCGGAACAGAGGAACGTGAGGATGGTGACGCGTAGCGCGGTGCGGGGCGACACCCACGCCAGCGCCAGGCCGCCCAGACCGTAGCCGATGACCTGGGAACCCTGCGAGACGATCCGGATCAGCGAGCGCCCCAGGACGTACCGGTCCCCCTGCAGGATGTCCGCGAGGCTCGCCGCCCGGGTGCCGGTGAACAGCGGTGAGATCATCGAGACGGCGAAACGCAGCAGGAACAGGACGGCGATCGGGGTCGCCGGGATCGCCATCAGCATCACACAGCCCGCCGACAGCAGGTCGCAGGCGACCAGCACACGGCGAGGCGGATACCGGTCGGCGATGCCGGACAGCGCGACCCCGCTGAGCGCGTAGGGCAGGAAACCGAGGGCGAAGACGAGAGCCGTCAACAGCGCCGAGCCGGTCTGCCGGAAGACCAGGACGGCCAGCGAGACCTCGGCGAGGACGCCGCCCAGCACGGAAAGAATATGAGCGACGAAGACGGCACGGAATTCTTTGACCGCGAACACGGCGCCATATCCGGCCCTGGCGCTTTCGTCGCCCCGCGCGCCGGTGAGCGAATGGTCCGATTCAGTGGACGAAGAGGACGCCACCATGTAAAGGATGCCCCACTTTCCCTACCGGCGCATATCTCATCGGCCGGTCCGGGGAGTTGTGTACCAGGGCATCGGAGCCCGCACCCCGGACCGGCATCGCTCCCAGAGAAACACCTGGTCAGCGAGGCACCCAGTTCTTGGGAACCCAGTTCTTCGGGACCCAGTTCTCGGGAACCCAGTTCTGCGTGTTGTCCATTCCGTCTCACCCCCAACCTACACGTGGAAACGGCGCCCACAGCGGCCTCGTAAAGGCGGACCGACCGGCTCTTGAATGGGCGCTCGCAGGCAACTTTGGCGGGCGCCTCCTTCTGTGTCAATAGGAAGTGGGACACATGGGATGAAGTAGCAAGAAAAGCTCCTTCCCGGTGCTCAGCGGCTGCTCCCGAGCCGATGGGCGACTTTTCGAGCGCGGTACTGACGCCATTTCGTACGGACCCAGAGGGCCTGCGGCCCGCCGAGAAAGAGCAGTACCGCGAGGCCGTCGAGGCGTTCGCCGGAGCCGTGGCCGGGCCCGGCGCGGCGGACGGCGTGGATCAGCATCGTGAGGTCGGTGGGGACGGTGACCGTGGCCAGCGCGGCCAAGGCCAGCGCGGTTCCGGTGAGGAGGACGACGCTGTAGACGCGAACCGCGTGTCGCTGCGCCGGGGCCAGTTGGCGGCTGGGGTCCGCGACCCGGGGCTTGCCGCGTGACAGCACGCGGCCAGCGAGGTACCGCATATAGGCGCGGCCGTCCCCGAACAGATCGCGGCAGCCGGTGAGGTCCTGCAGGACGAAGTACACGTCGGTCCGCATGAAGATCATGCCTTCGAACGGCAGCGGGATCAGCGCCAGAAGTACCAGGATCGCGAGCGCACGGTGGGCAGGGGTGTGGGGACCGGTCGCGGCCAGCACGAGGATGCCCGTAGCGGCGATGGTGAGGTTGACGGTGCTGCCGGCAAGGTACGCGGTGAGCCGATGGCGGCGCGGGGCCAGGTCGATCCCGCTCATGTCGGTCTGCACGACCAGGAACTGCAACCGGGTTCCGAGTTCGATCCGGGCGGGCACCCCGGCCGCGCGGGCGACGATCAGATGCGCGGTCTCGTGGAGGAACAGCAAGGGCCAGCCGACCGCGAACACCACCAGCAGGACCAGGCTGCCGTACGGGCTCCAGAGCAGGTCGTGGTAACCGGGCATCAGGCGGGGGCGAGCGGCCAGGACGATCAAAGCGGCCGCGACCACCGCGCCCAGTGCGATCGGCACGATCGGGCTCAGCGACCAGGCCACGAGGCGGGGCGTGAGCCACGGGAAGGTGGCTCGTGGCGGCGCGGGGCCGGACAGGAGGACACCGTCGACCTCGGCCACGAAACCGAGCGCCGCCAGATCACTGACGAAGTCGCAGATGTCGAGGTCAGCACCCGTCTCTTCGGCAAGGACGCGCCGGGCCTCCCCGGCGGTCAGGTCCTGTTCGAGCAGCTCGATCGCCCGGGCGCCGACAGCGGGTAACACCACGAAGTCGCCGGTGTCGAGCCGCCCGACGATCACCTCCTCGCCGTCCGGCCGGGAGGCCAGCTCGTGCAACCGGATGCGGGTGCGGTCCCCGACCTTCGGCGGGGAGACGCGGGTCGTCATCGCACCGCTCCGGCCGGCGGTGTCGCGTCACCGGCCGTCGACGATTCACCGCAGGCAGGACAGTCCGGCCGACGCGGGAAGCGCTGCAGGACCGTATCGTCCAAGGCTGCGAGGTTGATGCCGTACCGGAAGCCGGGCTCCATCGGCGGGGCGCCGGTGAGCAACGCCAGGGCGGCGTGCGCGACCAGCGAACCGGAAAGGCCGGCGGTGACCGCCGTGACAGGGTGCCACGCCATCCGCGGTGAAGCCGCCTCCTCCTCCTGACCTGGCGCCAGACCGAGATCGCGGCGGTCGGCCTCTCCCGCGCGCTGGCACTCCCAGCAGGCCCCGTCGCCGGGGACGTGTATGCCGGCGGTGGCCAGCGGGCCGTGGTAGCCGCCGTCGACCCAGGGCGTACCCGTGCCCAGGCAGACGCGGTTGGCCCAGCGGCGGATCTCGGGCGGCTGGTCGGCGCACATGACGAGCAGGTCGTACGGCGCCGGGCCGGCGTCCAGGAGCATCGCGAGGTCCTCGGGACCGGACACGCGGCGCTGCTCGCCGGTGATCTCCGGGTGGTGGTTGAGGGCTCGCAGATCCTCCAGCGCCACGTCGAGCTTGGGCCGGCCGATGTCCCGTTGACGGTACAAAGGCTGGCGATTGAGATTGGACAACTCCACGGTGTCGTGGTCGACGCAGTGGAGGTGCCCGACACCCGAGGCCACCAGGGCCTGCGCGCAGAAACCTCCGGTGCCGCCCAGGCCGACCAGCAGTACCCGCCCGTCCCGCAGCCGTTCCTGCATCTCCCACGCGCTGCGGCGGGGGCTGCGGTCGAGCCAGCGCAGCAGCGTGACGCCGCGGCTGTAACGCTCCTGCTCCGCCGAGGACAACGACGGCGGCGGGGCGTCGACGTCTTCCAGATGGCCCGCCGCTTGAAGATCCGCCACGGCCTGAAGAACCTCCGCGACGGTCACCTCCGAGTGCGCCGCGGCGACCTGCTCCGCGATCTCGCCGGAAGTACGGGCACCGTCCAGAGCCTGCGTCAACGTCCAGACCCAGCCGTCCGGGTCGTCGATCTCCACCCCGATCCCGAAAATCACACTGCCCATCCGCACGGCGCCGGAGACCGTCCGGTAGGCGGCGTGCTCAGGTTTAATCCGCGGCCGCAGCATCATCGCAAAGAACCTCCGCTCCAGACGAAACCCTTGACACGTTCATACCTCACATTAATCATGAGGAGAAGGTAATTACCTGTTGTGTCAGTCGCATTACCACTCACATGGAAAGGAGGGCGACAATGGAGAAGATTAAGATCAAGCTGCTCGACAAGAAGCAGACCACCGGTGTCAGCGGCGAGGGCGGCTGAGTCTCAGCGCCAATCAGGCCGGCGGGCGGGCCACCGCCCGCCGCGCCACCGGAAGAACATGGCTGACCTGCACTAATGGAGCGCTCCGATATGGCGCAGAAGACAGTGGCGCGACCGACGGAGATGACGGCATATTGAAGGACGCCTTCCATATCGCATTCATAGAATGATAGATACGTGCGCTAGACCCGTGTTCGTACAGCCGAGAGTCGATATCATTTCTTCAGACGGCGAAATAGCGCCGCCCGCGATGGGCGGCTTCTTGCGTCCGACGCCGAAAATCTCCTTTATTTCTACGTCTGCGCTCACCCCCCAGCCGCGCTGCTCACCGCACCCCTCTGGGGACTGCTTCCGCCTGCTGAACCGCTGATCACGGCAAGCCGCCGCGAAGTGGTGGCGCCTCTCGGGAGCGGGAGCCACCGGTTCCCACAGATCGTCCGGCACAAGATCCGCGGCATGACACGCGATGCGCACGGAATCGGTCGAGGCCCCGGGATGTCGCCGGAAGCCCCTTGAGTCCGATCTTGGTCCGGCCGGAGACCGACGGCGTCCACGACGGTCGCCGTACTTCACGGCCGCCCTCGCCCGGACGAAGAGCCGCGTGAGCGTCATGCTCCACCGAGGCGCCCTTCCCCACACGCCCCGCCCCGCCTGACCAGGCCGCGCCCGTGTGCTGGACCGCGCAAACGTCCCCTATACCACTGGTTCGGCAGACCCGGGGACACGTTGCCGCCACCGAAATGGTTGGATGACTCGGTCATGAAAATTCTGCGGCTGGCCTACGCGCCACGCCGGTTTCCGAATGGACCCGCAGGATGCTCATTGGTGTTGTCAACGAGAGCCAGGACGAGACTCGGGTAGCCGCGACCCCGAAGACGGCCAGGCAGTTACAGGGCCTGGGGTACGACGTGGTCGTCGAGGCCGGGGCAGGTGAGCGGTCGAGCTTCACCGATGACGCCTACGCCGAGGCCGGGGCCACGATCGGCGACCCGTGGGCCGCCGACGTCGTGTTCAAGGTCAACGCCCCGACGACCGAGGAGATCGCCCGGCTGCACGACGGCGCGATCCTGGTGTCGCTGCTGGCTCCGGCGCTGAACCCGGAGCTGCTCGATGCCCTGGCGGCGCGGCCGATCACCGCGCTGGCGATGGACGCGGTGCCGCGGATCTCGCGGGCGCAGTCACTGGACGTGCTGAGTTCGATGGCCAACATCGCCGGATATCGCGCGGTGGTCGAGGCGGCTCACGTCTTCGGCCGGTTCTTCACCGGCCAGGTGACGGCCGCGGGCAAGGTGCCGCCGGCCAAGGTGCTGGTGGCCGGCGCCGGAGTGGCCGGACTGGCCGCGATCGGCGCGGCGTCGAGCCTGGGCGCGATCGTACGGGCCACCGACCCGCGGCCGGAAGTGGCCGACCAGGTGCGGTCGCTGGGGGGTGAGTTCCTGGCCGTCGAGGCCGAGCAGAAGGCGTCCAGCGACGGCTACGCCCGGGCGACGAGCGAGGACTACGATCGGCGGGCCGCCGAGATCTACTCCGAGCAGGCCGCCGACGTCGACATCGTCATCACCACCGCGCTGATCCCGGGGCGACCGGCGCCCAAGCTGCTGAGCGCCGAACAGGTCGCGACGATGAAGCCGGGCTCGGTGATCGTCGACATGGCCGCGGCACAGGGCGGCAACGTCGAGGGCTCGGTGGCCGGAGAGGTCGTCACCACGGGCAACGGCGTGACGATCATCGGCTACACCGATCTCGCCGGGCGACTGCCCGCGCAGGCCAGTCAGCTGTACGGCACCAACCTGGTCAACCTCATGAAGCTGCTGACGCCGGACAAGGACGGGAAGGTCGTGCTCGACCTCGACGACGTCGTCCAGCGCGGCATCACGGTGGTCCGCGACGGCGAGAAGCTGTGGCCGCCACCGCCCGTCCAGGTGTCCGCGACCCCGGCCGCGGCCCCCGGCCCGGCGGCCGAACTCAAGCCGGCGAAGGCGCCTCGCCCGGCCTGGGTGAAGTTCGCCGCCGTGGGCGTCGGAATCGTCGTGCTGTGGCTGATCTCGGCACTGGCCCCGCCGCCGATCCCCGAGCACTTCACCGTGCTGATGCTGGCGGTGGTGATCGGCTACTACGTGATCGGCAAGGTGCACCACGCGCTGCACACGCCGCTGATGTCGGTCACCAACGCCATTTCCGGGATCATCGTCGTCGGCGCCATGTTGCAGATCGGCATCCAGGGCAGCGGCGACGACACCGTCGTCATCGTGCTGTCGGCCGTCGCCATCCTGCTGGCGTCCATCAACATCTTCGGCGGCTTCGCCGTGACCCGACGCATGCTGAGCATGTTCACGAGGGAGTAGCGCACTACGGCACGGTCCGACCACGAACCTCTCCACAGCCAGAAACACCACGGGGCGTCAAAGTGAGCACTCATTCGGTCGCGGACGCGGCGTACATCGTCGCCGCGCTGCTGTTCGTCCTGTCCCTCGCCGGCCTGAGCAAGCACGAGACCGCCAAGCAGGGCATCGTCTTCGGCATCTCGGGCATGGTCATCGCCCTGGCCGCCACCATCGGCGTGGCCACCGAGCACGCGCGTACCGTGGCCGTCGTGCTGCTGGTCGTCGCGATCGTCGTCGGCGCCGGCATCGGCCTGTGGCGGGCCCGGGTCGTCGAGATGACCGGCATGCCCGAACTGATCGCGCTGCTGCACAGCTTCGTCGGCCTGGCCGCCGCACTGGTCGGCTGGGACGGCTACTACTCGGTCGAGCACAACAGCGGCCAGCGCGAATTCGCCGGATCGCTGCTGCGCATCCACCACGCCGAGGTGTTCATCGGCGTCTTCATCGGTGCCGTCACCCTCACCGGTTCGATCGTCGCCAACCTCAAGCTGTCGGCGCGGATCAATTCGTCCCCACTGATGCTGCCGGGCAAGAACTACATCAACCTCGGCGCCCTGGCCGCGTTCGTCGTGCTCACCGTCTTCTTCGTCCACTCACCGAACCTGCCGTTGCTGATCGCCGTCACCGCGGTCGCGCTCGCCCTCGGCTGGCACCTGGTCGCCTCCATCGGAGGCGGCGACATGCCGGTGGTCGTGTCGATGCTCAACAGCTACTCGGGCTGGGCCGCGGCGGCGTCGGGTTTCCTGCTCGACAACAACCTGCTCATCGTCACCGGTGCGCTGGTCGGCTCGTCCGGCGCCTACCTGAGCTACATCATGTGCCAGGCGATGAACCGCTCGTTCATCTCCGTCATCGCCGGCGGCTTCGGCGTCGAAGCCGGACCGGCCGACGACACCGACTACGGCGAACACCGCGAGATCGACGCCGTCGGCGCGGCCGAGTTGCTACGCGACGCCTCGTCGGTGGTGATCACGCCCGGCTACGGCATGGCGGTCGCCCAGGCGCAGTACCCGGTGGCCGAGCTGACCAAGAAGCTGCGCGAACGCGGCGTCGACGTCCGCTTCGGCATCCACCCGGTCGCCGGACGTCTGCCCGGGCACATGAACGTGCTGCTCGCCGAGGCCAAGGTGCCCTACGACATCGTCCTGGAGATGGACGAGATCAACGACGACCTCGCCGACACCGATGTCGTCCTGGTCATCGGCGCCAACGACACCGTCAACCCGGCCGCCACCGAGGACCCCGACTCCCCCATCGCCGGCATGCCGGTGCTGCGGGTCTGGGAGGCGAGGGATGTCATCGTCTTCAAGCGCTCGATGGCGGTCGGCTACGCCGGGGTGCAGAACCCCCTCTTCTTCCGCGACAACAGCCAGATGCTCTTCGGCGACGCCAAGGCACGGGTCGAGGACATCCTTGTCGCGCTGTCGACACAGCCGGACCAACTGAGAGGCCGAGGCCGAACGCTCGACCCGGTCGGCTAGGCACCACGGCACGCGGGCGGTTCGTCATGCACTGCCGCACCCGGAACGAGCGTCGTGGCCACCCCAGCAGTGCCTCCGGCCGGCGCCGTTCGGCTTGTCCTGTCTCGGATCTCGCTAGTAAGTCAGAATGCCGACCAAGCCGCCAGAACGGCCACCCAGAATGCTCCGGCGCCCAACGCGCCGATCACCAAGCCGCACAGGCTTAGATAGAGGACGTTACCGACCGCATTCTGCGTCCGCACCGGCCAACGATCGGCGTTCCGGGGGTTGCGGCGGCTGTAGACGATCTCCACGGGCTCTCCCGTCTCCGGCAACAGCGTGCCGTTCCACCCGTAGACGCTCGCCGTCCGAGTGGTCCCGGCGAGGTCCTCGAACCGCACCGCCACTCCGCTCCCGTACCGTCCGGGGACACTCCCGACGCACGTGCCCCGTGCCCGAACACCGCGCAGCTTGAGGTACATGCCGGATGATGCCGCCACCAACACGGCGCGCGCCATGAAGAATGCGAAACCAGCGACCGCCAGAAGGATCACCGCGCTGACTATCCTCAGATCCGCCCCCTCCACGCGTTCTCACCGCGCGCGGCAGCGCGCCCCGCGGCGAGCCGCACGACTGACCCGATCGGATCGTATCCGCCGCCGCTACCAGCCCTACCGCTGGACCACGCGGCCGTACGCACAGAAAAGGCCGGTTCCTTGATCGGAACCGGCCTTCGAGGTGGGTGGGCGATACTGGGTTCGAACCAGTGACCTCTTCGGTGTGAACGAAGCGCTCTCCCACTGAGCTAATCGCCCCGGACGGGTTTCCCCGTCGCCAGCAAAGATTAGCGCATTCCGGCACCTCTTCGCGCGCCGCCCGGTGGTGCGGTGTCGGTCAGCGCGCGGTCCACGGCAGGTTCAGGCCGTACCGCTCCAGGTAGATGATCACGCCGGCCGCGATCACCACTCCCCCGCCGATGGCGATCAGTTGGTTTCTTCTGCGGGTCTCCGGGTCGAGGGCCTTGTCCTTCGCCTTGGTGGCCGTGTCCTTGGCCCACAGGAGGGCGACGCGGGCCCAGGCGAACTCCGTGGCCAGGATGGCGAAGCCGACGAAGATCGCGGCCCAGCCCGGGCCGGGCAGGACGAGCATCGCGACGCCGGCCAGCAGCACCGCCGTGCCCACGGTGAACACCGCGACACGCCACGCGTTGTTCAACAGAGTGTTACGTCGTACGCGCTCGCGCCAGCGGGTCAGGTGCTCGGACACGCATCGACCATAGCGCTTCCGCGCAGGTCAGAGCGGGTATCAGGTCGGTGAGGCCGGTCAGCTCTGTGTTCGGGGGGCGGAATGTTCTTAGGAGTTCTCGCAGTTACGGGTCAGAGACCGAAGGGGACACCCGTTGGAGGGAGCGACGTCCTCACCCAGAGCCCGCGATGCGGGTCCGATGCCTGAAGGAATGGCCCGATGAACAGCAGCAGCACCGCCTCGGCCGAGGTCGGCCTTCGGCTCGTCGTTCCCGACCGCACGACGGTCCCGCTGCTCGCGACCCTTGAATACGCCGCCGACGACCCCTATGCCATCCGTGTCGCGTTTCACGTCGGTGATGATGATCCAGTCGAGTGGATCTTTGCTCGCGAGTTGCTGACCGTTGGTGTGGTGCGGCGGGTCGGGGACGGGGACGTTCAGGTGTGGCCCGCGGACGACGTCCGCGACCGCTCGTTGAACCTGTCTCTTTCGTCACCCTTTGGTACCGCCCATTTCGAGGCTCCGCTCACGCCCCTGACCGACTTTCTCAACCGCACGTACGAGATCGTGGCCGCGGGCCGGGAGTCGGACTTCATCGACATCGAGGCGGAACTGGACGACCTGCTCTGGCACTCCTGACCCAACGGACCGTACGGCCCCGCGCCAAGCGCCTCCCAGCGCTGGCCCACACCCGACGGCGCGGGGCCGTACGCACGATCACGGGTCGAGGTCGGCCGCGCCCCGCTCGGCGAACGCCTCGATGGCCTTGCGGGTGACGGGACCCGGCGCGGCCGGCAGCACCGTGCCGTCGACCGCCCTGATCGGCTGCACGTCACGGGTCGTGGAGGTCAGGAAGGCCTCCTCCGCCTCGGTGAACTCCCCCAGCGGCACGTCCGTCTCCTCCCCGCCGACCCACTCGAGCACGAGCGCGCGGGTGATCCCGGCAAGGCAGCCGGAGGACAGCGGCGGGGTGATCAGCCGGCCGCCGCGGACCAGGAAGACGTTGGAACCGGTGCCCTCGCAGAGGTTTCCGGCGAGGTTGCCGAAGATCGCTTCGGCGCCGCCGTGGTCGTGGGCGTACGCGAGGGCCTTGGCGTTGTCGCCGTAGGAGGTCGTCTTCAGCCCGGACAGGGCGCCCCGCTCGTTGCGCGGCCACGGCACGACCGAGACGTCGCCGGTGGCCGGGAACGGCTGCTGCTCGGCGACGGCCACGATCGCGGTCGCGCCGGTCGTGCCGCGGTCGGAGCCGAGCGGGCCCTCGCCGCTGGTGTAGGTGATGCGGATGCGGGCGAGCTCCCACTTGGGCGCGGCCTCGAGGACGTCGAGGGTGCCCTGGCGGATGGCGTCCAGGTCCGGCTCGGGCAGGCCGAGCCCGGCGGCCGAGACGGCGAGCCGGTCCAGGTGACGGGTGAGGGCGAACGACCGGCCGCGCACGGCCTTGATCGTCTCGAAGACGCCGTCACCCACGAGGATGCCGTGGTCGAACACGGATACTCGTGCGTCCTCGGGGGCGTGCAGCGCCCCATTGATCCATACCGGACCGGAACTCATCGCGAAGCTACCTCCAATAGCCGAGCCGCCTTCAGCTCGGTCTCCTGCCATTCGCGCCGGGGGTCGGAATGCCACGTGATGCCCGCTCCGGTACCGAACCTGAGCAGATCACCGGTTGCCCAGAAGGTACGGATGCCGACCGCGAGCGCACCACGCCGGGAATCCGCGTCCACCCAGCCGATGGCTCCACAGTACGGGCCGCGGGGCACCGGTTCGAGCTCATTGAGGAGGGTCAGCGCGCTGGACTTGGGCGCGCCGGTCACCGATCCGGGCGGGAAGGTCGCGGCGATCAGCTCCGGCCACCCCGTTCCGGCCGGGAGCCGGCTCCGTACCGTCGAGACAAGGTGCACCAGACCGGGATGTTCCTCCAGCGCGCACAGGGCGGGAACCGAAACCGACCCTGGTTCGGCCACCCGGCCGAGATCGTTGCGGACCAGATCGACAATCATGACGTTCTCGGCCCGGTCCTTGGGCAGGAGCTCCTCCGGCGTACGGGCGGTGCCCTTGATCGGGCGCGACTCGACCACGTCTCCCGCACGGGACAGGTAAAGCTCCGGCGAGGCGGAGGCGATCTGGAGCCCCGGCAGCCGCATGACCGCGCCGTACGGGGAGGGATTGCCGCGGGCGAGGGCGTGGCCCAGGCCGAGCAGGTCGCTCCCGGGCAGCGGCGCGGACAGCACGCGGCACAGGTTGGCCTGGTAGACGGTGCCCTCCGCGATCGCCGCGCGGATCGTCTCCACCCCGGCGACGTAGGCGTCCCGGCCGAGCGAGCTGGTCCAGGACTCGCGCGGCGGCCCCTGCCAGGGCGCGTACGGGAGCGGTGTCCGGCGTACGGTGCCGAACCGCGCGCAGGTGACCTCGCCCTCGTACGTGACGACGACGGCCCAGTGCCCCGATGAGTCGAGGGCGGTCAGATCGCTGGTCACATCTGTCAGTTCGGTGGCCAGCAACCCGCCGGCGTGGGCGAACATGGCACCAGTCTGCCGTCACCAGGTGTCGAGCGGGGTCCGGCGTTCGCGGCGCGGTGCCGCGTGCAGCGCCATGGCGATCCAGCGGCGGGTCTCGGCCGGGTCGATCACGTCGTCGATCTCATAGACCGTCGCGGCGGACAGGGCCCTGCCCCGCTCGTACGCGCGGGCGACGAGGTCGTCGAACAGGGCGTCGGGGTCCTCGGCGGCGGCCAGTTCCCGGCGGTACCCCAGGCGCACGGCGCCCTCCAGGCCCATGCCGCCGAGTTCGCCGGTCGGCCAGGCCACGGTCGCGACCGGCACCTTGAGGCTGCCGCCGGCCATGGCCTGCGCGCCGAGCCCGTACGCCTTGCGCAGGATGACCATGACGAGAGGGACGCCGAGGTTCGCGCCGGTGACGAACATGCGGGCGAAGTGCCGTACGGTCGCGGTCTTCTCGGCGTCCGGGCCGACCATGAACCCCGGCGTGTCGCACAGCGACACCAGCGGCAGGCCGAACGCGTCGCACAGCTTCATGAACCGGGATGCCTTGTCCGCGCCGTCGGCGTCGATCGCGCCGCCGAGATGGGCGGGGCTGTTGGCGATCACGCCGACCGGCACGCCCTCGATCCGGGCGAGGGCGGTGACGATCCCGGGCCCGTACGCCGCCCTCAGCTCCAGCACCGAGCCGGCGTCGGCGAGCGTCTCGATCACCGTACGGACCTCGTAGACGCGCTTGCGGTCCAGCGGGACGAGGTCGCGCAGCGCCTCCTGCCCGGTGACCTCCCAGGCGTCGGCCGGTCCCTGGAAGTAGCCGAGGTAGCGCCGGGCGACGCGGACGGCCTCGGCCTCGTCGGCGACCGGGACGTCCACGACACCGTTCGGCACCTGGACCGCCATCGGGCCGATCTCCTCCGGCGCGAACACGCCCAGGCCACCGCCCTCGATCATGGCCGGTCCGCCCATGCCGATGTTGGCGTCCTCGGTGGCGATCACGACGTCGCAGCAGCCGAGCAGCGCGGCGTTGCCGGCGAAGCACCGTCCCGAGGCGATGCCGACCAGCGGCACCTGGCCGCTGAGCCGCGCGAACAGGTGGAACGCCATGGTGTCCAGACCCGAGATGGACGCGGTGTCGGTGTCGCCGGGCCGCCCGCCGCCGCCCTCGGCGAACAGGACGACGGGCAGCCGCCGGCGCTCGGCGAGCTCCAGCATCCGGTCCTTCTTGTAGTGGTTCATCGCGCCCTGCGTGCCCGCCAGGACCGTGTAGTCGTAGGCGAGCACGACCGCGGGCCGGCCGTTCACGTCCCCGACCCCCGCGACCAGGCCGTCCGCGGGGGTCTTGTCGATCAGCTCGTCCAGGGGCCGGCGCGCCCGCTGCGCGGCGACGGCCAGCGCGCCGTACTCGGTGAACGTCTCGCACAGGTCCGCGACGTTCTCCCGTGCCGTACGGTGCCCGGTGGCGCGCCGGCGCCGTACGGCGTCCGGGCGCGCGGCGTCCAGGCCGATCTCGTGGCGGCGGCGTACCTCCGCCAGGTCGGGCCGCTCCCCCGCCGCGGCGTCGGCCGGGGCGTCCTCCGCCTCGACCTCTCCCTCCTCGATGGCGACCAGCGTGTCGTTCTCGCCGACGAGCGCGCCGGCGACGGCCGCGACGTCGCGTACGACACCGGGGACCGGCGCGACCACGACGTACTCCATCTTCATCGACTCGAGCACGACCAGCGGGGCGCCGGCGGGAACGGATTGGCCGGGGGTCACGTCGATACTGACGACAATGCCCTGCAGGGGCGCCGTGACGGGGGTCGTGTCCATGCGCTGCAACCTCTCTCCGTTGTCAGGGACACGTACTACCATCAACACGACACACCCCCCGCTGCCTCTCATGCCCGTGATCGACGAAGAAGGGACCGCATGATCGACGAGGTCCCCGGCTACCGCATCCTCGAACGGGCGGGGGAAGGCGGCTTCAGCGTCGTCTACCGCGCCCACCAGGAGCGACTCGACCGCATCGTCGCGCTGAAGGTGCTGTCCGTCGACGCGGTCGACGACGACACGATGCGCCGGTTCGAACGCGAGTGCCAGATCACCGGGCGTCTCACCGGTCACCCGAACGTCGTCACCGTCCTCGACACCGGCATGACGAGCTCCGGTAAGCCGTACATCTCGATGGACTACTTCGAGCACGGCTCGCTGCGCGACCGGCTGAGGAACGAGGGCCCGCTGCCGCTGCCGGACGTCCTGCGCATCGGCGTGAAGATCGCCGGAGCGCTCGCCGCCACGCACGAGGCCGAGGTGCTGCACCGCGACGTCAAGCCGCAGAACATCCTCGTCTCCCGCTACGGCGAGCCGGCGCTGGCCGACTTCGGCGTCGCGCGGCTGGTCGACTCCTCCGAGGCCACGCACACCAACGCGTTCACGCCGCACCACGCCGCGCCGGAGGTGGTCAACGGGCAGCCGCCGGGCGTGACCTCCGACATCTACGCGCTGGCCTCGTCGATGTACCAGCTGCTGGCGGGCCGGCCGGCCTTCCGCGCCGGTTCGGGCTCGGGCATCGGCCCGCTGATGATGCGCATCCTCAACGAGCCGCCGCCGCCGATCGACCGCGCGGACGTGCCACCGCAGGTCTTCGAGGTCATCGCCAAGGCCATGGCCAAGTCGCCCAGCGACCGCTACCCCAGCGCGGTCGCGTTCGCCACACGGCTGCAGCACCTGCAGATGGAGCTGCGGCTGCCGGTGACCGAGCTGGCGAGCAGCGGCGCCGTCTCCGGGCCGGCCGCGTCCCCGTCGGAGGTCGACCACTCCGGCTTCACCGGCCCCGGGTTCGACCTGCTGGTGCGCTCGTTCGAGCCGCACGTGCCGGCCGCCCACCCCAATGCCGCGCCGCAGCGGCCGCCGGGCTCCGACACCGGACCGTCCGGGCCGCCGCCGAAGCCCCCGACGACGCCGCCGGCGCCGTCCCACCCGCAGGCTCAGCCTCAGGCACAACCGCAGGCGCAGCCGATGACGCAGACGTGGGCGCCTCAGCCGCGGCCCGCGCCGGGGCCGGCGCAGACGACCTCTCCCCCGACGCACACGCCGACGCCCCGCATGCTCCAGCAGACCGGCGGCACGTCCCCGTCCGGCGGCCTGAAGGGCCGCGCCGGCCTCATCGCCGGTGTGCTGGCGGTGGTGGTCGTGGGGACGGGCGCCGGCATCACCGGTGTGCTGGTGTTCGGCGGCGACAAGAAGCCGCCGACGCCGACGCCGAACCCGACCACGGCGGCTCCGACGACGCCGTCGACTCCGAACACGAGCCCCGCGGTCCCGACGGCCGTCATCCGCGCCGCGACGCCCCGCTCCGTCCACGCGGTCGGCAAGGGCCAGCTCGTCAGCCTGCGCTGGAGGCTGGCGAAGAACAACGACTACCCGATCTTCGTGCAGCAGGCCGACCAGGCGGGCTCGGAGCCCCCGCAGGCCCTCCCGCCTCGCACGCTCAGCACCACCATCAGCGGCCTCGACCCCACCAAGGGCTACTGCTTCGTCGTGGGCGCGATGGTCGCCATGGGGCAGGGCGACCGCCAGCCCGCCACGGTCGCCTGGTCGAAACCGGCCTGCGTCCGCGGCGCGCACGCGGGGTAGGGCCCGGCCTGCCCGGCCATTGGTGTTCCCGAGCCCCGGCCCGTTCGAGACGAGACCACCCGGGCCGTCGAGGCGGCCGGCCGCCGGTCCGTCACGAACCGAACCTGACGGCCGCGCGGCCTACGCCGTGCCGGACGGGGCCCTGCTCAGGTCCACGACGCAGAAGGCGTTGCCGTCCGGGTCCGCGAGGACGACGAAGTCGGGGTTCGGCGGGTACAGGTCCCAGGCGATCCGGTCGGCTCCAAGCTCGATCAGGCGTTCGACCTCGGTTTCCTGCTCGGCGGTCGTGTCCACCAGCAGGTCCAGATGGATCCGCGGACGCGCCTGGGCGGGTGACTCGCTGCGCATCAGCCCGAGGACCCGGCCTGACCCGTCCGCGTGTTCCAGTGTTCTCCAGGTCTCGCTCTCCCACTCCGAAGTGGGCACCAGGTCCAGCGCGGACGTCCAGAAGGCCACTGCGCGGGGAAGGTCGGTCACACCGATCACCGGGAATCCGAGTCTGAGCATGATCCCGACTTTAGGACACGCCGCTCAGCGCGCTCGCAGCCTGCGCGGGTGCAGGCGGCGGCCGGCGCGGCGTAGCGGGCTCGCCGCGCGGGCGACGAGACGGCCGATCTGGTCCGTGTGCCGCCAGGCGGCCTCCGCCGCGGCCGGGTCCGGTGGCCGCTCCGCGTACTCCGCGCGGTTGACCAGGTCCGCGAGCGGGCGCAGGTGGGACTCGGTGCCGGCGACGGTACGCCCGCCGAAGCCGGCCACCTCGTGCGCGGTCAACGAGGTCGCCCGCGGGAGCCCGACGGCGTTCAGCGTCTCGACGGTCTGCTCCCACGCTCCGGCGATCCGCTCGGCGGGCGTGGCCGCCGAGCGCCTGCGGCGACGCCGCAGCATCGGCAGGACGAGCACGGCCACCAGGTAGACGATCGGGATGAGCGGAGCCGCGGCCGAGGCGTACATCCACCAGGGCGTCGCCTTGTGCGGCGTCTTCTTGGTGGCGGGCGGCGGGGTCGGCTGCTTGGGCTGCGTGGAGCCGCCGTTGCCCTTGTTCTTGGCCGCGGCGTTCTTCTGCGCCTGCTCCAGCTTCTGCTGGGTGTCCCCCGCCGGCACCGAGCCGGACTTCTGCGAGCGGCCCTGCTGTTCGGGCGTCGGGTAGAACGGCACCCAGCCCAGCCCGGTGAAGTCGACCTCCGGCCAGACCAGCACGTCGCCGGAGCGCACCTGGAACTCACCGTCGCCGCCGACGCCCGGACGGAAGCCGACGACCACGCGCGTGGGCAGGCCGAGCGAGCGGGCCAGGACGGCGTACGCGGTGGCGAACTGCTCCGACGTGCCGCGCTTGGACCGGGTGAGGAAGTACTGGAGCTGCGCGTAGGTGTGGCCGGGCAGGCCGGACACGTCGTACTTGTCCGTCGCGCGCAGGTAGTCGGCGAGCTTGGCCGCCCGCAGGAAACCCGTGCTCTGCCCGGCGGTGATCTGCTCGGCGAGCTTGTGGAAGGCCGGCACCTGGGCGTTCGCGGCGGTCGTGCCGGGCGACTCGGGCAGAGACGTCGCGGCCAGCGCCTCGGGATCGCGGGCCGGCTCGGCGTCGGCGAGCTCGTCCGCGTCGTAGTCGCGGGCCGCCGATCGCACCGCGTACGTCTGGCCCGTGCGCAGCGGCTGGACGGTGGTGAGCACACCGCTGCCGGGGTCGACCGTGACGCCCAGGCCGGTGATGGTCGTGGGCCGGTCGGCGGCCGGCACCCACACGCCGGGCAGATTCTGGATGGTGAAGCGCTGGTCGACGCGGGTGCTGGACCGGTGCCTGGTCACGTGCTCCGGCGCGGGGATCCGGTTGCCGGCCGCGACGAAGTTCCCGCCGGAGGTCCAGGTCACGCCGTCGAACCGGTCGAGCACGGCGAGCCGCCAGTTCTCCGGCGCGGTGGTGTGCACGGTGAACATCTGCTGGTCCGGCGTCTGTAGCCAGGCCGAGACCCGGTCGAGCGGGCTGACGCTGTCGCGCTGTTCCGGCGGCGGCGCCTCCACGGACTGGCGCGGGTCGTACGGCGTGCCGGCGACGGGCAGAAGGGGCCCGGCGAACACCGCGACCAGGCCGAGCGCGACCGCCGCGGCGACACCGACGGGCGCGCGCCCGGCCCGGCCGTCGCCCCGGACGACGACGAGCACGGCGGCGAGGCCGACCAGCGCGGCCGCGACCGGCAGGTTCGAGCCGGGACCGCCGACGCCGAGCAGGAGCGCGACCCCGAAGACGGTCACGGACGGCAGCGCCGGGAGCGCCTTCGTCCTCGACCGCAGCACCGTCTCGGCCCCGGTGGCCGCCGCGAACCAGGTCAGCGCCTGCGGCAGCACGAGCAGCTCCGGGCGGCCCGGAGCGGGCATGAGCGTGGTGAGGATGGCCTTCCAGGAGTCGCGCAGGGACCCGCCGATCACCCCGAAGTCGCCGTGGAACAGGACGAGGCCGGTGACGAGCGTCCAGCCGCCCACCGTCAGCAGGATCGCGATCCAGAGCGGCCAACTGCGGCGCCGGGGCCAGGAGACCAGCGCCGACAGGAGCACGGGGACGACGGCCGCGACCGCGACGACCGGTCCGATGTCGCGGAGGGCGAAGACCCGCTGGAAGCCGAGTCCGGCGGCCGCCGCCAGCGCCGCCGTGACGACGAGCGCGAGGCCCAGGCGCACGGCGGAGACCGGCCGGGGAGCCGGAGCACGCCGTACGGGCGGGGTCTTCGCGGCCGGCCGCTCCGGCCCGTTCCCGGCGGAGCCGTGGGCGGTACCAGGGCCCGGGCCGTACGGTCCGGGGTCCGGCGGCGCCTCGCCTTTGGACCGGTCGTCGGCCGGAGGAGCGGCCGCCGGTTCCGGTGCCGGCGGGGGGCCGGGGGCCTGAGGCGGCGGCGCGTCGTCCGGAGTGGTCATCGAACGGCTCCCGCCCACGCCGCGCGCAGCTCGTCGAGGTTCGCCATCTCGATCAGCGCGATGCCCGGCAGCCCGGGGCCGGGGGCCTCCGGGCGGATCCGCACGCACACGACCCGGTCGAACCGGCGTCGCAGCGTGCCCGCCCGCGAGATCTCCCCCCGCGCGCCGGTGAGGACCACGAGCGACCCGCCCGCGCGTACCCGGCGGGCGACGTCGAGCGCCTCGTGCGGCACGTCGTGCGCCTTGAGCACGGCCAGGCGGTCGAGGATCAGCTCGATGTCGTGCGGCCCGCCGCGGGTCTCCACGAGAGGCCCGTCGCCGGTCAGGATGCGTACCGGGAAGTTCGCCGCGGAGGCGCCGGCCGCGACCGAGGCGGCGGCGTCGACGGCCAGCTCGAAGTCGTCCGGGTCGGGGTAGGCGTTCTCGTTCGTGTCGATCACGATGGTCGTCTGCGGCAGGCTCGCGTCCACGAGCTGGCGGACCATGAGGGTGCCGGTGCGCGCGCTGGACCGCCAGTGGATGTACCGCAGGTCGTCGCCCACGACGTACTCGCGCAGCGCGTGGAAGGTGACCGTGCCGGCCGGGGCGGTGTCGGTCGTCGGGCCCTCCAGGTGATGGTTGCGGCCCGAGGGCATCAGCGGGAGCCCGACGGTCCGCGGGCGTACGAGGAGGTTCTGGACGTCGCCGTACTCCCGTACGCGCCGTGCCAGGCCGAACGGGTCGGCGCGCACGAGACGCAGCGGACCGACCGGGATCTCCCCGCGCCGGTCCGTGGGCAGCGCGTACCTCACCGTCTCGGGGCGGTTCGGCCGCAGGCCGGGCAGCTCGACGTCGATGGCGTCCGCGCCGCACGCGTCGTGGGCGCGCATCCCGGCGCGGCGGAGCCGCCCAGTGTTGGTGACGTGCAGCACGCCGCCGGCCGCCTCGCCGCGCGCGACCCGGTCCGGCGTGATCTCCCGCCGGACGGTGAGCCGCGGCCGCGGCAGCGTCCACAGCACGGCCGTGACGACGGCCACCAGGCCACCGGTGGCCAGCACGACCGGCTCTGCGTACCCGAGCCACGCCCCGGCGGCGTACAGCAGCACCGAGAGCACGGCGATCCCCCAGCCGAGCCGTGTCAGCACGGTCAGACCCCGGCCGCCTGCGGCACGGGAACCCGGCCGAGCACCTCGGCGACCAGCTCGGCGGCCGTACGGCCGCGCAGCTCCGCCTCCGGCGTGAGCATGAGCCGGTGCGCGATCACGTGCGGCGCGAGGGCCTTGATGTCCTCCGGGACGACGTACGAACGGCCGGCCGCGGCGGCGCGAACGCGGACCGCGCGCAGCAGCGCCAGGCTGGCACGCGGGCTCGCGCCGAGCCGGATGTCGGGGTGCTGGCGCGTGGCGGCGACGATGTGCACGAGGTAGTCGTACAGCGGCGGCGCGACGTGGATCCGGCTCGCGAAGTCGATCATGTTCTTGACGTCGTCGCGCCCGGCGACCTTGGGCAGGTGGTCGACGGCTGGCCCGGACGGCATGCCGGTCAGGACGGCGACCTCCGACGTGTGGTCGGGGTAGCCCATGGAGATCTTCATCAGGAACCGGTCGAGCTGCGCCTCCGGCAGCGGGTACGTGCCGTCCATGTCGACCGGGTTCTGCGTCGCGATCACCATGAACGGCCGCGGCACCGGCTGCGGCCGCCCGTCCACCGACACCCGACGCTCCTCCATGACCTCCAGCAGCGCCGACTGGGTCTTCGGCGAACCGCGGTTGATCTCGTCGGCGACGACGATGTTGGCGAAGATCGGCCCGGGATGGAACTCGAACTTGCTGGTGGCCTGGTTGAAGATCGAGACACCGGTCACGTCGGAGGGCAGCAGGTCGGGCGTGAACTGGATGCGCGTCCACTGCGCGTCCACGCTCGCCGCGATCGCACGGGCGAGCGTGGTCTTGCCCACGCCCGGCACGTCCTCCAGGAGCAGATGCCCCTCGCTGAGCAGGCACAGCATCGCCAGCTCGACGTTCTCCCGCTTACCGCGGATCACCCGCTCGATGTTGCCGGCGAGCGCGCCGAACAACTGGGCGAACCGTCCGACCAAGGCCTCCGCGTCAGGCGCCCCGTACGCCTCCGCCGTCATCAGTCAGCACACTCCCACAGCGGCAGGCCGTTGTAGTTCTGCCAGTCGGGTTGCTTCGGCGTCGCCACGAGGTAGCCGATGATGTAGCCCTCTTTGCCCTGGTAGTGGATGTAATCCCACAGGTTGCCGGCGTAGTACGGATCACCGTTGCTGTGCGCGAAGTGTCCGCCGATCTTCTGGCAGTCGACGAGGAGGTTCTGTCCGTTGTAGTCCGTGATGTACACGTTGGTGTCGTCGTTGCTCGGCGTCTGGTGAAGCCAGCTCTTGTCACCCGGGTTGCCCGCGTGCTGGCCCACATAGTTCACCGACGGGCCCTTGAGGGTGACGGTCTTGCTGTCCGACTTCGTGCCCGCCGGGTTGGAGGCGGTGACCTTGACCGTGTACGTGCCGTTCTTCCAGATGTCGCCGAAGGTCACCGAGGTGCCGGTGAGGTTCGGGTTGGAGCCGGTCTTCGGGCCGGTCACGTTCACCGCGTAGGTGACCTTCTTGTTGTCGGCGTTCGGCGGCGCCTGCCAGTCGATCTTCGCGCCCTGGGCCGTGCCCGTACCCGTGATGTTGCTCGGCGCGTCCGGCTCGGTGCACGACAGGGTGGGCGTCGTGTACTCGGAGTCGACCTCCGAGTCGTGGTCGCGGTTGTGGTACAGCGCGGCCACGGCGAACTGGTACTCCTGGCCGCAGGTGCCGCCGTTGACCGTGAACGTGTAGTCGGGACCGTTCGCGCCGATCTTGTCCGGCGTGGCGGTCAGCCCGTCCGACGTGAGCAGCTTGTACCCGGTCGCGTCGCCTCCGCCGCCCGGCTGGAAGTCGACCTTGATCGTGCCGTCCGGCTGCGGGGTCGCCCGCAGGTTGGTCGGCGCGTTCGGCGGCGTCACCTTGGGCGGGTCGGGCTTGTGCGTCGGCGGGGTCACGGGCGGCTTGGTGGGCAGCCGCGGGTGACTCGGGGCGGTCGGGCCGCCGCCGCCGGGCTTCGGCCGGCCGCTGGCGCCGCCGGCCGGCACGCCCACTCGGGGCACGGGGCTCTTCTGGCTGCCCGGCACGTCCGGCGTGTACTTCTGGATCGGCTTGTGCCCGCCCGCGCCGTCGACCACGACGCCCTTGGCGCTGTCCGGGCCGTTCACCCAGAGCAGGCCGTCCTTGACGAAGGCGTCGAGCGGGCCGGCCTGCCCGGTGACCGGCACCTGCGGGGCCATCCGGTTGGTCGCCGAGTCGTACACGATGAGGTCGCCCGAGCTCTGGTCCGGGATGTAGACCTTCTGGCCGAGGGCCTGCGGCGCGGCGAGCTTGTGCTTGGGCGGCAGCTTCAGCGCGACGCTGCTGATCGAGCCACTGCCCGTGTTCAGCACGACGAGGGAGTTGCCGGCGAGCAGCGGGACGAGCTGGCCGTCGGTGCTCGCGGGCGCCAGCACCGAGCCCTTGCCCACCTGGGCGACGGTCGAGGGCAGGCGCACCTTGATCTGGGTGCCGTTCTTGCCGATGATCACGGCCTGCGCGGACGTGAAGTCGGTGATCACCGGAGCGCCCGCGGCGATCGTGAGCGACAGGTCGTCACCCGCCCGGCCGATGCCGATCGGCTGCGCGGCCTGCCCGCTGCGTACGGGCGCGGCCTGGCCGTTGGTGGGCACCGGGACCCACAGCACCGAGGTCGCGTCGATGCCGGCCGAGCCGAGCGGGCCGGTGAGGCCGAGCGGCGAGCCCATCGTCGCGAGAGTCATCGGGTCGAGCCGCTGAACGCTGCCCTTCTGCTGGTCCAGCGCGTACGCCTGGCCCGATCCGGACACCACCTGCATACCGGCGGCGCCGCGGAACGTGGCGCCCTGCACGACGTTGAGATGCGCCGGGTCGACGCGGCTGACCACGCCGGTCACCTCGTCGACGATGAGGACGACGCCGCCCTGCTGGATCACCTTCATCGGGTGACCGGTCGAGCCGGACAGCGTGACCTTGCCGTCCACCTTGCCGGACAGCCCGTTGACGTGGACGAGCTCGCCCCGGTGGACGGAGGTCAGCCAGCCGCCGACGTCCGACAGGTGGTACTTCGCACTGGCCATTCCGACGCCGAACACGACGGCGGCGGCGCACAGCACGCCCACGACTCCGATCGCGATATGCCCGGTCAGCCGATCACGACGGAAGAACCTGCGCTCCCCGCTCACCGTTTCCTACCTCCCGCGCGTCGCACCCCGGCCCATCGGTGATGCAAGGGTCACCTTAATGTGTCCAAGCCGGTCAAATGTCGGTAGTGCCCAATTGGTGACACACTTCTCTGACCAGCGACGGTGAGTGACCGAAATGGACGTCGCTTTCCGTGGAAGAGGACGTCCTGTAGGCCCCTGCTTCGAGCGCTTGGACGTACGAACAGGCGAGCCGGTTCCTCCGCTTCTCCGCCGGCTCCGTTCTCAGATGACGCAGCCGAAAACGTCGGCGAGGCCGGTGCGCCCGCTCTCGGTGAGGAGGAGGGAGCGGCGGGACCGGCCCCGCTCGAACCAGCCGTGCTCGATCATGCCGGCCGTCACCGCGCCGCCGAGAGCGCCGTTGAGGTGTGGACGGCGCTCGGTCCAGTCGAGACAGTGCCCGGCGAACCTCCGCCGCGACGCGCGGACCGCGGCCACGTCGACGCCGATGGCGCCGAGACTCTTCTCCCCCTTGTCACTCACCTCGTACGCGCTGCGCTCGGGCTCGTCGGCGACGGCGTCCAGCGCCGGTTCGAGCAGCCCACGGGTGATCATCGCGTCGAACAGCGCGACCCCGGCCCGGCCGGCGAGGTGGTCGTAACAGGTACGCGCCTCTCCCAGCGCCACCGCCTGCCTCGACTGCCGCAGGCTGCGCACCTGCACCCGCGGGCTGATCAGGCTCAGCGTCTCGATCACCGAGGCGACCTCGGCGCCCTTGAGCCGGTAGTAGCGGTGCCGCCCCTGCTTGACGACGCTCACGAGCCCACCGTCGAGGAGCTTGCCGAGATGCGAGCTCGCCGTGGCCGGACTGACTCCGGCCGTACGGGCCAGCTCACCGGCGGACAGCGGCCTCCCGTCGAGCAGCACCGTGAGCATCGCCGCCCGCGCACGATCGGCGAGCAGCGCCGCCACCGGCGCGATATCGGAGCCGTAGGGTTCGGGCATAGGACGACGTTACGCCCAGGATGCTTAGACGCCCGTCGAAAGAACGCCACGCCGGTGGGCCCGAAGGCGTAACCGAGTTGGGGGTAGGGCTGAGAATCCGCTAGTGTTTGGCGTGTCGCCAGGGGGGACAGCCTCCCAGGAGACACCACGCGGACGTGGCTCAGTTGGTAGAGCATCACCTTGCCAAGGTGAGGGTCGCGGGTTCGAATCCCGTCGTCCGCTCGGAGAGGTCTTGCCAAAGGCCTCACTCGGTGGAGTGGCCGAGAGGCGAGGCAACGGCCTGCAAAGCCGTGTACACGGGTTCAAATCCCGTCTCCACCTCTGAAGCACTCGGCTTCATGAGGGCGATTAGCTCAGTGGGAGAGCGCTACCTTGACACGGTAGAGGTCACTGGTTCAATCCCAGTATCGCCCACCAGGTAATGCCTGGTCAGCAGCCCGGACACCGGATACGGTGGCCGGGCTTTCGCTCGTTCGACCGTCATTTGACCGTGGCCGGTGTCACGACGCCACCGTTCGGCCGGCGCCGGCCCGGGGCCGTGCGAAGGCCGCCAGGGCGGTGTCGTCGGCGTCGGGCAGGGTGTGCAGGTAACGTTCGGTGGCCCGCAGGCCGGCGTGCCCAAGTCGTTCCCTGACGATCTGCAGGTCCGCTCCCCCAGCCAGTACCCAGGACGCGTGCGCGTGCCGCGGATCCCGCACCCGCACACGGCGTCCGACGTTGGCGGCTTCGATCGTCGGGTCCCATGCCTGCTTGCGGAACCAATCGCGCGGGCTATGCCCATCGGTGTCCGGCAGGCGTCGGGACCGTGGATGGTCCATACCGGCCGCGCGACGCATCGCCCGGTAGCGAACGTACGCACCTCGGCAATGCCGACATCGACATCGGCCCATCGAGTATCCGCTCAACGTGCCATGCCGATACCGGCGCCCCGCCGCATTCGGAGCCGTAACACCGAGATCCCCAGGAGAGGACGGGACCCGTGAGAGTGATCTCCGGGGCTCAGTAGGCGCAGCTCGACCAGCTCACCCCAGCGCAACCCGCCACCGATCACGACCTCGGCCCGCCGCGCCGAGATTCAGATCACGGTCGTCGACGTGCCTGCCAAGCCGGCCCGCCGAGTGGGAATCATCCGCGCGATGGTCTGATCCCTCGGCCGCCGGGCGGTGCGCCTCGCACGATCAGGGTCGGGACGGCCTATCGGGAGGAGGGGCCGGCCAGGTTCCGGGTGAGGAACTCCAGGATCGCCGGCAGGAGTTTCTTCAGGTCGGAGGTCTGGTGCAGGCCGTGTGGCTGGATGTAGGTGGTGACGGCGGTGGGCGGCCGGAGCGTCTTGGTCAGCGCCTCGATCCGCACCACGTCCGCGTGGATCTTCGGGTCGCCGCCTGCGAGGAGGAACAGCCGGAGGTCGGGCCTGGTCCGCTGGAGGATCAGGTCCGGGCGGTTGGCCTGCCGGTCGCGCGGGGACCAGCTCAGGGTCGTGTCGGGCGTGAAATAGCCGCCCCACGACACTGCCGCCGTGTACGTGCCAGAGCGCTCGGCGGCCATCTTCACGGCGCAGAAGGCCCCGGACGACGCGCCGACCGTGCCCCAGCCGTTCCGGCTCGTCAGGGTGTGGAAGGACGCGCGCACCAGAGCGGGCACGTCGTCGGCCAGCCAGGTGCCGATCCGGACGTGTCCGGGGATGTCACTGCACTCGGTGTCCTCGCGCGTGGACGGCTGCATGATCGGCATCACCATGATGAACGGGTGGGCCCGGCCCTGCCGGGCCAGAAGCATGTCTTCCTCCTGGATCGGCTCGACCTTCGGGTCGGTCCAGTAGTTGTAGCCGGCGCCGCTGCCGCCCGGGTACAGCATGAGCACCGGGAAGCGCGTCCTGGCGTACGCGGGATCGCGGTACTGCGGCGGCAGCCACACCCAGACCTTGCCGGTCATCCCGGACTTGGCGCCCTTCAGCGACGTGACGAGAATCGGGCCGGCCGAGGTCCGGCGGGCGATCCGGAACCGCGCCGCCTGCGTCGGTACCGAGGCTTGGCTCGTCGTCGGCGCGGGAGCGGGCGGCTGCGCCGGATGCGCGCCGTCGCCGGTGCACCCGACGAGCAGGAGGCCGGCGGCCAGCGGCCCCGCCACGCGCAGCACCGTCGCGATCACGACGGCCGATACCAGGGCGGAAGGTAGACCGACCAGTGCCGGCCGAGCCCGGACAGCGGATGCCGGACCCAGTCCGCCGCGTAGGCGGGCGGCCGGGCGCCGCGCACCAGGACTCCGGTCGGCACGCGGTGTGCGTCCGCGACGATCCGTTCTGGCGTCGTCGACTGGAGAATCCCGCCCGGCTGGTCCGTCCGGCAGCCCAGGTAGAACGCCACCGGCACGGAGCGCGAGCCGCTTAGCAGGCAGGGTGCCCGCAGGCCGAGCCGGCGCAGGCCCGCGGCGCCGTTCGCGTAGATCCTGCGCTGCGCGGCGTTCTGCCGCGCGGTCCGGAGTAGCTCGACCTGCTGGCTACCGACCTGGGCGACGAGCGCAACGCCGACCAGGCCGGCCACGGCCCAGCGGAACCTCGGCAGGCGTGACGGCAGGTCCGCCAGGCAATCCGCGACGGGCAGCGCCAGCAGCGCGTACGCGGGAAGCAGGAATCGCGGTGCGGAGTACCCGACCAGCAGCAGGTAGGGCACTCCTGCGGACACGCCGCACACGGCGGCCATCACCGTCGGCTCCGCCCGGCGGGCGCGCACGGCCAGGACCACACCTCCCGCCGCGAGCAGCGGGACGGCGAGCCACCACAGGATGATCGGGGTGTGCGGGACGCTCGTGCCGCACGGACGGCACTCAAGCGGCCCATTGATCGCGTGCAGCTCGAACAAGATCGCCCGCGGATGCCAGCCGAGACCACCCTCGATCGCGCTCGACCGCCGCAGCCGTTCGAGCGGCCCGCCGTACCGCTGGAACGACTCGACGGTCCACTGCGCGAGGCCGAGCACCGGCGCCGCCACCACGGCGAGCAGGAGCCCCGGCCGCCGCCACCGGCGCACGAAAAGCGCGGCCACCGGCAGCGGCAGCCAGATCCAGAAGGCGTCGCCCGGCCGCATCAGCGCCGCGACCGCTCCGGAGACCACCAGCCCGGTGTGAGCGGCCCGCCCGCCCGAGCGCGCGCATCGGACGAACCAGCCGGTCATGGCGAGGCCGGCCACCGCGACCCAGAAGTTCGGGATGACCTCGGAGCCGTAGAACCCGGTGACCCAGAGGCCTCCGAACAGCAGCGCCGCCAGCGTGACGATCGACCGCCGCGAGGTCAGCGCGAGCCATGGCCAGTACGCGAGGAAGAGTGCCGCGCCGCCGAGCACGGTCAGGTAGGCGCGGAGAAGGTTCAGTGACCCGGTCAGTTGGACCGCGGGGACGATGAGGTAGGTGATGCCGCGCGCCCGCGGCGCGCTGAACGCGGCCGCCGGGAATCGCGGGCTCACCTGGCTGATGTACAGCGCCTCGTCCCAGCCCACCCCGCCGTGCCGGGTCACCACGGCGAGGTGGGCCGCGGTCAGCAGCGCTGCCACCCCCGCGAGCGGCAGCGCCGGCCACCGAAGCGGATCGGCCAGGGACGCGACCGGCGGCCGCGTCGTCTCTTGCGTCGTGGCCTCTCGCATCAGTGTCCGTGCGCCAGTTCCGTCGTCAGCCACTGAAAGCACTTGGGCAGCATGGCGGCCCAGACTCCGGTGTTGTGCCCGCCGCGGGGCACCACGTACGTGTAGACGAGCGTCGGCGGCCTGGCCACCTTCACCATGGTGCCGACCGAGCCGACGGTGCCGGGGTCCTGCTTGCTCGCCGCGAGGAGCAGGTCGACGTGGGGATGCCGCTGCCGGATCAGCGCCGGTACGTTCTCACCGGGCAGCCTCGCGAGAGCGGAGGTGAACGGGCTGAAGTACCCGGCGATGCTGACCCCGGCGCGGAACAGCTTCGGGTACTGGACCGGCAGTTTCGCGGCGCAGAACCCGCCCGTGGAGTACCCCATCGTGCCCCAGGAGTCCGTGCCGGGCAGTGTGCGGAAGTTCGACGTGATGATCCGCCGTACGTCCTCGGTCAGCCAGGTGGCGACCTTCGGGCCGTGCGGGACGTTGACGCACTCGGTGTCGTGGCCCGGCTGCACGGTGATCGTCGGCGCCACCAGGATGTACGGCTGCGCGGCCCCGGTGTTCATGGCCTTCTGCAGCTTCTTGGGCCCCTGCATGGCGTGGAACCACGTTTCCGGGGTGCCCGGGTAACCGGTGAACAGCTCGACCACCGGGAATCGCCGCCGCGGCTGGGTGCGGTACTGCGGCGGCAGCCACACCCAGATCTTGCTGCGGATCCGCGATCCCGTCCCGACGACCGTCGCCTCCAGCGTGTGGTCCGGACCCGGGCGGAAGTCGTTGCGCGGTGGGCCGCCCGCCATCGGCGGGCCGCCGTAGTTCGGCTGCTCGATCGGCGTATTCGTGCCGTTCTGCCCGCCGATCAGGTCACTCCACGAGGCGAAGAACTGGTACTTGTCGTTGACCACCACGCCCACCGCGAGCACGGCCGCGACCTGGCTGGCCACGACCAGCGACACGCGTGCCGGCAGCGCGAACAGACCGTGTACGCGCACCCACAGCAGGACGCACGCCGCCGGGCATCCCACGGCGAGCATGAGCATCAACGCAAGGAGCGGCCAGCCCAGCAGACCCACCGCACCCCCCTGACTCCGATACGGCCGCCGCGGGCTCGCAAGACGGCTAGACCCGGTCTACCGTGTCCAGACCGGCGAATAGAAGGGCGTTTGCCGTCCGTTGACGCACCGATATCCCCGTCGTAAAGGATCTTTACCGAGCGTGATGGTTGGCTCTCGGCGGGTACCTCATCCGGAGCTCCGACCCGGTGGAGGCTCAGCCGGCCGTTCAGGTCCGGGGCCGATGCTCGCCGCTCCACCTCGCCCGTGACCTCGCCGAGCGCAGCACCGAGGGGCCGCCGATCGTGGTCGCCGGTAACGACGTGACCGCCGGGGTGCCCGCGAACCTGGTCGAGCGCATCCTCGTGCCTCTGCTGAACAATGCCCGCCGCTACGCGCGGAACCAGATCACCGTGGAGTGCACCGCCGACGTGGAGATCATCATCACCGACGACGGTCCCGGAGACATCGCCATCGACGCGGCCGGACGATTCGTCATCTCCCTGCCCCGCGGCTGATAACGGGACCGCTGACACACTGGGCACCGCGGCGGGCGACCTGCTCTCGAAGAAGCTGAGCCTCGGCTACCTGGCCGCCACGCTCATCTTCGGCGCGGCGATCGCGCTCGTGGCCTTCTCCCACTTCGGTCTCAACGTGAACGCGGTCCTGACCTTCTGGATCGCCTACATCCTGACCCGTCCCTTCGGCGCCTCCAGCGGGGACCACCTCTCCCAGGCACGCAGTGACGGTGGCCTCGGCCCGACGAACCGAGCGCGACGTTACCTGGCGACTGCTCGCTTACTCCGCGGCTCCAGTAAGCCGGTCGCTTGCCGCCGTCTTTCCAGCCTCTTACCCGGCTCTCCCTACGTTGGCCCCACCAATAGGGAGGAGCCGGAGAATGCACAGGTCATCATGGCATCACCACGACGTGGCGCGATGATCGAACAGGAGGTCGTACACGACGGAGCCTCACCTGCGGCCCGCGAAACGAGCCCGGAGCACGATCGGCGGTCCCGAGCCGTGTGGTGGTGCCTGTGGACCTGGACGGCGATATGGACCGGCCTGCGCCTGCCGGGCGGCGGCGGCTCGTGGCACTATTTCGCCCAGGGCAGCCGGCTGTTGTTCGGCGACGATCCGGGCCAGGGCCTCCACCTGTACGCCGCCCATCCCGACCTGCAGATCGGGCCGATCGCCTTCCTGGTCGCAACACCGCTGCGGCTACTCGGAGCCACACCTGGCCGTCTGCTGGCGCTCACCGCGATGAGCCTCACCGGGCCGCTCGTCCTGTACGCACTGTGGCGCCTGGCCCCGGCGGGTACGCGGCAACCATCACGGCTGCTCACCACCGGACTGCTCTTCCTTCCGGTCTGGGCCGAACTGGTCACCCACGCCGGCCACCTGGACGACGTCCTGGCGCTGCTCTTCGCCGTCGCGGCCCTGCACGCGGTCAGATCCGGCCATCCGGTCGCCGCCGGCCTGCTGGTCGCGGCCTCCGCCGACGCCAAGCCGTGGGCCGCGGCCTTCGCTCCTCTCGTGCTCGCGGTCGCGCGCCCCGATCGATGGCGTGCGGCGGCCGCGTGCGCGGCCGGCGTGGCGGTGGCCTGGCTGCCGTTCCTGCTCTACGACGGGCACACGCTGACCGCGGCGAGCTTCGCCATCCCGACGGCGACGTCGTCGGGCCTGCGCGCGCTCGGCTTCACCTACCCGCGCACCCCCTCATGGGACCGGCCGGCCCAGCTGGCACTCGGCTGCCTGCTCGGTACGCTCGCGGTGATCCGAGGCCGATGGCCCGCGGTCATCGTGCTCGCCACGGCCGCGCGGATCCTGCTCGACCCGGAGGTGTACTCCTACTACACGGCCGGAATCCTGCTCGGCGCCGTAGCGTACGACCTGGTGGCCTCCGATCGGCGATGGCCCTGGCTGACGACCGGCGGTCTGCTGATGCTGCACGTCGCACGTCTCGTGGCACACGTCGCACCGATCTCACTGCATGTTCTCGGGTTGCTGCGGGTCGGATATGTTCTCGTCGTGGTTGCGGTCACGCTGCTTCCCGGCAGCCGCCGTCCGATGAGCGGACATGATGCGGGCGCCGCTCACGCCTGCGGCTAGATCAGGTAGATAGGCGTGGCGGTCAGCGGCCCGGCAGGCGGAACGGTACGGCGCTGCCCACCGGCTACGCCGTTCCGGCGGCTCACCGGCGGCGGTGCGAGCCTCGCTCGACGTCCTTCCGGCTGACGGCGAGATGGCCCACGAACACGACGATCACGACGGCCAGGGCGAGGCTCACCGGTCCCGTGCCCAGGCCGAGGCCGCCGCGCGCTCGCGACACTCCCGCCCAGTCCGCGAACGAGGCGCCCAGCGGACGGGTGATCACGTACGCGAGCCAGAAGGAGAGGACGGGGTTCAGGCCGAGCCGGTAGGCCACGGCGGGGACGGCGATCAGCGCGGCGAACATCAGGCCGGAGGTGAAATAGCCCAGGTGCAGCGTTACCGCGGTCATGTCACCGGTGGCGGTGCCGAGGGCGAAGGTCGCGATGACCGTGGCCCAGTAGAAGAACTCTCTCCGCCAGGTGTGGATGCTGTGGATGGACAGCGTTCTCTCGGCGCAGTACCAGACCACGAAGATTACGGCCAGAACGACGATGAAGACAGCGGTCGAGGCGAAGTACGGAACGCCCAGTCCGACGTGGAGCACGTCGGCCGCCATCGTTCCGAAGACGCTCACCGCGACGATGCCGCTCCAGTAGATCCACGCAATATACCGTCGCACATAGAATTGCACTGAAAGAGAAATCGCCAGAACGGCTCCCGCGCAGCCGACGGCGATGATCGGATTGATTCGATGGGCGAGGAAGTCCGAGGTGGTCTCACCCATCCCGGTGGTCAGAACCTTTACGATCCAGAAGTAGATCGCGACTTCCGGCACCTTGCTCAGCGCACGCCGCGAATGAGCAAGACTTCCATTCCGGCCGAGTTGCGTTGTTGTCACGAAAAGGAATGATTGCACATTCTTAGACGGCCCAAGTAGGGCCATTAAGTAAATGAAATTTTAGGATCGGGAATCCGCCACCTCGCGGAGACTCAGGACATCCGTCGCGACAGACGCGGGAGACCACTTCCCAGAGCTCGCCGTCCAGGTGTCACCACCGAAGCTCACCTGCTCGATACCGAGCCGCGCCGCGTGGGCGACCAGCCAGCCGCTGAAGGCCCAGCCGCGCGCGCGGCCATGCGTGCCACTGATACTCGTGGTGCCGAGCTCGGTGACCGCCGCCGTGGTGGTCGCAAGGTCGTGACAGCTCAGCGCGGCGGCCCTCTCACCGGCGAGAGCGCTCGCGAGGGCTCGCGCCTCCGGCTCCCAGTTGGCGTACGCGTCCGGCTTCGCCGAATGCTGGAAGAGCCCGGCAGAGTCCCGATCGCCGCCGGCCAGGTCAACGAGCCCGGACTCCTGCATCGCCGTGGCAAGCGCGACGGACACGGCGCGATCGGGAACGCCCATCCGCATACCGACGCCGGCGATCGTCGCCGCGTTGTCGGCCTGCGTGGTCGTGAGCGTGTAGTCGCCCGAGCCCGTGCCCGACACGGCGGTGACCACGCAACCCGGCCCGGACTTGAGGACCACGCGGAACGCATACCAGCCGACCGTCGAAGCGAGGACGAGGAGGAGGACGGCACCGGCCAGGACACCAAGACGAGCACTCGACATCGACAGACGTCCTCACCACGGGAGACACGCGATCTACTACCCGAATAGTAGCAAGGCGCGCTCCTGCCAAGACCGTGCTGACTGACGTCGGCCCGGTCGAGGTGAAGGTGCCCCGGGACGTCGCCGGCACCTTCGAGCCACAGATCGTCCGTAAGCGGCAGCGTCGTTTGACCGGCGCGGATGAGATGGTGCTGTCGCTGTCGGCCAAGGGGCTCGCGCACGGATGCGGACGATGATGCCGAGCACGCGGGCCGCTCATTCGACCAGCCGGCCCGCGAAACCGGCGTCGGGCGAAGACGAGGCGGCAGCGGCGAGCGAACAGGTATGTCTCCAGCAGCGTAGGACCGATCGGGCCGGGACATCGAGCTCGCCGGCTGCCCCTGTCCATCGCCGACTGGCGCATCGCAGACCCCGCCATGCTGTCGCCATCGTTCCTGGCCTACGTATCGTTCCTGGCTTACGTCGGCCATCCGGCCCATGGGCCGACGCCGGGACCGTACGGGGAAGAGGGACAGGGGGCGACGCGCTCGCGCAGGGCCCGGATCCGCTCCCGGACCGCGCGGCGGCTGAGGGCCGCGTCAGGCACAAGGGAGTCCCAGCCGTGGTAAGCGCCGGGGTACAGATGGAACTCGGTCGGCACGCCGGCCTGGGCGAGACGGCGAGCGTAGTCGAGGCACTCGTCCCGGAAGATGTCCACCTGGCCGACGTCGATGAACGCGGGCGGCAGTCCGGACAGGTCGGTGGCCCGCGCCGGCGCGGCGTACGGCGGCACCTCGTTGGGAGAGGGGCCGAGCAGGGCCGTCCAGGCGAAGACGTTCTCCCGCCGGCCCCAGGACGGAACCTCCATGAAGCTGGACGGCGTCTCGTTGCGGTCGTCGAGCATCGGGTAGCACAGCAGCTGGAACACCAGGTTCGGGCCGCCACGGTCACGCGCCAGCAGCGCGGCCGCGGCCGCCAGGCCTCCTCCCGCGCTCGCGCCGCCGACGGCGATCGCGCCGATTCCGAGCTCGTCCGAATGGTCGGCCGTCCACACCAACCCCGCGTAGCAGTCCTCCACCCCCGCCGGGTACGGGTGCTCCGGCGCCAGCCGGTAGTCGACCGACACCACCACGCAGCCCACGGCGAGCGCGTACTCGACGAGCCGGGCGTCGTCCGCCTCGACGTTCCCCATGATCATGCCTCCGCCGTGAATCCAGTACAGGCACGGAAGCGTCCCCGGCGGGCCGACCGGGCGGTAGATCCGAAGTTGGACCGGGATGTGGCGCTCGGTGATGGTGATCCGCTCGTCGGACGCCTCGGGAACCACGAGGGCCGCGCGCTCCTTCCGGAACGCCGGCAGGTCCTCGTACCGGACCTCGGACGCGTCGAACGGGCGGACCGGTGCCGCGGCCAGGCCCGCGGCCAACTCGGGGTCCAGATACATCTCGGGCATCGCCGGCCTCCTTGCTCGAAGCGCGAGTTTCCCGGAGAGTCTCGACTCTCGGCGATCGGATGGTCAATGGCACAGCCGATCGCTAATTCGTATTAGCACCCTTGACGCAGCCCGTACCCATCCTCCAAGATCCGTTCATTAGGCCAGGTTAATACGTATTAGCAGGAGGGGGCCGGATGTCGGACGCGGCGTCGAGACGGATCACCCAGCGTGACATCGCAAGACTCGCGGGGGTCAGCCAGACGACCGTCTCTCTGGTGCTCAACAACCGGCCCGGCGACGAGACACGGATTCCCCGGGAGACGAGGGACCGGGTGCTCTCGGTGATCCGGGAGACCGGATACGTGGCCGATCCCGTCGCGCGACGCCTGGCGGACCGACACAACCGGATCCTCGGCGTCTTCACGTACGAACCGGTCTTCCCCAGCGCCACGGCCGACTTCTACCATCCGTTCCTGGTCGGCATCGAGGAATGCGCCGAAAGGCTGGGCTGCGACCTGCTGCTGCTGACCAGCGTGCCGGTCATCGACGGGCGGCGCCGCATCTACCACGAGGCCAACCGCCTTCGTCTCGCCGACGGCTGCGTCCTGCTCGGCCGCTCTCTCGACCGCGACGAGCTCGCCCGCCTGGTCTCGGAGAACTTCCCGTTCGTCTCGGTCGGGCGGCGCGACGACGCGGGCGGCCCCGTGCCGTACGTCGGGACCGCCTACGGTCCGGCCGTCCGCGCGCTCGTCGAGCGGGCCAGGGCGCTCGGGCACACCCGCCTCGCCTACCTCGGCCATGGCGAAGGAGCCGAGTCCCTGGCGGACCGGATGGTCGGCTTCCGCGAAGGTGCGGGTGACCTGCCGGTACGACACGTACGCCCGACCGCCGGCGGCCCGGCCGAGTGGCTCGACGCGCTGGAGGGGGTCACGGTCGTCTTCGCCGAGGAGTACGCGGACGCGGTGGCGCTCGTCGACGAGGCCTTCGGGCGCGGTCTCTCCGTACCGGCCGACCTGTCGATCGTGACCCTGGGCGATCCGACGCGCCCGGCGCGCACCGACATCGACTTCACCGGCTTCCGCATCCCCCGCCGGGAGATGGGCCGGCAGGCCATCCAGGTTCTGACCCGGCTGCTGGAGGGCGGCCCTCTCGTGCAGCGACTGCTGCCCTGCGAACTGGTCGTGGGCTCGACACTCAGCGGCCCCGCGGCGTGAAAGGAGCCATGTTGACGGAGATGGAGACCGACGTGCTGGTCGTCGGGGGAGGGCTCGGCGGAGTCGCGGCGGCGCTCGCCGCGCTGCGCGCGGGGCGCCGTGTCGTCCTCACCGAGGAGTACGACTGGCTGGGCGGTCAGCTCACCAGCCAGGCGGTGCCGCCGGATGAGCACACCTGGGTGGAACACTTCGGCGTCACCGCCGGCTACCGGGAGCTGCGGAACGGAATCCGCGCGTTCTACCGGAGGCACTTCCCGCTCACCGAACGGGCACGTGCATGGCGAGAGCTCAATCCAGGGGCCGGCTGGGTCAGCCCGCTCTGCCACGAGCCGCGCGTCGCCGTGGCCGTGCTGGAGGCGATGCTCGCACCGTACCGGGGCGGCGGCAGGCTTGTCGTGCTGCAGCCGTACCGGCCGGTCGCGGCGGACACGGACGGGGACCGGGTGACGGCGGTACAGGTCGCCCATCGGTACGGCGGCGACGAGATCACGATCTCCGCGCCGTACGTCCTGGACGCCACCGAGACCGGGGAGCTGCTGCCGCTGACGGGCACCGAGTACGTGACCGGATTCGAGGCGGAGTCCGACACCGGCGAACCCGGCGCTCCCGCCGAGGCGCAGCCGCACAACATGCAGGCGGTCTCCGTATGCTTCGCGATCGACCACGTGCCCGGGGACCACACCATCGACCGGCCTCCGAACTACGCGTTCTGGCGCGACTACGCCCCGCCGTTCTGGGGCGGCAACCTGCTCGGCTGGCGTTCACCCCACCCTCGCACGCTGGAGATCACCGAGCGGAGCTTCACCCCCAACCCGGACGACGATCCCCTGGCCGTCCGGGCCGACCAGCGGCGCAACCCCGGGGACGGCAACCTGTGGACCTTCCGCAGAATCGCCGCTCGCCGGCTGTTCACCGAGGGGGCGTACGAAAGCGACATCACGCTGGTCAACTGGCCGATGATCGACTACTTCCTCGGCCCGGTCTTCGACACCGACGACGCGGACCGGCATCTCCGGGGAGTCAGGGAACTGTCCCGGTGCGTGCTCTACTGGCTGCAGACCGAGGCACCGCGTCCGGACGGCGGCACCGGCTTCCCCGGCCTGCGGTTGCGCGGTGACGTCACGGGGTCACCCGACGGGCTGGCGCAGGCACCGTACATCAGGGAGAGCCGCCGGATCCGGGCCGAACGCACCATCGTCGAGCAGGATCTGTCGATCGCCGTGCGCGGCGACAAGGGCGCCGTACGCTACCCCGACTCGGTCGGCATCGGGATGTACCGCATCGACCTGCATCCCTCGACCGGCGGCGACAACTACTTCGACGTGGCGAACAGCCCGTTCGAGATCCCTCTCGGCGCGCTCCTCCCCCAGCGTGTCGACAACCTGCTCGCCGCCGGCAAGAACATCGGCACGACGCACATCACCAACGGCTGCTATCGCCTGCACCCCGTCGAATGGAACATCGGCGAGGCCGCCGGCGCGCTGGCCGCCTTCTGCCTGGATCTCGGGACCACCCCCAGGGCGGTCCGTGAGGATCCCGGGCTGCTCACCGACTTCCAGGCCCGCCTCGAGGACCAAGGAGTCGAACTCCACTGGCCGGACATCGTCGGCTACTAAGGAGCCCCCAATGAAGATCACCAGGTTGCTGAGCCTCGGGCTCGCGATCCTGCTCGGCCTGGCCGCCTGTGGGGGCGGCGGGTCGGGCAAGGACAAGGGCGAAGTCTCGCTGCGCATGACCATCTGGACCAACAACGCCGACCATCTCAAGCTGTTCAACGGGATCGCCGACGAGTACCGCCGGACGCACCCGAACGTCGCCTCCATCAGGTTCGACCCGTTGCCGGTGGAGACCTACAGCACCGCGCTGACCACGCAGATCGCCGGTGGAAACCCGCCGGACCTCGCCTGGATCCTGGAGAACACGGCGCCCGACTTCGTCGCCTCTCACGCGCTGCTCCCGCTCGATGACAAGCTGAAGAAGTACCCCGGCTACCAGTACGGCGACCTGGCCGCCGGCCCGACCCGGCTGTGGCGCCAGGACGGATCGCTCTACGCCTACCCGTTCTCCACCTCGCCGTTCGGCGTCTTCGTCAACACCGACCTGCTCAAGAAGGCCGGCCAGAAGCCCCCCGCCGCCGGCTGGACCTGGGACCAGGCGATCGCGTCCGCGTCCGCGGTGCACCAGCGGACCGGAAAGGCGGGCCTGGTGGTCCGCGACTTCGACTACAAGGCGTGGGACAACCTGGCCACCGTATGGGGCGGGTGGGGCGCCGAGGCGTGGAGCGAGGACGGTAAGACCTGCGGCTTCACCAAGCCCCAGATGGTCCAGGCGATGACCTTCCTGCACAAGGCGATCTTCGACCAGAAGGCGATGCCCGGCCCCGGCACGTCACCGGACTTCTTCGCCGGCGACGCCGCCATGACCATCACCCAGATCAGCCGGGCCGCCCTGCTCAAGGGCGCGAAGTTCCACTGGGATCTGGTGCCGCTTCCGGCCGGGCCGAACGGCGCGTACAACGTCATCGGCCAGGGCGGGCTCGGGGTGCTGAAGAATGGCAAGCATGCGGACGCGGCGGCGGACTTCCTGGCCTTCTTCACCGACCCGGCCAACTCCGCCAAGCTCGCGCAGTACTTCCCGCCGCCGCGCACATCGCTGCTGACGGCCGACGCCCTGGCCAAGAGCAACCCGCTGCTCAAGCCCGACCAACTGCAGAAGGTCGTCCTCGACGGCATCGCGAACGGCCGGGTCAAGCCCAACCACACCGGCGAGGCCGAAATCGCCCAGACGGTGCGCGCCGCGCTCGACCCGCTCTGGCGGCCGGGGGCCGACGTCCCGAAGGTGATGGCCTCGGTGTGCGGCTCCGTCCAACCGCTGCTGGCCAAGTGATGACGGTTCGGACTCCCGCTCGTACGGCCGTCACCGGCCGTACGAGCGCCCCCCGAAAAGCCGGGCGGTTCTGGACCGCCCGGCGCCGCGACCACCTCGTCGGCTACCTGTTCGTCGCGCCACAGCTCATCGGCAGCGTGATCTTCGTCCTGGTACCCCTCGGCATGGTGGTCTGGTACAGCCTGAACGAGTGGAACGTGCTGGCGGGCACGTTCGACTTCGTCGGCGCGGACAACTACCGGCGGCTGGCCGAGGACCCCAAGCTGCCCTCCGTACTCACGGCGTCGGCCCTGTTCTCGGCCGGGCTGGTCGCGGTCAACCTGACCCTGGCCCTGCTCCTGGCGGTCCTGCTCAACCAGAGGCTGCGCGGCACCGCGGTCTTCCGCACCCTGTTCTTCTCCCCGGTGGTCGTCTCGCTGGTGGCGTGGACGATCGTGTGGGGTTTCCTCCTGCAGAAGAACGGCGGGATCAACGGTCTGCTGTCCGTGGTCGGCGTGACCGGTCCCAACTGGCTGCGCACGGGCGGCGGGGCCATGTTCTCCGTGATCATGGTGCAGGTCTTCAAGAACGTGGGCCTGAACATGGTGCTGTTCCTCGCCGCTCTCCAGGACGTGCCGGCGTCGGTGTACGAAGCGGCGCGGATCGACGGGGCGGGGGCCTGGCGGCGGTTCCGCTCCATCACCGTGCCGCTGATCAGCCCGACACTGCTGCTCACCTCGATCATCACCGTGGTCGGCTCGCTGCAGGTCTTCGCCCAGATCGCGGTCCTCACGCAGGGCGGACCGGGCACGTCGACCACGGTGCTCGTCTACTACCTGTACCAGCAGGCCTTCCAGTTCCACCAGTTCGGCTACGGGTCGGCCCTCGCGGTGCTGCTGTTCGCGATCGTCCTGGTGCTCACGCTGCTCCAGTGGCGCCTCCGGAGGAGGTGGGTCTTCCATGAGGCGTAAGACCGTGCTGTACGGGCTGCTCTGCGTGCTGTGCGTCCCGTTCGTCTTCCCGACCTGGTGGATGGTCACCTCGTCGCTCAAACCGGTCGGCCAGATCTTCGCCTCGCCGCCGTCGCTGTTCCCCTCCGGCATCGACGCCGGGGCCTACCGCCAGGTCTTCACCCTCCAGCCGTTCGCACGGCAGTACGTCAACAGTCTCTACATCGCCGCCGTCGTCACCATCGGCACGATGGCGGTCTCCTCACTCGCCGGGTACGCGTTCGCGCGCATCCGGTTCCGCGGCGCGAACGCCCTGTTCTTCGTGATCCTGGTCGGCCTGCTGATCCCCAGCGAGGTCACCATCGTGCCGCTGTTCCAGATGTTCCACCGGTGGGGCCTGATCAACACGCACTGGCCGCTGATCCTGGTGCCCATCTTCGGTGCGCCGAGCGTGCTCGCCACCTTCATCATGCGCCAGTTCTTCCTGGTCCTGCCGAAGGAACTGGAGGAGGCGGCTCAGGTCGACGGGCTGGGCCGGCTGGCCACCTTCTGGCGGATCGCGCTGCCCCTGGCGCGCCCCGCGCTCGGCGCGGTCGCCATCTTCACCTTCCTGCAGAGCTGGAATCTCTACCTCGAACCGATCGTCTACCTCTCCTCACCGGAGAGGTTCACCCTGCCCCAGGCGCTCACCCAGTACGTCGACGCGTACGGCGGGCCGATGTGGAACGTGCAGTTGGCCGCGGCCTCGCTCACGGCCGTTCCAGTGATCATCGTCTTCGTGATCGCGCAGCGGCAGTTCATCGAAGGACTCGCGCACACGGGCCTCAAGTAACCGACGAATCCCGGAAGTGTTCCGTCCCCAAGGAGTTGGTCTTCCGTGAAACCGCACTCTCCCCTGCCCTCGACACGCCCCCTGAGCCGCCGTGGCCTGCTCACAGCGGCCGGTGGAGCGGCCCTGCTCGTCGCCCTGCCGGTGAGCCGGGCGGGCGCCTCGGCGCCGGGCGCCCTGCCGGACCTGGCACCGTTGCCGCCGGGAGCGCCGGACCGCAAGGTGTTCGCCCCGGCCGAGCAGCGCTACGCGCCGTACCTGGTGACCCTCGCGCCGATGGTCGACGACATGGACGACGACGGCTTCTTCGCCGGCGGCTGGTGGCGGTCGCCCGCCGCGCCGTACAACGCTCGCGTCCAGGAGCACGTCTACACCCTGAGCTGGTTCTACGCGAACGCCCGGCGTTGGAACCCCTACGCCGGCGACTCCGCGCTGCTCGCCGCTCTGGACGCCGGCCTCGGCCACTACCTGAGCCTGCAGCACGACGACGGTTCGTGGCCGGAGTACTCCATCGGCGAGCACTCGATGCCGGCCACCGGCTTCGCCATGGGGTACCTGAGCAAGACTCTGGGCATCCTGCGGAAGGCCCGCGTCCTGCCCGAGCGTCAGGCTCAGATCCGGACGGCCCTGCGGTCCGCCATGACGTGGTTTCTGGATCCGGCCACCACCGCGATCTGGCAGACACCTCTGGCGTACGCCAACCAGGCCACCGCCGGGCTGGCCGGCGCGTCCCTCGCGCTGAACCTCGACCCCGACTCGTTCCTGCGGCAGCGTCTGACGGACGCCATCGCGCGACTCGCCCGCACGGGCCAGAGCCCCGCCGGGTTCTTCATCGAGCAGCGCGGCATGGACATGAACTACAACTTCGAGGTCATGCTGCCGGAGACGGCCGACGCCTATCACCAGACCGGAGACAAGACGTTCGTGTCGATGGCGCGCGCCTTCGCCGACTGGCTCGGCTACAACCTGGTTCGCGAGCCCGACGGTTCCGGTTACATCGCCAACATCGCCCCGTCCACGCGCACCAGCAGCCGTTACTACGACGACATCCGGTCCGACCCCGACCGGACCGCGCTGAACTGGACGTTCGTCCGGGAGGTGCCCGAACTGGGCGCGTTCCTGACCACGCGGGAGGACCTCGCCGCCGCGCGTGCCGCCTGGGCGGCCGACCCGGCACCGGTGCCCCCGCTGCAGAAGCAGGACACCTCACCGCGCATCCTCACCCACGCGATCTACGGCGAGAACTTCCCGACCAGGAAGGAGAAGAAGAAGGCCGTCGCGGACCTGCCGTACCTGAAGAAGACCCACTTCGTGGAGTTGCGCAGTGACCTGGGGCAGGACTTCCTGTACGTCCGGCGTCCCGGCCTCTACGTCGGTGGCTACTTCGGCACCCGCGCGACGACCCACACGCGTACCGGCCTGACCTTCCTGTGGCATCCCGCCGCAGGCATGGTGGTGCACTCGCTCAACGACAGTAACGAAACCTGCTGGGCCACGGTGCTGAGCAACGGCAACCCGGACGCCGCGGCGAACCAGCCGGCGGAGTACTTCGACGGCGAGCCGGGCGGACCGGCCTGGACCGGGAAACGCTCGCACAGCGAGGGCACGTTCGGGATCCGTTACCACACGGCGAACTCCAGCGTCCGAACCGACGTGATCCTCACTCACGACACCGTACGCCGCTCAGTGCAGGCCACGTCGGCCGCCACCGAACAGATCCCGCTGATCCTGCACCCCACCGACAAGGTGACCTTCACCGACGGCACCCGCGCGACGTACGGCGCCGACACCGGCGCGACCGCCACGGGCCTGGACCTACGCCGCGGAAACACCGTGATCGCCATCCGCTGGGGCACGGCCCGGCCCGCCACTCTCCAGCACGGCGCGTCGACGTACTTCCGCGACGGCGAACGCCTCATCCACGTGCTGCGCATTCCTCATGGGGGCAGGCTGGACACCGTCATCAAGCTCGCCTGAAGCAGTCTCTTCCGACTTTCGGGTCGCTCCCTCTCCCGTAACCGCGACATCCGCACGCGGTCCGGCGATGTGGGGCGGGAGCCACCCGTTTCGAGGATCGGGGACCGGCGCCGAGCCGGTGTCATCGGCGGTCTCCATCGCCCGTTCTGGGCGTGCCCGGTGCGGCGGCGAGTCCCGGCCGCGCGCGGGAACAGGTGGGCGAAGGTGCCCTCGACCGTGCCGCTGCGCGGCACGGTCGAGGGCGGTCCGGAGCTTCTTTGACGTGTCGGCGATGGTGTCGGAACCCGCCGGCGGGTAGTCCGTGCGGCCTCGAAACGGCTGTCGCCGAAGTACACGCCGTCGTAGTTGGTCACGGCGGCGAACCCGTCAGCCTGCAGCTGATCGGTCGCGTAGCGGATCTCGTCGACGGCCCAGGCTCCACTGCTCGCCGGGCAACGCATCGACGATCGACTCGAACTCAGTCGGCGTAACGATCCGCAGCGGTTTCTTCGCCACCGGCGGACCCGTCACCCCACGGCGGACATCGAGGGTCCCGGCCGGTGAGGACGACGGGAACGGTGGGCAGGTCGCGCACTGGGGCCGCGTCTGGGCGTCGACCCAGCCTCTGGACGACAAGCGCCGCCGCGTCCGGAAAGCCTGACCCACCCCCGCATCGCGGGCGTTATGACGTGCGGAGCAACGCGCGCTCTATACTCCGTGCACGTCCGAAGAACGCGAAGGAGTGCCCGCATGACCGGTGCGGACGACACACCCGGAGTCGCCGGCTCCAGTCCGGCCACCCGCCCCGATGAGGGGGAGATCCGGGCGCTCGTACAGCAGGGGACCAGCGGCGCGGGGCACATCATCCGGCGGCTGTACCAGCTCCGGACGCGGATGTGGCAGGAGACGGTGCCCTACGACCTCACGGGCCCGCAGTTCACCGTGCTGGGCACCTTGTACGTACACGGCAGCATGGACCAGGGCACCTTGGGCCAGCATGCGGGTCTGGACAAGTCCACCGCCGCCCCGATCGTCGAACGGCTGCGCGGTCGCGGCCTGCTCGTCATCACACGGGACACCGCCGACGCGCGGCGCAAACTGCTGGACCTCACCCCGGAGGGCCGGCAGATCGTGACCCATACCGCTCCGTTCGCCGCCCATGTCGACGAACAGCTGCTCGGGGCGCTGAGCGCGGCCGAGCGCGAGGAGTTCTTGCGGCTGACGGACCGCGTGCTGGACACCGAAAAAACGCGCTGAGCCCGGACGCTCCGGGAGGGCGTGCACGCGTCGTGCGCACGGCGCTCCGGTGTGCGCATTTGGTCCCGACGCAACCATATCCGCCCTGGTCAGGGCATCCCCTACCGGGCGCGACGCGCAAGGTTTTCGCTGTCTTCCGCACGGGAAGTCTTGCGATCGACCTCCTCGGATATCCGGGACTGCCTGCGCTCGCGAAGGAGCGGACACCATGCCCGAAGACCGGAGAATAACGGTGGCGGTCACCGGCGCCGGGGGCACCGGCGCGGCCAAGCGGCTGCTGGCGGCACTCCAGGAGGATGACCGCGTCACGCACGTTGACCTGCTGGTGTCAGCCAACGGCCGCAAGCTGGCGGCGCTGGAGTTCGGTACGCAGGAGGATCCGGAGTCGGTCGCGCAGGCGCTGGGGGGCACATCGCCGAAGGTACGGATGCTGGACCCGACTGACCTCGCAGGCCCCGTGACCAGCGGCAGCTACCCGTATGACGCGATGGTGATCCTGCCGTGCGCGGCCGGAGTGCTCGGCCGCATCGCCCAAGGCCTGGCGCTGGACCTGATCGAGCGGGCGGCCGACGTGGCACTGAAAGAAGGCCGCAGGCTCGTGCTCTGCCTGCGGGAGACGCCCCTGCACCTGATCCACCTGCGCAACATGGTCTCGGTCACCGAGGCCGGCGCCATCGTGTATCCGATGATCCCGACCTATTACAACGTTCCGCAGACGCTGGGCGAGCTGCAGGACGAACTCGTCGAGCGCGTGTTGCAGCTGCTGGGGCTGAGGCACACCGACCGGTACCGGTGGGACGGCTCCAGCACGCCGGCCCGGCGAGAGCACACCGGGGCACCGTAACCGGCCAGGCGGCCTTCCGAACCCCGGACTTGCGTTAGGACGTACACGGAGTATCGTGTGAGCCGTATTAGGACGTACACGTTCTAACTGTGTGTGACTGATCTGTTCTGGAAGGTTGCCGTGCGACTCGTTGTTGGCATGACGGGGGCCACCGGCGCGATCATCGGGGTACGCCTGCTGACTGCCCTGCGTGAGCTCGACGTGGAGACCCATCTGGTGGTGAGCCGCTGGGCTCGGGCCACCATCACGGAGGAGACTCCGTACACCGTGCGCGAAGTGACCAGCCTGGCGAGCGTGAGCTATCCGCCGGACGACCAAGGTGCGGCTATCTCCAGTGGCTCGTTCCGCACGGACGGCATGGTGGTCGTGCCGTGCAGCATGAAGACGGTCGCCGGCATCCGTACCGGCTACGCCAACGACCTGATCGGCCGTGCGGCGGACGTCACGCTGAAGGAGCGTCGCCGGCTGGTGCTGCTGGCACGCGAGACCCCGCTGTCAACGATCCACCTGGAGAACCTCCTCGCGCTCTCCCAGATGGGCGCCACGGTGCTGCCCCCCGCGCCCGCGTTCTACAACCACCCTTCGACCATCGGCGACATCGTCGAGCACATCGTCGGACGCACGCTCGACCAGTTCGAGCTGGACCTGCCCACGGCGCGCCGCTGGACTGGAATGCGGGAGGGCGCGCGCCCAAGAGCCGCCGCTCCGTCCTACGACCAGCGCACAGCGACCGCTGCCGCCGGCCACGCGCCGATCGACGACACCGTGGTCGCCACGGCCTGATGGGCGCGGCTCCACCGCCTCACCGGCCCGGGCTCCAAGACCGATGGGAAGCCTCGCTCTCCCGGGCCACTCCACTCGAAAGAAGATCCGAACATGGCCTATGCCGATCTGCGGGAGTTCCTCGCGACACTGGACCGCGACGGTCAGCTGCTCCGTTACTCCGACCCCGTCAACCCCGAGCCCGACCTGGCAGCGGCGGCCCGCGCCACCGCGAACCTCACCGACCGCGGTCCGGCCCTGCTGTTCGATGACATCAACGGCTACGAGCCCGGCAAGGGACGTGTGGCCCTCAACACCGTCGGGTCCTGGCCCAACCACGCACTCATGCTGGGCCTGGACAAGAACACCACGGTCAAGGACCAGTTCTTCGAGTTCGCCGGCCGCTGGGACGCCTTCCCCGGTCCGATCGAGCGGCGTGACGACGCGCCGTGGCAGGAGGTGACCCTCACCGAGGGCATCGACCTGTTCCAACTGCTGCCGCTGTTCCGGCTCAACAGCTACGACGTCGGCTGCTACATCGACAAGGCCGCCGTCATCAGCCGGGACCCCGACGACCCGGACAACTTCGGCAAGCAGAACGTCGGCATCTACCGGATCCAGGTCAAGGACAAGGACCGGCTCGGCATCCAGCCCCTCGCGGCGCACGACATCGGACTGCATCTCCAGCGGGCAGAGGAGCGGGGCGAGAACCTGCCCGTCGCCATTGCCCTCGGCAACGAGCCGGTGATCACCACGGTGGCCGGCATGCCGCTGGCCTACGACCAGTCCGAGTACGAGATGGCGGCCGCCATCCAGGGCGCCCCGTACCGCATCACGAAGGCGCCGGTGACCGGCTTCGACGTGCCATGGGGCTCCGAGGTCGTCATCGAGGGCGAGATCATCGCCGGTGAGCGGGAGATCGAGGGACCGTTCGGCGAGTTCACCGGCCACTACTCCGGTGCCCGCCGGCAGCCGGTGATCAAGATCCACCGGGTGATGCACCGCCGTAACCCGATCTTCGAGCACCTCTACCTCGGCATGCCGTGGACCGAGATGGACTACACCCTGGCGCTCAACACCAGCGTGCTGCTGTACCGGCAGCTGAAGGCCGAGTTCCCCGAAGTGGCGGCGGTCAACGCCATGTACACCCAGGGCCTGCTGGGCATCATCTCGGTCAAGCAGCGCTTCGGCGGGTTCGCCAAGGCGGTCGGCATGCGGGCGATGACCGTCCCGCACGGCCTGGCCTACTGCAAAGTGATCATCCTGGTCGACGAGGATGTCGACCCGTTCAACCTCGCGCAGGTGATGTGGGCCCTCTCGGTGCACTACCACCCCCTGCACGACACCGTCACGATCCCGAACCTCTCGGTGCTCGCGCTGGACCCCAGCTCCGACCCGGCCGGCATCACGCACAAGGTCGTACTGGACGCCACGACTCCCGTCGCGCCCGAAGAGCGCGGTCACTACTCCCAGGTGGTCGGCAACCCCGAGGGCACCGCCGACTGGGAGAACATCATCAAGGGACTCCTGAAGTGAACGACACCACAGTGAACGACACCATCTGCCCGCGCTGCGACGCTGAGAACGTCCGGGTCCTGACCACCTCGCCCGTACCCGGCCGGTGGACCATGTACGTCTGCGACACCTGCATCTACAGCTGGCGCTCGACCGAGCCCCGCTCCGCCACGGACCCGCTGGCCTACCCCGCGGAGTTCAAGATCGACCCTGCGGACATCCCGTCCATCCCCGCGATCCCGACCGTCCCCCCGCGACGCCGCTGACCGCCGCCGGACGCGCCCACCCCGGTCAGGGTGCCCCTCACAAGCACGCGCGTCCCCGACACGAAAGGCCGATCAGCATGGCTGACACGCTCGGCGACCGGCTCCCGGACGAACTCGTCCACGCCCTGGACGACGAAGCGCTCACCGACGAGGACCAGACCGGCTTCCTGCTGGTCACCACCGACGAGAACGGAGCGCCGCGGATCTGCGTTGTCAGTGCCGGCGAGCTGCTCATATGCGACGAGCGGACCCTGCGGGTCGCGTTGTGGCACGGCTCGCGCACCGCGCACAACCTCGGCCGCAGCGGTACCGCGCTCCTGGCCGCCATCTCCCCCGGGTCCGTAATCTACGTCCGGGCCGAACCCGCCCCGCTGGCGGTCCCGGAGACGGCGAACCTGGAGTGCTTCGAACTGACCGTGAAGAGCGTCGAGGCGGACGTCCACGCCGGAATGCCCGTTACCAGCGGCATCACGTTCCGCGCCGATCAGCCCGACCACGCCACCGCGGTCGCGGACTGGCGCCGGCAACGTGCGTTGCTCGCGAGCGCCGAGGTATCCACGACCTGATCTCAGACATCCGACGCGGAAGGCGCCTGCCGGGCACCCGGCGGCTCCTAAGGTTCAGGCTCTCTCATCCCTTTGGCGTGGGTGAACGCGGGACCGGAGAAGCACCCCGGACCCGGCCACGTAGCATGGAAAGACCTGCAAGGTCAAGCCACATGTCCTGCCGCGATAGGGAGGATCGCATGACCACATGGATGCCACAAGCGCCAGCGCCGGAGCGCGTTCCGGCCGGGGCGTCGGCGGAGGGAGACGGCATCGTCATCGGCGCCGGCCCGGTCACCATCGACACCTACATCGACTTCCTGTGCCCGTTCTGCAAGCAGTTCGAAGAGACGGCCGGACCGACGCTCGACCGCCTGGTCGCCGAGGGGTTGACCACCATCGTCTTCCACCCGATGACGTTTCTGGATCGTCTGTCGACCGACCACTACTCGTCCCGTGCGTCGTCCTCCTCAGGCTGCGCGGCAGACGGCGGCCGGTTCAGGGAGTACGGCCGCGCGCTGTTCGCCAGGCAACCGCCGGAGGGCGGACCGGGCCTCACCGACGAGACGCTGGTCGAGATCGGCCGCTCAGTCGGACTGGCCGAACCATCGTTCGCGCGATGCGTGCTCGGCCGGGCGTACCTGGCCTGGTCCGCCTACGTGACCTTCATGGCCGGTCGGCGCGGGGTCGGCGCGACACCCACGGTCACTGTCGACGGCATGTCCGTGCCGGCCAACCCACGGGCGATTCTGACGGCCGTGGCGACCGTCGCCGGCTGACGTCACCGGTCAATCGGTGTGAGGAGCGGCAGCGTTTTCGGAGGCCGATCGCCAAGGGGCTGTCGAGAGAGGACGCCGCCGATCACCTTCTCGCTCTAACGAGCGCCGATCCGAGACGGGAATCAGGCATGATTCCCCCGCAAGGGTGAGATCCGCCGGCCGGTGCCCAGTTCCCCGGTTCTCCGCCTCCCTGTTCCTCGCGAGCCGCCCTCGACGCGAGCGCAGCCACCCATGCGTCGCGCGGTCAACGTCCGCCGGGCCGGCCGGTCACCGTCGCGTGGCTGAGTTCCCTGAGTCGCTCGGCGTCAGCGATCAGCCCGGACACCATGTCGCGCGTGCCCGCAGCACCCGCAGGCTCCGCCGAAGTCGCATCGGGGGCGATGTGGCCGCGGAGTCCGGGCCGGCTACGGCCGGGTGGCGCCGGTGGGCGCTGATCGCGGATGCCGACTTCGGCCTGCGGCGTTGCAGAGCCCGGATCAGGACCCGGATCAGGAAAGGCGAGGACCTCGTCGGCGCCCTGGTCAAGATGGTCGGCGACTTTACGCGCGGCCGTAGCGATGGGACCGACCGGGACGGCGGCGAAGGACGCCGGCGACGTCAGGCGATCTCGTAGCCGCCGCGCGGCTCTGCCCGTCTCGCCGATGCGCGAGACCTGTTCGTCGGGTGACCCGGCCTTCCGCCTGAGCCTGGTGCCGGCCGCTTCGAGCGTGGCGGCGGCCGACGCCGCCTTCCGGTCCGCGCCGCGGATCCGGGCCTCGCGGCCCCTGGACGGTTCGGCGACCGCACGCGCGAGAGCGGCATGGGTATGCAGCAGCCGAGCCAGCCGCTCGGCTGTCCGCCGCTGGATCCCGGCCGGAAACAATAGCTGTGCGAAGAGCAGCGCGAGCAGGGCGCCCGCGAGACTGAGTACGATGCGCAGGATCCCGGCCTGCCAGTTCAGCGGCGCGGTGAAGTCGATGAGGAGCATGGTCATCGGCGTGCCGAACATGATCCAATAACCCGTGTTCACCGGTTTGAGCGTGAACCCGAGTGCGCCACTGATGAAGATCAAGGCGAGGAGGGTGATCCGCCCAGGCATGAGTGCCAGGGCAACGGCGGCGGCTGTGGCGCCGACTGTGGTGCCGACGGCCTGCTGCAGGACCATCCGTACCGTGCCGGTGTACGAGTCGCGCAGGCTGAACAGTACGGTGAGGATCAGCCAGTGCGGGTGAGACAGGTGCAGTCCGACAGCCAGACTCATGGTCAGCGCCAGCGCCGTACCCAGGCGTGCGGCGTGCCGGAACCGGGGTGACCGGATCCTGACCGCTTCGACGCACCGCCCCCACCAGGCCCGGATCCCGGGCAGTCGTCGCCCGGCGATGCGCCGCTCTTGCGCCAGGGCCCGGAACGCCGTGTCGGCCGACGCGTTCATCCGGCCGATGATCCGGTCAGCGTGGAAGCGCAGCGCGATGGTGGGCAGGCCGGCCCTCCCGCTGATACCCCGGCTGTCGTGTTCGCCCGACCGGCCCATCGGGACCGAGCCCGCCGTCACAGTGTCGGGCGGCGCGTCCGTATCCGTCTCGATCGCCAGGCCGAGCGTGCGCAGCCGGACGGCGACGGTGGTGAGGGCGGCCCCGAATTCGGCCTGCCACTCCGTTGGATACGGTCGGCTTTCCAGGCGCAGCGCGCCCAGGACGGCTGCCTCGTCCATCACCTGGTGGATCGCCGCGATGATCCGAGCCGGTCGCCGCTGTTCCTCGAAGCCGCCCGAGCGGTAGAGGCCGTAGGCGACCCGAGCGGAGTGAAGGTCCGAATACGCGGTTGCGCGCCGACGGGACCATTCGCCCGGGTCCAGGTCAGGGCCCGCCAGACCGTCGAGCATGTCGGCGACCGAACATGCGGCGGCGACGACACCGGCGCGCAGCGGCCGAAGCCTCTGTGCGACCCACGGTGCCAGCAGCAGCACACAGATCCACACACCGCCCAGCGTCTCCAGCAATCCGCCATACAGCACTGGGCTGGTCGCCGGTCGCAGCGCCGCAACCAGCGTGCACAGCGCCGCCATCGGTCCCAGCTCGGGAATGGCCGCGCCCAGCGCTGCGACCGCGGATGTGACCACAACCATCAGCCAGTCGTGGCCGCTGACCAGGCCGCCGAGCCAGGAGAACAGTGTCACGACGGCCACCCTGATGATCATCGAGCGGGCCCGGGCTCCCTGGCGCCCCTGCGGGGCGATGACCCCGACGTAAAAGGCCCCCAGGGCGACGAGCTGGCTCTCGGCGACACGCCCGGTGATCAGGCCCGCCACCAGCGGGACACACACGCCGGCCGCGGTCACCAGCCCGTAGACCGGCGCCGCGCCGCCCTCGAACGTGGCGAACGCCCGACGCAGCCACAACAGCGATGACACGGCCTGCTCCCCTGGCGACGTGGCGGCGGTCTCCGTCCCTTACCCACCACGATGCCCGGCGCTGCGGTCGGCTAAGGCGCTTGGCCCGCGTGGCCGGGGCGGGGAATGAAGCGGCCATTAGGCCTCCAGCCGGCCAAAGTGCTCGGCCGGCCAGGGTCGGTCACATCAGCCCTTACGTTCAGGCCGGGCCCGCGTATATCGCCGACGAGTTCCCGCCTGGGTGAAGGGCACAGGCCCTCCCGCCTCCTCCGCGACGTGGCCGGTGATTACGGTGGGTGTATGAGGGTGTCGGTGGGGCTGGCCGGCGCGGGCCGCTCGGCGGCCGAGTTGTACGCGCCCTCGCTGGCGTCCGCGCCCGCGATCCGGTTCGCGGGCGTCTGGTCGAGGTCGCCGGAAGCCGCGCGGAGCCTCGCCGCGCGATATTCGGTCCCCTCCTTCGGCGGCTTCGCCGAAATGCTCGACCATTGCGACGCGGTCGCGTTCGCCGTGCCGCCCGCCGCGCAGCCGTCTCTCGCCGCGACGGCGGCGGGACGGCATGTGGCCCTCCTGCTGAGCAGGCCGATCGCCGGCGACCTGGCCGGGGCTGAGGAGCTGGCCGAGGCCGTCGCCGACGACGTGGTCTCCCAGGTGGCGTTGACGTAGCGCTACGCACCCGCCGTTCGGACCTACCTCGGCACGCAGGTCAAGCGGGCGCGGCCCATCGGCGGCACCGCGCGCCTGATCTCCGCGACGCCGGCCTCGGACGCGCCGGCGTGGCGGGCCGAGCGGGGCGTGCTCATGGACGTGGGGGTGGACGTGGTAGACCTTCTCGACGCCGCCCTCGGCCACACGGCGCTCGTCCGCGCGCACGGCGATCCGCGCGGCTGGGTGGGCCTGCTGCTGGAACACCAGGGCGGCCGGTACAGCGAGGCCTCGCTGCTGGCCACCGCGCCGGCCGACCAACCCGCCCGCGCGGAGATCGAGATCTTCGGGCCGGGCGGCTCCGCCGTGATCGACTGCGGCGACGTGACCGAGCGCGAGGCTGTCGGGACGATGGTCGAGGAGTTCGCGGACGCGGTCGGGCACCGCAGGCCGCACCCGTTGGACGTGCGACACGGTCTCCACCTTCAGCGGCTGCTCGACGCCGCGGAGACCGATCTGCTCGCCGGCCACTGACCAGGAGATGCCGGCGGCCAGATCATCGGGTCATTACTGACGCCGTACCTCGCGTTCGTCCCGGCCGACCGGCTCGGCCTGTCCGGGGTCCTCCCCACCGTTACCGCGGGCTTCTCCCTCGGCACCCGGCGAGGGCATGCTCCATCCGGGACGTCGAATGACCGGTGGACCACGCCCGGCCCGCCGACCGCGACCACCCCGCCGCCAGGCCGCCCCCGGCACCGGGCCAGATCCCCTAAGTCCGGCTCACCACGGCCGGCAGGTGGGGGGCGGCCGCGCGGCGCTGTTCGCCGGTGGTGGTGACGCGGAGGCGGGGCTCGTCGCTGTCCAGCCGCGCGGGCGAGCTGTCGCGACGCCCCTCGGGGATCACGGCGACCCCCATGGCACCGCAGTTCGGACAGGTCACCTCGCCTCCGGTAGGCGGTGGCACCGGCACGCCGTCCAGCCGGTAGAACGCGAATGTCGCGCCGACGTCGTCGCTCACGTACTGCACGTCGTAGTCGGCGGTCCAGGCACGGCCACAGCGCCCGCACACGAACCTGTAGCGCTCGACCGCGACATCGACCAGCATGGTCATCGCACCTCCGAGTTCATCTCAGATCATGCTCAGGGGACCGCGCACGACGACACTCCGCGGCCACCGCTGGAGGGCCTCTCGGTAGACGTCATCCGGTTCGAGGCGCCGCAGTTCCTCGGCGAACAGTTCGGCCTCGCGGCGCCGGTGCAGCCCGCGCGAGAACGACGGCTCGCACGACACGCCGAGCCGGCCGGCCATCCGCCCAGCAGCACGGCGCTGGGGTTGCGCGGCTCCGCCTCGGTCACCGCGCCGGTGACCTCGTCGTGGGGCCGGTCGAGCTCGGCGGCCGGCAGCGAACGCCACGGGGTCAGGCGTGTCCAGGACAGATCGGTGTCACCGGGCAGGTACGCCTTGCCCAGTCGCTCGAGGGCGCCGAGAGGGTCGGCGTTGCCGACGGCGTCGGTGACGCGCCGCTGGGCCGGGCGGCCCAGGGGCCCGTCACCGGGCCGTTCCGGAGCGAACCCGGGCCACCAGGTCACGAGCGGAGCGTCGGGCACCAGCAGGGGCGACACCACCGATTCGGCGTGCCGCACCAGCAGGCCGTACAACCGCAACAGCACGATCTCGCCCGGCCCGGCCTCGGCCACGTGGATCTCCGCGTCCATCCGGGTCGCCTCGTCGCTGCCGCGCGGGATGACCGCGATGACCCGGCTGGGATGCTCCCTCGACGCCTCGGCCGATGCCCGCAGCGCGTCGTACTGGTCGGCCTCGGTCGTGACGATCACCAGGGTGAGCACGTTGCCGACGGCCGGACCGCCCACCCGGTCACGCGCCGCGGTCAGCGCGTCCTCGATGCTGTGGGTCGTCGTGTCCACCAGATCGATGATCATTTCCACCCCGCGCGTGGAGACTCGCGGCCGCAGGATCCCGCCCACGGGGAAGACGAACAGATCGGCGGTTCCGTACGGCCCCACTCGCGCCGTGACACCGGACAATTCCCATCCTGCCACGGCGCCTTTCGGCCACGGCCCGGGAACAGCCCGATGTCCTGGCTTGTGGTGTCCAATCTAGCCGGGCCGAGTGGTCGTCCCCCGGCCCCGGCTCTCCACACGGATTCCGCCGCATGGCGCCCGCCGCTCTGGGCGGTCCGGCACGCGGTCAGGACAGGTGCCCGGTCCCGCCGCAGGCCCTTTCGCAGGCGTGCTCGGTCATCGCCTCGGCACGCGCCCCAGTCTGCCGATACCCGCACGGCGGTATGGCTGGAGGCTTGTCGGCCACTCCCCCGAACACCGGGCATTGGGAACGCGTTCTTCCACGCCCCGGCCCGATCAGGGGACTGCGCGCGCCCGCGCCATGGCCGGGCAACAGAACCGCCATGTCTACCCAGGCTGAGGATGCGACCGGCCCCACGATGGGCCGCTCTAGGTGACCTCGCGGGTGGAGCTGATCCCGCTCGTCGTGAAGGCGGGCAAGTGATCAAGGACGGGACCGCCGATTCGGCCGGTGACCCAGGACCCATCTGGGACGGTCTGGCCGATTAGGGGATGTCGCCCGAGGCCGCAGTACGTAGCGTTCAGAGCATGGAAACCGTTGAGGACCACACGAGCGCCGCCCGTCTCTTCATCACGGAGGCGCTCACCTTGGATCCCAGGATGAGTCACGAGAAGCTCATTGCCGCTCAGGTCGAGGCCACACTCGCGATCGCGTCGGCGCTGGACGGTGTGGCGACGGCGGTCCGAGACGGCAGGGAGGCGTGACGGCGTAGACGCGGGACCGGGTGGGAGCCATCCCGTCGGCGCGCGCAGTGCCGCATTCGACCAGGCATCACGGCATCATCCGAGAGGAGGTCGACGGCACATGTCAACCGGCAGGGCCGAGGAAGGCCCGCACAAGGCAGTGCTGGGTACGTACGGTAGCCACGAGGCGGCCCAGCACATCGTGGACGTTCTGGCCGAGAAGAAGTTCCCGGTGGAACACGTGGAGATCGTGGGCACGGGCCTCAGGCTGCAGGAGGCCGTACTCGGCCGCCTCACCCTGGGCCGGACCTTGGCCTCCGGAGCGGTCACCGGTGGCTGGATCGGGCTTCTGGTCGGGTTCGTGTTCCTGATCGTCAGTCCGTGGGCGGCGGCAGCGGTGATCTCCGCCGTCGTGATGGGCATCGTGTTCGGCCTCATCTGGGCGGTGGTCGCATACATGTGGCGGCGGCGGTCGTTCGTCGCGGTGCCCGCTGTCGTCGCCGACCGTTACCAGGTGCTGGTCGACGCACCGTTCGCCGAGGAGGCGCGACGCGTGCTGGCCGCGGCCCGGGTGGCCCCGGCCGACAGCGCGAGCCGGCCGCTGTGACCCTTCGGGAGGAGATCGAGATGAGCCAGGCCACAACGGTCGACCACGGCAAGTGGACGGAGTTCTTCGACACGCTGAGCGCGGATCACGCCGGTCAAAGCGCCGCCATCGAACTGCTCGATGCCGACTTCGGCGACCAGTTCGAGACCGAGCGGCTGCCGTTCGCGTACGCCTCCTACGATCCCCGCGACGATGTGGTCGTCATCGGAGTCGGGGGGAACTCGGCACGATTCCCGGTTCTACTCCGTCACATGATCGACCATCCCACGGAGATCGACTTGACGGTCCCCGAACCGGCCGAGACCGACGTCCGGATCGTCGGCGACGACGGGACCACGACTCTGCTGCGCCTGCGTCCGAAACCCGCCCTGCCTTCCTGAGCACACTGGTGGACGCCGTGCGGCGACCGTCTGGTGCCGCCGGCCCCGGCGGGCCGTGGAGACCATACGCTACGCTCCGGGCGGCGCTCCGAATCAACCGCTGAGACGCTCGTGGACCAGGCGTACGGCCATCGCGCCTTCACCCACGGCCGACGCGACCCGCTTGATGGACCCGCTCCTGACGTCGCCGACCGCGAACACGCCCGGCAGGCTGGTCTCCAGGGGCAGCGCGTCGTCACCGGTGCGGATGAAGCCTTTCGCGTCCAGCTCCACCTGGCCGGCCAGCCAGCCGACACAGGGGTCGGCGCCGATGAAGATGAACAGGTTCCGGGCCTCGTGGACACGCCGTTCGCCGGTGCGGTCGTCCTCGACGACGACCGCCTCCAGCGTCTCGTCGCCGACCAGTTCGCGTACCTCGGTGCGCAGGTGGACTTCGATGTTCGGGGAGCGCTCGATCTGGTCGATCAAGTAGCGGGACATGTTCTTGCTCAGGTCACCGTCCCGGACCACCAGCCTGACCCGCTCCGCGCGCTTGGCGAGATAGAGGGCGGCCTGGCCGGCCGAGTTGCCGCCGCCGACGACCGCGACGGGCACATGGACACACTGCAGCGCCTCGACCTCGGTGGCGGCGTAGTAGACGCCGCAGCCCTCGAACCGTTCGAGGCCAGGGACGTCGAGCCGCCGGTAGCGGGCACCGGTGGCGAGCACCACCGTGCGGGCTTTGATCCGGCCGCCGTCGCCGAGGGCGATGCCGTAGCCGGCGTTCTCGACCTCCAGCGCGGTGGCCTTCGCCGGGACGCCGAGCCGCGCGCCGAACTTCTCGGCCTGGATGACCGCGCGCTCGGCGAGCTCGGCACCGGAGATGCCAGAGGGAAACCCAAGGTAGTTCTCGATGCAGGAGGACGTGCCGGCCTGGCCGCCGATGGCGATCGCGTCGACGGCGACCGTGCTCAGGCCCTCGGAGGCGCCGTAGACGGCGGCGGCCAGCCCGGCGGGCCCGGCACCGACGATCACAAGGTCGGCGACGTCGCCGTGGGCGGCCGGTGTCGGCAGGCCGATCGCGCGAGCCAGCTCGGCGTTGCTCGGGTTGCGCAGGATCCGGTCGCCGTTGAGGATCACCATCGGGGTGTCCTCGGGCCGGACGTGCAGCCGCCGCAGCGCCTGCTCGGCCTGTGTGTCCTGTTCCAGGTCGATCCACCGATGCGGAAGCCGGTTGCGCGCCGCGAAGTCCCGCAGCCGCCGGGTGTCGGGTGAGAACCGGGAGCCGATGATCCGCAACCCGGCGCCGAGCTCGATCAGCAGCGAACGCCGGATGAAGTAGGCGCGCAGGACGAGGTCCCCGAGCGTGGGGTCCCGGGCGATCAGCAGGCGCAGGCGATCCACCGGGATCCGCAGGACCGCGCCCGGCTCGTCGACCACGGCGCCGACGAGCGCAGCCTGCCCGGTGAGCAAACCGAGCTCGCCGAGGAACCGGCCAGGGCCGTGCACACGGATGACCTCGTCGGCGTCGACCATCGCGACCGAGCCGTCCACAACCACGAAGAAGTCGTAGTCCGGCTCCCCCTGCCGGAACAGAACGTCGCCCTGCCGGGTCGGGATCCGCTCACCGTGCGCGGACAGGCGCTGGATCTGCTCGGGGTCCAGCCGCGGCCACGCGCCGTGCACGTCAGGTGTCTCTTGCAATGTTCTTCTCCACCCATGCGCGCAGGACCGGAGCGGGCGCGGCTCCGGCCTGCCGATCGATCACCTTGCCGTCCCGCATGAGGAGCAGGGTCGGCACGGCCTGGACGGCGAACCGTTCCTGGACCTTCGGCGCCCGGTCGACGTCGACCTTCACGAGCTTGAGCCGGCCGGCCATCTCGCGGGCGAGCTGTTCGAGCGCCGGGCTGACCATGCGGCATGGACCGCACCAGGTCGCCCACAGGTCGACCACGACCGGCACGGAGGCACGCTCGGCGACGTCGGCGAAGTCGTCGTCGCCGGCGTCGGCGATCCATGGAAGCGGCCGGTGGCAGTTTCCGCACCGCGGCGTACCGTCGGCCACCGCCGGCACGCGGTTGCGCTTGCCGCAGTGCGGGCATTGGACGGTCATCGATGCCCCCCTCACGGGTTCTCGTAGGAGACCTTGAGCTCGCCGTCCTCCAGGTCCACGCGGATGACCGCGCCGTCGAGGATCTCCCCGGACAGCAGTGCGCGGCCGATGCGGGTCTCGACCTCGTGGGCGATGAACCGGCGCAGCGGCCGGGCACCGTACACCGGGTCGAAGCCCTGTCGGGCGATGAAGGCGCACGCCTCGGGTGTGACGTCCAGCGTCATCCGGCGGTCGGCGAGGCGAGCCCGCAGGTCGTTGAACATCAGATCGACGATCTGTTCGATCTCGCGCTGCGTCAACGGTTTGAACAGCACGGTGTCGTCGACCCGGTTGAGGAACTCGGGCCGGAAGTGCGAGCGCAGAGCGTCCATGACGGCCTCGCGCGCGTCGGGCTTGAGCTCGCCGTCGGACGTGACGCCGACCAGCAGGTAGTCCGAGCCGATGTTGGACGTCATGATCAACACGGTGTTGCGGAAGTCGACGGTGCGGCCCTGCGCGTCGGTGAGCCGGCCGTCGTCGAGCACCTGCAGCAGCGTGTTGAAGACGTCGGTGTGGGCCTTCTCGATCTCGTCGAGCAGCACGACGGAGTACGGCTTGCGCCGCACGGCCTCGGTGAGCTGGCCGCCCTCCTCGTAGCCGACGTAACCGGGCGGGGCGCCGACCAGGCGGCTGACGGTGTGCCGCTCCTGGTATTCGCTCATGTCCAGCCGGATCATGTTGTCCTCGGTGTCGAACAGCGCCGCGGCCAGTGCCTTGGCCAGCTCCGTCTTGCCGACGCCGGTCGGGCCGAGGAAGATGAACGAGCCGATCGGGCGGCGTGGATCCTTGATCCCGGCCCGGGCCCGGATGATGGCGTCGGTGACCAGCCGCACGGCCTCGTCCTGACCGACGACGCGCTGGTGCAGCACCTCGTCGAGCCGGAGCAGCTTCTCGCGCTCGCCCTCTTTGAGGCGGCTCACCGGGATGCCGGTCCAGCGAGCCACGATCTCGGCGATCTCGTCCTCGGTCACGACCTCGCGCAGCAGGCGCCGGCCGCCCTGCTTGTCGGACAGCCGCCGTTCCTCGGCCTCCAGCCTGCGCTGCAGCTCCGGCAGCAGGCCGTGGCGCAGCTCGGCGGCACGGTTCAGATCGTAGTTCCGTTCGGCCTGGTCGGCCTCCCGGCGGACGCGTTCGATCTCCTGGCGCAGGTCCTGCACCTTGCGAAGCGCCTGCCGTTCGGCCTCCCACTGGGCCCGCATGGCGTCGGCCTCGGCCCGCAGGTCGGCCAGCTCCTTGCGCAGGTCATCCAGCCGCGCCCGGCTGGCCGGGTCCTCCTCCTTGGACAGCGCCGCCTCCTCGATCTCCAGGCGCATCACCCGCCGCGTGAGCTCGTCGAGCTCGGCGGGCATCGAGTCGATCTCCGTACGCAGCTTCGCGCACGCCTCGTCGACCAGGTCGATGGCCTTGTCCGGCAGGAACCGGTCGGAGATGTAGCGGTGGCTGAGCGTCACCGCGGCGACGATCGCAGAGTCCTGGATCTTCACCCCGTGGAAGACCTCCAGGCGTTCGCGCAGTCCACGGAGGATGGAGATGGCGTCCTCGACCGACGGCTCGTCGACCATCACCGGCTGGAAGCGGCGTTCGAGGGCGGCGTCCTTCTCAATGTGCTTGCGGTACTCCTGCAGCGTGGTGGCGCCGATCATGTGCAGCTCGCCGCGGGCGAGCATGGGCTTGAGCATGTTGCCGGCGTCCATCGCGCCCTCGGCCGCGCCGGCGCCGACGACGTTGTGCAGCTCGTCGACGAACAGCAGGATGCGGCCCTCGGCCGCCTTGACCTCGTTGAGCACCGCCTTGAGGCGTTCCTCGAATTCGCCGCGGTACTTCGCGCCCGCGACGAGCGAACCCATGTCGAGAGCCCAGACGGTCTTGTCCCGCAACCCTTCCGGCACGTCGCCCTGGTCGATGCGCTGGGCGAGGCCTTCCACGATCGCGGTCTTGCCGACGCCCGGGTCGCCGACGAGCACCGGGTTGTTCTTCGTCTTGCGGGACAGGATCTGGATGACGCGGCGAATCTCGGTGTCCCGGCCGATGACCGGGTCGAGCTTTCCGGTACGGGCCTCGGCGACCAGGTCGCGGCCGTACTTCTCCAGGGCCTCGTAGGCGGCCTCCGGCATCGACGAGGTAACCCGCTGGTTGCCGCGGACCTTCGTCAGCTCCTCGAGGAACCGGTCACGGGTGACCCCCTTGATCAACCCGTCCTCGATGAGAGCCAGGACGAGGTGCTCGACCGAGACGTACTCGTCCTTCAGCCGTTTCGCCTCGCGCTCGGCCGTGTCGAACAGCCGGGAGAGCCGCTGCGTGACGTAGACCTGGCCGGGCGCGGCGCCCGGGCCGCTGACCCGAGGACGTCTGCCGAGCTGCGATTCGACCTCCTTCTGCAGCAGGTCGGTGTCCACGCCGGCCCCCGCGAGCAGCCGGGGGGCAAGGCCGTCCGGCTGGTCGAGCAGGGCCAGCAGGAGGTGCTCGGCGTCCACCTCGGTGTGCCCGAAGCGCAGGGCCTTGGTCTGCGCGTCATGCAGGGCTTCCTGGGATTTCTCGGTCAGTCGGTTCAGGTCCATGGTCGGCCTCCGGAGCGTATGTGGGCGCGTCGTCTCTGCGCCGCCTCGAGAGCGGCGATGCGGTCGAGTAGGTCGCATACGAGGCCGAGCGCGGCGTAGTTCAGCGAGAAGCCGGCGTGGAGCCGCTGGACGCGTGCGAGGGCCGCGAGCTGGTCGCGGGTGAACCACAGCGCGCCGGAGGCGTCCCGTTCGGCGTCGAGAACGCCCAGGGTGACCAGACGGCGGACCAGCTCTGGATGGACGCACGCGTCGCGGGCGAACGTCTCGAGGTCGAGCCGCACGGGACGGGCCGGCCGCACCAGCGCGTATCTCATCAACGCCTCCTCGGATCGAAGGAGGACGTGGCGGCGAGTTCCTGGAACAACCGTCTCTCCTCGGGGCTCAGCTGGTGCGGCACCATGATCTGCACCTCGGCGAACAGGTCGCCCGGCCGGCCTCGCGGATTGGGCAGCCCGCGTCCGCGCAGCCGCAACCGCCGGCCGCACGACGTGCCGCCCGGCACCTTGACCTTCGCCTCGCCACCCGGCGTGTCGACGGGAGCGGTGGTGCCGAGCGCGGCCTCCCAGGGAGTGAGCGGCAGCCGTACGGTGATGTCGCGGCCGTCGACGCGGTACCGCGGATGCGGCATGATCCGGACGACGAGGTAGAGGTCACCCCGCTGCCCGCCGTCCGAGCCGTGACCGCCCTGCCCGCCGAGCCGGATGCGCTGGCCGTCGGTGACGCCGGGAGGAATGTCCACGTCGATGGTGTGCGGGCCGCCGGGCCCGGTGAGCGTGATCCTGCGGTGCCCGCCGCGGTACGCCTCCTCCACGGACAGCTCCAGCTCGGCCTCCTGGTCGGCCCCCTGGATCGTGCCCCATCCGAAGCCGCCTTGGCGGCGCCTCGCCCCCGCGCGCCCGCCGAAGATGCCGCCGAGCAGGTCCTCCAGGTCCACCTCCTCGGCCCCGCGGGCGCCGAAGCCGCCTCCGAAACCGCCGAACCCTCCGGCCCCGGCACCCGCCCGCCCGCCGGCGCCGGCGCCGGCGCCGGCGCGGGCCCGGGCCCAGGTCTCCGGGTCGACGTCCGGCGGCACCCGGCGAAAGTCCTCGCCGAACGCGTCATAGCGTTTGCGCTGCTCCGGGTCGGACAGAACGGCGTACGCCTCGGACGCCTCCTTGAAGCGGTCCTCCGCTTCCGGGGCCTTGTTGACGTCGGGGTGGTACTTGCGGGCCAGTTTGCGGTACGCCCGCTGGATCTCATCCTGGCTCGCCGTCCTCGGCACCCCGAGGACCTCGTAGAAGTCACGAGCCGGGGCCATCGGCCTGTGGTCCCTTCGATACCACGACCTGCGCCGGGCGCAACTGGGCGTCCCCCGAGCCGTACCCGGGGCGGGTCACCTGGACGACCGTCCCCTCCGGCACGTCCGCATCGGGAACGGTGGCCACCGCCTGATGCCGGGTCGGGTCGAACGTCCGCCCCACATCGTCCTGCTGCGGGAAGCCGAGCCGGGTGAGCAGCTCGAGCGCCTGGTCGCGTACGGCCCGCACTCCCTCGAGGAGTACCGCGCAGTCGGCGCCGCCGTGCTCGATCGCCCGTTCGAGGTTGTCCACGACGGGCAGCCACTCCGCGACGGTACGGGCCCGTTCGGCGAAGCGCTGCCGCTCGGCGTCGCGGGCGGCCCGCTTGCGGTGGTTGTCGAGATCGGCGAGGGCACGCTTCCAGCGGTCCTCCAGCTCGGCGATCTTCGTCGCCGAGCCCGTGCCCTCTTCTTCCGGCCGCATCTCACTCATCGGTCGTGAACTCCGCATCGATCACGTCCTCGTCGCCCCCGGCCCCGGGACCGCTTTCGGGGCCCCCACCGGCGCCCGGTCCGCCCGGCGCGCCCGGTCCGCCCGGTCCGCCGGGCCCGGACGGACCCGCCCCGGCGGCGGCACTGGTGAGGCCGTAGAAGACCTGCTGCAGCTCGGCGGCCAGGTTCCGGAGCCGCTCGACCGGCGCCTCCTCCTTGATCGCCTGGCGGGCGTCGCCGACGAGCATCTCCGCACGCGCCTTCTCGTGCGTGGGGACGCTCTCGCCGAGCTCCTGCAGCCGCTTCTCGACCTGGTACGCGATCGAGTCGAGCTGGTTGCGAGCGTCGATCATCTCGCGCAGGCGCTCGTCCTCGGAGCGGTGCTGCTCGGCGTCCTTGACCATCCGCTCGATCTCGGACTGGTCGAGGTTCGTGGTCTCGCTGATCGTGACCTTCTGCTCGGCGCCGGTGTCCTTGTCGCGGGCGGAGACGTTGAGGATGCCATTGGCATCGATGTCGAAGGTGACCTCGATCTGCGGTACGCCGCGCGGGGCCGGACGAATGTTCTCCAGCCGGAACCGTGCCAGGACCCGGTTGTCGGCGGCCCGCTCGCGCTCGCCCTGTAGGACCACCACGTCGACAGCGGTCTGGTTGTCTTCCGCGGTGCTGAAGGTCTCCGTGCGCCGGGCGGGAATCGTGGTGTTCCGCTCGATGATCTTGGTCATGACACCGCCGAGCGTCTCCAGGCCCAGCGACAGCGGGGTGACGTCGAGCAGGACGACGTCCTCCACCTCGCCCTTGATGACGCCGGCCTGGGCCGCGGCGCCCAGCGCGACGACCTCGTCCGGGTTGACCGTCATGTTCGGGTCCTTGCCGCCGGTCAGGCGCCGCACCAGAGCCTGCACAGCCGGGATGCGTGTGGACCCACCGACGAGGATCACCTCGTCGATGTCGTTCGCGGTGACCTTGGCATCGGCCATGACCGTCTCCACCGGGCCGACGGTGCGTTCGATCAGGTCACCCGTGATCTGCTCGAACGTCGAGCGCATCAGCGTGGTGTTCAGATGCTTGGGGCCGGTCGCGTCCGCGGTGATGAAAGGGAGGTTGATCGTCGTCTGGGTAACCGAGGACAGCTCGACCTTGGCCTTCTCCGCCGCCTCGAACAGGCGCTGCAACGCCTGCGGATCATTGCGCAGGTCGATGCCGTTGTCCCGCTGGAACTCATCGGCGATGTGGTCGACGATCCGGCGGTCGAAATCGTCGCCGCCGAGGTGCCCGTCACCGGCCGTCGCGAGGACCTCCACGACCCCCTCGCCGATGCTGAGCAGGCTCACGTCGAACGTGCCGCCGCCGAGGTCGAAGATGAGGACCGTCTCATTCGCGCCCTTGTCCAGCCCGTAGGCCAGCGCCGCCGCGGTCGGCTCATTGATGATCCGCAGCACCTCGAGGCCGGCGATCTTCCCTGCGTCCCTCGTGGCCTGGCGCTGCGCGTCGTTGAAGTAGGCGGGGACCGTGATGACCGCCTCGGTCACCCTCTCGCCGAGGAACTTGCCGGCGTCGTCGGCGAGCTTGCGCAGCACCAGCGCGGAGATCTCCTCCGGTGCGTACAGCTTGCCCCGCACATCGAAACGGACGGCCCCGTCCGGGCCGGCCACCACGTCGAACGATACGGCGTTGATCTCGCTGGCCACCTCGTCGTACCGGCGGCCGATGAACCGCTTGGCCGAGTAGATGGTGCCTTTGGGGTTGAGGATCGCCTGCCGGCGCGCGAGCTGCCCCACCAGGCGCTCGCCCTGTTCGGTGAAGGCCACCACAGACGGCGTCGTACGCGACCCCTCGCTGTTCGGGACCACGGTGGGGTGGCCGTCCTCCGTCGTGGCGATGACGGAGTTCGTGGTGCCGAGATCTATTCCGACTGCCTTAGCCATGCCATCCTCCCGGCCGGTCCGGCGGAGCCTCGACTTCGGAGGGAACCTGACCGGCTCAGATGCCCGAGGTCCTGTGTCGATACGCCTACATCTCGACGCTCGCCCATCGTGGGGCCGGTCGCATCCTCAGCCTGGGTAGACATGGCGGTTCTGTTGCCCGGCCATGGCGCGGTGTGACATCCCCGATCGTGTAGTGCGGCCGGCGCCGGGTGGCCTCGTGCCGGCCTACAGCAGGAGGTCGAACACGCGGGCGACGCGTTCCCAATGCTCGGTTTGCGGGTTCTTCAGCTTCGGATCGATCAGTTTGAACGCACGGGCGAGCGCGACACTCAGCCCTCCGGCGATCTGTGGCAGGCCGGCCTCGGTCTCGTCCGCGACCATCAGCTCGAACGGCGGATGCTTGGCGAGCCGCTCGAGGAGCGACGCGAGCTCGATCTCCTCCTCGAGCTTGCGGAACTCATGGATGCTCTCCTGCAAGCCCTTGGTCACGGGTAGATCGTGCGGCTGAATGATGTCGCGGGCGTTGGCCTTCGCGTGTGCCTGACCGATGAGGATCAGGTCGTAGATCTTGCCGTCGACGAAGTCGTCGTAGCGCTTGAGGTCGTCCTTGTCGATGTCCAGGCTCGCGGCCGCACGGAACAGGCGCTGAAACTGCGGGATGCCGGTCGGGGGCATGGGTATCACCTCCTGCCCCCAGCCTTGACTCGGGACGGGTTCGCGGCATCCCACGATCGGACGGGGTATCAGCCGCGGCGGCGTCCAGGCGCGTCTCGGTCCCAGTGCTTCCAGTGACCGACGACCAAGCCGCGTGACCGCAAGTCGACGTCGACGCGCGGATTCGGGCCCCCGCGCCCCAGCCAACTGCTAGGCGCATCGGTTTCACCCAGCGTCGTACGCTGCCATTATGCGGATCGATGACCGGTATCCAGCGGTGACGCCCCGATGAAAGTCCGGCGCCCTCGCGCACAGACCGCTGACCACAGGTTCGCCCGGGCCGTCCGCGCCATCCTCGCGCCCCTCCGCCGATGCGTGACGACCGCGGAACGGGACCCTGAATCCGACGAACCCGACGGCCCTCTGGGCGAGGCCGACTGCGAAGGCGCCTTCGAGTCTCTGCTGGCGAAGCTGGAGCTCTGCCAGATCCAGGTCAGGAGTCTCGCGGACGAGCAGGTGGCGCTCCGCCGGATGGCGGTGCTGGCCGCCCAGGCAGTACCGCCGGAGAAGATCTTCGGCGCGGTGTCCCGCGAGATCGGCGAGCTTCTCGGGACCGACTACGTGGTCATCAACCGCTACGGGCCGGACGACACCACGACATCGGTCGGCCACTGGGGCAGGCCGGGGAGCCCCGACGTCATGCCGCCCCTGGCCGGACACTGGCCGATCCAGAACGGCTCCGTGACCGAGATCGTGGCACGGACCGGCAAGCCGGCGCGCATCGCCGACTACCTCCACGCCGAGACCGAGATGGGCGAATGGGCGCGCGAGCGTGGTATCAGGTCCGTCGTCGCTTGCCCCGTCATGGTCAAGGGACGGGTTTGGGGGATGATCGCCTCTCTCAGCACCGAAGCGCAGCCCGAGGACACGGAGGCACGCATCCTCGAGCTCGGCGTGTTCGCCAGCGCCGCCATCGACAGCGCCGAGACCGGTACCGAGCTGCATGCCTCCCGTGCCCGCGTCATCGCCGCCTCCGACGCGACCCGCCGCCGCATCGAACGCAATCTTCACGACGGGGTGCAGCAGCGGCTTATCTCACTCGGCCTTCAGCTACGCGCGGCGGAGGCGTGCCTCGAACCCGGGCAGGCCGTGCTCCGGAACCAGCTGGCCCGGACCGCTCAGGGTTTGACGGACGTGCTGGAGGACCTGCGCGAGATCTCGCGCGGGCTCCATCCGGCCTCGCTCTCGCGTGGTGGGCTGCGGCCCGCCCTCAAGTCGCTGGTGCGCCGATTCGCGATGCCGGTCGAGCTCAACGTGAGCATCGACGAACGCCTGCCCGAGCCCGTCGAGGTGGCGGTCTACTACATCGTGTCCGAAGCATTGACCAACGCGCTCAGACACGCGCAGGCGAACAGGGTTCGCGTCGACCTGTCCATAGACAGCGGAGCGGTGCGCGTCTCGGTCCACGATGACGGAATCGGCGGCGTCGAGCTCGGCGGCGGATCAGGGCTCATCGGCCTGAGAGACCGGACCGAGGCCCTCGGCGGCACGTTGCAGCTCGAGAGCCCCCTGGGCGAGGGCACGTCGCTGCTGCTCAAGATCCCGCTGCACGACTGAGGCTCGCGGCCGCCCGCCACGCCGGTGCGAGCACCGATCAGACCTCCGCGTCGGCCCGCCGCCTCCCCACGGACGAAACCGTATGGGCGCTGGACGAGTTCGCGGCGGTCGCCCGGTACGCGCAGCGGTAGACCTCGGAGGCGTTACTTCGGCTTGTCGAGCATGCCGTGCAGGTGGGCCGCGGCGACCTCGATGTCGTCGTACTTCCGCTGCGCCGCCCGCACCTCCGCGGCGATCACACCGCACCGGTGGACTCTGTCCAAGTCCCCGTAGGGGAACTTGTATCTGGACTTCTGGTCCTGGGAGTAGTCGTCGTCGATGCCGAGGTACCACCTGCCGTAGGCGTCGAATCCGAACTTCTCGATGAACTCGTTCTCCTGCTGTGTGGACGGCTGGTGTTCGCTCCATTCGCCCATCTCGTCGACGACTGCTCTCCCCTCGTCGATCAGTTTCTTCGCGTACTCGAAGGACCGCTCACTCAGCTTCACTGCCATGGCTTCCCCTCACCAGCTGCTCGGGCCGCCCGGGGCGGGCGTGCCGGGCACCGTCCTAGGTCACCCCGGGCAGCTGCGCAGCGGGATGTGATGTCGTCAGCGCTCGCCTTCGGACCGTTCGCCTTCGGACCGTTTGCGTCCGGACCGGCCATCCGTGATCTCGATGCGGTGACCCTGGCCTCGCTTGGCCTTGGGAATGCGCAGCGTCAGGACTCCCTCGTCCATGGACGCCTCCACGTTGTCCGCGTCGACATCGGAGGGCAGCGAGGCGTGATAGTGAAACCGCCCGGTCCGTAGCCGCAGTGCGTTCGAGCCCTCTTCTTCCTCTCTGACCTCGCCGTTCACACACAGCTCACGGTCACGAATAGCGATGTCGATGTCCGCAGGCGCGATGCCGGGCAGTTCCAGCCGGACGACGTAGCCCTCTTCGTTCTCGTCGATCTCCGCGACCGGCACCCAGGGCCGTTCGGCCTCGGTCTCGACCCCGGGCTGGATGAGCCCTGTCATGCGGTTGACCAGCTCCTGCACGTCCGCGAAAGGATCCCGCCGCAGCATCGTGGCCGGCTCCATCCCGTGTAGTCGGCCAGTTCTGGCACGCCTCATCGGCAAAGTCATGGCATACCCCCAATTTTCTCGTGAGTGGCGCCCATATCGACGTCCGCTGTCCCCGTAGATCCACGGTCACCGCGACCGGCTAAGGGCGTACGGTCGCCGACGGGGCGTCCCCTTGCGGATACCCGGCCGTACTCCTGCCGACACGGGTCCTTCCTCCCTGGTCCGGCCGGTCACCATCGGGGGGCGTCCGTTGCCGGTTCTCCTCCATGACCCGCCGGGCCAGCTCAAGGCGTGAGCCGATCTGGAGCTTGCGGAAGATGTGACGGAGATGGAAGGCGGTCGTGTGCACGCTGATGAACAGTTGGTCGGCAACCTGCCGGTTGGTCAGTCCCTGGGCGACCAACCCGGAGATCCGGCGCTCGGTGTCGGTGAGGCTGCCCCAGCCCGAGACGGGACGGTCGCCCTGTGTCCAGTGGCGGCGCCGCACGCCCAGCCGGCGAAGCCGGCGGCGCACCCGGGCTGCGTCCCGGGCCGCGCCGATGCCGTCGTAGCCGGCCAGGGCCTGGTCCAGGCCGGCGATGGCCGACTGGCGTGACCCGGTGCCCCGGCTCGCGGCCAAAGCGCCGAGGTCCTCCGCCGCGGACGCGCGTGCCCACGGGTCGGCGTGGTCCATGGAGGCGCGGTCCAGTGCGCACGCGTCCCCGTCGAGCAGACCGCGAGCGTGTTCGGCGGCCGCCGCGACGGTGGGAAAGCCCGGGTTGTGGCGGGCGAGCCGTTCCGCGGCGCCGACCACGATCTCGGCTCGCGCGCGATCGTCCAGGGCGAGCGCGGTGCGTACCAGCCAGGCCGCCGCGGTGGGGTCGCTGACCAACACCCAGGAGTGCTCCGGCACCTGCTCGCACAGCTCCGCGAGCGCCGTCGCCACGGCACCGGCGCCATCGCGCGCCATCGCGATCTGGCTCGTCACGAGTGCGAAGCGGGCCTCCGCGTGCGGCGAACCGTACTCCGACAGCCCCGGCCGTGCCCGGTCGGCGTACCGCTGTGCGGCGTTCGGGTCCCCGGACCGCAACGCGGCGACGGCCAGCACCCCCAGCGCGGACGACATCAGCACGTGCGGGCCCGGCCCGCTGGTGGCCGCCAGGCCCGCCTCGGCCACGGCGATCGCGTCGTCGAAGCGGCCCGCGGCCAGATGCAGGCGCGCGTGGAGCACGGCGGGCGCCGCCGCCCACACGAGACGTCCGCGCACCTTGGTGTCGTCGCCCGCGCTCGCCATCACCGACCGTGCCTCGTCCAGCCGCCGGACGTCGGTCAGGAGCATCGCCAGGATCATCCGGGGGTGAAGGCACCAAGCGTCGGTGGACGCCGCCCGGCGGACGGCCTCGTGGGCGAGCCGCAGGCCCTCGGCCAGCTCGTCCGCGTCCCACGCGGCCAGCGCGAGCGTGATGAACGCCCCGGTGACGAGGGCGTCGCCGTGGTCGCCGGACGCCTCGACGATCGCCTGCGCGTGCTGGCGCGCGAGCGTGTTGTCACGGTCGGCGACCTGGGCGTTGAGTAGTGCGAGTTCGGCGGCGTCGCGGAGCCGGTCCGGCAGACCCGGTTCGGCCAGTACGGTCGCGGCGTCCGCCGCGGCCTCGGCCGCCCGGCCCTGCATGTGCAGGATCTCCGACCGGAGGCAGCACAGGCCCGCGTGGGTGGCGGCGGTCAGCGGTTGGGTGAGGGCCGACTCGGTGAGACCGGCGGCCTCGTCCAGCCGGCCCGCCTCGATGAGCGTGCGGACGGCGGTGAGCGTGCGGACGGTCCAGGCCGGGTCGGCGGGATCGGTGAGGTTCACCACCCGCAGCGCGATGTCCGCCGCGGTCCGCGGTGAGACCGGCAGGACGTCGTCGACCAGCCGGTCCAGCGCGGCGAGGCCACGGGAATCGGCTGCGCGGACGCCCTGCATCAGATGCGCCGCGGCCGCCGTCGCGGGCCCGCCCCGGCCGAACAGGACGTCGCCGATCTCCCGATGCAGCGCCTTCCGGATGGGAACCGGAACGGCGTCGGTGACCGCCTGCCACAGCAGGCCGTGCCGGAAGGCCAGCTCCTCCCTCGCGACGGTGAGCACACCCGCCGACAGCGCCTCGTCGAGCCGTGGGACGATCGCGGCCGTGGTCGTACCAAGCACCGCGGCCACGGTGTCCGGCGAGAACGAGCGGCCCAGAATCGCGGTCACGGTCAGCAGATGACGGGTCCGCGGACTCAGCTGGTCGAGCAGGTGCCGTACCGCCGCCTGGAACCGCCGCGGCAGGCCGACCGCGACGAGACGTGCGCCACCGTCGCAGATCTGGATCCCGTCCTCGCCGCACAGCCCGGCGATGAGCCCGGTGAGCAGGTACGGGTTACCGCCTGACTGGGCGACGAACGCCGCCAACGGCGGATCGGGCACGGCACCGAGCATGTCGATGACGATCCCGGTCAGCGCGTCGTCGTCGAGGGGCGGCAGCGTGATCCGCCGCGCACCGCCGTATTCGAGGAGGTCGAAGAGGCGGCCGGTGGCCTTCCCCACCTTCACCGTGCTGCGGGCCAGCAGCCACGCGACGGGCCGGCCCGCGAGCTGTGACATCCAGGCCCGCAGCGTCACGAGGGCCGCCGGCGCCACCAGCTGAAGGTCGTCGAGGCTAACCAGCACGGGACCGGCTCCTGCTCGTTCATCGAGGCCGGCGCGGATCCTCTCAACCCGCCACATGCGCCGGTCCGGCTCGGCGGACGGTCCCCCGCCCTCGGCGACCACGTCCTCGCCAAGGGCCGAAAGCAGCGACTCCACGAGCGGTATCCGGCCGAGCTCGAGCGCGCCGGCCGTCACCAACGAGAAGCCGCGCGCACGGGCCGTACGCGTCACCTCGCGGAGGAGACGGCTCTTGCCCATGCCGGGCTCGCCCTCGACGAGCAGGACTCCGGAGCGCCCCTCGTGCGCCGCGGCCAGCAGATCGAGGGCGGCGCTCCATTCGGCCGCACGACCGCGCATCGTCGCCGGCCCGTGAGCCTCCTCGGTGCAGTACGCCGGAAGGGTGGACATCATGGCTCCGGCAGCAGCACGTGGTAGTCCGGCGGCAGCTGGACGGTGACGTCGAAGTACTCTTCGTCCCGTACCGCCTCGCGCAACGTGGCGAAGACCGCGCGGGCGTACTCGCGCGCCTCGAGCGGGTCCACGCCCGCCAGCTCGGCGATGCGGTCCACGAACCGATCGAGCGACATCCGTCGCGCCGCCCCGCCGCTCGTGGCCCGGCCGCGTCTGAGCGGACCGTGCAGCGCGAGGGGAAGCCGCGGGATCAGGTCGTCCACCTCCCCACCGGCGATGCGTTCGGCGAGCGCCTCCAGTACGGCCTCGGTGGCGCGGCGTGCCTCGTCGGCGTCGAGGCCCGCGCGTTCGGCGACCTTGGCCAGGAAGTCTTCGGCCGGCATGACGTCGAAGAACCTGCACTGGGCCTCGGCGACCAGCGGTTCGAAGTCCTGGGGCAGCTCGTCGGCCACGTCGGCGATCTCGTCGCGGCTCACCGCCTGCCCGAGCGCGAAGAACACGGCATGCGCGTGCCGCTCGGCGGTCTCGACGTCAACACCCTCGCGCTCGGCGACGCGGCGCAGGAACTCATCGATGTCGAAGCCTTCGGCTGCGCGTTCGGTGTAGAGCCAGGGCTTCATCTCCGCGGGGAGCTGTTCGAGGAGGTCACGCGCCTGTCCGGGCGACAGGCGCTCGGCCAGCGTCACCAGGGTCGCCCGCGCGGCGCGCTCGGCCAAGTCGCCGCCGATGCCACCCTCGCGCTGCGTGACCTGGATGAACTCACGGTAGTCCACGGTCGCTCCTCCCCCGCTCAGGAGCGTCTCGGCGGCGTGCGACGAACGCGACCACACGCCCACGAGCGCGTATTCGGTCAATCGGTCAGGGACAACACGAAACCTCGATCGCCGAGCGACCCGCATCGGCGAGACCGATCGATACGGCCATGACCTCCACCGTAGCCACCGCCCGCCCGGCGTCCTGCGGTAGGTCGCGCCCGCCCGGGTGTCGTGATGGGAATGAGCGCACCACGCGCGCATCGGGGGACGTCATGAAGGCGGTCGTGGACCCGGGAGTCCCGAGACGTACGGGTCGACCAGGTGCCGGATCCCCCGATCGAGGCCCCGGGGCGACGACATCAGCTGGATGAAGGTCCTGGCGGCCGTCAGCGCGCGTAGTACTCGACGACGAGCCGATCGTCGCAGATGACCGGGATCTCCGGGCGGGCCGGCGGTCGCAGCAGCTGGGCCCGCAGAGCGTCCCGGTCGACCCGCAGGTACGCCGGATGCTCCGCGGCGTACTCACCGGTCGCGGCGATGAGGAACGGCGTCTTGGCCTTGCTACGCTCCGCGACCTCGATCACCTGACCTGGGCGCAGTCGGTAGGCGGGCTTGTCGACCTTGTGCCCGTCGACGCGGATGTGGCCGTGGCTGACGGCCTGGCGTGCCTGGTAGATGGTCGGAGCGAAACCGGCGCGGAGTACCAGGGCGTCCAGCCGGGTCTCCAGATCGCACAGCAGTTCCTCACCGGTTCGGCCGGGCCGCCGTACCGCACGCTTGACGGCGCGGCGCAGTTGTCGTTCGCCGATGTTGTACTGGGCGGACAATCGCTGCTTCTCCAGCAGCCGCGCCTTGTAGTCCGTGTCCTTGACCCGCCCGCGGCCGTGCTGACCGGGACGGGTCGGCCGGCGTTCCATCACCCGGGCCGCCTTCGGAGTCAGTGCCACCCCGAGGGCACGACTCAACCTGACCTTCGACCGTCTGAGGTCCACGGTGCACCCCCGCAACGCTCGTACGGGCATCTCCAGGGACAACGAGGGTCCGGCCGGACTGCATTCCACGGCGTCCGGCCGCGTTTGCCTGGGAGTCCGGGCTGGAAAGAGTCGCTCTAGAGGACAACCGGGGGGCCAGATGGAATTCGGGGTCGCGACGTTCGTAACCGATGAGGGCATCGCACCGGCCCGGCTCGGGGAGGCGCTGGAGGAACGCGGTTTCGCGTCGCTGTTCGTCGCCGAGCACACCCACATCACCGTCGAACGGCAGTCGCAATGGCCCGAGGAGGGCGAGCTCCCGCGAAAGTACTACCGGACACTCGATCCGTTCGTGACCCTCACGGCGGCGGCCGTGGTGACCGAACGCCTCCTGCTCGGCACCGGCATCCTCCTGCTGGTCGAACGGGATCCCATCATCTCGGCCAAGGAGATCGCGAGCCTCGACCAGGTCTCCGACGGCCGGGCCGTCGTCGGGATCGGGGCCGGCTGGAACCTGGAGGAGATGCGGAACCACGGCACCGACCCGAAGACCCGGATGGCGCTGCTGCGCGAGCGTGTGCAGGCGATGAAGGAGATCTGGACCAAGGACCAGGCCGAGTACCACGGGACGTTCGTGAACTTCGACCCGATCTTCTGCTGGCCCAAGCCCGTACAGCGCCCGCATCCGCCGATCGTCGTGGGCGGCAACGGGCCGAAGGCGCTCGACCGCACACTGGAGTACGGCGACGGCTGGATGCCGACGTACGGGCTGGGGCCCGAGGAGATCGCCCGCAGGATCGCCGAGCTGGAGCGACGCGCCATGGAGACCGGCCGAGGCCGGGTCCCCGTATCCGTCTACGCCGTGCCGGGCGAGCGTGAGGCCGTCGCCCGGCTCGCCGACGCCGGCGTCGACCGGGTGCTCTTCGATCTACCCACGCTGCCGGACGAGGAGACGCGCCGGACGCTGGACGAGCTCGCGGTTGTCGCCCGCTCGTTCACCGCCTGACGTGTCCTGGCCGGCGGCCGGTCTTCAAACCACGAAGGGGTTGGTCTCAGGGGCCTCGCCGCGTTCCCACCCGGAAACGCCGAGTTCGCGGACCGGGGAAACGGCCAGCGGCGCTCGCCCTCCTGGCATGGGATACATGGCGTGTGTGATGGTCTTACGGTGCGTAAGTATCTGCTGGTAGGAGTGCCGGGGAGCGGCAAGAGCACCCACACCGCCCGGCTGACCCGCGACTTCGATCTCGTGCGGATCAGCGCCGGGGACATCCTTCGCTGGCATGTCAGCCACCACACCAAGATCGGCGCACGCGTGCGTGAGGTCATGGCGGCCGGCCGGCTCGTCGATGACTCGCTCGTGGAAGGGATCATGCGTGTGCGCCTGGAGCAGCACGATTGGAACCACGGGTTCGTCCTCGACGGGTTCCCGCGGAACCGGCGGCAGGCGGAGTTCTTCCTCGAGCGGTACGACCTCGACGCCGTCATCTGCCTCGACGTGTCTGACGCGCAGGCTCGGGACCGGGCGCTGTCGCGACGGCTGTGCGGCGACTGTGGCCTCGACTACAACCTGATCGGAGGCCGGCCCCGGCGTGAGGGCGTCTGCGACTCCTGCGGCGGCCGCCTCGAGACGCGCGAGGACGACACCCCGGAAGCGCTCACCGCCAGGATCGAGGACCACCGGGAGAGCATCGCCGCCCTGCTGGACCGGCTCCGGCGCAAGGTTCCGGTCTTCGTCGTCGACGCGAGCCGCGATCCGGACACCGTCCAGGAGGAGATCCGAATGCTCCTTGGGCTCCCCTCGCGCCGTTTCGGCCGTCGGCAAGGCGGGGATCAGCCCTAGATAGGCATATTCAGGGGGGAATCATGCCTTATCAATCGGTCAATCCTTACAGTGGCGAGGTCGTCGCCAGATTCGCGGAGATCACCGACGCGGAGGTCGAGGACGCCCTGTCACGTGCCCGGTCGGCGTACGAGGAGTGGCGTCGGCGGAGCTTCGACGAGCGAGCGGCTGTCACCAGGTCTGCGGCCCGGATTCTGCGGGACCGGCGTGACGAGTTCGCCCGCCTGATGACCCTGGAGATGGGAAAGCTGATCGGCGAGAGCATCGAAGAGGTGCTCCTGAGCGCGGACATATTCGACTACTACGCCGACAACGCCGAGGACTTCCTCAAGCCGGTCCCGATCGACACGCGCGAGGGCGAGGCGGTCGTCGTCAGCAGCCCGCTGGGTGTCCTGTTCGGGGTGCAGCCGTGGAACTTCCCGTACTACCAGCTGGCGCGGTTCGCGGTTCCCAACGTGATGGCGGGCAACGTCGTCATGGTCAAACACGCATCGGGCGTCCCCCGGTGCGCGCTGGCCTTCGAAGACCTCTACCGCGAAGCCGGGGCGCCGGACGGCGTTTACACCAACCTCTTCATCAACAAGGAGCAGGTCGGGAAGGTGATCGACGACCCGCGCGTCATGGGTGTGGCCCTGACCGGCAGCGATGAGGCGGGCAGTGTCGTCGCGGCGCGTGCCGGCAAGGCGATCAAGAAGATCACCCTCGAGCTGGGCGGCAGCGACCCGCTGATCGCCATGCCCGACGCCGATCTGGGTCCGACGGTCCACTGGGCCGCGTGGGGCCGCCTCAACAACTGCGGGCAGTGCTGCGTGGCAACCAAGCGGCTCCTCATCCACGAACAGATCGCCGACAAGTTCCTCGAGGAGTTCACCGCGGCCCTGAGTGGTCTGGTCGCCGGGGACCCGATGGACGAGCGGACCACCCTGCCGCCGATGTCGTCCCAGTCGGCCGCCGACAAGCTGAAGGAGCAGGTGGCCGAGGCGGTCGCGCACGGTGCCCGGGCGACCGAGGTCGGTCCGCCCGTGCCGGACACCGGAGCGTTCGTCCAGCCGACGATCCTCACCGACGTGAGCCGCGACAACCCGGTCTATGGCCAGGAGCTCTTCGGCCCGGTGGCGATGTTCTTCGGCGTCCGGGACGAGGATGAGGCGATCGCCATCGCCAACGACACCGGCTTCGGCCTCGGTGGCGCGGTCTTCACCTCCGACGTCGAGCACGGCAAGGAGATCGCCCACCGCATCGAGAGCGGCATGGTCTTCATCAACCATCCGACCTGGACCGCGCCCGAGCTGCCGTTCGGCGGCATCAAGCGGTCCGGCTACGGGCGAGAGCTGTCCTGGCTCGGCATCCAGGAGTTCGTCAACAAGAAGCTGATCGACGTCGTTCCGCTCGACGCCGCGCCGTGACGGTTCTGCGCGGCGTGATCCGTCCGGACCGATCGCCTTCCTTCCGACACGCGCGACCCGGTGGAGCCGGTTCGGCTGGCTCCACCGGGTCTGGTCATTCAGCGCGGCGCTGCGGGTCAGCCGGAGTTCGGGTGGAGTACCACCTTCGTCCAGCCGGTGTCGCGGTGGTCGAAGTGCTCATAACCCTCCGGCGCCTGATTCAGCGGCAGCTCGTGTGACACGATCCACGACGGCTTGGCCTGCCCCGTCTGGATGAGGTGCATCAGCTTGCGGTTGTAGGCCTTGACGTTGCACTGGCCGTTGCCGATGCTCTGCCCCTTGAACCAGAAGAGGCCGTAGTCGAAGGCGACCTCACCCTCCTTGTACAGCGGGTCGGGGCTCTGCGGGTCCTGCGGCACGTAGACCCCGACAACGCCGATGGAGCCGGTGAAACGTACCGACTTGACCAGGTTGTTCAAGGTCATGTTCGGATGCTCGTGCCCCTCCGGGTCATGGGCCTGGTAACCGACGCACTCGCAGCCGCGATCGGCTCCGACGCCGTCGGTCTGGTCGAGGATCTGGTCGACGGGCGAACCCTTCGAGTCGTCGATCGGGATGGCGCCGATCTCCTCCGCGAGCCGGAGGCGATCCGGATGCCGGTCGACGACGAAGACCTTGCTTGCGCTCTTGAGCGTCGCTGACAGCGCCGCCATCAGGCCGACCGGCCCGGCGCCGTAGATGGCGACCGTCTCTCCCGCCCGCACGCAGGCGAGCTGCGTGGCGTGCCAGCCCGTCGGGAAGATGTCGGACAGCATGACGTAGTCGGTCTGTCGCTCCTCCGCCTCTGGCGGCAGGACGAGGCAGTTGAAGTCCGCGTAGGGAACGCGGAGCAGTTCGGCCTGCCCGCCGTTGTAGGGCCCCATGTCCGCGAAGCCGTACGCGGCGCCCGCCATGTTCGGATCCGGGTTCGCGATGAGACAGAAGGCCGTGAGGCCGTTCTCACAGTTCTCACAGAAGCCACAGCTGATGTTGAAGGGCATGCACACGAGATCCCCGACCTTGACCCGGTCCACCGCCTCGCCGACCTCAACCACCTCCCCCAGGTTCTCGTGGCCGAGCACGCGACCGGTCTCCAGGTCCGTACGGCCTTCGTACATGTGCAGGTCAGAGCCGCAGATGTTGGTGGTGGTTATCTTCACCAGCGCGTCCGTCGGCCGTTCGACCCTCGCGTCCGGCACGTCCTCGACCCTCACCGTCCGCGGCCCTTCGTACACCACGCCTCTCATAGCGAACCTCGATCCCCTCGATTAACGAAAAGCGGCCAGAGGCCGCATGTCGTCGAGCACCCAGCGCGAAAAACAATCCCCGCAGGTACATCCCCCTTTTCGAGCTTCTCACCTATGCAGCCCATGTCAACGCAACGACGGCTTTTTTACCTTTCCCGCCAGAAGAGGCTCTCCATTAACAGGAGACCCAACGAGAACAGTGGCGCCACCCGGCAATAGCCCGCCCAGGCCATTTGTCCTGGCTAACAAATTGATGCGCGTGAATCGCCACCCTGTCCTCGCGAGGCCGTTCTCGACCGACGACGAACCTATGGGCGGTACCGGCGCTGGTGGGGACAGTGCTGTCGAGCCAAGCATCATCGTCGATGCCATGATCAGCACTGGCACGGGAACCAGCGCCGACCGCGTCCGAGATCTTGCGATCCATCGCCTCTGCTCCCCCAGAGCCATGACCCGGCTTTAGCTACGGCTTGCCCGGCCTGTAGTGGCCGCCTGCGAGACTCTCCTCGACAGCGCCGGGTTCGGGGGGAGCGCCAATGGCGTCGGAGACGGGCGAGCACGGCCGGCGACGGCCGATCTGGGTGAACCCGCTGCTCGGAGAGGCCGACCCGGTGTCCGGCGTTAAGAGGGTCCTGCCACGACACACGTTGCCGGATGGTCCCACGACGCCGTCGACCGCGTCGCGGCTGATCCGCGACGAGCTGATGCTGGACGTGAACCCCCGGCTGAACCTGGCGACCTTCGTGACCACCTGGATGGAGCCGGAAGCTCGCGCGCTCATGGGCGACGCCGCCGACAGGAACCTCGTCGACAGGGACGAATATCCAGCGACGGCCGACATGGAACAGCGCTGCATCGCGATGCTGGGCCGACTGTGGAACGTCCCCGGCCAAGGGCACCCGATCGGCACCTCCACCGTCGGGTCCAGCGAGGCCTGCATGCTCGGCGGAATCGCGCTGAAGCGCCGCTGGACACGCCGGAACGCCGTTCGCTACGCCGCCGGCGCCCGCCCCAACCTGGTGATGGGCGCCAACGCCCAGGTGTGCTGGAAGAAGTTCTGTAACTACTGGGACGTGGACGCGCGCGTCGTACCGATGGAAGGAGACCGGTTCCACCTGGGCGCGGAACAGGCGGCCGAGGCGTGCGACGAGAACACGATCGGCGTGGTCGCCATCCTGGGATCGACGATGGACGGCAGCTACGAGCCGGTCGCCGACATCTGCCTCGCGCTCGACGCGCTGCAGGAGCGTACGGGCTGGTACGTTCCGGTTCACGTGGACGCCGCGTCGGGCGGCATGATCGCGCCGTTCCTTGAGCCGGAGCTGGAATGGGATTTCCGGCAGGCCCGGGTCGCCTCGATCAACACCTCGGGGCACAAGTACGGGCTGGTGTATCCCGGAATAGCCTGGGTGATCTGGCGCGATGGTGACGCACTGCCGGAGGACCTGGTGGAACGAGTGAATTACCTCGGCGGTGACGTGCCCACCTTCACTCTCAATTTCTCCCGACCCGGCGCCCCGGTCATCGCGCAGTACTACAACTTCCTGCGCCTGGGTCACCAGGGCTACCGCGCAGTGCAGGGGGTTCTCCGGGAGGTGGCGATGTACCTGGCCGGGCAGATCGAGGCGCTCGGCTGCTTCCGGCTGCTGACGCGTGGTGACCAGCTGCCGGTATTCGCCTTCACCACCACCGACGACGTCACCCAGTTCAGCGTCTTCGACGTGTCGCGGCGGCTGCGGGAGTTCGGCTGGCTGATGCCGGCCTACACCTTCCCGGCGAACCGCCAGGATCTGGGGGTTCTGCGCGTGGTGTGCCGCAACGGCTTCTCATTCGACCTGGCCGACCGGCTCGTGGAGGATCTACGGAGCCTGCTCCCGTGGCTACAACGTCAGCCGGCGCCTTTCCACGGCCCTGCCGACGCGACGAGTTTCCATCACTAGGGCCGGTCGTCCGGCCAGGGGGAGGTCGTGGCATGTGCCGTCTGTTCGGAATGAGCAGTGCCCCTGAGCGTACTTGTGCCACCTTCTGGCTGCTGGACGCACCGGACAGCCTCAGTGACCAGAGTCATCGCAATCCTGACGGGGCCGGCCTGGGTTTCTTCGACGCCGACAGGACCCCTCACATTTACAAGGCTCCCATCGCCGCGTACCAGGACCGGTGTTTCGCCGAGCAGGCCAAGCAGGTGAGATCGGCCGTTTTCGTGGCCCACCTTCGCTACGCGACCACCGGCGGAGTGGATTACCGCAATACCCAGCCGTTCGAGCAGGACGGACGGCTGTTCGCGCACAACGGAGTGATCGAGGATCTGGCCGAACTCGACGCGGAACTGGGGCCGGACCTGGCCATGGTCGAAGGAGAGACCGACTCTGAACGTTTCTTCGCGCTGATCACCCGAGAGATCAGAACGCACGGCGATGTCGCCGTCGGCATCGAACACGCCGCACGGTGGATAGCCCGGAATCTGCGGCTCTACTCACTTAACCTCATCCTCGCGAGCGCGGACGAACTCTGGGCGCTTCGCTACCCCGACACCCATCATCTGTACGTGCTTCAGCGTCCCAGCGGCGGCCAGCACGGCGCCCGGCACCTGGACCAGAGCGGCACCGCGGGCCGCATGCGCGTGCACTGCGCCGACATGGCCCGCGTTCCCGCCGTAGTGATCGCCAGCGAACCGATGGACGACAGCCCCGGCTGGCGCCTGCTGGAGCCCGGTGAACTCCTCCACGTCGGACCCGGCCCGCGTGTCACCAGCCGGATCGCCCTACCCGAGGAGCCCGCGCATCGGCTGCAGCTCACCGACCTGTCGCCCAGGACCGCCGCCGCCCAACAGGCCGCCTGATTCAGATCCCAGCGGACATCGAGCAAGCGCGGAACGCGGTGCCCTCCACCAACGTGACCGTGCCCGGAGTCGGCGCGGTCGGGCTCTCTTGAGCTCCATTCGGTCATACCGACCCAGCCGATCGGTCCCGGCCAGCGGTCCCCGTGTCCCCCTGGGGCGTACCCACCGTGCCGCCCGCCATCGGCAAAGCCTGACCTAAGTTTCCCGGCGTCCCTTTGACCTGCCCCCGGGTCAGGAGGTCCCGTGGAAGAAGAGACACGGGGGGACGTCATGAACGATCACCGACTGAGGACCCTGGCCCGAGGTCTCGGCTGGGCCAGCCTGGGGCTCGGCGCGGTCCAACTGGGCGCGCCGAACACCGTACGCCGCGTGGGAGGGGTCGACGACTCCACCGTGGCCCGCGTCATGGTGCCGCTCGTCGGCGCCAGGGAGTTGTTGCACACGGCCGCGCTGCTCGGCAGCCGCCTGCCGGAACGCTGGGTGTGGACGCGCGTGGCGGGGGACGCCGTGGACCTCACCGCGTTGGGCTGCGCGGTCTCCCGGCGCCGAGGGGCGCGGCGTCGCCGGGCGATGGCCGCCACCGCTGCGGTCGCCGCCATCACCGCCCTTGACGTGTACATCGCCGCGCGCGGAGACCGGCGCCTGTGGAGGCGGGGCCTGGCGCTGCACGCGGCGATCACGGTCAAGCGGCCTCGCGGAGAGGTGTACGGGTTCTGGCGGGACTTGGAGAACCTGCCGCGGTTCATGATCCACCTGGAGTCGGTCCGCGTGATCGACCAGCGGCGTTCGCACTGGACCGTCCGGGGGCCGGTCGGCCGGGCCATCGAGTGGGACGCCGCCATCGTCGACGACCGGCCGGAGGAGCTCATCACCTGGCGCTCCACCGACGGAGCCCTGCACAACACCGGGACGGTCCGCTTCGTCGACGCGCCGGGCGGCCGGGGCACCGAGGTGCATGTGGAGCTGCGCTGCGAGCCGCCCGGCGGGGTGGTCGGCGCCGCCTTCGCCCGCCTGATCGGCGAGCATCCCGACCAGCAGGTCCGTGATGACCTGCGGAGATTCAAGCAGGTCATGGAGACCGGCGAGGTGGTCCGCTCGGAGGGCAGCCCGGAGGGCGTACACGCGATCCGCCAGCTCCGGCAGCGTCCCGCGCAACCCATGATGTCAGGGAGGCGATCGTGAAAGGCACCTGCTGGATGGGCCGGAACAACGTCGAGGTGCGGGAGGTGCCCGACCCCCGGCCGCTCAACTCACGGGACGCGATCGTCCGGATCACCCGCACCGCGATCTGCGGATCCGACCTGCACCTGTACAACGGGTTCATCCCGACGATGAAGAAGGGCGACGTCCTCGGCCACGAGTTCATGGGCGAGGTGGTCGAGACCGGCTCGGACGTGTCGAATCTCAAGCCGGGTGACCGCGTCGTCGTGCCGTTCCCGATCGCCTGCGGAGCCTGTGACTCGTGCCAGCACGGGCTGTTCTCGGTCTGCGAGAACTCCAACCCCAACGCCGGGATGGCGGAGAAGCTGCTGGGGCACGCCCCGGCGGGCATCTTCGGCTACTCCCACATGCTGGGCGGCTTCCCGGGCGGCCAGGCGGAGTACGCCCGGGTGCCGTTCGCCGACGTCGGGCCGATCAAGATCGAGGACGATCTGCCGGACGAGAAGGTCCTGTTCCTGTCCGACATCTTCCCCACCGGGTGGATGGGAGCCGAGATGTGCGACATCACACCCGGCGACGTGATCGCCGTGTGGGGTGCCGGACCGGTCGGACAGTTCGCGATCGCGTCGGCCTTCCTCATGGGCGCCGAACGCGTCATCGCCATCGACCGCTTCCCGTACCGGCTGCGCAAGGCCGAGAGCACGGGCGCCGAGACCCTCGACTACCGCGACGTCGACGTCCTCGACGCCCTGCGGGACATGACGGGCGGCCGGGGCCCCGACGCGTGCATCGACGCGGTCGGCGTCGAGGCGCACCATCCGGCCCCGATGATGTACGGCTACGACCGGGCCAAGCAGCTGGTGCGGGCGGAGACGGACCGGCCCTTCGCGCTCCGCGAGGCCATCATGGCCTGCCGCAACGGCGGCGTGGTCTCGGTCATCGGCGTGTACGGCGGCCTGGTCGACAAGTTCCCGATGGGCTCGCTGATGAACCGCTCGATCACGCTGCGCGGCGCGCAGTGCCACGTCCAGCGGTACCTGCGGCCGCTGCTCGACCGCATCCGGGCCGGCGACATCGATCCGAGCTTCGTGATCAGCCACCGGATGCGCCTGGCCGACGCCCCGGAGGGCTACGACATCTTCAAGAACAAGCAGGACGACTGCCTGAAGGTCGTCCTCACCCCGTGACGCCGCCGGCCGCGGGATCGCACGGCCGGCTCTACCCGGCGGCGCGAAGGGCCGCTCCCCCGGACGTCGCATCTTCCGGAGGCCATGTCGGAGCGGCGAGGCAGATCAGTGATCTTTCACCCTGACACGCCGCTGCCGTCAAGCGGCTGATCGGGCAGCGCCGGATAGTCGGTGTAACCCCGCTCGTCACCGCCGTAGAACCGCTCTCGAGCCGGAGTGTTGAACGGTCCGCCGGTCGCCAGCCGGCGCGGCAGATCGGGATTGGCTAGAAACAGCGCACCGAAGGACAGCAGATCCGTCGTACCGTCCTCGACCAGAGCAAGCTCCTCAGGCCCGGTCGGCCGCGGCGCCGTGTGCGCGTTGAGGATGAACACCCCGCCGAACTCCGCACGCAGCTTCCGTGTGAGGTCTCGGTCGCCGGTCTCCACCACGTGCAGATACGCCAGGCCCAGCGTCCGCAGCGTTTCTGTGAGCGCGAGGTAGGTGGCATGGGGATCCGAATGGGACATGTCGTTGTAGGGGTTTCCCGGCGAGACCCGCATGGCGGTCCGGCTTGGCCCAATCGCGTCGGCGATCCGCCGCATGAGCTCGGCCGCGAACCGGATCCGCCTCTCGACCGAACCACCCCAACCGTCGGTACGAAGGTTGGTCGTGGGATCGAGGAACTGGTGCACGAGGTAGCCGTTGGCCCCATGGACCTCGATACCGTCGAACCCCGCCGCGACTGCGTTCCGCGCGGCGACGACGAAGTCGTTCAGGGTCTGCTCGATCGCCTCACCGGTCATCGCCTGGGGGGTGATGCAATCCTTGAGACCCTGGGGGGTGAACACCGACACCTTGGGCCTTACGGCGGACGGAGCCACCGGGCGCCGGCCGTCGATCAGCAACGGGTGACCGATGCGGCCGGTGTGCAGCAGCTGGGCGAAGATGCGCCCTCCCGCCGCGTGCACCGCGTCGGTGACCTCACGCCAGGCCGCGGTCTGTTCGTCGCTGTGCAATCCAGGTGTGCTGGGGTAACCCTGGCCGACCACCGACGGTTGCGTTCCTTCACTGATGATCAGACCGGCCGAAGCACGCTGCGCGTAATACTCCGCCATCAGCGAGGTCGGCGACTGCCCTGGGCCGTACGCCCGGCTGCGGGTCATCGGGGCCATGACGACGCGGTTCGGCAGCGTCAGATCCCCGACGGTGACTGGGTCGAAAGCAGCCAGTTGATCCATGCGCTCCAGCTGAACGGCCGCATCTCATTCAGCCGGGTGGGAGAGGTGTTGGGCGTTTCAGGCCAGACCATCGCCCGTCGATACGCACGGCTGAGGGAGTCAGGCACACTGCGCGTCATCGGTCTGACCGACCCCCGCCTCGTCGATGAGGTCGTATGGCTCACACGTGTGCGCTGCACACCGGATGCCGCGACGACGATCGCCGAGGCGCTCGCCCGTCGTCGCGACACCTCTTGGGTCCAGCTCACCTCGGGCGGCACCGACATCCTCTGCGCCGTCCGCGCCAAAGATTCAGGCGACGGGGAATCACTGCTGTTGCGCCGGCTGCCTCGGACTCCCCGGGTCCTCAACGTAACCGCGCACTGTGTGCTCCACGTCTTCCTCGGCGGCGCTCACGGCCTGCTCGAGAAGGCCGAGATCCTGGGCCCGGAGCAGGCACGGCGCCTCCGGGCGGCGTCGCCGAGCGGCCGGCGGCTCGACCTCACGGATGGCGACCACCGCCTGATGGCCGCACTGCGCGAGGACGGCCGGACTCCGCTCCACTATCTCGCGAAGGTCACACGGTGGTCGCCGAGCACCGTGCGCCGCCGGATGGCCGACCTTCAGGACGCCGGTGTGCTGTATTTCGACGTCGACTTCGACCCCACCCTGCTCGGGCTGCGTTTCCGGGCGCTGCTCTGGCTGTCGGTGCCCCCCCTCCCAGCTCCATCGTGTCGGAGAGCTGCTCGCACAACACCCCGAGGTCGCCTACACCGCGGCGACGACGGGCTCGACCAACCTCCTGGCCAGCGTGGTCTGCTCCACCGTCAGCGATCTGTACGACTACATCACCCGGCGCATCGCTGTGCTACCCGCTGTGACCCACCTTGAGTCCGCGCCGGTCGTCCGCACTGTCAAGAACGCCGTCACACTGGGAGATCGGTATCACGGCACCGGCGCGTGACATCCTCGCCCGGGAGCGCCGCGCGCGTATTCGTCGGTCCGGATACGAGTGAGCTTGTCAGGGTTGAGGACGCCGTAGATTGCGTGGATGCGCCCCTCGCGGACGTCGAAGGTGACCAGTTGCCGCTGGCGGCCGATCACCGTCCAGACCGCCGGTTCGCCGTTGGCCCGGATCAGGTGGGCCTCCTGCAGCGGGTAGCGCGACATCAGTCCGGCCACGAACGCCAGCACGTGGTCGCGCCCGACGATCGGACGCAGCGCGGCGCGGACCCTGCCTCCGCCGTCGTTGTAGGCGACCACATCCTCGGCCAGCATGTCGGTGAGAGCGGTCATGTCGCCGCCCCGTGCCGCGGCCAGGAACCGGGTGAGCAGTTCGGCATGGTCGGACGGGTGCGGGACGAACGGCTTCGCATCTCGCTCCACGTACTTGGCCGCGCGGCGGTACCACTGGCGGCAGGTCGCGACGGGATGGTCGAGGATTTCGGCGATCTCGTGATAGGGCAGTTCGAAAGCCTCCCGAAGCACGAAAACCGCGCGTTCGGGCGGCGAGAGTCGCTCCATGAGATGCAGCGTCGCGTAAGACAGCGTGTCGCGTAGCTCGACGGTCTCCAGCGGTCCGAACTCCTGCTCGTCAACCGGTTCGGGCAGCCACGGTCCGGTGTAGGCCTGACGTGTCACCCGCGCCGAGCGGAGTTGGTCGAGCGCGAGGCGGGTCACGACCGTCACCAGGAACGAGCGTGGCTCGCGAATCCGCGATCGGTCGGTGTTCATCCAGCGCAGGAATGCCTCTTGTACCACGTCCTCGGCGTCCCACATGCTGCCCAGCAACCGGTAGCCCAAGCCGAGGAGGAGCCGGCGGTGCTCTTCGAAGACGGTGTCCACCTTGTGCTCCCTGCCTTTCCTGGCGCGGCGGGTTCGCCGCCGCGCCAGGGAGCTAGAACGTTCACCCGGCCGTGCCGATTCCGCCGGCGAACCTGCCGGCGATCCAGGTGAGGATGTCAGTCATGGCGCCGTCGTCAATGCCGACGGTCTGGCCAGGGTAGGTGTCATGCTGCAGGCCGGGGTACGTGCGGTAGTCGACTTTGGATCCGGTGCGGCGAAGCGCGGTGGCCACCTCGTCGGTCATCGAGACGGGTACGACGGTGTCGGACTGCCCCTGTAGCAGCAGGATGGGGCCGGCCACGGGCTGGGTTCCGGTGCTGTTGGCCTTGAGGAAGCGGGCGAAGCGCGGCTCGGTCAGGTAGCCGGGACGGACCAGACTCGGGCCGGTCAGGTCGCTGAAGACGGCGCTGACCACGCCCAGGCAGCCGGAACGGGTTACCTCCAAGCGGCTGTTCGCCTCGGTGGTGAGCAGTCGCCCGGGATCGATCGCCGGGTCGCCGGCATGCGCGCCGGCGGTGATGAGGGCGATGAAGACGCCCAACCCCGGCACCGTGGCGGTGTGGTCGGCGAGCTGAGCCAGATTCGCGGTCGGCGAGGTCACCACGGCACCGCGATAGCCGTTCACGGGGTACCGCACCAGGCGTTCGGCGACCGCGAGCGCGGCGGCGCCGCCCTGGGAGTGTCCCCATAGCACCCAGTCGCGGGAGAGGCCCGGTACGGTACGGCGGGCCGCCGACAGTGCGTCGAGGACGTCGTTCGCGGCCGCCGTCTTGTCACCGAGGGCGTGCCCGCCGTCGGTGCCCAGCCCGGCGTAATCGGGCGCGACGACGGCATAGCCGTTGGCCAGGAAGCGAGCCAACTGGTCGCCGTGGTACAGGTCCCGCATCAGGGACGGGGCGCAGTCCTCGGCCATTCCGCTGGTGCCGTGGGCGTCGAGGACGACCGGCCGGCCTCTACGCGGTGAGGCACCGGAAGGGACCAGCACGACGGCGGACGCGGCCACGTCCCGTCCATCGGCAGTGCGCGAGTGGTAAAGCAAACGGGTGACCTTAGTCCCCGCGGGCACGGTGTAGTCGGTCGCGGACTGCTGCCGGATCGGGGTTCCGGCCGGTGCCCACCGCAGTGGGCTGGGCGCGTCGTAGAAGGCGGTACGGGGCACGGCGTCGGCGCGTTGCCGCGCCCACGCCGCCTCGCACGACTCGTCACAGACCACGTCGGCGCGCGCCGGGGCCAGGGCGGCGGTCGCCGTTACGACGGCGACCAGGGCGGCGAGTAGCGTTTTCGGCGAAGACTTCATCACGGATTGTCCCTAAGTCCGATGTTTACGCGGTTACGCGCGCCTCGGAGGCCAACTCGGCGGCGAACCCTTCGGTCACCGACGCATAGCGGGGGCGCCAGTCCAGGTGCAGCCGGGCCTGGGTGTTGGCGGCGCCGCGCAGCCGGTTCATGAACGCCACGCCCCAGCTTCCGACTGCGAGCCGGGCCAGGGGGGCGGGTGCCTTCTTCGGTGCCGGAGCACCGAGGACGGTGGCCAGCTCCGGCAGCCATTCGCGCAGCGGCGTGGGCCGGTCGTCGACGATATTCAGCACGCCGGCGACGTCCGGCTTGTCGAGCGCGGCGGCCACGGCCGCCGCCACGTCGTCGGCGTGGGTGAAGGAGAACACCGCGTTCCCTCCGCCGACCAGCGGCACCTTCCCGGCACGCACCTGCCGGACGAATGAGCCGTCGGGAGCATAGATGGAGCCGGGTCCGTAGAGATGACCCAACCGCAGCACCAGTCCGCCCGCCTGCCTGGTCAGCTGTTCGAGCTCGATTAGCGCGTCGAGGACGGGCACGAACTGCTTGGGGGTGCCGGCCCGCCACAGCGGGGCGTCCTCTGCGGCCAAGCCCTCGCCCGGCTGGTAGGCGTAGGCCAGGCCCTGGCTGATGATCCGCGCCCCGGAGGCCGCGTCGATCAAGTTCCGGGTGCTCTCGGTACGCAGCCGGTTGGTCGTCGCGAAGTCGCGCGCCAAGTGCTTGGGGCTGATCTCGGCCGGAATCGCCGTGAGCATGTTCACCACCACGTCGGGCGCCGCCTGCCGTACCGCCCGGCGCAGGCCGTCCCTGTCCAGGGCGTCCGCGACTACTGTCCGGGCCCCTGCCGCCTGCAGCGCGGTCGTGTCGGATCCCGGCCGGGCCAGGCCCAGCACCTCATGTCCCACGGCGGTCAGCAGCGGAACCATCCGGTTACCGATCACCCCAGTGGCTCCCGCGAGTAGAACTCGCATGAATCACTCCTTGATCCCTCCCGGCTAACCACGCCGGGCTCCGTCAGATACGAGAGCCAGACGAGCCAGTCCGTCTCCGCGTGACAACCAGAAGAGTGATCCACACCACAACTACCTGCAGGGATTGCCGGCCTGCCGACCGGGCGCGTTCGCGGTCCCAGGTGCGGATGGCGGGGGTGCGCCGTCAGGGCGTGCGGTTCGGATGGACTTGAGCCCGGCCAGGGAGTGGTCACCGCCTTTACGGGCGCGGATCACGCCGGCACGTACGAGGCCGACGCCCACCCGGAGTACGTCCGGTGGGGAACAGCGACGATGGGCCGGCCCGAACGCCCCACCGTGGTGACTGCCGGTTCGTCTGGCGATATCGCCGAAATGCCCTAAAAGACCCTACGCCTCTGCGACCACACTCAACCTCGGCTCCCACTTTCCTTCGGTGCCGCATCCGCGCTGGGAACAGTCTGTTGGCTCGCGGTTCGCGGCCAGGCGTGGAGGGCCGCCTCGGCGATGTGCCGCAGGTCGGTCGTGGTGGCGCCGTCGCGAGCTTGGGCGGACATGCCTTGGAGGACGGCCGCGTAGAACGTCGCGAGAGCGTGGGTGTCGGTGCGGGTGGGGAGGTCGCCCGCGCGGATGGCGGCGGCGACCTTGTCTTCCAGCGCGCGTACTCCGGCGGCGCGCAGATCCCGCAGATGGGCGGCGATGTCGGCGGATTGCGGGGAGCAGTTGGTCGCGGCGCTGATCAGCATGCAGCCGCGTGGACGGTCGGGCCTGGTGTAGGCGGTAGCGGCCTCGCGCAACAGGCGTTGGACGGCGTCGCGGGCGCCGAGTTCTTCGGCCAAGGCACGCTCGGTGAACGCGGCGTAGGTGTGCATGTAGCGATCGAGCGCCTCGACGAACAGTGCCCGTTTGTCGCCGAACGCGGCATAGAGGCTGGCCGCACCGATGCCGAGCGCCTTGGTGAGCAGGGAGATGGAGGTGGCGTCGTAGCCGTGTTCCCAGAACACGGTGATGGCGTCTTCGAGTGCTTTGTCGCGGTCGAAGGACCGAGGCCGTCCCGTTCTCATACAGCGCATTCTATAGCGATCGTTCTCAAAGGCTGATAGCTTCTTCTGCAGCGATCGTTACAGAAGTGAGGAGTGCCTGATGGTCACCGTAGGACTGTTCATCCGCGTCGAGGCCAAGCCGGACAAGGTCGAGGAGGTCGAGGAGAGGTTCAAGTCGGTGGTGGAGATCGTGCGCAAGGAGGGCAAGGCCGTCGTCTGGTTCGCACTGCGACTGGGTCCGACGACGTTCGCGATCTACGACGCGTTCGCCAACGACGCCGACCGCCAGGCCCACCTGGACGCCAACCTCCCGGCGCTGCAGGCGGCCGGTGTTGGCCTGTTCACCGAACCGCCCACCGTCGAGCACATCGACGTGGTCGCCAGCTTGGTCCCCGGCGAGTGACCTCCCTCAATCAAAGATGACCACCCGCCGCACGCCGCGCCCCACGACAGCGTGCGGCAGGCATCAGCAAAACACCGCATGACCAACCCATTCAAAGAAGGCGTCATGAAGACAGCGCGCGTCAACGACATCGACATCCGGTACGAGCTGACGGGCGAGGGTGAGCCGCTGCTGCTAATCCACGGCTCCAACATCGCGACCGGGCTCCGACCCCTGGCAACCGCCTTGAGCCGACGCGCACCCTCGCTGAGCCTGGTGCGGTACCACCGGCGCGGGGTGGGCGGCAGCACTGGCCGGGATTGGCCGATCAGCACTGAGCAGCAGGCCTCCGATGCCCTCGGCCTGCTGGACGCGCTCGACCTGCCGTCCGCGCACATCCTGGGGTACTCCTACGGAGCGACGGTCGCCATCGAGGCCGCGCTCGCGGCACCCGACCGCACGCGAAGCCTGATCCTCGTGGAACCGATCCTCAGTGAGGCGCCCAGTTCCCAGGCGTTCTTCAGCGGTATGGACCCGGTGATGAGCCTTTACGCCGCCGGCGACATGGCGGGCGCCGCCACCGCGACCTTCGCCGCGCTCGGCGGCGAGAACTGGCCGGAACTCGTCGCGACCGCCGCCCCAGACGCATTCGACATGGCCGTCCGGGACACCGAGATGTTCTACCGGGCGGAGTGGCCTGAGTTGACCGCCTGGACGTTCAGCCCGACGCGCGCCGCCGCAGTGAGCGCTCCCGTGCTCTCGGTCCTCGGGACGCGCAGTGGGCCGTTCTTCAGCGAGGGCCGGCAACTCATCCATCAGCGATTCCAGCGCTGCACGGACGCCGACATTCCCGGCACCAACCACCTTCTGTACCTCCAGGCACCCGAGGTGATCGCCGCTGAAATCACCCATTTCCTCATACAACACTCGGCGTCGCAGCAAACGTCCTGACCCCTTGCGAGGGACGGGCAGGCGGCCGGACGGCTCTTCCGCCGCGTCGAGACCTTGTTCCAGGCGGTGACAGACGAAGGCCGGCGCCGCAGCGAGATCTCAGCGGACCGCGATTTCCGACAACGGGTGCCGTACCCGCATTCCTGACCTACAGGAACAGAACTGTAAGCGGCATGAAAACGACGGAAAGGGCGTCAGAGATGGACATCCAGCATCCCCAGAACACCGAAGCGAAGGTGACCAAGGGACTCATGGTCCGAGTCGAAGCCAAGCCCGGGCGGGAGACAGAGGTTGAGGCACTCCTCAAGGCCGGTCTCACCGCGGTCCTTGAGGAACCCGACACCATTGCCTGGCTGGCGATCCGTCTTGGCCCGACCAGCTTCGCAGTGGTCGACGCATTCCCGGACGAAGCCGGCCGACAGTTCCATCTCGAGGCCGGGAAGATTCGGGTTACCGACGACGCGGCCATGGACTTGTTCGCCGCGCCGCCGTCCTTCACCTACACCGACGTCGTGGCGGCCAAACTTCCCACCTATGGTTGATACCTCCATCGATACGCTTTACCAGCCCCCGGGACGCGCCCTTGGCCGCATCACCGTCTCGCGAGGTAGAGGAACCGCCCGCCACCGACCGGGAGATAGGTCATGTCGCCGGCGTAACGCTGATTTGGCGTCGGGGCGGTGAACTCCCGCTTGATCAGGTCCGGCACCGTCTGGTGTGAGGGGGCGGGCACCGTGGTGCGGACCTTGCGGCGCAGATGCACCCCGACGATTCCGAAGATCCGCATCACCCGCTCGACGCGCTCATGGTTCACCTGCTGGCCCGCATCGCGCAGTTCGGCCGTGATCCGCCCCCGGATCCGACACATACAACGCCACGGACTGGAGACATGCCCAGGCCCGCCGGTTCCATAGCCGCTTTCCGGGGTGTCGCCCTGCCGCTCATCGTCGTGCCGGGCGCGGACTGGGCGTTCACCATCAGTGCGGGACTGCGGCCGGTCCGTGGTCCCCGCTGTGGGCGGGCTCGTACTCGGTTACGCGGGCATGACCGTCATCGTCGCGGTCGGTGTCGGTGCCTTGGTCGCGGAGAACCCCAAGGCGCTTACCGCGCTGACCGTCCTTGGCGGCGGCTACCTGATGTGGCACGGCGCGCGGACACTCGCCTCACCTTCCGCGCCGGTCACCACGACCACCGCAGCCGAGGGGCGGCTCGGTGGCGCATCGACTCGCCTAAACCCGGACCTGCGAGGGAACACGGTCCACGGCTGGGCCCTGCACCTATGCACCCAGGCCGAGTGACGGCCCCAAGTCACCACGCCGGCCTGGGCGTAGCGGTCGCAGCCGGCGGTGAGCCGCGAATCCGCCTTTGTTCCGGACCGGCCGACGCATCCCTCCTGGGATCGATGTCGCGACATCGAAGCTTGAATCTGCCTGACCTGAGCCGACCGTAAGCGGTTTACCGGAGGCCATATAGTATGAATCTCATAGCTTATGAGTCGGATACGATCCTCAGGAGGCTGTCTTCATGATCTTGGTAACCGGGGCGACCGGCACTGTCGGACGCCCGCTGATCGACCTGCTCGTCAGCGAAGGCGCCGTGGTGCGTGCCGTTTCCCGCGATCCGCACGCCGCCGGCCTTCCCGCCAACATCGAGGTGGTGAGGGGCGACCCGTCACGCCCCGAGACGATCGTCCCGTTCTTGGAGGGCGTCACCTCGATCTTCCTTCACCCCCGCGCCGTCGGTGAGGCCGCCGGTGAGCTTCTCGCACTCGGCAGGGAGCGAGGCGTGGCCCGCGTCGTGGCGCTCTCAGCGATCAACGTCGACGACGACCTGGCCGAGCAACCGTCGCGCTTCCAGGGAGATAGGAACAAGGAAGCTGAGGACGCCGCCGTCGGGAGCGGCCTGCAATGGGTGAGCCTCCGGGCCGCCTCCTTTGCCATCAACACTCTTCGTACGTGGGCGCCTCAGGTCCGTGTCGGCGACGTCGTTCGCGGCCCGTATGCACGCTTCGCCGAACCGCTGATTCACGAACTGGATCTAGCGGAGGTCGCCGCCCGCGCGCTGCTCGGCGCCGACCTGACCGGCCAAAAGCTGTCGCTCACCGGCCCGCAGTCCCTCTCCCACGAGGCACTGGTGGCCGTTATCGGCGAGGTGCTCGGCAGGCCCCTGAAGTACGTCGAGATTCCTCCGGTGGCGGTCCGGCAGGGCATGGTCCAGCGTGGGATCCCTGAACCGTTCGTCGATGCCCTGATGGCCAGGTACGCGCGGGGAACCGGGCCGGCCGAGGCCGTCACCGGCGAGGTGGAAAGGATCCTTGGCCGGCCCGCGCGCACTTATGCCGAGTGGGTCGCCGACCACGCCGCGGCCTTCCAGAGTCGATGACGTCCATGGAATCGCAACACATGATGGATACGGACGTCCGCGCCGGCGCTCCGACAGAGGATCCGTCGGCCATGAAGGTGCTGCGCACGCCGGAGTCTCGGTTCGAGGCCTTGCCGGAGTACCCATTCGCGCCCCACTACGTCGAGATTGACGCCGGCGATGGTGCTGGCACTCGGCTGCGGGTGCACTACCTTGACGAACGGCCGGACGATCCGGCGAAGACGTCAGGAGAGACAGTTCTGCTCCTGCACGGCGAACCGTCGTGGAGCTACCTTTACCGGCACGTCATCCCGCCACTTGTCGCCGCCGGGCACCGCTGCGTAGCCCCAGACCTCATCGGCTTCGGCAAATCCGACAAGCCTGCCGATCGTTTCACCTACACCTATCAGCGCCACGTCGAATGGCTGGCTGAGACCGTGTTCGATCGCGTTGATCTCCGCGATATCACCATGGTGTGCCAAGACTGGGGTGGCCTGCTGGGGCTGCGTCTGCTGGCGGCGCACCGACAGGGGCACCGTCACCGAGCTTGACCCCGCGGTGTTGGCGGCGTACAACGCTCCGTTCCCCGACGAGTCGTACTTGCAGGGCGCCCGCCAGTTCCCTTTGCTCGTCCCCATTGCTCCGTTCGACGAGGCGGCACCGGCGAACCGGCGGGCGTGGGCCGTGCTGGAAACGTTGCAGACACCGTTCCTGTGCGCGTTCAGCGACCGAGATTACGGAGCCGGTGACGGCGAACGGATCCTACGGCAGCGTATTCCAGGCGCCGCAGGACGACCGCACACCACCATTACCGGCGCGGGCCACTTCGTACAGGAGGACCGAGGTCCCATGCTCGCCACCGTCATCGACGAATTCATCCACTCGACGAAATAGCAAACATTCCGACGAGAGTCTCGCGGCGGCCTGAGCCGCCGGCCGCCGCGAGAGCACACACGACACATGCAGGGAATATTTGCGGGGTTCCTTGTCGGGGTCCTTGTCCTCGAATCGTCCCTGCGCCACTATGACCGCTTCGTCTACACCCAGGTTCGGCAGGTTGAACTTGACCGTCTAGACACTCTCGCCTCCGTAACCCTCATCCCCGCTGTGATCACCACAGCGGTCCTGGTCGCCGCCGCGATCAAGATGCGAGGGCGTTTCTTGTGGCTGACCCTGGCGGCACTCATCCTCCTCCTGAGTGTCTTCGTCACGACAATCATCTTCAACCTGCCAATCAACAGCGACCAGACCGGCTGGAGCGTAAAAGCGCCTCCCGCGGATTGGGCGAGCGTTCGTGACCGCTGGCAGATCGCACATGCCGTACGGACATGCGCGGCCGTTCTCGCATTCGCTTTCCTCAGCACGACGGCGATAAGTAGACCGCCCACCAACTCACGGGCACCCCATGCAACGAATGCCTAAGCCAGTCCGTCCCGTTCCCTCCGGCACCGCTCAACGCGGCACCACCGGGAACCTCCTACGCTGGGCCAAGCGCCACAACACACCCGCCTGGACTTCCCCGCCACCTCAAAACCGAGACTAGGGTTCATATCCCGTGCGAATTATCTCCCTCAACGCCTGGGGCGGCGCGGTGTTCGACGACCTCACCCGCTGGCTCGCCACCTGCGACACCGACATCCTGTGCCTCCAAGAAGTGACCCACACCCCGACGGCCAACGGCTGGACACGCTTCGAGGACGCCGAGCGGTCACTGCCACAGCGGGCAGATCTCCTATCCGACATCCGCTCCCTGCTCCCAAGCCACCAGGCGCTCTTCACCGCCAACGACGCCGGCCCGGTCCACGATCAGACCGGTGGCCTGCACCAGCAGGAGTTCGGTCTGATGGCCCTCACCGCTCCCGGCCTTCCCCTCGTCGGCATACGATCGACCTTCATACACGGCGCCTACGTCGAGTACCAGAGCCACTGGCCGGCCGGTGATCGCCCCCGCGCGGCTCAGGCCCTACGTGTCTTCGACCGCCAAGCACAGCGGTTTGTCACCGTCACCCACCTGCACGGCCTGCGGGATCCGAACGGGAAGACCGACAGCCCAGCGCGGCGAGCACAGGCCGACCGACTCGCAGACCTCATCACCAGCGTCAGCCAAGAAGGCGACCTGATCGTGGTCTGCGGCGACTTCAACCTACTGCCCAACAGCGAGACGTTCCAGATCCTCGCCAAGCTCGGACTGGTCGACCTTGTCCAGGATGCCGACACCAGAACCTCGCGCTACCCCAAGCCACTACGACACGCGAGCTACATGCTGGTATCCGAACCCAGTGCCGTTCAGCGGTTCGAAATCATCGCTCGACCTGAGGTGTCCGACCACCGCGCCCTGATGCTCGATCTCTAGGGACTGTAAGACACACGTCCGGCTCTGTCGCTCTTTCGGTGGTGACCGAGGGTGAGCTATTGGCGGAGGATGCGTACGTGCTGGCGATGATCGAACACCACAGCCGCCGGATCCGTATCCTGGGCGCGAGCGGTTTGTCTCAGGTCTCCGAGCCTGGCGTCACGAGCCCCACCTCGTAGGCCAGGACGATCGCCTGGGCTCGGTCCCGTAGGTTCAGCTTGCCCAGGATCCGGGTGACGTGCGTCTTCACGGTCGTCTCGCTGAGCCGCAGGGTCTGCGCGATCTCGGCGTTGTTCTGGCCCCGGGCCAGGACCGTCAAGACCTCCAGTTCCCGGGCCGTCAGCGCGGACAGATCGCCGGTGAGGGGGAAGGACCGACGATCCCGCCGGGCATAGCGCTGGATCAGCCGACGGGTGATCACCGGTGCGAGCAGGGCATCGCCGGTCCGCACCAGTCGCACCGCCGCGACCAGCTGTTCCGGCGACACGTCCTTGAGCAGGAACCCGCTCGCGCCCGCGGCCATCGCGGCGTACACGTACTGGTCGAGGTCGAAGGTCGTCAGGATGACGATGCGCGGGGCCGGGCCACCACGATCAAGGATCTGCCGGGTCGCCTCCAGCCCGTCGACCCGCGGCATCCGGATGTCCATCAGCACCACGTCCGGGCTTGTTCGGCGTACGAGTTCGAGCGCTTCCTCGCCGTCGCCGGCCTGACCGACGACCTCGATGCCGTCCGCGACCAGGATCATGGTGAATCCGCTCCGCACCAGGGCCTGGTCGTCGGCGATGACGACCCGGAGGGCGTCGCTCATCCGGCGTCCGTCGGGATCTGGGCCTCCAGGCGGTAGCCGCCACTCGGCAGGTGTTCGGTCTCCAAGGTTCCTCCGTAGATCCCGATGCGCTCTCGAAGCCCGACGAGGCCGTGCCCACCTCCCATGTCGTCCATGCGGGTGCGCTGGGGGTCCCCGGCACCGTTCGCGTCGCCGGCGGTGTTGGTGATGCGGAGCCGGACCGTCCGGGGAAGGTATTCGACCAGCACGGTGACCTGCGAGCCCGGGGCATGCTTCAGGGTGTTGGTGAGCGCCTCCTGCACCACCCGGTAGGCCGCGAGGTCGACACCCGGCGGCAGCGGCGTAACGGGCCCTGTGACCTGCAGCTCCACGGTCGCGCCGGTGTCGCGTACCCGGCCGACCATGTCCGCGATCTGATCGACGCCCGGCCGCGGTGCGAGCATGGTCCTGTCCGCGCCGCTCCCGCTCTCCTGGCCTGCGCCGAGCGGCTCGATGTGGGCTTCGTCGCCGTCCATCGTGAGCAGCCCCATGACGTGCCGCAACTCGGTCATGGCGGCCCGGCCGCCGCTCTCGACGGCGAGCAGGGCCTCTCGGGCCAGTTCCGGCCGGCTGTCCATGACCTTGCGAGCGGCCCCGGCCTGTATCACGAGCACACTCACGTTGTGGGTGACGACGTCGTGGAGATCGCGGGCGATGCGCGATCTCTCCTCCTCGACGGCCCGCCGGGTGGCGAGTCGCTGCTGGAGTTCCAGGGCGCGGATCTGCCGCCTCCAGGTGTGGATGGTGGCCGCCGCCAGCACCACCGGCACGAGGAATCCGACCATGAGAATGCCAGGACGAACCGACGTCAGATCGGGCCGGTAGTCGGCCAGCAGCACCACGGTGCCGAGCAGGACACTGCTGATCGCCGGCATCTGGTACGGACTGTGCATCGCGGCGCTGTAGGCCGCGATCACCGTGGCCACCACCAGGAATGTCGGATCCACCCCTGAGGCGTGACGGCTGACGTGCACCACGAGCAGGACCAGCCAGAACGTGGTCAGCGGCACCCGCCGTCGGAACACGAGGGGTGCCGCGACCGCGAGGCCGATCACGATCCCCCAGGCCCGCCTCGAACTGGCGAGGGCGGCCGTGGAGTCGGCCAGGTCGCCGTGGACGCCCGCGCGAGCGGCGATGAGGAGGGCGACCAGGAACGCCAGCCCGCCGTCCAGCAGCAGGGCGCGGCGGGGCACCGGCCCGGCGGGGCCGCCCGGGCGCCCTAAGGCGGCGATACTCGCCCTCCATCGGCCAAGGACTTCGTGCACCTTGACAGTGTCGCAGGGGCACCCGCCGACACGCATCGCCCGCGGTGACCACACGGCCGGTCCGAGCGATGTACATCGTGAGGATGACCTCGGACCGGGTTCCACATCGCGGACGACGCGGTGGCCGGTGATCCGCTTCTAGCGTCGAGGTATGGAGAAGACGACCAGCTCGGGGGCTGGCCCCCTTATTTCAATCAGTCATCTGACAAAGCGGTATGAGGCGGGAGATCCCGCGCTGAGCGACCTCACTTTGGAGGTTCGGCGCGGCGAGGCGCTGGCCGTGCTGGGGCCCTCCGGCAGCGGCAAGTCGACCTTACTCAACATGATCGCGGGACTCGACGAGCCCGACGAGGGCACGGTGACCGTGGACGGCGTCCGTGTCGACCGGCTCGGTGAGGCCGGCTCTGCCAAGTACCGCCGGGCGACGATCGGCATGGTCTTCCAGTTCTTCAACCTGCTGGACGACCTGACCGTCCAGGACAACGTGCTGCTGCCGGCCCAACTGGCCGGCATGCCCCGGGCCGAGGCCCACGAGCGCGCCTTCGAACTGCTGGCCGACCTCGGCATCGAGCAGTACCGGGGCACCTTCCCGGGGCGCCTCTCCGGCGGCGAGCGCCAGCGTGTCGCTCTGGCCCGTGCGCTCATGAACCGCCCGCCCCTGATCCTGGCCGACGAGCCGACCGGTGCGCTGGATCGTGCGTCCGCCGGCAGCGTCGTCCGGCTCATCCGCGAGCTCAACGAACGCGGTCAGACCATCCTGCTGGTCACTCACGACACCGGCCTCGCGGCGAGCTGCGCCACGCGTACGATCGAACTGGTGGACGGCCGGCTCGCCCGAGACGGCGCGGCGGTCACCAGATGACCGGGGGCCTCGGCACCATCGTGCGCGCGGGCGTCGGGCGCCGGCGCGTCCAGACCGTGGTCATGGGTCTCACGGCCACGCTCGCGGTCACCGCGTCCGTACTGGCCGCCGGTTTGATCGTCGCGTCCGAGGGCCCGTTCGACCACGCGTTCAACCGGAAGCACGGAGCCCACCTGTCGGCGCGCTTCGTCTCGTCGCAGATCACCTCGGCCCAAGTGTCCGCCACCGCGCGGGCCCGCCAGGTCACGGCCGCCGCCGGCCCCTACCCGCTGGTGTCGGTCAAGCCGACCCCGGTGGACACCGGCGGGGGTCTGCCGCCGGGCATCCAGCTGACGGACCTGACGGTCGTGGGTCGTCGACCCAGCGGCTCGGTCGACGACCTGACCCTCACCAAGGGGCGCTGGGCCACCAAGCCGGGCGAGATCGTGATGAGCGCCCACAACGAGCCCTTCGTCCTGGGCAACACCATGCGCTTCCCGGGGGTGCCGGGCGACCCGCTGTTCAAGGTCGTCGGCATCGCCCGTTCGGCCGGCGAGACGGCCGACGCCTGGGTCCCGCGGACGACGATTCCCTCGCTCACGGCCTCCGGCAGCCGACCGGACTACCAGATGCTCTACCGGTTCAAGAAGGCTTCGACCAACGCCCAGCTGGACGCGGACCGGACCGCGGTCGCCGCCCTGGCACCCGGGAAGTCGCTGGTCGGAGTGCAGTCCTGGCTCAAGGTACGGCTGGCCGCGACCCGTGCCTCGGCGACGTTCGCGCCCTTCATCGTGGTGTTCGGCATCCTCGGTCTCGTCATGTCGATCCTGGTCGTCGGGATCGTCGTGGGCGGCGCGGTGGCGGCCGGCACACGTCGCATCGGGATCCTCAAGTCGCTCGGATTCACGCCCGGTCAGGTGGTGCGGGCCTACCTGGGGCAGGCTCTCATCCCCGGTGGTGCGGGAATCCTGCTCGGTCTGGTCCTCGGGAACCTCGCGGCAATCCCGGTGATGGGCGACACGGCAGAGGTGTACGGCGTCGGCCGAGCCGGCATCGCCCCCTGGGTGGACGCCCTCGTCGCGGCGGTGACCCTTCTCGCCATCGCCACCAGCGCCTGGGCTCCGGCTCGCCGAGCGGGGAACCTGCGCACCGTCGAGGCCATCGCCGTGGGTCGCACGCCGAGTGGCGACCGGGGTCGCGTGGCCCGACGGGTGCTCGGGCGGCTTCCTCTCCCCCGCCCGCTGACGCTCGGCCTCGCCACACCGTTCGCGCGTCCCGGTCGCTCGGCGACGATGGCGGTCGCCGTGGCGATCGGCACGATCGGCGCCACGTTCGGAATCGGGCTGGCGCTCTCCCTCAACGACATTCAGAGCGGCATCAACCTCCGATCTCCGGGTGACGTGGTGGTCAGCGACCTGACCTCGCCCGTGAACACCGACAAGGTCGACGCCGCGATCACCCGGCAGCCGGGCACCGGGCAGTGGTTCAACAGCGCCGAGGCGGATCTCGGCGTGGCCGGTCTGGCCGGCGCGACCACGGTGATCTCCTACCAGGGTGATTCCTCCTGGGCGTCATGGCAGATGATCCGGGGACGCTGGTTCCACGGGGCGGGCGAGGTCGTCGCAGCGTCCGGTTTCCTGCATGCGACCGGCACGCGCATCGGCGACGACATCACGCTCGTCAACGGATCCCGGTCGTCGACCGTCAAGATCGTGGGAGAAGTCCTGGACGTCCGCCAGGAGGGCATGCTCATCGTGCTCGACCGGACGTCGATCGCCGCACTGCGGCCGCAGATGGACCCTCTCTCGTACCAGTTCGACGTCCGCCTGAAGGCGGGCGTGAACCGTGACGACTACATCCAGGCGGTGAACCGGGACCTGGAGCCATTCGGCGTCTCGGCGACCCGGAACAGCGACAAGCTCAGCGACACCGTGGTCTCCATGGATGCTCTGGCCGGCGCCCTCACCATTCTTCTGCTCTGCGTCGCCGGTCTCGGGGTGCTCAACACCGCCGTCCTCGACACCCGCGAACGAGTACACGATCTCGGTGTTCTCAAGGCGCTCGGCATGTCACCGCGGCAGACGACAGCCATGATCATCACGTCCGTGGGCGGTGTCGGTCTCATCGCCGGCGTGGTCGGCGTTCCCATCGGCGTCGCCCTCCACGGTGTCGTCGTTCCGATCATGGGCCGCGCCGCGGGGACCGACATTCCGGCCGTCGACGCGGCGGTCTACGACCTGCCGCTCGTGATCCCGCTGCTCCTGGGCGGACTGGTGATCGCGACCGCAGGCGCTCTGCTGCCCGCCGGGTGGGCGACTCGCACCCGGACCGCCGTCGCCCTCCGCACCGAGTGACCGCCCGAGTCCATTCGATCCGTCCTGAGGAATCGGGCAGGGTGTGCAGGTGTAGACCCGGTCGCCAGCCGTGAACCGCTGCGAAGGTGCCCCTCCGGCGCGGGAACCTGGTCGACTCGACACCGTCGGTTCCTTTGCGGGAGGGGCACCCGGCTCACCTGCACGTCGGCGGTCGCCGGCTCGCGATCACCGTGGAGCACGCAGGCTAGCGCTGCAGCGTCAGCAGACCCGGACGCCACGGCAGTTGGTCGTACGGGCCGCCGGCGCTGGGGGACTTGCCCTGGTAGAGGAACTGCAGGTTACAGGGATCGATGGTCATGGTCTGGTCGGGGTTGCTGCGGACCAGGTCACCATGGCTGATGTCGTTGGTCCAGGTGGCCCCGCTGTTGGCCTTGCCCGCGAACGGGTTGCTCTCGCTGGCGGCCTGCGGAGTCCACGAACCGCTCAGGCTGGAGGCCGTGAACGAGCGGAAGTACCGCCCATTCGCCCCCATCGCCTCAACGATCATCAGGTACTGGTTCTGACCCTGGACCTTGTAGACCTGGACCGCCTCGAACAGGTTGGCCGTCGAGTCGCTCATCACCGTCGTGTACGACGAGCCGAAGCTGCCCGGGAAGTTCCCGATCGGCATGCTCGCCCGGTAGATCTTGCCGTTGTCACCGGCGAAGAACAGGTACATGTTCGAACCGTCACCGATCAGCGTCTGGTCGATCGGGCCGGTGCCGGAACCCGAGATGCTCCCGGTGAACAGCGCCTGCGGCGAGGACCAGCCATTGGGATTGGTGGGGTCGCTCGACGTCCGGTAGATGAAGGGCCACGCGCCCCACTGGTACGCCAGCACCCAGATGTTCTTGGGCGCGAAGTAGAACAGCGTGGGCGCCACCGCGGCCTGGCTCATCCCGGTCTGGCCGGCCGAGGCCATGTCGGACCAGTTCGTGAAGGGACTGAAAGCCATCGAACCGTACGACGATCCCGACACGTTCGACGCGTAGACCAGGTGCTTGCCGTTGTAGACGACGTCGGTGAAGTCCTTGAGCGAGACCCACCCGTTCTTCGGCGTCGCCAACGCACCCGTCGACGTCCAGCGGTACGTCGATGGAAGAGAGCACGTCGGGGTCGTGCCCGACAGGCCGGTCCACTGCTGGCCGGCACCGCCGTTGCACGTCCCGATGTCCACCGCGGTGCCGTTGGCCGTGCCGGCGCCCACGGCTTCCAGGCACAGCCCCGACTCCACGCCGACCACCGTGCCGTCGGCGTTCACGCGCCACTGCTGGTTGGTACCACCGTTGCAGGTCCAGATCTCCACCCGCGTGCCGGCGGCGGTCGCGTGGTTCGGCACATCCAGGCACTTGCTGCCGTACACGGTCAGCTGGCCGCCGGTGGTCGAGGTCCACTGCTGGTTCGCGCCGCCCCAGCAGTCATAAAGCTGCAGGTAGGTGCCGTCGGTCTGGCTCTGCCCCAGCACGTCCAGACACCGGTTGGAGCCGACGCCGCGCAGGGCACCGGTGACGTCGGCCCGAGCGGGGGTGGCCATCGGGGCGGCCGCGAGAACGGCCGCGGTCGTGGCCACCGTTGCCAGCGCCGAAGTCAGCGCGCGGCCCTTCTTCCTGATACGTGATCTGTACATGGGGACCCTCCTCACGGGTCAGCTGGAGACGGACCACTTCTGGTTGCTGCCGCCCCAGCAGGAGTACAGCTGGATCTGGGTGCCGTTTCCGGTGCCCTGGCCGGCGGCGTCCAGGCACAGTCCGGACTGGACGCCGACAATGGTTCCGTCGGAGTTGACGCGCCATTTCTGGTTGTCGCCGCCGTGGCAGGAGTAGATCTGTACCTTGACGCCGTTGCCGGTGCCGGCGGCGTCCAGGCACTTGTTTCCGTAGACCTGGAGCTCGCTGGCGGAGGTGTAGGCCCACTGCTGGTTGCTGTTGCCGTTGCAGTCCCACAGCTGCACCTGGGTTCCATCGGTCGTGCTCGCGTTGGGCACGTCCAGGCAGCGGCCGGAGGCGACGCCCTTGATCTGTCCACCGCCGCTGGGCGGCGGGGAGGACGACCCGCCGTTGAGGGCGTTGAGGACAGCGGTGTAGGCGGCCTTCTTGTTGCCGTTCCCGTCGAAGAGGAGTGGAGTGTCGCCGGACCGCCAGGAGTCGCTGTCCCGTACTCCCCAGACGGTGATGCCGACGCAGCGCGAGACGGCCAGACAGTCGTTGGTCAGGTTGGCGTAGGTCGTGGGCGAGGCGCCCTGGACGTCCAGCTCGGTGATGGCCACGTCGACGCCCAGGGCAGCGAAGTTCTGCAGGGTGGTGCGGAAGTTGCTGTTGTAGGGGTCGCCGCTGTTGAAGTGGGACTGGAAGCCGACGCAGTCGATCGGGACGCCGCGGGACTTGAAGTCCCTGACCATGTTGTAGACGCCTTGGGTCTTGGCGGCGTTCCAGTTCTCGATGTTGTAGTCGTTGTAGCAGAGCTTGACGTTCGGGTCGGCCGCCCGCGCGGTGCGGAAGGCGACCTCGATCCAGTCGTTGCCGGTCCGCTGCAGGTTGGAATCGCGCCGGCCGCCGGAGCCGTCGTCGGCGAATGCCTCGTTCACCACGTCCCAGTAGGCGAGCTTGCCCTTGTAATGGGCCATCACACCGTTGATGTGGTTGATCATCGCTTGGCGCAGGGCGCTGCCGCTGAGGCTCTGCATCCAGCCGGGCTGCTGGTTGTGCCAGGCCAGGGTGTGGCCGCGGACCTGCATTCCGTGCTGCACCGCCCAGTTGTAGACCTGGTCACCGGCGCTGAAGTTGAACTGTCCCTGCTGGGGTTCGGTGGCGTCGATCTTCATCTCGTTCTCGGGCGTCACCATGGTGAATTCGCGGCCCGCGATCGTGGTGTACGCCGAGTCGCCGAGCCTGCCGGCGGCGATGGCGGTGCCGAAGTACCGCCCGCTCTGCGCCGCCGCCGCGCCGAGCGTACTCGCCGCGGCATTCGAAGGAACCGCCACCGCCAGCTCAACGGTCGTCGTCCCGACGACGCCGAGGGCGAGGGCGACCAGGGCCCGGCGGAAACGGCGGACCGATCGCCGGGTTCCGGGCGAAAGTGTTTTTCTGGTGCTCACTCCTGAGCCTCCATAACTGAAGCACGGGAAATGCCGGAAACGCGGGGACAGCCCCGCAGAATCGACGCCGCGTTCCTTCGCCGGGAACGCACACCACCAAGGCATCGCCAGTTGGTGGGCCTTGCCACGCCGGGCACGCCCAACCGCCTCGGAGAATCAGTGTGAATAGCGCCCGGAAAACGTGTCAAGGCTTTCGAAAATGTTTCGGCTTCTGATCATGGTCTGCCCCCGTCCCCTACCTCTTCCAGTGGGCAGGTATGCCACCGAAACCTTTCGAGGATCTCCCCCTGAGAGGGACTCGCCAATGAAAACTTTCATGACGGCGCTTCACCGGCCAGGCGTATCAACGCCCATAACACCAGCTGAGGCACAGTCAGCCCTGTCGCGTTTTTCGCGATGCGCAGCGGGCGCTTGACATACCTCCCCGGCTCATATTTGCTCCGCCCCACCACCACCTTCGACCGACCCACGAAAGAAAGGAGCTCGATCGACCGTCCGGATCGTCAGCGATGACATTCCGCCCACCGCGCCCGAGGTCGCGTCCGGCGCTTCGATCAGCGTGAGCGCCGGTGGCGACAACGGCTTCAACGGTGGTCAATTGGTTGCGGTCAGGAGTTCAGCGAGGCGCTCGGCTGGGGTTTGCCAGCCGAGCGTTTTGCGTGGTCCGGAGTTGAGTTCGCCTCATGGTGCAGGCTCATCTCTGAGCCCTGGTCCCAGGCCAGCGAGGGAACCGTGCGGCCTAGGTCCAACGGCGCTTGACCCTCTCGCGAAGGCGGTCGTCGAGGAAGTGCCGCCCTCACGCACCAGGGGCGTGTCCGACAAGCCCCTGTCCGGCGGCGCGGCGGCTCACCGCGTCGTCCGTCGCCGGTCGACACCAGGGCGCCTCTCCACCGAGACCGACCCGTTCTCGGCCAACGGGCCGGTCGGTGGACGCGGTCGCGCGGTCACCGCGGCCGGACGCCTCCTCGGACCGCGATCAGGCACGGGTCATGCGGCGGTGCATACCGGGGTGACGGCGGGGTTGGCGCCCGAGTAGGTCGCCTGCACTCCGAACGTCGTCGACGTGCCGGGGTTGAGAGCGCCGTTGTGGGAGACGCTCGTCGCCGTCACGTTCGCGCCGGACTGGGTGGCGGTGGCGTTCCAGGCGTTCGTGATGGACTGGTTGCCGCCGAAGGACCAGGTCACCTTCCAGTTCTTCGTGGCGGTGGTTCCGGAATCGGTCACGGTCACGGTGGCGGTGAAGCCGGAGCCCCAGTCGTTGTCCACATGGTAGGAGGCGACGCAGGCAGCGCTGCCCGACCCTCCCCCGCCGCCGTTTCCCCCGTCGCCGACCGGATCGAAGGCGGCGGACTTGACGGAGGCGAGGTAGGCGTCCTTCGTGGTGTTGACGGTCGTCCAGTCGTCGTTGAGGATCCCGCCGGTGTCGCCGGAGTTCGGGTTGAGGCTCCAGAACGTCCACTGGAACGCGTCCGCGCCGTACTGCGCGGTGGGACGCAGATACTTCACCAGCGCGGCGAGCCACTGCTGGTCGATGCCGGACTGCAGCGTGGTGCCGAACTCACCGACCCAGACCGGCGCGACGTTCTGGGTGAACAGATAGCCCCAGAACCGGTTCCAGACGCCGGGCAGGTTGGCCGGGAACGAAGAATCGTGGAACCAGGTCTGGTCGGCCACGCTGGTGGCGTAGTCGTGCGCGGAGTAGACCAGCCGGTTCGCCACCGAAAGGCGCACCGGGTATGTGCCCGCACCCTCGAGATTGCCGCCCCACCAGCCGGAGTCGCCGTTGTAGGTCTGGATGCCCTCGACGAAGATGAGCAGGTCGGGGTTGACCGAGAGCACCGCGTTGCCTCCTCGTTCGGCGGCCAGCCGCCAGTCGATCGAGGTGTCTCCGCAGCCCCAGCAGGCCGGGTCGTGCGGCTCGTTGTGCAGGTCGATGCCCACGACCGCCGGGTTGTTCGCGTACCGGGTCGCGAGCGCCTTCAGGTCAGCGATCCAGGTGGCCTCGCTGACGCTGGAGGTGTACCAGAGGGCGGACTGACCGGAGGAGTCGGGGCGGTGCCGGTCCAGGATGACCCGCAGCCCGACGGACCCCGCGTAGTCGACGATGTGGTCCATCACCTGGAGCGACGTGAGGCCCTGCAGGTCGGCGTTCTTGCCGCTGGAGAAGTCGATGCTGTCGGGTACCGTGCCGGATTTGAGGATGTCGTCGGAGTACGGCAGCCGGAGTGTGTTGTAGCCGAGCGACTTCACCTGGTTCAGCAGGTCCTTGTAGTCCCGGCTCCAGAGTCCGTGCACCACGTGGTTCGCCGTCTCGAAACCGAACCAGTTGATGCCCGCGATGCGCACCGGATGGCCGCTCGCGTCGAGGATCTGCCGGCCGCTGGTGTGCCAGTAACCACCACCCGCGGCGCGAGCCTTCGGCGCGAGGGAGACACCGCCGGTGAAGGCGGCGAGCAACGTCAGGAGAAAGGCCACCACCAACAAGGACCTGGTCCTCGGGTGTGTTCGGGGGACGAGCATGACACCACCTCATCTCGCGTTGTGCGATTCAGGCCTCCGGCGCGTACGGCACCGGGGGCGACGGCCGGCGACACGGCGAGGGCGAGTCCTCGCCCCGTCGCGTGCCGCCGGATGGGCGTTCTGCGGCAACTGGGCGAGAACCAGTGCCCGGACAGCGGGCGTTCGCCAGTGCGCCGGACGGGCTGTTGCCGTTGAGGGCGTTGCCGCATTTCGGAGGGCGTGGTGGTTTCCGTCCGGGTCACGGCGAGGACTCCCTTCGGGCACGAGGGCTCGGCCGGCGGGTGTGGGAGCGCTCCCACACCTTCCAAGGCGTACGAATTCATGTCAAGAGGGAGATGTCCCGGCTTGTTAATGAGGTGTAACCGACGAGGAGACACGCCTGGAAACGCCCCGTGCCGTGCGTCGGCGCCGGTGACACCGGCGTGAAAACCAGTGAAAACGAATCGGCGACGCACATCGAGCGAGCGGCGGCTAGAACCCACGGAGAACGCGCCATGGAACAGCCGGCGGCAGGTCGCGCGCCTCCCCGACCGGCCGACGCAGTTGCCGACCGCGGCGGTCACGTTCGCGGCGGAGGGCCGGCAGGCGTGCGTGACGTCGACGTCCGCCCGCCTGCCTGCCTGCCGGGGATGGGAAATGACCGGTTCAGGCCGGTCAGGGCTCAGTGGGGGCGAAGTCCTAATTGGTGCCGGCCGCGTTCTCGCACGGCCACTGGTCCAGTTGCTGACCCGCGCCGTGGACGTCCAGGCACAGGCCTCTGTTCTGGTTCGGGAACGCCCACGACCCGTCGGACTGCGCCACCGGTCGCCACATCGAGTTCGCCCCTCCGTTACGCGCCCGCTGAACGATGTCCGGGACGCCCTGTGACGTCGAACCGCCCGCCACCGCCACCCCTGCTGCCGCCGACCAGCCTGTTCGGCCCGCTGGGCGCAAAGCGAAACGTCGGCTCACGACACGCAGCCGAGTTTCCAAGCGCGGCACCCGCACCAGGCCGACCTCGATCTGCCCGTCGGCGGCTCAGTCTTCGCGTGCCGCCCGGATGGCTCTGATGGTGCGGTCGGCGGCCGTCGCGATGTCGGCGGCGCCGATATTCAGATGCGTAACGGCGCGCAGCACGCCGGGATGGTGGGCGTTGGACCACAGGACCCCCTCCTGGGCGAGCCGCTCTCGGGCGGCGTCGCGGGAGAGCCCGGTGGCGGACAGGTCCATGAAGACGAAGTTGGTCTCCACCGTGCCGGGGTCCACCGGCAGGTCCGCCTCGGCCAACCGGTCGGCGAACTCGCGCGCGAGAGCGTGGTCGGTGGCCAGCCGGTCCACATGATGCGCCAGCGCGTACCGGGCGGCGCCGGCGAGCACACCGGCCTGGCGTAGCGAGCCGCCGAGCATCTGGCGCAGGCGGCGTGCGGGGGCCAGGACGTCTGCCCGGCCGACGAGAGCGGCACCCGCCGGGCAGCCGAGCCCCTTCGAGAAGCAGACGGCGACGGTCTGTGCCCGCCCGGTGATGCGCGCGACCGGTACCCGCTGTGCGACGGCCGCGTTGAACACCCGGGCACCGTCGATGTGTACCGCGAGCCCGAGCTCCGCGCACGTGTCGTACAGCTCGTCGAGGGCTCCCAGCGGCCAGACCCGGGCGCCTGAGACGTTGTGCGTGTCCTCGACCACGGCCATCGCGGTCCTGGGTCGGTGCTCGGAGTCACGTACCTGCGCGATTCTTCGTACGTCGTCGCCGGTGAAGACCCCCGCGTCGCCGTTCAGGCCGGTGACCACCGCACCGGCCAGGAAGGCCGGTCCGCCCGCTTCGTACCGGAACATGTGGCTGTGCTGTTCGCCCAGGATCTCCTGCCCGCGCTGAACCTGGCACAGCAACGCGAGCTGGTTGGCCATCGTGGCGCTGGGCACGAAGACGGCGGCCTCCTGGCCCAGCAGTTCGACGAGTTCCTCCTCGAGCCGGAGCACCGTGGGGTCCTCGCGCTCCTGCTCATCGCCGAGGGGGGCGTTGGTCATCGCCCGCAGCATGCCCTGCGTGGGCAGGGTCATCACGTCCGACCGCAAATCGATCGAGGTCACTGGGTCTCCTATCCGCCGAGGTATCCGCCGTCGACGACGATCTGCGTTCCCGAGATGAAAGAGGCTCCGGGGGAACAGAGGAAGTACACGACGTCGGCGATCTCCTCCGGCCGGCCGCGCCGCCCGAGGGGAGGCAAACCCGACACACCAGACCGGACCTGCTCGGCGTCGACCATCTCCACCAACCGGTCACTGCCCGGAGTGCTGATGTCGCCCGGATCGACCTGGACCACCCGGATGCCGTACGGTCCCAGCTCCAGGGCGAGCGCACGGGTGAGCCCCACCAGGGCGGACTTGCTGACGGTGTACGCGGACGCGTCGATCTGGCCGCGGTGGGCGGCGATCGAGCCGATGGTGACGATGGTGCCGGACTTCTCGGCCACCATGTGCCGGGCCACCTCACGAGCGCAGACGAACGGGCCGAGCGTGTTGACCGCCAGGATTCGCCGCAGCAGGTCATCGCCGGTCTCCAGCAGGGACGCCTTGGCGGGCAGGCCGGTGACCGCCGCGCAGTTCACGAGGATCTCCGGCGGGCCGTGGGCCGCGGCGACCTCGCTCACCGCGCCCGCGATGGCGGCCGGATCGGCGACGTCGACCTGGGTCACCTCGACACCGGGCAGTGCCTCACGGGCCCGCTCGACGGTCTCGGCATCGTGCTCGAAGACCACGACGACGCGGTTCTCGGCGCACAGACGGCGGGCGATGGCGGATCCGATGCCGCCCCCGCCGCCGGTGACTATCACGCTTCGACTCATGGACCATCCCTCGATCAGCTGAACGCGGCCGGGAGCCGGCCAAGCTCGAAGGCCTCGAGCGCCCGCTCGATGTGCCATCGGGCGTCGGACATGATGGGCGTGCCGTGCCCGGGAAGGAGCACGTCAGGACGCAGGTCGCGGAGCAGTTCCAGCGAGGTCCTGAGGGCGCGAACGTCGCTGTCGTCCGTGCCGAGCACCACGACCCGGCCCCGGCTGAACAGCAGGTCGCCGGTGAAGAGGTACGTCGTGCCGCCGCCGGTGAAGACGTAGGCCGTGTGATCGGCGCTGTGCCCGGGGGTCGCCACCGCGCGGAGCGGGCCCGCCGTGGACGACAGGCCGGTCTCGCCGACGGTCCGTACCGCCTCGCACGCGCGGAAGCGATAGTCGGCGGGATAGATCCCGGCACGGAGCGCTGCGGTGAGCCCCAGCCGGTCGGCGTCGCCGGAGCGCACGAGCGCGGCCGTCTCGCTCCCCGCCACGACGGCGATCCCCCGCTCGGCCAGCGCCGCGCTGCCGCCCGCGTGGTCCGGGTGGGCGTGGGTGAGCAGGGCGCCGGACAGCGGCCTCCCGGCGAGCGAGTCGCGCACCCGCCCCATGAGCAGGTCGGGTTCGAGGCCGCACCCGGTGTCGACCATCCACGTGTCGTCTCCGGCGCGCAGCAGGTAGACGTTGCAGTCGTAGGCGTTGGTCAGGCCGGAACCGAGCCGTCCGCCGCCGACCAGATCGACGGTCTCGTCAAGCCGCACGGTCGTCCGTCCCGGCGACGATCGCGGCCACGTCGCCCACCTCCACGCGGTAGTCGTGCCGCAGCATCATCACGACCCCGGCCGAGACCGCGCGTACGATCTCCCGCTCGGCGCCCGTCTGGTCGTACACCGCGCCGAGGGGCCGGCCGGGCTCGACGGTGTCGCCGGCGGCGACCCGCGAGACGAAGAAGCCCGACGAGCGGAAGGCGATGCCCGCGTCGGTGTCGCCGTTCCCGTCCGTCACGACCACCTGGCGGTCGCCGGGCGGCACCGGCTCCCCGCCGAGTACGCCGATCTCCGTCAGGAGACGCAGCGTGCTCGTGACGTAGCGGTCGATGTCAGGTTCCAGCAGGGAACCGCTTCCGCCGCACTCGAAGTACAGCCACGGCGTGCCGCGGGCCTCGGCGTGGCTGACGGATCTCCCGGGCCCGATCGACGGGTGCGACCACAGGAAGGGGAACGTCGTCACCCGGGCCAGGTCCAGGAGCGGCCGCCCGCCGATCTCCCCCTGGGCGGGCAGGCCGCACAGGGCCGGCATCCGGTACCGGCGGCCGGCCGAGTGCAGGTCGATCAGCAGGTCACATTCGTCGATGAGCTCCCTGCTGATCGTGTCCGCGATTCTGGAGCTCAGGCTGCCCCGCGCGTCGCCGGGAAATACGCGGGCCAGGTTCTCCGAGTCCGCGCCGAGCCGTGTCCCGGCGGCGAGGGCCGGCGGGTTGGCGCGGGCGAGCACCGTCACCGTGCCGCCGACCGGCCGCGCGCCGAGCACGGCGATCAGCCGCTGGGCGGCCAGCACGCCCTCGATCTCGTCACCGTGCACGCCGCCGAGGATCGCGACTCGCGGCCCTCCTCCGGCGCCGATGCGTACGGCCTCCAGCGACAGGTCCGGTCCGGCCGCCAGGTGGTCCACCTGAATCACAAGGAGCTCCGATCTGCTGTCACTGCCGGCGGGCGTGGACGGGCCAGGTCTCCACGAAAGAGGAGTCGTCGTAGACGGCGTACTGGTGGTAGAGGTTCACCGCGGTACAGGCGTGGTTGGGGATGACCGCGATCCGCTCCCCCGGCCGCAGGCCGTGGGGCGCGGAGGCGGTGCCCAGGCCGTGCTCCTCGTACAACTTGGCGAGTACCAGACCGGGGCGGCCGGCGACCGACCCGAACCCCTCGGTCAGGCTTGTCATCCGCTCGGCCGGCAGGCTCTTGCTTCCCGCGTCGACGACGAACCGGTCCGGGGCGGGGACGTCCACCACCGTGGTGACCACCACCAGCGCGCACTCGTCGACGCCCGGGCCGCCCAGCGCGACCTGCGTGGCGTCGTAGAAGACGTAGTTGCCGTAGCGGTACTCATCGGCCTCGCCCGACTCCAGCCGGGCCAGCGGGGTGACGCCGACGCTTCGCACCGGTGCGCCGACGCCGTGGGCGGCGAGCGCGGCGGCGCTCTCCCGCAGAGCGCGATCCTGCTCGTCGAGTACGGCGGCCAGCGACGCGGCGTCGTGGGCGCCGTAGGCGTGACCCGCGAACGTCATCAGCCCGCGCAGCGGCAGCCGGTCGCCGAACGGGGCGGAGGCGATCGCCGCGGCGGTCGCCTCCCCCGGCGGGGTGCCGAGCCGGGCGGCGCCGGAGTCGACCTCCCAGTAGACGTCGAAGGACGCGCCGGTGCGCTCCAGGGAACGGACGTGTTCGGCCCGGCAGCAGACGACCCCCACGGAGCCGCGCTCGGTCAGCTCACGCAGCGCGCGGGCCCGCCAGTCCGGCACCGGCGGATAGGCCACCAGCACCGACTCGAACCCCGCGTCGAACGCCAGATGCGCCTCGGTGACGGTGGCGACCGTCGCCGTACGCGCCCCGGCGGCCGCCTGCATCCGGGCGATCTCCAGGCACTTGTGCGTCTTGAGGTGCGGCGTCGATCGTCCCCCGTATCCGGCGACGCGATCGGCCATGTCCCGGATGTTCCGTTCGATCCGGGTGTGATCCACCGCGAGGAACGGGGTCGGCCGCCCCTGGTCCGCGCAGGCCGCTGTCCACATGATGACTCCTACTCAGCCCATCGTCGGGAGGGTCGTCCGTACGGTGATCTCGGCGGCCAGGCGGCGTACCGCCTCGCCCATCTCTCGTTCGAGCTCGGCCGACATCCGCTCAGGCGACACGATCAGGCTGATCGCCGCGACCGGCTCGCCCGGATGCCCGAGCGCCGCCGCGACCCCCGCGACCCCGTCGAAGAACTCTTCCCGGTCCACGGAGTAGCCGCGCTCGGCGGCCTGGGCGACCTCCTCGATGATCCGCACCCGCACGGCGTCGGACAGGGCATCCCACTCCGGTGACGCGCAACGGGTCTCGCGGTCGGCGGGGGCGAGCGTGGCCAGCACCGCGCGCCCGGCGGCGCCCGCCCACATCGCCGCCGTGCTGCCGAGCCGCGCGCTGGGCGCGAACGGGATGCTGCTGTCGGTGCGCTCGATGTAGACCATCTCGTTGCCGTTGGGCACCGAGAAGGCCGTCGCCGCCTGGTACCGCTGCCCGAGCTGGACCAGAGCCGCGCCGGCCTCGGCACGCATGTTGCGATGGGACAGCCGGATCGCGGCGAGCCGGAGGGGAAGGTCCCCGATCTGCCAGTTGCCCGCGGCGTCGCGTTCGAGCAACCCGATGTCGACCATCCCCATGAGAAGCCGGTGCGCGGAGCTCTTGCTGAGCCCGGCCCGTTCGGCGCACTCGGCGAGCCCGAGCACCGGCTCCTGTTGGGAGAACGCGTTGAGCAGCGCACCGACACGGTCGACTACCTGGACCATTGCCGCCTCCTGAATCTCTTGACCGGAGCGCACGACGTGATTAGGTTGCCACATTATCTCACTTAGCGGAATACCATCCCACAGAGTGGAATGATCTTGGCGATACTCATCCGGCGGGGACGCGTGGTCGACCCGGACTCCGGGACGGACGCGGTGCTCGACCTGCTCATCGACGAGGAGCGGGTGATCTCGGCCGCGCCGCGCATCGCCCCGCCCAACGGCGCCACGGTGATCGACGCCGCCGGACTCGTCGTCCTGCCGGGCTTCGTCGACATGCACACGCACAGCGACTTCACCCTGCAGGACGACCCGGCCGCCGAAGCCCGGCTCCATCAGGGGATCACCACCGACGTGACCGGGAACTGCGGGTTCTCCCCGTTTCCGCTGCCCGCCGGGTGCATCGGCTTCGGCTCGTTCTTCAATTCGCGCATCACCCACGGGTGGCCGGATCTCGACTCCTACGCCGCCCACCTGCGGAGACAACGCCCGACCGTCAACATAGCGCCGCTGGTGGGGCTGGGCGCCGTGCGGGAGCACGTCCTCGGGCCTGCGCCCCGGCCGCCGGACGCCGCCGAGGCCGCGGCGATGCGGCGCCTCGTCGAGCAGGCGCTCGAACAAGGCGCCTTCGGAGTCTCGAGCGGGCTGGTCTACACGCCGGGCAGGTACGCCGACGCGGCCGAGATCCGCGACGTCCTCGCCCCGGTCGCGCGGGCCGGACGCCTGTACGCGACGCACCTGCGGGACGAGCGGGACGGCCTCGTCGACTCCGTCGCGGAGGCCATCTCCACCGCGGAGGCGGCCGGCGTCGCCCTCCAGGTCTCCCACCACAAGGCGCTGGGCCGGGCGAACTGGGGCCGTACCCGGCAGACGCTCTCCATGATCGACGAGGCCAACCGCCGCGGCGTCAGCGATGTCGCCGTCGACTACTATCCGTACACCTCCGGGAGCACGGGGGTGTCGAGTCTGCTGCCGGACGGCTCACTGGACGGCGGCTGGACGACCCTGCGCGAGCGAGCCGACGAGAGCGCCGAGCGTCTGCGCCTGCTCCGGCATCTGGAGAGCTCGGCCCAGTTTCGGCCCGACGAGATCATCATCGGCCGTTCCCGCACCTGGCCGGAGGCCTCCGGCCGGGCCCTCCAAGACCTCGCGGGAACCGACGGCCGTACCGAAGTGGAGGCGTTGCTCAAGCTCATTCTGGACGAGGGCGAGCGCCTCACCATGATCGTGCCGGCCGCGTCCGAGGACGACCTCGCCGGTGTCTCCGCCCACCCCACCGCCATGCACGGCAGTGACGGCTGGCTCATGACCGCGGCGCGGGCACGGTACGAACACCCGCGCAACCTGTTCAGCACGATCCGGGTGCTCGCCCCGGCCCTGCTCGGGCGCACCTCGATCATCCAGGCGGTGCGCCGGCTGGCCACCGCCCCCGCCCGGCGGCTGAGCCTCACGGATCGGGGCGCCCTCCGGCCCGGTTCCTACGCCGACGTCGTCATCGCGGACCCGGCGAGGGCCGCCCGGCAGCCGGACAACGAATCCGCCCACTCCTACCCCGACCTCATGCGCTGGGTTTTCGTGAACGGCCAGGCCGTCATCGAGGACGCCAAGCCCACCGGCCGGCGCCCCGGACAGGTCCTGCGCGCCTCATGATCCCTCGGCACGAAACGGAAGAGAGCACCCCATGGCCACCAACGGTTTCCCGCCGATGAACCGGCGCTCGTTCCTCAGAGGCTCCACGATGCTCGGCGTGGCGGCGGGCCTCGGTTCCACCGGCCTGCTGGCCGCCTGTTCGTCGTCGGACGGGTCCAAGCCGACCAATGACCTGCAGATGCACCATGACGCGGCGGTCGGCCCGCTGTTCGCGCCCTACGTCACCTACTTCAACACCAACTACAAGCCGCTTCGGCTGAGCACGTCGTACGTGGCGCAGGACTACCTGACGGTCACCAACCAGCAACTCGCCGGCGGCAACGCCTCCTACGACGTGCTCTTCGCCGACGAGGGCTACCTGGAGTCGTGGTCGAAGAACGGCTGGGTGAGCTCGCTGAAGGGGCACTCCGGGCTGGACAAGCTCGTCGCGGACATGAACCCGGGCGTCGCGGACGGTCTCAAGGGCCCCGACGGCGAGTTCTACGCGCTGCCCTACTTCCAGGGCGCCGAGTTGTTCGTGGTCAACACCGACCACCTCAAGAAGATCAACGCCAAGGCGCCCACGACCTGGGGCGAGTTCCTCGACCAGGTGCGCGAGCTGAAGCGCAAGGGGGTGAGCGCCACGCCGTACTCCCCGTACTGGATCAAGTACGCCTTCCTGATGTGGCACCAGTTCGCCGCCGAGACGGCTTCCGAAGGGGGCGGCGCCCTGTTCGGCGCGGACGCCAAGCCCAACCTCGTCGGCAACCAGGTCGCCCGCGCCACGCTTGAGCGGTGGCGGACGCTCTACCAGGAAGGGCTCGTCCCCAAGGACCTGTTCACGACCGACTACGGCGGCGTGACGAACATCTTCGGCGGGGGCAAGAGCAGCTTCTCCATGCGCTATCAGGCCCAGGTCGTCGGATGGAGGGACCCGAAGCAGAGCAGGGTGGCCAAGGCCGTCAAGAACACGCTGATGCCAGGACAAACCCGACAAACGCATAGCTTTGGCGCATCGTGGATGGTGTCCGACACATCGAAGAACAGCGAGAACGCCCTCACGCTGATCGACTACCTCGGGGGCGCCGGAAAGGACGGGTCGTACCACGTGCCGAAGAACCTGGTCGCCACCGACCTCGGCCTGTCCAGCGGCTACCGGAGCGTCGACCATGACCCCGCCGTCCTGAAGTCGTGGGCCAAGTGGGCGGACGTCGACGCGCTGACCGAACAACTCGGCAAGACGGTCAGCCTCGGCACCGTCACGACCAGGTCGTGGTACCCGAAGTTCGCCGACATGGCCTGCGCCACCCTGCAGGAGGTCGTACTCGGCAAGAAGTCGTCGGACGACGGTCTGAAGACGATGAACGACTTCGTCACCGCGCAGAAGTAGCCGTAACGGAAGCGGAACCCCCTGCACATGATGACACTCAGGAGCCGGCAACCCGGCCGCACCGGTCGCGGGCGAGGCGAGGCGAGGTTCGGCATGGCCATGGCCATGCCGGCCCTCCTTGTCACCGTGGCACTGCTCGCGTATCCGCTCGTGTACTCGTTCTGGGTCAGCCTGCACGAGCAGACGCTGGGCAGCCGCCGGCCGGCGAAGTGGGTCGGCATCGACAACTACACCTCCGTCGTCACGGATCCGACGTTCTTTCCGTCGCTGACCCGGACCGTGCTGTTCGCCGTGGCGGTCGTCGCCGGCACCCTGCTGCTGGGGATGACCTTCGCCCTGGCCCTGAACCAGGAGTTCCCTGGACGGTCGATCGTCCGCGGCGTGCTGATCCTGCCCTGGTCGCTGTCGCAGATCACGCTGGCCCTGACCTTCGGCTGGATCTTCAACTCGACCTTCGGCCCGCTGAACGGCGCCCTCTTCGACGCCGGCCTGATCGACAAGTACGTCGCCTGGTTCGCCTCCGGGCGGGTGGCGCTCATCGTCATGGCCGTGGCGTTCATCTGGAGCCTCGTGCCCTTCGCCACGCTGCTCCTCCTCGGAGCGCTGCAGACGGTGCCCGAGGACCTGCACAAGGCGGCCCGCATCGACGGCGCCGGGCCGGTACGCCGGTTCTTCTTCGTCACTCTGCCCTGGATCCGCGACACCGTGCTCGTGGTGGCCGTCCTCGCGCTGATCAACGCGTTCCTGGCCTTCGCGCTGATCTACATCCTCACCGGCGGCGGTCCCGGCACCGAGACCACGCTGTTGTCCTGGTGGGGATACACGACGGCGTTCCGCGACCTCGACCTCGGCCGGGGCGCGGCGATCTTCTACCTGATGACCCTGGCGATGGTGATCCTCGCATCGTTGACCGCGTTCGCCATCAGCGGGCGCGGCCGGCAAAGGAGGGCCGCGTGATGGCCGCCGGAACCCGTGGACGCCTGCTCACGCGCGTCCTGAGAGCGCTCGTCGTGACGGCTCTGCTGCTGTGGGTGCTGCTGCCGTTCTACTTCCTGCTGCTGGTCGCGCTGACCTCCAAGTCCGATTCGCTGCGGACCCCGCCACGGTGGATCCCGACCATGGACTTCGGCAGCTTCCACAGCATCTTCAAGTCGGCGTTCAGCTCGGCGCCGCCGTCCAACCCCAGCGACCTGATCCTGCCCGGCATCCAGAACAGCGCGGTGGTCGCCGTCTGTGTAGCCGTGCTGAACGTCGTGATCGGCAGCATGGCCGGCTACGCCTTCGCGCGCTTCCGGTTCCCCGGGTCCAAGTTCATCCCGGGCCTGATGCTCGGCAGCCAGCTCGTGCCGGTCTTCGCGCTCGTCGTGCCCTTCTACGTCATCCTGCACTCGCTGCGCCTCACGGACTCCACGGTGGGCATCGTGATCGCGCACCTGAGCTTCACGGTGCCGTTCTCGGTATGGATGATGCGCTCGTTCTTCGCCGGCATCCCCATCGAGGTCGACCGGGCCGCGATGATCGACGGCTGTACGCGGTGGCAGGTGTTCTACCGGGTCGTGCTGCCGCTCGCCCGGCCGGGGATCATCAGCGTCGGCCTGTTCTCCTTCATGGTGTCCTGGAACGACTTCCTCTTCGCGCTGGTCCTGAACTCCAAGACGGACTCGACCCTGATCCAGCCGGCGATCTCCGGGCTCTACAACGTGCGCGAACAGTCCTTCGGCATCATGGCCGCCGGCACCCTGCTGGCCGCCCTGCCGACGATGCTGCTCGCCCTCATATCGCAGCGATTCCTCGTGCGTGGCCTGACTTCAGGCGTCGGAAAGGTGTGACCGGTGTCCGGTATCGAACTCCAGCAGGTCAGCAAGCGGTTCGGCGAGACACTGATCGTCGACGCGATCGACCTGACCATCGAGGACGGCAGCTTCACCGTGCTGCTGGGACCGAGCGGCTGCGGCAAGACGACGACGCTGAACATGATCTCCGGCCTCGAGGAGGTGTCGGCCGGGAAGATCCTGTTCGACGGCCGGGAGATACAGCACCTACCGCCGCACAAGCGCGACGTCGCCATGGTCTTCCAGTCGTACGCGCTGTACCCCAACCGGACGGTCCGGGAGAACATCGCCTTCGCCCTCAAGCTGCGGAAGATGCCCGCGGATGAGATTCAGCACCGCGTCCAGGAGGCCGCGGAGCTGCTGAACATCAAGGAACTCCTCGGCCGCAAGCCCCGGCAGCTGTCCGGCGGCCAGCAGCAGCGCGTCGCCCTCGCCCGCGCGATCGTACGCCGTCCGAACGTCTTCCTCCTCGACGAGCCGCTGAGCAACCTCGACGCCAAGCTGCGCGCCGACATGCGGATCGGCCTGCGCGAACTGCAGAAGGAACTGGGCGGGACGTTCGTCTACGTCACGCACGATCAGAGCGAGGCCATGAGCATGGCGGACCAGGTCGTGGTGATGAACGGCGGCATCGTTCAGCAGGACGCGCCGCCCCTCGACCTCTACCGGCGGCCGGCCAACCGGTTCGTCGCCGGATTCGTCGGCACGCCCACGATGAACCTCGTCACCGGCTCCCTCGGCGACGACGGGCTGTTCGCCGGGGACGGCTGGTCCGTCCCGACCGGCTGGTCCGGGCCGTCCCACGAGAACGTCACGCTCGGCGTACGCCCCGAGGACGTCACGCTGTCGCCCGGTACGGGCGAGACGTCCGGGCGGGTACGGATGGTCGAGCGGCTCGGCATCGAGGCCATCGTCGTGACCGCGTTCCCGTTCGGCGACATCGTCGCCCGGACCGACCCCGACACCGACTTCGACACCGGCGCGGACGTGACGATGGGGATCCGGGCCGGCAAGGCGCACCTGTTCGACTCCGGCAGCGGTGACGCACTCCCCCGAACGGAAATGGCGAAGGAAGGTCGGCATGTCTGAAACCGTCCTGCTCCGGATCGGCGGCCGCACCCGGCCCGCGGCCGGCGAAGCGACGTACGAGGCGGTCAGCCCGGTGACCGGTCAGGGCTTCACGCGTATCGCGCAGGCGGGTGAGGAGGACGTCGAGGCCGCCGTCTCGGCCGCGGCCGCGGCGTTCGAGGCGCACCTGCAGGAGACCGCGTTCACACGAGCGGCGTGGTGTCACCGCATCGCCGACGTGATCGAGAGCCGCATGGCCGAGCTCGGCCGGCTTCTCTCTCTCGAACACGGAAAGCCTCTCGCCCAGGCCGAAGCCGAGGTCATGCTGTCGGCCCAGGGATTCCGGCTGGCGGCGGAGGAGGCCAAGCGGCTGACCGGCGAGACGATTCCCGTCCAGGACCAGAACAAGCTCGTCCTGACCACCCGCAAGCCGCGCGGGGTGTTCGCCGCGATCACCCCGTTCAACTTTCCGGTGAACATCCCGGTCGAATATCTCGGCCCGCTGCTGGCCTGCGGAAACGCCGTGGTGTGGCGGCCCGCCCCGTCGACCGCCGCCGTCGCGGGGGCCCTGTACGACTGCGTCGAGGCCGCCGACGTGCCACCCGGCCTGATCAACCTTGTCACCGGCACCGACGTCGGACCGGCCCGGACGCTCGTGTCGCATCCGAAGGTCGTCGGCGTGTGCTTCACCGGCAGCTCGAGGACGGGCGCGGAGATCGCCGAACTCGCGGCCGGCAAGACGCAGCTGATGGAGCTGGGCGGCAACGGGCCCATCGTCGTGCTCCCCGACGCGGACCTGGAACGCACCGCCGCCGCGGTCGCCTCCTCGGCGTTCATGAACTCCGGCCAGTCGTGCTCGGCGGCCGGCCGGGTCATCGTGGCCGGTTCGGTCGCCGCGGAACTCGAAGAACGTCTCGTCGAACAGGCGAGGCGAGAGATCGTCGGATCACCCTTCGATCCGGCGACCACCATGGGCCCGGTCCACTCACGAGGCGTGGCGGACACGATGGCCCGGCACGTCGCGGACGCGGGGTCCCGCGGGGCGCGCGTCGTCTTCGGCGGCGCCGCGCTGCCCGACCGCCCGACCCCCCTCTACTGGCAGCCGACCGTTCTCACCGACGTGCGCGCCGACACCGCGGTCATGCGGGAGGAGACCTTCGGGCCGATCGCCCCCATCCACCGGGTCGATGACGACATCGACGCGATCGTGGGGGTCGCCAACACCGGGGTCCACGGTCTCAGCTCGGCCGTCTTCGGACAGGACCTGGACCGTACGCTCTCCGTGGCCGGCCGCCTGCGGGTCGGCCAAGTGACCATCAACGACACCAGTAACTACTGGGAACTGCACCTTCCGTTCGGTGGGGCGCCGGGCCGGGCCAGCGGACAGGGACGTCTCGGCGGCAGGCACGCGGCCGAGACGGTGACCGAGTTGCAGTCGATCTCCATCAGCCTGACATCCCCCTGGCGCTGACCCGCCCGGCCGCGGGAATCTTGTGGAGGAAAGCATGATCAGTACGGCGACGGGTTCCGCGCGAACGGCTCAGGACGCCGAGGCGATCCGGGAGATCGAGCGGAGAGTCCTCTGGTTGTCCACGGCGATCGTGGACCATGCCAACCGGGTGCGCCCCAACCCGTCGGGGCTGAAGGTCGGCGGGCACCAGGCGTCGTCGGCGTCGACCGTCTCGATCATGACCTCGCTGTGGTTCCGCCATCTACGGGCCGAGGACCGTGTGTCGGTCAAGCCCCACGCCTCCCCGGTGCTGCATGCGATCAACTACCTGCTGGGGAACCTGGACGAGTCCTACCTGACGACGCTGCGCGAGTTCGGCGGCCTGCAGAGCTATCCGAGCCGGTCGAAGGACCCTGATCCGGTGGACTACTCCACCGGGTCGGTCGGGATCGGCGCGACGGCCCCGATCTGGGGCGCGCTCGCCCGCCGCTACCTGGACGGAAAGATCCCCAGTACGCCCGGCGGCCGGCAGTACTCGCTGGTCGGAGACGCCGAACTGGACGAGGGCGCCGTGTGGGAGGCGGTCCTGGACCCCGGCGTGGCCGAGCTCGGCGAGGTCGTGTGGATCGTCGACCTGAACCGCCAGTCGCTCGACCGGGTGGTACCGCACCTGGCCGCCGACCGGTTGCGGGTGATGTTCGCCGCCGCCGGATGGCAGGTGCTCACCGTGAAGTACGGGCGGCTGCTGGAGGACCTGTTCGCCCGTCCCGGCGGGGACGCGCTGCGGACCCGGATCGACGCCATGCCGAATCCCGAGTACCAGCGGCTGTTGCGCTGCGAAGCCGGTGAGCTGCGCAGGCGGCTGCCGGGCGGCGATCCCACCATCGCCCGGCTGATCGTAGACCTGGACGACGCGACACTCGTGGCCGCGGTACGCAATCTCGGCGGACACGATCTCGACAGCCTGAGCGCGGCGATCGAGGCGATCGAGGACACCCGACCGACAGTGATCTTCGCCTACACCGTGAAGGGCCACGGCCTGCCGACGCAGGGGCATCCGCAGAACCACTCCTCGCTGCTGAGCGAGAAGCAGATGCGGGAGCTCGCGGCCAGCCTGGGGACCGAGCTGGACGACCCGTGGCGGCGCTTCGCGGCGGGTTCACCCGCGGCGGAGTCGTGCGCGGCGACGGCCGCACGACTGCGGCGCGAGCCGACGCCGCTCCAGCCGCCGCCGGCACTGCCCGTGGATATCGGGCGCACCCCGACCGGAGCCGCGACGAGCCAGGCGGCCCTGGGCCGAGTGCTGCTCGACCTGACCCGCGAGGCACCCGAGGCCGCGAAGCGCGTCGTGACGGTGAGCCCGGACGTGACCTCGACCACCAACCTCGGCGGCTGGGTCAACAAGATCGGTGTCTGGTCACCGACGGATCGGCGGGACTGGTTCGCCGACGACGCCGAGACGATCCTGCACTGGCGGGAGTCCCCCGCCGGGCAGCACATCGAACTCGGCATCGCCGAGACGAACCTGGTCGGGCTGCTGGGCGAACTCGGCGCGACCTGGAGCCGCTGGAACCAGCCGCTGCTCCCCATCGGCGTGCTGTACGACCCGTTCGTGGGACGGGCGCTGGAACCCTGGTCGTTCGGCATCTACGCGGGAGGACAGTCGATTCTGATCGGCACTCCCTCCGGCGTGACGCTGGCGCCCGAAGGAGGAGCGCACCAGTCCATCACCACCCCGTCGATCGCGCTGGAACAGCCGGGCTGCGTCGCCTACGAACCGGCCTTCGCCATCGACGTCGAATGGACCCTGCTGGCGAGCCTGGCGAGGCTCGGCCGGCCCGACGGCGGTTCGGCCTATCTCCGCCTGTCGACCCGTCCGGTGGACCAGACACTGGCCTCGGTCCCCGCCGACCCCGCAGCGCGTGAACGCCGCCGACGCCAGGTCGTGGCCGGCGCCTACCCGCTGCGCCGTGCCGACGATCCGGCCGTGACGATCGCCGCGATGGGGGCGTTGGTGCCCGAGGCGCTGGCCGCCGCGGAGCGCCTGGAATCGGCCGGAGTCGGTACCGACGTGATCTGCGTGACCAGCCCCGGCCTGCTCTTCGAGGCGCTGCTGTCCCGGCAGGGCAGCGCCGAGGGGCCGAGCTGGATCCTGGACCAGGTGTTCCCATCCGCCCGTGCCACGCCGCTGGTGACCGTCCTGGACGGCCACCCCCACACGCTGGCGTTCCTGACCGGTGTCAACAACGTCCGCGGCATGGCCCTGGGCGTCACGCGGTTCGGCCAGTCAGGCTCGCTGGAGGACGTCTACCGCCACCACGGCATCGACACCGACTCCATTATCCGATCCGCTCTCGACTTGGCCGAATGACCGTCATCGGCGACGGTCCAGGTCATCCGTTCCGGGCGGGGCGGCGGTAGGTGAGGTTCTGCTCCGGGCCGCCGCGGCTCGCGGTCGTCGCGGGATCGCGTACGAGCCGGTGGTCGGGGGACAGTGCGCAGGCGGGGTCGGTGCGGGCGGCGTCTCCGGTGAGGGCGTACGCCTGGCAGCGGCAGCCGCCGAAGTCGATCTCGCGTCGCGGGCATTCGCGGCACGGCGTGGGCATCCAGGCGGTTCCGCGGTAGGCGTTGAAGGCGGCCGATCGAGCCCAGATCCAGGCGAGAGAGTGGTCTCGCACGTTCGGCGGTGACAGGTCCGGGAGCGCGTAGGCCGCCGGGCACGGCAGGGCGGCGCCGTCGGGGCCGACGGTGATGGACCGGGCGCCCCAGCCGCCCATGCAGGGTTTGGCCACGCCCTCGTAGTAGTCCGGCACGACCCAGATGAGTTCCGGCCGTCCGCCCAGACGTTCCCGCCAGGTGACGACCGTGTCCTTCGCGGACTCCAGTTGCTCTCGCGTGGGCAGGAGCGCGGTGCGGTTCCGCAGTGCCCAGCCGTAGAACTGGGTGTTGGCGAGCTCGATCCGGTCGGCGCCCCAGCGGACGCCGAGTTCGATGATCTCCGCGATGTGGTCGAGGTTGTGCCGGTGGAGGACGACGTTGAGGCCGAACGGCAGGCCGGCGCGGCGTATCACGCCTGCCGCCCGCTCCTTGGCGGCGAACGACGGTCTTCCCGCGATGCGGTCCGAGCCCTCCGCTCGCGAGTCCTGGACCGAGAGCTGCACCGCGTCCAGGCCGGCCCGGACCAGTTCGTCCAGGCGGCCCGCCTCCAGCCCGAGCCCGCTGGTGACGAGCTGGGTGTAGATGCCCGCCGCGTGCGCGGCGGCGACGATCTCGGCGAGGTCGGCGTGCAGCAGTGGCTCGCCGCCGGAGACGTGCGCCTGGACGACGCCCAGGTCGGCGGCCTCGGCCAGCACGCGGGACCACTCGGCGGTGGTCAGCTCGGTGCGACGGCGGACCAGCTCCAGCGGGTTGGAGCAGTACGGGCAGTGCAGCGGGCAGGCGTGCGTGACCTCCGCGAGCAGGGCCCAGGGAGCCTCGGTCACCGCACCCACCCCTCCCCGCGTACGCGGTCCAGGAACTCCGGCACGTCCTCGGCGACGGGTGCGCCGGGGAACGTCTCGGCGAGGTGGGCGACGATCTCGGCGACGGTGCGATGGCCGTCGCACAGCCGGAGGATGTGACCGGCCTCAACGTTGAGCAGTACGGCGCGCTCCGGCATGAGCAGGAGGTCGGCGTCGCGGACGCGGTCGTGGCGCAGGACGATCGAGCGGGCCAGCGACGGCCGCCAGCCGGGGGACTCAGCGGGCATCGGCCCGCACCGAGGAGGCGTGCTCGACCGCGTCGAGCAGGGACCACAGGACGTCGCACTTGAAGGTGAACGCGGCCAGGACCTGCTCCTGGTCGGCTCGCGTCCGCGCCCATTCGCCGACCAGGGCCAGCGCCTCCTCGGCGTCCTGGCGTCCCTGCCGGACGCGTACCTGGAAGTAGTGCAGACCGGACGGTTCGATCCAGGGATAGTGGCGTTCCCACGCACCGATCCGCACCTTCATGAGGTCGGGTGCGAAGAGCTCGGTCAGCGAGGAGGCGACCGCCTGCAGCGGCGTACCGTTCCGGCAGTAGTTCACGTAGCCGTCCACCGCCAGCCGTACGGCGGGGAGCACGCCCTCGCCCGACAGCAGGAGCACGCGGTCGAGGCCGACGGCCTCGCCGAGCCGCAGCCAGCGTTCGATGCCGCCCTCCTCGCCGGGACGTCCGTCGTGGTCGTGGATCCGCCGGATCCAGCCCTGCCGCTGCTCGCGGGTGTGCAGCTTGGCCAGGATGAGCGCGTCCTTGACCGGGATGTGCCGCTGGTAGTGGAAGCGGTTGAGGACCCAGCACCGCAGCTCCTGCGGGGACAAATCACCGTCGTGCATGCGCAGGTTGAACGGGTGGCGATGGTGGTAACGCTCGTCGGCCAGGGTGCGGAGCCGCGCCGTCAGCTCGTCCGGTGTCCAGGGCACGGGTGTGGTCACAGCTCGATCGCCGTCCTTTCCGCCGCGACGCCGAGTCCCATGGCGACGAGGGCCTGGTGCTCGTCGCCATCGCGGTCGGCCAGCGGATTGGTGTTGTTGAGGTGGGTGTAGAGGACTTGCGGGCCGGACAGGGCGGCCACGCGCTCGGCCGTCCCGCCGGGGCCGTTGATCGGCAGATGCCCCATCTCGGTCGCGGTGCGCCGGGAGATGCCCGTGCGCCGGGGTTCGTCGTCGTCCCAGAACGTGCCGTCCAGAACGGCACAGTCGGCGTCGCGCACCGCGGCGTCGAGTTCGGCGGGCCAGGCGGCGAGGCAGGGAGCGTAGAGCAGCGACCGGCCGCCGGAGGTGACGCGAAGCGCGACCACCCAGGAGTCGCCGGGCACGTCGAGGTCCGCGGCGTAGCGCGGGCGCTTCGCGGACACCGGGACGGCCTGGACCTCCAGGGCGCCGTCGAGCCGGACCGGTCCGTCGTCGAGTTCGGTCCAGGTCAGGTCGGTGTAGGGGGCGAGGACGGTGTCCAGCCGCAGCCCCGCCGACAGCGCCCCGCGGACCGTACGGGTCGCCGCGACCCGCAGGCTCGCCGCCTCCCGGAGCCGGGGCAGACCGAGGGTGTGGTCGAGTTCGGCGTCGGTGAGGATCACGCCGGCCACCGGGCTCCGGCGGGTGCCGGCGTACGGGCGCAGGTCCGCGGTGGCCTCGATCTGTTCGGTCACATCCGGGGTGGCGTTCACGACCCACCAGCCCGCGCCGCCCTGGACGGCGAGGGAGGCGTGCCGGCGGCGCCGGGCGGGGTCGTCGCGTGCGGTGGCACACCCGCCGCACGCGCAGTTCCACTGGGGCACGCCCCCGCCCGCCGCGGTGCCGAGTATCCGCACCCGCATCGGTACCGGGTCAGCCCTTCGCGACGAAGTAGGCCGTGACCTCCATCGACGTCTCGATCGCCTCGTAGTCGGGGCGGCTCCAGCAGGTGGTCCGCTCTCCGCCCTGCCGCTGCTTCCCGTTCGCTCCGTGGACGGCCATCTGGTGCTCCTTTCGCTCACTCATCTGGTACCCGGCGTCGACCGCGGCCGTCTCAACGGACGACGATCTTGCCGGTGCTCTGGGGAAAGACGGGATCGTTGTAGAAGTACTCGCCGGGCCGGTCGAAGGTGTGGGTGTGCGACTGCCCCGGGCTGAGCCGGCCGGTGTTGAACACGTGCTCGAAGAACGACGCCGCGCCGTGACTGTGGGCGTTGTCGGCCGGGTTGACGAAGGTGACGGTCGTACCGGCGGGCACGGTCAGGTGCTGCGGGGCCATGGCGTTCTGCGCCACGATGTTCTCGGTGGCGCCGGGCGCGCCGGCGGCGGAGTCCCAGATCCTGCCGAGGGTGACCGTGTCGTGCGCGGTCTCGCCCGTGACCGCCGCCGTACGGATCTGGTTGCGCTTGGACGGCGGGGTCGGCGCCGGGGCCGGGCGCACCGTGCCGCCGAGCCGGAACGCCCACAGGTGGTCGCCCTTGGGGATGTCGGGGTACGGCAGCCCGTTGCCGCCGGCGAACACCGCGATGTACTGCTCGCCGTCGATCTCGTAGCCGACCGGGCTGGTGTGCACGCCCGCGCCGCACTGCCAGCTCCACAGCTCCCGGCCGTCGCGGTCGTCCATGGCGCGCAGCACGCCGTCCGGCCCGCCCTGGAACAGGAGCCGGCCCGCGGTGCTGAGGATGCCGTTGCCGTGGGCCAGCGACCAGTCGCCCTCCTTACGCCACACGGGCCGGTTCGTCCGCGGGTCCACCGCGACGAGGCCGCCGGAGAAGTACTCCCCCAGCGGGCGCGCGGTGTTGACCCGGCCACCGTTCGTGTCGGAGTAGGAGGAGTTGATGAGTCCGTACCCGACGTAGACGAACCCGGTGTGCGGGCTGAAGGAGACGTGTGACCAGTCGGCGCCGCCGCCGGCGCCCGGGAACAGGATCGTCGCGTCGTCCCAGAACGGCGTGAAGATCCCTCCGGTCCGGTAGTACGGCACCGGCCGGGTGCTGTCGTCGAACCGCGGCCCCTGGTGCACGAACGGCTCCCCGCCGGGGAACGGCTGGGTCGGCCAGGTCTTCTGCCGCGGATCCTGGGGCACCGGGCGTTCGGTCATGCCGTGGATCGGCGCGCCCGTCGCCCGGTCGAGGATGTAGTACATCCCGGTCTTGCTGCCGTACACGACGACCTTGCGCCGGCGTCCCTCGATCCGCAGATCGATGAGGACCGGCGACATCACGCCGTCGTAGTCCCAGATGTCGTGGTGCACCGACTGGAAGTGCCAGCGCCGCTTCCCGGTCTTCGCCTCGATCGCGACGAGGCAGTTGGCGAACAGGTTCGTCCCGGCGCGGGTCGAACCGTTCGTACGCGGATACGGGTTGCCGAAGGTCCAGTAGACCAGGCCGAGCTCGGGGTCGAGGCCCGGGTGGATCCAGCAGACCGCGCCGCCGGTCTTCCAGGTGTCGCCCTCCCAGGTGTCGTTGCCGTACTCCCCCGGTCCCGGAGGGCCCCAGAAGGTCCACGCGACCTCGCCGGTGCGGGCGTTCAGGGCGTACGCGCGGCCGCGCGCGCCGGCCGTGCTGCCCTCGGTGCCGACGTAGATCAGCCCGTCCCAGTGCACGATGGCCCCGGCCAGGCCGCCGCGGTTGCCTCCGCACTGCCCGTTCTGGGGGTCGCAGCCGGGGTCGCCCTCGCCGGGGATCAGCAGTTCGCGCTGCCAGACGACCGCGCCCGTCTCCTGGTCCAGGGCGTACACGATGTTCGCGCCGGAGGTGGTGAAGACCAGGCCGTCGCCGAGGCCCACGCCTCGCATGTTGGTCGGCTCGGAGCCGACGTTGGTCCTCCACTTCACGGCGCCCGTCCGGCCGTCGATCGCGAAGACGTTCTGCTGGGTCGTCTGCACGTAGAGCACGCCGTCCTGCGCGACGACGGTGCTCTGCTGGGCGCTGCTCGTGCTGCCGCCCTCGAGGTTGACGTGCCACGCGCCGCCGAGCCGGTGGACGTTGTGCCGGTTGACCTGCGCGAGCGTCGAGTGGTTGTGGTTGCCGAGGTTCCCGCCGACCTTGGGGAAGTCCCGGCCGGCCGCCACGAGACCGGCGGGTTGCGCCGGGACGGCGTCCGCCTCGGCGTCCGCCCGGTCGCCGAGCGGGTGAAGAGCGGCCGCGCCTCCGGCGACCGCGGCGCCGGTGAGGAATCTCCGTCGTCTCATGCCGTCCTCCCCAACTGGTCCACTCTGCGGACCTGCTTTACCGTGCAGCGGTCGACACCGTAAGCCGCCCTCCTTGCGTCTGACAAGGCCCAGATTCGCCGAATCAGCGGGACATCGGCATTGCCGACACGGATTCGCCGTGAGATGGTAACCGCACCTCTAGATGGTTCACCTGTACCACTAGACGGACCTTGGCGTTTCACGCCAGGAAGGACATCGTGGCATGAGGAGACCCTTTTCCCACCTGGCCGCCGTGGCGGCGACCGCCGCGGGTACCGCCGCCGTCCTCGTCGCGACGGCCCTGCTCGGCGGCCTTCCGGCCGCGGGCGGCGCGGCCGGCTCCAAGGACCGCGGCGCGCAGGAACTCGGCGACCCGGACTACGGCGTCTGCCGCGGCACCGATCCGCGCTGCTACCACGACTGGGGCGACTTCGACCCGGCCAAGGGCTATCGGATCCTGGTCTACAGCCGTACCGCCGGCCCCCGGCACGCCAACCTCGGGCCGGCCCTCGGCCCGGGCCTCGACCCGCCGCTGGCATCGGCCAACGTCGCGCAGAACGCCCTGGTCGCGATGGGCAAGGCGAACGGCTTCGGCGTCGACTGGACCGAGGACGTCGCGCAGCTCGCCACCCCGCAGCAGCTGTTCCGCTACAACGCCGTCGTCTTCCTCAGCACGACGCGCGACGCGCTGGACGACGCCGCGCAGACGTCCCTGCGCCAGTACATCCGCGGCGGTGGCGGCTTCGTGGGCATCCACAACGCGTTCGGCACCGAGTACAACTGGCCCTGGTACGAAGGCCTGCTCGGCGGCGCGAACTACTACGACCACGGTCCCGCCCAGCCCGGCACCGTCCAGACGCTCGACCACAAGGACGTCTCCACGGCCGCACTGCCGGCCCGGTGGGACTTCAGCGACGAGTGGTACAACCTGGTCCCCTTCCCCTCCCGCGTACGGTTCCTGGCCACGGTCGACGAGGGTTCCCTGCCGAACGGCGTCCGAGGCTCGCAGGGGCACCCGGGCCACGGGGACTTCCACCCGGTCGCCTGGTGCCAGTACTACGACGGCGGCCGCGCCTGGCTCACCACGCTCGGACACGACGCGAAGGCCTACACCGACGACGGCGGCGCGTTCGCCGGCGCCCCGTCGTTCCAGCGGCTCGTCCTCGGCGGCATCGAGTCGGCCATGGGAATGAAACCCTTCTGTCGCTGACCCGCGCCGGTGGCGGCCGGCTCGCCGGCCGCCACCGACGTTTAGAGCCCCAGGTAGATCCGGCGGACGCGGACGTCGTCGCGCAGCTCGGCGGAGGTGCCGGTCATGACGACCTCGCCGTTCTCCATGACCAGGCAGTCACTGGTCGCCTCGAAGGTGAGCTTGGCGTTCTGCTCCACCAGCAGCAGGCTCAGGCCCTCCTCCCGCAGCCGGCGCAGCACTGCCAGGATGTCCTCGACGAGCTTGGGCGACAGGCCCATCGACGGCTCGTCGAGAAGCAGCAGCCTCGGCTCGGCCATGAGCGCTCGGCCCACCGCCAGCATCTGCTGCTGGCCTCCCGACAGCGCGCCGGCCAGCCGGCCGCGCATCTCCCCCAGCACCGGGAACAGCTCGTACGCCTCGCCCAGGGCTCGCCGGGTCCGCCCGGATCGCCACGGACGGGTGTACGCCCCGAGCAGCAGGTTCCGCTCGACCGTCAGGCCGGGAAAGACGTGCCGGCCCTCGGGGACGTACCCGATGCCGTGGCGGACGACGTCTCGCGCCCGCACCGCCGTCATGTCGGTGTCACCGAACCGGATCCGCCCGCTGCGCGGCACCAGGCCCATCAGCGCCTTCAGGGTCGAGGTCTTCCCCGCTCCGTTGGCGCCGATGATACCGACCGCCTGGCCGGGGGCCACGGTGAAGTCGACCGACCGGACCGCGCGGACGCCGCCGTAGTGCACCGACAGCCCCTCCACGGTGAGCGTGTCGCCCGGCGGGGTCTCCTTCTCGGCCGGTACGGTCCTGGGCTCGTTCACTGGGTCACCTCCGGCAGCGGCAGGTCGGCCATCGCCGAGTCGCCGAGGTAGGCCTCGATCACCTTGGGGTGGCCGACCACCTCGGCCGGGGTGCCTTCGGCGATGATCGAGCCGCCCGCCAGCACGGTCACGCGTTCGCACAGCGACATGACCAGGCCCATGTTGTGCTCGATGAGCACGACGGTGACGCCGCTGTCGCGGATGGAGCGGACGATCTCGGCGAGCTGCCGCACCTCCTCACCGTTGAGGCCGGCGGCCGGCTCGTCCAGCAGCAGGAGCCGCGGCGATCCCGCCATGGCGCGTGCGATCTCGATCCGGCGCTGGATCCCGTACGGCAGGGAGCTCGGCCGCGTCGCGGCGAACTCGGTCAGCCCGAAGCGGGCGAGCAGCTCGTCGGCCCTGTGGTCGAGCCGGCGTTCCCGCCGCCAGATGGCGACCGGCCACAGGACGTACCGCCAGATCGCCCGCGTCGGCGTCCGGTCCAGGGCGACCAGCACGTTGTCCTTGACTGTCAGGTCGTCGAACAGCCGCAGGTTCTGGAAGGTGCGGGCCAGGCCGAGCAGGGACAGCCGGTACGGGCGGGCGCCGGACACGGGCCGCCCGGCCAGGGCGATCTGCCCGGCCGACGCGCGGTAGAACCCGCTGACCACGTTGAACAGCGTCGTCTTGCCCGAGCCGTTGGGCCCGACGATGCCCCGGATCTCGCCGTGACACACGGTCAGCGACACGCCGTCCAGGGCCTTCAGCCCCCGGAACCGCTTGCCGACCTCGCGGACCTCCAGGATCGGCGGCCCGTCGTCCCTCTCCGTCTCTCCGGCCGGCTCGTACGGCTGGAAGGGTCGCAGCGTCGCGCGTACGGCCGAGCCCCGCCGCCGCTCCAGCACGCCGCGCAGCCGCGCCGGGATTCCGGCCAGGCCGGTGGGCGCGAAGACGACCATGCCGACCACGACGACGCCGAAGCCCAGCTGGGCGTAGGTGGCGTGGTCCACGAGCTGCTCGCGTACCAGCGACAGGCCGGCGGCGCCGATGACACAGCCGACCAGGCTCTGCCGCCCGCCGATGACGACCATCGCCAGCAGCAGGAACATGTTGGCGATGTTGAACGTGTCGGGCGCGACGAAACGGACCAGACCCGCGTACAGCACGCCCGCCACTCCCCCGTACACGCTGGCGAGCAGGAACGCGGTCATCCGCAGCAGCGGGATCTGCGCCCCGACCGCTCCCGCGGCCAGGGGGTCGTCGCGCATCGCCCGCATCCGGCGGCCGAGCGACGTACGGGCCACGAACAGGCCGAACGCCAGAGCGACCGCGAACACCACCACTTCCAGGTAGTAGTAGAGGTACTCACTCGACAGGTCGACGCCGAACAGCGGCGGCACCGGGATCGCGGAGATGCCGTCCGCGCCGCCGGCCAGCTCGGCGTTCGTGGTCCAGTTGATGAAGCCGAGGGCCAGGCCGAGCGTGACGATGCCCAGGTAGTGCGACTGCATGCGCAGCGCCGGAATCGCCACGAGCAGGCCGATCAGCCCGGTCGCGAGCACGGCCAGCACCGCGGCCGTCCAGAAGCCCAGGCCGCTTCGCGTGGTGAGGATCGCCGTCGCGTACGCGGCCACGCCGAAGAAGGCGATCTGCGCCAGGTTGATCTGGCCGGCGATGCCCATGGCCAGGCCCATCCCGATCGCCAGCAGCGCGAACACCAGCGCGATGTCGACGACGTGGATGGCATAGCCGCCCAGCCCGTACGGCAGGGCCCAGGCCACCACCACCAGCGCCACCAGGCCCGCCGGGCGGATGAAACGTCGGGGTGAGAGGCTCATGCGCGGCTCACCGTCGTCTCGCCGAACAGGCCGGTCGGGCGGATCATGATGATCGCGGTGAAGACGAGGAACACCACCAGCTCGGAGTACCCCTGGAAGTGCCCGGCGGCGTAGGAGTCCAGGACGCCGATGGCCAGGCCGCCGACGACGGCGCCGGGGATGTTGCCGCAGCCGCCGAGCATGGCCGCGGCGAACCCCTTGATGCCGAGCGTGCCGCCCATCGTCGGACTCACGTACAGCATCGGGCCGACCAGGCCGCCGGCGAGGGCCGCCAGCCCGGCGCCGATCGCGAACGCGATCGCGTTGCTGCGCCCGACGTGGATGCCGACCGCGGTGGCCGCCTCGTGGTCCATCGCGACCGCCTGCATCGCGGCGCCGCGCTTGGTGCGCTGCAGGAAGGCCACGAGCAGGACGACGGCGACCGCGGCGACGGCCACGACGACCAGGTCGTAGGTCCGGATCCGCAGCCCGAGGACCTGGAGCGGCGCCGCCTTGACCGGCGAGGGGACGGCCCGCCCGGTCGCGCCCCAGATGAGGATGGCGACCGCCTGCAGGACCATGCCGAACCCGATCGTGCCGATCAGCATCAGGGTGACGTCCTTGTTCTCCAGCGGACGCAGCACCCGCTCGATGACGAGCCCGATGAGGCCGGTGACGGCGATCGCCGACACCATGGCGACGGCGAAGGGCAGCCGGGTGGACGTGTAGAACGTCGACGCGGTGTACGCCCCGATCATCAGGACGTCGGCGTGCGCGAAGTTGACCAGCCCCATGGTCCGGTAGACCAGGGAGAAGCCCATGGCGACCAGCGCGTAGACGGCGCCGAGGCTGAGCCCGCCGATCAGCGTCTGAAGGAAGACCTGCATGGTTCGTCAGCCCTCGGCCTTGACCAGGTTCCCCTTCTTGATGACCCCGATGGAGGTGGCGGAGATGCCCACCCCGGTCTGGTCGAAGGCGAAGTCGCCCATCAGGCCCTGATACCTCACCGCGCGGATCGCGTCGGCGAGCTTCCTGCCGGTCGCGACGCCCGAGTTCTTCAGCGCGGTCAGCAGGATCTGCGCGCCGTCGTAGGCCTTCGCGCCGTGCAACTCGGCCTCCTCGCCGTAGGCCGCCTTGTAGGCGGCGGCGAACTTCTTCGTGGCGTCGCTCGTGTCGTTGCTGAGGTACGGCGAGCTGACGATGGTGCCCTCGACGTTGGCGACGCCCGCGGTGTCGCGGAACACCGGCGTGCCCTGCGGCGCCGCTCCCGCGAAGGGCGCGGTGATCCCCAGGTCCCGGGCCTGCTTGACGATCAGCCCGGACTCCACCTCCTCCGAGCCGATGAAGACCGCCTGGGGCTGCTTCTGGCGGATCTTGGTGAGCTGCGCGCTGAAGTCCTTCTGGTCGGTCGTGACGACCTCGTCGGCCGCCGGGGTGATCCCCCGGCCGGACAGCGCCTTGAGGAACGCGTCGTGCTCACCCTTGCCGTAGGCGCCGTTGTTGCTGATCATCGCGATCTTCTTCAGCTTCTTGCCGTCGATGAGGTACTTGGCGAGCGTGTCGTCGTACGTCGTGCTGGTCGGCCCGTTGAGGAACAGGAAGGGGCTCTTCAGCGCCACCATCCCCGGCGACTGACCCGAGGCGATGTTGGGGATCTCGGCCTGGCGGAGCGTGGGGGCCATCGCGATCGTGACGGCGCTCTCGGCCGTGCCGAGCATCGCGATGTACTTCTGGCTGTCGATCTTGCGGGCCAGCGTGGTGCCCACGGTGGGGTCGCCCTGGTCGTCGAAGACGTCGAGCCGGATCTTCCGGCCGTTCACGCCACCGGCCTTGTTCCACTCGTCGACGGCGAGCTTGGCACCCTTGTACTCCCACTTGCCGAGCGAGCTCAGCTGCCCGCTCTGGGCGTCGATGACTGCGATCTTGATGGGGCCGGATCCGCTGGAGCCGGAGTCCTTGGACTCGCCGGGAGCCGCACAACCTCCGGCGAGGACGGCGGCCATGGCCACCGCGGCGAACGCGCGAGAACCGATTCTGGTCGGGCCGACACGATGGGACATGGAGGTCACCTCTGTGGTGGGGGGCGGTTGGAGGATCAGGACGCGTCGTCGTCGGGGAAGACGCCCTGGTAGATGTCCTTGATGTTCCAGTGCCCGGGAGTGGGCACCGGCTCGTTGACCATGGGCACGTCGAGCACGGCGGGGCGCCGCCGGCTCACCGCCGAGCGCAGCGCCGGCAGGAGCTCGCCGGGCGAGGCCACCGCGTGGCCGTCCGCCCCACAGGCGCGGGCGTACGCGGCGAAGTCCGGGCTGTAGGCCCGGCCGTCCGGATCGCGGAACTCGCATCCGTAGGTGCCGCCGAAGCTCGTCGCCTGCAGGTCCGCGATGGTCCCGTGGGCGCGGTTGTTCATCACCACGAAGATGACCGGGAGCCCCTGCTCGACCGCCATCGGCACCGCCGGCAGCTGGGCGCTCATGCCGCCGTCGCCGACGAGGGCCACCACGACGCGGCCGGGCTCGGCGATCTGCACGCCCACGGCGGCAGCGGGCCCGAAGCCCATCGTGGACGCGCCGCCGGGCGTGACGAAACACCCCTCGGGCGGCAGCGGGTAGCACTGGGCGACGCCGTTCTTGTTCCATCCCACGTCGGTGACCAGCACGGCGTCGGCGGGAAGCGCCTCGCGCAGGTCGTTCAGGATGCGTTCGGGACGCAGCGGGAAGGCATCGCTGCGGCCGCGCTCGCGGCTGCCCGCGAACAGCTCGCCGCGGGCGGCGCGGATCCGCTCGCGCAGGGCCGGCCGGGCGACCGGCTCGGGCCGGAGTTCCCGCAGCGCGGCGTCGATCGCCCGCACCGCGAGCGTCACGTCGGCGACCGCGCCGATCTCCACGGGGTAGTTGCGGCCGATCTCGGCGGGGTCGACGTCGATCTGGATCAGCCGGGAGGCGGGGAAGTTCCAGTTGTACTCCGGTTCCCAGGAGCTGGCGTCGGTCTCGGCGAACCGGGTGGCCAGCGCCAGCACGACATCGGCCTCACGAGTGCGGGCGTTGGTGAGCTCCAGTCCCCAGAACCCGGGCATGCCGAGCAGGAGCGGGTGGTCGTCGGGGATCGCGCCCTTGCCCATGAGCGAGTGTGCGATCGGGATGTCCAACCGCTCGGCGATCGACAGCAGGGCGGCCCGGCCCTCGCCTCGCCGCAGGCCGCCACCGAGGTAGATCAGGGGCCGTTCGGCCTCCGCTAGCAGGCCGGCGATCCGCCGGGCGTCCTCCTCGGGCAGGGCGGGCGCCGGGGCCGTGACCGGCAGCGGACGGGCCGTCGGCCGTACCGGGCGGGAGAACAGGTCCATCGGGACGTTGAGCAACACCGCCCCGGGACGGCCCGACGTCGCGGTCCAGAACGCACGCTCGGCGAACCGGCCCAGGTCCTGCGCGCGGTGGACGTGCCAGGCGCGCTTGACGAAGGGCCGGAAGATCGCGGTCTGGTCGGCGTCGGCGTGGAGGTTGACCTCCTGGTGCGGATGCCGGCCGTGGTAGTACGACGGCACGTCGCCGGAGATCGCCACCAGGGGCACCGAGTCGAGCGCGGCGGTCGCGACCCCGGTGACGGCGTTCATCATCCCCGGCCCGACGTGCGTGAGGAGGACCCCCGGTCGCCCGGAGGCGCGGGCGTAGCCGTCCGCCGCGTGCGCGGCGGCCTGCTCGTGCCGGGCGATGACGAAGCCGATCGAGCTGCGGCTCAGCGCGTCGAGCAACGCGATGTTGGTGTGCCCGCAGGTGCCGAAGACGTACTCCACGCCGTACGACTCCAGCTGGCCGACGAGGGCCTGCGCCGCCGGAACGCTCGGCGGGTCACCGGCGGGGTCGCTCATAGCGGACCGGGTCTCCACAGTCATGAGTCCTCCGTACGGGGCAGGCTGATCCAGGACTTGCCGGGCACATCGGCTGCCTGGGCGAAGGCGGCCGGAGCGTCGGCGAGCTCGAACCGGGCGCGCAGGACGCGCCCCGGCCGCAGGTCGTGGTCGCGCAGCAGCGCGATCGTGTGGGCGAAGTCGCCGGGGTGGTCGTAGATGAGGCGGCCCCGCAGGGTGAGCCGCCGCTGCACCAGCGTGAACGTGGACAGCCGTGCGGGCCGGCTGCTCTGCCCGACGACGATGAGGCGGCCGCCGTCGGCGACGCGGTCCACCGTGGCCTCGAACGCCTCGGGGACGCCGGAGGTCTCGATCGCGACCGGGAACCTCGTGCCCTCGGCGGCGATCCCGGCGCCGACCTCGGACGCGAGCGCCCGGCGGCCTTCGTGCGGTTCGACGACGTACGGCACCCCGCCGGCCTGCCGGACCGCCAGGCACACGAGAAGTCCCTGCGCCCCGGCCCCGACGACGAGGCACGGATCGCCGGCGCGCAGGCCGCCGGCCCGGACGGCGCCGACCGCGACGGTGAGCGGTTCGACGCAGACGACGTCGGCGTCGTCCCACGAGTCGGGCACGGGCCAGGTGAACCGCGCGGGGACCGCGACGCGCTCGGCCAGCAGGCCGTGCTCGGAGATGCCGGCCGCGCGACGCGCCCGGCAGCCCGACGTGACGCCGGCGCGGCAGGGTCCGCAGGCCAGACAGGGGTAGTTCGGCTCCACCACCACGCGCTGGCCCGGACGCCGGTCGGTGACCTCCCGGCCGGTGGACAGGATCACGCCGAACGCCTCATGGCCGAGCACCCAGGGCAGAGCGGGCACCGGACGGTGGCCCGCGACCACGGCCAGGTCGGACCCGCACAGCCCGACGCCGTGGACGGCGACGACGACCTCACCGGGCCCGCAGACCGGCTCCGGCCAGTCGTCCATGACGGCGACGGCGCCCGGGGAGACGAGGGTGACGGCCCTCACGCGTGGTCACCCCAGAGGGAGGTGCCGCGCAGCAGCAGGGTCTTGACGGTCGTGTAGTCCTCGATCATCCAGCGGGGCGACTCGCGCCCGAAGCCGGAGTCCTTGACGCCGCCGAACGGCACGTGGTCCAGGCGGAAGTTGGAGGATCCGTTGACCACGAGCCCGCCGACCTCCAGGTCCCGCCAGGCCGTGACGATCCGATCGATGTCGCGGGTGAACAGCCCGGCCTGCAGCCCGAACCGGCTCGCGTTGCAGCGGTCGATCACCTCGGGAAGCGTGTCGTAGGGCTGCACCGCGACCAGCGCCCCGAAGACCTCGCGGGTGATGACGGAGGCGTCCGGTGGCGGCTCCGCCACGATGGTCGGCGCGGCGGTCGCACCCTCCCGCGTTCCGCCGAGCAGGATCCGGCCGCCCCCGGCGGCGGCCTCTGCGCTCCAGCGCACGACGCGTTCCGCGGCCTCGTCGTCGACCATCGAACCGACGTCGGTGCCGTCGTCGAGCGGGTCGCCGACCCTGAGCGCGCCCACCGCCGCGGTGAAGTGCTCGAGGAACTCGGCGATCCGGGTCCGCTGCACGTAGACACGCTGCACGGAGATGCAGCTCTGCCCGGAGTTGGTGTAGCCGGTGCGCGCGCAGACGCGCGCGGCCTCGGCGATGTCCGCGTCCTCGCACACGATCGTGGCCGCGTTTCCGCCCAGCTCCAGCACCAGCCGCTTGGCCCCGGCGGCCCGGGCGACGGCGTCGCCGGTCTCCGCGCTGCCGGTGAAGCTGATGACGCCGACCTCCTCGGCGGCGCACAGCGCGGCTCCCACCTCGCCTCCGCCGTGCAGCAGCTGGACGGCCTCGTACGGCATGCCGGCCTCGAGCAGCAGCGCCACGATCGCCGTCGAGGTCGCGGGCGCCTGGGGCGGCGCCTTGACGATCGTGGTGTTGCCCGCGGCGAACGAGGCGCCGAGCTTGTGGGCCAGGAGGTTGGCCGGGGCGTTGAAGGGGGTGATCGCCAGTGCGACGCCCACCGGCGCGCGGTACGTGAAGGCGGTGGTGCCGACCCCTCTCCCCCAGCCCGCGACCGGCAGGTTCTCCCCGCCGATCCGCCGTGCCTCGGCGGCGCAGACCGCGAAAGTGTCGGCCACCCGATCGATCTCGCCGCGCCCGTCCCTGACGGGCTTGCCCAGCTCGAGCGCGAGGAGCCGGGCGAGAGCGTCGCGGTTTCGCACGGCGCCGGCCGAGGCGCGTTCGAGGATGTCGGCGCGGGCGGCCGGGGACAGCCGGGCGACCCGGCGGGCGGCGTCCCGCGCGTAGTCGCGGACGGCGGCGACGTCGGCCGGGCGCGCCACGGGCGCCCGGCTGACCGGACGGCGCAGGTACGGTCCGGCCCGTTCGGTCTGCGGCCCCTCACCGCCCCACTCCCCGGCCACCAGCGCGGCGGCCTGCACGAGATCGTCTCCGACCTTCAGGAGCGTCTGCAGCATTGATCCTCCTGGACCACTGAGCGGACTTATCGAACCACTGCACGGACTGCCGGGCCACGGTAGGCCGCTCCGGCCGGTCCTGGCAACAGTCACCGCCCCGAAAATCGCGGACCGCGCGACCATCGGTCAGGGCCGCGACCGAAGGACGGGACCCAATGTTCGAACCAGTGAGTTAGTTATAGGGGAAGCGCCGAACCGAGGGAAGACCCAATCCCCGCCTCGCCGGGGACCGTCAGGCGGTCTCGCTAGACCGCTTCATGGACGGGGTGTACCGTACGAACCGTCCTCAGTCCGGACGGGTTCTGCGGACGGCCGCCGGCGTGGAAGGCACCATCGGACACGGACCGTCCGCAGTCACGATCGGGGATGAAGAGCAGTGAGCACAGAGAACGGATCATCGGCCGAGGCTCCCGGCGTCCGCAGCGTCCAGCGGGCCCTGGACATCCTGTCGCTGCTGAGCGAGGAGCGGCCCTCGGTGTCGATCCGGGACATCGTCGAGGCGACGGGCCTGGCCAAGACCACAGTGATCCGCCTGGTCCACACACTGGAGCAGAACGGCCTGTTGTGGGCCGCGCCCAGCGGCTACCTCGCCGGGCCGGGGCTCTGGCGGTGGGCACACCTGGCGCGCAGCAGCTGGGAGCTGCCACCCGAGACGCAGAAGCTCATGCGCGACCTCGGCGCGCGCCGGCGGGAGACCGTCAACCTCTACATGCTCCGCGACATCCACCGCGTCTGCATCGCCCAGCAGGAGAGCCCTCAGCCGCTGCGCCACGTGGTGCACGTCGGCGACGAGCTCCCGCTGTGGGCGGGAGCCTCCTCGAAGGTGCTGCTCCGCGACGCTCCGGAAAGCCTCCTGCGGCGTGTGGCGCGCAGTTCCCCGTACGGAGAAGGGCATGTCAAGCGGCTCACCGAGTGGATCGAGGAGGCCGCCCATCGCGGGTGGGCGGCGAGCCACGGCGAGCGGGAGGACGGCCTGTCGGCCGTCGCCGTCCCGGTCGTGGGGCGGTCCGGCACGGTCGTCGCCGCGCTGTCACTCAGCGGCCCCACCGTCCGGTTCTCCGACCAGCAGGTCGAGCAGTTCGCCAAGGACCTGCGCGACGCCGCCCGGCAGATGTCCGAACGCGGTTTCGACCATCCGCTCAGTCCCACGATCTGACCGACGCGCGGCCCGCCGAAGGAGTCCACGAATGCACGAACGCCCGCTCAGCGGAGTCCGGGTACTCGACCTGACCAACGTGCTCGCCGGGCCGTACTGCAGCTACCAGCTCATGCTGCTCGGGGCCGAGGTCGTCAAGGTCGAGCTGCCCGGCCAGGGCGACCTGGCCCGGCGTCTCGGCCCGGACCCGGCGCTCAACGGCGCCGGGCTGGGCGCCTCCTTCCTCGCCCAGAACGCCGGCAAGAAGTCCGTCGAACTGGACCTGAAGGACCCGGCTGACCGGGACGGGTTCACCGAGATGCTCCGCGGCGCGGACGTGCTGCTGGAGAACTTCCGGGCCGGCACCCTCGGCCGCCTGGGCTTCGGCTGGCCGCGGCTGCAAGAGATCAATCCACGCCTCGTCTACTGCGCCATCTCCGGCTTCGGGCAGACGGGCCCGATGAGTCAGGCGCCCGCGTACGACCAGATCATCCAGGGCCTGTCCGGGATGATGAGCGTCACCGGGACACCGGAGACGGCGCCGCTGCGGGTCGGCTTCCCGGTCTGTGACACGGTCGGCGGCCTGGCCGCCGCCCTGCACGTCGCCGCGGCGCTCGCGAGGCGCTCGGTGACCGGCACGGGGACGTTCCTCGACGTGTCCATGCTCGAGGCGGCCATCTCCGCCATGGGGTGGACGGTCTCCAACTACCTGGTGAGCGGCGCCGCACCCGAACCGATGGGCGACCAGAACGCCACGGCCGCCCCGTCGGGCACCTTCACGGCCGCGGACGGACCGCTCAACATCGCGGCCAACCAGCAACGGCAGTTCGAGACGCTCTGCCGGCTGGTCGACCGGCCCGAACTCGCCACCGACCCCCGGTTCGCCGACCGGGAGGCACGCAAACGCCACCGCGGCGCGCTGGGTCGGGAGCTCAACACCGCGCTGCGCCGCCGTACCGCCGAAGAATGGGAACGGATCCTGACGTCCGCCGGTGTGCCGGCCGCCCGGATCGCCACCGTGCCGCAGGCCCTCCGGCTGGAGCAGCTGCGCCATCGCGGGTTCCTGACCGACCTGCCGTTTCCCGACGGGTCCGCCCGCACCGTACGCGTCACCGGCAGTGGAGTGCTGCACGACGGCGAACCCCTGCGTCCTGCCGCGCCGCCGCCCCTCCTCGGCCAGGACAACGACGAACTGCCCGCACTCGCGGCGCGGTGGAAGGGTGCGGAGGCTTCATGAGTGATGTCGACCCGACCGGAGAGGTCGCCGGGTGGTGGGCGACCGCCGTCTCCCACATGGAGCCCGGTGTGATCGAACTGCGGGGACGTCCCGTCCAGGACCTCATCGGGACCACGAGCCTCAGCTCCATGATCTGGCTCATGTTGCGGGGAGAGACACCCGATCCGGCACAGGCGGCGCTGCTCGAGGCGGCCCTGGTCTCCGCCGTCGACCACGGACCGCAGGCTCCCTCGATCGCCATCGCGCGCATGGCGGCGACCTGCGGGGTCGGCCTCAACAACGCCATGGCCACCGGCGTCAACAGCCTCGGCGACTCGCACGGCGGAGCGGGCGAACAGTGCGTCGAGTTGCTCACCGACGTCCTCGCGGCCGAGGCCGGCGGCCTCGACATCGAGGCCGCCGCCGGACGGGTCATCGCGTCACGCCCGCGCTATCTGCCCGGTTACGGGCACCGGTTCCATCCCGTCGACCCCCGCCGCGGCCCCCTGCTGTCCCTGGTGGACGCGGCGGTGGCCGACGGTGTGGTCGCCGGAGACCATCTACGTGCGGGCCGGGCGGTCGAGACCGTCCTGGGCCGCGAGCGCAGCAGACCGGTGCCGATGAACATCGACGGCGCCACCGCCATCGTCTACGCGGAGCTGGGCTTCCCGGCCCCACTCGCACGCGGGCTGTTCGTCCTGAGCCGGAGCATCGGCATCCTCGCGCACGCGTGGGAGGAGATGGAGCAGGGGCGGCGCAACAAGGGCCCGATCCCCCGCTCGATCCTCCCCGCCCACATCGCCTGACGGCGTCGCCGTCACTCCGGTCGTACGCCCGCTCCGGTGAGGTAGGCGACGGTCATCTCGCCGACCATGGTCCGGTGCCGCTCCCGGTGTTCCGGCGCGGTCAGATCCCGTCCGAAGAGCGCGCCGAAGGTGTGCTGGTTGGCGATGCGGAAGAAGCAGAACGAGCTGATCATCATGTGCACGTCGATGGCGTCGGCGGCGGCGACGAAGTCGCCGGCGGCCCGGCCGGCGTCGAGGATGCGCGAGATCAGGTCGGTCACCGGCGTGCCGAGGTTCACCAGCGTCTGGGACCGCCGGAGATGTTCGGCGCGGTGGATGTTCTCGATGCTCACCAGCTTGATGAAGTCCTGGTGCGCGTCGTGGTGGTCGAAGGTCAGCTCGGCCAGGGTGCGGATCGCCTCCACCGGCGCGAGGTGCTCGACGTCGATGGCCGACTCCGCGGCGCGGACCTCGGCGTAGGCCTTCTCCAGAACGGCGATGTACAGGTTCTCCTTGCCGCCGAAGTAGTAGTAGATCATCCGCTTGGTCGTCCGCGTCAGGGCGGCGATCTCGTCCACCCGGGCGCCGGCGTATCCCTGCCGGGCGAACTCCCGGTGGGCGACCTCGAGGATCTCGGCCCTGGTGCGGTCGGCGTCGCGGCGGCGTTCCTCCGAGGCGGCGGTGGCGGGCTGCGAGGACATGTGACTCCACGGGGACGAGATCGGGTCTTCACCGGCGGTACACGATTCTCCTCTCATCGAGCGAACCGCCGTACCGTAGTGTCCGGGCTCAGTCCGAGCCGGTGTGCTGGGCGGCCAGTCGCACGGACGCGTTGACCGCTCCGTACCCTCGGTAGTCTCCGACGCGCTGCACGATCTCGAAGAAGACGTGCCCGGTGGTCCGCGTGTAGAGGTGGAGAAACTCCCCGTGGTCGTCGCGGTCGTACAGCAGGCCGAGCTCGCGGAGGGTCCGGTGCCGCTCGGCGCCCAGGTCGTGGCGGGCTTCGAGGTCGTCGTAATAGTTGGCGGGGATGGGCAGCAGCAGGTCCCCGACCGCGCGCAGCCGCCGTGCGGTGGCCACGATGTCCCGGCTGCCCAGTGCGACGTGCTGCCACGGGATCTGCGGCGCACCCGGTCGCGCCCCGACATACGCCACGTTGAGCGCGACGCGTACGGCGCCGTCCGGGCCGGCCACCGCCCGGCTGCGCAGCAGGCCGTACGGGTCGGCGAGCTCCAGGCTCTCGTCCGGTCGCAGCCCCAGCACGCTGCGGTAGAACAGCGACGCCTCGTCGAAGTAGTGCCATGGCTGGGTGAGCGCCACATGGTCGATGTGGGTGATCCCGGCGGACGGCACCGGGTCGCTCGGCACCTCGGTGAAGTCGTCGGTCCAGCTCGGATGGTCCGGCCGCGCCGTACGGCAGAAGAACAGTGCGGTGCCGTCCGGCGCCGCGATCGCGTCCAGGGGCGCCTCGCGAGGACCGCGGCGCCTCGGCAGGACCGGTGCGAGCAGCGACTCCGCGCGCTTGACCGAACCCGCCGGGTCGGGTGTCTCCAGGCCGATCGCGGACAGGGCCGGGCCGGTCGCGCTGTCCGGGTCGCCGGTGTTCAGCAGGATGCGGGCCTGGTCCTGCTCCCATAGCTCAACCGGTTTGGTGGGGTGTCCGCCGGTACGGGCGAACCCGAGGGCGGTGAGGAGCCCGCTCAGCCGCCCGGTGTCGGGCGTGGCCAGCTCCGCGAACGCGAAGCCGGTCGGCACGACGGGAGCGGGCGGCGGGACGAGGCCGGTCGCCTCCGGCCCGAGGCGCGCGGAGACGGACTCCTCCAATGCGATCAGGGAGCGCATGGCGTCGCGAGCGGTACGGCCGGCGTCGGCCTGCCGGAAGATGTCGTTGAAGACCTCCAGCGACAGGGGTCCCCGGTAGCCGGCCCGCAGGACGTGGCCCACCAGCCCGGCCACGTCGAAGGCGCCCTGCCCGGGGAAACAGCGGTAGTGGCGGCTCCACTGCAGGACGTCCATGGACAGGTACGGCGCGTCGGCGAGCTGGAGGAAGAAGATCTTCTCGGCCGGGATCTCCTCGATGCCGGCCGGGTCCGAGCCCCGCGAAAGGATGTGGAAGCTGTCCAGGCAGACGCCCAGGGCCGGATGGTCGGCCAGTTCCACGATCCGCCAGGCGTGCCGGTAGTCGTCGACGTGCCGCCCCCACGCGAGTGCTTCGTAGGCGACGCGGATGCCGTGCTCGGCGGCCCGGCCGGCGAGAAGACGCAGCTGTTCAGCGGCGAGCCCGTCATCGGCGATCGTGTCGGGCGAGACGCTCGAGCACACCAGGAGCAGGTCGGCTCCGAGGCGTTCCATCACCGCGAACTTGTGTTCGGCGCGGCGCAGGTTACGGCCGAGGATGTCGGACGGCACCGCCTCGAAGTCCCGGAACGGCTGGAACAGGTCGATGCTCAGGCCGAGGTCGGCCGCTCTGGCCCGTATCTCCTCAGGCGCCGACGGGCTGGAGAGCAGGTCGGCCTCGAAGATCTCCACGCCATCGAACCCGGCATCGGCGGCGGCGGGGAGCTTGCCGGTCAGCGGGCCGCTGAGCGACACCGTGGCGATGGATTTGCGCATGCCTTCCTCCGGGTCAGGAACCGATGAGTTCGGCCAGGTGGACGAGCATCCGCTCGGCGTCGGGCCTGATTCCGGTGAAGAGCCGGAAGGCGCCGTCGGCCTGGAAGACGACCCATTCCCCGCCGCCGAGCCGCCGCGCCTCACGGAGCAGCGCGGTCTCCAGCGGGCGATAGACCACGTCGGCCACCCACAGATCCGGCCGGAGCAGGGCGGCGGCACCGTCCGGGATGCGCGGCCATGCCGACCGACGTCGCGTTGACGAGACCGTCCGCGTCCGCCAGCAGGTCGGCGGGTGATGAGGTCCCGATGTCGGACTCGATCGGCCCGATCAGGTATGAAGTCATGCCCGTTCCTTCTCGGACAGCCAGGACAGACGCCGGAGCGACCGGTCGCAATGTACGAACTAGTACGTTATAGCACTGCGTATGGCCGTGGTCAGGTGATGACCGCGATGCGGCCGGCCGGCGCCTGCGACAGGGCCGGATGCCGAGGCCGACGACATCGGACGGCTCCTCAGGGGTGACGTCACATTGGATATCGCCGTCAGGGTCGACGGCGGCGATGAGGACGGCCGGGTCTACTTGTCCAGGAGTCCGGCCGTGCCCGCCGTCGCCTTGAGTACGTATATCGCTCCTGCCGTGAAGCCGGCCGCCGTGCACCCCATGACCATGACGACTTTGGCCGTGAGGGCGCAACGCCGACGCCGCCGCGCCGTAATTCTGGTCACATATCCCGTCTCCATGCCAACTCCTCTCCTGCGTCCGTAAACCGTTGCGGGTGTCGATATGGAGCGTGGTGGCCCTAAGACGACGATCTGACGCTAGTGCCTGCCGGCTTCCCAGACACCAAGGACTGAGAATTTCCACCCGACTCGACCGGAGTAAAGATCCGAACAATTAGTAAATGCACCCAGAAGCAACAATTTGAAGCGCACAGCGGGCACCTGGCGCCTGACCCGTGCCGGGAAGCGGCTCAAGGTCGCGCTCGAGCCCTTCGCCGGTCTGCCACAGGACGGCCGGGACGGACCGCACGCCAAGGCCGGCGACCACGGTGATCAAGACCGTCAGTATCGTGATCGAGGTGGTCCGATAAGCAACCCCGAGCGCGTTTACAATCACCGCTGAGCGTTGGAACGAAGGAGCCACATATTGGATATCACTGTCTCTACCGTCCATGGCAGGGTACGCGGACTGGAGCGGGACGGTGTCGCGGCCTTTCTGGGAATTCCGTATGCGGCTCCTCCGTACGGCCTTCGCCGCATGCGGCCTCCGCTGCCTCCCGAGTCGTGGTCCGGCGAGCGCGACTGCCGCCGGCACGGGAACTCGATGTTCCAGCCGGGTTATCTTCCCGCTCTGGCCGGGCTCCTGGTGGCGGCGGAAGGTCCCGGTGAGGACTGCCTGAACCTGAACATCTGGACCCCGGCTCCCGGGCGCGCCGGCGGTCGCCTTCCCGTGCTGGTCTGGATTCACGGAGGCGCGTTCCGTAACGGGTCCGGCTCGCTTCCCACCTACGACGGCGGGAAACTCGCCGCTGACGGCGTGGTCTGCGTCAGTATCAACTACCGGCTCGGCGCCGAGGGCTTTCTCCTCCTACCCGACGGCACCGCCAACCTCGGCCTGCTCGACCAGATCGCCGCCCTGCGGTGGGTCCACGAGAACATCGCGGGATTCGGCGGCGACCCGGACAACGTCACCGTCTTCGGCCAGTCGGCCGGTGCCATCAGTATCGCCGCCCTGATGGCCATGCCCCGGGGAAAGGGATTGTTCCGCCGCGCCATCCTGCAAAGCGGTGCCGGACACCACGCCCATTCCGCGCACCTCGGCCGCAAGATCACCGAACGGCTCGCCGCCCTCGCCGGTGTCGAGCACACCACCGAGGCCCTGGCCACGACACCGCCCGAGCGCCTCATCGCCGCCAACGCCGCCCTCTCCCAGGAGATCTCCCGAGCCGCCGACCCGGGTGAGTGGGGCGAGTCCGCCGGCGGCGGCACCACCGTGCTGCCGGTCGTCGACGGAACCACTCTGCCGGCCCGTCCCATCGACGCGATCGCCGCGGGAGCCGGCCACGAGGTCGACGTGCTCACCGGCACCAACGCCGAGGAGTTCCGGCTGTTCCTCGTGCCGTTGGGCATCGCCGATCACATCACGGACGACCTCGTGCGTGGCTTTCTCTCCGCCTTCGGTCTGGACGCCGTGAACGCGCTCGCCGTCTACCGCGCGGCACGTCCGGACGCCTCGCCTGGTGATCTGTTCTCCACCGCGATGACCGACATGGCCTATCGCATCCCCGCCATCCGCCTCGCCGAAGCCCGCGCCGCCCACGGCGCGCCGACCTTCGTCTACGAGTTCGCCTGGCCTTCGCCTGCCCGGGACGGACGCCTGGGCGCCTGCCACATGGCCGAGATCGGCTTCGTCTTCGGCAATCCCACTGACCCCCTCCGCGGGCCGGGTGCTCCCCACGATCTGTCCGACCGGATGCGCGCCGCGTGGACCTCCTTCGCCCGCCACGGACGGCCCGACACGGACCGGCTACCCGCCTGGCCCTCCTACCTTCCGCATCGCTCAGTCCTCCGCTTCACCGGCACGGACTCCGCCGTCGTGCGCGACCCGTCAGGCCGCGAACGCAGGCTCTGGGAAGGGGCCCGATAGCGGATCGGGCGCCCCTCGACCGGTGCGCGTTCTCGGTCTGGGACGCCCGCCCGCGCCGTACGACAGGTGACGTGATCGTCACGGAGAGGATCGCTATCACGATCTCCGCTTCGGGATAACCTCCGTGCGAAATCATGAGCCCCCACCTGGAGACGCCTGTGGCCAGCTCCATTCGCCGTCTTCTCTCCCTCCGTCCATCTCCCGACGTGACCCGCTGCCACACGATCCGCCGTCACTCCGCGCTCGGGCGCTAATGGATCAATCGGTTTCACGGGCCCGCTTACACGAGCGATCAGCTGGCCTTCGCGCGATCGACCGGTTGCTCCACGCGCTCAGAAAGGGTGGCGGCGGTGCACTGTTTCTCACGGGTGACACGGGGCTCGGCAAGACGACGCTGCTCAACCTGGCCGCGCACCGCGCCGGGCCGCGGGTGAAGGTCGCCCGGGCACGCGGGCAGGCGATGGAGGTGGAGCTCCGTCTCGGGCTGGCCGCCCAGGCCCTGGAGCCGCTGGGCGGGCTGCGCCTGGGTCCGTCCGCGATCGCGGCGGAGCCTGCCGAGTCCCGGGTGGCGGTATGGCTTCGAGCCCGGGCATGGCTGGAGACGACCGCGTCGACCACCCCGGTTCTGCTGCTCCTGGATGACCTGCACTGGTCCGACCCGGACTCGCTGGAGCTGATCGCATTCCTCAGCCGGCGGATCCGAGAGGTCCCCGTCGGGATCATCGCCGGGCTGCGGCCGTGGCCGCCCGCCGCGCGGGAGCTGGTGGATCAGCTGGTGGCCGACGGCACCGCGGACAGCGTCGAGCTGGCGCCGCTGTCGCGGCCCGGCGCGCAGTTGATGCTCGCGGAGCTGCTCTCGCGGCAGTCCGAACACCGCGTCCGGGTCGATGGGCCGGACGGCGGAGACCTCGCGAGCCGGGCGTGGACCCTGGCCGGGGGGAACCCGTTCCTCATCGAGCAGCTGGCAAAGATCGTCATCTCTGAGGGGGGCCTGCCCGAGCCCGAGGGCATCGATCTCGGCGAGTTCCGCAGGGTGCTACTGCTGTCGACGTTCGCGGCGCTGCCTTCGCAGGCCATCGAGTACGCCCGCGCCGCCTCGGTGCTCGGCAGCGAGTTCCGGCTGGCCCTCGTACCACCCGTGGCGAGCCTGGATCCCGAACAGGCAGCCGACGGTCTCGAAGCGCTCTTCGGGAACGGCCTGCTGACCGAGACCCGACGTGGTTGGGCGGCTTTCGCCCATCCACTGATCGCGCGAGCCGTCTACGAGGACCTGTCCCCGGTGCGTCGAATCCGGCTGCACGCGCGCGCCTTCGAGCGTCTGGCCGGCCTGGGTGAGGTCTCCCTCGCCGCACATCACGCCGTGGCGGCCGACCTGGTGGGCGACCCGGCCGCGATCGCGGCGGTGACCGCGGCGGGCGACGCCTCGATGTGCGCCGGCGCGGTGCGGCGTGCGGTGGAGCACCTGCAGGCCGCCGTCGAACTGTGCGCGGGCGAGGTTCCCGGGATGCTGTGGCTGCGGCTCGGGGAGGCCTGGCTGGCCGCTGGGCAGCCGACACGGGCCGCCGAATGCTGCCGCTCGGCCGCCTCGACCGCGGACCTGGTCGGTGCGCCCAGGGTGCGCGCGTTGCGGCTGCTCGCAAGGGCGATGGCCTTCGCCAGCGACATCCCGAGCTCCGGACGGGCCGCCGAGGAGGCGCTGGAGTACGCCCGCGCGTCGGCTCCGGAGACGGTGGGCTCGGTCATCGTCGAGCAGGTACACGCGGTGTGGCAGAGCTCCGGCCCGGCACCGGCGTCCGTCCTGATCGACGCTCTGTACGGCGAGAGCGAGCTCCGCGACCCCGGGCTGCGCGCGATGCGGAGCTTCGTCAACTACTACGCCCATGCGGACGCCGGCGCCCTCGATGAGTTGAGCGCGCTCGTGGGCGACGATACGGATCTGAACATCGGTGAGGACCAGAACTCGCCCTTCGACCCCACGCTGCTCTACCTCAGCATCGCCTGCCTCAGTGAGCGGTTCGACGACGAGGAGCGGGTGCGCGGTCGAGCTCGGGAGCGGGCGACGGCCCGGGGACTCATTCATGCGCAGCTCGCCTTGGACATCTCCAAGGTCGACAGCCTGTTGCGCCAGGGCCGGCTGACCGAGGCGCGAGGCGTGCTCGACGATTGCGGGCGGGTCGCGGACGTGGTGCCGTTGATGCACGAAACGATCGACCTCAGCCGTGCCGCCCTGGCCTGTGAGTTCGGTGACACCGGACGGGCCCGCGCGCTCTTGACCGCCGCCGGCCCACCGCACCTGATGTGGATGAGCCGGGTGTGGGCAGCTCATCTGGAAGCCGTGATCAGGCTGAACGACGAGGACACCGACGCGGCCTCCGCCGGTTATCTCGAGCTGGAACGGCTGATCGACGAGCTGGGCGTGCGGGACCCGTGCGTTGTTCCCTGGGCGCCGTTCGCCATCCGCGCACATCTGCGTTCGGACCGTCTGGAGGACGCCGAGCGCGTCTGCGGCCGGGTCGAGGCGGTGATGCATGATCTGCCCGGCATGTGGCCCCGCCTGACCGCGTCGGCCGGGCGAGCGGGCCTGGCCGCGGCCAGGGGCGACAGGCGGAGCGCGTTGGCGCTGTACACCGAAGCGGTGGCCCTTCCCGTTCCGCTGCCGTTGGAACGTGCCCGCGTGCTGCTGGACTCCGGATCATGGCTGCGGCGCGTCAACCAACCTCTGGCGGCCCGCGAGCATCTCGCCGAGGCGCTCGGGATCGCGGAACGGGCCGGCGCGGTCGGGCTCGCGGCGCGTGCCGCGGCCGAGCTGCGGGTGGCCGGAGGACGTCGCCGTTCCCAGCGGGAGCCGCGCGGGCAGCTCACGGCCCAGGAGACGCGAGTGGCATCGCTGGCCTCGCAGGGTCTGACGAACGCCGAGGTGGCGCACCAACTGTCCCTGTCGGTGAAGACGATCGAAACACACCTGACCCGGATCTACCGCAAGCTGAGCGTGCGCTCCAAGCGAGAGCTGCGGGCCCATCTCCCTCGGCCGGAACCTGCCGACCATTGGTCCGGGCTCGGATAAAGATCAGGGCATCCCCCCGACGCAAGGGTGCCCCGAGCGGGCCTCGCCACCAGCCCGCCCGGTCGGATCGGCGCCGCCGCCGGCCGCGGACGGTGCCTAAAACTACGGGACAGTCCCCGATGCAGACCTCAGGGCACACGACCCACGATGGTCCGGCGGCAAGGGAGAAATCGGCTCTGCCGCGATCCCGAGCATGGCTGCGGGGTCGGGACGGCGGACGGGGGCGGAACGTGGCCGTGGCGGAGGTTCGGAACCGCGAAGGCGAGTTCCGGCTTGGCGACCAGCCCATTGCGATCGTCGGGCTCTCCGGGATCTTCCCCCAGGCGCCTGACCTGCGTACCTACTGGAGCAACATCCTCGGCGCCGTCGACTGCACCAGCGAGGTGCCGGCCGACCGCTGGCGGATCGAGGACTACTACGACCCCGACCCCGGTGCCGAGGACAAGACCTACTGCCGGCGCGGCGGATTCATCCCGGACGTGGAGTTCGACCCCCTGGAGTTCGGCCTGCCCCCCAACAGCCTGGAGGTCACCGACGTCGCACAGCTGCTGTCGCTGATGGTGGCCAAGGAGGCGTTGCGGGACGCCGGGTACGCCGAGGCGGATGCCGCACTGCGGGAGCGAACCGCCGTGGTGCTCGGGATCGGCGGTGGCCAGAAGCTGCTCACCCCGCTCACCTCCCGCCTGCAGTACCCGGTGTGGCAGCGGGTACTGCGCGCCGCCGGCCTGACCGAGCCGGAGACCGCCGTGCTGGTGGAGAAGATCAAGCTCGCGTACGTGCCCTGGGTGGAGGCGTCCTTCCCCGGAATGCTGGGCAACGTGATCGCGGGGAGGGTCGCCAACCGGCTCGACCTGGGCGGGACGAACTGCGTGGTCGACGCCGCCTGCGCGTCCAGCTTCGCCGCCCTCAAGATGGCGGTCAGCGAGCTGGTCGAGCACCGGGCCGACCTGGTGATCAGCGGTGGGGTCGACACCGACAACACCATCCTCATGTACATGTGCTTCAGCAAGACCCCGGCGTTCAGCCGGCGGGAACAGGTCCGCCCGTTCGACGCCGACGCCACCGGCACGATGATCGGCGAGGGCCTCGGCATGTACGTGCTGAAGCGGCTGGCCGACGCCGAACGTGACAGGGACCGGATCTACGCGGTGATCCGGGGCATCGGCAGCTCCAGCGACGGCCGCAGCACGAGCATCTACGCGCCGCTTTCCTCCGGCCAGGCGGTCGCGCTGCGCAGGGCGTACCGGGACGCCGGCTGCGACCCGGACAGCGTCGGGCTGGTCGAGGCGCACGGCACCGGCACCGCCGCCGGCGATTCCTGCGAGCTGACCACGCTGCACGAGGTCTTCGCCTCGGCCCCTCCGCACCGCGTCGGGCTCGGCTCGGTCAAGTCGCAGATCGGGCACGCCAAGTCGGCGGCCGGCGCCGCCGGGCTGATCAAGGTGGCGCTGGCGCTGCACCACAAGGTGCTGCCGCCGACGATCAACGTGGACGTCCCGGCCGAGCGACTCCGCGATCCGGGCTCGCCGTTCTACCTGAGCACCGTCGCCCGGCCCTGGCTGAGCCCCGGGGCGCCCCGCCGGGGCGGCGTCAGCTCCTTCGGGTTCGGCGGCACCAACTACCACGTCGTGCTGGAGGAGTACGGCGGGGACCACGACGGGCCCTATCGGTGGCAGCGGCTACCGGAGGCGGTCGTGGTGTGGGCCGACACGCCGAGCGCGCTCGCGGACCGGTGCCGCGAGCTGGCGGGCCGACTGGCCGGACCGGAGCCGGGCGCCGCTCTGGCCGAGCTGGTGGCGCTGCCTCCGCCGCCTCCGGCCGCACCCCGGGTGGGCACGGTGGTGACCGACGCCGCCTCGGCGGCGGAACGGCTGACCAGGGCGGCAGAGCTGATCGGCGCCGAGCCGGACGCGCAGGACTGGCACCGCGAGGACCTCGCGATCGGCTACCGGCGGGCGGCACTCGAGCCGACCGGGCGGGTGGCGGCGCTGTTCCCCGGGCAGGGCTCGCAGTACGTGGGCATGGGCGGGGCGACGACGGCCGCGTTCCCCGAGCTGCGCGCCGCGCTGGCGCTGGCCGACGAGGTCGCCCTGGCCGCCGGCGGATCGCCGATCTCGGAGGTGATCCACCCGCCGCCGGTGCCGGACGCGGACCCCCGGGCGGAGGCTGACCGCCTGCGTCAGACCCAGCACGCGCAGCCGGCCATCGGAGCGGTCAGCCGTGGGCTGTGGACGCTGTTGGTCCGGGCCGGGTTCGGCGCCGACATGCTGGCCGGGCACAGCTTCGGCGAGCTGACCGCGCTGTGGGCGGCCGGGGCGGTGGGCGAGCGGGACATCGCGGCGCTGGCCGACGCCCGTGGTCGTGCGATGGCCGCGCCGACGCCCGGGGCCGGCCCCGGCGGCATGCTGGCCGCGCTCGCGGGTGAGGACGAGGTACGGCGGCTGCTCGCCGCCTCCGGTACGGGCGTGCGGGTCGCGAACATCAACGCGCCGAGGCAGGTGGTGCTGGCCGGGGCCCACGCCGAGCTCGCGACGGTACGGGACGCGCTGGTCAGCGCCGGGATCGGCGTCACCGACCTACCGGTCGCGGCCGCGTTCCACACTCCCCTGGTGGCGCACGCCCGGGAACCGTTCGCGGCGGCGGCCGCCGAAGTCGGCTTCGCCGCGCCCGCGATTCCGGTCTACGCCAACGCGACGGCGGCGCCCTACCCCGCCGAGCCGGAGGCGGTCCGCGACCAGTTGGTCGACCAGATCCTGAACCCGGTGCTGTTCGCGAAGACCGTGGAGAACCTGTACGCCGCCGGGGCGCGGTGCTTCGTGGAAGTGGGTCCGGGCGGCACCTTGGCCGGCCTGGTCCGGCAGACACTGGCCGGCCGGCCCGCCCTGGTGGTGTCGGTCAACCCGGATCAGCGGTCCTGTCCAGTGCGACAGCTGCAGCTCGCGGCCATGCGGCTGCGCGTCGCGGGGCTGGCGCTGCGCCCGTTGGACCGGTACGCGGCCCTTCCGCCGCCGGCAAAGGCTCGCGGCCCGGCGACGGTGCGCATCAACGGCGCCAACCACGTGAGCTCGCGCACCACCGAGAGGTTCGAAGCCGCCCTCGCCGACGGCTTCACGATTCAGCGCCATCGGGACGCAACGGAGGTACGCGCGCCCATGAACCCGACACCAGCCGCCCCGGACTCCGCCGACCCGGTTCCGCCACCGCCCGTGCCACCGCCCGTGCCACCGCCCGTCGCCGTCGCGCAGGCGGCCCCGGCGACCGCCGCGGAGCCCGCTCCGTTCGCGGCGCAACGGGAATCCGAGCGCACCCACGAGCACTACCTGCACCACCAGCGCGAGGCCGCCCGGATGATCACCGATCTCGCGCGGACGGCGGCCAACGGCATCGCGCCGGAAGGCCGGACCACGTTGGCCCGGGCGATGGAGATGCTGCACGAGCAGCAGCTGGCGGTCTCGCGCAACCATGGAACGCACCTCGGTCAGCGGCAGCAGTTCCTCCGCGCGCTTCTCGGCTCAGCCGACGGCACGGTGCCCGGCCCGGTGGTCCACACCGCCCCGCCGGTGCTGGAACCGCCGGTGCTGGAACCGCCGGTCGCTCCGGTCGCGGAGCGTGCGGCCACTCCCCCGGCGGCGGAGGAGGAGCCCGCGACCGCGTTGGCCGAGCCCTTGGTCCCGGTTGCGGAGCCGGCGGCCTCGGTGGCCGAGCCGGGATCCGGTCCGGCCGGCGGGGAGGCCGGCGCGACGTTGCTGGAGATCGTGGCGGACAAGACCGGCTACCCGGTCGACATGCTCGACCTCGACATGGACATCGAGGCGGATCTCGGCATCGACTCGATCAAGCGGGTGGAGATCCTGGGGGCATTGAGCACCCGGTACCCGGAGCTGCCGCCGTTCCGCCAGGAGGAGGTCGGCGAGCTGCGCAGGCTCGGCCAGATCGTGGAGCGGATGGAGCAGTTGCTCGGCCTCCCCGCCGCGGCCGGGACGCCGGCGTCCACGCCGGCGGGGAACGGTGCCGCCCCGGTCGGGAACGGTGCCGCTGCGATCGAGCGCCTGACCGCCGACGGGGCCCGGCTGCGTACGCTGCCCCGGCCCGACACCCTGCTCGTCCCGCCGCCCGAAGGGCACGTCTGCGTGCTGACCTCCGACGGGTCGCCACTCGCCGACTCACTGGCGCGGGCCCTTCGGGCGTGGGGATGGTCGCACGTGGCCGTCCTGCCGCTGTTCGACGCCACCCAGGGGGCACCGGTGCCGGCCGACGGCCGCGACGAGGCGATCAGCGACGCGCTGGTGGGTGTGGAGCGGGAACACGGGCCCATCGGCGGCTTCGTGCACCTGCATCCCGCGACGCCGCCGGGCCCCCACGAGCTGTTCGGCGAGCATGAGCAGACCCTCCTGCGACAGGTGTTCGTGGCGGCCCGGTCGCTGGATGCCGGCCTGGCGCGCTACCACGGCCCGGGCCGGCCGGTGTTCGCCACCGTCGCTCGTCTCGACGGCGGCTTCGGGCTGGCCGGCGACCGGGACTTCTCCGCCGCCGCCGGCGGGCTGTTCGGACTGGTCAAGACGCTGGCGCTGGAGTGGCCGGGCGTGTTCTGCCGCGCAGTCGATCTGCATCCCGAGGTCCCCGCCGAGCGCGCGGCCGAGCTGGTGATCGCCGAGCTGCGCGATCCGGACCGCACGGTCGCCGAGGTGGCACTGACCGCCGACCGCCGGGTTCAGCTCGTGGCCGCGGACGAGGGATCGGCCGAGCCGGCCCCGGCGGTGAGGGGATGAGCCCTCCGGGCCCGGACACGCTTTTCGTGGTCAGCGGCGGAGGGCGGGGGATCACCGCGCGCTGTGTCGTCGAGCTCGCGGGCCGGTTCGGCGGCCGGTACCTGCTGCTCGGGCGCACCGACCCGGGAGCGCCCGAGCCGACCTGGTCGGCGGGCGCGTCCGGCCCGGCGGAACTGCGGGAGGCCGCGCTGCGCGCCCGCGGTGAACATGGACGCCCGACGACGCCGACCGAGCTGGAGCGGTCGGTGGCGGAGGTCGTGGCGAGCCGCGAGGTGCGGGCCACCCTGGACGCGGTCACGCACGCCGGCGGCCGTGCGGAGTACCTGCCCGTCGACGTCACCGACGCGGCGGCGCTGCGGCGTGCGCTGACGCCGGCCCTCGCCGACGGCGCCGGCGAGGTGGTGCTCGTGCACGGCGCAGGCGTGCTGGCCGACCGGCCGATCGGGCGCAAGACCGTCGCCGACTACGAACGGGTGGTCGGACCGAAGGTCACCGGCTTGGTCAACCTGCTGGCGTGCCTGCCGGAGGAGCGGCTCCACCAGGTCGTGCTGTTCTCCTCGGCGGCCGGGTTCTTCGGCAATCCCGGCCAGTCGGACTACGCGCTGGCCAACGAGGTGCTGAACAAGGCCGCGCTGCTGCTGCGCCGGCGCCGGCCGGGGTGCCGGATGCTGGTGCTGAACTGGGGCCCGTGGGATGGCGGCATGGTGACCGGTTCCCTGAGGGCACTGTTCGCCGGGCGCGACGTCCCGTTGATCGATCCGGCCGCCGGTGCCGACCTGCTGGCCCGTGAGCTGGCCCGGCATCCGGGCGGGGACGTGGAGGTCGTGGTCGGCCGGGCGCCGGCGGCACGCCCGTCCCCGATCGGACCGCCGGCCGTGCACCGGGTCCGTCGCCGGCTGGACCCGGCGGCGAACCCGTTCCTGCGTGACCACGTCGTCGACGGCCGCCGGGTGCTCCCGGCGGTCGTGAGCGGCTCGTGGCTGGTCAACTCCGCCGAGGAACTGCTACCCGGGCTCCGAGTCGTCGCAATCCGGGACTTCCGGGTGTTCAACGGGGTGGTGCTGACCGACGACACCCCGGTGGAGCTGACGCTGGAGCTCACGCCCGAGGCGGCCCCGGTGAGCATGGGCGGCGACGACGTGGTGCTCGCCGCCAAGGTGTGGTCGGAGACCGGTTCCGGGTCGCGTCCCCGGTACGGGGCACGCCTCGCCCTCAGCCCGCACCCGCCCGGAGCCCCCCGGGTCGACGCGCCGCCGTCGCCGGTGCCGGGAGCGGCCGAGGGCGAGCGGCTCTACCAGGACGGGACGTTGTTCCACGGACCGCTGTTCCGCGGCATCCGGCGGGTGCTCTCCCACGACGCCTCGCACATCTGGCTCGAGTGCCGGCTGCCCGAGGTGCCGGTCTCCGCACAGGGCCAGTTCCCGGTCCGGTCGGTGAACCACTTCGTGGCCGACGTGGGGTTCCAGGCCATGCTCGTGTGGGTCCGGTTGCACACCGGGATGGCCTCTCTCCCGCTGAGCTGCGCCGGCAGCGACATCTATCGGCCGCTGCCGTTCGACCGTACCTTCTACGCCCGGGCCGAGGTGCGCCGCCACGACGCCGGTTCGATGGCGGCCGACGTCGTCCTGTGCGACGCCGGCGGGCGGGTCCACCTGCGGCTGGCCGGCGCCGAGGTCACGGTCAGCGCGCGGCTCGCGGAGCGCTTCCGCGCGGTGGGAGCGTCGGCATGAACGATCCGGTGGCGGTGGTCGGCCTCGGCTGCGTCTTCCCGGACGCGCCCGATCCGGCTGCCCTCTGGCGCAACCTCCTGGCCGGGAAACGGTCGATCACGCGGGCGACCGCCGCCGACCTCGGGGCCGATCCGGCCGTGTTCCTGGCCTCCGAGCCGACCCCGGACCGCACCTACTGCCTGAACGGCGGGTACGTCCGCCAGCGCGACTTCAACCTCGACGGCTACCGGCTGCCGGCCGACCGGATCGCCGGTTTCGACCCGTCCGGGCTGTGGACCCTGGACGCGGCGCGGCAGGCGCTGGCCGGCCTCGGGCACCTGGACGAGTCCAGCCGGCGGCGCTGCGGGCTCGTGTTGGGCTGTCTGGCGTTCCCCACGCAGGCGTCGGTGGCGGCGCTCGGTCCGGTCTACGAGCAGGGGCTGGCCGCGGCGCTCGCCGATGTGCTCGACGTGCCGGCGCTACGACCGGCGGAGCGGACCCGGATCGGGCGTCTTGAGGGGTCGATGCTCGGCGCCGACCTCGTCGAGTCGGTCAGCGCGGCTCTCGGACTGGGCGGGCCCCGGCTGGTGCTGGACGCCGCCTGCGCCTCCTCGCTCTACGCGATCAAGCTCGGCTGTGATCTGCTCGCCGCCGGGCGCTGCGACCTCGCACTGGCCGGCGGGGTCAGCGGCTCACACCGGCTGCTGATCCATGTCGCGTTCAGCACGTTCCAGGCCTACCCCCGCGATGGGGTGTCGAGCCTCCCGCTGGACGGCTCGTCACAGGGGCTGCTCGCCGGCGAGGGCGCGGGCGTGATCGCACTCAAGCGGCTGCGGGACGCCGAGCGCGACGGCGATGAGATCCACGCGGTGATCCGGGCGATCGGCATGTCCAACGACGGCGCGGGCCGGCACCCGCTGGCGCCGAACCCGGCCACCCAGCGGACGGCCCTGGAGCGGGCGTACGCGGCGGCCCGGATCGATCCCGCCACGGTCGACTACGTCGAGTGCCACGCGACCGGCACCCCGCTCGGTGACCTCACCGAGCTGAACACCATCGAGCGGGTCTTCGGCGCCCGGGTCCCGCTCGTCGGCGCGGTGAAGTCGAACGTCGGCCACCTGCTGACCGCCGCCGGGATGGCCGGCACGCTCAAGGTGATCCTCGCCATGCGGGCCGGCGTGATCCCGGCGACCGCCGGCCTGCGGACCCCGCTGGTCTCCGACGGCGGCGCGGTGGGGCCGGAGCGGATCGTCGGCGCGGCCCGGGAGTGGCCCACCGGCACCGGACCCCGCCGGGCCTCGGTGAACGCCTTCGGCTTCGGCGGCGCGAACGCGCACCTGGTCGTGGACGCGGCGCCGGACGGCGCGTCCCTGAGCGGGCGGCCGCCCGTGCGCCCCCGGCCGGCGGACGTGGCCGTCGTCGGCCTGGCGGGCCTGCTCGGGGACCGGCGGGAGCTGCCCGCCGGGCGCTGGCGGGGGCTGGACGACGACGAGCTGCTCCGCGCGCACGGGTTCGCCGGCGACCCGCCGCCTGGCCGCTACCTGGACGCGGTGGTGGTGGACGCGCTGCGGTTCAAGGCCCCGCCGGGCGCGGCCGACGTGCCGGTCGCGCAGCAGATGATGGTGCTGGACGTGGCCGACCGGGCGCTGCGGGATTCCGGCGTCGAGCCCGGTACGACGGTCGCCGTGGTGGTGGCGATGGCCGGCGACCCGACCCTGCACCGGTTCGTCGCCCGGCTGGAGGCCGGCCGGCGGCTGCCGCACGTGCTCGCACGGGCCGGCCTGGCCGCGGAGCCGGACGAGCTGGCCACGCTCATCACGGCCGCGCGCGACGCGCTGCATGAGGAGCTGGGCGTCAACCGGTACCTGAGCTACATCGGCAACATCATGGCCACCCGGGTGGCCGGCCTGTGGGACCTGCGCGGCCCGGCGTTCACCGTCACCGCCGCCGGCTCGGGCGGGCTGCGCGAAGCCCGGGCGGCCGCCGAGGGCATGCTGGCCCGCGGTGAGGTCGACGCGGCGGTGGTGGCGGCCGTGGACCTCGCCGGTGCCCCGGAGGTGGTGCTGGCCACCGGTCCGGCCGGCGAGCCGGTGGACTGCGCCGCCGCGCTGGTCGTGGTGCCGGCCGGAGGCCCCGCCGACCCGCGCGGGCGCCGGTACGAGCTGCCCGACGGGCTGGACGACTGCCGGGCCCTGGCCGCGTATGCGGTGGCTCACCAGCGCGAGGTCGCGGTCATGCCCCGGGTCGCCACCCGGATCGCCACCGGCGGTCCCCGGCTGCGCGAATCGCTGGCCGCCGCCGGGTTGCCGCGGCCCCGGCGGGCACCCGGCGTGTCGGGGGCGCGGCCGGCGCCCGCCGCCCCGCCGCCGCAGGCCGCCACCGGACCCGGTCACGAGGACTTCCTGCGCGCCCGCCAAGCCGGCCGGATCGCGCCGGCGGGTGGCCGGGGCCGGCGTGAGGGCGGTCCTCGGGCGGCCGGCGTGGTCTGGGACCGGCAGGACCTGCTGGAGTTCGCGCGCGGTGACGCGGCGGCGGTGTTCGGTCCGGAGTTCGCCGAGATCGACCAGCACCGGCGCCGGGTCCGGCTGCCGATGCCGCCGTACCTGCTGGTCGATCGGGTGACCCGGCTGGACGCCACCCCGAACGTGCTGGGGCCCTCGGCGTTGACCACGGAGTACGACGTGCCGAGGGCGGCCTGGTACGCCGTCGACGGCCAGGTTCCGTGGTCGGTCACGATCGAGTCCGGTCAGTGCGACCTGCTGCTGATCTCCTACCTCGGAGTCGACTTCGGCAACCGGGGCGAGCGGGTCTATCGGCTGCTGGACTGCACCCTCACCTTCCTCGGCCGGCTGCCCCACGAGGGCGACACCCTGCGCTACGACATCCACATCGACTCCTTCGCCCGCACCGCCGACACGCTGCTGTTCTTCTTCCACTACGACTGCTTCGCGGGCGAGCGCAAGATCATGGAGATGCGCGGCGGGTGCGCCGGGTTCTTCACCGACGAGGAGCTGGCGCAGGGCAAAGGGGTGCTCGGCGGGCGGTCCCGGGTGGATCTCGGGCGGGCCCGGTTCGAGCCCCCGCTGCGCACCGACCGGGTCACCCTGGACGCCGCCGACCTGGACCGGCTCAGCGACGGCGCGTTGGCGGCGGTGTTCGGGCCGGAGTACGACCAGGGCGGGCGCAACCCCGCGCTGCGGCTGGCGCCGTCGAGGATTCGGATGCTGGACCGGATCGTCCGGCTGGACCCGGCCGGTGGCCCGCGCGGGCTGGGTGAGATCGTCGGTGAGAAGGACCTGCGGCCGGACGACTGGTACTTCCCCTGCCATTTCCTCGGCGACCCCGTGCTCGCCGGGTCCCTGATGGCCGAGGGCTGCGTTCAGCTGCTCCAGACCCACCTGCTGGCGCTGGGCCTGCAGACCCTGGTCGAGGACGCCACGTTCGAACCGGTGGTCGGGGTGCCGCAGCGGGTGCGCTGCCGCGGCCAGGTCACGCCGGCCGATCGGCTGCTGACCTACCGGGCGCGCCTGGTCGAGGTGGAGCTGGAACCGAACCCGTACGCGAAGGCCGACGTCGACGTGGTGCTGGACGGCCGGGTGATCGTCGCGTTCGAGGGTCTCGCGGTACGCCTGGCCGGCACCCCGGTCCGAGCGAGCCGGGCGCTGTTCGGGCCGCGGGAGCTGGCCGAGTTCGCGACCGGGTCGATGACGGCCTGCTTCGGACCGGAGTACGACTGCTACGCCGAACGCCGCGTCCCCCGGATCCCGAACGGCGACCTGCACCTGATGAGCCGGGTGGTCTCGATCGACGGCACCCGCCACGACTTCCGGATCGGCACCGAGCTGCTCGCGGAGTACGACGTGCCGGCCCGGCCGTGGTTCGACCCGGACGGTGGCCGCGACTCGCTGCCGTACTCGATGCTGATGGAGATCGCCCTGCAACCGTGCGGGTTTCTCTCCGGGTGGCTGGGCTCGACGCTGGCCACCCCGGACGAGGACCTCTACTTCCGCAACCTCGACGGGGACGCCCGCCTGCTCGCCGACCCGGCCCTGGCCGGGCGGACCGTGTGGACCCGGGCCCGGCTGTGCGCCTCGACCGCCCTGGAGGGCGTGATCATCCAGAAGTTCGACTTCGTGCTCGGCTGCGCGGACGTCCCGATCTACCGCGGTAGCACGGCCTTCGGCTACTTCCGCCGAGACGCGCTGGCCAACCAGATCGGCCTGGACGGAGGCCGGCGGAAACCGGCGTGGTCGACCGGCACTGCGGCCCCGTTCGATCCCGCCGGCTCGCGCCTGCCGATGCCTGACGGGCAGCTCGACCTGCTCGACGAGGTGACCGTGGCACTCGACGGCGGCACCCGGCGGCGCGGCTGCGCCTGGGGCCGGACCAAGGTCGACCCGTCGAGCTGGTTCTTCGACGCGCACTTCTTCCAGGACCCGGTGATGCCCGGCTCGCTCGGGGTCGAGGCCCTTCTGCAGGCCCTCAAGGCCTACACCGCGGCGGCCGGACTGGGTGCGCGGTTCGCCCGGCCGCGGTTCGCCCAGGCGGTCGAACATCGCACCGTCTGGAAGTACCGGGGGCAGATCGTGCGCACCGACCGGGAGATGCTGGTGGAGGTGCACGTCACCGAGGTCCGGGATGAGGACGACCGGGTGGTGGTGATCGGCGACGGCGACCTCTGGAAGGACGGCCTGCGGATCTACCACGTCGCCGGCCTGGCGGTGGCCGTCGTCGAGGCGGGCGCATGACCTCCCCGGGCGCGCTGGTCGCGGGCCGTCCCGGGCCGGCCCGGGACGAGGCCGGCATGCGTCGCCTGCTGGCCCGGCTGGACGAGCCGGTCCAGGTGGTCCGGGACGCGTCGGGGATCGGCGTACTCGGTGGCGCGGGCGAGCGGTCCGGCACGGAGGTGCTGGCCGAGGCGCCGGCGGCGCCGCCGGAGACCCTTGGCGATCCCGGCTTCCGCCGCCGCCACGGGGTGGCGCGGTGCTACGCCGCCGGCGCGATGGCAGGCGGTATCGCCACCGAGGAACTGGTGATCGCGCTCGGCCGCGACCGCGTCCTTGGCTCCTTCGGCGCGGCCGGCCTGCTGCCGGACCGGATCGAGGCGGCCATCGCCCGGATCACCGACGCGCTCCCGTGCGGGCCGTACGCCTTCAACCTGATCCACAGCCCGGCCGAGGAGGCCCTGGAACGCCGGACCGTCGAGCTTTACCTCGCCCACGGCGTCCGTACCGTTGAGGCGGCCGCGTTCCTCACGCTCACCCCGCACGTGGTGCGGTATCGGGTGGCCGGGCTGTCCGAGGAGCCGTCCGGAGCGGTCCGTATCGGCAACCGGGTGATCGCCAAGGTGTCCCGCCGCGAGGTGGCCCGGCACTTCCTCAGCCCGCCCCCGCCGGAGCTGGTGGCGGCGCTGGCCGGTCAGGGGCTGGTCACCGCCCGGCAGGCGGAGCTGGCGGCCCGGGTGCCGATGGCCGACGACGTCACCGTGGAGGCCGACTCCGCGGGGCACACCGACAACCGGCCGCTCGTGGTGCTGCTGCCCTCGATCGTGGAGCTGCGCGACGAGCTGCAGGCCAGGTACCGCTTCGCCGAGCCGGTCGGCGTGGGTGCGGCCGGCGGGATCGGCACCCCGCACGCCACGCTGGCCGCGTTCGTCCTGGGCGCCGGGTACGTGGTCACCGGGTCGGTCAACCAGTCGTGCGTCGAGGCCGCCGCGTCGGCGCACACCAAGCGGCTGCTGGCCGAGGTGGACCTGGCCGACGTGGCGATGGCGCCGGCCGCCGACATGTTCGAGCTCGGCGTACGGCTGCAGGTGGTGAAGCGGGGAACGCTGTTCCCGGTACGGGCGCAGCGGCTGTACGCGCTGTACCGGGCGTACGACGGGCTGGAGCAGATCCCCGCCGACGAGCGGGCCAGGCTGGAGCGGCAGGTCTTCCGGCAGAGTCTCGACGAGGTATGGCGGGGCACTCGGGAGTACTTCGCGGCCCGGGACCCGGCCCAGGTGGTCCGCGCCGAGCAGGACCCGAAGCGGCGGATGGCGCTGGTGTTCCGCTGGTACCTGGGCCGCTCGTCGCGCTGGTCGAACGTCGGTGAGCCGGGCCGGGAGGGTGACTACCAGATCTGGTGCGGCCCGGCGATGGGTGCCTTCAACGACTGGGTGCGCGGCAGCCACCTCGCCGACCCGGCCGACCGCCGGGTGGTGGACGTGGCGCGGCACCTGATGACCGGGGCGGCCTATCTGCGCCGGGTGGCGCACCTGGACGCGCTGGGCGTGACGCTGCCGGCCGCGCTGCGGCGCTACCGGCCGGAACCCGGGGCACCGGCGCCCCGGGCGGTGCCGTGCTGACCCGGGGCCGGGCGCCCCGGCCCGAACGGCCGGGTGCCGGGCGCGATCCGTACGCTTCCCGCTCCGCCACGGCACACCGGCCGGGGCGTCGCCGGGGCAGGGTCTCGACGCTGGTGGCCCTGCGGCGCACCGGGAGCAGCCCGCCGCTGTTCGTGGTGTGCGCCGGACACGGCGACGTGCTCGCGGTCGCGCAGCTGGCCCGGCTGCTGGACGACGAGCAGCCGTGTTATGCCCTGCAGGCGCCGCTCGACCTGGACCTGCCCCGCGCCGAGCTGTTCGACGCCCTGCTGAACCGCTACCTGGCCGACATCGCGTCGGTCTCCCCGGCCGGACCACTGGTGCTCGCGGGTAACTCCTGCGGCGGCTACCTGGCCCTCGAGCTGGCGCGCCGGATGCGCCACGACGGCCCTCCCCCGCTGGTCGCGCTGCTGGACACACCCTGCCGGATCACCGGCGCCGGCTACGCGGCCGACCGGTTCGGCCGGTGGCTGGCCCGGCGCGCGAGCTTCGCCGACCGGGACGGTGCGCCCCGCTGGATACGGACCGCGTACGCGATGTGGACCGACCGGGGCCACGAGGTTCACGTGCGGGCCACGGCCGGGTACCGCCCGGCGCCCTACCCCGGCCCGGTGGTGCTGTTCCGGGCCCAGGTGTGGCGGCTGCGCGGACTGACGCCGAGCGGGGTGTACGTGTCCGCGCGCCGGTGGGCCTCGGTGACCAGGGCGGGGTTCGACGTGGTCGACGTGCCCGGGCACCACTGGAGTTTCCTGCGCGAGCCGAGGGTGCGAGTCCTCGCCGACCGACTGGGGGCCGTGCTGGCCGGGACGGAGGTACCACGGTGACCGCGGATGTCACACCGGACTGGAGCGATGTCTCCGATCCCGGGCTGCGGCAGGTGCTGGGCGAGCTGGTGTCGGCCGCCTACCGGGTGGCGCGCACTCGCTCGAGCCGCGCGGCGCACGGTGTCGGGGTCGCCGCCGGCGGCCGGCTGCGGGTGCTCGACGACCCCGCGCTGCCGGCGCACCGGGTGCTCGACCCGGGCGCGGAGTACCGGGTGCTGCTCCGGCATTCCAACGCCCGCGGCTTCGCCGACGACGCGGTGCTGGACGGCCGGGGCGCCGCGCTGCGGCTGCTGGGGCCCACCGGCGACACGTCGCCGCTGGTGGATCTGGTGCTGGTCACCGGGGAGCGGTTCGTGTCCCCGCACGCCGCCGCGTTCGCCGAGTGGACCCGGGCGACGGCAGCCGGACGGTCCGCCCTGATGACGGACGACCCGGGCATCGCGCAGGCCCTCACCGAGCTGATCCGGGACCCGGACTCCTACCTGGACGTGTACTACTACTCGCAGGTCGCCTACCGGTTCATCGGCCGTGACGGGATCCCCAGGCTGGTCCGGTACCGGCTGCGGAGCGCCGACGGCGGTCCGGACGGCGGCCGCGTCGACCCGGCGCACCTGCGGCTGCCGCAGGTGCGCCGGGACGGTGACCCGCGTGCCGGCGACCACCTGCGCGACGAGTTCCGCCGGCGGGTGCGGCGCGGCGACGCCCGGTACCTGCTGGAGCTGCAGCTGCGACCCGACGAGGGCGACCGGGAGGCACTGGATCCGACCCGGCCCTGGCCGCCCGAGCGGTTCGCCTGGGTGGCAGCCGCCGAGGTGGAGCTCGACCACCTGACCGACCCCGCCGCGGCCGAGATGCTGACCTTCAATCCAGGCCACGCCCCGCCGGAGCTGGCTCTGATCCCGGCCACCTCGGCCACCGACCCGGCGTCGGTCAACCATGTCCGGGCGGTCGCCTACCGGGCCTCCGCACACGCCCGGCTGGGCCTGCCCATCGACGCGACGCTGAGTGCGCTGGTCGCCGGGCGGCGGCCGGTGGACGACCTGCCGCCCCCGCTCGCCGGGCTGCGAGAGGCCCTGGTCGGTGCCACCCTCGACATGCACCGGCTTCGCTGGCAGGACTCCGCCGACCCGGTGGCGGACATCCTGGCCGTGCTGGCCGGCGGACCGCTCGCCCGGCACGAGCCGGCGCTGGCCCGCGTGGCCACGGGGCTGCGGGCCGCGGCCGACGCCGGCCGCCCGGACGCCGGCGCGGTCCCCGACGGCTTCCGGGCCATGCTGGACCGGCTGACCGCCGGCTTCCACCGCGCCGAAGCGGGGAGCATGGCCGCGCTGGCGGACGTGCTCACCGCCTACCGCCCGGTGTGCATGGAGACGATCTTCTGGAACGGGGTACTGACCTGCCGGTACTACCGCGACCACGGCGAGTACCTGGCCTACGCCGAGCGGGTCACCCGGGTGCTGCCGGCGCTGTCCCGGCTGGCCCTGGCGGTGCCGGTGGGCGACGACCAGGTGCTCGCCGTCGCCCGGTTCGCCAGCGTCGACCCGGGCACCGCGAGCGCCGTGCTGTCCGAGTACACCTGCACGGCGGTGCGGGACGGCGACCGGTGGGCGTTGCGTGCGGTGCTGGAGACCGAGTACCTGGAGCGGCCGGTCACCGCCGAGCAGGACGCCGACACGGTGGTCGAGGACTACTTCGCCCGGCCGGTCGACCAGGCCGAGCGGCACGCCAAGCTGGCTCTCGCCGTGGCCGCCGGGCTGCTGGTCGAGGAGTGGGAGCACGCGCTGGCCCGCTTCGACGACGGCCCACGCCGGGTGTGCGTGATCGGCGCCGGGCCTGCCGGGCTGGTCGCGGCACACGAGTTGCACCGGCGCGGCCACCGGGTGACCGTCCTGGAGCAGGCGGACGCGGTGGCCGGCAAATGCGCCTCGGTCGCGGTGGACGGCCGCTGGTACGACCTCGGCGGGCATCTGTGCATCGGTGAGCACACGTACGTGCGGCAGCTGGCCGCCGAGGTCGGCGCCGGGACCGAGCCGGCCACACCGGCGCACGTCGTCGACGCCGGGACCGGCTCGATCGTACGGAGGCGGGGGCTGCTGCTGGACACCGCCGCCATCCGGACGTACCAGCGGCTGCGGGACGCCGAGTTCCCGGGGATCGGCGGCTCAGGGCTGGTGGACGCCGGTCGGAGCCTGGACCTGCCGGCGGCGCGGTGGGCCACGGACCGGAACTTCGCGGCGTTGACCGCGCTGGTTCCCGGCTACACCGGCTCCGGTTATGGCTTCCTCGGCTCGGCTACGCTGCCCGCCCTGTACCCGCTGCGGTTCGCGGAGTTCGCCGGGGTGTTCTCCTTCCTGGGCGCGGACGCCGAGTCGGCCGCCCGGCACACCCGGTGGACGGTCGCCGGCGGGTTCATGGACCTCTGGCGGCGGGTGGCCGCCCGGCTGCCGGACGTACGCGTCGGTCAGCGGGTGGAGTCGGTGACCCGCGCCGACGGCCGGGTGCGGGTGCGCACCCGGGACGGTGAGGAGGAGTTCGACGACCTGGTGCTGGCGATGCCGCTGGACCGGACCGGAGAGTTCCTCGACCTCGGCGACGAGGAGCGCGAGCTGTTCGCCCGCATCCGGTACCTGGACTACTGGACGGTGGTGGCCGAGGCGACGGGGCTGCCGCGTGAGGGCTTCTACCTGGTGGACCGGCACGTCGACGACCCGGCCACCGTCGGCCACTGCGTGTCGTTCCACCACCGCTACCCGGACACCGACGTGTACACCTTCTACGGCTACGGCCGCCCCGGGCAGACGGCCGGCGAGCTGCAGCGGACGCTCGCCGAGGACGTGCGGCGGATGGGCGGGCGGCTCGAAGCGGTGCACACCTCGCGCCGCTGGGACTATTTCCCGCACGTCGAGGCCTCCGACGCCGCCGCCGGGTTCTTCTCCCGGTTGGAAGGGCTGCAGGGCGCGCGGAACACCTGGTATGCCGGGTCGCTGCTCGCGTTCGAGCTGGTGGAGCCGACGGCGGTACACGCTCGGGAGCTGGTGCGCCGGCACTTCCCGGCTCTCGCCGGAACGCCCGGGGCCGAGCCGGCGTCCGCGCCGCCGCCGGCCGCGCCGACGCACGCCGGTCCGCTCCTCGCCGGGGTGCCGGACCATGCCGAGATCCGGGACTGGATGCGCGCTCAGGTGGCCCGGCGGCTGGGCCTGGCGGTGGCGGAGGTCGACGCGGACGCGCCGCTGGACGCCTACCCGCTGGAGTCGCTCGCGATCGTGCAGCTGATCGCCGAGATGTCCGCCTGGCTGGACTGGGAGATCGCTCCGGCGGTCCTCGTCGAGTACCCGACGATCGACGAGGTGGCTCGGGCCATCGCGGACGACCTGGCCGCCGAGAGCGCTCTCGCCGCCGGCCCCTCGCGGGCCTGACATGGCGACGATACCGCTGGCCGTGATCGGCCTCGCCGCCCGCTTCGGCGGGTTCGGCGACCTCGACGCCGTGGAGGCCGCGCTGTACGACGGCCGCCGTCGTCCGGCCGAACCCTCCGAGAACACCGCCGCGGCCGCCGAAACGGCCGAACCGGAGACGGCCACCGCGCTCGCCCGGGCGGCGCTGACCGACTGCCGGGCGCCGGCCGGCGGCCCGATCGCGGTACTGGCCGGCGCGGCCGACGCCGGCGCCGCCGATGGCATCGCCGCCCTGGTCTCCGCCCGTCTCCGGCTCACCGGCCCGACGCGGGGACGGGCGCTGTCGGTGCTGCGCACCGGGTGGCCGGACGACGCCGCCGAACCGCTGCGCTCCGGGACGGCCGCCCAGGTGCTGCTCGTCGCCACCGACAGGCGCGGCGGCGGGGTGGCGTTCGTGCTGGCGCCGGCCACCGCCGGAGCCACCGGCTACGCCGTGCTGGAGGAAGTGGTGACGGCACCGTTCCCGGCGACCCGGCCCCCGCTCGGATCGAGCCACGTCGAGCTGGACTGCCCGCCGTCGGCGTTGGACCGGGCAGCCGCAGTGCTGGACGCGCTGATCCCGGCCCCGGCCCGGCCGGCCCTCGGCGCGGTCCCGGGGCGCGCGGTGGAGCAGGCGCTGGGCTGGGCCGAGGCGGTGGTGCGCGCCGTCCTCGCGCTGCGCGGCAACTTCATTCCGGGCACCCGGGCGGACGACCCGGTGCGGGCAACGGCCCGCCAGTCCGGCATCGAGCGGCGATTCCCGGTGGCGCCACGACCGTGGCTGCGCGGGGGCCGAGAGCCGCGCCGGTCGGCGGTGCTGGCCGTTGAGCCCGCGCGGCTACTGGTGTTCACCGACACGGCCGTCCCGCAGCCGCGCCGTACCGCCCTGGTGCCGACCACGCCGGTGACCCTGGTGGCGGTGCGCGCCGCCGACCCGTCCGACCTGGCGGCCCGGCTGGACGCGCTGGACGACGACCCGGGGGCCGCCCTGAGCCGGGCCCGGACCGGGCACGTCGAGGGACCCCCGGCCGGGGCGCTGCACCTGGGGGTGGTCGCCGCGGACGCCGCTCAGCTGCGCGCCGAGGTCGAGGCCTGCCGGCGGGCGCTCGGCGAGGGGCGGCTGGAGCTGTCCACCCCGAGGGGCAGTGCGCTGACCGGCCGCCCGCTCGGCGGCGCGGGATCGGTGGCGTTCATGTACCCGGGTGCGTTCTCCGCTTATCCGGGTGCCGCGCGGAACGCCTTCCGGCTGTTCGAGCCGACCCTGCACGGCATGGCGGCCATGACCTCCGACCCCGCCGGGATATTCGCGGTGGACCGGCTGTACCCGTGCTTCTCGGGGCGTCCGACGGCCCGGGAGATCGCGGCCACCGAGCGGGCGCTGGCCGCCGAACCCTCCGCTCTCATGGCGGCGAGCATGTCCTACGCGGTGTTGTTCACGCGCGCGCTGCGCGAGGTGTTCGGAGTGCGGCCGGCGGTGGCGTTCGGCTACAGCCTCGGCGAGTCCAGCATGCTGCGCGCCCTCGGTGTCTGGGCCGCCCCGGACGCCGACGCGCGGATGGCCGAGCTCCGCGATTCCCCGCTGTTCCGCACCCGGCTCAGCGGGCCACTGGACGCGGTGCGGGAGTACTGGGCCCGGCTGCCGGAACCACCCGCGCGGCCTGGGTGGGAGGTGCTGGTGCTGCTCGCCGCTCCGGACGAGGTTCGGGCCGCGATCACCGCACCGGACCGTACCTGGATCTCCATCATCAACGGGCCGCGCGAGGTGGTGGTGTGCGGCGACCCCGGCGGTTGCGCGAAGCTGGTCGCGCGGCTGGGCTGCGAGCACGTCCGGCTGCCCTACCAGCAGGTGCTGCACGCGCCGCCGGCGGAATCCGAGCTCGCCGCGTTCGTCACCCTCAACCGCAACGTCACCACGGCGGTGGACCGGCCGGTGTTCCTGTCCGCCGCGGTCGCCGGTCCCCTGGAGCTCGAGGCCGAGTCGGTGGCGCACCGGCTGGCCGAGATGTCGGTCCGCCATCTGGACTTCCGGGCCCTGGTGGAGCGCGCCCACGCGGCGGGGGCGCGGGTGTTCGTCGAGGTCGGCCCGGCGGGGATGCTCACCCGGCTGGTCGAGGCGACCCTCGCCGGCCAGGACCACGTGGCGATCCCGCTCGACCGCAAAGGGGTGGACGCGCAGTCCTCGCTGGTGCGGGCGCTGAGCCGGCTGCACGCCCACCACGTACCGCTCGACCTCTCCGGCTGGGGGTCGGGCCACGCGACCGACACGAGGGGCGGGTGAGGACGGTGCGCACCGAGGCGGCCGTGATCCGGGGAACCGGGCGGGAGTGGGAGATCGTCGAGCTGGACCTCGACCCGCCGGCCCCGCGCGAGGTCCGGGTGCGGATGCTCGTGGCCGGGCTCTGCCACTCCGACGAGCATCTGCGGCACCTGCCGGCCGGCACACTGCCGGTCCGCTACCCGATGGTCGGCGGTCACGAGGGCGCCGGCGTGGTGGAGGAGGTCGGTGAGGGCGTGACCCGGGTCCGTCCGGGCGACCACGTGGTCTGCTCCTCGGTGCCGGCGTGCGGCACCTGCCGACGCTGCGGGCAGGGCCGGCAGAACCTGTGCGAGCTGGGTGGCAACGGCCTCGACGGCGCGCTCTACACACCGGCCGGCGGGTACCGGTTCCACGCCGACGGGCAGGATTTCGGCGGGATGAGCTACCTGGGCACCTTCGCCCGGTACGCGGTGGTGGCCGAGGCATCGCTGGTGCCGGTCGGCCCGGACATCCCGTTCGAGGCGGCGGCGCTGATCGGGTGCAGCGTACTCACCGGGTGGGGCACGGTGGTCCGGGCCGCCGAGGTGCGACCGGACGAGACAGTGGTGATCTATGGCATCGGCGGCAGCGGCGTGCACGCGGTCCAGGGCGCGCGCTGGGCGGGGGCCCGGCACATCGTGGCCGTCGACCCGGTCGCCTCGCGGCGGGACACCGCCGAGGAACTCGGCGCCACGCACACCGCCGCGGACGCCGAGCAGGCGCATCGCATCGTCGCCCAGCTCACCGCGGGGCGCCTGGCCGACCACTGCGTGGTGCTGGTCGGCACGGTCACCCCGGAGGTGGTGTCCCGGGCCGTCGACGTGATCGGCCGTGGCGGCACGGTGACCCTGGCCGGGATCGGCGACCCGACCGAGAACACCGTGCAGCTCAACGGCACCCTGCTCGCGCTGCGCCACAAGCGACTGCAGGGCGCGCTGTTCGGCGGCGTCAACACCCTCACGGACGTCCCGCTGATCGTGGACCTCTACCGGCGCGGGGAGATTCAGCTGGACAGCCTGGTCAGCGGCCGCTACCGGCTCGCCGACATCAGCGAGGGCTATCGCCGGTTGCACGGCGGGCACGGAGTCCGCCACCTGATCGTCCATGAGCACGATCCGGCATGACCGAGGAGGAGCGGATGGAGTTCGGCGAGTTCGTGCTGGCCGGGGTGAAGGACTGGAACGCCGGGAACAGGGAGTCGTTCCTGACCCGGTACGGCCCCGGCTCCGGGTTCACCGGCCCGGGCGGGTCGACGCTGAGCGGCGTGAAGGGTGCCGCGCTGTTCTACGACACCTACCACTCGGCGTTCCCGGACTGTGAGCTGCGGCCGGAGAACATGTTCACCGACGGCGAGCAGGGCTGCGTCGAGGGCACGTTCACCGGCACCCACCTGGGTGAGCTGAAGCTGGCCGACGGCCGGGTCATCGCCCCCACCGGCAACCGCGTCGTCGTGCACTACGCCGAGCGCTGGGTGGTCCGTGACGACGTCGTCTCCTACATCCGGCTCTACTACGACCAGGTGGAGCTGCTCACCCAGCTCGGCGTGGAGACGGTCGGACCGCGGTGAGCGGCGACCGTCGGTGATCGCGGACACCGTCCTTGACGCGTGATCAGCCGGACTGCTTACCTCTTGTTCGATCTTCGCCGGGCGGGGGGCCGGTGGTTCGCGATCTACTCGCAGGAGCGCAGGGCATGTCGAGTGAGCACCCCCGTCGTCCGATTCCGGCCACCGATCCCCTCGGACGCCGCCGCCTACGCACGGTCCGGCGTCTTCCCGCGGCGCTGGCCGCGGTGTCGCTGCTGGCGGTCATCGAATCCGCCGCGACCGGCCTGCCCACGGCGTTCGCCGACCAGTCGCCCGCGTACACGGCCGGACTCATCGGTACGCGGCAGACCACGGCCGCCGTGTCGCCTGCCGAGGCGAACGGCGCGTCCTATGTGCCGGGCAGCAATGTGCTGCGGCTGCCGGACGGCCGGTGGCGTTACCTGCCCGAAGGCGGTCAGCCGGTGACGGTCCCGGCCGGTGACAAGGACGCGGAGGCCCAGATCGCGGAGTCCCGCGCCTGGCTGGCGGCCGGGACGATCCCCGGACGTACGGCGGAGGAGAAGTCGGCCGCCGAGCGGGCACTCCTGTCGATGCGCCTGCTGACCCGGCGCAACGGCGCGGTCGCGGCCGCGTGGTACGGCGCGTGGGAGTACTCCTGGCCTCGTGATTCGAGCTTCGTCGCGGCGGCGCTGGCTCGTACGGGCCACCTCACGGAGGCGTATGAGATCCTCGGCTACAACGCGCGAACCCAGCGCTCGGACGGCACCTGGGACGCCCGGACGAAGCTCGACGGCTCGGGCCCCCCGGACGGCCGGCAGTGGCAGCTCGACGCCAACGGCTGGGTCCCCTGGGCGGTGTGGCAGTGGTACCAGGCGGCGCCCGCACAGGAGCGCGGCCGGCTGCTCGAGGCGCTCTATCCCACGGTTCACAAGGCCGCCACGTACGCCGCGGACTCGTTGGACGCCCACGGACTGCCGCCGGCCGGCCCGGACTACTGGGAGGTCGCCACCACCACGCCGAACATCGGAACGGCCGCCCCGCTGCTGGCCGGACTGCACGCCTCGGCCGACCTGGCCCGCCACAGCGGCCACCCGCAGGACGCGCGTACGTGGGACCGGGCGGCCCGTCACCTGACGACGGGCATCAAGAAGTACTTCGCGCCGCTCGGCTATCCCCGTACCGTCGACGGGGCGCACGGCCGGGACTCGGCGGTCACGTTCATGGCCCCGCCCTTCAACCATGCCCCGGCCCACCTCTCGAGCGCGATCGACAGCACGTACGAGGCACTGCTCCAGCCCAACGGAGGCGTGGTCCCGGGCGACGACCCCGACCATCAGTGGCCTACGGCGTGGGGCCCGGAGACCGCGTTCTTCGCCCTCGCCTGGTCATCGACGGGAGAGCGAAAGAAGGCCGGGCAGGTCGTCGACTGGCTGCTCGACCACCGCGACGCGCTGGGTGAGCTCCCGGAGAAGATCGACATGACCGGTACGCCGGCGTCCGTCGTACCCCTCGTCTGGACCGGCGCGATCACCGTGCTGGCCCTTTCCGAACTGGACGGCGACCGGGTACCCGCGCCTCCGGCGTGATTTCGCTCGCCATCGTGGAAGCTACCGGGAGGCGTTCTCCGACTCGCGGATGACGGAACGGCTTGGCCTCCCCGCGCCGCATAAGAAGCCGACATGCGGCTGATCGGCCGCTGATCGGACGTGCCCTGTCTGCGGCTTCGAGTCAGTGAATCGGAGGTGCTGATCCGTGGTCTTGCTGTTCTGCGAGACCACGGATCAGGGCCACGAAGGCGGCGACGTGCGAGCTGTAGCTCACGCCGTCGAAGCTGTTGGTCACCGACAGCCCGTCGGTCATGGCCCGCCCGAGTACGGCCAGCTGGTCCACGAAGGCCTCGTCGTCCTCGCCGCCGTTCGGCGCGAAGATCGGGGTGAGGGCTTCCACCCAGGAGGCGTGCGCGTAGTCGCGGATCCGGCGCACGGTGTTCCGCACCGGCTCCGTGTCCTTGTGCGGGCCGACGCTGATGGCCAGCAGGATGCGGAGGTATTCGGGCCGCCGGTCGAGAGAGGCGCACGCCGCCGTGACCCACGTCTCGAAGCGCTCCAGCGGCTCGCGGTCGTCGAACGACGACGGGTTCGGGAACAAGGCGTGCAGTTCGTCGAAGGTGCGGTCGAGCAGCGCCGCCAGGACGCCGAGCTTGTTGCCGAAGTGGTAGTAGATCGAACTGGGCGGCAGCCCGGACCGCGCGCTCAGGTCCGAGATGGCCATGCCGTCGTACCCTCTGCTCGTGATGAGGGCCCGAGCCGTATCCAGGATGATGTCACGGCTGCTCGAGCCGACAGCAGGCGCCGCAGAGCTGGATTCCCTCACCACCAGTCAATGATAGGGCGAACGGCATGGCCACCCGGTCGTCGATGAGCGACCGTCAGACGGTCACGTCCAGCTTCGGTAGTCGTCGTCGGGGAGCGGGTGATGCACCGGAACCACCCTGGAGTAGACGGCGGTCAGGCAGCCGGGGCAGAAGAGCTGACGGAAGACGATCTCCGCGTCGACGTACACCGACGGGTCGCGCCAGATGTGGGGGCCGGCGTCGGCCGGGGCCGCGTCGCGGCGGGCCAGCGCCGCGACGAACGCTCCCCCGGCCAGCGGCCCGATCCCCGTGCCGCAGTGGGTGCACACGACGGTCCCGCCGTCCGGCGACTCCAGGACGGCGAGGTTGTCGTCGAGCCGGCGGGCGCCGCTCAGATCCGGCGCGCCGATCGGGGCGGGCCGCGTGCCCGGCAGACCGGAGCCGGTCGCGCGCTGCTGCCGGAGCCTCCCGCGCGTCTCGTCGGTCGCGGCCGGGTCCACCTCGCCGTCCTCCCGGAGGACGACGCCGTAGACGTCCCGCGCGGCCTCCGCCGAGACGCGGGCGTGCAGCACGTCGTCCCGTACGTTCCCGGCCGGGCGGAGCAGCGGGTCGCCGTAGCCGCCGCCCGCCTGCCAGTGCAGGTAGAGCGCGTCGTCGGGGCCGAGGTGGGACTCCCCCTCGCAGGGCAGCACCTCGATGTCGCCGCCGAGCTCGTCCAGGCCGGCCGGGATGGCCGTCGCCCCGGCGAGACGGGGCACGTCGATGCCGCGCACCACCAGATCGAGCTGGGAGTTGCCCGGATGGCCTCCGGCCAGGCCGACGTTCTGGTTCGCGGCCTTGCCGGTGCCGGACACGACCAGCGACATCGTCCCGGTCTGGTCCGGGTGTTGCACGTAGCAGACCGAACCGCTCATCCCGCCGCGCTGCCGCCCCGGTCCGCCGGAGTCGGTCTGCTCGCGGCGCCACAGGGCGACGAGGGGATACAGGTACTCGGTCATCTCGACGTCGGGCGCCCGCGCGGACGGGATGATGAGCCGCCCGCCGGTGTCCACGCCGTCGTAGTGCACCTGGGCGCCGTAGCCGCCGGCCATGACGTCGAAGACGGGCGACACGAATCCCTTGCGGGCGCCGCTCCGGACGTCGACGCCGGACACCACGCACAGGTCGGTGGTGCCGTTGCAGATCGACTGCACGTCGCCGCGGCGCGCCGGTTTGGCGTCCAGCATCTTGGCGAGCACCTCGGCGACGAGGTTGCCCGCTCCCCACGCCGGCCCGAACGGTCCCTTGCCGACCGCGGCCGGGAACGAGGCGTTGGTGATGGTGTCCTCGTCGGTGACGATCTCGAAGCACCGCATGAGCCCGCCCGCCGCCCACGGGATGTCCCCCGCCAGCAGCGGCAGCACGGTGAAGACGATCCCGGCGCGCAGCCCCGGGTAGGGGCAGTTGATGATGCCGGTCTGCCCGGCCGTCCCGCGGAAGTCGAAGACGAGCCTGTCGCGTTCCTTCGTCATCGCCACCTTGATGGGATGGAGGCCGCGGTCGCCGGTGTGCGCCTGCTCCTGATACCCCACCGCGGTCCAGGTGCCGTCGGGCAGGGTCTCGAGCTTGGCCCGCAGGCGGCGCTCGGCGTCGTTCATCATCCGGCGCATGACGGCCTTGACGGTGTCGGCGCCGTACTTGCCGATGAGCCGCAGGATCTGCTCCCCCGCGTTCTTGTTCGCGGCGATCTTGGCCCGCAGATCGAGCCCCACCAGGTGCGGCAGGCGCGACCGGCGCACCCAGGCGTCGGCGATGTCGCGCTGCAGCACGCCGTCACGTACGACCTTGACCGGTGGTGTGGGCACCGCCTCTCCGAACACGTCGTGCGCCGACGGGCTGAAGGAGCCGGGACGCGGACCCCCAAGGTCGACCTGGTGGGCGATGGCCGTGGTCCAGCCGAACAGCTTGCCGTCGTGGAAGATCGGAGCCAGGACTGCGGCGTCGTTCTGGTGGAGCCCGCCGCCGATCCACGGGTCGTTGCACAGGAACATGTCGCCTTCGGCGATGCCCGGGTTGTCGCTGCGGTGCTGGAGCGTCCAGGTGACGGCGAGGTCCATGGACCCGATCAGCCCGATGTTGTAGGTGCCGACCTGGACCTGCTCGCCGAGCTCATCGCAGATGGAGAAGTTGAAGTCGTTGGACTCGGTGACGACGTGCGAGCCCGACATCCTGCGAAGCGTCTCGCCCATCTCCTGGGTGATCGCCCACAGCCGGTGCCGGACGACCTCGTACGTCAGGGCGTTGACCTGATGCGTCTGCTCGTCGTCGAGCTGGTGGAGCGGCAGCCGGGGCGAGATCCGGCTGAGCAGCTCCGCCCGGGGCAACGGCCGGCTGGTGAACTCATCCGACCCGGGAATGGCGGATTTCATCGAATGGTCCTCACTGGTAGCTCAGTACGAGGTTGCCGAGACGGTCGACGCGGCCCGTGACTCCGGCGGGGACCACCACCACGGTGGTCGGCACCTCGACGACGGCCGGTCCCACCAGTTCGTGTCCCGCGCGCAGTCGTGCGTAGTCGTAGACGGGGGTGGAGACGAAGCCGGTCTGCGAGTCCAGGCAGACGGGGCGTTCTTCGAGCAGCGCCTCGGACGCGTCGGTTCCGTCGGCCTGCTCGATCTCGGGGAGCACGACGGGAAAGCCCAGCGTGGCCTTGGCCCGTACGCGATAGGTGATCGCCTGCACGCCGGCCTCGCGATAGCCGGCCCCGGATCCGTTGATGCGCTCGTACTGTTCCTCGAAGCGTTCGAGGATCTCCTCGCCGGTGCGCTCCGTGAACCGCGTGTCGGGGATGGCGACCGCGAGCTCGTTGACCTGCATCGAGTAGCGCAGGTCGATCTCGCGATGCAGCGTGACGTCGTGGAACTTCACCTTCTGGCGGTCGAGCGCGCGCTGCAGATCGGCTTCGAGCCGGGTGTAGTGCGACTCGAGCGCCCGGTGGTCGATCGGGAAGGCGGACGGATCGGACAGCTCGGTGCTCACGGCGACGTCCGAGGCCGCGAGGCCGTAGGCGGAGAAGGCGGAGGCGACGGGGCCGAGAGGCACGACCACCTCGCTCACCCCCAGGTCACGGCAGTAGCCGGCGCAGTGGGCGGGACCGGCGCCGCCGAAGGCGTAGGCGACGAAGTCACGAGGGTCGTAGCCGGCCTGCACCACGGCCCGCCGCAGGAGGTCTCCCGCCTGCGCGTTCTGCACCTCGTGGATGGCGATGGCCGCTTCTTCGACCGTGAGCCCGAGCGGCGCGGCCACGTGCTCGCCGATGGCCTGCCGCGCGAGGTCCATCCGCAACGGCTTCCTGCCGCCGAGCAGACCGCGCTCGCTCAGGATCCCGAGGACCAGGTTGGCGTCGGTGTTGGTGGGCCGGGTGCCGCCGTTTCCGTAGCAGGCCGGGCCGGGAACGGCCTCGGCGCTCTGCGGGCCCAGGCGCAGGTTCCCGCCCGTGTCCACCGACGCGAGCGCCCCGCCGCCGGAGCCGATGGTGTGCACCCGTATGGTCGCCGCGTTGATCGGGAACTGGTTCACGATGGAGCCCGGCGCCATGACCGGTTCTCCGTCGACGATCAGTCCGGCGAGGAACGTGGTGCCGCCGACGTCGGTGGTGATGACGTTGCGGTGCCCGAGCTGCTCGGCCAGGCGCATTCCGCCGATGACGCCGCCCGAGAGCACGGAGCCGACGGTGGTGATGGCCTGCTCCGGCGCACGCTCGGCCGTGATGGTCCCGCCCTCGCTCTGCATGACCAGGAGCGGTCCCTTGAGCCCCCCGTCCTCCAGGCGCTGCCGCAGGGGGGTCAGGTAGCTGCGCAGCCGCGGGCCCACCTGGGCGTTCATGATGGTGGTGGAGGTGCGCGCGAACTCCCGGATCCGCGGGCTGACCTCCGAGGAGAGCGTCACGTACAGCTGCGGGGCGATCTCGTGGATCAGCTCCCGGACCCGCCGTTCATGGGCGTCGTTCTTGAACGACCACAGCAGGCAGACCGCGATCGCCTCGACTCCCTGGTCGACGAGGGACCGCGCGACCTCGCGTACCTCGTCCTCATCGAGGGGTACCAGGACCCGGCCGGCGTAGTCGATCCGCTCGGTGACCTCGAGGGCGCGGTATTTCGGGATCAGGGCGGCCGGTTTGCGCCGGCGGAGGGTGTCCTGGATCTCGTGCGCCGACCTGCCGAGGGTGCGGCCCTCGGCGTTCATGATGTAGATCGAGTCCCGGTGACCCTTGGTGGCGATGAGCCCCACGTCGGCGACCGTCCCCTGGACGAGGGCGTTGATCGACGCCGTGGTGCCGTGGGCGATGTAGTCGGTCTGCGTGAGCAGCTCCTCGACGCCGATCCCGAGTTCGCCCGCGAGTTCCTCGATCGCGTTGAGGACGCCGACCTCGCGGTGGGACGGGGTCGTCGGGGTCTTGGCCGACACGATCCGGCCGGCGCCGTCGGAGGCGACGGCGTCGGTGAACGTGCCGCCGACGTCGATGCCCAGTGCGTATGGCATGTGCTTTCTCCTCACGATGTGTCACCGCCGCTGGGAAACGGAGCGCCCGGTGGCCGTCCGCAGCAGTTCGCCGGGGCGGGCGTCCGCCCCACCGATCCAGGCGACGTGCTGGTCAGGGCGCACGAGCAGGAGCGGCCCGGGGTAACGGTCGGGCGGGAGCCCGGGCAGGTCGACCACCGTCAGCGGGATGCCCAGCTCACTCGCGGCGCCGGCCCAGGCGGTCACCTCGACACCGGGGTCGGTCCGCAGGAGCGTGAAACCGGTCCCCAGCACGTCGAGTACCGACCGGGTGTCGTCGAGCCAGACATGGGGCAGCCGGAAACCCGCCTGGGCCCGTTGTTCGTAGCCGCCCATGTCGATGGCGGCCTGTTCCGTGCCGCCGATCACGAGCGGGGAACCGGCGTAGTGGTATCCGAAACTGAAACCGTCGGGTGAGTATCGATGCGGTTCCGTGGCCGCCAGCCGTCGCGCGAGCTCGGCACGGGCGCGCGCGCCGTCCGCGCCGGGCAGGTGGATGTCGGGTGAGACGTCCGCGAGTGAGACGCGAGCGGCCGCGCCCACCGCGCGGGCGAACTGCTCGCCGACCGGCTTGCGCTCCAGCTCGTAGGCGGTGAGCAGGTCCGCGGGCGCCCACCCGTGGTGGACCGCGGCCAGCATCCAGGCCAGCGTCGCCGCGTCCTGGATGCCGGCGTTCATGCCGAATCCGCCGACGGGAATCCAGATGTGCGCGGCGTCCCCGGCCAGGAACACCCTCCCCTCGTGGTACCGCTCGGCCACGAGCCGGCGGCCGGTCCAGCGCACGACGCCGAGTACCTCGTGCTCGACGGGGCCGCCGACCGCCTCCCGGAGAAGCCGTTCGGGGTCCTCGTGCTCCGTGTCGTGATCGGGATCGAAGGCCACGTGGTTGAGCCACAGGTCGCGCCCGTCGATCGCGATGATGGACGCGGGCCGGCGTCCATAGGTCCAGTAGGTCCAGGCCCGGTCCCGGGCCGCGAGACGGCCCAGCTCCGGTGACCGGACGAACGTCGACACGAACTTCTGGACGGCGTCGACACCCTGGTAGCGGATCCCGAGGTGCCGCCGGACGGTGCTGTGGGCGCCGTCACAGCCGACGACGTGGTCGCAGTGCAGGACCCGGGTCCCGGCGGCGGACTCCACCACCGCCTCGACCTGGTCCTCGTCCTGCCGCAGTCCGGTCAGCCGTGCGCCGCGTTCGAGGGTCAGCCCGGGGAGGCTGTTCGCGTGCCGTTCCAGGACGGGTTCGAGGAACAGTTGCGAGATCCTGTGCTGCGGTTCCGGCGTGGGCCAGCCGTCCCTGCCCGCGCCCGCCAGCACCTCGCCGGCGGAAGGCAGGTCGATGCGGAAGATCTCCTCGCCGCGCAGGCTCGTGCGGTACTGGATCGAGGTCGGGTGATCCGCCGGCAGGCCGGAGCGCCGGATGTCGCCGGAGAGCCCGAGCCGTCTGAAGATCTCCATCGACCGGGCGGACGTGGTGTTGCACCGTGGGTTGACGGCGCGCTGCTCCGTCGCCTCCACGACATGGCACTCGACGCCTCGCCGGGCGAGATCGATGGCAAGGGTCAGACCGGTGGGCCCGGCCCCCACGATGAGGACACCGACGCGTTCGCCGTCACCGCTCGCTGTTCGTCTCATGTGTTCACGAAGTCTTCCACCAGGTCACAGAACTCTTTCGGCCGGTCGACGTGGATCCAGTGCCCGGCGCCCGCCACGACCTCGAAGCGCCCGTACGGCAGCGCCTCGACGAGCCGCGCGGAGACCTCGACCGGCGCGACGTGGTCGTGTTCCCCGTGCAGGGCCAGGACCGGGCAGGTGATGCTCCCGAGGTCGACAGGGGGCGGCTGGCCGGCGACATCGGCGAACATCGCACGGAAGTCCGCCTCCGCGCCGGGGCGCAGCGCCTGACGTACCCGCAGGTCCGCGAGTTCGTCGAGCAGCTCGCGGTGCGCGCTCTCGTCCGCGACCAGCCGAGCGAGCGTAACGCGCATGGACTCCCTCGTGGGCCGGTCGTAGAACGGGACGGCGGCCGGCAGCGGTCCGGTGCCCGCGCCGCCCATGAGAACGGCACGCCCGACCCGCTCGGGCGCCTCGGCCATGAGGGCCAGGGCCGCCGCGCCGCCTGCGACCGAGTTGCCGACGAGATGGACACGGGTCATGCCGGACCGGTCGAGCGACTCCAGCACCTGCCGGGCACGGGCTCGTGCCCAGGCGCGCGGGCCGCGTGGCCGCTCCGCGCCCACGACATCCGTGATCCGCGTGCCGAAGCCGAGCAGGTCGGGGGCCAGGCACGTGAACCGGGACGTGAGCCTGGGCCACACCGTGGCCCAGTTGCTCGCGGCGTCGACCCCCGGCCCGCCACCGTGGAGCAGCACGAGGCCGGTGCCGCCCGCTGTCGCCTGCTCCGTCACGGCAGCCGCGACAGGTACTCGTCGGTGCCGACGACCTCCGACGACGTCAGGGTCATCACCCGCAGCGCCGCCTCGTGCATGTCAGCGGCGGACATGGTGCCGAATCCCAGGTCAGGGTAGTCGCACGAGGCGCACGCGTCCGCGAGCACCACGGACCGGAACCCGCGCTCCAGCGCGCCGCGCGCCGTCCCCAGCACACAGCACTCAGTCGTCATCCCGGCGAGGACCACCGTCTCGACGTCGAGCCCGCGCAGCAACAGCTCCAGATCGGTGGCGTAGAAGGCGTTGTAGCGATGCTTCTTGATCACCGGCTCACCCGGTCGCGGCGCCAGGTCACGATGGATCTCCCCTCCCCGCTCGCCGTCGACCAGCGCCTCTCCGGCCGCGACGGGCGGATAGAGGTCGCGGTGGATTCCCATGTCGGCGCCGCCACGGCGGTGGACGTGAGCGGCGTAGAGCACGGGCATCCCGCGTTCGCGTACCGCGTGGAGGACCTTCTGGATGTTCGGGACGACGCGGCGGCCTTCGGGAAATTCCAGAGGCGCGCCTTCCTCCATGAAATCGTTCTGCATGTCGATGACGAGAACCGCCGTGCGGTCCACGTCGATCACGGGTGCGGTCACCACGACCTCCTCCGCTCAAGGGGGCTTAAGGAATGGATGTGCCGGGGCTTTAACCAGCCTCGGTGCGACGGTCAGGAGGCGGACCATCCGCCGTCGAGCACCAGCCGGGTGCCGGTGACGGAGGCGGCCTCCGGTGAGCACAGGTACGCGACCGCGCCGGCGACTTCTTCGGGCTCGATGAGCCGTTTCACCGCCGACCGCGCCAGCAGGACCTCCGAGACCACCTCGTCCACGCCGAGGCCGTGGACCTCTGCTTGATCCGCGAGCTGTTCTTCGACCAAGGGGGTACGGACATAGCCGGGGCACACGCAGTTGCTCGTGACACCCCGGGCCGCGCCCTCGAGCGCGATGACTTTCGAAAGCCCTTCGAGGCCGTGTTTCGCGCTGACGTAAGCGGATTTGTACGCACTGGCCCGGATGCCGTGCGCGCTGGACATGTGGATGATCCGGCCCCAGCCCCGTTCGTACATGCCCGGGACGACCGCGCGGCTGAGCAGGAACGGGGCCTCGAGCATCAGCCTCAGCACGAAGGCGAACCGCTCCGGGCTGAACTGCTCGATCGGTGAGACGTGTTGCACCCCGGCGTTGTTGACGAGGATGTCCGCGTCGAGGCGCAGATCGGCCAGATCGGCGGTCCGGCTCAGATCCAGGACCAGCGCCTCGCCGCCGACCCGCTCGGCCGTGCGTGCCGCACCGTCCGCGTCGACGTCGCACACCACGACGTGGGCGCCCAGACCGGCGAGCCGGCCCGCCACCGCAGCACCGATGCCGCTCGCGGCGCCGGTCACCACGGCGCGCCTGCCCGACAGGTCGGGAACCATCGGCGTGTCCATCACGAGGCCGGCGAGGCGAAGGGGTTGGCATCGGCGTGGTGATGCCCCCAGATGTCGGAAACCCCGAAGTCATGCGGAACCCAGTCGTCACCGACCTCGATGCCGCCGCAGCCGATCTCGAGGTGGAACCCGCTGGGGTTCTTGACGTAGAAGGAGACGGCCTTGTCGTTCATGTGCCGGCCCAGGCTGATCGAGATCGGAACGCCGTTGGTCCGAGCGCGGTCGTAGGCGCGCCCGACGTCGTCGAGGCAGCCGTGTTCGAGCTCGAGATGATGGATCGAGGGCGATTCCGCGTGCGCCAGCGCGATGCTGTGGTGGGTGGAGTTGCAGCGGAAGAAGTAGAGGCCCGGCGCGCGGTAGTCCGTCAGCCTGAACTCGAGCACCGACTCGTAGAGTTCGCGAAGCTCGGCGAGCTTCGGGCCGGCGAGCACGAGGTGACCGAGACCGATGACGCCGCGGCCCGGGCCGGTGCGGACCTTGGCCTCGCCGAGTACGAGCTCCACGCGGTACCCGACCGGATCGGTGAACCACCGGAATCGCGTGGCGCCGCGCAGCCCCGCCTCGTCCGCGGACCCTTCCGTGACCGCGTAGCCGGCGTCCGTCAACCGGCCGGTGAGCCTGTCGAGTTCGCGTGGTGAGTCGACGATCCACCCCACGTGCTTCGGCCTGTCCTCGGCGGCGGGATGCAGCGCGAGCCGGTACTTGAACTCGTCCAGCTCGGCGAGGGTCACGTCCTTCTCGGCCGTGACGCCGACTTCCAGAGTGCGGCCGAGCAGGTCGGCCCAGGCGTCGACGTCGGTGACGTCGAGGCCGACGTACCCCAGCTTGCGAATGCCCATGACCGTCTTACTCCTTCGGCGTGACACCCGCGGCGGCGCGCGTCAGGAACTCGCGAACGATCTGGTTGAACTCGGGCGCGCGCTCGTACTGCACCCAGTGGCGGCAGTTCGGCAGCACCCGCAGTTCGGCATCGGGGATGCCGTTGAGGATCTTGGTCGCCCAGCTCAGCGGCACCGTCTGGTCCTCGCGTCCCCACAGCAGCAGCGTGGGTGCGCCGATGAGCCCCAGGTCCGGCGTCAGGTCGCCGAAGTTCGGGGGGACCGGCAGCTCGGGGTGCGCCCGCAGGCTCGACTCGTATCGCTCGTCGATGAGGGCGTCGGTGGCCAGGGTCTCGTCGTACACCATGAGGTGCACGAACTCGCTCATCGCCTCCCGTGAAGGTCTCTCCGCCGCCATGTAACCGAAGAGGCGCTCGAGCCCGACGGGCCACGGCGGGGCGTCCGCGGGGAGCACGCCACCGGGCGCCATGAGGACGAGCCGGTCGACCCGTTCGGGGTGGCTCATGGCGATCCGCATCGCGACGGCGCCGCCGTAGGAGTTGCCGACCAGATGAGCCCGGTCGATCCCGAGCGCCGTCATGGCCCGGCCGACGCGCTCGGCCGCGTGGAAGATCAGCGGCTCATCCATCGCGGGCCGCGGGGAACGCCCCCACCCGGGAAGGTCCACCACGATGTTGCGGAAGTCATCGAAGGCCGGGAGATTCGCGCCGAAATTGCTCATCCCCGTGGCGCCCGGCCCGGAGCCGTGCAGCCACACGACGGGAGCGCCCGTACCGGACTCGGTGTAGGCCAGTTCGAGATCCCCGACATCAAGCGTGCTTGTCACAGGAGCACCATCCTCTGTGTATGTAGCGTTCACTATACAAGATCATCTGTGCTTGCGACAGGGGTGAACGAGCGGCAGGAGTCGCCTGATCAGGTGATCTCCCCGGCGCGTCACTTCAGGGCGTCTTCGAACACCTTGCGGTGCTCAGCGACGTGCCCGTGCTCGCGCCGGGACCAGGTGATGCGATCCGAGATCTGCTCGTCAGTTACTTCGACGGCCGGGAAGCCGGCCTGCACCTCCGCCCAGAAACGGGCATTGCGGACTTGCCGTTCCAGCATCGCGTCGACCAGAACAGCACGCTCAGGACCAGCCAGACCATAGGCGTCGGCCAGCACGCGCACCTGGGTGGCCTGGACGTCCGCGGAAGGAGCCCCCGCCTTCGAGGACACGCACCACAGCCAGGACATGTACCCGACGTCTTCCAGCGGACTGCCCGGCGCAGCCATGTCGAAATCGATGAAGGCGACCGGCCTCTCGTCCTGAAAGACGGCGTTGTTCGGCCCCAGGTCGTGATGGCACACGACCTGATGCCGACCGAGATATCGCGGGGCCCCGGTGAACCCTCGGCTCTCCAACAGATCAAGCAAGGAGGCGACGAACGGCGAGGCACCCGAGGCCGGCCTCCGGACCGTGTCACCGATGCGGACGACGCCGCGGGTGATGCGGCCTCCTCGCAGAGGGACGACGCCGTCAACGATCTCAGACATCCGCTGCCTCCTTTCATCGCCGCCGTCTTGGCAGGTCGCCCACGCGAGATGCGATCACCCAGGCGCCCTGGGGCGTCCTGGGTGATCGCGTGTGGCGGTGGTCAGTCGCAGGTCGTGCCGTTGAGCGTGAACGCGGTCGGCGCGGTGTTGGAACCGCTGTAGGTGAAGTTGGCGCCGATCGAGGTCGAGGCACCGGTGGTGAGGGTGCCGTTCCACCCGGCGTTGGTGACCGAGACGTCCTTGCCGGACTGCGACCAGGTGCCGCTCCAGCCCTGCGACAGCCGCTGGTCGCCGGCGTAGGAGTATTTCAGGGTCCAGCCGCTGATGGCCGGGCCCTGGTTGGTGAGGGTGATGTTCGCGGTGAAGCCGGATCCCCAGTCGTTCGTCGAGTAGGCGACCTCGCAGTTCGCGGTGCCGCCGCCCCCGCCGTCACCGGAGCCGCCCAGGGCGGTGGCGATGGCGTCATAGACGGAGGGCTTCTTGTTGAGGTTCTCGTCCCACGGCAGCGCCGAACCCTGGCCGCTGAACGTCCCCGGCACCCACGAGTACTTGTCGGTGTAGTCCCAGATGGTGATCCCGACGCACCGGGCGACGGCCATGCACGCCTTGGTGACGTTCGCGTAGTAGGTGGCCTGCGTGGCGACCTTGGCGGAATCCGCGGGCAGTTCCATCCGCACGTCGAGTTCGGTGATGGCGACGTCCACTCCGAGATCGGCGAAGCGCTGCAGGTTGGCCTGCATGCCCGACGGGAACCCGTACTGCACCGCGAGGTGCGCCTGGAAGCCGACGCCGTCGATGGGCACGCCCTGCGCCTTCAGCGATTTGACCAGGTCGTACATCGCGTCGCTCTTCGCGCCGCTGCCTTCGGTGTTGTAGTCGTTGATGTACAGCTTGGCGTTCGGGTCGGCCGCGCGGGCGGCGCGCAGGGCGGTGGCGATGTAACCGGAGCCGAGCGTGTTGTACCAGAGGTCGGACCGGTACGTCCCGTCCTCGTTGAACGGCTCGTTGACGACGTCCCAGGAGTAGACCTCGCCCTTGTAGTGTCCCGCGACGTTGGCGATGTGGTTCTGCAGGATCGAGGTGAGCTGGGGGGCGCTCCAGTTGCCGGAGGTGAGCCAGTTGGGGAGCTGGTTGTGCCAGACCAGCGTGTGGGCGCGCACCATCATGTCGTGCGCGTCGGCGAAGTCGACGACGGCGTCGCCCTGGGCGTAGCTGAACTGGTTCTGCTGGGGCTCGGTCGCGTCCCACTTCATCGAGTTGCCGGGTGTGGTCGAGCCGAACTCTCCCCCGCCGAGGATCGCGGTGTACGCGCCGTCGGAGAGTTCGGGGTTGTCGGTGGCCGATCCGAAGTACTTGCCCTGGGCCCGGGCGAGCTGGTTCAGCGTCGACGCGGCGGCGGCCGCCGGTGTCGTGAGCGCCGCGAGGACGGTGACCAGTACGGCCAGTAAGGCCAGGACGGCCACCGGTCCTCGCCGGGATGGCATCGCGTTTCTCCTCATGACAGGGCCGGGCCTACGGGCTGGCACAGGTGAGGGTGGGGGCCGTGGTCGGGCCGTTGGCGACCAGCCCGAACGTGGTCGATCCGCCCACGGGGACCGACCGGTTCCAGTCGGCGTTCCGTACGCTCGCCAGGTCGCCGTTGACGGTGAGGGTGCCGTTCCAGACGCTGTTCACCGTCTGACCGCTCGGCGGCAGCCAGCTCACCGTCCACCCGTTCAGCGCCGTGTCGCCCGGGTTGCTCACGGTCACCTCGGCCTGGAACCCGCCGGACCAGGAGTTCGTGACCGCGAAAGTGGCGTCGCAGGGCCTGGTGCCCGGGTCGCCTCCCTGGCCGACGCCGGTGACCTGGCCGTTACCGCCGTCGAAGACGACGTCGGAACATCCGTAGAAGGTCTCGTTGCTGTCGGACCGCTGCCAGACGGAGTAGATGATGTGCCGTCCGGTCTTGTTCGCCGGCAGAGCGCCGGACCAGTAGTAGTAGCCGTCGACGCTGCCGGTCGGGCCGATGCTCGGCGGGTGGTCGGCGACGAGGAACGGGGAGGACTCCATCTCGTCCCAGGTCAGCGGCTTGGTCGGGTCCCAGCCGTCTTTCGTGACGTACAGGTAGAAGCTGCCGGGATGCGCGGCCCACTTGTTGTAGCGGAAGTCGAAGTTCGCCCCGCTCGTCAGGTGGGTGACCGGCCAGTCCGTGCTCGGCAGGTCGAAGCCGGTGTAGTTCGGGTTGCCGCCGGCGCACAACTGCCCGTCCGGGATGAACCCGCGGGTGCGGCCGGCGCCGTCCGAGCGCAGCACCGCGAACCAGTTGTAGAGCGAGTTCGTGCCGCTCTGCGCGACCGCGGCCGCGCACGCCGGGTTCTTCGGGACGATCTCGCCCGTCTCGGTGAGCCCGTCCTCCCAGCACAGGAACGTACGGCTGCCCGGCTCCATGAAGGCGCCGTGCGCCAGGGCCGGCCGGGCGGTCAGCAGATTCGTGCCCACCAGTGCCGCGACGAGCATCGACAGCACGCAGGCGAGTAACTTTCTCCGTTGTCTCGTCAAGATTCTTCCCTTCGACCGTCGGCAGAGGGTGGCGAATGCGCTCTCAGCACGAGAATCGTGCTTTCCCGCGACATATCAAGCGACCTCGGCGGCCGATCCATGGGAAGGCCTCTCACCTGCACGTTCATCGGTCGCCGGACGCGGCATTAATGAAAACCGATGAAAGGTGAAGGACTGTGCTGTTTTCGGCTCTAGTTCGTCATCTCGGCGTGGAACACATTCGCCAGCTGCACGCGCGACTGGATGCCGAGTTTCGCGAAGACGGCACACAGGTGGCTGCTGAAGGTACCCCTCGTCCGCGGTTCGGCGGCCGGCGCTAGCCTCTGCACATGCGGATCGTGCGCTCTGGGAGGGATCTCGGTGGCTGACGCCGACGATGTGCGCCGGTTGGCGCTGTCTCTGCCTCACGTGGTGGAGATCGACAGTGACGGCTTCGATTTCCGGGTGGCCGACAAAGGGTTCGTCTGGTCCTATCCCGAGCGCACGCCGGGGAAGCCGCGCCTCATCCGAACCGATATCGCGGTGCTCTTCGTCGGCGACGAGGCCGAGAAGCAGGCTCTCCTCCTCGGCGAGCCCGACCTCTTCTTCACCACGCCCGGCTACGACGGCTTGCCCCTGGTGATGCTGCGCCTGGCAGAGGTGGGGTTCGAACGCCTGAAAGAACTCATCACCGACGCGTGGCGCATGCGTGCGCCGGACGCGCTCGTCGGCGACCTCGATGAGGCCGGCGTGTCGTCCAACACTGATCCGGGGTGAACGCTTGACCGGCCACCGAACGTGACCTGAAGGCGTCGTCTGCCCGCCCGTGCCCGCAGGGGGTCGTGGGCGGGCAGACGACCCGTCTTTCAGCCTTGTTCCAGTCGCCTGGCGCGACGCTTCCGGCCCAGGTACGCGAGTGCCACGCCCGCAACGAGCAGCAAGGCACCGATAGAGATCATCTGTAGGAAGTGGGACATACCGGTGAAGGGCAGCGGACCCGGGCTTGCGCCATGCCGGGGCGGCGGCTTGGTGGGCGGCGGAGAGGTGGGAGGCGGAGAAGTCGGCGGCGCCTTGGAGACGTACACGCCGGCGTCGATCGTGTGGTCGACCTCTCCTGGTTTGCCCGGCGCCGTGACAGGTGCGTGTCCGTTGCACGGCTGCCCGGTCGTCGGCGGGATCACGTTGGAGTCATGTGCCCGGTCGTTACCGGCCAGCGGGAGCGTGAACCGCAGCATGGCGGCCGGCGGCCGACCCGGCACATTGCCGGTGTTCGCGGTGCACACGTCGAACTGCACCGTGTACTTCGCACCCGGCGTGAGCTGCTGGGCGGCGCCGACCCCACCGAAGTAGTACTCGCCGGCGGCATCGGTCTTGGTCGTGGCGACCTGCCTGCCACTGGCGCTCACCAGGTTGATCGTCGCGTTCGGCAGCGGCACTTCCACCGGATCCTGGATCCCGTTGTGGTCGCCGTCGAACCACACCAGGTTACCGATCTGGATCGGAGCGTTCGCCGCGGCATACGCGATATCGCCGAGCCCGCCGGCCTTACCGAACCCGTTCTGGCTCGCACCGACGAACTGGTACGCGTTGGCGGAGTGGTTGTTACCGGGCCCCTGACCGGTCTCGACGTTGTAGTAACCGGTCCCGTCAGTGCCGTAGTTGTCGGTCGGGTCCATCTCTGTGCTGATGACCCATTGCTGCTGCGGAATGTAGGCAACCGACCCTTGCGAGGCTTCGTTGTGCACCCCGACGGGATCGTTCGGTGCGCCGTTGTTCCGAACGTAGTCGCCCGGGAAGTATTCGACGACGCCGCTGTTCTCGCCGCCGTCGGTGGCGTATTTAGCGTGATTGGGGCAATTTCCGGTGCCTTCCCACGAGTATCCACCGGTGGGTTTGGCGCAGGCCATGTTGATGTCACCACCGGACATGCCGCTTTCCGGGGTGTTGTTGAGCGGCCGGGGGTCCTGTCCACCCGCACCGACATCCATGAACCGGTCGCGGAAACCGAGGATCATCGACCCGTCCCGCGTGAAGGCGAGGCTGGCGAGCTCGGGCTGCGGATCGACGATGACATTGCTGATCCTGTGCTTGTCCCAGGTCAACAGGTTGGTGTTCCACGGGTTCCACTGGTTGGCCTGGGCGATTCCCTCGGCACCGCGATAGACGGAACCGCGCTCGCCGGTGAGCGGGTGGGTCATCACCGTGGCGAACCGCTTGCCGTCGTAGGCGTAGACGATGGCTTTCAGGTCTCCGCGGTTCTGCGTGCTCTCGGCGTTACACACGCCGCCGACGTAGAGCGTGTTGTTGTGCGTGGTGAGTCCGAACGGCCGCCAGTCGGTGCGCGCCGCGCAGCCCGGGTTCGGGATGGGCACCGTCGCTCGGGGTGCGGATGCGGCGGCCCTGGTCGCGTTGAAGCTGACCAGGGTCCGGGTCCGCAGGTTCACCGCGTACAGCGTCGAGCCGTCCTCCGACAGAGCCAGGCCGCCGATGCTCTCCTTACCTGGCGCATTGGTGAACCCAGGGTCCTTGTTCAGGTTGGCGGTGTCGTGCGGCGTCACCGCGGCGCCCGGCACCTTCGCGAACAGGGTCGGTGCGCCCCCGCCGTTGGCCGGTACGGTGTAGATCGCGTTACCGCCGTTCGGCCCGTACGGGCTGTGCCGCCGGGCGAACGCGCCCTGGAACAGCCGGTGCCGGTACCTGTCGTAGGCCAGCGCGAACGTCGTGCCCACCTGGGATTGCGTGTCGAGCACGCTCGGGCACGCCGCGTGGTCAGGACACGTACCCCGAACGTTCGTCCCGAACGCCACCAATGACCGGGTGTCTTTCCCGCCGGGACCATTCTGTATCGGCACGAAATACCGCGAGTCCGGCAGCGCATAGTCGGCCGCGTCCCAGACCCCGGTGATCACCGAGGCGTTCTTGCCACCCGACACGTCCACGAAGGTCGTGAAGCTGTCGAAGTGGTTCGCCGCCGTCGAGGCCGGCGCCGCCCGCAGATAATTGCTGTACGGCGCCGGGACGGTGACATCCACGCGGTAGTGGCCGCCGGTCAGCGCGGTCGACCGGGAGACCGCCACCTTTCCGGTGGCATCCGTGATGCCGGTGACATGATGGCCGGCCGGGTCGGTCAGCTGGACCTTCATGCCCCGCTGCGGCGCGTCCATGGTCGCGTTGATCACGCCCGTGCCGAAGAAATCCCGCAGCACCTGAACGGTCAACGTGCCGTCGCCAGTCGAAGCGGCGGCCGTCCCCGGCGTCGCGCCCATGGTGCTACCCGCCAGCAAGAGAACGCTAATGCCCACTCGCGCCAGCGGACCCGTACGCTTCCCGGCCGTCCGGCGCATTCTTGTATCGACTCGGCCCATAGGCCATCACTCCCTTGTCATGTAAACCAGACACCCGCTTCGAGCTGCACATTCGCTTCGCGGCCCCGGGTGACATGCCGACTACGAAAAGAGGCCCACCGCTGTTTCCGTGGGCCCGGCTTCGCGATTTTCCTCGAAGGCTGAGTCAGAGTCCGCCGCGTGTGAGGGCGTCACGCCGATCGGCGTATCCAGCGTTCGTTGCCTGGGGCGGGACTTTGCCCAGGCTTATCGTGGGAGAACACGGTAGAACACGGTGCCGATCGAGGCGATGGAAGCGGCTGCGGTGCACAGAACCCCGCTCCGATTGCGCGGCTTGCGGTGCAACTCAATCACCGTGTTATCGCCCCCCGATACCAATCGCCATACGCCATACTTCAGCGGCGCGCACACCGTGCAAGACGCCGTCGAGCCCTGCCTTCACCCGTCGGGAACCTGGACAGGACACGACATTCGCCCCGAAACCATCACAGTTAACGACTCGCAGAAAGGGAACAGAGTCAGAATGGTCGCCCAAGCACCCCAACGAGCACAATACTGTACCGCGTGTGCGCCAAGAGTGAGATCGGGGAAATCAGAGGATGAATGAGTGAAACGTGTAGCGTTGCTGCGCGTGCGGAGCATAAGAACTCAGCAGGATCACTCGCGGCGCGCGGCCGGCCGGCGCCGATGGCTGCGGCCACGCTGGACGGCAGCCGTCATCGCCGGTGCGGCTGTCGCGGTGGCCGCGCTCCTGGTCGCCGGCAACGACTCCGCCCCTACCGGTCCGCGCGCGTTGACCTCGGATCAGGCCAACCGTCTGGCGATCATGCGGTTCCGCAACTACCAGGCGGGCGGTCGCGCCGTGACCATCAACGTGCCGGGCACCGCCGGCGGGCTGATCATCACCGGATCCATCGACTACCGCGACAAACTCGGTTACGGCGCGGTGCACGGCACCGGACGCGATACGTCCAGCGACGGGCTGATCGAATGGACGGCCACCACCGTGTTCGTCCACCCGATGGCGGACGCCCCGGCGGAGGCCCCGGCATCGCCGCCGGGGTCGGGTTGGTACGGCCGTGCGCTGCGGGCGTCCGGCAGTTCGCTGGACAGTTCGCTGGCCATCGCACTGAGTCTCGGTAGCGATAGGCCGGACAATGCCGAACTACTGCCGCAGAACGGTGCCGCCTGGGTCGGAAAGGACCGGTTGAACGGGCACCAGGTGGACGTCATGACCGGGCCGAGCGCCCGTGCCACGTCCGGTACGGCGGGTTCCGTGCGCTACTGGATCGGCTCGGACGGCACCATGTACCAGGTTCACGTTGGTGTGGCTTCCGAATCGCAGCCGGTGGTCATCGATTTCGACACCCAGAAGTACGTTCCGGTCCGGCCGGTGCCCGGCATCACCCCGACGCGGTAGCCGCCACTCAGGACGTCTGCACCCGCGCGCCCGCGGCGAGCAGTGACGCCGGCGGCAGCGGGATGCCTTTCGTGTCCGGCAGGGCTGGAACGGCCGGAACGGCGGTGGCGCCCGTGGTGGTGGCGTTCGGGAACTGTGGCTGAGTGGCGGGCGCCGCCACATTGGTGAACGGAATACCGCGAGGCGCCTTCGGCGTCGCCCACGTTCCGGACGGCGAGGACGACCGGGCGGGAAGCGGGCAGGACGCGGTCTTCGCGAGATGGGCGGGCACCGTGGTTCGTAGATCGTTGCCGTGCAGGCAGTTGCTCCGTCCCCGCGTGGCGGTGGGGAACGTCCAGCCGACGTCGACGCCGTTGGCGGCGAAGGTGTTGTCCAGGATCTGGTTGCCGTCCGGCGGTATGTCAGCGGTCGCGGTGATCACCAGCCCGGCGCTGCTGTTGCCGGTGATTCGGTTGCGGACGAACCGGTTGTCGGTGCCGCCATCGATGCCGATGCCGATGCCCCACCCGCCGTCGGCCTGTTCGGGGGTCGCCGTCTGCTGGTTGGCCGCGATCAGGTTGCCCGCGATGACGGCACCCTGCTGCGGGAGCAGCTTCTCCTGGTGGTCGGAGTCGGTGGTGAGGCCGACCCGGTTACCGACAAGGCGGTTGCCGACCACATACATGTCGCCACTGGCATTGGTGCCTTCGTAACCGACCGCGTTGAGTTCGGCGATGTTGTCCCGCACCACGACGCGACACGGCCTGCACTGTCCGACGTAGATCCCCGAGTCGGCCCCGCCCGACGCGTACGAGTGCTCGATGACACCGTCCTGCGCGGAGAACGAGTAGATGCCGTACAGCCCGTTGCGGGTCGCGGTCACGTAGGAGACCAGGAATGATTTCAGGAAGGCGACGGGCTCATCGCCGGTGTCGTAGCCGCCCGACCGCCCCGGCAACCCGGCGACCGCCTCCGCCGAACCGGTGACCAGGACCCCGTTCTGCGTGTTGTTCTCCACGGTCAGGTTCTCCACGGCTACCCCGGGAGCCGCGACGACGACGCCGTTCGGCTGCTGCAACCGCCCGTCGATGACGACCTTGTCCCGAGACTCGCCCCGAAGAGTGATGCGAGCCGTGGAGATCTTCACCGACTCGTGGTAAACGCCCGGCGCGACCAACACGAGATCGCCGGGCTGCGCCAGAGACACCGCAGCCGAGATCGTCGGGGCGTCGGCCGGCACTTTGATCGTCACATGCACACCGGACGGTCGTCGGCCGGGGCTCGATCCGTCATCGCCGGAGCCGCAGCCGGCCAGTACGAGTGCCAGTGTGCCCAGCACGGCGGCCGACACTCGAAAACCGAGACGAGGCATGGCCGCATCCTGGCACGGGCGTCCGCCGGATTCGGCGGCGTCAGGACGGATATGGCATTGTTCACACTGTGCGCCTACCCGACTCCCGCCCGTCACGCCGCACGTTCCTCAGTGCCACCGGCACCGTGGCGGCCGCCGGTCTCACCGCCGGGTGCGAATCGCGTTCCGCCCAGTCAGACCCGTCCGACGCCCCCGCGCCGACCCCATCGGTGTCACCAACGGGCCGATACCAGGCGGGCATCACGCTCCCGCAACCGGCCCAACCGAACCTGCTGGCCGTGGTGGCCGACGTCGGTGACGCCGTGGCCGTCGGCCCGTTGCTGGTCGAACTCGGCCAGACCATCCGCACACTCACCTCGGGGACCGATGCACGACTGCTGGGGCTGCCGCCGGGCGATCTCACCGTGACGATCGGGGTGGGCCCCCGGCTGGTGCGCATGGTCGATCCTTCCCTGCCCGGCGCGGTGGACCTCCCGCGATTCTCCCGCGAGAAGATCGCCCCACAGGCACGCGGCGGTGATCTGCTGATACAGATCTGCGCCGGCGACGCCTTGGTGATACCGATCGTCGCTGCCGCGCTCCTGGACCAGGCCGGTGACCGGATACACGAACGCTGGCGGCAGTCCGGACGCCGCGGTTCGAACATTCCAGTAGGTCAGGGCCTTACCGCGCCACGCAACCTGCTCGGTTTCATCGACGGCATCGTGGGCCCCCACACGCCGGTCGAACAACAACGCCATTTGTGGTTGGCCGGGCCGGCTCCAGTCGCCGGCGGCACCCTTGCCGTACTACGACGCATGGAGCTCGACCTGCCGCGGTTCGCCAAGCTGTCCGTCGCCGACCAGGAGGCCGTCTTCGGCCGACACCGAGCCACTGGCGTGCCCCTGTCGGGTGACACCATCGTCTCGGACCCCGACCTCGGCGCCAAAACGCCGGACGGACGCTACCTCGTCCCGGCGGACGCCCACGTCCGCAGGGCGAACCCCAACGTGGTCGGCGTCGGCCTCATGCTCCGTCGCTCCTACAGTACCGACGAACCCTCCCCCGGCCTGCTCTTCATGAGCTTCCAGAACGACATACGAACATTCACCAGCACCCTCACCCATATGGATGATTCCGACGCACTGATGAAATTCACGACCACGACCGCCAGTGGGACCTTCCTCATACTTCCCGGCTTCGACCGACAACACCCGCTCGGTGCCCAGCTCTTCCGCTGAACAGGCCGAGAACGGCCGCGCGGCCGCTCATCCATTTCCGCTGCGAAGCGCCTGCGTGCCGATCACGGACAACAGCTGCAGCTTGTCGTGGCTCTCGCTGCCCGGAACCGCGGTGTAGACGAACAGGAGGTGCCCCTGCTCCGGGTCGAGCAGCGTCTGGCAGTTCAGTTCCAGCGCGCCGAGCTCGGGGTGGACGAAACGCTTGGACGCGTCGGGACGGATGCCGATCTCGTGGTTCTTCCACAGGCTCCGGAACTCCTCACTCTGGGTGAGGAGAAGGTCGGCGAGGTGCGCCGCCCGCGAACCGGGTCCGCGCAGTGTGACGATCCCGCGCAGACCCGAGACGAACATCCGTGACAGGAACGGGTGGTCTTCGGGCGCGTACAGCTCCCGGGTCGCCGGGTCGGTGAACCAGCGGTAGCCGCGGCTGCGCGCCGGGCCGGTGTATCCGGTCGTGTCACCGGTGAGGGCGACGCCGAGCGGGCTCTGCCGCAGCGTCTCACCCAGCTCGGTGACGATCTCCGCGGGAGTGTCAGCGAGACGATCGAGCACTCGCAGCAGGCCGGGGCTGATGTGCTCACTGGTCGCGCCCCGGGTGGGTGGATTGTGCCCGGCGAGCCGGAACAGGTGATCGCGCTCGTCGAGCGAGAGGTGCAGCCCCTGCGCGATCGAGGCGATCATCTGCTCGGAGGGCTGGGGCCCGCGTTCCCGCTCAAGTCGCGCGTAATAGTCCGTCGACATGTGGCACAGCGAGGCCACCTCCTCCCGACGTAGCCCGCTGGTCCTGCGGCGTCGCCCACGCGGGAGACCGACGTCCTCCGGTTGCAGCGACTCCCGGCGGCGCCACAGGAACTCGGCCAGTCCAGCCCGGTCGATCACGGCCTGCCTCCCTCTCTCCCCGATGCTCCATCGTTCCTACCGCAGGTACGCGCACGCCAGCCACGGAGCGTCGATCCCCCCTTCGGGCCCATCGCCCACGGGACGAGCGAACCCGTCAGCGCAGGGTGGTGCCGGGCAAGGAGTCCAGGAGGCTGAGTTCGTCGCGAGTGGGCAGGCCCTCCCAGTCGCCGGAGGAGGCGACGGCGAAGGCGCCGGTGGTGACGGCTCGGCCCAGGCGGGCGGCCGGATCCAGCCCGTCGAGCAGGCCGGACAGGTATCCGGCGACGAAGGCGTCCCCTGCCCCGACCGGGTCGGCCACCGGCACCTGGCGGGCCGGCGAATGCGCGGTCGCCGCCGTGGTGTGGACGGTGGCACCGTCCGCGCCGCGCTTGATCACTATCTCGGCGACCCCGGCCTCCAGCAGCGCCGCCACCCGATCGGCCTCGGTTGTGGCCGGGGCCGGGGCGACCAGTTCCAGCTCGTCCTCCGAGGCGACCACGACCGAGAGCCGGGGCGCCAGTGGGCGGAGCGTCCGGGCCGCCCGGGACCGGTCCCAGAGGGCGGAGCGGTAGTTGACGTCGAGAGACACGGCGGCTCCGGCCGAGGCGGCGGTGGTCACCGCCGCTTCGACGGCCTCGGCGGGCTCGGGTCCGAGCGCCGGGGTGATGCCGGTGACGTGCAGGATCCGTGGCGGCGGGTCCAGCGCGGGCAGGACGTCGGCGGGCGTCAGGAAGGACGCGGCCGAGCCGGCCCGGTGATAGATCACCCGGGTGAGTTCGCCCACCCGCCGCTCGAACAGGATCAGCCCGGTGGGTCCGCGCTGGTCGACCCGGCAGTACGTCACGTCGACCGCCTCGGCCCGCAGGGTGCGTACCACGAGCTCGCCGGTCTCGTCGGCGCCGACCAGGCCGGTCCACCGCACCCGGTGCCCCAGGCGAGCCAGGCCGATCGCGACGTTGGACTCGGCTCCCGCGACCGAAAGCCGCATCGCCCCGCCGAGTCTGATCGGATCCAGGGCGCGCAGTGCGGCCATGGTCTCCCCGAATGTGGCCACGTCGATCACAGGATGTCCTTGAAGGCGCGGATGCGAGCCCGGAGTTCCTCGGTGCTTCCCCCATTCGCGGCGTCGCCCACCAGCGGCGAGCCCACCCCGACGGCGATCGCGCCCGCCTGCAGGTAACCGGCCGCCGCCGCGGCGTCCACGCCTCCCACCGGCATGAACGGCACGTGGGGGAACGGATCGCGCAGCGCGCGCAGGTACGGGACGCCGCCGAGTGAGGCGGGGAACAGCTTGACGGCGGCCGCCCGCGCCTCCAGCGCGGCCACGACCTCGGTGGGCGTGAGCGCGCCCGCGAGGACGGGCAGGCCGAGCCGGCGTCCGGCGGTCACCCCCTCCCCGAGCGCGGGGGTGACCAGATAGGACGCCCCCGCCTCGGCGGACCGTTCCGCGTCCTCGGCGGTGACCACGGTGCCGGCACCGAGCCGGACGCCATCCCCCAGGGCCGCCCGCGCCCGGCGGATCACTCCCAGCGCGTCCGCGGACACCAGGGACACTTCCACCAGCTCCACGCCCTCCTCGACGAGCGTGATCACCGTGCGGAGGGCGGCATCGGCGTCGCCGCCCCGCACGATGGCCAGCATCCGCCGGGCGGCCAACGCCTCCCGCAGCTTTTCGGCTGCCTCGTCCCGTTCTGCCTGTCCAGCCATCGCCCTTCCCGTTCCGCGGCCGCCTCCGGCCGCCTGCTCAGCTCGGTGAAGCGGACGCCCGCCGTCCGGTGGCGCCCCGGCTCGACGCGGAGGCCGGGCCTTGGAAGGCCCATGCCAAGGCCCGTGGTCGCTCACGGGAAACTCGGCAGCCGCAGGTCGTCGAGGATGAGTCGCAGGTCGCGTTCGCTCGCGGCGTCCAGCGGAGCCGCCGGGGCGCGTACGGCGGGGTCGGAGATCACCCCGCGGTGGACGAGCACGTGTTTGTGCACCGCCCAGGCGATCGGACCCTGCATGCCGAACCTGATCAACGGCAGCAGGCGCGCGAACCGCTCCCGCGCGTCCGCGTCGCGGCCCTCCGCCCACGCCGACAGGACCGCGGCGAACACGTCGGCGAACTCGCAGGCCGGCATGGTCCCCACCGCGCCCCGTCCGTACTCCTCCAGCGCGAACAGCGCGTTCTGCCCGCCGAGGACGGCGAAGTCGTCGACGGCGTCGACGAGCGCCGCGACCTTCGGCGCGGTCGGCTGCGCCTCGATCTTGGCGGAGGTCACGCCGTCGAGCTTGCTCAGCTCGACCAGGGTCGGCACCGGCATCGAGACGCCGGTCACGGCCGGCGCGTCCTGCACCATCACCGGCAGGCCGCTCGTGCTCGCCACCGTGCCGTAGAAGTCGACCAGTTGTGCGGGCGACGCCTTCACCATGAACGGCGGCAGCACCATCAGCGCGGTGGCGCCGGCGTCGCGGGACAGCTGTGCCTGCTCCACGGCGGTGACCGTGCTCGTCGCGCCGATCCCCGCCACGATCGGCATGCCCGACGGCACCCGCGCCGTGAACACCTCCAGCATCCGCGCCCGCTCGTCCGCCGTCAGCGCGAACCCCTCACTGGCCATCCCGAACGTCGCCACGCCGTCGACTCCGCACCACAGCGAGAAGTCGACCAGCCGCGCGAGCGACTCGGTGTCGAGCGAGCCGTCGGAGTGGAACGGCGTCGCGAGGATCGGTATCAGCCCGGCTACGGCATGCGTCATGGTCAGCCTTCCTTCACGCTGGTCGTCGACACGGCCTCACGGCGCACGAACTCGGCGTCGACGTCGACGCCGAGCCCCGGCCCGGTCGGTAGCGGCACGGCGTCGGGCGGCAGGTCGAGCGGCTCTCGAAGGATGCGGGTGGCCGCGCGCAGGGTCGAGGGCTGGTACTCGAACAGCAGCAGGTTCTCGACCGCGGCGGCCACGTGCAGGCCGGCGGCGAGCGACACGGCCAGGCCGACCGAGTGGTGTGGCGCCACCGGCAGGTGCCGGGCGGCCGCGAGTTCCGCGATCGCCATCGCCTCGGTGATGCCGGTGCGCCCGACGTCGGGCTGGGCCACGGACAGCGCCCGCGCGCCGAGCCACTGGTCGAACTCGTACCGGTTGCGCAGCGTCTCCCCCACCGCGACCGGCGTGGCGAGCAGGCCCTGCAACTCGGCGTGTCCGGCGACGTCCTCCGGCGGGAGCGGTGCCTCCAGGAACAACGCGCCGCGCTCGTCCAGCGCACGGCCGAGGCGGATGGCGTCGCGCCGATCGTAGGCCCAGTGCGCGTCGACCGCGACGCGCACGCCGGGGGCCGCGGCGGCGACCGTGTCGTACGTCGCGAGGTCCGCCTCGACGCCGTGGCCGAGGTGCAGCTTGATCGCGGTCACTCCATGCCCGGCCCAGTCGGCGGCGAGCCTCGCCCGTTCGGCGTCGGTCGGCACCGGCAGCCCTGATACGTAGCAGGGCAGCCGGTCCCGGTACGCCCCGCCGAGCAGGACCGCGACCGGCAGACCGTGCGACCGGCCGGCGAGGTCCCACAGCGCGATGTCCACCGCCGCGAGTGCGTCGGCCTGGTGCCCGACGAGGTGACCGCGCTCGCGCATGAGCTCGCGCAACGCGAACGACACGGGCCGCACCTGGCGCGGGTCGGCGCCGAGCAGCTGTGGCGCGAGCAGGGTGTCGATCGCCGTCTGGACGATCTCGGGGCCCACCGGTGCGAGCGCCTCACCCCAGCCGGAGACGCCGGACTCGGTGACCAGCTCGACGAGCACGGTCTCGTACCGTGCCGAGTACAGGCTGCGCCACGGCTCACGGATCACATAGCCGTCGTCCGGGGCGAGGGCGCCTCCGTCGCGACGGCGTCCGAGATACACCCCCTCCTCGTCGTCGGGCGCGAGCTTGAGCGTGTAGGTCCGTACCTCGGAGATCCTCATCAGACCCCAATCATGCAGATAGCGCTTGACAGCGACCATATTACGCATACTCTGTCTGCATATTGCACGGCCCTTGCACATTATGGGACCCATCAACCACTGTCAGGAGTGTGAATTGGCGACGACGGAGGGTTCGGGATCGCGGGACAGCGGCACCAACCAGAGCGTCGAGCGCTCGGCCGCGGTGCTCCGCGCGTTCCTGGACGGCGGTGTCGGCGGCCGGGCCGAGCTGCGCGTCGCGGATGTGGCCCGCACGGTGGGCCTCGGGGTGTCGACCACGTCCCGGCTGCTCGCCACGCTCGAGTCGGTCGCGTACGTCGAACGCGATCCGGTCAGCCAGCTCTACCGGCTGGGACCGGCGCTGATCACACTGGGCGGCGCCGCGGTCAACCAGCACCCCGTCCACCGGGAGGCGCGGCCGGTCGTGCAGATGCTCGCCTCGAAGTACGGGTTCGGCGCGAACGTCGCCATCCGCCGCGGCGACAAGGTGTTCTACCTGCTCAACGCCGAAGGCCCCATCGCGGGCAAGTCGTACACGCTGATGGGGCAGAGCAACCCGCTGCACGCCACCGGCCTCGGCAAGTGCCTGCTGCTCGGCCTTTCGGCGGCAGAGCGCCGCGACCTGCTCGGCGAGTCCGGCCTGCACGGCTTCACCCGCAACACCATCACCACGCATGAGGCGCTGGACGACGAGCTCGCCCTGGTCGGGCAGCGCTCGTACGCGATGGAGCTGGAAGAACTGGCCGCCGGTCGCGCATGCATCGCCGCCCCCATCCGCGGCCGCGACTCCCAGGTCACCGCCGCCATCTCGTTGTCGGGCCCGCTCTCCCTGCTCGACCTGTCCACCAGGGAGACCGAGCTGGCCCAGATCGTGATCGAGAGCGCGGACCGCATCAGCATCGGCCTCGGCTATCTCGGCCCGCACGCCGGGCCGTCGGCCGGTACGGCGTCCTCATCGAGCCGACAGTGACGAACACCGCGAAGGAAGGTCTCATGTACACACCCCGGGTGCTGGTCACCGGAGCCGCCGGACGCATCGGACAACACGTCGTCGCGGCGCTGGCCGCCGCGGGTCACGCGGTGACCGGCCTGGACGCGCGAGCGCCGCTGTCGCCCGTCGCCGGGGTGCGGTACGTCACCGGGCGGCTGGAGGAGCTCACCCCGACGGACGCCGTGTTCGACGACGTCGACGCGGTGATCCACCTGGGGGCGCTGATGTCGTGGAACGACACCGAGGCGGCCGCGATGGTGGACTCGAACGTGACGGGTACGTTCCGGCTGCTCGAGTCCGTGGCCCGGCGGCCGCTGCGCCGGTTCGTGTTCGCCAGCACCGGCGAGGTGTACCCGGAGCTGACGCCGGTGTATCTCCCGATCGACGAGCATCACCCGCGCCGCCCGACCAGCTACTACGGCATGACCAAGGCGCTCGGCGAGGAGCTGGTGCGCTTCTACGAGCGCAAGCACGGCCTGCCCGCGGTCACCCTCCGCTTCTCCCACGTGCAGGATCCCGAAGAGCTGCTCGACCCGGAGAGCTTCTTCTCCGGCCCGCGCTTCTTCCTCAGCCGGCGGATCGCGCGGGAGCGCGCGGCGGGCAACGAGCGGTCCGCCGCCGCCCTCGCCGCGCACACCGACGGCGACAAGGACGCCCTCATCGCGGCCACCAGGGAGGACGGCATGCCCGTGCGCATGGGTATCCTGGCCGCCTCCGACATGGCCACGGCCGTCCTGCTCGCGCTGGAGTCGCCACGCGCCGTCGGACAGACGCTGGGCGTCGGCCCCGACGAGCCGGTCGACCTGGCCGAGCTGGCCCGTGAGATGGGGCGGCGGACGGGGCTACGGGTCGCCGAGATCACCGTTCCCGACACCGCCGCCAACTACTGGACGCTCAACGCGCGTGCGCGGGAGCTGCTCGGCTTCCGCCCGGCCCTCCGCTACGACGACATGGTGGACCGCGCCGTCACCGCGTGGGCTGCCCGCTCGGCCTGATCCCGTCACCCCCTCTCTCTCCATCCGCCGGAGGTAGCCATGAATTTGGATCGACGACAGTTCCTGCACAGGGCCGGACTCGGCACCCTCGCGGTCGCGGGCGCCGGCGCGCTCGGCGCGTGCGGCGGCGGTGATACCTCCTCCGACGGCACCATGACGCTGGACTTCCCCACCTGGCAGGGCGACGAGGCCGGCGTCAAGACCTGGTGGCGGCAGGCCATCGCGTCGTTCCAGCAGACGCACCCCAAGGTGACGATCAAACTGCAGCAGGTGCCGTTCGCCACCTACACCGACACGCTGACCTCGCGGTTCTCGGCCGGCAAGGCGCCCGACATCGTGCACCTGCCGACGACCACGTTCGGCTCGTTCGCCGCGCAGGGCTGGCTGGCGAACCTCGATGACCGGCTCAAGGGCACCGACATACTGGGCAACTGGACCAAGGTCCAGAAGACCATGATGTGGGACGGCCACAACGTCGGCCTCCTCGTCCTCGGGTACGCCCCGGTCCTCTACTACAACGAGAAGCTGCTGAAGGACGCGGGCGTGGCGGTGCCGACCACGTTCCCCGAGCTGATCGCCGCGGCGGCGAAGCTCACCAGCGGCGGGGTGTACGGCTACGGGGCCACCACGACCTCGCATCCCGGCACGTACAGCGAGGCCACCTGGATGGTCTACGGCGCGGGCGGCGGCTGGAGCGCCGGGGAGAAACTGCGCTTCACCGACCCCGCCGTGGTCAAGGCGATGGACGACTACCGCACGCTGGCGAGGTACTCCCCCAAGGGAGTGCCGTCCGAGCAGAAGCGCACGCTGTTCTTCGACGGCAAGATCGCGATGATGATCGAGGGACCGTTCGTGTACGCCGGCCTCGACAAGGCGGCCGCGTCCGTGAAGTCGCACGTCAAGCTCGCGAAGGCGCCGTTCGTCCAGCAGCCCGGCTACCCGTCCAACAGCATCCACGTCTCCACCCAGGCCAGTAAGAAGAAGGCCGACATGGCGTGGGAGTTCATCAAGTCGCTCACCACGCCCCAGACGCAGGCGTCGTACGCGCAGCTCTACGGCGTGCCGTCGCCGCGCAGGGGAGCCGTCACCCAGGCGATGATCGACAAGCGGCCTGAGCTGGGCCTGTTCCAGTCGGTGACCGACAGCGCGGTCGACGCCACACCGGACAACAAGGACATCGTGACCAACTTCAGCGAAGTCCAGAAGCTCATCATGGACGCCTGCGTCCGCCTGCAGACGTCGTCGACCCCGACCGCGACGGTCATGGCCGATCTGCAGAACAAGGTCAACGGAGCGATCAAGTAATGACGGACCTGACAGCCGCCGGCCGCGGCGTCCGGCGCCGAGGCCCTCGGACGCGGTGGGGGCGCCTGCGGGAGCGCGGGTACCCCTACGCGCTGCTGAGCCCGCCCGCACTGCTCGTCCTCGGCCTCATCGCCTACCCGGTCGTGCTCGTCGTCGAGATGAGCCTGCGCGACGGCCGGGCGATGAACATCTCGGCGATCGGCCAGGAACCGTGGTCGATCAGCAACTACGTCGACGTCCTCACCGACGGCGACACCTACCACAGCCTCTGGATCACGGCGCTCTACACGGTCATCTCGACGTTCCTGAGCCTGCTGATCGGGCTCGGCACCGCGCTGCTCCTGAGCCGCGACATGCCCGCCCGCCGGCTCCTGCGGACACTGATCCTGGTGCCCTGGGCGGTGCCGGGGGTGGTGGCCAGCGTGGTCTTCCTCTTCATGCTCGACGGGTCGTACGGCGTCGTGAACTGGATCCTGCGATCGGTGGGGCTGACCGAGCACGGCCCCCAGTGGTACTTCGACCCGTCCACCGCGCTCGCGGCCGTCATCGCGCCGACCGTGTGGAAGGGCTTCCCGTTCTTCACTCTGATCCTGCTCGCCGCGCTGCAGGCGATCCCGGACGAGCTGTACGAGGCCGCCCGCGTGGACGGCGCCTCGGCGGCGGCACGGTTCCGCTACATCACCTGGCCGGCGATCCGCGGGACGACCGTCCTGGGCATCATCCTCACCGGCCTGTGGACGTTCCACACGTTCGACCTCATCTATCCGCTCACCGGCGGCGGGCCGGACGGCGCCACCGAGACCTGGGCGATCCGCATCTACACCGAAGCGTTCTCCTTCTTCCATCCGGGCTCGGCCAGCGCCCTCGGCATCCTGTCGGTCGTGCTGGCCCTCGTGGTGGTCGCCTCGGTGTTCCCGATCATGAGAAAGCAGTTCTTCTGATGGCATCGACGCGAGCGGCGGCCGGCTCCGGCCGGCGCCGGGGTATCACCTTCGTCGTCACGGCCGTGGTCGCGGCGATCGTGATCTTCCCCGTGTACTGGATGATCGTCGGCGCGCTCCTGCCGACGTCGATCACGCTCTCGACCGATCCGCCGCTGATCCCGACGCACGGGCTGACCCTGCACGCCTTCGTCCAGGACCTGACCGCGCGCCCGGTGGCGCACTGGATGCTGAACTCGCTCATCGTCACCGCCGCGGTCAGCGTGATCAGCATGGTGATCTCGCTGCTCGCCGGCTACAGCCTGTCCCGCTTCAGCGGCGTGGGGCCGACGAGCGTGGGGTACACCCTCCTGCTCGCCCGCATGCTGCCCGGCACGATGCTGTCCATCCCGCTGTTCGTGGTGTTCGGCAAGCTCGGCCTCATCGACAGCCTCGGCTCGCTCATCCTCGCCGACATCACGATCACGGTGCCGTTCACCACGTGGATGCTGAAGAGCTTCATCGACAGCGTGCCGCGCGAACTGGAGCAGGCCGCGATGATCGATGGGACCACGCGGCTCGGCGCGCTGGTGCGGGTCGTGATGCCGCTGACCCTGCCCGGCCTCGGCGCCACCGCCGTCTACGCCGCGATCCTCTCGTGGAGCGACCTGCTGTTCGCCCGCACGCTGATCACCAACCCCGACGGCTGGACGATGCCCGTCGGCGTCACCTCGTTCATCGGCGCCCACGACATCGACTGGAGCGGCATGCTCGCCGCCGGCACGCTGTCGATGATCCCGATGATCGTCCTGTTCGTCCTCTTGGAGCCGATGCTCGTTCGCGGCCTCACCTCGGGGGCGACGAAGGGATGACCCGACCCACCGCCGTCGTCACCGGGGCGGCCCGTGGCATCGGCGCGGCCGTCGTCGAGGCACTCGTCCGCGACGGCTTCGACGTCGTCGCCGTCGACCGCGACCAGGACGGCCTGCGCGGGTTCACGGGTACGGCGAACGTCCGGGCCGTCACCGCCGACGCCACCGACGCCACGGCCATGGCGGGCGTGCTCGGCGTCGGACCGATCGCCGCACTGGTCAACAACGCCGCGGCGTACCGGCGGGGGGCCCTGCACGAGTCGTCGGCGGAGGACTGGCAGGCCACGCTCGCCGGAGTGCTGAAGCCGGTCGAGGCCGCGACCCGGGCGGTGCTGCCGGCGATGCTGCGGGCCCGGTCCGGTTCGATCGTCAACGTCGCGTCGGTGAACGGGCTCGTCGGCAATCCGGGGCACGCGGCGTACACGGCCGCCAAGGGCGCGGTGCACGCCCTGACCCGGCAGCTCGCCGTCGAGTACGGCCCGCACGGGATCCGTGTCAACAGTGTGTCGCCCGGTCTGGTCCTCCCCGAAGGCGAGGACGGGCCCGACGACGCCGTCGACCGCGCGCTGCTGATCGAGCCGTACCCGCTGGGCCGGGTGGGCCGGCCGGACGACGTCGCGGAGGCCGTGGCGTTCCTGGCCGGATCCCGCAGCGCGTTCGTCACCGGCGTCGATCTGCCGGTCGACGGCGGCCTGGTCGTCACCTCGCCCGCCGCCGTCGTCTCGACCGGCCTCCGCGCGGCCTGGCATCGGCCGCCCCTGCACTACCGCGACGACCCGCGACGGCAGGAGGACACCTGACCGCGTCGCCCGCCGGCCGGCACCGGGGTGGACGCAGGCCGCGTCCACCCCGGTGCGGTCACGGTGTCGGCCGACCCGCCGGGCCGGCGGCACCGATCCTCACCGTGGCCCGTCGCCCGTGGACGGCACGACCTTGATGGTCTTCGAGGTCGTGATCGGTGCGAGCGAGCCGTCGTCGGTGTAGGGACGCATCGAGTCGTTCGTCACCGATACGGTCACCGAGCCGCTTCGCAGCGCGGTGAGCGTCCGGGTCAGCGGGTCGAGGATCGCGACCCTGCCCTTGTGGCGAGCCTCGTCGATGGCCGCCTTCCCGCTGCCGATCGCCAGGTTGGACGAGCCGCTCCAGCCGACCGACATCGGGTACCGCAGCGGCACCACACGCGTGCCGGTCGAGACACCCTCCGGCTGAACGATGCTGCCCGAGATCTGCGCGGTCTCGCTCACCTCGACCGAGTCCGGGGCGTCGAGCGTGATGCCCTGCGCGAAGGCGCGGACGTCGGCCTCGATCCACCGCTGGTCCGCGCTCTTCCTCGGGTCGACGGACCAGTCGACCCAGCCGGTGAAACCGCCCCGATCCGGCGTGCCGTACGGGTCCTTGCCCGACGACGGCAGCACCGTGTACGGGACGCCCTCGACGCGGTGGACGTTGGCGACCTGGGCGTGGGATCCGACCATCGCGGCGCCCTTGCCGGTGGAGTCGCGGAAGCCCGTGAGCATCTTCTCGATGAGCCCGACCTCGTCGCGGTCGCCGAGCTGGCTGGCCTTCGTCTCGCTCGGGTCGTCCACCGGATGGTGGGCGAAGACCATGACGTTGTGCATCGACGGGTCCTTCTTCGCGTCGGCGAGCGCCTTCCGCATCATCGGGAGCTGGTCCCACGCGGTCCCGTGCAGCGACCCGAGGGAGCTGGCGAGGAGGATGAACCGCGTGCCCTTGTGGTCGAACGTCCGGTACGGCCGGCCGAACTCCTTGATGAAGTTCGTCAGGTCGGACTGGACGTTGCCCAGGCCGTAGGACTCGTGGTTGCCCGGCACGTAGTAGCACGGGATCGAGCCGGTCTTCGGGTCCGGCGTGCTGTTCGCCGACGGCTCCTTGCCCACCGGGATGAGGTCGCACCCGGCGTTGGTGAGCACCTGGCGGGCGAGCGCGAGGTCCTGCGGCAGGCCACGGTCGGTGATGTCACCGTTGAGGACGATCAGGTCCGGGTGAGTCTTGCGGATCCGTTCGATGGCGGCCGTCGCGACCTGGGACAGCGCCGGGTTGTCGGCCGTGAACTGCACGTCCGACAGCGTCGCGAACTGCCACGTGTCGTGGCTCTGGAGCAGCGAGCCGTCGTCGGAGACGAGCGGGTCGGGCCGCAGGTCGGGCTGGGCGGGCAGGTCGATCGACGTCGGAACGTCGGCCTCGACGCGGTCCAGGACGAACGTGCCCGCCTTCTGCTGGGCGACGCTCGTGTTGATGCCCTGGAAGCCCGAGATCGCGATCGGGAACGCCGCGTTGGCCGGCAGCGTGAACGTCGCGTACTGCCAGTCGTCGCTGGCGGTCAGGGCGGTGCCGTAGACGCCGTTGCCCTTGCCGTTCGCGTCCGTGTAGGCCAGGTAGGTCAGCCCGCTCGGCACGTTGATGCTCGACTTGATCCGTACCCGCAGGCGCAGCGGCTGGCCGGACACCTGGATGCGCTGGGCCGCCGATGCCGCCGTGATGCCCACGTTGCGCATCGCGTCGAAGTCGATCCGCAGGCCGTCGGGATCCACCGAGAACTTCGTGGCCGCGGTGCTGTTGTTGCGCCAGCGCGCGAGCACGTCGTCGTCGAAGTCGTAGACGGTCTTGGTCTGAACGCCGACCGTGATCGGGAGCCGGACCGACTTGCCGCCCACCGCGACCGTGAGGATCGTGGCCGCGTCGGTGAGCGGGGTGATCTTCAGCTTGCCGTCCACGGGCTGGATGGCGACGACGCCGTGGTCGTAGTCGAGCGCGAGGTCCTGCGGGTCGATCGGGGCCGTGTAGCCCTGGTCGTCGCGGCCGGTCACGGAGACGGTGGTCGCGTCGGCGGGCGTCGCGTCGGCGATCGACAGGCGTTCGGACGACGGCTCGACGCTGTCGACCGGACCGAGGACGGTCACCTTCTGTCGCGCCTTCTCGTGCCCCACCTGCGCGTTGACCGTGATCGTGCCGTGCGGCCCGGCCTTGGCCGGGGCCTTGAGCGTGCCGCCCGTGACGGACGCTCCGGGCGCGGACCACCGCACGGACTTCGGGTTGACCGTCACCGGCGTCTGGTGGTCGTCGATGCCCTCCGCGACGAGCGTACGGTGCAGCCCTGGGAAGATCTTGACGCCACCGTCGGCGGACGCCGCACCCGGCGCGGGGTTGACGAGGAGCTGGTGCAGCTTGCCGTCGCCCTTGGAGACGAACACCCCCACGCCGTTCGGGTCGTCGCGTTCGTGTCCGTCGGACGGGACGTTGCGGACGGTCGCGTCGTCCGCGCCGAGCGCGCGGGCGACCATCGTGGTCGAGCCGCCGCCGTCGAGGTTGACCGCGGTCTGCACGCCCATCGTGACGAGCTCACGCGCCTCCTCGTCGATCCCGATGCCGCCCTTGCCGGTGCCGCCCGGGCCGTCCCAGGTGGCGAGCACGAGCGTGTGGCCGCCGTCCTTGAAGCCGAGCGCGGTACGCGGGGCGATCGAGGTGTCGAGACCGCCGACGACCTTGCCGCCGGAGACGATGGTGCCACCGTCGCCGAGCGCGAATTTCATCTTCTTGGCGAGGTTGTCGGCGAGCGCGTAACTGAGCGTCGCCGGGTCGCCGGGCCTCAGCGCGCGGATCGCGGTCGCCGCGGCACCGCGCCCGACGAGTACGAAGCCGTCGCCCGGGATCGTCCCCGAGCCCGCGGGACCGTTCGGCGTGACGGACACGACCTTGCCGTTCTCCACCAGGACCTCGGCGATCTGGTCGTTGGCCACGCTCGTCAGGCCACGGTTGCGGCTGTAGGTGCCCCACGCGGACGTGAACGCGATCATGCCGTCCGCGGGGACCCCGCCGCCGTTCGCGGCGTTGATCGACAGGACCTTGTGGTCCGCGCCCGCGAAGTTCGCGGCCGTGTTGACCGTGAGGTCCACGAGCTGGGCGATGCCGTCGGCGCTGACGCCGACGTGCTGGCGGCCGCCGATGTCGGCGGTCTTGACGAGCCGCCCGTCCTGGATCTCGCCACCGAGCGCCGCGTTGGAGTTGCCGATGTCGAAGAACTCGCCGTTGACGCCCCCGACGGCGCCGGCCTTGTTGGCGGCCGTGCTGAGCGGCCCGCCGGATGCGACCGGTCCGGAGGTCAGCAGGTCGGTGCTGACGGCGCTGTTGGACAGGTCCACCGTCATGAACTGCCCGTCGTACCAGCCTGACTGGGCGAGCGCCTTCAGGTGCCGCAGGCTGATGCCCGGACCGATCATCTCGGTCGTGTCGATCAGTGGGATCCCACCGGTGACCGGCGCGGGCGGACTGCCCTGCGCGTGCGCGGCGACCGGGGAGGCCACCGCGATGGTCGCCGCGGCGAACGCCACCAGCAACGACCGATGGCTCAAGACCATCTTTCTCACATGTACCTCGAATCAGACAAGGAACGGGGGGCAACGCCACCCCGCTACACCCAAATCGATCTCTGGGCGCGCCTGATCTTCAGAAACCACCCGGAAGCAGACATAGCTCCACTCCGGCCGCCTCATGAACTCCCGAGGAATTGACCGTGCCGAGCCTTGGCGACGCCAGCGGAGGCCGCATCTGAGGCCGCCGGGGTCCGGCCGACCTTCTTCACCGGGGTTCGGCGGGTACCCGGGCTCGTTGTCCGGCGGACGACTCGCCTTCTCCCGCTTCGCTCGGCCGGGTCCTGCGGGTGGCGAGTGCCGCGGCGACGCAGGCGATGGGGGTGGCCGGGAGGATGTACCGGTAGTCGAAATCGGCGGTCAGCAACGGAACCATCAGTAGGCCGGCGGCCACCGACCAGGCCAGGGCCGCGTCCAGACGCTCCCGCCGGCGCAGGGCCGTGAGGCCCAGCAGGAGGATGAAGGCCAGGACGGGACCCCGGACGAAGATCCAGCCCTGGTAGGTCCGCAGCCAGCCCGCGTACGGGCCGTGGATCGACCCGGTCGGCCCCGGGCCGGCATAGGCGATGACGGCCGTGGACTCCTTGCCCTGCATGAGCGGATAACCCGGCTGTGTTCTGGTGTCGACAGGGAACTCGTACAGCCGCGACACGCTGTGTTTGGGGTAGTCATGGCGGGTCCAGCCGAAGGTGAGCTTCAGCCCGTCGCCGACGGTGACGGCGTAGTCCCACGGCTGGGCCTCGATCGCCGCCAGCGCGAACCGGCGGCCACGCACGTTCGCCGCGTCGTCCAGGCTCGCGACCGGCGAGCCCTTCTCCCAGATCTGCGACGACGAGGCCTCCCGCTCCCCCACCGGCCGGCGGGGGCACATCATCGCCAGGTCAGGCGGCGGCTTGATCTTCGAACAGTCGGCGAACGCGGCCGTACGGCCCCACAGGAAGACACCGTCCACGTTCGTGATCGCGAAATGCCCCGTCGCGGACTGGAACCACAACGCGTACGCGGCGACCGGAAGCGCGGCGGCCCCGGCGACGGCGACGACCGTACGCCAGCCCGCACGCCGCACCAGCAGGAAGACGACGAGCAGCGCGACGAGCGGCAGGCCGACGGTACGGGTCAAGCCCGCCAGCGCCAGAAGGAGACCGGAGGCGATCCCGGCCCGCCAGGTCGGCCTCCGCCGCCAGAGCGCCACGGTCACCGCGCTGAGGCTGAGGAACATGAACAACACGTCCGACATCACCAGCTGCTCGAGCTGCACCTGGTACGCGTCGAACAGCACCGGTGCCGCGGCCAGGCACGCCACCCAACGCGCACGCCCGTACCGGCGACGCACCAGCGCGTACACCATGACCCCCATGGCCAGCCCCATCAGGTGCTGCACGGCCACGACAAGGACGAAACTGCGGAACGGGCGCAGGAACCACAGAAAGAACCCGTAGCCGTCCGGCCGCAACGGATGCGGGAACGGATGCAACCCGATCCGCGTGTAGTCGAAACTGTCGTTGAACCACAACGGCGGGAAGGCCACCAACGCGACGACCCGCAACAACGCCGCGGCGGCCAGCACACAGGCGAACCCCCGATGCGAACCCCACCAGTCCGCCGGCACACGACCGACCACGACGCGACGCTCAACGGACGAAGGCTCCGCCGGACCGGACACCGGCCACTCCCCAGCACGCTCGATTATGAGAAATTCTCATCCAGAACGACGTGTAGCCTGCCAGACCCGCCAAGCCGCGAAGATGACGAGACCATGTCCATCAGACCGCCGGCAGGCGAACCAAGGGCGTCAACAGATGAACACCGCCAACCCCTGGAGTGCGAGCCGTGGTTCCACCAAGTAATCGACGAGGGCCGGAGCACGGAGCGGAACCGCGGAAATCTCCGCGGCCGGCCGGATTCGAGCAGCGGACGCAGGCCAAAGTGGACCGGATTCTGGTGCGTCCCGAGTTCCGGGAAAGTGTCGAGCAGCTGATGCGAGGCCAGTGGCGCGAACCCGTGATCGCGCTACGCCTGGACGAGAACTGCGACCCCGGATTCGACGTGCCCGGCAGGCGGCTGGACGGCACCGTCAAGGGGAAGCGGCTCGTCCGTCGTTTCTTCTGGAACATCGCACGCGGCATGGCCGGCCTCGTCATCAACGTTTTCATGCTGTTCACCGCCGGCGGCGTGGGAAACCCGTTCAGGCGGGAGATCCGGGTGACCGGCCCGGCGGACGCGATGGCACTCGACCTCCTGGACAAGCTCCGGCGCGCGAAGGGGCCCTGGCTGGTCTGTTCGCCGTCGAGCCTCGCGGTGGTGGACACCGGATCCACCTACATGGATCCGGCCGACGCCGAGCCGCCCCGAATCCTCTGGCAGGCGCGAAAGCCACAGTGCCCGGAGATCAACCTCCGCACCCGCGCCATCACCTGGCCCGACGGCTCCAAGTTCAAGTTCCCGCTGTACCGCTCCGAAGGGCAGCACCTTCAGAAGTACTACGGGCCCTCGTACACCATCGACTGGCACGGCCGTTCCGACAGCGGACCTGAATGAGCCACACGGGCGGGGACGGATGTCAGGTCCGTCCCCGCCCGCCGTGGTCAGTTGTTCGGAACTGGGATCTTCCACACGCTGCGGCCGAACGTCGCCGCGTAGATCGTGCGGTGGTCTCCGGTGATCTTGATGTCGAACACCGGGGTGTCAGGCAGGCCGTTGCCGAGGCGCTTCCAGTTCTTCTTGTCGTTCTTGTCGTAGAAGATGCCGTAGTCGGTCGCCGCGTACAGCTGGTGGCTCACCTGGTCGTAGGTGAGCATCTCGACCGGCGCGTTCGGCAGTTTGCCGCTGATGTTGTGCCAGCTGTCGCCGCCGTTCGTGGTCTCCCACACGTTCGCCGCGGTGTCGCCTTCCCGGTAGCCGGAGTAGGCGACGTACACATGGCCGGCGTCGGCGGGGTCGACGACGATCGCGTTGACCCACCGGACCGGGAGTCCCTTGCCCGTGAACTCGGTCCAGTGCGCGCCGAGGTCGGTCGTCCTCCACAGCCGGCCGGTGTCGGTGCCCACGTAGATCGTGTTTCCGTCCGCCTTGGCCGGCGCGATCGAGGTGATCGTGGCGTACTGGTTCGCGTAGAACGGTCCCTGGTCGTCCTCGTCCGGCGGCACCGGGCCGGTCAGGTAGTCACCGGGCGGGCTGATCTGGGTGAACGTCGCGCCGCGGTCGGTCGAGCGGTCCAGCACGTTGCCGCCGAAGTACAGCACCGACGGGTTGCTCGGGTCGAGCACGATCGGGGCGTCCGTCGTGATGCGCGCGGAATGCCGCTGCCCGAACCGGAAACCGCGTGAGGTGCCGTCGCTGTCCTCGTGCCGCGTGCACACGCCGACTTGCGAGCACTCGTAGTAGATGTCGTGGTCGCTCGGGTCGATCAGGACGTTGTGCCCGTCGCCGCCGCCGTAGGCGTTCCACTGCGACAGGTCCGACGCACCGGCGGTGTTGGTCCAGGTACGGACGCTGCCGTTGTCCTGGAGGCCCGAGACGAGCCGGTTCGGGTCGTCCGCCGCCACCGCGAGGTGGTACGACTGGTTCCACGGCGCGTACGTCGCATGGACCCAGGAGCCGCTCGCGCCGTTCCTGTCCGAACGATAGATCCCGCCGTCGTTGCCGAGGTAGATCCGGTCGGCCACCTTCGGGTCCCACTGCATCGCGTGCTGGTCCGAATGCACGCCGCCCGAGTCGGACCACGTGGCGCCGCCGTCCTTGGACTCACGCAGGCTGACGTCGGCGCTGAACAGGTGGTTCTCGTCCTTCGGATCCACCCACATGCGCCCGAACCACCACTGGTAGCCACCCGAGGAGCCGGGCCGGCCGCCGGGCGTGAAGGTGTCGCCGCCGTCATTGGAAACGTAGAAACCCTTGTCCGGACCGTACGGGCTGCCGCTGACCACGTACACGCGCTTGGGATCGTTCGGGGCGATCGCGACACCGATCCGGCCGAGACTCGCGTCGCTCTTCAGGCCGGTGCCGGTGGTGTCGGCCGGGTGCGTGCCGACGACGTTCTCCAGCCGCTTCCAGTGGTCGCCGCCGTCGTCGGAGCGGAACAGGCCGGAGCCGACCCCGCCGTACACCCGCGCGCCGTTGTTGCGCTTGTGGTCCCACAACACGGCGTAGACGCGGTCGCCGTTCGTCGGGTCGAGCGCCAGGTCGATGCCGCCCGTGGTGTTGTTCGGCGTCTTGAGCACCAGGTTCCAGCTCTTGCCGTCGGGACCGAGCCGGTAGACGCCCCGCTGACCGGCCGTGCCGGACAGGTTGCCGGCGGCCGCGACGAAGACACGCTTCGGGTTCGCCGGATCGACGACGATCTTCCCGATCGCGCCGCTGTCGGTGAGACCCCACTGCTTCCAGTGCGCACCGCCGTCGGTCGACTTGTAGACGCCGTCGCCGAAGAACGTCAGGCCGCCGCCGGACGGGTTCGCCTCACCGGTGCCGGCCCACAGTGCGCCGTCGGAGCCGAGCGCGATGGCCCCCATCGTCTGCGTCTGGTCCACCGGCCAGGCCGGGGTGAAGGTCTTACCGGCGTCGATGCTCCTCCAGATGCCGCCGCCCGACACCGCCACGTAGAACGTGTTCGGGTGGTTCGGGTCCACGACGAGGTCGGTGACCCGGCCGCCGACGTTGGTGGGTCCGACCTGCCCCCAGTTCCCGCCGCCGGGCTTCAGCGCCCTGGCCTGCGTCCGGGCGCGCTTGATCTGGTCCGGCTCGACGTCGTGGCCGGAGGTGAACTTCTGCGTGAGGTACTCGGCCGGAGCCGTCGGACCGCCGTCTTCCTCCTCTTCCTCCCCGCCCTCCTCTTCTCCTTCGTCTTTTCCGCCGTCGGCATCGCCGTGTACGCGTTCGGCGGCGGCTTCGCTCCGATCGCCGCCGCTCGCGTTGTTCGCTGCGGTGAGCCCGTGGACGAAGAGAGCAACGATCGCGAGGGAGAGCACGCTCGCGAGGATGAGTCTCGGAGTGGTCCAGCGTTGCCGCAGTTCAGGGGGCGAGTCTGGTGCGCCGTGTCCGGTCTCGCCTGGATGATCGTCCGTCATTGCGCCTCCTGGCCGTCGGCGTGGTTCCCGGCCAGACGGTAAAGATCAGACAGGCGCGCGTCATCAGGCACAGGGTGTCCGATATTGGACAAAACGCTGCCACGCCCGCTGTCGTCGCCACGGCCGCCATCGGCAGGCCCCCCGGCACCGGGATTCGTGATCTGCGACCGGGAACCGGTTTTTCACGCGTCACCCATCGCCACGTGAGTAACTGCGGTCCGCACGTGGCGAGCCGCCCCGTAGAGTAAAAAACATTGGGGCCGATGCGTTTTGTGGTTTTCGGTTATCAGGGGGGCGCGGTGATACCACTGCTACGGCCGGGCACCGTCACCGGCCGTCGTATGTTGACTGTGAGCTGCGTGTTCTTGCTGGTCATCGTCGGCGTACTCGGAGTGCTATATACGACGATCGCCAATTTGAATGACTCGACGAGCCGGGTGAGACATTCGAAGGCGCTGCTTATCTCGGCTGACCGCCTCGAACGACTGGCCGCCGACTTGGAAAGGGACAAGCGCGGCTTCATCATGACCGGCGACAAGCGCTTCTCGCAGCCATGGAACACCGCTCGCGCCGCCTTCGCCGCCGAGTCCGCCGAGCTGCGGCGGCACGCCGAGGCGGCCGGTCCGGCCCAGCGCACGCGCGCCGCCGAGATCGTTCGAGCGAGCTCCTCCTACCTGGCCGCTCAACGAAACCCCTCGGCGACGAGCGTCGATCCCCGGGGCGACGAAGGAGAGCGGGGTCTGGGTGACCTTCGGACGCGGTTCGATGGTTTCGCGGCCGCGCAGCGCGAAGCCATCGAGGTGGAGTCCGCGAACGCGGACGCCGCGGCGACCCGCACTGTGATCATCTCTCTGATCGGCGCGGCGATGTGCCTCCTCTCGGTCCCTCTCTTCGCCGGTCATCTGAGCCGGACGGTCGTACGTCCCGTCCGCCGCGTCTCCGCGATGGCCGCTGATCTTGCCCGGGGCGAGCTCACGGTGCGGGTACCCGAGACCTCGCCCGGTGAGATCGGTGTCCTCGAACGCTCCTTCAACACGATCGCCGGCGTCCTCGAGGAGAGCTGCGCCACCGTCCAGAGAAACGCCGAGGAGCAGCGGGCGCTGAAGCGCATCGCCACCCTCGTCACGCGAAGTGCCCCGCCGGAGGCGATATTCAACGCGGCGGCGGCTGAGATGGGCCGCGTCCTGGGCCTGATGTACGGCGTGACAGAACGCTTCGAACCCGACAGCACTTTCACCGTCCTCGGCGCGTGGGGCGTGGCGGAGCCGGTGGTCCCCATCGGCTCACGGTGGCCCCTGGAGGGGGAGACCGTGGCGTCACAGATCATGCGGACCGGCCGGCCTGCGCGGATCACCTACGGTGACGCCACCAGCGACATCGCCCGGTGGTGCCACGAACACGGCTTCAAGTCCGGAGTCGGCTGCCCGATCGTGGTGGACCGACGACTTTGGGGCATGGTGTTCGTCCTCAGCAAGTCCGACGATCCGATGCCCGAAGGCACTGAGAAGCGCATGGTGGAGTTCACCGAGCTCATCGGCACCGCGATCGCCAGTGCCGAAAGCCGCGAACAGCTGCGGGCGTCCCGCGCACGCATGGTGACCGCCTCCGACGCGACGCGCCGCCGTATCGAACGCAATCTGCACGACAGCACGCAGCAGCACCTCATCTCACTCGGCCTGGAACTGTGCGCCATCCAGGAACTGGTGCCGGCCGGCCAGGCCAGGCAACGGCTGGCGGCGTCCTCCCGCCGGTTGACCGAGATCGTCGAGGACCTGCGGGAGATCTCCCGCGGCCTGCACCCGGCGATCCTGTCACGCAGCGGACTCGAGACGGCGCTCAAGGCGCTCCGGCACCGCTCCAGCCTCCCGATCGAGCTGGACCTGAACCTCCCCGGCCGCCTGCCCGAGCCCGCCGAGGTGGCCGCCTACTACACGGTGTCCGAGGCGGTGACCAACGCGACCAAACACGCGAACGCGTCCGCCGTCCACGTCGCCATGCAGGTAAGGGACGGGACCGTACACCTGTGCGTCCGCGACGACGGCGTCGGCGGGGCCGACTTCGGCGAAGGCTCGGGTCTCATCGGTATCCGAGATCGCGTTGAGGCCCTGGGCGGGCGCATCGACCTCACCAGCCCCGCCGGGAAGGGAACCTCTCTGCACGCGGAGATCCCCATCGACTGACCGCTTCTCAGCGCTGCGTGGTTCCGGCCTCCAGGTCGAGCAGTGACAGCTCGGCGCGGGTCGGCAGGCCCTCCCAGTCACCGGTGGAGGCCACGGCGAACGCTCCGCAGGTGGCCGCCCGCTCGAGCCGGTCGGGCACGGAAAGGTTCTCGAGCGTCGCGGACAGCAGCCCCGCGACGAACGCGTCACCGGCGCCGATCGTGTCGGCCACCCGCACCCTGTGGGCCGGGCGGTCGACCCGGCCGTCGGCGCCGTACAGTGACGCGCCACGCGCTCCCCGCTTGATGACGACCTCGGCGACGCCGGCGGCGAGCAGCGCGGCGACCCGGTCCTCCTCGTTACGAGCGTCCGCCGGCGCCGCCAGATGCAGCTCGTCCTCGGAGGCGACCAGCAGACGCGCGTGGGGCGCCAACCGGCGCAGGCACTCCCCCGCCGCGCTCTCCGTCCACAGCCGGCGCCGGAAGTTCACATCGAGACTGATCGGTATGCCGGTGCGGCGCGCCTGCGCGACCGCGGCGTCGACGGCTCCCCGTGCTCGGTCGCCGAGCGCCGGGGTGATGCCGGTCAGGTGCACCCATGACGGCGGTGGGCGGAAGCCGGCCGTGACGTCCTCGGCGGACACGGTGGAGCCGGCGGATCCGGAACGGTGATAGATGACGCCGCTGAGGTCGCTGATTCGACGTTCGACGACCATGACCCCCGTCTGGCGGTCCGCGTCGACTCGAACCGCCTCCAGCGTGACGCCCTCGGCGCGCAGCGTCCGGAGTACCAGCGCGCCGAGCTCGTCGGCGCCGACGACGCCCACCCAGCTGACGCGGTGGCCGAGCCGGGCGAGGCCGATGGCCACGTTGCTCTCCGCGCCCGCGACCGACAGCGACATCGCTCCGCCGAGCCGCAGTGGCGCGACCGCCCGCATCGAGGCCATGGTCTCGCCGACGGTGAGAACGTCGGTCACGGCCGGCGCGCCTCGTCGACGGCGGCGCGGAAGGCCGACGCCCGAGCGGCGAGCGCGGTCAGATCTCCGCCGCGTGGTGCGTCGCCGAGCAGAGGCGACGCGGCGCCCACGGCGATCGCTCCGCAGGCCAGGTACTCCCGAGCGGCGTCCAGATCGACGCCACCGACCGGTACGACGTCGGTGTGCGGCAGCGGGTCGCGCAGCGCGCGCAGGTACGACGGGCCGAACGCCGACGCGGGGAACAACTTGACGATGTGGCCGGCCTGGTCCGCCGCGATCACCTCGGTCGGGGTGAGGCATCCCGCGAGGACCGGCATGCCGAGCCGGGCGGCCTCGTCGACGCCGGGGCCGGAGCCGGGCGTGACGACGAACGTGGCGCCGGCGTCCTGGACGCGGCGGGCGTCGGCCGCGGTGAGCACGGTGCCGGCGCCGAGGGTGATCCCGAGGTCGGCGGCCGCCAGCCGCGTGATGATCTTCGCAGCGTCGGTGCTGGTGAGGGATACCTCGACCAGCCGGATGCCGGCATCGGCGAGCACCTCGACCGAGGCGACACACGCATCGGGGTCGGTGCCGCGGACGATCGCCAGCAGCCCATCGCTCCGGAGCAGGGATCTGAGGTCGTCAGTGGCTACCATGCGGTGAATGCTCCATTCTCGTCGCGCCAGATCGGGTTGCGCCAGGCGTGGCCGGTCTTGTCGGCACGCCGGACGCCGGCCTCGTCGATCTCGACGCCGAGGCCGGGACCGGTGGGCAGCGACGCGTAACCGCCGGTGAAGTCGAACGGGCGGCGGTCGGTGACGTAGTCGAGCAGGTCGGCGCCCTGGTTGTAGTGGATGCCGGCGCTCTGCTCCTGGATCAGGAAGTTCGGCGTCGTGAACGCCACCTGCAGGCTCGCGGCCAACGCGATCGGCCCGAGCGGGCAGTGGGGGGCGAGCAGCACGTCGAACGTCTCGGCCAGTGCCGCGATCCGGCGGACCTCGGTGATACCGCCGGCATGCGACAGGTCCGGCTGCGCCACCGCGATACCCGCCTGCAGCGACCCCAGGAACTCCGACCGCGAGTAGAGCCGTTCCCCGCAGGCGATGGGCACGCTGCTGCACGCGACGACCTCGGCGAGCCGCCCTCCGTGCTCGGGTAGCACGGGCTCCTCGGCGAACAGCGGATGCAGGGGCGCGAGCGCGACGAGCAGGCGCTTGGCGTCGGCGACGCTCACGCGGCCGTGGAAGTCCAGGGCCATGTCGCGCTCCGGCCCGAGTACCTCGCGGACCGTCTCCGCGCGCTCGATCACCGCCCGGGTGTCGGCCGGCGAGGCCGCGGACGGGAACGGGCCGGAGGCGTTCATCTTGACCGCGGTGAAACCGTGCTCGATCTGTTCCTGGACCGCGTCGCGAAGCTCCGCGGGCTCGTCGCCGCCGACCCAGGAGTACATCCGGACCCGGTCGCGGACCTGGCCGCCGAGCAGGGCGTGCACCGGCAGGCCGAGCGACTTTCCGGCGATGTCCCACAGGGCCTGGTCCAGCCCGGCCACCGCGCTGGAGATCTCCGGGCCGCCGCGGTAGAAGCCGCCCTTGGTCATCACCTGCCAGTGGTCCTGGATGCGCATGGGATCGCGGCCGACCAGGTACTCCGCGAACAGTTCCACCGCGGTGCGGACGACCTCCGCGCGCCCTTCGACGACGGGCTCGCCCCAGCCGACGACGCCGTCGTCGGTCTCGACGCGGCAGAACAGCCACCGCGGCGGGACGAGGAAGGTCTCGATCCGTTCAATCCTCACGCGGTTCCCTCCCCGTGCTGTCGCGACGCCGCAGCCCGCTGCGAGTCGGCCTGCGCCTTGTTCAGCAGGTCTCGTACGGCCCGCTCGGCCGCGGCGGGACTACCGTCGCGGACCGCGCTCAGCACCGCCGCGTGGCTGGGGATCGCGTCGTCGATGTGGCCGGCCGCGTGCACGATCTGGTCACGTCGTGCGAGGCCGACCTCCAGCACGATCTCCATCTGTTCCAGCAGTTCGTTGTGCGTCGCCACCAGCAGCGCGCGGTGGAACGCCAGGTCCGCGGAGACCGCCGGCTCGGGGCCGTCGGCCGCCACCATCGCGTTCAGCGCGCGTTCCAGCCGTTCGAGGTCGGCGTCGGTGCGGCGTTCGGCGGCGAGCCGCGCCGCCGCCGGCTCGATGATCTCCCGTACCTCGTCGAGCTGCGCCAGGAACCGGTGGTCGACACCGTCGGCGAACCGCCACCGGATGACGTCCGCGTCCAGCAGGTGCCAGTTGGCGCGTGGCTGGACGAACGTGCCCCGCTTCTGCCTCGCGTCCACCAGGCCCTTCGCGCCCAGCACCTTCAACGCCTCTCGCACCGCCGTCAGGCTGATGTCGAGCTCCTCCTCCAGCGCGTTGACGTTGATGGTGGCGCCTTCGGGCAGCTCGCCGCTCACGATGCGATGGCCGATGATCTCGACGACCTCGCCGTGCAGTCCGCGACGGCGCCTCGAGGCGCGGGTCGGTGATCCGCCGTCCGGCTCGGATGCCGGCTCGACTCGGGCGCTCTCACTCATGCGGAGTCCTTCACGACACTCCACCCGCCGTCGACGGTCAGGGTGGCACCGGTAACGAAAGACGCTCGGGGGGACGCCAGGAACGCGATCGCCTCGGCGATCTCCTCCGGCTGCCCGAACCGGCGCAGCACGGTGGCCTCGATGCTCGCCTGGCGGTCCGGTTCGGAGACCCGGTCCCACGCTCGGGTCAGGATCGGACCGGGCACGACGCAGTTGACCCGCACATCGGGTCCGTACTCGACCGCGAGCTGCCGGGTGAGCGCGGTGAGTCCGCCCTTGGCCGCCGCGTAGGCGGGATGCCCGGGCAGGCCGACGACGGCGTGCACCGACGAGATCACGACGACGTTGCCGCGCCTCTCCCGCAGGTACGGCAGGCAGGCCCGGACTCCGAGGAACGTTCCGGTCAGGTTCACGGCGAGCTGCCGGTCCCACGACGCCAGGCTCAGCCGGTCGGCGGGCGCCACTTCGACGGTGCCCGCGTTGCTGACCAGGACGTCGAGACCACCGAAGCTGCCGACCGCGAGGTCGACGACCCGCTGCCAGTCGTTCTCCGAGGCGGCGTCGGCGGAGATGTACGAGGCGGTGCCGCCGTCGGCGGCGATCGCGGCGACGACCTGTTCACCGCGCGGATCGACGTCGCACACCAGCACGGCCGCGCCCTGCGCGGCGACGTGCCGGGCGGCCGCCGCTCCGATACCGGCGGCCGCGCCGGTGACGACGACGACGCGTCGGTCGAAATCCGAGGCTGTCACGATGAGGTACTCCCAGAGTCTCGCAGCGTCGGGCTGATCATCGCATTGTCGAGCGCCGAGGCGGGTCCCATCGGACGCGCCACCCGGAGCTCGACGGCGTGCGCTCCGGGCTGAGCCGTCAGGCGGACGTCGAGCGACAGCTCACCACCGGCCCGGGCGGCCGCGACGGGACGCTCGGCGAGCGGCCGGCCGTCGGCGCCGAGGACCCGGCAGAGCACGTCGCCGTCGGCGAATGTGGCGTAGCCGCCGGTGAGCCGTAGGCCGGTGGCGGTGTTCTCCGCGGTCAGGTCTCGCAACACGACGCCCGCCGGGCGGACGCGGCGCGGCGTACCGGCACTGCGGCAGACCGACAGCCGTACGGTCAGCTCGGTGTGCTCGCCGGGTGCGAGGTCCGCGAGCCGGCCCACCACCTCGCTCTCCAGGATTCGGGCGGTGGGTCGCAGGCCGCCGAGCGACTCGATGCCCCGCTCCTGCGGGCACTCCAGCCACACCTCGGCGCGCGCCCCGTCGTCGGGGTAAAGCCCGGCCGGGTCGACGGCGAAGTGCTGGGTGACGGTGTACCCGCCACTGACCGTGGCGAGCCAGCCCGACGCCCCGGGCAGCGCCAGCTTGCCGACCACGTCCTGGCCTTCGACGCGGGCGACGCCGGCGTCGACCGTCCACGCCGGCAGGCCGGTGCCGGCGAGCAGCCCGCGGACCGGTGCCGCGCTGTCGTCCACCCCGGCGAACCAGCCGTCGCCGGCCACCGGCCCGGGCAGTTGGAGCACGTTCCACGGCGCCCATCGCACCGGGCGACCACCGGTGTTGACCAGCCGGTGGGTGACCGTGACCGTGCTGGTGCCGGTCTCGACGTCGACCTCCCGTACGACGGTCAGGCCGCTGCGCGGATCGGCGTCGCTGGTCATGGTGAGCCGGGCGCGCCCGCCGTACTCGGCGACCGTCCAGCCGTAGGGGCCGGAATCCAGCACGGGGTCGGGCGGGCCGGCCCACTGCCCGGGGCCGTCCCAGCCCTGCGGCGCCGGCCAGGTCTTGTCGCCGCCGTAGTTGCGCCAGGTGGCCATCGTGCCGTCGGGCTCCGGGCCGTGGTCGGGCCGGCGGTGCAGGCGTTCGTCGAGCAGCGCGTCGTTGCGGTAGAGCACCTCGCGGCCGGCGAGGCGGAGCGCGAGAACGCGTCCGCCCAGCGCGGGCACCGCGCCCAGCTCGATCGCTCCCGCGCGCAGCCAGACGACCTCGTCGGGTCCGGACGTGTCGGCGCTGACCTCGACGGACCCTGATGGGACGTCAGTCATGAGCTTGGTACCCCGGGATCAGCACGACCTTGCCGCGGCTCTCCCCCGCCGCGAGCCGGTACGCGTCGTCCGCCTGGTCGAGGTCGAACCGGTCGCTGACGACGGTCTCCGGACGCAGGCCCCAGCGCACCAGGTCGGCGGTGATCTGCTCCATCCCCTGCACCGAGGTGACCCACGACGCGTACAGCGTGAGCTGCTTGTGCAGCAGGGCGTCGGACACCTCGGTCTCCAGCGTCCCGCCCTCACCGACCAGTGACACCCGGCCCCACTCGGCCGCCGACTCGATCGCGGTGCCGCGACCGGCCCGGCTGCCCGAGCAGTCGATGACGGCCTGGGCGCCGACTCCAGAGGTCACCTGGGCGACCGACTCGGCGGCGTCGTCCGGGTGGGCGGTCGCGTCGAACAGCTTCAGGCCGTCGGCCCAGCCGCGCCGGACGGCGCTGGGCTCGATGCCGATGACACGCCGCGCGCCCATGCCCCGGGCGATCATTCCCGCGGCCAGGCCGACCGGGCCGAGCCCCACCACGACCACGTCGTCGGCACCCGCTACGCCCAGCCGGTGCAGCCCCTCGTACGCGGTGCCGAACCCGCAGGCGATCAGCGCGCCGTCGACGAACGACAGCTCGTCGGGAAGCGCGATCGCGGTGCGTTCGTCCACCAGGATGTAGTCGGCGTGGCCGCCGTCGCGCTGCCAGCCGTAGGCCGCGCGGGTCGGCCCGGTACAGCTGATCATCCAGCCGCCCCGGCAGTTGTGGCATACCCCGCACCCGACGATGTGGTACGCCAGGATCCGGTCGCCGGCGCCGAAGCGCCGCGTCCGCGGGCCGGCGGCGACGACGGTCCCGGCGGGCTCGTGCCCGGCCACCACGCCGCGGTACGCGGCGCCCTCCTCACCGCGATGGCCCTTGTAGCCGCGATAGATATAGCCGATGTCGCTGCCGCAGATGCCGGACGCGCCGACACGTACCAGCAGTTCGCCCGGGCCCGGCTCGGGGACCTCGACGTCGCGGACGACCGCGGTGGAGTCGCCGGGTAGGTAAACGCCGCGCATGCGCTGCGGGATGTCGGACATGGTCACACTTTCAAGTCGAGGTTGATGGTGGCTGTCGTCAGGAGGTCAATCGGTTGCGACGGCCGAGCAGGACGTTGACCAGCACGGCGAGCACGATGATGACGCCGCGAACCACGTCCTGGAGGAACTGGTTGACGCCCAGCAGGACCAGGCCGTTGCCGATCAGCGTGATGAAGATGACGCCCAGAGCGGTGGCCAGGATCGATCCCGAACCGCCGGCCAGCGCCGTGCCGCCGATGACGACCGCCGCGATGACGTCGAACTCGAGGCCCATCGCCGCCCCGCCGTTGCCCGAGCCGAGGCGGGCGGCGAGCAGCACACCGGTGATGGCGGCGAGAAGGCCGTTCACGGCGAACAGCGAGATCCGGATCCGCTTGACGGCGATGCCGGCCAGTTCGGCGGCGCGGGGGTTGCCTCCCAGCGCGTAGACCGCTCGGCCGTACGGCGTCTTCAGGGCGATGACGAGGAAGACGACCAGGAGCAGGATCATCACCACGGCGGGGGTCGGTACGCCGGCCACGGATCCGGCCAGGAAGTCGAAGAACCCCGAGTCCGGCAGCGGGACCGGCAACGCGTTGCTGATGAACTGGGCGAGACCGCGCAGCGCGCTGTACACGCCCAGCGTGGCGATGAAGGCCGGGACGTTGTACTGCGCCCGTAGGAAGCCGGCGAACGCGCCGATGGCGCTGCCGATCACCAGCGTCAGGACGACCGCCAGCGGCACTCCGAGTCCCCAGGCCGTCGCGCCCTTGGCCACCATCACCGACCCGAACGCCACCGCCGGGCCGATCGAGATGTCGATGTCACCGGCGATGATGACCAGGGTCATGCCCCAGGCGGCGATGCCGATCTGTGCGGCGTCGCGCAGGATGCCCAGTTGGTTGCCGCTGGTGAGGAAGCCGCCCGCCTTCGTGCCCAGCACGATGTACAACACGATGATGGCGGCGAGCAGGCCGAGCTCGTTGACGCCTCGGCTCAGTCTCATCCGGCGTACCTGTCGCTGCGCATCGACGGTCGCCGTTTGGGTCTGCACGGTCGAACTCACTCTGACTCCCCGGTGGTGGACGCGGCCGCGCTCCCGGTGCCGTCGGCCAGGGTGGCGGCGAAGATTGCCGATTCGGTGATGTCGGCGCCGGTCAGCTCCGTGGCGATCGCACCGTCGCGCAGTACGACGACGCGGCTGCAGACCAGCGGCAGTTCCTCGAGCTCGTTCGAGACGAACACGATGCTGACGCCGTCGTCGGCCAGTTTGCGCACCAGGTCGTAGATCTGGGCTTTGGCCTGCACGTCGACGCCGCGGGTCGGCTCGTCGAGCAGTAGCACGCGACTGCCGCGGTGCAGCCACCGGGCGATCACGGCCTTCTGCTGGTTGCCGCCCGACAGCGCGCCGATCGGCACGCCGACGTCCGGGGTGCGGACCGACAGCGCGGACACCAGCTTCGCGGCCGCCGCGCGCTGACGCCCGGTGGACAGCAGCGGTCCCCGGCGCACCGAGCCGCGATCGGCGAGGACGATGTTCTCGTCGACGCCGAGCAGCGGGACGATGCCGTCGGTCTTGCGCTCCTCCGGTGTGAGCCCGACGCCGCGACGGATCATGTCCCGGATCGACCAGCGGCGAAGCTCCTCACCGAAGACCGTGAGGGTGCCGGACGCGGGCGGCAGGAGCCCGGCGATCGACCGGAGCAGTTCGCTACGGCCCGATCCCAGCACGCCGGCGATGCCGAGGATCTCCCCCTCATGCACGTCGAAGCTGACGTCGCGCACCTTCGGCGGCACCGAGAGTTCGCGTACCGACAGGACGACCGGCCGGTCCGTCGCCGGCGCGGACGTGTGGCGTGCCGTCGCCTCGGTGGCGCTCGCGGCGTCGCCGAGCATCAATGAGACGATTTCGTCGCTGCTGGCGCCCTTGGTGTTCACGGTCTCGACGAGGCGGCCGTCGCGCATGACCGAGGCGGAGTGCGCGATCTGCCTGATCTCGTTGAGCCGGTGGCTGACGTAGATGATGGCCACGCCCGTCGCGGCGATCCGGGTCACCGCCTGAAGCACCACGTCGACCGCCGCGGCGGCCAGCGAACTCGTCGGCTCATCGAGGATCAGCAGTTTCGGCGATCCGCGAAGAGCCCGCGCGATCTCCACCATCTGCTGCTCGGCCACGGGCAGCGCTCCCACGGGCATGCCCGGGTCGACCTTCACGCCGAGTTCCACCAGCGCGGCGTCCGCGGCGTCCTTCATGTGCGCGGTCCGCACGAGACCGCCCCGCCCGGTCGGCAGCGCGCCGAGGTGGTAGTTCTCGGCCACGCTGAGCTTCGGGATGAGGCTGAGCTCCTGGTACACGGTGGCGACGCCGAGCTGGCTCGCCTCGCGGCTGCCGCCGCCGGTGAGCGCCGTGCCCGCGATCTCGACCGTTCCCTCGTCGGCCTTCTCGACCCCGGACAGCAGCCGGATCAGCGTCGACTTGCCCGCGCCGTTCTTGCCGAGCAGCGCGCGCACCTCGCCGGGGTGCACCTCGAAGTCGACGTGATCGAGCGCGAGGACGCCGGGGTAGCGGCGGACCGCTCCCCGGGTCCGGGCCACCGGGTCGGAGCCGCGCTCCGACCCGGCGCCCCCGGCCACAGGTTGATCGTTGATCGACGCCATGGTTACGGCAGACCGTCCGCGTGCGCCGTCAGCCACTGCTGGACGGCCGTCTTGTCGTCCGCGGTGTACCCGGTGATCGGGTCATCCACGGTCTTGCCCAGCGAGTGGTCGCCCTGGAGGACGCGCTGGACCTGCTCCCAGGCCAGCTTGCCGGTGACCTTGCCGGAGATGTCGGTGATGCTCTTGATCACCGTGCCGTCCGCGAGCGCGTTGGCGATGTCGGTGGTCATGTCGCTGCCGAACACGACGACCTTTCCGGCCTTCTTCCCCGACTGGATCGCCTTGTAGGCGCCGAAGGTGGCCCCGCCGGACTCACCGTAGAACGCGTTGAGGTCAGGGTGGGCCTGCAGCTGGTTGGTCGCCACGCTGACGGACTTGTCCTCGGTCGTACCGGCCTGGTTCGACACGATCTGGTAGCCGGGCACCTTGGCCTTCAACGCCTCTTCGAAGCCCTGCCGGCGCAGCGTGCACACCTGGACGAACTCGCAGTTGACGACGGCGATCTTGGGGTGGGTGATCCCGGCCTTCAGGAAGTAGTCGGCCGCCGCGTTCCCGGTGTTCTTGCCGAAGGCGACCGGGTCGCCCTGGACGTAGGCCGACACGTACTTGCCGAGGTCGGCCTGGTCGATGCAGGTGTTGTAACAGATGACCGGGATGCCGGCCTTGGCCGCGGACCGGATGGCCGGCACCGAGCCGGTCTGGGAACTGGCCGAGATGATCAGGGCGTCCACTCTGGAACTGACCAGCGTGGAGACGAACGAAGCCTCCTTGGACGCGTCGTCGCCGGGGTTGCTCTCGACGAGTTTGAGCTTGGCGCCGGATGCCGAGGCGGCGGACCGGAACCCGGCCTTGACGCCGCCGTAGAAGCCCTGCGAGTCAAGGAAGACCGCGCCGATGCGCAGTGACTTGCCCTTCACCGATCCGCTGGAACCGGAAGAGCCGCCGCTCGCCGTGCCACTGCTGCACGCCGAGAGACCCACGAGGAGTACGAATGCGGCGGCGGCCGCGGCAAGCGCGGCCAAGCGCCGGGGACGTCTGTCCAACCCAAACCTCCAACACACGAGGAAGCCCATCGGCTTGCTGACCTGCCTCGATCGAGGCGGTGACCAGTGTTAACCTGCGCGATACAGCAAGTCAACATAAATTATGAAAATATATGGGAGGTGCCGGTGGAGGCTCGGACGTTGACCGCACCCGTCGCTCAGCACGGCGAGGGGCCGGTCTGGTGGCCCGACGGCCGCCTGCGGTGGGTGGACATGCTGGCCGGCGACGTACTGAGCCTGGAGGCGGACGGACGGGTCGAGCGCCACCACGTCGGCGACGTGGCCGCGGCGCTGCGGCCGCGGATCGGCGGCGGCGCGGTCACCGGGGTCGAGCGCGGCTTCGCCCTGTGCGACCCGGACGGGTCAGTGCGGACGCTCGAGCCGGTGTGGGGCGATCCGGGGGTGCGCATGAACGAAGGCGCGTGCGCCCCGGACGGCAGCTTCTGGTGCGGGTCGATGGCCTACGACGCCGGCCCCGGACGTGGTGCGCTGTACCGGCTGGCCCCCGACCTGTCGGTGACCCGCGAGCTGACCGATGTGACGATCTCGAACGGTCTGGACTGGCACCCCGACGGCACGACCGCCTACTACGTGGACACGCCGACGGGACGCATCGACCTGTTCGACTGGTCCCCCGACGATGGGCTGACCCGCCGGCGGACCTTCGCGGAGATCGCCCCGGCCGACGGCACCCCGGACGGGCTGACCGTCGACGGCGAGGGCGGCGTCTGGGTCGCGCTGTGGGGTGGCTCGGCCGTACGCCGCTACGCCCCCGACGGCCGGCTCGACGAGGTCGTCACCGTCGCGGCGCGGCAGGTCACCGCCTGCGCCCTGGGCGGCCCGGGCGGCGACGAACTGTTCGTCACGACATCGCGCGAGGGACTGACACCCGATGACGACCCGCTGGCCGGCTGCGTCTTCCACGCGACCGTCGGGGTCCGAGGGCAGGCCGTGCGGCGGTTCGCCGGGTGACGCGCGGCGCCGGTCAGCGGCTCGCGGGCGGCGCGTGTGAGACCGACTTCTCGTCGACGAACCTGTCCGAGGCCGCGCGTACGAACTCGCCGCGGCTCAGGTGGCCGTCACCGTCGGTGTCGAGCAGCTCGAACAGCGCGGCGGCGTCGGCCTCGCCGGCGTTGTACCAGCTACCCATGAGGCGGACGAACTCCTCCTCCCCCAGGCGGCCGTCGCCGTCGGCGTCGGCGAGCCGCATCACGTCGGCGAGCAGGGCTCGGAACACGTCATCGAAGACGCCCGGATCGCCCATCACTCCACTGCCGAAGGCGACGACGTACTCGTCCTGGCTGATCCGTCCGTCGTGGTCGGCGTCGGCGTGCCGGAGGAGCACCCGCCAGAACTTACGGCAGGAGCTCACGAGCGCACCGCGTTCGGGCGCGCCCGGGTCTCGCCCGAAGGCCTCCGCGAGCCGCGCCACGGCCGCCTCCAGGTCGGACCACTCGATGAACCCGTTGCGGTCGCGATCCCAATGCTGGAACCGCAGCGCCAGCGCGTGCGCCTGGGACTCGGTGAGCGGCATGACGAGCCTCCCTGAAATGGACGTGCCTGGTCATGGTTGTAACCCGCGCCGCGCTCGACCTGCTACGGAAAGTGGCCATGTGGCCACTTTCGGCAATCCGCACCGAGGTGCGGGATCCGCCCGTTGCTCAGCCGGTGGCCGGGTTGGTGGCGTCCACGGCCGGGCGTGGCGTCTCGGCCAGGGTGACGCCGTCGCCGGTGGCCCAGAAGTGCATGGAGAACAGGCGGGGCCGTTCGTCGAGGCTGTGGTTGTGCCGCCAGGCGAAGTCGACTGCGTACGCCACGGTGGTCGCGGGGAAAGCGGGAGGCGATGTCGAAGACCAGGCTCGCCACCCAGGCGCCGATGGGCACCGTGGCCAGGATCGGATGGAACGGATGCCCGTACGGGCCGGCCGGCGCGGCGCTGACCGGCTGCATCGCCCGTGAGAACTGTGGTTCGCCGGTCACACCGACTCACCTCCGTTTCGCCAATGAGTATTGGACTTATCTCCGCCGGAGGTCGATACCCTGCGCGTGCTGAGTGCATGCGGCTTTTTACCCACGGCGGCAGGAGATAACGTGGATGACGTGGCATCCGATCCGAACCCGCCTGTCCCGGTGGATACCGCCCTGAGGTCGGTCAACGTGCTGGGCGAGGAGACCCGGCGGCGCATGTACGCCTTCGTCCGCCGTGCCGGCCGGCCGGTGACCCGCGACGAGGCGGCCGCCGGCGTCGGGAGCTCCCGGAAACTGGCCGCGTTCCATCTGGACAAGCTGGTCGACGCCGGCCTGCTCCGCGCCCACTACGAACACCCGGGCGGCCTGCGCAAGGTCGGGCGCCAGCCCAAGCGCTACGAGCCGTCGGACGCCACGATCCAGGTCTCCATCCCCGAGCGCCGCCACGAACTCCTCGCCGACCTGCTCATGGACGCCGTCCTCACCGAGACCCGCGCCGAGGACGCTCAGCAGGCAGCCGTACGCGTGGCCGGGGAACGCGGTCACGACCTCGGCGCGACCGAACGCCGGACGACCCGCCCGGGACGCCTGGGCGCCGAGCGTGGATTGACGCTCTGCGAACGCATGCTGGAGCACCACGGCTTCGAGCCCGTCCGCGAGACCACCACGCGGCTCCGGCTGCGCAACTGCCCCTTCCACCCGCTCGCCGCCAAGGCACCTGGCCTGATCTGCGCCATGAACCACGCCCTCATCACCGGCTACCTCGACGGCCTGCAGGTCACCGGCCTGCAGGCGGTCCTGTCACCCCAGCCCGGCGAATGCTGCGTCCGGCTCTCGCCCGCCGATGCCCGCGGGCGGGCCGGCAGAGACCGCACCTGACCGGACGGCGCCGCCAGGCGCGGCTCCTGGCATCAGTGCGCCTGGCGGCGGTGCGAGCGGGCGGGCGGGCGGTCAGCCGCGTACCGCGCTGACGATGCTGAAGACGGCCATGATCGCCATGACGGCGGCGGCGATGCGGCTGATCCAGGTGATCGGAATCAGCCGCAGCAGGTTACGGCCTCCCGCGATGGCCAGTCCGGCGACCGCCCACAGGCCCAGCACGCTGCCGATTCCCACGGCGAGTGGGTCGTGGTACTTGGCCGCGAGGTTCGCCGTCACGATCTGCGTGAGGTCGCCGAACTCGGCGACGAGGATGACCATGAAGCTCATGAACGCGACCCGCGGCAGGTTCGCGCTCCGCCCACCCGGCAGACCGTGATCCTCATCGTCCTCATGCCGCCCGCGTAGCAGCAGCACCGCGCCCAGCAGGAACAACGCCGCGACGACGCCCTCCAGGATCCGGTGGGGCAGCAGGCTGAGCAGGCTGCCCGCCGCGACCGCCAGAGCCGCATGCACCGCGAACGCCAGTGCGACGCCGACGAACACGTACAGCGGGCGATACCGCGAACCGAGCACCAGGCTGGCCAAGGCGGTCTTGTCCGGAAGTTCGGCGGGGAAGATGATTCCGAACACGGTCGCCATGACGGCGATGTTCAAATCGGCTCCTTGGGGACAGGCCGAGCCGGAACGCAGGGGACGCTTCGGCACGGCAGCGGTCGGCTGCGGCCGAAGGTCTCGCTCAGCACAGTGCCGTCACGCCCTGTGCCCCGGTCGCCGGGTCCGCGGAAACGGACCAGTATGTCGACGCACCGGTGAGGGAGCTACTCCCCTTCGCCGGCAGGAACGTTAGCAGACCCCTGGTTCGGTCCTCCCACTCGGCGGCCCGAACCCGATGCGACGCAATCCGTCGGCCGCCGGGCGGTCGATGATGACGACGGAGGCCGCGCCGTGGGGCGGACGATCGTTGATATCGACGATCATTCGTCGCCAGCGACGGCAGTGGGCGGTGAAACGGCGTGCGGAGACCAGACGTCGCCGGGTGCGCTGGCCCGCGAGCGCCGAGGTCGGCGTGACATCGAGGAGCAGCAGGTGGAGGGGGCGGCGGTGACGTGCGGCCCAAAGACGGATGAGCGCCAACGTCATGCGTCTCGTTCCGCACTCGTGGACGACCACCGGGCCGGGCACGGCACTGATCGCGGAGCGAATGCGCCGGTAGTGATTGAGGTGTACGAGCGGCCGCCACAACGGATACGGAAATCGTCCGAGCCGACGCCGCCACCGGTCACGGTCGTCGTGCGAGTCGATGATCGCCACGCTGTCCTGCGCGGCACGGCCCGTCGCGGACCGGCCGGGAAAGACGCGGCGTAGCAGCGTGCTCTTTCCCGCGCCGGGAACACCGGCCACGAGAATGACCGCGTCGGACGGGTAGGCGACCTGCTCAATCGTCTTTCCGCGCAGGTCGAGAACGGTCGCGGAGGTCGGGGTTCGCTGGGTCATCACAGGCTCCGTCGATCAGTTGATCGCGAGAGCGATGTCCGGTTTCCACCGATCAGTAGCGCCGCGCCGGTCGCACCGTAGGTGACCGTGGCCGGCACCAGCAGGCCGCCCACCGCGGCGCCGACGCCGATGTCCTCTTGCCCGGAGGCGGCCCCGGTGGTCGCCGTGACCACCGGCTCAGGCGGTGCCGTTCCGAACGCGCCCCACGGCCATCGGCCTCGAATTCTCCGGATCGGCAGAATGAAGTGCCACACCGCCACAGCCCTCAACCTTCCGCGAGTCGCGGAGGTCGAAGCTGTCAGCGAGGAGCGCCGGCGACCCCGACCCCCAACGAACACGCCTCAGCGTCATCGTTCGGGATCGAAGGTCTCGCCCACCCGCCGGCCCGGCCACCGGGAACCTCACGGTTCCAGGATGTCGACGACCGGTTCACAGGGCTACTCCCCTTCGAGTTCGCCAGCATACAAGGCGGGGTGTGAGGCAAACGAGCGCTCACCGCTCTCACTTCGGCTAATCGGACGGCGGCGTCCGTTAACGTCCCGGCGTACGGCGTGCGAGAACAGTCCCGATCGGCGCCGAAGCATGGAGGCGATCTTGAAAGCAGTCACGATCCAGGCGTTCGGCGGCCCTGAAGGTCTGGCGGTCATCGACCTCCCGGTCCCGGCTCCCGCCGACGGCGAGGTGCTGATCGCCGTGGAGGCGATCGGCGTCGGCGGGGTCGACGCCGTGGTCCGCAGCGGCGCTCTCGCCGCGTACGGCTTCCGGGAAGGCCATGTCCCCGGCAGCGAGGTGGCGGGCACCGTCACCGCGGTCGGCGGCGGCGTCGACGCCTCATGGATCGGCCGGCGCGTGTGGGCGTTCACCGGCGTGGGCGGCGGCTACGTCGAACACGCCATCGCTCCGGTCGAGGAGATCCTCGACCTCCCCGCGAACCTGCCGGCCGCCGACGCCGTGACGCTCGGCAGCTCGGGAGTGGTGGCCCACTTCGGGCTCTCCCACGCCCGTTTCGCCCCTGGCGAGTCGGTGCTGGTGCGCGGCGCGGCCGGCAGCATCGGGATCATGACGGTGCAGCTCGCCGCCCGTGCCGGCGCCGGCGCGGTGGCCGTCACGACGTCGTCGGCCCAGCGCGGCGATCGGCTGCGCCGGCTCGGCGCGACCCACGTGCTGGACCGCTCCGGCGGGGGAGGCGAGGACGCTCCCGCGGGCTACGACGTCATCATCGACGTCGTCGCCGGTGCGGACATGTCTTCCTTCTTCGCCCGGCTGAACCCGAACGGTCGCATGGTGGCCGTCGGCGCGGTCGGCGGCCCGCCGCCGGCGGACTTCGGCATGACGATGATGGCGGCGTTCCAGAAGTCGATGTCGTTCGCCACATTCAGCGCCGCGACGGTGTCCCCGGCCGATCGACGCGCCGTACGGACGGAGCAGTTCGCCGCCGCGGGTCGCGGCGAGCTGGAGACGGTGGTGCACGAGCTGCTGCCGTTGGAGCAAGCCGTGCCGGCCCATCGGAAGATGGACGCCGGCGAGGTGTTCGGCCGGATCGTGCTGACACCGTGACCCCCGCGGTTCACACGGCCGAGAGGGGCGCGCTTCCACGGGCCGGCTCGTGGTATCACCTGTCGATGTGACGCTGGCGAGAAAGGGAACGCGGATCATCGTCGTCGACGGTGAGCGGTTCCGCTGGGTCGTCGCTCCGGATGACGAGCCGGGCCTGGCGATCGTCGTCGAGCGGGCCGACGGACCCGGCCGGCGGATGGTCACGTGGGTCGAGCACGGCACGGTCGTCGCACCCGGACTGGTCGCGTGGGTCATCCGCGAAGCGCTCGGACAGGGCTGGACTCCTCGGGAGCGCGGCCGGCAGGTCACCTTCCGGGTCCAGGACGCCGACCGCACCGTGCTCATCCGGTGGCCGCCCGGCCCGTAGGACCCGGGAGCCGGCGGCGTCAGCGGCCGGAGATCAGGCCGGCCAGCCGGGCGTACGCCGACGTGCGGTCCCCGCCGCGGTCGCGGTTCTCCCGGCGGTCGGCGGTGCGGTACAGCGCGTAGATCAGTTGTACGCCCATCCACCGCAGCGGTTCCGGTTCCCACGGGCGGACCCGGCGGCCGACCCACGGCAGCGTGGTCAGTTCCGTGTCCTCGCGCAGGATCAGGTCGCGCAGCGTACGGCCGGCCAGGTTGGTCGTCGCCACGCCCGTGCCCACGTAACCGCCCGCCCAGCCCACGCCCGTCTCGTGGTCGACGTGCGCCGTCGAGCACCAGTCGCGCGGTACGCCCAGCACGCCGCACCAGGCGTGCTCGATCGTCGTGTCGGCCGCCGCCGGAAACAGCGCGGCGAGCATCCGCGCGAGCGCGGTGACCGTCTGCGGCTGGGTCGCGCCCCGCCGGTCCCAGCCCGAGCCGAACCGGTACGGTACGCCGCGCCCGCCGAGGGCGATCCGGCCGTCCGCGGTGCGCTGCGCGTAGATGTACGCGTGAGCGTGGTCGCCGAGCAGCTCACAGCCCGTCCAGCCGATGCGCTCCCAGGTGTCCTCGGGAAGCGGCGCGGTGACGATCATCGAGCTGTTCATCGGCAGCCACTGCCGCCGCTGGCCCGCCAGTCCGGCGGTGAAACCCTCCGTCGCCCGGATCACGTACTCCGCGCGCACGTCTCCCCTGGCGGTCACCGCCACGGCCGGGCGTCCCTCCGAACGCGGGCGGATCTCGGTGACCGTCGTGCCCTCGAAGATGTCCACGCCGAGTCCGGCGACGACGCGCGCCAGGCCCTGGACGAGCCGGGCCGGTTGCACCCGCGCGCAGTGCGGGCTGTACGTCGCGTCGAGCGCGCCGGCGACGCGCAGCCGTTCCTCCCGCTCATCGGGTGAGAGCAGGCGCAGGTCGGCCTCGGTGAAACCCTGGTCGCGCGCCGCGGCGAGCTCGGCGTGCAGCCGGCGCCGCTGGGCCGGGTTGGTCGCGACGTTCAGCACGCCGGACTTGACGATGTCGGCCTCGATGCCCTCGGCGGAGGCGACCCGGATGACCTCGTCGACCGCTCCGAACATGGCCCGCTGCTGCGCCACGACCGCCGCCTCGCCGCGGTCGCGGGCGTACCGCGTGGCGGAGCCGGCCAGCTCGGCGGTCAGCCAGCCCCCGTTGCGCCCGGAGGCGCCGAACCCGGCGAACTCCCGCTCCAGCACCGCGATTCGCAGCGAAGGCCGCGCGCGCTTCAGGTAGTAGGCGGTCCACAGACCGGTGAACCCGCCGCCGACCACGCACACGTCGTACTCACGCGCGCCAGGCAGCGGGGCGCGGGCGGACGGCAGGCCGGCCTGGCGGTACCAGAAGGAGACCTCGCCGTTCACGAAACCGGAGCCCACTCGCGGATCAGCCACGAAGCACCCTCCAAGCACCAAACCGCAACGAACGATACAGCTCAGGCCGAAAAGTCGCACGAGGTCGGCGGCACCGTACGGGCACAGCGTGCGTCTGACGACATAGCTGTATACGACCGAAAAAAGTCCGTTTCTAGGTTCTTCGAAGTGTTGCTAGTACGTTTTGCGTTCTGTCAAGGTATCGGTGCACACGTACCAGGTGTAGCGGGGCGGCTACCGGGCTCCGTACCGGCCGCCCACCGGTCGCGAGGCCCACGGGCCGGCACCGCGGGGAAACCGGCGTCGACAGGCCAGGACGTGCGCGACGAACCACAATCAGGGAACAGGGGAGATCCGTGCGTAATCGCCGGACCGCAATGCTCCGCGTCCTGCTCGCGCTCACGGTGTTGAGCGGGTGCGGGGGCTCGGGGCACTCGAGCAAGCCGTCATCGACGCCGGTCGACGGCCCGTCCGTCCAGTACACCCCGCTGAACCTCGGCCTGCCCAAGGAGGCGCTGAACGCGCCCGTCACCGGGAAGGTCCCCAGCGACAGGACCCTGCACATCGGCGTCACGCTCAAGATCAGCGACGCGACGTGGAAGCAGCTCGGCCACGGCAAGAGCACCACCGACGGCGCCAAGGGCCTCGCCGGCAAGCTGGGCGTCAGCGACGAAGAGCTGAAGAAGCTCAACCAGTACTTCGCCAGCGCGCACATCCAGGCCAAGCCCAGCAAGACGCGTACGAGCCTGACGTTCGACGCCAAGGCGGGCGTGGCGGGCCAGCTCCTGAAGACCTCGTTCGTGACGCACAAGCTCAAGGGCCGGAGCTTCTTCACGCCCGACCCGGCGCACCCGCCGATGGTCCCCACGCAGGTCGCGGGCTACATCCTGTCCGTCACGGGCCTGGACAGCTACAGCGAGGCGCCGCACTCCCGTGCCATGGCGTCGACGCCGCTGGCCACGCCCACGAGGGCCGGGCAGTGCCCGCAGTTCCCGCAGCGGATCGCGTCGAACCAGAAGGTCGCCGCCGCGTACGGCTATGACAAGCTCTGGCAGCAGGGCTGGCACGGCGAGAACATGACCATCAACCTCGTGGAGATGGACGGGTACGACCCGACCGACATCCAGAAGTACGTCGCCTGCACCGGGGCCCACATCTCCCTGCAGAACGTCAACCTCGGCGCCTCCGCCCCCACGCCCGGCGGCGAGGCGACGCTGGACATCGAGATGATCGCCGGCCTGGCCCCGAACGCCCGCATCGTCGACTACCAGGAGGACCCCGCGCTGCTGAGCACCGGCTCCGGGACCGACTCCTGGACGGCCTTCAACAACGCCCTGCAGCGCATCATCGACGACAACTCCGACAACCCCCGGCCGGGCAGCGCCGTCAGCATCAGCCTGGGCGGCTCGGAGGGTTACATGTCGCAGGCCACCATGCAGGCGGTGGACCAGAACCTGCGCATCCTGACCCAGGCCGAGCACATGACCGTCTACGTCGCCACCGGTGACTGCGGCGCGTACGGCGACCGGGTGTACGGGCCGCTCGACGTGTCCTTCCCGTCGACGTCCTCCTGGGCGGTCGCGGTCGGCGGCACCCACATGCAGTTCGCCCCGACGGGCGCCCGCACGCTGGAGGAGGTCTGGTCGGACCGGTCGGACCTGTCCAAGTGCGAGAACCAGTGGGGCAGCGGCGGCGGCGTCAGCAAGGTCTTCCCCAAGCCGTGGTACCAGACCGCGCCGGGCGTGCAGAACCAGTACAGCACCGGCTACCGGCAGGTGCCGGACGTGTCGGCGGCCGCGATCGACCTGCCGGTGGTCTACCGCGGCCAGTGGGTCGGGTTCGGCGGCACGAGCGCGGCCACCCCGATCTGGGCGGCCGGGATGACGCTGGTGAACCAGGGCCTGCTGACCCGCAAGCGCGTCTTCTGGTACGGGCCGGACACCTTCTACCACGTGGTCGGGCAGGGCGGCGCCAACACCCCGTACTTCGACGTGGCGACGGGCAACAACCTCTACTACCCCGCGACCGCCGGCTACGACCTGTCGACCGGCCTGGGCACCCCCAACGCCCCGAACCTGTTCAACATCCTGCTGAACTCGAACTGAGCCGGCGGGCAGGAGTCCGCTCCCGGTGCGGGGCCGTCACCGTACGGCCGCGCACCGGTCCCCGCGGCAGGTGACGCTCACAGGTCCGGGTCGGTGTCCTTGGCGCTGGCCACCGGCCGCAGCGGTTTGCGCAACGGCACGATCATCATGCTGAAGTCGGCCGAGGCGATGACCCGCTCCTCCACGTCGGTCACCCGGCACTCGACGACGATGAGCTGACGCCCCGCCTTGAGAAGGTCGGCCCGCGCGAACACCGTGTCGCCGTGCGGCCGCCCCAGGTAACGCACGTGCAGGTCGGCGGTGACCAGGCTCTGCCGCCCCGGTTCGAACCCGCTCCCCCGCGCCGCCGCCGTGCCCGCCGCCACGTCGATCAGCGTGGCGATCGCGCCGCCGTGCAGGTTGCCCGTGCTGTTGAACGCCTCCGGGCGTACCGGCATGGACAGGACGGCGTAGTCGTCCCCCATCTCCACGATCTCCAGGCCGAGCAGGTCGTGCAGCGGTGTGTCCCGGCGGAGCGCGGAACGCACGAACTCCCGGTCGGACTCGGGCAGGTCGACGATCCGGACCGTGCCGGAGGGCATCTCCGGCTGCCTGACCCGTTTGATCTCCGGCCGACCGGCCGCCGGGTCGCCGACGGCCGGCGCGTCGGTCATCTGCCGGTCCGGCGTCTGCCGCTCCGGCGTCTCCTGGTCCGCCATGTGCTGGTCCGTCATAGGACTCCTTCGACTCGCGCCGACGTCTTCACGCCCACGACGTGCGTACCCCGCTCACCGGGCACCGCCCCAGGATCCCAGCTTCCTGGACACCGCGCCCGTTCTGGACGCGGCCACGCCCCGGTATCGGCCGGTGCGCGGAACACGTCTCTCACGTGCGAAAACGCCGGTGACGCCACTCGATCGCCAGTCGATCGTCCGAAATGACGGCGTCCACGCCGACACGCCGCGCAATGTAATTAATTTGCAACCTCCACTTCGGCGAAACAGCCAGAACCCACCCCGATTTCGTTGCAGAGTGCCTGGATCTGATACTTCTACGGGGCAGCATCAGACATACGGATAGATACAGGGCGAAGGGGATCCGCCATGAGACATGCGCGTGACGAGGTGACCACGGCCGTCGAGGCCGCCACCCGTATCCTCTCGATCAGCGGGCGTTCCGAACCTCCCGAATTCGAGAATCCCGACGTGAGCTGGGGAGAACTGGCGAGCGAAGGCGTCTGGGCGCCGACGCGCGACGGACAGCGCGTCCACATCGGCGTCGCGGGGGCGGCCGCCGAGGACCGTCTGGCCAGCGTGATCAGGCCCAGCATGCGCGTCTTCCCGGGGCTGGAAACCGAGACCGACGTCATCGGCCAGACCACGACGGCCGGCGTCCGGTTCATCACCGTGTTGCACGGACCCGGCGCACCGGAGGAGTTCCGGTTCCCGCTCCGGCTCGGCGAGGGCCTCTCGCTGGACCCCACGCCCTCGGGCGGGTACGACGTGGTCCACGACCGCTACGGAGCGACGGTCGGCCGGTTCTACTCTCCCTGGGGCTACGACTCGCTGTACCGCGCGATCCCCGCGGAGTACCACCTGGAGGGCACGACGATCGTGATGACGGTGCGGCACCGGGACGCCGACGCCCTCTACCCGGTGCTCGCGGACCCCCACTACGCACGCTGACGAGCGGAACGCGCCGCGTACCGTGACGGTAGTGGCAGGATTAACGGCGACGCCGGCGTCGGGCCGACGCGAACGGGAGCCCCAGTGCTTTTCAGTCATGACACCGAGCACGCGCTCGGCAACGTGGTCGAGCTGGTCAACACCGGACCGGCGGCGACCGGTGACGAGCACCTGTCCGACCTCGTGGCGCTCCAGTCACTGGTCGAGCGCTGCGAGGTCAGCGACGTCCGCGACCTCGACGGCGACGACCTGGAGGCGGTCCTGCGCCTGCGCGACCGGTTCCACGACGTCTTCCGCACGCCGGACGACACCGGGCTGACCGTACGCCGGATCAACGCGATCATCGCCGAGGCGCGGACGATGCCGCACCTGACCGACCACGACGACTACGACTGGCACGTGCACTTCTCCGCCCCCGGCTCGCAGCTGGCCGAGCGCCTCGCCGCGGAGTGCGGCATCGCGCTCGCCTTCGTGGTGGCCGCCGGCGAGCTCGACCGGCTGCGCGTCTGCGAGGCCCCGGACTGCGACCGCGTGCTGGTCGACCTGTCCCGCAACCGCTGCCGCCGCTACTGCGACAGCCGTACGTGCGGCAACCGCATGCACGTGGCGGCCTACCGGGCGCGCCAGCGCGAGGCGGCCGCGGGCTGAGCCGCCGGCTTCGGTAAGCGGCGAGCGCCCCACGAGCGGCGCGGGATCTTCCGCGGGCGCCGCGAGACGTAGACGAGACCGTCGCTCACCAGCACGTCGTGGACGGGCACTCCGTGGCGGGGCGGCCCGCCGCGCACCGCGCCGCCGTCCAGGGCGAACCGGCCGCCGTGCAGCGGGCACTCCAGGCAGTCGTCGACGATCGCGCCCTTCACCAGGAGCGCGCCGGCGTGCGGGCAGCGCAGCCCGAGGGCGTAGAGGGCGCCGCGGGAGCGGCACAGCACGACGGGCAACCCGTCGACGCGGCGGATCTCGCCGTCGGCCAGATCGCCGTCCGCGCACACCAGGACCAGCCCCGCGTCGTCGCGGCGGCGGCGTCTCAGCATCCCCGCGACGCGCAGCATGATGCCGTGATCCTCTCGCACATCAACGGCGCGATCCAGCATGGTGGGGCCCGAGCGTGAGCGAGATCTCGAACGCGATTCGGTCCCGGGGGCCCCTCTTCGGTCGCCGCGCCCCCGGCCGGACGGATAATCTCTTTTCTCACGTAACGGGCATAGTCCCGTGAGCTGGGAGGTTCCGCTGACCACGCGAGCGCTCATCACCGGGATCACCGGGCAGGACGGCTCCTACCTCGCCGAGCATCTGCTGGAGCAGGGGTACGAGGTCTGGGGCCTGGTCCGGGGGCAGGCCAACCCGCACGTCTCGAGGCTGCGCAAGCACATCGGCGACGTGCGGCTGGTCCACGGCGACCTGCTGGACCAGGGCAGCCTCATATCCGCCGTGGAGAAGGTGCGGCCCGACGAGGTCTACAACCTCGGCGCGATCTCCTTCGTGCCCATGTCGTGGCAGCAGGCGGAGATCACCGCCGAGGTCACCGGGATGGGCGTGCTGCGCATGCTCGAGGCGATCCGCGTCGTCAGCGGCATCAGCGGATCGCGCACCCCCGGCGGCGGCCAGATCCGCTTCTACCAGGCGTCCTCCTCGGAGATGTTCGGCCAGGTGCGCGAGACGCCGCAGAACGAGCGCACGCCCTTCCACCCGCGCAGCCCGTACGGCGTCGCCAAGACCTACGGGCACTTCATCACGCAGAACTACCGCGAGTCGTACGGCATGTTCGCGGTCAGCGGCATCCTGTTCAACCACGAGTCGCCGCGGCGGGGCGCGGAGTTCGTGACCCGCAAGATCTCGCTCGGCGTGGCCCGGATCAAGCTCGGCCTGACCGACAAGCTCACGCTGGGGAACCTGGAGGCCCGGCGCGACTGGGGCTACGCCGGCGACTACGTCCGGGCGATGCGGCTCATGCTCGCCGCCGCGACGCCGGAGGACTACGTGATCGGCACCGGCCGCACCCAGTCCGTACGGGAGCTGGTCGAGCTGGCGTTCGCGACGGCCGGGCTCGACTGGCGCCACCATGTGATCACCGACTCCGCGCTGACCCGGCCCGCCGAGGTCGACCTGCTGTGCGGCGACCCGAAGAAGGCCCGTGACCAGCTCGGCTGGGAACCGGGTGTCACGTTCGAAGAACTCGTCACGATGATGGTCGAGTCGGACCTGGCCCTGCTGTCCCGCTCCGACCGGCCGGCGGACGAGCCGCTCAGCTTCGACCACTGGTGAGCGGGGCCTCCCACGCGTGCGACGATGACCAGGTGCCCTCCGATCAGGTCGACACCGCCACCGGCCGGCTCACGCTCTCCACGGCGCCCGGCCGCTGGGTCCTCACCGCGACGGTGCTGGGCTCCAGCCTGGCGATGCTCGACGCCACCATCGTCAATGTCGCACTGCCCCGCATCGGGCGGGATTTCGGCGCCTCGCTGGCCGGCCTGCAGTGGACCGTCAACGCCTACACACTCACGCTCGCCGGGCTGATCCTGCTCGGCGGCTCGCTCGGCGACCGGTTCGGGCGCCGGCGGGTGTTCCAGATCGGCGTGATCTGGTTCGCCCTCGCGTCCGCGCTGTGCGGCGGCGCGTCGGACATCGGCGTGCTGGTCACGGCACGCGCCCTGCAGGGCATCGGCGGCGCCCTGCTGACACCCGGCGCGCTGGCCATCATCCAGTCGTCCTTCGATCCCGCGGACCGGTCACGGGCGATCGGCGCCTGGTCGGGCCTCGGCGGCGTCGCGGGCGCGATCGGCCCGTTCCTCGGCGGCTGGCTCATCGCCGCGGCGGGCTGGCGCTGGGCGTTCCTGCTCAACCTCCCGCTCGCCGCCCTCGTCGTGGCCGTCGCGGCGCGGCACGTGCCGGAGAGCCGTGACGAGTCCGAGCACCACGGCTTCGACGTGCTCGGCGCCGTCCTCGCGGCCGCCGCGCTCGCCGGTGTGACCTACGCCCTCACCGAGGCGCCCTCGGGCCCGGCCGCCGCCGTGGTGGTCGCGGCGGTGCTGGGAGTCGCCTCCGGGGTGGCCTTCGTGCTGGTCGAACGGCGGCGGTCGGCCGGGCACGGTCCGAGCCCCATGCTGCCGCTCGGCGTCTTCGGCTCCCGCCAGTTCACCGCCGTCAACATCGTGACGTTCATCGTGTACGGCGGCATGGGCGTGCAGTTCTTCCTGCTCGTGGTCGACCTACAGGTCGTGGCGGGCTATTCCCCCATCGTCGCGGGCACCGCGCTGCTCCCGGTGACGATCCTGATGCTCCTGCTGTCCGCCCGCGCGGGCGCGCTGGCCCAGCGGTTCGGGCCGCGGTACCTGATGACCGGCGGGCTGATCGTCGCGGCGGCGGGAATGACGCTGACGCTCCGCATCGGCCCGCATGCCTCGTACGTCGCCGACGTGCTGCCGGCCACGGTGGTCTTCGGCCTCGGCCTGTCGGGTGTGGTCGCGCCGCTGACCGCCACGGTGCTCGCGACGGCCGACCTGCGGCACGCGGGCGTGGCCAGCGGGGTGAACAACGCCGTGGCCCGCGCGGCCGGTCTGCTGGCGGTGGCCGGCATCCCGCCCGCGGTCGGGCTCAGGGGCACCGCGTACAACGACCCGGCGGTGTTCGGCCACGGCTTTCACACGGCGATGGCGATCGCGGCCGTACTGCTCCTCGTCGGGGCGGTGCTGACGTTCCTCATCGTCCACGACGACGTGCTCAGCCCCGACCAGGCCACGGCCAGCCCGGAGTGCGAGTACAACTGCCCGGTCGGCGCCCCGCCCCTCGAACCCGGCACGGCCGCGAACGCCTGACGGCCGTCGATGCTCACCCGGCCGGCCGTCTCCGGCGAGCCGTCACCGGCCGGATGACCAGCAGCTCCAATGCGGCGAGCGCGGCGAGGGACACCAGACCGGTCACCGCCGGAACGGCGACCATGGTGATGAGGCATCGAGCGAGCGGGTCCTCCACGTAGCCCGGGTAGTAGGGCACAGTCATGATCGGGAGCAACGGCACGGCCAGGGCGACCAGCGCCCGCCGCCCGGCGGCGCCGCGCGCCAGCCAGGCGGTGGCGACCAGCGCCGCGCCCGCCAGGCCCGCGAGTCCGGCTCCCCACGTGATGCCCAGTGCCTCCCGCACCATCGCCGTCTCGAAGAAGACCGCCACGGCCAGGAGGACGACGATGCCGATGAGGCGCGGACGGCCGAGTACCTCCCGCCCACGGGCGGCACCGGGCCCGGCGAGGAGCGCGCCGGCCGTGATGAGGCCGAGCAGGAGCGGCGCGGCCGCCGCTGCTCCGGCGTAGTCGTCGTTCGCCGCGAGCACGGCGACGCTCAGGACGAGGGCGGCGAGCACGGCGGCCGCGGTCGCCCGCGGGGCGCCGCACAACGCGACGACGGCGGCGATCCCCCACGCGAGGTGGGACGGCGCCGAGTAGTACATGATCCACCAGCTCGAACCGTGCGTGGCGGCGAAGGTCGCGTCCGGCAGCGACAGGATCGCCTGCGCGGCGTACCTGGCGGTGCCGGCGAGCAGGAGGAGCGGGGCGATGACGCCGAGCAGCGCGGTCGCGTCACGCCAGCCGCCGCGCGCGAGTGCGCCCGGCGCCCGGCGGATCCGGATCCCGAGTCCGCCCCGCGCCAGATCGAGCACGTCGCGTACGGCCGGACGCGTCTGGTCCGGACCGGCCGCCGCGAGGAGCACGCCCAGCATCTCCTCCTCGTGCGCCCGGCGGTGCTCCGCCGGATACCAGCGGAGCCACCTGCGATAACGGTCTTCGAGAGCAGTCATATGGGCAGACCTTCCTCGGGCTTGTCGGGCAAGAGGGAACCACCGAGCAGGGCGGTCGTCGTGCACTGGCGGCGCGTCACACGGCGGGGACGGTCGCCTGCGCCCCGCGCAGCCGGGCCGGCCCCAGCCGCGCGGCAGCGGCCTCGGCCCGCCTCCGCAGGCGTTCGACCTCCGTCGCGAGCGCGGCGGCGCCGTCGTCGGTCAGGCGGTAGTAACGGCGCAGCCGGCCGTCGACGACCTCCTCCCGGTCGGCGTCGACCAGGCCGTCGGCCTGCAGCCGGTCCAGCGCGGCGTACAGCGTGCCGGCGCGCAGCCGCACCCGGCCGTCGGAGATCTGTTCCGCGTCGCACATGATCCCGTAGCCGTGCTGGGGCCGAGCGGCCAGAGCCGTGAGGATCAAGAACGTGGGCTCCTGCATCTGCCTGCTCATATCGATCTTTATATACCGATGATCGATCTATCGGCAATGACGCCGCTCTCGAACCCGATCCGACCTCGGACGCCTCGGGACGACCGGAACAGAGGCTGCGTGCATCGGCTTCTCGTGGGTACCCCGGAGCCATGACCGATTTGCAGCCACTTACGCAGTATGTTATTGATTCCGCCCATCAAGAGGTGGCGGACAAGGCACGGAAGAGCGTGCCCGCGCTGAGGATGGGCGCGGTCGCCGGCACCCTCGGCGTACTCGCCGCCGCGGCGTCCTACCGCCTGAGCGTCCTCCTGCTGGAGAAGGTGATGCCGTCGGAGGCCGCCGCGCTGACGGCGACGGTCGCGTACGGCGGCGGCGCCGGTTGCGCCGCCATGATCACCCTCCGCCGGCTGCGAGAGACTCCAGCGCCTCTGCCGGTCGAGACCGCGCGGCGGTTCGCCGACGCGATCGCGGACCGGCAGTCCCCCGAAGTCGAACAGTGACCGGTCGCCCGTATCGGGCCCGAGGTCGTAGGGGTGTTCTCCGGACGCGCCGTCCGGAGAACGCCCCTCGAAAAAGCACGCAGGCGCTCATCAACGCTCAGAAACCAGCTAGGAACTTCCCGTGACCAGCCACAACCATCAGAATGTGGCATTTGGACGATGCCTCCCACATAAAGCCATCCATCCCGTTTAGCGAGATTTATCGGGGTACGTGAGGTTCACACCTGAACCAGACACACCAAGGGAGTGGATGCCATGACTGGGCCCATCGCCCAGCAGACCTCCGGCGGTTCGCCCAGCAGAGCAGGGGGCGGCTCCAGCAGTTTGGCCGATGTGGTGGACCTGATCCTGGAAAAGGGTCTGGTCATCGACCTTTACGCCCGAGTCTCGCTGGTCGGAATCGAGATCCTCACGGTCGACGTGCGGATCGTCGTCGCGAGTGTGGACACCTACCTGCGGTTCGCCGCGGCCTGCAACCGGCTCGACATCGCCCATGACGGAACGTCGCAGGGCCTGCCGCAGTTCGTCGGCGGCATGCAGGAGTCGGGCGCCAAGAAGAAGACCCGTGGCGCTCTGGAAGGAGCGCGGGAACGGCTCGAAGAGACCTTCGCCCCCTCGGACGACGAGGACGACGAGAAGAAGCAGCCCGCGCGGCGTCGCTCATCGAAGAAGAACGAGGAGGATGACGAGTGACCACCCCGCAGACATCCGGGGCGACCCAGTACGTCTACGGCATCATCCGTGCCGACGCCTCGATACCCGACGACCTCACCGGCGTGGACGACCAGCCCGTGTCGGTGGTCGCGCACGGTCCGTGCGCGGCCCTCGTCAGCGACCTGGCGCAGCAGCGTCCCCTGGGCGAACGCGCCGACCTGCTCGCGCACCAGCGCGTGCTGGACGTGTTCGTCTCGGCCGGCGTGGACATCCTGCCCTTCCGGTTCGGAGCCGCCCTGGGCAGCCGGGAGGCCGTGGAGAAGGAACTGCTGACCGAGAACGGTGAGCGCCTGTCACAGGTCCTGGACGGGCTGAAGGGCCGGCAGGAGCTCCGCGTCAAGGCCACCTACGTCCAGGAGGCGATCCTGCGCGAGGTCATGACGGAAGAGCCGGAGGTGGCCGAGCTCAACGAACGCGTGCGCAACGTGCCCGAGGACGCGTCGGACGCCGTCTACTACGACCGCGTCCGGCTCGGCGAACTCGTCGCGCAGAGTGTCAAGCGCCGCCGCGACGAGGAGGGCGCCCGGCTGCTGGACGGCCTGGCCCCCGCCGCCTCGGCGGTCGCCGCCCACCCGCCCGTACGCGAGGAGGACGTGCTCGACGCGTCGTTCCTGGTGGAGCGGGGCAAGCTGGCGGACTTCCAGCGGGCCGTGGACGCGCTCGCCGGTGACACCGAGGGCCGGTTGACCCTGCGCCTCGTCGGACCGCTACCGCCCTACAGCTTCGTCCCGGAGGAATGAATGGGACTGTTCACAGGGCTGGTGACGTTCCCCCTGGCACCCGCGCGGGGGGTGATGTGGCTCGCCGGGGTGCTCAAGGAGCAGGCCGAGGCACAGCTGTACGACCCCGGCCGGATCGCCGCGGAGATGCAGCAGGTCGCCGATGACGTCGCCAGCGGAGCGATCACCGAAGAGGAGGCGGCCGAGCGGGAGGAGGATCTGATCCACCGCCTGCACGAAGGCCACAGACTCGGTTATCAGAGAGGCTAGCGATGCTCAGCGCGTCCGACGCCGCCGAAGTGGCGGCGCACCACGTCACCGAGATGACCGGACGGTCCACCGAGGGAGTCGTCGGGATCAAGCGCTCCGACGACGGGTGGAGCGTGACCGTCGAGGTCGTCGAGACCCAGAGAATCCCCGACTCCGCCGACATCCTCGCCACCTATGAGGTCGAGGTCGACGCGGACGGCGAGCTGGTGTCCTATCGGCGCGTCGGACGCTACCTGCGCGGGCAAGTCGAGCGGAAGTGAAAGAGGCTGAGCACATTGTCGGAGATGTCATGGACGGGATCGCGTTCGGCCGCTCGTCCGATGGCGGGCGAGCAGCCGAGCGCCAATCTCGCCGACCTTCTCGAGCGCATCCTCGACAAGGGAATCGTGATCGTCGGGGACATCCGGGTGAACCTCCTCGACATCGAGCTGCTGACCATCAAGCTGCGGCTGCTCGTCGCCTCGGTCGACCGCGCCAAGGAGATGGGCATCGACTGGTGGGAGCACGATCCCTCGCTGTCCTCCCGCGCCTCGCGCGGTGAGGTGAGCGACGGCCAGGACTCCTCCCGCGAGGCGCTGGAGGAGGAGAACCGGCGGCTGCGGGAACGCCTGGCCGCGATCGAGGAACACCCCCACGACGGCGACACGCCCGCGGACGGCGCCGCCGGAGACGGAAAGCGCACGACGTCCGCGCGATCGGCGAGCACGAGGAAGCGTAAGAACAGTGACTGACTCTTCCGAAAACGCCGTCTACCTGTACGGCGTCACCCGGGGGCTGGATCTCGCGGCGCTGGGCGGCTCGCCCGGCGTGGCGGGCGCCGCGGTGCGCGACGTCGTCGCCGGCGACCTCACCGCCCTGGTCAGCACCGTACGGCTGGACGAGTACGGCGAGGACGCCCTGCGCGCCAACCTGGAGGACCTGGGGTGGATCGAGGCGACCGCACGCGCGCACCACGCCGTGGTCGACCGTGCCGCCCGCCTGGCCCCGACGGCGCCCGTGCGGATCGCCACCGTCTACCACGACGACGAGCGCGTGGCGCAGGTCCTCCACGAGGGACGCGAACGGTTCGGCGCGGCGCTGGACCGGATCACGGGCCGCTCGGAGTGGGGGGTCAAGGCGTACGCCCACCCGGAGGACGAACGGCCCGAGGAGGAGGCGATGACGCCGGCCGCGGGTACCGGGGTCGGCACCGCGTACCTGCGGCGACGCCAGGAGCAGCGGCGCCGCCAGAACGAGGCGGGGCGTCGGCTCACCGAGCGCGCCCAGGCCATCGACGCCGAACTCCGGGTCCACGCGGTGGCGGTGCGGAGGCATCCCCCGCAGGATCCGAAGCTGTCCGGGCACCCCGGCACGCCGATCCTCAACATGGCGTACCTGCTGGACGACGCGCGGGTGCCGGAGTTCCAGGCGCTGGTGCGCGAGATCGGCGAGCGGTCGCCCGGCATCGAGATCGAGGCGACGGGGCCCTGGCCGCCGTACTCCTTCATCGAGACGGACGGGGGGTGAGCGATGACGGTCCCTCTCGACGTCGGCCCGGCCGGCAACGGAACCGAGCGCGTCGCGCTCGTCGACCTGCTCGACCGGCTGCTGGCCGGCGGGGCCGTCCTGACCGGCGACCTGGTGATCTCCATCGCCGAGGTCGACCTCGTCCACGTCTCGCTACGCGCACTGATCATGGCCGTACGCGACGGCGACGGCATGTCGGAGGGAGATGAGCCGTGAGCCGTTCCGACGACCGCGCCCCGGTGACCGGGAACGTCACGGCGACGGACCTGACGACCGGCGACCCCGTCACCGACGCCATCCTCCACGGCCGCACGCCGCCAGAGGAGACGCCGGCCCGCACCGGCTCCGGCACGTCCCGCACGATGCAGCGGCTGCACACCGACCCCGACACCGTAGAGCGTGACCTGGTCAAACTCGTCCTCACGCTGGTTGAGCTGATCCGGCAGCTCATGGAACGCCAGGCGATACGCCGTGTCGAGGGCGGCGGGCTGTCCGAGGACCAGGTCGAGCAGCTCGGCCTCGCGCTGATGCGCCTGGACGAGGCGATGGGCCGGCTGAAGGACCACTTCGGCCTGGACGACCACGACCTCAACCTCGACCTCGGCCCCCTCGGACCGCTGCTGCCGGAGCACTGAACGCCCGCCGGCTCGCCCGTCGCCCATGGCGGCGGGCCTCTTCACGTCCTGGGGATACGAACGAAGCCCGGGCGGGATCCGGCGCGAGGGCCGGATCCCGCCCGGGACCGTGTGTCATCTTCTTCTGCGGGAGCGCCGGAAGAGCCAGCCACCGAGGATCAGCGCGACGACGGGCAGGGCGCGTATCCCGACGAATCCCACGATCGCGCGTAGAACCTTCATGAGCCGGGCGAACGCCAGAGTGTGCAGGACCTTGCGCAGACCCGGCAGCTTGAGCGCGCCCATCACCGAGCCCTGCAGCGCCTTCTTCGGGGAGGGCACCTGTCGCACCTTGCCCATCGAACCCTTGACGCGCTCCGGCGAAGCCGTTTCCGTCACCTTGCCGACCGGCGTCGATTTCTCAGCCATATGCCATCTCCTTATTCAGGGGTTCCGCCTCTTCAGCCGTCATACCCGAGAGGCGAGAACCATTCATGAGAAGCGCCTCGCATCCATCATGACCAACGTTTGGTGGCCGAGAAAACACCCGGAGTGACATTCTGCTGCGACCTTCTTAACCGGTGATTGTTCTCCGCATGAGCGGGTACCCCACGACCGGCGGCCCCCGGCGCCGAAGCCGGGGTCCTACGAGGAAGGACACTGAGATGGCGACGCGATCGGCCTCCAAGAAAGACACGAAGAAACCCACTGAACACACCAATCTCACTCGTCTGAAGGAGCTGAAGGGCACCGTGGAGACTGCGACGAAAACCGTGAAGGCGGCCACCAACGCGGTCAACCGTGGAAAGGCAGCCCCGAAAGCCGCGATAAGCGCGGCCAAATCACTGGGATCCGGCGGCTCGACCGCGAAGCACGCCGTTTCCGGCGGCCTCGACACGCTGAAGAAGGCCGGCGAGAAGGTACTCGGCAAGAAGAGCGGTCAGACGAGCGAGAACCCCTCCAAGATCACCAACATCCTCGAGGAGATCGACGTCGGGGCACCGCGCCGGCTCGTCTACGACCAGTGGACCCGATTCCAGGACTTCCCGGGGTTCACGAAGAAGGTCGAGGGCACCGAGCAGGTCTCGGACGAGAAGCTCCGGTGGAAGGCGAAGATCTTCTGGTCGTCCCGCTCATGGGAGTCCACCATCATCGAGCAGATCCCCGACGAACGGGTCGTCTGGCGCTCGACGGGCGCCAAGGGACACGTGGACGGCGCGGTGACCTTCCACGAGCTGACCCCGGACCTCACCCGCGTCCTGCTCGTCCTGGAGTACCACCCGAAGGGCCTGTTCGAGAGGACCGGCAACCTGTGGAGAGCGCAGGGCCGCCGGGTCCGGCTGGAACTCAAGCACTTCCAGCGGCACGTGATGGCCCACGCGGTGCTGGCCAAGGAGGACGACACCGAGGGCTGGCGCGGCGAGATCCGCGACAGCGAGGTCGTCAAGAGCCACGAGACCGCCGTGGCCGAGGAGAAGAAGCAGCAGAACAACGACAAGTCCGGCGGCGCCGGCGACACCGGCAAGTCGAGCGGCTCCACCCGCTCCCGGAAGTCGTCGAGCACCGGCCGCTCGTCGAACACGAAGCGCTCCTCCAGCAGTTCGTCCTCCAGCAGCTCGTCCTCCGGCGGCTCATCGAGCAAGGGCTCGTCCTCCGGCACGAAGCGCTCCTCCAGCACCCGAAAGACCTCGGACAAACAGGAGAACTAACCCACCGCCGGGTCGCAGACCCCTCCCGCCCAGGGGCGCCATCCCACTTCCATTGTCCAGCGCCGCGGTCTGAGCAGGGAAGGACGGCGGGGGGCTGTGGAAAAACCGGCGCGGGGACAGCCCGGTAAGCGGCCCGGCGCCGGTGGTACGCGACGGCCTTCGCGGAAAGACATGGGGCTTCCTGGCCGAACACCATCAGGCAGGCGCGCGGGAGTCCGGACGCGCCCCGGACAGGTCGTCGACGTTGATAACCGGCAGGACAGCGCCAGACCGACACTCCGCTCCGAGCGAGCCCATGCCGGCGCGTCGGCCTTCCGTGTCTGCGACCTGCCGATTATCGGCGTCGATGATCGGCCGGGGGCGCGCCCGATTGCTAGGCGACCCGCCGCCGCGGGATCGCCGGAGACGCCCACCCGAGCTCGGACGCCGAAGGGGTCGGCTCAGCCGCGGCTCTTGGCGAAGGCGAGGAAGTCGCGGGCGACCGGAGGCAGGGGGCGGCGCATGTGGACCAGGCCGATCGTCGTGGTGATCGGGGGCATGAAGGAGCGGACCGCGAGGCCGTCGACGGCCTCCACCTGGTTTCGGTACCACATTAACGACCCGACCCCGGCGCGTACCCACGTGAGCCACGCCCCCCGCTCGTTCGACTCCACCGCCGGGATCGGGGTGACGCCGATGCGGGCCAGCACGCCGTCCAGCTCGGTTCGCCGGGCGCTGCCCCGGGCCGGCATGACCAGGCGCAGGCCGTCCAGTGCCGACTGCGGAACCGGCTCGCGCAGGTTCAGGCCGGGCGGGGAGATCAGGACGATCTCCCGCTGTTCGAGCGGATGCGCCGCTAGGTCGCCGGGCACCGGCAGGTCGGTCAGGGCGAGGTCGGCGCGCCCTTCGCGTACGGCGGCGCCCACCGACTCACGGCCGTCACACCGGACCACTCGGATGCGAGCGGCGGGCTGTTCGCGGGCGAACCCCGGCAGCAGCCGTGCGGTGAGCTCGGGCTCCAGGGAGGACGTCGAGGCGACCCGCAGTTCGCCAGGCCGCCCGCCGGCGGGCGCGGCGGAGAACGCCTCGATGGCGTCGACCGCCCTCAGGGCATCGCGCGCGTACCGGACGATCTGCTCCCCGGAGTCGGTGAGCGCGACACCGCGACCGGCTCGGGCGAACAGCTCGACGCCCAGCTCGCGTTCGAGCTCCCTGATCGCCCGCGACAACGCCGGCTGTGCGACGAACAGGGCCTGAGCCGCCGCGGTCATCGTGCCGTGGTCGGCGGTCGCCACGACATAGCGCAGCTGCCGCAGATTCATGGCACGACGGTAGGGCAAGGCGCCGTGCCCAGTCCTGGACATAGCCGGAATGGGCCCGGACATTCACGGGGCGCGGTGACACGCCCCGGAATCGACGGAAAAGGTGTGATCAGTCGAGGTCGGCGCCGTACGTCTGTTTCACCACGTCGAGGTGATGCCACGACTCCCCGACCCAGACGCCCGGCACGGCGCGAACCGCTTCGAGCGTGCTCAGCAGCACGTCGCGGGAGGTGGCGTCGATCCCACACACGAGGTCGTACCGGCCGAAGCCGGTGACCACATAGTTGATCCCGGAGAGCCGGGCGATGCGGCCGGCCGCCGTGTCGACATCCGACGAGACGCGGACGCCCACCCCGGCGAGTTCGCCGGAGCCGAGGGCGCGCGAGTCGACGATCCCGCTCACGTGGATCACTCCGGTGCGCATGAGCCGTACGGCACGCGCGCGGGTCGCCGCCTGGGACAGGCCGACCACTTCGGCCAGCCGGGTGTACGGGGTGCGGCCGTCGCGCGTCAGCTCCCGCAGCAGCCGCCAGTCGATCTCGTCGAGCGACACGTCGGGCAGTTCGGTGACGACGGAGTGCGCGTCCTTCACCACGGAGATGACGCGGAAGACCTCGACTCCGCGCACGCCGGGCAGCGAGCGCACACCGTCGACCTCCTGGGCGAGCTTGGCGTCGTCACGGACGCGCACCTCGGCGACGACGGCGTGCGCCCCCGTGGCCAGGGCGGCGAACCAGGCCGCCGACTTTCTGGCCACGGCGTCGACCACATGACGCGCCGGACCGTCGACGTCGATGAAGATATGCCCGATGGCGCCGGTTCCGATCACGGATGCGTGCACGATGCCGACCACGCGCACGATCCCTGAATCCAGAAGATGCTGCACGCGCGTGCGCACGGCCGTACGCGACAGGCCCACACGGTCGGCCAGCGCCTGGAAGGTCGCCCTTCCATCCCGCTGCAGCTCGCGTACGAGCACAGCGTCGACCGCATCCAGCACGGGGGTCCTCCTCAGAGCCTGTATGTTCCTGCATTGGCTTGCATGATCATTTCATTACTGACGTCTTCGTCGCGAAAACGGAGCGTTGTTCGTGTTCGTCCGCCAAAGGACCACCGATCTGTCGGTGAGGCGCGGCGTCGGTGCCGAAAGCGGCGCGTTTCGTCGGCCGCCGGCGTGGCAACGTCCGGGCATCATCGGCTAAAGCTCGCGTCCCAATTCGACGAGGATTCCGCGAGCCTCGTCCCGCGCGGCCGCGGCCGCCTCCTCGTTCCCCTTCGCCACGTGCGTCTCGGCCAGGCAGCGCAGGGTCTCGGCCACGTCGAGCGACTCCTGGAGGTCGCGGAAGATCCGCAGAGACTCCCCCAGCTGTGCGGCCGCGGCGTCCGGGTCGCCGTCGGCGAGGAGCATCTCTCCGGTGAGCCGCAGCACGTGTCCCTCACACGTGCGCCAGCCGACATCGCGAAAGGTCGTCATGACCCGGTCCAGGACCGGCCTCGCGTCGTCGTGGCGCTTCTGCCGGACGAGACACTCCCCCATCCGCATCTGCACCACCGCCTCACTCAGCCGGTCACCGATCGCGCGGAACGTCGGCAGCGCCTCCTCCAGCAGCCGCAGCGCCTCGGCGTACCGGCCGAGTTCGAGCTCGACGCCCGCGATGCGGCGCAGCGCGTGCGCCTCGCCCATGCCGTTGCCCGCGCTCCGGTAGAGCCGCAACATCTCCTCGAACCGCGCCCGCGCCGGCTCGGCCCGGCCCTGGTCGAGGTCGCACAGGCCGAGTCCCTCCACGGCGTACGCCTCGGCGCGCCGGTCGCCCATCTCGCCGAACAGCCGCAGCGCGTCGGCCCACAGCGGCCGGGACCCCTCCGGGTCGCCGTTGATCCGGACCGTCCCGGCCACGCCGCACAGCGCGCCGGCCCGGCCGTAGCGCTCGCCGATCCGCTCGCAGAGCGTCGCCGCGCGCTCGAAGTGGCCTCGCGCCTCGCCGAACTCGCTCTGGACGTACAGCATCGCGCCGAGGTTGATCTCCGAGGCCGCCTCGCCGCGCAGGTCACCGGACTCTCGCGCGGCGGCCAGCGCGTGGTCGCAGCAGCGGCGCCACTCGACCAGGTCGCCGCAGAACTCGAACAACGGGAGGCTGGCGCTGGCGAGCTCCCAGCACGGGCCGGGCATCCCGGCCGCGTGCGCCTGCTCCACCATCGCGGTGATCGCGGACCGTTCGCTCTCGAACCACGCGAGCGGGTCGCGCAGCAGGACGTCGGTGCTCTCCGGGTCGAGCGGCATGCGCGGCGCGTCGCCGGACAGCGGCGCGTAGTAGCAGTTGGGCAGCCGGCGTTCGGCCTCGTCGACCAGCGCCAGCCACGCCCCGGCCACACGGGCCAGCGCGGCCCCGCGCTCGGACGGGGTCTCCTCGGCGACGGCGCGCTCGCGCGCGTACACCCGCAGCAGGTCGTGGAAGCGGTAGCGCGGCTGGTCGGTCGCGTCGCGGCCGGCCACCTCCAGCAGGCGGGCGTCCACCAGCTCCTCGACCAGGTCCTCGCCCTCCTGCATCGGCACGTCGACCAGCGCGGCGGCCGTCCAGGCCGCGAAGTCGGCCACCTCCAGCACACCGAGCAGCCGGAACGCCCGCTGGGCCGCCGCGGACAGGCCCCGGTGGCCCAGCGCGAGGCTGCCGCGCACCTCCAGGTCGGCGTGGACCAGCTCGTCGAGCCGCCGGTGCTCGTCGGCGAGCCGCCGCGCGAGGCGGTCGAGGGTCCAGTGCGGCTTGGCGGCCAGCCGCGCCGCCGCGATCCGCAGGGCCAGCGGCAGCCGGTCGCACAGCGCGGTCACGCGGTCGGCGGCCTCCGGCTCCGCGGCGACGCGCTCGGGGCCGGCCACTCGGGTGAGCAGTTCGGCCGCCTGGACCGGGTCGAAGGCGTCCAGTTCGATGCGCGTGGCGCCGGCCAGCCCGGTCAGGCGCCGCCGCGAGGTGACCAGGACCGCGCACAGCGGGCTGCCCGGCAGCAGCGGGCGCACCTGTCGTTCGTCGGCGGCGTTGTCCAGGACGATGAGGGCACGCCGCCCGTCGAGGCGGGCCCGGTACAGGTCCGCGCGCTCGTCCGGGTCGGCGGGGATGGCCGCGCCGTCGACGCCGAGCGCCCGCAGCAGGCGGCCGAGGACGTCGCCGGGGTCGGCCGGCGTGGCCTCGCTGCCGTGCAGCCCGACGTAGAGGCGCCCGTCGGGGAACTCCTGGCGCAGCCGGTGCGCGACGTGCACGGCGAGCGTGGTCTTGCCGACGCCGCCGCGCCCGCTGATCGCGATGATCGGCACGGCGGCGTACGGCTCGGGGCGCCAGGTCAGCGCGGCGGCGATCTCGGCGACCTGCTTCGCGCGGCCGGTGAAGTCGGCGATGTCGGGCGGCAGCGGCGAAGGCCCGGCGGACGGCGCCGGCTCGCCCACCGGCCCGGCCGGGCCGGTGTCGTCGGCGAGGATCGCCTGCTGGATGCGGCGCAGGTCGGGTCCCGGCTCCAGGCCGAGCTCGGCGACCAGTGTCTCGCGTGCCTCCTGGTAGGCGTCGAGCGCCTCCGAACGGCGTCCCGCGCGGTGGAGGGCGCGCATCAGCTGGCCGCGGAAACGCTCGCGCAGCGGGTGGGCCGCGACGAGGGAGACGACCTCCGGGATGAGATCACCGGCCCGGCCGACGGCCAGGTCGGCGTCGATGCGCTCCTCGATCGCGGTCAGCCGCCGCTCCTCCAGGCGCTCCGCCTCGGCCGCGAGACTCGGCAGGCCACCGAGGGCGGGCCCGCGCCACAGCGCGAGGGCGGCCCGCAGCTCCTCCGCGGCGCGCGCCGGATCCATGCCCCGCGCGGCGCCGATGCGGCGCTCGAACTCCAGGAGGTCGACCTGGTCCGTGCGCAGGACGTAACCCGGCGGAACGGTCACGATGACGTCGCGGACCGGCTCGCCGTCGGGGTCGGCGAGCCGCCACGCCCGCCGGAGCGCGGAGACGCACGCCTGGATCTGCGCCGTCGCGGTCGTGGGCGCGCGCTCCCCCCAGACGGCCTCGATCAGGCGGTCCACGCTGCGCACGCGTCCAGGGTCCAGCGCGAGCGCGGCCAGCACGGCACGCGCGCGGGGACCGAGCGGAGCGGAGACGGCGCCGTCCCACAGCTCCACCGGACCCAAGAGCCTGACCTGCATGCATGCCTCTCAGCGAGGGGTTCCGACCGACACGCACGGCACCGGAGGATGCGCCGTGCGAGGGCGCCGGCAAGCTCCATAGCTCAGCTCAGAACGTAAGTGTCGCATGAATAAATCACTCATGGTCAACATGGATGGCAGGAAAGATTCCATATCGCCGTTTCGGCGGCCCGCCACGACACCGACTCGGCACCCGGGAAAGGGACTTTCGGCGGTGCGCGGGGCACACTGTCCGGATGCGATTGCGACACCTGATCGCGGTGCTCCTGCTCTCCGCCTCGGCCTGCTCGGCGGGGCACGAGCACACGGTCGCCCGCCCGCCCCGCGGCCGGGCCCCGGCCCCGCGGCGCACCGGCCCGGCGGTAGCGGCCACGCCCGCGCCGCCGAGCCCCCGGCACATGGTCTTCCACGGGGCGCGCGACTCCGGCATGGTGGCGCTCACGTTCGACGCCGACATGACGCCCGGCATGTGGCGATCGCTCGACGCGGGACGGATCAAGTCCTCCTATGACCGCCGCATCATCGGCACGCTCGACGCCACGCACACCCCGGCGACCATATTCGCCACCGGCATGTGGATCCGGCGTTATCCGGCGGTGACGAAAACGCTCGCGGCCGACCCGCTGCTGGAGTTCGCCAACCATTCCTACGAGCACAGCGCCTTCACGGCCCCGTGTTACGGCCTGCCGGTCCTGCCCGCCCACGACCGTACGGAGGACGTGCGGCACGCCGCGCGGATCCTGCGCGACCACGTTCCGGCGCCCACGCCCTACTTCCGCTTCCCCGGCGGATGCCACGACCAGGGGGCGGTACGGGCGGTGCTCGCCGCCGGGGTGACACCGGTGCAGTGGGACGTCATCAGCGGCGACGCGTTCGGCCACGACCCCCACGCGATCACGCGTACGGTCCTGAAGGAGGCGAAGGGCGGCTCGATCGTGGTCATGCACCTCAACGGTGCGCCCACCGCACCGGAGACCCACGCGGCGCTGCCCGGGATCATCACCGGCCTGCGGGCGCGCGGGCTGCGCCTGGTCAAGGTGTCGGAGCTGCTCAAGGCCCATTGAACCGGGCACCGGCGGGTATCCATCACAATGGAGGGTGGCCTTTCCGGCCATTCGCCCAGATGACGGACGGTGTTGACGAACGTGCGCCTGCTGAACGGTGAGCAACCGGTTCACGACCTGACCTACAACGACGTGTTCATGGTGCCGCGCCGGTCCGACGTCGGCTCCCGGCTCGCGGTCGACCTGTCGACCAGTGACGGCAGCGGCACGACGATCCCCATCGTCGTCGCCAACATGACCGCCGTCTCGGGCCGCCGGATGGCCGAGACGATCGCCCGCCGCGGCGGCCTCGCGGTGATCCCCCAGGACATCCCGGTGGACGTCGTCGCCGACGTCATCGGCTGGGTCAAGACACGTCACCTCATCGTCGACACCGCGATCCGGCTCGGTCCCGGCGGCACGGTCGGCGAGGCGCTCGGCCTGCTGTCCAAGCGCGCGCACGGCGCCGTCATCGTCGTCGAGGACCATCGTCCCGTCGGCGTGGTCACCGAGGCCGACTGCCTGAGCGTCGACCGGTTCACCCAGCTCAGCGAGGTGATGTCCCGCGATCTGCTCACGCTCCCGGACACCGTCGACCCGCAGAAGGCCTTCGAGACGCTGCACGGGCGCGGACACCGGCTCGCGCCCGTGGTCGACGGCGAGGGCCGGCTGACCGGCGTCCTGACGCGTACGGGCGCGCTGCGCGCCACGCTGTACGAGCCGGCGGTGGACGCGGGCGGGCGGCTGCGTGTGGCCGCCGCGATCGGCGTGAACGGCGAGGTGGAGGAGAAGGCCGAGGCGCTGCTGGCGGCCGGCGCGGACGTGCTGGTCATCGACACCGCGCACGGGCACCAGGAGAAGATGCTCGGCGCACTGCGGCGCGTACGCGCGCTCCGCCCGCAGGTGCCCGTCGTCGCCGGCAACGTCGTGACCGCCGACGGCGTGCGCGACCTCGTCGAGGCGGGCGCCGACGTCGTCAAGGTCGGGGTCGGGCCGGGCGCGATGTGCACGACCCGCATGATGACCGGCGTGGGCAGGCCGCAGTTCTCCGCGGTCCTCGAGTGCGCGGCGGAGGCCCGCCGGCTGGGCCGCCACATCTGGGCGGACGGCGGCGTACGCCACCCGCGCGACGTGGCCCTGGCCCTCGCGGCCGGCGCGGCGAACGTCATGATCGGCTCGTGGTTCGCCGGGACCCTGGAGTCTCCGGGCGATCTGCAGCGCGCCACCGACGGGCGGCTGTACAAGGAGAGCTTCGGGATGGCCTCGGCGCGTGCGGTGCGCCTGCGCACGGCCGACGACTCGCCGTTCGAACGCGCCCGCAAGGCGCTGTTCGAGGAGGGGATCTCCACCTCGCGGATGTACGTCGATCCGCAGTCGCCCGGCGTCGAGGACCTGCTCGACACGATCATCGCGGGGCTGCGGAGCGCCTGCACGTACGCGGGCGCGCGGACGCTGGAGGAGTTCCACGAGCGGGCGCTGGTCGGGGTGCAGAGCTCCTCGGGCTACGCGGAGGGCGAGCCGCTGCACGTCAGCTGGTGACGGGCCACCGCCCGGAGCATGTCCGGGATGGGTGGATCATAGAAGGGACGTCGAGGCGAGGACGGTGACATGCCCCGTATCCAGGGGTTCGAGGCTTACCGCATGGCGATGCCGCGCGGCCGGCGCCCGGAGAGCATTCTCGTCCGGGTGACGGACGACGACGGCCTCGCGGGCTGGGGCGAGGTGGCCGCCTCCGACGTCTGCTGGGCCGACATCGAGGAGCGCGTCGGCCCCGCCCTGCTCGGCCTCGACTGGGAGCTGCCCGAGGAGGTCGGCGGCGTCGGCGGGCTCGGCGGGAGCGCGGCGGCCTCGGCGACCGACATCGCCTGCTGGGACCTGTGGTGCCGCCGCCAGGGCAGCCCGCTGTCCTATTCCCTCGGCGGCACCCGCACCTCGGTGATGGCGGGCGCCCGGCTCGGCGCCGAGCCCACGCTCGACGTGCTGCTCACCCGCGTCAACCGCCTCGTCGGCGCCGGCTACACACGGGTCACCCTCGCGGTGCGCCCCGGCTGGGACGTCGAGCCCGTCCGCACCGTACGCCGGGCGTTCCCCGCGCTCGCCCTCCAGGCCGACGCCGGAGAGGCGTACACCGAGGCGAAGGCCCACCTCGACGCGCTGGACGCCCTGGACGCGTACGGCCTCGTGGCGATCGAGCGGCCGTTCGCCGGCGACGACCTGCCCGCGTACGCACGGCTGCAGCGGCGGATCGCCACGGCGGTGTGCCTCGATCCGGCCGACCTGGACACCGTCGACAGCGCCCTCGCCATGGGCGCCGGCCGCATGCTGGGCCTGCGCATCGCCCGGCTGGGCGGCCTGACCGCGGCCCGCGGCGCCCACGACCGCGCCCTCGCGGCCGGCTGGGAGGCGTGGTGCGGCGGCGCGGACGGGTTCGGCGTCGGCCAGGCGGCGGCGGTCGCGGTGGCCAGCCTGCCGGGGTGCGACCTGCCGAGCGACGTGACCGAGACCCCGACCGCCACGGCGGTGGTGTCCCCGCCGGTGAGCGTGAACGGCGGCGTCGTCGCCGTCCCCCTCACCCAGCCGGGCCTCGGCCACGACATCGACGAGGCGATGGTCGCCCGCCTCGCACGCCAGAGCCTGCGCATCCCGGCGTGATCCCGCCCGGGCCGCGCCTCAGACTCCGGCGAGCCGGGCGGAGCGCCGCAGGTACACGATCCAGGTCACGACGGCGCAGAGCACGTAGAAACCGATGAAGGCGACGTAGGCGCCGGTGCCGGACCCGTACGCGAGGAACGACTGCCGGAAGGCCAGGTTCACCAGGACGCCGCCGAACGCGCCGATGGCGCCGGCGAGGCCGATCAGCGCGCCGGACAGGCGCCGGGCCTCCGTCTCCTCCGCGCACTTCGCGCGGAAGATCGCCGGGATCATCTTGTACGTCGAGCCGTTTCCGACGCCGCTGAGCACGAACAGCAGCACGAACCCCACGATGAACAACGGCAGCGACCGTTGCGCCGAGGCGAGCAGGACGACGGCGGCGCCCAGCGCCATGGCGGTGAAGTTCCAGAACGTCACCCGCGCGCCGCCGAGCCGGTCCGCCAGCCGGCCGCCCACCGGGCGGACGAGGGAACCGAGCAGCGGGCCGAGGAACGTCAGGTACGCGGCCTTGACCGGGGTGGTGAAGTCGGCGGCGAACTGCACCTGGAGCACCTGGCCGAAGGCGAAGCCGAAGCCGATGAACGACCCGAACGTGCCGATGTAGAGCAGCGAGACGATCCAGGTGTGCGCGTCCCGCGAGACGTCGCGCATGGCCCGCCCGTCGTTGCGCAGCCCGGGCAGGTTGTCCATCCACAGCGCCGCGCCGAGGGCGGCCAGGACGATGAGCGGAATGTAGATGCCCGCCACCAGTCGCGGGTGGCCGGCGCCCGCCGTGGCCAGGACGGCCAGACCCACGAGCTGCACCACGGCCACCCCGAGGTTGCCGCCGCCGGCGTTGACGCCGAGCGCCCAGCCCTTGAGCCGCTGGGGAAAGAAGGCGTTGATGTTCGCCATCGAGGAGGCGAAGTTGCCGCCGCCGACGCCCGCGACGGCGGCGATGATCAGCAGGGTGCCGTACGACACACCGGGCCGGATGACGACGGCGGCGGCCACGGCGGGCACCAGCAGCAGACTGGCGCTGATCACCGTCCAGTTGCGGCCGCCGAACCGGGCCACCGCGAAGGTGTACGGCAGGCGCAGCGCCGCGCCGATCGCCGTGGGGACCGTGGTGAGGACGAACTTGCCCGCCGGGTCGATGTGGTACGCCGGGCCGAGGAACAGCACGAGGACCGACCACAGGCTCCAGACCGAGAAGCCGATGTGCTCGCTGAAGATGGACAGGACGAGGTTGCGCCGGGCGACTCTCGCCCCGGTCGCCGTCCAGAACGTCGCGTCCTCGGGACGCCAGTCCGTGATCCGGCCTGGCGCGGTCGCCGGCGCACGTCGCTCGACGGTGGTCATGGGAGCCTCCTGCGGGTCCGTAGGGCCGTCCCGGACGGTAGGAACCCGACGTTTCCCGTGGATGTGGCGCAGGAGTCGGCGGTGCTACGTTCCGTGCACGCCGCGCGGCGCGGTGCCGTGAGGTCGCGCACCGGCCCGCCAGACCCCGGGTGAAGCGCTTGTGACCTCACGGTAATACAGCGGACTCGATGGTGAAACGCTCCGAACTCAGGATCGGCACCATGCCGCCGACTCCTACGAAGACCGGTCACCTTGTCGTCATCGGCCATGGTCCGGCCGCGCACCGCCTGATCGAGGCGGTCCGCGAGCGGGACACCGAGGATTACTGGCAGATCACCGTCGTGGGCGAGGAACCGCGTCCGGCCTACGACCGGGTCGCGCTGACCTCCTACCTTACCGACGGCGCCGACCTGGGGTACCCCGCCCACGACGACGCCGTGCGCGTCCGTACGGGAGAGCGGGTCACCGCGATCGACCGTGCCGGCCGCACGGTCACGACGGACGCCGGAGAGACGCTCGGGTACGACACCCTGGTGCTCGCCACGGGATCGGTGCCGTTCGTCCCGCCCGTGCCCGGGGCCGGCACCGCCTTCGTGTACCGCACCATCGACGACCTGGACGCCCTGCGGGCGCGGGCCGCGGGCCGCGCGAGCGGCGTCGTCGTCGGCGGCGGGCTCCTGGGCCTGGAGGCGGCCCGCGCATTGCAGGGACTCGGCCTGGAGACGCACATCGTGGAGATGGCGCCCTGGCTGATGGCCCGCCAGCTCGACGAGGGCGGCGGGGCGATGCTGCGGCGCCACATCGAGGCACTCGGCCTGCGCGTGCACACGGGCGTCATGCTGGACCGCGTCGAGGCTGACGCCGTCCGTCTCGCCGGCGACACGGTCCTGCCGGCCGACGTCGTCGTCTTCTCCGCCGGCATCCGCCCCCGCGACGAGCTGGCCCGCGCCGCCGGGCTGGAGGTCGGCGAGCGCGGCGGCGTCGTGGTCGACGACGCCTGCCGCACCGGCGACCCGCGGATCTACGCGATCGGCGAGTGCGCGCTCGTCGGCGGGCAGGTGTACGGGCTGGTCGGCCCTTGCCTGTCGATGGCCGAGGTGGTGGCGGACGCGCTGTTCGGCGGGGCGGCCCGGTTCGCGGGCGCCGACACCTCGACGCAGCTCAAGCTCATGGGCGTCGACGTCGCGAGCTTCGGCGACCCCTCGGCCGACGCGCTGAACGTCAGCTACACCGACCCGGTCGCCGGGACGTACAAGCGGCTCGTCGTCAGCGACGACGCGGGGACGCTGCTCGGCGGCGTGCTCGTCGGGGACGCGTCGGCCTATCCCACGCTGCGCGCCTGCGTCGGCGCGAGCCTGCCCGCGGCGCCCGACCGGCTCCTGTTCGGCGGCACCGAGGCCGTGGCCGGCGCGATGACCGAAGAGACGATGGTGTGCAGCTGCAACGGCGTCAGCGCCGGCACCATCCGGTCCGCGATCGCCGACGGAGGCCTCACCGACCTGCCCACGGTGAAGGCGTGCACCCGCGCGGGCACCGGCTGCGGCAGCTGCGTCCCGCTGGTGAAACGGATCCTCGACGAGGAGCTCACCTCCGCGGGCATCCCGGTGAGCCGGGCGCTGTGCGAGCACTTCGACCACACCCGCGCGGAGCTGTTCGACATCGTCCGGGTGCGGGGCATCACGACGTTCAGCGGGCTCATCGCCGAATGCGGCCGGGGCCGCGGCTGCGACATCTGCAAGCCGGTGGTCGCCTCCATCCTGGCCAGCCTCGGCACCGGGCACATCCTCGACGGCGAACGGGCCGGCCTGCAGGACACCAACGACCAGTTTCTCGCGAACATGCAGAAGAACGGCACCTACTCGGTGGTGCCACGCGTGCCCGGCGGGGAGATCACGCCGGAGAAGCTGATCGTCATCGGCGAGGTGGCGCGCGACTTCGGCCTCTACACCAAGATCACCGGGGGCCAGCGGATCGACATGTTCGGGGCCCGCGTCGAACAGCTCCCCCAGATCTGGAAGCGGCTGACCGAGGCCGGATTCGAGTCCGGGCACGCGTACGGCAAGGCGCTGCGCACGGTCAAGTCCTGTGTGGGCTCCACCTGGTGCCGCTACGGCGTGCAGGACTCGGTCGGGCTGGCGATCCGGTTGGAGCTGCGCTACCGGGGCCTGCGCGCCCCGCACAAGATCAAGTCGGCGGTGTCCGGATGCGCGCGGGAGTGCGCGGAGGCGCAGAGCAAGGACTTCGGCGTCATCGCCACCGAGAAGGGCTGGAACCTCTACGTCGCCGGGAACGGCGGGATGCGACCGCGGCACGCCGACCTGTTCGCCACCGATCTGGACACCGACACCCTGATCCGCTACATCGACCGGTTCCTGATGTTCTACATCCGCACCGCGGACCGGCTCCAGCGCACCGCGTCGTGGCTGGAGAGCCTCGACGGCGGCATCGAGTACCTGCGGGACGTCATCGTCGCGGACCGGCTCGGCATCTGCGACTCGCTCGACGCCGCGATGGCCCGGCACGTGGAGGACTACACCGACGAATGGCGGGCGACGCTGGAGGACCCCGAGCGGCTGCGCCGCTTCGTGTCCTTCGTCAACGCGCCCGGCACACCCGACCCGAGCATCGTCTTCGAGCCCGAACGCGACCAGATCAAACCCGTCATCCCGGAGGTGGTGTCCCGATGACCTCGCGAAGCGAGGGAGTCACAGGCGTGCCCCAGTGGTCACACTTTCCGACGCAGGAGGACTCATGACTCAGGTACTCGACCTCGCGCCTGTGTCCGTGCGCTGGCAGGACGTCTGCGACTACGACGACCTGCCGCCGGAGGACGGCGTGTGCGCGCTCGTCGGCGGAGAGCAGGTGGCGCTCTTCCGCACCCACGACGGACGGGTGCACGCGCTGTCGAACCTCGACCCGTTCAGCGGCGCGTACGTGCTCGCGCGCGGCATCGTGGGCTCCCGCGGCGGCGTGCCGACCGTCGCCTCCCCGATGTACAAGCAGGTCTTCGACCTGACGACGGGCCGCTGCCTGGACGACCCGGCGGTCCGGGTGCCGGTGTACCGCGTGCGCGTCAGCGGCACGCGGGTGGAGGTGGCCCGGACGTGAACGCCGAGCCCCTGGCCGGCTTCACGGTGGGCGTGACGGCGGCGCGCCGGCACGAGGAGCTCTCGGCGCTGCTGGAGCGGCGAGGCGCCCGGGTGGTCTACGCCCCCGCGATCCGGCTGGTGTCGCTGTCCGACGACGCCCTGCTCCTGTCCGCGACGCGGCAGATGCTGGCGAGCCCGGTCGACGACGTCGTCGTCACCACCGGCATCGGATTCCGTACGTGGCTGGAGACGGCCGACGGCTGGGGGCTGCGCGACGACCTGATCAAGAGACTGAACGACGCCCGGATCCTCGCCCGCGGCCCCAAGGCGCGCGGCGCGGTCCGCGCGGCCGGGATGGCCGAGGCGTGGTCGCCGGAGTCGGAGAGCTGTGAGGAGGTCCTGCGCCACCTGCTGCGGGAGGACCTCACCGGCCGCCGGATCGCGGTGCAGCTCTACGGCGAGCCCTGCCCGGACCTCACCGACGGGTTGCGGCGGGCCGGCGCCACGGTGCTGGAGGTCCCGGTGTACCAGTGGGCGCCGGCGGAGGATCCCGAACCGCTCCGGCGCCTCGTCGAGCAGGCGGTGGCGGGCACGCTGGACGCGATCACCTTCACGAGCGCGCCCGCGGTCGCCGCGACGCTGGCCGTCGCCGACGAGCGCGGCAGCGGCGAACCGCTGCTCGACGCGCTGCGCACACGGGTGGTCGCCGCCTGCGTCGGCGCGGTGACCGCCGCGCCGCTGGAGCGCCGGCGCGTGCCCACCGTACGGCCCGACCGCGCGCGGATCGGCGCGCTCGTCCGTGCCCTCGCCGCCGACCTGCCGGTACGGCGCTCGGACCGGATCGTGGTGCGCGGCCACACGCTCGAACTGCGCGGGCACGCCGTGCTCGTCGACGGGCGGCTGCGGCCGGTGACGCGGGCGCCGATGGCGGTGCTGCGTGCGCTGGCGGAGCGGCCCGGGCACGTCGTCTCCCGCACGGAGCTGTGCGGTGTGCTGCCGAGCGGCACCGGGCCGGGCGGGCCGTGGCAGGCGCGCCTCCAGCCCGACGAGCACGCGGTCGAGATGGCGGTGGCGCGGCTGCGGCGCGTCCTCGGGCGGCCGGGCCTGATCGAGACGGTGGTCAAGCGCGGCTACCGGCTCGCCTGCGAACCCGCCGCGGAGAGCGCCGGCCCGTGAGCGAGTGAACCGGCAAACACGCGCCCCGGTCACCCCACCGACGAAGGAGGGCCCCGTGAGCGAGCGAAGCGAGTGAACCGGCAAACACGCGCCCCGGTCACCCCACCGACGAAGGAGGGCCCCGCGAGCGAGCGAAGCGAGTGAACCAACGAACACGCGCCCCGGTCACCCCACCGACGAAGGAGGATTCGTGAGCGCGACTCCGGTACTCCTGGCCGTGGGCCACGGCACGCGCGACCCGGCGGGAGTCGCCACGATCCGCGCCCTGCTGGACCGGGTGCGCGCGCGGCGGCCGTGGCTGCACGTGGCGGAGTGCTTCGCCGAGATCTGCGCGCCCTCCCTCGAGGACGCCGTGGCGGGCCTGACCGGGCCCGCGGTGGCCGTGCCGCTGATGCTGGGCCGCGGCTACCACTCCCTGGTGGACATCCCCGGACGCACCGGCCCCGGCGCCGTGGTCACCCGGCCGCTCGGCCCCCATGCGCTGCTGGCCCGCGCGCTCGTCGACCGGCTGCGGGCGACGCCGCCGGCGGACGCCGTGGTGCTCGGCGCCGCCGGCACGTCCGATCCGTCCGGGGTGGCCGACGTGCGCGCCGCGGCGCGGATGCTCGGCCGGTATCTGGGGCGTCCGGTGGCGCACGGGTTCGCCGCGTCGGCGGAGCCGTCGCTCCCGGAGGTCGTCGGCACCCTGCGAAGGCGCGGCGCCCGGCGGGTCGTCGTCGCCTCGTACCTGCTCGCGCCCGGGTTCTTCCACCGGCGCATCCTCGACTGCGGCGCGAACGCGGTCAGCCCGCCGATCGGCGTCCACGACGCGCTCGCGGCCCTGATTCTGCGCCGTTACGACGAGGCGGCGGCCGCATACGGCCGGGCCGGAGAAGCGCCACAGAAGGCGATTTCCCGCGCATAATGCTTCCGCACGCCGAAGGTTTCGGAGCGTCGGGCACCTGACCTGGCACTCAGCGGGAGATGATGCGACGCATGGAACCCCTTCCGAGTGCGGTGTGGATCGTGGCCGGGCCACCGGGCAGCGGGAAGTCGACAGTGGCCGACCTGCTCCTGAGCCGGCTGCGGCCCGTTCCCGCGCTGATCGACAAGGACACGCTCTACGGCTCCTTCGTCTCGGCGATGCTCCGCGCGAACGGCCGCCCGGAGGGCGAGCGCGAGGGTCCCTGGTACGACGAGCACATCAAGGTCCATGAGTACGCCGGGATGACCGCCACCGCCCGCGAGATCCGCTCGCACGGATGCCCGGTGCTGCTCAGCGGCCCGTTCACCGGGCAGATCCACGACCCTCGGCGGTGGCGCGCGTGGACCGAGGAGCTGGGCGGCTCGCCGGTGCACCTGGTCTGGATACGCGCGGACCGCGAGACGCTGCGCGAGCGGCTCAAGAGCCGTGGCCTGGAGCGCGACCAGCGCAAGCTGGAGCGCTTCGAGGAGTTCGCCGCCGCGATCCGCGCCGGTGAGCCGCCGCCGGTCCCCCACATCGCGCTGGACAACCGCGCGACGGCCCGGCCGCTCGCCGACCAGCTCGACGAACTGCTCTGGTGAATCCGCGACCTGAGGTCAGAACTCCGGGCCGTAGCCGGTGCAGTCGGCCTGGAAGTGCGGGGTGGCGGGGCCGAGGGCGTTGAGCACGTTCTGGATGGCGGGGCCGTCGAGGGAGAGCCCGACGTGGCCGACGGCATCGCCGGGGCACTGGTCCTGCAGCAGGATGTCGGTGACGTCGGCGCCCTTGAGGAAGGAGTTGGTGTACGGCGTGACCGTGCCGTCACGGGAGCTGGCGATCACCACGTAGCGCGGGCCGGGCACGGTGTCGCCGTCGGCGAACAGCGCCGTCTGGAAGGGCGAGCCCTCCTCCTGTTCGGACTCGGCGGGCGCGCCGATGAGCGTGTAGGCGCCGTTGACCAGTCCCAGCACGTGGAACGTACGGCCGAGGTCGACGAGCCCGCCGAGCGTCGTGCCGTGGTTCGTGGGCGCCAGGCCGATCATGGTGTGCACCTTGGCCGCGCCGCCCAGCCGTTTGATGTAGTAGTTGGGCATCATCCCGCCCTGTGAGTGGCCGACCACGTCCACCCTGGCGGCGCCGGTGGCGGCCAGCACCCGGTCGACGAAGGCGCTCATGGTCGCGGCCGACCGCGAGATCTCCCCCAGGCCGTACAGGTGGCCGAACAGCGAGGAGTAGGTCTCGCCGTAGTTGAAGGCGTACACGCAGAATCCGGCGTCGGCCAGTGTCGGGGCGAGCGCGACCCAGGCCGAGCCGAGGTTGGACGTGGTGCCGTGGACCAGCACGACCGGGTACGGATGCGCGCGGGAGGGCCGACACGACCAGTCGTTGGCGCCCGCGACGGCATCCGGGCTGACGAAGAAGTTCGCCACGGCCGTCTTCAGGTCACCGACCGGATAACGCCTCGCCGCCTGCGCCGGTGCCGCGGTGAGCGCCAGCGCCGCGAGCCCGGCGACGAGCCCACGCGAGATGGTCCTGATCATGCGGCATGCTCCCTTCGCGCCGGTCACACGCTACGGACCCCAACGTCGAAAAGACAAGAGCGTTCTTTTGATCGGGCGGCGACGCGTCAACTTCGGAACAGCTCCCGCAGGTTGACCACGAGAAGCACGGCGGCGACCACGACCATCGGGCCGAGCAGCACGTACCGGCCCCCGTACACGACCGCGAAGCTCAGTCCCACCACGACGGCCACCGCCCCGGCCAGCATCAGCAGACCCGTCGCGAGGGCGAGCATCCGGCGGCGGGCCCAGGCCTCCATCGTCAGGAAGAGGAAGACCACCCCGGCGAGAAGGATCGACACGGGCTCGTGCGGCACGACGAAGACGCCGACGACGGCGAGGATGAACAGGGGTGTGCTCAGCGCGGCCCAGACGTTGAGGAAGCGGGTGCGCGAGCCACGCGTCGGCGTGTACGGCACGTTCGGCTCGCGCAGGTGCTCCTGTGGTCTCCCGACGGCCGGCGGCCGTGCGAGTGTCGCGTCGTGCGCGGCGCGCTCCTCCGCCAGGTCCGTACGCGTGCGGACCAGCGCGCGGAGGGCGTTCTCGGCCTTGACCACCTCCGCCGACCGCTGCCGCGCGAGGCCACGGGCGTTCTCGTGACGGCCGAGGGAGACCGCGGCCGCGCGCAGCCGCCGGAGTTCCTCGCGGTCGTGCTCGATCGTGGCGTCGGCGTCCGCGATCTCCTTGTCCAGGATCGCGATCCGGTCGCGCAGCGCCCGGACGTCGTCCTCGGGCTCGGGCGGCACCTTCTGCAGCCCGGCCCATCCGAGCGGGTCCGCCCAGAGAGTGCGCACCCGGCCGTCGCGGTCATAGCGCGGGCCCGCCGGGGCGCGCTCGCCGCCGACCCAGTCACGCGTGTCGCGGCCCCACAGCCCGTGGAAGCCGCTCACCCACGGCGTCTCGTCGGAGATGACGACCGGATGCCAGCCGCGGGCACGGGAGGGGCCGACCTCCTCCCCGTCGCCCAGGGCGTAGTCGATGAAGGGGATGCCGACGCCGGAGTGCCGGCGCCCCTCCCGCGTCCACGGGAAGGCGAAGGCCGTGACCCGCCGCGTGCCGCGGAGGATCGGGCGCAGCCGCGCGGGGTTGACGGTGACCAGGTACCGGCCGCGGACGAACGCGCCCGAGTGCGAGCCCGCGCCGACGTAGATCACCGGATGCTCGCCGGCCAGCCGCAGGTCGGGGTCGTCCCAGCGGCGGCGCAGATCGTCGCCCGACTCGTCGTGCGCGGACACCGCCACCCACGCCGGCCGCGGCCCGGCGGGGGACTCGGCGAGGTAGATCGTGACGGCCTCCCAGTCCGCCTCGTGGTCGTTGACCCCGCTGAAGGTCGTACGCCAGTCGTTCATCGCGTACAGGAAGTAGTACTGGAGGGCCACGTAGCCGCCCTCGCGCACGACCCGGCCGTAATAGGTGCAGCGGGCCGGGTTCATGCGGCGCTCGTACAGGTCCGCGGCGGCCGCGGCGACGCCGCCGGGCACCGAGCCGCGCAGGAACAGCGACGCGCGGAGCAGCACGTCGAAGACCCGGCCGAACAGCCCGACCGCGGCGAGCCGCCCGGACTTGGCGATGGGCGGCTTGGCGCGCGTGTACCGGCGGACCTCCTTGCGGTGGAACGGCTCCTGGACGAGCAGGAGCGACAGCTGCGACTGCGGATACCGCTCGGCCGTCGCGACCAGCACCTCGGCGGTCAGCTCACCCGCCGGGACGAGCTGTTCCTCCCCCCGCCAGAGGCCGCAGCAGGCCAGGTAGTCCTCCACGGCGACCGGGAAGAAGCGCTCACCGTCGGTGTAGGACAGGACCGGTTCGTACCTGCGCAGCAGCTCGAGGTCGGACTCGTACGGAACGGTTTCTTCCGGCTCAGCCACCGAATCCCCTAGTAACGACCATTCGGCTGTTATACCGGACGGCCATTACCGGTGATGTCTCTGTATCGGGGTGCATGAACGGTTTTTCACCGGGTACCCCGTAGGCGCTTCAGCCGTCCAGGGAGTTGATCGCCAAAATGTCCGCAACGCTACGAGTCCCGCGCACCCGCGGCGCCCTCAGCGGGTTGCTGCTGGTGTTGCTCGGCCTGTGGGGGGCGCTCATGCCTCTCATCGGGCCGTACTTCCACTTCGCCTTCGCCCCCGACAAGGCCTGGCACCTCACGTCCGGCCGGATGTGGCTGCAGGTCGTGCCCGGTGCCGCCGTCTTCCTCGGCGGCCTGATCGCGCTGGCCAGCGCCAACCGTGCCTTCGCGGCGTTCGGCGCCTGGCTCGCCGCGGTCGGCGGCGCGTGGTTCGCCGTCGGCGTTCCGCTCAGCGGCCTGTGGGCCGACCAGGGCCGTACGACCCTCGGCCCGGCGCTCGGCGGCACGACGCGCCAGGTCGCCGAGCAGGTCACGCTGCTGTACGGCCTCGGTGTGGTCTCCGTCTTCCTCGCCGCCGTCGCCCTCGGCCGCCTCGCGGTGGTCGGCGTACGGGACGCCGCGCTGGCCGAGCAGGCCGACCGGCCGTCGCCGGTGACCGAGGAGCGGCCGGTGGGCGAGGCCTCCCCCGGCCCGCGTCCGCCGCTGGGGCATCGTCCGTCGCGACCGGAGGACGCCACCGTCCCGCCGCCGCGCGGACCGCTGCCCGAGCGGGTCCCGGGCACGGCGCCTCAGCCGACCGCGCCGCAGACCATGGGCCCGACCGACGTGAAGGTGGCCGGCCGGACCGACGCGGCTCGCGGAGCCGAACGGCCGGGCCCCGGCGTCTGACCCCCGTTTCCACGGCCCCCGTCCGCTTCCCCCAGGCGGACGGGGGCCGTGGGACGTCCGGGCTCAGCCGCCGTACAGGTCCAGCAGGGTCCGCGCGGAGGCGATCACGCACTCGCGCAGCTCGGCGGGTTCCAGCACCTCCACCTCGCCGCCGAACCGCAGCAGCTCCGCGTGGGCGTGCCGGACGGACTCGATGGGGATCACGGTGCGCACCCAGCCCGCCTCGTCGGGCTCGCCGGCGTTCTCCCGCGCCGCCTGGATCACCGCCGGGGTGAGCAGGTGCAGGAGACGGCGCATCCCCTCGGGCGAGAAGCGGACGACGGCCTCGCCGGAGAACATCTCACGCTGGAAGCGGTCGAGATAGGCACGCCAGAACGCGGCGAGGTCGAAGTCGGCGGGGCGTTCGAAGATCTCGTCGAGCGTCTCCAGCTCCCGCACCCGGTCGACGCGGTACGTACGGTCGCCTCCGTCGGACCGGGCGATGAGGTACCAGTTGCCCGCCTTGAGGACCAGCCCGAGCGGCTCGATCGTACGGGTGATCGGCGTCGGGGCCTTCCAGCGCCGGTAGAGCATCCGGACGCGGTGCTGGTTCCACACGGCGTCCGCGACGGCGGCCAGGTACGGCGTCGGCTCCCCGCCGTGGAACCAGCCGGGCACGTCCAGGTGGAAACGCTCGCGTACGCGGCCGGCGCGTTCGGCCAGGCCCTTGGGCAGCGCCGCCATGAGCTTCAGCTCGGCGGCGGCGAGGACGGTGCCCAGGCCCAGCTCGGCGGCGGGCCCCGGCATGCCGGCGAAGAACAGCGACTCGGCCTCCGCCGCGGTCAGCCCGGTGAGGCGGGTGCGGTAGCCGTCGAGCAGCTGGTAACCGCCGGCCGGCCCCCGGTCGGCGTAGACCGGCACGCCCGCGGCGGACAGCGACTCGACGTCCCGGTAGATCGTCCGCAGCGAGACCTCCAGCTCGTCGGCGAGCTGCTGCGCGGTCATCCGCCCACGCGCCTGCAGAAGCAGGAGAAGGGACACCAGCCGGCTCGCGCGCATGCGCCCCAGTCTGCCCGCATCGGCCCGTGGGCGCGGACCCGGCCGGGTCCCCCGGCCTGACGGTCAGTGAGCCGACTCCGACCACGGTCCGAGCGGATTCGGGCCGAACGTCATCCCGAGCATGAGCGGGTGAATGCCCCACTCGAGGAACGCCGAGAGGGCCAGGGCCCCACCGAGGGTCAACGCCTTGTGGCTCGCCGGCGCCGTGACCTGCTGACGCTCCGCCCCCGGCGCGACCGCGTGGTCGCTCCAGAACTGTGCGCCGGCCGGAACCGGTGTCGCGCGCACGGCGGACAGCCATGCGCCGCCGGGGTCCCGCAGCAGCTCGATCACCACGACCGGCGTGAAGGGCCCCGCCCAGCTCCCCAGGTGGATCGCCAGCCACTCGCCGCGGGCGGCGGCGGCGAAGGCCACGTCCCCGAGCCATTCCGCCGCGGTGACGTCGCCCCGCATGGACTCGGCTTTCGCCTCATCCGTCCCGACCGGTGAGAGTTGGACGAGCTGGGACACGGGCGTTTCCCCCGGGCCCGGCTCACGGTCACGCAGCACCAGCAGACCGGTCTCCCGGTCGAGGAGGCCGACTTCGCGGTAACGGCCGGTCTCGTCGTCCACCCGTAGCATCGCGCCCGTCCCCAGCATGCTGGGCGGAGCGCCGGACAGCCGCCAGAAGCTGACGTCATCCTCGTCCCACAGCGCGATGTGGCCGCCCACCGGCGGTCCGACGAGGACACTGGCGAGCGGCGTGCCGGTTAACGGGGAACCGAGTTGATCATGATCCATGCGGTCAACCTACCGAGTCCGGGCTCGGTACTCCGTGAAATGAGCTCTACCCGGCGGATTCGGTGGACCCGCCTCCCGCGGTCACGGGGTGGCGAGGCCGCGGGCGTGCTCGGCGGCCGCGGCGGCGGGGCCGTCGTGGGCCGGGCCGTGGCCGGGCAGCAGGACGTCCGCCTCCAGCCGTCCCAGCGCCCGCAGGCTCGCCAGCGCCTCCTCACGGTCGTGGTGGAAGTAGTCCGGCAGCAGCTGCGGGCCTTGTGCGCGTGAGGTGGGGTGGCCGGTCACGAGCGCGTCGCCGGTGATCAGGACGCCGGCCTCCGGCAGGTGGTAGGCGCAGTGGCCCGCCGTGTGGCCGGGCGTGTGCACCGGCACCGGGCGGCCGGGCACGTCCAGCGGGGCCGGGAACGCCTCCGGCGACGCGACGCGTACGTCCGTCAGGCCGCCCGAGCGGACCGCGCGCACCGCCCACGGCAGCACGCCCGGACGCCAGGCGTTCCGCGCGATCTGACCGGCGGAGACCTGGTGGAGGAACTCCCGGCGGGCGTGCGGGACCTCCTCCTCGTGCATCAGCACGGGCACGCCGTACGTCGCGCGGAGGTGCTCCGCGGAGCCGAGGTGGTCGGAGTGGGCGTGGGTGATGAGGATGGCCGCGAGGTCCTCGGGGCGACGCCCCACCGCCGCCAGGGAGGCGATGACCCGCTCGCGGTCGCCGGGATAGCCGGTGTCCACGAGCGTGACCGCGTCACCCTCGGTGAGGATGACCCAGTTGGTGTCGCTTCCGCGGGCGAGATGCACGCCTTCGCGGATCTCGGTGACGTCGTCCATGGGCCATGATTATCGCGGGCTCAGATCACGATGACGGTCTTGCCCCGCGCCCGCCCGGCGCGGCTGCGCGCCAGGGCATCGGGTGCCTGGGAGAGTGTCACCGTGTCGCCGATGACCACCCTGACGTGCCCGGCGTCGATCTCGCGGGCGAGGCGTTCGAGGAGATCGGCGCTTGACGCGTTGCTGAAGTTGGCCGCCTCGACCCCCGGCAGGCCCTCGTCCGGCACGGCGAAGACCGGGCTGAGGATCGTGCCGCCGGGACGGATCGCCGGCAGCAGCGCGCGCAGCCGCTCGGTGTCGCTCGCCAGGTCGATGATGGCGTCCACCGGTGCTTCGACCTGGTCGGCGATCGGGCCCGCGGTGTGGTCGACCACCTCGGTGGCGCCCAGGGCGTGCATCAGGTCGGCCTTGTCCGGCCCGGCGGTGGCGACGACGGCGATGCCGCGGGCGGCCGCCAGCTGCGTCGCGAAGGTGCCGACGCCTCCGGTGGCGCCGACCACCAGCAGCCGTCCGGCGCCGGCTTCGGCCACGCGGTCGACGAGGTTGAGGGCGGTCATGCCCGCGGTGGGCACGGCGGCGGCCTCGCTCAGCGCGACCGTACGCGGGGCCGCGGCGATCGCGTCCTGCCGCGCGACGGCCAGCTCGGCGTACGATCCGCGCCCCTCCTTCGCGTTGCTGAACTGGCCGAAGACCGCGTCGCCCGGCTGGAAGCCGGTGACGTCGGCGCCGACCCGCTCGACGGTGCCGGCGCCGTCGGTGCCGATGGTGAGCGGGAACCGCACGCTCGGGATGGCGCCGTCGACGACCTTCCAGTCGAACGGGTTCAGCCCGGCGGCGGTCAGCCGCACCAGCACCTCGCCGGGGCCGGGCTCGGGCACCGGCTGGTCGGTCACCTCGGGTTCGGCTCCGAAGCCGGTCACGGTGACAGCGCGCATGCATCCCCCCGAATCGTCAACGCGGACGGTCCCTACCCCTGGCCGTCGAGGCCCATCCCCCGGGGCCGGACCATGATCCCACTTTCCGCGTCCGCGGGTAGCCTGCCGGACGTGGCGGTGGAGGATTCTTGGCCCGATCGGACGGTGCGGGGAACAGGTGGCGGGGGAACCATGGTGAATATGCGTGTCGGTCGATCCGCTGTCGCGGTGTGCGCGGTCCTCACCGCGGGCGTGGCCTGCAGTGGTTCCGGCGGCGGGGGCGGCACGGCCACCCCGCCCGCCGCCCGGCGGGCGCACCCCCCGGACCCGCTGGCGACCTCCCCCGCGCCCCCGGGTGACAAGACGGGGGCGGCGATGACGTCCTACCTGCAGGGTCTGGCGGCCGACAAGAAGTTCACCGGCGCGGCGATCGTGGTCCGCCACGGGCAGGTGCTGACGCGTTTCGCCGCCGGGAAGGCCGACGCGGCCAAGAACGTCCCGAACCGCCCGGACACGATCTTCCGTCTCGCCTCGGTGAGCAAGCAGTTCACCGCGATGCTGGTGCTCAAGCAGCGCGATCAGGGACACCTGCGGCTGAGCGACAAGATCTGCCCGTACCTCGTGCCCACATACGTCAAGTCGTGTCCGAAGGCCTGGGGCGCCATCACGATCAAGGAGATCCTCGACCACACGTCCGGGATCCCGGATATCTCTGAGATGCCGGACTTCTTCCCCAAGTTGTCGAAGCCCACGAACACCCAGGAGATCATCCAGCGGTTCGTGAACAAGCCGCTCGACTTCAAGCCCGGCACGAACTGGAAGTACAGCAACTCCGGCTACATCCTCGCGGGCGCGATCGTCGAGAAGGTCGCCAAGAAGCCGTTCGGCACCGTCCTGCACGACGACATCGCCGGTCCGCTCGGGCTCGGCCGCACCGGCTACACCAACGGTTACCCGCCCTCCCCGTACGCCAAGGGCTACCTCAAGCCCGGCACGCCGGCGCCGCCGATCAACGGCTCCCAGGCGAACGCCGCGGGCGGGGTGTACTCCACCGTGGACGACCTCAGCCGCTGGGACCGGGCGTTCGGCACCGCCAAAGTCGCGCCCGCCTCGACGGTCAAGGAGGCGCTGAGCCCGCAGGCGCCCTGCCCGTCCGGAGGCTGCCTCGACTCCCCCTCCAGCGCGTACGGCTTCGGCTGGCTCATCGACAAGCTGAAGGGCCACCGCTACGTCTACCACCCGGGCCTGCTGCAGGGGTATCACACGAGCAACGGCTACCTGCCCGACGACGACATCGCGGTCGTCGTGCTCAGCAACGTCCAGACCACCGACGTCAACGGGATCAACCGCCACCTCGCCACGATGGCCCTGAGCGGCTGACCGCGCCCCGTGGACGGGCGCGCCGGCCGTCCGGGGGCGGCGACGCCTCGTGCACGGGGAAGGAGACCGATGTCCGCGACCGTCCTCGCCGGGGTCGAGGTGCCCGGCTCGCCGCTGGCCCGCGACCTGACCGCGCTGCTACGGGACTCCGCGACCGACCTGATCTACCACCACTCCCGCCGGGTGTTCTTCTGGGGTTCGCTGCGCGGACGCCGGCGCGGCCTGACGTACGACCCGGAGCTGCTCTACGCCGGAGCGGTCTGCCACGACCTCGGGCTGACCGGCCGGTTCGCCGAGTCCCGGCAGCGCTTCGAGCTCGACGGCGCCGACGAGGCACGCCGCGTCCTGCTCGACCACGGTGTGCCGCCGGAGCGCGCCGACCTGGTGTGGCAGGGCATCGCGCTGCACACCACGCCGGAGATCCCCTGGCGCATGGCACCCGAGGTCGCCCTCGTCACCGCCGGCGTCGAACTGGACGTGCTCGGCCTCGGCTACGACGAGATCACCGAGGACGAGCGGGCCGAGGTGACGGCGGCGCACCCACGACCCGACTTCAAACGAGAGATCCTCAAGGCCTTCACCGAGGGAATGGCGCACCGCCCGGACAGCACGTTCGGCACCGTGAACGCCGACGTCCTGGCCCACTGCCTGCCGGGCTTCACCCGCGGCGACTTCGTCGAGACCATCCTGAACTCCAAGTGGCCCGCGTGACCCGCTGAGGCCGGCTCGTCGCCCGGCGGACTCAGGTCCGGTGGCTCCCGCGAAGGCCGTCGAAGACGACGTTCAGGGCACGGTCGCGGACCTCACCCTGGGCGCGCTCGGCGGCCCGTGAGACGCCGACCAGCAGCGCCATCACCTCCGGCGGCCCCACGTCGCCGCGGACCGCCCCGGCGTCCTGGGCGCGGGACAGCAGCGCGGCCAGGGCCTGTTTCAGGCCCTGGCCGGTCTCGGGCACATCCACGCCCGCCTCCGTCAACGCGGCCGAGAGGGCGTTCTTGGTCGCGGCGTGGCCGACCACGCGGGTGAAGAAGGTGAAGAAGGCCGCGCCCGGATCGTCGGCGGAGGCCAGCGCCTCGGCCTCTTCGGCCAGTTTGCGCAGGCCGGACACGTACACCGCCTCGAGCAGCGCCTCCTTGGTCGGGAAGTGCCGGAAGACCGTTCCAATCCCCACGCCCGCGGCGCGCGCGACCTCCTCGGTGGACGCGGTCGTACCCCGTGCGTCGAACACCGCCTCGGCCGCCTCGAGGACCTTGAGCCGGTTGCGCATCGCGTCGGCGCGCAGCGGCCGGCCGGCCCGCGACTGGGTCACCGCGACTCTTTCATTGACAAGTGGAGTCTCCGCTCCGTATGTTCCTGATTAATCGGAGCCATCACTCCGATTCTACGTTCTCTTCGTGCTTCAAGGAGTTTCCCATGTCCGAAACCACTCCACGTGCGGTGTTCGAACGCCTCAGCCGCGGCATTTCCGAGGGGCGCTGGCACGACCTCGCCGACCTGTACGCCGAGGACGCCGTGGTCGAGCAGCCCTTCGTGTCCGCCGCGCCCGGCCGGATCGAGGGCCGCGAGACCATCCGCGCGCACTTCGCCGGTGCCGCCGCCATGGGGCTGAGCCTCGTCGCGCGGAACACGGTGATCCACGAGACGGCCGACCCCGAGGTGGTCGTGGCGGAGTTCGACTACGAGATCACCGGCCGCGAGGGCACCACGATCGCCGCGAACATCCAGGTGCTCCGCGTCCGCGACGGCCTGATCACCGCCACCCGCGACTACCACGACCACCTGGCGATCGCCCGCATGACCGGCGGGCTGCCCGCCCTGCTCGCGGCGGCCGGCGCGTGACACCCCGGGAGGTCTTCGAGCGCGTCATCGACGGGGTGACGCACGGCCGGTGGGACGAACTGCCCGCGCTGTACGCCGAGGACGCCTTCGTGATCCATCCCTTCGCCCCCGCGGGCGAGCCGCTGACCGGACGCGAGGCGCTCCGGCGGCACTTCGCGGCGGGCGCCGGCCTGGGCGTCACGATGACCGTGCGCGACGTCGTCGTGCACGAGACGGGCGACCCGGAGGTGGTCATCGGCGAGTTCGCGTACGAGGGAACGGTCACCGCGACCGGCCGGCGGTTCACCGTGCCGAACGTCTTCGTGCTCCGCGTACGCGACGGGCTGATCGTCGAGTCCCGCGACTACGCCGACCACGTGGCCTTCGCCGCCGCCACCGGACGGCTCGGCGCGCTGGTCGCCGAGGACCGGTGGCCGTGAGACCGGCCCTCGGTCAGCGCCGGGCCCGCCAGCGGCTGAGCAGTTCGCGTTCGCCGTCGGCGGTCAGCGAGCCGTGCAGCCGTACACGGGCCAGGCCGCCGTCGGGGTAGATGTCGACGCGGGCGTGCGTCATCGGACGGCCGGCGTCGAGGCGGAAACGGTGCGCGGTGTCGGGTTGCAGCCGGGTGCGCGGCAGCACGTCGAACCAGGCCGCGTCGTCCTCCAGCGAGGCCGTGCGCGCGTCCGCGCCGCGGATCCGCGCCTCCCCCGGCGCGTTGAACCGCAGGTTGGCGGTGTCCAGTTCGGCCAGTTCGACGACGCCCGGCCCGGCCAGGCGCAGGATCACCCAGTCGTTGCCCCCGTCGCGGCGGCGCGCCGTCTCCCAGCCCTCGGCCTGATGCCGCGCGAGGCCGGGCATGATGAGGTTCGCCGGCGAGGAGTAGAACATGTCGGAGCAGCCGACGACGGTGGCGCCGTTGGCGAGCGCGGCGAGGTCGACGGTCAGCCCGGTGAGCAGCCACGGGTCCGGCACGACCTCGCCGTGCACGCGCAGCCGGGCCACGCCGCCGTCGGGGAAGATGTTCAGGCGCACGTGGGTGAAACGCCGCTCGTCCACGACCGCGAACTCCCGCGCCGCGTCGCCGGTCAGCGGGCTTTTCGGCACGATCTCGGTCCAGCCCGTCAGCTCGCCGGCGGACGGGTACCCCTCGGCCGCGCACGCCTCCACCATCGCCTGCGGCGGGTAGTTGCCCTTGAACCAGGCGGTGTCGACGACCACGCCGCGGATCACGCCCGGCAGGCCGAGCCGGACGACCGCCCAGTCGTGACCCGGCGAGCGGCGCCGCCGGGTCTCCCAGCCGTCGTACTCCTGGCCCTTGACGCCGAACGTCTGCTCGCGGAAGCCCGCCGGGCCGGGATTGAGGAGGTTCTCCTTGGCGGCGAACGACTCGTCGCTCGCCGCCATCACCGTGCCGCCGAGCGTGCGCAGAGCCAGGTCGGGCAGAGCGGTGAAGGTCATGCTCTCCTCCTGAGCAGCCGGCCGTGGCCGGCCGGCTCGCCGCGCAGCCACACTCGTTCCACCACGCCGGTCAGGCTCATCCCGGCGTACGGCGTGACGGGGTGCCGCTGGCGCAGCGCGCCGGGGTCGACGACGAACCCCCGGTCGGGGGCGAAGGCGACGAGGTCGGCGTCGTACCCCTCCTCGACGCGTCCCTTGCCGGTGAGCCCGGTCAGCTCCGCCGGGCCGGAGGCCATCCAGCGCGCGACGTCGCAGAGGTCGTGGCCGCGGGCGCGCGCCGCGGTCCAGATCACCGGCAGGCCGAGCTGCAGCGAGGAGATCCCGCCCCAGGCCGTGTCGAAGCCGCCCTTCTTCAGCTCCGGCGCACACGGCGAGTGGTCGGAGACGACGCAGCCGATCGACCCGTCCGCCAGGCCGCGCCACAGCCCCTCGCGGTTCTCCGCGTCGCGGATCGGCGGGCAGCACTTGAACGCGGTGCCGCCGTCGGGCACCTGCTCCGCGGTGAGCGTGAGGTAGTGCGGGCAGGTCTCGGCGCTGATCCGCGCGCCGCGAACCCTCCACTCGGCGAGCAGCGGCAGCGACTCCGCGTCGGACAGGTGCACGATGTGCGCGCGGCAGCCCGTCTCGGCGGCGAGCCGGGCGACCCGCGCGATCGCCGCCGCCTCCGCGCCCGGCGGCCGGGACGCCAGGAACTCCGCGTACCCGGGCCCGTCCGGCTCCGACAGGTGCCCCGGATCCTCGGCGTGCGCGATCAGCAGCCCGCCGAAGCCCGCGATCTCCGTCATGGCCTCCCGCAGCCCCACCTCGTCCAGCTCGGGGAACTCCTCCACGCCCGACGGCGACAGGAAGCACTTGAAGCCGTACACGCCCGCGTCGTGCAGAGCGCGCAGTTCCGCCCGGTTGCCGGGAACCGCCCCGCCCCAGAATCCGACGTCGACCGCGCAGCGTCCCTCGGCCGCGGCGCGTTTGACCGCGAGGGCGTCGGCGGTGACGGTCGGCGGCAGCGAGTTCAGCGGCATGTCGACGATCGTGGTCACCCCGCCGGCCGCCGCGGCCCGGGTGGCGGTGGCGAACCCCTCCCACTCCGTACGGCCCGGCTCGTTGACGTGCACGTGGCTGTCGACCAGGCCGGGCAGCAGCGCGCGGTCGGCCAGCTCGACGTCCTCGCGTGCGGTGAGCGGCGCGTCGTACGCGGCGACCGCGGCGATCCGGCCGTCGCGCACCGCGACCGCCGCCGGCCGTTCCCCGTCCGGCAGCACCGTACGGCGGGAGCGCACGACCAGGTCGTACGTCATGGGATCACTGCGGGGTCGTCCCGTGTGTCGTCCAGCCAGGCCTGGCCGACCTGTTCGGAGAGGCGTTCGAGCAGGGGACCCGCCTCCCGCATGCACCGGGCGGGGTCGGGCTCGAGGTCGGTGAGGGCGTACGCGCCGAGGAAACCCGCGGCCCGCAGTTCGTCCTCCGACAGCGTGCTGCGTCCGGCCACGGCCAGCACCGGCACGCCGGCGCCGCCGGCCGCCCGCGCGACGCCCGCAGGGGCCTTGCCGCGCAGCGTCTGGCGGTCCAGCGCGCCCTCGCCGGTGATGACGAGACGCGCGCCGGCGAGGTGGGAGGAGAAGCCCAGGAGGTCGAGGAGGTAGGTGATGCCGGGCTCGACGGTCGCGGAGCAGAAGGCCATCGCGCCGAACCCGGCGCCGCCCGCCGCGCCGGCGCCCGGCCGCTCCGCCGCGCTCACGCCGAGGTCGCGGCGGACCACGGCGTCGAGCCGGGTCAGGGCCTCCTCCAGCAGGTCGACGTCATGGGGCCCGGCCCCCTTCTGCGGCCCGAACACGTGCGCGGCGCCGTCCGGTCCGAGGAGCGGGCTGTCCACGTCGCTCGCGACCACGACGGTGACCCCCCGCATCCGCTCGCGCAGGGCGGCGGCGTCGACGCGGTCGAGGTCGCGCAGCGCGGCGCCGCCCGGCGGCAGTTCTCGCCCGTCCGCGTCGAGCAGGCGGGCGCCGAGCGCGGCGGCCATGCCCGCGCCGCCGTCCGTGCAGGCGCTGCCGCCCAGGCCGAGCACGACGCGCCGTGCGCCGCGGCGCACGGCGTCGTCGATCAGCTCGCCGGTGCCCCGGCTGGACGCGGTCAGCGGCGCGAGCCGGCCGCCGGGCAGCCGCCGCAGCCCGGAGGCCTCGGCCAGCTCCACCACCGCGACGTCGCCGCGGACGGCGTAGGAGGCCGGGACCGGCTCACCGGTCGGACCGCTCACCTCCGCGCGCACGCGCGTGAAGCCGGCCGCGACCGCCGCGTCCACCGTGCCGTCCCCGCCGTCGGCCACGGGCAGCTCCAGCAGGCGCACCTCGGGGCGGGCGCGCCGCAGCCCGGCGCCGATGCGCCGGGCCACCTCCGGGGCGTCGAGCGACCCCTTGAACTTGTCCGGTGCGATCACCACGTGACCGTCGCCGGGACGAGGAGTGGTCAAGTACGGTCTCCGATCAGCCGGCGGCGGGCCCGTACGCCCGCCTGTGCGGGGTCCGCCGTGGTGGTGCGCAGTTCGCCGCGCTCGACCACCGTACGGCCGCCGACGAGCAGCAGGTCGAGCGGCGGGGTCGGGCCGAAGACGAGGGCGCAGACCGGGTCCTCGACGGCCGCGCGGTAGCCGTCGACGCGCCACACGGCGAGGTCGGCGAGCTTGCCGGGTTCGAGGGAGCCGATCTCGTCCTGGCGGCCGAGGCACGCCGCGCCGCCGAGGGTGCCCAGCTCCAGCGCCTGCTGGGCGGTGAGCGCCGCGGGTCCGCGCACCACGCGCTGGAACAGCAGGGCCTGGTGCATCTCCCCGGCCAGGGAGGTCAGCTCGCTGGAGGCGGTGCCGTCCACGCCGAGGCCGACCGGCGCGCCCGCCGCCAGCAGCTCGCTCACCCGGGCGACGCCCGAGCCGAGCCGTCCGTTGGAGGTCGGGCAGTGCGCGGTGCCGGTGCCGGTGGCCGCGAACCGCCGGATGTCGGCGTCGTGCAGGTGCACGCAGTGCGCGAACCAGACGTCGGGACCCAGCCAGCCGAGCTTCTCCATGTACTCGCCGGGCGTGCACCCGAACTGCTCGCGGCAGTGCTCCTCCTCGTCGAGCGTCTCGGCGAGGTGGGTGTGCAGGCGTACACCCTTGCGGCGGGCGAGGGCGGCGGCCTCGCTCATCAGCTCCTCGCTCACCGAGAACGGCGAGCAGGGGGCGACGGCCACCCGCAGCATGGAGGAGAACGACGGGTCGTGGTGGGCGTCGATGGCCGCCTCGGTGGCCACGAGGATCTCCTCGCGCTCCTCGACGATCTCATCCGGCGGCAGGCCGCCCGCCGAGCGTCCCCGGTCCATCGAACCCCGGGTCGGGTGGAACCGGACGTGCAGCTCCCGCGCCGCGCGTACCTCGGCGTCGAACAGGTCGCCCCGGCCCCGGGGGAACACATAGTGGTGGTCGGTGGTGGTCGTGCAGCCGCCGAGCGCCAGCCAGCCGAGCCCGGCGGTGGCCGCGTCGTACACGACCTCCGCGTCGATCCCGGCCCACGTGTCGTACAGGCCGGTGAGCCAGTCGAACAGCGTGGCGTCCTGGAACAGCCCCTGTGTGGCCCACTGGTAGAGGTGGTGATGCGTGTTGACCAGGCCGGGCGTCACCAGGCAGCCGCTCGCGTCGATCCGGCGCCCGGCGCCGGTCACGGGCGCCGGGCCGGCGCCGACGGCGGTGATCCGGTCGCCCTCGACGACCACGTGGCCGCCGGCGATCTCCGGACCGCGCACCGGCGCGACGTGGGCGTTCTCGATGACGATCGGGCCGTCCGTCATGTTCCCGCCTTCCGCGCCGCAGCGAGCCGTACGGCGTCGAGAATCTTCTCATAACCGGTGCAACGGCACAGGTTGCCGGCGAGCGCCTCGCGGATCTCCGCGTCCGACGGGTCCGGCCGGTGTTCGAGCAGGTCGTGCGCCTGGACCAGCAGGCCCGGCGTGCAGAACCCGCACTGGACCGCGCCCGCGTCCACGAACGCCTGCTGGATCGGTGCGAGCCGGTCCCCCTCGGCGAGGCCCTCGACCGTACGGACGCGGCGGCCCTCCGCCTGGCCGGCCGCGACGAGGCACGCGCACACCGGCGTGCCGTCGAGGTAGACCGTGCACGAGCCGCATTCGCCCTGTTCACAGGCGTTCTTCGAGCCGGGCAGTCCCATCCGCTCACGCAGGACGTACAGCAGGCTCTCGCCCTCCCACACGCCGTCGACGGTCTCCCGCGAGCCGTTGACGGTGAAGCTCACCCGCATCAGGCGGCCCCCCTTCCCGGATTCTCGGCGTCGCCCGGCCCGCGATGGTCGCGCCACGCCCAGGTCAGCGTGCGGCGCGCCATCACCGCGAGGGCGTGCCGGCGGTACGCGGCGGTGCCGCGCACGTCGTCGATCGGCGTGGCCGCGGCCCCGACGAGAGCGCCGAACTCCCGCGCCACGGCCTCGTCCAGCGGCGCGTCCCAGTCGAGTTCGCGGGCCAGGAAGTCCTCGGCGGCGACCGCCCGGATCGGTGTTGGCGCGGCGGAGCCGATGCCGGTGCCGACCCGGCGCTCCCCCGGGTGCAGCGCGACGGCGAACGAGCAGACCGCGATCACCATGGCGTTCCGCGTGCCGATCTTGGAGAAGTACTGCGGGCCGGTGGCGGGAGCCAGCCAGAACGCGCGGATCAGCTCGTCGGGCTCCAGCGCGCTCCGCTTGACGCCCTGGTAGAAGTCGGTCGCCGCGATCATGCGGATGCCGCGCCGGGACTCGACCTCGACCACGGCGTCGGCGGCGAGCAGCGGCGGATGGCCGTCGCCGGCCGGGGACGCCGCGCCCAGGTTGCCGCCGACGGTGCCGCGGTTGCGGATCTGGGGCGACCCGACCGTACGGGCCGCCTGGGCCAGGCCGGGCAGCCGGTCGCCGAGCTCGCCGATGATCCGCGCGTACGTCACGCCGGCGCCGATCCGCAACCGGTCGCCGTTCTGCTCCCAGCGGTCCAGCCCGGCGACCCGGCCCAGGTCGAGCAGGTGCTCCGGGCGGCGGACGTCGAAGTTCAGCTCGACCATGACGTCGGTGCCGCCCTGGATCGGGACGGCCTCCGGGTGCTCGGCCTTCGCGGCGAGCGCCTCGTCCCAGGTCGTGGGCTGCAGGAATTCCATGGCGGGCTCCGGGTCAGGTCCAGGCGGCGCCGGCGTCGGGCGCGCCGTCACGGACGACGGCGCCCTCGATCAGCCCGTACGGCCGGTCCGCCGCGTAGAAGACCTCGTTGTCGTTGTCCAGGCCGAACGGTTCGAGGTCGACGGTGAAGTGGTGCCGGTTCGGCAGCGACAGGCGCACCTCGCAGACCTCCGGCAGCCCGTCGAGGAGCCGGTCGCCCATGGCGTACAGGGTCTGTTGCAGGGACAGGCTGTAGGTGCCGGCGAAGGCCTCCAGCAGGTGCCGCCGCGCCTCGGGGTAGGTACCCTCCCAGTCTGCCTCGGCCGACGTGTGCCGCCACTGGGCGGTCACCTCGGTGGCCAGGATCCGGTCCCGGGTCTCCGGCAGCGTCGTGTACTCGTCCTTGACGTACCCCCAGAACTCCGAGTCCGTCGAGTTGAGCACGACGAGGTCCCTGATGCCGGAGACGACGTGAGTGGCCGTGGCGTCGTGGTGGATGAGCGCGGTGCGGGTCTCGCCGCCCCGGCGTACGAAGGAGTGCGGTCTCGCGCCGATCCGGTCCCAGAGGTGCTCCTCGACCGACACGCGCGCGTGGTCGACGCTCGGCTGCGAGCCGACGAAGTGCCGGGCGAGCAGCAGCCCGAACGCCTCGGGCGAGTCGACGCCGTGCTTGCGGGCGAACGCGAAGACGGTGTTCTTCTGCGTGTCCGTGGTGAGGACCGCGGAGTTGTCGCCGGTCAGGTGGACCGCCTCCATGGCCCCGGACAGCGCGACGCTCACCGTGAGGTCCCGGATGTGGTGGACGTCGCCGTCCCGGGTCACGCGTACGACGTGGGTCTCGGCCTTGCCGTAGCGGTTGGGGCCGAGCCGGCTCCGTGACATGGTCAGCTCCCCCGGTAGGTGGAGTAGGCGTACGGGCTGAGCAGCAGCGGCACGTGGTAGTGCTCGCCGGGGTCGGTGACCGTGAAGGCCACGGCCACCTCGGGGTAGAAGTCCGATTGGCCCGTGGTGTCGAAGACGAGCCGGTGGACGCCCTCAGCGGGCGCCGGCAGGTCACGCACCCGGCCGTCCTCGTCGGTACGGGCGTCTGCGACGTGCCGCCACCCGGCACCGTCGCGGCGTTCCAGCCGCACCGGCACGCCGGCCGCCGGACGGCCCCTCGCGGCGTCGAGAACGTGCGTGGAGAGGCTCATGGACCCTCCTTCCGTTCGCTCATGTCACCAGTCTCCTCAGCCTCAGCTCGGTGATCTCGGCCAGCTCCGCGCGTACGACCTCGCGCTCCTTCGCCGGGTCGTGGCCGAGGCGTTCGCGCAGCTCGGCGAGCATCTCGTCCGCGCCGCGCCCACTGGCGCGGATGAGGAAAACGTGGCCGAACCGCTCTTCGTACTCGGCGTTGGCCGCGGCGAACGCGGCCCGGTCGCCGTCGCCGACGCCCGACTGTTCCGCGCGCGAAAGGGCCGAGGCGGCGCGCTCGCCGATCCTCGGGTGGGCGTGGAGTGCCTCCTCGACGTCCGGCCAGTCCAGGTCGCGCACCGCACGGCCCGCCGCGGCGAGCAGCCGCTCCGCCGAGCCGTACGGCCGTCCGTCCGCCATGGCCGCCGCCCAGCGCCGTGACGCGCAGCACGTCAGGAGCTCCGCCTCGGCGTCCGCGCGGGACAGGCCGTCGAACCGCACCGCGTCCTCCTCACGATGTTCGGGTGCCTGTCAGTACACACATCCGGGTGAGCGGCGGTCCAGCGAAGAAACGCCGAACCGGACCCCGTGATCACGGCAACTTTTCCCGTGTCGCCGCGAGCATGCCCCGTCCACGGCGCGCGGAACCGGACCGTTCCGCCGGTTCCCCGGGCCGCTCGCCGCGAGTACGCCCCGTGGCGTAGCCCGGCGCGGGCGCCCCTACCCTGCCGGACGCAGCCGTGGTGCCGCTGTCCGTGCGACGACACCGGCGGTGCCGCGCCGGGACCCTCGGGGAAACTCCCGAGGAGAAGAGACGAGATGACGGGCGAACGGAGCGCCGCGGCGCGAGCGGTGGGCGCCACCAAGGTGTACGGGTCGGGCGCGGCCGAGGTACGGGCGATCGACGACGTGACGATCGCGTTCGACGCCGGGCGGTTCACCGCGATCATGGGGCCGTCCGGCGCCGGGAAGTCGACGCTGATGCACTGCGTCGCCGGGCTGGACACGTTGTCCTCCGGGCAGGTGTTCGTCGGCGACGTCGAGCTGGGGTCCCTGTCGGACCGGCAGCTGACCGTGCTGCGGCGCGAGCGGATCGGGTTCGTCTTCCAGTCGTTCAACCTGCTGCCCGCCCTAGACGCGGAGGAGAACATCACCCTGCCGCTGACGCTCGCCGGCACGCGGCCCGACCGCGCCTGGATCGACGCCGTGGTCACCACGGTCGGGCTCGGCGACCGGCTTTCGCACCGCCCCGCCGAGCTGTCCGGGGGCCAGCGGCAGCGGGTGGCGGTCGCCCGGGCGCTCGCCTCGCGACCGCAGATCATCTTCGCCGACGAACCGACCGGCAACCTGGACTCGCGCACCGGCGCGGAGATCCTGACCTTCCTGCGCGAGGCCGTGGACGAGCTCGGCCAGACGATCGTCATGGTCACGCACGACCCGGTCGCGGCCGCGTACGCCGACGCCGCGGTCTTCCTCGCCGACGGCCGGGTCCGCGACCGCGTCGAGGGCCCGACCGCCCGTACCGTGCTCGACCGCATGAGCGCCTTCGAGGCCGAGACCATGGGGAGGTCGCGGTGACGCGCATCGCGCTCAAGGGTCTGTGGGCCCGCCGGCGCCGTCTCGTGGGCTCGTTCGCCGCCGTCTTCCTCGGGGTGGCGTTCCTCGCCGGGGCACTCGTGCTCGGCGACACGATGAACGCGAGCATCGGGCGGTTCTTCGGCCAGGCGTACGCCGGGACGGACGCCTCCGTGCGCGGCGCGACGAACGTCAGCGACGCGCCGACCGGCGAACGGGGCACGATCGACGCGGGCGTCGTGGACCGGGTACGCCGGGTGCCGGGCGTGGCCACCGCAGAGCCGGTGATCAGCGGCTCCGGTCAGCTGCTCGGCCGCGACGGCCGGGCGATCGCCGTGCTCGGGCCGAGGACGGCCGGCAACTGGCTCACCGACCCGCGGCTCAACCCGTACCACGTGGTCCAGGGCCGTGCGCCGCGCGCCGACGACGAGGTCGTGGTCAACCGCGCGACCGCGATTAAGGGACGGCTGCGCGTGGGCGACCTCACGGCGGTGCTCACGCCGCAGCGGGTGCCGGTGCGCGTCGTGGGCATCGCGAGGTTCGGTGACGAGGACGGCTTCGGCGGGACGTCGTTCACGGCGTTCACGCTGGCGGGCGCGCGGCGGTACGTCGCGCGGACGCCGGACCGCGTCAGCGGCGTGTCGGTCCGGGCCGCGAGCGGGGTTTCGCAGGGCGAGCTGGTGCGCCGGCTGCGGGGCGTGCTGCCCGCGGGGACCGAGGCGGTCACCGGCCGGGCGCTCAGCCGGGAGGGCATGAACGCGGTGACGAAGGGCTTTCTCACCATGTTCCGCGCGTTCCTGCTGGCGTTCGCCGGGATCGCGCTGCTGGTGGGCACGCTCGGCATCCACAACACCTTCGCGATCACCGTGGCGCAGCGGAGCCGGGAGTCCGCGCTGCTGCGGGCGGTCGGGGCGTCCCGGCGGCAGGTGCTGGCCTCGGTGATCACCGAGGCGCTCGTGCTCGGGCTGACCGCGTCCGTGGCCGGTGTGTTCGGCGGGCTCGGCTTCGCGGCATTGCTGGAGGAGGTGTTCACCGCGATGGGCGCCGCCCTGCCGGTCGGCGGGCTGGTCGTCACGACGGTGACGGTGGCCGTCGCCGTCGCGGCCGGGGTCGTGGTCACGCTCCTGTCGTGCCTGCTCCCGGCGGTCCGCGCCTCCCGTACGCCGCCGGTCGCCGCGCTGCGCGAGACCGAGGCGGAGCGGCCCGGCGTGTCCCGTGGCCGCGCCGTCGGCGGTGGGGCGCTGACCGCCGCCGGCGTGGCGCTGCTCGCCGGCTCGGTGGCCGCCGGCGACTCGATGGCGGCGGCCGGCGCCGGCGCGGTCGCCTGCGTCGCGGGCATGGTCGTGCTCGGCCCGGTCGCCGCACGGCCCGCGGGGGCGCTGCTCGGCGTGCCGCTGCGGGGCGTGACCGGCGCGCTGGCGCGGCGGAGCACGGCGCGTGAGCCGCGCCGCGTGGCGGGCGCCGCGACCGCGCTCATGGTCGGCATCGGCGTGGTGACGCTGCTCACCGTGCTCGCCGCGTCCGCGCGCACGTCGGTGCGGGACACGGTCGCGCGGTCGTTCGGCGGCGACCTGGTGATCACGACGGGTTCGAGCATCGGCGGCGGGTTCGACCCGCGGCTCGCCGGAGACGTGGCCCGGCTGCCGCAGGTCCGGGCGGCCGCCGGCCTGGGCACCGGCGGTGCGCGGATCGACGGCCGGGCGGTGCGCGTCGCCTACGCCGACCCGGCCGCGCTGGCCCGCATGCTCGACCTGGGCTCGGCCGCGAGCCTGGCACCGGGACGGCTGGCGGTCTCCCGCACGGTCGCCCGCGCGCACGGCTGGCGCACCGGGACCCCGCTGACGGTCCTGTTCGCCGACGGCGCCCGCCGCACGCTCACGGTCGGCGGCACGTACGAGCCGGGCGGTCCGGCGGGCGACTACCTGATGCCCCGCGCGGACTGGCTCGCGCACGACCCGCAGCCGCAGGACACGACCGTGCTGATCGCCCTGCGGCCGGGCGTCGGCACGACGGAGGGCGAACGCGCGGTCACCACGGCCGCCCGGCCGTACGCGGCCCCCGACGTGCGGACGCGGGCGGACTACGTCGAGGCCCAGGCGTCCGGGGTGAACTCCCTGCTGACCCTGGTGTACGTCATGCTGGCACTCGCCATCGTCATCGCGCTGCTCGGCATCGCCAACACGCTGTCGCTGTCGGTCCACGAGCGGGCCCGCGAGCTGGGACTGCTCCGCGCGGTCGGCGCGACCCGCGGCCAGATCCGATCGATGATCCGCGGAGAGTCGCTCATCGTCGCGGTGTTCGGCACGGCCGGCGGCCTCGGGATCGGGCTGCTGCCCGGCTGGGCGCTGGCCCGCGCGGCGACCGGCGGCACGTTCGCCGTGCCCGCCGGCCGGCTCGTGGTGATCGCCGTCATCGGCGCGCTCGCCGGTGTGCTGGCCGCGCTCCGCCCGGCACGCCGGGCCGGCCGGATGGACATCCTGCGCGCGGTCGCCGAGTGAACGGAGTGTGCGCTCAGACCCGGTCGAACGGCTCGGGGTAGGCGAACGTGCCGTGGATCCCGGTGTCGTGGGCCGACAGGGCGCGCACCTGGAAGTGGGCGTCCCACTCGGGGACGGGCGGGGTGATCCGGTACTCCGCCGACGGGCGGAAGCCGAACCGCGCGTAGTAGGCGGGGCTGCCGAGCAGGGCGACCAGCGGCTCGCCGAGGGCGTCCGCCGCGCCCAGGACGGCGTGGACGAGCGCCGTCCCGACGCCGCGCCGCTGGTCCTCCGGCCGGACGCTCAGCGGGCCGAGCGCGAGGACGGGCACCGCGACCACCCGCCCGCGGGTGCAGACGACGTGGCCGAGCACCTCCCCGCCCCGGCCCTCGGCGACGAGGGTCAGGGCGGGGAGCCACGCGTCGCAGGCGCGCAGCTCGCTCAGCAGGCGGGCCTCGGTCACCTCGCCCGCCGTCCCGGGCCGGGCGAACGCCGCGGAGGTCACCGCGTGGACCGCCGCGACGTCGGCCGGCGTCTCTCGTCGGATCAGCATCCGGCCACGGTGCCGACCCTTCGCGCGGAGGTCAACGGATTTCCCAGCCGGGCGAGCGGCCGAGCAGGGCGAGCAGCCGGTCGCGGTCCGGCGCGCCGTCGGGCACCGGGACGACCGGCTCGAAGGCGAGGCCGGGGCCGCGCGACTCCGGATCGCGCGGTACCCGGGCGGCGATGGGGAGGGCCGCCGTGACGAGCTCGCCGTCGGGTTCCCACACGGCGCCGACCGTGGCGGCGACGTCCCAGGCGTGCACCAGGGTGTCCAGGAAGTGGAAGCCGATCGCGACCGCACCGGGAATCGTCAGACCGTCGCGGACCTCGGGCAGGTCGAACGGCCGGTCGAGCACGCCCTCCTCGCCGAACGCCTCGGTGACGAGCTTCGCCGACGCCGCGAAGGCGCCGTACGGGTCCGCGCCCAGCCGCCCGTCGCGCCACACGGACAGGGCCGCTCCCCTGCCGCGCGCGGCGGCGGCGAAGCCCTCGTTCTGACTGACGATGTGCCGGAGCAGCCCGTGCAGGGTCCAGTCGGCGCAGGGAGTCGGCAGGGTCGGCCGCGCCTCTCCGGCGCCCTCGATGACGTGCCCGGCGTACGCGAGGGCGCGCCGGTTCAGTTCGCGGATGTCCATGGACGGGAGCGTAGGAAGGCGCAAAGGCTCAGCGCCAGGTCCAAAACCGCGCAATATCGTTGAGCCATTATGGACTTCCACATCGGCCTCGACGGGCGCGGCGACCTCTCCGGGCAGATCTACCGGCGGCTGCGGGAGGCCATCCTCGACGGCCGGCTGCGTCCGGGTGACGCGCTGCCGGCGACCCGCGAGCTGGCCCGGCGGCTCGACGTCGCCCGCAACACGGTCGGCGTCGCCTACGACCGGCTCGCCGCGGAGGGGTTCGTCGCCGGCCGGGTCGGCGCGGGCACGTTCGTCCAGGAGACCGGTTCCGCGCCGCGCGGCGCGCCCGCCGCGTCGCCGCTGCGCCCGCGTGCCCGGTGGGAGTCGGTCGCGCCGTGGCCGGGCTGGCTGGGCGCGCGGCCCGCGTTCGACTTCCGTGTCGGCCTGCCGGACCCCCGCCTGTTCCCGTACGAGACGTGGCGGCGGATGATGGCGCGCGAGCTGCGGGAACCGGCCTCGGCGTCCGCGGACCCGGCCGGGCTCCCGGCGCTGCGCGCGGCGATCGCCCGGCACGTCGGGGTGTCCCGCGGCGTGCGCGCGTCGGCCGACGACGTCATCGTGACCGGCGGCATCCAGCAGGCGCTCGACCTGGTCGGGCGGGTCCTGCTCGAACCCGGCGACCTCGTGGCGGTGGAGCGGCCCGGATACCCGCCGGCGCGCATGCTGTTCCGGTCGCTCGGCCTGCGCGTGGCCGGCGTACCGGTGGACGCGGAGGGGCTGCGGGTGGACGCCCTGCCCGACGACGCGCGCGCCGTCTACGTCACACCGTCCCACCAGTTCCCGCTCGGCATGCCGATGTCTCTGGCCCGCCGTACGGCGCTGCTCGCGTGGGCCGGGCGCCACGGCGCCGCGGTGATCGAGGACGACTACGACAGCGAGTTCCGCTTCGGCGGCCGCCCGATCGAGCCCCTGCAGAACCTCGACCGGGGCGGGCTGGTGCTCTACACCGGCTCGTTCTCCAAGGTGCTGGTGCCACGGACGCGCATCGGCTTCCTCGTGGCGCCGGCGGCGCTGCGGGCGGCGCTGGTCGCGGCCAAGTTCGTCACCGACTGGCACTCCCCGCTGCCGGCGCAGGCCGCCCTGGCCCGCTTCATCGACGAGGGGGCGCTCGCCCGGCACGTCCGCCGGATGCGGCACGAGTACGAGGGCCGCCACGCGCTGCTGATGAGCACGCTGCGGCGCGAGTTCGCCGGCCGGCTCGATCCGGTCCCCTCGACGGCGGGCCTGCACATCAGCGCCTTCACGACCGCCGACCCCGAGGCTGCGGCGGAGCGCGCACGGGCGGCCGGCGCCCAGGTGCACACGCTCGCCGAGGTGGCCATGGACCCGGCCGCCCGGCCGGGCCTCGTCCTGGGTTACGGCGCCATCCCGGCGGCCCGGATCGAGGCGGGCCTGGCCCGGCTGAGCGACGCCATGAATCCCATATGACGAGACGAATTCTCTCATCCAGCGAGACTCGGAGTACGGTCATCACCGAAAGGTAAGGTGAAAACGATGCTCCGAGAATGGGACGCCGCCGCGTACGACTCGCTTCCGCTGCCGCATCTTCGGTGGGGACGGCGCACGCTCGAACGGCTGTCGTTCGCCGGTGACGAGACGGTCCTTGAGGCGGGCTGCGGCACCGGCCGCGACACCGAGGCGCTGCTCGACCGGCTCCCCCGCGGCCGCGTCGTCGCCGTCGACGGATCGGCCCGGATGCTCGAACGGCTGCGCGAGCGGCTCGCGAACCGGCTCGACCGGGTCGAGGCGATCCAGGCCGACCTTCTCGCGCCGCTGCCCGTCGCCGAACCGGCCGACGCGGCGTTCAGCGTGGCGACCTTCCACTGGATCCACGACCACGACACGCTGTTCGCGAACATCGCCCGCGCGCTCCGGCCGGGCGCCCGGTTCGCCGTCGACTGCGGCGGCGAGGGCAACGTCGCCCGCGTACGGGCCGCCATCGAGGACGTGCTCGGCGAGCGCACCGACATGTGGAACTTCGCCGGTACCGACGAGACGCGCGAACGCCTCGAACGCGCCGGTTTCACCGACGTCGAGGTCGCCCTGGTGGAGGATCCGGCGCGGCTGGAGCCGGGCGAGCAGTTCCACGGCTACCTGGCGATCGTCGTGCTCGGCGCGCACCTGGACCGGATCCCGCCGGCCGAGCACCGCGCATTCGTGGAGGCGGTGGCGGCGCGGCTGGACGAGCCGGTCGTGGACTACGTGCGGCTGACCTTCACCGCGACGCGAGCCGGCTGACCGGGGTGCGGCGGCGATTCAAGATCGCGGCGCTGTACGCCGGCGGCCTGCTGGGGCCGCTGGGCGGCGGCGTGGTGGCGCCGATGCTGCCGCAGATCGGCGGGTCCGTGCACGCCTCCAGCTCCGCCGTCGCCACCTCGCTGACCGCCTACTTCGTGCCGTTCGCGGTGCTCCAGCTGGCGTCCGGCACGCTCGGCGAGCGCTGGGGCGTCCGCCGCACCGTCCAGGTCGCCTACCTGGTGTACGCGCTCGCCTCGGCGGGCTGCGCGCTGGCGCCCACGCTGCCGGCCTTCCTCGCCGGGCGGGCGCTCATGGGAGGCGCCAACGCCTTCACCTCGCCGCTCCTGCTCGCCGGGCTCGGCGCGGCGGTGCCGCCCGGACGGCTCAGCCGGTCCGTCGGGATCTACTCCAGCTTCCAGGCCGCCGGGCAGTCGTTCGCGCCGCTCCTCGGCGGGGTCGCCGCGGTGTGGTCGTGGCGGCTGGGGTTCGTCGTCGTGGCCGCGACGGCCGTGCTGCTGGCGTTCGCGCCGCCGCCGGGTGACGCGCGTCCGGGCGCCGAGGCCCCCGAGTGGCGTCCGCTGCTCAGCGGCCGCATAGGCCTGCTGTCCGCGGGCGCCTTCCTGTCCTACATCTGCGCGTCGGCGCTGCCGTTCCTCGTGGCCCTGTACGCCGGTGACGCGCTGAGCCTGCGGCCGGACCTGACCGGGCTCGCGCTGGTCGGCTTCGGCGTCGCGGGCCTGCTGCTGGGCTCGGTCTGGGGCAGCGTGACCGACCGCTTCGGCCCACGCGTGTGCGGCGTCCTCGCCACCGTCGCCACCGCGGCGTTCGTCGCGGCCATCGGCCGCACCGGATCGGTGCCGGCCCTGATCGTGTGCTGGACGGCGGCGGGCGCGGGCGCGTCGATGCTCACCGTGGCCCTGCAGAACCTGACGATGCGCGCCGTCCCCGGCAACCGCGGCGGCGCGCTGTCGGCGGTGTCGGCGTTCCGCTTCGCGGGCGCCGCCCTGGCGCCCGTGGCGTGGCTGCCGCTCTACCACGCGGCGCCGTCCCGCGCCTTCGGCGCGGCCGGCGCGTCGCTCCTTCTCGCCGTGCCCGCGCTGCGCGCCACCGGACGCGCCGATCACTGACGGGACAGCACCCGGCCGGCGCCGGCCACGATCGTGGTCGCCAGGACCCAGCCGGCCGCGATCAGCAGGGCGGCCAGCCACTGCTCACCGCCGCGCGGGTTGAAGGCGCCCTCCTGGCCGAGGCTGATGACGGGCAGCAGCAGGTCCAGCGTGTACAGCGGCGGGTTGAAGTCCGGCACCTCGTCACGGTGCAGCGGAGCCGGATGGTGCGCGCCGAACACCGCCGTCCCGACGACCAGCAGCGCGACCAGCCACAGCGCGGCGCGCAGCGGCCGGTAGCCGTAGCCGACCGTCCACTCCTGTACGAACCCCCAGGCGCGGGCGAGCGGCGGGAGCGTACGCCGCCGGCGCCGCTGCCGCGCGAGCTGGACCGTCCGCGCCTCCGCGTCGCGGCCTACGGCGCGGTAGGCCGCGGCGAGCTGCTCGTACGGCTGCGGGTGGTATCCCTCGGTGTCCTCCAGCCAGCCGAGCCGCGCTCCGACGGAGCCGGGCGTCTCGATCGTCTCGTACGTGAAGCCGTCGAGCCGGGTGTGCGCGGGCCAGCGCGCGGGGTCGTCGCGGAGCACCTCGATCCGGGTGTGCCGCAGGTCGATCGTGCCGTCGACGGGGTCGCGGGTGGTCAGCCGCAGCACCGCCGCGCGGACCTGCCGGCAGCCCAGCGCGATCTCTCCCGGCGCGCTGATCCGCGCGTCGTCGAAGCACATCTCGCCGCCGATCCTCGCGCCGGCGAACGACATCCGGCCCTCCGCGTGGAACCCGCCGCAGCAGTCCAGCACGCTGCCGACGGACAGGCCGTACGCGGTGAGCGACCGCCCGCCGGGGTTGGACAGGCGCGCGCCGGTGAACTCCGCACTCGCCCCGACCGTGGAGTCGATCAGCCGGATCTGGCCCTCGGCGCGGAATCCCCGGTCGCAGAAGAGCCCGCCGGTCACCGTCGCCCGGCAGGCGCTGAGCGCCTGCTCTCCGGGGTTGACGAGCCGCGCGCCGTGGAAATCGGCCGATCCGTGGATCTGCGCGGCGTCGAAGGAGACCCGCCCTCGTGCGTGGAAACCGCTCGACGCCCGCAGGCTGCTCCCGATGGTGATCAGGTGGGCGTTCAACGCCATGCCGCCGGAGTCGTCCAGCCGCGCGCCGCGCATCATGAGGGTGCCGGCGATCGCCGCCGACCGCAGCGAGACCTGGCCCTCGGCGCGGAATCCGCCGTCGAGGGTGGCGGCGCCGTCCACGCGCAGCCGGTCCGCGTTCAGCGCCTTGCCGCCGGGGTTGGCCAGGCGCGCCCCGGACAGGACGAGCTGCCGGGCGACGCGGGCGTCGGGGAGGCTCACCTCGCCCTCGGCCACGAGCTCATGGCCGAACAGGCCGTCGTCCAGGACGATGCCGTCCGCGTTGACCGCCACGGCTCCGGGGTTGGCCAGGCGGGCGCGGTCGAGCGTGAGCGCGCCGCCGACGCGGGCGCCGCGCAGCATGACCTCACCCGTGACCCGCAGGTCCGTGGCGTCGAGCGTACGGGCCACGGTCAGGGCGTCCGCCCGCAGCGCGCCCGTGAGCCGCGCCGACCGCAGTGACAGCGCGCCGTCGATGAGGGTGCCGACGAGTTGCAGCGGGCCGTCGAACCGGCACTCCTCCAGCCAGAGCAGCCCGTCGACCTGCGCGTCCGAGGCGCGCAGGCCGGGCAGGCGCGAGCGGGCCAGGTTGACCTGCCGTAACCGCGCGCCGTACAGGTCCACCGGCTCGGCGAACACGCATCCGCGCAGCAGCGCCGCGTGCCGCACCTCGGCGAAGGACAGGTCGAGCGTGCCGGTGATCCGCGCGCCGGTCAGGCGCACGGCGGGCACCCGCCACGCCTCGGCCGGCTGGGCGGCCAGCAGCAGCGCGGCGACGACCTCCGCGCGCACCTCACCGGTGCCGCCCAGATCGACCGTCTGCGCACGCGGGAAGGCGTCCCAGAGGGCTCGCTCCGCCTCCGACAGGTCTTCCACGTCCACGCGCGTGCCTCCCGGCCGACGTCGGTGCGGGTCCTACTCGGACAGCGCGGCGACCTGGCGCATCTTGTTGATGGTGTCCAGCGCGGCGACCTTGTAGGACTCCGCCAGGGTCGGGTAGTTGAAGACGGCGTCGACCAGGTAGTCGATGGTCCCTCCGCAGCCCATCACGGTCTGGCCGATGTGCACGAGCTCGGTCGCGCCCGTGCCGAAGACGTGCACGCCCAGCAGGCGGCGGTCCTCCGGGGACACCAGGAGTTTCAACATGCCGTACGAGTCGCCGATGATCTGCCCTCGCGCCAGCTCGCGGTAGCGGGAGACGCCGACCTCGAACGGGATGCGCTCGGCGGTCAGCTGGTCCTCCGTGCGGCCGACGAAGCTGATCTCGGGGATCGTGTAGATGCCGATCGGCTGCAGCTGGTGCATCTCGCGGGCCGGCTCGCCGCACGCGTGGTGGCCGGCCAGGCGGCCCTGTTCCATGGACGTCGCCGCGAGGGCCGGGAAGCCGATCACGTCGCCGACCGCGTAGATGTGCGGGACGGCGGTGCGGAAGTACTCGTCGACCTCGATGCGCCCGCGGGCGTCCGCGGTCAGGCCGGCCCGGTCCAGGTCGAGTTCGTCGGTGGCGCCCTGGCGGCCCGCGGAGTACATGACCGTGTCCGCCGGGATCTTCTTGCCGCTCTCCAGGATGGTCATCGCGCCGTTCCGCGTCCCGCCGAAGGACCGGCGCTCCACCGCGGCGACGGTCTCGCCGAACCGGAACGTCACCGCGAGGTCGCGCAGGTGGTACTTGAGCGCCTCGACGATCTCCAGGTCGCAGAACTCGAGCATGCGTTCCCGGCGTTCGACCACGGTGACCTTGGTGCCGAGGGCGGCGAACATCGAGGCGTACTCGATGCCGATCACTCCGGCGCCGACGACGACCATGGTCTGCGGCAGGTGATCGAGGCGGATGATGCCGTCCGAGTCGATGATCGTGCTGTCGTCGAACTCGACCGTGTCGGGGCGCGCCGGACGCGTGCCGGTGGCGATGATGATCTTGTCGGCGGTGAACTTGTTCTCGCGCCCCGTCAGCGGATCGCTCACCTCGACGGTGTGCGGGTCGGTGAAGTGCGCGGTGCCGTCCAGGAGGGCGACGTGGTTACGGGAGAGCTGGCTCCGGATCACGTCGATCTCGCGGCCCACCACGTGCTGGGTGCGCGCCGCGAGGTCGGCGACGGTGATCTCCTCCTTGACCCGGTAGCTCTGGCCGTACAGCTCGCGCTGGTTGAGGCCGGTCAGGTAGAGCACCGCCTCGCGGAGCGTCTTGGAGGGGATGGTGCCGGTGTTGATGCAGACGCCGCCGATCATGTTCCGGCGTTCGACGACCGCCACCCGGCGGCCGAGCTTCGCCGCGGCGATCGCCGCTTTCTGCCCTCCGGGCCCGGATCCCAGGACAAGTACGTCGAAGTCGTACACACCCCTAGTCTGGCGTGGGCGCGCCCGGTGATCCAGTCCACCCCGGCCCCTTCTGTACCGGGATGACGAGGAGGATTCCGTCGTTCTGGTCGCGCACCTCGAACCGCCGCAGGTCCGAGCGCCGCAGCGCCGTGCCGCCGTGCACCTGGAGGTGATCCGGCGCGCCGGGTGTGCCGTATCCGGCCCGGGGGACGACCCACTCGGTCATGACGTGCCGCGCCCCCGTGGTGGAGACCGCGATCAGCTCGCAGGTCCGCGGGCCGGTGACGTGGGTGAGGTCCAGGGCGATGTGGGTGCCCCAGCCCTTGTCCTCCATCGCGACGACGCCGGCGACGCCGGTCCTCGGATCGGTGGCGCGCCGGATCTCACCCCAGGCCAGCAGGTCCGCCGGCACGTCGCCGTGGTCGTCCCCGGAGCCGGTGACCGACGCGCCCACGGCGGCCCCGCCGGCGAGGAGCGCGGCGCCGGCCACCAGACCGATGATCGTCGTACCGCGGCGGCGACGACGCTCGTCGATCCCGCGGCGGCGGAGCAGCCGGGACAGCTCGCCCGGCCCGCCCGCGCGACCGGCCGACGGTGGGTCCCTGTCGTCATCCTCCGGCGGCGCGACGCCGGAGAGGAGCTCCCGCATGCCCGCGAACTCCCCGAGTTCGCGCGCGCACCGGTCACAGCCGGTCAGGTGGGCCTCGAAGGCCCGCCGGTCGTCCTCTTCCAGCAGGCCCAGGGCGTACGCCCCGACGTCGGTGTGCGCGGCCGTGGCGTCGACGCGCTCGCTCATGTCGTCACCCCCTTCTCCTCCAGGACGACGCGCAGCGCCCGTACGGCGTAGTAGACGCGTGACTTGACCGTGCCCACGGGAATGCCGAGGGTCTCGGCGGCCTGGTTGACCGTACGGTCGCGCAGGATCGTCTCGTTCAGGATCTCCCGGTGCGCCGGAGACAGCTCCTTCAGCGCCTCGGTCACGAGGATGGTGCGCAGGAGGTCCTCCAGGCCGTCTTCCAGGTCCGGCAGCGCCTCCAGCTCGGCCTCGCCGGTCTCGGGCGGCCGGGCGTTCCTGCGGCGCCGGTCGTCGATCACGATCCGGCGGGCGACCGTCGCCAGCCAGGGCAGCAGGCTTCCTCCGTCCGGGTCGAGCCGGTCGATGCTGCGCCAGGCCCGGATCATCGTCTCCTGGACGACGTCCTCGGCCCACTGGCGGTCACCGCCGGTCGCCCGCATGACGAGGGTGAACAGCGGCCGGTGGTACTCACGGTAGAGCGCCGCGATGGCGCGTTCGTCGTCGTCGGCCCGCGCGCGCTGCGTCTTGCCGCGGAATCCGGGAAATGCCATGGCGGGGGTTCTCCGGGCAGGGAGGCTGAAGATCGACTCTAGAACGCCTCCCGGCGTCGCGCCAGCGACCGCCGGACGCCCCGTCTCCGCGCGCTCAGAGGGCCTTGCGCAGCCACTGCTCCACGCCGGCGATGTGCACGGTCGCCAGGGCGCGTGCGACGTCCGCCTGCCGGGCGGCGAGCGCGTCGAGGATCGCGTGGTGTTCGTCCAGCGTGCGCCTGAGCGCGCCCTCCTGGGTGAGCCCGCGCCACACCCGCGCCCGGATGGTCGGCCCGCACAGCGTGTCGACCAGGGAGTAGAGCACCGAGTTGCCGGCCGCCTCGGCGATGCGGCGGTGGAACTCCAGGTCGTTCTCGACGAGGTCCTCCACGGAGGACTCGCCGGTGACGCGGCCGAGGTGGTCGCGCAGCGAGTCCACCGTCTCCAGGCTGATCTGCTGCGCGGCGAGGGCCGTCGCGGCGGGTTCGAGGATGCGGCGGACCTCGAAGAACTCCAGGACCGTGGCGTCGTGGTGCAGGTCGACGATGAAGCTCAGCCCGTCGAGAAGGGCCTTGGGCTCCAGGCTCGTGACGTACGTGCCGTCGCCCTGGCGCACGTCGAGGATGCGCACGAGCGACAGCGCGCGCACGGCCTCGCGCAGTGAGTTGCGGGACAACCCCAGCTGGGCGGCGAGGTCGGCCTCTTTCGGCAGCCGGTCGCCGGGCCGGAGCTCACCCGAAACGATCATCCCCTTGATCTTTTCGATCGCCTCATCAGTGATCGGCATGTTCCCCTACCCCAGGCTCCCCAGAACGACGGTCCAAGCGTCCCACGTGGCATTCGCCGACCACTCCGTAACCGCGCTTTGCTCCCGGAATGTGCAGATCGCTTGTGATGACCAGGGTTCTTGGTGGAAACTGATCCACCGATAAGCGCGGCATCGGAACAATGCGTCGAGCCGCCTTTCTCTACGGGTGCACACGGGGTCGAGCACGGACGAGGGTCGGTTTGCTGGGGGACGCGGGAGTCGGCCGGTCGATGAGCCGGGACGAGATCGACCGTACGCTGACACGCCTGAAGGGCGAGCGCGAACGCATCACCCAGGGCCTGCTGGAGCTTGAGGCCCACCAGGGCTACCAGATGCTGAAGGGCACCCGGCTGACCGGCGAGACCGAGCGGTCCTGGGTCGGCATCAACGGCCGGATGGCCACGCTGTGGAAACTGTTCGACGCCCACGGGAAGGTGCTCGGTGAGGCCGAAGAACTCCGCGAGCGGCATTCCAAGCCCGGTCAGGCCCAGCTCGCCGAGCTGACACGCCTACTCACCGGCACCTCCGTCGAGCTGGTGAGCGAGGAGATCCCCCTCGAGGAGCGGACCCTGCTCGGCCCGACCGGCGAGTGGCTGACGCTCGACGGCGTGATCGAGCGGATGACGCCCCTGTACGAGGAGACCGCCGGCCTGGTCGCCTCGGTGAACGAGATCTGGTCGGCCCTGCTCACCCGGCTGGGCGAGGTGGAGGAGACGGCGCGCGCCGTGGCGGCCCTGCACGGCGCCCTCGGCGCGCACGAGCCGGCGTTCGACGAGCTGTCCCGGCTCCTCGCGGCGGTGCGCGAGACCGTACGGTCCGACCCGATGTCGCTCACGTCCGGCGGGCAGGCCGACACCGCGCGGATCGACGCGATCGGGACCGACCTGACGGCCCTGCGCGGCCGGCTGGAGGACGCCCTGCGGATCCGCGACGAGCACGACGCGCGGGCCCGTGGCATCGAGGCCACGATCGGCCTGGTCGAGACGGCCGAACACGAGGCCGCCGACGCCCGCGACCGGGTCCTCGCCAAGATCGACTCACCGCAGCTGCCCGACATCCCGGTGACCTCGGTCGCGCTCCGCGACCGGCTCGCGGCCCTGGAGGGGCTGCGCGGCGAGGGCCGGTGGGTCGAGCTGGCGTCGCGCGCCGCCGAGGTCGAGCAGGCCGCCGCCACCGCGCTCGACCAGGCGCGCCAGACGACCGCGCTCATCACCGGCGTGCTGGACCGCCGCGACGAACTGCGCGGACGGCTCGACGCGTACAAGGCCAAGGCGGGCCGGCTCGGGCTGGCCGAGGACACCGAGCTGACCGGCCTGCACCAGCGGGCGCATGACCTGCTGTGGACCTCACCGTGCGACCTGCGCGGGGCCACCAAGGCGCTGGCGGACTACCAGCGGGCGATCGCATCGCGCGCGGAGGGGACGAGTCGATGATTCGGTGCACCCAACCGGGATGCACGGGAACGGTGGAGGACGGTTACTGCGTCCAATGCGGTATGGCACCTGGACCAGCGGCACCGAGCGCGTCACCCGCGAGCGCCCCGGCGGGCCGCTGCGCCCAGCCCGGGTGCGGCGGCACCATCGAGGACGGCTACTGCACGACCTGCGGCATGGCGCCCGCTCCCGCCGCGTCCGCGCCGCAGCCCCCCGTCTCCACGCCGAAGGCGGCGGCTCCCGTTCCCCCCGCCGTGCCCGACGGAAGGTGCGGGCAGCCGGGCTGCGGCGGAGTCATCGAGGACGGCTACTGCTCCACCTGCGGGTCGCCTCCCGCGTCGCGTCCGGTCACGAGCGGGAGCACGCCGAGCGTCACCACCGGCAGCTCGATCACCGGCAGCGTGCGGTCCACTCGCAGTGTCCGGACCGGGTCAACGCGCTCGCGGGCGTCGGGGCGCGGCATGCTGGGCGCCGGGCTGGTCGAGGTGCCCCGCGTCCCCTACCGCGACCCGGCCTCGGCGATCAAGGAGAACCCCGAGGTCGCCGAGCACAAGCGGTTCTGCGGCGGCTGCGGCGAGCCGGTCGGGCGGGCGCGCGGCGGCCGGCCCGGCCGTACGGAGGGCTTCTGCCCGAACTGCGGCGCCGGGTACTCCTTCACCCCCAAGCTCAAGCCGGGCGACCTGGTCGGCGGGCAGTACGAGGTGCTCGGCTGCCTCGCGCACGGCGGCCTCGGCTGGATCTACCTCGCCCGCGACCGCAACGTCAACGACCGCTGGGTCGTGCTCAAGGGCCTGCTCGACACCGGTGACGCGGACGCCCTCGCGGCGGCCGCCGCGGAGCGCTCGTTTCTCGCCGAGGTCGAGCACCCGAACATCGTCAAGATCTACAACTTCGTCCAGCACGGCGGCTCCGGTTACATCGTCATGGAGTACGTCGGCGGCAAGCCGCTGAAGGACGTGCTGCTCGAACGCCGCAAGGCCGGCGAGGACGCGCTGCCGCTCGGGCAGTCCATCGCGTACGGGCTGGAGCTGCTGCGCGCGCTCGGCTACCTGCACGGCGTCGGCCTCCTCTACTGCGACCTCAAGCCGGACAACGCCATCCAGTCCGACGAGCAGCTCAAGCTCATCGACCTGGGCGGGGTCCGCCGCGTCGACGACATGGACAGCGCGATCTACGGCACGGTCGGCTACCAGGCGCCGGAGATCGCCGAGCAGGGGCCCTCGGTCAGCTCCGACCTGTACACCGTCGGCCGTACGCTCGCGGTGCTCAGCTTCCCGTTCAAGCACTTCACCACCACCTACGCGACCCGCCTGCCGGACCGGGCGGAGATCCCGCTGCTCCAGCGGTTCGAGTCCTACGACCGGCTGCTGCGGCGGGCCACCCACGCCGACCCCGAGGCGCGGTTCGCCGACGCCACGGACATGGCCGACCAGCTCACCGGCGTGCTGCGGGAGGTCCTGTCGGCCGAGGACGGGCAGCCACGCCCCGGCCCCTCGTCGCTGTTCGGCATGGAGCTGCGGACCATCGGCACCGAGCTGGCCGACGGCTCCGGCTCGGTGCTCGACCCGCCCACCCCGGCGGAGGTGGCGGCCGCGCTGCCGACTCCGCTGGTGGACGGCACCGACCCGGCCGCGGGGTTCCTGGCCGGCCTCACCAGCGCCGAGCCGGAGCAGCTCGTGGCCGCGCTGTCCGCCGCGCAGAGCCCCTCACCGGAGGTGCGCCTGACGCTGGCGCGCGTGCGGATCGAGCTCGGTGACATCGCCGAGGCGCACCGGCTCCTGGGCGAGCTGGCCGCCGAACGCCCCGGTGACTGGCGGATCCCGTGGTACGAGGCGGTGGCCGTGCTGGCGGCCGGCGACGTCGCGCGGGCCGAAGGGCTGTTCGACGAGATGTACTCCCTGCTGCCCGGGGAGGCGCCGCCCAAGCTGGCGCTCGCCTACTGCCGGGCGCACCGCGGCGACCACGCCGGGGCGGCCGACCTGTACGAGCGGGTCTGGCGCACCGACAACGGCTACATCAGCGCCGCGTTCGGGCTGGCCCGCGCGCGGCTGGCGGCCGGCGACCGCGCCGCCGCCGTGGCCGTGCTCGACTCCGTGCCGAGCATCTCCAGCCACCACGTCGCCGCGCAGGTCGCCGCGGTGGCGACCGCGATCCGCGGCCGCAACCCGGCCGAGCTGACCGAGCCCGAGCTCATCGGCGCGGGCGGCCGGCTGGCCACGCTCAAGCTCGACGGCGAGCAGCGCGGCCGGCTCGTGGCCGAGGTCCTGGAGACCGCCCTCACCTGGGCGCACGCGACCGGGGAGGCGCCACGGCAGGGCACCCTGTTCGACGCGGCCCTGACCGAACGCGCCCTGCGCGGCCGGCTGGAGGAGACCTACCGCGCGCTGGCCCGTCTCGCCGACACCCCGGCCGAACGCCACGCGCTCGTCATCCGCGCCAACGCCGCGCGCCCGAGGACGCTGGTCTGATGGCCGCGACGACCGAAGAGCGGGCCTGCCCCGTCTGCGATCTGCCGGTGTACCCGGACGAGGACTACTGCGAGGCGTGCGGCCACCGCCTCGACGCGCCCGTCCCCCGCTGCCCGGGATGCGGCGGCACCGCGATCAGCGACGGCTACTGCGAGCAGTGCGGGCTGCGCCAGCCCGACGGCACCGACCACGTCGAGCTGGAGATTCCCGGGGCGGCCGGGGTGAGCGACCGCGGCCTGCGGCACAGCCGCAACGAGGACGCGATGGCGCTGGCCGCCACCACCGACGGCGTCGCCGGGGTGGTGTGCGACGGAGTCTCCTCCTCCACCCGCCCCGAGGACGCCTCCCGCGTCGCCGCCGACACCGGGGCCGCCGCGCTCGCCGAGCTGCGCGCCGCCGGGCAGGACCCCGAGTCCGCCACCCGTACGGCCGCCGCACGGGCGGCCGAGGCCGTGGCCCGCCTGGGCGGCGGAGACGGGGACGACACCCAGCCGACCGAGCCGCCGTCGTGCACCTACGTCTCGGCGCTGGTGCACGGCGACTCGGTGACCGTCGGCTGGATCGGCGACAGCCGCGCCTACTGGCTGCCGGAGAGCGGCGAGGGCGCGCAGCTGACGGAGGACGACTCGTGGGCCGGCCAGATGATCGCCTCCGGGGCGCTCACCGAGGAGGAGGCCGAGCGGCACCCGAACGCGCACGTGATCACCGCCTGGCTCGGCGCGGACGCCACCGACGTGGAGCCGCACGTGCGCACCCTCACCCCGGACACGCCGGGAGTGCTCCTCGTGTGCAGCGACGGGCTGTGGAACTACTTCCCCGACCCCGCCCGGCTCGCCGCGGCCGCCCCCGCCGCGGCGTCGGAGCCCCTGGAGGCGGCGCGGACGCTGACCCGCCTGGCGAACGAGGCCGGCGGACGCGACAACATCACCGTCGTCGTCATCCCCCTCCGGCCGCACACCCCGCCTCCCGCACCACCGACTCAGGAGCCGTCCCGATGAGCGCTCCGGTCACCCCTCCCACGAAGGAAGGCGCATGACGGGCAACCCCGATTTCACTCTCACGATCGACCAGAACAAGTACCTCCCCGAAGGGGGCCAGGAGGTACACGCGATCGTGACGGTCGAGGCGAGCGGCGTGCCCGCCGCCGGGGCCGTGCGGTCGACGTCCGCCGCCGAGGTGATCATCATCGACACCTCCGGTTCGATGGACTACCCGCGCACCAAGATGTCCGCGGCGATCCGGGCCGCGCAGACCGCGGTGGACTCGCTCCGCGACGGCGTCGCCTTCGCGGTGGTCTCCGGCTCCGCACGGGCCCGGATGGTCTACCCGGCCGGTGAGCAGCTCGTTCCCGCGAACCCGCAGACCCGGCAGGAGGCCAAGGCCGCGCTGGAGCGCGTGCGCCCGGCCGGCGGCACCGCGATCGGCGCGTGGCTGGGGCTGGCCGACCGGCTGTTCGCCGCCCACCAGGAGGGCATCCGGCACGCCATCCTCCTCACCGACGGCAAGAACCAGCACGAGAGCCCGGAGCAGCTCGACGCCGTGCTCCAGTCGTGCGTCGGCCACTTCGTGTGCGACTGCCGCGGCGTCGGCACCGACTGGGAGGTCGCCGAGCTGCGCAAGGTGGCCTCGGCCATGCTCGGCAGCGTCGACATCGTCGCCAGCCCGAACGACCTGGTCGCCGACTTCCGCGCGATGACCGAGGCGGCCATGGGCAAGGCCGTCGCCGACGTGGCGCTGCGGGTCTGGACACCGCAGGCCGCGCGGCTGCGCTTCGTCAAACAGGTGACGCCGTCCGTCGAGGACCTCACCGGCAAGCGCGTCGACGCCGGCCCGCGCGCCGGCGACTACCCGATCGGCGCGTGGGGCGCGGAGAGCCGCGACTACCACATCTGCGTCGAGGTGCCCCCCGGGATGATCGGCCAGGAGCTGCGCGCGGCCTGGGTCAAGCTGGTGCTGCCGGGCACCGGCGGCGAGGAGCAGGTGCTCGCCACCGGCAACGTCCTGGCCGAGTGGACCGACGACGAGGCCCAGTCCACCCGCATCAACCCCAAGGTCGCCCACTTCACCGGGCAGGCCGAGCTCGCCGAGGCGATCCAGGAGGGCCTGGCGGCCCGCAAGAGCGGCGACGTCGACACCGCGACCGCCCGGCTGGGCCGTGCGGTCAAGCTCGCCCACGAGTCGGGCAACGACGCGATCGCCGGCCTGCTGGACAAGGTCGTCGACGTCGACGACCACGCGACCGGCACCGTACGGCTGAAGAAGAACGTCGACAAGGCCGACGAGATGTCCCTGGACACCCGGTCGAGCAAGACCGTACGGACGCGGAAGGGCGGAGCCTGATCCATGCCGACCTGTCCGGCCGGACACTCCTCCGGCGCCGACGACTACTGCGACGTCTGCGGCACCCGCATGACGGGGCCCACGGTGTCCTCGGCCCTCACCGGACCCGGCACCGGGGGCGGTGCCGCGGCGGCCGCTCCCCCGGCGACGGGCGCGGATGGGCCGTGCCCGGACTGCGGGACGCCGCGTACGGGCCGGTTCTGCGAGGGCTGCGGGTACGACTTCGCGGTCGGCGCCGGACGCTCGGAGGCGACGGGCCCGGTGCGGACCGGTCCCCCGCCCGGCCCGGTCCCTCCGGAGCCGCCGGAGGAGGCGGAGGACCCGTCGACCGGCCGGTGGGGAACGAGCGGATCCGGCGCGCAGCCGACCGCGGCCGCGTGGACCGCGGTCGTCGCCGCCGACCGTGACTACTACGAGACGGTGCTGCGGCAGAACGAGGACAACCGCGCCTTCACGTTCCCGCCGTACTGCCCCGAGCGCCGGATCCCGCTGGACCGGCCGCAGGTGCGCATCGGACGGCGGAGCGCCTCCCAGGGCACCGTCCCGGAGATCGACCTGAGCGAGCCGCCGCAGGACCCGGGGGCGTCGCACACGCACGCGGTCCTGCTCTGCCGTCCGGACGGCACGGTGACGCTCGTCGACCCGGGCTCCACCAACGGCACCACCGTCAACGGCTCGGAAGAGCCGATCCCCGTCAACGTCGAGGTGCCGATGCGCGACGGCGACCGCATCCACATCGGCGTCTGGACGACCATCACGCTGCGGAAGGGCTGAGCCCGGTGACCATGACAGAAGCTCCGCCGTCCCGGCCGCCGGCGCGCCTGGCCGGCGTGGCACGGGTGGTGCGGATCCGGACGCTGCCCGGACGGATCCGGGGGTTCGCGCTCCTGGCCGTCCTGGCCGTCGCCGCGGTGTTCACGGTGGCGGCGTTCGCCGTCCAGGACGCCCGCGACGGCCTCAAGGTCATCGGGCACGACGCCGGCCCGCAGGTGGTCGCCACCGGCGACCTGTACTACGCGCTCAGCGACATGGACGCCCAGCTCGCCGCCGTCCTCCTGATGGGCCGCGAGCAGAACCTCGGCGCGGGCCGGGCGAAGGCCCTTCAGGTGTACGACCAGCGGCGCTCCGAGGCGCACCGGGCCCTGCTCCAGGGCTCCAACCTGGCGAGCGACGACCCGGCCGAGCAGCAGACCGCGCGCTCGATCCTCGACGCGCTGGGCCGGTACGAGCAGCTCGCGGGCCAGGCGCTGCAGCTCGACCAGCAGCAGCCCCACGCGGCCGGGCCGCCGAGCGACCAGGTCCGCGCGCTGTACCGGCAGGCGACCGACCTGATGAAGCTCGACGTGCTGCCCAAGGCGTACAACCTCACGCTCGACAACGGCACGACGGTGCGGCGCACGTACGAGTCCAAGCACGGGGCGGTGCTGGACGGCATCGCCTGGGTCGTGATCACCGGCCTGGTGCTCATCGCGATTCTCGTCGGCCTGCAGGTGTACCTGACCCGCCGCTTCCGCCGGCTCGTCAACCCGGTGCTCGCACTGGCGACGCTGGCCTCGCTGGTGCTCGTCGTGGCCACGGTCGGGCTGCTGACGAGCGAGGCGAGCCACCTGAGCAAGGCCAAGAAGGACGGCTTCGACTCGGTGCTGTCGCTGTCGCGCGCGCGGGCGATCAGCAACAACGCGGACGCCGACGAGACGCGGTACCTGCTCGACCCGGAGCAGGCCGACACGTACGAACAGGTCTACCTGGACAAGTCGCAGGAGATCTTCTCCGTCACGGCCGGCAACCTCCACCAGTACTACCAGCAGGTCGACCAGCGGGTGGCGGCCCACAGCGGGTTCACGGGCTTCCTCGGTCTGGAGTCGCAGCACGTCACGCTGGCGGGCCAGCGAGCCGCCGTCGACCGGACGCTCCAGGGCTACCAGACGGTCCAGCACGACGATGCCCGCCTGCGGACGCTGGCCACCACGGCCGGAGGACGCCACGACGCGATCGTCCTGCGCATGGGCACGGCCTCGCGCGACTTCGCCACGTACGACCAGTCGCTCGTGTCCCTCACCGCCATCCACCAGAAGGCGTTCGCGAGCGCCATCCGCGACGGCGACGACGGCCTGAGCGGCTGGAGCGTCGGCCTGCCCGTCGCCGCGGTCGTCATCGCGATCCTCGTCCTGGTCGGCGTACGTCCGCGGCTGTCCGAGTTCCGGTAAGGGAGCGAGTCATGCGAGTAGCTCTGAGTCGGGTCGGTGCCGCGCTGGCGCTGCTCCTCACCGTGGGCGGGTGCGGCACCGGCGGCGGCACGTCCGTCGCGGACAAGGACACACTGGTGATCGGTGTCTCGAAGGACCAGCCGGGCCTGGGAAAGCAGCAGCCCGACGGCACCTTCCAGGGTTTCGACGTCGACGTGGCGCGCTACATCGCCGCGCACATGGAGAAGAAGCCGAAGAAGGTCGACTTCAAGGTCACGCAGTACTCCCAGCGGGAGAGCTCGATCCAGACGGGCAAGGTCGACCTGGTCATCTCCAGTTACTCGATCACGCCCGAGCGGAAGACGAAGGTCTCCTTCGCCGGGCCGTACTACGTCGCCCACCAGGACACGCTGGTCCGCGCCGCCGACACCGGGATCAAGAACGTCCGCGACCTGGCCGGCCGGCGCCTGTGCGCGGTCACCGGGTCGGTGTCCTGGCAACGTGTCACGGTCGAACGGGGTGTCGCGGCCCACGTGGTCAAGGCCCCGACGTACGGGGACTGCATGACCAAGCTCACCGGGAACAGCCTCGACGCCGTCTCGACCGACGACCTGATCCTCGCCGGATTCGCCGCCCAGGAGGGCCGCTCGGTGCGCTTCGTCAACGCGCCCATCTCGGACGAGCGGTACGGCGTCGGCATCCGCCAGGACGACATCACCGGTTGCGAGGACATCAACAAGGCGATCACCGAGATGTACCTGGACGGGACGGCGGCCAAGCTCCTGCAGCGATGGTTCGGCGCGACGGGTCTGCACCTGACGACCACGGTGCCGCAGTTCGAGGGCTGCGGCTGATTCAGCCGAAGAGACGCGCGGCGTCGTCGACCGCCTTCACCGGCTCTCGCGGGACCTCGGCGAGGATCGCGTCGACGCCGCGGAGCCCGGCCCGGTCGAGCAGCGTCTTCTCGTTGGTGACCCACTCCCCTCGCTCCGCCAGCACCGCGTGCGCCGTCTGGCAGGCGGCGGTCGCGATCGCACCGGCGGTCTCGGCGACGTGCCCGTTCAGGGCGTGCGCCGCCCGCGCGTAGTCGAGGGTGAGCCGCGCGTCGGCGCGCCAGCGTTCCTTCGCGCTCTCCCGCAGCGCCTCCGGGTACTCCGGGTTCGGCAGCGTGCCGTGCAGCACCCGGTTGCCGGCCAGCTCGGCGACGACGATGTAGGTCGGAACGCCGGCGAGGTGGAACAGGAGCCACTCGACCCCGAAGCGCCCCTCACGCGCCTCGGCCAGACGGTGCTCGACGTCGTCGAGGTCGCGGTAGTGCACGTCGACCTTCCGGCCGTCGATCCGCAGCCACGCGCCGCCGTTGAAGACGCCGCCGCCCCACCCGCCGATCTCGGAGACCTCGCCCTCCCACCCGAGCGCCCGCAGGTCGGCGGGCTGAAAGTCACCGCGGTAGTAGACGGACAGATCCCAGTCACTGTCCGGCCGATGCGTCCCGGCCGCCCGCGACCCGCCGAGCGCCACCGCCTGGACGTGCGGAAGCCCGGCGAGCCGCCCACTGACATGGTTGAGAAATTCGTCATCCCGCATGCCCGCGATCGTAGACGCGCGGCCGGGCGGCTTTTCCAACGGCGCCCACGCGTACGGTGTGGGACAGCGGAGAAGGATCCGGAACGGCTGAGGACCCTGGGAGACGCCATCCCTCCCCTGGCGAGTCTGTCCCCCTACGCCGCGTCACGACGCTGGAACTGCTCCTCACCCACCTGCGCTGATAAAGGACGGCCGGTACCGTGACCTCAAGGCGCGTACCGTGCGCTGTCGCCGCTGCGCGGGGGCCTCTCCCCGACCTCACGAGGCCTGAGGTCGTCCTGGTCCTTCAGGGTGGTCACCTGTCCGGTCTCCGCGAGATAAGAGACCCAGCCTCGCCACCGGTCGGCATCATGCTTCCACCGGGTCAACAGACCCGGGACCCATCGCCCGTCATCCCCCCGCACCCAGCACAGTTTGGTTCCTTCCGGAACATAGTCCGGAAAACATTGGATACAGACGGCTCGGTCAGCGCCCAAGGCGTCAATGACATCGATGGAGCGCGGCTCGTGAAGTTGTTGGCCACGGCGTGCGGCTTTGAGCTGGCCTTCTCGCAATGCCCGACAATCCGGCGATCGGTGGAGGACATCACCGCCCTCCGTGACGTACACCCGTGCGACCAACCCTTGCGGTATGTCCCGGCACGGACGCTGACCGCATTGCCCGGGAAGCATGTCGTGCATACAACGTTCATCCGCCATGACGGCGATGATCGCGGCGTCGGCGATGCCCGAATGCCTCATTTGTCACACAGGTAACGGCCTACGGCTCTCTCCGACGATCGTTGAGTAGGGTCGTGCTCGCCTGTCACGACAGCGGTGCGGAACGGTATTCCCGGGATCTTTTCCAGGGAGCGGTTCAGGTTCGCTTGGATGGTCGTATGGCGACCGCGTCGGGATTCACGAAGGATGATCTGCGGGCTTTGGCGGGAGAGCGGTCGTTCGAGCGGGGGGTGGGCTACCTCGGCGCCGTCGCCGGTCTGGAGGTCACGGCGGGCGGCGTCACCGCGACGGTGTACGGCGGAGACGCCTACGGGGTCGCCCTGACGTTCGATGCCGGCGAGGGCCTGTCCGGCGAATGCGGCTGCCCGTACAGGCGGGACGGCAACTTCTGCAAGCACTGCGTCGCGGTCGGGCTGACCGTGCTGAACCGCGGTCTCGACCTGGCGGAGGCGCGGGCCGCCGCCCGGGATCGCGGCGAGCGGCTGGACGCGTGGCTCGAGGCCCTGCCGCGCGAGGAACTTCTCGCGCTACTCCGCGAACAACTCACCGAGGACAACGCGCTGCGCCACCGCCTGGAGATACGGGCCGCGACCGACGCCGGCGCGGACATCACCGTCCTGCGACCGCAGATCATGACGCTGCTCGACCCGGCACCGTTCAGCCGCTACGGACACATCGAATACGCGGACGCCTTCGCCTATGCCGAGCAGGTCGCGGGGGCGGTGGACGCCCTTCGATCGCTGCCCTCCGCCGACCACCGGGTGTCGCTGGCCAGGGAGGCGATCGAACGTCTCCGTCAGGTGTACGACCAGATCGACGACTCTTCGGGCGCCGTCGGCGAGGTCGCCGCGGAACTCGAAGAGGTACATCGGGAGGCCTGCGCCACCTCTGACGTCGACCCGGTGAAGACCGCCGAGTGGCTCGCCGCGCACCTGCTCGACGACGGGTCGTACCCGGAGGTCTATCTCGGCGACTACTGGGGACTGCTGGGGGACGCGGGACGTTCCCGGCTCGCCGAGCTGGTCGCCGAAGCCTCGCGCCACGGCGGGTCGGGCTGGGCGGTCGCGCAGGTCACCAAGGACATCGCCCGGCTCGGCGGGGACGTGGACACACTGGTCGCCACGCTCGCGGCCGACCTCGCACCGTACGGGCAGACGCACCTGACCATCGCTCAGGAACTCGACCGGGCCGGGCGAGCCGCCGAGGCACTGGAGTGGGCCGTACGCGGCCTGCGCGAGACGGCACGCCACCCGTTCGGCGCGGACCCGCTCGGCGACTACGTGGCCGAGCGGTACGACCGCGACGGGCGCCTCGCCGACGTGGTCGCCGTACGGCGGGAACGGTTCCACGCGTCGCCGTCGCTCGCGGGCTACCGGGAACTGCGCGACGCCGCCCGGAAGGCCGGGTCCTGGGACGGCGAACGCACGGCCGCTTTGGACGTCCTCGGCGACGGGCCGCTGCTCGTGGACGCGCTGATCGACGACGGGGACACCGACGCCGCGTGGCGGGCCGCCGAGGAAGGGGCCGGCGACCGGCAGTGGCTGGCCCTCGCCGACCTGACCCGCGACGACCGTCCGGCCGACGCGCTGACGGTGTACCGGCGGGCCATCGAGTCACGCTCGCGGCTCACCGGGGACGGGAACTACCGCGAGATCGCACGCCTGCTCCGGTCGGCCCGCGACTGCCACGAACGCCTGGGCACGGAGCGCGAGTTCGCCTCGTACGTCACCGGCCTCCGTACCGCCCAGCGCCGCAAGCGGAACCTCTTGCGGATCCTCGACCAGCAGGGCCTCTGAACAGGACCGGCGGGAGTACACGGTGCTGAGAGTCGTCGCGGGGTCGCTGGCCGGCGGCACGCTCGTCGCGCTCGTGGCGCTGTGGTGGGCGAGCCGCCGGCCGGGCTCCGACGCGAGAGAACGCACCCGTCGCCGGCCTCCGCGCGGTGTCGATCCGGGGCTCGCCCTGCTGACCTGGACCGGACTCCGCGGAAATGCCCGGGACAGGGCGCCGATGGTGGTCCTGGCCGATCTGGTCCACCGCCGTGTCGTGCACGCCGAGGATGACGGTCGCGGCTCGTGGCGGCTGGCGTACGCCGCCCGGGAGGCGCCGCTCACCGGCTACGAAAGGCTGGTGGTGAACACGCTGTTCGGTACGGGCGGCAGCGCTTCGACGCTCGACCCGGACGCGTTGCGCTCCATCGCGCCGGCGGTCGCGGATGAGCTCCGGAGGACGGCGCGCGAACGCGGGTGGGATCGGCCGTTCGACCGTCCGAGGCGCCGGCCGGAGCACCTCGGAGTCGTTCCCGGCCTGCTGTGGGCCGGCGGGCTGACGACCTTCTTCGCGCTCGTCGGGCTCGTCCACGGGCACTTCTGGCTGGTCGGATACCGGGGATGGGGCGTCACGGCGCTCGCGTTCTGGTTCGCCGCGGTGACCGTCGCGGCCGTGCGCGCGGACGTCGGAGAGGAGCGCAGACGCCCGGATCGCTGGCGCCGCGCCCGGCTCCGCCGTTTCCTGCGCCGCCTGCGGGCCGAGGCCGAGGCCGCGCGTCGCGGCGATCCGAGGGCGGCGGAGTTCGCCTCACGCCACGCCTCCTACCTTCTCGTCGCCGGAGAGCATGCCGGAGGCGGCGGGCGGAAGGCCGCCCGGCCCGACGATGACGCGGAGCCGGACCAGGCGCGCCTCATCGGCGAGTTCCTCGAGGACCAGGAGCGGATCGACCGCTTCGACGATCGCGCGGACGCGCTCGTGGACTACCTCCAGGAGGTTCTGGAGCGCCGCCTCGCGTCGCAGCCGGGTCACGATCCCGCTCCTGACACCGGACACGATGACGGGCAGCACGACCACGCATCCGACTCGGATGACCACCACGACGGGGATCACGGGCACGACTGGTAGCGGGTCTGGCCGATCCCGGCACGTTCCAAGCTCTTGATCTTTGTACGAACGCGTGCCATTTTGCCTCTGCACCGGGTAGTTGATCTCCCCCTGCGAAGTTAATCGAACATTTTCAAACACCGGAGGCGTTGGATGAGAACGGCTCGCAGGCGGGTTGGACGAGCGTGGCGGCTTCGGTCGCCACGCACGAAAATGGTCGCGCTGGGCACCGCTCTGGCCGGTGTGCTCGCCATCGCGGTGGCGCCACCCGCCGCCGCCTCCCCCGGCGACGGGGCACGGCAGCGGGCGGTCCGCTCGGGCGACGCGCGGTTCGAGGTCCTCTCCCCCACGCTCATCCGGATGGAGTACGCCGGCGACGAGAAGTTCACCGACGCCGCGACCTTCAACGCGATCGGCCGGGACGACTTCGCGCGGACGCACTTCACGCACCAGGTGAAGGACGGCTGGCTGACCATCGCCACCGACCGGCTGACACTGCGGTACAAGGTCGGCTCCGGACCGTTCACCTCAGAGAACGTGTCGGTGAACCTCCGTACCGGCGTGACCGCGCGCCCCGCCTGGCCGGCGCCGGCCGTCTGCGCCGTCGGCGCGCTGTGCGAGGCGGAGAAGACCACCCTCGCGGGCGGGGTGAGCGTCGCCTCGGACCACACCGGCTTCACCGGCACCGGGTTCGCCGCGGGGTTCCAGAGCGTGGGCGCGTCGCTCACGTACCAGCTGGACGTGCCCTCCGCCGGAACGTACGACCTGCGGCTCCGGTACGCCAACAGCGTGGGCGGCGACGGCGGGAACACCACCCGTACGCTGAGCGCGGCCGTCGACGACGGCGACGCGACGACGCTGACGCTGCCGACGACCGCCGACTGGAACACCTGGGCGTTCGCCACGACGTCGCTGCAGCTGTCCGCCGGACGGCACACGCTGGTGGTCTCACGGGGCGCGAAGGACTCCGGGAACGTCAACATCGACAGCCTCGCCGTCACCGCGCCCGGCGCGCCGTACCCGTCGCCGTCCGCCACGGCGACCCCCTGCGACTACGGCACCGTGTGCGAGGCCGAGGACGGCGCGCTCACCGGAGGAGCCAAGGTCGGCGCCGACCACAACGGCTACGCCGGCAGCGGCTTCGTCGCCGGTCTGGAGCGGGCCGGCGCCACGGACACCGTCGCGCTGCGGAACGTGCCCGCCGACGGCCGGTACGCGCTGCAGATCCGGTACGCGAACGCGAGCGGCTCCGCGCGCACGGTCTCGACCTCGGTGAACGGCGGGGCGGCCGCCTCCAGCAGCCTCCCGCAGACCGCCGACTGGGACAGCTGGTCCACGGCCACGATCCCGGTCACGTTGACCAAGGGCTCCGACACCGTCGCGATCGGCTGCCCGACCGCCGACAGCTGTCACGTCAACCTCGACACGGTCGCCGTCACCTCGGCCACGTCGCCGGTCCTGCCGGCCCACAGCCCGCTGGGCGGGTACCGACGCGGCCTCGACGGCGTGAACGGCAGCGCCGTCACCACCCCAGGCCTGCTGTACCGCGACGGCTGGGAGCTGCTCGACGACACCCCGTCGGCGCTGTACGACCCGGCGACGCACGCCGTACACCAGCGGCCCGCCCAGAAGGCGTACCAGGACTCGTACCTGTTCGGGTACGGGCAGGACTACAAGCGCGCCCTGACCGACCTGGCGACGCTGACCGGCCCGCCGAACCTGCTGCCGCGGTGGGCGTACGGCGTGTGGTTCTCGGAGTACTACGACTTCACCGCCGCCGACTACGAGAACACCGTGCTGCCCCGGTTCCGCTCCGAGGGGGTGCCGCTGGACGTCCTGGTCACCGACACGGACTTCAAGTCGCCCTCCACCTGGAACGGCTGGGAGATGGACCCGAAGAAGTTCCCCGACCCGGCGGCGTTCTTCTCCTGGGCTCAGCAGCAGGGGCTGCACAACACGCTGAACATCCACCCGAGCATCGGCAGTGACGACGCGCAGTACGCCAAGGCTCAGGCCACTTCCGACGGGAAGCTGGCCGCGAGCGGCTGCACGGCCAACACGGGCCAGACCTGCCACGTGTTCGACTGGGGCGACCCGGCCCAGCTCAAGGCCTACCTCGACCTGCACCAGACGATGGAGAAGCAGGGAGCGGACTTCTGGTGGCTCGACTGGTGCTGCGAGGACTCCCGCTCGTCGCTGGCCGGCGTCACCCCGGACGCGTGGATCAACCAGCAGTACGCCGATGACACGGCCAAGAACGTGGGCCGCGGATTCGCCTTCTCCCGGGCGTTCGGCTCGCTGCAGGCGGGCGGCTACAGCGGTCAGGCGGGAGTGCCCACGGGCCCGTGGGCGGACAAGCGCACGACGGTGCACTTCACGGGCGACACGACGTCGAGCTGGGACACACTGCGCTTCGAGGTGGGCTACACGCCGGGCGAGTCGGCGGCCACGGGCCTGTCGGCGGTCAGCCACGACCTCGGCGGCTTCAACGGCCCGTCCCACCTCGCCGAGGACCTGTACGTCCGGTGGATGCAGCTGGGTGCGTTCCAGCCGATCATGCGGTTGCACGGCAACCACAGCGACCGCCTGCCGTGGCAGTACGGCGACCAGGCGCGTACGGCGGCGGAGAAGTTCCTGAACCTGCGCGAGAACCTGGTGCCGTACACGTACACGCTGGCCCACGAGGCCGCGGTCTCCGGCATCCCGGCGGTGCGCGCGACGTACCTGGAGTACCCGGACCAGCCGGGCGCGTACGACGCGGCGTCGCGGGAGTACTTCTACGGCTCGGACGTCCTGGTCGCCCCGGCGACGTCGGCGGGCGCGTCGTCGACGACGTCGGTGTGGTTCCCGCCGGGCACGTGGACGGACTACTTCACCGGCAAGACGTACACGGGCCCGGCGGTGAAGGACGTGACGTCGGACTGGAACTCGATGCCGGTGTTCGTGAAGGCGGGCGGCATCGTCCCGACGCGTACGGACAACGTGACGAACGACGTGCAGAACCCGCTGAACAAGGTGACGCTGACGGTGTCGGGCGGCGCGAACGGCACGTACTCGCTGTACGAGGACGACGGCCGGTCCGCGTCCCCGAAGTCCGCGACGACCCGCGTGCGCTACACGGACAAGAGCCACACGCTGCGGATCGAAGCGGCGAAGGGTTCGTTCGAGGGCCGGCCCGACAGCCGCCAGTGGACCGCCGTCTTCACCGACGCCGACGCTCCGACGACCGTACGCGTCAACGGCACCACGGCCCCGACCGGAACCTGGAAGTACGACCCGGACCACCGCACGTTGACGGTGACGGTCCCGGCACGATCGGTCCGAACCGCCACGACGATCAGCTACCGCTAGCCCTCTCCGGCTTCCAGGGTCGGCAGGCCCGTTCTCGGCGACGAGCCTGCCGGCCCTGCGCCCGTTGCGATAGGACTGGACCCGTGGCCGCCGACCGCGTGAGCGACGAGGGAGCCACCCCCGCCGGACCTGAATGCGGAGCGAAATGCACACGGCCGAAAGATCGGTGGCACACCGCCGCCGGACGAAGATGACCGCTCAGCCGGCTTCCGGCCGTTTCCGCAGAAGCGGCCTGGTGGCCACCGCGCTGGCGATGTCGTGCGTCTCGGGCGCGTGCTCCGGCGAGGCGCCGGACCCACGACCGACCCGGGTCGCCTCGCCATCGGGGCCGCCGGCCCCGACCACACAGCGGACCTGGACCCCTCAGGCGGACGATGAGGAGGCCGCCTGCCGGAAGAAGGATCCGAAGCCGTGGCGGCCGTCCAACGACCCGTACACCGGGCCGGGTCCGCACTACGTCTACCCGATCCGCGTCCAGCTGGACCCCGACGCGCCGAAGGACGCGATGGACGACAAGGACCTGTCCACGATCCCCGGCGACATGGAGATCCCCAATGAGCGGATTCCGGACGGCTGGCAGCTCATCGCATGCGTGTACCACGGGCACCCCACACGTCGGTCCGGCACGGTGAGGTGCCACTTCGACAACGTCGACGAGACCAGGAAGTACCCGTTCTACGAGTCCCGTTACGAGGTGATCGTGCGGGAGGCCCGTACCGGCAAGAAGGTGACCACCTTCAGCGTGCCGGGCACGACCACCGACGACGGCGACTGCCCGAGCTTCGTCATGGACACCGGCCACACCGTCATCCTCAAGCCGCTGGACGGTCACGCCCTCGGCGACAGGCTTCGCCCCGTCTTCAGCGCCACCGCATAGGAGGAGGGGCACCTCGGCGATGCTCCTGTAAGGAGCGTCGATAGGATTGGCACCTATCCCCCATCGCGGTAAGGAGCCACACGATGACGTCCGGGTGGACAGGCCGGGCCGGTCAACGAGCCCGCACCACCGTCGACAGAATGGTCGCCGCCGATCCCGGACTGACACGATGGCATCTCGCGTGGCGTGCCACGCTCGCGGTGGCGTGCGTGGCCGTGGCCGAGCACTGGGTGGGGTCGGCCGCCGGGCTGCCGGCCCTGGTCGCGATGCTGCTGGGCGGCATGATCGCCATGAACGGCGCGTTCCTGCTGGCGGGCAGGCCACGCCTCGACGCCGTCCTCACGGCCCTCGGGATGCCGTTCGTCGCGTTCGCCGGAGTACTGCTCGCCGTCCTGGTCGACGGTCACCTCCTCGCATCGCGGCTGGGCTTCGTCGTGCTGACCGTGGTCGCGGTCTACGTGCGTCGCTTCGGCATCCGCGGCCTGAACTACGGGCTCCTGGGCTGGTTCGCGTACATGTTCGGCACGTTCTCGCGGGTCCGCCCGGACCAGCTCCTGCCCCTGAGTCTGGTGTTCCTTTCCGCGGTGGCGATCCTCGTCATTCTGATGGCCGGGGTCGCGTACCAACGTCCCCGGACCCAGCTCGGCGCGGCGCTGCGCGCGTTCGACCTGCGGATCGCGGCGGTGGCCCGTGCCTGCGCCGACCTGCTCACCGAGCCGAGTGCCAAGAACGCACGCGAGCTGCACGCTCGCAGGTTCTACGTGCTGGAGGCCGCCCTCATCGCCGAGGGACATCTGGCCTCCCCGGCGGCGGCCGAGGCCGATCACGCGTACCGGCTGCGTACCGGCCTGCTGGCCACCGAGCTCGCCGTCGAAGAGCTCGCCACGGCCACGATCGCACTCGCCGATTCGGGCGGACTGCCGGAGCCGGTGCTCTCGGCCTCGACCGCCACGCTCCACGCCCTGGCCGTACGCGACCTGGACCGCGCTCGCGAACACGCACGTGAGCTGGACGGACGCGGCCTCAGCGAGAGCGACGGCCTCCCGCTGGCCAGCCTGGCGGACGCGGCTGACCGGCTCTGCGACGCTCTCCGGCCACATACGGGCCCCAGGCACGCCACGGACGACGATTCGCCGACGCCGGCCTTCGAGCCGGGCGTCCAGCTGATCGCCGGAAACCTGCCGGGTTCGGCCGGTACCGCCGCCGACGCGCTGGAGGCGGGTCCGCGATGGCTGCGCCTGTCCCTGAACAGCCGCCAGTGCGTCCAGGCCGGGCTGGCCTCCCTGCTCACCCTGCTGTGCGCGCTTCCGGTCTCGCCCGTACGGTTCTACTGGGCGATGCTCGCCTGCCTGATCGTCCTCACCGGCACCGCCACTTCCGGCGAAACGCTGGTCAAGGGCGCCCACCGGGTGCTGGGAACGGCGCTGGGAGCGGTGGCGGCGATCGTGGCCGTACACCTCACCCGCGGCCACGACACGCTCGTGGTCACGGTCATGGCGGTGTGCGTCTTCCTCGCCGTGTACTTCTTCCGCGTCGCGTACGGAATCCTCGCCTTCTCGATCACCACGCTGATGGGGCTGCTGTACAACGCGCTGGGCGAGTTCACCGACACGCTGATCCTCACCCGGCTCGAGGAGACCGCCGTCGGCGCCGGCGTCGCGGCCCTCATCGCCGTACTGATCCTGCCGGTGCACAACCGGAACACCACGGCCGCCGCACGCGACGCCTTCGTCCGCGACCTCGTGGATCTGGTGAGGGAGGTACGGGACAAGACGGCCGGCCGAGGCTGCGGAACGGACCTGCTGATGTCGGCCCGCCGCCTCGACGCACGGATGCACCAGCTCGCCCTCGCCACTCACCCCTGGGGCGGCGCCGCCCTCGCCGGAATCGACACCGCACCGGTGGCCCGCCGGCTCGCCTCGTACAGCGCGATCACGGTACGCGCCAAGGCCCTGGCCACGGCTGCCGCCATGGAGCCCAAACCGGTCCCGGACCTCGATCTGGTGGCCCCGCTGACCATGCCCCTTCGCCGGCTGACCGGCGACTACACGCTGAGGATCGACACGCCGTACGCGCCTCTGCGGAGGCCTCCGGCGCCGCTCCCCCGCTGCGGGCGGGCGCGGACGCTCCGCGTCCTGGCCGACGACCTCGCCGGAGCGCTGGACGGCCTCCGTGCCGGCGGCGACATGACCACCTGGATACCCTCCAGCCAGACGGTCGTCGCCGGCCCCCGCCAGCGGTGATTCTCGACCGTCGGTCGTACCGCGGCCTCGGTAATCTGGTCGAAGGCGCGGTGCTCGCAGGCGCCGTCTACACCTTCCGACCTGATGTGAGGACCTATGAAGGGCGAACCGGGCAGGCTCGGGCCCCGGGTCGGGGTGACCGCTGCCCGCAAAGGCGCCGAGCTGGCCACGTCGTTCGAGCGCCGCGGTGCGAAGGTCCTGCGCGGCCAGACACTCGGCGGCGACCGCCCGGTCGACGACGAGGTGATCGCCACGGCCATCGACCGGCTGGCCGAACTCCGGCCGAAGTGGTTCGCCGCCTCGACCGGCATGGGCATGCGCCTGCTCGGTGAGGCCGCCGACCGCACCGGCCGCCGAGACGCCCTGGTGCAGGTGCTGGAGCACGCGACCGTCGTCGCCCGCGGCCAGAAGGCCGCCGGCGGGCTGAGGCGCCTGGGCGTGACCCCGGTGTGGACCGCCCCGGACGAGCGTGACTTCCAGGTCGAGGCCTGGCTGGCCGAACGCGTCCGGCCTGGCGAGGTCGCCGCCGTGCAGGTCCACGGCGCGGGCGGCGACCCGTACGGACGGCTCACCCGGGTCGGAGCGGTCGTGGAGACGCTCGCCCCGTACGTCTCGGCCCCACCCGACGACCCGGGACCGGGCACCCGCCTCGCCGAGGCGATCGTCGCGGGTGACCTCGACGTGGTCACCTTCATGTCCCCGGGCGCCGCCCGCGGCCTGGCGACACTGGCGTCCGCGGCGGGGATGGGCGACGAGGTACGCGAGGCACTGAACGGCCCGGTCGCCGTGGCCACAGTCGGCCCCGTGACCCGCGACGGCGCCCACGACGCGGGCTATGCGGTCACGATCGAGTCCGACAATCGCACCGGCGCCCTGGTCCGCGCGGTGATGAGCTGGTGGACCACCCACGGCTGGTCGTCCTGACCCGTGAGGTTGGGCACGCGGCTGGCGGTGGGAGGCCGCCGAGTGCGGTGTGGCCGCAGTGGTGATTGCAGGTGTGGAGCCATTGCGGTAGCGCTTGGCGGCGTTCGGTTTCGGTCCGGTAGGGGCGGGCGTAGGCCCATTCGTCGAGCAGGGTGCGGTTGAAGCATTCGACCTTGCCGTTTGTCTGGGGCCGGTGGGCGCGGGTGCGTTCGGGTGTGATGCCGGCTGCGGTGAGGGTGTTGCGCCATAGGTGGGAGCGGTAGCAGGAGCCGTTGAGTTCCTAATGGATGTCAAGCGGGTGGGGTCGTAGCGTGGGCGGTGGACGGGCCGGTCGACGGAGCGCGTTGCGACTCCTTTCTTCGCCGGCCCGTTCCTGATGATTTGGAGTGGTGGGGGTGGGTGGTGCGCCGGGCTGCTCGAAGGTCGGCGGGGATGGTGTATCGCTCGGCGATGATGGTGCGGGCTTGAGGCGCGTCGATGGGTCGGCCGTCGGGGTCGTGCAGGGTGTAGTGCTCGCCACGGCGCCAGCAGGCGGCGATCCGGGTGAGCAGCGTGGTTGCGATGTGGCAGAGCGCGGAGTTGTGGTGTTTGCCTTCGGTGACCATGAGCCGGTGGTATTTCGCGGCGAGGCTGGGATCGGCGCGGCGGGCGTGTTCGGCGGCCATGAACAAGGCTTCGCGCAGGCAGGCATCGCCGGCCTTGGTCAGGCCGTTGTGGTGGCCGTTGACGCCGGATGAGTCCAGACGCGGGACCAGGCCGCTGAAGGCACGGACCCCGGCCAGTGAGGTGAAGCGGTTGGGGTCGCCGAGCCGGCCGAGGATCTGGGCGCCCAGGATCGGGCCGATACCGGGCACGGACCGCAAGATGCCGTCGGGGTCGGCACGAGCGAACAACACGGCGATGCGCTCGTCGAGTTCCTTGACCTCCTGGGTGATGGCCAGCGCGAGCCGGGCTTCGATGGCGATGTCATCGGCCAGGTCGGGATACTCCAGGTCTGTTTCCCAGAGCTGGAGTGTCGCCGCGGCAGCGGCCAGCGGTTCCTCGGCTTTGGCTTCGGTCCAGGTGCCGCGGGAATGACGATGCAGGAAGCGGGCCAGGCGGGCTCGGCCTAGGCGCTGCACGGTGTGCGGGCAGGCGTAACCGGCGGCCAGGAATTTCAGCGGAGTCTTGTTGGCCAGGTCACCGCCCAAAGCGGCGTGCCATTCCGGCCCGAGGATCTCCAGCAGTGCATCCAGGCGGGCGAGAGTCGCGGTGCGTCGGCGCACAAGTGTGGAGCGGAGCTTGACGGCCCGGCGTAGCGGGTCTCCGGGGCCGAGCCCTTCCTCGGTGTGCAGTCCTTCGGGGTGCAGTAGCGGCAGGCGGGCCAGAATTCGTGAGTCCAGCCGGTCGGATTTGGTGTGTTTGCTGTAGTAGGCGCGCAGGTCCGCGGACCGTTCGGGTGGCACCATCACCACCGCGGCGCCACGGCGGCGAAACCACGCTGCCAGCGGCACCCATGCGTTGCGGGTGGGTTCCATGATCACCGTCACCATCGCCGGGTCGGTCCCGGCCGGCAGCAACGCCCACAGCCGTTCTAAATCTGTGGCCGTGGTGCGGAACCGGTGGCCTGACCATGCGAACTCCCCACGTTCGTCAGCCAGGCTGGCTTGGTGAGCCGCCCGGCAGGCGATGTCGATTCCCAGCCGTAGTCGCAAATCCCTGGCTCCTGTCTCGTTGGTGGCCCGGTGGACAGACCAGCGATGCCGACACCGAGGAGGGCGCAGTACCAGACATTCACCAACAGGGATCCGCCCGACCGGACGCAGCCCTGCCGGGCGGTCGCCGGGTTCCTAACAGGACACGCGACCTTCCGGCGTGGGCCCCGCTCGCCCCACGATCAACAGGCAAGGAACACCAGGCTCCAATCGGTCAGCAATGGTGACGAGCGGGCGCCGGTCACCCCCGATCCTCACGCCACCGGCCGGACGAGGTGAGCACCTTGGGGACACCACCGAGTTTGAATGTCGGTGATCACGCGGGTGACGGTGATGCCTGCGGCGGTGAACGCCGAGCCGGTAGTCCATGCTGGCGGGCCGCAGGAACAGGGTCACTGAGGCCCCGATCCGCCTCAACCTCGCCCGCCCCGCGGTCCTTCTCCGCGGCGAAGGCCACTGCGAGAACCGTCCGGAGGCACGAGCCATGACACCCTGATCCCACAGACTCCGATTGGCCGCAATCGGCCACTCGGAGAATCGCCCGCATTCTTTGGGAAACCTCAGTCACAGGTATTTACGCATCACCCCATTCTGCGATGCTCAGACGTCGGCGCCCATACCCACGACGCACGCCGATGTGGCGGGAGGTGACCATGGCGACTGAACGCGTGAACGACCAGGTCGAGGAAGACATCGAAGATCCCGGCGCCGACCACGCGGTGGATCGGACGGCATTATCCGACCGACCTGGCACTCCGGGATACCCTTCCCGCGCCGAAAGCCGCGAAGGCGCAGATACCGCCAACGCCACAAGCTCCGAGTTATGGGAGCCCTCCGCGCCGGAGGGACAGCCAGGACCCCAAAAGGACCTGTCCGAAAAAGGCGACTCCGAACCCTCAGCTCCCTCCGACCTGGACGGGAAAAGAGACTACGTCGTCGACGACCCCACCCGGCCAGGCCGGCAGATCACCGACATCGACCGGATCGAAGACGGCACTCTCTGGGAAGAGAAGAGCGCGTCCAGCGCGGTGGACATCGACAAATGGGTGTCGAAGCATATAGACAAGAAGTTCGACTCCTACCTTGAGGCTCGACGACATCTGAAGGGATACGAAAATGCGCCGATCGGTTTCAGTTTCTCTGAGCCGAGCGCCGATCCCGAGTTCAGATCCGCCGTCGAGAACGCCATCGAAGAACTTCAGAAATCGCATCCTGACGTAACGATCCGCCTGGAGTGGCCACAATGAGCTACATATTCGACATAGGCGATGAGACGGTCTGGAGTCCGTCTCTGCGCACAGGGCGTCTCTATGTAGGGCTGACCAGCTGCATCGCGGATCTCGAAGGTCGCCCGTCGGGCCTGGTCGCGAACGCCGAGGACATGTACGCGTTGGACCCAGATGAGTTCCGGTCGCTCGTCGACGCCGTCTACGCGAACTTCTCCTCGACCGACCACCATGTCTACCGAGGCCAGCTCCGCGGCTGGCTCCTGACCTCGCTCGTCCTGTTGCAGCGAGCCCAACTCGGCCTTCCGGTCGTCAAGGCGACGGACGAAGATCTGCAACAGGATCTGGCCGCCTACGCGAAGTCGATGCCGACATGAAACGGAGCGCCGGACGGCAACGGCGTTTTCCTGCGACGGACAGCCGACCGGCCGGCGATTCCGCTCGAGTTCGTTCTACTCCCGCGCTGACCGTACGCATCCGGCTCTCCGTACGGCTGCCTCACGGCGCCAGATCGATGGCTCGGTTTCGGCGTCCTGCCGCCCCAGCAGCCGACCGCGCCGGGTGCGTGATGGCGGCGTCGGTCGTCCTCGAACGGCGGCGTCGGCGACCGGGTCGCACGGACCGGCATCCGCCGCTGTGGGAGCCGGGGGCTGTCGGGAGCACCTGACGGGCGTCATGCACCGGGGGGCGGGGCGCTGCTCGGGTGATCGCCGGAGCGGGTGCCGTGGCGGATGACGCGGGTCGGAACAGTGACGCGTCGGGAGGCGGGTGGCTCGGCGTCCTGGTGGTGGAGGCGGTCGATCAGCAGGCGTGCGGCCTGCCGGCCGATCTCGTCGGCGTCGTAGGAGACGAGCGTCAGGGGCAGGCCGAGGACGTCGGAGAGGTCGAAGTCGTCGAATCCCGCCAGGGGAAGAGCGGTCCCCCTTTTGTAGAGGGCCCGGATCGCGCCTTGGCTGATGCGGTTGTTGGTGCAGAACAGTGCCGTGGGCCCCTCGGGCCGGTCGAGAAGTTCGTGGGCTGCTCGTTCGGCCGTCGCGGCGTCGACGAGGCCCTGGTGGATGAGGGCGTTGTCGGGCTCGATGCCGGCCTCCTCGTGTGCCGCCCAGAATCCGCGCAGGCGTTCGGCGCCGGTGTAGAGCGCCGGCGGGTTGCCGAGGAAGGCGATACGGGAGTGCCCTTCGGCCAGAAGGCACGCGGTGGCCTCGAAGGCCCCGTGGAAGTCTTCGACCAGCACGCAGTCGGTGTCGAGTCCGGCGGGCGGCCGGGCCGCGAGGACGACCGGGACATGGCGCATGGCGGCGGCCAGGTGCTGCTGCCGGCTTCCGGCGGGAACGACGATCAACCCCTCGACCTGATGATCGATGAGGCCGTCGATGATGCCGGGCTCGCGTCCGGCCTGTTCGGCGGAGTTGCTGAGCAGCATCCGAAAGCCGTGTTCGGTCGCGACTTCCTGGACGCCGAGCGCGAGACGCGAATAGAACGGGTTGGCGAGGTTGGTGACGACGAGACCGATCATCCCGCTGCCGCCGAGCCGCAGGCTGCGCGCGGTCTCGTTGCGGCGGTAGCCGAGACGGTCCACCGCGGCAAAGACGCGTTCGCGCGTCTCCTCGGACACGCCGGGGTCGTTCTTGAGTACCCGCGAGACGGTCATGGCACTGACCTGGGCGAGTTTCCCGACGTCGTGCATGGTCGGCCCGCCGCCTCGGCGAGCGGTCATGCCCCTTCTCCTTCCTCCTGCCTGCGGCGGCGTCCCGGACCTCATGGAGCGCTCGGTGCGTCCTGTGCCCAATGGGCGGCCCCGATCAACGGTGCCTCCGCGGGCCGCCGGGCGGGCAGGACCCGCACCGCCGTCCCGCCGGCCACGGCCAGCCCCGCCGAGAGCGCAGGATGGATCAAGCCCCACGACTGGGCCATGGAACCGCCGACGACCACGGCGGTGGCTTCGAAACGGTCGATCCACGGAGCCAGGGCCTGGCCAAGGGTGTCGAAAGCGTAGCGGAAAGCCTCCGCCGCGGCGGCGTTGCCTTCCTCGGCCCGTACGGCGATCTCGTGGACGTCCGGGAGGGCGCGGTCAGCGGGGAGTGCCTCGAGACGGGCGTAGTGGGCGCGGATGGCCCGGCGCGACACCGTGTCCTCCAGCGGCCGGTGGTGCACGGTCAGCCGGTGGACGTGCCCGGCGGGTGGCACCGTGGCGCCGTCGTGCACGGGCCGGCCGGTGCGCAGGAACGAGGAGCCCACGCCCGTGCCCAGCGTCAGGCACACCACGCGGTCGTGCCCGGCGGCGGCACCGGCGTGGTATTCGCCGATGGCGAAGGCGTCGGCGTCGTTGAGGAAGCGCAGGCGCTCGGCCCGGTGATCCAGCCGCCGCCGCAGACCGGCCCCGACATCGACGCCGGACAGGGACTCGAACTTCCCGATGCCCGCGAAGCGGCCGATCCCGGTGTCGTAGTCGAAGGGGCCCGGCATGGCCACGCCCCAGCACGGCCGGTGGTCGGCGGGCAGTTCCAGAGCCGCCAGAGCGATGGCGTCGAGGATGCGGGCGGCCGCGGCGTTGGAGCCCAGCGGCCTGCGCGTCACCGAGGACGGGATGGGGCGGCCGGTCGCGGGATCGACGAGAGCGGCGGTGACGTGCGTACCTCCGACGTCGAGAACGGGGATCGGCGACACGGTCACGGCTCGACCACCAGGGCCTTCACGAGGTGCACCTCCTCGGTGCCCACAGAGCGGACGCGGTAGGGGCCGACCGCGGCGGGCACCGTGATGGTCTCCGCGAAGGCCAGAGAGTGGGTGCGGCCGTCGCGGGTCTCGATGACCGCGCCCTGACCCGCGGCGAGGTTGAGAATGTGGAAGCGGCCGGCGGTGTCGTCGGCGATGTCGGCGTCCGGGGACACGACCAGGCGGTGCACGGCGTAGAACATCTCCGGCAGGGCACCGACGACCTCTTCGCGCCAGCCCTCGCCCGCGCGCAGCGTACGCGGTTGCTGGATCAGGTCCTTCGTCACGTCCTCCCCGCGCCGAGAGGTGTCCAGATTGGCGAACCCGTGCTCGTAGGGCAAGGGCCGGGAGGCTCCGGCGGCGTCCCTGCGGAGCCAGTCGTAGAAGCGCAGGGAGTACAGGTACGGCGTCGCGCTGACCTCCAGCACCAGGTTGCCCGCCCCGGAGGCGTGCGGGGTGCCCGCAGGGATCATGAACAGCCGGCCCACCGTGGCCGGGTGGGTCTGGACGTGGTCCTCGACGGGCATGGGGGTGCCGTTCGCGATGGCGTCTTCCACCTGGCGCCGCATGAGGTCGACGTCCGCGTGCTCGGTGAGGCCGAGCAGCACCTGGGCGCCCGCTTCGCTGGCCGTGACGTAGTACGTCTCGTGCTGGGTGTACGGCCAGCCGAACACCTCCCGCATGTACTGCTCCCGCGGGTGGCAGTGCAGGGACAGGTTGCCGCCTCCCATCGTGTCGAGGTAGTCGAACCGGATGGGGAAGGAGGTGCCGAAACGGCGGTGCACCTCCTCGCCGAGCAGGTCCCTCGGGTGGCGGACGCACAGCAGCTGGAACGGGACTTCGACCCGCGCCCCGCTCTCGTCTTCGACGAGGATCCCCGCCTCAGGGGCGATCAGTTCGTAGCCCAGGGCCGTGTTGCCGGCCTGCGGCGTGAAGCCCAGTTCGCTCGCGGCCCACTGGCCTCCCCACGGGGTGGAGTTGAAGTACGGGCGGGTGCGCACCGGGCCCTGGACGAGGTGGGCCAGGGTGCCGCGCAACGTGGCGCCGGCCAGCGAGGTGGGCGAAGCGGCATCCTGCATGTCGAACCACCGATCGATCCGTCCCGCGATCGCGTCGCGGTGCCGGTCCAAGATGGGCCAGTCGGTGTAGAACAGGCGCACCAGGTCACCGGGTTCGCCGGGGCGGCCCAGGTTGACGCCCACCGGCGGCTCGCCCTGCGCGACGGCGGCCTCGGCGTACCGTTTCGGCAGGTCCGCGTACCACAACACGTCCGGCTCACACAGCGCCGCGCCCGGCCCGAACGCCACCACGATGCCGTCGTCCACGGGCCGGCCGGGCCGGGGAACGGAGTCGAACAGGTCCGCGATCCGCGCCTCGGACAGCGGGGTGAAGAACGGGTCGTCGGCGGGGACGGGCCGAGCGACGACGCGCTCCGCGGCCGACGGTGCATGGTGGCCGCGCACGTCCAGCAACTCCACCGCGCGCCCCGCCGAGCGCACGGCCGCCGCCAGCCCGTCGGCCAGCGCCTCCCAGTCCAGGGCGGCGGGACCGTCGACCGAGAGGACCAGCGGGCCGGCCGGCAGTTCGGCGACGGCAGCGGGCCAGCCCGTGATCACCGGCCCGTCGACCGGCCGGTAGCTGGGGTGGGGCTCGTACGAACGCGGCGCGGACTGCACATCTGCTCCTCACTGGACTCCATGACTTCGTTAACGATAACAAGAGCTCGACGCCATCTGCGTCGTGACTCTTGCCACGTTGGAATGGTGTCGTTAACATCCACGCAACACGCATCCGGCGACTCCAGGTGCTTTGGGGTCCCGTGTGTGCCCAGTGGTTCACGTCATGCGCGTGGGCCGATTCGATAAAGGTGATCAATGTCAGCATCGGGCAGGACCCGCCGCGCGGCCGTGCCGCTCGCCCGGCGTCGCTTCCTCGCCGGGATGGCCGCAGGCGCGGCCACGCTCGCGGTGGAGGGGTGCGCTCGCGGAGACAGCACGTCGGCGCAGCCGGGGACCACCAGCATCTCCAACGACAACGCCACCTGGGACGAGGGGTACCGCTCGGCCGGACGTGAGCTGAAGAAGATCACCGGCTATGCGCTGCGGCCGTTGTCGAATCCCTCGGTGACCTCCTATCAGCAGGTCGTTCAGATGACCCTGCAGACCTCGAAGGCCACCGACCTGGTCAAATGGGCTTCCGGCTACCAGCTCAAGCGCCTGGCGCGTGCGGGCGGGCTGACGGATCTGACGAAGGTCTGGGGGAACTACGCGGCCAAGGGGTGGGTGCGCGGCAGCGCACGCGAGGCGATGTCGTATCACGGGAAGGTCTACGGCGTCCCGCTGTACGAGTCGTACTACGTGCTGTTCTACAGCAAGCCGGTGTTCCAGAGGCTGGGACTGTCCGCCCCGGGCAGCTGGGCCGAACTGCTGCACTGCGCGGAGGTGCTCAAGGGCAACAAGATCACGCCGTTCCTCGCCAGCCAGGTCGGCGGTTGGCCCGCGATCGAGTGGTTCCAGGAGCTGGTCACCAAGGTCGACCCGCGCTTCTACCAGCGACTGGTGGCGGGCCAGGCGTCCTACACGGACGACGCGGCGCGCCAGGCGATGAACATCTGGTACGACTTCATGCGCAAGGGCTGGATGACGTCCCCCGACTTCGACCAGGCACGTGGCCCCGGCGCGCTGAAGGCCGGCACGGTGGGCATGTTCCTGCACGGCACATGGCAGGCGCAGGGGATGACCGCCGCGGGCATGAAGGCGGACGTCGACTACGGCGCCTTCATCCTTCCCACGGTGCGGCCGTCCACCCCGAAGAGCGTGATCGCCGAGTCGGGTGTCTTCACGGTGCCCAGCCGTGCCTCCTCGCACGAGGCCGCCATGGCGAATGTCGGGGCGTGGCTCGACCCGTCCGTCCAGCGGGTGTGGAGCGATTTCCTGGAGGACAGCTCCGCCAATCCGACGGTGCGGTCGAGCAACCCGGTCGTGGCCCGGCTCCAGCTGGACATCGCCCGGGAGCAGCGGATCCCGCTGGTCCGCTACTGGGAGGCCAGTCCGCCGAGCCTCATCCAGGGCAACGCCGATGACCTGGGCGGATTCATGGCCGGGCAGACCTCTCCGGCCACGACGCTGCGCCGGATGCAGGAGCGTGCGCAAGACGAATGGGCGGCCTGGAGGCGTGACGAGGCATGAGTACATCGACGACCGACCTGCCCACCCCTGCCGCCGGCGGCGGAAGGCCGGCAGCGCCCTCCGGCGGCGCACGGCGTACGCCGCCGGCGAACGCCTGGCGCAGGAGGCGTGAGCGCCTGACCGCCGGGGGATTCATGGCTCCGGCCGTGCTCCTGGTCACCGTCTTCCTGCTCGTTCCGTTCGTGTGGACCATCTACCGCAGCTTCTTCAGCGACAGCCGGACCTCAGGGTTCAGCTGGTTCGGCAACTACACGAGGTTCGTCTCCGACCCGGCGCTGTCCCGCTCCATCGTGAACACCGCGATGTGGGTGGTGGGCACGGTCCTGCTCCCCCTGGTGCTCGGGCTGGCCATCGCCTGCATGACCAACGCCACCCGCTGGTCGCGTCTCGCGCGGCTGTGCGTGGTGCTCCCCTACGCGCTCTCGGGTTCCGCGGTGGCGGTGGTCTGGAACTTCATGCTCACCACCGACGGCGCCGTCAACCAGGTCCTGACCACCCTGGGTCTGGGCTCACTGGCTCACGGGTGGCTGCTGACCTGGCCGGGCAACACCCTGGTGATGATCCTCGCCAACGCCTGGCAGGCCACCGGCGTGGCCGTCATCCTCTTTCTGGTCGGCCTGCAGTCCATCCCGCCGGAGACGCTCGAGGCCGGCGCCCTGGACGGCGCGGGAAGCTGGCAGCAGTTCCGTCATATCGTCCTGCCCCAGCTCCGGCCCATCTCGATCATCGTGATCGGCATGAGCCTCGTCAACGGCCTCAAATCGTTCGACCTGATCTGGGTGCTCACCCAGGGAGGCCCCGGACGGGCCACGGAGACCCTTGCGGTGTCCATGTACAACGAGACCTTCCTGGAGCTGCGGCCCGGCGCCGGAGCGGCGATCGCGGTCGTCCTCACCGTGATCGTGCTGGCGGCCTCCTGGCTCTATCTGCGCCGTCAGCTCGACGTGAAAGGCGAATGACCTATGTCCCTTGGCCGAGTCCTGCGCAACGGCACCGTCGCGGTGCTCGCCGTGCTGTGGCTGATCCCGACCTGGCTCCTCGTGGTCAACGCGCTGGTGCCGAGCGAGAGTTACTCCGGCGGCCCGCACTGGCTGCCCGAGGGCTTCGGGCTGTTCGACAACATGTCCCAGGCCTGGGACCAGGCCCACGTCGGGCCGGCACTCGCCAACAGCCTGCTGTACGCCGTCGTGAGCGCGCTGGCCGCCGTGGTGGTGGCCTCGTTCGCCGCCTTCGCCACCGTCGTCATGCCCGTGAGGCGGCGGGTGCTGTGGTTCTGGGTGATCTATTCCGGCACGCTGCTGCCCCTGCAGGTCTTCATCCGGCCGCTGTTCCTCTCCTACGCGAAGTCGTCCCTGTACGACACCCAGATCGGTCTCGTTCTGATCTACGCGGCCATCGCGATTCCCTTCGCGTTCTTCGTCATGCGCAACTACGCCCTGACGCTGCCGCGGGAGGTCGTCGAGGCCGCGCGCATGGACGGTGCGTCGTGGTGGCGGCTGTTCTGGCGGATTCACGTCCCGCTGACCAGGTCCGCCATGATCGCCGTCTTCGTGTTCCAGTTCGTGGCGGTCTGGAATGACCTGATGTTCGGCATCACGCTGACCACGAGCCGCAACATCCGGCCCATCATGGCCGCGCTCGCCGACCTGCAGGGCAACTACTCCAACGTCGGGCCCCCGGTCGTACTGGCCGGAGCCCTTCTCGTGTCCCTGCCGACCCTGGTGCTGTTCTTCTCCGCACAACGTTTCTTCGTCAGCGGCCTCAAGATCCACCGCTGACTCCCGCACGCCCCCTCCTCGCCCCGAAGGATCGACCATGCCGCGATCGCTGCTCCGCCATGCCATCGTCACCGCCGCCTGCGCGGGCCTGCTCTGCGGCGCCGCCCCCGCGTACGCCCGAGCCGGTCACCCCGTACGTCCCACCTCCGCCGCCCTGTGGGCGGACCGCGCCACCAACGCCTACGACGCTTTGCAGGCACATCTGTACCAAGGCCCCGGTGACCACGGCCTGTACCTGGAACGCACGCCCCGGCAGTCCACGGACCCGGAACACTCCTACCTGTGGCCGATGCGCGAGGCCGCCGCGGCGGCCGTGGACATGGAGCGACTCCCCCGCACGGGCTCGGCCTACCGCCCGGACGCGGCCGAACGCTTCGACACCCTGGAGCTGTACTTCGCGTCCGGCGATCGGCCGGGCTACCACTCCTACCTGCCCGCCCCGCTGGGATCAGGCGGTGACGTGTACTACGACGACAACGCCGTGGTCGGCCTGAGCGAGCTCGACCAGTACGAGCGCACCGGTGACCGCGGGTTCCTGAACCGGGCCGAGCAGGTCGTGCCCATCGTCGCCCGCGCCTGGGACGGCGACACCACCAAGACCTGCCCCGGCGGCATGGACTGGTTCGACGCGCCCGGCAACAACATCCGTGCCACCAACGTCACCGCCCTGTCCGCCCAGCTCGCCGCCAGGCTCTACGAGCACACGCACGACCGCGCCTACCTCGACAAGGCCGAGCGGTGGTACGGATGGGTGTACTCATGCATGCGCACGGCGCCGGGCCTGTACGCCAACGACCGTGCGGACGACGGCAGCACCAACCCGACCCTGTGGACCTACAACTCGGGCGCGATGATCGGCACGGCCACCGCTCTCTACCGCGGCACCGGCGACGCCGGCTACCTGAAGAAGGCCGTCGACGACGCCCACGCCTCCCTGGCGTACTGGACGCAGGGCACCCGTCTGCACGATCAGCCGGCCATCTTCAACGCCTTCTACTTCAAGGACCTGCTCGCCCTCGACGCCCTCCGTCCCGACCCGGCGTACCGGAAGGCCGTGAGCACCTACGCGGACGACACCTACGACACCAACCGGGACGCCGCCACCGGACTGTTCCGCTTCCAGCCGTCGGGCGGCGGCGACTACGACCCCGCGGCTCCGGCCGAAACCCTCGAGCAGTCCGCCATGGTCCAGATCTTCGCCATCCTGGCTCGCACCCACGGGTCCCAGCGCCCCTAGCCGGGCTCCTGATCCGGCACCCATCACCATTCCGCAACGCGAAGGACACCAAGGCACCATGTCCAAGCCACCGCTGACCCGGCCTTCCTGGTGGGACTCCGACATCGCGCGCGACATCCTGCGTGACCGTGTGGTCACCACCACCGCCGGCATCGGCGACACGGAGGTGCGGCTGTCCGGCGAGCCCCTGCTGCGCCGCCGCGACGGCGGCGATGGGCTGCTCCAGTCGATCCGGCTACGTGTGCGCCCCGCGCACGACACTCCGCCGCGCATCACCCGGGCCCGGGTCACCACCAGTGGGGGCACGCCCGTCCACTGCGAGGTCCTTTCCGGCCCCGGGGCCGACACCCGCATCCTGGTGCCGGAGGTGGACGAGCCGACGCCCCTGCTGATCGAGCTTCCCGACCTGGAAGAAGGCCGCCGGTTCGCGTTCGAGGCGCGCCCGCAGCGTCACTGGACGTTGCACCTGGTGCAGCACTCCCATCTCGACATCGGCTACACCGACCCGCAGGGGCGGGTCATGGCCGAGCACCGCGCCTATCTCGACTCGCTGCTCGAGCTGTGCCGCGACACCGACGACCGCCCGGAACCCGCCCGGTTCCGCTGGGCCGTCGAGGGCTTCCACTCCTTCCAGGACTGGCAGGCGCACCGACCCCGCCGCCGGGTCGAGCACTTCCTCGACCGGGTACGCGAAGGCCGCATCGAGCTCACGGCGCTGCCGTTCAACCTCCATACCGAGACCTGCTCCACGGACGAACTGCACGAGCTCATCCGCCCCGTGGCGGACCTACGCGAGCGGCACGGCATCGACATCCGCACCGCCATGCAGACCGACGTGCCCGGCCAGGTCGTCGGCCTGCCCGACGTCCTGGCCACCAACGGCGTCCGGTACCTCTCCGTGGCGCACAACTGGGCCGGGCGTGCCGTACCGCACCTCGTGGGCGGGGAACACCTGCCACGGCTGTTCCGCTGGCAGGCGCCCAGCGGCAACAGCGTCCTGGTCTGGCGTACGGACACGCCGCACGGCCTGGCCTACATGGAAGGCTCCGTCCTCGGTTTCGACGAGTCCTACGACCACGTCGACGACCTTCTGCCCGCCTATCTCAGCGCGCTGGCCGAGTTCGCCTATCCGCACGAGGGCCGCGGGATCCCCGGCTTCCCCATCCTCGACCACACCGTCACCTCCGAGCCCTATCCATGGGACGTGCTGCACCTGCGTGTGCTGGGCAAGTTCGCGGACAACGGCCCGCCCCGCCGGATCATCTCCGACACGGTGCGCCGCTGGAACGAGCAGTGGGCCTTCCCGCGACTGCGCGCCTCCCGCAACCAGGACTTCTTCGAGGACGCCGAGAAGCGGATCGGTGACCGGCTGGAGACCTTCCAGGGAGACTGGAGCGACTGGTGGGTCGACGGAATCGGCGCCGGAGCCGTCCCGCTCGCCGCCACGCGCCGTGGCCAGGCCGCCCTCGCCGAAGCCCAGACCGTGGCCGGCTACGCCCAGCTGATGGGCGTGCCCGGCAGCACGGCCGTCGCCGCGACGGCGCCGGCCGTCTACCGCGCGGCCTCGCTGTTCAACGAACACACCTGGGGCGGCGGCGATCCCTGGACCCATGGCGAACACGGTCACGGCTCCGGCGAGAAGCAGTGGCACTGGAAGTACTCCCAGGCCCTGCGCGCCCACGACGACGCGGAGGCGATGCTGGACTCCGCCGCCGCGCTGCTCGGCGAAGCCTTCGCGCCCCTCACCGGCGCTCTGGCCTCCTACTACGTCGTGAACACCTGCAGCTGGCCGCGTACCGAAACGGCACGGATCTTCCTGCCCGAGAGCACCGTGGCGCCGGGCGACGCCGTCCAGGTCCTCGACGCGCGCACCGGCGCCTCCCTGCCGTTCGCGGAGGAGGCACAGAGCAACGAACGCCACCGTGCGGCCGGCCGGTTCCTGCGCGTTCCCCTCACCGACGTGCCGGCCTGCGGCACCGTGCGCCTGGACATCGTGCCCGGCGCCTCCTCTCCCGCGACCGACGGTGACGGCACCGGCGTACCCGCGGACCCGGCCGTCCTGGAGAACGACCACCTGCGCGTCACGGTCGACCTGAGGCAGGCCTGCATCGGCTCCATCCTCGACAAGCGCACCGGGCGCGAGCTCGTGCGGCAGGACGCCGTCATCGGCTTCAACGGCTACGTGTACGACGAGTACGCCACGGCCGGCGCGTTCAACCACCAGTCGAGCAAGACCGTCGCCGACGACTCGATGCATCTGCTCGCCTCACGCCGGACCGCGCCCCCTGCGGCACTCGTCGACCGCACCTCGGACGCCACCGGCCAGACGATCGTCTACGAATGCGCTCCGGCCGGCACCCGCCGGCTCCGCGTGAAGGTGCACCTGCCTCACGACGCGGCTCGCATCGACATCGAGAACCGCATCGACAAGACCGCGACGCTGACCAAGGAGAGCGCGTTCTTCGCCTTCCCCTTCGCCCTGGACGAGCCCGCGGTGCGCATGGAGGCCACCGGGGGCGTCACCGGCACCGGGCTGGCGACCGTGCCGGGGTCCGCCACCCACATGCGGGCCGTCCGGCGTTGGATCAGCCTGAGCGACGGCACTCACCATGCCGCGCTGGCCACGACCGACGCTCCCCTCGTCCAGCTCGGCGGAATCGCGATCCCGTACGTTCCCTACCCGCGGTCGTTGCCGCAGGAGGAGCCGGCCACCGTCTTCTCCTGGGTGCACAACAACATCTGGGACACGAACTTCCCGTCCCAGCAGGCGTTCGACCACGTCTTCCGCTACAGCGTCGGTTTCACCGCCGCGGACGCCTCCGCGGGACTCGGCGAGCAGGCGGCCGTTCGCGTCGCGGCCGTCACCGGCCACCCGCTCGTGCCGGTCCGTGCCCGTGCCGAAGCCCAGGCACGGCCACCGTCGCAGACCCGGTTCCTGACCGTGGACGATCCTCGCGTTCGTCTCGTGGGCCTGACCTCCCCGGGCGAGGACATCCTCCTGATCCGCCTGCAGTCCCTGACCGACACCCCGATCACCTGCCGCCTGAGCACCCCGTTCACCGTCACCCGGGCGCTCCGTACCAACCTTCTCGGCCTTGCCGCGAGCGAGCTGGGCCCGGAACCGGACGGCGCCATCCCGGTCGACGTGCCCGCGCTCGGAACGGCGGCGGTCACCCTCCATCTGCGCCCGTCCACGGCGCCCCAGCCGCACGAGGTTCGGGGCGCCCGAAAAGAGTGAAAACTGCCCTTTATGCACTCTTGACGGCATATTCGGCCGGACCGTACGTTGACCCGGGCCCTCCACCTGGACATATCCACCGAATCAACCGGGCAAGGATGTGCGTCGAATGACGAGATCGCGTTTCCATCGTGATCGACCCCGCCGCCTCGTACAGAGCGCGGCGTCCGTCCTGTCGGCGCTCGCCTGCGTGGTGCTGGGCGCGGTGGCGGTGCCGGCCTCGGCCGCGCCGCCGCCGGGCCGGCTCACCGGCGAAGGCTGGGTGCTGAGCACGACCGACGCCTCGAAGAACTATTCCCCGACGTTCGTCGGCAATGGTTACCTGGCCGCGCGGGTGCCGGCGGCGGGCGAGGGGTACAGCAGCAAGCCCATCGTCACCCAGTCCGAGCTCGCCGGCTTCTACGCCCGTCCCGCCGGCCAGAACGAGCAGCGAGCCAGCCTGCCGAGCTGGACCACGCTCGGCTTCGGCCGCAGCGGCGGCGTCTACGGGACGGGGAACTGGTCCTGCGCGTTCGACCAGCTGTGCCCGGCGGCGTACGGGAAGATCTCCGGCGGCGCGTTCGTCGAGAGCTCCCACTCCGGCTCGACCGTCGGCGGCTACCTGGCCGGCCTGAACACCAACGGCCAACCGACGGTCGGCGGCACCGACGTCATCGAGATCCGCGACGCGCCGGCCGGCACGGCGACCCTGGCGGTGCGGTACGGCAACGCGAGCGGCGGCCCGCAGTCCATCCACCTCGGCGTGAATGGCACGCTCCAGCAGCTGACCGTGCCCAGCCTGTCCAGTTGGGACGACTGGGGGGTGGTGACCGTGCCGGTGACGCTGAACGCGGGCGCGAACACGCTCGAGGTCACCGTCGCCCAGGGTGACGAGGCGCGGGTGAACGTCGACTACCTCGCGCTGTATCCGGACGGCGGGCAACGACCGACCCAGGTCGCCACCGACGCGATCGGCACCACCAATGAGTACGAACAGTCACTCGACCTGCGCACCGGGGTGCTGAGCACGTCGTTCGACTGGACCTCGCCCGCGGGTGACACGACCAGGTTCACCTACGAGGTCAACGCCAACCGCGCCGACGGTCATCTGGGCACGGTGAGCGTGAAGGCCGTGCCGCACTGGAGCGGAACGGCCACCGTCGTGGACGAGTTCGACGGCCGGGGACTGAACCACGCCTCCACCTCGGACCCACACGTGGACGGCAGGACCGCGACGCTGTCACAGACCGTCGTGAGCGACGGGAAGCTGGTCACCGCCGGGCTGAACTCGGTGCTGCGCATCAATGACAAGACCATGCCCACGGAGACGATCGCCGCGTCCGGCGACGGCAGCGCCGGGCAGAGCGCGGCCTTCCCCGTCCACGCCGGTCGGACGTACCGGATCACCAAGTACGTCGGCGTGGCCTCCAGCGCCGACACCGACCGGTCGCTCAAGGCCGCGAGCCCGCAGCGGGCCGCCGCGGACACCGCGTCCCGCGCCGCCAAGGGCGGCTACCAGCAGGCGCTCGCCCGCAACGACGGCGCCTGGGCACGCCTGTGGCGGTCCGGCATCTCGATCCCGGGTGACACGACCACGACCGCACGGATCCACGCGTCGATGTTCTACCTGCTCGCGAGCATGCGCGCCGGTGTCACCTGGAGCGCCAGCCCGGGCGGGCTGTCCTCGGACGGCTACGCCGGCCACGTGTTCTGGGACATGGAGACCTGGATGTACCCGGCGCTGCTCGCCCAGTTCCCCGACATCGCGGTCGGCGCGAACACCTACCGGCAGAAACTCCTGCCCGGCGCCGAGGCCGACGCCGCGAAGCTGTCCACCCCCACCCAGCCGATCAAGGGCGCGAAGTTCCCGTGGGAGAGCGCGCAGAGCGGCACGGAGCAGACCCCGCCGTGCTGCACCACGGGCAAGAGCGAGATCCACATCAACTCCGACGTCGCTCTGGCGCAGTGGCAGTACTACGAGGCGAGCGGCGACAGAACGTGGCTGCGGGACAACGCCTGGCCGGTGCTGAGGGACATCGCCGACTACTGGGCCACGCGTGCCGTGCCCGACCCGACCGGCGGATACGACATCAACGACGTCATGGGCCCGGATGAGTACCACGACAACGTGAACAACAGCGCGACGACCAACGCCGGCGCGCAGGCGTCCCTGCGTATCGCCATCCGCGCCGCCGGCATCCTCGGCCGGACCGCCGATCCGGCATGGAGCAAGGTCGCGGACGGCCTGAAGATCCCGGTGGACGCAACGGCCAATATTCATCCGGAGTTCTCGGGATACAACGGGCAGACCGTCAAGCAGGCCGACGTCACCCTGCTGCAGTACCCGTGGGGTGTACCGATGTCGTCCGGCCTGGCGCAGAACGACCTCGACTACTACAAGCAGCACACCGACCCGAACGGCCCGTCGATGACCGACGCGATCGCCGCCATCAACAGCGCCGCCCTCGGATCGCCCGGCTGCACGGTCTACACCTACCTGCGCGACAGCGCGGACCCGTTCCTGGCCGCACCGTTCAACCAGTGGTACGAGACCCGCAACGGCGGAGCGTTCACCTTCACCACCGGTGAGGGCGGCTACCTGCAGGAGTTCCTGTACGGATTCACCGGGCTGCGCTGGGGAACCGACTCGATCACCATCAACCCCTTCCTGCCTCCGCAACTGCCGGGCGTGGACATCACGGGAGTGAAGTGGCAGGGGCGCACGTTCGACCTTTCGGTGGGGCAGCAGGCGACCAAGCTGACCCTGCGATCCGGCCCGCCACTCCCGGTACGAACCGCGGACGGCAACGTACGCAAGGTCACGCCCGGCAAGACGCTCCAGACACCCACCAGGCACCCGGCAGGCGACGCGACACAATGCCCGTGACCACACCGGGCATGAACCCGACCACGTGACCCATGGCACGGCCGGCCCGCTTGTGGCGCGCCGGCCGTGCGATGAGCAGCACTGATCGTCGCCCCCGGTCGCACCCATCCGGGCACTCCGGCCGAGGACGACTTCCATACCGGCAGACGTTGGATGAACGCGGACGTCTTCGTCCCTTGCGTTTGGTACTGACGAGCCGGGCGAGCTGACCATACGGCGCAACGACCCGCCCGAATCCGCCACGCTCTCGCTCGGGATGAGAAACCGCTGGCCGTGGGTCATGGAGCCTCATGTCGAGGTGGCGCAGTGTGCCGATGGCCGAGTCCTGGTTGTAGTGACAGTGTTTCTTCAACAGGTAGCGGTCCAGGCAGGCGACCGGGATTTCCGTCCTCGGATGCACCGAAACGCGGAAGGCGCAATGGTGTGCCTGCGGCCCCTGCTGGACGAGCTGGGCATCCGGCTCGCAAACGACGGAGGCGAAATGACGAATGAGACCGAACGCCGCTTCCACCTCGCGATGGTCGAGATCTATCAGACGGCCAAGCGCGAGCTCGGCTACAACGCGAAGCGCTTCATCCAAATGGTGTCCGATCAGGGCGGCCTCGCCACCGCACGGCAGCTGCTGTGGAGCGACCAGATCTCGGACGGCTTCGAGACACTCCGGCAGCACGGCCGCCTCGACCTGTCCGTTGGGGCACACGTACTGAAAGAGGAGTTCGCCGAGTTGTTCACGGATGAGGACCGGCGACGCGCCCGCGACCGCCTCGCCCCGTTTCGTTGATCAACAGCATCGAGCCCGGAATGTCCGATACAGGAATTCCGGCCTCTATATAAGTCGTCGACTGTTGTCACAATGTGACACAGAGCGATCGACGATCGGCACTCACCTTGAGAAGGTTGACGTTCATCCGGCATTCCGCGAGACAGGTCAAGGTGGTTCAGCGGTGAAGGCAAGCGAGACTACGTTGCGCAAGCTCGTTGGCGGCGAGAAGCAGTTCTTGGTCCCGTTGTTTCAACGCCCGTACGCGTGGACAAGCAAGCAATTCGAGCCACTATGGTCGGACGTTGTAACGCAGGCGGACGCCTTGGCCCACGGTCATGCGCGCGCCCACTTCCTCGGCTCCGTCGTACTGGCTCCCAGCCCCCAGATGACCTCCTCGCTGGGGCAGTGGATCGTCGTCGATGGGCAGCAGCGCCTTACCACTTTGCTCTTGTTGCTGTGCGCGATCCGCGATCACCAGACGGCGGAGGATGCCAGCCACCGGGACCGTATCAACGAGCTCCACCTGATCAACAAGTGGAAGCAGGGCGACACTCGCTACCGGCTGCTACCCACGCAGGTCAATCGCGACGCGTTCAAGGCGTGCGTGGACGGCGTGATCGACGATCGGGTCAGCGGTGCCATCGGGAGTGCCTACCAGTTCTTCCGCAGCAAGTTGGTGACGGCAGATGATCCCGCCGACCCCCACGACATCGAGCGCATCGAGTCAGCGGTGCTCGACCGCCTTTCCCTCGTAGAGATCATCGTCGAACGCGACGACAACGCCTTTCGCATCTTCGAGTCGCTCAACAACACCGGGATGCGGTTGAGCCAGGTCGACCTGATCCGCAACTACGTCTTCATGATGTTGCCGACCACGGGCGAACACGTTTACGAGACCTACTGGCTGCCCCTCCAACGCCTTCTCGACAACGACACAAAGGCGATGGAGCAACTGATGTACCTGGTGCTCGTGCTCCAGCGCGGCGAGGACGCTGCCTACAACGACATCTACCGGGGCCATCAGGAGTTGCTGCACGAGGCGGCCGGCGACGAGGCCGAGATCGAACGCTACGTCGCCGAACTCGCACGCCGAGGCCGCCATCTGCACGTCATCCTCAATCCGGAGACCGAGGCCGACCGGCGAATCTCCGCAAGCCTCCGGTTCCTCAACGAATGGCAGGCGTCGACCGCCTACCCTGCGATCATGAGGCTTCTCGAGCTACGCGATGGCGGGGACGCCACCGACGACGATCTCACTGAGTCCCTGCGCTATATCGAGAGCTTCCTGGTACGCCGACTCATCACCGGCGTACCTACGAACAATCTCAACCGCGTCTTCCAGCGCCTGCCCAGCCAGCTCAATAGAGATGATCCGATCGCCGAGACCGTACGATCCAAGCTCTCCCCCGCTCGGCTCTACTGGCCCACCGACCGCGAACTCCGCGAGGCCATCCGGACCAAGCAGTTCTACTGGCAAGGGCGCGGGCCTCAGAAGAAGCTCGTTCTGCGCCGGTTGGCCGATACGTACCGCAGCCCGGAAATGGTGGATCTCGCACACACGAACATCACCATTGAGCACATCCTCCCGCAGCACTTGACCGACGAGTGGCGCAGGGAGCTGTCCCGTGACAGCGAAGAGCCGGCGATGCTGCATCGAGAGCTAGTGCACACTCTCGGGAACCTCACGCTGACCGGGTACAACCCGTCCCTCGGTGACCTGCCGTTCGCCAGCAAAAGGGAACAACTACGGCGCACCAGCATCGCCATGAACCAGGCCATCGCCGACAAGGAGCGGTGGGGCAAACCCGAGATCCATGCCCGCGCGGACGACCTGGCCGACCGCGCGATCAGAATCTGGCCCGGCCCCGACGAGTCGGACCGCGACACCGCTCCGGGCCGAGACTGGACGCTCCTGCACAACGCGCTCGCCGTGCTGCCGCCGGCCACCTGGACAACGTACGGTGACCTCGCGGAGGTGATCGGCTCCCACGCGGTCCCGGTAGGAGTGCACCTGGCCAACGCGCGGGCGCTCAACGCGCATCGAGTCCTCACGGCGGATCGGCGGCCTTCAGACAGCTTCCGTTGGCCTGACGAGGACGATGACCGTGACGTCCGTGAGGTCCTCGCTACGGAAGGCATCAAGTTCGACGAGTCCGGCCGGGCCGACCCTGGCCAGCGGGTCACCGCCCGAGAGCTGGCAGAGCTGCTCGGCCTACCGGGAGCGGAAGACCTGGGCGAGGCGGAGCTGTCGGAGGACACCAGCCAGGATTTGAGTGACAAGGAGCAGCGCTTCCAGCGCCAGATTGGAGAGCGGAGCGGCCCCAAGGCCGCCGGAGGCGTCGCGCGCCTCTTGGATCACTGGCATGCGACAGGCGGCGAATTCCAGTACGGCACCGCCACCAACGCACGATGCAGCCCGATCCTCCGCCGGGGACGTGGCGTCATCAAGATGCTCAACATCTACGCCGACGTCGCCGAGGTGCCGTTCGCGTTCCTCAAAGGCCGCCCCCCATTCGACGATCCCGCCCTCCGGGAAGAGCTGCGACGGCGCCTCAACACGGCGCCCGGTGTCGACTTGCCGGCCTCGAAGCTGGAGCTGTATCCGAGCTTCCCTGTCACGCTGCTCGCCAACGAAGCCGTTTGGGATGTCGTGATAGCGGCCCTCGACTGGTTCGCCAACCAGGTGAAGAAGGCAGAGACCGACTAGGGATCACCGCCGATATGAGGGCCGACTCGGCATGATGGGCGGCCGCTGCCCAGCCGCAGACTTGTACTGACCGGGCGAGGTCCCGCATCCGACCCCGCCCAGCGTACATGCGGCGTCGTACGGCCGGACGGCTTCGCTGGCCGCCGGCAACCGTACACGCGAAAGCGCACGTGCCCTTCCCGTAGGCGCGGCACGGAATGAGGTCCGGGGCCGCCGCCTGTAGCTCACGGCCGGCCCGCCTCGACCTCGGCGACGACAACGCCGGTATCGCCATCCCAGCCTGTATAGACGAACGCCTGTACAGCGTTAGCCTGCGCCCGTACGGCGGGAGCCTGGTCGGCGTGCAGGGGAACACCACCCGTCGGTCCGTGCCCGGTACGACGGTGGCCGGATCCGGACGCGCGAGAAGCATGCACGCCTCGCGGGGTGGACGATCGGCGGCGTACCGGCGGAGTGCTTCTCAGTCCGCACCCGGGGCATGGCCCATCACAGCCGATGGACGGACATCAATACACCTGCACCGGAGTCCGCAAGCGAGACCGCGGCAAGCCAGCCGTCCGACAAGTGCCGTACCGGAGGCTAAACGTTCAGTCGTCGGCCCACCTCCGGGCCTCCATCAGCCGCAGGGTGGGAAGGAGATGCACGCGGCCCGCTTCATGAGCTCCCGTCGACATCACATCCGTCATGTAGCGGGCGTACGGTGCGATCATGTCGCTTACCGACATCACAGGCGAAGCGGTCCTGGCCGCAATCGCCGAATTCGACCGCCTGGGCCGGGACGCCTTCCTGAAGAAGTACGGGTTCGACTCATCCCGGTGGTACTGGCTCCGGTACGACGGAGGGCGCTACGACTCCAAGGCCATCGCGGGAGCCGCACATGGCCACCTGCCTGACAGGTCTCCCCTGGCAGCAAAGGACTTCTCCGGCGGTATCGGCCACGCGGTGACCGTCCTGCGGCGCCTCGGCTTCGAAGTGATCAGCGAACCCGGCCCTGCCCCGATCGGTCATCGGACCGCAAACGAGATCGCCTCGGTCATTGGCGACCTGCGTCCCGCCTTGGTCGACGGCAAGCCGATGCTGAAGCAGGCCGTCGTCCTCCTGTGGGCGATCGGCCGCGCCCGCGCCGGAGAGGACCGCCTTCTCGGTTGGGCCGACACCGTCACCGCCCTGGCCCCATTGCTGGAGACACATCGCCGAGACGGCGAACGCCGCCATGGCCGGCCCGACTACCCGATCGCCGCCCTCCACCGCGCGGGACTCTGGGACCTACCTGGTCGGACAGACGTCCCGCGTGCCCACGGGGACACCGGGGTGAAGGCTTGGTTCGCCGAGCATGCGCCCGATGGGGGTCTGCCGCAGTCGGTCTACGTTCTCGCCCGGGAGTCCGGACACGCACGAGTCCAGATGGTCGAGGCCATCGCGGCACGGTTCTTCGACGATTTCGAGGTGAGCGGACTCCTCACCGCCGTCGGCTTGTACGACCAAGACGTCGCCACGGATGAGGGCATCGTTGGACACGAACCCATCGATCCCAAAGCCGACTACGCCCGTTGGTGCGACACGATCGCCCGCCGCGAGGCCGCCACGTACGGCCGGCGCCGCACCCGGATCGCCAAGGACCCGATCCGCCTCAGCCTCGCCCGCCGCGCGGTTCTTGTCCGCAGCGAAGGCCGCTGCGAGAACCCCCAGTGCGCCCAGCCGGCCCCCGACGTGAACGACCGCGGCGAGCCCCTACTCGAAATCGACCACATCGACCAGCTGAGCGACGGTGGCCGAGATCAGCCCTTCCAGATGATCGCTCTGTGCCCGAACTGCCACCGGGTGAAGACGTACGGGCGGAGTCGCCAGCGGCTCATCCCGGTGCTGGCGCAGACGGCACGCGATCTACACGACCGGTGGATCTCGTCCGCGACATGAGACGCCGGACAACCGAGCGCTTGGGACAGGCGTCTTCTCCGTGCAAGCATCATCGATGATCTGTGACCGCCGGCCGCACCGAACGCCGCCCCCAACGCGGAGGACCGATATACGCCCCAGCAAGGGCACCCCTTTTATATCAAGCATGGTGTGTTCTATACGCGAACAATCGGGAAATGATGGTGACGGTTCTGAAAGGATCCGGCACCGCGATCTGGAGCTACCAGCCCAACGATCCGGAATACCAGGTCTACAAAGCGATATTGAAGTAACGGAAGCGACGGCCGGAAGGGACCGCGGCGTAAGTTCAATCGGGACATCGGTCAAGCACAACACGGCTAGGACGTCACGATCCGGCATCTTCCCCTCGTTCCCGCCATGCCCTTATGTCAAGATGGCTGCTGTCGGCGCTTGCTTTCTCCGACAGGTCGGACGCACGGGAGATCGCTCGAGCTCAGGCGGACAGCCGAATAATTGATCTTGGGGTAGTGAATGGCGAACGAGTCTCAGCGTATTCAGCTGCAGAGGACTCTGAAGGCCTGGCGTGACAGTCTGATCGATATCAGCGGACGCAATCGATTGCTCAGCTTTCGTCACACACGGACCGCCACTCTCGAGATTAAGCGACCCGATGCGGCGACTCTTCTGGACCGGCTGGGGACAGGCTGGAAATTCGCGGCGCTTCCCGAAGACGAGGAGGACTTCGATCTGGACCTCATCGACTTCGGCATCGTCACCCAGAAGACGACCGATCGGTCCCTGCGCTCGGCGTTGCACCGGTTGAGGAGCACCGCCACGCAGGCGTTCAACGACACGGGACTGTGGGTCCTCCAGCTGGGCGCCGGCTTCCTCGACTGGCGCGAGCCGGGGTCCGACGTGGTGAACAGGGCACCACTACTCCTCTATCCGGTCGCTCTGGAACGTGACGACGATGGCGACTATCTGCTCCGGGCGGCGGAGGACGAGGATCCGGTCCCGAACCCGGCGCTGGCCGTGAAGATGGGCCAACTCGGTTTCGCGTGGCCCGATCCCGACGAGATGAAGGACCTGCCGGGGACGCTGAACGCCGTACGAGCCGCGGTTGGCAGCCGCGACGGCTGGGAGACGTCCGACCGCGTCGTCCTGGCGACCTTCCAGTCACACAAGGAGGCGATGTACCGCGACCTCCTCGATCACGAGGACCAGGTGCTGGACCACCCGATGGTCCAGGTGATCGCCCTTGGACCGAGGGCGGAGACCCCTGGCGACGCGCTCGACTTCGATCCGGTGGACCCCGAGCGGATCGACGAAGTGCAGCCGCCGGAGCGTATTCCGCTGGTCCTCGACGCGGACACCTCACAGCGCCAGTGCGTCGCCGCCGCGCTCGACGGACGTTCGTTCGTCATGGACGGACCACCGGGCACCGGAAAGAGTCAGACGATCGCCAACATCATCGCGGTGCTGATGCACGCGGGGCGCAGCGTCCTGTTCGTAAGCGAGAAGGCCGCCGCCCTGGACGTCGTACAGAACCGGCTCGAAGATGTCGGATTCGGGTCGTTTATCCTGCCGCTGCACAGTCACAAAGCGACTCGCAAACAGGTCGCGACCGCGCTGGGCGACTTCGCGCGCGAGCGGCCTGTCGCGGTCGGCCGGATGGAGGACAGCGGCAGAAGCCGCCTGCGCGGAGTGCGGGAGCAACTGTCGGCGTACGCCGCGGCCATGAACGAAGTGCGGCAGCCGCTCAACCGGTCGGTGCACGACGTCATCGGCATGATCGACGTACTGCGGAACGTGCCCTCCATGCCCGTACGGCTGCCGGAGGCGCTGAACGGCGAGTCGCTGTACGCGATCGTGGCGGCGGCGGAGAGCATTGCCGAATCCTGGCGGCCCGTCGCAGAGGGCGAGCGCTTCGCCTGGCGAGGCCTTCGCGAAGCTGGCTCACCGCGGTCCGCGTTGGACCTTCTCGCCGAAAGCACCGACGCGCTCGGCCGCCGGCTGGAGGCGTACCGCGGGCTGATCGAGTATCTGCGGATCGAGAGGCTCGTCGACACGACCGAGCTGATCGACCTGCTGGCCGCGACCGAGGATCGGCGGTCGATACCCGTCTCCTGGCTGACCGCCCAGGCGCTCGATCCATTTCGTACGGCCGTCAGCGACTTCACGCAACGCCTCGGCGCCGTCCGGACCGACGAGGCAGCACTGGCCGCCGACCTCGGCGACCGGTGGGATCTGCTGCCGCGAGACCTCGAGCCGGGCGTGCCGTCGGCGGAGAGCGCGCTGGCCACGCTGGCACCCGAAGGCATCGATCCGGAGCCGTTCACCGCGTCGCGGCTGCGACAGTTGGCCGACGAGTTCGAGGCGACGGCACGCAGGCTCACCCACCACGTCGGGACGCTCGCCGACATCGCCGCGGACTTCGGGATGCCTGCGCCGACGACACTGTCGGAGGCGTTCGCGCTGCACGAGCTGACAACCATTGCCCGCGCCGCCCGCCCCGAGGAGTGGTGGCTGCGGCCTGACGGCCGGGCGGCCGGGCAGCATGCCGCCGACGAGCTCGAACGCGACCTGACCGCCCTTGCGGCAGCCGAGGCCGCAGCCTCCGACGTATTCACCGACAAGGTGCCGACCGCCGCCGGCCTACCCGATCTGGCGCGGCGATTCGCCGACGACCACCGCGGCGTCCACCGGCTCACGGCCGCGTATCGCGCCGACAAGCGTCTCGTCGCTGAGCTGACCGTCTCCGGCGAATGCGACAAGACGGTGATCTCCCGCCTTCCGCAGGCGGTCGCATGGCAGGAGGCCACCGCCCGCCTCCGCCGGTCCGTCGCGACGCACAGCACCGTGCTCGGGAGCTACTGGGCCGGTCGCCAGACGGACTTCGCGGCGATCAGGCAGGCGCTCAGCGCCGCCGCCCGCGTCGTCGAGCTGACGCCTAACGCCATCGACCGTACGATGCTGGCGAGCCAGGTCACGGCTGGAGGACGCCTGAAGCGGGAGACCGCCGAGGCCGCCGATGCGGTCCGGAGCGAGCTCGCGGAGTGGTACGCCCGGCTCGTGCCCGCACCTCGCCCCGGCGGCAGGCCCCGGCTTGCGCAGGGCAGCCTCGTGGACGCCGCGCGCTGGTACGCCGCGCACGTCAAGGTGTTCAGTGCCGCCGCGCGGACGGCCTCCCTGGTGCAGGGGATCTGCGACCACGAGACCGAGCCGACGGTCTCCCGGGCGCGTGAGGTGATCGCGCGGATCCAGGCCCACCGTGCGAGGGTCACCGAGTTCGAGCAGTCCGCCGCCGACGACCGGATGGTGCTCGGCGACCTATACACCGGCCGGACGACGGATCTGGACGGCCTGCGGCGTGCCATCGATTGGACCGCGTCCGTCCGCCGGGAGGACCGGCCGATGTCGTCGGATACGGCCCGCGTCTTCCTCGACTCCCAGCCCGACCAGACCCTAACCCGGCTCCATGCCTCGTGGCGGGAAGCGCTCGACGGCTTCTGCGATCTCTTCGAGGCACGACCGGATCTCCGGCGCACGATGACCGGAGCGTTCCCGGACGTACGCACGGCGATCAGCGCAGTGCGCGCGGACGGCTCGGGGCCGGAAGAGTGGCAAGCGGTCCGCAAGGCACGGGAGGCGCTACGCGCGTACGGTCTGGAGGAACTGGTCGACCGGGCGTCCGCGCTCGGCCTGGACGCCGGGCACTTCCCCGATGTGGTGCGGCGCTCGGTGCTGGACGCCTGGCTCGAACACCATTTGGCGCAGGACACCCGGTTCGGCTCGATCCGGGCCGTGGGAAGAGACCGCCTCGTCCAGGAGTTCCGTGACCTCGACAGGACACTGGTCTCCAACGCCCATGCGGACGTCATCGCGGCCTGCAATGCCCGCCGTCCCCGTCCCAACGTCGGCCAGGCGACGATCCTCACGAACGAGGCGAAAAAGAAAAGTCGGCACTTGTCAGTGCGTGCGCTGCTGGAACGCACCTCGGACGTCGTACAGCGGATCAAACCCTGCTTCATGATGAGCCCGCTGACGGTCAGCCAGTTCCTGCCGCCGTCGTTCCATTTCGACGTCGTCATCTTCGACGAGGCGTCGCAGGTGCTGCCCCAAGACGCGATCAACTGCGTCTACCGGGCCGGCTCCCTCATCGTCGCCGGCGACGAGAAACAGCTGCCGCCCACCAACTTCTTCGCCCATACTGAGGAGGAGGACGACGAGTACGAGGAAGAGGCTCCGGACTCCTTCGAGTCGCTGCTGGACATGTGCAAAGGCGTCGGCGTCCTGCCCTCTCTCTCTCGCTGCGCTGGCATTACCGCAGCAGACACGAGTCGCTGATCGCCTTCAGCAACAGCGAGTTTTACGACGACAAGTTGGTGTCCTTCCCCAGCGCGTGGGACACCGGTGACGATTTCGGCGTCACCTTCACGAAGGTCGACGGTGTCTACGACCGTGGCGGTAGCCGCACCAACGCGACCGAGGCGACGGTCGTCGCCGAACGCGTGCTGCACCACTACGCCACCCGGCCGCAACTCAGCCTCGGCGTGATCGCGATGTCCGAGGCGCAGGCACGCGCGATCGAGGAGGCCGTCGACCAAGCCCGGCGTGACCGTCCCGATCTCGACCGCCTCTTCCCCGACGACCAGGACCGGCTTAACGGTTTCTTCGTGAAGAACCTCGAGACAGTGCAGGGTGACGAACGCGACGTCATCCTGCTGTCGGTCGGCTACGGTCCCGATCAGACGGGCAGGACGGCGATGACGTTCGGCCCCCTCAACCGCCAGGACGGCTGGCGCCGACTCAACGTCGCCGTCACCCGCGCCCGGCAACGCATGGAGGTCATCTCCTCCATTTCCGGGGGCGCCATCCCGGAGAGCGATAACGCGAGCCGTAACCATTTCAGGCGTTACCTGGACTACGCCGAACGCGGCCCTGCCGTCCTGGCCACGGCCCCCACCTCTGCGGAGACTGGCCCGGAGAGCCCCTTCGAGGAGTCGGTCCTCGACACGCTCGAAGAGTGGGGATACGACGTCCAGCCGCAGGTGGGAGTCGCCGGCTACCGGATCGATCTCGCCGTACGGCACCCGGACCAGCCAGGCCGGTATGCGATAGGCATCGAGTGCGATGGCGCCATGTACCACTCCTCGCGCGCCGCCCGTGACCGCGACCGGCTCCGCGAAGAAGTCCTGCGCGGCCTCGGGTGGACACTGCACCGCATTTGGGGCACCGACTGGTACCGCGAGCGCCCCCAGGCCGAGCGGCGGCTGCGTACCGCCATCGACGAGGCGATCGACCGCATGCGAGCGGAGACGACCTCATCGACTTCACCGAGTGGAGTCGTCGAGTCGACGCCCCTCCCGTCTGACGCACTTGCCGGCGTCGACGAACGCTTGGCCCCTCCGGCATCGCGGGTGCGGATGGTAGCGGTGGACAGCGACACCGACGCACCGTGGGCCGTCCCTTATCGGCGAGCTCACCTCGACATCGTGGCGGGCGGGTTCTCCATCCACCACCCGCAGGCGAGGCCAATGTTGATGCAGATGTTCCGCAGGGTGATCGAGGTCGAGGCTCCGATCACGCAGGATCTCCTTTTCCGCCGCGTCGCCGACGCATGGGGCATCGGTCGGGTCGGGACACAGATCAGGGGTTTGATGCTCACCGCGCTGAAGACCTTCCTTCGGCAGAACGCCGATGTCGACCAGATCGCCCAGAAGCCGGCCGGCCATGTGATCACTCTTCGGGGCCGTAAGATCGTCCCCCGATTCAACACCGAGGACGTTTCCCGGCGTATCAGCGATGTCCCCGTAATCGAACGGGAGACGGCGCTGCTCCGTACCATCGAGGAGTCTCCCGGAATCACCGAAGAACAGCTGCGCAAGGAGGTGGCCCGGGTGTTCGGCTGGCGACGCATGGGCGGCGACATCAGGGCGGCATTCACCGACGACCTCACCGGCCTGGCCGGACGCGGCCTGATCGAAGGTCTTCCCGACCGCATCCGGATGGTCGCGGTCGGCTGAGTTCGGTCACCGGTGTGACTGATTCTGGCCGATATGGGAAAGCGCGGTCGGGCGTGCCTACCACGCCCTAGGTGTTCTGTCCCGTCAGGTTGGGGACGCGGCTGGCGGGTGGTCGGCCTCCTAGCGCGGTGTGTGCGCGGTGGTGATTGTAGGTATGCAGCCAATGGGGAAGGCTTGGCGTCGTTCGGTCTCTGATCGGCAGGGGCGGGTGTAGGCCCATTCTTCGAGCAGGGTTCGGTTGAAGCGCTCGACCTTGCCGTTGGTTTGTTGCAGGCAGGGGCGGGCACGTTTCTGGGTGATGCCGGTCGCGGCCAGGGCGTCGCGCCAGGGGTGGAATTTGCAGCAGGCGCCGTTATCAGTGAGTACACGGGTGACGGTGATGCCGGCTAAGGTGAAGAAGTCTTGGGTGCGGATCCAGAAGGCGGCGACGGTGTGTTTGCGTTCGTCGGGGAGGATCTCGCTGTAGGCCAGGCGGGAGTGGTCATTGACGACGGTGTGGATGTAGCTGTAGCCGGCCCCCAACGGGTCTTGCGTCCCTTCGGACGGCCCAGGGTCTTGTGTCCGCTGCCGTCGGGGATGTTGCCGAGCTTCTTGATGTTCATGTGCACCAGCTCACCGGGTACGGCGCGTTCATGCCGTCGGATCACCCGTCCGGTCGCGCGGTCCATCCAGCTCAGCCGGTTGAGGCGGTAGCGGACCAGGACCCGGTGCACGGTGGCGGGGTTCAGCCGCGACAAGGCGGTGATCCGGGCCGGGCCCCACTGGCGTCGGGGTACGCCGGTGGCTGGTGACCTACATGTTCGTGCCGCTCCGGCCATGCATTCTAAGCTGAGCCGCAGAGTGCGGCCTCTCCATTAGCGTGGCGGTGCGACCCCGACCTCTCCCAGGCCAGGCCTCCATCGATGGTCTTGTAGGTCAGCTCCAGAGCGTCGGAACCTTGCCACTGCGCCGCGATCACCGAGACCGTCTCGCCGGGTACGACCCCGGCCACACCCGTACACTGGACAGGAGATCCTCGATCCTCACCCGCTACCTCCCGAGCACGACATTTCTGGAAAGTACGGTATCGGCGCTGGTCGTAGCCTTGAAGGTCGCATTCCCCGTCGTTGGTTTCTGCTTTACCATCATTCACGATGACCCGTCGACCTTCTCCGTGGCGAGGCATGAACAAAACAGAGCGCGAACAGATTCGTCACCTCGTAGCGGATTTCCAGCGATGGAGTAAGCGAGCCTCGGACGTACGGGCCTGGCACCACGCCGTCCGGAACGCCGCCGACAGCGACGAGCAGAATCTGCACGCACGCAGCCTCCTGATCGATCGGGCGGGCGAGTCCGCCTGGCGGGTGGTGCCCCTCGGCAAGGAGGACCTCGGGGTCGTCCGGCGCCTTCGGGAGCGCGCGCACCTGCCGGTGACGACAGCCGGTGACCAGGCCCTGCTGCGGCTGCTCACCAACGAGGTATCCCACGCCCTCGCCGACGTGGCCCCCGCGCTCGGCGTACGTCGCTTCTTCACCGGGTCGGCGAAGAAAGGCACGGCCGAGGAGGCGGCTGAGTTCCTGCGCCGTCGGCATCCGATGGTCATCGGGAACGACGGACCGCGGCGTCTGGAGCAGCTCGGTGTCTTCATCGCGCCCGTCGACGGGGCGGAACCCGGATTCGGCGCACTGCTCGATCCGGCCCTTCGCTTCGACCTCCTCCCGAGGCCGAGTGCTCCGGCGCCCGAGCTCCTCGACCGGTCCGCCGTCGACGGCCTGGCCGAGGCACTGGACACCATCGACCGCGTCGTCGCGGGTGAAGCCTCGTACCGCTCGGCCTCGCGCGATGCGGCCCAGCAGGTCCGAGTCGCCGAGGTCCAGCGGATCCTGACGGAGATGCCGGTCGAGGCGTTGAAGGCCGTCACCCGCGAACGCCTCCGGCTGGGCGCGCTCACCGAGGTGGGCATCCGTACGGTGCAGGAGGTGCTGATCTGGGATGCCTCCCTGCAGACGCTCCCGGGTATCGGGGAGACCTCGGCACGGCGCATGCTCGGAGCCGCGCAGACGCTCTGGCGGACGACGTACGACGAGATGCCCGTCCGCATCGACGTCGACAACCGGCATCCGGAGACGACCGAGCTGCTGCGCCGCCTCACCGAATGGGACGCGTGCCGGCAGACACGTGGTGCGGCGGCCGACCTTGAGCGTGCGGCCGAGCTCGCGCCGTTGCGTACGGCGATCGGCCGCAAGACGAGTCATCTCCTGGTGATCCCGACGAGAACGCTCGCGGCCGCAGGCCTGCGCGAGAGCATCCAGATCGTCGAGCGGCGCGCCGAACTGCTCGGCGCCTCCTCCGTATCCCGCCGCGGCAAGAGCGTCTCCGTGGATCCGTGGGAGGACTTCCTCGCCCGGCCCGCCGACTACTTCGCCATGCTCTCCGAGCTCGGTTTCATCGCCGAGGACGAGGACGCGGTCCACGGCGATCTCCCAGAGGAGATCATCAAGGCCGTACGCGACCAGGCGCTCAGCGGGGAGCACCTGACCGCCTCACTGCGCGGGTACCAGAGCTTCGCGGCACGCTTCGCCCTCGTCCAGCGCAAGGTGATCATCGGGGACGAGATGGGCTTGGGTAAGTCCGTGGAGGCCCTGGCCGTACTCGCCCATCTGCGCAGCCGAGGTGAGACGCACTTCCTCGTCGTCTGCCCGGCCGCGGTGGTGACCAACTGGATCCGCGAGGTGGGCGACAAGTCGAAGCTTCGGGGGCACCGGGTCCACGGGCCGGAGCGTGACCGCGCGGCTCGGGCCTGGGTACGCGATGGCGGGGTCGCCGTCACGACGTACGAGACCTTGGCGTGGTGGGAGTCGGCCCTGCCGAAGGTCCGCGATCTGGCATGCGTCGTGGTCGACGAGGCGCACTACATCAAGAATCCGGAGGCCCAGCGGACGATCAGGACCAACAACGTCATCGCGCACTGCGACCGCGCGATTCTCCTCACCGGCACGCCGCTGGAGAACAGAGTCGACGAGTTCCGCAACCTGGCGTCGTACGTCCGTCCCGACCTCGTCGTCGACGCCACGGATCTGTCGCCGAGGACGTTCCGGCGGCAGATCGCGCCCGCGTACCTTCGCAGGAACCAGGAGGACGTGCTGACCGAGCTGCCCGAGCTCATCGAGGTCGAGGAATGGCTGCCCATGTCCGCGGCGGACGCTTCTCACTACCGTGCCGCCGTCGAGCGTTCGAACTTCATGGAGATGCGACAGGCGGCCATGCTCCGAGGACTCCGGTCCGAGAAGATGCGACGGCTCATTGAGATCGTCCGCGAGGCTGAGGCTAACGCGCGGCGGGTCATCGTGTTCTCCTATTTCAGGGAGGTACTGGACCTGGTCGCCCGGTCGCTGCCGGGGCCGGTGTTCGGGCCTCTGACGGGATCGGTGCCGGCGAACCAACGGCAGCAGATGGTGGACGAGTTCTCGTCGGCCGAACACGGAGCCGTTCTGGTCTCCCAGATCATGGCCGGCGGCGTCGGGCTCAACATCCAGTCCGCATCGGTCGTCGTCATCTGTGAGCCTCAGCTCAAGCCCACCGCCGAGGCCCAAGCCGTCGCCCGCGCACACCGGATGGGACAGGTGCAGTCGGTGCAGGTCCACCGGCTGTTGTCCGAAGACGGCGTCGACCAGCGGATCGTCGAGTTGCTGGCCGGGAAGAAGCGGCTGTTCGACGACTTCGCCCGGGTCAGCGACATGGCCGACTCCACGCCCGAAGCGGTGGACCTGTCCGAGGCCGAGCTCGTCCGCCAGGTCGTGGCCGCTGAACGCCAGCGTCTCGTCGAGCGTGCCTCCGCCGAGAACTGAGCCTCAACGCGCATCGTGGGCTGTGTCGAGCGGCTTCGCGGCCGGATTTGAACGGTGACAACCTCGTAGCCGTACGCGACACAATAGCCTGAACGGGCATCTCTGCACTCGGGGCAACGGACGGTGGCGATGGATCCTTCTAAACCGGCTGACCCTCGCGCGCTCGGGGACATCGAGCTGCACGGGGTTCGCGGTGAAACGCCGCCGCCACGGTGATCTACGCGCAAACGAGGCGGCGAGAAACCACTGGTCGTGTTATGAGAAGCCGGTGAGCTATGCCTGTTGATCGCATCGGCGATTCCACAGATGATTCCGTCGAGACGGACATAGAGCAGCGCGGTGAGGATCGGCGTCCGCCACCCGATCGACCAGGCGCTGAAGGCTATCCGTCACGAGCGGAAAGCAGGGCCGCCGCTGCGGCAGCCAACAAAGACGTTACACAGAACTCCGACCAAGCTCCTATTAGGGACGAGGCAGATTCCGCCTCTGCGGGCGACACTATCGAGCCTTCCGACCCCGCAGACAAGCACGACGACGCGGGAGAAGCACAGTCGGAAGCTGATGGGGCAGCAACCGAGGTGGATTCGCCCAGCACCGGAGAGACTGAAACCGATTCGCCAGCACTAGCCGAGTCTCGTGCCGAGAGACGGATCGAAGACGGGGGCTTCACCGCTATCTCCGGCGAGGGAGTGTCCGATGACACTGCTTGTGCGGCTGATCTGACAGATCCTGCGGTCGAAAGAAGTCTACTTGACCGCCTTAAACAGGCGGCTGCGAAGCTCGACAGGAGCGACAGCCCTCAAGAGATATCTGGCATCGTTGACCGACCCGACTTTCAGGATCCCGGAGAGCATCCCGATACGGTACCGGATCGCTACGGTCAGCCACTGGATCGTTCGGACGGTACTCGAAGGCCACTGTTCGACGGTGATCCAAGCCGTGAACAGACTAAGCAGGGCCGGCTTCAGGATTGTGGCATCATTTCAGTTCTCGGCGCTGTCGCCGGTCACCGACCAGAGGCGATCCGCAACTGTGTAAGTGAAACCAGCGACGGCAACTATGAAGTCCAGCTCCATGAAGCGAAGTTTTCGGCTTCTCGCCTACGATACGAGCCGACAGGGCGAACGATCACACTGACCGTTACTCCCGACCTGCCCGTTTTCAACGATGAGCCGACCAAGCCCGCCTTCGCTGATTCGGGCGACACCGAGGCCGCTTGGTGCCCTGTGCTCGAAAAAGCGATCGCTGGCAGCGATCGCACTTGGAGCGATGAGCGTCGTGACAAGTGGGAACAACGTTGGAGGGTGCAGAGCGGTCGGGACGGTGCCCCCAGCGGCTACGTGCGACTTCATCAAGGCAGTAACGCGAGCGAACGAGCAGAACTACTCACCCAGCTCACCGGGACGCCCGCAAAGACTTGGGAATTTCCCACCGAATATGACCGCAACGGCCGCAGCCCCGGCCGACAAATACTGGAAGAATTCCGAAATATACTTGCCGACAACAAACCGATCCTCGTAGGCACCAGAAGCAAGCACAGAAACGAGGGCGAGCTAATTAAGGACCTCAAAGACGGGCATGCCTACGAGGTCACCAAAATCGACGATAGCAATCGAGTTCATCTACGAAACCCTTGGAACAACTTCCAGCCAGAACCGCTCACCATCAAGGAATTTAGAGAAAACATCCGGCCCAGCTACAGCACTTTGGAGTAATTATGAGTTCAGACAGCATTACTCTTCGCAATGGCCTTCAAGCTAACGTCAGTATCGGCAGTTTCGCCATAATCAACGTTGATGCACGCGAAGGTCATCCCCTCGTGGTCCGACTTGGGGTAGTCGACGACGAGGAGCATCGGTACAACCTCCACCCCGGCGACACCTTCCCTGTGAGAGATCAGACGTGGAAGCTTGACCGTGTCGAAAATCCCGGCAGCCCGGATTGGACCATCGTTCTAACTAGAGTCGAGTGACGCGGAGGCCCGCATTTCGAGCTCGCCGCATAATGACAAACGCGACGATCACTCATCTGTGTAACGGGGCTAATCCAGGTCGGTCTGCCAGAGGTCAGGGCCGAAGACCTCGTAGTGGATGTCGCCGGGTGCGAAATCCCGCGCCAGGAGCTCCGCTCGCAGAGCGCGCATGAAAGGCAGCGGACCGCAGAGGTAGTAGATCGCGTTGTCCGGCAGGTCGACCGCCGAGAGATCCATGGTCCCGTGGAAGACGCCGTTCACCGGTTCAATGCTGTGAGCGTCGTTCTCGTACCAGACGTACAGCTCCGCGTGCGGCAGTTCCACGACGTCGTTGACCACCTGGCGGCGCAGCGGGAAGACGGCCTCCTCCAGGTCGGCATCGAGCATCGTGATGGGCGGTCTGGACTCGGCCTGCGCGAGGTGGGAGAGCGTCCCGGCCATCGGCGTGACGCCGATTCCCGCCGAGGCGAAGACGACCGGTCGCCCGGAGTCGTCGAGCACGACGTTCCCGTACGGGAGGGACAGCGTCAGCATGTCGCCCACGTCCACCGAATCGTGCAGGAGCGTCGACATCTCGCCCGGTGGCCGGCCGTCGCCTCCCTCGACCCGTTTGACCGAGAACTGGCGGTGAGCCCCGTCGTCGGCTCGGGTCAGGTTGTACTGGCGCGGTTGGAGTACCCATCCGGCATCCGCAGCCGGACCGTGACGTACTGGCCGGGCAGTCGATGCGCTTCACCACGAAGGTGACGACGTCCCGGGTCTCCCGGAGCTTCTTCTCCACCTCCCATGGTCGCCACACGGTCTCCGGCGTGACGCCGCGCGCGCCGTACAGGCCGCGTTCCTCGTGGATGAGGCTGTGGGCAATCAGCCAGTACACCTCGTTCCAGGCCCCGGCGACCTCCGGGGTGGCGGCCTGGCCCAGGGTGTCGGCGATCGCCCACATCAGGTGATGGTTGACGATCTGGTACTGATCGGGACGGATGCCGAGGGACGCGTGCTTGTGCGCGATCCGGGAGAGCAGGTGCTCCGGCGTTCGCTCCGGGGTCTCCAGCAGTTTGGTGGCGTACGCCGCGACCGAACCGGCCGGTGCCCGTTGCTGCTCCCCGCTCGCCTGGTTCCCGCGGTTGAAGACGCCGTCCAGGAGTTCGGGGTGAGCGCTGAACATGTGCTCGTAGAAGCGTTCGGCGATCTCACCGATGTGCTCGGTGACCACCGGGAGCGTCGCCTCGACGACGCGCCCAGATTTGTTCGAGAGCATGACGGCCTCCCTCAACGGTGCCAGGCCGAGCGCAGACCAGGCAGTGGCTGGATCCGCGCCGTCTCTTTTCGACCTCAACCGAACAGGGCCGCTCACCTGCGACTTCCCCCCCGCAGGTCGAGACCCGGCCCGTCCTCCGAGAACGACCGGCCGGAGTCGGCCAGTCTCCCCCGTCCACGTTTCCGTCGCCGGCGGCGATATCCCAGGCGTGGGGGAGGATGAGCACGTACGGCGGATGCGGGCCGGGGTTCGGGCCCGCATCGCTCGGGCGGCGCGCGGTGCCGGGGGTGGCTTCCTGCGATGGTCGCCGGCGACGCTGTTGTGCGTTCTGTGCGGCGGCGCGTTCGGGCCGCTGGTGGCCACGGCGCTCAGTGTCGCCGGGGCGGGGGTCGCGGCGGCGGCCATCGAGACAGCGGCCTCCGTGGGCGGAAACCTCCTCGCCGACGTGATCAGTACCGGGATCGATCGGCTACGCGGCGCTGAACACAGTGCAGGCCAGGAGCAGATCGAGGCCGAGGTCGAGCGGCTGGTCGGGGAGATCCTGGAGGCCGGTGGCGACCGGGCGCTGGAGCTGCGGAGCGAGATCGCCTCGGTGGTGCGGACGGTCGGGGCGACGGGAGCCGCGCTGGAGGAGGCGGTCGCGAGCGGCGATCGGGAGCTGCAGGCGCTGCTGACCGGCGCGATGACCGGGCTCGGCGAGGAGTTCGCCGAGTTCCGGTTCCTGCTGGACGAGGTGGGCGAGGTCCTCGCGGCCATTCAGGAGGAGCTGAACGAGCAGGGGGCCGTGCACCGGCAGATGGTCGACATGTTGCGCACGCAGAACACCGACCTGCGCATGATGCGGGAGACCGTCGCGGTGATCGAGCGCCGCGTCCGCGCCGACGACGGCGCGCACCCGCCGGACGACCCCGTACGGTGGCCGGACGGGTCGCCGTACCGCGGGCTCGCGCCGTTCGAGGAGGACGACGGCGAGATCTTCTACGGGCGCGACCTGGTCACCGCGGAGCTGGTCGGCAGGCTCGGCGAACGCCTGGCCGGGACTTCGCTCGTGATCGTCAACGGTCCGTCAGGCGTCGGCAAGTCCTCGCTGCTCCGGGCCGGTCTGCTGCCCGCGCTCGCCCGTGGTTCGCTGTCCCCGCAGTCCGCCGCGTGGCCCCGCGTGGCGATCACGCCGGCGCGGTCGCCGCTGTTGGAGCTGGGCCACCCACCTGGCCACCATGGCCGGTACGGACGCCGCCCCTCGCCCGCGAGCGCCTGGCCGGACACCCCGACCAGGCGTATCTGCTGGCCCGTCAGGCGGTGCTGGCGGACGCGAACCGCCGTGGGATCCCGGCGGCGTCCGCCGCGCGGCAGCGGCTCGTCCTCGTGGTCGACCAGTTCGAGGAGGTCTTCGCCCCTCGGGTGGAGGAGTCCGAACGCTCGGCGTTCGTCGCCGCGCTGCGGGCGATGGCCGGCACGCCGTACGGGCCGGCGGAGCAGCCGCCCGCGGTCGTGCTGATCGCGCTTCGCAGTGACTTCCTGGGCCGCTGCGCGGCGTATCCCGCGTTGCGGGAGGCGTTGTCGAACGGCAACTTCGTCGTCGGCCCGATGGAAGAGCCGGAGCTGAGGCAGGCGATCGTCGGCCCGGCCATGGCCGCCGGGCTGCGGATCGATCCGGGCCTCACCGAGATGATCCTGGCCGACCTGCGCTCCAGTGCGGCACCCGGCGCGTACGAGGCCGGGGCGTTGCCGTGGCTGTCCCAGGCCATGCTCATCACGTGGCGGCACAGAGAGGGCGACCGGCTGACCGCCCACGGTTATGGGAGGTCCGGCGGGGTCCGCGGGGCGATCCAGACGAGCGCCGAAGACGTCTACGAGAGTCTCACGGGCGCCAGGCCGGAGATCGCCGGCGACCTCTTCCACGCCCTCACGGACGTCTCGGGCGATCTACGGCTGTCACGCCGCGAACGGCTCCGGACGGACCTGTACGTCGGCCGTCCCGAGGCCGAGCGCGGCGACGTGGACGCCGTGCTGGAGGCGTTCGCGGCGCAGCGGCTCCTCGTCCTGAGCGAGGACAGCGTTCAGATCTCCCATGACGAGCTGCTGCGCTCCTGGTCACGGCTGCGCGACTGGCTGGAGCCCGACGTCACCGTCGCCGCGGTGTACGGCCGGCTCCTGAAGCGGGCCGCGGAGTGGAATGGCAACGGCCGGAATCCGTCGTACCTGTACCGGGGCGCCGAACTGGTGGCCGTGCAGGAGGCCCGCGTCACGTGGAAGGCCGACCCGGCGCGCTATCCGGTCACGGCGGACCCGCTCGACTTCGTGACGGCCTCGGAGTACGCGGCGCAGCGCGCCGCCCGCCGGAGACGAGCCGTGCTCGCCACGCTGGCCGGGCTGACGGTGGTCGCGCTCATCGCGGCCGTCACCGCCGTGTCGGCGGCGGGCGACGCGAACCATCAGCGTGCACTCGCGGTCTCCCGCCAGTTGGCGGCGCAGAGCGAGACCATGGAGCGGACCGATCCCGTCACCTCCGCGCTGCTGGCCGCGGCGGCCTGGCGCACCGCCCACACGGACGACGCCCGCTACGCCATGCTCAACCTCCTCCAGGAACCCGACCGGGGAACGTTCACCGGCCATGACGGGCCGGTCGACTCCGTGGCGTTCAGCCCCGACGGCAGGACTCTGGCGACGGGCGGCGCCGACGGGACCGCACGGCTGTGGGACGTCGCCACCCGCCGCCAGAGCGGAGCGCCGCTCGCCGCGAAGGACGGCGCGGTGAGCACAATCGTGTTCAGCCCTCGCGGCGGGACGCTCGCCACCGTCCACCTCGGTCCCACGGGAGGCGTACGGCTGTGGGACACGGCCTCTCGCCGCCAGACCGGGCCGCCGATCGCCACCGGCCACGGAGTCGTCCGCTCCGCGAGGTTCAGCCCGGATGGACGGACCATCGCCACCGCGGGCGACGACGGACCCGTACGGCTGTGGGACGTCGCCACTCGCCGCCAGGTCGGCGCACCGCTCATCACTCACGGTGGGACGGTGGCGTTCAGCCCCGACGGCCGTACGCTCGCGACCGGTGACAGCGCCGGGACGGTGCGGCTGTGGAACGTCGCCACCCACCACCGGACCGGCCGGCCGATCACGGTCCGGCCCGCCGCGGTACCCGGCTCCCTCTTCCGCCCGAAGGGTGTCGAGGCGGTGGCGTTCAGCCCGGACGGCCGCACGCTGGCCACCGGCGGCGCCGACCGTACCGCGCGCCTGTGGGACGTCGCCGCCCGCCGGCAGATCGGCGAACCGCTCGTCACCGGAGGCGTCTTCGTGAACGCCGTGGCGTTCAGCCCGGACGGCCGTACGCTCGCCACCGGCGGCACCGACGACACGGTGCGCCTGTGGGACGTCGCCACGCGGCGACAGACCGGCTCACCGCTCACCGGCCATACCGGCGACGTCAAAGCGGTGGCGTTCAGCCCCGACGGCCGCGGTCTCGCCACCGCGAGTGCGGACCGGACGGCGCGCCTGTGGAGCGTCTCCGTCCACCGTCAGACGGGCGCGCCGCTCACCGGCCACGGCAACGCGGTCTACTCGGTGGCCTACAGCCGGGACGGGAACGTCCTCGCCACCGCGAGCGAGGACCGTACGGCACGGCTCTGGGACACCCGCACCCATCGCCAGATCGGCATGCCGGTGACCAGTTCCACGGGGTTCTTCTACGACGTGGCCCTCAGCCCGGACGGCCGCACGCTCGCCACCGGCGACAGCGAGGGCGTCGCGCGGCTCTGGGACGTCACCGCACACCGCTTGATCAGCTCGTTCGTCGCCGGGCAGGGCACGAGCGTGGAGAACGTGGTGTTCAGCCCCGACGGCAGGAGGCTGGCCGCCACGGACGGCGACGGGACGGCCCGGCTGTGGGACATCACCACCCACGCCGTGGTCCTCGTACTGGTCGACGGCGCCGGCATCGACGTGATCGCGTTCAGCCGGGACGGCCGCCTGCTCGCGACCGGCGACGCCGACGGCGCCGTCCGCCTGTGGGACGCCCGCACCGGCCGCCGGATCGGCACGCCGTTCACCGGGCACAACGGGCCCGTCGGCGCGGTGGCGTTCAGCCCGGACGCCAGGACGCTCGCGACGGTGGGACGTGACGGAACCGCGCGGCTGTGGGACGTCTCGACCCATCGCCAGATCGGCGCCCCGCTGATCGGCCAGGACGAGCAGGCCGACGCGGTGCCGTCCGGCCCGGCCGGCAGGACCATCCCCACCGGACATCACCTCGACGTCTTCGGCCTCGCGTTCAGCCCGGACGGCCGGACCTTCGCGACGGCGGGCAGCGACGGCAAGGCCCGGTTGTGGGACACCGCCACGCACAATCAACTCGGCGGACCGCTCATCGGCCACTCGGGTTCCGTCACGGACGTGGCGTTCGGCCCCGGCGGCGGAGTCCTCGCCACCGCCGGAGCCGACGGGACCGCACGGCTGTGGGACGTGAGCGCGCCGAGCGACCCACCGGCCTCACTCTGCGCCGTCGCCGGACGGTCCCTCACGCGCGCCGAGTGGGACCGGTACGTGCCCGGCCAGACCTTCCAGCACGTCTGCGGTTGACCCGGAGTGCCGTTCAGGCGAGGAATCCCCCGTCGACCGGCAGTACGACGCCGCTGATGTGGCTCGCCCGGTCGCTCAGCAGGAACGCCGCGGTCGCTCCGACCTCCTCCCCCGTCCCCACCTTGCGCAGCGGTGTGGCGGCGATCCGGGCCTCCACGCCGCCGGGGATCGTGCGGCGCAGTTCGGCGAGCATCGGGCTCTCGGTCGGGCCGGGGGCTATCACGTTCACCCGGATGCCGAGCGGGCCGAAGTCGTGGGCCGCCGTTCGGGTCAGGCCGATGACCGCGTGTTTCGTCGCCTGGTAGGCGCCCATTCCGGAGCTGCCGCGGAGGCCGCCGATGCTGCTCACGTTGACGATCGAGCCGGAGCCCTGCCGCTCCATGACGCGCACCTCCTCGCGGATGCACAGCCACGTGCCCTTCACGTTCACGGTCATGATGCGGTCGAAGTCCTCCTCGGAGACCGCGTCGAGGCGCCCGGCGCCGCCCATCGCGGCGTTGTTGTACGCCCCGTCGAGGCGGCCGAACCGGGTGACGGTGGCGTCGATGAAGCGGGCGACGTCCGCCGCGTTCGTGACGTCGCCGGTCGTGTACGCCACGTCGTGGCCCGCCGAGGTGAGCTCCGCGGTGAGCTTGGCGAGCGGTTCCTCGCTGCGCGCGACGAGCATGAGGGCGGCGCCGTCCCCGGCAAGGACGCGCGCGGCGTCGGCTCCGATGCCCGTACTGGCTCCGACGAGGACGATGACCTTGCCGGCGAGCGGCGGTGTGCTCATGAGACTCCGTCCGTGATGCCCCGGAGCGCGAGCATCGCGCGGACATCGGCTGGTGTGGCGATCTGTTTGCCCAGGTCCTCGATGACGGCCCGGATCTTCCTGACCTGCTGGGCGTTGCTCTCCGCGAGCCGCCCCTTGCCGATCCACAGGCTGTCCTCCAGGCCCACCCGTACGTGGCCGCCGAGCCACGCGCTGTGGGTGCCGAAGCTCAGCTGGTCGCGGCCGGCGGCGAAGGCGGAGAAGGTGTAGTCGTCGCCGAAGAGCTTGTCGGCGATCCGCACCATGTGCTCCAGGTTCTCGTGGTCGGCGCCGATGCCGCCGAGGACGCCGAACACGCCCTGGATCATCAGCGGCGGCTTGGCCAGGCCCTTGTCGACGAAGTACGCGAGAGAGTACAGGTGCCCGATGTCGTAGCACTCGTACTCGAACCGGGTGCCGAACTCACCGAGCGTCCGCAGCGCGTGCTCGATCCGGTCGAAGGTGTTCAGGAACGGCTTGGAGTAGGTGGCCCGCACGTACGGCTCCTCCCAGTCGTGCCGCCACTCGGTGACCTTGTCGGCGATCCCCGCGTACACGAAGTTCATCGTGCCCATGTTCATCGACGCCAGCTCGGGCCGGAGGCGTACGGCGGCGGCCAGCCGCTGCTCCATCGTCATCGCCGACGAGCCGCCGGTGGTGATGTTGATGACGGCGTCGGTGTTCGCGGTGATGGGCTCGACGATCTCCTCGAAGACCTCGGGCGAGGGCGTCGGCCGGCCGTCCGGCTGCCGGGCGTGCAGGTGCACGATGGCCGAGCCGGCCTCGATCGCCTCCAGCGCCGCCTCGGTCACCTGCGCGGCGGACAGCGGCAGGTACGGGCTCTGGGACGGCACGTTCACCGAGCCCGTCACCGCCGTGGTGATCATGACCTTCTCCGCAGCCCGCATCAGTGCGTCCTCTCCATGGCTGTTCGATGATCGGCGGCGAGTGCCCGGTACGCGTCGAGCTTCGCCTCGTCGAGCGGGCCGACCAGGCTGACCGCGACCTGTGTGGCGCCCGCGTCGTACTGCCGTCGCAGCGCCTCGCGTACCTGCTCCGGCGTGCCGCAGGCGACGAGGGCGTCGACGAGCCGGTCGGACCCCGGCGGTGCGAGATCGGCCTCGGTGAACCCGAGCCGCGTCAGCTTGGCGATCTGGTGCGGCAGCGTCAGGTAGTAGGCGAGGCGTGCGCGCGCGACGTCACGGGCCGCGGCGCGGTCACGGCCGACCACCGCCCACTGGACGACCGACAGGAACAGGTCCGGCCCGATCGTCTCGCGCGCCCAGCGGGTGTGCTCTGGGGTGACGAGGAACGTGATCAGCCCGTCGGCGCGCTCCGCGGCCAGCCGCGTGATCCCGGCCGAGTACGCACCGAGGACTCGCGGTACGGTGCCGCCGCGGCGCGCGAGCGTCGCGTCGATCCCGTCGAGGTAGTCGCGCAGGAACGGCAGCGGGCCGATCCCGCGCTCGCGGACCGCGCCGCTGACGCCGAGCCCGAGCACGTAGCGCCCGGGATATCCGGCGGCGAGGTCGTGGGCGGCGGACGCGGCGGACTTCGGTACGCGTTCGAGCGCGCGGGCGACGCCGTTGCCGACGATCAGCCGTCGCGTCGAGCCGAGCACGAGGGCGGCGGTCGTGAACGCCTCACGCCCGGCGACCTCGGGGATCCAGACCATGCGGTGGCCGCTCTCCTCGAGCACCCGGACGAAGCGCACCACTTCTTCGTGGTCGAGGCCGTCCAGCTCGGCGATCGACAGGGCGGCCGACGGCAGGGACAGCGTCATGACAGGGTCACATCGCTTCCCGGAACGCCGTGACCAGACCGCGCGCGGCCTCCGCCAGCATCGACGTGTCGTTGCTGAGCAGGACGAAGTCGCAGCCGTCGCGTACCGCCCGCGCGGCCCGCTCGGGCACGCCGCCGAACGCGAGCCCGCATCTCTTGCCGGCGGCGTGCGCGGCGTCGAGCGCCGAGCCGATCAGTTCGAGCACGTCGGGCGAGGCCGGCGTGGACCCCATCGACATCGAGAGGTCCGCGGCGCCGACGAACACCGCGTCGATGGAGTCGAGGGCGAGGATCTCCGGCGCGGCCTTGATCGCGTCGACGCTCTCCAGCTGCGGGACGCACAGCACGTCGTCGTTGCCGGTGGCGAGGTAGTCGGCGTTCGGGCGCAGTCCCCACGCTCCGGCGCGGCTGGTGCCGCCCGCGCCGCGGACGCCGTGGGGCGGGAACCGGCACGCCCGCCCGACGGCGGCGGCCTGCTGGACCGTGTCGACGTGCGGTACGAGGATGCCCATGGCGCCCGCGTCGAGGATCTTCTGGATCGTCGACGCCGTCGTGTCCGGCACCCGTACGAGGGGCACCATGCCCAGCGCCGCGGCGGAGTTGATCAGCCGGTACGCGGTCTGCAGGTCGAGCGGCGCGTGCTCCATGTCGATCACGACGAAGTCGAACCCGGCGAACGCCATGATCTCCACCGGCTCGCCCGAGGAGATCTTCAGCCAGGTGCCGAGCGGGACGGTGTCGCGGTCCGGTGCGAACAGCCCCGCACCCGTACGAGCGGCGCTCATGGCATCGGGTAGTCGTCGGCGTTGAGCACCCAGCCGGGCTTGGCGGAGAAGTCCGCACGCGGGGGGCTGAAGATGTCGATCAGCTGGTTCACGCCCGGATCGGCGGCCGCGGAGGTGTGCACGGTGGGCGGCGGGATGATCGCGACGGACGGGCTGCCGAGCCGTACGTGATCGTCGTCGCGCCATCCGGTGCTGTCGCTCAGCCAGGGGGTGCGGATGTGGTGGACGTACTCGCCCCGTACCGCCAGGGACAGCTGCTCGAAGTCGTCGTGCGTGTGCGGTGAGAGCTTGTGCGGGTCGCGCGGGCCGGTGACCTCGGGCAGGAAGTTGACCATGAACGAGCGGGTGCGGAAGATGCGGCCGAACCGGGCCGGGTCGTCCGGCACGTCCGCGAGCCGGTAGTACCGCACCGCCGGCCCGCCAGGGGGCTCCGGCCATCGCCGGAGCAGGGCCACGCGCGGGTGGTCCTCCGCGTACGCGGCGGCGTTGGCGGCCCGGTCCCGCCACGCGGGCTCGGTGGCCTCGACCAGGCGGATGAGCGGGCCGTCGCCGTGCACGCCGATCCGCGAGGCGCCGGGCGGCACCACGACGAGCCCGGGCGCGTCGATCAACGTGGCGCCGTCGTCGGTGATCACCGAGAAGGCGGGAGAGTCACCGGTGACCACCACGGCGAGTTCGCCGTCGAGCGTGCCGTTGTCGAGGTCGTCGCCGGCCCGTGCGTCGGTGTGCACGAGCACGACGTTCTGACCGCGCACGATCGCGGTGCGCCCGTCCGGTGTCCCGGCGTCCGGCGACGCGAGCCGGTGGAAGTCGAAGTACTGCGGGGCCGCGATCGCCGCACCGCTGTCCGGCCGCGGCGTGGTCGCCGTCGCGAGCGATGAACGGGGGTCGTCCTTCTCGTACACGGTGGTATGTCCTTTCGCTCAGGCGTCGAGGTTCAGCAGGTAGGTGGGGTTGTCGCGGACCATGCGCCGCAGGTCCTTCTCGGCCAGGCCGAGGTCGAGCAGCGCCCCGGCCACCCGCATCCACGCGTCCACCGGTTTCGGGTTGGCCGCCTGCCCGAAGTCCGAGGCCAGCACCGTGTGCTCGGGGCCGAGCGTCTCGATCCAGGTCAGCAGCTTCCTGGGGTCCCACTTCTGCGTTCCCTCGGGGTCGTACATGCCGATCTCGTGTTCGACGTACGCGCCGAGGTCGATGAGCTCGCGGCACAGGTCGGGGTCGGCGCCGATCACGAAGTCGGGGTGGCTGACGACCATCCGCGTCATCCCTCGCTCGTGCGCGGCCTGGAACAGCGTGCGGATGTAGGCGGGGTACATGTGGCCGCCGTTGACGACGGCCTCCTGCGCCTTGATCTCGTCGAGGATCTCGATCACTTCGGGCTTCAGCTCGCCGTCCTCGTCGACGATGTCGATGCGCTCCAGCGTCAGGGGCACCGTGGTGGTCGGGAAGGCCCCGTCCTCGGGGTGGCACTCGATGTGGCGGCCGGAGGAGATGGTCGGGAACCAGACGACCTTGCCGCCCATGCGCAGGCACATGCGCACCGCGTGCACGTTGAGCCCGCCGACGGTGCTGTTGAGCGCGACGCCGCCGTACGCGGTGGCGGCGACGTCGGCGAGACGTCCCTTCATCGCCAGGATGTCCATCTGGGTGTTGTGGTGGTGGGACTTGGCGACCATGGCGCGCATCCCGATCCGGGCGCCGTCCTGCGCGGCCTCGACGTGGTCGAAGCGGCGGGGGAACGGGCTGGGCCCGGAGTGGACGTGCATGTCGACCAGGCCGTCCAGGACGGAGGCGATGGCGGGACTCTGAGTCATGGAGCCACCCTTCGTTCGCAATGTGAAGTCACTGTTCACTATAGGACCGGATGTCAACCCTTATTACGGTCTTGTGTCACGGAGATCACATGCTGCACTATTAGGACGTTCACTTTGTGAACACGCAGTTCGGGGCGACGCCGACTGTGGTGTCGACGAGCTGCGGTACCGGGCAGCCGACCTCGGAGGACGACCATGTCCACACCGCCCCACGCAGCAGTGCCGCACCCAGCGGCGCCGGACGACGCTCGCCCCCACCCCTCACACGGCCCGGACATGGCCAAGGTGCGCGCCGCGGTGCGCGGCGGGGCGCTCGCCTACTTCGTCGACCAGTTCGACATCTACCTGCCGATCGTCGTGCTGGCGCCGGCGACGGTCTACTTCCAGTCGGCGTCTCTGAGCGCGAGCACGACGGCCCTGCTGTCGTCGCTGGTGTTCGCGTCGACGCTCATCGGCCGTCCGCTCGGCGCGCTGATCTTCGGCCACTTCGCCGACACCGTCGGGCGCAAGCGCACGACGCTGGTCGCGGTCGGCGGCTTCGGCACCATCACCCTGGCGACCGCGTGCCTGCCGGGCCACGAGACGATCGGGACGTGGTCGGTCGGCCTGCTGATCGCGCTGCGGTTCGTCGACGGGATCTTCCTCGGCGGCGAGTACACGACCGCGGTCCCGCTGGCGATGGAGTGGAGCCCGAAGCACAAGCGCGGCCTCTACGCCTCGATCATCACCTCGACCTCCCCCGGCGCGTACGTCGTGATCGCCGCGATCACGCTGCTGATGCTGCAGCTGCTGCCGTCCGCCGGGCTGCACAGCGGCTACGTGCAGTGGGGCTGGCGGGTGCCGTTCCTGGTCGGTGCGCTGCTGTCGGCCCTGCTGTTCCGCTACTACCTCAGGCAGGTGCACGAGCCGCCGGCGGAGCTGACCGGTGAGCGGCACAAACTGCCGTTCGTACGGCTGCTGGTGCGGTACCCGAAGGCGCTGGCGCAGGTGTTCGTGCTGATGACCGGCACGTGGCTCGCGACCAACATGGAGGCCGCCGTGACACCCGCACAGCTGAAGGCGCACCTTCTGCTGTCCAGCAAGCAGGTCACGCTGACCATGCTCGTGATCAACGCGTCCGCCGCACTGGCCTATCCCGTCTTCGGAGTGCTGTCCCAGCGCATCGGGCGACGGCGGTTCTACATCGGCTACGGCCTGTCGGTCCTGGTGGTGGGCGCCGGTTCGTACTCGCTGCTGATGGTCTCGAACGGTGGCCTCGGCGCGGCGCTCGGCTGGGCCATCCTGATCGGCGTCTTCACCGTCGGCACGTTCGGCCCGATCGCCGCGTACCTGACCGAGCGGTTCCCGGCGAGCATCCGTTCGACCGGGTACGGCGTCGGTTACAGCCTCGCGCTCATCGCGCCGGCGTTCTACCAGTTCTACCTGCGGCAGTTCGACGGCGTCGTCTCGGCTCACCTCGCCCCGGCCGTCCTGATCGCGCTCGCCGGCGTACTGATCAGCCTCGGCGGCTTCCTCGGCCCGGAGACCAAGGACGTGGACATGGCCGACGACGACACGATCCCCGCGCTGTCTTGACCGGACGGAAGGCGACGGTCGGCGGCCTGGTCACCGCCAATCCGGTGTGGGTCGGCTCGTCCGAGCTGACCATGACGCTCGACGGGCTGATCACCTGCGTCGACGCGGGCGCCGGTGCGGTGGTGGCGAAGTCGGTGAACGAGAGCGCCGCCGCCCGGCGGCAGCTGGACATCGCGGACTACGCCTTCGTCTCCGCCGGCGGGCGGGTACGGCCCGCCGGCGCGGCGCGGCGCGGTGACGGCCTGCTGAACCGCTCCGGGCTCGCGCAGGTGGACCTGGACGACTGGCTCGCGCTACTGGCCGCCGGGGTCGAGCACGGCGCGGCCCGCGGTTGCCCGGTGATCGGCAGCATCACCCTGGGCGACCCGGTCGCGGCCGCGCGCATCGCGCACGCGATGGCGGGTGCGGTGCCCGCCGTCGAACTCAACATCGGCGCCCCCCACGGCCGCGAGGCACCCGCCGTACGACAGCTGACCGAGGCGGACGCGGTGCACGACGCCGTACGGGTCGTACGGGCCGCCGTGGACGCGCCGCTGTTCGTCAAGCTTCCCGGGCAGGCGTCCGACGTCGTCGCGCTCGCCCGTGCCGCCCGCTCGGCCGGTGCGGACGCCGTCGGGCTGGTCGGGCGTTACCCGGGCTTCCTGCCCGACCTCGGCGGCGGCGCGGTGCTCGGGTCCTGGGGGGCGTGGGGATCGCCGGCGTGCCTGCCGATGAGCCTGTACTGGGTCGCCAAGGCGCGTACGGCGCTCGGCGCCGACGTGCCCCTGGTCGGCACCAACGGCGCGCGCACCGCGACCGACGTGCTGCGGTTCCTCGCCTCGGGCGCGCGCGCCGTCGAGGTCGTCACCGCGCTGTGGATCGGCGGACCCGCGGCGCTCGCGGAGCTGGTCGCCGGGGTCGACGCGTATCTCGACGCCCGCGACCCGGACGAGTTCGTCGGCAGCGCACTCGCCGGAGCGCGCGAGTACAAGGACATCCCGCCGGTGCGGCCGCCCGCGTGGCTGCCCTACACCGCCCGCTGGTCGAGGTCGTCGGGCCGGTAGTGGCCGCCGAGCTCGCGGGTGAGCTCACGCGCGGTGTCGACGACGACGCGTAGCTCGGGAGCCTCATCGGACATCGACAGGGTGTTGTCCGGGCCGACGATGGCGATGGTGGCGCAGATGCCGTACTCGTCGAAGACGGGCGCCGCCACCGCGACGACGCCGGGAGTGCTCATCGCGGAACAGTGACCGACGGCGCGAACCCGTTCGACGTCGGCTCGGAGCTCGTCACGCGCCGGACCGGGGAGGTTCGCCGTCAGCCGTTCCATGGACAGCTGGTCGACGTGGTAGGCGAGGAAGATCTTGCTCTGCGCCGTGTCCAGCGGAAGGTGGCTGCCGACCCGTACGGAGACGATGACGACGGTGGAGACGTTCTCCTCGACCCGGGAGACCACCGGACCGGTGAGACCCCAGAGACTGAGCACCACGCTGGTCTGCGTGGCGCGGGAGAGCGCCTGCATGTGACGCGGCGCGAGGTTGACGACGCGACGACGTCCGATGGCGAAGGCGCCCAGCTGGAGCAGCAGACCACCGGGGACGTAGCCGCCCTCGGGGCTGCGTTCGAGCAGCCCGGCCGCGACGAGCGACGTGCAGTAGCGGTACGCCGTCGTGCGGTTGAGGCTGAGCCGCTCGGCGACCTCGCTCGCGGTCACCTCCGGCGTGGCCGGATCGAAGAGCGACAGAATCTGGCTGACACGACTCACCGCCTGGATGTCGGCCTGGTCGCCACGGTCGGCACGGGCGGCATCCGGCGACCGCGTCGATTTGGTCACGGGAGCCTCCGCCTGACGATGGTCGAGAGCTGACAGGCGTGTTCACTTGGTGAACACGCCTGTCAGGCTACCTGAATCGTCCGCGGTGCTCTGCTCCAGGGCGCGCGGTGCTCCACTCGCGTCACTCGACTCTTGTCAGTACGACAGTCCAGTCGCTACCACTGGAAGTTTCTACGCGATCGAGCTTCCAGGTCTGGTCTCGAACCGGGAAGGTGTCACCAGGACGCAATTTAAAATCTTGCTCGTCGTCTGTGTCCACACTAAGGAGGACTTCGGGAGGATCTCCGTCTTTGCCGGGATTTACGTACACCACACCGAAACTACCAAGCGAAGTGTTTCGTTGACGACCTTGTCCCAGATGAATCTCAGTAACTGACACGACTACTCCAGAGTACTGTAGTATGGCCGGACGCCGTCTCTGAATTCTTCTACCGTTAGCGGTTCAGAATGTCGCCGATTCCACGGGTTTCGCAAGTGAATTTTACCTTGGTCGTCGATCGCAGTGACTTCATACGCATGAGACGGATGCATTTCTTTAACCAGTGAGCTTTCACCTGCGTCGCGGCTACGGGTACCAACAAGGATCGGCTTGTGCTCGGCAAGTCGCGCCCGAAACTCTTCTATGAGTTGCCGGTCGGCGCTTCGACCATTGAGGTCATAGCCGGTCGGAAGCTCGAACGTTCGCGCAGGACTCCCGGTCAGCTGGGTGAGCAGTTCAGCGCGATCACTTGGATTGCTGCCCTGGTTGAGCCGAACATAGCCGGTCGGCAGGTCCCTTCCCCCTCCCTGAACCTTCCAGCGCTCCCCCCACTTCTCCCGACGTCCATCACTCCATGTCTGGTCGACTCCCGCAATGGCTTTCTCCAGCACCGGAGCCCACGCGGCCCCGACACCGCCCGCATCAGCGAACGAAGGCCTCTCGGGCTCGTCGTCGTGAATCGGCAGCTCAGGAGTCACGACGAGATTGATGGTTCTACCGGTGGGTTCATATCGCATGCGCGACATCGAGTATTTGGCCTCGTGGAGACATACCTGATAATTCCCGTCATTCCCCTCGCGCACACATTCACGGATGGCATCTGGTCGATGCCCGGCGACGGCTCCGAGAGTGGCGATGATCCCGCAGTCACCAAGAACACCTTGCTTGGTCTGCTCTCGGACAGGCACTCCATCGAAGAGCGGTGTACGCGTCCCATCAGGTCGCTCCAACGGTGTGCTGTAGCGATCCGGTACACGCTCCGGCTTCTCACCGGGGTCTTGGAAGTCCGGCCTGTCGACGGTCTCGGACAGTTCATGCGGGACGTCGCTTCGATCGAGCTTGGATGCCGCCTGTTTGAGGCGGTCGAGAAGACCTCGCTCGACTACAGCGTCTTCGAGAACAGCCGCACGGACGTTGTCATCGGGCAGTCCGTCACCAGTGATCGTCCTGCTCTGTACATCCTCGGTCTGGGTATCAGCATCGGAGTCCGACAGCTCTCCGTCATCCGCCTCACCCAACTCCATGGCGGTGGTCGCCTCATCTGAGGCGGCCGTCGCCGGTGGGGCGTCAGACCGACTCTCAATGGTCTCGGTTGACGACTCCACGGCACCCTTGTTCGCGGCAGCGGCGATAGCCCTGCTGTCCGCCCGAGACGGAAGACCTTCGACACCTGGCCGATCAGACGGCGGAGCCTGCTGCCGTCCGGGGCTGGTTCTCGCCCGTCTCACTGGGCTCGTCGGAGACAGCGCCGAGCCGGTCAATCCCCATCATGCCCCTAACCGGATGGGACTACATCAGCGAGCGATCAGCCTGTCGGCCGGCTGACGACTGCTCCTGCGCGAGATTCGGCAGAAGATACCTACCAGAAGGGTCACTTGGCGAGGCGGACGCTGTGGACCACCTTGTCCATGTCCGCGTCGCTGAGGGCACCCGGTTGGCCCGTGTGGACGTAGAGGACGAACCTGAGCGAGCCGCCGCCGGTCACCGGCAGCGCGACCATGTGGATGGTCGTGCCCGTTGAGCCGCAGTTGTCCCTGTCCGGGGCCGTCGTGACCCGGGCGGTGATCTGTTCGACCCATCCCCCGCTCCTGAGCTTCATCTTCTGCGGGGCGCCGATGCTCTGCCGCGGGGAGGCCTGCTTGCGGGCGGCGGCCTTCGCCCACATGCGGGCGCCCTGGACCACCGAGTCCTTGACGCTGTCCACGTCCGACGCGCGGAAGCCCGCGCCGCCGAGTCTGCAGTCGCCTTTCTCGGACTCCGCGCTGTAGTCCACGGCGGTCTCGGGGACGGCGCTGCCGTCGTCCAGGCCGATCATGCTGCCCTCACCCTTGTTCTCCCAGTCGGCCGGCACGTCGTACGACAGGCCGTTCTTCTGGGAGGCCACGATCACCTGCCAGCCCGGCACCGTCGGCGGGAACTGGTTGGTCGGCGTGGGCGTGGGGGTGGGTGTCGTGGGAGGGCTCGGCGTCGGCGCGGCGCTCGTCGGGGCCGCGGCCGGGTGCTCGTCCCCGCCGGTCGTGAGCACGATGACGACCGCGCCGACGACGACAAGGAGGGCGACGGCGGCGATCACCCCGATCAGCGGTCCCCGGCTCCGGCGCGGCGGGATCGGAGGCGGGAAGCCCGGCCCGCCGGGCGGGGGAAAAGGCGGTCCTCCGGGAGTTGGCCCCTGGGGTGGCGGTGCTCCGTAGACCACGAACTCTCTCCTATTCGACCGTCTCGGACGCGGCGTGATCCGGACGGCCGTACGCCGACCGGATCACGCCGGATGTCCTGCTTCCGCACATCCCCCGATTCGATGCTTGGACTCGTGGATCACCGCGCGGGTTCCGTCCCGGAGCCGGAGGCCGTCACGTGCCGCCGGCGGCGGTGGCGTTCATCAGGTCCACGGCGCTCTGCTGACGGGCCGCGTCGGTGGAGTCCAACGGCCCGGCCCAGTGATAGCCGTACTGGTCGAGGGCGTTGCGGTCGTGGGCGTACGCCGAGTCCGCCTGCCGGTTCAGATAGGCGGTGTACGGGTGGTCGCCGAGCGCCTTGTTGAGCGCGGCCAGCCCGCGCGCGTACACGCCCTTGAACGACGGGCCGTCCGCTCCCCCGTTGGACTGCGGTTCGCCCGGGTCGGCGAGGATGCCGTTCGGGTTCAGCGCCGGGTCGGTCGTGGAGGCGTCGGCGAGCCCGCGCGCGGAGGTGAGCAGGCTCGCGTCCCCGGTGGCCCGGTACAGCTCGGTGAGGCCGTTCAGGATGACGCCCTGGTTGTACGAGTAGACCGGCTGGCCGTTGTTCTTACACGTCGACAGGTCCAGGCCGTCGTTGATCAGGTGGGAGGAGTTGATCATTCCGGAGGCCTTGAACCACGACCACTCCTTGGTCGCCAGGTTCAGGTAGGCCGTGTCGCCGGGGATGCGGTTGTGCAGGGCGGCGGTCAGCTGCAGGTACAGCTCGTTGGGGATGGCGTTCTTGTAGTCGCGCTGGGTGCGCCAGTAGACGCCGCCGCCGCAGACGCCGTCGGCGTAGGACGTCATCCAGTCCGCGTCGGCGCGGGCGGTGTTCAGGTAGCGGCTGTCGCCGGTCAGGTCGTAGGCGTCCACCCAGGCCAGGCCCCACCAGCCGGTGTCGTCCAGGTAGTCGTTGCGGAACTGGCCGCCCTGCGCGGACAGGTTGGCGTCGTACGTCGTGGCGACCGCGTACTTGTAGCTGCCCATTCCGCTGACCCGGACGTTGTCGATGATCGCGGTGAGCGCGTTCGCGGAGTTCCACCAGTTGGTGGTGGCCCACAGCCCGGTGCCGTTGCCGTAGAACTCCATCAGTGCGGTGGCCGCGGCGGTCGACCGGGTGCCGGCGTTCCAGGTCGTACGCGCCCACGGCGTGCAGGCGATCTCGGCGCGGTCGCCGGCCTTTCCGCAGGCGCGGACCGCGCCGACGCCCCGGTTGTTCCAGTCGTCGACGTTGTACATGAGCGTGCGCCGGCCGCGCTGACCGCTCGGGACCGTGGTGTCGCCGAGCCTGCTGCCCTGGTTCCAGCTCCGGCCGCCGTCGAACGAACGGTCCAGCCACACCTCGTCGCCCGGGTTGCCGGTGTCGATGCTCCCCCAGGCCATGTCGTCGGCGTCGTCGAGATGCAGCACGATCCGCCGCGAGTAAATGGTGGCCTGGACGGGCGTACGGTCCCCGACGGTGAGCGCGGGGTCGCGACCGTCGCAGTACCGGTCGCAGATCGACGCGGCGGCCGCACTCGCACCGGTCGGCGCGGAGATCACGACGGCCACGAGCGGCAGGAGGGCCGACAGCAGGAAACGAGCGGTCCGCGATAACGACATGATTGACTATTGACGACAGAATCCGTCAAGTCAACGACCGAGTCGCCCGCGAGCGGACTCGCTGTCGCCGCTATGAAGCGGTTCCCGCGTCGCACGGAAGGCGTCGGACGCTCGTCGATCCAGGCCACAGCACTGCGGTTCCGCCGGAGGCCGGTTTTGGTCCGCCCGAAGATACCTGGCAAGATACGCCGATATTGCGGACTTGCCCCCTGGCCGATGGAGGATGCGGTAGGTGTCGAACTCGAGTGCCACGGCGGACAGCACACCTTCGGTCCGGGTCCTGCGACACGTATGGATTCCGCTGGCGGACGGCACGCGCCTCGCCGCGCGGATCTGGATGCCGGCCCACGCCGAGCGCCGACCGTGCCCGGTGATCCTCGAGTACATCCCCTATCGCAAGAATGACTTCACCGCCGCGCGGGACAACAGCCTCCACGCGCAGTTCGCCCGCGCCGGGTACGTCTCCGTGCGGGTCGACCTGCGGGGCAGCGGCGACTCCGACGGCCAGATGCAGGACGAGTACGCGCAGCTGGAGCTCACCGACGGGGTCGAGGTCATCGACTGGCTGTCGAAGCAGCCGTGGTGCGACGGAAACGTCGGGATGATCGGCAAGTCGTGGGGCGGCTTCAACGGTCTGCAGATCGCCGCGCTCCGGCCGCCCGCGCTGAAGGCCATCGTCACCGTCTGCTCGACCGACGATCGCTACGCCGAGGACGTGCACTACACCGGCGGCGCGCTGATCGCCTCCGAGATGCTGCCGTGGGCCTCGACCATGCTCGCCTTCAACGCGCGGCCGCCGGACCCCGCGGTCGTCGGCGCCGGCTGGCGGGAGCAGTGGCTGCGGCGGATGAACGACACTCCGGCCTACATCGAGGAGTGGCTCGCCCACCAGGAGCGGGACGCGTACTGGAAACACGGTTCGGTCTGCGAGGACTACGGCGCGATCGAGGCCGCCGTCTTCGCGGTGGGCGGCTGGTACGACTCCTACTGCGGTGCCGTGCTGCGCCTGCTCGAAGGGCTGGACGCTCCCGCGCGCGGCCTCATCGGGCCGTGGGCGCACAGCTACCCGCACCAGGGCGTGCCCGGGCCTGCCATCGACTTCCACGCCGAGGTCATCCGCTGGTTCGACCAGTGGCTGCGGGGCCGGGACACCGGCGTGATGGACGAGCCGGCGCTGCGCGCCTGGATGCCCGAGTGGGCGGCGCCCGGTGCCGATCTCGACGAACGGCCCGGACGCTGGGTCGCCGAGGACGCCTGGCCGTCGCCGCGTCTCGACGCGGGCGAGTACCCGCTCGCCGGGGACAGCCTCGGCCCGGCCATCCGCACCGACCCGCGAAAGGACGCCGAGATTCCGCTCGAAAGCCCGCGCACGGTCGGGGCGTACGGCGGAAGCTGGCTGCAGTTCGGTGACGCCGCCGGGCAGTTCCTGCCGCAGGGCGCCGATGACGGCCTGTCCCACACGTTCACCTCGGACCCGCTGGCGGAGCGGGTGGAGATCCTGGGCGTCCCCTCGGTCGGCCTGCGGGTCACCGCCGACCGGCCGGCCGCTCTTCTCGCCGTACGGCTGTGCGACGTGGCGCCGGACGGCTCCTCGCGGCTGGTGACGCGGGGGCTGCTCAACCTCACCCACCGGGACGGGCACGAACGGTCCCGGCCGCTCGACCCCGGCCGGGCGTACGACGTGACGGTGCCGTTGATCGCGACCGCGCACGCCTTCGCCGCCGGCCACCGCATCCGCGTGTCGGTGTCGGCGGCGTACTGGCCGCTCGCGTGGCCGTCGCCGGAGCCCGTCACCGTGACGCTGTCGCCCGGTGGCCCATCAGCCCTCCACCTGCCCGAACGCCCCGGCCGGCCTGAGGACGCGCGGCTGCGCCCGTACGGGCCGCCGCTCGCCGACCCGCCCGTCCCCATCCGGCAGGAGCCGGGAACCTCGGATCGTACGGTCCGGTACGACCCCGTCGCGGGCCGGATCGAGATCACGCTGCGCGGGGACGACGGCCGCTTCACCGACCTCACTGACGGCGGATACCGGCGAGCGGATTCGGTCGACCGCTTCACCCTGGCCGAGGGCGACCCCGCGTCGGCTCTCGTGGAGTGCGAGCGCACCGAGGAGATCGGCCGCGGTGAGTGGCGCACCAGGATCGTCACCTACAGCCGGATGAGCGGTGACGCGGAGGCGTTCTCGGTGAGCAACGGTCTCACCGCCTACGAGGGGGACGAGCGCGTCTTCCATCGGACCTGGAACGCCGTCATCCCGAGGACGGGAGTCTGATGAGGCGCCGGACCTTCCTGACGGGCGGACTGCTGGTCGCGGCGGGCGCCTGCGTCGGCGCCTCCGCCTGGTCGGTGGCCGGCAGCGGACCCACGATCACCATCGGTTCCAAGGAGTTCAGCGAGTCGTGGGTGATGGGCGAGCTGTACGCGCAGGTACTGACCGCCCGCGGGTTCCGGGTGGCGCTCAAGTCCAACGTCGGCAGCGCCACCCTCATCGACCGTGCCGTACGGAGCCGGGAGCTCGACCTGTACCCCGAGTACACCGGCGTGATCCTGCAGAGCCTGGCGACCGCGAAGACACTCCCGGACACCGCGGAGGGCACGTACGCGGCGGCCAAGCGCTACGAGGAGACCCGCGGGCTGACCCTGCTCGCGTCGACGCCCTTCCAGAACCGCAACGCCGTGGCCGTACGCACCTCGGACGCCCGGCGGTACAACCTGCGGACCATCGCCGACCTGACACGCATGGGCGACATCTCGTACGCGGAATATCCGGACAACATCACCGGCCCGCTCGGCTACGACGCGATCGTCAAGGCCTACGGCCTGCACCGGATGAAGGTACGGCCGCTGAACATCGGCCTGCAGTACCCGGCGCTGCAGACCGGCAAGGTGCAGGCCGCCGACGTGTTCACCACCGACCCGCAGCTGCGCCACTACGACTTCACGATCCTCGAGGACGACAAGCACGTGTTCGGCTTCCAGAACGTGGCGCCGGTCATCCGCCGGCAACTCGTCGAGCGGTACGGGACCCGGCTGACCGAGCCGCTCGACCAGGTCGACGCGCTGCTCACGGAGCCGGCGATGCAGGCGCTCAACGAGGCCGTCGCGATCAAGCGCCTCAGCCCGGCCGAGGTGGCCCGCCGGTTCCTCGTGGCCAACCACCTGACGTGAGCCGCGTCTCGCGCCCGCCGACGGACGTACGAATGGAGAAGGACCTCATGGCGAACCAAGGGCAGAGCGCGGCCGAGATCGTCTTCGACCGGGCGACCAAGGTGTACCGAGGCGCCCCGGCCCCCGCCGTGGACGAGCTGTCGATGACGGTGCCGGCCGGAGAGATCTGCGTGCTGCTCGGTCCGTCCGGCAGCGGCAAGACGACCGCTCTGACCATGGTGAACCGTCTGGTCGAGCCCACCTCGGGCGACATCCGCATCGACGGCGTCAGCGTGGCCGAGCAGGACGCGACGGGCCTGCGCCGCCGCATCGGCTATGTCATCCAGCAGATCGGGCTGTTCCCGCACATGACCATCGAGGAGAACGTGGCCACCGTGCCGCAGGTCCTCGGCTGGAAGCGGGACCGCATCCGGGACCGCGTACGCGAGCTGCTCGACCTCGTCGGGCTCCCACCCCGGGAGTACGGCGGCCGCTATCCGGCTCAGCTGTCGGGCGGGCAGCGGCAGCGGGTCGGAATCGCTCGGGCGCTCGCCGCGGACCCGCCGGTGATGCTCATGGACGAACCCTTCGGCGCGCTCGACCCGATCACCCGCGAGCACATGCAGGATGAGTTCCTGCGGCTGCACGAGCAGGTCCGCAAGACCACCCTCTTCGTCAGCCACGACATGGACGAGGCGGTCAAGATGGGGGATCGCATCGCGATCTTCCGCGAGGGCGGCCACCTGGTGCAGTACGACGCCCCCGAGCGGATCCTCACCGCTCCCGCCGACGACTTCGTCGCTCGTTTCATCGGAGCCGACCGGGGACTCAAGGCGCTCACCCTGCGGCGTGTGGGCGACCTTCCGCTGGAGCCCGCGGACGCCACGCCGGACACGGCGCCGCTCGCGGCCACGGAGACCCTCCACACGGCCCTGTCCGCGTTGATGACGTCGGGTACGGACCGGCTGCCGGTCGCGGACGGCGACGGGCGCCTCGTCGGGACCGTGACCCTCGACCTGATCCGCGCGGAGGCCGGACGCCCGGCACCGCACGAAGGGGAGGTGGCATGATCGCCGCCGCCGGACCCCACCCGGTGATTCCGGACTTCGGCCCGGTCAGCCGCTGCGTCCAGGACAATGGCTTCTTCTGCACCGACTGGTTCACCGCCAACTGGGACAGCGTCTTCTGGCCCGCCCTGGTCCAGCACGTCCGGCTCACCGTCATGGCGGTGGGGATCGGTTTCGTCCTCGCCTTCGCGGCCGCCCTGCTGGCCCACTTCAAGGGCTGGCTGGAACGGCCGGTCGGCGGGTTCACCGCGTTCCTCTACACGATCCCGCCGCTGGCGCTGTTCGAGCTGCTCGTCCCGGGCACCGGCGTCTCGGTGCTCACCGTCGAGATCGCGTTGGTCGCCTACACGCTCATGGTGCTGTTCAAGAACACCCTGACCGGCCTGCGCGAGGTGCCACCCGACGTCCGGCGGGTCGGCGAGGGGATGGGGCTGACGCGCCGGCAGATCCTGGTGCGGATCGAACTGCCGCTGGCGATCCCCTCGATCCTCAGCGGGCTGCGGATCGCGACCGTCACCACCATCAGCACCGTCGAGATCGCGGCGTTCATCATCGACCAGGGGCTCGGGTCACCGATCCTGCAGGGTCTGCAGTCGCCCTTCAACACCCAGTTCGTGGCCGCCGGCGCCCTCGCCGTCGCACTCGCGCTCGCCGCGGACGGCCTGATCGTCCTCGTCGGCCGCCTGCTCACCCCGTGGACTCACGCTCGTAGGGCCGTCTGATGAACACCTTCCTCGACAGCTTCACCTTCATGGGCGGACATCTCGGCCTGCTGCTCGGCAAGGCCTGGAGCCATCTCGTGCTCTCCGCGGCGGCCTTCGTGGTCGCGCTGGTCATCGCCGCCCCGCTGGGCATCTGGCTCGGCCACCGGCGCAGGGGCGGCTTCATCGCGATCAGCGTCTCCAACGTGGGCCGCGCGCTGCCCAGCCTCGCGCTCATCGCGATCTTCCTCGGCCTGCTCGGCATCGGCTTCACCAACGTTCTCGTCGCGTTGGTGATCATGGCGGTGCCGCCCATCCTCACCAACGCCTACCTCGCGGTGGAGCAGGTGGACCCCGACCTCGTACGGGCGGCTCGCGGAATGGGTCTCACCCCATGGCAGATCCTGTTCCGCATCGAGCTGCCCCTCGCGCTGCCCGTGCTGTTCACCGGCATCCGCATCGCGGTCGTGTACGTCATCTCCAGCGCCACGCTGGCCGCCGTCGCCGGCGGCGGCGGTCTGGGCGACATCATCCTCAACCAGGTCGCGTACGGCCTGTCCGGCGTGATCGCGGCGGCCCTGTGGGTCGCGGTGCTCGCCCTGGTGGCCGACGCGCTGCTCGGCATGGTCCGCAAGCTCCTCACCCCACGCGGTGTCCGGCACCTGGGGAACGACGGCGCTTCGTCCCGCTGACCCCCGGCACGGAAAAGGCCGGGGCCGTCATCGGCCCCGGCCTTTCGGCTACCGGGTCAGCCGGCCGCGATGGCGAAGATACCGATCGAACCCTGGCTCAGAGACGGCGGCAGGGTCACGCTGGCGACCGTCTTTCCGCTGCTGATCGGGATGGTCTGGGCGAAGACGTACGTCTTCACGTTGTCCTTTCCGCTCGTGTGGTTGCGGTATGCGGCGGTTCCCGCGATCACGTTTCCGAACGACGGCGTGCCCTTGCCCGCCGACAGGGTCCAGTCGCTGAAGCCGAGCGACGCCGTCGACGTCGACCCGTCCGTGTACGTGATCGTCGCCGTGCCGGATGAGCCTTCCGTGCCCGCGTTGTACGCGCTGCCCAGGAAGCCCAGCTTCGTCGCTCCCGCGGGGGCGCTCACCGGGATGGTCTGGCCGCCCACCGTGATGTTGTCCGGTTTGCCGGCCGCCACGTCGGGCCACTGGTAGGTCAGGCCGCCCGCGGTCACCGAGGCGCCCGGCGTCAGGCCCGCCGCGGTCAGCGCCTGCGACGAGTAGCTCCATCCACCGCCGTCATAGTTGGCGGAGGACGGGGCGCTGTCGTCGCTGATGCCGGTGTTGTCGTAGAACGGGCCCAGGTCGCCCGGCTTGGCCACGATGACCGACAGCGACACCGGCAGGATCTTCCCCGCCGCGCTGGTCAGAGTGAACTTCACCGGATAGTTCCCGTCCACGTCACCGGCCGCCACCGTAAGGTCCGCGCTCGCGCTGCCGTCCGGTGACACCTTGAGTGTTCCGCTCGACGGGCTGACCGTGACGCCCGACGGCGCCGTGGCGGTCCACTGCACCGACTGGTCGGCCGAGGCGACGGACTTGACCGTCAGCGTCGTCTTCGCCGACTCGCCCGGCGAGAGGATCAGCGACGACGGGTTCGTCGAGCCGATGGCGGCGAACGTCGGGCCGTACGACGGCGGGGCGTTGTCCGCCCCGGTCCCCCACGACGTCTCCGTCGGGCTCATCGTCCAGTCCAGCGTCGCGCCCTTGGCCAGCGTCGAGAACGGCACGTACAGCTTGCTGTTCGCCTTCCCGTTGAGCTTCATCGACTTGACGTAGTACTCCGACGGCGAGGCGTTCGGAGCGTTGATCTTGATGGTCTTCCCGCTCGGCAGCGAGATCGTCGCGTGCGGGAAGCCGGGGCTGCCGAAGACCAGCGTGTCGCTGCCCGGGTTCTCCGGGTACATCCCCAGCATCGACCAGACGAACGCGGAGCTGTTCGCGCCCAGGTCGTCGTTGTCCGGCAGACCGGACGGGCCGGGCAGGTAGAGGCCGTACCGCAGGGTGTTGGCGGCCTGCTGAGCCCCTGCCGGGTCGCCCGCGTAGTCCAGCGCGTACTCCTCACCGAAGCTGAACTCGTTGGACAGCTGGGCGTACTCGCCGTACCCGTCCGGCCGGGACAGGAACTTGCGCAGCGCCGGCTTGACCTTCGACGAACCGCCCAGGAGCGAGAACAGACCGGCGTAGTCGTTCGGCACGTCCCAGAGGTACTCCTCGGCGCTCCCCTCGATGTAGTGGCTCGTCGTCGACGGCGTGATGCCGCTGAGGAACGCGCCGTTGGTGAGGCGTGGCGTCAGCAGGCCCGTCGAGGTGTTGAAGACGTTCGCCCAGTTGTTCGCGCGATCCTGCAGCTTCGCCGCGTTGGCGGAGTCGCCGAGGGACGCCGCGAAGCGGGACAGCGCGAAGTCGGCGTTGTCGTACTCCAGCAATGAGGACACCTGGGCGTGCGGGTTGCAGCAGCCGTACGTCCCGTCCTCCGGCATGTAGCCGTACTTCTCCTCCAGCGCCTCACCCGGCCGTACGTCGTTGACCGAGTAGGCCTGCTTGAGCATGTCGGCGAGCGCCGTCTTGCCGTCGAAGTCCTTCGCGCCGAACGCGTAGTAGTCCGCGATCAGGGCCGTGCCCGGGTCGCCGGCCATCACCCAGTTGTCCAGGTGGAGGTAGCCCCACTGCTGGATGATGCCGTTCTCGGCGTAGTAGTTGACCTGGGACTGCGCCTGGTCGCTCGCCTCCTTCGGCGTCAGCATCGCCTGGAGCTGGGCGAGCGAGTGGTACGTGTCCCAGCCGGAGTACATGCCGTACTGCTGCTTCTGGCTTCCCGACACCGAGTGCGTCTTGACGTCGGAGCCCATGAACTGGCCGTTGACGTCACTGGTGATGTTCGGCTGGAGGAAGTCCTTGTAGAGCAGGCTGTAGAACTCCTGGGTGGTCGCGGTGGAACCACCGGACACGTTGATCCGGCCCAGCAGGCTGTTCCAGGACTTCTGCGCGGCCTTCTTGACCGCGTCAAAGTTCCAGCCCGGGTTCTCCGTACGCCAGTTCAGGTTCGCGTTGTCGGCGCTCACGTACGAGATGCCGACCTTCGCCTGGACCGTCGGGGTCTTGGTGGCGTCGAACCCGACCGACACCGCCTGCGGGCTCGAACCCGATCCCGTGATCACCTTCGACGTGGTGAACGGGTGGTCGAAGACGATGTCGTAGTACACCGTGTACTGGTGCGAGTCGCCGCAGAAGCCGCCGCTCGTGTCCGAGCCCTTGATCTCGTTGGTGCCGACGATCTGCGCGCTGGACGCGGAGTCGCCGTTCTGGCTGTCCATGAGCTTGATGAGGAAGCCGGCCTGCGTGGTGGAGGGGAACGTGAAGCGTCCCATCGCGCTGTGCGGCGTCTCGGTCAGCTGCGTGGTGATGGTGTCGGGAAGGTTGCTCTGCGCCGAGTAGTACCCGGCCTGGGCGACCTCGCCGGCGTTGGTGAAGGCGGTGGTCGCGTCGTTCGGGTCGCCGCTCGGCAGGTCGCCGGTGATCGGCAGGATCGGCACGTCCTGGGCCGCGCCGCAGCCGGGACCGCTGACGTGGGTGAGGCTGTAGCCGGTGAGCTCCTCGTCACCGTAGTTGTAGCCGCCGCCCGCGTTCCGGTGCGGCATGGTGTCGGGGCTCCACTGGATCATCCCGTACGGCACGTCGGCGCCGGGGAAGGTGTTGCCGCCGCCGGTGGTCCAGGTACGCGTGTCGACGAGCGTCGCGGGGTCGCTCACGGACGCGAGGGTGGAGGTGTCCTTGGCGGCCTTCGGCAGTGCCTTGGCCGCCAGGGGTTTCGGGCAGTCGATCAGACGCCCGTCGGCCGCCTTGGCGCAGGTGACCGTACGGGCGTTGCGAAGCTGGGATTCGGTGCTGGGTGAGGGTTTCGGGCCCTGCGCCATGGCGGGCAGGCCGCTGCCGAGAACCACTGCCGTGGCGAGTGCCACCGCGGTCGCCAGGCGCGCCGCCGGTCGCCTCATGTGCTCCCCTTCCGGAGTCAATGACAACGTTGTCAACCCGGGGAATCGTGATCCTTCACCAGAAAACGGTCAACCCAAAGGGAGGTAAAGAACGCCCCGCGTCCTCAACCGGACACGAGGGTGGACAACGCCGACCGGATGCCTCTTATGAATGGTTCACGGACGGGATCCCGTCGTCACCGAGCCGGACGCCGGACGCGGGTGGACGCTTCGACGAACGCCTCCAGCCGCTCCTGCAGGGCCGCCGCGGCCGATGCCGCCTCACGCAGCACTCCGATGGCCGCGTCGACGCCGAACGCGCGGTCCTCGCCGATGCGGTAGACCTCTCTGGGCGGGGAGATGAGCGTCACCGGCACCGGCGCCCGGACCTGGAACAGGAAGCGATAGCTCCAGTCGTCCCCGTCGTCGACGAATTCGATGGCCACTTCCGCGTTCTGCGCGGGAACCAGAATTCCGGGCTGTTTCTGGGCACAGCGCACCAGCGCGGCGACGGCGTCCTCCTGGCCGGGTTCGCGCGGCCGCCAGTCCATGCCGAGCTGCGGCGTCGACGCGAAGTCGGAATCGAAGTCGGAATCGTCGTCACCGCCGTTCAGCCCGGCGAGCTCATAGGCAATGATCAGGCCGGTCACCCAGTCACGCGCCGCCTCCTCATCGAGCCGGAAAGATGTCATTTTCAGGGTCCGTTCTCGCGGTTGGGTGATCGCTCGCCGTCGTCGTTGTACCCGTCCGGCTCTTCCTGACCGGGCCGGTCGGGTAAGTACCTGGCACCGGGTCGGTCGTGTTCCGCGGAGACCGGGCACCCGCGAGCTCACGAGTCAGGGCGAAGTGCGCGGGAGGTCCTGGAATGCCCTGCCGACGGTCGTGGGCGTGCCCGTCGCGGTGAACAGCCCGGTGCCGCCGTCCTTCGGGGTCGGCAGGGCGAACCAGGCGTAGCGCTCGACGCCGTGCAGACGCGTGAGCATCGCCGTCGACGCCTTGAGAAAGGCGGCCTGCTGTGGCCCCGTGGGGTACACGTTGGGCGAGCCGAAGCGGATCAGCGCGAACTCCGTCAGCCAGATCGGCTTGTGGTAGCGCGCGTACACCGCCCGCACGTAGCGGCGAAGCTGGGCGACCGCGTCCGGCGTGGTGAAGTCCGTGCCGTACCAGTGCAGCGTGATGAAGTCGACGCGGTAGTGGCGCGCGGCCGCACCGCTCATGAACTCGTCCAGCCAGCCGCCCGCCTTGTCGCCGTTCGCCGCGACCGCCGGGCTGCCGAGCCGCATCCCGGTGCCCATGAGCTTCGGCCACAGCTTGAGCGCCTGGGCGGGCGTCATCTCCGCCTGCCCCTTCCAGTCCGGTTCGTTGAAGCCGAGCAGCGTACGGCCCCGCGCCTTGACCCGGGCGAGGGTCGTGGCGGTGACCGAGTCCGCACCCCAGATCATCGGCACGAACTCGACGCCGCGCGGTGTGGTGATCCCGGTGCTGTCCGCGCCCCAGTCGTAGTACCAGCAGGCGCCGGAGGCCTTGAGCGCCGGGCTCACCCCCGCCGCCTTCCAGGTGGCGACGCCCTTCGCGCACGAGCCCGCCGCGTGCGCGGCCGGCGGGTGGCCCTTGGGCACCAGGGCCGGCGCGGCCGGGGTACGGACCGGCGGGCGCGCCGGGTCGGCGGCGGCCGGGGAGCGGGGGGCGGCGGCGGGCCGGGACGCGGCGGCGGGGCGCTCGCCGCCGCGGCCGATCGTGGCGAACCCCACGAGGCCCGCGACGGCCCCGGCGGCGAGGGGCACGGCGATGAGCGCCTTCACCGGCAGGTGGACCGCCCTGCCGGTACGGGGAAGGCCGTGGCCGGGCGGGCTCGGGTGCGCGAGGGCGGCCGGGGCGGGCACCAGCGGCAGCGAGGCCAGCAGCCGCTCCGCCGGGATCAGGTCCGAGGAGCGGGCCGAGCAGCCCGCGCAGTCGCGGATGTGCCGGGCGAACCGCTTGCGCCACAGCGGCGCGGGCCGTCCGTCCCAGTCCGCCGCGAGAGCCGCGAGTCCGGCGCACCGCTCCGGATCACCGAGCGCCCGTACGATGGCGCGGGCGAGGTCGAGCTGCCGCTTCATCCGCTGGACGCGTACGGCGACGTGCGGGCCGGGCTGGTCGAGCGCGGCCACGAGGTCGGCGCGGTCGAGCACGCCGCCCTCCTCCAGCCACCACAGCGACAGCAGTTCCCGGTCGTCGGAATCGAGCCAGCGGGTCGCCTCGGCGATCTCCTTGCGCTGGCCGGACAGGCTCAGCCGCAGGATCGTGACGTCGGCGAAGTCGCCGCCCGGGTCGGCCACCTCGGGCACGTCGTCGAGCGGGGTCACGGGCGGCCGGGCCCGGTGGTGGTCGCGGATCTGGCGGACCGCCACCGCGACCAGCCACGAACGGAACGCGCCGGGCCGCCGGAGCGAGGAGATGCCGCGCAGCGCGCGCAGCACCGTCTCCTGCACGACGTCGTCCACGTCCGGGTGGCCGTTCAACGCCCGGCCGACGATGTTGTAGAGGAGCGGAAGACAACCGGAGGCGACGTCCGCGAGCGCCCGCTGATCACCACGCTGGGCCGCGCGGACCGTCCTGACGCTGGGCAGGGGCGGGGTCACCACGGCACTGAACTCTCTCATGGTCAGGAGACGCCGCGGAGGTCCGGCGGATAACACTTTTCTCCGGAGGCATTGTGTTCGGTGACGGTCGGCGAGGGATCGGCCGATTCCGGCCACCTCGGGCGGCCATGCCCAGGGAGCCTCTAGCGGAGCCGGGGCGGGTCGGCGACGGCGGAATTCGCCGGTTCTGGCGGCACCGGTTGGGCGGGTTCGCCCACCGTACGGCGCCTGAGTGTCCGTTCGCTCACGCTGCGTCCCCGGTGGCCTGAACGACCGTTACGGCACGGGCCGACCGTTCGCGAGATAGACGCTTCCGCGCCATTTCATCGCGGTCATCTCCCCTCCATCATGGGTGACCGACATAAAACGGTCATCGGAGGATCTCTTGCGCGTCCATGTCATGTCCGGGCTGACGCGGGCGACCGCGGGTACCGCCGTGTGCGGACTCGCGCTCGCCGCGCTGGTGGCCGGCGGCGACGCATCGGCGAACGCCACGCCGGCGACGTCGGTGGTGATCAACGAGGTGTACGGCGGCGGGGGGAACTCGGGCGCCACCTACACCAATGACTTCATCGAGCTCACGAACCGGAGCGACGCCGCGGTGAGCCTCGACGGCTGGTCGGTCCAGTACCACGCCGGCGGCGCGACCGGCACGTGGCAGGTCACCACGCTCAGCGGTTCGATCGCCCCGGGCGGCTTCTACCTGGTCGGCGAGGCGAAGGGGGCGGGCGGCACGCAGGCGCTGCCGGAGACGCAGGCGAGCGGCGGCATCGCGATGTCCGCCACCTCCGGCACGGTCGCCCTCGTCTCCGGCACCACGGCCCTGACCTGCGCGGACCCGGCGGCCTGCCAGAGCGCCTCGGTCGACCTGGTCGGCTACGGGACGGCGGCGCTGCGAGAGACGGCCCCCGCTGCGGGCGCGTCCAACACCGCCTCGGTGCAACGTTCCGACAAGGCGGACAGCGACGACAACTCCGCCGACTTCACCGCGGGCAACCCGACGCCCGGCGCCGCCAACGCCGGCGGTGGCGGAGGGGACGGTGGCGGCGGGGAGCCCGGCCCGCTCCGCATCCACGACATCCAGGGCGCGAGCTGGCTGTCCCCGCACAACAACGAGCACGTCACGAACGTGCCCGGCATCGTGACCGCGATCCGTACGACGGGCAGCAGCCGCGGCTACTGGATCCAGGACCCGACGCCGGACGCGGACCCGGCCACCAGCGAGGGCCTGTTCGTCTACTCGACCTCGCCGGGCGTGGCGGTCGGCGACTCCGTGCTCGTCTCGGGCACGGTCAAGGACTACTACCCGCTCGCGAGCGGCGACACGGTCCAGAACACCTCGAACCTGTCGGTGACCGAGATCAGCGGCGCGTCCGCGAGCGTCCTGTCCCACGGCGACGCCCTGCCGGCCGCCGAGGTCATCACGCCCACCACCGTGCCGTCGGCGTACGCCCCGGATCTCGGCGGGGCGAACATCGAGTCGACGCCGGTCACGCCGGACCGCTCGGCGCTGGACTTCTGGGAGTCGCGCGAGGGCATGCGCGTCGAGGTCGACGACGCCCGCGTGGTCGGCCCCTCCAACGCCTACGGCGAGCAGTACGTCACCACCAAGCCGTCGCAGGCGCCGACGTACCGCGGCGGCACCGAGCTGCGTGCCGAGAACGCCGTGCCGTCCGGCCGGGTCGAGGTCGTCCCCGTCGACGGGAGCGACCCGGGCGTCTCGGTCGGCGACGTCTTCCAGGGCGCGACCGGCGGGCCGGTCGACTACTCGCTGTACGGCGGCTACACGATCGCCGCGACGCAGGTCGGCACCGTCCGGCACAAGAACCTGCCGCCCGTCGTCGCCACTCCGCAGAGCCGCAGGCAGCTCGCGGTCGCGACGTACAACGTGGAGAACCTCGCGCCCGGCGACCCGGCCGACAAGTACACGCGGCTCGCGCAGGGCGTCGTGACGAACCTGGCGAAGCCCGACATCGTCGCGGTCGAGGAGGTGCAGGACAACACCGGCGCCACCGACAACGGCGTGGTCGCGGCCGACCAGACGCTGACCAAGCTGACCGCGGCGATCGTCGCGGCGGGCGGGCCGAAGTACGACTGGCGTGAGATCGACCCGGTCAACGACCAGGACGGCGGGCAGCCCGGCGGCAACATCCGGGTGGTGTTCCTGTTCAACCCGGCGCGGGTGTCGTTCGTGGACCGGGGCTCGTCCTCGGTGAACCGCTCGACCACCCCGGCCGCGGTGCAGAAGCTCAGGGGCAAGCCCGCGCTCAGCCTGTCGCCGGGCCGGATCGACCCGGCCAACGCCGCGTGGAACGCCAGCCGCAAGCCGCTCGCGGGCGAGTTCCGCTTCCGGAACGAACCGGTGTTCGTCATCGCCAACCACTTCGACTCCAAGCTGGGCGACCAGAACGCGGACGGCCGCTTCCAGTACCCCGCGCAGGCGTCGGCGGAGCAGCGCGCGGCCCAGGCCACCGCCGTGCACGACTTCGTCGGCGAGCTCCAGCGGGTCGACCGGAAGGCGAACGTGGTGGTGCTCGGCGACCTGAACGACTACCAGTTCAGCCCGGCGCTGTCCGTCCTTCGGACCGGCTCGCCCACCGGTCACGGCCGGCCGATCCTCACCGACCTGATCAGCACGCTCCCCCGTGACGAGCGGTACACCTACGTGTACGACGGCATCTCCGAGGTGCTCGACCACATCCTGGTGAGCCCCGGCATACGCGGGGTGCGGTACCAGGTCGTCCACATCAACGCCGAGTACACCGAGCAGACGAGCGACCACGACCCCCAGGTCCTGCGGCTGACCCCGTAGGAGCGGACGACGGCGGCGGGCGGGGGTTCTTCCCCCGCCCGCCGCCGCGTTCCCGGAGAACGACGACGTCAAGCAGCTCGGCCTCTCGTCCGGCGACGACTGAGCCGCGTACGCGAGACCTCCCCGGCACGGTCCGTGCCGGGAGGTCCTCTCGTCTCAGCCGCGCGGCAGCGTCTCCGACAGCACGGACGGCAGGCCGTACCAGTCGCAGGACACCACGCTCGCGTGGTCACCGGCCAGCTCGGCGACCCGGTCCTTGGCGTCCGCCACCGGCGGGTCGGTGTCGGACAGGGCCGGCGGCACGTTGTGGGCGTCGGTCATGGTCAGCAGGTAGTGGTTCGTGTCGTACCAGGAGGTGTCGACCCCGGCGACGTACGTCGCGGCGTCCCCGTCGAAGACCACGAACCACGGCCGGATGCTCGCGTCCGTGTACTGCGCGCGGGGGTCCCCGGTCAGCGCGCCGAGCACGGCGGGGAAGGTCGTGGCGGTCCGGACGTTCCCGGCCGCCTTGAGGTTCTTCAGGTAGGTGGCGTACTCGACGTCCGTGTGCAGGGTGTCGGTCGGGTTGCCCAGCTCGCCCGTGCCGGGGATGACGTAGACGATGACCTTGCCGGCCAGCGCGGACCGGCTCGGCCAGGCGTTCGCCTTGGCGGCGTCGTCGAGGGTCGCGTGGGATCCGAGCAGGTCGGCGGGGCGGAAGAGGACGTTCCCGAGATGGGAGTTCACCTCGGCGTCGAATGCGCTCGGTCCCATTCCGTAATTGTTCTGGAAACCGGCCTTCAGCTCCACTTTGACGAAGACCGGCCCCTGGGCGGGATGTGCGGCGAGCCAGTACTTGATGTCGTCCAGGCACGAGCCGAGGTCTTTGTTGGCACTGCCCGAATAGATGCCGACGGAGCTCGAAGCGTCGACGCAGTTGTTGTCGTTGCTGGTCGGCTTGTCGTGGCTGCGCGACGGCGGTGACGGCCCGGCGAATGGTTCGGTGGAACGGCATCAAACCTCCCGAGGGCAGCGGGGAATCCGGGGAGTCGATTCGCGCACCCGGGACGCTAAACCGGAATACGAGGGAGGGAAAGCACTTTCCGGTGAACGATCAGGGCCACGTCGTCCTGACCCGTTCGGTCAGGTCCCGGGCGGCGCGCCAGCCGACCAGCTCGTGATAGGCGTCGGAGCGTCTTTCGATGACGGGCACGCCGGGAGCGTGCCCGCGCATCGCCTTCCTCAACTGAGCCGGGCGGCGCCGCCAGCCGCGGACCTCGATGTGAAAACTGACCGCCGTCTCCAGGTCGAAGTCCCGCAGCCGGTTCAGTTCCTCCCGCTCCCGCGCCGAGAGCCGGGAATCGGCCAGTGCCTGGTCCAGATCCCGGAGGTGACGTTCCGGGGAGCCGGCCGCGCAGGGGTGGAGACGGACGCCGACGCATCTCACCGTGCCCTGGACGAATTCGGTGCGCCGGGAGAAGAGGACGAGCGCGCTAATCTCATCCCAGGAGAACCTTCGGGGTGCGTCGAGCGGCTGGGCGCCGAAGTAGATCCCGTGGGCGTCGACGGCGAGAGCCACGCCGCCGCTGCGCAGGCTCCGGAACAGGCGGGCGACGCCGAGGCCCATCGTGACCAGCGCGGGAATCGAGACGACGAGTCCGAGTAAGCCCCCCTGACGGGCGGTGATCACCCCGACGTCGGTGAGCGCCGAGATCACGACCGCCGAACCGGGACCGAAGAGGATCATCAGAGCGATGGCGGTGCGCTGGAACCGGGCGACGTACGGCGGCGAACCGGACGAGTCCACGGTCACGGCGTGCCTCCTGATCACCTGGCGAACCCGTACCGGTCATCGCGACGAGGGCGCGCCCGGTTCAGCTTCGCGGCGATGACCGGGAATGTCCATGGCGCGGCGGTCAGCAGCGTTGGAGGGCGGGGAGGCGGCCCGCGAAGAACGCTCCGGGAGGCACGCCCATCATGCTGCGGAACTCCGCGGTCATGTGGGACTGGTCGTAGTAGCCGGTGGCCGCGGCGAGTTGCGCCAGCCCCGGCGAACGGCCGCCGTGGGCGAGCGCGTCGCGGAGGCGGGCGATGCGGGCGAAAGCCTTGGGGGTGAGCCCGGCGCCCTCGGCGAGCAGGTCGCGCAGGTGGCGTTCGCTGACGCCCATCCGCCAGGCGAGGTCGCTCAGGCGTTCCGGCCGCCGGGCCGCCAGCGCCGCCGCGGCGGCGCCGACCAGGCCGTCGCGGGCGTCCGGCCCGCGCGTCCGGGCGGCCAGGGCCGCCTCCAGCTGATGGAGGATGAGGGGGCGGTCGCCGTCGAGCCGCGTCAGCCGGCGTTCGAGGCGGACCGCGGCGTCGCCCCACAGGTCGGCGAGCGGCGTCACCCGGTCCACGAGCGCGCTGATCGGCACTCCCAGCAGCGGCCGGGCCGTACCGGGCCGCAGGCGCACCCGGAGGCAGACCGGCAGGTCCTTGCCGGCGAAGTAGGCGGCCCGGGTGCGCGGCCCCACCACGACCAGGTCGCCGCGGCCGTCCGCCCTCGTACGGAACACCAGCGCGGTGGCGGTGTCCGGAACGTGCACGAGCCGTTCGTCGGCGCGGCCGCTGAGGTCGTGGGCTTCCTCGATCAACGCGCTGGTCATGGCGACACGGTAGCGCCGATTTTTACAAGATCGGCCGCTGCCCGCACTGGCAGCGTGGAGTCCATGATCCTGATCACGGGTGCCACGGGCACCATCGGCAGAGAAGTGGTCCGGCTGCTGGCGGCCGGCGGTACACGGACACGAGCGATGACGCGCGACCCCGCCAAGGCGGCCTCGCCGCCCGGCGTGGAGGTCGTACGGGGAGACTTCGACGACCCGTCGTCGCTGGCGGACGCGGCGAAGGGCGCCGAGGTCGTGTTCATGCTGAGCGCGCCGGGGCCCTGGGTGGAGCGGCACGACGAGGCGATCCTCGCGGCGGCGCGGTCGGCGGGCGCGCGCAAGGTGGTCAAGCTGTCGGCGATCGGCACCGGCGACCATCCGGGCGTCGGCGACTGGCATCTGTCCGGAGAGCGGGCCGTACGGTCGAGCGGCCTGGCGTGGTCGGTGCTGCGGCCGTCCAGCTTCGCCTCCAACGTGCTGGGCTGGGCCGGCGCGATCCGCTCCGGCGCCCCGATCCCGAATCCGATGGGCGACGGCGCGCAGGGCGTCGTCGACCCGCGGGACGTCGCGGAGGTCGCGGCACGCGCACTGACCTCACCCGCCCTCGACGGGCACGTCCACACCCTGACCGGGCCGGAGCCGCTGAGCGTCCCGGACATGGCCGCACGACTGGGCGAGGCCCTCGGCCGTACCGTCGAGACCGTCGCGCTGTCCCCGGAGGAGTACCGCGACAGCCTGCTCGGCGCCGGCCTGGACCCGGTGTTCGTCGAGACCGCCGTCGGTGGCGCACGCCTCGTCGCCGCCGGCGGCAACGCGGTCCTGACCGACGACGTCGAGCGCGTCCTCGGCCGCCCGCCCCGGACGTTCGCCACCTGGGTCCACGACCACCGTGCCGCCTTCGCCTGACCGGCGCGCCGTCTGGCCGTCGTGGTCTACCCGAAGCGGTTGCTGCGTACCGGGCCGGCCGACGCGACGTGGTGGCGGACTCCCGTCCGCCACTCCCCTGCCACGGTCCTGGTGAACTCCGCCAAGGCCTCGTCCGGGTCGGCGGGGGTCTCGCCGTCGCCCGGGTCGGGTTCGGGGTTCGCGCCGGCGATCTCGGTGGCGAGTTCTTCGGCGGGCCGGTCGTCGGCGGGCGTCCGTTCCACGGAGCCGTCCGGCGTCCGGCGCAGCGTCTCGCCCCACGGCGGCACGGAGACCTGGTGGAGATAGCCGGACACGTCCGCCGGCACCGCCGGTGGCGTGGTCCAGCAGGTCGCGTGCTCGTACAGCACCTGGCCCGGCGCCCGCTCGCGCAGGGCGGGTGCGGCGTCGGCCTCGCTCAGGTCGTAGGCGACCACGACCGTGTCCGGCCGCCCCGGGGCGAACGGCACGGCCGGCACGCCGAGCATCCCGGCCGCGGCCAGGCCGAGGATCTCGCTGGAGCGGTCGGGCAGCAGCGACACGGTCGCGGGCCGCGTTCCGGCCGCGGCCAGGATGAGGCTCAGCCGCTCCAGCCCGTGCCGGCAGCGTCCGTAGTCGTCCTGCGTGTAGGCGTACCGGCCGGTCATGCCCTGGTCGAAGCCGTACGGGGAGAGGGTGGCGAGGATGCCGCCGGTGAGCACGAAGTGCCAGCCGCGCAGGTCGCGGTCGTCGCGCGGACCCGCCACCGCCGCGCGGGCGAGCATCCGGAGCACCTTGTCGTGAGCCGACGCCCACTGGTCGTCCTCGGGCGGCGGGAGCAGGTCGGCGTGACGCCTCGCCGTGGCCAGGTCGCCGGCCAGGATGGCGTTGAACACCAGCAGATATCGGTACGGCCAGGGGCTCAGCGTCCCGGCGCGCTCCTCCAGGAGGCCGACCGCCTCGCCGTGGCGGCCCTCGCGTTCGAGCGCGACCACCAGCTCGGCGCGGATCGCCACTTCCTCCGGCAGCAGCCGCAGCGCCGCGGACAGCGCCGGGATCGCCAGGTACCCGGCCCCCCGCTCGATGCAGGCGTACCCGAACTCGTACAGCGCCTGCGGCCGATCGGGGTCGGCGGCCAGGGCCGACGACGCCTCCGCGAGGTCGCCGAAGCCCATCATCTCCGCCGCCCGACCGGTGACCCGGGCCAGTTCGCCGATGGGCAGCTCGTTCGCGGTGAGCCGTAGCGACCGCATCGCGCCCGCCACGTCACCGGCGTCGAGCCGCTCCCACGCCGATTCGGTGGCCATGACCCCTCCAAGATCGTTTAGAGGACCGACCGTACCGCCGCCGGCCGGCCGGCGGACACGGAATTCACCAGCGCGCCGGCCGGCGGTTCCGGTGGCCGACGCTGAGACGGACGCGGTACAGCAGGAACAGACCGCCGCCGGCCAGCGGGACGACCCAGAACGCGGGACGCCACGTGTGCAGCGCGACGAACGCGATGATGCCGATCCACCAGGTGAACGCGGCGAGGTGCGGCGCCGCGTCGGCGAGCGGCACGCCCCAGGCGGCGATCAGCATCACGCCGATCCAGCCGAGCGCCCAGGCCAGACCCAGCGACCAGTACGACCACTGGTCGGCGCTGTGGGAGCCGATCCGGAGCCGCACGATACGGCCGTGCCAGACCTCGGCCGTGCCCCGCGTCCCCGCGCGCGCCATGTCGTACATGTCCCCGCTGACCCCGAACGTGTGTGATTTGCCGTCCGCGGTGCGCACGACCAGCTGGTAGTGCGTGGTCTGGGACATCGGCAGGGCCGCCACGATCCGCCCCACCGGCAGGGCCGCGACCGACGGACCCCAGTAGTACGGGCCGGGGATCTGGGGCGGCGGCTGCGGGGGTGGCTGCGGTGGGGGCTGCGGATCGGGATCCTCGGTCGTGTAGGTCGAGCGCGAGATGACGGTCATGGACACCCGCGTCACGCAGTCGTCCCGGGCGACGGATCCGCAGTAACCGGCCTTCTCGAACGCCCGGAGATCGTGGTACGGACCGGACCCCAGAGCGATCCCCCCGGCGACGCACGCCATCCCGGCGAGGAGAGCCGCCCAGCGCACCCGCGTCCTGTGTCCCACGCCCTCCAGGATGACCGCCCGGAGCCCGGGCGGTCATCCGAATTACCCAAGAGACGCGCGGTCAGCGTTCGACGGTCACGATGGCCGACTTGGTCTGCCCGCCCGAGGCGACGGTCACGGTGACCGCGCCCGGCCGTACGGCGGTCAGGGTGCCGTCCGCGAGGTCCAGGACCGCGACCGTCCCGCGACGGCGACGCGCCGCCTCCGCCTCCCGCTTCGACGCGGCGACCACCAGGCCGTCGCCGCCGCTCCAGGTCACGCTCGCCGGGTACCGGAGCGGGAAGGTGAGGCCGAAGCCGCTCGTCACGCCGTTCGCCGAGACCGGGCCGGACGTGCCCGCCGTCAGCCGGGCCGGAGCGGTCAGCTGGATGCCGTCGATCACCGGCCGGCTCTCGGCCCGCAGCCAGTCGGCCGGGCTCGGGCTCGTGTCGACGCCGACCCTCATCCAGCCGAAGAAGCCGCCTTGGTCCGGCGAGCTGTACGGGGTCTTGCCCACGGCGGGGGTGTTGACCTCCAGGACACCGTCCACCCGGTTCACCGCGGCGGTGTGCGCGTGCCCGCTGAACACCGCGACCGGCTTGCCCGACGACTCGCGGAACGCTGCCAGCCACCGCTCGACCAGGCCCGCCTCCAGCTGGTCGGACAGCTGGGAGGAGCCGGCGCCCGACGGGTCGTGCGGCGGGTGGTGGAAGACGACGACGACGTCCTTGACCGTACGGTCCTTCGCCGCCTTGTCGAGCTGCTCCCGCAGCGCCGGCACCTGGTCCCAGTCGGAGGTGCGGAGGCTGCCGGAGTGGGAGTCCAGCAGGAGGAAGCGGGTGCCCTTGTGGTCGAACACCTGCCGGGTCGGGCGGCCGGTGCCGGCCTTGAACGCGTCGAGCGTGCCGCCGTCCGAGGCGCCGGCCTCATGGTTGCCCGGCACCCAGTAGACCGGCAGCCCGGCCGGTACGTGGTCGTGCAGCAGGCCGTTCGCGAACGCGAAGTCCGCGGGCGCGTCGCTGTCCACGAAGTCGCCGTTCAGGAGCAGGAAGTCGGGCTTGGCCGCGACCGCCTGGTCGAGCGCGGTGGCCGCCTGCTTCGCGGCGAACGAGTCCGGGCCGGCCGCCGCGCTGACGTGCAGGTCCGACATGACGGCGTACGTCCAGCGCTTTCCGTCGACAGCGTCCTGTTCGACGACGTACGGGTCGGGCGTCGGCGGTTCCTGCGTGTCGGGCTGCTGCCCGACCTGGGCGGCGAGGCCGTCGAACTCCAGCTCGCCGGCGTCCTTCTTGTCCTGTGCCGTCTCGACGACGTAGACGTTCAGCAGCGTGATCGGCGTGGCGAACCCGGTCGGCAGTGTGCCGGTGACGCGGCGCCAGCCGGTCCAGTCGACGCTCAGCGCGAACGTGAACGGCACGTTCGTGGTGCCCTGCGACCGCAGCGTGGCGCGCAGCCAGTGTTCCTTGCCGTCGCCCTTCACCCAGAGCGCGAGACCGCTCGCGCCGGCGGGCAGGGTGAGCGGTGCGGGCTGGGCCACCGCGTACCCGGCCGAGGTCGCCGACTGGCCGGTGAAGTCGTAGGTGAGCCGCAGCGCGTGGTTGCCGGCGGGCGCGCCCGGCCGGTCGTCCGCCTCGACGGTGGCGACCTTGGCGGTCGCGCGCGCCGCCGACGCCGTCCACGTCTCGTCCGGCTCGAACTCGGCGAGCGACCTGTCCGTCAGCCCGACCGCCACCGGCAGCTTCGCCGTCACGCCGCCGACGGTCGCGGTCAGGGTGGTGCCCTTGCCCGTGGCGTCCGCGCGGCCCGTGATCCGGATCGAGCCGTCGGGCGTGGTCGTCACGTCGATCGCGTCGTGGTCGTAGTCGAGCGTGACGTCGCGCGGCGCGACGGGCGCGTCGAAGCCGTCGGCGTCGTACCCGGTGAGCCCGAGGTCCACCGGCTTGCCCGCGTCGAGCGTGACGGCACGCCGGGTGAACGCGAGCCGGTGCAGAGGGCCGAGGACCCGCAGCGCGTGCTCACCGGTGGCCGACCCGTCCCGCGCCCGCAGCGTGCCCTGGCCGGACGCGCCCGCGCGGAAGACGCCTCCGCCGACCCGGCCCAGCCGGCCCGGCACCGCCTGCCAGGAGACCTTCCGCGTCCGCACCGGGGCGTACGTCTCGTCGTATCCGGCGGCGGTCACGTCACGGGTGAGCCCCGGGAAGACGCGGTCGGCCTGCGGCCGTACGTCCAGTCCCTGGAGGGTGCCCGAGCCCGTTCGGCTGAACAGGCCGACGCCGTTCGGCACCGGCCGTTCGCTGCCGTCGGAGGGCGTGTTGACGACACCGACGCCGGCGTCGCCGGGGCGGCGCGCGACGAGTTCGCTGGAGCCGCCACCGTCGAGCATCATCGCGGTGGTGGCGCCCAGGCGGACCATCAGTTGGGCGGTCGCGTCGAAGCTCAGCCCCGGCGAGAAGGTGGCCGACCCGTCGACGGTGACGAGGAGCAGGCGGCGCCCGCCGTCCGCCCAGCCGATCGCGGTCCGCGGCTTGGCCTCGTCGTTGCCGGCGCCGGGCGGGAAGTCGATCGCCTTGCCGTCCCGTACGAGCACCGCGCCGCTGCCCAGGGCCATGCGGAGTTTCGCGTCGGACCGGGACTGGAAGGACAGCGCGGCGGCGTCTCCGGGCTTGGCGGCGGCGAGTTGTGCGGCCGCGGCGCCGCGGCCGAGCAGGACGAGCCCGCCGTCCGGTACGGGAGTCGTCGTGACGTGGTCGTTGACCTGCGTTACCTTGCCGTTCCGCGCCACGACCTCGGTGTACGGGCCGGGGTCGTGGATCAGCGTGCGCAGGCCGGGACCCCACTGGGGGGTGAAGGCGTCGATGCCGTCGGCCGGGGCGGAGGCAGAGTTGAGGGCGGCGAGCGGCCGCTCCGTGCCCGCGACGGTGACCGTGCCCTGCAGGGCGAGGTCGGCGAGCCGGGCGATGCCGTCGTCGCCGACGGCCGCGACCGTCGAGGGCTGGGCGGTGCCCTTGCGTGGCGTGCCGTTCTGGATCTCAGGCCCGTTGGCGGCGTTGGTCTCGGTGATGTCGAAGTAGTCCCCGTTGACGGCCGCGACCGCACGCTGGGCGTCGGCCGCCTGGGACAGGGGCCGGGCCTCGCTCACCTTGCCCGCGACCAGGTCGACGCCGACCGCGCGGTTCCGCAGGTCCGCGTTCAGGACGTGGACGCGGGTCCAGCCGGTGCGGCCGAACGTGTCGAAGGTGGTCCGTACGATGCCGGGCGCGACCGGCTGGTCCACCCGGTCGGCCTCGACCGACTCCCCGGGCACGGCGGTCTGGTACGCGGGGGGTGCGGGGACGGTACGCGCCTGGGCGACGGGTACCGCGCCGGCGAAGGCGGTGAGGGTGAGACCGCCGACGGCGACCAGGGAACGTATGCGCATGTATGCCTCCATGACAAGGGCGAGTGGAGGTTAGCGGTTCGCTTCCCCACCGGTCCCCGTCCGCCCGCCGTCCGGAAGGTGAACATTTGTGGTGAACCCTTCGCGCTCCGGGAGCCGTTGTCATGGATGAGACCGCAAACACAGTCACGCGCCTGGCTGAAGGTGAACGATTTGGCGCAGAATTCGAGTTCGTTAAATCGACCGGAGATTCCGTCCGAAATCTTTATGACGCCTTGGCGGTCAATTACGACGCGGACACCCGCCGGAACGACTACGACGTATGGGTTGCCATGTATCAGCGCCTCATCGGCCGATACGGAGCGCCCGGAAAACGGCTCGTGGATCCGGGGTCCGGCACCGGGAAGGCGGCCATCCGCTTCACCGCCTCCGGCTACGCGGTGACCGGCGTGGACCTCTCCCGGAGATGCTGCGCATCGCTCAGGCCAAGCCCGGAGCCGGACGGGTCAGGTTCACGGTCGCCGACCTTCGTCGCCTCCCGGACCTGGGCGAGTTCGACGTGGCCGTCGCGCTCGGCGAGCCGTTCGACTACCTCCGGAACGAGGAAGAGCTCGGTAGCGCCCTTCGGGGAGCGGCGAATCTCCTCGCCCCCGGCGGGTTGCTGGTCTTCGACATCAATACGCGGGGTCTTCCATTCGTGGTCCTACTTCGCCCCTCCCACGGTGTCGCGCCTTCCCAGGTGATGTTCGTCCTCATCGGCGGGGTGATCGCCGAGCGCCGCTCGCGCGGCGCACTTCTGGCCGTGACGGATCTGCTGAATTTCGCGGCTTACGCGACCATGGCCGCGATGTTCCTGGCCGGCCATGTGTCGATCCTCGCACTGGCGATTCTGGCCGCGCTCTCCAGATTGGCCACCCTCTCGTTGGGGTCCATGGAGAAGGCGCACACTCGCGCCGCGCCCGGCTGGCGCGACCTGCGGACGGATGGCGTGAGTTCTGTTCCCGTCAATGGCTTTGGATCATCGTGCTGCAATACTCTCTGGTCGTGGCGGCGTCGAACGCCACCATTGTCGTATTGGGCCAGCTCACGGCACAGCGCGACCTGGGCGGGGCGACGGCGTGGTCGCTGATCGTGGGCGCACAAGCCGTCGGCAGCGTCGCAGGCGCCGGGATCGCCACCCGAATCCGTCCGGCACGACCGTGCTCATCGGCGCCCTGGCCACTCTTCCCATCGCGTTCCCCATGCCGCTACTCGGCATACGGGCACCTTTGTGGACCGTTGCCGGTGCGATGTTCGTCTCCGGCGCCGGCAGTGACGTGTTCCTCGCGTTGTGGACGACCACCCTGCAAAGACGGGTTCCGCCGGCGGCGCTCTCCCGCGTCAGTTCCTACGATTGGTTCGGGTCACTCGCGTTGGCGTCCTGCGGAGTATTCGCCGCCGGGCCGCCGGCGTCCGCCTTCGGCTCGAATATCGCCCTCATCGGCTGCGCCGCCTTCTCCGTCCTGGCGACGTCCGGGGCGATGCTCTCCTCCCAGGTCCGCACCCTCGGCAGCGAGAACCTCAAAGGCGACTTTATATGACATTCCACCCATGAGGCCGGATCCGGTGCCGAGTGGGAAGCAATATCAAATACGCTTCCAGCATGCCCGACGAGCGCTCCACAATCCGGGACCTGCGGACCGACCGGCCGACTCCCGCGCGGATGTACGACTACTACCTCGGCGGCAAGGACAATTTCGCCGTTGATCGGGAAGCGGCCGAACAGGTACTGAGCGCGGCGCCCGAGGTGCGGATCCTGGCACAGGAGAACCGGGCGTTCCTCGGCCGGGCAGTGCGATACCTCGCCGCCGAGGCGGGCATCCGCCAGTTCATCGATGTCGGCACCGGGCTGCCGACCCGGGGCAACGTGCACGAGGTCGCCCAGGCCGTCGACCCGACCGCGCGCGTGGTCTATATCGACAACGACCCGATAGTGCGCGCCCACGCGAACGCGCTGCTGCCCGCCGACGGCACCACGACGGTCATCGAGGCCGACATGCGCGACCCGGGCCCGATCCTGGACCATCCGGACCTGCACCGGCTCATCGACTTCACCGAACCGGTCGCCGTGCTGTTCATGTCGGTGCTGCACTTCATCGCCGACGAGGACGACCCGCACGGCCTGGTGGCGGCCTTCCGCGACCGTACGGTGCCCGGCAGCCATCTCGCGCTGTCCCACATCACCTCGCCGGAGGTGAACAGCAGCGGCGCGGCGGCCGCCGCGGACGTGTACAAGTCCCGTGCGACGTCCCCGGCCATCCTGCGCACGCCGAAGGAGATCGGCGCCCTGTTCGACGGGTACGACCTGGTCGATCCCGGCCTGGTGTACCTGCCGCAGTGGCGCCCGAGCATCCCGGACGCCGCGGCGGACGGGGACTCGGTCTGGATGCTCTGCGCCGTCGGCCGGCGGCAGTAGGCGGGCCCGCCCCGCGTGTGGGTGCCCCCGGACCCCGCGGCTGGTGCTGCGGCGTCGTAGGCACTTGCCGTAATCATCTGGTGCCTCGACGTGATGATGGTGGGCGGGTGGTCATGCGGACCGGGCGGCACCATCACCACCGGCAATCCGTTTCCGGTGGTGATCACGCACCGTCGAGCCGGACGGCACCTTCCCGGTCCCGGCGTGACCCCAGACGGTCCCCCCATCACGGCACCGCAACGGGTTCCCCTGGCCGGCCCTACCAAAAGTGGGGAGTCGCTCGCCCACCACAGCGAGGATCCGCCGACTTACCTCCCCCCACGAGGCCAACGCTGACTGACACGGCACTAGCGTGGCAGGCAGACCACCCAGCGAACGCTCACGGAGGAGCAGAGACGGTGAAGACGCGCGAGGTCCATCTCACGGCGCGCCCGCAGGGCTGGCCGACGGCCGACGACTTCGCCCTCGTCGAGGTCGACCGGCCCGCGCCGGACGAGGGCGAGGTGCTCGTCCGCAACCTGTTCATGTCGGTCGACCCGTACATGCGCGGCCGGATGAACGACGCCAAGTCTTATGTGCCGCCGTTCCGGCTGGGCGAGGTGATGGCCGGCCGCGCCATCGGCGAGGTCGTCGAGTCCCGCTCCCCCGATCTGGCGGAGGGCGACATCGTCCAGCACGACTACGGCTGGCGCGAACACGCCTGGGGCCCGGCGAAGCGGTTCCGGCGGCTGACCCCGATCGAGGGCGTGCCGCTGTCGGCGTACCTCGGCGCGCTCGGCATGCCCGCCCTGACGGCGTACGTCGGGCTGTTGGACATCGCCGGGATGAAGGAGGGCGACACCGTCTTCGTCTCCGGCGCCGCGGGCGCGGTCGGCTCGATGGCCGGGCAGATCGCCCGGATCAAGGGTGCCCGGCGCGTGATCGGCAGCGCGGGCTCGGATGAGAAGGTCGCCTACCTCACCGGCCGTCTCGGCTTCGACGCCGCCTTCAACTACAAGACCGGCCCGGTGCACCGGCTGCTGGCCGACAGCGCCCCCGACGGCATCGACGTCTACTTCGACAACGTCGGCGGCGACCACCTCGAGGCGGCGATCGACGCGTTCAACCAGGGCGGGCGGGCCGCGCTGTGCGGCGCGATCTCGGAGTACAACATCACCGAGCCACCGTCCGGCCCGCGCAACCTCCGGCTGCTCGTGGGCAAGCGGTGCACCCTCCGGGGGTTCATCGTCACCGACCACAGCGACCGGTACGGCGACTTCGTCCGCGACGTGGGCGGCTGGATCCGCGACGGAAAGATCACCTTTGAGGAGACCTTCTTCGACGGCGTCGACCATGCCGTCGACGCGTTCCTCGCCATGCTGCGAGGCGAGAACCTCGGCAAGATGATCGTCCGCCTGTAAGGGCCGGCGGGCGTCTGGTTCGTACGCGCCGAGCGAGCCCAAGGTCATGGAGCTTCGTCAACTGAGGTACTTCGTCATCGTGGCGGAGGAGCTGCACTTCGGACGCGCGGCCGAGCGGCTGACGATCGTGCAGTCCGCGGTCAGCCAGCAGATCCGCCGCCTCGAACGGGAACTGGGCGTCGCGCTGTTCGACCGGTCGCCCCGGCGGGTGCGGCTGACCGAGGCCGGGGCCGCCTTCCTGCCTGAGGCCCGCGCGGTGCTGGCGGCCGAGCGGCGCGCGCTGGCCACGATCGGCGATTTCGCCGCCGCGCGCAGGACCGTACTGCGCATCGGCACGAGCAGCGGCATGGGTGAGCGGCTGGAACGGGTGCTAGAGGCGCTGGAACGGCAAGCGCCCGGCACACGCGTGGAGTTGGCGTCGGCGCCGCCGGGAGAGCGGCTGCGACGCGTCGCCGACGCTCAGTGGGACGCGGCTTTCGTACGCGGGGTGGTGGAGGCGTCCGAAGACGTGCGGCGAATCCCGGTCTGGCGAGACGAACTGGTGGTCTCCCTGCCGGCCCGCCACCCGCTGGCTCGTGGGGACGCCGTCGATCTCGCCGCGCTGGCCGACCTGCCGCTCTACCTGACGGCTCGCCGGAACAATCCCTCGCTGGTCGATCTGGTCATGGGCGCGTGCCAGGACGCGGGGTTCGAGCCGGTTCTCGGCCCGTCGCACAGCTCTCTGCAGGACACCTTGGCGGCACTGGGCGCGGGCCTGCCCGGGTGGACGGTGCTGTACGCCGTGCACGCCCGCCGGCTGCGCGGCGGCCGGGTGGCGTTCCTTCCGGTGCGCTCGCCGGACGGCGTCGCGGACGCGCTTTCGCTGCCCACGGTGCTGGCGGTGCGCGGTGCCGCCGATCCCGATCGCGTCCGCCCGTTGCTGGCCGCCTGCCAGGAGGCCGCAGCCGACGATCACGATTCGTGATCGCTATGTGCTCGGGTTGCTTCTGGTTCGCTGAAGCCAACGGGAGTGGACTGGACACCAGGAGTCCCCGCCGCCTGGTGCGGCCGGACTCGCTCGGTATCCGAATCACACACGCGAGGAATCATGACGAGTTCCGCCACGGGCCATGGCGAGCGCCTGCTGCGACCGTCGACGATGCGGTCACTTCGGCTCGGTGACCTGACGTTGACGTACGTGCCCGACGGGGCGGTGTGGCTCAACCCGCGCGCCTGGTTTCCCGGCACCACGGACGAGGCGTGGGCCGCGCACCCCGAGTACCTGAACGACTCGGGCCAACTCGTGGCCGGCGTCGGTGCGCTGCTGGTGGAACGTGGCGAGCGTGCGCTGCTGATCGACACAGGGTTCGGCCCCCAGTCGGTTCCGGCACGGCCCGGCAACCCGCGCGGTGCCATCCACGGCGGCGCGCTGCTGGACAACCTGGCCGCCCTCGGTCGCGCACCGGCGGAGATCGAAGCGGTGGCCTTCACCCATCTGCATCTCGACCACATCGGCTGGGCATGGCACTCCGTCCCCGGCCGCGATCGGCCTCCGTTCGCCGGCTCCGACCATCTGGTCGCCGAGGCCGAATGGGCACAGCGTCACCGCCTCCGAGCACGTGGCGTCACCGACGAGATCCTCCAGGTCATGTCACCACGTGTACGTACCGTGACCGATGGTCAGGAGGTCTTCCCCGGCGTGCGCGTGCTGCTCACCCCGGGCCACACCTCCGGGCACGCCGGTTACGTCATCAGGGGTGGTGGTCGTCGGCTGATCGCCTTCGGTGACGCCATGCACTCGCCGATCCAGGTGGACCACCCGGAATGGCCGGTCGCGGTCGATCTCGCTCCCGGACCGGCCGCGCGGCAACGCGGGAGCCTCGTCGCCGAACTGGCGATGCCGGACACCATCGGCTTCGGTGTCCATTTCGCCGACGTGGTGTTCGGCCGCGTCCACCGCGACGGTGACCGGTCCACGTGGCGGCCGGTCGACCGCTGACACGCGCGGCAAGGGGCTCAGCTCTCCCGCAGCAGGCGCATTCCGAGCGGGGTGGCCACGTGGTTCACCGCCTTGCCCGTACGGAGCGTGACGATCAGGCCCGCGCCGCGCAGGGTCTTGGTGTGCGCCGACACGGACGCCGCGCTGACACCCAGTTCGGCCGCGAGTTCGCTCGTCGTCCGTCCCTCGGTGACGAGAGACAGGATCGCCGCGCGGGTGCGGCCGAGCAGGGCGGCGAGCGCGTCGCGGGCCCTGACGTCGACCAGCGGCAACGGGGTGAGCGCCGGGTAGAGCAGCAGCATCGATCCGTCGGAGTGCCGGCCGATCATCGGCCGGCCGGTCCAGAACGCCGACGGCATCAGCGTCAGGCCGCGGCCGGCCGGTGCGTGCGCGGACTCCTCGGGCACCTCGACCTCCAGCGTGGTGCCGTCCCAGCGTGAACCGGGGTAGAGACTCGCCAGGGCCGCGGCCACGCCCCGCTCCGCGAGAAGGGCCCGCCGCCAGGCGAGGTCGGCGTCGAAGCTCGCACGGACCCGCTCCCGGTCGGGCGCGATCAGGGTGGCGTACGCCCCGCGCAGCGCCCGTTCGAGGGTCCGCCACGCCTCACGGTCACGGCCGGCCAGTCTCGTGGTCCACGGCGTCGGCCGGGTCGTGCGCACGAGCTCGGCCCGTACGTGGTCCGGCGGCGTGGACAGGACCGTCTCCAGGCCGTCCTCCAGGCCGTCGCTGTACGGGTCGAGGAACAGCGGCCCGTTCGCCCCGGGCGGGATCAGCTCCAGCAGCGCCCGCGCCTCGCCCGTCAGCCGCGCACGGCGGGTCCAGCGGGCGAACACGGCGTCGTCGCGCTGGTAGGTGGCGACCGCCATGCCCAGCTCCAGCAGCGGGGCCGGCCGGGCGGCGAACCGGACGTTCATCAGGTCCTCGGCGGTGAAGCGCAGTCGAAGCACTCTCGCGACCTTTCGCCCTGGATCTAAACCATGGCACCCCCGGGACGGGCGAGACGACGATGCGCGGAAAGCTCTCCCGAAAGGCAGGCAATGCGCAGACTATCCACCATCGCCGCCGTCACCGGAATCACCGTGGTGCTGGCCGCCCCGGTCGCCGGGGCGGCCGACGGCAAGGGCTGGGTGCCGTACCGCACCCAGCCCTTCGACGCCGTCGGCCGATGCTCCTTCACCGTCCACGGCGACATCGTCCAGGACGAGGAGGAGGTCCGGACCGACGCGACGTTCCCGGACGGCTCGCCGCGGATCCAGGAGTTCCGCGGACCGCTCGTGATCCGCTTCACCAACACGGGCAACGGCAGGTCGGTCGTTCGCGACGTGTCCGGCTACGGCCGGGTCGAGAACAAGGAGAACGGCGGATCCGTCTGGTACTTCGGCGAAGGCGCGGCCATCGGCATTCCGATCGGCAACACCGCCTACCCGCCGGGCGAGTACATCGTGCACGGCCGGTCCTGGTACACGATCCAGCCGGACGGCACCCGCAGGATCTGGGATCGGCACGCGGACGTGGAGAACCTGTGCCGGACGCTGGCCTGAGTTGAGGGAACCGGAGAGCGCCGTGGCCGCGGGGCGTCGCGGCCGCGGCGCTTTCCACCGGTGATCGTCTTGTGTCTCCCGGCCTCACGAGCGACGATCGACTCTGATCGACGAGTCAGCGAGGAGTCGCCGGTGTACGACGTTCTGGTGGTCGGTGGCGGGCACAACGGCCTCGTCGCCGCCGCGTACCTCGCGAAGGCCGGACTGTCGGTGTGCGTCTGCGAGGCGCGCGACGTGGTGGGCGGCGCGGCGGTGAGCGAGCATCCGTTCGGCCCCGACTACACGGTCACGTCCCTGTCGTACGTGGTCAGCCTGCTTCCTCCCGCGCTGATCCGCGATCTGCGGCTGGACCGCCACGGGTACCACGTCTACCCGCAGGGTCCCTACTTCGCGCCGCGCGCCGACGGCGGCCATCTCCGGCTGCCCGGCGATCCGGGGCGGCGGCGGGAGGAGATCGGCCGGTTCTCCCCTCGGGACGCCGCGGCGTACGAGCGCTGGGACGCGTGGATGGACGAGTTGGGCGCCGTCCTCGGCCCGCTGCTCGAACGGATCCCGCCCCGGCTCGGCTCGCGCCGCCCCGCCGATCTGCTCGGCCAGGCCAGGCTGCTGCGCGTGCTGAAGAACATCGACGTGCGCTCGGCCGTCGACGTCACCCGCATCCTCACCGACAGCATCGCCGACCTGGTCGAGGACCGGTTCGAGTCCGACGCGATGCGGGGCGTGCTGTCGGTCAGCGGGGTGATCGGCACGTGGGCGGGTCCGCGCTCGGCCGGCACCGCGTACGTCATGCTCCACCACCACGTCGGCGAGACCACGTGGGGGTTCCCGCGCGGCGGCATGGGCGGGGTGACCAAGGCCCTCGCGGCCGCGGCCCGCGACTTCGGCGCGGAGATCCGCACGTCGGCGCCGGTGGCCCGGATCGACGTCTCCGGCGGGCAGGTCACCGGCGTCACACTGGAGTCCGGCGAGGAACTGTCCGCGCGTACCGTCATCACGACGACCCACCCGGCCATCGCGTTCCTGCGGTTGCTGGACCGCGGCGACCTGCCGGAGGACTTCGTCACCGACATCGAGCGCTGGCGGACCCGCAGCGGCACCGTCAAGATCAATCTGGCGGTGGACCGGCTGCCGCGGTTCCGGGGAGTCGACGGGTTCGATCCCGAGGCGCACGGCGGCACGATCGTGCTGGCCGAGTCCCTGGACGACGTCGAGGGCGCCTTCCAGGACGCGGTCGCCGGACGTCCCGCGGCACTGCCGTTCGCCGACGTCTGCATCCCCAGCGTGTTCGACGACTCGCTCGCGCCGGAGGGCCACCACATCGTCTCGATGTTCACCCAGTGGGTGCCGCACACGTGGCACGCGTCGCAGCCGCGCGCGGAACTGGAGGCCTACGCCGACCGGGTGGTCGCCCGGATGGAGGCGGTCGCGCCGGGCTTCACCTCGTCGGTGCTGCACCGCCAGGTGATCGGCCCGTACGACATGGAGCACGAGTACCACCTCATCGGCGGCAACATCTTCCACGGCGAGCTGACCCCCGGCCAGATGTTCCACGCACGTCCCGCGGCCGGTTACGCCGACCTGCGCACGCCGATCACCGGGCTGTACCAGGCCGGCTCGGCGACCCACGGCGGCGGAGGCGTCACGGGCGTACCGGGCCGCAACGTCGTACGCCAGGTGCTGAAGGACCGCCGCGGCCGGCGATGAGTCACCGCCGGCCGGCCCTCGCCGTGAGCCGGCCGCGCGCTTCCGCGCCGACGGCCGGCTCAGCCTCTGTTCAGCGGGCGGGGCGCCGTATGGCGGCGAGCGCGACGACAAGGGCCACCGCGACGAACGCCGTCGCCACCGTGAAGGCGACCCCGGTGCCGTGGACGGCGCCGCCGTGCCGGCTCGCCGTGCCGAAGACCGAGACCAGCACGGCCATCCCCAGGGCCCCGCCGACCTGTTGCATGGTCTGCAGCAGCCCGGACGCCGCCCCGGAGTCCTCCCGGCGCACGCCGGACAGGATCGTGAGGGTGAGGGGCAGGAACACGATGCCGGCCCCGACGCCGAAGAGGATCAGCGGCCCGAGCAGGGCCCCCGCGTACCCGCTCGAGGCCGACAGGCGCGTCAGCCAGCCCATCCCGGCCAGCATCACCGGCAGGCCCGCCAGCATCAGCCGCCGCGCGCCGAACCTCGGCACGAGCCGCGGCGCCAGGCGCGCGACGCCGAACAGCAGCCCGGTCATCGGCAGGAACGCGAGCCCGGCCTTCAGCGGGCTGAAGCCGAGGGAGTTCTGCAGGAACTGGACGAGGAAGAAGAACATCCCGAACATGGCCGCCGCGAGCAGCAGCATGCCGGAGTAGGCGCCCGCGCGGGCCCGGTCGGCGAACAGGCGGAGCGGCACCACCGGCTGCGCGGCCCGTGCCTCGACCGCCACGAACGCCGCGAGCAGGACCACCCCGGCGGTGATCGCCAGGAGCGTCGTCGTGTCGCCCCAGCCCGCGTCGGCGGCGCGGATGAACGCGTAGACGAGGGCCACCATGCCCGTGACGGAGGTGACCGCGCCGGCGAGGTCGAGCCGGCCCCGGTGCCGTTCGGTCTCCTCCAGGAACACCGGGGCGAGCAGCAGCACCAGCGCTCCCACCGGCACGTTGATGAACAGGACCCACCGCCAGGAGGCCCAGTCGGTGAGCACGCCGCCCAGGATCAGGCCGACGGACGCGCCCGCCGAACTGGTCGCGGAGAAGATGCTGAGAGCGCGGTTGCGTTCGGGTCCCTCGGCGAAGTTGGTGGTGATGAGGGCGAGCGCGCCGGGCGCCGCGAGCGCCGCGCCCGCGCCCTGGACCGCGCGGGCGGCGAGCAGCCACGCGGCCGAGGTGGCGAACCCGCCCGCCAGTGAGGCGAGAGTGAACACCGCGATGCCGGTGACGAACACCCGGCGGCGGCCGAGGATGTCGCCGGCGCGCCCGCCGAGCAGCAGCAGGCCGCCGAACGTGAGCGAGTAGGCGTTGCTGACCCACGAAAGGCCGGTCGCGGAGAAGTGCAGGCTGAGCTGGATCTTGGGCAGGGCGACGAAGACGACGGTCGCGTCGAGCACGACCATGAGCTGGCACGCGACGATCACGGCCAGCGAGATCCCGGGATGACGCGTGTGCCGCGCCGGTCCGCCGGTGAGCGGCGTGCCCCGCGGGGAGACGGTCTGCTGGGACATGAGTCATAGACTCCTTACTGCTGGAAGTGCACCGGGTGTCCCCGAAGTGGCTGTCGGGGCCGCCCGGAACTAACCGGAGGGTGCCTCCGTTACGATACGGAGGTATCCTCCGGTACGCAACCGTGTCCGGAGGAGCGATGACGACCGCCGATCAGCGCCCCATGCGCGCCGACGCGCGCCGCAACTACCAGCGGCTGCTCGACGAGGCCAAGGTCGCCTTCCTCGAACACGGCGCCGACGCCCCGCTGGAGGACATCGCCCGGCGCGCGGAAGTGGGCATCGGCACGCTCTACCGCCACTTCCCGACCCGCCTGGCGCTCCAGGCCGCCGTGTACCAGGAGCAGGTCGACGACCTGTGCGCCAAGGCGTACGAACTGCTCGACGACGAGCGGAGCGGGAACGCGCTGGCGGCCTGGATGCGCTCGTTCGCCGAGTACGCCACGAGCAGGCGCGGGCTGATGCAGACGCTGAAAGAGGTCATCGACACGCGCTCGGACCTGTTCGCCCGCTGCCACGACGAGATCCGGGGCGCGGCCGGCGCGGTGCTCGCCGAGGCCCAGCAGGCCGGCACCGTACGCCCCGAGGTGACCGTCGAGGACCTGCTGCGCCTCACCCACGGGCTCTCCGTGGCGACCCAGTCGGCCCCGGAGACCACCGAGCGCCTGCTCTCCTACCTCCTGGACGGTCTCCGCCCGCAGCCCTGATCGGCTCGTTTGCCGGGAATGCCCAGGTCAGAGCGGTTCGTTTAGCTCCTGAGGTCCTCCAGACCGGAAGGAGATCGGGTGACGGCGATCGCCGAGCGCACCAGGCACGCGGCGGGCAGGGCGGAGCGGATCCGCGTATTCCTCATTCTGGGTGCGCTGAGCGCCATCGGCCCCCTGTCGATCGACATGTACCTGCCGGCCCTGCCGAAGCTGACCCGTGACCTGTCGGCCGGCCCCTCCCTCGTCCAGCTCACGCTCACGGCGTGCATGATCGGCCTGGCCGCCGGCCAGGTGATCGCCGGTCCGATCAGCGACATGTGGGGCCGCCGGCGGCCGATGTTCGCCGGCATCGCGATCTACACGGTCGCCTCGCTGGCATGCGTCGTCGCGCCCAACGTGGAACTGCTGGTGGCGCTGCGGCTGATCCAGGGCGTGTCCGGCGCGGCGTGCATCGTGATCTCCCGGGCGGTGGTCCGCGACATGCACGACGGGCCGGCCGCGGCCCGGTTCTTCTCGCTGCTGATGCTGGTCAACGGCATCGCGCCGGTGGCCGCCCCGGTGATCGGCGCGCAGGTGCTGCGCTTCACGGACTGGCGGGGCGTGTTCGGCGTCCTCGCCCTCCTCGGCCTGCTGATGACGGTGTCGATGCTCGGGCTGCGTGAGACGCTCCCGGCCGAGCAGCGGCACACGGGCGGGCTCCGGGCGGCCGTACGGACCTTCGGGGAACTCTGTGCCGACCGGATCTTCATGGGGTACGCGCTGGCGGGCGGATTCGCGTTCGCGGCGATGTTCGCCTACATCTCCGGATCACCGTTCGTGGTGCAGAACATCTACGGCCTCTCGCCCCAGGACTACAGCCTGATCTTCGCCGTGAACTCCCTGGGCATCGTGGCGTTCGGACAGGTCAGCGGCCTTCTGGTCGGCCGGGTGCGGCTGATCACGCTGCTGCACGCGGGGCTGCTGGTCTCGCTGGCCGGGGGCGTGCTGCTCCTCGTCGCCGTGTTCGGCGGGCTGGGCCTGCCGGGGGTGCTGCCGGCCCTGTTCCTCGTGGTCTCCGCGATCGGCCTCACCCTGCCGAACTCCACCGCGCTCGCCCTGACGGGCCGGCCGGCGAACGTCGCGGGCAGCGCGTCGGCCCTGTTCGGCCTGCTGCAGTACGTCGTCGGCGCCCTCGCCGCACCACTGGTCGGGCTGGCCGGCGGCCACTCGGCCGCGCCGATGGCGATCGTCATCGCCGCCTCGGCGGCCATGGGCATCGTCCTGCTCGCCGCTCTGGCCAGGGGCCACCGCCCGGCGGGCTGAGCCGGGATCGGCCGTGCGGCGGCCGCATCGACCGATCGGTTGATGCCCGGATCCAACCGGAGCGCACCCTGGTGGTCGATCCGGCGCTGTGTCCCCGCGGGCGATGCTCATGACCGTACCCAGGACACCCGAGGAGCACGGTCATGCCGGTCATCGAAGTCACCAACCTGCACAAACGCTACGGCGACACCGTCGCCGTCGACGACGTCTCGTTCAGCGTCGAGAGGGGCGAGATCTTCGGGATCCTCGGCCCCAACGGCGCCGGCAAGACCACCACCGTCGAATGCGTGGAGGGACTGCGCGCCCCCGACCGGGGCCGCGTCTCGGTGCTCGGGCTGGATCCGCGGCGCGACCGCGCCGAGCTCACCCAGCGGGTCGGCGTGCAGCTCCAGGAGAGCGAGCTGCCGGAGAAGATGAAGGTCGCCGAGGCCGTCGCGCTGTACGGCTCCTTCTACCGCCGGCCCGCCGACGGGGCGCGGCTCATCGACGAGCTCGGCCTCGCCTACAAGCGCGACACCCGGTTCGGCAAGCTGTCCGGCGGCCAGAAGCAGCGCGTGTCGATCGCGCTGGCACTGGCGGGCAGCCCCGAGATCGCGGTGCTGGACGAGCTGACCACCGGGCTCGACCCGCAGGCTCGCCGGGACACCTGGCAGCTCATCGAGCAGGTACGGGATCGGGGCGTCACGATCCTGCTGGTCACGCACTTCATGGAGGAGGCCGAGCGGCTCTGCGACCGCATCGCGGTGATCGACTCGGGCCGGGTCGTGGCGATCGACACGCCCGCCGGGCTCGTGGCACGCGTCGATCCCGAGCAGCGCATCCGGTTCCGGCCCTCGCCGGCGCTGGACGACCGGATGCTCAGGGAACTGCCCGAGGTGCACACCGTGCTGCGGTCCGGCGACCACCTCACGGTGACCGGCACGGGCGCCCTGCTCCAGGCGGTCACCTCCATGCTCGCCCGCAACGACATCATCGCCGCCGACCTCCGGGTCGAGCAGACCAGTCTCGACGACGCCTTCGTCGCCCTCACCGGTCGTCGCATCACCCAGGAGGCCTGACATGTTCGCCCGGATCACCCTCATGGAGCTCAAGCTCACCCTCCGCGAAGTCGTCGTGCCGCTGTTCGTGCTGGTGCTGCCGCTGGGGTTGCTGCTCGGCTTCGGCTTCCAGCCCGGCAGCCGGCACCCGGACGCCCACCTGGGCGGGCAGACCAGCGCCGCGTACATCGCCGCGATCGGCGCGGGCATCTGCCTCGCCATCCTCGGGCTGAACGTGCTGCCCACCGCGCTGGCCGGCTACCGCGAGAAGGGCGTGCTGCGCCGCCTGGCCACCACGCCCGTACGCCCCGTCTATCTGCTCGCCGCCCAGATCGTCCTGTACGCGGCGGCGGCCCTGTTCACCGTGGCGGTCCTCATCGCGGTCGGGAACGTGCTGTTCGGCACTCCGGTGCCCAAGGCCCTCCCCGCCTTCCTCGCCGCACTGCTGCTCGGGATCGCGGCCCTGTTCGCGATCGGGCTGCTGGTCGCGGCCGTGGCGCCCAGCGGCAGGGCCGGCCAGGGAATCGGCATGATCCTCTTCTTTCCGAACCTGTTCCTCGGCGGCGTCTACATCCCCCGCGAGGCGATGCCGGCGGTGCTGCGGGACATCGGCGACTACTCACCGCTCGGCGCGACCCTCAAGACGATGCGGGACGCCTGGATGGGGACGGAACCGCGGGTCGCCCAGTTGGCCATAATGGCGGCGTACGCCGTCGTCGCCGGGTTCGCCGCGACCAAGCTCTTCAGGTGGGAATGACCGTGCCGCTGCCGCTCGGCGGATGGGAACGACGCGAGGCCCTCATGCTTCGCGTCATTCCGCACTGCGCGCTCGCGGTCTCGGTCATGCTGCTGCTCTTCTCGCGGTCCAGCCCGCTACCGCGCCTGCTCACCGCGCTCGGCCTCACGCTGGTCGCCGAGGTCTGGCTGCTCCTGATGAACGGCCACGGCCCCGCGTGGACCCGGCGGCCGAGCGCGAGGGCCGTGCACTTCGCGGTGTTCACGCTCCTGTCCGCCGCGCTCGTCTATCTGAACCCGCTCTACGGGTTCTTCGCCTGGAGCGGCTACCTCCAGGTGCCGGCCCTGCCGGCCCGCGCGCGGTGGGCCGGCGTGGTCGCCACGGCGGCGATCGTCTCCAGCACCTACGTCGGCGGGTTCCAGCACATCGACGGGTCCACGGTCGCCCTCTTCCTCATCTTCACGGCGGCGAACGTCGGTCTCGGCGGCGGATTCCTGTTCGTCAACACGATGCTCGGCCGCCAGCACGACCGGCAGCGGGAGATGCTCGACGACCTCGCCGAGGCCAACGCCCAGTTGGAAGCCGCCCTCGCCGAGAACGCCGGGCTGCACGCCCAGTTGCTGCTCCAGGCGCGCGAGGCCGGCGTCCTGGACGAGCGCGCCCGGATGGCGCGGGAGATCCACGACACTCTCGCGCAGGGGTTCACCGGGATCATCGCCCAGATCGAGGCCGCGCGGCAGAACCCGGACCAGTGGCGGCGTTTCGCCGATCAGGCCCAGTCCCTGGCGCGGGAGAACCTCTCCGAGGCCCGCCGGTCCGTGGCGGCGCTGCGGCCCGAACGGCTGGAGCAGGCGCACCTGCCCGAGGCGATCACCGGCATGAGCGAACGCTGGTCGCAGACCACCGGCGTCACGGTCGGGGTCGAGACCACCGGCGAGCCGCGGCCGATGCTCGCGGACGTGGAGGTCGCGCTGTTCCGCGTCGCGCAGGAGGCCCTGACCAACGTCGCCAAGCACGCCAAGGCCACCCGGGTCGGGCTCACGCTGTCGTACATGGACGACGTCGTGCTGCTCGACGTACGCGACGACGGCGTCGGCTTCGAGCCCGGCGACGCGGGAGGCGGGTTCGGCCTGTCGTCGATGCGGCAGCGGCTGCTGCGCGTCGCGGGGAACCTGGCCGTCGAGAGCAGTCCCGGGGAGGGGACCGCGGTGAACGCGAGCGTCCCCGCCCTTCCCGCCGGAGGAGGAGCATGATCCGTCTACTCATCGTCGACGACCACCCGATCGTCCGCGACGGCCTGCGCGGCGTCTTCGCCGCCGAGCCCGACCTGGAGGTGGTGGCCGAGGCGGCCGACGGCGCGGAGGCGGTGCGCCGGGCCGGCGACGCCGACGTCGTGCTCATGGACCTGCGCATGCCCGGCATGGGCGGCGTGGCGGCGATCGAGCGGCTGCGTGAGACGGTCCCCGACGTACGCGTGCTGGTGCTGACCACGTTCGACACCGACAGCGACGTCCTACCCGCCATCGAGGCGGGAGCGACGGGCTACCTGCTCAAGGACGCGCCGCGCGAGGAACTGCTGCGCGCGGTCCGCTCCGCCCACCGGGGCGAGTCGGTGCTGTCGCCGGCGGTCGCGGGCCGCCTGATGGGGCGGGTCCGGCGGCCGTCCGACGGCGCGCTGAGCAAGCGCGAGCGCGAGGTGCTCGCCCTCATCGCCGACGGCACCACGAACCGCGAGGCGGCCAAGCGCCTGTTCGTCAGCGAGGCGACCATCAAGACGCACCTGCTGCACATCTACGAGAAACTCGGCGTCCGCGACCGCGCCGCCGCCGTCGGCGAGGCGTACAAACGCGGCCTGCTCTCCTGAGAGATCACCGTTACGACGTGCGGGAGCGGCGCCGGCGCTCGCGGCGGAGGGCCACGGACTGCGTGCCGGCGCCGGCGATCAGAGTCACCGCCATGGCGGCGATGAGCCACCGGGGCGGCGCGAGCAACCGGCCGGAGAACACGTCGTACGCGAGGAGGACGAAGAAGACCGCGCTACAGGCCCAGCTCGCCACGACCCATCCCCTGGCGGGGCCGTACAGGCGTTCGATCATCGCTACCTCCGGGCGCCGTTCCGGCGTACAGCCTAGAAGCCGCGCGGGCTCGGTGGCTCAGGCGCCGAAGAAGTCCGTCAGTGCCGGGGCGAGGGCGTCCGGGGACACGTCGTGGGTCTGGCCGTCCAGCGTCCGGTGCCCGGCCTGCGGGATCGCGTCCGCGGTGGCCTTCGCCGCGTGCCGGAGGACCTCCGGGCTCGCTCCGCCGGAGAGGACCAGAGTCGGCACGGTCACCGCCGAGGCCAGGCTCCGGGGCACCCGGCCGTCTCCGAGCAGCGCGTCGTCGTAGGCGAGCGTCGGGGCGATCGCCTCCAGCGCGGACCAGCCCGGCTGCGCGCGCATGCCCTCCACCGCGTACGGCGGGACGCCCACGTTCGTCATGAACAGGGCCACCGCGTCGCCCCTACGGCCGGCGGCGAGCAGCTCGGTGAGCCGCCCGGTGTACTCGCGCCGCCGCGCCCCGCCCTCGACGTCGGCCTCGGACGTGAACGGCGGCTCGTACAGCGCCAGCCGGACGATGCCCGGCCCGGACGCCGCCGCCGCGAGCGCGAGGGCGGCGCCGGAGGAGATCGCGTAGACATGAGCCGCACCGCCGGCCTCCACGATCAGCGCGCGCAGGTCCTCGATCTCCCGCGCCACCGCGTACGGCGGGGTGTCCGTGCTCTCGCCCCGGCCGCGGCGGTCGTACGCGTAGACGGTGAACGCGTGTCGCAGCCGGGCGGCGAGCGGCCGCATCGGTCCCCCGCCCCGGTGGCACATGGCCCCGTCCACGAGGATGAGCGGCGGTCCGCTGCCGTCGCGCTCGTAGGCGATCGTGGTGCCGTCGGCGGACGTCACTTTCGGCATGGCGTGCTCCTCAGTCGTCGAGACCGGCCAGGTAGGCGTCGAAGCGGTCGAGGCTGGTGGCGAAGCCGGCCTGCGCCTCGGCGCTGCGGTACGCCTCGGGGACGTTCGTCTGGTGGGTGACGACCTCGGTGCGCCCGTCACCGAGGTCGGTGAAGGTGATCGTGGTGTGCATGCCGCCCTCGACGTCCGACTCGATCCACCCGAGGCGGTGCGGCCGGTTGACCTCCGTGTACACGGCTCGCATGGTGTACGTGCCGCCGTCGGCGTCGCTCACCATGGTGGTCTCGAAGGCGCCACCCGGACGCAGGTCGATGACGATGTTCTCGACCGGGGTGGTCGTGCCGACCGGGCCCCAGAAGTGGGCCAGGTGTTCCGGCGTGGTCATGCAGTCGAACAACAGCTCCGGCGACGCCCGGTGCACGCGCCGGAAGGTGAGCTCCCCCGTCTCGGTCATCGCGCCGTCCCCTCCCCCTCGTCCCGTGCGGCGCGCAGGGCCGCGAGGTGCGCGTCGAGGCGGTCGTGGCGGTCGGCCCAGACCCGCCGATGGTCTTCGATCCAGCCGACGGCCGCGTCGAGACGGACCGGCTCCAGGACACAGGGCCGGGACTGGCCGGTACGGGTCCGGGAGATGAGCCGGGCCCGTTCGAGCACCTTCAGGTGCTTGGAGACCGCCTGCTGCGTCATCGCGAAGGGTTCGGCGAGCTGGTTCACCGTCGCGTCGCCGCGCGCGAGGCGCTCCAGGATCGCACGCCGGGTGGGATCGGCCAGGGCCGAGAACACCAGGCTCAGATCGTCTTCCACGACTGTCATGCACCGACCGTACTCACAACCGATCGATTGCACAACCGTTGGGTTGTCTAAGGCGCGCCGGCCCCCGTGACGGTGCGGGCGGAGAGGGCGGCGAAGCGGGCCGGATCGGGCTTCTCCCGGCTCAGGTACGTCCCGGCGATCGCGCACAGGAAGCCGACCGGGATCGAGACCAGCGCCGGGTTCTCCAACGGGAACCACGAGAAGTCGACGCCGGCCGGCAACAGGGACCGGTGCGCGCCCGTGACCGGGTCGACGCCGCCGGAGACCACGGGTGAGAAGACCACGAGCAGCACGGCGGTCAGCAGGCCGCCGTAGATCCCGGCCACCGCGCCGCTGCCGGTGAAACGCCGCCAGCACAGGCTCAAGACGATGGCGGGCAGGTGTGCCGAGGCGGCCACGGCGAACGCCAGGCCGACGAGGAACGCCACGTTGAGGTGCCGCGCGAAGACCGCCAGCGCGACGGCGGTCGCGCCGACGAGCACGGCGGCGACCCGCGCGACGGCGATCTCCTGACGCTCCCGTGGCCGGCCGAGCATCAGCACGTGCCCGAACAGGTCGTGCGCCAGCGATGTCGAGGCGGCCATCATCAGGCCCGCGACCACGGCCAGGATGGTCGCGCAGGCCACGGCGGCGACGAAGGCGAGCAGCACGTCGCCGCCGGCCGGCCCGGCGAGATGCCGCCCCAGCGCGCCGGCGAGCTGGGGCACGGCCGCGTTGCCGGCCGGGTCCTGGGTGGCGATCTCGCGCCGGCCGACCAGCGCGGCGGCGCCGAAGCCGAGGATCGGGGTCATCAGGAAGAAGGCGCCGATGAGCCCGATCGCCCAGTTCACCGACGCCCGGGCGGTCGGGGCGTCCGGCACCGTGAAGACGCGGCCGGCAATGTGCGGGAGGCCGGCGGGGCCGAGCCCGAGCGCCAGGGCGAGGCTGATGAGGTCCAGGTCGCCGGCCGGGCGCCCCAGCCGCAGGCTCGGCCCCAGGAAGGCGTCGCCGTGACCGCTCTCCCGCCCCGCCGCCCCGAGCAGGCCGCTCACGTCGAAGCCGAAGCGCCCGAGGACGAGGCCGGTCAGCGCGACGCCGGCCGTCATCAGCAGCACGGTCTTGACGATCTGCACCCAGGTCGTGCCCTTCATCCCGCCGAACCCGACGTAGACGACCATGAGCGCGCCGACGACCGTGATCGTCAGTGTCTCCGCCGTTCCGGCGGACACGCCGAGGAAGGTCGTGCCCGGCCGGACGCCGAGCAGCAGCGCGACCAGCGCTCCGGCGCCGACCATCTGGGCGACGAGGTAGAACACCGACACCGTGACCGTGGAGACGGCTCCCGCGACGCGCACCGGTCCCGGCCGCCGCGCGCGGGACGCGGGCACGTCGGCGAGGGTGAACCGTCCGGCGTTGCGCAGTGGCCCGGCCAGCAGGAGCACCGGAACCCAGGCCACGAGCGAACCGACCGAATAGATGAAACCGTCATAGCCGGACAGCGCGATCATCCCGGAAATGCCGAGAAATGAGGCCGCCGACATATAGTCGCCGGCGAGCGCGAAGCCGTTCTGCCGCGCCGAGAACGCACGACCGCCCGCGTAGAAGTCGGCGGCGCCGCCGGTGCGCGAACGCGCCCAGAGTGTGATGCCGAGCGTGACGCAGACGAACCCGGCGAAGAGCACGAAGGTGAGCAGGCGCGCGTCGCCGGAGACGGCGTCCGTCGTCACCTCCTCCGCCCGGTGCGCTCCGGCGCCGTCGCGTCGGCGACGACCTGCGCCGCCGACGGGTCGAGCGTCTCGCGGGAGTGGCGGGAGTAGCGCCGGGCGAGCACGAACGTGGCCGCGAACTGGAGGATCCCGAACACCAGGGCGACGTTGACGTGCCCGGCCAGGCGGTGGCCCATCAGGCCGCGGGCGAAGACGCACGCGACGACGAAAAGGAGATACCACGCGAAGAACAGAGCACTGACGACCAGCACGGCTCGCCCCATTCGCCGCCTCAGAACTATAAAGCGTTCATCCTGGTTTATTGCGACATAACGCGCGTCCGGTGATTCTGCCATTCCGCCATGAGAGCAGAATCCGCTCGCGCGCATTCGCCTTTTCCCCGGAATTGCAGTGGCCGACCTCTCAGGAGGACCGGTGCGCGGCGGCGAGCAGGTCGACCGAGACCTTCCAGAGGCGTTCCGCCTTTCGCGGGTCGAGGGCGTGGTCCGCCACGCCGCGGCGTACGCCCGGCGTGAAGGGCACGGCCTCCTGGCAGTCCTCGAAGTACCTGCCGGTGACACCCTGGACGAGCGGCGACGCGGCGAGCAGGACGGACGTCGCCGCGCCCTGTTCGACGTTCTTGACCGAGACGCCGGTGGCGGCGCCCGGGTCGAACGACGCCGGCGCGGGGGGCATGTGCCGGGACAGGCCGGTGCTCCAGATCCGGCCGGGGTTGAGCGCGTTCACGGCGACGCCGTCGCCGGCCCACCGCTTGGCGGCCTCCACGGCGAAGAGGACGTTCGCCGTCTTGGACTGGGAGTAGGCGGCCCACGGGTCGTAGGGGCGGCGCGCGAAGTGGATGTCGTCGAAGCGGACCTCGCCGTTGACATGGCCCACGGAGCCGACCACGACGACGCGCGCCCCGCCGGCCGTACGAAGTGCGTCGTGCAGGCCGGCGGCGAGGGCGAAGTGGCCGAGGTGGTTGGTGGCGAACTGCAGCTCCCAGCCCTCGGACGTGCGGGTCTCGGGGGTGGCCATGACGCCGGCGTTGTTGACGAGGATGTGCAGCGGCCCGTGCCAGCCGGCCACGAACGCGGCGACCGATCCCTGGTCGGCGAGGTCGAGGGGCGTGACGAACACGCCGCCGTTCCCGGTGATTTCGGCCGCGACCTTCTCGCCCGCCTCGACGTCACGGACGGCCAGGGTGACTTCGGCGTTCGCGGCGGCCAGGGCACGGGCGGTCTCGACGCCGATACCCGAGGAGGCGCCGGTCACGACGGCTCGGCGGCCGGTCAGGTCCACACCCGCGATGACGTCGGAGGCCGTCGATTCGGCGCCGAAGCCCGTGGTGATCCGCGCACTTGTCATGTCGCTCCGCTCCTCGCGATGGCTATGCTGTTAAGCGGAGCCGGGTCCGCTTACATGGCGAGATTAAGCGGAGTCGGCTCCGGATGGCAAGTCGTTCGACATGGAGGGGACGCTTCGTGGCTTCATCCGACGGTGCGGGACGGTCGCTGCGCGCCGACGCCCAGGCCAATCACGACCGCCTCCTGGAGGTCGCGGCCAAGGCGTTCGCCGAGGACGGGGCCGATGCGTCGCTGAAGGCGATCGCCAAGGAGGCGGGCGTCGGCATCGGGACGCTCTACCGGCGCTTTCCGACGCGGGAGATCCTCGTCGAGGCCACGTACCGCAGCGAGTCGGCTCGGCTCTGCGCCTCCGCCGGCGACCTCCTGCGGCACATGCCCGCGGTCGACGCCCTGCGCGTGTGGATGGAGCGATTCCTCGGCTACCTGGCGACCAAGCGCGGCATGGCCGAGTCACTGCGCGCCGTACTGACCAACGACGACGACCTGCGGCTGAAGACGCGCGGCATGCTGATCGACGCTCTGGGGCTGCTGCTGCGTGAGAGCGAGGAGCAGGGGACGGTACGCGACGGCCTCGACCCGGCCGACGTCGTCATGGCACTCGGCGGCATCGCGCTCATCGCGGGCGACCAGGACCAGCGCGACCTCGCCGGGCGGCTGCTCGATCTCCTCATGGCGGGCCTCACCGCGGGCTCCGTTCAGTAGTGGTTCCGGGCTAGATGTCCGGGTTTGACGGCTTCGTTGCGCATCGATCATGCTGGTCGGCGACCATCACTCCGACAGAGGGCGGCGACGTGCGCATCGGGCTGCTGGGGACCGGACCATGGGCGGAGATCGCGTACGGGCCCGCGCTCCGCGACCACCCCGAGGTCGAGTTCATCGGAACCTGGGGGCGCCGGCCGGAGGCGGCGGCCGCGATCGCCGAGACCTTCGGCGGCCGCCCGTACGCCGACGCGGACGCTCTGATCGCCGACTCCGAGGCGATCGCGATCGCGCTTCCCCCGGCCGTCCAGGCGCCGCTGGCCGCGCGCGCCGCACGGGCCGGACGCCACCTGCTGCTGGACAAGCCGCTCGCCGTGGACGTCGCGGACGCGCGGGCCGTCGTGGACGCGGCCACCGAGTCGGGCGTCGCGTCGGTCGTCTTCTTCACCACGCGCTTCACCGGCGAGCCGGCCAGATGGATCGACGAGCAGGCGGAACGCGGTGGCTGGTTCACCGGTCACGCGGACTGGCTGGGCGCGCTGGACAGCGGCGACAGCCCGTTCGCGAACTCACCGTGGCGGCGGCAGAAGGGCGGGCTGTGGGACGTCGGCCCGCACGCCCTGTCGGTGCTGCTGCCGATACTCGGCGACGTCGAGAAGGTCGCGGCGGCCGTCCCCGGCGCCGGTGACACGGTCAATCTGGTCCTGCGGCACGCGAGCGGCGCGTCGAGCACGGCGACGCTCAGCCTGACGGCCCCGCGCCCCGCCGCGGGCAACGGCGCGGAGTTCCGCGGCGAGTCCGGCGTCGTCTCACTCCCGAAGAACGAGGAGACCTCGGTGACCGCGCTGGGCCGCGCGATCGACGCACTGCTCGAGTCGGCACGCACGGGCCGCGCACACGCATGCGACGTACGCTTCGGCCTCCGCGTGGTGGAGATCCTCGCCGAGGCCGAACAGCTGCTCTGACGCCACTGCCCACCGCGCCGACGGTCGGCACCGACCAACAGCATCGCCGAGCGGCGGACTCCCCGACGGGCACCCCCGCGCCGGCCGCGTGGCCCGCTGCGACGTCTGGCGTGAAACCGCCGGTCGGCGATCACCGCCCGCGCCGCCCCACGGTCAGGCCGGGGCGGCGATCACGTGGGTGAGGGCGGCGACACGGCGATACGGGTCGGTACGTCCGGCGCGTTCCTCGCACGCGAGGAGGCTGTCGAGCTCCGCGCCCTCCGGAGGCGGAGCGTCGGAGGCGGCGAGGTCGGTGAACACCCGCACGCCGTACCACGCCCGCACCGCCAGACCGCGTTCGGCCAGCGCCGCGGTCAGGTCGGTGAGCCGGTCGGCGCGGGCGATGACCCCGATGCGGTTGCCGTAGGACATCCGGTCGAAGGCCGCTTCCGCCGTCTCCCAGTCGCCCTGGAGGCCGGGGCGCATCGCGAGCGCGTCGCCGTTCCGGACCAGCAGAGAGACCAGTCCACCGGGGGCGACCGTACGGGCGAGGCCGGCCAGCGGCGGGCCGGGGTCCTCGAAGTACATGAGGACGCCGTGGCACAGCACCGCGTCGAAACCCGCGTCGGGGACCAGGTCCGCGAGTTGGGCGACGTCGCCGTGCACGATCCGCACCCGCTCCCGTACCTCGGCGGGCTCCTCCTCGATCGCGGCCGTCAGGTCGGCGAGCAGCGCGGCGGAGGCGTCCACGCCGGTCACGTGGTGGCCGAGGCGGGCGAGCCGCAGGAGCTGAGTGCCCTGCCCGCACCCCACGTCGAGCACCCGAAGGGCCGGGCCGCCGGGAAGGTGCGCGGCGAGCTGCCTCGCCACCAGTTCCTGCCGGACGACCTGGCGCAGCGTTCCCAGCCGACCACGCCAGCGTTCCTCCCCAGGCGTGAAGCTCGTGGCCATGACGACTCCCTTCGGTCATGCCGCCTCTACCCACGAATGAATACAGCGATTCACTTGAATTATTCTTGAATAACCCGCCGAAACGGCGTGGCGTGTTTATCATCTCCAGGTAGGCAGAGCAACAAAGAAGGGTGAGCAATGGCGAACGATGAGCTGGTGAGAATCCTTCAAGAGCTCGGAGACAAGGGCTGGTAACGGAGCTGGCAACGGTCGCGGAAGCGTACCGCGACCACATGTCCGAACGGATCCCACACGGCCACGACACCATCGGGGCCGTTCGCGGATGCCAGGACGATCCGCCGTGCCGGCCGCTACGAGAGGTCGTTGTCTCGTTCGATCCGGAGACTCGGCGGATGCCGGGATCGTTTCCCAAAAACGAAAGAAGGCCCCTCCTGGGAAACCGGGCGGGGCCTTCTTTCATATTTAGCCTGTGCACATGCTGATTGAGACTACTTCCTTCGGTCTCTCAGCCTCGGCGGCGGGTGTTGGTGCGGCGGGTCGGCTCCGCGGTGGCCGGGTCCTCCGGCCACGGATGGCGTGGATAGCGTCCGCGTAGCTCCGCTCGTACGCTCCGGTAGCCCTCGCGCCAGAAGGAGGCCAGGTCCGCGGTGACCGCGGCGGGGCGGCCGGCCGGTGACAGCAGGTGTACGACGAGCGGTACCCCGGCGACGCGTGGGGCCTCCTGCCAGCCGAACAGCTCCTGCAGCTTGGCCGCGAGCACCGGCCGTTCGCCCGTGTAGTCGATTCGGATTCGCGAGCCGCTGGGCACGGTGACGCGTTCCGGCGCGACGTCGTCGAGGCGCGCCGCGCACTCCCACGGCAGCAGGCCGCGCAGTGCCGCCGCCACGTCGAGGCGCCGCAGGCCGGCGCGGTCGCGGGCGGCGGACGCCAGGTCCAGCGACGTGAGCAGGGCGTCGTCGTCCATCGCGGGCCAGGGCGGGCCGAGCGCGCGATGGCAGAAGGCGAGCCGCGCGCGCAGCGTCTCCGCGTCACGTGTCCAGGACAGCAGGCCCAGCCCCTCGCGGCGCAGCCCCTCTCGCAGCGCGGCGCGGACGAGTTCGGGGCGGGGATCGTCCAGGGGTACGGCGCCGAGTTCGATGGCGCCGAGCCGCTCGACCCGGCGGGCCACCACGTCGCCGTCGCGCCAGACGACCTCCTCCTCAACGGACGCCCCGACGGCGAGCCGCGCGGTCTCCTCATCGATCGGGACGGCCTGGCGGATGCGGGCCGACGGAGCACCCGCCGGCCGGTCGGCGACCGCGATGGCGAGCCAGCCGGACCCGGTCAGCCGCGACCCGCGCTCGGGGACGGCCGCCGTCCCCGACGCCATCAGGTAGCCGCCGTCCCGCGCCCGCGCCACCCGTTCGGGGAAGGCGAGCGCGACCACGATCCCGGCGGCCGTCTCGTCATCCGGCCCGGGAGCCCTCACGCCGCCGGAGCGTCCCGCCGCTCCGGACGCCCCCGCACCGCCGGACGCCGACATACGCGACGCCGCGGCGCCCCCAGAGGTCCCGGCGTCACCGGACACCCCCGCACGAGACGCACCAGCACCACCAGACGCTCCCTGCCCGCGAGACGCCCCGGCACCGCCGGGTGCCGACATACGCGACGCCGCGGCGCCCCCGGACGTCCCGGCGTCACCGGACACTTTCGCCCTGGACGTCGCCGCATCGCCTGACGTTCCAGCACCACCAGACGCCGACGCGCCACCGGACGGCCTCCGCCCAGGAGACGCTTCGGCACCGCCGGACGCCGACATACGCGACGCCGCGGCGCTACCGGACGCCCCCGTATGAGACGCCACCGCGCCTCCAGACGCCACCGCCCCATCCGACGCTGCCGCGTCGCGGGGCAGGGCGCGTCGTAGGCGGCGTGCCTCGTCGCGGAAGGAGCCGTCGTGTCGTCGGGCGCGCCACTGGGCGACCAGGTCGTCGTCGCCGGTTCGGCGGTCGTCCGACAGCAGTGCCACGACCTCGGCGGCGCGTTCGCCCACGTGCGCGGCGCCGTCGATGAGGGCGCGGGCCAGCCGTGGGTGGACGCCGACGCGCGCCATCTCACGTCCGCGTTCGGTCGCGCGGCCGGCATTGTCCACGGCGCCGATGGCGCGGAGTGTGGCGCGGGCCGCTCGCAGCGCGGCGGGCGGCGGCGGGTCGAGCAGCGCCAGCCCGGCGGCGTCCGGATCTCCCCAGCACGCCGCCTGGAGTGCGAAGCCGGTCAGGTCGGCCAGTTCGATCTCGGCGCGTGGCTGTTCGGGCAGCCGGTCGTGTTCGGCCGCGGACCAGCAGCGGTACACCCGGCCCGGTGCCTCGCGCCCGGCACGGCCGGCCCGCTGGTCCGCCGTCGCCCGCGAGGAACGTACGGTGGCCAGCGCGCCGAGGCCGCGCGCATGGTCCACGCGAGGTTCGCGCGACAGGCCGGAGTCCACCACGGCGCGCACGCCCGGCACGGTCAGGGACGACTCGGCGACCGAAGTGGCGAGCACGACCCGCCGGGCGCCGCCCTCGCGCGGTCGAAGGGCCGCCTCCTGGACCTCCGCGGGCGCGCGGCCGTGCAGCTGGAGCACCTCCAGACCGCCGAGGGCGCCGGCCACCCGCCCCAGCTCACGTACGCCGGGCAGGAAGCACAGCACGTCGCCGTCCCCCTCCTCCAGCGCCCGGCGTACGGTCCGTGCGACGTGGTCGAGCAACGCGGGATCGACCGACAGCCCGTGCGGCGGGCGTACGGGCCGGGGCGGTGGCGTCCAGATCGTCTCCACCGGATGCACGGCCGCGTCGGCCGTCACCACCGGTGCGCCGCCCAGCAACCGCGCCCACGCGGCGGTGCCCGCCGTGGCCGACGCGGCGATCAGGCCCAGGTCGGGCCGGAGCGCCGCACGTATGTCGAGCAGGAACGCCAGCGCCGTGTCGGCGTCGAGGTGGCGTTCGTGGCATTCGTCGAGGATGACGACGTCCGCGCGCACGTCGGGGTCGTGCTGGAGTCGTTGCAGCAGCAGGCCGGTGGTGACCACCTCGACCGCGCTGCCGGGCCGCCGCTCCCCGCGGATGGCGTATCCGATCCGCTCGCCGACCGGCTCACCGAGCATCCAGGCCATCCGGCGGGCGGCGGCCCGCGCGGCCAGCCGGCGCGGTTCGGCCACGATGACCCGCCGTCCGGTCTCGGCGAGGGCCGGCGGCACGAGCGTGGTCTTGCCGGTGCCGGGCGGCGCGGCGAGCACGGCGGTGCCCGAGTCGTCGAGCGCGTCGCGCAGGGCGGGCAGCGCGGCGGCCACCGGGAGGTCGAAGGAACGCACGCCATCAGTCTCGCGGAACACCGCCGGTCCCACGGACGGCGGCGCGGTCCGTGGAGGCGGCTCCACCGCTTCGTGCCGATGGCGCTCCCCGGCGGCCGGCCCCGCCGGGCGTACGGTGACGGCACCGTCGCCGGGATGGCGTCCGCACCGAACGGCGGCTTCGGCGACCGGCCACCACCCTCAGGCAACGCAGCGCGACGGCCGCATCCGCAGTACCCGGACGGGCGCGCCCACCACCACCCCCGCCGCGCCGCAGCGGTGAACCGCCACCCTGAGCGAACACGCAACGCCCCCGGGCGTACGGCGACGGCACCATCACCGCGACGGCGTCCGCGCCCGGACGGCCGCCCCATCCCGCGCGGCCAGACGGCGCCGCCGGGCACGGTCGGGTGCACGTCCTCACTGTGTCTCGCGAGATGGACGAGCACCTCGGTGCGGATCGCGGGGCGGCGCGTCGAGAGCCTGGCGCACGCTACCCGGCCAGGCGCGGCCGCCACCGCTCCCAGCAGGACCGCGGCAGTGAACCGCCACCCCGGGGCGTACGGCGACGGCACCGTCACCGGGACGGCGTCCGCGCCCGGTCGGCCGCCTCATCCCGCGTGGCGCATAGGACCTGTCCTGGCGGTGCCCGTATCCGCGGTGCCCGTCCGGGCGCGGTCGCCGCCGCTCTCGGCCGGGCCGTGGTCGTGAACCCTCATCGTCGGCGAGCACGCGGCCGGCCCCCGCCGGGCGTGGTAGCCGCCGCTCTCGGCCGGGCCGTGGCGGTGAACCGTCAGAGTCGGCGAGCGCGTGGCCGGCACGGGCTCCGCCGTCAGTCCCGCACCTTTGGACACTTTCGGTCACACCAAAAGCATGGAGATTTGATCAAGATTCAACCAGAATGCACTGATCTGCCGATTCGGCGAGAGGCGGGATATGGCCGCAGCGGTGCCGCGCGACCGGAGCGATCACGCCCCGATGGTCGCACCACCCGCTTTCGTGGGACGGCGGCGCGAGCTGGCGGTCCTGGCCGAGACCCTGGCGAGCCCTCCGGCGGTCGTGCTGGTGGAGGGCGAGGCGGGGATCGGCAAGAGCCGGTTGCTGCGGGAGTTCCGTGCGGCGTCGGCGGTGCGGCTGATGCCGACGGCCGAGTGTCCCCCGCTCCATGATCCGTACACGCTGGGTCCGGTGGTCGACGCGGTGCACCAGGCCACCGACGGGGTGGCGGGGCTGGGGCTGAGCGACCTGGCGGGAGCGTTGCGGCCGCTGTTCCCGGAGTGGGCCGCCGACCTCCCTCCGGCGCCGGAGCCGGCCGAGGACGCGCGGGCCGCCCGCCACCGGCTGTTCCGGGCGCTGGTCGAGTTGCTCGACCGCCTGGACGTGGCGGTGCTGGTGGTCGAGGACGTGCACTGGGCCGACGACGCGACGCTGGAGTTCCTGCTGTTCGTCACCTCGCGAAGGCCGCAGCCGGTGAGCCTGGTGGTGACCTACCGGCCCGAGGACGTTCCCGCCGGTTCGCTGCTGCTGCGGCTGTCGTCGCGGCTGCCGCCGGGTACGACGCGAGCGCGGCTGGCCCTCGATCCGCTGGACGTCGCGGAGACGGCGAACCTGGTGTCCTCGATGCTGGGCGGGGAGCGGATGTCGGCGGAGTTCGCCGCGTTCCTGCACCAGCACACCGACGGCGTGCCGCTGGCGGTGGAGGAGTCGGTGCGGCTGATGCACGACCGCGCCGACGTGACTCCGTACGGGGGCGGGTGGATCCGCCGGCATCTGGCGGACATCGACGTTCCGCCGACGGTGCGGGACTCGGTGGTGGAACGCAGCGGGCGGCTGGGCGAGGACGCCCAGGCGATGCTGCGGGCGGCCGCGGTCCTCGCCGAACCCGCGAACGAGGCGACGCTGGCCGCGGTGGGCGAACTGACCGCCGACCACTCCGCCGCCGGCCTGGCCGAGGCGCTGGACTGCGGGCTGTTGCGGGACGACGAGCGCGGGCTGGTGTCGTTCCGGCACGGGCTGGCCTGCCGCGCGGTGTACGAGGCGACGCCCCGGCCGCTGCGCCGGGCGATGCACCTGCGGGCGGGCCGGGCACTCGAAGGGATGACACCACAACCGGTGGTACGGCTGGCCCACCACTTCCGGGAGGCCGACGACACCGGTTCCTGGGCCCGCTACGCCGAGCGGGCCGCCGACGTCGCCACCGAGGCGGGCGACTGGGTCGCCGCCTCGGTGCTGCTGCACGGCCTGCTGACGAGCGCCGGCCTGCCGCCGGCCGCCATGGCGCCGCTGGCCGCCAAGATCCGGCCCGGCTCCCTGACCGGGAGGTCCCGTCTGCGGGGCGTCGTGGCGGCGCTCCGGACGGCACTCGACTCCGGCGCCCTCGACGCCGGGGAGCAGGCGGCGACGCGATACCGGCTCGGCATGCTCCTCGCGTCCAACTACGACTACGACGACGCACAGCGCGAGCTGGAACTGGCGGTCCCCGGTCTCCGGCCGGGATCGGTCGCGCTGTCCCATGCGATGACGCTCCTCGGCTGGCCGCTGGGCGCGAGTCGTCCCGGCCGGGCGCACCGTGACTGGCTGCGCCGCGCGGCGGACGCCGCGAGTCTGGTGCCGGCGGCGGAGCGACCGGACCTCGCCACGAAGCGTGCCGTCGGGCTGTTGCTGCTCGACGATCCCGACGGCTGGGCGGTCGCGGCGACGGTTCCGGACGAGTTCGCCACGCCCGCGCAGCGGCGCAGCGTCGCGTTCCGCGACATGAACATGGGCGACCTGGCGATGCGGTGGGGACGGTACGCGGAGGCCCGCGCCCGGCTGGACAACGCGTGGGCGCTCGCCGAGGAGCACGGCTACCCCCGCTACGGCGAGGTCGCCCGCGCCAACCTGCTCCACCTGGACTGGTTCACCGGACGCTGGGACGGCCTGACCGCCCGCGCCTCGGCCTACGAGGCGTCCGGCGAGGCCATGCCCCTGAACCGGCTCGAGGTCTCCCTGGTCACCGGCTTGATGCTGGCGGCGAACGGCCGGCGCTCCGAGGCGGAGAGCGCGCTGGCCGAAGTCATGACCCAGATGGGAGAGCTCGGCGCCGTGCACGCGGTGGTGGAACCGGCCGCGGCCCTGGCGCGGCTCCACCTGGCCGCCGGTCGCGTCGAGGACGCCCTGCGCGTGACCGCCCAGCCGATCGGCGTCGTCGCGCTCAAGGAGGCCTGGCTGTGGGCCACCGACCTGGCGCCGGCGCGCGTCGACGCGCTGCTCGCGGCGGGCCGGGCCGAGGACGCGGCGGAGCTGGTGGCCGCCTTCGAGGCCGGGGTACTCGGCCGGAACGCGCCGGCGCCGCAGGCCGCTCTGGCGCTGTGTGAGGGAATCCTCGCAGCCGGGCAGGGCGCGCCGGAGCGTGCCGCGACGGCGTTCACCCGCGCCGCGGCCGCCTGGGAGGCGCTGCCTCGGCCGTACGACGCGCTGCTGGCCCGTGAACGCCGTGCCCGCTGCCTGCTCGCGGCGGGACGGCGCGACGCCGGGCTGTCGTCGCTCGCCGAGGTCGCCGCGGGGCTGTCCGACCTGGGTGCGTCCGCCGACGCCGAACGGCTGCGCGAGTGCCTGGCGACGTACGGGCCGCGGGAGCACGGCGCGGCGGAACCGGAAGGGCGCCGGACGACCGTGGACGACGCCAGCGGGAACGGGGAGCGGCGGCGACGGGGCCGTCCCGGCTACGGCGACCGGTTGTCCCCGCGTGAGCTCGAGGTCGTACGGCTTCTCATCGACGGGAAGACCAACCCGCAGATCGCCGAGGCGCTCGTGCTGTCACGGCAGACCGTCAACAGCCATGTGGGCTCGGCAATGCGCAAGCTGCGCGTCTCGTCGCGGACGGCGCTGGCGGTCAGCGCGGTCGAGCTCGGACTGGCCCGCGACGGCCGGGCTCCGCACGACGACGAATAAATCATCCGCTCCGCGCGGCGGAAAAAGATCCCCCACCTGACCAATGGCCGGGCGATACGGCACGGGCGAGACTCCAGATCACCGTGATCACGAGGAGTACCGCCGATGAACCAGCCGGCCGGCACCGGTTCCCCCGAGCCATCCGACCCCGCGGATCCCTCCGGCCGACCGGGAGATCCCGGTCCTGCCGAGCCGCCCGACGAGGACCTCCCAGGCGTCGGCCGGCCGGCCGACGCGATACCCGACGACTACGAACCCCTCTGACCCGCCGGTCCCGGCGTGCCGGGGCTGCCGAGATCCCAAGGAGACCTGATGAGAGAACGGCGGCCATCGACGAGTCTGGGCGGGCGCCTGTCCGGCCGACTGCGCCGCGTCGCGGTGGTGGTGGCCTCGGTCGCCCTCGCCGCGAGCGCGGGCGTCGGCGGCGCGACCGCCACCACCAAGCCGGCCGGGAACGACGGGCCGCCCCGGGTCCTGACGTCGCCCGGCGGGACGCTCTCCGACGTGCGGTCGGGCCAGGCGCGTCCCGCCGCGGTCGCCGTACCGCAGGCGACGCACACCGGCTCCGGATGGACCACGCACCCTCTCATGGCCAGCGTGCAGGGCTGGAAGTCGGGGACGACACCGCAGCTCACCCGCACCACACCGACCGGGTACACCCCGGCGCGGCTGCGCGCGTCGCTGCACCTGACCGGCACCGGGAAGGGCCAGACGGTGGCGGTCGTCAACGCGTTCGACAACCCGTACGCCGCGCAAGACCTGACGACCTACAGCAAGCAGTTCGGGCTTCCCGTGCCATGCACCAAGCAGGTCAAGTCGGGGTGTTTCACCTTCACGGTGGCCAAGCCGTACGGGGTCGCGGGCGCCGACCCGGGCTGGGCACTGGAGTCGAGCCTGGACGTTCAGACGGTGCACGCGCTGGCCCCGGAAGCGAACATCGTGCTGGTCGAGGCGCGGGACAACGCCTTCACCAGCATGTTCCAGGCGCTCGACTACGCCGCGGGCCTGGGCGCCGGCGTGATCAGCAACAGCTGGGGCGCCGACGGGGAGTTCGACGGGGAGACCGGCGCCGATCGGCACTGCGCGCTGGCGTCGGCGTTGTGCGTGTTCTCCGCCGGCGACAACGGCAACCCCGGCGGCTACCCGAGCTACAACCCGTACGTCCTGTCGGTGGGCGGCACCACCCTCGGCCTCACCCAGGACGGCGAGGTCGACTTCGAGGTCGCCTGGTGCTGCTCGACCGGGGCGACCGGTGGCGGCGTCAGCGCGTACGAACCACGCCCGGCCTACCAGGACGGGGTCAACCCCGACGAACACCGCGGCATCCCCGACGTCAGCTTCAACGCCGACCCGTACACCGGCGTGCCGGTCTATGACACCGCCGGCGTGAACGGGCAGAACGGCTGGTTCCAGCTCGGCGGCACCAGCGCGGGAGCTCCCGCGTGGGCGGGCATCGTCGCCGCGGCCGACCAGTTGCGCGCCAAGGCCAAGCGGCCACCGCTCGCGGGCGCGAACTTCCAGGCCCAGAAGTTGATCTACAGCATGCCGCACACCGCGTTCCGCGACATCACCCGTGGCGCCGGCAACCTCATCCAGTGCACCGGCGACGTCCGTACCTGCCGGGCCAAGAGCGGCTACGACACCGTCACCGGCTGGGGCAGCCCCGGCTCCGGCATCGACGTGGCCCTGGCCGCCGCCCGTTAGGGCACCCCCACCAGACCGACCTCCAGGAGTCACCCATGCATCCCCCCCGATTCATCAGCAGGCTTCGCGGTGGCCTCGCGCTGGCCGCACTCGCCGGAGGGCTCTGCCTCTCCCCCGTCACGGCGCAGGCACAACAGATCTCCGGACCGGCGACACCCGGGCCCGAGGTGACGGCCGTGCCGCAGCATGCCGGTCCGCCCGGAGTGCGCACCGTACGGCACCCGCTCATGGCCCGGGTGCGAGGCCATGACGCGAAGGGCCGCCCGCTGCTGGCCGCCGGAGCGCCCGGCGGGTACACGGCCGCCCAGCTGCGCGCCGCGACCGGGCTGAAGGGCACCGGCAAGGGCCAGACCGTGGCGGTCGTGGACGCCTTCAACGACCCGTACGCCCTGGAGGACCTGAACACCTACAGCGCGCAGATGGGACTGCCGGGCGTCTGCACCCGCAAGAAGCAGAAGAACTGTTTCTCGTTCACGCAGGTGCAGCCGGACGGTATCGGCGGCTACGACCCGGGTTGGGGGATGGAGTCCTCGCTCGACGTCCAGATGGTGCACGCGCTCGCGCCGGACGCGCACATCGTCCTCGTCGAGGCGTACGACAACTCCGTCGACGCGATGTTCCAGGCCCTGGACTACGCGGCGTCACTGGGCGCGCCGACGATCAGCAACAGCTGGGGCGTCGACGGCGAGGCGGATGACGAGACCACCTACGACCGGCACTGCGACCTCGACGACAGCGTGTGCGTCTTCTCGGCGGGCGACTCCGGAAACCCGGGCGGCTACCCGGCGTACAACCCGCACGTGCTGGCCGTCGGCGGCACCGAACTCAGCCTCGGCCGCGCCGGGAACGTGCTGGGCGAGACCGCCTGGTCCCTCGGCGGCGGCGGGATCAGCCAGTACGAACCGCGCCCGGCATACCAGGACCAGGTCAACTCCGACGAGCACCGCGGTATCCCGGACGTCAGCTTCGACGCCGACCCGGACAGCGGCGTCGCGGTCTACTTCACCGGGGCCAACGGATGGGTCGAGGTCGGCGGGACCAGCGCCGGAGCGCCGGCCTGGGCCGGGATCCTCGCCGCCGCCGACCAGTTGCGCGCCGCGGCCGGAAAGCCCGCGCTCACCTCGGCGGACGACCAGACGCAGAAAGCCGTGTACGGGCTGAAGAGCGGACTGGCCGACGTCACCACCGGCGGCAACGGCAGCTGCGGCGCCGTCTGCACGGCGGGCCCCGGCTACGACTTCGTCACCGGCCTGGGCAGCCCCCGCGCCGGCATCGACACCGCCCTCGCGGCGGCACCGTGATCCGGCCTTCCGACACCACGAAGAGGGACATGATGCGCACATCCACCTGGCTGGCCGGCGTCGCCGCGGCGACTCTGATCGGCACGGCGGTGCCGGCCTCGGCCGAGACCCCGCCGCCGACCCCGTCATCCGGCACCGCGAGCCGGCTCGCCACGATCCAGACCGAGATGGCCGGCGCCCCGGCCGGGCGCATGCGGCCGCTCTGGCAGCCCGCGACGACCACGGGCGTGACGCCGCGCACCATCGGCGTGCCCGGCGGCTACGACCCGGACGTGCTGCGCGCCCACCTCCGGCTGAGCGGCACCGGGAAGGGCCAGACCGTGGCGATCGTCGTGGCCTTCGACGTCAGCGCGGCGGTCACCAAGGCGGTGACGAGCTACAGCGAGTGGTACGGCCTGAAGCCGCCGTGCTCGGAGACCGTGACGTCCGGCTGCTTCCCGCTGAAGGTCGTCGCCCCGAACGGCACCGCGCCGATCGACGCCGACACCGCGCTTCCCGCGCGCTCCTTCCAGGTCGAGGCGGACCTGGACGTCGAGATGGTGCACGCCGTCGCGCCGGACGCCGCCATCACCGTGGTGGAGGGGTACGACAACTCGACCGAAGCGATGATGGCCGCGCTCGACCACGCGGTCTCGCTGCACCCGGCCGTGATCAACAACAGCTACGGCATGGACGAGTTCGAGGGCGAGCGGGACCTCGACGGCCGCTGTACGGCGACGGGCGTGCTGTGCGTGTTCGCCTCCGGCGACGCGGGGAACCCGGGACTCTGGCCGGCGGCCGCCCCGGACGTGCTCGCGGTCGGGGGCACCACCCTCGACATGGACTCGGCCGGGAAGGTCCGCTCGGAGGTGGCCTGGCAGGGCAGCGGCGGCGGGATCAGCCCCTTCGAGCCGCGGCCCGCCTACCAGCGCGCCGCCGTCCCGAACGGCACCGGCCGGGGCGTCCCCGACGTCAGCTTCGACGCCGACCCCCAGTCCGGCTTCGCCGTCTACGTCGTCATCGACGTCTCCCCGTTCCCGATCTACTACGACGACTGGGCGATGATCGGGGGCACCAGCGCCGGGGCGCCGATCTGGTCGGCGATCGCCGCGGTGGCCGACCAGCAGCGCGCCGCGCACCGCGAACCGCCGCTGACCGCCGGGCAGGTCCACGCCGCCGTCTACGCCGGGAAGGCGAAGCAGCCGGCCGACATCATCGCCGGCGCCAACGGGCTCTGCGACACCTGCTTCGCCGGTCCCGGCTACGACCTGGTCACCGGGAAGGGCAGCCCGCGTGCCGGGATCGACACCTACCTCGCCCGCCACTGAGGAGACGCTCATGCGTGTTCACTACGCACGATCACTGAGCCTGCTGTCGGCGGCCGTGCTGATCCCCGCGTTCGCCGGGTTCACCGCGGGGAACGCGTCCGCCGCGACGGCGCACCGGCCCGCCGCGAAAAAGACCTCGGTGACGGCCGCCCCGATGACCTTCGCCCGCAACGAGGGGCAGGCACCCGGCGGCGTCCGCTACCTCGGCGCGTCCGCGGGCGTCGGCGTCGCCTTCACCGACTCCGGTGTGAGCATCGACCTGACGAAGAGCTCCGGCGCGGACTCGCGCACGCCGTCGAAGGCGTCGGTCACGCTGCGGTTCGTCCACGCCGCCCGGCATCCCGAGGTCACCGGCGCGCAGCGCTCGTCCGCGGTCGTCAACGACTTCCACGGCGCGGACCCGGCCCGCTGGCACACCGGCATCCCGACGTTCGGGCAGGTCGTCTACCACGACCTGTGGCCCGGCATCGACGGGATCTTCAGCGTCAGGAACGGGACGCTGAAGTACTCCTTCGCGCTCGATCCCGGCGCGGACCCGGACGACATCCGGCTGTCCTACGCCGGAGCCGACCGCGTCTCGGTCGACCGGGGCGGCGACCTCGCCGTCGCCACGGGCCGTACGGTCCTGCACGACCAGGCTCCGGTCAGCTACCAGGGCGCCGGTCGGGTCATGACCGGGTACCGGCTGCTCGGCGGCACGGACTTCGGGTTCACCCTCGCCCGGTACCGTCACGACGCCCCGCTCACCCTCGACCCGGGACTCGACTACAGCACCTATCTCGGTTCCACCGACGGCATGCCGGCCAGCTCCTTCTCCGTCGGCCACGACGACGCCGGAAATCTGTACGTCTTCGGCCAGTCGTCCTCGCCCGCCTTCCCCACCACCCAGACCTCGCACCGACCGGACGGTGAGTCGCCCGACTTCGTCGTCGCCAAGCTCGACCCCACCGGCAGCCGCCTGATCTACTCCACGTTCGTCGGCGGTTCGGGCGCCGAGGCGGGGTCCCGCGGTGCGGTGGGCGGCGACGGCGCGGTCTACGTCAGCGGCGTCTCGTCCTCCGCGGACTTCCCCACCACCACGGGCGCCTTCCGGAAGACGCCCTACCAGGCGCCGGGCCAGAGCGTCGCCTTCAAGCTCGACCCGGCCGGATCACGGCTGTCCTACGGCACCTATCTCGCCCCGGACCTCACCGTGAGCGACGTCGAGGCCGGCGCCGACGGCTCGCTCACCGTCGGCGGGTCCACCACGTCGGACTACGCCCCGACGACGGCGGACGCGTACCTGGCCGACTACCCCGGTGGCCAGGTGAGCGGCTACCTCGTACGCCTCGACCCGGCCGGTTCGGATCTCCTCTTCGGTACGTACCTGGGCGCGCCGATCACCGACCAGGTGGCGAAGTACGGGTGGGATCCGGGCTGTTACGTCTACGCGATCGCGGTCGATCACGCGGGGGCGACCTACGCCACGGGCGGATGCGTCAACGGTCTCCCGACGACCCCCGGCGGTTTCCAGGCGACGAAGAAGGGGCTGGCCAGCATCCTGGTCAAGCTCGATCCCACCGGGCACAAGGCCGACTACGCCACCTACATCGGCGACCTGGACAGCGACATCATGCGCACCGACGGCGTGGCGGTGGACCGTGACGGGCACGCCTGGGTGGTCGGCGACGCGCCGCCCGGCTCGGTCTCCCCCACCCCGGACGCCTACGCCACGGAATGCGTGTCGGCCGCCGACTACCCGAGATGCGCGACGCTCACCGAGTTCGACGGCTCCGGCCACGTGGTTCACAGCACCTACTTCGCCGCCGCCGGCGACGGGCAGACCACGCCCTTCGGGGGTGTCGAGGTCGACGACGACGGACGCGTGTACGTGGCCGGCATGACCGGTCCGGGCCTGCCCACCACGCCGGACGCCTACTCCACCACGCCGGGCGGTTACGAGATGCCGTACTTCCTGGCCGTCTTCGAGAACCACGCGCTGCGGTACTCGACGTACTTCGGCGGCACGAGCACCGCCTGCGCCGGCGCGCTCTGCGGCCTCATCGCGGGCTTCGTCGACGTCGCACCCGATGTCCGCTCCGGGAGCGTGTACCTCGCGGGCACGACGACGGCGCCCGACTTCCCGGTGACGCCCGGTGCGTTCCAGACCACCTATCCCGGCGGCTCCAACACCATCTTCGCGGCGAAGCTCACCCTGCCCTGGGCGACGTCCGCCAAGCCGACCACGTCCGGAGGTGACCGCTAGAGACACCCTGCGGTGAGGATGGCGTCCTGTTCGACGAGCAGGACGCCATCGGTCTTCTCGCGGAGGGCGGCGGGTCCTGGTCTGTCAGGATCGGCGCATGCTGAACATCGGAACGATCGTGATGGGCGCGGCGGACGTCCGGCGCGCGGCGGACTTCTGGTGCCGGGCGCTGGACTACGTGCCCCGCGGCGGGGTGGTGGAGGACGCCTGGACGATGCTGGTGCCGGCGAACGGCTCCGGTGCCGGCCTGGCGCTCGGGTTCAGCGAGACGCCGGCGCAGGAGCACCCGCGCGTCCACCTCGACCTGTACGCGGACGACGCGGCGGAGCAGGCCGCCGAGGTACGGAGGCTGGTCGCGCTCGGCGCCGAGCGGGTCGACTGGGACCGGTACCCGGACGACCCCGACTTCGTCGTGCTGGCCGACACCGAGGGCAACCGCTTCTGCGTCATCGACGTGAGCCATACGCCCCCGCCGTCCTGACTCTCAGGCTTCCGGCTTCGCGACCGGCTACCGGACCGCCTCGTCGGCACGTAATTGCTCCGCCTCGGCGAACCCGGCGACCGAGGCACGGCGGCGCGTCGCCGCGCGGACCGCTCGCACGGCGTTGCGCAGGTGGCCGGGGCTCCACTCCCGGTCGATGACCTGCGCCACGATCAGCAGGAGCTCCGCCGCCTGGGCGAGCGGCCCACCGGGCTCCCTCGCGGCGCGCTCGACCGCGGTGAGGATGGCGTCCTGCTCGACGAACAGCCAGGCGCGCGCGGCCTCGCGGGTGAGGCGCTTCGACGGCGCCCCGCCCAGGACCCCGGTCGCCTCACGCGCCGCCGCGAGGTAGTGGTCGAGCAGGCCGCGCACGGCGCGTACGCGTTCCTCACGGGTGCAGGAACGGTTCAGGGCGAAGAGCCGGAGCAGGTCGTGGAAGCGGTACCGGTCCGGGGCGCAGCTCTCCAGCAGGCTCAGGTCGGCCAGCGTCTCCAGGATGTCGTCGGCGCGCTGGGGCCGCAGGCCGAGCGCGGCGCCGGCGGCACCGGTCGAGAAGCCGGGCCCGTCGACCAGCGCCAGCAGCCGGAACGCCCGCGCCTCGTCCCGTCCCAGCAGGTCATAGCCCAGCCGGAAACAGGCGACGGCCGCGGGCAGTTCCTCCATCCGGCCGCGGGCGAGACGGCGGGCCAGGGCGTCGATCCGCAGCGAGGGACGGGCCGCCAGCCACGCCCCGGCGCCGCGTACCGCCAGCGGCAGGAACCCGCAGGCGGCCACCAGGTCGAGTGCCGCGGCGCGCTCGGCCGCCACGCGTTCCGCGCCGGCCGCGCTCTCCAGGAGCGCCACCGCCTCGTACGGCTCCAGCACGTCGAGGTCGAGCCGCCGGGCCCCGGGAAGCCCGGCCATCGTGGCACGACTCGTCACCAGCACCGCGGACCCGGACGACCCGGGCAGCAGCGGCCGTACCTGCGCGGGACTGCGCGCGTCGTCCAGCAGCACGAGCATCCGCCGGCCGGCCAGCTCGGACCGGTAGAGCGCCGCGCGTTCCTCGAGCGCGTCGGGGACCTCGCGCCGGCCGAAGGCGCGCAACAGCCCGCCGAGCAGGGCGTACGGCTCGGCCGGGCGATCGGCCATGCCGCGCAGGTCGACGTAGAGCGGTCCCCCGGAGAAGCGTCGCCGCACGGCGTGCGCGACGTGCACGGCGAGAGCGGTCTTGCCGACGCCGCCCATGCCGTTCACGGCGGCGATCGGCACCGGCCCGCCGGACTGGAGCACGCCGGTCAGCTCGGCGACGGCGCCGCTCCGCCCGACGAAGTCCCCGATGTCCGGCGGAAGCCGGTACGGCATCACAGGTTCCTCCGTGTGAGCGTGTCGAGAAAGAGAGCCCTGCACCGGTCCGTCACCTCCGGTGCAGGGCTCCGGCTTCCCGGCCTGGTACGGCGCGGGTCGCCTCCCCCGTCCTCGCCCGGCAACGCAGCGGCATTGGCCTCCGGGCGAATGGCCGGGCCTTTACCCCCTCGGCCCGTCCACGTGAAGAATTCTGCGGGGCGGCGATCAACGTCCGATCAACGAGGAATCAACGCCGGCCGGCTCAGCCGAGCGCGGCGGTCGCGCCCACCGCTCGTGGAGCGTCTGACCTGCGAGCATGCCGAACGCCAGCTGCTCGGCCGGGTCCGGCACGCCGCGCTTCTCGAGTGCCCCGGCCATGGCCACGGCGAGGCCGGCGCGCTTGAACGCCGCGCGCTCACGCGGAGACCCGGCGGCTGCTGGGCTGGGAGCCGGTCCGGCCCGGCCTCCTCACCGACCTGGAGCAAGGCCCCTACTTCACCGCCGGGTGAGCCGGGCCACGCGGTGCCGCCGGCCGGGCCCGGCTACGCGCGGTGTCCGGGGAAGAGGGCCGCCGCCACATGCCGGGTGTCCGCGTACTCGACGACGGAGGCGATCCGGCCGTCGCGGACCGTGTAGACACCGATGCAGCGGTTGTCGTACGTGCCGCCGTACACGGTCCGCGCCGTCGAGGTCCACTCGGCGACCACGCGGTCGTCCTCGGCGATCGTGCCGATCAGCTCGATCCTCATCGTGCCGGGGACGAGGAGCGGTCCCATGCCGCCCAGGAATTCGCCGACGATCGCGTCGCGGCCCCGCCACACCTTCGAGATCGGCAGGTCGCCCGGGTAGTGCCAGGTCGCGTCCTCGGCGAAGCTCTCGTAGACGACGTCGGCGTCGCCGTCGCGGACGGCCTCGACGTAGCGGACGACGACGGCTCGGGGGTCGGTGGTCATGGTCGTACTCCTTGGTCCGTTCGATCTGTTCAGGAGAGGGTGAGCACGGCCTTGCCGCGGATGCGGCGGTCGCGCAGGTCGGTGAGGACGGTCGCGGTGTCGGCCCAGTCCGCGACGCGGCCGATCTCGGGGTGCAGGCGGCCTTCGGCGGTGAGCCGGACGAGCGCCGCGAGGTCGTCGCCGAGGCCGGTGTCCGCGTCGAGGTAGTGGAAGTGGCGGATGACGGCCGACTCGGGCCCGTCGAAGAAGTCGAAGAAGTCGAGCGTCGCCGGGGTACGGCTGGCCTGCCCGAACCAGACGAGCGTGCCGCGCTTCGCCAGCCGCGCGAGGACGACGGGAAGTGTCTCGCCGCCCGTCGACTCCAGGACGATGTCGTACCGCCCCCGCGCGTCCGCCGGGTCGTGGACGATCGCGGCGGCGCCGAGCTCGGTGAGCCGAGCGCCGCGTACGGCGTCCCGGGTCACGGCGGTGACCTCCGCGCCGGCGGCGGCCGCGAGCTCGGTCACGAAGTGGCCCACGCCCCCGGACGCACCGGTCACCAGCAGGCGCCGCCCCAGCACGGGCCCGGCCGTCCGCAGCAGCCGCAACGCGGTGAGCCCCGCGAGCGGCAGCGCGGCGCCCTGGAGCGCGGACACGGTGTCCGGCAGCACCGCGAGCGCGTCGGCCGGCACGGCCGCGAACTCCGCCCAGCCGCCCGCCATGGGATGGCCGACGACGCGGGCGATACCGGCCGGCCCGCTCCCGTCGGCGGCGGGCTGCACGACGAGCCCCGCGATGTCCTTGCCGGGCCGCTCGCCGGGCGCGGGCGCCTCCAGCTTGAACATCTCGCCCCGGTTGGCCGAGAACGCCTCGACCTTCACGAGCGCCTCGTTCGCGCGCGGCACCGGCTCGGGCACGTCGGCGAGCACGACCGGTTCGGCGGGATCCCCGGTCGGGATGAGAGCTTTCATCGTGATGCCTCCCTGGTAATTCCTGAGGACACTTCACCGGGTGCGGCGGTGGCGGGGCCAACAACGGAGCCGCACGGCCGACAACGCCGCGTTGTCGCATATGGTCGGCGGCGTGGACCTCGACCTCGCCCTGGTCCGTGCGTTCGTCGCGACCGCCGAGACGCTGCACTTCGGGCTTGCCGCCAAGCGGCTGAACACCAGCCAGCAGGCGCTGTCGAAGCGCATCGCGCGCCTGGAGTCGCTGCTCACCGTGCGGCTGTTCGAACGCGAGGGCGGCACGCGGTTGACCGAGGCCGGTGAGCGGTTCGAACCGGCCGCGCGCGAGGCTCTCGCCGCGGGTGAGCGCGCGGTCGCGGCGGCGCTGGGCGCCGGGCAGGTCGTACGGATCGACGTGTGGGGCCACCTCTACGCGCCGATGCGCACCGTCGCGCAGGCGGTGGAGGCCCTCGGCGCGATCCGGTTGGAGCCGGGCCCGGCACGTGACTGGCCGTCGGCCGCGGAGGCGCTGCTGCGCGGCGACACCGACCTGGGTTTCGGCCGGGTGCACCCGCTGCCCGGCGGCCGCGACGCGGGCCTCGCCCAGCGGCTCGTGCGCCTGGAGCCCGTCGACGCGGTGGTCAGCACGTCCCACCCGCTGGCCGGCGCGGGCGAACTGCGCCCCGCCGACCTGCGGGACAGCACACTGTGGTGCCCGGCCGAGCTGCCCCGTCTGGACTTCCTACGACGCTTCGCCGACGAGTTCGGCGTCACCCGACGCGAGGAGGGCCCCAACCTGGGCCTCGACCACCTCGTTCAGCGCATCCGCACCGATGCGACGTGCTTCACGCTCTTCCCCGCCGACGCGCCGCTGCCCGGCGACGCGGGTCTGCGCTCCGTCCCGATTGTCGCGCCGACCCCGCTGTACGCGTGGTCGGTCGCCTGGCGCGAGTCGCACCTCCATCCGCTGCTCGACACCCTGCTGCGCGGTTTCGCCGAAGCGGGCCGCACCCGGCGCTGGCTGGACTACGCGCCGGAGCGTGACTGGCTCCCGGAGTCGGACCACGCCGCACTCGCGGGTCCGCCAAGGGGCTGACTCCGGCAGCGTCTTCTTACAGATAGAAGCCGGTCTCGGTGGCCGGTGGCGGGGTGCCCGCGTCGCGCCCGTCGCGCAGGGCGTACAGCTCGGCGAGCGTCGCGCCGTGGCCCAGGTCGTGCGCGGCGGCGTCGGCGCCGAGCCAGGCCGTGGCCTCCGCCGGTGACATCCGGCCCACCTCCACCTGGGCCAGGCAGCGCCCCGGCCGTACGACGGCGGGGTGCAGGGCCGCGAGCGGCTCGTTCGTGGTGATCGCGACGAGCACGTCGCGGCCCTGGCCGAGCAGGCCGTCGGTCAGGTTGAGCAGCCGGGACAGGCCCTGTCCGGTGGCGGCCTTGGCGTCACCGCTGATCAGCTCGTCGCAGTCCTCGACGACGAGGAGCCGCCAGCGCCGGTCGTCGTCGTCCTCGCCGACCGCGACCTCCATGAGGTACGCGGGGTTGCTGAAGAGCTGCTCCGGATCGAGCACGCAATCGAACTGGCACCACTTGGACCACTCGCGGGCCATGGCGCGCAGCGCGGTGGTCTTGCCCGTGCCCGGCGGGCCGTGCAGGAGCACCAGGCGTCCGCCGATGTCGTCGGGGGTCACCTCGGTCAGCCGGTCGACGGCGGTTGCCGCCGCCGCGGTGTAGTTGTCGCGGATCTCCGCCCAGGTCGCGGCGGTGATGGAGCGCTGGCTGCGCGCCGCGCCGTGCGACCCCAGGTGCCAGAAGCCCATCTCGACCCGGTCCTCCTCCGGAGGCGGCGGCTCGACGGCGTCGCGGATCGCCTCCTCCAGCACGGAGGTGCACAGCTCGTCGCTGACCGCGGTCACCTCGACCATGCCCGACCCGCCGCGCCAGCGCACGGACCGCAGCGTCCAGCCGTCACCGCGGGCGAGCAACGCCTCGCGGTTGTCCTCGCGTGACGTGCGCAGCACCCGCGCCCCGGCCGGCCGCAGCAGCGCGTCGGGCCGGATGCGCTCCATCCGCTTGGACCGGGCGAACGGCTGCCGCCCGGCCGCGAACGCCTCCATGGCCAGCACGTCGATCACGTCACCGAGGGTGTCGGTGGTGTCGAGCTGGAACACCACGGGAGGCTCCGGTTCGGACCCGTTGATCGGCAGGAGATCGGACATGAAGTCAATGATCAGGTCATCCGTGTGCCCGCGTCCACTCAATACCCGCCAGGAAGTCGCGAAGCAGCGCGGTCGCGGTCGCGGTCGCCGGATCCTCGCGGAAGAGCCCGTGGCCGGCGTCCGGTACGACGTGCAGCCGCGCGCCCGGCAGCTCGGCGGCGAGTCGCCGGGCGGCGGGCACGGTGGCCACCGGGTCGTGCTCGCCGGCCAGGATCATCGTCGGGCAGGTGACCTGACCGAGCCGTGGCCAGGGGTCGAAGTCGTCGTAGAGGACCTGGCGGAAGTGTTCGAGCACGTCGGGGTTCCAGCGGATGCGCCGCAGCCGGTCGGGGCCGTCGGGGTCGCCACCGGGACGCTGCGAGTAGAGGGGAAGACAGACGCGCGGGTACGCCTCCCGGATCTCGTCGGAGTCCTCGCCGTCCCAGTAGCGCCGCGCGATCTCGCGGGCCTCGGCGCCGCCGAGCCGTTCCATGATGGCGAGCCGTTCGTCCGTCTCGCCGGGCATCACGCTGTCGAGCACCACTCCGCCCAGCCGGGCGGAGTGCCGGATGGCGGCCGTCAGCGCCACCCAGCCGCCGGCGGAGGTGCCGAGCAGAACGGGTTCGGCGATGTCCAGCGCGTCGCAGAAGGCGATGACGTCGTCGGCCCAGCGGTCCCAGGTCCAGGACTCGGGGCCGCCGCGGTCCGAGCGCCCGCTCCCCCGCTGGTCCAGGTAGATCACCTGGGCGTGTTCGGTGACGCCGTCGAGCACCGGCTTGAACGTCGTGTGGTCGGCGCCGGGCCCGCCGTGCAGGGCGATGACCGTCGGGCGTTCGACCATCGCGGGGCCGTCGGGGACGAGCCCGCAGCCGTCGACGTCGAAGTACAGGGAGATGTCACCGATCGCGACGCGCATGGAGCCCACGATGGCCGCGAGTGCGGGCTATTTCCAGTACTCGTCCTTCAGCAGGCGCTTGTAGAGCTTGCCGGTCGGGTGGCGGGGCAGTTCGGCGCGGAAGTCGACCGTACGCGGGCACTTGTAGTGCGCCAGGTTCGCCCGGCAGTGCTCGATGAGCTCCCGTTCCAGCTCCGGGCCCGCCTCGGTGAGGTCCATCGGCTGCACGACGGCCTTGACCGCCTCGCCCATCTCCGGGTCCGGTACGCCGATCACCGCCACGTCGGCGACCTTCGGATGGACGGCGAGGAGGTTCTCCGCCTCCTGCGGGTAGACGTTCACCCCGCCACTGATGATCATGTACGACAGCCGGTCGGTGAGGTAGAGGAAGCCCTCCTCGTCCACGTACCCGACGTCGCCCAGCGTGGTCCAGCCACGGCCGTGCGGGTCGCGGGACGACGCGGTCTTCGCCGGATCGTCGTGGTACTCGAACTCCGGGCCGCCCGCGAAGTACAGCGTCCCGGTCCGCCCCACCGGAAGCTCCTCGCCCTCCTCGTCGCAGACGTGGATCTCACCGAGCAGTGGCCGGCCGACCGTGCCCGGGTGCTCCAGCCACGCCTTGGAGTCGGCGTAGACGAAGCAGTTGCCCTCGGTGCCGGCGTAGTACTCGTGCAGCACCGGCCCCCACCAGTCGATCATCTGCCGCTTGACCTCGACCGGGCAGGGCGCGGCGGCGTGCACGGCGTACCGCAGGCTCGACAGGTCGTACCCCGTCCGGGTCGCCTCCGGCAGCTTGAGCATGCGGATGAACATCGTCGGCACCCACTGGCTGTGCGTCACCCCGTACCGCTCGATCAGCCGCAGCGCCTCCTCCGGGTCGAACCGCTCCATCACCACGACGGTCGAGCCGAAGCGGTGGAAGGTGAGGCAGTAGCGCAGCGGCGCGGCGTGGTACAGCGGGGCCGGTGACAGGTAGACCGAGTGCTCGTCCGGCTGGAAGAGGAAGGACACCAGCTGGGTGAGCTTGTTCGGCGAGCCGGCCGGGGCGAGCGACAGCGTGGGCTTGACCCCCTTGGGCCGTCCGGTGGTGCCCGAGGAGTAGAGCATGTCCACGCCCTCGCACTCGTCCTCGATCGGCCCGGCGGGCTGCCCGGCGATCCGCTCCTCGTACGAGTCGAAGCCCGGCGCCACGCCGTCGAGCATGAGCCGCAGCTCGACACCGGGCGTCCGGTCGCCGACCGCGGTCGCCACCTCCGCCAGCCGCGCCGAGGTGAGGAAGACGCGCGCCCCGCAGTTGTCGATGATGTAGGCGAGCTCGTCGGCCTGCAGGCGGGAGCTGATCGCGGTGTAGTACAGCCCGGAGCGCTGCGCCGCCCACGCGATCGCCAGGAACGACGGGTGGTTCTCCAGCATGAAGGCCACGTGGTCGCCGGGCCGCAGCCCCTCGGCCCGCAGCAGCTGGGCGAGCCGGTTGGACTCCTCGTCCAGCTCGCGGAAGGTGATGACCTTGCCCGAGCCCGCCATGATCACTGCTGGTTTGTCCGGCGTCAGGGCCGCGATCTGTCCCAGGTGCACGAAACCGAACGCTACTCGGTTTCGTCGCGGCGCGGAAGGACGCGGAGGCCGGCCGGTCAGGCGACGGTCCACCGCCCGTCGCGCATGAGGTCGCGGCCGGCGATCTCGTTGGCCTCGCGCCACACCTGGATCCGCGTCGGCCGGACGCGGAAGTAGGCGTAGCCGGTGAGCCCGCGCGGGTCGAAACCGTTCTTGGCCGCGAACGCGTCACCGGCATCCCGGTCGACCTCCACCATCTCCACCGTGCCCTCGATCATGACCACGTCCCGGGTCGGGCCGACGCCGAGGCGGGCCCGTCCGGTGGCGCTCAGGTTGCGGGCGGTCGGCGACGACGAGGGCGTGGACAGCAGCAGCGTGGCACCGTCCCACAGGAACGACAGCGGCACGAGGTACGGCCCGTCGTCACCGGCGGTGGCCACCCACGCGTCCTCGTCGACTTCGAGGCGGCGCAGCGTGTCCTGCTTGCGCTGCGCGGGCGTACGGGCGGGCTCGGGCATCGAGGGTCCTTTCCGTGGAAGACGGGGTCCGGCCCCGCCGCGGGGCCGGACCGGTCCAGAATGTCAGGCCACCTGGCGCAGGCCGACGACGTTGCCGTCCGCGTCCTTCACCGTGGCGATCAGGGTGCCGCCGCCGACGTCGCGGACGTCCTGGAGCGTCTCCGCGCCGCCCTCGACCAGCGCCTGGAGGCTCGCCTTGATGTCCTCGACGTGCCAGTAGGCGACGGGCCCGGCGCCGCCTTCACGGTGGCCGTTCGGGTCCAGGCCGACGTCCTGGCCGCCGACCTTGTAGCCGACGTAGTACGGCGTGTCCGCGTACGGCTCGACGCCCGCCAGCCCGCCGTACAGGGCCTTGGCCGCCGCGAGGTCGGACACGGGGTAGATGATCGTCTTGATGCCATCGGTCATGGCGTGCTCCTTGCTGATCGGGACGGAACCCCCGGAGGGCTCCACCGCAGATCACGCTAGGGTCGGCGGCGCCGCGACGGCTTCTTCATTCCTGACCGATCACCCGTCAGATCGACTTCTCCCGGCCCGTCCAGTACGGATCGCGGATGAGGCGCTTGTAGAGCTTGCCGGTCGGCGTCCGCGGCAGCGCGTCGGGGAAGTCCACCGACCGGGGCGCCTTGTAGCCGGCCAGCGTGCGCCGGGAGAAGGCGATCAGCTCCTCCTCCAGCGCGTCCGAGGGCTCGTATCCGTCCTCCAGCTCGACCGCCGCCTTCACCTGCTCGCCGTACTCCTGGTCCGGCACGCCGAAGACGGCCACGTCGCGTACGGCCGGGTGGGTGATGAGCACGCCCTCGATCTCGGCCGGATAGATGTTCACCCCGCCGCTGATGATCATGTCGATGACGCGGTCGGAGAGGAACAGGTAGCCGTCCTCGTCGAGGTGGCCGACGTCGCCGGTGGTGAACAGCCCGTCGCGGTGCACGGAGGCGGTCTTGTCCGGGTCGCCCCAGTACTCCACGTCGTCGCCGCTGGTGTAGCGGAACCAGAGCTGGCCGCGCTCCCCCGCCGCGGCCGGCGAGCCGTCCTCGCGAAGCACGTGGATCTCGGCCATCGGCAGCGCGCGCCCGACCGTGCCGGGCCGCTCCAGCCACTCCCGCGACGACACGACGGTGTTCACCGACGACTCGGTGGAGCCGTAGTACTCGTACACGACCGGGCCCAGCCAGTCGATCATCCGCCGCTTGACCTCGGGCGAGCACGGCGCGGCGCCGTGCCAGACGGCGGCGAGGCTCGACAGGTCGTACCCGCGCCGGGTCTCCTCGTCCAGGCGCAGCAGGCGGACGAACTGGGTCGGCACCAGGTGGACGTTGGTGATCCGGTGCTCCTCGATGAGGCGCAGCGTCTCCTCGGGGTCGAACGACTGCCGCATGACGACCGAGCGCCCCGCGCAGAGCATGACGTGCGACCACAGCCACTGCGCCGAGTGGTAGACCGGTCCGACCAGCAGCGACCGCCCGCCCTCCGGGATGGACAGCAGCTGCGCGGACCCCTCGGCGACGCCCTTCATCGTCTCCAGCGGGGCGCCGGTCGTGACGAGCTTGCGCCGCACGCCCTTCGGGCGCCCGGTCGTGCCCGACGTGTAGATCATCGGCCAGCCCATGACCTGCCCGGACGGCTCCCCGTCCGGTCCGCCGGCGAGGAACTCCTCGTACGGCTGGAAGCCCGGGACCTCGCCGATGCCGATCCGGAACGGCGTGTCCGCCGCCGCCTCGGCCGCCACGTCCGCGAAGGCGTCCTCGGAGAACAGCGCCTTCGCTCCGGAGTCGGCGAGGACGTACCGCAGCTCGTCGGCGGTCCAGTGCCAGTTGACCAGGACGTACCGCAGGCCGATGTGGGTGGCCGCGGCCATCAGCTCGAAGTACTCCCGGCGGTTGCCCGAGTGGATCGCGATGGCGTCGCCGTCGTCCAGGCCGAGGCCCCGCAGCGCACCCGCGAGGCGGTCGACGCGCGCCCGGAACTCCCGCCACGTGGTGACGCCGCGCTCGTCGGTGACGGCCGGCTCATCCGGTCGTGCCTCGGCGTACGGGCGGAGCAGTTCGGCCATCGGGACCTCCCGGTGTTCAGTGGGTCCGGGCCCCCGCCATGCGCAGCGCGAGCCCGACGTAGCGGGCCTCCAGCTCGGCGTGACTCAAGGGCCGGTGCTCGTGGAACCATTCGCTGATGTGGACACACATGTCAAGGATCGGCAGCGCGGTGAGCACGGCCGCCGTACGGTCGTCGCCCCCGACCAGGTCGAAGACCTGCTTCTTCTGACCGGCGAGCAGCACGTCGACCACGGTGTCGCGCAGGCGGCGCCGGATCGCGACGACCTCGTCGTAGTGCGCCCCGGTCAGTAGCGGGAACTCCCGGTTGGCCACGCGAGCGGTCTCCCGATGGTCGGAGTGCCGGGCGACGTAGACGCGCACGATCGCGCTGAGCTCGGCGACCGGGTCGCCCGCGACCGCCCCCACCGCCGCCGTCAGAACGCTCTCCAGCCGCAGGTGGATGTCGCGCACCACGGTGTAGAGCAGCTCGTCCTTGGACTCGAAGTGGTTGTAGAGCGCGCCGGGTGTCAGGCCGCACGCCTCGGTGATCTGCCGGACCGACGTCGCGATCGCGCCCTGCCGGTAGAACAGCTCGACTGCGGCGGCGGCCAGACGCTGCTGGAGCGGGGATCCCCCGACGGGCAGGCCGGTATCCGTCACCGTGTCACTCTCCCGTCTTGACATGCCACTTAATTCGAGCGTACTAATATTTCCAACGCGTGAATGAACGCTTATTTACCCATGATGGCACAGGTCATGCGGCACATCGGCCTCGGGGGCGGGGCGTCTAATGGCGCTCTGGAGCAGCTCGCCCAATGGAAAAAGAGGAAGCGATGGCTCCATCTGACCCGACGGCTCCCGCGGCGGCGGGATTCACCATCGACCGGCTCTGGCGCCGCGGCCTCGACCGGTATCCGAGCACAGGATCGCGCTACTGGTACCTGGCCGTGGCGGTGTTCGTCACAATCATCTTGTACTACGAGCTCTACGTGGCCGGCGGCGTCGCCCCGCTCGTGCTCGAGCACTTCAAGATGTCGTTCATCTACTACGTCAACATCCTTGTGCTGGCCAACCTCGTCGGCGCGTTCGGCTCGCTCGCGGCCGGCCTCGCCGACCGCTGGGGCCGCGCCAACCTGGTCGCGTACGGCCTGCTCGTCACCGGCGTGCTCGCCCTGATCACCCCGCTCGCACCGAACAAGTTCGTCTTCGGGCTGTTCGCCGTGATCGGCGGCGTCGTCGAGGGCATGTGCCTGGTCGCGACGCCGGCGCTCGTCCGCGACTTCTCCCCGCAGATCGGCCGCGCGTCCGCAATGGGCTTCTGGACGCTCGGGCCCGTCGTCGGCAGCCTGGTCGTCAGCTTCGTCGCCAACCGCACGCTGCCGCACCTGGACAACTCCTGGTCCAGCCAGTTCTACATCGTCGGCGTCGTCGGCCTCGTGGCGTTCGTGATCGCGCTGTTCGGGCTGCGCGAGCTCAAACCCGGGCTCCGCGACCAGGTGATGGTCAGCGCCGGCGACCGCGAGCTCATCGAGGCGCGTGCCGACAGCGCCGAGCGGACGGTCGACCTCGACCGGCCGTGGGGGCAGATGCTGCGCCTGGACATCCTCGCTCCCGCGCTCGGGATCAGCATCTTCCTGCTGATCTACTACACCGCGGTCGGCTTCTTCACCGTCTACCTGACCTCCAACTTCGGCTTCACCACGTCGAAGGCCAACGGCATCAACACCTGGTACTGGGCGATCAACGCGATCAGCCTCGTGGTCGTCGGCGCCCTGTCGGACCGGCTGCGGGTGCGCAAGCCGTTCATGGTGGCCGGCACCGTGCTCGCGGTGGTGATGACGTTCATCTTCATGACCCGCACGACGCACCCGGACACGAGCTCGACCACGCTCATCGTGATCATCGCCCTGCTCTCGCTCGGCCTCGCGACGGCGTACGCCCCGTGGATGGCGGCGTTCACCGAGACGATCGAGAGGCGCAACCCGGCGCTGACCGCGACCGGCCTGGCGATCTGGGGCTGGATCCTGCGCATCGTGGTCTGCCTGGCCTTCTTCGTCCTCCCGTACGTCGTCAGCGCGGTGGACAAACTGGTCGAGGCTCCGGCCGTACTGGCCCAGGTGAAGGCCGCCGGCGCCAATCCGCCACCCGCGCTGCTCGCCGAGGTCGGGAAGATCAAGAGCGCCGCCGCCGACGCGCCGCACCAGTGGCAGGCCTGGTGGTGGGTGTGCATCGTGGCCGAGATCCTGTTCCTCGGCCTGATGCTGCCGCTGGTCGGCCGCTGGAGCCCGAAGGCGGCCAAGGCCGACGCCGAGGCGCACGAACGCGAGGTCGCCCGCCTCACCGGCGCCTCCTGAGGGAACCTCTCCGGCCGTCCGGTCGTCGCACAGTGGTGACGCTCACCAGTGAACAGCGAGACCGGGCGGCCGGAGTGCTCCTGGGCGCGGCCTGCGGCGACGCGCTCGGCGTGCCGTACGAGTTCGCCGCTCCCCTGTCCCCCACGGCCGTCCCCGCGATGATCGGCGGCGGCCTCGGCCCGTACGCGCCGGGCGAGTACAGCGACGACACCCAGATGCAGGTGTGCGTCGCCGAGGTCGCGGCGAGAGGACGCGGCCTGCGGTCGGACCTCGCGCTGGACGGGGTCGCGGTCCGGTTCCTGCGGTGGTACCGCGAGGGCGCCAGCGACATCGGCAACCAGACCCGCGCGGTGCTCGGGTCCGTCGACCGGACCGGCGGCCTGTCATCGGAGATGCGCCGCGCCGCCGACGACCTGCACGCCCGTACGGGCCGCAGCGCGGGCAACGGGTCGCTGATGCGCACCGCCGTCGTCGCACTGCCGTACCTGGAGGACCCGGCCGCCATGATGGAGGCGGCCCGGCTGGTCAGCGGCCTGACCCACGCCGACGACCTGGCCGGCGACGCGTGCGTGCTGTGGTGCGCGGGTGTACGCCGCGCGGTGCTGGAGGGCACCTACGACGGCGTGCGCGAGGGGCTGGCGTACCTGCCGCCGTCGCGCCGCGACGCGTGGGCCTCCCGGCTGGCCGAGGCCGAGGCCGCGCCCCCGCAGCGGTTCAGCCCGAACGGCTTCGTCGTCCCGGCGCTGCAGGCGGCGTGGTCGGCGGTGACGCACACGTCGTCGCTGCCGGACGGCCTGTTCGCCGCGGTACGGGCCGGCGACGACACCGACACGGTCGCCGCGATCGCGGGCGCGCTCCTGGGCGCACGCCACGGCGCGTCGGCCGTACCGGAGGAGTGGCGGGCGAAGGTGCACGGCTGGCCGGGCCTGACCGCCGACGACCTGACCACCCTCGCCGTCCGCGCCGCCGAGTCCGCCTAGCGTTCTTGAGCCACCCACTCCCGCAGAAGTGCGAGGAAGTCGTCGGGCCGCTCCAAAGAGGGCAGGTGGGCGACGTCGGGCCAGTCGACACGGCGAGCGTCGGGCAGGGCCCGGCAGATCCGCTCAGCGGAGTCCAGAGTGGTGTCGAGGTCGCGCCCTCCGACCAGGACAAGGACCGGGATGGTGAGATCAGGCAGGCGTTCGAGCGCAGGTGGGGCGAACTCTGCCTCGTCGGTCTCCCCCAGTGACTCGGTGACCTCGAACGCGCGCCGCTGCATACGGCGCACGTGGTCTTGGACGCCGGATGCCACATCGGATGGCTCGCGGCCGCGGCCGACCACCCACGTGGCGATGTTGGCCTCCACCGCCGCGTCGAGGTCGCGTGCGGCCAGGGCGTTCTTCTCCGCTTCGAAGAAGCGCTCGAGATCCTCGGTCGACTCCGCCAGCAGACTGCCGCCCGGCGGGCAGAGCAGCAGGGACACGGCCAGCCCCGGTCGGGAGAGGGCGGCCTCGGTCGCGACCCCGGCTCCGAGCGAGCCCGCCACGAGGTGACATCGAGTGATACCGAGGTGCTCCAACGCGGACAGGACGTCCTCGGCGTGTGACCAGCGAGCGCCGGGTGGCCTACTGGACTCACCGAAGCCGCGAAGGTCGAGGCGGACGACTTCGTACTCGGCCGCGAGCGCCTCCCACTGGGCATCCCACATGGTCCGGTCGGCCACGCCGGCGTGAATGAGGATGATCGGAGTGCCGTCACCGCGCCCGGCACGTTCGTAGGCGATCCCCTGCGGGGTGTACTGGTGTGTGCGCACAGGTCTCCGGGGTCGGGGACCGAGGACGAGACCAAGGAAACACCTGCCAGGATCCAGAGCAAACGGTTTTTCAGGCGCGCGGCGCGAGGTGAGGGATCGGAGGCCGGGACGGGTGGATGAGCCGTTGCGTGCGGAGGTGGGGTCGCTGCGGGCCACACGGTGGTTCGCGGACGCGCCGGTGCCGACGCGCGAGATCGTACGAGTGCTCGAGGCGGCGCGCTGGACCGGGTCGGCGCGCAACCGCCAGCCGTGGCGGTTCATCGTCGTCCGCGACCGCGGCCTGCGGGAGGAGCTGAGCCTGCTAGGCGGTTACGCGGCACACCTGGCCGCCGCTCCGGTGGCCGTACTGCTCGCGGTGGACCACGCGACCGGGGGCGAGGACGCGGAGTTCGACGCCGGCCGGGCCGCGCAGAGCCTCATGCTCGCCGCGCACGGCCTGGGCCTGGGCAGCTGCCCGGTGTCGTTCTTCCCCGCTCCCAACGCCGAGCAGGCGGGGCGGCTGGTCGGCGTCGAGACTCCGTGGAAGGTGCGGACCGCGATCGCGCTCGGCCACCCCGCGCGGGCGCCGCGGGGCAGATCCGCGATCCCCGCCGGGCGGCTGCCCCTGGATCAGGTCGTTCGCTGGATCGACTGAGAGTCCTTCGGATCCGCAATCCGCGGCAGGAGCATCCCCGTCTTCTCACCGCCGTCGCCTACCTCGGGGCCCTGGGCCCGGACGGCGAGCGGGAGCTGGAGAAGGCGCTGCGGTCCGGGCGAACGCCACGGTTGTACGTGATCGAGGCCGAGTACGCGCTGCACATGGCGCGGAGCGAGCTCGCCGCCGACGGCGAGGCCCGGCGGCAGGGCTTCGACCCTCTCCGCGTCGGGTTCGACACGACCCCGTTGTCCGGCCCGGGCGAGGACTTCGTCGCGGCGCCCACCGACCACGGCGGCACGGAGTTCACGGCCGCCCTCGGCTACGTCGGTCTCGACCTCTTCCCCGACGTCTTCCAGCCGCCATCGGCGTCTACACGCACTTCGCCCTGCGCGACGCCGACAGCTCGGCGCCCGGGCTCTTCCACACCTTCGGCCTGCTGACCGACGACTACCGGCCGAAGCCCGCCTTCGCGGCGTACCAGGCGCTCATCGAGCGGTTCGGCTGGCCGTACGGGGCAGGTCGGCGCCGCAGAGGGCGCAGACGAAGTCGTGATCCTTGACCAGGTTGCGCTCGCGGCACCGGGGGCAGTGGCGGAAGACGACCGGGTCGGTGAAACGGCCGGGGTGCGGCAGGCCCGCGGCGTCGAGGGCGGCGGCGACGGCGGGCCAGGAGTCAGAGTCGGGGCAGTAGCCGGTCGAGTGGTTGCCGACCTCGCTGACGGTCCAGCGGCCCTGCTCGTGCACGAAGGTCATCTCTCCGGCGCTCAGCACGGACGCGCCGCCGGCGCAGGCGACGTGCTCGCTCCGCCGGGGCGCGAGCCGCAGCGACCCGCCGCGATCGACGACGAAGGTGAAGGGCTCGGCCCGCTCGTCCGCGTCGCGCGACGCCAGCCAGGCGGCGAGGTCGCCCGGCGACCTGATCGGGCGCCCGGCGGCATCGGGCCGTACGGCGGCGAGCAGGTCGGCGGGGCCCACGTAGCGGTACGCGTACGGCTCGTCGGTCACCCGGCGAACGTATCCGACCGCCGCGTCATCCGGAGGCGCGGCGGTCAGTCCTCCGCCGCGGAGCCGTCGGCGCGGGGCCGGATCAAACCGCCCTGTTGGTGAGAGTCGTCGTGGCGGTGAGCGATGCGCACGGCATACTCGCGCGGCGAGACTCCCAGTTGCCATGAGCAGACCGCGCAGCTCAGGTGGTCGTGGGAGGTCTGTTCGTCGTGCTCCACCTCGACGACGCCAATCCGCAGGTTCTCCACGGACCGAACCGTACACGGAGCGTAACCGCGCCCTCCACTCTCGTGATCTGCGTGTCCGGCTGCCGAAAAAGCCCATTTAAGGCGGCATCTGGATTTGTCTTTTATTTGCAGCCACTCAAGAGGGTCCGGGTCAGGAGCGGACGTTGGCCCTATCGCGCTGACGGGTTCGGACCGAATGCATGCCTTGTGAGGCCACCGACTCGCTCTTGGATACCCTGACCCCGTGGTCGCTCCACCACATGCCGAACGCCACGAGCGCGACGATGAAGCCGGCGAGGCCGAAGAGCACCCACAACCCGTTCCCGCCGCCGACCGAGCTGTTGTACGCGGCGATCATCGCAATGCCGAAGATCAGGCCGGGAACCGCGACGGCGAGCCGACGCGACCGCAGCTTTCGTACCTCCGCTGCGGAGGGAACGGTGACCTGCACGGTGGTGTCGCAGTTGCCGCAATAGACGCGGACGGTCGCGACACCATCGGCCGGTCGGGGGCTGTCGATCGGGTACGTCATGTAGTGGTAGGTCGTCGATCTGACCCGCTCGGTCTTACCGAGCATGTGGGCCAGTCGAACCGCTGGAACATTCTCAATCGGATGAAACGCCATCAGACGTAATTCTTTCGTCTATTCGATTAGGGAAACCGGCATCGTCACCGACGACGGGTGATCGCCGCCGGTGTAGATGGTCATCGGCCCGAGAGTCTTCAGGCCGCCGTCCGGCAGCGGCGCCAGGTGAGGTAAGTCGAAGCCCTCGACCGCCAGCCGCAGTCGGTGCCCGGGCCTGATGGCCGCACCTGTCGGGAAGATCTCCACGTCCACCGGCGCGATCGTGCCCGGCGTCAGGTCCTTCCTGGTCGACTTCAGAAACGGGTGCCAGGGCTGGATCATCTTGCCGTCCAGGTAGCGCGACCTCTTCTTGTCCAGCGCCCGCTGGGAGATGCTCTCCCAGCCGCCGGTGATCCGGTGGACGCCGCCGTCGGGTGCGACGTCCTCGACCGCCAGCGACAGCATGCCGTCGCCGGTGCTGGTCGAGACGTACAGGTGGGCGTCGATCGGCCCCTGGAAGCGCAGCGTCTTCGTCGCGGGCGCGGAGTCGAAGGTGAGTCCGGTCGCATCGTTGAGCCGGTTGTCGGTCCAGCACGGCAGGTCGTTGAGCACCGCGCTCGCCAGGCCGCCGGTCCACTGGTCGGTCGAGCGCGTGCACAGGCCGCTGACCGGCAGCGGCTGGAGGGTCGACCTTCCCGAGGTCGGGGTGCCGGTGGTCAGGCCACCGGACTCGACCCCGGCGGTCGAGGACCCGGAGAGCTTGAAGGTCTTCGCGGACAGGTCGCTCGCGATCCACTTCTGCGTCCGCACCCATCGGCCGGTGCCCTGCTCGTAGTAGGTCACCGGCGCGATCTGGTCCAGGCCGGTGTCCTGCCCCATGATCCAGTGGTCGAACCAGCGCAGCTCGAGCTCGGCCAGTGACCCGTAGCCGGCGGCGCCGAACTCCTTGCCCCTGCCCGACCCGGCCTGGAGGTGGTTCCACGGCCCGTCGATGAACTTCACGGGTGTCCCGTTGCGCTGGATCCCCTCGAAGAGCAGGGGTTCGCCGCGCTGGAAGATGTCGTACTCACCGCCGATGATGAACGTCGGGACCTTCACCTTGTCGATGCGCGTGATCGGTTTGCGCTCCGCCCAGTACGGACCGTCGTACGCCACATCCCCGCCCAGCACTCCCGAGAGCACCTCCGGCAGTGTGCCGCCGACGCCGCCGGCGAGGTGGTCGACCGCCATGGTCAGGGCCGACCTCGGGTCCGTGAGGCTGAACGCGGGGGGAATCGCGCCGGCCGCGGAGACGAGCATGAACCACTGCGGCAGGAAACCCGCGTCCAACTCCCCGCCCGCGGCGGTGACGTCGCGGTAGGGATCGGCGGCCGGCACCGTCGGGAAGATCGCCTTCAGCCCGGGTGGCTGCTGCTCGGCGGCGAAGAGCTGCTCGATGCCGAGGTAGGAACCGCCCTGCATGCCCACCTTGCCGTTGCTCCACGGCTGCCTGTGCGCCCAGGTCACGACCTCGCCGGCGTCCTTGTTCTCCCTCTCGCCGAACGCGGACCACCGGCCCTCGGAGCTGCCCGTGCCACGCGCGTCGACCCACAGCTCCGCGTAGCCGCGCTCGACGAAGTAGTCGGCGGGGACGTTGGTGCCGAGGAGGGCGCCGCTGTTGGTGCCGATCGGCAGCCGCTTGTTGTACGGCGTGATCGTCACCAGCACGGGCAGCTTCTGCTTCACGGCCTTGCCGTCGGCGGTCGCCGGGAGCGTGAGGTCACCGCGCAGGATCTTCCCGTCACTCATCCGGATCGCCAGGTCCTTGCGCGTCACGGTGTCGTGCCACTGCGCGGGTCGCGGTTTCCAGCCGCCGGTGAGCGGCGCCGAGGCCGATCGAGCGGGCGCCGCGGCAGCGGACGCGAGCACCAGCGCAAGGACGGGCAGCACCATCAACGAGCGAGCGTTCACCTTCACGGGTCTCCTGTGAGTGCGTTTACTACCGCGTCGTAGTAAATTGCTACGTCATGGTAGTAATTGTCAAGAGGGGCCCGCTCCAAAGGCCGCTACCCTGTCCGGCGTGACGAAGGCAGAAGCGGGCGCGCGACGCAAGCGACGCACGTACGCACCCCGGATGCCCCTTGAGCAGCGCCGCCGGCAGCTGCTCGACGCGGCACTCGCGCTCATCGTCCGCGAGGGGTACGCCGGCGTCACCGTCGACGCGATCGCCCAGGAGGCCGGGGTCACCAAGCCGGTCGTCTACGGCGCGTACGCCAACCTCCCACTCCTGCTCACCGCGCTCCTCGACCGGACCCAGAGCGATGCCGTCGCCCAGCTCCTGGCCGCCTTCCCGCAGGATCCGCGTCGCCTCACCTCGAAGCACCTCCCAGGAGACATCGCCCGCGCGTGGGCACGGGCCGTACGCGAGAACCCGCAGACCTGGACGCCCGTCCTGAGCACCGGCGCGCAGACACCGGCGCCCGTCCTCGACCGGATCGAACAGGGGCGCGAGGTCGTGCGCAAAGCCATCGCCGACTTCATCGGCAGGGGCCGCGACCTGGACGCCGCCACCGCCCGACGTCACCTCTGGACGGCTCACGCCGTGGTCGCCGCCGCCGAGCACTTCGGACGCCTGGTGCTGACCCGCCCCGACGCCATCACCGACGACGAACTCGCCGCGCTCTTCGACGATCTGGTCAACGGCCTCCTGCGCCGGACCTGAGCAGAAGACCGGGGAGTGCCTCGCGGCGCGTCGAGCCGGTCTCGTCGGCCGGGCTGCGATCAGCAACCGTACCGGTCCGCCACAGCGGGCAGGTGTCGCGACGCGTTCGCCGTGGCTGTGGCGTAAACGCCCCGAGCAGCCGCACACCATCCGGACCGGTCGACAGATCGCGCAGCACTCGCGAGTGCCTTTCTCCTGTCGCGGACGGCCTGATCAGGGTGTGCGTTCGCGGTCGCGTTCGGCGGCCAGGCGGTGTGTCTCCGCGGACAGCGGGGCGAGCAGGACCGCCGCGACCAGGTCGATCAGGTGGCTGGTGAACAGCCGGTCGTCGGCGTGCGGCCCCGACTGGGCGCGGCGGGCCAGCTCGATCATCGTGAAGCGCACCGCGACGAACCGGCGGTGCAGGCGGGCGGCGTCCTCTTCCAGGAGCGGCGCGGTCAGGGCCCGCCAGCGGTAGGTGCTGTCGGCCGGGTCGCTGACGCTCGCGCGGCCGATCAGCGGCTCGGGGCGGTTCACCAGCTCGCCGAGGATCCGCAGGTACGCGCGGCCGCTGGGGTAGGCGAGCTTGGCCGCGAGCGGGCGGACCAGGGCGGCCGACAGCGCGCGGACGTCGTCGGGTTCGCCGGCCTCGTACGCGTCCAGCAGGGCGTGACGCGCCGACTCCACCTCGGCGCGATGCCGTTCGAGCACGGCGCGCAGCAGACCGTGCCGGTCGCCGAAGTGGTACTGCAGGGCGGTGACGTTGCGTGCCCCGGAGGCGCGCACGATCTCCCGCAGGGAGACGCCGTAGACGCCCTCGGCGGCGAAGAGCCGCTCCGCCGTCTCGATGAGGCGCTCCCGCGTCTCACGTCCGGCGGTGCCCATGGGGGAATTCAAGCACATTGACCTTTAATGCACGTGAATCATAGGCTCGTTCACGCGGAGGTTCTCCCTGGATGCAGCCTGATGACATCGATCCGTCGCTGGTCGACTTCGGCGTTCTGGCGCGCTGGATGGACGGCGAGGGCCTGCCCGGTGGCGCGTTCGAGCGGGTCGAGCGGCTCGGTGGCGGCACGCAGAACGTCCTGGTCCGGTTCTGCCGTGGCGACCGCCCGTACGTCCTCCGCCGCCCGCCCGTTCACCCCCGGCCCCGGAGCAACGACGCGCTGCGCCGGGAGGCGCGCGTGCTGGCCGCCCTCGACGGCACGGGCGTGCGCGCGCCGCGCCTGATCGCCGCCTGTACGGACGAGACGGTCATGAACGGCGTGGTCTTCTACCTCATGGAGTCGGTGCGCGGCTTCAACCCCACGACGACGCTCCCCCGGCCGTACGCCGAAGACCCCGCCGTGCGGCACCGCATGGGCCTGGACGCCGCCGCCGCGCTCGCCGAGCTGGGCGCGGTCGACCACGTCGCCGTCGGCCTGGGCGACGTGGGCCATCCGGAGGGGTTCCTCGAACGCCAGGTCGGCCGGTGGCTCTCGGAGCTGGAGTCCTACAACGCGCTGGACGGGTACCCCGGCGCGGACATCCCCGGGCTGACCGAGGTCGCGGCCTGGCTGGAGGAGCGCCGGCCGCGCGCGTGGCGGCCCGGGATCATGCACGGCGACTACCACCTCGCCAACCTGCTCTACGACCCCGACCATCCCCGGGTGGCGGCGATCGTCGACTGGGAGATGTGCACGATCGGCGATCCGCTGCTCGACCTGGGCTGGCTGATCGCGACCTGGCCCGCCGGGGAGGCCGCGCCGCTGGCCGGCGCCATCGGCACGGCGGGCGGGCTGCCCGCGACCGACGAGCTGGTCGACGTCTACGCGGCCCGTACGGACCGGGACCTGTCCGCGCTCACCTGGTACGCCGTGCTCGCCTGCTTCAAGCTCGGCATCGTGCTGGAGGGCACGCACGCCCGCGCGTTCGCCGGCAAGGCGTCCAAGGACGTCGGCGACCTGCTGCACGCGACCACGCTCGGGCTGTTCGCCCGCGCCCGCACCTTCATGGAGACCTGATGTGGGACTTTTCCACCGAGCCCGAGTTCCAGGCGAAGCTCGACTGGATGGACGCGTTCATCCGGGACGAGGTCGAGCCGCTCGACCTGGTCTACGGCGGCAAGGCGTACGAGCCGCTCGGTGACGAGCTGCGCGGCATCGTCGAACCACTCAAGGCGCGCGTGCGGGAGCAGGGGCTGTGGGCCTGCCACCTGGGCCCTGAACTGGGCGGACAGGGGTACGGGCAGCTCAGGCTCGCGCTGATGAACGAGCTCATCGGCCGCTCCCCGTGGGCGTCGGTCATCTTCGGCTGCCAGGCGCCGGACACCGGCAACGCCGAGATCATCGCGATGTACGGCACCAAGGAGCAGAAGGCCCGCTACCTCAAGCCGCTGCTCGACGGCGAGTGCTTCTCCGGCTTCTCGATGACCGAACCGCACGCCGGCTCGGACCCGCGCCTGTTCCGTACGCGCGCGGTCCGCGACGGCGACGGCTGGGTGATCAGCGGGGAGAAGTACTTCACCTCCAACGCGGCCAACGCGGCGTTCCTCATCGTGATGGCGGTGACCGACCCGGACGCCCACCCGTACCAGCGGATGTCGATGTTCCTGGTGCCGGCGGACACGCCGGGCGTGGAGATCCTGCGCAACGTGTCCACGATGGGTCACCGCGGCGACGGCGGCCACGCGCACATCCGCTACAACGACGTCGCGGTCGGGCCGGACGCGCTGCTCGGCGAGGTGGGCGGGGCGTTCGCCATCTCGCAGGCGCGGCTCGGCGGCGGGCGGATCCACCACGCGATGCGGACGGTCGCGGCGGTGAAGAAGGCCTTCGACATGATGTGCGAACGGGCCCTGTCGCGGGAGACCCATGACGGCACCCTCGCCGGCAAGCAGCTCGTCCAGGCGGCGATCGCCGACTCGTACCTCCAGATCCAGCAGTTCCGGCTGCTGATCCTGCACACGGCCTGGCTGATCGACCGTTCCTCCACCAAGGAGGCGCGTACCCAGATCGCCGCCTGCAAGGTGGCGGCGGCGCGCGTCTTCCACGACGTGGTGTACCGGGCGATGCACATCCACGGCGCGCTCGGGGTGTCCGGCGACACTCCCCTGGCGCGGCTCTGGCAGGCCGCGCCGCTCATGGGGATCATGGACGGCCCGACCGAGGTGCACCAGGCCTCCATCGCCCGCCGCGTGCTGCGCGGGTACGAGCCCTCCCCCGGGCCCTGGCCCACCGAGTACCTGCCGGACAAGATCGCCGCCGCCCGCGAGAAGTACGGAGTCTGATGATGCGGAGCCTGGAAGACGTCACGGCCGCCCTGACCGCGCCGGGACAGCTGTTCGAGATGGACGAGGTCGAGATCCGCGGGACGCGCACGCGCGTGTGGAAGAACGCCCTGCCGTCGCTGCGCTCGCTCTTGGAGGTCACCCGGCTGCACGGCGACGCGACGTTCCTCGTGTACGAGGACGACCGGCTGACGTTCGAGGAGCACTTCCTGCGGGCGGCCACGTTCGCCCGCCGGCTCACCGAGCGGTACGGCGTGACGAAGGGCGACCGCGTCGCCATCGCGATGCGCAACTTCCCCGAGTGGTCGGTGGCCTTCTTCGGCGCCGCGGCGGCCGGGGCCGTCGTCGTGCCGCTCAACGCCTGGTGGACCGCGCCGGAGCTGGAGTACGGCCTGCGCGACAGCGGCGCGAAGGTCCTCGTCGCCGACCAGGAGCGCGCCGAACGTCTCGCCGGCGTGCTGCCCGGCCTCGGCGTCCCCACGATCGTCGCGCGGGCCGAGGGCGACCCGCCCGCGGGCGCCGAGGCGTTCGAAGCGGTGCTCGGCGCACTCGGCGACGCCCTGCCGGAGGTCGCCATCGACCCGGACGACGACGCCACGATCTTCTACACCTCCGGCACGACCGGCCGCTCGAAGGGCGCGCTCGGCACCCAGCGCAACATCACCGGCAACCCGGTGAGCCTCGCGTACGCGATGGCGGCGGCGGGCCTGCGCGCCGGCCGCGACCTGGAGGAGGTGGTCGGGGCACCGCGCCGGGTGTCGCTGCTCAGCGTGCCGTTCTTCCACGCGACCGGCTGCCACTCCGTGCTCGTCGCCAGCGCGCTGGCCGGCAGCACGATCGTGCTGATGCACAAGTGGAACCCCGAGCGGGCCCTGGAGCTGATCGAACGCGAGCGCGCCACGATGTTCGGCGGCGTGCCGACGATGGCGTGGCAGGTCCTCACGTCCCCGCACTTCGACAAGTACGACACCTCCAGCCTCACGTCCGTCTCCTACGGCGGCGCGCCCGCGCCGCCGAAGCTGGTGGAGAAGATCAAGGAGCTGCTGCCCGACCGGGTCCCGGGCAACGGGTACGGGCTGACGGAGACGTCCTCGGTGACGACCTACAACTCCGGCGTCAACTACCTGTCGCACCCCGACAGCGTCGGCCCGCCGGTCGCGGTGTGCGACGTGAAGGTCGTCGGACCGGCCGGCGACGAACTCCCGGCCGGCGAGGTGGGCGAGCTGCTCATCAGGGGCCCGAACGTCATCAAGGGCTACTGGAACCGCCCGGACGCCACCGCCCAGGCGTTCATCGACGGCTGGTTCCACAGCGGCGACCTGGCGCGCGTCGACGAGGAGGGCTTCGTCTACATCGTCGACCGGGCGAAGGACATGCTGATCCGCGGCGGAGAGAACGTCTACTGCGCCGAGGTCGAGGCGGCCCTCTACGAGCACCCGGCCGTCGCGGACGCGGCCGTCATCGGCGTCCCCCACGATGAGCTGGGCGAGGAGGTCGGCGCGGTCGTCCGCCTGCGGTCGGGCGAGTCCCTGACCGCCGAGGAGCTCCAGGTGTTCCTGCGCGAGAGGATCGCGAAGTTCAAGGTGCCGTCCCACGTGTGGTTCCGCGAGAGCGAGCTGCCCCGCAACCCGGGCGGCAAGATCCTCAAGACCCACCTGCGCGCCGAGATCCTCGGCTGAGGCATTCCTGCGCCCGCGTCAAGGGGCGCCCGTGCTCGGCTTGGGCACCGGGCTCATGAAGCAATCCGGTCGGGAAAGGCCCGGATAGGAGGACGAGAACTTCAGGACGGGTTGGTCGGGCAGCACGAGCCCGGTGCAGTAGATCTGCGCGTACGCCGCCGGCGAGATCTTGGGCAGGGGCGGAACCGTGTCGATGAGGAACGCCCGGCCGCCGATGTCGCGTACGGCGATCTGCTCGATCCCGGTCAGCGCCGTCGTCATGCCCTTGGCGCGCTCCTGCGCGTTGGGCCCGCGGAGCAGATCGTCGAAGACCAGCTGGGCGTCCCAGGGGTTGGTCTCGCGGGCCACGGGCGTCGGCACTCCCCGCAGCAGGAAGTACACCTGGGACCGCGGCGACGCCGCGGCGGTGGCGACCGGGGCGTCACCCGCGTACACCACGCCGCTGGGGCGCACACCGCAGCCCGCGAGCGACAGCATCGCCAGGACCGCGGCGGCGGGGCGCCTCACGCGGGGATCCGCACGGTGAAGACGGCGCCGCCGCCCGGCGCGTTGGCGGCCTCGATCCGGCCGCCGTGCAGCTCCGCGTTGGCCTGGGCGATGGCCAGGCCGAGGCCGCTGCCCCGGCCCGCGGGGCGGGCCTGGTCCGCCTTGAAGAACCGGTCGAACACCCGTGGCAGCAGCTCATCGGGGATTCCCTCGCCCTGGTCGATGACGCGTACCTCCAGTCCAGGCCGTCCGGTGACGCGGACCGGCGGCGCCCCGTGCAGCAGTCCGTTGCCGATGAGGTTGGCGAGGATCACCTGGAACCGGCGGGGATCCAGGCGGACCCGCAGGTCCGCCGGTACCTCGATGACGACCTGGTCCGTCCAGCCGCGGGTCTCCACGCACTCGCGGACCAGGTCGGCGAGCGGTACCTCGTCCAGGTCGAGGTGTGCGGTACCGGCGTCCATCCGGCTGATCTCCAGCAGGTCCTCCACGAGCGCGCCCAGCCGCCGGGTCTGGCCGGCGATGAGCCGGGCCGCCGTGCCGGTGTCGGCGGGCAGGGCCGCGGCGTCCTCCTCCAGCACGTCCGTGACGGCGGTCATCGCCGCGATCGGGGTGCGCAGCTCGTGGGACACGTCGGCGGCGAACCGCCGCGCGTTGGCCTCCATCCGGCGCAGTTCGCGCACGGTGTACTCCAGGGAGGAGGCACTCTCGTTGAAGGCGCGGGCGACGTCGGCCAGCTCGTCGCGGCCGCGTACCTCGACGCGCGCACCGAGATCGCCGGCGCCGAGGGCACGGGCGGCCCGGCCGAGCCGGCGCAGCGGCCGGAGCACGCTGCCGCCGAGCAGCAGGGCGAGGACCAGGGCCAGCACGAGGGTGAGCGCGCCCGCGCGGATGAGCGCGCGCTGGATGCCGTCGAGGTCGTCGCGCTCCCCGGTGAGCGAGGCGAACACGTACACGGTCAGCGACGAGGGACTGTCGTTGGCGGTATAGACGCGCGTGGCGATCACCAGCCATGGCTCGCCGTTCCGGACGACGCGCTGGAAGTACAGGCCGTCCTTCGCCCGGGCGGCCAGCGCCGGCGGCACGTCCGCGGTCCCGAACTCCCCGGTGCTCAGGCTCGTCGCGCCGGAGCTGACGACCACGGTGCGGTCGGGGCGTACGAGGGCCTGGGCCACGTCGCGCAAGGTGTCGTCCGGCACGGGGTCGGCGAGGGTGCCGGGGACGACGCGGGCGAGTGTGTCACGGGTCTCGGTGAGCACCAGGTCCTGTGTCCGCTGCAGCACCGCCCGGCGGACGAGGACGTAACCGATGCCGGCCACGAGCGCGGTCGAGGCCAGGCAGGCGACGATGAACGAGGCGAACATCCGCCCGCGGAGTCCGGTGATCAAGGGGCCACGAACCGGTAGCCGAACCCGCGGACCGTCTGGATCAGGGTGGGGGCCGCGGCGTCCCGCTCGACCTTGGCGCGGAGCCGCTGCACGGAGGCGTCCACGAGCCGCGAGTCGCCGGCGTACCCGTGGTCCCACACCGCCCGCAGCAGGTGGCTCCGGCTGAGCACCTGGCCGGGGTGGCGGGTCAGCTCCAGCAACAGCCGCAGCTCGGTCGGGGTCAGATGGACGTCGGCACCCGCCCGCGACACGCGCAGCGCGCCGCGGTCGATGACCAGGTCGCCGTAGGTCGACCGGTCCGCGGTGCCGCCCACGGCCCGCCGCAGCACGGCGCGGATGCGGGCGTCGAGCACGGCGGGCTCGACCGGCTTGATCACGTAGTCGTCCGCGCCCGCCTCCAGCCCGACGACCACGTCGAGGTTGTCGCTGCGGGCGGTCAGCAGGATGATCGGCATCTGGTCGGTGCGCCGGACGCGGCGGCAGAACTCGAACCCGTCGATGCCGGGCAGCATCACGTCGAGGATGACGATCTCCGGCCGGCGTGCGCGTGCGTGTTCCAGCCCTTCCTCGCCGGTCGTGCACGCGGTGACCGAGTGTCCCTGGCGGGTGAGGGCGAGCTCCAGTCCCGTACGGACCGAGGGATCGTCCTCCACGAGCAGAATCGCGGACATCGCCCCATTATCGAGCTGACCATCGGGCGCTCGGCGCTACGTCACAGAATCGGGACATTACCCGGGAACCGTGACGGCGCCGCGACACCAGCCGGACGTCCCGCGCCAAGGCTTGATCAACATGGCACGAACCCCGAAAGGCAGCCGGCGGTGGCGGCTGGTCCGGCGCACCCTGTACGTCCTGGCCGTCGGCGCCGGGGGCCTGTGCGTGGCGATCGGCATCATGTACGCGCGGACCAAGGTGCCGCCGGTGAACGCCGCCGCACGGGCCCAGTCGAGCACCTTCACCTACCGCGACGGCACCACGCTCGCCCAGGTCGGGAGGCTGAACCGGGTGGCCGTGCCGCTGCGGGACGTGCCGCCGTACGTGCGCGGCGCCGTGCTCGCCGCCGAGGACCGCGGCTTCTACCACGATCCCGTCGTCTCGCCGTCCGGGCTGGGGCGCGCGGTCTGGGCGGCGGTGTCCGGCGGGTCGCGCCAGGGCGGCTCCGGCATCGCCCAGCAGTACGTGAAGGTGGCCTACCTCAACCCGGAACAGACGATGTCCCGCAAGGTGAAGGAGCTGTTCATCGCGGTCAAGCTCAGCCGTTCGCGGTCCAAGGACTGGATCTTCGAGCAGTACCTCAACACGGTCTACTTCGGCCGGGGCGCGTACGGCGTCCAGGCCGCCTCGCAGGCGTACTTCCGCAAGAACGTGGGCGCGCTGACCCCCGCCGAAGGCGCGCTGCTGGCCGGGCTCATCCAGGCGCCCTCCTACCTCGACCCCGCGCTCGGGCACACCGCGCAGACCCGGGCGCGCTGGCGCTACGTGATCGACGGGATGATGAGCACCGGCGTGCTGCCCAAGGGGCCGCCGCCGGCGTTCCCCCCGGTCGCCCCGGCGCACACCGAGTCGACCTACGCCGGGCAGCGGGGGTACCTCATCGAACGGGTCATCGGCGAACTGCACGCTCACGGCTTCGACGACGATCAGATCTACCGGCGCGGCCTGCGCGTGACCAGCACGATCGACCAGCGGACGCAGGCGGCGCTGCCGGAGGAGGTCGGCCACGCCGTCGGCGGCGACCGCGACCTGGAGGTCGGGCTGGCCTCCGTACGGCCGGGAACCGGCGAGATCCTGGCCGCCTACGGAGGCCGCGACTACCTGACCCACCAGTACGACAACGCCTTCCTCGCCGCGCTGCCGCCGGGCTCGTCCCTCTCCCCGTTCGTGCTGGCGACGGGCCTGCGCGCCGGGATCGGCCTGCGCAGCACGTTCGCCGCCACGCCGGCCGGACCGGTCGTCAACGACGACGACGCCAAGGCCACGTCGGCGACCCTGCTCACCGCGACCGTCCGTTCGTACGCCACGGTGTTCTCCCGCCTCGGCGCGAAGGTGGGGGCGTCCGCAGCGGCGCGGGCGGGCCTGCCCGGCCGCCTGCCGCCCTCGGGCGTCCACGCCGTCGACCAGGCCGCGGCGTACGCCGCGCTGGTGAACGGGACCTACGCCGCACCGCACATCCTCGCGAAGGTGACGGACCGGTCGGGCAAGGTACTCCTCGACGTCCGGCCGCGCACGCGTGCGGCGTTCTCCCCGGCGGTCGCGGCGGACGTGACCTTCGCCCTGCAGGAGGCGCTCCGGACGGACGCGAAGGCGGACCACGCGGCCCGGCCGTTCCTCCCTGGCCGGCCGGCGGCGGGCACCATCGGCACCACGGACCACAACGCGGCGGGCTGGTTCTGCGGCTACACGCCGGACCTGGCCACCGCCGTCGTCGTGTACCGGGCCAGCAACCGGCCGGTGGTCAACATCGGCGACGCACCGCAGCGGAGCAGCGCGGACGTACCGGCGAAGATCTGGCGCGCGGTCACCGAGAACGCCGAGACGGGCGTGCCCGCCGGGCCCTTCCCGCCGCCCGCCTGGGTCGGGTCGACGCGGAACTTCGCCCCGCCGTCTCCCCCGCCGACCACTCCGCCGCCGCCCACGCCGGTCCGGACGACGCCGCCGGCATCGGCCGGGCCGACCGCCCCGCCGAAGCGGCCGTCGGTGACCAAGCCGAGCGGGAAGGACCGCCCGATACCGGGGAAGACGCCGCCGTCCAGGACACCGGAATCCACCGGCTGAGCGGGCGTCCGCCGCCGCGGCTCATGCGACGTCGGCGGTGGCGGCGTTGTCGCGCTGGGCCTCGATGTCGGCGAGGCGCCGCCGCAGCGTGGTGGTCATGAGTTCCCACGCGTCCGAGCCGAGGACGAGGCGGCGGGGCGGATCGCTCGATTCCGCGGCGCGGATGACGGCGGCGGTCGTGTTCTCCGGGCTGTCGGTCATCTCCTCGACGGGGATGGGGTCCCTGTCGGCCGGTCCGCCGCGGTACGGCGCGCTGACCGGCACGCGCGCGGCCGCGTCGAAGAAGCCCGTGCGCACCATTCCCGGCTCGATGAGGGTGGTGCGGATGCCGAACGGCTCCACCTCGGCGGCCAGGCTGTCGTAGAAGCCTTCGATGCCCCACTTGGTGACGTGGTACATCGAGAAGGCGGGGAACGTGATCTGCCCGCCCATGCTCGACATCTGCATCAGGTGCCCGCCGCCCTGCGCGCGCAGGTGCGGCACCACGGCCCGGGCGAGCTGGATGGAGCCGGTGAGGTTGGTCGCGATCATCTGGTCGATCTGCTCGTCGGTCAGGTCCTCGGCGGTGGCGAACACGCCGTAGCCGGCGTTCGAGACGACGACGTCGATGCGGTCGTGCGCGGCGAACGCCTCGTCGGCGACGGCGCGCAGCCGGGCCGTGTCGGTGACGTCCAGCGCTCTCACCCACAGGCGGTCGCCGTACCGCGCCGCGAGGTCGTCGAGTGCTCCCGGCCGCCGCAGCGTGGCCGCGACGCGATCGCCGCGGGCGAGCAACTGCTCGACCAGCTCACGGCCCATCCCCCGGGAGGCGCCGGTCACGAACCATGTCTTCGCCATGTTCAGGGTTTCCTCTCTGGTGATCCTTCCCTTGGGCCAACCGTCCGGAGCGACGCGAGAATCCATACGCGTGATGAGAGTTCCGGTGCGCAGCCATACGGTTTCTTCATGGCTAAGCTCGTCGCATGAGCGAGCTGACAATCGCCGGGCTGCGAGTCGTCCGCGAGATAGCGCTGTCGGGATCGTTCACCGCGGCGGCGCGGCTGCTCGGCTACTCCCAGCCCGCCATCTCGCGGCAGGTCGCGGCGATGGAGGCGGCCGCCGGCCATCCGCTGTTCGTCCGCGAGCCCCGTGGCGTACGGGTCAGCGCGGCCGGCGCCGTCGTGGTCGAACACGCGGGCCGAGTGCTGGCGAGCGTCGACGCCCTGCAACAGGATCTCGTGAGCCTGGGCGACCGGCTGGCGGGCCGCGTCAAGGTGGGCGCGTTCCCGGCCGCGACGGCGGTGCTCGTCCCCCGCGCGCTGGCGAGGCTCCGCGTCGAGCACCCCGGCCTCGACGTACGGCTGAGCGAGGGCTCGACACCGACGCTGCTGCGGCAACTACGCGCCGGACGCGTGGGCGTGGCCGTGATCGGGGTCGGCGCCGACCTCCCCGACTACGAGCTCGATGACTTCCGCCACGAGGTCGTGTTCTCCGGCCACCTCTGCGTCGCCGTACCCTCCGGTCACCGGCTGGCCAGGGCGGACGTCGTCCCGGTACGCGACCTGGCCGGCGAGGCGTGGATCGCCGGAGAGGACTCCACCGGCGACCCGCAGTTCCGGGCGTGGCCGACCCTGACCGACCCCGTCATCGCGTACGCCGTCAAGGGCTGGCCCGCACGGCTGGGCCTCGTCGCCGCGGGACTGGGCGTCTGCCTGGTACCCGAGGTCGCCGCGCTGTCGATACCGGCCGGCGTCACGACGATCCGCGTCGATGACCCGAACTGGCTGGGCCGCGTGACGGTGGCCGTCACACCGAAGGACCCCTCCGAGGAGGCCACGGCGGTGGTCGAGGCACTACGAAAGGCCGGCGACGACATCCGCGCGAGCTGAGCCCGTCCACGCCTGGCGCGGACGCTCGTCAGTGCGGGATGCTCCGTCGCGCACGCCGTTCGACGTCTTGGCGGAACCACTCGATCACGGTGAGCGCACCCGGGTACGCGCCGTCCCGGTCCAGGGCGGCGAGGTTCTCCCGTACGTGGGCGTGACACACGCCGTGGTAGGCGTCGATGCCGAAACCGGCGCACGTCACCAGCCGGACGGGCACCTCCACCCCGGCGACCGCGGCGAGGCTGGTCATGTCCTCTTCCGGCGTGCCGACGTCGGATTCGTTCCCGCGCATCAGAATGTCGGTGCCGCCGTCGACCAGCACGACGGCGTCGATGTCCAGCCTTCGCACCAGTTCCCGGTACGCCTCCCGCAGCGGGCGTACACCGTCCGGGGGAAGGCGTACACCGTCGAGTCCATGCCCTGCGCTTCGAGCCGGCGCGCCAGCGTCCGCTCCAGGAAGTACCGGTCGTGTCCCCTCGTTACGGGCGTGATGGCGGCCAGGTTCGGCTCGCACCAGTCGTCGGCATCGATCAGGTCCAGCGCGCTGAACGACAGGTTCGCCAGATGCACGGACTTGCCGAGGCCCATCAGCGCGAACGCCAGCGGCAGCCCGGCGTAGACGTCGAAGCCGCCTCCCGCGCCGGCCGCCAGGACCCGGCCTGAGCCCCTCAGGGCGCCGAAGAGGGGCGGCTCGTGCAGCGACGGCACGCTTCACGACCTTGCACACGGCCGAGCATGGTGGGGAGCCGCTCCTACGCGCGAGGGCCGGTGGCCTCTTTCAGGGCGGCGCGGGCGAGGGCGTCGGCCAGGCGGAACGGCAGGGCGTTGGTGCGTGGGCGGGTGAAGCCGACGACGGCGAAGCCGCGGCCCGCCCATGAGCCGAGCGCGAACCTCCGCGGGTGGGTTCGGCCGGTGGCGGTGACGAGGCGGCCGTCGCGGACGGCGAGTTTGCCCAGCGGGTACCGCGTGCCGTCCGCGTCGGTCAGTTCCTCCTCGGCGACCTCGCCGCGGTCGTACAACGCGCGCAGGAGCGGGTCTGTGGTGCGGGCGACGCTGGCGGAGGGCAGCCGTGTTTCGACGAGCGCGCGGGCGTCGACGGTGGCCGGGGTCGCGGTGCCGCCGGCGCGGAACCGGCCGTCCTCGGCGGCGACGGTGATGCCGGGGCCGAGGAAACGGACGATCCCGGCGCGGGACAGGGCCTCCAGCTCTCGCAGGCGGCGCGGCGGTGGGCCGCTCGCGTAGTAGCCGAACACGCCGTGCAGCCACGCGCCGACGTCCTCCGCCTGGGAGCGGGCGGCCAGCCGTCCGTTGTTCACCGCGTCGACCAGCACGCCGAACACGGTGAGCAGGCCGTAGAAGACGGCCAGGTCGGCGCTGTGCGCTGGATCGGCGTGGCGTTCGACGTCGGCGGTGACGTACGCACGGATCCGCTCCTGCAGGGCCTCGGCGTCCTCGAAGCGCTCCCCGGCGAGCGGGTCGAGGAGCCGGTCCAGGTCGAGCCGGTCCTCGCGTTTGGGCACGGCCTCCTCGACCAGGGCGTCGAGCTCCGCCGGGCCGGCGTCCAGGCGCGCCTCGAACTCCGGCCACGACAGGGCGACCCGGTCCGGATGGGCGCCGAACAGCTCGTGGTAGTGGTGCCACGCGAGCTCCCGCGCCATCAGCGGCCACAGGTCGGTGCGCAGGTCGAGCGGGCCGCGCCGGTCGTACAGCTCCTCGGTGACGGCCGGGGTGAAGTGGCGCGGGCCCGGCGGGCGCTCGCCGGAGAGCTCGTAGGTGATCTTCGAGTGGTACGGCACGCCGCGCCGCGACCCCGCGTACAGGATCGGCTCCCGGCCGGACGGGTGGTAGGTCAGGCGGCCGTCGGGGCGTGCCGTGAACCGGCCGCCGCGCCCCTCGGTGAGCAGCACCATGTCGTCGATGAAGCCGAGGCCCATCCCCCGCATGACGACCGGCTCCCCCGGGCGCAGGACGCCGAGGTCGGTGTCGGCGGCGTAGTGCGGCGGGACGTAGGTCAGGCCGTGCGCCGCCGCGAAGTCGGCCAGGCGCCGGTGCTCGGGCCCGGGCGTCACGTCCAGGTGCCCCTGCGCCAGGATCACCGCGTCGGCGTGGATCGGTTCGGCGCGGCCCTCGATCCGTACGAGCTGCGCCCCGCCGGCGCCGTCGGCGACGTCCAGGACGCGCGCGGCGTGGACGTGCACGGTCACCGGTTCCGGCGGGGTGTCGGCGACGCGCCGGAAGCACCAGGACAGGTAGGCGTTCTGCAGCCGCCGCGTCGGGAACCGGCCGGGTTCGACGTCGCCCCACTCGCACAGTGTGGGACCGGGGCGGATCGGGCCGTCGATCCGTACGGTCTCGTCGGTGAACATCGTGACGTCGGCGGCCTGGGAGTTCATCCAGAGCAGGTCCGGCTGGTCCAGCCGCCAGACCCGGCCGCCGCCCGGCGGGTACGGGTCGGCTACGTGGATCTCGACCGGGCGGTCGCCGGCGAACTCGGCGGCGTTGGCGCTGAGCCGCTCGGTCAGGACGGTGCCACCCGGCCCGGCGCCGACGACGACCAGGACGACGGGACGGGCGCTCATCGGAGGACGGCGGCGTCGACGGGCATCCCGGAACCTCCACCTAGGAGACTATGTCTACCAATTTAGTAGATAATATGCCTAAGGTGCCCTTCATGGAGAACATCCTGGGGCTCTCTCACGCGGCGCCATCGGGACGTACGGCGAGGGGGTTCGGGTGATCGGCGATCCGGTGCACCCGGTTCCGCTGCGGCCACCGCGCATCACCGTGATCCCCGTCGACTACGCCGACCCGGCTGCCGCCGCGCTCCGCCGGGCCCTGACCACGGAGATGAAGCGCCGGTACGCCGACCGGGTGGCGGATCCGGCCGTCCGCCCGCCGGCGATGGACGTCGAGCCCGGCACGGTCGTGTACACGGCGATCGCGGTCACCGGCGACGGCCTGCCGGTCGGTCACCTCACCCTGCGCCGGGCCGGGGAGGACGTCGAGCTCAAGCGGATGTACGTGGCGCCGCCCTACCGGGGCAAGGGCGTGGCGGGCGCGCTGCTGCGGGCGGCCGAGGAGGAGGCGCGACGGCGCGGCGCGCGGCGGATCGTCCTGCAGACCGGCGACCGCCAGCCCGACGCCGTCCGGCTCTACGAACGCGAGGGGTACACGCCGATCCCGATCCTCCCGTCGTACGCGACGGTCTGGTTCTCCCGGTGTTTCGCGAAGGTCCTGCGATGACCACCGCGGACGCGCGGTCACGCGAGGCGGCCCCTCCGGCGCCGATGGTGGACGCCTGGCTGTCGTCGGTCCGGTCGGCCAACACGCGACGCGCGTACCGGCAGGATCTGCGCGAGTGGACGGCCTGGCTCCACGATCGCGACGCGGAGCCGCTCACCGCGAACAGGTCGCACGTCGAGGCGTGGACGGCCTCCCTGGAGCGAGACGGCAGGGCGCCGGCGACCAGGACGCGGAAGCTGTCGAGCATCGGCTCGTTCTACACGTACGCCATCGACGAGGGGCGGCGGTTCGGGCTGACGGTGACCCGCGATCCGACCGCCCGCGCCCACCGCCCGTACGTCGACCGCGCCGCCGGGGCGGACCACCGCCTGAGCGTGGACGACGCACGCGCGGTGCTCCGTGCCGCCGACGCGGCGGGCCCACGCGCCGCCGTCATCGTCCGCCTGATCCTCCAGGCCGGCTGCGGCGTACGCGACATCACCGGCGCACGCGTGGAAGACCTGGAACGACCTGACCGCCCGCGGCCGGGGCGCGGGCGTGCCGCTCCGGGATGCGTGCCGGCCGGCCGCCGTCACACGCTGAGCGTGACGCGCCGAGGCGGGGTGCGGCATCGTGTGGCGCTGCCCGCCGGAGCGGCGCGCGCGATCGTCCGTACGGTCGGCGCGCGCACCCGCGGCCCGGTCGTGACGACGCGGAACGGCAGGCGCGTCGCCGACTCGCAGGTGTTCCGTACCGTCCGGCTCACCGGGCACGCGGCCGGCGTCGAGGTCACCCCACGCGCCCTGCGGGACGCCTGCGCGAACCTGGCGCTGGAGGCCGGAGTACCGCTCCGCGACGTCCAGTGCCTGCTCGGTCACGCCGATCCGCGGTCGGAGGGCGACCCGTGGCACTCCTGCGAGACGGCGCCCTACGCGATCGCGGCCTTCCTCGGCCTGTGACCGCCGCCGCCCGCCTCCGAGCCTCCGCCGGCGCGGGACGGAGGCACGGGGCGGGCGACTCACCTCACCGGTGGGACACGGCGTGCACCCCCGGCTTGGGCCTCGGCTGGAACGGCAGGAAGCGCTCCGCGCGGTGGGGACGGGCCGGGATCTCCGTCGCCTCCACGGCCAGCAGGCGGTCGAATCGGAACGCCCGGACGCCCTGGCGGAGGCGGCACCAGGCCACGAGGTACCAGTGGTCGCGGTGGACCAGGCAGGTCACCGGCTCGACCTCGCGGATCGTCACGTCTCCTCGCGCGTCGGCGTAGTGGAGGCGGACGACGAGCCGCGCGGTGATCGCGCCGGCGGCGGTGCGGGCCCGGCGGGCGGTGGCCGGGTCGAGGGGGCTGGTCAGCGTGGCCAGCGTGGTCGCGATGACGTCGCTCGGCGCCTCCATGTCGTCGAACAGACGCCGCAGGGCACGGCGGGCGGTGGCGGACTGGGGACCGGCCCCGAGGTGGGCGAGGGAGAGACCCAGGGCGGCGATCTCGGCGGCGGTCAGGCTCGGACGGGTGCGGACATCGAACATCACGTTCTCGGCCATGCCTCGATCATACGTTCGACCACTGACATTCTCACCTGGCCGAACAGCCATAAATTGAGTCATGGTCGTGCACAGGCCGAGGGGCTGGGAGGGGTCAGCGATCTTCGCGTGGTCCGCGGTAGCCGATGGCCATGATGTGGGCGCTCGCGGCGATGATCGCCGGATCGGTTTCCGTGAGACGGGCGGCCGTGGATACGGAACCGAGCAGCGGGGAGCCGGTGAGTGAATCTCCGGTGTGGGTCTCGATCCCCTTGAGGACGGGCCAGAGCGGGCCTTCAATGCCGTACAGGCGGACGTCGGTGAAGCCGGCCTCGGTCATCTCGGAAACGAGCTCCTCGGCCGTGTGGAAGTAGGCGGTGGTGAAACCAAGCGCCGGGTCGTGGTGTCCGCTGTCCAGGATGGTCCGCATCACTGCGTCCGAGCCGAGTCGGTCGGTGGCAGCGAGGTCGAGTAGTGCGGAGTGCCTGCTGATCACGGCAGCAGCCGTCAGGCCGCCAGGGCGAAGGACTCGGCGTGCTTCGTGGAGGGCCTGAAGACGGTCGGTCCGGTCAGGCAGGTGGTAGAGCGGGCCGAGCAGGAGAGCTGCGTCGTAGGTCTGATCCGACGCGGTGAGTGCGCGGGCGTCACCCAGTTCTGTCGTGCACGAGCAGCGTGAGCGCGCCTGCCGAAGGTGGCGCTCGACGGGGTCGATCAGGTGGACGGAGTAGCCGTCGGCCATCAGCCATCGGGCGTGGGTGGCGGGGCCGCCTCCGATGTCGAGCACCGAGGCCGGCGCGTCGGGCAGGTGCCGCCGCAGGAGTTCCTGTGTGCGGGCGAACTCCAGGGCTCCGGGGGCCGTGGAGGACAGGCGGGCGTCCTCGTCATAGCGTGACGTGTAGAACTCGATGATCTCTTTCTTCACCCGAGGTGTTTCCATCGCGAGATCATCACAGCTCAGACCGGTCACCGCATCGGCTTTTCAACCCGGATGACGCTCCCTCAGCCTCTGCACTTTCATCGGCTGCGCGGGCGGGATCGTGGAGGATCGAGGGATGCTGGTCCGTTTGGCGAAGACGCCGCATCATCGGCCGACGAAGGTTCGAGTTCGCTCGTCCGTCGGCCACGCCGTGGTGCTCTGGGGTGGTGATCCGGAGGAAGCGGAGGGCCGGCACAACGTCGAGTGGAGCGTCGACGAGGACATCCGGTGGGGGCACAACACTCAGCCGGCCGCGATCGCCAAGCCGGGCTTCTGGCAGCACGGCGACCAGGTTGTCATGCGTGGCCGAGTTCACTTCACTGAGGACGGCGCTGCCGTACTCGTGATGGGCGACTCGCAGATCTTGTTCAATCTCGCCGCGCCGCCGCCTGAGAGTATCGACCGCGCTTGGGTAGAGATCAGCGCCGAAGCGGACAAGATCACCCTTTGGCCCTTTCGGCTTTGACGTCACGAGATCAGCGACAGAGCCGTTCCAGGCGCCATCCGCCAACTACGGCTCCCAGGCACAACGAGTGTGACTGGCCACGGCGGAAACCGGATGCGTACCCGGCGCCGGCCCAGTAGCGTGCGCCGGGCTTGCAGGCGGGCGCGGGAGGGAGCGGGAGATGGATCTGCTGGTGACCACCGCCGGGCAGCGGCCTGATCTCGTGCCGTTGCTGGAGGACTTCAACGGCTGGCCGGCGTTCATGCGCCAGGATCCGGTCGCTCCGCTGTACTACCGGGACCCTGTCACGGCCTACCCCGAGTTCGTGTTGATCGGGATCGACCGGGATCGTCCGGACCGCTTGGTCGCCAAGGGCTACAGCGTGCCGTTCACCTGGGAGGGCGACCCGGCCGAGTCGCTGCCGGCCGGCGGCTGGGACCAGGTCATCCTCACCGCGGCGCTCGACCGGCGGGAAGGCCGCCGAGGCACGATGGTGTCCGCACTGGAGATCTCCATCCGGGCGGACCTCAAAGGCAGGGGCCTGTCGTCGATCATGCTCGCCGCGATGCGCCGCAACGCCGCCGACCAGGGCTATGCCGATCTGGTCGCGCCGGTCAGGCCCAATGCCAAACATCGCCACCCGCAGATGTCGATCGTCGATTACGCGAATCTGCGCCGCGATGACGGCCTGCCGGTCGATCCGTGGCTACGGGTCCATATCCGGGCCGGAGGCCAGATCACCGGGACATCAGCACGGGCGATGACCATCGCCGGTAGCCTCGCGGACTGGCGTGACTGGACCGGACTGCCGTTCGACACCACCGGACCCATCGAGGTGCCGGGCGCCTTGGTCCCGGTGCACTGCGACACCGTGCACGACCACGCCGTCTACTGCGAACCGTGCGTCTGGGTGCACCACCGGCTGCCCTGACGAAGGATCAGGCTTCGTGGCGCGCTGTCATGGCCCGGCCGGGCCGCTGCCGGCGTCCCGCGATGACGGCGAAATCCACGTGCGTTCCGCGGGGCTCCCGCCGTACGGTCCGACGATGGACGATCAAGACGGTTTCTTCGGGGAGCGTGTCGCGGCGGCCTACGACGAGTCGTCAGCGGACATGTTCGAGCCCGGCGTCGTGGACGCGACGGTCGACTTCCTGGCGGGGCTGGCCGACGGCGGCCGGGCCCTCGAGTTGGGCATCGGGACGGGGCGCATCGCGTTGCCGCTGGCACGTCGCGGAGTCCCGGTCCACGGCATCGACTTGTCACGGGCGATGGTCTCCCGGCTGCGCGCCAAGCCGGGCGGTGACTCCATCGGCGTCACGATCGGCGACTTCGCTACGACAAGAGTGGACGGGACGTTCTCCGTCGTGTATCTGCTCTTCAACACGATCATGAATCTGACGACGCAGGCGGAGCAGGTGGCGTGCTTCCGCAACGCCGCGGCCCACCTCGAGCCCGGAGGCTGTTTCGTCGTCGAGGTCGTGATCCCCGAACTGCGAAGGCTGCCGGCCGGGCAGAACGTCGTGCCCTTCCACGTGAGTCCGACGCGATGGGCCTTCGACATCTACGACGTCGCCACCCAGGCGACGAGTTCGAACTACGTCGAGGTCGTCGACGGCCGCGGCGAGTACCGCTCGATCCCCTTCCGGTACGTGTGGCCATCGGAACTCGACCTGATGGCCCAGCTCGCCGGGCTGCACCTCCGCGAGCGATGGGACGGCTGGACGCGGGAGGCCTTCACGAGCGAGAGCCGTCAACATGTCTCGGTCTGGCAGAAACCCGCCGACTAGGTCGTCGTGTGTCGATCCGACCGGCCCTCGTTCGTACAGGTGGTGAGGCGCCGGCGCCGTGCCGGCGGTCGAGAAGGGCTCTGATGAGATGAACGAGGTACGAGTGCTGCTCACCGGTCGAGGTCTGGTCGAGTCGCCGCGCTGGCACGGTGACCGGTTGTCCTTCTCCGACTGGTCCGCGGGCGAGGTCATCGCCGTCGACCTCGCCGCTCGCAGCGAGGTGATCGCACGCGTGGAGTCATTGCCGCTGTGTACAGCGTGGCTTCCGGACGGCCGGCTGGTGATCGTCTCATCTCAGGGCGGGCGCCTGCTGCGCCGCGAGCCCGACGGGTCCCTGGTCACCCGGGCGGACCTCGGTGGGACCGGCTGGAACGACATCGTGGTGGACGGCCGCGGAAACGCCTACGTCAACCGCGTCGGCTTCGATCTGATGGCCGGGGAGGCCTTCAAACCGGGCTCCATCGCTCTGGTCACGGCGGACGGCTCGGTGCGCGAAGTGGCCGACGACTTCGCGCTGCCCAATGGCATGGCGGTGACTCCCGACGGCTCCACCCTGATCGTCGCGGACTCACACCGCCACCACCTGGTGGCCTTCGACATCGGCGCCGACGGAGGGCTGTCCGACCGGCGGATCTGGGCGGACCTCGGGGAGGGCACCCCGGACGGCATCTGCGTCGATGCCCAGAACGCCGTCTGGTACGCCGACGTGCCCAACAAGCGATGCGTACGCGTCGCGGAGGGCGGCGCGGTGCTGCGGACCGTCGAACTGGACCGTGGTGGCTTCGCCTGCGCCCTCGGCGGCCCCGACGGGACGACTCTGTTCATCGTGGCAGCCGAATGGCGGGGCATGTCCGAAATGGTGACGCCCGGCACCGGCCAGGTGCTCACCACCGAGGTCGACGTGCCCGGGGCGGGCTGGCCGTGACGCCCGCCACCAGGCGCCGGACCGCGACCGCCCCGAGGTGGGCTGCCCGGCGCTTCTCGCCGGCGCTCCGCCTCTACGTGCGGTCACCGGCGCCGCGTGGCCCGGAGGCCGTCGGCGAGCGGCCGACGGCCTCCGGGCGTCACCCGGACCGTCGATGACCGGTCAGGGCACCGGCCACCAGCTCTCCTCCGCGGGGGCGTCCTTGACGAACACGATCCCGTCACTGTCGGCCAGGTGGGCCGGGTCGAGCGGGGCGTAGCCGAACCAGGAGGACACGCGAGGAGCGGGCGGCAGGTCGCCGAGGGCGACGGCCAGCCGGCGGGCGTCGACGACGTACCGGTCCTCCGGCAGCGCGTACAGGAGCCCTTCGAGGGTGTCCGGGGGCGGTGTCTCCACCCCGCGGTGGCGGATCGTGCCCAGGGCCGTGGGCAGGAAGGCGTACTCCTGGCCCAGCCGCGCGCCGGCGATCGCCCCGGCGCTCCACCATTCCTGCGGCAGGTCACCCATCCGCATGGTGCTCTTGTCCCGCTGGAGATGCCCGTTGTGGGCGTACACCAGCGCCGGGCCCCGCTCGGCGACGGCGAGCAGGTTCGCGGCCATCATCGAGGCCCGCAGGCCCAGCAGCCGCGGAATGCGGCCCGGTGACGTGTCGGCCATCCAGAAGTGGTACCGCAGCAGCCCGATGGCGGTACGACCGTACATGCGCGCCCGCTCCCAGTCGTCCCGCGAGGACGCCGCCATCAGGTGCGGCGTCTCCGCGTCGAGCAGGGCCACCAGGTCGTCGGCGAGCGACCGCAACTGTGCGGCCTCGGGCGTACGCCCCACGGAGCGGGACGGGTCCATCATCGCGGCGGGATCGGGCCACCGGTCGTCGGTGCCGAGCAGGAGGTCGAGCGTCTCCGCGGTGCAGGGAAGCAGGTCGGCGCCGACCCGGGCGGTGAGGTAGGCGTGGAGCGCGGTGAGGGCCTGCCGGGGGCTCGCGGCGCCGGTGATCTCCAGCGGGCCGTCGAAGCCGGCGAAGCGCAGGCGCTCGGACTCGGGTCGTCCGTCGTTGTACGCGCGCATCCAGCGCACCAGCTCGCGGTTGGCCGGCGACGCGCCGAACCCGTGGCTGAAGCCGCGCTCCATGACGTCGTCGAGGGTGCCCGTGCCCGAGGTGACGTAGTCGTCCACGACCAGGCCCATCAGGCAGTCGCTCTCGATCGCGATCGTCTGGTAGGCCTCGCGCTCGACGAGTTGCCGGAAGAGCTCGTTTCGCAGTTCGAGCAGGACGTCCTCGCCGTGGGTGGGCTCGCCCAGGGCGAGGAGCCGTGGCCGAGCCGGAAGCAGCCCCATGACAGAGGCGGCGTCCACGACATGAGCGGTGTCTTCGATACCGGAGGTCATGTCCCTCAACGGTACCGTTGAACAAACGGTTGGCACTTCGCCGCGAAATCAGCAGGCCGGTGAAGTGAAACCCTCAAACAACGGGTCGTCCCGGCCCGACGCGCCGCCGGCCGGCAACTGGCGGGCGCGGTCGATACGGGCGCGGATCAGGTAGCGGGCCGGGTCGCGTCGTCCCACAACGGGTACAGCAGCTGTTCGAGACACAGCAGGCTCTGCCGGACGCCGAGCCGGTGCGCGGCGTCGCAGCGGCTCGCCAGGGCGGCGGCCAGCGCCGGGTCGCGCAGCCGGCAGTGGCGCTCCGCGAGCACGACGTCGGCCGAGGCGGCCGGTGTGCCGTCGGCCGTCCGCACCTCCAGATGCATGCCGAAGACCAGGAGCCGCCGGCGCGGGTCGTGCCCGGCGACCGGCTCGTCGCCGGGCGCGTACAGCAGACGGCTGCCGGCCCCCAGGGTGTGCCGGCCGCCCGGTCAGCTCGCCGAACGCTCGAAGCGGTGGAACAGCGCGCACAGGCCGGCCAGGGTGAGGGCGAAGACCGGCAGCCAGCACAGCCGGTACGCGAGCCAGTCGCCGGTGGGCGCGTCGAGCAGCCCCGGCGCCCCGCCGGCCGGCAGGGCGGCGAACGTGACCATCAGCAGCGCGGTCTGGTGCCAGCAGTAGACCGTCATCGCGGCGAGGTTGAGCAGGGCGACCGGCGCCCAGGCCGCGGGACGGCGCAGCAGTCGCGCCAGCGACGGTCTCACCAGCAGGAACGCGCCGAGTTGCGCGGCCGCCAGGGCCAGCGTGAACAGCGACGGCGGATCGAGATTGGACCAGTCGTGGCCGGGGACGCCGACCGCGCTGGCCGGGTAACCGGCGAGCAGCACCAGCGCGGCGCCACCGGTCACGCCCAGCGGCAGCAGCACGGCGCCGGCCACGCGGGGCAGCCTGCGCTCGGCCAGCGCGACACCCAGCAGGTACGGCCCCGCCCACGCCACCGGCACGGTCAGCAGCTCCAGCCATGTGGGCAGTCCACGGCCGCGGACCGCGTCGGTCACCGCGACCAGCGCCACCGGCGCCAGTGTCGGCCACGGCCCCCATCGCAACACCGCGGCGCGCAGTACCGGTGTGAGCGCGGTCAGCACCAGGTACACCAGCAGGAACCACAGCGGGTGCGTCACCAGCGACCAGACCACCTGCCGGGTGCCGTGGGGCGCGCCGGCCGCGGAGAGCAGCAGCAGGGCCGGCAGCCAGACGGCGGCGAGCACCAGGACCGGCCGGACCAGCCGGGAGAGCCGGGACCCCAGCCAGGACCGGCGATCCCCTCTCCCGACGCTGCGCGCCGCCGCGTACCCGCCGGCGAAGAAGAACGGTCCCAGCGTCTGGAAGAACCAGCTCACCGGGCTGAGCACCGAGGCGTACGACAGCGGGCTCGCGCCGTGCAACGCCGCCGGGCGGTACGGGTCGCTCACCACGGCCGACACCAGCCAGTGCCCGAGGACCACGCCGAGCATCGCCACGGCCCGCAGCGCGTCCACCGTCCGGTCCCGGGACGGCGGTGTGGCCGCCTCGACGCGCACCGTCCAACCCGGCGCCAGGGCGGCGGTCATCGCCGGACTCCGGACGCGGCGATGCGGGCCAGGGCGGCCAGCGAGTCGGTGCCAGGGGCGAGGTAGTGGTCGTGGTCGGACACGTCCGCGGTGGCGAACACGCGGGCGCCGAAGGCCGGATCGGCGGGCTTGGTCCCGTGACCGAGCCCGAACAGCCGGATGCCCGGCACCCACCGGATCCAGTCCCGCCTGGACTGTCCGGCCCAGACCCGCGCGGTGGTGCCGAGCCGGGTCACGTCGGTCACGCCCATCCCCGGGCTGCCGAACACGGCGATGTCGGTCACCTGCCGGGGCAGCCGGCGCGCGGCCAGCCCGATCACCGTCGAGCCGTAGCTGTGCCCCAGGAGCGCGACGGTCGCCCGGGGACGGTCCGCGACCAGCCCGGCCACGAACCGGTCCAGCGCGACGGCGCCCGCCCGCGCCAGGTCCTCGCGTGCCTCGGCGGCGTTGACGCCCTTCGGGGTCTCGTAGCCGAGCCAGGCGATCACCGCGAACCGGCCAGGACGGTACCGGGCGCCCTCCCGGTAGAGCCCGTCCGCCTGCACCGACGGTGAGCGGAACCGCCGGCCGCCCGCGCCGGTCCAGAAGTTCGCCCCACGGACGCTCGCGCCGGGCACCAGCACCGCGATCCGGTCCGCCGTCGCCAGGTCGCCGAACACCTGCGCGACCCGCCCGTCACCGCGCGGGTCGAACAGCAGGAACCGCCCGGCCCGGCCCCGGTACGGCGGGCCGGCCGCGTCCATCGCCCGCCGGTTCGCCGCGTACCGCAGCGCCACCGGCGCGCCGTCCAGGTCGCCGACCACACCCGGGTACTCGGCGGCCAGCTCGCGCCGCCCGGCCGTACCGGCCGCGGTCAGGAAGTCGTGCACCGCGACGGGATCGGCGGACACCGGATCCGGCAGGCGCCGGTGGTCGGCTCGCCATGCGGCGGTGCCGGCCGGAGCCGCGACCCGTACGACGCCCGGCGCGGCCAGCAGTGTGGACGCCGCCGGCGCCACCGTCACGGCGACGGCGGCCAGGGCCGTGCACCCGCGCGCCACCAGGCCGCCGCTCACCGGGCCCGCCCGTGGACGGGGATCCGCTCGGTCAGGTGGGCCGTGAGGGCCGGGCCGCTCGCGGTTCCGTTCAGTTCGTCGGCTTCGATCACGCCGCCAACGGTGGCGCGAGCCGCAGCGGCGAGGCATCGGCCCGTCGGCCGTATTCGCCGCGGTCGCGGGTAGCCCGCAGGCGTACGCCCACGGGCCGATGACCTGGCGGGACGCCGCTGGCTACGATCGGCGCATGCCGACCGCGCCACGTCCCCCACTGCTCAGGCGGATGCCGCCTCGGGTGCGCACGGTCCTGGCGTGGTGCGGGGTCGGCGCGTATCCGATCCTGCTGTGCCTCCAGGCCGTGTCCGGGCCGCACGACCCCGCCCCCGGGCTGTTCGGCACGCGCTACCTCCTGCCCGCCCTGGTCGTGCTCGCGCCCGCCGGCCTGTTGCGACGCCGGCCGCTGACCGGCCTCACGCTGATGCTCGTTCCGCTGGTTCTCGTGGCGACGCGTCTCGTCCGTTTCGAGGACTTCGGGTACCAGCTGGTCGTCCGGAACATTCAGGTGCTGGCGATCGACGTCGCGGTGGGCGTCATCGCGGCCGGCCACCGACGCAAAGTCTCGGTCACCGCCGCGGCCGTGGCCCTGCTCGTCCAGGTCGCCTGCGCCACGTTCTACGAAGCAGGCCCCTTTCCCATGGTCGCCGACCAGCGACTGCCCACGACCGCAGCGGGCATGGCACTGGTACTCGTCGTCGTCTGGCAGATCGGCCATTCGGTCCGGCAACGCCGCGAGTACGCCGAGGCGCGGCGGGAACAGGCCGCCACGCAGGCGGTCCAGGCCGAACGGCTCCGCATCGCCCGCGAGCTGCACGACATGATCGCGCACAGCATCGGCGTCATCGCCATCCAGGCCGGCGTGGGAAGCCGGGTCATGGACACCCAGCCGGCCGAGGCCCGCAACGCGCTGAACGCCATCGAGGGCACCAGCCGGGAGACACTGGCCGGGCTGCGCCGGATGCTGGGCGCGCTCCGCCGGACCGAACCCGGCTCCGCGCCGCGGGACCCCTCGCCGGGCCTGGCGGACCTGGACGGCCTGGTCGCGCGCTCGGCGGAGGCCGGCGTACGGGTCGACGTACGACGGCTCGGCGAGGAGCTCGACCTGCCCGCCGACATCGATCTGTCCGCGTTCCGCATCGTCCAGGAGGCCGTCACCAACGTGATCCGCCACGCGGGAGCGGACGAGTGCCGAGTGGTCCTGGACCACCGGGACGAGGAGCTCCGCATCGAGGTCACCGACGACGGGCGGGGCGCCGCCGGCACCCCGGGCACCGGGTACGGCATCGCGGGGATGCGCGAACGGGCCGCGCTGCTCGACGGTCGCTTCAGCGCGGGGCCACGCCCCGAGGGCGGGTTCTTCGTCTCGGTGCGGCTGCCGATCCCCGCCGGGGTCCGATGACGGTCCGGGTCGTGCTCGCCGACGACCAGCCGCTGGTCCGGGCGGGCCTGCGCGTGCTCGTCGCCGACCATCCCGACCTCGCCATCGTGGGAGAGGCCGGGACGGGCGCGCAGGCGGTCCGCCTGGTGGAGGAGACCCGCCCAGACGTGGTGGTGATGGACATCCGCATGCCCGACGTGGACGGCATCGAGGCCACCCGGATCATCACGGCGGGCCCGGAGCCGGCCCGCGTCCTCATCCTCACGACCTTCGACGATGACGACTATGTGTACGGCGCGCTGCGCGCCGGCGCGAGCGGGTTCCTCGTCAAGGACATGGCCCTGGAGGACATCCTCGCCGCGATCCGCGTGGTCGCCGCCGGAGACGCCCTGATCGCACCGAGCGTCACGCGCCGCCTCATCGAGGAGTTCGCCGACCGGCCCGAGCCCGCCCCGCCACGGCGCGCCCTCGGCGGCGTCACCGAGAGGGAGCGCGAGGTGCTGACCCTGGTCGGGCGCGGCATGTCCAACGGCGAGATCGCCGCCCAGCTGTTCATCAGCGTGGCCACCGCCAAGGCCCACGTGGCGCGGCTGCTCACCAAACTCGACGCGCGGGACCGGGTCCAGCTCGTCATCATCGCCTACGAGGCCGGCCTGGTGGCACCACCGCGATGAGCCCCGCGCCGGCCGCTCAGCCGGGGTGGGCGTACCGGTGCTGCGCCGCGCGCACCTCCAGGCACAGGTCGCGCAGGTCGGCGCCGGGCTGGTCGAGACCGTGGGCGGCGGCGCGCGGGTCGGTGCGCCGGTCCCGCAGCGTGCTGTTGAACGCCAGGTCGAGCGAGCCGTGCAGCATGAACACGTGGTACCGGATCAGCCCGAGCGCCCGCGTGCGGTACTCGTCGAGTTCGGGGATCCCCACCGGCTCCTCCAGCTGACCGGCCATCCGCACGAACGCGTACGCCAGCCGGGTCGCCCCACGGGCCAGCCGGGCGGGCACGTCGTTCGGGTCGGCGGCGCAGATCCGTACGATCCGGTCGGCCTCGGGCTGGATCTCCACGGCCCAGTCGAGCACGGCGATGAGCCGGGCGAGCTCCTCGGGGTAGGACGAGGCGGGCATCAGGACGACCTCCGGGGCGTGGGCGGCCGGCCGGCCGTCGCCTCCACTCTCGTCCCTGCCACGGCGCGGGACAAGCCGGGCGAAACACCCACCCTTTTTTCTACAAAATCTAGACGCACGTCGAGGAAACTTTAGAATGAGCGGCAGGCCGAGCGAGGAGGAGACCATGTCCGGCTCCGAGCCACCGGTGTCGTTCCAGACCCGTCCCGACCGCTACCGCCACTGGCGGATGGAGTTCGACGACGACGTCGCCTACCTCGTGATGGACGTCGACGAGCAGGGCGGGCTGCGGCCCGGATACGAGCTGAAGCTCAACTCCTACGACCTCGGCGTCGACATCGAGCTGTACGACGCCGTGCAGCGGCTGCGGTTCGAGCATCCCGAGGTCCGCGCCGTCGTCATCACGAGCGGCGACGAGAAGGTGTTCTGCGCCGGAGCCAACATCCGCATGCTGGCCGCCGCCGGCCACCCCTGGAAGGTGAACTTCTGCAAGTTCACCAACGAGACCCGGTGCGGCATCGAGGACGCCTCCGAGCACTCCGGCCAGACCTACATCGCCGCGGTGAACGGCACCGCCTCCGGCGGCGGCTACGAGATCGCGCTCGCGTGCGACCGCATCCTGCTGATCGACGACCGCTCGGCGGCGGTGTCGCTCCCGGAGGTGTCGCTGCTCGGCGTGCTGCCGGGCACCGGCGGCCTGACCCGCGTCGTGGACAAGCGCCGGGTGCGCCGGGACCGGGCCGACGTCTTCGCGACCAAGCCGGAGGGCGTCAAGGGCCGCACCGCGGTCGAGTGGGGGCTGGTCGACGAGGCGGTCCCCCGCAGCAGATTCGAGCAGACCGTACGTGAGCGTGCGCGGCAGGCCGCCACCGAGTCGGCGCGCGCCGGGGACCGCGGCGTCACGCTCCCGATGCTCGAACCGGAGATCAGCGCCGACCGCGTCGCGTACCGGCACGTGACCGCCGAGCTCGACGGCGACCGGGTGACCGTCACGATCCGCGCGCCGGAGGACACGGTGCCGCCCGAGGTCGTCGACGCGGACTTCTGGCCGCTCGCCATGACGCGGGAGCTCGACGACCTCATCCTCTGGCTGCGCACCAACGAGCCCGAACGCGGCACCTGGGTGGTCAAGACGACGGGCGACATCGACGCCGTGCTCGCGTACGAGGAGGCGATGACCGGCGACAAGGACTGGCTCGCCGCCGAGATCCGGCACTACTACAAGCGCACCCTGAAGCGACTCGACGTGACGAGCCGCAGCCTGGTCGCGCTCGTAGAGCCGGGGAGCTGCTTCGCCGGGGCCCTGCTGGAGACGGCGCTCGCGGGCGACCGGCAGTACATGCTCGAGGGCGCGGAGATCGTGGTCACCGAGGCGAACTTCGGCGCGTTCCCGATGGCGAACGGCTGGAGCCGGCTGGCGTCGCGGTTCCACGGCGAGGACGAGCCGCTGCGCGACGTGCGCGGGCGGCGGCTCGGCTCGGAGGAGGCCGAGGAGCTCGGCCTGGTCACGCTCGCCCTCGACGACATCGACTGGGACGACGAGATCCGGATCGCGCTGGAGGAACGCGCCTCGCTCAGCCCCGACGCGCTGACCGGCATGGAGGCCAACCACCGGTTCGCCGGCCCGGAGACGATGGAGACCAAGATCTTCGGCCGGCTCTCCGCCTGGCAGAACTGGATCTTCACCAGGCCGGGCGCGTCCGGCCCCGACGGCGCCCTGAGCAAGTACGGCACCGGCGTACGAGCGACCTTCGACCGGAGAAGAACATGAGCGGAGCGATCCCGACGCAGCGAGCGGAGTGGGCGGCGCCGCGAAGCAAGCCGCCCGCGGAGCGAGTGAGGAGGGTGAGCGACCAATGAGTACCGCCGACTATCAGGAGAAGATTCCGAACAACGTCGGGCTGGCCGATGACCGGCGGTTGCAGCGGGCGCTGGAGTCGTGGCAGCCCGGGTTCCGCGACTGGTGGGCCGAGATGGGGCCCGAGCTGCCGACCGAGGACGTCTACCTCCGTACGGCGGTGAACGTCGGGCGCGAGGGCTGGGCGCACTTCGGGCACGTGCCGGTGAGCGAGTACCGCTGGGGCATCTTCCTTGCCGAGCCGCGCCCCGACCGGCGCATCGCGTTCGGCGAGCACAAGGGCGAGCCGGCCTGGCAGAAGGTGCCCGGGGAGTACCGCTCGGCGCTGCAGCGCCTCATCGTGATCCAGGGCGACACCGAGCCGGCGAGCGTCGAGCAGCAGCGCCGCCTCGGCTACACCGCGCCCAGCCTGTACGACCTGCGCAACCTGTTCCAGGTCAACGTCGAGGAGGGCCGTCACCTGTGGGCGATGGTGTACCTCCTGCACGCGTTCTTCGGCCGCGAGGGCCGGGAGGAGGCCGGGGAGCTGCTGCGCCGCAACTCCGGCAGCGAGGACTCCCCGCGCATCCTCGGCGCGTTCAACGAGGAGACGCCCGACTGGCTGTCGTTCTTCATGTTCACCTACTTCACCGACCGGGACGGCAAGTACCAGCTCGGCACGCTGAAGGAGAGCGGCTTCGACCCGCTGTCGCGCACGTGTGAGTTCATGCTCAAGGAGGAGGCCCACCACATGTTCGTGGGCACCACCGGCGTGGACCGCGTCGTCGGGCGCACCGCACGGCTGATGGTCGAGCACGACACCGACGACGCGGGGCCGCACGGCGCGATCCCGTTGAACGTCATCCAGAAGTACCTGAACTTCCACTACAGCGTCAGCCTGGACCTGTTCGGTGGCGAGACCTCCACGAACGTCGCCAACTACTTCTCCGCCGGGCTGAAGGGCCGCTGGCAGGAGGAGCGCCGCAAGGACGACCACCGCCTCACCGACCGGGGCGCGTACGTGGACGCCGTCGAGGAGGGCCGGCCGGCGCGCGCGGAGGTCGAGGCGCTGACCGCGCTCAACACCGACCTGCGCGACGAGTACATCGCCGACTGCGAGAGCGGCGTCAAACGGTGGAACCGCATCCTCGCCGACGCCGGTCTCCCCCACCGGCTCGCCCTGCCGCACCGCGCCTTCAACCGCTACGTCGGGGCGTTCGCCGGGATCAACGTCTCGCCCGCCGGCGAGGTGCTGACGGACGACGAGTGGGAGGCGCGCAGGAGCGCCTGGCTCCCCACCGACGCGGACAAGACGTTCGTCGCGTCTCTCATGCACCCGGTGTACGAGCCCGGTAAGATCGCAAGTTGGCTCGAACCCCCGCGTAACGGAATCAACGGCAAGCCGTTCGACTACGAATACGTTCACTTCCTCTAAAAGGGCGTGGTCCGGTGTTCAACGCCTCCACCTACCTCGTCGACACTCATGTCGAGTCCGGCGACGGCGACCGTACGGCGGTGACCGGGCCCGGGGGGACCCTCACCTACTCCGAGCTGCTCGACCGCGTCCAGCGCATGGCCTCGGGCCTGCGTGAGCTGGGCGTGCGGCCCGAAGAACGCGTCATGATCTCGATGCCGGACTCCCCCGACATGCTCGCGCTCATCCTCGGCGCGATGCGGATCGGCGCGGTGCCGGTCCCCGTGTCGACGATGATGACCGCGCGCGACCTCGCCGGGGTGCTCCGCGACTCGCGGGCCCGCGTGCTCGCGGCGGGCGCGGAGTTCGCCGCCGTCGCGGAGGAGGCCGCCGAGTCCGCGCCGGACCTCGCGGTGTTCGCCCTCACCGGGGAGACGCCGCCGCGGGCGCCGGCCTGGGCGCAGAGCCACCTGCTGAGCAAGATCGCCGAGAGCGAAGGCGCCGGCGACCCGTACCCGACGAGCCCGGACTCCACCGCGCTGTGGCTCTACACCTCCGGCACGACCGGCCTGCCGAAGGGCGCGATCCACCGGCACGCGTCGATCCGGTCGGTGTGCGAGACGTACGGCGCGCGGGTGCTGGGCATCCGGCCGGACGACCGCTGTCTGTCCGTGCCCAAGCTGTTCTTCGCCTACGGCATCGGCAACTCCTGCTTCTTCCCGCTCTCCGCCGGGGCGTCGGCCGTGCTCGAACCGGCCCGCCCGACGCCCGCCGGCATCGCCGAGCGGCTCCTCGCCGAACGCCCCACGCTGTTCTTCGGCGTGCCGACCTTCTACGCCGCGCTCCTGTCCGCCGGCCTGCCCTCGGAGACGTTCGCGTCCGTACGGCAGGCGGTGTCGGCCGGGGAGCCGCTGCCCGCGCCGATCTTCCGGCGGTTCGCCGAACGGTTCGGCGTGGAGATCCTCGACGGGATCGGGGCGACGGAGGCGCTGCACATCTTCGTCTCCAACCGTCCCGGCGAGGTGCGTCCCGGCGCGACCGGCCTGCCGGTGCCCGGCTACGACGTGCGCATCGTCGACGACTCCGGGGCCGACGTCCCGCACGGAAGCCCGGGGCACCTGATGGTGCGCGGCGACTCGATCGCGACCGGCTACTGGTGCCGTACCGAGGTGACGCGCCGCGTCTTCCAGGGTGAGTGGCTGCGCACCGGTGACACTTATGTCGCGGACGAGGACGGCTCGCTGCGGTTCCTCGGCCGCTCCGACGACATGATCAAGGCGGCGGGCATCTGGGTCTCCCCGAGTGAGGTGGAGGCGCGGCTGCTGGAGCATCCGGGCGTCGCGCAGGCCGTGGTGGTCGCGATGCCCGACGGCGACGGCCTGGACAAACCGGTCGCCGGCGTCGTACGGGCCGAGGGCTCCACGGTGACCGAAGAGGAGATCATCAGGTTCTGCCGCGAGGAGCTGGCGGCGTTCAAACGCCCGCGCGCGGTCCTGTTCCTCGACTCCCTGCCGACCACCGCGACCGGCAAGATCCAGCGGTACGTCCTGCGCGACGCGTTGCGGGAGCGCGGCTTCACGCCCTGACGCCCGTACCCGTGTTTGGCGCTTCCTCTTCCGGGGACTCTGGCTGCAGACTTCGGGAGGTAGGGAGCATGACCGCACAAGGTGCGCGTTTCAGAGCCGCGGGCAGCCGGGCGTCATCCAGCGGTACGTTCCGCGCGCTCGGCCGCGCCGGTCTGGCCGCGCGTGGCGTCATCTACATCATCGTCGGGGCGCTGGCGGTCCAGATCGCCTTCGGCAAGGGTGGCAAGGAGGCCGACCGGCAGGGGGCGCTGCAGACCGTCGCCTCGACCCCCGGCGGCACGGTTCTGCTCTGGCTGCTGGCGATCGGCCTCGCGGGCATGGCGATCTGGCGCTTCAGCGAGGCGATCTGGGGCCAGGCCGCACCCGAGGGCGACAAGGCCACCAAGCGCCTGTCCTCCCTCGCCCGCGGCGTGTTCTACGCCGTGGTCTGCGCGAGCACGGTCGCCTTCGCCACCGGCTCGGGCGGACCGGGCTCCAGCGACAAGAAGAGCAAGGACTGGACCGGGAAGGCGATGCACGACCTGCCGGCCGGGCGCTGGATCGTGCTCATCGCCGGGCTCGGCGTGGTCGCCATCGGCATCGGCATCGCCGTCGCCGCCCTCCGGACCAAGTTCGAGAAGAAGCTCAACACCCACCAGATGAGCCCCGGGGTCCGCAAGGCGGTCAGGACGGTCGGCGTCATCGGCAAGTCCACCCGCGCGCTCGTCTACACGGCGGCGGGCGCGTTCATCGTCTACGCGGCCGTCAAGTTCGACCCGGGCAAGGCCAAGGGCGTGGACGGCACGCTGCGCCAGTTCGCGCACACCGGCGCCGGACCGTGGCTGCTGGTCCTGGTCGCGGCCGGCCTCATCGTGTTCGGCGTGTACTCCTTCTGCGAGGCGCGCTGGCGCCGCGTCTGACCTCGGAGCGGCCGCCCGGTCAGGCGCCGGGTCCCGCCGGAGGCGGGCCGTACGGTCCGTACGGGCCGGGCGGTGGCGCCTGCGGTCCCGGCGGTGGCGGCCAGTTGTTCGGGGGTGCGCCGTACGGGGGTGGCGCCCACGGGCCCGCGGGTGGCCCGGGCGGTCCCCACTGGGGGCCGGCCGGGCGGCCGTCGGCCGCGATGACCGAGCGGACGCGCAGCGCGGTGAGACCCGCGGCGACGGCCATCTCGATGACCATGCCGATCCACAGGATCGCTCGCGCGTGCGTGAAGTAGTCGGTGATCAGGTCCGCGCCGACCGGATAGTGGTGCAGGGCGAAGTACACCATCAAGGAGGCCTCGTCGGCCACGAACCCGGCGACGGCCGCGACGACGGCCGCCACGGCGGCCAGGCCGTAGTTGCGTGGCCGGGCCAGGCACATGGCGCCGCCGACCAGCGCTCCCAGCAGAAGGTCGAGCACGACCGAGACGACGTTGGCCGCGGCGGCCGAGTGCAGCTTCAACGTGTAGTCGAGCCCGAGCTCGACGACGAACAGGACGACGGTCGCCACGACGAAGCCGAGGATGAGCATGACCGCGGCGTTGGAGGGACGCCGCGCCGGGGGCTGGAGCACGCGCCCACCTTAGAACGGTTTGCCGTTCGCCGTCTGTGCCCTGTCGCCGGCTTTCCTGAACATCCGTCAGTGTCGGCGTCCGTACGGGCACCGCGCGGCCGGGCCACGCGTCGTACTGTCACGGAGGTGCCGGATGCTGATCCTGGCGGAAGTGATCTCGACCGTGCTGACCGAGGCCATCGTGGCCGGCGGCCGGCGGGCGGCCATCGCGGCGGGCCGCGCCACCCGGTCGAAGAGGTCCGGACGGTTCCCCATCGAGGAGTTCTTCGACGCGTACGCCGCGGGCGGGGCGCCGCCACTCGATGAGGGCCTGCTCCCCCAGGCGCCGCCCGGGCTCGCCGAGGCCCTCACGGATCCACGCGTACGCGGCGCAGTGCATGAGCTGTTCGCCGTACGGATGTCCGGCGCCCCGGCGGAGGAGCTCGACCAGGCGAGGACGTCGTTCCGGCTCGCGCTCGGCTCCTGCCTGCCCTGGGCTCCGCGCGGTGGGCTGTCAGCGGTGTCGGACGCCCTGTTCGGGCACTTCGACGCACGGATCTCCGCGGCTGTCGAGGAGTTCCGCAAGGCGCACGCCACCGAGTTCTGGGCCGTCCGCAACGACTCCCGGCTTTCGGCGATCAAGGCGACCGTCGCGGCGATCTCCCGGCACACCGCGGCGCTCGCCGGTACGGCCGATCCCGCGGCCGAACGGAGGTTCCTCGACGGCTACCGGCGTCAGGTGCTGGATTTCCACGGGAGGCTGGAGCCGCCCGACTTCGAGCGCAGGCGGCGCGTTCCGATCGACGAGATCTTCGTCTCCCCGGTGATCACTCCGGTGTTACCCGACGGCGGCAGGTCCGCGTCTTTCGAGGAGGATCCGCAGCGGCTGAGCGTCCTGGAGTTCGCGGAGGTCGTCGACCGTTCGGTCCTGCTCGGAGACCCCGGCGGGGGCAAGACGACGACCTCGCACGCGCTGATGCACCTGTACGCCGCTCAGCCCCGTGACCGCGTGCCCTTCCTGGTGACCCTCCGGGAGTTCGCCGTCCAGGACCGGCCGGCGTGGTCGGTGGCCGAGTACCTCGATCACACGCTCCGTACCTTCTACCAGTGCCCCGCTCCCGCGGGCCTGGTCGAACGGCTGCTGCTCAGCGGCATGGCCATGGTGATATTCGACGGGCTGGACGAGCTCCTGGACGGCGGGCACCGGGCCGGCGTCGCGTCGATCGTCGAACGCTTCGCCGCCGAGTACCCGCTCACATCGATTCTCGTGACCTCCCGCGTCGTCGGCTACGAGCAGGCCGGACTCGACCGCCGGCAGTTCTCCTGCCACCGCATCCGAGGGTTCGACCAGCCCCAGGTCGCCGAGTACGTCGCCAAGTGGTTCGCGCAAGAGGAGACGCTCACGCCGGACGAGCGCGACCGCGGTGCCGCCGACTTCATCGCCGGGAGCGCCGCGATGGCCGACCTACGCGCCAACCCCCTCATGCTGTCGCTGATGTGCATCCTCTACCGGGGTGAGGGCTCGCTCCCGAGGAGCCGGCCCGAGATCTACGAGCAGTGCGCGACACTGATGTTCCGGCGCTGGGACGCGCGGCGGCGGATTCACAGCGACGTACGGGCCCGTGACCTCGTCGAACCGCTGCTGCGGCACCTGGCGTACTGGCTGTTCACGGGCGGCCGCCCCGCCCATCGGGTGACGGAGCGCGCGCTGGTCGCCGAGGCCACGGAGTTTCTGCTCGGCCGCGGTTTCGGGCACCGCGACGAGGCCGCCGCGGCAGCGGCCGAGCTCATCGCCTTCACCCGCGGGCGCGCCTGGGTCTTCAGCGACGTCGGGCTCACCTCGGACGGACAGGAACTGTACGCCTTCACCCACCGCACGTTCCTGGAGTACTTCACGGCCGCCCGGATCTCCGCCCGGCACGACTCTCCCGCCGAACTCGCCCACGCCCTCGCGCCCCATCTGGCCGAACCCGATTGGGACGTGGTGGCTCAGCTCGCGCTCCAGCTCAAGGACCGGCACTCCGACCGGGGCGCGGAACGCTTCTACCATGCGCTTCTGGCCGACCAGGGCCAGGACGAAGAGCAGCGGGAGACGACGCTGGCCTTCCTCGGCCGCTGTCTCGCCTTCAGCACGGTTCCCGCCGAAACGGTCCGCCGGCTCGTCCGCGCCGCGGCCGACCTGGCGTTCCGCGACAACGGTCACGGATCGAGCCGGCTCACCGCGCTCGGCTGGGTCATGTACGGCGGCGTCGACCACCGGAAGATCGTCCGCTCGGAGATCATCAGCGCGCTGGAGAGCCGCATCGACCGGGCGAACGAGGACGAGCGGATCCACGCGCTGAAGCTCGCGCTCTCCCTCGCGGACCTACCGATGATCGTGAGCGACATCGACATGAGCCTGTCCAACAGCGCCCTGTGGCGGCCGTGGCAGGACGTCTCCGAAGAGTTCAGCAGGAGGTACGGCGACGAGATCGCCGAGCTGGCGCGGCGGGATCTGTCGCTGGCAGCGAACGCCTTTCTCGAGCGGCGCATCGGCGTCACCTGCTTCGTGGAGTGCCATGGTCCCGCCCTGACCGGTCTGTTGCGGTCCATCCCCCATCTGGTGCACATCGCCAGCGACCGTTACTACGGCTACTACCGCTATCGGCCGCTCGTCTCCGAGCTTCTGGGCGGGCCACTCGGTTACTCGTATCACCGGCCGGACGAGGAGACGTGGTGGCCGTGGATCGAGGAGCAGTTGCGGCACCTCGGCGACCTCCTGAACGGTTACCCGGATCCACCCTGGGTCAACTCCGGGGAAAGCGACATGGACATGTCATGCCGGCGTTTCTTCCCCCGGCTGCCGCAGAGCGGGCTCACCCCGCCGCGCGGGAACACCGCCGTCGCACTGGGGGTCCTGCTGTTCGCGACCGCCGAGATCGAGGTGGACGCCGACGCCTTGATCGAGCTGGCGGCCGCCACCCCTCATCTCGACGCCTTCGTCCCCTACCTGAGGAGGCGACGCGGTCAGGAGGTGCGGATAACCGACCTTCCGGTGAACGACCGCTTCCGTGCGCTCTTCCGCGGCTGGGCCGCCGGGACGGTCGCCTTCACCCATGACGAGGGGCGGTCCCTCCCCGCCTGATTCCGGACGTCAGGTGAGGTTGTAGACGCGCAGGGCGTTGCCGCCGAGGGCCAGTGCCGCGGTCTCCTCGTCCGGGCACAGCTTGGCGACCGCGCGGGCGTTCGAGGCGATCCCCGGGACTCCCGGCCAGTCCGTGCCGAAGATGAAGCGGCGGCTCAGCCGGGCGAAGTCGTGTCGCGCGTAGTACTCGGGCAGCCGTCTCGGGGGCAGGCCCGACAGTTCGATCCACACCGTCTCGCGGGACAGGGCCAGGAAGGCCGCCGCGTCGTACCACCAGCCGCGCCCGCCGTGGGCGAGGACGATGTTCAGCGTCGGGAAGTCCCGCAGCACCTCGTCGAGCAGCACCGGGTCGGCGTAACCGTTCATCGACCCGGGGAAGCTGCTCGTGCCGCAGTGCACGACGACCGGCACGCCGCGGTCGCGGCACACCTCGTACGCCGGGTACAGCGCGCGCTCGTTGGCCGGGAAACCGCCGTGCACCGGGTGCAGCTTCAACGCGACCGCGCCGAGCCCGAGCTGGCGCTCGACCTCCTCGGCGACCGGGAAGTGCACGTGGGGGTTGAGGTTGGCGACCGGGCGCATGCGCGCCGGATCGTGGGCGGCCAGCGGCAACAGGTCCTCGATGGGCTGGATCCCGGTCGCCTTCGGGCTGTACTCGCTGAACATGAGCACGACGTCGACGCCCTCAGCGTCGAGCAGCTCACCGAACCGCGAGGGCACCACGGCGCCCTCCACGTCGTACACGCGGCCCAGCACCTCGGCGTCGCCGAAGTCGGCGGCCCAGTCGTGCCAGGCGCGTTTCAGCGTCGGCAGCCGCGCCGGATGCGTGTGGGCGTCGACGAGAACGTGACCATCGAGCACGAAGCCGTCCGTTCGTTGACATCGGTTTTTACTTATCGGCCATGATGCAACACGTAACTGTAGAGTGACACGGGTGACAGCCACTCGCCCCACGTTGACCCGGCGCCATGCCGTGGGCGAGACGAGCGCGCGTTCCCTGCTGCTGACGGTCCTCGGCGAGTTCGTCCTGCCGCAGAACTCCCCGGTGTGGACCGCCACGATCGTCGAGGTACTCGACAGCCTCGGGGTCGAGGAGAAGTCGGCGCGCCAGGCCCTCGCGCGCACGGCGGGCGACGGGTGGCTGTGTTCCGAGCGCGTCGGCCGCAGCGTCCGCTGGTCGCTGACGCCGTCCGGCCGGCGGCTGCTCACCGAGGGCGCCGAGCGCATCTATGCCTTCGGCACGCCGGCCCCCGCCTGGGACGGCGTGTGGCTGATCCTCTACGTCTCGGTCCCCGAGTCCAAGCGCCGGCTCCGGCACCGGCTCCGCACGAAGCTGACCTGGGCCGGCTTCGGCTCGCCGGGCCCGGGCATGTGGATCTCGCCGATGCCGTCGCGCGAGCCGGAGGTCCTGTCGGTCGTGCAGGGGCTCGGCCTCGACCAGGGCGCCATGTCGTTCACCGCGCGGTTCGCCGCGGTCGGCAGCGAGCGGGAGATGGTACTCCGGGCGTGGGACCTCGACGCGGTCGCCGCGCAGTACGCCGCGTTCGCCGAGACGTTCGGCTGCCTGGAGCCCGCCTCGGCCCACGACACGATGCTCGCCCAGGCACGCCTCGTGCACGAATGGCGCCGGTTCCCCTTCCTCGACCCCCGGCTGCCGGCCGAGTTGCTGCCCGAAAACTGGATCGGCGACCAGTCGCGCCGGCTGTTCGCCGACCGGCACGCCGAATGGTCCGACGTCGCTCAGCGCCGCTGGCGTGAGCTGACCGGCCGATAACGGCGCCACAAAAACCACCATTAGGTCTGGCACTTCCGGCAAAGTCACTGTAAGTTCTCAGCCGAATACAGCAAGGTGCCCATTCCGATCTGTCCGAAATTCCGGCCGAGGCCGGATGGATAGCCAGATTTCGGGGCGAAGAAGGGGCGGAGCTATGTCCCGAATGTGCCATTTCGTCGGAAGCATTCCGGCGAAGACCACCGAAGACGCCATGCGGTCCATGCTCGACTGGGCCGGTCCCCACGTCCGTTCCATCACCGACGGCGAGGTCGGTGACCGCTACCACTGGATCGTCAACCTCATCAACGGCTTCTCCGAGCACCCGGACTTCGTCCTCGTGCGAAAGGGCGCCTGGACGTCTTTCGACGACACCCCCAAGTACCGGGTGCGGCGCGGGCACACGCTCACCGCCGACGCTCTGGACCTCCGGCATGACACGGACGCACTGGCGGCGCTTCCCGCGTTCCGCAAGCTGCGCGCCGAGCGCGGGCGCGACGACCTGTCCTTCCAGGTCGGCATTCCCGGCGATCTGAATCTGTCGTTGTTCACCTTCGGCCCTGCTGGAGCGTTCCAACACCGTGCGGTGTTCCGGGAGGTGCTCGGGCGTGAGATGCGCCGGGTCCACGCCGAGGCCGGCGACGACGTCATCTTCCAGATCGAGGTCCCGGTCGAGCTGATCTTCGTGTGCCGGATGCCCGGCCCGCTCCGCGCCGCGATGGCCGGCTTCCTGTCCGGCGGCGTGGCGCGGCTGGCCCGGGAGGCCCCGGCCGGCGCCCGTTTCGGCCTGCACCTGTGCCTGGGCGACCTCAACCACGAGAACCTCGGAAGGCTGAGTGACGCGCGCCCGTTCGTCCAGCTCGCCAACGCGCTGGTGCGCCGGTGGCCGGCCGACCGGCCGCTGGAGTACGTGCACGCGCCGTTCACCGGCGGCACCGACCCGGCGCCGACCGACCCGGCCTTCTACGCACCGCTGCGCGACCTGAAGCTCGGCGCGGGCACCCGGTTCGTCGCGGGCCTGGTCCAGGAGACGAGCAGCGAGTCCGACCTGCGACGTGCGGTCGAACTCGCCGACGCGGCCTACGGGCAGCCGGTGGACGTGGCCGCGAGCTGCGGCCTGGCCCGACGCAGCCCCGAGGACGCGGCCGCCAACGCCGAACTGGCCCGCCGACTCTGCGAACCCCCAGCCTGAACGTACGGCCACGCGGCCGCCCCATCTTCTTCAGGGGCGGCCGTCGAACTCACCGACCCGACCTACGACCAGCCGGTGAACACGGCCGCGACCTGCGGCCTGGCCCGGCGGGCGCCCAGGACACGGCGGCTCTGCGCGTATCCGGCCTGAGCGTACGGACGCCGCGGGTGCATCCACGAGCGGCGAGGCCCGGTCCCCTTCCGGGGGATGGTGTACTCGCGGATCGGGGGATCAGCACCGGGTCACCAGGCGCGAGGGGTCGTCCAGAACCCGTTCCACGACGAGAGACGCGGCGCCCAGCGCGGCGGCGTCGCCGCCGAGTCGTGACACCGTGAGCCGCGGCGGCGAGCGCCGGACGAGGCCCGCGCCATCGGCCAGCGCCGCCTCCGTCGCGGGACGCGCCCACGGGGCGAGGCCGGAGAAGATGCCGCCGAGCACGATCGTGTCCGGGTCGAGCAGGTTCACGGCCGTGGCCAGGGCCTGCCCCAGGGCCTCCCCCGCCCGCCGTACGGCGGTCAGCGCCCGCTCGTCGCCCCGTTCCAACCGGGCGACCAGCGCCGACAGGGGGCCGTCCGGACTCGCCGACGACGTCGCGGTGACCGCGGCGATGCCCGCCCCGCGCAGGATCGCCTCCTGGCCGGCCACCTGTTCGAGACAGCCGCGCCCGCCGCAGGCGCAGGGCGATCCGCCGGGCTCGACCACGACGTGGCCGAGTTCGCCGGCGAAGCCGTGCGCACCGCGGAACACCCGGCCGTCCACGACGATGCCCGCGCCGATGCCGATCTCCCCCGACACGTGCACGTACGAGCCCAGCGCCGGGCCGTCGCCGAACCACAGCTCGCCGAGCGCGGCCAGATTGGCCTCATTGTCGTAGTCGGCGGCCAGCGGGAGCGCGGGCAGGCCCGCGTCCAGCAGTTCGCCGGCCGGCACGTCGTCCCAGCCGAGGTTGGGCGCGCTGCGCAGGCGTCCGCCGCCCTGGTCGAGCGTGCCGGGCAACGCCACGACCGCGCCCGCCACCGACAGCCCCTGCTCGCCCGCGGCGGCGATCGCGCGGGCGGCGAGGCCGGTCAGCGCGGCGATGACGCGCTCGGGGGCGCGGTCGCGGTTGTCGGCGGCGACGATGTGCCGGTGCCGGATCCGGCGGCCGAGGTCGAGCACGCACGCGGCCAGATAGTCGACGTTGATCTCCAGTCCCAGGCCCGCGACGCGGTCGCCGTTGACCGAGACGGCGGTCGCGGGCCGGCCGCGCTCGCCGTCGCGTACGGGCCCGTCCTCGCGCACCAGGCCGGCGCCGGCCAGCGACGCGACGAGACTGGACACGGTCGTCTTGGTGAAGCCGGTCGCCTCGGCGAGGCGGGCGCGGCTGACCGGCTGGCGGCGGGCGATCTCACCGAGCACCACGGCCAGGTTGCGTTCTCGCATGGTGCCGTGGCGCAGGGGCGCGACCTCATGGCGCATCGTCCCAGACTAATCCCGTACCTCCGGACATGTTGACACTCTGGGCATGCGCGCTTTAATTAGTCCAGGTCGCGTACGAATTAAGGAGCCCGCATGTCCAGTCAGTTCCAGCCCACGCGCGAGGACCGGTTCACCTTCGGTCTCTGGACCGTCGGCTGGCAGGCGCGCGACCCGTTCGGCGACGCCACGCGGCCGCCGCTCGACCCGGTGGAGTCGGTGCACCGGCTGGCCGAACTCGGCGCGTACGGCGTGACCTTCCACGACGACGACCTCCTCGCTGTGGAGCCGGACCGCGACCGGGCGATCGCCTCCTTCCGCAAGGCCCTCGACGAGACCGGCCTCGTCGTGCCGATGGCGACGACCAACCTGTTCACCCACCCGGTGTTCAAGGACGGCGCGTTCACCTCCAACGACCGCGACATCCGGCGGTACGCGATCCGCAAGGTGATGCGCAACCTCGACCTGGCCGCCGAGCTGGGCGCGAAGACCTATGTGTTCTGGGGCGGCCGCGAGGGCGCGGAGTCCGACGCCGCCAAGGACGTACGGGCCGCGCTCGACCGGTTCCGCGAGGCGATCGACACGCTGGCCTCCTACGTCACCGAGCGCGGCTACGGCATCCGGTTCGCACTGGAGCCCAAGCCGAACGAGCCGCGCGGCGACATCCTGCTGCCCACGGTCGGCCACGCGCTGGCGTTCATCGGCTCGCTGGAGCACGCCGACATGGTCGGCCTCAACCCCGAGGTCGGGCACGAGCAGATGGCCGGGCTCAACTTCGTGCACGCCATCGGCCAGGCGCTGTGGCACGGCAAGCTCTTCCACATCGACCTGAACGGCCAGCACGGCAACAAGTACGACCAGGACCTGGTGTTCGGGCACGGCGACCTGAAGAGCGCGTTCTTCCTCGTCGACCTGCTGGAGAACGGCGGATACGACGGGCCGCGCCACTTCGACTACAAGCCGACCCGTACCGAGGACATCTCGGGCGTGTGGGCGAGCGCCGAGGCGAACATGCGCACGTACCTCATCCTCAGGGAGCGGGCCCGCGCCTTCCGCGCGGACCCGGAGGTCCAGGAGGCGCTCGCGGCCTCGCGCGTGGACGAGCTCTCGGTGCCCACGCTGGAGCCCGGCGAGAGTTTCGACTCGCTGCGGAACGAGGAGTTCGACCTGGACGCCGCCGCCGCACGGGGCTACCACTACGAGCGGCTGGACCAGCTCGCCGTCGAGCACCTGCTCGGCGCGCGATGACTCTGGTCGCGGGCGTCGACTCCTCCACCCAGTCGTGCAAGGTGGTCGTGGCCGACGCCGAGACCGGGGAGATCACGCGGGTCGGCCAGGCGCCGCATCCGGACGGCACCGAGGCCGACCCCGCCGCCTGGCTGGCGGCGTTGGATGAGGCGCTCGACGCGGCCGGTGGCCTGGACGACGTCGCGGCCCTCGGCATCGCGGGGCAGCAGCACGGCATGGTCTGCCTGTCCGGCGACGGCGAGGTCGTACGGCCCGCGCTGCTGTGGAACGACACGCGCTCGGCGGGCGCGGCGGACGACCTCGTCGCCGAGCTGGGCGGGCCGGGCAAGTGGGCCGAGGCGGTCGGCAGCGTCCCGGTCGCGTCGTTCACCGTGACCAAGCTGCGTTGGCTGGCGAGCCACGAGCCCGAGGCGGCCGCCCGTACGGCCTCGGTCTGCCTCCCCCACGACTACCTCACGTGGAAGCTGACGGGCGCGTTCACGACCGACCGCGGCGACGCGTCCGGCACCGGCTACTGGTCGCCGGCCGACGACGGCTACCGGGCCGACCTGCTCGAACTCGCCATGGGCCGCGCGCCCGCCCTCCCCCGGGTGCTCGCCCCGGCCGAGGTGGCGGGGCGCACGGCGTCGGGCGTCCTCGTGTCGGCCGGCACCGGCGACAACATGGGCGCCGCGCTCGGCCTCGGCATCCGCCCCGGTGACGTCGTCGTCTCGCTCGGCACGTCCGGGACGGTGTTCACCGTGGCGGAGCGGTCGTGCGCCGACCCCTCCGGCGAGGTGGCCGGCTTCGCGGACGCGACCGGCCGCTTCCTGCCCCTGGTGTGCACGCTCAACGCCGCACGGGTGCTGGACGCCGCGACGCGGCTCCTGGGCGTCGACCACGAGGAGCTCTCCCGGCTGGCGCTGTCCGCCCCGCCCGGCGCGGACGGCCTCACGCTGGTCCCCTACCTGGAGGGCGAGCGCACGCCGAACCGGCCCGACGCGACCGGCGCGGTGCACGGGCTGCGCCTGGACAACGCGACACCCGCCCACCTCGCACGGGCCGCGATCGAGGGCATGCTGTGCGGCCTGGCCGACGGCCTGGAGTCCCTGCTCCGCCAGGGCGTACGGGCCGATCGGGTCCTCCTCATCGGCGGGGCGGCCCGCTCGGACGCGGTGCGACGCATCGCGCCGACGGTGTTCGGCCGGCCGGTGCTGGTCCCGCCGGCCGGCGAGTACGTCGCGGAGGGCGCGGCCGTCCAGGCTGCGTGGGCCCTGTCGGAGACACCCGAGCCGCCGCGCTGGGAACGCCCGGGCCTGACCACGTACGAGGCCGACCCGTACCCGGCGCTCCGCGAGCGCTACGCCGAGGCCCGCGACCACGTCCTCGACCGCTGACCGTCCGCTGAAGCACGACGCCCGCTCAGCGGGTGTCGCTCACCGCTCCCGGTCGGCCGCGGGCCGCAGCTCCCGCAGGGCCTCCTCCACCTCCTGGAGCGGCGCGCCGAGGTCGTGCCGGCTGAACAGGTGGAGCGACTCCCCCGTGTCGATCTCCAGGAGTTCGGTGCGCAGGCCGTGGGAGCGGCGTTCGGTCACGGTGACGCGCTCGACCTCGTGCCACGGGATGTGCCGGTGGCCGGCGAACCCGTTGACGACGGTCACTCCCTCGGTGTCGGCGGACAGCCGGACCGGGGCCAGCACGTCGCGCAGGCCGTACACGCCGAGGGCCAGCGCGCCGACCGCGCAGAGCAGGAGCCACTCGCGCTCGTTCCACGAGAGGACGGCCAGGAGGGCCAGGAACAGCGCCCCGGCGAACTTGGCCAGCGTCGGCACCAGGGCGACGCGCCACCGCTGAGTTCCGGTCATCTCTCCAGCATGGCAGTGCCGGCGGGTCGGATAGGTTGGGGCCGCCATGAGCCGTGATTCCCTCCAGAGCCGGGTCTCCTCCGCCGCGGAGGCGGCGCTGGCGCGCTCGAAGACCGTCTCGCCGATCGACGTCCTGAACGGCATTGGCTGGCTGCCCGCGAACCGGATCGACGAGTGGCGGCAGGGCCGTCTCGGCCACCTGGAGCAGGCGCTCAGCGCGCGTCCGGACCGGATCTCCAAGGTGATGACGGCCCTGCGCCGGTGGGCCGAGGACAACGGCCTGCGGCCGGTCGAGGTGCCGTACGTCTCGGCCACGCGCGACCGCGCCCCGCTGCGGTTCACCGCCGACGGCGACGAGGCCGCCGAGCTCGCCTACCGTACGCACTGGCTCTCCCCGGACCTGTCCGAGGCGAAGCGCGAGCGGGTGATCCAGCGGGAGAGCGCGGCACCGGACCTGGTGGTGGTCGTGCCGCTCAAGGAGTGGACCTGTGCCGGCTGCCACGGCACGGGTGACTTCCTGGTCATGGAGGACGGCAGTCCGACCTGTCTGACCTGCGCCGACTTGGACCATCTGATCTTCTTGCCGGCCGGCGACGCGGCGCTGACCCGCCGCGCGAAGAAGGCGAGCGGCCTGTCGGCCGTGGTGGTCCGCCTCAACCGCCGCCGCAAGCGGTACGAACGCCAGGGCCTGCTCGTCGAGGAGGCCGCGCTGGAGCTCGCCGAGGAGCAGTGTCTCGCCGACGAGGACGTACGCGCGCGACGGCGTGAGCGCGACCGTGAGCGCCGCGCGGCCGAGGACGTCGAGCTCCAGGCGCGGACGGCGCGCGAGATCCGGCGGGTGTTCCCCGGCTGCCCGGCCGAACGCGCCGAGGCGATCGCCCTGCACACCGGCACCCGCGGCAGCGGCCGGGTCGGCCGCTCGGCCGCCGGACGCGCGCTGGACGAGACGGCCGTACGGGCCGCCGTCGTCGCGTCCGTACGGCACGAGGACACCGACTACGACGCGCTGCTGATGTCGGGCGTCCCCCGTGCGGAGGCACGCGAGCGCATTCGCGCGGACGTCGACCGCGTCCTCGACTGCTGGCGCACCCGGCCGTAACCGGGCTCGGCCCCCCGGTCGGCGGGTCTGACGCGGTGACCGCCGAACGCGGTTCCGTTCAACGCCCCGCGCGCTTATCGTGTGGGCGGATGAGGGGAGCGCCCATGGCGACCGCGTACCGGATCTGCCCGCTCTGCGAGGCCACCTGCGGGCTGGAACTGACGATCACGGAAGGCCGGGTGACGGGGGCGCGGGGCGACCGCGACGACGTGTTCAGCCACGGCTTCATCTGTCCCAAGGGCGCGACCTTCGACGAGCTGGAGAACGACCCCGACCGGCTGCGCGCGCCCATGGTCCGCACTGAGGACGGCTGGCACGAGGCCACCTGGGACGAGGCGTTCGCGGCCGTCGAGCGAGGGCTGACCGCCGTCGCCGGCCGCCACGGGCGGCAGGCGCTCGCGATCTACCTCGGCAACCCGAACGCGCACACGCTCGCGGGCGGCCTGTACGGCGGGCTGCTCGCCAAGTCGCTCGGCACCACCAACGTCTACAGCGCGAGCACGGTCGACCAGATGCCCAAGCACGTGTCGAGCGGCCTGCTGTTCGGCGACGCGCTCGCCATCCCCGTGCCCGACCTCGACCGCACCTCCTACCTGCTCGTCCTGGGCGCCAACCCGGTCGACTCCGGCGGCAGCCTGTGCACCGCCGCGGACTTCCCCGGCCGGCTCCGCGCGCTCCGCGAGCGCGGCGGCACGCTCGTCGTGGTCGACCCGCGCCGTACCCGCACCGCGCGTCTCGCCGACCGGCACCTCGCCATCCGGCCGGGCGCCGACGCGTACCTGCTGTTCGCCGTCGTGCACACGCTGTTCGAGGAGGGCCTGGCCGAACGCCGGGACGACGCGGACGGCGTGGACGACGTCGCCGCCCTGGCGCGCGACTTCACCCCCGAGCGCGTCGCCGGAGTCTGCGGCGTCGCCGCGCCGGAGATCCGGCGGCTGGCCCGAGAGCTGGCCGCCGCGCCCAGCGCCGCCGTGTACGCGCGGATCGGCACCTCCACGGCCGCGTTCGGCACGCTGACGAGCTGGCTGGTCGACGTCATCAACGTCCTCACCGGCAACCTGGACCGGCCCGGCGGCGCCATGTTCCCGCTCGCGCCGCACCGGCCGGCCGGCGCGCGGTCCCGGCGGGGGTTCCGGCTGGGCCGCTGGCACAGCCGGGTCGGCAAGCTGCCCGAGGTCCGCGGCGAGCTGCCCGCCACCACGCTGGTCGACGAGATCGTCACGCCCGGTGACGGCCAGGTGCGCGCCCTCGTCACCGTCGCGGGCAACCCGGTGCTGTCCACGCCGGGCGGCGATCGGCTCGGCGAGGCGCTCGGCACGCTGGAGTTCATGGTCAGCGTCGACCCGTACCTGAACGAGACCACCCGGCACGCGCACGTCGTCCTGCCGCCGCCTCCGCCCAGCCGGTCGCCGCACTACGACCTCGCCCTCAGCGACCTGGCCGTCCGCAACACCGCGCGCTACTCACCGCCCGTCCTGCCGTTGCCGGACGGCGTGCCGGACGAGTGCGCGATCCTCGCCCGGCTCATCCGGATCGCCTCGGGCCAGGACACCGACGTGGACGAGGCGATCATGACGCGCACGCTGGCCGCGGCCACCGCCGACCCGGCCTCGCCGGTGCACGGTGCGGACCCGGCCGCGCTCGCGGCCCGGCTCACCGGCGACAGCCCGGCCCTGCGGCGCCTGGACCTGATGCTGCGGCTCGGGGCGTACGGCGACGGCTTCGGCGCGGAGCCGGGCGGCCTGTCGCTGGAGGCGCTCCGGCGCGCGCCGCACGGCGTCGACCTCGGGTCGCTGCGCCCGCGCCTGCCCGAGGTGCTGCGGACGCCCTCGGGGCGGATCGAGCTGTGCCCGCCGCCCATCGCCGAAGACGTCGCGCGCCTGCGCGACGGCCTCGCCGAACGCCGCGCGACCGGGCTCGTCCTGATCGGCCGCCGCCACCTGCGGTCCAACAACAGCTGGATGCACAACCTGCCCGGTCTCGTGCGCGGCTCGAACCGCTGCACGCTCCAGATCCACCCCGACGACGCACGGCGGCTCGGCCTCGCCGACGCGGGGACGGCCGAGGTGACCAGCGACGCCGGCGCCGTGAAAGTCGAGGTGGAGATCACCGACGAGGTCATGCCGGGCGTGGTCAGCCTCCCGCACGGCTGGGGACACGGGCGGCCCGGCACCCGCGGCTCGGTCGCGGCGGCCCACGCCGGCGTCAGCGCCAACGCCCTCACCGACCCGCGGGCCCGCGACCCGCTGTCCGGCAACGCCGTACTCAACGGGATACCTGTGAGGGTTCATCCGATCTGATTACGGTTCGCCCGTTACGGTGGATTGTTGTACTGGTCGGTCTCGGCCGTGCCCGTATCGACGGAGGTTCCCCCGGTGGTGGAAGACGATTTCCAGGACATCCTGGAGAACTCCTATCGGACGGGCGGCCGGCTGGACGACGCGGTGCTGGACGACCTGCAGGCCCTCGCGACCGCGGAGCACACGCTCGGCCCCGACCATCCGGACACGCTCACGTGCCGGATCAACCTCGCCCACGCGTACTACGAGGTGGGGCGCGTGGACGAGGCGATCACCCTGGGCGAGCAGGCGTTCGCCGAGTGCACGCGGCTCCTGGGACCCGACGCCCACGACACGCTGATCGCCGGGAACAACCTCGCCTCCGCCTACCGCGAGGCGGGCCGCCTCGACCGGTCGATCGCCATCTGCATCCAGACCCTCACCCAGGCCGAGCGCAGCCTCGGCCGCGACGACCCGATGTCGATCACGCTGATCAACCATCTCGCCGACGCCTACTCCGCCGCCGAGCGCGTCGACGAGGCCATCGAGCTGCTCCTGGAGGTGCTCGCGGCCCGCGAGCGCACCCTCGGGCCGGACGACCTGGACACCATCGGCGCCCGCAACAACCTCGCGCTCGCCTACCGCGACGCCGGCCGGCTCGACGAGGCGGTGCCGCTCATGGAGGCCGCCCTCTCCGACGCCGAGCGCGCCATGGGCGCCGACCACGAGGGTGTCCTCACCATCCGCGCCAACCTCGCGTCGCTCTATGACGACCTGGGCCGGACGGAAGAGGCCGCCGCGGCGTACGAGCGGGCGCTGAAGGACCGCGAGCGCGTCCTGGGCCCCGGCCATCCGGACACGCTGATGTCCGCGGCCACGCTCGGCGCGATGTACAAGGACACCGGGCGGGCCGTGGAGGCCATCGGGCTGACCGAGCGCGCCCTGGCGGGCCTGCGGCGGCTGTACGGCCCGGACCACCGCGACGTCCTGCGGGTCCGCATCCGGCTCGCGCACGTCTACCTGTCCGCCGGGCGCCAGGAGGAGGGCGTCGCGCTGCTCGAGGACGCGCTCGCCGGCTGCGAACGGCTCTTCGACTCCGACCACCCCGACACGGTCCGGTGCCGCCGCGACCTCGCCGAGGCCTACCGCGAGGTGGACCGCCCGGCCGACGCCGTCCCGCTGCTCGAACGCGTCGTGTCGGACTGGGAGCGGATCCTCGGGCGGGACGACCGCGAGACGATGGCGGTGCGCAACCTCCTCGCGCTGACCTACGACGACACCGGCCGCAAGGACGAGGCGATCGCGGCGTACGAACGCACGCTCGCCGACCGGGAGCGCGTGCTCGGTCCCGACCATCCCGCGACGCTGCTGTCCCGCAGCAACGTCGCGCTGACCTACCGCGAGCTCGGCCGACACGCCGAGGCCGTCGCGGCCCTGTGCGCGGTGGTCGACGGGCGGCGGCGGGTGCTCGGCCCCGACCACGTCGACACCCTGCGGTCGCGCAACCACCTCGCCCTGCTGTACGAGGAGACGGGCCGGCTCGACGAGGCCGTCGCGCTGTACGAGGAGGTGCTCGCGGACTGCGAGCACGCCCTCGGCGCCGGTCACGAGCTCACCCGGAAGGTGCGGTTCAACCTCGACGACGCCCGCCCGCCCCGCTGGGAGCCGCGCTACCCGGTGGAGGAACGCCTCGCCGAGGCGAAGGCGCGGGGGGACGCCACCGCGTACCTGCGGCTGCTCGCCGACCTCGACCTGTTCGTGCTCGCGCCGAAGAGACGCGCCGACGACGTGATCGCCGGGCGGCACGACGTCATCCAGTGGCTGGTGCGCACCGTGGACGGCCGCGAGCACGCCCAAGTCTTCACGCGGGGCGCGATCCCCCGCCAGCCCGACACCGTGTGCCTGATGCGGTCGATCGCCACGCTGGTACGCGAGTGGCCCGACCCGGAGTGGCGGGTGCTGTTCAACCGCGGTGTGCCGGCGCTCGAATGGTCCTTCTCCCCCGACGTGCTCGCCGAGGCCGCGCGCGACGCCGTGCGGCCCACGGGCGGACGGCTCGTCACGAGAATCGACGGCCCGCCCGACGGGGCGCTGACGTTCGGCCTGGCGTGCGGCGCGCCGCTCGCGGTCCAGGCCTCGGTGCCCTGGAACGACGCCGGCCCCGTGTACGGCGACTACATCGGCGGCCTGCGCTCGCTGCGCGACCTGTGGGAGGTCACGAACGCCGAAGAGTGGCGCGGGACGATGAACGCGCTGCTCGGCGGCGCGGACGCCGGGCCGGACCTGGACGAGCGGGTCGGCCGGTACGAGGAACGCCTCCGCGCCGACGGCCTTCCCCCGCCGGACGGTCCGGTCCGCGACACGTCGGCCCACGCCCTGGGCCGGGCGGTGCACATGGCGCGCTGGGGCCTGGAGGCGCACTTCTGCGACCAGATCACCGCCGAGCGGCTGATCGTCGAGGCCGGCGAGCGGTGCCGGCGCCGGTACGGCTCGTGGGCGGAGCTGTCGGCGGCATGGGCGCTGGGGCAGGCGCTGCGTCTCGACGACGAGGGATACGACGCGGCGCTGGCCGCCCACCAGACCCTCACCGAGGCCGACGGCGGCCCGTGGCAGACCGTGCCGTGGGGGAGCCCGCGCTGACCCGGAGCCCGCGCGGCTGCCGTCGCTCGCTCCATGCCGGCGGCCGGCCCGGCCCGACGCCGAACGTGACGCCGAACGGTTGCTCAGCGGCGGCTCCCCGCCGCGGATCTGAGCGCGTCGAGCGTGGATCGGTGCGGCTGGTCGATGACGGCCTTTGACTCGTCGGCGAGGCCGGTCAGGCGGGCCACCTCGGCATCGGTCAGGTTCTCGGCGACCTCCGCCGCGGCGATGTTGGCGCGCAGGTGATCGGGGTTCGCCGTGCCGGGGATGACGACCACGGCGGGGGAACGGCGCAGCAGCCAGGCCAGCGCGACCTGGGCCGGTGTCGCGCCGAGGCGCTCCGCGGGGCCGCTCAGCTCTTCGTGGCCGGTGAGCCGCCCGGAGGCCAGCGGGAAGTAGGGGACGAACATGATGTCCTGCGCCTCGCAGTCGGCGAGAACCTGGACGCCGCTGCGGTCGAGCAGGTTGAAGCGGTTCTGCACGGCCGCGATCGGCGTCATCTTCTGCGCGCGGGCCAGCATCTCCGGCGACGCGCCGGACAGGCCGATGCGGCGGATGAGCCCCTGATCGCGCAGCTCGACGAGCACGCCGAGCGCGTCCTCCAGCGGCACGTCGCTCGGCGGTGCCGGACCGTCGCCGCCGAGCCGCAGGTACGTCAACTCGCTCGCCTCCGCACCCAGGTCGGCCAGCGCCTCGTGCACCTGCCGGCGGACCGTGTCCGGGTGGTCGGTGATGATCCACGACCCGTCCGGGCCGCGCCCGGCACCGACCTTGTTGCCGACGATCAGCCCCTCCGGGAACGGCCGCAGCGCCTCCCCGATCAGCCGGTTCACCGTACGCGGCCCGTACGCGTTCGCGGTGTCGAGGAACGTGACTCCCAGCTCGACCGCCAGGCGCAACACCCGCCGCGCCGACTCGGGGTCGTCCGGCGGCCCCCATACGTTCGGTCCGGCGAGCTGCATGGCGCCGTATCCGACACGATTCACTGGTTTCTCCCTCGATGTATCGACGTTACGCCATTCGGCGTATCACTGGCGGTATCAGTGATACGCCGAATGGCGTAGCATTGCAACCGTGGACGACGCGAAGACCCGTACCCGGCGGCAGATCCTCGAGGTGGCGGCCGACCTCCTGGAACGGGAGGGCGCCCAGGCGGTCTCCACGCGCTCGGTCGCCGCGGCGGCCGGCATCCGCGCCGCCTCCCTCTACCAGCTCTTCGGCGACAAGGACGGCCTCCTCGCGGCCCTGGCCATCCACGGCTTCGACCTATACCTGGCCGAGAAGCAGGACTTGGCGCACACCGACGACCCGGTCGACGACATGCGCCGCGGCTGGGACATGCACGTCGACTTCGGCCTACGCCACCCCGCCTTCTACCTGCTGATGTTCGGCACCGGCCGTCCCGGCCGCCGCCCGCCCGCCGCCGACGAGGCAGGCGGCCTCCTGCTGAAGTTCCTCGACCGCGTCGCCGCCGCCGGCCGCCTCCGGGTCCCGCCCGCCCTCGCCGCCCGCCTCTGTCTGGCCGCCGTCACCGGCGTCACCCTGTCGCTGGTCGGCACCCCCGCCGAGGACCGCGACCCGGAGATCTCCTCGAGAACTCGCGACACCCTCATCGACTCCATCACCACCGACCCGCCCCCGGCCATGGACCCCGGCCTCGCCGCCCGAGCCCTTGCCCTCGACGCCGCCCTCACCGACGCGGGCGGGGCCGCTTTCCCGCTCCGCCCGGCCGAGACCGCCCTCCTGCGCGACTGGCTCCACCGGCTCGCCCGCTGACCCGAACGGCCGCGCGGGAGCTCAGCCCTCCTCCGGCCGCCGCGTCCTGGCCAGGATGTGCTCCGCCCGCGCCTCGCCGACCTCGTTGCCGAGGCTCTGGTAGATCCGTACGGCCTCCTCGGCCGGCTCGCGCGCCTCGGCGGGCCGGCCGGCGTCGATGAGGATCTCCGCGAGCGTGCGCAGGCACCGTGCCTGGAACCAGCGGTCACCGAGCTCGCGGAAGGTCCCGGCGGTGTGCCGGAGCGCGGTGACCGCCTCCTCGGTCCGGCCGAGCCGGCTCAGCGCCCGTCCCTCCGACAGCTCGGTACGGGCGACGCCCCACGTGTCGCCGAGGCCTTCGAGCGTGTCCATGGCGCGGCGGACGAACGCCAGCTCGCGCAGGCCGTTCTTCGGGTCGCCGACCTCGCCCGCGGCGCGCAGGCAGCGCGCCTCCTCCCACTGCTCGTGCCGCAGCCGGAACATCTCCGCGGCCCGCTCCAGGACCTGCGCCGCCCGGTTGAACGCGGCGTCCGCCGCGAGGCCGTCGCCGCGGGCCCGCAGGTCGGCCGCCTCGGCGGCGCTGACGTCGCCCATCGCGCGGAGGGTCTGCGCCTCCGAGTAGCGGTTGCCGTCGCTCTCGAAGACGCCGAGCGCCTCGTCCAGCAGGGCGCGGGCCTCCTGGTGCCGGCCCTGCGCGAGCCGCAGCTCGGCCAGGTTGCGCTGCGTGCGCGCGTGCCACCAGCGGTCGCCCACGGAGGCGAACCCGGCGATCGCCGCCAGCAGATGGCGCTGCCCCTCGTCCAGGTTGCCGGCGTCCCGCAGGCAGACGCCGACCGTGCGCATCGCGCGCGCCGCCCACCACGGTTCGCGCAGCCCCTCGAAGATCGCCAAGGCCTCCTCGGCGCTCGTACGGGCCAGGTCACCGCGGCCCAACCCGCCCGAGACCGCGGCGCGTTCCATCAGGGCGATGCCGACCGAGCGCCGGTCCCCGAGCCGGCCGGCCGCCAGCAGCGTCGTCTCCGCCACGGCCCGCCACTCCTGCCAGAACAGCCGCATCGAGTGGCACAGCGAGCAGAACGCCCGGCCGAGCCGCCAGGCCTCCTCCCACATCTCCAGGCTCGCCGCCTGGTTCACCCCGGCCACGAGCGTCAGGCGCTCGGCGTAGAACCACGGCTCGGGGGCGATCTCGCCGGAGTCCTGCTCGCCGCGTCGCGCGTGACGGCGCCAGTCCTGCGGCCAGCGCGCGGCGGCGGCCAGTTCGGCCCGCCGACGGTAGCCCGCGAGCGTACGGTCGATGACCGCGCGACGCTGCTCGCCGGTGTCCTCGTGCTCGGCCCGTTCGCGGGCGTAGAGCCGGACCAGGTCGTGCAGGCGGTAGCGGCCCGTGCCGGTGGCGTCCTTGCCGGAGTACTCCACGAGCTGGGCGTCGACCAGCGCCTCGAGCTGGTCGACGCCGTCCAGCTTGGAGGTGCCGAGCAGCGAACCGGCCGCCCACGAGGGCAGGTCGGGCGCGGACAGCAGGGCGAAGGACCGCAGCAGCCGCCGCTGCAGGTCCGTACAGTCCTCGTAGCTCAGCCACAGGGTCGCGCGGACGCTCTTGTCGATCTGGTCGCCGTCGATCTCCAGCTCGTCGAGCCGCCGGCGGCGCTCGTCGCTGAGCCGGTCGGCCATCTCGGCCAGCGACCAGGTGCGGCGCGCGGCGAGCCGCCCACCGCAGATGCTGACCGCCAGCGGCAGGTGGTCGCACAGGGCCGCGACGCGCACGGCCGCCTCGGCGTCGGCGGCCACCCGGTCGTCGCCGGCCAGGCGGGCCAGCAGTTCCACCGCCTGCGGCTCGGTGAACTCCTGCAACCGTACGTCCAGGGTGTTGCGCAGGTAGAGCGGCTGCCGCGAGGTGACGAGCACGGCGCAGCCGGTCTCGGGCGGCACGATCGCCTGCACCTGGTCGGCGAACTGCGCGTTGTCCAGGAAGATCAGGATGCGGCGGCCCTTCACCCAGGTCCACCACAACTTCTGCAGGTCGGCCAGGCCGCCCGGGTCGGTGGTGAGCCGGACGCCGAGGGCGAGCAGGAAGCCGGTCAGCACGTCTTCGGCCCGCACCCGCACGTCACCGGTGCCGCGGAGGTCGCAGTAGAGCTGGCCGTCCGGGTAACGCCCGGCCACCTCGTGCGCGAACCGCGTCGCCAGCGCCGACTTTCCGACGCCTCCAGGCCCGTGTACGGAGACGACGACGCACCCGCTCCATTCCCGCGCTTTCCTGCCCGCGGCCTGTTCGGTGAACACCTGATGAAGTCTGGCCAAATGCTCGGCGCGGCCGGTGAAATGCGCGACGACCGGAGGCAACTGGGCGGGCGCGACGGCTCCGCCGATGGGCACCGGCCGCTCACGGGCGGAATCGCGCGCCTCGCGCTGGGACACCAGGGCGATCAGCCCGGCGAGGACCGACCCGCCCGTGACGATCGCCAGCCGCGCGAAAGGCGGCAGTTTGAACGCGTCGAGGGCCGTCGTCAGGGCTGTGACCAGCACTGTCAGGGCGGCGACCGCCAATGGCGTGGCCAGCCGGATCGTACTGTCGCGGCGCACGCGCGAAGGCGGGCCGGCCGCCTCCGACCGCCGGCGCGGTTCGCGCATGAAATCGCCTCTGGGTGTTCGCCTTTCCCGACATTTGGCATCGTGCACATGCTCGCGCCATTCACGCAAGCGCGTATCGGCACATGATCGGGTCGCGGGTTGACCTCGCCCGCCGGAATTAACCGCAATTTCGGCGCGCGTACCGCAGCGTGTCCCCTATTCCCGGTCTCACAGCGCCCGGCCCTCGCTTGTGCACGGAGTGTCTCATCCCGCTTACGGCCGATTGATCGTGACGTAACGGCCGCGCTCTGTCATGGACCGCACGACGACGTGTCCCTCCGAAGGAGTTCCCGTGGCAGAGCCAACCATCTACGAGTCGATCGGCGGCGAGGCGGCGCTGGTGAGCGTGGTCGACGATCTCTACGTCCGGATCCTGGCCGACGACCGGCTCTCCGGCTTCTTCGTCGGCACCGGCCTGCCCCGGCTCAAGGGCCGGCAGGTGGAGTTCTTCGGCGCGGCGCTCGGCGGCCCGATGACCTACACCGGCGCCCCGATGAAGAAGGTGCACCGCGGACGGGGGATCGAGCAGGAGCACTTCGACCTCGTCGCGGGGCACCTCGTGGACGCGTTGCGCGGAGCGGGCGTACCCGACCCCACGATCGACCAGATCATCGCGGCGGTGGCCCCGCTCGCCGACGACATCGTCACCAGACCCGCCCTCGCCGACTGACGTCCGCCAGGACAGGGGGGTCGCGCGGCGACACCACCGTGCGGCTCCCGACTCGGCGGTGTCGCCGCTCCGTCAGGCCGGGTACGGGCTCGCCTCGCGCGCGGCGCTCAGGGCGGCGGTCCACCAGGCGAGCTGGTCCAGCAGGACCTTGGCGTACCCGGGCGCCTCGGGGTCCAGTGGCCGGCCGTCCTGCCACGCGGTGAAGTAGTTCGGGAACGCCAGACCGTCGCGGATGGTCACCGCGTGCAGTTCGGTGAGGACGTTCTCCAGGTGGAGGGCGGCATGCCGGCCTCCGGCCGCGCCGCCGTAGCTGACGAAGGCCACCGGCTTGGCCGTCCACTGGGTGAAGTGCCAGTCGATGGCGGCCTTCAGCGAGGCCGGGTAGCTGTGGTTGTACTCGGGCGTGACCAGGATGACGGCCTCAGCCTCTTCCAGGCGGGACGTCAGGGGCGCCATCCCTTCGGGGCGCGGGTAGGAGTCGCCTGCGAACTTCGGCGACGCCGCCGGCAACGACAGCGGGATCTCGACGTCGGCGAGGTCGACGACCTCGACGTCGAACCCACCGTGCGCGCGTGCCTGCTCGGCGACCCAGGAGGCGACGACGGGCCCGAACCGGCCCTCGCGGACGCTCCCGACGATGATGACCAACGTGTGCTTCTCGCTCATGTGCTCCACGGTCCGCCGCCGCCGCGGCGGCAGCCAGGCCGGGCGCAGGCTGGCCCCCACAGGGCCACCCTGCGCCGTTCTCGCGCATTCGCGCCGCGCCTAGACTCCGGCCATGGGCACGCCACTGGGCGACTTCGTCCGCGCGAAGCGCGACAGCATCCAGCCCGAGTCGTACGGGCTCCCCGAGCACGGCCGTCGGCGCTCCCCGGGGTTGCGACGCTCGGACCTGGCCACGCGCGCCGGGATCAGCGTCGAGTACCTCACCCGCATCGAGCAGGGACGAGACCGCAACCCCTCCCCCGCCGTGGTCCACGCTCTCGCCGACGCCCTGAGCCTGGATGCCGCGGAACGCGACCACCTGCGCTACCTCGCCAAGATCAGCGGCGGGGCCTGCACCGGGCTTCAGCGGCCGGAGCCGCTCAGCCGCGACGTGCGTCCCACCGTGCTGGCGACCCTCCGGCTCCTCGAACCCGCGGTCGCGTTCGTCACCAACCGCCTGGGTGACGTGCTCGCGCACACCGGCGGGTTCGAGGCGGTGATGCGCGGAAGCGGGCTGCTGGAGACCCCGGAGCCGAACCTGACGCGCTACGTGTTCACCGACCCGCGGGCCCGGACGTTCTTCGCCGACTGGCACCAGGTGGCCGACGAACAGGCCTTCGACCTGTGGCTCGGACCGTCCGTGGAGACCGCGGAATGGTTCAAGGCCGAGCTCGCCCCTCTCGCCGGGCAGGAGTTCACCCGGCGGCTCGACCGTCAGCTGCCCCCGCCGCGGGTCCCGCTTCGGCTCAACCACGACACCGCGCACGAGCTGCGGTGGCATCGGGAACGACTGGAGCTGCCGCGCGCCGACGCGCAGCAGCTGGTCGTCCTGCTGCCCGCCGACGAGACGACGGCGGAGGCCGTGGAACGGCTGCGCCGTCGGCCCGGAGGCACTCTTCGCGCGATCGGTTGACGCGGCCGGGGGCGCGGTGGCCTCCATGCCTCACCGGTCCGCCGGGCTCCCGCCGATCTCCCCCTGCCAGGGCTGGGGGGCGAGTTCGCGGACGCCCACTCTGGCCAGGGCCCGCCTGGCCGTGTGGTCGACCATCTCCTCGATCGAGACGGGCTGCGCGTAGAAGGCGGGGACCGGCGGCGCGATGATCGCACCCGCCTCGGCCGCGGCGGTCATGGCCCGCAGGTGCCCGAGGTGCAGCGGCGTCTCGCGGACGAGGAGCAGCACCGGGCGGCCCTCTTTCAGGCACACGTCGGCGGCGCGGCTGATCAGGTCGTCGGCGTAGGTGTAGGCGATCGCGCTGAGCGTCTTGATCGAACAGGGCGCGACCACCATCGCGTCGGCGGGGAAGGAGCCGGAGGCGATGGCCGCGCCGACATCGCCCGGCCGGTACGTCACGTCGGCGAGCGCCTCCACCTCACGGATCGACATGCCGCACTCGTGGCGCAGCGTCATGCGCCCGGCGCGCGACACGATGAGGTGGGTCTCGATCCCCCGGTGCTCGCGCAGCAGTGTGAGCATGCGCAGGCCGTACGGGGCGCCGCTGGCGCCCGTGATCGCGACGATGATCGTCCGCGTCTCTTCCCGCCGGGGCCTTGTCACCGGACCTCGCCTCGATGGATGAACGTCCTGTTGACGTCCTCCCCGCTCCGGAGGACCGGGATTCCTGCCGCGGGTCACGCTCCCGGGCGTCACGCATACCGGACAGTAGCGGTACGATCCCGGCTCCCCCGCGCACCGTGGAGGCGATCTACGGCGACGGCCTCTCTCCCCGGAAGGACCCCCATGATCATCGAGAACTCCTTCGACGTCGACGCCGACCCGGATCGGGTGTTCGACTTCCTGCAGAACCCGCACAACGTCGCCACCTGCTTCCCCGGCGCGGAGCTCACCGAGGACCTCGGCGACGACCGGTACAAGGGCAAGGTCAAGATCAAGCTCGGCCCGGTGACGGCGTCCTTCTCCGGTACCGCCCGGATCACCGAGAAGGACGAGACCGCGCGGGTCGCGGTGCTGGTCGCCGAGGGCAAGGACGCCCGCGGATCGGGAACGGCCAAGGCGACCGCGACGATGCGCGTGGAGCCGCAGGAGGACGGCGGGTCCAGCGTCCTGCTGAAGACCGACCTGACGATCTCCGGCAGGCTGGCGCAGTTCGGGCGCGGCATCATGGCCGACGTGTCCAACCGGATGGTGGGCGACCTGGCGGCACGGGTACGGGATCGCATCGAGGCCGAACAGGAGAGCGGGACGGCCGACGCTCCGGCCACGGAGACCCCGAAGACTCCCGCGACCGAGGCTCCGGCGGCCTCCCCGGCGACGGAGACTCCGGCGACCGAGACGGCGGCGGCCGACGCCGCCCCGTCCGAGGCGGGCACGTCGGCGGGCACCACCGAGACCGAGGCGCCGGTCCCGACCACACCACCGGCCACGACGAAGCCCGCCACGGACACGGGCTCCGGGACGGCGGCCGACACCGCGAAGACGGACGACGCGGACGCCGCGGCGGTTCCGGCCGAGCCGGCGGCGGCCGACGCCACGCCTTCCGAGGCGCCCGTCCCGACCGCACCACCCACCGCGGACACCACCGAGACCGAAGCACCGGACGCGGGCTCCGGGACGGCGGCCGACGCCGCGCCGTCCGAGGCGGGCACGTCCCCGGGCACCACCGAGACCGAAGCGCCCGTCCCGACCGCACCGCCGGCCGCGGAGAAGGGCGAATCGGCCGCTCCGGCCGAGGCGACCGGAAAGGCCCCCGCCTCGTCCCCGGCGTCGTCCGCCGAGCCCGCGAGCGCCATCAAGGCGAGCACCATGATCAAGGTCGTGGTGGCGGGCATGTTCCGGCGGCTGTTCGCGCGGCTGCGCGGCCGTTCCGACCGCGACTGACCCCGGCGGCGCGCCTCACCGTCCATGCCGTGACCGGTGAGGCGCGTCGCGGCCGCGCCGAGGTGGGACGGTAGGGTCCGGCCTCATGCCTGAACCAGTGGAAGCGGTGCTTTTCGACTTCTCCGGGACTCTCATGGTCACCGGCCCGCCCGACCGGCGGCTGGCCGCGTTGCTCGAAGACGCGGGGATCGAGCTGACGGAGACGGAGGTCCACGAGTGGGCCCGGCGCCTGGAGAGGTCCGGCGGGCTGCCGGGCGGGCACTCCTCCGCGGTCATCCCGGAGGAGATCCGCGCCACCTGGGAGCGGCGTGACCTCGAGCCCGCCGCGCACCGGCGCTCCTACACATGGCTGATCCGCCACGCCGGCTGGCCGTGGCCCGAGCTGGCCGACGCGGTCTACGACGGTTGTACACGGCCAGACGCGTGGACGCCCTACCCCGACACGCTCCCCACCCTGCGCGCGCTGAAGGAGCACGGGATCCGCACGGCCGTGGTCAGCAACGTCGGCTGGGACCCGCGGCCGGTACTCGCCGCCCACGGCGTCGCCGACCTGTTCGACGCCGTCCTCCTGTCGTACGAGGAGGGCCACTGCAAGCCCGATCCCGTACTGTTCAAGACCGCCTGCGCGCGGCTGGACGCCGACCCCGGCCGTACGCTCATGGTGGGCGACGACCGGCGGGCCGACGGCGGCGCCGAGGCGATCGGGATCCAGACGTTCTACGTCGACCCGCTCCCGGCGCGCGAACGTCCCGACGGGTTCGCGCCGCTGCTCGCGGAGGCGCTCAGCCGAACCCCGCGGCGCGATGCTCCTGCGGACTGATCCCCACCTCACGTTCGAAAGCCGCGCGACCGCTCCGACCGTCACGTCCGCCTCACGCAGCAGGCCCGCGGCCGACACCGATCCGCTCGCGCCGCTGCTCGCGGAGGCGCTCAGCCGAACGCCGCGGCGCGATGCTCCTGCGGGCTGATCCCCCGCTCGCGTTTGAAGGCGGCGCTCAACGCGAACGCGCTGCCGTACCCGACCTGCCGTGCGACCGCCGCGACCGTCGCGTCCGGCTCGCGCAGCAGGTCGGCGGCCAACGCCAGACGTAGATCGGTGAGGTACGTCATCGGCGGCTCGCCGACCAGGTCGCTGAACCGCCGCGCCAGGGCGGCCCGTGAGACGCCCGTCCGTGCCGCCAGCGCGGCCACGGTCCACGGATGGGCCGGCTCGCCGTGCAGCAGCCGCAGCGCCGCGCCGACCACCGGGTCGCCCTGCGCGCGGTACCAGCCCGGCACCTCGGCCTCCGGGCGGGAGAACCACGCCCGCAGGACGGCGGTGAGCAGCAGGTCCAGCAACCGGTCGAGCAGCGCCTGCTGGCCCGGCGCGTCGCGGTGCAGTTCCTCGCCGAGCAGCGGCAGCAGCGGTGAGTCCCAGGCGTCGGCCGGGAGCACGAGGCGCTGCGGCAGCACCCGCGACAGCCGCCCGTTGATCTCACCCTCGAACTCGTAGACGCCGGTGAACAACTCGGTGGCTCCGGCCGCGTCGTCCGTCCGGTCGCCCCAGGTCCGCAGGCCGAGTGCCATGGCCGCGGACAGCGACTCCCCCTCCGGCGTGGCACAGCGCTGCCCCGGGTGGATCACGACACGGGGCGGCGTCGCCGGATCGTCGGCGACCGTGTACGGGTGCGGACCGCGGATGACGGCGACGTCGCCGGGACCGAGGCGTACGGCGGCGTCGTCGTCCGGCACCAGCCACGCCTCGCCGCGCACGACCGACGCCACGGTCAGCGGCGCCCGGTCCTCGATCCGCAGCGACCACGGCGGTGTCAGGATCGACCGCAGCAGGAACGCGTCCCGGGCCCTCGGCCCGTCGAGCAGGCGCGCGAGCGGATCCATGCGCTCACTTTAAGTGCCTCGTCGACGGACCTGGACGCACGGACATGCGCACGAGCGTCTCGGCCATGGTCGCCGCGCCGCGGCCGGCGGTTCACTGAGCGGCATGAAGATCCTGACAGGGCTCTCCGCCACCGCGACGCTGCTGTTCGCCGCCGCGCTGGCCGGAGTCTTCTTCGCCTACTCGATATCGGTGATGATCGGGCTCGACGCCGTCAAGCCGGACCATGCCATCGCCGCGATGCGTGCCATCAACGTGAAGATCCAGAATCCCCTGTTCCTCATGGCGTTCCTGCTGATGCCGGTGGCGGGGGCGGTCACGGGCGTGCTGCTGCTCGTCTCCGGGCAGCGCACGGCGGGCATGCTCTTCTTCGCTGCGACGGCGGTGTACGTCCTGGGGGTGCTCGTGCCGAGCTTCGCGGTCAACATCCCGATGAACGACGCGCTGGACGCCGCGCGGCCGTCGGCCGGGGAGACGGCACGTGTCTGGTCCGACTACTCCTCCCGGTGGACCGCGTGGAACCATGTGCGCACCCTGTCGAGCCTGCTCAGCGTGCTCTCCGTCGGCGCGGGCCTGTTCATCTGGGGCCGTGGCGCCTGACGTGGACCGCGAGGCCGCCGGCGCCGGAATCCAGCTCAGGGCGCAGCTCCATCGTCCGCGTGTAGTCGCCGCCCGCCAGCGGCCGGTACGCGATCGGCTCGTCGGTGAACAGGGCGCGCAGCCGCGCCGCGTACGCCTCCGTGATCGCGGCGAACCTCGTCTCGCCGATCTCGATGGAGTCCCAGACGGCGAACGGCGGCAGCACGTCCATGCCGGTGTAGTAGAGGAGCCCGTGCTGGATCGGGAACAGCAGGTCGTCCAGGTGCCCGTGGACGCCGCGCGCCGAGAACGACCGTTCGGCGGCGCCGATGGTCAGCGACACCATGGCCCGGCGGCCAGCGAGTGTGCCGTCGCCGTACAGGGCCCGGCCCTTCGTGCCCACGCCGTACCCGAACCCGTGCGTGAAGACCCGGTCCACCCAGCCCTTGAGCACGGCCGGCATCGAGAACCACCACATCGGGAACTGCAGGATCAGCGCGTCGGACCACAGCAGCTTCTCCTGCTCCGCGGCGATGTCCGATGCCAGGCGTCCCTCGGCGTACGCGCGGCCGGAGGCGCCGATCACGTCGAGCCGCTCGTCCGGGTCGTGGCCGGGGAAGTCCCCGGCCACGACGCCGGGCCGCCAGCGCATGGCGTACAGGTCGGAGACACGGACGTCATGACCGGCGCGGCGCAGCTCGGCGGCGGCGAAGGCGGTGAGCGCGCCGTTGAGGGAGCGCGGCTCGGGGTGCGCGGTGACGATGAGGATGTTCATGTATCCGTTGTCGCGCCGTCCGGCGCGCGGAACCAGTGCCCGGTGTTTCCACCGGTCGCGGTGTCCTGGTACTCACAGGGCCACGTTCAACACCCGGGAGATGCGCATACTGAAACGCATGGATGACGACGGCCGGGAGCTCGGCGCGTTCCTGCGCTCACGACGCGCACGGGTGGCCCCCGAGAGCATGGGCATCGCGGTGGGCTCGCGCCGCCGCGTGCCGGGCCTGCGACGAGAGGAGCTGGCGCAGCTCGCCGGGATCAGCGTCGACTACTACGTACGGCTGGAGCAGGGGCGCGCGACGCAGCCGTCCCCGGAGATCCTCGACGCGCTCGCGGACGTGCTCGGCCTCGGCCGCACCGAACGCGAGCACCTGCGCGCGCTGACCGCGGCGCCGCGGAAGGTCCGCAGGTCGTCGCGGCGGCGGCCGGAGCGGGTACGGCCGGAGCTGCAGCGGCTGCTCGACGCGATGTACGGCCTGCCGGCCCTGGTCACCGGGCACCGCCAGGACGTGCTGGCCTGGAACCGGCTGGGCTCGGAGCTGGCCGGCGGGCTCGACGAGGGCCGGCGCGACCGCAACAACGCGCGTTATCTGTTCCTGGATCCGGCCTCACGGGAGACGTTCCCCGACTGGGCGCAGCGCGCGCGGGAGACCGTGGCGGTGCTGCGCCTCGCCGCGGGGCGGCACGCCGACGACGAGCGGCTGCGCGAGCTGGTCGGCGAACTCTCGGTGCGCAGCGAGGAGTTCGGCGCGCTGTGGGCGTCCGCCGACGTGATGGTGTGCGGGAGCGGGACCAAGCGCTTCCGCCATCCGGCGGTCGGGGAGCTGACCCTGCGCTATGAGACCCTCCAGCTTCCGGTGTCCGCGGGTCAGACGGGCCAGGAGCTGCACGTGTACAACGCCGAGGACGCCGGCGCCGAGGAGGCCCTGCGGCTCCTCGGCGCGTGGACGGCCTCGCCGCGCTGACCCGTCGGGCTCAGTCGCGGACGGCGGTGAGCTTGTCCGGGTTCCGTACGACGTCCAGAGCGGTGATCCGCCCGGCGTCGACGGTCGCCGCCAGCACCGACCGGACCCCGTCCGCGTCCTCCAGCACCAGGCCGACCGCGCCGTTGACCAGCGCCGTCCGTACGCGCCGGGGCGGGCGGCGGGTGAAGGCGAGCAGCCACCGCGCGACGTCCTCGACTCCCCGTACGGGCTCCGGCAGGGCGCTGACCCGGCCGCCGCCGTCGCCACGGACGACCACGTCCGGATCGAGCAGCGTGATCAGCCGCTTCAGGTCGCCGTCCCGGCATGCCTCGGCGAAGGCCGCGACCAGCGCGGCCTGCTCGCCGTGCGTGGGCGGGAACCGCGGAAGGCCACGCTCGACGTGCCGCCGGGCGCGTGAGGCGAGCTGACGCACGGCCGCCGGCGTCCGGCCGACGACGGCCGCGACCTCCTCGAACGGGAGCCCGAAGACGTCGTGCAGCAGAAACGCGGTGCGCTCGGCCGGGGTGAGCTGTTCGAGGACCACGAGCAGCGCCATGCTGACCGACTCGTCCAGCGTCACGCGCTCGGCCGGATCGTCGCTCTCGACGAGCGGCTCGGGCAGCCACGTGCCGACGTAACGCTCGCGGCGGGCGCGGGCGCGGGCGCTGCCCAGTGCGTCGAGCGCGAGCCGCCCGACCGTGCGGGTCAGCCAGGAGGGCAGGTCGCGGATGGCGAGCGGGTCCGGGACGCCGCGCAGCCGCAGCCAGGCCTCCTGGACGCAGTCCTCCGCCTCGGCCAGCGACCCGGTCGTCGCGTACGCCACCCGCAGCAGCCGTGGCCGCTGTCGCTCGAACGCCCACGCGAGCGTCTCCTCGGCCGCCGTCATCGCGTGGCCGTCAGCCAGGCCGCGAACGGCACCGTGCCCCGCACGTCGGGCCGTTCGGCGGTGAGCACGCCCGCGCGCAGGGCCCGGCCCAGCCGGCCCGGCAATGGCAGGGGCAGCAGCGGCGCGCGGCGGCCGGTGGCCGAACGCCACGTACGGGCCAGGTCGCGCGCGTCCGCGATCTCCGGACCGGCGACCGCGACCCGTCCGCGCCGCGCGGGGCCCTCCGCGACGTCGGCGACCGCGCGGGCGGCCTCGGTGGCGGCGACCGTCTGCAGGCGGGCCCTGGGCACCGGCAGCACGCCCCGGCGTCCGGCCGCGGTCAGCGTCGCGGCGACGTACTCGTGGAACTGGGTCGCGCGCACGATGCTCCACGGCACCGGCCCGTTCTCGACCACGCGCTCCTGCTCGGTCTTGACGCGGAAGTAGGCCATCGGCACCCGATCGCATCCGACGATCGAGACGCACACGTGATGGCCGACGCCGGCGGTCTCCTCGGCGGCGAGCAGCCGCCGCGAGCCGTCCACCAGGACCCGCCCGGCCCGTTTCGAGGAGTCGTTGCTCGCGTCGACCACGACGTCGCAGCCCTCCAGCGCGGCCGCCAGCCCGTCACCCGTCTCGAGGTCGACGGGGTACTCGGGCGCGCGGCGGCTGAGCACGCGGACCTCGTGTCCCCGCGCTCGCAGCTCCGCCGCGGTGTGCCCGCCGAGTGTCCCCGTGCCTCCGGTTATCGCGATTCTCATGCCGAGAAGACGACGCCGCCGCCCGTTGTGTGACATCTCGCAGGTGAGCTCCGGAGCTCACCGGCCTCGGGCGCGGAACGCGGCGGTCTTGACGCGGTTCTGGCAGGCGGTGGAGCAGAAGCGGCGGGTGCCGTTGCGGGAGGTGTCGACGTAGACGCGGTCGCAGTGCGGCGCCGTGCACACGCCCAGCCGGTCGTGGAACTCGCTGCCCAGGACCACCGCCAGGCCGGTCGCGCAGCCGGCCACCCAGTCGGTGGACACGGTGCCGCCGGAGCCGTGGAAGTGCAGGTGCCACGGCTCGCCGTCGTGCCGGTTCAGGTGCGGGCGCGCGTGGGTCACCTCGAGCAGGTGGTTGACCTGGTGGGCGGCGGCGTCGAGGTCGCCGCCCGCGACCGCGGTGAAGACGGCGCGCAGCTCGACGGCCATCTCGGCGAGGACGGTGGTGTCCTGCTCACCGAGGTCGCCGGCGCCGATCTCGATGAGGGCCGTACGGCGCGCCTCACCGACCGGCGGGGTGTACGGGCGGCCGCGCCGCTCCCCCTCGGTGAGCGTGTTCACCAGGCCGACGGCGAGACGGACGACCAAGTCCATGTGACTGTTGAAATTCACTTGACCAGTTACACCGCTTCATCTAGTTTGTGACTGTCGAAATCATAAACGACAGTTACAGGAGTCGCTCATGCTCACGACCACGGTGGCACAGGCGTGGATCTCCCGCTGGGACCGTCAGCAGGAGGGGTACCTGCCCGACCGCGAGGAGCGCTTCACCGCGCTGATCGACGCGGTCGAGGCCGGCGCCGGGCGGCCGGACCCGCTCATCCTCGATCTCGGCTGCGGGCCCGGCTCGCTGGCCACCCGGATCCTCGACCGCATCCCGAACGCCACCGTCGTCGCGATCGACACCGACCCGCTCCTGCTCGCGCTCGGCCGGGGCGCCCACGCCGGCCGGATGGCGCTGCGGTTCGCCGACCACGACCTGGGCACCCCGGGCTGGGCGGCCGCGCTCGACCTGGACCGTCCGGCCGACGCGGCGGTCAGCACCACCGCGCTGCACTGGCTGCCCGAGCCGGCCCTCCGCACCGCGTACGCCGAACTGGCGTCGGCGCTCCGGCCGGGCGGGCTGTTCCTCAACGGCGACCACCTCGACGTCGGCGAGCCCACGCTGCGCCGGCTCGAACGCGCTCTGGCCGACCGCGCCACGCGCCGCCGGTTCGGCGACGACCGGCCCGAGGACTGGCGGCAGTGGTGGGACGCCGCCGCGGCGGACCCGGCGCTGGCCGCGCTCACCGCGGCCCGTACGGCCGCCGCCGGGCACCACGGCTCGGAGTCCGGCGGGCTGGCGGTGCACGTCGCGGCGCTCCACGACGCGGGCTTCGGCGAGGTGGGCCCGCTCTGGCAGAACGGGAACAACCGCGTGCTCTGCGCGGTCCGCCGCTGACCACGCGCCCGGCCGGCATCGCGCGCCCGGTACAGTGATCACGATCCGAATGCTCCCTGGGAACGGCGTCGCAGAACGGGAGCCCGCCGCGGTTCGCGGCGGTGGAGGGGCGACAACCGTTGTTCGCATGCCCTTCCGGAGGTTCCTCTCATGAACGTGGGTCTCGGCCTGCCGATCACCGATCCGCCGTCGTTGCTCTCGTGGGCGCGGCGCGCCGACGCCGGCCCCTTCTCGACGCTCGGCCTGCTCGACCGTCTCGTCTACGCCAATCCCGAACCGCTCGTGACACTCGCCGCCCTCGCCGGAGCCACGACGCGCGTCCGGCTACAGACCGAGGTGCTCCTCGGCCCGCTGCGCGAGACGGCGCTGCTCGCCAAGCAGACCGCGACGCTGGACCTGATGTCCGGCGGCCGGTTCACGCTCGGCGTCGGCGTCGGCGGGCGGGCCGACGATCACGTCGCCGCCGGCACCGACATCCGGACGCGCGGGCGCCGTATGGACGCGCAGCTCACGACCCTGCGGCGGGTCTGGTCGGGAGAGCCGTACGGTGAGGGTGCCGGCCCGATCGGCCCGGCGCCCGCCCGCGAGGGCGGCCCGGAGGTGCTCATCGGCGCCTTCGCCCCGGCCGCCCTCGAACGCGTCGCCCGCTGGGGCGACGGCTTCCTGTGCGCCGCGCCGCTCCCGATGGCCGACGGGCTGTTCCGCAGCGTGGAGCGCTCCTGGTCGGCGGCGGGCCGCGCGGGACGGCCACGTCTGGTCGCCCAGGTCAACGTGGCCCTTGGCCCGGACGACACGATCGAGGACGGGCGGGCGGCGATCGGCGCCTACTACCGGTTCCTCGACAACCCGGGTCGCGTCGGCCTGCTCACCACGCCGCGGGAGATCCGTGCCGCGGTCACCGCGTTCACCGGCCTCGGCGCGGACGAGGTCATGCTGTACTGCTGGGCCCGCGACCCGGACCAGGTCGACCGGCTCGCCGACGTGCTGTGAGAGACCGCCCGGGGACCCCTCGGGGGTTCCCGGGCCGTCCCTCAGCGGGACGGGAGGGCGAGACGCTCCGCGGCGCGTACGACGAAGGCGCGACGGCGGGCACGCTCGGCCGGGTCGGCGGCGTCGGCGCCGGTGAGCATGTACGCGACCTGCGGCACGGAGAACCACCAGGCGGCGAGCGCGATGATCAGGAAGGCCAGGTGAGCGGGGTCGAGCTCGTCGTCGAGGACGCCGTCGCGCTGGGCGGCCGCGAAGGCCTCGACCTTGTCGCGGTAGTGCGCGGTGCGGTTCTTCTCGTCGGCCGGGGGCCCGCCGGCCAGGCCCTCCCACTGGAGCAGCCGGGCCAGGTGCGGGTGCGCGGCGTGGTAGTCGAACGTGCGCCCGGCGAACTCCCCGATGTCGGCCAGGCCCCCCGGCGGCAGGTCGACTCCGGCGGCGAGCTTGTCCAGCTCGTCGCGGAGCACGGTCTCGAACAGGGCCTGTTTGTCGCCGAAGTACTTGTAGAGGCGCTCTTTGTTGATGCCGGCCCGCTCGGCGATCCGGGCCATGGTCGTGCCGTCCGGGCCGCGCTCGGCGAACTCGATGGTCGCCGCCTCCTTCAGGCGGCGTCGCGTCCCCTCGGTGTCCCAGGCCATGGGGTCAGAGCTTAGGCCATTCCAACGGCAACGTTGCGGTTGCGGGGCGCTCCCGGCGGTAGGTTCGGACGGTGGCAGAAGGGCCGGGCGACCCGGCAGGTGACAGGGACATCGAGGTCCGGCGGCTCCGGCGGCTCTTCCGGATCTTCGGGGCGACGCAGTGCCGCGGCCGTTCCCCGGTGTACGAGGCGCTGAGCGAGGGCGTCGCCGACGACGACGGACTGCTGGACCTGCTCATGGCCACGCCGCGCGACCAGCGGCGGCCCAGCCTGCTGTTCGCGGCGGTGAACCTGCTCCTCGCGTCCGATCCCGGTTCGGCGCTCGCCGGCTACTACCCGGTGCACGGCGGCCGGCGGCCGGTCGACGACCGGCTCATGCCGGCCTTCGCCGCGTTCTGCGCCGAGCACCGCGACGAACTCGGCCGGCTCCTGCGCACCGGGTCCACCCAGACCAACGAGATCCGCCGCTGCGTGGCCCTTCGCCTCGGCCTCGACCACGTGCGGCGTCGCTGGCCGGGACCGCTCGCCCTGGTCGAGGCGGGCGCCAGCGCGGGCCTGAACCTGCTCGTGGACCGCTACCGCTACCGCGTCGGCGGTCAGGAGGCATCCGTCTCGGACGCCTCGCCGGTGCTGATCACCTGCGAGGTGCGGGGCGGCTCCCCGCACGAACGGATCCTCGGACCGGTCCCGGAGATCACCAGCCGGCGGGGAATCGACCGGCACCCGGTCGACCTGGCCGATCCCGGAGCCCGGGCCTGGCTGGAGGCGTTCGTCTGGCCCGAACGCCTCGACGATCTCGCCGTTCTGCGCGGCGCCATGGATCTCGCCGTCTCGTCCGCGACCGTGACCGTCGCCCCCGGCGACGCGACCACCGACACCGCCCGGCTGATCGGGGAACTGCCGGGGCGCGAGCCCGTCGTGGTCTTCACCGCCTCCCTGCTCAGCTACCTCGACTTCGACGCCAGGACGGCCTTCGCCGCCCAGCTCCGACAGGCCGCCGCACGCCGGCCGGTGGCGTGGGTCTTCGCGGAGGCCCCCGGTCTCGTCGCGACCACCGACGGCCTGATCGTGCCGGAGGGCTCCTTGGCCCGGCGCAATTCCCGCTACCTGATCGGGGCCAGTCTGCGCGGCTCCGGGCAGCGCGACGACGCCCTGCTCGCCCTCGCCGACCCGTACCTGCGCTGGCTCGCCCCGGCCCGGCACCGGACCGACGATTTCGCGTGGCTGCCGGCGGACGCGGACACCGGCTGACGCGGCGCCGGCGAGACGTCGCGGGCATGGCCTCCGGACCGCCGGCCATCGCCGGGAGGCCCGCAAAAGGGAGATAGCCGACCGCGGCGCGACTTGATTTCACTCGAACCTCTGTTCGATGATGGTCGCGTGAGTGAGCTATCGACGCAGGTCACAGAGGGATTTTCGACTCTGTCACGATCTGCGTTGGTACCGGTGCTCCCGGTGTTGCACGAGGTGGTCCCCGAGGGCGGGCTGCGGCCGGGCTCGGTCACCGTCGTCGAGGGTTCGCCCACACTCGCCCTAGCGTTGACGGCCGGTCTCGGGGAGCGATGGTGCGCCGTCGTCGGGCTGCCGGAGGCGCACATCCCCGCCGCCGCGTCGATGGGAGGCGACCCGATGAGGGTTCTGCTCGTGGACGATCCGGGCCGGCGGTGGGCCGACGTCGTCGCGGCGCTGACCGACGGCTGCGCGCTGGTGCTCACCCGCCCGCCGGACCGGCCGGCCCCTCAGGTGGTGCGCCGGCTGACCGCGCTGGCCCGCCGCAACGGGTGCGCGCTCGTCGTGACCGGGCCCTGGGAGGGCGCGAACCTCCGGCTCCGCGTCGAGGAGGGTCACTGGTCCGGGCTCGGCACCGGCACGGGGCATCTGCGCGGCCGCCGCGCCCTGGTGGTCTCCTCGGGCCGCGGCGCGGCGGGTCCCGGCCGGCGGGTCTGGCTCTGGCTCCCCGCCCCGGACGGCACCGTCGCCCCCGCCGCGGAGACTCCGGAGACACCGGTCCGCGCCCCGGTGGCGGTGGCCGGATGATCCCGTCCCCCGCCCTGCCGGTCCCCGCCGGGACTCCCGCACACGCCCTGGTGGTGGCCGGATGATCCCGTCCCCCGCCCTGCCGGTCCCCATGGCCCCCGGCCCGCGGAACCGGCTCGGGGCTCCCACCCACGCCCCGGTGGCGGTGGTCGGGTGATCCCGCCGCGTGCTCTCGTGGTCTGGTGTCCCGACTGGCCGGTCACCGCGATCGGGCTGGACGCCGCCGCTCCCGCCGCCGTCGTCTCCGGCGCCCTGGTCGAGGCGTGCTCGGCGGCGGCGCGCGCCTCGGGCGTACGGCGGGGGCAGCGGGTGCGGGACGCGCAGCGGCACTGCCCCGAGCTCGTCGTACGGGAACGGGACACCGACGCCGAGGGACGGCTCTTCGAGTCGGTGGCGGCGGCCGTCTCCGGCGTCACCCCGTGGGTCGAGGTCGTACGCCCGGGGGTCTGCGCCATCCCGGTTCGCGGCGCGGCCCGCTACCACGGCGGCGGGGCCGACGACGAGGAGTCGCTGCGGGTCCACGTGCAGGACACCGTCGTGGAGCAGGGCTTCGACTGCGGCGCGGGCATCGCCGACGGCCTGTTCGCGGCGGACCTGGCGGCGCGGGCCGGCGAGGGCGGCGTCGTCGTGCCCCCGGGCGAGACCCCCGCCTTCCTCGCCCCGTACCCGGTGAGCGTCCTCGGCCGGCCCGAGCTCACCGACCTGCTCGGCCGGCTCGGCATCCGCACGCTCGGCGCGTTCGCGGCCCTGCCGGTACGCGACGTGACGGCTCGTTTCGGCGTCGACGAGATACGGGCGCACCGGCTGGCCCGCGGCCTGTACCCCCGGCCGCCGGCCCCGCGGCCGCCGCTCGCCGACCTGAGCGTCTCGACGGAGTTCGACCCGCCCGCCGTGGCGGCCGAGCAGGTCATCTTCGCCGCCAAGTCCCTCGCCGAACGGCTGCACGAGGCGCTCGCCGCCGAGGCGCTGACCTGCGTCCGCATCGGGGTCGAGGTGACCGGCGCCGACGGCCGTACGCTGACCCGGCTCTGGCGGCACGACGGGGCGCTGTCCGCCCTCGCCGTCGCCGAACGGGTCCGCTGGCAGCTGGCGTCCTGGGAGCCCCAGGGCGAGGACGGCCAGGAGGGCGGCGTCGCGCTGCTGCGGCTCCTGCCCGACCAGCTCGTCGCCGACGACGGGCGGCAGGAGGCCCTGTGGGGCGAGGCCACGGTCTCCGACCAGATCGCGCGGGCCGCGGCGCGGGTCCAGGCGATGCTCGGCCATCAGGCGATCACCCGGCCGTTCCCGGCCGGCGGCCGCGGCCCCGGCGAACGCCTCGTCCAGGTTCCCTTCGGCGACCTGCCGCCGGAACCGGCCGCCGAGGGTCCGTGGCCGGGCCGGGTCCCCGACCCGCCGCCGGCCGCCGTCCATCCCGAGCCGCTGCCCGCGACGGTGACCGACGCCGACGGCGCGCCCGTCATGGTCGACGCCCGGTGCGCGGTGTCCGCGCCGCCGCACGAGGTGGAGATCGCCGGACGCCGTCACGTGGTGACGGCGTGGGCGGGCCCCTGGCCGGCCCGCGAACGCTGGTGGGACCCCGCCCGCGCGCGCCGCCGGGCCCGGTTCCAGGTCGTCACCGGCGACGACCGGGCCCACCTGCTCGTCTTCGAGGGCGGCCACTGGCACGTCGAGGCCGGATACACGTAGGGGGACCGATGGGCTGGAGCGACCCCGATGAGCGGAGTGAACGAAGAGGGCGAGTGACCCATGGGCTGGAGCGACCCCGATGAGTGAACGGAGTGGACGGCCGAGGAGCGAGGTCGTCCGCGGAGTGAACGAAGAGGACGAGTGACCCATGGGCTGGAACAACCCGGACATCCCCTGGCGGGAGTTCGAGCGGCGGCTGTCGTGGGGTGGCCGGGAGCCGAAGGCCGTCGCGCCGCCTCCGGTGGCTCCGCCGCGGCGGCGTGAGGGCGCGGGCGGCTGGGCGGAGCTGCACTGTCACTCGTCCTACAGCTTCCTCGACGGCGTCTCCAGCCCCCGCGAGCTGATCGACGAGGCGATCCGGCTCGACGTGGAGGCCGTGGCCGTGACCGACCACGACGGCATGTACGGGGCGGTGCAGCTCAAGGAGGCCGCCAGGGGCACCGGCGTCGGCACGATCTTCGGCGCGGAGCTGAGCCTCGACCTGCCGGCGAAGCAGGGTGAGCCTGACCCGGGCGGCCGGCATCTGCTGGTGCTGGCCCGTGACGTCGAGGGGTACGGGCGGCTGAGCGGCGCGATCAGCCGGGCGCAGCTCGCGGGCGGTGAGAAGGGCCGCCCGGTCTACGACCTGGCCGATCTGGCGGACGCGCACGGCGGGCACTGGGCGGTCCTCACCGGCTGCCGCAAGAGCGTGGTGCACGGCGGCGGCGACCAGGAGGCGGGGCTGCGCACGCTGATCGACCTGTTCGGGCGGGAGAACGTCTACGCCGAGCTGATCGACCACGACCAGCCCCTGGACGACGCGCGCAACGACGCCCTGTACGACCTCGCGGAAAAGCACGGGATCGGCGTCGTCGCCTCGAACAACGTGCACTACGCCGCGCCGAAGGACGCGTCGCTCGCCGAGGCGCTCGCCGCGGTACGCGCCCGGCGGGGGCTGGACGACCTGGAGTCCTGGCTGCCTGCCACGGGGACCGCGCACCTGAGGTCGGCCGGGGAGATGCGGGCGCGGATGGCGCGTTTCCCCGGTGTCGTCGAGCGCACCGTCGAGCTGGCCCGGTCGTGCGTCTTCGACCTGACGCTGGTCGCGCCCGACCTGCCGGACTGGCTCGTGCCCGAGGGGCACACCGAGTCGACCTGGCTGCGGCACCTCGTCGCCGAGGGCGCCGCCGAACGGTACGGGCCGCGGCGGCGGGCGCGCAGGGCGTACCGGCAGATCGACGAGGAGCTGAACGTCATCGACGGCCTCGGCTTCCCCGGCTACTTCCTGATCGTGCAGGAGATCGTGGAGTTCTGCCGCGACGCCGACATCCTGTGCCAGGGCCGCGGCTCGGCGGCCAACTCCGCGGTCTGCTACGCCCTCGGCATCACCGGGGTCGACGCGGTCCGGCACAACCTGCTGTTCGAGCGGTTCCTGTCGCCTGGCCGCGACGGGCCACCCGACATCGACCTTGACATCGAGCACCGCCGCCGTGAGGAGGTCATCCAGCACGTCTACGACAAGTACGGGCGGGACCGCGCCGCGCAGGTCGCCAACGTGATCAGCTACCGGCCCCGCATGGCCGTACGCGACGCGGCGCGCGCCCTCGGGTTCTCCCCCGGCCAGCAGGACGCCTGGTCGCGGCAGCTCTCGCCTCACGAACCGCTGCCGCCGGACGGCATCCCCGAGGCGGTCACCGCGCTGGCCGACCGGATGCAGCGCCTCCCCCGTCACCTCGGCATCCACTCGGGCGGCATGGTGATCTGCGACCGGCCGATCGGGGAGGTCTGCCCGGTCGAGTGGGCCCGCATGCCGGGCCGCACCGTGCTGCAGTGGGACAAGGACGACTGCGCCGCCGAGGGACTGGTCAAGTTCGACCTGCTCGGCCTCGGCATGCTGTCGGTGCTGCACGACACGTTCGACCTCGTGGCCGCCTTCCACGACCGCCGCTTCGACCTGCACAACATCCCCGAAGAGGACCCGGACGTGTACGCCATGCTGCGCGACGCCGACACGGTCGGGGTGTTCCAGGTCGAGTCGCGCGCCCAGATGGCCACGCTGCCCCGGCTCAAGCCCGACCGCTTCTACGACCTGGTCGTGGAGGTCGCGCTGATCCGGCCCGGCCCGATCCAGGGCGGGTCGGTCCACCCGTACCTGCGCCGTCGCAGCGGGCAGGAACCGCCCGACATCCCGCACCCGCTGATGCGGAACGCGCTGTCCCGGACCATGGGCGTGCCGCTGTTCCAGGAGCAGATGATGCAGCTCGCCGTGGACTGCGCGGGCTTCACCCCGGCGGAGTCGGACGCGCTGCGGCAGGCGATGAGCGCCAAGCGCGCGCCCGAGCGCATCGAGAAGCTCCGCGAGCGCCTGCTGACCGGCATGGCCGAACGCGGCATCTCCGGTGAGATCGCCGAGGAGGTCTACACCAAGATCCTCGGTTTCGCGAGCTTCGGCTTCCCCGAGTCGCACGCGCAGAGCTTCGCCCACCTGGTGTACGCCAGCGCGTACCTCAAGCGGCACTACCCCGCGGCGTTCACGGCGGCGCTGCTGGCCAACCAGCCGATGGGCTTCTACGCCCCGCAGACCCTGATCGGCGACGCGCGGCGGCACGGGGTCCGCGTCCTCGGCGTGGACGTGAACGCGAGCGCGGCCAAGGCCACGCTCGAAGACCCGTACACCCCCGCCGGAGGGTCCCCGCACTCGCCCTCCGCCGAGCAGCCGGCGGTCCGGGTGGGCCTGGAGTACGTGCGGGGGCTCGGGGCCGAGGGCGCGGAACGGATCGCCGCCGGGCGGCCGTACGAGAGCCTGGAGGACCTGGTCCGGCGGGTGCCGCTGCCCACCGCGGCCCTGGAGGCCCTCGCCACCGCGGGCGCGTTCGGCTGCTTCGGCCTCGGCCGCCGTGAGGCGCTGTGGGCCGCGGGCGCGCTGTCGCGCGGCGCCGCTCCCCCGGCCTCGCCGTCCTGGCGCGCCGAACGGCTGCCGGGCACGACGCCGGGCACGTCCGCGCCCGACCTGCCCGCCATGACCCCGATCGAGGAGACCATCGCCGACATGTGGGCCACCGGCACGGCGGAACATCACCCGATCGCCCACGTACGGGACCTGCTCGACGAGCGCGACGTCGTCCCGCTGGGCGCGCTCGCCGACGTACCCGGCGAGACGAACATCCTGGTCGCCGGCGTGGTCACCCACCGGCAGCGCCCGGGGACGGCGGGCGGGGTGATCTTCTTCAACCTGGAGGACGAGACCGGCATGGCCAACGTCGTCTGCCGCCCGCAGGTCTGGGAACGCTACCGGTCCATGGCCTTCCAGGCCCAGGCGATGCTCGTGCACGCCCGTCTCGAACGCCACGACGGCGCCACGAATCTGGTCGCGACCCGCCTGCGACGCCTCCCGGTGACCACGATGACCCGCAGCCGCGACTTCCGCTGAGCAGCGGTCCGGTTTCTGTGCACGAAGCAGAGTGGCCCTTGGGGTTCGGTACGGGGCGCCGGGAAATCACCCCTGGTGAAGGTGCTCATCCACGAGCCGGAGGTGCGGTGTGACGACCGACGGCCGGCGTCCGCGCGCGACACCGCCCGACGGCGAGCATCTCGCCGGGCCTCCGTCCTTCCCCGAGTGGGAGGAACGGCTGCGGGAGCAGCTCGGGATCGGCGGCCTGTGGACCCGGGACATCCGCGGCCCGTCGTACGCGCGGCTCAGGCCGTACGGGCCGCGCACCACGGCGGGCTTCCCCGTCCACCCGCATTTGGAGGAGCGGCTGCTGCGCGCCCGGCGGCACCCGGACCCCGTCGTCGCCCACGTCCTGGCCACCTGCGCGGCGTACGCCTACGCCGGCGCCGAGACCGTCTCCATGATCATGGCCCGGATGGGCCTGGAGCAGAACCACTGCCGGATGATCGGCACGTCGGTCGACGCGATGTTCGTCCGCTCCACCGCGTTCCTCGTGCAGAGCGCGAGCGGGCGGGTCGCGATCCTCTGCTACCGGGGCACGCCGCCGGCGGACGGCATCGCCTGGATGACCGACGCCGACGTCCAACCGGAGCGGATGCCGTACCGGTTCGGCGACCCGCGCGCCACCGTGCACGCCGGGTTCTACCGGAACGTACGGGCGACGCGCTATGAGGTGATGACCGCGCTGAAGCGCGCCTGCCGGGGCCGGTCGGTGCGCGCGCTCCTTCCCGGCGAGCCGGACGTCGCGAACATGGCGGAGCTCGAGGCGCTGTACGTCACCGGGCACAGCCTCGGCGGCGCGATGGCCGCGATGATGGCGGTCATGCTCCGGCACGAACGCAAGTTCCGGGACGAGGACGACGTGACCGGCCGGTTCCGGGCCGCCTACACGTACGGCCAGCCCATGATCGGCGATCCCCGTTTCGCCCGCGCCTGCGAGGCGGACCCCTTCCTCGCCCGCGCGATGATCCGTTACATCTACGACAACGACGTCGTCCCGCATCTCCCGCCGCGGACCGCCGGGCCGTACCGCCACTTCGGCCGCGAATACCGGTACGAGGTGCCCCGCCTGCGCCACGGCGTGCTGGGCCTGGCACGGCACCTCGGCCACACGTACGACGTCCGCCGCGGTGACCTGCGTGAGCACACCCGCTTCACCGGGCAGGCGGTCACCTTCCTGGGCGGGCTCGGCCTCGCCGCCCTGGCCTTCGCGGGCAGCCGGGTGCGGCCGCTGGGCGCGCTGCCCGTGGTGTACTCCTTCGAGGATCACCGGCCCCAGCACTACATCGCCGCCCTGACCCCGCCCGGCGTGCAGAACGAGTTCGGCGACTGACGCATCGAGGTACTCCGATACGTCGCTGTAGGCTGAGATCCATGGCGGACACACCGGACCCCGATCTGGTCCGCGCGCTGCAGGCACTGGCGAACCCCGTGCGGCTGCGGTTGCTGACCTGGCTGCGCGACCCCGAGCGCCACTTCCCGCGCGAGGAGGCGATCGCCGACCCGGCCGAGGTGGGCGTGTGCGTGAGTCACCTGCAGGCCAAGGCGGGCCTGGCCCAGTCCACGGTGTCGTCGTACATGGCCGAACTCCAGCGAGCGGGCCTGGTCCGCGCCACCCGGGTGGGCAAGTGGACGCACTACAAGCGCGATGAGGAGCGCATCGCCCAGCTCGTCGCGGAGCTGGGCCGGACGCTGTAGCACGTCTTCGCAAGGCATCCGCGAGCTCTGGACTTGCCTTCATATCGTGAATCTGCGATATTCCGATATGACGATTTAAGGATGAGCGCAAGGGAGACCTCATGAGCGGCGATCGGCTCGGGCTGGGGACGTTCGGAATCTGGACCTTCGACTTCGAGCACCAGCCGGCCACGATGATGCGGGACTCGGTCCAGGAGCTGGAGGATCGCGGGTGGCGAGCCTTCTGGATCCCGGAACTTCTCGGGCGGGAGGCACTCACCCACGCCTCCTACCTGCTCTCCTGCACCCGAGAGATGCGGATCGTCAACGGCATCGCGCAGATCTGGGCGCGGGAGGCCCGGTGGACGCACGGTGCCGCGCGGCTGCTGGCCGACGCCTACCCCGGACGGCACGTGCTCGGGCTCGGGTTCGGCGGCGAGCGGCCCGGGGTCCGGCCGCTGGCGGCCATGACCGAGTACCTCGACGCCATGGACGCCGCCGAGACGCCCGCCCCCGCGCCCGCCGGGCCGATGCACCGGCTTCTCGCGGCGTACGGGCCGAAGATGCTCGCGCTGGCTCGCGACCGCTCCGCCGGGGCGCACGCGTACCACGTCAATGTCGCGCACACCGCGCAGGCGCGGGAGATCCTCGGGTCGGAGGCGTTCCTCGGCGTCGAACACGCGGTGCTGTTCGAGTCCGACCCCCGCCGGGCCCGCGAGGTCGCGCGCGAGCACCTGCGCCTCTACCTCGGCTCGAAGTACAACATCGCGAAGTTCCGCCGGCTGGGCTACTCGGAGGAGGACCTCGCGCACGGCGGCAGCGACCGGATCGTCGACGACCTCGTGTTCTGGGGCGACCCGGACACGATCGTCGAGAAGCTGAACGCCCACCTCGACGCGGGCGCCGACCACGTCGGCATCCAGGTGATCGGCGTCGAACCCGGCCGGTCCGCGATGCCCTACTGGCGGCTGCTCGGCGACGCGCTCCTGCCGGCGAACGCCACGGCCTGAGCGGCGCCGCCCGGCCGACCCGAGGATTCGTCCCGGCTCAACGAGTGATCTTCAGTGAAGCGTCACCGTCGATGGATCACGCGCCAGGGCGGGTAGTCGATGACGGGCTTCTCCTGGGAACAGAGAATTCAGGCGTCATCGTGGGTCCCGGCCGGCGGGCGAGGCGCGTCGTCGCCCTCATGGCTTCCATCGCCTCCGTCGTCGTTCGTCTCGTCGAGTGCCGTGACGACGGCCAGGGCGATCGCCGAGCCGAGATCGTCGAAGGTCTGGATGAGAACGGGAAGGGCGGTGATGTCGAAGATCCGCCGCACCGAACCCCGCGGGTTCACCACCGCGTACAGCCGGCGGCCCAGAGCCGTGGCCCGGGTGCGCGCGTTCAGCAGGGCGCTCACGGCCGTCGAGTCGCAGAACCGGGTGTCGGTCAGGTCCACGATCAGCGGGGCGGCTCCGGCTCCCCCCTCGTCCAGCAGGTGGAACAGCTGCGCCCGTATGTCATAAGCATTGGAGATGTCGATCTCCACCGGCATCGTGGCGACGACATAACGGCTGGTCTGCCAGGTCGGCAAGGCCGAAGGTATGGGATGGACCATCGAGACCCCCCTTGTATGAGACAACGTCAGGGGCGGCCTCTCTTTTGGACCGCGGCGGCCCGTTACCGGACCACATGCACATAGATGAACAATAAGGGCGTTACCCCGGGTTTGGGCCCCTGAACCAGCGAACAACCTGTTCACGGGCCCCCGCGCCGGTCACGGCGTGTCCGGCGGGCACCAGCTCAGCACCGGGCCGAGCGCCCTCAGCACCGCTCCCGGCGGGACGAGGCGGAGCAGCCGGTCCCGTACCGCGACGGCGGGTGCCGAGCTCCACTGGGCCACGACACCCGTACGGCGGGAGCGGCGGGCGATCGTCTGGGTGCGGGGCCGGCGCTCGCGGTCGTAGGCGGCCAGCGCGGCCGGCACCGACGGATCGGCGTCGAGGAGCGCGGCCAGTGTGACGGCGTCCTCCAGCGCCTGGTTGGCGCCCTGCCCCTGATCCGGGGTCATCGCGTGCGCGGCGTCGCCGAGCAGCGCGACCCGGCCGCTCACGTAGGACTCCAGCGGCGGCAGGTCGTAGATGTCGCCCCGCAGCACCGCCTCCTCGGCGGCGGCGTCCAGCAGGGCGGGAATCGGAGCGTGCCAGCCACCGAACCTCCGCCGCAGCTCGGCCGTCTCCCCGTCGGCGCTTCGCTCCCCCTCGGGAGCGTTGGCCACGGCGAACAGGTAGACCCCGCCCCCCGCGAGCGGGACGAGGCCGACCCGCTCACCGCGGCCCCACGACTCACCGCCCGCGTCCAGGCGCCCGCCGGGGGGATCGACGACCAGCCGCCAGGCCGTGTATCCGGCGTAGCGGGGGCCGGGCGCCTCGGGCCAGACGGAGCGGCGCACGGCGCTGCGCAGGCCGTCGGCGCCCACCAGGAGAGCGGCGCGAGAGACGCCTTCCCCGTGCGCGACCTCCACATGGGTTCCGTCGTCGCGGACGCCGGAGACCTCCGCGCCGAGGCGCAGGGCGCCGGGCGGAGCCGCCTCCCGCAGGAGGTCGAGCAGGCGCGCCCGGTGGATCATCACGACCGGGCCGTACCGGCGCTCCAGCTCGGCGCTGTCGGAACGCAGCAGCCAGCGGCCCGACCGGTCCCGCACCCCGCCCGCCGTCTCGGGCATCGCGATCTCCCGCACCCGTTCGCCCAGCCCGAGCGCGTCCAGCGCGCGCACGCCGTTGGGCCACAGCGACAGTCCCGCGCCGACCTCGCCGATCGCCGGGGCGCGCTCGAGCACTTCGACACGCCAGCCGCGCCGGCCGAGGGCCACCGCCGCCGCGAGCCCGCCGATGCCCCCGCCCGCGATGATCGCCGTCCGCTCCATGACTCCCCCTCTACATCTGTAGTATTCGGTGCCTACTCTACGCTTGTAGAGGACAGGGGGGAGAGTGACCGTGGCCACCGCACGGCGGGAACGGCTGGCCGACGCGGCCATCGACACGCTGGCCCGGGAGGGCCTGCGCGGGCTGACGCATCGCGCGGTCGACCGGGCGGCGGGCGTACCGGAGGGATCCTGCTCGTACTACTTCCGGACCCGGCAGGCGCTCCTGACGGCGGCCGTGGACCGGCTGGCCGAGCTCGACGCCGCCGACATCGCCGCGCTGCCCGCCCCGCCGGATCCCACCGAGCTCGGCGAGAACGACGCCGTCGAGGCGTTGGCGAGGATGGTCGAGCGCTGGGTGACCACCGGGCGCGTCCAGATGCTCGCCCGGTACGAGCTCGCCCTGGAGGCCACGCGCCGGAGCGAGCTGCGCGCCACGCTCGTCGCGGCCGGCGTCCGCTTCCGCGCCATCGCCGAGAGCCTGCTCACGGCCATGGGCGCGGCCGAGCCCGCACGGCAGGCACCGATCTTCGTCGCCTGCCTCGACGGCCTGATCTTCGATCACCTCGCGGGCGCCGGCGCACTCGAACTCAAGCCCGATGAGCTGCGCGCCGCGCTCCGCGATCTGCTGCGGGCCTTCACGGGCCCCGGGCGGTGCGCGGATTGAGCGGCCCGCCGGTCACCGCCGGCTCCCGATCTGCGACGCTGGGCATGATGAGCACACTCGAAAACGACCTGCGCGCCGCGCTCGACGGCGAGGTCGACTTCTCCGTACGGTGCCGGGCCGAGTACTCCTACGACGCGTCCGTCTACCGGCGCGTGCCGGTCGGCGTGGTGTTCCCCCGGACCGCCGACGACGTCGCCGCCGCCGTGCGCGCGGCGCGTGAGCACGACGTGTCGATCACCGCGCGCGGCGCGGGCACGAGCATCGCCGGCAACGCCATCGGCGAGGGACTCGTCGTGGACTTCTCCCGGCACATGAACCGGATCGTCGAGCTGGACCCCGAGCGGCGGATCGCTCGCGTCGAGCCCGGTGTCGTGCTGGACGACCTCAACCGGGCGGCGGGCCGGCACGGCCTGCGGTTCGGCCCCGACCCGTCCTCCCGGAGCCGCTGTGTGCTCGCCGGGATGATCGGCAACAACGCCTGCGGCACCCGGGCGCTCGTCTACGGCCGCACGTCCGACAACGTCGAGTCCCTCGACGTGCTCCGCTACGACGGCACGGCGCTGACGGTCGGCGCCCACGGCAAGGAGCCCGCCGACCCGTTCATCGAGGAGCTGCGGGCGCTGCGCGACCGGCACCTGGCCACGATCCGCACGTCGCTGGGGCGCTTCCCCCGCCAGGTGTCCGGCTACGGCCTGGAGCACCTGCTGCCGGAGAACGACTTCCACGTCGCACGGGCGCTCGTGGGCAGCGAGGGCACGTGCGCGTTCACGCTCGGCGCGACGCTCCGTCTCGTCTCCGAGCCCGACACCAAGGTCCTGGTGATCGCGGGTTTCCCCGACTTCGTGGCGGCGGGCGAGGCCGTTCCGCGGGTGCTGGAGTACGGGCCCGACGCCTGCGAGGGGCTGGACGCGCAGATCGTGGCGATGGCGCGCGGCAGCGACCGCGCCGGCCTGCCGGAGGGCACGTCCTGGCTGCTCATCGAGCTCACCGGGGACGACGCGGAGGACCGGGCGCGGGCCCTGGCGCGGGAGTTCCCCGGCGCGGCCGTCGAGACCGACCCGCTCCGGCAGGCCGCCGTCTGGAAGATCCGTACGGACGGCGCGGGCCTGGCCACCCGGGCGCCCGACGGCTCGCAGGCGTGGCCCGGCTGGGAGGACTCGGCGGTGCCGCCGGACCGCCTCGGCGCGTACCTCGGCGAGCTGCGGCAGCTGTTCGCCCGGTTCGGCGTGCACGGCGCGGCGTACGGGCACTTCGGCGAGGGCTGCCTGCACATCCGCATCGACTTCGACCTGGCCACCGAACGCGGCCGGAAGACGTTCCGCGAGGTCATCGAGGAGGCCACCCGGCTCGTCGCGGCGCACGGCGGGTCGCCGTCGGGCGAGCACGGTGACGGCCGGGCCCGTTCGGAGGTGCTGCCGCTGGTCTACGACGACGCCGTCCTGAAGGCGTTCCGCGAGTTCAAGGGCGTCTGGGATCCCGAGGGCCGGATGAACCCCGGCATCCTCGTCGACCCCGAACCGATCGACGACCGGCTGCGCACCGAGGGCATGCGGCCACGCCCGCGTACGTTCCTGCCGTTCGCGGCGGACAACGGCGACTTCCGGCAGGCGCTGCACCGGTGCGTCGGCGTCGGCAAGTGCCGCAGTGACCACGGCGGCGTCATGTGCCCGAGCTACCGCGCCACCCACGACGAGAAGGACTCCACCCGTGGCCGGGCCCGCGCGCTGGAGGAGATGCTGCGCGGCGACCTGGACACCGAGGGCTGGCGTTCGGAGTCCGTGCACGAGGCCCTGGACCTGTGCCTGGCCTGCAAGGGCTGCGCCTCCGACTGCCCGGTGAACGTGGACATGGCGACGTACAAGTCGGAGTTCCTGCACCACCACTACCGGCGGCGGCTCCGCCCGATGGCGCACTACTCGATGGGCTGGCTGCCGTTGTGGCTGCGGCTCGCCCGTGGCCCGCTCCGCGCCGCCTCCTCCCCCGGCCGCCTCGCACGGTCGCTCGCCGGGCTGGGCAAACGTCTCGGCGGCGTCGCGCCCGAGCGCGACCTGCCCGCGCCGGCGAAGCAGTCGTTCACGCGCTGGTTCCGGCGCCACCACCGGGCGCCCGGCGGCGACCGGCGCCAGGTCCTGCTCTGGCCGGACACCTTCACCAACCACTTCACCCCCTCGGCGGCGCGGGCCGCCGTACGGGTGCTGGAGGACGCCGGGTACGAGGTGATCGTGCCGCAGGCCCAGGTCTGCTGCGGGCTGACGTGGATGAGCACCGGGCAGCTCACGATGGCGCGCCGCGTCGCGCGCCGGTCGCTGGAGGCGATCCACCCGTACGCCGCGCGCGGCATCCCGATCGTCGGCCTGGAGCCGAGCTGCACCGCCGCGCTGCGCGGCGACTGGGAGAAGCTGCTGCCCGGCGACGAGCGTCTCGCCGACCTGAAGGTCCGCACGTTCGCCGAGCTGCTGGAGGAGGCCGGCTGGTCACCGCCGCACCGGGAGCGCACCGCGATCGCGCAGATCCACTGCCACCAGCACGCCGAGCTGGGCCAGGACGCCGACCTGCGGCTGCTCGCCAAGGCCGGGGTGGAGATCACCCGGCCCGAGTCCGGCTGCTGCGGGCTGGCCGGCAACTTCGGCTTCGAGAAGGGCCACTACGACGTGTCGGTGAAGATCGCCGAACGCGGCCTCGCACCCGCGGTCCGCGACGCCGCGCCCGGCACGATCGTGCTCGCCGACGGGTTCAGCTGCCGTACGCAGATCGCGCAGCTCACCGGCCGTGAGGCCGTCCACCTCGCCGAGGTCCTGCTGCCCGAGGAAGGACCTCGAGACGATCACGAATGAGCCCACGCGGTTCGTGGGTGGCGGCCGGACGCGGCACGATGTGACGAACCTGGTCTCGGAGGAGGATTCAGCGATGCAGACCGTCACGTCGGTGGTGAGCGGCCGGCCGCTCCCGGTCGCGGACCGGACCGTGCGCTCCGTCAACCCCGCCGACCTGTCCGATGTCGTGGCCGAGGTGAGCCTGGCCCGGCCGCATGAGATCGTCGGCGCGTGCCGTACGGCGCACGAGGCGCAGGCGGCGTGGGCCGCCGTGCCCGCGCCCGTACGCGGCCGCGTCGTGTCGAGCATCGGCCGGCTGGTCGAGGCGAACAAGGACCGCCTCGCGCGGCTCGTCACCCGCGAGATCGGCAAGCCGTACGCCGAGGCGCTCGGCGAGGTGCAGGAGATCATCGACACCTGCGACTTCTTCCTCGGCGAGGGCCGCCGGCTGTACGGGCAGACGGTGCCGTCGGAGATGCCCGACAAGCAGCTGTTCACCTTCCGCGTGCCGGTCGGCACCGCCATGATCATCACGGCCGGCAACTTCCCGGTCGCGGTGCCGTCGTGGTACCTGGTGCCGGCGCTGCTCTGCGGGAACACCGTGGTCTGGAAGCCCGCCGAGTACGCCGCCGCCTCCGCCCACGCGCTGTACGAACTGTTCGCGCACGCGGGACTGCCCGAGGGCGTGCTCAACATCGTCCACGCCGACGGACCGGACACCTTCGCCGGGCTGTCCGACGCGCTCGTCGCCAAGGTCGTGGACAAGGTCGGGTTCACCGGCTCGTCCCGGGTCGGGTCGCGCATCGGTTCTCTCTGCGGCCTGCACCTGCAGACGCCCTGCCTCGAACTGGGCGGGAAGAACCCCATGGTCGTGACCGAGGACGCCGATCTGGACCTGGCGGTGGAGGCCGCGCTGTTCTCCGGCTTCGGCACCGCCGGGCAGCGCTGCACCTCGCTCGGCACCGTGATCGTGCACGAGTCGGTGCACCGGGAGTTCGTCCGCCGCTTCGACGCCGTCACGCGCTCGGCCCCGGTCGGCGATCCGGCTCAGGACGTGGTGTACGGCCCGCTGCTGGCCGAGCGCTTCGCCGAGTCGTACGAGAAGTACCTCGGCTGGATCGGGGACCGCGCGACGTACGGCTCGACCGGCGTCGGCCGCATCACGGCGGACAACCCGCGGGAGGGGTTCGTCGGCGATCCGTCCACCGGGCTGTACTACCACCCGGTGATCGTCGACGGCCTGGAGGTCGAGGACGAGCTGTTCCGGCACGAGACGTTCGGCCCGATCGTGGGCGTGATGCCGTACGGCACGCTGGATGAGGCCATCGAGCTGGCCGACCTGCCGGGGTACGGCCTGTCCTCGTCGATCTACACGACCGACCCGGCGAAGGTGTTCGCGTTCCGGGCCGGCATCGGCGCGGGAATGGTGAGCGTGAACAACTCCACCTCCGGCGCCGAGGCGCACCTGCCGTTCGGCGGCAACGGCCGTTCGGGCAACGGCAGCCGCCAGTCGGGCCAGTGGGTCCTCGACCAGTTCACCCGCTGGCAGTCGCTGAACTGGGACTACTCCGGCCGTCTGCAGAAGGCGCAGATGGACGTGGCCGTCATCGAGCCGGACCCGGACTTCCGCCTGGACACCTGACCCGCGGCGCTTCGCCTCAGGTTCTCGGACGGATCTCGCCGGAGCCGCGGGGCACGTAGCGGGTCGGGACCACCACGTGCCGCGACGGCAGGTGGTCGTCGCCGCCCCGTATCCGTGCCAGGAGCAGGCGGGCGGCGGTCCGGCCGACGCTCGCCGGGTCCTGGGCGACCACCGAGACGCCGGGGGTCAGCAGGTCGGCGACCGGGAAGTCGTCGAAGCCGATCAGCGCGACCTCCTCCTGGGCGCCCAGGTCCTGCAGCGCGCGGCGGGCGCCCATCGTCAGCAGGTTCTGTGCCGCGAACACCGCCGAGGGCGGCTCGCCGCCGGTCAGCAGCCCGGTCGTCGCCGCCCGCGCCGCCTCCTCGCTGCGCAGGCCGCGGCGCACCAGCCGCTCGTCGACCGGCTCCCCCGCCTCCGCGTGCGCGTCGGCGAAACCGGCGTACCGCTGCCGCGCCGTCCAGATCGAGTCCGAGTCGCCGAGGAAGGCGATCCGGCGGTGCCCGAGCGCCCGCAGGCGGCGTACGGCGGACCACGTGCCGTCGCGGTTGTCGACGGTGACCGTGTCGACGCGGTCGATCTCCACGAGCCGGTCGGCGCACACGATCGGTGTTCCGTGCCCGCGAACCGTGGCGAGCTGCTCGTCCGTGCCGCCCGTGGGAAGCACGATCAGGCCGTCCACCCGCCGCAGGGTGAAGGCGTCGATGAGCTCGCGTTCGCGGTCGGGGTGCTCGTCGCTGCTGCCCGCCAGGACGAGGATGCCCTCCTCCCGCGCGGCGTCCTCGACCGCGCGGTGCAGCACCGAGGAGAACGGGTTCGCGACGTCCTCCAGCACCAGCGCGATGGTGGCGGTGCGCCGGTCGGCCCGCCGCAGGCTGCTGGCGGTGAGGTCGTGACGGTAACCGAGGGCGCGGGCGGTCTCGGTGACGCGCCGGACCAGTTCGGGGGCCACGCCCGGCTTGCCGTTGATCACCCGGGACACGGTCGCCAGGCCCACACCGGCCTGCCGTGCGACGTCGCGCATCGTCGCCGCCCGTTCACCGTCCTGCATGCCGCCCCTCCCCCGCCTAGGGCCCTAAGCCGGTCAATTCTCCCTCTGGACAGTTCCCAAAAGCCGATCTACCTTCTGGGAAACGTTTCCAGGAAACGTTTCCCAGGTGCCGCCCACTGTCAAGAACACGCGCCGCACGGCCAGCGCGGTGCGCTGGGAGGAGTCGGTATGAAACGCAGATTCCCCGCTCCAGGCCCCCTCTCCCGGTCTCTCGCCGCGCTCGTGGCCCTGACGCTCGCCGCGGCCGGATGCGGCAGCGGAGCGAAGGGCTCCGGCAAGGACATCACCATCGGCCTGATCACCAAGACCGACACCAACCCGTTCTTCGTGAAGATGAAGGAGGGCGCCGAGAAGGAGGCCAAGGCCAAGGGCGTCAAGCTGATGACCGCGGCCGGCAGGTTCGACGGCGACAACGCCAGCCAGGTCACCGCGATGGAGAACATGACCGCCGCCGGGGTCAAGGGCATCCTGATCGTGCCGAGCGACACGAAGGCGATCGTGCCGAGCCTCGCCAAGGCGCGCGCCAAGGGCATCGACGTCATCGCCCTGGACACGCCGCCGGACCCGCAGAGCGCCGCCGATTCGCTCTTCGCCACGAACAACCTCACCGCCGGCACGCTGATCGGCCGGTACGCCAAGAGCGTCGAGGGCGCCAAGCCGGTCAGGATCGCGATGCTCGACCTGAACCCGGGCATCACCGTCGGCGTGCTCCGGCACAACGGCTTCCTGCAGGGGTACGGCGTCAAGGACGGCGATCCGAGCATCGTCTGCACGCAGTACACCGCCGGCGACCAGGCCAAGGGCCAGACCGCCATGGAGAACTGCCTGCAGAAGGACCCCGGCATCAACCTCGTCTACACCATCAACGAACCGGCGGCGCTCGGGGCGTACACCGCGCTGAAGGCGGCCGGCCGGACCGGCTCCACGATGATCGTCTCGATCGACGGCGGGTGCACGGGGGTCAAGGCGGTGCAGGCCGGGCAGATCGCGGCGACCGCGCAGCAGTACCCGCTGAAGATGGCCGCGCAGGGCGTGGACTCCATCGTCGCCTGGGCGCGCGGAGGCAAGAAGGCGAGCGGCTACACCGACACCGGCGTCAACCTGATCACCGCGAAGCCGCAGGCGGGCCTGGCGTCCAAGGACGTCGCCTTCGGCCTGGCGAACTGCTGGGGCTGACGCCGATGCCGGAGACCACCAGCACCGAGCCGAGCGGTCCCGCCGTCGCGGACCGGGCCGGGCGGAGCCGTGACGCCGCCGCGGCGGTCGCCCGGTTCGCCGCGGTGCCGACCGTCGGCCCCCTCGCGGCACTCCTCCTCGCCTGCCTGTTCTTCTCGCTGAGCACCGACCGGTTCCTCACCGGCGGCAACCTCTCCCTCGTCGTGCAGCAGGTGATGGAGGTGGGCACGCTCGCCGTCGGTCAGACCGTCGTGATCCTGACCGCCGGCATCGACCTGTCCAACGGCGCCGTCATGGCGTTCGGCACGATCGTGATGACCCGCCTCGCGGTCGGCGGCGACGTGCCGGCGCCCCTCGCGATCGTCATCGGCGTCGTGGTCTGCGCGGCGTTCGGCGCGGTCAACGGAGGCCTGGTGACGATGGCGCGGCTGCCCTCCTTCATCGTCACGCTCGGCACCCTGAACATCGCCTTCGCCCTCACCCACATCTACTCCCACGAACAGACCGTGACGGGGCTGCCGAAGGCGCTGACCGCGCTCGGTGAGACGTTCCCGCTCGGCGACACCGACGTGACGTACGGGTCGGTGGTCATGCTCGTCCTGTTCGCCGTCGCCTGGTACGTGCTCCGGTTCACCGCCGCGGGCCGCCACGTGTACGCCGTCGGCGACAACCCGGAGGCGGCGCGGCTCACCGGCGTCTCCACCCGCCGGCTGCTGATCACCGTCTACACGGTCGCGGGCGCGGTGTACGGCCTGGCCGGGCTGCTCCTGGTCGGCCGTACGACGGTCGGCGACCCGCAGGCCGGCCAGACCGACAACCTCGACAGCATCACCGCGGTCGTGCTGGGCGGGGTGAGCCTGTTCGGCGGGCGCGGCAGCATCGTCGGCGTGCTGTTCGGCGCGCTCATCGTGGGCGTGATCCGCAACGGCCTGCAGCTGATGGGCGTCGCGTCGGTGTACCAGGTGTTGATCACCGGGATCCTGGTCATCCTCGCCGTCGGCGTCGACCGGCTCGCACGGAGGAGGCGTCAGTGAGCCCCATTCTGGAGGCCCACGGGCTGGTCAAGCGGTACGGGCACGTGACGGCACTGGACGGCGCGGACTTCGAGCTGCTGCCGGGCGAGATCCTCGCCGTCATCGGCGACAACGGCGCGGGCAAGTCCACCCTGATCAAGGCGCTCTCCGGCGCGCTCGTCCCGGACGAGGGACGGATCCTGCTCGACGGGCGCCCGGTGCACTTCCACAGCCCGGCCGACGCGCGGCGCGCGGGCATCGAGACCGTCTACCAGGATCTCGCGGTCGCGCCGGCGCTGGACATCGCCGCGAACCTGTTCCTCGGACGCGAGGTACGGCGCAAGGGCGTGCTCGGGAAGGTCTTCCGCCTGCTGGACACCCGGCGGATGCAGTCCGAGGCCGACGCGCACATGCGGGACCTGAAAATCGGGATCGGCTCGATGAGCCAGGCGGTGGAGACACTGTCCGGCGGCCAGCGGCAGGGCGTCGCGGTCGCCCGCAGCGCGGCGTTCGCCCGCCACGTCGTCATCATGGACGAGCCGACCGCCGCGCTCGGCGTCAAGGAGTCCGGCATGGTGGTCGACCTGATCCGTGAGGTACGAGAACGCGGGCTACCGGTCATACTGATCAGTCACGACATCCCGACCGTGTTCGACGTCGCCGACCGCATCCACATCCAGCGCCTGGGCCGGCGCGTGGCCGTCGTGGGACCCGGGGACGTCGACATGGCCGAAGCCGTGGCGATCATGACGGGAGCCGCGCCCGGCAACACCACGCGCCGCGACTGAGCGACCGCACGTCGCCCGTCGGGCAGGGGTCGGCGATGGTCGCCGCGAGCAGAAGGAGGGGTTCGTTGCCGCCCGACGAGACGTCGGCACGCCGACACCAGGTGCCCGGCGAACATCGCCGTACCGGGCGGATGACACCGACGCGCCGGCGCCAGGTCGTGGCGATGGCCGGGGAGGCCGTCGCCGACCTGGTCGCCGAGCAGCCAGGAGGCGCCTACGTCGCCGTGCCGGGCGAAGTCCCGGCGAACATCGCCGTGCCGGGCGAAGTCCCGGCGAACATCCCCATATCAAACGGCAGCCCGGCGAACATCGCCTTGCCTGGCGGCAGCCCGGCGAATGTCGCCTTGCCTGGCGGAAGCCCGGCGAATGTCGCCTTGCCTGGCGGAAACGCGGCGGACATCGCCGTCGGGTCGGCGCGGCCCGGCACGCCGACCCGGATGGTGGCCCGGATCGGCGCCGGCCCCCTCGGCCGAACACTCCGCGACCACCTCACCGCCAACGCCATCGGCGCCGAGACCGTCGTGACCGCACCCTCGTCGCCGGCCCGCATGCACCACGACGCGGACGGCCTGCGAACCGACCGCGAACACCAGGAGGGAATCCGTGCCGTCCGATGAGACGCCGGCGCGCCGGCGCCAGGTCGTGGCGGTGGCCGGGGAGGCCGTCGCCGACCTGGTCGCCGACCAGCCGGCCGGCGCCTACGTCGCCGTGCCGGGCGGAAGCCCGGCCAACGTCGCCGTAGGCCTGACGCGGCTCGGCACGCCGACCCGGATGGTGGCCCGGATCGGCGCCGATCCCCTCGGCCGAACACTCCGCGACCACCTCACCGCCAACGGCGTCGGCACCGAGACCGTCGTCACCGCGCATGAGCCCTCGTCGCTGGCCCTCGTTCATCACGACGCGGACGGGGTGCCCTCGTTCGACCTGCGGATCCAGGGCACCGCGGACTGGCAGTGGACCGAGGAGGAGGCGGCCGGGCTGCGGCTCGGCGACCTGGCCGCGCTGCACGTCGGGTCGCTGGCGCTCGTGATGCCGCCGGGCGCGGACGTGCTGGCCGCGCTGGCCCGCCGGATGCGCTCGGTGGCGACGATCAGTTACGACCCCAACTGCCGGCCGGCGGTGATCGAGGGCGTCCCGGACGCCCGGGTCCGGGTCGAGGCGCTGCTGCGGCTCGCGGATGTGGTCAAGCTGAGCGACGCCGACCTCGACTGGCTGCGTCCGGGCTGCGGGCCCGAGGAGCTCACCGAGGAACTTCTGTCGGCCGGGGTGAGCGTGGTCGCCGTGACGTACGGCGCGCGTGGCTCGATCGTCGCCGGGCGGCGGTGTCCCCCGCGCCGGGTGCCGGCCTACCGCGTGGACGTGGTCGACACGGTGGGCGCCGGCGACTCGTACATGAGCGCGGTCCTGGCCGGGCTCGGCCGTCGCGGGCTGCTCGGCGCCGGCCGACGGGACGCGCTCGCGGCGCTCGACGCCCCGGACCTGGTCGCGGTGTTCGACGAGGCGGCGCGCGCGGCCGCGCTGACCTGCTCGCGGCGGGGCGCCGACCCGCCGACCCGGGCCGAACTCGACGCGTTCCACCCCACGTCCGGCTGACTCCGGCGAGGCCGTTCGTCCCGGCACGGATGAGATCTGTGCCCCAACTACACGGACAAACGACCATAGAAGCGTTTAGATGGTGCAAGCTATGGTGCTATGCAACATCGGCACCAGGAGACGCGGCGACCCCCGCGCGCCTACGACTTGGATGAACTCACCGGTTCATACGACTCAGAGCGCGACCCCTACGCCGGAGACTTCGCGGAGCCCAAGGGCGTACGCGCTCTTCGTCTGGTCAAGCGGGCGGCCACGAGCACTGTCGTGATCATGACGCTCGTCATCGTGATCGTCTTCGTCATCGTGGCCAAGACCAACTTCGGCAAGGGCAAGCCGCCGCCCGGTGCGGCCGACATCTCCACCAACGAGATGCTGAAGGAGCTGTCGGGGTACCAGATGGACCCCGTCGTCGCCGGCGCCGAGGCCCAGGCCAAGCGCCGCGCGTACGAGAAGGCGGTCGCGGCGGAGAAGGCGGCGAAGAAGAAGGCGGCCGCCCGCGCCAAGGCGCTCAAGGAGAAGCGCGAGTGGGAGGCGCTCAAGAAGCGGATGAGCAACAACCCGAGCGCGGCCGAGAACCAGGCGTACGCCAAGAAGATGAACGCGCTCAAGGGCTGGGGCGGCTGCTGGGGTTCCCTGCTGACGATGTGGAACCACGAGAGCGGCTGGAACGAGCACGCCACCAACCCCGGCAGCGGCGCGTACGGGATCCCGCAGGCCCTGCCGGGCTCGAAGATGGCCTCGGCCGGAGCCGACTGGCGCAACAACGCGATGACCCAGATCGCCTGGGGGCTCGCCTACGTCGGCTCCCGCTACGGGGACCCCTGCAAGGCCTGGGGCTTCTGGCAGGCGCACCACTGGTACTGAGCCGCCCGCCCGTGGCGGGCACGGGACGGGACGTCTCAGCTTCCCCGGCCCGCCAGGGCGGCCGCCAGGTCGGTCAGCATCGCGACCCGCTCCGCTCCGACCTCACCGGCCGCGCCGGAGAGCGCGGCGACCGCCCGGTCGGTGCGCCGTTCGGCCGCGCGGCGCGCGGCGGCCATGCCGCCGCTGTTCCGTACGATGTCGGCCGCCTCGCGTACGGCGTCCGGGTCGGGGGCGTCGGGCCGGGCGCGGGCGAGGACGCCGGCGAGCTCCGGTCGCTCCCGCAGCGCGCACAGGACCGGCAGCGTGTAGACGCCCTCGGCGATGTCGTGGCCGGCCGGCTTGCCCATCACGCCCGAGGTCGCGGTGAGGTCGAGCAGGTCGTCGACGATCTGGAACGCCATGCCGACCTGCAGGCCGTACTCGGCCAGGGCGGCGGTCGCCTCCTCGCCGAGGCCGCCGGCCATCGCGCCCAGCCGGCAGGAGGTCGCGAACAGCGCCGCGGTCTTGCCCTCGATCGCCGCGTAGTAGTCGTTCTCCGACCGCGCGGGGTCGAACAGCGCAGCGGACTCGCGCGCCTGGCCGTCGCACAGCCGGATGAACGTCCCGGCCGCCAGCGCGCCCTCGGTGCCGCCCAGCTCGCACGCGACGGCCAGGGCGCGGCCCAGCAGATAGTCGCCGGCGAGTACCGCGCGCACGTTGCCCATGCGGGCGTTGGCGCTGGTGACGCCGTGCCGCTGGGCCGCCTCGTCCATGACGTCGTCGTGCACGAGGCTCGCCAGGTGCAGCAGCTCGACGACGACGCCCGAGGCGACGGAGCGTTCCCGCTCCCCCGAACCGGCGTACGCGGCGGCGAGCACCAGCAGCGGGCGGAGCCGCTTGCCGCCCGCGAGGATCTCGGCCACGGCCTCGCCGATGATCGGCACGTCCCCGGCGACGGCGCGCGCGACGCCCCCCACGCACTCCTCCAGGTCGGCGGCCAGACGCCGCTCGCCGGCGAAGTCCGCGACGACGCGGTGCGGCGCGGCGGTGAGCAGCCCGCCGGTGCGACGGCGGGCGGCCGCGCGACCTGAGGGGTCCGGGGGTGCGGCGACCGCCGACGAGCGTCGCAACGCGTCCGGTGACGTTCCCAACAGGACCTCCCGCGAGTGGGGGACGGGCAGCTCTCGTTGACAACACTATTCAGGAATCCGCCATTGATCGGATTGTGCGAAGTTTTTCGAGAGAACCTCAACCCTGAAGACCAGCTGAGGTCACGGAGGTTCCGGCATGACCGGAAATATGTTATGGTCGCGCGCGATGTTGCACTTAATCGGCACTTGACGGTGATTAAATAGCGATCGCCAATCATGGCGCTGACGTGCGTTTTCTCGCCATTGATGATCTTCGGCCGACGTCCGGGCGCCGGGAAGCACGCCGCCGCCACCCCCGTTACGGGCCCGGCGGCCAGCATCGGCTCCGGACATTGTCATCCGCTTATGGAATCGAACCCGTGCGCGATATTTCCTGGCAGCACCGGAGGCGGAAGGGTTCGTTTTCCCTCGCGCGCGATCGCGTCCAGGCTCAGCTCGCGGGGAGCTTGGACGCGACCGACCGTACGAGCTCGGGCAGCACGGTGTTCACCCAGTAGGCGTGCGCGTCGGTCCGTTTCGGCTGGCCGGCGAAGCTGCCGATGAAGAGCGTCGGCCCGGCCCCGACCGAGAAGGCGATGTGGGGCATGCGGCAGTAGTAGTCGGTGCCGGCGTGCACGCACTCGCGCGCGCCGAGCCCCCCGGGCACGCGTGGCCGGCCCTGGGCCAGCGTGTCGTAGTTGTCCTTGACCGTGTCGGTGTCGCCGACGGCGACGTCCTCGACGCGTACGAGGTCGGGCTGGGAGCGCGGCCTCTTCTCGTCGCCGGCGACCCAGAACCGCGTCTCGCAGGCGGTGCCGGGGGCGTCACGGTCGTCGTCTCCGGCGCCCTCGCCGAGGTTGGTGACGCGGATCTGCTGCTCGCGCGGGGTCTGCTCGACCTTGGTGACCTGCGGCAGCACCGCCCTGAGGTCATCGGCGGTCAGCAGCTCACATGCCTTCGGCCAGCTGTCGAACCGCGTCAGGCCGTCGGCCTCGGCCGGGGCCAGCTTCAGCGTCGAGGCCGCGATCCGCGGCGTGCCGACCCGTATCGGCGGCGTCGTCCGCGCGTGGTGCCCGCACGACGCGGCCGTCAGCCCCCCGGCGACCAGCGCGGCGGCCGCCGCCCGTCCTCGTGTTCGCGCCATGACACCGCGACCCTAACCGGCCCGGCGACGCCTCGCGCCGGCAGCCGTGCGTCACCGGGTCAGCCGCAGGCCAGCAGCGGCGGGCCGGAGTCGTCCTGCTGCTCCGGCGTCTCCTCGCCGAGGGCGCGCTGGGCCTGAAGCTCGCGCAGGGCCTTCAGCAGCGGAGCGTCGGCCTCCTCACGCCCGCCGACGTACTGGATGGCCTCGGCCAGTTCTTCACTCGTGAGCTGTGAGAGCGGCTTTCCGCCGGCCTTCCACAGTGGGCTGACGCCCTCATTCATTTGTCCCAACACCTCTTCCCCCCGGGCCCGGCCGGCCCCTACGGGGCGTCGGCCGGGTAACAGAGCATGGCAAGTTCACCTTTGACGTGAACGTCAGCCGCGCGGTTTCAATGCCGAATCGTGATCGATACTTCCCGGCACGATCGGTTTTTAACGCGGAGCGGGCACCGTCTGCGCCGGACCGGTCGCGGCGATCTCCGCGGTGCACTCCGGGCAGCGCCGCGCCCTGATCGGGATGCTGCGCGTGCACTCCGGGCACTCGCGCTCGGTGGCCTCCACGTCGCGCTCGAACAGCCGGAGCAGGCGGGCGACGGGCAGCACGATCACGAAGTACACGACCGCCGCGGAGATCAGGAAGGAGATCGCCACGGTGAGGAACGCACCGTACTTGAACGAGGTCTTGCCGACGTGGAGCACGAGGCTGTCGAAGTTGGGCTGGCCCCCGACCAGCGCGAGGAGCGGGTTGATGAACGAGTCGACGAACTGCTTGACCAGGCTGCTGAACTGCGTCCCGATCACCACCGCTACGGCGAGGTCGACGAGGTTCCCACGCAGGATGAACTTCCGGAAGCCACTCATGACCCTTCGCTTGCCCTCCGCACTGATTCCATGCCTGATCCACCCGCCGATCACTCATACCGGTGGGTTCGCCGCACCACCGTAGCGGCGCGGCGGCCGGAACAGAGCCGACATCGTCGGTTACGGTCCGATGATGACCGATATCACTGACTTCCGCGGGCTGGTCGCCGCGGACCACGGCCTGGTGGTCGTCTCGACGCTCCGGGCCGACGGCAGCGTGCAGTCGACCGTGGTCAACGCCGGCGTGCTCCCGCATCCGGTGGGCGGCCACGAGGTCGTCGCCTTCGTCATACGCGGAGGCACGCGGAAACTCGCCAACCTCCGCGAGCGCCCGCGCGCCACCGTCACGATCCGGGCCGGATGGCAGTGGGTCACCGCGGAGGGGCCGGTCGAGCTCGCCGGGCCCGCCGACCCGCTCCCCGGTCTCGGCCCGGAAGACCTCCGGTGGCTGCTGAGAGACGTGTTCACCGCCGCGGGCGGCGAACACGACGACTGGGCCGACTACGACCGCGCCATGGCGTCGGAAGGCCGTACCGCCGTCCTCCTCACTCCGGACCGGGTCTACTCCAACCCGTGACGGCCGCCGCGGGTGTCCGCCTTGATGGGGGCGGGCATCATCGTGTCCATGGCGGATGAGGACGGCTACCTGCTCGCCAACGCGCGGGCGGAGGCCGGGACGCGGTTCGAGGCGCTGTCGGCGATATTCGACCCGCCGACGTTCCGGCGGATCGACGCGCTGGGGATCGCGGCCGGGTGGCGGTGCTGGGAGGTGGGGGCCGGAGGGGCGTCCGTCCCGAGGGGGCTCGCCGACCGCGTCGGCCCCACCGGACGGGTCCTGGCGACCGACATCGACGTCCGCTGGGCGCGTGCGGCCGCGAGCGAGGTGGTCGAGGTGCGCCGGCACGACGTCGCCCGCGACGACCCGCCGGACGAGGGGTTCGACCTGGTGCACGCGCGTCTGGTGCTGGTGCACGTCGCCGACCGCGAGCGGGCCCTCCGCTCGATGGTCGCCGCCCTGCGGCCCGGCGGCCGGATCCTCCTGGAGGACGCCGACCCCGCTCTGCAGCCGCTCGCCTCCCCGTACGAACACGGGCCGCGCGAACGGCTGGCCAACCGGATCCGCACCGGGTTCCGCGCGATGCTGGCCGAACGCGGCGCCGACCTCGCGTACGGGCGGCGGCTCCCCGCGTCGCTCCGGGCGGCCGGGCTGACCGGCGTCGCGGCCGAGGCGCACTTCCCGATCGCCTCCCCCGCCTGCGACCTGCTGGAGACGGCGACCGTCGCCCACATCCGCGACGGGCTGGTCGCCGGCGGTCACGCGACCGAGGAGGAGATCGAGCGCCACCTGGCCAACGTGGCGGCCGGCGGAATGGACCTGGCGACCGCGCCGATGGTCGCGGCCTGGGGACGCCGCCCGGAGTGAACCGCACGAGGCCCCCGGCCGTCTCACTGATGGGGCGGCCGACATGACAGGGGGGCCGGTGCAGTTCATCGAGTCGAGCATCGTCGGGCTGCGGTCGGCGGTCATCACGCTGACGTGCCGTACGAGCCCGCTGCGGTTCGTGCTCTTCCCCATGGTCCACGTGGGAGAGCCCTCGTTCTACGCCGAGGTCACGGCGCGTGTGCGCGAGTGCGCGATCATCGTCGCCGAGGGGGCACCGGCCGGCACCGCACCGGTGCAGGAGCGGATGTCACGGCTGCGCCTCGACCGCCTCGTCGACCAGAACAACGCGCTGGACCTCGGGTCGCTGGGGATCCCGGTCTTCTGGGAGGCCGTGCCGCCTCCCCCACGGACGCACGCCGAGCGGATCCGGAACACGGCCGAGGACGCCTTCGGCGCGGTCGCGCTGCGCCTCCTGGGGCGGTACGGCGACCCGCTCAGCCTGCCGAGCCGCGACCAGGCCGAGTCGTACGACGAGCGCTGGGTGGAGGGACGTACGGCGCGGTGGTTCCGGGACCGCGTCGTCGACCGGCGGGACGACGCGCTCAACCACCGCCTGTCAGCGCTCTACCAGGAGCATCGCGAGCGGCCGATCGCGGTGGCGGTGGTGTACGGGGCCGCGCACATGCCGGCCGTCGTCGAACACCTGCGGGCGGAGTTCGACTACTCCGTCAAGGGGGCGGAGTGGCTCATGGTCGCCGCCGCCCCGAGCTGACCGGACCCGCTCAGCCCTCCGGGTCCGGCCAGCGCCTGCGTCCCGGTCCGGTCGGGTGCGTGCCCGTGACGCCCATGACCACCGAGTAGAGGCTGGTCCGCGCGGTGATGAACAGGCGGTTGCGCTTGGCTCCGCCCCAGGCGATGTTGGCGACCCTCTCGGGGACGTTCAGCCGTCCGAGCAGGGTGCCGTCGGGGTCGTAGCAGTGCACTCCGTCGTCCATCGCGGCCGCCCAGAGCCGGCCGGCGTCGTCGAAACGAAGGTTGTCGAAGCGAGCCGTCCCCCGGGCTTCGGCGAAGGTCCGGTCGGTCGACAGCGTGCCGTCATCGCGGACGTCGAAGACCCGGATGCGGCCCGCCCGGGTGTCGGATACGAAGAGCCGCCGCTCGTCGGGCGAGAAGACGAGGCCGTTCGGGGCGCCGAAGCAGTCGGCGACCAGTCGCACTTCGCCGGTGGCGGGATCGACGCGGTAGACGTTGTTGGAGCCGATCTCGCTCGGCGCGCGATGGCCCTCGTAGTCGCTGGTGATGCCGAAGTCCGGGTCGGAGAACCAGATCGAGCCGTCGGACTTGACCGCCGCGTCGTTCGGGCTGTTCAGGCGCTTGCCCTGCCAGCGCTCGGCCAGCACCGTGACCGTGCCGTCGTGCTCGGTCCGGGTGACCCGGCGGTTGCCCTGCTCGCAGGTGACCAGCCGGCCCTGGCGGTCGAGGGTGTTGCCGTTGGTGTGCCCGGCGGTGTGGCGGAAGACACTGACGGCGCCGGTCTCCTCATCCCAACACAGCATCCGGTCATTGGGAATGTCACTCCAGATCACCTGCCGCCAGGCGGGCAGGTAGATCGGTCCCTCGGCCCAGCGGCAGCCGGTGTACAGGACCTCCAGACCACCGTCACCGGACATGCACCGGCCGGTACGGAACCGGTCGTCGAACATCTCGTACAGCGCGGGGCGCTCGCCGGTCATAGGGGTCCTCTCCATCCAGGCATCCGCCGAATCAACTTCGGCACATCTGGAAGATAACAGGATGAGATATGGTCACCGCAAGACAGATCTGAATGGAGTGCCGTGGATCGGATCGATCGTGCCCTGCTGGCGCATCTCCAGCAGGACGCCACCCAGTCCTATGCCGCGCTGGGCCAGGCCGTGGGCCTGTCCGCCGGAGCGGCGCACGAACGCGTGCGGAAGCTACGGGAGCGCGGCGTGATCCGGCACACCACCGTCGACGTCGACCCGGTGGCAGTGGGCAACGCCGTCCTGGCCTACGTGATGATCGACTCGGTCTCGTGGATGGGCGATTCGGCGCAGGACTTCGCCGCGATCCCGGAGATCCTGGAGGCGCACGTCATCGCCGGGAGCGCATCGGTGCTGGTGAAAGTCAGGACCGCGACCACCGAGCAACTACAGGACGTGCTGCGCCGGATCTACGCGATCAACGGAGTCAGCGGGACGCAGGCCACGGTGGTGCTGGAGACGCTCGTCGAGCGGCCGGTCTCCCCGCACGGTCCCGATCAGGGATGATCTCGCGCCGTTCTCAGCTCTCGGACGCCAGGGTCCGTGCCTCGTTCAGCACCTCGTGCACCGGGCGGCCCGAGGCGAGCGCCGCCGCGCGGGCCTCGTCGTACTCCGGCTGGGCGGTCACCACACGGCCGCCGAGCAGTCCGCGTTTGACGCCCACGACGGCGCCGCCGACGTCCACCTCGACGCGGTCACGGCGCAGCGAGCGTCGTTCGACCGAGGACACCCGCACGCCGAGGCTCGTCGTCCGTTCGAACACCACGCGGCACACCGCGTCGAGGCGCGACGGCTCGACCAGGACGCTGAGTACCTGACCCGGCCGTCCCTTCCGCATCAGCGCCGGTGAGCACCAGGCGTCCGCCGCCCCGGCCGCGCGGAGTTCGTCCAGCACGTCCGGCCACAGCCGCGGGTCCAGGTCGTCGATGGTGCTGTCCACGCGGTGCAGCTCCGCCGACGCCCAGTCCGCGGACGAGGACGAGGACGAGGACGAGGACGACGCGGATCCCACGACGACGCGCACGACGTTGGGATGCCCCTCGGGGTCGGCGGTGCCGGCGCCCGTGCCGACCGCGGTGGGCGTGCAGTCGGGCATCGGGCCCCAGCCGGTGGCGAGCGTCGCGAGCAGCGCCGCGCCCGTCGGCGTGCACAGCTCCATGCTCGCCGGATGCGACCGCAGCGGCGCGCCGGCCTCCGTCAGCAGCTCCAGCACGGCGGGCACCGGGACGGGCAGCGGCCCGTGCGCGGCCCGTACGACGCCGGACCCGGCCGCCACCGGCGACACGACGCGTACCGGCGCGTCGAGCAGGTCCAGGCTGTGCAGCGCGAGCGCGCAGCCGGTGACGTCGGCGATCGCGTCCAGCGCGCCGACCTCGTGGAAGTGGATCCGCGAGACGTCCACGCCGTGCACCCGCGCCTCGGCGCGGGCCAGCCGTTCGAAGACCGCCAGCGCGAACGCGCGCACCTCCTCCGGCAGCTCGGCCGCCGACAGCACCGCGGTGACGTCCGCCAGGTTCCGTGACACGTCGTCCGGCGGCACGCGCACGTCGGCGTGCAGGGCGCGCAGGCCGTGCCGCCGCACCGGCGCGGCCTCGACCTCGAGCGGGCCCACGGCGAGACCGCGCAGGCCGGAGCGTACGGCCTCGAGGTCGGCGCCGGCGTCGAGCAGCGCCGCGAGCAGCATGTCACCGGCCGCGCCGTTGCCCGCGTCGACCCAGAGCGCCCTCACCCTGCGGTCCTGGCGGTCCGGCGCGCGATCCGGGCGGCGGCCACTCCGGCGCCGAACCCGTTGTCGACGTTGACCGAGACGACACCGGGCGCGCAGCTGTTGACGGTGGCGAGCCAGGCGGTGACGCCCTCGAGGTTCCAGCCGTAGCCGACGCTGGTCGGCACGGCGATCAGCGGCACGCCGACCAGGCCGCCGAGCACCGACGGCAGGGCGGCCTCCATCCCGGCCACGGCGACGACGACGTCGGCCTCGTCGATCCGGTCGCGCTGGGCGAGCAGCCGGTGGATGCCAGCGACGCCGACGTCCACGATCTCGTCGGGCTCGGCGCCGAACACGGCGATGGTCGTGGCGCACTCGCGGACCACCGGCAGGTCCGACGTGCCGGCGGCGACCACCGCGACCCGGCCCCGCGTCTCGGTGCGGCCGAGCACGGCCGTGCGGCCGACCGGATCCAGCACGGCGTCCGGCAGGTGCTCGGCGCACGCGGCGAGCGCGTCCTCGGACAACCGTGTCGCGAGGATGGCGCGGTCCGGATGCGCCTCGTGCAGGGCGCGCAGCGCGGCGACGATCTGCCCGGGCGTCTTGCCCTGCCCGAACACCACCTCCGGGTCGCCGGTGCGTGCGGCGCGTGCGGTGTCAAGACGTGCGAAGCCCAGGTCGGTGACTCCGTCAGGCTGAGATACCGTCATCGGAGTCCCTCGACTGATAGGTGTTGCATGGTGGACGTTGCGGTCCTCTCCCAGGATCTGCTGGCCGAGATGGCAGGCTACGGCAGAACTCTCGTCGCGTTCTCCGGTGGTGTGGACTCCAGTGTCGTCCTCGCCGCGGCGGTACGCGCGCTCGGCGCCGAACAGGTGGCCGCGGTCACCGCGGTCTCGCCGTCGCTGCCGGCCGCCGAACTCGACGCGGCACGGGAGTTCTGCGCCGGTCTCGGCGTGACGCACCACACGCCCGCCACCAACGAGATGGACGTGCCCGGCTACCGCGAGAACGGTCCGCGGCGCTGCTACTTCTGCAAGAGCGTCCTGCTCGACACCGCGAACGCGCTCGCCGCAGACCTCGGCTTCGAGACGATCACCACCGGCACGAACGCCTCGGACATCGCCGCCGGGTTCCGGCCCGGCATCGGCGCGGCGGCCGAGCGCGGCGCGCGCACGCCGCTCGCCGACGCGGGGCTCGACAAGGCGGCGGTACGCGCCGTCGCGCGCCACTGGGGGCTGCCCGTCTGGGACAAACCGGCCGCGGCCTGCATGGCGAGCCGCGTCGCGTACGGGATTTCGGTCACACCCGCCCGGCTGGCGCGCATCGAGCGGGCCGAGTCGGCGGTCCGCGGCGTCCTGGGCGGCGCCGTGCGCGACCTGCGGGTCCGCGACCTCGGCGACGCCGTGCGCCTCGAAGTCGACTCTGAGCTGGTCGAACGCGCCCGCGAGGACCACGCGGTCGGCGTCGCGATCCGCGACGCGGGGTTCGCCTCGGCACCCATCAGCGTGGAGATTTTTCGCTCCGGATCCATGAACGACGTGTTGGTGGATTCGGATACTGGAGAATGAACGAGACCTGAATTCGGTCGGACCCTCCCGGCCGTTGGTCGCCGGACTTCCAGCCGTTAGTCTTGCCCGGTACAGCTCGCGACGGGACGGCTCATGCCCACGATCGGAGAAAGCCAGCGGATGACGCCAGACCGACATGAGTTTCACCGTCTCGGCAGCTCACATGTACTTCTCACCGGCGCCACCGGCTTCCTCGGACAGGCGACGCTCGAGAAACTCCTGTCCTCTCACCCGGAGACCCGCGTCTCGGTGCTGATCCGGCCCCGGCCGAACCAGCCGGCGCAGCGCCGCTTCGACGGCCTGCTCCGCAAGCCCGTCTTCCGCCGGCTGCGCGAGCAACTCGGCGAGGAGGAGCTGCGCCGCATCGCCGCCGAGCGCGTCACCGTGATCGAGGGCGACCTGGGTGAGGTGACGCTGCCGGGCGACATCGACGTGGTGGTGCACGGCGCGTCGACGGTCTCCTTCGACCCGCCCATCGACGAGGCGTTCCGCACGAACGTCTCCGGCGTGGTCACCCTCTACGAGGCGCTGCAACGGGCCGGCGCCGACCCGCACGTGGTGCACGTGTCCACCGCGTACGTCGCGGGCGTGCGCAAGGGCGTGGTGCCGGAGGACCGGCTCGACCACACGGTCGACTGGCGCACGGAGCTGGAGGGCGCGCTGGCCACCCGCGCCGACGTCGAACGCGACTCGCGCCGCCCGGAGGTGTTGCGCAAGTCCGTGTCGCGGGCGCAGGGCGAGCACCGCAAGGCGGGCCCGCAGTCGGTCGTCGCCGCCGCCGAGGAGGCGCGGCAGGCGTGGGTTACCGACCGTCTGGTCGACTACGGCCGCGCCCGCGCGCAGAGCCTCGGCTGGCCGGACGTCTACACCTTCACCAAGGCCCTGGGCGAGCGCGCGGCCGAGGAGATGTGGGGCGAGCGCCGTCTGTCGATCGTCCGCCCGGCGATCGTGGAGAGCTCGCTGCGGCACCCGCACCCGGGCTGGATCGACGGCTACAAGATGGCCGACCCGCTGATCATCGCGTACGGGCGCGGCATCCTGCCGGAGTTCCCCGGCCTGCCCGACAGCGTCGTCGACATCATCCCGGTCGACCACGTCGTCAACGCCACGCTCGCGGTCGCCGCGGCGCCGCCCGAGCGCGGCACGCCCGCCTACTTCCACGTCGGGTCCGGCTCGCGCAACCCGCTGTCCTTCCGCGGCCTGTACGAGAACGTCCGCGACTACTTCCGCAAGCACCCGATGCCGGCCGGCGAGCGCGGTCACATCCGGGTGCCGCAGTGGCGGTTCCCCGGCAGCCGGCAGGTCGAGATGATGCTCAGCGGCAGCGAGCGCGCCACCGCGGTGGCCGAGCGCGCGCTGCTGCGGCTGCCGGCCTCGGGCAAGACCCGCGAGTGGATGACCGCGGTGCACCGGCAGCAGACCAACCTCGACTTCCTGCGCCGCTACGCCGACCTCTACCAGGCCTACACCCAGGCGGAGGTCATCTACGACGACAGCCGCACACACGCGCTGCACCGCACGATCCCGCCGGAGCTGGTGGACGAGTTCGGCTTCGACCCGTCGGTCATCGACTGGGGGCACTACCTCCAGGAGGTGCACTCCCCCAGTGTGACCGAGCTGATGCGCGGCTTCTCGCGCGGACGCGGCGGCAGCCGCCGTACGGCCGCGCCCGCGCTGCCCGAGCGCACCGACATCGCCGCCGTGTTCGACCTCGAGGGCACGATCGTCGCCTCGAACCTCATCGAGTCCTACCTGTGGGCCCGGCTGTCGTCGCTGCCGCGGTCGCAGTGGAGCGGTGAGCTGGCCGACCTGGCCCGTTCGCTCCCCCGCTACCTGCGGGCCGAGCGCCGCGACCGGGGCGACTTCGTCCGCGCGTTCCTGCGCCGCTACGAGGGCGCCGACATGGCCGGGCTGCGTGACCTGGTCGACGACACGCTCGGCGACGCGCTGCTCCAGCGGGTCATGCCCGAGGCCGTGCGCCGGATCCGCGCGCACCGCGCCGCCGGGCACAAGACGATCCTGATCACCGGCACGGTCGACGTGTTCGTCCGGCCGCTCGCCGGCCTGTTCGACGAGGTCGTGGCCAGCCGGATGCACACCCGCGACGGCGTGCTCACCGGTTACCTCGACTCGCCGCCGCTCGTGGACGAGGCCCGCGCCGCCTGGCTGCGCCGGCACGCCGCCGACACCGGCATCGACCTCGACGGCTCCTACGCCTACGCGGACAGCTACTCCGACCGGCCGCTCCTGGAGGCGGTCGGCAACCCGGGTGCGGTCAACCCCGACCCGTCGCTGTACCGCCACGCCAAACGCAAGCACTGGCGCATCTACGAATGGGGCGCCCATACCCGTGGACGCGGAGATGTTCTGCTCGACACCATCACCGGGACGGTGAGCGCCCGATGATCCTCGCGCTCGAGTACCACCGCTCGCCGGCCCGCTTCATGGCGGCGCGCGGGCTCACGGCGACCCGCGCCGGCGGCAAGATGAGCGGCATGATCGCCGGCAACGTGTCGCCGATGCGCCTCGTCAACCGGCATGCGCCCGAGCTGCCCGGCGAGGGCTGGACGCGCGTGACGCCCCGGCTGTCCGGCATCTGCGGCTCCGACCTCGGGATGCTGACCGGGCGGTCCTCTCCGTACCTGTCGCCGATGACCTCGATGCCGTTCGTTCCCGGTCACGAGGTCGTCGGTGAGACGCAGGACGACGTGCCCGGCGTGCCGAAGGGCTCCCGGGTGGTGATCGACCCGGTGCTCTCCTGCGCCGCGCGCGGCACCACCGAGTGCCGCTGGTGCGCCTCGGGCCAGCAGAGCCGCTGCGACCACATCACGACGGGCCGGATCTCCGCCGGGCTGCAGACCGGGTTCTGCGCCGACACCGGCGGCGGCTGGAGCCGGCAGTTCGTCGCGCACGTCAGCCAGCTGCACGTCGTGCCCGACGCGCTGTCGGACGAACGCGCCGTCCTGGCCGAGCCGCTCGCCTGCGCGGTGCACTCGGTACGCCGCGTGAAGGTCGCGTCCGGGTCCACCGCCGTCATCATCGGCGCGGGCACGGTCGGCCTGCTCACGCTGCTCGCGCTGCGCCAGCTCACCGACGTCGGCGCGGTGTACGTCGTCGCCAAGCACGGCCACCAGCAGGAGAAGGCGAAGGCGCTCGGCGCCACCGCCATCATCGAGCCCCGCAAGGCCGTACGCGCGCTGCGGCGCGTCACCACCGCCCGGATGCACTCGCCCGAGCGCGGCGATGACTTCCTCCTCGGCGGCGTCGACCTGGCCTTCGAGTGCACCGGCGGCGCCGGCGGCCTCGACACCGCGCTCCGGCTGGTCCAGGCCGGGGGTACCGTCGTCGTGTCCGGCATGCCGTCGGGCAACGTCGACCTGACCCCGCTGTGGTACCGCGAGCTGCAGCTCGTCGGGGCGTACGCCTCCGGCGCCGACGGGGCCGACTTCGCCGACGCCATCCGGCTCGCCGAGTCCGCGCCCCTCGACGGCTACGTCGGCACGACCTACCCCCTCGCCCGCTGGCGCGAGGCCCTGACCCACGCGGCGGACGCGGGGCGTCTCGGAACTGTCAAAGTCGCCTTTGATCCGGCCCGTTAGGAAGGTTGAGAGTGAGCAGACCAGGCTTCGTACTCGACGTGGATGAGCGGACACCACCGCTGCTCATGCACCAGGGTGAGGGCTTCCGGCTGGAGCGGCTGCCGCTCGGCGCGAAGGTCATCTACCCGCCGGACTCCCTGCCCGGGATCCGGAACGTCGACGCCGCCATCAAGCACGCACTGCTCAACCCGCACGGCACCGACCCGCTGCCCGAGCTCCTCACGCCCGGGATGCGGCTGACCATCGTCTTCGACGACCTGTCGCTGCCGCTGCCGCCGATGCAGACGCCGGACGTCCGGCAGCGCATCATCGAGCAGGTGCTGGAGATGGCCGCGGCCAAGGGCGTGGACGACGTCGAGCTGATCGCCGGCAACGCCCTGCACCGCCGGATGACCCCGGCCGAGCTGCGGCGCACCGTCGGCGACCGTGTCTTCCAGGCGTTCTTCCCCGAGCACCTGAAGAACCATGACGCGGAGGACCACGACAACCTCCTGCACATGGGCAAGACCAAGCACGGCGAGGACGTCGAGATCAACCGCCGGGCCGCGGAGAGCGACCTGATCGTCTACGTGAACATCACGCTGACGGCGATGAGCGGCGGCGCGAAGTCGGTGTCGGTCGGGCTGGCGAGCTACAAGAGCCTCAAGCACCACCACAACGTGCACACGCTGCGGCACTCGAACTCCTTCAACGACCCGCCGAACTCCGCGATGCACCACTCGTACGAGCGGATGAAGGGTCTGATCGACGAGCACGTCAAGGTCTTCACGATCGAGACGACGCTCAACAACGAGACGTTCCCGTCCTCGATGGGCTTCCTCAACAAGCGCGAGTGGGAGTGGAATCTCCGCGACCAGGCGTCGTACGTCGCGGTGAAGCGGGCCAACGAGCTGCTGCCGGCCAAGACCCGGCGGCGCATCTGGCAGTCGACCGCCGCGCCGTACGGGGTGACGGGCGTCCACGCGGGCCTGCAGTCCGAGGTGCACCCGATCACGCTGGGCAACGTGCACCGCCAGCAGCTCACCGAGGTGAACGGCCAGTCCGACGTCGCGATCTACGGGCTTCCCTACATCTGCCCGTACAACGTCAACTCCGTGATGAACCCGATCCTGGTGATGTCGCTCGGGCTCGGCTACTTCTTCAACCTGTACAAGAACAAGCCGATCGTCCGGCAGGGCGGGGTGGCGATCTTCTACCACCCGGTGCCGAACGAGTTCCACCCGGTGCACCACCCGAGCTACATCGACTTCTTCGAGGAGATCCTCACCGAGAGCACCGACCCGGTGCTGCTGGAGACCAAGTACGAGGAGCAGTTCGCCACCGACCCCTGGTACATCCAGCTCTACCGGAACAGCTACGCCTACCACGGCGTGCACCCGTTCTACATGTGGTACTGGGGCGCCCACGCGCTGGAGCACCTCGGTGACGTGATCTTCGTGGGCGGCAACCGGAAGACCACCGCCCGCATGGGCTTCCGCTCCGCGACGACCCTCGCGGACGCCCTGGAGATGGCCAAGGACACGGTCGGCTCCAGTCCGTCGATCACGTATCAGCACAACCCGCCGCTGACTCTGGCGGATGTGCGATGACAATTCGCCGGGAGGTCAAGCTGCTGCGGCACGGGCGCGACTGGCGCGGCCGGTCGACCGTGCCGAAGTCGGCGCAGCCGCACGAGCTTGAGCACGAGGACCGGGAGTTCCCGACCGCCTGGGCCCGTACGCGGGTCGCGGTCGCGGCTCGCGCGGGGTTGCGACGTACGCTGCTCAAGCCGGTCGTCTGGGGCCAGACGACTCCGGTCGTCGAAGGCACCGAATACCTCGACGGCGTCAAGGGCCCGGTGGTCTTCGTCGCCAACCACTCCAGCCACCTCGACACGCCATTGATCCTCGGCTCGATGCCGGAGCGGTTCGCCGACCGGGTGGCGACGGGCGCGGCGTCGGACTACTTCTTCGACGTCCGCTGGCGCGCGACCCTGACCGCGATCTTCTTCAACGCGTTCCCGGTCGAGCGCTACGGTTCGCGGCGGCTGCGCAGCCTCGCCCTCGACCTGGTGGACCAGGGCTGGAGCCTGCTGCTCTATCCCGAGGGCACGCGCTCGGAGGACGGCTGGATGAACCCCTTCAAGCTCGGCGCCGCGGCGCTGTGCGTGACGAAGGGCATCCCGTGCGTGCCGATCGCGCTGCGGGGCTCGTACGCCGCGATGCCGCGGGGGCGCAACTGGCCCCAGCCGGGCAAGCCGCGGGTGACGGTGCGCTACGGCCGCCCGCTCACGCCGGAGGAGGGCGAGGACGTCCGTTCCTTCCGGGTGCGGATGGCCAAGGCGGTCAGCCAGCTCGCGGCCGAGGAGGACATCGGCTGGTACGGCGCGCTGCGCGCGGCGGCGGACGACCGGCTGCAGATCCCGGGCGGCGCCCGTCCGACCCGGCCGGGCGCGCTGAAGCCGGCCGAGGAGCCCAAGGCGGAGGAGAACGGCACGGCCGCCGGGTCGCCGGGCGAGCAGGTGGCGCACTGGCGCCGCATCTGGGCCTCGACCGAGCCGCTGGGCGGCAAGCGCCGCAAGGTCTGGCGCGACTGACCCTCGTAGCCGATCACGCGACAGGAGCGTCCCCGTACGGGGGCGCTCCTGTCGCGTTTCACCGGCCCCGCTCGCCGCCGGCGGCATCGGTGCGGTCCGGGGAGTGATCCGGCCGTGTGAAAGCATTTCTGTCATGGCCGAGCAGCCCGGCGACCGCCTGCCCAGCGTTCTCCTGCGAGCCCTGGACGATGCGGCGCTCGAGGTCACGGAGCAGCCCGCTTTTCTGCTCGTCACCACCGACGAGGACGGGGCTCCGCGGATCGGCATGGTCGGCGCCGGGGAACTGCTGGTGCGCGACGACCGGACCCTGCGCGTCGCGCTGTGGCCGGGTACGCACACCGCGCGCAACCTCGGGCGTGGCGGCGCCGCCCTGTTCGGCGCGGTCTCCCCCGGCTCGGTGGTCTACGTGCGCCTGCGTCCGGAGCCGCTGGACACGCCGGCGGACCTGGAGTGCTTCGAACTGACCGTCACGGGCGTACGGGAGGACGCGCATGCCGGCATGGCGGTGACGAGCGGCATCACGTTCCGCGCCGAGCAGCCCGGTCACGAGGAGGCGGTCGCGACCTGGCGCCACCGGCGCGCTCTCCTCACGGACGCCCGGCGCGCCTGACGAGTGACCGGCAACGGCGCGACGAGGCCGACGGGATCAGGCCGGCTGGCCGGTGGGCATGATGGTGACCTGCTGGAGGTTCGCCCTCGGCGGCAGGGCGGCGAGGAAGCCGACGGTCTCCGCGACGTCCTGTGGGGCGAGCCACTCCATCGTCTCCTTCGAACCGTCGAGCCACTCCAGGGCGCCCTCATCGGTCACGTGGCTCTGCAGCTCGGTGCCGACGATGCCCGGCTCGATCGCCGAGACCCGAACGTTCTTCGGCCCCAGCTCGACCCGCAGGTGCCGGGACAGCTGCGTGACGTAGGCCTTCGTCCCGGAGTAGACGGCGAAGTTGGGGAAGATGTTCCGCGCCGCGATCGACGACGTGTTGATCAGGTCGGCCACCCCCAGGCGGGCCGCGGACGCGACCAGCTGCGGGACGAACGCCCCGATGACGTTCATCAGTCCGGTGATGTTCAGGTCGATCTGGTGCCGCCACTGGTCCGTCCGCAGCTCCTCGACCGGCGCGGGCAGCATCACTCCGGCGTTGTTGAACAGCAGGTCGGCGGCGCCGAGCTCCGCCTCCACCCGTTCGGCCGCCGCGCGGACCGCCTCCGCGTCGGTCACGTCGACGGCGACCGCCAGCGCGGTGCCACCGCGCGCGCCGATCCCCGCGACCAGGTCGTCGAGCCGCTCGGCTCGGCGCGCGAGCACGGCGACCCTCGCGCCGAGCATCGCCAGCCGTTCCGCGGACGCCTCGCCGATACCGCTGGACGCGCCGGTGACCACCGCCACCCGGCCGGACAGGGGTGTTGACTCCTTGGACATGTGCTGTACCTCCGGTGGAAGTCGTGTTCGCGGAGCGACCGTCGTGGTCCCCGCACTCCTCAACCCCACCACTCCGGAGGCGTCGTCACGGCGGCACGGCAGGCCCTGACCGGGCAGGCAACGCCGGAACAGGTACCGGCAGGACCACCCTCCGCCGACCGGTCACCCGCGGGGCCCGGCCACACTGGAGGTATGGACCGCACCTCGGAGATCGCCGGCTTTCTGCGCTCGCGCCGGGCGCGGATCACCCCGGACCGGGCGGGCCTACCCGCCGACGCCCGTCCACGGCGCGTGCCCGGTCTCCGTAGAGACGAGGTCGCCCGGCTGGCCGGTATCAGCACCGAGTACTACACGCGGCTGGAGCAGGGCCGGGCCGCGAACCCCTCCCCCGAGGTCCTGAACGCACTGGCCCGCGCCCTCGAACTGGACGAGGCCGAACGAGAGCACCTCACCGACCTGTGCTCCCGCCCGGCTCCGGCACGCCGCGGCGCCTCCGGCGCTCCGCAGCGCGTCCGCCCCGGCCTGCACCTGACGCTCCAGACTCTCGACCACGTACCGGCCTTCATCCTCGGCCGGCGAACCGACGTCCTCGCCGCCAACCGGCTCGCCCGGGCGATCCTCACCGACTTCGACGCCCTGCCCGTCCCCCAGCGGAACCTCGCCCGCTTCTACCTCCTGGACCCCGCCGCTCGGGAACGCGTGGTCGACTGGGAACAACTCTCCGCCGAGACCGTCGCGATGCTGCGCCTGGAGGCCGGCCGCCACCCCGACGACCGCCGGCTCGCCGACCTCATCGGCGAGCTCACCCTGTGCTCGCCCGAGTTCACCACCTGGTGGAACGACCACCGGGTGCTCCGGCGCACCCACGGCACCAAGCGCTACCGCCACCCTCTGGCCGGCGACCTCGTCTTCTCCTACGAGTCGTTCCAACCCGCCGGCGACACCGAGCAGACGCTCTGCGTCTACAACGTCGAACCGAACTCGCCGACCGCGGAGGCGATCCGGCTGCTCGACAGCTGGACGGCGCCCGCACGGACCGCCCCGGCCTGAACGCCGCCCGGCGAGAAGTCTCCGGTCTGACAGAATCCGGCCATGACCGCACTGGAGCTCCTGGCCTGCCTCTTCTTGGTCGTGGGAGTCATCGCACTGCTCATGGGTCTTGTCCGGGCAGGGAGCCGGCAGGCGACGCCCGGGGTGTACCCGCCCATGGCGCTGCCGGCAGACCTGCAGCTACGCGTGCGGGCGCTGCTGGGAGAGAACAAACCGATCCTGGCCGTGAAGGAGGTCCGGCAGGCCACGGGCCTGGGTCTCGCCGACGCCAAGCGGCTCGTCGACGCGCTCAAGAGCGGGCCGCTCCCCGAGCCGGCACCGTACGCTCCGGGCGGTCACGGCAACGTCGCCGACCGGGCGCGGCACCTGCGGGACGCCGGCGACCTGCCGGGCGCCGTCTCGCTCGTCCAGACGGAGACCGGGATCTCCGCGGCGGACGCGGAGCGCTTCGTCGCCGCCCTGAGCTAGAAGCGCGGTCAGTAACCGGACGGCAGGGTCGTGAGTTCAGGTGCTCACGCTGTGCCGGGCTCAGGGCGCCGTCCGGTGGAGCAGGTCGGTGACGGCCTGGAGCACGGCGTCGGGGCGTTCCTCGTGGAGCCAGCCGTGGCCGGCGTCGTCGATGACGCGGTGCTCGCCGCGTGGGACCGAGGCGGCCAGTTCCGCGTGCAGGGAGCGCTTGGCGTCGTTGATCTCCCGGAGCAGGTCCTCCGGCCACAGGTGGGCCTGGACCGCGTCGCGCCCCATGGCACTGAGCACGATCGTCGGCACGTCGGGCAGGCCCGGTGCGTCGCGGAGTTCGGCGGAGACCTCGTCGTAGAGGTTGCCGTCCTCCTGCCAGGCCGTCCGCCACGAGGCGAGGTGGTGTTCGGCGAGCGGGACCCGGACGTCGTCCGGCCAGGCCTGGAAGAACGCGATGAGCTGCTCGCGCGCGGCCGCGAGTTGCTCCGGTGACGGCTCGGGCAGCTCCCGGCCCTTCATCTGGGCCAGCAGGTCGAGCACCTGCCGGGGCGCGCGGCTGACCAGGTCCTCGTGGAAGGGGTCCAGCAGGAGCAGCCCGGCCACCGCGTCCGGAAAGCGCTGGGCGAAGTGACGCGCGTACGCCCCGCCCAGCGAGTGCCCGGCGAGCAGGTACGGTCCGGGCACGCCGGCGGTCTCCAGGAGGTCGCGCAGTTCGCCGGTCACCTCGGCGGCGGTGCGGGGCAGCTCCGCCGGGTCGCTCCAGCCGGTGCCCGCCCGGTCGTACAGGACGCTGGTGGTCCGCCCGGCGAGGCGCTCGTGCAGGTTGAGGTAGTCCAGGCCGACCATGCCCGAACCCGGCAGGAGCACCACGGCCGGGCCGCCGGTGCCGGATCGGTGCAGCATCAGCCTCCGCCCGCCGACGGCGTGCGGACGTCCTCTCGGCGGCATGGTCTCGGACCGGCTCTCCGGTGGCGTGATCGGCATCGATGGTACCCCCTGTTCTCAACTTTGAGAAAGGTATCAGAAGTGAGATCATGCGGTCCATGGACGCCGTGGACCTGCTGCTGCATCCGGTGCGGATGCGGATCGTGCACGCGATGTCCGGCGGCCGGACGCTGACGACGTCACAGCTGTGCGACCTGCTGCCCGACGTCTCCAAGGCGACGGTCTACCGGCACGTCGGCCTGCTGGCCGACGGCGGCCTGCTCGAGGTCGCGGGCGAGCACCGGACGCGCGGCGCCGTCGAACGCCGGTACCGGCTGCACCGGGCGCGGGCGGCCGTCGACGCCGAGACCGCCGCGTCGGTCTCGGTGGAGGACCACCGCCGGGTGTTCGCCGTGGCCATGGCCACGCTGCTCGCGGAGTACAACGCCTACCTCGACCGGGACGGCGCCGACCCGGTCGCCGACCTCGTGGGCTACCGTCAGCACGCGATCTGGCTCAGCGAGGAGGAACGCGCCGCGATGATCGAGGAGCTGCGCGAGGTGATCGTGCCGCGGATGAGGCACGCCCCGTCCCCGGAGCGCACGCGGCACCTGCTCAGCCCGATCCTGTTCCCGGCCGAGGAGGCCCCCGCCCGTACGCCGGGTGAGCGGTGACGCGGCCGGAGTGGGTGACGGCCCCGCTCGACGGGCCCGGCATGAAGGTCTCCGACCCGCGTGAGCTGCTGCTCGGCTACCTCGACTGGTACCGCGAGACCGTACGACGCAAGATCGACGGGCTGTCCGAGGACGGGCTGCGGTCCCCCGTCGAGCCGATGGGGTGGTCGCCGCTGGGCCTGGTCCAGCACCTCGGCTGGGTCGAGCGTCGCTGGATGCGCTGGGGGTTCGCCGCCGAGGACGTCGAGCCGTGGCCGGCCGGCGGCGACGCCGAGGAGTTCGGCGTGCGCGCGCCGACGGCCGAGATCCTGGCCGCCTACGACGAGGAGGTACGGCGGTCGCGCGAGCTCGCGGCGGGCGCGGCGCTGACCGACGTCGCGCGCCTCGGCGGCCGGTTCACCGAGCCGGAGCAGGCGCCGCCGCTCGCGCGGATCCTGTTCCACCTGCTCCAGGAGTACGCCCGCCACGCGGGCCACCTCGACATCGTGCGCGAGCTCGTCGACGGCACGACCGGCGAATAGCCGAGGGTCCGCGGACCCCCGGCCACGCCGTCAGGCCAGGCTGTTACGCAGGTTGGTGACGCGGGTGCGGGCGGCGTCGAAGGCGCTCTGGCCGAGGGTGCCGGCCCGCAGCGCGTTGGCCAGTCCGGTGACCGCGCTCTGGCCGTACGTCGGGCTCTCCCCGCACACCAGCAGCAGGTCCATGCCCGCCTTGGCGGCGGCGACCGCGCGCTGCGCCGTGGTGCCGAAGTTCGACAGGCCGCCGGCGGTGAGCGAGTCGGTGATGGTGACGCCCGTGAACCCGAGGCGTCCGCGCAGCTCGTTCTGGACGATGGTCGACGACAGCCCAGCCGGGTAGTTCGGGTCGAGCGAGGGATAGGTGGCCCAGGACAGCATGACGAGCTTGACGCCCGCGCTGATCGCCGGCGCGTACGGCGCCTCGTCGACCGAGCGCAGCGTGGACGCGGAGGCGGTGAGGGTGACGGGCGCGGAGTCGGTGTTCTGGTTCTTGGTCGCCGAGCCCAGGCCCGGGAAGTGCTTGGCGGTCGCCGCCACCTTGTGCCGCTGCTGCGCGGTGATGAACGCGCTGCCCAGCTGCCCGCAGACGGCCGGGTCCTTGCTGTACGAGCGGCCGTACTGGTCCTCGAAGTCACCGGCCGTGCGGTACACGTCGAGCACCGGGGCGAGGTTGACGTTCATGCCGACGCTCGCGAGGAGCGCGCCGGCCTCGTCACCGGCGCTGGTCGCCGCCGAGACCGGGTCGGACGACTGGCCGATCTGCTTCTCCGACAGCGTCGGCCCGCCGGGCAGGCGGCGCACCTGGCCGCCCTCCTGGTCGGTCATCAGCAGCAGCGGCGCCCCGACCGGGCTGGCGGCGTTGGCCTCGTTCAGCTGCTCGCAGACCGAGGCGATCTGGTCGAGGCCGCTGATGTTGTCGCCGAAGAAGATCACGCCCGCGGCCCGGCCACCGGAGATCGCGTCCAGCAGCGACTGCGGGACGGTCGTGCCCGAGTAGGAGTAGATGACCCGCTGGCCGGCCTGTTGCTCCGGCGTCAGGGCGGCGGGCCGTACGGTGCTCCGCCCGGCGGCCCGCGCGGTCCCGGCCAGGCCGACCGTCGCGAAGGCCGCGCCGGCGCCGGCGAGCAGGGCGTTGCGCCGGGTGATCGAGTTTTCGTTCATCTGATTTGTCCGCGCACGGGACTCCGGCCGCGACCGGAGGGTGCGCTGCCTCTCTTCCTGTGTGGTGCCGCCGGGGCGGCGGGGCGGGGCTCCGGCTCACGCCGGAGGTCAGGGGAGGACGTGCCGGGCCGGGCGTGCCCACGAGGCACGCCCGGCGGAACGGAACCCGGGCTGATCGCTCAGCCGTTCGCGAGGGCCTGGACGCGCGAGTAGTCGCCGTTGAAGTAGTCCTGGTCCCCGGGGAAGACGCCGGAGTCGGCGTACTGCCAGATGGTCTGGAAACTCCAGTTGTACGGCATCGCGCCCGGTGAGCCGTTGTAGTTGGCGAGCATCAGCGGGTTGGTGGAGGAGAAGTCGCCGGTGTTGCCGGTGCACTGGCTCCACCAGCTGGTCGCGGTGTAGATGACCGGCCAGCGGCTGGTCTTCGCGTGGTACTCGTTGCTGAACGAGAGGATCCAGTTCACCATCCCGGCGGCGGACAGGCCGTAGCAGGTGGCGCCGTAGGGGTTCCACTCGATGTCGAGCATGCCGGGGAAGGTCTTGCCGTCCTTGGACCAGCCGCCTCCGTGCGCGACGAAGTAGTCGGCCTGCGCCGCCCCGGACGAGGTGTTGGGCGTGGCGAAGTGGTAGGCGCCGTGCACGATGCCCACGTTGTACGCGCCGGTGTACTGCTGGGAGAAGTACGGGTTGGTGTAGTTGGTCGACTCGGTCGCCTTGACATAGGCGAACCGGGCGCCGTTGGCCGCCACCGAGGCCCAGTTGACGTTGCCCTGCCAGCCGCTCACGTCGAGGCCGGGCGTCTGGACGACGTTCGGCCGGACGATCATGCGGCCGGAGCCCGGCTCGTGCTTGGCGACCTGCGAGCCCAGCCAGTCACGTTCGGGATGGGTGACCGGGTCGGCGGAGGCTCCGGCGGGCTGGGCGGCCGCCATGAGCGCGCCGCACAGCAGGGTCGCCGCGGACAGGGCGGCGAAACGCGACTTACGCGCCGTCTGGGATGAGCGCTTGCGTAGTGCCACGTGATCCTCCAAGGAGGGGGAGACCTGAGGACTGTGATGCACTCCCGCGGGCGATGCGCTCGCGCTTGAGGATCGCGGCGGCAGGGAACCGCGGGGGTGAAGCGGCGGGGTGCTTCTCTCCCTTCGGGTCGGCGTTGCATACCCGTTAGTAGGTAGTAGATATCTTCCGAAGGTGTATTAGAAAAGGTGGAAAAGTGTCCCAACTGCGCCGGTGAAATCGTCGATTCACCGCTTTTCCCAGCTCAGGTGCAAGAACAGGGCCGGAACGGCCGGAGGAAATTGGCCGGATCCGGCAATCTCCGCCTGTCCCCCGCCGCGGGCCCTCGCGCGTCGGCGCCGTCAGCGGACGCCGCTGGGGCGGAACTGGATGCTGATCCGCGGGCCGGTCGGGCGGGCGGTCTTGGGCACGGCGTGCTCCCAGGTGCGCTGGCAGCTGCCGCCCATGACGAGAAGGTCGCCGTGACCGAGGTCGTGGCGCAGCGTGGGGCCGCCGCCGCGCGGGCGCAGCAGCAGGCTGCGCGGCGCGCCGATCGAGACGATCGCCACCATGGTGTCCTCGCGACTGCCGCGCCCGATGCGGTCGCCGTGCCAGGCGACGCTGTCGGCGCCGTCGCGGTAGAGGCAGAGCCCCGCGGTGCGGAACGGTTCGCCGAGCTCGCGGGCGTAGTGCGCGCTCAGCGCGTCTCGTGCCTCGCGCAGGATCGGCTCGGGCAGCTCCTCGTCCTCGCCGTAGAACTTCAGCAGGCGCGGCACGTCCACGACGCGGTCGTACATGTGCCGCCGCTCCGCGCGCCACGGCACGGAGCCGGCGAGGCGGTCGAACAGGGCGTCGGAGCCGGTCACCCAGCCCGGCCGCACGTCGATCCACGCCCTGCGGTCGAGCACCGTGCGGCGCACCGACGAGCCGAGCGGGCCGAGCTCGATCTCGTCGCCGCAGTCCAGCAGCGAACCCTGGAGCGCAAGCCTCATGACCTCAGTCTACGTGACGGATTCAAACACATGTTCGATCATGGTCCGGCGAGGCGACTGGCGGAATTTCAGACGCCTCGCGCCTCCATCGGCGAATTTCGGACGGGTGACTCTGTGATTTCTGTCAGTAGCGGAAGCCATTTATGCGAAGGTAGCGCCATGTCCCGGTCTATCCACTTTGTCGGCAGCCTGCCAGCGGACGTGTGCGGCACTCCCCGCCAGGCCATGGAATGGATCATCCAGCAACGCCGTGGCCACCGGCTGACGACGCTGCCCTGCGACCTGGATCCGAACTGGGTCGTCGGCTACCTGCGCGACCTCGCCGGGCGACCGGCGTTCGAGGTCACGCGTCCCGGCGAGTACGCCTCGTACGAGGACATGCGCACCTACGGCGTACGGCGCGGCCACCGGCTCCGCCCGGAGGACGTCTCCATGGGCCGTACGGACCGGCTGCGGAAGGCGCTGGAGGAGTTCCGCGCGGTGCGCGCCGAACACCCCGAGCTGGACGGCATCCGCCTGCAGATCAGCCTGCCCAACCCGCTCGACATGGCGATCTTCGTGTTCGCCGGCCGGCCATGGCTGTCGCTGCGGTACCTGCCGGTGTTCACCCAGGCGGTCGTGGACGAGGTGACCGAGCTGACCGCCGAGGCCGGCCCGGACATCGTGTGGCAGCTGGAGACGCCCTCCGTGCTGATCGGCATGGACATGGCCCGGCGGGTGCCCGGCGGCCCCTCCCTCGGCGCCCGTTTCCTGGCCCGGCAGGTCGCCGCCCTGCTCGCGCGTTTCCCCGCGGACGCGGAGACGATCCTGCACCTGTGCTACGGCAACTACCAGAACACCGAGATGTTCGCCCCGCGCGACCTCGGCCCGGCCGTCACCTACCTCGACCTCCTGGCCACCGCCCTGCGCCGCCGCGGACGCCCGCTGCCGCCGGTCCACCTTCCGGCGGCGTACGGCGCCCACCCCGCGCCGCGGAACGAGGAGTTCTACCGGCCGCTGCGGCGGCTCGACCCGGAGTGGCGGATCATGGCCGGGATCGTGTCGGCGGCCGACCCCGCGGGCGGCGCCGAGAGCCTGCGACGGTTCGAGGCCGCCGTCGGCCGCGAAGCGTACGCGGTCGCCACGGCCTGCGGCCTCGGCCGGCACACCGTCGAGGAGGCGGAGAAGGCCACCGAGGCGATGGCCGCCACGGCCGACGCCCCGTCGGCCTAGAACCCGGCGCCGCTCGGCTCTGACGCCCGCCGGGCCACCCGGACCGGGCGCCGCTACGATGACGACGTCCCTTTACAGGGGGCTGGAGTCTGCTCATCGAGTCCCGTCGATACCCGGGGCGATTCAACAGGATGGAACAGCGTGGACCTCGGTACCCGGGAAGAAGTCGGTACGAAGCCGGTGTCCGGCGGCGTCCGGTCCAAGAAGCTGCTTCTGCGCGCGCTCGCGGGAGAGCGGACCGAGCGGCCGCCGATATGGCTGATGCGACAGGCGGGGCGGTACCTGCCCGAGTATCACCGGGTCCGTGAGGCCGCCGGGGGCATGGTGGGGCTCTGCAATTCGCCCGAGCACGCCGTCGAGGTCACCCTGCAGCCGATCCGCCGCTTCCCGCTCGACGCCGCCATCCTCTTCGCGGACCTTCCGCAGGTCGCCGCCGCACTGGGTCAGACCCTGGACTACCGGCCCGGCGACGGGCCGGTTCTGACGCCTCCTGTCCGCTCGGCAGCGGACATGGCCGACTTCCTGAGCGTCTCCCGCCTCCACGAGGAACTGGCCCCGATCTATGAGACGGTCCGGCAGCTGACCCGCGCCCTGCCGGCCGAGACGGCCCTGATCGGCTATGCCGGCGCACCGTGGACCATCGCCACCTACATGGTCGAAGGACGCGGCGGCGCCGCGTCGGAGCACTCCGCCGTCAAGCAGTGGGCGCTGAGCGACCCCGATGGATTCCAGCCCCTGATCGACCTGCTCACGACCGCTGTCATCCAGTTCCTCGACCGCCAGATCGAGGCGGGCGCGGAAGCGGTCCAGTTGTTCGACACCTGGGCCGGGATACTCCCGGACGCCTTCTTCGAACGCTGGTGCGTCAAGCCGGTCGCCACCATCATCGCGGCGCTGAAGACGCAGCATCCGGACGTTCCCGTCATCGCCTTCCCCCGGGGCGCCGGGCTCGCCTACGACGGCTTCGCCGAGGCGACCGGCGCGGACTGTATCGGCCTGGATGCCACGGTTCCCCTCGAATGGGCCGCGCGGAAACTCCAGCGCGGCCTGGGCCGCTGCGTGCAGGGCAACCTCGATCCCCAGCTCCTGGTCGCCGGCGGCCCTGCGCTCCACGCCGAGACGGAGCGCATCCTGCGCGCGCTGAGCGGGGGGCCGTTCGTGTTCAACCTGGGACACGGCATCGTCAAGACCACGCCCCCGGAGCATGTCACCGCCCTGGCCGAGCAGGTGCGCGCGTGGACCACGCCCGCGCCGCAGAGAACTCCGTGACTAGGACGTCGACGAACCTCTGCGGCGGATCGCGGCGGCGAGGACCGTGCCCGCCGCCGCAGCGGCGGTGGTGAGCAGGAAGGCCACGCGGAACCGCGTGTCGTCCGGTGACGGGCCGAGCGCGAGGGTCAGCACGGCGACCGTGAGCGCGCCGGCGAGGTACTGGGACGTCGTCAGCAGCGCGCCCGCCGTGCCCTGGTGCTCCGGCGACACGTCGTGGGTGCCGATGATGAACATCCCGGTGTAGATGACTCCGTGCCCGAAGCCGCTGATCAGCAGGCCGGGCAGCAGGTCGGCGGCGTACGAGGGACCGCTCAGGCCGAGCGACAGCCACAGCAGGCCTGTGGTGGCGATGGCGAACCCGCCGACGAGTACGCCGTCGGCGCCGATCCGCCGTACGGCGCGGCCCGCGGCGGTGTTGCCGAGCGTCACCATCGCGGCCATCGGCAGGAACGCGGCCCCCGCCTCGAACGGCGAGTAGCCCTTCGTCGTCTGAAGCAGCAGCGTGAGCAGGTAGAACTCCGAGCCGACGCTGGCCATGTACAGCGCCGTGGCCGTCGCACCGGACCGCAGCGAACGCGTGCGCCGCAGCACGTGTTCGATCAGGACGTTGGGCGAGACCCGCTCGTTGCGGACGAACATCGCGAACAGCACCACCGCCAGGCCGAGGCAGACGAGCGTCGGCGCGGAGGCCCAGCCGCGATCGGGCCCGAGGCTGAGACCGATGACGAGCGTGAGCACGGTGCCCGTGCCGAACACCGAGGCGAGCACCGGGATGCGGCCGGCCGGCAGCCGCCCCCGGCCGACGCCGATCCACACGGCGGCGCCGAGCGCGCACAGGAGCGTGAGCGGCACGTTCACGACGAAGGTGAGCCGCCACGACGCCGTCGTCAGCAGACCCCCGAGGACGGCGCCGGCGGCCAGGCCCGACGCCCCGACCGAACCCCAGACCACCAGCGCGCGGCTGCGCTGCGGACCTGCGGGAAAGGTCGTGCCGATGAGCCCGAGGACCGCGGGTTGCAGCAGTGCCGCGCCGAGCCCCTGCACGCCGCGCGCGGCCAGCAGCACCGCACCGTCCTCGGCCGCGCCTCCGACCGCGCTGGCGATCCCGAAGGCGACGATGGCGCCGATGAAGAGCCGGGCCGGGCCGACGCGGTCCGTCAGCCGGCCGCCGACGACCAGGAATCCGGCGAACAGCACCGCGTAGGCGCTGACCACCCACTGCGCGAGCGCCGAGTCGAGCCCGAGGTCCGCGGCGATGCTCGGCAGGGCGATGTAGATGATCGAGTAGTCGAGGGCGATGAGGAACTGCGCCACCGACAGGACGGCCAGGGTCGCGGGCCGGCGTACGGTCACCGGCGCCGCCGGCGCGGTCACGACGCTCACGGCGCCACCTTCGTCGATGCCACGGGCGGAAGAACGCCGCCGTGCCCATCGGTTCGCTTCGTCACAAGGTCTCCGTCTTCGGGAGAGGCGTGGATGCCGCCGAGAGTACGGGTGGCCGGGCACCGTCGCTGACCGCGCATGCCCGACGGCACTGACCCGGCCGCTTCCGGCCGACGGCGGCGCCCCTCCTCTCGCTCACGCGGGGTGGAGCCCCATGCTCGGACGTTCACACTAGTGTGAAGGCAAGACGTCCACCGGGAGGCAGGGTGCGGATCGGCCGGCTGACCGAGCGAACCGGCGTCCCCGCACGCCTGCTGCGGTACTACGAGGAGCAGGGCCTCCTGACCCCCGAGCGCCTGCCGAACGGCTACCGCGACTACGGCGAGCACCTGGTCGGCCGGGTCGCGCAGATCCGCGGGCTGCTCGACGCCGGGCTGACGACGAGCATCATCCGCCAGATCCTGCCGTGCCTGGACGACCCGTGCACGATCCACGTACGCGACGCGGACCCGGACCTCATCGCCGCCCTCGAACACCAGCGTGAGCAGATGGACGACAAGATCGCCTGCCTGACGAGGAACCGCGACGCGATCAGCGCCTACCTCGACGCCGTACGCCGGCGGACCTCACGAGGCGACCAGGGCCCGCAGCCGGTCCATCCCGGGGGCGCGGATCTCTAGCCGGTGCCGCCCCGGCGCGAGCCCCGGATCGACCAGCACCCGGTAACCGTCGTCCGCGAGCCGCGTGCCGGCCCGGAGGTCCAGCGGGTTGCCGGGCACGGCGGAGACGATCGCGTACGGCCGGCTGTTCGTGACCCGGACCGGGGCCAGTCCGCCGGAATCGAAAGTGGGGTCTCCGCAAACGCCCTCGCGCGGGGTACTCTCACGACAAACAAATAGGAAGGTTTCCTAAGAGAAGCTTAAGAGAACGCTTCCGCCCCCGGTTGGTCCCCGCCAGGACTGCGGCCGGTCCGTACGTTCACCCCCGAAGGAGAAGCGACCATGCGATGGAAGGCACCCACGACCGGACGGCGGCGCGGGCTCGTCGCCGCCGCGACCGCCGCGGCCGGCGCGGTCGCGCTGGCGCTCGGCACGGCCTCGGCCGTCACCGGCGTCACCGCCGCGTCCGCGAGTGAGCACACAGCCGCACCCGCCGCGCTCGGCGGCAACTGGTACGGCGCGGCGCCGTACGTCATGCCGTTCGACAACAGCCCGCCCGACCTCGGCCCGGTGATGAGCGCGACCGGGCAGAAGTCGTTCCAGCTCGCGTTCATCCTCGCTCCGAACGGCGGTGGATGCAGCCCGACCTGGGACGGCACCCACGCCGTCTCCTCCGACACGCAGGCCAAGTCGATGATCGACGGGATCCGGGCGGCCGGCGGCGACGTGACCGTCTCGGCCGGCGGCTACGGCGGCACGAAGCTCGGCCAGACCTGCGGCGACCCGTCCTCGACCGCGGCGGCGTACCAGCAGGTGATCAGCAAGTACGCGCTCAAGGCGATCGACTTCGACCTGGAGGAGCCGGAGTACGAGAACGCGACCGCGATCCACAACGAGATCGGCGCGGCCAAGATCCTGCAGCAGAACAATCCCGGCCTGTACGTCTCGGTCACCACGGCCGGCACGACCGGCGGCGAGGGCACGGGCTGGTTCGGCAAGCAACTGCTGGCCGAGGCCAAGAGCCAGGGCTTCACGCCGGCCAACTACGCGATCATGCCGTTCGACGGCGGGTTCAACGGCTCGGCGGCGCAGATCAGCGCACTGGAGGGCTTCCACTCGACGCTGATGAACACGTTCGGCTGGAGCAGCGCCACCGCGTACGCCCACGAGGGCGTGTCGCTGATGAACGGGCGCTCCGACACCGGCGAGTACTTCCGGCAGGCCGACTTCCAGGCGGTGCTGAACTACGCCACCTCGCACGGCCTGTCGCGCTTCACGTTCTGGTCGGTCAACCGGGACCGGCAGTGCAGCCCGCCGGACAACAACGGGCAGACCTCCGGCACCTGCTCCAGCGTCACGCAGGGCGCCTGGGACTTCACCAGGTTCACCGCGGCGTTCGGCGGCGCGCCGGCCTCTCCCCCGCCCACCGACCCGCCGCCGGGCGCGTGCACGGCGCCGGCCTGGAACGCCACCAGCGTCTACACGGGCGGCATGGAGGTGACCTACTCCAAGCACACGTACAAGGCCAAGTGGTGGACCCAGGGTGAGACGCCGGGCACGGCCGACGTCTGGTCCGACGAGGGCCCCTGCACCTGACGACCCCGGACCGGCGGCCGGTGGGTGTCTTCCACCGGCCGCCGGGTTTTCGGCGTGTGTCGACCCGAATGTGTGCTTTCATGCTGAACGCCGCAGTACTCCGAGCACCGGGAGCCCGCCGTGACCACGCCCGACGACGCCGCCGCGACGTTCAAGGAATTCGACTACGACGGGGACGGCTACGTCACCGCCGTGGAGTTCAAGCTCGCCATGACCGCCCGCCGCCAGCAGGTGACCGGGGACGAGATCGACTCGATCTGGGCCCACGCCGACAAGGACAAGGACGGAAAGATCAACCAGGCGGAGTTCGCTGAGGCCTGGAACGCCTGACCGGGCGGCCCGTTCGGCCGTGGTGGCGCAGCTGTGGCGGGCCACCGCGGCGTTTCGCCTGGCCACACTCGTGTACGCCGTCGCGCTCATCCTCCGCCACCGGCACGGCTACGCGCACCCGCTGGGCGGTCTGCTCGCCCTCGCGGCGATGGCCGGGTGGACCGTCCTGGCGACCGCCGGGTACGCGCGGCCCGCGCTGCGCCGCCGCGCGTTCGTCGTCGCCGACGTCCTGGTCGCGGTGGCGCTGATCCTGGGCACGCGCTGGGTCGACACGGGCGTCCACATCGACCACGGCGCGCCGACGCTGCCGGTGTCGTGGGCGGCGGCGCCGGTTCTCGCCTGCGCGGTCACCGGCGGCCCGTGGGCGGGCCTGGCCGGGGCGGCGGCCGTCTCGGCCGCCGACGTGGTCGAGCGGGCGGCCCTCGCGCCGAACACCTTCAACGGCGTCGTGCTCCTGCTGATCACCGGGGTGGTCGGCGGCTACGTCGTACGCCTCGGCACCCGCGCCGAGACCGCCGTGGAGCGCGTGGCCCGGCTGGAGGCGGCCACGGCCGAGCGGGAGCGGATCGCCCGCGAGGTGCACGACTCGGTGCTGCAGGTGCTGTCGCTGGTGAGCCGGCGCGGCCGGGAGCTGGGCGGCGAGGCGGCGGAGCTGGGCCGGCTCGCCGGTGAGGGCGAGACGGCGCTGCGCACGCTCGTGGCGACCCCGCCCGCCGCCGCCTCCGGAGAGCTGGAGCTGCGCGCCCTCCTGGAGCCGTACGCCGCCGAACGCGTCACCGTCTCCGGCCCGGCCGGCCCGGTGCCGCTGCCGGCCGCCGCCGCGGAGGCGGTCGCCGCGGCGGTGGGCGCCGCGCTGGACAACGTGCGCCGCCACGCGGGTGCGGGCGCCTCGGCGTGGGTGCTCGTCGAGGACGAGGGCGACGTCGTGACGGTGAGCGTCCGCGACGACGGCGCCGGGTTCGCGGCCGACCGGCTCGCGCGGGCGGTGGAGGCGGGGCGCCTCGGCGTGGCACAGTCGATCGTGGGCCGGATGCGGGACGCCGGCGGTACGGCCCAGGTCACGTCGTCGCCGGGTCAGGGGACCGAGGTGGAGCTCCGTGTCACGCGATGAACACGAGCCGGACGAGCCCGTTCGCGTGCTGGTGGTGGACGACCACCCGATGTGGCGCGACGGAGTCGGGCGGGACCTCACCGAGGCGGGTTTCGCGGTGGTGGGCACGGCGGGCGACGGAGCCCAGGCGCTGCGGGTGGCCGCCGCGACGCGCCCGCAGGTGGTCCTGCTCGATCTGAACCTTCCCGGTCTTTCCGGCGCGGAGCTCATCGCACGGATGCGGGGGCCGTCGCTTCGGATCCTCGTCCTGTCGGCGAGCGGCGAGCGCCAGGACGTCCTGGACGCCGTCACCGCGGGCGCGACGGGCTACCTGGTGAAGTCCGCGCGGCTGGAGGAGCTCGTCGCGGCGGTGCGCGCGACGGCCGCCGGCGAGGCGGTCTTCACGCCGGGGCTGGCGGGCCTGGTGCTCGGGGAGTACCGCAGGCTCGCCGCCGGCCCGGCACCGGACACGCCCCGGCTGACGGCGCGGGAGACCGAGGTGCTGCGGCTGGTCGCCAAGGGCCTGACGTACCCGCAGATCGCCGAGCGGCTCGTCCTGTCGCCGCGTACGGTGCAGAACCACGTGCGCAACACGTTGACGAAGCTGCAGCTGCGCAACAAGGCCCAGCTCGTCCGCTACGCCCTGGAGAAGGGCATCGATTAGGTAGAAGTACCCAGCCGAAGTCGAGCCATCGTACTCAGGCGAGCGACGACACGGCGGCGGATGCTCGGGTCCATGGACCCTTCCGGAACTCTTTCACCGCCACGCCGACGGTCGTGGCCCCGCACCGTGCTGATCGGCATCGCCGGCCTGGCCGCCGCCGTGATCACCGCCGCGTTCATCTACGGCCTCCTCGTCCTCGTGGTGATGGGCGCCCTCGTACTGATCATGAACGGCTTCGGGAGCAACAAATGATCCGCCGTCTGCGCCTGCTCGTGCTCGTCGCCCGCCCGGCGGTCGTCATGCTGCTCGGGCTGTTCGCCGCGACCGGGCTGGCCCAGGCCGGGCACGGCGAGGACCGTTTGCTCCTGGTCCGCGTGCTGGCCGTCGTCGCCGGCTTCCTCATCTTCTCGGTCGCGTGCAACGACCTCGCCGACGAGGCGATCGACCGGGTGAACCTGCCGGGCGACGTGCGCCGCCCGCTGGTGACCGGCGCGGCGAGCCGCCGCGACCTCGTGGTGACGGGTGTGGTCGGGGCCGCCGGCGCGCTCGCGGTGAGCGCGACGCTGCGCTGGCCGGCGGTCGTCGTCACCGTCGCCGGCCTGGCCCTGAGCGCCGGCTACTCACTGCGCCCGGTACGCCTCGCCGAGCGGGGCGCGGTGGCCTCGCTCATGCTGCCGGCGTGCTACGTCGCGGTCCCGTACCTGCTGGGCGTGTTCGCCGTACGGGAGGTCCCGCGCCCGGGGGACCTGCTGCTGCTCGCGGGCCTGTACGCGGGATTCGTCGGCCGGATCCTGCTGAAGGACTTCCGTGACGTCCGCGGCGACGCGATGTTCGGCAAGCGCACGTTCCTGGTCCGCCACGGCCGCGGGTGGACGTGCGTGTTCAGCGCCTGCTGCTGGACGGCCGGAACCGCGCTGATCCTGGCCGCGACGCGGCGGCCGGCCGGCGCGCTGCTCGCGGCCGAGGCCGTCTGCCTCGCGGTGGCCCTCGCCCTCATCCGCGCCCTGGCGGCCGACCGGGGCGTGCGGAGGGACGAGCGGCTCATCTCGGCGATCGCCGTGATCGGCCGCAGCATGATCCTGCTGCTCCTCGGCCACCTGTCGATGGTCCACGCCCGCGTGCCGGCCGCGCCGTACGACGTGGTCATCGGCGCCCTGACCGCGATCGTGCTCGCCCAGGCGACGGTCATGGCACGGCGCGGCCCGGTCACGCGGTTCACCGCCGCCGGCGCCGGCGCCAGTGCCATTCCGGAGCGGCGCTCAGCCGGCCGGGGCGTGCGCGTCGTCCGGTAGCTCGATCCACTTGTGCGCCCAGGAGATCACCGCGTCCAGCACCGGTTCGAGGTCACGGCCCTTGTCCGTCAGGTGGTACTCGACCTGGACCGGTGAGGACGGGATCACGCGCCGCTCGATGAGGCCGTCGGCCTCCAGACTGCGCAGGCGCTCGGCCAGCATCGTGTCACTGAGGCCCGGCACCGCCGCCTTGATCTGGGCGTACCGGTGCCGGCCGGTGAACAGGACGCGGAGGATCGCTCCGCTCCAGCGAGCGCCGATCAGCTCGATCGCGGCGTGGTAACGCCGGCAGACCCGGTGAACGTCGGCCATGGCCCTCTCTCATCTCGTCTCGGCGGGCTCACGCAGCGGGCGGAGTGCCTCGGCCACCCGGACCAGTTCGTCGAACATCGCCTTGGCCGACGCGGTCATGATGTCGTTCGGCACGAGGTTGTCCTCCTCGTCGAAGAACTGCGTGACGAACGGGATGGCGACGGCCTCGAAGATCGGGGTCATCCGCAGCGTCGTCACCACCTGCTTGACCATCTGGGCGGCACGGACTCCCGCCGAGACGCCACCGTAGCTGACCAGGCCGACCGGCTTGTAGTGCCATTCGTGGTTCAGGTAGTCGAGGGCGTTCTTCAGCGGCGCGTTGATGCCGCTGTTGTACTCCGGCATGACGAAGACGAACGCGTCCGCCTCGTCGACCTTCGCGCTCCAGTCGAGCGTGTGCTGGTGCGTGTACCGGCGGAGCCGCGGGTGGTTGGGCTCGTTCATGAACGGGAGATTCACCTCGGCGAGGTCGACCAGTTCGACCTCGGCGAAACCGCCGTGCGCCGCCGCCTCCTTCTCGACCCACTGGCCGATCGGCAGGCCGACCCGCCCGGGACGGGTGCTCGCGACGATGATCTCCAGCTTGGCCACGATGAAGCACTCCTTCACAGATTTCCTGAGTTACTCAGAGAACCTTAGTGGATGTCCTTCACAGCCGTTTCACGAGGTCAGCAGCGACACCAGCCCCTCGACCGCGCGGACGTACGCGTCGTTGTCCAGCCCGGCGTCCCAGGCGGTCTGCAGGGCCAGCCCCTGGTAGATCGCGATGAACACCCGGGCGAGGCCGTCGGGCGGCAGCCCGGCGGGCAGCTCGCCGCGGTCCTGCGCGACGCGCACGAGGCGTGCGACGACCTCGCGCGGGGCGTCCACCCCCGCGCGGGCCACCGCCTCCACCTCCGGCGCGCGCAGCGCCTCGGCCCAGATCTGCACGCCCAGGCGCACCCGCTCTCGCTCGGCGGGAGCGGCCAGGGACCGCAGCAGGTCGAGATAGCCGGGTACGAGGTCACCGACGGCTCCGTCCGCGCGCAGGAGCCCGGCCTGGTCCTCGTGCCACTGGGCGGCGATCGCGGTGATCACGGCGTCCTTGTCGGCGAAGTAGCGGTAGACCAGGCCGGGACTCAGCCCGGACTCCACGGCGATGTCCTGGATCGTCGTCCGGTGGAATCCGGCGCGGGCGAAGCAGCGCGCGGCGGCGCCGAGGATCTCCTGGCGGCGCGCCCGCCGGTGCTCCTCGCTGACCTTCGGCACTAGGCACCTCCGCCTCGGCGACGTGGTAGAACGGCGCGGCCGGTTCGGCCCGGCCGAGCGGCGCGAGGTAGTCCGCCGCCGCCTCTCGGGCCGAACGGTCGATGACCAGGCTCAGCCCCTGCTCGGCGAGGTGGCCCGGCAGTTCGTCCGGCAGGAGACCGAAGGTGAACGGCTCGCCGGCGGCGCTGACCGAGGCGGCCCATTCGGCGATGCCGGTGAACGTGCCCGACCCGTCCAGCGCCCGGCGGTCCATGTACGTGAAGATGACGCGGCTGCCGGGCGCCGTCACCCCGGCGAGGGCGGTGAAGGCGGCGTCGACCGAGCGCGCGTCGAGGTAGTTCGTCACGCCCTCCCACACCACCGCCGTACGCTCCTGGCGCACGCCGGCGTCCCGCAGGAGCGACGCGAGGTCCGCCTCCTTCAGGTCGGCCGGCACGAAGCGGACGTGCGCGCGTTCGCCGGCCGGCACGGCCCGTTCGACCAGGCGGCGTTTGCGCTCCTGGGTCGCGGGATGGTCGACCTCGAAGACCGTCGCACGGCGCGCGGCCGGCAGCCGGTAGGCGCGGCTGTCATACCCCGCGCCGAGCAGCACCACCTGCCGGGCGCCGCCGGCGAGGGCGGCGCCGAGCAGGTCGTCGATCAGCCGGGTCCGCACCACCGCGGAGGCGCGCGGCCCGCCCGGCCACAGCACCGGTCAGGGGGCGGGCGAGCCGGTGCAGTCGGTTCCGCCGGCCGCCGCGTGCGCACCGGAACCGAGGCAGTCGAGCCGGACGGCCGCCGCCATGGCCCGGTACCCGGCGTCACCCGGGTGAAGGTGGTCGCCGCTGTCGTAGGCGGGAAGCAGCCGCAGCGGATTCGCCGGGTCGCGCATCACCCGGTCGAAGTCGATGACGCCGTCGGCGCGCCGCTGGCCGCGGATCCAGCGGTTCACGTCCTGGCGTTCGGCCTCCCCCGCGGCGGTGTAGTAGAAGGAGCCCTGCACCGGCATCATCGTGCCGATGAGGATGCGCAGCCCGTGCCGGTGCGCCCGGTCGATGAGCCGCTCGTACCCCGCGATGATCTGGCCGGCCGTCACCGGCGTCGTCGGCTGGGCGTCCGGCTCGGACCCGAACCACGGGAAGTTGATGTCGTTGATGCCCTCCAGCAGGATCACGTCACGGACGCCGGTCTGACCCAGAACGTCGCGGTCGAACCGGTCGAGGGCCTTCGGCCCGCCCAGCCGCGAGTCGTTCAGCACCCGGTTGGCGCCGATCCCGGCGTTCAGCACCGCCTGCCGCCGGCCGGGCGGCAGCGCGAGCTCGCGGCGGGCCAGGAAGTTCGGGTACCGGTTGTTCGCGTCGACGGTGGACTGGTCCCCATCGGTGATCGAGTCCCCGAACGTGACGACGGCGCCTCGGGCGGCGGTGGCCGGGGTCACGTCGAGCCCGTCGACGAAGAAGAACGACGCGAGCCGGGTGGGGAACGCCGCGGCGTCCGGATCGCCGGTGTGGTCCCCGGCGCCGGAGACGTACGTCGTCTCCATGCTCTGCCGGTGCCAGGTGACCGGCCCGGTCGCGCCGGGCAGGTAGAGGCTCACGGTGACGTCGCCGTCGGCGCCGACCGGCAGCGCCACCGGGTCGCTGACCGTCCGCGCGCCCGCCCGGATCGTCACCGACCGGCCGCCGCCGAACGTCAGCGTCCGGGCGGTGTCCGGCCGGATCGTGCCGGGCCCGCCGGGAAGCGCGACCGTGACGCGGCCGACCGTCAGCGGCGCGGTGCCGAAGGTGTTCGTCAGGCGGAGCCGCAGTAGCCCCCCGCCGACGCTCGTGTGCAGCACCTCGCGGATCGTCTGGCCCGTGAAGCCGTTCTCGGATGTCTCGTCGCTGGAATGGGGCATGGGGCTCGCCGTCCACGTGCCCACCCAGGCGGCGCCGCCCGCCGTCTCGGCCTGGGCGAAGGCCGTTGACGGCGCGGCGGTCAGGGTGAGCAGCGCGGTGCAGGCGGCGACGGCGGCCTGCCGGATCCTCGTGGTCATGGGGACTTCGTCTCTGTGGTGCCGCCGGACGGCGCCGGCGGGAACGACACCATGGGTACGGCCGCGCGACGGCGGCTACGCCGCCGTCGCGGTGAAGGTCCAGTGGCCGGAGCCGACCTCGAAGACGCCGCGGCCGTCCTGGACGCCGATCCAGGTGGCGCCGGGCGTGGCCCGGGGCCGGCCGGTACCGCCGAGCAGCGGGACCTCGACGCGCGCGGGCGCGCCCGGCGGGACGGTCACGTCGAGCCGGAGTGTGCTCCCGGAGCGGTTCCACGAGCTGGCGACGGTGCCCCGCGGTGTCTCGTACGAGGCGGCCGCGTGGGTCAGGTCGCCGACGACGGCCGGGCGGACGCGCAGGTGCTCGAACGCGACCGAGCCGTCGGCCTGGCCGATGCCCGCGAGCCCGGACCCGAACCACTCGTCGATCGCGCCGAGCATGAAGTGGTTCTGGGAGTTGCCGGACGTGGGGCCGTCCCAGTTCTCGGTGAGCGACGTCGCGCCGTGCGTCACCTGGTAGCCGTAGCTCGGGTTGCCGGTCTGCGTGGCGACCGTGTAGATCAGGTCGTCCCGGCCGGCCGCCGACAGCACGCGGAACACCGACGGGAGCGCGATCTCTCCCACGGTCAGGTGGTAGCCGTTCGCCTTGATGCTCGCGGTCAGGTGGTCGAGGACGGCCTGCCTTCGGTCGGCGGGCACGACGCCCATGTCGAGCGCGAGCGCGTCGCTCGCCTGGCTGCCGGACGCGTACGTGTCGCTCTTGAGGTACTTGTCGTTGAACGCCGCGCCGACGCGGGTGGCGAGCGCGGCGTAGCGCCGCGCGTCGTCGGCCTTGCCGAGCACCCGGGCGATGCCGCTCATGGCCGAGGCGATCCGGTAGTAGCCGAAGGAGGCCGTCACGCCGACGGGCGTGCTGTCGTCGAACGTGATCCAGTCACCGAGGCCGTAGTCGAGCAGGTCGCCGGTCGCCTTGGACGTCAGGTAGTCCAGGTACCGCTGCATGTTCGGGTAGTAGGCCCGCATCGTCGCGGTGTCGCCGTAGGTCTCGTACAGCTGCCACGGCGCGAGGACGAGCGAACCGCCCCAGTTCGGGTCGTCGCGGAAGCCGCCGGAGAACACCGTGTACTCCGGTGCGATGTCCGGCACGAGGCCGTCGGCGGTCTGCGCCTCGGCCATGTTGCGGACGAGCTCGCGGTAGTAGGCGGCGACGTCGTAGTTGCGGGCGACCGAGCCGAAGACGAGGTTGTCCTCCTCCAGCCAGCCGAGCTTCTCCCGATGGGGACAGTCGGTCAGGACGGAGTACATGTTGCTCTGGATCGCCCGGTCGATGATCGTGTGGATGTTGTTGATGAGCGGGTTGGAGCTGGTGAACGTGCCGGCGGTGTCGTTGGCGGCGCGCAGCACGAGGCCGGTCACGGTGTCCTCGTCCGGCGCGGCGGGCAGCCCCTCGACCTGCAGGTAGCGGAAGCCGTGGTAGGCGAAGCGCGGATGCCAGGTCTCCACGCCCTCGCCGGACAGCGTGTAGGTGTCCCAGATGGGCGAGCCGGTGGTGGCCTGGCTGACCGTTCCGTCGGAGTTCAGCAGCTCGCCCGGCCGCATCGTGACCTTCGTACCGGCCGGGCCGCTGACGCGCAGCCGTTCCCAGCCCGCGAAGTTCGTGCCGAGGTCGACGACGTAGACGCCGGGCTTCGGTTCGCTGATCTTCTTCGCGTGCAGGGTCTGGGTGACCTCGATCGGCGGGTCGGCCCGGGCGGTGAGCGCCTTCGTCGGCGAGGCCACCTCGACGGGGGCCGTCCAGTCGCCGGGCGCGCGCCGCGCGTCGTAGTCCTCACCGCCGTACCAGTTGGTGAAGGTCGTCGCGCCGAGCCCGGTGCGCCACGAGGAGTCGGTGGCGATCGTCGTACGGCTGCCGTCGGTGTAGGTGATCTCCAGCTGGCCGAGGAACTCCGGCGCGCCGTCGGACCGGGTGAGTTTCTCGTACCGGCCGGGCGTGGACGGCACGTTCGCCATGCCGTTGCCCACGTCGACGCTCACGCGGTTGGCGCCGTGGCGCAGCAGGCGGGTCACGTCGTAGGTGGAGTACACGACGCGATCGGCGTAGTCCGTGTTCGGCGGTTCGAGGACCGCGTCGCCGACCGGCCGGCCGTTGACCGACGCGTCGATCACGCCGAGCCCGGTGGCGTACAGCCGCGCGCTGCGGACCTTCCGGGTCACCGCGAAGTCCTTGGCGAAGACCGGCAGCGCGCCCGGCCGCCCGTGCATCGGCGGCGGCGCCTCCTGCCCCTTCACCGTGGCGGCCGTGGCGAACGCCGTGCCGTCGCCGGAGGCCTGGACGGTGAAGTTCTCCGGGAAGTTCGGCGTCCTGCCGTCGTCGGTCAGCGTGTCGGTCCGCGGGTAGAGCAGGATCCGGTCGAAGTGCCGCGCCGCGCCCAGGTCGATCGTGACGTCGATCGGGGTGGTCAGGTCCTGGTCCTGGTGTTCCAGGCTCGTGTAGCCGAACGGCGCCTTGTCCGTGGTCAGCGAACCGTCCGTGACGAACCGCGGCTCCCACTGGCCCGGGGCGGTGTAGACGTCCGTCGCCGTCACCGGCGCGCCCAGCGCCAGGTCCGTGCCGGGAGCCGAGGCGTCGGTGACCGCGATCTCGGCGAGTTGCAGCCGCGAGACCTTGTACGGCCAGCCCTCCTTGATCGGCAGTCCCAGCCGGGTGACGTCCAGCCGGACGTACCGCGCGGTCTGTGCGGGCAGGGAGACGGCGACCGGGGTGGGCTGCCGGCCCGTCCACTCGGGGTTGGCGAGCCACTTCGCCGTCCAGTCGCCGGGCTTCAGCAGGCCCGTCTCCCAGTGCGCCGTCGTACTCCACGCGGACGCGCGGCCGTGGCCGTCCCAGACGCGTACCTGCCAGAAGACGCGCGACCGCGAACCCGGCGCGGGGCCGCCGTACGCCGCGCCGACCGCGGTCGAGGCGACCCGGCCGGAGTCCCACAGGTCGGGGTGGGCCAGCCGGCTCTCGCTGCTCGCGGCCCGGATCTCATAACCGGTCTGCGCCGCGCCCCGCTCGTGGGAGGCGAGCCGCCAGCTCAGCGCCGGAGCGGGGTCGTCGATGCCGAGCGGTGAGCTCAGGCCGTCGGCCCGCAGGCCGGCGGCCGTGACGGAGCCGGGCGGCTCCGCGCCGGCCGGCGCGCTGACCGACGAGGTCAGCGCGACCGTACCGGTGAGGATTCCGGCCGCGGTCGTGGCCTTGCGGAGGAATCCGGACGTGCCGAAGACAGTCATCACTTCGTCTCCTGGTGCTCGAGTCCCCCGACTCCGTTGGACCGGCGCTGGGGGCCTGTCTCAAAGTCCCCGTCCGTAGCGCAGTAGGACAGCGGGGCTTTGAGACAGGCCCTAAGGCCGGACGTCGATCAGTTCCACGTCCATCAGGTCCGCGAGGGCGCGGAGGTCGGCGATCCGGTGGCCGGTGCCGAGTGCCCAGTGGTGGGAGATGCCGGTGGCGCTCCAGGCGTCGGTCCACTCCCCCGGGTCGGCGCCGAAGTCCACGCGTGAGGTGGTGTTGCCGATCCGCAGCAGCGGGCCGTCGACGACCTCGCCCTCCGAGACGACGAACGCGAACCGGCCGTCACGTCCCTGCCGGAGGCCGAACGCGGTGACCGGGCCGTGCTTGACGTCGAACTCCACCGACACGCCGTAGCCCCGTTTGCCGTGGTAGACGCCGAGCCCGCGCAGCAGCGGCCGGCCGTCGCTGATGGCCAGGTGCGCCGGGCCGTCATGGCCCATCTCGACGTGCCCGCGCTCGAAGTCCAGCGCCTGGAACTCGGTGAACGAGCCGCCCGCGCCGAGCCGGTCCATGATCAGCATGGCGAGCGAGGTGCGCAGCTCGTACTCCCCCGCCGCCGGGACGCCGCGCGCGGTGAGCAGCGAGGCGCCGAGGATCATGCCCGCGCCGAGCCGTTCGTGCACCTCGCCGTCCAGGCCCCGGTGGTAGTACGCGAGGCTGTCCAGCCCGAAGTCCTCCACGAGCCGGTCCAGGCCGACCGCGACGCGCGCCGCCCAGCCGAGGTCCTCCTCGTTCACCGACTCGTCCAGCGCGAAGACGTCCGTGGCCTCCTTCCTCTTGGCCTCGGCCTCGGCGTCGGTGACCTTCTCCACCCGCACCCGCAGGTCGTCGAACTCCAGGACCTCCACGTGGCCGCCGAACTGGGCCGGCACCAGCGTCAGGTCGGTCGCGACGTCGAGCATGCCCGGGTACAGGTGGCCCATGAGGCCGTGCCGTCCGTGCCGCAGCGCCCCGCGCACGCCGGCCGCCCGCACCCAGCGCGCGATCCGGTCCCAGGCCCGCTCGTCCTCCAGGTACCCCGAGACCGAGCGGAACGGGATGCCGGAGCGCAGGAACGCGTTGGCCATCTCGGGCAGCGGGCAGGCGCCGCAGTAGGCCAGCCACTGCCCGGTGTCGAACGTCTCGTGGTCCATCGACTCGGTCGGCTGCAGGTTGATCAGCAGGACCGGCGCACCGCTGCGCTGGGCGATCGGCACGAGCATGGTCGCGGTCATGTACGTCGTGAGGAACCCGACGATGAGGTCGCAGCCCGCCGCGCGCAGCTTCTCCGCCGCCGCGGCGCCCTCGCGCTCGTCGGAGATGAAGCCGGCGTCGACGACGTCGGCGCCCAGCAGGCCCATGCGCTCCGACACGCGTTCGGCGGACCGCCGCAGCTGCGGCAGCAGGTCGGGGAACTGCGGCCAGTACGTCCCGAGTCCTCCGGCGACCAGCCCGACGCGTACGCGTCGTTCGTTCGTGCTCATTCGTTCTCTCCCTATCTTCGGTGACAGAGGCCGGTGACGGCCGAGGCTCGTGGTTCCCGAGTCTGCGTCATGCTCATATCGCCCGGCTGAGGCCTTCGCTGCGAACCGTCCACCTGCCGTCCGACGGGAACCCGGGCGCGGCGGTCTCCGGCCCCCGGTCCCATCCCGCGGCCATCATGGCGGCCGCGTACAGCAGGCCCCCCGCTCCGGGGAAGTACGGTGACGGCACCCCGGCGAACCCGCTCGCGGGCAGGCCGGTGTCGGTGAAGCCGAACCGTTCGTGGAGCAGGAAGTCGACGGCTCGGCCGGGGTCGCCGAGCCGCGCGGCGTTCATCGCCAGCAGCGGGAAGTCCCAGCTGTACAGATTGTCCACATCCCAGGTGGCGTAGACCTTCTGGGCCGTCGCCCGCATGGTGGGCACGTCCACGCCGTCCCCGGGCAACATGCCGTACGCGGCCACGGGGTCGGGGTGGTTGGTGTTCCATTTGGTCCACATGTCCTGGATGCCTTCGTGGAACACGTAGACGCCGTCCTGCACGGGCAGGCGGGCAAGGCCGGCCAGGACGGCCGCGTACGTCGAGTCCGGAGCCAGGCCCAGGCGCCTGCGCCACCGCTGTGCGGTACGCAGGGCGAAGCGGCAGTAAGCCAGCTCGAAGGTCGGGTTGATCGTCGTCCGCGGATCGGGGCGCTCATTCGCGATGACCAGCGGTGGGCCGAGCACGTACCGGTGAGTCGCGGAGTCGTAGAACGCGTACGACGCCAGGAAGTCGGCGGAGGCGAAGACCACCTCGCGCCACTTCTCCAGGGTGCTCTTGTCGGGGTGGGCACGGTAGTCCAGTTCGGCGAGGAAGATGGGATGCGGCTGCTGCCAGAGCAGCAACGCGTTCTGCAGACCGGGCGAGTCGAGTCCGGCCGGGGTCGTCATCTTCGGCCAGCGTGCCCCGCGATAGCCCTGGTCTTGTGCCCGGTCCCGGGACGACGCGAGGAAGTGTTCGTACACGGCCGCGCTGCGGTCGAGCAACGGCCAGCGGTTCCACAGCGCGTAGTGCGCGGCGTGCCACCAGTACATCTCCATGTGGAACTTGCCGTACCAGCCGTTGTTGACCAGGCCGGACTCCTGTGGCGGCCAGGCGCCCGCCTCGTTGACCGCCATGGCGTACTGGCTCCGCACGATGCGGCGTTCGAGCTCCACCCACCGGGGGTCGGCGCTCTGTGACAGGTCGATGGCGCCGCCGGAACGCCAGAACCTCGGCCACCACGCCGCGGAGGCCGCCGACACCTCCGGTGCCGGCGGAGCCGGACGCGGCTCGTCGGGTGAGAAGCCGAATGACACCTCCAACCGCCGCGTCCGGCGGCCGTCGAGGACGTACCGGTGCGGGTGCGCCGCGTCGGTGGTCAGCTCACCGGGCCCCTGCCACACCAGCGACGCGTGGTACGTGGTCGCGTCGAGGCGATGGGTGATGTCGGCCCGCTGGGCACCACGGCGTCGCAGCTGCGTCTGATGCGCGTCGGGCCGGTCCCACACGCCGACGAACGGCGCGGAGAACTTCGACCCGGCGGTGGCGTACGGGAAGTCGATGAAAACGGTCAGGCGGCCGGCGGCGACCAGGGGCGAGTCGACGCGTACCCCCACCACGTCGAGTTCGGGATGGCAGGCCGTCGTCACGGAGACCGGCACGCCGTCCAGGGCGAACGTACTGTGCAGGGTGCCGGACCACAGATCCAGCCGCTGGTGACGATCGGTCAGGTCGGCCTCCGCGGCCTCCCGGCCGTCGCCGCGAAGCAGGCGCATGCCGATGCGCGCGAGGTTGATCCGGTGCGGGTTCTCCCGTAGCCACTGGTTCAGCTGCGGGTGTTGCTTGTCGTCCGTCCAGTAGTAGACCTGGCGGCCGTGGGTGTCCCAGGCCGTGCCGACGTAGTCCGCCGGGGTCTGGCCGGGCGGCAACGCGTCCTCGTGCCAGCCCCAGTCCGACATCGTGGCGAAGGGCAGGAACGTCTGCAGGCCGGTGATGTCGGCGCCGAAGGCGAACCGCCCGTTGCCGACCTGGACCGGCAGATCCGGGTCGCTCGCGGTGCGTTCGATGTCATGCCGTCCGACCAGTGCGCGGCGGTCGATGGCGCCCGCCGCCGCGTCGGCACGCGCGGCCGGCGTCCCGGCGAGCAGGCCCGCCATTCCCAGGCCGCCCATGCCCTGCAGAACGGATCGACGTCTGATCACGATGCCTCCACCGGAAAAACGACGGTGTTGATGTTGATGCCGTTGAAGAGATTCACCGCGACATAGTGCCGATCGACGTACCAGTACTGGTCGTCGTCGAGCGTGATCGGCCCACTCGTGAAAGAGCCATCCGGGCTCAGTGTCACCGGGATCGCCGTGGTGCTCCGGTCCACGAAGATCCGCACCGTGCCACCGCTGACGAAACCTGGATATGCCGCGAGGTCGACCTTGCCGCTGACCGTGAAGGTGTGCGCCGGGACCTTGGTGACCACGTTCGGATCGGCGGCGAGCCGGACATTCTCATCGCCGGCCTGTGCCGTCGTCTGATCGAGCAGGTTCAACGGCGTCGTGTTGTACACCGTCTCCGCCCCGGTGGAGGGGTCGATGTACTTCACGTTCTCCACGACCAGGTTCTTGATGTTCTTGTTCGCGTTGAAGGCCGCCTGGAGCGTGCTGGTCGTGTAGAAGACCGAGTTCCGGTAGCGGACATTCTCCACCGGCGAACGCGAGGCCGCGCTGGAGAACTGGAACGTGGCCTTGCCGGGGGTCATCGTCGGCGTGGTGTTGACGTCGTCGATGAAGATGTTCCGGACGGTCGGATTGAAGACGTCGGCGTTGGGGAACGACACGGTTTCGGAATAGTTGCCGTCGAGCTGAACCATTGCCGAGCGTGCCGCCTTCAGCAGGTTGTGCCGGAGATAGATGTTCTCGACCGCCCCGCCCCGGTACGAGTTCGTCTTGATCTTCAAGATCATCGCCAGCCCCGGTCCACCGAACTCGTTATGTTCGATGAACACGTTCCGGATGCCTCCGGACATCTCGCTGCCCATCGAGACCGCAGCGGAGTAGGTGCCGATGTTGTCGTTGTCGTACACCGAGTCCCGGACGATGAGATTCTCGCTCGGCCCCCGGTGCAGCCTGCCGTTGACATTGCGGCCGGCCTTGATGGCGGCACCGTCGTCGCTGGTGGTGACGTGATTTCCCTCCAGGACGACGTTCTCGCAGGACTCGGGGTCGACCCCGTCGTCGTTGTTCCAGCCGGTCGCCTCGAAGTCCTTCGTCTTGTCGCTGTAGATGTCGAGGTTCCGGACCAGCACGTTCTGGGAGTTGAGCGGATGAACGATCCAGAACGGGGTGTTCCTGATCTTCACGTCCTCGATGAGGACGTTGCGGGAATGGTTGGTCTCGATGAACTGCGGCCGGAAGGTGGACTTCATGGCCACCGCGTCCGCCGGCGGCGGGACATGCTTGACCGTGTTCCCGTCGATCACCGGAATCGAGGCGGGCATATGCCCGTCGTCGGTGAACACGCGCTTCGTGATCGGCACATCCTGGAAGTTCATCTCGTTCAGAATGCCGTTCTCGCCGTACGGAGCGTCGAGGCTCTTGTTCTCCACCGACGGCTCGCCCCAGTAGCCCTTCTTCCAGGGCCGCCAGTTCCACATGTCCTCCTGGCCGTCCAGCGTCCCACCGCCGGTGATCGCGATGTTCGTCTGGCCGAGGGCGTAGATCAGCGGCGAGAAATTGTAGAGATCGGTGCCCTCATAGCTGGTCAGGACGACGGGGTAGTACTCGTTGGTCTTGTTCCGCATGAACTTGACCACGGCACCGGTGTCGACATGCAGATTGACGTTGCTCAGGAGGGTTATCGCCCCGGAGTAGTAGGCTCCGTTGGCGTTCCGTGAGCCCCCGGCCGGGACGACGACGATCCCACCGCCGGCCTTGTGACAATCTCTGATCGCGGCCTCGATCGCATCGGTGTAGTACCAGACTTCCTGCGAACTCGCGACCAGCGGAGATGTCTTTTCCGCCGGGTCGCCGGCCTGATTGCCGACATAGAACTTCTCGGTGACCCGTCGCACCAGCCCGGCGTATTTCGGGCTGGTGATGTCACAACGGTTGTCGTTGAATACCGGGGTGTTGGCGTTGACCGTCTGATCTATCTTGTCGTAGAGATCCTTGTTCCAGTACACACCGTCTTTCTGCTGGGCATGGGGGTCGCCGATCGCCAGCCGATAGGTGAACCGGCTCTGACCGTCCTCCGCGGCGACCTGGAGCCGGTCTCCGTCGACCACCGCGCCCGACCGCTTCTCCTCGCCGTCCTTGTCCGCCACGACGTAGTTCTGCCGCGAGTCGTCCTTGGCGCGGATCTGCGCCTTGACCTGCTGGACGGTCGTACCGCTCCGGACGGTGACGGTCGAGGTCCCGACGCTCTCGATCCGGCCGGACGCATTCGGTTTGGCGACGACGACGGTCCCGCTGGAGCGGTGCGCCGTGGCGTCTCCCCTCGACTCGCCGGGAGTCGCCCGGGCCGCGCCGGGTGTGCCGGTCACGACCAGCGCGGTCACGGCGAGCGCGACCGTCCATCGCCTGCCTCGGCCCCTCATCCGCATGACCTCCGGTGCCGTGTGTCTCGTTCGTGTGTCGTCACGGCCGCACCGTGAGCCCGCTCATCTGCACGTTGGCGTTGACGGCGTCCCAGCTCTTGGTGATGCTGAGCCGCAGGTAGCGGGCCTTGACCGGGGTGAAGGTCGTCGTTCCGCCCGCCTTGGGGGTGTCGGTGGCGCTCGCCACCGTGCGCCAGGTCCGGCCGTCCGAGGACACCTGGACGTCGTAGTCGCGCGGCCCGTAGTTGGAGCGTCCGCCGACGGTGACCGAGCCGACGTCGACGGCCGCGCCGAAGTCGAGCCCGTACCGCACCGGGCGGGCCACGGTGGGTCCCTGGCCGGCGGCCCTGCCCCACGACACCCAGAACGTGCTGTCCGATCCGTCCACCGCGAGGGGGGCCGGGTAGCGGTCCTGGCTCGCGTCCGCGACCACGCGCGGGAACGGCGTGCCGCCGGGGTTGAGCGCCAGGTCGTCGGAGTGCCGCAGCGCCACTGTCGTCGTCGAGGTCAGCCCGGTGTCACTGCGCGCCGTCACCGTCAGGGTGTCCGTGCCGGTCGCGACGCCGGAGTCGCGCAGGTCGACGGGCACCGTCACCGAGCCGCCGGCCGGGACGGTCGTACGGTCCTGCTGCGGCGTCGCGGTGATCCCCGAGGCGGCGGACGCGCTGAGGGTCACGCCGACCGGCCGACCGGAGCCGTTGTGCACCAGCACGGTGGCGCGGTTGTACCCGCCCTTCGCCAGCGGCAGCGACGTCTCCAGCGCCGAGGCGGTCAGCAGCGGCCGGGTCCCGGCGTACGGCGTGAGCGTGACCGGCCCGAACAGCCCGTAGTCCATCGGCGTCCGCGACGACGCGCCCGTACCCGGCGCGACCCGGACCGCGTTCAGCAGCGTGGAGGCGACTCGGACGGTGATCGTGTTGTCACCGGCGTGCAGGTACCGGCCGACCTCGACATGGCGCAGGTCGGCCTGGTCGAGCGGCGGCAGGTCGTGCCCGTTGACGTTCACGGTCACGGTGTCCACCGGGGTGCCGAGATCGAGGTTCGCGCCGCTGACGCCCGTCCACTCGTCGCCCAGGGTGACGTGTGCGGTGTAGGTGCCCCTCCCGGACACGTCCTTCAGGTCCGCGGAGTAGCCGTTGGCGGGTGTGATCGCCGACCAGGCCGGCAGTTTGCCGTCCGATCCGGCCTTGAGCGTGACCGGCCCGAGCTCCGTGTGCGCGGTGTCGCCAGGAAGGTCGGACTTGCCAGGCCCCCAGGCGTCCACCGAGAGCGACCAGTCGCCCAGCGCCGCCGGCTTCGGCGTGCCGGACGATGCGCTCGCCGTGTCCGGTCGCGCCGGCGCGCCGCGGAAGGTGGCGTCGTGCCGTGGCGTGACCGCGATGACCTCGGCGTCGTTACCGTTCAGCTGTATCGGGACGGTGACCGTGCCGTGCCCGGACGTGTAGTTCGTGATCGGGGTGATCTGCCCGGTCCAGGTGTCCAGCTTGTACGGTACGCCGTCACCGGTGAGGGTGAGCGTCTGCGCGGTCGCGGTGTTCGTCTGGTTGTACAGGTAGTAGTAGTCGGTCGGGCCGGCCTGTCTGCGGACGTCGAGGATCGCGCCCGAGTCGCTCCCCGGTGTGGCGGCGGGCGTGACGTTCAGCCGCTTCAGCGCGGCCGGCACGTCCTGCTCGCTCGCCACCCGCACGACGCTGCGCTGCCCGGCCAGCTGGGCCATCACGGACTTGAGCTTCGCGTCCCGGGCCGCCGCGTCGCCGGTGCCGGGCACGGTGCTCGGCAGGTCGCCGGCGATGATGACGGGCAGTCCCCGCCGCGCCAGCTCAAGGAGCTTCTGCGCGACGTCGAGGGGCATGGTCGTCTGGTCGTTCAGCAGCACCGCGTGGTACGCCGAGCCGTCGCCGAACAGGGCGCCCTTGTCGTAGGAGGCGTCCTTGCGCCGGAGCTGGGCCGGGCTGAGGTACTCATAGGTGTATCCGGCCGACGCCAGCGCCGACGAGCTCTGGATCTGCTTGTTCGCACCGCTTCCGGTGGTCCCGGTGCCGTTCATGCCGAAGTCCTGCCAGTACACGGCCAGGTCGAACCGCGGATCGCCCTGCCGGAGCACGAGCTGCATGCGGGCCAGGTTGTCGTTGATCGACCGGTAGTCGGCCCAGTTCGGGCCGCCCTTGGCGCCCCACGCCTCGGAGTAGGAGGTGTTGCCGCCGTAGGTCATGCCGGGCCACACCTCCTGCGCGCCGGCGCCCTGTGGTCCCCTGGTCAGGTAGGGGAAGCCGTGCCAGACGACCTGGTTCACCCCGCCCGCGAACCCGCGGTACACCGCCTGCAGGTTCGAGGCGTCCGAACCCGCGCCGGCCGTCGACCCCCAGACCGCGCCGGAGAAGGCGCAGCACTCGTCGGATACCACGGGCTCTCCGGACAGGTGCGCTCCCGTGGCGACCACCCGGTAGTCCTGCACGTTGCTGTAGGCGCCGGTCGACTGCCCGAACGCGAGCGACTCGCCTTCGGGGACGTCGATGTGCGAGGCCGCGTCGGAGATGTCCACCGGGACGCCGTACGGCTGGATGCGGGTGCTCATGTGGTGCTTGTGGGCCCACTGACGCAGCACGTCGAGCCGGTTGGCGATGTACAGGTCGCTGAGGGTCTGCCGGTAGTCGGTGCGGACGCGTGCGCCGAGGCCGTCGGCGAAGTCGAAGAACGGCCGGTCGGTGATGCCCTGGTCGCCCGCGCCGGCCAGCGCCGGGAGAACGTCGATCGGGGAGTATCCGCGCAGCTTCTGCCACTGCGCGACCATGCCGGGCGTCCACTTCTGGGTGCTGCCGAGTTCGAGGGAGTCCTCGAACAGGTCGCTGCTGCCCATCTGCGTGAGCAGCTTCCGCACGTCCGGGGTGAGGATGTGCTCGTCGTAGAAGTCCGTGGTCGCCTCGGCGCCGGCCTTGCCGAACGTGTCCAGGGCGTAGTTGGTGCCGGTGGCGGTGTAGCCGGACAGGGACTGGCCGGTGGGCGCCTGGTAGAAGGCGATCAGCGCGTAGGTGCTGTTCGCGTCGCCGGGAAGGTCGATCGAGAGGTCGCCCTGCGCGTCCACCTTCGAGGTGACGTCGGTGACGCCGGCCCGGTCGAGCATCCGGGGGGCGCTGGAGGAGTCGGCGCAGCCCGCGTCGGAGCACTTGGCGAGGAGGGCCGCGATGAGGGTCTTCTTCGCCCCCGCGGGCGGCGCGACGTTGACGTTCGCCGGCAGCGGCCCGGACCTGCTGGTGCCGCCGCGGTCGAACTCATGGGAGAAGACGATCTGCTGCTGCGCGGCGGGGTCGTTGACGTCGGTCACCGAGGGCACGGTCGCGGGCCAGCGGGGGCCGATCGTGAAGTCGAGGCTGAGTCCCTCCTTCTTGGCCGCCGCCAGCATCGTCCGCGTCTTGCTCGCCCACAGCGGGGTGCCCCAGCCGTACTTCTCCAGGAACGGGTTGGTGTTGTTGCCCGTGCCCTCGACGTTGAACGGCGCCACCTCGGCGCCGCCGCCCCCCGCCTTCTTGATCTGGTCGAGCTCGTCGGCCAGCTCACCGTCCTCGGTGTAGGCGAGCGGCTGCCACCAGCGGTACTTGGGCCGGACGGAGGCCGGAGGATCGGCGAAGGTGGCGCGGGTCAGGACGGGGGCGGCCGTGGCGGACGCCGGCGAGCCCTGCGTCGCTCCCGCCGGGACCGGCGCGACGACGGCCGCGGACAGGGCCAGGACGACCGCCCCCGCGATCCGCCCGGGGGCGCGTCTCAGGCCGCCGTATCTGACACTTCGCCGGAGCCACCGGCGGTCCCCCTTGCCGACGCGAACGCGTCCGCTCATCAAGGTCATCTCGTTCCTTCCATCGTGTGGTGCCCGGGCGCCACGCCGTCGACATGGACGTAGGCGCCGTCGCTGGTCACGCCCTTCGCGGTGGCTCTTCCACCGGCCCAGACGACACGGCCGTCGAGGGTGACGCGGGAATGAATGGGGACGGCGAGCCGGCCGGTGGTCCGGCCCGGCACCGTCACCGCCAGCCGAAAGCCGTCCGCGCCGTCGCGCCAGGACGCGGCGATGTCGCCGCGCGGCGTCGGAACCGTGCCCTCCGCCCACGTCAGCCCGGCCGGGTGCGGCTGCACCGTGAAGCGGGCGAACCCGGCGTCGGTCGGCGTGACGCCCAGGACGCGGTTGGTCAGGGTGACGGTCGGCTGGCTCGTCCAGCCGTGCGCGAGGCTGGTGAACGACGCGAGACCGGGTGTGCCGTCGGCCGCGGTCTTCTCCCAGAACGTGTTCCCCGGGTCCTGGGCGAGCTGGTAGCCCCAGCCCCTGCGGATGAGCTCCAGCCCGCTCGCGTCGTCGACGCCGAACCGCGCGTCCGCCTCGGTGCCGGACGGCAGCGGCTCGTAGTGCGAGTCGACCGCGGCGCCCTGCGTGCCCGCCGGCACGGTCAGCGACCCGTACGGCCCCCAGTCGTGCGAGCGCAGCCAGGCCAGCGACCGCTGCGCGCGGCCGGGCGCGGCCAGCCCGGAGGAGACCGCGAACGCCGTCGCGTCCTGCGGATGCACGTCCGGGTGCTCGACGCTCTGCCGGTACGCGCCCGCCGTGTCGTCCCACAGCTTCGCCTCGACCGCCGTGCGCAGGCTCGCCGCCGTCGCCTCGTAGGAGGAGGCCATGCCGGTCCGGCCCTTGGCCCGCGCCATCCGCGCGGTCTCCCGCAGCGCCCGGTACAGGCCGGCGTTCGTGTAGGTGAGGTGGTCGCAGCTGCTGTAGGCGTACGTGCCGCAGCCGCCGTCGCCACCGTACGCGCCGAAGGCGACGAGCCCGCTGTCGTCGATCTGGCGCACCGCCCAGTCGAGGGCGCCGGTGACCGCCGGCCACCAGTCGCCGAGCGCCTTCGGGTCCGCGGTGTACAGCCAGTGCAGGTACACGTCGTGCACGAACCACAGGTCGTAGTCGCCGCTGAAGTGGCCGGACTGGTCCGGGCAGACCTGCCCGTTGCCGGGCACGAACCCGTCGGCGGTCCGCTGCCGCGCCAGCGCGTCGAGCGTGTTGCGCACGGCGGCCACGTCGCCGGTGGACAGGTACGCGACCGGCCCCTCCACCCCGAGGTCACCGGTGAACGGATCGCGGTCCCGCTTGCCGCCGTCCAGCACGATCGCGGTCTTCGGGTCGGCGTAGTGCAGCGTGTTGTCGGCGTGGTCCGCCTCCCCCGGCTGGTACGGCCAGCAGGGGGCGGCCGGGTCCACGGCGATGTTGCCCTTGACCCGCGTCGGCAGGTCGGTGTCGATCTGCACGGTGTACGCGCCCGCGTACCAGATCCGGTTCAGCTCCTCGTCGCTGGACAGGAAGTGGCCCCGGTAGCCGCGAAGGTTCGCCTGGCCGGGCGCGGCCGTGAAGTCGGCCGCCACGGCGTCGACGTCCACCCAGCCGGGCTCGTCGAGGAAGATCGTCGCGTAGCGGAAGCCGCCGCGCAGTCGCCCGTCCTCCAGAGTCGCCGGCAGGTGCGCGGAGCCGAGCGGCAGGGTGTGGCTGTCGGCGTCCCACTGGTAGGGCTGCCCGGGGTAGCCGCTCCAGATGTTGGCCGTGTCGCACCCGGGGGCGAAGGCGGTCTGACCGCCGTTCTGGCCGGGCGCGGTCGCCATGTAGCGGCGCGACTCGGAGTAGCAGACGTGCAGGCCGGGCCGGTCCGCGGAGGCGCCGAGCACCCGGACCAGCGCCCTGCCCGCGACCTCGCCGCCGAAGTCGAGCGTGAGCAGCGGTGAGGTGCCGCGCTCACCCGTGCTGGTGAGGCGCACCGCCTTGCCGTCCTGGCGCAGCGCGGCGGCGGGCGCGCCGTCGATCGCGCCTCCGCGTGGGTCGGCGGCCGTGACGGCCGTCGGCCGTACGGTGCGGCTCGCCGGCGCCTGCACCTCGTCGCGCCAGGAGCGCGCGTCGGCGCGGGCGACCTGCGTCGGCACCGAGACCGCGAGCAGGGCCGCCGCCGCGACCAGCCTCCTCATCGCGCCTCCAGCGTGTGGTGCCCGGGCGCCACGCCGTCCACGTAGACGTAACCGCCCTCGCCGGTCACGCCCTTCGCGGTGGCCCTTCCGCCGGCCCAGACCACGTGCCCGTCGAGCGTGACGCGGCCGGCGGCGGGGATCCCGAGACGGCCCGTCGCGTGCGCGGTGACCTCCAGGCGGATGCCGTGTCCGGTGTTCCGCCAGGAGGCGGTGATGTTCCCCTTCGGCGTCGGGACCGTGCCCTCGGCCCATTTCAGGTCCCCGGTGTGCGGGACGACCGCGTAGGAGGCGAAGCCGGCGGCGGTCGGCTGGACGCCGAGCACGCGTGTGGTCAGGATCGTCGTCGGCGCGGACGCCCAGCCGTGCGCGAGGCTGGAGAACTGCTTCAGGTTCGGCGTGCCGTCCGGCTGGACGTGCTCCCAGAAGGTCGAGCCCGGGTCCTGGGCGAGCTGCCAGCCCCAGAACTTCTTGATCAGGTCGAGGCCGGACGTGTCACCGGTGCCGAGCCGGGCGTCCGCCTCGAACCCGCTGGGCAGCGGCGCGTAGAACGGGCTGAGCGAGGCGTTCGCCGTGCCGACCGTCAGCGAGCCGAGGCTCGACCAGTTGTGGGCGCGCAGGTACGCCAGCGAGCGCCCGGCCCGCGTGGCGTCGGCGACCCCGGTCAGCACGGCGGTCGCGTTCGCGTCCTGCGGGTAGGCGTCGGGGATCTCCCGCGACATCCGGTACGCGCCGGCGTTCTCGTCCCACAGCTGGTCGTTGACGGCCTTCCTCACCGCCGCCGCGCGGTCCGCGTAGGCGGCGCCGGACTCGCCGCGCGCCGTGGCGAGCTCGGCCATCTGCGTGAGGTTGCGCGCGTACAGGGCGTTGACGTAGGTCTCGTGGCCGCAGTCGGAGTAGCCGTAGTGGCCGCAGGAACCGACCGCGCCGAACGCGATCAGCCCCTGGGGGTCCTGCGCCCGTACCGACTCCAGCCAGCTCATCGTCCTCGTCAGGGCGGGCCACCACTTGTCGAGGTAGGCCCGGTCGCCGGTGTAGAGCCAGTGCTCGTACATGTTGTTCACGAACCACGTCACGTACTCGCCGTAGGTGCGCAGCTCGTCCTTGTTGTGCTGGCCGGCCTGGCTCTCGGCGGGCATGTAGCCGTCCGGGAGCTGCTGGGCCGCCAGCGAGGACAGGGAGTTGTCCACCGCGGCCACGTCGTGCGTGGTCAGGTAGGTGACCGGCGCCTGCACGGCGAGGTCGCCCTGCCAGACGATGCGGTCGCGCTTGCCGCCGTCGTAGATGACCTCCTGGTCCGGGTCGGCGTACGGCACGGCGGTGTCGGCGTGGTCCTGCTCGCCGGAGGTGTACGGCCAGCTCTTGGCGGTGTCCGCCAGGGCGGTGTTGATCTGCACGGTGTACGCGCCCGCGTACCAGATCTTGTTCAGCAGGTCGTCGCTGGACAGGAAGTGGCCCTGGTAGGCGTCCGGGCGCGGCTGCAGCGGAGCGGCGGTGAACTCGGCGGAGACGGCGTCGACGTCGACCTGGCCGGGGCCGTCGAGGAAGAGCGTCAGGTACCGGAAGCCGCCGCGGATCCGCCGGTCGGGCGTGTTCAGGGTCAGCTCGTGGCTGTCGGTGTCCTCGGTGTAGGCCACGCCGGGGAAGCCGTTCCAGATGTTGGCGGTGTCGCACCCGGGCGCGATCTTTCCTTCGCCGTCGTTGTCGTCCGGCGCCTCGGCCAGATACCGGCGCGACTCGCTGAAGCAGGCGTGCAGCCGGCCGGTGCCGGTGCCGCGCACCGTCACCCGGCCCGCGACCTCCTTGCCGAAGTCGAGGATCAGCAGCGGGGATCCGGCCCGGTCGGCGGCGCCGACGAGCCGTACCGACCGGCCGTCGGCCTTCAGGGCGTTCCGCGGGTCGCCCTCGACGCGGCCCTGGCGGGCCACGGTCTTCAGCACCGACACCGGCCGGACGGTGTGCCCGGCGGGCGCCAGCACGTACGCCCGCCAGTCGCCGTGGTGCGGCGTGTACGACGAGGCGTGCCAGGGGTCGTCTCCGGTCGCCGACGCCGGGACGGCCGGGACGGCGAGACCCGCCGCGACCAGCGCGGCGACCGCGAGCGCTCGTGACTTTCGCATCGGGGGTTCTCCTCAGCCTTGGGCGGTCACGGTCGACGTGCCGGTGAGACCGGGCACCTGGACATATCCGTCGCGGAGCACGACACCGGCGCGCAGCGCCCGGCCGTCGCGCCAGACCGCGGTACCGCCGACGCGCACCTCCTCGGCGACCGGGACGCCCGTGGTGGCCGTGGTGCCGTTCGGGGCCTCGACGCGGAGCGTGAACGTCCCGCCGCTCCGCTTCCACGCGGCCGTGATGGCGCCGTGCGGCGTGGGCACCTGGCCCTCGGCCCAGCGCACGCCGGCGCTCGGGTGCGGCAGCACGCTGAAGGCGGCGAACCCGCCGGAGGCAGGGGTCACGCCGAGCACCTGTTCGGTGAGGAACTCGGTGGGCCCGGCCGCCCAGCCGTGCGACAGGCTCGTGTACGCGCCGAGCTGCGGGTCGCCGGTCGTGGAGACGTTCTCCCACAGCGTGCCGGGGTCGCTCTTGCCCAGCATGTGCGCCCAGGTCCGGTCGAGCAGCGACATCGCGCCCGCGGTGTCGCCCTGGGCGGTGTGGGCGAGCAGCGCCTGGTAGCCGACGAACGGGCTCACGTAGCGCGGCACCGTGCCCGCCTTGTCGACGGTGACGTCGCCGTACGGGCCCGCGAGCCGGGTGTCGAAGAAGCGCAGGACGGACGTGGCCCGGGCGCCGGTCGCGACGCCGGAGACCACCGCCATCGCGTTGCCGTCCTGCGGGTGGGCGCCGTCGGCCGGGCCCACCTTGTACGCGCCGGCCGCGGCGTCCCACAGCGACGCGTTGACCGCCGAGGCGGTGCGGGCGGCGTGGTCGCGGTAGGTCTTCGCCAGATCCGGCTCGCCCTCCGCCTCGGCCGCCCGCGCGGCCATGCCGAGCACGTAGACGTACAGCGAGCTGGTGTAGGTGCCCTTGCCCTCGTTGCCGTAGCCCCAGGTGCCGCCCGCGCCCGCCATGTCGACCAGCCCGTCGCCGCCGGTCTTCGACTCCAGCCACGCGACGTCCTTCTTCATCGCGTCGTACCACTGGTCCAGGAAGGCGCGGTCGCCGGTGTAGAGGTAGTGGGTCCAGTAGTTGTGCACCCACCATTCGGCGTACTCGCCCCAGCCGAGGTTGTAGCCGAACTTGTCGGTCAGGTAGAGACCGGGGATCTGCCCGCTCGCGGCCTGGCCCTTGGCCATGAACGCGACCGAGTCGGCGGCCGGACGGCTCTGGCCCGTGGTCAGGTACGACACCGGGTCGGAGATCGCGTTGTCGCCGCCCCAGATCATGCGGTCGCGCTTGGCGCCGTCGCTGATCACGCTCGGCCCGTCGCCGACGACCGCGTCGTTGCGCACCGGCCCGGCCTGTCCCGGGTAGGGCCGCCCGGTCTTCGGGTCGATGGTCGCGAGCTGCACGGTGTACGCGCCGGAGTACCAGAGCCGGTTCAGCGTGTCGTCGCTGGACAGGAAGGCGCCCTTGTAACGGTCCAATGCCGGGTTCGCCGGATCGGCGGTGAAGTTCAGGCGAAGGCCGGACAGCCGTACCTCGCCGGGGTCGGCGAGGAAGAGCATGAGGTAGCGGAACCCGCCGCGGATCACCGGGTCGGTCAGCTCGCCGTTCCGCGCGGTGAGATAGTGCGTCTCGGTCGCGAGGCCGGTGGGGTCCTGGCTGTAGTCCGAGGCGGTGGTGAGGTACTCGGTGCTCTCGCTGAAGGCCAGCCCGATCCTGGGCGTCCCGCTCCCTCCGGTGAGCCTCAGCCGGACCTGCCCGGCCACCTCCTCACCGAAGTCGTAGATGACGTACGGGCGTCCGTACGTGGCGGCGCGCAACGTCGTGGTGCCGCCGCGCAGCGCCCCGCCCGGGTCCTGGACCGTTCCGCCGTAGGGGGCGGCGGGCGCTCCGCCGTCGCCCAGCGTCCAGACGGCGTGCACCCGGGCACCGGGTCCGGGGTCGGCGGCGTTGCGGAAGGTGACCCGGATCTCGCCCGACGGGCCGACCAGCCGGGCCGGCACCGTGACGTCGTAGTGGACCAGGCCGGCCAGGCCGCTCCACGTGCCGGCCTGGGCCGGGTCCGGCTCGCGCTCATGGACGACCTGGCCGCCCACCAGCACCTCGTAGTGCGCGGTCGCGCTGCCCGCCTCCTCGACGCGGAGCCGTACGTCGTGTCCGCGCGGCACGCGCAGGCGGTAGCCGAACGAGGCGCCCGCCGTGTCCGGGCCGGCCTGCCGGACCATGACCCCGTCGACCTTCGCGGTGCTGCTCGACGGGTCGGCCTGGAGGTCGTGCCCGGTCGTCTCGGACGCGGCCGAGTCGGCCGTGACGTAGTCGCCGTTGGTCGCGTAGGCCTCGGCGATCTTGGCCGGGCGTACGGTGCGGGAGGAGGGCGCCATGACGTAGCGGTCCGCCCGCGACAGCGACGGCAGCCCGAGCGACGGGTCCGCCCCGGCCGGCGGCATGGCCGCGATGACGCCCGTCGTGCCCAGGGCGAGGGCGGTCAGCAGGTGCAGCGATCTCATCGAAGTCCTTCCTGGTCGAGGTGTGGCGAACCCGCACGGTGGGTTCGCCGCATCTCGGACGAAGCGGGGGTCAGGCGCTGAAGTGCCAGTGGCCGGAGCCGACGGTGAACACGGCGTTGCCGTCCTGCGTGCGCACGAACTTCGCGCCGTCCCGGGTGACGTCGGAAACGTTCGCCGCGGGCACCCACACCTCGGCGGTCGTGTTCACCGGCACGGTGACGTCGAGCGTGAACCGGCCTCCGGAGACCGACCAGCGGCTCGCGATCTCGCCGTAGTCGGACCGGTAGGTCGCCGACGCCTTCGTGAGGGTCCCGCCGGGCCTCGGGTGGATGACGACGCTCCGGTAGCCCGGCGACGCCGGGGCGATGCCGCCGATGTTCTGGTACATCCAGTCGCCGACCGAGCCGAGCCCGTAGTGGTTGAAGGAGTTCATGCCCGGGTCGTTGAACGTGCCGTCCGGCTTGATGCCGTCCCAGCGCTCCCAGATGGTGGTCGCGCCCCGGCCGATCTCATAGCCCCAGGACGGGAACGTCTTCTGCTGCAGGAGCCGGTACGCCACGTCGTTGTGGCCCGTACGGGTGAGCGTCGGCAGCAGTTCCCCGGTGCCGAGGAAGCCGGTGGTCAGGTGCCCGTCGTGCGCGGCGATGTTGGCCACCAGCTTGTCCGCGGCCGGGGTCACCTGCGCGTCGGGCAGCAGGTCGTCCGACAGCGCGAGGACGTACGCCGTCTGGCTGCCGCCGCCGACCGTGCCGTCGGACTTGACGTACTTGGCGTCGAAGGCGTCCCGGATCTGTCCCCAGAGGGTCCGGTACGCGGCCGCGGCGTCGTGGTCTCCGATCGCGTCCGCCATCCGCGCGACGAGATCGGTGGAGTGCGCGAAGTACGCGGTGCCGATCAGGTCGAGCGGGGTGTCGTCACCGACGTTGAGCCAGTCGCCGTACCCCTGGGCGGGCCGGATCAGCCCGGTGCTGTGCGCCTTGAGGTAGTCGATCCACTTCTTCATCGCCGGGTAGCGGTCGCGTACGACCTGCACGTCGCCGTAGCGCTGCCACAGCGTGTACGGGATGATCACGCCCGCGTCTCCCCAGCCGGCCGTGCCCGAGCCCGCGGACACGGCGGGAACGACGTCGGTGAACGCCCCGTCGGCCGTCTGGTCGTCGGCCAGGTCGGTGGTGAACTTGGCCAGGAACGTGTCGGCGTCCATGTTGAACGTCGAGGTCGGCGCGAACGCCGCGATGTCGCCGGTCCAGCCGAGCCGTTCGTCGCGCTGCGGGCAGTCGGTGGGGACGCTGAAGAAGTTGCCCTTCTGGCCCCACACGATGTTGTGCTGGATCTGGTCGACCAGCGGGTCGGAGGTGGTCAGGGTGCCGTTCGGCGACGCGTCGGCGTGCGCGACCACGCCGTCGACCGACGACAGGGTCGGCGTGCCCGGGAAGCCGGTGACCTCGACGTACCGGTAGCCGCGGTAGGTGAACCGCGACTCGTACGTCTCGGCGCCGCCGCCCTTGAGCGTGTAGCGGTCGGTGTCGGCGGCGCCGCGCAGGTTCGCGGTGTAGAGCGTGCCGTCGGTGTTCAGCACCTCGCCGTTGCGGATGGTCACCGTGGTGCCGGCGGGCCCGGACACGCGCAGCCGGTTCCAGCCGACCAGGTTCTGGCCCATGTCGAAGACGTAGGTGCCCGGCTTGGGCCGCGTCAGCTTGACCGGGTGCAGGACGGTGTCGACGCGGACCGGCGGACCGGTCTGGGCGACGAGGTTCGGCGTCACGGTGCCGACTTCGACCCCCGACCAGCCGGAGTCGTCATAGCCGGGACCGTCCCAGCCCGCACGCTCGTTCCGCGCGTCGTAGACCTCACCCTGGTAGATGTCGGCCGAGGTCAGGGGGCTGGCGGTTGTCTTCCAGGAGTCGTCGGTGCCGACCGTCTGCGCGGTGCCGTCGGTGTAGTCCACGCGGAGCTGGGCGAGGAACCACGGCTGTTGCCCGTAGACGTGCGTGCCGGCGAAGCCGATGTTGCCGGAGTACCAGCCGGGTGCCAGCAGCGCCCCGATGGCGTTGTCCCCGCGGTGCAGCATCGAGGTCACGTCGTAGGTCTGGTACTGGACACGCTTGTTGTAGTCCGTCCAGCCGGGCGTGAAGTCGTCGTCGCCGACGCGCCGGCCGTTGAGGTGCGCCTCGTACAGGCCGAGCGAGGTCACGTACAGGCGGGCCGCCGCGACCGGCTTGGCGACCCGGAACCCGTGCCGCAGGTACGGCACCGGCGGCGACGGCTGGACGACCTGGTTACCCCACGGCCCCGAGCCGTACGCGGCGGCGTCCTTGGCGGCGCTCCAGGAGGAGTCGTCGAAGCCCGGCTTCTCCCACCCGTCCGGCGCGCTCTGCGCCGACCTGAACGATGAGTCGGTGACGAAGTCGACCGGGTCTCCGTCGGCGCGTTCGACGTGCAGCCGCCCGATCACGCCGGCCGGGCTCTCGGAGGTGTTGACCGCCTGGATCGCGAGGGTGTTGGCGCCGGGGCGCAGCAGGGACGTGACGTCGGCGAGCTGCCCCTGCTTCCAGCCGTCCGTGACCTGCGGTGACGACGCGGCGCGGGTGCCGTTGACGTACAGGGTGAACTCGTCGTCGGCGGTCAGGGTGAACGACGCCTTGGTGATCGCGCCGGAGCCCAGATCGACGGTACGGCGGAAGTAGCGGGTGGAGGCGGGCTCACTGGACGCCGGGTCGCCCTCGGGGTACCAGATCCAGTGCGCGCCGGTCAGGCTCGGCGTCGTCTCCGGGCTGCCGATCCACTTGGCCGTCCAGTCCTGCCGGTCAAGGCCGGTCTCGAAGAAGGACGTCTTGCTCCACGCCGACGGCCTGCCCTGGGCGTCCCAGACGCGGACGCGCCAGTAGTAGCGCCGCCCGGACGCCGGCGCGGAACCGCCGTACGGCACGTCCACGGACTGCGCGCTCGCGACCCGGCCGCTGTCCCAGACGTCGGCGGCCTTGGCATCCTTCTTGGAGGAGACCACGACCTGGTAGGCCGTCTGAGCCTGTCCGCGCGCCGACGAGTCGAGCCGCCAGCCGAGGCGTGGCCGGGCGGCGTCGATCCCGACCGGGTTCGTCGCCCGCTCGGTCGTCGTCGCCGACACCCGTACGGGCGAGGCGGTCCGCGCGGACGCCGGTCCGGCGGGCAGGCCGGTGAGGAGGGCCGTCGTGACGCCGACGGAGATCAGGGCGGGGATCGATCGTCGGCGGAACCTCGTTACCACTCGCATCGGTGTCCCTTTCTCGGCGGGATCGTCAACTCGACGTGCGGCAGATGTCGGTGAGCTTCTCGTCGGCGCCGGCCTGTGCGGACGCCGACGTGCTGAGCGTGTGGCAGCCCGCGCCGACCTGCACGACGACGCGCTCGCCGGCGCGCTCGCCCGTCACCGGCCGGCCGTCGAGGTAGACGGTCGTCCCGGAGTAGGAGCCGGGAACCGGCACGCTGACCGCGCTCGTGGTGTTGCCGGGGATGGCGACACCGAGGTCGTAACGACCGCTCACGGTGTGGAAGGCGACACCGATCCGGCCCTTGACGCTGGGCACCGTGACGGAGCCGAACTCCTGGTTCCCGGTCTGGGGCGCGATCTGGAACGTCGCGTATCCAGGCGAGGTGGGCTGGATGCCGTACATGTCCCGTGGGATGACGTAGGCGGGTGCCGTGGCCCAGGGGTGCGACCAGGTCATGTTGCTCTTCTGGGCGGGGTCCCAGGCCTCCCCGGTCGCTCCGGCGCCGAGCTCGATCATGTGCAGCCAGCTGTTCGTCTCCGACGATGTCAGCAGGTTCAGCGCGTCCTGACCGTGCCCGGCGTTGTACAGGGCCTGGAGGAGGAAGCCCGAGCAGTAGACGCTGCAGGCCATGCCGCGGGAGGCGATGTACTTCGCCAGCGCGTCGTACTGCGCCTTGTCCGCGGGCACCCCGAAGGCGCCCGGGAAGGCACTCGCCTGGACCGCGTAGTGACCGGTCGGGACGTCGTCCTTGCTGAGACCGTCGTCGTAGGCGCCCTGCTTCGGTTGGTAGAACCGCGTGTTCAGCGCGGTCCGGAGCGTCGTGGCCTTCTGCTCGAAGCCCGCGGCGTCGGTGTCGCGTCCGAGCCGGCGGGCGATGACCGCCATGTCGGTGTAGTTCCGGTAGGCCAGGGCGTTGAGGATGGTGTTCCGGTCGGTGAACCGGTAACCGTCGCGCTCGCCCTCCGGCCAGTCGACGATGGCGTCGGAGCGCACGATGGTGCCGGTGGCGGGGTCGTAGTACTTGTCGAGCAGCTTGGGCACGAGCGTGTCGTAGGCGTGCTCGATCTGTGCCGTGGAGCCCGTTCGCTGCCAGGTGTCGTACACGGCGCTGATCACGTACATCGGCCACTCGGTCGGCCACGTGCTGTGGTTCTCGAAGTAGTCGATCGAGTACCGGCCCAGCGTCGGGTCGTCCGTCAGGTAGAGGTTGGACAGCAGCTGGATGTAGGCGTCGGCCTCGTAGTCGGTGCGCTCTCGCGTCCAGGAGTCGGTGAAGAAGTTCTGGTTGGCCGACTCGATGGTGTTCTTCGACAGCTGCCAGACCGGGACGAGGTTCGGGTCCGAGGACGTGAGCCGTGCGGCGGACGCGTCGAACGGGTAGACCGACGCGAGCGCCTGCAGATTGTCCTTCGTGATCGGGACCGGAGAGCCCACGATGTTCATGTACCGGAAGACCCGCATGCCCCAGGTGTCGACGGTCTGGGCGCCGTCGCGGAGGGTGAGGACGTCCTCGTACTTGTTTCCGGCGCGCAACTGGTAGCGCGTGGTGTTCGGCGCGGAGGTCTCCTCTCCGAACCGGAGCCGTACCTGTCGGCCCGCCCGGCCGTCGAGCGTGAGGTGCGCGCCACCCATCCAGGTACGGCCGAAGTCGACGAAGTAGTCGCCACCGCCCAGGTCGACGATCTTCGCCGGGGCGTGCAGTTGCTCCTGGACCTTGGCGAACGGCGTCGGCGACAGCGAGTCGAAGGGCTTCTTCGTCACGGCCGTGGACCAGCCGGTGTCGTCGAAGCCGGGCTTGTCGAACCCGTACGGGTAGTGGGCCGCGGAGAAGTTCTCGCTGGGCATGCTCCAGTAGCCGGTCCCGATGCTGCCGGTGGAGGTCCAGATCTCGTTGCCCGAGAGGGTCTTCCAGTCCGGTCCGGTGCCGATGGTCTGCGTCGTGCCGTCGGTGTAGCGCACGATGACATACGCCTGGAAGCGCTGGTCCTTCGACGCGTAGGCGATGGCGGAGAGGGTGTGCCGCCCCGGTCTGCTCAGGGCGTCCTTGACGTCGAATCCGTCGTAGCGGGTCTCGTTGCCCAGCGCACGTGTGGGCCCGAGGCCGACGAACCGTCCGTCGAGGTACATCTTGTAGACGTACTGCTTGGCCGAGTCGAAGGAGGAGCCCGTCGCGAAGGCCGACGCCCACGCGACCTTCTTCGCCGGCTCGAGGGAGAAGTCGTGGCGCATCAGCGCCCAGTCGTTGGTGAGGACGGCGTTCAGGCAGGCGGTGCTGGTGCCGATCGTGAGCGCCTGGTTCTCGACGGTGCCGCACGGGAAGGACGCCTGGGCGCCGTTGAAGTCGTTGCTGTACAGCACCTTTCCTGTGCTGTCCGCGGCAAGGCTGGTCACGGTGACGTCGTCCAGGACGCCGGTCTCGCTGCCGCCGGTGCGGAAGCCCACGGCGCCGTCGGCGAACGTGGTGTCCGTCCGCCGGTCGACGACCTTCCCGTCGACCGAGGTGGTGATCGTCGACCCGACGGCCTCGATGCCGACCGCGTGCACCGTCCCGACGTCCAGGGTCACACCGAGGGGCACGGCGGTGCCGGCCTTGTAGGTGCCGCCGGTCTGCGTGTGCGGCACCAGGGTGTTCGGCTGGCTGGCGTTCGAGGCCCGGAACTGCCACATGTAACCGTTCCGGGCATCGGGCGACCGGAACTGGATCCCCATCGCGGTGCGGGTGATCTTCAGCTTGACGTCGAGCCGGTAGTCGGTCCACCTGGCGCCGGCCGGCGGGGCGGACCAGATCGGCACGGAGTCGCCCCACTGGCCCGGTCCGGTGCCGAAGACCGCCGGCTCGGACCAGTTCGACGGGTGGTGGTCCTGGTCCCACAGCTTCACCCGCCAGGAGTACCGCTCGCCCTGCCGGAGCCGCGGGCCCGTGTAGGGCACCGCGGTCGAACGTGCCGAGGTGACCTTGTCGGTGTCCCACAGCGGCGTGCCGGATCCCGGCTTGGTCAGCTCGATCTTGTAGGCGGTCTGGCGCCGCAGCGTCGACTGCCAGCCGAGTTCGATGCCCCCGGCGGCGTCCACGTCCATCGGCGCCGGCAGGGAGTTCGTGACCAGGGCCGTGGGCGCGGAGGGACGGACCACACCGCGGCTCGCGCTCGTGGCGTCCGCCGGTAGGGCGGACGCACCGGCCGTGAGGAGGACGGTGGTGGCGACGACGTAGGAGGACAGGACGGGCAGCGATCGTCGGCGGAACTTTGGTACCAGTCGCATCGTTATCTCTTCCTCGGGGTTATGCCATGGATGTGGGCCCCGATGTGACCACCGGCCGGCCGGGCTCGGCGCGTGGCAGCGCGCCGCGGCCGGCCTGTGGCCACGTGCCGGCCTCAGCGGACGAAGACGGCGGCCGTTTCCGCGTCCACCGGCAGGTGCGGTCGGAGCGACCGCTGTACTTCGGGCGGATCGTCCGTCACCGCACGCTCCTCACCTGGAACTCGTATGAACCCGAGCCCACCTCGTACCGCCGGCCGTCCAGCGGACGCGCCCCGGGTGGCAGGCCGACCGGTCCGGTGCCGGGCACGGTGACCTCGGCGGTCGCCCCGACCGGCACCTCGACGCTGAGGGTGAGCACCCCACCGGCGCGCTTCCAGTGCACGGCCACCCGGCCGTGCGGCGTGCGGGTGGCCGCGTCGACGTACGTCAGGTCGCCGAGCGGCTGTGGCGCGATCGCGATCCGGTCGTAACCGGGCGCGGCGGGTGAGATGCCCGCCAGGCCCGTGAAGAACCAGTCGTCGACGGCGCCGCCGAGGAACACGTGGTCGTGGGAGCGCGCGTCGAGGTCCCAGCGCTCCCACAGCGTGGTCGCGCCGTTGTTCACCCAGTAGCCCCAGCCGGGATAGGTCTGCTGGTTCGCGACCTTGTACGCCAGCTCGCCCTGGCCGCGCTTGGTCAGCTCGTCGAGGATGAACCGGGTGCCGAGCGCGCCGGTGTTCAGGTGGTCGCCGCGGTCGGTGATGTCCTTGACCAGCCGGTCGGTGACCGCCTTCACCGACTCCGCCGGCACCATGCCGAACGCCAGGGGCAGCAGCGCGTTCGTCTGCCGGTAGTCGGGGTCCGAGCCGGTCACGTAGGCGTCGCCGCGCAGGAACGTGTCGTTGAACGCGGTCTGGATCTTCGCGGCGGCCGCGCGGTACCGGGCGGCGTCGTCCGGGTGGCCGAGCGCCTCCGCGGCGTTCGCCACCGCGAGCGTGTTGGCGTAGGTGTAGGCGGTACCGGCCAGCTTCGGGTCCTCCGGGCTGTTCCCGCCGTACCCGGGTGCGAGGTAGTCGTTGAGCGAACTGCCGTACACGCCGCTCGTGGAGGTCGCCAGCCAGCCGTCGAGATACCTGCGCATCGCCGGGTAGTTGGCGCTCAGCGTGTCGCGGTCGCCGTAACGCTCGTACATCAGCCAGGGGATCATGGTGAACGCGGCGTGCCACGGCGGCGCCTGGCCGTAGTAGCCGAGTCCCCAGCCGTTGTCCGGCGCGATGCCGGGGACGATGCCGTTCGAACCCTGGCTGTCACGGATGTCGGTGAGCCACTTCTCGTACAGGCGGCGCAGGTCGAACTCGTCCGTGTCGGTGGCGGCCATGAGCTGGGCGTCGCTGGTCCAGCCGTTCTTCTCGTACATCGGTGTGTCTGTCGGGATGCCGTACCAGTTGTTCAGGACCGTCTGCCGGGTCATCTGGTGCAGCCGGTCGAACAGCGCGTTGGAGCTGTCGAACGAGCCGACCGAGCGGACGTCGGAGTGGACCTCGCGGCCGTCGATGTCGTCGGCGGTCAGCGTGCCCGGCCAGCCGGTGACCTCGATGTACTGGAAGCCCTGATAGCTGTAGCGCGGCTCCCACGTCTCGATGCCCCGGCCGGACAGCGTGTACTGGTCGGTCTGGAACTGTCCGGTGACGAAGCCGTTGACGGAGTTCACGGTGCCGTCGGCGTTCAGCTTCTCGCCGTACTTCATGCTCACCGTCGTGCCGGCCGGGCCGTGCACGCGGATGCGCGCCCAGCCCGCGATGTTGGCCGGCAGCTTCACCACGTACGTGCCCTGCTTGGGGCTGGTGACCGAGACGGGCCGGATGGTGTCCGTGACGCGGATCGGCTCGTGTTCCTCCGGAACGACGGCGCCGGCGGGCGCGGGCAGTGTGGCGGCCGGTCGCCACGTCGTGGCGTCGTAGCCGGGAGTGTTCCAGCCGGGCCGGTCGGCGCGGGCGTCGTAGTTCTCTCCGCCGTACAGGGAGTCGAAGCGCACCGGGCCCTCGGCGTACTGCCAGGTGCCGTCGCTGGCCACCGTCTGCGTGCTGCCGTCCGCGTAGGTGAGGACGAGCTGGGCGAGCAGCCTCGGCTCGCCGTGCCAGGGCGCCTGGTGCCAGTTCCACGTGTTCTGCTGCGTCATGCCGTAGAAGCCGCGGCCGAGGCGGGCGCCGATGGTGTTGGCGCCGCTCCGCAGCATCGCGGTGACGTCGTGCGTGACGAACTCGACGCGCTTGTCGTACCGGGTGAAGCCGGGTTCGAGGACCTCGTCGCCGACCTTACGGCCGTTGAGGCTCAGCTCCTCGTAGCCGCCGGCGGCCGCGTACAGGCGGGCGCGGGCGATCTTCTTGGGCCCGGCGGTGAAGTCCTTGCGCAGCAGCGGCTCGGGCAGCGTGGGCGCGTCCGCGTACACCTTGCCCCACGGCGCCCCGCCCCAGGCGGTGAGCACCTTGGCCGCCGGCCACGCCGAGTCGTCGAAGCCGGCCGCCTTCCAGTCGCCCGACGGCTCCTTGTCGGTGACCTTCCACGAGCCGTCCGTGTCGATCCTCTGTTCGCCCAGCTCCAGCCGGCCGAGCAGCCCGGCTGCGCTGACCTTGCCGTTCGTGTCGGCGACGGCGATGGTGTTGGTGCCGGTACGGAGCTGGTCCGTGACGTCCACGACGATGGGGTGGCGCCAGTTCTCCAGGTTCGGATCGGGCTCGCGGCCGCCCACCTCGGTGCCGTTCACCCACGCGGTGAATCCGTCGTCGCCGGTCATCACCAGGCGCGACCCGGCCGGCACGCTCGTCAGGTCGAAGGTGCGCCGGAAGTAGCGGGTGCCGGCGGGGGCGCTCGTGGCGGGGTCGCCCTCGGGATACCAGATCCAGTTCGTGCCGGTCAGGTCCGGCGCGGTGGAGTCCTGTGCCGGTGCGCCGATCCACGACGCGTGCCAGCCGGTGAACGCGGTCTCGAACCAGGCGGTGCCGCTCCACGGCGACCATCGGCCGTGCGCGTCGGCGACGCGGACGCGCCAGGTGTACCGGGTGGCGGGGCTGAGCGCGGGCCCGCCGTACGACACGTCGTAGCTGCGCGCGCCGGCGACCTTCCCGGAGTCCCAGACACGGTGTCCACCCGCACGGACCTCGATCCGGTACGCGGTCTGCCGCTGGCCGCGCTCGGCGGAGCCGAGCAGCCAGCCCAGCCGGGGCTTGGCCGCGGCGACCGCGATCGGGTTCGTCGCGTGCTCGGTCTCCAGGTCCGACACGCGCAGCCCGGTGTCGGCGTGCGCCGCCGGCGCCGCCGCGACCACCAGTACGGCGGCGGCCAGGACCGGTGCTAGGCGCCCCATCCCGCCGCCTGCCCTTCTCTTCGCTCGTCGCGGATCTTTTCGAAGTAGCCGGACCGGGCGTAGGCCGCCATCGGGTCCGGGTCCAGGCCCATCTCCTCGCGTAGTTCGGCGAGGAGGGGGCGGACGTCGGTGTTGTAGGCGTCCATGAACACCGCGTTGGCGCCCAGCACGTCCCCGGCCCGCTGCGCGGCCCGCAGCGCCTCCCCATCGACCAGCAGCGCCTTGGCCGTGGCCTCCTGAACGTTCATCACCGAACGGATCTGACCGGGAATCTTCGGCTCGATGTTGTGACACTGATCGAGCATGAACGCGATCTCGTCGCTGAACCCGCCGCCCTGGATCACCTCATGCATGATCCGGAACAACTGGAACGGATCGGCCGCACCCACCATCAGGTCATCATCGGCGTAGAACCGGGAGTTGAAGTCGAACCCGCCGAGCCTTCCCTCCCGCAACAAGAACGCCACGATGAACTCGATGTTCGTCCCCGGCGCGTGATGCCCGGTGTCGACGACCACCTGCGCCTTGGGTCCGAGCTTGAGGCAGTGGGCGTAGGAGGTGCCCCAGTCCGGCACATCGGTGCTGTAGAACGCCGGCTCGAACAGCTTGTACTCCAACAGGAACCGCTGGTCGTCTCCGAGCCGCTCATAGACGGCGGCCAAGGCCTCGGCGAGCCGGTCCTGCCGGGCCCGGATGTCATCCTGACCCGGATAGTTCGTGCCGTCGGAGAACCACAGCTTCAAGTCCCGCGACCCGGTCGCGTCCATGATGTCGACGCAATCCAGCAGATGGTTCAACGCCTTCTTACGTACGGCCGGATCCGGGTTGGTGACACTGCCCAGCATGTAGTCGTCATCCTGGAAGACGTTCGAGTTGATCGCACCGACCCGTACACCACGGTCACGGGCGTAGACGGCCAGCGCGGCGTAGTCCTCCACCCGGTCCCACGGGATGTGCAACGCCACCGTCGGCGCCACACCCGTGAACCGATGCACCTGCGCCGCATCATCGATCTTCTCCTGCGGCGTACGCGGCACACCCTCCTGGGCGAACACCTTGAAACGCGTGCCCGAGTTCCCGTACGCCCACGACGGCGTCTCGATGTGCTGGGTCCGCAGTGCCGCCTTGACGGCCTTTGTGTCGGTCACGAGAAACCCCGGTTCCTACGAGCTTCATGCCAGGTGGAAAGCCGTCGGACGCACGGGGCGGGGCCACCGGCCCCGCCCCCGCGCCGAGCGTCCTAGAAGTGGTAGTTGTCGATGTTGCTCTTGTCGAAGACGGTCGGCGGGCCGAGGATGACCTCGCCGTCCTTGCCGATCGTGCGCGAGCCGAGCTTGCCGGCCTTGAACGTCTCCCCCTGGGCGCCGGTGATCTGCCCGGAGACGAGCGCCGCGGCCGCGTACGCCGCGAGGTAGCCCAGGTTGCCCGGGTCCCACAGCTCGAACTTGTGCACGGTGCCGTCCTTGACGAACTTGCGCATCTGGTTCGGCGTGCCCAGGCCGGAGACCTCGACCTTGCCCTTGTACTTCGAGCTCGAGACGTAACGGGCCGCGGCGGCGATGCCGACCGTGGTCGGGGCGATGATGCCCTTCAGGTCCGGGTAGGCCTGGAGCAGACCCTGGGTCTGCTGGAACGACTTCTGGTCATCGTCGTCGCCGTAGGCGACCTTGACGAGCTGGATGCCGGAGTACTCCGGCTTCTTCAACTCGTCCTTCATGAACTCGATCCAGGTGTTCTGGTTCGTCGCGTTCGCCGTCGCCGACAAGATCGCGATCTTGCCCTTGCCGCCGATCAGGTCCGACATCACCTTGATCTCGCTGCGCCCGATCTCCTCGGAACTCGCCTGGTTGATGAAGACGTCCCGGCACTCCTTGGCGGCATCGGAGTCATACGACACCACCGCGATCTTCCGCGACATCGCCTGCTTCAACGGCCCGCATACGGCGTTCGGGTCGTTGGCCGCGATGAGGATCGCGTCCTGCCGCTGCTGGATCAGCGTGTTGAGGTAGGAGATCTGCGACGACGCCGACGCGTCGGACGGGCCGACCTCCTTGGCCTGGGCGTAGAAGCCCTTGGCCGCGGCGATGCCGGCGTTGTCGACGATCGTCTCGTACGGGTTGTTGACCTGCTTCGGCAGGAACGCCAGCTTCAGGTTCTGCTTGATCGGGGCGTTCGGGTCGGCCTTCTTGCCGCTCGTCGCGGCGTTGCCGCCGTCCTTCGCGGTCGAGTTCTTGGTCGTGCCGCCGCAGGCGGCGGCGCCGACGGCGAGCGCGGCCACGAGCGCCACGGCCGCCATTGGACGTTTCAGCATGTCAACTCCCTTACGTGGAGGAGGAGGCGGTGAGGGACCCGCGGGGAATTCGCCGCGCCTCGCGTACCGCCGCCACGATCCGCGGCGTGAGCACCGAGACGATGAGGAGCAGTCCCGTGACGATCGACTGGATCTCGGTCGCGACGTCATGGAGCATGAGCAGGTTGCGGAGCAGGCCGATCAGCAGGACGCCGGCGACGACGCCGCCGAGGGTGCCCTTGCCGCCGTCGAAGTCGACCCCGCCCAGCAGCACCGCCGCGATGACGGCCAGCTCCATGCCCAGGCCGTTGTCGGCGCGGGCACTGCCGTACCGCAGGGTGTAAATCACTCCGGCGAAGGCCGAGACCACACCGGAGATGACGAAGAGCAGCAGCTTGATGCGCTTGACCCGGATGCCGGCGAAGAACGCGGCCTCCTCCTGCGCACCGATCGCGAAGATCGCCCGGCCCGCACCGGTCGCGTGCAGGACCGCCGCGGTGAGCAGGGCCAGCACGACGAACAGCGCGAAGGGGTACGGGATCGGGGTGCCGGGCACGGTCTTGGTGGCCAGGTCCGCGTAGTTCTGCGGGAACTCCGCGACCGCCTTGGTCCCCAGCAGGACGTAGGCGAGCCCGCGGTAGAGGGTCATCGTGCCGATCGTGACGGCCAGCGACGGCAACCCGAGCCGCGTGACGAGCAATCCGTTGACCAGCCCGGCGGCCGCGCCGACGACGATCAGCAGCGGGACGATCGTCTCGATCGCCCAACCGGCGTCCCACAGGGCACCGAGCAGCGCGCTGGACATGCCGAGTACGGAGGCGACGGACAGGTCCACCTCGGCCGCCACGACCAGCAGGGTCATGGGCAATGCGATCAGTGCGATCTCGGACAGGTCATCGAGGGCGAAGGAGAGGTTGTCGCTCGTGGCGAAGTCGGGCGTGCCGAGGGAACCGCCGACGAACACCACGATGAGCAGCGCCGTGACGATGACGTCCCAGCGGATCAGCCGGGTACGGAGAGCCGGTGCGGTCTTGGCGGACGCGTCAGGCGCCATGGCGGGCGTTCCTCCTTCGCAGCGCGCGGGTGACGCGCAGGGACAGCAGACGGTCCACGCTGATGGCCAGGAGGAGCAGCAGGCCGGCGATGGCGTCCTGCCAGAAGGAATTGACCTTCAACACCACCAGGACACTGCCGATCGTGGTCA
>NZ_BSTJ01000003.1 GCF_030269445.1 Actinoallomurus iriomotensis
GGGACGGGCTCTTGAAGGACCTGACCTGGACCGTGAACCTTTTGCGGGCGATGGCCGCGGGTCTGGTGGTGGCCGGGGGGACGTACCGGGAGGCGGACGGGACGATCGCGGAGGGGCTGGGCGGGCCGGGCCCGGCCGGGCAGGATCCACCGCGGTGGGCACGGATGCCGGAGTCCTACGTCCTGCCGCCGGTCCCGGGTGGCCTGCCGGCCGCGGCGCCTGCGCCGGATGTGTGGGCCTGGGCCGAGAAGGTACTGGGATGGTGCGGGATACCGGTCGCGTGGCCCGAGGGGGACCTGACCGCGCTGGCCGATCTGCGCGATGCCGCGCTGTCGATGAAGAGCGTGCTCGACGAGGTGGCCGAGGAGGTGGCCGGGCACGCCAGACGGGTCGGTGACGGATCCGGTGCGGCGACCGAGGCGTTCGCCGCGACCGCGAACGTGGTGCACGGCGAATCCGGCCTGCTGAGGTCCCTCGCGCACCGGTGCGGGGAACTGGCGCGCTACTGCGACGACAGCCGGCGCGCGATCATCAGCGCACGGTGGCAGTGCGTCGCCACGGCGGTGTTCGTGGTGGCGCTGACCCTGCTCGCGGGTGCGCTGGGGCGCTGGGTCCAGGGCCTGGTCGCGCGGTTGATCAAGCTGGAGGGCGCGGCGCTGTGGATCGCGCTGCGGGTGATCCGGGACGCGGTGCTGGGAATGGCGTTCACGGCCGGGACCGGGGAGATCGGTCTGCTGTTCCACGGCGACGGCCTTGATTTCGGTGCGCTCGCCCGCCTGGCGCTGGAAGGACTCCTCGTCGGGGGGCTGACCGGCTTCGCCGTCCACGGGGCGCTGCCGGCCCTGCTACGGCGGTCCCCGGCGCTGGAATGGCTGTCGCGGTGGAGCCGGTCCCCCAGCGCACGAGGAGTCACCACCCGGTACGCCCTGTCCGGAAGCGCCGGCACCGCCGCGATCTGGACCGCCGGAGGACTCACCGGCCACGGCTGGGGTCTCGACCAGCTCCAAGACGCCGCCAAATACGGCTTCGGCATGGCTTTGACCGGCACCGGAACCGAACTGGCCGGCCGCCTCTTCCACCACTCCCCATCCGCACCACCGGCTGGACCGGTCCACAGCACGGCACCCGGCCCGCTCGACGGCCCGGCCACCGCGGGGCTCGGCGGCGTCCACGACCACCCGGTGAACCCCGGCAGCGTCCACGATCACGTGGTGAGCCCCGGCGACCTCACCGCCAGACTCGATGCCGGGGCCGGAGCCCCCCATCTCCAGCACGTCCCACCGGCCTTCCCCGAGACGATGACCGTCCAGGACCTGCGAACCGAGATGGCCGCCGGCCGGCTGACCTCAGAAGAACTGACGCAGCGGTGCCTGGACCGCATCGACGCGATGAATAAGGAACTGGGCGCCGTCATACCGGGCTCACTGAACCGCGACGCGGTCCTCGCCCAAGCCCGCGAGGCCGACCGGGTCCGCGCCTCCGGCGTCGACCTCGGCCCGCTACACGGCATCCCCGTCCTCGTCAAGGACAACATCGACACCCGTGACCTGCCCACCACCGCCGGCTCCCTCGCCCTGCTGCACAACAAACCCTACGCGGACGCCAAGGTGGTCACCCAACTCCGCGACGCCGGCGCGATCATCCTCGGCAAGACGAACCTGTCCGAATGGGCCAACTTTCGTTCGGACACCCCCCGGCACGGCTGGAGCGCGACCGGCGGCCAGACCAGGAACCCCTACGTCCTCGACCGCAGCCCGTCCGGGTCCTCCAGCGGCTCCGCGGTGGCGGCCGCCACCGGCATGGCGCCCATCACCATCGGCACCGAGACCGCCGGCTCCATCGTCTCTCCCGCGGCGATGAACGGCGTGGTGGGTTTCAAACCTTCTTTGTGGCGAGTCAGCGCGCACGGCGTCGTGCCGGTCTCACTCTTCCAGGACACCGTCGGGCCGATCACCCGTAACGTGGCCGACGCCGCGGCGGTCTTCGAGGCCATCGCGACCACGTCCGAGCCGATCCGCCTGAGCCCGGACCTGCCACCAGGAACGAGGATCGGCGTGTGGAGCAGGCCCGGAAATCATCCCGATGTGGACCGCGTCCTCGCCGAGACGGTCGAAAGCCTCCACGAACTGGGCGCCACCACGGTCGTCGTCGACCTGCCCCTCCCCGACGCATCGGCCCTGCTGCCCCACGAGTTCAAGCAGGCCATCAACAGCTACCTGGCCACGACTGGCGGCGAACACCCACGCGACCTCGCCGAACTGATCGCCTTCACCCGAGATCACCCCGGCGAACGATCCTCAGACTTCGGGCAGGCCGTGTTCGAGCGGGCCCAGGACTCGGACACGCTCCACTCCCCGCGCGAGTGGAAGGAGGAGCGCGAACGGATCACCGAGCAGGCCCGTCAGGACCTCGACCGCATCCTCGACACGCACCACCTGGACGCGATCGTCGCCCCGACCATCTCGCCCTCCACGAGGGTCCTCGACAACAACGGTTCCTGGAACGGCACCTGCGGCCCTGCGGCCGTCGCCGGATACCCGAACATCAACGTCCCGGCCGGGTTCGCCGAAGGTGAGCTCCCCATAGGCGTCTCCTTCATGGGACACCAGAACGCCGACGAGAAGATCCTCAGCCTGGCCTACGCCTTCGAACAGGCCACCCAGTCCCGCCGCCCCCCGAAATACCTCCCCACCCTCCCAAAATAGGAAGGGCAACGACCCGAGCGAGACCCCAGCCCGAGGGGGGCGTGGGGGGCGCCAGCCCCCCACATCGGGGGGCATGGGGGGTCGTCCCCCCAAAAAAAATAGCGGGCCACCGGAAAGGCGCCCAAAGGCGCCGAACACGATGGCCCGACTCGTGGAGCTGAGGGGATTTGAACCCCTGACCCCCTCGATGCGAACGAGGTGCGCTACCGGACTGCGCTACAGCCCCAACGACGCAGTAAGGCTAGCAAACATTCGGCACTGCTCGCGCATCCGAGGGGGCTCGGAGACCCCGTGAATGACATCGCGGGCCACCGGGACGCGCCGACGGCACCGGTCCGGTGGCCCGCCTCATGTCGCGGTCGGCCGTACGGAGGGGTCAGTCGCCGACCGCGCGGCGGTCGGTGTACTGGTCGTAGACCTCTTCGTGCGCCCAGGCGGGGAGTTCGATGACCTCCGCCGTACGGGCGGCCTCGGCCTCCCGCTCCTGCTCTTCCTCGCGGGCGCGCCTGGCCGCCGCCGCGCGGGCGGCCGCGGCGCGGCGGCGCATCTCCTGGCGGCGGACCTGGTCCATGCGGACGGCGACGCGGAGCAGGGAGAGGTGGCCGGCCAGCAGCAGGACGGGCGGGATGGTGAACCACCACGGCGCGGCGTGCGACGCGGCGACCACGATCGCGGTCAGGGTGAGCAGGCTCAGGCCCAGCGTGCGGCGACGGCGGCGGGCGATGACGGCTCCCCGGGTGACCCGGCGGCGTCGTGTCTCATGAGCCACAGGCGCCTCAGGAGCCGCAGCGGCCTCATGGGTGGAGGGCGCGTCCGTCTCCGGAACGCCCTGCTCCGCCTCGGGCTCCTCGTACGCGAGGTCGTCGGACGCGAGCGCCTCGGAGTCGGTGCGACGGTGCAGGAGGCGGCCGATGCCGTCGCCGTCGCGGCGGAGCCACATCGGCACGAGAACGACGCCCCAGACGGCTACGATCGCCAAATAGAGGACTGCACTGCTCATCAGCCCTCCCCATTGCCGCGTCCAGGCCCGCGCCGACCTTGGATACGCGCGCGCTCACGTCCCGCACGCTAGGACCCACAGTCAGTGGTTGACGAGCATTCGGGGCGGTGTGTCGCGAGATCGGGCCGCACATAAACGTCGGGATACCAATCTTTTGCGATCCGCCGGTTCAGCGGGGAAAAGCCTGCCGCATGCTGGCTCGCCAGCGGGACATCAGTCCGCCGGGTACATCTTCGGTGGTCAGGGCATAACAGATGTGGTCACGCCAGGCTCCGTCGATGTGCAGATGCCGCTGGCGGACGCCTTCCTCGCGGAATCCGAGCTTTTCCACGACTCGGCGGCTCGCGGCGTTCTCCGGCCGGATATTGGCCTCGACGCGGTGGAGCCCGACGTTGAAGAAGCAGTGGTCGACGGCGAGGGCCACCGCGGTCGGCATCACGCCCCGGCCGGCGACGGTCTTGTCGACCCAGTAGCCGATCTGCGCCGACCGCGCGGAGCCCCACACGATCGCGCCGATGGTGAGCTGACCGGCGAAGTCACCGCCGTACGTGACCACCCAGGGCAGGGCGAGGCCCTGACGTGCCTCGCGGCGCATCGTCTGCGCCATGCTGAGGTAGGGGCCGATCCCGCTGCGGAACAGGGGCGTCTCCGGGTTGGTGGGTTCCCAGGGGCGCAGCCATTCGGCGTTGCGGATCCGCACCTCGCGCCAGATGGAGGCGTCGCGAAGACGCAATGGCCGGAGCCCTACCGGGCCCTCGGCCAAGGTGGCGGGCCAACCCCGCATACGATCCACCCCTCCATGATTCCCCCGAGACTCGCCGCGCGCCACCATCGGCCGGGAGACTCAGGAGGTGCGGGGGTGGTCGCCGCCGCGGATCTGGTCGACCGCGTGCCGCAGAATTCCGGCGAGTACCGCCATGCCGTCCTTCACTCCCCCGGCCGAGCCGGGCAGGTTGACGATGAGCGTGCGGCCGGCCACGCCGGCGAGGCCGCGGGACAGCACCGCCGTCGGCACCTTGGCGAAGCCGGTCAGACGGATCGCCTCCGCGATGCCGGGCACCTCGCGTTCGATCACCCGGCGGGTCATCTCCGGCGTCAGGTCCATGGGCGTGAGCCCGGTGCCGCCGCTCGTGATCACCGCGTCGTACTCCGCGGCGACCGCCTCCCGCAGCGTCTTCTCGACGGACTCGCCGTCGGGGATGACGACCGGATCGCCGGCCTCGAAGCCGAGCTCGCGCAGCCCGGCGACGATCAGTGGCCCGGAGGTGTCCTCGTAGACGCCCGCCGACGCCCGGTTCGACACGGTGACCGCCAGGGCCCGCATCAGCGCTCCTCTCCGCCGGGCCGCCGCCAGTGACCGGTCTTGCCGCCGGTCTTCTCCTCGACCCGGACATCAGTGATCACCGCGGCGGGATCGACGGCCTTGACCATGTCGATCAGTGTCAGAGCCGCGACGGAGACGCAGGTGAGCGCCTCCATCTCCACGCCGGTACGGTCCGCGGTGCGCACCTGGGCCTCGATGGCCACGCCCTCGTCGCGTACGGCCAGGTCCACGGTCACGCCATGGATGGCGATCGGGTGGCAGAGGGGCACGAGGTCGGGGGTGCGCTTGGCCGCCTGGATACCGGCGATGCGGGCCACGGCCAGGGCGTCGCCCTTGGGGACGTCTCCGGCGCGCAGGGCCGCGACGCAGTCCGCCGACAGGCGTACGAAACCGCTCGCGGTGGCGGTGCGGGCCGAGATCTCCTTGGCGGAGACGTCGACCATGCGGGCCGCGCCGGACTCGTCGAGGTGGGAGAACCCGGAAGGATCCGTCATGGCAGCCTCAGAACCTCGACCCGGTCGCCCTCGGACAGCTCCGTGACGTCCTCCCCCACCACGATCAGGCAGTTGGACGCCGAGAGCGCGAAGATCTGGTGTGACCCCTGACCCTTCGCGGGGCTCACCTCGTAGTCGCCGTCGCGGTAGCGGAGATCGCCGCGCAGGAAGTGCCGCAGCCCCGAAGGGGACCTGACCGGCGAGGTGAGGCGCGCCGCCACGGTCGGCAGCGGCTCCGGCGGCAGGCCCTGCAGGGCGCGCAGCGCGGGCCGTACGAAGATCTGGAAGGACACGAAGGCGCTGACCGGGTTGCCGGGCAGTGTGAACACCGGCGTGCGGTCATCGAGCAGGCCGAACCCCTGCGGCTTGCCCGGCCGCATCGCGATCTGCTCGAACCTCATCGTGCCCAGGCCCGACAGGACCTCCTTGACCACGTCGCGGGCGCCCATGCTGACCCCGCCGGAGGTGATGACCAGGTCGGCGAAGCCGAGCTGTTCTTCAATACCGGCGAGCACCCGGCGCGGGTCGTCGCCGATCACTCCCTGCCGGAAGCCGACGGCTCCGGCCTCGGTGGCGGCGGCGGTCAGCGCGAAGCCGTTCGCGTCCCAGATCTGGCCCGGACCGACGGTGCCGCCAGGTTCGACGAGCTCGCTGCCGGTGGACAGCACGACGACGCGCGGGCGCGGCCGTACGGAGACGCGGGCCCGGCCGACCGCGGCGATCATGCCGATCTGGGCCGCGCCCAGGCGCGTGCCCGCCTCCAGCACGGTCTGGCCCGCGGTGACGTCCTCGCCGCTGCGGCGGATGTAGCGTCCGGCCTCGGCGGCCTGCCGGATCGAGACCTTGGCCGTGCCGCCGTCGGTCCACTCGACCGGCACGATCGCGTCGGCGCCGGCCGGCATCGGGGCACCCGTCATGATCCGCGCGCACAGGCCGGGCCGGATGGCGTGGGTGTCCTGGTCGCCGGCGGCGATGTCGCCGACGACCGACAGAGTCACCGGCGACGTCTCCGACGCCCCGGCGACGTCGGAGGAGACGACGGCGTAGCCGTCCATGGCGGAGTTGTCGAACGGCGGCAGGTCGACGGGCGCGGTGACCGGCTCGGCCAGCACGCCGTGCACCGCCTCCAGGAGGGCGACCTCCAGAGGCGGCAGCGGGCGTGTCGCCGCCAGGATGTCGGCGATGTGCTCGTCGACCGTCTTCATGACTCGTCGTGCTTGGCCGTGAACTCGCGCAGCCACGGCAGGAACTCCGCGGCCAGGTCGGGCCGGTCGGCGGCGAACTGCACGACGGTGCGCAGGTAGTCGAGCTTGTTGCCGGTGTCGTAGCGGCGGCCGCGGAAGAGCACGCCGTGCACCGGGCCGCCCTGCGAGCGGTCGCGCTGCGCGAGGGTCATCAGCGCGTCGGTGAGCTGGATCTCGCCGCCACGGCCGGGCGGGGTCTTCTCCAGCACGTCGAAGACGGCCGGGTCGCAGACGTAGCGGCCGATGATGATCCACCGGCTCGGCGCCTCACCGGGCACCGGCTTCTCGACGAGGTTGGTCACCCTGACGACGTCGTCCTCGTCGGTGGGCTCGATCGCGGCGCAGCCGTACAACGACACCTGCTCCGGCTCGACCTCCATCAGCGCGACGACGCTGCCGCCGAACTGGGCGCGTACCTCGATCATCCGCTTGAGCAGCGGGTCGCGCCCGTCGATGAGGTCGTCGCCGAGCAGCACCGCGAACGGCTCGTCGCCGACGTGCTGGCGGGCGCAGTGGACGGCGTGCCCGAGGCCCTTGGGCTCGCCCTGGCGTACGTAGTGAACGTTGGCGAGCTCGCTGGACTCGCGTACGGCCGCGAGGCGCTCGGGGTCGTCCTTGGCGCGGAGCGCCTCCTCCAGCTCGTACGCGCGGTCGAAGTGGTCCTCGATCGGACGCTTGCCGCGTCCGGTGATGAGGAGGACGTCGTTCAGGCCGGCACCGACGGCCTCCTCGACGACGTACTGGATCGCCGGCTTGTCGACGATCGGCAGCATCTCTTTGGGAGTCGCCTTCGTGGCAGGCAGGAAGCGGGTTCCAAGGCCGGCCGCCGGGACGACCGCCTTGGTTACGGATTCGTGGTCGACCATGGGAAGACCCTAGTGCCGTGCCGGTCAACGGTTGCCTCGTGGGTGCGATGGATCTGGTTGATCTTCGCTGGACAGGCGCACCCCGGTCGCGGAGGGCGGGAGAATGGATCCGTGCGTGACATCGCCGAGGACAAGACGACCCTGCGGGCCGGGCTGCTGGCGGCGCGCGCCGGGATGAGCGAGGACGAGCGCGCCGCCGCCGCGCGGGCCGTGCGCGACACGCTTCTCACCCTCCCCGAGGCCGAGATGGCCGGCACCGTCGCGGCGTACGTCTCGATCGGGGACGAGCCGGGCACGCACAGTCTGCTGTTCGCGCTGTGGAAACGCGGGACGTACGTGCTGGTGCCGAAGCTGCTGCCCGGCGGCGATCTCGACTGGGCCTCCTACGAGGGCCCGGACTCCCTGCGGCCCGGCCCGTACGGGCTGCTCGAGCCGGTGGAGCCGCCACGCGGCGTCACGGCCGTCCGCGGGGCGGACCTGATCATCGTGCCGGCGCTGGCGGTGTCGTCCGCGACCGGCACCCGTCTCGGGCGTGGCGGCGGCTCGTACGACCGGGTGCTGGCGCGCGTCGACCCCGGCATCCTGACGGTCGCGGCGGTGTACGACGCCGAGCTCGTCGCGTCGGTGCCCACCGAGCCGCACGACCAGGCGGTCCGCGCCGTCGTGACACCCTCGCGGGGCATCGCACGTTTCACTTGATCACAAAAGAGGCGCTGATCACACTCTCTCGGCGTAGCGGAGATGCCTCCGGTACAGAAGAATCGGACTGAACACCCCGATTCCCGAGGAGATGATGAGTGCGCCGGACGACCGGAGCGGTCTCGTGAACGGCACGCCGTGGCGATTGCTCGCCCTGATGCCGCTCGACGAGGAGGTGAACCGCGGTCTCTTCGAGCCGCTGGGCGCCGAGGTGAGCGTTCCCGCCACCCGCGACCGGGACGGACTGCGCGCCGCACTCTCCGAGGCGGAACTGGTCGTCGGCGACTTCAGCGGCACGCTGGCGATGGACGCGGAGGCCGTGGCCTCGGCGCCGCGCCTGGCGTTCGTGCAGATGCCGTCGGTCGGTGTCGACTCGTGCGACCTGGAAGCCCTGACCGGCGCGAACGTGCCGGTGGCCAACGCGGCCGGGGCGAACACCCGGTCGGTGGCCGAGTGGGCACTCGCGGCCGCTCTCGACCTGTCCCGCCGCCTCACCTGGTCGGACCGGCGGATGCGCGCGGGCGGCTGGCCGCAGCTGGAGGCCGCCACGCACGGCGCGGACGAGCTGGGCGGCAGGCGCGTCGGCATCCTCGGAATGGGCGCGATCGGCGCGGAGGCCGCGCGACTGTTCGCCGCGATCGGCTGCCCGGTGGCGTACTGGTCGCGCCGGCGCCGCCCTGACGGGGTGTACAAGGAGCTCGACGAACTGCTCGCCACCTCCGACGTGCTGGTCGTCTGCCTTCCGCTGACCGCCGAGACGCGCGGGCTGCTCGGCCCCGAACGCCTCGCGCTGCTGCCGGACGGCGCGCTGCTGATCAACGTCGCGCGGGGCGGGATCGCGCCGGATGACGCCGTGCTCGCGGCGCTGGACGGCGGCCGGCTCGCGGGCGCCGCGCTCGACGTGTACGACCAGGAGCCCCTGCCCGCCGACCATCCGCTGCGCGGCCACGACGACGTCCTGCTGTCGCCGCACGCCGCGGGCGGCACCCGGCGGGCCCAGAGCAACATCATCACCAAGGTCATGGACAACGTACGGGCCGCGATCGAGGGCCGGCCGGTGTCGGACGTGGTCAACGGTGTGGACGCGGTGATCCGGCGCCGCTAGAGGCGTGGCGCGCCGTTTCGCGACGGCGCCACCGAGGCAGGGGCACGTTGAGGGCCCGGCAAATGCGGTTTTGACCTGGCAGAAGTCACAGTGAGGGGGGAGCGTTGAAACTCGATCTGTGGCTGCTGCTCGGCTCCCTCGTGCTCATCACGGCCATCGTCGCCGTGCGGGTGGCGCACCGCACCGGGCTGCCCAGCCTGCTCCTCTACCTCGCGCTCGGGCTGCTGCTCGGGGAGGCCGGGTTCGGCATCCACTTCGACGATCCGGCGCTCGCCGAGACGCTCGGGCTGTCCGCGCTCGTCCTGATCCTCGCCGAGGGCGGGCTGACCACCCGATGGGCGGACGTACGTGAGGGCGTGCCGGCGGCCCTCTCGCTGGCCATCGTCGGTTCGGCGGTCAGCATCGCGGTGGTCGCCGCCGCCGCGCACTGGCTGATCGGCGCCGAGTGGCGCAACGCCGTGCTGCTGGGCGCGGTGCTGGCGCCGACCGACGCCGCGGCCGTGTTCTCGGTGTTGCGACGGCTGCCGCTGCCGGCACGCCTGTCCGGCATTCTCGAGGCCGAGTCCGGCTTCAACGACGCGCCGGTGATCATCCTGGTGCTCGCGCTGACCGCCCGGCGGGTCCCCAGCACCCTCACCATGGCCGGTGAGCTGGTGGCCGAGCTGATCATCGGCGGCGTGGTCGGGCTGGTCGTCGGGTGGATCGGCGCGTTCGCGCTGCGGCGCCTGGCGCTCCCGGCCTCGGGCCTGTACCCGATCGCGGTGCTCTCCCTGGTGGTCGGCGCGTACGGCGAGACCTCCGTGATCCACGGCAGCGGGTTCCTCGCGGTGTACGTCGCGGCGCTCGTGCTGGGCAACAGCCCGCTGCCGCACCGCCCGGCCACCCGTGGCTTCGCCGAGGGACTGGCCTGGCTCGCCCAGATCGGGCTGTTCATCATGCTCGGGCTGCTGGCGTCGCCGGCCGACCTGCCGGCGCAGGTCTGGCCGGCGCTGGTGTGCGGCTTCGCGCTGGTCCTGGTGGCGCGGCCGCTGTCGGTGCTGGTGTCCACCCCGTTCCTGGGGCTGTCCTGGCGGGAGAAGGCGTTCCTGTCATGGGCGGGGCTGCGCGGTGCGGTGCCGATCGTCCTCGCCACGGTGGCGATGACGGCCGGCCTGAGCGGCGCGGACGAGCTGTTCGCCCAGGTGTTCATCATCGTGGTGGTGTTCACGCTGCTGCAGGGCCCGACGCTGCCCTGGCTCGCCCGCGCGCTCCGCATCACCGTCTCCGACGCGAGCCGCGAGATCGACGTCGAGGCCGCGCCGCTCGAGGAACTGCACGCGGATCTGCTGACCATCCGCATTCCGCCGGACTCCCGGCTCGACGGAGTGGAGATCTTCGAGCTGCGGATGCCGTCCGGCGCGTCGATCACCCTGGTCGTACGGGACGGCAAGAGCTTCGTGCCCGAGCCCAGCACTCGCCTGCAGGCGGGCGACGAGTTGCTGGTCGTGGCCACGAGCGAGGCCCGCGGCCCGGCCGAACGGCGCTTGCGCGCGATCAGCCGGCGCGGCAAGCTGGCCGGTTGGTATGGCGAACGAGGGGATGGATGAGCCCTGGTCGGGAATGATCCGGCGCCCCGTACACTTAGCAGTCATCAGGTGAGAGTGCCAGGTTGCCCCACGTGGCCTGTGCAGCAAGGAGGATCTCGTGCCGACGTATCAGTACGCTTGCACGGAATGCGGTGAGCCGCTGGAGGTCGTGCAGAAGTTCACCGATGACGCGCTGACCGAGTGCCCCGCGTGCGGCGGGCGACTGAGGAAGATCTTCTCCCCCGCCGCCATCGTGTTCCGTGGCTCGGGCTTCTATCGCACCGACAGCCGGTCGGGCTCCGGCGGGACGAGCACCACGTCCAAGGAGACCGCCAAGAAGGACGACGCGAAGACCAAGAGCGAGACGAAGACCGAGACCAAGACGGAGTCCAAGTCGGAGTCCAAGTCGTCCGGCTCCGCGTCCTCGAAGTCCAGCGGCACTTCGGAGAAGGTGGCCTGACCGGGCCCGGCGAGACCGCCGGACCCGGTCGGTCTCCCGCTCAGCCGACGGACGCGCGCGCCCGCGGCTCGCTCTCACGCCGCGGCGCGGTCCGCAGCCGTCCCGGCCACCACAGGCCTGCCCCGATGTCGCAGGCCAGCGCCGGCACGAGCAGGGACCGTACGACCAGGGTGTCGAGCAGCACGCCGAACGCCACCGCGAAGGCCATCTCCACCAGCCCGGTCAGGGGCAGGGTGGCGAGCGCCGCGAAGGTGGCGGCCAGCACCACGCCGGCCGAGGTGATCACACCCCCGGTGACGGTCAGGCCGCGCAGCACGCCCCGCCGGGTCCCCAGCCGCCGCGCCTCCTCGCGTACCCGGGTGAGCAGGAAGATGTTGTAGTCCACTCCCAGGGCGACCAGGAAGATGAAGATCTGCAGCGGGAACCCGGAGTCGACGCCCTCGAACCCGAACACATGGGTGAACACCAGTCCGCACACGCCGAGTGACGCGGCGAAGGACAGCACCACGGTGCCGATGAGGAGCAGCGGCGCCACGACCGCCCGCAGCAGCAGGACGAGGATCACGAAGACCACGCCGAGCACCAGCGGGATGATCACCTTGCCGTCGTGGACGGCCGCGCGTTGCGTGTCCACGTTGATCGCGGTCGTACCGCCGACGCGACCGCCGAGGGGATGTACGGCGGCCCGGAGCCGGTCGACGGTGTCGCGCGCGGCCGGGCTGTCCGGCGGGTCGGCGAGCGTCGCCTCGTACTGCGTGTAACCGCTCCCGGCGATGGGGCGGCCGACCTGCGCCACACCGCGGGTGTTCGCGATCGCGTCGTGCAGGCCGGGCGAGGTCGGCGCGATCACCACGGCGGGGTCGCCGGTGCCGGCGGCGAAGTGCCGGGCGATCACCCGTTCGCCGGCGACCGAGTCCGGGGTGCCGACGAACTGGCCGGCGTTGGACACCGGACCGACCTTCAGCGACATCAGGCCGAGCGTCAGGGCGCCGAGCAGGACGGCGGTGCCGATCCAGATGACGCGTTGCCGTTCGCCGACGAACCGGGCCACGGCGGCCCAGAGACCGTGCCCGCCCTCCTCGTACGCACTGTCGAACCGGGGCACGGCGGGCCAGAAGACGCCGCGCGGCAGGACCACGAGCAGAGCGGGCAGCAGGGTGGTCATGGCGCCCAGCGCGCAGACGATGCCGGCGGCCCCGACCGGGCCGAGGCCGCTCGTGGAGTTGAGCTCGGCGACGAGCAGGCAGAGCAGGCCGACCGTGACGGTGGCGCCGCTGGCCAGGACGGCCGGGCCGGCGCGGCGCAGGGCCAGGCGCATGGCCTCGTGTTTGTCCTCGTGGCGGTGCAGCTCCTCGCGGTACCGGGCGATGATCAGCAGCGCGTAGTCGGTGCCGGCGCCGAAGACGAGGACGGCGAGGATGCCGGTGCTCTGCCCGCTGACGGTGAGGCCGGCGCGGGCGAGCAGGTACACCACGCCCTGCGACAGCGTGTACGCCGAGCCGGCGGCGACCAGCGGGACGATCCACAGGAACGGGCTGCGGTAGGTCAGCAGCAGCATCAGCACGACCACCGCGAGCGTCACCATGAGCAGGGTTCCGTCGATGCTGCCGAACACCTTGACCGCGTCGGACAGCCCGCCCGCGGGACCGGTGACGCGGACGTCCAGCCCGGGCGGGGCCCGTTCGACGGTGTGGCGGATGGTGTCGACGGCCTTCAGGACGGCGTCTCCCTCGCCGGTGATCGGCACGAGGAGTTGCATCGCCTGGCCGTCCCTGGCCGTGAGCGGCCCGGTGACGGCGCCGAAGTGGGCGAGGTTCGCGGCGGCCTGCCGCGCGTTCGCCCGGTCGGCGGGGGTGATGCCGCTGCGGCGCTCGTACGAGACGACGGCGAGCATCCCGTCTTCCTTGTGCACCTTGTCCTGGAGCCTGATGACCTGGGTGGCCTCGGCACTGCCGGGCAGGTAGGCCTCGGCCGTGTTCTGGGTCACGCTCTGGAGCCTGCCGCCGAGCGTGCCGCCGGCCATGAGCAGGACCAGCCAGACGCCCAGGACCAGCCACTTCGTACGGCGGCCCGTGAGGAGCCGTAGAAGCCTTCGGTTCATATTGGTTACCATCCTCTCGTTTAGCGAGAAGATATTACGCGTTTGAGCGGCGGTCAAGATATGTCGCGTTCCTCGTCCACAGGGGGTGGCGTGGTCTCGCGTGATGGTTCGGCGGGCGGCTAGGGTCCCGCTCATGCATGCAGAGATCGGTGTGATCGGCGGCTCGGGCTTCTACTCGTTCCTCGACGACGTCGAGGAGATCGAGGTCTCCACGCCCTACGGCCCGCCCAGCGACCCCATCGCCATCGGCACGCTGCCGAGCGGTCACCGAGGCGCGGGCCGGCCCGTCGCCTTCCTGCCCCGGCACGGCCGCGACCACCGCTTCCCCCCGCACCGGATCCCCTACCGCGCCAACCTCTGGGCGCTGCGGTCCCTGGGGGTGCGCCAGGTAGTGGCGCCGAGCGCCGTCGGGTCCCTCACCGCGGCGTACGGGCCGGGCACGCTCTGCGTCCCCGACCAGCTCATCGACCGCACGAGCGGGCGCGCGCAGACCTACTACGACGAGGGCGGCGCGATCCACGTGTCGTTCGCCGACCCCTACTGCCCGGCCGGCCGCCGCACGGCCGTCGAGGCGGCGACCGCCGCGGGCTGGCCCCCGGTCGACGGCGGCACGCTCGTGGTCATCGAGGGTCCGCGCTTCTCGACGCGAGCCGAGTCCCAGTGGTACGCGGGACAGGGCTGGACGCTGGTCGGCATGACCGGGCACCCGGAGGCCGTGCTCGCCCGCGAGCTGGCGCTCTGCTACATCCCGGCGTGCCTGGTGACCGACCTGGACGCCGGCGTCGAGGAGGGCGAGGGCGTGACGCACGAGGAGGTGTTGCAGGTGTTCGCCGAAAACGTCGACCGTCTGCGCGGCCTCGTCGGCGACATCGTCGCCGCCCTGCCGGCCGCGCGCGACTGCCCGTGCCCGCGGACCCTCGACGGGCTGAAGCCGCCGTTCGACCTGCCATGACATCCCCCCGGGCGGGCCGGGTGTCCGTCGGCTCGCCCTGGGGTGTTCCTTCGACCGCTCCCCCGGTGCGTGCCGGTGAGGTCCCCACAGCGACACCGGCCCGACGGCCGAAGGGCCCTCACCCCGGCGGACGAAACCTCCCTGGAGGCGATCAGATGAGGACGACGCTGAGCCGACACCACCGACCCGACGACCGAAGAACCCTCACCCCGGCCGGCGAAACCTCCCCGAAGGCGATCAGATGAGGACGACGCTGAGCCGACACCGCCGGTTGCTGGCCGCGGTGTTCGCCGCGGCCGCGGCGGCTCTGGGCCTGGCCGCCGCCCGGCCGCACAGTGACGGCGTACGCGTGTGGGTGGCCGCCCGCGACCTGCCCGCCGGCGCCACGCTGACCGCACGGGACGTGGACGCGAGGTCCCTACCGCGGGCGGCGGTCCCGTCCGGCCTGGTGCGCGCGGCGGCGGGCCGGACCCTGTCCGGCCCGATCCGGCGAGGCGAGCCCCTGACCGACGCCCGCCTGCGGTCGGCCGGCCTGCTGGACGAGACCGACCCGGCCGCCGTCGCCACCCCGATCCGCCTGGCCGACGCGGCGGTCGCCCGCCTCCTGCGTCCGGGCGACCGCGTGGACGTCCTGGCCGCCCGCTCCGACAACCCCATGCCCGCCCGCACGGTGGCCTCGTCCGTCCCGATCCTGGCCGTCCCCAAGCCGGCCCTCGACCCGGACGAGGGCGCCCTGATCGTCGTACGGACCGACCGCCCTCAGGCCGCGGCCCTGGCCAGAGCCGCCACCGACTCCCGACTGTCCATCACCATCCTCGGCCGGTGACCGGCTCGAGCGCGCGTACGGCGGCGGCCAGGGCGAGGGGGACCGCGATGGCCAGGGCGATCCCCGGGACGCTGATCCCCGAGTCCTCGACCAGAAATCCGATCATCGAGGTGGCGAAAGCACCGCTCAGGCCCGCGCGCAGCGCGGGTGCCCGCCCATAGGCCAGTTCCAGAGCACCGGCACGCCACCGGGTCGGGCGGATGAGCGCCAGCCACAAGAACAGCAGCGCCGCCACGGTCAAGATCGTGAGTTCCGGGGAGTGACCGACGCTTCGCAGCATCGCGCCGGCCTTGCGGCTCACGACCGTGGCGGCCTGCCCGTTCAGTACCTGGCCGGCGAACTCGCCGAGGTGCGTGCGATGCGCGGGAGGCCGCAGGTGGTCGACGAACGCCGAGGTCGCGATGACGGCCACACCGGCGACCACGCACCCCACGACGTGCGCCGGTGAGATCCGGCGACCGGCGACGATCAGGGCGGTGATGACGATGCCGGGGACGAAGGCGATGGTGCCGCCGAATTTGGCGCCCCAATCCGGCCACGCGGTCACCACCTCGGCGGCCGCGCCGAGTGCCAGCACGACGAGCACGGCCCCACGGCGATGTCCGCGGGTGACCAGAAGGTGAGCGAGGCCGGCGGCGGTGAGCAGAACCGCGGTGGCGTAGGCGGCGAAGGCGATGTTCGCGAAGCCGTAGAAGCGTCCCGCGATGATCGGGTTGTAGCCGGTCACGCTGTTCCACTGCAGCCGTGCGCCGGTCATCACGTCGGCGGCGAAGGTGACCATGGTCAGGGCTGCGATGATCGTGCCGGGCGCGATCACGTCGCGCCGCCACCGGCCGGCCAGTGCCGCCGCGACGATCAGGATGTCGAAGCCCGCGACGCAGGCGAGCATCGTGGTGACCGGATGAGGGGAACGCGACCACGGCAGCAGGTTCACCAGATAGGTCGCCAGCGGTCCGGCCGCCCCGCACAGCGCGACCGTCCGGGTCGCCGCCAGAACGCGGCGCCGTCGTCGGCCCTGCCAGTCGCGCCGCAGCGCCAGTGCCCCTGCCGTGTACAGCAGCAGTTGCCCGGCCATGAAGGCGATCCAGAACGGCGTCATGGAGTGCTGGCTGATCTCGGCGGCGCGGTTGGCGTCGCTGAGCCAGGACGCCGCCGCGGCCACCGTGACCGGCTCGCCGTTCGGATGCCAGGCCCTGCCGACCACGGTGCCCGGAACCGGGACGCCGGCGGCGGACAACGCGCCGGCGGTCAGGTCGGTCAAGGTCACCAGACCCTGCCGGCGGGTCGAAGCGGAGGTCAGATATCCCGGCCGAGCGGCCGGAGCCGCCAGGACGACGTGCAGCGAGTTCCGCCGGGAGGTATCGGACACGCCCGCGACCAGGACTTTCGCCGACGCCGGAAGGGCAGTGAGCACGATGCCGATCCGGCGGTCGGCCTGGCGCACGGCGGCCGCCCGCCGCGTTCGGGTGATGTCGACCGATCCGGCGCTCTGGATGTCCTCCACATCCACCACCGCCAGCCGCGCCGAGGCCCAGGCAGCGGGGGGAACGGCCTCCGGCGCCGACGCGTAGAAGTCGACGCGTCCCTGGTCGTCGGCCGCGGCGAACGCCGCCCCCGGCCCGGCCGCCATCGTCAGCCCACCGGATCGGTGGATCGCCGTGCCCAGCGAACCGACCGATGCGGCGTACTCGCCCCGCAGGTTCCGGGCACGGATCCCGGCGAAGCCGGGCAGGACCGCCCCGGACCCGCTCGCCGACGGCGACGGAGGCAGGCCGCACTCCCTTGGGGCGCCACTGCCAAAAGATGCGCGTTGACCTGCGGAGACCGTCAGCCAGCCGTCCACCGGGCAGGTGACACCGGAGACCGTGTAGGTGGACATGTTCGCCAATTCCGCGCGTCCGGCCAGGCGCCACAGGTTCGGGGTACCGCGCGGGCCGAGGTCGTCCCACCGCAACCCGGGCACGCCCACGACCACGACCGGCCCGGCGGTGTTCGTCCTCGTGGCGGCGTGCGCCGTCCCGGGCCCCAGTGCACCTCCGAACAGTGCGACCAGGAGAACGAGCACCGGCAGGCGACGCCACGGCCACCCTGCGATCGGCCACCGCGCGCCGGAACAGCTCAGCCGCATGCCCGCGAGCCTCTCACAACGGATCAGCCGAGGCGGTAACCGGTCGTTCCAGAGACCCGCCGACCGGAGCTCGCCGGTGACTGCTGGATGAGATGCCGCGGCGCGCGAGGGAGGTCATTCACGCCGCCGCGAAGACGCGGAGCTAATCGCGTACGCGGAAAAACCGGTTGCCGCTCCTCCCCCGCGCGTTCAGGCTGGCGAGCATGAGCGCTGCCGGCTCCGCCCCATCGCGCACGTTGCGCGGCAGGGTCGCGCTCGTCACCGGGGTCAGCCGCCGGGCCGGTATCGGGTTCGCGGTCGCGCGGAGGCTGGCCGGGCTCGGGGCCGGGGTGTTCCTCCACCACCACGTTCCGCATGACGTCGAGCAGCCCTGGGGTGCCGATCCCGGCGGGGTCCAGGCGGTGGTCGGCGGTGTCCGTGACGTCCTCGCCGAAGACGCCTCCGTTCACCACCTCGGGCTGGACCTCGGCGAGCCCGACGCGCCCGAGCGCCTCGTCGACGCGGCCGTGGCGGCGTTCGGCCGTCTCGACATCCTCGTCTGCAACCACGCGCGCAGCGGAGGCGACGGGCCGCTCGGCACGCTCGACGCCGCCATGCTCGACGCGCACTGGGCCGTGAACACCCGCTCCACCATCCTGCTCACCCAGGCGTTCGCCGCCCGGCACGACGGGCGGGCGGGCGGCCGGGTCATCCTCATGACCTCCGGGCAGAACCTCGGCCCGATGCGCGACGAGGTCGCGTACGCCAGCGCCAAGGGCGCCCTCGCCGCCATCACCCCGACGCTGGCCGACCACCTCGCCGACCAGGGCATCACCCTCAACGCGGTCAACCCCGGGCCGGTCGACACCGGCTACGCCCCGCCCGCCGCCCACGAGGAGGTACGCCGGCGCTTCCCGGCCGGCCGCTGGGGAACACCGGACGACCCCGCCCGCCTCATCGCCTGGCTCGCCACCGACGACGCCTCCTGGATCACGGGTCAGGTCATCAACAGCGAGGGCGGCTTCCGCCGCTCGGTCTGAGCCGTCGACGATCAGGCGTCGCCGGCATCCTCGGTGAACGCCCGGTGTCGCCCGGCTCGGACCGTAGTCGCAGGTCACCGCGGTGTTCCTTGGACCACGCGGTTCTTGCTCGTGGCCGGCTCCTCCGTCAGCTCCGGAAGGCGGCGGCGTGGTCGGCGACCCACTCGGCGTACGTCCGTGCGGGACGACCGAGGATCTTCTCCACCTCGTCGGTGACCGCCTCCGCCGGCCCGGCGCCCCGGGCGTACCTGGCCAGCAGTGCCTCGACGAACGGTGCCGGGAAACCTCGCTGGACCATGGCCTGCTTCACCGCCTCCGCCGGGACCTCCTGATAGCGCAGCGGCCTGCCCAGCACCTCGCCGATGATGGCCGTCATCTCCTCGTGAGACAGGGATCGCGGCCCGGTCAGCCGCACCCGCCGGCCCGTCAGGTCATCGGTGAGCAGCGCGCGGGCGGCGACCCCGGCCAGATCCCCTTCGTGGATCACCGCTTCGGTGAAGGCCGCGTACGGCCCCCGTACGACGTCACCCGCGTCGGGCCGTGACGGGTCGCCCGCGACGACCTCGGCGTCGGCGGGCAGACCGGCGGTCCCCGGCTCGCGGGTGACGGCACGGACCTTACATCCACCGCAGGGTCGCCGAATGCCGGAGGGCGTACGGTCAGGGCCTCGCCGCAGGGAGGATCACGCGGTCGACGATGTCCTCGAGGTGGGACCGGGGCGGCACCGTCCCGTACATCAGCAAGTGCTGGAACAGCAGTGCGGGCCCGGTCCTGGCCAGGAGGGGAACCGCCGCCTCGGCGCGGATCTCACCTCGGCCGACTCCTCTGAGCAGGACGTCGAGGACCACCTGCAGGCGAGGTTCGAGGACCCGGTCGCGGATTACGGTGACGAGGGTGTTGTCGGCGGAGTCGTGCAGTTCGGCGGCGACGGCTTGGAGCGCGAGCCGGCCGAGCCCGTCGAGAAGCCGGTGCATCCGCTCGAAACAGGTCAGCAGATCCTCACGCACGCTGCCGGTGTCCGGCGTCTCCTCCATCGGCGGGAGCGCATGGGTGACCGCTTCGGCGACGAGGTCCTGCTTGCTCGACCAGCGCCGGTACAGCGACGACCGGCCGATCTTGGCTCGCTGGGCGATCCGGTCCAGGGCGAGGTCGGCGTAGCCGGCCTCGGCCAGTTCGTTGAGCGTCGCGGCGTAGATCGCCCTTTCCAGGTCGGCGCCTCTGCGACGTGTGGAGCCGGGAGCCTTCTCCGTCACCGTCGCTCCTTTCTCTGCGAGGTCATCGACTCTACTGTGGTCGGCTACTCGTCTTAGGGTACAGATCTCTTCACAAAAACATCCACCATAGCCAGTGCGTTTGACTGTTTAAAGTACACACTGTCTACTACTGGAGATCGAACGAGGAGGGCGCATGGACGCGAGATCGGACTCCGCCGAGGAGGTAGTGATCGTGGGCGCGGGACCGACCGGGCTGACGGCCGCCCTCCGGCTCACCCAACTCGGCGTTCCGCACGTGGTGCTCGATGCCGCCGCGACGCCGACACAGACGTCGAACGCCGCCCTGGTCCACGCGTCGACCCTCGAGCTCCTCGCCGAGCTCGGCGCCGCCGACCAGTTGATCGAGGCGGGTGGCAAGGTCGTCCGTATCGTCATGGTCGACCGGGGCAGGGTGCTGGCACGCATCGGACTGACCGGCGTCCCGAGCCGCCATCCCTTCGCCCTCAGCGTGCCGCAGAGCACCACGGAACAGGTCCTCCTGAGGAGACTGGGGGCGTCCGTACGGCGCGATCACCGCGTGACCGCGGTCCGCGAGGACGGAGACGGTTACCTGGTCACGGGCACGGCGGGCTCCCCAGCCGGGCCGGTTCCCTTCGAGGTGAGGGCCCGGTACGTGATCGGCGCCGACGGCTCGAACAGCGTGGTCCGATCCGCTGCCGGTCTGGACTTTCCCGGGGAGACCTATCCGTCACAGTTCGTGCTGGCCGACGCCGAGCTCGCCGGCCGACCGTTCGCGGACGACGAGGCCACCATCAACCTGTCGGCCCAGGGAGTGACCGTGATCGGCCGGTTGCCCGGCGGCACCCACAGGATCATCGCGACGGTGGTCCCCGGATTCGACGTCCCGCGGGCGCCCGGCAGGGCGTACATGGACTCCCTGCTCAGTGAGCGCGGCATCGACGCGAGGCTCGCCGCCGACCCGGTGTGGTCATCGCGTTTCCGGGTCCATCACCGGGTCGCGGACCGGTTCCGGGTCGGTGGCGTGTTCCTCGCCGGGGACGCCGCCCACGTACACAGCCCGGCGGCCGGCCAGGGCATGAACACCGGGATCGCCGACGCCTACGACCTGTCGACCAGGCTGGCAGCGGTGCTCAACGGGCTCGCCGCGGAGCCGGTCCTCGACGGTTACGAGACCGAGCGCAGGGCCGCGGCGCTGGAGGTGCTCCGCTTCACCGACCGGATGACGAAGCTGGCGACGCTGAACGGCCCCGTCGCCCGTACGGCGCGCCGCGTCGCCGTCGGAACCGGGAGCCGGATCGGACCGCTCCGGCATCAGGTCACCATGTGGATCACGGGCCTGAAACGCAGCCCGCTGCGAAGCGACCTGCCCTTGGTCACACCTCGCCGCGCCGAGCCGACGCGTGAGGAGTCCCGGTGATCGACTTTCCCCTGCTGTCATCGCGTGAGCGGGACCGCCGCTGGGCGCTGGCCCAGCGGCTCATCGAAAGCCGCGGCCTGGCGGCCCTGCTCGTCTACGGCGAGCCCGAAGGCGCCGGAGTCCCGCACTTCGCCGCCGACAACTACTTCACCGGTGACCGCACCGGTGGCGTCGTCCTGATACCGAACGGTGAACCGCCGCAGTTGTTCGCGCCGGTCCATCTCATGGTCGGCGGCCACCATGAGGCGGTCCGGCGCGGTGACGACACCTGGCTCGAACCCGGCCAGTTCATCACTCACGCCGAGCGCCGGCCGGCCGGCGCCGCGAGGGGCGGCGCGTTCATCGCCGAGTGCCTGCGCGAACGCGGGCTCGCGACGTCCACGATCGGTGTCATCGGTCTCGGCGCGGCGGCGTTCCATCCGGACGGCATCATCCCGGCGGGAACCTGGCGCGAGCTCACCGAACGGCTCCCCGACGCGACGCTGGTGCCCGTCGACGCCGAGTTCATCGCGGCGACCCGGTGCCTCAGCGACGAGGAGCGCGACCTGGTGCGCTGGTGCGGGCGCGCGGGAGAGGCGATGTGCGCCGCCATCATCGAGGCCTCGGCCGCCGGCGTGCCGGAGAACGTGCCGTACGCGGCCGGCATCGCCGCGAGTCTGCGGGCCGGCGCGCATAACAGCGGCAGCGTGTTCGTCGTCGCGCCCGGCGGCGAGAGCGTGGAGTGGGGCCCGCCGAGATGGACCTACCGCGCCCAGCCCCCGCGCGTCCTCGCCGACGGTGACGTGGTGCTCGCCGAGCTCTTCCCCGTCTACGGGATGCGGGAGACGCAACAGCAGCTCACCGTCGCGATCGGGGAGACGCACCCCGGCACCGACCGCGCGGCGGCCGCCGCCGAGGCGAGCTACGACGCCGCGATCGCCGCCATCCGGCCAGGCGTCACCTTCGCCGAGGTCGTCCGTGCCATGAACGAGCCTGTCGAGGAGGCCGGAGGCTGGAATCTCACTCCGCTCATCCACACGTTGAATCCCCTGGACGCCTTCAGCGGCTGCGGACTTCCCGGCGAGCAGGTCCCGGCCATCGACAGGTACGGAGCGGTGGGAGGCGTGTCCACCGTGGGCGGCGACCTCGTGCTGAAGGCGGGCATGACCCTCGCGCTGGAACCGAACTGCGTTCTCGGCCGCCGACGGGTCAACATCGGCGGCACCGTCATCGTCACCGAGGACGGGGTCGAGGAGGTCAACACGCTCCCGAGAGTCATGCACCGGGTCTGAGCTCGACATCTGGGAGTGAACGCGATGGTCATCACGCTCTGAGGAAGGAAACAAAAATGCGTTTGCGCACGGCACTGGTGAGCGTGGCGGCCGACCGGCCTTGGTCTCAGACCTGGGTCAGTCCTCGTCCGAGCCTTCGGTGAACGGCAGCAGCACCTCGAACCGCGTGTCCCCCGGCTCGGACCGTACCCGTAGGTCGCCGCGGTGCTTCTTGACCACGATCCGCCACGAGATGTCCAGGCCCAGCCCGGTGCCCTCGCCCACCGGCTTGGTCGTGAAGAACGGTTCGAAGATCCGCTGGGTGAGGTCCGCCGGCACGCCCGGGCCGGTGTCGCCGATCTCCACCAGCAGCCGGTCGTTCTCCCTCGCCGTACGGATCGTCAGCCGCCCGTCGCCGTTCATCGCGGAGACCGCGTTGTCCACCAGGTTCGTCCAGACCTGGTTGAGCTCTCCCGCGTACGCGGGGATCTGCGGCAGGGACCGGTCGTAGTCCTTGACCACCTCGATGTGCCCGAGCTTGCCGGAGAGCATGATCAGCGTCGAGTCGATGCCGTCGTGCACGTCGATCCACTGGTACGGCGCGCGGTCCATCTGGGAGTACTGCTTGGCCGCCGCCAGCAGCGTGGAGATCCGCGTCGTGGCGTCCTCGATCTCGCCCATCAGCGACTCGGTCTCCACGGCGTACCCGAGCCAGCGCAGCGCCGCGTTGAGGAACTCCTCGCCCACCGCCGCGTGGACCTCGTCCAGGCGCTCCACCGTGATCCCGGCCGGGACGAAGACCGCGGCCAGGTCCCAGCCGTCGGTGATGTCGTGGTCCTCCAGCCAGTCGGACAGCTCGTCCTCCCGGTCGCTGGTCTGGATGGCGGTCAGCTTCGGCGCGTCCGCGACCTGCTTGACCAGCACCTCCTGCACGTCGATGAGCTGTTCGAGGAGGTTCGGGTCGATGTCCTTGCTGGCGAGCAGCGCGAGTTTGTGCCGCATTCCGGCGACGCGTTCGCGCAGCGAGGACGTGGCGCGGACGGCCGCGGCGGCGGGGTTGTTCAGCTCGTGGGTCAGACCGGCGGACAGCGCGCCGAGTGCGAGCAGGCGTTCGCGCTGGCCCACGACCGCGTCGGTGTTGCGCCGCCCGAGGAACATGCCCTCCAGCAGGTGCGCGGCCATCGGGAACCACTCGGCGAACTTCGCGCCGAACTCCGCGGCCGGCAGCAGGAAGAACGCCGCGTCGGTCAGCGCGTGCACCGAGGCGGAGTACCGCTGCTCGCCGCGCTGGCCCATGAGGAACTGGGTGGCGCCGGCGTACGCCCCGCGCTGGTCGCTGCGGACCATCTCCAGCTCGTCGCCGTGCACCACCCGCGTCATCCGCAGCGTGCCGGACAACAGCACGTAGAAGCAGGTCGCGGGATCGCCCTCGCTCAGGACCTTGGTGCCCTCGGCGTACTCCTCGACCTCGCCGTTCGCGCTCACCCAGGCGAGCTGGTCGTCCGTGAGCTTCTCGAAGAGGAAGAGCGTGCGCAGTTCGTCCGGGGAAAGTCGCGTGCTCATCGCTCCTCCAGGTACCGGTGCACGAGAGTGACCGCCATCGCGCCCTCGCCGACCGCCGAGGCGACACGTTTGACCGACTGTGAGCGTACGTCTCCGGCGACGAAAACGCCCGGCACCGACGACTCCAGGTACAGCGGATCGCGGTCGAGTGGCCAGCCCTGCGGGCGCCGCCCCTCGGCGAGAAGGTCCGGGCCGGTACGGACGAAGCCGTGCTGGTCGCGCAGGATCGACTCGCCGAGCCAGTCGGTGTACGGGGCCGCGCCGATGAAGACGAACAGGTGCCCGCACGGCACCGTCTCGGTCGTGCCGCTCTCCCGCTCGCAGAGCGTGATGGACTCGAGATGATCGTCGCCGTGGGCCTCGACGACGCTCGTGCCGACGCGTACGTGCACGTTCTCGATGGCCCTGAGCTGCTCGATCAGGTAGTGCGACATCGACTGCTCCAGCGACGCGCCCCGTACGACGAGGGTGACGGACCGGGCGTGGCGGGAGAAGAACACGGCGGCCTGGCCGGCGGAGTTCGCGCCGCCGACGATGTAGACGTCCTCGCCGCTGCACGCCTGCGCCTCAGTGGACGCCGATCCGTAGTACACGCCGCGGCCGGTGAGGTCGCCGCAGCCGGTGGCCTCCAGCGACCGGTACGCCACGCCGCTCGCCAGCACCACCGCGTGGGCCGCGATCTCGCTGCCGTCGCTGAAGGTGATCACCCTGGCCGAGCCGCGCGCCTCCAGGCCGACCACGTCGCGCGCGGTGAGCACCTCGGCGCCGAACTTGCGCGCCTGCCGGCGGGCCCGCTCGGTGAGCTGGCTGCCGGACACGCCGTCGGGGAAGCCGAGGTAGTTCTCGATCCGAGAGCTCTGACCGGCCTGACCGCCGGTCGCCTGCCGCTCGACGAGGACGGTCCGCAGGCCCTCCGAGGCGCCGTACACCGCCGCGCCCAGGCCCGCGGGTCCGCCGCCGATGACGATCAGGTCGTAGAACTCGGCGGCCGGCTCGGTGGACAGGCCGACCACGGCGGCGATCTCCGCTCCGGTCGGCGCACGCAGCGCCTTGCCGTCCGGAGTGATCACCACCGGGATGTCCCCCGACCCGAGACCGGCCGCCTCGAGCAGCCGGCAGCCCTCCGGCTCGTCCACCGAGTACCAGCGGTACGGCACGGAGTTGCGGGCCAGGAAGTCACGCACCTCGTACGTCGGGGCCGACCACCGATGGCCGATGACCTTGGTCTCCTCCACGGGCCGGTCACCGACCGCGCGCCAGGTCTCCACCAGCGCGTCCACGACCGGATAGAGCTTCTCCTCCGGCGGGTCCCAGGGCTTGAGCAGGTAGTGGTCGACGTCCACCACGTTGATCGCCTGGATGGCGGCGTCGGTGTCGGCGTACGCGGTGAGCAGCGCCCGCCGCGCGTGCGGGAACAGGTCCATCGCCTGCTCGAGAAACGCGATGCCGTCCATCTGCGGCATGCGGTAGTCGGCGAGCATCGCCGCGACGGTGTCACCACGCAGCTTGATCTCACGCAACGCTTCGAGCGCGTCCTGCCCCGAGTCGGCCCGTACCACCCGGAATTCCTGTCCGTACCGGCGTCTGAGGTCACGGGCCACCGCCCGGGACACCGACGGATCGTCATCCACGGTCAACAAGATCGGCATCCCCATAAACAGCGAGTATTCCAGGCGAGTGCCGTCCGGACGAGAGCAGCCCGGCGGGTGGCCTCCGGCCGCCTACGGCGCTGACCTGGTAACCCACCGGAGTGGAAGCGCGACGGGGCGTTCCTCGCTACCCTGCTCGGCGTGAATCGGCGACACAGGTGGACTTCGGTTCTGGTTCCGACCGTCATGGCGCGCCGTCTCTGGGCCCGGTTCGAGGTCGTTCCGTTCCGCTACGGCGTGACAGCGCTGGCCGGCACCATCGTGGCGGCCGGCCTGCTGGTCGCGGTGCTGACCGCCGGCGGCGGGTCGTCCGGAGACGCCGCCGCGCGCCCCCGGCCGAGCCGCAGCCCGGTGGAGGCGGCGCCGCCCGCGCCGACCTGGGGCACGTACGTACCGCCCCGGCCGGAGCCGACCCCCGTACCCGCGCGGCCCCTGGTCACCTCGGTGCCCTCCCATCCCCGGGCCACCCACGCGCCCTCCCATTCGAGCCCGGCCACGGCCTGCCCGACGAGCCTGAAGAAATGGCCGTGGGTCTGGGAGGTGTGCAGGCGCAGATCGAACGGATGAACCCGTGTCCCGGCCGTCACAGACAGGCGTCGGATCACACTGGCACCTGTAGTACGGTCGAGCAGCGTCACACAGTCGCCCGCCCCCGGAAGGATCCCCGTGCGAAGCCCTCGTCCGGTGGCGCTGATCGCGGCGGTCTCGGTGTTCATGTCGTTGTGGGTGACCGGTGCCTCGGACCGGTCCTCCGCCTCTCAGACACCCTCGCCCAGCAGCGTCGAAGCTCTCCGCAAGCAGGCCGACAAGGCCAGTGCGGAGCTGGCCAAGGCGACCAAGACGTGGGAGGACCGCAACAAGAAGTTGAAGGCCTCCGAGGAGAAGCTGAAGCAGACCCTGGCGGACCTGGGCGTCGCCGACGAGCAGCTCAACCAGATCCGCGAGCCCCTGGCGCGCCTGGCCGCCAACACGTACAAGGATCCGGGGGCGCTCGGGATACCGGCGCTGATCGGCGGCAAGGACCCCGACCAGGACCTCGCGGCGGCGACCGACCTGACGATGTTGTCCAACGACCAGAAGACGCTCATCGACAAGGGAAACCAGCTGCGCAAACAGCATGAGCAGCTGGCCGCCACGGCCCAGGATCTGCAGTCGCGCAACGCGATCGAGCAGACCCGGCTGCAGCAGGAGGTCAGCGGCCTGAAGTCGCGCGCCGCCGCGCTGACGGCACAGCTGACCGCGGCGCTCAAGAAGCTGGACCCGAGCACGCGGCTCCGGCTGACCTGCAAGAAGAGCCTGGTCTCCGAGGCCCGCAAGTTCCCGAACGGACTGATCCCGGCGCGATACCTGTGCAAGCTCCCGCAGCCGGGCCGGTCCCTGCGCGCCGACGCGGCGCTGGCCTTCTACAACCTGAACGACGCGTACAAGCGCCGGTTCGGGGTGCAGATGTGCCTGACCGACTCCTACCGGCCACTCGCCGAACAGCAGCGCATCTACGCCGACCGCCCGGGCATGGCGGCGGTGCCGGGCCACAGCAACCACGGGTACGGCACGGCCGTGGACCTCTGCGGCGGCGTGCAGAGCCAGGGTTCGGCGGAGTTCAACTGGCTCCAGGCGAACTCCAAGAAGTACGAGTTCTTCCACCCGTCGTGGGCGTACAGCAGCCCGTTCGAGCCGTGGCACTGGGAGTACACGAAGGAGAACACCCCGACCAGCAGCGACTGACCCGGGGAAACGCCCCTCCTCCGCTCCCGCCGCGGCGAGCCGACGAGCGAGCGAAGCCGCCGGTGAGGAACGAGCCGCCCGCGCAGCGCATGAGAAAACGGACGCGACCGGCCAACGCGCGGCAGACCCACGAGCGAGTGGAACGGCCACGCCGCGGGTGAGGGCGAGCGTGGCCGTGGATCGTCCGAGCGGTTCGAGGGCCCCGCGCCGGTGGCGGCGCGGGGCCCTCGAACGTGTGCTTGCGGCGGCCTGGTCAGGGGCCGCCAACCGGTGGGTCAGCCGGTGACCGGAAGGTCGCTGGGCACCGGGGTCGGCTTGGGGGCCTCGCCGGACGACTGGCCGGCGCAGGTCGCGGACGAGATGGCGATCGTCTGGCTCTTGCCGAGCGCCTGCACCGCGAGTTCGAGCGCGGTGACCGTGATGCTGCCGTCAGCGTTGTGGACCTGCTTGTTGACCGTGACCTGCACGCCGCCGAGCCCCTCGACCGGGACGGTGATGCGGCTGTTGGGGGACGTACCGGCCTGGATGGCGCGTCCCGCCAGGCGTACGTCCACGAGGCGGGAGGAGCCGGCGCCGTCGTCGCACCGGGCCGAGATCAGCTTGGCGGACAGGACGGCCTTGGGGCTGATGGCGGCCTTGGCGATCTTGAGGTCGGCCACGCTGGCCTCCGCGTGGCCGGGGACGGCGCGCGTGTGGATCACGGACAGGTGGACCAGCGGGCTGGCCGGTACGGAGACGACGCTCCGGGACCTGGGCCCGGACTCGGAGGACACCACGGGCGTCCGGGGGATGTTCACCAGGCCGACGGCGGAGATGCCGAAGGCCGAGGACGGACTGCCGCCGCCGGTCGCGGAGGCCGCCGGCACGACGGCGGCGGCAGCGGCCACCGGAGCCGCGATGACGCCCGCGATCACGCCGTATCTCAGTCGTTTACGCATTGTTGTCTCTCTCCTAATGGGGGTGATGGCTTCCCGAGGAAGCCAGGACGGCACGTCGTGCCGATGTGACCGGTCTGAGCTAGCCGGAGATCTGCACCGGCGTGCCGAGCGGGACCTTGGACAGCTGCCGCAGCGCGTCCGCCGGCACCCGTACGCAGCCGTGCGTGACGGCCTGCCCGAACACCGACTTCTGCGGCCAGCCATGGAACGCCACGGTGCCCGGCCCTCCGCCGAACGTGTCGAGCGAGTCGGAGTGCGCGCCGACCGGCAGGATCAGCGGGCTGTAGGTGGCCTTCGCCGGGGCGAGCGAGGCGAGGATGAACGTACGCCCGGTGGGCGTCGGGGTCTTGGGCGCACCAACGGCGACGGTCCAGGTGCCGAGCGACTTGCCGGACTTGAGCAGGGTGAGCCGACGCGCGGAGGTGTCGACCTTCACGTCGTACGGGCTGTGCGCCGTCTCCACCTTGCCGTTGCCGGAGGGGATCCAGCCGGCCGCGCCGTTGGGACGGCTCGGCAGCAGCACGCGCTCCCAGCCGGGCTTGGTCTCGACGACGGGAACCCAGGTCGGCCCGCCCAGTTCCTTGGCCGGCAGTGTCGCCACCGGCTGACCGCCGGGGGTCACGGAGACGGGCAGCGCCGCGGTGGGGTGGACGACGGTGCCGTCGGCGGACGCGAGCGCGGCGGTGTCCTTGGGGATGTTCTTGAGGGTCGTGAAGGTGGTCGCCTCCGGCAGCTTGCCGGTCGGAGCCGAACTCCCGGCGGCCGAGGACGTGGAGGGGCTCTTGCTCTTCCCTCCACAGCCCGTCACGAGCGTCGCGATGGCCGTCACGGCCACGGCGCCCACCATCAGACTGCGCGAGCCCCCGACCGGCGAACACACCGAAACCGATCGCCCGAGCCGAGCCCGCGTGGAGCGATTGCGCACGAAAACTCCAAAGATCACGAGAATTGGAACATGAGGGGTGGGGGATCTTGCGAGCCCTTAATCTCGCAGGAGAGTCACATAATTACCACATGTAACGATGGCCTGTAGGCGGAGTGGCACAAAGGGGTTGCGACGCTGTCGGATTACATCTGACTTGTTACGTAAATCCCTGAACGTCCCGTGTGTCCGACGTCGGCCGACGTCGTGCTCGCCGCCCCGACGCCCCCCAGCGGATCGGCACCGAGATCCGCGTCGACGGCGGCGTCGCGGACGCCGTGACAGTGGGCCTCACCGACCGGGCGAGCATCCGCGCGGCACTCGACCGCGTCGAGGAGGTGCACGGCCGGCTCGGCAGAGGACGACCAGGGTCACGCGCTGGCGGCCGGTGCACCGCGAGGCGCCCACGAACTGTAAGGCGTTGTCGAGCATGCGGACCTCGCGGCCCGGACAGCGTCCAGCCAAGACACGGTCGCGAACGCCGTGGACGAGGACCGCACGGACACGAACGGCCGGCCCGAACGGCGCGGACTAGAACACCGTGGGCGAGGACCGCGCAGGCACGCACGGGGCGGCCCGAACGACGTAGCCGAGAACGGCGCGAGCGAGGACCACGCGCGCCCGAACGGCGCGGACTCGAACGGCGTGGGCGAGGACCGCGCGGGCACGCACAGGGCAGGCCGAACGGCGTGGGCGAGAACGGCGTGAGCGAGGACCACGCGGGCACGCACGGGGCGGGCCGAAGGGCGTAGGCGAGAACGGCGTGGGCGAGGACCGAGCGGGCACGCACGGCACGACCCGAACGGCGTGGGCGAGGACCACGCGCGCACGCACGGGGCGGACCGAACGGCGTGGGCGAGAACGGCGTGGGTGAGACGAGCGCCTGGGCGAGGTCCGCCGCGTCGCCGAGGGCGATGCAAGTCGCCGGCCATGACCGCTGGACCGCCGCCCGTCGCCGTTCGGGGGAGCAGCGGGTGATCCCACGAACGACGGCACGACCCGGCGGGGCGGCTGGAACCGTCCGTGATCGGACGGCTCTGGCTGTTGATTTCTCTGGGATGGCTATGGAAGATGAAAACCGTTCCCGAAAAGCGTGGCCGACCCGACAGGAGAATCCATGTCGTTGACCGTGTCCCCGCAACTTGTTCAGCAGGCGCAGCTTGGCGAGGTCGATGACGCCGCGTTCCTCGACTGCGTCCGAGACTCCCTGCCGTACGCCTGGAAGGTCGTCACCGGCCTGATCGACGAGCTTCGGGTCGGCGATGCCGACTTCACCGATAACCAGACCCCGCCCCCCGACGAGGTCGCCCGCGGGCAGCTCCTGCGGATGATGGCCAGCGACGCCATGCGCTCGGCGATCGAGCGGCACTTCGACGTACGCCTCGCGTTCCAGAACTGCCACCGGGTCGCGGCCTTCCGGCCGAGTGCCCGGCAGGCATACGACGACTTCGTCACCGCACGCGAGCAGATCCTCAACCAGAAGCCCGAACTCGTCGACTGCTGAGGGATCCCCCTTCCCGGGTGCCCGGACCGCCTTCGCGGCGTCCGGGCACCACCACGTTCGGACACGACCCGGCGGACGGCCCGTCCGTCAGAGCGGGGCGGGGGTGGCAGTGTGCGACGGACCCAGGACGAAGCCGGGGTCGATCTGGGCTTCCAGGTCTTGGCCGGTCGCGGCGTTGGCCCAGGCTCGGGCGTTCTTCACGTGGAACTCGATCGCCTGGCGAGTGAACTTGTCCCAGTCCTTCGCCTGGCCGTCGACGGCCGCCTGGAGGCTCGCCAGCGCCGAGCGGTCGTCCGGGGACAGGTCGGAGATGCTCATGGGACGGCCCTGCTCCATCGCCCGTACGGCGGCGGACTGGCCCACGCAGCACAGCAACGCGTCGCCCACGCTCTCGCGGAGGAACGCCACGTCGTCGGCGTCGTGGACCTTGTTGCCGATGACCCGCAGGGCGACGTCGTAGTCCGCGGCGTAGTCGACCCACTGGCGGTAGACGGCGACGCCCTTCCTCGTCGGCTCGGCGACGAGGAACGTCAGGTCGAAGCGGGTGAACATGCCCGACGCGAACGACTCGGCGCCGGCCGTACAGTCGACCACCGCGTATTCGCCCGGGCCGTCGACCAGGTGGTTGAGGTAGAGCTCGACGGCGCCCGTCTTGGAGTGGTAGCACGCGACGCCCAGATCCTCGTCGGTGAACGGCCCGGTGACCATGAGCCTGGCCCCGGCCACCTCGGTGGACAGCTTGGTGTGAATGGGGTCGTCGCCGCCCAGCCGGAGCAGGCGTGAGCCGGTGCCGGGCGGAGTGGTCTTCACCATGGACGCGGTGGAGGTGATGCGGGGGTTGGCTCCGCGCAGGTACGTCTTGATGTCGGACAGGTGCTCCCCCATCGCCGGGATCGTGGCCGCCGCCTCCTCCGACATGCCCAACGCGACCCCGAGATGCTGGTTGATGTCGGCGTCGATCGCGACCACCGGCGCGCCCGCGGCCACCAGATGCCGGACGAACAGCGAGGACAACGTCGTCTTTCCGCTGCCGCCCTTACCGACAAAAGCGATCTTCACGGTCCCTCCCAGGACGGACGGGCGCCGACGGGTGGCCGGCACCGGCACAGCGCTCCGTACAGCGCTTCCGCTGACAGAGCGTTGATCTGGTTGCTACATAGCGTGACAGCACCACGACAGGCGGGGATAGCGGTGACCGCCGGCTGTGGATGACCGCCGGGAGAAACTCTACCGATAGTGAAAACCGTTTTCATGCTTTCCAGGCCGACGGGCCTGCGGCGGCGGCAGGGACAGGGGGGCGGTAGCCCGGGAGGCCGCGGGCTCAATTGGCCGCAGCCGCAGGGGACAGGGATGGCGACCGCGGATCTACGGGAACGTGCTCAAGCAGCCACGGACCCCGAGGGCGCACGGCTCAAGTGGTCACGGACTCGGGTGGCCCCGATACGGACAGGGGATGGCTACGGCAGAGTCGCGATCGTCGGGCTCACACGACCGCGGCGGGCGGCCTCGGCGAAGGTCGGTCGCGGGTGGCGGCGCCGGGTTCTCACTTCGCCGCGCAGGCCGGGCACAGGCCGAAGATCTCCACGGTGTGGTCCACGTCCACGAAGCCCGCCTCCGCCGCCACGCGGTCGGCCCAGAGTTCGACCGCTCGGCCCTCCACCTCCACGCTCCGTCCGCAGGAGCGGCATGTCACGTGATGGTGGTGTTCGCTGGTCTCGCAGCGGCGATAGAGCGTCTCGCCGTCCTCGTCGCGGATCGTGTCCACCGCGCCGTCCTCGCTCAGCACCATCAGATGCCGGTACACCGTCGTCAATCCGATGCGTTCGCCGCGGCGGCGGAGCTCCGCGTGGATGTCCTGGGCGCTGCGGAATCCGGCGAGGCATTCCAGGGCGGAGGCCAGTGCCTCCGCCTGCCGTGTTCCGCGGACCCGGGTGCCCCGGACCGGCTGCGACGCGCTCACCCCCGCACCGTAGCAGCGCCCGCCCCGCCAGGCCGTCACACCGGTGACGCTCCCTCCCAGATCGCCTCGAAGGCGTAGGTCAGGCACTGGGCGAGCGCCGGGTGTTCGATGAGGACGTTCGTCGTGGACGAGGAGTCGGCGACCGGGTCGCGCAGCGACATGACCACGCGTGTGCCGTCCACGATCCACATGCGCATCGGGACGGAGGCGGCGATCCGGGCGTGCTCCCCCGCCGCGGCGTAGCGCCGGATGTCGGCCAGCATCTCCGAGTGGACCAGCGCGTCGCCCTCGTAGATGCAGCGGACGGTGCCGCCGGCCTGGGTCAGGCGCCGGATGGTGGCCAGGCCGGAGGTGCTGTCCCCGGTCAGGTACGGCAGCTTGGCCATGGCGAGGATCTCCTTCTTCGCCTCGGCCTGGATGTCCTCCAGCCGTTCGGAGAGCATCTCGCGGTCGCGGAGCACCTCGACGTAGTCGAGCGGGTCGGTCTCGTCACGGCCGTGCGACCAGGCGGGGACGAGCGCCTCGACCAGGCGGGCCGTGGCCTGCTCCAGCTGGCTGAACTGCGCGCGGTGCGCGGCCAGGAGCCGCTCGATCGCCGACGCGGGATCGACGGCGGTGTAGCGCGTGACCTGACCCGGAAGCGCCCGTACGAGGCCGCGCTCGGTCAGGCCGGACAGCACGTCGTAGATCCGCTGGCGGGGCACGCCCGACTCCCGGGCGACCTGGGCCGCCGTGTAGCGCGAGCGGTTGACCAGCGCCAGGTAAACCCGCGCCTCGTACCCGGTCAGGCCGAGTTCGGTGAGCTCGCGCCGCCATCGATCCAGATCACCCATCTCCGACACGTTATCGGGCGAGACACCGATCGCAGTCCAGATCCGGACGGGGCGGTCAAGAGAGAGTAAAGGCATATTGACCCGTTTATGGCATATGCCTATCGTCCGCAGGCATGCACCACTGACCGTGGTGTCACAGGCCCGGACGCGTCGGAACCCCCGCCCCGTCGTGCCCCGGCCTCCCGCCAGAAAGGGAGCAGGATGTCACCCCCAGCCCTTGCTCGACGGACGCAGCGCCGCATGAGACGTGCCGGACTCACCGTGCTCGCCTCGGTCGCGCTCGCCGCCGCCTCCCTCGTCACCACCGCCCCCGCGCACGCCGCCATCCCCGCTCAGGCGAAGACGGCCGCCGCCCCGGTCGAGCGCGCCTGCGCGACCCCCACGCACAAGAACGAGATGGCCTGCCTCTCGCTCGTCCGTACCGACGTGCAGCCGCGCAAGGGCCTCCAGCCGCAGGTCGCGCCCTCGGGTCTGGGCGCCGCCGACCTGAAGAGCGCCTACGCCCTGCCGTCGGGCGGCTCGGGCCAGACCGTCGCGATCATCGACGCGTACGACGACCCGAACGCCGAAGCGGACCTGGCCACCTACCGCAGCCAGTACGGCCTGTCGGCGTGCACCACCGCCAACGGCTGCTTCAAGAAGGTCAACGAGACCGGTGGCAGTAGCCTCCCGAGCGCCGACTCCGGATGGGCCGAGGAGATCTCGCTCGACCTCGACATGGTCTCGGCCGTCTGCCCGAGCTGCAAGATCCTGCTCGTCGAGGCGAGCCAGCCGAGCATGGACGACCTCGGCACCGCGGTCAACACCGCGGTCAGCCTGGGCGCCAAGTTCGTCTCCAACAGCTACGGGGGCAGCGAGGACTCCACCGATCCCAGCTCCGACTCCTCCTACTTCAACCACCCGGGCGTGGCGATCACCGTGTCGTCGGGCGATGACGGGTACGGCGTGGAGTACCCGGCCGCGTCCCGCTACGTGACCGCGGTCGGCGGCACCAGCCTGTCGCGTGCGTCCAACACGCGTGGCTGGAGCGAGACCGCCTGGAGCGGCGCCGGCTCCGGCTGCTCCGCGTACGACGCGAAGCCGACGTGGCAGACCGACACCGGCTGCTCCAAGCGGACCGTCGCGGACGTCTCTGCGGTCGCCGACCCGAACACCGGCCTCGCGGTGTACGACACGTACGGCGTCGGCGGCTGGGTGGTCGTCGGCGGCACGAGCGCCTCGGCGCCGATCATCGCGGGCGTGTACGCGCTGGCCGGAGCGCCGGCCGCGGGCTCGTACCCGGCGTCCTTCCCGTACGCCCACACCAGCGCGCTGAACGACGTGACCTCCGGCAGCAACGGCTCGTGCAGCCCGAGCTACCTCTGCAGGGCCGCGGCCGGGTACGACGGGCCGACCGGGCTGGGCACGCCGAACGGCGTCACGGCGTTCGGCGGCGGCTCCACCGGCGGGAACACCGTCACGGTCACCAACCCCGGCAACCAGACGAGCACCGTCGGCACGGCCGTCAGCCTGCAGATCCAGGCGAGCGACTCCGCGTCGGGCCAGACGCTGACCTACAGCGCGTCGGGCCTGCCCGCCGGGCTGTCGATCAACGCCTCGACCGGTGTCATCTCGGGGACGCCGACCACGGCGAGCACCTCGACGGTGACCGTCACCGCCCAGGACACCACCGGCGCGTCGGGCTCGGCGAGCTTCACGTGGACGGTGAACCCGGTCGGCGGCGGCTGCTCCTCGACCGGCAACAAGGTCACCAACGGCGGCTTCGAGTCCGGAACCTCACCGTGGACGACCACGTCCGGGGTCGTCTCGGCCAACGGCAGCGGTGAAAGTGCCCACTCCGGCACGCACTTCGCCTGGTTCGACGGCTACGGCACCACCCACACCGACACCGCCACCCAATCCATCAGCATCCCGTCCGGATGCCACGCATCGCTCACGTTCTACCTGCACATCGACACGAACGAGAGCGGATCCACCGCCTACGACAAGTTCACCGTCAAGATCGGCGGAACGACCCTCGCCACCTACAGCAACGCCAACGCCGCCTCCGGCTACACGGCCAGGACCTTCGACGTGTCCTCCTACGCCGGCCAGACGGTCACGTTGTCGTTCAGCGGCACCGAGGACTCGTCCCTGCAGACCAGCTTCGTCCTCGACGACGTCGCGGTGAACGCGTCCTGACCCGTACGGCCTGAAGGGCCGCGGGGGACGACGGCGTCCCCCGCGGCCCTTCTCGTCCGACGGCGAAGTGATCACCTCGGTGGAGTTACCGGCCCCCGACGTTTGGGTATCGGCGGGCTGACTGATTTCGGACTTTTGCCACGCTTGGAAGCCCCCCGAAACCAAGGAGCTGCTCCGAATGCCCCAGGCCGGAAGCACCGGAACACCCGAGAAGAGCCTCAAACCGGGGCTGAAGAACCGTCACGTCGGGATGATCGCCATCGGGGGTGTCATCGGCGCGGGCCTGTTCGTCGGCTCCGGCGCCGGCATCCACGCCACCGGCCCGGCCATCCTGCTGTCCTACGCGCTCGCCGGGCTGCTCGTCATCCTGGTCATGCGCATGCTCGGCGAGATGTCGGCGGCCTCACCGGACACCGGGTCGTTCTCCGCGTACGCCGACCGCGCGATCGGGCGGTGGGCCGGCTTCACGATCGGCTGGCTGTACTGGTGGTTCTGGGCGGTCGTGCTCGCGGTCGAGGCGACGGCGGGCGCGAAGATCGTGCACGGCTGGATCCCGTGGATCCCCCAGTGGACGCTGGCGCTGATCCTGATGATCCTGCTCACCGCGACGAACCTGTTCTCCGTCGGGTCCTACGGCGAGTTCGAGTTCTGGTTCTCGGCGATCAAGGTCGCCGCGATCGCCGTCTTCATCGTCCTGGGCGTCCTGGCCATCTTCGGCCTGCTGCCCGGCACCGACTCCGTGGGCACGAGCAACCTCACCGGCCACGGCTTCTTCCCGCACGGGTACGGCGCGATCATCACCGGACTGCTCACCGTGGTGTTCTCCTTCATGGGCAGCGAGATCGTCACCATCGCGGCCGGGGAGTCCCGCGACCCGGGCCGGGCCGTGACCAAGGCGGTCAACAGCGTGATCTGGCGGATCATCGTCTTCTACCTCGGCTCGATCGCCGTGATCGTCACGCTCCTGCCGTGGACCTCGACCAGCAGCTCGACGAGCCCCTACGTCGCGGTGCTCGATCGCATCGGCATCTCCGGCGCCGGCACCATCATGGACGTTATCGTGCTGACCGCCGTGCTGTCCTGCCTGAACTCCGGGCTGTACACCGCGTCGCGGATGGCGTTCTCGCTGGCCGAACGCGGCGACGCGCCGAAGGCCTTCGCCGCGACGACCGCACGCGGCGTCCCGCACGTCGCGATCTGGGTGTCGGTCTCCTTCGGCTTCCTCGCGGTGATCTTCAACTACACCAGCCCGGACACCGTGTTCCTGTTCCTGCTGAACGGCTCCGGCGCCGTCGCGCTGTTCGTATGGACGGTCATCGCCGTGTCGCAGCTGCGGATGCGCCGCCGCCTCGAACGCGAGGCGCCCGAGCGCATCGTCGTCCGGATGTGGCTGTACCCGTACCTGACCGTCGCCACGATCCTCGGCATCGCCGCCATCCTCGTGGTGATGCTGTTCGACCACGACGGCCGCCCGCAGGTGCTGTGGTCGGTGGCGGTCGCGGCGGTGGTGCTGATCGCCGCGTTCATCCGCCACGGCCGGTCGCGCGCCACCGAACCGGTCGCCCACGACCCGCTCCCCGCCGACCGCTGACGAACCCCCGTACTACCTGAGAGCGACACCGAGGTCGGCTCTCCAGGACGACGAGGCGGCGGCCGCCCGGTCACTAGCTTCTCCTCCGTTCCCGCCGAACGGAGGAGAAGGCATGTTGACACATGGAGTGCTCGCGGCGGCCGTCGCGATGACGCTGAGCCCGGGCGCGGCCGCCGCCGCGCCGTCGGCCGACGGCGTCTGGCGCACCGACGGCTACGGGACGGTCATCGCCGTCGACCACGGTCACCTGCGGAGTTACGAGACCACGGCGATCAGTTGCCTGCCGGGCTTCACCGCCGACCGCACCGGTGAGGACGGCACGTACGTCACCGACGACGGCGACACCGTCACGGTCCGGCCGGGGCGGATGAGCTTCGCGGGCTCCCCCGGCGTCCGTCTGCTACGGCGGATCCCCGCGCTCCCCGCCGCGTGCGGTCGCACGCCGGCGAAGGACCCGCTGACCGCCTTCGACGTCTTCTGGCGGACGTTCGCCGAGAACTACCCGTTCTTCGCCGCCAAGGGCGTCGACTGGCAGCAGGTCCGGCACCGGTACCGCCCGCTCGTGACCCCGGCGACGACCACGTCACGCCTCGCCGAGATCTTCAACGAGATGATCGCGCCGCTGAACGACGCGCACACCTGGGTGAGCACCGGCGGCCCGCCCGTCCCGCACCTGCGCCCGGGCACGGTCCTGCCCTCCCCCGACTACGACCAGCGCGTCAAGACGTACGTCGAGCGCCGCGACCTGCACGGCGCGCTCACGGAGTACGCCCAGGGCCGCGTCGGCTACGCCGATCTGCCCGGCGACCTCGGCTACCTGCGGATATCCGGCTTCGGCGGCTACACCGAAGCCGACGACTACGCCTCCAACGCCGCCGAGCTGACCCGCGCCCTCGACGCCGTCTTCACGCCGCGACGTGTCGGCACGCTCCGCGGGCTCGTCATCGACGTCCGGGTCAACGGCGGCGGTTCGGACTCGCTGGGGCTCCAGGTCGCCTCCCGGCTCACCGGCCGTCCCTACCTCGCGTACGCCAAGCGCGCCCGGAACGACCCGCGGGACCCGGCCCGGTTCACCGCGCCGCAGCCCATCGAGGTACGGCCGCACGCGGATCCCTACCTCGGGCCGGTGACGATCCTGACCGGCGGGTCGGACTTCAGCGCCGGGGAGACCTTCGTCCAGGCCCTCATGGACCGGACGCCGGCGCCGGTACGGATCGGCGAGAACACCCAGGGCGTGTTCTCCGACGTCATGGAACGCTCGCTCCCGGACGGCCTGGTCTTCGGGCTGCCGAATGAGGAGTTCCGCACCCGTACGGGCCGCACGTTCGACGGCGCGGGCATCCCGCCGGACGTACGCGTCCCGGTCCTCACCGACGAGGAGTTCGCCCACGACCGCGACTCGGCCTTCGACCGCGCGGTCGAGCTCCTGCGCCGCTGACCGCCCGGCGAACGGTCAGGACCGGGTCGCGCCCAGGTTGATCGGCAGCGACAGCGGGCCGATGGTGAAGAACGACGGCGAGTAGGGAATGTCGTCCGGGTCGATCGCGAGGCTGAGGTCGGGCAGCCGCCGGTACAGCGAGGCGAGCGCGAGCCGGCTCTCCAGGCGGGCCAGCGGGGCACCGATGCAGTACCGCGGGCCGTGGCCGAAGCCCAGGTGGCCGGTGGCCCGGCGGGTGATGTCGAAGGTGTTCGCGGTCTCGCCGTACTGCTCCGGGTCGACGCCGCTCGCCTGGTAGACCACGCCGACGGCGTTGCCCTTGGGGATGTCCACGCCCGCGATGGTCACGTCGGCGGCGGTGAAGCGGAAGCTGGTCATCATCACCGAGTGGCGGTACCGCAGGGTCTCCTCCACCACGTCGGCCCAGCGGTCCCCGGCCCTGGCCAGCCCCAGCTGGCCGGGGTGCTGGGACAGCGCCACGATGGCGTGTCCGAGCAGGTGGACCGTTGTCTCGTGGCCGGCGATCAGCATCAGCCACAGCACGGCGACCAGTTCGTCGGTGGTGAGCTTGTCGCCCTCGTCACGGGCCTGGACCAGGCCGCTGGTGAGGTCGTCGCCGGGCTCGGCCTGCTTGCGCTCGACCAGTTCGTACAGGTACCTCATGAGCGCCTCCTGCGTCGCGAACGCCTCTTCCGGAGGGGTCGTGTGCGACAGCAGGGCGGCGGTCCACTTGCGCAGCCGCAGGCGTTCCGGCTCCGGCACGCCGAACAGCTCGCAGATCACGGCCATCGGCAGTGCCTCGGTGAGGGCGGGGACCAGGTCGACGCCGTCGCCGGCGGCGACCACGTCGTCCAGCATCCGGTCGATGATCTCCTGGACCCGCGGCTCCATCGCCTGGACCCGGCTCGGGGTGAACGCCTTGCCGATCAGTCCGCGCAGCCGCCGGTGGTCGCCACCGTCCTTCGTGGACAGGTGGTCGCCCTGGACGATGGTCCGCAGCGGCCAGTCCTCCGGGATCGACCCGTCGTACAGGGCGGGCCAGTGCTTGGGGTCCCGCAGGAACGTCTTGTTGTCACCGGCGAGGATCTCGCGCACGGCGTTGTGGCTCAGCGCCAGGTAGGCGGGCACGCCGCCGGGGAACTCCACCTCGACCACGGGCGCGATCTCCCGGAGCCGGATACAGGTGTCGAGCGGGTATTCACCGATGACGGGAAATGCGGGAAGGCCTGTCGTCATGAAGTTCCCCTTCGGCAGCAAGCCCATCAACGGGCCGTCCGGCGAAAAGTCTCCGACGGCGCGGGCCCGCGGGAAAGACGTGCCCGCCGTTCCTGCCCCGGAACGGAAGCCGAATGTCACGAGAACAGAAGACCGGCCAACGATCAGCGACGGCGCTTGACACACCTCGCGTCGCTGCGTCATAGCTACCATCAGCGAGCCGAGGCGGAGGTGGGCGCTTGAGATATCACTCCTGGACCACGGTGAGAACCGATGAGTGGCGGGAGCTCTCCGACGGCATCCTTCCGATGGACCACCGTTTCCGGTCTCCAGGAAACTGGCGCGCGGACCTCACCGTCCAGGAGAGCAGCGCCTATGTGCTGCTGCACTGGACACAGCGCACCGACCGGATAGCGGTCCGCACGCCCTCGCACATCCGCGCGGTCCCCGGCGACGAGCACTACTGGATCGTCGTTCCGCAGCAGGGCGTCTACACCGTCCGGCACGGCGAACACGAGACACGGACACCACCCGGATACGCCTCTGTGATGGGCATGGACGAACACTGCCGGCTCACGATCCCGGCGTCCCGGGCGTACGCGATCCAGGTTCCCCGCACCGAGATCGACCGGAACGTCGGAGCGCCCCGGCCCCTGCGCGTCGTCCTCAGCATGAACACCGGCCTCGGCCGCGTCCTCGAGGGCCTGATGAGCAGCCTGCACGCCGAACGGGACAACCTCTCCGACCAGGAGTTCCACGCGGTGTGCGACCGGATGGCCGAGCTGTTCTGCCTGATCGCGCTCAGGGACACCCGGCCGCCGGAGGACCACCTCGCCGAGGTCGCCCAGGTCGTACGGCGCTACGTCCGGCAGCGGCTCGGCAGCGGCAAGCTGCCGCTCACCGCCGTCTCGCGTGCGCTCGGCTGGTCACCGCGGCAGCTGCGCAACGCGCTGCGGAGCGCCGGCACCACGTACCGCGACCTCCGGCACGAGGAGACGCTGCGGGCGGCCCGGGACCTGCTCCAGAACCCGGACTGCGCCGAACTCGGCGTCGGTGAGATCGCCGCCCGGGCCGGCCTGACTCCCACCTGGTTCTCCTCGGCGTTCAGGAGCCGCTACGGCGAGAGTCCGCGGGAGTTCCGCCGCCGCAGGTTCGACGAGATGGCCCGCGAACCGGGCGGGCCGCCCGGCTCTCCGTAGCGGCCCGCCACGGCGGGGTGTCAGCGGAAGCCTGCCACCGGGCGCGGGGAGTAGTGCTTCTCCAGCGCGGCCACCTCGTCGTCGGTCAGCTCGACCGACAGCGCGGCGATCGCGTCCTCCAGGTGCTGCGACCTGCTCATGCCGACGATGGGCGCGGACACCGCCGGGTGACGCAGGACCCACGCGAGGGCGACGGCGGCGCGCGTCACGCCCCGTGCCTCGGCGACCTGGCCGACCGCGTCCACGATCTCCCGGTCGCCCTCCTGGTACAGGGACTTGCCGAACTCGTCGGTCTCGGCGCGCGCGGTCGTGGTGTCCCAGTCGCGGGCGAGACGGCCGCGCGCGAGCGGGCTCCACGGGATCACGCCGATCCCCTGGTCCAGGCAGAGCGGCAGCATCTCCCGCTCCTCCTCGCGGTAGACGAGGTTGTAGTGGTTCTGCATCGTGACGAACCGCGTCCAGCCGTTCAGCCGGGACGTGAAGAGCGCCTTGGCGAACTGCCAGGCGTACATCGAGGACGCGCCGATGTAGCGCGCCTTGCCGGCCTTGACCACGTCGTGCAGCGCTTCGAGGGTCTCCTCGATCGGGGTGCGGGGGTCCCAGCGGTGGATCTGGTAGAGGTCGACGTAGTCGGTGCCCAGCCGGCGCAGGCTGGCCTCGATCTCGCTCATGATCGCCTTGCGGGACAGGCCCGCGCCGTTCGGACCCGCGTGCGTACGGCCGTGCACCTTGGTCGCGATCACGACCTCGTCGCGGCGGGCGTACCGGGCCAGGGCCCGTCCGGTGATCTCCTCGCTGCTGCCGTCGGAGTAGACGTTGGCGGTGTCGAAGAAGTTGACGCCGGCCTCGATCGCCTGCCGGATGAGCGGAGCGGCCTGCTCCTCACCGAGCGTCCACGTGTGGTTGCCCCGGTCGGGCTCGCCGAAGCTCATGCACCCCACGCAGATCCGAGAGACGTCCAGGCCGGTCGATCCCAGTTTCACGTAGTCCATGGGGCCCAGTCTCTCCCCGTCACGCACCGTCGCGGAGGCGGGCTCGCCCCGGTGCGGCCGAGCCGCTGGTGTCACCGTCGCCTGTCTCGCGTCCGTTCGGCGATGCCGCCGAGGAGCTGGGCCTCGGCGTCGTCGAGGTAGGCGGTCAGCGCCTCGGCGGCCTCCCGCGTACGGCCCTGTTCGATGAGTGTGGCGATGGCGGCGTTGCGGTGCACGTACGGCTCGTGGAAGCGGTGCGGGTCGGCCATCACGTGGAAGACCAGGCGCAGCTCGGCCAGGAGGCGGCGCGTCATGTCGTTGAGGCGGCGGCTGCCGGCGAGTGCGACGATCGCGGAGTGGAACCGCAGGTCGGCCGTTCCCACGTCGTGCCAGCGCGACTCGGCGACCGCGGCCTCGGCGGTCTCCACCGCGGCGCGGATCTCGGCCACGGCCCGAGGCGGCGGCCCCTCGGTGCGGACGGCGGCGCACTCGACCAGGCGGCGCGTGGTGTAGATGTCGCGGACGTCGCCGGCGTCGAGGGTGCGCACGAACACGCCCCGGTGCGGTTCGTGGATCACCAGACCCTCGTGCGCGAGCAGCCGGAACGCCTCGCGCAGCGTGTTGCGGGAGACGCCGAGCTCCTTCGCGGCGGCGTGCTCGGCGAGCTGCGTGCCGGGCGGCAGCCCGCCTTCGATGATCTGCGCGCGCAACGCGTCGGCCAGTTTGGACACGGTGCTCGTACGGTCGAGCAGCACGCGCGCGCCGGACAGGCCGGCGAGCGGTGAGGTTCCTGAGTTACCGGATCCTCCGGCGTCGCCGGAATCCGGTCCGGCAGAAGAGCCGCCTTGTGACATCTCGCCCCTTTACTGCTCTGGTTGACATTGCCCTCTTGCCGGATTGCTCAACAATACGTACGGTACCCGCAACGGCTGCACCCTGTCTGCCCCTCGGTCCCCTACTCGGGAAGGAGGGCGGTCGTGCTCGTACTCATCGGCGTGCTCCTCGTCGTTCTCGGCTTCGCGCTACGACTCAACCCCCTCGTCGTCGTCACGGTCGCGGGCATCGTCACCGGATTCCTCGGTCATCTGTCGGTGACGGCCATCCTCAACGCCTTCGGCAACGGCTTCGCGTCGAGCCGATCGGTCACCCTGTTCGTCCTCGTCCTGCCGGTCATCGGCCTGATCGAACGCTTCGGCCTGCAAGAACAGGGCCGGCGGCTGATCGCCCGGCTGGACGGGCTCACCACCGGCCGGCTCCTGGTCATCTACCAGTTCATCCGGCAGGTCAGCTCCGCGCTGGGCCTCGCCTCGATCAACGGCCCGGCGGCGCTGGTCCGTCCCCTGATCTACCCGATGGCCGAGGGCGCCGCCGAACGCCGCTTCGGCCGCGCGCTCCCCGAGCCCATGCGCGAGAAGGTCAAGGCCTTCTCGGCCAGCGCGGACACGGTGGGCCAGTTCTTCGGCGAGGACATCTTCGTCGCGATCGGCTCCATCCTGTTGATCACCGGCTTCGTCGACACGACGTACCACCTGAAGCTCGACGCGCTGGACGTCGCACTGTGGGCCATCCCCACCGCGATCTGCGCATACGTGATCCACGGCACGCGGCTCTACCTGCTGGACCGCCGGCTCGGCCGGATGGCCGAGGCGGCGGGCCTCTCCGGTCGTACGGACCGGGCCGAGGCGCGGGAGGCCGGCCGATGATCAAGGTCGAGTGGTTCTACTGGCTGTGCGGCGCGATCTTCCTCGCGGTCGCCGTGCTCACCCTCGCCGACCGCACCAACGCCAAGCGGTACGGCAGCGCGGCGTTCTGGGGCCTGCTCGGCGCCGCCTTCGTCTACAGCACGTTCGCCGTCCACAAGACCGCGCCCGCGTGGGTTCTGGGGCTGGCGGTCATCGCGATGGCGCTCCTGGTCGCCACCGGCCGGCTCGGCCGTGGCACCACCCCCGGACCGACGCGTGCCGAACAGGAGGCCGGCGCCGACCGCTTCGGCAACCGGCTCTTCGTGCCCGCCCTGACCATCCCCGTCGTGGTGATCATCTTCGCGGTCGGCCTGGCGAAGATCCATACGGGTGCGGAGCCGCTGCTGGAGAAGTCCTCCGAGACGCTGATCGGCCTCGGCGTCGCCGCGATCGTGGCCGTGCTCATCGGGTTCGTCATGCTGCGGCCGAAGTCGCCGCTCGCGCCGCTGAACGAGGGCCGGCGGCTGCTGGAGGCGATCGGCTGGGCCGCCGTGCTCCCCCAGATGCTCGCCACGCTCGGCCAGCTGTTCGTCGCGGCCGGCGTCGGCACCCAGGTCGGCCGGATCACCGAGAACGTGCTGCCCGGCAACTCGCTCATCGGCGGCGTCATCGTCTACTGCGTCGGCATGGCACTGTTCACGATCGTCATGGGCAACGCGTTCGCCGCGTTCCCGATCATGACGGCGGCGATCGGCTATCCGGTGCTGGTGCAGCACTTCCACGGCGACGCGGCGGCGGTCTTCGCGATCGGCATGCTGGCCGGATTCTGCGGCACCCTGTGCACGCCGATGGCCGCCAACTTCAACATCGTCCCCGCGGCGCTACTGGAGATGAAGGACAAGTACGGGCCGATCAAGGCGCAGATCCCCACCGCGATCCCGCTGCTGGCCTGCAACATCATCCTGATGTACGCCCTGGCGTTCTAGAGGAGGTGACGATGACCACGATCGGTGAGGTGGCCGCCCGCTACGCGCGCGTCGCCGTACGCAACATCGGCACGGAGTTCCCGCACGCCACCCAGCAGGTGGTGCGCTGGCCGGGCGCGGCCTCACGGCCCCGCGAGCTGCACCCGGCGTTCCACGGCGCGTACGACTGGCACTCGTGCGTGCACATGCACTGGCTCGCGGTCCGGCTGCTGAGCGACCAGCCGGGCGAGGTGAACCCCGAGCAGATCCGCGGCACCCTCGACTGCACGCTGACCGCGCGAGCGATCGAGGCGGAGGCGGCGCACCTGCGCTCGTTCCCCGCGTTCGAGCGGCCGTACGGCTGGGCGTGGGCGGTCGCGCTGGCCGCCGCCTGCGAACGCTGCCCGGACCCGGCCGCGCGGCCGTGGGCGGCGGCGCTGCGCCCGCTCACCGACACGATCGAGGAGCTGGCCCTGGGCTGGCTGGACCGCGCCGTCGCACCGGTGCGGCACGGCGTGCACACCAACACGGCGTTCGCGCTCGCGCTGCTGCACGAGAGCGGCACCGCGCTCGGCCGCGACCGGCTGGTCGCCACGATCGGCAAGCGCGCGGCCGACTGGTACGGCGACGACCGCGACTACCCGGCGAGCTGGGAACCCAGCGGCCAGGACTTCCTGTCCCCGGCGCTGTGCGAGGCGGACCTGATGCGGCGGGTGCTGCCCGCCGAACAGTTCCCCGGCTGGCTGACCGGCTTCCTGCCGGGCCTGGACGACGGCCGGCCGCGGGCCCTGTTCACCCCGGCCCAGGTCAACGACGCGAACGACGGCCACCAGGCGCACCTGTACGGGCTGAACCTGTCCCGCGCGTGGCAGTTCCGCCGGCTGGCGGCCGCCCTCCCGGCGACCGACCCACGCGTCGGCCCGCTACGTGAGTCGGCCGCCCGGCACCTGGACGCGAGCCTGCCCCATGTGACGGGCAAGGGCTTCGTCAGCGACCACTGGCTGGCCACGTTCGCCTTCCTCGCCCTGACCGCCTGACGCTGTCGCCGGAGAGGCCACGAGCGGCGCGGTCAGCGGGTGGTGCGCGGACGGTCAGCGGGCGCGGCGACGCTCGGGGACATGAACTCCTTCGCCCCCGTGGGGACCGCCCGCAAGTGGGCCACGCTGTCCCTCTGCTGCCTCGCCGTACTGGTCCTGTCCGTCGACCTGACCGCTCTTCACCTGGCCATCCCCAACCTGATCAGCGACCTGCGGCCGTCCGGCACCCAGATCCTGTGGATCGCCGACGTGTACGGCTTCGCGCTCGCCGGGCTGCTCGTCACCATGGGCGGGATCGGGGACCGGATCGGCCGCAAGAAGCTGCTGCTCATCGGCACGGCGGCGTTCGCGGCGGCCTCGGCCGTCACCGCGTACGCCACGAGTGCCGCGATGCTGATCGCCGCGCGTGCCCTCCTCGGCGTCGCGGGCGCCACGATCATGCCGTCCACGCTGTCGATCACCCGGAACGTCTTCACCGACGCCAAGGAGCGCACGATGGCGGTCGGGATCGCCAGCGGCGTCGGCGCGCTCGGGGTCGGGCTCGGGCCGATCATGGGCGGCGCGCTGCTGGACCACTTCTGGTGGGGTTCGGTGTTCCTGATCAACGTGCCGATCATGGCGGCGGTGCTCCTCGCCGGGCTGTTCGTGCTGCCCGAGTCGCGCAACCCCCGGCCCGGCCGGATCGACGTGCCGAGCGTGCCGCTGTCGGTCGCCGGTGTCCTGGGAGTCGTCTACGCCGTCACCGAGGCCGGGCACATCGGCCTGTTCCACGCCAAGGTCGGCATCGGTCTCGTGGTCGGCGTCGCCGGCCTGGCGGCGTTCGTCTGGCGGCAGGCGCGCCTGTCCGAGCCGCTGATCGACATCGCGCTGTTCCGCAACGCGGCCTTCTCCGGCTCGGTCGGTGCGAACCTGTTCGCGATGTTCGCCCTGGTCGCGCAGTCGCTGGTGTTCTCCCAGTACTTCCAGCTCGTGCTGCACTGGTCGCCGCTTCGGGCCGGGCTCGCCGGGCTGCCCGGCGGTGTCGCCGCGGCCGTCGGCGGTGCCGTGCTGGCCGCACCGCTGATCGGTCTCGTGGGACGCGCCCGCACCGTCGCCCTCGGCCTGACGGTGTCCGCCGCCGGGTTCGCGCTGTACGCCCTGACCGGGACCGAGTCGAACTACATGACGCTGCTGGCGGCGATGATCCCGTGTGCGCTCGGCATCGGCGTGGCCCTGACCGTCACCGGCGACACGATCCTCGCCTCGGTGCCGAAGGACCGGGCGGGGGCGGCCTCGGCGATCTCCGAGACCGCCACCGAGCTGGGCGGCGCGCTGGGCATGGCCGTGCTCGGCAGCGTCCTGACCGCCGCGTACCGTACCCACCTCGACCTGCCCGCGGGGCTGCCGGCGGGCGCCGGCCGGAGCGTACGGGACTCGATCGGCTCCGCGCTGGAGGTCGCCGCCGTCCTGCCCGGGCGGCTGGGAGCCGAGGTCACCGGCGCCGCGCGGCACGCGTTCGTCGACGGGATGCACGCCGCGGTCTTCTGCAGCGCCGGGCTCGCCGCGCTGACCGGCCTGGCCGCCCTGTTCGCCCTCCGCAGCGTGCCGAAGGTGATCCCCGAGCACGTCGAGGAGGCCGACCCGCTCCCCGAGGCACCGGTGCGGACGGCGATCCGTTGACCGTTCCTCCGAAAGGCCCGCCGCCCCGGCGGGCCTTTCGGCCGTACGATGATCGCGGCCGACTGTGGAGGGAGACCGCCGTGACCGACGGGACGTTCGCCGTGGAACCGATCGGACGGGTCGAGTCGTCTCTCGTGGACCTGACCGAGGCGCCGCGTCAGGGCGACGAGGGCACCCCCGAGTCGTGGCTGGTGTTCGTCCCGGAGGTGGCCGAGGGCCTGCGGGGCCTCCGGCCCGGGATGGACGTGCTCGTGCTGACCTGGCTCGATCGCGCGCGCCGCGACGTGCTGGTGGTCCACCCGCGCGGCGACACGGCGCGCCCCGCGACGGGGGTGTTCGGCACGCGTTCACCGAGCCGCCCGAACCCCATCGGCCTGCACCGGGTGACCATCGTCGCCATCGAGGGCACCCGCGTGCGCGTACGCGACCTCGAGGCCCTCGACGGCACCCCGATCGTCGACGTCAAACCGGTGCTCGGCGCGATCTCCGAACGCTAGCGTTCGTTGCCGGCGCGCAGCCAGGCGACGTAGTCCGCCACCGCGCGTTCGACGTCGTAGCGGGGCCGGTAGCCGGTGTCCTCCCGGATCCGCTCGGTGTCGAGGCAGACGGTCGCGCCCGGTCCGGCCGGATCGTGGCCGGTGGACAGGTCCACGCGCGCCTCCGGGACGACCGCCCTGATGGCGGCGGCGACCTCGGCGTTCGTCGTGGCGTACCCGTTGCCGACGTTGTAGGTGTCGTGGCGCAGGGTGCCGGCGGTCTGGAGCAGTGCGATGGCCCGGCCGCAGTCCTTCACGTAGCACATGTCGATGCCGTCCTCGGCGTGAAGCGTGCCCGGGTCCTCGCCGTTCACGGCCGCGTGGACCAGGCGGGGTGTGGCGAAGAAGGGTGAGGCGGCGCGCCCGAGCGGGCCCCAGATCGCCGCGATGCGGAAGTTCACCACCGCGAACCCGGCGTCGGCCGCCGCGCGCAGGGCCAGGATCTCCATGGCCTTCTTCGCCGCGGGGATCATGTGGGGGCTGGCCGTCGGCAGCGGGGCGTCCTCGCGGAGCCGGTCGCCGGGCACTCCCCCGTACACGCCGATGGTGCTGGCGATCCCGACCCGCGGCACCTCCCAGACCTCGGCCGCGCGCAGCACGCTGAGGAGCCCACGGGTGTTCTCGGTCAGGGCGTCGAGGGTTCCGCCGGCGCCGATCCCGGCACCGGCGAGGTGCACGATGCCGCTGACGGTGTGCCGCTTCCCCAATGCCAGGAGCGCGTCCTGGTCGGTGACGTCGACCGGCTCGACCAGGAGCCGCCCGCCCGCCTCATCGGCGAGGAACTCCGGAACCCGTGCCGTACGGCGCCGCGTGACCACGCACGTCTCGCCGAGATCGAGAAGGGCCCGCGCGACGTGGGAGCCGATGAAGCCGAGCCCGCCGGTGATGAGGATCATTCGCCGTCCTTGAAGGTCGCTAGTGAGCTAATGACACCTAAGCATTAGAGTCACTAGCATGCAAATGAGTTGGCCGCGTGTAGTGTCGGGACGCCGGTGATCGGGCGGACGGAGGAACGGGAGACGGCGTGGACGACCTGCTCTACCTGTTCGTCCGGGCGAACAAGCTCATCCACACCGCCGCCGACGAGGCGATGAGCCGCCACGGCGTGCGCGTCGGCCAGAACCGCGTGCTCGCGGCGCTCTGGGAGCGCGACGGGCTGACGCCCGGAGAGGTGGCCGCCCGCGTGCACCTGAGCACGCCGACGGTGGTCAACACCGCGACCCGCATGGAGGAGGCCGGCCTGCTCACGCGCGTGCGCGACCCCGATGACGGCCGGCTCGTACGGCTCCACCTCACCGAACGCGGCCAGGCCGCGCGCGAGCCGGTCGAGGAGGAGCGGCGGCGTCTCATGGAACGGGCCACGGCGACGCTCACCGACGAGGAGCGCCGCCACCTGCGGAGTGCGCTCACGAAGATCGTCGACCGGCTGTCCTGAACCCCTCCCGCCGTGGTGCGGCGAGCCTTCCCCGGCGTGTGTCTCGTAAGGTCGACTCGTCACGACGTCACGACAGGGCGGAGCCAGATGAGGCGACCCACGCTGGAGGCGGTGGCGGCGCGGGCCGGCGTGTCGCGTGCGACGGTGTCGCGCGTCGTCAACGGCGCCGAGAACGTCAAGCCGCACCTGCGGACCGCGGTGATGCGCGCCGTCGAGGAACTCGGCTACATCCCGAACTCCGCGGCCCGCAGCCTGGTCACCCGGCGCACCGACTCCATCGCCCTCGTCGTCTCCGAACCACCGTCACGCGTCTTCTCCGACGACCCGTTCTTCTCCGCCGTCATCCGGGCGGTGAGCCAGGAGCTGGAGGCCGCCGACCGGCAGGTCATCCTCATGCTGGCGTCCTCGGCGGCCGGGCACGCGCGGGTCGAACGCTACGTCGCCGGCGGCCACGTCGACGGGGTGATCATGCTGTCGATGCACGGCGCCGACCCGCTGCCGGCCTCGCTCGGCCGTTCACGGGTGCCGATGGTCTCCCACGGCCGCCCGGTCGCCTCGCTGCCGGTGCCGTACTGCGACTGCGACAACCGCGGAGGCGCCCGCGCCGCCGTCGAACACCTGGTCTCCCGCGGCCGCCGGCGCATCGCCACCATCGCCGGTCCGCCGGACATGACCGCGGCGCAGGACCGGCTCGACGGCTACCGGGAGGCCATCGAGGCCGCCGGCGTACGGCCGGTCGTGGCGACGGGCGACTTCACCCGCGAGTCCGGCGCGACCGCGATGCGGCAGCTGCTGGCCGCCGAACCCGGGATCGACGCGGTGTTCGCCGCCTCGGACCTGATGGCCGTGGGAGCGCTGGGCGCCGTGCGCGCCGCGGGCCGCCGGGTGCCGGACGACGTCGCGGTGGCCGGCTTCGACGACATCACCCTCGCGAGGTTCAGCGAGCCCCCGCTCACCACCGTCCGCCAGCCGGTCGCCGAGGTCGCGGCCTGCATCGTACGGATGCTGCTGAGCGCCGAACCGTCGTCCGATCCGGTGATCCTCCCGACGGAGCTCATCGTCCGCGAGTCGACCTAGCCGGTGCGACCCGAGCCGGTGTCAGCGGACCAGGCGGCCGAGCAGCGCGGACGCGGCGGTGATGCCGGCCGCGGCGGCGACCACGAGGACGCCGAAGTCCAGGAGCAGGTGGCCCGGCGTGCCGATGAGCAGATGCCGGAGGGCGTCGACCTCGTAGCTGAGCGGGTTGACGTGGCTGATCACGCGTAGCCACGTCGGCATCAGGTCGACCGGGTACAGGGCGTTGGAGCCGAAGAACAGCGGCATCGTGATCGCCTGCCCGATGCCCATCAGGCGGTCGCGGGACATGGCCAGGCCGGCGATCGTCATGGACAGGCAGGAGAAGAACGCCGTGCCGAGCATCACGATGACGATCACGCCCAGCCAGCGCAGCGGGTTCAGGGTCAGCGTCACGCCCAGGATGGCCGACAGGACGAGGATGGCCACGGCCTGGGTGAGCGCCCGCGTGCCCGCCGCGAACGCCTTGCCGGTGATCAGCGCGGCGCGCGGCGTCGGCGTGACGAGGAGCTTGGCCAGGACGCCGGCGTCGCGGTCCCAGATGATCTGGATGCCGTAGAAGATCGCGATGAACAGCGTCGACTGAGCCAGGATGCCCGGTGCCAGGTAGTCCAGGTAGGGCACCTTCCCGGTCGGGATGGCCCGGAGGCGTGAGAACGTCTCGCCGAAGATCAGCAGCCACAGGGCGGGCTGGATCGCCCGCGTGTACAGCTCGGTGCGGTCGTGGCGGATCTTCTGCAGCTCGACGATGCACATCGCGACCACGCGGGCCGGCAGGAGGCGCCAGGTGGTCCAGGCGGGCGGGACGTCAGCCGAGCCGGCTGGCGGTACGGCGGGTGCGGCGTGCGTCACGGAAGTCTCCTGATTCTTCGAGTTGGTCACCGGTGTAGGCGCGGAACACCTCCTCGAGGGTGGCGCCCGGTTCGAGGCCGGACTTGAGCTCGTCCGGGGTGCCCAGGGCGCGGATCCGACCGCGGTGCATGAGCGCGATCCGGTTGCAGTACTGGTCGGCCTCGTCCATGTAGTGCGTGGTGACCAGCACGGTCATCCCGGTCGCCCGGCGCACCTCCTGGATGCGCTCCCAGACGCCGTCGCGCGCCACCGGGTCCAGGCCGATCGTCGGCTCGTCGAGGATGAGCAGCCGCGGGGAACTGATCAGCGCCTGGGCGAGCTCCAGCCGGCGGATCATGCCGCCGGAGTAGGTCTGCGCGCGCCGTTCGGCCGCCTCCTCCAGCCCCACGGCGGCCAGCACCTCGCGTACGCGCTCTCTCCGCTCGCCCCGCGGCACGTCGAAGAGGCGGGCGAACAGCTCGACATTCTCGCGTCCGGTCAGGGAGCCGTCGGCGGACAGCTGCTGCGGCAGGTACCCGATGGTGCGGCGGACCGCCATCCGGTGGCTCGCCACGTCGAGGCCGAAGACCTCGACCATGCCGGCCCCGGCCGGGAGGAGAGTGGTGATCAGCCGGATCGTCGTCGTCTTCCCGGCGCCGTTCGGCCCGAGGAGCCCGAAGATCTCCCCTTCGACGACGTCCAGGTCGATGTCGTCGACCGCCACGGCACTGCCGAACGCGTGCCGCAGTCCTCGGCAGACGACCGCGTACTTCTCGTCACTCATGGGTCCCCCCGTCTCAGGTGGTCGTGCGGGTCGGGGTGTCCTCGGCCGGTCCGGCCTCTTCCTGCAGGCTCGCGAGGAGGCGGCCGAGCGCGGGCAGGGCCGCGGCGATCGCCGTACGGTCCTCCTCCGCCAGCTCGTCGATGCGCGCGCCGATCATCCGGGCCCGGCGGTCACGCCATTCGGCCAGGCGCCGCCGCGCGTCCGGCGTGAGCTCGAGCCGTACGGCCCGCCGGTCGTCCGGATCGGTCTCGCGGCGCAGCATCCCGGCCGCGAGCAACTGGTTGACGAGGGTGCTCACCGAGTTGTCCGCGAGATGCAGCTCCCGCGCGGCGGCGGCGACGCTGATGCCGGGACGGCCGCCGACGACGATCATCAGCTCGACCTGCGCCGGCCGCAGCCGTGGCGGCACCTGCTCCCGCAGCCGCCGCCGTACGAGCCGGCGCATCGCGGTGTTGACGGACATCAGCTCGGCGGCGAGGCGTACCCCCTCATCGGTCACCAAATCAGAATACCTCTTAATAAGAGGTAATTAATAGGTACCTGGTGGCGGGCCCGTACGAAGCCGGTCGTGGACCGGGTCGAGAGGGTCACCGGGGTCCGCGGCTGGACACGCGGGCAGGAGCGCGCGCCGGCGTACCCGTTCCACAAGCTGTTCGACAAGGGCGTGCTGGGCGTGACGGCGGTCCGCCGCCTGACGCGAAGGGGTGACCGTGCCGGCATGCGCGGAGATGGCGGCTAGGGTCCTTTCTCGTGGATGGAAGCAGACTCGCCGAAATGTACGCCTACCCGCGGACCGGCCCCTGGCTGCGGGCGAACATGGTGACCAGCCTGGACGGGGCCGCTTCGTACGAGGGGAAGGTCAGCCCCCTCGGCAGCGAGGTGGACCAGCAGGTGCTCTCCTTCCTTCGGGGGCTCGCCGATGTCGTGATCGTGGGAGCGAACACCATCCGGGTCGAGGGGTACGGGCCGATCCCGCCGCAGGACTCCTGGGGCGACATCCGGAAGGGGCGGCCGCCGGCGCCACCGCTGGCGATCGTGTCCGCGCGGCTGGACCTGGACTTCGACGCGCCCGTGTTCGCCGACGCCTACGTACGGCCGATCCTGATCACGTGCGCGAGCGCGCCCGAAGAACGCCTCCAGGTGGCCGAGCGTCGCGCCGACGTCCTCGTCTGCGGTGACCTCATCGCCGACATCGGTACGGCGCTCGACGCGCTCGCGGAGAGAGGGTTCACCCGGCAGCTGTCCGAAGGCGGTCCCCGGCTGCTCGCCGAGATCGCGGCGGCCGGCCGTCTCGACGAGCTGTGCCTGACACTGAGCCCGCGGATCGTGGCGGGGAACGGACCGCGGATCGCCAACGGGCCGCTCATCGAGGACCTGTCGATGCGGCTCGGCCACGTCTTCGAGGAGGACGGCTTCCTGTTCACCCGGTATGTCCGCGAAGACGCCCACAACGGTTGAGCGCGCACCGGCGAAACGACCCGAAAGGACAGGTCCGTGCCGTTGATCTCCGTGATCACCGCTGTCCATGAACCGGTCGCCGGATACCTACGCGAGGCCGCGGACAGCGTCGCCGCGCAGCGTCTGCCCGCCGGCTGGGAGCTGGAGTGGCTCGTCCAGGAGGACGGGGACCGGCCCGCCGCGCGGGACCTCGCGGCCGGAGCGCGCTACGAGGCGAACGGCGCCCGGCTGGGGACCGCGACGACACGCAACATCGCGCTCAGCCGGGCACGCGGGCGGCTCGTCGCGGTACTCGACTACGACGACGTTCTCCTCCCCGACGGGCTGGCCACGCTCATCCAGGACTTCGACCGCCATCCCGGGATCGGCTGGGCGGTCGGCCAGGCCGACGACCTGATCGACGGCGAACGCGTGCCGTTCGAACTGCGGTATCCGTGCGGCGTCGTACCGGCCGGGCAGGTCGGCCGGCTGTACGAGCGGACCGGCCTGTGTCAGGTCGCGTGCGCCGGTCTGGTCATGCCGACCGACGTCGTACGGGCCTTCGGCGGCTGGGGAGCCATACCGCGGGCCCAGGACGTGGCCCTGCTGATCGCCCTCAGCGAGGTCTACGACGGATACCAGGACCCCGCGGTCACGTGGCTTTACCGCAAGCATCCCGGGCAGACCACGCACCCGGCGAAGGTCGACGTCTGGGGGAAACAGCAGGACCGGTTCATCCGGCAGCGGCTCGACGCCGTACGTTCGGGAGCGCTGGCCGGACCCGGCCGGGGCTTCTCAGCGGTCGGGGAGCGTGTTGAGCGCCTGTGACCTCCGTTCCAGGAGTTCGGCGTAGGTACCGTCGCGTTCGGCCCAGCGGTGCATGAGCACGCCCTGGACGAGGATCTCGTGGGCCGTCGGCTCCGTCGCCAGCAGTTCCATGACCTCGTCGAGGTACGCGTCGAGCGGCAGAGCCGCCGGGTTGACCTTCTCCTGTCCCGCGGTGGCGACGGCGGGCGGCACGAGCTCGGCCACCTCGACGCCCGTCCCCGCGAGCTGCGCCCGGAGCGATTCCGTGTAGGCGTGCACGCCGGCCTTCGAGGCGCCGTACGCGGGCATGAGCGGGAACGGGAGGAAGGCGATTCCCGAGCTCACCGTGAGGATGGTTCCGGCGCCACGGGCGATGAGGTGCGGAGTGAAGGCGTCGATGACACGGATGGTGCCCAGAAGGTTCGTGGCGATCGTCGTCTCGGTCGCGGCGATGTGCGCGGGGTCGCGCAGGTCTTCGGTGAGCATGACGCCGGACATGGTGACGACGACGTCGAGGGCGGGATGCGCGTCGAGCACGTCGTCGCGGGCGCGGAGGATCGAGTCCGGATCGGTGACGTCGATCTGGACGGTCTCCAGCCCGTCCTGCGGCTCAGGACTCCGTCCTCCGACGATGACCGTGCTGCCGGCATCCACGAATCGCCGCGCGAGTCCACGCCCGATTCCCGAGGTGCCGCCGACGATGAGGACCGTGCGGTCGGTGATCTCCACCATGGCCTCCTTATGGCTCTTGGGTCGGTGAGCAGGTTCTCTCGGGTGTCCGGAGGCGGGAAGGTCCCTGCTGGTCCGGGGAGTGACAGGACCCCCTGTCCGGAGAGAACGCCGGGCTAGCGTGGAGTTGATGAACCACGACGAGGAGACGAATCGGCTGGGCGCGTACCTTCGCGCCCGGCGTGGCCTGGTCACCCCGGAGCAGGCCGGTATTCCGGCCGGGCCGAACCGCCGCGTCGCCGGCCTCCGGCGCGAGGAGGTGGCCATGCTGGCGGGGATCAGCGCCGACTACTACCTGCGGCTGGAGCGCGGGCGCGACAGGAACCCGTCCGCGCAGGTGCTCGCGGCGCTCGCGCGTGTCCTCCACCTCGACGACGTCGAACATCAGTACCTGCTCGAGCTCGCCGAGCCGTCACGCCGTGCGCGCTCCCGCAAGCGGGCCGAGCGTGTGCCCGCCCGGTTGCATCACCTGCTCGCCGCCCTTGAGGTGCCGGCGTTCATCGAGGGCCGGGCGTTCGACGTGCTCGCGTCGAACCCGCTCGCGCTCGCCTTCTCTCCCCGGCTGCGACCGGGCGAGAACCGGTTGCGGTCCCTGATGCTCGATCCCGAGGAACGTGAGTTCCATGCCGACTGGGACGCGGCCACCGCGGAGTTCGTCGGATCGTTCCGCGGGTCCATCGGCGGGGACACCGACGACGCGCGCACTGTCGAGCTCGTCGGGGAACTGTCCCTGGCCAGCGCACGGTTCCGTACGCTCTGGGCGCGCCACGACGTCCGCCGACTCGAGGGCGGCACGACCGTCGTGAATCACCCCGTCGTCGGCAGGCTGCACCTCCACCGCGACAAGCTCCCCGTCGACGGCCTGACCCTCGTGTTGTACTACGCCGACGTGGGCAGCGACAGCGCCGAGAAGCTACGAGTGCTGGCGTCGCTGGCCACGACCACCGCGAACGACGAGGCGGACAGTCGGGTTATCCACAGCCCCCTGGACGGCCTTCCGCCGGCGGACGAGGGGGCTGGACAATGAAAGTGGGCTGGAGCCCCCCGGGCGGGTGGGGCACACCACGGGCGGCTCGGCCTCAGACGGCGTTGTGGCGAATGACGGCCGGCGGACGCCAGCCCAGGATGCTTTCCACCATCCGTACGGCCGGCACGATTTCGGCGACGTCGTGGACCCGGACGATTCTCGCGCCCTGGAGAACGCACACCGACACGGTCGCGATGGTGCCCACCAGCCGTTCATTCTGCGGCAGGTCGAGGGTCTCGCCGATGAAGTCCTTGTTGGACACCGCGACGAGCGTCGGATAACCGATCCCGGTGATTTCCGGCAGGCGGCGGGTCAGTTCCAGCGAGTGGTGGGTGTTCTTGTTCAGGTCGTGGCCGGGGTCGAGGATGATGCGTTCCGGCGGCAGGCCGCGGCTGATCGCCGCGTCCGCCCGGTCGCGCAGGAAGGCCGCGACCTCCCCGGCGACGTCCTCGTACGTGGGGCGGGGAAACGGCGTACGCGGCGCGGCGAGGCTGTGCGTGATGATCAGGTTGGCGTCCGCCTCCGCGACGACGTCCGCCAAGGTCAGGTCGTGCAGGCCGGTCACATTGTTGATCACATCGGCGCCGGCGGCGAGGACCACCCGGGCGACCTCGGGCCGGTAGGTCTCGACGGAGATCACCGCGTCGGTCCGCTCCCGCGCCGCCTCCACGACCGGGACGACACGATCGATCTCCTCGCGCACGGTCACCTCGGGACCCGGCGCGAACGGAACGCCCCCGATGTCGATCCAGTCCGCCCCGTTCGCGATCGCGTTCTCCACCGCCTCGACGGCCTTGGAGAGCTCGAAGGTGCGCCCACGATCGTGGAAGGAATCCGGCGTCCGATTGATAATCGCCATGACCGCGACCTGGCGCGAGAAGTCGAACGCCCGGCGTCCGATGGTCCGCCGCGGACTGATGAAGTCAGGACAGAAAATCTGAGAATTCGCTTCCATGCGCCCGACCTAGACGAAGAGGGGTATGACATACCGGCCGTGCCAGCATAACGGCAGCTCAGCGAGCCATCGGCCGAGCTGATCCGCGGCCGTCAGGACGGCCGGCGACGTACGTGCGTGACGAGTCTCAACAGGCCGAAGAACACCAGGGCCCCCACCACCACGACGGTCATCGCGACGGCGCGCTCGGAGAACGTCTTGGACTTGACGAGCACCGCCCCGGAGCCGATCAGGAACCCGAGCAGTGTCACGAAGAGCCCGAGCACCTCGACCATCTTCAGCAGACCTTCGGAGACCAGCTCCTGGGCGAACGAGACCCGCTGTGCGAGCCGCTGCGACGCCTCGTCGATCTTCTCTTCGAGAGCCGCGGACGCCTGGTCGATCCGCTCGTCCACCCGGGCGGCCATCTCGTCACCGAGCCGCGCGGCCTCCTCGGCCGCCCCCCGGCGCATGTCCCGCGTGTGGATGATCGTCCGCCGCTCCTGCGCGTACTGCTCGTGCACCAGCATGTTGCCGACACCGAACCGGTCGATCGCCAGATCGATCTCCGTGAGCGCCTCGTCGTACCTGCCCAGCCGTCGCAGGGCGGCGGCGCGCCGGTAGTGGATGTTCGCGTCGTCATCGCCGCGCGCCATCATCTCGTCGGAGAGGCGCAGCAGCATGTCCGGCTGTTCGTCGAGATGATCGGCGAACCAGATGGCGGTCAGGGCCACCTGACGGCTCTTACGATCCGCGTCCGGTGCCTGGACCGCCCTGTCGTACAGGTCGAGCCCGTTCAGCGCCCGCGAGCCGAGCCCGCCGAAGGCGGCGAAACTCCGGATCAGGGCATCGTCGTGGAACTCGGTCAGCCACTCGTTGCAGCGCGCCAGGATCTCCCGGAACCGGTAGTCGAACCGCAGCCGCTGACCGTGCACGTACGCCAGGACGAGCCGCTGCGTCCGCGAACCGGTGACGCCGCGGGCCGCACCCCACTCCAGATCCCCGGGGTACCGCTGCTCCCCCACCCGAGCCATCCAGGCGAGATCCGTGGCGGCCCGCCGGATCTCCGGAACGTCGAGCCCGTACCGCTCCACGTACCGAGCCAGCTCCGCGATCCAGTCAAGCCCGTCGGACGAGGTACGCGACGCGAGCCGATCGACCAGCACGGCGGCCCGCTCGTCCACCGGCACGAGCCGCATACGCTCATCGAGACCGTCTTCTCCCGGTAGCGGCGGAGCACCGTCCACGGATCGCCCCTGCGCGGGGACGGCACCTTGCTCCATGATCCTCCTCGCCACCACCGAACACGGGACCCGCGCCCGGCTCTGCCCGACCGGCAGTCTAGATCCCAGGAGCCGAGGATGATCAACAGCGCGGCTGCTATCGGGTGGCGGTAGGCGCCTGATGCTTGGCCGGCCACCACCAGCGCGCATGCCGGCCGAGGCGCGACCGGCACCAGCATGAGTCCAGACAGTTACAGCCGTGCCGCCGCTCAAAGCGCGTGTTGTAGGCCACCAGGGCGGCGAGTCCTGCCGCGAGCCCGGTCAAGCCGAGCAATAACCATCGCATGTCCGCACGGTAGACCGGCCGGTCGGCAGAGACCAGGCGGTGCAGCGGCGGGAACCCGCGGTCAGCCACCGAGCCGAAGCCGCACGAGGACGCACTACCCTTGACAGTGCGCTGGCGCACGGGCGGAAGACCAAGATCCGGAACACGCCCGGTACGGTCACCGACCGAGAGCACGGAACCCGCCGTCTCCGCTAGGCTCTACCAGCGACAAGCCCTCGTAGCTCAGGGGATAGAGCAACGGTTTCCTAAAGCGGATCTTGGATTCTGAGCCGCTTGCCAGTCCCCCACTCTGAACAGCCAACTTGCGCCGCGACCAGCGATGACGCGCTGCCAGTCGACACCGGGCATATGCAGCCGTATGTCACCGGGCGCAGGCCCTTGTAGGTGGTCGTGCAATATGTGTGCAATGGCCGCAGGGTGCGTTTGTCGAGGTCACCCGGCAAAACGAAGAGGCCCCCGGACGAGCCGAGGGCCTCTCTCAGACGCGGGACCGCTATTGGATGCCAAGCGCCGCCTCGATACGCCGATTCGCGATCTCACGCTGTCCGTCGATGCACTTGGCGTACACCTTGAGCAGGACGTCAACGCTGTGCCCTGCCCGCTCGGCCACGTCGGGAGCCGCAACCCCCGCGTTCAGCCAGAGCGAGACCGCCGCGTGCCGAAGGTCGTACGGAGTCTGAGCCAAGGGAGAGAGCACCTGCGCCGGGGTGAACGCCAGCGTCCGCGCCTGACTCCACACACCGTTGATCGCCGAAGCGGCGAACGGTCGACCCTTCGACGTCCGGAACAGCCGGCCGTCCGCCGACGCGCCGTGAGCGTCGATGTGCTCCCGCAGGATGGCGACCAGTTCCGGCGGGATCGGCACGTGACGTGTCTCCCTGTCGGCCCGGTGCTTGAGACCCCGATCGTCGTGCGTCTCACCACTGTCGGTCCATTGCTTGCCCGCCTGCGGACGCGTCCTCTCAAGCGTCAGGCTTCCCCACCCCTCCCCCGGTAGCAAACAGTCGGTTTCCCGCAGGCCGAGCGCTTCAGCGGGACGCAAACCGCCGTAGTACATGCAGGCGAACATCGCCCGCATGTGCTCACCTCTAGTACGCCCGCAGTAGGTCACGGCCGTCAGCAACTCCTTGGCCTGCTGCGGGTTGACCACGGCACGCCGGTCGACCTCTTGAGCGATCTTCAGGCTTCGTCGTTTCGACTTGACCCGGTCGAGCGGGTTGTCTGCGAGTTCTTCCAGCTCAACGGCGTACTCGATGACGTTGTAGAAGACCGCCCGCTTACGGCGGTAGGTCGTCGTAGCTGCCCGCTTGCCGTCCATCGTGAGGGAAAGGGCGTTGAGCGCGGCGTGCACCGTCGAACTGTCTTCCAGCGCTCGCACCGACAGCGACGCACGTTGTAGCCAGCGCAGCGCCGCACTGATCTCGGTGTCCGGACCGGCGCGCCGGTCCTCCGGCAACAGTGCGTGTCGCCTCAGCGCGGCCCGTAGCGTCTCGATGCTCGGCTTTCCCGGCTCATCCTTCGTCAAAGCCGGGGTCACCGTGGCGAGCGCGTCTGTCATGCTGTCTCGGCTCTTGGCGGCGAGATGCGGCCACTTGGTGGCGACGTACGCCTGCACGAATTCGAACCACGTTGCGGCGTTCTTCGCCTTGAGCATCGACTCAGGAAGGCCGGTGTCAACGTCGAAGGCTTCTCCGCGCTTGGCCGCTTGTCGAAGGTCGGACAGGAAGCTTTCCGCCAGCGCCTTGGTCCGGTAGGTCTTGGTTTTTCGACGTCCACCGACCTGCCAACGCGCCACGTACGACGGCGTCTTGCTCGACTTGTTCCGGTAGACCGTCCAGAACTTCACGTCATATGTGGTGGTCACGCCGCCTCCCGCAGGTTCTCAAGCCACGCGGTGAACTCACTGCGCCAGACGCGGATCTCGCCATTGGGCAACCGGAGACCAGCCGGAGCCGAGCCGGTCTCACGCCAGCGATAGAAGGTGCGCCGGGAGACGCCGCCCAGCTCATCGAGGATCTGAGGAACGGTCATCAACTCATCTCGTTTACTCACATGGCCTCCATGAGTCCCGGCAGGCTTCCGCCCGCTCCGGTGGAGTCGAGTGGTGGCAGTGCCCTGGCGCTAAGTGCGGCGGCCAGGAAGGCTTCGCCGGGAGTGTGACCCTGTCCCGCGTAGTCCCAGTGCGCGACGACGAGCACCTGGTCCTCGTCGAAGAGGGGTAGTCGGCCGGTCGTGATCTGGTGTTCGCGCTGGTTGTAGGCCATGCGCGCTTCTCTGAGCGCGCCGAGGGTCGTGGAGTACCGGCGGGACTTGGTGGAGAAGTGGCCCCGGAAGCCGAGCATGTGCGCCCAGTCGGCAAGCCGGAGGTCGGCCATCTCCTCCAGTGCGCCGAGACGCCGACACTCCGCGATCAGTCGGCGGGCGTGGTCGCGTATGGCGAGCTGGTCCAGGTCATCGGTGGCGCGTATCCGGCGGTCCAGGGTGCCGACGCACTCGGCGGCTTTGGTGGCGTACTTCGCGATGTAGCCGGCTACGGCTTGGTCGGTCAGTTCCCCGGTCGTGGTGATCGGTCGGACGTCGACCTGCGAACCCCACGTCAAGCGTCGGGCCTGGAGTTGCTCCGCCTCTGGGGTGGTCACCGTGACGGCGCGGGCGGCATGGCGTACGACGTCGTCGAGGAGCTCACCGGTCGCCCAGCCGGGCGGGGATGCGGTCGGCCCGTCGGGTCCGTCGAGGCGCACGATGGCGTGGAAGTGGACGACGCCCCGGCGCTGGTACTCGGCAACCTTGGCGAAGGACACGGTGAGGATGTCGCGCAGCTCACGGACGGTCAGGCCCGCCGACTTTGCCAACCGTCGCCGCAGGGCGAGGGTAAAGCGCCGCCACAGTTCAGGCGCGAGCGCGTTGAACAGCACCGAGCCGCTGTAGTCGTAGCAGTCCAAGCAGAGCGGTTCACCCAACCGCGGATCATCGGCCCCGTGCCGTTCGGTGCAGGATCGCGGGCGTCCGTGCGGGCAGTCCCCCAGGTCCCGGCGCGCGTGGCACGGCTGCACCCCGCCGGCCTTTTCTCGCCGGGCGTGGACCGGCCCGAAGGAGGGGGCGGTCAAGGTGACGAACGCAGCCGGGTGAGCGGTGACGCTGTCGGGGACGCCCTTTCCGCCGACGAGTCCCGCGCGGACGAGCTGGTAGGTATCGGCCCGGTAGACCTCTGCGCATGAGGGGCAGCGGGAGGCACGGCGGGTCTTGCACGCCACGCGCAGCACGCCGTCCGGCTCGTGGGCGGTGGAGTAGCGGTGCAGCAGAGCACCGGTGAGCGGGTCACGGTAGTCGACACGGCCGCGCAGGTGGATGGGTTGGGCGCAGCCGCCGGTACGTCGGATCTGAGCGGTCCACCGCTGGTAGTCCGGGGAGCTCGCGCGGCGCGCGATGTCGCGGAGCGTCAGCGGGGAGGGGACAGCAGCAGGCAAGATGAAGGTATCTCCTGTCGTGGAACGGCTGGGGATGGCCCCCGACGTGGCGCAGGACTTGGCGGTTGTGTGGCCACGCCGGGGGCGCCGAGGCTCAGCAGAAGCCGAGGCCCTCGCAGTGCTCGCAGGTCTCGCCGTAGGAGTCGAGGCCGGTTCCGCCGCAGGTGCAGCACTGGAAGTGCTCCGTCGGCGGGATGTCGGCCGGTCGGCCGGCGACGTTCATCAGGCGGCGGTGTAGCGGTCGGGGTGGAAGACCGGGGCGTAGCTCATGAGCGCCTCGTGGGCGGCCTGGCGTTTGGCAGGGACGTGGATGGCGTTGTAGGTGATGCGGCCGAAGGTCTTGGAGACGGTGTAGTGCCCGCCGCGTCCGGTCTCGTCGGTGACCGTCTCGCCCAGCGCGGTAGCGATGCGGTCGATCTCGGCGCGTTCGGCCGCGTCGTCGTCGGCGTAGGGGAAGACGGTGTAGTCCCCTCCGTACTCGCGGACGGGAATGCTGGGGTTGTTCTCCAGGAAGTCGGCCAGGGCGCGGAGGCCGGCGATGGTCTGGGCGCGGGCGAGCAGGTCGCCGGGAACGGTCGGCGGTGTGGTCATGGAGTTTCCCTTCAGGCGGTGCGGATCTCGTGGAGTAGCTCGGAGGCGAGCTGGTTGGACACGCCCAGCCGAGCCCGCAGGGCATCGCGGGTGATCGGCCGCCCGTGCCGGTTCTGGTGTTCGTCGGCCACGCGGCGGGCGAAAGTGAGCAGTTCATTCGCCGGTCCGCCCGTGGACGCCGTCTCTTTGGGGGCGTCCGGTTCGGCCTGCTCGTCCTGGCGGTTCGGGACGGGGACGAGGGCCGAGGACGGACGGCCGAAGGACGGCGGGACGGGGGACGTAGCAGTGACCGCGTCGTCCGGAACAGGGCGGTGGCCGGATGAGCGACGTTCGAGCATCGAGACCGCGACGAGGAACGCGCCCGCCGGAGTGGCAGCGGTCAGCCAGCCCCACGCCGTCCGCTCGGCCTGGGCAAGATTGGCGGCCAGGGAGAGCGAGACGCCGCCGGACAGGACCAGGGTCGGCCAGGACACCGGCCCCGTACGGCGACCGGTGCGGCGGTCACGCTGTCGCTCACGAGCGGCCATGACGCAGGTCAGATCGATGCAGACCGCGATCGCCCAGGCCATCCAGCCGTGTTGACCGTGCTGGTTGGCGGTGTCGCGTATGTGGGTGAACGAGCCCGCCGCCGCGATCGCCGCCAAGATGACGACCGGTCCCGAGTCGGCCAGGAGGCCACCGAGGCGGGCCATCACGCGGCCCCCCGGTCGCAGGAGGCCAGCAGCGCGGCCAACTCGGGGTCACAGCGGTGAGCCTCAGCCCAGCCGAGCAGCCAGCCGAGTGCATCCGGGTAGGCCGATTCGGTCTCGGCGCACTGGGCGCACACGGCGGCGTGGACGCTGCGCGTGGGGTCGAAGGTGAGGCGGACGGGGTCGAGGACGGAACGGCGGGACGAGGACGGACGGCCGTCCCGAGGACGGGGACGAGGGGACGAGACAGCGGCCGGGCGGTGCAGAGGGATCACGTTCGTCATGGCGAGTCTCCGAGGTCGGGAGTCAGGCGGCTTGGTTGTCAGGCAGAGCGCGCGGGCCGGTGCGGACCAGGTGGACCCATGGGGTGGTGAGGTGGCGGTTGGCGCGGGCGGCGGCTTCCGCGTCGGCCTCGGTGGTCAGTGCTGAACGCGCCCGACGCCAGGACCCGTCACTGCCGGCCACGATCGCCACGCCGGGGGTTTCGGCGGGGATGGCGCGGGCGGCCTCCAACGCGGCCGGGTCCATGTCGCCGAGGGTCATAGTCGCGGTCTCCGGATCGTTGACCCGATGGCAGACACGGCCGGACAGTTGCGAACGGAGTGCGGTCACGCCTGGTCCAAGGTCGGAGCCGATGCGCTGGCCGCAGACGATCAGGTAGACCCCGAACGCCCGCCCGAGCTGTGCGATACGCAGCAGCGCGACCGAGGTCTTCGCCACCTCGTCCTTCTCGGCCTTATCGGCGATCAGGAACAACTCGGCCACCTCGTCGACCACCACGACGATCGGGATTGGCCGCAGGTCCACCGGGAGTCGCCACACGTTGCGTACGCCGTGTTCGCGGCAGTCGGCCATCCGGTGCGTCAGCTCGGAGACCAGCCCGTCCAGCAGCCGCACGCAGGCGGACCGCGTGGTGGCCAGAGCGGACATGCGCGTCACGTACGGGGTCAACTCGACCCCGCCCTTGAGGTCGAACCCGACCAGTGCGACCGCTTGAGGAGCCAGGCCCCGGATGATCGCGTTCAGCAGCGTTGACTTACCCGATTGGGTGGCTCCGGCGAACAGCCAATGCGGGACGGTCTTGAAGTCGATCACCCACGGCCGCCCGTTCTCCAGAACTCCCGGCCGTACGGTCAGCAGGTCATCCGGTGTCGGAGCAAGCGGCGGAACCGTGACAAGAGGGTCCTTGCGAGTGGCGATCAGTACGACCCTGCCCGGCTTGGAGTCCAGCACCCGTACCGCGTGAGCACGCCAGGCGTGCGCGAGCCGTTCGGCGACCTTGGCGAAGTCGTCCGGAATCTGCCCGTCGTTGAGCCGGATCGGCAGGCGCCAGCCCTGCCGCGACGGCCGGATCAGGCCCAGCCGGGGGGCCTTTTCGATCTCGACCCGCCGCAGGTGGCGGCGTTCCACGATCGCCGTTGCCTCACGGGAGGCGGCCCCCAGGACCGGAATGGAATCCAGCGTGACGCGCCACCGCCGCCGCTTGTGGGTCAGCTTGCAGGCCGAGGCGACGTGTTGCCAGGTCGCGTACAGCCACACCGCGCGGGCCGGGAACCCAACGCACAGCCAGAACGACAGCGGATAAAACCGCCGCCACGCCAGGCCCCCGGCGACCACGGCGACAAGGACCGCGAGCGCTTCAATGAGCGTTGCCTTGTCGAGCATCTGCGCGCCCCTGCTCAGGCGGCCCGGACGGCGGACGCGGGAACGATGGCCGAGGCGCCGAAGGAGATCCCGTGCCGTTCCTGACCGTTGATCACCTGGTTCCAAGGCCGGGCGATCAGGTTCGAGGCGGTGACGATCTGCCCTACCTGGATCTCAGGATCGCCGGGAACGTTGACCTGGACGAGGTCGATCCGGCCGGCCTCGTTCGCGACCGACAGTCCGACCTGGTAGACCGTCCGTCCTTCGCTGTCGACCTTCACTTCCCCGGTCTCGCGGTTGGTCAGTCGCGGCTGGGGCGGCGCGACGCACACGAAGGTCAGGGCGGTGGTGTCGACCGGGATACCGATGTTCTGCATGGTTCTCCTCTACGAGTCGCTCTCTAGTTTTCTAGAGAACATGATTCATAGAGTACCTAGGGATGTTAGAAAAGCAAGCCATCTAGGCAGACTTCATTGGGGAACCTAGAAACCTGTGCTGGATCGGCTAGTCTTGGGCCATGGCCAGCACGCATCCCGACCGCCGCAAGCTGTACGTCCGCATCGCGGATGAGCTGCGAGAAGAGCTAGCCGCGGGCAAGTACCCGGTGGGTGAGCCCTTCCTGTCAATCGGGGAGCTGGCCGACCGGTTCGGCGCCGCGAAGATGACGGTGGACCGCGCCGTAGACGTCCTGCGTGGCGAAGGTTACCTAGAGAGCCGACAGGGAAGCCGTACGACGGTCATCGCGCTCCCTCAGCCTCAGCCCGACGCCGCCGGCGAGCCGCAGGAGCACAGCGAGGAGTTCCAGGTTCTCTTCGGCCAACTCCAGGAGATCCGCAGCCAGCTCAAAGGCTTTGCCGCCAAGCTCGAAGAGCTTGACCAGCGCACCAAGGGCCTCTGATCGCGGCGTCAGTTGAAAGGACCTATGTGCGCCGAAGAACACCGTGAGTCCCGGTGCGGCGTTCGGGGGCTGCGGGTCTGACTGCTGTGTCGTTCTGAGGGGTCGGGGTTCGCCTCAGTGTTCGGCGGCCAGGCGTAGACCGGCGTCAGCGAGTTTCGTTTTGATTTCGGCCACGGCGGACGAGCCGATGTTCCGAAACTGGCGAAGGTCATCTTCGGTGAGCGCGACGAGGTCACTGATCTTCACGGGCCTGACGTCGCCTCCCCATTTCAGCGCGTTGAAGGTACGTCTCGACAGTCCAAGACACCTGATCGGACAATCAAGCCGTACGGAATGGGCCTGGTCTGAATGATCCAGGCGTTCCGTCGAAGACTCTGCGGAATCGCTGTCGGCTAGGTCGGCCAGCAGGACGATGCTCAGGATGTGGGCCGCTTGATCCCCGGACTCAATGAGCCCACGGTCTTGCGTGATGACGTGGACCCTGTCCCTACCGATCGAGATGGTGACTGACTCATCCGGACCGAACTTCACCGTCTGAACGGCCTTCAACCCGGCCGACTGACGGCGTTCCGCCGTATTCAGAGCGACCAGACGTTCGGTCGTACGCCAATCCGCGCCGGTTACCTGACACCACCGGCGCACCTCGTCGTTGGACAGACGGGCCATGCCGCGCTCCACGCGTGACACTCGCGGCTGAGACAGACCGGTCCTCGCCGCCAACTCGTGCGTTGACAAAGCCGCTACCTGCCGCAATGCAGCTAGCTGAAGTGCGATGTCGGTCACATCAACCCTTCTTGCGCTTCCTTGTAAAAGGCCGGCCGCCTGACAGACGCAACGGCTTACGGCAGCGAGTCGGCGAGGCTGGTCGAGTCACCATAGAGCGCCCATATGGGGGCCGGCTGGGCCGGACGCCGCATGGTCATGCTCTGGTCGCAATAGCGATAAGCAGCACGGTGATGCCTATCAGCACAGGCATGTTCGGAGATCGCCGCAATCTCATCCGTATGCGAATGTAGTTGCGACTTCGACATAGACGGAACAGATAGGGCAGAAGGCACAGCGCCGCAACCTCGACCAGGGCCTTCATCCCGCTCCCCCTGCAGGCCGAGTCCTGGATGTGTGCGCTCGCCATCGTTTCCGCGCCAAAGCGCCGAGGATGCGCACATCGGTCGGGACGCCGATGCCGGTAGGCCATTGGGAGACATCGAGCAGGCCGGGATGGACCAGATCCAACGGGTCGAACCAGGAGAGGATCTGGTCGGCCGTCCGGAAGATCAGAGGCGCCGAGGCGTTTTTGTAAGCGTCTTCGATCTGGGTGATGACGGCCGGGTCGGTGTCGGTCGAGGTAACCGCCGAGACGGCGAGGTAACTCCCGGCCGTCATGGCGTCGGCGAACGTGTCGAGGATTCCGGCCGGGTCATCGGCATCGGGGACAAAGTGCAGCACCGCCACACACAGCACTGCGACCGGCCGGGACAGGTCGATCACTTCGTTCAGACGTGGATCGGCCAAGATCGCCCACGGCCGTCGGACATCGCCCTCAACGATCGTGTAGCCACCGGGTGTCGATGAGGGATGGGCGCGCTGGTGGCTGAGTACGACCGGATCGTTGTCCACGCCGATCACACGTACGCTCGGATTGAAAGCGCAGGCGACCTCGGCGACGTTCGGTGAGGTCGGGATACCGGTCCCAAGATCAATGAACTGATCAATCCCCGCCTGGACGCAGTACCGCACCACACGCAACAAGAAGGCCCTGTTAGCCAATGCGAGCGTGGGCGCCTGGGGGAACACTCGCATGACTCTCTCGCCCGCCTCACGGTCGGCCGAAAAATTATCTTTACCGCCGAGGTAATAGTCGTATATTCGTGCCGGTGTCGGCGTGGACGCACTGAACGAGAGATGTGCGCGCGTGTCGTCATTCATGGGCGGAAACGGTTCTTTCTAAAACAGAACGACCGAGTGTATGGGCAAGGCGCAGCGGTCAACGCGCGTTCGGGGCGCTATTTCTTACCTGCTGAGGCTGAGGGGAAGCTACTGAGGGCGTCGACGCGGGTAGGGCTGTGATGCAGCTCCACGCGGACCATTGCGCTGATCAGAGCCTCGGGCGTCGGCTCGTCGACCACCAACGGTTCGGGCGTGAAGCAGCTGAACGCGGTGAACGTTCGATGCCAGGGCGACCACATAACCAGCCAATCGCGGTAGGTCGCCTGAATATGCCGGGCCTGCTCGAAGCACTCCCCATCGTTGACGGGCGCCGCCCCGCTGCGCTTATAACGCCGAGCCAAGATGCCCGCGGAAGCCCGACCGGCCAGCCCTCCACGCGACATCACGACAGCCCACCCGGCCTCGATCGCTGGGCCTTGACGTACTCTACGATGGCCGCCGCTGCCCCGGACGGGTCGGCGACTGGATGCCGGTGCGCACCCTCGGACCACTCGAAGCAATCTCCCGAGGCGTCCACCGTGATCGTCAGAGTAGGTTCATTTCGGGTACGGATTACCGCCGCGGGCCGAGCGTCACTCATTCCCACGCTTAACCCCAGCGCGGCCAGGCGCCGACACAAGTGTGTAATCAGCTCAAGCTCACGGTCTTGGTAGCCGATGTTCACGGCGTTACCTCCTCGTTGGTTACCGAAGCCATCCGGCGGCTTCGCTCGCTAAACCTGCCAGACGAGCCAGTTTCAAGACGCCCGAGTGGCAGAGAGGCTTTGGGCTTATGCGGTTCGGCCCGTTCGCTCGTCCGCATGGTCGGTGACGCGCCGCGTAATCGCAGCGGCCCACGCCTGCAATTCGCCCAACTCTGCGGAGATCTTGGCGACCTCGGCAAGCAGTAGCTGACGCTCGGACTCCGTCAAGCGCTTCTTCCTCCCCATCCAGGCTTTCCGCGCCTGGTCGATTGATGTGACCAGTGCAAACTCGTCCGCGCTTGGGACGAAGTTGTCATTGCTCATCACGGCTCACCCCCGACGACGCGGAAACCTCGGACGTGCGTAGCGATTCGTCGGGCTGCGCCAGCCACGTCGTTGACAGGGTGCTGGTGGCTCGCTTCTGCCCAGGAGAAGTACCGACTGCTGAAACTGACGAAGATCCATAGAAAGACGCCAGGGGTGTCAGTTACGACGGCCAGCCCTGCCACGTCCTCGCGAATTTCAGAACAGATGTCATGCTCCGTAAGAGCCGCCCGCAATTCGGCAAGCAACTCCATCTCCAGTGACTTGCTCGTTTCCACTCTCACGTCCCTCGGTGGGAGTGAGACCGTGTGATGGCTGTCAGCCGATCTCGCCATGCCGCCGGTCCCGCCGTCGTTCATGTCTTAGAGCTTCGTGAAGAGACGTGTCGCGCTGCTACACCGCGCGTATTGCATCCCGAACGTCTAGTGCTCGCTTCGCCTCATCTATGTCTCATCTCGTGCTACCGTCGCCCGTGATGGACGAACGGATCACGGCCCCCGTACGGCTGAAGGTCTTGCTGCGGGAGCGTCATTGGCAGACGTACCGAACGTTCACCGCCGAGTACGACAAGGCTGCTAAGAAGGTTGACCCTTCGCTGGAGGGCGCCGGACCGAGCCGCGCGCAGCTCCACCGCTGGATGTCTGGAGACGTCAAGGGCCTGCCATATCCCGACCATTGTCGGGTTTTGGAAAAGATGTTCCCCGGCTGGACCGCTGAGCAGTTGTTCGAGCGCGTCACCGACGACCACGACACCCCGCCGGTCGGCGATGATTCGGCCGGCGCCACGAAGGCCGCAGACCTACTTGAGACCATTGACCGGCAGCTTCACGCGCCTGAGGGAGACGTGAGGTGGGAGCCTTCCGAGGCTTCAAGCCCGTCAGTGTCTCCGGCATTGCTTCACTCGGTCGAAGGAGCCAGCGACACTGCTCGCAGGCTCGGGCGTCAACTCCTTGAACTACAACGCGTGCTTCGCCTGAGTGACGATGAGGCAGCTCAGCTCGCCAGCCTGTCCGGAAACATCGTTGAGCTGTCGATGAGCGCAGACATCGACATCGACCACGAGGGCTGGTCGCGGGTCACCTACCGCCACCAGTTGCTCAACCTGACTGACAAGCCCATGACTCGGCTGGCCCGAGAGGTGTGGTTCGAGAACACGCGTGATCGACTCGTCATCGGACCTGTCAGCGACCCCGACCGCCACGTCATGATCCAGCGCAGACACGACACGGCGAACCTGTCGAAGTTCGCGTGCCAGATTTCCCCACCGCTCCAGCCGGGAGACATGGCGACAGTCGGTTTCGTCTGTGAAGGTGGCCAGTTTGTTTACGATCACTACTGGCGGAACTCGATCCCTCGCTACACGCGGCAGTACACGCTCCGTATCCGCCATCAGGGCGCCGGACAGCTCTTGCGTTGCTCGGCAACAGAGGAAGAACCGAACGGGTCGGAGAGCTCCGCCGAAGATCACCTAGTGTGGGATTACGACGGCGACGATGTGAACATGACGCTGACCCGTGACCATCTGCGCCCTAACCAGGCCATCACGCTGCGATGGGATGTCCAGCATGAGTCTGCGTGAAGACGTCGAAGCCGTCCTCCGTGCATGGAACGCCTACGAGATCGCCCAGGGCGGTTCGCCCATCATCGACTTCGATTGCTTCCCCGGAGGTCCGGAGGCTGAACCGGTCACCGACCGGCTCACGGCCTATCGCAGGCTGGCAGCGCTCCGCTCGGTGGCGGATGGGCCCCTTGCTAGCCGACTCGATGCCGACCTTGCCTATCTCGGCGCCGTCCTCGGAGAGCGGCCACCGTTGAGCGACTACATCCGGGCGACGCAGGGATGTGGTGCTGCCGGTTGGCCGGCTGAGTACGTGGAGGAACGCGCCGAGATGGCTCGCGGCGCTCTCGCAGATCTCGGCATCGGGTGGGGGCCGGACACTAACTCCGACCTTCGCCAGGCTGAAGGACTGCTCGACGTGCAGGAGGCACCCGATGCCATCCGCCAGGCCGCGCGGGAGCTGGAACCCGTCATCCGAGAGGCGACCGGTAGCACTGCCCCCTACAGACTGACGATCGAGACAGCCGAGATAGACGCGTACTGGACTTACTGGCTCGACGGAGCCGGTCAAGACGTCCGCCTACGGCTAAACCTGCCCAACGTCGAGTTCACCCAAGTAGGTGCCCGGCAGTTTGCCCTGCACGAGGTACTCGGACACGGATTGCAGAGCGCCAGTCTCGCAGCCAGGGCAGCAGCCGAAGACGTCCCATGGGTCCGTCTGCTGTCCATCCACGCGCCGCAACAGGTCATGCTGGAAGGGCTCGCCCAGGCATGGCCTCTCTTCGTTCTCCCAGACGACAAGGTGCTCATCACCAGAGTCCGTCTCACGCACTACACGCAACTCGTCCTCTCCCAAGTCCACCAGGCGCTCAACGAAGAGACCCCGGTGATCGAGTGCGCCGATCATCTGCGGGTCTGTGTTCCGTGGTGGAGCGACAAGACCATCGCGGGATACCTCACCGATCGTGGCGCAGACCCCGTACACCGGTCGTACATGTGGGCGTATCCCGCCGGGTTCGACTGGTTCGTGGCCCTCGCCGAGGCCGACGCTAAGGTGTCCCGGGAGGTGCTTCATGCCGCGTACCGGGAACCACTCACCCCAACCGACCTCGCCGAACTCTGGCCAGCGGGACCGCCTATCGGTGGCCCCGGAGGCTCTCTTCGTCTACGGAAGCCTCCAGTTTCCTGACGTCCTGTTCGCCCTCATCGATCGAGTACCCGACCACGAGCCAGCGGCGGCGAAGGGGTGGCGAGTGGCGACATTGCCCGAACGCGTGTATCCGGGTCTCGTTTCTGGAGAAGCCACCGCCCGCGGCTTCCTGCTGACCGGCCTCGCTCCCGAGGAGTGGCGCGTCTTGGACGCCTTCGAAGATCCGGTGTACGAACTCACGCGGATCGATCTCATCGACGGCCGCCATGGATGGGCATACGCGTGCAACCCTGACGCCGAGGTAGGAGCCGACGACTGGTCCGCCGAGGAATTCGAGACACGCCATCTCCCGGCCTACGTCGAGCGCTGCGCAGCATGGCGCCGACGCTACGAGAACCAAGCAGAAGCCGGCTGAGCCCACCAGAGCAGGCAGAAGACATCGGCGGGAACCCGGCATAGCTCGCCGGATGAGACTTTTCCTTACGTCTTTAAAGGCGTCCCGCTGCGCGGGCCGCCGCGGTTCGGCCGGTCCGCGCCGGGCGTGCGGCCTCTGCGGGCCGGTCCCGCCGCGGCCGTCCGACCGCAGCCGACGACAGCGATTGCCTAACCCAGCTGGTCTCATGACTCCGGGATGTCACCGGTTGGCTTGAGCCGATCGAGCTCCCCCCTTACGTGCTCCGCGTCTCCGGGTCGCCCCAACTCCTCCAATACCTGAATGAGGACCTCAAACGAACGTGTGAGGTCGGGGCGGTAGCGGTCGGGATAGATGGCGGCCAGCTCCCTTCGGATCGCTAAGGCTTCCTCAGCAACGGGCAGCGCCTCGGCTGAACGGCCCAGCTCCGAGAAAGAGATGCCGAGGTTGTTCAGGGATTGGGCGAGGTCGGGGCGGTAGCGATCGGGATAGATGGCGGCCAGCTCCCTTCGGATCGCTACGGCTTCCTCAGCGACGGGCAGCGCCTCGGCTGAACGGCCCAGCTTCGAGAAAGAGATGCCGAGGTTGTTCAGGGATTGGGCGAGTTTGGGGCGGTAGCGATCGGGATAGATGGCGGCCAGCTCCCTTCGGATCGCTACGGCTTCCTCAGCGACGGGCAGCGCCTCGGCCGGACGCCCCAGCTCCGAGAACCAGATGCCGAGGTTGTTCAGGGCGTCCGCGAGGTCGGGGCGGTAGCGATCGGGATAGGCGGCGGCCAGCTCACGGTAGATCGTGACAGCCTCCTCGGCGACGGTCAGCGCCTCGATCGGACGCCCCAGCTCCGAGAACCAGATGCCGACGTTGGACAGGGCGTCCGCGAGGTCGGGGCGGTAGCGATCGGGATAGGCGGCGGCCAGCTCACGGTAGATCGTGACAGTCTCCTCGGCGACGGTCAGCGCCTCGGCCGGACGCCCCAGCTCCGAGAACCGGACACCGACGTTGGACAGGGCGTCCGCGAGGTCGGGGCGGTAGCGATCGGGATAGGCGGCGGCCAGCTCCCTTAGGATCGCGACGGCTTCCTCGCTGACGGGCCGCGCCTCGGCCGGACGCCCCAGCTCCGAGAACCGGACACCGAGGTTGGACAGGAATCGGGCGAGGTCGGGGCGGTAGCGATCGGGATAGGCGGCGGCCAGCTCACGGTAGATCGTGACAGCCTCCTCGGCGACGGTCAGCGCCTCGGCCGGACGCCCCAGCTCCGAGAACCCGACGCCGAGGTTGGACAGGGATCGGGCGAGGTCGGGCCGGTAGCGATCGGGATAGGCGGCGGCCAGCTCCCTTCGGATCGCGACGGCTTCCTCGGTGACGGGCAGCGCCTCGGCCGGACGACCTACTTGAGACAACGCGACACCAAGCCTCGTCAGCCAGCGTCCGTGCAGCGGCACGGCCTCAGCGGGCAGCAGACCCAGAATCCGCCGGGTGATCGCGACATTAGCCTCGGCGAGCAGGATGGTGGGATAGGGGATGGCGTCCGCGATCGCGGTCAAGGTGTCCAGATCTGAGGTCAGGTCAGCCACCACGCGTTCCAGCAGCGGCAGCACCCGTTCCAGCAGCGGCGCTGCCGCCGGCTGATCGACCGACGCGCGGCCCAGCAACGTCAACGCACGCCGCGCCTGCCGGTCATCCAATCCTTCCAAGCATGCCTCGGCGAGTTCGGTGGACGTGCTCAATTGGGCGACGACGTGATGTTCGGCGAGCCGGTCAGGTTGCAGCGACCCCAACCACTCAGCCCCCGCTCCCGGATCAGCGTGGGGCGGATACAGCTCCCGCAGCCATCCGGCGACCTTCAGCGACACCACCGCACCCGGTACCCGCTCCAACAGGTCCATTGCCTCGTCCCGGCTGGCCGCCCCCAACAGCGCGCCGGCCGCCACAATCTGCCGCAGCGTCGCCACCGTCATCCCCGCAGGCCCCTCTAACAGACCACCGCGGACGGCGCTGCCCTGCCAGAACCTCTCCTCATGCCCCAGCAACTCATCCAGCACCTCGGCGACATCCACCAAAACTTCGGCGGTTCCATCGCCATCGCGGGCGTTCAACACCGCGACCAACGCGGCCGCATGCAAATCCAAAATCCGCGCCCGACCCGCACCGGTAGCCACCCTCACCCGTTCCGGCGGCCGTACCCCCAGTGCTCTGGCGAACTGCGGAACCGCCAGCGCCACGATCTGCTCATCCGACAGCCCCTCAGCCACCGCCGAAGCCAACGACTCACCCGGATACGCATCCGCCAACAGCTTCCGCACCCGCGGCTCGCCCTCCCCCAACCGGTCCCACCACTCACCGGCGCTACGAGCCAGCAACAGCACCCGCACCGGAACCTCCGCGGCGGCCGCGACCTGCCGCAGCAATCCCGCCAACCCAACCCGAGTCTCGGCATAATCCACCATCAGCAACAACGGCCGGCCCCCACCGAACGCCGAAACCGCGCCAGTCTCGCCTCCATCACCAACCCGGACACACGACCAGCCGACCTCAGCCATCCGCGCACACAACTGCACCGCAAGACGGCTCTTACCAACCCCACCCGGGCCGGTCACCAACCGAACCGGCCCCGCCGAATCGTCCCCACACCAGGCGATCAGCTCGGCCAACTCCCCCTCACGGCCAACGAAGTCCACCACCGCACGCCGCGGGTCCAACAACCCAGCCGGCCCCTCATCAGCAGCCAACTCACCAACGCTGGCGCGCGCCTGCAGCTTTCCGGCCTGATCCTTCATCCAATCGAAGACTGTCGGAGCGAACCCCCCACTGACCGCCCCGACGACTCCACCAAGCCACGTGACGTGGTGATCGCCCAGCCAGGTAGCCGCCAAGGCACCCAACCCGGCCATACCCGAGCCCACGACCACACGGACTAACCGCCGGCCACCTGCCATTAACCAACACCCCAACCCGAGCCCGCGGGAGACACCCGACTCAGACCTCCCATATGACCACAAGGTGCCACCCGGCCGTCACACATCAACCAAAAGCAGGTGCTGACGCGCCGCTTCCGGTCCTCAGAGCCTGACGGCTCCTGCGGTCCGGGTCGGCTTGTCCTCTAATCACGACACTCCTCACCGAGCGCCCGAACCTGCCGTGGTATAGCAGATAAATACAGCAACACCGTCATACAGCACCTCCCGCCGCCGTACGACACCACAGAACGACACGGCATATACGCGGGATGATCGCACCACTCGGTGGCGCGCTATGCAATGTCCCTCCAGCTCATAGCGCAAGTGGGAGCATGAACGCCGACCCTCTGTAAATCCGTCGCCGCTGGAGTCAGTCTGTAGGCCGGGTACTAATTCGGCGGGTCTGTGACCTGCCTCGGCGGCGGGTCCCCGCCGTTGACCTGGTCGTGGCGGTCTCGGCGGTTCTCAACGTTTCGTGTGTGATCGCGCTGCGATGTGCCCTCGATGTGCCCTGCGTGTTGACCTCTTCGGCGTGAAGCACCCCCACCCGGTTTAGAGAAGATCCTTCCTAGCAGCCCAGACCACAGCTTCGATTGGCGTATTAACGTCGAGCTCGTCACAAATTCTCCTCAGGCGTCGCCGGAGGACCTTGGGCGTCACTCGTAGTCGCTGGGCGGCGACGTCGGCCGTAACTCCACGTGAAATTTCTGCCAGTAGTTCGATATCTTCGGAAGCGAGGACCGTGACCTTCAGGGGGGTGGGGACGATGACATCTCGTTCCGCTCCGCGTACATCCTGGAGATCGTGTCCAATCGCCCGGGCGGCGAGGAGCAGGCCGAACGCGAAGCGCGTTCCCTTGATGAGCCGGGTGATCGGTAGGGCTTGATCGCCGCGCAAAACAAAGTGCAACTCAGGGAGCCACTCCTCTTCGTATGTCGGCATACGCAACTCGGGCGGTAGTCGCCGACTAGCTGCGAGGAGAATGGCAAAGGGGAGGCCGTCGAGACGATTGCGGATCTCTTCGCTCACCAGATCGCCTAGCGCGACCAGGAGCAGACCACCCATGAACGCAAGGCAGGTCCACGTGAAGGCGCTCATGTCTCACTCCCCCGAGACCGAGGGTTAAGAGGTCCGATAGCCGGCGGCCGTAGTTGCTCGCTGAGTGCGGCGAGTTCGTAGCGCGCGCCTTCGACTCCTTGTTCACTGATCATGTACAACCGACGACGCGGTCGCCCCGAGCTTGCAGGATCGATGTCCTCTTGACGTCCGACAAGCCACCCGGCCTGCTCCAAACGAGCCAAGATCGGATACAGAGTGCCACTCGCCAGCCGGGTCAGCTGCATGATTTCAAAGCCGTAGCGAAGCTGTGCAGGTTCTTCTAGAAAGACCCTCAACACCTTCGCCACGGTAGTCGTGATCTTCACTTCTGATGCCATGTAGAGAGTCTACATAGGGGTGCGTCGCCTGACGAGTCGGTTCGTCCATCCCGTCTGCCGTCGTCCCACCCGCACAGGGAAGCGGAACCGCCGGCGGTGGTGAAGGTGGAGCACTTCATGACTGAACGACCTTCGCCACCGCCGGCGGTTCTGCTTGGCTTGTCCTGGGACGTCGGCAGGCGGGATGGACGCTTCCACCTCAGCCACTCACAGACCCGAACCAGATTCGGGGCCACCCCGGAGCCGGAGTGCCCCGCCGGAGGCACTCACCCTCCTGGCACAACCGTCCACGCGACCAACAGCAAGATCCCTCGGCGACCGTCTGACGTCTCGGCGGCCCGAGGGTTAAAGCGTGATCCGCGCCAGCCGACCGGCTTTCCGGCCCGCCCGGAGCGGGAGCGTCAGCGGGAGTCGCAGGGCGGGCGCCGAGTCGGCGGCGCGTGCGGCCCGCTTGTCGGGCCGCCTCGAAGCCGTGCAGACAGCTTGCACAGAGTCTGGTGGCCCGAGTGGATGCCAGTCGCGGCGGCCCCCACGGCCGCACTGCACCCCGTATCCTGGACGTCGACGTGGAGGCGGGCGATCGAGCACAGGGCAATATGTGTGCAATGATCGCAGCGTGCAGCGGACGGCCCAGCGGCTCCGCTAGGCTCTGACCAGCGTCAAGCCCTCGTAGCTCAGGGGATAGAGCAACGGTTTCCTAAACCGTGTGCCGCAGGTTCGAATCCTGCCGGGGGCACCTACCTGATCAAGGAAAACCTCTGGCTGACCAGCACGAACGCCGGTCGGCGGGGTTCTGCATGTGTGCAGCCGTAGGCCGCCGGAAGCAGCTCTCAGTCGCTGGTCGCGGGAGATACGCGGGATGAACCTGGGCGGCGTTGGCCCAGGTGAACTCCTGGATCGACTGCTCCCGTCGAGCCTTGCGGGGTCGGCGTGTTGCGTGAGGCCTGATGCGGTCGGTGAGCCCTCGCCGATCTTCGTTCGATCTATGTTGCGTTTGTGCCGGCACTCCGGTCAGTGCGCGAGCGAACCCGGCGCCGGAACCATCAACAGATAGATAGCCACAAGAGACACGGCGATTATGACTATCGACCACAGCGGAAATGCGTTCATAAAGGCGAACTGACCGGCGATGGCAAGCAGCATGAGTGTGATTCCTGCCGTTCTCGCCCACGCTCGTCTTGCAAAAATCGAAACACCAACGAAGATCTGCAAGATCCCCACGATGATCCAGATCCAACCCCAGGCGGTGAAATCAAAGACGAGCAGCTTGCTCGATGGGACCAGATAGAGGGTCCTCTTAGTCAAAGAGGTAAGACCATCCACTATGTTGAAGAAGCCTACCAATCCAATCAGAAAACCGGCGAATGACAACAAGCCCGATGTGATCGGTTCGCGAGAAGTGTGACCTCCGGCAATACCCGGCATGGCAGCCCTCCGGTCGACAGGCCTGTACAGCAACCCCCGTTCCCTGCCCGCTGTCCACCCTAAACGGCACCAGTCATTTGATAGCCGATTCCATGGGACGGTCTTGACACATCGAGACGATCCACGGGGCAGCCGACCAGCGGCGCGGCCACTGCGAGGCAAGGCCGTGACGCCGTTCGAACATCGCTCGGCAGCTGGGCGCCGTGTCAGATGCTCCGACCCGATATTCCGTGAGTCCGGTTGGTTCGCTTAGTGTCCCGACGGGCCTTTCCGCCCCGGCCATTGACCTTGGTCGGCCCATTGAGCATCAGCCCAGCCGTAACATCCCAGAAGCCGAGGTCCGCGACGGTTGGAAGCCAGACGAACGTCCATCGTCGCGCGGTTCGCTTCATGGAGACCTCCGCACCGGTAGGACGCCCATTCAGGTCGACGGCCACCCGCCCACCTTGCCGCTGAGCTTCAGGTTTTCCGGAACATCGATCCGGAAGCTATCGCCGTACGCGCAGTCCGGCGATGACGAGTTCGACCAGTCGGCGTGCGTCGTAGCGGGGGTCGTTGTCCGCGCCGATGCAGAGGTTCCCGACGCCGCGCATGAGTTCGTACGCGTCGACGTCCGCGCGGATCTCGCCGGCGGTGGCCGCGGCTTCGAGCAACCGGGCGCACACGGGCAGGAGGCGGTCGATGAAGTAGGCGTGCAGTGCACCGAAGCCAGGGTCGTCGGATCGCAGCACCGCGGCGAGCCCATGTTTGGTGACCAGGAAGTCGACGAACAGGTTGACCCATCGCTCCAGCGCGGCGTGCGGGGTCGCGCTGCTCTCCAGCAGGGCCGGGCCGGCCTCGGCGCAGGCCTCGACCTGGTGCCGGTAGACGGCGATGATCAGATCCGCCCGCGTCGGGAAGTGGCGATAGATCGTGGCCACCCCGACTCCCGCTCTGGCCGCGATGTCGCGCACCGGCGCTTCGACGCCCGAGGTCACGAAGACCGCCGCGGCGGCGTCGAGCAGCGTTCTCTCGTTGCGCCGGGCGTCGGACCGTTTGCGCGGGGCCGTACTCCCCGCGCCCCCGTCGCCGTCGTTCACCGCGCCTCTCCTTCCGTCGGAACTTGCCAAACCGAAACAGCGTTCCGTATCGTTTCGGAACACGGTTCCGTTTGCTCATGATGCCAGAGCAGGGGGCCGGTGCCCAAACCACGTACACCCGGATGAAGGAAACACTGTCATGCAGTACCGCACCTTGGGCCGCACCGGTGTCCAGGTCAGCTCCCTCGTGCTCGGCGCGATGAACTTCGGCAGGATCGGACGCACCACCCAGGACGAGGCCACCGCCATCGTCGACGCCGCCCTCGAGGCGGGGATCAACCTCATCGACACCGCCGACATGTACGGCAACGGCGAGTCGGAGGAGATGGTCGGCCGGGCCATCGCGGGGCGCCGTGAGGACATCGTGCTGGCCACGAAGGCGAACATGCCGATGGGCGACGAGCGCAACCACCAGGGCAGTTCACGCCGCTGGCTCGTCACCGCGCTGGACGACAGCCTGCGTCGCCTCGGCGTCGACCACGTCGACCTCTACCAGATCCACCGGTGGGACCCGACGACCAGCGACGAGGAGACGCTGTCGGCCCTGACCGACCTGCGGCGCGCGGGCAAGATCCGCTACTTCGGCTCCTCGACGTTCCCCGCGTATCGCATCGTGCAGGCCCAGTGGGCCGCCCGGGAGAACCACCTGGGCCGGTACGTCACCGAGCAGCCGAGCTACTCGATCCTGCAGCGCGGGATCGAGGCGCACGTACTGCCCGTCACCGAGCAGTACGGACTCGGGGTGCTGGCGTGGAGCCCGTTGGCCTCGGGCTGGCTGTCGGGCGCGATCCGCGAGGGCCGGGAGATCACCACCAACCGCTCGGCGTTCATGCCGCAGCGCTTCGACCTCTCCGTCCCGGCCAACCGTGCCCGGCTCGACGCGGTCGAGCGGCTGGCGAAGATCGCCGACGAGGCCGGTCTGACGATGATCCAGCTCGCGCTCGGTTTCGTGACCGCGCACCCGGCCGTGACCAGCGCGATCATCGGCCCCCGCACGCTGGATCATCTGCGTTCCCAGCTCGCCGCCGCGGACACGGTGCTCTCCCCCGACGTTCTGGACGCCGTCGACGAGATCGTCGCACCCGGCGTCGACCTCGCCCCGGAGGAGAAGATCGACACTCCGCCCGCCCTGCTCGACCCGTCGCTGCGCCGCCGCTGATCGGCCTGCGCCGGAACCTCCCGGACCCGACGTCGGGTCCGGGAGGTTCCGCCGTCTCGCTACGGCAGAGTGCGCCAGTAGTACCAGAACCGGTTGAGGATCAGCAGTGCGATGAGCACGTACCAGGCCAGCGGCACCACCCAGTGGTAACGGGCGACCACCCGTGCCGCCGGTCGCCACGATCCCGGGACCGGTATCACCCCGCGCCGGACGTTGTGCAGCGTGACGTACCAGAACAGCGGGATCGTCGCGGTCCACACCACCATGCAGTACGGGCACAGCGCGCCGATGTGGTAGAGCGTCTGGTCGATGAGCCAGTGCACGAACACGACTCCGAACAGGACGCCCGCCTGGAGCCCGAGCCAGAACCAGCGACGGAAGGCCGCGCCGGCGAGCAGGGCGGCACCGACGACGATCACGGCGGAGAAGCCCGCGATGCCGAGGAACGGGTTGGGGAAGCCGAAGGCGGCTGCCTGCGGCGTGCGCATCACCGAGCCACAGCTGATGATCGGGTTGATGTTGCAGCTCGGCCGGTAGTTCGGGTTCTCCAGGAGACGGATCTTCTCCAGGGTGAGGACGGCCGAGGCGGCCAGGCCCAGCGCTCCGGCGAGCAGCAGCGACCAGGCCAGCGGGCCGCTCCCGGACACCGCCCGCGGACGCGTGGCCGCCGAGAGGGTGGACGTCGACGTGGTCATGACCGCTGCGAACGGCCGGAGACGGACTGCTGGACGAGCGCGGTGTACCGCGCCGGCGCGATCGGGTTCCCCGCGCCGTCGAGTACGGCCAGCGGCCGGCCGTTCAGCTTCAGCGTCGGGGTGCCGTCGACTCCGCTGCGGTTGAAGGCGTCACTGACCTTGTGCGCCCAGCCCGCGTAGGTGCGGTCCTTGACGGCCTGGACGAAGGCGGGCGTGGTCAGGCCGGGCACCTTCGCGGCGAGGGCGAGCAGCCGGCTCTGGTCGGCGAAGCCGTCGGTCCGTTCGTCGGGCTGGCCGGCGTACAGAACGTCGTGGAACGCCTTGAACCGCGCCGCGCCCTCGTTGAGCGCGGCACCGGCGGCCTGCAACGCCTCCGTCGAGCCGTGGCCGCCCAGGTTGCCGTCCAGGAACGTGCCCATGTGGTAATGGATCTTGTAGACGCCCGTGTCGGCGAGTCGCTGGATGGCCTTGCCGTCGGCCTTCTCCAGCTTGCCGCAGTACGGGCAGCGGAAGTCCTCCCAGACGTCCAGGGTGTCAGGCGCCGTCGCCCTGCCATAGACGATCACCGTGCCGTCGGTGCCGGAGGCGTTCGCGGGCATCGTCACCCGGCCGTCCTCGGCGCCGCCGCTCGCGGTGCCGATCGCCAGGGCCGTTCCGCCGCCCAGGAGGATCGCCGTGATGGCCGCGGCGATGCCGGCCTTGCGCCGGCGGGCGTGTGCCCGCCTCCGCCGGAGTTGTTCGGCGTGCAGGCGCGACCGCGCGGATCGGGAGCTCTTCGTCGTGTTCTTGGTGTTCTGGTTGTCGCTCATGGCCGTCCTCGGCTCGAAGAGTGGAGAAAGGGACGCATGACCTGAGCGGGAGACCCGCGGACGGGTCCCCTCCGGAGACAGCCGGGGACGCCGTACGGCGAGGCGTACGGGGGCCGGGCGGTCTCTCAGCAGGCCGGAGCGAGAACCGGCGGGCCCCGTCGTGTCGAGGTACGTCGCAGCACGTGCCGGGGGCCGGGGCACGGCCGCTCCAGCGGCGGCACCCGCCACGCGGGCGGCAGCGGGTCAGGAGTGGCCGCCGTGAGCAGCGCCCACAGCACCGTCAACCCGGTCCAGCTCAGCGCCGCGGCCGCGCGCAGCACCACGAAGACGGCCGCCTCACCGCGCCGCAGCCAGGCGGCCATCACGAGCGCGACCACGGTGTGCAGCGCGAGCAGCACCAGGACCTGGCCGGCGGCCAGAGCGGCCAGTGAGTGGGAGGGAGAAACAGCGGCGGCGCCGAGCAGGCCCGGACGCACCGAGCCGCCGCCACAGACGAGCAGCCCCGGCCAGCCGCCGGAACCCGCGCCCGGCACGGCCACGGCACACCGCTCCTGCACGGTGTTGAACAGCGCGTTCAGCGCCAGCTCGGCCGGGACCAGCATGGCCGCGATCTGGAGGAAGCGGCGCTCCGCCCCGGTCAGCAGCAGGGCCAGGAGGAAGACGGCGGCTCCGGCGACCAGCAGCGTGGTCAGCGGCAACGGCCTGCCGGTCACCACGAGACGGCCTCCGGCGGACAGCAGCACGGACAGCACGGTGAACACCACCGCACGCGCCGCCCGCAGCCCGTAACCCGCCCTCATGGGGCGAGTATGACATCACGGGCCGACGTCCAGAAGTCCGCGTTCCCGGAGAAAGCCGACGTCAGAGAGTGGCGAGCCCCACCGCGGTCTGGATGACGACGGCGAACACGCACACGACCGCGACGTAGGCCACGATGCGCTGGTTCGGCTCCACCGCGTGAGAGGGCGGCGCCGGCGTCTTGCGGTGCGACGGCGCGCCGTCGCCGTACCTCGGGCGGAGGCGGGCCAGCGGGTTGCCCCGGCCGGGCAGGCGCCACAGGGCGTCCGTCTTGAGCTGCTGGTGACCCGCGACGTTCGTGCAGGCGAACAGGCGGCCGCGGGCGCCGTTCCGGCAGGCGTCGCCCTCGCGCGTGGCCACTCCGCACCTGGTCGGGCAGAAGCACAGCTCGTACATGGACCAGACCAACGCAGTCAGCGCCCACAGCCTCCAGGTGCCCGCGAACAGGGCGAAGGCTCCCAGCACCGCGATTCCCGTCCACCACGCCCACTGCGCCTGGCTGCGGGTTCGTCTGGCCATGACCGTCCTCTGCTCGCGGTACCCGTCAGCAAAGCACCCCCGTGGCGCGGCACCACGGTCTTGGCCGGAAGAGGTGAAAAAGCCTCACATGTGGCATATGAGACAGGAGGAAACACGGTGACGGTGTATCGCCAAGGGCCGGGGTCGGCGCGGGGCCGACGCGGATGAGCGGGAAGGATGGCCTTCATGCGGTGGACGGTCCACGGACGGCGGGCGATCTATGAGAGTTCGTGGATCAGTCTCGACCTGGTCGACGTCGAACTCCCGGACGGCAAGCGGTTCGAACAGCACGTCGTACGGATGGCGCGGCCCGTGGCGGCCGTCGTGATCCTGGACGGACGCGACCGCGTCCTGCTGATGTGGCGCCACCGGCACGTCACCGACACCTGGGGCTGGGAGATCCCGGCCGGGCGGATCGAGGAGGGCGAGACCCCCGAGGAGGCCGCGGTGCGCGAGGCCGAGGAGGAGACCGGCTGGCGCCCGGGGCCGCCGCGGCTGATCGTCGTCTCCCAGCCCTCCAGCGGCTCGGTCGACTCGCGTCATCACATCTTCCGCGCGGACGGCGCCGAGCACATCGGCCCGCCGACCGACATCACCGAGGCCGAGCGCATCGCCTGGGTGCCGCTCTCCAGCGTCCGCGGCCTCATCGCCGACGGGAAGATCGTGAACGGCCCGACGCTGATCGGCCTCCTCCACGTGCTCTCCGACCCCGGGGGCGCGGCGGAAGGGACTTGATCGTCGCCCGGCGCGGAGGAGAATCCGCCCATGCGCCCAACGATTCGCGACATCAGGCCCGGCGACGGGGAAGGCTGCGCGCGAGCGTGGGCGGACGCCGGGCGCTACTACTCCGCGCTCGTCCCCGAGGTGATCCAGGTGCCGGAGGAGGACGGTCTCGCGGAGTGGTTCGAGGCGGCCATCCGCGAGGAACGCACGGCCGACGAACTGTGGCGGGTGGCCGAGATTCCGCCGCACGGCGTGGTGGGAATCATCGAGGCGGCGATCCTGCGGCCCGCGCCGGACGCCCACCGGCAGATCCAGCGCGATCTGTCGCGCACGCGTCTCGTGGTGAACCTCCTCGCGGTCACGGAGGATTACCGGCGCCGGGGCGTGGGCACAGCCCTGATGGAGGCAGCCGAGGAATGGGGGCGCGCGGGCGGGGCGGTGGTCGCGGTGACGGACACCAACCTCAGCAGCCCGCTCTCGGTCCCGTTCTACGAGGAGCGCATGGGTTACCGGCGGCAGGCGGTACTGCTGCGGAAGACCCTCGAGCGCGGGTGATCTTGTCGCCCGTGCCCGATGAATCATGATCAATATGCCTGAATCTCTCCGGCATAGCGGTCAAACCCATAGTTACGCCCCCAGGCGGCTACCTCGAATGACAGACGCGTCACCGCCGTGGCGCGTACGGTCCATAGGAAGGCGAGCCAACCATTCGAGGAGCCTCCTTGGACACGGTTCAGCAACTGCACGACATCTCGGATAGCGACGTCGCGGCATGGCATGACGTCCTCGCCGCGTCGGTGGCCCGTGACCTGCCCGGCGAGCCGATGCCCACGCTCGACCACGTGCACGGCGACCTGACCACCCCGGGTCTGGACAGCCGCGATCTGCGGTGGACCGTCCGGACCGGCGACGTGCTGACCGGGGTCGCGCGGCTCCGCCTCTTCGACGGCCCGGGGCGCGACCACCTCGGCCAGGTCACGATCGACGTCCATCCGGACCACCGGCGGCGCGGCGTCGGCTCGCGCCTGCTCGAGACCGTCGCCGAGGCCGCACGCCGGGAGAGACGCCGCAGCCTCGTCGTCGAGGCCTCCTCCGACACTCCGGGCGCCGCGTTCCTCGAGGCCAAGGGGTTCGCCTGCGTGCTCTCCCTCAGCCTGCTCCTGCTCGACGTACGCGAGGTGACCGGCATCACGGAGATCGTGCACGCCGAGCACCCGGGCTACCACCTGACGCGCTGGCTCGGCGTCGTACCCGACGAGCTGGCCGACACGTTCGCCACCGCCAAGTCCGCCATGGGCGACATGCCCGCCGGCGACATGGACACCACGACCACCTGGGACGCCGACCGCGTCCGCGACATGGCCGAGGTCGTGGAGAAGCGCGGCGACACCCTCCTCACGGTCGGCGCCCTGCACGGCGACACGATCGCCGGCTTCACCGAGCTGGTCATCCCGGTCGGCGACGGCACCCGGGCCATCCAGTCCGACACGGCCGTGGTGCCCGAGCACCGCGGCAACGGGCTCGGCCTGTGGGTCAAGGCCGCGATGCTCGAGTGGCTGCGCGCCGAGTGGCCGGCGGTCGAGGAGATCGAGACCGACAACGCCGAGGACAACGAGCACATGCTCGCCGTCAACGAGCGGCTGGGGTTCCGTCCGCTGCGCAAGACACGGCAATACCACTACGAGCTTTGACGACCGCCGCCCGCACCGCGACCTTCTCCTGAGCTTGACGGTCTACAGTTACTGAGAGTTCAGGGAGGCACAGGTGCTGTACTGGTTCATGTCCACCGTCGTCCGGCGGCTGCTGAAGATCGTCTTCCGGCCGGTGGTCTCGGGCCTGGAGAACGTTCCGGCCGAAGGTCCGATCATCTTCGCCAGCAACCATCTGTCGTTCGTGGACAGCGTGCTGATCCCTCTCGTCATGCCCCGCCGCGTCACGTTCCTGGCCAAGGCCGAGTACTTCGACAGCAGCGTCCTCGGCGCGTTCCTCAGCTCGATGGGCCACATCCCGGTGCCGCGCACGGAGCAGCGGGCGGCCGTCGCCGCGCTCGACATCGCGCTCAAGACCCTCGGCGAGGGCAACGCCTTCGCCATCTACCCCGAAGGCACCCGCTCCGAGGACGGCCGCCTCTACCGGGGGCACACGGGCGTGGGCTGGCTCGCGCTGAACGCCCAGGTGAGCATCGTCCCGGTCGCCGTACGCGACACGCAGCGGATCATGCCCGTCGGCGCCCGCCTGCCGCGCATCCACCGGCCGGGCGTGACGTTCGGCAAGCCGATCGACTCCAAGCCCTTCGCCGACATGCCGCCCGCACGCGGCCGCCGCGCGCTGGTCGACGAGATCATGCAGGAGATCCAGAAGCTGTCCGGCCAGGAGTACACCGGCACCTACAACGAGCGCTCCAAGGTCACCGCCGCCTAAGACTGCGCGTCGACCAGGGCGAACATCCCGTCCGCGAACCGGCGGGTGAGGCGGGCCAGCTCGGTACGGTCACGCGCGCTCCAGCCGGCGAACACCTCGTCGAGGACGCGACGCCGACCCTGGTTGATCGCCTCGACCACGCGGTGGCCCTCAGGGGTGACCGTCGCGGTCTTGATCCGCCGATCGTGCGGCGCCTCGTCCCGGCGGATCAGGCCCCGCCCTTCGAGCCGGGCCAGTGAGCGGCTGGCCTTCGGGTGGTTCTGCTCGGCGAGCTCGGCCAGTTCGAGGACGCCGATCGGGCCGCGCAGGTCGATGTGGACGAGATAGCGGATCAGATCCAGGTCCAGGTCGACCCCGGCCCGGTCGAGGATCAGCGCGAAGAACCGGGGGCGGGAGACCCGCCCGAGCATGCCGAGCCAGACGTCGTAGTAGTCCTCGGCCTCTTCCATTCCGTTCATTATGCACCGGTTCGGTGCTACGGTTCCGTTCACACTGAACGGAATTGGAGTGGCCATGCACGCCGCCGTACTGCACGGGCTCGGCCGTACGCCGCGCTATGAGACGTTCCCCGCGCCGGTGGCCGGTGCGGACGAGGAGGTCGTGACGGTCACCGCGGCGGCGCTGAAGCCGTCCGACCGCTGGATGGCCGCGGGCGTGCACTACGCCCCGCCGGCGTTCCCCACGGTCGTCGGGCTCGACGGCGTGGGGCGGCTGGACGACGGGACGCGGGTGGCGTTCTTCGGTCTCCGGCCGCCGTACGGCGGGATGGCCGAGCGGACCCTCGTACGGCGCGGCCTGTGGCTGCCGGTGCCCGACGGCATCGACGACGCCACGGCGGCCGCGGTGCTCAACCCCGGCGGTGCCGCCTGGAAGACCATCGTCGTGGAGGGCGAGGTGACGGCCGGGCAGACCGTCCTCGTGCTCGGCGCGACCGGGGCGTCCGGCCGGATCGCGGCGCAGCTCGCCAAGGGCCGCGGCGCGCGCGTCGTCGCGGCCGGACGCGACCAGCGGATCCTGGACGAGCTCGTGGCGCGCGGTGTGGACGCCGCGATCCGGGTCGATCGCCCGCACGACGAACTGGCCGCGGCGATCGCCGGCGAAGGCCCGTACGACCTGGTCGCCGACTACCTGTGGGGCGCGCCGGCCGAAGCGGTCTTCGCCGCGCTGCCGAGCACCCGGCCCGCCGCCGGGCGGACGCGGTACATCCTGGTCGGCATGAGCGCGGGCGAGACGGCGTCCCTGCCCGCCATCGCGCTGCGCCGGGCGCCCGTGCAACTCGCCGGCAGCGGGATCGGCGGAGCGGCCTCCGTCGCCGACGCCGCGACCGGCTACGCGGAGGTGCTCCGGCGGGTCACCGCGGGCGAGATCACATTCGACGTCGCACCGGTGCCGCTGGCGGACGTGGAGTCCGTCTGGCCGAAGGCCGGCACCGACCGGCGCACCGTGTTCATCCCCCAGGGTCTGTCTCGAAGTCCCCGTCCGTAGCGAGCGGTGTCCAGGCGGCGCGTCGCAAGGCGGAGGAGGGAGTCAGCCTGGTGTTGGCTGGCGACCGACGACAACGCGGCGAGGCGGCGTCTGGGCGCCGCGCAGTAGGACAGCGGGGCTTCGAGACAGGCCCTAGAGCAGGGCGAACGTCAGGTCGCATTCCGGCCAGCGCTCGCGTCGGCGGGCGATCATTCTCGACGGCATGAAGGAAATCGAAGGCAAGGTAGCCCTGGTCACCGGTGGTAGCCGGGGCATCGGTGCGGCCGTGGCCCTACGGCTGGCCGAGGGCGGGGCCGACGTCGCCCTCACCTACGAACGCGACACCGTACGCGCGGACGCGGTGGTCGACCAGATCAAGGGCATCGGCCGCCGGGGGCTGGCGATCCAGGCCGACAGCGCGGACGTCGCCGCCCTCACCGCCGCCGTGGACACGGCCGTGGGGACGTTCGGCGGGCTGGACATCCTGGTCAACAACGCCGGAGTGTTCATCGTCGGGCCGCTCGACGACCTCGGCCCGGCGGAGCTCGACCGCACTCTCGCGGTCAACGTGCGGGCGCCGTTCGTGGCCTCGCAGGCGGCGGCGCGCCACATGACCGAGGGCGGCCGGATCATCAGCATCGGCAGCAACATGGCCGAACGCGCGACGTTCCCCGGGTTCACGCTCTACGCGCTGAGCAAGACCGCGCTCGTCGGCATGACCAAGGGGCTGGCCCGCGACCTGGGCCCCCGCGGCATCACCGCGAACCTGGTCCACCCCGGCCCGACCGACACCGACGCCAACCCCGCGGACGGCCCGAACGCCGACGCGATCCGGGGCTTCACCGCCCTGGGCCGCTACGCCGAACCGCGTGACATCGCCGCCACCGTCGCTCATCTCGCGGGTGACGGCGGCCGGTACGTCACCGGCGCCGTGATCAACGTCGATGGCGGCTTCACCGCCTGACGACCGCGGGGAGGGCCCTAAGCGGTACGGGCGAGGAACGTCTCGACGGAACGGGTGAAGACGGCCGGGTCGTCGAGCCACGGGTAGTGGCCGGCGCCCGGCTGGACGACGAGCTCGGCGTCCGGCAGCAGCTTCGCGACGGCGGCCGCGACGCGGGGAAGCGGGCCGCCGTCCAGCTCTCCGGCCAGGACGAGCGCCGGGGCCCCCAGGGCGGCGCGGGTCGCGGCGGGCGCGAAGGCGCCGGCGGACGCGTACCGCTCGGCGGCCTGCTCGTTCATCTGCTCCGCCTCGGACGTGGCGTGCGCCCGTGCGGTCGCGTCCCAGCGGCCGTAGAAGAAGGGCGCGGCGGCGTCCCAGTCGTCGTCGGTCGCCGTGCCGGCCCAGATGGCGTCGAAGGACGGCCGGGCGGTCGCGTACCACGGCTCGGCCGATCGCAGCGCGGCGGCCTCCCGGCGGTGCTCCACGGTGAAGTCGATCCCGAGCGCGCGGGCGCGGGCCGTGACCAGGGTGAGGCTGCGGACGCGCCCGGGATGGCGGGCCGCGTACAGCAGCGCGAGGTCCCCCGCGGCCGAGTGCGCGAGCAGATCGACGCGGTCCAGGCCGAGGTGGGCGCGCAGGGCCTCGACGTCGGCGACCTGCCGGTCGCAGCGGTACGTGCCAGGGTCGGTGGGCACGCCGGAGTCTCCGGTGCCCCGCAGGTCGAGCCGGACCAGCCGGCGTCGCCTCGCCAGCCCGCCGAGGTCACCGAGGTAGGCGGAGGCGCGCATCGGCCCGCCGGGCAGGCAGAGCAGGGGCTCGCCCGTGCCGAGAAGGTGAAAGGCGAGGCGGGTCCCGTCGGCGGCGGCGAAGGCAGGCACGGGCCCCATCCTCACGGCCGGGAAACGCTCAACGCAAAGCGTTACAGCGACTGCTCGAACCAGACGACCTTGCCGGTCGGGGTGCGCTGGGTGCCCCAGCGTTCGGCGAGGGCGGTGACCAGTTGCAGGCCGCGGCCGTTCTCCGCGGTGACGTCGGCGCGGCGCAGCGCCGGGAGCTCGTGCCCGTCGTCGCGGACCTCGCACAGAAGAGAGTCGGTACGGATCAGGCGGAGTCCGATGTCGCCCGCGCCGTGGCGTACGGCGTTGGTGACCAGCTCGCTCACCAGCAGCTCGACCGTGTCGGCCAGTTCGGTCAGCCCCCAGGTCGCCAGGGCCTCGCGGACCAGCTCGCGGGAGTGGCGGACGCGGACCGGGAGCGCGTCGAACGTCCAGGAGATGACGTCGTCCTTGGGTATGCCCTTGAACCGCACCGCGAGCAGCGCGATGTCGTCGTCGCGCGGGCGGTTGGCGCCGAAGCCGTCGATCAGCGTCTGGCACACGCTCTCCAGGGGCTGCGGCGGGCCGCTGAGGTACTCCCGCAGCGCGGCGAGGCCCACGTCGATGGCCTGGCCCCGGCGTTCGACCAGGCCGTCGGTGCACAGCACGAACTGGCTGTCGTCCTCCACCTCGAACTCGGCGGTCTCGAACGCGACCCCGCCGACGCCGATCGGCGCGCCGGAGGGTACGTCGAGCAGTTCGCTGTCGCCGAACGGCGAGACCAGCACCGGCGGGAGGTGCCCGGCGTTGGCCACCTCGCAGCGCCGCGCCACCGGGTCGTACACGACGTAGATGCAGGTCGCGATGTACTCGTCGCCGAGCCGGCGGGCGAGGTCGTCGAGCTGGCGCAGCAGCCGGCCCGGCGGCAGGTCCTGCGCGGCCAGGGTGCGTACGGCCGTGCGGAACTGGCCCATGATCGCCGCTGAGGTCATGCCGTGTCCCATGACGTCGCCCACGACGAGCGCCAGCCGGCCGCCCGGGAGCGGGATCGCGTCGAACCAGTCGCCGCCCACGCGCACGGCCTCGTTGGCCGGGACGTAGCGGTAGCAGATCTGCGCGCCGGCGACGACGGGCGGCGCGTCGGGCAGCATGGTCTTCTGCAGCTCTCTCGCCGCGCGGCTCTCGCGCCGGTAGAGCCGCCCGTTGTCGACGCAGACCGCCGCGCGACGGCAGAGCTCCTCCACCATCGCGACGTCGAACTGGTCGAACGCCGGACGGTCGGGCCGCCGCAGCAGCGTGAGGTTGCCCAGCGCGGTGCCGCGGGCGATCAGCGGGGAGACGAGGAGCGCGCGGCCCTGCAGCAGCGGCCGGAAGTCGCGATCGGCGAAACGGGCCGACATCCGGCGCGCGAACCGCTCGCTGACCTTGGGAACGCTGACGCTGTGCCCGGTCAGCAGGCTCTGGGTGAACGGAGTGGCGGCGGGCAGGCGGAGCTTCTCGTCGCGCGGCACCAGGTCGTCCCAGCGCCCGTACGCGTCGTCGTGGCTCACCGCCACGCGTACGGCCGTGGGCGACTCGTCGGGGGTCAGCGGGGGCAGCTCCTGGTCGGAGACGATCGACTCGAGGAGCTGGACGTCGGCGAAGTCGGCGAAGCGCGGCACCAGCGCGGTGCACAGCGCCGCCGCGGTCTGCACCGGGTCGAGCGTGTCGACGATCCGGCTGCCCGCGTCGTTGAGGAAGTCGAGCCGCTCCTGGGCCGCCGACCGGTCGAGCGCGCGTACGGGCGCCGTCGCGCGCCGCGGCTCGCCGACCTTGGTGATGCGCTGCTCCGGGGACGGCGGGGTGCCGAAGTAGGCCGCGAACGGCAGCCGCGCGGTGACGCTGACGTTGACCGCGGGATAGCCGCGGATGAGGACCTGGCGGACGATCGATTCGGCGGCGCCGGGCGGCATGGCCGGCAGCATCTCGGTCAGCCGCCGGCCGAGCATCGACGGGTCGGCGCCGCCGGGAGGCAGGAGGGTCGGCTCGACGCGCAGGAGGCGTACGCCGCTCTCGCTGGTCAGCGGGGTCGGGGAGGGCGCCTTGACGAGGACGTCGCCCAGCGCGAGGCCGGGCCCGCCGTCACGCAGCCGGTTGGCGTCGGCGGCGATCGCCAGGACGCGGGCCCGGTCGGGGCCGCTGAGCGGATAGACCCACCAGGCGACCTCGCGGAGCGGGCCGTCGTCCATGGCCGGGACCAGGAAGGCGCCGGTCCAGGCGTGCCTGATGCGGGAGCCGCCGGGCTCGAACGCGTCACCGTGCTCCTGCGGCAGCCGCAGGAGCGTACGCAGCGGGCGGCCGGCGGCCTCCTCGTGCGCTAATCCGAAGATCTCGTCCGCGGTGTGGCTCCAGTGGGTCACGTGGCCGAGGTCGTTGAGGAGGATCACGGCCATGGGGGCGAGGCCGAGCAGATGCTCGTGCAGCAGACGGGGCGAGCCCGCGACCGCGGGACGAGCGACGGCATGGCGACGTTTCACCGGCAAGGACACCTCCCCGAACGAGCGCTTCGCACAGCCCCCCTGCACCCGTTGTGAGGGGCACGCTACAGACCGCGCGGCATATTCGCCTCGGTTTTCGCCCCAACGTCATGGGACCGGCCAGGCCAGCGGGTCCCAGCAGCCCCGTCCGCCTCCCGGCTGAGTGCGCGCTCACCGGCGCGGCGGGCCCTGGTAGCGTTCGAGACGAAGATCGAGGTGGAGGTCGCATGTCCGGCTCGATGCGCATCCGCATCCTCGCGGCGGCCGTCTCCGTCATGCGAGAGCGCGGGGTCGCGAACACCACGACCAAGGAGATCGCTCGCGTCGCCGGGGTGGCCGAGGGCAGCATCTACAACCACTTCGCCGACAAGACGGAGCTCGTCGCGGCGTCCATGGCCGAGGTGGCCGGCGGCATCCGCGACGCCCTCACCCGCCTGTTCGAGCGGGTCGGCCAGAACTCGGTGGAGGACAACCTCGCCGAACTCGCCGAGGCCCAGATCGCCTTCTTCACCGACGTGTTGCCGATCACCGGCGCGGTCCTGGGCGACCGTGACCTGTGCGCCCGGTCGCGCGACCGCGCGCCGGAGTCGCCCGACGGTTCTCCCCCGGGCCCGGTTCTCAGCCACGCCGCGGTGATCGCCTACCTGGAGGCCGAACGCGACGGGGGACGCCTGGCCACCTGGGCCCGTCCGCCGTACCTCGCCGCCCTCCTGATCGGCGCGTGTCAGCAGTACGCCTTGCTGCGGCTCCTGACGCCGCCCGAGGCCATGACCGAGGTCGCGGGTCTGCCCGCCGATCCGGCGGAGTACGCCCGCCAGGTCGCCCACACCGTCATGGCCGGCCACCACGCCCGCCGCGCCCGCCCCCGGTAACGGTCCGCTCCGCCTACCCGGAGTGGTCGTTCCGACGCCTCAGGTTTCTCAGCTCCACGTCCGGTCTTCCCATGTTGTTCCAGGTCACGTACGATTTGGGGTGGAAGCGCCGGAACGCGGAAACGTCCGGACCAGCACAGACCGTGACCAAAACCACTTTTCACGGATGGCATGTCCGCGTTAGAATCATTGCTCGTGGCAAACGCCGCGGATCGGGCGTAACACTGCCCCGGCGCCCTCCAGCGCGGCCCGCTCCCTCGGGCCTCTGGTCGGCGGCCATGTCCCGTTTTTCCCTTGGGCGATGAAGCCGACAGCCGCACAGGGTCCTGCTCTGTGCCCGGAGTCCGTACCTCCATCCGTGCCCCCGGCCCGGCTCCGGTTCCTGACAACCGCAGGGCGAAGGCTCGCCCAGCTCAGCACCCTACGGAGCGAGTATGACCACAGCGGCACCCGCAGCGGGCCGCCAGCACGACGAGCGCTACGAACGCGACGTCAGGCCGCTCATCGACCCGCTGTACGCCAGCGCGGTGCGTATGACGCGCAACCCCACTGACGCCGAGGACCTCGTGCAGGAGACCCTCGCCAAGGCCTACGTGAACTTCCACCAGTTCGAGGAGGGCACGAACCTCAAGGCCTGGATGCATCGGATCCTCACCAACAACTTCATCAACACCTACCGCAAGAAGCAGCGCGAACCCCAGCGCGCCGGCACCGAGGAGATCGAGGACTGGCAGCTCGCCCGCGCCGAGTCGCACACCTCGACCGGGCTGCGCTCGGCCGAGCACGAGGCGCTCGACCGGCTGCCCGACTCCGACGTGGTCAAGGCGCTGCGCGCGCTCGCCCCCGAGTTCCGTACGGCCGTCTACCTGGCCGACATCGAGGGCTACCCGTACAAGGAGATCGCCACGATGATGGGCACGCCCATCGGCACGGTGATGTCGCGACTGCACCGGGGCCGCCGCCAGCTCCGCGAGCAGCTCCAGGCGTACGCCCCTCGCGTGAGCGTCGTACGCGCCGCGTGACCCGCTGGGCCCTCAGGAGGCCTGGACCCGGAGATAGCCGGTGAGCTGCTCGTAGCGCTGCCAGCCCTCCTGCTGCCGTCCGTCGCCCAGGGGGTACCACATCGCCGTGTCGCCGATCCGCTGCCCGGGCACACCGGGCGGTCCCGGCGCGGTGCCGCTCACGGCCAGGCCGATCGGCGCCGCCGGTCCGACCCAGCGCGGCCCGGTGGTGAGATCGGTCAGTCCCGGGCTGAGCTGGACGAAGCACGAGACCAGGGGGAACTCCGCGGCGAGCGCGCCGATGACCGTCGACAGCGACCCGACCGGCGCCTCGCGGGGATCGGTGTAGCCGATCACCAGCGTGACCGCCTCCTCGGCCGCGTCGTCCACCTGCGACAGCAACATCGTGCCGACCGCGGGGCGACCGCCGCCCCCGCCCACCACGGTCAGCCAGATCGCGGCGGAGACGCGTGAGCTGAACATCTCGCCCAGGTCCTCGAGCCGCCACACCGCCGTCGCGGGCTCGGAGGTGCCCCATCCGCCGGGCGTCTCCCCCGTGAGCGACCGGCACAGCTGCTCCGCCGCGCCGCCGATCGCGCCGCCCTCCGGGTGCCGTACGCGGAAGGTCAGCGTCAGCTGGGCGCCGACCGGCGCGGCCGGAGGCGTCGTGTAGGTCGGCGCGTACGCCCGCGCCTGCGGGTCGACGACGAAGGCCTCGCCGTCCCACAGCAGGGGTACGCCCGTGAGCCCGTCATAGTGGCCGCCGTCGGCGCGGACGACCCAGCGGCTGTTCGGCCCGGTCAGCACGAGCCGCAGCGGCATCGTGATCCGCGACTCGGGCGGCGTCACGACCTGCAGGCCACGCCCGGTCTCGCTGCACAGCCGGAGCCCCTCGGCGAGCCAGGTGGTGAACGGCACGACCGGCCGCTCCTGGAGCACCACCATCGCCTTCGGGGTCAGAGCGTCGACGGCCGGGTGGGTCACCGGGTCTCCTCCGCGGGCCAGACGATGCCGCCCTGCCAGTGCACGATGTCCTGGGCGAACCTGCGCGCGATGCGCCGGGCCTCCGGCATCCCGGCGGCGGCGCGTACCTCCACCCACCAGGCCGGCAGCCGTACCCTCTCCGCCGGCTGCGTACCGAGCAGGCGCTCCACCTCACCGGGCACGCGCACCAGCTCCGGCGCCTCGATCGAGACGAGGAGCCGTCCCTCGGGATCGTAGAGATGGCGGGCGCCCGGGCCGGCCTCGACCATCCGCAGCGCCTCACCGAAGGCGATCATGCCCTCCACGACCGTGGGAATGTCGGGCTCGTTCCGCACCAACGCGATGATGTCGCTGGTCAAGGCCGCGAACCTCCTTTTCTCCGGTCGGGGTCAGACATCGAGGGCCCGGCCGAAGGCCTCGAGTGCGATGCGTATCGCCGCGGCCCTCGTCTCCTGGCCGATCCGGGCGGACTCTACCGCCGTTCCGGTCGCGAGGTGCCGGTCGTACGGCATGTGCACGACCGGCATTCCGCCGCCGCTGAGGAGCTGCCCGGCCCTGGTCAGGTCGGCGTCGACGTGGGGCGTGTGCGTGACGAACGCGATCACGGTGCGGGTCAGCAGGTGCTGGTAGCCGTTGCGGGCCTGCCACTCGAGGGCGCCGCGCGCGCTGAGCGCCCCGTCGACCGTGCCGGGCGTCACCATCACCTGCGCGTGCGCGTCGGCGAGGATGCCGCGTTGCAGCTCCGGCAGCAGCCCGGCGCCGCAGTCGATCACCAGGGCCGCGAAGTAGCGGCTCATCGCGCTCGCGACGGTCTTGAACTTGGCCAGGTCGAGTTCGTGGGTGATCTGCCCGTCCGCGGTCCCCGACAGCACCCAGAGCCCGTCGGCCGTGCGCCCGAGGAAGGACGCCGTCTCCTCGAAGCTCCGCGGCCCGGACTCGGCCAGGTCGTGCAGCGACCGCTCGATCCGGAGGCCGAGGCGCAGCGGCAGGGAGCCGAGGCCGGAGTCGGCGTCGACGGCGAGCACGCGGTCCTTGCGGTACTGCGCGAGCGCCGTGCCGGTGAGCCCCGCGATGGTGGTCTTGCCCGCGCCGCCGCGGATGCTCGTCACCGCGATGTGCCGGCAGGAGGACACCGGACGGCTCAGGATCTGCGCCGCATCCGCGGTCCGGCGTATCTCGTCGGCGGCGGCGGTGCCCATCGCCCGGCGCACGCCGCGGGACATGCGCCGCATCAGCGGGTCGCCGTGCACCGACCGGCGTACGAGATCCTGCGGCACCGGCCTGCCGGGCTGCGGAGGCGCGGCGGGCTGCGGAGGCGCCGAGCCCGGCGGCCCGGGGTCGCGCCGCCAGGCCTCCGCGTCGGACCGGTCCCACGCCTGGGGCGGCTGCTGCGCCTGGTCCTCCGGCGGCGGCTCGGTGCCCCAGGGCGTCTTGGCGACCAGGCCCCAGTGGGTCTGCGACGCCAGTTCCCAGGCGGACGCCTGGTTGGGACCGGCGTCCTCCTGCTGCTCGAGTGCCTGGTCGGGCCAGCCGTTCATCGACGGCTCGTCGCGCGGGCTCTTCTGCGGCTCCGGCGGCTGCTCCCACGTGGGCGGGCTCCAGGCGGGGCGCTGCTCGGCGGGCGTGGCCGCGGGCGGCTCCGCCTGCGGGCGCGGTCTCGGCTCGTCCCACACGGTCTGCGGGGCCGCCGGGACCGGTCGCCCTCCGTCGTGAGTGGCGGCGTCCTGAGAGGCGGCGCCCTGGTCCGGCGCGGGCGAGGGTCCCGGCTCGTCCCATCGCGTCGCGGACGGCGCCGGGACCGGTCGGCCCTCGTCCGTACGGGCCGCGCCTCCGGGATCCGGCGCGGGCATGGCGGGTGGCGGCTGCGGTCCCGGCTCGTCCGAGGGCATCGCGACGGGCGCGGCGACCGGCCGGTCATCGTCCTTATGAGGGGCGTTTTCCCGGGTCGGCGGGGACTGGGCGGGTGTTTCGCGCGGGCTTTCCGGGGGCGATGCCGGGTGGCCGTCCGTGGGCGCGGATGACCGGCCGGAATCGGGAGTCACCAGCCCGGACAACGGCATACCGAGCTCGGCAAGCGCGGTGGCCTGCCAGTCAGGCTCGGACAACGTCTTCCCCTCGGCGCGCAGCAGGCTGACAACACGGATTGCTCCCGATCCTATCGGCGTAAGCCCCCTCTGGCCTCCACAAACGGCACCCCATCATGATTACCGTGAGAGATCGATGCGCTACAGTATGCGACTGAGGAGCCGCCGAAACAGGCGGTCTTTTTCGGGGGGAAAAACCGACATGCGACGAATATTGGCTACTTCCATAGCCGCGGCCATTCCGGCCATGCTTCCGGTAAGTGCGGTCCACGCCTATTCCAAGCCGGCGCCTCCGCCCGCGGCGAGTGGCCATTCCAAGGTGCGGGCGCACGGCCACGGACGCACCTCGCACAACCGGCCCGTGTCCGAGGGCGAGACGCACGGCCGGCCGGACAACGACGTGAAGGTCGACGCGGACGACGGCGGCGGCCCGTCCGACGCCGCTCCGCAGAACGCCGCGCCAGAGCACGGCACCGGCCGCACCCACAACGCCACCGGCTCACGCGGCCGGCCGGCCCGGCCCGTCCGCAACAGGCCGACCTCTTCGCGGCCGGGCACCGGCCCGGACAGCTCGTTCGCCGACGCCGACGACCCGGCGCTCCCGCCGGAGGCCGCCGCGGCGGTCAAGGAGGCCGACGAACTGCAGGACTCCGCCGGCCAGGCCAACGCCCCGGCCGACAACGCGCCGAAGCAGGGCTCGGCGCCCGCCGGCGCCGCTCCGGCCGCTCCGGCGCAGCCCGGCGGCGCGACCCGCCCGCAGGGCCCGGTCTCCGACCAGAGCACCAACCAGACGGCAGGCCGCCAGCTCGGCCGGGCACGCGCTCCGAAGTCCATGCCGGTCGCGTTCTTCAGCGGCAAGCCGGCGGCGCAGGGCTCGCGCCTGGTGCTGCACACCACCGCCGGGAACACGCCCGAGCGCACCGTCACGCTGCAGTGCTACCCGACGGGCGGCACGCACCCGAAGGCCGCCCAGGCCTGCGCCGACGTCGCCCGGGCCGGTGGCGACCTGGCGCAGATGCCCGCCAACGCCAACCCGCGGGCGTGCTTCATGATCTACTCGCCCGTCACGGTCACCGCACAGGGCCAGTGGCATGGCCAGGCCGTTCGGTACACCAAGAAATTCCCGAACACCTGCGTGATGCGCGACAAGACGGGTTCGGTCTTCGACTTCTGAGCCGGGCCCGGTGAGAAGTTCGAATAAGTACCGCACGCTTGGGTAAGCGGGCGCTTGACGGACGAGAGGAGTCGGTCATGGCGTCGAAGGTTCACCGGCCGGTGCACTGGCGAGTGCATGAGGTCATGACGCCAAGACCCGTCACCCTTCCTCTGGACGCTCCGCTTACCGAGGCGGCACGACTGATGCGCGACGAGAACGTCGGCGACGTCCTCGTCACCCAGGACGGCATGCTCTGCGGCCTGCTGACCGATCGCGACATCGTCGTGCGCGCGGTGGCCGAAGGACGGGACCTGACCGCCACACGCCTCGCCGACGTCTGCAGCGCGGGCATCGTGACGGTCAGCCCGGACGAGGCCGCCGAGGTCGCGCTGCGGCTCATGCGCGACCGCGCCGTCCGGCGGCTTCCCGTCGTCGAGGACGGCCGGCCGGTGGGCGTCGTCTCGGTCGGGGATCTGACCTCCGACCGAGACGAGGCCTCCGACCGAGAACGAGAACAGGACACCGGCCGGAACGAGATCTCCGAGCACGCCCGCCGGAGCGCGTCCCCCACGCTCACCCACTGACACCGGCCGGCCCGCGGGATCGCCCGGGCGCGGACGTTCGACGCCGTACAGCGGCTACCGTGAATCCGTGGCGTTCGAAACGCAGATCAGCAGCGAGCTGGCGACCCAGGTCGCCCGGCTCGGCCTCGTGCAGGAGGCGTCCGCGACCGTGGCACTGCGGCGCATCACCGAGCTGGCCACCCGTGCCGTCCACGGATGCGCCGGAGCCACCGCCGTACGCTGGAGCACGGGCGAGGCATCCGAGCCGCTCGACCAGGCCGGCACCCATCCCCACCTGGCGTACCTCAGCGAGATCCAGTGCGTCCGCGGGGCCGGGCCCATCTACGACGCGGCCCGCAGCGAGACACCGATCTTCTGCGGCGACACACTCGCCGAGACCCGCTGGCCGGAGTACACGCCGCTCGCGTTGCAGCGCGGCGTCCGATGCTTCGCCGACACCGTCTACCGCACCGGCCCGGTGATCGTCACCCTCACCATGTACGGCGTGGTGCCCGGGGCGCTCGACCGACGGGAGCTCAGCCTGGGCGCGCTGCTCGCCGCCCAGGGCGGCGCCGCGGTGTCGAACACCCGCCTGTACGAGGACGCGCACCGCACCGCCACCCAGCTGCGCCAGGCGGTCGAGGCGCGGTCCATCGTCGACCAGGCCAAGGGCGTGCTGATGCATGCGATGGGCTGTGACGCGGACACCGCGTTCGCCGAGCTCAAGCGCATCTCCCAGACCCGGCACGTCAAGTTGACCGCGATCGCCCAACGGATCGTCTCCGGCAGCCGCACGGAGACCTCCGGGCACCACTAGTCCCAGGACTCCGCCGTCTTCGAGACAGGTTCCAGTCAGAGATTCGTCCGCTTTCGGAGGCGGGTTAGAGTTACGCACAGCCGACCGACCCCGACCGATCCGACCGACCCGCCAGCCGGAGGGCAGCATTCCCGACCAGCGACCACCCGAGTCTCTTCGTCCTGAGGCGCTCCGCGCCGAGATCGCCGCTCTGGAGGGCCGGGCCGGAGAGCTGAGCAGTGCGGCGTTGCTGCCGGACGCCGACCGGGCCGCGCTGCTCGACGCCGCCCTGACCGACCTCGAACGCGCCGTGACGGCGTTGCGGACGGTGGGGGCCGACCAGACCTCCACCCAGGCGAAGAACGAGGTGGCCGACGGTGAGCGCCGGCTGTTGCGCACCGTCTTCCAGGACGCGCCGGTGCCCCTCTTCCTGCTCGAGCGCGACGGCACCGTACGCCGCGTCAACCGCCAGGCCGGGGCGCTGCTCGGCTCCTCGGCCGGTTACCTCACCGGCAAGCCGTTCCCGACGTTCTGCGACCTGGCGACGCGGGCCACGGTCGGCTCGCACATCGCCGGAGTGTTCCACTCGGGCCGCCGGAAGCGCTCACGGGTGCGGCTCCTGTCGGGGCACGGCCCGGTCGAGGTGGACGTGACGTTCGCCCGCGTCTGGGTGACCGGCGAGCCGGACCCGCTGGTGGTCGCGGCCACCGCCCCCGCGACGCGCGAGCCGGCCGCCCAGGATCTGCCGCAGCAGGCCACCGCCACTCACGACGCCGTGGCCACGGTCGTCCACCGCATGGACGTGCTGTCCACGGCCACCGGCATGCTCCTGGACGACGACTCCTTCACCGAGTCCGTGGCCGTACGCCGCTGCGCGCGGCTGCTGGCCGCCGAGCTGGCCGACTGGGTCCTCATCGACCTCGAACGCGACGAGCGGCTTCTGCGGCAGGTGGTGATCGGCCCGGACGACGAGCGCAGCGCCGAGGTCGCCCGGACGCTGGAGGACCTCGACCCGGCCCCGGACACCCTGCCGGCCACCGTGCACGTCTCGGGCCGATCCGTGCTCCAGGCGCACCTCGACGATCTGGGCGTCCTCGGCATGAGCCCGACCGGGCCTCCGGTGTGCGGGCTGATCCAGGCGTCGTCGCTGATCTGCGTGCCGCTGGACGACGGCGAGCGGTGCCACGGCACCCTGACGCTCGCCGTCTCCGGCGAGCAGGGCCCGTTCGACCTGATGGACCTCGGCCTGGTCGAGCGGCTCGCCCGCAACCTCGCCCTGGTCATCCGGGCGGGGCGGCGCTACCGCCGCCGTGCGGTGGTCGCCGAGCGGCTGCGCGCCGGTCTGCTGCCGCGTGAGCTGCCATCCGTGCCGGGGGCGGAGGTGGCGGGCCGCCACCATCCGGCGACCCGCGACACCGGCTTCGGCGGCGACTTCTATGAGGTGTTCCCCACGGGCTCGGGCTGGGGCATGGTCCTCGGCGACGTGTGCGGCAAGGGCGAGGACGCCGCGGCGGTGACGGCCACCGCCAAGAACGGCATCCGGCTGCTCTCCCGCTGGAATCCCAAGCCGACCGAGGTCCTGTCGATGATGAACGACGCGCTCATCGACGACGAGCGCTTCGTCACCGCCGTGATGGCCTACCTCGAGCCGCGCGACCACGGCATGGCGATGACGGTGGCCAGTGCCGGGCACCCGCCGGCGATCCTGATCCGCCGCGACGGCGTCATCCGCACGACGAGCGGCGGCGGTTTCCCGCTGGGCCTGTTCGAGGACGACTTCGGGGTCGGCGTCGAGCAGCTCGACCTGGAGCCCGGCGACACGCTGTTCCTCTACTCCGACGGCGTGCCCGAGGTGTCGGACCCGGCGCAGACCCGGTTCGGGCACGAGCGGCTCATCGAGATCCTCGCCGCCCACGGCGAGCAGCCCGTCGCCGATGTCGTGCTGGCCGTGGAGAGCGCCCTGCTGGACTTCTCCGGCGGTGACCTGCGCGATGACGTGTCGATGCTCGCGCTCCGGGTGACCGGCTGAGCCGGGCTCGGTGATCTTTTTTCAACAAGATCCGGGTGATCGTGTTTAGACCGGTGCCCGGCAGGTAAAGTGACATAGCAAGTAACCGTGCCTAAGACGCAGGCACACCACGGGAGGGCGGTATATCCGCCCTCGACTTCCGGAGGGTGTGCATGCGTACTTCAAGCCTTTTCGCCAGCGCGAGGCTGACGCACGCGTTCTCCTCCTTGATCGCCGACACGGACGTACGTCCGGCGGCGGGGCGCACGCTCACGCTCTTCTCCGGTCGTGAGAGCCGGCGCTCATATCTCTCCCCCCTCGGTCGTCGCGACGCCCTGCCTCGTCCGGCCGGACGAGGCCCGTCGCCCACGGCCACCCAGACGAACCCCCTCCCCAGGGATATTCAGGAGTCAGCCCGATGAACATAGTCATGGTCTCCGTTCACACGAACCCCGTCGCCACGGAAGCCTCGTCGCACGAAGGCGTTCGCGTCCACGTCGCCGAGCTGGCGCGCGAGCTCGGCCGCCAGGGACATCGGGTCACCATCTACACGCGCCGCGACGGCCTCGGTTCCGGTGAGCGGGTCCGCCTCGCGCCGCGGGTGAACGTGGAGTTCATCTCCGCCGGCAACGCTCTGCCGATGTCGGAGCAGGAGGTCCTCCCCCATATCCGGGAGTTCGCCGACAAGCTGGCCAAGCGCCTGGTCGCGGGCCGTCCCGACGTCATCCACGCGCACCACTGGCTGAGCGGCCTCGTCGCGATGTCCGCCGCCGACGGCCTCGACATCCCCATCGTCCAGAGCTTCCACGGCCTGGCCTCCCTCCGGCGAGGGGGCGAGGTCTCCCCGGCCCGCCTGCGCGTGGAGCGGGCCATCAGCCGCAGCGTCGACGCGCTGGTCGCGACCACCGAGACCGAGTGCGACGAGCTCACCCGCCTCGGCGTCACGCGCAAGCGCATCGCCTGCGTGCCGTCCGGCGTCGACAGCGAGCGTTTCACGCCGCAGGGCCGCACCCTTCTCCCCCGCAGCGAGAACCCGCGCATCGTCATGCTGTCGCGGCGGTTCGCCGAGGACGGCGTGACCACCGCCATCAAGGCGCTCTCCCGCATACCCGACGCCGAGCTGGTCGTGGCCGGCGGGCCGGCTCCCGACGAGCTCGACGGCGACCCCGGCATCCACCGGCTGCGGATCGCGGCGAAGGAGGCCGGCGTGGACGAGCGGGTCACCTTCCTCGGCCGGGTCGACCCCGACGACGTTCCCGGCCTGCTGCGGTCGGCGGACCTGACGGTCAGCCTGCCCTCGTACCAGTCCTTCGGCCGGGTGCCGGTCGAGTCGATGGCCTGCGGCACGCCGGTGGTCGTCACTCCCGTCGGCGGCCACCTCGACACGGTGATCGACGACGTGACCGGCGTCTACGCGCGGCCCGGCCGGCCGGCCGAGCTGGCCCAGCGCATCCGCAACCTGCTCGCCGAGCGCACCCACCTGACCGCCCTGGGGATCGGCGGCGCCGACCGGGTACGGGCCCGCTACTCCTGGGAGCGGGTCGCCAACGAGACCCTCAAGGCCTATGAGTCCGTGCTCCCGGCCGCCGAGCCCGAGCAGGACGTGCACGAGGAGGAGGAACTGGAGCTGGCCGTCGCGAGCTGACGCCCGGCACAGAGAAGACCCGGGAGCGACCGCTCCCGGGTCTTTCCGTTCGCCGTTACGGCACCGGCGCGTACGGCTCAGGCGTAGGCGAGCTCAGTACGAGCGGGCGTACAGGATCCGCTTGCCGTACGCGGACGGCTCGCCGCAGCGGAAGCAGACGCCGTGCTCCTCGGGTGCGTCGCTCGGGATGACGCGCGGCGTCGCCGCCGTGTCGGCCTTGATGGCGTCCTCACAGTCGGTGCGGCCGCAGTGGAACACGCGCGCCCAGCCCTGGGAGACCTGGTCCGGGAAGGCGTCCCAGCTCTCGACGTCGGCGGTGTGCTCGTCGCGGAACCGCTCCGCGCGGGTGTAGAGGAAGGCCTGGAAGTCGTCCAGGATGCCGGGCATCAACTCCGCGGCGCGGTCGAGCGGGATCTGCTCCTTGCCCTGGTCGCCGAGGCGGCGAGCCAGCGTCACCACCCCGCCGTCGAGGTCGCGCGGGCCGATCTCGAGCCGCACCGGGACGCCGCGCAGCTCCCACTCGTTGAACTTGTAGCCCGGACGCAGCTGCGACCGGTCGTCGACGTGCACCCGCACCCCGGCCCGCTTGAGCTCACCGGCCAGGTCACGGGCTGCCGCGGCGGTGCGCTCGGCGGCCTCGTCGCGGCCGATCGGCACGATCACCACCTGGTACGGCGCGATCCGCGGGGGCAGCACGAGGCCCTTGTCGTCGCCGTGCGTCATGATCACGCCGCCGAGCATGCGCGTGGACATGCCCCAGGAGGTCGTGTGGGCGTGAACGAGCTTGCCGTCCTCGTCCTGGTAGGTGATGTCGAAGACCTTGGCGAAGTTGGTGCCGAGGTAGTGGGACGTGCCGGACTGCAGGGCCCGGCCGTCGCGCATCATGCCCTCGATCGTGTAGGTGCGCTCCGCACCGGCGAACCGCTCGCTCGGGGTCTTCTCGCCCTCGATCACCGGGATCGCCGCCAGCTCGCGCGCCAGGCCGGCGTACGCGCCGAGGGCCCACATGGTCTCGCGCATCGCGTCCTCTTCGTCGGCGTGCGCGGTGTGGCCCTCCTGCCAGAGGAACTCGGTCGTGCGCAGGAACATGCGCGGGCGCAGCTCCCACCGCACGACGTTGGCCCACTGGTTGAGCAGCAGCGGCAGGTCGCGGTGCGACTCGATCCACTTGGCCATGTACTCGCCGATGACGGTCTCGGAGGTGGGCCGCACGACCAGCGGCTCCTCCAGCTCCTTGCCACCGGCGACGGTCACGACGGCCAGCTCGGGCGAGAAGCCCTCGACGTGCTCGGCCTCGCGTTTGAAGTAGGACTCCGGGATGAACATCGGGAAGCAGGCATTGCCGTGCCCGGCCTCTTTGATGCGCCCGTCGAGGTCGGCCTGCAGCAGCTCCCACATCCGGTAGCCGTACGGCCGGATGACCATGGTGCCGCGCACGGGGCCGCGGTCGACGAGCTCGGCCTGGATGACGAGTTCGTTGTACCAGGCGGAGAAGTCTTCAGACTGAGGAGTTACACCTTCCCGACTCACGCTGCCGAGCGTACCGGCCCACGGCACCCCATGTGGACGACCGGCTCAGGCGAGCCCCCTTATGTCCCTCACACAGGCGGGCGGTCTAGCGTACAGAACGTGCCAGACGAGCCCACGCCCGAGGCCGAGTCCTCGGCGGAGAAGGAGCCCCGGAAGCGCAACCGGTCCTTTCTCCGCGAACTGCCCATCCTCATCGGCGTAGCACTCGTGCTGTCGCTGCTGATCAAGACGTTCCTGGTGCAGGCGTTCTTCATCCCGTCCGAGTCGATGGAGCGCACCCTCCACGGCTGCGCGGGCTGCACCGGCGACCGGATCCTCGTGGAGAAGATCAGCTATCGCGTGGGCGACCCCAAGCCCGGCGACATCGTGGTGTTCCGCGCCCCGCCCGCCTGGGAGCCGGAGACCCGCGTCGCCAAGCCGACGAACCCGGTCCGCCGCGCGGTCAACTGGGTCGGCGCGGCGTTCGGCGTCCCACAGCCGAATGAGAAGGACCTGGTCAAGCGGGTGATCGCCGTGGGCGGCCAGACCGTACGGTGCTGTGACGCGCAGGGCCGGGTGCTCGTCGACGGGCACCCGCTGGACGAGCCGTACGTCTACCAGGACGATCATCGGCAGTTCGGGCCGATCACGGTCCCGCCCGGGCGGCTCTGGGTCATGGGCGACCACCGCTCGGACTCCGCGGACTCCCGATTCCACCTCGACGACGGGCACGACGGCACGGTCCCGGCGGGCAACGTGATCGGCCGCGCCTTCGTGATCATCTGGCCGCCGTCCCGCTGGAACAGCCTGCTCTCGACCAGGTCGTGACGACCGCCCGGGCGCCGGCCGCGACCACGGTCGCGGCCGTCCGGGACGGCGGGCCGCTCGGGCATGCCGCGGTTGGTGGCGTTCCCGGGGCTCCCGTTCGTCCTGCCCGCCCACCCGACGGGCCGGGCCGCGCCACGACCGGCCTGGCCGGTGTCGGCCGCGATGTCCTGCCTGATCGGGTGGTCGCCGCGCGACCCGTGCAGCGTGGCCGACATCGTGATCGCTGATCACCCGCCTGTCCTGAGACGGAGAGCCGGGCCCGGCGTGGCGGGACCGCCGGTGGCCCGTGTCGTGCTGGGGCGCGCCGCCGGGCCGGGCGTCGGTGGCGTGGTCGTTCGGGTGGTCCTGGTGCTGTTCTTCGTGCCCGCGCCGCCGGTGGGTACGGCCTGATCGCCGGGGTCCCCGAAGACGCTCCCGGGCCGGGCCGTGTGGACGGCCGCCGGATCGGCGGCGCCGCCCTCACCCGCCTTGCCGCGGCTGCCGGAGGTGGCCGGGTCGTTCTCCGCCACGGGCGCCCTCCTCGACCGGCGGGCCGGACGCCCCACGACCTGACCGCGGCGGGCCGAGGCGGAAAATCGTTTGGGCGTCTCCGGCTGATGGCCCAGACTTGGCGGGCGTGGGCCACGTCGAAGTCGCGCATCTCGACCACACGCTTCCGGACGGGCGGGTGCTCCTCTCCGACGCCTCGTTCCGGGTCGGCGACGGGTCGGTGGCGGCGCTGGTCGGGCCCAACGGCGCCGGCAAGACGACCCTGCTCCGCCTCGTGGCGGGCGACCTGGAGCCGCAGAGCGGCTCGGTCGTGCGCAGCGGCGGCCTGGGCGTGATGCGCCAGTTCATCGGCAACATCCGCGACGAGTCGACGGTCCATGACCTGCTCGTGTCCACCGCGCCGCAGCGGGTGCGCGACGCGGCGGCCGCGCTGGAGCGGGCCGAGCTGGCCATGATGGAGCGCGACGACGAGCCCACCCAGCTGCGCTACGCCAAGGCCCTCACCGACTGGGGCGACGCGGGCGGATACGACGCCGAGGTGCTCTGGGACGCCTGCTGCGTCGCCGCGCTCGGCGCGCCGTACGACCGCACCCGCTACCGCGACGTGAAGACCCTGTCGGGCGGTGAGCAGAAGCGCCTCGTGCTGGAGGCGCTGTTCCGCGGCGCCGACGAGGTGCTGCTGCTCGACGAGCCCGACAACTACCTCGACGTCCCCGGCAAGCTCTGGCTGGAGGAGCGGCTGCGCGAGACGCGCAAGACGGTGCTGCTCGTGTCGCACGACCGCGAGTTGCTCGCGCGCGCGGCGCGGCAGATCGTCACGGTGGAGGCCGGAGCCGTCTGGACGCACGGCGGCGGTTTCGCCACCTACGCCGAGGCACGGCGCGAGCGGAACGAACGGCTGGAGGAGCTGCGGCGGCGCTGGGACGAGGAGCACGCCAAGCTCAGGGCGCTCGTGCAGATGTTCAAGCAGAAGGCGGCCTACAACTCCGACATGGCGTCCCGATACCAGGCGGCGCAGACGCGGCTGCGCCGGTTCGAGGAGGCGGGGCCGCCGGAGATCCCGCCGCGTGACCAGAACCTCAAGATGCGCCTGCGCGGCGGCCGCACCGGCAAACGCGCCGTGATCTGCGAGGCGCTGGAGCTGACCGGCCTGATGCGGCCGTTCGACACCGAGATCTGGTACGGCGAGCGCGTCGCGGTGCTCGGCTCGAACGGCTCGGGCAAGAGCCACTACCTGCGGCTCCTGGCCGGTGAGGACGTGGCGCACACGGGCGTGGCCCGGCTGGGGGCGCGCGTGGTGCCGGGCCTGTTCGCCCAGACCCACGCACGGCCGGAGCTCCGGGGGCGCACGCCGGCGGAGATCCTGATGACCGAGCACGCCCGGCTGCGCAACGAGGCGATGTCCGCGCTGTCCCGTTATGAGCTGAACTACTGTGGCGACCAGCCGTTCGAGACGCTGTCGGGCGGGCAGCAGGCGCGGTTGCAGATCCTGCTGCTGGAGATGAGCGGCTGCACGCTGCTGCTGCTCGACGAGCCGACCGACAACCTCGACCTGGCCAGCGCCGAGGCCCTGCAGCAGGGCCTGGAGGCCTACGACGGCACCGTGCTGGCGGTCACGCACGACCGGTGGTTCGCGCGGTCGTTCGACCGGTTCCTGGTGTTCGGCGGCGACGGCACCGTCTACGAGACGGCCGAGCCGGTGTGGGACGAGACCCGCGTCGACCGTCCGCGCTGACCGGGCGTCCACGGCGGGCCGCGCACGGCCCCGGCGGCGCGGCCTCCCTCGCCCGGCCCGGCCGGCTGCCGGGATCGCCCGGCCGACCCGATGAGGCGGTGATCCGCGAGGTCGGTCCCGCCCGTGGCGTACCGGGGACCACGGCCCCCGCGCGGCGCTCAGCCGGCCGGCTCCGAGTCGAACTCGATTTTCACCTCGTCCGCCAGCCGGAGCTGGCCGAACAGCGCGGAGTACGGCTTGATCCCCCAGCGCGACTGGACGACGGTCGCCTCCCCGGTCAGCCGCTCGCCGGAGATCCGGCCGTGCACGGTGACCGGCCGGGTGACGTCCATGATCGTCAGCTCGCCCTCGATGGTGAACGCCGAGGGCGTGCCCGATACTTCGGTGGACCGGAACCGGATCACCGGGTGGGCACGCGTCTTCAGGATCTTCTCGCGGACGGTCTTGAGGATCTCGATCCGGTCGGCGGCGGTGAGCGCCATGACACCGCCGCCGCCCTCGACGACCTCGAATGACGCGGGATCCATCTCGGCGGTCACCGCGCAGGCGGACGGATCATCGAGATCGATGGCCGCCTCGCCGGACCAGCGTGTGACCTCGATGGTCAGATCGTGGCCGGCCCGGCGGCCGAGCCCGCTCCGGCCCGTGCGCAGCCGGAGGGTCCCCGACGCGGGACCGAGTGCGTACGTGCCGCTGGTCAGCGCCATGGACGCCACACTACGGCCGTCTCGGCGGGCCCTGCGGGCGTCCGAGCGGAACTCAATGCTCGGTGAGCAGCCCGATGGCCCGGACGATCTCGCCCAGGGTGTGGAACTCCTGACCCTCGGGCAGCCCGGAGACGGCGTCGACGACCGAGTCGGGGGCCCGGTGGGACCGCAGGTGGGTCAGCAGCCGTGCCCGGTCGGCGGGGAACACGGTCGGCGGCAGATGCCGGGTCAGCGCGGCACGACGCGCGACGTCCGCGGGTGACATGCCGCGCGGCGGCGTCCGATGGCGCTCCGGTGGCGCGTCACCGCTCTCCTGCCCGCCCTCCCGGACGCGGCCGGTGCCGTTCCTGCTCAGGCTTTCGGTCTCCTTGTGCAGGTAGTCGTCGCGGACCGGACCCTGCTTGTCGCTCTCGCGGTGCATAGACCTCACCTTTCGCGTCCCTCTCAGGCGCCCCTGCGCGCTGGCGTTTCCGGGTCTACCTCCTTCGGGCCACGGCAGCGGAACGGAGCGCCGGATGCTCCACCTGGCACAGGGCGGTCGCCGCGCGACCCCCTGTGAGCCGCCGTACCCGAGCCGGGCCACGGCGAACCCTCACCCACGACGACCTGCGAAGTCTTCCCGATCAAGCGCTCGGCGGGTCCTCTTCGGCCGGGGGCTCGGGCAGGGGACGCCGGCTGGGCTCGGCGACCTGGGGCGGCCCGAACACGGCCAGCGCCGCGCGCTTCTTGGTGATCTCCACCGGGCCGTCGGCCGCACCGAGCTCGCCGTCGCAGGCGAGGCGCAGCGAGCCGTCGGTGCCGCTCAGGCGCAGGGAGGTGGTGCGCCAGGTCTTGTAGTCGGGCATCAGGTGCAGGTGCCCGATGAGCAGCGCGGCGACAGCCCGTGACTTGCCGATATGCCGTTTGGCGCCGATCAGCCGTACGTCGAGCAGGCCGTCGGCCAGGTGCTCGCGCCAGGTCGGCGCGACGCCGTAGGAGCCGTACCGGCAGTTGCCGATGAAGGCGAACCACACGCGCAGCCGCCGCCCCTCGACGTACACCTCCGTCGGCTCGGTGTGCCGCAGGACGCGGACCGCGGCCACCGCGAGCGCGGGCCACTTGCCCAGGCGGTTCTCCATGCGCCGGCGCAGGTCGACCAGTTCGGTGTACGCGCCGAAGCTCGCCGTGTTGAGGAACGGGCGCCGCCCCGCGCAGGCCACGTCGACCCGGACGACGGCGCCCGACCGGTAGGCCTCGATCGCGTCCTTGGCGGTCTCCAGGCCGATCGCGCGGGCGAAGTGGTTCAGCGTGCCGCCGGGGATCACCAGCAGTGGCAGCCCGCGCTCGACGGCGATCTCGGCCCCGGCGTTGACCGTGCCGTCGCCGCCGCAGACCCCGAGCACGGTCGCCCGGTCCGCGGCGTCGCCGAGCGTCTTGCCCAGGTCCTCACCGGCTTCGACGATCTCCGCCTCCGGCAGCTCGGCGCGGAGCAGACGTGTGACGTCGCCGCCGCCTGCGTCGTTGTTGATCACCACGACGACGCCGGCGCCGTCGGATGAGATGCCCTGGACGGCTTCGGCCGGCATGGACCACACGGCTCCGGCGGGCGCGGGACGGGTGGGCCAGACCAGCCGGGTCGTCGCGGCGGCCACCGCGCCGAGCGCCAGACCGGCCAGGACGTCGCCCGGGTAGTGCGCGCCGGTGTAGACCCGCGAGAAGGCCACCCCGGCGGCGGCCGCCGCGACGGGAAGCACGACGGACGCGGGCGCCTCCATCGCCAGCGCGCCGGTGAACGCCGCGGCCGCAGCCGAGTGCCCGGAGGGGAAGGACGGGGACGTCGGCAGCCGCCACCGCACCCGCGCGGCGGGAAGCGCGGTGCCGCGCCCCACGCTCGTCGGCAGGCCGGCCAGCTCGATCAGCGGACGGCGGCGGCGGAACATCTGCTTGCCGACGAGATTGGCGATCGGGCTGGTCAGGCTCAGCGCGAACACGCCGCGCAGCGCCGCCCGGCGCAGCCGCGGCTGTCGCGTCACGGCCAGTCCGCCGGCGACACCCAGCCACAGCAGGGAGTGGTCGGCGACTCTGGACAGGCGAGGGAGGACGTACTCGAAACCGGGGAGCCGCGCCGCGGCCACCGCGTCGAAGGCGCGCTGGTCGAGCCGGCCCGCTCTTTGCAACAGGGGCATGCGAGCCTCTATCCCCCGTCGCGGTCAAGATATGTCCGGGGTTATCCAAGGTCAGTGGCATCGTCGGGGGCCGGACGGCACACCCGGGCTCGGTATCCCGATTACCTCCCGATCACGCCGAAGATCACATTCTCGCCATGCATCTCACCGAACGTCGATGCCGGGGCTCTGTCTGCAATAGGCTCATCCGCATGAGTCACCCGGAACGGCTCGGAGCCTCGGGTGGCGGACCGGCCAACGCGATCGCGGAGCCCCCTCACATGAACGGGCATGGCTCGCTGGCCGACTTCGCCACCGCGCAGGGGCTCAAGCAGAGCGCCGCCCGCCCCCCGATGGGCTCGTACATTCGCCAGGTCTGGCAGCGTCGCCACTTCATCTGGGCGTTCGCCTCGGCCAAGAACATCGCGATGTACACCGAGTCGCGCCTCGGCCAGGTATGGCAGGTCCTCACGCCGCTGCTCAACGCCGCGGTGTACTACCTGATCTTCGGCCTGCTGCTCGGTGTCAGCCGCGGCCTGCCGCGCAACACGTTCATCCCGTTCCTGGTCTGCGGTGTCTTCGTCTTCACCTTCACCCAGCGGTCGGTGCAGACGGGCGCCAAGTCGGTCGGTGACAACCTGTCGCTGATCCGCGCCCTGCACTTCCCGCGGGCGAGCCTGCCGCTGGCGTACACCATCATCGAGCTGCAGCAGCTCCTCGTCTCGATGGTCGTGCTCTTCGTCATCGTGCTCGGCTTCGGCGAGCCGCTGACCCTCGACTGGTTGCTGCTGATCCCGGTCCTGATGATGCAGGTGCTGTTCAACGTCGGGATGAGCCTCGTACTCGCCCGCATCGGCGCGTTCAACCGAGACATCCAGCAGCTGCTGCCGTTCATCATGCGGACCTGGCTCTACTTCTCCGGCATCATCTACAGCCTGTCCGGGCTGATGAAGTCGCCCAAGATCCACCACCACCCGTGGATCGGGCACGTCCTCGAGGCCAACCCCGGATACGTCTACGTCGAGCTGTCACGGCTCTCCATCCTCGACAGCTACCGCGGCTACGTGCACGAGAAGCTGCACGAGCAGACGGACCATCTGTGGTGGTACGGCCTGGGTTGGGCGATCGTGGTGTTCGTCGTAGGGTTCTGGTTCTTCTTCCGCGCCGAGGAGAGGTACGGCCGTGGCTGACGTCAAGGAGAAGCTCAAGGTGTCCGAGTACGCGGCACCGCGGGTGACCATCGACCAGACCCGCGAGCCGATCGTCGTCGTCGACGATCTGCACATCAAGTACCGGGTGTACGGCGCCGGCGGCAAGGGCAACGCCGCGAGCGCCTTCATCCGCGTGCTCCGCCGCGAGCACCGCCCGACGATGAAGGTGGTCCACGCGATCCGCGGGCTGTCCTTCGTCGCCTACAAGGGTGACGCCATCGGCGTCATCGGCACGAACGGCTCGGGCAAGTCGACGCTGCTCAAGGCCATCGCCGGCCTGCTGCCCCCGGAGAGCGGCGGCGTCTACACCTCCGGCCAGCCGTCGCTGCTCGGCGTCAACGCCGCCCTGATGAACGACCTCACCGGCGAGCGCAACATCGTCCTCGGCTGCCTCGCGATGGGCATGTCCCCCGACCAGGTCAAGCAGAAGTACGACGAGATCGTGAAGTTCGCCGGGCTCAAGGAGGGCTTCATCCAGCTCCCCATGCGGGCCTACTCCTCCGGCATGGGCTCGCGGCTGCGGTTCGCCATCGCCGCCTCCAAGTCCCACGACGTGCTGCTCATCGACGAAGCGCTGGCCACCGGCGACGCCAAGTTCCGCCGCAAGAGCGCCAAGAAGATCGACGAACTGCGCGAAGAGGCCGGCGCCGTCTTCCTCGTCGCCCACCAGCTCGACTCGATCCGCGAGATGTGCAACCGGGTGCTGTGGATCGACGAGGGCACGCTGGTGATGGACGGCGAGACCGACGCCGTCGTCGACGCCTACACCGAGGCCACCGGCAAGTAACCCCCGCCTTCGGAAGCCCGAGCCCCGCATGAGGGGCTCGGGCTTCACGCTTCGTGAGCCGCCGTTCACCGGAAAAGCAGGTTTGGCGAACGACTTTCCGGGCCGCTCCGAACCGTGCCGAACTGCCCCTTTATGCCGGCCCGCCGCCGATCTACCTTCGAGGGAGACGCTACTTCCGAGAGAGGCGGGGGGTTGGCACCGAGCAGCGAACGGCCCGGCGAGCAGCCCGGCGAACACAGTGGCAGCGAACACAGTGGCCGGCACCGCCGGCGAGCGGGCCGGCCGTGAGGCGCCGCGACGAGGCGGGCACGGCGGCGAAGGCCGTCGAGGCCCGGGGTCTCGTCAAGGTGTACGAGGGGCGCCGTGACCGGCAGGTCCGGGCGCTCGACGGCATCGACGTGTCCTCGAACCAGGGTGAGTACCTCGTGCTGCTCGGCCCCTCGGGCTGCGGCAAGACCACGCTGTTGCGCACCATCGCGGGTCTGGAGCGGCCGACCGAGGGCGAGGTGTACATCGGCGGCCAGCTCGTCAACGGGCTGCCGCCGCGGATCCGCCGGGTCGCGATGGTCCTCCAGTCCTACGCGCTCTATCCGCACAAGACCGTCCACAGCAACATCGAGTTCCCGCTGAAGGCCGAGAACGTCCCGCGTCACCTGCGCGAGCGCAAGATCCGCTGGGCGGCCGACCTCCTCGGCATCCCGGACCTGCTCGGCCGTAGGCCCCGGCAGCTGTCCGGCGGTGAACGCCAGCGGGTCGCGCTGGCCCGTGCCCTCGTCCGAGAGCCGGCCGTCTTCCTGCTCGACGAGCCCCTGTCGGGGCTGGACGCCAAGCTGCGTGCCACCACCCGCGACGAGCTGAAACGCTTCCAGCGGCAGATCGGCACCGCGACGATCTACGTGACGCACGACCAGGAAGAGGCGATGGGCCTCGGCGACCGGGTCGCGGTGCTGGACGCCGGGCGGCTGCGCCAGGTCGGCACGCCGCGCGACATCTACGACGAGCCGGCCGACACGTTCGTGGCGACGTTCGTCGGCTCTCCCCCGATGAACCTCGTGCAGCGCGCCAACCGGCTCGTCGGCTTCCGGCCCGAGCATCTGCTGCCGGCGGAGAACGTCGCGTACGACTCCCGCGTCACCATGCCGCTGCGGATCGAGCGCATCGAGTACCTGTCCGGCGACCGTCACGTCTACGGCACGGTGACGAAGATCGGCACGGAGACGCGTGTGATCGCGCGGCTGCCCGCGACCGTCATCACGCCGCTGGCACCCGGCGAGACGCACGAGTTCGCGGTGCCGGGCGACCGGCTGCGCTTCTTCGACGCCGAGTACGGAATCCGTACCGCGCCGGTACGGATCGGCGGTTGAGCGGCACGCGGGCGCGCGCCGGCGACCGGACGCGCCTCACCGACCGCGAGGGGTTCTTGGCCTGGGCGTTCCTGCTGCCCACGATCGTCTACCTGACCGCGCTGGTGGTGGCGCCGTTCGGGCTGACGGTGGCGTTCGCGTTCTCCCGCTCGACGAGCGACGCGCCGTCGTACCGGTTCGGTGGGCTGCGTGGCTTCCGCGCGGTGTTCGGCGACGACGTCTTCTGGCGGTCGCTGCTCGACACTCTCACCCTGACCTGCGTCTCGGTCGTTCTCGTCGTGGTCCTCGGGACGGTCCTCGCGCACGTCCTGCGCGCCGACCTCCGCTTCCGGCGCACCGTGCGCACGCTGGTCCTGCTGCCCTGGACGACGCCGGTCGCGCTGTCGGCCATCTCCTGGCGCTGGCTGCTCGGTCCGGCCGGCTCGCCCGTGGAGCGGGTGCTCCGCGGCGCCTCACTGCTGCACGGCGGCGGGTCGCCGCTCGGGCGTACGGGGCCCGCGGCGGTCGCGGTGGTGGCCGCGCACGTCTGGCGGCTGACGCCGCTCGCCGCCGTCATCGTGGCCGCCGGGCTGAACGCCGTGCCGTCCGGTGTGTGGGACGCCGCGCGTCTCGACGGGGCCGGTTTCTGGCGGCGTCTCTTCGGCGTGACGGTGCCGCTGACGCTTCCGGTGACCGCGGTGGCCGCGGTGTTCACGGCTGCCATCACGTTCGTGGACATGGCCGTGGTCCGGGTGCTGACCGGCGGCGGGCCGCACGACTCGACCCAGGTACTGCCCACGCTCGCGTACCTGCGCGGCGTCGAGGGCGGGGACATCGGCGCCGGGGCGGCGGCGTCCCTGTTCCTGCTGCCGCTGTTCCTCGCCGGTGTGGTCGTGGCGCTCCGGGCCGTACGGCGGGCGGAGGCGATCCGGTGACCCCGGTGAACGGGCTGGCGGCGCGCACGGCGGCGCGGGAGATGCTGCGCCAGCGGCGGCTGGCGGCCGTGCGGCAGGTCGTGGTCCGCGTGACGGTCTACGCCGTCGCGGCGGTCGCCGCGCTGGTGTGCGCGGCGCCGTTCCTGTGGGGCCTGGCGACCGCGTTCGAACGCGGTACGCCCGGCGCGCGGCACCGGCCGACCACCGAGCACGTCCGCGCGCTGTTCCACTCGACGCGCTTCCCGACGTTCGTGGTGAACACCCTGGTGGTCGGCGGTCTGGTCGTGGTCGTCACGCTGGCGCTCGCGCTGCCGGCGGCGTACGCGCTGTCCCGGCTGCACCGCTCGTGGGGCGGGCGGGCCGGGCTCGCGATCCTGCTGGTCTACCTCGTGCCTCCACCGCTGCTGTTCCTGTCTCTGTCGCGGGTGGTGGCGACGCTGGGGCTGGCCGACTCGATCTGGTCGCTCGTCCTCGTCCACCCGACCGTGACGGTCCCGGTGTCGGTCTGGCTGCTCGCGGCGTTCCTGCGCGGCGTGCCGGTCGACATCGAGGAACAGGCGATGGTCGACGGCCACAGCCGCTTCGGCGCGTTCGTCCGCGTCGTGGCGCCGCAGGTGCTGCCGGGGATCGCGGCCGTCGTGGTCCTCACCTTCACGCTGGCCGCCGGGGAGTTCACCTACGCGCTGACGTTCATCTGGTCGGACGCGAGCATGCCGGTGAGCACCGGGCTGCCGGCGCGGCTCGGCGGCGGCGACCCGATGCTGTGGCGGTCGGTGCAGAGCGGCGCGGTCTTCGTGGCCGTACCGCTCGCCATCGCGTGCGGCCTGTTCCTCGACCGGTTCGTCTCCGTCCTCGCGCAGGGCGCGCACCGGGACTGACGGCCGCCGCTCGGCCCGGTCAGGTCTCCGCCCCGCGCGGGCTCGCGTCGGCGACCCGGCGGGCCACCGGGGCCATCCACACGTAGTACAGGGCCGAGGCGACGATCAGGCCGATGATCCAGGAGATGTCGGCGCCGCCGAGGTGCTTCACGAACGGCCCGGTGAAGAACGTCGAACTGACGAATGGGACCTCGACCAGGACGCCGATCACGTACGCACCGATGGTGCGCCAGTTGAACCCGCCGTACACGCCGTCGGGCCGGAAGATCGCGTCGATGTCGTACCGCTCCTTGCGGACGAAGTAGAAGTCGATCAGGTTGATCGCCGTCCACGGGATGAGGAAGTACGCCAGGAACAGGATGAAGTTCTCGAAGTTGTGCAGGAAGTCCGCGCTCGCGGCCAGCGCGACGACCGTGCCCACGACGGCGGCGAGCAGCACGAAGACCAGCCGCACGCCGGCGTTCATCCGCATCGGGCGCAGCGCGGTCAGCGTGGTGGTCGCCGACATGAACATGCCGTAGAGGTTCAGCACGTTCACCGCGACGATGCCGAGCACGATGATCAGTGAGAACGCCCAGTGCGGCTCGGCGAGGCCGACGACGAACGACACGGAGCCGCCCTCGAAGGACTTGGCCGCCACCGCGGCGCAGACGCTGCCGAACGCCATCATCCAGACGGTGCCGAGCACGCTCCCGCCGTAGGTCCACCAGAACGCCGCCCGGACCGACGTGTCCTCCGGCAGGTAACGGGAGTAGTCGGCGACGTACGGCGCGTAGGTGATCTGCCAGGTCGCGGCGATCGCCACCACGAGCAGGAACGTGCCCGCGCCGACGTGCCCGGAGTGCCAGACCCGGCCCACGTGGTGCCCGGTCAGCAGGTGGTACGTCAGGTAGAGGAAGCCCACCGCGGCGATGAGGCTGACCCACTGCTCGTACTGGTGGATCAGCCGGTACCCGTAGGCGGCGAGCACCGTGCACACCGCCGACACGACGATCGTGGCGGGCGTCCGGCCGATCCCCCACCAGTCGGCCAGCGCCGCGCCGCCCAGCACCGCGCTGGTGGCGAAGAAGCCGACGTACATGAGGACGACGAGCAGCAGCGGCAGGATCGCCCCGTAGAACCCGAACTGCGCGCGGCTCTGGATCATCTGCGGGATGCCGAGCTTCGGGCCCTGGGCGGAGTGAAGGGCCATGAAGATCGCGCCGAGCAGGTTGCCGACGACCAGGGCGACGAGCGCCCAGGGCAGCGGGAGGCCGAGCACCACGCCGAGCGCTCCCGTCACCGCGGTGGTGACCTGCATGTTCGCGCCGAACCACACGGTGAACAGCCTCCACACCGACCCATGCCGCTCTTCGGGCGGCACGAAGTCGATCGACCGCTGCTCGACCCCGAGGGCCGCACCCTGTCCGGCACTCTGGGTACCGCCGCCGACCTGCTGTTTCGTCATGCGCGCACTCTCACGCTCGCATCGGGCGTCCCGCAAGAGTCGTTCCCGGCGAAATGTCTGAGATGCGAGACAACGGCGTTCCGCTCACACCTCGCGCCGGTGGAAGGCGTCCAGGAGGTGCAGTTCCTCCTCGGAGAGGCGCAGCGCGCCCGCGGCCACGTTGGCGGCCAGGTGCTCGCGGTCGCCGGTGCCGGGGATGACCAGCACGTGCGGTCCGCGGTGCAGCGCCCACGCCACCCGCACCTGCGCCGCGCTCACCCCGTGCGCCCGCGCGACGGCGAGCACCTCGTCGGCGTCGGTCCCGCGCACGCCCGCCTGCCCTCCAGTGCCGGCGATCGCGTAGAACGGCACGAAGGCGACGCCCTGCTCCTCGCAGACGCGAACGAACTCGTCCTGTTCGGGGCGCACGCCGACGCCGTACATGTTCTGCACGCAGACCACCGGCGCGATGGCCCGGGCCTCGGCGAGGTGGTGCGGCCGGACGTTCGACAGGCCCAGGTGGCGGATGAGCCCGGCCTCCCGGAGCTCTGCCAGTGCGCCGAAGCGCTCGGCGATCGAGCCGGTCCCGAGGATGCGCAGGTTGACCAGGTCGAGGTGGTCGCGGCCGAGCTGGCGCAGGTTCTCCTCGACCTGGCCGCGCAGCCGCGCGGGGCCGGCGTGGGGCAGCCAGGCGCCCGAAGGGTCGCGGCCCGGCCCCACCTTGGTGGCGATCACCAGGTCGTCCGGGTAGGGGGCCAGCGCCCGGTTGATCAGCTCGTTGGCGGAGCGCAGCGAGGAGAAGTAGAACGCGGCGGTGTCGATGTGGTTCACCCCGAGTTCGACGGCGCGGCGCAGGACCCCGATCGCCTCATCGCGGTCGCGGGGCGCGGCGTCGGCCGCGAACGCCTCTCCGGTCTGGGGCAGCCGCATCGCGCCGAATCCGATCCGGTTGACCCGCAGGTCGCCGAGGGCCCAGGTCCCCGCGGCCGCGGCTGGCGAGCGCGGGCCTGGACCGGGGATGGCTCGCCGAGCTGATCCCGCCGCGCGGGTACGTTCCCGACTTCATCAACCCGGCGCCGGCCGGGCCGGCCCCCACCCTGGCGGACGAGCTAGCCCGGATCCAGACCGCTCCGGCCGCCCGCGTACGCGACGACCTGGACCGGCTGGGGCGCGAGCAAGGCCGTCTCGGTCCCCGGCTGAGCCGGCTGTACGCCGACCCGCCGGCCCAGCTGCCCCGGGTCGCCGAGGAGATCGAGGCCTACTGGGAGCTGGCGCTGGCCCCGTACTGGTCCCGGATCCGTTCGGTGCTCGACGCGGACGTCTTCCACCGCGCCCGCCAGGTCGCCGAGCACGGCGCGGGTCACCTCCTGGCCCATCTGCACCCCTCGGTGAGCTGGACAGAAGACGCGCTGCGGCTGGCCCGCCGGCAGCGGCCCCTGTCCCGGACCGCGGCGGGCCCGGGGCTGCTGCTGATCCCGTCGGTCTTCACCGGACCCGACCTGTTCACCCGCGTGGCGCCGCCGGATCCGCCGCAGCTGGCCTATCCCGCGCGCGGCACCGGCACGCTGTGGCGGCCGCGGCCCGTGACCGGGACCGCCGCTCTCGCCGCCGTACTCGGCCGGTCGCGGACCCTCCTGCTGACGGAGCTGGAGGCCCCGGCCTCCACGACGGAGCTCGCCCGGCGTACGGGCCTGTCGCCCGCCGGGGTCTCCCGGTGCCTCACGGCACTGCGCGACGCGGGCCTGGTCAGCGCCCACCGCGCCGGGCACTCGGTGCTGTACGCCCGCACCGCCGCCGCCGAGTCCCTCCTCGCGGCGCCCGGCGAGCAGTGAGCCGCCGCCCGAAAGTGTCGGTGGCCGGGCGTACGGTGCGCGGCATGACGACATGGGCGGAGTTCGAGGCGAAGGCACCGGAGCTCGCGGCGCTGGGCGAGGCCCGGTTCCGGGCCGGCGGGCTGGCGCTCGTCGGCACGTTGCGGGCGAACGGCTGGCCGCGCATCACCCCGGTCGAGCCCAGGTTCGTCGACGGCGAGTTGCAGCTCGGCATGATGTGGCAGTCGTTGAAGGCCCTTGACCTGCTCCGCGACCCGCGGTGCACCGTGCACAGCGCCACCTCCGACAAGGACGGCACCGAGGGCGACTTCAAGCTGTACGGCACGGCCGAGCACGTGACCGATCCCACACGCCGCGAGCGGCACTGCCAGGTGACGGAGCAGGAGATCGGCTGGCGGCCGGCCGACGACGAGTTCCACGTCTTCTCGATCCACGTGGAAGAGGTCGCGTACGCCCTCTTCGGCGGCGATGAGGACGACCCGAAGATCTATTCCTGGCGTCCGGGGGGCGACCTTCGACGGCTGCACGTACGGTCCTGATAGGACTGAGGTGAGCGTCCGGCCGACCGGGTCACCCGGCCCGCGTGCAGGGGGCCGGACGCGTACCAACCGCGATCCCAGGAGGTTGCCATGGTCGGCAGGCCGCCCCTTCCGCACGACTTTCTCCCCCCGGTCGAGTCCTTCTCGGTGACCAGCGACGACGTCGCGGACGGCGAGCGTCTGTCCAACGCCCAGGTCTTCAACGACTGGGGCTTCAGCGGCGACAACATCTCGCCGCACCTGAGCTGGTCGGGTTTCCCGGCCGAGACCAAGAGCTTCGCCGTCACCTGCTTCGACCCCGACGCGCCGACGGGCAGCGGCTTCTGGCACTGGGTCCTGTTCGACATCCCGGCGTCGGTGACCGAGCTCCCGGCCGGCGCGGGCGGCGGCGACTTCAAGGGCCTGCCGCAGGGCGCCGTGCACGCGCGCAACGACTACGGCAACAAGGAGTTCGGCGGCGCGGCTCCGCCTCCGGGCGCCCCGCACCGCTACGTCTTCACGGTGCACGCCCTGGACACCGAGTCCCTGGGGCTCCCCGCCGACACCGCCCCGGCGGTGGTGGGCTTCAACATCACCGCCCACAGCCTGGCCCGCGCCCAGGTCGTCCCGGAGTACGAGAGCTGACCCACGGGCGGTGTGGGCGGGCGCGCCCACACCGCCGTACAAGCCCGGACAGGCTCTGTCGGAGGGCACCGGCCCCGGAAAGGTTTCCGGGGCCGTACCTGTTCGGCACGGCCCCGAAACCAAGCCCCGGCGGCGCACCCCCCGGGACCCATGTGACCCGCACGACCGGGTCCCCAGCCCCGTTGGTCACCTCCGGACCCCCGGAGACGCCGGCCGTCGTCACATCTGGACCTGGGCCGCCGTTCACACACCGGCCCAGGCCATCTCATGATGGACGGCGGCGCCATCGTTCCGCTTCGCTTCCGCTATCGGTCGGGGCTCCCGATCCGATGCCGCGTGCGGTGAGACCGGTCAGATCGACGGACCGGTCGCTGCCACATCGTGTGCGCTGGTGTCTCCACCTGGGACGATTCCCTCGAACGGGAACCGCTCGGCGCCGAACGCCGGCCTGAGGTCCGTCAGCCACTTGGCCGCGGGATCGTACTTGGCGAAGAACGGCTTGTTGACGAACTCCGGGTCGCGGCACTGGATGAAGTGCAGCAGGAACAGCTTCTCTCCGCCGACCTCGACGACGCCGTCGACGCAGACCTTGCCCGGAGTGGCGGACATGGACGGGCCTCGGACCGTACGGCAGAGGCCGGAGACGTTCTTGTAGGCGTCACGGAACACCTCGTAGGCGCGCTCGAGCGTCACCGCGAAGTAGTCCTGCGGGCCCGTGTCCCGTTCGATGAACATGTAGTACGGCACCATGCCCATCCGGAGCTGGCGCCGCCACATGCTCTCCCAGAGCTCGGGCGAGTCGTTGATCGTACGGATCAGTGGCGCCTGCGTGCGGATGACGGCCCCGGTGTCGCGGATCCGGCGGACCGCCTCGGAGACCATCGCCGGCTCCAGCTCCCGCGGGTGCGTGAAGTGGGCCATGAACGCCAGGTTCTTGCCGGCGTTGCTCACCTGCTCGAACAGGCGGAGCGTGTCGTCGGCGTCGGGGTCGGTCACCCAGCGTTGCGGCCAGTACGCCAGGGCCTTGGTGCCGATGCGGATCGACTCGATCTGCTCGACCTCGAGAAGAGGCTCGATGTAGCGGCGCAGCACCGGCTCGCCCATGATCATCGGGTCGCCGCCGGTGAACAGGATGCTGGTGACCTCTGGGTGGCTCCCCAGGTACCGCTTGAGCCGGTCGATGTCGTCGGCCGCCATCTTCAGGTCCGGCTCGCCGACGAACTGGGCCCAGCGGAAGCAGTACGTGCAGTACGCGTGACACGTCTGGCCCTGCTTGGGGAAGAACAGCACCGTCTCGTTGTACTTGTGCTGCACACCCGGCATCGGCTCTTCGTTGAAGCTCGGGATGTTGAGCTGCAGCTGGCCCGCGGGATGGGGGTTGAGCTTCATCCGCACCTGGTGGGCCAGCGCGTCGATCTCCGCCTTGGGCGCGTCCCGCCGGATGAGGTCGGACAACCGCGTGACGTCCTCGGCGGGGAGCATGTCCTCTTGGGGGAAGACGAGCCGATAGATCGGATCGTCCGGTGCAGCGGACCAGTCGATCAGCTCGTCGAGGACGTAGCTGTTGGTGCGGAACGGCAGAACCGTCGCGACCGCCCTGGTGCCCAGGCGCTGCTCGGCGGTCAACCCGGCGCGGGCGGTGAGCTCATCCAGGTGTTTCGCCGTGTAGGCGCGGAATCGGCGGCCGGTGGTTCGCACAGCGGCCGGCGCCGCGTCATTGACCAAGGTCACGTGTTGTTACTCCTTTGGCATCGAGGGAAAGCGTGCGATGCGCCACATCCGCCCAGGTGGGCGTGCGGGCGCTCGCCGGCAGGTTGTTTCATCTCCTTCGAAATCGATCGACTACGGCGCCGCAGGTCGCAACGCCGCCACGCTCCCCGCCCCATTGAACCCTGAATCTCCCGTTTCTTACGAATCTGGTACCCGTACAGGTGCTTATCGATACGCGAACACAGGGGCCACTGAATCTCTCAACGTCACAATCGACTCAAAAGTGTCAGCTCGACACGCACTGCCGGGCTCGATCCGGGTCAGCGGTCTGCGACATACTGTGTAACCCCAGTCCCGCTACGCCACGAAAGTCACTGTGCTCCCGCTCCGACACCACCGCCCCACGGGGGGCGACCGTGGGTAGACACCGCAAGAGGCAACGCCGGCACCGCCGCCGGGCGAGGATCGCGCTGGTCGCGGCCGGTCTGCTGATCCCGCTGACCGGCGGCGCCGTGGTGTTCGCGGCCACCGACGACTCCGGCACGACCGCGGCCCAGGCGCCGAGGACGAGCGACGGAGCGGTCCGCCGGGCGTACACCCACGGCTCATCGCACCCGCGCTCGACCGCCGGGGCATCGTCCACGCCGACGCCCGCCCGCACGCCGGCCGCGTCGGCGGCGCCGTCCCCGCCCGCGGGGCCGCGGATCGGTTTCGCCCCGTACGCCGACGTGCTGTCCTGGCCGCCGCCGGACCTGTCCAAGACCCACGCGAAGGCCTACACGATGGGGTTCGTCTCGGCCGGCGGCGGATGTTCGGCCGCCTGGGGCGGGCTGTCGGCGGTCGACGCCGCGTTCGCGGTGCACCGGATCAAGGACGTTCCGGGGAAGGTCATCCTGTCCTTCGGCGGTCCGCACGGCACCGAGCTCGCACAGAGCTGCGAGAGCGTGGACGCCCTGGTCAAGCAGTACCGCAAGGCGATGGACGCCACCGACCCGGCGGGGCTCGACTTCTACCTCACCGACGGCACGCTGTCCGACACCCTGTCCGTGCAGCGCCGCGTGCAGGCGCTCGCCCGGATCCAGCGCGACGACCTGCCGCTGTCGATCACGCTCCCGCTGCACCGGTCCGGACTGTCGGCGACCGCGCTCTCCGCGCTGCGCTCGGCCGTCGCGGGCGGCGTACGCGTCTCGGTCGTCAACCTCGTCCCGGCGGACGGCGCGGGCCAGTCGATCACCGCCTCCGCCACCACCGCCCACGGCCAGCTGGCGCGGCTCTACCACCTGGGCGACGCGCAGACGTGGCAGCGCATGGGCGTGACGCCGATCATCGGCGTCGCGGGCGTGGACGCGCAGTTCCGGCCGGCCGACGCCGGGCAGCTGTTCGCCTGGGCCACCGACCACGCCCTCGGGCGACTCTCGATGTGGACGGTCACCCGCGACAACCCGTGCACCGCCGACACGAGCGTCTCCCGCGACACGTGCAGCGGCCTGGACGAGGACGCCGGGGTCTTCACCAAGATCTTCGAAGGCTTCTGACACCCGGACCGGGCGGTCCTTGACCCCCGGATGGCGGGCGGCAGGGAGTCCGCTGGTTCTACCCGCGTCTGGGCAGGTCACAGGGCTGGCCGGTCGTTCGGCTCCGGTCCTGAGTCCTTATGCTTGGACTCTGGGCGGGGGGAGCCTAAGCCGTGACTGTGAGCTCGTACGGGGGTTCACGCGAGCCGGGCATGGTGCCGGTGTTCGCGTGGCTGCTTGCCGCCATCGCCGGGATCACGTACGCGTCGTGGGTTCTGCAGTTCCTCCTCAACCCCGGGCTCGACCCGGTCAACGGCTACGTCAGTGAGCTGTCCGCCAGCGACCAGCCCTACCACTTCCTGTTCTCCGCCGGTGACTTCGTCTCCGGCCTGCTGACGATCATCGTGGTGGTGGCCGTGCTGCGGGCGGTGCGGCCCCGCGGCTATGCCATGGCCGGCTGGCTGGCGCTGTTCCTGTTCGGCGTCTTCTCGATCGCCGACTCGCTGTTCGCGATGGACTGCGCGCCCAACTCCGACACGACGTGCGCGCTGCGGGAGCGGGCCGGGAAGGTCTCCTTCGCCCACCAGTTCCACAGCGTGACCAGCGTGTGCGTCGTGACGGCCGGCATCGTCAGCCTCGTCGCCCTCACCATCGCCTCCCGCCGTCACCGCCGCTGGCCCGTGATCGCCCGCTGGAGCTGGCTGTTGCTGGTCGTGGAGACCGTGACGGCCGTGGCCACGCTGCCGCTGATGTACTTCGGCGTCCTCCTCGGCGTGATCGAGCGGGTACAGGTCGCGATGATCTCGGTCTGGCTGTTCGTGATCGCCGCCCAGCTCCACGCCGACCGCCGCCGCGCCCCCGTTCCCGCACCGACGGCTCGGGACCGGCCGCCGGGCGGCGCCGCCCCCGTACGCGAAAGGCCGGAGTCCGCCCGGCGGCCCGTACGCGGGCGCCGTCACCGGCCCGACGACGGCGCCTGGGAGAGGACCGCGCGCACGTGAACGGACCGCTGCCCGGCGAGCTCCTCCTGGTCGGCGACGACCGCCTGCACGTGGTCGAGGAGGGCACCGGTACGCCGCCCGTGCTGCTGACCTCCGGGCTCGGCGGCGCCTGGTTCGACTGGAACCCGGTCGCCGAGCTGCTGCGCGAACGGCACCGCGTCATCGCCTTCGACCGTCCCGGTCTGGGCGGCAGCCCGCCCTCCGGTCACCGGCCGGCCGGGCTGTGCGCCGAGGCGGACCGTCTCGCCGGGCTCGCCCGCCGTACCGGTGAGGCGGTGATCGTGGTGGCGCACTCGCTCGCGGGCTTCCACGCGGAGGCATTCGCACGCCGGTACCCCGAGCTGGTCGAGGGCCTGGTGCTGGTCGACCCGAGCGTCGAGCAGGACAGGCCGCCGCACGCGTGGCGGCTCAGCCGGCTCGCGCCCGCCGCCGGGCTCGCCGGGCGCGCGATCGGCATGACCGGCCTGGCCCGGTTCGCCGGCCCGCTCATCCGCGGTGTGGTCATGCGGCGGATCACCGAACGCGGCGACGTCGCGCCGCCGGAGTTCTCCCGCGCCGTCTACGGGCGGGCGCACGTGCTCGGCACGCTCCTCGCCGAGAACGCCGCGTACCGCCAGCTCGCCGCCGACCTGCTCACGCTCCGCGAGTCGGCCCCGTTTCCCGAGGTCCCGCTGTGTGTGATCACGGCGCTCGGCGACGTACGCGGGGACGGCCGCGAGTGGCGGCGGGCCCACGCCGACATCGCCGCGCTCAGCCCGTACGGGCGGCAGATCATCCTCCCCCGCACCGGGCATCTGGTGCAGATCGACCGGCCCGAGGTCATCGCCGAGGCGGTGGACCGGCTGTGAAGGGACTTCTGGCGTTCGCGGTGGCCCTCCTGCTGGTCCTCCTCGCCCTCGCGAGCTGCACCGATCCGGCGCGGAAGGTCTCGGAGAGCTCGCTGCGCAACGCCACCGCCCGCGGCGCGACGGAGGAGATGCACGGCCTGGGCTACGAGATCAAGAAGGGCATGCGCTGCCGGACGCTGTCGGCCGACACGATGTCCGTCGTGCGGGTGCAGTGCGTGGGACGCACGACGCGAGACGAGCCCGTACGGGTGGACGCGGTCGCCTCCGACGCCGCGTCCGCGCACCCCCGCCAGGAGTTCGTGATCAAGGTCGGCGGCCGGGAGGTCGTCCGTACCCCGTGCCTCGGCCAGGGCTGCCAGGACCGTGACCGGTGAACCGGCGCGCCGGGGGGCACGATAACTTTCGCGCATGCAGCGCCGAGCCACCGGACCCAGCCGCATGACAGAGACGGCCGGGATCCTGGGCGGCACCGACAGCGAGCGCATCGTGGTGGACGCGATGGGCGGTGACCACGCGCCCGGCGAAGTGGTGGCGGGCACGATCATCGCCGCGCGCGAGCACGGCGTACGGCCCATCCTCGTCGGCCAGGCCGCCCGAATCCGGCAGATCCTCGCCGCGCACGACGCGCTCGGGGAGATCCCGATCGTCAACGCCGAGGACGTCGTCGCGATGGACGAGGGCGCGCTGGCGGGCCTGCGGCGGCCGCGGTCGTCGGTGGCGGTGGCCTGCCGGCTGATCCGGCGGGGGTACGCGTCCGCGCTGGTGTCGGCCGGGTCGACCGGCGGTGTCGTCGCGACGTCCCGGCTGCGGCTGCGCGGCCAGCCCGGCGTGGCCCGTCCCGCGATCGCCGTGGTCCTGCCGACCCGGCCGCGGCCGACCGTGTTCCTCGACGCCGGCGCCACCGCCGACGCCAAACCCGAGATGCTCGTGCAGTTCGCCATGCTCGGCACGGCGTACGCCCGGGTCCGGCTGGGCGTCGAGGCGCCGCGCGTCGGGCTCCTGACCATCGGCGAGGAGGCGGGCAAGGGCGACAAGCTGACCCGGCGGGCGTACGAGCTGCTCGCCGGTGACGTGGAGGGCGTGGACTTCGCCGGGAACGTCGAGGGCTCCGACCTGCTGACCGGCAAGGTGGACGTCGTGGTGACCGACGGGTTCACCGGCAACGTCGCGCTCAAGACGATCGAGGGCGCCGTACGCCTCGCCGTCGCGGAGATGCGGCAGGCCCTCACCGCCAGCCGCACCGCGAAGCTCGGCGCGCTGCTGCAACGACGGCGCCTGCGGCACCTGCGGCATCGCCTGGACTCCGAGACGTACGGCGGCGGGGTGCTGCTGGGGCTGAACGGCACGGTCGTGATCGCGCACGGGTCCTCGCACGCCCCCGGCGTGGCGGCGGCGTGCGTGCTCGCCCGCGATCTGGCCCAGAGCCGCATCGTGGAGCAGATCGGCGAGCGCATCGCCGCGAACCGCCCGCACCGGCTGCCCCGCCGGGAGGAATCCCGCTGACCCGCCGCCGCTCCTCGTGGTTAACTCACCGGTAACCACCGGGAGGTCTTTGATGGAGCGGTCGTACGACGTGGTGCTGATGGGCGGAACCGGGTTCACCGGAGGGCTCACCGCCGACTACCTGGCCTCGCGTCTACCGGCGGACGCCCGGTGGGCGCTGGCCGGACGGAACCTGTCGCGGCTGGAGGCGCTGCGCGACCGGCTCGGCGTGGACGTGCCGCTGCTGCGGGCCGACGCGACCGACCCGGACTCCCTGCGCGAACTCGCCGCCTCGTCGCGCGTCGTCCTCAGCACGGTCGGCCCGTACCTCGATCACGGCGAGCCGCTCGTCGCCGCCTGCGCCGAGGCCGGCACCGACTACGCCGACCTGACCGGCGAGCCGGAGTTCGTCGACCAGATGTACCTGAAGTACCACGCCCGGGCGACGGAGACGGGCGCGCGGCTCGTGCACTGCGCCGGGTTCGACTCGATCCCGCACGACCTGGGCGTCTACTTCACGGTCCGGCAGCTTCCGGCGGGCGTGCCGCTGCGCGTGAGCGGCTACGTGCGGGTGAACGGCAGGATCTCCGGCGGCACGTACCAGTCGGTGATCACCGTGGCGTCGCGCGCCCGGCAGATGGCCGAGGCCCACCGGCGGCGCCTCCGGGCCGAGCCGTCGCAGGAGGCGCGCCGGATACGCGCCCTGCCGGGCCGTCCGCACCACAACGCCGGCCTGGGCGCGTGGGCCATGCCGTTGCCCACGATCGACCCCGACGTCGTACGGCGCTCCGCGGCGGCCCTGGATTCGTACGGCCCGGACTTCTCCTATAGCCACTTCGTCGCGCTGAAGCGGCTGCCGAGCGCGGCGGCCCTGATGGCGGGCGCCGCGGGCCTGCTGACCGCGGCCCGGATCCCCCCGGTGCGTGAGTGGCTGCGGGGCCGCCTGAGTTCCGGCGAGGGCCCGTCGGAGGCCCGGCGGGCGAAGAGCTGGTTCGACGTCCACTTCGCGGGCGAGGGCGGCGGGCGAAAGGTCGTCACGCGGGTACGGGGCGGCGACCCGGGCTACGGGGAGACCGCGAAGATGCTCGCCGAGACCGGCATGGCACTGGCCTACGACGACCTGCCGAAGACCGCGGGCCAGGTCACGACGGCCGAGGCGATGGGCGACGCCCTGCTCGACCGCCTCCAGAAGGCGGGCATCACCTTCACCGTCGTGGGCCGCCGCGAATAGTTCTGTCGGAGGGTCCGCGTACAGTCCGTAGCCACCCGGAAGCTGTACGTGAGACAGGAGACCCTCGAAGAGATCCACGAGTCGGGCTATCTCCAGGCGACACCGATCCCGGTCGGCGGCGCGCTGTCCCTCCCCGCGCCTTTCGAGATCACCCTCGACACGACGACGATGCCGAGGCGAAAACACTAGGCGTCTCCGGCCATCCGGAACGCAGGCCACGGGCACAGTCCTCCGGGGCGTCCGGCGGGTCGGCGGATATTCGGTCGGGCCGGCGCGGTTCCGCCGATAGGCTTTGAGAAACTTCGCAGCGTGAGCTGCCGTACGCCTGTCTCCTGAGGATCTCCATGTCCGACCCGCAAAAAGTTCTCACCGCTCGCGTCCAGGCCGCCCTCGGGCACGCCTTCGGGGAGCCCGACGCGGATCCGGCGATCCGGCCGTCGCAGTTCGCCGACTTCCAGGCCAACGTCGCTCTCGCGCTGGCCAAGAAGCTGGGCCGCAAACCTCGCGACATCGCGGCCGAGCTGGTCGAACGCCTCGACGTCGCCGACATGTGCGAGAAGGTGGAGATCAGCGGGCCCGGGTTCGTCAACCTGACGCTGCGGAACGAATGGATCGCCGGCCGGGCGCAGCTGATGCACGGCGACGAGCGGCTGTCCGTCGAGCCCACCGCGACGCCCCAGACGACGATCGTGGAGTACTCCTCGCCCAACGTCGCCAAGGAGATGCACGTCGGTCACCTGCGCACCACGATCGTCGGTGACGCGATCGCGCGGGTCCTGGAGTTCCTCGGTCACAACGTCGTCCGGGACAACCACCTCGGTGACTGGGGCACGCAGTACGGCATGCTCATCGAGCACCTGCTCGACGTCGGCGAGGACTCCGACGAGGGCATGCTGCTCGAGACCGACCCGAACGCCTTCTACCAGTCGGCGCGGGCCCGGTACGACACCGAGGAGGAGTTCGCGGTACGGGCGCGGCGGCGGCTGGTGAGGCTGCAGGCCGGCGACCCCGAGACGATGCGGCACTGGCAGCGGCTCGTCGACCTGTCCAAGGTCTACCTCCACACGGTCTACGGGCGGCTCGGCGTCACACTCACCGACGACGACATCCGCGGCGAGAGCTTCTACAACGACATGCTCGCCGACACCGCCGACGAGCTGGCCGCGGACGGCATCGCGACGATCAGCGACGGCGCGCTGTGCGTGTTCCCGCCCGGGTTCACCGGACGGGACGGCGGGCCGCTGCCGGTGATCATCCGCAAGAGCGACGGCGGCTACAACTACTCCACCTCCGACCTGGCGACGATCCGCTACCGCGTGGACAAGCTGACCGTCGACCGGATGATCTACGTGGTCGGGTCCCAGCAGTCCCTGCACTTCCAGATGCTGTTCGCGGTGGCGCGGATGGCGGGCTGGCTGCCCGACGGCGTACGGGCCGAGCATGCCCAGATCGGCAACGTCCTCGGCTCCGACGGCAAGATCTTCCGGACTCGGAGCGGCAAGTCGATCAAGCTGACCGAGCTGCTCGACGAGGCCGTCGAGCGGGCCGGGGCGGCGTTCGACGACGTGCCGCACGAGGAGCCGTTCGACGAGGTCGCCCGGCGCGAGGTGGTCGAGGCGGTCGGCATCGGCGCGGTCAAGTACGCCGACCTGTCCGTGGCGCGCGACAGCGAGTACGTCTTCGACTTCGACCGGATGATCTCCTTCCGGGGCAACACCGGGCCGTACCTGCAGTACGCCACCGCGCGGATCCGGTCGATCTTCCGCAAGGGCGGGCTCGCGCCGGAGGACGCCATCGGCCCGATCGCGATCGGCCATGACGCCGAGCGGGCGCTCGCCCTGCACCTCCTGGGCTTCGGCTCCGCGCTGGAGACGGCCGGGGAGGCCGCCGAGCCGCACCGGCTGTGCGCCTACCTGTTCGACCTCGCCTCGGCCTACACCACCTTCTACGAGAACTGCCCGGTGCTGAAGGCCCCCGACGAGGACACCCGCGCGTCGCGGCTGGCGCTGTGCGCCCTGACCCTGCGCACACTGTCGAAGGGCCTCGAACTCCTGGGCGTTACCACTCCGGAACGCATGTAGCCCCCACTGCGTCGCATAAACCGGGACGATATGCGGCGAGGAGGGCACGTGCGCGAGCGGAGCGGCCAGACCGGCAGCCACAGCGACTCGTTCACCGGCCCGGTGGAGGAGGGGTTGTGAGCGACGACTGGTGGAGCGACGCCGGTTACGACGCCGGTTACTGGGAGAACAGGGCGACCGACCGGCGGCAGGACCGCCAGATCGAGAAGCTTCAGGGCGAGGTCCAGGCCGCCTACAGCTACGCCGCGTCCCGGTCGCGGGCGTTGCAGTCGCGGCTGTCGGAGGTCCAGGGCACGCTCGAACGCCGGCTCGGCCGGCTGGCCAAGTCCTTCGACGCGTTCGTGGAGCTGTCGGACGTCCGGCTGGAGCTGGCGATGTTCGACCGGGAGTCGGCGGTACGGCACCGCACGCGCCGGCTGCTCACCGGCCTGACCCAGGGCGCCGGCGACCCGCCGCCGCTCGACCTGGATGAGTGTCCCGGCTACTGGCTGAGGCCGGCGGCCGACGGCCTGGCCGCCCTCGTGCGCGGCGACGACGAGGCGGCGGAGAAGTTCACCGCCGAGGCGATCGCCCTCGACGAGGACCGCACGACGCTGTTCCTCACGCTCGGCCTGGCGACGGCCGGCCGGTACGTCGACGCGGTGCCCTGGCTGTCGCGGTCACTGCCGTCTCTCGGCACGACGGTGACCGCGGTGCAGCGGCAGCTGTGGATCGCCTGCGCCGACGGCGCGTTCGGCGCGCCGGGCGCCGCCCACATCGAGCGGCGGCTCACCGAGGTGATCGACGAGATGCCCGGTGAGGCCGCCGAGCAGGAGCGGGAGCGCTGGCGTCAGGCGGTCACCGGCAAGCCCGACGGCCGCCGGGGCCGGGCGAAACTGCCGCGTGAGCTGCAGAACGTGCCGGGCCTGACCGAGCCGCCGGTCGTCGCCGAGAGCCTCGCGGGCCTGCGCAGAAAGGTGGAGGAGGCGCTCCAGCCGGTCGACGTGGAGCCGGCCGCCGACTTCGTGGGCCTGCTGATCACCCTGGTGGACGAGGGCGCGCCGGACGAGCGCGAGTTGATGGCCCGTGCCCGCGAGCTGCGCGACATCATCGAGACGGGCGCCGGGCAGCGGCCGCCGGCCTGGGACGCCCCCGCCGGTGAGACGCTCGAACTCCTACGCGGCGACCTGTTCTCCCGGTCGGCGCCGGGCCCGCGCGCGCTCGCGGTCAGGGTGGGCTCGCGCTGGCTGCGCGCGATCGCCGAGGGTCTGGCCGAGCGCGCGTCCGCGGCGCCGCCGGACGCGGTGGACGTACGCGTGTACGGCCATCCCCTCCGGGTCGGGCTGGACGGCACGCCCGCGCTGCCCGAGGCCCAGGCCACGATCGACGAGGCCGCCACGGTCAGCCCCACGGGTGAGCGGCTCGGCATGGCAGTGGCGATCGCCGGGGTCCTGGTGCTGGCGCTCACGATCGCGGCCGGGATCCCGGCGCTGGCCGTGGTGTCGGCCGCGATGATCCTCGTCGGCGCCGGAATCTGGATCAAGCTGCGAGCCGATCGGTCGCGGGCCCGTAAGGAGGCGGAGCACAACAAGGAAAGGCTCGCCCGGCAGGCCGAAACCATTACCGGCGCGCTGAAGAACTGCCACACCGTTCACAAGAATCTCGCGAAAACCGTGGAGGCGGATCGCCAGGCGATCGTCACCGTCTTGACCTAGGAGATTTACGGGTATTCGTGCCACTGTGAGAGCAACATCCCGGAGGCACGTATGGGCAGGGACGTAGCGGCGATCACGGTCTCCACCGAAGACCGGCGGCGTTATCGCGAAAAAGTGCAGCGCTGCCTGGAGGCGTTCGCGGCGATGCTGAGAGACTCCCGGTTCGCGCCCGAACCACCCAGTATGGGAATGGAGATCGAACTCGCGCTCGTGGATGACGGAGGACGGCCGGCGATGCGGAACGCGGCCGTCCTCGACGCGATCGCCGACGATCAGTGGTCGACCGAGCTCGCCCAGTGCGACATCGAGGTGAACCTCCCGCCGTTCCCGCTGGCCGCCAAGTCGCTGGGCGCGCTGGAGCAGAGCGTGCGCGACACGCTGAACGACGCCGACGTCCGCGCCCGGCAGCAGGGCGCCCGGCTCATGCTGGTCGGCATCCTGCCGACCCTGCGGGAGACCGACCTCACCGAGGAGACCCTGTCCGCCAACCCCCGTTACCGGCTGCTGAACGAGCAGATCATCACCGCTCGCGGCGGCGAGGCCCTGCGCCTGGACATCGACGGCCGCGAACGGCTCCGTACCCTCGCCGACAGCATCTCGCCCGAGGCGGCGTGCACGAGTGTGCAGTATCACCTGCAGGTGACCCCCGAGGACTTCGGGGCGTTCTGGAACGCCTCGCAGATGATCGCCGGGGTCCAGGCCGCCCTCGCCGCGAACTCACCGTTCCTGTTCGGCCGTGAGCTGTGGGCCGAGACCCGGATCCCGCTGTTCGAGCAGGCCACCGACACCCGTGCCAAGGAGCTCAGAGAGCAGGGCGTACGGCCGCGCGTGTGGTTCGGCGAACGCTGGATCACCTCGGTCCTGGACCTGTTCGAGGAGAACAGCCGTTACTTCTCTCCCCTGCTGCCCGTCTGCGACGACGGCGACCCCCTGGACGAACTGGCCCGCGGCGACGCCCCGGGCCTGAACGAGCTCACCCTCCACAACGGCACCATCTACCGCTGGAACCGCCCCGTCTACGACATCGCCCAGGGCCGCCCGCACCTGCGGGTGGAGAACCGCGTGCTGCCCGCCGGGCCCACCGTCGCCGACACCATGGCGAACGGCGCCTTCTACTACGGTCTCATCCGGGCCCTGGCCGACGAGGAACGCCCGCCTTGGAACCGCATGCCGTTCGCCGCCGCGGCCGGCAACCTGCGCCGCGGCGCGCGGTACGGAATGGACGCCATGGTGGTGTGGCCCGGCGTCGGCGAGGTGCGGGTGACGGACCTGGTGCTGCGCGTGCTGCTGCCGAAGGCCGCCGCCGGTCTCGAGCGCTGGGGCGTCGACGGAGTCGTACGGGACCGGCTGCTCGGCATCATCGAACAGCGCTGCCTGGCCGGCCGCAACGGCGCGACCTGGCAGGCGGGCACGGTGCGCGCGATCGGCGGGGACCGCCAGGAGGCGCTGCGCCGGATGGTGCGGCTCTACCTCGAGCACATGCACACCAACGCCCCGGTCCACACCTGGCCGATCGGCTGAAGGCCTACTGGAGGTAGCCCTCGACCTCACCCGCCGGCCGGGACGAGGCGTCGTCCGGGTTCTCGCCCGCGTCGCGCCGGGCCCGCCGCTGGCGCAGGAGATCCCAGCACTGGTCGAGGGCCTCCTCCAGGCTCCGCAGCCGCTGGTGCTCCTCCTCGGCGGCCAGGTCGCCCTTCTGCAGGCGTTCGCGGAGCGTGTGCTCCTCGTCCACCAGGCCGTGGATCCGGCCGAGAATCTCGCTGTCCTGCATCTTCAGATCACCTCAAGACGACAGTCTGACAGCTGCCGCGCCCGCGGCGCACACCGCCGGTGGGCATGCGCCACCCGCACCGCGGCCTGACTGCGGCCGCGGCCTCTCTGACCACCGGCCGGACCGGGTCCCGTGCGCAGCGGACCCGGCCGGTCAAGGACCGGGCCTTACAGCGGGCTGCGGCTGCCGACCAGACCGTTGAGGAACCCGCCCGTGCTCTCCGGCTGCGGCCGGGAGGCGGACGCCGGTTCCTCCTTAGGCATGGCCTCCTTCGCCTTGCCGGCCGCCTTCTTGGCGGTCGACCTGGCCTTGGTCGTGGCCTTCTTCGCGGTGGCCTTCACCCCGGACGGCTTCTTCGCCGCCGCCGTGGTCCGCTTCGCCGTCGTCCCCGCCTTGGCGGTGGTCTTCTTCGCCGCGGTGGTGGTCTTGCGGGCCGTGGTGGCCCGCCCACCCGCGGCCGGCTTCGCGGCGCCGGCCGGCGGTTTGACGGCCGAGAAGGTCTTGGCCGCGTTGGTGAGCGCCTCGGCGGCGGTCATGAGCGCCTTGGTCGCGGTGTTCATCGTCTTCATGGCGGTGTTCATCGCCTGCGCCGAGGACGTCGCCTTGCTCGCCGCGTCGGTCATCTTCGTCGCCGCCGACGAGACCTTGGTCGCCGCGGACGACACTCGTGTCGCGGCGGCCGCAGGAGTGACGGACGACTTCGCGGCCGACGTGGACCGCGCCTTCGTCGACTTGGCGGCCGGCTTGGACGCGGTCTTGCGCGCCGTGCTGCCGGTCGTCTTCTTGGCGGCGGCCGTGGTCTTCTTCGCACCGCCGGACTTCGTGCGGCTCGTGCTCGCCGTTGAACGGCGGGCGGACGAACGCGTCATCGTATTAGTGGGCACTGATCCATCCCCCCGTGTCGATCAGCTTCGGGGGGATCTATTCCACAATTGGCGAAGATCTACACGCCTACCGGGTGCCAGACGGTCTTTGTTTCCAGGAATGTGGTCATCCGGACAGTGCCCGGATCCGCCGTCCAGTCGTTTCCGGCGGGCCGCAGGACGCGCTTGAGGTTCTCCGCGGCGGCCTTCTCGCACTCGGCGGCGAGCTCCTCGCCGGCGCCGGTGAGGTCGAGCCCGTTCACGTCCATGTGCGAGGCCAGCCACGGCGCCAGCTCGGCGCGGTGCCCGGTGAGGATGTTGATGACGCCGCCCGGCACGTCGGAGGTGGCGAGCACCTCGCCGAGGGTGACGGCGGGCAGCGGCGCGGGCTCGGCGGCCACGACCACGGCGGTGTTGCCCGCTACGACCACCGGCGCGAGCACCGACACGAGGCCGAGCAGCGGGCCGTCCGGCGCGACGATGCCGACGACGCCGGTCGGCTCGGGCGTGGAGAAGTTGAAGAACGGGCCGGACACCGGGTTGGCCGCGCCGGTGACCTGCGCGATCTTGTCCGCCCACCCGGCGTACCAGACCCAGCGGTCGACGGCCGCGTCCACCTCGGCGCGCGCCGCGTTCTTGGCCAGGCCGGTGGCGCGCAGCTCCTCGGTGAACTGGTCGCGGCGCCCCTCGAGCATCTCGGCGACCCGGTAGAGGATCTGCCCGCGGTTGTACGCGGTGCGGGCCGCCCAGCCCGCCTGGGCCTTGCGGGCGGCCACCACCGCGTCGCGTACGTCCTTGCGGGAGGCGCGTGAGGCGTTGGCGAGGAAGTTGCCCTTGGCGTCGTTCACGGCGTACGACCTACCGGACTCCGATCGGGGAAAGGCTCCGCCCACGTACAGCTTGTACGTCTTGCGCACACTCAACCGGTCGGTCATGAGCCCTCCTTCGTCGGGTTGGTGACCGGGGGGCCGTGCTTGTCGGTTCGCTCGCTCCGCTCGCTCACTGCAGGTACGCCTCCAGTCCGTGACGTCCGCCCTCACGGCCGAAGCCGGACTCCTTGTATCCCCCGAACGGCGAGGCCGGGTCGAACTTGTTGAAGGTGTTGGCCCACACGACCCCGGCGCGCAGCCGCTCGGCCATCCACAGGATCCGGGACCCCTTCTCGGTCCACACGCCCGCCGACAGCCCGTACGGGGTGTTGTTGGCCTTCTCCACGGCCTCCTGCGGCGTGCGGAAGGTCAGCACCGACAGCACCGGACCGAAGATCTCCTCGCGGGCGATGCGGTGCGACTGGGCGACGCCGGTGAAGACCGTCGGCGCGAACCAGAAGCCGCGGTCGGGCAGCTCGCAGGGCGGCGACCAGCGGGTCGCGCCCTCCTTCTCCCCCACCTCCGACAGCATCCGGATCTTCTCCAGCTGCGCGGCGGAGTTGATCGCGCCGACGTCGGTGTTCTTGTCGAGCGGGTCGCCGACCCGCAGCGTCGCCATGCGGGTCTTGAGCCGGTCGAGGAGCTCATCGGCCACCGACTCCTGCACCAGGAGCCGCGAACCCGCGCAGCAGACGTGGCCCTGATTGAAGAAGATGCCGTTGACGATGCCCTCGACGGCCTGGTCGAGCGGGGCGTCGTCGAAGATCACGTTGGCGGCCTTGCCGCCGAGCTCCAGCGTGAGCCGCCTGCCGGTGCCGGCGACGGCGCGGGCGATCTGGCGGCCCACCTCGGTCGAGCCGGTGAAGGCGACCTTGTCGATGCCGTCGTGCTCGACGAGGGCCCGTCCGGTCTCCCCCGCGCCGGTGACGATGTTCACCACGCCGGGCGGCAGGTCGGCCTGGCGGCAGATCTCGGCGAACGCCAGCGCGGTCAGCGGCGTCGTCTCGGCGGGCTTGAGGACCACGGTGTTGCCGCAGGCCAGTGCGGGCGCGATCTTCCAGGCCAGCATGAGCAGCGGGAAGTTCCAGGGAATGACCTGCCCGGCCACGCCCAGCGGGCGGGGGTCGCGGACGGCGTACTCCAGCTTGTCCGCCCAGCCCGCGTAGTAGAAGAAGTGCGCGGCCACGAGCGGGACGTCGACGTCGCGCGACTCGCGGATCGGCTTGCCGTTGTCGATCGACTCCAGCACGGCCAGCTCGCGGGAGCGTTCTTGGATGATCCGGGCGATGCGGAACAGGTACTTGGCCCGCTCGGCCGCCGGGAGCCGGGACCAGACGCCGTCGTAGGCCCTGCGGGCGGCGGCGACGGCGCGGTCGACGTCGGCGGCGTTCGCCTCGGCGATCTCGGCGAGGACCTCCTCGCTCGCCGGGTTCACCGTCTTGAACGACGTGTCCGCGTCGACGAACTCACCGTCGATGAACAGGCCGTACGAGGGTTTGATGTCGACGATGTCGCGCGACTCGGGCGCGGGCGCGTACTCGAACATCTGCTAGTCCAGGGTGAAGTAGTCGGGACCCGCGTACACGCCGGTCGTGAGCTTGCGGCGCTGCATGAGCAGGTCGTTGAGGAGCGAGGAGGCGCCGATGCGGAACCACTCGGGCGTCAGCCAGTCCGGCCCGGCCGTCTCGTTGACCAGCACCAGGTGCTTGATCGCGTCTTTGGTCGTGCGGATGCCGCCGGCCGGCTTGACCCCGACCTGGCGGCCCGTACGCGCGCGGTAGTCGCGTACGGCCTCGAGCATGACCAGGGTGACCGGCAGCGTGGCCGCCGGGCTCACCTTGCCGGTGGAGGTCTTGATGAAGTCGGCGCCGGCCATCATGGCCAGCCAGGACGCCCGGCGGACGTTGTCGTAGGTGACCAGCTCGCCGGTCTCCAGGATCACCTTCAGGTGCGCCTCGCCGCACTCGGCCTTGATCGCGACGATCTCGTCGTGGACCTTCGCGTAGTCGCCGGCGAGGAACGCGCCCCGGTCGATCACCATGTCGATCTCGCTCGCGCCGTCCTCGACCGCCCGGCGGGTGTCGGCGAGCTTGGCGTCCAGGGGCGCCCGTCCGGAGGGGAAGGCGGTGGCGACGCTCGCCACGCCGATGCCGCTGCCCGCCAGGGCGCGTACGGCCTCGGCCACCAGATCGGAGTAGACGCAGATCGCGGCCACCCTGGGCACGCTCGCGTCGCTCGGATCGGGGTGCATGCCCTTCGCGCACAGCGCGCGGACCTTGCCCGGCGTGTCGGCGCCCTCGAGCGTCGTCAGGTCGACCATGGAGATGGCGAGGTCGATCGCCTCCGCCTTGGCCGACTTCTTGATCGACCGGGTCGCGAGGCGCGCGGCACGCTCCTCGGCGCCCACCTGGTCGACGCCCGGCAGCCCGTGCAGGAACCGGCGCAGCTCGGCAGTGCCGGTGACAAGGCCCGGCAGAGTCTCCGTTGACACGCACACAGCATCGCCCATGGGACCCTCGGGCACAAAACGGGTCCGGCACGAACGCACCGGACCCGTTTTGGCAGGTTGTGTGGAATCAGCCAGTAGCGAGGTAGACGCCGTTACCGGTCGGGTCGTCCGGATCGCCCTCGGGGAAGGCGGCACCGGCCGCCCACACGGTCGAGTCCTTGACGGCCAGTGCGGTGAGGTTGATGTCGTGGCCGGACGGGCGCGGTGCGGTCACGTTGGTCACCGAGCCGCCGACGACGTGCGTCAGCTGCGGATCCCACGCGCCCCGCAGCAGCCACACGCCAGAGCCGCCGTCGCCGGTGACCCGGGTGTAGCCGCCGTAGCCCTGCGGGAAGGTCTGCGAGGACCACTTCGCGCCGTCCCAGTGCAGGAGGACCGGCTGGGTGCAGGTGTCGTCGCCGTCCTCGCCGCACGGCCAGTCGATCCCGCCGGACGCCCAGACGTTGCTCGCCGACGGGGCGTAGACGTCACTGATCACGCCCACGGCGTCCGGCTCGGGCAGCGTGAACTTCGGCGTGGCCGCGAGCTTCCAGGCCGATCCGGTCCAGTGCATGACGGCCGGCTGGTTCTTGTAGGTGCCGCCCGCGTACACGTGGGTGCTGGACACGCCCGCGATCGCACGGGCGGGGGCCGGAAGGGCGACCTTCTTCCAGCTCGTGCCGTTCCAGTGCATGGCCGTCGTGGTCTCGTCACCGCCGACCGCCCAGACGTTCGAGGCGCTGAGGGCGCTGGCGTCCACGGCGTCGTAGCGGCCGGTGGTCACGGTGGTCCGGCTCCACGCGCTGCCGTTCCAGCGGGCGGCGAACGTGCCGGCGCCGGTGGTGCCGAACGCCCAGACGTTCTTGCTGGAGGAGGCCGACAGCGCGCTGATCTCGCCCAGCGCGCTGCTCGGGCTCTTGGCCGTGGTCCACTTCCCGTTCAGCAGGTGCTGGACGAGCGGGACGCTCTTGCCGTTCGAGGACTGGTAGCCGGCCGCCCAGGTGCTCCCGGTCGGCGCGACGCTGATCGCCTTGATGCCGTCCTCGCCCGGCAGGGTGTTGGTCTGGGCGACGCTCCAGGTGGCGGCCGTCGTGCCCGCCTTCGTGGGCTCCGCCTGGGCCGCCGTGGTGACCGCGGCGGTGGCGGCCAGCGCCGCGGTGAACGCCGTCAAGCTTGTTCGCATGGGGGATTCCTCTCAGTGGTACTGCTCGACGACGCCGTCGCCGGACTGATCGCCGCTGTCGGACGCGGGCGGGATCTGGCCGACGGCGAGTACGGTCGTGCCGCCGGGCACCCCGGTGACCTGCCGAATCGACGGCGTCTGGCGTCCGCCGGTCGTGGCGACGGGGACGGTGGTCGTGGTGGTGCCGTTCGCGGCGACGTGGACGAAGGTGTCGTTGAAGCTGGAGTACCAGATGCCGCCCTGGCCGTCGGCGCCCGCGCTCAGCGCGAAGTCACCGTCGGCGCCGAGCCGGAGGCTCCACTTGCTCCCGTCCCAGTGCATGATCACCGGCTGGTTGTGCTCGGCCTCGGCGAGGGTGGCGTTCCGGGCCTTCTTGACGCTCTTGAGCTCCTCGCCGCCGCCCCAGTAGAGCCGGCCGACCGCCCAGACGTTGTCGCTCGACTCCGCGACGACGTCGTTGAAGTAGGAGAAGCCGCTCTCTCCCGCCGGAATCGGCACCTCGGGAAGCGTCGACGACGTCCACGACGTGCCGTCCCAGTGCTCCGCCACGGGCTGGTCGCCGCCGTCGCCCACGGCCCAGACGTCATTCGCCGCGACCGCGCCGACCTTCCGCGCGGTGGCGGGCATGGCGACCTGCGCCCACTTCCTACCGTTCCAGTGCAGGGCCTTTCCGCCGTCCGTGCCGCCCTCGTAGTCGTTGCCGACCGCCCAGGCGTTCTTCGGGCCGATCACGGCGACGTCCGAGACGTCGTACGTACCGGTCGACGCCGACGTCCACGACGCGCCGTCCCAGTGCCACGACGCCTGGGCGCCCTCGTTGGTCGCTCCCATGATCCAGACGTTGTTCGGGGAGGATCCGTCGACGCTGCCGAAAGAGCCCGTGTCACCGGGAACGGTGACGGGGGACCAGGTGGTGCCGTTCCAGCGCAGGACGGTGCCGCCGCCGTGGTCGGCGTCCAGCGTCTGCGAGCCCACTGCCCAGGCGTCATGCGCGCCGGTCGCCGCGACGTCGTACAGGCCGTAGTAGTCGTAGCCGGTGTCCGGGCTCAGGTAGGTGACCCGCCAGCCCTCCTGACCGGCGGCACCGGCCGGTGCCGCCCCGGCGGCGACGATCACCGCAGCCAATCCGGCGCTTATCAGCGACTTTCGCATTCAATGTCCTCCATTGCCCGATTTCCCGACGCCCTGACCGAACGGGCGTACGAGAACTTGACGCCGCCGAGGCGTGAATGGTTGGCGAAAGTTATGAGGACAAAGGTTTAAATTTTTCGAAAGTGTTGATCTCGACGGCGCACTCAGTACGGAGAGACGCCCCCGAACATCTCTCCGATGCGCGGAGCGAACGCCACGTCCCCGTCGATCTCCAGCCTGCCGTCGAGGGCGAGGGCCGGAGCCTGCCTCTCCCCCGCCAGGAGACGGAGGAAGTCCGCGGCGCCGATCCGGATGCCCACCACGGGACGGCGTGCCCGCTCCGGCCGTACGTGCGCCCGGCCGTCGCGGATCTCGATCGTCCAGGGCGTCTCCTCCTCGCCCCGGCGCAGGCGGAACTCCAGTTCGCCCTCGAAGCCCATGGCCATCCCGGGATCGAAGGCACGGACCATGCCGGCGAAGAACACCCGCTGCGCGGCCGGCCCGAACCCGCGCTCCAGCCTGTCGTCGGAACGACCGGCGACGAGCCGGGCCAGCGCGTGCCGCCCGCGGGCACGGACCGCCGTACGAGCCGCCGCCCTGAGGTCGCGCGCCGGCGCCCGCCGCCTGCGCGCCCGCGCGAGTTCGGCCGTCTCGTCGATGCGGTACGGGGCCGCCCGCTCGCGTGGCGGCTCCCGTCGCGCGAGGGCCGCCTCGACCGCCGGCGCCAGGCGCTCGGCCCTGGCCCGCTCGCGTTCCTCCCGCCCTTCGGCGAACCGTGGGATGACCTGCTCACCGACCAGTTCGAGGCTCTCGCAGACGTGGTCGTGGCGGTTCGGACCGGCCTGGAGCACGAAGATGACCTGGTCGACGCCGACGGCCTCGTACCGACGGACGAGCTCGGCCACCTGCGCGGGCGTTCCGACCGCCCCGCGCAGCGACCCGACGCCGCCCTCGGTGATCCGCACCGAGAGCGGCGCGTCGACGGCGCCCACGATCCCCCGTGAGTACCCCCGTTCCTCGCGGTGGCGGACGAAGTCGTCCCAGATGCTCGTACGGCCGGGTTCGTGCGGGGAGGTGCCGTAGTAGTGGGCGAGCGCGAACCCGAAGAAGTGCGCCCCGTCGATGCCGTGCTCGATCGCCGTCGCCTCGTCCTCATGGCACATCATGGGCAGCACCACCGCGACGCCGGGATTCACCGCGAACCCGACCGGAACGCATTCCTCGGAGTTCAGCAGGCGGTAGTACTCGTCGACCCAGACGCCGGCGTCCTCGGGTTCGGCGAAGGAGAAGGAGAGCGCGCCGATCCCGTTCCGGGCGGCGAAATGGATGGTCTCGCGCCGCGAACAGGCGACCCAGAGCGGCGGGTGCGGCTTCTGCACCGGTTTGGGGACGACGTTGCGCGGCGGCATCCGCAGGTACGGGGAGTCCCAGCCGGCGAAGGGCTCCTCGACGAACATCCGGGTGATCGCGTCCATGGCGTCCTGCCACATGGCGCGCTTCTCCTCCCGGGGCACCCCGAAGCCCCCGAGCTCGGCCATCGAACTGGCCTCGCCGGTGCCGAAGTCGACCCTGCCCCCGGAGACGAGATCGAGCGCGGCGACCCGCTCGGCGACACGAGCGGGATGGTTGACGGGCGGAGGCAACTGCACGATGCCATGTCCGAGCCGGATCCTCCGCGTCCGCTGCGACGCGGCGGCGAGGAACACCTCGGGCGCGCTGGAGTGGGAGTACTCCTCGAGGAAGTGGTGCTCGACCGCCCAGACGTGATCGAACCCGACCCGGTCCGCGATCTCGACCTGCTCGAGCGCGTCCCGGTAGAGCCGCTCCTCCGCCCGGTCGCTCCACGGCCTCGGCAGCTGATGCTCGTAGAAGATCGAAAACCGAATCTTGACCACCTCCGGCGCCACGACCAGACGAAACGTCCTCTGACCTGGCCGTACCCGCCGAACGCCACCCGGATCAGCCTCCGCGGTGATCTTGTGGCGCTAGGCCACGATCCCGGTCCAGAATTCGGGGTCTTCAGTGAGATTGGTCGTGCGGCTGCGCTCGGAGCGGTTACCGGAGTTCCCTCCGAACATCGGCATCAAGGGCAGACCCTCCCTCATGGCCGCCGCCTCGCTCGCCTGGAGAGCGGCCATTTCCTCGGCCGACCCGATCACACCGGCCGCGGACATGAAGGGGCCGAGGGCTGTAACGCCCCTACTCGCTCCGGGCAGCACCGCGCCGGCGAGGGCCGGATTGCTCGTGAGGCTGTCAAGGAAATGCGTGGGATCCAGCACACCGGCCAGGGTCGTGCCGTTGCCCGCAGTGGCGCCGTATGCGGAGGTGTCGGACTTGGCCAACTTGGTCGAGGTGCCAGACTTGGCCGATGAGCTCGCCCCTTGTTTGGCGCTCGGCATCATCTTGAGTACGGCCGCGCCGATCTCAAGAGCCGCAGCGGCGGAGGCGGTCCCGGTGATCGCCAGGTCCGCGGCCGCCTCGGGATCGCGCGACCCCGGCACAGGAGTGGGATACACCTTCCCCTGGAAAGGCTTCAGCGCCGTACCGTACATGACGAGAGTGTCGCCGATGGTGCTGAGCGCGCTCTGAATATTGCTGCCGGACGCCGACAGATCGGTCATGGTGCTCTTGGCTTTGCTCGCGGCGCCCCCGCTCCACGTCTTGTCACCCGCGAACAACTGCTGGTGGGCGGTATCGATGGTGGAGCCCAGGCTTCCGTAAAGGCTTGATATCTCCTTGATGGCGCTACCACACCCGATGATCGCGTCCGAGTTGATCGCCGCGAACAGCGACTCCGCTACTTCCGCGATTGGCACGAGCGGACCTCCTTGGAGTCGTTCGTCTACGCGTTGGAGATATTGGACTTCAGATCCGACACGATGGCGGAATTATCGGCCTCGCTCGCGTGATAAAGCTTCCCGCTCTGGGAAATCTTGTCGACGGCGGCCTGAACGTTTTTCGCGTGGTTATCATGCTGGACGGCCGCGACCTCAAGCGCCATTCCTATGGCGGCTGCGAGCTCTATTCCAGTGGGCCACATGCCGACGAGAGCTTCGGAAATTCCGAGACCTGCCAGCTGGTTCGAGGTGTCGGCAAGCGGTTCGAGACCGTTCGACACGGTGCTCGCCGCGCCGTCAAAGACCGACCGATGCGGAAACCGCAGCTCTTCGCCTTCACTCATCGCGTCCATCCTCGGGTGATCATCAGCTCCCGCTGGGACTACGCCTGCACTCCAGGGCCATCGTAGCGCTGATAAACAGTCTTGTCTGTAAGAGGATGGCAAAGAGCGGTGGAGACTCCCGCGTAGGCGGTCTGACCTCGCTCGCTACAGACGGTTCGGCTCCGGCGGCGTCGCATGAAGGCTCTGCGGCCGTTGCCTTTCCGGAGAGAAGAGCGGCGTGATGAGCTCGACCATGTCACCCACGACGACCGGCTGGAATCATGTGACCGGTGGACGCCTTCGATTGGTCACGGGTCACCGGTTCGCCTTGGTATCGGCCGGAGGCGGCTCAGGCCGCAGCGGACGCACTGGGCGGTTCTCCGTCGGCCGAGCACGCCGCCCGGGAGGTGGCGCGGCTTCGGTACGAGGTCAGCAACGATCATGAGGGGACCCTCTATCCGGCCGCCGTACCGGCGACGACGGTGTTCCTCGAAGTGATCGCCGATCACCCTGGCCAGGCACGCATGGAGGCCCTCAACGCACTGCTGGACTGGTGGAGCCGCTTCGTCCCCGACCCCGGATTCGAGAATTACGACGACCCGGAGCACGGCCCGGTGAATGTGTGCGAAGGCGTCGAGGAGAGAGTGCGGGCGGCGGCGGGCATGCTGCGCGAGGTGGCGATGGACCACTCCGACGGTGGCCGTCACCGGCCCGCGGTGCGGGAACTGCTGCGGAACCTCGACGATGGCTGGGTCGCCGGCGGCGGCTGAACCGGGCGCGGCCTCAGGCGGGGTTGTCGAAGAACGGGGAGACGGGCTCCCGGTCGCGGCGTCGACCGGAGGCGACGGGCACCTCTCCGGTCACCGGGGCGCTCGTGGCGCCACCCCGCACGCGGGCCAGTTCGCGTTCGAGCTGCTGGTTCTTCCGCTCCAGCGACGCCATCGTCTCCTCGCGCTCCTCGCGCAGGTCGTGCAGCTCCCGGCGGACTCGCGCCTTGCGCAGCAGGGAGATCCAGGCCATCGCCAGCCCCCCGCCGGCGACGAAGGCGACGATCAGCCCTGCGGCGAACACCTGCGCCTCGGTGTGCACTCCGGGCACGTGGTAGCCGAAGAAGCCGAGTGAGGCGGATGACGAGTTGTGGACGATGACCTCGATGCCCACCACGACGGCGGCGACGGCCACAACGACTCCCACGAAGACCATACGGTCCTCTCCTCTCTTCGATCGGACGCGGGCCGTAGGAGCCGTGGGCTCCGGCGACGCCCTGACACCCTCCAGCCAAATGGGCAATTCGGTCAAGGCCGGAAATCATCCGCGCAAGAAATCATCGAAAATAATCGACGCTCCGCACACGGCCAGTAGCTCATCGCTGTTCAGGTCGTAGCGAGCCACTCACCTAGAGCAACCATCATCTTTCTCAATGGTGAATTCACTGAAGAATTCAGGTCGCCATTTCCTCGGCTTCCGGGAATTCCGGGTGCCAGGTCACCGTGAGATGGTCGCGACGGCCGATGAGCTCCAGACGGGCGGTGATGCCCTCCTGCACGCGTCGCAGGCACTCCGGGTCGGTCGCCTCGGCACGGAGGACCAGTTCGGTGTCCGTGGCACGCAGGGTGCAGCGGCCCCACCCGAAGTCGATCAACGCGTCGGCGCCGGACCGCTCGGCGTGCACGACGTGCGCGGGGCCTCCGTCACCGTGGCGGCGCGGACGCCGGAAGGTCCGCCGGCTCATATGGCCTCCGTGCTCGCCGAGTTGCGCCAGGTAGCGGCCGGCTCGGGCGGTGGCGACCCGAGCGTGCGCGCTGACCATGCCCCTCACCTCTCGTCCGCGACGCGGGTGAGCGCGACCAGCCAGGCGGCGATGCCGTCGGGGTGGAGCGGGGACGTGGAGTCAGAGACGGCGGACTGGAGGGAGTCGACGCGCCATCCGCTCGTGAAGCTCGCCCGGATCCGATCGCGGCCGAGTCCGTGCGGCACCTCCCTCTCGCCGGGCCGGCGGTCGCCGTAGCACAGCAGGAACGCACGACCCGCCGGCCGCAGCACCGTCCGCAGGCCCGCCAGGTAGGCGGCACGGTCGGCGTCGGTGAGGGCGTGAAACACCAGTGAGTCGAGCACGGTGTCGAACGTCTCGCCCAGCTCGGGCAGGCCCCGCAGGTCGTGACGCAGGAACCGGGCCGTGAGCGACCGGCGGCGCGCCTTCTCCCTCGCGGCTTCCAGCGCTCCGGTGGCCAGGTCGATGCCGGTGGCGTCCAGGCCGAGGGCGGCGGCCATCAGCGTGTGCTCACCCGTCCCGCACCCGACGTCCAGCACCCGGCCGTCGATGGCCCCGGCCTCGGCGAGCGCGGCGAAAGCGGGCTGGGGACGGCCGATGTCCCACGGCGGTGGACTGGTGTAGAGGTCGTCCAGGTCACGGGGCGGGCGATGCGTGGATGGGCCTGCCATGCGCGTCTCCTTCCGGGTGCCGCTCCGTCAGTATTATTCAATACAATGTGTCTACGTCAATAGACGCGCTGTCGCCATTTCGGCGTTGTGTACCATCGGCCGTGTGCCGAAGCTGTGGGAGGACACGATCGAGGCGCACCGCCGTACGGTGCGCGAGGCCGCGGTGCGTGCCGCCGCGGCACTGGTGGCCGAACAGGGCCTGGCGTCGGTCACGATGTCGCAGATCGCCAAGCGGGCCGGCATCGGCCGGGCGACGCTGTACAAGTACTTCCCCGACATCGAATCGGTCCTGGCGGCCTGGCACGAGGAGCACATCGCCGATCACCTGCGCCGGCTCACCGACGTCGCCGAGCACACCGATCCGGCCGAGCGGCTGCGGGCGGTCCTGCGTGCCTTCGCCTCCATCACCCACCAGCGCCACGACGGCGACCTCGCGGCGCTGTTGCACCGAGGCGAGCACGTCGCCGAGGCCCATCGGCGCCTGCACGCGTTCATCGGCGATCTGGTGGCCGGCGCCGCGGCGGCCGGCACGGTCCGGGACGACGTTCCCGCCGGTGAGCTGGCCACGTACTGCCTGCACGCGCTCACCGCGGCCGGCGCCATGACCTCGTCGGCCGCCGTCCACCGGCTCGTCGAGGTCACTCTGGCCGGGCTGCGGCCCGCGCCGGCCGAGCCGCACCGACAGCCCGGTCAGGCAGCGCCCGGCGACCTCCCATGAGGACGCCGGGCGGTCCCGCCGTACGTCAGTCGGCCGCGAGTACCCGCGCGACCGGACGCCGGCAGACCACGCGGATCGGCAGGGCCGTGAGCGCGGCGACGACCAGCAGGGTCCCGGGCACGACCAGCGGCAGCCGGGCGTACGGGATGAGGATGGACCCGGCCGCGCCGCCCGCCGTACGTGCGGCGTAGTAGACGGCCAGACCGAGCGGGACGCCCAGCAGCGAAGCCCCGAGGGCCGGGAGCAGCTGCGCGGCCGACAGCCCGGCGGTGACCTGCCGCGGCGTCGCGCCGAGCGCACGCGCCAGGCTGGTGAAACGCTGCGTGTCCAGCGACGTCGCCCAGGCGATGAGCACCGCGTTCACCGCGGCGAGCGCGAGCAGCGCCACGGTCAGCGCCAGCACGACCTGGCTCACCTGCTCGGTGACCGGGTTGTCCGCGCCCGGGACGAAGCCGGGTCCGGCCAGCCGGGCGTCCTTACGGGCGATGTCGCCGTGCAGGGCGATCGCGGCGACCACCATCGCGACCGTGAGCGCGAGGCTCGCCGTCGCCAGGATCACCCGGCGCGGGCGGCGCGCCGCCACGCGTACGCCGAGCAGGAACGGCACCGGCAGCCGGGCCGACAGCGCGATCAGCCACGGTGAGCGGCGCGGCGCGCGCGTGGGGCCCGACAGGGCCCGTACGGTACTCGTCCGTGCGCCGCGGATCGCGGGGTACACCGTCGCCGCCCCCGCCACGGCCACCGCCACCAGGGCCACGACCAGCGCCGACGCGACCGTCAGGTGCGGTGATCCGGCGGGCAGCAGCCCGCTGCTCGGCCGTACGAGCAGGGGCGCGGCCGCCCGGCCGGCGAGCAGCCCGACGGCGGTCGCGGCGAGCGCGAGCAGCACGTGCTCGGCCAGCAGCACCACCGCCACGAACCGGGGTGAGGCGCCGACCGCCTTCAGCAGGCCGACGCGGCGGGTCTGGTCGGCGAGGCGTCCGCCGACGAGCACGGCCACGCAGGCGACGCCGAGGAGCGCGAGCGCCCAGGTGCCGGTGAGCAGGGCGCTGTCGACGAGATGCAGCTCCGCGGTCGCGTACGCGCCCATGTCCTGCCAGGAGCGGACGCCCCGGTGCGCCGCCGCGAAGGCCGGGGCGGCCGCGGGGTCGGCCAGCCGCAGCGGCATCACCTGCGACGTCGGCGCGCCGATCCGCCGCAGGTCCGCGCGGGTGACCCAGATCAGGCCGGGGGTGGAGGAGGGGTACGGGACGCGCCCGGCGCTGACCGCGATCCCGGCGACGCGGAAACGGTGCCCGGAGATCGTGATCTTCTCGCCCGGCCGTACGCGCAGAGCGCCGGCGAAGGCGCGTTCGATCACCGCTCCCCCGCGCCGCGCCCACGAGCCGGCGGTGACCTCGGGGCGGTCGACCGCGCCCGGAGCGGTGTCCCGGCCCTGCACGGAGGCGTCGACGCGGATGCCGCGGACGCCGAGCGCGGCGGAGAGGGCCGGGTACGGGCCGGCCGACGCCGTCACGCCGGGCGCGTGCGCGAGCGGCGTGAGCGAGGCCGCGCGGTCGCCGGTCGCGACCGCGTCCGGACCGGCGGTGGCGGCGCGCGTACGGTCCCAGGGCCGGTCGGCGACGCCGCGTACCGCCAGGCCCAGTGTGAGTGTGGTGGTCGTCGCCGCGATGGCGATGAGCAGCAGGAACGCCTCGGCGCGGCGGTGGCGAAGGTCGCGCCGCGCCAGCCGTGCCACCAAGGTGAGCATGCTCATGAGCCCTCCTTCGTCGGTGGAGTGACCATCAGAGCGCTGCGTTCACCGACTCGCTCGCTTCGCTCACTCATGAGCCCTCCTTCGTCGGTGGAGTGACCATCAGAGCGCTGCGTTTACCGATTCGCTCGCTTCGCTCACTCATGAGCTCTCCAGTCCGGCCAGGGCGCCGAGGCCGCCGCCTCCGCCGTTCAGGCGGGTCTCGCCGGCGAGCGCGCCGTCGCGCATGGTGATCACGCGGTCGGCGGTGGCGGCGATCCGTGAGTCGTGCGTGACGATGACGAGGGTCTGGCCCTCGGCGCGCAGCGAGCCGAAGAGCCGCAGCACCGCGGCGGTCGCCGCGCTGTCGAGGTTGCCGGTCGGCTCGTCGGCCAGGACGACGAGCGGCCGGCCGATGAGCGCCCGGGCCACCGCGACCCGCTGACGCTGTCCGCCGGACAGCGCCGCGGGCAGGTGACCGGCCCGGTCGGCGAGCCCGACGCGTTCGAGGAGCGCGGACGCCCGCCGCCGTGCCGTACGCGACGGCACTCCGGCGAGCAGGGCCGGCAGTTCGACGTTCTCCCGGGCGGTGAGCTCGTCGACGAGGTGGAACGCCTGGAAGACGAAGCCCAGCGACTTCCGCCGCACGCCGCTCAGCTGGGTCTCCGACATCCGGTCGAGCCGCCGGCCGTCGAGGTGCACCTCACCGCCGGTGGGCCGTTCGAGCCCGCCGAGCAGGTGCAGCAGAGTCGACTTGCCACAGCCGCTCGGCCCGACGACCGCGACGGTCTCGCCGGGCCGCACCTCCAGATCGACCTCGTCGACCGCGCGGACCAGCCCCGCGTCCCGGCCGTACTCCTTGCGCAGCCGCACGGCCCGCAGCACCGTCATTTCGTCTCCCAGTGGTGAGCGCAGGCGTCCAGCCAGCGCAGATCGGCCTCGAGCCGGAGGATGACGCCTTCGAGGAGCAGCACCGCGGCCGAGTCCTCGGGCTCGGTGAGCGCGGCACGCTGCGCGTCGGCCAGCCGGCGCAGCAGCTCGCGGCGCTGCAGGTCGACGAGCTCCACCGGATCGGCCAGGCGGGCCGCGGCGGCCGCGATCAGCTTGAGGTGGAACTCGGTCGGCCGGCCCCAGCTCACGTCCGCGAGCCAGGTCCGTACGCGCTGCTGGCCCTCGGCCGTGAGCGCGTAGACCTTGCGGTCGGGGCGGTCGGCCTGGCCGACGTGCTCGGCGCTGACCATCCCCGCCTTCTCCAGGCGCGTCAGGGTCACGTAGACCTGACCGGCGTTGAGCGCGTCGCGGAGCGGCCCCAGGGCCTCGTGGAGCCGGGCCCTCAGCTCGTAGCCGTGGGAGGGCTCCTTGGCGAGCAAAGCGAGTACTACGTCCTGCACGGCATCACCTCTAACGGTTAGCCATATAGGTAACGGTTAGCCGTGTAGGACGTCAAATCAGGCGGGACCGGAAGACGGCGGACGGACCGGACGAGGACGGAGGCGATCACCAGCCCGGCCAGCAGGGCGACGCCGTGGATGTCACGGTCCGCGGTCAGTGCCACGCCCGCGGCCAGTGCGCCCGCGGTGGCCCAGCGTCCCGTGGCGACGCCGCGCTCGGCCGCGATCCGGGCGGCCATGGCCGCCACGAAGCCGACCAACGCGAGCGGGAACCAGAGGCCGGCGAGCAGTGCACCGCACCACAGCAGCACGATCATCGGCGCGAACCGCGGAGGACGTCCGTCACCGCGCCAGAGGGCCACCGCCACGGCGCCGGCGAGCCCGCAGACCGCGACGGAGTTCCCGCCGCCGTGCGGCTGCCAGGCGTAACCGGCGAACTCCCCCACCAGGCCGGTGGCGAAGTAGCACAGCAGCCAGCGCGGCCGCGAGACGACCTGCTCGGCGACGACGCCGACGAGAACGAGGAACAGCAGGTTCGAGACCGTGCCCGCCACCCCGCCGTCCTGCACGAACAGCGACGTGCCGGTCCGCCACCAGTCGCCGTGCAACCCGGCGGGGGCACGTCCCAGGTGCGCGAGCATGCCGGGCACGACGAACTGCGCGACGTTCGACAGAGCCGTGACGCCGAAGACGACCGCGGTCACCAGGGGAAACCGCCACAGACCGAGAGTTCTCATGCGATTCACTCTCTCGGGCGGCGGCAGGTCGCGGCAGAGCCGTCGATCCACCTGTCGAAAGGACGAATGTCCCGGGCGTCACCCGTAGGAGCGCCGCCATGCGAGGCACGCCCCGGCGAACGCGTTCAGGTGGCGGGCGCCGAAGTCCTCCGGCGACCAGTCGGCGGGCAGCGCCGCCGTGGCGTCGCGGGTGAGGTAGGCCCATCCGTGGCGGCCGTCGGCGAGCGTGAGGCGTTCCAGGGCGTAGAAGCCGTCCTCGTACGCGTCGATGATCCCCCAGTCCGCGGCGGTCAGCCCGGAGATCAGCACTCCCCCGGCCGCGCCCGGACCCGGCACGAGCACGGGATAGATCCGCCCCTCCAGCGCGGCGACGCGCCAGCCCTCGACGGTCGCCGGGGTGCGGTCGGGCACCCGCCCGAGCAGCGCCCGCAGGACGTCCGGAAACCGCAGTGTGCCGTACGCGAACAGGGCGGCGGGCGCCGGCGGGAGCGACCGGCCCGGCGTCGTACGTGACATGGAGTACCTCCTCCGATTCACGGTAGCGACGCCGGCCCTTATTAAGTCTGTTTTGTCCGTCCTTGATGGCATGCTTGAGGCGTGCCCAACCAGCAGGGAATCAGTGCCGTCATGGTCGGCCGCGCCGCCGAGCTGGCCTTTCTCGAAACCGCTCTGCGAGAGACGCCGGCCGCCCTGCTCTTGGGCGGCGAGGCCGGGGTGGGCAAGACACGCCTGATCCGCGAGTTCCTGGACACCGCACGCCGCCGCGACGGTGGGCCGCGCGTGCTCATCGGCGGATGTCTCCAGATCAGCTCCGAAGGCCTGCCGTTCGCACCGTTCAGCGCGGTGCTGCGGCAGCTCGTCCGCGAGATCGGGGTCGACGGGGTGGCCGCCCTGCTGCCCGGCGGCTCGCCGGGCGGGCTGGCGCGCCTGCTGCCGGAGTTCGGTGAGCCGGACACCGAGACCGCCACGACCGAGGCGCGCACGCGCCTGTTCGACCACGTGCTGCTGCTGTTCGAGCGGCTGACGGAGCAGACGCCCGCCGTCCTGGTCATCGAGGACGCGCACTGGGCGGAGCGGTCAACGCGCGACCTGCTCAGCTACCTGATCCGCAACCTGCCGCCCGGCCTGCTGGTGATCGTCACCTACCGCTCGGACGAGTTGCACCGCGACCATCCCCTCCGGCCGCTGCTGGCCGAACTCGGCCGCGCGGGCTGGGTCCGCCGCCTCGACCTCGACCGGCTGCCGCGCCGCGCCGTCGCCGAGCAGACGTGCCGCATCCTCGGCCGCGAGCCCGCCCCGCAGCTGCTCGACGAGGTGTTCGAACGCAGTGAGGGCAACCCGCTGTTCGTCGAGGCCCTGCTCGGGCGCGACGGCGAGATCAACTGTGAGCTGCCCGAGTCGCTCCGCGACCTGATCCTCGGCAGTGTGCAGCGTCTGCCCGAAGAGACCCAGGAGATCCTGCGCGTCGCCAGCGCGGGCGGCGACCGGGTGGAGCACGCGCTGCTCGCGGCGGTGAGCGGGCTCGACGACACGGGGCTGACCCGGGTGCTGCGGCCCGCCGTGGCCGCGAACGTCCTCGTCGTGGACGGCGAGGCGTACGGCTTCCGGCACGCGCTGATGCGGGAGGCGATCCACGGCGACCTGCTGCCGGGTGAGCACACGCGCACGCACGCGCGGTTCGCCGAGGCGCTGGAGGCCGACTCGTCGCTCGTACCGCCGGGCCGCGCCGCCGCCGAGCTGGCCCACCACTGGTACTCCGCGCACGACACGACGTGGGCGTTGGTCAGCGCCTGGCAGGCCGCGCAGGTCGCCAAGGAGGCCACCGCCTACACCGAGTGGCTCCGGATGATCGACCGGGTCCTTACGCTCTGGGACCGGGTGCCCGACGCCGCCGAGCGGCTCGGCGTCGACCACACCGACGTACTGGAGCGGGCGATCGAGGCCGCCGACCTGGCCGGTGAGACCGAACGCGGCGTGGCGTTCGCCCGCGAGGCGCTCAAGGAGATCGACGACCCGCTCCGCGCGGCCGGGGTGCTGGAGCAGCGGGGCCGCCTCAAGATCCGGCTGGGCCACCGCACCGCGCTGGACGACCTGCGCGAGGCCGCCCGCCTCGTGCCCGTCGACCCGCCGAGCGTCACCCGCGCCCGCGTGCTGTCCACGCTCGCACAGCACCTCTACCTGCTGCCGAACCGCGCCGAGGAGGCGCGCGAGCTCGCCTCACAGGCGCTCGCGGTGGCTCGCGAGGCCGGTGACGCCACGGTCGAGGCGCACGCGCTGACCACGATCGCGGCCTGCGACTTCAGCGACACCGACGCCGAACGTCACATGGCCGTCCTGGACGAGGCCGCGGAGGTCTACCGGCGGGGCGCCGACGACTCCGCGATGCTCCGCGTGGCCACCAACGAGTCGCACATCCTCGAGAGCATGGGCGAGCACGAACGCGCCATCGAGGCGGCCCAGCGCGGCATCGCCCTGGCGCGCAAGCACGGACAGGCCCGCACCTCCGGCGCGTTCCTCACCATCAACCTGGCCGAACCGCTGCTCAACCTGGGCCGGTGGGACGAGGTCCTGGAGGTGACCGAGCACGCGCTGGAGCTGTCGCCGCCGCCGCTCACCCGCGCGTCGCTCCACAACGCGCTCGGCGACATCGCGCTCGCGCGCGGCGACCTGGCCGGCGCCGCGCGGGCCGCCGCCGCGCTCGACTCCGTCCTCGCCCCGACGTTCTCCCGCACGCAGGAGCTGTTCCCCTCCGTACGCCTGCGGCTCGGCCTGAAGGTGGCCGAAGGCGACCTGACCGGCGCGCTCGACATCGTGGAGCACGTGGTCGAAGAGCTGCATCCGTCCGTCAGCAGCCGGTACGGCTGGCCCCTGATGGCCGCCGCGGCGCACGCCTGCGCCGAGGCGCCGGGTGAGCGCTCGGGCAAGCTGCTGGCGCGGCTGTGCGACGAGGCGGACCGGACGCCGGCGCACGGACGGCCGCAGCGCGCGCAACGGCTCGTGTTCGAGGCCGAGGTGGCGCGTGCCGAGGGCCGGGACGACCGGGAGCGGTGGGACGCCGCCGCGGCCGCCTGGGACGACCTCGGCGAGCCGTACCCGCTGGCGTACGCGCTGTGGCGGGCGGCGGTCGCGAGCGGCGACCGCGACCAGGCCACCTCTCGCCTGCGACGCGCCGCCGAACTCGCCGGCTGCCTCTGCGCGAAACCGCTGCGCGAGCGGATCGAGGCGTCCGCCCGCCGGGCCCGCGTGCCGCTCGGTGGCCAGACCGGTGGCCCTTCCCTCGGCCTGACCCCGCGCGAGCTGGAGGTGCTGCGGCTCGTCGCCGACGGCCGCAGCAACCGCGAGATCGCCGGGGAGCTGTTCATCTCCGCCAAGACCGCCAGCGTGCACGTGTCCAACATCCTGGCCAAGCTGGAAGTGGCCAGCCGCGGCGAGGCCGCCGCCACCGCCCACCGGATGGGCTTGGTGTAAGCCCGCGACGGATGCGGCCTGCGGGGCGACGATCCGCGGGACCGCTTCGGTGGGTCAGCCCCCTGTCACGCTGGTCGTCTGCAGCGTCTCTGATCAGTTTTGGGATCCGTGGTCATCTGGGGTGTTGTGACTGGGGGATCTGTCCACCGTGGTGGGGTGGCGTGGGCGTCGGCCCGCGGGGGCTGGGGGTGGAGGGTGCCTCGCGTCGCCTGGGTGCCTTACCTGAATTGACACATAGGAGTCAGAAGCCTAACGGAGGGTGGGCTTAGGACCCGGCGTACCAGCCGGGCATCTCGGATAAGGCACACGCCGGATGTGGGGAGGTGCGGCTTAGGACGAATGTGGACGGTGTCGGAGCACCACCAGGAGGACACCATGCATCCCGAGATCGTCCAGGCCCTGATGAACGAGCGTGTCCGTGAGGCCCACGGGACCGCCGCGGTCTGGCGGCGGCGCGGCCGCGTTCGCCGCCCCCGCGTCCTGTCCCGTTACCCACGGCTACGCCCGACCTGGACCGCTAAGACGGCATAAACACCCTCATGACTGGCATGCTGTGGAGCGTGCGCGCACATGAGGTGAGTCCCGCCTTCGTGGGCCGGGAGGCCGAGCTCGCCACGCTGGCCGACGCTTTCGACCGTGCCCGCGCCGGCGCTCCCGGCGCCGTCCTGCTCGGCGGCGAGGCGGGCGGCGGCAAGACCCGCCTGGTCGGCGAGTTCACCGACCGCGTGCGCGGCGACGCGCACGTCCTCGTCGGCGGCTGCCTCGAACTCAGCACGGCCGGTTTCCCGTACGCGCCGTTCACCGCGGCGCTGCGCCAGCTCGTACGGGAGGCCGGCGCCGCGGAGATCGCCGCGCTGATGCCACGAGACGGCGCCCGCGACCTGGCCCGGCTGCTCCCCGAGTTCGGCGAACCGCCCGCCGACCGCGACCCGGACAGCGCGCGGGCCCGGCTGTTCGAACAGATGCTCGCGCTGCTCGAACGCCTGGCCGAACGCCGTCCCCTCATCCTCGTCATCGAGGACGCGCACTGGGCGGACCGCTCGACCCGGGACCTGCTGGTCTTCCTCCTCCGCAACCTGCTGCACACCGCCGTCCTGGTGCTCGTCACGTTCCGCTCCGACGAGCTGCACCGCGGCCATCCGATGCGGCCGGTGATCGCCGAGCTCGAACGGATCGAAGGCGTCATACGGCTCGACCTGCCCCGCCTGACCCGGACCGAGACGGCCGCCCAGCTCGCCGGCATCCTCGGCCACGCGCCGGAGCCCAAGGTCGTCGAGATGGTGTACGAACGCAGCTCCGGCATCCCGCTGCTCGTCGAGGCCACCGCCGAACATCCCGCCTCCGGGATGCCCCAGTCCGTACGTGACCTGGTGCTGGCCGACGTCAACCGGCTGCCCGAGAACACCCAGGACCTGCTGCGTCTCGCCAGCGCCGCCGGTGTGCGGTTCGGGCACGCGCTGCTCGTCGAGGTCTCGGGCCTGGACGACACGGCCCTGTCGTCGGCGCTGCGGCCCGCGGTCGACGCGAACGTCCTCATCGCCGACGCGCAGGCGTACGCCTTCCGGCACGCGCTGATCTGGGAGGCGATCCACGACGACCTGCTGCCCGGCGAGCACGGCCGCGCGCACCGCCGGTTCGCCGAGGCGCTGGAGGACGATCCGTCCCTGAGCCTGGCCGGCCGCCCCACCGTCGAGATCACGATGCACTGGGCCCGCGCGCACGACCACGAACGCGCGCTGCCCGCCGCCTGGCGGGCGGCGCGGGAGTCGGCCTCCGCGTTCGCCTACGCCGAGCAGCTCCAGCTCCTCGAACGCGTACTGGAGCTGTGGGACCGCGTGCCCGACGCCGAGGAGCGGATCGGCACCGACTGCGTCGACGTGCTCCAGCGCGCGGCGCAGGCCGCCGGCGCGTGCGGCGAGCCCGAGCGTGGTCTGGCGTTCGTCCGCGCCGCCCTCGCCGACCTCGACGAGCGGACCGACCCCGAACGCGTCGCGCTGCTGCTCCGCCGGCGCGCCTCGCTCACCCTCGGGCTGGGCCGTGCGGGCGCCCTGGAGGACCTGCGCCGTGCGCAGAGCCTGGTGCCGGAGGCCTCGATCGCGCGGGCGGAGGTGCTGGCCCTGCTGGGCGGCACGCTGGTGCTGCTCGGCCGCCACGACGAGGCCCGCCCGATCAGCGAGGAGACGCTCGCGCTGGCGGACCGGTTCGACGACGACTGCATCGCGGCGGACGCCCTGAACAACCTCTCCATCGCCGAGTCGGTCTCCGGCCGGTTCGACGCGGCGCTGGCCCTGCTGGAGACCGCACGTACGCGGGCCGAACACGTCCACGACGGCGGGTCGGTGCTGCGGTCGATGGTGAACACGGCCGACGCGCTGGAGGCGAACGGCCGGTCCGAGGCGGCGATCGAGACGGCGCAGCGGGCGCTGTCGCGGGCCGAGGCGCTCGGGCAGGCCCGTACGAAGGGGATGCACGCCGCGAACAACCTGGCGGAGGCGCAGATCTCCCTCGGCCGCTGGGACGACGCGATCGAGACGTTCGAGCGGGCCGTGGAGCTCGCACCGACACCCGGCGTGCGCGGCCAGCACCTGCTCAACCGCGGCCAGATCGCCGTCGCCCGCGGCGAGAGCGACGTCGCGGCCCGGATCGTCGCGGAGCTGCGGGCGCTGTACGCGGTCGACGACCCGTACCCGCAGCAGGTGCTGCCGCTGGCCAGCCTGGTCATCGAGTGGCGGCTGGCCGAGGGCGACGTGCCGGGCGCGATCGAGGCCACGAGGCTCGCCATCGCCGAGCACGACCTGACCCGGGACGCGCGGCACACCTGGCCGGTCCTCGTCGCGGGAATGCGGGCGTGCGCCGAGCGGCGGGACGACGCCCTCGCGGGCGAGCTGCGCGCCATCGCCGCGGCGACCGCCGCGTACGGCCCGGTGATGGAGGCGCGGCGCGCCGTGCTCACCGCCGAGTCCGCGCGGGTCGGCGGCGGCGCCGACCGGTCCTCGTGGGACGCGGTCGCGGCGGCCTGGGAGGCGCTGAACCATCCGTATCCGCTGGCGTACGCGCTGGCGCGCTCGGCCGAGGCCGCGGTGGCCGACGGCGGGCGGGAGGAGGCGTCATCGCTGCTCGGCCGGGCCGCGTCGCTCGCCGACCGGCTCGGCGCCCGCCCGCTGCGCGCCGAGATCGATCGGCTGGCGCGGCGTTCGCGGCTGACCGTGGCGGGCTCGGCGGCGAGCCGGCCGGGCCTGGGCCTGACCCCACGCGAGCAGGAGGTGCTGCGCCTGGTCGCGGAGGGGCGCAGCAACCGCGACATCGCCGAGGAACTGTTCATCTCGGCGAAGACGGCGAGCGTGCACGTGTCCAACATCCTCGGCAAGCTCGGCGTCGCCAGCCGGGGCGAGGCCGCCGCCACCGCCCACCGCATGCGCCTCGCCTAGGGCGGACGTTACGGTCGCCCGTACGAACCGGAAGTCGAGTAGGGGTGGGCGATGCATCCGTTCCGTCAGGCCGTCGAGGCGCGCGACCTCGCCGCGATCGAGCCGCTCTTCGCCGAGAACGCCGTGTTCAACAGTCCGGTCGCGCACCGGCCGTACACCGGCCGGGCGATCACGGCGGCGATCGTACGCGGCGCCGCCCGGGTGTTCGAGGACTTCCGCTACGTACGGGAGATCACGGGCGTGGACGGCCGCGACCACGCCCTCGTCTTCCGGGCGACGGTGAACGGCAGGGAGGTCCACGGCTGCGACTTCCTGCACCTGGACGACGACGGCCTCATCGACGAGATGACGGTCATGGTGCGGCCGCTGTCGGGTCTGAACGCGCTCGCCGAGGCGATGGGCGCCCAGTTCGACCGCATCGCGCGGGAGGCGGCGGGTGCCTGAACGGCGCGCTACTCCGGGACGCGCGCCACGCAGAAGACGGTCTGGCCGAACGGCGGCCGGATCACCTTCTCGATGGCCCGGGTGGTCGGCACGACCGTACGGTCGTAGATCTTGACCAGCTTCGGGTCGGGGTAGCCGGCGCCGCCGCGGCGGACCGCCGCCCACCAGGCGATGCCGCCGAGGAAGTTGATCGGCTTGAGCGTGTCGATGTTGAGCCCCGCGCCCGTGACCGTGGCCCGGAGCGTCTTCGGGGTGTAGCGGGTGACATGGCCGACCTTGCGGTCGAAGTCGCCGTAGAGCTGCATGTAGCCCGGCACCCAGATCACGATGCGGCCGCCGGGCTCCACCACGGCGGCGAGGTCCTTCAGCGCCTGGACGTCGTCCTTGATGTGCTCCAGGACGTTCATCATGACGACCGTGTCGACCTTGCGCTTGATCTTGATCTCGGCGGGCAGCGCGAGGTCGAGCACCTCGACGTCGTCCCGTCCGGCGTAGCGCTTGTTGAGCTGCTCGACGCAGTAGGAGTCGTTGTCGCTGACGACGAGGTAGTCGAGCCGGCCGGCGAACTGCTCGGAGAAGTGACCGAGCCCGGAGCCGACCTCCAGCAGCGACTTTCCGACGTGCGGTGCGACCATGTCGTACTCGTACTGCCGGTAGTTGCGGGCCTCGTCACCGCCGAGGTGGTTCTCCAGCTGTCCCTCACCGGCGGCGGGCTGGTGCTCGCCGTCGAACGTCTCCGGGGTGTCCCGGCGGCTGCCGAGCAGCCCGAGGAGCGTGCTGGCGACGGAATTCTTCTTGGCCTCTGGCATGCGATCACTCGCTGATGTCGACGATTTCGTTGGCCCCGGCAACGGCAACGGGCGCGCGTCAGTCTATCCACAGCGAGCACCCCCGCCGTACGAGTCGCGCGAGTCCGCCCCTCCCTGGAAGGTTCCTGACGATTCCCAGCGAACTCCCATAGTTCTCCATCTCGCCTCTGAACGGCGTCGGGTTCAGTGGGAGGCGTCGACCAAGAAGGGACACGAGGGTGAACAAGAAAATTCTCGGTGGCGTCTCCGCTCTGGCCATCGGCGTGGTGAGCGCCGGTGTCTACCTCGCGGTCCCGGCCTCCGCGGGCTCTCCGCAGGTCCAGCCGGCGGCGGCGACCGGCAAGCCCAGGGCGAACGCCAAGCAGCGTCAGCAGGCCCGCAAGGCGATGCGCCGCCGCGCCGGCGTGCACGGCGAGGCGACGGTTCGTACCAAGAAGAACGGGTTCGTCCAGGTGACCTGGCAGCGCGGCGTGCTCACCGCCAAGAGCGGGAGCGGCTTCACCGTCCGCAGCCTCGACGGCACGACCTGGCAGTGGCGGACGGCCAAGGGCACGAAGTTCCACAAGGACGGCCAGAAGGCCGACCTGTCCAAGCTGGCCGTGAACGACTTCGTCCTCGTCTACGGCCGGGCCGGGGCGGGCGACAGCCGTACCGCGAACCGGGTCTTCGCTCCGAAGAAGGTGCCGGCCAAGGCCACCCAGTCGCCCACGCCGCAGCACGGCTAGAAGCGCGGCGACGTCCCCGGCGACCGGTCGCCGGGGACATCGCGCGCTTCCGTCAGGCACGATGATGGGACCCGATGGACAGTCCACGCGTACTCGTCGTTGACGACGAACCGAACATCCGCGACCTCGTGGAGGTCGCGCTGCGTTTCCACGGCTTCGAGGTGACCACGGCCGCGACGGGTGAGGAGGCGCTGACGCGTGCGCGCGACGACGGGCCCCGGCTCATCGTGCTCGACGTCATGCTGCCCGACCTCGACGGTTTCGAGGTGTGCCGGCGGCTGCGGGGGCGCGGCGACGAGACGCCCGTCATCTTCCTCACCGCGCGGGACACCCCGACCGACACCGTCACCGGCCTGACGCTGGGCGGCGACGACTACGTCACCAAGCCGTTCTCGGTGGACGCCCTGGTCGCGCGGGTCCGCGCGGTGCTGCGGCGCTCCGGGCGTGAGCCGGTCGAGGAGATCCTCCGCGTGGCCGACCTGGAGCTGGACGAGGCCCGCTGGACCGTACGCCGGGCGGGCGCGGAGATCGAGCTGTCGCCCACGGAGTTCCGCCTGCTGGCCTACCTCATGCACAACCACGGACGGGTCCTGACGCGTGCCCAGCTCCTGGAGAACGTCTGGGGCTGGGAGCACTCGTCCTCCTCCCCCGTCGTCGAGACCTACGTCAGCTACCTGCGCCGCAAGATCGGCGCGGACCTGATCCACACGCAGCGCGGTGTCGGGTACGCGCTGCGGCCCCCGTCATGAGGTCCCGGTGAGGTCGCTCAACGCACGCCTGATGGCGGGCATGCTGGCGATCACCGCGATCGGCATGGTGCTGATGGCGCTGATCAGTACGGCGGCGCTGCGCGGCTACCTCATGCACCGGGTCGACGGGCAGCTCCAGGCGGTGCGGAAGAAGCCCGCCCTGGCGCGGGTGGGCGACAGCGTGGCCCCGGCGCGCTACATCATCCTCAACATGGCGCCGGACGGGACCGTGCGCGCGGTCAGCGGCGACGACCCCGACCCCTCGGCGGCGCTCGAACAGGCCCGGCGCATGGGCCCGGGGGTCTTCTTCGACGAGGCGGCGGGCGGCCGGACGTTCGCGATGGGCGGCATGCGCGCGGTCGCCCGGGTGGGCCCGCGCGGCCACGCCACCATCGTCGTCGCCCCGCTCGGGGAGATCCGCGCGTCGCTGGCCTGGCTGATCGTCACCGAGTTGCTGACGAGCGCGGTCATCCTCGGCGTGCTGGCGCTGCTCGGGCGCTGGCTGATCCGGCGCGGGCTCGCCCCGCTGTCGCGGATGGCCACCACGGCGCACGCGATCGCGAGCGGCGGCGACCTGCGCGCCCGCATGGAGGAGTCGCCGTCGGAGGTGGGCCAGCTGGCCGGCGCGATCAACGTGATGCTGGGCCGGATCGAGCAGGCCTTCGTGGCGCGGGTGCGCTCGGAGGCGAAGGTGCGGGAGTTCGCCGCGGACGCCTCGCACGAGTTGCGCACCCCGCTGACGACCATCCGCGGTTACTCCGAGCTGTACGAGCAGGGCGCGGTCGACGCCGATGAGGCGATGCGCCGGATCTCGGCGGAGTCCGAGCGGATGCGGCGGCTGGTCGAGGAACTACTGGAGCTGGCCCGGCTCGACAAGGGCTCCGCGCTGACGCGGGAACACGTCGACCTGGCCGCCCTCGCCCGCGACGCGGTCGCCGACGCCACGGCCGTGGAGCCGGAACGGCCGCTGACGCTGGCGGCTCCCGCGCACCTGACCGCCCTGGCCGACGAGGGCCGGATCCGCCAGGTGCTCGCCAACCTGCTGGCCAACGTGCGCGCGCACACTCCGGCCGGGACGCCCGCGACCGTACGGCTGGCCGAGCACACCGGTTCGGTCGTCATCGAGGTGGCCGACGAGGGCCCGGGAATGGCGCCGGAGGAGGCGGCACGGGCGTTCGACCGGTTCCACCACGCGTCCGGCGGCGACGGCAGCGGGCTCGGGCTGGCGATCGTGGCCGCGATCGCGGCCGCGCACGGCGGACGGGCGATGCTGCGGTCCTCACCCGGCGCCGGGACCGGCGTCCGCGTCGAGCTCCCGCGCGGCGGGCAGGTGCTCGAAGGCGTAGTAGAGCGCGGTCAGCCCGAAGAGGATCAGCGCGGCCAGCGGTGACACGAACCCGATCAGTGTCGTGACGACGTAGGCGACGAACCCGATGCCGAACCTCGGGATCGAGCGGCGTACCGTCTCCGTCTCCAGCCGCGCGTCGAGCATGCCCCGGCGGTGGCCGGCGTACCACCAGATCGCGGAGAAGCAGATCGACATCGCGATCATCAGCAGGCCGTACGCGACCATGATCGTCGTGGCGTCGCCGCCGCGCATGTGCTCGCCCAGTTCGTCGCCGACCACCTCGGTCAGGAACGGCACCGCCGCCACGAACATGAGCAGCAGCAGGTTGAGCACGAGCAGCAGGCGGTCGACCCGGAGGATGTGGTTGAACAGCGTGTGGTGGTTCAGCCACATGATGCCGATGCTCAGGAAGCTGACCACGTACGCCAGGTAGGCGGGCCAGATCTCCAGGAGCCGGTGCGCCAGCGGCCCCTCGCCGCCGGGCACCTTCAGCTCCAGCGCGAGCAGCGTGATCGCCACGGCGAACACGCCGTCGCTGAAGGCCTCGGCCCGTTTCCCATCCATGTGGGCAGTTTGTCGCATGGCCTGGCTACTGGCGGGTAGAACTCTGGAGTAACTTCCTGTGAGGTGATCTTCGTGACACACGTGGACGAACGCACCGCCCGCCGCGTGGCCGAGGAGGCCCGGCAGACGGAGTGGGAACTGCCCAGTTTCGGCAAGCAGCTCTTTCTCGGAGACTTCCGGCTGGACCTGGTCCATCCGCACCCCGAGCCCGCGGAGAACATGCGGCGCAAGGGAGAGGAATTCCTCTCCCGCGTCCGGGAGTTCTGTGAGACCAAGATCGACGCACGGACCGTCGAGCGCGAGTCCCGCATCCCGGACGAGGTGGTCAAGGGCCTCAAACAGCTCGGCGCCTTCGGGATGAAGATCCCTGAGGAGTACGGCGGGCTCGGGCTCAGCCAGCTGTACTACAACCGGGCGCTGATGCTGTTCGGCTCCGCCCACCCCGCGGTCGGCGCGATGCTGTCGGCCCACCAGTCCATCGGCGTGCCGCAGCCGGTCAAGCTGTTCGGCAGCGAGGAGCAGAAGCGCGCGTACCTGCCGCGCTGCGTGAACGAGATCAGCGCCTTCCTGCTGACCGAGCCCGACGTCGGCTCGGACCCGGCGCGGCTGCGGACGACGGCGACCCCGGACGGCGACGAGTACGTGCTGGACGGTGTCAAGCTGTGGACCACCAACGGCGTGGTCGCGGACCTGCTCGTCGTGATGGCCCGCGTGCCGAAGAGCGACGGCCACCGCGGCGGCATCACCGCCTTCGTCGTCGAGGCCGGCGCGGACGGCATCACGGTGGAGAACCGCAACGCCTTCATGGGCCTGCGCGGCATCGAGAACGGCGTCACCCGCTTCCACCAGGTACGGGTGCCCGCCGCGAACCTGATCGGCAAGGAGGGACAGGGCCTGAAGATCGCCCTGACCACGCTGAACACCGGCCGCCTGTCCCTGCCCGCCATGTGCGCCGGCGCGGCCAAGTGGAGCACGATGATCGCGCGCGAGTGGTCGAGCGCACGGGTGCAGTGGGGCCGCCCGGTCGGCGAGCACGAGGCGGTCGCGTCCAAGATCTCCTTCATCGCCGCCACGTCGTACGCCCTGGAGGCGATGCTCGACCTGTCCAGCTCGCTCGCCGACGAGGAGCGCGGCGACATCCGGATCGAGGCGGCGCTCGCCAAGCTGTACGCCTCGGAGATGGGCTTCCTCATCGCCGACGAGCTCATGCAGATCCGCGGCGGCCGCGGTTACGAGACGGCCGAGTCGCTGGCCGCGCGCGGCGAGAAGGGCGTGCCGGTCGAGCAGCTCGTCCGCGACATGCGCATCAACCGGATCTTCGAGGGCTCCTCGGAGATCATGCGGCTGCTGATCGCCCGCGAGGCCGTGGACGCGCACCTGTCGGTGGCCGGTGACATCATCGACCCCGAGGCGGACCTGCCGAAGAAGGCCGCCGCCGTTCGCCGGGCCGGCGGCTTCTACGCCAAGTGGCTGCCGACGCTCGTCACCGGCGCGGGCCAGCTCCCGACGAGCTACGCCGAGTTCGGCCCGCTGGCCAGGCACCTGCGCTACGTCGAGCGCGCCTCGCGCAAGCTGGCCCGGGCGATCTTCTACGCGGCCGGGCGCTGGCAGGGGAAGCTGGAGCGCAAGCAGGGCTTCCTCGGCCGCATGGTCGACATCGGCGCCGAGCTGTTCGCGATGAGCGCCGTCTGCGTCCGCGCGAAGGCCGACGACCGGCCGGAGGCGTACGAACTGGCCGACATGTTCTGCGCGCAGGCGCAGGTGCGGATCGGCGAGCTGTTCGACCGGCTCTGGCACAACACCGACGGCCTCGACGCCGCCTTCGCGCGACGCGTCATGGACGGCCGCTACGCCTGGCAGGAGGAGGGCGTACTGGACCCGTCCATCCCCGGCCCGTGGATCGCCGCGGCCGAGCCGGGACCGTCCAAGGTCGAGAACGTGCACCGCACGCTCGCCTGAGCCCCGCTCAGCGGGCCCGCTCTCCCCGCCGAGAGCGGGCCCGTCCGGTATCTCTCACGCGAGGAACGCGCCGAGGCGCTCCAGCACCGCCTCGGGGCGTTCCTCGGCGAGGAAGTGCCCGCAGTCCTCGATCATCGCGCCGGTCACGTCCTCGGCGTAGTCGCGCCAGACCTCCACGGCGTCGATCGTCTGGAGGAAGCTGTGCTCGCCCCACAGGGCCAGCAGCGGCATCGTCAGTTTGCGTCCGTGGTCGGCGTCGTCGTGCGCGGCGTCCACGGGGAACGCGGCGCGGTAGTCGTCGAACCCGGCGCGCAGCGCGCCCGGCCGTTCGAACGCCCGGACGTACTCGGCGATGTCCTCCTCCGGCAGCGGCGCGTACGACCAGTTGTCGATGAGGAAGCGCAGGTAGGCGTCGGGATTCGCGCCGGCGAGGAGCTCGGGCAGGTCGGGCTGGAGATGGAAGAGCCAGTGCCAGGTGCCGCGGGCGAGGTCCGCGTCCATCCGCCGCCACATCTCCCGCGTCGGGATGATGTCCATGACCGCGAGCCGTTCGATGTCGCCGGGGTGGTCCAGCGCCCAGCGGTGCGCCACCCGCGCCCCACGGTCGTGCCCGATGACGGTCGCCTTCTCGTGGCCGAGCCGCCCGATGAGCTGGTGCAGGTCCTCGGCCTTGGTGCGCTTGTCGTGACCGTCGCGCGGCATGTCGCTGCGCCCGTACCCGCGCAGGTCGGGGACCACGACGGTGTACGCGCGGCTGAGCGGGCCGACGAGATGACGCCAGCAGTGCCCGGTCTGCGGCCAGCCGTGCAGCAGGACGAGGAGCGGACCGGAGCCGCTGGACCGGTAGTACATCCGGATGCCGTTGACGGTGGCGATCGCCATCTTCTAACTCCCTTAGACGGTTATAGCCGAGTCTAACCGTACGATGGGGTTATGGGCGATTGGGTGTGGGACGGCGGACGGCTGAGCATCGACCTGCTCAACACGGTCCGCGACCGCGCGAAGACGCCACGGGAGACCCTGCCGACCCCGGACGACCTCGCCGTCTGGCTGTCGGAGGCGGACCTGCTCGCGGACGCGCACGTCGGCGAGCAGGATCTGGAGAGCGCCCGCCGCCTGCGGACGGCGATCGACACGCTGGCGTTCCCGCCGGAGGATCCGGACCCGTCGGCGGCCGACGAGGCGGTGACCGTGATCAACGCGATGGCGGCCGCGGCGCCGGGCGGCCCGCGCCTGGCACGTGACGGCGCCCGGCTGGTGGCGGTCCCGCCGGAGCCCTCGGCGACCACCGCCCTGGCCCGCGTCGCACTGGACGCCGTCGACCTGCTCACCGGCGATGAGTCACTGCGCGTCTGCGCGGCGCACGACTGCGGCATCCGCTTCGCGGACCGCTCCCCGGCCCGCAACCGCCAGTGGTGCTCGATGCGCCGCTGCGGCAACCGCACCAAGGCCCGCCGTCACTACTCCCGCTCGGCCGGACGCTGAGCCTCACCCGGCGTCACGACTGGGTCGCGCAGGCTTCCAGCACGCTGTTCAGCACCGACGGGAAGCGTTCCAGCGCCTCTTCGCGCAGGGACACGAAGCAGCGGGTGCCGTCCATGCGGTGGTACGTCAGCCCCGCTTCCCGGAGCGTCTTCATGTGGTGGCTGAGGGTCGACGGGCCGACGTCGACCTCGAAGTCGCCACGCACATGCTCTCGGCGGTCCGCCAGCACCGCCATGATCCGCAATCGGACCGGGTCGCCCAGAGCCGAGAGCACCTCGGCGAGCGACACCGCTCGCGGATCGGGATGGGAGAGCCGGCGCGCCATACGCCCAGTCTACCCCCTATATCGAAGTTCGATGATTATCGATATATGGTCGCAGGTGTAACTACTGAGGAGGAGCCCATGGAATTCCTGGTCCGTGTCGACGGCGCCCGCGTCTACGAACTCCCCGCCGACGAGAGCGCGGCGCTGATCGAACGCGAGAGGGTCCGCGGGCGTGAGCTCATGGCCGCAGGGACGATCCGCCACTTCTGGCGCATTCCCGGCCGCCGCGGCAACATCGGCATCTGGTCGGCCGCCGACGCCGACGAGCTGGAGGCGGCGCTGACCAGCCTGCCGGTCTGGCCTTACGCGGACATCGAGGTCACCCCGCTGGCCCGTCACCCGATGACCGCGGTGTCGTGAACCATGGTGCCCGGCGGGCGGCGCGGTCAGAGCGGCGGGACGCGCGACCGGCGCATCCGGGTCTGCCGTGACTCGCGTTCGGTCAGGCGTTCCCACGCGGCGTCGCGTTGGGCCTCCAGCTCGCGGACGCGTCTCTCCAGGGCCACGATGTGGCGGATGGCGGCGAGGGTGATGCCCTCCTGGGCCAGCTGGATGACGCGGCGGATGCGGCCCAGCTCATGGTGGGAGTAACGGCGGTGGCCGCCCGGCGTACGGCTGGGCCGGACCACCTCGTACGTGTCCAGACGGTGCAGGAATCGGGGTCGGGTACGGAGGATCTCGGCGGCCTGCCCCACTGAGTAGCGCGGCCGGTGTTCGTCTTCGGTGAGCATGGCGCGAGACATCGCAGCATGATCCGCGCCCCGGCGCCGCCGGCACACGCCTGCGGTTGTGAGCTCTTTACCTCAGCAGGGCCGACGGGCGTCTCACGGCCACGGGGCCGCGTCGCGGGCCAGGAGGGCCGCCTGGACGCGGTTCGCGCAGCCGAGCTTGGCCAGGATCCGGGTCATGTACGTCTTGATGGTCGTCTCGCTCATGTGCAGCCGCCGGCCGATCTCGGCGTTCGACAGGCCCTCACCCACCAGGCGTACGACGTCCGACTCGCGGGCGGTCAGGGCGGCCAGCCGTCCGGTCGCCTCCCGGCGGCGGTCCGTGGGGGTGACCATGCCGAGCACCGTACGGGTGATGGCCGGGGACAGGTACGCGTCGCCGTCGTGGGCCGCGCGGACGGCGCGGATCAGCTCGTCGGGCCCGCAGTTCTTCAGCACGAACCCGGCCGTCTCGCTGCGCAGGGCGCGCACGACGTTGGCCTCCGCGCCGAAGGAGGTGAGGACGACGCAGCGTACGCCGGGCGCGCACCGGCGGAGCTCCTCGATCGCGCTCAGGCCGTCCAGCACCGGCATGGTGATGTCGACCAGCGCGACGTCGATCCGGTGCCGGACCGCCGCCTCCACGGCCGCCCGGCCGTCCGCCGCCTCGGCGACGACCTCGATGTCGTCCGCCGACCCGAGGATGGTGCGGATGCCCGCCACGATCAGCGGTTCGTCGTCGGCGACCAGGACCCGGATCACCTCACGCCACCCCCACCAGCATGCTCATCGGCAGGACCACGAACATGAGCGCCGCGGTGGCGAACCCGAGCAGGGCCGTGCGCGCCGCACCCGGCACGGGCGTCTCGGCGCCCTCGGTCTCCGCCGCCAGAGGCAGCATCGCCACCAGCCGGAACTCCCCGTTCTCCGTCCGGTGGTCCAGGAATCCTCCGGCCGCCCGCACCCGCTCGTCCAACCCGGTCAGCCCGTGGCCGGCGCCGTCGGCGACCTGGCCCGCGACCGGATTGACGACGGTGACCAGCAGGCCGTCCGGCTCCCACGCGAGGCTCACCGTGACCGGCCGCCCCGGCGCGTGCCGGGACGCGTTGGTCAGCCCCTCCTCCACGACCCGGTACGCCGCCTGCGAGGCCTCCGCGTCCAGGGCGCGGGGCTCCCCCTGCCGCCGGGACGTCACGGCCAGTCCGGCCGACCGGAACTCCGTGACGACCTCCTCGATCGCCGACGTCCCGCGCGACCGGGCGCCCTCGCCGCGGAGCGTGCCCAGCAGCGCGTGCAGCTCGTCCACGGCGTCGCTCGCCGCCGCGCCCAGCCGCCGGACCGCCTCCCGCTGTGCCGGCGGCACCGACACCTCCAGCGCCGACGCCTGGATCGTCACGAGGCTGAGCCGGTGGCCGAGGGAGTCGTGCATGTCCCGGGCGATCCGCAGCCGTTCGCGCAGGCGTTCGCGTTCGGCGAGCAGCTCGCGCTCCCGGCGGAGCCGGCGGTTGTTGCGGTCGAGCGCCGACAGCAGCCGTTCGTGCTGGGCGAGGTAGCGGCCGACGAGCAGCGGCAGCGCGACGAACACGACGTACGCGCAGACGAAGGCCGGGATCGACCGGGGCTCGGGCGGCCGGACCAGGAGCCTGCCGGCCAGGCCGCCGAGGGCGGCGCCGACGACGGCCGCCGTACCGGCGCGGGAGACGACGCGGCGACCGGCCTGGTAGGCGGTCCACAGGAGGAGGACGTACCCGCCGCCGGCCGACACCACGAACCCCAGCGCGATCGTGAAGGTGGCGACCGGCATCCGGTGGGACAGCGCGATGACCAGCGCGAGCCCGAGCGCGCAGGCCAGGACGCCCCACAGGCGGAGCACGTTCCCGTACCCGGTGGCGAGCAGCGCCGTGTCCGCCGCGACCACGGCGGCGGCGAGGAGGTGTCGGCCCATGCGCAGCAGGCTAGGGCCTGTCTCGAAGTCCCCGTCCGTAGCGAGCGGCGTCCAGGCGGCGCGTCGCAAGGCGGAGGAGGGAGTCAGCCTGGTGTTGGCTGGCGACTCTTGCCGGGGTCCCCGCGGAAGCGTGCCGGGCGGCGGAGCCGTTCGGCACGGTTTCGTGGGGTGGGGGCGACAACGCGGCGAGGCGTCGTCTGGGCGCCGCGCAGTAGGACAGCGGGGCTTTGAGACAGGCCCTACGTGGCGCGTCCGCACCGACGTTGGTCGGCGCGATCGTCGACTTTGGAGGACTGCCTCACGGTCGCCCCGTTCCTAGCGTGAACCGGGTGATCGAAGTACGGAACCTGAGCAAGAGGTACGGCGAGACCGTCGCGGTGGAGGACCTGTCGTTCACGGTGCGCCCGGGACGGGTGACCGGCTTCCTGGGGCCGAACGGCGCCGGCAAGTCCACCACCATGCGGATGATCCTCGGCCTGGACCGGCCGACCGGCGGGCGGGCGCTGATCGACGGTGAGCCCTTCGCCCGGCTGGCCGAGCCGCTGCGCCGGGTCGGCGCGCTGCTGGAGACCACGGCCGCGCACGGCGGCCGCCGGGCCCGCGACCACCTGCGCTGGCTCGCGCGCAGCAACCGGATCCCCGAGCGGCGGACCGCGGAGGTCCTGAGGATGACCGGCCTGGAGAACGTCGCGCGTCGGCGGGTGAAGGGCTTCTCCCTCGGCATGGGCCGGCGGCTCGGCCTCGCCGCCGCGCTGCTCGGCGACCCGGCCGTGCTGCTGCTCGACGAGCCGCTCAACGGCCTGGACCCCCAGGGCATCCTCTGGATGCGGAACCTGATGCGGGACCTGGCCGCCGAGGGCCGCACGGTGTTCGTCTCCAGCCACCTGATGAGCGAGATGGCGCTCACCGCGGACCACCTCGTCGTGATCGCCGGGGGGCGGCTGCTCGCCGACACGACGGCCGCCGCGTTCGTGGCCGCGAACAGCCGTGCGTACGTGCGGATCAGGACGCCCGAGCCGGAACGCATGCGCGACGCGCTCGCCGGCGCCGGCATCGCGGCCGTCGCCGCGCCGGACGGCGCGCTCGAGGCGGAGGGCGCCGAGCCGGCGCGGATCGGCGAGCTGGCCGCCGCCCACGGGCTGGTCGTGCACGAGGTGGCCGCGCGGGAGTCGTCGCTGGAGGAGGCCTTCATGCGGCTGACCGGGGAGGCCCGATGAGCGCGGGACGTGCGGCCCTGCGGGCCGAATGGGTGAAGATCCGTACCGGCCGTTCAACGGGCTGGACCCTCGTCCTCACCTTCGTGCTCTGCGTCGGTCTCGCCGTTCTGCTGGGCCTGAGCATGCGCGGCGGCTTCGACCGGATGGACGCCGGGGCGCGGGCGAACTTCGACCCCGTCCTCGTCGGTTTCTACGGCCTGCTGATCGGCGAGATCGCCTTCGTGGCCTTCGGCGTGCTGTTCGTCGGGTCGGAGTACACGAGCGGGATGATCCGGGCCTCGCTGACCGCGGTGCCGCGGCGCGGCGTGTTCTATGGCGCCAAGATGCTGACCGGGGCGCTCACGGCGTCGGTGTTCTCTCTGGCCACCGGATTCGCCACCTTCTTCACCGCACAGGCGGCCCTGGGACCGCACGGCGTGACGCTCGGCTCGGCGGGGGCGTTGCGCGCGACGCTGCTCGCCTGCGCGCACCTGACGCTGATGTGCCTGTTCGCGATGGGCGTGGCGGCGATCGCACGGGGCACCGCGCTCCCACTCGGGATCATGATCCCGCTGCTCTTCCTAGACTCCCAGGGACTCGGCAACGCTCCGGGGATCCGTACGGTCGCGCAGTACCTTCCCGACCAGGTCGGAATGGTGATGATGCGTGCGGTCCCGGCCAGGCCGGACGCCATCGACCACCGCGCCTTCGGCCCGTGGACCGGGTTGGGCGTGCTCGTGCTGTGGGCGGCGGCCGCCGTGGTGGGCGGCTATCTGGTGCTGCGCCGCCGCGACGCCTGACCGAGCTCGGCCTCCAGCTCGGCGATGCGCCGATGGGCCGCGCGCAGCTCGCCCTCGAGCTCGAGGATGCGGCGGATGGCCGCCAGGGTCATCCCCTCGTCGGTGAGCCGCACGACGTACTGGACGAGCGTGATCTCATGGCGGGAGTAGCGCCGCTGCCCGCCGGGCGACCGGCGGGGACTCACGACCTCGTGCTCGTCGAGCCGGCGCAGGAACGCCTGCTGCACGCTGAGCATCGCCGCCACCTGGCCGACGGTGTAGAGCGCGGCCTGGCTGTCGTCGATCGGCAGTGAAGACATGATGCCCCCATCATGCACCGGGCGGGCGTCTCCCTGGAGACGCCCGCCCGGATCCCGGACCCGTCTTACTTGAGCGCCTTGCGCCCGCGGGTCTGGATCTCCACCTTGCGCGGCTTGGCCTGCTCCAGCACCGGGATGCGGACCGCCAGCACGCCGTCGTCGTACGCGGCGTCGATGGCGGACGAGTCGAGGTGCTCCGACAGGTAGACGCGCCGGGTGTAGGTGCCCATCGTGCGCTCCCGTACGAAGAGCTGCTCGTCCTCGGCGATCTCCTCCTCGCGGCCCGCGCTGACCGTGAGAACGCCGCGGTCCACGGTCACCTCGATGGAGCCGGGGTCGATGCCCGGGAGGTCGAAGCGCAGGACCACCTCGTCCTTGCGGCGGACGCCGTCCATCGGCATGACGGCGGGCTGCCGGCGGGTCATCCGGTCGAACTGGCGCTCGAACTCCTGCATGAACGGGTCGATCGACGTCAACAGCATGGAAGCCACCTCCAGGTTTGAACTCTCGTTATGAGCTAACCTCAAACTTGAGTTGTATATTTCCACGAACCTGAGCGGTAAACAACCTCTCTGTAAGGTGACATACAACTTCCCCGGACATGCCGAAGGGCGGGGTGCCTCACATGGCACCCCGCCCTTCGCGGACCGCGGCCCCGACGGGCCGCGAACACCTACACGCGCTCGATGATGGTGGCGTTGGCCTGGCCGCCGCCCTCGCACATCGTCTGGAGGCCGTACCGGCCGCCCGTGCGCTCCAGCTCATGCACGAGCTTGGTCATCAGGATCGACCCGGTCGCGCCCAGCGGGTGGCCGAGCGCGATCGCGCCGCCGTTCGGGTTGGTCTTCTCCAGCGACGCGCCGGTCTCCTTGGCCCACGCCAGCGGCACCGGGGCGAACGCCTCGTTGACCTCGAACACGTCGATGTCGTCGATCGACAGACCGCCGCGCTTCAGCGCCTTCTCGGTCGCCGGGATCGGGCCGGTCAGCATGTAGACCGGGTCCGAGCCCTCGACGACGAGGGTGCGGATGCGCGCCCGCGGCGTCAGACCGTGCTGCCTGACCGCCTCCTCCGAGGCGATGAGCAGCGCACCGGCGCCGACGGAGATCTGTGAGGCCACCGCGGCGGTGAGCTCCCAGCCGTCGCGCAGCGGCTTCAGGCCGCCCATCTTCTCCAGCGAGGTGTCCGCCCGGGCGCCCTCGTCCTTGGTCACGCCCGCGATCGGGGCGATCTCGCGGTCGAAGTGCCCGTTCTCGATCGCGTGGACCGCGCGGCGGTGGCTCTCGAGCGCGAACTGCTCGAGGTCGCCGCGCTTGTAGCCCCACTTCTCGCACATGAGCTGCGCGCCGCGGAACTGGGAGATCTCCTGGTCGCCGTACCGCTGGTTCCAGCCGTCGCCGTACGGGAAGGGCATGCCCTTCTCCAGCGCCATGGCGACGCTGGAGCCCATCGGGACCATGCCCATGTTCTCCACACCGGAGGCCACGACGAGGTCCTGGGTGCCGGACAGCACCGCCTGGGCGGCGAAGTGCACCGCCTGCTGCGACGAGCCGCACTGCCGGTCGATGGTCACACCCGGCACGCGCTCGGGCAGGCCGGCCGACAGCCAGGCCGTACGGGCGATGTCGAGGGACTGCGGGCCGACCTGCATGACACAGCCCATGATCACGTCATCGACCGCCTCGGGATCCACGCCCGTGCGCTCGACCAGTTCCTTCAGCACATGCGCACCCAGGTCGGCCGGGTGCACCGCCGCCAGCGCACCCTTTTTCGTGCCGACCGGGGTACGGACCGCTCCGACGATGTACGCCTCGGCCACGTCGCCTCCCAAAACTCTCGTTACGGGTTCCGTCCCAACCAACCGAACCTTATTCGGTCAGTACGAGGTTACCTCGCCCCGCCCTCTCGTCCATGTGACTCTGCTCTCCCGCTCGGCGCAAACCTCGACCAATGGTGAGCTTTAGGCTGTGCGCCATGGACAACCCACCGCCGGACGCGCAGGAGCTCACCGTCGGCCAGGTGGCCGGCCGCAGCGGCGTGGCCGTCTCCGCCCTGCACTTCTACGAGAGAAAGGGCCTGATCCACAGCCGTCGAACGGCGGGCAACCAGCGCCGGTACCCGCGCGACGTGCTCCGGCGGGTGGCGTTCATCCGGGTGTCGCAGCGCGTGGGCATCCCGCTGAGCGACATCCGGGAGGCGCTCGCCGAGCTGCCGGAGGGCCGCACGCCCACACCCCGCGACTGGGCCCGGCTGTCCGCCGCCTGGCGGGGCGAGCTCGACGCGCGGATCGCCCAGCTCCAGCGGCTCCGTGACGACCTGACCGGCTGCATCGGCTGCGGATGCCTGTCCCTGCGCCACTGCCGGCTGTCCAACCCGTACGACCGGCTCGGCGCCGAGGGACCCGGGCCCCGCCGCCTGCTCACCGACGAGCCGCCAGCCTCCTGAGCGCCTCCGCCGACTCCTCGTTCGCCGGCAGGTGCGCGGTGAGGACCTGGCCGGGCCGCCCGACGCACTCCAGCTTCACGTAGTCGAGTTCGAGCAGACCGACGTCCGGATGCCGGATGCGTTTGCGCGCCGGCTCGTGCCCGCGTACGTCGTGAGCGGCCCACAGGTCGCGGAACTCCGCGCTGCCCGCCAACAGCGCCTCGGTGAGCGCGTGCATGCGCGGGTTGGCACCCTGTTCGGCGGTGCAGGCGCGGAACTTGGCCACCATGGAGCGGGCGTCGGCCGCCCAGTCGACGATCCGCTCCCGCATCGACGGCTCGTTGAACATCAGCCAGATGACGTTCCGCTCGCCGGCCGGCCGCTCGTCGTAGTCCGCGATCAGCGCCGCCTGCGCCCGGTTGTAGGCGATGACGTCCCAGGTCTCGTTGGCGATGTAGGCCGGGTGCGGGTCGAGCGAGTCCACGAACGCCCGCATGGCCGGGTGCACGTCGGCCCGCTCGTTCGCCGGCTCGGGCACCTGTCCCGCGAGCGTGCGAATGTAGTCGCGCTCGGCCGGGGAGAGCTGGAGGGCGCGGGCGAGGGCGTCGAGTACCTGGCCGCTCGGCGTGACGTCCCGTGCCTGTTCGAGCCAGGTGTACCAGGTGGTGCTGACCCCGGAGAGCGTGGCGACCTCCTCGCGGCGCAGCCCCGGCGTGCGGCGGCGCCCGACCCGGGGCAGCCCGACGTCCTCGGGCGTCAACCGCTCCCGGCGAAACCTGAGGAAGGTGGCGAGCTCGGTACGGCTCGACATAGACCGGTACTCCTTATACCCGGATAAAGCCCATCTGGTACCCGTTTAACCTCTGCCCCATCGTGGGGCCATGGCCGTTCTCGCACAAGCCCCCGCATCCGCTCCCGTACGTCCCTGGCCCGCGCTGATCGCGGCGTACGCGGGCGTCTTCCTGACCATCAGCGACCTGTTCAAGGTGCTCGTGGCGGTCCCGGCGATCCAGCGGGCCCTGGACGCGTCGCCCGCGGTGGGCCAGTGGATCCTCGCCGGGTTCCAGCTGACGTACGCGGTGGCGCTGGTGACCGGCGGCCGGCTCGGCGACCGGTACGGCCGGCGGCGGGTCTTCCTCACCGGGATCGCGGTGTTCACCCTCGCCTCCGTCGCCAGCGGCCTGGCGCCCTCCGCGGGACCGCTCATCGCGGCACGCCTCGTCCAGGGCGTCGGCTCCGCGCTCGCCCTGCCGCAGGCCTTCTCCCTGGTACAGGTGCTGTTCGCGCCCGAGCGACGGGACCGGCCGTTCGCGGTGATGGGCGCGGTACTGGGCCTGTCGTCCGTGGTCGGCCAGGTCCTCGGCGGCGTGCTCCTGCAGGCCCTGCCGTGGCGGTCGGTGTTCCTGGTCAACGTGCCGGTCGGACTGGTGATCCTCGTCGCGGCCCGGCGACTCATGCCCGAGTCGCGCGCCGCCGGGGCCGGGCGGGTCGACGGACCCGGCACGGCACTGCTCAGCGTCGCGCTGGTCCTGCTCGTCCTGCCGCTGATCGAGGGACGCCGGCTCGGCTGGCCGGGCTGGACCTGGGTGTGCCTGGCCGCCGCGCCGGTCGCCCTCGCGGCGTTCGCGCTCATCGAGCGCCGGGTGCCCGCGCCACTGGTGGACCTGCGGCTGTTCCGCGACCGGGCGTTCACGCTCGGCGCCGTGACCGTGCTCGCCTGGTACGTGATGGTCAACGCGTTCAACTTCGTCATGGCCCTTGAGCTGCAGGACGGGCTGCGCCTGTCCGCGATCCGGGCCGCGCTGGCCTTCGTGCCGTTCGCGGTGGCGTTCCTGCTCGGCTCGCTCGCGGCCGGCCGCCTCGCCCCGGTGTTCGGCCGCAGGCTGCTGGTCGCCGGGGCGCTGGTCGCGGCGGCCGGGTTCGGCGTGCTGCTCGCCGAGACGTACACCACGGTCTCGATCATGGCGGCGACGGTCGTGCTGGGCGCCGGCATGGGCCTGGTGCAGACGCCACTGCTCAACGTCGCGCTCAAGGGCGTACGGGAGGAGCACGTCGGCACCGCGTCCGGTGTGCTGTCCACGGCGCAGCAGGTCGGCGGCTCGGTCGGGGTGGCGCTCGTCGGCGTCGTCTACTTCCGCGCCGTGCCGCACGGCTGGGCACACGCGTTCGCCGCCGGGTGCGGCTTCGGGCTCACCCTCGTGCTGGTCGGCCTCGTCCTGCTCCTGGCCCTCCCCCGCGCGGAGTCGACCGGCAGGGCCTGAACACGGGCCGGCTCGCTCGTCACCTGACTCGGCGCGTCCGCGGGATCCGCCGTCCGCCGTGCGCGCGTCTGACCGCGACGAGCACGATCAGCCAGACCGGGAAGGCGAACTTGAAGTGACCGGCCACCGCCACGCCCGCCAGGACCACGGTCGCGAGCGCGGCCACGCCCGCCAGCCCGATCCATCGCATCCGCGCCGCCGACCAGGCCGCCTCGCCTGGTGCGGCCGCCACCGGCAGGTCGGCGGTCAGCGCACGCAGGTCGCCGAGGGTCCGAGCCGAGGTCGCCGCCGTGCTCCGCTCGTCGAACTCCTCCATGGTGAGCCGCCCCTGCGCGTAGTGCTCGCGCAGGAGGTCCAGGACCTCGTCACGGTCGCGGTCGGCGGCCCGAAGCGCGTCGTTCATGCCCTCCATCCAACCCCGCGGCGCGCGGCGGCGTCATCGACCGCTCGGTGGGAAAAGTCCTCCACCGTGGGGTGGAGCGGCTCAGCCGACCGGGTTGGCCCCGCGCAGCATCGTGAGGTGTTCGCGCAGCGCCGGCAGGGCGGTACGGGCGAGGGCGATCACCGCGGGCGACGAGCCGCCGCGCACCTCCTCCTCCGTGCGGGCCAGGGCCTTCACGTGGGCGTCGATCACCACGTTCACGAAGTCGCGGTCGAACCGGCTGCCCGTCTCCTTCTCCAGCCGCTGGGCGACCGCGAACTGTCCGGCGCGCCGGCTCCGGGGCAGGCCGGCGCCCAGTGCGTTCGCCACGTGAAGCAGTTTCGCGTCCAGCGCCGCATGCTCGGCGGCGAGCACGCGGCCGGCGTGCCGTACGGCGGCGGTGACGCCCTTGCGCTGGGCGAGCCCGCCGTACTGGACGTCCGCGAGGTCGTCCTGGTGAGTGGCCGTCAGCCAGGCGCGGTCGGCGTCCGACGCCGGGGCGTCCGCCGGGACCGTGACGGCCGCCTCGCGTCCGGTACGGCTCGTGCCGCACGCGCCCAGCACGCCCAGCACGAGCGCCATGGCCATCGTCGAGTGCACGGGACGTGCCACGGAGCCTCCCCCCTCTCACCGGCGGCCTCCCGCCGGTGTCCCCTCCCCCGCCGGTGCCCGTTCTCGGCGACCGGCAATCACCGAGATCCACTCAGACCGCGGTGAACGGCTACGCTGGTACGGGCTCAGCGCACCAGAGGAGAGAGCCGTTGAGTGGTCTCGTCACACTGGCACTGCTGGCGATCCTGGGAGCGTTCATCGTGACCAGGATCATGCGTCGCATCGGCTTGGGCATGTCACGCAACAGCACGTTCGGGTTCATGTTCGCGTTCGTCGTGCTCGTGCTGATGCTCTGGGGTCAGTCCTTCCGTTCCTGATTCGCTCGAACTCCCGGCGCGCCGGGCGCGTCATATCCGATGCCCAGTCCCGGTACCGCCCATGGGAGGCGACGATCCGTGCTCCACTCCAGGTCACAGGCGCACAGCACGAACACGGCCTGTCACCTGCGTCGTCTCGTGGACTTCGCCGAACCCCGTCCCGATGACGTCTGCCTCGACGTCTCCGGCGTCTCCGGCCTGGCCTCGGCGATCCGGCCGTGGGTGGGCGAGCTCACCAGTGCCGCCGAGGGGTCGCTGCCGTCCGGCAGCTTCACGCTGGTCGTCGCCCCGCTCGGGCACGCCCGCGGTGACCAGGTGAGGCTGGTACGTGACCTGTTCCGGGTCTGCCGCGGCCGGCTGGTGCTCGCCGACCTCGTCCGTACGCGCGCCGGCGACGGCGACCACATCGAGCGGCTGCGCGACCCGGACCGGACGAAGATGCGTACCTTCCGCGAGCTGCTCGACCTGGTCGAACGCGCCGGCGGGCAGACCCGCCGGATGGACGTGTTCACCGTCGAGCGGCCGATCGAACCCTGGCTGGCCGGGGCACGCGACCCCGACCGCATCCGCCGGGAGCTCACCGCCGAGATCGACGGCGGCCCGCGGACCGGCGCGCGCCCGCGACTGATCGGCACCGAGCTGTGGTTCACCCAGTCGTGGGCGTACTTCGCGGTGGATCCTGACCGGCCTCCAGGCCGGCGACGAGCACGGCCGCGCCGCTGACGCGGTCGCCGGCCAGGTCCGCCAGCGCCTGGTCGGCCTGGTCGAGGGCGTACGGCGTGACGGTCACCTCCAGCCCCAGCCGGTCGGCGAGCCGGAGGAACTCCTCGCCGTCCGCGCGGGTGTTGGAGGTCACGCTGCGCAGCTGCCGCTCCTGGAACAGGTCGTCCTGGTACTCCAGGATCGGCACGTCGGTGAGGTGGATGCCGGCGATGGCGAGCGTGCCGCCGCGGTCGAGACGCCGCAGGGCGGCCGGCACCAGCTCCCCGGCCGGCGCGAAGATGATCGCCGAGTCGAGCGGCTCCGGGGCGGGGTCGAAGGAGTCCTGCGCCGAGTCCGCGCCGAGCCGCAGCGCCAGCTCACGCGCCGCCTTCGCCCGGGTGAACACGTGCACGCGGGCGCCCTCGGCCAGCGCGATCTGCGCGGCGAGGTGCGCCGAACCGCCGAACCCCCAGATGCCGAGCCGCCCGCCCGGTGGGAGCGCGGAGCGCCGCAGCGCCCGGTAGCCGATGATCCCGGCGCACAGCAGGGGCGCGACCTCGACGTCCGGCCGGTCGCCGGGCAGGGCGTAGACGTAGGCCTCGGGCGCGACGGCGTACTCGGCGTATCCGCCGTCGGCGTCCCAGCCGGTGTAGAGCGACGAGGGACAGAGGTTCTCGGCGCCGCGGCGGCAGTAGGCGCACATGCCGCACGTATGACGCAGCCACGCGACGCCGACCCGCTCACCCGGCGCGAACCGGTGACCCTGCCGGACCACCTCGCCGACGATCTCGTGTCCGGGCGTGACCTGCGGCAGGTGCGGCGGCAGGTCGCCCTCGGCCACGTGCAGGTCCGTACGGCACACGCCGCAGGCGCGCACCCGTACCAGGACCTCCTCCGGCCCCGGTTCGGGGATCTCACGCGTCACCGCCTCGATCGGCCCGGTCTCGATCGGGCCGGGCCTGGTGACCTCCCACGCCAGCACGTCTTCAGCGTACGACCCGCGCCCCGGCGCGGCCCGGAACCCGGCGGTCAGGACTTCAGCGGGATCTCGAACCAGACCGCCTTGCCGTCGTTGGTGGGCCGTGATCCCCAGCGGGCGGCGAGCTGGTCGACGAGGTACAGGCCGCGGCCGCCCTCGTCGGTCTCGCCCGCGCTGCGGATGCGCGGCAGGCGCATGTCCTTGTCGAGGACCTCGACCCACACCGAGCGCTCGCCGCGGCGCAGCCGGAGCGTGAAATCCTTGGTCGGCGGCTCGGGCCGGCCGAGCTCGGGGAGCTTGTCGTCCCACGGATCGTCGAAGCCCGCCGGGCCGTCGAGGCCGAGCGCGCCCTCGAGGACCAGTTCCCGGCGCGGGGCCGGTGTGTTGGCGGCGTGCAGGACGACGTTGGTGACGACCTCGGAGACCAGCAGGCAGGCGAGCTCGGCCTGTTCGTCCAGCATCCCCCAGTTGGCGAACGTCTCGGCGGCCATGCGCCGGGCCTCGGAGACCATGATGGGCTCGGCCTGGAAGGTGCGCTGTTCGACCTGGAGGCGTACCGGGTTGGTGCGCACGACCACGATCGCGACGTCGTCGTCGATGTCGCCGGGCACCGCCTCGAACGCCGCGTTGGCGATCGCCTCGACGTCCTTGCGGTCGGCCCGGCGCACGGACTCGCGCAGCATCTCGCGCGCCTGCTCGCGGGTGTAGTGCTCGCCGTCGTCCTTCGGCCGGCGCTCGATCAGCCCGTCGGTGTAGAGCACGAGCGTGGTGCCGGGGGGCAGCTCGCGCGTCTCCTCCTCGTACAGGATCTCGCCGCCGAGGCCGGGCTCGCGCACGCCGAGCATGGCGCCCTTGCCGACCGCCTCCATGTCGATGACCTCGCCGTCGATCAGCAGCAGCGGCGGCTCGTGCCCGGCGTTGGCGAAGGACAGGATGCGCGACCAGGCGTCGTAGACGAAGTAGGTGCACGACACGAGCGGGTGGCGCCGCTCGGCCGTGTCGGCCGGCTCGCCGTAGCCGCCGGGCCCGACCATCGTGCGGACCCATTCGTCCAGCTTCATCAGGATGTCGGCGGGCGGCTTGTCGTCCTGGGCGAAGGCGCGCAGCGCGGCGCGGAGCTGCCCCATCACGGCGGCGGCGCGGGCACCCCGGCCCTCCACGTCGCCGATGACCAGGCCGACCCGGCCCGCGGAAAGCGGGATGACGTCGTACCAGTCGCCCCCGACCTGGGTCTGGATGCCCTGGCCGTGCGACTCCAGCGGGCGGGCCGGCTCGTAGCGCCAGGCGATCTCCAGCCCGTCGAGGTGCGGCGGGCGGTCGCCGGGCAGCAGGTTCTTCTGGAACGCCAGAGCCGTCTCGCGCTCCTCCTCGAACAGCATGGCGTTGTCGATGGCGAGCGCGACCCGGCTGGCGATCGCGCCGACCAGGTCGCGGTCGAAGCCGTCGTAGTGCGGGTCGGGCCGCCGGCTGATGCTCGACAGGGCCAGGCTCATCACGCCGAGCACCTCGCCACGCGCCAGCAGCGGCGCCGCGATCACCGACGTGATGCCCAGGTCGTCGCCGAGCTGCTTGCTCGCGGCGCTGGGCGCCGTCATGCGCTCGGCCACGACGTCCTCGACGACGACCGCGTCGCGACGGGCGAGGGCCTTGGCGCAGAAGTGGCCGGGCGGGTAGGCGACCGTCTCGCCGACCTCGGCCCACGTGCCCGGCGGCGGATTCCACTCGCCGCCGTGCCGTGAGACACGGCGGATGAGCTTCTCGCCGCCGTACAGGTCGATGAAGCAGTGGTCGGCGAACTGCGGCACGAGGGTGTCGGCGACCCGGCGCAGGGTCTGCTGGAGCTCCAACGACGCGGCCAGGCGCTCACCGATGCGCTCGAGCAGGCCGTAGCGGTCCTGGTCGCGCTGGTTGCTGCGCAGGGCCTCGCGCGCGAAGATCACGATGCCTTCGACGGCGCCGGAGGGATGACGCAGCGGCACGGCGTACGCGCGCGTGTAGACGGTGCTGCCGTCCGCGCGCAGGTTGCAGAACGTGCCTTCCCAGACCGCGCCCTTCAGGACGTGACGGGCCAGATCCCTGGCCTGGTCGTGGTCCTCCTCGGCGATGCCGAGCGACAGGATCGACCGCCCGATGTACTCCGAGCCGCCGAAACCCAGCAGCTTCTCGGTGAAGGCGTTGCAGTAGATGACGTTGCTGTAACGATCACAGACGATGACCGCCATGTCCGCCTGGCCGAGCACCGTCTCGGGCGGCAGCAGCGGGTCCACGGGTGGTTCACCCCAGCGCTTCATACGCCCGCCACCTCGCCATTGCCGTCCCCTTCCCTATTGAACGACGGACGACGGCCCGGGACACGTGGAATGGGCAACTCAGCGCTTTGAGACGAAGACGTGGGAGGCGATACGGCTGGGGAGCTCGGTCGAGGGGCTGTCGGATTCATCGTCGCGCGTCACCCTGACACCGTCGTCGCCTGCGGCAAGCGTCACCTCACGTCCCGGTTGTATCCCAACCTGCTTGAGTCTAAGCATCAGTGCGGTGTCGCTTTGCACCTGCTCGCTGATGCGCCGGACCACGACGGGGGTGCCGGTGGCCGTCGCGACGTCGGTCATGACCGCGAGCGGTTCACCCGGCGGCGCCTCGGGCACGTCGGCGCCGAGTTCGTTCAGGCCGGGAATCGGGTTGCCGTGCGGGCACGTCGAAGGGTCTCCGAGCAGGTCGACCAGCCGCCGCTCGACCGACTCGGACATGACGTGTTCCCAGCGGCAGGCCTCGACGTGGACCTCTTCCCACGGGAGACCGATGACGTTGACGAGAAGGCATTCGGCGAGCCGGTGCTTGCGCATCACCCGGACCGCGAGGGAGCGGCCGGTTTCGGTCAGGTCGAGATGCCGATCACCCTCTACTCTCACCAGCCCGTCGCGCTCCATGCGCGCCACCGTCTGGCTCACCGTCGGGCCGCTCTGCGACAACCGCTCGGCGATTCGGGCTCGAAGCGGCACGATGCCTTCCTCTTCGAGCTCGAAGATCGTCCGGAGATACATCTCCGTCGTGTCGATCAAGCCGTGTGCGGTCAAGGTTTTCCTCCAGTTCGCTCCTGATGCTACGGCCGATCGCGACTCTGCGGGGAGCAGGCGACGGCAAGAGCGATCCTTATCTGTTCATATACCCGAACGTGAACCGCCGATGTGGTCTTCCCGCGACCGGGAAGAGCCTTCTTGACGATAGGTTGGAGCCGTCATGCCACGTTTCGAGGGGGCGGGACGCTGGGTCCCGCCGGGGGCCGGGCTCGACGGCCTGCGCCGCGCCGCGCAGGGTTGCGAGGGCTGTGACCTGTACGAGAACGCCACGCAGACCGTCTTCAGCTCCGGCTCGGCGTCGGCACGGGTCGTGCTCATCGGCGAGCAGCCCGGCGACCAGGAGGACCGCCAGGGCGCCCCGTTCGTCGGCCCGGCCGGGAAACTGCTGGACAAGGCGCTGGCCGACGCCGGGATCGACCGCTCCGACGCGTACGTCACGAACGCCGTCAAGCACTTCCGGTTCAAGCAGGAGGGGCCGGGCAAGCGGCGCATCCACCAGACGCCGGACGCGGCCCAGATGACGGCCTGCCGCCCGTGGCTCGCCGCGGAGCTGCACATCATCGACCCCGACGTCATCGTGCTGCTCGGCGCGACCGCGGCCAAGGCCCTGCTCGGCCCGTCGTTCCGCGTCACCCGCCAGCGCGGCCGGCTCATCCCCCGGCCGCCCATCGACGACGAGACCTCCCGGCAGAACGCCTGCTACGTCGCGACCGTGCACCCGTCGGCGGTGCTGCGGGCCGACGACCGCGACTCCGCGTACGCCGGGCTGGTCTCGGACCTGAAGGTCGCCGCCGAGGTGCTGGGCTGACCCTCGCGCGGACTCTTACGGCCGCTCGTCCGCCGGGCCGCGCAGGGTGGCGGTGTAGCGGCGGAACGACGGCACCGCGAGCCCCGCGACGACCACCAGGCCCGCGCACACCAGTCCTCCCCCGGTCCACGACGCCGTCGCGCCGGCGATCGAGGCGGTGACGCCGGCGCGCAGGTCGCCCAGGCGCGGCCCGCCCGCCACGACGACGGTGAACACCCCCTGCAACCGCCCGCGCATCTCGTCGGGGGCGTACGTCTGCAGGATCGTCTGCCGGAACACCGCCGAGACCAGGTCGGCGGCGCCGCCGACGGCCAGCAGCAGCACCGCGAGCCACAGCGAGCCCGCCAGGCCCGAGGCCGCCACGGCCAGGCCCCACACCACGATGACCGCGATGAGGGCGATGCCCTGCCGCTGGATCCGGCCGATCCACCCGGACACCAGACCGCCGATCACGGCGCCGATGGCGATCGCCGCGACGAGCCAGCCGACCGCCTCCTCACCGCCGAAGCGTGTCTCCGCGACCTCGGGGAACAGGGCACGGGGCATCGCGACGCCCATCGCGATGATGTCCACGACGAACGACATCATCAGCACCGGCCGGGTGATCAGGAACCGCAGCCCCTCGACGACCGAGCGGAACCCGGGCCGCCGGATCTCGCCACCGATCGGCGGCAGCGCGGGCAGCCGCACCGCGGCGTACAGCCCGACGGTGAACAGCACCGCGTCGATCCCGTACGCGACCGCGTACCCGCCGTGCCCGATCACCACGCCCGCCAGGACCGGGCCGATGAACGTGGCCACCTGCGAGGCGGTGAAGTTCAGCGTGTTGGCGGCGGGCACCAGGCTCACCGGGAGCAGACGCGGGATCACGGCACCGCGCGTGGGCGAGCTGACCGCGAAGCCGACCGCCTGGACGACGACCAGCCCGATGATCAGTGCGACGCTGTCGACGTGCAGGAAGGACTGCACGAGAAGGCCGAGGGTGGCCGCCCACGTCACGAGCGACGCCATGATCAGCAGCCTGCGGCGGTCCATCATGTCCGCGACCGCCCCGCCCCACAGCCCGAAGACGATGAGCGGCACGAGGTTGGCCGGCCCGAGCAGCCCCACCCACAGCGAGGACTTGGTCAGGTCGTAGACCTGCACCGAGATCGCCACGGAGGTGAGCTGGAAGCCGGTGAAGGACACCGCCTGCCCGATCCACAGCCGGCGGAACGGCGGCTCGCTGAGCGGGCGGGTGTCGATGGCGGCCCGCCGCACGAGGCTCCGGGCGCGCCGGGACCACGAGGGAGGTGTCTCTTCGGATGCTTCGGGTGACGCCGTAGCGGGGGATGACTGGGGGTCAGCGCTCAAGGACTCAGTCTCTCTACCGCCCATTTGTCCGGTTCATGCACATCGGGACGACGGTATCGCAGGCGGTCGTGCATGCGGTTCGGCCGCCCCTGCCAGAACTCCACGCTCACCGGTACGACGCGGTAGCCGCCCCAGAAGTCCGGCAGCGGCACCTCGCCCGGCCAGCGGCGGGCCAGCTCGGCGTACCGGCTCTCCAGCTCCTCGCGGGTGACCACCGCGGACTGGTGCTCGCTCGCCCACGCTCCGAGCTGGGAGCCGTGCGGCCGGGTGTGGAAGTAGGCCGCGGACGCCTCGCGGGACAGCCGTTCGGCGGTGCCCTCGACGATCACCTGCCGGTGTACCGCGTGCCAGGGGAAGACCAGGGACACCCGGGGGTTCTCGGCGATGGTCCGCGCCTTGCGGGATCCATGGTTCGTGAAGAAACGAAAATCTTCTGGGCCGTACCCCTTGAGCAACACCGTGCGGGCGCTGGGCGTACCGTCGGCGGTGGCCGTGGAGAGGATCATGGCGTTGGGCTCGGGCAACTCGGCCGCGACGGCGTCGGCGAACCAGACGTCGAACTGGCTCAGCGGGTCGGCGGCGAGGTCGCGCTCGTCCAGCCGGGCGTCCCTGTAGGACTTCCGGAGGTCGGCGGGGTCGGTTGGCTCCACGACAGGACATCCTCTCGCGCCGCCCCGGGGATGACACGGCAGGGTTCCCGCATAGAGTTGCTGGAAACGAAAAAATTGCGCATATCACACCCCCCCGGGTACTGAGCAGCGTGCAAGAAGAGGTTCAATTATCAGTCGGGTCTGTACACCACAGGGGACGAAAGGCAGGACAGAACATGTCCGACTTCAAACCCGGCCTCGAGGGCGTCGTCGCCTTCGAGACTGAGATCGCCGAACCGGACAAGGAGGGCGGTGCTCTCCGATACCGGGGCGTCGACATCGAAGATCTCGTTGGCCACGTCTCCTTCGGTGACGCATGGGGTCTGCTGGTGGACAACAGCTTCGACCCCGGACTGGCGCCCGCCGAGCCGTACGTGCTCCCGGTGCACTCCGGTGACGTACGGGTCGACGTCCAGAGCGCGCTGCCCCTCATCGCGCCGTCCTACGGCATGCGTCCGCTGCTGGACATCAGCGACGAGCAGGCCCGCGAGGACCTGGCTCGCGCGTCGGTGACCGCGCTGTCGTTCGTGGCGCAGAGCGCCCGCGGCCTCGGTCTGCCGATGGTCCCCCAGGAGCGGATCAACGAGGCCCGCACCATCACCGAGCGGTTCATGGTCCGCTGGCGCGGTGAGCCGGATCCCAAGCACGTCAAGGCGATCGACGCCTACTGGGTGTCGGCCGCCGAGCACGGCATGAACGCCTCCACCTTCACCGCCCGCGTCATCGCCTCCACCGGGGCCGACGTCGCGGCGTCGATGTCGGGTGCGATCGGCGCCATGTCCGGTCCGCTGCACGGCGGCGCGCCCGCCCGTGTCCTGCCGATGATCGAGAAGGTCGAGCAGCTCGGTGACGCCCGCAAGGTCGTGACCGACATCCTCGACAACCACGAGCGGCTCATGGGCTTCGGGCACCGCGTCTACCGCGCCGAGGACCCGCGTGCCCGCGTGCTGCGTCGCACCGCCAAGGAGCTGGGCGCGGCCCGCTTCGACGCGGCCAAGGCACTGGAGGACGCCGCGCTGGCGGAGCTGCGCGAGCGCCGTCCGGACCGGCCGATCGAGACGAACGTGGAGTTCTGGGCCGCGGTCATCCTCGACTTCGCCGAGGTGCCGCCGCACATGATGCCGGCCATGTTCACGTGCGCCCGCACGGCGGGCTGGGCCGCGCACATCCTGGAGCAGAAGCGCACCGGCCGTCTCGTACGGCCCAGCGCCCGCTACGTCGGCCCGGCGGCTCGCTCGGTGTCCGACGTCGACGGCTCCGCCGAGCTCACCACCAAGGTCTGAGCAGGCACGACACGCACGGCCCGCGGCTGCCCCGGCACCGCGGGCCGTACCCGTCCCTCGGCCCCCATGGGGAACCATGTACACCGGCCCACGCGATGAGGACCCCGACGAGCGCGACGTCGCGCTGCTGCGGGAGGAGCGCGAGCGCGAGGAACGCCGCACGCGCCGTGACCATGCCTCCCGTGCGGTCGTCGCCTGGGTGATGGCCGCCGCGCTCGCCCTGCTGTCCTACGACTCCGGCCGCGCCGCGATCACCGCCCGGCAGGACGGCCGGCCCTGGCGGTACCCGGCGTGTGTGTCGTTGATCTGCCTGCTGGCGCTGGTGTGGCTGGTGGTACGGGCGGTGCGGCGAAGACGTCGCGACCGGGTCTCACATCGCGGACCGGGCTGAGTTCGGCCGGATCGCTTGATTAGGCTTCATCGGGTGAGCGACATCGTGATCCCAGACAGCCTCAAGCCCGCGGACGGCCGATTCGGCTCAGGCCCGTCGAAGGTCCGTCAGGAACAGCTCGCCGCGCTCGCCGCCTCCGGCGCGACGTACCTCGGCACCTCTCATCGGCAGAAGCCGGTCAAGTCGATCGTCGCCAGGGTCCGTGAGGGCCTGGCGGAGCTGTTCGCGCTGCCGGACGGCTACGAGGTGCTGCTGTCCAACGGCGGCACGACCGCCTTCTGGGACGCCGCGGCGTTCGGTCTCGTACGCGAGCGGTCCCAGCACGTGGTGTTCGGCGAGTTCTCCTCCAAGTTCGCCAAGGTCGTCGAGAAGGCGCCGTGGCTGTCGGATCCGTCGGTGATCGAGTCCGCGCCGGGCACGCACGCGCTGCCGGCCGCCGAGGACGGCGTCGACGTCTACGCCCTCACGCACAACGAGACCTCCACCGGTGTGGCGATGCCGATCGAGCGGCCCGCCGGCACCGACGCCGAACGCGGCCTCGTCCTCGTGGACGCCACCAGCGGCGCCGCCGGCCTGCCCGTCGACGTCGCCCAGACCGACGTCTACTACTTCGCGCCGCAGAAGGGCTTCGCCTCCGACGGCGGCCTGTGGCTGGCCCTGGCCTCACCGGCGGCACTGGCCCGCATCGAGGAGATCGCCGCGTCCGGCCGCTACGTCCCGGACTTCTACGACCTGAAGGTCGTGGTGGACAACTCGCGCAAGGACCAGACCTACAACACGCCGGCCGTGGCGACGCTCATGCTCATGGCCCAGCAGATCGACTGGTTCCTCGCCCAGGGCGGCCTGTCCTGGTCGACCGGCCGCTGCGCCGACTCCGCCCAGCGGCTCTACACCTGGGCGGAGAAGACCTCCTACACCACGCCGTTCGTGACCGACCCGGCCCAGCGCTCGCAGGTCGTGGGCACGATCGACTTCGAGGGCGTGGACGCCGCCGAGGTCGCCAAGGTGCTGCGCGCCAACGGCATCGTCGACACCGAGCCGTACCGCAAGCTGGGCCGCAACCAGCTGCGCATCGCGATGTACCCGGCCATCGACCCGGCCGACATCGAGGCCCTCACCGCCTGCGTCGACCACGTGGTCGAGCGCCTCTGAGCTCCGTTCGGCCGGCCGCCGGCGCCCGGTCCGGGCCCGGCGACGGCCGGTGTTCGGGGGTTTCTACAGCTCCGGTGGCGGGGCGGCGCCGTGGCCGGCGTCGGGCGGGCCCCACGGGAGGCCGTGGCGCTCGCAGGCGCGGCGGAGCTCGGTCAGGTCCGGCGGGAAGGACACGCGGCGCAGCACCCGGCCCGCGGGGCTCCACACGACCAGCCGCGGCGCCTCGGCCTCGTCGATGCCCACGCCGCCCAGCGCCTGCCGGGTGACGCTCCACTCCGTACGGCCCAGGCGTGTCACCGAGGAGATCCCCAGGGCCGAGACGCGCAGCTGCGGGCGGTTGCGGTCGTACAGCCACGCGCCCGCGAGGCCCAGGACCAGTCCCGACGGCGCCGACCACGCCAGCGCCGGCCAGAACCCGCCCAGGTCCGCGCGCAGCCACAGGGAGCCGAGCACCGCGACCAGCTCGCACAGCGTCGCCGTCACCGCGTACGCGAGCGCGCGGGTGCGGGTCGGCACGTCGAGCCGGGCCTCGGGCAGGGTCTTCTTCGGCTTCTCCTTCGCCGGTTCGGCCGTCTCCAGATGGGTCATCGAGCCGTAGAAGGCGGCGTTGACGTACGCGTCGTACTCGGCGTCGGTGATCGGGAGTTGCACGCGCCGCGCGGCGTCGCGCAGGTCGGTGCGGGAGATCCGCAGCATCGACAGCGGGGCCGCGAGGAACTCGTCGCCCTCGTCGTCGTACATCCGCAGCCAGGCGTGCCCGTCGACGGTGAGCAGCTCCATGCCGCCGATGCGGTCGCGCGGCATGCGCAGGATGACGTCGCCGGCGCCGTCGGCCCAGCCGATGCCGTCGTCGTCGACGACCAGGCGTCCGCCGGGGACGCGGGAGAAGATCTCCGGCAGCCCGGCCAGGCCGTACTCCGACGGCCGCGGGACGGCCTGGTCGGGCGTGACGACGTGGTAGCCGCGCTCGTCCAGCGCGTGGGTGAGCTGGAAGGCGTCCAGGCCGTGCGCGGGCAGCCGGGCGAGCACCTCCAGCCGATGGCCGAACAGCGTCACGACGGTCTGGTCGGCGGCGGGCCGTCCCGAGACCGGGTCGATGGCCGTGCCGGGGCCGACGACCGCGGCGGCCACCGCGCCGCCCCGTACCCGCCACTCCCCCACCGTCGCGTGCCGGATGCGCAGCTCGGACGGCATGATGGTCCAGCTCAGCGGTGCGCTCCGCAGCCTCCGGCGGCGGGCGGTCATCATCGCCACGCCGCCGACGAGCGCCCACAGCCCGCCCATCAGCCGGCCGCCGAACGCCACGCCGCTCTCAAGGGCGATCCGGGTCACCATCGTCAGCGAGAGCAGCGTGACGAGGACGCCGAGGGCGGTCGTGCGCCGCCGGCCGGTCGTGGCCGTGGCGAGGCGTCCGGTGTCGGTACGGGAGGCGGTGCGCGGCTCGTGCGCGACGGCGAGGAGGGCGGCCTCCTGGTCGCGCAGCCGCTGCTCGGCCCGGCGGCCGAGGGCGCGTGGCGCCTCGTCCTCCTGTGGCAGGCCGTCGTCCTCGAAGAGCGACCGGTCGCCGTCGATCACGTGGGTGGTGATGCCAAGACGCCGCGCGGTGATGTAGAAGCTCAGCAGGTCGAAGCCCATCTCGGCGAGCGGGCCCGCCACGGTGGCGCCGAACCGGTGGAAGATCGTGAGAACCCCGTCGTCCGCGGTCACCGCGAACTCCTCGACGCGGCTCAGCTCGTACGCCTCCACCACCGTGCCGTCGGCGGCGAGGTGCTCAAGCCCGCGCGCGGACAGCCGCCAGCGGCCCGGCCGCCGCTCCCACAGGCCCAGGAGCCAGGGCAGCGCGTAACAGGCGATCACGGCGGCCAGCCACAGCCCCGGCGGCCGGATCGGCAGCAGTGCGACGACCAGCGAGAGGAGGGCGAAGGGCCCGGCCGCCACCGGACGCAGCCGACGCGCCGGAGCACGAAGGCCGATCAACTCGAGGTTCACGAGAACAGATCGTGACATGTCAGCGCCCATCCCGTCATGACCCTCGTCTGCGAGCGAACAGGCCGGCGATCAGAATGACCACTCCGGCGACCAGCACCAGACTCACCGCCGAGAACTTCTTCGAACCCCTGGTAGACCCGGCGGCGCCGTCCTTACCCGATGAGTTCGCCGGGGACGCGCCGGTGGTTCGCGCCGGCAGCGCATTGGCCGGAACCGGCACCTGCCACAGCGGCTGTTTCACGCCCTCGGAACTGAGCAACAGCGACCGGCCATCGGCGGTGAAGGTGATGCCCTCGCCCTGTTTCTGGCTCGGCACGGACACGTCCGCGATCTTCTTGCCCGGCGCGCGGTAGATCTCCGCCTCCCAGTAGCCGCGGATCACAAAGGTCCGGCCGTCGGGGGCGAACGCGCCGTCGGTCGCGTAGAACGGCGCGTCACCGACCTTGTGCATGATGTTGTAACCGCTCGTACTGAGGCGCTTGGGGCCCTCGTACAGCGAGTCGCTGAACGCCTTGCTCGCGATGTAGAGCCGTCCCGTACGCGGGTTGATCATCATCGTCTCGGCGTTGCGCGGGCCGTCGGCGTACTTGATCCGGTACGCCGTGGCGCGCAGCGTCTGGCTGCGCAGCACCGACGGCTCGGGGATCCGGTAGACCGTGACGTACGGCCAGGCGCCGTCCAGGTTGTCGCCGATGTCGCCGACGTAGATCCCGTTCGGCCCGAGCGCCATCGCCTCCCAGTCGCGGTTCCGCGCGCCGGCGAGCGTCAGCGTGGCCCGCGTGCGGCAGTCCGGGCCGAGCGCGTACACCTGCGGCAGGCCGCCGGAGTCGTTGAAGGTGTAGACGATGCCGGGGTGACGCCGGCTGGCGGCCAGGCCACTGGACTCGTCGATGCGCGAGTCCTTGATCGTGCAGAGCTTCTTCGGCTCGTCGTCCTCATCGGCGTGCGCGGTGCCGGGGACCACGGTCGCCGCGACGGCCATGAGGGCGGCGAGGGCCCTGGTCACGGATCGCGGCGACATGCTCTGGGTCTTCACCGCTCCACGGGCGCGTGAAGCCTGGCGCGGGCGACTCAATGGAGAAGCGTGCCGACGACCACGGCGGACAGGAGGACCGCCAGGACGGCCGGCAACAACCATCGCGGAGCACGGTTCACGCCATGAGCCTATGCGGTCCGCTGATCCACCGAACCGCCGGTGCGATCCCCGCGTCAAAGCCGGAAAGCGACCGGGGACATCGGGGACAGGGGTGAGATCGATGTGCGGGCTCTTCGGGCTCTACCGCTCGCCGGGGGCGAGGCACCCGGAACGGGCATCGGACGCGTTCGTGGCGCTGGGCATGCTCGCCGGGGAGCGGAGCGCCGACTCCGCCGGAGTGGCGTTGTTCGGCCGCCCCGGCACGATCAACGTCGAGACGCCGACCGTCCAGGGCGACGTGACCGACGGCGGCTGCCGCGTGGTCAAGGGTCGGGGGACGTTCCTCCGGGTCTGGCGGCACGATCTGCTCGCCGGCCTGGACGCGGCCCCGGTGGCGCTCGGCCAGGTACGCCGGGCCACCCGGGGCAGGCCGGACCGGCTCGTGGAGACCGGCCCCCTCCTGGTCGGCGCGCTGACCGGCACGCACAGCGGCGACGTGGACGCGGCCGGACTGCGCGCCCGCTTCGCCACGCCACCGGCGGCCGGTGACGCCGACAGCGAAGTGATCTTCCAGGCGCTGGCCGCCGGGCACCGCCCCGAGAACGTTCTGAGCGCCCTGCACGGCCGCGCGGCGCTGGCGTGGGTGGACCGGACGCGGCCGGGCCGCCTCCACCTGGCGCGGGGCGCGCTGAGCCCGCTGTGCGTGGCCGTGGACGCCGAGGGCAACCTCTACTGGGCCTCGAACCCGGACTGGTTCCGCAGGGTCGAGCGGGACACGTCGGTACGCTTCCGGTCGGCCGTCCTGCTGCGCGAGGGCACGCACCTGACGGTGGAGGGCGACAAGGTGAGCAGCGCGGAGTTCGTCCCCACGGCCCGCCCAGGCGATCCGATGATGCCGGACCGGGTGTGGCAGGACTTCACCACCACCGACCGCGAGCACGCCCTCGCCCAACGCCGCCACCGGATCGCCGAGACCTGCGTCGCCTGATCGACGGAGTGCGACGACGCGATCAGTCGCGGCGCGGCCTCGTCAGTCGCCCGGGGTCGATCTCGACGGGAAACGGCCGGCCGAGCTTGATGAGTTCGCCCGACGCGGCGATCTGCTTGTACGTGCCGTCGACCAACTCGAACACGGTCAGCTTGGGGACGGGCACCAGTTCGAGAACCCAGTAGTGCTCGATCCCGGCTTCGGCGTACGCGTCGAGCTTTTCCCCGAAGTCCCGGTTGCGGCTCTGTCTGCTACCGCTGATCTCGGCGACCAGCGCCACGTCGGCCGCCTGGTACTCCTGCGGCTCGGAGTCGAAGGCGTCCCATGCCACCACCGCGATGTCAGGGACTTTCAACCAGTCGTCGCGGCGGTCGGTGACGACTTCCACCTCCGGGAGCACCTCAAGCCCAGCAGCCCTCGCGGGCCCGCGAAGGAGAACTGCGAGCTCCAGCAAGGCGGCCTGGTGGGGAGAGGAAGGGCGGGGGCTCACGATCAGGACACCATCGTCGATCTCATACCGGTTGAGTTCGTCGTCCGGCAACCGGTGGAGCTCATCGACAGTCCACGGTCCGTGACGTTCTGTGAACGATAGCAACACCGCGTGACCTCCTCTCCTGTTCGCGCAAAGTCAGCTTAGTTCTGATCGCTGCTGTTAGCAGGCATGATCTGCCGGATCCCGAACGCTGATCTCCTCCATGCCCGGCGGCTCGGGCACCATGGCCGGTGTGAAGGACGGACGACCGGATGCTTCCGCCGGGCTGCGGGAGCTTGAGGCGGTGCTCGAGCGGATCACGTACGCCAACGAGGAGACCGGGTACACGATCGCCCGGGTGGCGACCGAGCGCACCGGCCCGGACCTGCTCACCGTGGTCGGTCCCCTGCTCGGGGCGCAGATCGGGGAGAGCCTGCGGCTGACCGGGCGCTGGACCACGCACCCCAAGTACGGCCGCCAGTTCGAGGTCCGTTCGTACACGACCGTCCTGCCCGCGACCGTCCAGGGCATCCGCCGCTACCTCGGGTCCGGTCTCATCAAGGGCATCGGGCCGGTCATGGCCGACCGGATGGTCGAGCACTTCGGCACCGACATCCTGCGCGTCATCGAGGAGGAGCCCGCGCGCCTGGTCGAGGTTCACGGGCTGGGCCCCAAGCGCTCGAAGCGGATCGGCGAGGCCTGGGAGGAGCAGAAGGCGATCAAGGAGGTCATGGTCTTCCTGCAGGGCCATGACGTGTCCACCTCGCTCGCCGTGCGCATCTACAAGAAGTACGGCGACCAGTCCATCGAGGTGGTGCGCAAGGACCCGTACCGGCTGGCCGCCGACGTGTGGGGCATCGGGTTCCGCACCGCCGACACCATCGCCCGCGCCCTGGGCATGCCGCACGACGGGCCCGAGCGGATCAAGGCCGGCCTGCGGTACACGCTCTCGCAGGCCGCCGACAACGGGCACTGCTACCTGCCCGAGCCGAACCTCGTCACGGAGGCCGTGAAGATCCTTGAGGTCCCGCGTGAGCTCGTCCCACCCTGCGTGGATGACGCCGCCGCCGCGGAGGAGGTCGTACGGGAGCGGGTGCCGGTGGGCGACGGCGAGGTGCCCGCCGTCTACCTGCCGCCGTTCCACCGCGCCGAACGCTCCCTCGCCGGCGGCCTGCTGGACCTGCTGCACACCAAGGAGGACCGTCTTCCCGCGTTCCAGGAGGTCGACTGGGACCGGGCGCTCACCTGGCTCCGCCGCCGTACGGGCACCGACCTCGCGCCCGAGCAGGAGGAGGCGGTGCGCCTGGCGCTGACCTCACGGGTCGCCGTGCTCACCGGCGGGCCGGGCTGCGGCAAGAGCTTCACCGTACGGTCCGTGGTGGAGCTGGCGGCGGCGCGGAAGGCCAAGGTGCTGCTGGTCGCGCCGACGGGGCGGGCGGCCAAGCGGCTCGCCGAGCTGACCGGCCACGAGGCCGCGACCGTGCACCGGCTGCTCAAGCTCCAGCCGGGCGGTGAGCCGGAGTTCGACCGCGACAACCCGCTCGACGCCGACCTGGTCGTGGTGGACGAGACCTCGATGGTGGACGTCATCCTGGCGAACAAGCTGGTCAAAGCCGTGCCGCGTGGCGCGCACCTGTTGCTGGTGGGCGACGTCGACCAGCTGCCGTCGGTCGGCGCGGGCGAGGTGCTGCGCGACCTGCTCGCCGCCGACGCGGTGCCCCGTGTCCGGCTCACCAAGATCTTCCGGCAGGCGCAGGAGTCCGGGATCGTGGTCAACGCGCACCGCATCAACGCCGGGCAGGCGCCTCACGTGCGCGGGTTCCCCGACTTCTACCTGTTCCCGTGCGAGGAGACCGAGCCGACGGCGGAGCTGACGGTGGACATCGTGGCCCGCCGCATTCCGCGCAGGTTCGGCCTCGACGCGCGGCGTGACGTGCAGGTGCTCGCCCCGATGCACCGCGGGCCGGCCGGCGCGGGCAACCTCAACGCGCTGTTGCAGGAGGCGCTCACGCCGCACCGCGACGACCGGCCGGAACGCCGCTACGGCGGCCGGGTGTTCCGCGTCGGCGACAAGGTCACCCAGCTACGGAACAACTACGACAAGGGCGCCGCCGGGGTGTTCAACGGCACGGTCGGCGTGGTGACCGCCCTGTCGCTGGAGGAGCAGACGCTGACCGTGCGCACCGACGAGGACGAGAGCGTCCCGTACGACTTCGCCGAACTGGACGAGCTCGCCCACGCGTACGCCGTGACGATCCACCGCTCGCAGGGCAGCGAGTACCCGGCCGTGGTCATCCCGCTGACGACCAGCTCGTGGATGATGCTCCAGCGGAACCTGCTCTACACCGCGGTGACCCGGGCGAAGAAGCTGGTCGTACTGGCCGGCTCACGCCGCGCCCTGGCGGCGGCCGTACGCACCGCCGGCGCCGGCCGCCGCCACACGTCCCTCACCCACCGCCTGGAGGTCGCGCGCTAGCGGCCCATTCGGCTCGGGTCAGCGCGTACTCGACCACTCCGCGTTCGAAGCCGTCGACCGCCTCCAGCCCGTCGCGGTGGAACGTACGCGTGAGGATCAGGCCGGACTTCTCCATCACGCGCCGGGAACCGAGGTTGACCGCCATCGTCTCCGCCACCACGCGCTCCACCCCGAGCTCGGTGAACCCCTTGTGGACCAGGGCCCGCGACCCTTCGGTCGCGTAGCCCCGGCCCCAGGCCGGCCTGCGCAGCCGGTAGCCGAGCTCGATCTCGCCGTCCGGTCCGTTCTTCGCGGGGCGGAAGTGGAACCAGCCCAGAAACCGTCCGGTGGACCTCTCGTCCGCCGCCCAGTAGCCGAACCCGTCGAACCGCTCGTAGAAGTCGAAGACCACCGGCAGTATCCGGCTCCGCACCTCCTCGCGGGGAGTCGGCTCGCCTCCGTTGATGAAGCGCATGACCTCGGGGTCGCCGTCGAGCTCGACCAGGTCGTCCTCGTCGGCCTCGGTGAAGCGCCGCAGCGCCAGCCGCTCGGTCTCCAGGAAGATCGACATCTGTCGATTATCACCGGCTCTCCGCCGGGCGGAGGGTGTCATGGGCGGCACGTCGCCCCTCGGCCACAAAGGCGGTCACCAGGCGGTCGCCGCAGGGGTTGCCGTTGGCCGGGTACGCGTCGTGTCCGCCGGAGTCCACGGTGACCATGCGAGCGCGGTTCCCGAAGGCGCGGCGCAGGTTCAGCGCGCCGCTGTAGGGAGTGGCCGGATCGCGCCAGGTTCTGCACGAGCAGGACGTTCGACGGTCCGCGCGAGGTGACCCGCGTCGGGCGGCGAGGACGGCACGAGGTACGGGGGTCGCGGGCACGGGCGGAGGGCGCGCCGGGTACGTTGCGGATACGGGTTCGGCAAGGTGGAGGAGTACATGGAGCTGGTGCATTCCGGCAAGGTCCGGGACGTCTACGCCGATGGCGACGACCTGATCCTGGTCGCGTCGGATCGGGTGAGCGTCTACGACGTCGTCCTGCCGACCCCGATCCCGGGTAAGGGCGCGATCCTGACGCAGCTGTCGCTGTGGTGGTTCGACCGGCTCGGCGACGTCGTGCCGAACCACGTGATCTCCGAGGACGTGCCGGCGGAGTGGGCCGGGCGGGCGATCCGGTGCCGGCGGCTGGAGATGTTCCCGGTCGAGTTCATCGCCCGCGGCTACCTGGCGGGGCTGGGCCTGAAGGAGTACGAGAAGCAGGGCACCGTCTCGGGGGTGCCGCTGCCGCCGGGTCTGGTCGAGGCGTCGCGGCTGCCCGAACCGGTCTTCACCCCGACCACGAAGGCGACGACCGGGCACGACGAGTTCATCACGTTCGACGACGTGGTCCGGGAGATCGGCGCCGAGACCGCCGAGCGGCTGCGCGACCTCACGCTGGAGGTCTACCGGCGCGGCGCGGACCTCGCCCGTGAGCGCGGCGTCATCATCGCCGACACCAAGCTGGAGTTCGGGCGCGCCCCGGACGGCACGATCGTGCTCGCCGACGAGGTGCTGACGCCGGACTCCTCGCGGTTCTGGCCGGCCGACTCGTGGGAGCCGGGCCGTGCGCAGCACTCGCTCGACAAGCAGTTCGTCCGCGACTGGTCCTCGTCGGTGACCGGCTGGGACCGTACGCCTCCGGGTCCGGAGATCCCCGACGACGTCGTGGCGGCCACCCGGGCGCGCTACGCGGAGGTCTACGAGCGGATCACCGGCTCGCCGTGGCGTCTCTGAGCGGCCAGCGGTCCAGCGTCTCGTACCGCACCTCGGCGCCGAGGTGACTCTGGACGAGGTGGATCTCGCCGGCCGTCCACGGCGTCCCCTCGTACGCCGCGAGCTCCTCCACGAGCGGCCTGAGGTCGCGTGGCGCCCGCGTACGGGCGACGGTGAGGTGTGGGTGGAAGCGGAGCGCGCGGCCGGTGTCGATGCCCTCGCGGCGGCCGGCGGCCCGGCAGGAGTCCGCCAGGCGCTGCAGGTCGGTCTCGATGCCGGTCCACAGCGTGTGCGCCGACCGTGCACGGGGGAACGCCCCCGCGCCCGCGAACGCCAGCTCCCGCCGGGGGTGTCGCGCGGCGGCGCGTTCGAGGCGGGGGCGCAGGCGCGCGGCGGTCGGCTCGTCGACCTCGCCGTAGAAGGCCAGCGTCACGTGCCAGGTGTCCCGGCCGGTCCACCGCAGGTGCGGCCAGTCACGGTACGGCGCGAAGGCCTCCGCGATCTCGTCCAGCACGTGCTTCGGCGGGATGAGCGCGACGAAGAGTCTCACCCCACCAGGGTCTCAGAGACCGGACGGGAGCCCTCGGCGTGCGGCTCCGCCTCTCACTTCCCCTCGCCGAGCCCCTCGGCCATACGGGGCCGTAGCGCGTTCAGCGCCGGCCGCGGAGCCATGATCGCGACGACGATGGTCACGGCGGCCAGGGAGACGATGCCGCCGATGATCAGGCCCGAACGCGGCCCGAAGACCTCGGCGAGCCAGCCGAGGAGCGGCGCGCCGATCGGTGAGCTGCCGGCGAAGACCAGCATGTAGAGGCCCATCACGCGCCCGCGCATCCAGGACGGCACGCTGAGCTGCACGACGGCGTTCGCGGTCGTGTTGAAGGTCAGCAGCGCGAGGCCGGTCGGGACGAGCGCCACGAGGAACAGGCCGTACGTCGGCATCGCGCCGCTCACGATCTCCAGCACGCCGAACGCGGCGGCGGCGATGAGCATCAGGCGCATGCGGGGCTGCTTGCGGCGGGCGGACAGCAGCGAGCCGGACACGGCGCCGACCGCGAGCATGGTCGAGGCGAAACCGAACGAGCCGGCGCCGCTGTGGAAGACCTCCCGGCTCATCAGCGCGGTCGTTATCTGGAAGTTCATGCCGAACGCGGCGACGAAGAACAGGACGATCAGCAGCATGACCAGGTCGCGGCGGTCACGGACGTAGCGCAGGCCCTCGCGGAGCTGGCCCTTGGCCCGCGGCACGCGCGGCCGGATGTACAGCTCCTCGTCACGCATCAGGTAGAGCCCGACCAGCACGGCCAGGAACGAGGCGGCGTTCACGATGAAGACCGGGCCGGTGCCGATCGCGGCGATCAGCACGCCGGCGATGGCCGGGCCGAGGATGCGGGCCACGTTGAAGATCGCGCTGTTGAGGGCGATGGCGTTGGACAGGTCCTCCGGCCCCACCATCTCGACCGCGAACGTCTGGCGCGTGGGGTTGTCCACCACGGTCAGCACGCCCAGTCCGAACGCGAGCGCGTACACGTGCCACACCTGCGCGCTGCCGGTGAGCGCGAGGACGCCCAGGATCAGCGCGAGCGCCCCCATCGCCACCTGGGTGATCATGAGGACCCGGCGCTTGGGGAACCGGTCGGCGATCACGCCGCCGTACAGGCCGAACAGCAGCAGCGGCAGGAACTGCAGGCCGGTCGTGATGCCGAGCGCCGTGCCGCTGCCGTGGGTGAGGTTCAGGACCAGCCAGTCCTGCGCCACGCGCTGCATCCAGGTGCCCGTGTTGGAGACGACCTGCCCGGCCGAGAACAGCCGGTAGTTGCGGTTGCGGAGCGAGCGGAAAAGGCTCAGCCGTGACTGAGTCTCTCCAGGATCGGCGCCGCCTGACGCAGGATGGACTGCTCCTCCGGCGTCAGCTCCGCGAGCCGCTGCGCCAGCCACGCCTCCTTGCGCCGGCGCTCCTCCTTCAGGAGCTTGTCGCCCGCCGCGGTCAGCCTGAGCACCACCTGCCGCCGGTCGGTGGGATGGGGACTGCGCGTCAGCAGGCCGTCCGCCTCCAGGCGCGCGATCGTCCGGGTCATCGAGGGCGGCTGCACCTTTTCGTGCGCGGCGAGCTCGCCAGGGGTGAGGGCGTCGTGCCGGGCCACCGCGCCGAGCGCCCCGATCTGCGTGGCGCTCAAGGAGTGACCGCCCTCGGCGCGCATGCGGCGTGAGAGTCGTGAGATCGAGACGCGCAGGGCCGCCGCCAGGCCCGCACGGCTTCTGGTCTGTGACGTTTGCATGTTCATTAGCTGAAGTCATTACTCTTGCTAACGATATATGACGATTGTCTATTCCGCCAGTTCGTTAGCGAGACGAAGGACTTCGGCCCTCTCCTTCTTCCACGGGGGGGACGACGGCGCGCTCTCCCGACCTGGTCTGAGACGGGGACGGGGCGGCGCCTCCGCCGCCCCGTCCCCGTGGATCAAAGGGTATGTCGGATAGCTCCCGGTTAGTACTCCCACCCGGCGTCGCTACCGGACGGCCGACACTCCCGCGAGGAAGATCGTGATCGCGTCGTCGACGAGCGCCTCGCCCTGGGGCGTCGGGATCCGGCGGGACGTGACGAGCGCCGAGATGCCCTGGACGGTCGCGGACAGCAGCAGCGTCAGCCGGCCGACGTCGCCCGCGTCGTACGCGCCCGCCTCGACGCCCACGCCCATGATGCCGGTCATGGTGTCGAACAGGCGCTCCGCGGCACTTCGGACCGCCCCCGAGGGGCCGTCCACCTTCGTCGCGAACATGAGATCGAGCAGCGCCGGTTCCCGCACGGCGAACCTAAGGTACGCCGAGCCCGCCGCGCGAAGGACGCGCGCGTGGTCGCCGGGCGCGCGTGACACCGCATCGCGGATCTCGTCGGCGAGCCGGACGAAGCCGCGCTCCGCCAAGGCGTCGAGCAGTGCGTTCCGATCGATGAAATGACTCCGCGGGGCGCCGTGACTCACGCCCGCCTCCCGCGCCAGCTCGCGCAGGGACAGCGCGTCGATCCCCCGCTCCCGGAGCACCGTCTCCGCCTGGTCGAGCAGCACGGCACGGAGGTTGCCGTGATGGAAAGGCCGATCGGACACGGGACCACGGTACCCGAAAGTAGACATTGACTAGTTTCTAGACAGTGCCTAGTCTGCGGATGCGGCTCACGTCATCCGGCGACGCGACCCCGCCCAACGGAAAGAGGCCCGGAGATGACCGAGCAGAACACCGCACTCTGGCTGCGGAAACGAGGCGCGCCCTTCGAGGTCGGGCCCGCCCCCTACACGCCCCCGGCGGCGAACGAGGTCGTCGTCCGGGCGCGGGCGATCGCCGTGAACCCCATCGACGGCATACCGGGGTTCCTGTACCGCGTGGTCGTGCCCTGGCTGACCTTTCCGGCCATCGTGGGCTCGGACGTCGCCGGCGAGGTCGTCGAGGTCGGGCCCGGCGTGACGCGGCTACGGCCGGGCGACCGCGTCCTCGGGCACGCGGTCGGCATGGAGAAGTCGCGGAACCGCGCGGCGGAGGGCGCCTTCCAGCACTACGTCGTGCTCATGCAGCACATGGTCTCCCCCATCCCCGGCTCGCTGTCCTTCGAGCAGGCGGCCGTGCTGCCGCTGACGCTCTCGACCGCGGCGACCGGCATGTTCCAGCAGGACCACCTCGGGCTGGCGATGCCCCGCCCCGACCCCGCCGACCGGCCGGAGACGGTGCTCGTGTGGGGCGGTTCGACGAGCGTCGGGAGCAACGCGATCCAGCTCGCCCGCAACGCGGGCTACCGGGTCGTGGCGACGGCGTCACCGCGCAACTTCGACTACCTCCGGTCGCTGGGCGCGGCCGAGGTGGTCGACCGCCGTAGCCGCGACGCCGTCCGGGAGATCGTGGACCGGATCGGCGACAGCCCGCTCGCCGGCACGCTCGCGATCGGATCCGGATCGCTCGTGCCGGCGGTCGCGATCGCCTCCCGGACCAACGGCGGCAAGCGCGTCGCGTCGGCGCAGCCCGAGTCGGTCACGCGCCTGCGGGGCCCGCGGGCACGGCGACGCGGGGTACGGGTGAGCGGGATCTGGGGCGGCACCCTGAAGGACAACGAGGTCGGGCCGGCGATCTACGTCGACTTCCTCCCGGCCGCGCTCGCCTCCGGCGCGTACCGATCCGCGCCGGAGGCGACCGTCGTCGGCGCCGGGCTCGCCCGCATCCCCGACGCGCTGCGGCGGCTCCGAGACGGCGTCTCCGCGCGGAAGCTCGTCGTCACCGTCTGAACCCGCCCGCCTCAGTCCACGCCGAGGATCACCTTGATCGGGACGATGGCGTAGTAGGCCACGAACAGGACCGCCACCAGCCACAGCAGCGGGTGCACCTCGCGGGCGCGCCCGCGGACGGTCTTGATGACGACGTACGAGATGAAGCCGGCGCCCATTCCGTTCGTGATGGAGTACGTGAACGGCATGATGACCATGGTCAGGAAGGCCGGGATGGCGATCTCGTAGTCGGAGAAGTCGATCCGCCGGATCTGGCTCATCATCAGGAAGCCGACCACGACCAGCGCCGGGGTCGCCGCCTCGAACGGCACGATCTGCACGATCGGGGCCAGGAACATCGCCACCAGGAACAGCACCCCGGTGACCACGTTCGCCAGGCCCGTACGGGCGCCCTCGCCGACACCCGCCGCCGACTCCACGTACCCCGTCGCCGACGACACCGACCCGGCGCCGCCCGCCGCGGCCGCGATTCCGTCCACGAACAGGATGGTGCCGATGTTCGGCGGCGCGCCGCGCTCGTCCAGCAGTCCAGCCTCGCTGCCGATGCCGACGACCGTGCCCATGGCGTCGAAGAAGTCGGCCAGGACCAGGGTGAACGCGAACAGCACCGCGGCCAGCACGCCGACGCGGGCGAACGACCCGTACAGGGTGAAGTGTCCGATGAGCGACAGGTCCGGCGTACCCGCGATGTGGTGGATGCCGGGCAGCTTCGGGACGTTCAGGCTCCAGCCCTTGGGGTTGACCACCCCCGGCTTCACGACCGTCGGGCCGGCGTGGGACAGGGCCTCGACGATGATCGCCAGGATGGTCGTGCCGACGATGCCGATGAGGATGGCGCCCTTGACCCGCCGGGCGACGAGCACCGCGGTGACGAGCAGGCCGAGCACGAACACCAGCGCCGGCCAGCTCTGCAGGTTGTTCGAGATGCCGAGCTGCACCGGGACCGTCGTGCCCGCCTCGTTCGGCACGCGGCGGACGAAGCCGCCGTCCACGAAGCCGATCAGCGCGATGAACAGCCCGATGCCGACGCCGATGGCCGCCTTCAGCCCCTCCGGCACCGCACGGAAGATCGCGGTTCGGAACCCGGTGAGCACGAGGACGGCGATGACGATGCCCTCGATCACCACCAGACCCATCGCCTCGGGCCAGGTCATCGCCGGGGCGAGCGTCGCGGCGACGAAGGCGTTCAGGCCGAGCCCGGTCGCGATCGCCAGCGGGAACCGCCCCGCCACGCCCATGATGATCGTCATCACCCCGGCCACCAGCGCGGTGGCGGCCGCGACCTTGGGGATGCCGAGGACCGCGCCCGTCTTGTCCGGCACGGTGCCGATGATCAGCGGGTTCAGCACCACGATGTAGGCCATCGTGAAGAACGTCGCCAGCCCACCGCGGATCTCGCGGCCCATCGTGGAGCCGCGTTCGGTGATCTTGAAGTATCGATCCAGGCCGTTCCGCGGCTCGGCGGCCACTGTCGTCGTCGTCACGTCCTTACCTCTCCTCGCCCAGGGGCCCCGAGTCGTAAAAATGACGTACGCAGAGTGACAGACCAGACAATGCGGACGGAAGACTTTCGCGACGTGATCTGCGGCTCTGCCCCCGCGATCGGGCTGCCGATACGCTTGATCCCATGACGCGGCAACCCGAACCGCCCCCCATGGAGACCAACGACGTCCTCGTCTCCGCCGTCGGGGCGGTGGCCTTCGCGGTGGCGTTCGTGGTCCTGCTGATCGTCCCGCTGGCCCCGGACCATCACTGGTGGCGCTGGGTCTGCCTCGTCGGCTTCCTGATGGGCGTGTTCGGCTGCTGGTACATCCCGCACCTGCAGCGCCGCCGCGCCGCGGCCGCCGAACGCCACGCCGCCAAGCGCGCCGCGGACTCCCCGCCCGAGTAACGGGGTTCGAAGCGCCTCAGTACCGGCGGCGGCTCGCCACGAACGGCTCGATCACCTCGGCGTAGTCCGCCACTCCGCCGAGATCGGGCCCCGGCACGTAGCCGCGCGGAAAGCGCGCACGGTAGGGACTTCGCTCGTACGGCCGGCCCGCGCCCGCGAACGCCGTCCGGCGACGCCGCTCGACCGGCCCCGGGTGGACGTACACGACGCCCGCCGCGACGAGCGCCATCAGCCCGAGGACCACGATGACCAGCAGGTCCCACGGCCAGCTGACGTGCCGAACGAAGATCTCCAGCAGACCCAGGCCGGCCCACACCGGCACGATCGCGCCCCAGGCGAACGCCATCCGGTCGACGTCCCGCCCCCAGAACGCCGTGTGGCCGATGTGCCACAGCCTGCGCGCGACCTCCTCAGGCGGCCTGAGCGCGAGCAGCCGGCCAACGCACTCCTCCTGCTCCAGCGCCTCGCTCTCGGAGGGGTAGTAGTGATACCACCGCCGCTCGACCCAGTCGGGGATCTGCTCCCAGACCGCCGCCTTCGTGGCGGGCGTCGCCTCAGCCCACATCGAGATGATCCGGTCCAGGATCTCCTGGCGGTCCTCGCCCGCCAGCAACAACCGGATGTAGCGGTCGGCGACGGTGCCGTCGTGTGGAGCGATCGCGTAGGCCTCGGCGTACTCCACGCGGTAGACGACCAGCATCTTCACGTACGCCGCCTTGACCCGAGGATCGTCCGGGGCGATCTCGAACGCCGTGGTGACGCCCTCATCGCTCTCCAGCAGAGCGTCGAGGCAGCGCCGGCGGGCCTCCTCGTCTCCGGGCAGCAGGCGGTACGCCTGGCGCAGGGCGTCCAGTCTCTCCCGGCTTCCGCGATCGTGATCGCCGCCGAGGGCTCCGGTCCGGCCGTCCGCCTGCGCCCATTCCAGCAGCGACTCGGCATAACGCCTGCGGACCTCGTCGTCCTCGGGCGCCAGTTCGAACGCCTTGCGCACTCCCTCGTCGCCCTGCTCCAGAAGCACGCGGGCGTACGAGCGGCTGATCTCGTCGTCGGCGGAGTCCATCTCGTGTGCCAGCCGCAGTGCGCGCCTGGCCTCGCTCTCCCGACCGAGGCCGTGGAGGGCGCGGCCACGCTGATGATGACTGGCGGCGTGGTGGGATTCGAGACCGATGCCCTTGTCGGCCTGGTACAGCGCCAGCTCCGCCTTGCCCTCGTCCAGGTTCCGCCTGGCCAGTTCCGCCCACCCGTCGGCGTCGGAGGGCTCGCTGAAGGCCGACGGCCTCGCCGGGGCGTCCGTGGCCGTGGCGAGGACCGTGGGCGCCATCGCCAGGTGACGCAGCCTCTCCAGCAGCTCGCCCGACGTCGGCCGCCGGGCCGGCTCCTTGGCGAGCGCGGAGGTCACCACGGCCCGGAGGGCACCCTCCAGCCCGTCGAGGTCGGCCTCTCCGCCGAGGACGCGGAACCCCACCGCCTGGGGGCCGCCGGTGCCGAAGGGCGGCCGGCCGGTCGCCGCGAAGGCCGTCACGGCGCCCCAGGCGAACACGTCGGCCGGTGCGCCGACCTCACCCGCGCGCAGCTGCTCGGGCGCCATGTAACCGGGCGTCCCCACGGCGAACTCCGACGTCACGCGCTGGGTGATCTCATCGTGCAGGGCCAGTCCGAAGTCGATGACCCGAGGCCCGTACGGGCTGAGCAGAACGTTTCCGGGCTTCAGATCCCGATGGGTGATCCCCGCGGCGTGGATGTGGCGGAGGGCGGCCGCGATGCCGATCGCCACGGTCTCCAGGTCAGACCCTCGCAGCGGACCATCCCGGTGCACCGCCTCCTTCAGCGTGGGCCCGGAGACGAACTCGGTGACCAGATACGGCGGTTCCGCCTCGGGATCGGCGCCGATCAGCCGGGCGGTGCAGAACCGGTCGAGGCGGCGTAAGGCGGCGATCTCCCGGCGGAACCGGCTCAGGTCCGCCTCCTTGCCCCGTTCGAGCAGCTCCGGCCGGATCACCTTCACGGCGACGGGATTTCCGGCGCCGTCCTGCGCGAGGTAGACCACGCCCATCCCACCGGCGCCCAGCCGCGCCTTGACGACGTACCCGGCGATGCGCCGTGGATCGGACTCGCGCAGTTCATCGCTCATCGGCGCGAACCTCTCGCTCATTCGGTGCCTTGGGTCGATTATCCGCGTCGTGTGGGAATCTACGGCTGTCCGGATCACTGGCGCGACGAGATCCATGAGGAGCGGGAATGGCGATCGGACAACAGTTCGTCAAAGGCAGCCTGGGAGTGCTCGACTGCACGCGACAACTCTTCAGATCGCCCGAGGCGTCATTGAGGATCCTCGAACGCGGTGAAAAGCCGCGCATCCGCGTGGGGGTCGTCGGCTACAGCGGCCAGCGGTTCGACGAGGATGCGGCACGAGAGCTCCTGAGAAAGGCCTACGCAGCCGTCAGGAAGGATTACCCGGACCAGGATCTGACGGTGGTGTCCGGGCTGACGAAATTGGGCATCCCCAAGATCGCTTATGAAGAGGCCGGGGAGCACTGGCTCGCCGAGGGGGTGGCCAGCGGGCAGGCCATCGACTTCCCGTGGTCCACCGTCGACAGGATTCGCATCGTCGGCGACAACTGGGGAGACGAGAGCGACACGTTCGTGCACGGCATCGACGTGCTCATCCGTATCGGAGGCGGGGAACAGACTCGCGCAGAGGTCCTGGCGGTCAAGCGGCTGGGCAAGCCGGTGTACGAGCACCGGCTGCCGACACTGGAGGCGTCCGCCGACTCGTGAGGTCGCCGTACCGCGGCCGCGGCCGTCCCGCCGTTACAGCTCCGCTTCGGCCAGCAGGGTGGGCAGGGCGTCCGGGTCGCGCAGCGCGGCCTCGGCGAGCAGGCGGTCGCTCCAGCGGTCGCACGCCCACGCCGCGCCCCTGGCCAGGCCCGCCGGGTCGCTCGCGTGGACCGTGCCCGCGTCGTACCACCACGGCACCGCGACGCCGTCGACCACGAGCTTCTCGTGCAGCACGTATGTCTCGGGGGCCTCCGGCAGCACCGCGCGCAGGACGTCCGGCACCGGCCGCGGTGCGCCCGCCGACTCGATCGAGCCCGGCACCTCCTCGCTGCCCAGGGCCAGCTCCAGCGCGTCCGCGACCTCCACCGGCACGAACAGCAGCGGCTGCCCCGCCAGCAGCGGCAGCAGGTCGGGCCGGTCCACGACGATCGCGTCGCCGGCCGGCACCACCTCCGGCTCGCCGTCCACGAACGCGCGGACCTCCGCCGGCGCGGGCACGTCCAGGTCCGCAGCGGCCAGCGCGCGCCACAGGCCGCGCAGCCGCGTGCGCGAGACCGTACGCGCGGGGTCGGCCAGCCGGTCGAGCAGCTCGGCGGCGCCGTCCGGTTCGGCGAGCAGCGCGGAGAGCGTCGTACGGACGCCGAGCGCCCGCAGCAGCTCAGGATCCAGGCCCGGCGGCGCCAGGTCGTACAGGCCCTCCAGGTCGCCGGGCAGGCACAGCTCGCCGGGCCGCCGCCCGTCGAGGACCGGGTGCCGCCGCAGCCACCACGCGGTGTACGACGGGACCGTGGCGTTCCGCCCGTCCGCGAGGATCACGCGTACGGGCTCGGTGACGGCGGCGCGCAGCGGCGGCTCCGCCAGCAGCGCGAACGCCCCCGGCCAGTCGGCCACGAACTCCAGGTCGCGCACCGCGGTGAACTCGGGCACCACGAAGCCCTCGCCGAGCTCGTCCGCCCACTCCTCTTCGGCGTCGAGGTGGTGCTCGGGCTCGATGACGTCCTCGTCGCGTACGAGCGCGAAGGTCCGCAGGACACCGGCGGCTTCGAGCGTCTCGGCGCCGTGGCGTTCGACCAGGCCGGCGTCCACGACGCCGAACGGCGCGTCGTCGGCCACCACGGCGGCCAGGGGTGCGCCGGGCAGCAACAGCTCACCGGCCGGGTACGGCTCGCCGTCCTCGTCCGGCAGCGCCATCTCGGCCAGCCACGGCTCCTCGCCGGGCCGCAGGCGGGCGCGGGCGACGAGCGTCAGGACGGCGGTCCAGATCGGCTCGGGGTCCTCCTCGTCGTACGAGGCGGCCACCGCCGCGCGGGTCGCGGGGTCGGTCAGGACCGCGCGCGGCCCGGCCTCCACCGCGCCGAGCCGGAGCAGCAGCGGGTGCGCGGCGTCCGGATGCACGATCCGCAGGCCGAGCGCGTCGAGCCCCCGTGGGTCCGTGACGAGCAGCCCGCGCGGGCCCCGCACCGTGCGGCCGTCGGCGAGGGGCACCGGCAGCCCGGTCAGCGCCTCGCGGTCGGCGCCTTCCAGCGCGGCGTACAGCCGCCGCCACCAGCCGGGGTCGCCGGCGGCCGACCCGGCGAGCGCGTCGACCACGTCGGCGACGCTCAGGCGCCGTACGCCGAGCGCGGCGAGGGCCGGATGCCGCGCCGGCCAGTCCGCGGGCAGCAGGTCGGGCACGACCTCGGCGAGGACGTCGGGCAGCGCCGCGGGCCCGTCCACGACGACGGTGTCCCGGCCGCGGACGAGGACGGCCTCATCCGCCGGGACGAAGGCGAGCTCCGCCGGGTCGTCGCCGAGGATCCGCCCGCCCTCGGACGGTCGTGCGGGCACGGGCAGCAGCGGGGTGTCGGGCAGGCGCGCGAGGACGGCACGGCGAAGCCGCGCGTCCAGCTCGCCCTTGGCGACCGGTCCGGGGACGAGGTCGAGCAGCCGGGCCGTCGGCGGCAGCAGCGCCGGATAGATCTCGGCCGCGCGCTCGATGAGGAAGTCGGTGAGCGGCCCGGGCGCGACGTGCCGCCGGTCCGGCGCGAGCGGGAAGGTCGCGAGCAGCAGCGCGGGCAGCCCGAGCGGCTCGTCGCTGGGGGTCGGGGCGTGGATCACGGCCGGCACTGCCGGGGGAAGGTCGCCGTCGGGCACGGCCCAGCGGACCTGCCAGCCGGCCCGCTCCTCCACGGGCCGGTCGGCGAGCAGGGACGCGTCGGCGGTGCCGCGCGCCTCCGCCGTGTGCCAGGTACGCCCGTCGATGGTCACCGTGCCGGTCGTCACGCCGCGCCGCTCCTCGCCCCGGTGCCAGGCCGCGGTGAGCGTGCGGGGCTCGCCCGCGTCGACGACGATCTCGGTGAGCGCGGGCAGGGCGATCATGAGCGCGGGCCCGGCCTCGTCGAGCAGCCGCCGTACGAGGGTCTCGGCGGCGGCGTCGCGCAGCGGCAGGCGCACGGCGCTGTCGTACCCCTCGGGGAGCTCCGTGTCGTCGCCGGGCCACGGCAGGCGCAGCACCGGCACGGCGCCACCGCGCCGGTCGAGCTCGTCCGCCAGCTCGGGGACGGCCGCGACCTCCCGGCGGGTGCCGGAGGCCGACCATGCGACGGCCCGGACGGCCCCGTCGGTGCCGCGGGAGGCGATGGACGGCTCGTCGCTCACCGCGACGACGGCCGCGAAGCCGACGCCGAAGCGGCCCGCCGACCCGGTCTCGTCGCGCTTGGCCGACGCGCGCAGCGTGCTCAGCGCCTCGACGCCGGCGGCGTCCAGCGGAGCACCGGTGTTCGCGACCGTCAGCACGCCGTCGCGCAGGGTGAACCGGATCCGCCCGGGCACGCCGGCGCGCAGCGCCGCGTCGGCGGCGTTCTGGGCCAGCTCCACCACCACGCGGTCGCGGTAGCCGCCGCGGGCGTGGTCCTCCTCGGTGTTCGCGTCCTCGCGGAAGCGGGCCGGGGACGCCGACCAGGCCGCCAGGACCCGCGCCCTGATCGCGGCGGTGCCGTACGGATCCTCCATCGCGCGCCTTTCGCCGCCCGCCGCCTCCGGAAGGCGACGGGCGCAGAGACTGTCGGGGCTCCGGGGCCTCAGCTGTGGCCCAGGGCCTCTTCGTCGGTGAGCGTCGCGGAGGGCATGACGTCGTACCCCAGCTCGTCCACGATCGGCGGCGCCGACTCGGCCGCGGCCGGCATCACGACGGCCTCCGAGTGCGCGCCGCAGCCGTGGTCGAGGGAGACGACCCTGCCGTCGTCGGGGGCGTACTCGTTGGCGCACACCCCGAACCCCTGCCGCAGCGAGCCCGCCAGCGGCACGAAGAAGCCACAGGTGGCGCAGTGCGCCGGGGCCGAGCGGGCCATCGGCGTCGCCGGACCGGCGTCACCGGAGTGCCAGCGGGCGGCGGCCTGGTCGCGCCCCTCGGCGGACAGCACCCGATGGCGGCCGAGGCCGAGCTCCCAGAACAGCTCCTCGTCGGTCTCGCCCGAGCTGCCCGACGTGTCGGTGAACCCGGGCACGAGCCGCTCGTCGTCGGCCTGGGTCGGCAGCAGGTCGCCCGGACCCAGGTCGCCGGGGCGCAGCCGGTCGCTCCAGGGCACCCAGGCGGGCGAGAGCATGGCGTCGTCGCCCGGGAGCAGGACGCTCTCGCTCACCGTGACGTTCTTGGCGCGCGAGGCGCGCACGACCGAGACGGCCCAGTGCCAGCCCCGGTACGCCGGGTCCAGGCAGACGAAGTAGTGGGTGACGACCCGGTCGCCTTCGGGTAGCAGACCAAGGTGATCACCGACGTACTCCGGGGCCGAGGTGTCTTCGGCGGCGGCACGCGCCAGGTCGACGGCTGCTGCCGCGGCCGCGTCGACCGCGGGTGTACGGCTCCGCCTCGCGGCGGCCGGGCTGCTGGAACGCACTGGACTCACATAAACGATTGTCGCCCATACAGGGGCATGGGTTTGCCCCGAAGAGGCAGACTTACGTCATGAGTTTGCGGTCACGGGCGGGAGACGCCGGACGGGCGGTGCGCACGATGACCCGGAGCATCGGGCGCACGACACGCCGCGCCACCCACGCCGGCGGCGCCGGCCGGACGGGTCTGGGCAACCTGATCGAGCTGGGCGCGGTCAACAGCGCCGGAGACGCGCTGATCGCGGTGGCCCTCGCGGGGACCATGTTCTTCAACCTCGACGTCAAGCAGGCGCAGGGACAGGTGGCGCTGTATCTGCTGGTCACGATGGCCCCGTTCGCGCTGGTGGCGCCGCTCATCGGACCCGCGCTCGACCACATGCGCCACGCGCGGCGCATCGCCATCGCCGGCACCATGCTCGCCCGCGGCCTGCTGTGCTGGGGCATGGCCGGCGCCGTCCTGCACAAGGACCCGCTGACCCTGCTGCCCGCCGCGTTCGGCGCGCTGGTGCTGTCCAAGGCCTTCGGGGTCTCCCGGAGCGCCGTGACGCCGCGCGTGCTGCCGGAAGATCTCAGTCTCGTAACGGCCAACGCCCGCGCGTCCTTCTGCGGCCTCGTCGCCGCGTCGATCGCCGCGCCGCTCGGCGCCGGGCTGGTCGCGGTCACCAACGCGGGCTGGGCGCTGCGCATCGCGACGGTCGTGTTCCTCGCCGGCGCGGTCCTCGGCATCCGGCTGCCCGCGCACGTCGACACCCCCGAGGCCGAGCCCGGCCCCGGCCAGGAGCCCGACCGGGACGACGCGCCCCCGCCGGCGCGTACGGACACATCCGGCCGCTGGCGGACGCTGCTGCGCGTCGGCCCGGTCGTCGGCGAGGCGATCCGCGCCAACGCCGCGCTGCGGGCGCTGTCGGGCTTCCTGATCCTCTACCTGGCGTTCCTGCTGCGCACCAAGGAGTTCGTCCACCCGGTCTCGCCGAACATCGCGCTCGGCATGCTGGCCGCCGCGGCCGGAGCCGGCGGGCTCGTCGGCACGGCCATGGGCGCGCTGCTCAAGGCGCGCGCACCGGTGGGCATCGTGCTCAGCACGCTCGCGTTCGCGACGGCGACGGCCGCCGTGTGCGCGGTGTTCTTCGGCCTCGTGGCGGCGCTCGCGGTCGCGTTCGTGGGCGCGCTCGGCCAGTCGCTCGGCAAGCTCAGCCTCGACGCGATCGTGCAGCGCGAGATCGGCGAGGAGGTCCGTTCCTCCACGTTCGCCGTGTCGGAGACGATCCACCAGCTCGTCTGGGTGCTCGGCGGGCTGGCCGGCCTCGGCATGTCGATCATCGCCTCGAACGGCCACATCGCCCTGGCGATCGTCGCCGCCGCCCTGGCCGCCACGCTGGTCATGCTCGTCTACCGGCGGGCGGCCCGCCGCGCCGCACGCCGCCGCGGCCGTACGGAGGGCGAGCCGACCGTGGCCGACACCGCGGCCTGAGCCGGGCCCGCCTACTGCTGGTCGAAGTCGTCGGCGACCGCGCGCAGCACCTCGCCGATCTTCTTGGCCATCTTGCCGTCCGGGTGCTTGCCCCGGCGGTAGGTGGTGGAGACGCCCTCGAGCAGCTTGATGAGGTCCTCGACGAGGATCACCATCTCGTCGGGCTTCTTGCGCTTGGACTTGACGACCGAGGGCGGCGCGTCGATGGTGCGTACGCTCAGCGCCTGCTGACCCTTGCGGCCCTCGACGACCCCGAACTCCACGCGCTGACCGGGTTTGAGCGAGTCGACCCCCGCGGGCAGCGCGGAGGAATGCACGAAGACCTCACCGCCGTCGTCGCGAGTGAGAAAGCCGAACCCCTTGTCGGCGTTGTACCACTTGACCTTGCCACTGGGCACAGGTGACCTCGTTGCTAGCTCTTGTCCGGACAGGCCATATCAAGGTTATTGCCTCGACGAGGGGCCTGGGTTGATCAGTTCGGTCAAAGTCTCCGGGAAAACCCGCAAATCGGGCAACACGATATCGGCTCCGTACGCCAGAAGCGCCTCCGCGTCGTACGGTCCGGTGGCGACGGCCACACTGCGCGCCCCGGCCGCCCGCGCGGCGTCGACGTCGCCGACGTGGTCGCCCACATACACGGTCGCGCCGAAACGGCTCAGTGCCGTCCCCTTGGCGGTACTGAACAGTGCCCCCGCCACCTCGTCCACGTTCAGCCCGAGGGCCCGTACGGTCGCCTCGGCGTGCACCTGGCTCTTGGCGGTGACCACGATGACGCGTCCCCCCCGCGCCTTGACCGCCTCCACGGCCTCCGCGGCGCCGGGCATGGTCACCGTCGCGGGCACCGCGATGTCGCCGTAGAAGCCTCGGTAGATCGCGGCCATCTCGGTCACGCGCTCGGCGGGGAACCAGTTCGCCAGCTCGGTCTCCAGCGGCGGTCCGAGCCGGGAGACGACGGCGGCGGTGTCGATGGGCACGCCGGTCCGCTCGGAGAGCGCGACGAAGGTCGCGGCGATACCCTTCCGCGTGTCGGCGAGAGTCAGGTCGAGGTCGAAGCCCACGGAGATCACAGGCCCCAGGGTACGTACGGCCTCGGGGACCGCGTGCCCGCGCCCTCCCGGCAGTGGCGATGCGACGGGATCCGAGTGGGAGGGCGCGGAGTCTGCGCGAAATCTGGATCTATGGATTTCGTCACCGGCGGAACTCGCATTAGAACGAGCCCGAAACAACGGTTAACGCGATGCGGATATACCCAGTGCCGATCGTCCAAACCACGTCACCGACAGATCGCTCCCCCGAGTAGGAAATGCATATGGCGAAAAGGCGGGAAGAGTCAGAAAAGACGACTAAGACCGAAGCGGAGGAGCCCGGCGCGTCCGGGAGGCCGGATCCTGCGGCCCCGACGGACGCCGCGACCGCCACGCGCCGGGAGCCTGGGCACCGCGCCCGGGACGCCGAATCCCTGCGTACGGGCGTGCGCCGCGTGTCCGGCAGGGCGGCCGACCTCGTCCGGATCCTGGCGATGATCATTTGCGTGCTTCTCGCCCTGCACATCGCGTTCGTGGTGTTCTCCGCGAATCGCGACAACTCGATCGTCCGAACGGTGAACGACTGGGCGGACTGGTTCGCGTGGCGATTCCGCGACATGTTCGTGCCCAAGGACGAACGTGTGGGCGTCCTCGTCAACTACGGAATCGCCGCCGTGGTGTACCTCATCGCGGGCCGCGTGGCGGCGGCCCTCATCCGCCGCATCCGCTGAGAGGCCGGTCGCGCGTCAGGGCCGCCATCGTGCGGCGAAGGCGCGAGACGGGTTCTCGACGAAGATCGCGGTTGCCAGCGCGGCGCCGAGTTCCCGTTCGATCCGCGGGCGCAGGCCGCCGAGCAGGAACGGCATGCCGGGGCCGTCGGCGGTGGACCGGGCCGCCGGGGTGACCGTGTCGGCGCCGAGCAGGATCCGGTGGGCGTGGCCGGCGTCGGCCAGGGCCGCGATGCTCTCCAGCAGGCGCCAGTCGGTGGCGTGGTGCACGCGGGACGGGCCGTCGAACGCCAGGAACGCGCCCGCCTCGCCGGCCGCGCGGTGGATCCCCGGGTCCGGAAACCGGTGCAGGTGCCCGAGGATCACACGGTGCGGAGGGACCCCGTGCCTCCCGCACAGCAGGTCGAGTACGTCCATGGCGGCGGTTCCGCCCTCCAGGTGGACGCCGATGGGCGCGTCGGTGGCGTGGTGCGCCTCGGCGGCGGCGGCCATGACGTGCCGGGCGTGGTCGTCGAGGCGGTGGTACGCGCCCGCGACCTTGATCAGTCCGGCCTTCACCGGAGCGCCGGTCAGCTCGTGGACGAACAGTCCGGCCAGGTCGTCGGGGACGCCGGCCGGCGCATCGGGACCGTAGTGCCTGGCCTGGTGCATTCCGGTGGCGCCGATGACGTGGACCCCGGACCGCCGGGACAGGCCGGGCAGTTCCTCGGTTCGCGGGCCCATCCCCCACGGCGTCCACTGCACCACGGCACGCCCGCCGAGCGCGGCGAAGGCGTTCAGTTCGGCGAGCGCCGCGTCGGCGTCGTCCAGTTCCTGTCCGGGCAGCGCCGGTGAGCCGATGAACAGATGGTCGTGGGCGTCGCAGACGCCGAGTTCGCCGGGCGCGATATCCCCCAGCACCGTCCTGACCAGTTCGCTCATGGCCCGACCTCCGCGAGCGTGGTCGCGGCGACCCGGAGCCCGGCCAGCGCCTTGGGCACGCCGACGTAGGGCGCGAGGTGCACGAAGACCTCGATCACCTCCTCGCGCGTCATCCCGATCCGCAGCGAGGTACGGACGTGGCCGGCCAGCTGCGGATCGACGCCGCCGACCGCGACGAGAGCCGCCAGGTTGGCGACCTGCCGGTCGCGCAGCGACAGCCCCTCGCGAAGGTACGTGCCGCCGAACAGGGCGGTGACGATCCAGTCCGTGAACCCGGGCGCGGTCTCCTCGATGCCGCGCAACCCCTCCCTGGTGGCCTCGTCCTGGAGCACCTCCAGCAGGCGGTACCCCTCGTCCCGATCCAGCCGTGCCGCATTGATCATCATGTCCGCCCTTCGGTTGTGTAACGCCTCAGCCGTTACGTCGTCACCATAACAGTCGTAACGGATAAGGCGTTACAGTGGCCGCATGGCCAGAGAGGACAAGCTCGCCTTCCGCTTCGACTGCGGCGCCACCTGGCTGAACCTGCTCGCCACCACGGGTCGCAGGTTCAGCGCGCAGCCGGTCGAACGGCTCCCCACTCCCGACCGGCTCGCCGAGTGGCTGGAGCACTGCGAGCTGTCCCCGGTCCGGCGGCCCGACCAGGGCGACCTGGACCGGGTCCGGGAACTGCGGGAGACCCTGCGCACGCTGGCGCTGGCCACCGTCGACCGGGTGCCGCCGCCCGCGGACGCCGTCGCGGACCTGGCCGCGTTCCTCGCCGAGCATGACGATCCGGTCCGGCTGACCACGGATGACCGGTTGCGCCGCGAACCCCCGGCGACGGCGGCGCAGGCCCTCGCCCGGATCGCCCGTCAGGCGGTGGACCAGCTCACCGGCGCGGACCGGCTGGCGCTGAAGAGCTGCCCGGAACACGACTGCCGGGGCGTCTTCCTCGATCCGCCGGGACGCCGGCGCTGGTGCCCGTCACCGGCGTGCGCGAGCCGGGGCCGGGTCCGTGCGCTCCGCGCCCGCCGCGCCGCCGGCGGCACCCCGGCCCGCCCCGGCTCGAAGACCACCACAGACGTCACCGCCGAGCACGACCCGCCGGCCGGCCGCCGTCACTGACCCGGCGGCCGCCGAACCGCTCGGCCGGTATTCGTGATCAGGCGAATTTCCTGGCTTCCAGATCCTTCAGACCCAGTTCCTCGATCGACGTCTCGCGCATCTTGTATTTCTGGATCTTTCCGGTGACCGTCATCGGGAAGTCGTCGGCGAAGCGGACGTACCGGGGGATCTTGTGGTGGGCCAGCTTTCCCCGGCAGAAGTCCCGTACGTCCTCCGCGGTCAGCGTCGAGCCCGGCCGTTTCTTCACCCAGGCGCACAGCTCCTCGCCGTACTTGACGTCCGGAACGCCGATGACCTGGACGTCCTCGATGTCCGGATGGCCGTACAGGAACTCCTCGATCTCGCGCGGGTACAGGTTCTCCCCGCCGCGGATCACCATGTCCTTGATCCGGCCGACGATGTTGACGTAGCCGGCCTCGTCCATGGTCGCGAGGTCGCCGGTGTGCATCCAGCGGGCGGCGTCGATGACCTCGGCGGTCCGCTCGGGGTCCGCCCAGTACCCCAGCATCACGGAGTACCCGCGGGTGCACAGCTCTCCCGGTGCCCCGCGCGGCACGGTCAGGCCCGTCGCCGGGTCGACGATCTTCACCTCGATGTGCGGGTGCACGCGGCCGACGGTGGAGACCCGGCGCTCCAGCTCCTCGTCGTACCGGGTCTGGGCGGAGACCGGTGACGTCTCGGTCATGCCGTAGCAGATCGTCACCTCCCGCATGTGCATCTCGGCGACGACGCGCCTCATCACCTCCACCGGGCAGGGAGAGCCCGCCATGATGCCGGTGCGCAGCGACGTGAGGTCGTAGGAGGAGAACTCCGGCAGCGCCAGCTCGGCGATGAACATCGTCGGCACCCCGTACAGCGAGGTGCAGCGCTCGGCCTGCACGGCGTCGAGCGTCGCCTTCGGGTCGAAGACCGGCGCCGGGATGACGATGCACGCGCCGTGCGTGGTGATCGCCAGGTTGCCGAGGACCATGCCGAAGCAGTGGTAGAAGGGCACCGGCACGCAGACCCGGTCGATCTCCGTGTAGCGGCACAGCTCGCCGATGAAGAAGCCGTTGTTGAGGATGTTGTGGTGCGACAGCGTCGCGCCCTTGGGGAAGCCCGTGGTGCCCGAGGTGTACTGAATGTTGATGGGATCGTCGGGCGACAGGCCCGCCATCCGGGCGTCGAGCCGCTCGGGGTCCAGCGCGGCGCCCGCGGTCGGCAGCGCCTCCCACTCCTCGGTGCCGAGGTAGATCACCCGCTCCAGCGACGGCAGGCCGGAACGCACCTCCTCGACCATCCCCCGATAGTCGCTCGTCTTGTACGAAACGGCGCTGACCAGCAGCTTCACGCCCGACTGCCGGAGCGCGTAGGTCAGCTCGTGCGTGCGGTACGCCGGGTTGACGTTGACCAGGATGGCGCCGATCTCCGCGGTGGCGTACTGCAGCAGCACCCACTCCGGATTGTTCGGCGACCAGATGCCGACGCGGTCTCCCTTCTCGATCCCGGCGGCGATCAGGCCGCGGGCGAGGGTGGCGACCTCCTCGTCGAACTCCTCGTACGTCCAGCGCCGGCCGCTCGGCACGTCGACGAGCGCCTCGCGGTGGGGAATGACGGACGCGACGCGCCGTAGGTTCTGCCCGATGGTCTCTCCGAGCAGTGGAAGGTCGGAGGTTCCGTGGCTGTATGAGGGACGGGACATGGACCCACCTCCTCGTGTATTTCACCGCATCTGCCCGCTTGCCACCAGAGCGTCGTACGGCTTCTCCGATGTCAGTGAGCGCTTTCATGGCCTACGCTTTTCGGGGAGGAGCACACATGCAGAGATCCACGCGCGAGCGGATCGTTTCCGAGGCGCTCCGGCTGTTCGCCGAACGCGGTTACGCCGCGACGTCCGTGGCCGAGATCGAGGCGGCGTCGGGCCTGTCCCCGGGCGCCGGTGGTCTCTACCGCCACTTCCGCTCCAAGGAGGAGGTCCTCGCGGCGGCGGTGCGCGAGCACATCACTCGCACCTCCAAGCAGGTCTCCGCGACCTTCCAGCACGCCGACGACGTACGGGCCCGGCCGCTGATCGACCGGCTGCGGCTGGCCGCGACCCTCGGCATGGGCAAGATGCGCGAGGAGGCCGACCTCATCCGGGTGCTCTTCCGCGACCTCGACAAGTTCCCCAACCTCATCGCCGAGATGAGGGAGGGCATCGTCAACCCGCTCTACGACATGATCGGCAAGTGGCTGGCCGGCCAGCCGGAGATGGCCGGCGTCGAGGCCGACTGGGACGCGATCGGCCTGGCCCTCGGCGGCTCCATCGTCAACTACTGGCTCGCCAGCGACGCCCTGCACGAACCTCCCCAGCGCGTCGACGAAGAACGCTTCATCAACGGCTGGGCCACCCTCGCCCTCGGCCTCGCCGGCCAGCCCGCCCAGGCCGTCTGACCGCCGCGCGAGAAACGACGCTACGGCTCGCGTGGGTCCGGACCCGGATTACCGTTGTGGGGTGAGCACGGAGACCTACGCGGACTGGCTGCGGGCGCGCGACGACGACGAGTTGCGCGCGCTGTTCGCGTGCCGTCCCGAGCTGATCACTCCGGTGCCCTCGGACATCACGGCGCTGTCCTCCCGCGCCTCGGCCCCTTCCGCCCTGTCCCGTGCCCTCGACCGCCTCGACCGGCTGGCGCTGAGCGTGTTCGAGGCGCTGCTCGTGCTGCCCTCCCCCACGACCTACGAGGACCTGGCCGCCGCCGTCGGCGCGGACGTGCGCGGCGCGCTCGGCCGATTGCGTTCGCTCGCCCTCGTGTGGGGCGACGACGACGAGCTGCGGGTCGCGCCCGGCGCCCGTGGCGCGGTGCCGCACCCGGCCGGCCTCGGCCCGCCCGCCAAAGAGGCCTTCGCGTCCTACCCGTCCGACCGCATGACCGCGCTGCTGGACGACCTCGGCCTCGGCTCGGTGCAGGCGATCTGCGAGCGGATCGGCCCCCTGGTCGCGGACGCCGGCCCCGAGGCGCGCGCCGCGCTCGACCGGCTCGCCTGGGGGCCGCCGATCGGCAAGGTCGAGGGTGCCCGCCGCCCCGTCACGCTCGCCAGCGCGAACTCCCCGATCGAGCGGCTTCTCGCCCGCGGGCTGCTCGCCGCCACCGACGACCGTACGGTGACGCTCCCCCGCGAGGTGGGCCTCTTCCTCCGTGGCGGCCGGGTCTTCCGCGACCTGGAGACCGCCCCGCCGCCGCTCGGCGGCACCGTGCGCGAGCGGAAGCTGGTGGACAGCACCGCGGGCGGCCAGGCCTTCACCACCGTCCGCACCATCGAGGACCTGCTCGAACGCTGGGGCGTCGACCCGCCGGGCGTGCTGCGCAGCGGCGGGCTCGGCATCCGCGACCTGCGGGCCACGGCCACGCACCTGGACCTGCCCGAGTGGACGACGGCGCTGCTGGTCGAGGTCGCGTACGCCGCCGGCCTGCTGGCGCGCAGCGGCGACTACGACGGTTCCGGCATGGGCAGCCGCGGCGGAGACGCCGTGTGGCTGCCCACCCCGGCGTACGACCTGTGGCGGCTGCACGACACCGAGCGCCGCTGGGTCACGGTCGCGGGCGCCTGGCTGCGCATGGACCGCGTTCCCGGCCTCGCGGGCGAGCGCGACGAACGCGACCGCCTGATCAACGCGCTGTCCGACGAGGCGATCCGGGCCAGCGCGCCGCAGGTGCGGCGCGCGACGCTCGAGGCGCTCGCCGACGCCCCGGCCGGCACCGCGCCGGCCACCGAGGGCGTCTACGCCAACCTCGCCTGGCACCAGCCGCGCCGCGGCGGCGTGCTGCGCGAGCGGCTCGTCGGATGGACGCTCCGCGAGGCGGAGGCGCTGGGAGTGACGGGGTTCCGGGCACTGGCCCAGCACACGCGGGTGCTGCTCGCCGGCGGCGACGCCGAGGCGGCCCTGCGCGCGGTCCTGCCCACGCCCGTCGACCACGTGATGATCCAGGCCGACCTGACCGCCGTCGCCCCCGGGCCGCTGGTGGCCGACCTCGCCCGTGAGCTGGCGCTCGCCGCCGACGTCGAGTCGACCGGCGGAGCCACCGTCTACCGCTTCACGCCCGAGTCCGTACGCCGCGCGCTCGACGCCGGGCGCGGCGCTTCGGAGCTGATCGAGCTGCTCACGCGGCACTCGACGACCGCCCTGCCGCAGCCGCTGAGCTACCTGATCGAGGACGTCGCCCGCCGGCACGGGCGGCTGCGCGTCGGCATCGCGTCGGCCTACGTCCGCAGCGACGACCCTGCCGTACTGGAGGAGATCATGGCCGACCGGCGCGCCGAACAGCTGCGGCTGCACCGGCTCGCCCCGACCGTGCTCGCCTCCCGCGTTCCCCGCTCCGAGCTCCTCGACGGGCTCCGCGTCCTCGGGTACGCCCCGGTGGCCGAGTCGCCCGAGGGCTCCGTCGTGATCACCCGGCTCGACTCCCAGCGCGCCGACACCGCCGGGCACGGCGCGTACGAACCGGCGCACCAGTCCGTCTTCGGCTCCGGTCCCGACGGCTCGGTGATCACCGCGGCGGTACGCGCGCTGCGGGCGGGCGACGAGGCCGCCCGCGTCGCGGCCCCGAACGGCTCGCCGCCCCGCTCACCGGCGGCGGCGATGGTCCAGCGCCTGCGCGAGGCGACCGACCGCGGCGGGCGCGTGTGGATCGGCTACCTCGACCAGCAGGGCCAGGCGTCCAGCCGCATCATCGAACCCGCGCGCATCGAGGGCGGCTTCCTCACCGCGTACGACGCGACCCGCGCCGCCGTGCACCGGTTCGCGCTCCACCGCATCACCGGAGTCGCCGACGTGGACGGCGCCGGCTGACCGCTCCGGAGAACCGGACACGGTTCTCGTGCGTCCTACCGATGGGCTGATATGGGCCGATATCCAGGAGAGTCACCATGACGTGGCAGGACCCCCAGGGGCAGCCGGACTGGCGCGACGCGTACGGGCAGAACGCGTACGGCCAGCAGGGCTACGGACAGGACCCGTACGGTCAGCAGCCCTACGGACAGGATCCGTACGGCAACGGCTGGTACGGCCAGGCCCAGTACGACCCGCACGGATACGGTCCCTACGGTCCGGGCACCGCTCAGCGGAGCAACGGCTCGGCCGTCGCCGCGCTGGTGGTCAGCATCATCGAGGGCTTCCTCTGCTGCGGCGGCGTGCTGTGGATCCCCGCCGTGATCATGGCGGCGATCGCGATGAGCAAGAAGGACTCCGACCCGGCGGCCGCCCGCAAGCTGACCATCGCCGCCTGGGTCTGCTGCGCGGTCAACGTCCTCCTGTGCATCGGGCTCCTCATCGCCCTCTTCGCGATCGGGGAGTTCTCCGATAACTCCACCACCACTCCCTGACGAATCCGCGCGGGAAGCAGCGAGGGGGCTCCGGCTGTTGGAGACTGTGACCCCTGGCTCCCGAAAGGCATCCCGTGACCGACGGCCCGCTCATCGTCCAGTCCGACAAGACACTGCTGCTCGAGGTCGACCACGACGCGGCGGCCGAGTGCCGTAAGGCGATCGCCCCGTTCGCCGAGCTCGAACGCGCGCCCGAGCACGTCCACACCTACCGGATCACGCCGCTGGCGCTGTGGAACGCTCGTGCCGCCGGACACGACGCCGAGCAGGTGATCGACGCGCTGATCAGCTTCGCGCGCTACCCGGTCCCGCACGCCCTTCTCGTGGACATCGCCGACACGATGGGCCGGTACGGCCGGCTGCGGCTGGAGAAGCACCCGACGTACGGGCTGGTCCTCTCCTCCTCCGACCGGGCGGTGCTGGAGGAGGTGCTCCGCGCCAAGAAGCTCCAGGCGATGTTCGGCCCGCGCGTGGACGACGACAGCGTGGCGGTGCACCCGAGCGAGCGCGGCACGCTCAAGCAGGCGCTGTTGAAGCTCGGCTGGCCGGCCGAGGACCTCGCCGGCTACGTCGACGGCGAGGCGCACCCGATCTCCCTGGTCGAGGACGGCTGGGGCCTGCGCGGCTACCAGCGCGAGGCGGCCGACTCGTTCTGGCACGGCGGCTCGGGAGTGGTCGTCCTGCCCTGTGGCGCCGGCAAGACGATCGTCGGCGCGGCCGCGATGGCGCACGCGTCGGCGACCACGCTGATCCTCGTCACCAACACCGTCTCGGCGCACCAGTGGAAGCAGGAGCTGCTGCGCCGCACCTCGCTGACCGAGGAGGAGATCGGCGAGTACACCGGCACCAAGAAGCAGATCCGGCCCGTCACCATCGCGACGTACCAGGTCATGACGACCCGGCGGAAGGGCGTCTACACGCACCTGGAGCTGTTCGACGCCCGCGACTGGGGCCTGGTCCTGTACGACGAGGTCCACCTGCTGCCGGCACCGATCTTCCGGATGACCGCCGACCTGCAGACCCGCCGCCGGCTGGGCCTGACCGCCACGCTCGTGCGCGAGGACGGCCGCGAGGGCGATGTGTTCTCCCTCATCGGCCCCAAGCGGTACGACGCTCCGTGGAAGGAGATGGAGGCGCAGGGCTGGATCGCCCCGGCGGACTGCGTCGAGGTGCGCGTGACCCTGACCGAGTCCGAGCGGCTCGCGTACGCCACGGCCGAACAGGAGGACCGCTACCGCTTCTGCGCGACGACGCCGACCAAGTCGTCGGTCGTGCAGGCCCTGGTCGACCGCCACCGGGGCGAGCAGACCCTGGTCATCGGCCAGTACATCGACCAGCTCGACGAGCTCGGCGAACGCCTGGACGCCCCGGTGATCAAGGGCGAGACGAAGATCAAGGAGCGCGAGCGGCTGTTCGACGCCTTCCGGTCCGGCGAGATCTCGGTGCTGATCGTCTCGAAGGTGGCCAACTTCTCCATCGACCTGCCCGAGGCGGCCGTCGCCGTCCAGGTGTCGGGGACGTTCGGGTCACGCCAGGAGGAGGCCCAGCGCCTCGGCCGGGTGCTGCGCCCGAAGTCGTCCGGCAAGGGCGCGCGCTTCTACTCCGTGGTCGCCCGCGACACCCTCGACCAGGACTACGCCGCCCACCGGCAGCGCTTCCTCGCCGAGCAGGGCTACGCCTACCGCATCGTCGACGCCGACGCCGTCCTCGCCGACGAGGAGATCTGACTCCGCGGTGCGCGCCCGGCTCAGCGCGGGGACGCCGACGGTACGGGCGGCATCGCCGAGCGTGGCGGTGACGGGCTCACCGACCGCGGGGTCGGCCGCGGGGTCGGTGTCCGATCCGCCGGGCTGCGCGCCTGCGGCGGCCGCACGCCGGTCGGCGTCGGCCGTGGCGTGACCGGCACGCCGCCGCTCGGCGACGCCGGCGGAGCCGACCTGACCGGTGAGACCGGCGGCGGCACCGATGCCGGACGCCGGTCCGGCCACAGCAGCCACCCCGTCAGCACGGCCAGCGCCACCGCCGCCGCGGCCACGAGCGGTCCCCACCGGGCCGGGAACGCCCACCCCGTACGCGCGGCGCCGCGACAGCGGTCGATCAGCCCGGCGTCCGGTTCGATGTCCTCGGCGGCGCGCCGATAGTGCTCGGTGAGCAGGTCCTCGAGGTCGTCACGCATGCCGCGAGCCCTCCTCCGCCAGTTCGCGCCTCAGCGCGAGCATCGCCCGTGCCGTGTGGCTCTTGACCGTTCCTCGTGAGACGCCGAGGGCTTCGGCGATCTCGTGTTCGTTCAGCCCGCACCAGTAGCGCAGCACCATCACGGCCCGCTGCTTGACGGGCAGCCGTACCAGGACGTCGTCCAGCGTCGTTCCCCCGTCGTCGTACGCCCGCCGCGCGTCCGCGAGCCGGTCCACGTCCTCCGCGCCGCCCACCGGCACGTCGGACCGTCTCTTGCGGCGCTTGCGGTCGTCGATGGCGAGGTTGACCAGCACGGTCCGCGCGTACGCCTCCGGCCGGCCGCCGCGCCGGACCCGCGTCCAGCGGCGGGCGACCCGCTCGTACGTCGTCTGCAGGAGGTCCTCGGCCAGATGGCGGTCGTAGACCAGGAAGACCGCGGTGCGCAGCAGCCGGCCCGCGGAGGCGGCCACGAACTCGTCGAAGGTGAGCTCGCCGCCGTCGCCTCCGCGGGCGTCGTCATCGTTCAGGCTCGACAGCGTGCCACCTAGCCCAGTCCGGGACGCGTCGGCACGGCGCACGGGGTCGGCACCGGACGCGGCGTCGGGCGGGTGGCGCGGGTCGGCGTGGGCACCGGCGTGCACGGCCGGGGCTCCGGCGTACGGCTGGCAGGAGCGCTCGGCACGGGTGTGGGCGGGCGGCTGTCCGGAATGCTCGGTACGGGAGTGGGCGGACGGCTACCGGGAGCGGTCGGCGTGGGAACGGGAGTGCGGATGTCGGAAGGCACGGGAGCCGGCGGGCGCGACTCGGTGCGCCGGGGCCTCGCCGCCGGCGCGTCGTCGGCCACCCGGGTGATCGACGGCCCGTGGTGGGCGCTCGCGGCGATGGCGGTGCCGCCCGCCCACACTCCCGCGATGACGGCGGCGGCCGCTCCGGCACTCACCAGCACTCTCGTCGCCCGGCGGCGTCTGCGGTCGGTCATCAAAGGTCCCCTCTCGTTGTCCCTACACCCCCATGAACCCCTTCCGCCCGCCGATCGGTTGTCATGGTCCTTCGGATTTCCGCCGGAAACTAGGCGGGCAGGGGGTCCTGGCCGAGCATGCGGTGACCGTTGGCCGCGGAGGTACGCACCGCGGCGAAGCCATAGGCGATCATTTCCGCCTCGTACGCGGCCAGCGCCGGGATGAGCGGTTCGCCGTGGGCGATCCGGCCGAGCGCGGTGGCGAGGCCGGCGGCGTCGCGCAGGGCGGTGTTGGCGCCGACGCCCGCGGCCGGGCTCATCGCGTGGATCGCGTCCCCGAGCAGAGTGACATTGGTCGTGGGCCACGGGTCGATCGGCACGCTGGTGCGCAGCGTCAGCGGGAAGACCGTGCCGGATAGCCAGTGCTCGATGATCCGGCGGACCCGGGGATGCCAGCCTTCGATCATTCGCAGGGTCATCGCCCGCAGCCGTTCGCCGGACATGGCGTGCAGCTCCTCGTCCGTACACGGCAGGAACTCGGGGCGCGAACCGAACGAGCACGTCATGTAGTCGGTGGTGTCGGTCAGCCGTACGCCGGGGGCCAGACGGGTGACGGCCCGCGTCACCGGTTCGGGGTACTCCACCGGCGCGACGCCGACGTAGTTCTTGTTCGGCCCGACGATCGGGGTGAACACGGCGTGCATCTCCGGGAGGAACAGGTGCCGGGTCCGCTCGTCCAGCGGCACCTTGCCGTAGAACTGGCGTAGCCCGGTGTCCACCACGCGGGCATGCGGCAGGTACTGGCGGCGCACGGCGGAGTTCACGCCGTCGGCGGCCACGAGGACGTCCCCGGTCACCCGGGTGCCGTCGGCGAAGTGCGCGGTGACGCGGCCGTCGGCCGCCGTGGTGTGGCGGGTCAGCCGCCTGCCGAAGACGACGGCGTCCCGCACGCCGCTGAGCAGGATCTGCCGCAACGTCAGCCGGTTGACCGCCAGGTGCACGCCGTCGTCGGCGGGTTCGAGCAGGGGTTCGACGCGTTCAGCATGCGCAAGCTGGCCGTCGCGCTCGACGTCAAGTCCCCGTCGCTGTACTGGCACGTGCGCAGCAAGGACGAGCTCTTCGAGCTGCTGATCGACACCGTCATCGGCCGGTGCGCGTTGACAGAGGATGACGGCCGCGACTGGATGGATCGACTGGTCGCCATCGGGCTCGAACTGCGCCAGGTCCTCCTGGCGCATCCCTCGATGGTCAGGCTGCTGCCCGGGCGGATACCGTTCGGCCCGAACGGGCTGCGGCTGGCCGACCACGTCATCGGCGTCCTGCGCCGGGCCGGCTTCGACGACCGCCTCTCCGGCTACGGCTACCTGCTCCTGATGTTCTACGTCGTCGGTTTCGCCGGCCAGGAGGTGGCCTTCGGCAAGGGCGCCGCCAACCAGGCACGCCTGACCCAGGTCAACGAGTTCCTCCGCGGCCTGCCCGCCGACCGCTACCCCGACCTGGTGGCCGTGGCCGACGACCTCACCGGCCGCCCTGGGCTCACGCACCGGTTCGAACTCGGCCTCGTCGGGATCTGCAAGGAACTGGCCGTCCAGGCGGGCCGCACCGAGTCGCCTTGACATGCAACCTTCCAGTTGCCTAAATTTACCGCAACCGAAAGGTTGCCTTTGTTCGAGGGATGGGAATGGACGCGGTCTTCAAGGCGCTCGCCGACGCCACACGCCGGCGCCTGCTCGACAGCCTCAACACGCGGGGCGGGCAGAGCCTGCGGGAGTTGTGCGCCGAGTCCGGCATGACCCGGCAGGCCGTCGCCAAGCACCTCGCCGTGCTGGAGGCCGCCGGCCTCGTGACGACCGCCTGGCACGGCCGGGAGAAGCTGCACCACCTCAACGCCGCGCCCATCAACGAGATCACCGAACGCTGGATCAGCCGGTACGACCGCGAGCGGGTGCGCGCGCTCGCCGACCTGAAGACCTCACTGGAGGACCGCCTGATGAGCAGGCCCGAGTTCGTCTACGTCACCTACATCAGGACCACGCCCGAACAGCTCTGGCAGGCGCTCACCGATCCGGTGTTCACCAAGCGCTACTGGGGCGTCGAGTTCGGTACGGATTGGTCGGCGGGCGCGCCGATGACCTGGCGCGAGGGCGGGTTCGAGACGACCGATCCGGAGCAGGTGGTGCTGGTCAGCGAGCCGTACCGGCGGCTGTCCTACACCTGGCACACCTTCACGCCCGAGTGGGCGGAGTACGCCGGCAAGTCCGCGGACGCCCTGGCCGCACTGGCCGCCGAACCCCGGTCGAAGGTCACGTTCGAGCTGGAGCCGACCGGGGCGACGGTGAAGCTCACCGTGACCCATGACGGCTTCGATCCCGACAGCGCCGTACTCCCGGACGTGAGCAACGGCTGGCCGCACGTCATCGCCAGCCTCAAGTCGCTCCTGGAGTCCGGCGAGCCGCTGTGAGAAAGCGGCCCCCGGACAGGACCCCTCAGATGCCCAGGAAGCCGCCCATCCCACGATTGGAGGACCGGGTGGTGTCGTAGGCGAGCGGGCAGGCCAGCGTCAGCGTGCGGATCGGCTCGGGGAGCTGGAAGTTGAGCTGCAGCACGTAGCGGTCGGCGCCGCTGAACATCTGCGAGATGTAGTCGCCCACGCCTCCGGCCCGCCGGAAGGTCGCGATCTGGACGTTCTGCCAGTCGGTCACCTGGGAGCTCAGATGGTCGAAGTAGCCGATCTGGCGCTCGTACGCGTCGAGCATCTCGTAGCCCTGCAGGGCCCGCTTACGGAGATGGCCGATCAACTGCCCCTGCGGCGTGACGACGTCGATCTTCGGTGTGCCGACGTAGGAGTACGGCTTGTTCACCCAGAAATAGGGCATGCCGTCGGGCCTGGTCACCAGGAGGTCGCGCTTGGCCTGGTCGTTGCGGCGCTGGTTGAGGACCCGCCAGGCCTTCTGGGCTCCGTTCACGCCCTGTTCCGCGACATTGGCGACCGGCTGGCCCTGCGGGTTCCAGATGGTGTACTTCGCCTCGACCGAGAACATCTCCGGCGGCTGGTCGTAAACGAGCACAGGGGTGCTGAAAAGGTCCACGCGCGAAGTGTACGACCGACGCGGCAGTCCGGGGACGGTATTCGTTTCGCCTGAAAAGAGGCATAACGAAAGGGGCGGCCCCAGCACCGAGGACCGCCCCTGACGTTGTCGGACTCAGAAGTCCATGCCACCCGCGTCGGGAGCGGCCGGAGCCTTCTCCTTCTCGGGCTTTTCGGCGACGACGGCCTCGGTCGTCAGGAACAGCGCCGCGATGGACGCGGCGTTCTGCAGCGCCGAACGCGTCACCTTGGCCGGGTCGATGATCCCGGCCTCGAACATGTTGACGTACTCACCGGACGCGGCGTTGAGGCCCTGGCCCGGCTCGAGCGAGCGCACCCGCTCGGCCACGACGCCGCCCTCGAGGCCGGCGTTGACGGCGATCTGCTTGAGGGGCTCCTCCAGCGCGCGCTTGACGATGGAGGCACCGGTGGCCTCGTCACCCTCAAGCTCGATCTTGTCGAACGCGCCCGTGCCCGCCTGCAGCAGCGCGACGCCGCCACCGGGGACGATGCCCTCCTCGACCGCGGCCTTGGCGTTGCGGACGGCGTCCTCGATGCGGTGCTTGCGCTCCTTGAGCTCCACCTCGGTGGCCGCGCCCGCCTTGATGACGGCGACGCCGCCGGCGAGCTTGGCGAGGCGCTCCTGGAGCTTCTCGCGGTCGTAGTCCGAGTCGCTGTTGTCGATCTCGACGCGGATCTCGTTGACGCGACCGGCGATGTCGTCCGGGTTGCCCGCACCGTCGACGATGGTGGTCTCGTCCTTGGTCACCACGACGCGCTTGGCCTGGCCGAGCATGTCCAGCGTGGTGTTCTCGAGCTTGAGGCCGATGTCCTCGGAGACGACCTGGCCACCGGTCAGGATCGCGATGTCCTGCAGCATGGCCTTGCGGCGGTCACCGAAGCCCGGGGCCTTGACGGCGACGGACTTGAAGACACCGCGGATCTTGTTGACGACCAGGGTGGCCAGGGCCTCGCCCTCGACGTCCTCGGCGATGATGACGAGCGGCTTGCCGCTCTGCATGACCTGCTCGAGGACCGGAACGAGGTCCTTGTTGGCCGAGATCTTCGAGCTGGCGATGAGGATGTAGGGGTCGTCGAAGACGGCCTCCATGCGCTCCGGGTCGGTCACGAAGTAGTGCGACACGTAGCCCTTGTCGAAGCGCATGCCCTCGGTCAGCTCGAGCTCCAGACCGAAGGTCTGGCTCTCCTCGACCGTGATCACGCCTTCCTTGCCGACCTTGTCCATCGCCTCGGCGATCATCTCGCCGATCGAGGTGTCACCGGCGGAGATGGAGGCCGTGGAGGCGATCTGCTCCTTGGTCTCCACGTCCTTGGCGATCTTGGAGAGCTCTTCGCTCACCCGCTCGACCGCGGACTCGATACCCCGCTTCAGCGACATCGGGTTGGCGCCGGCGGCGACGTTGCGCAGGCCCTCACGGACCAGCGCCTGGGCCAGCACGGTGGCCGTGGTGGTGCCGTCACCCGCGACGTCGTCGGTCTTCTTCGCGACCTCCTTGACCAGCTCGGCGCCGATCTTCTCCCACGGGTCCTCGAGCTCGATCTCCTTGGCGATCGATACACCGTCGTTGGTGATCGTGGGGGCGCCCCACTTCTTCTCCAGAACGACGTTGCGGCCCTTGGGACCGAGGGTGACCTTGACGGCGTCGGCGAGCTGGTTCATGCCGCGCTCGAGGCCGCGCCGCGCGTCCTCATCGAACGCGATCATCTTTGCAGCCATAGGCTCCAGATCCTCCCGGAACAGGGTGGCTATCACTGGATCGAGTCGACGCCCGCGACGGACGACCTGTCCGGCGGCTTCCATGCCGCCGCCGGGTGTGAGGCCTCGTCGCCTCGATCGCTTATTCAAGGCTGGCACTCTCAATGGCCGAGTGCCAATGTCGTGTTTAGCACTCTACCCAGGAGAGTGCAAGCCGTACCCCGTCCTACCTGGTCAGCGACACGTCAAGGCCCGGCGCACCAGGCGCCGGGCCTTGGACCGAGCTATACGGATCAGAGCGGGCGCACCGACTCCGCCTGCGGACCCCGGTCACTCTGCGTGATCTCGAACTCGACCCGCTGCCCCTGCTCGAGGCTGCGGTAACCATCAGCAAGGATGGCCGAATAGTGCACGAACACGTCCCTGCCACCGTCGACCGCGATGAAGCCGTAGCCTTTGTCCGCGTTGAACCACTTGACGGTGCCTTGTGCCATTCCTAACAACTCCCACCAGGGCAATTCCCGTGGTCATTCCCACGGCTACCGACTCGAGCCCGCCGGAGGCGCGGAACCCGACGGCCAGCACGGGTGCGCCGCGATGACCATCGCCGACCATACACACGGCTACGGTCCGTGGAACACCCTTTACCCAAGATGAACGGACGGCCGATCCTGGTCAATGTGAGTTTATAGAAATGGGAACTTCGGCACGGGCTAGTAAAAAATGCCCTGACGCGAGCGTCCGCCTAACCGCCGGCGACGGCAGGGATGATCGAGACCTGCGTGCCATCAGGGGTGGCGGTGTCGAGGCCGTCGGCGAATCGGACATCCTCTTCGCCGACGTAGACGTTGACAAAACGACGAATTTTGCCGTTTTCGTCAAGGATACGGGCGGCGATACCGGAGAAACTGGCCTCCAGATCCGCCACGACCTCACGCACCGTCGTCCCGGACGCGGTCACCTCGGACTCACCACCGGTGTAGTTCCGAAGGATCGTCGGGATACGCACGCTGATCGAGCTCATACCAGGCCTGCCTTTCGGAAAGCGTCGAAGGTGGGAGCGATGTTCGCGGAGGGCTTGGCGATCGGCGCCACCGCGTCGAGGGTCTTCAGGCCGTCACCGGAGTTGATGAACACGGTCTCGGCGCCCGGGTCGAGCGCGCCCGAGGCCAGCAGCTTGCGCAGGGAGCCCAGCGTGACGCCTCCGGCGGTCTCGCCGAAGATGCCCTCGGTGCGGGCGAGCAGCGCGATGCTGTCCACCACCTCGTCGTCGGAGACGTCCTCGATGGCCCCGCCGGTGCGCCGGACGGCGTCCAGGACGTACGGGCCGTCGGCCGGGTTGCCGATCGCGAGCGACTTGGCGATGGTGTCGGGCTTGACCGGCCGTACGACGTCGTGCCCGGCCTTGAAGGCCGCCGCCACCGGCGAGCAGCCGGTCGCCTGGGCGCCGAAGACCTTGTACGGCTTGTCCTCGACGAGGCCCAGCTTGATGAGCTCCTGGAACGCCTTGTCGATCTTGGTGAGCTGCGAGCCGGAGGCGATCGGGACGACGATCTGGTCGGGCAGCCGCCAGCCGAGCTGCTCGGCCACCTCGTACCCGATCGTCTTGGAGCCCTCGGCGTAGTAGGGCCGCACGTTGACGTTGACGAACGCCCAGTCTTCCTGCTCGCCGGCGATCTCGGAGGCGAGCCGGTTGACGTCGTCGTAGTTGCCGTCCACGGTGACGAACGTGCCGCCGTACACCGCGGTCGTGACGATCTTCTGCTGCTCCAGGTTGGACGGGACGAACACCGCGCTGCGGATGCCCGCGCGCGCCGCCGCGGCGGCCACCGCGTTGGCGAGGTTGCCGGTGGACGGGCAGGCCAGCACCTTGAAGCCCAGCTCGCGGGCGGCGGCGAGGGCGACCCCGACGACGCGGTCCTTGAACGAGTGGGTGGGGTTGCCGCTGTCGTCCTTCACCCACAGCGTGCGGACGCCGAGCGCCTCGGCGAGGTTGTCGGCGCGGACCAGGCGGGTGAAGCCCGGCTCGGTGTTCGGGGTGTCGGCGACGTTCGACGGCACCGGGAGCAGGTCGCGGTAGCGCCAGATGTTGCGCGGGCCCGCCTCGATGCGCTCCCGGCTCACGCGGGAGTAGTCGTAGGTGACTTCCAGGGGGCCGAAACACTGCTCACAGGCGTAGCGTGGGCCGAGATCGTAGGATTCACCGCATTCGCGGCACGCAAGTGCGGTCGCGGGGCCGAGGTTTCGGACGGCGGTCTGCGACATGGAGCGAGGCCTCTCTCCTCATCTTTCTCGTGCCACCTTGGTCACGAGCCGGAGTTGGCACCTGTCCCGGGCGGCCTCGCATCTGATCGGCGAGTTGCGGCGCGGCTGCGCCGCACTGGACCGCGTGTCCGGGAGGGTTGCCGGGGCTTCGACGGGCCGGTCCCTCCACCCCTCTGGATGAGCTGTATTGAGTTGTATCAGGAACTGTATACGTGACTGACCGGTTCTTTGGCCAGCCCGCGGTCTCAGCGCGCGAGACGCAGAGACACATCTCACGCCACGGCGAGCATCCGTATGGTCACGAAACGGACAGAGGCCGACCTTCGGCGATTGCGGACGACGGCCGCCGGTTACTCTCCCCCCATGGCTGACACGCAGGTGCTCGTCGCGTCCAACCGTGGTCCGGTCTCCTTCTCCCTCGCCGACGACGGCGCACTCTCGATGCGACGCGGCGGCGGCGGGCTCGTCTCCGCGCTGGCCGAGCTGGACGGCGACATCCTGTGGGTCTGCGCCACGCTGTCCGACGCCGACCGTACCGCGGCGCGACGCGCCACCGAGGGCCGGCTGGACGTCCCCGGCATCGGCGCCGTCCGCATGCTGGACATCCCGGCGGGCACCTTCCACCGTGCCTACAACGCGGTCGCCAACTCCACGCTGTGGTTCGTGCACCACATGCTGTACGACACCCCGAACAAACCGCTCTTCGACGCGCGGTCACGCCGCGACTGGCAGTCCTACGAGGCCTACAACGCGGCCTTCGCCGACGCCCTCGCCCAGGACGCCGCACCGGGCTCGAAGGTCGCCGTGCAGGACTACCACCTGACACTCGTGCCCACGCTCCTGCGCGAACGCCGGCCCGACGTCAAGATCACACACTTCTCGCACACGCCGTGGGCGCCGCCGGAGTACTACCGGCTGCTGCCGGACGACATCGGGAACCAGGTGCTCGAGGGCATTCTCGGCGCCGACCACGCCGGGTTCCAGACCCGGCGCTGGGCCGAGGCGTTCCTCGACTGCTGCGCGGAGATCCTCGGCGCCGACGTCGACCGTGCGGCCCGTACGGTCACCCACCAGGGTCACGTCACCCGCGTCGGCGTGCACGGCCTCGGCGTCGACGGCGACGCCCTGCGGGCCCGCGCCGCCGAGCCGGACGTGACCGCCCGCGCCGCCGCGCTGCGCGAGCAGGTCGGCGACCGGCGGCTGATCGTGCGCATCGACCGCACCGAGCTGTCCAAGAACATCGTGCGCGGCCTGGCCGCGTACCGCGAGCTGCTCGCCAAGCACCCCGAGTGGCACGGCCGGGTGGTGCACCTGGCGTTCGCCTACCCGTCGCGACACGACCTGCCGGAGTACCGGGAGTACACCGCCGCCGTGCAGCGGATCGCCGCCGAGATCTCCGACGAGTTCGGCGACGGCACGTGGGACCCGCTGATTCTGCAGGTCAACGACGACTACCCTCGCTCGCTCGCGGCGTACGGCCTGGCCGACGTGCTGCTGGTGAACCCGATCCGCGACGGCATGAACCTCGTCGCCAAGGAGGGCCCGACGCTGTCGAAGAACGGCTGCGCCCTCGTGCTGTCGGACCAGGCGGGCGCCGCCGACGAGATGTCCGACGACGCCATCATGGTGAACCCCTTCGACGTGTCGCAGACCGCGGAGGCGCTGCACCGGGCCCTGCTGATGCCGGCCGACGAACGCGCCGAACGCCGCAAGCGCCTCGCCACCGTCGCGACCGCCCTGCCGCCCCAGCGCTGGTTCGCCGACCAGCTCGCCGCTCTCGGCTGAGGCCCGGCGCCGGCCGTACGCCGCGCGCGGTCACCGCGTCCGCTGCGTCAGACTGAACCAGTTGCCCGAGTCGTCGCGCAGCACGGCCTCGATCCCGTACGGCCGTTCGGCCGGCTCCTGCAGGAACACCACCCCGCGTGCGGACAGCTCCTCGTACGCCTTGCGGCAGTCGGGCGTGTCCATCACTCCCGTGCTGAGCGCGCCCTTGGCGACCAGCTCACGGATCTGCTCGGCGGTGCCTTCGTCATGGCCCATGGAGCAGTCGGCCAGGATGACCTCGAAGTCCGGCTGGTCCGGCGGACCGACGGTGAGCCAGCGGAAGCCCTGACCCGCGCCGTCGAACTCCCCGCCCATCGTGATGTCGGCGCGCACCTCGAAGCCCAGCTTCTCGGTGTAGAACTCCCGGGCCCGCTCCTGGTCAAGGACAAAGATCGTCATGTGGGACATCTGGCTGATCATCGGCATTTCCCCTCGTCAGTGGCGGTTTCCGACGAGCCTACGAGTGGCCGGTGACCGGCGGCTTCTCCGCGATTGCTCCGCCCGGCAGCGGCCGGGACCAGGCCATGAGGAAACATCCGGGGATCGGCGGCCGCGCGCCGCGCTCCACGTGCCGCCGCCGGTACTCCGTGGGCGGGACGCCGACGAGCTCGGAGAACCGCGCGCTGAAGGAGCCCAGGCTGGAGAAGCCCACCAGGTGGCAGATCTCGGTGACCGTGAGGTTCGCGGCACGCAGGAGGTCCTGGGCGCGTTCGACGCGACGCCGGGTGAGGTAGGCGCGCGGCGTCTCCCCGTACGCCGCGCGGAAGGCGCGCGCGAAGTGGAAGCGGGAGAATCCGGCCGCGCGGGCCATGGCGTCGAGGTCGAGCGGCTCGGCGAACCGCCGGTCGATCAGGTCGCGGGCGCGCCGCAGATGGGCGACGGCCGGGACCGGGCCCGGCATCAGTTGTAACCGTCGCCGAGACTCTGGCGGACCTGCTTGCGTGCCTCGTGGATGCGCGACTTCACCGTGCCCAGCGGCAGGTTGAGCTGCGTGGCGATCTCGGTGTACTCCAGCTGCGACACGTCGCGCAGCACCAGCGCCTCGATGAGGTCCGGCTTGCGGCGCTCCAGGTCCTCCATCGCGTCGAGGATGTCCACGCGCGAGCCGGCGATGACGCTCGTCCGGTGCGGGTCCGGCCGCTGGTCGGGCAGCTCACCGGCCTGTTCCATCGAGCGGCGCTTGAGCGACCGGTAGGTCGAACGCGCGGAGTTGGCCACCACGACGTGCAGCCACGTCGTGAACCGCGACCGGCCCTCGAAGCGGTTGATGTTGCGGGCGACCTGCATCAACGCGTCCTGGCAGGCCTCCTCGGCGTCCTGCCGGCACGGGAGGAACCGCGAGCAGTGCCGCAGCACGTCCGGCTCGATCACCCGCAGCAGTGCCTCGAGAGCCGCCCGATCACCCCCGGCGGCCCGCTTCGCCAGTTCTTCGGTCCGCTCGTCGTACGCCATGACCCGTCCTCGCCCTCAGCATCGCCCCGCATTGGGCATGATACGGGGGTGTCCATGCCTTCGGCCGTCGGCCGTTACCGAATCGATCGTGTTCTGGGATCGGGAGCCTTCGCCTCCGTGTGGCTCGCCCACGACGAGGTTCTCGATGCCCAGGTCGCGGTGAAGGTGCTGGCCGGCGGACTCATCGACGACCTCGACGTACGCAGCCGCTTCCTGGAGGAGGCCAAGATACTGCGCCGTGCCGACTCTGAACGGCTCGTGCGCGTGCACGACATCGGCGAACTCGCCGACGGGCGCCCCTACTTCGTCATGTCCTACGCCGACCTCGGCACCCTCGCGGACCGGATGCGCGACCGCGACCTGCCGGTGGCCGAGGCGCTCCGGCTGGCCACGGAGGTCGCGCGGGGCGTCGAGGTCATCAACCGGCTCGGCGTCATCCACCGCGACCTGAAACCGTCGAACGTGCTGTTCCAGTCGACCACGGACGGCGGTGAGCGGCTGCTGATCGCCGACCTCGGCCTCGCCAAGGCGCTCGCGCACGCCTCGGGCGCGTTCACCCTTCCGGTCGGCACTCCGGGGTACATGTCGCCCGAGCAGGCGCGGTTCGGCGGCGGCCTCGACGTCCGCGCCGACGTGTACGGCCTGGGCGCGCTGACCTATCACCTCCTCACCGGCCGCGCGCCGGGCACGGCGCCGGTGGCGGCGCCGCCGAGCGCGCTCCGGCCGGGCGTGCCGCCGGCCGTCGACGAGATCGTGATGCGGGCACTGGAGGCCGACCGCGAGCGCCGCTGGCCCACCGCGGAGGCGTTCGCCGCCGCGCTCGCCGGGCCGCTCTCGCAGGTGTCCGGCCGGCACCGCGCGCCCGGCCCGGCGTATGGCGACCGCGCCCCGGCCGGCTTCGACGACGACTCGACGGTGCGCGACCCCACGGTCTCCGGCGGACCGGGGTTCGACCACACCGTGGCCGACCCGACGACCGCCGACCCGTCGTTCCGCCCCGGTGGCCATGGACCCCCGCCCGGCGACGGCACCGTCCGGGTGCCGCCGCCGTACGAGCGGACGGCGCAGAACCCACGGCCCTACGTGGAGAGTTCGGTGGACGCGACGCGGGTGGACCTGCCGGTTTACCGGCCGGAGCCGGACGCCGCGCCCGCCGGCGAGGTGCGTACCGGCGACACCACGCGCGGCCGGGTGCTGGTCGCCGCCGGCCTCGCGGCGGTCCTCGTGGGCTGCGGAGGCGGCGCGTACGGCATCGCCAGGCTCACCGGCGTCAAGGCCACCCAGTCCGCCGGCAAGGACCAGACGACGACCGATGACGGCCTGGTGCCGGTCACCGACACGACCGGGCGGCTGAGCCTCCGCGTGCCGCCGTCCTGGAAGCTGCAGCGGGACCACAGCCACTGGCCCGTACAGGTCAGCGACGGCGCGACCGCGCCCGCGCTGCGCGCGACACCGGACTACGCCCAGTTCGTACGGGACGACGCGCGGGTCCCCGGCGTGTTCGCCGGGCTGACCCACGACCTGAACGTCAGGCTCCCGCCCGCGGGCCTCGGCGACCACTCCGCCAAGTGCACGCGCGGCACCTCCCGGGCGTACCGCCACGGCTCGCTGAGCGGCCGTATCACCCCATGGACCTGCGGCGACTCCATCACGGTCAACGAGGTCGGGCTGCGCGACTCCGGCGGCCGGTTCGCGCTGTGGGTCCGGGTGAAGCTGACCGGGCCGCCGGACATCACCCGGACCATCCTCGACAGCATCCAGACGAAGGGCTGATCAAATGCCGGCGCTCCCCCGGCCGGCCGGCCTCTCCGGATCGCGTACGATATATCGGTAATAGCTCGGCCGGGAGAGAGACATGCGCAGACGATCGATGCACCGTGAGGAGCGCGCCGCGTTCGGCGGCTGGGGTCCCGGCTTCGGACCTCGGGGACGGGGCGGCCGCGGCGGGCGCCGGACGAAGCGCGGCAACGTCCGCGCGGCGATCCTGGCGCTGCTGGCCGAGCGGCCCATGCACGGCTACGAGATGATCCAAGAGCTGGAGAGCCGCACCGGCGGGCTGTGGCGGCCGAGCCCGGGTTCGGTCTACCCCACGCTTCAGCTGCTCGAGGACGAGGGGCTGATCAGCGGCGAGCAGTCCTCGGGCAAGCGGCTGTTCTCGCTCGCCGCGTCCGGGCGCACCGAGGCGGAGTCGCAGCGGACGCCGCCCTGGGCCGAGATCACCGAGGACGCCGGCGAGGCGGCCACGCACTTCCATGACGCGATGGGCCGGCTCATGATGGCGATCCGCCAGGTCATGCACGCGGGCAGCGAAGACCAGAAGGCACGCGCGCTGGAGGTCATCAACGACGCGCGGCGGCGCCTGTACGGCATCCTCGCCGACGACGAGGACTGAGCGACCGCCCGGCGCCCGTCTCCGGCGACGAAAGAGCGCCCGGCGGTCTCGCCGCCGGGCGCTCGATTCGGCTCTCCGTACTCACGCCACCGGCACGCCGAACGCACCGATCAGCGCGTCGAGCTCCTGCCGCCAGATGCGGTGGACGTTCAGGCGCAGCGGCTTCTGCGCGGCGGGCGTCTGGTAGTGGAACGAGCTCCACAGGGCGGCGCGGTTGTAGTTCGAGATCCGGACGCTCTGCAGCGGCGCGGTGAAGGCGATCTCCTTCGGCCGGTTCGAGATGCGGTTCATCTTCACGAAGATGATCTGCTGCGGCGTCACGGCGACGTAGTAATAGTCGATGAAGAACTGACCGAGCAGGCCGAGCTGGTTCATCAGCCACGGGCTCGGGCCCGTGATGGCGTAGACGCCACTGATGATCGGCTCGCCGGGCTGAAGTGCCTGGGCGGCCATCTCGTTCGCCTGCTGCTTGATGGTCTCCTTGCGAACGGCCATCCGTCTCACCTTTCACTTCGGGTGCGACAGAAGGCTCATTCCGCCGCGAAAAGGAGTTGATCGCCGGGGATGCTACCGGTTCTGCAGGAAGCCCACTGTCAGAACAATTCGTTCGTGAGGGAATCGAGCAACCGGACGACGCCGGGCGGGCCGTCGACCACGATGTCGGCGCGGTCGGCCAGCGCGGTCACCTCGTCGGACCCGCTGCACACCTTGATCCCCGGCACGCCCTCCTCGCGCAGCGCCTCGACCGCGTCGTAGGCGGCCAGGTCACCGAGATCGTCTCCGGCGTAGAGGACGGCGGCGCTGCCCAGCTCGGCGGCGAGCGCGCGCAGCGCGGCGCCCTTGTCCATGCCCGGCGGGCGAAGCTCGAGGACGAACCGTCCGGGCTCCACCACCAGACCGGTGCGCTCGGCGAGCGCGGCGACGATGCTCCGGAGGCGTTCGAGGGCGACCTCCGGCTCGGCCGCGCGGCGGGTGTGCACGGCCAGCGCGTGGCCCTTGTCCTCGATGGCGACGCCCTCCGGGGCCGTCTCGATGAGGCGGGGCAGCTTCCGCCGCGCCTCCTCGACGCCCGGCGGCGGCTCCGGCGACCGGAGGACGTCGTCCTCCCAGCGCTCGCGGCCGTACTGGCCGAGGACCACGATCCCCTCGACGCCGGACAGGCCGCCCTTCTCGACCGCGGTCGCGGCCGGACGCCCGGTGATGATCGCGACCTTGCCGACATGGCGCGCGAGCTCGGCGAGCGCCGCGATGGCTCCGTCCTGGGCCCGGGCGGAGTCGGGGTCGTCGACGATCGGCGCGAGCGTGCCGTCGAAGTCGAAGGCGGCCAGCGTCTTGCCGGGCCGCGCCTTGATCACGGACAGGGCTTCGGCACCTTCGGCCGTACGGGACTCAACGTTCATGGGTCGCCCAGCGTACCGACATCGCCGCTGGGCGGCCGGTGCCGCGCCGCGGTGTTCGCCCGGCGGTAGCGGAGCGGCGGCGTACGCACGGCCCGCCACGACGGACGGCGAGGAGTCTGCCTCAGGTGCGGATGCCGAGGCGGCGCGCCGCCCGCTGGCGCTGGCGCTGCGACCGCTGCCTCCGCAGCCGCTTCACGAGCATGGGGTCGTGTTCGAGCGCCTCGGGACGGTCGAGGAGCCCGCCGAGGAGCTGGTAGTAGCGGGTGGAGGACATGCCGAAGTGCTCGCGGATCGCCTGCTCCTTGGCGCCCGCGTGCTGCCACCACTGCCGCTCGAAGGCGAGGATCTTCAGGTCACGGTCGGTCAGACCGCCGTCACCGTCGCGTTCGGGGCCGTTGTCGTCAGGGTTTTTCTCAGGGCCGCTGCCCCGGGCGTCCGCCGGTTGCATCAGGTCCCCTCTGTACGGGTTCGGGGGGCTGTCATGCTACGCGTGCTCAGTGACATGTTCGCGCTGTTCTCACGGATGGACGCTGTCGTAGCCTGAACTGTGACGCCGGATCACTGCGTATCGCTACTGACCGACTACGGACTGGAAGACGGCTTCGTCGCCGCATGTCACGGGGTCATCGTCGGCATCTGCCCGCACGCTCGCATCATCGACATCACCCACCTCGTCCCGCCCGGAGACGTACGGCGCGGCGCCGCGATCATGGCGCAGACGGTCCCGTACCTGCCGGTCGGCGTGCACGTCGCCGTCGTCGACCCGGGCGTGGGCACCCGGCGGCGCGCGGTCGCGGTCGCGGCCGGTGACCGCGTCTTCGTCGGCCCGGACAACGGCGTGCTGTCCTGGGCGGCTGCCGGCGCTGACCTGCGCGCGTGGGAGCTGACCGAGAGCGAGCTGTGGCTGGAGCCGGTCTCGGCGACCTTCCACGGCCGCGACATCTTCGCCCCCGTGGCGGCCCACATCGCCGCGGGCCGCGACGTCGCGGCGGTCGGGCGGGAGATCGACCCGGCCGGTCTCGTACGGCTGCCGCCGCCTGCCCGCGCGGTGCGCGACGGCACGGCCGAGGGCGAGGTGGTCACGGTCGACCGGTTCGGCAACGTGCAGCTCTCCCTGACCCGTACGGACCTGGACGCGATCGGCGCGCGGCGCGGCGGTGCCCTCACGGTCACACTGGGCCGGCACTCCTTGCGCATGGCGTACGGAGAGACGTTCGGATCCGTGCCGCCGGGCGAGCTCGTGGCCTACACCGACGCGGCCGGCCGGGTGGCCCTCGCGGTCAACGCCGGCGACGCCGCCCAGCGCCTGGGTCTGCCCCCGGGAGCCCACGTACGCCTCACTGTGGCCGACTGATCCGTCCCGCCTTCGGCCGAGATACGACACTTTGAAGGTAACGAAACCTTCAAAGCGGCTGGTCCGGATAAGGCATGATCATGGCATGGTTTTCACGCGCTCTGACTGGCGCTTGATCATCGCCACGATCGTGGTGGCGGCCGGGGCCGGCGTCACCCACTACGCCGGGCTCGGCGGGGACATCGCGCCGTTCGTGATCGCGGCGATCGCTCTGGCACTGCTGGCCAGTCTGGTCGGCCGCAGCGTCGAGGCGCTGGGCGACCGGCTCGGTTCGGGCGCCACCGGCGTGGTGCAGAGCGCGCTCGGAAACCTGCCGGAGCTGTTCGTCGTGCTGTTCGCGTTGCGGGACAAGCTCTACGGCGTGGCGACCGCGACGATCGTCGGGTCGATCCTGGCGAACGTCCTGCTGGTGCTCGGCCTGGCGTTCCTGTTCGGCGGCATCAAGCACGGACGGCAGAAGTTCGGCAACGACGCCGCCCGCACGCTGTCGATGCTCCTGGCGCTCTCGGTGGCCGCCCTCCTCGTGCCCTCGCTCACGGCGGCGCTCGGCTCGCACGCGACGCGCGCCGCGCTGCACGAGCGGGACCTGTCGATCGTCGTGTCGGTCCTGTTGCTCTGCCTGTTCGTGGCGTCACTGCCGTCCTCGATCAAGCGGCAGAAGAGCGCCGAGCAGCCCGAGCCCTCCTCGGCGGCGGCCCCGTCCGGCGGCGAAGAGGCGAAGCACCGTTCCTGGCCGCTCGGCCTGGCGCTGGCGATGCTGGCGATCACCGGTGTGGGCGCGGCCTTCGTCTCCGACTGGTTCGTGGCCGCGCTACAGCCGGCGATCTCCTCGCTCGGCATCTCCGAGGCGTTCGCCGGCCTGGTGATCGTGGCGATCGCCGGCAACGCCGTCGAGAACGTCGTGGGCATCCAGCTCGCCCTGAAGAACCAGTCCGACTACGCCCTGTCGGTGATCCTGCAGAGTCCGCTGCAGATCGCCCTGGTCGTCGCCCCCGCCCTCGTGCTGCTCTCGCCGATCGTCGGCGCGTCGTTCACACTGGTGCTGTCGCCGCTGCTCATCGCCGTGCTGATCATGGCGGTAGTGATCACCGTGCTGGTGGTGCTCGACGGCGAGTCGAACTGGCTGGAGGGCGCGACGTTGATCGTCCTGTACGGGATCATCGCGACGGCCTTCTGGTGGGGATGAGATGAAAAGCACTAGAACGGCCGAAACCGGACGAGCGTCATATTCCTCCGACTCAACTACTGTGACCTTGTGAATCCGCACATCGACGCGAGTGTCGCGGAGATCGAGCGGGCGGCGTTCCAGCTCCGCCGGCTCTGGGCCAAGCCACAGTTTCTCCAGCGTCTGCGCGAGCGGTGCGGGCACGGCGGGCGGCCGATCCAGCTGTCCAGTCTCCTGGTCATCCACGCGATCGCGGGCCAGGGCGGCGCCGGGAACGGCGATGTCACCGTGGGCGCGGTCGCGGACTTCCTCGACATCGACCCGTCGACCGCCAGCCGGCTCGTCGGGCACGCGACCGACGCCGGGTTCGTCTCGCGCACCTCGTCCCCGGTCGACGCACGCCGCGCGCACCTGCGGCTCACCGAGGCCGGCGACCGGGTCAGGGCGCTGACCGATGAGTTCCGGCGGCGCTTCATCGCCCAGCTCGTCGCCGACTGGTCCGAGGAGGATCGGCGTATGTTCGCACACCTGCTCGGCCGCTTCGCCGAGGCCGCCGCGAACTTCCCCACGAACGCGGGCGGCCTGGAGGCCGTCGGGCTGGGGGCCGAGCCGGAGCTCGAGTCGGCTCGGCGACCCGACGAGTGACAGATTTCTAGGAGCGCAGCACGCCCAGGCGCTCGCGGTACTCCTCCTCGTCGATCTCGCCGCGCGCGTAACGGTCGGCGAGTACGCGCTCGGCGCCCCCTCGGCTCCACTTCGCGCGCTTGGACAGCAGGTAGAACCCGCCGCCGAGGACCAGGAGCCAGAACACGGCGAACCCGATCGGGAAGACCGGCCACCATCCGTGTGCGTGGCCGTCGTGCCAGGGACCGTACGCGGTCAGCGTCATGGTGTTCATGAGGGGATGGTGGCCCGGCGGCACGGCCTCGCGCGTCGTACGGCGGGCGGCTCCGCGCCTACGCCCGGCGGCGCAGTCGCCGCAGACGAATCCGGGCCGGCAGTCCGGATGGCCGCCAGGGAAGGGGTGCGCGGACGACGCCGCGCGCGGCCATCGGGATCACAGGCCCGGAACGCGTACAAGGTGCACCGTACACATCTCTCGGGATTTCGACCATATTCCCCCCGATCACCGTAGGTCACACTCAATCGCGTGAGCATCCGACCTCACGCCGTGGCAGAATTACGCTCGCTGTCGACCGCCGGGAGGGAACCGGTGCACTTGTCCGAAGTTCGCCGCGCCCTCCCCCGCGTGGCCTCGGCAGTGCTGGTCAGCATCGCGGTCGGCGTGCTGTCCGTTCCCGCCGCACAGTCGGCCTCTCCTTCCGCGCCCACCCGCCCGGCCGCCGCGCCGGCCGACCTCTACCGTGGCCAGCAGTGGACTCTCGACGCGCTGCACATCTCCCGCGCGTGGAGGTACTCCCGCGGCAACGGCGTGACCGTCGCGGTGCTCGACACCGGCGTCGACGGCCACCAGGCCGACCTGGCCGGACGCGTCATCGACGGCCCCGACTTCACCGGCCACGGGCGCAAGCCGGGCGGCCGCTACTGGGGCCGGCACGGCACCGAGATGGCGAGCCTCATCGCCGGGCACGGTCACGGCGCCGGCGCCACGGCGGGAGTCATGGGCGTGGCGCCCGACGCCAAGATCCTGTCGATCCGGGTGACCTGGGAGCTGAACGACCCGATCCGCAACGACCACGCCCAGGTCAACCGGGCGCGCGACGCCGTCGCGAAGGGCATCCGCTACGCCGCCGACCACGGCGCGCAGGTCATCAGCATGTCGCTCGGCGGCGGCAACCTGTTCTATAACGGCAACGCCGCCGAGGAGGCGGCGATCAAGTACGCCCTCGGCAAGGGCACCGTGCTCGTCGCGTCCGCGGGCAACGACGGCGACGGCGCCAACCGGCGCAACTACCCCGCCGCCTACCCCGGAGTGATCGCCGTCGGCGCGACCGACCGCGCGTTCAAGGCGGCCAAGTTCACCAACCGGCACACCTACATCTCGGTCGCCGCCCCCGGCGTGGAGATCGTCAGCGCCGACGCCGCCGGGCACGGCTACATCCTCGGCACCGGCACGAGTTCGTCGGCCGCCTTCGTGGCGGGCATGAGCGCGCTCGTCAAGGCGCGTTACCCGAACCTCACGGCGCAGGAGGTCAAGCAGGCCCTGGAGGAGGGCGCCACCCACCGGCCGCCCGACGGGCGCAGCAACGAGATCGGCACGGGCGTCGCCGACGCGTACGGCGCGCTGCGCACGGCCGCCCGGATCAACAAGGCCGAGCACGATGGCACGTCTGTGCACACGCCGCCGGCGGCGGCCCGGCCGGCACCGACGGCGTCCGAGCACAGCGACCCCGACCTGATGCTGATCGCCGTCCTGAGCGGTGGCGGCACCCTGATCCTGCTCAGCCTGATCCTCGGCTGGCGGCAGCGACGGCGGCGGATCGCCCGGGAGAAGGCCACGGTCGAGCCGGAGGAGCCGGAGCCGTCCCCCATGCCGGTGGCCGCGCACGCCTCATCGGCCCCCGCGTCGTGGGAACGCCGGCCGTCGCCGCCGCCGTCGCGTACGGGCCGGTCGTCGGGCCTGTCCCCGTGGGAGCGCCGCCCGGAGCCGGCCGCGGAAGAGGAGCTCCGCTGGGACGCGGGACCGCCCGAAGCCTCGCCGCCGGTGACGCCCTGGGACCGCCGTCCGAGCTCACCCGCCGACGACGCGCCCCACTGGGACTCCGCACCCTCCGAGGCATCGCCCCCGGTCACCCCCTGGGACCGTCATCCGAGCTCACCCGCCGACGACGCGCCCCACTGGGACTCCGCACCCTCCGAGGCATCGCCCCCGGTCACCCCCTGGGACCGTCATCCGAGCTCACCCGCCGACGACGCGCCCCACTGGGACCCCGCACCCTCCGAAGCATCACCGCCGGTCACCCCCTGGGACCGCCACGAGTCGGCCGGTTCCTGGGACCCCTCGCCCAACGGCACCGCCTGGGACCGGCCCGAGACATCGCCGCCCGGCCGTGACGAGCGGCCGCCCGCGGGGGAGCATCCGGAGACGCCGGCGCCGTCCTGGGACCGGCTGTCCCCCGCGGAGCGCTCCTGGGACGAGCCGCCCCCGGCGGACCGCTCGTGGGACCTGCCGCCCGCCGACTCGTCATCGCCCACCGAGTCCTGGGACCGTCTGTCTCCTGAGCCGTCGTCCCCCACTGAATCCTGGGACCGTCTGTCTCCTGAGCCGTCGTCCCCCACTGAATCCTGGGACCGGCTGCCTCCCGAGTCGTCGTCCCCCACCGAGTCCTGGGACCGGCTGCCTCCTGAGCCGTCGTCCCCCACCGAGTCCTGGGATCGGCTGCCCGCCGATCCCTCGTCGCCCACCGAAGCCTGGGACCGGCTGCCCGCCGAGACCTCCTCGCCGACCGGCGCCTCGGACCGGCCGGAGCCGGGTGAGCCGGAGGCGCGGGAGACTCCACCGGCCGAGCCACCGGCGCCGGGGACTCCGCCGCCGGCCAGACCGTTCGAGCCCTTCGAGCCGCCGCCCCGCGACCCCGCCGAGACCAACGGCCATCCCACGTCCGCGTACCAGGACCTCCGCGGCGCGGAGCCCGACCCGCTCAGCGACGACTCCCCGTTCGACTCCTCGTCCGACGTCGGCACTCCGCTGGCCGACGAGAGCTGGGAGAGCATCCGGCGCGGCTTCGACCGGCTGAAGGACATGACCAACTGGGAGTCCTCCGCCAAGAGCGACCTGGACGACACCGGCAGCGCACCCGCGCAGGACGCCTCCGACGAGACGGCCGCCCTCCCCACCGCGGACCCGGACGAAGACCACCAGCGCCCGCCCTCCTGACCCATCGCCGCCTCAGCCGGTCCAGGCCGCGAGGCGGGTGCGGGAAGTGGTGAAAGGCGGTACGCGTACTGGCGGTCCACCGGCCTCGCGCGTCGCTACGGCCTCGGCGAGTTCCCCGTCGAAGAGGAGCCGAGCCGAAGCCCCGGCGTCCGTACCGCGCCCCGTGACCGGCCGGAGGAGATCCGCCCGCCCGCCGAGGCCGCCCGGCACGCGCGGCCCCTCGCCGACCTGACCCTCCCGGACGTGCCCGAGCCGCCGCCCCGGCGCGACCGGCCCGGACCCCTCGCTGCGGCGCAGGACCTGTTCGCCCTCCCCCAGCCGGAGCCACCGATGGAACCAATGGCCATTCCGGCCGGCGGGCCGGTCACCTGCTGCCCTTCGAGCACCACCTTCCCGGCCCGACGTGCAGTCACCGCACCCGACCGATCCCCGCGACGTCGGAGGCCACCAGGTGATCGCCCGGCTGGGCGAAGGCCGCATGGGGCAGGTCCTCCTCGGCACGTCGCCGGACGGCCGGCCGGTCGCCATCAAGGTCGTCCGTCCGGCCCTGGCCGCCGAGGGCAAGGTGGCCGCCCGGTACCCGCTGTCGCGGTACCCGTCCGCCGGACTAGCCTGGGCGGCGGTCCTGACCGACGAGTCCTGGGCCTGCTCGACCCTGGCCGGGGCCGGATTCCGTGAGCGGTTCCGCGGGGACGTCGAGGCGGCGCGGGACGGTCAGCGGCGCGTTCACCGCTCCGGTCGTCACGGCCGACCCGGTTCCCTGGCCGACCATCGCCTATCCGCCCGTGCTCGACCTGGTACGCGGCCGTGCCGTGCTTCGCGGCGACGGCCGCCGGACCCTTCGGCGTCGGCGACGTGCCGACCCTGCTCCACCGCACCTTTCACGAGGAGCCGGATCTGTCCGCCGTCGCCGCCCCGTACCGCGCGACCTCTTCGCCGCCGGTCTCCGCAAGGACCCCGCCCAGCGGCCGACGCCCGCCCGGCTGCCGGCCACGCTCGGCCGGCCGGAGGACGGGTCTCGGCCGGCTCCCCGCCCCGCTCGCCGACGTCGTGCTCCGCAGGGCCGCCGTCCGGCCGCCCGCGCCTCCGCCTCCGTACGCGTCGTGGGGCCGCAGGCCGGCCGCCGCCCTGCTCCTCGTACTGCCCGTCCTCTGCGTCGTGCTGGAGCGCCCCGGCCGCGGCCCGGCCATGGGGGGTTAGCCCCACCTTCACCCGGCGTGCCAGCCGCATGGGAGCGGCCCCGGCCGTCCCGTAGCGTTCTCCTCGAACCGAGCTTCGAGGAGTCTCAGCCGTGAACAGCCGTAGCGTGGCGGTCGTCGCCCTCACCGCACTGACCGCGTCGGGATGCGGCGTCGGCGTGCACTTCGCCGACTACCGGCACACCACGACCATGAACGACACGCACGTCACCGGGGTCACGAGCGTGCGGGTCGACGCGAACCGCGGGCACGTGGTCGTGACGCGCGGCGCTGGGGACGGCGTGACGGTCCACCGCGTGGTGCACTACCAGAACGGGGCTCCCCACCCCGGCCAGCAGGTGACCAACGGGACGCTGACCTTCACCGCCGGCTGCTCGCGGTGCCGGATCGACTATGACCTGGTCGTCCCCGCCTCGGTCAGTGTGAGCGCCCATACGGACAGCGGCCGGGTGAACGTCAACGGCGTGAAGACCGTGGACGCGAAGTCCGACTCCGGCTCGGTGACCGTGCGGCACGTCACGGGCGACGTGAGCGCCCGCTCCGACTCGGGCGAGGTGACGCTGCAGGACGTCGGCGGCGCCGTCCAGGCGAGCACGGACTCGGGGGCGATCCGCGCGACGGAGCTCCGCTCGACCGACGCGACCGCCTCCAGCGACTCCGGCTCCATCGACCTGACGTTCGCCTCGGCGCCGAAGAACGTCCGGATGACCGACGACTCCGGCGCGCTGCGCCTGGCCGTCCCCGGCGGCCCGTACAGCGTGGACGCGCACACCGACTCGGGCGGCCGGCACATCGGTGTGCCCACGGCCCCCGTCGCCCCGGCCCGGCTGTCACTGCGCACCGACTCGGGCAGCGTGAACGTCGTCCCGGCCGGTTAGCACCCGGGATCGGTGATGAGCGCCACCCAGAGCGCCCGGGGGTCATCGGGATCGATCGCCGGGTCGATCTCCGCCGCCCGCGCGAGCACGATCCGTTCACCCGCCTCGACCCGGGTGAGGTGGGCGTCGTGCTCTTCTTCCGGCCGTGAGTAGTGGGGTTCCTGGAGGTGGAGCTCCCGGAGGATCGCGACCGCGGAGCGCCACCGCCATGCCAGCTCGACGAGTCGCGCGATCGAGGAGTTGAGGAACGCGACCGCCGGCTGGTACAGGTCCGCGTAGACGCGGCGTAGATCGGGATGGACGTCGGCGGCCGTCACCGGGGCGTCCCGGACGGCCAGCACCCGCCCGTCGCCGGCGACCGCTCCCATCTTCGGAGTCCGATCGTGGGCGCCCCACCACCCGAGGTGGTACAGCCGTTGATCGCCGGCGATCAGCCGGCGCTCGTGCTCTCCCGCCACGTTCGGAACCAGCAGCGGCTCGGTCGCGTGCTGGAACTCCGGCCTCATGACCAGATCCGTCGGCAGGCCCCATTCCGCGAGGGCGGACCGGTCCTCTTCCGGCACCTTCCACCGGTCCACCACCGTGCCGGGCGGCCGTACTCGCCGGTCGGGGGCGACGATGCGCGCCAACGGCGCCGCCATCACCTCCCGCAGGCGTTCTTCCAACGGCGTCCGCCCCCGATCGGCGGGTCCCGGTCCCGTCAGTCCCATGCGGCGAGCTCCTCCAGGGTGGTCTCCCGCAGTTCCTCGTCCAGCACCAGCCAGCGCGTGATGCCGGCCGACTCCAGGAACGGCAGGTCGTGACTCGCGACGACGAGCGCACCCTCGTACGACGCGAGCGCGCCGGTGAGCTGCCGGACGCTGGGCACGTCGAGGTTGTTGGTGGGCTCGTCGAGCAGCAGCAGCTGGGGCGCCGGTTCGGCGAGCATCATGGCCGCGAGCGCGGCGCGGAAGCGCTCGCCGCCGGAGAGAGTGCCGGCCGGCTGTTCCGCCCGCGCCCCCTTGAACAGGAAGCGGGCGAGCTGGGCGCGGATGTGGTTGTCGGTCACCCCCGGCGCCCGGCGGGCGACGTTCGCGGCGACGCTCAGGTCGTCGTCCAGCACGTCGAGACGCTGCGGGAGGAACCGCCACGGCACGTACGTCCTCGCCTCACCGGCCAGCGGCGGCAGCTCTCCGGTGAGGGTGCGCAGGAGGGAGGTCTTCCCGGCGCCGTTGCGCCCGACGAGAGCGATCCGCTCGGGCCCACGCACCTCCAGGTCGGCCTCGCGCAGCCGCCCGTACCCGGGCCGTACGCCGCGCAGGCTGAGCACGGTGCGCCCGGCGGGCACGGCGGTGTGCGGGAGGCTCACGCGGATCTCGTCGTCGTCGCGTACGGCGTCCGCCGCCTCTTCGAGCCGGTCGCGCGCCTCACCGAGCCGGTCCTCGTGGAGGTTGCGCAGCTTGCCCGCCGACTCCTGCGCGGACCGCTTCTTGGCGCCGGCGATGATCTTGGGCGCCCGCCGTTCGAGGTCCATCTTCCGGCTGTTCCGCCGGCGCCGGGCGAGCTTGATCTGGGTCTCCTCCAGCTCCCGCTTCTGCCGGCGTACGTCCGCCTCCGCGGCGCGCAGCATCCGTCCGGCCGCCTCCTGTTCGATCGCCACGCCCTCCTCGTACGCCGACCAGCCGCCGCCGTACCAGGACACCGCGCCGGCCCGGAGCTCGGCGATGCGGTCGACGCGTTCGAGCAGCTCACGGTCGTGGCTGACCACGACCAGGATGCCGGTGTGCCAGGCGTCGACGGCGTCGTACAGCCGCCTGCGGGCGTGCAGGTCGAGGTTGTTGGTCGGCTCGTCCAGCAGGAGGATGTCGGGGCGCTCCAGGAGCAGCGCGGCGAGGCGCAGCAGGACGGCCTCGCCGCCGGAGACCTCCCCCACCGTACGGTCGAGGCCGATGCCGTCGAGGCCGAGCGAGCCGAGCATGGCGAGGGCGCGTTCTTCGACGTCCCAGTCGTCGCCGACCGTCTCGAAGTGCTCCTCCCGTACGTCGCCGCTCTCGATCGCGGCCAGTGCCCTGCGCCGGTCGGCGATGCCGAGTGCCTCGTCGACGTGCTGGGCGGTGTCGAGGGTGATGGTCTGCGGAAGGTAGGCGAGGCTGCCGCGGACGCCGACCGAGCCGGCCGAGGGTCTCAGCCGTCCCGCGAGCAGCCGGAGCAGGGTCGACTTGCCGGAGCCGTTGGCCCCGGCCAGCCCGGTGCGTCCCGGCGGGAAGCCGAGCGACAGCCCGTCGAAGACGGGCGTACCGTCCGGCCAGGCGAACGAGAGAGCCGAACAGGTCAGGGATGCGCTCATGAGGAGTCCTTCACGGTCGTGATGTTCGGGGGCGTCATACGCGAACACCACGCGGCGAAGCGGAGCGCTTGAGGAAGGCTCGTCCACCGAGGTCGCTGCCACACGTCGTCGTACGGCGAAGCCGTACCGCGTGGTGATCGCGAACCTCAGACGAGCAACATCCACCTCTATCGCAGGCAACAGAACCGAGCCGATATTAGGCGGGCCGCGAACCGGCGGGCAAACGTATTTACCGGCGAGCCCGCTCAGCCGAGGACGGCGGGCCGGAGCACGTCCTCGCACCACTGGCGGAAGGTGGTGGGGCTGCTGGACCGCGGGGTGCGCGGCTCGGCGTTGTAGACGCCCTGGTCGACCTCGGCGAGGAGGTCGACCAGTCCCTGGGCCCAGCCGTCACTCATCCCGTTCCGCACCAGGTTGGCCTTGAACGCGTCGGCGGGCACCCGCTGGTAGCGGATCGGCCGCTCCAGCACCTCGGACATGATCTGCGCCATCTCGTTGTAGGACAGGTCTTCGGGCCCGAGGATCGGGACGCCGGCCTGCCCGCTCCAGGAGTCGTCGAGCAGCAGCCGGGCCGCGGTGGCCGCGATGTCACGGGTGGCGCACGTCGGCAGCCTCCGGTCCCCGGACACCGGGAAGAAGAACACGCCCTGGCTCCTGAGCGGCTCGAGCTGCTGGAGCACGTTCTCCATGAACCCGGGCATCCGCAGGGCCCGGCAGCTCACGCCGGTGCTCTCGATCATCTCGTCCATGATCAGCGAGGTCGACCCGTGCCCGGTGTCCCCGTCGCGGCGCAGGGCCGAGACGTAGACCAGGCGCTCGACGCCCTGACTCCTGACGGCGTCGCACAGCGGACGGGTGAACTCCAGGGCGCGGTCCCGCATGCTGTCGGCGGTGGGCGTCGGCGGCACGAGCCAGAACACGCTGTCCGCCCCCGCGAACGCCTCGGTGAGGACGCCGAGGTCGTCCAACGACCCCGACACGACCTCCACGCGCTCGCGGACCCGCGGGGAGAGGCGAGACGGGTCCCGCGCGAGCACCCGGACCGGCGCGCCGCCGGCGAGGACGTTGTCGAGAACCTGGCGGCCGATCTGGCCGGTGGGAGTGGTGATGACGATCACGAGCTCTCTGCCCCTCTGCACTGGAATCGGAATTCGGATTCCGTTTGATATCGACGGGTACGTTACGGAACCCGGATTCCGCTTGTCAATCGCTCAGTGATCGCCGGCCGCGAAGCGCCGGCCATGACGGACCGGCCGCGCGAGGCGGAGGCCTTCCTCACGGCGTTGCAGGACCTGCCACCCAACGCGCTGAGCACCTGCGACACGTGGACGGTTCACCACATCGGCGCGCACCTGGCCGGCAACCACGAGGAGGCGCTCCGGCACGTCGAGACGTACGCGCAGGGCAGCCCGCTGACCTCGACGCGTTCGGTCGAGGAACGCGAACCACCGTTCCGCGAGTTGTCCGGCGCCGCCCTGCTGAAGGCGGTCGAGCGCTACGAAGAGCGCATGCGGAGAGCGGTCGCCGCGGTGCTCGCCGACGACCCCGACGCCGATCCGGCCTGGACGGGCCGCCCGTTCAAGGTCGGCTCGTTCTCCTCGCACATGCGCAACGAGTGCACGATCCACCGCTGGGACTCCGCGGATGTCGCTGACCGGCGCGGCCGGGGAGCCCACCGTGGTGGGCTCCCCGGCCGCCCGGCTGCTCATGCTGTGGGGCCGCAAACCCGGCCCGCCGGACGACGTGAACCGCCTCCAGCGGCTGCCGTCCGGCTACTGACTCCGGTCAGGTACAGGCCGCGACAGACGGTCTGGATAGAGTGCGCCGATGCTCGATGGACTGGACGACGTCGCATGGTCGGAGCTGGGTCACGCGTACGGAGACGCCGGTGACGTTCCCGACCTGCTGCGCCGGGCGGCGGCAGGCGGAGACGAGGCCGGGGAGGCGCTCGCGGAGCTGTACGGCTGCGTCTTTCACCAGGGCACCGTCTACTCCGCCACGGTGGCGGCCGTGCCGTTCCTCACCGAGTTGGCGCGGTGCGCACCGGAACCGCGCGACGAGTTCGTCTGGCTGCTCGGCATGCTGTCCGATCCCCACCACGCGTACGGCTCCGCGTTCGACGCCGTCAGAGCGGCGATCGCCGCGCACGCCGACGTCCTGCCGCCGCTCCTGGGCGACCCCGACCCGCAGGTGCGTGCGGCCGCCGCGTACGCCCTCGCCCAGTGCGCCGCGCCGCCGGCACCGTTGTGGGACCGCTGGGCGGTCGAGGAGGACGCGGAGGTACGCGCCTCGCTCGCGCTCGCGCTCGGCCTGCTCGACCCGGTCCGGTCCGGTGAGCCCCTCTCCCACGCGGTCGTGCACGCTCCCCCGGCGGAGCGGGTCGCCGCCGCGCTGGCCCTGACACGGAACGGCGCGGCGTGGCCGGACGGCGCGGCGGCCGCCGTGGTCGGCGTCATGGACGACGCCGAGGTGGAGTACGCCTGGCAGCGTCACGCCGACTGGACCGACGAACTGCTGGCCGTGGCGGATGACGCCCTCGCCGCCGCCCTTCTGGAACAGATGCTCGCGTCGTCTTCCGCCCAGGTCCGCCGTGCGGGCGTGTGGGGGATGACGGTACGCGGCCAGGCCCGGCGTACGGCTCCGGCGCTGCTGCTGCCGATGGTGCGTCCGCTCCTGGACGACCCGGACGAGGGCGTACGCGGTGAGGCCGTCGGGGCGCTGCGCCGGTCCGGGGCCGCGTCCGCGCTGTTCGCCGGCGAACTCCGTGCGATCGCCGCGCGGTATCCGCGGACGGCGGATCAGGTGGCGATCACCCCGGAGCTCAAGGCCGTGGAGACCCTGATGTCGCTGGGCGACCCCGGCTGGATCGACCCGGTCTGCGCGGCCATCGCCGAGGGGCACGACACGGGGCGGATCCGGCTGCTGCGCCAGGGCATGCCGTGGAGCCGGCAGACGCTCGACGAGGTACGGCGGCGGCTCGCCGGCGCGGACGCCGCGGTGACGGCGGTCCTGGCCGCGGTCCTCGGCCAGTGGGGTTCCGATGCCGCGCCCGCCGTTCCGGAGCTGCTGGCGGCGCTGCCGCACGCGGGCGAGGCGGTGTCCCGCGCGCTGGCGCGGATGGGCCACGCCACCGCGGAGACGGTGCCGCACCTGCGGGCGCTCGCCGAACGGACCGGCGAGCTGGAACCCGCCATCGACGTGTGGCGCGTGGCCGGGGATCCGCAGTGGCTGGTCGAGGCCCTGAACGGCCTGCTGACGGGTGACCGGGCACGGCCGCCCGCGACCTCGTACGACCTCGGCGAGGTGGGCGCCCGCCTGCTGCCGTTGGTCCCCGCCGCACGCCGGCACCTCACCGGCGCCGTGGCCGCGACGTACCCGCAGTGCGACATCCAGATTCTCGCGGCCCGCGTGCTGTCGGCCGCGACCGGCGACCCGGCGCCGGCGCTGCCGACCGTGTGCGCCGTCCTCGCCTCCGAGGGCCCGCCCGCGAGCCGCGCGGCCGACCTGGTCGCGGACCTGGCCGCCGCGCACCCGCCGGCCGTCGCCGACCTTGAGCCGGTCCTGCGCGACCGGCTCGACGACCACTGGTGCGCGGTGGCGTCCGCCCGCGCGCTGTGGCGGCTCGGCGTCCCTCCGGCCGAGCTGGTCACCCCGCTGATCGCGGCGATCACGGCGCCGTACGGCGGTGGCGGCGCGGTACCGCTGCTGGTCGACATGGGCGCCGTGGACGCCGTCGCGGAGCTCGACCGGCTCGCCCGCCGCGACGAACGGATCGTCGTCTCGGGCATCGACGACGACATCATCTGGCAGGACGAGTGGCTGCGGGACCGGCTGCGAACCGCGGTCGCCGCACTGCGCGGGCTGTGACGACGCGCTCAGTCGTGCGGAGGACGGCGTACGGCCGCGGCCGGCTGTCGCACCATGAAGACGTCGATCGGGTCCTGGGCCTCCACGGTGAACCCGTGGCGCTCGTACAGCCGCTGGGCGGCGCTGCCCTGCAGGACGTTCAGTCGGACGGGCACGCGGTCGGCGTCGGCCCGCCGCAGCAGTGTCCGCAGGACGGCCGACCCGAGGCCTCGGCCCTGGAGGTCCGGAGCGAGATAGAAATGCTCCAGCCACCGCCCGTCCTCGGCCGGGCGTACGGTGACGCAGCCCGCGAAGGCGCCGTCGACCACGATGACCGATGTGTGCCGCTCGGAGAAGGAGTCCCGGAACCGCTGCCGGACCCGGTGCTCGTCGAACCGCCCCAGCCGCTCCAGGTCCGGGCGCATCACCGTCGCCCGCAGTTCCGCGATCACCTCGACGTCCGCCGGCCCGGCGGCACGCAGCACCCACTCGATGGGCTCGATGCCCGGTTTCGCCCCGTCCGCCCTCACAGTCGCGTCCATGGCCGGAGTATCCCAATAGCCCGCCGCATCCCGAGTGCGGACGTCAGACGACGTCTTCGCCGAGGATGAGGATCGACCAGGTGTGCGGGCCGACCTGACCATCGGCGGCGATCCTGTGCTGGGACTGCTCCTGCCTGACGCGGTCCTCGGTGGCGGAGCCGAACCCACCGTCGATGACGAGCGGTTGCTGTTCGCCGTCGGCACGTGCGTTCAGGAGCCCTTGCAGCGTCCACACGGCGTACCCGGTGTCGCCCGGCTTCAGGGTGGGCAGTCGCCGCACGATCTTCTCCGTCCAGTCGCCGGCGTCACCGCCGGCACCGTACTTGGGGGTGGCGTAGCCGTACACGTAGGACCGCGAACGTGTGCGGCGCATGACGTGGTCCGAGGTGTTGCCCTCGATCGTCTGGATCACCGAACCGGAGACGACCTTCTCCACGATGCCGATGTGCTCGGGCTCGCCTGCTTGCCGAAGATCAGATGGAGCGCGCCCAGTCTGTCGAAGGCGTAGCTCTGGAACATGAAGCACCAGGCCCCGTCTCCGCCGTACCAGGACGTGTACTTGTTGTGGTTGGAACCGGGCGGGGACTCGCCGGTGCCGATCTGGCTCGCCTCGTAGGCGATGATCGCGTACGCGGTCGTGCCGCCCGCGGCGGCGAGTAACGCGGCGTGCTCCGCCTCGTCCAGGTCCGGCACCGGATCCTGGGAGACGCCGGACTGGTCCGGATCATCGGGCATCACACCCGCGCCTCGGGTCACCTCGATGGGGGCCGGTCCGTCGAACGCGCGGCCGCTGGGCACGGTCATCTGTTACCTCCGGTGAAACGCGCGCACGGCAACCCCGGCCCCCACCACATCCCTGAAAAAACGCCTGGACGGCGGTCAGGCTCCCACGAGCAACTTCACTCAAGTGGCGTGCGGGCCTGAATTGTTCTTCAGGAGTGCACCCAGGCCGCTCATCGCTATCTGAACCCACGACTTCAGTTCGGAGTAGGCGTAGGCGAGGACGTCCTGGGTACTGCCGTCATCGTTCACGATGTCGATGTAATTGCCGTCGTTCTCGAAGCGAAGATTGCAGTGGAAGTCGACGTTCTTCGGCGCCCCCTGTCGCGCCAGGATCTTGCCGGTGCGCCCGTCGACGTAGTAGATCCAGTTCGCGCTGTCCACCTGGGACGTGTAGAACTGGACGTTGTTCTGTCGATCGAGGGACATCGACTTGAAATGGATGCCCTGGTAGTACCAGGGGATCCCGCACGCGCCATTCCGCGCCCATTGCGGCGAGAGGCCAAAACTTACCGGCTCCCCCTCTCCGGCCTCAGCACCGATTACCCCGTTTATGCGTAGTCGGATACTAAACCGAATTCTTCCGGAGAGAAGGTCCCTGCCTGGCCAAATCAGGACAACGACCAAGCCCGCAGATCAGCCGACGTAGGCCACTTTCGCCATCAACCACCGACCGCCGACGCGGTTCATCGTCACCTGCATCGGGGGGACGGTCTTCTTGGTCGGCGACGGCGTCGTCTTCGTCCGCACCTCGGTGCCCACGGCGGCGAGCACGGTGGCCTGTGACGGACCCGTCGAGGCGCCGGGGGAGACGTCGATCGCCCTGACCCTGGAGACGCTCTGCTCGGTGACGTAGGCCGATCTGAGCTGAGCCTCGGAACCGACCCACTGATCACGGAACTCGCCGGTGGCGCACGCCCGGACGGCCGTGAACGTGCCGTCGACGGCCCGATGGTCGACGGAGTACATCGCGCGGATACACGACTGCGCGGCCTTGAGCACCGCGGAGACCTTCCGGCCGGGCCAGGAGGCGCCCTCGAGATCGGCGGGAGCCGCGGGCAGCGGCGTGACCTGGTCAAGCCACCACTGTCCCTGCCGGCGGACCAGCGCGGCCCGGACCTCGGCCTGACTCGCCGTCGGCGTCTCCCCCGCTCTGGTGATCCGCTGGTCGAGGGAGAGCAGGACGTTGGCTCGAGCACCGCGCGTCGACTCGAGCCCGGCGGCGACCACCGACGCCACGTTCACGATCTTCTGTTTCAGCGCCACGGGACGGGCGGTCGTCATCTCGGAGTCGTACTGCTGCCGCAAGCCGCTGGTCATCCTGCTTCGGGCCGACCGCGCGTCCGCGTCGAAGGTGCGATAGTCGTAGCTCTCGAAGGCCCTCGCGTCGGCCGAGGCGATCTTCAAGATCTCCGATCCGCCCGTGGGCAGCGCGAGCGAGTCCGCCGGACCTCGTCCCGGGGCGTACATCCAGGCTCCGACCGCGGCCACCACATCGGCGTCGATCACCTGCGCCGTGCAGAACCCCGCGACGCGTTCGATCACCGCCAGTTCGCGGGCGAACCGCGCCCGCACCGCCTCGTCCTGGCCAAGGTGGGACCGCAGCAGCTTGACCGCCACCTGCCGTCCCTCGGCATCGCGCTCCAGGTAGACGATCCCCTGACCGCCCTCGCCGAGCCTGCCCTCCAGGCGGTAGACGCCCAGTTGAGGCGGATCCCCCAGCCGCAATGGGCGAGGCTTCGCCATTCGTCCCCCATTCCACGCTTACCGGCCCGAATAATGATCTCTCACACAGAGATCAGGCGCTCGATGGGAGCAGATGTCGTGGGCGTGCTGTTCGCGGACGACCATCTGTACTGCTGGATGTGCCTGTGAACCGGGACGTCCCGCGACGGCCGAAGCACCGCTCGGCCACACTGAGTCCATGGAGTACGTCGGCCGCGTGCCCGCACCGCCGCTCGACCGGTTCATCGACGACATCTACTGCCTGACCGGCGTGCCACGCCACCGCCGGATGAACGTCCCGCCGATGCCGTCGGCGCACCTGTTCATCAACCTGGGCGAACCCGTCCGCCTGCGGGATTCCGACCCTTCGGTGCCGTCGGCGGTGTTGACCGATGGGTGGTTCATGGGCGTGTGGACCCGGCGTTTCCTCGTCGAGTACCCGGCACGGGTGCGGCTCGTCGGGGTGCACTTCAAGCCCTGGGGAAGCTCGCCGTTCGTCGACATGCCGGCGACCGAGCTGCGGGACCGATGGGTGCCGGTCGACGCCGTCTGGCAACGGTCCCTGGACCGGATTCGCGACCAGGTCGGCGACATGACGTCGGCCACCGGGACACTGCGGGTCCTGGAGGAGGAGCTGCGCTCGCGCCTCGCCGAGGCGCCGTCGCGCGGGCTCGGCCTGGTCCAGCACACCGGCGGGCGGCTGGAGACCGCCCACGGCGCGGTCCCGGTCGGCGCGCTGGCCGACGCCGCCGGGGTGAGCGGCAATCACCTGGCCACGCAGTTCAAGTTCCATGTCGGCGTCACCCCGAAGCGGGTGGCGCGGATCTACCGTTTCGCGCGACTGATCCTGTCCGTGGACGCCCTGCGTCCGGTCGACTGGTCGGATCTCGCTCACACGGCGGGCTACTTCGACCGAGCCCACTTCAGCAGGGAGTTCAAGGACTTCACCGGCCACACCCCGACGGAATACCTGGCCCTGCGGCGCCGGTTCCCCGCCGAGCGGGGATTCCCGCCGGACAGCGGTCCGATGCCCGCTGCCTGATGCCTTTTCAGCGGCCTGCCGCATGGGATCTCAGCACGTCGACCTCGCAGCCCGGCGAGGACGGGTCGAACCCGTGCTCGACCAGCCAGCGGACCGCCAGCAGGCTGCGCAACGACCACCACGCGCGGATCACGTCGGCACCCGCCGCGGCCCACGCCGCCGGCGACGCGGTCGACGGACCTCTTCCACGTCGGCCATTGTCGCGGGACCCGAATGAGAAGGGCCATTGATTTCTTACAAGCCCAGACCTCCTCCGTACCGACAAGATCGGGGGCAAACGCGCAAGGAGACTCAAGGAGAACCCATGGGTACGGTGATCATGCACAACGTGGTGTCGGTGGACGGCTTCATCGCCGACGAGAACGACGACGTGGGGCCCCTCCACGACTGGTACTTCAGCGGGGACACCCCGATCACCGAGGATGGCGACCAGCAGTACGACCACTCCGCGGTGGGAAGCCGCTTCAGGGTCTCCCGCGCATCGGCGGAGTACGTCCGGCCGATGTGGGAGACGATCGGCGTGATCGTGATGGGCCGCACCCTGTTCGACCTGGTGAACGGCTGGGAGGGTCAGCCACCCGCGGGCGAGCACGTGGTCGTGGTGTCCCACCGGCCCAAGCCCGAGGGATGGCACCCCGAGGCGTCGTACCATTTCGTCGATGACGTGAGGGCCGCGATCGACAAGGCGCAGGAGCTCGCCGGGGAGCGCACCGTCAGCGTGAACGCCGGCGACGTGGGCGGCCAGATCCTCGCGGCCGGCCTCGTGGACGAGGTGGCGATGGACGTGGTGCCGGTGGTGTTCGGGTCGGGCAAACGCTACTTCGGCGGCATCGACGGGCAGCACCTGCTGGAGGATCCCCACGTGGTCATCCGGGGCGACCGGGTGCTCCACCTTAAGTTCGAAGTACGCCGCTAGACGGCGTCAGACCGGCACCCGCACGGGTACGCGAATGTCCGGGCCGTCGTCGTTGAGCAGGACGGACGCTTCCAGGACATGGGCACGGTAGAGCCGGAGCGGGTGGGGGGTCCGCAGCCGTTCGGGCGTGAACGACGCCAGCTCAGGCCGGCGGCGGCGGAAGACCCCGGCGTACCGTTCGAGGTCCGCTTCGCCCACCTGTTCCGCGCGGGCGGTCAGGTAGACGGCCTCGGCGTCGCCGAGCGGGACCTGGGAGTCGTAGATGACGATGCCGACCTCGGAGCGCTCGGCGATGTTGCGGGAGTGGCGGCTGCCCGGCCGGGACACCCAGAACAAGTCGATGCCGCCATCCGGGGTGTAGTACACGGGCGACGCCCAGGGCCGGCCGTCGCGGTTCGCGGTGGCGAGGGTCAGGTAGTTGCCGGCCTCGATGATCCGGCGGGCCGTCTGCTGTGCGGTCATGGCTTCAGCGTCGCCCGGAGGAGACCTGAGCACATCCGTGCCGGCCACGGATCCGCGTGAATAGGGTGACCAGATGGAATGGCTCGACCGGGTTTCCCAGCGGGAGGCCGAGGTACTCGCGGCGATCCGCCGTCACCAGTCGAACGCGCAGATCGCGGAGCACCTGCACCTGTCCGTACGGACCGTGGAAAGCCACGTCTCCGCCCTGCTGCGCAAGGCCGGTGTCCCCGATCGCCGGACACTGGCCACGCTCGCGGAGACCCCGGCGGACGGCGGTGAGCTCCCGGCGTACCCGACGTCGTTCATCGGACGCGAGCACGAACGCGCCGTGGTGTCCTCGGCGCTGCGCACCGCGCGGCTGGTGAGCCTGGTGGGGACCGGCGGCATGGGAAAGACCCGGCTGGCCGTCGAGGTCGCCGCGAGCCTCGCCGTGGACACCGCGTTCGTCGATCTCGTGCCGGTACGCGGCGGTGGGGTCGATCAGGCGGTCGCTCGGGTTCTCGGCGTCGCCGAACGGCCGCCGCGGACGCCCGCCGACGCGGTGATCGACCGGCTGCGGTCGCACCGGACCCTGCTGGTGCTGGACAACTGCGAACACGTCATCGCCGAGGTGTGCGCGCTGGTGGCGCGGATCCTCCGGTCCTGCCCGCATGTGACGATCCTGGCGACCAGCCGCGAACGCCTGGGCATTCCCGGGGAGGTGCTGGTGCCGGTGCCGCCGCTCGGCGCCGAGGCGCAGCGGCTGTTCCTGGACCGCGCTCACGCGGTCAACCCCGCTCTCACCGCCGAACCTGCCGCGATCGAGCGACTGTGCGCCGCGGTCGACGGCATGCCGCTGGCGATCGAGCTGGTCGCGGCGCGGACCGCGTCGCTCGGCGTCGACGGCCTCCATGTCGCGCTGCAGGACCGGTTGCGGCTGATCTCCGGCGGCCGCGGAGCGGATCACCGGCACCATTCGCTCGACGAGGTGATCGGCTGGAGCCTCGACCTGCTCGACGACGAGGAGCGCCGCCTGTTCCGCAGGCTGGGGGTGTTCGTCGGCGGGTTCGACCTGGACGCGGTCAGGGCCCTCAATCCCGAACACGACGTCGGCGCGGTCGCCGACCTGCTCGGCCGACTGGTCGACCGCAGCATCGTCGTGTTCCAGAACGCTCGCTGGTGGTTGCTCGAGACGGTTCGGGCGGTCGCCGTTCAGGAGCTGACGGCGAGCGGCGAGGACGTGCGGCCGCGCTACGTGCGCTGGGCCGCGGACACCGCGGCCGGCCTCGAGTCGCGGATCGACGGGCTCCCACCCGCCGAGTTCGACGTGGTCGCCGACGACCTGCGACACGCGCTCACCCGGGCGAACCGGGACGGCACCGCGTACCGGCTCGCTAAATCGCTCGCCCATCTCAGTTTCGCCCGCGGTCTGGTCGTGGCCGCCGGCGAGTACTACCGCACCGCCGCCGACCTCGCGCCGGACCCGGCCCCCGATTTCATCACGGCGGCCTGGGCCGCACTCACCATCTCCGCCGGGGAAACCGCCTTCGGGCTGCTCCGGGAGGCGGCCACCCGCGCACGACACCCGACCGCGCGAGCCATGGCCCTCGCCACGGCCGCGATCGCGGCCACGCGGTACTCGATGTGCTTCATCGAGCCGGTCCCGCGCGATCGCGTGCTCACGCTGCTGGCCGAGGCGACCGACCTGACCGACCCGGCCGATGAGCGCGCCGCCGCCCTGCTCGCGATGGCGCGAGCGTGGGTATCGGGACAGGGATCGCTCGAACCGGACCTGGAGCTGTCGCGCGACGCGGCGGCGGCCGCGCGGCGCACAGGGGACGCCGCGCTGGTCATCGGCGCGTTGGACGCGCTCGGCACCGCGCTGGCCAACGCCGGGCGCCTGCGCCAGGCACACCGGCTCTCCGACGAACGGCTCCGGCTGGCCGTCACCGCGCCACGGCACGAGCCCGCCGTCGCGGCCGAGCTGACCGACCTGTTCCACGTGGCGTCCACCTCCGCGCTCGCGGCAGGGGATCTGCCGGCCGCGAGATCCATCGCGGAGCAGGCCGTACGGCAGGACCTGATCGGCGTGCACCCGGCCATCACCGCCCCGAGGCTGGTCCGGTTGTACGGCCTGACCGGCCGGTTCGACGAGGCACTCGCCCAGGCCGGCATCCTCTGGGACGGCTGGCAGCACGCGCCCACCGGTGTCGCGGACGGGGAGCTGTCCGCGCTGCGCGGCGACTGGCCGTCCTCGGCCGCCGCGATCGCCGCACTGGTCAACGGCCTGCGCGGCGACCTCCCCGGGTTCGAGGAGTGGCGTTCGCGCGCGCTGCGGATCGCACACGTCGACGATGCGGCCGAGTCATCGGCGCTGGCGGCGGCCGCCGCGTTCGCCGATGCCCGGGTCGCCGTGCACACCGGCCGGTACGCCGACCCGGAGCGGTTGGTCGATGCCGCGCTCGCGTCGTTCCCGGAGAAGTGGTGGCTGGCCTACGCCCACGCGGCCGGGGCCGAACTCGCGGTCGTCGCGGGACTGCCCGACGCCGGTGACCGGCTCGCGGCGGCCGAATCCGCCGCCGCCGAGAACGACTGGGCGGCGGCCTGCCTGGCGCGCGCCACCGCCCGGCACACCGGTGACGTCCGGCCGGCGATCGAGTCGGTGACCCGGTGGGAACGCATCGGCGCCCGGTTCGAGCGCGCGGTCACGCTGTTGCTGGTGCCGGGACGAGCCGAGGAGGGCCGCACGGAGCTCCAAGCCCTCAAGGCCACGATGCCGGCCCCCTAGTCGTGACACCCACAAGGCACGGCCGGCTTCTGCTAGGCCGCACGCACGTGCTCCAGAATATGTTCGGCCCAGACGTCCGGTGCTTCCAGCGGGCTGAAGTGTCCGACGTTCTTCATGAAGTGGAGTGTGAAGTCACTGTAGAAGTCGGACAGATTGTCACTCCATTCCGGCGGAAAGAGCGGATCCTTGTCGGGCCAGAGGATGGTGATGGGCTTGGCGAACCTGTCAGCGGGATCCGGTTTCTTCTCGTTGGCGTAATAGGTGATGGGGTTCCCCTCCGGAAAGCGAAACCACATGACGCCGGCCACGAAGGCACCCGGGGCGGAGTGGTTCTCGGTCAGATGGTCCAGCAGCTCGTCCACGACCTCGGAGCCTGGAGCCGACCAGTTCTGCAGGTTCTCCTTCAGCGCGGCGCGGACGGCATCCGGCTTGCCGTCGATGAGATCCTCTACCAGGGTCGTCTTGTAGAGGATCGCGTGGAGGAAGGCGTTGACCGCCTTCTCCTCCAGAATCCTCCGGCCGACTCCCATCGTCGGTGGCGCGATCACCAGAGATTCAGCGAGGTCGGGGCGCTTCACCGCGATCGTCTGGACGGTGAAGCTGCCCACGTCGTATCCGCACAAGACCGCGTCGCTGATGCCGAGTTCGTCGATCAGCGCGATGACGCCGTCCACCTGCCCGGACAGGGCGTAGGCGTTGCCCACGTCCGTCAGGTGCTTGTCCGACTTGCCGTAGCCCCTCAGGTCGGGGACGACCACGTCAGCGTGGGGTGTCAGCAGGGGCAGCAGCTTGGAGTACTCCTTGTTGTCACCCGGGTTACCGTGGACGAGGACCACCGGCCGGCCTTCTCCGGATCGCAGATAGTGCAGGCGGAAACCATTGGTCGGCTTTGAGAACGGCATGGTCTGACCTCCGGATTTCTGCGGCCGTCGACAGAGACGGACTCCCCGGTTCAGATCCGGCAGGAACCGGCAAGTCAACCATTAATCGGCAAATCTTGAGGTCTCGTTCTGTACCGCCGGTCACGCAGAGCATGGCTATGTCCGGACAAGTCCGTCATCGACACGGTGAAAAGCGCCGCCTCTTCGGCGTTCTCCGGCCGCGAGAGGTAGTCGAAACGCCCGCCGAGTTCGCCCATGCGCACAGAACGAGCCCGGAGACCGGCCGACCCTGATCGTTCAGCGCAGGTGGGCGGCCAGCAGGTGCCGTGAGCCGGGATCCCAGTTCCGCCGCATCAGCGCCGCGTGCTCGCCGAGCGCCCGGACGCGCGGGTTGCGCGAGGCGGTCACCCGGCGGGCCACCGCCGGCAGCGCGTCGAGCCCGTTCTGGATCTTGCGTAGGTCGGCGATGCCGAGCAGCCCGCGTTCCAGGTTGTCGCGCAGCACGGACGGATCGGCCTGCGCCGACGGGGAGAACAGCGACTTGTTCCAGTAGAAGCAGTCGTGCAGGAACATCAGGTCGTCGATGTCCTGATCGGTGGCGGTGTCTCCGAACACCGAGCGGCCCAGCGCCGCGCGGAACTCGGCGTCGGACAGGTCCGGGTCGCGCATGTACTCGCGGTACGCGATGCGGTTGACGGACACGAGCGGGTCGACGTACGGGTTGGCGTCCAGCCCGATCACGTCGATGCCGAACGGATGCAGCTGGCGTCCGACGATCCCCGGTTCGCCTATCTCGGGATGCTTGGGCACGAACGTGAAGAACTCCTGCGACGGCAGGTAGCCCGCGAATCCGTGGTCGCGCACGTAGCGCGCACTGGCCTTCATGTACGGCGGTGACTGGCTGATGACGTCGAGGTCGAAGTAATAGGAGTACGACGCCCGCTTGACCAGGTCGAGATTGACCGTCCACGGCGAGAAGATCAGGCCCCACCGCGGGTCGTAGGGCTTGTCGGCACCGTTCGAGCCCCCGGTGAAGTAGTTGGGGTGGATCAGGATCTGCGCGTCCGGATCGTGCGCCCACACGTCCTCGGAGATCTGCCGGACGAACTCGTACTCGAGCTCGTAGTAGTGCGACGCGCCGCCGCATGCGCCGCCGACGCAGATGTCGATGTCCGAGGACTCGATCAACAGCCCGTCGGCGTTCGGGTAGAAGTCGAAGTACATCTCGCGTGCGTAGTTCAGCATGAACGTCCGCGCGTCGGCCTTGGTCGGGTCGAGGTTGTAGCCCCATGAGTCGATGCCCTGCAGGCGGGCCAGCTTCCCGTTCGCCTGCACGCCTTTGAGGTCCGGACGCTCGAGCGCGTACTGGTTGGTGCCGTCGTAGGTGTACGGCGTGAACCCGAGCAGGACCTTGACGCCACGGGTGTGCGCGTAGTCGATCAGCCGGCCCACGAAGTCGTGCCGCACGTTCGCGTGATGACGGTTGTACTGCCAGGTGATCGGGTACTTCCGCGACCGGAATGCTCCGCCCATCCACATGATCACGTGCTGGATGCCGTCGTCGGCGAACGTGTCGAAGATGGATCGCCAGGTGTCGTAGCCGGCGGTCGGGATGCGGCAGAACGTGATGTAGTAGCCGCGCGAACCGATGCCGGGCGGCGGGGCCGACATCGGTTGCCGCGCAGCGGCCTGCGCGGCACGGGGCTGGGCGGCGGCGCGACCGGCGGTGGTGCCGCCGAGCAGGCCGGCCGCACCGGCGGCTCCGCTGAACTTGAGGATGTCACGGCGGCTGGGCCGGGTCATGGGTCCTCCTTCGGACTCGGGGGCGTCGATCAGGGCTCACCCAGCCGGACCCGGCCGGTGTAGTGGGCGAGTACGGCCTGGTTGTGTTCGTCGCCGCCGGGGATGTTGGCCGAGATGAACACCGGGACGTCCTGGTGCGCGGCGAGCAACCTGCCGCAGACCTCCGTCACCAGCAGCTGGGCGATCAGCACGCTGGTGAGCGACGAGGTCGCGCTGATCGCGGCACCCGACGGCAGGTTCAGCGCGGCGTCGCCGAAGACGCCACCGTTGTCGATCACCACGTCGGCGAGCTCGAACAGTCGCAGTTTCGATGGATGCCGGGACTCGATCTGCCGCGAGTGGTTCAGCGACGTCACCGCGACGACCGGGTGGCCGCGCTCCTTCACCAGCCGGGCGAGCTCGACGACCGCGCCGTTGCCGCCGGAGTTCGACCCGATGATGAACACGTCCTGAGGGTGGACGTTCGCCAGCGCGAGGATGCGCGCGGCGAGGCTCGGGTCGCGTTCCAGCGAGGGGTCGAGGATCTCCTCCGGAGGTACCCCGCCGTACATGACGAGGTCCTTGACGGACAGGCCGTTCGCCGGGATCAGCCCGCCGGCGCGGCCGACGATCTCCATGGCGAACGACCGGGAGTGCCCGGTGCCGAACATCTGGATGACGCCGTCGGCGAGCAGCGACTTCGTGACCAGCTCGGCCGCGGCCGCGATGTTGTCGACCTGCGTCTCGATCACGCGGTCAACGGCATCGCGCATGATCTCCGCGCACGCCTGTTGGCCGACCTGCACCGTGTCAGTCATCACTCTCCTCCGCTTCGAACATCTCGTTGATGGCGCGCGTCGCCCGGCCGGCCGCGTCGGGCCGGAACGGGCTGGACAGCACCTCGTAGCCAGGCGTCTCGAAGGCATCGGCATCCGGTAGGTAACCGGCGTAGCCGTTCGCGTAGCCGAGGACGACGCCGTCGACCAGGTCCCGTACCGCCAGGTACGGTTCGGCGCCGATTCCGGCCAGCCGGATGGCGCCGAGTCGGACCGTGTCGACGCGCAGCATGGCGACGCCGTCGGGGTGGCGGGTCATCCGCTCGCGAGCGACCGCCAGGCCCTGCCGATACGTGTGCGCGATGCGGCCGTCGCCGGACGGCGCCGCCGGCACGTCCTCGGCCGGACGGATGGGCAGTCGCAGGGTTCGCGTCCCGGCCTGGACCGGCGGGTCGCCGCGTTCGAGGTGGATCGGCTCCGTGGCCAGGACGTCGACGATCTGCGCGGCGGCGAGTTCGCCGAGGCGGTCGCACTCCTCTGGTGTCGAGGCGCGCCGCGTCATCCGCGTGCTGATGTCGCCGGCGCAGCCGGTGGCGACGACGACCCAGGTCGACGGGCCGAGTCGCCGTCGCACGGCGCGGCGCACCGCCCCGGCCAGGTCGGCGCTGACCCTGGTGTTGCCCGCCGGCAGCACGGTCGGGTGAATCGGCGACACCACGACCACTCCCCGCAGCCTGCCGTCATCGTCACGGGCCGCCAGCACGTCCGCCGGTACGGACGGCGCGCCGTCCGTACGCGCGCGTACCGAACCCACCCCGTGCAGGGCGCCGGCGTGCCACGCCAGCGCCGCGTCCGCCACGACGACGCGCGATGCCGCCTCGGCGGCCGCTGCCGGGATCGCCTCCAGCCACGGTGCCGGCGTCGGCCGGATGCCCGGCCCGCAGTTCAGGTCGGGACCCGAGTGCGTGTGCGTGGCGGTCGTCCAGACCGGGCCGCCCCCGAGCGCCGCTGACACGGAGTCGGCCAGGTCGCCGCGCACGCACACCACGTCGGCGACGACCAGGGTGAGGCCGCCGAGGCGAACGCACCACACCTGCAGCTCGTCCAGAGTGCCGGTGGCGCCGCCGACCCGGTCGGCATAGCCGCCGAGCGCAGCGCCGAGGGGTACGGCCAGCGGAGAGGACGCGGCACCGATCCTCATCGCTCCACCAGCCGGCGCGTGATGGCGGTGGGATTGGTGATCGCCGTACCGACGACGACGGCGGTCGCGCCGGCGTCGAAGGCGGCCGACACGTCCGCCGGCGTGACGTAGCGCCCTTCGGCCACGATCGGGCAGGAGAGCTCTACGGCCAGGCCGCGTACCAGCTCCAGATCCGGTTCTGACGGCACGGGACCGCCGGTGTAGCCGGACAACGTCGTCGCGACGAGGTCGGCGCCGGCCGAGGCCGCGGCCACGCCGGCGGCCACCGAGTCGACGTCGGCCAGCACCGGAACACCCAGCTCACCGTGGATGCGGGCGATCAGGCCGGACAACGTTTCCGGCCGTGGCCGCAGCGTCGCGTCGAGGCCGACGATGGAGGCGCCCGCCGAGACCAGCGGTGCCGCCGCTGCGAACGTCGGCGTGATGTACACGCCGTCCGGGTCGCCGGTCTTGGAGATACCGATGATCGGCAGGTCGACGGCGGCATGGATCGCGGCGATGTCGGCGGCGCCGTTGGCCCGGATGCCGGCCGCCCCACCGAGCGCGGCCGCCCGCGCCATCAGCGTCATCCCGGCCGGACCGTGGAACGGACTGGCCGGCGGCGCCTGGCAGGACACGACCAGCGAGCCGCGCGGGAAGATCATCGCGCCTCCCGGGTGACCAGCGTGCCGTACGGATGCTCGCCGAGCAGCCGGGCGGCCCCGTCGATCGGGGCACCCTGCGGCTCGCGCACCCGCGCCTCGGGGCAGCGCGCGGCCAGGCCGGCCACGAACGGCTCGCGCAGCAGGTCGGCCACGTCGAACAGCCGTCCTGTGTACGAGACCGGCACCTCGGCCGCATCCGGGAAGCAGCGGCGCACCACGCTCATGGTGGTGTCGACGAGCCGATCGGCCGCCCGCGCCCAGAGCTCCGATGCGACGGCGTCCCCAGCGCGGGCCTCCGCGACGACCGCCCGGGTGAACGACGCGATCGACGCCACCGGATTGACCGTGCTGTAGATGCCATGCGGGAAGTCCGGGACGTCGGCGAAGTGCGCGTCGAGGACGTCGACCAGGGACGTGGCCGGACCGCGACCTTCACGGGCGCGCAGCGCGGCGGCCACGCCGGACCGGCCGATCGAGAAGCCGCTGCCGTCGTCGCCGAGCAGGTGGCCGAACCCGTCGGCGTGCTCGGTCCCGTCGCCGTTGACGCCCAGGCAGTTCGTGCCGGTGCCGGCCGTGATCACGACGCCGGGGCCGCCGCCCAGCGCACCGGCGTGCGCCGTCACCACGTCACCGGCGATCAGCACCTCGTCCGCGCCGATCGCGTCCAACATCGCTCGTGCCATGCGACGAGCACCGTCCACCGTGGACGGTGCGCTGGTCAGGCCCAGGGCGATGCGGCCGACCGGGCGTCCGTCGACGGCGGCGCATACCGCTCGTACGGTGCTGTCCACCGGGTCCACGGACGGGCGGTACCGGAAGCCGTCGTGCTCCACGACATCGCGCACCGCGCCGTCGACCACCAGCCCCAGGCGCAGCCGGGTCTGCCCGCCGTCCACGGCGAATTCGCTCATTGAATGCCCGCCGACATCGTGATCCCCTCGACGAATCGCTTCTGCAGGAAGCAGAACAGCAACAGGGTGGGCAGCACGGCCATGACCGCCGCCGCCACGAGCATGGGGATGCCGGTGGCGCCGGCGTTGTCGGCCTGCATGGCCGCCAGGCCGACCGGCAGCGTCTTGTGGCCGTCATCGCTGCCCACCAGCAGCGGCCACAGGTGGCTGTCCCAGGTGGTCATGAACACGACGAGCGCGAGCGCCGACATGGGTGCGGTCATCATCGGTGCGACGATGCGCCACAGGATGCGCATCTCGCCCGCGCCGTCGAGCCGGGCGGCGTCGAGGACCTCGTCGGGCAGGCCGTTGATGCTCTGCCGCATCAGCAGGATGCCGAACGCGCTCGTGCCGGCCGGCACGATCAGACCGGCGAAGCTGTTCACCCAGTGCAGCTTGAAGACCAGGGCGTACAGCGGGACGTAGATGACCTCCAGCGGAATCATCATGGTCGCCAGCACGATCAGGTACAGCAACGTCCGCCCGCGGTAGGAGAACTTCGAGAAGCTGTAGGCGGCCAGCGTGCACGTGACGACGTTCAGCAGCGTGACCGCCACGCCCACCACCACGCTGTTCAGGTAGTAGCGGGCGAACGGCACCGTCGTGAACGGCAGCGTGAAGTTCGACCACACGAACCGGCTCGGCCACCAGTGCGTCGACAGCACCTCGTCGGCCGGCTTCAGCGCCGACAGCACCGCGTAGACGAACACCGACGCGAACAGCAAACCGCCGGGCAGCAGCAGGCCGTACAGCACGACCGCACGAACGTTCACTCGCCGTCGACGCCGGCGTACCGGGGTGGCGGACGACACCGCTACGGGAGGCCGCTTGAGCACGTCCGTCATCGCTCACCCGACCGGAACAGGCGCAGTTGCAGCATGGTCACCATCAGCAGTGCGAAGAACAGGAGCACCGCCACCGCGGACGCGCGTCCCATCCGGGCGTTCTCGAAGGCGGTCTTGTAGACGTAGAGGTTGACGACCTGGGTCTTGAAGCTGCCGCCCGTCAGCACGACCTGCGGGCTGAACGACTGGCAGCCCCGGATCACCGCCATCACGCACACGACCGCGGTCATCGGTTTGAGCAGCGGCAGCGTGATGTACCGGAACGAGCGGAACGCCCCGGCCCCGTCGAGGGATGCGGCCTCACGCAGCTCGCGCGGGATCCTCGACAGGCCGGCCAGGAAGAGGATCAGGAAGAGCCCGGTCTCCTTCCAGACGCTCGCGATCACCAGCGCCCACTCGGCGGACTTGGCGCTGGTCAGCCAGGGGGTGTGCGTACCGAGCACCTGGTTGAGCAACCCGTCCGGCTGGAACAGCAGTCGCCAGATCACCGAGATGGCCACCCAGGACATGGCGACCGGTGCGAAGTACAGCAGCCGGATGAAGCCGCTGCCCGGCAGTTTCGTGTCCAGGCCGAGCGCGAGCAGCAGGGCCAGCAGCACGGCCGGCACGTACGTGAACAGCAGGTAGAAGCCGGTGGCCTCGAGAGACTGGTGGAACTGCTCGCTGTGCCACAGGAATCCGTAGTTGGCGAATCCGACCCAGTGCGGCGGGCTGGTCAGGTCGTAGTCGAACAGGCTGATGTAGAACACCCGGACCATCGGGTAGACGGCGAACAGGCCGAACAGGGCCAGCGCCGGCACCGCGAACACGGCACCGATGATCTTGCGATGCGCCGACGCCCGTACGTTCAGGGTCGTCATGGCGCTCACTCCGACAGCGACTGGTTGATCGTGTCGGCCGCCTGCTTCAAGGTCGAGCCGGCCGGCTTGCCGTCCAGCACGGTGCTCTCGATCGCCGTCTTGATGGCGTCCTGCACCTCGGCCCAGTGCGGTGCCACCTCGTCGAATCGCCCCTGCTGGTAAGCCTGTTCCCAGACCTTCAGGAACGGCACCTTCGCCGCCGCCGGCGACGACGACCAGTCCTTGACCGGCTGGATGAAGTTGACGTCGGTGAGCCACCGCTGGTTCTGCGAGGTCACGTAGTCGATGAACTTCCACGCCTCGGCCTGGTGCTTGGACGCCTTGTTCACCGCCATGTAGTAGCCGTACCAGCGGCCGTTCGGCTTGCTCGGGTCCACCTGCGGCAGCGGCACGACTTCCATGTTCTTGTAGGTCTTCGGGTTGTCCTGGGCGATCTGCCCGACACCCCACGGGTACATGACCGTCATGGACGTCTTGCCCGCCTCGAAGTCGGCGAACGGCGCCGTCGCGTCGTGGGAGGCGGTGTGCGGGTCACCGAGTTTGTCCTTGTTCACCAGGGTGTTCCACAGCTCGAGCGCCTGCACGCCGAGCGGCTGGTCGATCGTCGCCTTCTTGCCGTCGTCGCTGACGATGCGTCCACCGGTCTCGTTCAGCAGGATCTGCAGCTGCTGGGTGTACTGGCCGGCGCTGAGGTAGAGGAAGTTGAACCCACCCTGCCCGGCGGCGATCAGCTTCTTCCCGTCGGCGGCCACGTCGTCCCACGTCTTGGGCGGGTCGGCCGGATCGAGGCCGGCCTTCTTGAAAGCCGCCTTGTTGATGGCGAACGCCGTGGCGTTGAACTCGGTGGGCAGCCCGTACACCTTGCCGTCCGGCCCCTTCGCGCCGTCGAGCGTATTGGGCAGGTACCGTCCCTCGGCGGCGGTCTGCGCGGCGGAGTCCATCGGTGCGAGCAGGCGCTTGGGGATGTAGTCGCCGCGAAGCGCCACGTCGTCCATGTTGATCACGTCCGGTCCCGAGCCGTTGCTCAGCGACGTGAGCATCTTCGTGTTGAAGTCGGTGTTCGGGATCTGCTGGTAGTCGATCGTGACGTTGGGATGCGCCTTCTCGTACTCGGCGATCAGCTTCTTGTTCAGCGCGATCATCGGCGGGTGGGTGTGCGTCCAGAACGTCAGATGCACCTTGTCACCACTGCCACTGCTTCCGGAACCGCACGCGGTCATCGCGACGCCGACCACGCACAGCGCCAGGACGGCGCTCAGCTTCTTCATGACGGTCATCCCTCGTGTTGATCAGGCGGGCGCCGCGGCCGACAGCCGCGGCCGGCGGGCAATTGGTCGTACGGCGAGGCGATCGGTCATCAGGGAGTACCGGTCGGCTCGGAACAGGTCGACGCCGAAGTCGACGACCCGGCCGGCTTTCCCGTAACTAGTCGTCTCGATACGGAGCAGGGCCGCGCCGGGCTCGCACTCGAGCAGCCGCGCTTCCCGTTCCGACGCCATGGCGATCTCGATCACCGATGTGCCGGTGAGGATGTGTGTTTCGTACCGCTCGGCCAGCAGCTCGTACCACGACCCGGTGAGATCGTCCTGCGTCAGGCCGGGCACCCGGCCCGCCCCGACCCAGGTGGTCTCCAGGCCGATCGGTTCGCCTTCGGCCAGGCGCAGCCGGGTGAACCGCACGACCGGATCGTTGGACGGAATGCGCAGTACCCGAGACCGGACGCCCCCGCGGCGCAGCCTCCGGAACTCCACCACCCGGCTGCTGGGACGCAGACCCCGATCCCGGATGCCGTCCGAGAACGACTGCATCGCCATCGGCCGGGCTATCTTCTGCCGCGCCACGAACGTGCCCCGGCCCTGCTCGCGCACCACCAGACCGGCGACGACCAGCTCGTCGGTCGCTCGGCGCAAGGTCATCCGGGCGACGTCCCACTCGCGGGCCAGTTCGCGCTCGGACGGCAGCGCCGTGCCCGCCTCGGTATCCTCGATGAGTTGCAGCAACCGCGCACGGATAGCCGACACCTTGTTGTAACTGGCCTGCATCGCGGGACCTCCGTCCACAGCTCAGAGCTGCCTATCCCGTGGCCTTTCCTAGCAGCGTGTTGCCTGCGCGGCGGTGCCGCCAGGCATACGTGTTAGACCACTCAAGGCAGCTGACCATACGATCAACCAGGCAGAATAGGAAGATCCAGGGCCTGGTGGACCACGGTGGTCTACTGGAAGTTGGGGCCATCGGTTGCCGGAGGTGTGACCGGCGCCGTCCGCGGAAATTTCAGTACGAGCGGCTCAAGGTCCGTCCGGCTCATCGCGGCTCGACCCCGGGAAGACATCCCCGCCGTCCGTGCGATTGGCATGCCGTCCACTGTCCGGCGCGGCGACCGGCTCAATATCCTTGCCGCCATGAGCCGTTGGGACGAGCTGACCGGTGGGACGTCCGGGGAGGACTACGCCGCGCGGTTCGCGGCTCTGGCCGACAGCGGCAAGGACATGCACGGTGAGGCGCGGTTCTGCGCCGCACTTGTTCCCGCCGGAGCGCGGGTGCTGGACGCCGGGTGCGGTACCGGACGAGTCATGATCCGCCTTGCCGAGCTCGGGTACGACTGCGTCGGCGTGGATCTTGATCCGTCCATGCTGGCGGTGGCGCGGAAAGCGGCGCCGGGACTGCCGTGGATCCGGGCTGACCTGGCGGAGTTCGACCCGGCCGCGGTCACTATGGCCGGGGACTTCGATCTCGTGGTCGCCGCCGGCAACATCTTCCCGCTTCTCGCCGCGGGCACCGAGCTCGCGGTGGTCACGCGCCTGGCCGCGACCCTGCGCCCGGGCGGTCTGATGGTCGCCGGATTCGGCTTGGACGAGGCCCACCTGCCGGTGCCGCCCAGCATCACCCTGCCGGAGTACGACGCCTACTGCGCCGCGGCCGGCCTCACCTTCGTCGACCGCTTCGCCACTTGGGACGCCGACCCCTACGACGACGGTGGCTACGCCATCAGCGTCCACCGCCGCTGAGGATCCCCGTCGAAAAGGGGGGCTGGGTACACCCTCTGGGGTAGACCTGAGCGGCTGGGTGACGGTTTTTCCGGACCATAGTCTCGTCTGCGTGAAGTCATTTGCGAGCAAGCGAAACGCCCAAGTCACGGCGACATCAACACCATCGCGGATATTGGATGTCGACGCCTTGCGGGGATTCGCCCTGTTAGGCATCTTGGTCGTCAATATCGCGTTCTTTGCCTCAGGGTACCCGATACATGGCACCCTGGATCCGGCTTACACTTCGGGCGAAGACAAGGCCGTACGCTGGTTGATCACCTTTGTGTTCGAGATGAAGTTCTATCTGATATTTTCCTTTCTCTTCGGATATAGCTTCACGCTCCAGATGGATTCGGCCGCCCGCCAGGGAGCGGTATTCACCCCGCGCATCCTGCGTCGTCTTGCCGGGCTTCTGACGCTGGGCCTCATCCATGCCGTGCTGCTCTTCTATGGCGACATCCTTTCCTGCTACGCGGTGCTCGGGCTGATCCTGTTCGCCTTGCGGGGCATCAAGCCCCGAACCGCTCTGATCGTGGCCGGCGCGATCGTCGGGATGCTGGTGGTCACCCTCCTGCTCGCCGACGGCGCGACCGCGAGCGATCCGGTCACCGCGCTCGCGGAGGGCCATCGGACCACGGCCGCCATGCGAAACAGCCCCGCGAGCTTCATCACCAGCAATATTCATATTCTGCCCCTTATGGCGGCGACGCTGGCGGTGCAGGGCCTCAGCTCCTTCGCCGCGTTTCTTGTCGGTTTCGCTGCGGGCAAGCGCCAAGTGCTGGCCCGCGTCAAGGAACACGACCGCAGCCTGCGGCGCATCCAGTGGGTAGGCTTTCCGGTCGGACTGGCGGGAGCGTTTTACCTGGCCAGCGCCGGCAGTGTTGTCAGCGATCTCACCCCGGTCGCCGTAACGATGCTGACCGGCTCTTTCCTGGCAGCCGCGTACATGGCAACGGCGTTGCGCTTCTTTCAGACGGAGCCCGGCAGTCGCGTCATGGCCGCCCTAGCGCCGGCAGGCCGGATGGCACTCACCAACTATCTGAGCCAATCCCTGATCTGCGCCGTCCTGTTCACGGCGTACGGTTTCCGCCTGGCCGGCCATGTCTCACCGCTGGGCGCCCTCCTGTTGGCGGTGGCCATCTTCGCCGCGCAACTGTGGCTGAGCAGGAAATGGCTCACCGGTCACATCTACGGTCCTGTCGAGTGGCTCCTACGTGCGGTCACACTGGCGAGGCTCCCGGCCATGAGGGCAGGCTCCAAGCCTGGGGACTAGGGCAGCCGTACGCCGGGAAACCGTTGTGAGGACACGTTGGCGGGCGAGCCGCTCGGCTCACCCGTCAGTCGCGACTCCTTCTACGAAGTAGAGGAGCCCTTCTTCCGGCGGTGGACAACCAAGCGTCTCGATGATGCGGGGCCACATCTCGTGCTTGACCTCGTAGCAGTAGACCATCCACTCGTCATCGCCCCGGTCGAACATCTCTCGGATTCGGACCAGCTGATCCCGAGTGATCGGAAGGGTCGTCCGCAACCACTCATCTTTGCTGTCGTAGGCAGCGAGCCGCCATCCCATGTGACGCTCCGTTGGCAGCAGGCGGCGTATCCGTGCTTGGACACGGTATCGATTTGCGTACCCGACCTGCATCAAAACCGTGCCAGTAAGGTGCCCGGACGGGTGACGAGTACGCGGGACGACTTCGCCCACAACTCCGCCTGCGGGCCATTCTGTGGCGTCGTCCCGTCCGGCTCGATGACCTGGCGGCGGAACTGAAGCCGTGCCGACGCGCGGTGACACGGCCCTGACGACGCTGCGAGGTCCGCTGCGGTCGATCAAGCCCTCCTATGACCTCAACCCGTGGGGGCGGCAGCCCCCAGGGGTCGTCCCACCGGGCCGGCACGAGCCTCCGGCCGGATTCGAACCGGCGATCTGCCGCCTACAAGGCGACTCATGCCGACACTTCATCAGTAGTCATGGCGCTAATGGCTGCTCTGGCAGTCCCCCACCACCGCTCAGCGCGACGGTCGTCGGCACGACGACGCCCTTTTCGGTACACCTATTTCCCGAAACATTCGACCAGATAAAAGCTTCCTCGCAATGGTAAAGATTTCAAAGGTTTCAAAGAATCGATGCAGCATGATAGCGTGCGGCCTTGCCTATGCGAACGGACACGCTTGCCATTTTTCTGAAACGACAGAGAAAGCAATTTCAACCACACGGGCAGTCATATGTCCATATTGGCCGGGAGGCCTGATGGGTTCGACTATGAGGAAATGCGGCGGCATCGCCACGGCCGCACTGATGATGACTGGAATGGCCGCCGTTCCGCCGGCGCACGCCCGCCAGGTCGTGAGGGTGCCCTGCAGTGCACCGGCGCTGGTCAACGCGGTCGCCGCCGCCAACCAGACCGGCGAGGGCGTGCTCGTGCTGGATACAGGTTGTAACTACGTCCTCACCGCGCCGTCCGCGACCGGACGAGGGCCGGACGGCCTGCTCATCAACGCGGATGTCGAGCTCATCGGCGGATCCGGCACTCAGATCAGCAGGTCCGCGACCGCGGCACCCTTCCGGATCATCGAGGTCGCGGCGGGCGCCTTCCTGGATCTGGAGAACACCACTATCACCGGCGGCCTGACCAACAACACCGTCCCGAGCAATGACACGGGCGGTGGCATCCTCAACTCGCGTGGCACCACGACGCTGTACCGCTCGACGATCACGGGCAACACCGCGGACAACGGCGCCGGCGTCTCCAACGACAGCGGGCGGCTGGACCTGAACCAGTCGTCCATCAACGACAACACGACCCGCGCCGGCGGTGGCGGCGGTGGCGGTGTGTACAACGACGGCGCCCTCAACATGCAGAACAGCGTGATCCGCCACAATCACGCCAATACGAATGGCGGCGGCCTCTACAACGGCCAAGGCGGCAGCACCGAGACCGTCGGCAGCACCGTTGACCTCAACACCGCCGGCGCGCAGGGCGGTGGCGTGTACAACGCGCCGGACGGTCGCCTGCTCCTGCAGAGCACCAACATCACGCTCAACTCCGCGACCAGCGGTGGCGGCATCTTCAACGCGGGCCTGCCAAGCCGAGTGAATCTCATCGCGAGCGCTGTCACCAGCAACACTCCGAACAACTGCGTGCCTGTCGGCACGATACGGAACTGCACGGGCTGACCCGGATTTCCCCGTCAACGCGGCGCCGTGTGTGCCAGGCACACCGCACTGGCACACACGGCGCGAACCGGGGGCCTGCGGTCGGGGACCCAGCGCCTCGCCGGAGAGCCGGTAGAGCTGAAGGAGATGGAACCCTGGGCTGAGGGCCGTCGGCGCCATCGTCCGCGGAAGCCCGCTGTCGCCCGGCCCGTCCGACGCCGCCTTGAACAACCGGAACGCGGGGTAGGTCAGCGTAAGGGAGAGGCGGCCGGGGCTTGGCTTAAGGGCCATAGGGAATCCGCGCTCGGGGGGAGTGCACCGTGCGGGTGATCGTCGATCTCACGCGTTGTCAGGGGTATGGCCAGTGCGCGTTTCTGGCGCCTGAGGTGTTCGCGATGCGCGGTGAAGAGGCGCTGGTGTACGACCCGGACGCGGACGACGCGCAGCGTGAGCACGTCCTGCGGGCGGCGGCGGCCTGCCCGGTCCAGGCGATCCACGTGGAGTGGATGGCCATCCAGCGCAAGGGGATGAGAACCGCTGCGGCTCGGCCGCCGCTCGGTGACGACGCGTTCCGCAAGACGGGGCGCATCGTGATCGTCGGCGCTTCGCTGGCCGGGGGGCGGGCGGCGGGCGTACTCCGCCGGGAAGGGTTCACCGGGACGCTGACCGTGATCGGGGGTGAGCCGTACGAACCCTACGACCGCCCGCCACTGTCCAAGCAGGTCCTGGCCGGTCGGGTGCCCGCAGATCACACGCTGCTGCCACACCTGAGCGAGATCGAGGCGGAGTGGCTGTCGGGTGCACCTGCCACCGGCCTTGACGTGGTCGCCAAGCGAGTGACGCTCGCCGACGGCCGGGAGGTGCCCTTCGACCGGCTGCTGATCGCCACCGGCGCCCGCGCCCGGCCATGGCCGAACGAAGCCGAGGCGACGCTGGACGGAGTCTTCGCGCTTCGCACGATGGATGAGGCGATACGGCTGCGGGAGTGCCTGGCCGCCAGGCCGCGCCGGGTGCTGGTCATCGGCGCGGGGTTCACCGGGTCGGAGGTCGCGTCGGTATGCCGGGAACTCGACGTTCCGGTGACCGTGGTCGAGCGTGGTCCGGCGCCTCTGGTCGGTGCCCTGGGCGGTGTGATCGGTGCGGTCGCGGCCGACCTGCAGCGGGCGCATGGCGTGGATCTGCGGTGCGAGGTGACGGTTGAGGCGTTGGAGGGCGATGCCGACGGGCGGTTCCGCTCAGCGCGGTTGTCCGATGGCACCACGGTGGAGGCCGACGTGGCGATCGTCGCGCTCGGGGCGATCCGCAATGTCGAATGGCTGGAGGATTCGGGGCTGGCGGCCGGGGTCTGGGGCGTGGCCTGTGACGCGGGCTGCCGCGCCTTCGACATCAACGGGCTGGTCACCGATGACGTCTTCGTCGCCGGGGACGTGGCGCGGTTCCCGCATCCGGTCTACGGCTACCAGTTCATGGCACTGGAGCACTGGGGCAACGCGGTCGCCCAGGCCGAGATCGCCGCGCACAACATGCTCAGCGATCAGATGCATCGCTGGCCGCACCTGTCCTTGCCGATCTTCTGGTCCAACCAGTTCGGCACCAACATCAAGTCCGTCGGTGTGCCGACCTTCGCCGATGAGGTGGCCATCGTGCACGGCTCCGTCGCCGAGCGCCGGTTCGTCGCCGTCTACGGCAACCGGGGCCGGGTCACGGCCGCGGTCACCTTTGACCAGGCCATGTGGCTGGAGCACTACCAGCACCTGATCGAGCAGGCCGCGCCCTTCCCACCCGCCTCCCACGCAGCGGACCGGCGAGAGCCGGTGATCCCCGTCCCGGCCGAGATGCCGGATCGTATCGAAGCGACGCAGGTGACCGTGGTGGTCACCGGGCACGACCCGGCCGAGCGCCGTGCGTCGCTGGTCCGGGGCGATCGATGAACGAGTCTTGAGGAGGCGCCGCCATGGCACCACCCAGCGTCTTCCAGCGGATCCTGGACTACTCCCACCGCGCCGACCCCTACCCGCTGTACGCCGAGCTGCGCAAGACACCGGTGCGGCGGGAGGAAGACGGCACCTACGTCGTCAGCGGCTATGAGGAGATCGTCTCACTCCTCCACGATCCACGCGTCAGCGTCGGTCGCCCGCAGCCGGGCGAACCCCGGGACGCCGAGAAGGAGCCACCGTCCTTCCTCCGGCTCGATCCGCCTGAGCACGACCGGCTCCGCCGCGTGGCGATGCGCCATTTCGGTCCGCCGCATTCGCCGCACCAGGTGGACGGCCTGAGGCCGGAGCTGTTCGGGATCGTCAAGGACCTGATCGACGGCGTCGCGGGCCGGACCCGGATCGACATCGTCGACGACGTCGCCTACCCGTTCCCGGTGACGGTGATCTGCCGAATCCTCGGGGTGCCGCGCGAGGACGAGGCGCGGTTCCACGACTGGGCTGACGCGGTCATCGAGTCGCTCGACCCCAGTGAGGAGGGCCGGCCGGAGCGCCTGAGGCGCCGGGAGAACGCGGTGGTAGAGCTGCACCGATACCTCGGCGGGATCGCCGCCGAGCGCCGGAGGAACCCGGGCGACGACCTCATCTCCGGCCTCGTCACCGATGAGGGCCCGGACGGTGCGATGTCCCCGACCGAGGTCGCGGCCAACGGCGCGCTGCTACTCATCGCCGGCCATGAGACCACGGTCAACCTCATCACCAACGGCATGCTCACCCTGCTCCGCCACCCAGAACTACTCGACCGGCTCCGTCACGAGCCGGACCTGGCCATCGGCCTGGTCGAAGAACTGCTGCGCTACGAGCCCCCGGTGCACCTGCGGTCCACGCGGATCGCGTTGGAGGACATCATGATCGGCGACATCACGATCCCTGAGGGAGCTCCGATCGTCCTGGCGCTCGCGGCGGGAAGCCGCGACCCGAAGCGCGTACCCGACCCCGACCGCTTCGACCCGGACCGCCGCCCCAACCAGCATCTCGGCTTCGGCGGCGGCATCCACTACTGCTTCGGCGCCCCGCTCGCCCGCCTGGAAGCACAGATCGCCCTGACCGAGCTGGCCAGACGCCTGCGGAACCCCCGCCTCGTCACCGACCCGCCACCCTACCGGCCCAGCCCCGAGCTACGCGGCCCCCGCCACCTCCTCCTCGACATCGACGGCGTCATTCAGCCGGCGCGGTGAACGGAAGACGCACCCATCGTCAGAGGGCAACCGGCCAACGCGTTTCAGCGGCGAGTGGCCTCCAGGCGAGAACGGAGATCACCCACGTCGGTTCGCAGGTCCGCACTGGCGCCGGGGTCGTTCAGGTCTGTGTCGATCAGGTCCAGCTCGGCGCTGCGCAGATCGGTCAGGAGCCGGCGGGGCGTTCCGCCGGGTGTACGGCGACGTTCCCTGCGGCGCCTCCGGCGATCGGTGAGGATCTCGGTTTCCGCCGCGGTCAGCACACCACGGTCGGCCTCCGCCGCGGCGGCGTCCCGGAATCGATCGAGGTACCGGCGGCGAGCGACGCGATAGACGACCACGGCGATGACCAAGATCGCCGGCCCCCTGGCCCACACCCAGGTGCCACCGGCCAGCAGGGGGAAGTCCCACCAGGCGTGCATCGCCATCGCGAGAACGAACGCGCCGACGGCGACGAGCAGCCGCCGTGCCAGCGGGCGTCCGGTGGCACCGACCAGGTAACCCAGCCCGGCGCCTGCGACGGCGCCCATCGCCCAGTGACCCCACCAGATGGTGCCGACCCGGCCGATGAGCGAGTCAAGGACGCTGACGGTGCTGTGCACGGCTCCGTGCGCCACGATGGTGTTGAAGACGTAGAGGTAATTCTCGGCGATCTCGAAGCCGAAGCCCGCCAGCGCACCGTACGCGAAGCCATCCAGTGGGCCGCGGACAGCCTGCGGGACCATCAGTGCGAGCAGCGCGACCCCGGCCAGCTTCAGGGTCTCCTCGACGATCGGCGCACTGATCGCCGCGCCCCACCGGTCGGCGAAGCTCAACCCCGCCATCTGGGTGAGAATGCCGCCGAACGCCTCGTTGGCGATCAGGGCCACGCCGGGCACGGCGAACAGCCCCCAGGCCGTGATGAGCAGCGCGTGGCTCCACGGATGCGGGCGCACCGGGTGCAGCCGGCGGAAGTACCAGAGCCCGGCCAGCAGCACCGGGATCAGGACCAGGGCTCCGACAAGGGCTCCGCCGAAGAAGACCAGCACGTACGGAGTGAGCGTGAGTATCCCCATGAGCGCGCCCAGCAGACAGAACACGGCCCACAACCAGAACGCCGAACGCCGTGTCAGCCGCGACACTTTCGTCGTGTGCGTCATCGGGCGCTCTTGGTGAACTGGATGCTTCGCACCATTCCGCGGACCTGGTCGGCCTTGTGCCGGAAGTCCTCTGGTGGGCCGGTGGCCGTCACGTCGGTACCCAGCGTCGGACGGGCGAAGACGCTCGCGATGCCGATCTGACCCCGGCCGGCGAGCTCACCGGCGAGCCCGGTCACGCCCTGATCGGTGGTGGCCGGTACCGGGCGAGTGGCCGCCCGCGGGCCGCCCGTCAGGACCGCGATCTTGTCACGACCGTCCCAGAGTTGCCTGGGCGTCGCTTGCCGCGGGGTGACGACACTCACGCTGAATCGGGTTGGACCGCTCCTCAGAGTGATCCTGGAGAATAGGTCGGTGTCCCTCGCATCCACCGCCCATCCAGCCGGAACGGTCAGAGCGACGGGCCGCTTGTCGCCTGGGTGCGCGGCGCCGACCTGCATCACCGAGCCCGGCGGCACCGAAATCTCCGAGTCCCGTACCGCGGAATCGATCATTGGAAGGCCCGCGCACAGCACAACCAGCACCGCGGTGAGTCCAGCGGTGTACTGCCATCCACTCCAATCCACGCGAACCCCACCAAACTAAAATCGGGGGGATGCTTAACAGATAACCACCCCTCAACCAGCTCAAACTCCCGGACTGGCGGCTGGGCTTCCTCCTTTACGTGGAGGCCTGATCCAGAGAGACGGGTGAGTCGTGGGAGTGGAAAGCCGCAGGTCCCATAGGCACGTTGGAGGGTGGCCGGACACGCTGGCGCGCGGGGTGTTGCCGTACTTTCCTGCTGCACGGATCCGTGACCGGCCGAGCCCTTGGTGCGGCGTCAGAGGGGGCCTCTACGGTGTGGCCATGAATGGCGCTACGAGGGCTCGTACGACCGAGGCTCCTCCGCTCGATATGGCCGAGGCCGTTCCGGGTCTGGGCGCGTACGCCCGGACGGTGGTCCGGTTGCACCCCCGGCCAGGTACCCCGGACATCTCCAGCAGTCACATCGGCGGTCCGGTGCTGTGGCCGGCGGACGAACCGTGGCCGCACTGCTCGGACCCCAAGTACTCGGAGCAGAACCGGCATAAGACGCCGGACCGTCCGGTGGCGATGGTCCCCGTGGCTCAGCTCGCCGCAGCGGACTTCCCGGAGATCGCCTTCCCGGCCGGCACCGACCTGGCGCAGATCCTGTGGTGCCCGAGCCATCACCCGACCTGGGGCTACGCGCCCGCGTTCCGGCTGATCTGGCGGGACTCCTCCACCGTGACCGCACCTCTCGCGGCGCCTCCGACGCCACACCTGATCGGTGATGCGGACTATGTACCGCGGCCCTGTGTGCTCCACCCGGAACGCGTGATCGAGTATCCATGGCACGAGGAACTCCCCAAAGACCTCCGGGACAAGCTGGAGGAATGGGAGGCCGGAGAAAGCCTGTACCAGTACATGCTGTCGATCGTGCCCGGCTGCAAAGTCGGCGGCGGGATGTCCTGGGAAGTCACCGACATGGGAGAACTGCCTCCATGTGACGCCTGCGGCGCGCCCCTGAAACTGCTGCTGCAATTGGACAGTTGTGAATGGTCCACCGACGCCCAGGGCTTGCGCTGGGCGCCGATGGAAGACCGACACCTGGAATTCGCCACCCCAGAACACAACCGCGCACACGAACCGACCGGCCTGCAGATCAGCCGGTACAGCCACGGCGGCTTCTTCGTCTGCTCAACCGCTCCCGAGCACCCAGCGATCTTCTTCACCCAGTAACCAGGCCATCACACGCTCACCGGCGATCGATGTTAATTGTTGCGGGTCAGGACCTTGTTGACGCCTGCGGAGCCGGGCTCGTGGCTCAGTCGCTGAGTCCTGAGTGTCCGAGTGCGGCCGTCGACTTTGTTGCGATGAGTGAATACTGACCCTGTGGACAGGGGATGGACGGAGGTCCTGGATGGCTTCCTCGGCGAGCATCGCCGCGAGTTGTGGGCGTTCTGCTATCAGATGTTGGGCTCTCCGTTCGATGCTGAAGACGCCGTCCAAGATGTGCTTGAGCGGGTGTGGCGAGCGCGGGGTGACTTTGACGCCGAGGTAGGGAGCGTGACCGGATGGGTGTTTCGGATCGCTCGGAATGTCTGCGTGGATCGTCTTCGGAGCGCGAGCCGCCGTACGCTGCCGCGCGATCTCAGCGATCCGGGATTCGAGGTGGGCGCCACTCTGGTCCCTCGGTTCGACACCCCGTGGCTGCAGCCGGCCCCGTCAAGCTGGTTGGGCGAGGATGGCACCGCCGATGCTGTGGTGCGGGGCAGCGAGGTCCGGTTGGCGTTGACGGCTCTCCTGCAAGCGCTGCCGGCACAACAGCGCGCGGTCTTCATTCTGCGCGAGGTGCTGGGCTACTCCTCGGCTGACGCCGCCGCCGCACTCGGCACCTCGGTACCTGCGATCAACTCTGCACTCCAGCGCGCTCGATCTCGTCTCTCACAGACGCGAACGGATGGCCACCCTGAGCAACGAGGCATCGAAGCCGCACTGGTCGAGCAGTACGCCCGGGCCTTGGAAGCGGGGGACACAGAGGCACTGGAGCAGTTGGTGACAGCGGATGTCGTCTTCGAGATGCCGCCAGTTCCACAGTGGTTGCGCGGCCGGGTTCCGTACCGGGCATTCATGGACGACTTCTTCCGCCGGCGTGGCGCCCGCTGGCAGACGCGTCTCATCTCGGCCAATCATCAACCAGGGCTGCTGCTCTATCACGTCACCGACGACGGTGTGCAGCCCAACACGCTCCATGTGCTCACGGGGGGAGCGGACGGCCTGCTGTCCCACCTACTCGTCTACCGGGACCCGAAGCTGTTCGCGCTCTTCGAGCAGTAGCGATGAGTTCGAGGGCTCTCATTCGTAGGTAGCGGTAACCGGATCAGGAGGGTTAGCGCTATGCGGAAAGTGATCGAGTACGTTCTGACCTCGGCGGACGGTGTCGTTGAAGACCCGGTGGGCATGGGGGTGGCCGAGTATCAGGATGAGGCCTATCTGCGGGACGGTCTGGGCCTGCTGACGGCCTGCGACGCGATCCTGTTCGGACGCCGCATCTACGAAGCGTTCGCGGAACTGTATGACGGTCGCACAGACCACAAGCCGATGTGGGCCGACCGACTCACGACGATCCCGAAGTATGTGTTCAGCTCGACGCTTGAAAGGGCCGACTGGAACAACTCGATCATCGTTCGTGGCGATGCCGTTGCCGAGGTGGCCCGCCTCAAACAGCAAGACGGGGGGAACCTGCTGCTTCTCGGCCACGGCCAGTTCGGGGAGACTCTTCTGCGAGAGCAGCTGATCGATGTCATCGACCTCACGATTTACCCCTTTATGACCGGGAGTGGGAAACAATTTTTCCGGGAGGGGCAGGATGCCAAGCTGAGACTCGCGGGCGTGAAGACCTTTTCGAAGATCGTCAAGCTGACCTACGAGATGCAGAGATGAGACCCCAAGGGCCGACCCTCGGGCTCTTCGACCGCACGGTGATGAGCCGGCGGCCTTAGCAGATGAGCCACCGCAACGCCCTCGGGGTCTTCTGGCTGGTCAGGTGGGATCCTCCGGCCGGATTCGAACCGGCGACCTGCCGCTTACAAGGCAACTTATGCTGACATTTCACCAGCACTCCCGATGCTGGCGCCTGCGCTGGCAGTCCCTCACCACGCGCGAGTGTCCGTCGTCGTTCGTCGTCGTTCGTCGCGATTGTCACCCACGACAAGAAGGCTGAAACATAGGGGCAGCCGGCCCACTGTTTCAGCACGGCAAGGTGTCCCCCAGGTCTGCGCAGGTCAGGCGCAGCTGGGGGACAAGGGGATGCGCGCGCGCCTGTTACGCCGAGGCCAAGATCACGGCTTGCCTACGTTCTGGTTCCCTGTCCCCAGCGGTCCCTCTGCACGCGACAACATGATCACGGTCAGCGGTATCGGCGCTGACGCAGATGGTGGCCGACACCGATCGTTTAGGAAGAACGCTAGTGAATACCGACTTGCCGTCGGCTCTGGCACGTCGCCGCCCGAGCGTACTCCTGGTCCTGGCCTCGGCGCAGCTGGTGGCGGCCGTCACCAGCCTTGTCTGCGCCGTCGTTCAGGGGATCCGGGAGCAGCCGTTCCTTCCCGTGCTCGGACAGTGGGGCGGTGTGCCTGCGCCCCTGGTGATCATCGGGTCTGCGGTCGCCGCTGTCATCCTCATCAAGCGGGGCCGTTTCAGTTGTGCCGTGACGGCGGCGGGCCTCCCGCTCGCGGTTCACATACTGGCGATGGTCTCCTACCTCCCCTTTCCCAGGCGGATTCCGCTGGGCCCCTGGGTGCGTCAGGCGCTGACATCGCCGTTCGGACAACTGCAAAGTGCTGCCGACTCCGGTGCTGTTGAGGATCAGCGCTTGGGTTTCCATGGCCGCCATCGTCCTCGGTGTCGTGGTCGCGGTCGGCCTCGCCGGAGCGGTGCCGCACCAGGAGCGGCGATCACCAGTGCGACCGGGAGCACTGGTGGTGGTCGCGGTGACGTCGGTGCTGGCGATCGCTGCGTACTGGACAGGTGTGCGGCTGGTGGGGCCGACGCAGCCGGCGTTCGTCGCGCTGGCCGCCGCGACGGTGACGGCGCTGATCGATGTGCACACCCGCCGGGCCGCCCGCGAAGGCATGATCGCGGTTGCGGCGGTGTCGGCGGGCGTGTCCGGTGCGGTGCTGATCGTGCCGCTGGGGTGGCAGATGTGGCCGTTGGTGCAGCGTTGGCTGAGGCCCCCGGAACGCCTGCGTGTCATCGGCATCGGGCGAGTGGGCTTGACCCGCTGGCAGGGCCTTTCGGAAAGCCTCATCTCCCTTGGCTCGGTGCTTGTTCTGGCCACGGTGGCGGCGGCAGCGCTCACAGCGGTGCATTCGAGCAGCCGCCGTCCGCGGAACGGCCCCCGTACCAAGGCTGAACCGGGAGCGCCGTCACAGTGAACCGCCTCATGCCGTACGGCGAGCAACTCGCGGCAACTACCGATCATGAAGACTGGCCACCGGCAAGGCGACTTATACCGATATTCTGCCAGCACCCTTGGCGCTGATGGCTGCTCTGGCAGTCCCACACCACGCGGGAGCGTCCGTCGTCGTTCGTCGCGGTTGTCACGCAGTTAGTCACCCACGACAAGAGAGCTGGAACAGAGCGCGCAGCGCCCCCCGCTGTTCCAGCCTCCGGCGTACGCGGGTACAAACAAGGCAGCGTGTCCCCCACCGTATCCCCCAAGTTTGCACAGGTCAGGAATAGTTGGGGCCATAGGGGCCGTGGGGGACACATACCCCTGACCGCCGAACATGAGAGCCTGCGCGTCCGCTGGCCACTGATCTGCACACGAGCGGTTGTCTTCGGTCGTTACCGGTCCCAAGCGACCGTGAGTGCGGTGACGATGCCGAGGCTGCGCCCGCCTTCCTTCTGCGTGCTGATGGTGGATCCGAACTTGGATGGTCCGCCGTTGTCCTGGACCTCGATGCGGATCGTGTTGTCCGGTCGGCGGCAGGCTTCGACGGTGAAGGTGCCGCCCGGTGTGCCGGTGTGACCGGACCGGTCCCATTGGGGAGGACGTTGTGGCCGCACGAAGCTGCGGAAAGTTGAGTATTACGACTCATGTGGACGACGTCGCACGAGCTGACGATTTAGGTATGAGCACAACGATCAAACCAAGTACCACGGCCACGTTCCTACGCGTCGGCTCGGTGGTGATCGGGCTGACATGCCTGCTTGCCGCTGCCGCGTTATCGGGGTGCTCCTCGCAATCCGCAGAGGATAAGGCGGTGGCTGATGCGACCAAGCTCGCTCACGGCGACATCGAACGGACCGCGAATCGCATGAGCTCCTGGTTGCGGTCGTCGGCTGGCGGGCGCAGCGGTTACGAGCTCGCGAAAAAGAACCTGTCGGAAAGAACGTTCGTAGCTCAGGTGACTCTTCTCGGGAGCCATTTCTCGAAAAGCGTCCAGACATACGATGTCACGACGACGGAACGAGGAGGGGGAGATAATGGGTTCGGTGGAGGGCACACAGAGAAAACAGTGCGCATGTGCGCCCGGTTGACCGCCCATTTCTCTCCCCGGACCCTCCGCGTCGAAATCTCCGGGCTTCATTGCCCTCCCGGACTTCCAAGCAGAGGGGACGGTGGTCCGGTCGACAGGATCATCCCCTGGAAAAGGTAGTCAGGCCACGAGCCTGGCGCACGGACCGCCAGTTGGGGAACGGAACCGCCGGTGTCGCTGGCAGCGTCACTCAGTTGGTCACCTGCTTATGACGGCATCTTCCGCGTAGCCTGGACGGTTCCGGACTTGCGTAGGGCGGGGCGTCATAGCCTTGTCGGCCGGCTGGGCTGGCACCTGCCTGCCGCCGAACCCGTGATGTTTCGGCGCGTCATGGTCCGCCCCCCGAAGTGCATCCAGCGGTGCGGAGCGCTCGCTGGGGCCTATCCATCCTTGCCGCCGGGCGGCTGGTCGTGCTCGTCGAGCATCTGGCGGGCATGGTTGGGGTGCGTACTCACAGGTGAGCGCTCCTTTCGTGAGGTGCCACCGGAGGCGTCCTCGAACCGGCCCGGCACCGGTTCGCTCGCGGGCCGCCCAGGGGGCCCGGCCAAGCGCAGCCTCCGACCTCAACCCGTGGGGGGCGTGGGGGGCGGCAGCCCCTCACATCGGGGGGCTCCGGGGGCGTCCCCCGGGCCGGCACTGAGCCTCCGGCCGGATTCGAACCGGCGACCTGCCGCTTACAAGGAATGCGGACACCCCAGCTCCCGCCGCGTCCGCCGAGGTATGCGGTGTTGAACGTATGCCGGTGGCTGTCCCTGGTTGCCGTCGTTGCCGTCAGCCTCCCTACCGGCGACGGCTTCACAGAGGATCGGGTGATCCTGCGCTCGCTCCCCCACTGGCCTGGGTTTCCATCCGGTCGCTGGTCCATGCGCGCAGGTTCATCCCGCTTATATTCCGGGCCGACAGCGGCTCGGCTCACCCGTCAGTCGCAACTCCTTCTACGAAATAGAGGAGCCCTTCTTCTGGTGGCGGACAACCAAGAGTCTCGATGATGCGGGGCCACATCTCGGGTTTACCTCATAGCAGTAGACCATCAAGTGATCGGAAGGGTCGTCCGCAACCACTCATCTTTGCTGTCGTAGGCAGCGAGCCGCCATCCCATGCGGCGCTCCGTTGGTAGCCGACGGCGTCGTATCTGTGCTTCTGTGCTTGGAAACGGTAACGATGCTCTCCTGCACTGTCAGCTTGGGAAGCCGGTACCACTGATTGTTGATCACCTGCGTCACTGCTGAGCTGCACCTCCCGCCGTTCTTCCCGTGAGCGACGGTCGCAACCGTGATCGTCCGTGCTGACGGGCACGCAACGGGCACGGCATTGACCGAGCTGAGACGAGTCTCTTGCGCGTTCTCGCACAGTTCGCCCTGCGCCTCATCCCCGGGCCTGAGTGTCCCCGCCGGAGGCATATTCGGTTAGCACCTTATAAAGCGTTCATGTCCACGAGGGTGATGTATAGAGATCCGTGCCCTCTCGTCCGGTTTCTTCCTCGATAGGCGAATCGCCGTGTCGCGAGACGGCCACTCCGCGATCCTTCTCGATGCGAATCGTCAGTCGAAGGAGAGCGAAGTGGCCGCAGGGGACATTGCGCCGGTGACGGGCGAGCGGTTCGAGCAGACCCTGGCCTCGGCGTCGCCGTCCGCTGCAGCCCCACCAAAGCCGGCCAGCCATCTCGTCAAGGCCATCGCCGTCCTGCAGAACCACCGCGGCACTCAAACCGACCGCAGATGAAATGGGTTCATTTGTATACTCTCGCATGTTTCGTGATGGATCATGAAAGCGAGAAAGTCTTTGCGCAAGTTCAAGCAGAAAGCAGTGCTCGCACTGACCACTGCGGCAATGATTGCCGGTTCCGTGGCTGTGAGCAGCCCGGCAAGCGCGGCGTCATCACCGATCGCCGCATGCGGTGGCGGCAGCTACCACGAAATCGACCACCAGCCCCTGCCCGGCTACGGCACCATCTACCTGATGTACGACGGCAGCACCGACTGCGTGGTCACCTGGAAGACCGCCTACGTGGGCACCCCCACCCTCGTTGGTGCCTATGTCTGGAGGGAAAGCCCCAGCGCTGAGGATGCTGACGCCGACAACTACTCCTACTACGCCGGTCCGGTGAAACTGAACGCTCCGGGAACGTGCATCATGTGGGGTGGCTACGCCTACTCGCCGAGCGGCTCGGCGTACTCGGCGTGGAGGTCCCCCTGGGAACACTGCCTCTGATCATGTGGGCACCGGGAAGCTCGAGGGTCGTGTCACCGGCGCTGGCGCGCACGGGGCTCCGGGTCCGCTGCCCGGCCGACCGTGCCTATCTTCATCTCCGGTCGAACCCTCTCAGCCGCCAGCGGTCTTCATAGCGCACCCCTTGGCGTCCCTCCAGGGTGTCAGGGCCGGACGGGACCTGTGATCGTAGGACTGTCCGGCCCTGGCGCGGCCTGCGGGGACCCAAGACCGGACGAAGCCCAGTCGATCGGGGCAAGACGGGCAGCAAACATCACCTGATCGCCGACGCCAGCGGCATCCCGCTCGCCGCCACGCTGACCGGCGGCAACCGCAACGACGTCACTCGACTCATCCCGCTGCTTCAAGCGACACCAGGCGTGCGCGGCAGGCGCGGCCGGCCTCGACGCCGCCCCGATCTGGCGCTCGGCGACCGCGGCTACGATCACGACAAATACCGCCGCCTCGTCTGGGACCTCGGAGTGAAGCCAATGATCGCTCGACGCGGCACCGAGCACGGCTCCGGACCCGGCACCCAGCGCTGGGTCGTGGAACGTGCCTTCGCTCACCTGCATTGGTTTCCGCCACCTGCGGATACGTTGGGAAATCCGCGACGACATCTGCGAAGCCTTCCTCGTCCTCGGATGCGCCCTTATCTGCTGGCGGTGCCTCTCAAAGCCGACCCAAGGCGCCTCCACTCATTAGCCATTCCCTGACGCTCGGGGTGCTGTTCAAGAGCCGGCTGACTTGCGTTCCCTCATCACGTGCGGTCACTTTCGGCAGAGGGGTGAAGTCATCGGGCAAGACGTCCAGCAGGCCCCTCACACGATCTCCCGCACGAAGCGTGATCAGGATCTCGCACCGCAACTGACGAGGGACATCGGGACAACAAGTCGTGCCACAAGGCCGGCCACAGGTAGTGAGCTCCATCAGGAGCCGCGTTCGCCTGCACCCACGCCGGGTCCAGCCGCTGACTGAGGCTAAGTTCGCATGCCCGCTCCTCCAGCCTGAGCAGCGAGGCCGTATTAAAGACCTTCAACTCCCGAGGCACCGGCTGATCCGAGTTCATCGCCCCATGCTGCCCGGCAGGATCCCAAGACCAGGAACCGCCCCATTAAAGATCAATTCGTTAGAGGTTTTAAGCCCCTCCCCCGACACCAGCCCCTGGGGGGCGTGGGGGGCGGAGCCCCTCACATCGGGGGGTCCGGGGGGTCGTCCCCCCGGACCGGCACTGAGCCTCCGGCCGGATTCGAACCGGCGACCTGCCGCTTACAAGGAATACGGACACCCGTGCTCACGCAGCGTCGGCCGAGGTCAAGGGTGCTGACCGTGCGCTAACGGCTGTCTCCGGCTGCCGTTGTTGCCGTCACCGTTGCCGTCAGACACTTCCGCAGTGTCGGCCGATCACCGCTTGCCTCACTGTTGCCAGGTTGCCCCGCACCGTCTTGGTGGCCGAGTGGCTCGCGCCCAGCACACGCTCGCAGTCGGCCAAGGCCTGCTCATACAGCGAGATGGCCCTACCGAGATCCCCCGCCGACTCGTACGCGTAGGCGAGGTTGTTGCGTGAGGTCAGAGTGTGGGGGTGCCGCTCTGCGGGGCATCGTGTATGTGCTGTGCAAGGGTGTGAGCTGGCGGGACGTTCCCGCGGAACGAGTCGGCTGCAGTGGGGTGACGGCCTGGCGCCGTCTTCGGGACTGGACCGAGGCGGGGGTCTGGCCGCAGCTCCACGAGGTCCTGCTGGCGGAACTCCGCAGAGAGGGCCTGCTGGAGCTGGACGATGCCGCGATCGACGGCTCGCACGTCCGGGCGCTCAAGGGGGGGCTCACACCGGACCTTCGCCGGTCGACCGTGCCCGGCCCGGCAGCAAGCACCACATCATCGTCGACCGGCTTGGAACCCCACTTGCTGTCTCGCTGACCAGCGGAAACCGCCATGACGTCACCCAGCTCATGCCACTGCTAAACGGCATCCCCCGCATTCGCGGCCGGCGCGGACGACCCCGCCACCGGCCCCGGCGCCTGTTCGCCGACCGCGGCTACGACTACGACAAGTACCGGCGCCTCGTCCGAGCTCGAGGAATCACCCCCAAGATCGCTCGACGCGGCGCCCCGCACGGCTCTGGCCTGGGCAAGACCCGCTGGGTGGTAGAGCGGACGTTCGCCTGGCTCCACCAGTTCAAACGACTCCGCATCCGCTACGAGATACGCGCCGACCTACACCTCGCACTACTCCCTACTCGCCTGCAGCATCATCTGCTTGAGACGACTCAGAACCTCATCCTGAAATGATCAGTAAGAGCCGGCGGGCGGTGCAAAGGATTCACACGAGTTGGGTCGTGGCAAGCGGAACCGTGGAACGTTCGCTCATAGGTCCAGCATGGTCGCTTCCAGCTCGCGGCGGCTGCGGACACCGGTCTTCGCGAAGACGCTCTTCAGGTGGTCCTGCACGGTGGCTGCGGTGATATGCAGTTCCATGGCGATGGCCCGCGAGGGCAGGCCGGCGACGACCCTCGCCAGGACGTCCCGCTCGCGCGGCGTGAGCCCGTACACGAGCAGCAGCACCTCGGCCACGTCGGCGGCCGACGCCGGGTGCATCGTCACGGCGAGGGGCGCCGGGTACTGGCCACCGCTCAACGGCGAGGCGTGGACCGAGAGCCACCGGCCCGACCGGCCACGGATCCGCCCGTAGGCCGGCAGCGCCGTGCCTCTCCCCCGTGCGGCGACCTCCATGACCGCGATGGGCAGCTCCGCCCCGGACCAGGCCAGTTCGTCCCGCCAGAGTTTCGCGGCCGGATTCTCCGAGAGCAGCCGCAGGTCCTGATCGAGCAGGAGCACACCCGCCTCGGCCGGGCCGGGAGCGGAGTCGGTGGGCGCCCGGTGGGCGGCCCGGCGCAGGGCCGCACCGACCGGGGCGGACAGCCGCCGCAGAACGTCGACGGCGGCCGGGGTGAAGTCGGGCCGCCCACCGCCGCCGAACAGGGCGATGGCGCCCCAGCACCGGCGGTCCACCACGAAGCACGCCCGCAGCTCGTGCCGCGCGTCGATCATCGGGAGCACAGCACGGTACCGGTGGCTGGACTCCGGGTCACCGCCGGTGGCCGCACCGAGCGTGCCTGCGGGCACCTCGGAGCGGGCGAGCGCCGCGAACTTCAGTACGTCGTCCACCAGGTACTCGTTGTGCGCGGCGGCTGCGGCCGCGGCCGGTGTGAGCCCGGCACTCACGTCGTCGGTGATCAACAACGTTGTGGGGTCGATCGTGCCGAAACAGTAGGAGTCGGCCGGGACAAGCCGCGTCAGCCGCTCGGCGATCCGGCGTCGCAGCTCCCGGGAGCCGAGATCGAGACGGCAGATCGCCTCGATATCACGCCCGGTCTCGCGCCGGGCCATCGGGGAACTCACCGGCCGAACGGTACCCCAGAAGTGTGGGATGCCCGCGCGGCTGCCCTGATGCCTACCCTCAGTCCGGAAACCGGAAGACAAAGGCACAGGAGGTATCGCGGCATGTCCCCGTCCATGCTCACCGTCGGACTTGATCCCGCGCTGGTAGACGACGCGCCCTCGTCGCGGGCGGCGTTCCCCGAGATCGACGCCGAAGCGGTCCGGGCAGGCGTGGCCGCCGGGCGGGCCCGGCTGGAGGAACTCGGCTTCACAGTCGACGTCTGCCTGCTCGACTACGGCCGCACGGCCGAGGCGGTCTACCGCGCCGCGCTGTCCCGGAAGGACTACGACATCGTGATGATCGGCGCCGGCGTCCGGCTGGACCCGGCGCTGACCCCGCTCTTCGAGGCCCTGGTCGACGCCACCCACGAACTGGCACCCGGTGCGAAGCTCTGCTTCAACGTGAGCCCATCGACAACCGTCGAGGCCGTCCAGCGGTGGTGGCCCGAACGCAAGCCACTCGTCTAGTACTTCGACCTCGGCCGCGACCGCGTGATCTGTGTCTGCGCCGTCGGCTACCGATCGCACTTCAAGCCGCTGACCATCCGCGTCATACAGCGGACGCAAAGTGGCCGGCTCCCACTGACCTCGCTGTTCTACGCGGACTCCCGCCTCCAGCAGCCGCTGGCCGTCGACGCCCCGCCGTTCGCGTCGTTCGGCGTACCTACGAGGCCTGCCAATGGTCGCCTTCGGCCTTCAACGGCCAGACCACGCGCGGCGTCGCGGTCACCGACGACACCGGACTGGTGATGAAGCGCCTGGACTTCTTCACGACCACCGCGTCGCGGTTCTACGCCCCGGCGGCGCTGGGGATCTGGTGCGCGAACTGGGAAACCGGCTGCGAGGCGCTCGGCATCCCGGGGAGGTTCCAGGTTCTGACTCCCGAGGAGCGGGGCGTACGTGATGCTCCGGACCTGCCGCGGTACCACGTGAGCTGGATCGGCAGGGCAACCGACGCCGTCGCGGCCTGAACCCCCGAAGCGCTGCTGTACTTCCCTGCTGTAAGGCACGCACGAGCTCCGTCCGGTCATCACCGAGGGAGCCGAGATCATCGGCAAGGCGTTCGAGTCGATGCCGGCCTAGCGAGACGCGTCGGAATCGCGCAGCAGTGCTCGGCGGGCGGAGGCGGCCAGCCACTCCTCGGCCCGGTCGAAGTCCCATCCGCGCTCGCCGACGAGGAGGAACCACGAGCGCTGGCCGAGGTAGAACCAGAGGAGGTCGACGGCCAGCGTGTGGTCCACGTCCGGCCGCAGGGCCTCCAGCTTCACGAGCCGGTCGGCGACCTTCGTCAGCGTCGCGACGAAGGCGTCGACGCCTTCCTTTTGCACCTGTGTCGCGGCAGGTTCGCCGAGGCCGTCGTGCAGCAACCCGAACAGGACATCCCAGTGCCGCTCGTGCGTCCGGCGGACGCCCGCGGCCGTGATGTCGATGACCTCCTGCGGGTCTGTCGCCGCCGCCATCGAGTCGAGGGACTCGTCGACGATCGGGTCATGCACGGCGCGGGCCAGCAGGTCGGCCAGGATCGCCGTCTTGCCCCCGGCGCTGCTGTAGACCGTCTGGACGGCGACACCTGCCGCGGCGGCGATCTGCGCCACGGTGACCGAAGAGTATCCCGAGGCGAGGAACAGCTCCCGCGCGCTGGACAGGATCGCCGCACGAGTCTGCGCGGCCGCGTCCGCACGACGCTGGGAGCGGTACTTGGTCACGCCGTCATTATGGCATCATCGTGACTGGTTCATTAAAGACGTCTTTATTGAATAGGGGAAGTTCCATGCAAAGTGCGCACACCGAACCCGTGGCGGTCATCGAGACCCGTCTCTCCCACGACATGCACCGCGCGGCCACCTCGCTGCTGGTCGAGGTGGCCGGACGGCCCGCCGTACCGAGCGCGGCACTGGCCGAGCTGCGCGACTTCCTCGTCGCGAACCTGCACCACCACCACGAGAGCGAGGACGGGCTGCTCTGGCCGATGATCACCACGACGGCACCGGAGGTCGCCGAGTCTCTCGCCGCCCTCAGCACCGAGCACGACCGGCTCGACGCGGCCCTCGACGTCCTCGCCGCCGCGCCGATCGGCGACGGAGCCGACCGCGCCGCGCTGACCGAGGCCGCAACCGCCGTACGCGACCTGATCCGGCATCACCTGGAGCACGAGGAGCCGCTGCTCTTCCCGGCGCTGCGCACCCTCGTGTCGCCGGAGGCATGGGACGACTTCTCCCAGAAGGTCATCGCGACGTCGCCGCCCCAGGGGGCGCACCTCATGATCGGGTTCTTCGACGAGACCGGCACGCCGGACGAGGTGGACCTCGTGCTGGACCGCCTCCCCGAGCCGGTGCGGCCGCTCATCCCAGAGATGCGGCGGCAGGCGCGGGAGGCGCTCCGCGTGCTGCGCGTAGCCGCCTGACGGCGCACGCCACGGCACGTGCGCCGACGCGTTCCGCCCGGATACGGCGGCTAGCCAGAGGCGATAGGCAGCCCTTGAGGCGGCCTAGCCCAGAGGCCCTGTACCGCACGGTACAGGGCCTCTGGGCTGGTCGGGGTGGCGCTGTGCATCTGCCGGAGGGTGGTTACACCGGGGTCTGGGTTTTCTGCTTGAGGCGTTCGTAGGGGGTTTGGCCGTCGAGGGCGCCGTGGGGGCGATGGTAGTTGTAGTAGTCCTCCCACTCGCGAAGTTTGTCGTTGAAGACGCCGGTGTCGTCGATGACGATGCCGTCGAGCATGCGGTAGAACTCTTCGGCGTCGATGCGGTGGGAGCGTTCGACCTTGCCGTTGAGGTGCGGGGATGCTGGCTTGATGTAGGAGTGGGCGAGTCCCTTGTCCAGGGCGTGCCAGTGGAAGCCGGATTGGAATTCGGCGCCGTTGTCGGTCTGGATGGTCTCGACGCGGAACGGCAGGCGTTCCAGGACGTAGTCCAGGAACTGGATCGCGGTCTTTTGATCACAGCGGGGGTAGACGCGCAGGATGCGTAGCCGTGTGCAGTCGTCGATGGCGGTGAACTGGTAGTACTTGGCGCGTCGCCGGATCTTCGGGGCTTTGGTGATGGGTCTGGTGTCAGAGGTCTGCCCTGTGGTCTGGTCGTCCTCGGTGGGGATGCCGATCGGTTCGATGAACTTCACATCGATCTGGATCCGGTTGCCGGGCAGCTGTTTCTCATAGCGTTTCCAGCGTTTGTCGCAGCGGGCGTAGCGCTGGGAGGCCGGCAGGCGGTTCAGGCCCAGGCGTTTGAGGATGTTGTAGAAAGCGGAGTGGCCAATCTGGATGTCGTGGTAGCGCTTGAGGTACATCGCGATCTTCAGCGGTCCGAAGTGATAGTTCTGCCGCAGGTAGACGATCTTGTTGACGATGTCGGCCTGGGTGGCGTTCGGGCTGTGGTGTGGCCGGCTGGAGCGGTCCCGCAGCCCGTCGATGCCTTCGTCTTGGTATCGGCGTAGCCACCGGTAGAAGCAGGTGCGGCTGATCCCGTAATACCGGCAGGTCAGTGCCACGTTGCCGGTGACTTCCTCGGCGTGGCGAAGGACCGCCAGACCTCGCTGGGCCTGGCGGTCGAGCTGTTGTTGCGGTGATGGGGGCATGGCAGGTCTCCGTAGTCATCGGAGACCCCGAGTGTCAACAACGTCCGACAGTTTTAGAGCTAGGCGTGGCCGAAGGTCCAGCCGCGGGCTCAGTTTCGGTCAGCACCGATGCGAACTCATCACCCGCGCCCCGTGGACGGCCACGAGAACGGCCGATCCGACGTCGGGTCACGGCGCCGGGCTGTCGAGATCGCGTTCCGGGTCGAGGTCTCGACCCGGACGCTCCCCCGCTGGCTGCCGACTCCAACGACGTCTACCACGTGGACTTCTCCCCGCGCCGTCGTACGGCTCCGCCCGCACGGTACGGTCGCACGCCACTAGCCGCCGCGATCCGGATCGGGAAGGCGCTCTGCGCGTCGGCCCGCTGGGACTATACCGGGCGGCGATGCACCTGGACCGTTCGATCCGGCCAGCTCGGTGGGCCGGCGGTCACCGGCCGCGCCCCGCCTGACCGCAGTCGAGATCTCGCACCACATCCGGCGGCACTGGGGCACTGCGAACCTCACCCACCACCCCCGCTACACCGTCGGGCGGCAAGACGACCAGCAGGCCTATCTCGGCAACGGCCCCCGCGTAATGGCGACCTTCCGGAACCTGAGATGGACGTATCCGGAACCGTCCGGGTCGGCCAAAGGTCGGCAAGGAGATCCGTGTCTTGGTGCTCCAGCTGGCGCGGGAGAACCCGGCTGGGGCTACCGGACGGTGCACGGCGAGTTGGTTCGGCTCGGTTACCAGGTCGGTGAATCGATCGCACCGGCGAATCCTGCGGAGCCGCCGGTGCGGTCCGGCGCCGCGAGACGTGGATACTTCCTGGCGGGCGTTCCTGCGCGCTCAGGCAGCACTCGGCTCACGGTTTGCTGGCCTGCGACTTCATTCGGTGTGGAAACGATCGTGTTGAATCGGTTGTACGTCTTGTCCGTCATGAAGGTCACCGCAGCCGATGAGGTTTTCTCGATGAGGGCATCGAGATAGTGAAGACTCCTCCGCGGACGCCACGGGCGAACTGTTATGCCGAGCGGTGGGTACGTACCGCGCGGGCCGGGTGCACCAATCGGATGCTGATCTAAACGAGCGGCACCTGCGATCGGTAATCGACGCGTACACGGGCCGTTACAACGGCCACCGGCCTCACCAGTCTCGGCGACAGCGACCGCCCGACTCCGAACGGCCAGTCGTCATCTCGCTAGATGCACCGATCCGGCGGCGGAAAGTATACGGCGGCATGGCCAATGAGTGATCACAGGGCCGCATAGATGATCTTATGAACCACCAGGTCAGTCCACCGTGACGAGTTTTGGACCACTACACCGCCCCGGGGAGCGTCCGGACCGAAGGATCCTTCTCCGGGATCGGCTCGACAGGCGTTTCGACCTTGTGGGCCCATGCTGGAACAGTGGCCCGTCGGATCAGCTCTCTGGGAGTGCGTTGTCGTATTTCTCCAGCAGGCTCAGCAGGTGCTCGTCGAGGCGTTCAGGGCCCCATGGCTGCACCTGTACGCCCGGTTGCGGTGTGTCGCCGGCCTCGATGAACAGGCCTTCCGCGCCACCCGGCGTGTAGATGAAGATCATCCTTGCTGGCTGGATGCCGGTGTTCGTGAACCGGTGCGTGATGCCCCGCGGGCAGAAAACGAGTTCTCCCGTACCCGCGGTGAGCACTCGCTCGCCTTGGAGGAACTCCAGTTCACCGGAGATCATGTAGAAGGTCTCGTCGGTGTTGGGGTGCACGTGCGGTACGGGCCCGCCGCCCGGCGGAACGGTCGCCTCGATGAGGCCCAGTGCTCCGCTGGACTGCTCGGCGGTCAGCTTCGTGGTGAGGATGTCACCGTTGAACCACGTCGTAATTCCTTCTCCGGCGCCGATGTGGAGACCTGACCGTCCGCCGGGTCCGCCGAGCCCTTCGGGTGCTGCGGCAAAGCTCATGGCACTACTCCGAACCTGTCTTGGGGATAAATAAGCGGCGTGATCGGATGCCCCGCTTCCGCCGCTCGGACAGTCAATCAGCGTTCAAGTGGCGTATCCTGGCCCCGATATGGCCAGGATTGATCACCTCACCATCCTCAGCCGCATGACGGCTGGGGCCGGGCACGCCGATGGGTGAGCGGCGCAACGCCGAGCTGGGTGAGTTCCTACGGACCCGTCGATCTCGACTCGAACCGCACAAGGTCGGGCTTTCGGTCACCTCTCGTCGTCGGGTTCCGGGACTGCGCAGGGAAGAACTCGCCGAGATCGCCGGAGTCAGCCCGGACTATTACACCCGGCTCGAGCAAGGCCGGCATCCGACTGCCTCCTCGGGTGTGCTGGACGCGCTGGCGAGGGCGCTGCGCCTGTCCACCGACGAGCGCGAGCATCTGTACAACCTGGCTCAGGTGGTCGACGCGAAGCCGTCCCAGATCCCATCCACAACGGATCCCAGCGCACTCGATCACATGCTCGATGTCTTCGGCCATACCCCCGCCGTGCTGTGCGGACCGTTCAGCGACATCCTTGCCGCCAACGACGCGGCGTGTTTCCTCTACGACACCGACTTCGGCGGCCTTCCGGCCGCCGAGCGCAACAGCATCCACTGGATCCTCACGACGCCGACGGCCCGTGCGCTGTACGGGGAGTCGTGGGAAGAGGCGGCCACGGAGATGGTCGGAAAGCTCAGAATGGAAACCGGCCAGCGTCCGTCGCACCCGCGGGCCCGTGCGCTGGTGGCGCAGCTGAACCGAGAGAGTTCGCTGTTCCGCCATGTCTGGCGGCAGCACGAAATCTCCACCTGCGTGCAGGGCGTCAAGACTTTGCACCACAGACTCGGCGGCGAGCTGCGGTTGCGCAGTGAGGCGATGACCGTCCACAGCTCACAGGGCCAGGTCTTCTATCTCATGCTGCCAGTCGACGCAGCCTTCCAAGTGGCCTACGCGAGCTACGCGGCGGGCCGGTGAGAGAATCCCCGACGAGCGCTGTTGCGACGCCTTGAACCGCTTTATCCGACGCGCGGCTTCACCGTCGCACTCCCGCCGTGTAAAGGTTGACGGACTCCCTCGGTGAGAAGCCACCGGCAACGTCAAGGGTCCGTGCCCTGTCCGCAAGCGAGCCCAGGGGCGAGACGATGACGTCGGTGGCGCTGGCGTCGCGGAACCGGGCCAAGGCATCGACGATGACCGACTCATCACCGACGACCACAGTGTCGGCCGGGCCGGAGAGTCCGGCACGGTCGAGAGAGGCACGGTAGGCGGGCATGTCACCGACTGCCGTGAAGTCGCGGGCGATGGTGTCTCGCGCCCGGTCCGGCTCGGTGGTCAGCTGCCTGCGGGGACGCCCACGCCGCAAACCCCGGCGCCTCTACGCCGACCGGGGCTACGACTTCGACAAATACCGCCGCCTGCTCTCGGCTTCATCACCCCGACGTATGGCGGTCGGTCCGGAAGACGGGCGACACCAAGATGGTCAAGTCGCGCCGCTCGCTCCTGCTGCCTCAGCGATGCGTCGAAGTCCTAAGGGCGCTCAAGGCGGAGCGGGACCGCGCCCGTGAGGCGGCGGGCACGGCGTGGCACGGCAGCGACTTGGTGTTCTGCACGAAGAACGGAACCGCGCTCAGCGCCGAGAACGTGCGCCGCGACCTCCGGAAGGTTCTCGACCGCGCCGGCCTGGTCGCTACGGACTGGACTCCGCGCGTGCTGCGGCACAGCTTCGTGTCTCTGCTCTCGGCCCATGACGTGCCGCTGGAGAACATCTCCCGGCTGGTCGGCCACACGAACACCATCGTGGCGGAGACGGTCTACCGGAAGCAGATTCACCCCGTGATGCAGGAGGGCGCCCGCGCCATGGACGCCATCTTCCCCACGGAGCCGGAGGGGTAGTCACCCAGTTGGACACTCAGGCCCCGTCTCCCCCCGTCGGAGGCGGGGCGTCTTGCCTGGTAGGGATGGAGCCTCCGGCCGGATTCGAACCGGCGACCTGCCGCTTACAAGGAATACGCACACCCCTGCTCACACGACATCCGCCGAGGTAGACGGCGCTGGACATGTGCCGGTGGCTGTCCCCGGCTGCCGTGGTTGCCGTCACCGTTGCCGTCAGCCGCACCTGCATTGTTCGACAACAAGCCGACCTGGACCGCAGGATCTGCCAGGCACCAAGGCACGACCTCCGAAGCGGCGTGTTGCCGCACCGTACAGCAGCCGGGCGGGCCTCCCCTCATGTGGCGGACACGCTGATACTGGATCTTGCTTGATCCGGAGGAAGCGAGAAGACCGCCGATCGCGATGAAGGGCGACTCGGAGGAGTTCAAGGCCGATGCCGTGGCCATATACGAGTCCAGGCCCGGGGCGACCTACAAGGGCATCGCCGCACTGGCCGCATGACACAACGAACGCGAACGGCGATGATCAGGCCGTGGTGTCGGCTGGTGCGCGGACTGGGAGGAGGGCCAGGAGCTGTTGCGTGTGGCCGGGCAGTTCTGTCTCGGCGAGGCCCGCGAGGAGGTCCCGCAGCGGCATGGGCTGATCGACCAGGCAGGCGTCGTTAGACAGCAGCCGGGTGGGCACGGGGGTGTCGAGTTCGGCCTCGCTCAGCGCCGTCCCGCCGAGCGCGCATAGGGCGCCTGCCTGGTGTTGGATGCGCTCGAGGAGCCCGGCGGTCCCGCCCGCAAGCGTGATGACGCGGTTGATGGTCCAGGCGTCGAGCGCGATGCGGTTGTCGTATGTGGCGTGGGCGCCGGAGGCGATGGCCGAGGCGGAGGCGATGCTAGTCGCCGTGATGAGCGAGACGTGCGCCAGGATCTGGTCGGCGGTCCACTCGCCGGGTGGCGGGACGATGCTCGCGCCGCCGGAGTCGGCCACGGTGGTGGCGGCGTCGAGCAGCGCGCGATAGGCCGCTTGGAGCTGGGTGGATTCCATGGGAGGGCGTTCTCTTTCTGCAGGTGGGCGTGGAGTCACGCGCGCAGGGTGGCGGCGAGGGCCGGTTCAAGCGTGCGGACGGGACATGTCCCAGGGCGCCTGCGGGAGGACCTCGCCGGTCTCGAGCAGGGACTTGAGGTTCGCTAGGACGGCGGGCCAGCCGTGCGAAATCCCGTTGAGCATCTCCTGGTTGGGGAGGTTCTCGTGGGTCACGGTCAGACGGACGATGTCTTGGTGCGGCTCGATGAGGAAGGTGACCACCGACGGGTCCCGCAGTGATGCGGCGTCCGGCTTGTCCTCGAAGGTGATCACAAGACGGGTCGGAGGCTCCGCGGCGAGCACCCGACCGACGACGTCGACGGCCTCTGATCCATCGGCGCGCCGGTGTTCCCAGGACGAGCCCGGCTGCCAGTCGGAGAGGTTAGCGTGCCCCCAATAACGCGCGGTCAGATCGGCGTCCGTCAGAGCACGCCACACCTGCTCGGCGCCCGCACGGATGTAGGTGACGTAGACGTAGGTCGGCACGGAGACGGATGTCTCGGTCATGGCGTACTCCTCGGCTTGACTCCGGATGGCGCTGAGCGCCAGTAGTCGTGGCCTGTCGAACCCCGCGATCCAGCGCTGTTCGATCTCGTGGATCGGTGCCGGGTTGAGGTAGTGCAGCCGTTGCCGTCCGCGCCGTACCACGGTCACGAGGTTGGCGTCGACAAGGACGTCGAGATGCTGCGTCACCGACTGGCGCGCCATCTCCAGGCGTTCGCACAGCTCGCCCAGCGTCTGGCCGTTGCGCTCACGCAGCCGGTCGAGCAGCAGGCGCCGGGTGGGGTCGGCCAGTGCTTTGAAGGCTGCGTCCATCGCTTTGGCTTCCAGGCTCACCGTAGCATTATGCAGGTAACTACCTGCATAATGTCAAGCGGGTGCACCACCGCTGGTCAGGTCGGTGGCCGTGGTCGTCGTACCGCGAGCGGGCAGCTCAGCCCATCGCCTGCGAGCACCAGCACCAGCAAAGATCAACTGAGCTGACGCGCTGGCCGCATGACAAAACGAACGCGTGTCCACACTCGCGGGGTGATGTTGCCCCGGTTCTGTGGACATGTCGGGGCTTGTGGCTACGCGGCAGCGTGGCCCGGTGGTTGGTCGTTCCTCCGTTCGTATTCGGCAGGGCTGAGCATGCCCAGGCTGGAGTGACGGCGGCGGGGGTTATAGAAGCCTTCGATGAAGTCGAAACAGGCCGCCTTGGCCTGGGCGCGGGTGGTGAAGTGGTGCCGGTCGAGCAGCTCGGTCTCCAGCGTGGCGAAGAAGCTTTCGGTGACGGCGTTATCGAAGCAGTCCGCGACGCTGCCGGTCGAGGTGCGGATACCCGCTGACCTGCACCGGCGACTGAACGACAGTGACGTATATTGCGTCCCCTGGTCGCTGTGATGAATCAGCCCAGGGCCCGGGCCGACGGTTCCAGATCGCCATCTCCAGCGCCTCGATGACCAGTTCGGTGCGCAGGTGGCCGGCCATCGCCCAGCCCACGATGCGGCGCGAGAACACATCGAGCACCACCGCCAGATACAGGCACCCCTCACCGGTCGGGACGTAGGTGATGTCTGCGGTCCACACCTGGTTCGGCGCCGGAGCACTGAAGTCGCGGTTCACCAGGTCTCCTGGCGGCACCGCCTCCGGGTCGCGGCGGGTCAGCCCGCGCCGCCGGCGCCGGTGCACGCCCTCAAGTTGAGCGGTGCGCATCAGCCGGGCCACCCGCTTGCGGCCCACATGCACGCCGAAGTCATCACGTAGTTCAGCGTGAATGCGCGGGGCACCGTAGGTGTGCCGCGACCGGGTGTGGATCTTGACGATCGTTTCGGTCAGTGCCTGGTCCTGACGCGTCCACCGGGACGGGCCGCGGGTCTTCCAGGCGTAGTAGCCCTGGCGCGACACACCCAGCACCCGAGCCAGAAGGGAGACGCCATGGTGTGTCTTCTCCGCGTCGATCAGCCGGTACTTCACTTCGGCCGATCCGTCTCCCGCGCGAAGAAAACCGCCTCCTTCTTCAAGATCTCCCGCTCCTCACGGAGCTGCCGGACCTCACGGCGCAACCGGGCCAGCTCATCCTTCTCAGCGCTGGTCACCCCATCGGCCCGGCGGCCGGCATCACGATCGGCCTGGACCACCCAGTTCCGGATCGATTGCGCGGTCGGTTCGAACTCCTCGGCCAGCTCCTCGGGCGTGCGGCCGGCCCGCACCAGCTCCACCATCTGCCGCCGAAACTCCGGCGGATACGGCGGTCGTGACATCGGCACTTGTGAACTCCTCCCGGGACCCATCGTCCCAAGCGATCAGCTGTCCACAAGACCGGGGCAACTTCATGATCATCTCCTCGGCCCCTGCTCCTGGACCGCTTTCGACGGCCCATCCCATCCACTCGTGGTGGTGCGGGTCCACTCATTTACCGCCGCCGCGTGTCGTCAGTGTTCGCTGGCGTTGCGAAAGGTGAGGGCGAGGCTCGCCAGATGTGGCGCGTCGATCTTCGGGGCGACGAGCAGGCCCAGGGTGGAACCGTCGGCCCAGACGCACGTCGAGGACGGGTTGGACTTCGACTTGCTGGTCGCGCAGCGGAGGACTCCCCCCAGAGGGCCGGCGGCGAAGTCGCTCGTGCCCGTGAGACCGCCCTCGGCATGGAGGACCCGGTCGGCTCTGGCCAAGGGGGAACGCGACCGGAATTCCTCGGCCACCCCGAGGTCGGATCTCCCGGTCACGCCGAAGAAGGCGAAGCGCTGGTCGAAGTCGTGGTTCTTCTCGTACACGGCGATGATCGCCTTTTGGGCGATCGATTTCTGCGTGGTCGACTCATCGCCCGCAGACGTCCGCATGCTCGTCATGAGCTTGTCGGCGACTTTATCGGTCGCGCGCTCGTACTCGCCCGTGTAGGTGTCGAGCGAGGGCGGCGGTGTGATCTCGCGCTGTGGTCCGATGGCGTGGGAGGCCTTGTCGGCCTTCTGCCACGCGCTGACCGCGCCGCCCACGGCGAGTATCAGGAGCGCGACGACACCGACGAGGATGCGCGGCCAGATCTCCCGCACGACGTCGCGCTTGCGCGGGCGCTGGGGGAGGTCCCCGTACGGAGGCTGAGCCGTATGTGGCGCGGAGCCGAGGTACGGGCCCGGGGACGACCGGAAACCGGCGGACGGCTCGGGGGCCTGCGCCTGCTCGTTCTCTGAATTCATCTTCACCTTGCACGTTGATCGACAGTTTGTGCCCCGCGCGTGAGGGGCGGGCGAAGTGGGACGACGAGATCGGCCCGCTGGACACACCGCGAGCGAAACCGGGAAGGGTCGATCGGCGCGCGGGGGCACATCGGATTGACGCCGTGCTCAGGGAATGCGTTTACCCCTACTTGGGAGAAACAGGCAAATGCGTCCGTGTAGAGACCGGACGGCCCATGCGATAAGCAGGTCGTGACGAAGACCGGGGGTGAGGGACACAGACAGCCGCAGGTGTCCACGTGGATCTCGGGGGGCCTTCGGCGATAGGAATGTGCCTGGATGAGCTCCAGTGCGGAGAGCTGTTCGGCGAGCAAGTGAACCTCTGGCCGGAATCGAACCGGCGACCTGCCGCTTACAAGGAATACGGACCCCTCGGCTCTCGCCGCATCCGCCGAGGCAGACGGTGTTGAGTGTAGGTCGATGGCAGTCCCCGGTCGCCGTCGCTGCCGTCAGCCTCCCTCGCGCCGACGGCTTTACACAGAGTCGGCGATCGGTCCTCCACTCGTTGGTTGACCTGCGCTCAAGCCGTCAGTCCTGCCGTGCGTGTCCGGCGCCATCCCGCGTATATCCCGAAAGCCACCTGCGTCCCTCGCTCGCCAATCGAGGCCGCGTCCGATGCAATAGCGGCATGGCTCGGATCCGTCGGCGTCGAGGCTCGCGTGGCACCCATCGCTCGTTGGTCCGTATCGGAGTGGCGGTCTTAGCGGCGGTGGCCGTGGTCACGATTCTGGGACTGCTGCTTGGGCCGGTGACGTCGTGGGCTGGTGGGGCAGTCGTGCGGCATCTCCATGACAAGGAGAAGGCAGACGCGATCAACGGAGTGCGGCAGACCTTGCTGCAAGCCGCCGCCGGCACAGTCGCGCTGACGGTGCTGGTGTTCACCGGCCTCACATGGAGCCTGAACCGTCGAGGCCAAGTCACCGACCGATACGTAAAGGCCATTGGCCTGCTCTCCTCGGAGAAGCTGGACGAGCGCATCGGTGGCATCTATGCACTCGAACACATCATGATCGAATCGGAGCGCGACCACGAAACGGTGGTTCAAGTCTTGGCCGCGTTCGTCCGCGAACACGCCGCTGCCGCTCCGACACGGCCTGACCTCTGGATCGACCCGCCGCCGAAGGCGCACGCTGGCCAAGTGACGCGTGAGCCTGAGCCGGCGACGGACGTGCGAACTGCGCTGACCGTCCTCGGCCGTCGTCCAAAACGAAAAGAGAACCAGCCTCTCGATCTTCGCCGAAGCGACCTTCGAGGTGCGGATCTGCGCCGAGCGCATCTCGAAGGCGCGGACTTGGGCGAGGCGTGTCTTGACGGCGCGAACCTGCGCGAGGCGCATCTCGCAGGGGCCAACCTGACGCGGGCGCGTCTCGCACGAGCCAATCTGACGCGGGCACATCTCGAAGGCGCGACCCTGTGGCGAACGCATCTCAAAGGCGCGGACCTGTGCGAGTCGCATCTCGAAGGCGCAGACCTCTGGCAGGCGCAGTTCGAAGACGCGGACTTGCGCGAGGCTCATCTCGAGGGTGCGGACCTGTGGCGTGCGCATCTCAAGGGCGCGGATCTATGGCAGGCGCATCTCGAAGGCGCAAAGCTCTCGGACGTCGAGAACTTGGTGCAACTACAACTCGAAGGTGTGTTCCTTGACGCACATACTGAGTTGCCTGCGCAGCTGACGCCCAGGCAGGCCAATGGCTCGTCTAAGAAGTCACCGTCATAGGGTCTGTCTCATCTCCGCGCACCTGCGCAAGCGTTCCGCCGGGGCATCCCCTCTGCCGTCGTCCTCCGGCGGAGCTGGGGCCGGATTCGCGAGAAGGCGGAGCTGAACGCCGTACGCTTCCACGACACCCGGCACACCTGCGTGTCACTGCTGCTCGACCTCGGCGTCCCGCCTCACATCGTCCGCGACAGCGTCGGCCACAGCGACATCGAGGTCACGATGGCGATCTACGCGCACGCCGCGCTCGACGAGAAGCAGCCTGCGGAGGCTGGGGAATGCGCTCAGCTGAAAGGTCCAGCTGGGAGGATGCCTCGGACGATTCGGCTCCGGGGCCTTCCTTCAGTGGTCTGCGCGTCCGGCTGATGCTCGGGCGCACCGTACTGCCGGTACACGCAGCCGACCTCTGTTTCCGGTGATGAATGCGTGCGCTGAGAGGGCCTTGGCGACACGCGAGCCTGTTTGGACATGTGACGGATCGTTCAGTTGCCAGGAGTAGCAGGCTACGAGGCGGACGATGACCCAACCCCCACGGTCGAACTGCATGCTTATGCCGGCCTTGCCCCGCACGGTCGGTCAGACGCGTTCGTATGCCCTCCGGTTACTCGGACGTGACAGTTGGAGTCGATGGGCAACACCGTCGAACTGGCACATCCTCTCCAGTACGCGGCAATGGCGGGCGTACGGCAAACCCTTTGAGGTCGCCAGACAGCCAGCGTAGAACTGGGCACGGCACGGCCTGCTGCCGAGCAGCTCAGGGTCGCCTCGCAGAACAACCCCTGACTGCGAGCGGCCACAGGCCCCTCATGTCCACGCAAGTCGACTCATGCGTGCACGAGGCGCTCGACCAGCCCCTCCTCAGACACCAGCCCGTGGGGGGCGTGGGGGGCGACAGCCCCCCACATCGGGGGGCCCCGGGGGGTCGTCCCCCCGGGCCAGCACGAGCCTCCGGCCGGATTCGAACCGGCGACCTGCCGCTTACAAGGAATACGGACACCCCTGCTCCCCCAACATCCGCCGAGGTAGACGGTGACGGGCGTATGCCGGTGGCTGTCCACGGCCGGCGTCGTTGCCGTCACCGTTGCCGTCAGCCCCGTTGTCCGAGGAGAAGCCGACCCCGACCGCAGGACGGCCACAGATCACCATGCGACGCCCGGTGCGTCGCCCTTGCCCTGCCGCTGCCCGGTCGGAACGGGGAACGACACCGTACGTCCGGTCGTGAGGTCGACGCGGTGGATGCGCCAGCTTTGGGTATACAGCGCGAAGCGGCCTGAACCGTCCAGGGTCAGACCGCCGAGGCCGTCGGCGCTGTTCCTCAGGCGCGCGAGTGTCCGTGCGGCCCCGCCCTGCAGGGGTCGCCGTTCGATGCGCGACCCATTGAAGACGATCATCGCTTGGTCGTCCGGGGTGACCACTCCGTCGAACGCTCCGGAGAGGGTGGCGACCGCTCGTACCACGTGCGTCAGTTCGGTTCCGGGAAGCGTCGTGTCCAGCACCTGCAGCGTCTCCCCCGTCCTCAGCCACAGGCGACGCCCGTCCTTCGACCACTTCAGGCCGTCCACGTGCGATCCGCGACCGGTCCACGTGCGCCCCAGGCCCGTGACGATGTCCATCACCGTGATGCCGCCAGAGGCCATCGAGGTGTAGGCGAGCCGCCGGCCGTCCGGACTCAGCGCGCACACGAGCCCGCCGTCAGCGGAGCTCGGACCGACCTCCGGCATCCTTGCGGCGATCTTGCGGGCGGTTCCCGGCCGACCCTTGTCGTCCAGCCGCACCGTGTAGAAGGCGAAGCCGGCGCTCGGTCCGGTCGTGCCACCGATGACGAAGGTCCGATCGTCCGGGGCCGCGGCGACCGCCGGCCACGAGGAGAAGATCCCCCGCGGTGCCGTGATCGTGTGGAGTACCCGCCCGGTCTCCGCATCGAGTACGACGGCATGCGCGGGAATAATGGATGTCGCGTCTTTGGCACTCGGCGGGTCGAACACCGCCACCGGCGCCGCAGCCGCGACGATGAACTTCGGCGTCCTCGACGGCCGCAAGGCCGGGTACACGCGGAATTTCCGCTCGGCCGGTGTGTTCTGCGCCGCCACCGGCGTCGACCCTGAGTGCCCCGGCGGTATCGCCGGCTCAGTGGGATGATCACTGCAGCCGGTGAGCACCGATGCCACAGCGATGACGGAGAAAACCGAGAGCCGTGCGGCCCGACCACCTGAATTCGACGATGTCATCGTCTCTGCCGCCTCCCCGCGACCGGCGGACACCTTATGAGCCTGAGACGGATCATCGTCCGGCGCGGAGCCGCATCGCAAGCACGGCCTGTCCAAATGACCCTCCTTCCGCCGCCCATAAATCGACCTCTCTCGCCTCCGACGCCGCATCGGCGGACTCACATCGGCGACTCTACGGAGAGACGACTACGACGGCGTCCAGGCCAGCAGTTTGCTACATCACCGCGACCTGTTCCTCCGAGTGAAGCTAGCCATGTCCTTGGCGGTCCAGATCTGACCGCCGACCTGGCCGCCCGCCTCTGACGAGTCCATGTGTGTCCATCGTTGTCCATAGCAGCTATTAGCAATCGCGTTAGCAACGCGTCGGCGCCAACTCCGACCTTCTGAACGTTTCCCTGCGCCGGACAGGGCGACTGGAAAAGAAAAAGGGTAATCTGATCGCGGAAGTGAGATGGCTGGTCCGCGCGCTACACCACGTCCGGAAAGGACGCGAGATGGCAACTCGGCCCCAATCCGCTCCACGGCTGTCGAAGGGCGCGGGCACATGTCTGAGCGGAGCACTGGCGTTCGCCTGGTATCGCGGGTCCGCCGTCGTCGGCACCCACCAGCTGCTGCTGGCGCTCATCGCCCGCGGCGACCCGATCTCCTCGCGGGTGCTGGCCGAGTCGGGTGTCACCTACCGTGCGGTGTGCGATGTGCTGGAGGCGGCGGGCCAGTGGGAAGACGGCGGTATCGGGACCGCCGAGAGCGCCGCCGCGCGCACCCTGGCCGAGGCCGCCAAGGGCTTTCGCCCTCCAGGCCGGTTGGCGCGCCTGCTGGGGACGTACGGGTCGCCGTCGCGTCGGCCGCTGCCGCCATGGAGCCGAAACATCGAGACGGTCATCGACGAAGCGTTTTTCTCGGCTCAGGCCGCGGGGCGGGACGCACCGTGCCGCGCCGACCTGACGGTGGCGTGGTTGTCCCAGGATAACGGCGCGGCCGCCGACGTCCTGGAGCGGCTCGGGGCGGATCGCGAGTGGCTGCGAAATCGGCTCGCCGAGGCGTTCGCACCACAGGGCCCGGCACCGACGAGCGCGACGGATTCGGAGATCCGCCCCTCCGGGTGGGTTCTGGGATACCTGCTGAGACAGGGCACCTGTTCCTTGCCCGGCACGTACGACTCCACCCCCTGGCGTGGCGGACTGACGGCAATAATGCTGGAAAAGCTCTTGCAGGTCAGCGCCGACCTTGAGGTCGCCGAGTTGCGACCGGAACACGTGCTGCTCGCCATCATCGCGACCTATGAGGATCTCGCCGCCGACCGTGAGCAGTTCGGCCCAGGGTGGGAGGCGTGTTTTCCCGCCGGACGGGCGCTGGCAAGCTACGGCATCACCTACGAACGTGCCCGGCAGATGACCCTCGCGCTCAGCCCGGAGACAAAGACCAGCGGCCCGGACGACCAGCGTGGCTTCGTGCAACGGGCCCGAGAGCTTTTCCTTTTCACTCCCACCATGAAGGACGGCGTCGACGAAGCCGTACGCCTACTCGGCCACCGGCCACGAGGGAAAGGGGCCATGGCAACCCCCGAGGTCAATCTGCTCGGCGTCATGCATGAAGAGAATGAATTGGCCAACCGGATCCTGGCCGGCTTCCATGTCGACCGAGAGCGATTGCGCCACGACCTCATCGACGCGTTGCGCTGAGCGCGGACCATGGCGGTCCGCGTTTCACCGGCCACGAGCACCGCGCCCTGGCGCAGGACGCGTCCACCGATCACCGCACTGCGGTAGCCCACACGGACCCTGTCAGACCCCCGCCGCAAACCCGCGCTGCCAGCTTGGGAATCGTCTGGTTCCGCGCCGTCATGGGCGCTGACCTGGGCTTCGGCATGACACCGAGTGACCGCTGTTGCCCCCTGTTCACCGGGGCTAACGGCCCGGACCGCCGAACCGGACGGGACCGGTGGGACCTTCTAATCCGTAGGCACCCAAACGATCTCCGAAGCCGTTCGGATCAGTTCGCACGCTCGGACGACGTCATCTGGGCCGTCCGCATCCGTACGGCCGCAATCAAGATCGTTCGCCCGGGTGGCTCCTGGGAGCCACGACGGATCACCAGTTTGGAAAATTTCGGAACGCGGTCGGCTATCTGCGCCGTGCGGGCTGGCGCGTCGAAGGCGAGACGGCGCTGGTATGCCCCAGCTGCCGCGGCTGACGGCTTCGCCGGCGGGTCACGGGAAGATGACGCTCGTGCGCGTGGTCTGATGGTCCCGAGCCGAAGGGAGTCTGAGGTGGGCGGGACTTCATCGGTGGCGGCTCGCTCGATGCCGTTTGCCCGCTACTGGTGCGCAGCGACCATAAGCTCCTTCGGCACCGCCGTGACGGCTGTTGCGATGCCTGTGCTCGTCGTACGGACACTCGCCTCGACGCCGGTAGAAGTCGGAATGGTCAACGCAGCCCAGTTCGTGCCCTATGCCCTCCTCGGACTGATTGCAGGCGTCTACGTCGATCGCTGGCGTCGTAGGACCGTCCTCGTCTGGTCGAGCGTCGGCCGAGCGCTTGCTCTCGGAGCGATACCCGTGCTCTGGGCACTCGGTTCGTTGCATGTATGGATGCTGGTCATCCTTCTGCTGGCCTTCGGGGCCTTCTCGGTCTTCGGCTTCGCCGCGACGCAATCTCTGCTTCCACGGCTCGTTCCTACATCCCAGCTCGTCATTGCGAACGCACGCCTGGACCAGACCGACACAGCCGCCCAGACGCTCGGCCCTGTCCTCGGCGGCGGAATGGTCGGTGTGCTCGGTGCACCCGTCACGATCGCTGTCGATGCGGTCAGCTACGTCGTCGACGCCGCCCTGAACGCCGGCTTGCGGGTCGAGGAGCCACGATCCTCAACTGCTGACCGGCGCGACCTTCTCGGCGAGGTCCGTGAAGGCGTCAACTGGACCTACCGTCATCGCACGCTCGGTCCACTCGCGGTATCGACGCATGTGTGGTTCCTCGCCAACTCGGCGAGCTTCACGGCACTTGCCGTCATCGCATTGCGAACGCTCGGCTTCTCGTCGCTGTCCTACAGCCTTCTGTTGACCACGAGCGGACTCGCCGGCTTGGTGGGGGCAACGCTCGCCCCCAAGATCGGACTCCGTTGGGGCGCCGGCCGTACGATCATCTGCGCTCGTGCCGCCTATCCCGTCGCGTGGCTCGTCGTCGCACTCACGCTGACCACCTCTGCTCACACGGCAGCTCTCTTCGTCGCGCTCGCGGTGCACGGGCTCGCAGCAGGTGTGGAGAACGCCAACGAGATGGGCTATTGGCAAGCAGCCACGCCCGACGGTCTGCTCGGCAGAGTGAACGCGACGAGGCGCTCGGCGAACCGCACCGTCGCAGTGCTCGGCTCACTTCTCGGCGGTACGGTGCTGGCCACCGCCGGCGACCGAGCTACGATCTTGAGCGTGGCGACAGTGTTCGGCGTCGCTGCAGCTATCGCCGCGTTCTCTCAGCTGAGAACCAATCCGGAGACGCAAACATCAGCTGCCGCGGCGCACGGTCCTTCCCCGAGCCCGTAACGCTGGCGCGGCAATTACTGCCACTGACGCCGAGGCACCGAGTCCGCGCCAAGAACAGGCAAGCTGCACGCGCCGTCGGAGCACTGTGGCTGGAGGGCCTGCACTTCCACGACCTTCGGCACACCGGGAACACCCTCGCTGCACAGAGCGGGGCAGGTCTCTCATGGTGCCGGATCGGGCAGAAGCCGAAGAAGGCTTCCTGGCTGTTGAGGACGTACAGCTTGAACAACGGCGGGACACCGTGAACCCGGATCTCCGCACGGGCGTTCCGACCATGCCCAGGTCGGACAGCTCCTCCACTGAGTCCAGGATGGCTGGGCTTGGCGGAGCATGATCCGGCCGGCGCGTTGGCGGAACTCCGGGTCATCGGACAGGTCCTCACTGCTGCACGGGACGGCCATCGGTTCGGAGGTGTCGGGGACCAGCATCCGTACGATCAGGCTGCGGGGCTTGAGTGTCGCGGAGCCGGCCGACGCGGATCTTGTCCAGCGGCTCTTGGATGACGCGGCCGCCTCAACATACGGGCGGATGCTGATCGGCGACAAGGCGATCGCCGTCTCTGGCAGGCCCATGGCAGCGGGCACAATCGGACGGGCCTCGCCCGCGGGCGGTTCAGCGCCAGTGCCACCCGGCTCGAAGAGCTGGTCGGCGGTCCACCCCAGGCACATCTTCTCCAGCACCCGGCAATGATGCGGGTACGGCATGCCTTTGACCTCGCCGGACAGCCAGCGGTGGAACTGGGAGCGATCAAGCCCTCTTCCGACCTCAACCCGTGGGGGGCGTGGGGGGCGGCAGCCCCCCACATCGGACTTCGGTTCTAGGAGTCGTCCCCCCGGGCCAACACGAGCCTCCGGCCGGATTCGAACCGGCGACCTGGCTTAGAAGGAGGAGCGCCCACCCTGATGGCGATCCATCCGTCGAGGTGGAGGCCAGTCGGCGTGCGTTTCGTGGCAGGCGGTGGTTGCCGTCGTTGCCGTCACCATTGCCGTCAGGTGTCGGCGTACGGCTTCCAGCGCAGAGCCAGGTACGGGTAAACGTGCAGAGTGATCGGCATGTCTGCTGCTACGACGAGTGGTGATCTTGAAGCCTGCCGAGTGTTGGCGATCTTCCTTCGCTGCACGCATCCATACGCCAGCCCTGCCCTTTAAGGAAGTATGCCGATCTCAAGAGCGACTATGTCCGATTTTGGCGGCTCGTGGGAGTCTTGGAATCATGGGGACAGCGGAAGACGATCAGTCCCTCGCCGCGTTTCTCGCGACCGTGAGCGTCGGCGACATCCTCACCGGGACCCTGGCGGGGGTCACGCGATCGCAGACAACGGTGCTCTTGGACGACTTCGCTGACGATCCGATCGGCATCATCGACTCGCTCGATCTTTCCTGGCGGTCCTTCCGACGATCGGACCTCAAGGCCGGCGACCGGATCTCCGCCGGAGTCATCGCCCTCGATCCGCCAGGACGGCGGGTCTGGCTCTCCCGGTCAGCGACCGAGAACCCGCAGTTGTGGGCATACCTCAAAGCGCTCCTTCCGGGACAGCGGTTGTCCGGCACCGTGGCGGCCATTGAGCGCTTCGGCGTCTTCGTCGATCTGGACGAGGGACCGAACCATCCCGTCTTCCCCGGCGTCGGCTTTATCACCATGCCCGAGCTGTCCTGGCAGTGGTTCGAGGACCCGGCTGAGATTGTCTCCGTGGGACAGCACATCACCTGCGAATTCCTTGCCTTCGACACCCACAACGGCGAAGCTCGGCTGTCGCTGCGTGCTACCCAGCCTGATCCGTTCCAGCAGTTCGCCCGGGACGTTCATGTGGGGCAGATCCTGCACGGTCCGGTCATCAAACTGGTGCCCTTCGGTGTCTTCGTCCGTGTCGCGGACGGCGTCGAAGGCCTGGTCCACCTCAGCGAGCTCGCTGCATCGCCCATCGAGACGCCAGACCAAGCAGTGCAGATCGGCGACGAGGTCACGGTCGTCATCACTGACATCGACGCACCACGGCGCCGACTCTCCCTATCACGCCGCCAAGCCCGATAACAGACCTCGGCCGCAACGGCCCTACAGCGCCAGCACCAACCAGTCCCGGCCAACACCCTCTGCACGTTTATCCGTACTCAGCTCTGCACTCCAAGGAGTACGCCGACAGTCAGGCGACGTGACAACGACCCGGTCCGATTCCGCTAGCCGCCCCACGTCATATGAACGATCCGGCCGATCATCAGGCCACCTTGACGGAGTGAGGTCCGACACTGACGGTGATGTCCAGATGTCCGCCCAGCGCGATCGCATAAGCTCGCAGCGTCTCAAGCTCCATCGCTTCGATCTTGCCGTTCTCGATCTGCGAGATGCGAGACTGGGACACACCGAGGACTTTGGCAAGCTCAGCCTGCGTCTTCCCGACGGCCTTGCGCAGCTCCCTGAGATGATGGCCTGCAACGTAGGCATCGAGTTCGGCGCGCGCCTTCGCCTGCCGCTCAGGGTCGGCCAACTCAGGATGCCGGCGGTGGGCCTCAGCCTTGACGTCTTGCCAGTTGCGTCCAGTACTCATCGGCCGCCCTCCTTGTCCTTCTCTGCCCGGTAGTCGGCATACCGGGCTTCAGCGAGTGGGATCGCTTCCTCATACCAACGCGACCATCGCCCCGCCTTGTCACCGGCGACCAGGAAGATCGCCGCGCGATCTGGGTCGAAGACGAACAGCATCCGGATCTCCGAACGACCGCGAGAGCCGGGCCTCAACTCCTTCAGGTTGCGCAGTGCACTGTGCTCCAACGTGTCGACGAGCGGCCGACCCAGCGCGGGGCCCACAGCGGCCAACCGGTCGATGGCCTGCTCGATCAGCGCGGCCGAGTCCGGCTCGGACTCGCAAAGCTTCAGGAACCACGTCTCGACGGGCTCTAAGAGGATGACGTCCCACTCCACTGGGCCAATATAACCCCTGGCTCATACCCGCAGCACCTGGCCCCGAATCCACGTGCCTGAACAAGACCCCGAGCGTCCGCCGTAGCATCCTCGCCGTTGCCGTCAGGGACGAGCCTCAAGGAGTAGCATTCGAATCCCGCTACCTGGGAAAACGAGAGCCTCCGGCCGGATTCGAACCGGCGACCTGCCGCTTACAAGGAATACGGACACCCCAGCTCGCGCACCGTCCGCTGAGGTGGACGGTGTTGAACGTATGCCGATGGCTGTCCCCGGTTGGCGTCGTTGCCGTCACCGTTGCCGTCAGCCTTCCCTATCGCCGATGGCTTTACAGGACGCCATGGATCTTGGCGCCGCTCCCCCGCGGACCTGCACGGAGCCCCGAGCAGCTCCCGCAATGCCGCCGACGCATTCCGCGCATACTCCGGATCTTGAAACAGGCGCGCGGGTCTCACGGCTGTCGGCAAGTGGGGCCGCACGGGTTGCTTGACCTGATGCACCATATGCCCATGGCGCACCCTGCCCAGCAGTACTACAACCCAGACCTCACCGAAGAGGAGGAGCGAGCACTGCTTCGGCGGAACTACCTCCTTCTCCAGGCCGGTCAAGCCGCGCTGGGACTCATCAGCGCGGACATGCTCGCGCTAGCGGTAGAGCCTCGACCTGATGCTGTGGTGATCCATGTCGCGGTCAGCCGGGAGACACCAGAACTCGCAGAGGACATCGACGACATCGTGTCCGATCTGAAAGCGTTCCTCTCCGGCGGCCCTGATCAGAACTCGACTATCACCGCGCGAGTCCATCTCGGCCCACCCGACGCCACCTGGCCCGGCTCCACCCAGGCGCTCCTATATGTGGCCAAGCCAGCGTCATGAATCACTCGCTGCGCCGAATCCTGGCCGTCAAGCCCACAGGCCCCTGGTTGGCGGTAGTCGACGGAGCCTGGCATGTCGAGTCGCCCGCCGGGGTCACTGATATCCCCTGGGAAAGATCACGCATGTGGCTACTCCCACTCCTAGAACGGCCACGTCCCGAAGCGGAGAGCGAGGCCAGAAAGGTCCTCGATCCCGGTGATCCAGACCTCGCCGAAGCGCTGCGAGCGATCGTGCACAGGGGGCTGACGGCATGGTCGGACTACTGGATCTTGCTCGCGCTGGATTGGATGAACAATGACGAGGTCGAGCGCTTCGCAGAACAGTTGCACAAGATCGCTCACGACCAGCGCTGGTCGCAGGCTTCGCGGCACACTGCGAAACGGCTCTTGAAGCAGCGTGGGCTCTGGCCACCCGAACATCACCGACTTGCTTAGCCGACGGCTGGTCCCGCGCACGCGACGGATCCCCCTACCTGGTCACCCCGTCTGCCGACGGCCAGTATTACTTCGAGCTCAAACAGATCGAGGTCTTCAACCGCTGAGCATTACGGCCGCCGGTAAGCCAAGAAGGAAACGCGGGCCCCCTCTTTTCGCCAGGGGGATCGGCTAAGCGCCTCCTCCGACCTCAACCCGTGGGGGGCGTGGGGGGCGGCAGCCCCTCACATCGGGGGGCTCCGGGGGGCCGCCCCCCGGACCGGCACTGAGCCTCCGGCCGGATTCGAACCGGCGACCTGCCGCTTACAAGGCGGACGCTCTGCCAGCTGAGCTACGGAGGCTTGCTTCTTACAGCGTCACAACGATAGCGCGTGCGGCGGGGCCGGTGGGCTGGTCGGCGATCACGTCGGCTCGCCCCGGTGCCGCTCATTAATGAATCGTGGTTCAATAATGCCGTGGCACGTCCCAGGGAGATTTCGGATGAGCGGTTGCTGGATGCCGCCGCTCTTGTCATCAGTCGGCTCGGGCCGGCGTTCAAGCTCGCCGACGTCGCGGCGGAGGCTCGGGTGGCCGTGGGGACGGTGGCTCAGCGGTTCGGGTCCAAGCACGGGCTGCTCGTCGCCATGACCAGGACGGCCATCGAGCGGATGCGTGCCGGGACGCCGGACGAGAGTTCGCCCGTGGAGGCGCTCGTCTCCTCGTACGCGCCGCTGGACGATCCGCACACCGCCGCGCATCACCTCGCTCAGCTCGCCTTCGATCTCGCCGACGAGGAGCTTCGGGCGCTGATGGCCGAGTTCTACGCGGTCATGGAGGCCCGGATCGCCGTCCTGGTGCAGCGGGCAAAGGACGACGGGCGGCTCGGCGAGGCGCCCCCGGCCGAGGTCGCCGCTCGGATCCTCACCGCGACGGCGGACGGCACGGCCGTTCACTGGTCCGCTCGGCCGCGCGGCAGGCTCACCGAGCGCATGAAGGCCGACCTCGGCGCGATCGTGGCCGGATGGCGCACCAGAGAAGAACACGACACCGGGAACGAGCAGAGGAGCGAGACATGACGCTGGACGGACAGGTCGCGGTGGTCACCGGTGGCACGCGAGGCGCCGGGCGCGGGATGGCGATCGAGCTGGGGGCGGCCGGGGCGACCGTGTACGTCACCGGGCGGAGTACGCGGCGGGAACGGAGTCCGCTGGGCCGCCGGGAGACGATCGAGGAGACCGCCGAGCTCGTCACCGAGGCCGGTGGCCGCGGCGTCGCCGTGCGCTGTGACCACATGGATCGGCAGGACGTACGGGCGCTCGCCGCGCGGATCGAGGACGAGCAGGACGGGCGGCTCGACATTCTCGTCGACGACACGTGGGGCGGGGACCAGTGGATCGAGTGGAAACCGCTCTGGGAGCACGACCTCGACAAGGGGCTCCAGGCGGTGCGCAACGGGCTCGAGACGCATCTGATCACGCTGCACACCCTGCTTCCGCTGCTCGTACGGCGGCGGGGCGGCCTGGTGGTGGAGATCACCGACGGCGATGACATGTTCAACGAGCGCTACCGGGGCTCGATGTTCTTCGACATGGTCAAGGTGGCCCTGACCCGGCTGGGCAAGATGCTCAAGGACGAGCTCGACCCGCACGGGGTCACGTCCGTCGCGCTGACGCCCGGCTTCCTGCGCTCGGAGGAGATGCTGGAGCATTTCGGCGTCACCGAGGAGACCTGGCGGGACGGCATCGCCAAGGACCGGTGGTTCGCGATCTCCGAGACGCCTCGCTACATCGGGCGGGCGGTCGCCGCCCTGGCCGCCGACCCCGACCGGGCCCGCTGGTCCGGGCAGGCGCTCTCCTCCGGCGTCCTCGCCAAGCACTACGGCTTCACCGACCTGGACGGCTCACAGCCGGAGGCGAGCCGGTACTTCGCCGAGGTCTACTTCGGCGACAAGAAGGACGCCGACGTCGCCGACTACCGATGAGAAGAACTGTGACACCGCTCGACTAATGTGACGGAGGCATTCCACCGGCTCGCCGGCTCATACGTAGTACGCGAAAAGAGATCCCCCAGCATGAGCATGCCCCCCGGTCCCCCCGGCCCCCAGGGCCCCTGGCAGGGACCCCCACCTCAGGGACCGCCGCCTCAGGGACCGATGCCCCAGGGACCGATGCCTCAAGGACCGATGCCCCAGGGACCGATGCCTCAAGGACCGATGCCCCAGGGTCCGCCTCCGGGACCGCCCGGCGCCTACCAGGGTCCGCCGGGACCGCCAGGTTTCCCCGGCCCCCAGGCGCCCTGGGCGGGGCCGGGAGCACCCCCGTACGGGATGCCCCCGCGCCGGAACAAGCGGGCCAGGATCATCGTGGCCGTCGCCGCGCCCGTCGTGATCCTGTTGCTCATCGTGGTCGCCAACCTGCTCCCCAACACCTCGGCGCCGACCGGCGAGTGGAAGGCGGGACAGTGCGTGTCGCCCGCCGGGCAGGTGGGAGACCAGGAGGGCAAGGCGTTCCACCGCGTCGGCTGCGACGCGTCCGACGCCGCGGCCAAGATCACCAAGATGACGTCCGCCGGGCTGACCGGGTTGGAGCCGACCGACTGCCCCGACGACACCGACGCCATGGTCAAGGTCGACCAGTCCGGCGGCCACCTGGACCTCACGCACAATGTCGCGTGCATCCGCAACATCAAGGCGCCGCACCCCGGTGACGTGGGGCAGGGCGGCGGGCTGTTCCGGGCCGGCGACTGCATCTCCGATCCGGCGGCCTCCTCCAGCCTGAAGGAGGTTCCCTGCGCCCAGTCGCACTGGGGCACGGTCGTACGGTGGGCGGACAGCGCCTCGGCCTGCCCACAGGGCGCCGACTACGACGCCGTCCGTACGCTCGGCGGCTCACGGGCCCTGTGCGTACGCCGGGCCTCGGGCCAGACCAGCTGAGGCCTGTCCCGAAGTCCCCGCAGGGCAGCGGGGCGGCGAGACAGGCCCGGCCGGCACCGGCCCTATGACGCGCGGTGGCGGGCGATCTCGTACAGCGCGATTCCGCCCGCCACGCCGGCGTTCAGCGACTCGGCCTTGCCCGGCATCGGAATGTTGACGAGCAGGTCGCAGGTCTCGGCGACCAGGCGGGACAGGCCCTTGCCCTCCGAGCCCACGACGAGCACGAGCGGGCCGGTCGCGGCGTCCAGGGAGTCGATCCCGTTCGCGCCGCGCGCGTCGAGGCCGGCCACGAACACGCCCGCCTTCTGGTACGCCTTCAGCGCCCGTACGAGGTTGGTCGCGCGGGCGACCGGCACCGAGGCGAGCGTGCCCGCCGAGGTCTTCCACGCTCCGGCGGTGACTCCGGCCGCGCGCCGCTCCGGTACGAGCACGCCGTGCGCGCCGAAGGCCGCGGCGGAGCGTACGACGGCGCCGAGGTTGCGCGGGTCGGTGACGCCGTCGAGGGCGACGATCAGCGTGGGCGAGCCGCGGTGCAGCAGGTCGTCGGGGTGCGCGTAGTCGTACTCGGGCACCTGCAGGGCGATGCCCTGGTGGACGGCGCGGTCGGTCAGCCGGTCGAGCTCGGCCTTGCCGGTCTCCAGGAGCGGCACGCCGGCGTCGGTCGCCAGCTTGATCGACTCACGGATGCGGTCGTCGGCGGCGCCCGTCATGACGTAGAGCGTGCTGGCGGGGATGCCGGCCCGCAGGGCCTCGACGACCGGGTTGCGGCCGGTGACGATCTCGGGGCCGTCCGGCGCGGACCGCCGGGACGGACGGTCGGCGGTGGCCGTGGCCGACTCGCGCCGGGGGCCGGTCGTGGCCGTCCCCGTCCGGGTGGCCGACTTGGCGGCGCGCGCCGTCTGACGCTGGCCGTACCAATGCCGGTCCTCGGCCTTCGGGGTGTGGCTCGACCCCTTCTTACGACGCTTGGCCATCCATGTCCTCCGCTGGTGCGCGGGGCGGTCTCGCCCCCGGCCCAGACTACGCGGAGTCGCGGCCCGAACCGTCCCGCAAAAGGCGTTCGATGCGCTCCAGGCGGTCCTCGATCGCGGTCAGGCGGCTCTCCATCGCGGACATGCCTCCGCCGCCGAAGACACCCGGCGACGGCCGCGTCTGCTGACCGGCACGGAGCACGGCCAGGATGCCGTGCCGCACCTCCTCGGTGTCGACCTTGAGCCGGCGGAGCACCTCCACGCCGCCGTCGCCCTCGCGTTCGCCCTCGCGGAGCAGGCCGAGCAGGATGTGCTCGCTGCCGATGTAGTTGTGGCCGAGCTGCAGGGCCTCGCGGAGGGAGAGTTCGAGCACCTTCTTCGCCCGCGCGGTGAACGGGATCTCGGCGGCGGGCGGCTGCTCGCCGCGGCCCAGCATCTCCTCCACCTGGTACTGGGCGGGCGCGAGCCCGGCGCCGAGCGACGTGAGCACGCGTACGGCCGTCTCGGTGTCATCGCGCAGGAGGCCGAGCAGGATGTGCTCGGTGCCGATGAAGTCGTGGTCGAGCAGCAGGGCCTCTTCCTTGGCGTAGACCACGACGCGGCGGGCGGTGTCGGTGAACCGCTCGAACAACTGGACCACCTCGGATGCGGTGGGGTGTGAAGCCTCTCGAACGTTACGTCCCCGGACTCCTGCCCACCAACCGTCTCAGGAGCGCTTGAGTTCCCATCGCGGACCGCGCGGGGTGTCCTCGATGATGACGCCGGCGGCGGTGAGACGGTCGCGGATCGCGTCGGCGGCGGCATAGTCCTTGCGGGCCCGGGCCGCCTGCCGCTGTTCGAGCGCCACCGAGACGAGCGCGTCGACGACGTCGCTGAGGTCGTCGCCGGCACTCTCCCACTGCGACGACAGCGGGTCGAGACCGAGCACGCCGAGCATCGCCCGCAGCTCGCCGAGGACGCGGACGAGGCCGTCCTTGTCGCCTGCGGCCATCGCGGTGTTGCCCTCGCGTACCGACTCGTGGACGACGGCGAGCGCCTGCGGCACGCCGAGGTCGTCGTCCATCGCGTCGGCGAACGCCTGCGGAACCGTGCCGGGCTCGACGCGTCCGGCCATCTCCACGGCGCGTACGACGAACGCCTCGATGCGGCGGTACGCGGCGGCGGCGTCGTGCAGGGCCTCGTCGGTGTAGTCGATCTTCGAGCGGTAGTGCGCCGAGCCGAGGTAGTAGCGCACCTCGGCCGGGCGCGCCTTGTCGAGCAGGTCGGACAGCAGCACGACGTTGCCGACGGACTTGCTCATCTTCTCGCCGGCGACCGTGAGCAGCCCGTTGTGCATCCAGTACTGCGCGAACGCGTCACCGGCCGCGGTGGACTGGGCCAGCTCGTTCTCGTGGTGCGGGAAGATCAGGTCGACGCCGCCGCCGTGGATGTCGAAGGCCGGGCCGAGGTACTTGGTGGCCATCGCCGAGCACTCCAGGTGCCAGCCGGGACGGCCCGGACCCCAGGGCGTCTCCCAGCTCGGCTCCCCCGGCTTGGCGCCCTTCCACAGCGCGAAGTCGCGCGGGTCGCGCTTGCGGTCGTCGCCCACCGAGTCGCCGGCGGGCCGCATGTTGTCGAGCTTCTGGTTCGACAGCGAGCCGTACCGGTCGGCCCAGGACAGCACGTCGAAGTAGACGTCGTCGCCGACGTTGTAGGCGTGCCCCTGCTCGATGAGCCGCCGCATCAGCACGATCATCTCCGGGACGTGCCCGGTGGCGCGCGGCTCGACGGTCGGCGGAAGGCAGCCGAGCACGTCGTACCCGCGGTTGAACACGCGCTGGTTGGCCTCGGCGACGGCGAACCACGGCACGTCCGTCTGCGCGGCGACGTTGATGATCTTGTCGTCGACGTCGGTGACGTTGCGGACGAAGGTCACGTCGTACCCGGAGGCGACCAGCCAGCGGTACAGCAGGTCGTACGTCACGCCGGAGCGCATATGGCCGATGTGCGGCGCGGCCTGCGGCGTGGCACCACAGACGTACACACCCGCCCGGCCCGCCGTCAGCGGGGCGAAGTCGCGGATGGTACGGGTGCCGGTGTCGTAGAGGCGCAGGCTCACGCGTAAAAGGCTATTCGATGACGGTCGGCGTCCGGCACGGAAATCGACTTTGTTGGCTGATCCCGGCCGCCGGCGATGCTCATTCCGTACGGGCCTGCCGTACGTAACGCGCCAATTCACTGAAGGCCACGGCATTCGGGACCTCCCCGGCCGTGGCCGTCATGCCGGCCAGCCGGTCGCGCCGGTCCACGCGGACCATGCCGTTGCTGATCTCCACCTCGGCCACGTCGTGCCAGGGCACCTTGTCCCCGTCCTTGGCGATGCCCTCACGGGAGAGCGTGAACGGGCCGAAGCGCACCTCGCCGCCCGTCTCGATCCGGGACATGTACCTGGGCAGCAGGCGCTCGGTCACGGCCGCCGACACGGTCTCCACGACGTTTTGGATGTCGGGGAACTCCGGGCCCATGACCACCTCGGTGCCGTCGTCGCGCACCAGCGCGCAGCGCCAGCTGACCGCGTCCGCCGACCCCATCCGCACGCCGGAGACGCGCAGCTCGCGGATGGCGTCCCAGGCGAAGGCGTTCGCCTCGCGGCCCGCGACCAGGATCAGGCCGCCCTCGTAGAGGTACAGCATCCGGCCGTAGCCCGGAAGGACGTCGCGGACCAGTACGCGGCCGGCGGCGCCGAGATAGCCGACGGTCAGCAGGACGCTGAGCACCGTCGCCCAGCCGAACCCGTGGATCAGGAACCGCACCGCGAACGGCAGCAGCACGAGACCGGGCAGCCCGAGGAACACCAGCCACCTGCGGGAGCGGGGATTGACGATGCGCGGATCGTGCACGCTGTGCAGTTCTCCGAGCCGTTCGTCCTTCGCGAGGTCGTCGATGGGGGAAGGGGGAGTCACGTCTCTCAAGGGGGACACCAGATCAGGACCGTGGCCGACAGAACAGCACGAATGGCCGCATACCAACTAGCGTCCACCCGAAGCGACAACATCCTTCCGGTCGGCTTCCCCGTGCCGCAACAGGGGTATGCCGTGCGTGGCGAGCGTGACCGGCGAGTGGCCGTCATGCGGGTTCGGACGGCGACACGCGGCCCGCGCTCACCCCGAGATCCGTTGGTTACGGCCAAGATGGTGTCACCCCGTACGCCCTGATGGTTGGCTGCCTCCCAAATGACAATCACCCCCGCGCAATATTCGAAGGCACAGCGACGGCTCCTCACCACGCTCGGCGGCCTCGGCGTCGCCGCGCTGGCCGCGGGCACGTTCGTGCTGTCCTATGACGACCTGCGGCTGCTCGCGCTCCGCGGCGGTGCCGCCCGGCACTGGGCGTTCCTGTACCCCGGGATGCTCGACGGCCTGGTCGTCGTGATCATCCTGGCGATCCTGAGCGCCCGGCGGTCGGGCTGGTTCTCCCGCGCGGTGCGCTGGCTGCTGCTGGTGGTCCTGATCGCCGGCGCCGGCGCGGCCGGCGTCCAGCGTGCCGTCAAGGGGTACGCGGTCCTGGCGGACACCCCGGTCGACGTCGGCGTCGCCGTGGCGCCCTGGGCGATCCTGATCCTCGCGGTGTGGCTGTGGATCGGCATGATCAAGCAGGTGCTGAGCCGTCGGACGCGACGTGAGCGGCGCGGCGATCCGGCCGAGCCCGTCGAGCCGGCGGCGGCCGCGCCCCAGGCGGAGCCGGTGCCCGCGACCGTCGTGGACGGCTCGATCATTCCGGGCCTGGACGGCGAGACGCGTCCGCTGCCGCGCCCGGCGTCGGTACGGGAGCTGGGGCCCGTACGCGAGCCCGCTCCGCCCGAGGAGAACCCCTGGGAGGCCGCGCGACTCAAGCCTGAGCCGTGGGAGGAGGACACCGAACCGGTGCCGGCGGCGTCCCCGGCCGGCAAGCCGACGGCGTGGGACGCACTGTCGGGCTCCTCGCCGGAGGCCGAGTCCGGCGAGCGGTCCGCTGCGGCCCGGCCTGAGGAGGAGAGGTCCGGCGCACCCGCACTCGGTGGGACCTGGCAGGACCCCGAGCCGGCACCGCACGCGGAGCCGGGCGAACCGGTCCCGGCGTCGTGGCGCGCCGCGGGGCCGGACGCGGACGACGACGGGGGCTCCTCGCCGGGCGACCCGGCCGCCGGCTCCCGGAAGCCCGCCGAGCCGGCCCCGGACGCGGACGACGGCGTGGACTCCTCCTCGAGCGGCCCGGCCACCGGCTCCTGGAAGGTCGCGGAGCCGGCCGGCCGTGAGGCGGACGAGCCCGCCGGCGGAGAGGCGACCGGCGCGGAGCCGGACGGCTCCGTTCCGCCGTCGTGGGGCGGCGGGGAGGCCGAGCACGGCCGTGAGCCCGCCTCGCCGGAGGCGCGCCGCGATGAGCACGACGACGAACCCGATGACGAGCCCGCTCCCCTGCTCCCGCCGACCCCCGGCCGGGCCGCGCCGCGTCCGGAGACGTCCGCCGGGCGCGCCGGGTCGTCCGGTGAAGGCGCGGCCGAGCCCGAATCCGACGTGGAGGCACCCGTGAACGACAAACCCGCCCAGCCCGCCGAAGAGGAGCCCAGACCCCGCTACGTCGCCCGTACCTCGCTGCCGACCGACGTCCGGCTGGTCGGCGGCCCGAAGACCCGTACGCCTCTCGCCGACACCCAGCCGGACGGGATCAAGCTGCCGGACACCCAGCCGGACGGCATCCCGATCGTGACCGCGTCGTCTTCAACGTCCTCGGACGAGGAGGACGACGCCTACCCCGACGAACGCGCCGAGGACCCGGACGCCGGCATGGAGTCCACCCCGCCGTCGAGCAAGTTCCGCAGCGGTCCCATGCCGCCTCGCGGCTGACCCGCCGGGTTCCGGGCGTCGCCCAGCGCCCGGGGCACGAGCATGTCCGGAATGCGCCGGGGCGGCTTGGTGAAAGCCGGTCTGAGAGGGAACGCTGAGGAGATGAGAACCTGGGTGCCCGTGCCTGAGGGCAGCGGCTTCGGCGTGCACAACCTTCCGTACGGTGTGTTCTCCCAGCGGGGCGAGCTGCCACGCGTCGGTGTGGCCATCGGTGAGCAGGTGCTCGACCTGGCCGAGCTGGCGTCGTCCGGGCTGCTCGCCGACCGGCGGTGGTTCGCCGCCGGATCGCTGAACGCCTTCATGGCCGCCGGGCGCGCGGTGTGGCAGCCGACGCGGGACCGCGTCATCACGCTGCTCACCGACATGTCCTACCGCGACGAGGTCGAGCCCGCGCTCTATCCGATGAGCGACGTCGAGCTGCACATGCCGTTCGAGGTGGCGGACTACGTCGACTTCTACTCCTCGCGCGAGCACGCGACGAACCTCGGGCGGATCCTGCGCCCCGGGGGCGAGCCGCTGCTGCCGAACTGGACCCGCCTGCCGGTCGGCTACCACGGCCGCGCCGGCACGGTGGTGCCGTCGGGCACGCCGATCGTACGGCCGCGGGGGCAGCGCAAGGGCGAACCGGAGCCGGTGTTCGGGCCGACGGCGAAGCTCGACGTCGAGGCCGAGGTCGGGTTCGTGATCGGGGTGCCGTCGGCGCTCGGGCAGTCGGTTTCGACGGGCGCGTTCCGCGACCACGTGTTCGGCTTCGTGCTGGTCAACGACTGGAGCGCACGCGACATCCAGGCGTGGGAGTACCAGCCGCTGGGGCCGTTCCTGGCCAAGTCGTTCGCGACGTCCGTCTCGCCGTGGGTGGTCCCGGTCGACGCGCTGGGGGCCGCCCGCGTACGCCCGCCGGAGCAGGACCCGGAGCCGCTGCCGTACCTGCGCTGCGACGAGCCGTGGGGCCTGGACCTGACGCTGCGGATCGAGCTGAACGGGCAGGTGGTGAGCCGCCCGCCGTTCGCCGGGATGTACTGGACGGCGCCGCAGCAACTCGCCCACGCGACCGCGAACGGCGCCGCGCTGCGCACGGGCGACCTGATGGCCTCGGGCACGGTCTCCGGCCCGCGGCGCGACCAGCGCGGCAGCCTCATCGAGCTGACATGGAACGGCACCGAGCCGCTCGAACTGCCCGACGGCACGAAACGCGTCTTCCTGGAGGACGGCGACACCGTACGCATCACCGCCACGGCGCCTTCGCCGGACGTCGACCCGATCGGCTTCGGCGACGTCATCGGCACGGTCTACCCGTCGCCCGCCTGACCGGCGTACGGTCCGGGCGCGGCGGCCCGCCGCGTCGTTACCGGTAGACGAGAGCGGTGGCGACCGCGGCGATGCCCTCGCCGCGACCCGTCAGGCCCAGGCCGTCGGTCGTGGTGGCCGAGATGCCCACCTCCGCGCCGCCCAGGGCCTCGCTGAGAGCCTTTTCCGCCTCCGGGCGGCGGGGTGCCAGCCTGGGGCGGTTGCCGATGATCTGGACCGCGACGTTACCTATGGTGTATCCGGCCTCGTCCAGGCGGCGGTGGACCTCCTGGAGCAGAGAGACGCCCGAGGCGCCCGACCAACGACGGTCGCTCGTGCCGAAGACGGCGCCCAGGTCGCCCAGGCCCGCGGCCGTCAGCAGCGCGTCGCAGATGGCGTGCGCCGCCGCGTCTCCGTCGGAGTGGCCTTCGAGCCCGTCGCCCTCACCGGGCCAGTCGAGGCCGGCGAGCCTGAGCGGGCGACCAGAACCGAACGGGTGGACGTCGACACCGACGCCCACCCGTGGAAGATGCGTGACCAAGCCTTCAGCCCGCGAGGACTTCGTCGAGCAGCGCCTCGGCCTTGTCCTCGTTGGTCTTCTCGGCCAGTGCCAGCTCGCTGACCAGTATCTGCCGCGCCTTGGCCAGCATGCGCTTCTCACCGGCCGACAGGCCGCGTTCCTTGTCGCGCCGCCAAAGATCACGGACAACCTCGGCGACCTTGTTGACGTCGCCGGACGCGAGCTTCTCGAGGTTCGCCTTGTAGCGTCGCGACCAGTTGGTGGGCTCTTCGGTGTAGGGTGCCCGCAGCACCTCGAACACCCTCTCCAGCCCTTCCTGGCCTACCACGTCACGAACGCCGACGAGCTCGGCGTTCTCCGCAGGGACACGAACTGTGAGATCGCCCTTGTCGACCTTCAACACCAGGTAGGTCTTGTCCTGACCCTTGATGGCACGAGTCTCGATGGCTTCGATCCGAGCAGCCCCATGATGGGGGTAGACGACAGTGTCGCCGACCTTGAAAGTCATGTGACAAGTACCCCTTCCGCTATGGATAGGGTAGCACGCTGCACGGACCCTCTGAACCGCCGTTCTCGGCATATGCGCAGGTCAGCACGGTTATTAGGGTATTGACAAAGGTTGAATCGCGTGCAATAGGCACCCTCGTGGATCGGATTGGCCCGCACCGCGCACACAGCGGGGGAAGCGGCTCATACTGGAGGTGGACGGATCCGCAGCGGGTCGCCCGCCCCCGCGTCGCGGGGGGCCCGGCTCCCGCGCGCGATCACGGCGGTCCGAGAAGGTAGGTGTGGCGTGGGGCTTCACGGCGACCATGACGACTACGGGCTGCCCAAGGTCGACGTCGTCGTACCGGACGACGCGCGGGAGCTCGATCGTGACGTCATCGCATACCGGCGCGAGCAGCGCCAGCGGCGCCGTCGCGAGCGCTGGCAGCGCATCGGCCGACCCTTCACGCGTTACGGCATCGCCGCGCCCTTCATCGCGAGCGCCGTGCTCGTCGCCCTCATCAGCGGCGTGCTCATGACCGTCATCTCCCCCCGTCCGGGCCCGCGGACGATCCAGGTGCCGCCGACCGGGCCGCAACGCCTGCGCCCCGGTGACGTCGGCGGCGGGCTGCCCGCCGGCAACGTGATCTACCGTCATAAATCCGTCCCGGTGACCGAGCTCATCAATGTTGCCGGAGTCGTCCTGGTCGTACCCCGTGAGTGCGGATGTGACGCCGTTGTCCAGGGCATCATCCGGCAAGCCGGAGGCCAGCGGCTCCAGGTGTGGCTCATCGCCGACGACCGCGCGGACAAGGACGACGGCGACGTGGCGCGCCTGGCCGACGGCGCCGCTCCCGGCACGGCCCTCCTCGCCGACGATCCCGGCCGGGTGCTCTCCTCGACCTACAAGGCCTCGGGCCTGACCGCGGTGCTCGTCCGTACCGACCGCATCGTCCGTAAGATCCTGAGAGGCCTCCAGACGGGCCGCGACCTCACCGCCGACCTCCGGCCCCTCCAGACGCCGAGCTGACCCTGAGCCGCCTCTGAGCCGCTCCTGGGCCGGGGCCCGCGGAGCGGGCGCGAAACCCCGAGGCTCGCGGTCCCGGCGGTCCGCCGGAGGCGCCCTCGTCGGCCCCCCGCGTTTCTCCGTCACGGCTAGCGCTACGCTTCCGTGTGGCGTTTCGCGCGCCTGTCGAAACATCCCGGAATAACCCGCAAGGAGAGTAGGCCGCCGTGAGCCGCAACAGCCGCCGGGCGCTCGCCACCGCCGTCGCCGGCGTCTTCGCCATCGCCCCGCTGGTGACCGCTTGCGCCGCCGGACGGCATCCGCAGAGCGCGATGCCCACCCGCCTGGCCGAGGGCGTCAACGCCTCCGTGCACGCGGTCGACGTCCGCAACGCGTTCGTGCTCGGGCCCGCGCCGGGCAAGAAGCTGGCCGCCGGTGCCGACGCGCCGCTCTACGCGTGGTTCGTCAACAACGCCGCGACTCCGGACCGGCTCGTCGCGGCCGAGGCCCCGGGGGTGGCCCAGTCGGTGCAGATCGCCGGTGGAGCCCTCGCCCTGCCTCCGAACCAGCTCGTGGACACGGTCGAGAAGACCCCGCCGGCGCCACCGTCGGCGCCCACGCCGAGCGTGAGCCCGAGCCGTACGCCCAAGGCCCGCACGCACACCCCCACGGGCGGCGACGCCCCGAACACCACGAGCACGCCGCCGCAGCGGCCGCTGGCCAACCGGAGCCGCGCGGTCGCCCCGGCCACGACGCCGGCCGCCGCCCCCTCGTCGTCCTCGAAGCTGATCATCAAGGGCCTGGCGAAGGAGTACTCCGGCGGCGAGACGGTGCACGTGATCCTGCACTTCCAGCAGGCCGGCACGCTGAACGTCGACCTGCCGGTCGTGCCCTGGAACGGCTACTACTCGACGTACTCCCCGGCGCCGGTCGCACCGGCTCCGCCGGCCACGCCGACCATGACGCCGCAGTCCACGCCGTCGGCCTCCAGCCCGGCCTCGCAGCCGACCGCCACCTCTTCCAAAGCGCACAAGGCGAAGACGCGGAAGAAGGCCTCGGCCACTCCGTCAGCCTGACACACAGCCTGAGACACGACTGGAAAACCCCGCCGTCGCCGAGCGACGCGCGGGGTTCTTCATGTCCACGGGCGCCGGCGTGGAGCCGGCGCCCGTGAGGGGCTCACTCGTCGGGCTCGAACTTGTAGCCCAGTCCCCGTACGGTGATGATGAAACGCGGTGTCGAGGGGGCCGGCTCGATCTTGGCCCGCAGCCGCTTGATGTGGACGTCGAGGGTCTTGGTGTCCCCCACGTAGTCCGCGCCCCACACCCGGTCGATGAGCTGCATGCGGGTCAGCACCCGGCCGGCGTTGCGGAGCAGCACCTCCAGCAGCTCGAACTCCTTCAGCGGGAGCGGCACCTCGCGGCCCGAGACGGTGACGACATGGCGTTCGACGTCCATGCGCACCGGCCCGGCCTCGAGCGTAGGCGGGGCGAGCTCCTCGACGTCGCCCCGGCGCCGCAGGACGGCGCGGATGCGGGCCACGAGCTCACGTGAGGAGAACGGCTTGGTGACGTAGTCGTCCGCGCCCAGTTCGAGGCCGACGACCTTGTCCACCTCGCTGTCCTTGGCGGTCAGCATGATCACTGGGACGTTGGACTTGGTACGCAGTTCCCGGCACACCTCGGTGCCGGGCAATCCGGGCAACATCAGGTCGAGGAGGACGAGGTCGGCACCGGCGCGGTCGAAGGAGTCGAGGGCGTCGGGTCCGGTCGCCGCGACGGCGACCTCGAAGCCCTCCTTCCGCAACATGTACGACAGTGCGTCGCTGAACGACTCCTCGTCTTCCACGACGAGCACTCGAGTCACTGGGGGGCCTCCCGTACGGTGGCTGGCTCAGGGATTTCCTTCGCGGTCGCGGAGGTTGTCAACAACGGCAGGCGGATGGTGAACGTCGATCCGGAGCCTTCCTTGCTCCAGACGTTGACCTCGCCCCGATGCCGGGTCGCGGCGTGTTTGACGATGGCGAGCCCGAGGCCGGTGCCGCCGGTCTGGCGGGACCGCGCCGGGTCGACCCGATAGAAGCGTTCGAAGATGCGCTGCAGGTCCGCCTCCGGGATGCCGATGCCCTGGTCGGTCACGCTGATCTCCGCGTGCCGCTCATCGGCGAGCCGGGTGCAGACCACCACGCGTGTGTGCTCGGGGCTGTAGGCGACGGCGTTGTCGATGAAGTTGCGCACCGCGGTGATGAGCAGTTCTTCGTCGCCGTGGACGTTGAGCCCCTCACGGCCACCGATGGCGAGGGTGATGTCCTTGGGTTCGGCCTTGAGCCGGCAGCGGTCCACGGCTTCGTGGACGACGTCGTCGAGGGACACCACCTTGGGTTCGGCCACCGGCTCGCCGCCCTGGAGGCGGGAGAGGGTGATCAGGTCCTGGACGACGTTCGTGAGGCGTACGGACTCGTGCTGCATGCGCTTGGCGAAGCGGCGCACGGCCTCGGGGTCGTCGGAGGCGTCCTCGATCGTCTCCGCCAGGAGCGAGAGGGCGCCGACCGGTGTCTTGAGCTCGTGGCTGACGTTGGCCACGAAGTCGCGGCGGATGGCCTCGACGCGGCGGAGCTCGGTCAGGTCCTCCGCGAGCACGAGGACGAGCCCGTTCGTGCCCATCGGCGCGACGCGGACCGCGAACCAGCGGCCCTCCCGCCGGCCGTGGATGACCTCGATCTCCTCCTCGCGGATCTCTCCGTCGCGGCGTACGAGGCGGGCCATGGCCAGGAGGGCGTCGACGACGAGCCGATCACCGCTGACGAGGCCGAAGGCACGCGCGGCCGAGCTGGCCCGCAGGACGCGGTCCTCACGGTCGATCACCACCGCGGACGAGCGCAGGACGCTGAGCACCGAGGCGACGCCCGCGGGAACTCCCCCGGCCTGCGCGGGAGCGGCGGCTGGGCGCTGGGCACGCTCGCTGACGCGCACGGCCAGGGCGGTCACCAGACCGGTCACCAGGCCAGCGGCGCCGGCAAGAGTCGCGACAACCTCCACATCCACATCTTGGATCGTAGGCGGGGCCGTGGCCAGCTCTGGCCCCGCATGCGCCTACCTGCAAGTACGTTCGCACAAAGTTAACCTGTCCCTCCACAGCCGTTCACGGCCGACGACCATCCTGCTATCCGGATAAAACTGCCTACTGAGCCGCCAAAAACCGTAAGGAATCAGATGCGAGACGCTTACCACGAGGAGCTGGACGGTCTCTCCGACAAGCTCGTGGAGATGACGCGGTTGGTGCGGTCGGCGATGGCCCGCGCCAGCACCGCCCTGCTCGACGCCGACCTGCGCCTCGCCGAAGAAGTGATCAGCGCCGACGAGCACGTCAACAAGCTCGAGACGGACATCGAGGAGACCGTCTTCGAGCTGATGGCCCGCCAGCAGCCGGTCGCCAGCGACCTGCGGACCCTCATCACCTCCCTGCGCATGAGCGGTGACCTGGAGCGGATGGGCGATCTCGCCGTCCACCTGGCCAAGACCGCGCGGCGGCGCCACCCGGAGTCGGCCATCCCGCCGGAGCTGCACGCGACCGTCCTGGAGATGGGCCAGATCGCCGAGCGCATGATCGCCAAGGCCGGCAGCGTGATCGCCTCGCAGGACGTCCAGATGGGCCTCGAACTGGACGCCGACGACGACCAGATGGACCGGCTGCACCGCCGGCTGTTCGACTCGATGCTGTCGCCGAAGTGGCGGCACGGCGTAGAGCCGGCCGTGGACATCTCGCTGGCCGGGCGCTACTTCGAACGCTTCGCCGACCACGCGGTGCACGTCGCGGAGGACGTCGTCTACCTGGTCACCGGGCAGCACCCCGAGGACATCGGCGAAGTCGCGGACTGACCCGCCGCCCGTACGCGAGAGGCCCCGGCGATCGCCGGGGCCTCTTCCGTCGCGGAGTCCCGCCCCGGCCGGGGATCGCGCCGCTCACCAGCCGAGCAGGAAGAGGCAGAACAGGTGCCCGTGCGGGTCCCGCATCACCCGGACGCCCTCCGGCGTGGGCTGGTGCTCCTCCACCGTCGCCCCCAACGCCACGGCCCGCGCCACCTCGGCGTCGAGGTCGTCGACGAGGACGTCGAGGTGCGCCTGCATCTGAGGGGTCCCGGGGCGCGGCGGCCAGACCGGCGGGACGTGGTCCGGTTCGAGCTGGAAGCTCAGGCCGGGCCGCTCCTCGTCGGCGAAGCGCAGCCGGACCCACTCCGGCTCGCGGCTCACCTCGGTCATGCCGAGCAGGTCACGGTAGAAGTCGGCGAGCGCGGGCGGATCCGGCGTGCCGAGGACGAAGGCCCTGAGTGTCGTGCTCATCGCGGCATGCTTCCAGCCGGAAACCGACGGCACAACACGCCCACGTCCGGTACGGACACGCGGCGCCGGCTCGGCGGAGGGGCGGCCGACCTCGGCCGAACGGTGGCGGCGATCGATCTTCTCGGGGTGAGATCGTCCGGGTGAGGGCGGCGCCTGACGCGTCGCCGGGTAATGACGGGGAGCGAGGCGACGCCATGGTCAGCGGACGAGAGCCGGTCCGCCGCCGGACGGGCGGGTGGTCCTGGGCCGGACCGGCCGTCGTCGCGGGCCTCGTACTCGCACCGGCGGGCGGATGCACGACGGAAAGATCCAGCGTGGCGAATCCGCCCAAGGCCCACGAAGCGCCGTTACCGACGGTGCACTACTCGTTCGGGACACAGCCCCCGCCGTGGACCAAGCCGCTCAACGAGGCGGGTGGCGCCGACGCCGCCGGGCTCGCCATGGGCCCGGCGGCGGGCACCGCCCGGCGCTTCGACAGCCATCTCGACATCTTCGCGAACGGCAGGCCCATCCGGGTCACCCCCGGTCTGGGGGTGGATGGAAGGCTCCTCTCCGAGGTGCGCACGCGCGGCAAGGGCATCCTGGTCGTCGCGTCCTCGGACCCCGGCAAACGCTTCACCCTGGGGCAGGTGTTCATGGAGTGGGGCGTGCGCCTCGAGCCGGCGCACCTCGGCGGGTTCACGGCCGACGCGGAGCACTCGCTCACCGCCTACGTCGACGGCGTCGAGCGGACCGGCGACCCGGCGATGATCGCGCTTCTTCCGCACCGTGAGATAACGCTGGTCTACGGAGCGCCCCCGCGCAGGATCCCCACGAGCTACGCCTTCCCGCGAGGGGAGTGAGGATCGCGGCGCCCTCCCGGGAGAGGTGGTCACCCGCGATGGCGGCCGGTGCGACGAGGGGCGAGGCCGCGAACGCCGCCGCGACGGCCGTGGAAACCAGTCGCGCACGCGGCCCTCTCATCTGCGGAAGATACGCAGGTGAGAGGGCCTTTTCATGATCAGAACTACTTCTTGCCCTGGTTCTTGACCGCCTCGATGGACGCCTCCGCGGCCGCCGGGTCGAGGTACTCGCCGCCCTTCTTGCGCGGCTCGAAGTCGTCGTCGAGCTCGTACAGCAGCGGGATGCCGGTCGGGATGTTCAGGCCCGCGATGTCCTCGTCGGAGATGCCGTCGAGGTGCTTGACGAGCGCCCGGATGGAGTTGCCGTGCGCCGCGAGCAGCACGGTCCTGCCTGCGGCGAGGTCCGGGACGATCGCGTCGTACCAGTACGGCAGCAGCCGGTCCACCACGTCCGCGAGGCACTCGGTGCGCGGGATGAGCTCCGACGGCAGGAGCGCGTAGCGCGCGTCGTTGACCTGGGAGAGCGGGTCGTCGTCCGCGATCGGCGGAGGCGGCGTGTCGTAGGAGCGGCGCCAGGTCATGAACTGCTCCTCGCCGAACTCCTCGAGCGTCTGCTTCTTGTTCTTGCCCTGCAGCGCGCCGTAGTGCCGCTCGTTGAGCCGCCAGGACCGCCGGACCGGGATCCACAGCTGCTCCGCCGCGTCGAGCGCGATGTTGGCCGTGCGGATCGCGCGCTTGAGCACCGACGTGTGCACGACGTCGAGCTTCAGGTCGGCGTCGAGCAGCAGGTCACCCCCGTTGACCGCCTCTTCTTCGCCCTTCTCGGACAGGTCGACGTCAACCCAGCCGGTGAACAGGTTCTCGGCGTTCCAGACGCTCTCTCCGTGCCGGAGAAGTACCAATGTCGCCATAGCCAGCGAGCCTACTGGGTGGACCTTCTCCGCCGGAAAACGCGGGTCGCCCTCGGCGTACGCGCCGCGGGCTCAGGCCTTGCGGGCGACCCCGGCCAGGAAGTACGGACGGCGGTACTTGTCGGCGATACGGCGGGTCTCCACCGAGTCCGGGCGCCACTGGGCGACGTTGACCACGCCGGGTTCGAGGAGTTCCAGATCGCCGAAGAAGCCGCGGATGCGGTCCGGCGTACGGGCCACGATGGGCATCGTGGAGTGGCGGTAGACCTCGGTGACGCCGGGCACCGAGTCGGGAAGCGCGTCGCCGCAGACATGGCTCAGCACGAGGTGACCGCCCGGCGGCAGCGCTTCGCGGAACCGCGCCACGACCGCCTCGGGGTCGTCGGCGTCCGTGAGGAAGTGCACGATCGCCAGCAGCAGGATCGCGATCGGCTGGTCGAAGTCGAGGCGCTTGCGCACCTCGGGGTCGTCCAGGATCTCCTCGGGGTGGCGCATGTCGGCCTGGACGATGTCGACGTTCTGGGCGCCGCCGAGGATGGCGCGGCCGTGGGTGAGCACGACCGGGTCGTTGTCCACGTAGACCACGCGGGCGTCCGGAGCGACGCGCTGGGCCACCTCGTGGACGTTGTTCTGGGTCGGCAGGCCCGTGCCGACATCGAGGAACTGCCGGGTGCCGGTCTCGGCCAGGTGGCGTACGGCGCGGCCCATGAACGCCCGGTTCTGCTGGGCCGCGAGCCGGATCTGCGGCGCGAACTCCAGGGCCTTCTCGGCGGCCTCCCGGTCGGCGCCGAAATTGTCCTTGCCGCCCAGGTAGTAGTCGTACATCCGGGCGACGTTGGGGGTGCTCAGGTCGACCTCGCGTGGCTCCCCGGCCCGGTCATCCATGACGTACCCCCGTTCGATCCGAGCTGCCGGACAGAACTCAACCACCACTCGCCACGATCAGTAACGGAACCGTACAGAAAACTGAAACGCGTTTCAATCGCCCGCACCGAGGATGATCCGGGCGAACGGCTGGAGGTTGGCGAGGCTCTCACCGCGCTTGACCCGCCAGTCCCACTCCCGCTGGATCGAGCCGGCGAATCCGATCTCCAGCGCGCGGTCGAAGTTGTCGTCGGAGTAGGTGAGCACGCAGCCGAGGATGCGGTCGATCTCCTCGGGCGTCACCGCCGACAGGGGCAGCCGGCCGACCAGGTAGACGTCACCGGTCTCGTCCAGCGCGAACGCCACGCCGTACATCCCGCCGTTCTTGCGGAGCAGGAACCGGTAGAACTCCTCGTGGTTCTCGTCCGGCTGACGGCAGAAGAACGCCTCGACGTGCAGGCTGTGCCCGCCGACGATGAGCCAGGTCATCGTGGCGAGCTTGTGCTGCCCGGGCAGCTTGACCAGGTAGGCGCCGGCGCGCGGCCGTTCGTACTCCAGCCCCTGATCGTCCAGGATCGCCTTGAGTGACGTGTCCGCCTCGCTCATCATCGCTCCTCGGGTCGCTCTGGAAAGCCTCCATCATGTACGACGGGCGCTCACGCCGACGCGGCCATCGCCCGCTCCCCCACCGCCTGGGTGTAGACCTCCAGCAGCCGGTCGACCGTCGTCTGCCAGCCGAACGCCCTGCTGTGCCGTACGGCGGCAGCGGACATCCGGCGCAGCCGGCCCGGAGCGCCGAGCAGGTCGGCCAGCACGCGGGCGTAGTCGACCGGGTCGTGTCCGCGGACGAGCACCCCGGACTCGCCGTCGCGCACGGCCGTGCGCAGGCCGCCGACCCCGGCCGCGACCACGGGCGTGCCGCACGCCTGCGACTCGACCGCGACCAGCCCGAACGACTCGCTGTGCGACGGCACGACGGTGACGTCGGCCGCGCGGTACCAGTCGGCCAGCTCGGCCTGGGGACACGGCGGCTCGAAGCGCATGACGTCGGCGACGCCCAGGCGCGCGGCGAGTTCGACCAGCTCCGTGGGCCGCGTACGGCCCGAGCCGCTGGGGCCGCCCACGACGGTGACGAGCAGGCGCTCGCGCAGGCGCGGTTCGCGCTCCACCAGCGCGGCCGCGGCGCGGACGAGCACGTCCGGGGCCTTCAGCGGCTGGATGCGGCCGACGAACAGCAGCATCGCGCGGTCCCGCGGCACACCGAGGCGATGGCGCGCCTCCTCGGTGTCCTCCGGCGTGAACGTCCGCAGGTCGACGCCGGGCAGGACGGTCTGCACCTGATGCGGATCGGCGTCGTACAGCGTGCGGAGCTGCTCCGCCTCGTCGGCCGTGTTGGCGATCAGGCGGTCGGCGCTCTCGACGACCCGCTGCTCGCCCAGGACCCGGCCGAGCGGCTCCGGCGCGTCGCCGTCGGCGAGCGCGGCGTTCTTGACCTTGGCGAGCGTGTGCATCGAGTGGACCAGCGGGACACCCCAGCGCAGGCGCGCGGCGTGGCCCGCCTGCCCGGAGAGCCAGTAGTGGGAGTGGATCAGGTCGTAGTGGCCGGGCTCATGGGCGGCCTCGGTGCGCAGCAGGCCCGAGGTGAACGCGCACATCTGGCGCGGCAGCTCCGACTTGTCCAGTTCCTCCAGCGGTCCGGCGGTGACGTGCCGGACCATCACGCCAGGTGCCAGCTCGACGTCCGGCGGCAGCGCCCGTGAGGTCGCCCGCGTGAACAGGTCGACCTCGATGCCGCGTTCCGCCAGCCGCTTGGCGACCTCGACGATGTAGACGTTCATTCCCCCGGCGTCCCCCGTACCCGGCTGGTCCAGGGGCGACGTATGAACACTGATCGTCGCCACCCGGGCAAGACGTGACACGGACACCACCTCCGATAAGAGAACCTATCCACCGCAACGCGACATTCCCCCGCCGGGTGTCCCCGGTCGGCCCGGCCGCAAACGGGCTGCGATGATGGCTCCCGTGCGTAAGACAGCAGTGGTGACCGGGGCGAGCAGCGGCATCGGCGCGGCGACCGCACGCCGGCTCGCCGCCGAGGGATTCGACGTCGTACTGGCCGCGCGCCGGCTCGACCGCCTCGAGAAGCTCAAGGTGGAGATCGACGCCGCGGATCCGGCCGGGCGCCGTCCCGCCACGGTTCACGCGCTCGACGTGACCTCGGCGGAGTCGGTCGCCGCCCTGGCCGAGGCCGTGCGCGGCTGCCACGTGCTGGTCAACAACGCCGGTGGGGCGTTCGGCCTGGACCCGGTGTCGGCCGCCGACCCCGACGACTGGCAGCGCATGTACGACACCAACGTGCTCGGCCTGATGCGCATCACGAAGGCGCTGCTGCCGAAGCTGGTCGAGAGCGGCGCCGGCCACATCGTCAACATCACCTCGCTCGCCGGGCACGCGGTGTACGAGGGCGGCGCCGGCTACACCGCCGCCAAGCACGCCGCCGCCGCGGTCAACGACACGCTCCGCCTGGAGCTGTACGACCAGCCGGTCCGCGTCACCGAGATCGCGCCCGGCATGGTGGAGACCGAGGAGTTCTCGCTGGTCCGTTTCAAGGGCGACGCGGACAAGGCGGCCAAGACGTACGAGGGCGTCGCCGAGCCGCTGGTCGCCGATGACATCGCCGACTGCGTCGCCTGGGCGGTGACCCGGCCCGCGCACGTCAACATCGACCGCATCGACGTGAAGCCGCGCGCCCAGGCCGCCCCGCACAAGGTCCACCGGGTCTGAGGGACCGCGCCGGCGCATGCCTCGGGCACGGCGTCCCGAGGGGACGATCACACGGGGGAAGACGGCGCCCAACCGGCTGCGCCGCGTCGACCGCTGGATCGTCCGCGTTCACGGCCCGCAACTGCGCCGCCAGGAACGGCCGCTCGTCGTGGACCTGGGGTACGGCGCGTCACCGATCACGACCGTCGAGCTGTTCGGCCGGCTCCGCGCGGTGCATCCGCGGGTCGAGGTCGTCGGCATCGAGATCGACCCGGACCGCGTCGCGGCGGCCCGGCCGTACGAACGGGAGGGGCTGTCGTTCCGGCTCGGCGGCTTCGAGCTGCCGGTGGAACGGCCGCCGGCGCTGATCCGTGCGTTCAACGTGCTGCGGCAGTACGAGGAGGCCGAGGCCTGGCAGGCCTGGGACCGCCTGTGCGCGGGCCTGGCCCCCGGCGGTGTGCTCGTGGAGGGCACCTGCGACGAGATCGGCCGCCGCGCGGTGTGGGTGTCCCTGCGCCGTACGACCGGTGAGGCCCCGGCCCGCGCGGACGTGCCGGCGGCGCGTGGCCCGGTGGAGGCCGGCGGCCTGTGGGGACGGAGCGGCAGGTGGGAACAGAGTGCCCGGCGGGAGCCCGGAAGCTCGTGGGAGGCGGAAGGTGGGCCAGCGGCGGCCGGCCCGTGGGAACCGAGCGGCCGAGGGGAATCCGGTAGCGCGCGGGAGGCGGGAGGCAGGCCAGAGACGGCCGGCCCGTGGGAGTCCGGCAACGCGCGCGAGGCGTCCCGGCGTCGTGGGCCGGGCGGCCGGCGGACGGTGCCGCGCCCGCGCGACGGCGAGCCGGCCGGCGTACCGCAGACGATCACGTTCGCGGCGCACCTCCCGACGCTGTCCCGTCCCTCGGACCTGACCGAACGGCTGCCCAAGACGCTGATCCACCGCAACGTGCCCGGAGAGCCGGTGCACGCGCTGCTGACCGCCTTCGACCGCGCGTGGGCCAGTGCGGCGCCCCGCTCGGTGTTCGGCCCGCGCCAGCGGTGGATCGCGGCGGTGGAGTTGCTCTCCCGCGAGTTCCCGGTGCACACCACCCCGCCACTCGGCGGCCGGGGACGGTGGCGTCTCGGCGAGGTGACCGTCCCCTGGCCCACCGTCGCTCCACGACCAGGTGGCCTTTGACCGGCCGCAGGAGGCCGCCGGGCGCGGGCCCCTCCCGCTCCGGGGCTCCGCGTCATCGTCAACGGCGGGGACGCCCCCTCGATCGGCGAGGGCGACTTCTCGTCCGCTCCGGCGATCACCTTCGGCTCGGCCGGCTTCGCAGGACGGCGCCGACTCCTCGTACCGGCGCGGCGCCGTCGCACCGATCAGCGGCGCGTACGCCTTCCGCGACGCCGAGATTCCGGCTCTCCTCGCCGGCCGTGGGATCAACCCGAAGACGGCCGTTGCGTACACGACCTACCTGCTGGTCGCGTGGAACCGCCACGACTACGAGGGTTCCCGGCACCTCGGGACCGCGGTCCGTGGCACTGCGGCAATCGTTGACTGGTTCGCCCACCTGCCCGCCTGCCCTATGAGGGCCTGAGGCAGGTCAGCCCTTCAGCGCGCGGGCGAAGGCCGCGTACACGTCGTCGCTGAACAGCACGAAACGGGCCTCCTCCACCGGGGATTCGGTTTCGCGGACGGTGCCGACCGCGATGCGGGCCGCGTCGTCGAGGGGCCACCCGTAGATGCCGGCCGAGACCGCCGGGAAGGCGACCGTGCGGGCGCCCAGTTCGGCGGCGACCCGGAGCGACTCGCGGTAGCAGGAGGCGAGCAGCGCGGACCGGTCCTCCGACTTGGCGTACACCGGGCCGACGGTGTGGATCACCCAGCGGGCGGGCAGTCGTCCGGCGGTCGTGGCCACCGCCTGTCCGGTCGGCAGGCCCTTGCCGTACTTCGACGCCCGCAGTTGCCGGCACTCCGCCAGAATCTCCGGTCCGCCCCTGCGGTGGATCGCCCCGTCCACCCCACCGCCGCCGAGCAGCGAGGAGTTCGCCGCGTTGACGACCGCGTCGGTGTCCTGCTCCGTGATGTCCCCGAGGACCAACGTGATGCGCATGTCCCCAGCCTCCCAGTGACGCACGCCCACGGGCCCGTCCTCCTTATAGACAGCGGTATCTGTTTGCTTGTTAGGCTGCTCCTCCAGGCCTGACCTTCGCTGGAGGACGTGCGTTGCATCCGCTTCAAGCCGGAGATCCGGCCTGGGTCGGCCAGTACCGGCTGCTCGCCCGCCTGGGCGCCGGCGGCATGGGAACGGTCTTCCTCGCCCGGTCGCCGGGCGCCCGGCTCGCCGCCCTCAAGATCGTACGGCCGGAGTACGCCGAGGACGAGGGTTTCCGTGCGCGGTTCCGGCGGGAGATCACCGCCGCCCGCAGGGTCAGCGGCCTCTACACCGCGCCGGTGCTGGACGGCGACGCCGACGCGCCGCTGCCCTGGCTCGCCGTCGGCTACGTGGCCGCGCCCACGCTGGCCGAGGCCGTCAACGCCCTCGGCCCGATGCCGGAGGCCGGGCTGCGTTCGCTGGGCGCCGGGCTGGCCGAGGCGCTGCTGGCCGTCCACGCGGCGGGCCTGGTCCACCGCGACCTCAAGCCGGGCAACATCCTGCTGGCCGACGACGGCCCCAAGGTCATCGACTTCGGCATCAGCAAGGACCTCGACGCCTCACGGCTCACCGGTAGCGGCGGCATGGTCGGGACACCGGCGTACATGTCGCCCGAGCAGATCACCGCCCGCGCGGACGTCGGCCCGCCGTCCGACGTGTTCTCGCTGGCGGGGGTGCTGGTGTACGCGGCCACCGGCGTCGGTCCCTTCGACTCCGCGGACTCGGCCTCCCTGCTCTACCAGGTGCTGTACGGAGAGCCGCGGCTGGACGGGGTGCCCGCGCCGCTGCGCGGGCTGCTGGCCGCCTGCCTGGACAAGGAGCCGGCCGGCCGCCCGGAGCCGGCGGCGCTGCTGGAGGCGTTCGCCCCCTCCGATCCGGCGGCGCTCATCTCCCCCGCGCTCCGCCGGGAGGTGGCCGTACGGGAGGCGGAGGCCGCCGCGGTGTCGAACGCGCCGGTCACCACGCCTCCGCCGCGGGTCGAAGAAACGGCCGCGAACCACCCGAGCCGACGACGCGTCCTGCGCCTGGCGGCCGTCGCGGCCGTCGGCGTGGTGGGCGCCGGCGGCGGCGCCACGGCGTGGGCGCTGACGCGCCGGAGCGCGAGGCCCGCCGAGCCGGCCCCGCGAGCGACCGGCCTCGTGGCGGCGCCCGGGCCCGCCTGGTCCCTGGCCTGGCCCGGGGACCTCGCCGACGGCCTCGATCTGGGTCTCTCGGTGGCGGGCGACGTGCTGGTATGGCGCGGACGCGAGGGGTTCTGCGGGATCGAGGCCGCCTCGGGGCGCCGGCTCTGGACCCTCAGCCGCCCGAACGGTGACACGTTCGGCCCCGGCTATCGGGCCTTCGGAAGCACGGTCCTCGGTCTCGGCGCGCGGGACACCTCCGAGGCGGACGTCGTTCACGTCATCGACGCGAGGACGGGGGACGCCAGGCCGGTCGAGCTGCCCGGCGAGGTCACCGACGCGTACGGGATGACCGGTGACACGGCGTTCGTGGGCGTGCGCGGGGACGGCGACCGGACGACCGTGCTCGCCGTGGACCTGGGCGACGGGCGCGTCCGGTGGCGCCATCCGAGCGACGCCGAGTCGGTCACCGGCGTCACCGACGGCGGCTCGCTGTACGTCATGACTCCCTCGAAGATCATCGGTCTCGACGCCGCCACCGGGGCGCGGCGCTGGACCCATACCTGGTTCACCGGTGAGGCGAGCAGATCCAAGGCGTACCCTCTGACGCTCGGCGACGGCCTGCTGTTCTTCGGCGCCTCCGGCCAATCCAGCTTCCAGGCGATCAGCACTCGCGACGGGACCCCGGCGTGGAAGAAGCCCGCCGACGACCTTCAACGCCCCGTGCTGCCCCTGGCTCCCGCCGTGTACATGGCCGGGCAGAAGGGGTTCTACGCCTATGACCAGGCCACCGGGGCCCTTCGGTGGCAGCAGACCTCCAGCCCCACCGACCTGGACTTCCTGCCCGGCGCCTCCGCCGGTGGCTCCTCTCGCCTTCTCGCCGCGACGTTCACCGGCAGTTCGAACTCGGCCCACGTCACCGAGCACGCCGGCTTCTTCGTCGCCGGCACCGGCGGCGGGCCGGCCTGGGCGCACTGGGGGCCGTCCTACAACGCCGGCGAGTGGGGTCTGGCCGTGTCCGGGTCGGCGGTCTACGCGACCGACAACCGGCGGTTGTACTGCTTCCGGGGCGCTTCCTGATGGCGGCTCTGAAGCCTGGCGATCCCGGCCGGGTGGGCCGGTACCGGCTGCTGCGGCGGCTGGGTGAGGGCGGCATGGGCCGCGTCTACCTGGGCGTGTCCCCCGCGGGCCGGGCGGTGGCGGTCAAGGTCGTACGGCCCGAGGTGGCGGACGACCCGATGTTCCGGGCCCGGTTCCGCGCCGAGGTGGAGGCCGCGAAAATGGTCAGCGGCGCCTTCACCAGCCCGGTCGTGGACGCCGACCCGGACGGGACCGTGCCCTGGCTGGCGACCGCGTACGTGAACGGGCTCAACCTGAAGGACGCCGTCGAGCGGCACGGCCCGATGCCCGAGCAGGTGCTGCGGACGCTCGGCGCGGGGCTCGGCGAGGCGCTGGTCGCCATCCACCGGGCGGGGCTGCTGCACCGCGACCTCAAGCCGGCCAACATCCTGCTGGCCAAGGACGGCCCACGGGTCATCGACTTCGGCATCAGCAGGGCCGCCGACCGCACCCGGCTCACCTCCGAGGGCCAGTTCATCGGCTCGCCGGGTTACATGTCGCCCGAACAGATCCGGGGAGCGGACCTGTCTCCGGCCGGCGACGTGTTCGCCTTCGGCGCGGTGCTGGCCTTCGCCGCCACCGGTCGCCCGCCGTTCGGAACCGGGCCCGTGCACACCGTCATCCACCGGACCCTGCACGAGCCGCCCGACCTGGACGGCGTGCCGCCGTCGCTGACGGCGATGGTCACCGCCTGTCTGAGCGCCGACCCCGGCCGTCGTCCGCCCGCCGCGCTGCTGCCCCGGCTGCTGGCCGCTCGGCCGCTCGCGGACGGCTGGCTGCCCGACACCATCGACCATGAACTCGGGCAGCGCGAGCACACGCTCGTCCTGGACCTGCGAGCGGTCACCCGCGCCCGGGCGCGGCGCCGGCTGCTGCTGGGCGGGGCCGCGGCGGCCGGTCTCGCGGCGGCCGGCGGCGGCACCGCGGCGGCGCTGGCGGCGACGGCCCGGGGCGGGCGGGCGACGCCCCCGCCCCGGTTCCTGTGGCGAGCCACCCTGCCCACCGGCGGCGACATCATGACGCCGCAGGTCTTCGCCCGCGCGGTCGTCGTCTTCGGGTCCGTCACGACGTCGTCGGCCTACGACGCCGCCACGGGACGGAGCCTGTGGTCGGCCCCGATGCGCGGCGTCGCCACCGACCGCACTCTCATCTACACGGTCCAGGGCGACGAGATCGTGGCGATGGACCCCTCCTCACGGGCACGGCGCTGGAGCTCGTCCCTGCCGTCCGGCTTCACCGTGCACGGCCTGTGCGGCCCGGCCGGCGGGCTGCTCGCGCTGATCGACCGGGACGGGACGATCATCGGCCTCGACGCCCGTACCGGCAGGCGGCGGTGGACCCACCACGCTCCGGCGGCGACCGAGCTCCGGGGGATCCAGAACGGCGGCCTCATCGCCGCGTCCGGCGAGGGCACCGACAACGAGCAGCACCTCTTCGCGCTCGACGCCGGGACCGGCGCGGTCCGCTGGACCCGCGCGTACGCCACGTCGGGAATGACCTTTCCCGGCACGGGAGACCTGGTCTTCGCCGGCACGACCGCGAACGCGCTCGAGGCCCTGTCGGCCGCCACCGGCCGGACGGTGTGGACCGGTGATCCCGGCGGCGAGAACGGCACGATCACGGTGGCGAACGGCACGGCCTACGTGGGCGGCGCCGTCCTCCACGCCCTGGACCTGGCCACCGGCCGGGAGAAGTGGCAGTACCGGCCGGCCGTGCCGGGAGGCCAGGACCGGACCTCTCTGGTGAGCGGCGGGCGCGCCTACGTTCTCGACAACCGGCGCCTGATCGCGCTCGACGCCCGCACCGGACGCCGTCTCTGGTCGGCCGGCACCCCCGCCGACGACACCGCTCCCCTGGTCGCCGCCGGCGGGCTGGTCTGCACCGGCGTGGCCGGAACCACGGGCCCGGGCCTGTACGGCTGGAACGCGGTCACCGGCGAGCCGGCGTGGAACCGCCCCATGGCCTCGCCGAACCTCACCGACCAGTGGACCCTGACCACCGGCGGCACCGTTCTGGCGGCCGTGCAGAACACCACCGTGGCCGTCTTCCGCTTCTCCCGCGCCTGAGGAATGTTCTGACGCGGAGGGAATTCCGTTCGGCATATAATCGGTCACCGAAGATCGGCAAGCGTTTTCCATCGACGCGAATCGTCTTACCGATAACGCCCGAAAGTCATTTCCTCAAGACGGCCGCCGTCACGATCAGGCATTGGCCGCAGACGGCCATCCTGCGCACGACGACGGCGCCCGCACCGGCGGTGACGGGCGACGCGACCCCCGGACGGACGGCCCACCGGGCCGCCGGCGTTCAGCCGACCCGCAGGAGATATCGCCTGACATTTCGCAGCTCACCGGGTTTCGGTCGCCACGCCAAGGTGGACATAAGTTAATTTTCGTTTACCGCAATAACGCGAAATTTGGTTTCTACCACCCCACACGTCAGGTGATTTAGCCCCAGCAACCGTCACAGGCATCCCGAATCGGACGTAGTGGTCTGCGTCGAGTGACGGATTTCGCGTACCGGCGGCCCCACGCACCATTCCTAAGGCGCCACGCACCGGTCCGGTGGTGGGCGCGGGGGAACCTCTCGAAAAAAGCGGGGAGAACACCAATGCCGGTCAAGCGCATCGAGTATGTCCTTGCCGAAAACGCTGGTCGGGTGAACGCGTGACCGCGGCGGGGCCCGAGACGACATGGCCCGCGCCGGCCTGCGGCACGTACGACGTGGCGATCATCGGTCTGGGGTACGTGGGTCTGCCGACCGCTCTGGCGTTCCACGCGGCGGGGGGCCGGGTGCTGGCCGTCGACGTCAGCGCGGAGCGGCTCGCGAAGGTACGGGACGGCGCGGTCGACCTGCTCGAGTCGGACCGCGCGCGGCTGGAGGCCGCCCTGAACGACGACGGCTTCGCGCTGGTGACGGATCCGTCCTACGCCTCGTGGGCGCGCGCCGTGATCATCTGTGTGCCCACGCCGGTCACCGCGCAGCTGGTGCCCGACCTGCGGGCGCTGGCGGTGGCCTGTGACGCCGCGGTGCGGCAGGCCGTACCCGGACAGGTGATCATCCTGACGTCGACCAGTTACGTCGGCTGCACGGAGGACCTGCTCGCCGCGCCGCTGGCCGCCCGCGGGCTGCGCGCCGGGCAGGACGTGTTCGTGGCGTTCAGCCCCGAGCGCATCGACCCGGGGAACGACCGGTACACCCACGAGGTCGTGCCGCGGGTCGTCGGCGGGACCACGCCCCAGTGCACGGCCGCGGCGGCGAAGGTCCTCGCGCACTGCACCCGCAACGTGCACGAGGTGTCCTCCACGGGCGCGGCGGAGCTGACCAAGCTCTTCGAGAACACCTTCCGCGCGGTGAACATCGCGCTGGCCAACGAGATGGCCGAGGTGGGCCGGACGCTGGGCCTGGACATCATGGAGGTCATCAAGGCGGCCGCGACCAAGCCGTACGGGTTCATGCCGTTCTTTCCCGGGCCGGGGGCCGGCGGGCACTGCATCCCGTGCGACCCGCACTACCTGCTCTGGCAGTTACGCGAGAAGCGGTTGCAGACCCCGGTGGTCACCGAGGCGATGGCCGCGATCGCGGGCCGCCCCCATCGGGTCGTGGAGCGGGTCCGCGAGGTGCTGTCGGACGCCGGCCTGGGCCTGGCCGGGGCGCGCGTGCTCGTGCTGGGCGTCACGTACAAGCCGGACGTGGAGGACGTGCGCGAGTCGCCGGCGCTGGAGATCATGACCAGCCTGCTGGCGGGCGGCGCCACGGTCGCCTATCACGACCCGCACGTGCCCGAGGTACGGGTCGGTGACCGGGTGCTCCACAGTGAGGATCCGGCGGCCGCGGCCACGGATCTGGTGATCGTGCACACCCGGCACCGCGCGATGGACCTGGGCTGGCTCGGCGAGGACCGGCTCGTCCTGGACACCACCTACCGGCTGTCCGGGCCGATCCGCCGGGCGGTGCTGTGACGGCCCGGCTCGCGTCCCTGGCCGCGCTGGCCGGGACGCTGCTGATCTGCGTGCTGATCGGCTGGCACGTGGGAGTGAAGGTCGCCTTCCTGCGCGGCAACATCGTCACGCCGCTGTACACGATCCTCGTCAGCAGCTACGTACTGAGCAGGTTCGTGCTCGCCGCCTTCTACCGGGCGCCGCGCGACGCGGGGCTGACCCCGTACGTGGCGATCGTCGTCCCGGCGTTCAACGAGGGCGCGGCCGTGGCGCGCACGATCCACTCGTGCATGGCGCTGGACTACCCGGCGGACCGGATGGAGCTCGTCGTCGTCAACGACGGTTCCACCGACGACACGTGGGAGCGGATGCTCGCGGCGGCGGCCGACTACCCGCGCGGCGCGGTCCGCTGCGTCGACCTCGGGGAGAACCTCGGCAAGCGGGCCGCGATGGCGGCCGGCATCCGCGCCACCTCCGCGGAGATCCTGGTCTTCGTCGACTCGGACTCGATGCCGGCGCCCGGCGCGGTGCGCAAGCTCGTGCAGGGCTTCGCCGACCCCCGGGTCGGGGCGATCTCCGGGCTGACGTACGTGCGCAACGCGGAGACCAACACGCTGACCCGGATGCAGGCCGCGCGGTACTACGTGTCGTTCCAGCTGCTGAAGAGCGCCGAGTCGGTGCTGGGCGCGGTGACGTGCTGCTCCGGCTGCTTCGCCGCCTACCGGCGGGCGGCGGTGGCGCCGCTGCTGGACCGCTGGGAGCACCAGCGGTTCCTCGGCACGGCATGCACGTACGGGGACGACCGGGCCCTGACCAACCGGGTCGTCAAGGCCGGCTGGATCACCCGGTACGACTCCGAGGCCGAGGCGTGGACCGATGCGCCGGACCGCTACCGCAAGTTCTTCCGGCAGCAGCTCCGCTGGAAGAAGTCGTGGAGCCGGGAGGGGCCGCTGCTCCTCTCCCACGTGTGGCGGAGCCGCACCCGCGCGCTGCCGTCGGTGGCGGTGCAGACCTGCGCGGGCCTGCTCAGCCCGATCGTCATCGGGCTGACCCTGGCCAGGACCGTGGTCGGCGGGCACTCACCGCTGATCTACTTCCTCGGCCTCTACCTGGTGTCCATGGGATACGCGCTGGTCTACCGCACGCTCCGCAACGACGGGATGTGGCTCTACGCCTTCCTCGGCACCTTCTTTTACATCGCCTTCTCACCGCAGCTCCTCTGGGCGATCGCCCGCATCCGGGACGGCAAGTGGGGCACCCGGGCCGTCGACGAGGACGCCCCGCCCGCGTACCCGCGTGTGGTGGCGCCGACCGGGGCGGTGCGAGATGGCTGAGCCACGGCAGCTGGTCCGCCGGCCGTCCACGGGCGTCCGGCTGGCCCGTACGGTCACCGGCGCGGTCTTCGTCGCCTCGCTCGCGGTGGTGGTCCTGGTGTGGATCGCGGTCAGCCGCCCGTTCGACCCGCACCAGCGCCCCCCGGTGCCCGCGGTCATCGACGCGGCGACCACACGCGCGGCGGAGGAGCTGCCGGCCTACCCCGGCACGGTCGTCGCGCTGACGTACCACGCGGTGTCCGACGACGACCACGCCGGCAGCACGCTGACCCGGCGCCTGTTCGGCCAGCACATGGCCGCGCTGGCGGCGGCGGGCTACCACACGGTCCGCCTCTCGGACGTGGAGAAGCTGATCTCGCACCAGCCGGTGCGGCTGCCCGCCAGGGCGCTGCTGCTCACCTTCGACGACGGCACGCTCACGGACTGGACGACCGTCGACCCGGTGCTGAAGAAGTACCACTTCAACGCGGTCGCGTTCCTCACCACGTCCAAGATCGTCTCGGCCGGCACCCCGTCCTACTACCTGTCCACACGGCAACTCCGGGGTCTGCGAGCGAACGGCCGCTGGGAGTTCGGCTCGCATTCCTACGCGCTGCACTCCCAGACCACGGTGCCCGGCGACCTGGCGCCGCCGATGAGCAACCGGATCCTGGTCCACGGGCACGAGGAGTCGATGTCCGCCTGGCGCTCCCGGGTCGCCGCGGACCTGGCGAAGAGCCAGGGTTTCTTCCGCCAGGTGTTCGGCCGGCCGGCGAGCGCGTTCTCCTACCCGTTCGGCGACACCGGCAGCACCGGCAACACCCCGGCCATCGCCACGGCGATGCCGGGGGTGCTCAGAGACGCCGGCTTCGGCGCGGCGTTCGTCGGCGAGAACGTGCCGACCGAGCACGTGAACGCCATCTCCGCGCAGTCCGCGCGCTGGACGCTGGAGCGCATCGGCGTACGGGCCACCACGTCGGTGGCGGACCTGCTGGAGATGATCCGCGACGCCGTGCCGGTGGCCCCGCCGACCAGGCTGGCCGGACTGCCGTGGCTGGGCGACCTGGCGACCTGCCACCACGGGCCGGCGGCACTGGCCGTCAGCAGCGACACCTACGGCACCTGCCTGCTCAGCGGCGTCAACACCAGCCAGTGGGTGGACTACACACTGGTCACCACCGTGCGCGGCATCTCACGCCACGCCTCCGCCGTCATCGCGGTCCGCGACGGCGCGGGCGCCGGCCACCGGGGCCGGCTGGAGATCGTCCTCGGCGAGGGCTCGCTGGTCGTCCGCGAACAGATCGGCGACGCCTCCCGCGTCGTACTCGCCCGGACCAGGCTCGCCCCGGGCGGCGCCGTACGGGGGATCCGCATCCTCCTGCGGCGCGACACCGCCGATGTCCGTGTCGGGAGCACGCGGCATCTCAAAGTCGTCTTCGACCGCCGGCTGCACGAAGGCGGCGTGAAGTTCGCCGTCGCCGCCGACGGCGGACGGCACACGCTCGTCTACGGCTCACCACATCTGATCACCGGCACCACCTGACAGGGAGACCGTTCATGTCCCCTCCGGCATCCCTTCGACTCGCGACACTGGGCGCCCTCGCCCTGCTCGCGTTCCTGATCCCCTGCCTGCCGCGCGCGGCGCACGCGGACACGCACACCACCGTCTCGCTCACCTTCGACGACGGCATCAAGGACCAGTTCACCAACGCGCGGCCGCTGCTGCAGTCGCACGGCATGCACGGCACCTTCTACATCATCAGCGGCCAGACCAACCTGAGCGGCTACATGTCGAAGGACGACATCTCCGCGCTCGCCGCCGACGGCGACGAGATCGGCGGCCACACGGTCGACCATCCGGACCTGACCACCCTGTCCTCCGACGACGTCAAGCGTGAGATCTGCAACGACCGGGTCACCCTGTTGAACTGGGGCTTCACGGCCAAGAACTTCGCCTACCCGTTCGGCTCGGCCAACACGTCGGTGGAGCAGGCCGCCGCGTACTGCGGCTACAACAGCGCCCGCACGGTCGGCGGAGTGGTCTCGCCCGGCTCGTGCGACGGCTGCGGGTACGCCGAGACGATCCCGCCCGCCGACCCGTACTACACGCAGACGCCCGACTCGATCCAGACCAGCACGAGCCTCGCGCAGATGAAGGGACTCGTCACCCAGGCCGAGCAGCACGGCGGCGGCTGGGTGCAGCTCGTCATCCACCACGTCTGCGACGGGTGCGACAACCAGTACGCGGTCTCGCCGAGCGAGCTGTCGGACTTCCTGGACTGGCTCGCGCCCCGGTCGGCCGCCGGGACGGTCGTCAAGACCGTCGACCAGGTGATCGGCGGCACCTTGAAGCCCGGCGTGAACGGGCCGCCGCTCAACCCGCCGACCAGCGGGAACCTGGTGCAGAACCCCTCGCTGGAGAGCGCCGTGGGCAGCGTGCCGCGCTGCTTCCAGTACGGCGGGTACGGCACGAACACCTTCGCCTGGACCCGGTCCACCGACGCGCACACGGGCGCGTACTCCCAGAAGCTCGCCGTGACCGCCTGGACCAGCGGTGACCGGAAACTGGTCACAACGCAGGACGCCAACACGTGCGCGCCGGTCGCCACTCCGGGCCACACCTACACGTCCTCCATCTGGTACAAGGGCAGCTGGGCGGCCGGCGTCGAGGTCAAGCTGACGCTCTACTACCGCACCACGGCGGGCACCTGGGTGTACTGGACGAGCGGCCCGGCCGTGCCGGCCACCACCACCTGGACCAGCACGCCCGCCTTCACCAGCCCACCGGCGCCCGCGGGCGCCACGGGCCTCAGCGTCGGACTGTCCCTCGCCGGCACCGGGACGATCTACACCGACGACTACAACGTCACCGACACGGCGAATCCATGACCGGACGGAGGACTCTCGTAGAGCTCGGGGTGGGGGTGGGCTTCCTGGCCCTCACCTCGGCGCTCGCCGTGAACGTACTGACACCACCGGCCAAGCCCGTCGAACGGGCCCGCCGGATCGTGACCAACGCGATGCTGCAGCAGGCGAGCACCGGCAACCGCTGTGCCCGCGGACGGGTCGCGCTCACCTTCGACGACGGCCCCGATATTTACACTCCGCAGATCCTCCGGGTCCTCGCCGCGTACCGGGTGCATGCCACCTTCTTCGTCATGGGCAAGAAGGCGACCGCGCGGCCCGACCTCATCCGGGCGGAGATCGGGGCCGGGCATCTCGTGGAGAACCACAGCTGGGACCACCCGCACATGGCGGACCTGGATCCGGCCCAGATCCGGTGGCAGCTCGCGGCCACCCAGCACGCGGTCACGGCCGCCGGGGCGCCCGCGCCCGAGCTGTTCCGGCCACCGTTCGGCAACACCAACGCCCAGGTCGACACGACGGCCAAGACGCTCGGGATGCGCGTCATCCGCTGGTCGATCGACACCAACGACTGGCGCGGCCGCGCGCCGGGCGACATCGCGGCCTCCGTCATCGACCAGGTGGTCCCCGGTTCGGTGGTGCTGATGCACGACGGCGTGCGTCAGTCCGCGGCCACCGTCCAGGCACTGCCCACGATCATCCGCAGTCTGCGGGCCCGTGGGTTCTGCACCGCTCTCGCCACCGGCTGATCAGGGGAACGTGAGACCAACGTGAGACCACAGAGCCATGGAGCCGACCAGCCGCCGCGGCTCCGGCTGGCGCCCGCGCCTCCCGCGTCGCCGGACCCGCCACGCCGGGGGCGGGGGCGCGTCCTGGTCACCGCCGCCGCCGCGCTCGTCCTCGCGGGCACGGCGGCCGGCGTGGCGTTCGGCCGGCCGCGGCCGGCGCTCTTCGCTCCCGACCTTTCCGGGCCGGACCGGCTGGTGACCAACGAGTACACCCACTGGAACCCGGGGGCGCGGGACGGCCGCAGGTCCAAGGACTGGGACGTCACCAGCGGCTCGCTGTTCGTCCGCGACGGCGTGGCCTGGTCCGGCAGTCCCGACCGGGCCACGCCGAACGCCGCCTCCTCCAACGGGAGCGGATCGAGCGTGTTCCGGATGACCACCCGCCGCCACGACTTCGGCGACGTGACGGTCTCGCTGAACCTGCGCAACCTCGGGCTGACCTCCTCCGGGCGCGCCGCCCCGTCCGAGATCGACGGAGTGCACGTCTTCCTGCGCTGGCAGAGCCCGGCCGAGCTGTACGTGGTCTCGCTCAACCGGCGCGACGACCTCGTCGTGATCAAGAAGAAACGGCCCGGCGGGACCACGAACGGCGGCACGTACGTCACGCTCGGCCAGACGCGTTACGCCGTGCCGTACGGCGCGTGGCAGCGGTTCGCCGTGCGGATCCGGACGTCCGGCGGCGACCTCGTCGCCATCAGCGTCCGGCACGGTGACCGCGAGGTGCTCTCGGCGGTGGACGACGGCGCCGAGGGCCCGGCCATCCTCGCCCGCGGCGCGGTCGGGCTGCGCGGCGACAACTGTGACTTCGAGTTCAAGGACTTCCGCGTCACCCACGCCTGAGGGAGGCCGTCGCCTCGGCCGGTGGGATGTTGTGGTTCAGGCGGAACAGGTTCGCCGGGTCGTAGCCGGCCTTCAGCTCGGCGAGCCGCCGGTGGTCCGCCGGCTCGTACGCCTCGCGCACCTGGTCCGCGGTCCCGTCGCCGTAGATGAAGTTGAGGGAGCGGCCGCCGGCGCTCCACGGCTCCATCGCGTCGAACACCCGCCGGTGCGCGGCGCGTACGACGTCGAGGCCGGCCCCGGTCAGGGGCGACAGGACGCGCAGGATGAACCGCGCGTCCCGGTACCCGACCGCGTTCGGCACGCCGGGCGTACGGGCGAGCGCGCCGCCCAGGTGACGCAGGTCGACCACGCACGGCACCGGCGCGCCCGGACCGGCCAGCTCGTGCACGGTGCGCACGGCCCGGTCGTCGAGGTCGCGCAGCAGAAGGTTGGACCCGGAGTACCCGTGCGGCTCGGCCGGGTCGTTGTAGATCGAGCCACCCTCGGCGTACGGCAGTTCGGCGAGGGTGTCGCGCAGCGGCGTGCCGGCGGTCCGCAGCGGCGCGACGAGCCGCTCCCCCTCGGCCGCGTCGCCGAGATGGGCGATGCGCACATGCGTGATGTGCCGGCCCCGCATCGGTTCCGGCACGCCCGGCACGTCCGGGAACGGGATCATCCCCACTGAGGCGGTCATCGTCTCGGGCACCGTGGCCGTCCAGCTCCGGAAGGCCTCCAGCACGTCCACCGCCTGGTCGGCGGGGAAGAACAGACCGCCGCCGTACAGCCGGTCGACCGGCACGAGACCGACGCGCATCCCGGTCACCACGCCGAAGTTGTCCCGGCCGCCGCGCAGCGCCCAGAACAGGTCCGGCTCGCTGTCGGCGGTGACGTGCCGCAGCCGGCCGTCGGGCGTGACGACGTCGAGCGCCCGTACGTGGTCCGCGGCGTACCCGTACGCGCGGGCCAGCAGCCCGAGCCCGCCGCCGAGCGTGTAACCGACCGCGCCGGTGTGCGGCGCGCTGCCGTTCAGCGGCGCGAGCCCGTACGGGGTGGTCGCGCGCAGGACCTGGTCCCAGCGGGCGCCCGCCTCGATCCAGGCCGTACGCGCGCCGGGGTCCACCGTGACCCCGGTCATCCGGCGCGTGCCGATCAGCAGGCCGCCTTCGGCGGGGACGGACAGCCCGTGCCCGGTCGCCTGCACCGCCACCGGAAGCGCAAGGGCGGCGGCGTACGCCACGGCCGCCTGGACGTCGGCCGCTCCCGTCGCACCGACGGCCACGGCGGGCCGGTGCCGCCAGGCGGTCTGGAAGCCGTTCCGTTCGGCGTCGTACGCCTCGTCGCCGGGCACCAGCACCGGTCCGCGCACCCGCTCCCTGAGCGCGGCGAGCATGTCGATGGATCCCTCTGGATGAGTCACCCGTCCACCGTGGCCGTCCGCGAGCCATAAGTCCAAGAGCTGGTTCGTCTGGCGGCTAGCATCATTCGTTATGGAGCTTCGGCAGCTTGAGTACTTCGTGACGGTGGTCGAGGAGGCGAACTTCACGCGTGCCGCCGAGCGGCTGCACGTGGCGCAGCCCGGCGTGAGTGCGCAGATCCGGCGGCTGGAGCGGGAGCTCGGCGAAGAACTGCTCGACCGCTCGGGCCGTACGGTCCGCCTGACGGAGGTGGGGGCCGCGGTGCTGCCGTACGCGCGGGCGGCGCTGGAGGCGGTCTCCGGTGCCCGCGACGCGGCGGCGGAGTTCACCGGGCTGGTGCGCGGGCACGTCACCATCGGCATGGTGTCCTCGGCCGCCACGCATGACGTGGACCTGCCCGGGCTGCTGGCGGAGTTCCACCGGCGTCACCCGGCGGTGGAGATCACGCTGTCCGAGGCGGGCTCGGGTCCCCTGCTCGGCGCGCTGCGCGCCGGCCGGATCGACGTGGCGTTCGCCGGCCTGGCGGCGGACCCGCCTCCGGGCGTCGACGTCCAGGTCATCACCGACGAGCCGCTCGTCGCCATCGTCGGCCGGGACGACCCGCTGGCCGGTACGGAGACGATGACGCTGCGGTCACTCGCTTCGCGGCCGCTCATGTGCCTGCCTCCCGGCACCGGCATCCGCGCCTGCGTGGACGACGCCTTCGGCGCGGCGGGGCACCGGCCGCGCTTCGTGTTCGAGGCGGGCGACCCGCGGTTCCTCGCCGCGCTGGCCGCCCAGGGGCTCGGCGTCGCCGTCCTGCCGGAGTCGATCATGGGTGGCCGGGAGGACGCGCTGCACGCGATCCGGCTGCGGCCCGCGGTCCGCGGGCGCCTGGTGTTCGCGTGGCGGTCCGAGGGCCCGGTCGGCCCGGCGGCGCGGACGTTCGTGCGGCACGCCCGTACGTCGCTGGCGGCGCGCTTCCCCCTAAGGCCTGTCTCGAAGTCCCCGTCCGTAGTAGGACAGCGGGGCTTTGAGACAGGCCCTGGATGAGCCAGGGCCCGCCGGAGCGTGGTCGCGTCCGGCGGGCCCTGAGATCGGGGGTGATCAGTCGGTGATGGACAGACCCGTCTGGGGGTCGAAGAAGTGCAGGCTGCGGTTGTCGACGGCCAGCTCGATCTTCTGCCCGGCCTCGACGCGCGCCCGGGCGTTGACGCGGGCGGTCCACAGCGCCTTGTTGTCCGACAGCGGCAGTGACGCGCCCTCGTCGCCGTCGGTGGCGTCCTGCGCGAGGTCGGCGGCGTCCTTGTGCTGTACGGGCGGCGCGTCGATCGAGAAGATGACGTTGATCTCGCTGCCCAGCTCCTCGGTCAGGTCGGCCGTGGCCTGGATCCGCGCCCGGTCGTTGCTGGCGTGGGCGGAGTCCTCGAAGTCGGAGGGACGCACGCCGAGGATGATGTCCCGGTCGAAGTAGCCGTCGAGGCCCGGCCGCGCCGACAGCGTCTCCTCCGGAATCGGCAGCTTGTACCCGGCGAAGGTCACGTGCGGACCGTCGTCGCGGACCAGCTTGGCGCCCACGAAGTTCATCGCGGGCGAGCCGATGAAGCCGGCGACGAACAGGTTCACCGGGTTGTCGAACAGCCGCTGGGGCGTGTCGACCTGCTGGAGCTTGCCCTCGCGCAGCACGCAGACGCGGTCGCCCAGGGTCATGGCCTCGACCTGGTCGTGCGTGACGTACACCGTCGTGACGCCCAGGCGCTCGTGCAGCTGGCCCAGGGAGGCACGCATCGAGACGCGGAGCTTGGCGTCGAGGTTGGACAGCGGCTCGTCCATCAGGAACGCCTGCGGCTCGCGGACGATCGCCCGGCCCATCGCGACGCGCTGCCGCTGACCACCGGACAGGTTGCGGGGCTTGCGCTCCAGGAACTCGGTGAGGCCGAGGACCTCGGCGACCTCGTCCACGCGCTTGCGGATCTCCGCCTTGGGCACCTTGCGGAGCGTCAGCCCGAATCCGATGTTCTGGCGCACCGACAGGTGCGGGTACAGCGCATAGCTCTGGAACACCATCGCGACGTCGCGGTCACGCGCCGGCGTCCGGTTCATGACCCGGTCACCGATCCGGAGCTCACCGCCGGTGATCTCCTCAAGTCCGGCGACCATGCGCAGTGCCGTCGACTTGCCGCACCCGGACGGCCCGACGAGCACCATGAACTCACCGTCCTTGATCTCCAGGCTCAATGAGTCCACGGCCTTGTTGCCGGCCGGGTAGGTCTTGTCAAGGCGATCCAGCGTGATCGCAGTCATAGGGACGGTCTCCTTTCGAGCGGGCCGCGGCCGAGATACGAGTTGGGGGTGGCGGCCCAGAAGCAAGGCGGATAAATAGGGGTGTCGGCGAATGACGTGCCGACTACTTTCGATCAACAGCGTTGAAACGCGTGGGCCCGGCGCCGGGCGGGACATCCCAGTGGATCTCCGCCCAGGACACCTGGCCGCCGTTCTCCGGCCCGCGGCCGGATCGGTCGGCGAGCATCTGGATGATGCCCAGCCCCCGGCCGCGTTCGTCCTCCGCGGCCGCGGGCCCCGGCTCGGCCCAGGAGGGGCTGCCCAGGTCGGCGACCTCGACTCGGGCCCATCCGGCGCGGCCCCGGATCCGGAGGGTCACCAGGGAGCCCGCCTCACCACTCGGTGTGTGGCGGATGGCGTTGGTCATGAGCTCGCTGGTGACGAGCTCGATGTCGTCGCAGCGAGGCGAGTGCTCGAGCGCCGCACGGACGAGTCCGCGCGCGACCGCCACGATGGCGGGAACGCCCGGGACCGAGATGCGCCAGTCGATGACGGCGTCCCGGCCACGAGAGTCGTCGTTGGGTGCGTCGGTGGGTTGGGTCCGGCTCATCGGGATCGATTCCTGGGCCGCCGGACGTCGACCGGCCGCCCGTACGCGGTGGTTCGCGGTCACTCGCCCTCCTTCGTCGGAGGTGACCACTGGGGCCGTGCCTTCGATTCCCTCGCTTCGCTCGGTCACGGGGCCACCTCCGTGGCTCGATCGCAGGCCCCGGAGAACCCGGAGTCCGTCCCCCCGATTCGGGCAGACCGTCGTCATGGGGGTTTTGATCATGGAACGCATCTCGACTACTCCCATGGCGGCCGCCTATACTCGATACATGCTTGTTATATATTGACGTTATCTAGTAGTCAATAGAGGATGCCGAGTTTGTGGGCATCGCAGGCGCTTGACAGACCGACCTAACATGGCTGACATGTAGGTAGGAGAAAGGGGGTGGCGCTAGGTGCGACCGCTGTTGTTGGCGCTGCTGGCCAAAGAGCCGGCTCACGGGTATGAGCTCAAGCAGGCGCTCGAGCAGACCTTCGGAGGCGCTTACCCCTCGCCGAACATCGGTCAGATCTACGTGACCCTGGGACGGCTCGAGAAGGACGGCCTGGTCCGCAGCCAGGACGTGGAGCAGACCAGCCGGCCGAACAAGAAGGTCTACGAGCTGACCCCCGCCGGCCGCGACGCCCTCGCCTCCTGGGTCGACGAGCAGAGCGACGGTCCCAAGCTGCGCGATGACTTCTTCGTGAAGCTCGCGCTGGCCCCGATGACCGGGGCCGCCGACCGGATGACGCTGATCAACCGGCAACGACGTCACCTCTTGAACCTCATGCGCGGCCTGTCCGACCTCGCGGCGACGACCGACCGGAACAACACCGTCGCGCTCCTCCTCATCGAGGGTGCCCGCCTGCACCTCCAGGCCGACCTCGAGTGGCTCGAGCGCTGCCAGGAGGAGCTCACCTGAGCCTGCCGCGTACGGCACGGCGGACGAGCCCGGCGCATTCTCTTTCGAGAGCACGCCCCCTTGACTGAATGTCACGCGAACCGTGTTGCGATTCGCGTGACATTCAGCCTGCCATTCTTATTTGACGGATCCGGCGAGGACGCCCTGCACGAAGTACCGCTGAAAGGCGAAGAAGACCACCAGCGGGACGACGAGTGAGACGAACGCGCCCGGGGCGAGGATGTCGATGTTCCCGGTGAACTGCCGCATCTGCGACTGCAGCCACTTGGTCATGGGCTGGGAACTCGTGTTGGCGAACACCAGCGAGACCAGCATGTCGTTCCAGACCCACAGGAACTGGAAGATCCCCAGCGAGGCGATCGCGGGCCCGCCGAGCGGGAAGATCACCTTGATGAAGATCGTCCATTCCTTCCCACCGTCCATCCGCGCGGCCTCCAGCAGGTCACGCGGGATCCCGGCGAAGAAGTTCCGCAGCAAGAAGATCGCGAACGGCAACCCGAACGCCACGTGGAAGGCCACGACACTCGGGATCGATCCGAAGATCCCTATCCACCCGTACAGCTTGGCGACCGGGATCAGCCCGACCTGGACCGGCACGACCAGCAGCGCCACCACGATCAGGAACAGCCAGTCCCGGCCGGGGAACTCCAGCCACGCGAACGCGTACGCCGCCAGCGAGGCGATCCCCACCACCAGCAACGTGGCCGGCACCGCGATCAACACGGTGTTCCAGAAGGAGTCCACGAAGTCCGGCTTGGCCAGAAGGTCGCCGTAGGCCTTGAAGGTCAGCTGCGAGGGCGCGGTGAACACGTGCCACCAGCCGCTGGAGTTGTCATCCTGCTGCGAACGCAGCGACGCCACGAACAACCCCAGCGTCGGCACCAGCCAGATGACGGCGACCAGGATCAGCACGACCTGGACCACACCGCCCCCGACCTTGGAGACGATGCGAGAGGCGATGCTGCGCCGGGGTGCGCCGCTGTAGTCCGAGCGGGATTCGTCGATCGCGGCCGGCGCGGCCGCGGTGTCGGTGCTCATCGGTTCTCCTGTCGAAAGCGCCGCAGGTTGAACAACATCGCGGGCACGACCAGCAAGAACAACAGGATCGCGACCGCCGAGCCGGCCCCTTGGTTGTTGCCGCCGCCAAAGGACTCGGTCCACATCCGCATCGCCAGAACACTGGCGTTCGGATCACCGCCGCCGATGATGAACACCAGGTCGAACACCTTCAGCGCGTAGATCAGCAACGTCACGAACACCACGGTCAGGACCGGCGCCAGCAGCGGGATCGTCACCCGTCTGAACACCTGCCACTCGGTGGCGCCGTCGACCCGCGCCGCCTCCAGCGCGTCCCGTGGGATCGCCGCCAGCCCGGCCGCGATCAACACCATCGCGAACCCGGCCCACACCCACAGATACGACGCGATGATCGCCGGAGTGATCAACGTCGACCCCAGCCAGTCCACTCCCCCGTACGCCGCCGTGAAATTGTCCTTCGGCAACTTGAGGGTGTAGGCCCCGGCGGGGAGTTTCTTGATCAGGAACGATCCATCGTCCTTGGTGGTGGTCGACCCGACCACCTTCCCGGAGGCGGAGACGGCTTGGACCTTCATCCCGCCCAGGCCGGCCTCGGTGGCGTCGGGGCTGTTGAGCGTGCCCCCACCGCCCTTGGTGAAGTCGAACCACACCAGCCCCGAGATCCCGCCCGCGGCGGCCTGCGGAGCCTTGGCCGGGGTGGGCTTCTTCGGAAGGTTCTCCGGCTTGACCCCGACCAGGGGAAGAAGCGCGGTCTGGCCGGCCTGCACCGGGGTTCGGGTCGTCACCGCGCCCGCCTGCGCCACATCGGGGCTCTTGTCCCCGTCGCGGACCGAGGCGCCGGGATAGCGGGAGCCGCCGTCGAAGGTGTCGTGCACGCTCGTCACCACGGCGTTCGCCACACCCATCGAGGGGTCCTGCTCGTACACCAGGCGGAAGATGACACCCGAGGCCAGGAACGAGACGGCCATCGGCATGAACACGACCATCTTGAACGCCGTCGACCAGCGGATCCGCTCGGTCAGAACAGCGAACAGCAGGCCCAGGATCGTCACGACGGTCGGGGCGACCACCACCCAGATCGCGGTGTTCCGCACCGCGGTCAACGAGTCGTGGTCAGTGAAGATGGCGGTGTAGTTGTCCAGCCCCACCATCTTCTTGCCGGTGGCGTCGAAGAGGCTGCGGATCGCGGTGTAGATGATCGGGTAGACCACCAGCGCACCCAGCAGCAGCAACGCGGGAAGCAGGAAGCCCAGCGCGAGCCAGGACGGCGGGCCGAGCCGGCCCGAGCCCTCGTCGGGGGGCGTTCCGGCCTCGCCGCCGTCTTGCGGCGAGGCCATCTCTTCGGTAATCGCGGTCATGATCCCAGCGCCTACTTGAACGCCTTGGCCGCGTCGGACTCCAGCTTGGCCTGGGCGCCCTTGATGTCACCGGGGTTCTTCACCAGGGCCCGCAGGTCCTCCCACTCGCCCTGACCCGGCGTGCCACCGAACGCGGCCGGCGTCTGGTCGGACATGTCGTACCGGGCCGAGTCGCCGGCCGCCTGCAGCTGGGAGACCAGCTGCTTGGTCAGCGCGTCCGGGTAGGCGTCCGGCTTGACGTTCTTGCTCGGGGAGATGTAGCCGCCACCCTTGGCCCACACCGTGCCGGCCTCCGGGGAGGCCAGGTACTTGATCAGCGCCATCGCGCCCTTGGAGTCCTTCATCGCCACCGCGGTGTCACCACCGAGGACGGCCGGGGTGGTGGTGCCGGCCTTGGGGAACGCGAACACCTTCGCGTCCGTGCCGACCTTCGCCGAGGTCGTGCCGATGTTCGCGGCGGCGAAGTCACCGCCGTAGACCATCGCGGCCTTGTTCTTGCCGAACGTGTCGGTGACCGAGGCGTCGAACTTCTGCTGCAGCGCGCCCGCGCTGCCGCCGGCGATCATGTTGGACTTGCCCCAGATCTGCACCAGCGCCTGCAGCGCCTTGGTCACCGAGGGGTCGGTCCACTTGATCTCGTGCTTGGTCAGCTTGTCGTACATGTCCGGGCCCGCCTGGGACAGGTACACGTTCTCGAACCAGTCCGTCAGCGTCCAGGAGTCACCCGACCCCGCCGCCAGCTCGAACGGCGTCGAGCCCGCGTCCGACAGCGTCTGCGCGGCCTTGGTGAAGGAGGCCCAGTCCGCCGGCGGCTGCACGCCCGCGTCGTCGAACGCCTTGGTGCGGTACCAGATGATCGACTTGTACGCCGCCTTCACCAGCACGCCGTAGGCCTTGCCGTCCACCGAGCCGAGCTGCTTCCAGTACGGCGTGTAATTCGCATCGATCGTCGCCGTCACATCCGCCGACAACGGCTTCAGGTCGTTCTTCTTCGCGTACTGCGCCACCAGACCCGGCTGCGGAAGAATCGCCACATCCGGCGGCTGGTGAGCCTGCAGGCGTGGCCCAAGGTAGGCATCCGTATTCTCACCGGTCGAGGCGTAATTCACCTTCGCGCCGGTCTTCTTCTCAAAGGCCGACAGCACCTTCTGGAAGTTCTGCTGCTCAACGCCCGTCCACTTGGCCGCGACCTCGATCGTCACGCCCTTCAGTTCCTGACCGCCAGCGCCGGAGCTGGACGAGTCGGAGGTCTTGTCATCACTGCCACCACACGCGGCGGTGGCGACGAGCAGGCCCGCGGTCACCGCGGTCGCCCAGAAACCTCTTGCTTGCATCTGCGTACCTTTCTGCATTCTTTCGGGCCCCCGAGTCGGCCGTTCAGGTATTCAGGGCATGCCACGAAGAACTCCTGGCGTTGCCTTTTGGGTCCCCCTGAAAAAGGCCAGGGGGTACCCCGGTGAATACCGTCGTTCTAAGAAAATCAGCGGTTGGTGATGACGCTCCCGAGGTCTCCGGCCATCTGGGAGATGGCCGCGTCGGGCGTTTGCCGGAAGGCGAGAGCCCCGCTCACGGCATTGGAGATCGCGAGACTCACCTGGTTGTAATTCGGACTCACCGGCCGTGGCTTGGCGGCGAGAATGCTCTGCTTGAGCACCGGGAGGTAGGGAAAGCGTTTGATCAGCGCGGGATCGTCATAGAGCCGCGCCCATACGGGCGGGAACGACCCCTGGGTGAGGACGGCCCGCTCGTTTTCGAGACCCGTGAAGTACTTGATGAATGCGATCGCGGTCTTCTGGTGCCGCGAGTAGGCGCTGACGGCGAGGTTGGCGCCGCCGAGCGAGCTGGAGCCCGGGCCGTCCTGGCCGGGCAGGAGGGTGACGCCGAACTTCTTCCTGACCTTGCTGCCCGGACGGGTCATGAGCCCGTACGCGTAGGGCCAGTTGCGCAGGAAGAGCAGCCGCCCGTCCTGGAACTCCTTGCGGGACTCCTCTTCCTTGAAGGTGAGGGACCGCTTGGTGATCCAACCCTCCCGCAGGCCCTGCACCAGGAAGTTCAGACCCTGCCGCGCCTGCGGGGAGTTCACCGCGACCTTGGTGCCGTCGTCGGTGAGGATCGCCCCGCCGGCGGACTGCACGGCCTCGGCGAAGTTGACGGTCAGCCCCTCGTAGGGGAAGAACTGGCCGGCGTAGCCCTCGAGTCCGTACTTGGGCGCGAGGGTCATGGCGAGCTGGCGGAGCTGAGCCCAGGTCCTGGGCGGCTTTTTGCCAGCTTTATCCAGAATGTCCTTTCGGTAGTACAGCAGGCCGGCGTTGCTGGTGTAGGGAACGCCGTACAGTTTCCCGCCGTACACCGCGGTGTCCACGACCGGCTTGAGGAACTGGTCCAGAGGGAACTGCCGCCGGTCGAGCGGGATGATCCATCCCGCGTCGGCGAACTCCGCCGTCGACACGATGTCGAGGTTGAGCACGTCATACCGGTCACTCTTCGCCTGAAGGTTGGTGACCATCTGGGCGTGCTGATCGTCGGCGGCGTCCGGAAGAGTGAGCAGGGTGACTTTCTCGGACGGATGCACCGCGTTCCATTTGTCGACCAATGGCCGCATGTAACCCGTAAAATCCGGGCCGGTGGCGAGCGTGATCGGACCACTGGTCGCCACCGTCGAGCCATCACTCGCCGCGTGGGACGGACTCGACATGCCGCAGCCCGCGACGAGAACCATCGCAAGGAGACCGCCTGCCAACGACCGCACCATCGTCAACCTCTCTGTGACCCCTCACTGGGGTACATGCATGTTATGCACACCCGTAATCCAGGTGTCAACGACAAGTTTCAAGTTCGTTACCTATGTCCAGGCATCACCATGACCCCTAACATGCCTGACATGCAGGGTTTCTGAGGAGGTGGTCGGGGGTGCGATCGGTGTCGTCGGCCCTGCCGGCCAAGGAGACCGCTCACGAATATGAGCTCGACCAGGAGTTCCTCTCCAAGCTCGCCCTCGTCCCGCTGACCGGAGCCGCCGACCGTATGACCCTTATCAACCGGCAGCGCCGCCACTGCCACAATCCGCGCGGCCTGTCCGACCCCGGCCACCCAGGACAACGTGGCAGTCTCGTCGCGTCCCTGCTCGTCGCGGGCGCCCGGCCGCATCTCCAGGCGGACCTCGAATGGCTCGACCGCCGCCAGGAGGCGCTGACATGAGCCCTGCCGAGAAACCGGAGCCGGACGCCGCGATGATCCGGACCAAGGACCTGGTGAAGGTCCACCATTCCGACGGCACCGACGTACACGCGATCCGGGGCATCGACCTCCGCGTGCGTCCCGGGGAGTTCGTCGCCGTGATGGGGCCCTCGGGCTCGGGGAAGTCGACCGTGCTGCACCTGCTCGCCGGGCTGGTCCCCGCGACCAGCGGCGAGATCTGGGTGCGCGGCAACCGCCTGAGCGACCTCAGCGAGGCCGACCGGGCGGTGCTGCGCCGCCGCCACATCGGCGTGGTGTTCCAGTTCTTCAACCTGATCTCGAACATGTCCGTCGCCGACAACGTCGAGCTGCCCGCCCTGCTGGCCGGGGCCAACCCCAAACAGGCGCGTGAGCGCCGGGAGTACCTCCTGGAGGAGCTGGGGCTCAGCGACCGTGCCGACGCCTCGCCGGCGCGGCTGTCCGGCGGCCAGCAGCAGCGCGTCGCCCTGGCGCGGGCCCTGTCCAACGAGCCCAGCCTGCTGCTCGCCGACGAGCCCACCGGCAACCTCGACAGCACCAACACGCGCGACGTCGTACGACTGCTGGAACAGGTGCACGACCAAGGCCAGACCATCCTGCTCGTCACGCACGACGCGCGAGTGGCGAGCTCCGCCGATCGGGTGATATCCCTGTTCGACGGCATGATCGTCGACGATGCCGACGTACGGCCCCCGACCGACAGTAAGAACGCCATCGGCTCGATCCTGGACCTCTGACACAGTGCACGCCACCATCCGCTGGATACGCGCCGACCTGCGCACCCGTCCCGGCCAGGCCGTGCTGTCCGTGAGCGTCGTGGCCGGCGTCGTCACGGCGCTGATCCTCGCGACCACGATGCTCGCGGGCGCGATGGACCCGTGGAAGAGCGTGTTCGCGCGCTCGAACGGCGCGCACGTGTGGATCCACGCACGCGCCGGCACCGACCTCTCCTCACTGCCGGACATGAGCGGCGTCACCGGGGTCTCCGGGCCGTTCCAGACCGCGGTCGCGACGGCGGTGCGCGAAGGGCAGCGGGCACCGCTCGAGCTGCGGGCGATGGGCAGCGCACTGCCACAGGTCGGCCGGCCGGTGGTCGCCAAGGGTCGCTGGCTCGACCCGTCCCGGCCCGACGGCGTCGTCCTGGAGCGCACGCTCGCCCGGACCCTGCGCGCCGAGGTCGGTGACAGCCTCAGTGTCCGCGGCCTCGACGGACGTCGGCACGACCTGCCGGTGATCGGCATCGCGGACGCGTCCGACCAGGGCCCCTACCCCTCGGTGACCCCCGGCATCGCCTGGACGCTGCCGGGGGTGCTGAACAGCGTCGAGCCGGGTACCGCCAGCACCGAACTGTTGGTCGGGCTGAAGCTGTCCGACCCGAGCGCGAGCGCCTTCTTCGTCCAGCACGTGGTCACCGTCCTCGGCGGCGACCACGTGGACCGGGTCTCGACGTGGCAGCAGGTGCGCGCGTCGATGGAGACGGACAGCCGCCTGCTCGGCCTGCTGATGGGCATGTTCGGCGTCGTCGCGCTGATCGCCGCCGCACTCGCCATCGGCAACGCCACGGGCGGGCGCATCCTCTCCCTCCTCCAGGACATCGCCCTGCTCAAGGCCCTGGGGTTCACCCCGGCGCAGATCCGGCGGATGCTGCTGCTGGAACAGACCTGCCTGGGGCTCGCCGGAGTGGTGGCCGGCAGCGTGCTCGGCTCGATACTGACCGCCTCCTCGCTGTCCCAGCGCCTGTTCGGCTCGGTCACCGGCGTGGCCACGGCGCCCCTGTCGTTCGGCCGCCTGGCACTGATCGCGATCGCCACTCTCCTGGCCGTGGTGGTGGCCACGCTGCTGCCCGCCTGGCGGGGCAGCCGGGTCTCCCCCACCAGCACGGTCACCGCGGAGCCGCCGAGCGGCCGGCTGTCCCGGTTCGCACGCGTCGCCCTGCTCGTACGCCTGCCTCCGGCGCTGGTCCTCGGCGCCCGCGACGCGTTCACCCGCCGGATGCGGGCCGCCATGACGATCGGCGGCCTGGCCATCCCGATGGTGATGGTGACGATCGCACTCGGCTGCTGGTCGACGCTCGACAACTTCGAGAACCACCCCGAGCAGATCGGCCTGGCCGGCGCGCTGGTCGCCCACCCCGTCGGCCTGGTCCCGTACGAGGCCAGCGCGGTCATCGCCGCCGACCAGGACGTGACCGCGGTCTACCCCGAGGTGCAGATGGACGCGCTGCTGCCCGGGCAGACCCGGACCATCCAGGCGCGGGCCCTCGGCACGTCCAAGCAGCCCTACCCGTTCCCGGTACGGGAAGGGCGGATGTACGCCAAGCCGGGCGAGGCGGTCGCGGGCCAGGGACTGCTCGACCTCCTGCACGTCCACGTCGGCGACCGCGTACGGCTCACCATCGGCGGCGCCCCCGTCATCGTGCACATCGTCGGGCGCACGATCGAGCCGTCGCTGAGCGGCGAGGTGCTGTCGTTCGGCATGGACACGCTGGACCAGGCGGTGCGCACGACCCCGTCGCCGTCGTACCGGATCGTCCTGCGGCAGGGCGCCTCAGTGGACACCGCACGCCGGCGGCTGCTGCGCGAGTCGGAGGACCGGCTCGACATCCAGGCCGCCCAGAACCCGGCCCAGCGCCTCTTCGTCGTCCGGGTCGTGGTGTTCGGGCTCGTCATCGTGCTCGCGTTGATCTGCGTGGCGAACCTGCTCACCGCGGCCTCGGTGGGGCTGCGCGACCACATGCGTGACATCGTCGTGCTGCGCGCCATGGGCCTGACGCCGCGGCAGGTGACCACGACGCTGGTGTCCGGAACGAGCGTGCTGGCCCTGATCGCGGTGATCGCCGGCATCGGCGGCGGCCTCGTGATGTCGACTCGCCTCATCGACCTGCAGGGCCGTACGAGCGGGATCGGTGCGGGGATCGGACGGGCGCCGACCGTGCTGGAACTGGTCGTGGCAGCCGTCGTCGCCCTCGCGCTCGCCGCCCTCATGGCCTTCATGCTGGCCCGCAAGGCGACGAGCATCGACGTACGCGAGGTGTCACGCTTCTAGCGTCAGATGTCGGCGTAGAGCGCGGTGAAGGTGTCCAGGCTCTCCTGGTAGAAGGCGATGTCGTCGTTGAGCCGGGACCGGGTGAACCGGTCCGGCTCGCGCTCGTGCGCCGCCCGGCCCATCTCGGTCCAGAACGCCGCGGGCGGCACCTCGTCGACTCCCGGCGGCATGAACTTCAGCACCTCGGCCGCCGCGTCACGGGCGTACTCCCACCCCTTGACCACGCTCTCGTACCGGTCACGGCCGGTCGGATCCTCGGCGAACCGCAGGTCCTCGTCCACCACGCGCCGCGCGTAGCCCGCGCTGACGATCTGCCACTGCCCCGGATCGAGCACCTCGGAGATGCCGACCCCGAAACGCGCTCCCTCCTCGCGAGCCTCGGCCTCGCTCGCGTACGGGACCTGGAGCTCGATGGGCTCGCCGGCCCCGGCGTCCGGAGGGCCGTCGAACCGCAGCGTCCAGGAGTCCTCCCCCTCGGTCAGCGTGGTCCACCGCTCATGGTCGCGGGCGACCTCCTCGGACGCGGTGCCGCCGGCCAGCGTCAGGTTGATGAAGAGGTGGGCCTCCACCAGGGTTCGGGCGTGCAGGTCGGGCACGCGATCACTCCTTCGTCCCGGGATTACGCGGACCGGTATTCCGCCGCAAGGTCACGATATGTGTCTCGGACGATCACTAGGCGTTCGCGGTGGAACCGGCCCGGCTCCTCGGCGCGCATCCGCTCCCCGCGCGCGGACCAGAACGCCTCGTCGGGCGCCTCCTCCCGGCCGTCGGGGATGAACTTCACGACCTCATCGACCGCCGCGCGTGCGATCGCCAGCGCCCGGAGTGCGGCGTCGGGGTCGTCTCGCGGCACGTTCCCCGCTGTCATGTCGGCCACCCACAGCCACTCTCCCGCGTCCAGGAGCTGCGACGGCTCCGGGCCGCCGAAGGTGGGGAACCCCTCCGGCATCACCTCGCGCTCCGGAAGGGCGAACGCGAATTCGCGTTCGGCGCCGCAGGCCGAGCACGTGCCCGCGTAGACGGTGCCCAGCCCCGGGCCGATGGCGACCACGCCGCTCTCCCACGCGGTCTCCACCGAACCGCATTCGCAGGGATGCAGGTCAAGGTAGAGATGGGCCTCGTCCCGGGTGCGTGCCACCGGAAACTCCATGAGCGAAATCCCCCCGTCGTCGCCCTCGCCCCGTGAGTCCGTTCGGCACTTCGGACCTGTCCGACCGGGCGAAACCGAGGTTAATGTGTCCGCCATGGGGTCGGCCAGCGCGTTCGATGAGCATCTCGCGGAGGCCCATGCGGCCGGCGACCTCGCCCGGTGTCTCGGGCTGCTGCGGCTGGCCGACTTCGCGCTGCCGCTCAGCGACGCCGCGGCGAGCGGCGCGGAGCCTGCGACGTGGCCCACTCTGACCTTCGGTGAGCGCACCTGGCTGATGGCCTACACCTCGGCCGACGGGCTGGCCACGGCGATGGAACGTTCCGATCAACGGTTCCGCGTCGTGTCGCTGGCCGAGCTCTGTGCCGGCTGGCCCGACGCGAGCTGGGGGCTGGCCGTCAACCCCGGCCTGGAGGTCTCCTTCCTCCTCGAGCCGGGCACGGTCGCCCGGCTGGGTGTGCCCACGCTGGCCCAGGACCAGGCCGCGGAGCCGGAGTCCGGTCCGGCGATCGTGCAGAAGCTGCTGCACCCGGACGAGATCCATGCCCTGCTGGCCGCCGAGGACCCGACCGTGTCGGGCTACTGCCACCACGCGCTCGACGTCGCGCACATCGCCACGCCGACGGTGCTGGCCGAGGCCCTGACGCGCTCCGACGTGATCAGTGCCGCCGGCTCGGTGAACATCCTGCGCTGGCCGGCGCTCGGACCCGCCCTCTACCGGACGCCGTACGGCGGAGTCGACGAGGAGAGCCGGGCCGCGGTCGAGGGCTGGGTGATCGAGGAGCCGCCGTTCATCGGCATGGGCCTCGTGCCCAACGTCGACCAGACGATCCGGGAGTACAAGATCGACGGCATCGGGCTGCCGCACGGGTCGGAGATCGTCGAGCTGGCCGCCGACGGCGTGGAGCGACGCCGCGCGGTCTACGACGGAGATCTCGGCCGATGGCTCTTCATCGAGGAAGCGACCGAGGAGGCCGGATGACGTACCGGGCTCGATGGCACGACGCCGACTACGACGCGAGCCCCGAGCTGCGCTCCGGCCGGCTGTGGATGCGCCTGCGGAGCGCCGAGCCGGCCCCGGGGTTCGAGGAGGTCCGGCCGGGCCGGTACGTCCGGGCGGTGCCGGCCGATGAGTGCGCGATGGCCTGTTCCGTCGCGGTCGTGTGCCGCTGGCGCGGCGCGCCGTTCCGGGTGCACGACCAGCGAGAGGGCGAGTTGCTGCTGGAGTACACCGGCGGCCGGGTGACCGTCGCCCAGAGCCTCGGCCTCGACCGCGTCGAGCGCGGGGTGTACCGGCGGTGGGTCGCCCGGGACGAGGTGAGCGACCTGGCGGAACACGTGACACTTCTCGACGAGGAAGCCCGCGGCGTGTAACACGTATATCTCAGACCCTTACGGCAACGCATCCGGGTCTGTTACATTCCTATGAACTCTGCACGTCGCGTTCGTGTCGCTCGATCGGCACACTTTGATGGGTGGTGGCGAGCCGTTGTCCGAAGAGATGGAAACGGCCGGCTTGCGGATCTACGCCGACGAGTTGCGCGACGCCTTCATGCGCATGAACGCCGAAGCGCTCGATCTGCACGCTCAGGGACGCGCCATCCAGGTGACTGAGAAGTCAAGCGATGGTTTGGTGGCCGCGACGGTCGGCGCGCGTGGCGAGCTCATAAGTCTCGACATCGACCCTCGGATCTTCCGGCGGCCGGATTCCCGGGAGCTCGCCGACGCCATTGTCAAGGCCGTCAATCAGGCGGCGAGCAAGGCTCAGGAGAAGGTCGTGGAGATCTTCGAGCCGCTCATTCCCGCCGATCAGATGCGGGCGCACCTCGCCGGCGACGTGGAGAGTGTGCTGGAGCAGATGGTCCAGCAGATACGCGGGGAGAGGTGACTGCAGTGACAGAGCTTCAGGGCGTGCAGATAGACAACACCACGGTGGGACGCGGCCTGTCCGCGTGGGACACGATGTCCTCCGAGCTGCAGAGCATGTGGAGCAAGGCCGTGGACAGAGTCCGCGCACTCAACGAGGAAGCGCCCTGGGGGGACGGCACGGAGGGCGCGTCCTTCTGGTCGGCCTATGCGGCCAATGGCGGACCCGAAATGCTCTGCGCCGAGGGCACCCGGCTTGTCAACGAAATCGTCAACGTCGGCCCGACCCTGCGCACGTCGGTCCAGAACATCACCTCGACAGACCACTCACTGACCCAGACGATCAACAACAACATGTCGGTGTGACGCTTTACGAGGTGGGGTCATCACAGTGATCAGGTGTGCCGGGCGCCGTTCCCGTCGGGAACAGTAGACCATGGCCGGGGGCAGGTCGACTGACACGCATGTCAGCCACAACATCAATGATGATGTCAACAGTCAGATTCCGGCGCTTCCGGATCCCGCCGGATACTCGACGAAGGACGTACAGCCGGCCTGGGAGACCGAGGCGCTGCCCGACTGGGTGGTCTATTGGCTGATTCCGATGCTGACCTCCGGGCAGACCTGGCCGAAGGCGAGCGAGAGCAAGCTGTGGGAGCTCAGGCTCGCGTTCGAAGAAATGGTGAAGGTGGGGGCCGCGGCGTTCGAGCCGGCCGGCACCTCGGTCCGTACGATCTCGACCGGATACGAGGCCGTCTCCGCGATCATGGCCAAGGCCCGGGTCTCCGAGCTGTTCGGCGACCAGGCCGGCATGCTGGAGAAAATGGTCTCGGCCTTTCTCTACTCCCGGCAGACCGACAGTTTCGCGCAGAACACTCAATATTCGAAGATTTCTTGCAACGTCGCTTTCTGGGTCGCGGTGACCGCCGCTTTCATCGCCCTGATAGCGGCCTACTTCACCGCCGGCACGACCGTTTCCCTCATCGGCCCGTACGCCCAGGCGGGGCGCACCGCGATGGCCCGGATCCTCGAACGCCTGGGCATCGCGGCCGGACGCTCGTTCGGGGCCAATGGGGCGGCACGGATCACCGCCCTGGCCGGCAACTCCGCCGCCGGCCGGTTCGTCTCCCACGCCCTGATGCACGAACTGATCGAGGAGCTCGGCGAAGAGGGCTTCACCGACGCCTACAGCCAGTACCTGCAGATGAAGCAGGGCACGCGGAGGAACTTCGACTGGCACATGGCCGCGGCGACGGCCATCGGGGCGGGCACCGGTGCGTTCGTGGGCATGAAGCTGCACGGCCCCGTCTCCGGCATCGCCGACAACCTGCCGGGCATCCGCGCCCTGAACCGCATCGCCGGGGACGCGCCGGGGGTCGGCAACGCGTTCCGGCGGTTCCCGGGCCGGGCGATGAACACCGGCCTGAACAACGTCGCGGCGTCTCCCGCGGGCAGTTTCCTGGCCAACGGGCTGGTCTACGGCCAGTGGGAGGCTCCCACCGGGGAGTCGATGCTCGGCGGCTTCATGGGAGGCGTCGGCCGTACCAACACGATCAGCCCGTTCAACCCCGGCGTCTTCCACGCGGTGACCAGCCCGGGTGTCAGCCTCGCCAGTGCCTTCCACACCTCCATGGCCAGCGACGCCGCGCATCTGGGGATCAACCTGACCGGTGGTCCGGACTCCCCGGACGGCCCGAAGCCCGACTCCCAGCAGCCGCAGAACGGGCAGAACGGCACGGCGCCGGTCGGCACGTCGCCGGTCGCCTCGAACGCCCCGACGGGCGACGTGAACGGCCAGACGGTGAACGGGCAGGCGGCGAACGGCACGCGGGCGGCGGGGGCGGGCAACACCCGCGTCAACGCCGCCGCGAACGTGAACGCCGACCCGGACAACTCCGGCGACCCGGCGGCGCCCCACGACTCGACGCTCCAGAACGCAGCGCCGCAGAACGCGGTGGCCCCGGATCCGACCGCGGCCAACGTCGACCCGAACGCGGTCCAGCAGGGCGACCAGAGCGTTCCGGTCAACACGGATACCTCGCAGGGCACCGGTCCCACGCAGCCGGACGGGACGGCGAACCCCCCGGCGACGAGCAACCCCACGGCTCCCGCGCCCGCCACCGCCACGGGCCAGAACACCAGCCTGGACGGCACGGCCCCGGCGACGTCACCCGTCAACGGCTCGCAGACCACACCCGTCAACGGCTCGCCGACCGCGCCCGTCGACGGCTCGCCGACCGGGCCTGTCGCCGGGTCCGGCGACACCGGCACCGGGCAGCCCGGCTCCTCCCCGTCCAACCCGAACTCGACGCGACCCGACGACGCGGTCGTCGGCGCGCTGGTCAACCACTGGATCGGCCGGTCCGACGGCACGCCGAACGCGAACCAGAACGGTAATGCGCAGACCGGCAACACGCAGACCGGGAACGCCGACACCCAGACGCCCGCGCCGCACCACGGCCGCCAGAACGACTTCGGTCTGGTGGCGGCGGGGCGGCTCAAGGGCACCGCGTTCGTCGCCAACGGGCGGCAGGGGCCGATCATCCTGTCGCTGGCCGAGGCGCACGCGCTGTTCGACGCCGACCTGCGGCCCACGGACTTCGGCCCCCAGGTACGCGGCTGGAACTGGTCCGCCGACGGCACGACACTGATCATCCACTTCCAGGACCACCTGAACCGCGCCCCGCAGCACTTCCGGTTCAAGGTCGAGAACAAGGCGGAGGGGCGCCGCGACCGGGCGCGTTCGGTCACCCCGGCGGGTGTGCGTCACCCACGGCTGGGGTTGCGGGGCCGCCGTCTCGGCCGCACCCGGGTGCGGTCGGGCACCGTGGCCGATCCGCATGCCGTGACGCTGGCGCCCGGGCTGGCATCCGGCCAGGTGGCGCGGGTGATGCTGCACGAGATCAGCGACACCTTCCAGCGCCAGACGGCGGACCAGGCCCGTTCCGGGCAGGGCGCGATCCGCAGGTTCCTGTCCCGGCTCGCCGAGCGGCGCGACGGCTGCCTGTCCGCCCGGCTCAACGAGCACTGGTACCTCTCGCGCAAGTGGCACGCGGCCGCCACCGACGCGGAACGGCAGGCGTACGCCAGGGAGATCGAGGGGGTCGCGCGCTACCTGCGCAAGCACGGCCACACGCCGCCGACCCCGCCGTGGTCTGGCGAGGGACGGCCGACGACGGGACCGAACGCCGACCTGTCCGACCTGCGCGCCAACCTCAACGGCGCGGTCACGGACACCGCGCAGGCCGTCGCCGGGCTGCGGCAGGCCATCGCCGACCAGCTCGCCGCGCTCGACCAGACCGACGACGAGCTGCACCGGCTCACGATGGAGAACTACGACGCCGCCTTCCGGCTGGGTCAGCAGGCGGCCGACGCCATCGCGCGCGGCGACCTCGGCCACGCACGCGAGCTGCGTGAAGCCTCGCTACGCCACTACCAGGCGGCCGAGAAGTTCAGCGACATGCGTGGCCCGGCGACACAGGTGCACGACGCCTACCGCAGGGCCGCCGGCCTGGCCGACGAGATGGCCAATGGCAGGCAGGTCGACGTGGACGACCTCGCCGCGGCGGTCCAGGACGCCGACCGGCAGCACGAGCAGTACCAGCGCGGTCTCGCCAACGCCGGGCAGAGCCGGCCGTCGGGCGACCCCACCGCGCCCGGCCGGCGCCACGCCGAGCTGGCGGAACAGCTCATCGCCCGGGCGGCGGCCGCCACCGACCTCAGGCAGGGTCTCGAACGGCAGGCCGCCTCGGCCGCCCAGGCCGCGGCCGACCAGCATCGGGTGGCGGAGTACCACCGCCGGGCCGCCAACCAAGCCTTCGACCGCGCCCAGCAGCTCGCCGCCGGCGGGCAGGCGCAGCTCGCGCAGCAGTACCACGACGCCGGCACCGGGCTGAACCGCGAGGCGAGCGCGTACGACGAAGCTTCCCGGCTGGCCGGCCAGGCCGCCGCCGCGTACCGCGAGGCCGCGAGCCAGCTGGAACAGCTGATGATCGGCGGGCCCGTCGACCTGACCAGGCTCGGCCAGAACCTCGACCAGGCGCAGGCGCACCACGCGGGGTACCAGGACGTGATCGCCGACCGGCCGGTGCCGGCCCACATCGCGCAGGCGATCCGCGAGGCCGAGAACACCCCCGAGCCCCCGCGGCCGGAGGTGACCGACCTGCGTGCCGGGCTGGCCGCGAGCATCACGGTCTCGGGCCGGACGGCCATGGCGCTGCAGCAGGAGATCGGCGGCCAGCTCGCCACGCTCGACCAGGCCGCCGACGAACTGCAGCGCCTCGCGACGGAGAACTACGACGCCTCCCTGCGGCTGCTCGCGGAGGCGGGCGACGCGATCGACAACGGCGATCTGAATCGCGCGCGTGAGCTGCGGCTGGCCGCCCAGCGTCACCGCCAGGCCGGCGACGCGTACAGCGACATGCGCATCCCCGCGGTGCAGGCCCGCGCCGCGTACCGGGAGGTCGTTGACCAGCTCACCCGGCTCGCGAACGACCGGGGGGTGCGTCTCGGCGACCTGGCCCAGGCCGTCCAGGACGCGCAGACCCACCACTACGAATTCCAGCGCGCACTCGCCGCCGCCGGGCAGAGCCACCCGTCCGGTGACGCCACGGCCACCATCCGCCTGCACGCCGCGCTGCAGAGCCAGCTCGCCGAGCGCAACCGGCTCGGCGCCGAGCTCGCGGTCGAACTCCAGCGGCAGATCGGCGCGCTGAACGAAGCCGGCGAGGAACTGCACCGGCTCGTGATGCAGAAGTACGAGTTCGCCGTCCGGCTGTCCGGGCAGGCGAGGGACGCCTTCCAGGCCGGTGACCTGGAAGGCGGCAGCGAGCTGCGCGCGGCCTCCCTGCGTCAGCGCAAGGCGGGCGACGCGTACGACGACATGCGCATCCCCGTGATGCAGGCCCGCAACGCGTACCAGAAGGCCGTCACCCAGCTGAACGCCATGGTGTCCGGCACTGACTTCCAGCGGGGCGGCCTCGCGCAAGATCTGGAGGAGGGCCGGAAGCACCAGGTCGCCTACCGGGAGGCGCTCGACGAGGGGACGGTGCCGGACGGTTCCGTCACGGTCCTCCAGGAGGCGGCCTCCCGGCTGGCCACCGACACGCGACCGCCGGACGCCGCGATGCCCGCCGCCGCGGCGGCCGGGAACCTTCCGGTCGGACATCTCACCCGCCTCGTCAACCAGGTGCTGTCCCGCGTCGGCATCGACCACCGCTTCACCGTGGAGGACCTCGATCGCACTCTGCGGGGTGACTTCCGGCGCCTGGTCTCCGAAGACGGCGCGATACTCCCGGTCGGCGACGGCGAGATACGCGTCAAACTGCGGGTGCCCAACCTGCGCATGGTCACGGACACGGACGTGGAGGCGTCGGAGACCATGGTCGGCACGCTCCCGCAGGGTGGCGCGTCGGTCGCCTCGGCCGCGAACCGCAGCACCGACCTGTCGGCGTCGCTGGACGCGGGGGCCCTCGCGAAGCTGACGCCCTGGGAATGGGCCAGGACCGTGGCGCAGTTCGCCATCCTCAAAGGCGGCGGCGGGTACACCTGGAGCAGCTCGGACACGCACCACGCGTCCGAGTTCGCGCTGGGCGGCGCCGTCGAGGACGACCGCAGCCCGCACACGATGTTCGAGACTCCCTGGTCCGAGGGCCAGGCGGCCGGCAACGCCGTGTTCGAGGTCCAGGTACGCCGGACGGCCGACGGCCCCGGGCACGGATGGAGCAACACCCAGTCCGTCAGCACCGACGGCCCGGTACGCGTGTGGGTGTCGCACACCTACACCGACAGCGCCCCGGCGGAGAAGGCGCAACTCCCCGTGGCGGACCGGCAGCAGACCGCGTTGCCCGAGAGCTCGGTCACCGGGATGACCGGGCTGGACGAACTCACCGACCGCACGGCCGACGAGATGGGTCTCGACCCCAACCTCGACGACGTGGCCCGGCGGCAGGTGCGCACTCTTTTCAACGACGAGCTGCCGAGCCGGCTCGGGGAGGCGGTCGACGACCCGCACGGCCTGCAGCGGACGATCGTCAAGGACGGCAAGGAGATCGGCACCGTCCAGATCAAGTCGGAGATCGTGCTCGAGCCGGACGAGGACCCGCGGGTCGGGCCGGCCAGCAACAAACGCTGGCTGGAGCGGCTCCGGATCACCTTCTCGGGCGCGTCCCGCGAGTCGTCGAAGGGCCGCGCGCGGCACTTCAACGTCACCGGCGGCGTGCAGGTCGGCCCGGACCACCTGGGCGCGCTGAACGAGGTCGGCGGCGTGACGCCCAAGCTGTCGGGCACCTACGCGCGCACCCGGTCGCGCTCGAGGTCCACGAGCTCGGGTGGCACCTCCATCCACCCGAGCGTGCAGCGGTGGAAGGGGCACACGCAGGGCTACCACCTGCGGGTGAAGCACACCGTCACGATCCACATGGCGAGCGAGCGGCGGGCCCGGCCGGCGATCGACGGCGAGAGCAAGGCGCTCTTCCGCATGCCGGAACCCCTCGCCTACCGGTACGGCCTGCCGGTGGACCCGGCGGCGATCGTCCGCGACGACAGCGGAGCGATCAAGTACAACCCGGACGGCACGATCAGGCTGCGGGACGATCCCGACCCCGATCCGCCCAAGGGCCGGAAGGGCGAGCTGCCGAAGGTGTTCGGCAAGAACAAGCTCCGCGGTGCGGGACCGGCGCTGGTCCAGGACGTCACCGGCGTCGACAAGCTCCGCGAGCAGGTCGAGGAGCGCCTGCGGAAGCTCGGACTGCTGCCGAAGATCAAGAACGGGCAGAAGGTCTACTCCCGCGACCCGATCAAGCGCGCCAGCCAGATGGCCAACGAGCGGGAGGTGGACGAGCAGTTCACCATGAGGGTCGGCCGGAACGGAAAGGCGACCGGCCCGCGGTTCGAGTCGGGCTATGACCAGCTGGCGCAGGAGGGCCTGCACCTCGACCTGATGCACGCCAAGACCGGCCACTCCCCCAAGAACTTCACGCTCCGGGTCAAACTCGAGCAGGACTTCGAGCACGCGAAGTTCAAGGGCGTGAGCGACGCCGAGTCGGTCGTGAACCTCGACATCGGCTCCGACACCACCAGCATGACCGAGAGCCAGTCGACGACCAACAGCGGCACCGGCGCGGCCGCCGTCGACGCGCCGAAGGGCCCGGGTCTCACGCCCTCGGGCGGCGAAATCGACGTCGGCTACAACAGCACCGAGGGCGCGAGCACGGCCGAAGGCGACACCGCCAACCAGGTGATCATGGGGGAGAACGTCGGACCGGTGGCGGTGTTCGAGATCCCGCACAAGCTGCGGGTCGACCTGCTGACGGCCAAGGGCAAGGCGATCACCATCGCCGAGGACGTCGACGGGTCGGCGCGGGTGGTGCTGCCCGCCGACATGCTGCCGTCGAGTGAGAATCACCCGGCGGCGCCGGCGCACCCGACCTCGGGCGAGGCTCGGCGGACGGCCAAGCTGCTGCACGCCGACGCCGGGGACGAGTTCCTCAAGAAGGCCGTGAAGCTTCTTGGCATCAAGGTGAACTCCCCCGAGTTCCACGAACTCGCCGCGGCGCTCAACGTGCGGGGGCTGCTCTCCCACCCCGAATGGATGTACAGCTCGTACCACACCGGCCAGGCGACGGTGACCGCCGAGCTGGGCGACTCCGAGTTCGTCGAGGAGTCGCACATCGTGGACGGCGACATCAACCTCACGCTGGCCAGCCACGCCGTCGGCCACAACGAGAGCCACGGCTGGACGGTCAAGGGGTCGGGCGGCGTGGGAGTGAACACCTCCACCGATCCCAACGGCAATGCGGGCGTCAGCCTGTCCCGGTCGTCGTCCAGGTCGCGGTCACGGACGGAAACCGACATCTGGGGGACCGAGCAACTCGCCATCGACACCGGCAAGAAGTACGTCTTCCAGGCGCACGCCAAGTTCCGTGTCTCCACCGCACCGGACGCCAAGGGACACACACGGTCGGACAGCGCCGAGGGCGGTTCGGTTCTGTACACCCTCGCCGAGCGCGACGCCCTGAGCATGTGGGCGCGCGGGGAGGTGTCGCTGCCCCTGCACCAGGTCGCCAAGGCCATGGAACGCCTGCTGCGCGGCGAACTCAGACTGGACCGGCGTACGGCCGTCCCGTTCGCCCGCAAGTACCTCGGCGAACTCGCGCTGGCCCGCTACAAGGTGAGCCTGGACGAACGGCGAGGCCAGCCGGTCGGAGTCCCGGCGCTGCCCGTCACGAAGGGGCACAGCCGCGAGACCATCACGAACCTGCTGACGCAGTTCTTCCCCTCCGATGTGGTTCCGCGGGCGGACGCGCCGTCACGCCGGATGGCCAACATGCTGGCGGAAGTACGCCGGTTGGAGCTGCATCCGGACACGATGGTGATTCCGGATCACTACCGGAAGGACGTCGGCATCAGCACGTTCCAGCGGACGTCGCTGCACACCGCCGAGGCCCCGGACACCGAGGTCGAGGTGGTCGACCAGGTCGCCGCCGCCGTCAACGCGGTGGCGCCCCGGGCGCTGGCCGACAATCCGGCGCTCTGGCGCGCGCTCTACGTCGACTTCGCCGGCAAGCGCTGGTGGGGAAAGATGCGGAACATGCTGAGCCCGGCCGGCTACACCAAGAATTTCGGCGACTTCACGGTCCGGGTCACGGCGAGCTTCGACGGCGATCCGACCCTTCTGCGCCATATGTACAGCCACGGCCAGATCCTTCAGCACTACACGTACGAGCAGGAGGACGTCTCCGAGAGCAAGAACGTGACGTACGAGGGCTCGGTCAGCGGAGGCGCCGCCAAGAAGGGCGTGCCGACCCCCTTCGGCAACGTCGACGGCAGCGTGCACGGCACTGTCAAGACCCACCGCTCGCACACCTCCAGCGGCGGCCACACCCGGCAGAAGACCCGGCTCCAGGGCGAGGGCGTGTTCCGGGACGCCGAGCCGGTGATCCAGCACGGACTCACCCTCAAGATCGAGGTCGTGCGCAACTCCGTCGACATCCGGGCCGCTCTGGAGGGCGCGAGGCGCCGCCACGAGGTCACCCTGACCGGAACGGCCGAGCGCGTGCTGCCCGCCGGCATGGCCGCGCCGGTCGGCAAGGCCTCGGCCTCTCCGGTCGGTCCCGCGGACGCGCGACGGCTCGTACCCCCCGCGAAGTCCAGCCCGGAACACGTGGAGATCGACGACCTGCCCAAAGCGATCATCGACGGGCTCGTCCGCCACAAGGTGATCAGCCGGTCCGAGGCCCGTGCGCACGAGGCCTCGATCAGGAGGGTCACGACCGGAGACTCGCTGACCGCACGCTTCGAGCGGGCGACCGACGCGAACGGCCACCGCATGATCACCCTCCAGCTCGGTAACAACAAGGTCGTGGAGGTGTGGGTGCGGCACAACATGTCCGAGCCCAAGCGTTCGGCCACCGGTCTGATCGAGACCGAACTCCGCGACGTCAACCGCCAGCAGGAGCAGGCGAAGGTCGAAGCCGACCGCAGCCACCTGGGCCCGGCGACCGTGAGCTTCGGCGGCGGCCCCGACACGTTCGGCGTCGGCGCGGACGCCACCTTCGGCGCCCAGAGCACCGAACACCGCTCCGTCAGCGGCGGCAACCGGAACGAGACGAGCGCCTTCGAGAAGGGTTCCGCCGACAAGGTGCAGTTCCGCGTCGACAGCGACATCACGTTCGTCGAGAAGAAGATCACCTCCGTGGACGAGGTCGAGGTCGTCGGTGAACCCGTACGCATCGCGCACGCGGCCACCGGCAGCGCGACCCTCACGCTGTTCGGACACCAGCTGGACGAGATGCTCTCCCGGGCCGAGGTCGGGGCACCGGACCGCCCCGCCTGGCACTCCGGCGAGTCCGCCAAGCCGGGCCGGCGCCGCCCGTACGACGTGCAGAAGCTCATGGACCAGGCCGCGAAGCGGCCCGACTTCGATCCGGCCGAGCCGCACCACGCCATGGCGGAGATCCTCAAGGCCGGTGGCGCGCGCCGTGGCGTGTCCGTCCGCCTGCGGGCGCACTTCGACCGGGGCGCGCCCAACGCCCAGATGAACCAGGCTCGCCTGCTCGCCCGCGCGCTGAACACCGAGGTCCACCTCGACATCCGCAACACCGACGGCTCCGTGACCTCCTACTCGGCGACCTTCGACGGCGATTTGCACATGGCGGCCGACGAGGGTTTCGCGGAGCAGTTCAACAACCTGCCGAACGACCTCATCGTCCAGGCCGACCGGTTCGGCCGCGACCTGTACGAGCTGTACCTTCGCACCCGGACGCAGCCGGGCACCTTCGCCGAGAAGGTCAGGGACGAGCTGAGGCGCCTGGCCATCCCTGGCCACGTGGCGGACCAGCCGAGCTGGCCGACTCAGGCGCCTCCGGACGAGTCCGAGTGGCACGGCCAGAGCTACATGGGCGGTGTGACCACGGCCTGACGCCTCTCCGGCGACGGCGCCGGCGATGGCTACCACCGGTCGTAGTACTACGGCTCGTAGTACTACAGTGGATAGCATGGGGGATGTGAAGGGTCTGGGAGAGCTTGAACGTACGGTCATGGAGGTCCTGTGGCACCGCGACAACGGTGCCACCGCGCGTGAGGTGAGCCGTGCGCTCGCCGACGACCGCGATCTCGCGCACACCACGGTGATGACGGTGCTCGACCGGCTCGCCAAAAAAGGTTTTCTCGTACGGGAGCGCGAAGGACGCGCATGGCGCTACCGTCCGATCGCGACCAAAGAGGCGTACGTGGCCGAGCTCATGCTGGGCGCGCTCAACATGACGGGCGACCGCGACGCCGCTCTGGCGCATTTCGCACGCTCGGTGTCCGGCGACGAGGTGGAACTGCTCCGCCGCGTCCTCGACGAGGTGGAAGGGACATAACCGGGATGACCGGCACGGCCCTCCTTGCCCTGGTAGCGGCCGGGAGCGCCCTCGGGGCGCACCTGCTGACCCGCGCCCGGTGGACCTGGCGCACGCCCCGTACCGCGATCGTGCTGTGGCAGGCACTCGGCCTGGCCTGGGGCCTCGCCTCCATCGGCACCCTGCTCGGCTTCGGCGTCGCGCCGTACGACGATGGCGTCGTCGCCGGTATCGGCCGTTCTCTCCGCGACCCCCGGCCGCTGTCGCCGATCCACCTGGCCGCGCTCGCGGCCGGCCTGACCCTCGCCCTCATGCTTCTCGGCGTGCTGATGGTCGCCATCGCCGGCGTCGTCCGCGCCCGCCGGCGCCACCGGGCCCTGCTGGCCCTGGTCGCGCACGGCGACCCCGAGGTGCCCGGCACCCTCGTGGTCGATCATCCGGTCGCCGCCGCCTACTGCGTTCCCGGCGTCCGCTCCCAGGTCGTGGTCAGCGCCGGCACCCTGGAGCTGCTCGGCCCGTACGAGCTGGCCGCGGTGCTCGCCCACGAGCGTGCGCACGCCCGCGAGCGGCACGACCTGGTGCTGCTGCCCTTCACGTCGCTGCGCCGGATGCTCCCGCAGTCGCGCACGGTCGCCCGCACCCTCGACGCGGTCGAACTCCTCATCGAGATGGCGGCCGACGACCGCGCCCGGCGGCACCGCCCGGCCAAGGAGCTGGCGACGGCGCTGCTGCGCTTCGCGTCGGCCGGCTCGGCCCCGTCGCCCGTGGGCACGCTCGGCATCATCGCCGCCGACGAGACCAATCCCATCCTCGTCCGGGTCCGCCGGCTGCTCACCCCGGACCCGCTGCCCCGCCGCGTGCGCGGCGCGATGCTCGCCGGCGCCACCCTCGTCGCCACCCTCCCGCTGATCCTCTACGCCCTCCCGGCGTGAGGGATCACAGCGCGATCGGGCGGTGGCTCAGCAGGGCGTCGACGATCTGCTCGGCGTCGCCGGGCCCGGCCTGGTAGATCAGGTCGCTCACGCCCGGGTGCGCGACGTTCGCCCGCAGGAGCAGCAGGTAGAAGTCGGTCTCCGGATCGGCGGCCAGGAGCCTGCGGACGATCTCGACGAGCTCGTCGCGGGTGACGTCGGGCACCTTCGGGTACGCCGGGCGGGCCGCCTCCACGGCGAAGTCGTCCAGCGAACGCCAGCCGTGGTACTCCGCGAAGTCGGAGGCGTCGTAGGCGTGCCCGGTCTCCGCGTTGAACGCGGCGATCGCCTCACCGGCCGGCTCACCGGCGTACAGCAGGCCCGAGATCCTCTCGATCTCCCGGCTCAGCTCCTCCAGCCTCGACCGGCCGACGGGAGGGGGCGACAGCTCCGGTCGCAGTTCCATGGCGCCCATTCTGGCCCTTCTCGGACCGTCCGGGTTCAGGGCAGGCGGGGGTCGGTGACTCCGCCCGGGCAGGCGAGCCCGGCGATGTCCCAGCCCGCCCGGCCCGCGCCGGCCTGGTAGGCGCTCTCGTAGAAGGAGAGCACCGCGGCGCGCGGATCCGCATCGGCGCGCGCGTCGTCGTAGCGCAGGACGGCCAGGTGACCACCGCGCTGCTCGATCCACTGGGCGGACGCGGGCAGCAGCGGCTCGGTCGCCAGCCCCTCGGGCTCCGGCGCGGTGTAGGAGTAGAACGCCGGCTCGGGAAAGGCGTCGTCGCCGAACCAGAAGCCGAAGCTGACCACCTCGCGGGAGTACGCCTCACGCGTCACCGGATCGCTGGCGGCCGGCTGCTCCACGACGCGACCGGAGAACCTCGTGCAGGCGATGTCGAAGGTGTGCCAGAAGTGGTGAACCGGGCTGGTCTTGCCCGAGAAGCGGGCGGCGAACTCCTCCAGCAGCAGGTTCACCTGGCTGAGCACCTGCCAGTACCGCATGACCATGACCGGGTCGTAACTCGCGTGCTCAGTGTCCTCGGCGAACGGCCGGTCCGAGTCGGGCAGGTCGAACGGCCACGGCCGGGCCAGGTCCACATGGACGCCGACGCCGTCCAGCGCGCGCAGCGTCTCCTCGTAGAACGAGGCGACCGACCGGCCGGGCAGTGCGAAGGAGGCCGCCCGCCCGTCGGCCGTGGCGACGAGCAGCCGGTGGCCCACCAGATCGAAGTCGACGCTGAAGATCGGATTTCCGTCCACCTGCCCCATCGGGCGGGTGGTGAGCCCCCGGCCGGTGACGTGGAACGGCGCGTTCCACCAGTGGTTGCGCCGGACGCTGGCGGCGAGGCGGATCTTGCCGACGATCTGGGCGTACCGGTGGAGGGTCTCCTTGGTGTCCTGCCAGTCCGCGAGCGGCATGGCGGGGAAGGTTTCCATGGGGCTCATCCTTCCCCGCCGGAGGTCGCGTCAGCCGACCGGCTCGAACCGGCGCTCGGCCGGCTCGTGCTGAGGCGAGGACGGCCGGCGGCGGCCGGGGAACCACCAGTTGGCATGGCCGAGCAGGCTCATCAGCGCCGGTACGAGCACGAGGCGCACCACCGTCGCGTCCACGGCGACCGCCGAGGCGAGGCCGATGCCCATCATCTTCACCATCGAGTCCGGCTGGCCGAGGAAGCTCAGGAAGACGAAGATCATGATGAGCGCGGCCGACGTGATGAGCCGGGCGGTCGAGCCGATGCCCTTCACGACGCTCTCGTGCGGATCGCCCGTGCGCAGGTACTCCTCGCGCACCCGGGACAGCAGGAAGACCTCGTAGTCCATCGACAGCCCGAAGATCAGCGCGAACATGAACAGCGGCACGAACGACACGATCGGCATCGGCTGGTCGAGGCCGATCAGGCGGATGCCCCAGCCCCACTGGAAGACCGCGGTGACCACGCCGTACGAGGCGCCGATCGACAGCAGGTTCATCAGTGCGGCCTTGAGCGGCACCAGCACCGAGCGGAACGCGATGACCAGCAGGACCAGTGCCACGCCGACCACGACGACGACCACGTAGGGCATGCGCTGCTTGACGATCGTGGCCATGTCGATGATCGCGGGTGACTCTCCCCCGACGTACGCGCGTGCCCCCGGATGCGCCCTCATGATCGGCGGGATGACGTTCTCGCGTAGGTTCCGCACCAGGTCGGCGGTTGCCGCGGTCTCCGGCCGCGACGTGGGCACGACGGTGAGGATGACGCTGTCGCCGGCGACGACCATGTTGTCCACCGCGGCGACGTCGTGGACGCCGCGGAACCGCCGTTGCAGCTCCTCCCCGAGCCGCCGCGCCCGCGGGTTGGGCGCCGGCCGGTCGTCGGGGCTGACGTTCAGCCGCCCGCCCGGCTCGCGGCGCAGCGCCGACCAGCCCTTCGCCGTCTTGGTCGACTCGTCCGCGCGGGGCGGATCCGCCGGCGAGGGCACGGACGCCACGACGGCGAACGGGCTGTACCAGCCGGGGCCGAAGTTCTCGGCCGTCACGTCGTACGCCCGGCGTGCGCTGTTGGAGTGCGGCAGCGTGCTGTCGGCCATGATGCCGAAGCGCAGGCTGAGCACCGGGGTCGCGAGGAAGAGCAGGAAGGCGGTCGCGGCGATCGCGTACGGCCAGGCGTTGCGGTCCACGTGCCGGCCCCACCGCTCCCAGCGGTGGGTGGACTTGTCGGGCCGCACCCGCGGCAGCCGGTACCGGTCGATGTCCGTGCCGAGCGCGCCGAGCACCGCGGGCAGGAGGGTCAGCGCGCCGGTCACCATGAGGAGGACCGCGATGGCGCTGGCCAGGCCGATGATGCCGATGAAGGTGATGCCGGAGAACCACAGCCCGCAGATCGCGAACACCACCGTGCCGCCCGCGAAGACCACGGCGTGCCCGGACGTGGCGAGCGCCTGCCCGACGGAGGCCTCCACGTCCATGCCGTCGGCGAGTTGCCGCCGATGTCGCGTCACCACGAACAGCGAGTAGTCGATGCCCGCGCCGAGGCCGAGCATGGCGGCCACCATCGGCGCGGTCGGATGCACCTGCACGAGTGACGCGCCGAAGTGGATCAGCGAGTACGCCACCGCGAGCGCCGCGAGGGACACCACGATCGGCACGCCGGCGGCGAGGAACGAGCCGAAGGCCAGCAGCAGCACGCCGAGCGCCAGGACGACGCCGACGCCCTCCTTGGGCCCGGCCTTGGGCTGGTTGAGGATCATGGAGGCGATGCCGCCGAAGTCGACGTCGACCCCGGCCAGCCGGGCCGGCTCGGTGGCCTCCTCCAGGGCGTTCATGTCCTCGGGCCGCAGATCGCGCGCGGTGCCCTTGAGGTGGGCGACCGCGACGACGGCGTTCGGGCCCTTGGCGCCGCCCGTACCGCCGTAGGGGTTCTCGACGGTGGCCACGCGTGGCAGCTCGCCGACCTGCTTGATGGCCTGGCCGACCTGCACCGCGACGCGCCAGTCGCTCAGCGAGACGCCGCGCTGCGGGTGGAAGACGATCGTCGCCGTGGGACCGGTGACGTCGGGGAAGTTCTTGCGGAGCAGGTCGATCGACGCCTGCGTCTCGGTGCCGGGCAGCCGGTCCTGCTGCACGAACGTGCCCCCGTTGGTCACCCCCAGGATGACGGTCGCGACCGCGACGGCGCCCCAGACGGCGAACACCCACCGCCGGTTCCGGGCACAGAACCGCCCAAGCCGATCCAGTATCCGTGCCATGGTGCAAGGACAGCACGCCACGGAAAAAGGTGCAACGGCTGCAACTTCGCATCGAGTGTATATATTGGTGAAATGGATCACATGGGGCTGAGGGAGCGCAAGAAGCTCCGCACCCGCAGGGCCATCGCCTCCGCCGCCCTGCGCCTGTTCGACGAGCGCGGCTTCGAGGAGACCACGATCTCCGACATCGCCGCCGCCGCCGACGTGTCGCCCCGCACCTTCTTCAGCTACTTCCCGTCAAAGGACGACGTGGTGTTCGCCGAGATGGACGAACGCCTGGCCGACATCCGCGCCCGCCTCGCCGAACGGCCGAGCGGCGAGAGCCCGCTGGCGACGTTCCGCCGGGTGGCCGACGCGCTGGTGGAGGCGATCTCCGCCGAGGACGAGGACGGCGCGATCCAGGTCGCCCTCATCCGCGACCGCCCGTCCCTGCAGGCGCAGGCCCTCAAGCGTTTCGCGGACGCGGAGGAGGGCTTCGTCGAGGTGCTCCGCGGCATCGCCCCGGACCTGGACGAGGTCACCGCGGCGACGGTCATGGGCGTCGCCTTCGGCGGCCTGCGCGCCGCCATCACCTACTGCCGGGCCCAGCGGTACGACGCCGACCGCACCCGCGAGGCGACCGCACGCGCCCTCGCCATCGTCGAGCAGGTCCTGGAGTCGGTGCCGGCCCTCACCCGCCCGGCCACCGACGACGCCTCCTGACCGGCCTGCGCCGCGACCTCCGCAGGCCCGGGCGCAGGCGACGAACGTGAAACTTACTCATGAGTCAGTTGACCTCTTACCCGCTTGTTACGGATAAGTAAGGGACCCGGGTCAACCAGTCGCACCCGCCGGCCCGGGTGAAAGGAGCCCCCGATGACCAGGTCCCTCGCCAGGCGTGTCGCGGCCGCCTCCACCGTCTTAGCGCTCGGCGGACTCGGCACGCTCGCCGTCCAGGCGCCCGCCCACGCCGCCGGCTTCTCGGCGGCCTACACCTGCAGCGTCCCGCTGTCCGGGTCGCAGACGGTCACCATCACCGGCACGCTGACCGCGTCCCCCAACCCGTCGACCGTGGGCACCGCCACCCACTTCGCGCTGCACATCTCCAACCTGAGCCTGTCCTCGCCGCTCGCCATCAACTCCTGGAGCGCGACCGCCGCCCTCAACGTGAGCGGGGCGCAGACCGCCTCGTTCTCGGTGACCGGCAGCGGCGGGTCCGTCCCCGCCAACCAGCCCATCACCGGCGACCTGAGCGGCGACTGGACGCCGACGGCGGCCGGCACGGACCAGATCCAGGGCGGCAACGTCACGGTCAAGGCATCGGTCTCGCTGCTCGGCACCCTGACCATCCCGTGCACCCCGAACAGCCCACGCCCCGTCGCCGAGACCCTGACCGTCAACTGAGCCCCACTCCCCCGGACGGCCCCACGGCGGCACGCCGTGGGGCCGTCCTTTGCGCACAGAGGCATTCCCGCGACGACCCGCGCATACGGTTCGGCGCGCCCTCGGCATGGGCGGATTGGCGGGAGCGGGGCTCGCCGGCACCGCGCACGCGGCGGCGGGCGCCTCTCCGGCGGCCGCCGCCGTCGCCGCGCACAAGTGCCGCAAGACCCCGGCCGACGATCCTCAAGCACGGCAAGAGCCGGGTCACGGCCAAGGTCCCGTACTCCCAGACCGGCACGTACCGCAACACCTACGGCCGGTACCGCAGGGACTGCTCCGGCTTCGCCTCGATGGCCCGGGGCCCGCACACCTCGTACTGGACCGGCAGCCCGCTGGGCGTCTCCGAGGGCTGGAAGGACGCGCATGTCCACGCCGCACGGCGGCAGTCACGCACAGAAGCAGTACTGGTCGTGGCGCTCCATGGTGACCGGCACGGTCGACGCGATCACCTTCACGGGCGCGCTCGCGGTCGCCGCCACCCTGACCGTCGCGGCGGTGCACGCGAGGTCACGTCAGCCGCATGCGACCACGCGGCCCGGCACGGTCGCCGTCGCCCCCCACCGCACGGCCGCGTGCGTCAATTTCAGATTGACGAGCGGCGATCGTCAATCTACGATTGACGCATGAGTCCACTCAACATCAGCCTGGCCGACCTGATCGCCCGTCTCGACGAGGAACTCCCCGACGCCAACGACCTGGCCCGCATCAGCGAGGCGCAACTGCGTGCCCAGACCCTGTCCGACCTCGCCGACCAGCTCGTCGGCCACTACGTCGGCAAGGCCAAGCAGTCCGGTGCGTCGTGGAGCGAGATCGGCGAGGCCATCGGGGTGTCCAAACAGGCCGCCCAGCAACGCCACGCGCCCGCCGCGTTCGAGCGGTTCACCGACCTGAACCGGCACACCATCGTGCTGGCGCAGGAGGCCGCCCGAACGCACAAGCACGACCTCATCGGCACCGAACACATCTTGCTCGGCCTGCTCGGCGAACCGCGGGGCCTGGCGTACGAGGTGCTGACGGCGAAGACCGAGTCGGAGCAACGCATCCGCGACGCGATCGAGGAAGCGATGCCGCCGGCCGGGAAGAAGGCGCTGCGAGGCCACATCGCGTTCGCGCCGGCGAGCAAGGAGGCCATCGAACAGGCACGCCGCGCGTCGGCCGACCTCGGCCACGGCTGGGTCGGCACGGAACACACGCTGCTGGGCCTGATCCGCAGCGAGGAGAGCCCGGCCGCGCGGATCCTGCGCGACCTCGGCTTCACGTCGGACGAGCTGCACGAGACCGTCAGGACCGAGATCACCGAACGGCTCGCCGCGCGCGACACACAGTAACGAAACAAGCAGTCGCCGCGGCCGCATCTCCCGGTGCCGCCGGTCGACGGCCACGGACGACAGATCTCGTCCGAGCCGGGCACCGACCTGGTCGCGGCTGTGGACGCGCGGTCGGCGAGACTCGCCGGAGGAGGAGCGGAGAACGCGGCCACGTCGATCGAGGTCTTCTTCCCCACCGCACTGTTCGCTCAGAGCCTCCGCGGCACCCCACCCTGCGGCGCGGCCGCGTCAGTCCTCGATGCGGATGCGGACGCGCCGGAAGCCCTTGCCCTTGTTCTCCACCTTGGCGACGCGCAGCCGGCCGATCTGGCGGGTCGACGCGACGTGGGTGCCACCGTCCGCCTGGGTGTCCAGGCCCACGATGTCGACGATGCGGACCTCCTCCACCTCCGGCGGGACGAGGTTCGTCGCGGTACGGATGATGTCGGGGATCTGGAACGCCTCCGCGCGCGGCAGCGACCGCACGTCGATGCGCCGGTCGGCGACGATCTCGGCGTTGCAGGCGTCCTCGACCGCCTCCTTGAAGCCGGGCGGCACCTCGGGCAGGTTGAAGTCCATCCGCGCGACGCCGGGCTCCATGTTGCCGCCCGTGACGAGGCAGCCGTAGTCGCGGAACACGACACCGCACAGAACGTGCAAACCCGAATGTGTCCGCATGAGGCTGGTGCGGCGTTCGTCCTCGATCGCGCCGTGCACCGTGATTCCCGCAGGTGGCAGCGGGTCGCCCTCCTCGGGAATCAGATAAAGGTCGTCGCCCTTCCGCACGCCGGCGATGCGCGTCTGGACTCCCTGCCACAGCAAGACTCCAAGATCGGCCGGTTGTCCGCCTCCGCCTGGATAAAATGCGGAACGGTCGAGGACGATTCCGTCGGGACCGGACGAGAGCACTGTCGCATCCCATTCGCGAAGTGTCTGGTCGGTCAGCTCAAGTCGGTGCGTCGTCGCCATAACAAGGACCATAGGACGCCCGCTCGCCGGGCGCGGGTACAGGGGGCGGGATGAGACGACGCGTGATGAACAGCGTCGCCGCCGTCACCGCTCTCCTCGCGACGGCGGGGTGCGGTGGTGCGGCGGGCAGGGCACGGGCTGACAGTGCCCCGACCAAGGCGGCGCCACGTCGCGCGCCGATCGTGATGTTCCTCGGTGACAGCTACACGACCGGACGGCTCGGGCAGGTACCCGAGCTCACCTACGCCGCCGACACCGCGCGCACGCTCGGCTGGCAGGTGATCCTCGGCGGCTACCGCGGCACCGGGTTCGTGGCCGTGGGCAGCGTCCACAAGAACTTCGCCGACCTGTTCACCGAGCAGCTCGCCTGGCGCCCGGCGCCCGACCTGGTGATCGTCTCGGGCGGCCACAACGACCGCAACCACCCGCCGGCGACGGTGGCCGGCGCGGCCCGGCAGCTGCTGACGACGATCCGGCAGACCTGGCCCGACACGCGCATGCTGCTCATGGGCCCGCTGTGGGGCAGCGGCGATCCGACGCCGAAGGTGGAGCGCATCCGCGACGAGCTGGCCAATGTCGCGAGCGAACAGAACGTGCCGTTCGTCGACCCGCTGCGCGAGCGCTGGATCACCGGCGACCGCGTGCAGGGCACCGGCAACGCGCCGCTGTACATCCTGAGCGACGGCGTCCACCCGAGCACGGCCGGCGCCCGCTACATCGCCGGCCGTTTCGTGGCCGACCTCCGCGCGCTGAAGCTCGCCAAGCCATAGGGTCAGCGCCCGGTTTCGAGACGGGCGCCGTGGTGATCCGCGGCGGCCCGGCTCACCGGCTTACCAGGGCCCGTACGGCCCGGAGGAGGACCCGCCCCGGCCGTACTGCCGGACCGCGGGACGCACGTCGGCGAGGTAGACCGCCGCCGCGATGAAGCCGATGATCGGCAGCATCTGGATGATCGACACCAACTGCACCGCGCCGGCCAGGCCGAACAGCAGCGCGATCCCCAGAATGATCAACCAGAGCTGCTTGGTGAGCTTGCCCGCGGCCGAGTACGCGGCGGCCGGACGTCGTACGGCGTCGACGAACGCCCACACCTCGACGACGAACGCGGCGATCGCCACGGCCCAGAACAGGTAGGCCACGACCCCCTGGGCTCCACTGATCACGGCTGACTCCCTGCGGTGGACGGCGCCGGAACGCCGCGACATTGCTTGACAGGCCCCAGCGTATGCGTTTTCCCCCGCGTCACGCCTCCCGTCACGGACCGGGAGAACGCGCGACGGCCCGGGCGGGTCGCCCCGCCCGGGCCGTCGGTGACGCGGTCAGGACCGCGGTGACGTACGGCGTGGCGTCGTCAGTTACCGACCTTCTTGGAGGCGTCGCCGGCGGCCTTGGTGGCGGTACGCGCCGTCTGGCGCGCGGAGCCGGCGGCCGCACGTGCCTTGCGGACCGTGGCCTTGGCCGAGGCCTCGAGCTCCTGCGTGGCCTTCTGGCGGTCGACCCGGCTGACGATGCGCTTGCCGCGCTCGGCCAGCCCGTCGTACACCTCGGCGGCGCGGGCGCCCACCTGGGTCACGTACGCCACGGCGGCGCCGCCCAGGTCCTTGGGGTCGGTCTTCTCCTGGAGCCGGTTGATGCGGTCCGGCACCTCACGGATCTTCTCGACCGCGAAGTCGCCGGCGCCCGCGGCGGCGTAGAAGGCCTTGCTGTCCCGCAGCCTCTCGGTGATGGTCATGTGCTCGTTCCTTCCGTCGGTGGGGTCGTGCGGATGACGGCTTCGGCGTCCGGTGCCGCCGCGCTCCCGGTTTCGTTGCGGAACGACTCGTAGATGTCGAGCAGGACCTGCTTCTGTCTCTCGGACAGGCCCACGTCCGCGCGGATGGCGGCCTGGACGTCCGTGTCGGACTCACGCTCATCGAGGATCCCCGCCTGGACGTACAAGGCCTCGGCGGAGATGCGCAGACCCTTCGCGATCTGCTGCAGGATCTCCGCGCTCGGCTTTCGCAGCCCCCGCTCGATCTGGCTCAGGTACGGGTTGGAGACACCCGTGGCATCGGCCAGCTGCCGCAGCGAGACCTTGGCCCGCTGGCGCTGCTCCCGGATGTACTCCCCGATGGAGCCGACTTTGGAAGTCGCCATGCCTCTACTGTGCGTCGCCCTGCTTGCTATTGCAAGCACGCTTGCAAGCAGAGCGGCGTGAAACGAGTCACATCGCGTTCCCTGTCAGGTCGCGTGCCGGTGCTTGCGGGCGCGGGCGGCCTCGGCGGCGCCGAGCCGCCGTACGCTCAAGGTCTGGATCTTCGGTGGGTCCTGCGGGGTGAGCCGGATCTCGCAGCGCAGCGATCCGCGTACGCCCCTGACCTCCCACACCGCGTGGGCCGGGGAGTCGGTGCGCAGGAGCGCGTCCGACGGTTCCAGCAGCGGGCCCACGTCCTCGATCAGGGTCCCGATCCGGTTGCGGCGGCGTGCCAGGTCGAGGTCCATCGCCACGTTCTCGGCCAGCCAGGCGCCGGCCAGCGCGCCGTCCCACTCTCGCAGCAGCCGCTCGACGACGGTCCTCGCCTCGGACGTCTCGGGCCACAGCTCCGCCGGGCCCGGCGGGTCCACGGCGGCCGCCAGGACGGTCCGCAGCGCCTCCTCCACCTTCTCGTGCGCCGAGACGTACCGGGCGTTCGTCAGGTTGATGACGCCGAGACCGGTGGCCGGGTGCCAGCGCATGTGCGAGCCGAAGCCGGGGTATCCACCGCCGTGCGAGACGACGGTCCCCCACTCGGGCTCATGGTGGATCACCAGGCCGTAGCCGTACCCGACCGGGCCGTGGGGCGCCGGCGGACGGGCACACTGGACCTGCTGCATCGCGCGGCGCGACGCGCGGCTCAGCGGGCCGGGGTCCTCGCCGTCGCGGGCGGGGAACGCGTCGGCGAGCCAGCGCACCCACAGGGCCAGGTCCTCGACCGTGCTGAACAGCCCGCCGATGGCCGAGAACACGCCCGGCTCGGAGAACGGCAGCGCCTGCCAGCGCCCGTCGAGCCGTACGTGTCCGGTCGCGACGCCGCCCGGGGCCTTCACCGACGTGTCGTAGCCGGTCGAGGTCAGCCCCAGCGGGTGGATCAGGTGATCCCGCACGAACCCCTGGAAGCACTCCCCCGAGGCGGCCTCGACCACGCGGCCCAGGATGGCGTACCCGAGGTTGGAGTACTCGTAGGCGGTGCCCGGGGTGCTGACGAAGCGGAGGCCGCTCGCCAGGAGCCGCCCGAACTCCTCCCGGCTCATCGACTCCTGCCGGTCCGCCCACGGGTCGTCGGTGGGCAGCCCGGCCGACATCGACAGCAGCATCTCCACGGTGATCTGCGGGGAGTCCGACGTCGGCAGCCGTACGGCGGCGAACTCCGGCACGTGGCGGCTCACCGGGTCGGCGAGGCACAGCGCGCCGCGCTCGGCCAGCAGCAGGACCGCGGCGGCGGTGAAGCTCTTGGACATCGACGCGATGCGGAACGCCGTCGACGGGTCCGGACGCCGGCCGCCGTCACCGATCACGCCGTGACCGGCCGCGTGCACGAGCCCGGTACGGTCCACCACGCCGTAGGCGATGCCCAGGGCGGCGTCCTCGTCCACCACCGAGCGGAGCAACGCGTCGACGTCCTCGATCATCCGTTCCCCTTCACGAAACGTCGGCGGCCGAGACCGTCCAGGTGTTGCACGCCGACAGCACGCCCTGGCGATAGCCGCGGACCACCCAGCCGGCGTAGTGCCGCCCGGAACCATGGTCACGCAGGTCGGGCCGTGACTCGTCGTCGCCGCGCGCCCGGTTGTCGTCGATCATCGCCTCGTACTGCTTGCGGGTCATCGGCAGGGTGCGGCGCTCGGCGGACAGGAAGGCGCCCGCGAAGCACTGCGCCTGCAGCTCGATCCGCCGGCTCGCCTCAGCGCGGGCGTCCGTCTCGTCCGACGCCATGAGCTCGTGGCCGTACTCCAGGATCCCCGCGTCCTCCTGCACGTGGTGACCGTACTCGTGCGCGATGACCCGGGCGTACACCGCGTAGTGCGACACCGGCTCGCCGCCCGCGGTGTCCACGACGTTGCTCAGGCCGACGTACATCGTGTCGTTGGCCGGACAGTAGAACGCCGATGCGCCGGGCGCGGGGTACGAACCGCACGGGCTGCTGCCGGGCAGACTCCAGAAGACGCGCTGCGGCGCGGTGAAGCCCGGGACGCCGGCCTTGGCGAACTGCCGCTCCCACGCCTGGTCCAGGCAGTCGGACAGAGTGTCGAGGAACCGCCGCATCGACGCCTCGTCATGCTCGGCGATCTTGGGCAGCCGGCACTCGATCCGGGGCAGGGTCCCGCTGACGTACAGGGGGCCGGAGAGCGCGGCGGTCCGGCTGCCCGACCGCAGGCGTGACCTGTCGCCGCCGGTCCCGGCCTTCGAGTCGCCGCCGGCCAGCGAGTACCCGAGGACCGCCACGACGAACAGCGCCGCCATCCCGCCCAGAGTGGCGAGGACGACCCCCGTCGCCGTGCGCCGCGGCCGGCGGGCCGGCCGGTGGTACCCGTAGTCCGGTGCCTGCGTGGACGGCCCGCGGGACGCCTGGCCACTCTGCGAAGGCGATCGACGAGGATCTGCCACTCGCTTCCGTCCCTTCTCCCGGCCGTCCCCGGCGTGCCCAGCTCCCGTACGGGCAGGAGGCGACCGCGACCAGAATCATCGCATAGCAGAGAAAAAATGCATCACGGCCTACCCGCGCAGGTCATCCCTGTATAGGACCGGCCGTTCCCCGGTACGCTGTGCGCCCATGCTGGTACGGACCCGGCTTCTCACCACCGTCGTCGCCGTCGGTGGGCTCCTCACCTGTGCGGTTCCCGCGTACGCGGGACCGGCGGGCCAGGTCGTCTCCGACAACGTCGCGCTCACCACGACGGACGACGGCGTCCTGCACGCCAAGGAGACGGTGACGTTCGAGGGCACGGGGGTGCGACGCTCCCTCGTCCGCCTCAAGCACGTCGACGACCGCCGGGACCGGCGGTTCGACATCCGTGACGTCCACGGCGGCGCGGTGACCGTCGACGGCGACCGTACGATCCTCACGCCGTCGGGCGGCGGGGGTTCCGGCCGGCGCACCGTCACGCTGACCTACACCGTGCACGGCACGATGACGCCGCTGCGGGGGCGCCAGCAGCTCGACTGGGTCGCCGCGGGCGGCTGGAACGTCCCCGTCGCGCAGACCCAGGTGACGGTCGAGGGCGGCGCCGCAGTGCAGGACCTCAACTGCTTCGCCGGCGAGCTGGACAGCACGGTCGGCTGCACGCAGTTCTTCACCAACCACACGCACGTTCAGGCGGAGTTCCGGCAGGAGAGCCTGCAGCCCGGCGAGTACCTGACCATCGTGATCGGCTATCCGCCCGGCACGACGTCCGGCACGCCCGCGTACGACGAACGGCACACGCTGGCGACGGCGTTCACGGTCAACGCCGTCACGGGCGCGGCACTGCTCGGCCTGCTCGTGCTGCTGCTCGGCGGCGTCGCCCTGCTGTACTCCACCCGTGGCCGGGACGCGCGCATCGTCAGCAGGAAGGCGGCCGAGGGCGACCACGCGCCGCTCGACGACGGGGAGTTCTCGCCGCCGGACGGCGTACGGCCCGGTCAGATCGGCACCCTCATCGACGAGCAGGCCGACGTCATCGACGTCACCGCCACGATCATCGATCTCGCGGTCCGGCGCTACCTGCTGATCGAGGAGCTGCCCCGTGAGACGTACGGGCGGCTCGACTGGCAGCTGCGGCGGCTCGACCGGCCGGCCGACGAGCTGATGCCGTACGAGCGGGTGCTCTACGACGCGCTGTTCGCCGGCCGCGACGTGGTCCGGCTGTCGGAGCTGGGCGGCACGTTCGCGGACCAGCTGGCGGCGGTGCGCGGCGCCCTGTACGAGGACGTCGTACGGCAGGGGTGGTTCACGCGGCGGCCGGACTCCGAGCGCACCCGCTGGACCACCGCGGGCACCGTTCTCGCGGGCCTCGGCATCATCGGCACGATCGCCCTGGCCCTGTACACGAACCTGGCGCTCATCGGCCTGGCGCTGGTCATCGCGGGGGCGGCACTGGCGATCGGCGGGCAGTACATGCCCGCCAAGACCACGCGCGGGGCGACCGTGCTCGCGCACACGCTGGGCTTCCGCGCGTACCTGTACCGCGGCGAGACGCCGGACGCGCCGTCGGGCGACCGGGTGGCGATGTTCTCCCGTTACCTGCCCTACGCGGTGGTGTTCGACTCCGTGGCCCGCTGGGCCGGAACCGTCGCCGACATCGGCGGCGAGGGCGAGCGGGCCGACAACCTCTACTGGTACGAGGGCCCGGCCGAGTGGGACCTGTCCAACTTCGCGGAGTCGATGCGGAGCTTCACGCTGGCGACGTCCGGGGCCATCTCGGCCTCGCGACAGTTCAGAGCGATCTAGTGAGGAACCCCGGTCCCTCAGCTTCAGGGCCGGGCGAACATTCGCGCCGGGAACCTCGGCAAGCCGGGCTCTCGTCGTCGCGTCAAGGCCGAGGCCAAACCGATCGCCTTCCGTGCCGAGGCCGCGCAGCCCTATGACGACCGGTGCCTGTCGTGGCAGTACGACGCCGGGACCGTGTCGGTGTGGACCGTCGAGGGCCGGATTGGACCGCCCCGGCGAAGTTGGAGCGTGACCGAGGCTGAACGCACCTCGTCCGGGATCTCCCTGGAAGACCTCAAGGGGATCCGGCAGAGGGTACGGCTCCGCGAGCCCCAGCGGGTCGCGCTGCACTCTTGGGCCTTCGCCCAGCTCGCAGACTTCATCACCTACAAGGCCAAGCGGGCCGGTGTGCCCGTGGTCTTCGTCGATCCGGCCTACACCTCACAGCAGTGCTGCGAGTGCGGCCACATCGACAACAAGAACCGGGTCAGCCAATCGGTTTTCCTCTGCCGGAACTGCGGGGTCGTTGCCCACGCGGACCGGAACGCCTCCCGCAACATCGCCCGTAAAGGCGAGGCTGTGTGGACCGCGGGGCGTGAGTCACGCGTCCCTGCCACCCCATAGGAGTGTCTGAACGGAGGAGCCCACCCAGCAGCCGGCTGGGCAGCTACCTCCAAGCCCGGTCCTTCCCTGCCGGGTCAAGTTGACAACTCTGTCCTGACTAAGGAGTCATGAGCCGGAAATGTCCGGCTTTGTGATGACCTTACCTGCGCATTGTGTGACGCGGATGGTACGCCGGGATACTGGAACTGTAGAGGACCACGAGAGCGCGAATAGTCGATGTGTCTCGTGCCAATCCCCGGCAACCAAGGGAGACGATGTGCGAAAGAAGTTCAGCGCCGCCGCCGGCCTCGTCACCATAGCGACGGCCGGCGCCCTGTTCGCGAGCACGCCCGCGTATGCCATGGAAGACATCGCCTCGGTCACACCCGCCGTGACCGCCGGCACGGCTCCGGCCGGCGTTCAGCAGACGACGTCGACCAGCGCGCGTACAGTCGCCTCGGACCACCACCGGCGTCGCCACCGCCACCGCCGCCGTCACCACCGGCGTCACCACAGGCACCACCGGCACCACAGGCACCACAGGCATCACCGGTACCACCACCGGTACTGAACCGGGGCGGTCACGGATTCGGCGAAAGCAGGGACAAGGGCCGTCGGAAAATCCATGGGTGTGAAAGGCGAACAGCCATCGGCCCTGCCGCACGAATCGGGCGGTTGATCCCTCCGACCGGGCGCCGGTATCACGGCGCCCGGATCACCTTGACACGGTGTCGATGACCAAAAGCGATGTCGGCGACTAAAAGCCGACCGCGTCGGTGGCTAAAAGCCGACCGCGCGGATTTCGCCGACCACCGAATCGCCGCCGTGGACCGGCAGCGTGGCGAGCTCGCCGAGCGCCCCGTCCACGCCGAGGGCCCGCAGCGTCGCGACCGTGACCGGCGTACGGGCGCGCATCGCACCGTCATCGATCTTGATGGCGCCCGCGCGGCCGTCCGCGAGGGCGAACGCGTCGATGCCCTCCGCGCCGCACTTGACCAGCAGGCCCGGCACCGCGTCCATGAGGCGGCGTTCCTCGCGGTCGGTGCCCGAGGTCCACTCCGGGTAGGCCCGCATCGCGTCCGCGACCCGCCGTTCCGGTGTGCCCGGCTCGGCGATGACCAGCGCGCGGAACGCGCGGGACAGCCCGGTCAGGCCGATCGCGAACAGCGGGGCGCCGCAGCCGTCCACGCCCGTGGCGACGATCCGGTCACCGGTCAGCTCCTCCACCGTCTCGCGCACCGCGACCTGCAGCGGATGCTCCGGCGACAGGTACGACTCGGTGGGCCAGCCGTTGATCACACAGGTCGCGAGCATGGCCGAGTGCTTGCCCGAGCAGTTCATCCTCAGCCGCGACTTCTCCCGTACGACGGCGAGCTCGATGTCGAGCGGCCACTGCGCCGGGCACCGCAGCGCGTCGGCGGTCAGGCCCGCCCCGGCGAGGATCTTCTCCGCTCCCGCGACGTGGAAGTCCTCACCCGAGTGGCTGGCCGCCGCGAGCGCGAGCAGTTCGTTCTCCAGGCCGAGACCGTGCCGCACCATCGCGACCGCCTGCAGCGGTTTGTTCGCCGACCGAGGGAAGACCGGTTCGTCAGGATCGCCGAGGCTCAGCGCCGGGGAGCCGTCGGCGTCCAGAGCGATCACTGAGCCGCGATGCCGCGACTCCACGAAGCCGGAACGTTCCACCTCGACGAGGACCGGATTCATCTTCCCCCTTGAGAGCGTTGCGGGCTCGGCGGTGGCTCGTGACGACCGCGCCTCGTCCGGTGGACTCACACCAGACGGCCGTCGCCAGGGCCGTCACGCCCTCAACGAGCTGGGCGTTCGCCGTAGCAGGGCGATATTCGGGCGAACATCAGCCTATCCACCCCACCGGCCGGGGATGACGGCGCCGATCCGCGGAGGCGTCACTCGGCCTGGCGCCAGCGCGCCTGGTCCTCGCCCTCCTTGCGCACGCACTCCATCGGCGTTCCCGCGTTCGTGACTCCCGTCGCGCCTTCCGGTGAGCAGAACGCCCCCGGCGTGACGGTCCGCGGGGACTCGGACGACGTCGGCCGCGTCGTGCCGGGGTTCGGCCGTGACCTCCGGGGCGTCGACGTCGTGGCCGGAGTGTGCCGTGTCCCGCGGTGCGATGGCACGCTCGACGGCGATGTTCCGTCATGACGATCGGCCGGGCTCCGCGGTACCGCCTGGCCCGGCACGGAGGGCCGGCGCGACGCTTCGAACGAGGGCGTCGCCGAGGGGAGGTCGTGCGCGGTCGCGGTCCCGTGCGTGACCATGCCCTGGAGCGCGACGCCTCCCGCGACGAAGCCGGCCACCAGCACGACTCCGGCGACGGCCAGCGGCCACTTCCGTCCGGACCGCGCGTCGCGCCGGCGCCCCGATGACGACGGTGACGAGAGGCGGGGATCGCGAGGGCCGGTGGGGCGTCGCTCCGGCGTGACGGGCGGACGCGTGGGGGCATGCCGCTGCTCCGGCAGTGTGGACGGACGCGTCGGCGCGGGCGGCGGCGTCGCCCGGTTCCGGTACGGCGTCTCGACGTGCTCCGCCGTGAGGGCCGTGCCGTCGCCCAGAGCGGCCACCGCCTCGACCAGCGCCGCGGCGCTCGGCCGGCGCGCCGGGTCCCGGTTCAGCGTCGGGTGCAGGAGGGGCAGTAGCCACGAGGGGACCCCTTCCAGGTTCGCCCTGCCCTCCACGACGTTGAGGATGACGGACTGGAAACCGCCGGTGCCGTAGGGCGGGCGGCCGGTGGCGGCGAACGCGACGGTGACCGCCCACGCGTGCACGTCCGTGGCAGGCGACGGCGGCAGGTCGTCGAAGACCTCCGGCGCCATGTACGCAGGGGTGCCGGTGACCATGCCGGTCTGGGTGAGCCGTGCGGAATCGGGGGACTGCGCGATCCCGAAGTCGATGACGACCGGTTCGCCCTCGACCATCATCGTGTTGCTCGGCTTGAGGTCACGGTGGACGACCCCGGCCTGGTGGATCGCCACCAGGGCTCTGGCCAGGCCCAGCGCGAGCCGTCGCAGCGCGTCCCCGCGCAACGGCCCGTCCTCGGTGACCACCTTGTCGAGCTGCCGGCCCTCGATGAAGCGCGTCACCACGAAGGGGCGGACGGCGGTCACATCACCGTCCAGGACCTCGGCCACGTGCGGGCTGCGCACCCGCCTCATCGTGTCGATCTCCCGTGCGAGCCGCTGCCGCGCCGTCGGGTCCGCCGCCAGTGCCGGCCTGAGCACTTTGATCGCGACATCCCTGCCGGCCGGATCGACCGCGCGATAGACCACTCCCATACCGCCGGACCCGAGCCGGGTCAGCCGACGGTAAGGTCCCAGCTTCTCCGGCGGCGCCTCTTCGTTGTTGACCATGGTCCGGATGACCCTACACAGAGTGGTCACCGACTCGCCCGGAGTGTTCGTTATGTGGCTATTTTCAAGTTTTTTGCCGTTTGGCGTAGATGATGCGCCTCGTAACAGGCGTCACGATTCCTTGACGCCAAGGAACGACCGCGCCTCCGCCGGAGACATCGGCGCCCGCTGGGCGATCTTGGTGAGGGTGACCGCGCGCTCGACGAGCTGGGCGTTGGACGTCACCGGCTGCCCCTTGGCGTACGTCAGCGTGTCCTCCATGCCGACCCGCAGATGGCCTCCGGCCGACAGGGCCGCGTACATCACCGGAAGGCTCGTCCGGCCGATGCCCGTCGCCGACCACGTGGCGCCTTCGGGCAGCGCCGCGACCGCGGCCACCAGCGACCGGGTGTCCCCCGGCATGCCGCCCGGCACCCCCATGACAAGGTCGCAGTGGACGTGGCCGCCGTACGGCGCGCCGTAGGTGTCGAGCAGGCGGTGCAGCGCGGCGACGTGACCGAGATCGAACAGCTCGAACTCCGGCACGACCTCCCTGGCCTGCGTGAGCTGGTACAGCTCGGCCATGAAGGGCCAGGGGTTCATGAACACGTCGTCGCCGAAGTTGACCGTGCCGCACGTGAGCGAGCAGGCGTCCGGCATGGCGTCGAGGACCTTGAGCCGGTGCTCGTACGGGTCGGTGACCGCTCCGCCGGTGGACAGCTGCACGATCAGGCCGGTGCTCTCGCGTATGGCGGCCACCGTGTCCCGCAGCCGGGCCGGGTCGAGCGTCGGCCGGGCCTCGGCGTCGCGGATGTGGACGTGGATGACGGCCGCGCCGGCCTCCTCGCACTCCTTCGCCGTCTGGACCAGCTCCTCCAGCGTCACCGGGAGCGCCGGCGCGGCGACCTTGTCGGCCTCGGCGCCGGTGGGCGCAACAGTTATCAGTGTGCTGTCCATGGACAACATGATTTCAAGCGCACACCCGACTTGGCGAGAAAATCTTCGTAATTATCGCGCTGAGCGCGGATGAGGCAGAATGCGGTCCGTGCGAGCGGTGGTGCAGAGGGTGAGCCGGGCGAGTGTCTCCGTCGACGACGAGGTCGTCGGGGCGATCGACGAGCCGGGCCTCATGGTCCTCGTCGGGGTGACCCACGACGACACGCCCGCGCACGCGGCCAAGCTCGCCGCCAAGCTCTGGGGCCTGCGCGTCTTCGACGGGCCGCAGGCCGAGGCCTCCTGCTCCGACCTCGGCGCGCCGCTCCTCGTGATCAGTCAGTTCACCCTGTACGGCGACACGCGCAAGGGCCGCCGGCCGTCGTGGCTCGCCGCCGCGCCCGGGCCGGTCGCCGAGCCGCTCGTCGACGAGGTCGTCGCCGCCCTGCGGCGCCTGGGCGCACGCGTCGAGACCGGCCGGTTCGGCGCCGACATGAAGGTCACCCTGACCAATGACGGCCCGATCACGCTCATCCTGGAGGTCTGACCGGCCTCCCGCACGGTCAGACGACGCCCACCACGGCGGTGAGGATGACCACCAGGCCGACGACGCCCGCGATCGTCAGGATGATCCGGTCGTTCTGCGCCAGCCGCGCGCGTACGGCCGGCGAGTAGACCACCACCCCCGTGTCCCGGTTCGGGTCGTGGGGAGTGGCGCGGGCGAACGGGTTGGGCAGGCCGGCGGCACGCCATATCGCGTCGTTCTTCACCCGCTGGTGCGCGGACGAGCAGGCGAACAGCCGCCCGCGCACCGGCTCGTGGCAGGCGAACCCCTGCCGCGTCATCACCCGGCACACGGTGGGGTTGAGCGCGAACTCGTAGACGCACCACATCAGCAGAGCCAGGAGCGCGAGCCGCCACGCGCTCAGCAGCACGGACGCGAGCATTAAGGCGGCGATCGCCACCCACCAGACGTAGACGGGCTCCCGCCACCGACGCCGCCGTCGCCCCATGTTCCCTTTCCTCGCCGAGGTCTCCGGCGCACCCTCAGGTGCACCATCCGACGGAGAGAACCTTCCCATGAGCGCCGCCCATTATGATCTTGTTCTGCTGCTATTTATCGCATTATCGGCTTATCGGCGACGAAGGTCGATCTTGACGGTGGATCCGGTGTCCGGGGACACGATGACCTCCTGCGTCGCCGCGACACCTCCGGCGAGCAGCGTCTCGTCGACCGGGACGTTCCGTTTCACCATGCCGAGCGCGATCGGCCCGAGCTCGTAGTGCCGGGCCGCCGAGCCGACGAACCCCACGGTGCGCCCGCCGGACTCGATCGGGTCACCGTGCGCGGGCAGGTGGTCGACGCTCCCGTCGAGATGGAGGAAGACCAGCCGGCGCGGCGGACGGCCGAGGTTCTGCACCCGCGCGACCGTCTCCTGGCCCCGGTAGCAGCCCTTGTCGAGGTGCACGGCGACGTCGATCCAGCCCGCCTCGTGCGGGATGGTGCGATGGTCGGTGTCCAGGCCGAACCGCGGGCGGTGCGCGGCGATCCGCAGCGCCTCGTACGCCCACAGGCCGGCGAGCCGCGCGTGCCAGTCACGGTCGAGCGTCTCGCGCGGCACGATCAGCCCGTCGGTCGTGACGAGGGCGTCCTCGGGCGGCTCGACACCGGAGAGCGTGACGACGGCGTACGAGGCGGTCTCGTCGGTGACCTCGACGCGCATCATGAACCGCATGCGGTCGAGGAACTCCGCGAGCCCCGCGGCCGCGCCTGGCTCGACGTGCGCCCAGACCGCCTCGCCGTCGTCGACCAGGGCCAGGTGGTGCTCGACGTGGCCGTTGGGACTGAGCAGGAGCGCCTCGGTGGGCGTGTACGGGGCCAGCCGTTCGAGGTGCTGGCTCATGAGACTGTGCAGGAACCGCAGCCGGTCGGCGCCGGCCACGCGTACGACGCCTCGGTTTCCACGGTCGACCACCGCGGCACCCGTCGCGAGCGCCCGTTGCTCGGCGGAGGGTTCGCCGTAGTGCGCCGCGACCTGCGCGTCGGGGGGATCGGCCGGTACGGCCCCGTGGGTGCTCAGCAGCGGGCTGTCCATACGGGCAAGACTACGTCTTACGGCAGTCGCGGCAGCGCCCGTAGACCGTGAGGTGCTGCACGTCGGTCTCGAACCCGAAGTCGTCCTCCAGCCGTTCGACCAGACCGTCCGCCACGGACGGGTCCACGTCGTAGACCGCCTCGCATCCGCGGCACACCAGATGGACGTGCTCGGCCTCGGCGGCGAGATGGTACGTCGGCGGCTTGTGCCCCAGATGGGTGTGCTTGACCAGGTCGAGCTGCTCGAGCAGTTCGAGCGTGCGGTAGATCGTGGAGATGTTCACCCCGCGCGCGGTGCGCTGCACCTCGGCGCAGATCTCCTCTGGAGTCGCGTGACGAAGAGCCGTCACCGCCTCCAGCACGAGCTGGCGCTGGGGTGTCACGCGGTAGCCCCGCGCTCGCAGCTCCTTGTGCCAGAGTTCCGTCACGGATCGAGTCTATGCCGCCGGTCCGCACCGGTACGCGCGGAAAACCCACTTGTGCCGCAGACCCTGGCGGTGCGCGTCACCACCCGCCCGCCACCATCGGGATCGTCACCCCGAGACACCCCGCGATCACACCGAGTGCCTACGGTAAAAACCCCTTGCCTCGGTGCGTGCGCTGATCTAGCGTGCGGGATAAGCGGGAAAGGAGGTGGTCCGAAACTTATGCATAGTACGAGGACTCGTGAGGTGGCTGTCCGCTAGTCGCCGTCCCGCCTACGCCTCCTCATAGGAGGTAGGCAACCGGCCGAGGACGCGGCCGGCGAATACCAGGCAGACACCCGACCCCCGTGGCCGGTCGACCCAGTCCTGTCGACCCCTGCTCCGGCAGGAACAGCCCGGGGGTCGTTTCATGCCCGGACTCTTTCACCGACGCGTGCCGGCCCCCGGGACGCCGACGACGCCCGGGAGCCGAAAACGGCCTGTTACGCGACCCGTTTGAGCTGCGCGGACAGGTGCGACTGCAGGCTCTGCCCCTCCGCCGCCATGTCGTAGGCGTATCCGAGGTCCTCGCCGATCAGGCCGTACAGGCGGTGGCCCGCGGTGTACTCCTTGGCGGTCTCCGTACGGGCGACCACGTCGGTGCGCAGCTCGACCCGCGTGCTGATCACGTTGCCGATGTAGATCTCGGCGATGCCGGTCGGGTGCGCCAGCACCAGTTCGATCCGCCCGCCTGAGTGGGCGCGCCAGTAGCCGCTCTCCTGCGCCAGCGGCGCACCGAGGTTGCCCTCGTCGTCGAGGCGCCACGTACGGCTGGTGTAGATGAGGTACGGCTTGCCGATATGGCGAAACGAGATCTCCTGCCCGAAGCGGAAGCTCTCGATGTTGGGGTAACCGCCGACCCCCGCGCCCTCCCAGTCTCCAAGGAGGAACTTCAGCGGCTCGAGGTCGGGGTGCAGCTCAGGCTCCATGTACGGCCAGCGTAGTCGGCTTTGCACGCGATAGCCTGATCAAACCCGCGATCAGGACTTCACCGGTGAACTGAACCGATCCGGCCGGCGTCACGTCTGATCTTCCTAAGGTCGAGGAAGGACAACGGTTGTACGCGCTCATGACTTTGCTGTCCGCCGGGCTCGAGGCGAGTGCCGGCGTGGTGTCGAAGAAGGTCGGCACGGCTCGGCGGCGGCGGGTGATCCACAAGGCCGAGCCGATCACCGGTGACACCGCGGGTCTACGCGAGATCAACGGGCGCGTCGCCGCGGGGCCCGGCGGGCCGGTCACCGCGCCGCTGTCCGGCCTCGCGTGCGCCTGGTACGCCGTGACCGTGTACGAGCGCTACCGCGCGTGGCGGCCGGGTCCGCTCGGGCCGACCGACGTCATCCGTGACATACGGGTCGCCCAGCAGCTCGCCGGCCCGCTGCACGTGACGGGCGACACCGCGGCGGTGCGCGTGGACCCGCGCGGCGCCGACCTGGAGCTCGGCGACCCGGTGTTCTCCGAGTTCGAGGACAGCCCGAGCGGCGCGCTCGCCGCCCGCCTCGCCACGATGCTCGGCGACCGGCTGCGCCCCCGGCATCGCGACCGCACCGTCGGCTTCCTCGTCGAGGAGCACGTCGTCGCCGTCGACGACCCGGTGTACGTCGTCGGGCAGGCGCGTACGGAGCTCGGTGACCTGGTGATCGGCAAGCCCGCGATGCAGCCGTTCATCATCACGCGAACCTCGGCCATGCGGGTCCCCACCGGACAGGACTAGTCTGCCGGATATGGCACGATCACTCGTGATCAAGGTGACGGCGGGCGCGGAAGCGCCCGAACGATGCAACCAGGCCTTTACGGTCGCGGCGGCCGCCGTGGCGAGCGGGGTGCACGTGTCTCTCTGGCTGACCGGGGAGTCGTCGTGGTTCGCCCTGCCCGACCGGGCCAAGGAGTTCGAGCTCCCGCACGCGACCCCGCTGGAGGATCTGCTCGGCATCCTGCTGTCCGCCGCCCAGGTCACGGTCTGCACCCAGTGCGCCGCACGGCGCGACATCACCGACGACGAGGTGCTGCCGGGAATCCGCATCGCCGGGGCCCCGACGTTCGTCGAGGAGATCACCACCGAGGGTGTGCAGGCGCTCGTCTACTGACGCGGAGCGCACCCGGCCGGAGCCGGACGCCACATGCCGGCATGCCCGCGCCGGGCCGTCTCTTCGGCGTCACGCAGGACGCCCGCACGTGCGGTGTCCGGCGGTACGGGTAAGGCCCGCGCGAACCCGGCCCGTACGAGCGCGGCGTTGACGAAGACGCCCCGGCTCGTCCACACGTAGAAGAGCCGCCGCCCGTACCGGTCCCGCGGCCGGACATCGCCGGCGACGCGTACGGCCCGGCCGGGCGGCGTCAGGCGGCGCAGCGCCCGCGTGGCCTCCGCCCCGAAGCAGTCGTGCCGCCGCCAGGTCTCGGGCGCGTCGACGCCGATGAGCCGCACCCGGCCCCGCCCGCGCACGATGAGCGTGTCTCCGTCGACCACACGGGTCACCACCGCCGTCGTCGTCGCGGTGCGCTGCCGGAACCGTACGGGCTGCGCCGGAACACAGCCCGCGGCCAGCAGGCATCCGGCGGCGAGCCACCTCCCCAGAGTCACGGCCGCATCCTCCCCGGTGCCACCGACAGCCCGGAGGCCGGGGTCTACTGCCGGGAGAACTGTTCAGCGTGGTCGAGCGCCCACTGGTGAAAAGTGCGCGCCGGGGTTCCCGTCACCGTCTCCACGGTCCGGGTGAGGGTCGGTGCCGGGGCGTCGAGCATCTTGGCGTAACCGTCGAGGAGGACGTCCACGAAGGAGTCGGGGAAGGACTCGTCGTCCAGCAGTCGCCGCCTGGCCTGTTCACGGGACAGCTCCTGCCACCGCAGCGGCCGGCCGAGGGCCTGGCCGATGATGTGGACCTGCTCGGTCTGGGTCAGCAGCTCGGGCCCGGTCAGCTGGTAGCACGCCCGGTCGTGCCCGTCCTCGGTCAGCGCGGCCACCGCGACGGCGGCGATGTCGGCCTCGTGCAGCATCGCCATCGGTACCGCACCGTACGGCCCGGCGACCGTGTCACCGGCGCGGATCTGGTCGGCCCACCACAGCGCGTTGGCGGCGAACGTGCTCGGCCGCAGGACGGTCCATGCCAGGCCTGACTGCCGGAGGAGGCGCTCGACCTCGGCGTGCGACCGGCCCACGGGGTCGGTGTGCCGGTCAGGGGCGAGCCCGTCCTGCACGGCGCCCGATGACAGCAGAACCACGCGACGGGCATGCCGGTTGATCGCCTCCAGGACCGCCGTCATGGGCCGGGCGTCGTGGAAAGGCCACATGAGGAAGACCGCGTCCACACCGTCCAGGCACTTCTCCAGGCCCTCCGGATCGGCGAGGTCGCCACGCACCACCTCGGCGCCCTCGGGCAGCCGGACGAGTTCGGGGGTGCGCGTCATCGCCCGCACGCGGATCCCGCGTTCCAGAAGCGGGGCCAGAACCTGGCCTCCGACGTTTCCGCTGGCCCCGGTAACAAGGATCATCGTTCCTGGCCCTTTCAGTCGTTGTCGTAGCGGACCAAGGCTCGCTTCCGTGGGTGTCGCCGTGCCAGCCACCGGCCGAGATCTGGCGGACTCCTCCATCTCGGTAGCCTTTGCCGGTGGATTCGGTTGATCGAGGATTGGTGCACGCCCTTCAGCTGGATGGCAGGGCGCCGTTCCGCCGGATCGCCGAGGTGCTGGGGGTGTCCGAGCAAACGGTCGCCCGGCGCTACCGGAAACTGCGGTCGACCGGGGCGATCCGTGTGGTCGGCGGCGTCGACGGTACGCGGCTCGGCTACACCTCGTGGACCATCCGGCTGCGGACGACCCCGGACGCGTCGGGTGCACTGGGCGCCGCGTTGGCCCGCCGACCCGACACCTTCTACGTCCACCTGCTCTCCGGAGGCACCGAGATCTCCTGTTTCACCCAGGCCCGCCTGGAAGATGGCGAGGCGTCGCTCCTCGACAAGCTGCCGCGGACCGGCAAGGTGCTGGCGATGAGCGCGCACTCGCTCCTACGGGGCTTCGCCATCCCCAGCGGCTGGGCGGGGCTGGCCGCTCTGGAGGAAGAACGCGCCGCGCGACTCCGGTACACCGCCGACCCTGAGAACCAGGTCGCCGTCGACGCCACCGATCACGCGTTGCTGGCGGCACTGGCGGCCGACGGTCGCACCAGCCATGCCGACCTGGCCACCGCGACCGGCTGGTCGGAGTCGACGGTCCGGCGACGGCTGGACCACCTGCGCCGGTCGGGCGCGCTGCTGATCCAGTTCGAGTTCGACCCCCGCGCCCTGGGGTACCGGGCGCAGGTCAGGCTCTGGATGTCGGTCCGGCCCTCGGGGCTGGTACCGGTCGCCGAAACGCTGGCCACTCACCCCGAGGTCTCCTTCATCGGCGTCACCACCGGCACGACCAACCTCATGGCCGAGGTGATCTGCCGGGACAACGCCCACCTCTACCGTTACCTGACCGAACGGGTGAGCACTCTGGACGCCGTCCAGACGCTGGAGACGGGCCCGGTGATGCGCACCCTCAAGCGGACCGGCACCATCCTGCCGCCGGCTCCGGCTCGCTGAACGGCCGGGCCGAGAGATCCCCTCTCAGGCATCGAAGAACGGCAGTGCCGGGTCCTCGAACGCGGCGGTGAAGCGGTCGGGCCAGTCGAGCACGTCCTCAAGCCAGCCCGCCCGCATCCGCTCGGCGGCGTACGCGATCCGGTCGGGCGGCTCGACGCCGAGGCCCGCCACGGCGAGGTCGGCCATGACGCTCGCGTGGTCGTCGTCGCCGAGGACGGCCGTGCGCACGATCGGCCGGTTCGACGCCAGGGCCATCGACAGCGGGTGGCGGCGCAGCGCGCGCACCCGATGGCCGAACAGCGGCTCCGGCGGCTCCTTCAGGCCGGGCAGTTCGTAGTCCATCGGTGGGACCGGATCGCGCTTGTCCGGTACGCCGGGACCGGGCGGGAACAGCCGGCTCATCTCGTGCAGCCACCGCAGCTGCGGGATCACCCAGTCGGGCCCGGGCGATGAGTCCGGCCGCGCGCCGTCCAGGAGCCGCTCGGCGACGCTCGCCACGCGTTCGGTGAGCTCCTCGGGCGCGTACGCCACGCGCAGGGCGCCGGACCGCCGCCCGACGGCGCGGTCGAGGACGGTGGCGAGCAGGCACTCCCGGAGCCGTACGGGCCGGTCCGCCCAGGAACGGGCGAGCTCGTCCGGCACCCGCGGCATCGGGCGGTCGACGAGATGGGACAGCACGAGGGTGTCCGCCCACACCCGCAGCCACGCCCACTCGGCCGCGGAGGCGAGCAGGTCGGCCTCCCGCAGCTCGTACAGCGTGCAGGCACGGCCGTGGCGGCACTCGCCCCCGCAGGCGGCGGACCGCCGTCCGTCGAGCGGCGGCACCGGCCCGGGCAGGACGCGCTCGCGGTCGCGCCCGAGCGGTACCCGGATCCGCAGCGGGCGGTCCATGCCGTCCGCGAAGACCGCCGCCACGCCCGGCGGCAGGGACACGACCTCGCGCGACTGGTCCTCGTCGAGGTTCATCGCGGCGCCCACGAGCCGGCGGTCGTCGTGGGCGGGCAGCCGGTGCACCACCTTCAGCGCGGTGTTCTTGATGACGTCGGGGACGAGCTTGGTGGGGATCTGCTCGGCGACGACGATGCCCTCGCCGTACGCGCGGATCTCGGCGAGCATGCCCGCGAACAGCTCGACCGCGTGCGCGCCGGCGCTGCCCTCGCCGCGGTTGCGCAGCAGCCGGTGCGCCTCCTCGATGACGATGACGTGCTCCAGGTCGCGCGTGCCGGTCTCGCGGCGGGCGCGCAGCCGCAGGTGCTCGACGATCCGGATGATCAGCGTGCCCATGAGGAACGCCTTGTCCTCGTCGTTGGCGACGTCCTCGATGGCGAGCACGACGTTCTTGCCGAGCAGTCCCTCGATGTCGGCCGGGTGCCCGCCTTCGAAGAACCGGCCGGCCGAGCCGATGCGCAGCGACCGCAGCCGTACGTCGACGAACCCCTTGACGTCGGCCATCAGCTCGTTGCCGTAGCCGACGTCGCTGATCACCTGGAGGGCGGCCTTCTGCAGCTGTTCGAGGGTCGGCACCGCGGGCTCGATCGCCGAGCCGGGGCGGCCGCGCCCGGTGACGACGTCCCAGCCGTTCGCCTCGTACACCCGCTGCAGGGCCTGCGACATGATCTGGGGAAAGGGCTCCTCGGCGTCGAAGGCCGCCTGGAACAGCGCGCGGACCATGTCGATGTGCGCCTGCACGGGATAGCCCGGCGCGGGCGCGAGCGGGTTCACCGACAGCGGCACGGCGCCGGGGTCGGAGGGGTTCACCACGGTGACGGGCGCGTCGATCCGGCCCGCCATCGTGGCGTACTCCGACTTGGCCGGCTCGATGGCGAGCCACGGGATGCCCGCCTCGGTGAGCTGTTCGAGCAGGTGGCGTACGGTCTGGGACTTGCCCGCGCCGGTCGAGCCGGTGACGAAGACGTGCCGGTTCAGGGTCTGCAGCGGCGCCGTGAACGTACCGACCTGGCGGTCCTGCCCGTCGAGGACCGCGCCGAGGGCGAGGCTTTCGTCCGCGGCCCCGCCCACCTCGGAGGTCACGTCGAAGTAGCCGGCGTCGAGCACCCGCAGTCCGGGCACCTCACGGCGCGGCAGCCCGGCGAGGGCGGCCAGCGCACCGGCGGTCGCGACGAACGGCGAGCGCAGGTCCTGGTCCTGCGTGTCGACGTGCACGGCCTCGTGGAAGCGCACGGCGCGCTCCCCCGACCGCAGGCGGTACGGGTGGTGGCTCATCTCGACCGAGCCCACGAGGACGGGCGCGATCTGGTCCAGCTCACGCGCTGACGCGGCGCCGGCCAGCACGCGCACCCGCCACAGGCCGGCCTCCTGGAATGCCTCGAGCTCGGCCATCCGGCGTTCGAGGCGCGCGACCGCGAGCTCGTCGTCGCCGCGGCGCTGCACCTGCAGTTCGTACTGCAGGTCCGTGACCTCATCCTTGAGCACCTGCTCGCCGCACTGTTCGGCGATGACCAGCCAGCCGAACGGCCGGCCCATGAGAGTCACCAGCGTGGACTCGAAGAGACCGGGCCCGCCGTCCGCCCGCGTCGACATGAGCGGCGGCGCCAGCCGGGCCGGACAACGGCTCCAGGTCATCGCGGCGGCGTCTTCGAGCCAGTCGTCACCGATCTCCACCCCGCGCGCGCCGTTGGGGAAGAGCAGGCCCTGCTGCGGCTCGGCGGAAGGAGTGAGCGGCCCGGCGTTGGTGATCAGCTCGAGCGGCGCACCGCCTCCGCGGGACATCCATCCGACGACGAACGGCCGGCCGTTCTGCGCCGCCGACAGCACCGCGGGCAGCACCGTGACGAAGTCCCATTCGGCGGACGCACCACGCGCCGGCGACAGAATCGCCTGAACCCGGTACCACGGCCCCTGAAGTCCCCCAGCAACCCCTGCCACGCATGAAGGTTTACCGCCCTGCGCCCGTTCGTGCCAGAGGAAGCCCGAACCCGGACCCACCAGTACGAAACCCGGCAGGTCACCGTCCCGCACGACTCGCGATACCCCCACTTAACTTTCTGTAGCGAATCGATTGCACTCCGCATTTACGGGGGCTAGCGTTCCTGCTGTCTCGACCCCGACCGAAAGGATTCTCGTTGCGAAGCGATATCGAAGACCTCTGCCTGCGGGTGGCCGCCGTGGAGGAAGAACAGGCAAGGCTGCGCGAGCGGACCGAGCGGGCCGAGCAGGTGACCGACTTGTTCGGCGCGCTCGACAAGGACGTGGCGGACACCCGCGTCGGCTTCAGCAAGCAGCGGCAGGTGCTCAACGCGATCGGCATGACGCAATCGGAGCACGCCGCCCACCTTCAGCGGCAGTCCACCATCCTCTCTGGCCTGGTACTCGAGATGGCCGCAGTCCGCAGCACGCAGGTCGACCACGGCATCGTGCTGAACGAGCACGGACAGATGCTCACCGAGCATGGGCAGATGCTCAAGGAGCAGGGCCGGATGCTGCGTGAGGTGCTCGACCGGCTGCCCGCATAGCCCGACCGCTGAATCGGGTGTCCGCTTGAGCGGGCACCCGATCCGGCGGGTCAGCGCTTCTTCTTGCGGAAGTCGAGACGCTCCGGTGGCGGGCCGAGGTTCGGGGCGGTGCGCGGCGAGCCGTCCGGCGGGGTGATGTCCGGTTTCGCGTGGCGGGCGCGGGTCGGGCCGGTGGCCTCTTCGTACTCCTGGATGTTGGCGGTGGGCAGCGTCATGATGCCCGGGTTCGCGTCCACGAGGATGATGCGGCGGCCCGACGGCTCCGGATGCGTGAAGATCATGGCGGTCGGCGGCAGTTGCTGGAGCTCGTGGGGCTCCACCGCCAGTTCGCGCGAGCCCTTGCCCGCGTCGGCCGCCCGCGAGGTGCTCTGGCCCCACGCGGTCGCGCGGCCGATGCCCTCCGGCAGCTCGTCCTCCGAGGTGCCGGTGCCCTCGAACACCGTCGGCACGGAGCGCCCGACCGTGCTCACGTACGCGCCGTTCTCCGCGTCGGCCGCCACCGCCTCGCTCATCTTGTCGGTGAGCTCGGCGATCTCCAGGAGCTTCTCGGCGCCGATCTGCTCGGCGGCGACACGGGCGTCCTCGGCGTTGCCGAGCCGCATGAACCCGACGGCGGCGTCGCCGCGGCCGAGCCGCTCCTTCACGTGCGGCGGGATGGACCGGTACATCAGCACCAGACCGGTCGAGGTCGCCTCACACGAGTCGATGAGGCGGTCCAGCACGTCGCCGCGCAGCTTCTCCGCGCCGCACAGGATCAGCGTCTGGGCCCACGGCTCGCCCTCCTTGGAGGCACGGAGCACATGGGTGAGCGCGGCGGCGACGTACGTGCCGAGCACCCGGTTGGTGAGCACGCCGGCGCGACGATCGGTGGTGATGACGCGCAGCCGGCTCGGCGGGAGCAGCGTCGGATTGGACCCGAGCTTCTCCAGCTTGCGCAGCTGCGACTCCAGGGCCCAGGCGCGTTCGATGACGACGCGGTCGGCGGCGCCGCGGCCGAACATCGTGGTGATCTTCGCGAGCTCCTCATCGGTGATGAGCCCGCTCCGCAGGTCGTCGCGCGGGTCGCCCACCTGGGCCAGGGCCCGCAGGGCCGCAGTGATGCGCGGGATCGGGGCCCGGCCGCCGAACACGCCCAGGACCCGCTCGAGGATCGCGTTGTCGAAGGACAGATCGCGGGTGCTCGACTGTTCTTCGCTCACGCTCACCACGAGGGAGAGCACGTCGGCGAGCTCCTCCGGACCGAGCCCGTGCGTCAGGTCGAGCTGTGGCAGGTCGCCCGGCAGCACCCAGACGAGCGGCCGCTCGGCCTGGTCGTGACCGAGCTCGATCAGTTCCTTGGCGACCGCGCCCTCCGACAGGTCCAGGACGGTCACCTGCGAGCCGCTGGCGAGCCGCGCCGCGCCCATCATGGTGACCATCGCCGACCACCCGGAGAGCGTGCCGCCGGCCACGTCGACCCGGCCCACGCCCTGCGGCACGGTGACGGCGTACCACTCGTGCTGCGACTCGAAGGCCTCACGCCGGTGCTGCCATTCCTGGTACGCGCGGGCGTGCGCGGCGTGTGCCGCCTCCAGGCGGCGGCGCCGCTCCTCCTCCCGGCGCTGGTACCGCTCGTGCTCCTCGGCCAGCCGCGCGCGCAACGCCTTCTCGCTCTGCCACATGGAGTAGCCGGTGATCCCCGCGATGGCGGCGCACGCCGCGAGGCCCGCGATGGAGAACGCCCACGGGAGCGTGCCGGTGACCCCGAACACGATGAAGAGAAGCGCTCCCACCGCCGTGGCGACACCGACCATCCGCAGCGGCCGGTTGAAAAGGTTCTCCTTCTGCCGTTGCGAGGCCAGCCACTCGTGGTCGACCTTCTCCGACTCGGGAGGCGTCGGGCGCTTCGGTGGAGGCCCCGGGTCGTCGTGGACCTGGGCATAGCGCCAGCCGACGTAGACGCGGCCCGGTTGCAGTAACCGGGCTTCGCGGGCTGTCACATCCACCACGTCCCGTACTTCGTCGGCTTCACTAGGGGCACAGCGTAGAAAGCTTCGCGTGAAGTGGGGTGCGGTTTCAACCGACTAGAGGGGGTGTCGAGTGACCAGGAGTGGCATTACCGGACATAGGGCGACAGATGGCAACAATCATCCCGATTCTTACCACGGCGGCTGCTGGTATCCCTGTTGCTGAGGAGGCTGGTCGTAGTTCTGGGGCACCTGTCCCTGAGGCGGGTATCCCTGCGGGTAGCCCTGCTGCTGGGGGTATCCCTGCTGGGGATACCCCTGCTGCGGGTAGCCCTGCTGTTGAGGGTATCCCTGCTGGGGATAGCCCTGCTGCTGGTTGGTCCAGGCGCCGTACGGCGAACCCGGCGGCGGGGTCTGCTGCTGCCACTGGCCCGGCACCTGGCCATACTGGTTCATGTTCTTCCGTCTGGACCGGCGCGCGATCGCCCCGATGGTGGCGACGATGCCGAAGATGACCAGGTAGATGATCAGCCTGATCGGCGCGTAGTAAACGCCGTGTACGTACGCGAGCGGCATCTGCCTCACCAATCTCCTGAGAACGGGAGCGTCCAGCCTGGAGGCTCACCAATCGTGTTGATCAGACCGTCGACCACGGCGACCGGTTCCCCTGATAAGCCACATCACCGCGCACCCTACGCCGACGCGGTCACGCGGTACATGCCGCGCCATTCTCCCCGATAATCGCCGGACGAAGGAGCGCGAACGGCCGACGGCTCTCCCGCTGGCCGTCAGTGGCCACCCGGATCCCGTCGATCCGGCCGGCCGAAGGACTGGGGCGCGGCGTCCTGTTCCGCGTCGGGCGTACGGTCGCCCGGCGAACCGCCGTCCGCCCGCTGTCTCCGCGCGACGCCCACCGCGACCGCCAGGCCGATCACCAGGACGAACACCACGACGGCGACGATCGGCCCGACCGGCACGCCGCCGCCGGACTTCTTCTTCTCCGCCTGCCCGGACGTGGCCGGCGTGGACGACGGCGCCTGCTGCCCCATGACCCGGTCGAGCCGCTCGTACGGAGGGTTCGGCGCGGTTCGCGGCACCGCGAAGCTCAGGTCCATGGCCCGGTGGATCCGGAACGCGCCGTACCCTGTCTGGTCGTCGCGGCCGGGAGTGCCGGAGTCCAGCGCGGTGGCCATGGCTCGCTGAACGACCTCGCGGGCGGTCATGCTCGGGTTGGCGGCGCGTACGAGGGCCAGCCCGCCCGCCGTCAGCGCGGTGGCCTGGCTCGTTCCGGAACCCGTGCGTCCCGGCTTTCCGTCTTTGCCCACCCAGCCGACGGTGCCACCCGGTCCTGCGACCGCCGTGAAGGGCACCTGCTGGGTGAGCTGCCACGGCCGCGTGTCGGCGTTGACCGCCCCGACGGCGAGCACGCCGGGGCAGGAGGCCGGTGCCTGCGCCGGGTTCCCGGCGCCTCCGTCGTCACCGGTGGCCGCCGCGATCACCACGTCGTGCCGCGCGGCGTACTCCACCGAGTCGAGAATGTCCGTCGGGCAGGACTCCGGATAGCCGCTCGCCGGAAAGGCCTGGGAGATGCTGATGACCTTCGCCCCGTGGTCGACCGCGTAGCGGATTCCCTTCGCGATGCGGACGTGGAAATCCTCGGCGGTCGCCGTCCCGTTGCCGACGGTCACCGGCAGCACGCGCGCCTGAGGTGCCACGCCGAGCACTCCCGTGCTCCGGCCCTTGCTGACGATGAGGGCCGCCATCGCGGTGCCGTGGCCGCCCTTCTGGGTGTCGGTGTCGGTACGGCCGTCGGTCCCCGCCCCGGTCATGTCACCGCCGGGCAGTACCGACCCGGCGAGGTCGGGAAGCCGGGCGTTCACGCCGGTGTCGAGAACGGCGACCGTGACGCCGTTCCCCTGAGTGATCGGCCAGATCTTGTCGATGCCCCAGGACGAAAGCCACCACTCGGAGTGTGGTGTCGGCGTGTTCGCCGCTCCGGCGGGCGCCCCGGCTGCGATGACGGCGGCGGACATGAACACCGCCGGAACAATGAGCCTCAGCGAACGCACGCGGTCCTCTTTCCTACCGAGAAGCGAAAGGGCAGGGCGAGCGTACTCGCCCTGCCCGACGTCGCGGTATCGGTCAGCCGATGAGCGGCGGAGCCACGTCGTCGTCCGCTCCCCAGATGTCCTCGTCCTCCGTCAGCCAGGCGCTGCGCTCGCGGTCCCCGTTCTGCCCCTGCTGCCCGCCCATCATCGGCGGCATCATCGGCATGTAACCGTTGCCGCCCTTGGCGGCGTTCGCCGCCGCGGTGCCGGCCGCCGCCTCCTCGGCCGCCGTCGCGGCGGTGTTCACCGCGCCGCGGGCGCCGATGGTGTTGCCCGGTGTCGTGACACCCGGCCCGGTCTTGCCCAGGCCGCCGTTCCCGAGGCCCGGAGTCTTGAACGAACTCGGCGTGTACGGCGTGTACGAGTTACCCAGCTTCGGCCCGGATCCCGTATTCGGGTCGAGGTTGGTCCCGCTGTCACCGAGTTTCGGCGGGTTGGTCAGATTCGTGCTGCCGGTGTCGGGCAGAGTCGGATTCTGGATCCCGGACAGATCGGTGCCGGTCGGGCTGTGGGTCCCGGACAGATCCGTGCCGCCGTGGTTGTTCAGGCCGGTCGGGTTGTTTAGGCCGGTCGGGTTGTTGAGCCCGGTCGGGTTGTTGAGCCCGGCCGGGATGGCAGAGTTGCCCGGTATCTTCGGCGTGCCGGGACTCGCCAGTTTCGGCGTCGGGGACGTCGTGGTGCCCGGTCCGTTGTATCTCTTTTTCGGGTCTTTGTTGGGCGAGCCCGTGTCCGGCAACCCCGGCGGCAGATCCAGGGTCACCGACTGCGGGAAGCCCTCCCACGTGCGGATGATGCCGTTGTTGCCCTGCTTCAGCAGATACTGCGCATACAGCCCACGTTGTTCGGCCGGGGTGTCCCGGTCGATGGAAATGGATTTGCCGTCCGACGTCGGAACGGAGAGATAGACGAACCCCGGCGTGATGTTCGGAATGATCGGGGCGACGTCCTTTCCGGCGAAGTAGTCGGCGTTCGACGTCACCATGCTCTTGAACTGCGCAAGCGAGCTGTGCCCGTTCTCACCGTAATCGGTAGGGGTGACATTCCCGAGCGGTGTAGGGGGCGGGTCGGCAGCGGTGACCATGCCGAAAGGCCCGCTTTCAATGGAGGCCTGCTTGGAGAAGTCCGGCTGATCGGAGCCGAGGTTCTTGAGGACACCACCGATTTGCTTGGTGATGGTCTGCATGTTCGACGCCGCGATGAACAACAGAGCGAGCTGACGCGACGCCTCCACCGAGCCGTCCTCACCGGTCCACGCCTCACTCAACCGCTGAGCCATGTCCTTGAACACCTGCAGCGAGCCACCGAAGACACCCCCGATGCCTTCGTAGGCCGCGCCGACTCCCTGGATCTTCGCCGGGTCGATGGTGTTCGCGAAGCCGACAATGTCGTTCGGATGGTACTTCGACGCATTGCCCGTGGGCTGTTCGCCCTGGAAGTCAACCGTCTTCTTGGTGTCACCCATCGCCACGACCTCAGTAAGTCTGGTTCGGAAGGTTGTTGGGGTTGTTCACGGCCGCCTGGCTCTGGTCCTCGGCGTCCTGGGAGATTCCGGCGGCTATCTCGATCCGCCGGATCACGGCCTGGTACGCGGAGACGAACGCATTATTCGCGTCGATCACGGCTCGCTGGGTCTTGGTGAGAGTACTCCCGTGGAAGGTGCTCGGGACGTCCCAGGCGCCGATCTGCTGCTCCGTGACACCGAACGTGTCGGACAGCTGCTGCTGAACGCTCTTGGTCTTGTTTCCCGAGCCGCTCGCCGGCAGACCTTCACCGGTGTAATTCGCGAGATCCTGCCGGAGAGCCTTGGCGATGTTCACCAGCTCCGGCCGGTAGATGTATTTATTGTCGCTCTTGTCGGTGCCGGGCCACTCGCTGTTCCCCCAGGGATAGCTGGTCTTGCCGACGTTGGCATTGCGATGCGATCTGGCCCAGTAGTCCGACCAGCTCTCGTCGGGCTTCTGTGGCGACAGATCGGGGGCAGGCGGAGTCTGCGGGGTCTTCGGATCTGGCGCCATGACTCTTTCCCCTCACTGCAATCCGGCCGAGAGACGGCCTCCAGGTCTCAAGGGTACGACGGCGACCGGGTCCGCCCGGTTCCGCCGCCGCAACCAGAATCCATCTTTACAACCAGGCGCCGGGCGTTCCACCCCGGACCCGGATAACTTGTCGCCCACCGGCCATTGTCCCCGTAACGGGCGATGACCCCTGCCGCGACCGGCGCACGGCCGCGGCTGGGGTCGGGGAGGTCGGCCTCGGCTGGTCGACAGCCGAGGCCGGACCAGGACAGGCTCAGTGAGCCCACAGGTCGTAGCTGGCCTTCTCCGCGTGCGAGTAGTTCGTGTGCACGTCGCGGACGGTGTTGGTGATCCCGTTCAGCGTGGTCGACATGTCGTTCGCCGCGCTCTGCCACTTCGTCCGGTTGGTCTTGTACGCCTCACCCGCAGCGCCGCTGAAGCCGTTCACCGGATCCGCGGGGTCCAGCAGCTTCTCGATCTCGGTCTGGAGGTTGTCCAGCACCTCCTGCAACGCCTTCTGAGTCGTCCTGAAGTCTTCCTCGACCTGCTGCAGGGTCGTGAAACTAGCCCTGGTGTAGTCTTTGTCCGCCATCCCGGCCCTCCGTTTTAATTATCGCCGACTTTACGTATCGACTCGTGAATCGAGCCTTCTACGATTAGCGATTGATCAGCGCAGCCACCGCGTTAACAGCGTCGTGCTGCTCCTGGATCATGCTTTCGTACTTGATCGTGCCCTGACCCAGCTTCTGATGCATGTCCTGGAGCGCGTTCAGGACCGCGGTGAAGTCCTCGTCGTACTTGGTGAACATCGTCGTGAACGCATCCGCGGCGGTGCTGTCCCAGCCCGAGCGCAGATCAGTGTGGATGGTCTGGGTGTGCATCTGGAGCCCCTTGATGGTGCTCGCCGCATGGTCGATCTTCTGGGCTGCGATCTTCGCATTGGCAATGCTGATGCCGGACTCGGACACTGCTCACCTCCGGTGAGATGGTTGACACGCGGCCCGACACCCCCGCGGCCACCCCCGCTCACCATGGCGCGCGGTGGGCAACCTTAGGTCCCTCGGGGACCGCCAAATCGGTTGCAACAATACGAGGCTTTAGACGCCCTTGTCCAGTAGATAGGAAGAAGTCAAGGGACATGGCCAACGCAACCGAATTGTTATCAGGAAGCGACCTCCGGAAAGAGGCACCGCAGCGGTCGCCAATCACCCACCTGACCTGGGATAAGACAAAGGTTCCATGGCCTGCTTGGGATCCAGCGTCGGCCCTTCCGGGATCAAGTGGAGCAGGTTTCCTGGAACCGGCGCGACCTTCTTACCGTCCAAGCCGAGTTTGGCCGCGATATCGGCCGACGGAACGGCGAACCGGAGCCCCTGATCCGTTAGTACCGAGTACGAGCTGATGGACTTGACCTGACCGGGCGCGGGCAGCAGCCCGAGGAGCGCGCCGTCTCCCGGCGGCAGCACGACCTGGTCCACCACGCCCTTGGCGGCGCCGGTGCCCGGCGTCGTCGAGGAGGGCCCGGACGGCGTCGGGACGGTGCCGCCGACCGCCACGCGCGCGTCCTGGCTGCCGGACGCGGTGTCGGAGTAGACCACGCACAGCGGCGTCGTCGCGTCGTAGGAGATCATGCTGGGCATCACGTCGGGCAGCCCGTCCGCGGACACCTTGTCGGTCGAGCGCTGCATGGCGTTCGCTGACGCCGGCGGGATCGGTACGGGCTGGACCGGACGTCCCTTGTAGGCGCTCCTGCTCGCCGGGTCGTTCTGCAGGAGCACGCCCTCGGTCTGCTTGATGGGAGCCAGTCCGTCGCTCATCAGGACGTACCAGCGGTCCTGGCCGCCGACCGCCCGCGCGACGTAGATCGTCCCGACCGCCGCCTTCCCGCCATCGGGCCCGGTGACCTCCGTGCCGCGGCTCGGGATCGGCGGCGGCGCGAAGTCGGGGCCCGCCGGGACGGCGTTCAGCCAGGTCGCCGACACCTCCGGAGGATGGTCGGTGCCGCTGAGCGGACGCACCTCCTCGGCGGGCAGCTTCATCCGCTGGTTGCGCCACACCACCCACGACGCGCCCGCGCCGTGCACGATCACGGCCTGCCGGTCGCTGAGCGACTGCCCGCCGACGCCGCTGCCGACCACGAGAGAGGCGTACGAGACGGTGCCGCCCGTGGAGTTCTCCGCGCTGTGCCCGCACACCGACCACGGACCGGTCACCTGGTGGTCGGCGGTGGGAAGGGAGTCGGGCGCGCCGAGGATGCCGACCGGTTGCGCGCGGTCGTACTTGCCGAGCGACGACTGCGAGACCAGCTTGCGCTTCACGTCATTGGTGTTGAGGATCAGCCGGGCGGACGCGTAGTTGGCGACCGGGTACATCTTCTTGGCCTGCTGGCTGTAGACGTACTTGGTGCCGGTCTCCTTCTCGATGATGAGCGTGCCCGGATCCTCCAGGCCGGTGGCGCCGCCGGGCGACAGCAGACCCCAGACCCCGAACCCGGCGACGATGAGCACGCCGATCATCAGCCCGGCGAACGCCGAGACGGTCATCCGGCGAGTGGGCGGCTCGGGAAGGTCGGGCTCACCGGCGAGAAGTGCCATGCCGACGCGTTGCATCATCAAACGATGCGCCTGATACAGGTCACGACGGGTCTGCACCGGCACCTCCCGATATTTCAAACATTGCGGAACCCCCGGTCCAGCACCGTAATCTAATAGGCGCCCGGTAAGTAATGGAACGTGTCGGTCCAGCTCGGTGGAGGACGGATGAGCACGCAGCAGAACACCATCGCCGCTTTGCTCAATCCGAGTACGAACACCCAGACCAGCGCGACCAGCGCCGCGGCCACCACGGACACCGGGAAGGCGGAGACGGTCAGCTACGACGTCGCGGCCGGAAAGCACGCGACTCAGTCGCAGCTCGGCATCGACTCGAGCCCGAACGCGCTCATCACCGTCGACGGGCACAAGGTCGCGTCCGGCGACAACGGCCTCAGCATCGACATCGCACCGGACGGCTCCGCCCACGTCGTCCACGGCCCGCAGGATCCGTCGCAGACCGCCACGCAGTCGGCCAATGGCCAGTCCACTCAGGTACCCACGCAATACAGCCAGGCGGGGTACGACCCGACGGGACAGGGCCAGAACGGCACGCAGAACGGCACACAGCACGCCGACGGGACCCAGGCGAACGGCACGCAGCCGACGGGCACGCAGCCGAACGGCACCCAGTCGACCGGCACGCAGTCGACCGGCGACGGCACGCCGCTGACCGGGCAGCTGAGCCATACGGGGATGACCCAGAACGGCACCCAGCCCGCGGGCTACACCGGCGGCGACGGCACCACCGCGAGCGGGCAGTACGGCCAGACCGGGACGACTCAGAATCCGTCGCAGGACACCACACCGGTCGAACACCTCCAGGGCATCGGCGACCACGCCGCCAAGATCGACCTCGCCCTGCACGGGCCGAACTCCAGCCTGCCGGCGCCGGTCATTCACACGAAGGCCGACGGCAGCCAGGACATCGTGATCCCGAAGGGCCCGGACAACCCGCACGCCATCACCCTGCACGTCCACCCGAACAAGGACGGCAGTTACGACCTCACCGTCCCCAAGAGCGACACCAACCCGCATGAGGTCAAGATCCACGTGCAGCCGGACAAGCACGTCGATCTGAACGTCACGCAGGACAAAGACGGGCATATCAAGATCGATGCCCACGACCACCCGGCCGACCAGAAGGACGACTGGTCCGGCCTCCAGGGGCCGGCGGGCCAGAACCCCGGCTACGGCAACGGCACCCCCGTACCGGGGCAGACGGACCAGCCCGGCGAGTCCGGACAGAAGCCCGGCGCCGATGGTCAGCCGCAGATACCCGACATCCCGACGCCCAAAGCCGACACACCGGGTGCCGGGACCGGTGGCGGCGGCGGCGACGTACCGGGCGGCGGGACCGGCGGCGGCGGTGAGGTACCGGGCGGCGGGACCGGCGGTGACGACGGAAAACAACAACAGCAGCAGCAGCAACAACAGCAACAGCAACAGCAACAACAACAACAACAGCCAGACGGCACGCTGGATGTCGACGGGAAGACGATCAAAGATCGTGGCTCGAAACTCGTGAATGGTCCGGTGAAGACTCTGGACACCGCGGTCTCGCAGGCCCGTGACATCGGTGTCGGTTTTCCCGGCTTCGGCCTGCTGGGCAGCCCGCTGCAGATGATTCATTCGTCGCTGGCGGAGACGGCCGCGACGGAACTACAACAGGGAAGCGCCACGCTCAGCGCCAACTCTCAGGGCATGGTGGCAACCGGCCAGATCTACGGGAACGCCGAGCAGACGAACAAGGCCACAGTTCAGAACACGCCTGGAACAGGGAGCCAGACCGATGGGAATTAGTGCACGAGATGCACTGGCGACGCCGAGCATACTTGGATTCGGCGCCTCGACCTTCGCGGCAGGGGTGATCCCGGCGGCCATTCCCATCGCCGCGCTCGCCGGCACGCTCATCTCCGACCCCGGCCAGATACGGCACGCGGGTGACAGGCACGCGACTGTGGCCGAAACCGCCGGAAAGGCCAAAGACGATACCGATGCGATCGTCAAACCCACCGACGGCTTCAGCACTCCTGCGGCGAGGCAGGCCTACGACACCCGCATGGGCCAGTACACCAAGGCACTCGGCGAAACCACGGACCAGCACAGCACTCTCGACACGATGCTGAAGATCGCCGGTGACGTGTGGATCGCTCTGGGCGCCGCGTCACTCGCCGTCGGCACGGCTCTGGCGCTTCAGGCGGCCGGAGTCATCAGCGTTTCCTGGATTCCCGGCGTGGACGCCGCGGCTTTCGCGGAGGCCAACGGTTTCGCCGGAGCCATGAACGTCGTGCTGAGGGGCATCGTCACGGGCCTCCGGGGGATCATCACCAAAATCATCACCATGCTCAAGGGGATCAAAGATCTGTCCCTCAAGAGGAAACTGCTACTCGGCGGCCTGGCGGTCGGCGGGGTAATGGGCCACTCGTATATAGGCAACGCGGTGTCCTCGATCGTGCCGGTCACCAAGCCGAGCTGGCCGACGAACGCCCCCGCCTAGCGTGTCCCTCCGCCGCCGCGCGGGGGACACGATCGAACGCTGATCACAGGCCGAGCTGTTTGCTGATACGCGACAGCTCGGTCATCGCGTCTTCCAAGGTCCGGTCGAACATCGCCGCGGCGGCCTCGACCCTCTCGTGGGCCTCCTTCTGGTTGTCCTTGAAGGACAGCGGATTCGCCTCCGCGCCGTAGGTCTCGGTCATGAGCTCGCTGAGCTGCCGCTGCAGGTCGGCGTTGGCCTCGTGGATCAGTGTCTTGAGGGTCTCGGCGAAGTTCGCCGCCGACATGCGCATGGCACGCGGGTCGATGTCGATGTCGGTGATCCCGCCGTCGACCGTGCAGGTCACCTTGATCCTGCGATCCTTGCTCTCCGCATGCCCTTTCAGGTCGGCGGAGCGCTCCTGCATCTCCTGAACCTTCGCCGAATACTCCTCCGAGATACGAAGGAGCCGATCGATGTCCATATTGGCCAGGTCACCGAACTCGCTCATGCTGCACCCCCTTGTTCAGAATTATGTAGGAAAGCGGTAGCCGACACCACCGACCACCGGAAGGACGGCTTTCCGGCGGCCGCTCAACCTCCGATACCGCGCACCTTGGCGTAGACGTTCAGAACGGCGAGGGCCAGCGGCACGAGCGCGATGATGAGGAACATGTCGAGGATGTCCCCGGCCCGGCCCCAGAACGGGCTGGGCCGGTGACCGGGCAGCCACATCGCCATCGTCAGGGTGATGGCGGCGACCGCCAGCATCGCCGGCAGCACCAGCGCGAGGGTCTCCACGGGCGTGGCGCGCAGCGAGAGCGCGACGTCGAGCAGCCCCAGGCCGCCGAGGCCCACGACGAGCATCCAGCTGCGCTGCGAGCGCCCGCGGAAGATGCGCGCCCGCAGGAGCAGCGAGAACGACAGCACCGCGGCCATGATCGGCCCGAACCGGCCCGGGGCCATGACCAGGAACACCAGCGAGGCGGCGGCGACCAGCGCGACCCCGGCGACCAGCCCGGTGGCGAACCGGTCGGCGACGCCCGCGCGGCGCAGGAGCTTCTTGCCGTCGACGACCGTCGACTCGCTGCGCAGGTCCTCGGCGCTGGTCGGGATCGGCGGCAGCGGCAGGCGCGCGAAGCGGAACGACAGGGTCGGGATGAGGGCGCTCAGCGCCATCACGACCACGACCGCGCACGCGGCCACGCCCGCCGGTTTCACACCGCCGAACAGGAGGGTGACGGCCGTGGCGACCGTACCGATCAGACCGGCGAATCCGACGCCGATGAACCACGGCAGGCCGTCGGCCACGCCGAACCCCGCGAGCGCGGCGATCACGGCGGTGGCGGCGAACGCCGCCAGCAGGTGCGGGCCGCCCAGATCCGTGAGCGGCAGGTGCGTCCGCGCGGGCGCGAGCAGGCCGGCCAGGAACCCGTACGGAAGCGCCGCGCAGCCGAGGGCGGCGCCGCCGACGGAGTCGCCGACCGCGCGTGACAGCGTCACGCCCATCGTCAACAGCACGAACGCGACGATCGCCGCCGCGATCGCCGCGGCGTACCACTGCGGCCCCGCCCGGAGGATCGGGATGACGCCGAGGACGAGAGCCCCGGCCCCGGCGAACAGCCCGAAACGGCGTGTCGTCTCCGGGCGCCAGCGGTCGGCGCGGTCCTTCTTGCCCGTCGCGACCACGTCCGCGACGTCGTCGTAGACGAGTTCGGGAATCAGGGTCATGCGCGGGCGGAAGTACAGCATCTCGCCGTCGCGGATGTCGAGCTGGGAGAGGCTGAGCCCGGTCTCGAGAGGGGGGCCGTCGAGCCGCTGCAGCGCCCAGCCGGAATGCGCGAGGCCCGCGTCGGCCAGGTCGCGGCCCGCGGCGCGCAACAGCGTCGGCAGCATCTGGACCAGTGGAACCTCGGCCGGCAGCGACAGGTCGATCCGCCGATCCGGTGCCACGATCGTGATCCGGCACAAGTCGGCTCCGGCTTTCGGGCTCACGGTCTCCCCCATCGGCGAATTCGTACGGAACATGGTGAACCGGCTTTATAGGATGGCGTCAACTCACGCTTTATGCCAGCGGCCCGTGGAGGTACTCCGTTGAGCACGGTGATCATCACCAGACAGGAACGCCGGCCTCCGCCGGAGATGCCTCGAGGTGAGATCCTTCTCGAGTCGCCACCGGAAATCCCGGAAACGCAGTCGGCGGGTTTCCAGGCGATGCTGACGTACATCCCGATGCTCGCGGGCGGCGGGGCGATGGCCTTCATGCTGGTCGCCCCCGGCTCGAACCCGACGATGTTCCTGTCCTCGGGCATGATGTCGCTGTCGATGATGGGGATGATGCTGGGCCAGATCTCCCGCGGCACCGGCGAGCGCAAGCAACGGCTCAACGGCGCCCGGCGCGACTACTTCCGCTACCTTTCCCAGGTCCGCCAGAAGGTCCGCCGGGCCAGCACGCAGCAGCGCGAGGCCCTGGAGTGGAACAGCCCCGACCCCGCCTCCCTGTGGTCGCTGGTGATGAGCGCCCGTCTCTGGGAACGCCGGGCGAGTGACGCCGACTTCGGCAACATCCGCATCGGCAGCGGCCCGCAGCGGCTCGCGATCCAGCTGATCCCGCCGGAGACCAAGCCGGTCGAGGACCTCGAACCCATGACCGCGGGCGCGCTCCGGCGATTCGTGCGCGCGCACTCCACCGTGCCGAACCTGCCCATCGCGGTGTCGCTCTCGTCGTTCGCGCGGATCCTGCCGGTGGGCGAGCCGCGCGCCGTACGCGAGCTGATGTACGCACTGATCGCCCAGGCCGCGGCGTTCCACTCCCCCGACGACCTGCGCATCTCGGTGTGCGCGTCGACCGAGCGGATGCCGTACTGGGACTGGATGAAGTGGCTCCCGCACACCATGCATCCGGAGGACACCGACGCCGCGGGTCCGGTGCGGCTGATGGCCAAGTCGATGTCCGAGCTGGAACAGATGCTCGGGGCCGAGCTGAAGGACCGTCCCCGGTTCACGCCCGGCCTGTCGGCCGATGACATGCCGTACCACATCGTCATCATGGACGGCGGCGCGGTCAGCATGGACAGCCAGATCAGCGCGGACGGCATCGACGGCGTCACGGTCATCGACCTCACCGGCGCGATCACGCCGACACCCGAAGCGACCATGCTCCGGCTCGATATACGGCCCGACCAGCTGAGCATCGTGAAGCGGGACCGGACCGGCAAGGACGTCCACCAGCGCCTCGGCAAGCCCGACGCGCTCGACTTCATGTCCGCGGACGGGCTCGCGCGGCATCTGTGCCCGCTGCGGACCAGCGGCGCGAGCGAGCCCGAGCAGAGCGCGCTGCACGCGAACCGCACCCTGACCTCGCTGCTCGGCCTCCACGACCCGACTCGCATCGACACCCGCGTCGTGTGGCGCCCGCGGCCGCCGCGCAACCGCCTCCGGGTCCCGATCGGCGTCGCCGCCGACGGCCGTCCGGTCGAGATGGACATCAAGGAGTCGGCCCAGGGCGGCATGGGCCCGCACGGCCTGGTCATCGGGGCGACCGGCTCCGGAAAGTCCGAGCTGCTGCGCACCCTGGTCCTCGGGCTGGCGGTGACGCACTCCTCCGAGGTGCTCAACTTCGTCCTCGTCGACTTCAAGGGCGGTGCGACCTTCCTCGGCCTCGACGGCCTCCAGCACGTCGCGGCGGTCATCACCAACCTGGAGGACGAGCTGCCGCTGGTCGACCGCATGTACGACGCGCTGCACGGCGAGATGGTGCGGCGGCAGGAGTTCCTGCGGTCGGCCGGCAACTACGCCTCGCTGCGCGACTACGAGGCGGCGCGCGAGCGCGGCGCCCCGATCCCGCCGATGCCGACGCTCTTCGTGGTGCTGGACGAGTTCTCCGAGCTCCTGTCCGCCAAGCCGGAGTTCGCCGAGCTGTTCGTGATGATCGGGCGTCTCGGCCGGTCGCTCGGCGTGCACCTGCTGCTCGCGTCGCAGCGCCTGGAGGAGGGCAAGCTCCGCGGCCTCGACACCCACCTGTCGTACCGCATCGGTCTGCGGACCTTCTCGGCCATGGAAAGCCGTGTCGTCCTCGGTGTGCCCGACGCGTACGAGCTGCCGTCGCAGCCCGGCAACGGCTACCTCAAGTTCGACACGACCGGCATGACGCGGTTCAAGGCGGCGTACGTCTCCGGCGCGTACAAGCCGGAGGAGGGCGTGGACGAGGACGGCGGTCCGCGCGTCGTCCCGCAGATCGTGCCCTTCGTGCCCGACTACCTGGCGCCGCAGGTGATCGCCGACCCGGAGCCGGAGCACACCCAGGACGCGAGCGAGTCGAGCGTCGAGGACAGCCTCTTCGACATCGTGGTCCGGCAGCTCGCCGGGCAGGGGCCGCCCGCGCACGAGATCTGGCTGCCGCCGCTCGACGACCCGTCCACGCTCGACCAGCTGATCCCCGGGCTCCAGGCCACGCCGGAGCACGGCTTCACCTCACCCGGCTGGGAGGGCCGGGGCCGGATCTGCGCGCCGGTCGGCATCGTCGACCGGCCGTTCGACCAGCGGCGCGATCCGATGTGGGTGGACCTGAGCGGCGCCGCCGGAAACGTCGCGGTCGTCGGCGGCCCGCAGAGCGGCAAGTCGACGATGCTGCGAAGCCTGATCGGCTCGCTCTGCCTCCTGCACACGCCGCAGGAGATGCAGTTCTACTGCCTCGACTTCGGTGGCGGCACGCTCTCGTCGCTCTCGGGACTGCCGCACGTCGGCGGCGTCGCGTCCCGCCTCGACGGCGACCGCGTCCGGCGTACGGTCGCCGAGATCAAGACCCTGCTGACCCAGCGGGAGCGGGAGTTCACCGAGCGGGGCATCGACTCGATCGCGACGTACCGCCGGCTGCGCGCCCAGGGCAAGGTGCCGGGCGACGGGTTCGGCGACGTCTTCCTGGTCGTCGACAACTGGATGTTGCTGCGCCAGGAGTTCGACAGCATCGAGAGCAGCATCACGGACCTCGCCGCTCGCGGCCTGGGCTTCGGCATCCACGTCATCGCCTCGACCAACAAGTGGTCGGAGTTCCGGATGAACATCCGGGACCTGTTCGGCACCCGCGTGGAGCTGCGGCTCGGTGACCCGTACGAGTCGGAGATCAACCGCAAGCTCGCCGACAACGTGCCGCAGAACTCCCCCGGTCGCGGGCTGACCCGCGACGGCCTGCACTTCCTGGGCGCGCTGCCGCGCGTCGACGGCCGCCAGGCCGCGGACGACCTGTCCGACGGCGTCCGGTCGTTCGTGGAAACGGTGGCGGGGGCGTGGACCGGTCCGTCCGCACCGCCCGTACGGCTGCTGCCCGCCCGGCTCGAACCCACGGCGCTGCCGACCCCCGAGGTGTCCGGCAAGCGGATCCCGATCGGCATCGACGAGGACACCCTGTCGCCGGTCATGCTGGACTTCGAGAACGACGCGCACTTCATCGTCGTCGGCGACACCGAGTCGGGCAAGTCCAACCTGCTGCGCCTCATCGCGGAGGGCATCATCGCGCGCAACACCCCGGAGCAGGCGCGGCTGATCTTCCTCGACTACCGGCGTTCGCTGCTCGACACCGCCGACACCGAGCACCGGATCGGGTACGCCGCGGCGAGCACGTCCGCGACCACGCTGCTCAAGGACGTCCACGGTGCGCTGGTCACCCGACTGCCGACCTCGGACCTGACGCCGGAGCAGCTGCGGAGCCGGTCGTGGTGGCACGGCTCGGACCTCTACCTCATCATCGACGACTATGACCTCGTCGCCACGTCGAACAACCCGTTGATGCCGATCGTGGAGCTCCTCCCGCAGGCCCGCGACATCGGCCTGCACGTGGTACTGGCCCGCGCGATGGGCGGTTCGGGACGCTCGATGTTCGACCCGGTGATCCAGCGCATCAAGGACATGGCCAACCCGGCCCTGATCCTGTCGGGCACGAAGGACGAGGGCGCCCTGTTCGGCAACGTACGACCCGACCCGCAGCCGCCGGGCCGGGGCCACTTCGTCGAGCGGCGCACCGGCAACCGCCTCATCCAGACCGCGTACCTGGGCGGCGAGGAGAACGGCTGACCCGGTCCGGTCTTTCCCGTACGGGCGGACCGGACCGGAATATCAGGTGCCGGTGTCGTTCGAGCCGGCGGAGCGGCGGCCCGGCTGCCAGCCACGGCGGCGGCCCATCGGCACGAACACCCCCGCGGCCACCGCCACGGCGACTCCGCCCAGTGCGATGCCCGCCACCACCAGAGCGACCGAGCGCGTCTGCTCATCCGCCGGCTTGCGGTACGCGACGCGGATCGCCTGTCCGCTGCCCGGCTGTGTGGCGTCGGGCGGTGCGCCGGCCGAGCCGGAGTCCTCGCCCGGCAGCAGCTCGGTGACCGCCTGCATCGGGTTGATCATGCCGGCGCCGGAGCCGGTGCCGACCGAGCCGTCGGCCGTGGCCTCGAGCCTGGCCTTGACCTGCTTGTAGTTCAGGTTGGGATGGTAGGCGCGCACGAGAGCCGCCGTGCCGGAGACGAACGCCGCGGCGAAGCTGGTGCCCTCCTCGTTCGGCGCGTACCCGCCGGGCCAGGTCGTGGCCACCGCCTGACCCGGGGCGCTGACGCTGACCTTCGTCACGGTGTTGGAGGAGTCGGCCACGGCGCCGTTGGAGCTGAGCGAGCCGACGCTGATGACGTCCGGGTACGCGGCGGGATAGGCGGGGCCGACCGTGCCCCGGTCCTGGTCGGTGACGTTGCCGGCCGCGGCCACGACGACCGCGTCGCGCGACTGGGCGTACCGGACCGCCGACTTCAGCTGGGGGGTGTCCGGTGCGGTCACCGAGACGTTGATGACCTTGGCGTTCAGCGCCGCGGCCTCCCGGATCGCCTTGGCGAGGTTGGGGTCGGCTCCGTCGGTGTGGTCCTCGTTGGTGAACTTCACCGAGAGCAGGCGCGCGCCCGGCGCCACGCCGACGAACGGCATGTTTCGCGACCGGTGGTCCTGGGCGACGATGATCCCGGCCACGGCGGTGCCGTGCCCGATGCAGTCGGTGGTATTCGTGTGCGTGACGTCCACCGAGGTCACGTGTCCGGCGAGTTGCGGCTGGAGCCGGTCGACGCCGCTGTCGACGACCGCGACGGTGACGCCCTTGCCGTTGGTCAGGCTCCAGACCCGGGTGAAGTCCAGGCGTTGCTGCGCCCACGGCTCGGTGGTCAGTCCCGCGACGGCCTGCGCGGGGTTGCACTGCACGGTCGGGGTGGGCGCGACCGTCGGCGTGGACGGGGACGTGGACGGAGTCGGACGGCTCGGCGCCGTGGAGCGGGGCGAGGTCTTGGGCGTCGGCTTGACCGCCACGGCGGGAGGCGCGGTGAACGCCACGAGGCCCAAGACTCCCGCGGCGACGAGGCCGCCCAGTTTCGCTGCCCTCACGGCCGTCCCCCTCAAGCCGGTCCGAATTCGGTACCCGCCGGTGACCCAGTGTCAATTCCGCACCGGCAAAGGTGGCACAAATGGTGATGTTACTGCGAATAAAGCGTCCGTTGTCGACGCTGCAGGAACGCGCGTTCGGTCGCGTTGCCGGTACGGGCGATCGCGGCTTCGTACGCCGACGCGGCCTCGGCGCGCCGGTCGAGACGACGGAGCAGGTCGGCGCGGATGGCGTGGAAGAGGTAGTAGCCGTCGAGCCGGAGGTCGTCGACCAGCATGAGCGCCGCGTGCGGTCCGTCGACCTCGGCCACCACGACGGCGCGGTTGAGGGCCGCGACCGGGCTCGGGGCGAGCGACAGGAGGTGGTCGTACAGCGCGAGGATCTGCGGCCAGTCGGTCGCGGCCGCGGTCGGCGCGTCGCTGTGCACCGCGTTGATCGCCGCCTGGATCTGGTACGGGCCGGGCCGGCCGCGCCGAAGGCACCGCCGGACGAGGTCCTGTCCTTCGGCGATGAGGCCCTGGTCCCACCGGCCGCGGTCCTGGTCGGCCAGGAGCACCAGTTCGCCGTCCGCGTCGGTGCGGACGGCCCGGCGCGACTGAGTGAGCAGCATCAGCGCCAGCAGTCCCGTGACCTCTGGCTCGTCGGGCATGAGTTCGGCGAGAAGGCGTCCGAGGCGAACGGCCTCCGCGCAGAGGTCCGCGCGGACGAGCCGCTCGCCGGAGCTCGCCGTATGGCCCTCATTGAAGATCAGGTAGATGACGGCCAGAACGGCGCGCAGGCGGTCGGGCAGGTCGGCCTCCACCGGGACGCGGTAGGGGATCCCCGCGTCGCGGATCTTGCCCTTCGCGCGGACCAGCCGCTGCGCCATGGCCGGCTCGGCCACCAGGAAGGCGCGCGCGATCTCCGCGGTGGTGAGCCCACCCAGCAGCCGGAGGGTCAGCGCGACGCGCGCCGCCGGGGCGAGGGCGGGATGACAGCAGGTGAAGATCAGGCGCAGCCGGTCGTCGCGCACCGGGCCCTCCTCGGACGGTTCGCCGGGCTCGTGCAGCAGTGCCGCCTGGGCGTGCCGGTCGTCGCGGGAGGCCTCCCGGCGCAGCCGGTCGAGCGCCCGGTTACGAGCGGTGGTGATGATCCAGCCCGCCGGGCTCGGCGGCATTCCGGCGGCCGGCCACCGCCGTACGGCCTCGGCGAACGCGTCCTGGACCGCCTCTTCGGCGGCGCCGATGTCACCGAAGGCCCGGACGAGGACGGCCACCGCGCGCCCGTACTCCTCGCGGAAGACCCCTTCGATCGCCGCCGTGGTCACCTGCGCCATGCCCACCTCAGCCGCACGAGCCGTCCCGCAGCGGCCTGACCTCGATGGGAAGGGTGGTGGCCCCGGCCAGCTTGCGGCCCCACTCCAGGGCGGCGTCGAGATCGGGCGCCTGGATGATGGTGAACCCTCCGAGGTGCTCCTTGCCCTCGATGTACGGTCCGTCGGTCGTGAGCGTCTCATCGCCCTTCCCCCGTACGACGGTGGCCGTGCTCGGAGCGTGCAGACCCGCGGAGAACACCCAGGCACCGGCCGACTTCATCTCGGCCCGCACTGCCTCGACCTCCCGCATGATCGGCTCCAGGAACTCAGGCGGCGGAGGAGTGTCGGAGTCGGGCTGGTAGATGCTGAGCAGGTACTGCCTCATGATGATTCTCCCTACGTCACCACCGGCGCCGTGCCGGTCTCTCACCCTCCACACGAACGACCCGGTCCCGATTCGACATCTCGACCCGAGAATGTCGCGGGTCTTCTTCGCCAGGGGCCCCCGGTGTCTGCTTTATGCTCGGTGCACCCCTCTTGTCCGGATGAAATCACCGGAGAGGAACCTGCCGTACGCGTCGAGCGTCCCACCTATTCGTGCCGATGAGGAAGCATGTGCCCCGGAGGTGATGGATGAGCACCGAACCCGACGCGCCCCTCGGCACTCCCGGCGATGAGTACGCACGGCGTACCGAGCAGCTGAAGAAGATGCGGCGCGAACTCGCCGACGTGGGTGCCACGGCGAAGCGACCGGACGGGCTCGTCACGGTGGTCGTCGGCGCGCAGGGTCAGGTCAAGGACATCAAGCTCGACCCTCGCGTCTACCGCAAACTCGACAGCGGCCAGCTCGCGGCCGCCATCATGGAGCTGATCTCTCAGGCCACCACCGAGGTCGCGGAGCAGATGAAAACGATCATGGCCCCCTTCGTCCCGGGCGAGGGCATGGACCTCACCGGCTTCCTGCCGGACGCCCCCAGCTTCAAAGACGGCCTCCAGGACTGATCTCCACCCCCGAAAGGACTGATGGTGAGCCACCGGCGGCCTGCTGAAGCTCGGCGGACTTCGGCCTCCGAGCGACCATCGCCAAGCGCGCGTACGACATGCTGAGATCAGCGATGGGCCTGCCGGCCCGGCATGCCTCCCCACCACCGGCTCCACCACCACCTGCACCGCCACCGCCGCCCCGACCACCACGATGACCGTTCACCGACAGGAGAGCCGCTGATGTCCGAGCACCCGCCCGGCGCCCGCGCGGAGTGGCATGACGTGTTGCTCCGGCTCGCGGGGTGGCTGGCCGACGACGACCTGACCCGGGCCCGTGAGTTCCTCGCCGCCGGGCGGCTGGACGAGCTCGCCGCGTTGATCGCCGGGGCCGTCGACACCGGGCTGGTCCCCTACTCCCCGGGGGACGCCGAGCGGCTGCGGCGTCTGCTGGCCGGGTACGTCGACGACCCGTCCGTGGTGGACGCGGGGATACGGCGCCAGATGGAGCAGCCCCCGGGCGATTTCGCCCCCGTGCCCCCGTGGGGCATCGGTCCGAGCGTGGTCGACGAGATCGACCAGGCCGCGGTGGACGCCGCGCGGAAGACGACGGTGAGCGGTCTGCGGCGTGTGTGGCGGTACCCGCCGACCGGTCTGCAGTCGCCCCGGCGGGTGTACCTCGCCGAGACGCCGGCCGGCGCCGACCCGGTGGAGGTGACCGGGCTCCTGCAGCAGGCCCTGGCCGAGGCGGGAGAGGCGGCGCCACAGGTCGAGGCGTACTCTGCCGGAACCCCGCTGCCGGACTACCACCGGGCGGCGCTCGCCGGCGCCGAAGCGCTGCCGATCTGACGTGGTGATCACATGAGCGAGCGAGGCGGAAGACACAGCGCACCCGGGCCCTTCCCCGAAGGAGGAGGGCCGATGAACGTCTATTACGACGAGCCGGTGGCCCCGCCCCCGCCGGGCGAGGTGAAGCCGCGCCGGCGGATGCGGGTGACACTGATCATCATCGGGGCTCTCGTGGTGCTCGCCGCGGCCACGTGGGCGGCCGGCGGGTTGCGGGCGCAGCCCGGCGGGCCGGCCCAGAGCGTCGCGGGACGCACCGTGAACCAGGGACTGTTCGACGTGCAGATCCTGGACGCGCGGTCCGGGCGGATGAAGCTGAGCTCCTTCGACCCGGCGGCGAACCTCCTCGTCGTGCGGATGCGGGTCACCGACCTGGGCGACCAGTCGTACGGCGTCAGCTCGTTCATCAGCGGCGTCGCCGCCGAGCCCAAGCCCGGCAAGTACGTCGAGCCCGACCTCATGGACTCCGTGGGCGTCGTCGACGGGCAGGTCACCAGCGAGATCCATCCGCGGCTGCCCGTCGTCGTGCAGCTCGTGTGGAAGCTGGGCGACGCCACCGCGCCGCGTACGCTGACCGTGGCGCTGCGCCTGTGGGAGTACGGCCAGAGCTTCACCACCGACGAGTTCTACTGGAGCGTGAGCAAGCAGTCCCCCGTCAAGGCCGAGGTGAAGGTGCCGGTGCGTCTGGGAGCGACGTCATGAGCGTGGCGCGGAAGGCCGTGGCGGCCGTGCTGACCGTCGCTCTGGCGGCGCTGACGATGTGGCTCCACACCGTCGAACCGCACATCGAAAGCCGTGTGCAGGACCCTCTGGCCAGCAAGGGACGCATCGGCGCGGCCGTGGACACGCCGGACTTCAGCGTGAAGGTCACCAAGGTCGACGTGGCCGCTGCGATCAGCAAGCCGTCGTTCCTGGACAAGAGCAAGGTGATGAAGAGCCTGGGTCTCTTCGTGATCGTGCAGACGCAGATCAGGAGCAACAAGAAGCCGTTCACCCCCGGCCACGTGCGGCTGGTCACGCGAGGCGGCGTGACGTACGCCGAGAGCGGCCGGGCGGACCTCCCGGACACCAGCGGTGGCTTCGAGCCGATGCGGTGGGCTCCGGCGACGTTCATCTTCGAGATCCCCAAGGACCGGCTCGCCGGTGCGCGCCTCGTGGTCGGCACCGCCGACCTCCTCAACACCCTGAGCGGTGAGACCTGGATCGACCTGGGCCTCGACGGCGACCAGGCCGCACGGCTGGCCGCCCACCCCACCGCCGACTACGTCCTGAAGACCTCATGAGCGAGCTCTTCGAAAGAGTCGCGGACTCGCCTCAGTGGCAACGCCCTCCGACGAAGGAGGACTCATGACGTACGACCCGATGGAGTGGACGATCCGGGACCCGCTCGAGGAGACGGTCCCGGATCCGCTCGAGCGGCGGCGGGGTCGCGTGGGCCACGACACGCGACGGGCGATCGAGGTGGCGGCGGTGATCCTGCTGATCCCCGGCTTCCTCACGGTCCAGTGGATCGACATGGAACACCAGTCGCGAGGGTTCCAGACGAAGGAACACGTGACCGTCGTACCCCGCGGCGGCACCGCCACCCTCGGGCGGGTCCGGCTGCGGCTGCTCGGCCGCGACGCGACCGGTTCGTCGAAGAGCGGCAGCGCCGCCAACGGGTCGGCGCTGCTCAAGCTCGTCGTGGACGCGCAGCCCCTCGACGCCCAGGGCGTGAAGCAACTGCCGGCGATCGCGTACACGGTCCGCGACCGCGCGGGGCACGTGTGGTCGGCCGGCGGTGAGACCGACCCCGATCTCAAGCCGGCCGTCGGCACCGTGTCGCAGGTGTCGGTCACCGCGACCGTGCCCGCGGGCCTGGTCAGCTCGGTTGTACTCGAGGCTCGGCCCGGCGGGCTGCTGACGCGGAAGCCGTCGGGGCCGACGCAGGTTTTGCGCTTCGCTCACTGACCCGGGCGACGACCATGTCGAACGCCGCGGCCATCAGGCAGACCCGCAGAATCTGGTGGAGGAGTTCGGCGAAGAAGGAGATGACCTGGAGCGCCGGCATCCAGAAGACGATGGGGTGCGGCCCGAGCAGGTGGTAGACGCCGCGCTTGAGCAGCAGCGCACCGTCGTCCAGCCCGGTGAACAGGACGCAGAACACCATGAACGGCAGGAGTCCCGAGCGGAAGACCATCCGGAACCCGTAGACGGTCGGGAGCCACTTGTCGCGCCACTCGCGCGTGATGACCTCCCACGGCGTGTGCGGCCGGTCCATGCCGCTGGCCGAGGCGAGCCCCCGGCCGACCCGGCCGCGCCCGAGCTGGGTCTCCTCGTCGGCGTCCACGCCGAGGATGACGCCGGCGATGACCAGCCAGACGAGTCCGCCGAGCACCGCCTCCTTGAACGACGGCCACAGCACGTCGAACCAGCCGAACGCCGGTCCGGTGATCTCTCCTAGCCAGTGCCAGAAGACCCGGTTAGTGATCCAGTCCGTCAGGTCACCGCGGGCCTTGTTGATGGTGAACAGGCCGAACAGCGTCCAGTTCACCTCGAACAGCGCGACCGTGATACCGCCGACGCGCGGCCATCGCGGCTCGACGAAACGCTCGGCGATGAACTTCAGCACCAGGAAGGCCGCGGTGAGCGCGATCGCGACCCAGATGTGGTCCTCGATGGCGATGGTCAGCTTCATCGCCTGGATCTGGCCGGAGAGGCCGCCCTGCGCGTTGCCCCGGCCCGCCGCCGACTGCTCGAAGGCCTGGGCGTCGTCGGTGAACCAGTTCCAGGCCAGATAGAAGATCATGAACGGCAGCAGCGCGCGCGTCACCGCGTCGAGGATCGTCTCCTCCTCCGCGGCCGTCCAGGAGGTCAGGGACTCGTCGAGCTCGCGCTTCCTGACCGCGGGCAGGCCGTCCTTGACGCTGTGCAGCATCGCCACGGTGACGCCGAGCGAGACCATGACGATCAGGCTGATGACGAAGATCGGCACGGGCGCGTGGTGCAGCCCGAAGTGATAGCCCCCCAGGAACAGCAGGTAACGCAGGACCTGGCCGATCGTGAACCAGAGCGCCAGCGGCACCGCGAAGCGCCCGGCCAGCCGAAGCGTGTTCCAGGGCAGAGTCACGGGGGACGAACGCAGCACAATACGCGATCGTAGCGGCTGTCCCCTGGTCGGCCGGGTCACGATTTCACGGGATTAGAAGTAAAAGGTCCCGCCGTCCGGGCGGACGGCGGGACCTTCTCGTGTGCTCAGGCCCTAGATGGCGACCTCGAGGTTGGCGACCTCACCGGTCTGCGCCGTCACCGCGGAGTCGATGCTGACCCCGCCCGGCGCGAGCACGCGCACGGTCCAGTCACCGGGCGCGGCGAAGAACCGGAAGACGCCCTCGTCGCTGGTCACGACCTCGCCGGTGAACTCGCCGGTCGCGTCGAGCAGCCGTGCGTACGCGCCGGAGACGGCGTCGCCTCCGCGTACGACGGTGCCCTGGATGACCGCCTCGTTGTTCAGATCCACTGTGGCGGGCAGGCTCGCCGTCTGAGCCGGTGCCCCGCAGCCGTCCGTCATTTCGCCTCCCCCAGCTCGATCGGTACACCGACGAGCGATCCGTACTCGGTCCAGGATCCGTCGTAGTTCTTCACGTCCGGCAGGCCCAGCAGCTCGTGCAGGGCGAACCAGGTGTGGGACGACCGCTCGCCGATGCGGCAGTAAGCGATCGTCGGCTTGGACAGGTCGACGCCGGCCTCTTCGTACAGCTCGCGCAGCTCCTCGTCGGAGCGGAACGTGCCGTCGTCGTTGGCCGCCTTCGACCAGGGAATGTTACGCGCCGTCGGGATGTGGCCGCCGCGCTGCGCCTGCTCCTGCGGCAGGTGCGCCGGGGCGAGCAGCTTGCCGGAGAACTCGTCCGGCGAGCGCACGTCCACGAGGTTCTTGTCGCCGATAGCGTCGACGACCTCGTCGCGGAGGGCGCGGATCGCGGCGTCCTGCTCCTTGGCCGTGTAGTCGGTCTTCGGCCGGGACGGGGTGTCCTGGACGAGGTCGCGGGAGTCCAGCTCCCACTTCTTGCGGCCGCCGTCGAGCAGCTTGACGTTCTGGTGGCCGTACAGGCGGAAGTACCAGTAGGCGTACGCGGCGAACCAGTTGTTGTTGCCGCCGTACAGCACGACCAGGTCGTCGTTGGCGATGCCCTTCTCCGAGAGAAGGTTCTCGAAACCGGTCTTGTCCACGAAGTCGCGGCGTACCGGGTCCTGCAGTTCGGTCTTCCAGTCGATACGGACGGCGCCACGGATGTGACCCTTGTCGTACGCGCTGGTGTCCTCGTCGACCTCGACGAGAACGATCCCGGGGTCATCGAGGTGCGCCTGCACCCAGTCGGCGTCGACCAGGACGTCGGAGCGGCTCATGCTGTGGTCCTCCCAGTTGGAGTGGCAGTACGGGTCTTACGGGCACTCGCGGCATGGTCACGAGCCTGGCGAAGACGTACTTAGGCGAACTCGCCTAGGACGTCGCTCGCCCAGGGGTGAGCCGGCGGAAGAGCAGATAGGCCTCGCAGCCCAGACACAGCCCGAAGGCGGCGTTGAGAAAGGCCGCGACCAGCGCGAACGCGGTGGCGGTCATTCCCAGCGCCGGGATACCCAGGGCGTACCCGACCACTCCTGTCAGGGCGAACACCGCACCCACCCCCTGCGCGAAGCGGGGCGGTGCCTCCGGCTCCAGCTCCTTGGGCGAGCCGAGCCGAGGGCGGATGAGCGCCTGGTAGATCAGGCCGTACGGTGCGCTCCGGAGACCGAAGAGGACTCCGATGAGGAACACCGCGGCCTGTACCGCCAGCAGCAGCCAGCTGCTGGTCACCAAGACGACGATCAGGACGATGGATGTGAGAACCGCGGCGAAACGCTGGCCTCTTGGGTCGACCTGCATCGGAAGATGCTCCTGATGACGGCGGCGAGTGAGACGGGCTACGAGAGGGCCAACCAGCTCAGGCCGTACGACAGAGCGCCGTCGCGACGCGGCAGAAGTCAACCGCCCGCCGCTTGGTCAGCAGCTCTGTCCAGGATCGCACGACACGATAGTAAGCGGCGTCTCGCTCCGCGTAAAATGCCATCTCGCCCATCGAGATCACAATTTCCTCATCGACCTGCGACGGCGGCGTCATGGACTTCGTCATCGGCCCTGCTCAGGCGACGGTCTGGCCGAGAGCGGCGACGATGTCGGCCTTGCGAGGAAGGCCCGAGCCACGGCGGACGATCTCTCCATCGGCGTTCAGGACGAACACGGTCGGAGTGCGCAGGACGTTCAGCCGGCGCACGAGGTCCAGATGGGACTCCGCGTCGATCTCGACGTGGGCCACGCCGTCCACCAGGTCCGTCACCTCGGTCAGGATCCGCCGGGTCGCGCGGCACGGAGCGCAGAACGCCGAGGAGAACTGCACCAGCGTCGCCCGCGGGCCCAGTGCCGTGCCCAGCTCCGTCTCGCCGAGACGCTCCACCTCGCCGTCCTTCCGCTCCGGGCGTTCGCGCAGCACGCCGTTGCGGCTCCGCCACACCAGGCCGAGCGCGGTGGCGAGGACGAGTGCCGCCAGCGCGACGTAAAGACCGATCATCACCTAGTCCAAGGAGTGTGCCGTCCCCGGCATTCCCTCAGAGTCTCACGAGTACCAGCCGGCGTCCCTCGGTGGTGAGCACCTCGACCGACGCCAGATCGCTCTTCTGGATCATCGACGAGCCGGCGAAGCTGGCGGCACCGGCCTCGTACTGCGTCTCCCAGCCGCCCGCGATGTCCTTGCGGCCCTTTTTGTCCGTCGCGACCAGATGGCAGTGAGAGCCCGGCGGCGCGCCGCTCAGCCGTACGTTGAAGGCGGTCCCCCACAGCTTGGGCTGCATGTCGATCTGGGCGCGGACGCCCGTAGCCGGATCCTTGGTGCTCACGGTCGTGATCGGGCCGGTGGCCGGGGCGGTGGTCGCGGCGGGCGGGCGGGGGGAACGTTCGGCGACGTCGCCGCCGCCGTCGCTCCCCATCATCGCCCGGACGCCGACGCCCAGCACGACGATCAGTGCCGCGGCGGCGGCGATCCACAGGGCGCGTTCGCGACGGCGCCGCGCGCGGCTCTCGTCCGCGGCCTTGCTCAGGACCGACTCCAGGAGCTCCGCGGGTGGCGGGGCGAGCTGCTCGATCTGCTCCTCGGTGACGCGCCCGAGCATGGCGGGCAGGCCGGCCAGCGACGCGAGTTCGTCCCGGCAGCGCCGGCAGACGGCCAGGTGCGCGTCCACTTCGGAGCGTTCCGCGGGCTCGATGGCGCCGAGGACGTACACACCGAGCGACAGCCGCAGCCGCGAGCATTCGGTGCTCGATGTCATGGCGCCAACCCCCGTTCTTCCAGTGCGAGTTTGAGCGCGCGCAGCGCGTAGTAGGACCGCGACTTGACCGTGCCGGGCGGTACGCCGAGCGTCGCCGCGGCCTCGGCGACCGACCGTCCCCGGTAGTAGGTCTCGATGAGCACCGCCCGGTGCTCGGGGCTCAGGGTGGCGAGCGCCTCGGCGAACGTCCACGACTCCAGCGCGCGGCTGATCTCATCGGTGGCCGGAACGGCGGCGAGCCCGGCCTCACCGGCCTCGGGCGGACGCGACCGGCGCGCCCGGTGGGCGTCGACGACGAGGTTCTTGGCCACCGTGAACAGCCACGGCCGGATCGGACGGCCGTCCAGCGCCTCCGGATGTCGCCAGGCACGCAGCAACGTCTCCTGGACCACGTCCTCCGCCTGATGCCGGTCACCCTCGGTCAGGCGCAGGACGTAACCCAGGAGCGGCCCCCCGTGTTCGGCGTACAGGGCGCGGAGAAGGCCCTCGTTCGCAGTCGGTCCCACACTTCAGACACGTACCGAAACGGCCGTAGGTTCACCGTAAGGCGCGCGGTTTCGGACCGGTCTGAACGGGCCGGCGCCCGTCAGTGCTCGGCGAGGCTCTCGAGGTTGACGTGCTGTCCCGTGGTCGTGACGCGCAGTCCGTCCGGCTGGACCTGGACGTCGCTGATGGTGGTGTTCGCCGGGAGGCCCTTCACCGGCATGGTGAAGGTGAACGCCTGCTGGACCAGCGCGACGGGGATCGTGGCGCCACCGGCGTCGACCGTCTGCGGCAGCACGCGGATCTTGCGCCCGGAGGGCCGCACGGTGACGGTGGCGCTGAGCGTACGGCTCATGCCGAGGACGGTGACCGGGCCGCGCACCTGCAGCGCGCTGCCCTTGGCCGAGACCTTCATGCCGTGCGGCGCCTGCTTGTTGACGTCGTCGTACGAGACGGTCGCGGTGGAGGTCGCCGTGTCGGCCACCATCTTGGAGGCGTCACCGTGCAGAGCGTCGGACAGCGGCGCGTCGACGCCCTTCAGCGTGACCATGGTGTTGGTCAGGTGCACCCCGAGCTGGGTCACGTCGCCGACGTTGACGTCGATCTCGCCGTACCTGCCGTTCAACGCCTGGTTCAGGAACGGGAAGCCCTTGATCTTGACCTTGGGCTTGTGGTCGAGGCCGTACTGCGACGCGACCTCCTTGGCTATCTGGTCCTGCGCCACCCACAGCCCGATGCGATCGGCGGCGATGACCACCCCGATCAGCAAGATCAGGAAGATCACCAGTACCTTGCGCATGTCTCTCCCGTCGCCGATTCGTGATCACATTACCGGCGCCCGTGCCCTGGCGAGTCACCTCCGGTGATGACGTTCGCGGGCACGGAATCGCTCCACCGGATTACCGGCATCACCGCCGGTGGGGCGGCCGGGTGACGCCTCGCGGCCCCCTGATGGCGGCCGGTGCGTTCGCCGTCGCGACGCGATTCTTCCGCGGGTTGCGGGTCGGTCCGCCGGCCGCCGCTCCGGCCGGCGGATCGCCCGCCCCGCCTGCACTTCCGCCCGTCCTGACGAGCCGGAGGGCGGGGCTATCCCCCGGCGAACGGGGGCAGGACCTCGACGGTGGCGCCGTCGGGCAGGTCGATGGAGGCCGGGTCGCGCGTGCCGGCCGGGTCGCCGTCGACGAGGAAGGAACTCCGGGCGAGCACCCGCTGGAACTCCTCGCCGCGGCCGGCCGCCGCCGTCGTCAGCGCCTCCCCCAGAGTCACCGCGTCGTACGGCTCCTCCTCGACGCCCGCCGCCGCCCGGGCGGCGGCCCAGTATCTGATCAGGCCCTTCGCCATCGGTCCCCCTCTTTTCGTGGTCTACACCACTCGGTAGTGAGCTGCCGACCGTCATTGGATATCCTCCCGTAGTAGGGATCCGGGCAGCGCTGCCCTCGGATCCTCGACGTCTTTCTGGGGGCCGCCAAGCGAGGAGGCCGTATTGAGCACTCTGCTTCTGCTGACCAACGTGCTCGAGCCATCCGACGAAGTACTGCCGGCGCTCGGGTTGCTACTGCACTCGGTCCGCGTGGCTCCTGCCGAGGGGGTGGCGTTGATGGACGCGCCCCCGTCCGACGTGGTGATCGTTGACGCTCGCCGCGATCTCGCCCAGGCCAAGAGCCTGTGCCGGCTGCTGCGCACGACCGGACTGGACGTACCACTGCTCGCCGTGGTGACCGAGGGCGGTCTCGCGGCGCTCACTCCCGAGTGGGGTCTGGACGACGTGCTGCTCCAGACGGCGGGCCCGGCCGAGGTCGAGGCCCGGCTGCGGCTGGCCGTGGGACGCTCCACCGCCGCCGAGCCGGACGACGTGCCCGGCGAGATCCGCAGCGGCGAGCTGACCATCGACGAGGCCACCTACAGCGCCCGGCTGCGCGGGCGCGTCCTCGACCTGACGTTCAAGGAGTTCGAGCTGCTGAAGTACCTCGCGCAGCATCCGGGCCGGGTCTTCACGCGCGCCCAACTGCTCCAGGAGGTCTGGGGCTATGACTACTTCGGCGGCACCCGCACCGTCGACGTGCACGTGCGACGACTGAGAGCGAAGCTCGGCCCGGAGTACGAATCGCTCATTGGAACGGTCCGTAACGTCGGTTACCGTTTCGTCCCCGACCACCGCGCCGAGGAGGCACCGGCACACCACTGAGTCGCCTCAGACCTCCCGCAGGCACAACACGTACTTCGGATCGGTGAACCAGACCGCGTACGTGTAGTCGGTCTTGTCGCACCGCTTGATGTTCGTCGTGCCGTCGATGCGGTTGAGGATCTTGTAGTGGCCCTTGGCACACGTCGAGATGTACAGGCGCGGCCTGCTCGCGGTCCCGGTGTTCTTCACGCACTGCCCCGGCTGCGGATCGAACACCGTCGCCGCCGTGGACGGCTCGTCGGACGGTGAGTCCGGCACGTCGGACGGGCTGTCCGCGGGGGTGTCGGAGGGGACCGGCGGCGGACTGTAGGCCGGCGGGTCGTAGGCCGACGGCGTCAGGGTGCCCGGCCGGCCGCCCGAGGGCAGGGCCGCCTTCGGTTTCTTCGGATCGTCGGCCCCGTACAGGAACGCCAAACCGAGTACACCGCCGATGAGCAGCACGAACGCGACGATGACGACGACGATCACCAGGGCCGCGCCGTTCTTCGGCTTGGGCGGGCCGGGCGGCGGTCCCCATCCAGGCGATCCGGGTGGACCAGAGGAGCCGGGCGGGCCGCCCGGGGGACCGAAACCCGAGCCCGAGGACCCGCCGTATGGCGGCTGCGGGGGTTGCACAGAGACCCACTCCCCAGAGGGCGCGCGTTGGTTTCCGGATCGATCGTAGCGACTGAAGATCCCTACGATCGGCGGTAAGACGCTCGACCCAACAGATCGGTTCCTCTGACCGCGAGGGCCCCTGTTCGCCGCGTTACCGCGGCCCGTAACCGCCCTGCCACGGCGGCGGCCACTCCTGGCCGGGCGGCGGCCCGTACCCCTGCGGCGGCCCCGGTGGAGGCGGCGGCCCCTGCCACCCTTGCGGACCGTACGGCGGAGGCGGGCCGGGCGGGTACGGGCCAGGCGAAGGCGTGTCGTTCCTCTTCCGCGCGGCCAGCACCACGATCAGGAACACACCGACGATCAGGGCCAGCGGGATCAGGATGACATAGAGCTCAAGGAGGGGCATTCCGTCGCTTCCTCAGTGGTGCTGGTACGGACCGTGGGGGAAACCGCGCCGCGAGGAGTCGTCCGGCGCGGACTCCCCCTGGCGCCCGTACGGGTCGCGCTCGTACGAACGGCGGTACGGATCCGGCCGTTCGGACCGGCCGTAGGACTCCGGCGGAGGGGACGGGTACGCCGGTCGCGCGGGCGGCAGGGCCAGTGGGCTTTCCCCCGGCGGTAGCGCCGGCTGCCGGCCGTACGACTGAGGCTGAGGCTGAGGCTGAGGCCGTGGAGCCGGCAGCGGAGCGCGCCACTGCTCGGCGGGCGCGGGACTCTGGGCGGGCGGCGCCGGGGCCGGCGCGCGCGGCGGCTCGTAGTACCCCCACGACTCCGCGTACGGCGTCGGCTCGTCGAAGTCGTCCTCGTACGGCGCGGCCGCGAGCGCGGCGGGCGTGACCCACCGGCGGCCCATCAGCGCCAGCACGATCACGAACAGCAACACGCCGACGGGCACGGCGAGGAGCCCCGCCATGATCGGCATTCCGGGATCGCCCACAACGACCGCCTTCCCCGCGCAGCCAGTGCGCCCAGATGCTATGGCACCGGCCACTCGCGCGGGAGGAGGCGCATACAGCCTGAAACCACATCGTGACAGGCGACCTCGGATCAGGCCTCGCGAAGCCGGATATGTAGGCTCCCGGCATGACCCTGGTCGTACGGAACGAACTGACGAACGACGAGGTGGCGGCGGTGCTCGCCCTCACCGAGGAGGTCGCCGGCGCCGACGGCGTGCGGCCGGTCGGCGAGAGCGCCCTGCTGCGCCTGCGGGACGGCGCCGGCGCCGTGCTCGCCTACGACGGTGACACGCTGGCCGGAGTGGCCGTCCTCGACGGCGACGCGGGCGAGCTCACGGTCCGGCCGGCGTTCCGGCGGCGCGGTCACGGCCGCGCGCTCGCCACCGCGCTGGCCGCCCAGGTGGAGACGCTGAACGTCTGGGCCCACGGTGAGCTGCCCGGCGCCGTCGCGCTCGCCGAGGCGCTCGGTTTCGAGCGGTTCCGTGCCCTCTGGAAGATGCAGCGTCCGTCCGGTGCGCCGCTGCCCGAGGCCGCTCCCCCGCCCGGCGTGCGCCTGCGCACGTTCACGCCCGGCCGGGACGAGGACGCCTGGGTCCGCGTCAACGCGCGCGCCTTCGCCCACCACCCGGAGCAGGGCCGGTGGACGCGCGCCGACCTCGAACGCCGTGAGCGCGAGCCGTGGTTCTCCGCGGAGGGCTTCTTCCTCGCCGAACGCGAGGACGACCAGGAACCCGGTGGGCTGCTCGGCTTCCACTGGACGAAGGTGCACGATGACGGCCCGATCGGCGAGGTGTACGTGGTCGGCGTCGACCCGTCCGCGCAGGGCCTCGGGCTGGGCCGCGTGCTGACGGTCACCGGCCTGCGGCATCTGGAGAGCAGGGGCCTGCCCGCCGTCATGCTCTACGTCGACGAGTCGAACACGGCGGCCACCGCCCTTTACCGAAAGCTCGGCTTCGAACTCCGCTCGACCGACGCGATGTACCGCAACACCCGGTCAACCGAGTAGTCACCGGAGCGTCACCAGCCCCGACACGCCCGGATGTGAGGCCGTTAACCGTACGGTCGCCTCACGTAACACCTACTTTTCCCAGACGTCACATCTGAGTTCATTCTCCGTTCACCTAGATCAGAGTGAGTGGACACCTCTTCTCCTTAGCGTCGGGCATCGATGGTGGTCCCAACCTGGATAAACGCCCGGAGGACCGCCCGACTACCTTTGAGGAGAAGTTTCGGTGAAGATCGGCACACGGCTGGCCGCCCTCGGCGGCGTGGCCCTTGCGGGTGCGCTCTCGCTGACCGCGTGCGGTACCGACGACAACGGCGGGGGCAACGCCGCCGCCAGCGGTGACTGCGTGAAGTCCACGGTCAACGCGGCCGGATCGAGCGCTCAGGCGAACGCCATGAGCGAGTGGATCAAGGGCTACCAGCAGAGCTGCCCCGGCTCCAACGTGAACTACAACCCCAGCGGTTCGGGGGCGGGTGTCCAGGCGTTCACCGGAGGCCAGGTCGCCTTCGCCGGTTCGGACTCGGCGCTCAAGCCCGAGGAGCACGGCCCCGCCGACGCCCGTTGCAAGAGCGGCAAGGCGCTCGACCTGCCCATGGTCGGCGGTCCCATCGCGCTCATCTACAACCTCAAGGGCGTTGACAACCTTCAGCTGTCGCCCAAGACGATCGCGAGCATCTTCGCCGGCAAGATCAAGACTTGGAACGACCCGGCGATCGCCAAGGACAACTCGGGCGCGAAGCTGCCGTCCACACCGATCAAGCCGCTGCACCGGTCCGACGACTCGGGCACGACGGACAACCTCACCAAGTTCCTGCTCGCCACCGCGCCGGACGTGTGGAAGTTCCCGGGCGGCAAGACCTGGCCGTCCGCGGCCGGCGGCCAGGGCCTGAAGGGCTCCGACGGCGTCTCCACCGGCGTCAAGCAGGGTGACGGCACCATCGGCTACGCCGAGCTGTCCTACGCCACGAACGGCAAGCTGCAGACCGCCAAGGTCCAGAACGGCTCCGGCCAGTTCAGCGAGATCAGCTCCGACACCGCCTCCAAGGCGATCGCGGGCGCGCAGGTCTCCGGCCAGGGCAACGACCTGGCTCTGACGCTCGACTACAAGGCCAAGGACGGCTACCCGATCGTCCTGGTCACCTACGAGATCGTCTGCGAGAAGGGCCTCCCCGACGAGCAGGCGAAGTTCGTCAAGTCCTTCCTCAACTACACCTCCAGCCAGCAGGGTCAGTCGATCCTGAGCGGCCTCGGGTACGCGCCGATCCCCGACGCGATCCTGACCAAGGTCCAGGCGGCCGTGAAGGGCCTGTCCTGACCGAGACGGTCTCTGAGCCGGCGCGGATCGACCGCGCCGGCTCGGTGGCATACACAGCCCTCTTGAGAACGAGGAGTGCGAACGAGTGACCAGCGAGACCCTTGAGCAGGGTGCCACCGGCTCCCTGGGCGAACGGGGACGCAGACTCAGCACCGGCCGCCTGGGGGATCGCCTGTTCGGCATCTCTGCCCGCGGTTCCGGCATCCTGCTGCTCCTCATCATCGCGGCGATCGCGGTGTTCCTCATCGCGAAGGCCGTGCCGGCGCTGAAGGCGGACAAGGCCAACTTCCTGACCTCACAGGAGTGGAACCCGGACGCGGCCCAGCCGCGCTTCGGCGTCCTGCAGCTCGCGTGGGGCACGCTGCTCTCGTCCTTCATGGCGCTGATCCTCGCCACCCCGGTGGCGATCGGCATCGCGCTGTTCATCGCCTACTACTCGCCGCGCCGCCTGGCGTCCGGCCTGGGCTACGTGGTCGACCTGCTCGCCGCGGTGCCGAGTGTGGTGTACGGGCTGTGGGGCCTGCAGTTCTTCGTGCCGAAGATGGCGAGCGTCGCGAACTTCCTGCACGACCACCTCGGCTGGATCCCGCTCTTCGGCGGCGACAACGTGGGCGGGCAGTCCATCCTGACCGCCGCGATCGTGCTGGCGATCATGATCCTGCCGATCATCTCCTCGATCTCGCGTGAGGTGTTCCTGCAGGTGCCGCGCGCGAACATCGAGGCGGCTCTGGCACTGGGCGCGACCCGCTGGGAGGTCATCCGGATGGCCGTGCTGCCGTTCGGCCGCTCGGGCATGGTCAGCGCCGCGATGCTCGGCCTGGGCCGGGCGCTCGGCGAGACCATCGCGGTCGCGATGGTGCTGTCGACCGCTGGCGGGATCTCGCTGCGGATCCTCAAGCCGGGCGGCAACACCTTCGCCGCCAACATCGCGAACACCTTCGGCATGGCCGGGAACCTGGGCCGTGGCGCGCTCATCGCCTCCGGCCTCGTGCTGTTCGTGATCACCCTTCTCGTCAACATGCTCGCCCGGGCGATCGTGGCCCGCCGCAAGGAGTTCGTGTGAGCACTCTGAACCAGGCCTCGTTGCGCGGGGTCTCCGCCGGTCGCAAGGTCAAGGACCGGATCGTCCAGGTTCTCGTCTACGTCGCCTTCCTGCTCGCGGTCATTCCACTGCTGTCCGTGCTGTGGACGGTGGTGTCGAAGGGCGCCAAGCGGTTCGACCCGGATTTCTTCACCCACTCCCTGAACGGCATCGGCGCCAACGACGCCGGCGGCGGCGCGTACCACGCGATCATCGGGACCGTCGAGCAGGTGGCGCTGGCGAGTGTCATCGCCATCCCGATCGGGGTGCTGACCGCCGTCTACCTGGTGGAGTACGGCCGCGACAGCAGGCTCGCCAAGCTGGTCAGCTTCTTCGTGGACGTCATGACCGGTCTGCCCTCGATCGTGGCGGGCCTGTTCATCCTGGCGTTCTGGCTGCTGCTGCTCGGCTTCAGCTACTCCGGCTTCGCCGGCGCGATGGCGCTGTCGATCCTGATGATGCCGACGGTCGTCCGCGCCGCCGAGGAGATGCTCAAGCTGGTCCCGAACGACCTGCGCGAGGCCTCGTACGCGCTGGGCGTGCCCCGGTGGCGGACGATCTGCTTCGTCATCCTGCCGACGGCCTTCACCGGGATCATCACCGGCATCATGCTGGCCATCGCCCGCGTCATGGGCGAGACGGCTCCCCTGCTGCTGACGGTGTTCGTGACCTCGGCGATCAACAACAACCCGTTCCAGGGACCACAGATGGCGCTGCCGCTCTTCATCTTCGACCAGGCGCAGCGGCCGAACGACGTCGCGATCAACCGGGCATGGGCGGCCGCGCTCACCCTGATCGTGATCATCATGCTGCTCAACCTGGTGGCGCGCGTCATCGCCCGCCTGCGCAAGCCCGTTTCCCGATAGGAGTAGTGCCCCCATGGCCAAGCGGATCGAGATCTCCGGGCTGAACGCCTACTACGGCAAGACCCGGGCCATCGAGGACATCTCGATGACGATCGAACCCCGCTCCGTGACCGCGTTCATCGGCCCCTCCGGGTGCGGCAAGTCGACACTGCTGCGCACGCTGAACCGCATGCACGAGGTGATCCCCGGGGCGCGGGTCGAGGGCAAGGTGATGCTCGACGACCTCAACCTGTACGGCTCGGACGTGGACCCGGTCGCGGTCCGGCGCGCGGTCGGCATGGTCTTCCAGCGGCCGAACCCGTTCCCCACGATGTCGATCTTCGACAACGTCGCGGCCGGCCTGAAGCTGAACGGCGTCCGCGGCCGCAACCGGCTCGGCGAGATCGTGGAGAAGTCGCTGCGCGGCGCGAACCTGTGGAACGAGGTCAAGGACCGCCTGAACCGGCCCGGCGCGGGCCTGTCCGGCGGTCAGCAGCAGCGGCTCTGCATCGCACGGGCGATCGCGGTCGAGCCGCAGGTGCTGCTCATGGACGAGCCCTGCTCGGCGCTCGACCCGATCTCCACCCTCGCCGTCGAGGACCTGATCGCGTCGCTCAAGGACCAGTACACGATCGTCATCGTCACGCACAACATGCAGCAGGCCGCGCGGGTGAGCGACCGGACCGGGTTCTTCAACCTGGCCGGCCAGGGTCAGCCGGGCCGCCTGGTCGAGATCGACGACACGAACAAGATCTTCACGAACCCGGGCGAGAAGGCCACGGAGGACTACATCACCGGCCGCTTCGGGTGACGTTCGCGGGGACAGGAGTGTCCGGACGGAGCGGGGGCACCGTCCGGACACCGGCGTACGCGTCAGTGGAAGAGGCTGATGATCCCGTACGCGGCGGCCGCGACGATGCCGGCCGCCGGAATGGTCAGGACCCAGGCCACCACGATGTTGCCGGCGACGCCCCAGCGCACCGCCGAGAGCCGCTTCGTGGAGCCGACGCCCATGATGGCCGCGGTGATCGTGTGGGTCGTGGAGACCGGCGCCTGCCAGATGAACGCCGTGGCGTACAGGACGCTCGCCGCGGTGGCCTCGGCCGCGAACCCCTTCGGGGGATCGAGCTCGATGACCCGCCGGCCGAGCGTCCGCATGATCCGCCAGCCGCCGGCGTACGTGCCGAGGGACAGCACCGCCGCGCAGACCAGGATTACCCAGACCGGCACGTGGGAGTCGGCGGCGTCCTGGTAACCCGTGGTGACCATGGCGAGGACGATGATGCCCATGGTCTTCTGCGCGTCCTGGAGGCCGTGCCCGAGCGCCATCGCCGCCGCGCTCAGCGACTGGGCGATGCGGAAACGGCGGCCGACCCGGCCCGGGTAGGAGTTACGGAAGATCCACAGGAAGCCGGTCATCACCAGGTAGCCGAGGATCAGGCCGATCACCGGCGACAGGACCATCCACAGGACGACCTTCTTCAGCACGTCCATCCACAGGACGCTGCCGTGCGCCGCGAGCGCGGCGCCGATCAGCCCGCCGACCAGCCCGTGGGTGGACGAGGACGGCAGGCCGAAGTACCAGGTGATGAGGTTCCACACGATCGCGCCGATCAGCGCCGCGGCGACGATCGTGAGGCCGTGCAGGTCCTTCGGCGGATCGATGATGCCGCTGCCGACGGTCTTGGCCACGCCCGTGCCCAGGAACGCGCCGACGAGGTTCATCACGGCGGCCATCGCCAGCGCCGCGCGCGGGGTCAGCGCGCGGGTGGAGACCGAGGTGGCGATGGCGTTCGCCGCGTCGTGGAAGCCGTTGGTGTAGTTGAAGAACAACGCGATGGCGACCACGACGATGAGGGCGGTCAACTCCACTCTCGCGCGTCCTTCCCTGCGATGGCCGCGTCGGCCCGGCGCGCGGTCACGATTCCTTGACCGCGATGGACTCGACGGTGTTGGCCACCTTCTCGAATGCGTCGGCCGCCGCCTCGAGCTGGTCGACGACCTCCTTGAACTTCAGGACGGTCAGCGCGTCGTACTCGCCGCCGAACAGCTCGGCGAGAAGGCGGCGGTAGACCTGGTCGCCCTGGTTCTCGAGACGGTTGATCTCGATCCAGTACTCGCTGAGGTTCTTCATGCCGCGCAGGCGCGGCATCGCCTCGGCGGTGAGTTCGGCGGCGCGTTCGAGCACCTCGACCTGGTCGACGACCTCGCCGGGCAGCTCATCGATCTTGTAGAGCACCACGAGGTCGGCCGCCGCCTCCATGAAGTCCATGACGTCGTCGAGCGACGACGCGAGCCGGTAGATGTCCTCTCGGTCGAAGGGCGTGATGAAGCTCTCGTTGAGCCTGCGCATGATCGCGTGAGTGAATTCGTCGCCCGCGTGCTCGCAGGCGCGCATCTTCTCCGCGATCCCCTCACGGTTGCCGCCGTCGCTGATGAGCTCCACGAGCAACCTGGCGCCGGTGACCAGATTGTTCGCGGAGTCCGCGAACATGTCGTAGTAGCTGTCCTCACGCGGCGTGAGTCGGAATCGCACGTCCTTCTCCTGAAGTGCGGGAACAGTCCGGAGAGGATGCTACGGCTAACCAGCGGGAAAGCGAACCTTCGCCCCCACGCTACCGAGCATCGGCCCCTCCGGACGGACACGTTCATCCTGGTCCGGGGTGATCACTGATCGTGCCCGCCCTGCTTTACCCGAAATAGTGTCGAATCAAACGGTCTGTTGCCAGTTACCCCATAGGGGTATACCCTGCGCCTCATGCACGGCTACGCGAAGGACAAGGACGCCTACCTCACCCGGCTACGGCGGATCGAGGGTCAGGTGCGTGGTCTACAGCGCATGGTCGCCGAGGATGAGTACTGCATCGACGTGCTGACGCAGGTTTCGGCGGTGACCCGCGCGCTCCAGTCGGTCGCGCTCGGACTGCTCGAGGACCACCTCGGTCACTGCGTGGCTCAGGCCATCGACGAGGGCGGCCCCGAGGCGGACGCGAAGGTCAAAGAGGCCTCGGCCGCGATCGCCCGGCTCGTTCGTTCGTGAAAAACGTCACACTTCACACTGGTCGCCGTGGCCGCCTCCGCGCCCCCACGGAGGCATCCGGCCACGGCGGATCTCACGACTGGGCTGTGTGACCGATCCCGAGCACCATGTCGATCTCGTCGACCGTCAGCGGCCGCTCGGCCGAAGCGACGGCACTGAGCATCTCGGAGTAGAGCTCGATCTCATCAAGCGCGACCCGGTCGTGGACGCGCAGATCCACATTTGCTTGACGCACCGCGTCCACCTCCGCTCGTCCCCACCTGCCATCGAGGCTACGCGTCACCTGCGGATCGGGACATGACCCAAGAGGGCCATTCGGCGGCCATCTCCCGAGTGGTCCCCATGGTCTAGTCGCATGGTTCTCCTCCAAACCGGCCCCGGCGACCCGTACGGCGTGCTCCAGCCGCCCGTACCGACGATCTCGTGGACGGCCACGGTCAGAACACGCGGGACGTCAGACGCCTCCAGGAGGCCGCGGGTGAGGGGGCCGGCGCCGGTCGAGGTGCAACTCGTGCAGCAGCTGCCCGGCCTGCGCCTCCGGCAGGTCGCCCACGGTCAGCCGCGCCACCGCCGCCGGGTCGACCCGCGACCCCGCGAGCCGCGCCGCCTGACGGGCGACGATCTGGTCGAACAGGCGGCGCACGGTGTCGGCGAAGGCGAACTCCGGGTACCTCCGCATGCCCGCGAACCGGTCGATCAGCTCCACCCGCAGCTCTTCGTCGAGCATGTAGAGGTCGCGCTCGGCCAGCCGGGAGAACAGCTGTACGAGCTGCCGCTCGGTCGGCTCACCGAACTCCACGATCGCTCCGAACTCCGCCCGGAAACCGGGGTTGGCCCGCAGGAAGTCCTCCATCTCGCCCGGCGGGCTCGCGCAGATGACCATGAACCTGTCGCGCCGCTCCGCCATGAGACGCGACAGGTGCTCCACCGCGGCCGGCAGGTGGGCCAGCAGGTGGGCGTCCTCGATGAACAGCACGCCGCCCGTGGCCTGGTCCACCGACGCCACGACCTTGGCCGCCGTGTCGCCGCCGGCGAGGTCGCGCGCGCCGCGCACGACGAGCTGCCCGGTGTCCAGGAGGTTCAGCGCCGCGTAGATGCCTCCGATCAGCCCGGCGACGGTCGCCTTCCCGGTGCCCGGCCGGCCGAGGAAGACCAGATGACGGCCGGGGCCGCCGTGCCCGCGCACGCCCCGGCCGGCGGCCACGCGCGCCTCGGCGACCAGGCCGCCGACGGTCCGCTTGACCTCGTCCAGCCCGACCATCTCCTCCAGCCCGCGCAGGTAGCCGTCCACGTCGCGGGGCGGCCGGAGCGCCGGCTCGATCTCCTCCGCCACGCCGACGAAGTCGACCGGCACGAGGACCATCCGGTCGCGCGGGGCGCCGGCCCGGTCGATGTGCCGGGCGACCGCCCGGTCGAGGTACGCCTCGACGAGCCGGGCGCCGACGAGGTCGCCATGGCCGGTGAGCCGCGTCAGGTCCCCCCGTACGACGTCCAGCCCGGCCGCGGTGATCGTCACCCGCCGCTCGTCGGCCAGAACGTGCAGCAGGGCCATCCGGGCCTGGATGTTCGTCAGGTCGGGCAGCCGGAAGACCTGGAAGACGCGGGTCAGCTCGGCGGGCAGCCGCGCGTACGAGGCGGGGTCACAGGTGGCGATGAGCGCCGCCTTGTTCTCCCGCGCGCCGGTGACCGCGGCCACGACCCTCGCGGGGTCGGCGGCGTCCAGGACGGCCCGGTCCAACCGCTCGAACAGCAGCGGAGGCCCGGCCCCGCGCAGGATCGCGGTCACCGCCGTCACGTGGTCGCCCCGCAGCTCCGAGCCGTCGGCCGTACGGACCGAGCCGTCACCCACCCCGGCGCCGGCGAGCGAACGGGCGACGAGCCGGGTCAGCCGCCGCTGCCCGGTGTGCGGCTCGCCGACGATGAGGAGCGCCAGGCGCTGTCCAGGCTGCTGTCCGGGCTGCTGTCCGCGGCGGTGCAGCCCGTCGAACAGCTCGGTCGCGTCGTCCGCCCCGCACAGGAACCGGATGCCGAACCGCTCGGCCACCTTCGGCATCGGTGCGGGAGGCGGCGGCGGGGCGATCTGCTCGACGGGACGCTCGGGCATCGGCGCGCTGCCGAACAGGTCGGCCTCGGACATGATGCGGGTCCCGGGCCGTTCGGGCGGCTGGGGGTCCTGCTGCTCGATCATGCGGGTACGCGGCGGCCCGGGAGGCACGGGCGTGGGCGGCAGGACGATGGGGATGGACCCGGCGTCGGCCCGGGTACCGGTGATCCAGTCGAGGTAGGTGGCGTTCTTGGCCTGCTCGAGCGCGTCCAGGCTGGTGGCGTGGTTCACGTGCTCTTCGAGCGAGTCCATCATCGTGACGCCGAGGGCCCGGTCGTCGACGGTGTCGTCCTCGCCTTCGGCGTCCACGACGGTGGCGTCGTCGCCCAGGTACTGAAAGGCGATGGGATCCGCGATCGTCTGATTGTGGAACGCACCGCCCGCGAAGGGACCGGAACTCGCCGCGGGAGCGCCCTGGCCCCCACCGGCCTGAGCGGCGACGGCTCCGGGCTGCGCGGCAGCGGCGTCGGAGACGCCGGGCTGGGCGGCGGGGACGCTCGGCCGCGCGGCAGCGGCATCGGAGACCCCGGCCTGAGCGGCGGCGGCTCCCGCCTGCGCGGCACCGGAGACCTCAGCCTGGGCCTCAGGAACACCCGGCTGCACGGCAGCAGCGTCAGAGACGCCGGGCTGGACAGCAGGGACACCTGCCTGCACGGCAGCGGCATCAGAGACACCCGCCTGAGCGGCGGGGACGCCCGCCTGCGCAGCAGCGGCATCGGAGACCCCGGCCTGAGCGGCGGCGGCTCCCGCCTGCGCGGCACCGGAGACCTCAGCCTGGGCCTCAGGAACACCCGGCTGCACGGCAGCGGCATCAGAGACGCCCGCCTGCGCAGCAGCGGCTTCGGAGACGCCGGGCTGGGCAACGGAGGCGTCGTCGGAGGCAGACGACGCGATACGGGCGCCAGAAGGGGCATCGGAGGCGTCTTCGGCGGTGTCGTCGCCGGGGTCGGAGTCGTCGCTCGCCCGGTCGACGCCAACGGCACCGGCGACAGGAGAGCCACTCTCGGTACGCACCTCTTCCGGCGCGACGGCCGAGTCATCGGACGAGGGAGACCCGGTCTGCCCCGCTCGGTTTCCCGAGTCGGGGGCGGCGGTCGGCGAGTGGCCGCCGCCGATCCCCTCGGCGTGGGAAGACGTCCGGACCCTGGACGGCGAGCCCTCGTCTCCCCCACCGGCGCCTGCCTGCTCGGCGGCCACGGCCGAGCCACCGCCGGCGTCGGAATCCTCCACGCCGGCCTGGTTTCGCGGCGACTCCGCGGACACACCCTCGGCCATAGGCCGCCCGGCGATCGGCGCGCCAGGCCCCGTCGCACTTTCGCCCGTTCCGGCCTGTGCCGCAGGCGGTGTTCCGCCTACGCCGTCCTCTCCCGCCCCGGACTGTACGGCGGGCACCGACGTCCCGTCGGAACCACCGGCAGAAGCCCCGCCCTCGCCCGGGGACACGTCCGCCGCCGAAGGCGAGGTAAGGCCTCCCGAGTCCTCATCCCCTCCGACCGCCCCAGCCTGCGATCCCGAACCACCACTGTCGCCGCCCGACCACGCCACGGCAGAAGACGACGAACCACCGCCCACACCGCCATCTGCCCCGGCCACACCGGCCTGCGCCCCAGAGCCATCACTGTCGCCGCCCTGCCACACCACCGCAGAAGACGACGAACCACCGCCCACACCGCCATCTTCCCCGGCCACACCGGCCTGCGACCCGGAACCGTCACCATCGCCGTCCGACCACGCTCGCGTGGCGGGCCGTCCCGATGCCTCAGCCTGGTGTTCACCCGTGTCCGGCCGCGCGGCGGACGAGGTCAGGCCGTTCGCGTCCCCTCCGCCGGAGGTCGCACCTCCCTGCGGTCCGGAGCCCTCACCGGCCGCGTTCGGCGCTCCGGCGAGTGGCTCCGACGCGCTTCCCTCATCCGCCTGCGTGGCGGACAGGGACGCCGGACCGCCGGCGCCCACGGCCTCCGACGCCGAACCGTCCACGCCCGCACCCGGCCCCGCCGGAGCCGAGGACAGACCCGACCCACCTACCGCAGCCCCACCCGCTCCGACCTCCGAGGCGCGCGGGGACACCAGCGCACCGCCATCAGCACCCTCGATCTCCGCCCGCGAGCCACGCGGGGACCCCGAACCGTCCACGCCCACACCCGGCCCCGCCGAAGCCGAGGACACGCCCGACCCACCTACCGCAGCCCCACCCGTCCCCACCTCCGAAGCGGGCGGGGACACCGGCGCACCGCCATCGGCGCCTTCCAGCTCCGCCCGCGAGGCACTCGGGGACCCCGGACCGCCGGCACCCACGGCCTCCGACGCCGAACCGTCCACGCCCGCACCCGGCCCCGCCGGAGCCGAGGACACGCCCGACCCACCTACCGCAGCCCCACCCGTGCCCGCCTCCGACGCGGACGAAGAAGCAGACGCACCGCCGTCGGCGCCTTCCGCGTTCAGTTCGGACGTGGAGGTGGCCGTGTGCCCGCCGGGCTGTGCCTGGGGGGCAGGTGGTGGGCCTCCCGTCGCATCGTCGGTCGACGGCCGGGCCTGCGCCGCGTGGGGTGGAGTCAGGCCGCCCGCTGGTGGCGGCTCCTCGCTGGGCTCGGTCGATGAGGTGAGAGCGGCCGGATCAGGGGACTGGGCTTCCGTACCGGACGCACCGGCGTGTTCATCGCCTGTTCCCGGCCATGCCTGAGTGGCGGGCGGCGGCGCGGGTGTGTCCGCGCCGGTTCCCGGGGCGGCCGCCGGACTCGAACCGGAATCATCCGAAACCGGCTCCACCAGCGTCGCCGGCGGGACCGTCCCGGCCTCTCTCGACTCCGAACCGGAGCCGGGCCCGACCTCCCCCGCCGGAGCCGTCTCTCCCCGACCGGCAGGACCGAGACCCACGCCCGAACCGGGATCGGTGCCCACGTCCGCCTGTGTCGTCGGAGGCGACCCCACACCGCCAAAACCCTGACCTGCGCCCGAACCCGGGTCAGCGCCCGGCCACGCCTGGGTGGCCGGGGGCGAACCCGCCTTCCCCGCGCCGCCGGAACCCTGGCCCGAACCCGGATCCGTACCCGGCCATGCCTGCGTCGCCGGGGGCGAACCCACCTCACCCACGCCGCCGGGACGGCGATCCGAACCGGGGTCCGTACCCGGCCACGCCTGCGTCGCCGGGGGCGAACCCGCCTTCCCCGCGCCGCCAGAAGCCCCGCCCGAACCCGGATCCGCACCCGGCCACGCCTGCGTCGCCGGAGGCGAACCCACCTCACCCACGCTGCCGGAACCCCCGCCCGAACCCGGATCCGTACCCGGCCACGCCTGCGTCGCCGGAGGTGGGGATGGTTTCCCGGCGGGATCCGTGCCCGGCCAGGCCTGCGTACGTGGAGGGAGCGGTTGGGCGCCGGGTCCGTACCGCTCATGTGCGGCCGGGTGCGGGTCCGCGCCTTCGGTGGCGGACCATGCCTCGGTCGGCGGGGGGCTGGACGGTGTCTCGCCGCCGGCCGTTCCCGGTGGTGACGCCGGTGCAGGATCCGTGCCCGGCCAGGCCTCGGTCCGGGGTGGTGTGTTCGCGGGGAGACCCGACGCTCCCTGCCACGCCTCGGTGGGCGGCGGGCCGGACTTCGGGGTCTCGCGGCCGGGGTCGGCGGGCCATGGCTGGGCGGCGTCCCATGCCTCCGTGGCCGGCGGCGCCCCCGCCGCGCCCCCGCCCGGCGCAGGGGGCGTCCAGGCCGGGGCCTGGCCCGGCGGGCCGGTCGGAGGCTGCTGGGCCAGGGGTACGCCCGGCGTCTGCGGTGACGCGCCCGGGTTCGAGGGGTACTGGTGGGCCAGCGGCGCGATGCCCGGCGTGTGGGAGACCGGCTCGGACGCGGTCGCCGACGTGGCGCGGCTCGGGCCGATGATCTCGGCCAGGATCGCCACCGAGGACGGGAAGCCGCGCGGTCGTGCCGGGATGCCTCCCCCGAGCCGGCACCACGCGAGGTCCGCGGCGTACATGGTGGCGAGGAGCGCCCCGCGTACGGCCGGTTCGGCGGCCTCGATGCCGTCGCGCAGCGACCGGGGCAGCCGGTCGCCCTCGGGCCAGAACGGGCGGAGCGGATGGTCCCGCTGGATCAGCATCGCCCGCATCGCATCGCTGACCTGCGGGTCGAGCCAGCCGATCACCTGGCCGGAGACGTCCTGACGCACGACCGCGAGGTCGGCGGCGAGCAGGGCGGCGGCGATCAGCCGGGGTTCGACGTAGCCGCGCGAGCCCGGGTCGCCGGCGATCGGGGTGACCGCGAGCGCGAGGTCGTAGTAGCTGTTGCGGAAGTGTTCGCCGGTCGACGCCTCGACGCGCAGGGCGGGGGCCAGGGCCGGCGGGCAGCGGGTGAGCCACTGCTGGACGACGGCCTGGTCACCGTACGACAGGGCGCCGTAGTCGACCGTGGGGTTCTGCAGGGTCACGCCGAGCATCGCGATGAGGGCGTCGGCGCGCGCCTGGAACCGTGAGTCCTCGCGCAGCGCGCCCGCCATCGCCCACATCGTGCGGAGGATGACCACGGCCGCGTCGACGCGGCCCGAGCGCAGCCGCTCGGTGTAGAGGCCGACCAGCGCCTCCAGCGGCGGCGGGGTCAGCCAGCGTGGGCCGTCGATGTCCGGCAGCGGCCGCGTGCGGTGGGACGACCACAGGCTGAGCAGTTGCGCGTCGATGCGCGCGTCGAACACCGGTGCGGTGGCGCACCACAGCATGACGCCCCAGGTGACGGCGACCGTGCTCGGGACGCCGGAGGAGAACAGCCCCCACCAGTGCGGGTAGTCGTGCGTCGGGAGGGCGGCGGCCGACTCGACGATGGCGCGTACGCGGGAGGTGACCTCGGGCCGGATGCCGGCGTCGACGAAGGCCAGCGCGGGCGGTGGCGCGTACGCGAGGTCTGGGCCGGTCGGGACGACGTGCGGGGGGACCGGGGGCACGGGCATGCCCTGCTGGAGCGGGCGCGCGGACCTGCGGGTCATCGCCAGTTGCGGCGGCGGGCAGAGGTGCCACTGGGCGTCGGCGGGGGTCAGGCGGTACCAGCGGCCCCAGGCGCCGAAGATCCACCACGAACCGTCGGGGAGGGCGAGCATGCGGCCGGCGATGAGGTGCTGGCGCTGCTGCGGCGGCGTGCCGGACCACCATCCGGAGGACACCATGGCACGGGTGTCCCGCTCGGCCACCGCGAAGGGATCCTGTGCGGCGGACGAGGGAACATCCCCATATGCCTGCCCCCAGACCATCACGCAATGGTAAACGGACCACCAGCGTGAAGGCGATCACGAGCAAAACTCAGATCCAGCGCGCCCCGCGGTGGAGCCGGGCCTTCTCGACGTACGCGCCGGGCGTGTAGGCGAGCACGGCACGGTCGTCGTCGGTCAGCTCCCGTACGACCTTGCCTGGTACGCCGGCGACGAGGACCCCGGCGGGGATGGTCTTTCCGGGGGGTACGACCGCGCCCGCGGCGACCAGCGAGCCGGCGCCGATCCGCGCGCCGCCGAGCACGATCGCGCCGATTCCGATGAGCGACCCGGTCTCGATGTGCGCGCCGTGCACCATCGCCTTGTGCCCGAGGCTCACCCGGTCTTCGAGCACCGCGGGCTCGCCGGGGTCGGCGTGCAGGCAGGACAGGTCCTGGATGTTGCACTCCTCGCCGACGACGATCTCCTCGTCCTCGCCGCGCAGCACCGAGCCGTACCAGACGTTGGCGCGCGCCCCGAGCGTCACGCGGCCGACGACGACCGCGCCGGGCGCGACCCACGCCTCCGGGTGGATCTTCGGTTCGTGTTCGCCGAGCGCACCAAGGAAGAAGTCAGCCACGATCGACGAGTCTAGAAGCGACCGGGGAAGGCCCGGCGGTCCACCCCCGGCGGCGGACGGCGCAGCGGTTCGACCGAAACATTGCCTGCGGATGGACGAGTTCTTCCACCTGAAACGGTCATTTGGCGATATAAATCGTCTGCAAACTCCCGCCGCGCGACAACGGAGTGTCACCGATTCTTACCAGACGCCGCGTTCCCCTTGCGCGAAGGGATAGAAGCGTCGAGAGTCGTCCGAGACCTACCTTCAACCCCTTGGGCCTATGAGCAACGAAGCCGAGATCCTGCCAAACCTCCTCCGGGAGGAGTCGTTCGAGATCGTCATGCGCGGCTACAACCGCCGCCAGGTCGACGAATACATCGCCCGCACTCGTAACCAGATCCGCGAGCTCGAAGCACGGCTGTCCCGGGCCCTCGACGAGGTCGAGCGCACCCGCCGCGAGATGGCCGAGGTCCGCGAGAGCCGCCGGCCCACCGGTGACGACCTCAGCGAACGCCTGCGCCAGATCATCAACCTGGCGGAGGAAGAGGCTCAGTCGAAGCTGGGTGACGCCGACCAGAAGGTCAACCAGATCCGCCAGGACGCCGAGAGAGAGGCCAAGCGCGTCGTCGACGAGGCCCAGGGCAAGTCCGAGCGGACCATCGCCCAGGCGCAGGACAACGCCAACCACATGATGACGGCGGCCAAGCAGGAGGCCGAGCGGATCCGGTCGAGCGCCAAGCAGGAGGCCGACAAGCTGCTCCTCGACACCCGCAACGAGGCCGAGCGCACCCTGACGAGCGCCGAGCGCCGCTCGTCGGCCATCAACGAGGACGCCACGGAGCGGCTGACCCAGCTGACCCGGCACCACTCGCAGGCGCTGGGACGGCTCAGCGAGATCAGTGAGACCCTCTCGGTGCTGCTGCGCGCGGAGGAGAACGCCGGCCCGCTGGAGAAGATGGTCGAGGAGATCGCGCAGGCTCCCCGCCGCGACCGGCAGGAGCGCCCGGACCAGCAGCCCGACGCCCCCCGCGCCCAGGCTCAGGCCCAGGCACAGGGACAGGGACAGGGACAGGGACAGCACCCCCAGCCTCCGCAGCCGTCGTTCCCGCCGCCCGCACCGCCGCAGGCGCAGCCACACGGCCAGCCGCAGGGCGCGCACGCGATGCCGCAGGCTCCCCCGCCGGAGCCGCCGCACGTGCTCCCGATGCCGCCGGCCGGCGAGCCGGCCGAGTGAACGACCCCGACATCACCTCGGTGGCCGCCCGGCCGCCGGGGTGATCGCTTGTTCGGCGTTCGCGCCCCGGGCGCACTAGAGTCTTGGTTCCGTGGGAGCTGAACGACGTCGCCGCCCGGGCGCGGGCACGGTGCGCCCGATCCGCTACATGGGCGATCCCGTGCTACGCGCCGAGTGTGACAAGGTCACGACATTCGACGCCGACCTGAAGCGGCTGATCGACGACATGTTCGCCTCGATGTACGCCGCCGACGGCGCCGGTCTCGCGGCGAACCAGATCGGGGTGTCGCTCCAGGTCTTCGTCTACGACTGCGCCGACGACACCGGACGGCGGCACGTCGGGCACGTGGTCAACCCCACGCTCGTCACCGCCGACGGCGACCTGCTCGACGAGGATGAGGGCTGCCTGTCGCTGCCCGGCCTGCGGTTCGCCACCCCGCGGCACGCGCACGCCGTGGTCGAGGGCGTGGACCTGACGGGCGAGCCGCTGCGGATCGAGGGCACCGGCTACTTCGCACGCTGCCTCCAGCACGAGTCCGGCCACCTCAAGGGCCAGCTGTACGTCGACACGCTCAAGGGCGCCACCCGCAAGGAGGCGCTGCGCGCCGTACGCCAGGCCACCTGGAACTCTTGAGACTCAGTCGTCGAAGCGGCCTGAGCGGCCGCGTTTGAGGTCGCCTCGGCGGCGTTTGTTCTCCAGGCGGCGGGCCTGTACCCGGCGACTCGGCTTGGTCGGGCGGCGGGTCTTCGGCGGCGGGGCGGTCGCCTCGGTGAGCAGCGCCGCCAGCCGTAGCTTGGCCGCCTCGCGGTTGCGCAGCTGCGAGCGGTGCTCCTCCGCGCGGACCGTGAGCACTCCGCCCACCAGCCGGCCGCGGAGGCGGTCCAGCGCTCGTTCCTTGTACGTCGGCGGCAGCGCGTCCGAGCCGGCCACGTTGAAGGACAGCTCGACGGCGGTGTCGCTCGTGTTGACGTGCTGCCCGCCCGGCCCCGACGAACGCGAGAAACGCCAGCTCAACTCGGAGTCGGGGATCACCACCGAGCCGCGCACACGTACTGGACCGGACATAGCGTCGATTATCCCCAGTCCGCGACCCGGATGTCGTCTGGTTTTACCGTCCCTGCACGCTCTGGCGACTCAAGCAAGTGGTTACTTACAATGGGGCCATGGACCCCGACGACGCCGGTCTCTTCCACGACGACGACCTGATCCGCGTGATCGGCCGTGAGGGGTTCCTCATCGCGGCCGGCGGCGCGGCCTCCCTGCTCCAGACCGCCCATCCGAAGATCGCCCAGGGCGTCTTCGACCACAGCTACACCGCCGAGGACCCACTCGGCCGCCTGCGCGGCACCATGCAGTGGGTGTACGCGGTCGGCTTCGGCACCCGTACCGAGGCCGAGCGGCTCAGCCGGATCGTGCGGAGCATGCACGACCGGGTCACCGGCCCCGGCTACACGGCCGGCGACCCGGAGCTTCAGGTGTGGGTGGCCGCGACGCTGTTCGCCACGGCCGTGCACGCGTACGAACTGCTCTTCCGCCGGCTCTCCGACGACGAGCGGGCGGCCTACTACGAGCAGACCAAGGTCTACGCGACCATCCTCGGCTGCCCGTACGCCATGATGCCGGCGACGTACCGGGACTTCCGGGAGTACTACGCCAAGACGCTCGCGTCCCTGGAGATCAGCGACGCCTCACGGGCCATCGCCCGGCAGGTGCTGCATCCGAGCCTGCGGGGCGGCGTGCTGAACGAGCCCGGCCTCGCCGCCATCCGCATCATCACCGTCGGGCTGATGCCCGAGCCGATCCGCCGCCAGTACGGCTGGCGCTGGGACCGGGCGCGGCGGGCCCGTTTCCGTCTCCTCATGGCCGCCCTGCGGCTCGCCTATCCACGCCTGCCGCTGCGCGTCCGCACCTTCCCGCGCGACTACTACCTGAGGGACCTGCGCCGGCGTATGTCGAAGAACGCCTGAGGGCGGCCCGGAAGGGACCGCCCTCAGGAAGTGAGAATTACTCGCCGGACCAGGACGGACGGCGCTTCTCCGCGAACGCGGCGGCGCCCTCCATCGCGTCCTTGGACCCGAACACCGGGTTGATGATCTCGCCCTGCTTCGCGAACTGCTCCGCGCCGTCCCAGTCGGGCGACTCGACGATGACGCGTTTGGTGGCCGCGAGGGCGAGGGGCGCGTTCTCAGCGATCCTGGCGGCCAGCTCGCGCGCCGCGGACAGGGCCTCGCCCGGCTCCGCGATCCGGTTGACCAGGCCGAGCTCGGCCAGGCGGGCCGCCGGATAGTGGTCGCCGCTCAGCGCGAGCTCCATGGCGGCGTGGTACGGGATCCGCCGCGGAAGGCGGAGCAGGCCGCCGGCGCCGGCGACGAGGCCGCGCTTGACCTCCGGGAGCCCGAACTTCGCCTCCGAGGACGCGACGATCAGGTCGCACGCCAGGGCCAGCTCGAACCCGCCCGCCAGGGCGTACCCCTCGACGGCGGCGATGATCGGTTTGGCCGGCGGGCGCTCGACGATGCCGCCGAAACCACGGCCCTCGGCGAGCGGGCTGTCCCCGGTCAGGAAGCCCTTGAGGTCCATGCCGGCGCTGAACGTGCCGCCCGCGCCGGTCAGCACCAGAACGGACACGTCCTTGCGCGCGTCGAGCTCGTCGAGCGCGCCCGCGATGCCCTTGGCGACCGCGCCGTTGACGGCGTTCCTGGCCTCGGGGCGGTTGATCGTGATGACGGCGACGCCGTCGCCGACCTCGGTCAGAACTGCATCCGACATGGCGCGGACCTCACTTGGGCTGGAAGCGGATACCGCCGTCGAAGCGGATGGTCTCGGCGTTGACGTAGTCGTTCTCGACCAGCGAGCGCACCAGGTGCGCGAACTCCGACGCCTTGCCCATGCGCTTAGGGAACACCACCGGCGCGGCGAGCTTCTTCTTGAACTCCTCGGCCTGCTCGCCCTGCCCGTAGATCGGCGTGTCGATGATGCCCGGGCAGATGGTGTTCACGCGGACGCCGATGGCGGCGAGGTCGCGCGCGGCGGGCACGGTCATGCCGATGATGCCGCCCTTGGAGGCGGAGTAGGCGACCTGCCCGGTCTGGCCCTCGAGACCGGCGACGGACGCGGTGTTGATGACCACGCCACGAGTGTTGAACTCGTCGAGCGGCTCGGTCTTGGCGATCGCCGCGGCGCCGAGGCGCATGCCGTTGAAGGTGCCGATGAGGTTCACCGCGATGACCTTCTGGTACGACGCGAGGTCGTGCGGCGAGCCGTCCCGGCCGACGGTCCGCGACGCCCACCCGATGCCGGCGCTGTTCACCACGACGCGCAGCGGCGCACCGGTGGCGACGGCGGCGTCGACGGCGGCCTGCACCTGGGCCTCGTCGGAGACGTCCACCTTGACGAACACTCCGCCGATCTCGTCGGCGATGGCCTTGCCGCGGTCCTCGTTGAGGTCGGCGATGACTACCTTCGCGCCATGTTCGGCCAGGTCGCGGGCGGTGGCCTCACCCAGCCCGCTCGCGCCGCCGGTGACGATGGCTGCAGCTCCGTTGACATCCATAAGCAGGAGGTTACCGGAGCCGACCGAACCGTATTCTGGTGACGTCGGTCACTTGGTTCAGCCGCCGAGGACGCGCACGTCCGGGGCGTGGCCGTTCCAGGTCGCGAACAGGCTGGAGGCCCGGAATCCCTTGGTGAAGTCGACCCGCAGCCAGCCGTCGCCGTGCCAGGTCCGCATCTCGTACCCGGGGTTCGGGGTGGCGGAGACGAGACGCGCCGTCGTCGCCGTCACCGACAGCACGACCTTGCCCCCGTGGACGACATAGGTACGGTCGCGCGGCGTCGGTGAGGCGCTCGGCGACGGCGTCGCGACGGTGGAGGAGTCGGCGGGCGGCGCGGCGCTCGCCGACGGCGGCGGACGCACCGGAGGCTGCTCGCCGACGAGGGGCCGGGCCGCCGGCGGTTCACCGAAGACCGCGTTGTGCAGCACCGGGCGGGCACCGAACCAGACGAGCAGCATGGCGAGCGTGGTCGCTCCGACCCAGACGGTCACATAGGTCATCACACGCCGCACGGGTGCCATGATGCCCCTTAGGCTACGGAATATGGCGAATGTACTAGTCGTCGAAGACGACCAGTTCGTACGCTCTGCACTCATTCGTGAGCTCACCGAGCGCTCCCACACCGTCCGCAGCGCGAGCACGGCACTCGACGCCCTGCGCGAGGTGTCGCAGGACGCGCCCGACGTCGTGGTCCTCGACCTGGGATTACCGGATCTGGACGGGGCCGAGGCGCTGAAGATGCTGCGCGCGGTCTCCGACGTCCCCGTAGTCGTGGCGACCGCCCGCGACGACGAGACCGAGATCGTACGGCTGCTCAACGCGGGCGCCGACGACTATCTCGTCAAGCCCTTCTCCCCCGAACACCTGATCGCCCGGCTGTCCGCCGTCCTGCGCCGTGCCCGTGGCCGGTCCGCTCCCCCGCGTACCTGCCAGGTGGGCGGGCTGCGCGTCGACCTCGAGGCGCGCGAGGCGTTCCTGGACGGCGCGCCGCTCGACCTGACCCGCCGCGAGTTCGACCTGCTCGCGCACCTGGCGTTCCGCGCCGGTCAGGTGGTGCCCCGGCGTGAGCTGCTCACCGAGGTCTGGCGCCAGTCGTACGGCGACGACCAGACGATCGACGTCCACCTGTCGTGGCTGCGCCGCAAGCTCGGCGAGACCGCGTCCCAGCCCCGCTACCTGCACACCGTCCGTGGTGTCGGCGTGAAGCTGCTGCCGCCCGGATGAGCCCGTGACGAGTATCGGATGAGACGGTCACTCGCGCTGGTGTCGGCCGCCGTCACGTCGATGGTCGCGCTCGCCTTCCTCGTACCGCTCGGGCTCATGGTGCGGGAGATCGCCCGCGACCGCGCGCTCGCCGACGCCGAACGGCAGGCGGGCTCGCTCGCCCCCGCGCTGGCCATCTCCACGGACCGTGCCGCGGTCGAACGCGCGGTCGCGAGCATCCAGGCCGGAGAGGCCGGCCGGGTGGCCGTGCACCTGCCCGGCCGCCCCACCATCGGCACCACGCACGCGCACCTGGTGGACCTGCAGACCGCCATGGCGCGGGGGCGGTCGTTCTCGGCGCGCGCGGCCGGCGGGTACGTGCTGCTCCAGCCGGTCGCCCTGGACCACGGCCGTACGACGGTGGTCGAGGTGTACCTGCCGAAGGAGGACCTGACACGCGGGGTGCGATCGGCCTGGATCGTGCTCAGCGGCGTGGCGGCCGCGCTCGTCGTCGGGTCCGTCGTGGTCGCCGACCGCCTGGCCGCCCGCGTCGTCGGCTCGGCGCGCATCCTCGCCAAGGCGGCCACCATCCTCGGCGGCGGAGACCTGCGGACCCGGATCGACCCGCAGGGGCCACCCGAGCTGCGTGAGGCGGGCCGCGCCTTCAACACCATGGCCGACCGGGTCGAGGCGCTGCTCGCCGCCGAACGCGAGCTGGTCGCCGACCTGTCCCACCGGCTGCGCACCCCGCTCACCGCGATGCGCCTGAACGCCGCCGCCCTCGGCGACGAGCCGGCGGCCGAGCAGACCCGCCTCGCGGTGCAGCGCCTGGAGGAGGAGGTGGACCGGATCATCGGCGCGGCGCGTAGGCCGAAGCAGCAGCGCGCGCTGTGCGACGCCGCCGAGGTCCTGCGCGACCGGATGGCCTTCTGGTCGGCCCTGGCCGAGGACCAGAACCGCGACTGCGACCTGGTCGGCGCCGAGCACCCGGTCCCGGTCCCGGTCGCCCGGACCGAGCTCAGCGCCGTGCTGGACTCCCTGCTCGGCAACGTGTTCCGCCACACGCCGCAGGGCACGGCGTTCGTGGTGACGCTGTACGAGGGCGTCGGCCGGGTCGCCATCCTCGTCGCCGACGCCGGCCCGGGGATCGACGACTCCGACACGGCCCTGCGCCGGGGCGCCAGCGGCGGCGGCTCCACCGGGCTCGGCCTCGACATCGCCCGCCGCATGGCCAACGCGGCGGGCGGTGACGTGCGCATCGACCGCTCGACACTCGGCGGCGCCCAGATCCAGGTCTGGCTCCCGGCGGCGGGCGCGCGACGGCGGTGAGCCCGATCTCTCGCTTAGGTCCTCCTTAAGGGACGCTTAAGCACGCGGGCGAAGGCCGCCGACGGCCCTAACGTGAAGACCGTTCACAAGGGCGTTCACATCCGGGGAGGTGCGTCGGCGATGAACTCCCCCCAGGGCAACGCTCACCCGCCAGAGCGTTCGCCGCGTCATCGCCGACGCACCTCACAGTGACCCCCTCCGGGCCGTACGCGATCCCTCGCCGGCTTCCGAGCCAACCCGGATACCGCCCCCGGGGCGGGCCGTGCGCTGACCCACGCACGGCCCGCCCCCTTTAACGCCCGCTCGTGAGGTCACGCGATGATCGCCGGGTCGGCGGTGCCGTAGAAGTCGAAGAACTCACGGGCGGCTTGGCAGGATCGGTGGCCGGCCAGCGCCATGGCGAGGCGGGTGAGATCCGATCGGACCCGTTCCGAGCGGAGGCCGCGGGAGAGCGTTAAGGCCTGCGTCGCGGTGTGGCATGCCTGCTCCACCTCTCCGGCGAGCAGGTGGGCGTGGGCGATCCGGATGAGGTAGATCGCGTGGTCGCGCGGGAAGTCCTCGGCGGAGTGTCCCTTGCGCAGTGCCGCGTCGAAGGAGTCCAGTGCCTCATGCGGTCGGCCGAGGCTGAGCGCCGAGGACGCCGCGAGCATCTCCAACTCGCTCTCGGTCATCCAGTAGAGCCACGCCGGGTCGTCGTCGTGCGGTCCGAGCGCGTACTGCCGGCGAGCCTCGTCGAGGTCGCGAAGGCACGCGGTGAGCCCGTGGGAGGTCCTGGAGTGGGCCCGGGCCCTGCGGCTGTAGAGCATCGCCCGTAGCCGAGGCGTGGCATGCCCCTCGCAACGGTCCAACGCGACGCTGACGAGCTTCACGGCGTCGTCGGCGTCACCCTCCGAGTAGGCCTGGATGGCCATGAACGCGAGTGCGTTGGCTCCGGCCATCGCGTCACCGGCCATGGCCGACGCGCGCAGCGCCGTCACGTAATAGGACTGGGCGGCCGAATGCAGGCCTGAGTCGAAAAACAACCACCCACAGATCCTGGCCGCTTCGCCGAGCGCCGAAAAAAGGCAGCGCCCCGTCGCGTCGTCGTAGGCGGCATCGCGGGCGATGGAACTGAGCACCTCGAAATTCGCCAACGCGATGCGCCGGGTCATCTCTCCACCGAGAACGTCGTCGAGGCGACCTATCCGGAAAAGCGGTTCGGCGAATGTGCCGATCATGTCCCGGGTGACACGCCCCCTTCCCGCCCGGATCACGCGGATGGGCTCCGACAGCGCGACGGACCATTCGCCGACGATCGCGTCGAGGGTGGAGCCGGCGGCCCACGGCGACTGTCGGCGGTCGGACGGCCGGGCCTGCGCCGGGCCTGGGAGCGAGCCGAGCGTGCCGTCCAGGTTCCACGGCGCCCGCAGCAGCGCCCGGTCGGCGGGAAAGGCCAGCAACAGCCAGGAGGGCCAGCCCAGGTCGTACACGGCGTCCTCCGGGACACCGTGGAGATCGGCCATGGCGAGCTGGGCCGAAAGCTGAGGCGTGGAGGCACCGGACTCCCAGCGTATGACCTTCTCCCTCCGTATCGCCATCGCGCCGAATCCGAGGGCCTGGTGCCGGCGATTCACCTGGTTGAGGTATTCCACGGCGGACAATCCACCCAACGCGGCACGGAGCGCGGTCAGCGAGTGACGGTAGGTGGGATCGACCATGTCACAGGGCTCCCTTCAGCCACAACGATTCGACGACATCACATTATGTCACCACAAGCATCCCCACCGTAACGAGGCAACGCTACGCAACATCTGTCTTGTGGATTTTTATTTCGCGTCATGCTGACATGTTGTTCGTTGGCCGGATATTCGCACCGGTAGCGGAAAACGACACCGCCCACTTCTTTCACGTTTCGCGTGCGCCGGGAAAGGTAATCGACTGAATGAAAGAGTCACAACCCAGGACGGCGGACCGCTCCCACTTCACGCATTCGGCGCTGTTCCGCTGCGGCGTGGCGGCCGCGGAGAACCGGTGGGCGGTCCTTTCCATCTGGGGATTTCTCGCCCTGGCCGCACTCGCGCTGTTGCCCTCGCTGCTGCACTCGCTCGGCTCGCCTCCGCTCAGCGTCCGCGGCGCCGAGTCCGCCCGTACGACCAAGGCGCTCCAGCGGGACATGCCGGTGCTGGGCACCGAGCAGTTACTGCTCGTCTTCCACTCCGACCGGCTGACGGCCGGCGAACCGATCTACCGGTCGACGGTGGACGGCACCCAGGAGACGCTGATGAGGCAGCCCGGTGTGATCATCACCAAGGCGTTCCCGGCCGCCGGCGGCGACGTCTCGGCTCCTCATCCGATCGGCCTGTTCGAGGTACGCGGGCTGTCCTACCGGGATCCCCACAACAGCTACGTGTTCGTCTCGACGTACGGCGACGACCGGGAGCGACTCGCCCGCTACCCGGCACAGCGGGCGGCGGTGGAGCGGGCGGCCCGGCAGGCCTCGGGCGGCCGCGTCTCGGCCTTCCTGGTCGGTGAGACTCCGGCGAACGCCGATGTCAGGACGCTGGAGATCTCCTCCGTCCGCGTCGTCGAGGGCGTGGCCATCGTCCTGTCGTTCCTCGTGCTGTGGATCGGGCTGGGCGCCCTGGGCGCCGCCGCCCTGACTCTGGTGCTGTCCGCGGCGACGATCCTCACGGCCCTCGGCGTCATTCGTGTCCTGGACCAGGTGACGACGTTCGACGTCTTCGTGCTGACGGCGGTGTCGGTCGTCGGCCTGGGGATCGGCATCGACTACGCACTGCTCATCGTCAGCCGCTTCCGGGAGGAGATCGCGGCCGCACCGGCGGCACGGCGTGGCGGTGCCGACTGCGCACGAGCGGCGGGCATCGCGGTCGCGACGGCAGGCCGCACCGTCGTGTACTCGGCGGTGATCGTGGCGGCCGCGGCGGCGAGCCTGTTCATCGTCAAGGTGTCGATCTTCGCCGAACTCGCGCTGGCGACCCTCATCGTGATCGTCGTGGCGCTGGCGGGCTCGGTCACCCTGCTGCCCGCCGCCCTGTCCGTCCGCCCCGGCCTGCTCGACGCCGGCACGCTGCCGTGGCGGCGCGGGCGGCCGTACGAGGCCACATTCTCCGACGACGGGCGCTGGGCCCGCTGGGCCGGACACCTCATGCGGCGCCCGTGGCCGTATCTGATCGTCATCACGGCGCTACTGCTGCTCTGCGCCGCCCCCGCGCTCCGGTTGAGACTGGGGGCCGACCTCCAGCGGAGCGCGCTCTCGCGGACCCCGACCGGCACCGGGATCGCCGTGCTGGAGGCGGACTCCTTCGCCGGGGCGGAGGGCACGCTCATCGTCGATGTCCGGCGTCCCCCGGGCGGGCCGGCCCCCGACGTGACCCGGCTGGCGGCCGCCCTCGAACGCGACCGGCAGGTCGATGCCGTCGCCGTGGGCGGTACCCGCTTCGCCTCGGTCCTGCTGGTCGTCCCCCGGGAGGCTCCCGACTCGCCGCGCACGGCGGCCCTCGTACGGCGCGTCCGCGGTGAGATCGCGCCGGCGAACGTGCCGCGCTCGTCTTCCGTGCTGGTCGGCGGCGTCAGCGCCCTGCTCGTCGACGCCCACGACGAGCTCGTGCGAAAACTGTGGTGGGTGCTGGCGTTGGTCCTGGTGTCGACGTTGCTGATCTTCGCCGCTCTGATGCGGAGCGTGCTGATCCCGCTGAAAGCGGTGGTCATGAACCTGCTGACCTGCGGCAGCACGCTCGGCCTCCTCGTCGTGACATTCCAGTTCGGGATGGGTGAGCGTGTGCTGGGCTTCCACGGCGACGGGATCATCCAGGTCTATCTGCCTCTCCTGCTGTTCGCGATCGTGTTCGGGCTCTCGACCGACTACGAGGTCTTCCTGGTCCGCCGTATTCAGGAGATCCATCGCCGCACGGGGGACAACACGGCGTCGGTCGCCGCCGGCGTACAGCGCACCGCCCGGCCCATCTTCGTCGCCGCGGCCGTCCTGGTCGCCGTGTGCGTCGCACTGCTGCCGTCGCCCGTGGTGGAGCTCAAGGAGTTCGGCTTCGCGCTGCTGGTCGCCATCGTGATCGACGCGACGATCGTCCGTCTGGTCCTGGTCCCCGCGCTGATGCGCGTCCTCGGGCGCTGGAACTGGTGGTGGCCGCGTCCGCCGCGCACCGCACCGCCGGACCGCCCGCCGGTTCCGCCGCGGACGGTGGCGGCCGCCTCCCCGGAATCCCGATCACTGACCGAAAGGTGATGAGATGGCAAGCCGCGAGGTCCACGCGACCCGGGACAGGCTCCCGACCGGCCCCGTCCCGCCGCTGGGCCCGGTCGAACGCGCCTTCCTCGCCTATGACGCCGCCCACCCCCGGGTCAATCTGGCGATCGGCGGCCTGGCGCTGTTCGACGGGCCTGCACCCGCGATCGACGAGGTCCGCCGGTGGTTCGGGGAACGGCTGCCCTCGCTCCCCCGCCTCGGCAACGCGCCGACACCGGCCGGTCGCCGCCGGAACGCCTGGCTGCCGCTCGCCCCGCACACCCTCACGGCTTTGATCGGCGAGCGGGTCGTGGCTCCCGAGCAGGGCCGGATCGGCCTGATCTCGGCGGTCGACGACCTGCTGCGGGAGGGCGTCCGCGACGGCGGCCCCCTGTGGCGGGCCTGGTTGCTGCGCGGCCACGCGGAGAACGAGTTCGCGCTGCTGTACCTCGGGCATCACGCGCTGCACGACGGCATGTCCATCCCTCACCGGGTCGCGGGAAGTCTCCTGAGCCCCGACCCGCCGGGCCCGCCGCAGGGCGAGCACCGCACGCCACGGCACGGGCCGGCGCGGGCGAGGCCGGGCCTCGGGGAGATGACACGTGGCGGGGTCAACCTCGTGCGCGGCTTCTGGCCTCCCGCCCGACCGGTGACAGGCGGCGACCTCACCGGTGACCGCAGGCTCACCTGGACGTTCACCGACCTGAGCCTCCTGCGGCACGTCGCACACGAACACCGCACCACCGTCAACACGGTGTTCCTCGCCGCGCTCACCACGGTCCTCCGGGAGTGGCCCGGCTCGCCCTGGCACAACCTCTCGAACCCGGACAGACGACCGTGGGCCCTGGTTCCGATGAGCACCCGGAGCCGGCCCGGCGGCGGAGCGGTGGGCAACCGGTTCATCCCCTTCCGTGTCGGATTGCCGTGCGACGAATCCTCACCCGCACGGCAGCTGGCGATCCTGCACGCCGCCACCGAGCGAGGCAAGGGCGACGGCCGTACGGCGGCGGAGAGCCGGCTCGGCGCGACCATGCCGCGGTGGCTGGCCAGGCTGCTGGTCGAGGCGATCCAGAGTCCCCGGCACAGCCACCTGCTCGCCACGAACGTGCCCGGCCCGGACCGTGCGCTGGAGCTCGCCGGCAGACCCGTCACCGGGTTCGTTCCCGTGTCGTACCTGCCCGCCGGACAGCCTCTCGGCGTGGCGCTCACGACCTACCGGGAGCGGACGTGCGCCGCGTTCATCACCGACAGCGGCTGTCCCGACCCGGGGGACCTCGCCGACCGGTGGCTCCGCGCCGTACAGCGGCTCGTGCCGCCGGGGCGGCGCCCCCCATCACCCTCCACACAGCGATGAAAGGGGTCATGTTGACCCAGCCGCCACCGCCGACGCCCGGCACTCCGATCGTCGACGACCGCTCCTACACGCACGTCGTGGACCGGCTGTCCCGATCGTCGGTCCGCAAGAACTGGTCCCCCTACCGCGACATTCCCTGGGACGACCCGGAGTTCGACATCGATCCCGCCGACCCGCGGTGGCGGCTCCCCGACGCCGACCGGCTGAGCGCCACCCGCTGGTACCAGGGCCTGAGCCCGGCGGTACAGGCGCGGCTGGGCCTCTGGCGGGTGACCGCGATGATGCAGACCGGCGTGCAGTTCGAGAACGTCCTCAAACGAGGCCTGCTCACCTTCGCACGGCGCCTGCCGGCCGGCTCTCCCGCGTTCCGGTACGCGTACCACGAGGTCATCGAAGAGGCCAACCACGGCATGATGTTCCGGGAGTTCGCGACCCGCACGGGCCTGCCCGTCCCCGGCCTGCCGGCCGTCCGCGGAGTCCTCGCCGAGCTCGTGCCGCTCCTGCCGTGGCTGTCACCGGAGCTGTTCCTCATCTTCGCGCTGGCCGGTGAGGAGCCCATCGACCACGCTCAGCGCCAGGTGCTGCGGGAGGCCTCCCGCACGCACCCGCTCCAGGTGCGGATCATGAGAATCCACGTGGCGGAGGAGGCACGGCACCTGTCGTTCGCCCGGCATCACCTCCGGCACCGCGTTCCCCGGCTCGGCCGCCTTCACCGGACGCTCCTCGCGCTGGCGATGCCGGTGGTCGTCCGGATCGTCGCCGGGCTGGTCCTCGGCCCGCCGCGCTCGATGAACCGCGAGTTCGCCATCCCGCGCCGCGTCCGGGCCCAGGCCTACCGCGATCCGGCGTGGCGGGCGGAGTTCCGCGCGGCCGTGGCGGGCCCACGCCGCCTGGCCGTCGAGCTGGGACTGATGACGCCCGCCTGCACCCGGCTCTGGCGGCTGCTGGGCCTGAGCGACGCGGACCCGCGGAAGGAGGAGGCGCGATGACCGTCGTCGTCACCGGTGGCACCGGATTCACCGGCACGTACCTGCTGCGCTCGATGCTGTCACGTGATGTGGGCGACGTGGTCGTACTCAGCCGCGACGAACCCGGCAAGGCGCACGCCCGTCTCCTGTCCGCGCTCGAGGCTCTCGGCGCGCCGCCCCCCGTGTTGGACGCTGCACGCCGGCGGGTCAGCACCGTCCAGGCGGACATCGGACGTCCCGGGCTGGACCTTCCCGACGACCGGTTCCAGGCGCTGGCGGACTCGATGACCGAGCTCTGGCACTGCGCCGCCGACACGACCCTCCAGGCCGATCCGGCACGCCTGCGGCGGGCCAATCTCGACGGCACGCGGAACGTGCTCGCCCTGGCGGAGACCGCGGCACCCGGCACTCGTGTCCGTCACCTCAGCACCGCGTTCGTCGCCGGCCGCCGCCGGGAGGGGCTGATCCTGGAGGGCGACCTGGACGGCTCGGCGGGCTTCGAGAACGCGTACGAGCAGTCCAAGTACCACGCCGAGGTCGCGGTACGCGACTGGTCGTGCCGCACGGGCCGGCCCGTGCTCGTCCTGCGTCCCAGCCTCATGATCCCCGACGGTCCCGTCCCGGCGGGCGCACCGAGCCACCAGCTCGCTTCGCTGGTCAGCCTGCTGGTACGGATGCGCGCCGTACACCGGCGGCCGGGCGCGGCGCCGATGACGGTCCGGCTGCCGGGCCATCCCGACGCACGGCTCAACATGGTGCAGGTCGGCTACGCGGCCGAAGCGATGCTGGACGCGTCCGCGCGGATGGCCGCCCGGCCCGCCGAGGGCACCGTCACGACGCTGCACCTCGTGCATCCGCAGGACACTTCGGCCGAGCACCTGTGGCGGCTGGCGGCCGAACACGTTCCCGAGTTCCGCTTCACGCTCGGCCCTCCTCCGGCCGATCCGAACTTCTTCGAGCGCTTCGCGGCCAAGTACTTCCAGCCGTTCCTGCCGTTCGCCTGGCACCGGCGCTCCTATGACCGGTCCCGGCTGCTCTCCCTGCTTCCCGGCGGGCGCGAGCCGGGCCCGCCGAACCTCGACTTCCTGTTCGCCGATTTCCTCCCGACCCGGTTCGAACGGCGGCCGGTGGCCACGGCAGAAAGGCTCTCTCCTCGTTGACGTCCACCCCCGCCTGAAGGCGGGGGATTCCAACCCGATCCCCCTACACAGAGGAGAGAACAGGTTGAGGTTCGCGGTTCATGGCCCCGCCCAGCGGCTGGAGGGCTCCCCGCACGGGCGGTCGGTCGGGGTCGGTTGGTCGGGGCAGGCACGTCACCGCACGTCCTGCCGCGATGTTCTTGGCCGCGTTCACATCCGCGTGATCGACATGCCCGCAGGCGCGACAGCGGAAAACCGCTTGGCCCTCACGGCTGTCCGCTGCGCAATGCCCACAAACATGACAGGTCTGAGACGTATACGCCGGATTGATCTTCTCCACCCGGCCGACCGCTTTGTGCTCCAGACGCCTTGCCAGATGACCCCATCCGGCTGCGTGGATCGAACGGTTGAGTCCGGCTTTGGCCCGCACGTTCACACCCGGTGCGGCGATGGCGCCGCGTGCGGAACGGACCATATTGCCGATCTTCAAATCTTCGATGCGGATCAGGTCGAAGCGGCGGGCCAAATCGGTGGAGGTCTTCTCCACCCAGTCCTTGCGCCGATCGGTTTCGCGGGCTTTCAACCGGGCGATCGCGGTCTTGATGCGTTTGTGCCGGTTCGACCCACGCGCGGCGCGCGCCAGCCGGCGGATCCGAACCTCACCGACCTTGCGAGACAGCCGCCGAACGTCCCAGTGAGCGCCACGGCGGCCGACGATCCGGAACCCCTCGTGCACCCCCGCCTTACGCCACCTCGGACGCCGATGCATGCCGGCGAAGAAACGCGCCATGGCCTGAGCGAAATCCCGCAACGCCTGCTGCCGCACCGTCTGCGAACCCGCCGCCAACCACCCGAACTCTCTCCTGGCCTCGGTCAGCTGACGGGACTGTTCGGCATAACCCGGCACACTCACCCGCTCCGGCCGCCAGTGCAGGTGCTGTTCCACCGCGAGATTCCACACATACCGGGCATGCGCACAGTGCTCCAGCAACGCCGCCTCCTGAGCGGACGTGGGCCGAAGCCGAAATCGCATGCCACGACGCTAACCACCACCACCGACATTCTGAGGAGGGAGCGGCGTGCCCACCCCGGCCTGCAGGCCAGGGCCTCCACGCCGCACAGCCGATGAACCCCGTCTACGACCTCGTCTCCGAGCGCCTCGTCTCGTACTTCGGCGTGCCTGCCGACCTCGTACGGCCGGAGGCGACCATGGAAGACCTCGAGATCGACTCCCTCGTGCTCGCCGAAATCGCCGTCATCCTGGAGGACGAGTGTGGTTTCCGCGTGGAGGACGCCGTCGCCGGCGCCACCGTCGACATGACACTCGGCGAGATCGCGGCTCGGCTGGACCGGGAGCGCCTCCGCACCGAGTCCGGCAAGCCCGCCGAGTCCGGTGAGTCCGGCGAATGGCGGGCCGAAGCCGCGGAGCACGCCTCATGAACCGCGCCGAGATAGCGGTCACCGGGCTCGGCCTGGTCACACCCGCGGGAATCGGCGTGCCCGCGACGTGGGCGGGCCTCTGCGCCGGCCGGTCGACCGCCGCACGCGACGAGCGACTCGCCGGCCTCCCCGTGGACCTGTCGTGCCGCGTACCGGGATTCGATCCGGTCGCTCGGCTGGGACGGAGACTCATCTGGCGCATCGATCGGTTCACCCAGCTCGCCCTGGTCGCCGCCCGCGAGGCCGTGGCCGACGCGGGCCTCGATCCGACCGGTTGGGACGGCACACGTGTCGCCGTCGTCATCGGCTGCGGCGGAGGAGGGGACCACCTGACCGACGAGTACGAGAAGTTCCGCGCCCGTCGTATCCGGGCCATGTCGCCGCTGGCCATCCCCCGCACCGCCGCCAACATGGTGGCCGGCGAGATCGGCATGGACCTCCAGGCGCTGGGCCCCAACCTCGTCACCTCCACCGCCTGCGCGTCGGGTGCCACCGCCATCGGGGTGGCCCGCGACCTGCTGCGCGGCGGAGCGTGCGACGTGGCCATCGCCGGTGGCACGGAGTGCGCGTGCGTTCCGCTGGTGACGGCGATGTTCGCGCAGATGCGTGTGCTGTCCGATCGCCACGACGACCCGGCGACGGCCATCCGGCCCTTCGCCTCCGACCGGAACGGATTCGTCCTCTCCGAGGGAGCCGGGATCCTCATCCTCGAACGTGCCGCCGACGCGGCGGCTCGCGGCGCCTGCGCCCACGCCTACCTGGCCGGCTACGGCGCGACCGCCGACGGCTACCACCAGACCACGCCCGATCCGTCGGCGCAGGGGGTGACCAGAGCGATGCGCGAGGCTCTGCGCGACGCCGACATCGACCCGCGCGACGTGCACCACGTCAACGCCCACGGAACCGCGACGCCGCACAACGACCTGGCCGAGGCCCGCGCCCTGCACGCGGTGTTCCCCTCACCGCCGCCGGTCACCGCGACGAAGAGCATCATCGGGCACTCCATCGGCGGCGCCGGGGCGATCGAGGCGGCCTGCACCGTGCTCGCGCTGCGGCACCGGACGATTCCTCCCACCGCCAACCTCGACCGCCTCGACCCGGCCATCGACCTCGACGTCGTCACCGGGAGTCCTCGGCGACGGCCGATGGCGGCGGCGATGAGCAACTCTTTCGCCTTCGGCGGCCAGAACGCCGTCCTGGTCTTCCGCGCCGCCTGACGGCGGCCGCCCCTCCGTCCTCCACGCCGTACGTCCGAAAGGCCGGTGTCCTCCCTTGCCTGGAATCGTCGCGGGGAAGAGATTCCTCATCACCGGCGTCATCACCGACGCCTCGATCGCCTTCCACGTGGCCGCGCTCGCCCAGCGGGAGGGCGCGCGGGTCGTACTGACCGGCCACGGCCGGATCGGCCTGGTCGAACGGATCGCCAGACGGCTCCCCGAACCCGCGCCGGTGATCGAACTCGACGTCGCCGACACGCGGCATCTCGACTCGCTCACCGACCGGGTCGGCGAACATCTCGACGGCCCGCTCGACGGTCTCCTGCACTCGATCGCGTACGCCCCGCCGACCGCGCTCGGCGGCAACTTCCTCACCACGCCGTGGGAGGACGTGGCCACGACCCTGCGGGTGTCGGCCCACTCCCTGCACGCCCTCACCACGACGCTGCTGCCGGTGTTCGCACCCTCCGTGTCGGTCGTCGCCCTGGACTTCGACGCCGGTAAGGCGTCGCCGGGTTACGACTGGATGGGGGTGGCCAAGACGACGCTGGAGTCGTGCGCCCGTTACCTCGCCGCCTCGCTCGGCAGCCGGGGCGTACGGGTCAACCTCGTCGCGGCCGGGCCGCTGAACACCATGGCCTCGCGGGCCATCCCCGGCTTCGACGGACTCGGCACCTGGTGGGAGAACCGCGCGCCGCTCGGCTGGAGCACCAAGGACCACGCCAGTGTCGCCCGCGCATGCGTCGCGCTCATGTCCGACTGGCTCCCGGCCACCACCGGGGAAATCGTGCACGCCGACGGCGGCGCCCACGTCGTGGCGCAGGCGATCGGCTGAGCCCACCCGGGCGGCGGGCCGCTCGCCGCCCGCCCGGGGCAGGTCCCCGCACCCGAAGAGGAGGTGATCACACACCGCACGACCGGCCCACCCGATCAACGGATCAAGGAGGAAGACATGGATCCCACCGAAAACGTCGCCGCCGACGCAGGCGGCCGGCGGCGCACCCCGAACCGGCGCCTGCTCATCCGGCTCGGCGTTCCGGCCCTGGCGCTGGTCACGCTCGCATCGGCTTTCATGCTGCTCAGACCCACGCCCGCGCACGCCGCCGCGTCGGTCGAATGCGCCAACGCGAGCCTGACCACCGCCACGCTGAGCGCGACGTTCCCCCAGCCCGAGGGCGTCACCTGGACGGCCGGCGGAAAGCTGGGAAGCTGCACGGACGTCTCGGTCGGCAAGGGCGCCAAGGTCAAGGGCGGCTCGTGGAAGGCGTCGGGCCGCGCCACCGGCAGCTGCACGGCCGCCGATGTGACCGGTTCGGCCACCTTCACCTGGAACCTGGCCGACGGCGGCACCGCCACGAGCACGACCGGCGTCGAATCGGGCACGGTCGCCGCGTCCTCCGTTGGCGTCAGCCTCGGGAGTATCGACTCCGGCAAGTTCCACGGGGCGTCGATCGTCGTGGCCGGCTTCGAACCCACCATCGCATCGATCCTCTCCCGCTGCCCGATCGAACCGAACGACATCGTGGGCAGCAAGGGGACTCTCTCGATCATCGGTTAGCGACCGCGGGTGAACGCTCGACGAGCGCGATGACGGCTCTCCCTCGGCCGGTCAGGATGGCCGGCCGCGTTCCCGGGTCCAGCCCGGGGCGCGGCCGGCGTCGCGAACGGGGTGGCGTCAGCGCCACCCCTTTTTGGCGCGTTTGACCCAATAGGCGACCGTACGCCCGAACTGACGGCGCTCGACGTTCCCACAGGTCAGCGAACGGGCCATAACACTCCGCAATAGGACGATTACATAGCGGAACCGTCCGGGTGACGTAGGGCGGTTGCGTCAGCCGGGGGAGGGTTTTCCGCACCCCGCGCCCGACGATCGATGGTGTCAGCCCGCACGAGCCTCGGCTGGAGAACTCCGGTTCTCCGAGCATCGATCTGCCAAACGGGGGCACCCAAATGCACGAGCCGGACTCTGTCCAACTCACCGACGGCATGCAATCCGGCGCGGTCCTGCACCACCTCGACGCCGCACGCCACCGCGCTTCCTGGCCGACGGTCTCCGCTGTCATCCCAACGCTCAACGAGGCCGAAAATCTCCGATGGCTCCTGCCCCGGCTCTCCGGGGTGGATGAGATCGTCGTCGTCGACGGCGAGTCCGACGACGGCACCGCCGACCTCGTCCGCAAGCTGCGCCCGGACGCCGTCATCATCGAGCAACCCCCCATCGGCAAGGGCGCCGCGATGCGCGCCGGTTTCCAGGCCGCCACCCGCGACGTCATCGTCTCGATCGACGCCGACGGGAGCATGGACCCCAAGGAGATCGACGCGTTCGTCGCGCTGATCTGCTGCGGGTTCGACGTCGTCAAGGGGTCCCGCTACTGCGTCGGCGGCGGTTCGGACGACCTGACCCTCATCCGCCGGGCCGGCAACCTCTGGCTGACCCGGCTCGCCAACGTGCTCTACGGCGTGCGCTGGACCGACCTGTGCTACGGCTACATCGCCCTTCGCCGCTCGGTGGTCGACCGGCTCGGCCTCGAGGCCGACGGCTTCGAGATCGAGACCGAGCTGTGCGTCAACGCGATCACCGCCGGCCTGCGCGTCGCCGAGGTGCCGAGCCACGAGCTCGACCGCAGGTCGGGCGAGTCGAAGCTCAACGCCCGCCGCGACGGCCTGCGGGTCCTGCGCACGATGATGCGCGGCCGCCGGACGCCCCCGCCCCCGGTCCTCCCGCGCTACGAGCCCGGCTTCGAGGAGGCGGGCTGATGAGGATCGAGGTCATCCGTCCCGACGAACTCGGCGAAGCCGAGCTGCGCCGATGGCGTGGCTTTCAGGCCTCCACCCCCACTCTCGCCAACCCCTTCCTGTCCCCGGAGTTCACGCTGGCCGTGGGCCGGTTCCGCGCCGGCGCCCGGGTCGCGGTGCTCAGCGACGGCGACGGGGTCGCGGGTTTCTTCCCGTACGAGCGGCACGTGCTCGGCATCGGCCGCCCGATCGGCGCCGGGCTGACCGACTGCCAGGGCATGGTGGCCCCCGCCGACCTGGAGTTCGACGTACGCGCGCTGCTGCGCGCCTGCCGCCTTTCGGTGTGGGAGTTCGACCACCTGCTCGCCGAGCAGACCGCCTTCGCGCCGTACCACGCGGAGACCCGCGTCGAGCCGGTCATGGACCTGAGCGGGGGCTTCGCGGCGTACGCCGAACAGGCGCGGGAACGCTCCCCCAAGACGGTCAAGACGGTGCGCTACAAGGAGCGCAAGCTCGGCCGGGAGGCCGGCGAGGTCACCTACACGTTCGAGGAGAGCGACCCCGCCGAGCTGCGGCGCCTGATGGCGTGGAAGTCCGCCCAGTACCGCCGCACCGGCCGTACGGACCGGTTCGCCGAGTCGTGGATCGTCGCGCTCGCCGAGCACCTGCACGCCACCGGCACCGGCGTGCTCAGCGTGCTGCGCGCCGGCGGCCGCCCGATCTCGGCCCACCTCGGGCTGCGTACGGGCACCGTGATGGCCGGCTGGTTCCCCGCGTACGACACGGAGTTCGCCAAGTACTCTCCCGGCATGATCGGCCACCTGCGGATGGCGGAGGCGGCCGCGGAGTCCGGCGTCACGCAGATCGCGATGGGCCGCGGCGGACGCGAGTACAAGGACTGGCTGAAGAACGGGGAGTTCCCGATCGCCGAGGGCCGGGTGGCCCGCGCGTCGGCGGGCGCCGGGCTGCACTGGGTCAAGGGCGCCCCGGTGCGCCGCGCGCGCAGCGCCGTGCTCGCCCATCCCGCCCTGTACGCGCGGGCCGACCGGGTGCTGAAGACCTACGCGCGGCTGCGCGGTCACGCCGGGGACGCCGCGTGAAGATCTCCGTCGTCATCTGCGCCTACACCGAAGACCGCTGGGACGACGTGCTGGCCGCCGTCGCCTCCGTACGCGCCCAGAGCCTCGCGGCGCACGAGGTGATCGTCGTGGTCGACCACAATCCGGCGCTGCTCGGCCGTCTCCGGCCGGCGCTGCCGGACGTCAAGGTCATCCCCAACTCCGGGCCGCGGGGACTGTCCGGGGGCAAGAACACCGGCGTCGCGGCGTCGGCCGGCGACGTCGTGGCCTTCCTCGACGACGACGCGACCGCCGAGGCCGGCTGGCTGTCGGCGATGGCGGGCGGCTACGACGACGCGAACGTCGCCGGGGTCGGCGGCCTGACCCTTCCCCGGTGGGACGGCGTGGCTCCTCGCTGGTTCCCCGAGGAGTTCGCCTGGGTCGTCGGGTGCACCTACCGGGGCATGGACCGCGGGCCGATCCGCAACCTCATGGGCGGCAACGCCTCGTTCCGGCGCGAGGTCTTCGACGTGGCCGGCGGCTTCCGCAGCGGCATCGGGCGTACGGCGGGCGGGCGGCCGCTCGGCTGCGAGGAGACCGAGTTCTGCATCCGCCTGCGGCAGGCCGCCCCCGAGACCGTCCTGCTGTACGACGACAACGCGGTGATCTGGCACCGGGTCCCGGCCGAACGCGCGCGCTTCGCCTACTTCCGCAGCCGCTGCTACGCCGAGGGACTGTCGAAGGCGCTGGTGACGCGGAGCGTGGGAGTCGGCGACGGCCTGGCCAGCGAACGCCGGCACGCCGTGGTGGCGCTGCCCCGCGGTGTCGCCCGCGGACTGCGCGCCGCGGTCACCGGCGACCCGTCGGGGCTCGGTCGCGCGGCCTCGATCGTCGCCGGGCTGGCGTTCACGACGTTCGGCTACGCCGCCGGGTCGCTCCTGGCGCGCGACGGCCACCCGCCGTCGATGAGCATCCGCACCGGCCGGGGGGGCCGGCGCGAACGGGAGGCACAGTGAACGACGCGACACGAGCCGGCGTGGTGCCGGTGCTGATGTACCACTCGATCGGCGGCTCCGACCGCCTGGCCGTACGGCCCGAGGCGTTCGCCGAGCAGCTGGCCTGGCTCAAGGAGCGCGGCTACACGCCGCTGCCGTTCGGCGAGCGCACGCGCCCCGCCGTACGCCCCGTGGTGATCACTTTCGACGACGGCTACGCCGACTTCCACGAGCACGCGCTGCCGGTGCTCGACCGGTACGGCTTCGCCGCGACGCTGTTCGTGACGACGGGCTGGCTGCACGACGCCGGACCACACGCGGCGGGGGCGCCACCCGGACGCATGCTCACCTGGCGGCAGACCGCGGAGGTCGCCGCCACCGGAGTGGAGATCGGCGCGCACGGGCACAGCCACGCGCAGCTCGACCAGCTCGGCGAGGAGGCCCTGCGCGAGGAGCTGCGGCGCAGCCGCGGGCTCCTGGAGGAGCGGCTCCGCCGCCCGGTGCGCACGATGGCCTACCCGTACGGCTACTCCAGCGCGCGGGTGCGCCGCGAGGTGCGCGCCTGCGGCTACACCTCCGCCTGCGCGGTGGCCAACGCGGTCATGACCGGGCGGCACGAACGCTTCGCCGTGCCCCGGCTGACCGTACGCGCCACGACCACTCTCGACGGTTTCGAACGGGCCCTCGAAGGCCGGGGATACCGCGCCGATCACGTGCTGACCAAGGGATACGCCGTCGTACGCCGGTCCCGGTACGCCGCCCGGCGGTTGCGGGGAGTCGCGTGACGCGGCCGCGGGTGCTTGCGCGTTCGCGGGAGGACACGAGACTGAAGCGCATGATGGCGCTCCGGGGTGAGCTGTCCAACCCGCTGTTCCGCAACGCGTACGCACTCATGATCAACGGCGGCCTGACCGGCGCCCTGGGCCTCGGCTACTGGCTCCTCGCCGCGCGGATCTACGACCCCGCCGAGGTGGGGCGGCAGTCCGCGCAGAACCAGGCGATGATGTTCCTCGGCGGGCTGACCGCGCTGAACTTCATCCTCATGCGGTTCATCCCCGAGATGGGCCCGCGCACCCGCGCCCTCGCGCTGCGCACCTACCTCGCCGGCGTGCTGGCGGCGGCCACCCTCGCCGTGGGGTTCCTGCTGACGCTGCGCTGGTGGGGCCCGTCGTTCTCGCGCCTGGCCACTCCGCGCCACGGGCTGTTCTTCGTGCTGGCGGTCGTGTCCTGGAGCCTGTTCACCGCGCAGGACGGCCTGCTCACCGGGCTGCGGCGGGCGACCTGGGTGCTGGGCAAGAACACCCTGTTCGCGTGCCTGAAGGTGATGCTGCTGGTGGCGCTGGCGAGCGCGCTGCCGGGCGACGGGATCACGGTGTCGTGGGTGGTCTCCGCGGTCGCGCTGCTGCTGCCGGTCGAGGCGCTCGTGCAGCGGCGGCTCATCCCCCGCCACGTCGAGGAGACGAGCGGCGACCGGCCGATCCCCTCGGGCGGGCAGATCGGGCGTTACCTCGCCGGCGACTACACCGGCACGCTCTTCTACTACGCGCTGTGCAACCTGGTGCCGGTCGTCGTCGCGACCACGCTCTCGGCCAGCGACAACGCGTACTTCTACATGGCCTGGGTGCTCGGCGCGACGGTCGACGTGCTCGCCGTGAACATGGCGATGTCGCTGACGGTCGAGGGCGCGTTCGACGTCGACGGGCTGGCCGTCGCCACCCGTTCCGCGATGCGGCGGATGGCGCTGATCCTCGTGCCGATCACCGCGGTGATCTTCTTCGGCGCCGGACCCGGCCTGTCGCTGTTCGGCCCCGGTTACGCCGAGCAGGGCGCCCCGCTGCTGCGCCTGCTCGCGCTCGCGGCGCTGCCGAAGGCCCTGATCGAGCTGTTCATCGGGGTGTTGCGGGTGCAGCGCCGGGCCCGCCTCATCGCCCTGCTGCAGGCCGTGCGCTTCGCGGGCGTCCTGGCGCTCGTGCTCCTGCTCAGCGACCGGCACGACGTCGCCGGTCCCGGTTTCGCCGTGCTGGCCGTCACCGTCGCGATCGCCGTGGCCGTGCTGCCCGCGCTGCTGCGCGCCGTCAAGCCGATCCCGGTCGCGCCGGTCGTCCTGCACGAGGACGACGAGGACACGCTCGCCCGGCCGGTGCCGCTCGCCCAGTCGGGAACCTCGGTGAGCATCGTGCGGGACGAGCCCGGCGAGCCGGGCGACCTGCCGGAATCGGTCGAACCGGCGGGCCGGCGGCCGTGGGGCGCCGCGCTCGCCTGGGTGCTGTTCCTGACCGGCCTCGGCCTCTACTGGGTGCCGCTGCGCCACGTGAACATGCTGCGCATGGACGGGTACGGCCTGGTGTCCGTGCTCCCGGTCGCGACGTTCGTCGGCGGCGGGCTGCTCGTCGTGGCGTTCATGTTCACGCTCTGGCTGCGCCGCCAGTACCGCGTGCTGCTGTTCCTCCAGCTCGTGGCGATCATCGTGTCGCTGCACGGCCTGGCGCCCGCCCTCGAGACGTACGCCCGGCCGGAGACGGCCTGGCAGCACAACGGGTTCGTGGAGTACATCGGCCGCACCGGCGCCGCCGACTACGCGCTCGACGCGCGGTTCAGCTGGCCGGGCTTCTTCGCGCTGATCGCGTTCGTCACGCGCGTCGCCGGGGTGCACAACCTCGAACCGCTTCTGCACTGGGCGCCGGTGGCGAGCCAGCTGCTCTACCTCGCGCCGATGTACCTCATCCTCCGGGTGATGCGGGCGAACTGGCGGGCCCAGTGGCTCGCCGTCTGGCTGTTCGCCGCGGCGGACTGGGTCGGCCAGGACTACTTCTCGCCGCAGGGCTTCGGCTACCTGCTGTACCTGGTGTTCATCGGCATCCTGCTCAACTGGTTCCGCCCGCAGAGCCGGCGGTCGGCGTGGGCGGCGGGCGGAGGGCGGCTGCGCTCGTTCTTCCGCGGCCCGTTCGCCCCCGGTGAGCGCCCGCCCGCCGAGAGCTCGGTCGGTGAGCGTACGGTCCTGCTGTTCATCCTGGTCGTGGTGTTCGCCGTCACGACCGCCAGCCACCAGCTGACCCCGTTCCTGATCCTGTTCGTGTGCGGCGCGCTCGTGCTCGTACGGCGGAGCACGCTGCGCGGCCTGCCGATCCTGCTCGGCGTCATGGTGGCCGCGTGGGTGAGCTTCATGACCACGGCGTACTGGGCCGGGCACGTCGGCGACCTGTTCTCGGGCATGGGCGCGCTCCTGTCGAACCTCACCGGCGGCGTCGCGGGCCGGGTCAGCAGCGGCAGCGTGAGCCTCGCGACGGTGCAGACGGGCCGGATCCTGATCGCCGCCACCGTCATGATCGTCGCCGCGCTCGGCCTGCTGCGGCGCCGGCTGCGGCGGATCGACGACCGGGTGGCACTGGTCCTGCTGGCCGTGCCGTTCCTCGCGGCGGGCCTGCAGAGCTACGGCGGCGAGATCGCGCTGCGGGTGTACCTGTTCGTGATCCCGGGCGCGTGCATCCTCGCGGCGTACCTGTTCTTCCCCACGACGTTCACGGCCCCGCGTCGTACGCTCGCGGTCCTCACCGCGACCGCCTGCGGGCTCGTCATCGCCGGCGGCTTCCTGTTCGTACGCTTCGGCAACGAGAACTTCGAGGAGGTGCACCCGGCCGACGTCCGCGCGTTCAACGCGATGCTGAGGGAGACGCCGCACAATGTGATCAACGTGGTGTGGCTGGCCGACCCTGAGGACGACGCCGGATACTTCCCGATGATGCCGTGGGGCGCCACGAAGATGGAGCACTTCGACTACTCCGCCGTACGCGCTCCCGCCGACCCGTCCAACCTGACGGACATCGTGCAGGCGTTGCTGGACCGGCCGGGCGGCTACTTCATCACGACGAGCGGCAACGAGGCGTACAACCACTTCAACTACGGCCTGCCGCTGTCGTACGCCGACCGGATGCGCGCCGCGCTGGCGTCCTCGCCGCAGCTGCGCCCGGTCACGGTGAGCGAGGACGCGGCCGTGTACGCGCTGCGCCAGCCGCCGCCGGGCGCGTCACCGCCGCCCGCGCGCGCTCCGCACTTCGGTGTCCGGCACACGACGTGGACCCCGATCGGGCTGTGCGCGCTCCCGCTGCTGATCGTCATCCTGGTCGCCCGCGAGGTGCTGCGGATCCGGATCCGCCCGAATGAGACGTGGCGCCTGCAGCCGCTGACGGTGTGGTCCGGCTTCCTGGTCATCGTCCTCGCCGTCGTCATCGTCGAGCGATTCCTGGTATTGGGGTAGTGATGCGCGCTCTGCTGCTGCTCGGCACTCCGGTGGTCGCCGGCCTGACCGGAGCGGCCCTCACACTGGCCGGGGTACGGTCGCCGGTGACCGGGCCGCTGACGCTGGTCTTCGTCCTGTACGTCCCGGCGCTCTGCGTGGCGCTGCTCCTGAGCGGCCTGGACCCCCTCGCACGGGCGATCGTGGCGGGCACGGCGGCCGTGGCGCTCGCGGGGGCGATCGCCGAGGTGATGCTGGTGACGGCGGGCTGGTCGCCGAGGGGCGGCGTCGTCGCGACCGCTCTCGCCTGCGCGGCCCTCGGCGTCGCCGCCGTCGTTCCGCGCCGCCGCTCCCGGCCGGTGGAGCCTGCCGCCGCCCCGTCCTCCACCGGCGCCGCCGGGGAGTCCTGACCACAAGGTTTCGTTCATAACGCTCAATTTCGGACATTGTGCGCTAGCTCGTACGATAAGCGGCTAGATCTCTCATTTCAGCAATTCGCTGCCCTTTATTGTCATCTTACCTTGTGATTATCTTGCCGAGAAAGGGGCGGGGAATGCTATAAAGCACGGCACCGTTCCTGGACATTCAGGGAGTGCCGGCTCGTGAGGGCCATTGTGCCATTCCGACCAAAAAAGGAGACCGACGTGCTGAAGAAGACGTGCGCCATCGGTGGTCTGCTTCTCACCACCGCCGCCGGCGCTCTGCTTACTAGCTCGCCCGCGTCTGCTCAGGTTCCAACGTGGGGCGGTGGCTGCTGTGGCGCCCACAGTTCCTTCCGCCACTTCTCTCGGCACCACAACCGTAACTGGAACGGCAACGAGAACTCGAACCTGAACCACATCCGGCTCCATCTCAACAACCGGAACAACAACATCGCCGTCGCCACGACCGGCCGCGGCCGCCGTGGCGGTGACGACGACGGTCTCGGCCTGGGCCTCGGCGGCGGTCTCGGCGTCGGGGGCTTCGACGACTGACCCAGGGACGGCGGACGCCGCTGTCACTCCAGCCGCGTCGCGACTCCTCACATGAGGCGGCGGACCAGCCGCTGAGTCGCCGAGTCGCCCGCGAACATCGGGCGCCGGGGTGACGACTCCGGCGCCCTTCGCTCGCTACCGCGAGCACCGAGGTAAGGGGGCAGACGTGCTCAAAAAGACAAAGGCCTCTATCCCGCTGGCCGTCGCCGCAGCCGCCGGCGCTCCGCTCACCAGCACACCGGTGTACGCCCTGACGAATCTCCTGCAAGGCCGACCCAGCCACCACCGTCACGGCCACCGCCTCCACGACGGAAACCGACACCACCCCCGCGCGTACGGCGGGAACGGCAACCGGCTGCAGTCCCTGATCGTCCGCCTCAGCCCCCGAGAAGCCCGGCCCACGACGGCCTCCAGGCCCACGATGCCGATCACGGGTAACCGGCCGAAAACCGGCGCAGACGCTCCGCCCACGAACGCAAGCCCAGCCACGGCCACCGACACCCCACCCAGCGGGCCCACAGACCCAGGCGCCACACGCCCCGACACCACAGGTGCGGGCACTGCCCACCCCGCCACCACGACCACCCCACCCGGCGAACCCACAGACCCAGGCGCCACACGCCCCGACACCCCAAGCACGGGCACTGCCCACCCCACCACCACGACCACCCCACCGAGCGAACCCACAGGCTCAGACCTCGCACAACCCGGCACCGCATACGCGGGCAACACAGAGCTGGGCACCGCAGGTGGACGTAGCAGGCAGCCAAGCGCCGACAGCGCGCACCCCGACATTGTGGTCACCCCGGCCAGCGGGCCCACCGACACAAGCCCCACGCATCCCTCCACCACACGCGCGGGCAACGCACGCCCCGCCGCCACAGACAGAGCCAACACACGGCCAAGCACCGGCAGGGCACATCTCAGCATTGCGGCCACTCCGGTCAGCGGACCTACCGGCCCCGTACGTGCAGGCAGCGCGCGGGTAAGCGTCACAGGGGGTGGCCGTACAGATTCCGGTACGGCGGGTGTGGGCGTGGGCGGGCTCGACCCGGGAACCGCTGGAGCGACGCGGGCGCCGGCCGGGGACCCGTCGGGTCACCTTCCCCCTGAAGTGGGCTCGGTCGGTCCTGGAGCGGCCTTCGCTCCCTCGCCGGCTCCATTTCGGCGGCGGCCACAAAAGCCGCCAAATTCCTAGAATCCGCGTATTTCGGGCGTCGGAGTAAATACTCCGGAGCCCGCTCACTTAGCACTACGTAAGCTCTTTATAAATATCATCTTACCCGTCGATTATCTTGCCCAGAAATCACCGGGGAATGTTAGAAAGCGCGGCACTCCCGGAAAGATCCGAGAGCGTCTATTCGCGAGATTCATCGCGCCGTTCCGACATAGAAGGAGATCGAACGTGCTGAAGAAGACGGCCGCAGCTGCCGGCCTGATGATCACCGCGACCGCCGGCGTCCTCGCTACCTGCGCGCCCGCGTTCGCCGCGCCCGCGCTCGCCGGGCACTCCCAGACCCATCTGGTCGCGAACCACAACCGGAACTGGAATGGGAGCGAGAACGAGAACTTCAACCACATCCGGCTTCGCCTCCACAACCGCAACAACAACATCGCCGTCGCCCGGACGCGCGGCAACAACCGCCGCAACGATGGCGCTGAATTCATCAGGCCCAACGAAGGTGACTGATATCAGCACCGCTAGGGACAAGTCGGACATCTCGGGGTAACAGTCCGTGTATTCGCGGGCCGCTCCAGCCAGTGACTCGCCCGCCTCGGAATTCGGGCACGGGCGCCACTTTCCCAAGCTCTCTTCGACTTTAGCGGTACGCGGCCTCCGCGTCACGCGCCAAGCGTGGCCGTACTACCGCTAAAGCACGAAGAGGACAGAAGAAAAGGCGGCACTCCTCGCGCCATCCAAGAGTGCCGGCCCGCGAAAGCCATCGCACCATTCCGAGAAAGAAGGATATCGATCATGCTCAAGAAGACGCTAACAGCTGGCGGTTTTCTAACCGTCGCAGCAGCCGGCGCCCTCATCGGCGGCAGCCTGCCCGCGTTCGGTCAGACCCCGATGTGGGGCGGCGGCTGCTGCGGTTCTCACTCCCGCACTCACATCTTCAATCACCACCGCAACCGGAACTGGAACGGGAGCGAGAACGAGGGCTTCAACCGAATCCGCCTCCACATCCACAACCGCAACAACAACGTCGCCGTCGCCCGCACCAGTGCCAACCGTGATCCACTCGACGGTGTCATCGGTCGGTTCGGCGACGACGCGGCCGGTCCGCCTCCTCCGCCTCCTCCGCCCCCCGCAGGCGGCGGCAACGGCGGCGGTAACGGGCGCGGCAACGGCGGTGCCAACGGCCGCGGCAACGGGGGCGACAACGGCGGCAGCAGCAACGCCGGAGCGCCGAGCGACAGCGGCATCGGAGCGCCCGAGGGCACCAATGGCGACGCGTCCGGCGACACCCGCGGACGTGGCGACAACGCCGGCCGCAACGACGACGCCGGCCGCAATGACGACGCCGGCCGCGGTGACGACGCCGGACGTAATGACGACCCCGGGCGCAATGAGAACCACGGCAAGAGCGCCGGCCATGGCAAGAGCGGTGGGCACGGTAGAAACGGCGGCCACGGCAGACGCCGCTGACACCGCGAAGCCGCCCGACGAGGTCCAGACACTGGATCCAACGCCGACAGCGTCGGCCGAGAATTCGCGCCACTTGACCGATCCTCGATCTTTATCGCCTTACGCGGCGGCAATCATTTGCCGCGAGCACAGTTCACCTGTGATGGCGGATATGACACTCCAACACATCTGAGCGCCCGTCCGTCAAGCCATCACGCCATTCCGATGAAAAGGAGAGACAACATGCTCAGCAAGACGACTCTGGCCAGCGGTATGTTGGTCGCCACGGCCGCCGGCGTCGTGATGACGAGCGCGCCGTCGTTCGCGCAGGTTCTGACGTGGGGCGGCGGCTGCTCGAGTTCCTCCTGCTCCTCGTTCGGTCACGTCAACCGGAACAGGAGCTGGAACGGAAACGAGAACGAGGGCTTCAACCACATCCGGCTCCACATCCGCAACCGGAACAACAACATCGCGGTCGCCCGCACTCGGCAGGACGACGAGCGCCCGCTGATCCTGGAGCGCCAGCGCGAGCGGGAGAAGTGATCGACGCCGGCGAATCCGTCGGAGCCCGCCTGTCGCATGGTCGAATAGACGATCTCTCTGATGCGCGGTCCGCAGGTCACCGGTCAACCTGACCGACGGCCCTGCCGCCTGGCAGAGGCATGGCGGCTTGGGCGGCTTATCCAGAATCAAGGAGTTAGGGCGTCGGAGGTTCACTCCGACGCCCTTCAATTTATCCCCCATCGCTCTTTGTTGTCATCTTACCCGGCGATCATGTTGCCGCGTAGGAACTAGGGAATATTAGAAAATGCGGCGCTCATCGGAACAATTAGGAGCGCCGGCTCATGAGGCTATCGCGCCATTCCGATCAAGAAGGAGACTCAAGGTGCTTAAGAAGGAAAGCATCGTCACCGGGTTGCTGATCGCCGCAGCCGGCGGTGCCGTCGCCACCAGCGTGCCCGCGTTCGCGTCCGTTCCCACGTGGGGTGGCGGTGGCTGCTGCGCCAGCTCGCACTCCAGCTTCTTCCACCACGCACGGAACCGGAACTGGAACGGCAACGAGTCCGACAACCTCAACCACATCCGGCTCCGCCTCCACAACCGGAACAACAACATCGCGGTCGCCCGCACTGACGAAGAGGACCGGCGCCCGCTCGTCATTGAGCGCCAGCGCGAGAGGGAGAAGTAAATCAATTCTGACGGCAGAACGACCGACGTCGCCGTCATACGGCCACGTGAGTGACTCGGGCCAAAGGAGCGGCCATGTGCCGCTGAGTCGCTAAGCCGCCCACGTGAACTGGGCGCCGGGGTAATGACTCCGGCGCCCTCCCCGGAGCCTACCGGAGGGCGCCTTCATCAAGGGGCGCCGATTCACCAGCCCCAAGGGCGGATCGAGCAATAAGGAGAACCGACGTGCTGAACAAGACAAGCGCCTACATCGGCCTGGTGGTCGCCACAGCCGCCGGCGCCCTGCTCGCAAATTCGCCCGCGAATGCTCAAGTCGATCTCGTGTGGGGTTCGCATCACCACCACCGTTTCTACCACCGCTCTCACAACCGGAACTGGAACGGGAACCACAATCGACCCCGCATCTTCATCCGGATCTACATCTACAACAAGAACAACAACCGCGCGATCGCGATAGCGCGCCCGGAGCGCGACCGTTCGCGTCCGGAGCGCATCGTGGCCCGACGTGACCAGGACGCGGCCCCCGTCGCCGGCGCGGCCCGCGGCCGGGGCGACAACTCGGGCCGGGGCGACAACTCCGGCCAGCGCGACAACTCCGGCCGGCGCGCGGCCTCCAGCGACGACGGCAGCACTCGCGCGGACACCGGTGCCGATCGACAGACCGCCCCGCGCGACTACCAGGGCGCCACCGGCGGAGGCGGCCGGGGCAACGATGACAGTTTCAGTGACGGGTCTCCGACGTCGTGACGACGCCCCGCGCCGCCGTACGACCGCCGGCGCGCTGAGGAGCACCCGCGGAACCAGCTGATATTCGGGCGCCGGAGAGGACTCCGGCGCCCTCTCTCGCCCCCAACCCGCTCAGGCGGAGTCACCGCGAGACGGACCGTCGCCCTCCGAATCGCCGTGCGGGACGAGTACGCCCGTGTCGCCGACCGCGGCCGGGTAGAGCAGGACGACCAGCACGCCCCCGATGAGGGCGCCGACTAGCTGGGCGACGATGAAAGGTCCCACCGAGCACGGGGAGATGCCGGTCGACGTGTCGCTGAGGGCCCGGGCGATGGTGACGGCCGGGTTGGCGAACGAGGTGGAGGACGTGAACCAGCCGGCCGCGCCGATGTAGACGCCGACCGCCGCGGGGGCGAGGTTCGTACGGCCCGAGCGGGCCAGGGCGAAGATCAGGGCCACCAGCCCCGCGGTGGCGACCACCTCCCCCAGCCACAGGTGTCCGCTGAAGCGCTCCTTCGACGAGGCGCTGACCGCGCGGAGCGCGAACATCACGTTGGCCAGTATCGCGCCGGCGATCCCGCCGCCGACCTGGGCCGGCAGGTAGGCCAGTAGCTCCAGGCCGGACAGGCCGCCGCGGGCCTTGCGGTCCAGCGCCCAGTCGGCGATGGAGACGACCGGGTTGAAGTGGGCGCCGGACACCGGCCCGAGGAACAGGATGAGCGCTGTCAGCCCGGCGGCGGTGGCCATGGCGTTTTCCAGCTGCGCGAGGCCGGCGTCGGACGACAGCCGTGCGGCCATGATCCCGGAGCCGACGACCACCGCGACCAGCAGTCCCGTACCGAGGAACTCGGCCAGCGCCCTCCGCCACAGCCCTCCGTTCACCGCGCGCCCGTCCTCACCGGCATGTCAGTGCCTGCCCAGAAGATGCAGGCTGAGCCATAGCGTCAGCACCCCGGCGACCAGGCAGGCCGGTACGGTCAGCGCGCCGAGCCGTAGGAAGTCCCTGACGTCGGGCGGGTGATCGTGCGAGCGGAGCAACTGGCGCCACAGGAGCGTGGCGAGGGAGCCGACATAGGTCAGGTTGGGACCGATGTTGACGCCGAGCAGCACGGCCAGCACCAGAGTCGGCGAGTTCGAGACGAGCGGCACCAGGACGAGCGTCGTCGGCAGGTTGTTCAGCAGGTTGGCGAGGATCGCGGCGATGACGGTGACCGTCAGCAGGCCGAAGAAACTGGCGTGGTGGGGCACCATCCGGGCGATCAGGTCGCCGGCGCTGCTACGCCGCACGGCGAGGACGACCAGGCCCAGAGCGATCACGAACAGCAGAAACGCCGGATTGGCCGAGGCGGCCATGGACCGTACGACGGCCATGCGCTCGGCGACCCGCAGCCCGCGCAGCCGCCGGACGGTGAGCACTCCGGCACCGGCCAGGGCGACCAGGCACGGATGTACGCCGAAGGGCTGCAGCAGACCGAACCCGAGCAGAGTGAGGACGAGCACCACGATCGCCACCGTCGGCGCCTTCGTGCGCACCAGCGTCGATGAGTTCTGCCGGGTGTCGAGATCGCCCGCGAAGTACCAGCGGAAGATCAGATATTCGACCCCGACGACCGCGAACCATGGAGCGACCATGAGCAGGCTGTAGTCACCGAAGGTGAGACCGCTGGCGTCGAACGCCAGCAGGTTCGTGAGGTTGGAGACCGGCAGCAGCAGTGATGCCGAGTTGGCGAGGTGGATGCAGGCATAGACGTACGGCCGAGGCCGAACGCCCGCCGTGGCGGCCGTCGCGAAGATGACGGGGGTCAGCAGGACCACCGTGGCATCGAGGCTGAGCGTCGCCGTCACCGCGGCGGCGATCGCGAAGACCCTGGCCAGAAGGCGTTGCGGGGAGCCCCGGCTCCAACGTGCCGCCATGGCTCCGGCGTAGGCGAAGACTCCCTCGCCATCGGCCAGGTAGGCGAGGACGAGGACCGCTGCGAGAAATCCCACCGTGGGCCCGAGTGCGCCCACCTCGTGCCAGGCCGCACCCGCCGGAACCAGCCCGAACGTCAGGACCAGAGCGGCCGCCGGCGCCGCGGCGACGGCCTCCGGGAGCCCGCCGGGACGGGCCACGACGAAACCTAAGACGGCGATCAGGAGCACGATGGAAATCGCGGTGTTCATGTGGACCTCACGATCAGTCTGGTCTCTGCATGCACCTGCCGCCCGAGTGGCTCCGAGCCACCGTCCTGCGGCGACCGCTGCTGACGCGGGCAGGCTCGTAACGCACCTCGGGGTGTATTCGTTGGGAGGCCTGCGTAAGCCGCGGCTCCGGCGCGTAACGGAGCTCTTATTGAGTGCCATTTCAAGCACCCACGCGACTTACGCGATAACCGTACGTCTCCTACGGCGATGAACGCCCGTTTCTCTTCTTTGATCGCCACACCGCCCTCGGATGACGATCCTCAGCGTGTCCTCCAATACCTTTCAGGCTGCGGCCAAGTCTCTCACCTGCAAAGATCCTTCGAAACGGGATGTCCTACTCCGTGAAAACCACATACGCCTCGCCGCACCCATCGACCGGGCCACCATATAGGGCGTTCCCCGCGAAATCTGCCTTCGGTCGCGATGTCACGTTAAACCACACCGACCGAAGACCCCGATCCGCCATATAGCTCAGGTACCGGCCGGACAATCGCCCCACCGGAAGGCGACAAAAGGGACTACCCGCTCCAGTCCAGCCGGCGACTTTCGACCCGCCGCCTTATTTGACCGGTGACGCGCTTCTGACTGATCTGGTCATGTAGTTGTCGACTATCAGTCATTGGCGACCGCGCGTCCGAGCCGGCGACCCGGGTCGATCCGCCTCACAGCGGGTCCGTACGCCGACGCGAGGGTAGCCGACGGCGCGGGGCTTGATCCCGGCGCGGTCTCCCCAGAATGCTCAGGGCGGCTCATAATGCCCACTTGGGTCAGGCGATTAACGGCCACTACAAGGCCTTCCGGTGCGCACGATGCCCCTTTTGTTATGAGATGTTCGGCCACTAGGTTTGATTATTCCAGGTGTTCTCTTGCATTCACGGCGATTGATGTCAAATTGAAGGTATGCCAAGGCAGGAGTCGCCACCCCTCCGACGACTCGGAGCAGCGGCAACGGGGGCGCGACAACCATGGTCTTCAAGCCCGGCCAAAGATCAACCCGAATGATCGACCGCCGACCGGGCGTCTCCCCAGGCTGAACAGCCACCATGACGGGTTCGTCGAATTGTCATTCTCGGAGCGCAGATGACTCACTGGAAAGCGCCACGTGAATCGGAAAACCCCGGCCCCCGGTCCGGACAGGTCCACGTCGGGCCGCCGCCCAAGCAACCCCCACCGCACTTCAAGACCTACGAAGGGCTGGAACACATCAGCCGGCAGCTCGAAGAGCTGACCACCCAGGTGAGACGGCTGGTCGAGGAGATCGCGAGCATCAGACTCGACAGGAGCGACGGATGAGCTCAGGGGAGACGGCAGGACGAATGCTGTCCTACGGGCGTTCGCTCATCCTGTGGGTCGCGTGGGTGATGCTCCTGGTGATCTGGCTCGCGACGCTCATGCGGCACCTGGACCGGCACGACTCGGCACCCCTGCTGCTGGCCGTCACGACCGTCGCCCTCCTCGTGCTCCTGTCCTTCGCGGAGGGCATGGAGCTGGCGGTCGCGGACCTGCTCGACAAGGACGCCTCTCAGGTCAGTGACCGGCGAACCCGGGACCTGCTGAGCGCGATACAGCGGCGTTCCGGATTCTTCTTCGCCCAACGCCAGGTGTTCGTGGTGCTCATCGTGTCGTTCGCGAGCCTGGCGACGTCCTACGACTGGATCTATGTTCCGTTCTACGGCGAAACACATGACTCCTCGGTGACCTTCTGGTTCAGCCTGTGCTTCGTGACGCTGACCGTACTCTGGTTCTCCCAGGTCACGCCCAAGAGGCTGGCGGTCGCGAATTCGGAGGCCTTCCTCGGGTACAGCAAATTCGTCTGGACCGCGATCCGGGCCATCTCCCTGCTCGGCCTGCCCGGCCCCACGGACCAGCTGTTCGCCCTCGCCAGGAGGATCCCGGCGTTCCGCCACGAGAGAATGCTCCTGCCCAGCCGATCCGCGCACTACAACACCTCGGCCCATCTGTACGGGTTCGCCCTGGACAAACTGTCGACGGACCTGTCGATCGGGCGAAGCGGAGCGGCCACGGTCCGCAAGAAGTTCCTGATCCTGTTCCTGTACGGACGGCACGCGCACGTGTACGGATACGTCGACACCAACTCGGTGTTCAGGAAGCCACCGGTCATCACCCTGAAGTCCATGCATGTGCTTCCGACGCCGGAACGCCTGGAATCCATGACCGGCACGCTCGACGCGATATTCGACGAGGACACGAGTGTCCTCAACCGGCTCGGGCTGAAGAACAGGATCTCCGAATGGGTCGGCAGCGTCGAGGTGTCGATCGAAGAGTCGGACTGGGAGGGGAACGGCCAGCACGCGATCTGGCTGATCCAGGGGCAGCCTCTTCCGGAGAGCTGCTGGCCCGAAGCCGAGGACGACATGCCGGTCCGCCCCCTCGTGGCCTTCCTGTACGAGGTCGAGGCCGAATCGGACACGGGAGCGTTCGCCGAGGTCGACGGATGTTACATGTGGCAGGAGACCATCGGCCTTCCGTGCCGGGAGTACGACATCTCCATCGTGTCCGACCGCGAGGCGGACCTGGGCATCGCCATTCGCGAGTGCAGAGTCGCCCTGGTCGGTCCGGGCACGGAGATCCCGGAGGAGACGCACAAACTCACCCGCACCGCGGTCTCCGGAAAGGACCGGATGAGAGTCATCTACCCCGTGCAGGGAGCGGAGTACTCACTCCTGTGGTGGGAGTTCAAGAGAGAGCCGGAGAGTTCGTGGTGATCCGTCATCGTCCTCCTTGGAGCGGGCGGTACGCGCGCGCCCCCGCGGGCCGGCCCGCGGCGTACGCCCGCCCGGTCGTCAGCCGTGCAGATCCTCATCGTGAGAGCTGCGCAGGAGCCGTGCGAAGACTCCGTCGGAAGACGCCAGTTCGTCGTAGGTTCCCTGCTCCGCGAGCCGGCCGTCCTCGAGCACGCAGATCCGGTCGGCGCTCCGCAGGGTGTCGAGCCGGTGAGCGACCTCGATGATGGTGATCCCGTCGAGTTCCTCGATCGCCCGTTGCACCGCTCGCTGTGACTCGTTGTCCAGCGCCGACGTGGGCTCGTCGAGGAGGAGCAGGTCCGGCCGGCGCAGCAGGGCGCGGGCGAGGCAGATGCGCTGTGCCTGACCGCCCGAGAGGCTGTCGCCGCGCTCGTGGACGAGTGTCTGGTAGCCGTCCGACAGGTTCTTGATGACGTCGTGGACGTTGGCGCGGCGTGCGGCGTCCTCGACCTGTGCGGGGATGACCTCGTCCTCAAGACCGAACACGATGTTGTCATAGATCGTGCCCCGGTAGAGGAAGTACCGCTGGCTCACGTAGCCGACGCGTCTGGCCAGTTCCGCCCGGCTGTAACTCGACAGCGGCATGCCGAACAGCTCGATGTCGCCGACGTAACCGTGCTGGAGCCGGTCGATTATCTTCAGTAACGTCGACTTGCCGCAGCCGGACGGTCCGGCCAGCCCGACGCGTTCGCCGGATCCGACGGACAGGGAAACGCCGTCGAGCACGCGGCCTCCGTCGCTCCCCGGGTACGAGAACATCACGTTGCTCACCCGCACGACCTCGTCGCGGAACGCACCGGCGTTCGACGCCCGCATCCCCGCTCCGACCGGTACGGGCTCGCGCGCGGTTTCGCGCACGACGGCGCGGGCCGGGCGGTTGCTCACGCTGAAGCTGACGTCCTGGGGCCGGTCGAGGAGGTTGGCGAGGTCGCGGGCCTGTTGCGCGCTCTCGGAGACCTCGTCCAGCATGCGATGAAGGTCGCGCAGCGGAGCGATGATGTTGTTGAAGAGCAGCGCGTAGGCCAGCACTTCACCCGGCCCCATCTTTCCCACCGTCACCAGCCCGATCGCGAAGCTCAGCACGAGGACGTACCACAGCGCCTCGTTCGCGTACTTCGCCGCGTCGAACCATGCCATCGCGCGGTGGTGCCTCATCTCCGCGCCGCGCAGCTCGCCCGCCGAGGTGGCCACGCGCGCGCTGAAGTAGTCCTGCGCGTTGTAGGCGCGCACCGTCTCCAGCGCGGGGAGCAGCTCGACGACCTGACCGTCGATCTCCTCTTTGTGGTTGCGGACCTTCACCCGGATGCCGGCCTGGCTGCGGATCTGCCACTGCACCAGCAGCAGCCCGGTCGGGATGACGCACGCCATGACCAGCGCCACGCTGACATTGCGGCTGAAAGAGATCGCCACGGCGGCGAGCGCCAGAGCACCGGTCGGCAGGAAATCCATGAAGCTCAGTTTCAACAGCCTGGTCGAACCCTCGATGCCCCGGTTGATACGGCCGTAGATACCGCCGATCTTGCCCTGCTGAACGTAACTGAGGTCCTGGTGCAGAACGTGCTTGTACGCGAGCTCTCGGGTGTCGCGTTCAAAGGCCGTCGATACCGCTTCGACCAGCTGCCTGCGGATGACCTGCAGAAGCTGGGTTATCAGCAGCACCGCGGCGACGGTGATCAGTCCGGTGAGGAGAGCCCGATGGATGACGTGCGGTTGCGCCACGACCTTGTTCACCAGCTGGCCCAGCACGACCGGCACGATCGCGGTGAGAAACGCGGAGGTCAGCATGGCCACCGCTGCCAGCGCGAGAAAGACGCGCTGTCTCGCGTGCAACTGATGCAGCGCACGCAAAGCCAGCCGGGCTGCGCTTATGTCCGGTGATCCTCTACTCTTGCGCATATAAATGCTCCCCTCAAATGCGATACATAATGAGCACATATATGACGGCGACTACGAATTGAATCGATGCGTTGAGCAGGCCCCATGGCAGGTACGCCCGCGCCGTGAACGCGACCGGCCGTCCACTGTCGTCCCGCAGCCCGGCGCCCTGCACCTTGCGTGCGATCAGTGGTCCGGCGGTCGCGGACCACAGCAGGGCACTGGAGCCGGCGCAGATCGCCCCGGCGAAGGCCACCGCCAACAGGTCGCCCCGGCCCGCGAGCACCGCGCCGGGCGCGACCAGGGCCTGGCAGAGCGGCAACAGCGTGGCCGCCGTCGGTCCGGCGGACAGGAGCGCGGTCATCACCGCCACGACCGCCATGAGCGCCACGATCATCATCGTCGGCGTGTGCAGATGATCTTGTAGTAGGCGCGCCAGGAACTGGAGGAGCCCCGTCGTCGACAGATAGGTCGCGCCGGCCAGGAACGCACCGATCTTCAGCGCCGGATACAGATCCGCGGCGTCCACCCGCGCGGCCGACCGTACCCGGGGGGCGACGACCGAGCCGACGGCGGCGCCGGCCCACGCGACCACCCACGGCGGTACGGAGTGCAGGAAGACCCAGCCGCCGAACATCCCGCCGAGCACGGCGAGCAGCGCCAGCAGGGAACGACGGTCGACCCGCGCGTGCCGGTACCGCGCCTGCAGGAGGATGACCCCCGCGTCCCGCAGGTCGGTGTCCGCGCCGGCCGCTCCCGCCCTCGGCCGGAGCAGCACCAGGTAGAAGGCCAGAAGCGTGCCGGCCGTCAAGATGGCGAACAGCGGGAACGCCAGCACCAGATAGGAGTTGAAGCTGGTGATGCCGGACGCCAGGATCGTCAGCGCCGGGAAGTCGCCGACCGGCGTACTCGCTCCCGCGAGGTTCACGACCGTCATCACGCAGGCGAAATAACCCACGAGATACCGGCGGTCCGCGCTCAGAGTGCGCAGCAGCACCAGGAGGATGGGCAGAACCAACCCGACGTGCGTGAGGTTGTTGCCCATCGCGCACGTCGCGATCAGCACGATCACGCTCGTGACGAGCGTCATGCCACGGCTCGCCCGCCCCCATCGGGCGAGGCGGACGGCGAGCGCGCTGGCGACGCCGGTGCCGATCACCATCGCCGTGTAGAACTCGAGCGCGATGAAGATCGCCAGGATCTCGAACGGGAACCGTCGTGCCGCGTCGGCGACGTGGCCGATGTGCGCCGCCGAGAGTCCGGCGATGAGCACCGTGACCACGGCAAGTGGCAGGAAGGGGTTCTCCAGGAGAGCCGAGAGCCGTCCGCTCCGCGGTGAGGCGTCCTGTGCGCGCGGTCGCCGTTCCGATGGCAGAAGGGTCACCGTCATGACGCTCGCCTTCCGCTCTTCGGGTCCGCCGGCGCGGCGGAGTAGACGTGGGTGAAGTGCTTGTGCGTCCAGATGGCCGGCCAGCCGGCGGGAACGGCGACCGGATCGCCGTCGGTGGGATCGATGAGCACCACTTCGCCGCGGACCCGACCGTCGAAGTAACTGAGGAGCGGGCGCACGGCGGGCGCCACGTAGCTGAGGCCGGACACGTGAAGTCCGAGCGTGAGGAGAGCGGGGCAGGACCCGCGAGGTGTCGGCAGCTCGGGCGCCATCACCACATTGGCGTCGAGCCCGCGGGGAATGTTGCCGCGGACACCGGACGCGACCTCATGGGTGCACCCGGCGTCGAGCCAGATCGTCACGGGTGGCGGTGACGCCGTGTCGGCGAGGGCCTCGAGCAGGACCTGTTCGGGACCGGCCACGAGAAGGTGGCCGATCCGGCAGTCCGCCATGAGCTCGGCGAGCACGCTCGTGATCCGGAAGCGGAAGTCGCGGCCGGCGGCGGGATGCGAGGGAAGGCCGGTCTGGGGCCTTCCCTGCAACTCGTAGGCCACGGTGAACGGTCCCAGGTGTTGAACGTGGTCGACCAGGCTCTGGGGAACAGACGTGGCCGGGAACATCAGAAGGTCGCCGCGTCGTCAGGTGGGCGCTCCTGCTCGGGGGCCTCGTGGCCGCCGGCCTGCCAGCGCTCGAGCTGAAGCCGGACGAGCAGATCCACGATCACGCGCATCTCGTCGGGCGCCCGATCGAGCACGAGACGCGCCGTGTGCGCCATGTCCTCATCGCCGAGAACGGTGACCAGCGAATCAAATGACGGCCCCGGATATCCCCATGGCGCGGCCATGCCCGGACGGAGATGAGGGTGAGGGTGCGGATCGTACTGCGGCGGGTGTACGTGACGCGGAAACTCGTGAGGCGCCGAGTAGCCGGGCCCTTGCTGCGACGGACGGGGCATCATTTCTCCTCACATGGCGGATTTCACATACCGGTTCGCTGATATCACTGGATGTTATTAGCGCGTCAAGGCAGCTGTCAACCTAATGCAGACTTTTGTCAAGTGATTGACAGGGCTTTTGTTCGCCACGATTTTCCCAACTTACGGTGATGTTCCGTTGGGGATTACCTAGCGGCGAAATGGCCGTCCCGGGCGTTGGCCGTGGGGCGTCAGGACGTCGGTGTCATCCCTGGTCGGCGGCTGCTCGCTGGTCGAGCTGGAGCCGTACGAGCAGGTCCACGATCACGCGCATCTCATCCGGCGCCCGGTCCAGCACGAGCCGGGCCGTGTGGGCGGCGTTCTCGTCACCGAGCACGGTGACCAGCGCTTCGTGGGACAGCCCCGGATATCCCCACGGCGTCGCCGTGCCGGGGTGCGAATGAGGATGAGGATCGTGCTGCGGCGGGTGGACGTGACGCGGACGAGTATGAGGCGGAGTAAAGCCGAACCATCGCTGCAACGGACGAGACATCATCACTCCTCAGATTGCCGATCCCTTCAGGTTGCCGGTGTCACTGAAGGTATGGCCGCTCGATCCACCTGCCAAACCACCGACGACGTCCATTAGTAGATTGGCAATCTCTTCTCTTGCCATGTTGCACTCGGTCAGAAGCGGGTTAGTGTTGAGAAAACATGGGGGTGAAGAAATGAAGTCCGAGATGTCCGAATGGGTCACTGTCGTCGGGGCCGCGTTGCGGGAGCGGCGGGTGAGCAACAACGCGGCGGCTCAGATGGTGGGCGTCAGCCCGGCGACGTTCGCCGCGTGGATGAGCGGCGCCACACGACCGAACGTCGAGGCCCTGCCAGCGATCGCCAAGGTCTCGGGCCTTGCGCTGTGGCGCCTGCACGAACTCGCCGGGTACCTCCCGGAGAACTACTCTCCCGCCGTCATGGCCACACAGGCGATCGAGTCGCAGCAGCGCCTGTACGCGGACGTACGACGGTGGTCCGAGCAGGCGCTCACCGCCTCCGGTCTCGGCGCGGCCGCCCGCGCGGCCGGCCTGATCCTGCAGCGGGACCCGGGCTGGCAGGTGATCATCCGCCCGGAGCTCCGCGGCATCGAGCACGCTCTGGCGCCGCACACGGTGATCGGCCTCGAACGCTCACGGCCGAGCGGCGAGTCCCTGCTCGCGCTCCGGCAGAAGATCGAGAACGATCTCGGCGCGGCCTTGGCCGCCCTGGGGGTCATCTGGCGCCATCACGACGTACCCGGATGGCGGGAACGCCCGGCGCTGCTGCTGGAGGTGCCCGAGGACGAGCAGACGCGCGGGCGGGGGCTCGCCCCGATGACCGACTTCCCGACCACCGTCGTCACTCTCGGCATCCCCTGGACCCACGCGGAGCTCGTCGGCTCCCTCATCGCGGACGCCATCGACTACGGCTACCGCAACATGAAGACCGACGCGTGCGCCGAGGCGGGCCTGCTGATGGGGGCCGACCAGGAGACGGTCGGCCGCGCCGCCGCACAGATCTTCACGGCCTCCCTGCTGCACCCTCGCAGCCGGCTGCTGGACCGGATGGTCTGGTCGTGCGCCTTCCCGGACGCGCTCACCGACGTGCCGCAGCTCCTTCCGCGCGCCGACCAGGAGACGTTCGTCATCTACGTCCGCGTCGGACCACAGCTCATCCAGCGCTCGGCCGAGGTGTCCGGCTACGACCCCGACAAGTGCCTGCTGACCGCGAAGAAGCTGGAGAGCGCCTGCGAGGAACTACCGGCCCAGCGCGGCATGATCGTCGACATCCCGGACGCCCGGGTCTTCAGCGACAACGACTTCGAGCTCTTCCAGCACCGGATGACCGACGCGGCGGTCGACGCCGCCCTCACGTGCCTGCGCCACATGCTCCAGATCCGGAACCTGCCGGCGTCCAGGAAGTGGCACGGCTACCTCGGCCGGATCTGATCGGTCGCCGGCCCGACCGACGACGCGGGCTGCCGGACGGGAGCCCGCGTCGTCACGGGATCACCGGCCGACGTTCAGGACACCGAAGAGTGAGGAGTGGGCGTCGGTCCAGACCGGGCCACCCGCCGGCGGCGTGTGCCACCGCCAGGACTTGGCACGCAGCGGCCGCAGGTCGGCGTCCTTACGGGCGATGGCGACCCATCGCGAGTGGTAGTAGATCTTCTGTGGATCCTCGGCGCCGTTCCCGGTCATCGAGGCGAGGCCGGCCGCCCGGGCGGTGGCCGCCAGCATGGGCGCGAGGTCGAGGCTCCGGTTGGTGACGTTGAACGCGAGCACGCCGCCCGGCGCGAGCTTACGGGTGTACAGCTGAAGCGCCTCGTACGTCAGCAGGTGCGGCGGCACCGAGTCGGACGTGAACGCGTCCAACACGATCATGCCGTAGGACCCGTCGGGAACCTTCTCGAGTTCCAGCCGACCGTCGCCGACGATCGCGTTCACGTCGGCCTTGCTGTCGGTCAGGTAGCTGAACCAGTTGGACGCGATCCGCAGGACCACCGGGTCGATCTCGTAGAAGTCCATCGTCTGGCCCTGATGCCCGTACGCCGCCATGACGCCGGTGCCCAGGCCGACGATGGCCACGCGGCTGCTGCGTTCGCCGTAGGCGGTGAAGAGGTCACCGAACGGTCCGGAACGCCCGAAATAGGCGACCGGAGTGGTCCGGAGGGGGCCGCCGGTGAACTGGAAGCCGTGCACCGTCGACCCGTGGCCGAACATCCGCCGGCCACTGCCGTCCATGTAGACGTGGTAGTTGCCGAAGAAGGTCCGCATCCGGATCGAGTCCGTCGGCATCCGGTACCACAGGAGCAGGGCGGTCGACAGCGCGACGCCGATCGCCATCATGCGAGGTCGCCGTATCGCGAGAACGCACCACGGAACACCGATCACCAGGACCGCGGGCAGGAACGACGACGCGCCCAGCCGGAGGACGATCGTGCCGGCCAGCAGTACGAGAGGCGCGGCGACCACGAACGCCTTGACCGAGACGGCCGCTCCGGGAAGATTCCACCGGGTGGTCGCGTCCATCCGCCTCAGCAGGATGGGCAGTACGGCGAGGCTGGTCACCACGAGCGGGAACTCCGCCGTCCAGTTGAACACCACCGGGGCGACGAGAGTGTTGAACGCACCACCGAACGCGCCGCCGAGCGAGATGATCAGGAAGAACTCGGTCAGCCGGCGCGGGTCCGGCCGGTCCTTCGCGAGGAGACCGTGACAGGCCAGTCCGGCGACGAGTACGAGGGTCAGGGCGAGCAGAATCCCGATGAAGTCGGGGCCGATGATGAAAAGGGTCCACGGAATCACCGCCGCGGAGAGCGCCGCGATGGTGACCGTGTGACCCAGCCAGCGGTGCTTCTTCGACCCGAAGGCGATGATGAACGTCGCCAGGTAAAGGGCCAGCGGCACCACCCACATCAACGGGACCGGAGCGATGTCGGTCGAGATGTGCGTGGTGGCACCGAGCATGAGGGACGACGGAATGAAGGCCAGGCCCAGCCAGCGCAGACGACGGCGCCAGGTGATCCTCTCGGCCGCCTCTTCCGTCGCCGTTTCCTCCTCGGCCGACGCCTCCGCGGGAGTCCGGGACGAACGGAATCGGATGATGAGCACGCACGCGACCACCAGCACGACGAACACGCGGTAGCCCAATGCCCACCAACGTGCCTGAGCCTCCAGGTCGGCGGCGGGTTCGATGAGGAATGGATAGGCGAGCAGCGCGAGCATGCTGCCGACATTGCTGGCCGCGTACAGGAAGTAAGGGTCCTTGGACCGCGGCAGGCCCGCCCAGGAATACCAACGCTGGATCAGCGGCCCGATCGTGGACAGCACCGCGAACGGTGCGCCGACGACCGCCGTCAGTACGAGCAGCAGCCACAGGGCGACCGGCGCCGATCCGCCCGACACCGCCCAGCCGGGCAGTGACATCGGCAGCACCAGCAGAGGCACCACCACGAGCGGGATGTGCACCAGGGGCTGCCAGCGGGCACCGAGCAGTCGCTGCGAGAGATGTGCGTAGGTATAACCGAGGAGGAGCGCGACCTGGAAGAACAGCATGGAGGTGTTCCACACCATCGGCGATCCGCCGTAAATCGGTAGCAGCATTTTCGCCACCATCGGCTCCACCGTGAACAGCAGGCTCGCGGCCATCAAGGTCGTTAAGGTGAAGACCACGACCGCGACGCCGACAGGCCCCCGCGTGGCCGGCGCCCCCTTCGCGGCATCGAGGTGTGGCTTGATCTCGGCTACGCTCATAGCTGTTCTCCCAAGGCGACCTGAAGAAATCGATGCGCCGGGCCGCGACACTTGACACGCGGTTTCCGAAGAATTCGATGCCCGCACAGTAGGCGCTGCAGCTTCCGCTATTCCCGTGCCCTGCTCAGCGGAAACTCATCTGGACAAACGTGACATCGGTCGGCTCTGCGGGAGATGACTTTTATCGTGAGACGTACCGCGACATAACGCCGAAGTCACACATTCGACTGCCTGGAGCCGCTCGCCACCACCCGCCGATGCGACCCGATATCTGCTGACACATACGCCCTTTGCGCTCATCTTACTTGGCGATTGTCTTCATCGGTGAGCGCACGGGAATGCTAGAAAGCGCGGCGCGCCTATAAACCGCATTAATTATCGCTCATACCTTCTTTGTGGCCGCCTTACCCGTTCCGTATGTTGCCGCGATGAGGCCGGGGAACATTTCCTAGCGGGCGCTCTGTGAGATACATAAGAGAGCGCCTGTTCGTGAGAGCCATCGCTCCATTTCCGAACAGCGAAGGAGACTTACCGTGCTCAAGCAAATCATCGCGGCCGCCGGTGTACTGGTTTCAGCAGCCGCCGGAGCCGCCCTGGCCGGCGGAACCGCGTCCGCCCAGACCCCGGCGTGGGGCGGCTGTTGCGCCAGCTCCCACCGCGCTTTCGGCGAAGTGCACCGCACCAGGAACTGGAGTGGTAACGAGAACGAGAATCTCAACCACATCCGGCTGCGGCTGCGCAACCGGAACAACAACATCGCCGTCGCCCGTCCGGGCGGCCGCGGCGGTGACGAAGGCCTCGGCACGACCGCCGGCGGCCTCTGATCGAACCGACTCCGAGAACGGCCGAAAAGGCCGCCCCGGCTCAGCGCCTCGAAACCCACTTCGGGGAACGTCTCCCTGAGCGCTCGAGCCGCCTGACAGAAGGTGTGGCAGAGCCTTGCCCTGCCACACCTTCTTCACCTGCGACCCGCACCACGACCACCTGAGAGAACGGCAGGGTAGCGCTCCACACGCCGGCCTCCCACCCCTCGCCCGACCGGCACCCCGCTCCGCCAGGACCCGCCCACCGTGGCCCCCTCCGCCCGACGCCCGCCAGATCATCGCCCTCGCCCTCGCTGGACCAGCGCTTCCTTCCGACCTCCACTCCGCTCCACCGGACCTGGCCGAGCGGCCTCGTCCGGCCGGCGTCCTGGCCCAGCTCGCTCAGGCACGCCGGCCGCAGACGACCAAGCACCTGCAGACCTTCGAACGCGCCGGCATCGTCACCTCCCCTCGCCCGACCAGCGCTTCGCTCCGGCCTGACGCCCGCCGGGTAACGGCCTCCTTCTCCAAGCGTCCGGACCATGCCTGGCGAGCGTCGGGCGGAGCAGGTTGCGGGTCCCTTACTGGGAGAAACCGCGCCGGCGGGCCCGGATGGAACGGGGCGCCGATCGGACGCGGGAGGGAAGATCGCCGTCCCTGGCAGGTCCCGGGCGGAGCGGAGCGCCGACACCCGGCCGGCCCTCCGCTCGGCTCCGGTTCGCCACTCGGGCGGTGAGCCGGCCACGGCAGCCGCTGGCCCGCCGGGCGCCCCCTCCACCGCCTCGCCGGCCCCCTGCGCAGGGCATGGCAGCCCCATCCCATATGCCTGAATCCACCTACTTCAGCACTCTTTGTCGGCGGCTTACCCCGTCATACCCCCGGCTCGAAACTGGGCGGGAATGTACGCCATGGCGCCCAAATCGGGCATCACTGGCCTTCGCGCCATTTCTCGCAAGAAGGAGACGACGTGCAGAAGAGGACATACGCCCTTGCCGGTCTGGCCGTTGCGGCAGCGAGCGGCGTGTTGATCACCGGCTCGCCCGCGTACGCCGGGGCGCTCGTCCAAGGACATCGGCACCACCACTATTCGAGCCACCGCAATTCCAACCGGAACCTCAACTTCAATCGCAATCACAACCGGGTCGTCGTCCGGGTGAACGTCCGGAACCGCAACGTCAACACGGCCTGGGCCGGCGGCGGGTTCAACCGCGGCTTCCGCGATTTCGACCGCGACGACGACTTCGGCCTGTTCCGGAACCGCTGCCGCTTCAGCTGCGGCCGGTTCGGGTTCGACGACGACTTCGGCCGCGACCGTGACCGCGACGACGATGACCGCGGCGACAACATCATCGTCGGCAACGACTTCGGTGGGAGACGCGGCTAGGGCGGCGCGTCGCGACGAAGGAGGGAGCCGGCCCGGCCCGGGCCGGCGACCTGCGACGAACGCGGCGGGGCGTCGCCTGAACGCCGAGCCGTAGGACGGCGGGGCCGCGCGGAACCAGGGCGGCGGGCGCGGGCAACGATCGCGTGGTGACTCTGGCCAGGAACGGCCGCAAAGGCCGCCGGGTCACCGAGCCGCCCAGAGCAGACCGGGTGCGGGGATCACTCCCTCACCCGGTCTCCCTCTTCCGGAACGACGCCGGCCCGCTACGTGCGGTAAAGGAGGCGCTTGATGCCGTTGTCGAAGTTGGACAGCAGCAGCTCCGGCTCCCCCGCCGCGCGGATGCCGGGGACCCGGGTGAACAGCTCGCGGAACATCGCGGTGAGCTCCCGCCGTGCCAGGTGCGCGCCGAGGCACAGGTGCGGGCCCGGCCCGCCGAACCCGACATGCGGGTTCGGGCTACGGGTGATGTCGAACCGGTCGGGCTCGTCGAAGACGTCCTCGTCCCGATTGGCGGACAGGTAGAACAGCACCACCTTCTCGCCCTTGCGATACGTGTGGCCGTTCATCTCGTGGTCACAGGTCAGCGTCCGCTGGAACTGCATGATCGGCGAGGCGTACCGCACGATCTCCTCGATCGCGCCGCCGATGCGGCGGTCGAAGTCGGCCAGCAGGATCGCCCGCTGGTCAGGGTGGTCGGTGAACAGCTTCAATCCGTGCGCGAGAGCGTTGCGGGTCGTCTCGTTGCCCGCCACCAGCAGCAGGTCGAAGAAGGCCCCCAGCTCCCGTACGGACAGGCGCTCGCCGTCGACGTCGGCGGTGACCAGCGCCGAGATGAGGTCGTCGCCCGGCGCCTGGCGGCGTTCGCGGCCCAGGCGGGCGACCAGCCGGTGCAGCTCGACGATCGCCCTGACATTGGCGCCGAAGAGCCGGAGCGTACGGAGCCGGGCCACGTCGCCGCGGACGCCGGAGTACTCGGTCATGGCGTCGACGCAGGCGGCGACCTTCGCGTGGGAGTGCTCGGGGATGCCCATCATGGCGCAGATGACCTTGATGGGCAGGCGGGCGGCCACGTCGGCGACGAAGTCGCCGGACCCGCCGCGTACGACGTCGTCGACGATCACGGCGGCGGTCTTGGCGATGTGCTCGTCGATCTGCTCGAGCCGGCGCGGGGTGAAGGCGCGGGACACGATGCGCCGCAGCCGCGCGTGCCGCGGGTCGTCCATGTTCACCATCGGGCGGCCGAACAGCGCGGTGATCCACGGCGGCGGCTCGGGCGAGGTCGCGGCGGGCTCGCTGCTGAACACCTTGGCGTTGCGGCTCGCGTACACGACGTCCTCATGCCGTACGAGGGCGTGGAAGCCACGGCCCGCCCGCACGAAGGGGATCCGCTGTTCGGCGAAGAAGGCGGGCCGGCCCCGCGCGCGCAGCCGGGCGAACACCCGTAGCCGCTCCTCCGGGGGCCGGGCCCAGAACTCGAGTGTGGCGAGATCGTCGCTCATCGGACCTCATCGCGTAGGGGTGTCATCTGTTGGACGCCGGTGGCCGCGGAGGTGGTCACGCGCGGCACCGGCCGGATCGCGCCACTGCCGGCGACGAAGTCCACAGCGTGACCTCACGGGTCGGCCGGGAGATCCTCCCGGCATCCTCATCGGTGACTCATCAGCATCGCGCAATCACTGAGAGTTGCCAAGTACCGGTCACGGGCCGGTCCCGGCACGGCGGGTCAGGCGACCACGACGCGTACGCGGGGCCAGGCGTTGTTGACGTAGCCCCCCGGGTTCCACACCGAGGCGGCGGACTCCGGCTGGCAGCCGCCCTCGATGTCCCAGGCCCTCGCGACGATGGTGATCTCGCCCGCCGGCAGGTCGACGACCGCGCGCCACAGCCGCCACGCCCAGCACCCGTACGCCGGATCGAGGTCGGCCGGCCGCCAGGACAGGCCGCCGTCCGCGGACACCTCGACCCGGTCGACGCCGCGGTCGTCGTCGCCGAACGCGTACCCGTGCACCATGACCGGCCCGGCCGGCAGCACCGCTCGCTCGCCGGGCGCCAGGATGTCGCAGCCCGGTGCGACCGGGCCGAGCGGTGCGTCCTGGGGCAGCAGCCGGTACGCGACGGCCTGGAAGTAGTTGTCCGAGGGCCGGTCGCGTACGGTCACCCCGGTCACCCACTTCACGCTGCGGGCCCCGATGTATCCGGGCACGACCACGCGGACCGGGCCTCCGTGCACGGCCGGCAGCGGACGGCCGTTCATGGTCCACGCCAGCAGCACCTCACCCGCCGTGGCCTTGGCCAGCGGGATCGACCCGCCGTACGGCTGCGGCGGCCGTGCCTCCGGGGAGACGTCCGGCGCGGTGAACTCCACGTGGGCGGCGCCCGGCCGGGCCACCGCGCGGGCCAGCACGTCCGCCAGGCTGACGCCGGTCCAGCGCGCGGTCGAGATCGCCCCGGACCGCCAGGGCGTCTTGCCGGGGATGGGGCGCACCGCCAGGAGGCCGGCGCGCCGGTTGCCCGCGCACTGGATGGTCGCGACCACGTCCCGGCGGGGGAACCCGGCGCGCAGATCGTCCAGCGACAGCGTCATCGGGTGCTCGACGAGTCCTCCGACCGACAGCCGCCACGCGTCCGGGTCCAGGCGCGGGATCGGGCCGTGGCCGCGCACGAAGAAGGTGTCGACGGGGGTCAGCGTCCGCCCGGCGAGAGCCTCGGGCGGCGGCTCCGCGTTGTACGGCTCAGTGGTGTGCGTGATCATGTCGTCGCGCTTGCCCCACGACGCCATAGGACACCCCTCCCCCAGCGGAGATACCCGAGCCGGCCGACCGGAGAACGCGACCCTCCACACGATCGTCGCAGGTCAGAGGGCATGCGGGGGTGGCGGGACGCAATCTGGACAGGTAATATCCAGGATTATGCGCCTGGGTGAAGGGGTGGAGTGGTCACTGCACTGCCTCCTCACGCTCGGCTGGCTCGGCAGTGACGAGCCGGTGTCCACGGCGAAGCTCGCGGGGATCTTCGAGCTTCCGCCGGCCTATTTGAACAAGCGTCTTCAAACGCTGGTCCGCGCGGGTGTGCTCAGCTCGACCCCCGGAGCCCGTGGCGGGTTCCGGCTCGCCCGGTCCCCCGAGAAGATCACCGTCATGGAAGTGGTGGCGGCGATCGAGGGCCCGGAGTACGCCTTCCGCTGTACCGAGATCCGGCAGCGGGGTGCGGGGAAGAACCGGCCGCAAGACTTCCAACGACAGTGTGTGATCACCACCGCGATGCGGAAGGCGGAGCTCGCGTGGCGGCGCGAACTCGCCTCCCAGACGCTCGCCGACCTGCTGGCGGCGGCACCGGACGCGGCGGCCGAGCGGACCCGCGACTGGTTCGCCGACATCGGCTGACCGCGCCACACGGGGAGGTGGCACGGGTGCGAGGAGAATCCGGATGTCCTGTATCTCGTCATCGCGGAGCCGGTCGGGCGGCCGCGTTCTGGCCGTGCCGGGCGAGCTGAGCCCGACGCTGGTCCTGGTCCTCGGCACGTACGCCGTCGGCGCCGACGCCTTCGTGATCGCCGGGTTCCTGCCGTCGATCGCGGGCGCGCTGGACGTGTCCACCGCCGACGGCGGCCGGGCGATCACCGCCTTCGTGCTCACCTACGCGGTTCTCGCGCCGGTGCTGGCCGCCGCGACCGCGCGGGTCCCGCGCCGGGTGCTCCTGGCCGGCGCGCTGACCGTCATCGGCCTGGCCAACCTCGTCTCGGCGCTGGCGCCGAGCCTGCCGGTCCTCATCGGCGGCCGGATGCTCGCCGCCGCCGGCGCCGCCGCGTACACCCCGATCGCCGCCCGGGTGTGCACCGCGCTCGTACGGCCCCGTGCTCGCATGACCGCACTGACCTTGATCATCGGCGGGATGGCGGTCGCCGTCACGCTGGGACTGGCGTTCGGCGAGGTCGCCGGCGGCTGGCTCGGCTGGCGTGCCGCGCTCGGCGCGGTGTCCCTGGTCTGCCTGCTCGCCGGGGCCGGCGTGGCGCTCACGCTGCCGTCGCTGCCCGCCCGGTCCCGCCCGCGGCTGCCGCGCCTGGCCGTCCTGCCCGCCGTGGTGCCGATCACCGTGCTCGGCGTCCTCGTCGCCTTCGGCGCCTACGCCTACGGCGTCCCGGAGCTGAACACGATCGGTCTTCCCGACGCCGCCGCCGTGGTCGTCCTCTTCGCGTACGGGCTGGGCGCGATGTTCGCCAACACGGTGACCGGGCTGCGCCGCGCCAGTGAGGAGCGCCGCCGCATCGCGCGTGAGCTCCACGACTCGCTGACGCACAACATCACGCTCATCAAGGTCCAGGCCGGCATCGCGCTGCACCTGGCCCGCCAACGCGGCGAACCCGTGCCGGCGAGTCTCCTGGCCATCGAGGAGGCCAGCACGGAGGCGATGCGCGAGCTCCGGGCGGCCCTGCACCTGCTCCGCGACCCCGACGGCGAGCCCGTCGGCGGCGGCCTCGACCGGCTGTCCGGCCTGCTCGACCGGGCCCGCTCGGCCGGTGTGCCCACTGCGATGACCGTCAGCGGTGAGCGCCGTACGCTGCCCGGCGAGGTCGACCGCACGGCGTACCGCGTCGTCCAGGAGGCCCTGACCAACGTCTCCCGGCACGCCGGCGGCGCGTCCGTGCTGGTGCGGGTCGCCTACCGCCCGGACCGGGTGACCGTACAGGTGGACGACGACGGCCGGGCGACCCTTGACGCGCCGCCCGAGCCGGGCATCGGCCTGACCGGCATGCGCGAACGGGTCGCCGCCCTCGGCGGCCGCCTGCACGCCGGCCCCCGCCACGACGGCGGATTCACCGTCCAGGCCGAGCTGCCGCTGGACGCCCGGGCCGCGGACTCCCTCGCGTCGATCGCCCGTACCCGGCATCCATGAGGTTCCGTGAACGCGTCGTAGCCTTGATCAGGTGATTGCGGCATTCGGCGAACCCACCGGCCAGGGGCTGACGCAGATCGGTGAGCTCCTGATCGCCCTGGCTCTGTCCGCCGCCATCGGGGTCGAACGCGAGATCCGGCAGAAGAGCGCCGGGCTGCGCACGCACACGCTCGTCGGCTTCGCCTCCGCGTTGATCATGGTGGTGTCCAAATACGGGTTCACCGACGTGCTGGACGGCCACATCGTCCTGGATCCGTCCCGGGTCGCGGCGCAGATCGTGTCCGGCATCGGCTTCATCGGCGGCGGGCTCATCTTCGTCCGCCGCGACGTGGTGCGCGGCCTGACGACCGCCGCGGCCGTGTGGCTGACCGCCGCCGTGGGCATGGCCGCCGGGGCCGGGCTCTGGCTGCTCGCGCTGCTCGTCACGGCCGGATACTTCCTGGTAATGGTCGCGCTGACGCCGCTGGCGGCGCGCCTGCCCCGGTCCAAGTACACGCCGTCGCTGCTGCATCTGACCTACCTCGACCGGCAGGGCATCCTGCGCCGGGTGATCGAGTACTGCACGGAACACGGCTTCGTCATCGGACGGCTGTCCGTCGATCGGAGCGACCCGGAATCCGGCACGGTCTCGGTGACGCTGGCCGTCCAGGGCGGCGGCTCGACCAGCGAGCTGACCGCGAGGCTGGCGGAGCTCGACGGCGTCCTGACCGTCTCCAGCGACGACACGAACGCCCCGCAGCTCTGAGCCGCGGCGGCACGCGACCTCGCGTTCCGGTGATCAGGCGGTCGCGTGTCCCGATGCCGAGGACGGCGTGCCGAGCGGGCCCAGAGAGTGCGCGGGCCACGGGGATGCGCCCGCCGCCGCGGCGTGGACTCCTTCCAGTGCCGTGTTCAGGCGGGTCAGCGCGAGATGACCGCCCTGCGCGGCGTCGTTCCCGTGGGTGGCCGGGAGCTCTCGCAACAGCACGAGGTCCGGTGTGTCCGCGTCGCCCGGCCGGACGTCGAGCACGGCGAACCGGCTGCCCGGGCCGAACACCACGTCGCCCCGCCGGGCCGCCACGTCCTTCTCCGTCTCCGCGTCGGACAGGGCGGCCACGCGGCGTGCGGTGTCGGACCAGATCACGTACACCGTCGCGGTCGGCGGCCAGCCGGCCGCGCCGTCCGCGAGGGACAGGCCGCCCACGGGGCCCGGCTCGGTCAGCACCGTGCCGGTCAGGTCCGTGCGCGCGGGAGCGTCGACGCCGTGCAGCACCGCGCCCCGGTACGTCGGCAGCCGCCCCAGTCCCGAGGCCAGGCACGCCAGGTACGGGCGCAGCGCCGCGTCGCCCGAGCGGGCCGCCGCCGGGCCGAACGCGCCGTCCGCGGGTGAGGTGAGGAAGAGGCGTACGGCGACCAGGTCCACGGCCGCGGCGGCGCGTTCGGTCGCCGCGATCGCCGGTAGCCGGGAGAACGTCCGGCGGACCGGTGCCGCGTGCGCGTCCCAGCCGAGACCGACCATCGCGCGGAAGGCCGCGCGGTCCTCGTCGGTGCTGCGGTGCTCCGGCGTGACCGTCACGGCACCGCTCTCGGTGGGCGTCCGTGTCGCGGGAGGCGTGACGGGAGCCGACCCCTCCTCGGCTCCCGGCAGGGCGACGCTCGCCTCCGTACGCACGGCGCTCACCGCGGCCGTCCCACCGACGCCGGCGTGGACCGCGTCCTCGGAGACGTGCGCCCGCGCGGACCCGTCCGACATCGTGCTCACCCGCTCCGGGCTCGCCGCGGCCTGGCCGCGATCCGGCCGGTCCGCGTCGAGTCCCGCGTCGAGGCCGGCGTGGTGACGGGTGGCCAGGCGCTGGACCGCCTCGGCGCCGTCGGGCGTCGTACGGCCGTGCACCGCGAGGTGCAGCCGGGCGCGCGGGCCGGGCGTCAGGGCGTCGAGCAGCCCGTCCAGTGGCGTCCACAGCCGGTCGTCGACGGTACGGCCGGACGCGCCGACGTCGACCCGCAGGGTGCCGGCGCTGACCGGCCAGGCGGTGGTGAGCCGGTCGGGGAAGCGGTCGGGATCGGCGTCGACCGGGTACGCCCAGACTCCGGCGCGCGTCACCGCGACGCGCCACGTGTCGTCGAGCCGGAGCACCCCGCGTGCCGCGTCGGCCACCCGCATCCCCTCGGCCGGTGACCGCCAGTTCAGCGGGCGGGGTGGCGGCGCCACGCCGTCGCGGCCGGCCGGACCGCAGAGCACGGAGGACACGAACGGCGACCAGGTGGGCCGTCCGCCGGCGTCCAGCAGCACGGTCCTCCACTCGTCCGTATCGCCGATGGAGTCGACCGGCGGCCCGGTGAGCACCTCCACCTCGACGCCCAGTTCACGTGCCACGGCCTGGCCGAGCGGCAGCAGGTCCACGTCGCCGGCCGGCACGAGCCGCACCGGCTGCCGGCGCCATTCGGCCCGGCCGACCGCGCCGGACAGGACCGCGACGAGGTCGGCGGCGCTCACCTCGGCGTCGCCGACCAGGACCGCCGGGCGTTCGGGATCGGCCGGGATCGCGTACGCCACGTCGCCGGGGTCCGGTTCCGGCGTGCCGGCCGGGCGGACCAGCGCGCCGGCGGGCACCGCCGTGACGACGACCCCGGAAGGGGCGGTCACGTCGGCGAGCGCGGCCTCCCACTCCGGCCGGGGCCAGCGAAGCCCGAGCTCCTGGGCCTCGGTCTTCGGCGCGAACCTCCACCACCGCGGCTCCGGACCGTCGTCCTCCGCGCGCACGAACAGCGCGCCGCCGGGCACGAGCAGGACGTCCCCTGCCGGGGCCACCACGGTCATGTCCCAGTCGTCGGCGATCCTTCGCGCCAGCGCGCCGCTCCCCTGCCGGTCGATGCCCGCGCCCGACATCGCCAGCACCACCTGGCCGGTCCGTTCGCGCGCCCGGGTGAGCACCTCGGCGAGCCGGGGCCAGAGCCCGTCGGCGAGATCGTCGGGAACGGCGACGACGACGAGCGTCGCGTCGCCCGGCTCCACGGCCGTGACCAGGTCGGCCTGGCCTTCGGCACGCGTCGTCTCGGCACTGAGCAGGAACCGCCCGGCCAGTTCCTCGGCCTCGACCCGGCCGGCCCGCTGGTCGGCGGCGCCGGAGGTCTCCTCCGCTCTGGCCGTACGGCCGGTCCTCTTGGACCGGCGTGCGGACGGCAGGGACATCGGCCGTCTCCCCCTCACCCGCCGTTCCCGTCCGGCAGGGACGAGACAGACTTCTCGGCAGCTACAGATCGACGTTCAGCGTACGGTTACACGCGGCATTCCGGTAACCGGTTCAATACAGTTTGTTATTCGACATTTTGCGGGCGGACCGTAACGCGCGCGTACCGTGAAATGACGCCTGCCCGGAGTCAGACGGCGCTCCACTTCTGGTTCGACGTGCCGGAGCACTGCCACAGCTGGAGGCGGGTGCCGTTGGCCGTCTTCTTGTCCGTCACGTCCACGCACTTGTCGGCGCCGCTGTTCACCAGGTCGCCGGAGCCGTTGAGGTCGAACGTCTGGGCCGGTCCGCCGTGGCAGCGGGCGAGCTGGATCGTCGTGCCGTCATCCGAGGAGCCCCAGGCGACGTCCATGCACATGCCCATCGAGCGCACGGAGCCGTCCGATTCGAACGTCCACTTCTGCCAGCGAGCGCCCTTGCAGTCATAGATCTGCAACGGCGATCCGTCCTTGGCGGTATGGGCGCTCACGCTGATGCACCGGCCCGAGGCGGCACTGGTGATCGAGCGCGTGGAGTTCGCCGCCGCGCCGGCGTGCCCTCCCGAGCCGCTCCCGGGCCGCGGCGCGTGTCCCGCGGCCTTGCTCGGGCCGGCCTTCGGGTGATGCGCGTCGCTCGCGTCCGGCTTGGCCTTGGCGGACGGCGTGGCGCTCGGAGAGCCCGTCGAGGGCGACACCGACGGCGCGGCGGAGGGCCAGTTCGGCGCCGGCGCACCGGGGTTCTGGCCGCTCTGCCCGGCGGCGCGGTTCGCCGCGGGTGAGGCGGCGTCGCGACCGGAGGAGTCGTGCGTGGAGATCACCAGCAGCGGGACGGCGGCGAGCACGGCGACGGCCACGGCGGTGAGGGCGACGACCGTGGCGCGGCGGCGCCGTGGCCCCGGTCGCACCGGCACGGACACCGCGGTCGCGGCGCGGACGGAAGAACTCCTCGTCACCCGTTCGAGCGTCCCCGGGGCCGCCTCGGGCGAGAAGATCTCCACACTGGGGATCGCGGTCACCCTGGGCAGCACCACGCCGTGCCGGATCTCCATGTCCACGGCTGCCGTCATCGGTGTTCTCCTCCCACCACCGGACCGGGCACGCCGCCCTGCCGCGTGCCGCACATGCGCGGTCTCCAGCACGGCCCCGGCCATGGCCGGGGCCGACATCCGAATTTTCTACTATCCACTTGACCGGCGCACGCATTCTGTCAAATAAGCTTACTGATCGGAATATCCTGATCCGGGAAGCCGGGATCGAAGTCGGGGTTGGGGATGTAGGCGCCGCTGGGCGAGCCGTTCTCCAGCCACTGCACCCCGCGGATGAACCGTACGTCGATGCCGCCGGGGAAGACGACCTCCTCCTGGTCGGGGAAGGGCGAGGCGATGTCCAGGGTGGCGTTGACGTCGATGCCGCCGGGCAGCACGACGTCGTAGCGCCACTGGTACCGGCCGTGCAGCGCCTCGGCCGCGCGCGGGTCGTTCCGCACCGAGTCCCGCAGGTAACCGGGGTTGCGCGAGGTGCTCACATAGCCGGTGTCCGCGGGGTTGTTGTACACGTGGTCGATCAGGTGGCCGAGCCGGTCGCCCCTCGGCCTCAGGCCGTCGCGGAACACCTCCTGCGGCCTCTTGTCGCTGAACTTGTGCAGCGGCGTCCCGCCTCGGTCCGTACGCCACTTCATCGCGTGCGGCAGCCCGGAGCCGAGCAGCCCGGGCCGGGCCGCGGTCACGGACGGGTCGACGACCGGCGTGTCCGAGACCGCGTGCGGGCTCGGACGGCTGACCGGCGCGCCCGGGTCGGCCGAGACCTTCCCCGTCGTGTCCACGCCGGGCCGGGACGAGGCCACCGGGGTCGACCGGCCGGGCAGGTACCAGTTCCAGGCCGGCCCCTCGCCGTGGAGCCGCCCCTCCGGGTCGCCGACCCGCCCGGCTCGGGGCGGCCCGGCGTCGTACTGTCCGCGCAGCCCGCCCAGTGCCGTGCTCTCGGCGACGAACACCCGCTCGCCCGGCTCGTCGGCCCCCTGCCCCCAGACCGTCCAGTGGTCGTTCCGCACGACCGTGGGGAACTCCGCGACGGTCGCGTCGTACTCGGTCGCGAAGCGGTCCTCCGGCGTACCGGACAGCGCCTGGTAGATGCCGTCGGCCAGGCTGTGGGCGTTCGGCGGGCCGTCGTCGGTGAGCGGCACCCGTACCGGGGGGCCGCCCGCCGTGGGCGTCAGGTGGATCGCCGACCCGTCGGCCCTCATCGTGTGCGGGATCAGGGCGTCGCTCCCCAGGCTCTCGCGCAGCGGCCCCCAGTCGCCGAGCTGTTCGATCTCCCCGGTGCGGTGCCGCAGCAGCATTCCGGTCGTGACGTGGATGAAGTCGCTCCCGTAGCGGGCCCAGGCGTCGTTCTCCAGCAGCCGCCCGTCCCGCAGCCGGATCACGCCCGCGTCGCTGACCCGGTACCCCCGGCGTCCGGCCCCTTCCGATCCCGTGAAGGGGCTGACGTGGCCGATGAGGGTGGCGAACAGGTCGAGGTGGCGGTCGCGCAGGCCGGACCGGGAGAGCCCGTCCTCGGGGGCGGCGTCGAAGTCGCCCATGAGGCTGCCCGCGTTCCGCGCGGTCCGGGAGATGGTGTGGAGGGTCTGCCCCACCTGATGATTCCGTGAGGTCTCGCCGGCCTCGTCGCGGGCGCCGAGCTGGTGGGCGATCTCGTGGGCGTAGAAGACCGGGCGCTGGCCGATGATCCAGGTCCGCTGTGTCATGAGCCGGCCCGGCGTGTAGGGGGCGACGGTGGTCTCGAGGTGGGCGTCCTGGCCCGGCTCGGCGCGGACGACCCTGACGCGGAACAGGTCGCCCGTCACGTCGCCGTGGCGGAAGCGGTGTCGCGGCCGGTTGAAGAACTCCTCGACGCCGGCGGTGAGGCGTTGCCAGGTGTCCTGCAGGTCGGCGTCGCCGACGCCGGCTTCGCGGTTCAGCCGGACCACGACGGTGAGCTCGGTGACGCGTTCGCCGTCGTGCTCGACCCGTCGTACGTCGAACGCGGACCTGACGGGCCGGTGGGACGCGGGATCGAACCAGGTGTGGCTCCGTGGCTCGCCCGGCGCCTGCGCTAGCAGGCGCGTCAGCGTGCCGGCGCTCGGCGCTGCCGGCAGGGGCGGGGGCGGCGCGACCGGCTCGCCGTCCGGCCGCTCCACGGCCACGGAGCTGGACGGCACGTGGGCATGCCCTGGACCTGGCGGCACAAGCGTCCGCAGCTGGTCGAGCGCGTTCCTCACCGCCGCTACCGCCCTGTCGGCGTACCGCACGACGATCGGGTTCCGCTGCGCGACGCCGCGCAGCGCGGCGGCGAGTCCCTCCAGCTCGGTGACGAGGTCCGCGGCCCTCCTGACGTCGCCGCGCAGCATGTCGCTCGTCGCGCCGACGATCGTGTCGACGCGCTCCTCGGTGACGACCGCCGTCTCGTTCTCCAGGCCCTGCAGGACGGGATCGAGGTGCCAGGCGATGTCCAGGGCCGAGTCGATCTGCCGGGCCCACTGCGGGGTGGCGCCGCGGAACATGTCGAGCCGGGCCGGCGCGGCGGCGGCCAGCCGGCGACCGGTCTCGGTGTTCGCGAGGGTTCCGAACACTCGGGCGGCGTGGTGCGCGCCCTGCGCCATCATCTGCACCGTCTCGAAACGGTCCCGCAGGCCCGCCATGGTGTGGCGCCCGTTCTGCTGCCGTCCGAAACTACGCAGCTCGACCAGGACCAGGGGCGGAGACAGGCGACCGTCGTTGGTGTCCGGATCATCGAAGTGCGTGTCCACGCCGAGCGCCTCGTCCTGGGTGATCAGGTCTTGGCCGGGCAGCAGCGCGGTGTTCAGGTAGTCGCCGAGCGTGTGTCCCCACCTCTCGTCGAGGCTCTCCTCGCTGAGCGGGTCGGTGCCGTCCACCTCCGGCCGCCGGGCGCTCGCCGTCCGCACGACCGCGTCCCGGATGTGCTGCGCGTGGGAGGCGAGGAACGACCTGACCGGGTCCGGCAGGGTCCTGCGGACGCCGGCCAGGGACGTACGCGACGCCGCGGCCGCGCGCGCCTTGAGGGCCACGTTCCGGCCCGGCTTGCCGTGCATGATGGGGCCGACCTGGGCGTAGACCAGCGCCAGGAAGCCGCGCAGCGCGCTGACGTCCGGGCGCTCGGTGAGCAGGTCCACCGCGTACGGCGGGATCCGGTGGCCGGCGAACTGGGGCAGCGTCCGCACGTAGTCGGCGGCCATCGCGTTACCGAAGTTGAGCGCGTCCGCGAGATGCTGCCGGGCCGCGTTGTGGGAGGAACTGTGATCGCGGACGCCGCTCAGGAACTCGTGCATCCGCGAGACCGGAACCCCGGCGGTGAAGTGCACGAGGAAGTCGAACGGGCGGTCGGCGAGGTCAGGATGGACGACGGCGCCCCGCGCGTCGTCCGAGTACGTGAACGACTCCTCGGGGAAGATCTCCTCGATCGGGCGGCCGGCCTCGAGCCGACCCAGCTGCTCGATGGCCTCCTCCACCGCCGCGAGGACCTGGTCGCCGTTCGCCCGGCCCGTGTCGCCGGGGACCGTCTCGATCGGCGCGGTGACGATCTCCAGGACCCGCGCGGGCACCTGCCGGTCGAGAGTCCGGCCGGCGGCTCGCAGGGCCTGCGCGGTGCCGTGCACGCTCCCGTCCGTGGCGACGTAGAGATAGGTGTTGTCGAGGACGACGGAGAAGCTCCCGTCCCGTGCGGTGATCCGGAAGTCGCTCTCCCAGGGGTCCAGTCCGTCCCGGAGCAGGATGATCGTGCGGGCCTCAGCCTCGAAGCCGACCGCGCCGGCCCGCACTCTCGGCGGCGTGCCGAGCGCGAGCCGGCCGGCGATGTCGGTGGCCAGCCCCTTGGGGTCCTTCGGACCTCCCTCGGGCAGCTCGGCCAGCGCGTGCCGGACCTGGTCGGCGTCGACCGCGCCGCCGGTCCAGCGGTCCCCGAACTCGGCCAGCCGGCGGTTGACCTCGATCACCAGATAGTCGTCCACTTCGCGGTTCCGCCGGCCCGCCGGGCCGGCGAAGGGGGCCCCGCTCGGCGCCTCGGGGGCGACCGGCGCCGTCGGGGACAGGTCCGGCACGCCGGTGGACGGCCCCGGGTCTCCCAGTTCCTGGTGGATCTCCGTGGTCAGCCGCTCCAGCTCCCGTACCTCCCGGAACATGGTGTCGAGCCGGTGCTGGGCGCGGATGTGCGCCGGGACGTCCGGGTGGGCGTCGGGCGCGCGGCCCTGCCGGAACCGGCCGACGATCGCCTCGGCCTCGGTGCGCCGCGCGGCCCCGGTGTTCGGCGGAAGCCGCCTCAGGAGCGTCTCGAGGTCGGTGGTGGCACCGTGCAGTCGCCGCTCCAGCGCCTCGGTCCGCGCCTGGAGCCGTCTCCGGGCATCCTCGGCCGACGTGGGCAGCGCCGGACGGAGCCTCTCCCACCGCACCCCCGGAGCGAACGGGTTCGTGCTCTCCGCGCCGCGGAAGTGGCCGGGCGTGCGGATGAAGCTGAGCCGGGCCGTCCCGTCCGGGCCGAGCGGCGTGACGTAACGGTCCTGGATCAGGGTCAGCGGCAGGCCCAGCTCATTCGCGGCGATGTGCGCGGCGAGGTCGCCGGCCTCGTTGGACCACGAGTCCATCCGCCGGATCTGGTTCACGAGCGCGCGCTGCTGTTCGGCGATCGAGACCCCGTTGTCGGCCACGTGGAAGAAGTCCCCGTAGCGGGACGGGAGGCCCTGGGCCGCCACCAGGAGGTCGGCCTGCAGCCGGTCCGCCAGCCAGTTCCGCAGGCGCTGCACGGCGACCCGCTGATCGCCCTGGACGTCCAGGCCGGAGATGTGCCGGGCCAGGTACGGACCGGCCATCACGAGCAGGCTGTGGTAGAAGCAGTTGTTGTCGAGCGGGACCTCCACCGCCCGCAGCCGCCGGTCGCGCAGCACCTGGTCCAGCCGGGCCGGGTCGAACGCGGTCTGCTCGATCTCGGCCGCTCGCCGGGCCGCCCTCTCGACCTCGTTCGAGCCCGTGGACGTGGACGCGGTCGCCTTCGCCGGCGCGCTCCGGCGGGGCCGGGCGATGACGACGGTGTGCCGGCCGTCGTTGACCGGCGACAGGCCGGCCCGGTCCTGCGTGGTGAGTGTCGTGTCGCCCGGTCCGGTGCGCCGGTAGCGGCCGTCCGGCAGCACCACGGCGGCGCCGGTGTGCACCGGGCCGGTGTAGAAGATCAGCGTGCCCGGCGGCAGGTTCGCGGGGACCTCATGGGTCGTCTCGACGGTACGCCCGGTGGTGCCGGCGATGAGCGAGCGCACCGTCTCGGCGGTCTCGCCGGTCACGCTCGCCTCGGTGAGGAAGCTCGTCGCCCGGTCCAGGTCGGTCGCCACGACGTCCGCGACCGTCGTGTTCCGGGCCGGGCCGCCGCGCGACAGCCACGAGATCGGGGCGTACGCGGAGAGCGGCCCGAGGTCCCGCCGGTCCGGGTTCTGTGAGCCGGCGGCCGCGACCCGGTAGCGCCCGTCCGGCCCGACGTACAGGTGCGGTGTCTGCGGAAGCGGCCGGTCCACCGCCACCTGCTGCGACGTGTCCGCGGGCGCGGTGCCGCGCCGCCCGCCGGCCCCCCGGCCCCCGCGCCGTGTGCCCGTCCCGCGCTGCGTGCCGTCGCCGCGCGAGGTGCCCCGCGTCCCGGTGGAGCGTGCCGTGCCGCCGGAGGTGTCCGGGCCGGGTGAGGAGGGGACGGCCGGGCTCCGGTCCGGGGACCTGCGGGCGCCCACCGGCACGCGGCTGACCACGATCGTGTGGGGCCGCCCGTTGAGCTCGTCCCGTACGTCCTGCTCGGTCTCCTCCGTCGTGTCCGTACGGCCGGTGAGGTGGACGCGGTACCCGTCCGGCGTCACCACGGCGACACCGGTGCCGACCGGACCGGTGAACCAGACCCAGGTGCCGACCGGCAGGCCGGCCGGCAGTTCCCGCGGCGTCTCGGTGATCCGGCCGACGCGGTCGCCGAGCGCGTCGCGGACCCGCTGGACATCGGTCCGCCCGGAGCGGCCCGACAGGTGGTTCACCGCGGCGCCCAGCGCGGTCCGCACGACGTCCGCGGCGGTGGGCACCCGCCGCGGACCGCCCCGGAGGAGCCACAGCAGAGGCGCGAAGTCGGCGAGCCGCCCCACCGGCCGCCAGCCCAGTGTCACCGCGCCGGCCGGTCCGATGCCGTGCCGCCCGCTGATGTGGGCGTAAAGGTGCGGATCGGCCGGGAGCGGCCCGAGCGCCGCGGTGGACAGGCTGACGATCCGCGCGTCCGGCCCGGCCGTCGATGCGGCTCTGGCCTCGTCCTCGGCGGCCACCTCGTACTCGAACGCGGCGGCGGACAGGACGAGCGCCGGGCGCTCACGTTCGGCGACCGCCCAGGCGTCCTGGTGACGGCCGCGCGGATCGAGGTGGTGCGCGACCATCGCCAGCGCCGTGTCGCGCACCGGGCCGAACGCGGTCTCGCGCGGTCCGGCTCCGCGTAGCTCGGCGGGCGGGTTCACCAGCGTGCCGCGGGCGTCCATGTCGAGCGAGTACACGCGCTGGGCGTCGGTCGGTGGGCCCACCCGCAGTCCGGAGAGCGACTCGAACCACCTGACCCGGCCCTCGTGCTCGACCACGATGAACCGGCCGCCGGTTCCGTCCGCGTCCGTGGTGACGACCAGCGAGACCGCGCCGGGCCCGGCCTGCCGGAGTGTGGACTCGATGTCCTCGATCGCCTCGGCCGTCGTCCGCGCCGCCCGCTGCCGGTACGCCTGCCGTACCCGCCTGCCCTCGGTGAGGGTCTCCAGGTCCGTCACCTGCCGTCCGACGTCCTCGACGGCGGTGTCGGACCAGCGTTCCCGTGCGTCGTCCTCGTCCTGCTGTCCGGTGGCGCGCAGGTCGCCGAGGACGGCCTCCGCGTCGTCCGCCCGCGCGCGTGCGTCGTCGAGCCGGCGGGTGAGCCGCGCGTCGCGGCGCCGGTGCTCCTCCAGCCGTTGCCGCCGTCGCTCCCGGCTCGTCTCCAGGGTCCGGGTCCGCTCGGCGTTCCGGCGCAGCGCGTCCCGGTCCGGCGACTCCTCCAGCGACAGGGAGAACCGCTCGCCGTCCAGCTCGCCGAGCTGGTCGTTCCGGCGGTCGAACGCCTCCTCGGCGCGAGTGATGTCCCGCGCCAGCTCGGCCTGCTCCAGCTCCAGCCGCCGCACCTCGGCGTGCCACTCCTCGGCGGCGGCGAGCGCCCGGTCGAACATGCCGGCCAGTCCGGGGTACACCGTCTCCAGCCGCGCCCGGCGCTCGGCGATCTCGGCCGCGACCGCCTGCTCGAAGGTGCGCTGGTCGGCCCAGGACGTGCGGTAGAACCGGCCGAGGTCGACCGGGCCGAGTCCGTGGGCCAGGGCCTCACGGCGGATCTGGTCCGACCAGAGCCCGGCGCGCGTCGCCTGGTCGGCGGTGAGCGCGATGTCGTTGAAGGTCGCGGGGTCGAAGGCGTAGATCCGCCCGGCCGGGTCGACCCAGCGGCGTACCCTCGTACCTCCCGGGTCCTCGATGTCGAGCCGCACGTGGGTGTTCAGCTCGTTCGCCACGTCACGGGCCAGGTGGACCGGGTCCATGGACAGCAGTGACGCCTCCGGCGGCAGCGCGGCGGGAGCCCCGAGCGGGTTGTCCGGGCGCAGGTCGTGGATCCGGTTGACCTCCCTGATCATCGCGGTGATCTCGGCCGCGACCGGGCGGGGCAGGCCGCTGGGGATCCCGTCCACGGCGCGGTACCCGCGGTAGCGGGCCAGCGACGGCGGGACCGCGACGGTGGGATCCACCGCACGGGCGGCGCGCAGGTCCTCATCGATGGTCCGGATCGCCCAGTCCAGCATGGCGCGGTACCGCAGGACCTCGGCCTCCCGGCCGAAGCGCAACGCCAGCCGGCGGGCGCCACCGGCGTGCTCACGGATGTGGCGCACCACGCCGTGGTGGGCGCGCCTCGCGTCCAGGCCGTTCCGTCCCGCGTCCACCAGCAGCGTGTGAAGGTCGAAGGCGGGCGCGTCGTCCATGCCCCGCCAGGCGGCGGGGACGACCCGGTTCCGCAGCGCCTGCTGGGCCTGCCGGGTGTTCGCGGCCATCTGGGCGCGCAGTTCCTCGTACTGGGCCTCGAACATCTCCACGTACACGTCGCCGGTGACCGGGTCGCTGCGCACCGGGTCGCCCACGTCGTGGGACTTGCGCAACAGGTGGTGGCGGGTCTTCTGCGCCTCCAGCCAGAACCGGCCGCGCATGCGGATCAGCAGCGTCGAGCCGAGCTCCTTGGCGTGCTGCTCGCGGCGGTAGTTCTCGGTGCCGGAGCTGTTCTGGTTCGCCGACGTGGTCCGGTTGCCGGAGTGGTTGAACTCCCAGTCGTGGTCGGGCCGGTGCGGTGGCGCGTCGGCCGGCAGGTTCTGCGGCCGGATCGTGTCGTTGCCGTTGACGGCGTACTCGCCGACGACCCGGCCCAGGTCCGAGCTGTTGTTGACCGTGGTGCCGCTCTGGTGCTTGATGTAACGCCCGGTGCCGGTGCCGCCGTCGGACATCCGCCCCACGACCTGCGCGTCGAACAGGTCGCCCTGCATCCACATCGTGGCGCGTTCGCTGGAGTCGCCGGGGATGAACAGGTTGTCGGCCAGCTTGTACCTGTCCCCGCCGGTCGCCTCGCGCACGTGGTTGGTCAGGTGCGAACGCGACAGCAGCACCGGCAGCGACAGGCTGGAGCGCGTCTTCGGGTCGTTCGCCCTGGCGCCGAGCGCCTTCTCGTACCAGCGCGGGCCGAACAGCCCGCCCAGCATCTTCCGGCCCGCCGGGAGCAGGTCGTCCACCATCGCGCCGGTGACGTAGGCGTTGCCCGGCAGCTTCGGCAGCGGGACGATGTTCCGCACCTGCTCCGGCCCCCGCTGCCGCCCCGCCTCGGCGAGGGCGCGCGGCACCTGGAGGTTCAGCGTGCCGTGCGCGACGGCCTGGGACGTCCGGCCGTGCCGGGTCCACTTCCCGAAGCTCTTCAGCAGCAGGTTGTTCAGCGGGCGGCCCGGCATCTTCAACCGCTGGACCCGCACCGTCAGCCGGTGCCGGAACCGCACCCGGTAGTGACCGCTCCAGTCGTAGACGGTCTGTTCGCTGACCGCGTTCTCCGCCCGGGTCGTGCCCCGATGGTGCCCCTCGGAGGCCTTGAGGTCGACCGGGCCGCTCGCACGGTCGCCGCCCGCGCTGAACTTGGGGAAGACCCACGCCTGCGAGCCGTCGCGGGACTTGGACTTGGCCGTGGCGATGTAGCCGTGTCCGTAGTTCTCCAGGCCGGTGTCGGGCTTGAAGTCGTGCACCTCCGGGGCCGAGGTCAGCACGTCGGCCAGGTTGATCTCGACGACGTCGGTCAGGAACCAGCCGACGGGATTGACCAGGTAGAGCGAGTAGCCGCCCTTGGCCAGCACGTCCTCCCACATCGCCTGGTCGCGGCCACGGGCCAGGATCGACTGCAACGCGTCGACACCGCCCTGCATCCGGCCGATCCGGCGGCCCCGGCCGTCCCAGATCTCCGCGCCGGCCGCCAGCATGCCGGGGGCCACCTGCTCGATCTGCTCCCGGACGATCTCATAGGTGGAGCGGTGGCCGTCATAGTCCAGGTCGTGCACGCCCGAGTGCCCGAGGACCCGGCCGTTCGGGTCGTCGCGGGTCAGGTACTCCGGCATCTCCATCAGGTGGTACGGGCGCGGCGGGTGCGACAGGTCCTGCCGGAACGTCTGGTTGAACCGCTCCCGGATCTCCGGTGAGTCGATCGGCGCGCCGCCGGACCGGTGCCGCTGGACGAGGGCCCCGACGAACGCGGCGCGCCCGCGCCGGAGCGTGCCCGGCAGCGCGGGCGCGTCGGCGTGCCAGCGCATCAGCGTCCGCGCCACCACGTCGCCGCTCAGCCGCACCGCGCCACTGCGCCAGCCGGCCAGGACCTCGGCCAGCCGCCGGTCCGTGATCGGCGCGCGGCCCTCGGCGTACGCGACGACGTCCGCCGGCATCCGCGGATGGAGATACGGCGACGCCGGGTCCTCCAGCGCGTGGCCGAAGGCCGCGTTGAAGTCCGCGCGTACCTCGTCGTCGAGGATCCGGACCGTGCCGATGCGGTGCATGCGCGCGAGCGCCCGCGCCAGTTTGACGCGGCTGACCCGTGCCTCCCGTGGCAGGCCGGGCGCCTCCTTGTTCCAGCGCATGAGGATCCGCGCCACGAGGTCGCCGCTCAGCTTGAGCCTGCCGTTGCGCCAGCGGAGCATGGCGTCCTTGAGCTGGGCGTCGGAGACCGGGAGGACGCCGTCGGCGTACCGGGTGAGCGCCTCCGGCTCGGGCAGCAGGTACACCACGGTGCGGGCCGGCACGGGCTCGGAGTGGTGCCGGGGAGAACCGCTCGGCAGGACCTTGGAGTGCTTCTCCCGGCGGCTGCGGACGGTCAGGTTCACCGTGCTCCGGTAGGAGTACACGCGGTTGAAGTCGAGCTGGATGAGCTCCTTGCCGCCGGTACGGCCGCTGCCCGTCGAGCGGTTGTGCTGCCAGTGCCGGTTGACGTCGGTCTCGCCGACCAGAGTGGCGTGCCCGGCCGGACCGCCGACCGCGACGTCGAGCTGGTCCCAGCTCCAGCCGAGGGAGCTGGTGTCGGTGAGGCGGTTCTCGGCCAGCCACAGCTTGATGACGCCCAGGACGAACTTGTCGTTGGTGGCGCCGGTGAACATCGACGCGCCCATCTCGCCGCTGATGTCCATGGCGCCGAACGTGTCGCGGAACAGGCCGGGCTCGAACGGACGGTCGGTGGTGTACTCGCCCTGCAGGATCTCCTTCAGGTGCGCCCGCAGCTCGATGGTGCTCGCGAATGTGTCGCGGATCGAGGACGCCGTGCCGGCCGGGTCGGCCATGTCCCCGAGCGCCTGGACCGCGTCCCGGACACCGGTGGTGTCGAGGAAGTAGACGACGCCCTGGTCGAGCACCTCGGCCGGCGTCGGACCCGCCGACCTCGGGCCGTGCTGGGGCCCGGCGCCCAGGGGCAGCAGGTACGCCTGCGCGGTCTGGTCGCGCACGTGCATCTCCGCGGGGTCGCGGCTGCCCTTGCGGACCTTGCCCTGCCGGCCGGAGTGCTGGTACTCGATCCGGATGTGGTAGTCGCTGGTCAGCGCGAACTCGTCGACCTCCCCGGGGTACTCCAGGAGCTCGGGACGGTTGTTGAGGAAGTTCAGCGAGTCGGAGGCGCCGACGACCCGCTGGAACTCGATGCCCATGAGGGCCGCCTTGAGCACCTTGAAGGTCCCCCGCAGCTTGACGCCCCAGGCGAGCTTGCGCGAGTGGCTGACGGACATGCCCGCGCTGTCCATGCCCATCGCCAGGTTGACGGTGTGGAACTCGTTCGTGCTGCGGATGAACCGCGGCGGTCTGGCCGTGTGCGGCGTCGCCGTGATGGTGACCTTCGCCGAGTCGACGTCCCAGTCGACCCCGGCGCCGCCACGCCGCTTGCGCAGCGTGAACGTCATGCCGTCCTGGTGGATCTGGTCGTAGTGGGAGTCCAGTCCACGGCTGGAGACCATCTTCTCGACCAGTTCGAGGTTGTCGAGCAGGCTGTCGGTCTTGTTGCCGTGGCCGTACCAGGAGTATCCGGCGAACGGGTCCTCGTCGTTCGCCGGCAGGAAACCACGCGCGCGCAGTTCGTCCTTGACCTGCTGCTGGAGCGCCTGAACGGTCCCGTCCGCGACCATGACCAGGCCCATCCCGACGCCCTTGCCGTCCGCGACGTACTGCGGCACGGGCTTCGTCGCGGGGTCGCCCGCGCGCCTGCCGGTGTTCCGGATCGCGTTCGGCGCGTACGGCTGGGGGCCGCCGTGCGGCGGCGGTTGCTTCAGCGCCTCCCGGTCGACGGAGAAGCCGTGCTCGTACGCCGCCGCCTCCGGCATCCGGACCAGGGCGTCGCCGCGGACCGGCCTCGTGGTCCGGGACGCGTCCGGCCGGCCGCCCGTGCGGACGCTGACCGCCGCCCGGTGTGAGAAGGACATGCGGTACGCGGCGGTGTGCGAGGTGTTGCGCGGCACCAGCACGTTGAGGCCGACCCGGCCCGTCGATATCCCGTCGGCGTTGGAGGAGGTGAAGCTCAGCGAGGTGCTGACGCCGAGGCCGACGTCGGGCAGCCCGAGCGGGTTCGGCAGCAGGTCGAACTCCAGGCTCGGGAGGGTCAGCGTGCTGCTGTTGGTGATGGTGTGGCCGCCGCTCGATCCGTCGATGGCGGTCCGCACGTTCTCGATGTGCGCCTTGTCGCTGGTCGCGCCGACCCGGGGCGCGGCGGCCAGCCGCTCGGACTTCACCGCCACCGTCGCCACCGGCCGCCCGTACTTGTTGTGCAGCGTGATCCGGTAGCCGCGCCTGGTGTTCACGGCCTCGTCCAGGTGGGCGTTCAGGTTCCAGAGCTTCTGCAGCAGCTCCTGGCGGATCGAGCTGCCCATCGGCAGGTCGAGCCCCTGGCCGCGCAGCGTCGCCACGATCTCGTCGAACAGCCGCGGGAGGTTCGTCAGGCCCGACGCGGAGAAGAACGCCGGCAGCTCCTTCACCTTGACCGCGGGGCCGGTCGCGGTGACCTGGTCCGGCGGGGCGGTGTCCAGGTAGTGGTCGGGAATCCACAGCAGCAGCCGCTCGTCGGTCCGGCCGCCGAGCCGGTGAACGTTGGTCGTGGCCCAGCTCTGGTTCGCGTCGGTCCGCAGCTTGAAGGACCACTTCGGCGTGTAGGAGACCAGGCGCGCCTCGGTGCGGTTGTCCTCGACGTGACCGCCCTCGGCGTCGGCGATGTGGGTGTCGCTGCGGTTCGACTGGTTCGTCGTGCCGGAGATGCCGCCGCCGACCTTGACGACCTGCAGGACGCCGGGGCTCACGCCGATGCCGAAGGTCAGCGAGAGCGCGCCGCGGGTCGCGCCGGTCTGCCCGGCCTGGGTCTGGACGTGCGCCCCCGTGGCGTACGTGGCGTTGATGGTGTCGACGGCGTGGTGCTCGCCCTCGACCGGCGGCAGCTGTGAGGGCGTCAGCGTCGAGCCGGCCGGGTTGTTCAGCGTGTGCGGGTCGGTGGCCTCCAGCGAGATGAGCAGCTCCGCGTCGCCGATCGGCACCTGCAGGCCGTTGGTGCCGATCGGGGCGCCGTCCCCGAGGAGGTACGGATAGTTGGCGAGCAGCCGGTGGGCCAGCAGGTTCAGCTCGTTCTCGTCGTAGCGCACTCCCTCGGCGTCCAGCTCGGCGCGGATACGCGCGAGGAGCTCCGGCTGCTGCGGCAGGCCGGCGCGCGGCACGCCGATCGAGCGGATCATCGGGTCGGCCGCGATGGGAGTGGCGACGGGCTGCGGCGGCAGCGGGCCGCCGGGTGGCCGGGGCGGCGCGATCCGCGGCTCCTCCCTCCTCCCGCGTTCCGACCCGCCGAACCGGCTCGGTGGGTGGCCGGGACTCTCGTCCCGCGGACGCCAGCCCTCGCGGGCGCCGTCGAACAGCGCCCTGAGGATCGGCTGCCCGTGCTCGTCGCCCGGGGAGAACACGCGGAACCAGTCCTCTTCCGGCGTCGGCCCCTCCGTCGTGCCGCCGGGGCGGCGGGACACCACGTCGCCGGTCTCGGTGTCGTACTCGACCTCGTAGGAAGTCGCCAGCACCGGTTCGTCCAGGGCCCGCGACAGCGGCTCGGCGACGCTCGCGCCCCCGGACATCAGCAGGAACGGCTTCATCCCCGGCGCCTTGCCCGCGATGGCCGCGGCCAGCGCGTCCACCGAGATCTCCCGCTCACCGGTCGTCACCCGGCCGTCGTGGACGGCGCCGAAGACCAGGACCATCTCCTCGGGCGCGAGCCGGCCGAGCCGGGTCAGGGTCTCGGCGTCGAACGCGGGCCCGGTCTCCGGCGCGCCCGGGAGCCAGATCGCCACCACGCGGTCACCGACCATGCCCACGCGCGTTTCCCGGATGACGTCCTCGACCCGCATGGGCGGGAGCGTCTTCGCCCCGCCGTCGCGCTCGGCCGCCTCGGAGGTGTCCTGCCCGTGCTCGTCCTCGACGTCGGACTCGTGTTCGAGCACGTCCCGGGTCTGTTCGTGGACGGTGACCTCGTCGGCGAAGCGGACCTGCCTGCGCGGACCCGAGCGCGTCCTGGCCTTGGGCGAGGCGGTCTTCCGCGCGCTCTCCGCGGCCAGCGCCCGTGCGAGCGCGGTCCCGGCCCGGCGCCCGGACCGGGCGAGCTCCGCGGCGACCAGCAGCCGCTGCTCCCGCCGTGCGCGGCCGCCGCCCTCGGGCACGGACGTCTGGACGGTCACCTCCCGCAGGATGGTGTCCGCCTCGTTCAGGAACCCCTCGGCCCGCACGTCCGACATGAGGCCCAGCGTCGTACGGGCCCGGCCCGGGTCGTTCCGGGCCGCGTTCGCGAACCCGGTCACGCTACGGGACCGGACGCCGGAGGCGGAGGAGCGCGGCAGGCCGAGGATGTCGGCCGCGAGGTTCTCGGCCGCCTGGTGGCCGGCCCACGGGATCTCCGCCGCCGTCAGCAGCCAGACGAGGGCCAGCCGTCGCGCGTTACCCCGCGTCGCGGACGGTGAGGGGGTCCGGCCGGCCAGGTGCCCGACGATCAGCCGGGCCTCCTGGAGAACCTGCGCGTAGTGGTCCTCGGAGATCTTCTTCATCAGATCGAGCGTCGCCCGGGCGAGGTTCAGGCGTTCGCCGTCGACCGTGACGCGAGGGACGGGCTGAGGCGACGGCTCGTGCAGACCCTGCCGCGCCAGCTCACGCGCGAGCGTCTCCCCGGCCGCCCGCCCGGAGTGGGCGATCGCCGCGGCCACCAGCACCCCGGCCCGGTCGAGGCGGGAGACCTGGTCGCCCACGTTCCGTACGGACGGCGCCAGTCCGCTCAGATCGCCGAGGATCGTTTCCGCCTCGTTCATGACCTCCGCGCGCCGCTCCGGGTCCAGCCCGTTCAGGGTCGTACGGGCCTCGGCCAGGGCGGGGTCCGCGGTGCTCTGGCTCTCGCCGGTACGGGACGCCGGAGGTTTCGTGCCCGAACGCACGTCCGTGGAGCTGATCTTCGTGGTGTCCGGCGTCGCCGGGCCGGCCGCGCCGTACGGCGGCGGCGGCGGCGGATCATCCGTCGTCTCGGTGGTCGTCGTGTTCTTCTCGGTGACCCGTTCGGGCTGCTCGAGGACGGTCATCGTGCCGTTGCCGTCATGGACCCGCAGCGTGCTCCCGGCCACGCTCTCGCTCGCCCCTGCGTCGCGCAGATCCTTGAGGGTGACCGGTTCCTTCCTCGCCGGGCGGGGCTTGACCGGTTCGGCCGGGGAGCCGCCGAGCTTCGCCCGCTCGGCCTTCGCCTTCTCACGCGTGCCGTTGTCCACGCCGGGGATGCCCGCGCCCTTGCCGTCGCCCTGGCCCAGCACCTCACCGTCGCCCGGGAACCGCTCCGGTCGCTCCGTCGTCGGGTCGTCGGCGGTCATCGGATCGCCGTCGTGCTCCTCGCCGGTGAACGGTGCGGCCTGCTCCATCGGCGACGGCTCCGGCGGCAGGTCGGCGAAGGTCATCGGGGCCCCGCCGTACCCCTTGCCGGTGCGGTCGGACCGGGCCCGCGCGGATTTGACCGGCGGTCTGCCCTGCTCGGCCCGTTGCCGCTCTCTCTCGGCGCGCGCGGCCGCCGACTCGGCGCGTGCGTCGTCGTCCAGGCCCGGGATGCCGGCGCCCTTGCCGTCGCCCTCGTCCAGCCGGTGGCCGGCTCCGGAGAAGGGCTCGGTGCGGCCGGCCTTCTCGCCCGCCCGCGCGGCGAGCCGCTTCCGCCGCTCCACGAACCATCTCGCCCGTTCGCCGCGGGTGAGACGGCGGATGCCGCTCGTGCCGCTGCCCAGCGTCCGGCCGGTTCCGGGGAACTTCGGCGGCGTGGTCTCCGGCAGGTCGGCGAAGGTCATCGGGTCGCCGTCGTACCCCTTGCCCGAGCGCGGCGGCCGTGCCGTGCCCGACGGCGTGGCCGGCCTCTCCTGCCGGGCGGCCGTCTTCTCCTCCGCCCGTCTCCTCCGTGTCTCCGGATCGATGCCGGGGATGCCGCCCGTGCCGTCGCCCTCGCCGAGCACCTCGCCACGGCCGGAGAAGGGGAGACGTTCGCCACCGGTGACCACGGGCTGGTCCGACCCGATGTACGCGCCGTGGGACCACGGGGTCGAGCGCTCGGCGATGGCCGTACGGGGGAACCCCTCGCTGGTCGGCAGGAACTGCAGGCTGCGGAACCGGTCCGGCGGCGTCGCCTGCGCCCCCTTCTGGCCGTCCAGGTACACGATCCGGCCGTTCCTGTTCACGACGTTGAACACGTGGTCGATGTCGTTGCCGCTCCGGCCGACGAGGAGCATCCCGCGCGCGCCGTCGCCGGCCGCCTTCATGGCGTGCTCGACCGCCCGGTAGCCGGGCACGTCGACCGGGTCGCCCTTGCCCATGTTGGCGAGGTGTTCGTACGGGGCCTGCTGCTCCGGCGGCACCTGGTAGTAGTGCAGGTCCTCGGGCCGTACGTCCGGGTTCTGCTGCGCCTCCTGCAGGGTGAGCTCGACGCCGATGGCGGCGAGGAGACAGTTCGTCAGGTAGTCCCCGCCCGTGACGTACATCGGGTTGATGTTCGGCAGCCAGGGGTAGGCCTGCCGGAACTCGGCGTCGGACAGCGGGGTGTGCGACCACGCGGGCGTGACCGGCGCCGGCATCGGCAGCGGCCTCGGGCGGCCCCCGTCCGCGGGGAAGCTCATCCACTGCACGCCCTTGCGCCGGCCGTTCCCGAGCTGCGCGCGGTCCACCCGCGCCACGACCTCGACGCCGATCCGGTCCGCGGCGGCCTGGACCTCGTGCGCGGGCAGCACCTCTCCCTCGCCGGCGTCCACGACGAGCCTCTTGGCGAGCGGCACGTGGGAGACGTCCAGGGAGGCCAGCCGCGTCGCGGGGACGACGGTGGCGTCGTCGATCACCTCGGCGGGCAGTTCGGTCCGTGCGGTCCCCTCGCCGGCGGAAGCCGCCCGGGCCCGCTCCTCCATCCGCGCGCGGAACGGGTTGGTCTGCCGCTGCGGCGACCGGCTGCCGCCGTTCTGGTCTCCGGCGCCGCGGTCGTTCGCGGTGCGGTCGTCGCCGGGAAGCCTGGTCTGCGACCGGCTCGGCCCGCCCGGGTTCGTCGTGGCCCGGTCGGTCGAACGGCCACCGGTGCCCTGACCGGCCCCGGCGGTCGCCTCTTCGTTGCCGGTGTTCGTTCCGGTCCGGGTCGTCGTTGAGGGGGGCGTGGTCGTGGACCGGCTGCCCTCGCGGAACGGGTTGCGCGAGGACGACGAGGACGTCGTCTTCTGGCCGTCCTGGTTCCCCTTCAGCGTCTCGGTCGAGGAACGCGTGGTCGGCGTGGACTCCGACGAGGCCGTGTTCGTACGGCCCCGGCTCGGCGGCAGGTTCGTCGACGGGCCGGTCCGGCCGGTGCGCGAGGGGGCGTCCTTCGGCGGCACCGGCGGTGGGGTCTGCGCGTCGCGGCTCGGCGACGGCGATCCGTTCCGCGAGACGCCCACGACCGGGCCGGTACGCGAGCCGGTGTCCTTCGGCGGCACTCGCGGCGGAAGGGCCGAGCCGGACGGCCGCGTCGTGTTCCGGCTCATGCCGTCGCCCGGCGACGGTGAGGACGGCCGGGAGGACGGCGGGCTCGACGCGGGTGACGTGGCAGGCGTCGTCGTGTCCTCGTCGGAGTGCCCGAACAGGGACTCACCGTCGTCGACGGTTTCGGTGGTCTCGGTGTCGGAGGTCTCGCCGGCCAGCAGCGGCGTGTGCTCGTCGCCGCCGTCGCCGAGCGCCGTGTAGCCCTGCCGCACCGGTTTGGGCGTGGCCAGCAGCCTGCCGATGCCGTGACCGCCCTGCGTGGCGATGCTGGAGGCCACCCCGGAGGTGAAGGAGAAGGGGTTGAACTGGAAACCCTGCCCGTTGACGGCCATGACGACGCCCTCGGTGATGGCCTCGTGCAGGCCCTCCTCGGTCATCTCGATGATCGCCGGCACGCCGATCTCGGTGAGGCGGATGCGCAGCGGCTTGTCCGCGGCTCGGAACAGGTGCTCGGTGACGCTCTTGGCGGCCTGCGGGATCGGCGTGTCCTTGCCGAGGTCGCGCGCGGCCCCGTTGACCGCGCGCACCACGACGGGCTGGAGGGTCGTGACGTTGACCTCACGGCCGAGAAGCCTGGTGAGCCCGTTCGTCAGCCGGTGCGACAGGAAGTGGCTGATGGCCGAGAAGGGCAGCGACAGCAGGCCGCCGATCGCGCCGACCTCGACCGCGCTGATGGTGGCCTGGACGTCCCAGCTCGTCCGCGTGCCCTTGGCGAACTGGATCGCCTGCGTCAGCACGTCCAGCGCGACCTGGAACGCGATGCCGAACAGCTCGGCGAGGACGAACTGCAGGACCAGGCGTCCCCACCAGGTCTTCAGCAGGAACCGGACGATGGCCATCCGGGCCGCGAGCCAGGTCATGCTGGCGCCGTCGGTCCAGAAGGCCATCGCGATCGCCCAGGCGATCTGGGCGATGAGGAGCACCAGCTCCTCGATTGAAATGATCTTGACGTACTCCACCTGGGTGGCCGCGTCCAGCAGGAACTTCTTCAGCTGCTGGAACTGCGCGGCCGCCTGGGGGACGTACCGCGGCTGGTCCACGACATAGGGCGCCATCATGTCGGCGAACTTGATCGCCGACTTTCCGGTGAAGTTCGCCCTGATGTTCTGGACCACCTGGAGCAGGTACGGTGCGAGTTCGTTCTCCAGGCGATCGCCGGCGGTCCCCCAGGCGTTGCCGACCTCGCGCAACGCGTCCTCGTTCGCGGTCGGCCACTTCTCGCCGGTCAGGACGAGGAACAGCCCCTGTACGCCCTCGGGAACCTCGATCGCCATGGCGGATCAGCCCTTACGGCCGTGGCCGCCGGATCCGGATTCGGTGATGGTCGTGTCGTTCACGTCACCGAACAGGCCGCCCAGCAGGATCGTCTTGCCGCCGTGCGTGTCGACCAGGTCCTTCAGGTCGCGCAGGAAGCCCTCACTGTCCTCGGCCGCGGGGTAGTAGTTCGCCTCGAACGCCTTCTGCGTGTCTCCGTTGCCGCCGAGCCTGCGGCCGTACTTGCTGGTCACGTTGTGCAGGTCGCCGTAGATGGTGGCGGCGAGGTTGGCCAGGTGCTCGATGTCGACGCCGCCGCGCCTGAGCTCTTCGATGTCGACCGAGAACGTGCCGTCGTCAGCCATCGAGGTCCGCTCCTTCCGGGGAGGTCTCATTCGTGTCGGGGGCCGAGGCCATCGCCGCGGAGACCGCGGCGTCGAACATCGCGTCGAGGTCGAAGTCGCCGTCGACGGGGAGGCCGAGTCCCGGCGGCAGCAACCCGCTGAGCGCGGTGGCGGCCTCGCGGGCCGCGTTCTCCTGCGCGGCGCGCACGGTCGCGACGATCCGCGTGCACAGCTCCGCCGGGGCGAGCCGGCGGTAGCGGGTGCCCGCGAGCTTCAGCTCGACGAGCCGGCCCTGGCTGTCGACGGTCGCGCTGACCATCCGGTCCGCCGACGACGCGGAACCGGTCACGCTCGCCATGTGCTCGCCGGCCGCCTGGATGCGGGCCTGCTCGGCGCGCAGCTCGGCGATGGCCTGACCCATGTCGTATTCCGGGGGGTTCGACATTGTTCCTTCCTTCGGGTGGTTCGTGCCGATGTCACGTCGCCGACGCGGAACCGGACTCCTCGCCGGGGGCCTGGATCTCCTCCTTGCGCCGTTCGTCCTCGTCGCGACGCCGCCGTCGCGTGTCCGGGCGTGCCCGGCGTGAGGGTCCGGCCAGGGGGATCTCCTCGACCTCGAACTCCTCCTCGTCGAGGCGGCCGATGACTCCGGAGCCGACGTCGACGCGGGTGCCCCAGATCTCCTCGTCCTCCGCGAGCCAGGTCTGCCGCTCGCGTTCCTGCGGCTTCTCACCTCCGGCGCCGGCGCCGCCCATCATCGGCGGGAAGAAGGGGACCCCACCGGAGCCGTCGCTGCCACCCGAGGATCCGGGCGCGCCGTTCAGACCGGGGCTGCCGCCGGTGAGCTTCGCCGGGACCCCGTCGAGCAGGCCGTTGCCACCGAGACCGTTGTTGCCGAGCCCCGCGCCGCCGACCCCACCGGCACCGCCCAGACCGCCGCCCAGTCCACCGCCGACACCGCCGACACCGCCGCCGGCACCCGTACCGACGCTGGAGCCGTTGCCGCCGAAACCGCCGCCGAGGCCGCCTCCTGTACCCGCGCCGGCGCCCAGGCCGTCGCCGAGACCGCCGCTCGGGTCGAAGTTCTTGCCGGGGTCGGAGCCGAAGCCGCCGCTGCCGTCGGCACCGCCTCCCGGCGGTACGGCCGTGTCCGACTTGCCCGCTCCCGGAGGCAGCAGCGAACCGCCGGTGCCCCCGTCAGGTGGCGTGATCACGCCGTCGCCGCCGCCGTTCTCGTCGAACGCGCCGTCTCCGCCCGGTCCGACCCCTTTGCCCGTACCGCCGCCGCCGGCATCGGAACCGCCCGGGGGCACCAGCGAGGGAATGAACGCGCCGTTGCCACCGCCGTCGGCGGGCGGCCCGTCACCGCCGGGCACGTTCAAACCGTCGCCCCCGCCGCCGGGCACGTTCAGACCATCGCCCCCGCCGCCGGGCACGTTCAGCCCGCCGTCCCCGCCACCGCCGGCACCGGGCAGGTCGGCCCCGCCGGAGCCGTCCGGAGGCGGGATGTCACCGCCGCCCCCACCGGAACCGTCCGGAGGCGGGATGTCGCCGCCTCCGCCACCGCTGCCGCCTCCGTCCGGCGGAGGGATGTTCCCCCCGCCGCCTCCGTCGGGCGGCGGAGGAAGGTTGCCGTCGCCGCCACCACCGTCGCCGCCACCGCCGTCTCCGTTCGACGGATCGGGCTGAGGAGCCGTCTCCGTCGGCGGCGGGGTGATCTCGATCAGGGAGGTGGTCGCCAGCACGTACTTGGGCTTGAGCGTCGAGATCGCGGTCTGCGCGTAGGTGTCGAGGAGGTTCTTGAGGTTGTCGAGGGTGGTCTGGGTGATCGAATCGCCGATCTTCTGCCATCCGCTCGCGCTGGTGAGGTCCCCCTTGGGGTAGTTCTGCAGGACGTTGCGGATGAACGCCTTGCCGGCGTCCACGTCACTGTTGAACGCGTTGAGCTTGTAGTTCGGCAGCCCCAGCTGGAGGCCGCTGTCGTCGATGTAGCCGGCCACCGCGTTGATCTCTGCGCCGAGGGAGTTGTTGATCCAGTCCCGGATGTTGAGGATGTAGGCGGTGTTCCAGTGCCCCGACATCGTCGAGTTGAAGCTGGCGAGCTCGTCGGCGGCGTCCCCGACGGCGTCCGCGATCGGCCGCCCGTGCCTGCTGTTGACCTGCTCATAGGTGTCGTTCAGGCCGTCGCCGTTCACCTTGAGGCGCCAGTAGATCAGGAACGCCGCCTTGCCGCGGAAGGACGAGTCGTCGGAGTCCAGCCGGTTGGCCCACTGGGTCATGCCGCCACCGACGGCCTGGGCCCACCCGCCGAAGTCGCGGATCGCCCCCTCCAGGTCCCTGAGGGTCTGCAGGTCCATGCTGCCGCGCTTGCCCCGGGCGACGTCCGGCATCATCTCGTTGATCGCGTCGACCGCCTGCACCCACTTGGTGACCGCGTCGTCGTTGACGTTGACGCCGTAGTAGTAGTCACCCCACGCGTGGTAGGTGATGTGGTCGCTCGCGCCCGGGCTGGGGTTGAAGTTGAACCAGGTCGCCTTGGCCGCCGCGTGGAGGTCCTCGCCCTCGCCGGTCAGCGCCTTGAGAGCCTGTTCGAACGTCCACTCGGTCCAGTTCTCGGTACTGGGGATGCTCAGACCGCCCGAATCATCCGCCATGGCTCCTGCTCCTCCTTCTGGTTCACGCGGCCGGCCCGCCCGGCCCGCTCAGGTGGTCGTCGTGCCGCCGAGGTCCGGGTGCTCGTGCTCGAACTTCGAGGCGTCGTACGTGGTGAGGTCACCGGTCTCGTCGAAGACGTCCTCGGCGTTCTTGAGCGCCGTGTAGAAGGTGCGCAGGTCCGTCTCGTAGCCGGTCAGCCGCGTGTGCACGGAGTTGCCGAACGTGCCCGCCTGCGTGACGAAGTCCTTAACCACCGGCCAGTCCTGGGACCCGGGGTGGAACCTGGAGCTCAGCGTGGTGTCGAGCTTCAGGTCGGCCGACGGCCCGAGGTACTTGGGATCGGTGTTGAGGACGTGGTCGACGGCCAGCAGATAGCCGATGAGCTGGTCGTAGTGGGCCTTGTCGAACGAGGTGATCTTTCCGGTGTCGTCCACTTCTCCTCTTTCCAAGATCAGGCGGGCTGACGGTCCCGGGCCGCCGGGCCCGGGACCGGGACTGCACGGCCCGGACGGTCAGGCCATCGCCCGCGCGCCCTGGTTGTCGCCGTTCTGGAAGGTCTCCGCGACCTGGATCGACGACTGTGTGTGGGTGTTGAGCTGGCTCTTCATCTCCTCGTAGGAGCGGTTCCAGTTGGCCTGCTGCTCCTGCCAGAGCGGCGTCGCCTTACCGCCGCTCGCCTCGCTGATCCGGTTGAGCGTCGAGTTGAGGTCGGTCATGATCGTGTCCATGCGCACGACCTGGTTGACCAGGCCGGAGTTCACATCGCTGTAGTTGCCGTGGTTGACCCAGAACTGATCGCCCATCGGTGGTCTCCTTGTCTCGGTCGCTTACCTGGCGCCGCCGGTGGCGTCGTTGTTGGTGCCGCGGTTGATCTGCAGCAGGGCCTGGGCCTTGTGGTTGAGGTCGGTCAGGTTGTTCACGCAGGTGTGGAAGTCCGAGGTCCAGGTGGTCAGGTGACCCGACAGGATCTGCCCGGAGTCGGACCGGTTGGCGTCGACGAGCGAGTCGGTGTGCGCCTGCACCGTGTTGTTGACGGTGTTCATCTCGTTGATGGCGTCCTGCGTCTTGTTGATGATCTGCTGCAGGTCCGCGTCGCTGAAGTGGTAGGTGGACGGGTCGAAATTCCCGAATTCACCGGCCATGGGATCTCTCCTTGCGAATAGGGATGGGGACGAAGGAACAGGGCTAGCCGCCACCTCCCCCCGAGCCGAGGGTGCGGAGTACGGGACCGGTCGGGAGCAGTGCCAGCAGGTCGGCCGGCACGGCGACCGCCGCGGAGGTCGAGTAGCCGAGGGCCGTGGCCGCCGCGTCGTCGGCCACCGGGAACTTCGCGCCGTCCTCGGTGACGAGGTAGAGCCCCTCACCGGGAACGCCGGGTGCGGGAAGCGTGCGGGCGAGCAGGCCCGCCTTCGGCGCCACCTGCACCCGGTCGGCGGCACGAGCGTCGGCGGGCGCCGTCCCGGCCACCGCGGTCGAGGCGGTGACCTGCGTCGCCGGCGTGGTGACCACCGAGGTGGTCACCCGGCCGCCCCGCGGTACCGAGCGCACGCACGGCATCCGGCCGCCGGCCGTGGCGTCCAGGGTCGGCGGCGTCGCCGGGAGCTGCGACTCCCACACCGGCGCCGACAGCACCGTGGAGGCGGCCACCGCCGCGGGACTGAGGTCGCGGGCGCCGGCCGTACCGCCGGGATAGGCCTTGGCGGTCGCAGGGTCGGCGAGGGCGAGCGCCGCGGCGGTCTGCGTCATCGGCTGCAACCCGCCGCTGGTCAGCAGGTAGAGACGCCGGCCCGCTCCCGCGCCCTGGACCGCGAACACCTCTCCGACCTTGGCCGCGTGCCCGTCCAGTGCGGGCCCGTCCCGGCCGATGCCGGAGGTCGGGGGCGGCGGGAGGTCCGGCCCCGCGGGCAGCGTGTCGATCCACGCGTCGCGTACGCCGATCGCTGCGTCGTCCGGAAAGCCGAGCGCGCGTGTCACCCACGGCGCCGTCACGCGCAGGCGCCGGCCGCCGGTCACCAGGTAGGTCGTGCCGTCGGTGATGCGGACGAGCACCGCCTGCTCCGGGCCGAGCGGCCGCCCCTGGTCCGCCGCGGAGGCGACGCCGATCGTCAGTGACAGCGCGGGCTTGGCGCCGGTGGACGTCGCGCAGGCGAACCAGGGACCGGAGGCTCCCGCGGCGGGCAGCGAGTCGGGAGCGCCGTCGATCCCGACCGGTCCGCCGCGCGGGACGTCGGCGAGCGACTTGGCGGACACCGAGTCGACGGTGAGCTTCGCGCCGAGCAGCAGCCGGGCGGAGGCGTAGTTGAGCACCGGCCGCAGCCGCCCACCGGCCAGCACGAACCGCGTGCCGGTCTCCTTGTCCAGGATGAGCGTCCCCGGTTTGCGCCACGCGGACGCGCCGCCCGGCGAGACCACGGCCAGCACGGCGAACCCGGCTACGGCGAGCGCCGCCACGATCGCGCCGATGATCAGGCCGCTCCACGACCGGCGCAGCGGCGGGACCGCCATGTCGGGATCGGCGCGCAGCAGCGCGGAGACGAGACGCCCGACCATGAACCCGTGGGCATGAACCTGGTCACGCCGGTTGTGCATCGCACACCTCCGATCCGCCGCGCGTCCGTACGCTCACGCCCATCCGGCACGCGCCTTCGCGTACAGGCCGACGACCGCCAGCACCAGCGGGATGATCGCGATCGCGGTGCCCGAGTGGGCCAGGTCGGCGAGCCGTCCCCAGTGCGGCAGCAGGCGCCGGCCCGGTAGCAGCCGCGCGACCGACAGCAGCAGGGCGGCGACGATCAGCAGGCCCAGCACGACGACCGGCCGTACGGCGGCGGGCCGGTCGAGGGTCAGGTCCACGACCACGGCCGCCAGCCCCACCACGCCCGGTACGAACACGGCCAGCCGCGCCCGTACGCCGAACAGGTCACGGCCGTGCAGGAGCAGCAGCAGCGAGCCGACCGCCGCGAGCGTCCGCGCGCTGATGCCGGGCGTGGTGCCGAGGACCACCAGGCAGGCGGCGGCGATGGCGCCGAGGCCGAGGTAGAGCGAGCCGATGTGCTCGTGCGCGCGGGCCGTGCGTTCCAGCACGACGCGGCTGGGCTCGGGGTCGATCCCCTGCTGGAACTCCTCCGGGCTGGTCGGCAGGGGCGCGATCCGCAGGCCCGCGAACCGGGAGGCGATGACGGGCACGGCCGCGCCGGCCGCCAGCGTGACCGCCAGCACGACCGCGGCCGCTCCCGCCGCTCCGGTCAGCTTCAGCGAGACGAGCAGGCCGCCGAGGGCCGTGAGAGCCGCCGCGAACGCCGTCGCGGTGAACCCCGCGAGTGTCCCGCCGACCGCCGGACGGGCCAGCGCCGCCGCCGTGGCCGACCAGGCGCCCGCGGCCAGCAGCCCCGGCGCGCTCACCAGCGCCGCCGCGGTCAGGTGCCTTCCGTCGCCGGCCGGCAGCGCCAGCCCCGCGACCGCGGTGAAGCCGACCGCCCCGGCGGCCAGGATGACGCCCGCCGCCCGGTCTCCCAGCGCACGCGAGGCGGCGGCCGCGCCGAGCAGCAGGACGACGCTCGCCGCTCCGGCCGTCAGCGCCACCAGGGTGCCCGTACCGCTCATCGGCGCCACCGCCATGCCGACGGCGAGCGCCGCGCCGACCAGCCCGAGCACGAACCGCCGGGTCGTCTCCGGCCGCCACCGGTCGGGCCGGTCCGCCGTGCCGGTGGCCACGCCGTCCACCAGGTCGTCGAAGTCGACCGGCGGCAGGTGGTCGGCGCGCGGTCGCAGGTGCAGGACGTCACCGTCGTACAGGCCCAGAGCGGCGGTGCCGAGGTCCTCGTCCAGAGGCGGCTCGCCGAGCCGCTGCAACACCCAGCCGTCGTGCCCGAAGCCGGCCGCGGCCAGTTCGGGTCCCAGGTGTTCCAGGAAGGTGGGGAGCAGGTCGGCGACCGGAACGTGCGCGGGAACGGCCAGCTCGATCCGGGAGGCCGGGCCGCAAATCGTCAGCCGGCACATCTCACCGGAGCCCAGTGTCTGCGGAGTCGACATGCCCAGAACACGGTTGCCGGTTCGCGGAGAGTTCACTCGCCGTGAATACGAGCCGATTCGAAACCCTCCGGCCGCCGGCGTCCGTGGTTGAGGGAGAGGGGCCGCGACGACGCCCCCGGAAAGGACAGGGCTCGTGAGTACGACGCTGTTCCGGCGGCCGCCCCGGCAGTCACCGCCCGAGATGCCCGGCGGCGAGCTGTCGCTCCAGGAGCCGCCGGTGCTGCCGGAGGCGCCGACCGGCAACCTCGGCATGCTGCTCATGTACCTGCCGATGGCGATCGGCTCGAGCATGACGATCCTGCTCTTCGTCTCTCCGTCCAAGCCGGGCCTGGGCCTGCTGGCCGCCGGACTGATGGCGATGACGTCGATGACGATGGTGTTCGGCCAGGTCGGGCGGGCGACGAGCGAACGCAAGCGGCGAATGCGCGGCGAGCGGCGCGACTACCTGCGCTATCTGGCGCAGACCCGCAAGAAGGTGCGGGGCGTCGCGACGGCGCAGCGCGAGTCGCTGGCGTGGCAGCACCCGGACCCGGCCGGGCTCTGGTCGGTGGCGATGAGCAGCCGCCTGTGGGAGCGACGTCCGACCCATCCGGACTTCGCCGAGGTGCGCATCGGCACCGGCCCGCAGCGGCTGGCGATGACGATGACGCCGATGCAGACCAAGCCGGTGGAGGACCTCGAACCGCTGTGCGCGCGGGCGCTGCGCCGGTTCATCCGGGCGTACACGACCGTCACCGATCTGCCGGCCGCGGTGTTCCTCCGCGGGTTCGCCCAGGTACGGCTGCGCGGCGACGAGACGGCCGGGCGTGAACTGATCCGCGCGCTGCTGGCACAGCTCGTCACCTTCCACTCGCCGGACGAGCTGCGGATCGCCGTCTGCGCCGCGCCCGAGCACGCCGACGAGTGGGAATGGGCCAAGTGGCTGCCGCACAACCAGCACGGCACCGAGCAGGACGGCGCGGGGCAGGCACGGCTGCACGCCGACGGCATCGACGCGCTCGACGCGCTGCTCGCGACGGAGATGGAGGGCCGCGGGCGGTTCGAGCCCGGCGCCACGCCCACCCGTGACGAGCCGTACGTCGTGATCGTCGTGGACGGCGTCGAGGTGCCGGCGGAGTCGCGGCTCGCCGGCACCGGGTACCGCAACTCGATCGTGCTGAACGTCTCCTCGGGCCTGCCGATGGCCCCGGGCCGCGGCACGCTGCGGCTGGACGTCACCGACGAGACGATGGAGATGGTGCGCTTCGACCGGGGCGGTGAGGAGATCCGCACGTCGCTGGGGCGACCCGACCGGCTCAGCGTGCCCAGGGCGACCGCACTGGCGCGGACGATCTCCCCGTTCCGGCTCGGCGCGACGGCCGACGTGGCCGAGCCGATGCTCACCGACTTCGACCTCGGCACGCTGCTGGGCGTCGGCGACCTGGACGCGTTGGAGCCGTCGCGGGTGTGGTCACGCGCCGACGGCCCGGACCGCCTGCGCGTGCCGATCGGCATCGCCGAGGACGGCAGCCGGGTCGAGCTGGACATCAAGGAGTCCGCGCAGGGCGGCATGGGCCCGCACGGCCTGCTGATCGGCGCGACCGGGTCCGGCAAGAGCGAACTGCTGCGCACGCTGGTGCTGGCGATGGCGATCACACACTCCTCCGAGGTGCTGAACTTCGTGCTCGTCGACTTCAAGGGCGGGGCGACCTTCCTCGGCCTGGACGGGCTCCCGCACACCTCGGCGGTGATCACGAACCTCGCCGACGAGGCGCCCCTCGTACAGCGCATGCAGGACGCCTTGCAGGGCGAGATGATGCGCCGCCAGGAGCTCCTGCGGCGGGCGGGCAACTACAGCTCGCTGCGGGAGTACGAGGCGGCGCGCGCGAACGGCGCCCTGCTCGACCCGCTCCCCACGCTGTTCGTGGTCGTGGACGAGTTCAGCGAGCTGCTCGCCTCCCACCCCGACTTCTCCGAGCTGTTCGTGATGATCGGGCGGCTCGGGCGGTCGCTCGGGGTGCACCTGCTGCTCGCGTCGCAGCGCATCGACGACGGGCGGATGCACAAGCTGGAGAGCCACCTGTCGTACCGGATCGGGCTGCGGACGTTCTCGGCCATGGAGAGCCGCTCGGTGATCGGCGTGCCCGACGCGTACCAGCTGCCGAACGCCCCCGGCAACGGCTACATGCGCTCCGACGTCGCGACGCTCGTCCGGTTCAAGGCCGCGTACGTCTCCGGCCGCTACCGCCGGCGGACCGCCGAACAGCGTCAGGAGGAGGTACGCCGCCAGGTCGTGCCGTTCAGCTCGGCGCCCGTCGCGGTGCCCGAGGCGGCGCCCGCGCCCGAGCCCGTCCCGGCCGCTCCGGACGAGCACGTCGAGACCCTGCTGCAGGTCGCGGTCGCGCGGCTGCGGGACGCCGGACCGCCGGCCCACCAGGTGTGGCTGCCGCCGCTCGCCGACCCGCCGACGCTGGACCAGGTGCTCCCGCCCCTGGTGCCCGACCCGGACCTCGGCCTCACCGCGGCGACCTGGCCGGGCCGCGGCGGTCTCGTCGTGCCGGTGGCGGTCGTGGACAAGCCGTACGAGCAGGTGCGCGACCTGATGATGGTGGACCTGTCCGGCGTCGGCGGGCACGTCGGCATCGCCGGCGGCACCCAGGCCGGCAAGAGCACGCTGCTGCGCACGCTCATCTCGGTGCTGGCGCTCACCCACACGCCGATCGAGGTGCAGTTCTACTGCGTCGACCTCGGCGGCGGCACGCTCTCGACGCTGTCGGAGCTGCCGCACGTCGGCGGCGTCTCCGGGCGCATGGACACCGAACGGGTCAGCCGGACCATCGCCGAGGTGCAGGCCGTGCTGAGCCGCCGCGAACGCCTCTTCGCCGAGCACGGCATCGAGAACATGGCCGCGTACCGCGCCCTGCGGCGCGAGGGACACTTCGCCGACGATCCACACGGGGACGTGTTCCTGGTCATCGACGGCTGGGCGTCGCTGCGGTCCGACTTCGAGGAGCACGACGGCCCGATCCGGCAGCTCGCCGCGCGGGGCCTGACGTACGGCGTGCACCTGATGGTCAGCTCGGGCCGCTGGTCCGACATCCCGAGTGTGCTGCGCGACCAGCTCGGCACCCGGCTGGAGCTCCGCCTGGGCGACGCGATCGACTCGGTCATCGACATGCGCGCGGCCGGACGGGTGCCGCGTACGCCGGGCAGCGGGCTGACCATGGACAAGATGAACTTCCTGGCCGCCATCCCCCGGATCGACGGCCGGTCGCGTACGGACGACCTGGCGACCGCGACCCGGATGATGGCCGAGAGCGTGACCGACTCCTGGGAGGGACCGGTCGCGCCGCCCGTACGCATGCTGCCCGCAGTGCTGCCCGCCGAGCGGCTGCCCGGCCCGGTGGGCCGCATGCGGGTGGCGCTCGGCTGGGGCGAGGCGGACCTGGCCCCGGTCTGGCACGACTTCGACAGCCGGCCGCACCTGACCGTCCTCGGCGACATCGAGAGCGGCAAGACCGGCGTGCTGCGGCTCATCGCCCAGGCCATCCCCCGTGCGTACCGTCCGGGCGAGGCCGAGGTGATCGTGATCGACTCGCGGCGGGCGCTGCTCGAGGTCGTGCCGGAGGAGTACCGGCTGGGCTTCGCGTTCTCCGCCTCGGCAGCGAGCGAGCTGGTCGAACGCGCCGCGACCCGGCTGCGCGAGCGGATGCCCGGCGCCGACGTGACCCCGGCGCGGCTCGCACGGCGCGACTGGTGGGAGGGCCCGGACGTGTACGTCATCGTCGACGACTACGACCTGCTCACCGGCCCGATGGGCGGCCCGCTCAACGCACTGATCGACCTGCTGCCGCAGGCCGCCGACATCGGCCTGCACGTGGTAGTGGCCCGCAACGCGGCCGGCTCGGGCCGCCTGTCGATGGACGCGGTCGTACGGCGGCTGCAGGAGTCCAACACACCGGACCTGGCCCTGTCCTGCCCGCCGAACGAGATGCCGCTGCTGAACGGCATGCGCCCCCGGCAGTTCCCGCCGGGACGCGGTCTCGTGGTGACACGCCGCAGCGCCACCCAGCTCCAGGTCGGCTGGCTCCCCCCGTCCGCCGAGGAACCGGGAGACCCCCGATGACCGAGCCGTACCCGCGCCCCGCACGGCCCACCGGACACACTGACCACCCGCCACGAGACGCGAGGCCGGTACGGGCGGGTGCGACACCACTCCCCCCAGGGCGGGATGACACGCCGCGACACCACCCGACTTCGGATCGATTCGCCCACGCCGCCCGCCGAGAAACCACGAGACCACCGATGACCGAGCCCCATCCGGGCGACCGCCCCCCACGGGGCGCGAGGCCGGTACGGGCGGGTGCGAAACCGCGTGTCGCCGGTGGCCGTCGGTCGGCGGTGGTCGGGACGCGTGCGCTCGCGGCGGTGGTCGCGGGAGGGGTGCTGACCGGTATGCCGGTCAGCACCGGGACTCCGGCCGGCGCGGCGGTGCGGTGCGCGGTGCCGGCGAGGACGGTCGTCCGCGCCGAGCCGTGGGCGCAGCGGGCGATGGCGCCCGAGCGTGCCTGGGTGCTGACGCGGGGCGGAGGCCTCGTCGTGGGGGTGGTCGACACCGGCGTGAGCGCCGCGGCGCCCGCACTGGCCGGGTCGGTCCTGCCCGGGCGGGACGTCACCACGAACCGCGCCGCGAACGTCGACTGCCGGGGGCACGGGACGTTCCTCGCCGGGCTGCTGGCCGCGCGGCCGACCACCGGGAGCGGGCTGGCCGGGATCGCGCCGGGAGCCCGCATCCTGCCGATCGGCGTCGCCCGCGACGAGCAGCAGGTCGATCCCGGACGTCTCGCGACCGGTATCCGGGCGGCGGTCGACGGCGGCGCGCGCATCGTCGCGGTCGGCGTCGCGACCGCGACCGCCCCGGCTGCCCTGCGCGCCGCGGTCCGCTACGCCACCGGCCATGACGTCCTCGTCGTCGCCTCGACCGACCCGCCGGGCATGACGTCCTCCGGCGCGCCGTCCTACCCGGCCGCCCTGCCGGGCGTGCTGGCCGTCGCCTCGATCCAGTCCGACGGCAGACCGGTCTCCTCGGGACAGGCCGCCACGGCCGCACCGGCGCTGGCGGCACCGGGCGCCGGCCTGGTGAGCATCGCGCCCCGGGGAAACGGGAACGTCGTCGCGTCCGGAAGCGGAGTGGCGGTCGCGTTCGTGGCCGGCGCGGCCGCACTGGTACGCGACTACCGGCCGTCGCTCAACGCCGCCCAGGTGGCACACCGCCTTGAGGCCACCGCCGACCACCCGACCGGACGGCTGCCCGACCCCGCACTGGGCTACGGAATGGTCGACCCGGTCGCGGCGGTGACGACGGCGCTCCCGGAGGAGTCCGGCGAGAGCACGCCGAAGCCCCAGGACAGGCCGGTCGAGATCGTCCTGCCCGCGCCGGAGAACCGGCGCTCGGCGCACCTCGCCCTCATCACCTCGGCCGCCGTCACGGGCTGCGCGGCACTGGGCGGCCTCGCCGTCGCCACGATCCGCCGCGGCCGCCGCCGCGGCTGGCGCCCTGCCACCACCGACAAGACCTGACCCCCACCGCGGGCCGCACAGGAACCGAGTCGAACCCACACAGCCGAGGCGGCCGCCGGGGATCGTAGGGATCGTGAACACATCCTGCGAATCCACCGCCGAGGACACCTGCCCGCTTGTCCACCGGTGCCGGTTGTCGCCGTCGGGACAGACCGTCACGTTCGTCGCCGATTCGCTGCGCGCGTATCTCAGAACGATCGGCTCGCGGTGGCGCAAGCCGCCGCCGGGCGGATCGCGCTGGTCGTACCCGCGGCTGCTGCGGCACGACCAGCGGCCGGCCGACATGGCCGGCGGGACCGGCGTCGCCCCCTCCACGATCCGCCGCTGGGTCTGGGAGGTCATCGAGTCGCCCCCCAAGCGGGCGCCCCGCCTGCACCGCGCCCGCCAGGCCGGTCCGGCGAGGTCGCCATCGCCCGCCACAACGAGGTCGTCCAGAAGTCGCGGGACCACGACCTGGCCGCGCCGGCCGACCTCGGCTTCGTCGGTCTCGACGACACCGTCGGAACCGACACCGAAGCCGACCGGGCGCCCGCCGTCATCACCGGGAAGAAGGCGGCCCGCGACAAGCCGCTCCGCACCCATAAGCAGGTCAACCGGCTCATCGCCGCCGAACGCGCCGTCTGCGAGCACGCGTTCGCGTACTTGAAAGCGTGGCGGACCTTGGCCAAGGTCCGCTTCGACCGGGCCTGCGCGCCCCGCTCGTCGTCACCCCGGGACAGACGATCACCGGGCACCGGCGTGCCCTCACGACGCTCGTGTCCTCAGATCGACCGCGCCGGCTCGGCTGCCCGCGCCAGGTGCTCGGCTTTGACGGCAGTCCAGCGCTCAGCGGCGCCGGCGCTCTCGCCATCGCGCAGCACCGAACCGCCGAACACCACGAACCGGCTCGTCCGCGCTCGCTCACCGATGCGGTCGGTGAGCATGGTGGTCTCCAAACCGACGTTGGTTGTCGTGTGTCTGGACCCTCACTATGGCGCAACTTCCCTTGACTACCGCACATTCACCCGTACTCTGTGTTGAAGTTAGGTATTGAATGTTGGGAAAACCACATCGGGACGGAGCCTCACGTGGCTGTCTGCTCTCCCCATCCCACTCTGGTCGGTCGTGACGACGAGCTCGATCTCCTGAGCCGGCTGCTGGGCGAAGTCATGGGCGGCACCGGCCGTTCGGTGTGGATCGAGGGTGAGCCGGGGATCGGCAAGTCGGCGCTGCTGGAGTCGTTCCTGGCCGAGGCCGCGCGGCGGGGGTGCGCGGTGCGCTCGGCCACGGCGGAGGAGTTCGGGCACCGCGTTCCGCTGCACGTCATGCTGGAGTGCCTCGGCGCGACGCCGGGTTCGGCCGACCCCGCGCTGCGCGACGTCGTGGAGCTGCTCTCGTGCGGGGCGCGGGCCGCGCACGGCGACCCGGTCACGGCGGCGGCCGAGCGCCTGCTCGGCCACGTGGACCGGCTCACCGCGGACGGCCCCCTGGTGCTCGCCGTCGACGACCTGCAGTGGGCCGACGAGTTCAGCGTTCCGCTGCTGCACCGGCTGAGCCGCCTCGCGCTCCGCAGGCCGCTCCTGCTGGTCTGCGTCTGCCGCCCGGCCCCGCACGACGACCTCGTGACGCTGAGGCGTGGACTGACCACCTCGGGCGCCGAAGTGCTCCGGCTCTCCGCGCTCACGCCCGCGGCCGTGGCGACGCTGACCGCCGGCCTGGCCGCCGCGCTCACCGTACGGCCGGAAGGGCGGCCCTCGATCTCCCCCGCCCTCCGCGAAACCGCCGAACAGGCCGCCGGCAATCCCGCCTACCTACGCGAACTGCTCGCCGCGCTGGCCCGCGAGGACCGGTTGCGGTGGGACGGCGACACCGCCGACGTCGACTCGGCGGACCCACCGCGGACGCTCGCCGACGCGGTCACGGACCGGCTGGCCTTCCTGTCACCCGGCGCCCTCGAACTCCTCCGTACGGCGGCGATCCTGGGCCGGGCGTTCTCGGTGACCTGTCTGGAAGCGGTCGTCGGCCGTTCCGCGCTGGAGCTGACCGCGGCGCTGGAAGAGGCGACGGCCACCGGGGTGCTCGCCGAGTCCGAGCTGCTCCTCGCCTTCCGGCACCCCATGGTCCGGCAGGCCCTGTACGAACGCCCGCCGGCCGGGCTGCGTCTCGCCCTGCACCTGCAGGCGGCGCGTGCCCTCGCCGACGCCGGGCTGGCCGTCGAGCACGTGGCCGAGCAGCTCCTCGCGGCGCTGCGGACGTCCGAACACGTGCCGGTCGGCGGCTGGGCCGTCGACTGGCTGCTCGTCGCGGGCCGTACGCTCGTGGGCCGCGCCCCTCGGGACGCCGCCGAGTTGCTCGGCCTCGCCGTCGCCGGTCTGCCCGCGGACGATCCCCGGCGCGAGTCGCTGGAGGCGATCCTGGCCACGGCGCTGGTCCTGCTCGGCCGGCGCGACGAGGCCGTACGGCTCGCCGAGAAGGTCGCCGCCGCGACCCGTGACCCCGTACGGGCCGCCGAGATGAGCTGGACCGCCGCGTGGGCGATGACGGACGACGACCGTCACGAGGCGGCGCTCACGGTCCTCGGCCGGGCGCTGCGGGCCCCGGGCCTGAGCCCGGCCTGGTCCGCCCGGCTGCACGCGATGCTCGCCCGCGCCGCGATCGCCGACGGCGACCTGGGGCGGGCCCGCGCCGCCGCGCGCCGGGCCCTGGACGAGGCCGCCCGGTCGGGCGACCGTCCCGCCGCCGCGGAGGCCGAGCACGCCGCCGGTCTCCTGCTCGGTCACCGTGGCGACCCGGCCGAGGCCGCCGCGCGTTTCGAGCACGGGCTGGCCGTCGCCGAGCTGTGCGACGACCCGGAAACCCACGACCTGCGCCTACGGCTGCGGCAGGACCGCGCGTACGCCCTGCTCGCCCAGGAACGCCACGCCGACGCCGACCTCGCGGCCGGGGAACTGCTCGCCGCCGCGGAGCGTACGGCCGCCCCGCCCCGCCTGGCCTGCGCGCGGGTCCTCGCCGCCGACGTCCACTACCACGCCGGCCGCTGGGACGCCGCCGTCGCCCAGCTCGACGCCGCCGCCGCGTCGGACGACCTGATCCCGGCACGGGACCGGCGGTGGCTGCACGGGCTCGCCGCCGTGATCGCCGTCCATCGCGACGACCAGGCGTCGGCCGAGTCGCACCTCGGAGCGGTCCCGGCCGGTGAGACGTTCGCCGGAACGGCGTACGTCCCGCTCGCCCGTGCCCTGCTCGCCGAACGCCGCGACCTCACCGGCGAGGCGCTCGCCGTCCTCACCGGCCTGCTCGACCGGGCGGGCACGGTGTACCACCGGCACATCTGGCTGCCGGTCCTCCTCCGGCTGGCCCTCCGCGACGGCGACGACGCTCTGGCGCGGGCCGCCCGGGCCGCTGCCGGGGAACCGGCCGCGGCGGGCACACCGGCCGTAAGCCGGACCGCGGTGGCCCGGCACTGCGCGGGCCTGATCGAGTCCGACGCCGAGGCGCTGGGCGCCGCGGTGTCCGCCTACCGGGCCATGGGACGTCCGCTGCAACTGGCCCAGACGCTGGAGGACACGGCGGTGGTGCTGGCCGAGCGGGGCGACCTGCGGGCGGCGCGCACCGCGCACTCCGAGGCGACGGAGCTGTACACCGGGCTGGGCGCCCGCTGGGACCTCCTTCGCGCCGACACCCGCCTGCGCCGCCACGGGGTCCAGCGCCGGCGGGGGCCGCGCCGCCGGGCGGCCACCGGCTGGGAGGCCCTCACGCCCGCCGAGCTCACCGTCGCCCGTCTCGTCGCCGACGGTCGCCCGAACCCGGACATCGCCGCCAGCCTGTTCGTGTCCCGGCGCACCGTCGAGGTGCACGTGTCGCACATTCTGTCCAAGCTGGGCGTCCGCTCCCGGGTCGAGATCGCGCGGGAGGCGGCGGGCCGGTTGGAGCTGCCCTCCGCGGTCTGACGCGTCACGGACGACCACGAGCCCGTGGCCTCCGCCGGACCTCCGCCCCGGCGGAGGCCACGCCCGCGAGCGGGGGTCAGGCGCGTACGACGCGGGGGCCGGCCAGGCCGATCGCGGCGGCGGCGCCGTCGTCCAGGCCCGAGTCGGTGATCAGCAGGTCGACGTCGGACAGGGCGCCGAACCTGGCCAAAGAGTCGTTGCCGACCTTCGTGTGGTCGGCGAGCAGGATGGAGCGGCGAGCCGAGGCCATCATCGCGGCCTTCACCGACGCCTCGCCGGGGTCGGGCGTGGTGAGCCCGCGCTCCAGCGACAGACCGCTGGTCGCCATGAAGGCCGCGTCGACGTACATCTGCGACAGCGGCTGCAACAGCCAGTCGTCGACCGTCGCGTACGTGCTGCGGCGCACGCGGCCGCCCAGGATGATCACGGTGAGGTTGGCGCGCGGGGTGAGGATCGTGGCGAGCGGCAGGGAGTTGACGATCACGGTCAGCTCGCGGTCGGTCGGCATGATCTCGGCGAGGCGGCCCGTCGTGGAACCCGCGTCGATGATGATGGCGCCCTCGGCCGGGACCTCGGCCAGTGCGGTCTTGGCGATGCGCTCCTTCTCCGTGGTCATCAGGCCGTCGCGCGCCGACAGGGCGGGGTCGACCGGAGGCCGGCCCACGGGGACCGCGCCCCCGTACACCCGGCGGACGGTGCCCGCGCGCTCGAGGACGGTCAGGTCACGCCGGATCGTCTCGCTGGTGACGGCGAACTCGTCCGCGAGGCTCATGACGTCGACCCGCCCCTGAGCGCGGGCGCGTCTCAGGATCTCCTGCTGCCGCTCCTCCGCCTGCATTGTGTGGTTTCACCACCATTCCCTGTTGAATTCATCATCCAGGCCCGGCGGGAGACGGTCAACTCTCTCCGGTGCGCGGCTCGGACCCAACGCTCTCAGCTGCGCGGAGGCGACCATTCTGCCCGGTGAACGGCACACGTACATACGGGCCGGTACTGCCGCGAATCTTCAAAGTTTCAAATAAGTGGGCTCCACGATGTAAGACATGCGGCTTCAGCAGATCGTGGATTACGCCACGCCTCATGGCGAAACCGAAAGAGCGCTCTCACGGCGCTCTGATCAGGAGAGGCCCGATCCATGCGCACTCTGGAACGACCGATCTCCCCGGCCTCCGGGCACCCGCTCCGCACCCGCCCCGCGCGCGGCCGGGTCCGCCCCGCCCACGGGTCCGCGACCGGCCGGCCCGCACCGACCCCGGACCCGCACGCCCTCGTCCGCGAGCTCTACGCCGACAACGCCCCGGCGCTCCTGGCCTACGTCACCCGTCTGCTCTCCGACCCGCACCAGGCCGAGGACGTCGTCCAGGAGACGATGGTCCGTGCCTGGCGTAACGCCGACCTGCTCGTCCCGGAGCGCGGTTCGGTGAACGGCTGGCTGATCCGGGTCGCGCACAACATCGCGGTGGACAAGATCCGCGCCCGCCGGTCGCGGCCGGCCGAGGTCGAGGAGAACGCCGCCGTGCCCGGCCGGTACGACGATCACGCTCCGGCGGTGGTCGACTCGGTGTTCGTGGCCCGCGCGCTCGCCCGTCTCAGCCCGGCGCACCGCGAGATCCTGCGCGTCGTCTATTTCGCCGACCACACGGCCGTCCAGGCGGCCGAGATCCTGAACCTCCCGGTCGGCACCGTGAAATCACGCACGTACCATGCGCTGCGCCGCCTGAGGGTCCACCTCGACGAGGAAATGAGCGCTTCGTCCCGGTAGACCCGGCCCGCGCGGCGGGTCAGCCGCCGACGCCCGCCTCCGTGGGGGTCGCCATGACGTCCTCGCGCAGCAGCAGGCTCAGGTCCTGGATCGTCGGTGACTCGGTACGGCGCATGCGCTTGGCATGGCGGGTGACCGCCTCGTCGAGCACCTGGCGGGCGTACCGGCCGTTGCCGAAGGAGGGCCCGCGCTGTATTCCGGCGAAGTGCGCCCGCAGCGCCGCCACCGTCGCGGTGCTCAGCTCGTACCCGGCCGTCGCCGCGTGCTGGCTGACGATCGTGACGAGTTCGTCGGTCGAGTAGTCGGCGAACCGCACCCGGTGCGAGAACCGCGACGACAGGCCGGGGTTGGCGCCGAGGAACGTCTCCATCTCCCCCTCGTAGCCCGCCGCGATGACGACCACCTCATCCCGGTGGTCCTCCATCAGCTTGACCAGCGTGTCGATCGCCTCCCGCCCGAAGTCGGGGCCGGAGCCGGCCCCGGACGCCAGGGTGTAGGCCTCGTCGATGAACAGCACGCCGCCGCGCGCCCGGTCGAAGGCGGCCTTCGTCCGCTGCGCGGTGTGGCCGATGTACTCGCCCACGAGGTCGGCGCGGCCCACCTCGATCACCTGGCCGCGTTGCAGCACGCCCATGGCCGCGAGGATCGAGCCGTACAGCCGGGCGACCGTCGTCTTGCCGGTGCCGGGCGGGCCCGCGAAGATCAGATGCCGGGAGAGCGGCGGCGCCGGCAGCCCCGCCGCGATCCGCTGCCGGGACGACGCGAGCAGGTCGACCATGTTGCCGACCTCCCGCTTGACGTCGGCGAGCCCGACCATCTGCTGCAGCTCGGCGAGCAGCGTGTCCACCCTGCCGACGTCGGACGCGCCGGCACCGGCCCCGACTCCGCCCGAGGCCGGGGGCGCGAGGTCGGAGGGCAGCAGGCGGGTCATCTCGACGGGCGTGATGTCGGGTTCCTCGGCGAGCCGGTACGCCTGCCGGCCGACCATCTCCTCGAACACCTTCCGCGCGCTGCGGCCGTTGCCGAACGCGTCGTCGCGCGGCATGTTCTCGAAGAAGGTGACGAGCGCCGCGCGGGTCTCGTACTCCAGCCGGTAGTCGTGCGCCCGGCACTGTCCCTCGACGATGGTGACCAGGTCGGCGGGCGAGTAGTCGGCGAACTCGATGGTGCGGGAGAAGCGGGACGCGAGGCCGGGGTTGGTGGCCAGGAACTTCCGCATCTCGTGCGTGTAGCCGGCCACGATCACGACGATCTCGTCCCGGTGGTCCTCCATCAGCTTGACCAGCGTGTCGATCGCCTCCCGCCCGAAGTCAGGGCCGCCGCTGGCGTTCGCGGACAGTGTGTAGGCCTCGTCGATGAACAGCACTCCGCCCAGCGCCTGCTCGAACTTCTCCGCGGTCTTCAGCGCGGTGCCGCCGACGACGCTGGCGACCAGGTCGGGCCGGCCCACCTCGACGAGCTGCCCGGTGGCGATGACCCCGAGTTCGGCCAGGATCCGCCCGTACAGCCGGGCCACCGTGGTCTTGCCCGTGCCCGGGGAGCCGGTGAAGACCAGATGCCGCGACAGCGGAGGCGCCGGCAGGCCGACGGCGGCCCGGCGCGCGGCCATCTGGTGCAGCCGTACGAGCGTGGCGACCTCGCGCTTGACCTCGGCGAGGCCGACCAGGGCGTCGAGCTCGGTGAGGAGTTCGGCGAGCGCGCCGCGCGGAACCGCGGGCGCGGACGGCGCCGCGGCGCCGGACCGCCGGGCCGCGCGCGACGCCGCGGCGCCGTCGGCGTCGCGCGGCCGTGGACCGGCGGGCGCGGCCTCGTCGTCGTCCTCCCGGCCGCCGTCGTCGGTGTCGTCCGCGCCGTTGCCCCGGCTGGTGATCCGGGAGATCTCCAGTTGCTCCGACGGCGTGGTGACGCGCAGGCCGGCGCCGGTGTTCTCGCGCAGCAGGCAGTTGTGCAGGGTCAGGGGTTCGGTGGTGTGCACGAGGACGCCGTCGCCGCCGGACGTGAGGACCTCGCAGTCGGTCGCCTCGCCGGACGCGCCGGCCCGCCACTCGATCCCGGCGCGCCGGGATCCGCGCACGCGGGAACGGGTGAGCCGCACGGACCCGTGGTCGTCCACCAGCACGCCCTCGGCCTGAGAGTCGGCGATGTCGCCCTCCTCCAGGTCGACCTCGCCGTCGCGGACGTGGACCGCGGCCGCCCCGGTGCGTACCAGCGCGCAGCCGCGCAGCTCCGGCCGGCCGCCGTCGAGGACGCGGACGCCCGCGCCGGCGGGCTCGGTGACGCTCAGGTCCTCGAACAGGCCGCGTCCCTGGTCGAGGACCAGGGCGCCGTCCCCGCCGGGCGCGGTCACGGTCGCGCGGCGCAGGCGGGGATGCGCGGCGGTCCGTACCTCGATGCCGTGCCCCTCCGTACGGTCGACGCGCAGCTCGTCGAAGGTGGGCGTGGCCGACTCCCCGACCGAGACGCCGGTGCCCGCGCCCCCGTCGACGTGCAACGCCTCGAACGAACTCGTCACCGCGCCGGACACCAGGACGGCGGTGTCGGCCGAGCCGGCCACGACGCATTCGGTGAACGTCCCGGCCGACGTGTCGAGCACGTGCACGCCGTAGCCGTCCGCGTCGCGCACCTCCACCCGCCGCAGGTCCGGTGCCGCCCCTTCGACGAGCGCGATGCCCTGCGCGCCGGCGCGCGTGACCGCGCAGTCCTCCAGCAGCGGTGTGGAGCCGGACGCGACGAGCACGCCGACGCCCGCGGACTCCTCGATCACGGTCCGGTACAGCCGCGTCGCGCTCTCGCCCTCGATGGCGATGGCCGGGTTGCCGGCCCGGACGATCCGGCAGTCGCGTACGGCGCCGCGCGCCCGCTCGGCCGCGAGCAGGCCGCTGCCCTCCACGTCCGTGATCACGCAGTCGGCGAGCTGGGGGTTGGCGGAGGTGCGGATCACCACGGCCGAGGCCTTGACGTTCCGCAGCGTGCACTCGGTCAGGCTGCCCTCGGCGCCCTCGACGAAGATCACCCCGGCGCCGGCCGGGTTGGTGAACTCACATCCCCGCGCGGTGACCTCGGCCGCGCCGTGGGCGTACAGCGCGGCGGCCGAGTCGGCCTCCACCGTGCACTCGTCCATGCGGAGCCGGCCGGTCGGCACGTCGATGGCGGAGGTCTGCTCGCCGCTGTGCCGGATCACGATGCCCGAGAGCGTGGCGGACTCCCCCGCGATCCGGACGGCCGGCGTGTCACGGGACTCGATCCGCACCCCACCGGGCGCGCCCGCCGCCGACAGGGTGACCTCCCGGTGGAGCACCACCGACTCGACGTACGTGCCGGGCTGCACCGAGATCACGTCGCCGTGCCCGGCGGCGGCCACGGCGTCGCCGATCGTACGGTAGGAGTCCGGTGCGGTCGCCGAGACGTTGAGGATCGACCGGGCCGGGGTCAGCCTGCCTGCCATACCGGTCCTCCTTCGGCCGGGGCGAACAGCGTCGCGAGCGCTCGGTGCCGGGTGAGCCTGCCGAGCCCGCCCGGCGGTGACGTCCTGGTCAGGATGTGCGCGAGCAGGTCCGGCTCGGGCGCCAGACCGTGACGCTTGAGGTAGTAGGCCACGGCGTCGGACCAGACCCATTCACCGTCGGAGCGGAACCCGACCGGCACGGCCGCCACGCGGCTCACGTCCAGCACGTCGTTCATGGCGCCCGGGGTGTTGACGACGAGCTCCGCGGAACGCAGGTACGCCAGCACCCGCTCGCCGTCCGGCCCCTCCAGCCGGGCATGGCCGGCGGCGAAGAACGGCCCGTCGCCGGGGTCCGCCCCGTCGAACGCCCGCGCGAGGCGGATCGGCACGACCGGGGCCGGCCACACGAGTGAGGCGCCGTCGAGCGCGGCCTCGTGGTACGGCCCGAGCGGCGTGCCCTCGGTGAACACCTCGACTCGGGGCACGTCGTCGCTCGCCCGGGTCAGCGCGTACTGCGTCTCGGCGGTGAGCTCGACCACGTCCGCGCCGGGCTCCGCCTCGCCCAGGTACACGCGTTCCGGTGGCCCCGCGCTCGCGTGGCGGAACACCCGCCAGAGCGCGACCAGCCCGCCGACCCGCGTGACGGCCTCGACCACGACCTCGTCCATGGCGTCCGCCGGGACGTCGCGGCCGGGCACGGGCGGCACGCCGTGCCGGTCACCGAACCGGTACGGCAGGGTGGGCGGAGCGCCGACGCCGGGTGTCGCCTCGCCGGTCAGCGCCCGCACCAGCTCGGCCTCCGTCTCGGTCAGGGTGAGGCCGGCGACCTGTACGGCGAGGAGAGAGGCGAGCTCGGCCATCTCTCCGTCCGCCAGGCAGAGTCGCATCTCGGCGAGCGCCTCATCGGGGACCCGCCCGGCGAGTCCCAGCAGCAGGACATGCGTGTCCGTGTGGGCGTACCCGGCTCCGGCTCGGTGGTCCGTCGCGGTCACGGTCTGCTCCTCAGCTCGTCGAAGGCCGGATCACCCGGCAAGGCCGCGAACCGGTCATCGGATTCGCCGTTCTCGGCGGACGGCGTCGCGGGCCGGCTCTCCGCCGCCTCGACCAGCCGGGCTCGTACGCGGTCGGCCCACTCGGTGTGCGTGCGTCCCGCCTTGGCGGGCGGTACCTCGGTGAGCAGGACCCGGCGTACGGCGGCGGCGGACGGAGGGTCGACGGCGAGGACGCGGAACACGGTGCCGGGCAGGAAGGCCACCTCGCGAATACGCCGGTTCTCGGCGAACCCGGTCAGCCGCCGGGCCGTGGCCGACCAGATCAGGATCTCCAGCCCACCCGGAACCTGGGCGCCGAGGTCGTCCAGCGCGATGAGCGGTGCGGCCTCGACCAGGTCCTCACCCTCGCGGTACAAGTCCGCGGCGCCGGGGTCGGGCGGGCCACCGCGGACGACGACGCCCTGGAACGACGGCAGCCTCCGGAGGCCACCGGCCACACACGCGGCGAACGCGCGGTCGGCGTCATCCTCGCCGAGCCGGAACGATTCGACGGTCGCCGCCTGGTCACGACCCGCGAACACTCGCACGGCCGCCAGGTCCGTCATCAGCACCTCGTCCGGCGGACCGGCGCTGCGCAGCCCGGGATGCTCGGCGAGCAACCGGGCCACCGAACGCGCGGCCGCGTCGTACCGCCAGCCGAGCGAGGCACGGAACGCCTGCCGCTCCTGCGGCGTACTGACACGCTTCGCCAGCCAGAGCCGGTCGTAGTCACGCCTCTGCGGGATCCGCGGAGCGGTCGGCGCGTCGTCGGCCGGTACGGGTGCCGGAGCCTGCGGCGGGACGGCGGACGACAGGGGCCCGGTGGGCGAAGCGCCCTCCCCCGCGAGTGGCGCGGAGGTCCGCTCACCCGACACCGGGCGTACGTCCGCACGGATCGTCCACGGCTCGTGCCCACGAGCCGTGGCACCCGTCGCTTCGGGCATGTCCGCACGGCTTCCGCCGGGATCGGCGGCGAACGCGGTGTCGTGCACGGGGGTGGGTGGAGGGGCGTCGGTGACCGCACGCTCGTCCCCCCGGACCGGCCGGTCCGCCGGGTCTGCGGTATTGGAGCCGTCATCGGACGCGACGGGTCGTGGGGCGGGTTCCGGTAGCACGGCCTCGGCCGGAATCGCCGCCTGCTCCGGTGGAGCGACGACACGAGCGCTTGGCCGCGTCTGCGGCAGCACCGTCGAGGCAGTGGTACGGAAGACCGACGGCCCGGCTCCCACCTCCTGGCCCGCCGTGTACCGGTCTGCCGTGTACTGGTCCGCCGCCCCGCTGTCCGTCGCTTCGCGGCCCGCTGTGTCGTGACCCGTCGTGTCCTGGTCCGCCGCCCCGCCGCCCACCGCTTCGCGGCCCGCCACCCCGTGACCCGCCTCACGGCCCACCACCCCGTAGCCCACCGCCTCATGGCTGGCCGCCCCGTGGTTCGCGACCTCGCGGTTCGACGGGTCGAGCGTCGGTGCATGCGTGGCGGGTGTCGTGGGGTGGCCCTTTTCACCGCCTCCGGCGTTCGTCCGCGCGGGGCGAGGCTCGGCGGGGCGGGGGTTCGTCGGCGTGGCCGGGCGGAGGCGGCCCTGTGCGTCGACCGTGACGGACGCCGTGCCGCCGAGCGAGCCGGGTTGCGTGGACCGTGGTCCCGTTGTCAGGGCGGGGTCGGGTGCCGGGGCCGGCGGCGTGGGCGACTCCAGCAACGTGTCGAAGACGACCGGGTCGCCGTAGAGGTCCTCGTCGTCCTCCCGGGCACGTGGGGTCGCTCGGGAGGGCAGGTAGGCGTCCTCCGGGGTCTCGGTGAGCCGGTCCGGGGTGGCCCTCTCGTTGAAGACGGCGAACTTCCGGGTTCCGTCCGCCGCGTAGTGCGGCAGTGCGTGGTAGGCGCGGACCAGGCCGTTGAGGCGGTTCGCCAGGCTCTGCGCGAGGGCCGCGCACGCTTCCGGGTGCTGACCGTACGGCACCAGTACGGCGATGTCGCGCACCGCCGGGGGCAGACACTCGAGGAACGCGGCGAGTTCGGCCACCGCCGGTGGCTGCTCTCCCGGGGCGCCCACCAGCACGATCGGCCGAGCGGGTTCGACCGGTACGCCGAAACCCAGGTCGACCAGGGGCATCGGCGGGGTTCCCGCCTTGCGGACCCAGACCCCGGCCGGGATCGCGGTGACCGTCACCGAGGACGCGCGCCCGCGCAGCCGGGAGAGCGGCCGGGGCTTCGGGGACCTGAGCTCGCGCGGCAGCGCGGACTGCCAGGCCGGTGCCGGGTACCGGGGCCCGGTCCACTCGGGATGGACGGCCCGCCCGAAGCCGAGCCAGCCCGCGCCGGGTCCGGCGGAGAACAGCTCCCCGCCCCGGAGTGCGATCAGCTCTCCGTCGGGCGCGACGACGCCCATGCCGAGGCGGTCGGCCAGGCGGGCGGCCAGGGGCGGCTCCCCGGACGAACCCGGCCGGCCGGTACGCGCGGCGACCAGCCGCATCTCCCACCGTCGCGGCGGCTCGGCGTACAGCAGGTCGCGCAGCCGGGCCACGAGCCGGTCGTCGAGGGCCTGCAGCGCACCGGCCGCGGAGGCGTCGACCACGACGGTGGTCCGCTCGGCCTCGGCGGGCAGCGCGGCCGCGTACCCGACGGCCGCGGCGTCGGTCTCCGCCGAACGGACCACGAGCGCCGACTCGGCCCGTTCGACCACTATCGCGTCTTCACCGGTCCGCACTCGCGCCTCCTTCACCGCCGCGTCCTCACTCACTGCACGTGCGGCGGGGCTCCGTGAGTTCACCGATCTCCCCCAGAACGGGTACGCGCTACTCTCCGAAGAGCCGCCGTCACAGGCCCCCGGCCGGTGGCGCGGCCCTCCCCGCGGTGAAGGAGAATGTCGTTGGCTTGGGATCGGCGCCGTGGCCTGCCCGGAGGCGACGCGACACCGTTGGCGCCGCAGGACGTGCCGCCCGGTGACGGACGGTGGTCGCGGGTCCTGTTCCTCGGCGACGACGAGGCGCGCCGGACGCTGGCGCACACGGTGCTCGCGCGGCTGGCCGCGTCCTGCCCCGGCGGCCGCCTTGTCGTCGTACTGTGCGTGGCACCCGCACGACGGGCCGACTGGGCATGGACGCGCTGGCTGCCGCGCACCCTCACTCCCCCGAACATTCCGGCCGAGGTCCTCGCGGCCCGTCCCCCGTTCGTTCCGGGCGTCCGGGCCGACTCTGACGAACCGCTCGTCGTGGTCGTCCTCGACGGCGCCGACCCACCGGATGGCGAGTACGGCCCCGCGGGCCGGCGCGACACGGTCGTGTTCGACCTGAACGGCCGTCGGCACCGGCCCGGCCGTACGACGCTGCGCCTCGACGCGACGGCCCAGGGCGTACGGGCGACGTGGACGGACGATGATCGTACGGAGCGGTCCGTGCCGCTTCCCGACGCCGCGGCGGCCGCCCGGCTGCTGGCGGCCGGCACGGGCCCCGCCGAGCCCGGCACGGTGGGGTACCGCCTCGCGCGCGCCCTGGACGACCCGGACACCGGGCATCCGTGGCTGTGGCCCCAGCCGCCGGAGATCGCGCCGCCCATCGACCACCTGCTCCCACCGCTGGTGCCCACGCCCGGCCGTGGGCTGAGCACGGCGACGCCGCCGGACGACGAGCCGCTGACGGTGCCGGTGGGCGTCGTCGACCGACCGTTCGAGCGGCTCGGCGACGCCCTGCGGGTGGACGCGTCCGGGCACGTCCTCGTCCTCGGCGGCGCGGGCAGTGGGAAGAGCACACTGGTCACCACGCTGGTCACCGCCCTGGCCCTGACCCGCACTCCGGACGAGGCCCGGTTCTACTGCCTCGATCCCGGCGACGCCCTCGGTGCGCTGTCCGGCCTGCCGCACGTCGGCGCCGTGGCCGGACCCGGCGCCCCGGACACGGCCGACGCGGTCGTCGCGAAGGTCACCGGGCTGCTCGACGAACGCGTGCCGGGCGGGCCGTACGGCGACGTCTTCCTCGTCGTCGACGGCGCCGAGCACCGCGCGGCCTTCGATCGGATCGCCGCCGACGGTCCCGGCCGCGGCGTCCACCTGATCGTCGCCGCCGAGGACCGGCCTGACCTCACCGGTACATGGCGCGAGCTGTGTCTCGCCGGACCGCCCGGTCGCGGCCGCGTCGACGGGGCGCCCTTCCTGACCGCGGTGCCCCGCGTCGACGGTGTGGAGGGCGCCGAGGGCCTGGCCGATGCGGTGTCCGCGCTGGTCGAGGAGGTCGCCGAGCACTGGGGCACGCGGCCCGGCGCGCCGGGCGTGTGTCCCCTTCCGGCGATCGTGCCCGCCGCCGAGTTGCCCGGGCCGGAACGTCCCTTGGAGGTGGTGCTCGGCCTCGCGGACGGCGGCGCGCCGATCACGCACGACTTCACGACCGCGCCCCACCTCGTCGTCATCGGCGAACCGGGCAGCGGCCGGACGAACCTGCTCCGTCTCGTCGGCGAGTCGATCACCGCGGGGCACAGTCCCGGCGAGGCACGGATCCTCGCCGTGGACTACCGCGGCGGCCTGCTCCACGCGCTGCCCGAGGACTTCGTGCTGGGCCACGCGTTCTCGCCGGGTGTCCTGGGCGAGCTGATCGAGGGCACCGCGCGGGCGATCGGCGAACGCGCACCGGCGCCCGGTGCGGAGCCGCGCGCGTGGCACGGCCCCCGGCTGTTCATCCTCATCGACGACTACGAGCAGGTACGCGACCCGGCGGACGTCCTGTTCGCGCCGCTGCTGGACCACCTCGCGCTGGGGTACGAGGTCGGCGCGCACCTGGTCGTCGCCCGGTCCGGTGACGGAGCGGACGCGCCCGACCCGCTGCTGCGCGCCCTGGACGACGCCGGCGCGGGCACGCTGTCGCTGTCACGCTCGTCTCGTGAGCTGCCGCCGGGCCGTGGCCACTACCGCGTGCACGGCGAGACGACCCTCATCCAGACCGCGCTGGCCGACTGAACACCGTTCCGGTCAGGGCGAGTCGCCGCTGGCGTACACCAGCGGCCCGACCGGCGAGGAAGACGACCACCTCCGCGATCTCGGACGGGCTCGTGAGGCGTTCGAGCGGCGGCCCGTGCGCGACGCGTTCGATGAGCGCCTCGCCCTTCGCGTCGGGCGGAGTCGCCGGCGCCGCCGGACACCGGGTCCACCGGTGCGCGGCGGCAGCCGGCTCGCACCGTCGAGGAACATCTCGGGGGGCGGCCGGACCGGGCGCGGCCGCGGCTCCCGCACCAGGAGCAGCGCCATGGCCGGCGGCGTACGCCGCGTGGCCCGGCCACGGCATTCTCGTCCGCGACATCGGCCCGCACCGCGACCACCCACCCGCTGCGGTCGCGTCGGCCTGGTTCGTGCGTAGTTCACGACGGCGGCGTGGCCGTCACGGGCCAGGCGTGCGACGGCCGCGCGGCCGCTGCCAGGTGAGTCCCGGGACCGAGTTTTCTCCAGCCTGCCCCAGGGCGCCTCACCGGCGTGGTGGAAGGGCCTCCTCGGGGACGCGCACGTGGGCGTCGACCAGCTCGGCCAGGGCCCGTACGGCGGCGGTCGGCTTGCGCCGGCGGGGTGTCGCGAGGTGCAGCGACCACTCCATGCTCTCGTCCTTGATCTTGACGGTGCGTACGGCGTCGTCGCCCCGGACCGCGAACGGCGGGACGATCGCGACCCCGACGCCGTGCCGGACGAAACCGGCCGCGGCGTCGAGCGAGTCGACCTCCACGGCGATGCGGCGCTCGATCCGCGCGGCGGCGAAGACCTGGTCGGTGACGGAGCGGCCGGCGAACCCGGACGGGAAGTCGACGAACTCCTCCTCGGCGAGGTCCGGGACGGCGACGACGCGCCTGTGGGCCAGCGGATGCCCGGCGGGGACGGCGAGGACCTGCGGGACCCGGACGAGCTCGCGGCCGTTCAGCTCCCGGCCCAGCGTGTCGGCGGCGCAGAGGAGGCCGACGTCCACCTCGCCGCTCAGCAGGGCGGCGGCGATCCCCGCCGAGCCGCCGGACTCCGCCTTCAGGCGCATCTCCACTTCGGGGTAGCGGCGCCGGAACTCGCCGGCCAGCCCCGGCAGGTCCACCAGCCCCAGGCCGGCGAGCACGCCGACCCGCACGGAACCGCGGAGGGCGCGACCGAGCTCGTCCACGGCGTCTCGTGCCCCCTGCGCGGCGTCCAGCACGGCCAGTGCCTCGGGCAGCAGGGCGCTGCCGGCCTCGGTGAGCACGACGCGCTGCGCGTTCCGCTCGAAGAGCGTGACCCGGAGGTCACGCTCGAGCGACGCGATCGCCGCAGACACGGCGCTCTGCACGACGTGCAGCCGTTTGGCCGCGAGAGTGAAACTCTTCTCGTTCGCCACAGCCACGAAGTAGTTAAGCTGCCTCAACTCCACCTGAAAAGTGTGCCAGTTCAACGGCGGGTGTTGGTAATGGACCTCATGACGGTGGATATCGAGCAGGCTACATAATGGCGTTTCTCAAGGTAGGCGGTGTCTTCCCGGCCGGACGAACGGGTGGCGGAGGCGCCGGGCCCGGCCGCCCCGCCCGCGCACCGCGACCGATGTGATAGGGGGTACGCGGGCGCGGGCGGTCCCGCCGGCGCGCCCGCGGGAGGAGACGCGGGGAAATAGCGGGCGTCCCGCCTCCGGCGGCCGAGCCGAAAAAGCCCGGACGGCGGCCGCGAACGCGTGGACTTTCCTCCGAAAGGACGACCGGAATTAACCGATCGGGCGCACCTTTCTTGACGCCGAACACTGTTCTACCGGGCGCTCAGTAAATGCCTCCGCGACGAGGCGGCCCGGCTCGGTGACCCCGCCCGGCCGCGCCTTCGAGGCGGCCACCACCACGCCCACGGCACCCTGCCCGCGTCACGGGCCATCCGCCACGAAAACAATAGATCCCATCGTTATGTACTGCTATTTCATAGTTTCTCGCATTTGGTGACGCTCCGTTCTGTCCGGCTGTTCCGTTGACGACCAGCGGCCCCACCTGGCCGGAACACCGGGCAGAAGGAGAAGCTCGTGAGACGAGCCTTCGCCGCCATCTCCTCCGTCATCGCCCTCGCCGGAGCACTCACGCTGATCTCCCGGCCGGCCGGCGCGACCCCGCCCAACATCCCCTCCGCGAGCACGGCCGCCTCCCGGCTCGCCTCGCTCACCGTGGCCGCCGAGAGCCACCAGTCCACCTACGACCGCTCGCTGTTCCCCCACTGGATCACGATCAGCGGATCCTGCGACACCCGCGAGGAGGTGCTCAAGCGAGACGGCACGGGCGTCGTCACCAACTCCAGTTGCTCGGCCACGTCCGGTACGTGGCACAGCCCGTACGACGGGGGGACCTGGACCGCGGCGAGCGACGTGGACATCGACCACATGGTGCCGCTGGCCGAGGCCTGGCGCTCGGGCGCGTGGGCGTGGACCACGGCGCAGCGGCAGGCGTACGCCAACGATCTCGGCGGTCCCGAGCTGTGGGCCGTCACCGACAACGTCAACCAGTCCAAGGGCGATCAGGACCCCACGACGTGGAAGCCTCCGCTGTCCTCGTTCTGGTGCACGTACGCCCGCGCCTGGATCCAGGTCAAGTGGTACTACGACCTCACGCTGCAGAGCGCGGAGAAGACCCAGCTGACCTCGATGCTCGGCACCTGCTGAGGACCGGGAACGCCGAAGGCGCCCGGCTCTCGCCGGGCGCCTTCGGGCGTTGAGGGGTCAGGGGGTGTTGTTGGCCAGGGCGATGAGCCGGTCGTGGGAGCCGTTGAACACGTCCTGGTCACCGGGGAAGGTGCCGGAGTCGGCCCACTGCCAGATCGTGTAGAAGCCCCAGCCCGCGGGGAGCGTGCCGACGCTGCTGGAGTAGCGCGCGATGGCCAGCGGGTCGTTGCTCGCGTAGGCGCTGGTGTTGCCGGTGCAGGTCGTCCACCAGTCGGTGGTCGTGTAGATCGTGGCCCAGCGTCCGGTCTTGGCGTGGTACTCGTTCAGGAAGCTGGTGATCCACGAACGCATCGACGCCTGGCTGAGGCCGTAGCAGGTGGCGCCGTTCGGGTTGTACTCGATGTCGAGCATGCCGGGCAGCGTCTGGTTGTCCGCCGACCACGCGCCGCCGTGGGCGGCGAAGTAGTCGGCCTGGGCGGCGCCGGTCGAGCTGGCCGGCTGCGCGAAGTGGTAGGCGCCGCGGACCAGGCCGGCGTAGTAGGCGTTGGTGTAGTTGGCGCTGAAGTTCGGGTCACGGTACGTCGTGCCCTCGGTCGCCTTGATGTAGGCGAACTGCGCGCCCTGGTTCTTGACGGTGGTCCAGTTGATGGTGCCCTGCCAGTGGCTCACGTCAAGGCCGGGCAGACCGCCGGGGGCGAGGAGCGGCGTCGCGCCGGTCCGGTGCTCGTGGGCGGCGACGGTCGAACCCATGTAGTCGCGCTCGGGGTGGGCCATGGGGTTGGGCGTGGCGGCGTGCGCGGGCACCGTGAGACCGATGGTCGCGGCGCCGACGGCAGCGGCGACGGTGGTGACGGATCTCAGCCAGCCGGTGAGGCGGCGGGGGGACGCGGCCATGGGGGCTCCTTCAAGGGGGCGGGTTCCAAGAGGACTTGGCAGCACCTAGATTTCGACAGATTCTGACCTTCTCCGCAATGCCAGCGAAGGAATTTGCCTTACCCGCGGTTTACACGGCGTGAATTTCGCCACGTAAAAGGGGTTCACGCCGACACCCGGCCGCATCCGGCCAGGGCGTGCGCCTTGACGAACTCCGGTCGATCGGAGTTCCAAGGTCATCTGGCATGGTTGAAAATCTCTTGAACTCTGGGCCGCGCGTCACCCCGGCAGATGATCACATGAGGATTCTCGTCACCGGCAACCTGGCGACCAAGATCCCGTCCCCGACTCAGGCCGCCCGCGCGAGCGCGTGGTCCGAGACCGAGCGCATCCGGCGGGGGCCTCGCGCCACCTGGTCGACGCGGCGCTGGAGGCGGGCGCAGGCCGGTCTGTCCAGGAGTCGATCTGCTTCATCTACGCCGGCCGGGGCCACGCGTGGATCGACAAGGACGTGCCGCTGGACCCGCCGCCCTTCGGCCGGGCCAATGAGGCCGCCGAGGTCCAGGCGCGCCGGTTCACCGAGGCCGGCGGCACCGGGGTGGAGCTGCGCTTCGGTCGGTTCTACGCGTGGGATTCGACCTGCACCCGGTACATGCGCCGGATGGCGCGCCGACGGCTGCCCGCCATCCCCGGCCCGAAGGACGCTACGCGTCGGCCGTCGCCGCCCTCGGCGCGCCCGCCGGGACCTGGAACGTCACGGACGACCGGCCGCCGACCCGCGGGGAGTTCCACCGGACGCCGGCCGAGACGCTCGGCGTACGGCCGCCCGTGACCACCGGCTCCCTGCCGCTGCGGCTGAGCAGAGATCTCGGCTTCTACCTGCGCTCGCAGCGGGCCTCCGACCGCCGTTTCAAGCAGGCGACCGGCTGGTCACCCCGCCTCACGGCGCGGGCGCCGGCCGGCGGGCGATGGTCGCCGAGCACCCGAACGGCCAGGGCCGGTAAGTCCCCGTCCGTGGCGAGCGGTGTCCGCAAGGCGGTGGAGGGTGTCAACCCGGCGCCGACCGAAACGGCGAGGCGTCACCTGGGCACCGTGCGGTAGGACAGCGGAGGTCTGAGACCGGCTCTAGCACTGCTCGGTGTCGGCGTCGTCGCCGGTGCAGACGATCGGCACGCCGGTGGCGGCCTGCTGGAGCAGGCCGTAGAGCGTCTCGCGCTGGGTCTCGTCGAGCGCGCCGAGCACGTCGTCCTCGACGGCGGCGAGCGCGCACTCCGCCTTGACGAGCACGCGCGCCCCCTTGTCGGTGAGCACGACGACGTGCCGCCGGCGGTCCTCGGGTGAGCGACGGCGCTCGATCAGGCCGTCGCGCTCCAGGTCGTTGAGCAGGCCGACGACGTTGGTGCCGTCCATCTCCAGCGTGCCGGAGAGGGCCTGCTGCGAGCAGCCTCCCTGCTGGCGCAGCACCGTCAGCGTGACGAGGTGCCGCGGGCGCAGGCCCAGCGGCGCCAGCACCGACTCCGCACGCAGCCGCATGCGGCGCGCGAGGTGGTCGAGGAGCGCGCCGGACCGGTGCACCGGCTGGTTCACGACGGGGAGCTCGACCACACCCCGATTCTAGCCGCAGCCGCCATCGATCCGTGTGGTACAAATAGCTTGCCCTACACAAACGATTAATCAGGGACGAACGATCATGGCTCATCTGCTGCACATCGACTCGAGCATCAAGGGCGACCAGTCCGTCAGCCGGAGGCTCAGCGCCCGCGCCGCCGACGCATGGCGCGCGGCCCACCCCGACGGGACCGTCACGTACCGCGACCTCGGCGCCCATCCGCTCCCCCACCTCGACACGGCCGGCGGCCTGGCCCGGATGGTGTCGCCGGAGGACCACACTCCGGCGCAGGCGGCGTCGTGGCGGCTCAGCCAGGAGGTCATCGAGGAGGTCCGGCAGGCCGACACGATCCTGCTGGGCCTGCCGCTCTACAACTTCGGCGCACCGAGCAGCGTCAAGTCCTGGGTCGACCACCTGATCGGGCCGGGCTCGGTCGACTCCGAAAGCGGCACCGGCCTGCTCGGCGGCCGCGAGTTCATCGTCCTGGCCAGCCGCGGCGGCGGCTACGCCCCCGGCACGCCCCGCGACGGATGGGACCACGCCGAGCAGTGGCTGCCGCACGGCGTGTCGATGACCGGCCTGGAGCCGCGCTTCATCACCGCGGAGCTGACGCTCGCCGAGACCACGCCCGCGATGGCCGAGCTGATCCCGCTCGCCGTCAAGAGCCTCGCCGCGGCCGAGGACGCGATCGACCGGCTCTGGACGCCGGCGTCCGTCGCCGTCTGATCACCGGACGCCGCGGCCGGCGCGGGGGACGCCGGCCGCGGCCGTCTGATGGTCACGCTCGCGTTCGCCGGTCGCGCACGCCGCTCGTGTTCGCCGGTCGCGCCCGCCTCCTCACTCACTCCACGGACGGCTCATACCTCACCGGCCGCGCCGCTCGCTCGTCAGCTCGCCGCTCGTGTTCGCCGGTCGCGCTCGCCGCTCCGGTCAGCCGACGGCCGCGCAGACGGTCGTCGCCTTCTTCGTCGGGTCGCTCTCGGACGTGGCGGTCACCTGCACCGTGCCGAGATGGGCCGCGCCCGCGGTGTGCTGGGCGTACACGGTCACCGCCGTACGCCCGCCGGCCCTGGCCGTGGCTAGGTCGTTCGGCAGCCAGGCCGACCAGCCACGGCCCGAGGCGGTCGCGGACAGCCGGTACACGTCGGCGTCGGCGTACGGGGCGGTGCCCGCCGTGCCGGTGTTGGTCAGCGGCAGCGTGCACCTGGCCCAGCCCCGCTGCGGCGCGGCGACCCCGGCGCCGGGCGACAGCCGTACGCCGCGGCGCTGCGTGCCGGCCCCGTCCAGCGAGCGGATCGCGACGGTGTACGACAGCACGCCCGACTTGTCGCGTTTCAGGTCCAGCACGTAGAAGTGCAGCCGGTTGGCCTGGTCGACGTACTCGTACTGGCTGCCCGAGTCGGCCCCGGCGTGGAACAGCGCGTCGGAGAGCTGCCGGTAGTCGCCGATCGTCATCTTCTGCGGGGTGCCGTTCGGCAGCACGAAGTCCACCTTGTCGATGTCCTCCGGGTGCGCGTCGACGACCCAGATGAACGGCGCCGCGTCGCGGTCCTTGGTCTTGGACAGCAGCACGCCGCTGTCCGGTGTGAACGAGTCGTAGCCCATCCGGTCGACGACCTCGACGGTGTAGTTGTCGTACCCGCCGCCGTCGCAGAGCGGATCGGCCGAGACGTCACAGGCCGGGTCGTGGTCGCCGCCGTTCATCACCACGTTGACGCCCGTGAGCTCGCCGGACTTCGGCCGCACCTCACGCGCCTTGACCCTGGCCACCACGACACCCGACTGGGCGAGGCCGTCGCGTGAGACGTTCAGCACGCTGGCCGGGTCGACGATGCCGAGCCTCACCTTCTCGCGGAGCATGTGCTGGGCGCCCATCGAGCTGCCGGCGGTGGCGGGAATCAGCCAGCGGCTGTGCGGGCCGCCGGGCCCGTTGAACGTTCCCCGGCTGAGCATGTCCCACGGCCCGGAGTAGTCCCGCCGTGGCGGCACCGAGTACGGGTTGTTGTAGTTGTCGCCGATGCCGAGGATGTGGCTGAACTCGTGGGCGAAGGTGCCCATGCCCGAGCTCTCGGCCTGGATGGAACTGCCCGAGGCGGCGTTCGGCCAGATGTTGGCCGCGGCCTGCCAGGACGTCCAGTCGACGTACCGGGTCTTGTTCCAGTTGGGCAGTGCCGGGTCCGGCGGCCCCCACTCGTCGGTGACGTCGTCGCGGCCGTCGAACTTCATCTGGCCGAACTCCTGCCAGGTCGACGACTCGTCCTGGCCCGCGCTGAGGAAGAACACGAAGTCGTACCGCGCGGCGACGTCCGCGCCGACGTCCGCGATCCACGCGGCACGGGCGTCCCTGCGGAAGTCGCGGTTGCACGTGTCGCCCGCCGGGCAGCCCGTGCTGCCCTGGAAACTGGACTCGACGCCGTACTCGTAGCTCTTGCCGGGCATCCGGTACGGCCCGAACGCGCCCAGGTCGATGCCGTAGCGCCCGCCGGAGTCCTCCATCCAGTACTCGTTGATGGTGTGCCCGCGGTTGAGGTCGCCCGGAGTGTTGAGGAAGTCCTGGTAGAACCGCGGCACCTGGTCGCGCGGCACGTCGCTGACCGAGGTGGGGTTGCCGTAGATCGTGGAGTTCTTCGGCCGGCTGATGACGAACGACACGCTCGGGTAGTCGACCAGGACGAGCGCGCCCTTGAAGTTCTTGATCGAGCCCTTCTCGGCCGGGTCGTTCCAGTGGGTGCCCGGGATCGCCTTGTAGTCGTCCCACGTCATCGTGTCCGGCAGCTCGTAGTCCTGCGGGTCGATCGGACGTGGCACGTTCGGCGCGAACGCGCGCTGTGTCCGGCTCCGCTGCCACGGCTGCGTCTGGGGCCAGTGCCGCATCTGCCAGGGGTTGGCGGCCGGTTCGGGCCGCGGAGCGGCGGTCGCCGCCGCGGCCGAGGTCGCGGAAAGCAGGGCCAGTGTCACGACGAACACCGCGCACAGCGCCTCCCACCGGCGCCGGCGGGTCCTCCCGGGGTTACCCATGTGACGTCCTCTTTCATCGAGGCCAGGGGCGATGCCGTTCCAGCGGGGAACACCAGGGGGTGGCGGGGGACTCCGCGGCGGGACGGACGATCGATGATCTCCCGAGGGCACGGTTCGTGCCAGAGACGACTTCCCGTCCCGTCGCGCGACGTGCGCACCCCCCGTACGGGGGCGTCCGGCCACGAGGGCTAACGTCCTGGTGGGGGACTTGATCAACAAGGAGACACCGGATGAGACTTCCGATGAGGGCGAGGACCGTGCCGGGCCGGGTGACCACCGGCGCGTTCCTCCTGCACAGTGGGCTGGAGCACTGGCGCGGAGGCGACGAGCAGGCGTCCGGCGTCCACACGATGGCCTCGAACGCGTTCCCGTTCCTGAAGACCGTCCCGCCGCGCCGGTTCCTGCGCCTTCTGTCGGCCGCGGAGATCGCCACCGGCACCGCGCTGCTCGCCCCGGTCGTCCCGCCGGCGCTGGCCGGCGTCGCCCTCACCGGTTTCTCCGGCGGCCTGCTCGCCCTGTACGCGCGCACTCCCGCGCTCCGCAAACCGGGCAGCATCTGGCCGAGCCAGGCGGGCCTCGGCGTCAGCAAGGACGTCTGGATGCTGGGCATCGGCCTGGACCTGCTCGCCGGCGCCGTCGCCGACCGCCGGAGGCGCTGATCCCGGCGGCCGGAAATGAGCGGCGCCGGCCGGGATGTCGGTGTTACCGTGCCGAGGCCGGCCGCGGGACTCCGGTGCGACTTCCGGAACCCGCCTGTTAAGCGATGATTCGCAGCTCGTGCCCCCACTCCCCGGCCGGCTCCGGCGTCTGAGGGGGGATTCCGATCGAGACCATGGCGGATCTGATCGCCGCGGACGACGTGCTGCTGTTCGTCAACGCGGCGATCACCTCCACGGGCCAGCGCGAGTTCCACTCCGGCGCGGAGGAACAGGGCCTCTCGCTCGGTTTCCTGCACCGCTACCTGCTCGTCAACTACCGCGACCTGTACGCGGCCACGCTGGCGCTCGACATCAACGACCACAACGCCGCGCTGATCGTACGGAACCTGCTGGTCACCGCGGCCGAGGCCGACGCGGAGCAGCGACGGGCCGAGGGCCGCCTCATCGCGCGGCGGCTGGAGCTGCTTCCGCCCCAGCGGGTGTACGCCCTGTTCCGCGAGCTGCGCCGCGCGAGGGTCAACAACCGCCGTACCCGGGCGATCATGCGGGACTGGCTCGCCGCGCGCCCCGACCCGGCGTTCGACGCGGTCAAGTACCGCGGCGCCGTGAAGGACGCCGTACGCCACGCGCACCTGCGGCCGGACGGCGAGCTCGGCCCGTTCCTGTTCGCGTTCCGGCGGCCGGCCGCCTACACGACGCCGATCCTGGAGACCTGGCGCCGGGCCCACTACGACCAGACCGCGCTCTACGCGCTCCCGTACACGGTGGCGGAGGGCTTCGCCGCCAAGCACCGGATCCCGCGCGCCGCGTTCCTGGAGCGGATCGCGCCCCGGCTCACCCGGCTCGAACGGCTGCGCCTGCAGGAGTCCGCGCGCGAACGCGGAGCCGGCGCCGTACGGGCCGACCTGACGACCATGCCGCTCACCCGCCTGGCCTCGTACGTGCTCGGTCTCTCGCTGGACGAGCGGGCGCGCCGCCGCGGCGAGCTGACGGAGGCGCTGCGTGCGTCCGCCAGGCGCACCGCCGGTGACCAGGCCGGACGCTGGGGCAGGGTGGTCGCGGTCCTCGACGACAGCTTCTCGGCCTACGGGTCGGGCACCAAGCGCCGCCGCCCTCTCGCGGTCGCGCTCGCGTGCCACTTCCTGCTGGAGGCGCTCGCCGCCGACTACACGCCGCTGTGGCTGTCGGGTCGCGACGACGCGCTGCTCGTCCACCCGTACGGCGCGACGCCGCTCGGCGAACGCGTCCTCGACGGGCTCGACCTCGGCCCCGACCGGCTCGTCATCGTCTCGGACGGGTGGGACAACGCGCCGCCGGGCCTGGCCGGAGAGGTGCTGCGGGTCTGGCGCACCCGGCTGGACCCCGGCCACACCTGCGGCGTCGTGCACCTCAACCCCGTCTACGACGCCGACGGCTTCGACGTACGGCGGTTGACCCCGGTCGTCCCGACGGCCGGCATCCGCGACGCCGAGGATCTGGTCGCGCTGACGGAGCTGGCCCGGTTCGCGGAGGGACGCACCGGGCTGCCCGAGCTCCGCGCCCACCTCGACCGCCGCGTCGCGGCCTTCCTCGGGGAGGACACGTGATCGAACCGGCCGGCCTCACCACCCGTCCCGCGCAGGTCTGGGGCGGCGTACGGCTCGTTCCGCTGGTCCGCGAGACGCCGATCGAGGACCTGCGGCTCGACGTCCGGCTCCACGACGCCGACTTCGGGGTCGTCGCGGTCGACGCGCGGACCGACTACTGGTCCTACATCCCCCACGGGTACGTGGCGACGTGGGGCGACGACGCGCCCGCGGCGGCGTACGGGACCCAGCTCCTCAGCCCGGCCGAACGGACGCGGACGCCCGACCGGATGGCGCTGCGGTTCCACCGGCGCATGGCACGCCGCGTGGCCAAGAACCGTCTGCGGTTCCTGCCGCTGCACCTGGCCCTGGAGGGGTACCTGGCGCTGCACTTCGGCGGCCCGGAGATCGCGTGGCGGGAGTGGTCGCACCGCGCGATCAGTCACGGACTCTCGCCCCGGGTCGAGGAGGCCTACACCGGCGCCGTGGTGCGGGGCCTGGACGACGCCCTCCGCGTCTTCGAGATCCACGCCGGCCAGTGCGGGGTGCTCCTGTACGTCGCGGACGCCCTCGCCTCCGCCTTCGTCGTCCCGCGTCCCGCCGACTACCGCGCCCTGCACGGCACTCTGCTCCTCGACCTGTACGGCGAACTGATCTACCACTACGCGATGCTGAGCATGCCGGTGCCCGACTTCGGCGCGCGCATCGCGGACGCGAACGTGCGCTCGCTCGCGGACCTGCGCGCCGAGGCGGCCCGGCAGCGGGAGGAGTGGACGGCCTTCCACGACGAGGTCATGGCGGGCGGGCTGCTGGGAGCGGACTACACCTACGAGCACGTGTACGAGCTGGGCCCGTACCGCTTGTCGCGGTTCCTGCCGCCGTTCGAACGGCGGCGCGACAACCACATCGGCGAGCTGATCACCGACGAGAGCGGACAGGTGGCGTACCTGAAGACGTTCCGGCTGTCGGAGAACCAGGTCCGGCGCGGCCACCTGCTGACCGTCCTCGCCGCGAACGACTGGAGCCTGCCCGGCACGGCCGCGGCGCTCGGCGTGACCGAGCCCGAACTCGGCCGCCGCATCGAGAACGCGGGCTTCGGCCACCTGCTCCGCCAGGACGTCCGCGACCACTACCGCGCCCGCCGGTCCCACGCCGGCTGACCGACGCCGCGGGACGACGAGCCGGGCCACCGGCGCGAGCCGGTCCGCCGCTACCGGTCCCTGGCCCGGAACAGACTCGCCGCGATGGCCGGGCATGGTTCCGTGGGCTCGCGGGTACGCGACGCGACTACCCGGACTCAGGCCGGGTAGGAGGCGGTCGGCGTGAACCTGACGTCGTCGAGCCGGACCTCTCTGCCGGTGTCGTCGACGAACGCGACGTGGAGCGGCCGGTCGTCGCGGGCCGAGCGCCGGGCGACCGTCGGGCCGACCGCCGGGGGCCGGTGCGCGTCACCCCACTGTTGCAACGCACCGAGGATCGGCCGCAACTGCTCTCCCGCCGGCGTCAGGTAGTAGGCGTACCGGGTCCGGCGGCCGGGCTCGCGGTACGGCCGCTTCTCCATGACGCCAGCCTCGACGAGGGCGGCCAGCCGGTCGGCGAGGACGTCGCGGGCGATGCCGAGACGGTCACGGAAATCCTCGAAGCGCGTGATCTGCTCCAGGTCGGCGTCTCTCAGGATCAGCAGGGTCCACCGGTCTCCCACCACCGCGAGCGCACGGGCGATCGAGCAGTAGTCGGCGTCACGGGGGTTCATGGCTCGATTCTACCCTGCGTTGCTTTTTCAAACTCAGCACTCTAAGTTGGAAAAACCAACCCAATGGGAGAGATCATGGACATCAAGAACTCGCTCGCGTTCGTCACCGGAGCCAACCGCGGTCTCGGCCGGAGGTTCACCGCCGAGCTGCTCGCCCGCGGAGCCGCCAAGGTCTACGCCGGGGCCCGCGACCCCGGGACGGTCGACCTGCCCGGAGTCGTCCCGGTACGCCTGGACGTCACCGACCCCGCCTCGGTGGCCGAGGCCGCGGCCGCCGCCCCGGACGTCACCCTGTTGATCAACAATGCCGGGATCAGCACGCACACGCGGCTGACCGACGGCGACATGGCCAACGTCCGGCTGGAGATGGAGACGCATTACTTCGGCACCCTGGAGGTGACGCGCGCCTTCGCCCCGAAGCTGGCCGCAAATGGCGGCGCGATTCTCAACGTCCTGTCCGTCCTGTCCTGGGTGCACTACCCGGACTACGGCGCGTACAGTGCGGCCAAGGCCGCCGCGTGGGCGATGACCAACGTGATCCGGCAGGAACTCGCGCCCTCCGGCGTCGCCGTGACCGCGCTGCACGTCGGCTACCTGGACACGGACATGGCCCACTACGTCGACCCCGCGGACAAGACCGATCCCGCCGTCGTGGCCGCCGCTGCCCTGGACGGCGTCCAGGCCGGCATTCCCGAGGTACTGGCCGACGAGCGCAGCCGGAACGCCAAGACCGGCCTGTCCGGCGGGCTGGAGCTGATGTACCCCCACGTGTTCACGCCGGCCGGCGAGTAGCGACGCGTACGAGGACGGTCCGGCCTCAGGACGGCTCGCGCCGTCCGGTGCCCGCCGATACGAGGTCAGACACCGGGCGTGACGATCCTCGTTCGGGGGCCGCTCTCCCCTGACGCGTCGGCGGTCAGGACCGCTCCTCAACGGTCCAGCCGACGCCGCGCGAGGCGAGGGCGTCGAGGAAGGGGGCCGGTAGGTCCGGCCGGTCAGCCCGTCGCGCCGACGGGGACCTGAGTCGCGACCACGGCCTGCGCATCGGGCCGGCCGCGGAGGGCGTTGATGACGCGGTCGCGGTCGCGGATCGGAATCCGGATTCGAAAGTCGGATTCTGATGCATTCCCCGAAATCCCCCGCCGGGGTGAAGGCGTACCGCCGATGTGAGGTTTCCCGGTGTCTCCGTCGTGGGACGTACGTGACGACGCCGCAGTGGGAGAATGGACCGTGTCGCTAACGGGCGAGGTCAGGCAACAGGTCGTCGGTGTGATGGAGCTCTCCGCGCAGGCGCGCGAGTCCGTCGAAGAGGCCGGTGAACTCCTCGATTCGGCGGCGCGGCGCCTGACCGCCGTGCTGACCGCGTCACGTGATCCCCAGGCCGCGCAGGCCGTACGCTCGCTGCTCCTCGCGCAGGAACGCCTCGTCGAGGTCGCTGGGCTGTTCGGCTGGGTCACGAGCGAACTCCCCGTCTTCCTCAGCCGCCTCGACCAGGCGCCGAGCGCCCCGGCCGGCGCCGGCCCGGCGGTGACGACCTCACACCGTCGGGGCGGGGAGAAGGGCACATCGGTGTCACGGCCCGAGCGCCCCGAGGAGCCGGAGGCCCCCGAGGAGAAGTCGTTCATGGGCTGGTGGGGCACGAGATCACGGGAGGTCGCCGACGCCGGTACCGCCGAGAGCGTCATCGGTGAGGCCGCGGACCGCCTCCTGACCGGCGGACCCCGCGGGGTCGCGATCCGCTTCGGCAAGGGTGAACGCGAACAGGCGCCGCTACGGATCTACATCGACACGTCCGCGGGCCGGGCCGCCGTCTCGTGGCAGGGCAGCGCGGGCGTGGAGTCCGGCGTCGACCCGGACGAGGCGCTGGTCGTCGAGGAACACCCGAAGCGCCCGCCGGTCACCATCCCGCCGGAACGCGCCCGCGTCACCCCGGCGACCGCGATCCGCGCCGCCCGCGAGTACGTCGAGACCGGCCGGCGCCCGACCTGCCTGAACTGGAACGCCGACCCGCCCCCGTCCCGGGTGGAGGAGATCCGTTCGGGCGAGGCCACCTAACGTCCGCGCCGCCGTGGGAGACCTCGCCGCAGGATGGCGCCGAGCCGGCCCGGCTTCCCGGAGGAGACGGCTCGGTCCCGGCCGTCCGGAGACGTCGGCGCCCCACTGCGGGCGAGGAGCCGCCTGAGGCCGTCTCGCGTGGCCACGACGACGAGCGAATCGCCCGGCGTGAGGACGTATCCGTCCTCCGGGTTCCACTCATGGTCCATGCGACCGCGCGGCCGGACGGCGAGCACCCGATAGCGCTCCGGCTCGCCGGCCTCGCTCACCGGGCGTCCGTCGAGCGCGGACCCTGGCTCGATCGGCACGTCGGCGATGAGCATCACCTTCCGGCCCACTGGGATCGTCGCGAGGACCTGCCGGTCCAGCATCGCCCTGGCGAAGGCGGACACGGTGATGGACGACATCGTGCCGACCACCCGGTCGGCGTCGAGGCGCCGGTACACACGCGAGGCGAAGTCGTCGTCGGTGAGCCGCAACACGACGCGGACGTCGGCGCGGATCGCGCGCGCCTGCACGCCGACCTTGACGTTGCTGATGTCATGGCCCGTGGCCGCGATCACCGCCCGGGAGGTCTGGACCCATGCGTCCTTCAGCGTCTCCCGCCGCGTGCCGTCGCCGAACACGATGGGGATCCGCGCTCGGCGCGCCAGATCCCTGCTCGCCGCTCCTTCGCCGGTGTCCACGCCGACCACGAGTACGCCGAGGTCGGCGAGTTGCGAGGCGACGCGAAGACCGAGCTCGCCGAGACCGACCACCACGACGTGCCCGCTGATCGGGTAGGTCAGTCGCCGTACCGGATCGACCCGCGCTCGGAACCTCGCGTCGACGAACGCCGCGGTGACGGCCGGAACGAGACCGAGCGAGGCAAGGGTGACCGCGGTCTGAGCCACCTTCGCCGCGCTGTTGAGCGTGAGATCCGGGGTGGCCGCCCCCGCGATGTCCAGGAGTACCAGGTAGACCGCCTGCGGGAATCGATAGCCGGCGGCGACGCCCAGCGCGATGCTGCCGACCGCGACCGCCACCATGAGCACCGACAGGACCTTGGGCAGCGGGCCGCGGAAGACCAGGGCGAGCGCGTCCCGGTGCGTCACGGTGCGGTTCCAGAGACGGTGCAGCCGATGGCGGAAGGTCCGGCCGGCGATCGCCGGGGCGGTGGCGAGTAGGAGGTCGGCCCGCTCCTGGTCGGCCGGCAGCAGCCGGGGGCCTCCGTCCGGATCGCTGGTGTCCGCGAGGCCGCAGAGCACCTGCTCCGGCCGGTCCTTGCGCTCGACGACGTGCAGGGCGCGTCCGGCGACGACGATGCGCCTCGGCTGTTCGTGGCCGAGCGCGGCGGCCACCAGGAACGGTGCGGCCATCGCGGCATCGGACAGCGCCGCACAGTTGTCGAACAGGCTCACGATCCACGGGCCGAGAGTCATATCCGACATGCGTATGACGAGCCGGGCACCTGGATTCAGTTCCTGCACCCGCAGCGCCGCGTCGATGTTGTCGTTCTCATCGGCGCCGACGAACGCCACCGCCCGCGCCGATCCGGCGCGGGCGACCTGGAGAACCTCCTCGTTCAACGCCGTCGCTTCAAGAACCCTCACCCGCGACGATGGCGGGACCTTCGGCACGCGGCCCGGCACTTTGGGGGAAAAGATGACATTGACGTCTTGGTCGTATTGCGCGGACAGTTCAATGGCAAGCCGGAAAGCGAGCACCGTGTCGCCGCAAACGACGAGATGGCCACCGGAGATGGCACGATGTCGGCGAATGGACGGCATGCCGCGATACTAACGGCGCCCCGACGACGCAGACCGTACTTTTCCCCACGACCGCCGACCGGAGAAAGTTCTAGTCCAGCACGTCGGCCAGGAACGTACGGATGGCGGCGAACGAGCGTTCGTCGGTGGGGCGGTCGTACGCGACGCCGCCCGACCCCGGCACCGCGTTCGTGTGGGTGAAACCGTGCTGGGCGCGGCCGTAGACGGTGAGCTGCCAGTCGGCGCCGGCGCGGTTCATCTCCTCGGCGAAGACCGCGACGTCGCTCATCGGCACGTGCGGGTCCGCGGCGCCGTGGCAGACCAGGATCCTCGCCTTGACGGCTCCGGTCTCGGCGGGCCGGGACGTGGCGAGGGTGCCGTGAACGCTGACCGCGCCGGCGAGGCCGGCTCCCTCGCGGGCGAGCGTGAGCGCGGCCATTCCGCCGAAGCAGAAGCCCACGACGGCTCGGCCCACGCCGGCCTCGGGGCACCGGCCGAGGGCGTCGAGCCCGGCCTGAGCCCGCCGTACGAGGCGGTCCGGGTCGTCGCGCATCGCCATGAGAGTGGCCATGATCCGCTCGCGGTCGCCCTTGACGCCCTCGCCGAACATGTCGCAGGCGAGGACGGCATATCCCAGCTCCGCGTACCGTCGCGCCTGGTCACACGCATGATCGTCAAGGCCGGCGCCGCCGTGGACGAGGAGGATGCCGGGCCGCGGGGTGTCATGCGTCTCGTCCCAGAAGAACCGGCCGTGCAGCCGGGCGTCGCCGTCGTCGTACGGCAGATCGCGTGCCGCGATGGAAGTGGAAGTGGCCTTTGGAGGAGAATTCGTCACACGCGGAGGCTAACACCAGAAAACGCGTATAGCGCTCTATCATAGCACAATTAATTGAATTTGTATAGCAATTCCTAATTGCGGTTCTGTCTCAATGGAGAAGGGGCGGACGCTCGCCGCGCCCGCCCCTTCCCGTTCACGTTCTAGTGGTGGTGCTGCATCCCGGCGCCACCGTGGTGGACCGGAACACCGGGCCGGTTCCAGCCGCCTCCCGGGTGGACCGGGCGGTTCCAGTTGCCGGGACGGACCGGGATGACCGGGACGACCGGCCGGTTCCACCCCCCGTGGCCCGGCCGGACCCACACGGGCCGGTGCAGCGCCATGCCCCGGTGGTACCAGCCGCCGATGTGGAAGATCGGGACGGCCGGGCGAACCCAGGTCCCGCTGTACGGCGAGGCGACGCGGAGGACCTCGGCCACCGCGGCGTCGCTGGGCACGCACTGCACCGGCACGCTGCCGGCCTCCGCGCTGTTGGCGGTGAGTTCGATGCCGCCGACGCTCAGCAGGTCGGTGCCGCCCATGACCGGCGCCCAGTCACCGACCATGTCGCCGGCGAGCACGCCCTGGGCCGGCACGGCCCCGCCGCCCCCGGTGACCTGGAAGGTCGAGTGCTCCGCGCCCCGTACGTTGATCCACGCCGCCCCGCTCCAGGAGGAGATGGGCAGCGGCGCCTGCAGGCTCAGGCTCGAGATGTGCAGGCGGAACCGGGCCGGGCCGTTGAAGGTGGTGCCGGGCGAGGCGAGCCATCCGTTGAGGACGGCGGCGGTCTGCCCGAGGTTGCCGATGTTGCAGGTGTACGCGGCGGAGAACGCGGAGGCCTGGGCGGGTGCCTGCCCCACGACGGCGCCGAGACCCCCGACCGCGAGGGCCGTCGTGACGGTCACGGCGCGCCTGCCGAGCGACTTGATCATCTGAGCTCCTTGTAGGTATGTCCCGGAGATCGACGTCATCACCCGCCGAAGCGCCGTACGCCCACGCCGCAGGCCCTTTTGCCAGGTCCGATGACGATCAGTACCGCCCCATGGCGGAATCGGCGCCGCATGCGGCCGGGCGGAATCAGCGCGCCCGCGCACCGGTTGACGAGGATCGCCCCGGAAGGCTCCGATGCGCCAGGAGACGCCATGTCCCTCGACCAGCCCGATGCCGCCGCACGAAGGTTCCTGTTCGTCCTGGGAAGTTCCCGCGCGGAGGGCAACACCGAGACGCTGGCCCGGCAGGCGGCGGCACGGCTGCCCGCCGAGGTCGAACAGCGGTGGATACGGCTCGACGACCTGCCGCTGCCCGCGTTCAGCGACGTCCGTCACGCCGGCGGTCCCGGCTACGCCGAGCCGACCGGCAATGAGCGGCTGCTCCTGGACGCCACGGTCACGGCGACGGACGTGGTGATCGTGTCCCCGCTCTACTGGTACAGCGTCTCGGCGGCCACCAAGCTCTACCTCGACTACTGGTCGCCGTGGCTGCGCGTTCCCGGCGTCGACTTCAAGGCCCGGATGAGGGGCCGGACCATGTGGGCGATCACGGTGATCAGCGAGGAGGACCCGGCCAAGGCCGATCCCCTGCTGGGCACTCTCCGGCTCACCGCCGACTACCTGGGGATGCGGTGGGGCGGAGAGTTGGTGGGGTACGCCGACCGGCCCGGTGACATCCGCGCCGACGCGGACGCTCTGGCGGCGGCGGAGAAGTTCTTCACACCGTGAGGCCACCCCTACCTCTCGCGTGAACACGCAGGTCAGCCCGCTTCCAGGCCCCTGGCCAACCTCGGAGGTCGGTCGTAACGTGGGTGGTGACCACGGCTGCGGGGGGTGCAGTGATCGTGTCCGATGCCCCGACCATCGGTGACCGGCTGAAGTTGCTCCGGCACGAACGTTCCATGACCCGGCGCGAGCTCGCGGACCGATCCGGGGTGAACACCGACGTGATCGAGAAGCTGGAGCACGGGCGCCGGCAGACCGCCCGTGCGACCTGGCTGATGAGGCTCGCCGGCACGCTGAGGACGGAGCTGTCCGGCCTGCTCGGCCGGCCCCGCCCCGAGGACAGCGCCGTACGCGACGCCGTGACCGCGCCGGAGTCCACCCCCGGCGTCGATCCGGACGACGCGGGCGAGGCGCCCGACGTCGGCGAACTGCGCGACGCCGTCACCGACGCCTGGCGCGCGTACTGGTCGGGCGACCTGCCGCACGTGGCGATGAGGCTGCCGGGCCTGATCGGCGAGGCGCGTCTCGCGTACCTCGGCCTGGGCCCACGGGCGGCCGCGCCGCTCGCCGACGCGCACCACCTGGCCGCGCGCCTGCTGTCGAGCCTGGGCGAGACCGACCTCGCGGCGCTGGCCGCACAGGAGGCGATCCAGGCCGCCGAGAGCGGGGACGACGAGCTCCGGTGGACGGCGCTGCACGGCTCGTACTGCTCGGCGCTCCTGCACCAGCACCTCACCGGCGTCTGCGAGGCCCACGCCGTGCACATCGCCGAGGACACCGAGCCGCCGCTGGGGGCCGCCGAACTCCGCCGCCTGACGGTGTGGGGCAACCTGATCCTCACCGCGATGGCCGCCGCCGGCACGACCACGCGAGCGGGCGCGGTGCACGACTACGTCGGCCTGGCCCGCTCGGCGGCGGGTCGCTTCGACCGCGAGCATCTCGACTATCACGTACGGTTCGGCCCGTCGGAGGTGGCGATGCACGCCACGCACGCGTACACGCTGTTGCGCGAGCCCGGTCTGGCCCTGCGGGCGTCCTGCGCCGTGCACCGGGAGGACCTCCCGCGTGCGATGTACGGCCGCCACCTGCTCGACGTGGCCCAGGCCCAGGCGCAGCTCATGGATCTGCGGGCGGCCGAGTCGACCCTGCAGGAGGCCGAGAGCCTGTCCCGCTGGTCCTTCCGCGACCACGGCCCCGCGTACGCCGTGGTCGGTGAACTGGTCGAGGAGATGGCCCACGTCTCCCCCGACCTGCGCCGTATGGCGCAGGAGGTCGCCATCGAAGGCTGACCCTGGCCCTGCGGCGCCACGGCACGCTGCTGTACTACGGCGCCCTCATCGGCGAGGTGCCGACGATCGGCATGCGCGAGCTCCCGGCCGGCATCAAGGTCTGCTACCCCGTCTTCCGCGACCGCATCCCCACGCGGGCCGCGTCGTGGCCGGGAGGGATTTCTCGCGATCTCCCGCAGGAGATGTCAAGACGGCGGGGACGGCTCCGACTCTTCCGTGAAGGCGCGCCCCGCCGGGGCGCCACGGGAGCCGAGGAGCTCGTCATGCGAAAGATCATCTACTGGGTCCACGCGTCCATCGACGGTTTCATCGCCGGTCCGAACGGGGAGTTCGACTGGCCGGCCGTCGGGCCGGAGCTGTTCGCGTACTCCAACGGGATCAACGAGCACGTGGACACCCTGATGTACGGACGGGTCGTCTGGGACTTCATGGCCGCCTACTGGCCGACGGCCGACGCCGATCCGGAGACCACCGACGAGCACGCCCGGTCGTTCGCCCCGTACTGGCGGCGGACCCCGAAGGTCGTGGTCTCCCGCACACTGGAGAAGGCCGCCTGGGACGCCCGCGTCATCGGCGCGAACCTCGCCGAGGAGGTCGCGGAGCTGAAACGAGGGCCGGGCAAGGACATCCTGCTGACCGGCGGCGCCGAGGTCGCCGCGTCCCTCACCGACCTCGGCCTGCTCGACGACTACCGCATCGTCATCCACCCGGTCGTCCTCGGCGGCGGCCGGCGGCTGTTCCTGGAGCCGAAGGACCGCGTCGGCATGACGCTCGTCGAGTCGCGGACCTTCGACTCGCAGACCGTCATGCTCCGCTACGAGCGCCGGCCCTGAGGACGCGGAGCACGGCTCTTTACCAAAGCCGGTGTTGCATGATCATGCATTAGTATGCATACTTCTACTCATGTCCAAGGTGCTGACCTCCCTGCCTGTCGGCGAACGTGTCGGGATCGCCTTCTCCGGCGGCCTCGACACATCGGTAGCGGTCGCGTGGATGCGCGAGAAGGGTGCCGTGCCGTGCACCTATACCGCTGACATCGGGCAGTACGACGAGCCCGACATCGCCTCGGTGCCCGGGCGCGCCACCGCGTACGGCGCGGAGGTCGGCCGGCTGGTCGACTGCCGGGCGGCACTCGTGGAGGAGGGCCTCGCGGCCCTGGCCTGCGGCGCGTTCCACATCCGCTCCGGCGGCCGCGTCTACTTCAACACCACGCCGCTCGGCCGGGCCGTCACGGGCACGCTGCTGGTCCGCGCGATGCTCGAGGACGACGTGCAGATCTGGGGCGACGGCTCGACCTTCAAGGGCAACGACATCGAGCGGTTCTACCGCTACGGCCTGCTCGCCAACCCGTCGCTGCGGGTCTACAAGCCGTGGCTCGACGCCGACTTCGTCAGCGAGCTCGGCGGCCGTACGGAGATGTCCGAGTGGCTGCTCGCCCGCGGCCTGCCCTACCGGGACAGCACGGAGAAGGCCTACTCCACCGACGCGAACATCTGGGGCGCGACCCACGAGGCCAAGGCGCTCGAACACCTCGACGCGGGCATCGAGATCGTCGATCCGATCATGGGCGTACGGTTCTGGGACCCCGCCGTGGAGATCCTCGCCGAGGACGTCACGATCGGCTTCGAGCAGGGACGGCCGGTCACGATCAACGGCAAGGAGTTCTCCTCCGCCGTCGACCTGGTGCTGGAGGCCAACGCCATCGGCGGCCGGCACGGCATGGGCATGTCCGACCAGATCGAAAACCGCGTCATCGAGGCCAAGAGCCGGGGCGTCTACGAGGCTCCGGGCATGGCGTTGCTGCACGCGGCGTACGAGCGGCTGGTCAACGCGATCCACAACGAGGACACCCTCGCCAGCTACCACAACGAGGGCCGGCGGCTGGGCCGGCTGATGTACGAGGGCCGCTGGCTCGACCCGCAGGCGCTGATGCTGCGCGAGTCGCTGCAGCGCTGGGTCGGCACGGCGGTCACCGGCGAGGTGACCCTGCGGCTGCGGCGCGGCGAGGACTACTCCATCCTGGACACCTCCGGACCGGCGTTCAGCTACCACCCGGACAAGCTCTCCATGGAGCGCACCGAGGACTCCGCCTTCGGCCCGGTGGACCGCATCGGCCAGCTCACCATGCGCAACCTCGACATCGCCGACTCCCGCGCCAAGCTCGAGCAGTACGCCGGGCTCGGCATGGTCGGCAGCCAGCACCCGATGCTGATCGGCGCCGCTCAGGCGGCCTCGACGGGCCTGATCGGCGCGATGCCCAAGGGCGGCGCCGAGGCGATCGCCTCCCGCGGTGAGGTCCCGGCCGACGACGAGCTGCTCGACCACGCCGCCCTGGAATCCGGCAACGACTGACCTGAGCGGCGAGCCGACGAGCGAGCGGAGCGGCCGGTGAGGGACGAGCCGTCCGTGGAGTGAGTGAGGAGACGAGCGCGACCGGCAAGCTCGCGGCGAGCCGACGAGCGAGCGGAGCGGCCGGTGAGGGACGAGCCGTCCGTGGAGTGAGTGAGGAGACGAGCGCGACCATGGACACGTGCGGCGAGCCGACGAGCGAGCGGAGCGGCCGGTGAGGGACGAGCCGTCCGTGGAGTGAGTGAGGAGACGAGCGCGACCAGCACGGCAGGCCCGCGGAAGGCCACGGGGTTCCCGCACCTCGGGGGTGCGGGAACCGGCGTGCCGGCAGCCCTGGTCATTGAGCGCGGCGCGAGGCTCTAGCCGAGACGCGGGTCAGGGCCCTCGGTGATCCCCCACGCCTCCGCGAAGCGGCCGTCGCTGATGCGGAAGATCTCGATCAGCGTCGGCGGCGCGGCGCCGTCCGGGGTCGCGATCCCCTCGACCGACGACCGGACCGCGACCTTGTCGCCGTCGACCAGGATGTCCTGGGCGACGACGCGCACGTGGGGGAACCGGGCGACGAGTGTGCGCCAGGCGTCCCTGCCCGCCTCGAACCCGGTGCTGCCCAGCGGATGACTGAAGAAGTCGGGTGTGTGCAGATCCTCGGCCTGGTCGAACCGCCGGGTGTTGAAACACTCCTGCATCCGGTGGACCAGGGTCTTCGCCTCGTCGCGTGTGGTCATCGGCGTGGTCTCCTCGTGACTGGGTGAGGACGAGACGGCCCGGACCAGTAAGCGGTGCGCCGCCCCGGTTACCGTCTCAGAGTATCCGGTGCGTCGCCCCGGTTATGCTGATATGCCATGACCAGCCGACCGTCCGGCCCCACTCCGGCAGCCCACGGGAGCGACCGCGAGCTGCGGTCGGACGCGCGCCGCAATCGGGAGCGGGTGCTGCGGACCGCGCAGCAGCTGTTCGCGACGCAGGGCCTCGGCGTCTCACTCGACGAGATCGCCCGCCGCGCGGGCGTCGGTCCCGGCACCGTCCACCGGCACTTCCCGGCCAAGGAAGATCTGTATCTCGCCGTCGCGACCGATCGGTTCGAGCGGCTCGTGACGGAGGCGGAGGCGCTCGCCGCCACCGACGATCCCGCGGCCCTGTTCACGCTGCTGTCCCGCATGATCGCCACGGGCGCCGAGAACGCGACGGTCAAGAGCGCACTCGTGGCCGCCGAGTTCGACCTGCGCACCGCGGCCCCGGACGTCGCCGCGGGCCTCACCCGCCAGGTCGCGCGACTGCTCGACCGCGCGCACGCGGCCGGCGCCGTTCGCCCCGACGTCACCGTCGACGAGGTGATGGCACTCGTCGCCGGCGCCTTCGCCGCGATCCGCCACGCCAACGCGGAGATCAGCCGCGAACGCTCAGCGCACATCGCCCGGCTCATCCTCGACGGGCTGCGCCCCGGACCCCGGTGACCTTCGAGTACTCGAACGAATTACGACGGTCTACTAACGAATACGGCCCTACCGGCTCGAAGTTCCGACCGATCGACGACCCGGCGCCGGACCATCGCGACCGCCCGGCGGCCGGGCGTTCCGGCGAAGTCCTTTCGCGCGCGGATAGGGCGCACACATTTCGATTCGGCGAAGCCGGGCCGGACCATAAGGACCGGCCGACGACTTCTCTGAGTAGTCACTCGATCTTGATCCGTGACCGCTCATGGCCAGCGCTCTTGTCGAATTTCAGATACTCGACGACATTTGCCGAGGGTCTTCCCGGATGAACTCCCCCCATGGCTCGAGGCGGACCCGTCCCATCCCGGAACAGCCCCGCTCAAAGGAGAGCTCCCAGATGCGGAGAGCTATTTTGTCGCGCGCTTTTCGAATAGGTTCCTCAGCTACCGCCGGATTACTCGTCGCGGGTGTCCTGGTCGGCCTGAGTGCCACGCCGGCGCCCGCCGCCGACGGCTCGGTCCTGCACAAGAGCGCCCAGAACGTCACTCATCCGAACGCCGGGACGGCGAGCCACGGGGACGTCATCAACTGGGTGGTCGACTACACCGACAACGGTTCCGCCACCCCCGCCACGGCGACGGTCACCGACCCGATCAGCGGCGCGACGGGCGCGCAGACGTACGTGCCCGGCTCCCTCAAGGTCCCGCCCGGCTGGAGCCCGTCGTGGTCCACCGACGGCACCACCTTCCAGGGCTCCGACTCCGGCGCCGCGACGACCGCCGTACGGGCCACCACCTCGTCCGCGCGACAGGGCGGTACGAACCTCTCCGCGGACCTGCTGCCGCCGCTGCAGTCGGTGAGCACCGCGACCGGCGGCGACGGCTTCACGCCGGTCCTGTACCGCGCGGACGGCAAGGTGGAGGCGTGGAACCTCTTCCACCACTCCAACGCACCGGCCGCCGTGGCCGTCTGCACCGACCTGAGCACCGGCCAGGCGTGCTCGGGCGGCCCCTGGCCGAAGCCGATCAACGCGGCCGCCGGCCCACTCGGCAGCGGCAACACCTCCGACCTGGGGACCACGACGACCGAGGAGTTCGTCCGCGACCCGGACCGCGCGGGCGTCGTGTACTACCCGGCGTTCGCCGCGACCACGGTCGGCGTCGCCTGCCTCGACCTCGGGGCCCGCGCGAACTGCGGGTACTGGCCGCTCATCGACCGCGGCGGCTCGCCGTCGCGGGTCAACAACATCGGCGGCCTCGTCGAGCAGGGCGGGAACCTGTACGGCGTGGTGTCGACCGGTCAGGTGCTGTGCCTGTCGATGGCCTCGCGTACGCCCTGCGCCGGCCAGCCGTACGCCGCGGTCGTCCCGCCGAACGGCGACCAGACGAGCACCACGAGGAACGAATACTTCGGCTCGATGGTCACCGTGAACGGCAAGGTCTTCATCTCGTCGTCGCCGACCAGTTCCTCGACCGGCGCGCACCCGCCGGCGATCGGCTGCTTCGACCCGGACACCGATGCCTCGTGCGCGGGCTGGACCACGCCGCACGACATCGGCCTCAGCGGCTCGTACACCTACAACGTCTACGCCGGGTACGACACCGGCGGCCACGCGGACCGCGTGTGCGCCACCGTCACCACTCCGGCGATGAGGTCGGCGTGCTTCGACTTCGGCGGCGCGGCGGTGGCCGCGCCCACGGAGTTCGACGGTCTGTCCAGCGGCGCCCAGGCGTTCAGCCCGAACACGGTCACGACACCGGACGGGCATCTGCGCAGCTACTTCGGCATCTGGGGCGGATCCATCACGGGCGCGGCGGTGTGTCACGACTGGACCGCCGGTGGAGCCTGCGCCGGGTTCCCGCTGCCGGCGACGCATCCCGGCGTCAACGGCGGGCAGACACGCGACTACGGCTACGCGTACGACACGACCAGCGGATGCCTGTTCGGGCTCGGTGACGCCGGCGTGCTGTTCTCCATGGATCCGGGCACCGCCACGACTCCGTGCCTGCACAGCGGGGCCGACGTCAAGGTGACGCCGTCGCGGTTCTACTGCGACGGCGGGTCCGGTCACGTCCAGGGGTACCAGAACGCCCGACTGGAGAACATCGACGTGTCCCACGTCGACCTGGCCGCCTCCACGGCCACGGTCACCGACGACGACGGCACCACGATCGCGACGCCCTCGTTCGCGCCGGACGGCACGATCGACCTGTCCGGCATCTCCGTCTCGGCGCATCCGACCATCGAGGTGTCCACTCACCTCGTGTTGAAGAACGGCGGCGACTTCACCGGCACGAACCACCCGGCCCTCGTCGTCACCTACCGCGGCGACGCGCCGCAGGTCTGCTTCCAGACGAAGGTCGGCGACACCTGCACCGTCACCGGTGTGTCCAACACCGCCACCGGCTCCGATGCCACCGGCGACCTGACCTCCAACCGGGTGGACCTCGCGATCGCGCCGGGCGCGTCCTGCACGCCCCACGTCACCGTCGACAAGGAGATCTGCGCGTCGACGCTGGGCGCCACGTGCGGCCATGGCGGCAGCGGCCCCTGGGTCAAACAGACTCCGGGCGGCCTTCTCGGGCTGCTGGGCACCGCCTATTGGCGAATCACCGTGACCAACAACGGTCCGGTCGACGCCGCGAAGGTCACGCTCAACGACCACACCGAGTCGTCGTGTGAGTCGGCCGCCGGCAAGTTCACCCTGGCGGTGAACCAGACCAAGCGGTTCTACTGCTCGACCTTCCTGCTCGTCCTGCCCCTGAAGAACACCGTCACCGCGTCGTTCGTCCCGGCGAACTCGCCCCCCGGCACCTCGCCGACGACCACGGATCCGTCATCCGCGGTCGCCTGCGGCGTGCTGTGCGTCCTGACCAAGTAACCGTCCGCGCCACAGTGGCGGCCCGTCTCGTACGAGCGGGCCGCCACCCGCGGCGGCCGGGTCAGCCGACGGCGCCGCGTGCGCCCTTCGCCACGGTGATGCCCGAGGCGAACTTCACCATGGTGGTGACGTTCCAGTTGAGCGAGTGCGGCAGCTGCACCATGACGTTCAGCGGAACCTCGGAGAGGCCGGGGGCGGGCCGGCCCCGCTGATCGGTCTGGAAGATGAGGGTGACGGAGTAGCCCGGACCCTTGTGGCCGAAGAACCACCCCCGGTGCCCGTTGACCTCCACGGCCTGATCGCCGGACTTGGGGAACGGGTTGAGGTCCCCCTGGACCACGATCTTGTCCTCGTACGTACCGCCCGTGGGTGTGCCGGCCCGGTGCAGGATCAGGCTCAGGTCGTCCGCGGAGGCGACCTCCCAGCCCTGCGGGATCGTCCGGAGGGTGTACCCCTTCGGCTGGGCGCCCTCGTACGCGACCAGGGCGACGCTTCTCCCCACCGAGGCGGCGGGGCTCGCGGCCTCGTGGGAGTGACCCGCGGGCACGCCCGTCAGCAGGAGGGCCCCGGCGACGCCGGCGGCGACCACGCCGGTTCCCCCGGCGAGGGCGACACGACGGCGGCGCCGCATCAGCAGGGCACGGCCCCGGGCGATGTCCGGCTCGGCGTCCGGCCAGGGGTAGGAGGTGCGGAGGTCGGGCGGAACCGCCTCGGACAGCAGGGAACGCACGTCGTTCATCGAGATTCCTTTCTACGGAGTGGGGGCCAGAGCGGCGCGCAACCGGTCCAGGGCCTTGGCGTTCATGCTCTTGACCGTCCCCTTCGCACAGCCCAGAGCCGAGGCGGTGTCCTCGATGCTCAGATCGAGTTCATGGCGGAGCACGACGACGGCTCGCATTCGCGGCGGCAGCTCCGCGAGTGCCCGGCGCACCGCCCCTCCGTCGAGTTGCCCGTCGACGTCGCCGAACGCGTCGCCGGCCGCGGCCGCGTCGGGCAGCTCGTCGGTCGACTTCTCCCGTCGCCACCACGGCCGCCGCGTCTCGTCCAGGAAGGCCGAGACGACGGCCCTGCGGGTGTACGCCTCGGCGCTCTCCCGTATCCGCGGCCAGGCGACGTACACCCTGGCCAGCGCCGTCTGGACGACGTCCTCGGCGAGGTGCCGGTCGCCCGCCGTCAGCATGCAGGCGGTGCGGAGCAGACTCACCCGGCTCGCACCGACGAAATCCGAGAACTCGCGGTCCCGGGCCGTTCGGATCATGTGTACCTCCTCACGGCCTAGACGGAACCGAGGGCGAAAAGGTTCTACGGCCTCAGCTCGCGCCGGCCGGCGGCCGGTGGCCGTCTCGCGCCCTCATCGCCTGCTCGAAGAACGCGGCGGGGGTGACCCGGCCGGCGACCGGCTCCGCACCGGGCACGCCGAAGTCGATCCAACCCGAGTTGAACCCGTCCGACATCTCCTCGAAGGGTCCGGTGGCGCCGGGTGGCAGGCCCTGGGCCGCCAGGGCGGCCGTCCACCGCTCGCGGGGGATCGAGCGTGCCCGTACCGGCCGGCCGAGCACGTCGCTCATCGCGCGGGCCAGGTCGTCCGGGCTGACCGGAGAGCCGAGCTCGATGATTCTCCGGCCGTTCCAGTCTTCGGTCAGCAACCGCGCGACCTCCGCCCCGATGTCCGCCGTGGCGACCATCGGCACGGGACGGCCGGCCGGCGTCAGGAAGGTGTCGAACCAGCCGGTGGCGGCCGCCGCGTCGAGCCCGAACGTGTAGTTCTCCAGGAACGAGCCGGCTCGCACGAAGGCGGTGGGGAACGGCACGTCGTCCACCGCCTCCTCCAGGAGGTGGGTCGAGGTGATGTTCCCGAGGCCCTTCTCCCGCTCGGAGCCGACCGAGGACAGTACGACCAGCCGGGGCGGGGGCGCCTTGCGCAGAGCCTCGCGGAAACTGACGATCAAGGCCCGTGCCTCGGGGAAGCCCGCCGCCGGAGCGAGTACCGGGGGCAGCATGAGGAAGGCGCCGTCGACGCCCTCCAGCGCGCCGGCCACGGCGGCGGCGTCACCCAGGTCGCCCTCCCGGACGTCGACGCCTCGCCGCGCCCACTCGGCGGCTCGCCGTGGGTCACGGACCAGGGCACGCACCGGGTGCCCCTCGTCCAGCAGCCGCCGTGCGGCCGCTCCTCCGACATGACCGGTGATTCCCGCCAGGAAGAACACGTCGCGATTCCCTTTCCGGTGACGATGCGCGCCCGGGAGGGACGCGCTCGGTACCGGTGAACGATCCGCCACGACGACGCGGAACTGAAGGATCGGTTCGCTCCCGGTTGTTACCCTGAGGGTATTACCGTCGGAGGTGGGGGTCGTGGAGTCCAGGCCGCTGCGCTACTTCGTCGCCGTGGCGCAAGAGCTCAACTTCGCACGCGCGGCCGAGCGGCTGGGGATCGCCTCGCCACCGCTGTCGCGTGCTATCCGCAAGCTCGAGGCGGAGCTGGGCGTCACCCTGTTCGAGCGGACCACCCACAGTGTCGCGCTGACGCCGGCCGGGGAGGTGCTGCTCACGGAGGCGCGGATCGCGCTCGACGCCCTGGATGCCGCCGGACGGCGGGCGCGGCGAGCGGCCGACCCCGAGCCGAAGCTGGTGCTGGCGGTCAAGGCCGACGCCGACGCCGGTCTTCTGGACCCGATCCTGGCCGGGTACGCCGCCGATCCCGCGTCCCGGCCGGTCTCGCTCCGGCTGTGCGGATGGGGCGAGCACACCCGGCTCCTGCGCGAGGGCCACGCCGACGCCGCCCTGCTCTACGAGCCGTTCGACCACACCGGCCTCGACGCCGAGACGGTGACCACGGAGCGGCGTGTCGCCGCGCTCCCGGCGGCGCATCCGCTCGCCCGCCGCGACAGCCTCAGCCTCGCCGATGTCACGTCCGGCCCTCCCGGCGAGGTCGACCGGTTCGTCGACGAGGTCGCCGCCCGGCACCGGGTCCGTGACCTTCCCCAGTTGCTCAAGCTCGTCGAGCTCGGCGACCTCGTCACCCTGCTGCCCGAGTCGGTGCCCGCCCGGTACCCACGTCCCGGCATCGCCTACCGGCCCGTGCCGGACGCGCCTCCCGCCGTGCTGGCCGTCGCGTGGCCCCAGCAGTCCCGGTCGGCGGCCACCGCCGCACTCGTCCGCGCCGCCACGTCACTTCGGGGGGCGTGACCCCTCTTCCGCGCCGGTGTGGCGCAGACCGTCGAGCAGCAGGCGTACGACCGTGTGGGCCTCGCTCTCCCAGCCGGGCTGGTCGTGGGAGGCGCAGATGCCGCCCATGGCCAGGAAAAAGGTGTGCGGCGCGATGTCGGCGCGGATCGCGCCGGCCTTCGCCGCAGCGGTCATGAGCGTGGCGATCGCTTCGACCATGTCCGTTCTGGCCTGCGCGAAGACCGCCGACCGGCCGTCCATGAGCGTCTGCAGGGCGACCGCCATGCCCCGGCTTTCGACCGCGTGGGCGATGAGCTGCTCCAGGAACGCACGGAGCGCCTCGTACGGCGGGAGCGTGGCGAGCAGGTGCGGCGCCATGGCGCACAGGTCGTCCACGCGCCCGCGGTACACGGCCTCGATGAGGGCCTCGCGGGTCTCGAAGTGGCGGTAGAGCGTGCCGACGCCGACGCCCGCCCGTCGAGCGATCTCCTCGATCCGCACGTCCATCTCTCCGGCGGTGAACGCCTCGCGTGCCGCGGTCAGGAGCGCGTTGCGGTTGCGCAGGGCGTGCGCCCGCAGCGGCCTGCCGGACGCCGCCGACCGCGGCGCCGAGTCCGAAGTGTCCATCCCGAGCCTCCTCCGGTGGGCGTCGGTTCGGCCTGCGACCCAAGCTTATCGGAATCAGATTCCGGTATGGTTGGCGGAATCTGATTCCGGTTTGTCACCCCAGTGGAAGGAAGACCGGCTCATGCATTACACGACCTTCGGCCGGCGCACCGGCCTGCGCGTCTCGGAGTACGCACTCGGCACCGCCCGCTTCGGCCCCGCACCCGCCGGCGCCGGACCGGAGCGCTCACGGGAGATCTTCGAGACGTTCGCCGAGGCGGGCGGCACGTTCATCGACAGCGCCGACCGTTACGAGGGCGGGCAGGCCGAGACCCTGCTGGGCGAGCTGCTCGGCTCCGACCGCGACCACTTCGTGCTCGCGACCAAGTACACGTGCGGCGCCGCCGGCCACACCCGGGTCGGCGAGACGGGCAACAGCCGCAAGACCATGGTCCGTTCGCTGGAGGCGAGCCTGAAACGGCTGCGCACCGACTACGTCGACCTCTACTGGGTCCACCTGCCCGACACCCTCACGCCGGTCGAGGAGATCGTCGCCGCCTTCGACGACCTGATCCGCGCCGGGAAGATCCTCCACGGTGGCCTGTCCAACTTCCCCGCCTGGCGGATCGCGACCGCGGCGACCGTCGCCGAGCTACGCGGCCGGGCGCCGATCATCGGCCTGCAGGCCGAGTACAGCCTCGCCGAGCGCACCGCCGACCGCGAGCTGCTGCCGATGGCCGAGGCGTTCGGCCTGGGCGCCGCCCTGTACGCCCCGCTGGCCGGCGGCCTGCTCACCGGCAAGTACCGGCACGGCGACGAGGGCCGGCTGACCACTCTGGGCGCCGGCGTACACGCCGAGGACAGCGAGCAGCGGACCGCCGTACTCGACGCCGTCCTCGCCGTCGCCGAGGAGAGCGGCGCCACCGCCGCCCAGGTCTCGGTGGCGTGGCTGCGCGCCCGCGCCGCCCGCGCCGCCACGGCTTTCGTCCCGGTCATCGGCCCGCGGACGCCCGCCCAGCTCGACGAGTACCTGAAGGCGCTCGACCTCGACCTGACCGGCGAGCAGTACGACCGCCTCGACCGGGTCAGCGCCGTCGCCCTCGGCGTGCCGCACGAGTCGGCCACCGCCGCGCTCCCCGCGACCCTCGGCGGCGACGCCGGCCGCGTCCGCCGCCACCCCGTCCCGGTGATCTGACCTCGCCGGGCCGCCGCCGAGGAGCCGGGACGGGCCGTCGCCACGAGGCGATCAGCGTGCTCGGGAACGCCCGTTCGCGCGGCCGGCGTCCTACGGATTCCGGCCGCAGAGGGGGACCATGGACCTCATGACGGATCGCAGGAACGGCGAGACCGCGCTCGGCCACGTCCGCTGGCTCGCCGGCGGGACCGGAACGGGCAAGAGCACGGTGGCCGCGGCCCTGGCGGAGCGGTACGGCGTCCGGGTCTACGACGGCGACCGCGCCGAGCACCGCTGGCGGGCCCGGTGCACCCCGGACCACCACCCGCACATGTACGCCACGTGGAACGGACCGTCGGGCGCCATGTGGGCGGACCGGTCGCCCAGGGAGATCTTCCAGTCCATGGCGAGCCTGTACGGAGAGACCGTCGGCTTCGTGGCCGAGGACCTCGCCGCCATGCCGGCCGACCGCGTCATCGTGGTCGACTACTTCGGCGTCCTGCCCGGTCACCTCGCACCGCTGCTGCACCGTCCGGACCACGCGGCCTTCCTCCTTCCCACCTCCGACTTCCGAGCGAGAGTCCTCCGGGAGCGCTACGCCGACCCGGCCCGCGCCCGCGCGAACTGGGGAGACCACGACCTGGAGACCGTCCTGGCCAAACGCCTCGCCCGCGACGCGCTCTGGGACGACGAAGTCCGCCACCAGGCCCGCACTCACGGCCTGCGGGTCACCACGGTCGACGGCCGCACGACCATCGACGACCTCACCCGCCGACTGGCGACCCGGTTCGGTCTGGACCGCGCCGATCGGTAGCGGACGCGGACGAAGCCGGTATGAGAGTCGTCTCTCACAAAGTGTCAGAGGACCCTTGCGTCATTCGGTCGCCCAAGTGTGGTGTGAGGTCGTCCTGCTTCTCTGGTGGGTGGCCGTCATCGCGCACGGGCGGTTCCTGGCAGGCGGGCGGCGCGCTCACGAGCGCGCAGTGCGCGGGCAGCGTCTGGTCGCGCTCGGCGTCACGGTCGCGGTGCTGCTGGCCGTGGGACTCCTGCGGTTCGACGCCTCCCGAATCGCCCGGAGCGTCAAGCCGTGGCCAAGCGGACGATGCAGATCAGCGGTGCGAGCTGCCCCCGGCACATCTCCTACACCACGTCCGGCATCATCGACACCGGCCCATCCTCCAAGCAAGCGCCTGGACGGCTTCGGGCCTAAACTGGCGGCCTTCCTCGCGTGAGACGGCACTGTGGCGTTGAACATCTTCGATGCGGCGGCGAAATTCTTCCGCGGCCTCCACCTGTTCGAGAGCGGAGTTCTTCTCGATCAGAATGAATCCCCCGTCATGCTGGCCGGCCGGAGATCCCTCGACGACCTCGCCGAACGGTACGGCGACGACATCGCCTATCACGGATCAAGGGACTACATCCCGCTGCTCGAACCTCGCCAGATGACCTGGTACCACCCGCCCAGCGGCAAGCGGTTCCCTGACGGGGCTCCGGCCATCGGCGCCGACACCGGTTATGACATCCCCACCTTCATGGCTCTGTTCAGCGGCAGGCGGAGATGCACCTACATGGCGGACACCGACGGCACGGTGAAGTACACCGTCGGAGATCCCGTGACCCCGGAAGGGCAGGACCTGAACAGTCTCGTGGGCTATGTCCACGTCCTCGAGAGGAAACACTTCGAGACCTTCACCCTCGACGTTCCCGATGGATGGCCGGAGCCCCTCAGCATCACCAGGCCGCCAGAACTCCGGGCACATGTTCCCGTGCGCCCTCTCGCGGTGGTCAAGGTGACTCTCGAGGATTTCCCCCATCCGATCACCTTCGAATAGCCCGCATTCGGGACTTGTGGACACCCCGCCAATCCTCTACACATTGTAGTACTACACGTTGTCGTGGAGGTGGCTTCGATGCGGGTGCTCATCGTCGGAGCGGGGATCGGCGGGCTCACCGCCGCCCGTGGTCTGCTCGCCGCCGGACACGAGGTGACGGTGCTGGAACGCGCGCCCGTCCTGCGGGCGGGCGGCGGCGCCATCACCCTGTGGGGCGGCGGACCCGCCGTCCTGGCCGACCTGAACGTCGACCTTCGCGGCCTGGGGCAGCGCCTCACCGCCATCGAGGCCCGTACGGCGGCGGGCCGCGTGGTCTCCGCGATCGACATGGAGCGGATCGAGACCGGGCTCGGCACTCCCACCGTGGTCATCCCCCGCGGCCCGCTACTGGACCGGCTGGCCCGGGACCTGCCCGAGGGCACGGTCCGGTTCGGAGCCCGCTTCGCCCGCCTCCGCGAGCGCGGTGACGAGGTACGGGTCTGGACCGAGGACGGCGCCGCGTACGGCGCTGACCTGCTCATCGGCGCGGACGGGGTGCGTTCCGGCGTCCGCGCCGCGCTGGGCGGCGACGCCGACCCGCCGGTGACCGGGGTGGCCAGCCGGCAGGGCCTGATCCCCACCCCGGTCGACCTGGGATCGCGCGGGCTCATGATCGTGGGCCGGGCCGGTGACGTCGGGCTCAGCCCGGCCGGCGACGGGCTCGCACAGTGGTTCTGCGACGTTCCCTGGCCGCCGGCCACGGCCGGTGGCAGACCACTGGAGACGCTGAGGGAGCGGTACGGGGGCTGGGCCTCCCCGGTCCCCGAGCTCCTGGAGGCGTTGTCCGGCGTGGACCTGGAGGCGTTCCCCCACCACCGGGTGAAGGTACGGCGCTGGGCCCGGGGCCGGTGCGTGCTGCTGGGCGACGCGGCCCACGCGATGCCTCCCACCTTCGCGCTGGGCGCGAACCAGGTGCTGGAGGACGTCTGGGCGCTGCTGCGCCACCTGGCCGCCGTCCCGGCCACGGCCACGGCCACGGCGCTGCGGGCCTACGAGCGCGACCGCCGCAGGCGAGCCGCGACGGCCTCGCTGGTCGCCACCCGGAGCCTGGCCGTCACCGGGCCGATGACGGTCTTCCAGGGCGAACGGCCGATGCGCGTGACCTCGGCCGTCCCGTCCCGGCTGACCACTCGCGGCGTCATCGCGCTCCACCGGACCATCAGCGGCCGGCTGCGGAACCGGCGCGACACGGCGATGGGAGAGCCGGGACGCACCCCCGTGTGAAGCGTCAGCGGCGCAGTTGCAGGCTGATGCCCTGGGCCACGCGCCCGGTGGTCTGGGTGAGGTGCCTCAGCGGGCGTCCCGGGTCGGTCATCACGCAGAGCGCGGCGATCGGCTGGCCGTCCGCGCCGTGGAGGGGAACGGCGGCACAGCACACGCCGGAGACGAGGCCCTGGTGGTCGAAGGCCACCCCGCGGTCACGGATCTCGGCCGCCTCGCGCCGCCAGGCGGCCGGACGTGGATCCAGCAGGTGCTGCGGGCGTACGGCGGCCAGCAGCACCTTGCCGGCGGCCGTCGAGGCCGAGCAGGCGAGGCCGGGGCGGAGCGGCGCGACCTCGTCGATCTCACCGGGCACCACGGCGATCACCAGTGCCCGCCCCTCCGACAGCACGCAGACCCCCACCGTCGCGCCGGTGGCGCGTGCGAGTCGCCGGATCGGCCCGCGCGCCGACGCCAGCAGCTTCGGATGGGGTTGCCAGGCCTGGCCGAGCCGGAACATCGCGGGTCCCATGCGGTAGCGGCCCGCGGCGCGCTCGACCGCACCCAGGTCGACCAGTTGCTCCAGCAGCCGGTGCGCGGTCGCCTTCGGCAGCCCGCTGTCCGAGGCGAGAGTGCTGAGTCCCGCGTCTCCGGCCGTCCTCAACGTCTCCAGCAGGCTGAAGGCGCCCTGCAACACGCTACGGCCGCTCGAATCGCCCATCGACCAGCACTCCCCGTGCCCACCCACCCATTGCCGACCGATATTACGATCAGTAAATCGCTCCGCACATCAGGGCAACTACGTACTTTATCTACTTTGCAGCAAGTAACGACAATTATCCGAATTCAGCGTTTTCGGATTGGGCTATTACAGGGACTAATGGACCGGCCTACCGTCGCGCAGCAGGAGGCCGCCGTGCGCGGTGGACGGGGCCCAGATCGCGTCCCCGGCGAAGCTCACGTCGTAGCCGAGCAGGCCGCCGAGCAGTCCGCCGCAGGTGGCGTGCCCGGCCGCGTCGGTGGTCACGTCGCAGAGCGTACGGCTTCCCGCGCTGAACCTGACGTGCCGGCCGGCGATCGGCTTCCCGGTCGCGGTGTCGGTGAGCGTCGCCGTCGCCGAACCGAGTGAGATGGATCCGGCCCTCATGGTCGTGGCGTACGCGGCCGGCGGGCTCATCCGGAGCGAGGCCGTCACCTGGGGACCGGCCTGGTTCGCGTCGGCCGACCACACGTACTCGACCGCCGAGTCGGCCTTCCCCTGACCTCCCAGGCAGTCGGAGGCGGAGCCGCTGACATCGCGAGTGCCGTCGGTGACGTATCCGCCGAGCGGCGCGAAGATCGCGTCGGGCCAGCACACGTACTTCACCGAGTCGGGCACCGCCTGCGGATCGCCGCTGCCCGACAGCGCGACCGCCAGGCTCGGCGTCAGGGGATTGACGTCGTTGTCCACCACGGCCGTGTCGCCGGTGGCCGGGGCGTCCGTCCGTTCCACGCCGACGGTCGGATCGAACGGACGGTACGGCTCACCCGCCGCACGCGGCTGGATGGCCGGACCGTCGTCGGTGCCGATCTCGGTGTCCCACAGATACTGGATCTTGTACTGGTGCTTCGGCGTGTTGTAGTCGGTGATGCTCGTCGTGACGCTGACCCGGGTGTCGGCGACGGTGCCGCCGGTGACGGAGACGGCCTGCTCCACGAACAGCGAAGACCGCGACCAGGTCGTGGTCGTGGTGGTCCCCGTGGTGCTCTGGCCGATGGAGGAATCGTCGAGGGAGACCTCGTTGCCGTGGGTGAGCATCTGCCCCTGGACATAGTCGACGCCCGCGGTGACGTCCCGAATGATCATGTAACTCGTGCCCGGGACGCCCTGGCCGAAGAGCACGTCGAGGCCCGCGCCCGCTGGGTTGCTCGCGCCGGTCATGACGGTGAACTCCCCCGCTCCGACGCTCCGCGCCGGAGTCACGTACACCTGGAAGACGCCGTTTCCGAATCCTCCGGCGGGAAGCGCCGATCCGGCGCGTCGCGGCAACAGCCCCGACTGGCGCAGCACACGCGACTTCTGCTGCGACGCCGTCAGCGGTCGTGGCCGCGAGGAGGCGTCGGCCGTCGAACCCAGGACGGCCATGCCGGGCCAGGTCAGGACGGCCGTGAGCATGAGGCGCAGGAACCAGCGGCTTCGTCTCATCATTCTCATCCCTGTCAGATCTCGACGGCGTCCACGTAGACGAGCCGGTCTCCGCCGGCCGGCGGTTTCTCGCGCTCCTCGACCACCAGCCGCATCGGACCGCTGCCGCGCGCCCCCGGCAGCCGGACGTCGCCGGCCCACTGCCCGCCGGACCAGTTCAGATCGGTTTCGGCGGAGGTCTTCCAGCCCACCGCGCCGACCGGCTTCCGGTCGGCGGTCTGGGCCAGGATCGTCATCCGCGCTCGCCGGTCCGGCTCCGCCGTGTACGTCGTGCCCGCGACGGTGACGTGAGCGAGGGCCGCGTCGGAGGCGTCGAACACGATCGAGAGGGTGCGGTCCGGCGTGAGCTGCGCGAACTGCGCGAGCACGACCGGCGAGAGCTCGACATCGGTCAGCGAGTTCGGCTGGAACCTCGCCAGCGCCAGCCGGAGGAACGGGCTGTAGACCTTCCCCCCGGCGCCTTCGGCCATGGTGATGTCGCAGTACCACATCCGCCGGTCCTTGTCGTAGGCCACCGGGTGCGGCGCGACCGCGACGGTCGCGGTGAGCTCGGGAAGGATGTCGGACTCGGCCGGCCGGTAGCCCTGCCTCGGATGGAGCGCGAGCGGGAACTCGCTCATGAGTGGAGCGACCGGCGTCGACGAGGACGCGAACAGCGGGTCCTGGCCGCGCAGCGTGACGTACTGTCTCAGGTTCGCCGGCAGGTCGCCGTTCCCCTCGAACAGCACCACGCCCAGCATCTCGCCGTCGCCCGAGGAGTACCACGGCCGGCGAAGGTAGACGCGCAGTCCGTTGCCGCGACGCGTGCTGGAGATCGTCGTGGCGCCGGCCGCCTGCTGCCAGCCGAACGTCGGCACGATGTAGGCGACGTCCGGCGCCGCGGGCCGCGCCGAGGACCGTACGTTCACCACGACCGGTTGCTGGGTTTCGGTGTTCGTCCGCGTCACGGAGCCCGCGACGAAGTCGACGGCGACGGTGGCGCCGTCGGCGATGGCCGACGCGTCGCCCGAGCGTGCCACCGTGCCCGCGTGGAGGTCCACGACATAGTCGCCGGTCACCGTGCTCGACGCGCTGTGGTCCTCGCCGAAGTCGCGGCCGGTCCCGGGGTCGGTGACGTGCAGGGTTCCCTCCGCGATGCCCTCACGGGCCAGCGTGACCGGCGTGGTCCCCGACAGCGTCACCTGGGCCCGCTGCCGGAAGAACTCCACGTAGCGCGAGGTGCCCACGGCGGAGAGGGTGATCTGCCGGTGGATCGTGTCGTGGAACTCGTGGAGGTCGTTCAGCGGGAGCCGGTCGCCCTCGGGCGCGTCCTCCGGGGCCATGAGCTTGATGACGTGGGCACTGCCGGGCCGCTGGACCGGCTCGGGGTCGGACGGGTCGTCGATCGGCTGGGTCCAGGTCGCCTGCACGTCCACGTGATCGGTGCTCGCGCGGTCGATGGTGAGCGTGTCGGTGATGCGCGCCGTCGTGTCGCCGGGCCGGCGGGTCGCCACCGGTTTGGCGAAGGCGGGCGGGGTCATCGGCTGTACGACGGCGTGCGACAGCGTCAGCGTCCCGGCCGGGGTCAGCTGCCACAGCCGTCCCTGCGCGGCGAGCCGGCGAAGGTCCTGGACGCTCAGCCCGCCGCCGGGCTCCATTCCGCTCTCCACGAACCAGTTCCAGACGCCCATGAGGTCGACGTCCGCGTCGTCGATGCGGCTGGAGTAGGCGACGTCGACGGTCCGCCCCGGAGGGAGCTGCACGGTGAGGACCCGCGACAGGCGGTCATAGCCGGGCTTGCCGGTGCCGTTGACCAGACGGATCCGGAAGGCCCACGGACCGCCCACCGCCAGCGGGCGGTCGAAGTCGACGGAGAAGACCTCATCCGCGCCCATCCCGGGAAGCCCGTGGAAGGCGACGCCCCGCGCGAGCACGTCGGTGATGTACGGGACGGTGAGGATCGGATCCTCGTAGTAGCGGACGTCGCCCCAGCCGTTCGGGTCGGCCTTGCCGCCGGTCGCCAGCGTGGCCTTGTCGCGTTTGACGATGTCGGCGTAGGCGGACGTGTTCATTCCGCCCGGATTCAGCGGCGAGGGAGCGACGTCGTACAGGCCGTGCTGTTCGGCCATCAGCTGGCTCATCCTGGGCTGGACGACGTGGCGCTGGCAGTTCCCCGTGGCGGGCGCGTTGTAGTTGCCCCTGATGACCATCACCTGGGCGGACTCGGCCGGCGTACGCGGTGCGGCGGGGAGCAGCAGCGGCGAGGGGACCGGCTCGAAGCGCAGATACCGGACCGCGGCGGTGCTGGAACTCGTGGTCGTGTCCGCCGGGCCGGGGCCGTTCCCGGTGATGTCCACGGTGCGCGCCCGGAACCGGTAGCTCCTGCCGTAACGCAGCTTCGGCAACCCCGTCGCCCGGAAGCTGGTACGGAGTTTCACCGGGCCGGTGGCGTCGCTGTCCGGCCCGACCGTCACCTGCTTGCCGTTGACCGTCTCCAGCATGCTCCCCGGGCGGTTGACCACCATGCTGTAGCCGCTCCAGTTGAAGACCGACTCGTGCAGGTAGATCGTCGGGTCGTCGACGCGCTGGGTGTGCGCGAGGTGGACGGTCCCCTCGTCGTCGGCGCTGACCCGCGTTCCGTTGACGTCGTACGTGCCCGTGCGGCGGCACAGGCTGTACCAGCGCTTCGACGTGTCGTCCCACACGTCCACGCGGACTCCGTACGTGAGGTCCTCGGCGTGGAACGGGTCGTCCGTGAGCCGCGCGAGGTTCGCGGTTCTGGTCGCGCTCGCCGTGAGCCGGTCGTGGAGCTGCTTGGCGCGGCCCACCTGGACGACGGAGAAGCCACTGTTGCGCAGGGCCGGCAGTGGCTCCGGCTGGCGGCCGGGGTCGGTGAAGATCGGCACCCCGCCGCTCATCGGGCGTACCGGCTCCTTGGCCGCCTTGCGCTTCTCCGGCGACCCTTCGCCGGTGGCCCTCGTGAAGATCGTCTGGCTCAACGCCGACAGCAGCGCGGCGGCGGAATCCGCCTCGATCTCGACGACGCTGTACTGGTCCGTGTTCAGCGTGAGGAAGCCGTCCTTCATCGTGGTCCCGAGCGGCTTCGCCTGGAAGACGGTCTTGGTCAGCGTCGCGGCGACCGCCGGGTACACAGGGGTGTACGACGTGCCGCCGGGCCAGTCGACCTGGAGGCTGAGCGTCGCCGGGTCGCTCGGGACGGGAATCCCGATGGCGGCGGGATCCACGACCAGGTCGACGACGAGGCCGAGGGCGCGTTGCAGCACCGGGTACTGGGCGAATGAGCTCAGCGCGGCGTGGAAATCGATGTCGTCGTCGCTCTGGATCATCCGCACGTGGTCGCCCACGGCACGCCGCCCCGGCGCGGCGTTCGTGCCTCTCTCGTGGAACAGCTCGGCCAGGAGAAAGTCGATCTCCGCCGCCGAGAATCCGGAGAGCCGGCCGCCGAGGAAGTAGCCCTGGCTCCACGTCTCGGCGTCGATCGCCGCGATGGCCTCCTTCCGCCGCTCGGATGACATGTAGATGTCGGTGACCGTTCCGTACGGCCGGTCCTTCGGCGCCAGGCCCTCTCCGGGCGGGATGTAGTCGTTGACCGTGGGCGGTGCGGTGGGGCTGTACGCCAGCGCCAGGGCGTGCTCGGTGGAGGCCATGGATCGGGCCGACGTGCTCGGCCAGGAGCGGATGGGCGGTACGCCGGTGGCCGCGAGCGGCTGGGGCAGTGCGGTGACCGGCGTGTCCTTGGTGAACAGCCGCTGCCAGAGGTCCAGCCGGGGCGCCGGGCTCGAGACCGTGGCGGGCACCGCCGGACCTCCGCCGAACACCACCGAGTACGCCGGCCGGACCGCAGGCCAGGTGAGCCACTCCGGATGGCCGCCGAGCGTGGTGGCGCCCGCCAGCCGCGGGGCGATGAGCACGGACATCCGCAACCTGCCGTTGGCATAGCCGTTCGGCACCGGCGTCCAGACGATCTGTGACGTGGCCATGGCGTTACTCCTCGCCGGGGGCGTCAGCTGGCGAACGAGGCACAGTAGGTTCTCCAGTCGTCTCTGCTGACCAGGTCGCCGAACGTCGGCGGGGCGCTCGCGGCGTCCAGAGCCCGGACGGCGCCACCCGGCACGTTGGCCTGACTCGCGCCGCCGAACGTCTTCGTGAACTCGATTCCCACGCTCACGTGCCAGAACGTGATGTCGATGGAGACCGTCAGGTGTGCGTGGAACCAGACGGACCCGACGCCGTCCTGGTTGACGTACTCGATGTCCGCGTAGAGCTCGGCGTTGATGCTGATGAGGCCGAGGACGCTCAGCCGCCCGGTGACCCGTACGTAGCCGCCCAGGTGGACCTCCGTGTAGGTCCCCGGCCGGTCGGTGTAGTCCTTGATCTCCAGGCGGAAGAACACCCCGAGTTCGATGAGCACCCGGCCGGCCGCGACGAGGACGTCCAGGGCGACGTTCCCGAGCACCTCGATGGAGGCCTCGAGCTTCTCGATCCTCCTGGGGCTGACCTCGATCTCGAAGTGGCCGCCGCCGCCGAGACCGTAGACGCTGACCTTGAACTTGTCATCGGGCGCGCCGAACGCGAACCGCGCCCGCGGCAGGTCGGCATAGAGGTTGAAGGGCGCCGGGTTGAACGGCAGGATCACCCCGGCCTCGATGTGCAGCCCGTCCAGGGCGAAGAACCCCAGCGGCAGGGAGGGGATGTCAAAGGTCACCCCGACACCGATGTGCGTCAGATCGAACTTCAGGAGCTTGAACCCGAACCCCGCCTTCTTGCCGTCGGCGGCGGGCGCCAATGCCTGGGACCTCCGCTTCTTCGTCCGGGCCTTCGCCACGGCGGAGTCGCCGCCCCCGCGGAAGAGGTCGGCGAGGGCCCCCACGAAGTCCAGGGGCGGCTTGAACTGCACCGAGTCCAGGTCGGGATCGCAGTCCGGCCCCTTGCCCAGCTGGTAGGTGAACGCGAACTTCGTGAAGATCAACAGGATGGGATTCAGGTCGAGCGTGAAGTCGGTCAGGCACCCGTAGATCTTGGCGATCGCCTTGTTGAGGGTGTCCTCGTCCTTGGTGACCCAGTTGATCTGGTTGCTGCACTGGAGGATGAACTGCGTCAGGACGTTGCCGCTCACGTCCTTGCTGATGACGAGCGGCAGCGGCGGGGACGGCGTCACGTTCTCCCGGAACTCCAGGGTGACGGTCTGCCCGATCGGCTTCGCGTCGTAGTCCGGATTGCCGTCCTTGTCCTTCGGGAAGTCGGTGTACTTCATGATCCGGGGGCCGTGCAGCGAGACCTCCCCGTCCTCGAAGAGCGCGCCCAGCGCGATCTGGCCGAAGAGCGCGGCCTGCTGGAGCGTGTCCCCGAGATTCGAGAAATAGGCCTTGAAGTCGACCTTTCCGCTGTTCTGGACCTTGTCCACGGAGTCCTGCAGCCCACTGATCGGCCCGAGCGACGACGCGGAGATGGCGCCGATCGCGAGGTTCGGGCTCGCGATACCGCCGGCCTTCATGGTGTTCTGCACGATGCGGCGCACCGGGCTGTCGGCCGTGCGGTCGCCCTTGATCACGACCGTGTTGATGGCCGCGACCGACGTCTGCACCCGGACGAAGATCTGCGGATCATTGCCGGAGTCCGCCAGCTTCGCGAGGTGCCCGAAGCCGTGGGCGAGATACGTGGGGTCGTGCACGAGGAAGACCGGGTCGCCGGTGCCGATGACCGCGTCGATCGCCGGCACCTGGGCCTCGGCGGCGAACATCCTCGGATAGAACAGCGGCGAGTCCACGTGGGCATGGTCCCGGCCGTCCTGGGGAGCGCCCGGTGGCAGCGGGGGCCGCACGTCGCCGGCGGGCCCCTCGACGCCCCAGTACCAGCGCACGGTGGGAAAGCTCGCGACGCCGGGCTTCGGCTCCTTCGCGTACGCGATCTCCTGGCCGCGCAGGTCGATCACTCGCCGGGGGTTCACGGCCGGCCCGACGATGTCGTCGTAACTCCCGTAGTGGCCGAGCACGCTCGTGAAGAGCGGGTCGCCGGTGTTCCGCGCGGGGTCGGCCGGCATGAAGGCCATCGGCGTGGTGAACTCGATCCGCCGGCCCGTCAGATCGGTCGCCACCAGCGAGAACACCACGTCGGAGTGGCCACCGCCGGCCTTCGGGGCGTTGATGTCCTGGATCCAGAACGCCGGCGCCGTGGCGTTCGGCGGTCCCGGCAGGAGCGGATCGAGTTCTCTGGGCAGATCGGGAAGCGTGGTGTTCCGGATCGTGATGTCGGTGAACGGGAACGCCCGGCCGGCCCAGTTCTGGAACGGCGCGGCATAGGTCTTGACCCGTTCGGTAATCCGGATGAACAGTCGTTGCCGCAGATAGGCGACGCCCGACTCGTCGATCTGGCGTTTGGTCTCCGAGATGAGTTCGGCCCGATGCCCGAACGGGAACAAGAACCCGTACTCCTCGACGACGACCTTGTTGTCGCGGCCGAGCCAGGAATGGTGTTCCCAGCGCTTCAGCTCGAACCCGACCGTCGGTATCCACTGCGCCTCGAAGTCGAGAGTGGCGCCGGCCGCGCTGAGTGAGAGAAGGTCGGCGTTCACCGGCCGGTACGCCCCCAGCGTCGGATTACCGGCCAGCTGCACGATCTGCTTTGGCGGGTCCACGAAGTGGGGCGGATACAGGGCGCTGAAGACCGTCGCCTCGTCCCCTGCCGGCGCGTCGTAGTACACCGCACGGAGCTTCGGGATCGCGGCGTCGGCGGGTGCCGGAACCGGGATCGACTCCTGCGGCCTGCCGTTCGTCCCGCGTACGGCGAGCCGCGTGTGCCACAGCTCCGTCCGGTCGCCGTGGGTGACCGGCCGGGTGGCGTGCGCCCAGGTGGACTCGCGCTCGGGAGTGAGGTGCAGCCAGTCCACCACGAGCAGGTCGGTGTGCAGGTCGTCGGGGGGTGATCCGTTGGGCGGCCCGGTGACCGCCTGCATGATCCACGGCCACCACTGCAGCAGGCCGTCCTCGTTGTAGGGCAGCGACTTGACCGTTTCCGGTACGACGAAGACGATCCGGCTCGGGCCGACCGCCCTGCCGCTCGCCTTTCCCGGCGCCGGCGGATTCTTCTCGTCCTCGAAGACCGTCTGCTCCATCACGTGCTGCGACGCGAAACGCGCCACGACATAGGCGAGGACCGAGGAGTCGACGCGACGCAGTTGGGGCGGATCGGTGTCGAACGCCGGCGCCAGATTGTAGAAGTCGAAGTCGAGTACGAGCATGTCCTGCGGGCGGACGAGATGCAGACTCGACGTCGGTGTCGCCGATCCGGCGACCAGTGCCCGCGGCAGTGTTCTCTCACTCGACCGGAGGCCGGCGGCCATCAGCAACCCACTGCTCGACGCCAGCACGACGCGCCGGGAAATGGGACGCCGCCAGAGCGCGCTCTCTGAATTCAGGTGTTCGGGCATCGGCCGTCCGTCTCGACGGACGAAATGCAGCAGACCATGGAAGCCGGCTCCTTCCAGAACCCCCGGTCAAGCCCCTGTCAGGCGACAACGGTGCCTGCGGGGTCGGTCGCCGACAAGGTCCGGGTCCACTCAGCGGACCAAAGTTCTGGGCAGCAATCCGTACAGGTCATCGAGTTATTCGTAGAAGGTGTCGACCGAAATGGACGACGGCGTTCCCGCGAGACACGCGCCCGTCGTCCACCGCCCGGAGCGCCCGGTCCTCCAGCGCCGCACATGGCGGCCACGGCACCGCCGACCGACCTCCGCCGGACGACATCTTGCCTGGTCAGCGCTATGGTTCGAGTGGTTTGACGGGTAGTATCCGGTTTCTGCTGTTATGTGTGATTTGCACGGATGTAATGGAACGGAGGGGCCGGTGTCGCTGATCGAGGCACTACGGGCGGGTGCTCCGCAGGCGTTCGGCGCGCTCTATGACGAGCACGCCGGGCCGCTCTACGCCTACTGCTACGTCATGGTCGGCGACGAGGCGGGCGACGCGCTGCGCGACGTCTTCGTCACGGTCGCGCGCCACCCGGACGCCATCCCGGGCGACGACGCGGAGTTGCCGGCGTGGCTGCACTCACTCGCCCGGACCGAGTGCGTACGGCGCGGCGCCTTCCTGCGCGGCGTCGTGGCGACGCCATCGGCCGACCCGCTGCGACGCGCACTGGCCCTCCTGAGCCCCGAAGACCGTGAGGTCCTGGCACTGTCGAACGCTCTCGACACGGCGGAGACCGCCCGGGTCCTCGGCGTGGCGTGGGACGCCGCCGAACTCCTCGTACGGGAGGCGCAGTGGCGCCTGCAGCAGGCCGCCGCCTCGGTGAGCGACCGGGAGCCGCGGGACTCGGCCACGCTCGCCCCGCTGAGCGGTGCGGCCCTGCACCGGCTGGTGACGCTCGGGTACGAGCCTCCGGCGGGACAACGGGAGCGCGTGCTGTCGTCCTGCGCGGCGGCCGGACGCGCGCGGGGCGGAACGGCGGTGTTCGGCGCCGACGGGACACCGCTGCCGCCGGATGCGTTCTCCGCACAGGCCGACGACGCCACCCACCAGTTCTCGACGATCTCCCCGGACGATCCGGCCACCGCACCGCTGCGCTTCGACGGGATTCCGGCGAACACGCGACCGGACCAGCCCGGATCGGACAGACCACCGCCCGCCGAGATCCCCGGAGCCGCACCGGCCGGACTGGAGCCCACGGGCGCGGGACCGGCCCACGACTCGCCGTACGACGAAGCGGCCACCGCACCGCTGCACCTCGGCGGGACCCCGGCGAACACGCGACCGGACCAGCCCGGATCAGACCGACCACCGCCCGCCGAGATCCCCGGAGCCGCACCGGCCGGACTGGAATCCGTGGGCGCGGGGCCGGCCGGGCACTCGGCGCATGCGGACGAGCAGCCGCCGCCCGGTCGAGGCACGCACGCCAAGCGGAGAAAGCCGGTCATCGGCCGGCGGGTCATCCCGGTCGTGGGCCTGGTGGCCTGCGTCACCGCGGCGACCGGCGTGGCCCTCGCGTTGTCCGGTTCCAACGACGCCGACCGGACCAGCGCGATCGTGCACCAGAGTGTGCGCCCGAGCCGATCGGTCCAGCCGTCGCCGTCGGGCGACCAGACGGCTCCGCCGCCCCGGGAGGCCTCGTCGGATCCGGACACGTCGCCGGCGCCGGCCGGCAGGTCCGCCGGGCCCACGGCCACGAAGTCCCCGAGCAGCCGCGCCTCCGCCGGCGCCCCGGACCCGGCGACCCCCACTCCCACGGCCGAGCCGACCACGACTCCGACGGCACGGCACACCCCGACCCCCAAGCCGACCCCGACCCACCATCACACCCCGAAGCCCCACCGGACTCCCAAGCCCCATCGGACCCCGACGGCCGAGCCGACCTCGCCTGACGAGCCGCGCCCCGAGACACCGACGACCGAGCCCAGGCCACATCACACCGCCGGGCGGGGCGACCTGTTCGGGCCCACGGGTCGCCGCGACGGCGATCCGGGGGTCCCGTGGCGCCCCGGCCCCCGGTGGTGACGCGGCCGGACCGCCGACCGGCCGCTAACCGGCCTCGGCGCGGTCGCCCTCGGGCACGGCGCCGAGATGGAGGATGGCGGTGAACCGCTGGTCGGCGCGGTCGAGCTGACCGGTGATGTGGTGCTTGATCCGGTCCGTCAGCGGGGTGTCGTCGCGGTTGATCAGCTCCTTGAGCGCCGGGACGAGCGGGCGGTACTTCATGGCCAGCTTGCGCACCTTCGGCCCGGTCGTGTGGACGAGCCCGACCCCGTTGTCGGTGAAGTCCGACACCTTGATGATCCGAGCCGTCGGGTGGCGGTCGAGATTGGCGATGACGTGGGCGCGGTACTGGGCGTGGACGTCGCGGGTGCGGTCGTACGCCGGGTTCGTCACCGCGTGGACGAGCCCGGCGACGCGCGGGCCGAACTCCTCGGACAGGACCTGCAGGGCCGCCGCCGCCGGATCGTCGTGGCCCTCGCCCGCCAGCTCGACGGGATGGTCCTCGACGGAGTCGTGCAGGAGGGCGGCGACGAGGACGTCGACGTCGTCCACCTCGTAGTGGCACATCACGCGCAGCGTCACCCGCAGCAGGTGGTTCACGACGGGTTCGCGGGCCCTGCGGTCCTGGCGGTGCAGGTCGCTCGCCAGCGCCAGCGCCCGGTTGAGGCGGCGCCAGTCGCGCTCTTCGAACCGCTCGACCTCGCGGGAAAACCGGTCGCGCAGACCGGCCTCACCGTAGACCTCGGTGATCGTGTGAAGTGGCAGGGTCTGTAGGAAGCTGGGCACCGTGCTCCTCCCCCACAGCGGTGCGCTCCCGCCCTCCGGGAGCGACGCCCGGCGTGTGGAAATGGCCGTGTGGGGATGAGACGCCGCCGAAGATCACCGGGTTCCGGCCGGCGCGTCGTCCTTACCAGGGGACCGGGGTCCCGTCCCAGGAGAAGAACTCCCCGGAGGGCCCGTCGTCCGGCAGCAGCGCCAGCCGTACGGCGCCCTCCGCGGCCTCGGCCGGGTCACCGTCGCTGGCGGCGGCGGTGGCGTTCAGGTCCGTCCGGCGGAGGCCGGGCGCGAGCGCGTTGACCTTGATCCCGTCGTCGGCCAGGGAGTGGGCGTAGAGCACGGTCAGCGCGTTGAGCGCCGTCTTCGACGACCGGTAGGCGGCGTACGTGCCCCGGTGCGGGAACTGCGGCCCGGTCGACCAGGTCAGCGAGCCGGTGCCGCTGGAGACGTTCACGATCCGAGGGTGCTTCGAGCGCCGCAGCGCCGGCAGGAAGGCGTTGGTCACCGTGACGATCCCGAAGACGTTGGTCTCGTAGACGCGGCGGAAGGCGTCGGCGTCCTCGTGCTCCGGCGTGGCGCCCTCGCCGGAGATGCCGGCGTTGTTGACCAGGATGTCCAGCGCGGCGACCTGCCGTACGGCCGCGGCGACGCTCGCGGCGTCGGTCACGTCGAGGACGAGCGGCCGGGCGTCGCCGCCGATCTCCTCGACGGCGCGTTCTCCGCGCGCGGCGTCGCGCGAACCGACGTAGACGGTGAGGCCCGCGCCCGCGAGCAGGCGGGCGATCTCCTTGCCGATGCCCTTGTTGGCGCCGGTGACCAGTGCGATGGAGTTGTCCATGCCTTCGAGGGTGCGCGCCGGCGGCGCGGCCGATCCAGGGACAATCGATACCAGGGAGAAGGGAACCGAGGAGGAGCCCGATGGCGAGAGCCGAACTGGCCCGCTTCCTGCGCGACCGGCGGGAGGGGCTGCGCCCCGAAGACCTCGGCCTGCCCGCGGGCGGCGGGCGCCGTACGCCGGGCCTGCGCCGCGAGGAGGTCGCCGACCTGGCTCGCATGTCGGTCGACTACTACGTCCGGCTGGAGCAGGCGCGCGGCCCTCGCCCCTCCCCGCGGATCCTGGGCTCCATGGCGGACGCGCTGCGGCTCTCGCCGCCCGAGCGGACGCATCTGTTCCGGCTGGCCGGTGTGCCTCCGGAGCCGCCGGCCGGCCCGCCGCGGCACGTCCGCCCGTACGTCGCGGGCCTGCTGCACCGGCTCCCGGCGACCGCGGTCGTCGTCACCGCGGCCACCTACGACGTGATCGCCTGGAATCCGCTGGCCGAGGCACTGCTCGGCGACCTTGGCGCGCAGTCCAACCTGGCCCGCCGGCGCTTCCTGTTCTCCGACGAGGTGCTGACCACGGGCCACGAGGAGTTCGGCGAGATCGCGGTCGCCCGGCTGCGGGCGGCCGCCGACCGGTATCCGCGCGACGCGGCCCTGGCCGCCCTGCTGGCCGAGCTCAGGGCGGGCAGCGCGGAGTTCAACGAGATCTGGGCCACCAACCCGGTCCGCGTCCCCGGCCACCGGACGAAGACGATGACGCATCCCGAGCTCGGCCGGCTGCACATCAGCTGTGACATCCTCAGCGTCCCCGACGACGACCAGCAGGTCGTGTTCATGACCGCCGAGCCGGACACACCGACCGCCCGGGCCCTGCACCATCTGGCCGACCGGTCTCTGCGGGAACGCGGTGGCGGAAGCATCCCTCCGCACACGAGATGATGCGCGGGCGGGCCGGGGCGCGGCGGAGTGCCACGGCCGAAGGGTGTAGGCCTGAAGGAAAGCCTTAGGGGAGGACGAGTCGACGGTGAGTGACAACGTGTCCGATGGCGTGTCGAGCTTCGCGGATCTGGGGTTGGGTCCGGAACTCCTGAACGCGCTGTCCGGTCTGGGTTACGAGGAGCCCACGCCCATCCAGCGGGAGGCGATTCCGCCGTTGCTGGAGGGAAGGGATCTCATCGGGCAGGCGGCCACGGGCACGGGAAAGACGGCGGCGTTCGCACTGCCGCTGTTGCAGGGGTTGTCCAGTGACGAGGGACGCACCGGGCCGGCGGCCCTGATCCTGGTGCCCACGCGGGAGCTGGCCGTACAGGTCTCCCAGGCGTTCCACCGCTACGGCCGCGGGCTGGGCGTGCGCGTCGTGCCCATCTACGGCGGGCAGCCGATCGGCTGGCAGATGAAGGCGCTCGAGCGCGGGGTCGACGTCGTGGTCGCGACACCCGGACGGGCGCTCGACCACATCGGCCGTGGCACGCTCCGCCCGCAGGAGATCAAGGCGGTCGTGCTGGACGAGGCGGACGAGATGCTCGACATGGGTTTCGCCGAGGACATCGAGGAGATCCTGCGCGAGACCCCCGACGACCGCCGGACGGTGCTGTTCTCCGCGACGCTGCCCCCGCGCATCAAGGGGCTCACCGGCCGCTACCTGCGCGACCCGGTCCAGATCCAGATCGGCCGCGAGGAGGCGCCGCCCGGTGAGGCCCCTCTGGTACGGCAGAACGCGTACGTGGTGGCACGGGCGCACAAGCCGGCGGCGCTCGGACGCCTGCTGGACGTGGAGGCGCCCACGGCCGCGATCGTCTTCTGCCGCACCCGCGAGGAGGTCGACCAGCTGACCGAGACCCTCAACGGACGCGGCTACCGCGCCGAGGCGCTGCACGGCGGCATGAGCCAGGACCAGCGCGACCGCGTCATGGGGAGGCTGCGCGGCGGGACGGCGGAGCTGCTCATCGCCACCGACGTCGCCGCGCGCGGCCTGGACGTCGAGCAGCTCACGCATGTCGTCAACTACAACGTTCCGTCCGCGCCCGAGTCGTACGTGCACCGCATCGGCCGGGTGGGCCGCGCCGGCCGCGAGGGCGTGGCCATCACCCTGGCGGAGCCGCGCGAGCACCGGATGCTCAAGACGATCGAGCGGGTGACGAAGCAGCGCATCACGGTGGAGAAGGTGCCGACGGTCGCCGACCTGCGCGCGCGGCGCCTGGAGCTGACCCGCGCCGCGCTGCAGGAGAGCCTCATGGAGGACGACCTGTCGCGCTTCCTGGCCGTGGTCGAGCCGCTCACCGAGGAGTTCGACGTCATGGAGGTGGCGCTCGCCGCGGTGAAGATGGCGTACGAGTCCAGCGGGGCCGCGGCCGACGAGGAGGAGATCCCGCAGATCGCCCCGAAGGCCGCCGACCGGGAGGGACGCGACCGCCGGGGCGCCGGCGCGCGGCGGGACCGGCGCGGGGGCACCCCCGCCCAGGGCATGACCCGCTTGTTCATCGGTCTCGGGCGCAGTGCGGCGGTCCGGCCGCAGGATCTGGTCGGCGCGATCGCCGGCGAGTCGAAGCTGTCCGGGCGCGACATCGGGGCGATCGAGATCGCCGACCGGTTCTCGCTGGTCGAGGTCCCGGAGTCCGCGGCCGAGCAGGTGATCAAGGCCTTGCGACGCACCACGATCAAGGGAAGAAAGCCCACGGTCCGCCGGGAACGCGACACGACGGGCAGACGTCCACGGTGAGGTGAAGCCACGGGCGCGGAAAGCGGAAGCCGGTTGCGGTTGATACCCAGGTGACCGCCATCCGCGCTATGGAAAGGCATCACATGACAGGGGATCCTCCGCCCCATCCGGCCGAGCGTTTCGACGAGGTGTTCGACGCCTACTTCGTCGAGATCCACCGGTACGCGGCCAAGCGGCTCGGCCCGGACGCCGCCGGTGACGTCGCGGCACAGACGTTCCTGGAGGCGTTCCGGCAACGTCGCCGCTACGACCCGGAGCGCGCGGGTGTGCGCACCTGGCTGTACGGCATCGCCACCAAAGTGGTCGGCAGGCACCAGCGGGCCGAGACACGCGCGCTGCGGGCGCGCGCCCGCCTCGGCCCGGGCCGGGGCGCCGAGGAGCACACCGAACGGGTCGACGCGCGGGTCAGCGCGCAGGGCCTGCGAGGCGAGCTCGCCGGGGCGATCGCGGCGCTGCCGCGCGGGCAACGCGACGTGCTGTTGCTCGTGGCCCTGGCCGACCTCAGCCACGACGAGGTCGCGGCGGCGCTGGGGATCTCCTATGGCACGGTCGGCTCCCGGCTGAGCCGTGCCCGAACCACACTGCGCAGGGCGCTGGGCGGCACCAATCCGATGCTCACTCTGGAGGAACAACATGGATGAGGTGCGGATGGTCCGGGACTCCTACCCCGAGCCGGCCCCGCCCACCGCCCGGGAGATCGCTCGGGCGAAGTCGCTGCTGGCCGGCCCGCCGCGCCGCTCGCGGCCCCGGCTGCTGTGGGGACTGGGCGGTGTCGTCGCGGCGGGCGCGGCGACGGCCGTGGCACTCACGCTCGTCGGCGGGAACGCGCCCGCCCCGCCGCAGCCGACCGGCCCGGTACACCTGGACGACAAGGCGCTCGTCCTCGCGGCGGCGGAGAAGGCGGAACAGCAGCCGACCGGCGTCTACTGGCACACCGACGTGGTCCAGGGCCAGTCCTTCATCGTTCGTGCGAAGACCGGGACCTATGCGATCACCGGTGCGCTCGACGAGATGTTCGGCTGGTGGGGCGCCAAGTCCGGCATGGGCGAGGGGCACTACGGTCGCGACCTCCCGGCCCGCCCGGTGACCGCGCGGGACGCGGCACTGTGGCGCAAGGCCGGGTCGCCGTCGACCTTCCGCGTCTGGGCCGGCGACCACTACGACACCTACACCACCAAGGCGCAGAAGTGGCAGATGGACGGCGTGAACAAGGGGACGGATCCGCACGGGGGTGGAAGCCTCGTGGGCGCCCTGGGGATGTCGGTCGAGGAGCTGCAGAAACTGCCGAGTGACTCTGCCAAGCTCGCCGAGATGTTCCTGAGCGATAAGACCATCTACAAGAAAGAGCACCCGATGGGCGCGCCCGCCGGCCGGACGAGGCAGGTCCCGCCCGCCGTCAAGCTCCACTTGGCGGGAGCCCTGGCACAGAACCCGGTCCAGCCGAAGGTGCGGGCGGGCCTGATGCGGGCGGCGACCACCCAGCCGGGCATCCACGCGATCGGCCGCGACACCGACCCGCTGGGCCGCCCGGGCGTCGCCCTGGCCGCCGACGACACCGCCTCGACCTGGACCGGGGAATACGGCGGGCCGCAGGCCGCCCGGGGGACCTACCGTTCCCGCAAGGTGATCGTCTTCGACCAGCGCACCGGGGCGATGCTGTCCGAACAGGAGGAGCTGACCAAGCCCGGTGGCCCGTACGCGGAGATGAAGCCCGGATTCATCATCGACTACGTGGCCTACCGCTCGGCGGGCTGGACCGACACCAAGCCGAGCCCGTCGGCCGAACTGCCCTTCCGCTGACCGGCGCCTCGCCGCCCGCGCCCGGATCTCCCCGGCGTGGGCGGCGGGGCCCGCTACCGCGAGGTGACGAGCAGGGCGATCCGGACCGCCGCGACGACGGTGACGAGACATGCCACGACGACGGCGACCGTCGCGGGCTCCCGGCCGTCCCACGAACGGCCGTTCCGGTCGGCCGGTCTCCTGGTCCGCAGCAGAGCGGGCACGCCACAGGCCAGGGCGATGATCGCGAAGAGCGCCGGCGCGCCCATGCGCCCGGCGGCGTAGTCGGTCCCGATGTCGGCCGCCGGCCGATACGAGAGCGAGTTGAAGGTCATGAGCCCGGCGAGCACCGCGAAGGTCGCGGCGGTGATCGCCAGCACGTTGCGGCGTCGTGGCCGCCGGTCCTGCTCTGCGGACGTCTCAGGCTCTGCGGTCATGGTCGAGAAGAGTAGAGATGATCAGTCGCCGGGTGAAGGCTCGTCGATGACGCGGTAGCCGACGCCCGGCTTGGTGACGATGACGGGTGGGTCGCCGAGCTTGCGGCGAAGCCGGCCGATGGTCACGGCGACCGTGTTGGTGAAGGGGTCGGCGTGCTCGTCCCACACCTGTTCGAGCAGGTCCTCGGCACTGAGGAACGCGGGACCGGCGCGCAGGAGCGCCTCCAGCACCCCGAACTCCTTGACCGACAGGTCGAGCGGGCGTCCGTCCCGTGCGACGGTGCGCCGCAGCGGGTCCAGCTCGATGCCGGCCGCGCGCAGGACCCGGGCTCGGGCGGCGGGCTGACGGCGGGCCAGCGAGCGGATGCGCAGCACGAGCTCGGGAAAGTGGAACGGCTTGGCGAGATAGTCGTCGGCTCCCAGGCTCAGCCCGCTGACCCGGTCACCGGGCGAGCCGGCCGCCGTCAGCATCAGCACCATGACCCGGTCGTGGCGTTCGGCGATCATCTTGCAGAGGGTGTCGCCGTGGATGCCCGGCAGGTCACGGTCGAGGACGACCACGTCGTAGGCGTTGAGGTCGAGCTTGGCCGCGGCCTCCAGGCCGTCGTGGGCGGCGTCCACGGCCATGCCCTGGTCGCGCAGCCCCTCGACCAGGACGTCGGCGAGGGACCGGGCGTCCTCCACCACCAGCACCCTCACGACGGGACTCCGGCCGCCATGTGGACGGGCAGCGAGATGCGGACCCGCAGGCCGCCCTCGGGACGAGCGCGCAGGTCCAGCTCGCCGCCGTGCGCGGCGGCGATGGACGCCACGATCGAGAGCCCGAGGCCGGACCCGCTGCCGGTACGGTCGGCGCCGAGCCGCCGGAACGGCTGGGCCAGCTCCGCGACCTGCCGCGCGTCCAGAACCGGTCCGCCGGTGTCGACGACCAGGTGTGCCGTCGCGCCGTCGGCCTCGGTGGCGACGCGGATCCAGCCTCCGTCGTGGTTGTGCGCGATCGCGTTGTCGATGACGTTGTCGACCATCCGGCGCAGGAGCGTACGGCTGCCGCGCAGCGGTACGTCGTCCCGGCCCGCGGTCTCGTGCACGGTCAGGCCCTTGGCGGCGATGTCGGCGGCGCGGGCCGCCAGCGCCTCGGACACGACGGGGCCCAGCGAGAGCGTCGTGTGGTCGGGCAGATCTCCGTGCTGGGTGCGGGCCAGGACGAGGAACCCCTCCAGCAGCCGGTCGACCTGGTCGAGCTCGGTGCGCAGCCGGCCGGCCAGCGCGGTCGTCTGTGCCGGAACCGGCTCCGGCTTGGCCACCGCCACGTCCAGCGACGCCCGCATGGTGGCCAGCGGCGTGCGGAGTTCGTGGGAGGCGTCGGCGACGAACCGGCGCTGGGCGGCGAAGGCGCCCTCCAGCCGTTCCAGCAGTTCGTCGATGGTGTCGGCGAGGTCCTTCACCTCGTCGGCCGGGCCGGGCGCGGCCAGCCGTTCGTGGAGGTTCTCCGCGGTGATCCGCCGGGTCGCCGCCGTCACCGTACGGAGCGGGCGCAGCACCCGGCCCGCGACGAGACGGCCCAGCACGACCGACGCCACCGCCATGACGCCCAGCGCGATCAACGACGCCGTCAGGAGCTGACGCGACTGGGCCGCGTGCACCTGGGCCAGCTGGTCCTGCAGCTGGTGGATGCGCGTCTGGGATTCGGCGGTCCACCCGCTCGCCGGCGGTCCGGCGGGCGCGGCCTCACTCGTCCGCGTTCCTCCGGAGACCATGACGGCGACGATGGCCAGCAGCCCGACCCCCGACAGCAGGAACACGGCACCGTACAAGGCGGTGAAGCGCGACCGCACGGTACGGCGCGACAGTCCCAACCGCATTCTCATCGGCCCTCCCCCACGGATGAACAGGCGCGCAGTCCAGGATGCCCGGAGTGACCTAACAACGGGATGACGGCCTGCGTTCGGCCGATGTTATGGCGGCCGGTGCATCGTTCGGGACCGCCCCGCAGAGCCGAGCGAAGAAGGACACGTCACGACATGAGCACCGCAGCGGCCATCGAGGTCATCGGGCTACGAAAACGCTTCGGCACGGCCGTCGCGCTGGACGGGATGTCCTTCGCCGTGACGACGGGGCGGGTCACCGGCTTCGTCGGGCCGAACGGAGCGGGAAAGTCGACCACCATGCGGGTGGTCCTCGGCCTGGACGCGGCCGACGAGGGTCAGGCGCTGATCGGCGGGCGGCCGTACGCGAGCCTGCGCCGTCCGCTGAGCCGGGTCGGGGCGCTCCTGGACGCCGGGGCGCTGCAGCCGAGCCGCAGCGCCCGCAACCATCTCCTGTGGCTGGCCCATTCCCAGGGGCTGACCGCCGAACGGGTCGACGAGGTGGTCGAGCAGGTCGGGCTGCGGCCCGTGATCCGCCGGAAGGCGGGCGGCTACTCCCTGGGCATGCGGCAGCGGCTCGGCATCGCCGCGGCGCTGCTCGGCGACCCGCCGGTGCTCATGCTCGATGAGCCGTTCAACGGCCTGGACCCCGAGGGCATCGTGTGGATCCGCGGTTTCCTGCGGTCGCTGGCCGCCGAGGGGCGCGCCGTCCTGGTGTCCAGCCACCTGATGAGCGAGCTGCAGGACACCGCCGACCACCTGGTGGTCGTCGGCCGCGGCAGGGTCATCGCCGACGCCGGCGTGGCGGAGCTGCTGGCCTCCACCGCCCGGGGCCGGGTGACGCTGCGCACCACGGCGAGCCCGGATGCGGCGACCGTGCTGACACGCGAGGGCGCCACCGTCACCCCCTCCGGCTGGGACACGCTGACCGTGTCCGGGCTGGCGGCGGAGCGGGTCGTGGCCCTCCTCAACGCGCGAGCGGTGCCGTTCTCCGAGGTGGCGCCGCATCGCGCGACGCTGGAGGAGGCCTACCTGGAGCTCACCCGCGACGCGGTCCAGTTCCGCGCCGCCGCCGTACGGGGGGAGGCCCGATGACCGGCACCCTCGCACCGAGCCGGCCGGGCGTGCGGACCGGCTTCGGCCGGCTGGTGCACGCGGAGTGGACCAAGTTCCGTACGGTCCGCGGCTGGGTGATCGCCATGGTGGCCGTGGCCCTGGTGACCGTACTGCTCGGGCTGTTCTCCGCGCAGGGCAGCCATTCCTCGTGCGGCAGCGGTCCGGTCGAGACCGCCTGCCCCGCCGTTCCGGTGGGGCCGGGCGGCGAGGCCGTGAACGACCACTTCTTCTTCGTCCACCGGTCGCTCACCGGAGACGGCGCCATCACCGTACGGCTGACCTCGCTGACCGGCATCATCACCTATCCCCCACCGAACCACGACGAGATCGTCCCCGGCGTCGTGCCGTGGGCGAAGGCCGGAGTCATCATCAAGGACGGCACCCGGCCGGGCTCGGCCTACGCGGCGCTGGTGCTCACCGGCAGGCACGGGGTGCGGATGCAGCACGACTTCACCGGGGACACGGCGGGCCGCCCGGGCGGCGCCTCCGCGGCGTCCCCTCGCTGGCTGCGGCTGACCCGCTCCGGCGACACGCTCACCGGCCACGAATCGCCCGACGGCACGCACTGGACCGAGGTGGGCACGGCGCACCTGGCCGGGCTGCCGGCCACGGCGCAGGTCGGGCTCCTCGTCACCTCCCCCGGTGACCTCACGGTGAAGCAGGGCGCTCTCGGCGGCAGCATCGAACAGAGTCGTTTCACCCAGGCCACCGGCGTGTTCGACCATGTGGAGGTGCGGGGCGACACGTCCGGCGGCGCATGGAGCCACGGGGAGGTGGGAGCCACCGGCACGCAGACCGACTGGGAGAAGTACCACCGTCCGGCCGGGGTCGAGAGGTCCGGCGGCACGTTCACCGTCAGCGGGAGCGGTGACATCGCGCCGCGCGGCTCGGGGGAGGGCATACGGATCGAGAACACCCTCACCGGGGCGTTCGCCGGGATGATCCTGCTGGTGATCGTGGCGGTGCTGTTCGTCACGGCCGAGTACCGGCGGGGCCTGATCCGCACCACCCTGCTCGCCGAACCACGGCGTGGCCGCGTGCTGGGCGCGAAGGCCGTCGTGATCGGCCTGGTCACCTTCGTCACCGGCCTGATCGCCGCCGTGGTCGCCGTACCGGTGTGCACGCACATCCTCCGCGCCAACGGCAACTACGTCCTGCCGGTCTCCTGGCTCACCGAGCTCCGGCTGATGGCCGGCACCGCGGCGCTGCTCGCCGTCGCCGCCGTCTTCGCCCTGGCCCTCGGCGCGCTGTTCCGGCGCGGCGTCGCGGCGGTGACCGCCGCCGTCGTCGTGCTCGTCCTGCCCCACGTCCTGGCGACCGCCTCGGTCCTGCCCGAAGGCGCGGCGCAGTGGCTGCTGCGGCTCACGCCGGCCGCCGCGTTCGCGATCCAGCAGAGCATCCCGGCGTACCCCCAGGTGACGGGCCACTACGTGCCGCAGGACGGCTACTATCCGCTGCCGCCGTGGGCCGGCCTCGCCGTGTTCTGCGGCTATGCCGCGCTCGCCCTCGGCCTGGCCGTCGTCCGGTTGCGCCGGAGGGACGCATGAGGCGGCACCTGCATGCGGAGTGGACGAAACTGCGCACCGTGCCGGGCACCGGCTGGCTGCTCCTCGCCGTCGCCGGGCTGACGGTGGCGCTGAGCGCCCTGGCGGCCGCCGCCGTGACCTGCCCCGCGACGGGCTGCGGCACGGACACCACCAAACTCAGCCTCACCGGAGTCCAGCTGGGGCAGGCGGCCGTCGCCCTGCTGGCCGTCCTGGGGATCGGCGGCGAGTACGGCACCGGCATGATCCACACCACGCTCACCGCGATGCCGGACCGTACCACCGTCCTCACCGCGAAGGCGGCCGTGCTCGCCGGCCTGACGATGGCCGCGGGAACCGTCGCGGTCCTCGGGTCCGTACTGGCCGCGCGACTGATCCTGCCCGGCAGCGGCTTCACCTCGGCGCACGGCCACCCGCTGCCGTCCCTGGCCGATGGGGCGACGCTCCGCGCGGCGGCCGGCTCGGTCCTCTACCTCATGCTGATCGCCCTGCTCAGCCTCGGCGTCGCCACCGCCGTACGGGACTCGGCGGCCGCCGTCGGCACCGTGCTCGGCCTGCTCTACCTGTTCCCGATCATCGGCCACGTGGTCTCCGACCCGCACTGGCAGCGGCGCCTGTGGCAGATCTCGCCGATGAACGCCGGGCTGGCCATCCAGAGCACCACCGAGCTGCGGAGCCTGCCTCTGACCCCGTGGGCCGGTCTCGGCGTCCTCGCCGCCTGGACCGCCGCGGCCCTCCTGTGCGGCGGGCTCCTCCTGCGGCTGCGCGACGCGTGAACGGGCGCCTGTGCCCGAACTCTCTACGGCAGGTCCTCCCGCCGGTGATCGCCGGCTCGCTCGACGATCAGCCGCAGCGCCTCGACGTGTTCGACGAACCGGTCTCGTCCCTGGCCGGTCGCCCGCACCGTGGTCTTGGGCACCCGGCCGAGATACGTCCGTCGCTGCTCCGCGTATCCGTCCTTCCTCAGCGTGGCCAGTTGCTTGGACAGGGCGGAGTCCGACAGGGACACCTCGTCCCGCAGGAAGGCGAAGTCACACCATTCGGCCGCGCACAGGACCGACATGATCGCCAGCCGCGTCGGGTCCGACAACAGGCGGTCCAGTCCCGGTGTCCCACCCGACGGAGACGTCATCGGTTCGTTCGCCGCCGCGAGACCGTGGTCAGCACCTGGCTCAGCCCGAACAGCAGGGTGAACCCGGCGCCGTACAGCACCCCGTCCACGGTGTTGGGGTAGTCCCGCAGGCCGACCGTGCCGGCGAGGTCACCGGCGAGACCGGCGCCGTAACGGGAGGCCAGCCAGGTGCCGACCACCGCCACGACGAGAACCACCCCGAAGACCTGCGGGTCGAACGACTGCCGGCGCTCCACTCCGCGCATCCTGCCCAGCAGCGACGACCGGCTCGCGAAGACGGTCACGAGCACGGCGGCCAGCGCGACCAGGACCAGGACGGCGATCAGCTTGGCGCCGCCGAGACCGACGAAGTCGTTGGCCGCCGTGCCCCCCGCGGTCAGCACGAAGATCGCCGCATAGACCCACCACGGGAGACGGGCCGCCCGCCGGGTCCGCTCCTGGTGGGTGCGGACCATCGCCAAGGCGTCCGCCGCCTGCCGCTGCTCGTCGTGTTCGTCCATGACCGCCTCCTTCGACTACTTTCCCATAAGGAAAACTCACTCCTTTCCGGTTAGGCAAGTAGTCGACGTGTCACGTGCCGCTCAGGGCGTCGAGGTGCGCCAAGGCGTCGGCGACGGATCCCGCCGGGTCGGAGATCGGGTACAGGACCGCACGGATCGTGCGGGCGCGGTCGATGACCAGGCTGAGTCGTTTGAGCCGGTCGACGCCGGCGGTGCGGAAGGTCGGCAGGCGCAGCGCCATGGTCAGCTCCAGGTCCTGGTCGGACAGCAGCGAGAACGGGATGCGGTGATGGGCGGCGAACTCGTCGAGCTGGTCGGGACGTTGCGTGCTCACCCCCTGGACGGTCGCGCCGCGCTCGGCGAAGTCGGGTAGCCGGTCGCGGAAGGTGCTCGACTCGAGCGTGCAGCCGGAGGTGCCGGGGATGCTCTCCCAGCCCGGCGGGTGGCCGGGAGTCCGCGGCGCCCAGGCGCCGGGGAAGCAGTACAGCACCGTCCACTCGGTGTCGGCGACCGGGTCGGTGCGGCCGTTCCGGCGGTCGGCCAGGCGGTGCGGCGGGAGGCGACGGCCGACGAGAGCGTGCACGCGCGCCGCTTCGGCCGATCCGGGCTTCGTGGTGGCGGTCAGGGATCCGTCACCGAGCAGGAACCGGTCGCCCCAGTCCTGCAGCGCGACGAGGACGGGCAGCAGACCACGCCCCTTCTCCGTGAGGTGGTACTCCGAGCGGGGCGGACGGTCGCTGTACGGACGGCGTTCGACCACCTCGTGCTCGACCAGGGCGTTGAGCCGCTCGGTGAGGACCTTCCGGCTGATGCCGAGCTCGTCGGCCAGGTCGGAGAACCTCGTGATGCCGCCGGCCAGATCGCGGAGCACCAGCAGCGTCCACCAGTCGCCGACCACGCCGAGAGCCTGCGCGATCGCGCAGTCGCCGTCGGCGACCTCGGGGTAGCGCATCCGCCCCGCCTTCCGTGGTGAGATCGCCGCCAGTATAGTCAGTTCCGATTCGGAACTGACTAGGAACGCATCGACGGGCAGGAGACCTCCGTGAGCCGACCGATCGCCGGCGACTTCGACTACGAGACCCACGGCACCGGCTACGCCGTGCGGCGGCGCACCGATCCGCGTATCGCCGTCTACGTCCACGCCGCGCTCGGCGACGCGCGAACCGTGATCAACGTGGGTGCCGGCGCCGGGTCGTACGAGCCGACGGACCGTCAGGTCACGCCGGTCGAGCCCTCCGCGTCGATGCGTGCGCAGCGGCCCGCCCACCTGGCCCCCGCGGTCGACGCCGTCGCGGAGGATCTGCCCTTTCCCGACGACGCCTTCGACGCCGCCATGGCCACGGTGACCATCCACCAGTGGTCCGACACCGACGCCGGCCTGCGCGAGCTGCGCCGCGTCAGCCGCGGACCGGTCGTCATCCTGACCTTCGACGGCGACGCCCTGGACCTCCTGTGGCTGGCGGAGTACGCGCCCGAGCTGATCGCCGCCGAACGGCGCCGCTACCCGGACATCGAGCACGTACGGCAGGTGCTCGGCGGCACCGCCACCGTCACGCCGATCCCCATCCCGATCGACTGCGTCGACGGGTTCACCGAGGCCTACTACGCCCGGCCGGAGCGTTTCCTCGACCCGCTCGTCCGGAAGTCGCAGTCCGCCTGGGGGTTCGTCGACCAGCCGGCGATCGACCGCGCCGTCGAACGGTTGCGGACCGACCTCGCCGACGGCGAGTGGAACCGCCGTCACGGCCACCTGCTCCGGCAGCCGTCCTTCCTCGGCTCCCTGCGCCTCATCACCGCCCTGCCGGACTGACGTCGCGGCCGGTGACGAGCAGGTCATCCAAATTCCTGCCTTTCAACATCCTTTGTGGTGGAATATCGGGCAGAAGTTTGATGATCGTTTCGGGGAGTCGCATTGCCGGGTGAGCTGAGCCTGGAGGCGGGGCTGCTGCTGTCCCAGCGGTACCGGCTGGACGCTCCCATCGGCGCGGGCGGCATGGGCGAGGTCTGGCGCGGGGTCGACCTCGGCCTGAACCGGCCGATCGCGATCAAGATCCTCCCGGCGCAGCTGGCGCAGGACCCGACCGGGGTCGCGCGGTTCCGCCGGGAGGCCGAGTCCGCCGCCGGCCTGCAGCACCCGGGCATCTGTGCGGTCTTCGACATCGACACCCACGGTTCCGTGACGTTCCTGGTGATGGAACTCCTCCAGGGCACCGATCTGGCCAAGCTCCTCGCGGCGAATCCCCGTGGGCTGCCGATCGACCAGGTGGTCGGGCTGGCGGAGCAGATCACCGACGCGCTCGCGGCGGCGCACGCACGCGGGGTCGTTCACCGGGACATCAAGCCGGCCAATCTCTTCCTGCAGCAGGACGGCCGGGTGAAGGTCTGTGACTTCGGCATCGCCCGGCTGGTCGACCGTACGACGCTGACCGCCACCGGCGGGGTGCTCGGCACGCCTCGTTACATGGCGCCGGAGGAGTTCCGCGGTCAGCCGGTCGACCACCGCGTCGACCTCTACGCGCTCGGCGGGGTGCTGTACGAGCTGTTCACGGGGGCGCCCGCGTTCGACGCGGACGACTCGGGACTCGCCGCGATCATGTACAAGCACCTCAACGAGACGCCGCTGCCGCCGCGTTCACACCGTCCGGACCTCCCCGCTCACCTCGAACGGCTGGTGCTGGACCTGCTGGCCAAGGCGCCCGACCGAAGGCCCGTCAGCGCGGCCGCCGTACGGGACTTCCTGCGCCGGTCCGGGCACACCGCCACTCCTCCCCCCGGCCCACCGCCGTACCTGCGTCCCGTGGAACGCTCCCAGGAGGCGACGACGGTCACCGCGTCCGCCGTCGTCGAGGCGCCGAAGAGCCGGAAGGGCCTCGTCGCCGCCGCCGTCGGCGGCGTGCTCGCGGTGGCACTGGCCGGCGCCGGGGCCTTCGCGCTGCTGAACGGTTCCGGCGGCGACGGCGCGAAGGCGAAGAGCACGCCGCGTGCGTCCTCCACCGGGGTGCCGATGCTCCAACCGGTCGGTGAGACGGTGCCCGGCCAGGCCCGGCCCGGTGACCAGTACCCGATCGGCCGGATGGCCATCGTGCCCGTCACCCATGGGGCGCGTACGGACGCGGTGGGGGTGACCGTGACGTCGATCGTCAAGGGATCCCAGGCCGACCTGGCCGGCCTGGCGCTGCCGGGTTCGGACAAGCAGGACACCCCGTACTACGTCCATTTCTCGCTGACCAATCTCGGCCCCGACGACCCGTACCTCGATTTCTCCCCCGCCGACAAGATGGTCGGGATCGACGCCGCGGGCCATTCGGTCACCAGCACCATCACGCTCGACGATCCGAAGGCGTACCCCGGCCAGTGTCGCCCGGTCGCCATCGATGACGGCGGGTTCCGTCACGGGGCCCGTTACGACACGTGCACGGTCATCCTGGAACCCCGGTCCCAGGACATCACCACCGTGCAGTGGTGGGAGAAGCCCTACGACCTTGGCGACGGCCAGGGCGTCGACTGGAAGCGATGAGGGACGATCGTGCACAGCACCCTCGGACAGGTACTGGCCGGGCGATACCGTCTCGACGCGGCGATCGGCACGCTCGGCGCCGGAGCCGGTGAGGTATGGCATGGGTTCGACCTCCGCCTGAACCGGGTCGTCACCGTGAAGACCTTCGCCGCGCCGACCGCCGCCGACCAGGCGGGCGTCACGGCGTTCCGGCAGGGGGCCGAGAAAGCGGCGGCCGTACGGCACCCCGCGGTCGAGGCGGTGCTGGACATCGGGACCTCCGAGTCCCCCGTGTTCCTGGTGACCGAGTACCTGGAAGGGCAGGACCTGAGAACGGCCCTGGCCGCACAGGGCGGCGGGCTGCCCGTCGGCCAGGTCACCGACGTGGCCACGCGGGTCCTCGACGCCATGACGGCCGCGCATGCCCAGGGCGTCGTTCACGGTGGCCTCACCCCCGCCGACCTGTTCCTGCTCCGCAGCGGGGACGTGAAGCTCTGCAACCTGGGCGTCGGTTCAACGCGGACGGATCCGGCCGATCCCCAGGCGGATCTGCACTCCCTCGGACGCGTCCTCTATGAACTGCTGACCGGTGCACCGCCGGCGGAGTCGCACCCGGTGCCGCCGGCGTCCCGCCGCGCCGATGTGCCGCCGTACCTCGACCGTCTGGTGCTGGGTCTCCTCGCCGAGGGCCCGGCCGGACGGCCACAGAGCGCGGCCGCCGCCCTCGCGGTCCTCCGCGAGGGGATGGGCCCCGCCCCCCGGCCCACGACCGCCTGGCCGTCGGCGAATCCCTCATCGGCGGACTCGACCGTCGACGACCACGTGCCGAGCGGAACCACGAGGAAGAGCGGCCGAGGGCGTCTGGCGGCGGAGATCGCCGGTGCCGTCGTACTCGTGGTGGCCGCGGCGACCGCCGGCTACCTCGTGCACGGCGGTACGAAGACCAAGGCGCCGTCGCGCCCGGTGGCCGGCAAGCCCACCGCGGGCACCACGGGCACCACGGCCCCGGCGCCGCCCGGTGTCAGCCCGAAGTCGCCCCCGGTGGTCGCGGGCTGGCAGGTCGTGGTCTCCCCCGACTTCGGCGTGGTGTACGACGTCCCGCCGGGTTGGAAGGTGGAGGCCCCCGGCACGGGTGTGGGCCTCGCCGACGCCAGCGGGAACGTCGCCGTCGGTTCCAACGGCGTCGCCGACATCAGCCGGGACGGCACCGACGGCAACACCTGCGCGATCGTCCAGTCGGGACTGTTCGGTGGCGCGGGCATCACCTCGGCCTCCTCCGGTCAGCTGGAGTCCCTCGACACGGCCGCCACTCACAACGCGCTCCAGTGGGCGAACTTCGGTTACCAGCTCGGCGGGGTGCTTCCCCGCACGGTGCTGAAGACCGGGGAACATCCCACGATCGGCGGCCTCAAGGCCGTGCTCCAGGGCGTCGCCGTGACGACGAAGGGCGGCAAGGGCACCGCGTGCGAACCGAACGGGGGCACGCTGTACATGGCGGAATTCGCCTCACGGCAGGGCGCGCCCGTCAGCTTCTACGTCTTCTCCAACAGCACCGGCCCGGGGAACGTGAGCGACGCGACGCTGCGGCGGATCGTCGGCACGATTCGCCCCCTGGCCTGAGCCGAGGACCCACCGCGTCCGCCCGTTACCAGGGCACCACCCCGGCGTCGTCGAAGAACCCGCCGGTCGGGCCGTCGTCGGGCAGGGTCGCGAGCCGGATCGCGATGGCCGCGCCCTGTTCGGGCGTACGGACGCCGCGGAAGCCGTTGAGGTCGGTCGCGCAGTAGCCGGGGCAGCCGGCGTTGATCAGGATGTTCGTGTCGCTCAGCTCCTTGGCGTACTGCACGGTGACGGCGTTGAGGAACGTCTTCGACGGCGCGTACGCGGCGGAGATCGGGCCCGTCTCGGCGCCGGGAGTGCTCTGCCGGGTGAGGGAGCCGACGGTGCTGGACATGTTCACGATCCGCGGCGACGCCGAGCGGCGCAGCAGCGGCAGCATCGCGTTGGTGACGCGGATGACGCCGATCACGTTGGTCTCCACGGCCGTCCGTACGGTCGCGGGGTCGACCAGGGTGGGCTCCTGCGGCAGGCCGCCGGTCACTCCGGCGTTGTTGACGAGCACGTCGAGGCGGCCGGCCCGCTCCTCGATCAGCGCGACGGCCGCGGCCACGCTGGTGTCGTCGGTCACGTCGAGCGGCACGCCGAACGCGTCGACGCCGGCCGCGCGCAGCTTCTCCACGGCGGTCTCCCCGCGTTTCTCGTCCCGGGCGCCGATCCCGACGCTCCAGCCGAGGGCCCCCAGGCCTGCCGCGATCTCCTGACCGATCCCCTTGTTCGCGCCGGTGACCAGCGCGATCGTCTTTTCGCTCATGCCTTCGATCCTGTCCGCGCCCCGGCCCGGCCGCCAACATCGTCTGGGTGGGCGGCGATACCTCCCCGGTATCGATTGCCGGTACCGTGGCGGCATGGAGACGCGGGAGCTGCGATACTTCGTCGCCGTCGCCGAGGAGCTGCACTTCGGCCGGGCCGCGCAGCGCCTCGGGATCGCGCAGCCGCCGTTGTCGCGGGCGATCCAGCAGCTCGAACGGCGCCTCGGGGTGGCGCTGCTCGAACGCACCAGCCGCACCGTCACGCTGACCGAGGCCGGGTCGGTGCTGCTGCGCGAGGGCCGGGCGGCCCTCGACGCCGTGGACGCCGCCGACCGCCGTACCCGCCGCGCCGCGACCGGCCGGCCCGGCCTGGTTCTCGTCACGAAGGCCGGAGCGTCCGGCGACCTGCTGCGCAAACTGCTCGACGCGTACGCCGCCGAACCCGGCGCGGTCACCGTCGACGTGCTCCTGTGCGGACCCGCCGAGCAGGAGCCGCTGCTGCGCGACGGACGGGCCGACGTGGCGCTGCTGCACCGGCCGTTCGACTCGACGACCGGCTTCGACACCGAGGAGCTGTGCACGGAGGGGCAGGTCGCGCTCCTGCCGGCCGGACACCCCCTTACCACCCGGGCCCATCTGCAGATGGCCGACGTCACCGCGCTGCCCGGCCTGCCGATGCCACGATGGCCCGCCCCCGACGGGACGTACCCGGACGGCCCCGGTCCGCGGGTTCGCGACAGTGCGCAGCTGTTCCAGCTGATCGCGCTCGGCCGGGCCTCCGCGGTCCTGCCCGAGTCGTGCCGAACCCATCTGCGCGGCGACCTCGTCGCCGTGCCGGTGCTCGACGCGCCGACGGTGACGACGGTGATCGCGTGGCCGCCGCACAGCCGATCCCGGGCCGTCGCCGGGCTCGTGCGAGCGGCGACCCGTCTCTAGCCCTTGTCCGGCGTTCCGGTCTCGCATTAGCGTGCCGCGGTGGATCTCTTCTCGCGTTCCTGGACGGCGTTGCGCACGGCGGTCGCCGAGCTCCCGGACGAGGACTTCGCGCGGCCGTCGGGCTGTGCCGGCTGGCTCGTTCGCGACCTGGTGTGCCACCTGGTCATCGACGCCCAGGACGTCCTGATCACTCTGGTCACGCCCGCCGAGACCGAACCGACCGTGGACGCGGTCACGTACTGGAACATCGTCGAACCCCCGACCGGCGAGGACCCGCTCGACGCGCTGATCCCCCGGCTGGCCGCCGCGTACGGCGAGCCGCGGTGGCTCAAGTTCCACCTCGACGACGTCGGTTCCGCCGCGGGCCGCGCGGCCGAGCTCGCCGATCCGGCCGCTCGCGTCGGCACCCGCGGCGAGGTGCTCACCGCCGGCGACTACCTGTCCGCGTACGTGCTCGAATGGACCCTGCACCACCTGGACCTGATCGCGCACCTGCCCTCGGCCGCCGAGCCGCCGGCCGAGACCATGGCGGCGGCGCGCGCGTCGCTGGAGAGGATCGCCGCAAGCCCGTTCCCCGCCTCGGTCGCCGACAGGGACGCACTGCTCATCGGTACCGGACGTCGCACGCCCACCGACGAGGAAAAGACCGTGCTGGGCGATCTCGCCGTAAGGCTCCCGCTCATCCTCGGATAACAGGGCATACAAGCGGCGACTTGTCGCTTGCCGCCTACCCCGGTTCGATCACCATGACCGGGCGCCCGGCGGGCCGTACCCCGGATGACCACGTTCCCCGCACGTCCCTGCGACTCTGACCGCGCTCACGTCCCATCAGCGCGGGACCTCCCGCTGCGTCCAGCGCAGGGTCTTCTCGTCGACGATGTCGATCTTCTTGCCGACGATGGAGGCTTCCTCCTCGAAGGAGCACTGGTGGCCCGACTTCGTGTGCCTGCACTCGACCTTGTCGCCGTAGGCGACCATGAAGTCGTCACCGGAGTGGGTGAGGGCCTGCACGGTCACCTTCACCTTCTTCGAACTCTTGCGCTCGGTGTGGATGGACTGGACGGTCGGCGGCAGGAATCTCTCCCAGTCGTACGTGGCGTCGGCCTTGGAGTACTTCCACTGCGGGTCCAGGAACTCCTTCTCGAGGTGCGCGACCGCCGCCGGGTTCTCGATGAAGTAGCCGTCGTCCTGTAGGAAGGCGGGATAGGCGTTCTTGGAGCCGAGGTAGAAGACGCGGTCGTCGACCACGACCAGCTTGGTGTGCTGGGCGTAGGTGCAGGGTTTCTTGGCGTCGTCGCAGTCGATGACCTTGCCGCGGTCATCGGTCGCCTTGCCCTTCCAGTAGGGCTTGTCGCTGCTGCGCAGCGAGGCGTACTGGAGGGTGTCCCGCATGACCGTGTCGGCCGCGCGGTCACTGCCCGCCTGGAGTGCGATCCGCTTGCGCAGCAGGTTCGAGAACTGCCCCATGTTCTTCATGGTGGAGTAGGAGTCCTCGTTGCCGGGCGTGGAGATGACGATGCGGACCTTCACCCCCTTGATCATCTTGGCTGCGACGTTGTCGAGCAGCCGCAGGTCGCCCAGTGGCTGGACGGCCTTGATGGGCCCGCCGATGGCGGCGCACCAGCCGTACAGGTCCTGCTGGGAGAACACGATGGAGCGGGTGGCGGTGGCCACCATCTCCCGCAGCGCCGTTTCCTCAGGGTTGACGGTCTGGTAGTCCCGGTCGAGGTTGACGACGTCCTTGTCGGCGTAGCTCAGGTCGCACTTGGCGTCTTCGGGCCGCTTGAGGGCGGGCAGTTGGTAGGTCGAGGAGGGATCCTTGGCCTGGATGCCGACGCCCAGCCCGCCGACCTCCAGCATGTCGAGGTCGCCGGCCTTGGCCGCGGCGGGAGGCCGCAGGCGGGAGACGCAGCCCCCGCCCGACTGGTACACCCATGATCCGGTGGTGGCCAGCCAGTTCAGCTTGTTGCGGTTGGCGCAGGTCCAGTCCCAGAGCCGGTTGATGTAGCCGGTCGCCGACATGGCCGCGGGGCCTCGGATGGCCATCATCATGTCGGTGACGGGCTTGGGGGTCTCCACGTAGTTGTTGGTGTAGGTGTTGACGCCGCCGGTGATGACGGTCCGCCCGTCGACGACGATCAGCTTGGAGTGGTTCCAGGAGGGCGTGTAGCCGCCTTTCGGGACGAGGGGCGTCCCCGCGTAGGACGTGGTCATCGTCGCCACGTGGAACTCGACGTTGCCGGCCGAGGAACCGATCGTCTTCTTCGCGGCCTTGATCCAGTCGTCGCCGTTCACCGTCGCGGGCAGTACCGGCGCGCCCAGCAACATCCTGAAGATGATCTTGTGTTTGCCGGCCGCCTTCTTCAGCCCGGCGACGATGGCGTCGCGGAAGGCACCGTCGGGATAGGTGCCGCACGGCGAGGGGAGTTGCGCGATCAGCTTCTCCGGACAGCCGAGCGAGGTGATGTCGACGGTCTTGGAGGCCTCGCCGATATTGGCGGTGATCTTGTCCAGGAGCCGTTTCGTGCCCGGCCGGTCGCTCCGCGGGCAGGGGTCGTGCCCCCAGCACTGCGGTGTCTGCAACAGCCAGTCGCCCGCCGAGTCGTCCAGGCGGTTGCCGCCGGTGCGTTCCCAGACCTGGTGTTCCAGCCCCGGCGACACGTGCCGGACGGCCTTCTCGATCCGGTCGAGGTACGGAGTCGGCGACACCGCGGCCGCGGCCACCCCGCGCTCGGCCGCCGGGGCCATCGAAGAGGAAACGGCGGCGATGAACGCCGTCACCGCCACCGCGCTCATGGTCATTCTCATATTCGCCAGTCAAGCCAGCCGGAGACGCTCGCAGGTCACCGGCCACGCCGAGCGCGGGTAAAGCCCTGACCGAGAAAGCACAGCGATATTTCTAGGCAACCCGACTGAGCATCGTTCTCCCTCTCGTTGGGCAGGTGCCCTGACGCTAGGAAGGACCGGTACACGCGGGGTACACGGCGGCCGGGGATCAGACGAAGCGGTACGGCGTGAGGTACTGCGGGAGTACGACCTTGGTGCGCGGGCTGATCTTCCGCACCGCCGCGACGAAGGCGTCGAGGTGCGGCTTGACCTGCGGATCGGGCTTCGGGGGGTTCGTCAGCTCGGTCTCGAAGTCGTCCCAGTGGACCGGGACGACGACCGAGGGCCGGCCCAGGGCCGTGAGGATCCGCTCGGCGTACGCGTAGGTCGAGTCGCTGGCCTGCATCGCGATCATCGCGATATCCGGGGACAGGCCGGCCACATTGCGTTCGACGAAGTCGCTGCCGCCCATGAGGAACACCGACGGGCCGTTCTTGACGGTCACCTGGTAGGCGAGGGTGTCGCCTTCGGGCAGATCGGCGACGGTCTGTGGCTTCTCCGGCCGGGTGAGCCGCACGCCCGGCAGCGCGACCGAGTACGCGGCGTTACGGCTGTGCAGGGAGGCGATGACCTCGACGGTGTAGGAACCGAAGTCGAGCACCTCGCCGCCCTTGACCAGCCCGAGCTGACCGGACGGCACGTCGGAGGCCAGCGCCAGGTTGTAGGTCGTCATCGTGCCGATGACCCGCGCGCCGGTCCGCTGGGCGATGTAGGGCACGTCGTTGAAGTGGTCCCAGTGCGAGTGGGTCACCAGGACGGTCTCCGGCTTGCCGACGTGCTGGTCGATGGTCCCGGTGGCCACCGTCAGTTCGGTCGTCGGATCGAACGGCCCGGTGAACATGCCGGTGTCGTACCGGCTGAGGTACGGGTCGACGAGCAGAGTCCGCGCCCCGACGTCGATCCTCCACCCCGCCGTTCCGAACCAGCGGAACGTCGCGGCCGCCCTTCTGCCGTTCGCGCCGGGCGACGCCGCCCGATTCTCATCGGCCGCCGACGCCGCGTACGCTCCCCCACTCGCCACCGACACGACGGTGGCGCCGACGGTCGCGCTTCGCAGGAAACGCCGCCGGTCGACCCGCTTTCCGGACACGCTGAATCTCCCCCTTGTGATGGGCGTACGACTGATCCGGGCGCATTCGACCACCGGGCCACCGGCCGCGTCCAAGATCAGCGAGGCGGCTGGCTCATAGGGGAACGAATATGAGGCCACGTCGGCACGGGCACGCGGCTCCGATCACACCGGTCGTTTCGCTCGTCACGGGTCAGGACGCGCGCAGCGCCTCGACGGCGGCGTGGGCGGCCTCCCCCATCGCCAGGTCGACGTCGATGCGGCGCGGGTCGAGCCGGTCGGCGCGCGCGAAGATCGCGATGGCGTACCGGCGGCCGTCGGGATACTCGGCGACCCCGGCCTCGTTGTGCAGGCCGGGCAGGGTGCCGGACTTCGCGGCGACGTGCACCGCCGGCGGGAAGCCGCTGGGGATGCGGGTCCAGGAGAGCTGGTGCCTCATCAGCTCCCGGACCATGGCGCACGCCGGTCGCGGACCGGCCTCGTCGCGCCAGATGAGGCGCAGCAGGCGGGTGATGTCCCGTGGAGTGCTCGAGGTGGTGCGCTCCGGGTCCAACACGCGCAGCGCCCGTACGCGCTCCTCCGGAAGGGTCGGGAAGACCTCGGCGAACTCCGCCTCGGTCCGCGCGCCGACGTCGGCGAACACCGACGCCAGGAGCTCCCGCGGCCCGCCGGTCACCCGGGTGCGCGTCAGGCCGAGCTCGCCGGCGAGCAGTTGGAGGGTGTCCGGGCCGATGCGACGCATGAGCAGGTCGGCCGCCGTGTTGTCGCTGATCGACATCGCGAAGTAGGCGAGGTCGCGCAGCGACGCCTCGACGTCGTCGGCGCATCCCGCCATCCCCCAGCCGCCGAGCCGGTCCTCGGCGCGCACGAGAAGCCGCTCGGTCGGGTCGATCTGGCCGGCGGCGACCTGCCGGGCGAACTCCAGCACGAGAAGGATCTTGAATACCGACGCGATGACGACCTGGCCGTCGGGCTCGACCCCGACCTCTCGGCCGTCGTCGACGTCGACCACGTGGAGCCCGGCGGTGACGCCCACGGAGGTGAACGTCCGGGCGATGAGATCCTCCGTCCGCACCGGCTCACGGTATCGCCGTATCGGCCCGGCGCCTCCCATAGGCGATCGCCTATCGTGGCGGGGTGGATCTGTCGCGGCACCTGCGGTACTTCGTCGTCACGGCCGAGGAACTCCATTTCGGCCGGGCCGCGGAGATCATCGGCATCGCCCAGCCGCCGCTCAGCCAGTCGATCCAGCGGCTCGAGCGGGAGCTCGGCGTCACGCTGTTCGACCGGTCCCGGCGCCAGGCGGAGCTGACGACCGCCGGTCGCCTGCTCCTCGACGAGGCACGGGACCTGCTGGCCCGCGAGCAACGGCTGCGCACCCTGATGCGCAAGGCCGCCGACGGCGCGCTCGGCACCCTGCGCGCCGGCGTCCCACCGGAGACGCCGGCGGTGTCGCTGCAGGCGCTGTCCCGCCGGCTCGGCGAGGAGGTCCCCGAGCTCGACGTCGACCTGCAGGAGCTGACGACCGCCGAGCAGCTGCGCCTGCTCGCCTCGGGCGACCTCGACGTCGGCCTGGTGCACCATCCGGTGGAGGCGGCCGGCCTGCGGTTCGGTCCGGCCGTCGACGTTCCGCTGGGCGTCGTCATGCCCCGTACGTCACCACTCGCGCGGCTGCCCGACGTGGCGTTCGGCGACCTCGACGGTCACGGCCTCATCCTCGCCCCGAGAGCGACGGCGCACGGCTGGCACGACCACGTACTCGAGGTCTGCCGGAAACACGGCTTCACCCCGGCGGCGCTGCGGCACGCCCGCAACCCGGAGTTCCTGCTCGGCCTGGTGCTCGGCGGGCACGGCGTGGCGTTCGAGCAGGAGGCGATGGCCCGCCGCGAGCCGCGCGTGGCGTGGCGCCCGCTCACGGACCGGCCCCTGCTGCGGAGCGTGTCGGCCGCCTGGCCGGCCGAGACGGCACACCCGGCGGCACCGAGGTTCGCCTCGATCGCGGCGGACGTCATCGCCGCCGACCACGCCCTGCCTTCGCCCGCCGCTCCCGCCGTGTCACGGCCGTGGTCGGTGGTCTACGACGCGAGCCGGTGACCGCGGCCACGAGGCCACGCCTCGGCATGGTTCGCGGGTCAACCGATCGGTGGATCGGCTCGACCGTCCGGTCCACCCGGTCGTTCATTCCGTGACCTGGGAGATTTCGCCGGGCGGTCGATACCGCGTCCGGGCGGATCTCGCGAGGCTGAGGGCATGCCAGCAGTGATCGAGGTGCGGAATCTGCACAAGAGCTATGGGGACACCGTGGCGGTCGACGATGTCTCCTTCACCGTCCAGGAGGGAGAGATCTTCGGGATCCTCGGCCCGAACGGCGCCGGCAAGACCACGACGGTGGAGTGCGTCGAGGGTCTGCGCAGGCCGGACCGGGGTGAGATCAGCGTGCTCGGGCTCGACCCGCAGCGGGACCGGGCCGAGCTGACCGAGGCGCTCGGCGTACAGCTCCAGGACGGCGCGCTGCCCGACCGGCTGAAGGTCGGGGAGGCGCTCGCGCTCTACAGCTCCTTCTACCGGGCTCCGGCGGACTGGCGTGCGCTGATGGACGAGCTCGGGCTCGCGAGCAAGAGCTCGACGATGTACGGGAAGCTGTCCGGCGGCCAGAAGCAGCGGCTCTCGATCGCGCTGGCGCTGATCGGGAACCCGCGGGTGGCGGTGCTCGACGAGCTGACCACCGGCCTCGACCCTCAGGCCAGGCGTGACACCTGGCAGCTGATCGAGGACGTGCGATCCCGCGGCGTCACGATCGTGCTCGTCACCCACTTCATGGAGGAGGCCGAGCGGCTGTGTGACCGGATCGCGGTGATCGACACGGGCCGCGTCGTCGTGGTGGACACCCCGGCCGGGCTGACCGAGCGGGTGCAGACCGAGCAGCGGATCCGCTTCCAGCCGTCCGTACCGTTCGACGACGCACTGCTGACCGGCCTGCCCGACGTGACCGGCGTCGTCCACAGGGGCGACGTCGTGGTGGTCACGGGCAATGACAACGCGCTGAACGCGGTCACCTCCGTACTGGCCCGCAACAACATCGTGGCGCAGCGACTGCGCGTGGAGCAGGCCAGCCTGGAGGACGCCTTCGTCGCGTTGACCGGCCGGCGCCCGGAGACCGAGCAGCACGCGAACCAGGGCCGGGCCGCCCGGGGCCAGGCCAGGACCGGAAGGAAGTGACCATGTCCGTCACCACCACCGCGGCGCCGCGGGCGACCGGGTCGCGTTCCGGGCTCGGGCGGCTCGCCGTCACCGAGCTGAGGCTCTTCATCCGCGAGCGGGTCGGGCCCATCTGGGGCGTCGGACTCCCGCTGGTGCTGCTCGTCGTCTTCGGCAGCATCCCCTCCTTCAAGGAGCCGCAGCGGGATTTCGGCGGCGCCACCAAACTCGAGATCTACGTGCCCGTTCTGATCGCGTTCTCGATCGCGCTCCTGGCGCTCAGCTCGCTGCCGACGGTGCTGGCCGGCTACCGGGAGAAAGGCGTCCTGCGCCGCCTGCGGACGACGCCGGTGGGCCCGGCCCGGCTGCTCACCGCCCAGCTCGTGGTCAACGTCGCCGTCACCATGGTCACGGTGATCGCCCTCCTCGTGGTGGCGAGGGTGGCGTACGGCGTGGCCCTGCCGAAGCAACCGGCGGGGTTCGTCATCGGCGTACTCTTCGCCGCCGCCGATCTGCAGGCGGTCGGCCTGTTCGTCGCCGCGACGGCCGGGAGCGGGCGGACCGCCCAGGCGGTCGGCACGCTCCTGTTCTTCCCGATGATGTTCTTCGCCGGCCTGTGGATCCCCATCGCCCAGATGCCCGGCCCGCTGCGCTCCATCAGCCACGGCACTCCGCTCGGCGCGGCGGTCCAGGCACTGCTGCGGGCCTCCGCGGGACACTGGCCCAACGGGTGGCAACTGCTGGTCATGGCGGCGTACGCGCTGGTGCTGGGGCTGGCCGCCGCTAAATTGTTCCGCTGGGAGTAGTTCGTAGCGGGAAGGATGCAGATGAGCGATCCGACGCCGCGTACCCGGCAGGATCACTGGACCCGGCGGCTGCTTTCACCGATGACCCTCATGCCCTACGTGCTGCTGGCCGCCGTGACCTGTGTCAGGATCCCGAGCGAACGGTCCGGCGGTGAGCCCTTCGCCATCAACCTCGCGCTGTGCGCGCTGACGGCGGCGTGGATGCTGTGGATGTTCACACTGCATCCGGCCTGGCGGGAGCGCCCGCGGGTGATGGGGCTGTTCCTGGCCGTGCTGATCGGGCTGATGGCGATCCTGGTGATCAGGGATCCCTGGTTCGGGCTGTTCACGCCCGCCGGCTACGTCTACTCCTACCGGCTCCTGCCCTGGCCGTCAGAGCTGGCCGCCATCAGCGGGGTGGCGATCGTGGCGGGCACCGCGCAGGCGTCCCCGGTAGCCAAGACGGACGTCTACGGCGTACTCGCCTACCTGGTCGTCGTCGCCGTGAACGTCGGTCCCTTCTGCGCCGTGGCCTGGCTCGGCCGGAAGGCCGAGGAGTACGACGAACTGCGTGAGCGGGCCCTCGCGGAGGCGAGGGAGGCGAACCGCAGGCTCGAGGCGAGCATGGCCGAGAACGCCGGGCTGCAGCAGCAGTTGCTGGCCCAGGCGAGGGAGGCCGGGGTCTCCGACGAGCGGCAGCGGATGGCCCGCGAGATCCACGACACGCTGGCCCAGGGGCTCACCGGGATCGTCACCCAGTTGCAGGCGGCCGAGCAGACCGCCGACGACCAGGCACTGTGGCGGCGGCACCTGCGGGCGGCGACCCGGCTGGCGAGGGAGAGCCTGTCCGAGGCGCGGCGGTCGGTGCACGCGCTGCGGCCCGAAGCGCTGGAGGCGGCACGGCTGGGTGAGGCACTGGCCGGTGTCGGCGAGCGCTGGTCGGCGCTGCACGGCATCCCGATCCAGGTCACCACGACCGGCACGGCGCGGCCGATGCCGCCGGAGGCCGACGTCGCCCTGCTGCGTACCGCGCAGGAGGCGCTGGCGAACGTCGCCAAGCACGCCGGGGCGACCAAGGTCGGGCTCACACTTTCCTACCTGGAGAACGAGGTCGCGTTGGACGTACGAGACGACGGCAGAGGCTTCGCGCCGGACCGGTCCGGCGACGGCCCGGCGGACACGGGAGACGACGGCCCACGGCGTCCGGACGCGGGCGGGTTCGGCCTGGTCGCGATGCGGCAGCGGATCGAGAGCCTGGCCGGGACACTCCAGGTCGAGTCGGAACCCGGCGCCGGCACCGCCGTCTCGGCCTGCATCCCGGCCGCGCCCGCGGGGGCCGGCGCATGACCGGCGCACCGATCAGGCTGCTGATCGCGGATGACCATCCCGTGGTCAGGGACGGGTTGAGCGGCATGTTCACCCGCGACCCGGGATTCGAGGTGCTCGGCGAGGCCGGCGACGGGGCCGAGGCGATCCGGCTCGCCCAGGCCCTCGACCCCGACGTGATCCTGATGGACCTGCGGATGCCCGGGATGGACGGCCTGACCGCCATCACCGAGCTGGCCCGGCGGGGCGTCACCGCGCGCGTGCTCGTACTCACCACCTACGACACCGACAGCTACGTCCTGCCGGCGATCGAGGCGGGCGCCACCGGCTACCTGCTCAAGGACGCTCCCCGCGACGAACTGCTCCGCGCGGTACGCGCGGCGGCCGACGGCCAGGCGGTGCTCTCGCCGTCGGTGGCGACCCGGCTGATGAGCCGGGTCCGCGAGCCCGAGACCAAGCCGCTCAGCCGGCGAGAACTGGAGATCCTGGAACTGGTCGCGGCCGGCACCACCAACCGCGACGCGGCGGCCAAGCTGCTGATCAGCGAGGCCACCGTCAAGACCCACCTGCTGAACATCTACGCCAAGCTCGGCGTCAACGACCGCGCCGCGGCGGTCGCCGAGGCGTTCAACCGGGGGCTGCTCATCCCCGGCACGCCGGAGGAGCCGTGACGCCGGCCCCGCAGAGGTACGTTGAGCGGCCGCCGTTGCCGGAACTGGCGGGCGTGGTGCGGACGATCTGGATCCAGCACACCGGTGAGGCGGCGTACGTGCAACGGCACCTGCCCACCGGCGGGGTCGAGATCCACTTCCCGATCGGTGGCCGTCTCCAGTTGGTCGGGCCGCTGACCGGTCCGCAGATCGAGGTCATCCCGGCGCGCACCACCATCGTGGGGGTGCGGTTCCGCCCGGGGACCGCACCGCCCCTTCCGACGACGCTCGACGACCTGGTGGACCAGCGCCTGGGCCTGGCGGAGTCGCGGGGTAGCTCGGCGGACCGCCTCGGCGAGGCGATGGCCCGGGCCGCGACGCCCGAGCGGGCGCTCATGATCCTGCAGGCCCACCTCGTACGGGAGTTCCGGAGCGGGGTACGCGTGGATCCGCTGGTGGGCGAGGCCGTGCGGGCGCTGATGCCCTGGCACCCCGTCGGCATCGACACCCTGGCCGCCCGCCTCGGACTCTCCGCGAGCCAGCTGCGCCGCCGCTGCCTGCGGGCGGTCGGGGTGAGTCCCAAGGTCCTCCAACGGACGTTGCGGTTCCAGGGCTTCCTCGCGCTGGCTCAGGCGGGTGCCGCCGCCTCGGGCCGGCGCGGCGCGGACGGCATCGCCGGGCTGGCGGCCGACGTGGGATACGCCGACCAGGCACATCTCACCCGCGAATGCCTCCGGCTGACCGGCCTCACCCCGAGCCGGCTCCTCGGCGGCGACATCGACCGGTGTGCCTGCGGCCATGAGCACTCCGCCTCGTATCGGCCCTTTCTCGCCACCCGTGGTCCGCGCGATTCGTTCAAGACGGAGTCGGCGGGCCGCGCCTAGCTTCGGACTCGTGCACGATCTGGCCGGGTTCGGCGATTCACTCGACGGGGAAGTCTTCGGCCCCGGCTCAGCGGGCTATGAGACGATCCGCCGCCCGGTGAACCCGGCTTTCCGGGACGTACGCCCCCGGCTCGTGGTGCTGTGCCGCTCGGTCTCGGACGTCGTCGGCGCCGTGACGTACGCGGCCGGCGCTGGGGACCGCATCGCCCCTCGTGGTGGCGGGCACTGCTTCGCGGGCCGATCGTCGACGGACGGGATCGTGCTCGACATGTCCGGCCTCGACGGCGTCTCCGTGGCGGATGACGGGGTCGCCACGGTCGGAGCCGGCGCCCGTCTGGGCCAGGTGTACGCGGCGCTGCACGCCCACGGCCGGACCCTGCCGGCCGGGTGCGGTCCCACCGTCGGCATCGCCGGCCTCACCCTCGGCGGCGGAATCGGTCTGCTCGGGCGTGAGCACGGGCTGACCTGTGATCGCCTCGTGGGCGCCTGGGTCGTGCTCTCGAACGGCCGCGTCGTGGACTGCGACCACGACCGCGAACCGGACTTGTTCTGGGGCCTGCGCGGGGCGGGCGGCGGCCAGTTCGGGGTGGTCACGTCACTGCGCTTCGACACCGTCCCCGAGCCGATCACCACCCGTGTCGAGGCGCACTGGCCGGACTTCGCCGTCGAGGAATTGGCATCGGCCTGGCAGGCCTGGGCCCCGGACGCCCCGGACGGGCTCACCGTCGATCTCACCCTGACGTCCGATCCCGGCACGCCCGTCCAGGCCACCCTCTTCGGCGCCTCCACCCTCGGTGCGGGAGCGACCCGGGACCTGCTGCGGGAGTTCGCCGACCGGGTGGGCGTGCGCCCCACGATCGCGTTGCGCACCGGCCTGTCCTTTCACCGTCTGAAGGACACCTTCGCCGGGCCGCCGGACGAACGAGCCGTACGAATACGATCGGAGTTCTTCTCGCGCGCGATGTCCGGTCGTACCCTCGCGTCGCTCCTGTCCGGGCTCGACGGCCCGGGGCGCAGGGGCCGACGGCGGCTCACGTTCACCGCGATGGGCGGGGCGTACAACCGAGTCGCCGAGGACGCCACCGCGTTCGCCCATCGCAGCGAGCGCTTCCTGCTCGAACACGTCGCCGACGCGGCCGACCCGTGGGTCGATCGTTCCTGGACGACCGCCCACGCCGACGGGTCGGGGCGCGTCTACCCCAACTTCCCCGACCCCGGGCTCGACGACTGGGCGGCGGCGTACCACGCGGGCAACCACCCCCGGCTGCGAGCGGTCAAGAAGGCCTACGACCCGCACCGGTTCTTCGACTTCCCCCAGGCCATCTGACCGGGAGCGCGTTCAGCCACCGGTCTCCGGGAGGTCGTACCGCCAGCGTTCGCCGGCGTACCCCTCGCAGGCGGCCACCAGCCGGTCAGCGGCTCCTTTGAGCTCCTCCAGCTCGAAGAGCACGATCGCGTCGAGCTGCTCGGACCATCGCGGGTACCCCCACCGCCGGGTGGGCACGGTGTGTCCCGACGCGGGCGTCGCGGTGAGGACGGGCACCGGGCGGTGCACCGGCCCGGGCTTGAGCTCGATGCCCATGGAGTCGACCTGATCCCACCTCAACGTGGTGCTCCGGCCGGCCGCCGCGACCATCACCCCCGTCTCGTCGACCGCGATCCAGAAGGGGGAGACCGCGATCCGGCCGTAGAGCACGGCGCCGTAGGCGAAGAAGAGCACCAGCACGACGAGGCCGTACTCAAGGCCCCCCGCTCCGTACTGCGCCCTGAGCCAAGGGATCCCACCGGCCGAAAGCAGTGCCAGAAGCAGGAACGCGGCAGTACGACGAATGTGCGGGCGTTTGTCGCCTTCGAAGCGGCTGATCATGAACCATCTCGCCTTAACGGGTACGCGGAAAAGGCTCCGCAGGCGCCTCTCCCGCGAAGATCGTCCCCACGGTGGGCTCCGTTACCGTGAGAGGCCCGGACTCTCAGGGCACCGTCAGGCGAAAGGTGTGGTGGTCCACCTGGACGGGGCGGTGCCGAGCACGGTGATCCGCTGGTAGAGGCCGGTGACCCCTCCGGTGGTCTGGAGCCGCTGCAGCGTCCGGCCGGAGGCCTGGACCGTGACGTCGAACCCGTTGACGTCGAGGACGATCAGGGTGTGTCTGGCCACTCCGCCCGATGTGGTCCGCCGATCGACGGCGCGGTGGCCGCCGACGGTGATCCTGCGGCCGGGATCTGTGGCGAGTTGCCGCTTCATGAGCCCGGCCGGATTCACCGAAATCTCCAATCCATTGTTCGGTGAATACGCCCCGGCGCCGAAGCTCACTCCGGCGGATTCGCCGGTCCCGCGGCCCAAACCCGGGCCGGCCGTGGATCGATAGATCGTAAGCCCATCCGGTAGCCCTCTGATGCGAAAAGGAAAGGCGACCGGTTGAGCGGCGCCGAACATGATCGACTTGGCGATTCGGTGAATGGTGCCGGTGTCGTCGGCGGACCCCAGCACGGAGATCTCGGCCCAGCGGTGAGGTCCGTACTGCCAGCGCAGCCTGCCACCGTCTTTGTCACCCGGCTGGGCGATCCAGTGGGCCGGCCTTCCGTTCACGGGCGTTGCGGGCAGGGGCCGCGCCGGCCTGCCGCCGGAAAGATGGCCGAGGATCGGCTCGGGCCCGGCGCCGAAGTCGGTCAGGTCGATGATCCCTCCGCGGCCGCCGTCGAGGCCGGCCATCGCCTCGAAAGTGTGTTGACCGTTCTGGTGATCCTCCATGACAGTTGCGGTCACATAACCCTTCGGCAGCCACCCGAAGATGGCACGCCGCACGAGCGGGTTGGGATAGGTCCCGGTAGCCGGCCGCGACGGCGGGGAGGCGGGCCGTCCGGATCGGGCGCCGATTCTTGGCAGGCCGGTGGCCGCCAGCGTCACGACCAGACCTACCGCCACGGCCGATCCCGCCACGGCACAGGCGCGCCGCGCGCGCAGCTTCCGGCGGCCACGAGCAGCGAGTGGAGGGATGGCGATCTGCGGGCGTTGGCGGGGAGTGTCCGCGATCCGCGCCAACCTGCGCTTGAGATCGGTGATCTCATCGGTCATCGGGCCGTTCCCTCCTCGATGCTCACGGTCGGCACGAGTGCTCGGCGCAGCGCCGCCAGTCCCCGCGAGGTCTGGCTTTTGACGGTTCCCGGGGAGCAGTCCAGAACCTCGGCCGTCTGTTCGACCGACAGGTCGCAGTAGAAGCGCAACACCACTGCCGCGCGCTGCCGCGGGGCCAGCTCCCGCAGCGCCGTACGCAGGTCCAGATCGCGGTCGCGGTCGGCGATGTCCGGGCCCGGCTCGGGCGGTTCCCGGACCGTCGTGACCCGTTTCCACCAGCCGGTCCGCTGTTCGGCGAGAAAGACCCGTAAGAGCACGGTCCGCGCGTAGCCATCGACGTTCTCCACCGAGCCGACGCGGTGCCATCGCACGTACAGCCTGGTCAGGGCCACCTGCACAAGATCATCGGCACGATCCCAGTCCTGGCAGAGCAGATAGGCGACACGCTGCAACCACGGAAGCCGCGCGGCGACATACGCCGTGTACTGCTCGTCCCGTGCTGGTCCCGCCATGGGCGCCGCCTTTTCGTCAGATGCCGCACACCTGTCTAATGCGGCCGAACCTCCATGAGGTTGCATCGGTTTCGACGGGCGACGCGACCCACCGTACGGGCGCCGACCGCCCAGGTGACGAGCGCGCAGAGCGCGAGCGTCGCACCCAGGACGGTGGGGCCGAGCCAGCCGGCGGCGCCGAACAGGGCCGTGGTCGCGGCCGCCCCCAGGGCGGAACCCAGGGAGTAGAAGACCATGTAGGCGCCGATGGTCGTGCTGGTGCGCTCGGGGTAGGCGGCGGTGAGCGTGTGCTGGTTGCTCACGTGCACGGCCTGAACGGCGAAGTCGAGCAGGATCACGCCGAGGATCAGCAGCGGCAGCGACCACGAGAGCTGTCCGATCGCGGTCCAGGAGGCGAGCAGGAGTGCGAGTGCGATGCCGGTGACCCGGCGCGCGTGCCCGGCATCGCCCCAGCGTCCGGACCGGGCGGCGCCGAGCGCTCCGGCGAGGCCGGCGAGGCCGAAGAGCCCGATCCGCGCTTCGCTGAGGTGCCACGGCGCACCGGACAGCGGCAGGGCCATGCCGCTCCACAGCGTGCCGAACGAGGCGAACAGGAAGAACGCGATCAGCCCGCGGCTGAGGAACACCGGCTGGCCGAACAGCCCGCCGAAGGACCGAAGGACCTGCCCGTACGGTGCCGTGTCCCGGCGGACGTCGGCGGGCAGCAGGGTGAGGGTGAGCAGCGCGAGGACGGCCGCGAGGACCGCCAGGGCCAGGTAGATGCTCCGCCACCCCCACAGGTCCGCGAGGATTCCGGCGATGACGCGCGCGCCGAGGATGCCGATCACCACGCCCGAGGTCACGATGCCGAGGTTGCGCCCGCGCTCGGCGGGCGGGGAGATCGACGCCGTGTACGCGACGGTGGTCTGCACCACCACCGCGAACACGCCCGCCGCGGCCAGTCCGGCGAACGCCGCCCAGGCGACCGGGGCGGTCGCGGTGATCGCCGTTCCCGCGGCCACCAGGGCGAGGTGCGCGGCGATCAGGCGCCTGCGGTCGAGCATGTCGCCCAACGGCACCAGCAGCACCAGCCCGGCCAGGTAGCCGAGCTGGCCGGTGGCCACGAACCAGCCGAGCGAGTCGACCGGAACCCCCAGGTCGCGCCCCATCGGGCCCAGCACCGGCTGCCCGGCGTAGACGCTCGCCACGGCGACCCCGCACACGACCGCCAGCAGCAGCCTCGTCCTCCAGTTCACGGACACACCCCATTTGGTTTCGTTTTGCAACTGATTGGAGGCTAGGCGAGAATGGTTTCATTACGCAACTCATTGGAGGGGTGATGGCACGCGACGCCGAGGGGCAGAGCCCCGCGTGGACGGACCCGACCTGCCCGGTCGCCCGCACGGCCGATCTGGTCGGCGACCGGTGGAGCCTGCTCATCATTCGCGACGCGATGGACGGCGCCCGATCGTTCACCGACTTCCAGCAGCGCACCGGGATCGCCCGCAACATCCTCACCGAACGGCTCCGCAAGCTCGTCGCTCACGGCCTGCTCACCCAGGTCGACGCGCCGTCGGGCAGACGCAGGCCGTACGCGCTCACCGAGGCGGGCAAAGATCTCTTCCCCGTGATCGTCACCCTGCGGCAGTGGGGCGAACGCCACGCCTTCGAGGCCGGCGAGGCGCACTCGGTCCTGGTCGACGACAACGGCACCCGCGTACCCGACCTCCTGCCCATGGCAACGAGCGGATCGCCCCTGACGAGCGACACGACCTCGGTACGACGGCCTGAGTCCGGCGCGACGCTCACTTGACGGCCGAATTAGCTACCCGCTATCTATTAGCTAGCCGTTAGGGGGTGGCACGTGCAGGACGCACTGCTGGCGATGCTCGCCAAGGAACCGTCGTACGGCTACCACCTGCGCACACGCCTACGGCGAGCGCTCGGACCACTGGGCGAGTCGATGAACGCGGGCCAGGTCTACGTCGCCCTGACCCGACTGGAAAAGGCCGGCCTGATCGTCAGCGAACGCGCGGACGGACTCCCCGAACGCCCCGATCGCAAGATGTACGCCCTCACCCCGGCCGGCCAGCAGCGGGTCGCCGCCTGGCTGGCCGAGGTGAGCTGGCCCAAACCCGACCTGGCCGACTTCCACCTCAAACTCACCACCGCCGCCGCGGCCCGGCTCGCCGACCCCGTGGAACTGGTGGCCGCCCAACGCCGCGAACTCATGCGCCGCCTACGCGACGCGCAACACGCCGCGCTGGCCGAACCCGACGACTCGACCGCCGGTCTGCTCCTGGAAGGCGTCGTGTTGCGACTACAAGCCGACCTGCGCTGGCTCGCCGCCTGCGAACGCGCCTGGTCCGGCGACGAGAACCGAATCTGAGGACGCATGGACGAATCCGGTGACGTGCTGCGGGTCCGCGACCTGTACAAGGAACACGGCCACCACGAAAGCCTGGTCCGCGCGGTCGACGGAATCGACCTGGACGTGCCGACGGGGCAGATGCTCGCGGTGATGGGCCCCAGCGGCTGCGGGAAATCCACCCTGCTCCACCTGCTCGGCGGCCTGGAACGGCCCACCGACGGAGAGGTATGGCTGGCCGGCCGGCGCATCGACACCATCAGCGAACGCGGCCTGGCCCGCCTACGACGCCGGGCGGTCGGATTCGTCTTCCAGGCCTTCCACCTGGTGGAGGAGCTGTCCGCGGCGGAGAACGTGGAGCTGCCCGTCCTTCTGGCCGGCGGCTCACCACGCGCGGCCAGACGCCGCGCCGCCCTCCTGCTCGAACGGTTCGGCCTCGCCGACCGCGCCCGGCACCTGCCCTGGCAACTGTCCGGCGGCCAACGCCAGCGAGTCGCCATCGCCCGCGCCGTGGCCAACCGACCACACGTCCTCCTGGCCGACGAACCCACCGGAAACCTCGACACCACCGCGACACTCGACGTCCTGCGAGTCTTCGAAGACCTACGCGCCGCAGGACAGACTCTCGTGATCGTCACCCACGACGAACGGGTCGCGGCCACCGCGGACCGGCTGATCTCCATGCGAGACGGCATGTTCGTCGACGACACCCGGCTGGCGGGCAGCACCACCGGACGACTCGACGGCCTCATCAGGCTGGAGGACTGATCGCCGTGGGCCGCGTCCTGCTCATCTTCCGCCTCGTCCTGGCCGACGTACGCCGGCATCCCACCCAGGCGGTCATCCTTCTCATCTCGATCACCGCCGCCACCGCCATGCTCGGCCTGGGCGGATCGCTACACGGCGCGACGCAAGCGCTGTACCAGAAGACCCGCGCGGCCACGGCCGGGCCGGACGTGGTCGCGTTCGCACCCGGCACCGGCCGGACCGCGATCAAAACCTTGACGTCCTTGGAGCACGTGCCCGGGGTGCTCACGCACAGCGGACCGTACCGCGAGTACTACACGAAGCTCACGGCGCACGGCTCCACGGGAGCCGCGGTGGCGCAGGTCGCCGACATGACACCGGGCCCGGTCGACCGTCCCCTGGTCACCTCGGGCCATTGGATACGCCCCGGCGGCGTCGTGGTCGAACGCGGCTTCGCCACCGCGCTGGGCGTCCACGTCGGCGACCACGTCACCGTCGCCGGCCGCTCGCTCCCGGTCGTGGGCATCGCCGTGACCGCGGCCCACGCGGTCTACCCGTGGGCGCCGGGGATCGGCCCGGGCGGCGGGCCGAGCGACGGCGGCGGCCTGATCTGGCTGAACGAACGGGACACCCGGGCACTGGAATCGGCCGCCGATACCTCGGTGACCTCCTTCATCGACCTGAAGCTGCGGGATCCCGGCACGGCCCTGGCGTGGCATCGCAATCCCGCCGTCACCTCCGCGATCGGGGACCGCTGGGTGAACGTCAGAGCCTGGCAGCTCATCGCCGAGCAGGACTCCCTCATGCTCAAGGGCAGCCAGCCGATCCTGGTCATCGGCAGCTGGCTGCTCGCGTTCCTGGCCATCGCCGGGGTGGCCACGCTGGCCGCGGGGCGCGCCGCCAGGCAGACCCGCCGGGTCGGACTGCTCAAGGCCGTCGGCGCGACCCCCGGCCTCATCGCCGCCGTCCTGCTCACCGAATACCTGACCCTGGCACTCCTCGCCGACGCGCTGGGGCTGATCACGGCACGGCTGATCCAGCCCGCCATCATCAATCCCAGCGCCGGCCTGATCACCACCGCCACCGGACCGACCGGTACCACCATCGCCGTGACGACCGTCGTCGCCCTGGGCGTGGCCGCCCTGACGAGCCTCGGCCCTGTCGTACGGGCCCTGCGCACCGAAACCGTCGCCGCGCTCGCGGACACCGCCCACCGGCCCCAGCACCGGGCGCACCTGACCAGGCTGTCCGCGCTGCTGCCGACGCCACTCCTCCTCGGGCTACGCCTGATCGCCCGCCGGCCCGGCCGCGCCGTCCTGCACGCCTGCGACACCGCGGCCACACTGACCACGATCACCGGCCTGCTGATGATCTACGCCCAACCCGCGAAGGGTTACCCGGGCTCTTCCATGGCGAACCATCTGCGAGACGCCCAGGAACACCACGTGATACTGGCCGTCACCGCCGCGCTGGTCGCCCTCGCCGCCATCAACACCGTCACCATCACCTGGACCACGGCACAGGACGCCCGGCCCACCATGGCCATCGCCCGTACGCTCGGCGCCACCCCCGGCCAGATCACCGCCGGCCTGTCCGCCGCGCAGCTCCTGCCGACCCTGCCCGGCGCCCTCGCCGGCATCCCCCTGGGCATCATCCTGTGCCTGCCCTTCAGCACCGCGAACACGACCTGGCCTCCCGCATGGTCGCTGCTCGGCGCGGCACTCGCCGCCCTGCCCGCGACAGCCGCACTCACCGCCGTACCCGCCCGCGTCGCGGCCCACCGATCCGTGGCCCACACCCTCAGCGCCGAGGCGACGTAAGCGACCGCCGCCCTCACATGCGGGCCGTCAGGCCGTCCAGGGTCAGGTCGAGCAGGCGTTCGGCCCGTTCCCGCTGGTCGGGTCCTGCCGAGGTGAGGGCGATGCCTTCGAGGGCGGCGCCCATGTCGGTGGCGCTGATGTCGGTACGGATCGTGCCGGCGTCCGCGCAGGCGTCCATCAGGGTGGTGACGGCGGCCTGGATCATTTCCCGGCTATGGCCGTAGGGGTTGCTTCCCGCGGCGGCGATGGCGCGCAGAGCGTCGGCCATGCCGGATTTGGCGGTGACGTAGTCCAGGAAGAGGCGCGTCCAGGCACGCAGGGCCTCGTAGGGCGGCTTCACCGCGAGCAGCTCGGGGACGGCGTCACACAGCTGGGCCACCTCGTTGCGGTAGACCGCCTCGATCAGGACCTCACAGGTGGGGAAGTTGCGGTACAGGGTCGCGCTGCCCACACCCGCCTCTTTGGCGATGCGCTCCAGGTGCGCGTCCAGCCCCTCTTCGGCGAACACGCGCACCGCGGCCGCGAGGATCTTGTCCCTGTTACGCCGTGCGTCAGCGCGCAACGGGCGTTGTGCACCGTCGGCCATCAGTCGTCGCCACTCCCCTCAACCTGCTAAGTGGAGGCGCGCCCACTTAGCCTCAGCGTAAGTGGTGGCGCCCCCACTTTCACTGTAGGTCATGGACCGACCCCCTTCTGGAAGGACGTTGATCATGTCAGGTGTCGAGGGCAAGGTCGTGGCGATCACAGGCGCCAGCAGCGGCATCGGAGCGGCGACCGCGACCCACCTCGCCGGAGAAGGAGCCCGGCTCGTGCTGGGGGCCCGGCGGGAGGACCGGCTGGACGCGGTGGTGGACCAGATCACGGCCCGGGGCGGCACGGCCGTCGGGGCCGTCATCGACGTGACGCGCCGCGAGGACCTCAAGCGCCTGACGGACACGGCGGTCGACCGGTTCGGCCGGCTCGACGTCCTGGTCTCCAACGCCGGCACGATGGCGGTGTCGCCGTTCGACGAACTGCGCCAGGACGACTGGGACGCCATGGTCGCGACCCATGTCACCGGCCTGCTGAACGGGATCGGGGCGGCACTTCCCGTCTTCCGGCGGCAGCGCTCCGGCCAGTTCGTCAACGTCGCCTCCACCGCGGCGTACGTCGTGAAATCTCCCCAGGCCGTCTACGCGGCCACCAAGACGGCGGTGAAGGTGCTGACCGAGGGCCTGCGACAGGAGTCGGGACCTGACCTGCGCGTCACCCTCGTCTCACCGGGGTTCACCAACACCGAGGGCGTGGGCAAGGGGGCGAGTCCCGAAGCAGCCGCGGCGGCCGCCCGGCAGCGCGACGAGATCGCCATCCCGCCCTCCGCCATCGCATCCGCGATCGGTTACGCGATCGGGCAGCCCGCCGGCATCGACGTCAGCGAGATCGTCGTCCGGCCCACCGTGCAAGCCTGACGCCCAGCGCGGACGACCGCGAAGACAACGGCGGCCGGTGGAGAACGGTCAGGAGCGCCCTGCCAGGCGCTCCGACGCCCTTGGAGCAGCGGGGCGAGGCGGTGACCGATCCTGTGACGTCGCTGTGACCGGCTCCTTGGCAGTCTGCCCGGCATTCGGGTTCCCCGAGAGGAAAGGATCTTCGGATGAGACGTGCGGCAGTCGGGGGCGTGGTTGGCCTGGCCTGCGCGGTGCTGACGCTGGGCAGTACGACACCGGGCATGGCCGTACCGGCCACCGCCGTGGCGAGTCCGCCGGTTTCGGCGGTCGACTGGAGGCCCTGCCCCGCCTATTCCGATGAGGTGATCGCCGGCCTGGGTGCCACCGGCGAGCAGATACCGCGGTTCCGCGCGCAGCTGAAGCGCCTGGAGTGCGGGACGATCAGCGTCCCGCTGGACTACCGCCGCCCGGCGGGCCGGAAGATCAGTATCGCGGTCACCCGGCTGGGCGCCGTGGACCCCGGACACCGGCTCGGCGCGCTGGCGATGGCCCCGGGCGGGCCCGGCGGCAGCGGATATCTCGACCCCATCAGGATGACGCTCAGGAACAAGGAGATCGCCCGGCTCAACGACCGGTACGACCTCATCGGCTTCGATCCCCGTGGGGTGAACTACAGCACCAAGACCAGCTGCGAGGGTGCGCCGCCTCCCCATGTGGGACCCGGACCGCTGACCAAGGCGTCGGCCAAGCGGATCTACGAGGCCATGGCGGCGGACAACACCGCCTGCGGGCGGTCCGATCCGGCCTTCCTCGGGCAGCTCACCACCGCGAACGTGGCCCGGGACCTGGATCGGGTGCGGGCCGCGCTCGGTGAGCGCAGGCTCAACATCCTCGGCTTCTCTTGGGGCACCTGGCTCGGCGCGGTGTATCGCAGCCTCTTCCCCGGCCGTACGGGGCGCGTCTTCCTGGACAGCCCGGCGCCGCCGTACACCAGCTTCGCCGAGCATGACGAGGGAGTCGCCGAGGCCACGGAGCGGAACTTCGCGCGTATGGCGGCGTGGCTCGCGCGCTATGACACGACGTACGGGCTGGGCACCACCGCACAGCAGGTGCGGGCCGCGGTCCTGAAGCTGCGCCACGACTATGACGCCGCCCCCAAGACGTTCACGGACCTGAAGGCGACCATCGACGGCGCCTCGATCGCCCAGCTGGCAGGCAAGACCTCACCCGAATGGCCGCAGGCCGGCCGGGCGCTCGCCGAGCTGCGGGGCGCGACCGGCTCCCAGGCGCCGCCCACCGTCAAAGAGATCTTCGGCGCCGAACCGGCCCCGCCCGTTCCCGGCGCACCCGAGATGACGAACATGACGATGAACCGGGCGACCATCTGCAATGAGGATCAGAGCCGGCTCGGCTTCTCCGCCGCCTGGGCCGTCTACCAGAAGCGCCTCGAGCGTGAGCCGGTGACGGCCTTCTACTTCGGCGCCGGATGCGCCGGCTGGCCGCTGCCCGCACAACAGACCCGGGTACACCGCACCGGAGGTTCGCTGGTGTTGTCCGGGCACCGTTACGACACCATGTCCGCCTACAAGTGGACCCTGCAGACGCAGGCCGCCATCGGCGGCAAGGTCTACACCGTCGACGACGACGTCCACGTATCGGCCACACGCGTGCCCGAATGCGCCGTGGACGTGGTGGCCTACTTCACCACCGGACGAATCGACAACGGCTGCGACGGAGAGCCGGTGCCGACCCCCTAGGAGGCGCGCCAAGTGTGACCACTCTCCGGCGGCCGCGGTGGGCGCGGGTGCCCACCGCGGCCGCCGGACCGCTCAGCAGGTCAGCCGGCGCAGGTCGATCGAGTCGGCGACGGCCCGGTAGCCGGCGTCGCTGAGGTGAATGTGGTCGCCGGAGTCGTACGGTGCGGCCAACCGGGTGGCGTCGCCGCGATCGCGGACGACGGCGTCGAAGTCGAAGACCGCGTCGAAGTCGCCGGTGGTTCGCAGGTATCGGTTGATCTCGTTGCGGGTCGCCTCCCGATCGGCGTCGTCGAGGTTCGCCGGAGTGATGGTGGCGGCGAAGACGCACTTGCCCATGGCGTGCGCCTGTTCCACGATCTGCCGGTCGGCGGCGATCAGATCGTCGGCGGAGACGCCGCCGCTGACGTCGTTGATCCCCTCGAAGAGGAAGACCGAGCCGATTCCCGGTTTCGTGAGCACGTCGCGCACGAGCCGGGTCTGGCCGGGCAGGCCGGTGCTGCCGCCACCCGAGGTGACCCGGTTGCCGGAGATGCCCTCGTTCGCGATGCCGAACTGTTTCACGTCCGGGAGCCGCTCGACCCGAGCGGCCAGTTCGTCGGTCCAGCGATGGTTGGCGTTGATGGTCGATCCGACGCCGTCGGTGATCGAGTCGCCGAGTGCGGCCATGGTGCCCACACGTGTCGGCGCGTCGAGCGTGATCGCGTCGAGGAAGAACCAGTTGGCGTCCTGGGTGCCGAAGTGGTCGGCGGACTCATCGGCCGCCCAGTCACCGGTGCCGGACTTGAAGGTGTACTGCATCGTCCGGTTATGGGCGGTGATCACGCTCGCGGTTCCCTTCAGCGCCAGCGAGACCGAGAGATCGGCGCCCGGCGCGACCGTCCCGGGCAGCCGATCGCTGAGCACCACGCCACCGGCGGGGATGGTCACCGACGTCTTCCCGCCGAAGGTGATCCGGCGATTGCTGCCCGGCACGATCGCGGCCGAGTCCGACGCCGTCGGCGTACCGATGTAGGCGGAGGAGAAGGTGATGGCCGAGGTCCCGAAGTTGTTCGACAACCGGATACGGAGGTTGCCACCGCCGATCGTGGTGTGCACGACGTTGCGCACGGTAACGTCGATGAGGCTGCCGCCGGCCTTGTCGTCGCTCGCGGCCCAGGTCGTGACGGTGGAGAGCGGCCGACCTTGGGCGGCGTCGGCCGTGGAGCCGGCGAGTGTGCCGGCACCGGCGGCGAACAGGGTCGCCGCCAGCGCGGCCGCGCACCCGGCGACGATGCGCGATCGGACAGACCAGGTCAGTGGCATGGATGTCCTCTCGAATGAGGGAAAGGACCCGGTGTCGGGTCGCCGAACATGTCGATAGTGACCTGGGATTCGACGTCTGATCATGTCCACTTTCGGTCTGGCCGTTATGCCGCGAAGCCTTGCGGATCTCTGCGGAACACCGCGTAGCACGGCGGGCATAACGGCGAAAGCCCCCGGCCGGCCTCAACAAAGTGCACTTCTCAGCCGATCGGCCGCTTGTTACCTTTGACCGACCAGGGCTTCGGCGGCAGTGAGGACCCTCCGATGACCGAACATGGTGAAGCCGGCGTCCAGCAGCCTCTTTCGATCGAGAGGCTCCCGGTGAGCGAGGACCGGGACACCGCCTACGCCATGATCCGCGAGCGCGGACCGGTCACCCGCGTCACCACCGGGGTGGCGGCCATCTCACGCGAGACGGTCGAGTACGTCCTGCGGCATCCGGAGCTCTTCTCCTCCAAGCGGGCGTACGAGAGTGCGGGCAGCCCGGTGCCGATGCTGCCGATCGCGTTCGACCCGCCCGAGCACACCCGCTATCGGCGCCTGCTCCAGCCCCACTTCAGCCCGCGCCGGATCAGGGCGATGGAGCCCGAGATCAGAGCGCTCGCCGTCCGGCTGGTCGGCGAGGTCGCCGACGCGGGCCGCTGCGACTTCGTCTCGAGCATCGCCGTACCGCTGCCGGCGCAGGTGTTCCTGACGATGTTCGGACTCCCGCTCGCCGACCGTGATCGTCTGATCGCCTGGAAGGACGCCATCCTCAGCTCGGCCCCCGAGTTCGGGGCCGAGGCCCCCTCCGAGGCCGCCGCCAAGGCCGGCGGTGAGCTCTTCGGCTACCTGGTCGAGCACATCGCGGCGCGCCGCGCGGAGAGCGGCGGGAACGACCTGCTGGCAGTCCTCCTCGCCGACACCGGTGACGACCGTCTCACCGAGCACGAGCTCCTCGGCATGTGCTTCCAATTCGTCCTCGCGGGGCTCGACACGGTGACCGACGCCCTGTCGAACGCCTTCGCGATCCTGGCCACCCGGCCGGACCTGCGGCGGCAACTCGTCGACGACCCGGAGGTCATCCCTGACGCGATCGAGGAACTCTTACGCATCGACGGCCCGATCCTGACCCTCCCCCGCGTGGCCGTTGAGGACGTGCGGTTGGGCGGCCACCGGGTCACCGCGGGTTCCGCCGTCCACGTCGCCGTCGCGGTCGCCGACCGAGACCCCTCGGAACACGCCGAGCCCGACACGATCGACTTCCACCGCCGCCAGCCCCATCTGGCCTTCGGCATCGGGCCGCACTTCTGCCTCGGTGCTCATCTCGCCCGGCTGGAGATGAAGGCGGTCCTGGAGGAATGGCACCGCCGCATCCCCAGCTACCGGCTCGCCGAGGGGGTTCGCCCAGCGGCCCTCTGGCCGGCCGGACTGGTCGGCGTCGCCGGCCTTCCCCTCGTCTACCCGGCCGACCGAGATGGGCGGGCGGACAGTCGGTGAATGCCCCCGTTGGTCGGTTGTGTACGGGGCGGCCGGCCGAGTACGCGCATCTCTCGCTCTCGACATCGGCGACTTGTCGGCTCATCCAAATAGTGCTGGTTGCATGGCGTGCTTCCATGCGCCCCAAAAGGGCGCGGCACCAAAGGAGGAAACGATCATGCGCAAGAGAAATCTCACTCTGGCTCTCGCCGACGCCACCCTGTTCGGATCGGTGGCCCTGACGCCCGGCGTGACGCCCCACGCCAACGCCGCACAGAGCGCCGGCACAGCGACCGTAACGGCATCGCACAATGCGAAGAAGCCCGTACCGCCCGCGACCGAGGAGGATTACCACCGCGGCTACAGGAGCGGACGGTCGGACGCGAGGAGCGGCGGCTACAACCGCGATGTCGGTGGCGAACCCGCCGACTATCAGTCCGGCTGGGGGGACGGATTCGCCGACGGAGGATGCTGACACGCGTTATATCAAAACTGCGGAATGAGGCTGGTCCGCATGTGTTGGCCAGCCTCCCGCGCCCTGAATCCCAGTCCTGTCAGTTCACATAAGTCCGTAACGCCGTCGTCCAGGAGGCCGTTATCGCGGGCCTTGGCGGCGGCCTGCGTACGGGACACGGCACCGAGCTTGGCGAGGACCCTGGTCACGTGGGTGGCGACGGTGTTGACGGAGATGAACAGCTCCGTGGCGATCTGCTGGTTCGACCGTCCATGTGCCAGGAGGCGCAGCACGTCGAGTTCGCGGCGGGTCAGGCCGAAGGGGTTGCCGCAGGCGCCGTCGGCGGTGTCGGTGAGCCGCCCGCGGGCGGCGAGGTCGTCGATGCGCGCCAGCAGCGGAGCGGCGCCCAGCTCGGTGGCGATGACGCGTGCCTCGCGCAACCGGGATTGGGCTCCGGGACGGTTGTTGGACGCGAGCGCCGCGGCCACGCCCTCCACCAGAACCACGGCGGTCTCGTAGCGGTTGCCGAGGTCACGCCAGGCCGCGGCCGCCTCGTCCCAGGCGGGCAGTTCACCGCCCGCTGTGAGCGCCCGGAAGGTGAGGCGGAACGCGTCGATCACCGGTGTGGTGGTGCGCACCGAGCCGAGCATGCATGTGAGTTTCGCGAGCCGGTCCGCGGTTTCGCTCGCGACCTTCCGGTTTCGCGGCGCGGCCGCTCGCCGGGCCCGCTGTACCCGTGCCCCCAACACCGCCAGCCGCGCCGTCTCGTGCGGAGGCCAGGCGTCCGGTGCCGTCGCCAGGTGCTCGCCCACGATCAGATCCGCCGTGTCGAAGGCGTCCTGGTCGACCGCCTGCGTGATGCGCAGCAGCGCCAGCCAGGACTTCGTCTCTGCCGTCCCGGCGGTGTGCATGGCGAACTGCGTGATCTGACGCAGCAGCGTCGCGCCTCGTTCGCTCTGGCCACGCCGCTGTGCGATGTCCGCGGCGGCCAAGCGCAGATACGCGGCGTACAGCGGGGGTGGCACCAGAGTGAGGGCGTCGTCGATGACCCGCAGGGCCTCGTCCCAGCGTCCCAGCAAGCCCAGGGGAATGGCGCGGGCCGCGGCGAGCATGCTGCCGCGGGACCGGGCCTGGCCGAGCCGTTCGGCGGCCCGCTGCCCGGTGCGGGCGAGTTCGACCGCCTCCTCGTACCAGCCGGCGTCGGACAGAAAGCTCGACTCCCATTGGAAGGTGGTCAGGAATATGTACGCGTCGCCCGCCGCGTCGGCGGCACCGCGGGCCTCGGCGAAGGCACTGCCCGCCTGCTCCGGGTCGCCGAGCGTGCCGTGGAGTGCGCCCAGCACCAGCAGCGCGGGCGCGCGCAGGGCGTCGTCACCGAGCCGCTCGGCGATGTCCAGGGCCTCCGTGGCGTGCCGCCGGAGGGCGTCGAGATCGAGCGCCATGAACTCGGCGAACGCCAGGGCGGACAGCAGGCGGCCGCGCAGTGCGTCCGACGACCCGGGCGGCACCAGGGCGACCGCCCGTTCCAGGTCGTCGTGTCCCCCGCCGTCGATACGGCTCTGCAACCGGCCACGCAGTCCGAGCAGCCGGGCCGCTCGCTCCGGCTCGGCCGCCGGGTCCAGCTCGTCCAGGGCGGCCGTGCCGTACGTCACGCCGGCGGCCGATCGGCCCGCGGCGAACGCCGCCGTGGCCGCTCGTTCGAGCACGACCGTACGGTCGGCGCCGATGAGCTTGACCGGCTCCGGCACCTTCGCCCACTGATTCAGGACCAGCTCCAGCAGATGGAACTGCTCGTCGTAGGCGTTCTGCCGCCCGGCACGGTCGGCCGCGTGCCACGCGGCGGGCAGCGCCCGCTCGAACTCGCCCGCGGCCGTCCAGTGGTCGGCCAGGGCCATGCCGCCCTCGCTACGCTCGGCGAGCGCGGCGGCGTACCGGCCGTGCATGCGCCGCCGCCGGGTCGGCGGCAGCGCGTCGTAGACCGTCTCGCGGATGAGGTCGTGCCGGATCGCGTACCCGTTCTCCCGCGCCACGACCAGTTCCCGTCCGATCAGGTCGTCGAGGGCGTCCCGGAGCCGGTGATCGGGCTCGCCGGCGACCGTGTGGACGAGGTCGTCGGTCAGCTCGGCGCCCGCGACCGCCATGGCTTCCAACGCCTCGCGGGCCGGGGCCGGCAGGTCGGTGATCCGGGCGAGCAGGAGCGTTCGCAGGTCGCCCGACGGCACCTCGTCCGCGGTGCTCAGCGCCTCGACGAACAGTGGGTTCCCGCCGCTGCGCCGGTGGATCCGGACGCTGCGCGCCGGGTCCGGCGGCTGCCCGTCGACGGCCGCGAGAAGCGCGGCGACGTGCCGGTGCTCCAGCGGGCCGAGGGCGATGCGCCTCACCGCGCCGCTGCGGCCCAGCTCCGCCAGCATCCGCCGGGCCGGCTGCCCGGTGGTCCGCTCGCCGGTGCGGACGGTGCCGACCAGCAACACGGCGACGCCGGTCAGATTGCGGGCCAGGTAGGCGAACAACTCACGGCTCGACGCGTCCGCCCAATGCAGGTCCTCGACCACCACGGCCACGGGCCGTACCTCCGCCACCCGGCCCAGCAGCGTCAGCGTCTCCTCCAGCAACCGGGTCGGCCCGTACCGCGCCGGCGCCGGACCCAGATCCGGCAGCCAGTCGCCGAGCGCGGCACCGCCCGACGGCAGCAGCGCCGCCACCCGGTCGCGCCCGAACCGGCGCACCAGATCGCGCAGGACCGCGACGAACGGCACATACGGGGCGCCCTCCGAGCCGAGTTCGAGGCACCCGCCGGACACCACCAGCGGATCGCCGGGCAACTCCCGCACCGCCGCGGCGACCAGCCGTGACTTGCCGATGCCCGCCTCACCGGAGACCAGGACCGTCCCCGGGTGGCCCGCCCGGGCCCGCTCGTAGGCCTCGCGCAGCACGGCGATCTCGTCGTTCCGCCCGACCAGCACCGGGCTGACGACCGAACCCGTCATGCCGCTCCCCCCAAAGCCCGGACCGAATGTCACCAACTCTGACGACGACAGCCTGCCACCGGTGCCACCAGGCTGAACGGGTGATTCCGACAACCGAAAGGAACCGTCCGATGACCGGAGACAACGCCCGCCGTACCGTCACCGCCAACATCACGCTGTCCCTGGACGGCCGTGTGAGCGGCCCCGGCGGCGAATACGACATGAGCTGGATCGCGCCGCACGCCATCACTCCCAAGTCCCGCGACCACATGGTGTCGGTGACCGGCGCGGCGACCACCGCCCTGCTCGGCCGCAAGAACTACGAGGGCTTCGCCGGGTTCTGGCCCGCCGTCGCCGACGACGAGGGCGCCGACCCGCGAGACCGGGAGTTCTCCCGCTGGCTCAACGCGGTCGAGAAGGTCGTCTTCTCCACCACCCTAAAGGGGGCCGCCTGGGACAACGCGCGCATCGCCGACAGCGACCCGGTCACGACGGTCAAGCAGCTGCGCGAGCAGGAGGGCGGCGACATCATCATCCTGGCCAGCGCCAGTGTGATCCGTAGCCTCCTCCAGGCGGGAGAAGTGGACCGGCTGAGCATCACGCTGTGTCCCGAACTCGTCGGCGGCGGTGCCCGGCTGTTCACCGACGGCCCGTCCGCGTCGTGGGCGCTGACCTCCAGCGAAGTCACCGAAAGCGGCGCGATCTGCCTCCTGTACGACCGGGTCGGAGACTGAACCCTCGACTCCCCAAGCTTTGTGATCAACAGCGAGGAAAGCATGAGCAAGGTTTTCAGCGCCCACGCCGTCTCGGCCGACGGCTACATCAGTGGTCGCACCCCCGACGCCGATGAGGAGTACGGCGGCGATGGCCCGCATCCGACGGCGCCGTTGTTCGTCCTCAGCCACCGGCCCGCGCCCGAGATCAGCGAGAGGCAGACGCTCGTCACCGACATCGAGACCGCGATCGCGGCGGCCCGCGAGGCCGCCGGGGACAAGGACGTCGCCCTCATGGGCGGCGGCGTGGTGACCGCCGCGCTGGAGGCGGACCTCCTCGACGAGGTGATCCTCCACCAGGTACCGGTCCTGCTGGGCGCCGGTCGCAGCTTCTTCCACGAGCTCCCGGAGCACGTGCGACTCCGTCTGCTGGAGGCCGTCCCGGCGCCCGGCGTGACCCACCTGCGCTACGAGGTGGTCCGATGATCCTCGTCACCGGAGGGCTGGGCATGATCGGCGCCCACACCGCCCGCGCACTCGTCGACCTCGGACACGAGGTCGTCGTCACCGCGCACCGCCGGACCGAGGTCCCGTCGTTCCTGGCCGGCCGGGTCAGCGTGGAACCCCTCGACGTCACCGACCGGGACGCCTTCCTCGCCCTCGGCGAGCGCCACGCCATCAGCGACATCGTCCACCTCGCCGGCACCATCCCCGGTCAGGACCCGGTCCGCTACTTCCGTACGGACACGACCGGCCTGCTCAACGCGCTGGAGGCCGCCCGCACCTGGGGCGTGCGCAGATTCGCCGTCGCCAGCAGCATCGGCGTCTACATCGGCCGGACCGAGACCCGCTGGCACGAGGAACTCGCGCTGCCCGCCGCGGAGCTGCCGCACCTGATCGTCGCCTTCAAGAAGGCCGTCGAGCCACTCACCACGCACAGTCTCCAGGGCAGCGGCGTCCAGCCGGTCGTACTCCGGATCGGGAGCATCTGGGGACCGCTGATGGACCCGGAGTCACCGTTCAACCCCATCCCGCCGTACATCAGTGCCGCGCTCCGCGGTGAGGAGCCACAGCCGCTGTACGCCGACGACGGCGGCGACAGCTGCTACGCACCCGACGCCGGACGCGCGATCGCCCTGCTGACGACCGCGGAAACCCTCCGGCACGACACCTACAACGTCTCCCGCGGCCGGCCGTTCACCAACCGCGAGCTCGCGGACGCCGTACGGACGATCACTCCCGACCTGCGACTCGAGCTCCTGCCCGGACGGCAGGGCGGCCTCGGCGACAACCCCTACCTCGACACCACGCGGCTGACCCATGACACCGGCTTCGCACCGACCTTCGACATCGCCACGGCGGTCGCCGACTACGTCGCCTGGCGCGCCGACAACCCCCGCTGAAGGAGCTTGACCGCCAGAAGCTCAGCGAGACGCTCGGCTGGGCCATCCCAGCCGAGCGTTCCCTCCCTCACCTGGTCTCGAGGGGGGGCGAGCTGCCAGCCGTTGGCCGCGTCGGTTCGATCGGCCGCGTACCGCTGCCAGGGGGCGAAAGCGCAGGCGGCCGGTTCGGGCCGGTGGGCCCGAACCGGCCGGCCCGAAGGCGGTCGTTGGCGCTTTCCGTCAGTGCGCGCCGACCTCATCGAGGTGCTTGAGCGCGATCCGGTACGACTCGATCAATCCCGCCTCGGTGTACTTGATGCCGTGTTCGAGGCAGTAGTCGCGGACGATCGGCTGGGCGCGGCGCAGCGCGGGCCGGGGCATCGACGGGAACAGGTGGTGTTCGACCTGGTAGTTCAACCCGCCGAGCAGGAAGGCGATCAGCCGCCCGCCGCGCACGTTGCGAGACGTCAGCACCTGCCTCCGCAGGAAGTCGATCTTGTCGTCCTCACCGAAGATGGGCATGCCCTTGTGGTTCGGCGCGAACGTGGCGCCCATGTACAGCCCCCACACCGCCTTGTGCAGGAGCAGGAACGCGATCGCCTTGCTCGGCGGCAGTACCCAGAACAGCGCGCCCACGTAGACGATGCCGTGCGTGGTCAGCGCCACGGCCTCGGGCCAGCGTCGCCGCGACATCGCCCTGACGCTGGACACGTGCAGGTTCAGGCCTTCGAGCAGCAGCAGCGGGAAGAACAGCCATCCCTGCAGGCTGGCGAACGCGCGGGCGAAGCCGCTTCGCCGCGCGGCCTGCTCCGGCGTCCAGACGATGACGCCGTCGCCGATGTCCGGGTCCTGGCCGACGTGGTTGGGATGGCTGTGGTGCCGGTTGTGCTTGTCCACCCACCAACCTCGGCTCACCCCGATCGCCAGGTTGCCGCAGACCACCCCGCCGACCGTGGTGGCACGGCGCTTGGCGAACACCTGGTGATGCCCGATGTCGTGGCCGAGGAAGGCGATGTGCGTCCAGATCAGCCCCAGGTACGCGGCCACCGCGAGCTGCCACCACGAGTTACCTACCAGGGCGAACGCCGTCCACCCACCCGCGAACAGCACAGCGTCGACGATCATCTTCATCGTGTAGTAGCCGGGTCTGCGGCGCAGCAAGCCACGCTCTCGAACCAGCCGGGACAGTCTCGCGTAGTCGCTGCCGCGTGCCGTGGTGTCGCTGGCGCGTGCCGTGATGGTCTGCGTCATGTCCGCGAGGCTAGGGACGCCGCGCCCGAAAGCGCCTCACCCGCAGGGAGGGGTGCTCCTCTCACTCTCAGGTACCGGATCCCGGCCGGTGAGTCCGTTCTCGTACGCGTAGACGACGGCCTGGGTACGATCGCGCAGGGAGAGCTTGGTGAGCACGTTACCCACGTGCGACTTGACGGTCTGCTCGGCCAGGTACAACTCGCCCGCGATCTCCGCGTTGGACAGCCCACGCGCTATCAGCCGCAGCACGTCGCCCTCGCGCGGGGTAAGGCCGGCCAGCGCGTCCTGCCTCGGCCGTTCGTGGCGGCGCCGGCGCGCGAAGTCACCGATCACCCGCCGCGTCACCGAGGGTGCGAGCAGGGCCTCGCCGGCGGCGACCACGCGTACGCCGGTGATCAGGTCCGCGGCGGGGGCGTCCTTCAGCAGGAATCCGCTGGCCCCGGCGCCGAGCGCCTCGTAGACGTACTCGTCGAGGTCGAACGTTGTCAGCACCAGCACCCGCGGACCCGGGGTATCCGGATCTCGGTCGCGCATGATCTCAGCGGTCGCCGCGAGCCCGTCCATCTCCGGCATCCGGATGTCCATGACCACGACATCGGGCACCAGACTGCGGGTCAGCTCGACGGCCTCCCGGCCGTTCGCCGCCTCCCCGACGACCTCGACGTCCGGGGCGGCGGACAGCAGGGAGACCAGCCCGTCCCGGATCATCTCCTGGTCGTCGGCGATCAGCACGCGGATCGTCATGGCAAGACCCTATTCGGGCCTGGCGTACGGTAGCTCCGCGGCGACCGAAAAGCCGTCCCCGGCCGGCCCCGCGGTGAGGGTGCCACCGAGCATGGTGACCCGCTCGCGCACGCCGACCAGGCCATGGCCGCCGCCCGGCTCCGAGGTCACCTCGCCCGCAGAGCCGTCGTCGCTGACCGAGACCGTCAGGGCCCGCGCGCCGTACCGCACCCGTACCCGCACCCGCGAGCCGGGCGCGTACCGGCAGGCGTTGCTCAGCGCCTCCTGCACGATCCGGAACGCGGACAGATCGACCCCGGCCGACAGCCGCCGCGGCATCCCGTCGATGCGCGCGTCCACGTCCAGCCCGGCGTGGCGGGCACGCTCGACCAGCTCGTCCAGGCGGTCCAGCCCGGGCTGCGGCAGCCGTTCGGCCGTCTCGTCCTCCTCGCGGAGCAGGCCCACGACTCGCCTGGTCTCGGCCAGCGCCTCCCGCGCCGCGTCCCGGATCAGCCCGAACTTGCCCAGCGCCGCGTCCGGCAGATCGTGGATCTTGTACGGCGCCGCCTCGGACTGCAGGACGATCACCGACATGTGATGGGCGACGACGTCGTGCAACTCGCGGGCGATGCGGGCGCGCTCCTCCAGGACGGCCTGCCGTGCCCGGTCGCGCTCGTGCAGCGCCGCCTGCTCCGCCAGTCGCGCCTCGGCGGCGTACCGGCCGCTGAGCGCATCGGCGAAGATCAAGACGAAGCCGATGATCCCACACAGGATCAGCGCGAACCAGAACGGCATCTTCGAGACCGGCACGGCGGGCAGCACGACGATCACCGCGGTGATCATGCCCGCGGCGGCGGAGGTCCGCCGCTCGCAACAGACACCGACCTGGAACAGCACCACCACCATGGCCAGCCACGTGGTCACCGGCCACGGCCAGATCCCGCCGGTGGACCCGATGGACAGGTTGCCCGCGACCATCGCCAGCGCCATGATCCGCCACGAACCGAGCGGCCACCGCAGGGCCCCGGCCAGCGGCACGGCCTGCGCCAGGCCGAGCAGGGCCGCCAGGTTGCCGTTGACGTGCATGGACACGATCATGATCGCGATGGCACCCGCGCTGAACCCGATCGCCATGGCGCCCAGGAGCGCCGTCACGACCGCCGGCCAGACGGGCCCCCGCTGCCAGCGCCATCGGCGCCCCGCCCGCGCCGGCGCTCGGAGCACGGCGTCGATCAGCGCTCCCACCAGAGCCGCGTCGTCAGTCACCCCCCGAGCGTAGGCGTCCGAGCGCGCTCAGCGCCGCCGGGTCGGCGAGGTCCGGATCGTCCTCCTGGCGGTCGCCGTCCACGCCGGGCGGCTCGACGGCCTCTCAACCGTTGCCGTCGGCGGTGCGGCCGAGTTGGTCGATGCGCCGTACCCGCCCGTCTTCGGCGACCTCACCGATCAGGATCCACTCGATCACCAGGTGTCCGAGCTTGCGGTGATCGGTGATGAGGTGGCAGCGGGCCGCGAAGCGGTGGCCGTCGACGAGGAGGTCGTCAATGCGCATCTCGATGGCGGTGACGTTCCTACGGGCCGGCGGCGCGTGCGCGATCAGCCGGTCGCGGGTGAGCTCGGTGCCGTCGGTCACCCAGATCGCATCGTCGGTCAGGGTGCGGTTCACGATCTGTGCCGGGTCCTCCTCGGAGAGGGCCATGTCACGGGTGTAGTCGATCAGAAGGCGGCGCGCCGCCGCCACTGTTATCTCTGACATGCCTGTCATATTTAGCTGGGCCGCTATAGTTGTCAACCGTGTCAGAGATAAGGCGCCGTCGGCAGCGGGTCGAGGTCGGACGTAACCGTGCCGCGCTGGTCTCGGCGGCGATCCGGATGCTCGCCGAGCGTCCGGAGGCGAGCATGGCCGAGATCGCGTCCGTGGCCGGCGTGGCGCGGCAGACCGCGTATGCGCACTTCGGCACTCGCGAGGCGCTCCTTAAAGAGGTACGCGACGAGTTGAGCCGCCGGGCGATCGCCGTCTTGGACTCCGCCGACCTGGAGACCGGCACCGCCACCGAGGCTCTGGGCCGGTTCCTGGACGCGGCCGGAACCCTGCTGGCCGAGCAGGCGGCGACACCCGGGCACGAGGCCGGCGACACGACGGAGGAGGCGAATCGACATCTGCCCGTCGAGGAGCGCCTGGCGGCACTGATCCGCCGCGGCCGCGACCGCGGCGAGTTCGCGACCGACCTGGAGACCGGTTGGCTGATCGCCGCGACGATCGCGCTCGGCCACGCCGCCGACCATCAGATCCGCGCCGGCCGCCTGAACGCACGAGCCGCGGCGATTCAGTTCCGTACGTCGGTGATGCGCTTGTACGGCGCGACCGACCCCGGCCATGCACGGTGACGGGCCGGCGATCAGAGCCCCTCAGTTCCCGCACACTTCTTGGCGCATATCTCGGATTATCCGCGTCCGGCCGAATGGCGCATGAGCGATATCGTCCCGCCATGGGTTCCGCGGAACGGACTATCGCAGGGCGTTACCGGCTGCTGGACGCGCTCGGTCGCGGCGGGATGGGGATCGTCTGGCGCGCCCGGGACGAATATCTCCAGCGTGACGTCGCGGTGAAGGAGATCCTGCTTCCCGGCGGTCTGGATGACGCATCCCGGGCAGGTCTGCTTGAGCGATTCGTTCGTGAGGCCAGGGCCGCCGCTCACCTTGATCATCCGGCGATCATCAGCGTCTACGACGTGGTCACCGAGGACGACCTGCCGTGGATCGTCATGCGGCTCGTACGCGGCAGGTCCCTCGACCAGTTGGTCGGCGAGCACGGCCCGCTCCCCGCGGAACGCGTCGCGGCGATCGGCCTGCAGATGCTCGACGCGCTGGACACCGCGCACGCTGCGGGGATCCTGCACCGGGACGTCACACCGAGAAACGTGTTGGTCGGCGATGACGATCGCATCGTCCTGACCGACTTCGGCATCGCGGCGATGGCGGGCGCGACCGCGCTGACCCAGACCGGGGCGCTGATCGGATCTCCGGGGTACATGGCGCCGGAACGCCTACGCGGACGCCCGGCCGGCCCCGAGTCGGACCTGTGGTCGCTTGGCGCCGTGCTCTACTTCGCCGTCGAGGGCAGGCGCGCCTACATCGCCGATGAGATCCCCGCGCTGATCGGCATGGTCCTCACCGAGGAACCTGAACCGCCGACTCAGGCCGGCCCCCTCGCGCCGATCCTGAAGGGTCTCCTGATCAAGGATCCGGCCACACGGCTGGGCGCCGAGGCCACACGGCGAGGGCTGCGAGCGGTCACCGAAGCGAGCGACGCCGCAGGCCGCCCGCCGGCGGAGCACGCCACGTACGGGGCGCCGGAGCGGCCTTACGGTCCGGTGCCGGTAGCGGCCGCATACTCCGGCGGCCGGCCTCCAGGGGGTCCCTACAGGGCGGGAGCCGTCGCGGGACCTTCCATTCCCCCTCCCCCCGCGTTCGTTCCGGGCACGCGCCCGATCAGGGCGAACGTCTCGGCGAAGCTGCCGACGATCGCCCTGATCTGCGCACTCGTGGTCCTCCTGGGGGTGGCCGGCGTTGTGGTGAACCTGGCCTGGAACCCGTTCCGCATCGTCGGCGAGGGGAGGTTCTCCGCGGCTCCGGCCTGCGGTGGGATCACCTCGGCCGCCCTCGACAAGGCGATCCCGCAGCCGCGTCATGCGGTCGGCGGCCACTGCGAATGGTGGAGTCTGGCCAATGGGAACCTCGACCTCCAGATCCTGTCCACCACCCGGTACGCCCGGTCCTGGTGGCATTCGGCGGAGGACCGTGCGCACTCCGGGATGACCAGGCTTCGCTCTGATGACCCGTTGATGGAGGAGATGGTCGTCGGCGACGAGAAGGCCGTCATCAGGCAATCCGGCGAAGAGTCGAACGGCAGCGGCACGGTCGTCCTCTGGTTCCGGGTGAGCAACCTCATCGTGAAGCTGATGCTCACCGACCCGAAGGGCTCGGCGACCGCGTACTTCGGGGCGATCGGTGCTGGGCGCGAAATTGCCCGATCCCTCGCGAAACACCGCTGACCGGCAGCTCCGCTTACCCTCTTACAGGGATTACAACGGTGTAGAGCGCGGAGAGGGGACGGGAGCCGATGAGCCTTCGTCAGTTCGAGTACGCCCTGGCCGTCGCCGAGGAGGGCTCGGTGACGGCGGCGGCGGAGCTGCTGCACGTCGCTCAACCGTCGGTGTCCCAGCAGATCCGCGGCCTGGAGCGCGAGCTCGGGGTGGAACTGTTCGCCCGCACGCCGACCGGACTGGTGCCCACCGTGGTCGGCCGCGCGTTCCTGCGGGAAGCGGAGGTCGCGGTGAGCGCGGCGCGGCGGGCGAGAGCGACGGCGCGTGCCGGCGCCCATGAGCTGGTCGGCGAGCTGGTGGTCGCGGTGCAGATGGGCTTCGGCACCCGGCAGCTGCCGGGCGCGCTGGGCGCGCTGCGCCGCCGCTTCCCGCGGCTGGAGGTCACCGTCTTCGAGGAGCCGAGCTCAGCCGAGCTGGAGCGGCTGGGGCGCCGGGGCGTGCTGGACCTCGCCCTGATGGCGGCGTGCGAGCAGACCCCCGCCGACGCCCACCACCTCGGCGACGAGGAGTTCGTCGTGGTGCTGGGCGCCGGGCACCCGCAGCTCGCCGCGGACCGCGTCGAGCTGCGCGAGCTGGAGGGCGAGCCGTGGGTGAGGTTCGACCGCGACAGCGCGCTCGACGGCGTACTGATGAGCGTGCTGCGGGACAACGATCTGACCCCGGCCACGGCCGCCCGCGTGTCCCAGACGGCGACGGCCGTGCGCTGGGCCGCCCACGGGCTGGGGGTGACGCTCGTCCCGGCCTCCGCGGTGCCTCAAGGGCACGAGCACCTCGTTCGCCCGGTGTCCCCGGTCGTGTCCCAGCCCGTCATCGCCGTGGTCCGGCACGGCGCGGGTCCGGCGGAAACGGCCCTGCTCGAACTCCTGCGTCACGAGACCTGGTCCGAGTCCGCTTCCTTCTCACCGGTGTCCTGAAGCTCCGGAAATGCCGTCGGCGTCAGCCCCTGGGGAATTCGCCGCCGTCCACGACGAGATTGCTCCCGGTCAGCCAGCCCGCCCGGCCGGACACGAGGAACAGCACCGCGTGGGCGATGTCGTCGGGCCGGCCGTCGCGCCCCAGCGGCGTGGCGTTGTTCGGGCCGGGCGCCGGATCCAGAAGCGCCCACTGCTCCCGCGTCGCCTCGCCGCCGGGGGTGGCGACTCTGCCGGGACTCACGGTGTTGACCCGGATTCCGTACGGGGCCAGCTCCAGGGCCAATCCCCGGCTGTAATTCTCCAGCGCCGCCTTCGCCGCCGTGTAGTGCAGGAACGGTCCTATCGGGGTGAGGACCGCGGCCGAGGAGACGTGCACGATCATCCCCGAACGCCGTTCCCGCATTCCCGGTGTCAGCAATGAGTCCAGCCGCACAGACGCCAGGAAGTTCAGGTCCAGCGCGTCCTGCCATTCTTCGTCGGTGATGGCCGGACTGCCCTTGTGCGGTCGCGCCCCACCCGCGTTGTGAACCAGGATGTCCACCCCGCCGAGCGCCTCCTGCGCGGCCGCGGCGATCGCCTCCGCTCCGGCCCGTGACCGCACGTCGGCCTCCACGAACGTGGCCCCCTCCGGGACCGCGCTCGTCGCCGACCTGGCGGTCGTGAGCACCTCGGCGCCCGCGTCCAGGAGCCGGCGCACGACGGCCGCTCCGATCCCGCGAGAACCACCCGTGACCAGTGCCCGCTTTCCCTCGAGTTCTCGCGTGCCCGATCCGTTCTCGATCGTGGTCATGCCATTCCCCTCAATCGCATTTCGTCCGCTCGACGAAAGAAGGATTCACGTGCGCACAGCGCGAATTTCTGGAGAATTCGCGGCGAGTGCCTCGTCGAGCTGTTTCACGCTACGTTCGGAAAAGAACGAAAGGCAAAGACGAAATGTCAGCAGGCGCTATAGGGGATTCCTATGGCATCCCGGCCTGGGAGGTGACCTCCCAGGCCGCCTCGATCATCCGGAAGATCTCGTCCACCGCGGCCTCCGGGTCGGCCGCCTCACGGGCCAGGGAATAGGCGTCGATCACGAACCTCGCGATCGCCCGGCAGGTCGTCGCGCTCTTTGCCAGGTCGAGATCGGCGGCGATGGCCGTCGCGAGCGACTCCGCATGGCGCAACCTCATCGACTCCTCGTACTCCCGCAGGGCAGGTGATTCGTCGATCATGCGCCAGACGGGGGCGGCGCCGTCCGCTGTGCAGTGCCGTACCAGGGCATGGATCTCGCGGCGCAGCGCAGGGATGAGCGGCTCGTGGGACGCCCGGTCGGTGACCGCCCGTGTGAGGCGTTGCTCGAAGTCTTCGTCCTGCTCGAACACCAGGGCCTCTTTCGAGGCGAAATGGGAGAAGAGCGTGGTGACGGCCACGTCGGCCTCAGCGGCCACGTCACGGATGCCCACCGCGTCGTACCCGCGGTCGAGGAAGAGCCGCAGGGCGGCATCGGCGATCTTCTGACGGGTCGCGGCCTTCTTACGCTCACGGCGTCCGGACGGCACGGTCATCCCGTGATGCTATCAGATACAAAACCGTAACCGTTTCAAAGCACTAACGGTTAGTGCTACGGTGGGCCGCATGAAGAAAGTGAGCTTCGCCGCGTTCGGCGGTCCGGACGTTCTGCGACTCGTGGACGCCGAGGAGCCCCACGCAGGCCCCGGTCAGGTGCGCATCGCCGTACGGGCGGCGGGTGTGAACCCCGTCGACTGGAGGATCCGTGAAGGCCAGTTCCAGAAGGTCCATCCGATCGAGTTGCCCGCCGGAGTCGGACAGGACGCCTCCGGGGTGGTGGACGAGGTCGGTGAGGGCGTCGAAGGGGTCGAGGTCGGCGACCCTGTGTTCGGCGAAGGCTCGAGCACCTATGCCGAGTTCGCCGTGCTGTCGGCCTGGGCCCGGATGCCCGAGGGCCTGACGTTCGAAGAGGCGGCCGGGTACCCCTCCGTGGTGGAGACCGCGCTGCGCGTCATCCGCCAGGTCGGCGTACGGTCCGGGCAGACGCTGCTGGTCAGCGGCGCGTCCGGAGGAGTCGGATCGGCGGTGCTGCAGATCGCCCGCGACCGCGGCATCACGGTGATCGGCACGGCCGGTCCCTCGAACCAGGACTATCTGCGCAGCCTGGGCGCGGTCGCCACGACGTACGGCGAGGGCTGGGTCGAGCGGGTGCGGCGACTCGGCCGCGTCGACGCGGCTCTCGATCTGGCCGGCTCGGGCGTGATCCGCGAACTCGTCGAGCTGACCGGAGACCCCCAGAAGGTGATCTCCATCGCCGATCTCGGTGCGCCGGAGCTCGGAGTCCGATTCTCCGGCGTGGCCGGGAGCATGCCGGAAGCGCTCGCCGAGGCCGCCGGCCTCATCTCGCGGGGAAGGCTCCACATCCCGGTCGAGAAGTCGTACACCCTTGCCGAGGCCGCGGCTGCGCACATCGACAGCCACGCCGGTCACACACGCGGGCGCCGGGTCGTGGTCGTCTGAGCCGTCTCCTGCGCGGTCACACGGCCCGGCAAGCCGGCCTACCCGACCGTACTCGCCCGGCGGGCGGCCAGTTCGGCGATCTGAACCGCATTGAGCGCGGCACCTTTGCGGAGGTTGTCGCCGGAGACGAAGAGGGCGAGACCTCGGTCGTCCGGGACACCCTCGTCCTGCCGAATCCGGCCGACCAGGCTGGGATCGGCGCCGGTGGCCTGCAACGGCGTCGGCACGTCGACCAGTCTGACGCCCGGCGCCCGGCCGAGCAGCTCCCGAGCGCGGACGGGGGTGAGGGGTTCGGCGAACTCCGCGTTGATCGCCAGTGAGTGGCCGGTGAGCACGGGGACGCGTACACAGATGCCACTGACGGGCAGGCGGGGCAGTTCGAGGATCTTACGGCTCTCGTCGCGGAGTTCGCGCTCCTCGACGGTCTCGCCCCGTCCATCGTCGACGAAGTCACCGCTCGGGTCGGCGGTGGCGGTGTCTTCGACGGGGATCTGGACGCCCTTCCAGGGCAGGGTCGTGCCGGCGCTTCTGGCGCTGGCGAAGAAGCGGATCCGGTCCACGGGGAAACCGCGCTCCTCGAGGATCGCCGCACGACCGCGCCGACCTGACCGGTGGCGACGACGACGCCGATGCTGAGGCCCATCTCAGTGCGCTCCTGACGATGTCGTCGGCACCTGCGCGCGGATCGGCCGGAGGACCGGTCGACCGGTCCGGACGGGCGACACGTCCAGACCGGCCAGGTCGAAGGGCAAGTGGAGCTCTGGTGGGGGGCCGCTGTGGGCCGTCGTGATCCCCCGGAGGAGCCCGATCCGGGCCCGGGCGGGGTATCGGCGTGTCGCTATTTCTTGACCGGATCGGATCCGGCCTGCTTCACGATCTGGTCGCCGGGGTTGAGGGAGTCCCAGAGGGAGCGGTCGACACGAATCTTCTTGGTCTTGCCGTCGGTGAACGTGACTTCGAGGTAGTGGTAGAGGTTCGACCCGTCCGGCATGTTGCGGGACTTGTCGTTGACGACGCCTTCCCACGCTTCGTCCTTGTGCACCTTCCGTGACCCGAACATGGATTCGCCCGCTTTCTGTGATGTGTCTCTTACTTCCGGTGACCAGATTAGAGATTCGCGCAGCCGAGGGCGTCAGCCGCGTGTCGGGTCTTACGGGTGCGACTTCAGACTGAGGCGCGGAGGCGGACCATACCGAGGTCGTAGGGCATCACGACGTCCTGGTGTCATGGCGGCTCCTCCACCGGCAGCCGGGCACGGACCCGGAACCCCCCGGCCGGGTCGGGTCCCGCCGTCAGTGATCCGCCCATCATCGCGGCGCGTTCACGCATACCGGCGATGCCCTGTCCCGCCCCCAGGCCGGTCAGGCGGCCGCCGCCGATGCCGTCGTCGCGGACGTCGATGGTGAGTTCGCGGTCGGTGGCGACAACCGTGATGTCGGTGGTGCGTGCGCGGGCATGGCGCAGGGTGTTGGTGAGCGACTCCTGCACGATCCGGTAGGCCGACAGTTCGACTCCGGGAGGCAGCGTCCTGCCGTCCAGACCCTCGGTACGGAACGTCACGCGCAGTCCCGCCGCGGCCAGGGGTCTGGTCAGGCCGTCGAGGTCGGCGAGGCCCGGCCGGAGCGCCGCGCCGCCCTCGGGCTCGTCGTCGAGGGAACGGACGGTACGCAGGAACGCGCGCAGCTCGGTGAGGGCCTGCCTGCCTGAGGTTTCCAGATCGCGCAGGGCCTGGCGGGCCTTGGCGGGGTCGACGTCGAACACGTCATCCGCCGCGGCCGCCTGGATGACCATGACCGAGACCGTGTGGGCGAGAACGTCGTGCAGTTCGCGGGCGATGCGAGCCCGTTCTTCGAGTACGACGCGCCGCGCCTCGGCCTGGCGGCGGGCGGAGCGGGCTCTGCCCAGCGCTCCCCAGCTCCAGGCCAACAGGGCGGCGGCGGGCCACAGCAGCGCGTGCCGCAGGTGCCCGGTCGCCCACGGCAGGACGCCGGCCGGCACCAGTGCCCCCGCCAGACCCCACAGAGACTCGCGGGCGGGACGGATCCAGGCGAGGGTGCTCACCACCACCAGCGCGATCCCGGGCCCGGCCTTCGGATACAGGAACTGGATCCCGCTCCCGGCCAGGAGAACTGTCGCGGTCACCGTGCCCGGCCACTCGCTCATCCACCAGACGGCGCCCGCCTGAACCACCACCAGGGCGATCAGCACGGCCCGTCCGAACCCGCCGGGAGCCCCCTGGGGCGTGAGGAGGACCAACGGCGCCAGCAGGGCCAGCGCGCACCCCACGAGTACGGTGCGCCACCGCGGTGACAGTGTCACCTCGAACCGGTCCGGCACGATGACCGACGCTAGCAGTACGCGTATCCGACCAGGCGACGCCTCATCCACGGTCACCGCGTCGTTGTCTCCCAGAACCCGCAGTTGTGCTCGGCCGCGGCGTCGACGGTCCGGATCGCTCCCGGCGCGAGGCTCAGCGGCGCGGTGCCGGGCCGCCAGCTCGGCGCGCCCCGATGGTTCGGATCGCCGGAGCGGGCGAAGGCACTCCAGTAACCGACCATCGTACGGGCCAGTTCCTTGCGATCCCGGGTGACCAGCAGGTCCCTGCCTCCCAGGTCGAAGAGGTAGGGAAGGTCGGAGGCGTGGGCGGCGCCCTGCGGGAGGCCGGGGATCCTCAGGCCGTTGACGTTGGGCGCGTTCTCGTCGGCGAACTCATAGGAGTACACGGTCGTACGCGCGGCGAGGTCCCGGGCGCCGGCCAGGGTCGAGCAGGCCCAGGACTCGTCGGTCAGGACCGCCGCCCAGGCCAGTCCGGCGGACGGGAACCGCGACAGCGGGTACCGGGCGGCCACCTTGCCCGCGCTGGAGCCGAACGCCCGCCTCAGCAGCCGCGGATAGGTCTCCGAGGTGATCAGCTTCGAGTCGTACTTGAGCGCGCCGCCGACGAACGCACGGGCCTCGTCACGGGTACCGCCGACGATCACCGGAACGTTGGTGAACGCGCCCGCGCCCAGCGCCACGGCGGGATCCCGCGGCAGCAGATCGGTGCCGTAGGCGAGATGATCGGCGAAGGACTCGGAGTGTGGGAGAAGGTCGGCGACGGGCTTGCGCCGTAGGCACGCCAGCGCCTTCTCGCCGCCACAGCCCAGCTCCTTGGCGGCGGCCAAGCCGTCGCTCTGCCCCTGGGCGAGAGGGACGTACGGCCTGTCGGCAGGCGCCCCGGGGAACAGCCCGCCGGCGGGCCAGCGCACCCGGCACGACCCCGACGAGACGATCGCCTTGCTGATGAGCCCCTTGGCCGCTGGGGAGGTGAGCAGGGCGCAGACCGACATTCCCCCCGCCGACTGGCCGAACACGGTGATGTTGCGCGGGTCGCCACCGAACGCGGAGGCGTTGCGGCGCGCCCACTGCAGCGCCGAGATCTGGTCGGCGAACCCGAAGTCGCCCGACCCTGGCAGCCCGGGCAGCCCCAGGTAGCCGAAGATCCCAAGCCGGTAGTTCACCGTGACGACGACGGCCTTGCCCTCGGTGGCCAGCCGGACGGCGTCGTACTCCCTGCCGCTTCCCTGGGTGAAGCCGCCGCCGTGCCACCACACCATCACCGGCAGACCGCCGTGGTTTTCGCGCGGGGTGGTGACGTTGACGTAGAGACAGTCCTCACCGGACGGCCGGCTTCCCTGCGTGCCCGCCGTGCCCTGCGGGCAGTCATTCCCCGGCCGTCCGGCCGCCCTCACGCCGCTCCAGGGACGCGGCTTACGCGGCAACGTCCAGCGCAGGGCGCCGGTGGGCGGTTCGGCGTACGGAATGCCGAGGAACTGTCGCGACCCGCCCTTCACGATGCCCCGCACGCTCCCGGAATCCACGCGTACGGTCAGCGGTGCCTGCGCGGGCTCCCGCGATGAGCGACACGCCCCCACCAGCCCCGCGGCCGAGACCACCGCGAGCACGGTGAACACGCTTTTGACATCCGCCATCTTCATGACCGCCTGACTGATCACGTCCGCCGTACGACGGCACGGGTTCGAAAGCCATGGCGAGGTGACCCGCCGACGCCGACGCTAGAGACCCCGGCGGCAATTGGCCTCAGCCTGTCGTCCGGTCTTGGAACCGCGACTTCGGACGGAGAGGCGGGCGCGTCCCCACCCACAGACGGAGACGCCTTGCTACCCGACGTGCCGCCGATACCGCGCTCGGACCGTCAGGGGGCCGTCCTGAGAGTCAGGGCGTAGTACTCGACCCAGTAGTCGCCCACGTTCTGGCTGTGGTCGGTAAGGAACAAGTTGTGCGGTGACTTGCAGCCGCCCAGCTTGGCCGTGTCCACCAGCAGTTGAGCCAGGCGCCGGCCGTCCACTTCGCCGGCTTCGTAGGTTTCTGAATGGAAGAGCGGGCCCGCCGAGGTCGCCGATTCCGCGATCCATCCCAGGTCGGCCAGCTCGGCCTTCGGTAGCGCCGGCTCGTTGAAGTCGTGCATACGGAGCCTCAACACGGGATCAGACTCGATATCGATGTGGATGGCTCCTGGCCATACGCCAAGATGCGCGATGTCCTTGCCGATGCCCAGTGCGCGGACTTCCGCGGGGAAGGTGGTCAGCATCGCGGCCACGGAAGTGGCGAAGACGTCCCAGTCGTCGGTGCGCCATAGACCGGGCAGGTCGAGGCCGTCGTTGGCTGGATCGTTCCCGGTGCCGAAGAAACCACCGAGCGCGAAGGAGTCGTGTTGCTGTCTCCGATACCAGTTCTCCACTGGGGCGCTCGGCGACAACAGCAGTTCGGGGCCTTGCTCGCCGGCGCGCAACTCCAGCGAGTTCGGATCGCCTCGCCACCGCCGGAACGGACTGCCCCACGATGCGGGCGCGTCATGGAACGGGCCCGGCCTCCCGTAGGCACCCATTATTGGCGAGGAGCCGAAAGCGGCCGTAAGGACATCGGCTGCCCTGCGGAAAGCGTCGGCCTTGGCGATCGGCGTATCCTGCGGGAGATCGATCGGCACATAGAGGCCGAAGTATTCTTCACCCGCGACGTGATCCTCCACCATATGCCTGCGAACCGACCGCAGGTACGCGTCGCCGGTCACCAGCCCAGTGCTCAGCACCGGCCCGTAATGCTCCCTGTGGAGCGGCTCCACTCGGTCACGCCACTCCCAGCCCAACCCGGCCACCAGTTCTCGCAGAGCCGTCTCGGCCCATCCACCGGTCTCGGCCGTCTTCAGCCGTCGCGCCAGCTCCACCAAGGCCTCATCGCTCAACCGCGCCACCGAGATCACCGCCTTTCACACGTACAAAGTCGATCTTCGTCGTCAGTGCCACAGCATCGCAGAGCAGGGCCGTTGATAATCAGTCATGACCTCTCGGATGACCTGCCTTGTCCCAGCGCCCGTCCACGTCCGGCCGTCGCCCGACGACAGCTTTCTCATCACGGCCGAAACCCGTGTCCGCGTCAGCCGGGAAACCTCTCGCATCGGGGACCATCTCGCCGAAACGCTCCAGCTGGCCACCGCCGCGGACGGCGAGATCTCGCTGTCCCTCCACGGCGCCGATCCACGAGTCGGCGACGAGGGCTACCGGCTCTCCGTCACCAGAACAGGCATCGCGCTGAAAGCCAACACCGAGACCGGGTTATTCAACGGTGTCCAGACGCTGCGCCAGCTGCTCCCGGTCGACGGGCCTCGTGTGGTGGACGGCGGCGAGGTCCTGGACCATCCGAGATTCGCCCACCGCGGCGCGATGCTCGACGTGGCACGACATTTCTTCACCGTCGATGACGTACGGCGGTTCATCGACCAGATCGCCCAGTACAAGATCAACGTTCTGCACCTCCACCTCACCGACGACCAGGGCTGGCGCCTGGAGATCACCGGCTGGCCCCGACTCACCGAAGTCGGCGGAGCGACGCAGGTCGGCGGCGGCCCGGGCGGGTTCTACACCCAGCGGGAGTTCCGGGATCTTGTCGCGTACGCCGCGTCCCGGCATATCACGGTCATCCCCGAGATCGACCTCCCCGGCCACAGCAACGCCGCACTGACCTCCTACCCCGAACTCACCTGCGACGGTGTCGCACCGCCGCCGTTCACCTCGATCGGGACGGCCACCGGATTCAGTTCCCTGTGCACCGACCAGGAGAGCACCTACCGGTTCACCGAGGACGTGCTCGGCGAACTCGCAGCGCTGACGCCCGGCCGGCATCTGCACATCGGCACGGACGAAACCCACGCCACGCCCGAAGAGGGCTACGTGAAGTTCGTCCGGCGGACCGTCGACATCGTGCGGCAGCACGGCAAACAGGCCATCGGCTGGCACGAGATCCTCCGCGCCGGCCCGCCGGAGGGCACCGTGCCCCAGTTCTGGAGCAAGACCGACGACGATCCCCGAGTCGCCGAGGCCGCCGCCCGGGGCCACCGAATCCTTCTCTCCCCCGCCAACAAGGTGTACCTCGACATGAAGTACACCCCCGACTCCCCCATCGGCTTCAAATGGGCCGGCTATCTCGATGTCCGCGACGTCTACGACTGGGACCCCGGCAGCTACCTCGACGGCGTACCGGAGCACGCCGTGCTCGGCGTCGAGGCGCCCCTGTGGTCGGAACACCTCGAACATCGCAGCCATATCGACCACATGGCCTTCCCCCGGCTTCCCGCGATCGCCGAACTCGGCTGGTCACCGGGACAGACCCACGGCTGGGACGACTTCCGACGCCGCCTGGCGACCCACGCACCACGCTGGACGGCCCAGGGCATCGAGTTCTATCCGTCCACCCAGATCCCCTGGGCCATCTGAGTGACCGCGCCTCGACAGGGAGCACGTCTCCGCCGAAATACCACCTTTGGGTACTACGACGCGCTGCCCACTGCCCACTACATTGGCGCGGCGTCTCTCAATTGCGATTGACCACCGGCATCCGGTCGCGTTGATGAGGATCGCGGGTGACGACGGAACCTCACGACCGGCGGCATCGTCCAAATTCCCACCTTGATCACCCATGTTCAGCAAATGATCGGGATTCCTGTTGAAACGTGCATTGATGCCCATTGCGGTGTCCGGCGTACTCCTGGCCGGCGCGACCGGCTGCCATTCGGCGGATCGTCCGCGAGCAGCGGATCTGTCCGGCGATTCGGCCCACGCGACGAGTCACCCGACACCGACGGCGGATGGTCCGGCAAAGGCGGATCTGTCGACCCGTTCGGTACGCTCCGCTGCTGCTCCTGGATGTGATGGAGTGGCCGTCGGGCCCGCCCAGGAGGTGGTCTCGACCGCCGAACGCAACCGTCTTGGGCTGGATGTGTGGCCTGACACGGCGTTGGGTGTGCTGAACGACGGGAGTGGAAAGTACCGGTTCTTCTCCACCGGAACGCCCGGCTCACGCGCTCCACAGAAGGTCATCACCACGAGCGGGACGCTCAACGCCCCGGCGTCCGGTGGCATCACCAGCTCTCAGCAGGTCACCGGTGTGCCGAGCGGGTTCGACTATGCGGGTGGCGGCCCGGTCTACCGCGACGCGAACAGCGGCCTGGTGCTGCAGATGCTGCACCTGGAGCGGCCGTACGGCAGTGACCCGTCGAAGTTCTACACCGAACTCGATCTCGGACGCGTCGACCCGGCGACGGGCAAGGTGACGCGGCTGGGCGCGATCGTGCGGCCGCACGCCGTTTTCGCGGACGCCCAGAAGACCCAGACCACGATCGACCTCGGCGCGCCCTCGTTCAGTGTGACGAAGGTCGGTTCGACCTCCTACCTGTACGTGTACTTCGCCGACGCCTCCGCCGACACCTCCGGGCACGTCTCCTTCTCCGGGCTGTCGGTGGCCCGCGCGTCGCTGAGCTCCGTGCTGGCCGCGGCCAAGCAAGGAAAGGTCAGCGCGTGGAACAAATTCTCCGACGGTGAATGGACCCAGCCCGCACTGGGCGGCGCGTCCGCCGACATCAACGCGGGCCGGCCGATGGCCTGGGCGCCGGGCACCGCTCGCGGTGATGGGCGCACCATCATGGTCGCAGGTGTCTCCCCCCACGAGATGGTCCTGTCCGCCTCCGCGGACGGGGTGAGCGGCTGGTCCGCGCGGCATCCGCTGTGGCGTGACCCGGACATGTTCGACGCCTACCCGACCGTCGTGGCGAACAGCGGCACCCCCGACACCCCCGGCACGACGTTCTTCGTCTACTACACCCAGTGGCAGAGCCCGAGCCCGGACTGGTCCAAGGCGCGGCTGATGCGGCGTACGGTGCGTTGCACGCAGGGAACGAGTGGGACCGACGTCGCCCTGGTCCGCTACAGCAACGGGTCCCACCACCAGGTCACCACCGGCTCGGCCCCGACCGGCTACCACGAAGAAGGCCGCTGGTATCTGCGCTCGGCACAAGAGTCCGGCACCGTCCCGCTGTACGGCTGCCGTAACGGCCAGGACGACCAGTTCCTGTACAAAGAGGCGGACTGCGGCGGCTCCCAGTTCGCCATCGTCCAGACCGAAGGGTGGATCTACACCGCCCGTCCGTCAAACCCCTCCGTGCCGCTCTACCGATGCCACATCACCGGCGTCGGCGACCATTTCGTCTCCACCCAACCCGACTGCGAGGCACCCGGAAACGCCAACGTCGTCCAGGAGGGCCTGCTGGGATACGCCCTCACCCACTGATCGGTACGTCATTCTCGGAGGGAGCGCCCGAGTACGCGGCTGAGCCACCGGGTGCGAGCGTGACGGGCTTCGCGGGCGAGGGCCGCGGTGGGGGCGACGGAGTCGAAGCCGTGGAAGGCGCCGGGCCAGACATGGAGCTCGGCGTCGCCCCCGGCGCACCAGATCGCGTGGGCGTAAGCGACGTTCTCGTCGCGGAAGGTCTCCGCCGAGCCGACGTCGACGTAGGTGGGCGGCAGCCCGCTCAGGTCGGTGGCGCGGGCGGGGGCGGCGTAGGCCGGCAGATCCGCGAGGCCGTACCGGTCACCCAGGTAGGCCTGCCAGGCGACGGCGGTCGAGGATCTGTCCCACAGGCCGACGCCGGCCATCTGGCGAGCGGAGGGGGTGTCGAGGCGGTCATCCAGCATCGGGCACTGCAGGAGCTGCCCGATCGGTCTCGGGCCGTCGCCCCGGTCCCGGTTGAGCAGGGCCAGGGCCGCGGCGAGGCCGCCGCCGGCGCTCTTGCCCCCGATGATCACGCGCTCGCCGTCGATGCCGAGCTCGTCCGCGTGGCCGACGGTCCACAGAAGTCCCGCGTGGCAGTCTTCCAGCGGCCCCGGATACTGCGTTTCCGGCGCCAGCCGGTATTCCACGGACACGACGGCCAGGCCAAGCGGGGCGGACCAGTCACGAAGGATCTTCGGGAGGACGGACCAGGCATTGCCCATCATCATCCCGCCCCCGTGCATGTAATACAGCACCGGCAGGGACCCGGCGGCGTCGGCGGGCCGCGCGTACACCAGCGTGACGTTCGGACCGCCCTCGGCACCGGGCACGCTCAGTTCCTCGACGGCGAAGCGGCCGTCGGCCCGCAGCTCGACCGCGGTGGGCCGGGGTCTGTTCGCGGCGTCGCGTTCTCGCCGGGCGGCGAGGTTCTCCGGAGTGAGCCGTTCCCTGGACAAGTCGCCCAGGGCCTCCAAAGCGGCGCCCAGCTCGGCATCGAACGGCGGGGCCGTTCCCACGGCGACCGTTTCGGAGGCCGGAGAGCGCCGGCGCCCCGTCATGACGCGCCGCCCTGGCGGCCGAAAGAGTACGTCGGCGGGACACTGTCATGCGGCATGTTGCTTGATCTATCCACCAGTGGTAGCGTAGTGGTAGTTGCAGTTGTGGTTCCCATGAGCTTATGTGCGCCTGCTGGTACTCACCTCAGGCGCATTTTTTGTTTTCCCGATAGTCCGTTCGGATGGGGTCATTACGGCGACGCGTGGCTCGCAGAGTGCGGGCCCCGTAATTGCCTTTCGGAAGGGACGAATATGGCCACCGGCACCGTGAAGTGGTTCAACGCGGAAAAAGGCTTCGGCTTCATCGAGCAAGACGGCGGCGGTAGCGACGTCTTCGCGCACTACTCCAACATCGCGGCTCAGGGCTTTCGTGAGCTCCAGGAGGGCCAGAAGGTCCAGTTCGACATCACGCAGGGCCAGAAGGGTCTCCAGGCAGAGAACATCGTTCCCGCCTGAGAACCGAACAGTGCGGCGCCGGGCCCGCATCTGAGCCCGGCACGCTGCCTGCCAGCAGGAAACGATCTTTCTGTCGACACCGACGTCTGATCGTTCGGGGGTGTGGCCCTTTCGTGGCGTTCCGCCATGCGGCTCCCCCGAAGTACTTGGCTGCGGGCTCTGGGCTGCACGCCGCTCAGCCCAGAGCCCGTCCTCCAGCCGTCTCCCGCGATATCACTCAACGCCCTTTTCCGGCTTCGGCGTTGCCTCGCGGTTCACTCAGGTTCGTTCTTGCGATCGCTTCCGGCCACAGGCTGCGGAGTCTTCCTCGAAACGTGCCAGTTCAAGGAAGGCTTTGCACATGCCCCATGGCACCCGTCCGTCTCACCGTCGTTTCTCCCACTCGCCTACCAAGGCCTCGCGTCAACCGGCCGCCCGGCGGCAGAACGACTTCGCACTCCCCGCCAGTTCCACGCCGCCCCTTCCCCCGGTCGCGTCGTTCGCCGAGTTGGAAATGCCGGCGGCCCTGCTGTCCACATTGACTCAACAGGGGGTGACGGAGCCGTTCGCCATCCAGGCCTCGACGCTTCCGGACGCGTTGAACGGCCGTGATGTCCTCGGCCGTGGACGTACCGGCTCAGGAAAGACCCTCGCCTTCGGCCTGGCGATGCTCGCCCGTAGCGCCGGCCGACGCGCCGAGCCGCGTAGGCCGCTGGCGCTGGTACTCGTCCCGACTCGCGAACTGGCCCAGCAGGTCACCGACGCCCTCATGCCCTACGCCCAGTCCCTCAGGCTTCGATCTGCCACCGTTGTCGGCGGCGTATCGATCTCCCGGCAAGCCGCCGCCCTCAACCGCGGCGCGGAGATCTTGGTCGCCACCCCGGGACGGCTCACGGACCTGATCAACCGGGGCGCGTGCAGCCTGGAGCACGTACGCATCACCGTCTTGGACGAGGCGGATCAAATGGCCGACATGGGTTTCCTGCCGCAGGTCACCGCGTTGCTTGACCAGGTCGCTCCGGGCGGTCAGCGGATGCTGTTCTCCGCGACGCTGGATCGCAATGTCGACCGACTGGTCCAACGCTTCCTCACCGATCCGGTCGTCCACTCGGTCGATCCGTCGGCGGGAGCGGTGACGACCATGGAGCACCACCTGCTGCACGTCACCGAGGCGGACAAGCACGATGCCACCACGCACATCGCCGCCCGTGATGGCCGCGTCATCATGTTCGTCGACATGAAGCATGCCGCCGACCGGCTGACCCGCAAGCTCCTGAGCAGCGGCGTACGCGCTGCGGCGCTGCACGGGGGCAAGTCCCAGCCGCAGCGTAACCGCACTCTGGAGCAGTTCCGCACCGGAGACGTCTCAGTCCTGGTCGCCACGAACGTGGCCGCGCGCGGCATCCACATCGATGGACTGGATCTGGTCGTCAACGTCGATCCGCCCAACGACCACAAGGACTACCTGCACCGAGGCGGCCGCACCGCACGCGCGGGCGAATCCGGCACCGTTGTCACCCTGGTGCTGCCCAAGCAGCGCCGTGAGATGGACCGGATGATGGCGACCGCCGGCATCACGCCGCACTCCGCGCGGGTACGGTCCGGCGATGCCGAACTCAACCGCATCACCGGTGCCCGAACGCCCTCCGGCGTCCCTGTCACCATTCCCGCTCCGGCCTCCGAAGGACGACGCGCCAGCGGAGCTGCGCGTAACCGTCGTCCGGCACGAAACCGCCGCCCTCAGCGATTCGCTACAACCGAACGCGCTGGCGGATAGGCGACCGTCCGAGGCCCGAGGGACTTCACGGCGCCGCGTCGCACCAGGGCGATGGCGAGGTGTCGGGGTGGATGGCAGCCGAGCGGCCTTCCCGGCTCCGGGCTCTCCGTTGGAACGCCGTCGAGCACCATCCTGCGCGTGCGGTGGGGTGGTGCCGATAGGTTCGGACCGTTGCGGTGGCGGATGCGGTTTGGACATGTCCGCGATACACGGAATCCCCGGTGGCTCAGCCACCCGATCCCCCGTCGGCCGGAGCCCCGGTGATGGCCTGCATCTCCTGCCCGATCATCTCCGGCAGCGGCACGCCGTCGCAGTTGCCGAGGATGACGCCGACCCAGCCGGTGTACGGGTAGATGTCCCAGTTGGCGCCGACACCGGGGTTGCCACCGGCGCGCTGGTACATCCACTGGCCGTTGACGATGGAGACCGGAATCCCGTACGCGCCGAACGACGCCGGTCCTTGGGGGATCTTGGCGGCGGTGAGCACGTCGGCCCAGGGCCGGTCCAGGACCGTACCGTCGCCCAGGGCGCGTGCGAACCGGACCAGATCCGGCGCGGTGGCGAAGCCGCCGTCCCCGGGGGCGTCGATGAAGGCGCGGCCCGGATTCTTGCCGAGTACGTTCGGATCCGGGCTGCTCTTGTCCAGGTTGCGGACGGCGTCCACCACGCTGCCGTCGGCCAGCGTCATGTACGGGTGCGCGATGTGCTTGTCGGTGAGCCACTGCGGCCTGGTGTAGAACGCCGATCCGGTCATGCCGCAGCGCTCGAAGATGTTCTCCTGCGCGTAGTCCCAGTACGTCTTGCCGGTCACCGCCTCCACGATCAGCGCGGAAATGGTGACCTCCGGCTCCTCGTGACCGGTGTTGGGCACGCCCGGGACGCCCACCAGTTTCGCCTGCCGGGCCCGCTGCTCGTAGTACGCGTGCACCTCATCCCGGCTCTGGAAGACGCGTTGCACGTCCTCGTCCGGGCCGGCCAGCCCGGAGGTGCCGGAGAGCAGGTGGTGGATGGTCACCTGCTCGGCGATGTCCTTGGCGAAGCCCTTGAGATGGGTGCCCACCGTGTCCGACAGCTTCACCTTGCCCTGCTGCGCCAGCTGCAAGACGGCCACCGCGTAGAACGGCTTGCCCGCCGAACTGAGGCTGAACGCGGTGCCCTCGTGATTGCGGATCCCGTTCTCCCTGTCGGCCATGCCGTAGCCGCGCGACAGCACCGTCCGGCCCCGGTGCGACAACAGCACCACGCCGGAGAACTTGCCGTCGGCGGCCAGCTTCGCCACGTACCGGTCGTAGGCCCCACCCGGCAGAGTGTCCGGCGGGATCCGGTCGTCGTCGGCCGGGGCCGCGCCGGCGTAGCCGGGCTGGGCACCCACCAGCGACGCGCCGGCCACCACGCCCGCGGCCGCCAACCCGCCCCACCCGAGCAGCCGCCGCCGGCCGACACCGCGTACGGAATCCGAGTCCATGATCACAATCCTCTCCCGATGGACGCATTGACCGTTGATGCGCCGCGGTCCATGCCTCCACCGAAGACGCAGGACCGTTGCGGTGGCGTATGCGATTTTGGATACTTCCGCGATACGTGCGGCCACGGCGTCGACGTCTTCGCCGAGCATCGACTACACCGGGTAGCGGCGCAGCACCACCACCGATCCAGCTCGCGTCATCGTGGCTCCCTCTCCTCGATCGCTCCGCTCAGGCCGTCGGCAGGTGTTTGGCGAGGAACTCGCGAATGAGCGCTGCGACCTCGTCGCCGGCGCTCTCGAGGAGGAAATGGCCGCCCTCGAACAGGTGGATCTCCGCGTTCTCGCTGTCGCGGGCGAACGCGCGTGCCCCGTCTGGGCCGAAGAACGGGTCGTACTTGCCCCACGCCGCGAGCACCGGCACCTGCCTGGTGCGCAGCCACTCGTGCAGCGCTGGATACAGCGGCGGGTTCGTCGCGTAGTTCAGGAACAGCTTCAGCTGGACCTCCGCGTTCCCCGGCCGTGACAAGAAGGCGTGGTCGAGGTGCCACGTGTCCGGGCTGAGGACGCTCTCGTCCTCGACGCCGGTCACATACTGGTCCCGGATCGCCTCGAGCGTGAACGCCCCGCGCAGGGCCGCCTCGTTCTCCGGCGTCTGCTCCCGCTGGTAGTCCCAGATGCCCTGCCAGCCGCTGGCGACGAAGCCCTCGTCGTAGCCGTTCCCGTTCTGGCTGATCACCGCGACGACGGCGTCGGGGTCGCGGATCGCGAGCCGCCAGCCGATCGGGGCGCCGTAGTCCTGAACGCCGATCGCGTACCGGGTCACGCCGAGCTGCTTGAGCAGTCCGGCGGTGAGGTCGGCCAGGGCGTCGAAGCTGTAGTCGAACTCGTCGGCCGACGGCGCGTCCGAGAGCCCGAAGCCGAGGTGATCAGGGGCGATGACCCGGTAGCCCTCCAGCTGCGGGATCAGGTTGCGGAACATGAACGAGCTCGTCGGAAAGCCGTGCAGCAACACGATCGCCGGCAGGTCGGCCGATCCGGCCTCGCGGTAGAAGAGCCGATGACCCTCGACCGTCGCGTACCTGTGATGCACCACTACGCTCATCGTTCTAACCTCCATAACTGCTGTCGGTGGTTATAGGAGAGCAGGCGCGATGTAACCTTGTCAAGGCATCAATGGAGGTTAGGACGATGATCAAGGTCATGACCCCGGACGAGGGGCTTCTGCTGGCCCTGCTGAACACGACGCCGACCGTCGCCGGAGAGGTGACCGATCGGCTCGCCGATCCCGAAGAGGCCTACGCCTGGGTGGAGGAGCACGCGGGCGAGGGGTATCTCGAGGAAGATCTCGAGCTCCTGCGCTCGACCCGCGACACGCTCCAGGCACTGGTGCACGGCGAAGCCGCGCCGACGGCACTCGCCCCGGCGCTCGACGGTGTCAGCTACCAGGCGGTCATCGGCGACACCGGCATCAACTGGGAGCTGGCGACGCCTCGCGCGCACACCCTGGCAGCCCGAGCCGTCGTGGCCTGGGACGCGCTCCAGCACACCGCCCCCGGTCGACTCCGCTCATGCGAGAACACCGACGAGTGCACCCTGTTCCTCATCGACCATTCCAAGAGCAACAGCGCCCGGTGGTGCTCGATGGCCGGCTGCGGCAACCGCATGAAGGCGCGCCGCCACTACGAACGCCGGAAGAACGCCCGAACCGCCGACTGACACCCGTAACCGCTCACGTAGACGCGAAGGGCGTCAGTCGAGGAAGCGGCCGACCGCGACGAAGGCGGCGAGCAGGAGCAGGAGCACGTTGGCCGGCAACGGTTGGCGTTCGTCGCGGACCAGGTGCACCCGAAGCGCGCCGATCTGCACGACGACCAGGCCGATCGCGGCGATCGGGGTGAGGATCGACGCGATCCCGGTCAGCCAGGGCAGGATCACGCCGAGTGCGCCTAGGATCTCCACCAGGCCGACCGCCTTCACCCCCGCGTCCGACGTGTCCTTCATCCAGTCGAAGTTGCCCGATGCGACCAGCCGATCGCGCGGCCGTACGACCTTGAGCCCACCCGCGGCGAGATAGACCAGCGCGAGCAGGCCCTGGACGATCCACAGTGCGATGTTCACGGCATTCCCCAATCCTTACTGCGTAGCCTCATCGTGCGTGCGCACGGGGGCGGCCGCAAAAGGCACATCGATGTATGCGTCCAGGAAAGAAGCCGCGTTATGGCGAAGGTCACACCGAAGTCGGGCGGCCCGCGGATCCGCGAAGGCGGCGCGGTCCGCGAGGTGATGGATCGGATCGGCGACAAGTGGAGCCTGCTGGTGATCGGCACCCTGCGCGCCGGGCCGCTGCGGTTCGGCGAGTTGGAGGCGGCCGTCGCCGGCATCTCCCAGCGGATGCTCACACTGACGCTCAAACACCTGGTCGAGGACGGTCTGGTCGCGCGCACCGCCTACGCCGAGGTGCCGCCACGGGTCGAGTACGAGCTGACCGAGCTGGGCCGGACGCTGGTGCCGCTGGTGATGGCGCTCGCTGAGTGGGCGATGGCCAACCACGAGCAGATCAACGCCAACCGATCAGGTCATGCGAGCGGCGAGGGACGGCCCTGAACGAGTGCTTGCGGCAGATGATACGAAATCGTATAGTCCGAAATCGTGACGTCTGAATCCGTGTCATCCGGGTGGTCGGCTTTGCTCGCACTGCAGCGGGCCACCCACGCAACACTGCAAGTGCTCTCCGCGGAGCTCGTCGACCTGGACCTGACCGCCTCCGAGATCAACGCGCTGGCGAACCTGGCTGACGGCCGAGGCCGGACCGTGTCCGAACTCGGCGCGGCCGTGGGCACCCGCCCCACCACACTGACCAGCGTGCTGGACCGTCTGGAACGACGCGGCCACATCACCCGCGGCGCCCGCCCCGGAGACCGTCGCGCGGTACTCATCGAACTCACGCCGTCCGGACGATCGGCCGCCGCCACGATCCGGCAGGCCATCGCCGCTTTGGAGCACCGCGCGTTCGACGGCCTGCCGGACGACGCGATCGCCCACCTGCGCACCGCCCTGGAGGCCCTGACGGAGATTCCCTCATGACCATGCGGCCCTCCTGCGACGCCCGCGACTTCGATGCGTTGATGGCCGAAGTGATGGCGACCGCCGAACGGTTCGGCCACCGGGAACATGTGCATCTGACGTGGCTGGCCGTGCGACGCGTTGGCGTGCCTGCGGCGGTCGGCCTGATCGGCGAGGGCATCCAGCGCACCGCCCGCTATGCGAGGGTGCCTCAGAAGTACCACGCGACCATGAGCCGAGCCTGGGTCGAACTGGTCGGTCACCACGCGACCGAACACGGCGAAGACGACTTCACCGCGTTCGCCGGCCACCACACCGCCCTGCTCGACAAGCGCCTTCTGACCCGCTTCTACCATCCGGCGACGCTGACCTCCTCACAGGCCAGGACCGGCTGGGTCGAACCCGACCGCGCTCCATTCCCGTGGCAGGACCCGAGCCGGCGGCAGCCCCAAGACGAAGAGGCACCGTGACCGTGACCAGGCGATGGCGGCAACGCAGGTTCGCTGCGCCTCATCCGTTTGGCGGAAACCTTGCGGGATCTTGTTCATACGCTTGGACTGCGGCCTGCGGGGTGTACTTGGAGGAGAATTCGACGATTCGGCCATCCTCGCGGCGCACGAGCACCGGCCCGGCGCCGATCAGTCCGTAGTTCGAATCCCCTGTTTCCAGCGCCTTCTCGGTGGTGTAAACGAACATCCACCCATACGGCGACTCAATCGTGGCAGAATCGATGATCACTATCCGTGGATATCGATCGGCAGGAAACGTACGCTCGATAAAGAGTTTCGCAATCCTCGTCGCCGCCTCGCGCGTCATCGAATACATTACCAATCATCCTCATCATGTGGCTGGGTAGTAATCGTAGATGATAAAGCCCGGCATGTCAGGGTAAGCCTCTGCCGTGTATTTCGTGAGCGATCCGTCCTGTCCGTCCAAGAAATGCACTTCGCCGTTCAAATCGGCGACGTTGTAAACATGGCTGTTCCATGGCATTGTCCTGATGTCCTGACGCAGGATCCCATAGGTGCCGGGATTGGCCCTCACGTCGGATACCACATGGCTAATGCCCGGGGCGCCTTCCATGATGCGGGACTCGACCGACAGCGGTCGAGTGACCGGACCGAGTGGCCCCGGATTTCTCCCGACCCAGACGTTGGTCGGCCCGGCCACCACTGCGCCGCGCTCGCGAAGCAGGTTCTCGCGAACGGCCAGCGAGCACTCGAGGCAGTTGCGTGTGCCACCAGTAGGATTGATGTTCTTCACTATCTCGTGCACTTCATCGGTAGTGAACGGCCTGCCGGCCGCACCTTCATGAATTGCCGCGATCCGTGCGTGGGCGGCGCGCATCAATGCCGCCTGTTCTTCTGTCATATCAGTGGCTTCGGGAAGTTTTTCCACCCCGCGTGGCCGGATCTCTGCCAGCGGTACGTCCTGCGGCGTCACCACGCGCTCTCCGGACGCGATCTCGCGCTCGGCACCCGCCAAGCCTTTGGGCGATTTGAAGAATTGCAACAAGGGCTGGAAGAGACGCCCGAGAGCCCTACCCTCGCCCGCGGTGAACCGCGCCGCCACTAGGCACCGCCGTTTTGGATCATTGATCGACAATAGCGGTGCGCGGCCGGTCGGCGACAGGCTCTCGTACGAGTGCGCTCGGGCTCGGGGCGTACAAGCGATCTGCGACGTGACCGCTGTTCCTACCCCCGCCGACGGCCTGGCTCGGCAGGGGCGTGCGGCTTTGGGGCCACCTCAAGCCGTCCGAGCATGTGCTTCGTAGGCCCACTCACATGAGTCGCCGGTCACGGACTGGCTGTAATGCACGCCTGGGCCGCGACACAGACACAGTGTGGACAGACGAGATGGGCGGTGTACATGACCGCGGACAGGCAGTGGTTCGTCGATATCTACGAACGTCACTACGACGCGGTGCTGCGGTACGCGTGGCGCCGGGTCGGCCCTGACGACGCGGCGGATGTCGTCGCGGAGACCTTCACGATCGCCTGGCGGCGGCTGCGCGACGTTCCGGAGGACATGCCGCTGCCCTGGCTGTACGGGGTGGCTCGCAACCTCATCGCGAACCGGAGGCGGAAGGACCGCCGGCGCGGCGTGCCAGATGCGTTCGACGCGGGTGTGTACCTGGTCGAGCCGGACCACGCGGAGGCGCTCGGCCGACGGGACGCCGCGCTCGCGGCGCTTCATGATCTCTCCGATGACGACAGGGAGATCGTCCGGCTGATCGCCTGGGAGGGCCTGACGACGGCCGAGACGGCCGTCGTACTCGGGTGCAGCGCCGCCGCGGCGACCGTACGCCTCCACCGGGCACGGAGACGGATCGAGAAACTGATGAGCGCCAAGCTCGAGGAGGTGGCGTCGTGAAGACCGACGCGGACATCGTGCGCGGCCTGCTCGCCGGACACGACCCGGCCCGGGCCGTGCGGGCCGACGTACCGGAGCGAGAACGAGCCCTGGAAGCGATCCTCACCGAGCCGCCGGCTGTGGACTCCGTCACGCGGAAGCGGTGGCGGCCCCGCTGGCGGACGATGGCGGTCGTGGCAACCGCGGCGGCGGCCACGGCCATCGTGGGCCTCACCGCACTGCCGCAGCTCCGAACGACGCACGTCTCGCGCGTGACCACCCCGCCGTTGCTGGAGTTGAAGCAGCCGGTGTACGGCGCAGCGGCCACGAAGGCGCTGCGGGACCTCGCGGCCAGGGCCGAGCGGCAGCCGGACACGATCGGGCACGGCCGCGTCGTCTACAGCAAGATCCAGGGCTGGTACCTCGACAGCACTGTCTCGCGTCGGCGGACGTCCGCCGTGGTGGTCCCGCGGACGGAGGAGCAATGGGTCGCACCCGACGGGTCCGGCCGCCAGCTCGCCGGCGCCGGCCGACCGTGGTTCCCCACCGCCAAGAGCCGGCAAGAGTGGGAGCGACAGGGCCGGCCGCCTCTGGGCGCCCGGGACAGCGATGACCGCTTCGGCCCCGGTGGGCTGTCGGGCGATCCCGATGTCGACAAGCTGCCGACGGATCCGGCGGCACTCCGCCGTGAGCTGGAGAAATCCGGAACCGACCTCAAGGGTGCCGCGGTCCTGCTGGAGGCGGAAGGTGACCTGTGGCGGCAACCGCTCCGGCCGGCCCTGCAGGGAGCGCTCCTGCGCCTCCTCGCCGACTCCGGTGAGATGGGTTACGCCGGACCGGTCCGGGACCGGGCCGGGCGCGCCGGCGTCGCGTTCACCCTCGACCAGAACCAGACCGGCCTGCCCGAGCGCGACGTCATCATCTTCGACCGGCGCACCGGCCGGGCGCTGAGCGAGGAGACGATCCTCACGAAGGATCCCGGGAAACTGCCGGTGCGGATCCCATCCGTCACCTCGTACACGCTCTTCCTCGGATCCGGCCGGGTCGACGGCATGAACGAGCGCCCCTGATCCCATGACCGGCGGGCCTCGCCGTAGCGGCGTAGGTATCGGCACCTGCCGGTATCTACGCCTACGGGGCCAGGAGGAGACTGCGAAGTGGAATGTCGACGCGGCTCTCCGGGGGTCACCCGGCCACCGTGAAGTAGACGGCCGGGTCAAGGGAGTTGAGCGCGGTCCAGCGCTGCGCCGTCGCTTCGGCGGGCGCTCGGCCGCCGCCCGCCGAAGCGAGGAAGAAGCCCTGCACGTCGAGAGCGATGCGGGGATCGTCGTCGATGCGCCGCGCCATGTCGTAGTAGACGGCCAGCTCATGGGCGCACCGCGGGGTGCCGGCCGGGCAGGAGCAGTCGACGCTGTCGAGGACCGGCGCGGGCGGATGGCCCGCGTCGACGATCGTGCGGTACAGATCGTCGGTGAGCAGGGGCTGGATGCCGCTCAGCTGTCGGGAGATCTCGGCCGTCGCCCCCGCGGACATCGGCGCGACCTCGATCGTGACCACCGAGGTGCCGCGACCGCGGTGCACGACGGCGCGCACGGTCCGGCCGTCGAACGTGATCTGCACCTTCCCGTCGCGCGCCATGCGCCGCGCGCTCGGCAGCTGGGGATCGGGACGGGTCTGGCGCAACGACTCGGCGAACCGGACCCAGTCCTTGCCCCACTTCGTGTAACCGTAGTCGTGGTCGGCCATGGTCAGTTGACTCGCTTCCGGCGCAGGACCTCGATGAGACGGTCGTCGTCCAGGCGGGTCAGCTCGGCGACGCTGGACATGTCAGCGATGTCCGACAGCGCGGACTTGCGGTCGTGCATGGCCGCGATGTGCTCCTCGACGGTGGTCCCGGTGGTCAGGGTGGTGACGGTGACCGTGCGGGTCTGACCGATCCGGTGTACCCGGTCGGACGCCTGGGCCTCCACGGCCGGGTTCCACCATCGGTCGAAGTGGATGACGTCGGCCGCGCGCGTGAGCGTGAGCCCGGTGCCCCCGGCCTTCAGGCTGAGGACGAGCACCTTCGGACCGTCCTCGGACTGGAACCGGCGGACGATGTCGGCCCGTTGCTCCTGGTTCAGGCCGCCGTGGAAGAACGGCGTACTCAGCCCGAACGTTTCGGCGAAGTGCCGGACCAGCAGCTCACCGGTCTGCCGGTACTGGGTGAAGACGAGAGTCGGAGAGTCGTTCTCCAGGTTGTTCGCCACGATGTCGGTGCACAGGTCGAGCTTTCCCGACCTGCCCGACAGCTCACCGAGGTCGTCCGTGATCAGGCCCGGATGGTTGCAGACCTGCTTGAGCGAGGTCAGGACGGCGAGCACCTTGGTCTGCCGCTGGGCGCCGCTGCCGAAGCCGTCGTCGATGACCTGCTCCAGCAGCCGGTCGTACAGGCTCTCCTGCTCCTCGGTGAGGTAGCAGATGAGATCCGCGTGGATCTTGGGCGGAAGCGACCCCGCGACCTGGGACTTCTTTCGCATCAGCACGACCGGCTCGATGGCCCCGCGCAGCCGGGCGGAAGCGGCCCGGGAGCCGTCCGCGATCTGCCGTACGAAACGACGGCGGAACTGCGCCCGGTTCCCGAACAGGTGCGGTGCGACCAGATTGAGCAGGGCCCACAGCTCGTCCAGGTGATTCTCGACCGGCGTCCCGGTCAGGGCGATCCGCGCGTCGGCCGCGATGGTGCGCGCGGCCTTCGACACCTGCGTACGGGGGTTCTTCAGGACCTGCGCCTCGTCGAAGACCGCGGTGCTCCACTGGATCCCCGCCGGGGCCGGGCTGTGCGTACGCAGCGTGGGGTAGCCGGTGAGCACCACCGTGCCGTTGTCCACCTCGGGCAGCGGCCCGCCGCGCCAGATCGTGGCCCGCAGGTCGGGTGCGAACCGCGCGATCTCGTGTGCCCAGTTCGCCACCAACGACGTGGGACAGACCACCAGTTGCGGCCCCTTCTCGGCCCGCCCGGCGACACAGCCGATGGCCTGCAGGGTCTTGCCGAGTCCCATCTCGTCGGCCAGCACCGCGCCGCCGTGCGTCTCGATGGTCTCGCGCAGCCAGCTCACCCCGCGCACCTGATACGGGCGCAGCTTGGCGGTGAGCGCCGTACGCATCTCGGCCCCCACCGCAGTGGTGCGACGGAAGACGCCGCTCGCGTGTTCCGCCGTCGTGACGGCGACACCCGTGGCGTCGGGGATCGCGTGCGCGGCGATCGGCAGAGCCGACTCGCCGCCCGCGATCCACGACCGCCAGACGTCCACCGACCGGCCGGGCGAGTCGAGGGGCACGGTCACGAGCCGGTCCGGCTCGATCAGCACGCAGTCGACGTCGGACACTTTGAGCCTGCCGAGGTCCGGCGTCGGCACGACCAGGGGGACGGTCTGGACGTCACCGACCGGCGGGGCCGCCCCCACGGCGCCGTCGGACCAGGTCCACAGGGCGAACATGTGCCGGTCGGGCAGGTACGTGGCCTGACTGTCCGACCGCGCCTCGGGGAGTTGCTGCCTGGTTCCCATGGCGTCAGCGGGTGCCCACGCCGGCGCCCTCGCGGGCGGTCAGGTCCTCGGCCCCGGCCCGGGGGGCCGTCTCGTCCGCGGTCGGGCCGCCGCCCCCCGCGGGCTTGCGGACCGCGCACAGGGCGAGCAGCAGCACGGCCGCGCCGAAGAGCGCGACGAACATGATCCAGACCGCGCCGACATGCATGGCATGGACGAACGCGTCGTCGGCGGCGTGCCCGAGCGCGGGCAGGTGGGACGTGGTGGCGACGTGCCGCGCCTGTTCGGCGGAGACCCGCGCCTGCTCCCGTACCGGTCCTGGGACACCGTCCAGCGACGGCTCGATCGCGCGTCGGTACGCGATCGACATGATCGTGCCGCCGACGGCGATACCGATCACGCTGCCGGTCTGGCGCACGGTGTTGGTGACGGCCGACCCGGCACCGGCCCGCTCCAGCGGAAGCGTGCTGATCAGCGCCGCGGTCACCGGGCCGAGCACCATGCCGATGGACAGGCCCTGGACCAGCAGCACGACCTCGATCCAGACGAGGGGCGTGCCCAGTCCGAAGAGCCCGTACGCGCCCATGGTCAGCGCCGCGACGATCAGCGCCGGCACGGCGACGAGCCGCAGCGACCAGCGGTGCACCAGGCGGGCGCCGACGGGCGCGCCGAAGATCGCGCCGAGCGCGGTCGGGAGGCCGGCCAGTCCTGCCTCGATCGGCGAGTAGCCGCGCGCGCCCTGCAGGTAGAACGCGTTGTAGAAGGTGACCGCGGACACGGCGAACAGGAGCAGGCCGAGCGCCGCGTTGCCGCCGCCGAACGCACGCTGGGCGAGCAGCCGGGGATCAAAGCTCGGCGCCCTGCTGCGCAGTTCGACGCGGACGAACACGGCCAGCAGGAGCAGTCCGACGACGATCGGCGCCCAGACGTCCGTACGGCCCCAGGCCGCCACCTGACCCGCGCGGATCAGTCCGTAGGCGAGCGCCGCGAGACCGGTGACGGACAGCAGCATCCCGGCCGGGTCCAGCGGCCGCGCGACGGGGCTGCGGAAGTTCGGGACCAGTAGGGCGATGCCGATCAGCGCGACGACCACGACCGGGACATTGACCAGGAAGACCGAGCCCCACCAGAAGTGGTCGAGCAGCACACCGGCGAGCACCGGGCCCACGGCCATGCCGACACCGGCGGAGGTCGAGGAGATGGCGATCGCGGTCGACCGCGCCGGGCCGGTGAACGTCCATATGAGGATGGCCAGGTTGGCCGGCATGATCAGTGCGCTGCCGACGCCCATCGCCGCCCGCGCGGCGATGAGCTGCCCCGCGTCCCCCGCGTACGCCGCCCACACCGAGGACGCGGCGAAGACCACCAGGCCCGTCGCGAGCACGGCCCGGTGGCCGAAGCGGTCGCCCAGCGCACCCGCGGTGAACATCAAGGTGGCGAAGGCCAGCGTGTACGAGCCGGTGGCCCACTGCAGCTCGGCCGGGCTGGCGTTCAACCCACGGACCGGGTCCGCGAGGGTCTCCAAGGTGGTACTCAGGACGGTGTTGTCCAGCCAGATCAGCAGTGAACACACCATGAGAACGGCAAGAATCAGCTGCTGCCTGGACTTCGGCAACGTGGATGTGGTCATGAATTCCTTCGGGTGCGGTCTGGAAAAGCCGACGAGCGGACCGTAGGCAACAATCGCGCTTGTGTCAATTCTCGGGCGGCCGTTAACGGTCGGCGATTTTCCGCCTCCCCCGAGGACATACCGCCAGGCACTCTGTCAATTCTTGAAGATGTGAGCGAGCCGCGGCTCAGTGTGCTCTCGTGGGCATGCCGCCAAGCACCTTGTCAATCTCTGGTCCTGTTATTTGACTTCGCGTGAATTCCGTGCCCCGCCCCGTGCGGGCGGTGCTTTCGGCCTGCCGGTTCAGCAAGCCGAACGTTCTTCCCCCCGAATTTTTGTAATAGGAGGATTGAATTCTTCCGGATATGCATGGAGAGGAGCGCAGGCCCCATCGGGACCCGGCCATGCCGAGCCTGTCGGCGACGAGATGACCGCACGCACCCTCGATCACGCCGGTGGCGTTGGGTCAGCCCACCCCGAGCGCCTGGTCGTAGTTGCAGGTAGGGGGCTTGCGGCTTGGATCCGCTGGACGGGTCCAGAGCCAGGGAACGCACATCGCATAGGTCCCTCGGGAGGGCCGCCCCCTCCGCACTCGCGGTTCCTCAGTGTCCGTAGGAGCGGGCTCGGCGGACACCCGGTCACGGAAAGCGATGCTCGGTTGCTTAGAGTTGCCTGGTGGACTGGAGTCTGATCACCTGCGGCCTCACCGGACACGTGACGTACGCGCCATCCGAGCCGGAACTGCGCGATCGGCTGCGCTGCACCAGCGCGGGGGGCACGTCGTGGCGGTGCCTGCGCTGTGGCGACTTCGTGCCTGGCGAGCCGCAAGCCTCCGGACCCGCCGACGAGGCACCGACCGTCGGTCGCGGAAGGCAACTACGTGACGCGTTCGTGCTCCGCGTCTTCGCTGTCGAACGACTGCTCCGGGTGGTCGTCTTCGGGCTCGCCGCGTACGGCGTGTGGCGATTCTCCGTGCACAGGACCTCGATTCGGCAGGTGTTCGAGCGAGATCTTCCGCTGCTACGGCCGCTTTTCGGCCAAGCAGGTCTGGACCTCGGCCATTCCCGCATCCTGCGCTGGACACAGGAGGCCCTTGGGAGCCGTCCCGGCACGCTGTACTGGATCGCCGCGGCGCTCGCCGCATACGCGGTGATCGAACTGGTCGAAGCCGTCGGGCTCTGGTCACTCAAGCGCTGGGGAGAGTACTTCGCGTTCGTCGCCACCGCGGTGTTCCTGCCGCTGGAGATCTATGAGCTCACCGAACGGATCAGCGTCCTTCGGGTCGGCGCCCTGCTCATCAACCTGATCCTCGTCGCCTACCTGATCTGGACAAAACACCTGTTCGGGGTCCGCGGGGGCCGAGCCGCTTACGAGGCAGAACGCCGTAGCGCCTCACTGATCGAGATCGAACGCGCCGCGACCTGACCGAGCCGGGCCGATGTCTATGACTTCACGGCTTCCCGCGGAACCCGCAGGCCTACTGCCGGTAGACGCCGCTGACAGTTGCGGCCCAGTCGCTCGTCGCCTGCTGACCATCCCCTGGTTGGAGGCCGCTGCCGGAGGCGGCCATGCCGCGACCGTTTGATCCGGGTCCTCTGACGGAAACCCGGCGATATACCCGATGTGTCGGCGCTATCGTCTATCTTCGCGATTAGCCCGATCGCCAGTTCCAATGCGGAGACCCTCGACCACTTTGGCACACACAGCGGACCTGACGAGCGACATGGAGCCTGCCAAGGGCGAGGGAGAGTCCCCCGAAGCCGAGCCGCTCCGCGCGGGAAGGGCAGCCCGCGCCATCGTCTCCGACGGCCGTGCGATTCACGACGCCATCGAGGCGGTCCTGGCCGCGCCGGAGGAATCCCGCGAGATCGCGCGACGGGCGTACGAAGTGGTGCGCGATCAGCTTGTCGCCGGCCAGCTGGACACGATGCCGGTGGACCGGCTCCATGAACTCGTACGGGGCCGGCCGGTCACGTTCGCCCCCGTCAGCGACGCCGGCCTCGACACCGTCGGCGCGGTCCTCATGGCCGGTGCGAAAGCGCTCGGGCGAATCCCTGGAGTACGCCGGAGGACGGCCAAGCGGATCATGGCCGCCGCACGACAGATGCGGGAGTTCGTCGAGGAGAGCACCCGCGTCCGCATCGAGCCGGACGCCCGTACTCCCGAGCAGACCGCGCTCATCGCCGCCTTGCGCCGCTACGAGCGCACCAGATCCCCGATGAAGGGACCGGACCCGAGCTCGCTGGCAAGTGAGATCGGGCGTCACCTCGACCCGGCGGCACGCGGCGCGAGCCGCCGAAGAATGCTTTTCACATTCTCCGAGCGAAAGAAGCAGGAGGCTCGTGACGCTCTCGCCGAGCTGGACACCACCCTAGGTTCGAAGAAAGTCACCGCGGCGCGCAAACGCCTGTCCAGAGCCGAGTCTCTGCTGGAAAAGGCCAAAAAGACGCCAAGGGCCGCCCGGCTATGGAGCGATTACCTCGCCCGGCCGGTCGCGTACAACGGCCTGCTGATCGAGGTGGCCGGACTCGACCCGGTCAAGGAGGCCGGCCAGGGATTCCTCCCCGCCGATATCGCCGAGCAAGTCCGCGTGCTCCCCCTCGACCAGTCTCTCCTCAAGACGTCGCTGCGTGGCTACCAGGCGTTCGGCGCGAGGTTCGCGCTGTTTCAGGAGCGCGTGATCCTCGGCGACGAGATGGGACTCGGCAAGACGATGCAGTCACTGGCCGCGATCTGCCACCTGGCGGCCGAGGGCGCGACGCACTTCCTGGTCGTCTGCCCGGCGAGCGTGGTCGTCAACTGGACTCGCGAGGTTGAGCGGCACACGCTGCTGGAGTCCCGCCGCGTACACGGACCGAGTGAGAAACGGGAGGCGGCCCAGCAGGAGTGGGTGGCCAGGGGCGGCGTGGCGATCACGACGTTCGAGGCGCTGCGCGCCATGCCGGAGGACCTGGACGTCTCGGTGGCGATGATGGTCGTCGACGAGGCGCACTACGTGAAGAACCCGAACGCGCTTCGTACGCAGGCGGTCAGTGAGTGGGCGGCGCTGAGCAGACGGGTGCTGTTCCTGACGGGGACACCGATGGAGAACAAGGTGAGGGAATTCCGGGTGCTGGTCGGGCACCTGCGCCCGGAGGTCGCCGAGAACCTGGACATCGCGGACGGAGCGCTGGACGGCACCAGGTTCCGGGAGGTGGTGGCACCGGTCTACCTGCGACGTAACCAGGAGGACGTGCTCAGCGAACTTCCGCCCCGGCTGGAGACGCAGGAATGGGTCGCACTCGAGGGACCGACGCTCCGGGCGTACCGGCAGGCGGTTCTCGCGGGGAACTTCATGGCGATGCGCCGGGCGGCGTTCGATCCGGGGACGGTGAAGGGATCCCCGAAGCTTCGACGGCTGGCGGAGATCGTCAGCGAGGCCGCAGACGGCGGGCGCAAGGTCGTCGTGTTCTCGTACTTCCGTGACGTGCTGGACACGGTGACACAGGTACTGGGCTCCGGGCGTGACGGCGTCCCGGGCGTCCATGTCTTCGGCCCACTGACCGGGGACATCCCGCCGACGGGCCGCCAGGAGATGGTGGACGAGTTCACCGCCGCCAAGGGGCCCGCGGTACTGGTCTCCCAGATCCAGGCGGGCGGCGTGGGCCTGAACATCCAGGCCGCGTCAGTGATCATCATCGCCGAGCCGCAGCTGACGCCCTCGATCGAGGAGCAGGCGATCGCCCGCGCGCACCGGATGGGCCAGGTACGCCGCGTGGACGTACACCGGCTGCTGTGCAGCGACAGCGTCGACCAGCGAGTCCTCGAGTTGCTGACGGACAAGCGTGAGGCGTTCGATGAGTACGCGCGCCGCAGCGATATGGCGAACGCGTCACCGGACGCGGTTGACACGGGCTCCGAGACCGAACTGCGACGCCGAATCGTGGCCGCGGAGCAAAAACGTCTCAAGGCGGCGTGACCCGCAGAGCAACCACCCGCCGCCCATCCTCGTAGACCAGCTGAAGCTCTGAGTCACTCTTCACGCGCGCCCGCGCCGAAGGCCGTTCGGGTCACGGTCTGCGAGCACGCCGGGTGGATCGACCAAGTCGCCGTTCGCGCTCGCCCACTCGGTCAGCGTGTGGATCGGATCGATCAGCGTCGCTCCGAGCGAGGTGAGCATCTTGCGGGAGATACCGCCGATCAGCTCAAAGAAAGGGGCCACCGGGACCGAAGCCGCACATGGCGCCACAGGTACCTGCTGGTTCCTGTCGGAAACCTAGCCTGGTTCTCTCCCCCTCCCAAGCCAGGAGAGCCATGCGAGTCATCACCCAGCGGTCAGATCGAAGTGGAAATGCGCGGACCACTCCGGACCCTGCCGTGCGAACAAAAAGGCTGACCTCGGACTGCGAACAGGAGGCAGGACGATGAGCGAGATAGACGACCAGATCATCGAGGAGTTCCGAAGGAACGCGGGGAAGGTCGGCGGCCAACTGGCCGGTATCCCGGTGATGCTGCTTCACCACCGAGGACGCAAGACCGGCATCGAGCGGGTCACCCCGATGGTGTACTTGCCATCGGCCGACGAGACCGTCATTTTCGTGATGGCCTCGAATTGGGGTTCGCCCGAGAACGCGGGGTGGTACTACAACATCACCTCCGCCGGTGAGGCCCGGGTCGAGAGCGGTACCGAGACCTATCCGGTGACGGTCCGCGAGCTGAAGGACGACGAGCGCGCCCGAATCTGGGCCACCGTGGTGCGGCGCTACCCCGTCTTCGGCGACTACGAGAAGAAGACCGCCGGCATCCGCACGATCCCGGTAGTGGAGCTGACCCGCGCCTGAAGGTCCCGTGCGCGTGATCGACCACCACGCCGACGGGCGGTGTTTGCTGGTACATCCGTCGGTCACGGCGATGAACGCACGGCCTCATTCGGCGTCGTGGACGAGGAGCGCGATCTGGACGCGATTGTCCAGGTCGAGCTTGGTCAACAGGCGTGAGACGTAGGACTTGACGGTGGCGACGCTGACCACCAGCCGCTCGGCGATCTGCGCGTTGGACAGTCCCAGTGCGACGGCTTCGGCCATCTGGCGTTCGGTGTCGGTGAGTTGGTCGAGTCGGCGCAGGGCCGCGGCGCGTCGCTCGTGTCTGTCGTCGGTGACATGGTCGACGAGCGTACGCAAGATTCTCCGGGAGAAGGCCGGCTCGCCCGCGGCCACGCTCCTGATCGCTTCTACGATCCGATCCGGAGAGGTGGTCTTCAGCAGGAAGCCGGTGGCGCCTTCGCGCAAGGCGCTCAGGACGAGTTCGTCCTGGTCGAAGGTTGTCAGAACGATGACTTCGGGCGGGTCGTCCCCGGCGCGGACCTGCCGGGTCGCGGTCAGCCCGTCGGTGCGCGGCATGCGGATGTCCATGAGGATCACGTCCGCTTCGGTCTCCCGCGCCTGCTCCAGTACGAAGGTCCCGTCCGCCGCCTCCCCGACGACCTCGATGCCCTCCACGCCTGTGAGCATGGTCCGCAGTCCGGCGCGGACCAGCCACTCGTCGTCGACGAGCAGTACCCGCACGGGCGTCGCGTCCTCGGTTCGAGCGGCCGTTTCCGTGGTGCGCACCGTGTCCGTCACGCTTCCCAGGGTAGCCATGCCCGCAGGAGATACTCTCCGCCGTCCGACGCGTCGGCGGTGGGTCCGTGGTCCAAGGTTCCGCCTGCCAGCAGGGCCCGTTCAGCGAGGCCGAGGAGCCCGACGCCGGAACCGGGCGGGACGACCGCGGCCTCCTGTCGCTTCGGTGACAGCGGCTGGCGTACCTCGACGGCGAGGCCGTCACCCGCCGTTCCCCGTACGGTCACGGTGACGGGAGCGCCCGGCGCGTGTTTGGTGGCGTTGGTGAGTCCCTCCTGAATGATCCGGTAGGCGGTACGAGCAGTCATCGTCGGCACTGTCACCAGATCGCCCGCGTCCGTAATCAGCGTGATCTCCGCGCCCGTCCTGCGGAACTCCTCCGCCAGCTCCGGCAGTCCGGCGAGGGCCGCCCGGTCCGTCCGCGTATCGTCGCCGGACTCTTCCCGCAGCAGGCCGATGATCTCGCGGAGGTCATCCGACATCTGGTGCGTGCCACTGCGGATGACTCCGGCAGCACGGGCGATCTCCTCCGGCGAGGCGTCCGGTCTGAACTCCAGCGCGCCCGCGTGCAGGCTGATCAGCGAGATACGGTGGGCGAGCACGTCGTGCATCTCGCGCGCCAGCCGGGTCCGCTCCAGCCGCCGCGCCTCCTTGATCTGCGCCTGCCGGTCGGCCTCGATGCGCCGGGCGCGTTCGGCGAGGGAGACCAGCAACTGCCGCCGGGCTCGCACCAGCCGGCCCCAGCCGAGGGCAGCCGCGGTACCCAGCATGGCGATCACGACACTCGCTGTGTACGGCACGTGGGGTACTGGCGTGACCCACGAGCTGACCAGGCCGGTGGCCACCCCGAGGGCGGCGATCCAGGCGGCGTCCCGCATCCGCAGGTGGACCGCCACGGAGAACAGGCCGATGAACGCCGCTCCGCCCGCGGCCGGTGATACGGCGGAGATGGCGCCCGCGACGGCGGCCACCGTCAGCGGGAACCGCCGCCTCAACGGCAGGGCGAGACAGCAGCCGCCGCCGACGGCCAGCGTGACCGTCCAGAGCCCGCTGGGGCCCGCGGCGATACGGGGCCACGAGGTGAGACCGCCCACCAGCAGAGAGATGGCAACGGCACCGGTGTCGACGGCGATGTCGCGTACGGAGCGCCGCGAGCCCGTGACGGATTCGGGTGCGGGGTCGGTTTCCGCGCGCAGCGCACCGGGCAGCAGCGGCCACGGAGCGAATGCGGTCATGGCCTCGTTCGACACCACCCGCAGCCACTGCCGCCAGCGGCGGATCAATTGGCGGAATGCAGCCATGCGTTCAGGAGCTTTGCCCACTTACGGTTGCTGGTGGTCTCCAGGAACGTCTTATGGTCGATCATGAGATAGATCTCGCCGACGATTGCGGTGTCGAGGATGAGAGGCTTGCCCGCGTTGAGAAGGCCACCCAGGAAACGCCCGTAGAGTTCCGTGAATTCGTTCGCGATGGACGCGATGTCCGCGGGTCGCAGGACAAGGTCTCCCTCATCGCCCCAGCCTTCGAGCACGAGGTGCTCAGAGCGCAGCGTGACCTTGCCGCGCCTCGGGAATAGCGTCTTCTGGTCCACGCCGGCCGCGATCCGATCGCCGCGCTTCTTGCGGGCCAGCTCCTCGGTCGTGGAGCCGATGTAGGAGGCCTGAGCGAGTGGTTCCGTCGCAGGTCGGGTCTGGTTCATGTCTCCACCTTGTCGGAGCGTTGGCGGTACGCCATCGGGCGATGGTTTCCACCTGTCGTCGACTTTCGTCTATGTCCTCGGGTCGAGGTGACCGTACGGGCGGTGCGAGGTGCGTGCACGTCAGTGGCGGCCGAGGTGGTTCCACAGCGCGCAGTTGTGCTCGCTGCTCGCGTCGACCGGTTTGATCCCTCCGCTTCCCGGAGCGAGCGACAGGACGGGGGACCCGTTCTCCTGCGTCGCGGAAGGCCACGCCGGCAAGCCGGGGTGGTTGGGATTGCCGTGGTACATGAATCCCGTCCAATATTCGATCATTTCCCGGGACAGAACGTTCTGGTCCGGTTGCAGTTTTGTAGGCATGTCGAACAGGTAGTTCAGGTCGGAGGCGTGATACGCGCCCAAGGGCAGCGACGGCATCCGTTCTCCGAGCCCCGGCCATTTCGGCGCTTTCCGATCGGCGAACTCAAAGCCGTAGACGGGCATCCGCGATGCGACCCCTGCCCGCATGGCCGCCGCCGGACAGCTGAAGCCCCAATCCGTCTGCACGGCCGTGAACTGATCGGTCCCCTCCTGCTTCGTACGGACGGGATACCGCCTGGTGATCTTTGGGATATCGTCCGGCGCGGCGAACAGCCCCTTGAGGACGGCCGGCCACGAGTCGTGGGTCACCCCGCCGATGAGCGGGAGTAGTCCGGATGCCGCGAGCGTACCGTCGTCCCGAGTCGATCCCACGAGCACCGGCATCCTGCGGATCCGGCCGGTCCGAACGGCCTTGTCAGGACGGGTCGGCAGGGTGGGCGTTTCGTAGGCCACGCGCCCGACCGCCGCGTGGCTCTTCGCCACGGCGTCCAGCAGGTCCGCGGCGGACTTCGAGCGCATGCAGGCGAGGCTGGAGCATCGCAGCTCCCGCTCGATCTTCTTGCCTTCCTTCTCGACCTCGGCCACCGGCGCCAGCAGGCCGTTGCCCGTATTGGTGCAGGGCCCGCTGTGGATGACGGCCTTGTCGAAGAGTTCGTCCGCCCCTGGGGACATCATGTTGATGCACGTGCTGATGCCACCCGCCGACTGCCCGGCCAGGGTGACGTTCTCCGGATCACCGCCGAAAGCCGCGATGTTACGCCGGACCCAGCGCAGGGCCGCCTGCTGATCGAGGATTCCGAAGCTTCCCGAATTCTTCAGTCCTGGCAGTCCGAGGAAACCGAAGACGCCGACACGGTAGTTGGCGGTGACCGCCACCACATCTCCCTGCCGGACCAGCCGATCGGCCTTGTACTTGCTCGCCTCCCCCGCGGTGAATCCCCCACCGTAGAGAAACACGATCACGGGCTTCTTCCGGGTGCGATCGCTACGGGGTGCCGTCACGTTGAGGTAGAGGCAATTTTCCTCGACGACTCTCCGCGGCTGCTCAGTGGGCTCCTGCGGGCAGGCGCTGCCCGGGGCGGTGGCGTTGCGCACCCCGGACCAGGAAACCGGTGGCCTCGGCGGTTCCCAACGGTCGTTTCCTGTTGGGGGGCCGGCGAAGGGGATGCCCTGAAAGTGCCTGACTCCCCTCGACTCGGATCCACGCACCTTGCCGGACTGTGTCCCGGCGACCAGCCCCGCACGCGCGGAATCGTCCTCCGTCGGTGAACAGGCCACTGCTGCAAAGGTGACGACGGTGAACGTGCACGCCGCCACCGGTCTGGAGAAACCCATACGGTGAGCTTCCTCAAAGGGCCTGCGGCGTGGCAGCGGCCGATGGTTCCCGTTCGCCGTCGACTTTCGTCGATGGACGCCGGTGCCGGACGATCCCTGAAGAGCGGAGGACAAGGCACCGCGCCAGTCGTAGGAGCGGACGGGGAACGGAGGCAGTGAGAGTACGGCGGTTCACGTCCATATCGGCAGCGTGACTCACCGAGCGTGGAAGTCCGGCGCTGGGCTCACATCCGCGCGGTCCGCATGGATACGGCGCCGCCGTCTCGCCGCAGTGCCGGGCCTGCCGGGCGGGCCGTCACTGATGCGGAACGGCGATGCCGGCTGCGCGTAGGTGCGCCTCGACCAGCGTGTTCAAGCGGGCGATGGACGGTGCCTGGTCTTCCCCGTGGTGGTTGACCATTCCGTACCGGGAGGCGGCGTCGGACTGGTTCTGAAACCCGGTCGGCACTGCCAGCAGCGCGCGGTTGGTCAGCAGCTTGTCGGCCAGCATGGACGCCAGCTCCTCGATCCGCGGGTCGTCCGGATCCCAGAACCTCGCATCCCAACCGCGCCTGGTCAGCTCGACGGACTCGGGATCGTCAAGCAAATGTTCGAGCTGGGTGAGGAAGCTGTCGAAGATCTCCGGGACCAGCCCCCGGGCCAGCACCAGAGCCTCCCGTTGAACGGCCACGTAGTCGGGACTGAAATCGAGTTCGGCGAGTCGGTCCAAGACCGCGCAGGCCCGGTCGGGCAGCAGAGCCCGGTCGCCATGGTCGAGACGGTGCAGCCTGTCGCGGCGCGCGATCAGGTCCTCGATCCGTTCGGTGAGCTGGTGATGGATATCGTCCAGGGTGGCGGCGAACGTCTTGGGATCGGCGTCGAGCAGGTCACCGATCTCAGCCAGCGGCACGCCGGCCGCAGCCAGGGTCCGGACCTGGACCAGCCGGAACAGCTCGCCCGATCGGTAACGGCGGTAGCCGGAACCGTCGCGTTCCGGCTCGGCGACCAGGCCGATCCGGTGATAATGCCGCACGGTCTTGATCGTGACACCAACGAACGCCGCCGCCTGACCGATTGTGAGCCCGTCTGCCATCGGCTCAGCGCACCTCCAGATCGCGGGCGGCTGCGGGTTCGCGAACCGCGTCGGCGACGGTCGGGAAGTCCGGACGATCGCAGGGGTGAGGATAGCGCGCACCAGTTCCAGCCCATCCCCCTGCCGCCGAGGGGGACCGCGATCGGTTCTGGTCGCCCCTTGATCGCGATAGCGGTTGACCTTGACCTTGGGTCAAGGATGCAGCCTCTTCACATGGCCGCTCGAAGGGCCAGGCAGCCACCAGGGCCGCCGTGAGAACTAACACTGTGAACAGGAGATTCGTCATGAGAACAAGCGACAGCGGCTTCTCCGACGCAGGGCTGCGTCGACTGCGCGACGTGCTGGCGCGGCATGTCGAGTCCAAGAAGATTCCCGGCCTTGTCGCCCTGGTCAGCCGAGGCGGCCAGACGCACGTCGAGGCGATCGGGACGATGCGTCACGACGGTGGCGCGCCGATGCGCCGGGACACGATCTTCCGGATGGCGTCCACGTCCAAGCCGGTCACGATGGCGGCAGCGATGATCCTGCTCGACGAGTGCAGGCTGCGGCTGGACGACCCGGTGGATCCGTGGCTGCCCGAACTCGCCGACCGGCAGGTGTTGAAGCACCCCGACGGTCCGCTGGACGACACTGTGCCGGCACAGCGGCCGATCACCGTACGGGACCTGCTGACCTCCACGTTCGGGCTCGGAGTGGACTTCGAGTCGATGACTTCCCCGATCAGAGCCGCGACCTTCGAGCGTCTCGACTACAGCGTGGCATCCGGGCCGGCGCCCGAGCCGGACGAGTGGATGCGCCGCCTCGGCGAGCTGCCGTTGCAGTACCAGCCCGGAGTGCGGTGGCAGTACGACCTCAGTAATGAGGTAGTCGGCGTGCTTGTCTCCAGGGTCGCCGGTCAGTCGTTGGAGACGTTCCTGCGCGAGCGCATTCTCGATCCGCTGGGGATGAAGGACACCGGTTTCCATGTGCCCGCCGACAAGATCGACCGGCTGCCGCCCCTGTACGGGCCTGACCCGCAGACCGGCGAGTTCGTCCTGTGGGACGAGGCGGCAGGGGGAAGGTCCAGCGTGCCTCCCGCGTTCCAGGGCGCCGGCGGCGGGCTGGTCTCCACCGCCGACGACTACCACGCCTACTTCCAGATGCTGCTGAACCACGGGATGTACGGGAGTGAACGGATCCTGTCCCGGGCCGCCGTCGAGCTGATGACCACCAACCGTCTCTCGCCCGAGCAACTAGCCGCCCGGGAAGCCATGTTCCGCAACGTCGTCCACATGTCGTCCGGCCAGGGGTCGAACGGCGGCTGGGGCTTCGGCATGTCAGTGCGCACCTATCGCAGCGACTACACGCCCATCGGCCAGTTCGGCTGGTTCGGCGGTACCGGCACCACCGCCTACGCAGACAGAACCAACCAGCTCACCGGAGTCCTGCTCACCCAGGTCGGACTCTCCACCCCGGACTCGCCGCGTGCCATGAACGACTTCTGGACCACGCTCTACCAGGCAATCGACTGACAACGCGCTCGACCGCTACTTCGTTCGGCTCCGTTGACCACCACAGCACCGACCCTGTTCACGTCGGGCGGCGCGTCCGGCGGCGAGGCTTGGGAGTGGAGTTCTTTCGCGGGGGCTTCTTACGGGTGGGTGGTTGCTGGGAGGTACGGCCCCGGGAGCTGTTGGGGGTGCGGCCGCGGACGATGCCGATCAATTCCTCCATGAGGTCGGTCGTCTCGGCCTCGAGCCAGGCCAGGCCGATCTGGGACTGAGGGGCGTCGGTCACGGTGCGGTACGTAAGGTCTTTGCGGTGGTGGAGACGGGCCAGAGACTGAGGGAGCAGTAGTACGCCAGCCCCCGACGCCACCAGCTCGATCGCGTCCGCCGTGCTCTCGGGGCGGGTGAAGGCGGGCTGCCCGGGCCGGTCGCTCCAGGCCAGGACCTCGTCGAACGGCTCGAACACCTGCTCGTCGGCGAGGTCCGAAAGCTCCACCTCCTCGACTGCGGCCACCGCGTGATCCTTCGGCACCACCACCACGGTCGTCTCCAGGTACAGCGGGATCACGTGGAGAGCTTCGCGGTCGACGGGCAGGCGCACGAACGCCGCGTCCACGCCGCCGTCCCGCAGCAGGAGGACAGCCTCGGCGGTGGGCATCTGGACGAGCCGAAGCGGCACCTCCCGTACCCGCTCGGCCCACACCCCGGCCCATTTCCCGGGGGTCACTCCCGGCGCGTAGGCCAGCCGAAACTCACTCTTGGTCACCTTCTCACCCTAACCGCGTCCAGACGGCCTCCTCCCGCTGGCTACCCTCTGTGTCATGAGCACGTCCAAGGCGAAGACCCCGCAGACCATGAAGCCCGCGACCGCGGCCAAGAAGCTGGGGATCCTGCTATCGGCAGCACCCGCCGAATTCCAGGAGGGCGTCGTCTCCCGGGACGAGCTGAACGCACTCCAGGCCGACCCGCCCTCTTGGCTCGCCGACCTGCGCCGCGAGGGCCCCCACCCCCGCCAGGTCGTCGCCGCCAAGCTCCGCGTCTCCGCCTCGGGCCTGGCCCGCGCCGGCATCACAGGCCCTCTTACCACTGCCGAGATCGAGGCCTTGAAGGCCGAAAGACCCGACTGGCTAGAACGCGAGCAGACCATCCAAACCCGGGTCCGCCAAGAGGAACTCCGCCTGAAGCAGCAGCGTGCGAAGGCTTGACCCACCGGACGAGGTTGGTCTCTGCCGGGGTCGGTCCGGCGTTCGGCTCTGTCGCTTCGACGGTGGAAATAGAGGGTGAGCTGTTGGAGCGATGGCGCCTCCGTCGAGTCGGCGGAGGCGCGGTTCGCCGAACGCGTGCGGGTTCACCCAGGATCTCGTCGTCGTACCGGAAGAGCGATGCGTACAGCCTCGTGCGCGCGGCACTTCGAAGCGTCGAGCCCGCTTCACGTCCGCTGAGTCGGGACGGGTGGGTCAGCCCCCGCCGCGGCGGGGACTGACCGGGGTTTGGTGCTGGCCTGTGGGGGTCAGTAGGTGAGGACGACGCAGCCGGGTTGGCCCGGGGAACGATCGGTCCTGTTGGGATGGTATTTGGCGTCTCTGCCCTTCCCGCCGGTGCCGGTCCCGGCGGGGCAGGCGCGGTCTACTCCAGCCCCGGCAGGGCCCCCTGCCCCTCCAGCCCCATAGGCTCCACCCAGACCGTCGGTGCCGGCAGTGCCCACAGCCAGGGTGACATTGGCACCGTCACACACTGCGCCGGCACCTCCTCGACCGCCGTGCTCCTCATAGCCACCCGCGCCGCCAGGGGCGCTCGCGCCGCCGGCGTTGGGAGAGCTGATGGTCGATTTCTCGCCAGGAAAGGCGTGGTCGACGCCTCGGTCGCCTCCCGGGCCGACGGTGATGGTCAGGGCGTCACCGGGTCGCACCGCCAGCGTGCAGGCGGCGGTGGCACCGCCTCCGCCGCCGCCGGCCCCGGAGAAACCAGGGTTGACCGTCACAAAACCGCCGCCTCCGCCGCCCCCGGTCAACACCACGCCGATCTGGGAGACGCCCGTGGGCACGGTGAAGGTGTAGGTGCCTGGGGTGGTGTAGGCGTTGATGGTCGCGGCGTGGGCGGGGCCGGGTGCAGCCGGCAGTAGCCCGGCCGCCGCTACGGCGCCCGCAGCGATGCCCAGGAACAGGGGAGATGACAAGCGCATGGGTTCCCTCTCGTTCGACGACCGTGCGCATACATCTAAACACGCTGAGTAGCCACTACCTATGCGTCGAAACCTTTTGCGACCGCACCTGTGCTGCGGATGGGCCCGCGTCCGGCCGCGAGAGCTGACCGCCTGGCGCCAGGTCCGTTCAGCGTCGGTGCGGCTGTCAGTGTCAGGAGCCGACCTTCCCCCTGGTGGGGTCTCGTCCAGCTTGTCGATGTGCGCGCTGGTCAGGTGCCGTGGGCAGAGGGTGTGGTGTACGAGTCCCCGCTGGTTAGGCGGCGGATTCTTCCGCGACCCCAGCCTGGCTTACATTCAACAGGCAGCCTGACCTGCACGATCAAGTCCAGGAACCCACAATCGGTACCTCGCGCTCGCATACCTGGCGACCATGAGGAGCTGGGCGAGCATGCCCGCCTTCAGGATCTCCCGGTTGCCTGTCCATCAGCTCCGGGATCTGGGGTGTCCCAGTCGGAGACGAACCAGGTGACCGCTCCGGTCGCCGGGTCGTACGAGCGCCGTTCGATGGCGCAGATGTCGGCTCCATAGACGTGGATCCCGACGGTGGGCGCATCGCCGACGGCCGCGACGGCGTGGACGTCGTCGTCGGTCGTGCAGCACACGGTGACCTGGCCGGGCTCCCACACGTTCTCCCCGGCCGGCTTGAGAGGGCGGCCCGCATCGGCGGCCGTGGGCTTGTCGTAGCGGAACTCGTGTTCGGATCCTGAGTAGATTCCGGCCACGCCCCACGTCTCGTGTCCGTGCACGGGCGTGCGCTGACCGACGTTCCAGACGACTGCGGCCAGGCACCAGCCGTGGTCGGGAGCGATGTAGAGCGGGTAGTTGACGTGGTGATCGTTCGACGGCCGTGTGACCTCGGGTGGGAGCCGGTAGTCGCCCGCCAAGAGGGCGGACAGCAGGTCCGCGACCCGCTTGGTGATCTCGTGCTCGTCATCGGTGCCGCCGACCACGGACTCCACATCGTCGATGAAGGTCTGCAGGGCGCCATCGGGTCTCATGGTGATCTCCCTTGTCACGGCAGCACGCGATAGGTCAGGTGCGTGATCGGGCCTGCCGCTCGCGACTCCACCTGCTCGAGGTTCAGCGACGGAACGCCGTCGAACAGCCGCGTGCCTGCGCCGAGCGTGATCGGCATGATGCGCAGCCGCAGCTCGTCGATCAGGCCGGCGGCGAGGTACTGATTGATGGTGGTCGCTCCGCCGTGGATGGAGATGTTGCCGTCTCCCGCCGCCTCGCGCGCCCGTTCGAACGCGGCCTTGATCCCGTCGGTGACGAAGTAGAAGGTGGTGCCGCCCTCCATCGGCTGCGGGTCGCGCGGGTAGCGCGTGAGCACGAAGACCGGGGCGTGGTACGGCGGGTTGTCCCCCCACCAGCCCTTCCACAGCCGATCCCACTCGCCGCGCACCGGGCCGAACATGTTGCGGCCCATGATGAACGCCTTGGTCTCCGCCAGCCAGTCGGCCTGGAGCCGGGACTCCTCCGGATCATTCATCCATGAGTGGAGCTTGGAGCCCCAGCCGTCGCCGCCGTCGTCGCCGAACGGGCGCTCCTCGGTCTGGTTGAGCCCGGCCGAGTATCCGTCGGCCGAAATCGAAAGATCACAGGTCACCTTGCTGGTCATCGCTCTGTCCTCCTCGCGGTGGGTCTCGCTCAAGGATGGAGCAGGCATGACATGACGTCTAATGACAATCCTGCGGGATTCACATCGATATTCTCGATTAATGCTCAACCTGGTGCACCTGAAGGTCCTGTCCGCTGTGGCCCGGCACGGCTCGGTGACCGAAGCGGCGAAGCACCTGCACTACTCCCAGTCCTCGGTGAGCCACCACCTGTCCCGCCTGGAGGCAGCCACCAGCGCCAAACTCGTTCAGCGGATCGGCCGCGGGATCCGGCTGACACCCGAAGGCCACCTGCTGGCCAACCGTGCCGCCGAGATCCTCGGACGCGTCGACGCGGCGACCAACGAGCTGGCGGCACAGGTCGGCCTGCAGTCCGGCCGGGTCCGCCTGGCCGCCAACGCGTCCACGCTGAGCACGATCGTGCCGAAGGCGGTCGCCTCACTGACCGAGGCGTACCCGGGAATCGAGCTGAGCCTCTTCGACCGCCACCCCGTCGAAGCGCTGCAGATGCTGCGGCACGGCGAAATCGACGTCGCGCTCGTCTTCCGCCACGCCGACGACCCGGTCGAGGACGAGGGATTCCGCCTCGTCCACATCGGCGATGACGCGATCTACCTCATCAGCCGGCAACCAGACGACAGCCTCGCCAACCACCGCCTCTCCTCCTGGATCGGCGGTTGCGTCCGGTGCCAGGCCGAGCTGAACGCGATGTGCCGGCACGAGGGCTTCACCCCCCGCATCGGCTCGCACAGCGACGACATGGTCGCCGTGCAGTCCCTCGTCGCCGCCGGCGCGGGCGTCACCACCCTGCCCGGCTATGCGCTGCAAGCCCACCGTCGCGAGGACATCCACGCCACCGACACCGGCTTCCGCCGACAGATCCACGCCGCGACCTACGGCGACCCACCCGACCCACCTGCCGTGGCCGCCGTCCTGACCGCCCTGACCGAGGCGGCCAACTCGCCTGAGCAGGGCCGCTCCGCTAGGGCCTAGTGGCGCCCTAGGCGGGCGCCTTCCGTGGCCCGCTGCCGCTTCCTCCGGCGGCAACACAATCCGGCGTACCGGTAGACGACCGGATGTCAGCGATATGGTGGCCACCTCCCGCCAGCCGTTAAGACCAGACACCCACGAACAGCGCCCGACCATATTCATGTGGGTCGGGCGCTGTTTCTTGCTGCTCTGGGATGGTGGCCAGGGACAGGGTTGAACCGCCGAACTCCGCTTTTCAGGAGTAGCAACCACCCTGTTCGCGGTACCTCTTCGTCAGCTCCGCCGCCGGAGGCTTATCTGTAGCCACTGCGCATCCGGCTGGCTGTCGCGGTGTCCGGCCCGAAGCGGAAAGCAGCACTCAAGATAGGCTTCACCGACTCCGTGGGGCGACACTAAGCGCATATGAACTCGCTTAGACGCAATCGCGATTTCCTGTTGCTGCAAGTCAGGCAGCTTCTGTCCAGCGCCGGCGGCCAGGCCGCCGCGGTCGCCTATCCACTGGTCGTGCTCGCGGTGACCCACTCACCGGCACTGGCCGGGGTAGTGTCTTTCGCTCGAATGGTGCCGAGTGTGTTGTTCGGCCCGCTTTCTGGCGTCCTATCCGATCGCGTCAACCGCAAAGCGTTGATGATCATCTCGGATGCGTTCCGCGCGGTCGCTGTCGGCAGCATCGCCCTGACCTTGGGGCTGAATGTGCTGCCGTACTGGCAGATTCCCATCGTCGCGTTCGTCGAGGGTGCGTTCTCCTCCGTCTTCAACCCCGCCGCGGCGGGGATGCTGCGCTCCATCGTGCCCGTGGAGGACCTGTCGTCGGCGGTGGCCACGCAGCAGGCGCGGTCGTCAGTGGCTCAGCTCGGCGGGCCGCCGGCTGGCGGCGCCCTCTACGCAGCGAGCCGCGCATTCCCCTTTCTGATCGACGCCGCGTCGTATTTCTTCTCGATGGTCGCGGTCATCCTGCTGCGGACACGGTCCTCGCATGTCACGTCTGAGCGGGATGGTCAGTGGCGGCTGCGCACCGATCTCGCCGAGGGCTGGTGATTCCTGTGGACGCAGCCGTTCCTCCGTACGACGACATTCCTGTACGGCCTGACCAACCCCATCGGTCCGGGCATCTTGCTTGCCCTTGTCGTCGTATCCCAGCAGGAGGAACTGCCATCCACGATCATCGGCGCGCTGCTGGCAACGTTCAGCGGCTGCCTCCTGATCGGATCGCTGCTGTCCGGGGTCGTCCGCCGACGGCTGTCCCCCCGCACGATCATGCTGCTCGAACTCTTGGCATGGCCAGGGCCACTGCTGTTCACACTCTGGCCGAATGCATACGTTCTGGCGGCGTCGATCCTGCCGGTGGCGCTTGCCATCCCGGCGACCGACTCGGTCGTCGTCGCCCAACGCCTCGCTGCTACCCCGGACCGGCTCGTAGGTCGGGTGGAAAGCGTGCGCAGTACCATCGCGCTGGTGCTCGCACCGTTCGGGTCGCTGGCCGCCGGAGTGCTGTTGGATGCCATGTCGGCACGCCCAGCGATTCTGATCTCCGCATTGCCGACCGTGCCGCTTGCAATCTGGGGTTTGCTTAGTCCAGCGCTTCGGAACCTGGCACTTCACCGAGTGGAGCACCGCACGGGCGTGGGCCAAGCTGTATCGGATGATCGTGGATGAGCTCGGCAGCGCGGTGCATTGTGTCCGACCGCAGGCACAAGACGAATCACTCAGAGCCCGCATCGGTGCAGCTCTACAGGGCAAAGACTTGGGCACGTATTGGGCACAGCCACCCGCCGCCACCCGTTAACAGCCGAACACAACCGGACACACAGCGAACAGCGCCCGACCTCGTTCATGCAGGTCGGGCGCTGTTTTCGCTAGTCTCAGGGAGTGGGCAGGGGCGGGGTCGAACCGCCGACCTTCCGCTTTTCAGAAGTGACATCACCCCTGCTCACGGGATCCGAGCCGAGGTCAGACGGTGGTCGACGTGTGCCCGTGTGAGTCTTTGGATGGGGACGTTGTCGTCAGGTCATATGCGTGTTCGCCATGCCCTCGGCTCGTCGTGCGACCGGACGAGTCGGGGTGGGGACCCTTGGGCACATGAGTTTCCAGACCTCGCAGTCGGGCACGCCACCCGGTTCCCTGAAGCCCGGGCCGTTACGCTCCAGGCTGGCGATCTTGCTCGACGTCCGGTTTCAACGTCGCTTCGCTCCGCTGCTTGTGCGGTGGCTGTAGGTCGGCGCGCTCGCGTTGATCGCCGCGGTAACGCTGTTCCGGCTTCTCATGTTGTGGTGCCTCGCGAGCTGGGCCGGCTGGCTACGACGGCTTGATCTGGCCCCGTTCGGGCGGCTTGAACTGGCCCCGTTCGGGCTGGGGGCGGGTGACGGGATCCTTATGTCGGCTTGAGGTGGCCCGCCGGGCGGGTTGCGCGCGGGAGCCTCGTGGTGCTGCGCGGCGTCAGGGTCTGGTGGCGGCCGCGAAGGCTGAGCTGTTCGAGCACATCCAGACCAGGCAATCACTTCGCTGCCTGGCAGAAACCGACGCTGTTTACCACCGAGGTCCGCGCCGCGTTCCGGTCATTGCGCTAGCGAGGCGCCCCGGTCATCCACGGCACGGTTGACGGCCCGATCTGGTTGCCGCCATTCTCCCCCCATGGGCTTGGGGGAACGCGTTCGCTACCAGACCTCCTTTTCGGACTCGGCCCGCTGGGATGGGTTCGTGTTCCGTCCCGGCGACATCGTGATCAGCACCCCGGCGAAGTGCGGCACGACCTGGCTGCAGATGATCTGCGCCCTGGAGATCTTCAAAAGCGCGACATTCGACCGGCCGCTCGACCAGATCTCGCCATGGCTGGACGTCCTGCTGCGCCCGCTCACCGGAGTGCTGGCCGACCTCGAGGCACAGACGCACCGGCGATTCATCAAGACCCATACGCCCCTCGACGGATTGCCCTTCGACGACCGCGTCACCTACCTCTGCGCAAGCCGGGACCCCCGGGACGTGGCCGTGTCCTTGGACAGCCATGCCAGCAACACCGACCGGGCCGTGTCCCTCGCATTGCGGGAGGATGCCATGGGCGCCGTGGTCCTTGACGAGCTGCTGGCCGCCGCTCCGTCCCTGCCGAGCGGGACCGCGCGCGAGCGCTTCTGGTCCTGGGTCAATCCGGCCGCGCCCGGGAAGGCCGTGTCCGACCTGGAGATCATGCTTCATCATCTAGACACGTTCTGGCAGGTCCGCGACCAGCCGAACATCGTGCTGCTGCGCTACGAGGACCTCCTTGATGACCTTGAAGGGCAGATGCGCTACATAGCAGCCCGGCTCGGGATCGCCATCACCGAGACAGCCTGGCCGGACCTAGTCCAGGCCGCCACGTTCGAGGTCATGAAAGGACGGGCCGGCGAGCTCGCGCCCGAAGCCAGCCACGACGGCTTCTATCACGACCACAGCCAGTTCTTCCACAGCGGATCAACAGGCCAGTGGCGGCAGGTCCTCATCGAGGAGGAGCTTCCCCGGTACGCCGCCCGAGTCGCCGAATGCGCGCCCGCGGACCTTGCCGCCTGGATCCATCGGCCCGCGCTGCCGGCGGCAGGCAACCTCTAAGGGCGCGGTGCATGAGTGAAGACGCGCCGGAGCTGACCGCGGAACTGGTGGCGGACGGCGTCGTGCCGTCGCAGCCGGTGATCTCGCCCGACGGGTGCCAGGTTGCCTAGGCCGTCGCTCCGGCCGGCTGCAAGACAGAGCTGGGAAGGATAGACGGGAATGCGCAGAGTCTCCTTTGGCGTCGCTCGGGCCCATGAGATCGTCTGCCGGTGGGGACTTGGGGAAAAGGGCCGTTCGACGACGACACGGCGATGGACTTCTTCGATGCTCTGTCCGACTGTGATGGAGACGCACGCGCTGAGCGCCTGAGAGCGGCGGTTCTGCGGGTGTCCAGGGCGCCCGGGTCCGTCAATTACTCCGAGGGCGTGGAGGCTGTGGCGGCGGCCTCACTCCTGGCCGGGATGACGCCACCTTCTACGAACGTGGAGTGGGTGGCGTCGCTGCCGACCGACCTGATGGCTGAGCTTGCGGACGATGCGGTCGTGGCTGTCGAGCGAGCGCATTCTCATGCCAGCGACCTGCACAAGTTGCGGAGCGAGGCATGCGGATACGACCAGGTATGGGAGGCGTTGGCTCCGGTGCTGCGAGCACTCAGAGCCGCCGGCGAACCGAAGCAGGACGGGCTGTTCTGAACCGGTGTCGGAGTTCGCCACGATCGTGAACTCGGTGTACCTCGTTGGGTGGCGAGGCCGCTGGTCACCGCTGTGAGCGACGGTTGTCGTCAGAGTTGTCGTCAAAAAAGACCCCGGGCGCGTTGCGCTCGGGGTCTTTCAGCAGGGCAGAGAGGTGGGCAGGGGCGGGGTCGAACCGCCGACCTTCCGCTTTTCAGAAGTGACATCGGCCCTGTTCGCAGTCTCCGTACCGAGGTCAGACAGTGGCCGACGTGTGCCGCCGGCAGCCGATGGTGGCTGCTGTTGCTGTCACCGTTGCTGTCAGCCGGACCGCCGGTTCGGACGCTGTCGACGTGCACTGATCCAGCGTGCCGGACTGGGCAACGTGACATATGTCTTCCGCATAGACCCGACTTTGCCTTGAGCTCATCCCGACGGGACGCCGATGGGCTCTTTGGACGACGGCCGCCTGGCGCTGGCCCGCTTGACGCCGGTCCGACATGCTATGGACGTGAATGCACCTCCGGGAACTCGGTGGAGTAACGAGCTGACGGCTTCGCTTATTCAGTCTGATCGGCCCAGCGAAGTGTTCCAGGCCGCAGCGCTGTGCATGGCTGAGGAATTCGCATCCGACGGGTTCCGATGGATCAAGTCACGCAAAAGCCTAGAGCGCCGGGATGACACGGGACGATTGGAGCGAATGAGCCTGGAGCCCGGCCATCGCAATCGGACTGGACAACTTATCGAGTTCGCCGTCGGTCAGCTGCGCGTCGATGACGCCCTGCTGGAAGAGTGGCGCTTCACCAACCATCCCCGGACCGTCGTCCGCACGGACAGTGTGCTCGGCATCGTTTGCGGCACCAGCTGTTACGACCTCGCACGGGTCGGCTTCAACAACAAAGTGATCTTGACCAGACCAGAGCGTCGCCTCGCTTGTCTGGGCACTCTGTGCGACCAGATCAAAGAGATCGTCTTGCCCTGATTCGCCAGCACCAGAGACCCGAAGCGGTTGGTACAAGCCCTCCCTGATGCGTTGCTGGGACCGTTCGCGTACGCGACGGATTTGATCGAGTTCCTGGTCGTCCACAACCAACCTGAGCAGGCCCGACTGCTCATCAACCGGGTCATGACTCTCGAGCCGAAACAGCGAGCAGCCTTCGACGAGGGACGCCGACTCGCCCAGGACGGGGTTCGAAGCCGGCCCCGCTGGCACACACCGGAAACCCTCGGCTGGACCAGCGCCACACTCGGCCTCGCCTGAGCACTCGGCCATCGCACCAACACGGCGACTTGAGAACTAAGTCGAGGGTCAGCTGTCAACGTCGCCGGCTACCTGGGGTTGCGTGCGCTGGCCTAGGGTCCCCGCCGGGCGGCATCTCCCCGTCATCGCCGTTCTAACGTGGCTCAGAGAGCGGAAGGGATAGGACCTTGTTCGCGAGTAGCCGGCGGTCGCTGTCGGGCGGGATGTCTGTGTCGTCAGCGACTGCGTGGTGTATCGCGCGGCGTTCCGACCCCGTCAGCATGCGCCAGCACAGCGGCGCCAGTTGCAGGCCGTGGTACTGCTCGTTCTTTGTGCGGAAGTCGATAATGGCTGAAAGGATCGTCGGACCGTCCGCGAGTGACGGATCTCCCTCCATCAGCCCGAGCGTTAGGACTCGCATCATCGGTGTGCCAGCCCGGAATAGATTCCGTACCTCCGTGGCATCGAACTTCTGGCGGCGGGCGATCGAGGCGGACCGTTCAACGAGAAGGTCGAGCAGATAGACCTTGGCTGCTTTGTGTTTCTCGTCGCTCAACTCATCGTGGATCAGGGTGTAGGAATCGGCATAGCGGGCGAGGTCGGTGCGTTCGAGAATCATTGCGGTTTTTTCCGCGCCTAGATCGCTGATCTCTTGGGTCAGCCGGAATTCGACTCCCTGGGTGGTCACCGAGAATCGCTCGATCCGATCGATCACGAACGGGCTGATCAACAGCAGCACACCGGCTGAGAGCAGTGCGATGGCCGATGCGGTACCCGTTACGCCGACCACCTTGATCACGCCGACCGCCAGCACTACGAGCCCGATGACGCCGAGGGAGAACCTCGGCAGAAGCTTGGTCACTCTTCACCTCCGCCGGGCCAGGATTACCACCTACGGTTACGGCGGATCCACTCATGACCATCAGCGGTCAGCCCGGCAAGCCAGTCGTGACGCGAGGCGGGTTTAGGTACCTGAGAGTCCGCTGTCTCCGCTGCTGATGCGCGAACCTGTGGCCTACTTTCGGAGAAGACCTCCGACCTGCACCTCGGGCCTGATCGGAGATCTGCCTCGTGTCACAGCCCCCGTCCGCGACCGTGACGCCTGAAGCGGACGGTCGGTTGCTGTCACCGTTGCTGTCACAAGAAAGCCCCGAGAGGCGACGTCTCGGGTCTATACCTGCAGGTCAGAGAGGTGGGCAGGGGCGGGGTCGAACCGCCGACCTTCCGCTTTACAGAATGTGACATCACCCCTGCTCGCAGCATCCGAGCCGAGGTCAGAACGTGGTCGACGTATGCCCATGTGAGCCGTTGGAAGGGGACGTTGTCGTCAGGCCGCATGTGCGTTCGCCATAGGCTCCGCACGTCATGCGGCCCCGCAAGTCAGCGTGCGGACGCTTAGGCGCGTGACGTTCCGGGTCCGCCGGAACGTGTCGCCGAACACCCGAAACGGAGGTCTTCCCGCAGCCGTACCGGGGAGCCGAGGAGGTCGGCGACGTCTCGCGGGTCCTACCGGTGCTGCCGGTGCTGTTCCATCCGTTCCGTGACACCGTGGTGCACGCATCGATGGAAACCATTCGGTCATAGGTGCAGCATCGTCGCCACCAGTTCTCTGCGACTGTGGACGCCGGTCTTCGCGAAGACGCTCTTCAAGTGATCCTGCACGGTCGCCGCGGTGATGTGCAGTTCCGTGGCGATGGCCCGCGAGGGCAGGCCGGCGACGACCCTCGCCAGGACGTCCCGCTCGCGCGGTGTGAGCCCGTACGCGAGCAGCAGCACCTCGGCCACGTCGGCGGCCGGCGCCGGGTGCATCGTCACGGCGACGGCCGCCGGGTTCGGGCCACCGCTTAGCGGCGAGGCCTGGACCGAGAGCCACCGGCCCGATCGGCCACGGACCCGCGCGTACGCCGGCAGCACCGCACCCCTCACCCGCGCGGCGACCTCCATGACCGCGATCGGCAGCTCCGCCCCCGACGGAGCCAGCTCGTCCCGCCAGAGTTTCGCGGCCGGATTCTCCAAGAGCAGCCGCAAGTCCTGATCGAGCAGGAGCACACCCGCCTCGGCCGGGCCCGCAGCGGCGTCGCCGGACGCCCGGTGGGCGGCCCGGCGCAGGGCCGCACCGACCGGGGCGGACAGCCGCCGCAGAACGTCGACGGCGGCCGGGGTGAAGTCGGGCCGCCCACCGCCGCGGAACAGCGCGACGGCGCCCAGCACCGGCCGTCCACCACGAAGCCCGCCCGCAGTTCGTGCCGCGCGTCGATCATCGGCAGCACAGCCCGGTACCGGTGGCTGGACTCCGGGTCACCGCCGGTGGCCGCACCGAGCGTGCCCACGGGCACCTCGGAACGGGCGAGCGCCGCGAACTTCAGCACGTCGTCCACCAAGTACTCGTTGTGCGCGGCGGCCGCGGCCGCCTCCGGCCTGAGCCCGACGCTCACGTCGTCGGTGATCAGCAACGTCTCCGGGTCGATCGTCCCGAAACAGTAGGAGTCGGCCGGGATGAGCCGCATCAGCCGGTCGGTGATCCGGCGCCGCAGCTCCCGAGAGCCGAGGTCGAGACGGCAGATCGCCTCGATGTCGCGCACGGTCTCGCGCTGGGCCACCGGAAAGCTCACCGGTCGAACCATATCCCAGAGATCTGGGAGGGTCCCGCGGCCTTCCGATGCCTATCGTCGATCCGAAACACCCGAGGCAACAGGAGGTACCGAGGCATGTCCCCGTCCATGCTCACCGTCGGACTGGATCCCGCGCTGGTGGACGACGCGCCCTCGTCACGGGCGGCGTTCCCCGAGGTCGACGCCGAAGCGGTCCGGGCCGGGATGGCCGCCAGCCGGGCCCGGCTCGAGGAACTCGGCTTCACCGTCGACGTCTGCCTGCTCGACTACGGCCGCACGGCCGAGGCGGTCTACCGCGCCGCGCTGGCCGCCAAGGACTACGACATCGTGATGATCGGCGCCGGCGTCCGGCTGGACCCGGAGCTGACCCCGCTCTTCGAGGTGCTGGTCAACACGACCCACGAGCTGGCGCCCGGCGCGAAGCTCTGCTTCAACGTGAGCCCGTCGACGACCGCCGAGGCCGTCCAACGATGGTGGCCCGAACGCAAGCCGCTGATCTAGCGCCAACGCCGCACGGCGTTGCGTCCAGCCCGCGCGTTCCACCTGGCTTGCGGGGCGGGCATCCCAGCCGAAGGCGCCAGCAGGGGACGCAGAGAGGGGTCGCCGAGCGGGTCGGCTACAGCATCTCCGTCCTGCTGAAGGTCTACGCCAAGTGCATCGAGGGCCAGGACGAGACCGCCAAACGCCGCATCGAAGCAGCTCTGCGGGGATAAGACTTTGGCACGTATTTGGCACAGCTACCCGCTGCCACCCGTTGACGGCCGAACATAGCCGGACACAACGCAAACAGCGCCCGACCCTGTCTGCGCAGGTCGGACGCTGTTTTCGCTAGTCTCGAAGAGTGGGCAGGGGCGGGGTCGAACCGCCGACCTTCCGCTTTTCAGAAGTGACATCACCTCTGCTCGCGGCGCTCATGTCGAGGTCAGACGGTGGCCGATGTGTGCCGACGGTTGCTGGTGGTGGCTGCCGTTGCTGTCACTGTTGCTGTCAGTCGGCCTCCCACTCCGCAGGCCATCGACGTGCGCAGACCGGCGTCCTGTGGCCAGCGTGCATGACAGTGCAGGAGTGGAACACGAGGCGTACATCTTCCCCATGGGTGCGGCGTTGCCTCGGCTGATCGCTGGCCTGGCTTCGTGATCCTCGACTCATGAACCCGTGATCGCCTTAGCCACGGTCGTCGAGAACAAGGCGCTCCGGCCCGCAGGCGCGCCAGCGCCGAGGACCGGATCGGCGCGTTAGCCGATCGCCCCAGCCGGAGCGGACATCAGACACCCATGGCGATCGTAGGCCGTACCCGCGACGGCCTTCCCGCGCCGGATCGTCGCCAGTCCTTAGCACGCCTCAAAGGCTGGCTTTCCGGTCGTACTTGGTCCGCGCATGTATGTGAGTTCTGCTGACTGCGCCGCACCTGCTCGCTCGCGCGTGGCCGACCCGGGCCCGGCTGCGGGGCCCTTACCAGGGGCTGCCCGAGCGGAGCGGATGACAGTCTCGCCTGCCATGCTCAGGTCCGGAGCAGTGTCTGACTCGGGGCGGCTCGGCGTGCTCAGGCGTTACGGGCCTGATTTCCGGCGGTGGTGGCGATGCCGTCCAGGACGGGCGGCAGGCCGGTGTTGAGCATCTTGCGTCGGACCCGGCCGAGCAGCTTGGACATGAAGAAGCCGCCGGTGCCGGTGAAGCCGGTGTGGTCGTAGGTCAGGCGGGTCCTGGCCGGGCCTTCGGGGTCGAGCCGCCAGGTGACGACGGTGTCGTCGCCGCCCGCGTTGTCGGTCCAGGTGTAGCGCAGCACGGCGGGCTCGGTGGCTTCGAGGAGCTCGCAGTTCACGATGCCGTCCCAGCCGAGCTTGGGCTTGGCGACGAACTGGAACTTGGTGCCGGGCGCGGTGCCGAATCCGACCGGGCGAGCGCCGGCCCCGGTGATGGTCCAACGCGGGATCAGGTCCGGGTCGGTGAGGGCACGCCAGACTATGCGGACGTCGTGCGGGTAGTGCTGGGCGATGTGGATCGCGCTCATGGGGGCTCCTCACGTCTGGATAATTTTTCTCTGACAGAAAATATAGGCAGACAGAATTTTTTCGTCAACTGAAGTATGATGTCCGGGTGAGCACGACACATGAGAGTCTCCGTGAGCGCAAGAAGCGCCTGCTCCGCCAGCAACTGTCCGACACCGCGACCCGGATGTTCACCGAGCGCGGCTTCGACGCGGTCCGCGTGATCGAGGTCGCCGAGGCGTGCGGAGTATCGGACAAGACGGTCTTCAACTACTTCCCCGCCAAGGAAGCGCTGGTCCTGGACCGCCTGGAAGGCACGATCGTCTCGCTGCGCAGCGGTCTGACTGACCCGCAGGTGCCGCCGCTGGACGCGACCCTGCGCGTCCTTGATGTGGAGCTGACCGCGATGACCGCCATGCTTACCAGCCAGGACGACCCGGCCGAGGCCATCGCGCAGATGAGGCGGTTCGGCGACCTGATCCACCAGACGCCGTCGCTGCGCGCCTACCAGAGCGACATGATGGAGCAGTTCGTGACGGTGGCCGCGGAGATCCTGGCGGCACGGGCACGGATGAGCCCGGATGAGCCCGAACCGCAGATCGCCGCCCGTGCCCTGCTCGGCCTGTGGCACGTCCAGGCCGCCAGCCTGCGCAGGCACCTGGACGGCAGCCGCACCCCGGCGCAGGTCCACGACGCGGTCGCCGCAGACGTGCGCCGAGCGGCCCGGGTCATCCAGCCAGCGCTGAACGCGATCCCGATGCGCGAGGTCCCGATCATGCGGCAGGGGTCCGTACAGAGCTGATCAGAGGGAGCTGACAAAGCTGAGCGCCCCCGGCCCCGCGCCGGGGTACGCCGCCGAGCTCCCGGCCAAGGGAGTGCTCGTCTATCGGACCTTGGCGCACGTCACCTCGGGCTGCGGGCTGTCCCGCAGGCGGCGTCGGTGGCGGTTCGCGTTCGACGCCGTCCCGCTGGCGGGGCCGGCGGTGATGGTCCAGCGACGTCGGCTGACCTCCGAAGCTGGGGCCGCATCAGGAAGGCGGCCAGGCCGCGGCGACGTCCGCTTCCACGACATCCGCCACACCTGCGTGTCCCTGCTGCTCGACGCGCCCCGCCGCACATCGTCCGTGACATCGTCGGCCACAGCGACATCGAGGTCACGATGAGCATCTACGCCCACGCCGCACTCGATGAGAAGCGCAAGGCTCTCAAGAAGCTGGGCGACGCCCTCGGTTGAGTCGGCCACTCCAGGGAGGCCTCGGACGGTAGATGTCCGAGGCCTCCCTGTCATTGAGGTGAAAGGGTGTCTCTGTGCGTCACCTGACGAGGTCATTCGCCGAGGGCACTCTTCGCCGCGGCCGCGAAGTCGAACAACTCCTCGAAGCGTTCGAAGAAGACGGCCGCCGCGGACTCCGCTGGGCATCCATCTCCCCAGCGACTCGCTTCCACGGTTTCATCGTGCGGCTTCACGTCGTTGAAGACCTCGATGACACTTACCGGCTCACCGTCGATGAATATCTGAGCTTCCATGAAACCGATGAAGAAGACTTCGGCCAGACCATCGGCGAAACCGAGTCTGCACAAGCAGCCATCGACCTGGCCAACCGAGAGCTCGGCGCCGACCCCACCCGCTGGGTCAACCAAGGAGTCCTGCAAGACGAGTACAACGACTACCTCAAGCAGGGACGGCCTCTAGGCCGCTGGCAGCCTTCGTGAGACAGGGTTGTCGTCAAAAACGCCCCGGGCCTGATGGCTCCGGGGCGTCTTCGCAGGTCAGAGAGGTGGGCAGGGGCGGGGTCGAACCGCCGACCTTCCGCTTTTCAGGAGTAACAACCACCCTGCTCAACGGCTCTATACCGAGGTAGACGGTGGCGGGCGTGTGCCGACGGCTGTCCACGGTGGCCGACGTTGCCGTCACCGTTGCCGTCAGCCGGGCCGTTGACGCCTATGCCGTCGACGTGCGCAGACCGGTGCGCTGGTCCCGTTAGTTATGGCCACAGCCGTCAACAAGAACGTCGTAGCGCATGCGTCCCAGCGTCGGACAGGTCTGGGTGGCCTACGCCGCGCCACTGCGAGCGAGTCAGAGGCAGACCCTTCGGAGACACGACTACACCCGCCTGACCCACCCCTACTCCAGTTGCTTCCATCCTTCGCGTTCCCCGCCGACTTGCAGAGCCGCGCAGAGAACGACGAGTCCCGCAAAGCCGGCCACGACGTATCCAAGGCTGTAGTCGAAGATGATTAGCTTGAGGCTCGTGTTCACCAGAGCTAGCAGGACCAATCCGTAGAATCCCCACTTCTTCCACTGGAAGAGAGCGATGCCGCAGGCGGCGGAGGCAGCGGCGCTCAGTCCCGCCGCGACATAGAGCCAACGTTCGTCCGGCAGGATGTACTTGCGGTACGCGACCAACTCCAACAGGTTGAAGACCGATATCACCGCACCGATGCCGATCACCAGCGCGAGGTAGACGGCAAGACACCCATGTCGTTGCTTCTGCTGATACACCCCGACATGGTCACATGCTGGTGCATGTCCCGAGACGTAGAAATGCACAGGGTGACCTGGAGCCCTCGGTGGACGCCCTGTTCCCGGCAGGGACCCGCGCGACGTTCATGATGCGTAAGCAGAGCGCATGCCGGCACGGCCCACGCACCAGCCGCAGGCGGCGGCCTGAGACCGTGTACGTCACGACGATGCTCGTCGCGCTCGGTTCCCTGGCCGCTCTGGCGGCCGGGGGCTGGGCGTGGCGCAAGCGGGCGCCTCGATCGTTCTGGTACGCCGTCGAGTTCCCGGCCAAGGCGGCGCTCGTCTATCTGACGTGGACGCACATCGCCTCGGGGTGCGGGCTCTCTCGCAAGCGGCGTTGGTTGCGGTTCGCGCTCGACGCCATACCTCTGGCGGGTCCGGCGGTGATGGTCCAGCGACGTCGGCTGCGGAGTGTGGAGGTCGAGAAGCCTCCGCGCCTACGGTTGCTGCGGCCGACGGGAGACGTCCGGGCCGTCTCCGTATTCAAGGTGAGAGGGTGTCTGAGTGCGCCACCTGACAAGGTCATTCGCCGAAGGAACTCTTCGCCGCGGCCGCGAAGTCGAACAACTCCTCGAAGCGTTCGAGCAAGACGGCCGCCGCGAACTGCGCTGGGCATCGATCTCCCCACCGACCCGCTCACACGGCTTCACCGTGCAACTCCACACCGTAGAAGACCTTGATGACACCTACCAGCTCACCGTCGACGAATACCCGAGTTTCCACGAATCCGACGAAGAAGACTTCGGCCAGACCATCGGAGAGACCGAGTCGGCGGACGAGGCCATCGACCTAGCCGCCAGAGAACTCGCCGCCGATCCCGCACGCTGGGTCAACCAGGGCGTCCTTCAGGACGAGTACAACGACTACGTCAAGCAGGGCCGACCCTTGGGCCGCTGGCAGCCCACATGATGCGACGTTGTCGTCAAAAGACCCCGGGCGCGAGGCGCTCGGGGTCTTTCAGCAGGTCAGAGAGGTGGGCAGGGGCGGGGTCGAACCGCCGACCTTCCGCTTTTCAGGCGGACGCTCGTACCGACTGAGCTACCTGCCCGCGCGGCACCGTGGTGCCTCAGCGGTCCTGACGGGATTTGAACCCGCGGCCTCCACCTTGACAGGGTGGCGAGCACTCCTAGCTGCTCCACAGGACCTTGCCTTGCTACCCCGAAGGGTATCGTGCCCCCAACGGGATTCGAACCCGCGCTGCCGCCTTGAAAGGGCGGAGTCCTAGGCCGCTAGACGATGGGGACTCGACGGCGTGGCCGCCGTGTTGCCCTTGCCGCCTGCCGTCGGGGACACCGAAAGCATAGGGGACAACAGCCCCAACCACCAAAGTGATTCCCCTACCCCGGCCGTCCCGCCGCGCTGGAGCTCGCTGACCTGGGCGAACGCGAAGGCGAAGCCGACGGCGAAACAGGCGAAGCAGGCGTGGTGAGCGGCGTTCGGGCGGACGGGGGTGGGCCGATCGGGCGGTCCGGCTTGGGTTCGAGGGTGCGTTCGATCTGGGCCGAGGTCAGGCCCAGGCCGCCGAGGCGTATGTCGTCCCAGCCCTGGAGGCGGTGGCTGGTGCGGTTGAAGTACAGCACCGACATCTCGATCGGGGTCGGCTGTTCGTGTTCCAGGCCTCGCATGCCGGCGCCTCCGGTGGAGCCCTGGACGAACAGGCGGGTGCCCGAGGGCAGCATGCGGGTGGAGCGCTGGTGCATGTGGCCGCTCAACACCAGGGGCGCCGTGCCGTCGAACGCCTGGCCCTCGGCCGGATCATGGACCAGCACCACGTCCGGGGCCTGGTGCGAGGCCGTCAGCTGCGCCGCGGCGCCCTGGCCGATGCCGAGCATCTCGCGGGCGTCCACGTCGTCTCCACGGGTGGTCTTGTCGGGGGTGAAGCGCGGGTCGCCGATGCCGAAGATCCGCAGGCCTCCGACGTCCTTGACCTGGTTGTCCAGTACGACCGCGTTCTTCTCGCGGCGTACGGCGCGTTCGGTGCCGGCGGAGTCGTGGTTCCCGCGGATGAACACGTACGGGATCTTGAGCTTGGAGATGTCGTTGGCGAACTTCTCCTCGGCCGAGGAGCCGTGGTCGGTCAGGTCGCCCGTGTCGATCACGAACTGGATCTGGAACTGCTTGGCGACCTGGCGGATCACGCTCCACGCGACCGGGTTGAGGTGGATGTCGGAGACGTGCAGGACGCGGATGGTGGTCGGGTCGGGCTCGTACGTGGGCAGCGTCGAGGTCACGTCGTACAGGCGAGAGACGTTCCCGATGAGCTGGGCGAGTTGGGCGCGGTACGCCCCGAAGCGGGACACGATGGACTTGGCGTCGCCGACGACCTGGGGCGCGCCGGCGAGGATTCCGGTGAAGCGCGGCTCCCCGACCGACTGCGGGTCGAACGTGACCGCGCCCAGGACGCCGACGAGCAGCAGGCCGTTGAAGGCCGCGAGGGTCGACCACAGCATGCGCTTCCACGTGCGGAACACGACCAGGCCGGCCAGGGCGGCGCACGCCAGCGCGGCCAGCGTGGCCTTGACGATCATGACGATGAAACCGTGACGAATATCACCTCCGATCGTGGTGGTGAGGCGGTCGACGGCGGCCGGGTCCTCGAGGAGTTTCTGGGCGGGTTCGGGGCGGATCCGGGTCACCTGGGCGTCGATGCTCACGGGGCCGGAATGGCTGTCGAGGCGCAGCGTGCCCAGCGGCGGGATGTCGATCACGGTGCCGCCGGAGAGGGACGGGCGGAGGGAGAAGGTGACGTCGGCCGGGCCGATGTCGGTGTTCGCGTGGCCGCCGTACAGCATCCCCAGCCAGCCCGCCAGCAGTCCCACGGCGACCACCGCCGTGATCCGCGCAGGGAGCCGGACACGCCGCATCGCCGTGATGCGGCGGACTTCTGTCATCACTCGGGTCAACACGTCGGTACCTATGCTCGCTTCGGTCACTCTCCACGCACAATGGCAGAGTGATCGACGTCAGTCGCGAGGAGTTCGAGGAACTGGTGGGCGAGGCGCTGGACACCATCCCGCCCGGGCTCACGCGGCTCATGAAGAACGTCGTCATCATGGTCGAGGACGACCCTCCGCCGCAGGTCGGAACGCTTCTCGGCCTGTACGAGGGCGTGCCGCTGACCGAGCGCGGAGACACTTACGCCGGTTTCCTGCCCGACCGAATAACGATCTTCCGGCGTCCCCTGCTGGCCGTCTGCAAGACCCGCGCCGACCTGGTACGAGAGGTGCGGGTGACCGTCGTGCATGAGATCGCTCACCATTTCGGCATCGGCGACGAACGGCTTCACGAACTCGGTTGGTGATCTTTCCCATACACAGGTTGCACACAATGGGTCACACCTCAGCGACGCTGCGTGAGATAATCCCTGGGACCGCCCGGTCACGGACAGCGATGACAGGGGAGCGCGCGTGGGTGGACGACATCGACGGCCGTTGGATCGGCAGGCCACTTATGGCGACGTGTTCGGTGTCGGTGAGTTCCGTTCCCTCTGGCTGGCCCAGGCGCTTTCGTACATCGGCGACCAGTTCGCCCAGGTCGCTCTGGCCGTCCTCGTCTACAACAACACCCACTCGCCGCTGAAGACGGCCGTCGCGTACGCCCTGACCTACCTGCCGCCGATCCTGGGCGGCCCCATCCTGTCGGTCCTGGCCGACCTGCTCCCCCGGCGCCGGGTCATGATCTTCTGCGATTTCGCGCGGGCCGGCGTGCTCGCGCTGATGGCCCTCGAGGCGATGCCGTTCGCGGCCCTGTGCGCGCTGGTCTTCTTGAGCGTGCTGCTGGGCACGCCGTTCACGGCGGCGCGGGCCGCGCTGCTGTCGGAGGTGCTGCCCGGCGACATGTACGTCGTGGGCTCGGCCATCAACAACATCACCCACCAGCTGACCCAGATGATGGGCTTCCTGGCGGGCAGCGCGGTGATCTTCGTCGTCGGCACGCACCAGGCGCTGGCGGTCGACGCGGTGACGTTCGTGCTGTCGGCGCTCATCGTCGTGACCGGCGTACGCCGGCGGCCGGCGCCGCCGGGCGAGGCCAAGACCCGCGAGTCGCTGTGGCAGATCACACGCCGCGGCGGGCGCCTGGTGCTCGGTGACCGTACGCTCCGGCCGCTCGTGTGCTTCGCGTGGCTGTGCGGCTTCTACGTGCTGCCGGAGGGGCTGGCCGCGCCGTACGCCAAGACGTTCGGCGACAGCCCGTTCATCGTGGGGCTGCTGATGTCGGCGACGCCGACGGGCATGGTGGTCGGCGCGTTCGCGTACAGCCGGTTCGTCCGGCCGGACAACCGGCTGCGCATGATGGGCTGGATGGCGATGCTCGCCTGCGCGCCGCTGGTGGGTTCGGGGCTGCGCCCGCCGCTGTGGGCGGTCGTCGTGCTGTGGGCGCTGTCCGGCGTCGGCTGCGCCTACCAGGTGGCGGCCAACGCCGCCTTCGTGGCGGCCGTGCCCCCGTCCGGACGGGGGCAGGCGTTCGGCTTGGCCCAGTCGGGCATCCTGGCCAGCCAGGGCATCGGCATCCTGTCGGGCGGCGCGCTGGCCCAGGTGCTCGGGCCGGAGCCGGTCGTCGCCCTCGCCGGTGTGGCGGGCCTGACGGTGGCGACGATGCTGGCCATGTCCTGGACCCAGGTGCGCACCGAGGTGATCGCGTCCACCCACGACCGCGCCATCAGCGCGGCCGCCTAGGACCGGTTGGTCTGCTTGGTGATGAGTTCCTGGGCGATGGAGACGTCCCTGCCCTCCTCGGGGATGAGCAGCACCGCGGCGGCGTACAGCAGGATGCCCGCGCCGCTGGTGAGGAGGGTCACCACCGCCGCGCCGATCCGTACGAGGGTGGGGTCGACGTTGAAGTAGTCCGCGATGCCGGAGCAGACGCCGGTGATCATGCGTCCGTCGCGGGTGCGGGTGAGGCGGCGGGGGCCGGTCGTGTCGGTGGGCTCGTGCGTCATGTTCTCGTCCATGTCTCGATCGTGCCCGGCTCGTACGGCCGCCGCCATGGGGGCTTGCCCTGATCCGTCCCTGAGAGAGCCCCTATGGCCCCTCGGTCACATCGATGACGCATGACCTCCGGACGAACCGCCAACCCTGAGACGGCGCCGGAGAGTCCCCGAACCCGACCGTCACGCGCAGCCGTGAGCGGTCCAGCGGCCGTGCCGTGCCCAGCCCGTAGATCAGCCGGTCGCGGGCGGACGGCGAGCCGTACGTCAGCATGCGGTCGCCCTCGATCACCACGACGCTCCCCGCGTCGTACAGGCCGGGCCGCAGCCCGCCGGAGAAGTCCGAGAGCGCGAGCGTGCGGGGCTCGGTGAGCGCGATCCGGGCGAACACCGCTGGGTCGATCACCGGCGCGCGCTCCTCTCGTGGTGCCTGGCGCAGCAGCTCGCACAGCGGCGCGGCGTGCGCGGCGTCGTCGAGGATCACGAACTCTCCCCCTCCGACCGCCACGAACCCCTCAGGGCCGCTGTGCGGCCCGCGCAGCCGCTGGAACCCGCAGTCGCGCACACTCTCGCCGCGCAGCACGTCGCCGTCGCGGCGGAACGCCACGGACAGCTGCACGCCGACGCGCAGCCACAGCGGGAGCACGAGCAGGCCGCCCTCGGCGAGCTGGTCGCGCCAGGCCCGGGAGATGTCGGAGGTGCCGATGGTCAGCTGGATCCGGTCGTACGGCGCGTGGTCCGGCGCGCCCGCCCAGCCGTCGCCGGTGCGGACCTCGACGTTCGCCACGCCGGCCAGGTGGTCGCGCGCCGCCGCCGCGATGTCGTCGTCGATGTCGATGGTGATCACCCGGCCGGCGAGCCGGCCGAGCAGCGCCGCGTTGTACCCGGTGCCGGCGCCGATCTCGAGCACCGAGTGCCCGGGGTCGACCCGCAGCTGCTCCAGCATGACCGCGACCATCGCCGGCTGGCTCGCCGAGCTGATCGCGACGCCGGCGCCGTCGCGCTTGGTGATCAGCACCTTGTCGTCGTACGCCTCGCCGCGCAGGTCCTCGGGGACGAAGAGCTCGCGGGGCACGGCCGTCATCGCCTCGGCCACCCGCGGATCGCCGAGCACCCCCTTGTCGGTCAGGAGGCGTACCAGGTCGCGGGGGGCCATGGATCCCAACGTACGCTGAGGGTCGAACCCCCTGGGAGGTCTTCATGGATCTGCTGCGCGTCGACGACCGGCTGACCGACGAGGAGCGACTGGTCCGCGACACGGCCTGCCGGTTCACGGCCGAACGCATCGCGCCGCACGTCGCGGACTGGTTCGAGGCGGGCACCTTCCCGGCGCGTGAGCTCGCGCCCGAGCTCGGTTCGCTCGGCTTTCTCGGCATGCACCTGTCCGGGTACGGCTGTCCGGGCGCCGGCGCGGTCGCGTACGGCGTCGCCTGCCGTGAGCTGGAGGCGGCCGACTCCGGGCTGCGCAGCTTCGTGTCGGTGCAGGGTTCGCTGGCGATGTCGGCGATCCACAAGTTCGGCTCGGAGGAGCAGAAGCAGGAGTGGCTGCCGCGGATGGCCGCCGGCGAGGCGCTCGGCTGCTTCGGCCTGACCGAGCCCGACCACGGCTCGGACCCGGCGAACATGCGCACGCACGCCAAGCGCGAGGGCTCCGACTGGGTCCTGAACGGCTCCAAGATGTGGATCACCAACGGCTCGGTGGCCGACGTCGCCGTCGTCTGGGCGCGTACCGACGACGGCATCCGCGGGTTCCTCGTGCCGCGGGGCACGCGCGGGTTCTCGGCGCGCGACATCCACAAGAAGCTGTCGCTGCGCGCGTCGGTGACCTCGGAGCTGTCGCTGTCGGACGTACGGGTGCCGTCGTCGGCGATGCTGCCGGAGGTACGCGGGCTGCGCGGGCCGCTGAGCTGCCTCTCGGAGGCCCGGTACGGCATCGTCTGGGGCGCGATCGGGGCGGGCCGCGCGTGCTACGAGGCGGCCGTGGAGTACGCGGGCAGCCGCGAGCAGTTCGGCAAGCCGATCGCGGCGTTCCAGCTCACGCAGCGGAAGCTGGCCGAGATGGAGATCGCCCTGGGCCAGGCGGGGCTGGTCGCGCTGCACGTCGGGCGGCTCAAGGAGGCGGGTGAGGTGACGCCGCAGCAGGTGTCGTTCGGCAAGCTGGCGAACGTCCGCGCGGCGATCGACGTCGCCCGCTCGGCCCGTACGGTCCTGGGTGCGAACGGCGTCACGCTGGAGTACCCAGTGATCCGGCACATGACGAACCTCGAGTCGGTGCTCACATACGAGGGCACGGAGGAGATCCACACCTTGGTGCTGGGCGAGGCCATCACCGGCGTCTCCGCATACCGCTGACCGGGCGGGGCCCGGTCGCCTGCGACCAGGATCACGTGAGGCCGTCCCCTCCGGTACGCTCGTTACCAGCGGGGCGTTAGCTCAATTGGCAGAGCTGTGGACTTTTAATCCATAGGTTCCGGGTTCGAGCCCCGGGCGCCCTACCACTCACTTGGGCGCTGACCTGGGGTTCCTTGCCGTGACCGGATCTCGTCCTGATCGTTTCAGGGCGTCGGTGCTCCGTGGGGTGCTCTCTGGTCGCGATCTTGTGGAGCATGGCCATCAGGGGTATGCGGCATGGTGCATAACTTTTCAACCATCGGTGCCCGAATAGACGGCCGCGTCGTGAATAGAGGGCTGGCCGGCTGGCCCCGTCAGGGGGAATGGGAAGGTGTGCACGCCCTCCGCAGGTAGGTTGGAGAAATGGTGGAGCAGCCGAAGATCGCGTTCTCGAAGCGGACCCGTACAAAAGAGGGCCGCACCTACTACGACAACGTCTACGCCACCTCGCTCGAAAAGGCGTACGAGCTGTACGGCACCAGCAACATGGAAGATGCCGTCGTCGACATCATCGAGGCCGACGACGAGGACCTGGAGCGCGGCGAGCGCGGGCTGAGCCATCCCTGACACGGGCTTTCCCCAAAGAAGGCGGCGAGCTTGTCGACGGCCGGTCCATGAGAACCACGGTGAGGACCATCGGACCTGTCCGCATGAGTCGACGAGCGAGACACGCCCTTACGCACGTCGACGGACGGCCCGCACCGGGCCGGGTCCGTGATGTTGAGGGGCTCGCCGCCGAACTCCAAGAGATCCTGCGCCGCCCGCGACCGCGCCGCGGTTCCCAGGGACACGCAGAACATCACGGGTGACCCCCGAGCGCAGACCCAACCGTCGCTCGTACAACAGCCCATACGCCTCATTGCCTCAACAACCGGCCCTCGGCCGCCAACGGCCGCTGCCGCTCGTTCAGATGCGGCAGCAATACCGCGAATCGCGCCGGCTCGACAAAGGCAAGAGCCTGTACGCGCCGCGTCGCGACCTGTACTATTGCCCGCCAGGGTACGGCCACCAAGCCGACCTGACCGATCAGAGCGAGCAGGCGTGGCGTTTGACCTTTTTAGCCAATTGCCTGGCGGCTTGGACGACCAAGTACCAAACCCTCGCTCGGAAGCGCTGGTCGATGGGGGACGAGCTACTCGCCCGCATATTCCCTAGCCACGGCGACAACGTCATCTTCTTCGGCATCATCAACGTCGACATCGAGGGCCGACCCGTCCGAACCGACAGATGGCCGGCGGGCGCTACGGCCCGTCCAGCTACGCCGGCCCGGAGAGCCACCCCCACAGCCAGGACAGTGTGTTGACAGCAGCATTCGAACGCCTGCACATCGTGCCTGAAATGTGGCTGCGGGCGGGGCGCGGTATCGATGAGGCCGCCGCCCGTTTGGCCGATGGAATCGATATGTTCTGTCAGGCGATGGGCGGACAAGCGTTCGGTAGCGATTATTTGGGCCAGGGGTTGTTCGAGGGGGATCCGGCCGCAGGCGCGATGGGATTTACGCAGCGGCGGGATGGGTTGTTGAAGGACCTGCCTCCGATGGTGGATTCGTTGCAGCGGATGGGGGCGGGTCTGGTCGCTGCCGGCCGCCGGTATACCGCGGCCGATACGGCGATCGTCGATGAGTTGGGTGGTGGCCGGAGCCTGCCGGCGCTGGCCGATTTTTTTGCCGGTGTGGCGTCGGGTGGGGGTGAGTATCGGTTGCCTCCGGTCGAGGGCGGGCTACCGTCGAGTTCACCGCCGCCGGATATTGTGCGTCAGGCGTTGTGGCTTTTTGAGCAGGTGGGATTGGGATTTGCATGGCCTGATGGGAATGTGGCGGCGGTGGAGCGGCTGGCGGATACCGCAGCTGTATTGTCTCGGGTCATCGATGCGCTGAAAGACGAGGTTGCCGAGCACGCCGGGAAGGTGACCAGCAACGGGTTCGGGGATGCGACCGAGGCGTTCGGGAACGCCGCGCGGACGTTGCACGGGCCGGACGGACTGCTGACGGATCTGAAACAGCGTTGTGATGAGCTCGCCGCCTACTGCCGAGCATCCGCCGATGCGATCATCACCGCCCAGCGGCATTTCGTTGCCTCAGCGATGTTCGCAGTGGGGTTGATGTTCGCGGTCAGCACGCTCGGCCCGCTCGTCCAGGCCTGGCTCGGTGTGGCGTTGTCGTTGATCCGGCTGGAAGGCCAGGCACTGCAGATCATCGTGCGGCTGTTGTTCGAAGCCGTGGTCGGCGGGCTCTTTTCTGTCGGCTCGGACGTGCTCGATCAGCAGTTCCGCAGCGGTCGTTTTGACTGGAGCGAGCTGGGCGGAGCGCTCGGACAGGGCCTGATACTGGGCGGGCTGATGGGTGGTGCGAGAGCGGCTCTGCCTGCACTGCTACGCCGGGGACCGGCCACCGCCGGCCTGGCCACCATGATGGAGTCAAAAGGCGCCACCGGCATACTGTCCCGCTTCATAGTCGGCTGGAGCGTCAGCACCGGAGCGATCGCGGCCACCAGCAAGATGACCGGACACGGCTGGGACCTCGAGCACGCCTGGCGAACCGGAATCGCCATGGCCTCAATCAGCGCCGGCGGTGAGGGCATCAGGTACCTGCGCGACATCATGCGGCCCACTGACCTCGCCGACGTATCCAGCGCCGCCACGGCCGGCACGCCCGATCACTTGGCCTCAAGCGCTGCCGCCGCACATGCCGACGCCGCCGAACGCCCGCTGGACCATCACGATCCCAGGCCGGCCCTCGGCGACGGGACCGGCATTGTGGACAACGGCGGGCAGAGCATTGCGAGCATTCTGAATAAGGATGCGAAGGTGCCGCCCACGGCCGATACCCCGGAAATCATTTCGCCCCCCACGTCCAGGCCGGCCACAACTGCCGTCGCGCCCCACGACCACTCTGTCCTTCCGGCAAAGCACCCGGAGTCACCCTATGAGCGCGCGAAACTGAATGGGGCGATTGAGCACGCGATCTCACATTCCGGAATCACTGACGACCTGAGCGAGTTTCACGTGGCATCACACAACGCATTGTTGGAATACCCTGCATTTGGGCCAGGCAATTATACGAGGTTCGATGGCATCATCGTTCCCACGGTGCGACCTGATTACCTCCACGGCGTCGGAGCCCTGGCCACCCTGGTCGAGACCCCCCTCGTGGTCCTTTGCGGCGAAGGCCAGAAAAGCATGGTGGATCTAGCGCTTTCAAAGTTGCTACCACCAGGCGACCTTCACGTGCTGGAGGTGATGCCGAACCGCGAGCACGGCTGGCTGCAGTCAGCCGGCGAACGCTATCCCTTTTCGAGAAGCGAGCAATTCAAGGTCGTGGATATCGCTGGGAAGCGCAATCTGGGCCTCATCCTCGCCCGGATGGCCGGCTGGGAAAAAATAATTTTCCTTGACGATGACATCGGAGCGATTAATCAGTCGATGCTTGGACGAGCAGCAGAGCTGACCGAACGCTACCGCACGGTGGGATTTCAGGTTCCAGAATTTCCGGACAACTCGGTCGTCGGTCATGCGTACCGTCTCGCCGGTGGACCGCAACACGTCTTCGTAGGAGGAGGGGGGCTGGCGGTGAAATTGCCCGAACACAGCGCCTTCTACCCGTCCATCTACAACGAGGACTGGCTCTATCTGCATGATGCCGTCGCGGATCGTTCCCTAGCCGTCGCAGACTGGATATCGCAACTACCTTATGATCCCTTCACGGATCCCTCTCGTGCGGTCAAGGAGGAGTTCGGCGATCTCATTGCCGAGGGTCTCTTCCGACTCTTGCATACGGGATCGTCTCGCACGGCGTACACAGAGGCCTACTGGCAGCAGGCGATCAAATGGAGAACCGCCTTCATTGAAGGTATCGCCGAACGGCTTGGCCAAGACCCGCGAAACACGCCGCAGGTCGCCGCCGCACGTACCGCCGTCAACGCCGCCGGTCAGCGCCTCGCCCGCATCACTCCCCAGGACTGCCTCTCCTTCGTTACCGGCTGGCGCACTGACCAGGAGGTCTGGAAGCGCAGATTCGACCGGCTACCGGTGGCGTCGAGCCTCGAGGAGGCAACCGACCTCCGGTCACCGATATGGGACCGGGTTCAGAGGCTGTTCGCCGACACCGAACTTGCCGCGGCGAACGGCGGCTCGGTGACGAATGGAACGTCGATCGTTGAGTTCGTGAAGTCGGCGAAGTCCCCTGTATTCATCCTCGGCCTGGCACCAAGTAGTGCGTCGATACGCCGCCGACGTCGGAAGACTCGTACGCCGTGACCGGCGACACCACTCGGTTACGCGTCTCGTAGGCGAGACGATGGTTCCGGGCCGGCCGCATGCCGGCCCGGAACGTCCACTCAACGGGCCGAGAAGGTGAAGGTCGTGGCCGTCCGGTAGGTCTGCCCGGGGCGGAGCACGGTCGAGGGGAAGTCGGGGTGGTTCGGGGAGTCGGGGAAGTGCTGGGTCTCCAGCGCGAGCCCGTCACCCTGCCGGTACGAGTGACCGCTCGTGCCGTACAGCGTGCCGTCCAGGAAGTTCCCGGAGTAGAACTGGATGCCCGGCTGATCGGTGGCGATGCTCAGGACCCGGCCGCTGCCCGGCTCGATGACGCGGGCGGCCGGGCGGAAGCCCGATCCGTCCAGCACCCAGTTGTGGTCGTAGCCCTGACCGTAGGCGAGCTGCTGGAAGTTGTCGCGGATACGGGCTCCGATCTCCGTCGGTTGCCGGAAGTCCATCGGAGTGCGGGCGACCGAGGCGATCTGGCCGGTCGGGATGAGGGTGGAGTCCACCGGTGTGAAGTGGCTCGCGTTGATCTGCAGCTTGTCCGCGTAGATGCTGCCCGTGCCCTCACCGGCCAGGTTCCAGTATGAGTGGTTGGTCAGGTTGACGATCGTGGGCTTGTCGGTGGTGGCCCGGTAGTCGATGCGCAACTGGTTACGGATCAGCGTGTAGGTCACGGACGCCGCCACGGTACCGGGGTATCCCATGTCGCCGTCCGGGCTTGTGAGATCGAGGCGCAGTGACACGCCGTCGCCGGTCCGGTCGGGTGTGGCGGTCCAGACCTTGGTGTCGAAGCCCTTCGTGCCGCCGTGCAGACTATTAGGGTCGTTGTTGATCGGTAGGTGGTAGGTCTTGCCATCGAGCGTGAACGTGCCCTTGGCGATCCGGTTCGCGTACCGGCCGATGAGCGCGCCGAAGTACGGACCGGGGTTGTTCTTGGTGACGTAGTCGTTCAGGTCGGGAAACCCGAGAACCACGTTGGCACGGTGACCGTGCCGATCCGGCGCGTCGAGCTGTTGCACGATTCCGCCGTACGTGATGATCCGGACACGCAGAACACCACTGGTCAGCGTGTAACGCCACACTTTGGTGCCGTCAGAGAGCGCGCCGAACTGCTCCTTGGTGATGTCCGGTTTGGAGGCTGCCTCGACGGCGGGTGCCGAGAGCGAGGCCAACAGCCCGACCATCGCCGTTAAGCCGACGAGCCGAGTCTTGAACAGGCGGGTGAGCACGGGTGTTCCTTTCTCAGGCCATTTCCCTAGGGCCATGCATCACGAAGATGCACATTCACCGCCCGCCCCCGATCCGGGCGAGGTCCGTCCAATCGAACGCACGACAGAGTGACACCTTGTTCGATATTTCGGACGCTGTTCGATATGTGCTCACGACGCTAAAGACCGGTTGAAAGCCTGTCAAGCACGTGCCGAATCCGGCGCCCCAGGGCGGCGGGTGACCCGGGCGGGAATCATTCACGGCATTCGCTTTTTGAGGTCGGCGGCGAGCTCTACGGTGATCTCGATCGCTCGCGCCGCCAGCGGGGAATGGCTGCGTCCCTCCTGCCAGCAGAGGTAAATCTCCCGCGGTGAGGGCGCCGGCCGCAGGTGATGTACGCGGAGCCGGTCATCGGCCCAGGCGCCGGCGCCGTACAAGGCCAGCCACGGCAGCACGGCCGGACCCATCCCGGCTCGGACCATGGCCAGTAGCGCTTCGTTGCTTGCGGTGCGGAAGACGATATGGGGCCGTACGCCGCGTCGTATCAGCGCCTCCTCCACCCGGGGTTGGTCGCAGGTCGCCGGCCAGGCCACCATGGGCAAGCCGTCGAGCTGTGTCACCCGAACCGGGCCTTCGGGAAAGTCGCCGCGGCGGGCGACCAGCAGGTAGGGGTCGTCGAGCAGACGCAGGTGCTCGACGTCGCCGTCGACGCGGCGATCGTAGAACAACAGGTCGAGATCGTCCGTCTGCGGTTGTTCTGGCTCTTCCTCCGACAGCCTGATATCGCAGCCGGAGTACTGCTCGCGCAGGCGGCGGAGTACGACCGGCAGGATCACGCTGGTCACGCTCTGCAGTGTGCCGATGTCAATTCGGCCATCGCCGGCCTTGAACCGCTCAACGGCATCGGCCAGGTCTGTCGCCGCGGCCAGCAGCTCACGGCCCTTGGCCAGGACGACGGACCCGAGAGGGGTGAGCCGTACCGGCTTGGGGCCGCCCGGCCGGGCGAAGACCGCGCCCCCCACGGCCTTCTCCAGCGCGGCGATCTGCTGGCTCACCGTGGACTGGGTGTACCCCAACCGGCTCGCCGCCCTGCCGAACGAGCCTTCGTCGACCACCGCCGCCATGGCGGCCAGATAGCGAAGTTCCACGTCGGACACGGGCGTCAGATTAGCATTATCATCGCGAACCCCGATTGCAATGATCGGAATTTATCGCTTTTCGCGATGACATTGCCTGCCTAGCGTGGTCCCCATGCCCAATGGAGAAAGGACGCACCGTGCATCGGGGACTGTACTTGGCGCCGTTCGACCGTCTGGCCGATCCGCGTCTGCTGGTAGAGCTCGCAACGCTGGCTGAGTCACGTGGGTGGGACGGCCTGTTCCTGTGGGATCGGATCGCCTATCCGCCCACGGGTCGCGCCGTCGCCGACCCGTGGGTGGCGCTGAGCGCCATCGCGTTGGCGACCGACACCCTCCGGCTCGGGCCGATGATCACTCCGCTGTCCCGGAGGCGGGTCCAGAAGGTCGCCCGAGAAACGATCACCCTGGACCATCTCAGCAACGGCCGTCTGACGCTGGGGGTAGGGCTCGGCAACGCTGATGACTTCGAGGCGTTCGGAGAGGTCACCGACCCGCGTGAGCAGGCGCGCATGCTGGATGACGGACTGGAGCGACTGGACGGGTACTGGCGCGGGGATTTCCATCCGCTTCCGGTTCAGCGCCCGCGGATTCCCGTCTGGGTCGCGGTGAAGTGGCCGAACCGACGGCCGATCCGACGTGCGGCCCGGTGGGATGGCCTGTTCCCGATCGATCTGCCGGGAACTGAACAGCTTGCGGAGATCACGCAGGAAATAAGCCACGCACGAACCAGTTGCGAGGATCCATTCGATCTGGTCGTGGAGGTGCCACCCGGAGCCGACGTTCGCCCGTGGGAGTCCGCTGGAGCGACTTGGGCGCTGACCAGCATCGAGCCTCAGACCCCAGAGGGCAAGATACGCGAAGTAATCGAAAGCGGCCCATGAGCACCGACTACGACTCCGAACTGCGGCTGTACAACGAAGTACTGCGCCGGGCCTGTGGCGTACAGCCACGCGATCATGTCCTCGACATCGGATGCGGGACCGGGCAGACGACCCGGGACGCCGCGCGTACGGCCAGGGCCGGCAGCGCGCACGGAATCGACCTCTCCGCGGCCGCCGTCGAGCGCGCCGGTGAACTCGCACGCGCGGAAGGCCTGGACAACGTGACCTTCGAGCGCGCCGACGCGCGACTCCACCGTTTCACCCAGGGACACTTCGACCTTGCGATCAGTAGGTTCGGCACGATGTTCTTCGACGAGCCGGTCGCCGCGTTCGCCAATATCAGGCGGGCACTCCGCCGGAGCGGGCGTTTGGTGATGATGGTCTGGCAGGCGCGTGAGCACAACAAGTGGGAAGTCGCGACTCGTCAAGCCCTCACGGGACCCGAGGCATCAATGGCCGTGCCTTCCGCGGGACCGGACCCGTTCTCATTGGCCGATCCCGTGACGGTGAAGAGGATCCTGACGGAGGCCGGGTTCGTCGGCATCACCCTCACCGACGTCCGTGAGCCCATCTCCTACGGCCCGGACGTGAACCGCGCCCTCGACTGGGTCTGCGGCTTCACCAGCACCACCGAAGCCCTGAAAAGACTGGATCCCGCCGCGGCGACGCGTGCGCTCGAGCGGCTGCGCGAGGCGCTTTCCACGCACATGAGCGGCGACGGTGTCTGGTTCGACTCCCGCGCCTGGTGCGTCACCGCCCGTCAGAGAGAGGAACCATGACACAGAGCGAGCCACGGGCCGCCGTTCCAGTCCCTGGTGGGGAGGTGTACGCGAAGAGTTTCGCACCGCGCTTCTACGAGATCGACGGCCAGGGAGTCATGTTCAACATGTGGTACCTGGCCTACGTGGACGAGGCGGTGGACGGCTTCTTCATCACCCGCGGCCTGCCGTACGCCACCTGGCCGGAGTTGGGCATGGACGTGCACGTCGCACACGCGGAGATCGACTGGAAGGCTCCGATCCGGTACGCCGACCGGCCGGACGTGCTCATCAGCACGGCGCGGATCGGAAGGAAGAGCTTCACGCTGGACTTCGCGTTCCGCCGAGACGGAGACATCACCACGACCGGCTGCGTGGTCTACGTAGCGGTCGCGTCGGACGGGACGGGAACCACGCCGCTGCCCCAGCGGCTGGTCGACGCGCTGGGCGAGGTGCGCACGCTCCGTCCTGAACGACCGAAGGACCGCCGCCCTTAGGGCCCTGAGGTGCCATCCATCCGCAGCCCCCACCCTTCAGCCAGGGCCACCGGGCGCCGGCGCACACGCCATGACACACCCGGCCCGTTGGTGGACAGGGACAGGGCATGAGCAATCCTTCTCGGGCGCCGGCCTCGAAGGCCACCTTCGAGGCCCTGTACAAGTCCGTCTACTCGGACTTGCTGAGGTTCGCACAGCGACGGGCCCACCCCGATCGTGCCGAAGACGTGGTCGCGGACACGTTCTTGGTCGCCTGGCGTCGCCTCGACGACCTGCCGAAACACCACGAAGACGCGCGGGCCTGGTTGTTCGGCATCGCTCGGAACGCGTTGCTCAACGAGCATCGAGGAGCCGAGCGTCGACAGGCGCTCGGCGTACGCCTCAAGGAGATCCCGGCCGAGCTTCCGGCCGATGGGGATGCGGATCTGGTGGCGCGTCGCATAGACCTCGCGAGGGCGTGGAGCCGGCTGCCCGAGGCCCACCAGGAGGTCCTGAGCCTGCATGTTTTCGAGGAGTTGCGAGCGCCACAGGCAGCAGCGGTGCTCGGCATCTCACCGGTCGCGTTCCGCCTGCGCCTGAGCCGGGCCCGCCGAGCCCTACGGCGTCATTGGGACGCGTCGCCACAGTCGTCCGGCCTTCCGGTCGACGTCAGCGAAAGGATCGCCAAGCCGTGACCCGCAGCCCGGACATCTTCACCATGTTGCGAAGCCTCGACGCCGCCGACCAGGACATCGACGCCCGGGGCGCCCGGGCCCGCATCGAACTCGCGCGCATCGTGGCCACCGGCCCGTCCGGCCGTCCGTCCCGGCAGCCGCACCCGCGGCGGCGCGGGCGAACGGCGTGGAAGGTCACACTCCTTGGAGGAACGGTCGTAGCAGGCACAGCGGCGGTCATCGTCGCGTTGCCGTCGATCATGGGCGGTGACCGTGCGTTCGCGAGTTGGACACCGACCCCGCACGCCATGTCGGCGAAGGAACGCGCCAACGCGGCCGGCAGGTGCCGCCAGGTCCAGGAAGACGGTGCGGGACGTTTCGATGCGAACGAACTACGCCATGCCGATGCCGCGATCGTCGAACGCCGTGGTGCATGGACGACCGTTGTGCTCGCGACGGGAAAGGGTTTCTCGGCGACCTGCATCACCGACGACTCGACACACTTGTTCAGGGACTCGTTCGGCTCGATCGGAACGCCTGCGGGCTACACCCCACCCGGCCCCCGTGACCTGGTCGCGACCGACCTCGGCACCGGCATCATCGACGCCGGCCACCTGTCCATCGCAGCCGGCATCGCCGGTCCCGAAGTCGCGAAGGTCCTTTATCGGAGCCCAGCCCACGGCGACGTCACCGCGACGGTGTCGCGAGGACGCTTCGCGCTCTGGCTGCCGGGCGACGAACTCGCGCACGCCGCGAAGAACGGCGTCGAGGTCGAGGTGACCTACCGCGACGGCGGCACCGGAACCAACCGCCTGCACCTTTGAGGAATGAACCAGGGGCTCGGGGATCCGCCCCTTGGCGAGCGAGCAGCCACTGACCTGCGGTTCCTTGTCGTTGTTGCTCGTTTCCCGCTGTTCGTACGCCCCTCTCTGGCCGGCGGGAAGACGGCGACCGGTGCGGGCGTTATGGGGCCCAGCGTCCCAACGGTGCGGGCGCCATCGAAGGAAGGACTCCGATGACCTACGAGGAGTACCAGCGCGGACAGATGTTCTTCGACGCCCGGGACTACGCCGAAGCGGGCCGCATCCTCGTCCCGATCGTCGAGAACGAGCCGGACAACCGGGCGGCCGTCGAACTGCTCGGGCGGGCCTACTTCCACAGCGCGCAGCTGGGCCGCGCGGAGCAGACCTTCCGGCGGCTGATCGAGCTGGACCCCGCGAACGGCTGGGCGCATGAGGCGCTGGCCCGCACGCTCGAACGGCGCGGCCGCGCCGACGAGGCCGCGCCGTACCGCAAGCTGGCTCGCGCCATGGGCACCGACCAGGCCGAAGAGGCGGCGATCTCCGTCTCCGCGGCGAACCTCGTCGGCTGAGGTCCACCGGCACCGGGCGCGCGGTGGGACCGCCGGGCTCCTAGAGATCGGCCGGCGGTCCCACCGCGGCCCTGTCCGGGCCTTGGGTCGGTCCGGTCGTGACGGGTGCGGCCCAGGCGCGAAGGAGCCGCACCTCGGTTGCGCTCTTTTCATCCGGGATGAGGGTGACCAGTCGGTGGCGTGTTTCGTCCACCGGCACGAAGTTCTGATATCGCAACCGCAACACTCCGAGGGCCGGATGACGGAGGCTTTTGACTCCGGAGGAGCGCTGCTCGACGTTTCCCGCGTTCCACAGTGCGCGAAAATCCTCGCTGTACGTCGTCAATTCCGCGATCAATGCCGCCAATTGGGGGTCACGGGGGTACTGGCCTGCCGACAGACGCATCTGCCCGGCAGTGGCGGCGGCGACCTCGTCCCATTCCACGTAGAAATCACGTGCGCCAGGGTCGAGAAAGAGGTAGCGGGCGAGGTTGTGCGTCCCACTCTTCGCGGTCGTGACATCGATGAGCAGGCGGGTGGCGAGCGAGTTGGCGGCCAGCACCTCGAAGTAGTCATTGATGATCAATGCCGGGATGCCGTCCATCAGGGAGAGCATGCGTCGCAGTTGTGGGCGTGGCGCGCCGGCCGCCTGGTCGGCTGAATGGGCCGCGACGCGGCGCAGGGAGTCCAGATGGGCGCGCTCTACCTCCGAGAGGCCGAGTGCGCACGCGATCGCGTCTAGGACCTCGCGCGAAGGTCGGGTCGCCCGGCCCTGCTCCAGCCGCTGGTAGTACTCGACGCTGATCCCGGCGAGTTGTGCGAGTTCCTCCCGTCGCAGCCCGGGAACCCGGCGCCGCGAGCCACCAGGTAGGCCGGCGCTCTGCGGAGTCACCCGGGCACGTCTCGTACGCAGAAATACCCCGAGCTCCCCTCGATGCATCATGACCGTCATTATGCCCAGCGTCGACGAATGGAAGGTGGCCCTGCCAGTACCCGTAAGAGTGGGATCTGGATGACATGGCGGGCTCATCGGCAATCTCTGATCCGTACGAACGCCACGGAACGGAAGAGATCAATCATGTGCCATTCGGTCGACGGCCGCCCACCCGCCTCACCCGTGGTCACCGGAGAGGTCGTCGAACATGGACACCTGGAGATCACGGCAGACGACGGCAACCGCCTGAACGCCTACCGTGCGACTCCCACCGTTCCGAACGGACGGAACGTCGTCATCCTCCCGGACGTTCGTGGACTGCATCCGTTCTACGAGGCCCTGGCCCATCGGTTCGCCGAGGCCGGCTTCCACACCATGGTCATCGACTTCTACGGGCGCAGCGCGGGCACCCTGCCACGCGATGACTCCTTCGATCCGATGACGCACATGGCGTTGCTGGAGGCCCCCCATGTCGACGCCGACGTCGCGGCGGCCGTCGTACGGCTACGCGAGGAGCACCCGGGCCCGGTGTTCACCGTTGGGTTCTGCCTTGGCGGAGGGCACTCCTGGCGGCAGGCCGCCACCGAACTGGATCTCGCCGGGGCGATCGGCTTTTACGGGCCTCCCCGTTTCTTCGGCGACGCCACTACGACGCTGTCCGCGCCGTTGCTGATGCTGCTGGCCGGCGACGACGTCGCCACCCCGCAGGCCGAATTCCAGGCGCTCGCGGCCGGCTTCGACGAGGCCGGCAAGGAGTATGAGATGCACGTCTACGACGGGGCCCCGCACTCGTTCTTCGACGTGGCCTTCCGCGACTGGGAACGGGAGTGCGCCGACGCCTGGCAGCGCATCCTGAGCTTCACCTCCCGGAACGGTGGCGAGGCGGCATGAGTGTTCCGCCGATCGACACGGGGGTTCACCACATTCCGCGCTCGGCCGGGGGGCCGGTCGGGAGTGCCGGGAAGGTGACGGGCAGGGCGTCGAGGGCGCGGTGGAAGGGGCCGGGGCGCCACTGCAGCCGGTCGGTGGGGATGGCCAGGTCCATGTCCGGCAGCGAGTCGAGGAGCCTTTCGATCGCGATGGCGGCGATCAGGCGGGCGTGTCCCTGGGCGGGGCATCGGTGCGGGCCGGCGCTCCAGGCCAGGTGGGCGCGGTTGCCGGCCCGCTGGTCCGAGAATGTGGCCGGGTCGTTGTTCGCGGCGGTGAAGCTCACGACGACCGGCTGGTCGGCGGGCAGACGGGTGCCGGCCAGGGTGAGGTCCCGTACGGGGTAGGTGATGCCGAAGTTGGCGAGCGGCGGGTCGGTCCACAGGACCTCATCCAGCGCGTCGTCGACGGCGAGGCTGCCGCTGGAGACGTCGCCGGCGAACCGGTCGTCGGACAGCAGGAGGTGCAGCGCGTTCGCGATGAGGTTCTGTTCGGGTTCGGTTCCGGCGCCCATGAGGATGACCAGCTGGTACATCGCCTCTTCGTCCGTAAGCCCGACAGGGTGCTGCAGCAGCCAGGACGCGACGTCCTGGCCGGGCCTCCTGCGTTTGAGCGCGACGAGTTCGATGAGGCACTGGACGAGTTCCACGTACGCCTTCTCGGCGTCGACGACGTCGAAGATTCCCTTCACGCCCGCGGCGAGCCGTTCGCCGAGCGGGCCGGGGCAGCCGAACATCTGATTGAAGATCAGGATCGGTAGTGGCCTGGCGTACTGGGTGACCAGGTCGGCCTCTCCGTCATGCGCGAACTGCGCGATGAGCTCGCCCGCGCTGTGCTCGACCTGTTCGCGCAGCGTGTGCACGTCCAGGCGCTGCAGGCTGTCGTTCACCGCTCGGCGAAGTCGGGCGTGCGTGGCGCCGTCGGTGTACAGGCAGTTCGGCCGGTACATCATGAGGGGGAGGACCGGGCAGTCCGGGGGAATGTTCCGCTGCCATCGGCGCGGGTCCTTGGGGAACGCCTCGGGATCACGGAGCACGTGGAGAGCGGCCTCGTATCCCAGGACGAGCGTGGCCGGGACGCCGGGCGCGAGCTCCACCGGCGCGGCCTGTCCGTACCCCCGCAGGTGGTCATAGACGCGGCCCGGGTCGGCGGCGAACTCCGCTCCGTAGAGCGGGGTGGGCCGGGGCCGGGGGCACGACTCTTCCGCATGCGGCTCGTACTCATGCATATGTGTGCTTCTTCCGCTTTTCCCGCAGGAGCGCGTTCAGCTCGATGGCGGTGGTCGCCGTGACGCGGTCGTTCTTGCCGCGCAGTGCGGACCAGGTGTTCTGCCACGGGTCGTACAGGAACGCCCAGTCCGGGAAGGTCTCCCTCAACTTCTGCAGCCAGTTCGCCGCATCCACCCAGCCCGTCATGGGCTTGCGTCTCGGTGAACGGCCGGCAGCGCGAGAGGCTCGGCAGGTTCGACGTGTTCGGTCGAGGGGCGTTGTTCGTCGATGTCCCACTCGACGCCGGACTGGTCGCAGGACGACCGGGCGCCGGCGGTCAGCGGGGCTCTCACCACCGGCGTACGCGGCCGGGGATCGAACAGCAGCCGGGTCACGTCGCCACGGCTGTAGTGCCCCGCAGGGTCCTGCAGGGACTTGACGAGGGGGATCACGCCGAGGTCGATCTCGCCGTAGACGAGTCCCTCGACGTCGGGTGGCAGAGTCGTCCCGACCGGGCGGCCGTCGGGGGCGAATATCTGGGAGAAGCCGCCGCTTCCGCCGGAGAGGAAGTGCACCCGTTCTTCGTTTCCCTCGGCGAACATGTCCAGGCCGCGCTCGCCGAGCATCGTCGTGGCGGCGAGTACGTAGCAGCCGCCTTCGAGCGCGTAGACCTGGCTGATCCGCATACTGGCCTCGTCGGACAGCGGGTAGGTGTACCGGCTCTTGGCAAGGCTGGGCCACGACGCCACGTGCACCTGCTCGTTCATGCTGTACATCGCGTACTTCGTCAGCGGCTGCAGGTGTTCCCAGCAGTTGAGCGCGCCGAGGCGGCCGATGCCCTCGACCTCGTGGACGGCCAGGTCGCTTCCGTCGCCTTCGCCGAAGACGCCGCGCTCGACCGACGTCGGCTTGAGCTTGCGCCGGGTCGCGATCACTTCCCCCTGCGCGCCGAAGATGAACTGCGCCATGTACAGCGATCCGCCGTCGCGTTCGCTGGCGCCGACGACGGCCGTGATCCCGTGTTCGGCGGCCGCCTTGGCCAACCGGGTGAACGGTTCGTCCCCGACCACGATCGAGTTCTCGTAATAGCGGGGGATGAACTTCATTCCCCACAGCGGCGAGCCGCTCCAGATCCACGCCGGATAGCCGGGGATCCACGTCTCGGGAAAGGCGATGAGGCCGGCGCCGTTCCGAGCGGCCTGAGCGATGAGACCGATCGCCTTGTCCGTGGAAGCGTGAACGTCCAACCAGACTGGCTCTGCCTGAACGACCGCGGCCTTGAACCGGGGGGTGGGCATGAGACTTTCCGCCTGTCAGCAACTCCAGGTCGATGACCTGGGGGTTTGATGATGAGCCGACACGCTAGCGGGCGGAGCCCCGGCCTCCTTGCCCAGAAGCGCCCGGACACTTGACGCGGCGCGCACCGGCGGAATGGCGGATGTCCCCACCTGGGAGACCACATTTCGTCCCTGCGGCGCGCTAAGGTGCGCTTACTGTCTGTTGCACAGGTTTTGAAGCGGAGTACGGATGACCCTCGTCCGATCCACCGGCGACCGGCCTCCCGATGAACGGCTGGACTACTGGCACGAGATCGTCGCCGAGTCTCTGGTACGCCTGCGGATCTCCGCCGCCGAGGGTCCGGCCGTGGTGGCGAGCCTGAGCGTTGACGATCTCGGCGACCTGCGGTTGTGCTCCGTACGTGCCGGTGGCGGCGAAGTGGTCAGGACACCACGCCTGATCTCCGCTTCGTCCGAGCCGTTGATCCTGTTGAGCCTGCAGACGTCGGGCAGCTCCGTGGTGGCACAGGATGGCCGCGAGGCGCTGCTGCGCCCCGGAGACTTCGCCTTCTACGACACCAGCCGGCCGTACTCCCTCGGCTTTCACGACCCCTTCACGATGACCGTCCTGCGGGTCCCCGCGCGCAGTCTCGCGCTGCCCGAGTCCACGATGCGTGCGACCACGGCGACGGTCTTCCGCGGCGACGACGGCTTCGGCCGGTTACTGTCGCCCTTCCTCACCGGACTCGCGGCGCAGGCGGGTTCGTACCACGAGAGCGCGCGCGCCGAGCTGGCCGGCGGCATCCCCGAGCTCATCAGAGCCGCGGTCGCCCTGCGGGCCGGCCAGGCGACGCCGTTTCGGGAGGACGCGCCCGGCACCGCGCTGCTGGCACAGATCAAGCAGTACATCGAGCGGCACCTGGACGCCCCTGGCCTCTCCCCCTCGGCGGTGGCCCATGCGCATGGCCTGTCGACGCGCTACCTCCAGAAGCTGTTCGCCCGGGAGGACACCAGCCCGGCCGCGTGGATAAGACGGCGCAGGCTCGAGATGTGCCGGCGCGACCTCACGAGACCGGCCTCGGCCCACCGCACCATCGAAGCGGTCGCGTTCCGCTGGGGCTTCGCGAGCGCCGCCCACTTCAGCCGGGTCTTCAAGGACACGTACGGGATGACGCCCCGGGAGTGGCGGGCCATGGCGAACGAGGGCCCGGACCGCACCGCCTGACACGCGCGGACGGTGCCGGCCGCACTCATCCCGGCCGGCACCGTTTCACTAGGCTGACGTCCGATGAAACCCCCCACAGGCACCTGGGCGACCGTGCTCCTGCCGATCGACGAAGACGACGACCTCCGCTGGGAGCACGTCGGCGAGCAGCTGGACCACCTCATCGGCGCCGGAGTCGACGGCGTGTACACGGGTGGGTCGGCCGCCGAGTTCTGGACGCAGAGCGAGGCGGAGGTCGACCGGCTCGCCGAACTCGTGGCCGCCCGCTGCCGAACGGCGGGCGTACCGTTCCAGATCGGCTGCGCCCACCCCAGCCCGCAGGTCGCCCTCGACCGGCTTCGCCGCGCGCGGGAACTCGCGCCCGACGCCGTTCAGGTGATCCTCCCCGACTGGTTCACCGTCACCGACCGGGAGGCGGTCGCCTTCCTGCGCCGTCTCGCGGATGAGGCGGCGCCGGTTCCCCTGGTCCTGTACAACCCTCCGCACGCCAAGCGTGTGCTGACCCCGGCCGGGTACCAGCGGCTGTGCGAGGAGATCCCGGAGATCATCGGGCTCAAGGTCGGCGACGGCGACGACGCGTGGTACGAGGCGATGCGCCCGGTGATGAAGCGGGTCTCCGTCTTCGTCCCGGGCCACCATCTGGCCTCCGGCCACCGCCGTGGCGCGGCCGGCGCGTACTCCAACGTCGCCTGCCTGCACCCGCGCGCCGCCGTCGCCTGGTGGCAGGCCATCCGCGACGGCCACCCCGACGCGATGTCCGTCGAGGCACGCCTGAACGCGTTCTTCGGTGAGTTCATTCAGCCGCTCCAGCACGAGTACTGCAACGCGGCACTCGACAAACTGCTGGCCGCGATCGGCGGCTGGAGCACGATCGGGACGCGGCTGCGCTGGCCGTACTTCGGCGTGCCCGCCGAACACGCCGAAGCGCTGCGCGCCGTCGCCCGCGAGCGGCTGCCCGACTTCACCTCCCCCTGATCGGCGGCGGGCCGCAACCCGGCCGAGCCGCGGCGTCAGGAGTGCCAGCCGACCGGCTTCGTGGTCGGGGTGAGGACGAGCAGGCGCAGTTCGTTCGGGTTGAGGGGGAGGGTCTGGCTCGTGTATCCGCCCGATCCGCGCGGGCCGATCACGAACTGCTCCACCGGGTTCAGCTCGCCGGTGTCGGAGTCGTCGGCGATACGGTAGCGGGTCACCAGGACGTTGGAGTTCAGGAACGCGGCCGGGAAGTTCGACAGCACGATCCTCGAGTCGTAGGCGGTCTTGAGCGTCCACTGGTAGTTCCAGGTCATGACCGCGACCTCGCCCGGATCGGCGGCCGCGAGGCCGTACACACCGATGCCCTTCGAGCTCAGGCCGTCAGAGGTGGCCTGGTAGCGGGTGCCGGGAAGCATCGACTCCATCCGGATCGCGTTGTAGTACGGCCGCGCCATCCCCGTGTCGGTGTCGGCGAACATGCTCTTCCGGTCGTTGTCCGGGTGGTGGATCGTCCAGTCGAACGGGGTGACCGACGATTGGCCGAGGTAGTAGTAGTCCAGTGACGGCAGCGCCGCCGCCTGTATGTGGTAGTCGGCCGACAGGCCCAGGTCGGACTCGCGGGAGCCGGGGAAGACACCGGTCTCGGTGACCATGACGGGCCGGCTGGTCAGGTTCCGGGCGGTCAGCATCGAGTCGACCTGCGCGCGCTCGGTGGAGACGACGGCCGGGTTCTGCTTCGGGGCGTCCCACGTGCCACTGCCGGACGTGTTGATCAAGTACTGGTGGTAGGTGATGAAGTCCAGCCGCTTGTTCGTGTCGGTGTCGGCGGCGTACAGGTCGAGGAACTGGCCGATCCGGCCGACCGAGAAGATGTCCGTGGTCGGGCCGCCGATCTCGATCTTCGATCCGGGCAGGCCCATCGCGTTGACCGCGTTCACCACCTGATACATGAACTTGTATTTCGGGTAGTACGCGGCGATGTCCGGCGGTTCGTTCTCGGCCTCGAGGTACTTGATCGACGGGAAGTGCCTCTTGTAGTCGGCGAGCATGTCACGCTCGGCCGCGAACAACGCCGAGCGGGTGAACGTGCCGTTCGTGACGAGCGGGTCGTAGTCCGAGCGCCAGTCGACGACGAGTCCGTCGCTGGACCGTGAGGCGTACTCGCTGAGGTAGTCGTACCACTTCGAGTATTCAGGGGTGCCGGTCCCGACGTCGTACGCCTGGTCGAACTCCAGCCAGACCCGTGCCCGCGCGAGACCGAGGTCGCTGAGCTTCTCGTTCGTCGTCGTGCCGTACTTCCAGCTGTTCGGGGTCGCGCTGAGCTGGCGACCCGGCCGGAACGGGAACGCGCCGAGGCTGTGCGACAGGTCCACCCGTACCGTGCCGGCCGTCGGCGTGGCCTCCTCGGCCGCGAGCGACGAGGTGGCCGAGCTCGGCCGGGCCGCTCCGGGGTGCGGGATCGCCGCCCACAGCGTGAACCCGGTCAGCAGTGCCAGCCCCGAGGCTCCCCAGGCAGAACGAGTACGACGGCCCATCGGGTCCCCTTCTCCGGTGCCCTGGCCCGCCGATGAGACCAGGTCTCGCGGAGATTCTCCTTGATCGCGTGCGCTCTGAGGGTGTTTTCCGATGGTGTCCGGTTCGATGGCGAAAAGAGCGGCTCAGCCGAGCGGGAGGTCGGTGGAGTGTGACCGGGCGGCGTCCAGCGCGGCCATGGCGTCGTCGTCCAGGGCGATCGTTCCCGCGGCGATGTTCGCTTCGAGGTGGGCGGCGTCCGCGGTACCCGGGATGAGCAGCACGTTCGGCGCGTGGTGCAGCAGCCAGGCGAGGCCGGTCTGCGCGGGGGTGCGGCCGAGGGACCGCGCGACGGCGATGACGGCCGGGTCGTCGGTCACCTTCGGCATGCCGGGGAGGGCGCCGCCGAGCGGGAAGAACGGTACCCAGGCGATCTGCTCGTCGGCGCAGAGCCGGAGCATCTCCTCGTCGCCGCGCGCCACCAGGCTGTAGGCGTTCTGGACGCAGGCGATCCCGGCGGGAAGGGCTCGGCGCAGTCCGTCCAGGGTGACGTTGCTCAGGCCGATCGCGCCGATCTTGCCCTCGTCCCGCAGCGCCGTCATCATCGCGAGCTGGTCATCGAGGTCGACCACCTGGTCGCCCTCGACCCGCAGGCCCGGTCCGGTGTCCAGGCGGCGGAGGTTCACCACCGGGATCTGGTCGAGGCCGAGGCTCTTGAGGTTGTCCTCGACGCTCGCCCTCAGCTGTTCGGGTCGCTGGGCGGGACGGACCTGAAAGGTGCCGCCCGGGTTGGGATCGCCGCCGACCTTGCTGACGACCACGACGCCGTCCTCGGGGCGGAACGCGTCGCGGATGAGCCCGTTGACGAAGCCGTCGCCGTAGAACTGGGCGGTGTCGACGTGGTCGACGCCGAGCTCCACCGCGCGGCGCAGGAGGGCGATCGCCTCGTCGCGGTCGCCTCGCCGGCGTAGCTGCATCGCGCCGTATCCGACGCGGGAGACCGTGCGTCCGCCGATCACCCCGGCCCCGCCGGCACGCGGGACACCGGTGACGGTGAGCCGGGAGGAGGAGGTGCTGTCCGAGGTCATGGGAGTTCCTTCCACATGAGACGGTAAGCGGAGTTGGGTCCGCTTAGACCGACGGTAGCACCTTATCGGAGGTGACTCCGGTTCTCCGGATCATCCGGGGTCGCGGGAGGAACCGGCGGTCGCGGAGTCGGCCGCGAGCCGGTCGATCTTCTCGTTGAGCGCCCGGATCTCGTTCATCAGCGCGGTGTGCTGTGCCCGCTCCAGTTCCTGGTCCTCTTTCCACCGTGAGGCGTTGACCTCGGTCTCCATCGCGGAAACGATCACGCCGATGAGCAGGTTGAGGATGAAGAACGCCGTGACCACGATGAACGTGACGAAGAAGACCCAGGCCAGCGGCTCCTTGGCCATCACGTCCTCCGCGACGCTCGGCCAGTTCTCGACCGTGAGCACCGTGAACATCGTGAACAGCGACTTTCCCAGGTTTCCGAAATGCTGCGGGGCCGCCTCGTGAAAGAGCCGCTCGCCGATGACGGCCGCGACGTAGAGCGACAGCAGCAGGAGGACCAGGATCGAGGCCAGCCCAGGAATCGCGGTGAACAGCGCTGAGACCACCCTGCGCATGCCCGGCACCACGGAGATCAGCCGCAGCACCCGCAGAAACCGGAAGAGCCGGAGGATGGACAGCGACTCCGACGCCGGAACGAGGGCGACGGCGACGATGACCAGGTCGAACCAGTTCCACGGGTCGCGGAAGAACGCCTTTCCCTGTGCGGCGATCCGCAGAACGATCTCAATGACGAAGATCGCGATGACGAACCGGTCGATGACCAGGAAGGCCGTGGAGTGCCCGTCGGCCAGGCCGGGCGAGGTCTCCAGCCCGAGCGCCAGCCCGTTCAACGTGATGACGGCGATGATCGCACGCTGGAACGCCGGAGCGTCCACGAAGACACTGAGGCGTTCACGCGAAAAAGCGGGCAAGTCAGCACTCCAGACCGTAAGACGCCTCTGACCGCCCAAAACCCTACAAGTCCCCTGCGCCACACCCCCGCTCGGACGACCGCGGCCCGGTTCCGGCCGGTGGCCGGAACCGGGCGTCAGGTGCCTCTCAGCGGGCCGGCTGGAACCGGCGGAGCCGCAGGCTGTTGCTGACCACGAAGACGCTGGAGAACGCCATCGCGGCACCGGCGAGCATCGGGTTGAGCAGGCCGGCGGCGGCCAGGGGCAGGGCGGCGACGTTGTAGGCGAAGGCCCAGAACAGGTTGCCCTTGATGGTGCCGAGTGTGCGGCGCGACAGGCGGATGGCGTCGGCGGCGGCGCGCAGATCGCCGCGTACGAGGGTCAGGTCGGCGGCCTCGATCGCCACGTCGGTGCCGGTGCCCATGGCCAGGCCCAGGTCGGCCTGGGCGAGGGCGGCGGCGTCGTTGACGCCGTCGCCGACCATCGCGACGGTCCTGCCCTCGGCCTGCAGGCGTTTGACGACGTCGACCTTGTCGGCGGGCAGGACCTCGGCGATGACCTCGTCGATGCCGGCCTCGGCCGCGATCGCGCGGGCCACGGTCTCGTTGTCGCCGGTGAGCAGGACCGGCCGTAGCCCCAGCGACCTCAGCCGGGTGATCGCCTCGGCGCTGGTGTCCTTGATGGTGTCGGCGACGACGAGGACCGCGCGGGCCTCGCCGTCCCAGCCGACCGCGACGGCCGTGCCGCCGTCGGCCTCGGCGGCGACCTTGGCGCGTTCCAGCTCGGCGGGCAGGTGCTGGGACCACTCGTCCAGCAGGCGCGTACGGCCGACCAGCACGGCGTGCCCGTCGACGACGCCCTGGACGCCGAGGCCCTCGACGGCCGCGAAGTCCTCCACCGGCGGCAGGTCGCCGACCCGCTGGACGGCCCCCCTCGCGATGGCCTGGGCGATCGGGTGTTCGGAGGAGTCCTCCAGCGCTCCGGCGAGGCGCAGCACCTCGTCGGCGTCCTGGCCGTCGGCGGTGATGACGTCGGTCAGGGTCATCTTGCCGGTGGTGACGGTGCCGGTCTTGTCCAGCACGACCGTGTCGATCCGCCGAGTGGACTCCAGAATGTGCGGGCCCCGGATGAGGATGCCGAGCTGGGCGCCGCGACCCGTACCGACCAGGAGGGCGGTGGGAGTGGCCAGGCCGAGCGCGCACGGGCAGGCGATGATGAGGACCGCGACGGCCGCGGTGAAGGCCGCCGTGACGCCGCCGCCCGTACCGAGCCAGAACCCGAGGGTGGCCACCGCGAGCGTGATCACGATCGGCACGAAGATCCCGGAGACCCGGTCGGCGAGGCGCTGCACCTGCGCCTTGCCGCTCTGGGCCTCCTCCACCAGCTTGGCCATCTGCGCGAGCTGGGTGTCCGAGCCGACCCTGGTCGCCTCGACGACCAGGCGGCCGCCTGCGTTGACGGTGGCGCCGACGACGGCGTCGCCGACCCCGACCTCGACCGGCACGGACTCCCCGGTGAGCATGCTCATGTCGACCGCCGAGCCGCCCTCGACCACCACGCCGTCCGTGGCGATCTTCTCGCCGGGCCGTACGACGAACCGGTCGCCGGTGGTGAGCCGCTCGACGGGGACGCGTTCTTCGCGGCCGTCGCGCAGCACGGCGACGTCCTTCGCGCCCATCTCCAGCAGCGCCCGCAGCGCGGCCCCGGCGCGCCGCTTGGAGCGGGCCTCGAAGTAACGGCCGGCCAGGATGAACACCGTCACCCCGGCGGCGACCTCCAGGTAGATCTCGCCCGCGCCGGAGACGCGCCCGACGGTGAGGGTGAACGGGTGCCGCATGCCCGGTTCGCCGGCGGTGCCGAAGAACAGCGCGTACAGCGACCAGCCGAACGCCGCGATCGTGCCCAGCGACACCAGCGTGTCCATCGTCGCGGCGCCGAGCCTGAGGTTCTTGTACGCGGCGCGGTGGAACGGCGCCGCACCCCAGACCAGCACCGGTGCCGCCAGCGTCAACGAGGCCCACTGCCAGTACGTGAACTGCAGGGCGGGAATCATCGCCAGCGCGATCACGGGTACGGCCAGCACGGTGCTGACCAGGAGCCGGTCGCGCAGGGCGCGTACGGTGGCGTCCTCGGCCTCCGGCGCCGTCTCCTCCTCGTCCGGCTTCGGCGGGGCGGGGAGGGCGGCGGTGTACCCGGCCTTCTCCACCTGGGCGATCAGGTCGTCCGGGGAGACGCCGGGCTCGAAGGCGACGCTGGCCTTCTCGGTGGCGTAGTTGACCGTCGCGGTGACGCCCTCCAGCCGGTTGAGGCGCTTCTCGACGCGGTTGGCGCACGACGCGCAGGTCATGCCCCCGATCACCAGCTCGACCCGCTCGGGTGCCGTGGTGCTCATGAGCCCTCCTTCGTCGGGGAAGCGACGGCCGTCACGGTGAACTCGGCGGTGTGGACCGCGCCGTCGTGCTGGAAGTCCAGGTAGAGACGGTACGAGCCGGCGGACGGCACCTCGGCGTGGAAGGTCACGGTCGGCCCCGGCTTCGTCCTGCCGTCGCCCGGCTCGCCGTCCGGGTGGACGTGCAGGTAGGCCAGGTCGCCCACACGAAGCGCCACCAGGTGCCCGTACGCGGCGAGATAGGGCTGAAGGTCGGTGACCGGCCGGCCGTCCCGCGAGACCGTCAGGTCGAGCCGGCTCTCCCGGCCCGCCGTCAACGCGCCCTTGAGGGTGACGGTGTAGCCGTCGACGGAGGCGGTCGTGGCCGGGGCGGGCAGCGGCCGCGGGGTCGTCTCGCCCGCGACCTCGGTGTCGATGCCGAGCGTCAGCGGGTCGGCGCCGGCGGGCTTGAAGTCGGCGAACGCCCGGTAGGCGCCCGGCCCGCCGAAGGGTGCGGCGACCCGCCAGGTGCCGTCGGCGTCCATGGCGGGGTGCACGTGCCGGAAGCCGGACAGGTCGCGGCGGACGACGATGAGGTGCATCCGCTTGTCGTGCTCGGTGTCGAACGCCGTCACCGCCCGCCCGTCCGGGCCGATGATCCGGAAGGCGAACGTCCCGGTGGACGCGGTAGTGGTGGTGAGGGTGTAGCCGTGGTCGGAGACGAGCAGCCCTCCGGGCATGGTCGCGTGCGTCATGTCATGGCCGGTGTGCTGCTCCATGTCGTTGTGGGAGGCGTTCGGCCGATCCGCGGCTCCGACGGGACCGGCCAGGCGGCCGGCCCCGAGCGCCGCGCCGAACACCGCCGCCAGCCCGATCGTGAAGATGCCGAGCCTGGCCGGTGTGTTCATCGCTGCCTTCCTTCGCTGCTCTCAGGCCCCCCGGAGCGGGCCCGGTCAGGAACCGGTGACCTCATAGCCGGCCTCGTCCACCGCGTCGCGTACCGCCTGCTCGTCGAGGGGGGCCGTGCTGGCGACGGTGACCGTCCCGGAGGCCAGGTCGACGTCGACGTCGGTGACACCGTCGATGGCCCCGACCTCCGCGGTCACCGCGGAAACGCAGTGGCCGCACGTCATGCCCTTGACCTTGTACTGGGTCGTCGTCATCTGTGCTCTCCTTCGGCGATGTCGGTGACCGCTCCATTACGGCTGACTCCTAAGGTACCCATACCGGGTATATGGATAGCAGGGGCCTGCGCCTCAGCGAGGCAGATACCCCTAGGGGGTAACTTGAGAGGACCATAACATACCCCATGGGGGTTTGCTAGAGTCGGCCTCATGAGCACGGAGAGGTCCGCGCAGGCCGCTTCCGCCCCGGCGGCTCGCGGCTACAGCGCGACCAAGGACCAGCTGCGCACCCGCCTGCGCCGCATCGAGGGCCAGGTCCGCGGCGTCCAGGGCATGGTCGACGAAGACCGCTACTGCATCGACGTCCTCACCCAGATCTCCGCGATCCAGGCGGCGCTGGACAAGGTCGCCCTCGGCCTGCTGGACGACCACGTGAAGCACTGCGTCAAGGAGGCGGCCACCGAGCAGCGCACCGACGAGATGACCACCGAGATGATGGCGGCCGTCGCCCGGCTCATGCGGCGCGGCTGATCAGCGCACCGCCGCCGGAGTGGACGAGGCGTTACTGGACGGCGCCGTCGGTGAGCATGACCTCGCGGATCCCCTCTCGGCCGGACAGGCGCGGCAGGAGATCGTCGGTGGACCCGCGGCCGGACAACTCGAGCAGGACGCCGACCAGTGAGGCGGAGGCGCTCGCGTCCGTGCCGGCGACGCGCAGCCCCGAGACGTGGAAGCCCGCGCTGGTGCAGTCGTCGATGATGGCGCGCAGCAGACCCTGACCCTCGACGTAGTCGATGCGCACCTGGAGCGGATCGCTCGCCGAGCGCGGGATCCGCCGCGTCCGACGACGTGAGCACGGTCAGCATCATTCCGGCTTCCCGTCGGCGAGGATCCGGTCGACGAGGTCGGCGACGGCTCCGTCGGCGCAGCCGCCGACCACGATGTCGGCCGCCGCCCGCGTCTCCGGGTGCCCGTCGCCGACGGCGGCGCCGAGGCCCACGGCCGTCATCATGTCGATGTCGTTGGGGTTGTCACCGATGGCCGCGACGCGTGACAGGTCGATCCCCTCCCGCTCGGTGAGCCACCGCAGCGCGGGGCCCTTCCCCGCGTCGGCCGGCAGGATCTCCAGGTAGGTGTCCTCGGACTGGAGCAGCCTTACGCCGGGACACCGCTCCGCGACCAGCGCGGCGAGCCCGTTCAGCGGTGGGGCGGGCGCGATGAGCATCGCCTTGGTCAGCGGCTCGGCCGGGGCGTCCGTGCGAAGCGTGATGCCGTCCCGGCGCGCGTAGTCGGCGAGTGCCGGGGCCGCACGCAGCGCGTAGGCGTTCTCTCCGGCGAACCCGACGGCGCCGACGCCGGCCGGCAACTCCGGCAGCACCGCGTTCCGCAGGCAGGAGTCGTCGAGCCGCAGGTCGAGAAGGCGCCTGCCGGTGGCGGGGTCGACGACGCGAGCCCCGTTGTAGAGGATCATCGGCGTGTCGAGGCCGAGGTCGCGGTGGTAGCGGCCGGCGGACTCCTCGTTGCGGCCGGTGGCGATGTAGACGGTGCCGCCGCGCTCGCGGTAGCGCCGCAGCGCGTCGGCGCTGCGGGCCACGATCCGCAGGTCGCGGCCGACGAGTGTGCCGTCCAGATCGGTGACCAGCCAGGGGAAGAGCGGTCCGGCGGCGCTCACGGGCGGCATCAGCCGACCCGCCCGTTCGCGGCGGCCCGGCACTCGTGGCAGACGACCAGCGCAGCCACGGAGCGGCTCAGCGGGCCCGCAGGGTCATCTCGAAGGAGTAGAGGTCGGCCCGGTACAGGTGGAATCCGTACTCGATCGGGCGTCCGGCGTCGTCGTACGCGGTGCGCGACATGGTCAGCAGGGGCGCTCCCCGCGTCTCCCCGAGCAGGCGCGCCTCCCCGGCCGTGGCGCGCCGCGCGCCGACGGCCTGCTCGGCGATCTGGATGGTGACGCCGACCGCACGCAGCAGTTCGTACAGGCCGCGCCGGTTCAGGTCGTCCTCGGTGACGTCGATGAGGCCGGCCGGCAGGTGGTTGTGCATGATGGCGAGCGGTTCGTCACCGGCATAGCGCAGCCGCCGTACGGACAGCACGTCGGCTGCGGGCTCCACCTGGAGCGCGGCCGCGACGTCACCGCCGGCGGGGACGGTGTGGAAGGACAGCACCTCGGTGCGCGGCTCCCGGCCGTCGCGGGCGAGGTCCTCGTACAGGCTGGTCAGCTCGACCTGCCGGCGGACCCGGTTGTGCACGACCTGCGTGCCGAAGCCCCGCTTGCGGGCCAGCATGCCCTTGTCGACGAGGTGCTGGATCGCCTGGCGCATGGTCGGCCGGGAGACGCCGAGCTGGTCGGCGAGCGTGATCTCGTTCTCCAGGCGGACGCCCTGGGCCAGCGTGCCGGACTCGATGAGGTCCTGGAGCCGCTCCGCCACCTGGAAGTACAGCGGCACCGGGCTGCTCCGGTCGATCGTGATCAGTTTCCCGATGGGCTCCACGCGAACTCCTCAGGGCGACGTACCCCCCAGTATGCCCCATCTATGGCTTAAGCTCCTTACGTCAGCATGTCAGGACAAAGTATTGACTCTTCCGCCGTGGCGTGGATAGAACTACCTGGTCATCCCCCATCGGTCGGACACCGACCACCGAAGGCGAGCAACTCCATGCGCATTGGGCTTCTCGGCGCAGGCCGGACGCCACCCCCACCGGCACGCACGCCGAGCACATCCGCGCCGGTGTCCGCGCCGGTCTGCCGATCTTCTGCGAGAAGCCGGTGGCCGGCGACATCGACGAGACGCGGGACGTCCTCGCCGAGGTCACGGCCGCCGCGGTCCCGCTCCATGTCGGCTTCCAGCGCCGCTTCGACGCCGGCTACCAAACGGTCCGCCAGGCCGTACGGGACGGACGGCCCGGCCGCCTGTGAAGCTCGCCGCTCCGGAGCGCGAGGTGTTGCACGGTCGACGGGCTCCGCGACGCGCTGGCCACGGCGAAGAAGTCCCCGCGCACGACCGTCATCCAGATCGAGACCGACCCGCTCGTCCCCGCTCCGGACTCCGGCGCCTGGTGGGACGTACCGGTCGCCGAGACGTCCGCGCTCGACACGACGCGTGCCGCCCGGGCCTCGTACGAGACCGCCCGGCGCGCCCAGCGCCACCACCTGTGAGAGGAACCCTGATGCGCACGATCGACCACTGGATCGCCGGGGCGCCGGCCCGCGGCGTGAGCGGCCGGACCGCCCCGGTATGGCAGCCGGCCACCGGCGTCCCGCAGGCCGAGGTGCCGCTCGGCGGCACCGCGGAGGTGAACGACGCGGTGGCCGCCGCGCTCAAGGCGTACGAGACCTGGTCCGGCATGTCGCTGACCCGCCGCGTCCGCATGCTGTTCGCCTTCCGCGACCTGCTGGAGCGTCACGAGGACGAGCTGGCGCGGATCGTCGCCGCCGAGCACGGCAAGACGATCGACGACGCACGCGGGGAGGTCGTCCGCGGACGCGAGGTGGTGGACTTCGCGTGCGGCATCCCCCACCTGCTCAAGGGCGGTTACTCTCCCCACGTCTCCACCGGCGTGGACTCGCACTCGCTGCGGGAGCCGGTCGGGGTGTGCGCGGGGATCACCCCGTTCAACTTCCCGGTCATGGTGCCGCTGTGGATGCACCCGATCGCGATCGCCTGCGGCAACACCTTCGTGCTGAAGCCGAGCGAGCGGGACCCGTCCGCGTCGGTGCGGGTGGCGGAGCTGTACGCCGACGCGGGCCTGCCCGACGGGGTGTTCAACGTGGTGCACGGCGACAAGACGGTGGTCGACGCGCTGCTCGACCACCCCGACGTGGCCGCCGTGTCGTTCGTCGGCTCGACTCCGGTGGCCGAGTACGTCTACGGCCGTGGCACCGCAGCGGGCAAGCGGGTGCAGGCGCTGGGCGGCGCGAAGAACCACGCCGTCGTCCTGCCCGACGCCGACCTCGACGACACCGTCCGGCAGATCGCCTCGGCGGCCTTCGGCTCGGCCGGGCAGCGGTGCATGGCGCTGTCCGCGGTCGTCGCCGTCGGCGACGTCGCGGACCCTCTGGTCGACCGGCTCGCCGCCGCGGCCCGCTCGGTGCGGGTCGGACCGGCCGACGACCCGCGCAGCGAGATGGGACCGCTGATCAGCGCGGCGGCACGGGACCGGGTCGTCGACCTGGTCGGGCAGGGGGTGGCCGCGGGCGCCCACCTGGTCGTCGACGGCCGCGCGGCGCACCCCGGCGACGGCTTCTTCGTCGGCCCCTGCCTCTTCGACCATGTCACGCCGGACCACCCGATCTACCAGGAGGAGATCTTCGGACCCGTCCTGGTGGTCCTGCGGGCCGCGACGTTCGAGGACGCGATCGCGCTCGTCAACGGAAGCCCCTACGGCAACGGCACCGCGCTGTTCACCTCCAGCGGCGAGGCCGCGCGGCGCTACGAACGGCAGGTCGCCGTCGGCATGATCGGCATCAACGTGCCGATCCCCGTGCCGATGGCGTACTACTCCTTCGGCGGCTGGAAGGCCTCGCTGTTCGGCGACACGCACGTCCACGGCGCCGAAGGCGTGGCCTTCTACACGAGAGGCAAGGTCGTCACGTCGCGGTGGCCGCGCCCGCAGACGGCGGAGCGCGTCAGCTACCGCTTCCCCCAGGCCGAGTGATGGCGGGGGCCGGCCGCGCTCCTCGCGCGGCCGGCCGTCCCTTCGCGGTGACGAGGCGAAGGTAGGGAGAACCGTCAGTGATGGCCGCGCAGCGTCGGGTAGTTCTCCAGCAGCATGACGGCGAACCAACCGGCGTGCTCCTGGTTGCCCGGGTCGGTGACTCTCAGGGAGCCGTCGCTGTCGAGGATCCAGCCCTCGCTGATGGGCTGGGTGACGTCGGGGTAATAGTGCCGCAGGAACTGGTCGAGTTGGCCGATCCTGGCGGTGTCTCCGGCTTGGTGGGCCTGGGCCCATTCCCAGGCCAGCCCCTTGGTGAGGACCCAGTCGTTGTGGCCGGTGAATGCGTAGTCCGACATCGAGGACAACATGCGTACTCCGGACCAGTCTCGGCTCTCATGGGCCATGTACGCCGCGACGGTGTTCCGCATGATGGTTCGGTCGAGGCCGTACCACGAGAACGCGATGGGAGAGAGGTTGACGAACGTCCACCCCGCGGTGAACTCGGCCGGGTCCTTTCCGTCGTACCACGCCCCGTAGACGGGCTTCCCGTCGACGTTCGTGATCAGGTTCTGCTTGATCCCGCGCGAGATCCGGTCCGCGGTCTGTGCCCACCGGTGCGCGTCGTCGGCGGCGCCCAACTGCCCCGCCAAGGGCACCAACTCGTGGAGAGCCTGTGCGGTAACGGTGTTGGTCAGCAGGTCGTAGACGTTGTTGTACCCCTCGTCGTCCAGGATCGGGTTGCGGATGAGGTTCAGCTCGTCCGACAGGTACCCGGGCTGGTTCAGGTGGTGGTCGGCGTACTCGCGCACCAGCGGCCACGTCTGTGCGACGAAGGCGCGGTCGCCGCGGTTGGCCCGCACGTACCGGGCCCAGGCGAGCAGCACGCTGTACTTCTCGTCGACCTCATCCCACGCGTCGTAGCCGGAGAGGGCGAAGTCGTGCGTGTGCTCCCGGAAAGCCGCGCCCGCCTTGGCATCTCCCCACCAGGTGACCCCACCGGAGGAGCCGGTGCCGGAGAGGGACAAGGTGTACCCGCCCGAGGGCACCCCGGTCGACAGCGGCGGCGCGAACCGGAAGGTCACCCAGCCTCCGTTCGCGGGAAGCTCGCTGACCGGCAGTGTGGCTTTGTCGACCACCACGCTCCGGGAGTCCCGCACCGCACGCAGCGTCGCGGTGACCGTGCCGTGCGCCGCCGTAGACCGGCTCAGCCATGCGTCCACGGCGGTCACGATCCCGGGTGCCGGCATCGACTGGGTGAACTCACGGCCCCCGCCCAGGCCGACGACCGCGTGTCCGACCTGGGTTTGCTGCCCGTCTGGGGCGAGGGTGTCACTCAACGGGAAGATCCGGTGCGGGATGGTCGGCTGCCCCGACGCGGCCGTGTAGCCCAGGATGTACCGCAGGATCCTCCGGGCCTGCGGGTAATCACGGCCCAAGATCAACGCCAGGGCGTTGACCGACGCGTCCCGGGTGTACATCCCCCCGTAGTAGCCCTTGAGCGACGTAGGCGCGTATCCCCGCTCACTCACCCGGTCCCGCAGGCTGGCGTAGGTACTCGCGAACAGGGCCCGCTCGTATTCAGGTGGTAGCCCTCTGCCCGACGTCAAGGCGGGCTGTGTCGCCGTCGTGGCGGCGGGCGAGGCGACAGCGGGTACGGCCGGCGCCATGACGACCGCACAGGCGGCGGTCAGCGAGAGCGGGACGAGTCGGTGCAGTCTCATGAAGTTCTCCAAATACCGGTGCCGATGCCGGCCCTATCGCGTTCTGTGGACACCCTCGGACTCGCGAACATCCCCGACGGACAGCTCTGGAGCGACCGGGCGGTCGGCCGCGCGACGCGCGCGGCCGACCGCCCGACGGTGCGACCGGTTATGACGCGAACGCCCTGGCCACGGCCTGGAAGACGTGGCTGGGGAGGTCGGCGTCGTAGACGTTCATCTCCGGGATGAGGTTGCCGAAGGTGGACGCGGTCTGCCAGCTGCCCGGTGTCTCGAAGCCGGGGTCGGTGACGTCGAACCCGGAGGTCTGGACCGTGTCGAACGCGGTCAGCGACCGGTAGTTCGCCGCCTGGTCCTCGTACAGCCGGAACGTCAGCGTCGCCTGCTTCTTGCCGCGCAGGTAGCCCGGGTCGATCTCGATCGGGCCCTCATTCTGCATCCACCGGAACTCGTGGTTGCCGCCGGACATGTCGGTCGCGATGTCGGAGGACCAGACGACGTGCCCGTCGACGAGCACCTGCATGAGCCGCCCGGGCGTCGGCGTGCTGTAGAAGCGGTTGTAGCGCCAGAGCGAGATGGTGTAGCGCGGCGCGGCGGGGTCGACGCGCACGGTCTGGGACGCCGACTCGTAGGCGCCGGCCGGGGTCGAGCCGCCGTAGTTCTGGAACACCAGGCTGCCGCGCCCGTACATGGCGAGCAGGTCGGAGCTCACGGCCGGGGCGCCCAGGTGCGGCGTGCCGTACGAGGCGATCCCCTCGATGCGGCCCTGGCGCGCGTAGCCGAGCCCGACGTCGAGGGCGCGCTTCGCATAGTCGGGGGTCGGCTCGTCGAAGGTGCTGTACCGACCCGTGTAGATCATCAGCACCACCTTGGTGTGGTACTTGTCCGCGTGCGGCAGGATCGTGTCCAGCTCGGGGCCGAGCGTCGAGGTGACCTGCGTGTTGTAGTACGGGTAGTCACGGAACGGGAAGATGATGCCGCGGATGTACGGCGCGTACTTCTCATAGAAGGCGTCGTTGACGGCCGTCGGGTAGTAGGCGGTGGTGTACAGCCCGAGGTCGGGGTTGATGCCGTCGGTGATCTGCTTGATCTGCCGCATGTAGTCCGGTGTGAACGTCTGCGAGTTCTGCCCGTTCGTGAAGTCGTCGATCGCCCACCCGGTGAGGTTCGGGTACCGGGTCGAGAGCTGGGCGATCTCGCGGGCCCAGGACAGGTAGTCCGTCTTGTACGGCTGTGAGCACCAGCTGACGCACTCGGACGGCGGGACGATGTACGCCCACACGTTGATGCCGGCCCGCTTCGCGGCGGCCATGAACTCGCCGCTCAGGTCCTGCCAGTCGGCCGGCGAGTGCCAGACGAGGAACAAGAACGTGTTGACGTGGAGCTTCTTCAGCTGGCTGATCGTCGCCGGGGTGTCGACGTGGTAGTAGCCGTCGGCCCGCGGCCGCTTCTCCCTGATCTCCGTGTCGATGGTGTTGCCGCCGGGGTAGCTCGCCAGGACGGTGCCCTTCGGCAGCGTGCTCGCCGCCGGCCGCCCGCCGGTGAGAGCGTTCGCCCGGGGCGTCGTGCCGCCCCAGGTGAAGCCCACCAGCATCACGGCCACGGCGAACGCGGCGACGGTCGTCACCCAGAATCTTCGCGACATGCGGTTCCCTTCTCGTGCGGTGACGGGACAGGCGCTCGACCGCGGGCTGCTCCCCCGCCAGCGGCTCCGCGTCGCGCGTAGAGGGGTCGGTCAGAGGCCGCTCGCCAGGCCGACGGCGGCGTCGGCCAGAGACTCGGCGGCGCCGGGCGCGAACGGGGCCGGCATGCCGTAGTAGCGGTGTGCGTCCTCCACCTCGTATCCGCCCTGGTCGAGCTCGGTGACGGGCGGCAGGTAGCCGGGGCAGCCGTCGCTGTAGCCGATGACGATGACGTCGCCCGGCACCCGGGCGGCGATGTCGCGAGCGGTCACCGAGAACGGCTCGCCCGGCAGCGCCACCAGGCGCAGGCTCCCCCACCGCAGCACGGTGACCCGGCCGGTCCAGGACGTCCGGGTCCGCGGGGCGACGTCCCGCGCCCACGCGAGCCAGGCGCGCAGCAGCTCACGCCGGCCCGCGTCGGCCTGCGGCAGCTCCCGCTCCCACCGCGCGACCAGGGCCGCCGTCTCGGCCGGATCCGCCGTCCGCAGGGGCAGCCGGACCTCCTGCGACGCCCCGCCCGTTCCGGTGCCGGCGTCCGCGTTGGTCTTGGCGGTCGGGACGGCGAGCGCCGCCTCGGCGATCCGCCGGCCGATCCGCCCGGCCGCGGCGAACGTGCGCTCCGCCGACGCGCCGGCCGACATGGACGCGTAGGCGCTGTGCCCGGTGTTGAGCTCGCCGCAGCATCCGGTGAGGAACAGGCACACCGAGCCCGGCTCGGCCTCCTCCATCACCGTGCGCACCACGCCGGGATAGTCCGCCGTCCAGTGCCGGTTGTCCGCGCCGAGCACGACGGGATGGCAGGCGTAGCCGACGATCGACGCGGCGCAGGTGCCGTCCGCCCGCCGGAAGCGGACGACGCCCAGCGGCGCGTACACCGGTCCGTCGGCGCGCCGCCGATTGCGCGCGATCCCGGGGTCCGGCCCGGTTCCCACCTCGATCGACGCGGGTTCGCGCGCCGAACGAGCGGCGCGGGCGGCGGCCACGCACGTCGCGTACAGCCGCGCCTGGTAGTCCGCGTCCACCGGGCCGCCGAGCCGTCCGGGCATGGTCGCCGGTCCGCCGTGCGTGTGCGTCGCCGCGACCACTACGGACCCGCAGTCGGCCAGTTCGGCGCGGACCCGGGCACAGAAGTCCTCGTGCAGCCCGCAGGCATCGACGGTGATCAGGACGCTGTCGTCCACGGCGAGCGCCCGCACGGTGAGCGGATCGTGCGCGCCGGCGGCCGGTCCGGTGCGGGCGGCGAACCCCGACATGGCCAGGCCGGGCGGCGGCGTGCAGTCGCGGACCGCGGCCCCGACCCGCGCGGTCACCGGCTCACCACCGGCGTCCCGGCGACGACGACCGTGCGCACGTCCAGGGTGGTGTCGCCCGGCCGCCAGGCGAAGGTGATCAGGTCGGCGGGCGTCCCGGGCCGCAGCACGCCGCGGCCGCCGGTGAACCGGCCCGGGTTGGCCGATGCCAGTCGCAGCGCGGTGGACAGGGTGAGGTCGGCCATGGAGATCGCGGTGGCCACCCCGTCGGCCAGCGACCGGGACGCGCCGGCCAGGTAGGGCGTGCCGACATAGGACAGCCGGCCGTCCTCGGACAGTTCCACCTCGCCGCCGACCGCGGTCCGGTAACGCCCCGGCGACATCCCGCCGAGCGCGGTCGTGTCCGAGACGAGGTGGGAGCGTTCGATCCCCTTGGCCCGGAGCATGGCCCGGAAGGCGTCGGCCGGCAGGTGGTGGCCGTCGGCGATGAACCCGGCGTACAGCCGGTCGTCGGCGAGCTGGGTCCACAGGTGGTTGGGGTGGCGCGGAAGCATGGCGTGCGCTCCGTTGCCGAGGTGCGTCGCCAGCTCGGCCCCGGCGTCGACGGCACGGGTGATCTGGGCGGGATCGGCGTGCGTGTGCCCGATCGCGCAGCGCACCCCGAGGCGTACGGCCCCGGCGATGAGGTCGATCGCCGCGTCGTCGTGCGGGGAGACCGTCAGCATCCCGACGAGGTCGCCCCAGCGGCGCACCTCCTCCAGGTCGGCACGCCGGATGTACCGCGGGTCGTGCACGCCCCGCGGGCCGTCCTCGGCCGAGATGAACGGCCCCTCCACGTGGGCGTACGGGATCGCGTGCGCGACCAGCGGATCGGCGGCGCGCGCCCGAGCGACGGCGGACAGCGCGGCCCGGATGTCCTCCTCCGGCGCGGTCACGATGGTCGGCACCACGGTCGTCACTCCGGCGCGCCATACGGCGTGCACCAGCTCCGTCACGACCGTCTCGTCCACGTCGGCGGCGTTGACGTCGTGCCCGGCGAAGCCGTTGACCTGCAGGTCGACGAGGCCGGGCGCGAGCCAGAGCTCCGCCGGTCCGTCCGTGGCGCGGACCTCGGCGATCCGCCCGTCCTCGACGGAGACCCGCAGCGTACGCCCGGTCGCCGGGTCGCGGCCGGTGAGCCTCACAGCTTCCGCACCCGGGAGCGGAAGGCGTCCAGGAACCGGGAGTTCGCCTCGTCACCGCCCGGCGCGTTGCCGCTGCGCCACACCGGCGGCTCCACCCCGGACTCGACCAGCCGCTGCACGGTGCGCAGGACCAGGGCGTTGAGCGCGTACGCGTTGGCGAACGTGGACACCGCCGCGAGCGGCTCGGCCACGCCGTCCATCGTGATCAGCGCGTCGCCGATCGGCACCTTCGTGTCGATCGCGATGTCCACCAGGTCGTGCAGGTTCGCCTTGGTCGGATGGCGGGCCGGGTGATCCGGGTCGGTCCGCTCGGCGTGCTCGCGCGAGCTGACGCCGATCAGCGTCACGCCCCGCTCCCTCGCCTCCAGCGCGGCGTCGATGAGCGCGGCGTTGATGCCGTACGCGTTGACGAGGATCAGCAGGTCGTCGGGGGTCAGCCCCGCATCGGCGATCACGACGCGTCCGTACCCCGGAGTGCGCTCGATGGCCATCGACCGCAGCGCCCCGTTGGACAGCAGCGTGCCCTCGTCCAGGATGGCCGAGACGTGCATCAGCCCGCCGGCGCGGAAGAAGACCTCCTGCGCGGCGAGGTTCGAATGACCGCCGGGCCCGAAGATGTGCACCAACCGGTCCGCCCGTACCTGCTCGGCGACCCGGTCGGCGGCCCGCAGGATCGCCTCGGACTCCTCCTCGTGGATGCGTTCCAGCAGCGCGGTGACCTCGCGCAGATAGGTCAGGGTCGGGTCAGCGGACATCGGGGGCGGACTCCTCGTCGACGTAGATGGTGCAGCGGGGGTGGGTGCGCAGCGCGCTCGCCGGCAGCCGGCCGTCGATCGGGCCGTACAGGGCCCCGGTGACCGCCGCCCGCTTCTGGGCGCCCGGCACCATGCAGAACACCTCGCCGGCGGACAGCAGCGCCGGCACGGTGAGGGTGACGGCCCGCCGCGGCACCTCGTCCGGCGTCGTGAAGGAGCCGTCGTCGACCTGCTGGCGGCGGCAGACCTCGTCCAGTTCGACGACCTTCACCAGCGCGGGGTCGTGCAGGTCGGCGGGCGGGTCGTTGAACGCCAGGTGCCCGTTGACGCCGATGCCGCAGCAGACGATGTCGATCGGCGCCGCGGACAGCAGCCCGGCGTACCGCTCCGCCGTCACCTCCGGGTCGTCGCCCGGGTCGATCAGGTGCGCGGCGCCGATCGGGACCCGGTCCAGCAGCGCCGTACGCAGCCAGTTCCCGAAGCGCCGTGGGTCGTCGGCGGCCAGTCCCAGGTACTCGTCCATGTGGAAGGCCGTGACCCGCGTCCAGTCGATGTCCGGCCGGCCGGCCAGCGTCCGCAGGGCCGCCTCCTGACTCGGCGCCGAGGCGAAGATCATCCGGACCTCCGGCCGGTCCGCCAGGAGGCGGACGAGCGCGTCGGCGATGTCCCGCCCGGCGGCACGGCCCAGTGCCTCGGTGTCGGGCAGGCGGCGGACGACGGGTTTATAGGTGGTGTCGGGCATCGGAATTCGTGTTCTCCCCCAGTTCGGCCAACAGCAGCAGGGCCCGCGCGATGTGGAAGGGATCCTTCACCGGCAGGGCCACGACCTCGTCCAGCGGGGTGCCGTCGCGCGCGCGGATCTGCGTCCACTCGCGGCCGGGCCCCTCCGGGAAGGTACGGAACGTGTAGTCGCGTACCCGGTCGTGCCATTCCCCGAGCCGCTCGTCGTCGTGCCGCTCGGCGAGCAGCGCCGTGGCGTACAGCGCCTCGGCGTGCGGCCACCACAGCTTGGTGTCCCACGTCCGCACGACGAGGTCCTCGTACGGGTCGCCGAGCAGGTCGCCCCGTGGCGCGCCGCCCTCGACGTCGACGTACCGGAGCAGGCCGCCGTCGCGCCGGTCCCAGCCGAGGTCGAGCGCTGCCAGCGCCGTACGGGCCGGCCAGCCGGGGTCCGGCAGGACGTCGGCGACCGCGGGCACCTGGTCGGCGGCCCATGTGAGGAACCAGGCGAACTCCAGCAGGTGACCGGGCGTACGGTGCCGGGCCAGGAGAGACGACTCCGGTCCCGGGCGCCGGAGCGCCAGGTCCCGTACGTCGGTGCCGTCGACGAAGCCGCCGGTCAGGGCGGTACGCGCGGCGGCCAGCGCGATCCGGCCGCCATGCCGCGACCCGGTCGCGGCGTGCAGCTCCGCGGCGACGTGCATCAGCATCATCGGCTCGGCCAGACCGCGGAACCGCGGGTCGACCGGATACGGCTCGGTCCGCGCGGTGCCGGCCGCGATCCGCTCGTGCGCGGACACGAGGAGCTCCTCGGCGAGGCCGCCCCACCGCCCGGCCGCCGCCCCGTCGGCGAGCGCCAGCCCGGCGAACCCGAGCGCGGCGAACAGGTCGGCGAACACACTGGCGTGCGGGTCGCCGTCCGGCCCGTACGGCCGGACCGTGCCGTCCCCCGCCGTCACGTAGGCGGTCGTGCCGTCGCCGAGCAGGGCGTGCTCGGCGACGAACTCGCCCGTCGCGACGGCCTGGGCGAGCAGGTCGTCGGCGTCCAGGGAGACCGTCCCGCGCCGGGCGGCCCGTGAGAGCCGGGCCAGAAGCCACGCCCACCGGCCCTGTGACCAGGTGTACTTGTCCGGGGAGACCAGCGTGTCACCGGAGTTGGCGAAGCAGGTGTGCACCCCGCCCAGCTCCCGGTCCGGCCCGTGCGCGAGCCACCAGGCGAGGACGTCGTTCTCCAGGTGCTCCCGGTAGCGGCGGGCGTCACGCATGGGCGATCGCCTGTTCGGGCGCCGGGCCCCCGTCCGTGCCCAGCGCGTCGATCAGCTCGTCGGAGGCCGGGTCCCGCCACGGGCGCACCAGTCCGGTCACGGTGAACACCACGAACGCCACGATGACCGGGCCGGCGACGGTGACCGTGGACACCCAGTTCGCGCCGAGCCGCGCCACCTGGCCGTCGAAGACGTACTTGGTCAGCGCGAACACGATGAGGCCGGCCGCCCAGGACAGGATCGCCGCCGAGGGACCGCTGCGCCGGAACCAGGGCAGCATGCCGAACAGCATGGGGATCGCGATCGGGCCGACGAGCGCGCCGAACCAGAGGATGAGCAGGCCGAGGACGCCACCGAAGTGGTCGGAGGTCAGCGCGATGACCAGCGACAGGGCGATGAAGGAGAAGGTGGCGATCCGGCCCGCCGTCAGTTCGGTGCGGGGACTCAGGCTCGACCGGCCGCGCATCAGCCCCGGAATGATGTCCCGTACCACCACCGCGGAGATGGCGTTGGCGTCCGAGGAGGTCATCGCCATCGTGTGCGCGAACATCCCGGCCAGCACCAGGCCGATCAGCCCGCTCGGCAACAGGTGCGTGGTGAGCAGGGCGTACGACTGCTCCGGCGCCTTCAGGTTGGGCAGCAGGAGCGGCGCGGCCCACATCGGGAAGAACAGCACGAGCGGCCACACCAGGTAGAGGGCGCCGGACAGCACGGCCGCGCGCCGTGCCTGCGCGGCGTTCCCGGCCGCGATGAAGCGCTGGGCGAGGTTCCACGTGCCGCCGTTGTAGGACAGCGTGTCGATCAGCAGGTAGACGAGGAAGAACACCACGGTGTAGCTGCCGGCGAACGGCTTGGCGTGGCCGGCGGGCAGCCGGTCCCAGATCGTCCAGACCGCCGAGACCCCGCCGAGCTTGGACAGGGTGACGACCAGCATCGCCACTCCGGCGGCGAGCTGGATGACGAACTGCCCCAGGTCGGTCAGCGCGTCGGCCCACAGCCCGCCCACCGTGGAGTAGACCAGCGTCACTCCGCCGGTCAGCAGCACGCCCCAGTGCAGCGGCACGCCGGCGAAGACGTTCAGCAGCACGGCGCTGGCCGTCCACTTGGCGCCGACGTCGAAGATCTTCAGCGCCGCGCCGCTCCACGCGAGCACCTGCTGCGCGGGGAGGTTGTAGCGGGTGGTGAGGTACTCCAGCGGGGAGATGATGCCGAGGCGCTGCCGCAGCCGGGGCCACTTCGGCGCGAACAGCACCGAACCGACCGCCATCGCGAACACGATGCCGATCGCCCACCAGACGTACAGGGCGAAGCCGGTGGTGTAGGCGATGGCCGCGTACGCCACGAAGACGGCCGCGCTGTAGCCCGACATGTGGTGGGAGATGCCGGCGAGCCACCAGGGCATCCGCCCGCCGGCGGTGAAGAAGTCGCGGGCGTCGTGCACCCGGGACTTGGCCCACCAGCCGATCACGATCATCAGTGCGAAGTACAGCGACAGCACGATCCAGGCGACAGAACCCACGACCAACCTCCGGGGTAGGACTGGTTGCGTACATTGTCATGCAACCGGTTGCACATCAAGGGTTCAGCGCACCTTTTCGTGTTACTTGTGCGCTAACGTTTTCCTCATGGCGAGCCCAGACGGGAGCCCCACGGCCGCGGTCCCGACGATCAGCGTGATCGCCAAGGAGCTGGGGGTGTCCCGCTCGACGGTCTCGCGCGCCTTCACCCGGCCGGACCTGCTGAAGCCGGAGACCGTCGAGAAGGTGCTGGCCAAGGCACAGACCCTGGGCTACGTGCCGAACAAGGTCGCCCGCGCGCTCTCCACCGGCCAGAACGGCGTCATCGCGCTGATCGTGCCGGACATCGCCAACCCGTTCTTCCCGCCACTGATCCGCGCCGCCCAGGTCGACGCGGACCGGCAGGACTTCTGCGTGCTGCTCGGCGACTCCGCGGAGAACCCGGCGCAGGAGAGCCGCCTGATCACCCGGTTCACCCCGCAGGTCGACGGTTTAGTGCTCGCCGCCTCCCGGCTGGACGACGCCGCCCTCGCCGAGCACGCGCGACGGCGGCCGGTGGTCCTGATCAACCGGGACGTACCGGGGATGCCGCGGGTGCTGACAGACTCCCACACGGGGTTCATGCAGGCGATCGCGCATCTGGCCGAACTCGGCCACGAGCATCTCGCCTACGTCGGCGGGCCGCCCGGGGCCTGGTCGGACCACCAGCGACGGCGCGGGATCGCCGCCGCCCGCACCGACCACGGCATGACGCTCACGACGTTCCAGGCGGAACCCGCGACGTACGACGGCGGCAAGGCGACCGTGGAGGCCATCCTCGCCTCCGGCGCCACCGCGGTCCTGGCCTACGACGACGTCGTGGCGCACGGCGTCCTGGCCGGTCTCACCGAGCACGGCGTACGGGTGCCGGAGGACATGAGCGTGGTCGGCTGCGACGACGTCTTCGCCGCGACGACGTACCCGCCCCTCACGACCATCTCCCTGCGCTGCGCGGAGGCCGGAGAGATCGCCGTGTCGGTGCTGCTGGACCTCGTGGCCGGCCGGAGCGTCGGCGACGTCCGCCACAGCCTCGACTCACACCTGATCGTCCGCGCGACCACGGGCCCGGCGCCGCGCGCCTGACCCCGTCCGCCGCACTCATGTGGGCGTTCGCGAGGCCCGCTTGGACAATGAGCCGGGACGGTCGCTCGGAGGATGGATGGCATCGCATGGCCGGTGATGACCTGATATCGATCCTGCCCTCGGTTCTCGGGGGGTTCTGGTTCGCCGACGAGGTTCATCGGTTCGACGGTGATCCCGCGCGTCACGGGCGCTGCCGCGCCGTCATCGAGGACGCCGCCGAACGCGACCGTGTCGCGCGGTACCTGCGCGGAGCTCAGGTGATCGAACAGAGCGAGGCATGGCTGTTCACGCTGTTCCGTGGACGCGGACTCCGCCGCGAGGTGCCGCTCTCCTACTACACCGACGGCACGTGGATCTGGTCGGACGCCTGCGCCTACCACCTGATCGCCCACCACCACGCGCCGCAACCGGAGTTCCTCGATCACATCGCCGCGAGCGGATACCGGTGCGCTCCCGTCCCGCCGGTCGTGCTCGCGACGGCGCGATCCGCCCTTCACACCCATCGCGGGACCGCGGACGAGCAGCTGTCGCGCCGATCCGGCCCCGACGGCTGCGCGATCGACCGGTCGGGCTGGGCGAACTGCGAAGGGATCCGGGGCCACCGTCACGAGGTCTTTCCGGTGGCCACCGAGATACTGGGAGAGTTCGGCCTGCTCGATGTGGACTTTTCGGGAATCCACCTCCATTTCTTTCCTCTGGACACGTGGATGGATCCGGCGGAGTACGCGGGGTTCGCCGACGACATCGGAGCACGGCTCTTTCCGATCGCCTTCATCGAGCACGCCTATGGGGAAAGCGTCTACGGCATGCTTCGGCGATCTCGACCGCGCGTTCACCGAGCCATGCGGAAATGTCCTCACCGCGTACCGAAGCCCTGCGCCAGCCCAGCTTGCGCGCCAGTGAGGCATCGACCTTCGCGATCGCGGAACGAATCCCCGCGTCGCCGTCGGGATGGCCGGCATCGAGGCGGAAGGAACCGCCGTCGAGGCTTGTCCCGGCGCGTTCCGACGGCTGGGTCCTCTCGGCGACGAACTCGGCCCGCCGAGCGCCGACGACATCCGAGCGTGGTTCCTCTCGAAAGGTTCCTCGCATTTCGACCTGCGCCGGACCCACACGCTGGCGGCCGGTACCGTCGCGTTCGGCGACGGACGGCGCGGCTACGTGGTCGCCGGCACGGACGCCTCCGTCCGCGACGAGTTGATCCACCGGCTCCACAACGCCGTCCGAAGATTCGAACGGGCGCTTCACGGCCGGGAGCTGCGCGTCCTCGAACGCAAGGACGTCACCCGCGACGACCCCCACGGTCAGCTGGTGGTGACCGCGGACACCGCGGCCGGCGCCCTGCGGATCAGCCTCGCCGAGGAGGGTTGGTTCGTGGCACCCGACACCCCGGGCGCCGAGAGCCGGCGTCTTCGCAGGCTCGACAAGACCACCGACGTCCGCGTCAAAGGTCGTGACAGCTTCGACGATCTGGCCCACGACATCCACGCGATCCTGATCGCGAACGCACTCCGCGACTGAGGTCAGGGCGGCGGTGATGTGCGCTCCGCGGCGCGGGAGAGCACGGCGAAGGCCCGGCGCGTCGTGTCGGCCTCCGGCTCCAGCCCGAGCTTCGTGAAGACCTCGGTGACGACCTTGACCACGGTGGCCTCGTCGAACCACAGCCGCGCGGCGATCGCGTCATCGGACCACCCTTCCGCGACCAGCCGTACCACCTCACGCTCCACCGTGCCGAGGCTCCGGAGTTCCGGCACCCAAGTGCAGGCGAACAGGTTCCCGATCACTTCCTCGTCAAAGCCGAACCCACCCGAGGCGACCCGGCGGAGCGCGAGGACGACGTCCGCGGGCCGGTTGAGACTCCCCGCCTGCAGATATCCGACACCGCCGCCGACGGCCACCAGATCCTCCGTATAGGACACTTCGACGAACCTTGACAGAAGCACGACCCCGGCCGCCGGATCCCCGCGCCGGAGGTTCAACGCCGTCCCTATCTTGCCGTGATCCGCGTACGACGGACCGACCGTCGTCACCACCACGTTCGGCCGCTCTCGCCCGGCCGCCCGCATCAGCGCCGAGAACCCGCCGGCCGTGGCGGTCACCTCCGCACCGTACGATCCACCCAGTTCGGCCGTGCGGTCGGCGAGAGGGGCGTCGTCGCCGCCGACCATGATCCGCATCTCGCCAGTGTGCACGACCGCCCGAGGGGTTCCTGCGCTTCTCCGTCGGCACCGCTGAGAAGCGGCCGAAAACCGTGGACGATCATGGGCCTGTTCCTATGGCATGCTGGCGAGAACAACGGCGGGAGATGAATGTGATCGAGCTGGCCGACGTCGTCAAGGATCTGCGCGATGAGTTGTATCGGGCGATCGACGGAGGCGAGGACGAGCCGCTCCAGTTCGAAGTCGGCTCGATCGAGCTGGAGCTCAGCGTGAGCGTCGAGCAGACCGACGGCGTTCACGGCAAGGTCCGCTTCTGGGTCGTCGACCTGGGCGCCGACCTGAGCGACAAGAACATCTCCACACAGCGGCTGAAGCTCACGCTCACCCCGACTCTCCAGACCGGCGACGGCCGGATCACTCCACGGGTGTCCGGTGCGGCCGAAGACGGAGAGGACTGACCCGGCGGGATGCCCGGACTCGACGTCGACCGCGTGGCGCAGATCGTCGCCGGAGAAGCCGAAGATCCAGGCGTTCGCGGCTCGGGCTACCTCGTCTGCCGGCGGATGGTGCTGACGGCCGCCCACGTCGTCGCGCCCGACGCCCGGGTCCGCGTACGGTTCGTCGCCGACGACGGGACGACCCGGCTCGAGCCCGGTCAGGTGGTCTTCCACGAGGAGGCCGTCGACGTGGCGGTGATCCGCCTCGACACGGGGCAGGAGGTGGAACCCGTCCGCTACGGACGGATCCCGGAACCGTCGCCGGTCGAGGCCGTCGGGTTCCCGCGGTTCCGGCTCCGCTCGCACAAGGACTCCGACGGCAGGTTCCGGGACACCCGCCATGCCCGCGGTACGGCCCACCCCGCGTCGTGGCGGCGCGAAGGCGGCCTGGAGATCATCGTCGATCCGCCCGCCCGCGACCCGAACCCGCGGAGGTCGCCGTGGGAGGGCATGTCCGGCGCGGCCATCTGGTCGGTCGGCCACCTGGTCGGCGTCGTGAGCGAACACCGTCTCGGCGACGCCCTGAACACGCTGACCGGCAGCCGCGTGGACCGCTGGTACACCGAACTGGAGTACAAGCGGCTGAAGCGCCTGCACAACCTCATCGGCCTGCCGCTCGAACGCGCCCGCCTGACCACGATCACGCCGCACGTCCTGAGCCTGAACGCCTACCTCGACGCCGGCGTACGCGCGGCCGACGAACACCCGCGGCCCGGTCCGGTCGCGCCCGGTCTCCGCGAGGTCTACCTGCCACAGGACCTGCGCCCGTACGGCCTGCGGGACGGCTCCGACGGGTCACTCGCCGGTTCCCTGCTGGATCTCGACGGCGACACCGTCGTCGTGGCCGGGCCCGGCGGCGGCAAGTCGTGCATGCTCCGCATGCTGCTGGTCGAGGGCGTCTCCCGGTGGCGGCACGGCCATCCGGACGGCGAGGTCCCGGTGCTGGTCCAGGCCGCCGACCTCGCCGGGCCGGCGCCGCTGCCGTCCGCCCTCGCGGCGGCGGTCGCGCGCGACCTCGCCCCGTTCGGCCTGACGGCGCCGCTGGCCGGTGACTTCTTCCAGGACCCGCCTCGCCCCGGCGGGCGTTGGCTGATCCTCGTCGACGGCCTCGACGAGATCGTCGACCCCGAGACCCGGCGGCGCGTGCTCCGCACGCTGGCGTCGGCCTCGTCACCGGCCCGTCGTTTCGTGGTCTGCACCCGGCCCCTGCCCGACCACGAGCTCGACGTCGCGGGTGACCGTGTCCGGCGCTACGAACTGCGGCCGCTCGGCGCGGACCAGCTCGACGAGTTCTGCGAGCGATGGCTCGGCGCGACCGGCGCGGCCGATCCGGCGGCGGCCGCCCGTTCGTTCACCACGGCGCTCGACCGGGCCGGCGTGCGTGGCCTCGCACGCACCCCGCTCATGGCGACCATGCTCCTCGGGCTCCACGTGTCCGACTCCTCGGCTCCGCTCCCCACCGGACGGAGCGGCGTCTTCGCCCGGTTCGTCGAACTGCTCTCCGAACGCTTCCACGCGCGGGGTCCCGGCGGAATCCATGCCCAGACCCGGGCCGCCCTGGAGCGCTACGGGCCGGAGGTGCTGCGGGCCGCCGAAACCGCCGTCGCCCGGATCCCGGACGTCGTCGAAGAACTCGCGGCCCGGCAGAACAGGGCCGACGACGTGAACGCGGCACGGTTCGTCGCCGCCGCCCTGGTCCGGCCCGAGCCGGTGGCCGAGGCCGTCTGGGACGACTTCGTACGCGACGCCGTACGCCGCACCGGCCTGCTCGTCGGCGACGATCTCCGTTTCTCCCATCGCACGCTGGTGGAGTTCCTGGCTGCGCGGCACGTCGCGAAGGACGAGGCCGCGCACGCCGCCGCGCTCCGGGAGGAGCTCGCCGCCGTGCAGCGGCGGATCCGCGCCACCGGTTACCTGTCGGTGCCGGCCGCCGCGCCCGAAGCGTCCTATCTGGGCTTCCTCCTCGACGCACGGGAGACCCCGCGTTCGGCCGTCAGGACGCTGAACCACCTGGCGACCGGCAGATCCCTCCAGGGGTGCGAGTTCATCGCGGACCTGGCGCGGCTCGGTACCGCGCTTCCGCCCCGCACCGTCCATGAGGCGTCACGCAACCTGAGAAGGCTGGTCCGCCGCAAGCGGGCGTACTCGCTCATGCATCGGGCGAGGGCCGCGGCCGCCCTGGCCGAGCTCGGCGGGGACGGGGCGTCCGACGCCCTGGCCGACATGTACGCGGAACCGGACGGTCTCGGGCCGCGAGGGCGGAAGACCGTCGACGACGAGTGGCGGTTCAGCGACGCCATCCGCTGCTTCGGCAGCGAGTTGCCCCGAGGGTTCATCGCGCTGCGGCTCGCGGAGCGCGGTGACCCACGGGGCGTCCCGCTGCTCATGGCGATGACGCGTGACACCTACCTGCTCCCCTTCACGAGAGTGCACAGCGCGGGCGCCCTCGCCGATCTCGGTCACCCCGATGCCGGAGAGGTCCTGCACGGCCTGGCCACCGACCCGACGATCGACAACACCCACCGGGCGCTGGCCGCGAGGCTGCTCGGGGTGAAGCTCGACGATCGCCGCGCGGTCTCCGTCCTGCTCGCCATGGCGCGCGACGAGGACCTCCCGCCGTTCGTCCGGATGCGGGCGGCGTTCGGCCTCGCCCGCCTGGGCGAGAACCGCGGCGTCTCGATCCTGGTGGCGGCCACCCGCCGCAAGACCGTCCAGGAGGCACCGCTCCCCGGCTACAGCAAGCTTCAGGCCGCCCGGTACCTGGCACGCCTGGGCGATCGACGGGCCCTCGGCATCCTCGACGCCGTGTCCCGCGACGACACGGTCGCGCCCCTCGTGCGCCGCCGAGCCGGCACCGTCCGCAAACGCGTCGCGGCCAGGAACTACTTCGACCTGCCGCTCGAACAGCGTGTCGTCGACGAGCTCACCGGCGGCCGCGTCCGCCGCCGGCTGGTGCCTCTCCTGGCCCGGCCGGCCTGGGTACTCCTGCCCTTCTTCATCCGGCGCTACGGCCGGGACATCGACGCGATGTTCGACGACGCGGGCCCCGCCGACGTCCCCGAGGACGCCGGCGGGGCCAACGAGCACGCCATCAGTAGGTGAAGCGTTCCAGGCCGGTTCCCCAGGCGTTGACGACCCAGCCGGTCCGGGTGGCCGGGTCGAGGTACAGACCCTGCCGGGAGGTGAACTCGAAGTTGGACCCGGCGATGGTCGAGTAGGTCAGGTTCGCGACCGCGTGACGGGCGAGCACCTTCCCGGTGTCCGGATCCAGGACGGTGATCTCGCTCATGGCGTTGTTGTCCGCCTCGGTGCCCTTCTCGAAGAGACTCGCCTCCACGGCGACATGGTGCGCGGCGTCGTACGCGGGCCACACCGGACCACGGGTGTCGGTGGTCGCGGTGGCCCCCTGCGCGAGCGTCTTCTGGTCCATGCCGAGCCACGAACTGACCGGGAAGGTGTTCTGGAAGCCCTGGGCCGCGCCGACCACGACGTACACCTTGTCGCCCTTCCCATCGGGCAGCAGCCCGGCGGTGCACAGCGGCATCGTCGTGACCGGTGTGACCTCACCGGTGTCGAAGTCGGCTCGCACCGCCCCGTACGCCGCGTGTCCCTGCAGGCAGGGCCCCATCGTGCCGGTGGTCGCCACGAACGCCTGCCCGGTGGAGCCGTCGATGACGACGTCGCGGAACGAGCGTCCGGGGTTCTTCGCGTTGATCACCAGCGGGGTTCCGACCGTGCCGGTCGCCATGTCGACGGGCCACAGCCGGGTCAGCCCGGAGCCCGGGTCGTACGTCGTGACCGCTCCCCGGTGCCGTACGGGGTCGATGGTGCCGCCCTCGATGTAGCCGTTCCCGCCGGACAGCGACTGCGTCTCGGTCACCTTCACCGCCGCGCCGGTGCCGGCGTTCCGCACGTCGATCTGCGGACTGGACTTGCCGGAGAACGACGTGTGCACGATCAGCGCGTTCCCGGTCTTCGGGTCCGAGCCGATCACCAGTTGCTGCAGGTCACCATCCGTGCTCTGCGCGACCGGGGCGCCCAGGGTGCCGTCCTTGAGCGCGTACGGCGTCGTGGAGGAGCGGTCCAGCCGGTACGACTGCGTCCCGTCGGCCGAGCTGTACTCGTCGGTGCTGACGAGCGCCCGGCCGCCGGACACCGTGAAGCCCTCGACGGTGCCGGACAGCTGGTCACCGTCGCGGTACTGCACGAAGGACGTCGGTGACGCCTGGCCGATCGGTTGCCCGTGCCGGGTCGCGAGCACCCGCACCGGATACTGCAGCCCGGTGGGCACGTTCAGCGCCGCCAGGTCGAGCGTGGTCCGCCCCTTCGCCGAGGGCAGTGGCCGCAGCAGGGTGGAGACGTGGTCCACGCCGTTGTCGTCCCGGCCGCTGCCGTTCTGGTTGGTGGTGGTGTTGAGCGTCCCGTACAGGGTGGGGGCCGGCGCCATCAGCTCGATCTCGGCCCCGTCCGCGCCCGGCACCGAGGTGACGTCCCAGGAGACGGCCAGCCTGCCGTCCGCCCTGGTGAGGTCGACCGCGTGGGCCGAGGCCCGGCGGCCGGTCCCGACGAGCGGGGCGCCCGGGCGTTCGGCGGCGCCGGCTCCGACGCGGATCGCCCGGAACTCGCCGTAGACGGGGTACACGCCGCCCGACTGCTCGATTCCCACGCCGTAGAGCCCGGCTCCCCCGGCGACGAACGCCGAGGCGGGGATCGTCACGGTCCCCTTCGGCTCCGTGAGCGGGGTGCTCCACTGGGCGCGGAAGAGGTCCACGCCCGCGTTCGGCGTGTAGTGGCCCACGGAGGACAGGAGGAGGCGCGGCGAGCTCAGCCCGCGGACGCCGGTGAGGTCGTACCGCACGGTGACCGGCCGGCCCAGCGGCACGGCGCCCGGCGCGTCCGGTGCCTGCGCCTGCTCGTACGTCCCGTCATTCGCGGTGAAGGTGAGCTTGCGCGAGACCGCGGCGAGGACCTTGCCGGCCCGCACGGCCTGGAAGGTCACGTTCACGCTCCGGGCGTCGTCGGAGGTCGCCGGCAGGCCGGCCGCGGCGAGCAGTTCGCCGGGCAGCACCCGCAGGCTCGGCCCGGAGGCGGGGATGACGCCCTTGTCCCCGACCTGGAGCCGGTAGGTGACGCCCGTCCGGTCGCCGGTCAGGTCCAGGCCGAAGGTGATCGGCGACACGGTGTTCTGACCGGACGGCCCGCCCGCGGCGTCGGCCGGGCCGGCCAGGTCGATGGCGGCCGGGTCGGTGCTCTCCACGAAGTACGTCGCGTAGGCGCTCGGCACGAGCTGCCGCTGCGCCACCGACATCCGCACCGCGGAGGGGGTGACGCGGACGGCGCGGGACAGCACCTTCTCCACCGCCGCGGTCACGTCCAGCTGCGTACCCATGTGCAGTGCCTGGTCGGCCTGCGGCGTCGGCGCGATCGGGCGGCCCGTGGCGACCAGGAGGTCACGCACCTGGCGGGGCGTGAGCCGCTGGTGGGTGGCCTTGGCCGCCTGCAAGACGTCCGCCACCGCGGCGGCGATCATCGGTGCGGACGCGGACGTCCCGCCGTTGAGGACCACGGACACGTCCTGCGCGGTGCAGTTCCGCGAGCACACGTGCTCGAACGCGGGCAGGTTGTCGCCGGGCGCCGCGAGGTCGACGCGGGAGCCGAAGCCCGACGAGTACGCCGTCGACCCGTTGTAGCGGGTGGTCGGGTACACACCGCCCCGGACGTCGGAGGAGCTCAGCGTGTCGTCCAGGGTGGTGGCGCCCGCGGAGATCACGCCGGTGTCCTTAACGAGGGACGGCGTCGTGGTCGGCGTGACGTCGTCGATGTCGGTCTGCGCCGCCGCACTGGCGGTCCGGTCGGTCGGCGTGCTGCCGCCGTCGGGACCGACCGAGACGGGCAGGGCCAGCCGCGTGCCGTCGTTGGAGGAGACGACCACCGCGATGCCGGACCTGACGATGTCCGCGAGGGTCGCACGGATCGTCGGGTCGTCCTCCAGCCACCGGGACGGGAACCCGAGGCTGCCGTCGGTGCCGAAGCCGAGGCTGGCGGTGATGACGTTCGGGCGCGGCGTCTGGGCGGCCGCGGCGCGCAGGGCCGCGCTGATGCCCGCGGCGGACGGCTCCTTGGGGATGACGAGCCGGTAGTCGGCGCCCGGCGCGATGCCGAGCAGGTCGGTCACGCCCTGGCCGGTCGCCTCCGGTCGCTGCCGGTCGTGCGGCAGCGGAGCCATCATCGAGAAGTCCAGGAGCACCTCACCGAGGTACGGGTCCTGACCCTCGGTGGAGCCGGTGGCGTCCAGGTGGGCGTCGTTGTCCGCGACATAGGTGGGGATCAGCGGCATGGACGGGATGTCCAGGTACCGCTGCCCGTTCCTGACGACGGTCGTCGGACCGTACTGCGAGACGTAGGCGTCGCCGGCGTCGGCCATCGACTGGTCGGTCAGGTCCCCGATCGACACATTGGTGATGGTCTGCCCGGCGCCCGGGAGCGCGTGCAGGTAGGTGGCGGCGTCGTGGAAGGCGCCGACGGCGTTGACGCCCTGGGCGTTCAGGTAGGACTGCAACGAGGAGGTCAGGCCCTCGTTGGCGGGCACGCCGGCGTCGGCGTCCGGCGCCGTCGTGGCCTTCGGCGCCTTCGCGGACCGCTTGACGTCGGCGGCGACCGAGGCGGGCAGCTTCACCGGGCCGGTGTTCATCGGCTGGATCCGCTGTTTCGCGGCGCCGAGGGTGTACGCGGCGCTTCCGGCCCGGGCCTGGATGGCGGTGTCGGGGGCGGTCAGCGTCGCCTTCAGTCCGGTACGACCGGCGGACCGCGGCACGGGGAAGGTCCTGGTCCTGCCCTGCTTGTCGGTCAGGGTGCCGGTGCCGTCATCGGACCACCGGACCTTCGAGCCGTCGGCGAGCTTCAGGGAGTGGGTGGCCGGTTTGGGCTGCTTCGCCGTGGCGGCATGGGCGGTGAGGGAGGCGGAGGTGAGCGGGACCGTCAGGACCACCGCGATCGCGGCACGTCTGAGACGTCTGTGCATCAGGCCTTCTTTACGGGGGGAGGGCGGAGTTCGGCGGGGCAAGATCACCCTCAGCCTCCGCCCAGCCCCGGACAAGGCCTTTCCGCTGCGACTCTGCGCAGCTTCACAAACGTGCAGTGAACACCCCAAGCGGGCGCGAACCTCGCAGATCGCCAGCCGCCGAGTAAGATCAGCGAACACCGCGTCTTCTCGGGAACGGAGCCGCCGATGACCGAGTCGTCCGATCCCTGGGACGGCACGGGCCTGGCGCCTCTCGCCGGACAGATCCTCGAATACCTCGTCGAACATCCGGAGTCGAGCACCGCGGAGATCGCCTCGGCGCTGGGCACGTCCTCCGCCGCGGCGAGCCGGGCGCTACGCACCCTGGAGACCGAACTCCTGGCCGCCCGCGTGAGCCGGCGGCCGCTCCGCTGGAGCGCCAACCCGCCCCGGCCCGCTCTCGCGTCGCTGCTCGCCCGCCGCCGCGAGGAACTGGCGCGGGTGGAGATGCTCGCGGAGAGGCTGCACGACGCGTACGGCTCCACGTCCCATCAGCGGTTCGCCTCGGACCAGTTCGAGATCCTCGACACCAAGAAGCGGGTCACCGCCCGCTACACCCACCTGCTGCAGACGAGCCGTCACGAGGTTCTGCACCTGGTGATGCCCCCGTACGTGACGGTGCTGGAGGCCACGCCGCACCGGCTGAACATCCAGGCCGCGGCCATCCGCCGTGGCGTGCGCTTCAGGTCCATCTACGACAGCGACACCTTCACCGACGACATGTCGCTGTACACCGCCCAGCAGGGCGTCGCGATCGGCGGCGAGATACGCCTGAGCGGCGGTCTGCCGATGAAGCTGGTCCTGTTCGACGGCACCAGCGCGATCATGCCGTTGCGCGAGGACGACCCGGCTCAGGGGTCGCTGCTCGTGCACTCCCCCACCCTGCTGTACGTCCTGACCGCCCTCTTCGAGAACCTGTGGGAGCACGGCGTCCCGTGGCGCAACGGCTCCTCCCGTCCGCCCTCCACGCCTCTCGGCCGCGACCGCCCCGACGAGCGAACGCGCGAGATCCTGCGGCTGATGTCCCTCGGGATGAAGGACGAGGCGATCGCCCGGGTCATGGGGCTGAGCCGGCGGACGATCCAGAAGCACATCACCGACATCGGCGCCGCCCTGGGAGCCAGGACCCGCTTCCAGATCGCCCTGTCGGCCCAGGAACGCGGATGGCTCCCGCCCACCACGGAATCCCCGCCGGGCCTCCCCGGCTACGGACGACCCGCGCACTCCCCGTCGCGCTGCTCAGGCCCACCCGCCCAGCGCGCCAACGCAGGCTAGGGCGTGTTTTGTGGATCTTGGGTGATGGGCGCGGGTTTGATGGCGTGTCATGGTGCGTCGTCATGAGTTGAGTGATGCCGCGTGGGCGCGGATCGAGCCGTTGTTGCCTTCTCATCCGCCTCGGGGTGGACGGTGGCGTGATCACCGGCAGGTGGTCAACGGCATCGTGTGGAAGATCCGTACCGGTGCCGATTGGCGGGACATCCCGGAACGGTACGGGCCCTGGCAGACGCTGTATCAACGGTTCCGTCGCTGGTCGGCCGATGGCACGTGGGACCGTCTGCTGGAGCATGTGCAGGTTCATGATGATGCGGTCGGTGATGTGGACATGAGTGGTGTGTGCGTGGACTCCACCATCGTGCGTGCTCATCAGCACGCCGCCGGCGCCCGTAAAAAGGGGACACGACCGGGACGAACGGGCAGCAAGATCATCAAACCGGCCGGGCGCTCGGACGATCCCGGGGCGGGCTGACCACCAAGATCCACCTGGCCTGCGACGGACGCGGTCTGCCGCTGTCGTTCCTCATCACGGGCGGCAACATCAACGACTGCACGCGCCTGGTCCAGGTCATCGAGGCGATCCGGATCCGCCGTAGGGGTCCCGGCCGGCCGCGCACCCGGCCGCTGCACCTCATCGCCGACAAGGGCTATTCCACCAACAAGATCCGCACCTATCTGCGTCGGCGCCGGATCCCGCACACGATCCCCGAACGCCGCGACCAGCTCGCCACCCGCGCGCGGCGTGGATGGCGTCGCTGCGGCTTCGACAAGGAGATCTACCGGCGCCGCAACGTCGTCGAACGCTGCTTCAACCACCTCAAACGCTTCCGCGGACTCGCCACCCGCTACGAAAAGCTCGCCGCTCATTATCGGGCTGTGGTGACCATCGCCAGCCTCATCCTGTGGCTCAACCAAGATCCACAAAACACGCCCTAGCCCCACCCCGCCCCGCATGGCCATCATCGGCCGTTTCGCGTTCGCTGCGACAAAAGACTCTTTGAAAAGAGTCTTTTGAAGCTATCGTCCTCGCATGGACGGATCGGAGAGGAAGCTTCGCGACGCGCCCGAGCTGCGCGCGCTCGCCCACCCCGTGCGCATGCGGCTGTGTCAGGCCCTCTACGAGCGGGGTACCGCGACCGCCACCGAACTCGCCGAGATGATCGGGGAGAGTCAGGCGAACTGCTCCTGGCATCTGCGGCAGCTCGCCAAGTACGGCTTCGTCGAAGAGGCCGGCGGCGGAAAGGGCCGGGACCGTCCGTGGCGGCCGGTGGCCCGTCCGTTGTCCTGGGGCGACAGCGGCGAGTCCGGTGAGGTGGCCGCCGCCAGTGACGCGCTCAGTACGCAGTACCTGGAGCAGGAGTTCGCCGGGCTGCGCGACTGGCAGGCGTGGCGACGCACCGACCCGCCCGAATGGCAGGACGCCGCGAACTGGGTGCAGAACATCGACTGGCTCACCCTCGACGAGCTGCGAGAGCTCAATCAGGCCCTCATCGCGATCGTGGGCCGCCACCGCGAGGAGCGCCGGGACCCGGCGAAGCGGCCGCCCGGGACCCGCCGGATCCGGATGTTCGCCTGGGCCGTGCCCGCGGCACCGTACGCCGACGACTGATGCGTGCCGTGCTCAGACTTCCGGCGTTCCGCCTGCTCTTCGCCGGCCTGGTCGCGAGCATGGCCGGCGACGCGCTGTTGATGCTGGTGTTCGGCATCTGGGTCAAGAGCCTCACCGGCTCGAACGGCGCGGCCGGCCTGGTCACCCTCTTCATGGCGATGCCGTACGTCGTGGCGCCGCTCGGCGGCCGGCTGGTCGACCGGTTCCGGCACCGTCCCTTCCTCGTGGTCGTCAACATCGCCTCGGCGGTGATGCTGCTCCCGCTGTCAGCCGTACGTGACGCCGCCGACGTGTGGATCATCTACTCGGTCGCCGCGCTCTACGGCGCCTCGTCGGTGACGATCGCCGCCGCGCTCGGCGGCCTGTTGAAGGAACTGCTCACCGAGGATCTGCTGGCCGGCGCCAACGGCGTCCTGCAGACGGTCAAGGAAGGGCTTCGGCTGGGCGGCCCGCTCGCGGGCGCGGCGCTCTTCGCGGTGTCGGGCGGCACGGCCGTCGCCGCGATCGACGCGGTCACGTTCCTGGTCGCGGCGGTCGCCATCGCCCGCATCCGCCTGCACGAGGACCCGCCGGCGCGTTCGGGCCGGCACTGGCTGAGCGAGATGACGGCGGGTCTGACCCACATCAGGGCGGACGCGGCGCTGCGCCGCATGACGGTCGCCACGGCCATCGGCTTCCTCGTCATCGGCATCGACGAGCCGGTGCTGTTCGCCGTCGTCGGCGAGGGACTGCACCGGCCGCCCGGGTTCGTCGGCGTGCTCGCGTCCGCGCAGGGCGTCGGCGCCATCGGCGGAGGGCTGCTCGCCGCCCGGCTCATCGGGAGCGTCGGCGAACTGGCCGCGATCATGATCGGCATGGCGACCGTCGGGCTCGGCAACGGCCTGTGCGCCCTGCCTTGGCCGGCCGCCATCCTCACGGGCACGGCCGTCGGCGGCCTCGGGCTGGCCACGCTGGTCGTCGGATCCGCCACCGTGGTGCAGCGGCGTACGCCCGGTCCGCTGATCGGGCGGGTCTCCACCGCGGCCGAAACCCTGGCCGGCGGCCCACAGGCGATCTCCATCGCGGCCGGCGCCGCCCTGGTGTCCATCGTGGACTACCGCCTGCTGCTGACGGTCGTCACCGTGGGCATGCTCACCGCCGCCGCCTCCCTGTGGACCGTACGCCGATCGACCGAGCCCCCGGCGCCCCATCGGTGGGAGTCATCAGTGGAAGATGTCGCCGAGGGACGACAGTGAGTTCACGCCCGCGTACACGGTGAAGATCCAGGCGGCCGCGCCCAGCGCGATCAGGGCGACCGGGTAGCGGTACGCGCCGCCGGCGATCAGGTCGCGGCGCCGGATGGCGACCCACAGCAGGATGGCCAGGCCGATCGGCAGGATCAGGCCGTTCACCGCGCCCGCGAAGACCAGGAGCTTGGCCGGGGCCTGGCCGAGGACCAGGAACAGCACCGTGGTGATCGCCATGAATCCCATGACGCCCTGGTGGAAACGGCGTTTCAGCGGCTTCGCGAGCGACTGCAGGAACGAGATCGAGGTGTAGGAGCAGCCGAGCATGCTCGTCATCGACGCACACCAGAAGACCAGGCCGAACAGCCGCTCACCGGCCGAGCCGAACGCGTGACCGAACGCCGATCCGGCCGGGTCCGCCTTGCTGAGCTTCACGCCGCCGTACACCACGCCCAGGAAGCCGAGGAACAGCACGATGCGCAGCACCGAGGCGACCAGGACCCCGGTGAGCGAGCCGCGGTTGATCCGCTTCAGGTTGCCGACGCCGGTGATGCCGTCGTCGATGAGGCGGTGCGCGCCGGAGTAGGTGATGAAGCCGCCGACGGTGCCGCCGATGAGGGTGAGGATCGGCAGGAACGGCAGCGAGTGCGGGGCGACGGTGCGCACCGCCGCCTCGCCGACGGGCGGTGCGGTGACCAGGACCAGCGCGATGATCAGCGCGATCTTGATGCCTCCGAGCACGACCACCACGCGGTCCACGGCGGCGTTCATGGCCTTCGCGGTGAAGACGGCGATCGCCAGGCAGCCGCTGATCGCCACGCCGATCCGCACGTTCAGCCCGAAGAGTTCGTGCAGTCCGAGGCCGGCGCCGGAGATGTTGCCGAGGTTGAGGATCAGCCCGCCGAACACGATCAGGACGGTGAGCACGTGGCCGGAGCCCGGCAGCGCCTTGTTGGCGAGGTCCTGGGCGCGCATACCGGACAGGCCGACCACACGCCAGATGTTGGTCTGGATGGCGAGGTCGATGATCAGCGAGATCACGACCGCACAGGCGAATGAGGCGCCGTAGGCCGACGTGAAGGTCGCCGTCTGCGTGATGAACCCCGGTCCCGCCGCGGTGATCGCCATCAGCAGGGCCGCGCCGAGCAGCGGCGGCACCCGCCACCGGCGCGTTCCACCGTCCTCGACGGCCGGGCCGCGCGCCGGTGAGCCGCTCGCCGTCTTCGCCATTCGAACCTCCGGGGGGGTTGGGCAGCCACAGGGGGAAAGCCCACTATTTGAGTCGAGTAGCAATAGTAAGACGTCTGACGTCTACTTTGTCGAGTGGCCTCGGCGGTTGACGACCCGCTTAGCGGGACGACGCCGCGCCTGGGATCAGGCGGCGTACGTCCTGGTGAACCGTTCGACGGAGTCCACAGCTCGCGTTCGCGCCGCGGCCGGTCGCGAACGGGGTGAGGGCCATCACCGGCAGCATCCGGCGCATCGCGAACCGGGCCTTCGGCGCTGCTGCCGCCGCCATGGGTCCGGCCCGCCGTCAGCCGGCATCGGCCTCCAGACGCCGGCGCTGGGGCACGACGGTGTACTTCGGGTCCTCGGCCGACCGCATCCCGGCGGCGAAGACGCCGAACCTCGTGCAGGCGGACGCGGTCAGCAGCGCCGCGCCGCCGAGGACCGCCGCCGTACGGCTGCGCCCGCCCAGCAGCGCGGCCCCGGCGGCGCCGGCGGCCGAGAGCGCCGTCGCCGCGCGCATCAGCCGCCCGGCCCGGCCCGTACGGTACGTCTCGCCGATCATGCCGAGGCGGTGCTCCATCAGCTTGGCGGCGGTGACCTCGAGCGCCGCGCCGAAGACCGCCGTGCTGCGGGCCGGAGCGTTCTCCTCCGCCGGAGCGGCGATCAGGGCCATGCCCGAGGCCGCGGCCGCCGCCGAGCCGACGAACACGAAGGGCAGCTCCCGGTACCCCTCGTGCCACGCGGGCACGGCGGTGTCGGCGGCCAGGACCGCCGTGTACGCCGCGACCGCCGGGCCCAGCGTCGCGGCCCCCGCGGTCGCGACGCGCCCGAGACGCGGGAAGAGCCCGGTGACGTCCAGCACCGCGGCGGCGCCCGCCGCCGGACCATAGGCCGTCAGCAGCCAGGTACCCAGGCTCATCGGCGAGGTCGGTTTGATCACCCGGAGCATGTTGGCGAACCGGGCGGGACGGCCCAGATCGTGGACCAGCGCCACGAGAGAACCCGAGATGGCCACCAGCGAGGAGATCTTCAGGGCCCGCGCGGTGCGCGGGCGGCCGGTGAGCTGCGCGCCGGCGGCGAACACCGAACCCGCGCCGGCCAGACCGCCGAGGAAGAAGTAGCCGGCGATGTCCAGCGGCTCCCACACCGGCGCGTTGATGATCGGCTTGCCGTAGTAGGAGGTGAATGTCGCGTCCGGCACCATGGCCCGCTCGCCGCGGCCCCCTCGGCGGCCCTTACGGCGCCCCGGGCCCTTGCCGACGAGCGCCTCACGCCCCGGGAGTTCCCCGCCCGCCTCCGAACCGGTCATCGTCTCCCTCCCGTACGGCCGTGGGCGGCGAACACGGCGGCCAGGCCGCCCAGCAGGGTCAGCGCGGCGGCTCCGGCGTGACGCCACATGGAGGGCAGGTCGCGGGTCGTGACCACCGGGTCCGGGGGCAGCCCGTACACCTCGGGTTCGTCGAGCAGCAGGAAGAACGCGCCGTCGCCCCCGACGCCGTCGTCCGGGTCGTGGCCGTAGAGCCGCGCGTCCGTGACGCCGACGTCGTGCAGCCGCGTGATGCGTTCGGCGGCCCGCGCCCGCAGCTCGTCCAGCGGGCCGTACTGGATCGACTCCGTGGGGCAGGCCTTGGCGCAGGCGGGTGTCAGCCCCTCGCCGATGCGGTCGTAGCAGAGCGTGCACTTCCAGGCGCGGCCGTCGTCCTTGCGCTGGTCGATGACGCCGTACGGGCAGGCGGGGATGCAGTAGCCACAGCCGTTGCAGACGTCCTCCTGGACGACGACGGTGCCGTACTCGGTGCGGAAGAGGGCGCCGGTCGGGCAGACGTCGAGGCAGCCGGCGTGCGTGCAGTGCTTGCACACGTCGCTGGCCATGAGCCAGCGCAGCTCGCCGCCCGGGCCCGAGCGGCGAGCCGACGAGCGAGCGGAGTGGGGGCGAGGTACGAGCTCCCGCGGAGCGAGTGAGGAGGGGAGCGCGTCAGTGGCAGGCGTGGTGGGCGTCATGGGCGCCTCGGCGGGCGGCGTCCCGGAGTCCGGTACGGGCCCGGCGTGGTCGACGCCCGGTTCGGCCAATCCGACGGGTTTGCGCTGTTCGATGAAGGCGACGTGGCGCCAGGTGTCGGCGCTGAGACCCTCGGTGTTGTCGTAGGACATCCCGGTGAGCTTGAGACCATCCTCGGGGATGGCGTTCCACTCCTTGCACGCCACCTCGCACGCCTTGCACCCGATGCACACCGAGGTGTCGGTGAAGAAGCCCATTCGCGCAGGAGACATCGTCACATCTCCATTCCGGTCTCGTCGGTGATCCCGGCGCGCCGCCGGTACTCGCGGACGAACTCCAGGAGTGCGGGGCCGCGTGGCCTGCGGCCCGGCCGGATGTCGCAGGCCATCGCCTTGACCTCCTGAATGTGGGTGTTCGGGTCGAGGACGACGGGCGCCAGCTCGTTCGCCGCGTCGCCGGTGGACAGGCCGTTCGGGCCCCAGTGGTAGGGCAGGCCGACCTGGTGCAGCGTGCGGCCGCCCACTCGTAGCGGGGTCAGACGCTCGGTGACCAGGACCCGCGCCTCGATGGCGGTCCGCGCGGTCACGATGGTCGCCCAGCCCAGGTGTTCCAGCCCACGCTCGGCCGCCAGTTCCGGCGAGATCTCGCAGAAGAACTCCGGTTGCAGCTCCGCCAGGTACGGCAGCCACCGCGACATTCCGCCCGCCGTGTGATGCTCGGTGAGCCGGTACGTCGTCGTCACGTACGGGAACACCTCCGACCCCGGCGGCTGGTAGCGGTTCTCCGGATGCCGGATGACCTGGCGCACCGGATTGCTCTGCTGGGAGTAGAGCGGGTTGGTGAACGGCGACTCGTGCGGCTCGTAGTGCGCCGGCAGTGGCCCGTCGACGAGCCCCGCCGGGGCGTACAGCCACGCCTTGCCGTCCGCCTGCATGATGAACGCGTCGGTGCCGCTCAGCGCGTCCGGGCCCTTCGCGCCTTCTTCCGGCCGGTAGTCCGGTGCCTTGCCCGGCTCGAAGTCCGGGACGTCGTGGCCGGTCCACTTCTGCCCGTCCCACCACACGTAGGCCTTGCGTTCGCTCCACGGGCGGCCGTCAGGGTCGGCGGAGGCGCGGTTGTACAGGATGCGGCGGTTGGCCGGCCACGCCCAGGCCCATTCCTTGGCCACCCAGTCCTGCTCGGTACGCGGTTTGCGCCGGTCGGCCTGGTTCACGCCGTCGGCGTAGACCCCGCAGTAGATCCAGCACCCGCAGCTCGTCGAGCCGTCGTCCGTCAGCTCGGTGTAGGCGCTCAACGGCCGGCCGTCGGGCCCGGAGCCGTTGATCTCGGCCAGCACCGCCTCCGCGTCCGGCTCGGCGATCGCGCCATGGACGGGATAGTCCCAGGTGAGGTCGAGGAGGGGACGGTTCATCTCGTCGGCGGAACCGGCCAGTTTCGCGCGGATCCGGCGCCCGAGGTGATAGGTGAACCACAGGTCGCTGCGGGCGTCGCCCTGGGGCTCGACCGCCTGCCGGTGCCACTGGAGCAGCCGCTGGGTGTTGGTGAAGCTGCCCGACTTCTCGGTGTGCGCGGCGGCGGGCAGGAAGAACACCTCGGTGCCGATGTCCTCGGTCCGCAGCTCCCCGGTCTCGATCTCCGGGCCGTCCTTCCACCAGGTCGCGCTCTCGATCAGGGAGAAGTCGCGCACCACCAGCCAGTCCAGCGCCGCCATGCCCAGCCGCTGCATCTTCGCGTTCGCCGAGCCCACCGCCGGGTTCTCCCCCATCAGGAAGTAGCCGTGGCACGTGCCCTCCAGCTGCGCCATGACGGTCTCGTACGTGCTGTGGCTGCCGGTCAGGCGGGGCAGATAGCCGAACGCGTAGTCGTTGTCCTCGGTCGCCGCCGGTCCCCACCAGGCCTTCATCAGGCTGACGAGGTAGGACCGCAGGTTCCCCCAGTAGCCCTTCTCCGCGCCCTCGGCCTGCACGAATTCGTCCAGCGTCTCGTTCTGGTGCGCGTGCGGCATCGGGATGTAGCCGGGCAGCAGGTTGAACAGCGTCGGGATGTCGGTGGAACCCTGGATCGACGCGTGCCCGCGCAGTGCGAGGATGCCGCCGCCCGGCCGGCCGATGTTGCCGAGCAGCGACTGCAGGATCGAGGCGGTCCGGATGTACTGCGCTCCCACCGTGTGCTGGGTCCAGCCGACCGCGTACGCGAACGCCGTCGTGCGCTCCCGCCCCGAGTTCTCGGTGACCAGCTCGCACACCCGCCGGAACGTCTCCTGCGGCACCCCGCACACCTGCTCGACCATCTCCGGCGTGTAGCGGGCGTAGTGCCGCTTGAGGATCTGGAAGACACACCGCGGATGGGTCAGCGTCTCATCGGTGTGGATCTCCCCGGACACCCCGGCCCCGCCGGCCCCGTGCGCCTCGCCCCGGGCGGCCTCCCGGATCGTGGACTCCGCCTCGGTGCGCTCCTCGTACTCCTGGTCCCGTTCCCCGGAGGCGGCCTGCACCACGGCTCCCTCGTACTGCCAGGTCATCGGGTCGTAGCTGCGGTTCTCCCGGTCCAGGCCGGAGAAGACGCCGTCGAGGTCCTCGGTGTCGCGGAACTCCTCACCGACGATGGTCGCGGCGTTGGTATAGGCCAGCACGTACTCCCGGAAGTCCTTCTCGTGCGTCAGCACGTAGTTGACCAGCCCGCCGAGAAACGCGATGTCCGATCCCGCCCGCAGCGGAACGTGCAGGTCCGCCAGCGCGCTCGTCCGGGTGAACCGCGGATCGACGTGGACCACCGTCGCACCGCGCGCCTTGGCCTCCATCACCCACTGGAACCCCACCGGGTGGCACTCGGCCATGTTCGAACCCTGGATGACGATGCAGTCGGCGTTCGCCAGGTCCTGCTGGAACGTCGTGGCGCCGCCGCGCCCGAAACTGGCCCCCAGACCGGGGACGGTGGAGGAGTGTCAAATACGGGCCTGGTTCTCGATCTGGATCGCGCCCAGGGCGGTGAACAGCTTCTTGATGAGGTAGTTCTCCTCATTGTCCAGCGTCGCCCCGCCCAGGCTCGCGAACCCCATGGTCCGCCGGACCCGGGCCCCGTCCTCCTCCCACTGCCAGCCCCGCTCACGCGCCTCGATCACCCGGTCGGCGATCATGTCCATCGCCTCGTCGAGGCTCAGGCGTTCCCACTCCGTGCCGTACGGCCTGCGGTACAGCACGTCGTACCGGCGCGCCGACCCGGTCGTCAGCTGAAGACTCGCCGACCCCTTCGGGCACAGGCGACCACGGGAGACCGGCGAGTCGGGATCCCCTTCGATCTGGACGACCTTCTCGTCCTTGACGAAGACGTCCTGCCCGCAGCCGACGGCGCAGTACGGGCAGACCGACTTGACCACCCGGTCGGCGGTGCCGACCCGCGGCCTGAGCTCGGCCGTACGACGGCTCATGGCGGACTCACCCCGGCCGGACCGATCCTCACCACGGAACTGGCGGTACACCGGCCAGGACTCCAGCCATCCGCGCACCAGGGGTCCCCCTTTCCTCTAGACCGCCCTCCCCTGGAACAACCTGGTCAAACACGGAGGCTCAACAGCCTGGCGGCGGACCGGCGCGGTCAGGCGTTCTCGTTCTCGCCCTGCGCGCGGATGGGAGCGGAGCGGCTGAGGCGGATGCTCCCGTAGAAGATCAGCATGAAGCCCGCCACCTCGGCGATCATCCACGGCCCCGTCCGGACGCCCTCGCCGAACATCGTGGTGCCGTACACGACGGCCGATACCGGGTCGGAGATCGTCAGCGCCGGCTGTGCGGCGACCAGGGTGCCGCTCTGCAGGGCGTTCTGCAGCAGGTAGACGCTCCCGAGGCCGGCGGCCGCCATCGCGTACGGCTGCCACGACGTCACCACGGTGATCATGCCCTGGTCGACCAGGTTCGTCGTCGCCTTCATGAACGTGGCGGTGAACGCGAATCCGACGCCGGCGGCGACTCCGAGCACGGCCGCACGCGGCGCTCCGTTCAGCCACCGCGCCACCAAGACCAGCCCGACGATCACCGCGAGAGTGATCACCGTGGCGATCACCCAGTCCACCGTGTCCGGCGTGTGGCGGCCCTTCGTGGGCGACGCCGCGCTCAGGAACCCGGCCAGGCCGGCCGTCATCGCGGCGACCGCCACCCAGGTGCGCCGGTCGAGGCGGAGCCGGGACATCCGGGCGAGAAGGATCATGGTGAAGGGCAGCTCCGCGACCAGGAGCGGCTGGACCAGGGCCAGTCCGCCCCTGGACAGGGCCAGCGCCTGGAGCAGGAAACCGGCGATGAGCGCCCCGATCCCGCCGAGCCACACCGGGCGGCGGAACAGGCTCCACAGCAGCGCCGGGCGGAAGGCGAACTCCTTCGGGGCCGAACGCGCGGCGCGACGCTGCAGCACCGACGCCAGAGCGTTGCTCGCCGCGGCGAGCAACGCGAACAGGACCGCGAGCACTCTCAGTCACTACCCGCACCATGGAGAACGGGCTGCTCGCCGACGGCGCCGACCGGCTTGCCGACGACGGCCCTCAGGCCTCGCCGGCCGGCACGTCCACCGCCTCCCGCAATCCCGCCCGGACCAGTTCGGGCACGCCTGCGACCGGGTCGGTGCCGGTGACCACCGTCAGGCCTCCCTTGGCCTCATAGAGAACGAAGCGCACGCCGGACAGCTCGCACACGCCCCGCTGCCGGAGCTGGGCCAGCAGGTCGCTCTCGGTCAGCCCGCAGATCATCAGCTGGTGGCGGCGCACCTTCCCGTCCGCGACGAGGACGCGGATCCGGTGATCGGTGAGGCGGCGGAACAGCGGCTGCGCCCGCAGAGCGCTGACGACGCGGTGCATCGCTATGAGGGTGACCAGCGCCACGGCCCCGGTGACGAACGACTGGTTCGACGCGATCGCCGTGCGGCCCACGATCGCCCCGACCGCCACCGCGGCCACGGTGTCGATGATCGTCCACTGGGCCAGCGTGCGTCTCTCTCCAAGACGCAACGCCGCCAGCGCCGTCACGTAGATCAGCGCGGCCTTACCCGCGACCGCACCCAGGTGCGTCCAGTCCCCCGCCAGCCAGGACATGCTCGCTCCCTCCGCGCGCCGCCGTCCTCTCGGGGCATACGTTCCCCGCCGCCCACCTCCCCGACACGCCTTCTGTACCTACTAGTATGTACACTCGCGGCACGAGGGAACGCCTCATTGGAAGCACTCGCGAAGGAAGCCCGAAAGCATGCGAATATCCCGCGCCTCACGCACCGCTGTGTCCGCCTCGTCCGAATGGGTCACCGGCGACGCCCGGGTCGAAGAACTCGCCGCCCCCGAAGGCCCGTCCCGTACGCAGGTCGACGGCGTCCGCTTCGCGCCCGGCGCCCGCACGCACTGGCACCGCCACCCGGTGGGGCAGGTGCTCGTGGTCACGGAGGGCACGGGGCTCGTGCAACGTCGCGGTGGAAAGGTCGAGACCATCCGCGCGGGCGACACCGTACGGATCGAGGCCGGCGAGTGGCATTGGCACGGCGCGACGCCCAACGCCGCGATGACTCATCTGGCCGTTGAGGAGCTGCCGGAGGACGGGAGGGCGACGGAGGTCGCGGAGGCCGTGACGAACGCCGAATACGGTGGCGACACCGTACGGACCGATCCGGCGCCGCCGCTCAGTCGCGAGATCGTGATGGACCAGAAGCTGCCGGAGCCGCTGGCCGTCCAGCGCGTCGAGATCCGACGGATCACCATCGCGCCCGGGTACGCCGCGGGGCTGCACGTCCACAACGGGCCGGTCTTCGGCAGTATCGAGACGGGCTCGGCGGTCTACCAGATCGAGGGCGAGGCCGAGACCGTGTTGCGGCCCGGCGACGTGTTCTACGAGCCCGAGGGCGTGCGCGTCGCGCGCTTCGACGCGCGAGAGGACGGCGTGACCTTCCTCGGGTACTTCCTGCTCGCCGACGGCGTGAACGCCGAACTGGTTATCCCGACGACCTGACTCAGCAGCGGTGAGCGGCCCACAGGTCCGGCCACATGCCGCCCCGGTCGGTGCCGGTGGGGTCGGCCGGGGTGCGCGGCCGCTTCGGGGTGGCCGTACGCCGTTCGGGCGGAGCGGCGGCGGTCTGGGCGTCGTCGGGACTCGGAGCGGGAGCGGCGGAGTCGGCCTCCGCCCGGGCCTCGCGGCCATGGACCCGGCGAGCCGGCGCGAAGGGGTTCCTGGTGTGCATGCGCGCGCCCTTCCCATCGGTGCGAGGGGCCGCGCTGTTGGACCCGGCATGCGCCGGACCTCGGCGAATGCTGCTCATTCACCTTCGGCTACCCCGCACCATCGCTTCCACACATTCGGTGTTCACGGCTCTCGGTAGACCCGTACGCTCTCCAGCTTCGAGTCGGCGGCGTCGGGGATCACCATGCCCGCCTTCACCCCGGTCCGCAGGTAGTCGAGGACGGCGGTGTTGAGGCGCTCGCCGGGCAGCGCGGCCGGGATCCCCGGCGGGTACGGCGTGAGCATCTCGGCCACCACCCGGCCGGCCGCCTGTTCGACCGGCACCTGCTCGGTACGGCCGAAGAAGGCGTCGCGCGGCAGGTGGACGAGCTCCAGCCGCAGGTCGTCCGGGGTGGGCACCTGCACCTCACCGGCGGGGTCCAGCGCCTCGTTCCCCCGCTCGGCCTCCCGGCTCAGGTGCCGGAACGCCTCCAGGAGCGACCGGGTGGACTCCTCGTCGTCGGCGTAGCTGAGCTGTGCGCTGATCCGCCGTTGGTCGGAGACGTGCAGGTTGATCCGGTGATGCTCGCGGAGCCAGTCGGCCGCGCTGTAACCGGTCACGCCCAGCGCCTCGATGTCGACGATGATCTGGAGCGGGTCCATCTCGGCGGCGCGCTCCGGACCGACGAAGTCGGCCTCCCCGTGCACGCGCATGCCCTCGAGGCCGTCGATCTCTGCGCGCACGGACCGGGCCAGGTCGAGTGCGGCCTGCAGCAGGTCGCGGCCCTGTTCGACCATCTGGCGCCGCCAGCCGTCCAGCGCCGCGTACACGAGCACGGACGGGCTGGTCGTGCCCAGCAGGTCCTCCCGCGCGCTCAGCACGTCCGGGTCGACCCGGTCGCCCTGAAGGTGGAACACCGAGCTCTGCTCCAGCCCACTGCCCATCTTGTGCACGCTCGTCACGCACACGTCGGCCCCGGCGTCCATCGCCCAGACCGGCAGTTCCGGGTGGAACGGCAGGTGCGCGCCCCACGCCTCGTCCACGATCAACGGCACGTCGCGGTCATGGCAGACGCGGGTGATCGCGGCGAGGTCGCCGCTGGTTCCGTACGGGGTCGGGCTGGTCACCAGCGCGCCCCGGGCGTCGGGGTGCTCGGCGAGACGCCGCTCGAACGCCTCCGCGTTCGGCGGATGCGCCAGCCGCAGCTCCGGATCCCACTGCGGCTCCACCCAGATCGGGCGGATGCCGGCCAAAATCAGCCCGGCCACCACCGCCTTGTGCGCGTCCCGGCCCACCAGCAGCTTCTCGTGCGGGCCGGCGACCGACAGCATCGCGCTCTTGACCGACAGCGAACTACCGCACGTCGAGAAGAACGCGTGGTCCGCCCCGACGGCGTCCGCCATCAGCTCCTGGGCCCGCTCCAGCACCCCGCCCGAGGACATCCGGTCGTCCAGGCCGGCGGTCGCCAGAACGTCGGACCGGAAGACGTCGTCCCCGACCACCGCGCGCACCCGCGGATCGGTGCCGCGCCCCTGCTTGTGGCCGGGTGGGGTGAACGGCAGATAGCCCCGCCGGTGGTAGGCCGCCAGCGCGTCGAGTACGGGTGCCTGCGAGTGGTCCATAGCCCAGCCGCTTCCCGCCTTCGAAGCGGGAAAACCTGCTCTGGCCTGCCGAATCACCGCACGACCCCGAGCCGACCCCGGTCACGAGACGTCGGCTAGCCTCGATAACAGACGGTATTCGGGGGTGATCCTATGAGCGCTCCGACGAGTGAGCGAACGGATCAGAAGACCAGTCAGCAGACGACCGGCGCGGTGAGCGCCCGCAAGGGCGGTGAACTGGTCGGCGAGCACGGCCGGACCGCCATCGCGGACACGGTCGTCGCCAAGATCGCCGGCATGGCGGCCTCGGAGGTGCAGGGCGTTTACGCCATGGGCGCCGGCATGGCCCGCGCGTTCGGCGCGGTCCGCGAGCGCATTCCCGGCGTCGGCCGCCCGAACGTCGCCCAGGGGGTGGCGGTCGAGGTCGGCGAGCGGCAGGCGGCCATCGACGTGGACGTCATCGTCGAGTACGGCGTGTCCATTCCCGACCTGGGGGACGGCATCCGCCGCAACGTCATCGAGGCCGTGGAGAAGATGTGCGGCCTGGACGTCACCGAGGTCAACGTCAACGTCGGCGACATCCACCTGCCCGGTGAGGAGAGCAGGGAGAGCGGCGAACCCGCCGCGCCGCGGGTGCGATGAACCTCTCCCAGGCGGGACGCCTGGCCGAGCGGATCGCCACCGCGGTGGCGGACTGCCCTTCGGTGGCCCGTCTCTCCGCCGGTCCGGCCGCGACCTATCTGCCCGGCCGGACCGTGCCGGGAGTGGCCGTGCGCGAGGACCGGGTGCGGATCGCGGTGGTGGCCGCCTACGGGCCGCCGATCGCCGAGGTCGCGGAGCAGGTACGGGCCGCGGCCCGGGAGGTCGTGCCGGACCTGCCGGTCGACGTGGCGGTCGAGGACATCGAGGTGCTGGAGGCTTCGTGAGCGGGGACCGCGCGGCGTTCGCGGCGTGGGTGCGCACCCACCATCCCGACGTGGGCGGTGACCCGGCGGAGTTCGCCGCTGGGCTGGTGCGCCGGCACGCGGGCGGTACCGCCGAGGTGACGCTCGCGGTGTGCGTGTTCCGCTCGCGGCACGGGCTGTGGCACGTCGCGCGCTGGCTGCGCCGGCGGCGTCGAGGCCCGCGCGTGGTGTGAGAAGAGGTGACTGAGATGAGTGAGATGCGATGGTGGCCGGCCGTGGGCCTGGGCTTCGGGACCGCACTCGGGTTCGCCGGCGCCTTCGGCGGCTTCGCCGCGTTCGTGATCGTGCTGGTGCTCGGGATCGTGGGATTCCTGGTGGGCCGGGTGCTGATCGGCGAACTCGACCTGACCGAGATCCTGGGCGGCCGGAGGCGGTCGTGAGCACCGAGGTCGAACCCCGGGGGACGATCGCGCTGGAGCACCGGGGCCGTACGGAGATCGCCGACCGGGTTCTGGCGAAGATCGCCGGTCGTGCGCTGGCCGAGGACGAGGACGCGGGCGGCGCGGCCCGGCGCGTGCTGGGCGTGCCGCTGGGCCGCGACTCCCTTGAGAGCACGCCCTGGGTGACGGCGAAGGTCGACGGTGACCTGGCCATCCTCCGGATGCGGATCTCGGTCGCCTACCCGGCGCCCGTACGGGAGGTGACGCGGCGCCTGCGGGAGCTGGTGCGGACACGCGTCGGCGAACTGACCGGGCTGGACGTACGCGAGGTCGACATCGACGTGGCCCGGCTCCTGCCCGCCGAGCGGTCCGGGAGGCGAGTGCGGTGACCGGGATGGACGCGGCCCGGACCGGCGACCTGCGCCCGCCGTCCCGCCGGGCCGCGCGTCGCGCCGTACGCCGGTCTTTCGGCCCCCGGCGCGTGCTCCCGTCGGTGGTCACCGCCGCCCTGCTGGCCGCCGCCGCGATCATCCTCGCGGCCGAGGTGATCGGCACTCTCGTCGGCCGCTCGCCGGGCGTGCTGTTGCCCGTCGTGGACCTGGCCCGGCTCGGCCGGAGCCTGCGCTGGGACGACGTGCTGGTCCTCGCCGTGGCGAGCCTCCTCGCGGCGCTCGGCCTGCTGCTGCTCCTGCTGGCGCTGCGACCCGGACGCCTGCGGGCGATCCCGTTGCGTTCGGAGGACCCGAACGTGGTGCTCGGCATCGCACGGGCGGACCTGCGAAGGTACGTCGCGCGGGCCGCCCAGAGCGTGGACGGCGTCGACCGCGCACGGGTCAGAGTACGGCGGCACAGCGTCCGCGTCCGCGCCGTGAGCCCGCTCCACGACGTCGCCGGGCTCACCGAGCAGGTGCACGGCGCCGTCGGCGAGCGCCTCAGCGCGCTGGCGCCGCTGCACCGGCCGCACGTGCGCGTGACCGTACGGCATCGGGAGGACTGACCCCATGGGAAGCACTCGCGCGAACCGCTTCGGCCTGGCGGTCATCGGACTGATCCTGCTCCTCGGCGGCCTCACGGCGGCCGTCCGCGGCGCCGCCTTCGTACCGCGTCATCTGGGAGCGGCCCACGTGCCGGTCACCGGCCGCTTCGTGCGCGCCTTCGCCGACGCTCACCTGTGGTTCTGGATCGCGCTGGCGGCCTTCTCCGTCGCCATCGCGCTCCTGGCGCTGCGCTGGCTGGGCGCGCAGGCCCGCAGGCCGGCCCCGCGGACGATCCGGCTGGAGCCCGACACCCGGCACGGCGCCACCACGCTGTCCACCCGCGCGGTCACCGACGCGATCGAGGACGACCTGAACGCCGGCCCGTACGTGCGGCGGGCCACCGCCGGAGTGACCGGCAACCGTGCCCGTCCGCACCTGCTCCTCAACGTGACCGTCGATCCGGACACCGACCCGGCCGACGCCCGGTCGAGCATCTACGAGGCGATCGCGCGGGCCCGGCGCACGCTGGAGAACGACGACCAGCCGGCCACCGTCCGCCTCCGCGTCAGAGAATAGGACGTGTTTTTCCGGGCACACAGCCGTGCATGACGCTCCCGGGAACAGCCACCTCGTACTGGATCGAATCGAGTGCCGGCACCTCCTACCCGACGCTGACCGAGGACGTCGACGTCGATGTCGCGGTGGTCGGGGGCGGCATCGCCGGAATCTGCACCGCCTTCGAGCTGACACGCGCGGGCCGTTCGGTGCGGGTGTTCGAGGCCGGCCGCGTCGCCGCGGCGGTCACCGGCCACACGACCGGGCGGTTGTCGGCCGCCCATCCGTGGATCTACCGGCCGCTCCGGGAGCGCCTCGGCGCCGAGGCCGCGCGGCTGTACGCGCGGTCGCAGCAGGAGGCGGTCGACCACGTCGAGGCGACCGCGTCCGCGCTCGGCATCGACTGCGAGATCGAACGCCGCCCCTCTCACATCTTCACCGAGGACGAGGACGAGGCCGACGGGCTCCGAGCCGAGGCGGACGCCGTGAAGAACGCCGGGCTGGAGGCCGCGTTCGTCACCGAGACGGATCTGCCGTTCCCGGTGGCCGGGGCGCTGCGGGTGGAGGACCAGATCCAGTTCCATCCCCGGCGGTACCTCGTCGGCCTCGCCGAGGCGATCGTCGCGAACGGCGGGCGGGTGCACGAGAACACCCGCGTCACCGACCTAAAGGAGGGCGAGCCGTGCCTCCTGCGCACCGAGCACGGCGCCGTCGTACGGGCCCGTGAGGTGGTGGTGGCCACGCTGGCGCCGGTGTTCGAACAGCTCCGGCTGTCGACCCGGCTCAGCGCCATCCGCGAGCTGGTGGTGGCCGGACCGATCCCCGCCGACCGGGACCCGGGCGGGATGTACATCACGCGTGAGCTCAGCACCCGCTCCGTCCGCACCGCCCCGCTGCCGGACGGACGGCGGCTGCTGCTCATCACCGGCGAGGGTTTCGCACCCGGCGCCGGCCACGTCGCCGAACGCTACGAGCGGCTCATCGACTGGGCACGGAAACACTTCGGCGCCACCGACATCACCCACCGCTGGTCCGCCCAGGACACCCAGACCACCGACACGCTCCCCTGGGTCGGCCGCGCCCCCGGCACGGAGCACGTCTTCGTCGCGACCGGCTACGCACGCTCGGGCATGAGCCACGGCGTGATGACCGGACGGCTCATCGCCGACCTGCTGACCGACCGCACCCCGCCCTGGGCCGACCTGTACGACCCGAGCCGCGTCCATCCGGCACACGAGGCGACCGCGACCGTTGAGAACGTCGCCGCCATCGCCGGGCACTACGTCGGCGACCGGATCTCCGCCTGGTCCGGCTCGGTGGAGGACGTGCCCAAGGGCTCGGGCCGGGTCGTGACCGTCGACGGCCGCCCCTGCGCGGTCCACCGCGACGAGCACGGGAACCTGACCGCCGTGTCGGCCACCTGCCCGCACCGCGGCTGCGTCGTGGCGTTCAACGACACGGAGAGCACGTGGGAGTGCCCCTGCCACGGCTCCCGGTTCGCCGCGGACGGCACCCTGCTGAACGGCCCGGCCAACCGGCCGCTGGAGCCCATCACCGATCTTCCCGGCTGATCGGCTTCAGGCGGCGGGAGCGCGGTCCCCGCGGAACGATCGCCGACGACCGGCGTCCCGGAAAGTTCTGCGAAGAAATCCGGGAGGCGGTGTCGGGTCCGGGCGGTGGTGTTCGTAGCAGGGGTGAGGCCGCCCACGAGGGGCGGCGCCGCAGGAGATGATGTTCAGATGCAGTATCTGGTTTCCGTGATCGATGACAAGAGCAATCCCGGCAGCACGGACAGGCAGCCTGCCATCAGCGCGTTCAACGAACGACTGATCGCCGAGGGCTACTGGGTCTTCGCGGGCGGACTCGCGGACACCGACGCGGCCACGGTCATCGACAACCGGGGCGAGCAGGCGGTGTTCAGCGACGGGCCTTTCGTGGAGTCGAAGGAGTACCTCGCCGGCGTCTGGGTGTGGGAGGCCCCTGATCTGGATGTGGCGCTCACGCTGGCCGCCGAGGCGTCCAAGGTCTGCGATCGGAAGATCGAGGTGCGGCCGTTCCTGTGAACGACGTCGACGTCCGCGAGGCGATCACCCGGGCCCACCACGAGGAATGGGCCCGGGTGGTCGCCGCCCTGACCAGGCGTTTCGGTGACCTCGGCATCGCCGAGGAGGCGGCGGCCGAGGCGTTCGCGACCGCCGTCGAGCGGTGGCCGGTCGACGGCCTGCCGCCCAACCCCGGCGGCTGGCTGACCACCACCGCGAGCCGCAAGGCCATCGACCGGATCCGCCGCGAGAACAAACGCGACGACAAGCACAAGGAGGCTCAGATGGTGTACGACGACGCCCCACCCGAGCCCGTCGGCGCGATCGACGACGACCGGCTCCGGCTGATCTTCATCTGCTGTCATCCGGCGCTGGCGATGCAGACCCGCGTGGCGCTGACGCTGCGCATGGTCGGCGGCCTGACCGTGCCCGAGATCGCCCGCGCCTACCTGGTGGCCGAGACCGCCATGGAACGGCGGATCACCCGCGCGAAAGCCAAGATCAAAGCGGCCCGTATCCCGTACCGGATGCCGTCCGCCGAGGATCTGCCGGCACGCGTGTCCGGCGTGCTCGCCGTCCTGTTCCTGGTGTTCAACGAGGGCTACCTGGCCACCGGCCCCGGCACCGATCCCCTCCGGCACGACCTGACCACCGAGGCGATCCGGCTCACCCGCCTGATCCGTACCCTGATGCCGGGCGACGGCGAGGTGGCCGGGCTGCTGGCGCTGATGCTCCTCATCGAGGCCCGCCGCCCCGCCCGCGTCTCGGCCGGCGGCGAGCTGGTCCCCCTGACCGAGCAGGACCGTGGAGCCTGGGACGCGACGCTGATCGCCGAGGGGCATCGGCTGGTGCGCGAGCGCCTCGCCGCCGGCGTGGCTCCGGGCCGCTACCAGATCCTCGCCGCGATCAACGCCGTGCACACCTCCGCGCGCGACATCCGCGACACCGACTGGTCACAGGTCCTCGCCCTCTACGACCAGCTCGTCCGCCTCGACCCCTCGCCGATCATCGCCCTCAACCGGGCCATCGCGGTCGCCGAGATCGACGGCCCGGACGTGGCACTGGCCACCGTCGACCGCCTCGCCGAGGCGCTGACCGGCTATCACGCCTACCACGCCACCCGCGCCGAACTACTACGCCGACTACACCGCGGGCCCGAAGCACGCACGGCCTACGACAAGGCCATCGAACTCGCCGGCAACACCGCCGAGACCGCCTACCTCACCCGCCGCCGCGACCAACTGCGGTAGCGCCCACAGATGCTCGCGCGCGCCCATGTGCCGGTGGTCAGGTCCTCGGCCCGGACGCGGCCGCCGCGCGTGCCGGGGAGTCCGCGATCAGCGCGTGGCGGCCCAGGTAGTAGTCCAGCAGGCGGCGGGTCTCGGCGAGGGAGTCGGCCCAGCGGCGGAGCCGGGCGTCTCCCGACGCGGTGAGGTGGTACATGCGCCGCCTCGGTCCCGCCTCCGAGGTCTCCCACTCCGAGCGGACCATGCCCTGTTCTTCGAGGGCACGGAGCCGGCGGTAGAGGTTGCCCGAGTCGCCGTCCGCGAGGCCGAACGCCTTCAGCCGTTCGAGCAGCTCGTAGCCGTGCGCGGGCCGCTCCCGCAGGAGCAGCAGCACGCAGCCCTGCAGGTAGTTGCGCGGCTCGGCGCCCGCCCGCGTGGCGAAGGCGTCGGCGGGCTCGCCGACGCTCACGGCCGCACCTCCGGTGCCGGCGCGAGCCGCCCGGCGACCACGGTGCCGTACATCATGTGGTCGACGGCCAGCATGGCGCGGTGGACCAGGCGCCTCTGCTCCCGGTACTGCACGCCCAGGAGCGGGCCGATCCCGAGTTCGAAGGCCAGCCAGACGACCAGGCCGTACAGGGGGCCGATGCGCGGATCGGCCCGCCACCGGCGCGGGAGCAGGCCGAACGCCGCCCCACCGGCCGCGCCGTAGCCCCAGTGCGCCAGCTCGATGATGGCCGAGCGGTGCTCGGCGGCGAGCCGTTTGACCTTCCTCGGGGCGTGCCGCTCGACGATGACCTCGGGCGGGCTCTTCTCCAGCAGGCCGATGTTGGCGGTGAAGTCCCGCATGCCGGACATGGCCATGGCGGCGATCAACCCGCGCACGCCGGCACGGACGGTCGATGCTGCGTCTGGCACGGTCCACCTCCGGCCTCGGGACGTCACTCGGGAGCGACACAGTTCCTGACTCATACCCCGTCACACCCGCCGTCACCTGCGAAGACTCTCCGCTAAGTGCGTCCGTCACCTAGGCGTCCGTCACTTACGGCGCGCCGCCGCGGCTTGCTAGACCGGAGTAGCCAGGCGGGACGGTCGTGGGGAGGACGAGGACGATGGAGGCGAGCCCGGTCGACGCCGCGGTCTTCGACCGCGCGCTCGCGGTGGCCGACGCCATCCTGTACGAGGGCTACCTGCTGTACCCGTACCGGCGTTCGTCGGTCAAGAACCGGTTTCGCTGGCAGTTCGGCGTGCTCACCCCACGGGCGTGGGCGGAGGCGCGGGACACGGCCGACGCCGGTGTCGCCGGCTCGGCCGAAGGCTGGTGGCAGCGCACCGAGTGCCTGCTGGCGGCCCCCGAGCCGGGCGAGGCCGTCGTGCGATGTCGGCTGCGCTTTCTCCAGCTGGTCGTCCGGTCGGTCGAGGAGCGCCTGCCCGACGGCGGCCACCGCCCCGCCGACGGCCTGGACGTCGGCTCACGGCTCGCGGTGGGCTTCGACGAGGCTCTGCCGCGGGACTTCGGCCTGCGCGTCCGTCTCGCCGACGTCCTGGACCGCGAGCAGCGGATCGACCTGTGCGCCCCCGGAGGCGAGGACGTCGAGACCCTCGGCGACGACGACGGCCGCCCGGTGGGCCGCGCGCGGTCGCGCCGGTGGCCCGTACGGGTCTCGGTGGTCGTCTCGGCGACCCGGTGCGAGACGCCGGCTCCGCTGTTCCGGCTGCGAGTACGCGTCGAGAACGCCGATGCCACGACGCCTCCGGACGCGCCACGGCAGGAGGCCCTGCGCCGCTCGCTGATCGCGACGCACTCGCTGCTCGCGGCCGAGGAGTCGTCATTCGTCTCGCTGCTCGAACCGCCCGGCTGGGCGGAGGCCGAGGCACGCGCCTGCGCGAACGTCCACACGTTCCCCGTGCTGGCGGGCGAGCCCGGCACGCGCGACCTCGTGCTGTCCTCGCCGATCCTGCTGTACGACCACCCGCGGATCGCGCCGGAGAGCGCCGGTGACCTGCACGACGCCACGGAGATCGACGAGATCCTGTCGCTGCGCACGCTGACACTGACCGACGAGGAGAAGCGGGAGGCGCGCGCCACCGACCCGCGAGGCGCGGCGATCGTCGACCGGGTCGACACGATGCCGCCGGAGATCCTCTCCCGCCTGCACGGGGCCATCCGTTCACTCGGCCCGTACGGGGAGTCCTGATGCGCGCGATCGAACTGCTCGACGAGCTCGGCCGGCGGCTGCGGCAGGCCGAGTCCACGGCGCCCACCCGCCCACGTCCCGGCGCCCCCGACCGCGCTCCGGCGCTCGCCCTGGCGGCACCGTTCGCCGCGTTCTACGACCGCATCCGTGACCGGCTACGAGGGAGGCCCCGCACATGAGCATCGACGCCGGAACCGAAGACGTCGCCCGCGAGCCGACGAGCACGCGGGAGCGCGAGGGCTTCGACCACATCACCATCCTGTGGATCTCGGAGGGGATGAGCTGCGACGGCGACAGCGTCGCGATGACCGCCGCCCGGCAGCCGCCCATCGAGGACGTCGTCCTCGGTCTCATCCCCGGCCTGCCCCAGGTCAGCCTGCACAACAAGGTGCTGTCCCCGACGCAGGGCGGCGAGTCGTTCCTCGCACCCTTCCGCGCCGCGGCCGCAGGCGAGCTCGAGCCCTTCATCCTCGTCATCGAAGGGTCGGTCCCCAACCAGAACATCATCACCGGGGGCGGCTACTGGACCTCCTTCGGCAACGACCCGGAGACCGGCGAACCGCTGACCCTCAACTGGTGGATCGACCACCTGGCGCCCAAGGCCTGGGCGGTCGTCGCCGCGGGCACCTGCGCGACGTACGGCGGCATCCACGCGATGGCCGGCAACCCGACCGGGTGCATGGGACTCGCCGACTACCTCGGCTGGGACTTCAAGTCCACCGGCGGACTCCCGATCGTCAACGTCCCGGGCTGCCCGATCCAGCCCGACAACTTCATGGAGACCCTCACCTGGGTGCTGCAGCACGCCGCCGGTGACGCGCCGCCGCCTCCGCTGGACCACATGCTGCGCCCGCAGTGGCTGTTCGGCAAGACCGTGCACGAGGGCTGCGACCGGGCCGGCTACTACGAGCAGGCCGACTTCGCGCACGACTACAACTCGCCCAAGTGCCAGGTGAAGATCGGCTGCTGGGGCCCGGTGGTCAACTGCGACGTGCCCAAACGCGGCTGGATGGGCGGGATCGGCGGCTGCCCGAACGTGGGCGGTATCTGCATCGGCTGCACGATGCCCGGTTTCCCGGACAAGTTCATGCCCTTCATGGACGAACCGCCGGGCGGCTCGCTCTCCTCCCTGATGGCCAAACCGTACGGCGCGTTCATCCGCAAGTTGCGCGGCTTCACCAACCAGGCCCTGAACACCGAACCGAAGTGGCACCACAACGAACCCGAGCTGACGAGCGGTTATGACCCGCGCTGGCGTCCGTGACGGACCGGCCGGACAACGAGGAGGGCTTTTCAGATGGCCATGACCGAACGGCCGGCGGACGGCGAACAGCTGGTCGAGATGACCTGGGACCCGATCACCCGCATCATCGGCAACCTCGGCATCTACACGAAGATCGATTTCAAGAACCGGCGTGTCGCCCAGTGCCATGCCACGTCGTCGCTGTTCCGCGGCTACTCGGTGTTCATGAAGGGCAAGGACCCCCGCGACGCCGGCTTCATCACCAGCCGGATCTGCGGCATCTGCGGCGACAACCACACGACCTGCTCGGTCTACGCGCAGAACATGGCCTACGGCATCAAGACCCCGCCGCTCGGTGAGCACATCCTCAACCTGGGCGAGGCGGCGGAGTACATGTTCGACCACACGCTGTTCCAGGACAACCTCGTCTTCATCGACTTCTGCGAGGCGATGGTCAAGAAGACCAACCCGAGCGTGCTGAAGCGCGCGAAGCAGACCGAGGCGCCCAACGCCGAGATCCACGGGTACCGCACCATCGCCGACATCATGGAGGCCTACAACCCGTACGAAGGCGCGGTCTACAAGCAGGCACTGCAGGTCAGCCGGACGACCCGGGAGATGTTCTGCAAGATGGAGGGCCGGCACGTCCACCCCTCGACCGTCTATCCGGGCGGAGTGGGGACCATGCCGGAGCCGACCACGTTCACCGACTACCTGACCCGGCTGGTGTCGATCCTCGACTTCGTCAAACAGGCCGTCGCGATGAACGACGACGTCTTCGACTTCTTCTACGAGGCGCTGCCCGGCTATGAGGAGGTCGGCCGCCGCCGCGTCCTGCTCGGCTGCTGGGGCGCCTGGCAGAATCCCGACGTCGTCGACTACCGGTACGAGCACATGACCGACTGGGGACGCGCGATGCACGTCACCCCGGGAGTCGTCGTGGACGGCGAGCTGGTCACCACCGACCTCGTCGACATCAACCTCGGCATCCGGATCCTGCTCGGCAGCTCCTACTACGAGGACTGGGTGAACGAGGAGCCGTTCGTCACCCACGACCCGCTGGGCAACCCGGTCGACATCCGCCATCCCTGGAACCAGACGACGATCCCGCTGCCGCAGAAGCGCGACTTCGACGACAAGTACAGCTGGGTGATGAGCCCGCGCTGGCTGGACCGGCGCAGCGGCGAACTCCTCGCGCTCGACACCGGCGGCGGCCCGTTCGCGCGCCTGTACGTGACCGCCCTGGCCGGGCTGGTGGACACGCCGTACGTGAAGGCGACCGGCTCTAGCGTCCGCATCACCCTGCCCAAGAGCGAGAAGCTGCCCGAGACGACCCTGGAGTGGAAGATCCCGCAGTGGTCCAACGCCCTCGAGCGGGACCGGGCGCGCGCCTACTTCATCGCCTATTCGGCCGCCATGTCGCTGTTCTTCCTCGAACGGGCGATGGGGCTCGTACGGGCCGGCGACACCAAGGTCTTCGAGGACTTCACGGTGCCGGAGGAGGGCATCGGCTGCGGGTTCCACGAGGCCGTACGCGGGGTGCTGTCCCACCACCTCGTCATCAAGGACAAGAAGATCGCCAACTACCACCCCTATCCGCCGACCCCGTGGAACGCCAGCCCCCGCGACGTCAACGGCGTGCCGGGGCCGTACGAGGACGCCGTACAGGACATGCCGATCTTCGAGGAGAACGGGCCGGAGGACTTCGTCGGCGTCGACATCATGCGCGCGGTGCGCAGCTTCGACCCCTGCCTGCCGTGCGGGGTGCACATGTACCTCGGCGGCGGCAACGTCCTGAAGAAGCTGCACTCGCCGACCTTCGGGGCGGCGCATGGCTGACCGCCCGATCCGGGGCCTGCCGGACGAGGACGTCGAAGCGCTCATCGGCCGGCTGGAAGCGCTGCTCGACCGGCTGGAGCGGGCCACCGGACCGGTCGCCGAGCTGGCCGCGCAGGCGGTGGAGGGCCTCGCGCTGATGTACGGCACCGCGCTCGCGCGGGTCATGGCGCTGGCCGGCGACGATGCGCCCGAGCTCGTGTCGGCGCTGGTCCGGGACGAACTCGTGCACCACCTGCTGGCCCTGCACGGCCTCCACCCGCAGCCGGCGCGCGAGCGGGTGCTCCGCGCCCTCGACGACATCGGGCCCCGGCTCCGCTCCCACGGCGGCGACGTCGAACTGATCGAGGTGACGGACGACGTCGCCCGGCTGCGGTGGTCCGTCGCGGGCTGCGGTTCCACGTCCGCGGCGATCGGGCGGCTGATCAGCGACGCCGTCGCCGGCGCGGCGCCCGAGTTGCGCGTCGAGGCCGTGACGGCGTCCGGGGAACCCGGGCCGCCCGCGCTCATCCCGGTGGAGTCGCTGCTGCGCCGACCGGCGACGCCCGTGCGCGGTGACCCCGGATGAGCACCGGCGCGCTGCCGCGCCTGATCCGCCGTACCGCCGCCGACCGGCCCCGCCGGCGGCCCTGCGACCTCTGCGGTACCCCGCTGGCCGAGGACCACCGGCACCTGCTCGACGTACGCGACCGGCGGCCGCTGTGCGCCTGCTACGCCTGTTCCGTGCTGTTCCAGCGGGAGGAGGCGGGCGAGGGCCACTACCGGCTCGTGCCCGAACGCCGGATCCCCGTCGGCGGCCTGTCACCGGCCCGCCTCGGCGTCCCGGTCGGCCTCGCGTTCTTCGTCGAACGTGCCGACGGCGAGGTGGTCGCCCACTACCCGAGCCCGGCAGGGGCGACGCAGTGGACCATCGACCGGAACGCCTGGGAGTCGGCCGCTCGGGACTGCCCCGCTCTGGAGGAGCTACGCGCCGAAGTGGAGGCGCTGCTGGTCAACACGGCACGCGGGCGCTCCGAGGCCTGGCTGGTCCCCATCGAGGACTGTTACCGGCTGATCTCAGTCGTACGCCGGCACTGGACGGGGATGTTCGGCGGTGACCGGGTATGGCCTGAGATCGAGGGGTTCTTCGAGGAGCTGAGGAGGTGTCATGGGACAGATACGCACCGGTAAACCGCATACCAGGCCTGACGCCCCGGCCCATGTGACGGGGATTCGCGAGGGCAACGAGAGGCGCGGCCACGAACGGCAGATCGGTCATCACGACGACGGCACCGCCGACGCGCGTCGCTCCACGGGCATCAGGCCCAGGAAGCACGACGCGATACTCAAGATCATGCCGAACCTGCCGCCCGGCTGACGCCGCAGGTGCCTGGACTCCTGGGGGATCGATGGTCAAGAAACTGCTGATCGGAGCCGTCGTCGCCGGCGTCGTCGGCATGGTCATCCACGAACTGCCCGCGCTCCGGCGCGAGATCAAGATCTGGCGCATGTGAGACCCGCGGGGAAGCCCGGAGGCGAGGACGCCTCCGGGCTTTCGTGTGTTCTGGCGCAGCGGCGGCCGGCTTGACAGCGATGACCCATAACCCTTTAACTCAATAACTATGGATATAGATAAAGCTTCTCCGTCGCCGATCGAGTTCCGGCTCGATCCCGGGTCGGGGGTCCCGACCTATCTCCAGCTGGTCCAGCAGGTGGAGCAGGCACTGCGACTGGGATACCTGCGCGAGGGCGACCAGCTGCCTCGGGTGAAGGACGTCGTCGCCGGGCTGGCGATCAATCCGAACACCGTGCTGAAGGCCTACCGGGAGCTGGAGCACCGCGGCCTGGTGGCCGGGCGGCGAGGACTGGGCACGTTCGTCTCAGTGGCGCCGGATGTGGTCGGGCTGCGCGAGCAGGCGGCGTTGCGCAAGAGCATGCTGGCCTGGATGCGCACGGCGAGCGAAGCCGGGGTGGACGAGGAGGGCATGGCCGCGCTGTTCACCGCCGCGCTCCACGAACTGCGCCAGGGCCACGACGGGCGGACCGACGACGAGGACGGCGGGCGCGCGGAGGTCAGCGCGTGAGCGCCGCGATCGAGACGACCGGGCTCGGGAAGCGCTACGGACGTACCTGGGCCCTGCGGGACTGCTCACTGGCGATCCCGGCGGGGCACGTGGTCGGTCTGGTCGGACCGAACGGCGCGGGCAAGACCACCCTGCTGAGCCTGGCCGTGGGCCTGGCCACCCCCACCGCCGGTGAGATCCGGGTACTGGGCGGCACGCCTGCCGGATCGGCCGCCGCGCTGGACACGGTCGCCTTCGTCGCCCAGGACGCGGCGCTCTACCGCAACGTGTCGGTCGCCGACATGCTGCGCATGGGGCGCGGGATGAACCGGCGCTGGGACGCCGAGCGCGCGCACGACCGGCTGAAGGAACTGGGCATCCCGGTGCGGAAGAAGGTCGGCGAACTCTCCGGTGGTCAGCGGTCCCAGGTGGCGCTCACCCTGGCGCTCGCCAAACGCCCGCGGTTGCTGATCCTGGACGAGCCGCTCTCCGCCCTGGACCCGCTGGCCCGGCACGAGTTCATGGCGGCGCTGATGGCGGCGGTGACCGAGGACGGCGTCTCGGTCGTGTTCTCCTCCCACGTCGTCGCCGAGCTGGAGCGGGTCTGTGACTACCTGGTGGTGCTCCAGGACGGACGGGTGCAGGTGTCCGGCGAGGTCGAGACCCTGACGGCCGAACACCACGTGCTGGTCGGGCCCGCCGAAGAAGCCGACGACGTCGCCCGGCGGTTCCCGGTCGTCCGCGACCGTCGCACCTCCGCCCAGGCGCATCTGCTCATCCGCACCGGCGATCCGGCCGCCGTCCCGCCGGGCTGGCGACGGCATCCCGTCGCCCTGGAAGAGATGGTGCTGACCTACATGCGCGAACCGGCCGCCTCCGCACTGCCGGGCCCCGCACGCGTCCCCCACGAGCCGACGGGATCCGGCCTCTCATGACGACGATGGACATGCGCCGCAGAGCCTCGCTGCCCAGGTTCGGTCAGGTCTGGGTGATCTGGCGCCAGCACCGGGCCGCCACCTACGGATTGCTGGCGCTGCTGGCCTCGTACGGCACCGCCGTCCTGGTGACCGGGCTGCGGGCCCGCTCGTACTATGACCGGCTCGGCCTGAACGCGTGCCGGTCCTTCACGACCGGAACGTGCCAGCAGCTCGGTCGCGCCTTCACCTCCTCCTATCCGCCGCTGTTCCTGCTGCTGTTCCTGCTGGCACTGCCCGCGGCGTTCGGGGCCTTCGTCGGGGGGCCGCTGGTGGCACGGGAGCTGGAGACCGGCACCTACCGGTTCGCCTGGACCCAGGGCGCGGGCCGTACCCGCTGGATCGTCACCAGGCTGCTTGTCATCGGCGCCGCGCTGTTCGCCGTGACCGCCGCCTACGGCCCCCTCTACACCTGGTGGATCGCGCCCTATGAGCACGTTCTGCCCACCGGGTTCAACAATTACCTGCGCTTCGAGTTCACCGGGGTCCTCTTCCCCGTTCACACGCTCCTGGCCTTCGCCATCGGTGTCCTCGCCGGAGTGCTCGTCCGCCGTACCGTCGTGGCCGTCGCCGTCACCTTCACCGGCTCGTTCGCTCTCGTCTTCGCCACCGTCTTCGGGCTCCGCCGGTACTACATGACGCCGCTGACCACGACCGGCGCACCGGGCGCCCACGACTGGGCGCTCGACACCACCTATCGCGACTCCACCGGGCGCGGCCTGACCGGCGGGCAGGCCCACGACCTGTACCTGCGGTTCCTGCACCAGCTCCCCGACCCGAACGCCGAGGTGCCGCCGGGGGCGTTCCGGAGCTGGCTGCAGGAACGGCACTACTCCCTGCTGACGAGCTACCACCCCGCCGGTCGGTTCTGGCCCTTCCAGTTCATCGAGACCGGCTGGATGGTCGTGCTCACCGTGCTGCTCGGCGCCTTCGCCGTCTGGCTCATCCGCCGTCGTACCAGCTGAATCACGACAGGAACCCTCATGACACGAGAATTCACCGACCGTCCGGCCGGGCGGATCCTGGCCGGGCCGCGCGGCCGGGCCCGGTCGTCACGACTGCTCGTCGCCGTGCCGGCGGCGTGCCTCGCCCTCGCGGCGGCGGCCTGCGCACCCGCCTCACCGGCGCGTCAGGCGGCGTCCACCGTGACCGCCGCGTCCGCCGCGTCCGCGACCGAGTTCCCGGAACTGCCCCGGCCGACGGGCCCGCACGCGGCCGGCCGCACCACGCTGCACCTCACCGACGCCCATCGCCCCGACCCCTGGGTGCCGGACGCGGGCCCGCGGCAGCTCATGGTGTCGATGTACTACCCGGCCCGCCCGCGGACCGGTGGGCCCGCCCCGTACATGACCGCCGACGAGGCCCGGCTGTTCCTGCGGGAGAAGGCTCCGGGCGCCGACATCCCGCCCCAGGCGCTCAGCGAAACCCGCGCCTGGGCGCACACCGACGCGCGGCCGGCGCAAGGCCGATTCCCGCTGGTCGTGCTCTCTCCCGGCCTCTCGTTCCCGCGCGCCACCCTCACGAGCCTCGCCGAGGACCTGTCCAGCCGGGGATACGTCGTCGCGCTGGTCGACCACACCTACGAGTCCTCCGGCACGACCTTCCCCGACGGGCGCACCCTGGCCTGCACCATCTGCGACAAACCGCCCGCCGGCGGGATCTCGGCCATCGCGAAGAGCCGGGCCCGGGACATCTCCTTCGTGCTCGACGAGCTGACCCGCCGCCACTCTCCCTGGCCGTACGCCCGCATGATCGACGCGAGGCGGATCGGCATGGCCGGGCACTCCATCGGCGGTGACGCCGCCATGGCGACCATGGCCGCGGACCACCGGGTACGGGCCGGAGTGAACATGGACGGCACCTTCTTCGCACCGGTCCCCGCCACCGGCCTGGGCCGCCGCCCGTTCCTTCTGGTCGGCACCCAGTCGGAGCACAGCCCGGGCGACGACGACACCTGGGACAGCGGCTGGACGAGTCTCGACGGCTGGAAACGCTGGCTGACCGTCACCGGCACGGACCACGGCAGCTTCACCGACCTGCCCGTCCTGTCCGCCTGGGCGGGCCTGCCCGTGTCCGGGCTCTCCCCGCAGCGCTCGGTGCGGATCGTCCGCACCTACGTCGGCGCCTTCTTCGACCTGACCCTCAACGGCGAGCGGCGACCACTGCTCGACCGGCCGTCACCGGCTTATCCCGAGGTCACCTTCCAGCACCTCTGACGCCGCCCCTGGCCGTGGTCGCGGCGGCCTCGGCCGCCGCGACCGCGTTTCGCCTTACTCTCAGCCCACGTGGAAGCCGGCGCCGACGCCGCCGCGGGAGTTCAGGTCTTTGAGGATGCTCGTGAAGGGCGTGAAGTGCTGGGCGCCCCAGTCGCTGCCCACCAGGACGTTGCCGTTGTACACCGGGGAGCCGGAGTCGCCGGCCCAGGTCCAGATGAGGGTCGTGTAGTACTGCCCGTCCTTCACAAGAGTGGCGCCGCAGGTCACGCCCGTCCGGTGGCCCTGCTTGCACATCCGGGTGCCGAGCGCGGGAACGTCTCCGATCGACGTGATCTTCGCGGTGCCCGTCGAGCTGGTGACCGTGTCGGTGGCCTTCACCTTCGTCGGGTCCAGCTTGATGACCGCGTAGTCCAGACCGTGGGGCTTACCGATCGTGAGCAGGTTGTTCGGGTCACTGACGTAGGTCACGGTGCCGATCGGCCCGATCTTCAACGAGTCCCGCGGGTCGGGGATCGCGGCCGGCGCGGCGGCCGTACCGGCGGGGGTGGTGTCGTAGTAGACCTTGCCTCCCACCAGCTTGTTTCCGTCGGAGTCGAGGAAGCAGTGGGCGTTGGTGAACCCCACCAGGTCTCCGGCGGCATCGTGACCCACCGCCGTGAGTGTGCAGACCTCCTCGTTGTAGCCACCACCGTCGACCTGCTTCAGCTGCTGGATGATTCCCGAGCCGGCGCCGATGGGGATCAGGTCGTCCGCGTGCGCCTGCGACACGGGAAGGCAGAGACCGGCCGCGACGGTGGCGGCGACCGCAAGGGCCTTACGTTTGAGACTGGGCATTCGAACCCACTTCCGGGAAGCGAGGAACAGGTGAACAAAGTCCCGCCGCGATCGGCGGGGCCCGGAGGGGACCGTATGGTTTCCGGTGTAACTCCTGATTAATTCCCGATGTAACCCCTGTTCAGGGAGCCTGTTCCGATGCGAGAGGATCCACCCGGCGCGTCACGAGTCGGGCGATGAATCGCCCGAAAGCCGGTATTTCAAGTGGCAGCAGCGACGTCGCCGGATAAACGCGGCGTCGCGTGTTCCGTTCAATGGCCTTGACGATCGCCGTGGCCGCCGCTTCCGGGGAGACCGGCGGCGGGGTGCGCATCGGCCCGTTGCGCCAGGGCAGCAGATCGAGGTCGCGGGCGGCGGTGTCGGTGGCGCCCGGCACGATCTCCAGCACCGAGACCCCGCTGCCCGCCAGTTCGTGCCGCAGCGTACGGGTGAGGTGTGCCAGCGCGGCCTTGGATGCGCCGTAGTAGCCCAGCAACGGGATCGGCACGGCCTGCAGGGTGGAGGTCACGTTCACCACCAGCCCGCCGCCGGCGCGCAGGGACGGGAGAAGGTGCCGGGTCAGCGCGAGCGGCGACCACAGGTTGGTCTCGAACAGCGCCCGCGCCCGGTCGTCGTCTCCGGTGGCGGCCTGCGCGGCCACCATCCCGGCTCCGGCGTTGTTGACCAGCATCCGCACGGTGCCCAGCGCGGCGGTCGCCTCGCCGGCCAGCGCGGCGGCGGCGCCGGGACGCGACAGGTCGGCCTCGATCACGTGCGGCCGGATCCCGCCCGCGCTCTCCACCTGATCGGCCACCTCGTCCAGGGCCGTCCGGCGACGAGCCGCGATCGCCAGCCGCCCACCGCGCTCGGCCAGCGCGAACGCCAGCGCCCGGCCGATCCCGCTGGAGGCTCCGGTGAGCAGGATCGGCACGCCGCTCACCCTGTCCGTCACGGCGGCCTCCCTGTGGTTGACTGATAATCAATCAGTCGGCAACGTAACCCGGCCGGTCCGACCGGTCAAGGAGGGAGAAACGGCATGGGCTCCCCTCGGTCCGAGGCACGGCACACCGACCGGCGCGGCCGGCTCATCCGGGCCGCCTCCCAGCTGTTCTCCGAACGCGCCTACGACGAGGTGACGACCACCGAGATCGCCGCACGGGCGGGCGTCGCGTACGGGCTCATCGCCCACCACTTCGGCAACAAACGCGGCCTCTACCTCGCCACCATCCACGCGGCGGCCGAAGACCTCCAGGCCGTCCAGGCGACGCCGCCCGAGGGCGACGGTCCGGCCGAACAGCTGCGGAACGCCATCGACCGGCACATCGCGTACATGGACCACCGGGCCGCGGGATTCCTCGCCCTCATGCGCGCCGGCAACGGCTCGGACCCCGAGGTCCGCGCCATCGTCGAGGACCTCCGCTGGCAGGGCGCCGTGCGCGTCCTCCACGCCCTCGGCGTCGACGGGCCCGTCCATCCGCTGCTTCGCGCCGCCATGCGCGGCTGGGTCGGCTACCTCGACGAACTCATCATCGACCACATCCGCCACCACGACGTCGACCGGGCCGACCTCGTCCGGCTGGCAGCGGACGCGCTGGTCACGACGCTGCGCACGGCAGCCTCCATCGCTCCCGGCGCCGGCGTGGACCCGGCCACCGTCGACCTCCTCACCGGACCCGCGTGAGCCTCAGCAGGACAGGTCGCCACCGGCGCCGGTGCCGAGGATCCCGGCGAACCGCTGGTAGAGGTCGATGCGATGCCGGCGCTGGCCGGGGTTCTTGCCGTTGCACTCCAGGTCGCCGTTGATGCTGCGGATCGTCTCGCCGAAGCCCTTGTTGCGCACCATCGCGTCGTGCGGGGTCATCGTGCCGGCGCCCCGCTGGGCGTTCCAGAACCACAGGCCGGTCTTCCAGGAGACGGCCGCGTCCCGCTCCACCCGGTACGGGTCGTGCAGCAGGTCGACGTGCAGTGCGTCGCCGGCGGCCTTGTAGTTGAAGTTCCAGCTCAGCTGCAGCGGGCCGCGCCCGTAGTAGGCCCGCGCCCCCGCCGGACAGCCGTAGGGCAGGCTCTTGTCGCAGTAGTGGCCGTAGTTCGCGGTGTTCTGCTCGACGACGTATCTCAGGCCACCGGTCTCGTGCGCGACGTTGGCGAGGAACGCCGCCGCCTCGCGCTTCCTGGTCGCGTCGCCACCGGTCCTCGCGAAGCCGGGGTAGGCGCCCAGCGCGTCGATCAGGCCCTGGTACGAGTAGAACGGATTGCGGCCGGGGAACATCTGGTCGAACTGCGCCCGGCTGACCACGAACCCGGCGGCGGCGTGGGACGAGGCGGTCGCCGGCGCGGCGAGGAACAGACTCGCGACGGCGGCCGAGACCACGGGAACCATGACACCACGTACGGACATTTCTCTGCTCCTCGCGCAATTGTGATGGACGGCGAAAATGCGACCGGCCTCTTCTCGGCGGCCGGCATCGCCTGAATCGATCTTCCCGGTCGCCGTACGTACGTAACGGAGGACAGAAAGTAGTCACGTCGAGGATGGCCGGGCCTTCGCGCTCATTCGTGGAACGCGGATAAACGCGTGCTGTAATGTCGGCACATTTCGCTTGTGACCCCTCACGGTGCATGGAATGATGCCACCGGTTCACATCGAGCGAGGTTGGTCCATATGGCAGGCGAAACGCCGTTGCCGTCACACGTCGCCAATGCGGCGGCCCGCGCGGCGCTCGGAGATCTGGTGAGGGTCTTCCCGGTGACGGAGCGGGGAAGGCAGTTCCTGGTCGTCCACGTCTTCGAAGAGGGCAGTGTCTTCCTGCCGGCCGAGCAGAACCAGGCGCACGCCTTCCGGTGGAGCGACGTCACGATGCTCATCCAGTCGGTGACCCGGGTCACCAGCGGAAACGTGCCCAAGTACGTGCGTTACCAGTATCTCTTCGTGTGCGGCGACGGCAACCAATATCGCGCGGACGCCAGGGCGAACATCCTCGGCAACGAACAGTGCGGCCTGGAGGACTTCGGCCGGATCGTGAATCCTCTGGTGACGGCCGTCCAGCTTCCGGCAATGCGCGCCGCGCTCGGCCGGGGTGAGCCGGTCACCTTCGGTCCACTCGCCATCGAGCCCGATGGCATCCGCAAGGACCGCAAGAAACTGCTCCCCTGGGCCGAGTTCGAAGAGCTGAAGATCACGAGCGGGCAGGGCATTCTCATGCCCAATGGCGATGTCGTCGTCCGGCGCCGTGGAAAACGGCTCAACTGGTTCAGGTGGGAAGCCGCCAAGATACCCAACCTCGGCGCACTGCTCGCGCTGACCGACGAGGTCGGCGGACCGGCGACCGCATAGGGCGGTCCGCGCGGCCGCGCGCCAATGATTCGACGTTTTTCATATTGTTTGCTCCTGCATCCGCACGCTCGTAGGAAGGAAAGGGGCGGCGCCGTGGGGACGGCGTCGCCTGGCCGGGCGGGGATTCCCGGCCTTTCGGGGATCGCAGGGGGAGTTCGGTGGTGGCTGCCACTTCCGAGTATGTGGAGATTCATCCGGGGCGGATCGCGACGGCCGCGGCGGGCATCGATGACGCGGGCGGGGAACTGTCGGCGGCTCTGCTCGACCTGATCCGGGCGCTGAACCGGTCGGGAGCCCCGTGGGGCGACGACGACCTGGGCCGCGCGTTCTTCGACGGGGCCCCGGGCTCGATCGGTTTCCGCCAGGCGCGCGACGAGTTGCTGGACGGAACGGCGCAGCTCGCGCTGGCCCTGAGAGGTCACGCCGTACGAGCGGTACGCATGGCCCGGACCTGGGCGGGAGCCGAGTCCGGGGACCATCCGCGGTTCCGGTTGAACACCACCGGCGGGAGCCCGGCCCTGGACGCCCTGCGCCGGGTGGCGGGACCGGAGACGGACACGCTCGTCCGGAAGGATCCCCCGCCGCCCTGGTACGAGGAGATCGAACCGCTCCTGGAGGAGATGGTCGCCGGCTGCCGCAGACCGGCCGGGGACGCGGCCGGGATGGCGTCGGTGGCCCGGACGTTCGACCGCATGGCCGACGCCGTCGACGAGGTGACCGGGACGGCGGGCGACCATGCGCGGAGGATCTCCGCGGACAACGCCGGGCGCGAGATCGAGGCGTTCGGCGAATCATTCGCGCGGCTGTCCCGCAACGGCGGCGGATTCCTGGAGGACGCCGCCGCGGCGTACCGCGGGCTCGCCGGTTACTGCCGGTACATGGGAACCGAGATAGCCGCCGCCGAAAGCCAGTTCGCAACGTCCATCTCCTACCTGGCCGCGCTCTGGGCGGTCGTCCGGCTGGTCGCCGCGACACCCCAGGGCCCGGTCTACCTGGTCACCGCCGTGGCCGAGACCAGGACGGTGGGGGTGCGGCTGCTGGCGGTGCTTCGCGGCGCGGAGGCCCGCGCGGCGGCCGCGGGGGTGAGCTACGTCGGCGGCCTCGACCTGGTACGTCAGCTCACCCGGATCGACTACGGACTGCAGGACCGCCTGGACTGGGCGGCCCTCGGGAAGGCCGCGGGCCTGGGCGCCTTCGCCGGCGGGGCCACCGGCGTGATCTACCGGTTGCTGAGCCGGGCCGCGGTGAACGGCGGCACCCTGTCCGCGCTGCTGACCGGCACGGTGCCGGGTCGCCTGGTCACCCATGCCGGAGTGGGCGGCGCCGTCAACATCGCCACCGACGTCGCCGGAAACGCGATCGAGCACGACGGCACGGTGCACTGGGACGAGATCGCCTGGGGCAAGGACCTGCTGATGGGCGTCGGCATGGGCATCCACGCCGAGGCCGTGCACGCCTTGAGGAGCGGCGAGCGCGTCATCCCCGCCGAGCTGGGTGTGCACGACCACGATCTGCCCGCCGCCGGCCCCGAGACGGACCTCGCCGGCGCGGACCGAGCGGCTCGCCCGGAAGATCCTCTGCCGAAGGTCGTCGACGGCACGGTGCTGAACGTCCGCGACACGGTCTCCTCTCCGGCCGGAAAGGACGGCCCGGAGCACCTCACGATCTCGCCACCGCCACGGCCGGACGCCGGCCGCGCCGGACCGGCGCCGCGCCGGGAGACCGGTGCCGGGCCCAGGACGCCGTACGACGCCATTGAGGCTCCCCGCGAAGACGCCGCCGAAAAGAGCCCGGACACCGGCGCGGGAACACGCATCGCGGCCGAACCCGCCGAGCCGCGGGAACGGACCCTCACCGGGCGACCCGCGGCCGAGGTCCGGCCCGGGACGGGTCCCGCCCTCGCGGAGCACGCCGGCTCCCGTATCGCCGCACTGCTCAACGGTCACCCGCACGCGCCGGGTGACGGCGCGCCGCCGGACGTACCCCGGCACGGGGCCGAGGTGGCCACCGCGCATCCGGCCGCTCCGGACGGCGTCCGGGTAGCACCGGAGCTCACCATCCGGCCGGACTGCGAGGACTGGGTGGGGTACAAGCCGTGCGGGGTGCAGCGGGAGCTCGGGCTGGCCGACTGCGGGGGCTGCGCCCATCACCGGCCGGCTCCCGCCGTTCTCGACCTGTCGCACCAGCGCCCCTACGATCCCGCCGAGCTCGCGCACGCGCGTCGTGTCGGCGTGGTGGAGATGGGCGGACTCGGCAGCCACGTGCGGACGAGCGCCGTCGTCAAGGCGCTGCGCGAGGTCAATCCGCGGGCCGAGGTGCTCTGGTTCACCCATCGGCGCGGCGCCGAGGTGGTGGGCCACATCCCCGGCGTGCGGCCGGTCGACATCGAGACCGGCGGCGTCCCGCACGACGTCGTGCGCGGCCTCGACGTCGTGCTCAACTTCGAGACCGGCGACGCCGCTCGGGAGATCGTACGGACGGCGCGTAGCGTCGGCGGGCTCACGCTCAACGCGCAGGACCGGTTCCAGCCGGCGTCGGAGCACGCGTACCACCTCCAGCGGCTGCAGATCCACGACGCGTGGCGCCGGAACAACACGGCGACGATGCAGCGGATCCTGCTGGAGACCGTCGGGCTGGACCACGCCACGCCCCGCTACGACCTCGTCCTCGCCGATGAGGCCGTCGGCGCCGCGCGGGCCCGCCTGGACGGGCTGTTCGGCGAGCACGACCGCGACCTGGTCGCGCTGAACATCGGGTCGAGCCTCAAGGGCCGCCTCAAGCGCTGGACCCCGCAGGCGTGGGCGGACCTGGCCGCCGGCCTGGCCGCCGACGACGCCGCGGTGGTCGTCCTGGCCGGCCCCGAGGACCACGACATCCGCGACCAGGTCGCGTCGCTGCTCGCCGGGAATCCGTCACCGTGGATCAGGCTCGTCGACGACATGGACGTCGGCGAGTTCATGGCGATCCTCGGCGCGGCCGACGTCGTGGTGACCGCCGACAGTCTCGCGCTGCACGCGGCGGCGGCCCAGAGCCGTCCGCTGGTGGCTCTGGCCGGCCCGATGCCGCACCGGGAGCTGGAACTCGCCGAGACCGACCGGATGGTGGGGCCCCGGCTCGGCTGTTCCCCGTGCTACCTGCGCTGCCACCGGCGGATCCAGGGCGAGTGCATGACCCTGATCGGGGTGGCCGAGGTACTCGCTCACGTACGCGACCTGCGGCCCTAGCCGGCGAAGGCGGCGCGGTCGGGGGCGGGGAGCCACTGGTGCCGCGGGTCCAGCGGCACGTGGTGGGCCGCGACGTGGCGGGTGAGCAGCTCCAGGGCCGGGTGCCGGTTGTGGCGGTGCCGGAGCAGCAAGAACGGGTAGACGGGCACGGGGTCGACGACGGGGAGCCGGACGGCGTCCGGGTGCCAGGGCACCCGCGTCCCCTCGCCGATGAAGCTCGCCCCCCGGCCGGAGACGACCTCCGCGACGAAGTGCTCCCAGCCGAAGTCCGGTCCGGAGGTGTCCATCCGGATGCCGAAATCGGCGCCGAGGAAGTCGTAGTACTCGGCCCACTCGCTCCCGGCGACGTTGCCGGGCATCCAGACGGTGGTGCCGGACAGCCGCGCGATCTCCACCCGGGTCAGGCCGGCGAGCGGGTGGTCGCGGCCGACGAGGAGGTGCAGCGGCTCCAGGTACACCGGCGCGGCCACGAGCTCCTCCTCCAGCCCCGCGCCCACCCGGCAGAAGGCGGCGTCCACCGATCCGCGGATGAGCGCCTCGCGCGCCGACCTGAACCCGTTGGACGTGATGATCTGGATGTCCACGTCCTCGGCCGTGTCGTGGAACGCCCGGATCAGGTCGATGGAGGCCAGCCGGGTGTCGAGGACGTCGACCCGGAGCGCGCGGCGCCGGCCGTGCAGCATCTCGAGTGCCTGGTCGGCGATGTTGACGAGGGCGCGCGCGTGGGGAAGGAACGCCGTGCCGGTCTCGGTGAGGTGGGCCCCGGTGCGCGAGCGCGCGAACAGCCGGACGCCGAGGTCGGATTCGAGCTTGGCGATGCGCTTGGAGATGGCCTGCTGGCTGATCCCCAGCCGGGCCGCGGCCTCACTGAAGTAACGGTCCTCGGTGACGGTGACGAAGGCGCGGACCGCGGCAAGATCCAGGTCCGCCCCACCCTGCCCCACAACCGATGGTTGTGAAAGATCGGCGTGTCGATTGTTGGACAACTGCGCCAGCCCTCGGGTCGAATGCTCGGGTTCGCGAGTGAGCCTACAACCAGGGGGCGTGGTCGCCGGTGCGATCCTTCGTGCACCTCCACGTGCACACCGAGTACAGCATGCTCGACGGCGCCGCCAAGGTCGGGCTGTTGATGGACGAGGTGGCGCGGCGGGGAATGCCCGCGGTGGCGATGAGCGACCACGGCAACGTGCACGGCGCGTACGAGTTCCACCGGGCGGCGGGCAAGGCGGGGATCAAGCCGATCATCGGCATCGAGAGCTACGTCGCCCCGGCGTCGCGGTACCACCGCGAGCCGGTGTACTACAGCGACAACCTCGCGCTGCGCCGGTCCGATGACCGGACCGGCGAGGGCGGTGACGTCTCCGGCCGCGGCCTGTACACGCACATGACGATGTGGGCCGCCGACGCCGAGGGCCTGCGGAACCTGTTCCGGCTCCAGTCGCGCGCCTGGCTCGAAGGCCACGTGCAGAAGTACCCGCGGATGGACGACGAACTGCTCGCCGAGCACGGCACGGGGATCATCGCCACGACCGGCTGCCCCTCCGGCGCTGTGCAGACCCGGCTCCGGCTCGGCCAGTACGACGAGGCCGTCGCGACCGCCGCCACGTACCGGGACATCTTCGGCAGGGAGAACTACTTCCTGGAGCTGATGGACCACGGGCTCGCCATCGAACGCCGGGTCCGCGACGACCTGCTCCGCCTCGCGAGAGAGCTGAACCTGCCGCCCCTGGCCACCAACGACTCCCACTACGTGACCGAGAACCAGGCGGAGGCGCACGACGCGCTCCTGTGCATCGGCACCGGCAAGCGGCTCGCCGACCAGAACCGGTTCCGGTTCTCCGGGACCGGCTACTTCATCAAGACCGCCGAGGAGATGCGGGCGCTGTGGGACGCGGAGGTCCCCGGCGCGTGCGACAACACGCTTCTCATCGCCGAGCGCGTCGGCGACTACGGCGAGGTGTTCGCGCACCGGGACCTGATGCCGAAGTTCCCGGTCCCCGAGGGCGAGACCGAGTCGTCGTGGCTGCGGAAGGAGACCCTGGAGGGAGCGCGGCGCCGTTACGCGGGCGAGCCGCCGCGGGAGACCCTGGAGCGCATCGACTACGAGCTTTCCGTGATCGACGACATGGGCTTCCCCGGGTACTTCCTCGTCGTCGCCGACATCTGCCGGTACGCCCGCGCGAACGGCATCGGCCTGGGCCCGGGCCGCGGGTCCGCGACCGGGTCGATGGTCGCCTACTGCACGGGCATCACCGAGCTCGACCCGATCGAGCACAAGCTGATCTTCGAACGCTTCCTGAACCCCGAGCGCATCACGATGCCCGACGTCGACCTGGACTTCGACGACCGCCGGCGCGACGAGATGATCGACTACGTCACCGCGAAGTACGGGGACGACCGGGTGTGCCAGATCGTCACCTTCGGCACGATCAAGGCGAAGGCCGCGGTGAAGGACGCCTGCCGCGTGCTCGGCTACCCGTACGCGCTCGGTGACCGGATCACCAAGGCGTTCCCGGCCGCCGTCGGCGGCAAGGAGATCCCGCTGTCCGCCATCCAGGACGAGAAGCACCCGCGCCACGGCGAGGCCGCCGAGCTGCGGAAGATGTACGAGGAGGAGCCCGACGTCAAACGGGTCGTCGACACCGCCATGGGGGTCGAGGGCCTGACCCGCGGCACCGGCATCCACGCCGCGGGCGTGATCCTGTCGTCCGAACCGCTGCTCGACGTGCTCCCCCTGGTGAAGCCGAAACAGGGCGGCCCGGTCATCACCGGGTTCCCCTTCACGCAGGCCGAGGAGATGGGCCTGCTGAAGATGGACTTCCTGGGCCTGCGGAACCTCACCGTCATCGGCGACGCGATCGCGAACGTCAGGGCGAACAAGGGCATCGAGATCGACATCCGTGAGATCCCGCTCGACGACCGGAGGACCTACGAACTGCTGGCGCGCGGCGACACGCTCGGGGTCTTCCAGCTCGACAGCGGCGGGATGCGGGTGCTGCTGCGGCTGATGCGGCCGACGGTGTTCACCGACATCGCCGCGGTCAACGCCCTGTACCGGCCGGGGCCGATGGAGATGAACGCCCACACCAACTACGCGCTCCGCAAGACCGGGAAGCAGAAGGTCGAGCCGATCCACCCCGAGCTGGAGGAGGCCCTCGAACCGATCCTGGGCGACACCTACCACCTGGTGGTCTTCCAGGAGCAGGTCATGGCGATCGCCCAGCAGCTCGCCGGGTACTCCCTGGGCGGCGCCGACATGCTGCGCCGCGCGATGGGCAAGAAGAAGAAAGAGGTTTTGGACGCCGAATGGGGCAAGTTCTCCGCCGGCATGAGCGAACGCGGCTTCTCCGACGAGGCGGTCAAGGCCGTCTGGGACGTGCTCGTCCCGTTCTCCGGGTACGGCTTCAACAAGTCCCACACCGCCGGGTACGGCGTCGTGTCGTACTGGACGGCCTACCTCAAGGCGAACCATCCCGCCGAGTACCTCGCCGCGCTGCTCACCTCGGTCGGCGACGACAAGGACAAGATGGCCGTCTACCTGTCGGACTGCCGCCGCCTCGGCATCAAGGTGCTGCCGCCGGACGTCAACGAGAGCGTGCTGAACTTCGCCGCGGTCGGGAAGGACATCCGCTTCGGGCTCGGCGCGGTCCGCAACGTCGGCGCGGGCGTCGTCGACGCGATCGTCACGACCCGCCGGGAGAAGGGCGGCTACACGTCCTTCGACGACTTCCTGGCCAAGGTCCCGACGGTCGTGTGCAACAAGCGCGTCATCGAGTCGCTGGCCAAGGCCGGCGCGTTCGACGGCCTCGGCCACCGGCGCAAGGCCCTCGTCATGGTGCACGAGCAGGCCATCGACGCGATCATCGACGTCAAGCGCAACGAGGCCAGCGGCCAGGACTCCCTCTTCGGCGCGTTCGAGGAGACCGGTGACGACTCCGCCGCCGCGTTCTCGGTCGCGATCCCGGACGCGGAATGGGACAAGAGCACTCTCCTGGCCTTCGAACGGGAGATGCTCGGCCTGTACGTCTCGTCCCACCCCCTCGACGGCGCCGAGCACGTCCTGGCGGCTCACCGCGACACCACGATCGCCGAGCTCCTGGCCGCCGGCCGTACGGACGGCCACGTACGGGTGGCCGGGATCGTCTCGGGTCTGCAGCGCAAGGTCACCAAACAGGGCAGCCCGTGGGCGATCGTCACGCTCGAGGACCACGACGCCGCGGTGGAGTGCCTGATCTTCCCCAAGACCCACACCCTGTACGGCGAGGCGCTGGCCGAGGACCGTGTGATCTCCGTACGGGGCCGGATCAACGTGCGCGACGAGACGGTGAGCGTCTACGGGGAGGAGATCTCCGTCCTGGACGTCTCCACGGCCGGCGCCGAGCCGCCGGTGGTCATCTCGGTCGAGGAGGCCCGGCTGAACGCGCGGCTCGTCGAGGAGTTCCGGCGCATTCTCGCCACCCATCCGGGCCGGGCGCCGGTCCACATGCGCGTCCACCGGCACGGCGCGAAGAGCGTGCTGGTGGACCTGCCGTTCCAGATCATCCCGGAACCGGCGTTCTACGGCGACGTCAAGGCGCTGCTCGGCGCGGACGCGATCGGCGGGTCATGATCGGAATGTGCCCGCGCTGTCGCGTCGGCGAAGTCCTCGCGATCCTGCGTCTCCCCCACACCTGGACGAACGCGTCCGGAGGCCGGGTCCGCGGCGTCAGCGACGTGCTTCTGTGCGCCCGCTGCGACGCGGACGATCCCGTCATCCGGCACTTCCCCGCCCGCGGGACCGTACGGCCACCGGACGCCGACCGGCTCGCACGGGACCTGCTCCGCTGGATCGACCAGGCCCGGCCGCCGAAGCCGGACGAGAACGCGCTGAAGACCGAAGCCGAGGCCTGGCACCGCGGCGATCTGTGACCGGTCGCCGTTGGTGGGTCCGTCGCCCTCACGCCTCCGGTGAATCCGCGCAGAGCGCCAGCTGGTCGAACACGACCAGGGCCATGCGCGTGGGGTCGTCCGGCGGATGGACCCGCAACGTTCATAGGGCCGGCCGGGTTCATTGGAGAGTGCTACTATCCAAGCTTAGATAGTGGCACTCGCCAATACGAGGAGGACGCGATGCCGACGCTTCGCTGGGCGGTCCCGGACCCGCCTTCGCCGGACACGCAGGTGTACGTCATGGCCTCGCGGTTCGAGGTCCGTTCCCGCAGAGACACCCTGCGGTTCTTCCTGAGGTCGCTGTCCGCGTGGCGCCAGGTGCGGTCGGCGCCGGGAGCCCTGGGCGCGTCCCTCATCGCCCACCCGTCGAAGCGCACCTTCTACACCCTGTCCTGGTGGGTGCACCGCGACGCGCTTTACTCCTACGCGCGTACGGAGCCCCACCGCGGCATCATGACCGCGCTGCGCTCCACCATGAAGACCTCGGCCTTCACCTTCTGGGAGGCGTCGGCGGACCGGCTGCCGATCCCGTGGGAGGAGGCCCACCGCCGCCTCGCCGACCAGACGCGAGCCGACGTCGACCGCCCCATGACCGCGCCGGCAGAGCCCGGTTCCGCCCAGTAGATCCACCGTGTCCCGGTGGCCTACGGGTAGAGTCGCGCGGTGCCTGAACTGGAGCGGCTGCATGCCGGCCATGCCCCGGCGGTCCTGGCCTTCGAGCTGGCGAACCGCGCCTACTTCGCCGCCTCGATCTCTGACCGCGGCGACGAGTTCTACGAGCGGTTCGCCGAGCGGCACAGCGCCTTGCTGGCCGAGCAGCAGGCCGGCATCGGCGCCTTCTACGTGCTCGTCGGCGAGGACGGCACGGTCCTGGGCCGGTTCAACCTGATCTTCACCGAGGACGGCGTCGCCGAACTCGGCTACCGGGTCGCGCAGCACGTCGCCGGCCGCGGTGTGGCGACCGCGACCGTACGGGAGCTGTGCCGGCTGGCGCCGGCGCGGCACGGGCTGCGCACCCTCAGGGCGGCCACCTCCCTCGCCAACACCGCGTCTCAAAGGGTGCTGACCAACGCCGGGTTCGTCCCGGTCGGGCCGGCCGACCCGGCGGAGCTCGGCGGGAAGCCGGGCACCTGGTACCAGCGCGACCTGACAGGCGGCGAGTGACCTTCGCACCCGCCGGACCGGCGCTGGCTACAGTGGCGCGATGCGCGAAACGCCGGAAGAGCTCAACGAGCTTCAAGCCCTGCTCGACGCCTCTCTGTCCCGTTCCACCGCCCACCTCCGCTCGATCATCAACGCCGAACGCACCCTGACCGCGGAGGGGCTCACGCAGGTCCTCACCGGCATGTGCACGCTCGCCCTGTCCACCGTGACGGCGAAGGGCGAGCCACGGATCAGCGGCGCCGACGGGCACTTCCTGCACGGCAGGTGGCACTTCGGCACGGCGCGCAGTGCCGCCAAGGCCCGTCACCTCGCCGCCCGCCCCGCCGCCAGCGTCGCGCACATGCGCGGCGAGGACCTGGGCGTGTTCACACACGGCACGGTGGAGATCCTCAATCCGGAGAACGGCGAGCCGGCCGCGGACTGGCCGGACCTGCTCGCGTACTTCAAGGACTTCTACGGCGACGACGCCTTCGACTGGGACGACGACGTCGTCTTCTACCGGCTGCACCCGCGCTGGATGACCGTCTTCGCCCCCGACGGAGCGTCGTCCGAACTGGAACAGAGGGAGAAGTGAAGCCGATGGGCCTCCGGCTGGCCCGCAGCGCCCCCGAGGCGTACCTGTACATGGCGCGGCAGCCTTGCGAGGCCTGCGGGATGACGGGCTTTCAACCGGAACGGGCCTCGCCCAGGTCCGCGCCGCCCAGCGGAGCTTCTCCGACTGACACGAGCGTCGCGGGGCCTGATCGATGACCTGCGATCCGGCCGGCCGCCCGGCGGACGCTGAACCGACACCGCCGGACGGGGCACTACGGCCAGGTCGGAGGCAGGACGCGGGCGATCTCGGCCAGCGCGTCCCAGGCCCGTCCCAGCTCTTCGGCGGTACGCACGGAGGTCCCGTCGACGGTGCCGAACAGCAGCGATCCCTCGATGCCCAGGGTCCGCAGCCCCCGCTGCCGCAGCAGGGTGAGGGTCTCGCGGTTGAGCAGGCCGCCGGCGAACTCCCGGTCGTCGGACTGCGACGTGTAGTCCTGGTGGAGCCCGCCGGCCGAGTCGACGCGTTCGTACCGCAGCCGAGGCAGGTTCGACGGCAGAGTGAGGACACAGCCCGCCGAACGGGAGCCGTCGGGACCGACGCGGGAGCTGACCGCGATGCACGGAAAGCCGGCCAAGTCACCCTCGACGACACTGCCGACGCCGCCGTCGAGGCTCAGGGCACCACGGAACAGCCGGTCGAAGGCGGGCTCGACACGGCGCCGCAGATCGAGTTCCGAGGGATCGACCTGACGCAGTCCACGGCTCGCGGCGAGCCTGGGCAGCAACTCCGTCCATTCCGGCTCGGCGGCGCGCTCCTGCCGAGCGACGTCGGCGACGCGTTCCCGTCCGGCGCGAGTCTGCGCGGCGTGAGCAGGACCGGCCGGCCCCAAAAGGTCGGCGAGGCGTTCCTCCGCGGCGCGAGTCTGCGCGGCGTGAGCGCGGCCGGCCGCCCCGAAGCGGAGACGGAGGCGATCGGCCGCGGCCTCGGTGTCGGCCAGGAAGATCAGTGCCCCGGCGCCGAACAGCATCAGGACGCCGCCGACCAGTTCGTTTCTGTGGCCCCTGCCGCGCTGCTGGTCGAGCTGCTCATCCGGCGAGTACGTGGCGGTGTGGCCATCGGAGTACACGACGACGCACTGGTCGTCGGACCCCATGGTGTGACCGTGACAGGTCGCCTCGGCGCCGGAGACCTTGGAGTAGCCCACCAGGAACGTGATCAAACCGCCGAGGAGAAGCACCCCGCCGACGACGCCTTGCTTCACACGCCTGTCCACGGCACCTCGTCAGATCGCGGGCGAGCGGGGACCTTGACCCATTACGTCAGGCTAACTGATCATGAATCTCCGCCCGCCTGATACATCAGTTCGTGACCTTGGGCACCGTGAGCACGGCCTCGATGCCCATCCGACGGACGTCCTACTCAGGCGGTGGCACGGTCGGTGAGCAGGTCGCCGACCGTGCGCGGTTCCCTGTCGAGAAGCTCGGCCAGAAGCGGGGCGGCTTCCGCGAAATGGCCACTCCGCGCGGCCTGGAAGAACGACAGCAGCATGCGGGCCATGGACTCGGGTGTGCCGGCCGCGACCTGGTCCGCGATCCACTGCTCGTCATCCACGACGACTCGCTTGATGTCGCGGCCAGTGAGCTCGGAGGCGATCGCGGCGATGTCGTCGAAGGTGACGGCGCGGCGTGCCGTGAGCGTGATGGGACCGTCGAACGAGCGTCGCCCGGTCAGGACGATCGCGGCGGCCTCGGCCTCGTCGGCGCGGTCCGTCCACGAGACGGCGCCGTCGGCCGGCGCGGCGATGACTCCGGTCTGCCGCCATGGGCCGAGCAGCCAGTTGAGGCTGTGGGCGTAGAAACCGTTGCGCAGTGAGGTCCAGGCGACTCCCGAGTTCGCGAGCAGCGCCTCGGTGGCGGCGTGTTCACGCGCCGGGGCGAAAGGGCTGTCGCCGCGCACATTCTGGTGACTGGTGTACAGGATGCGCTGGGCGCCCGCCGCGACCGCGGCCTCGATCGCCATGCGGTGCAGGCCGGCCCCGTCGCCGCCGGGCTCGTTCTGGGACACGAGCAGCACCTGGTCGGCGCCCTCGAACGACTCACGCAACGCGGCCGGTTCGTCGTAGGAGCCACGCCGCACCCGCACCCCCCGGTCGGCGAGGTGCCGTGCCTTGGCGACGTCGCGCACGCTGACGCCGATTTCGTTCGCGGGAATGCGCTTGAGCAGGTGCTCGACGGTGGCGCCGTTGAGGGCGCCGGTCGCGCCCGTGATGACGATCATGATTGCGTCCTCTGGTGTGTCGACGCCTGACACCGGGCCGTGTGGTGAGGCGCCTGGATTCGGTGGTCGCCGGACCGGATGAGAGGTTCTCGCCCCGATCACCGGCGCCGGAGCAGCGGCAGAAGGATGTCGTCGACGACGTGCTCGACGAAGCTCTGATCGCAGGGCTCACCGACGACGATGAGCCGGTGCACGATGAGCGCCGGGGAGATCTCGGCGAACAGCTCGGCCGCTCGGGGCACGAGGTGTTCGCCGCCCTCGACCCCGCTGCGGAACGGGTGTTCGGTCATCGCCGCCTCGTCACGGCGCAGGATCCGCCGCATCTCCGCCGCGAGATCCGGGTCGCCGCGCATGCCGGCGAACAGGGCACCGAGCAGCCCGATCTCCTGTCCGGCGATCTGCTCTGCCAACCATCGCACCGTTTCCAGCAGGGCCTCACGAAGATCGCTTGTCTTGGTGGCGGGCGGGACGCTCGTCACTCGGTGCTCGACCGCCGCCGCCACCAGTGCGGCCTTGCCGGCGTGGCGCCGGTAGACCGTCGGCTTGCCCACCCCGGCCTCGGCCGCGACCGACTCGATGGACAGTTGGTCGTAGCCGACCTCGACCAAGAGTCGCAGCGTCGCGTCGAGGATCGCGGCGTCACGGGCAGCGTCCCGTGGCCTGCCCCGCGCGGGTACGGCTTCGCGCGCACCGGACAAATCACCCTCCCCATTACGAAACGGAACGGGAACGTAATGGAAGGTACTGCCGCAGCGGGGAATCGGTCAACCTCGGACCGGGCGAGGTCAGTTCGTGACCTTCAGACCGACGACGCAGCCGACGATGCCGACGAGGAAGAGGAGCTTCAGCGGCGAGACGGCCTCGGCGCCGGTGAGCATTCCGTAGGCCACCGTGAGCACGGCCCCGATGCCCACCCAGACCGCGTAGGAGGTGCCGACGGGCAGGGCGCGCATCGCGTACGCCAGGCCGGCCATGCTCGCCACGAGCGCGACGGCGAAGACGACGACGGGTGCCGGCTTGGTGAAGCCGTGCGAGCGGTCCAGGGCCGTGGCCCACACCGACTCCAGGACGCCGGACAGCACGAGCACGATCCATGACATGGGGTGCCTCCACCAGTGCCGTCTTGTCGCTGGTCGGGTACGGCACCCCTCGTCCGAGAGCACGGTCGGGCTCGCTCGCAGAGTACCAAGCGGGCCCGGCCGCGCTCCGACGGCCGGTCAGTCCAGGTGGTCGGCGATGATCCGGGCGTAGTTCGCCTCTCCCCGCTGGTTCGGGTGGAGCGGGGCGGCCGGGTTGACCGGCACGTAACCCTCCACCCACTTCGTCGTGGCCGACTGGCAGGCGTCATGGCCGGCGCTCGGGGTCTCCACGTCGACGTACTCGGCGTTGTGGGCCCTGGCCTGGGCCGCGATGACGCCGTTCAGCCGGTGGACGTTGCCCTGCAGGTAGTCGGCGTCCACCGGCAGCACGGGCTGGAGCGGCCAGCAGCCACCCGGCTTGACGTACAGGCCGTAGCCGGTCACCAGCACCCGCGCCTTCGGGGAACGCTGGTGGATCCCGTCCAGCACGGCGGCGATCCGTGGCCCGGCCGCGTCGACGCGCTGGGCGACCTGGTCCACGCCGCCCTCGGTGTACCGCTCCTTGCAGGGGGTCGCGGTCGGATCGAGGTTGACGCAGTCCTCGGCGATGCCGACGAGGCCGGCGTCGTTGCCGCCGATCGTCAGGGTCACCAGGGTGGTGTCCGCGCTCAACGCGTCGAACTGCGGCGGCGCGGTGCCGGTGGACACACCGGCGACGCTGAGGGACTGCGACTCGGTCATGTGCTTCGTCTCGGCCCCGCTGCAGGTGACGTCGTGCAGTTCGGCGCCCAGTTGAGCCGCCAGTTCGTGCGCGTAGTTGTGCGTGGAACGCCCGCAGCCCACATTTCCCGTGATGTTCGGAATGAGCGGCCCGGAGGCCATCGAATCGCCCAGCGCGACGTACTTCGGCGTGGCCGCGGAGGCGGGTGACGCGGCGAGGGCAATGGTCGCGGTCACCGCGGCGGCGGCGCCGAGAGCACCGGTGAGAATGCGACGAACGCCGTGGGCGGGGGGCGAGGACATGGCGGCTCCCGGCAGTCATGGAATGCTTTGCGCTCATCATGCAGACTCACAACGGATCCTTTAACTGGTGAGTAAGGCAGACTTCCGCGGGAGCTTTTGTGACGGATCACAATGAGGGAACTCCGCCGCTGCGCATCGCGGGCCGGCCCGTTGCCGGCTACCTGCGGGCCCGTGTTCCGTCCCTGACCCGGCGGGTGGTCGACCGGCTCCGCGCCGACCTTCCGGTCTACGCCGAACTGCCGGCCGAGGAGGTCACCGGCGATATCGCGGATATCGTCCAGCACAATCTGCGGCTGTTCGCCGATGTCCTCGAACGCCGCGCCGAGGCCGACGACCACCGGTTCGCCGTACAGCGCGATTCGGCGGCGCAGCGGGCCGAGGAGGGTGTGCCTCTGGACGCGATCCTCAGCGCCTACCTTCTCGGCGCTGAAATGGGCTGGAATGAGATTTCGGCCGGGGCGGAACCGTCCGATCTGGCCGATCTGCAGGAGACGCTGACGCATTTGCTGGCATTCCAGCGGAGACTGGTGTCCGAGGTCAGCGCGGCATATCTGGAAACGAGCCAGGTGCTGGACGTCCAGCAGCATCGCGACCGGCATTCGCTGATGGCGGCGCTGCTGGCGGGCGACCCGCCGCCCTCGTATCCGGCCGGCGCGCGGCCGTCGCCGCTCTACGTGGTGATGACGCTCGCGCTGGGCCGCCACCCGGACGAGAGCCGCCCGGGGTCCCGCACCAGGGTCGCCGCCCGACGGAAGATCCGCCGGGTGCAGTCGACGTTCGACCGGTTCGCCGGCGAGCCCGCCCTGACCGCGCTGGACGGCTCAGGGGGCACCGCCCTGCTGCCCGTCGGCGTCCCGCCGGCCTGGGAGGACCTGTGCGCGCTGGTCGCCCGCGCCGCGCGGGCGGCCGACGTGCCCGTCACCGCCGCGGCGTCCGTCGTCGAGCCGGGCGCCGTGCCGGCCGCGGTCGCGCAGAACACCGAGATCGTGGAGCTGGTGACGCGGACCGGCCGGACGCCCGGCCTGTACCGGCTCGCCGACGTGTTGCTCGACTACCAGCTCAGCCGGCCGGGCGAGGCGCTGACCGCCCTCGCCTGCCTCCTACGGCCGCTGGAACCCAAGCCGGAGCTCCTTCAGACGCTGGAGACCTATCTCCAGCAGGACCTCGACCGGCGCCGTACCGCGACCGCACTGCACGTCCACCCCAACACGGTCGACTACCGCATCCGCCGCATCACCCAGCTCATCGGCCTGTCCCCGGCCCGCGCCGCGGACCTGCCCCGCATCAACGCCGCCCTCATCGCACGCCGCTCGATCGACCCCTGACGGCAGGCCGCCGATTCTGCGACAATTTCAGCGACCCGCACATACGCCAATGTTCTTTTGAGGTAGGACACTTGTCGATGAAGCCTTTGCGGAACGGCGATCCTCAGCAGGTGGGGACGTACCGTCTGCTGGGACGGCTGGGCGGCGGCGGGATGGGCCAGGTCTTCCTGGGCCGCTCCCGTGGCGGCCGGCTGGTCGCGGTCAAGGTCGTACGCCCGGAGCTGGCGGACGACGCGGGATTCCGCCGGCGGTTCGCCGAGGAGGTCGCCGCGGCCCGCAGGGTCGGCGGCTTCTACACCGCCCAGGTGGTCGACGCCGATCCCGCCGCCGATCCGCCGTGGCTGGTCACGGCCTTCATCTCCGGCCCGTCGCTCCAGCAGGCCGTCCAGACGTTCGGGCCGCTCCCGGCGCACGCCGTCGGTGTTCTGGGGGCGGGTCTGGCGGAGGGACTCACCGCGATCCACGCGGCGGGCCTGGTGCACCGCGACCTCAAGCCGGCCAACATCGTCATCGCCGCCGACGGCCCTCGCGTCATCGACTTCGGCATCGCCCGCGCCCTGGACGCCACTCACGCCTCCACCGCGGTGGTCGGCACGCCGGGATTCATGTCGCCCGAGCAGGCCCGGGGACATCAGGTGGGGCCGGCGAGCGACGTGTTCGCGCTGGGTTCGGTGCTCACGTTCGCCGCGACCGGACGCGGCCCCTTCGGCACGGGCACGGTCGAAGGGATCGTGTACCGCGTCGTCCACGACGATCCCGACCTCAGCGGGATCCCCGCCCACCTCACCGAGATGATCGCCGCCTGCCTGGCCAAGGACCCCACGAGACGGCCTGGTCTCCCCCTGATCCTGGACCGGCTCGCGGCCCCCACGGGAGCGGACGGCGCCTGGCTCCCGCCCGCCGTGACCGCGTTGATCGGCGAGTACGACCGTGAGCTCGCGGACCATACTCGTACGTCGAGCTCGGAGAGACCGCCGACCGCACGCGCGCGCCCGTGGCGTCCGAACCGCCGCGACGTCATCGTGGCCGGGCTGGGCGCCGCCGCCGTCGCGGCCGCCCCCGCCGCGTTCCTGCTGCACTCGTCCCGGGGGCACGCGAGCGACCATCCGGCTCCCACACCGGGCAGGTCCGGGCACGTCCTCCGCCCCGGACCGCCCGTGACGCTCCACGACGGGGCGGTGTGGTCGGTGACGTTCAGCCGGGACGGCCGGACCCTGGCCAGTACGGGCGAGGACGGTAAGGCGAGGCTGTGGGACGTGACCACGAGGAGCCCGGCCAAGACCTTCACCCATCAGGTCGTCAACCCCTGGCCGAAGCCGCTGGATCAGGTCACCGGCTACAACCCCAGATTCACCTTCACCCTGTCGGCGGCGTTCAACCCGGACGGGACCCGCCTGGCGGTCGCCAACGGCGACGGGACGATCGACCTGTGGGACCTCGCCACGGGCAACGCCACCACTCTCCCCTACCTCGAAAAGTCCGAGGAGTGGAACACGGCGGTCGCCATTGTGGCGTTCGACCGCACCGGCGGGACGCTGGCCGCCACCTACGACGGCGCGGGCGTCCGACTGTGGGACGTGAGCGCGCGCAAGAGCGAGGCCACGCTGACCACCGGCCCCGACTACTGGGTCCAGTCCCTGGCGTTCAGCCCCTCCGGCGACCTGCTGGCGACCGCGAGCGGCAACGGCAATCCGGGGAACACCGCCGAGGACGGGCTGCTCCAGCTGTGGGATTCGTCCTCCCACACGAAGATCGCCACCCTCAGCGACGCCAACACCGACGTGAACTCCCTGGCGTTCAGCCCGGACGGCAGGACGCTGGCGAACCTCCGGAACGACGGACTGCTCCAGCTGTGGGACGTCACGCGCCGCTCACCCACCCGCGCCCTCACCACCCCCGGTTCCGACGCGACCTGCGTCGCGTTCGGCCCGGACGGCATCCTGGCGAGTGGTTTCGACGACGGCACCGTCAGGCTGTGGGACGTCACCCGTCGCGAGAGCGCGACCGTTCTCCGCTCCGGCGCCCAGGACCGGATCAGCTGTGTCGCCGTCGGCCCGGACGGCAGGACCGTCGCCGCCGGAGGACCGAAGCTCACCATGTGGACGATCAAGTAGAGGGCCGGTCGTGGCCGCCGGCGATGTTCTGTACGTGCCGGAGTGTCCCGGCCGCCACGACCAGCCAGACGGCGAGGGCCGGCCAGGACACGGCGCGCCCGAGGTCCCACACCACCTCCAGATGGAAGACGCGGGACATCCGCAGGCTGACCAGGCCCGCCATGCCGAGGGGGAAGACGGTCGACCAGCGCCGCATGTCGAACCGCGGCCGTGGCCAGATCAACTCCGAGGCCGCGAGCGGCACACAGGCCGCGACGGCCTCCCAGGCCAGACATATCGTCACCAGGCGTACGACGGTCCGCGCCCCGTCCGGTGCGCCGAGCGGGCCCGAGGCGTCCAGCAGCGTGTACTCCACCGACCCGCTGGAGGCGTTCTCCGCCGCCGACGTCATGACCACCGAACCGACGGGGCTGGGTCCCGGCCAGAGCGTCCAGGAGGCGCTGCGTCACATCGCCGCGGCGGACGGCGGCGGCCAGCACCTGTACCCGGTGACCGGAACGGACGGACGGCTGCTCGGCGTTCTCCCCCACGCCCGCCAGACCGGCGACGCGCGGCGTGCCGCCGTCGACACGCTGCTGGAGTCGGACGCGCTGTCCGTGCGCGACGACGACACCCTGCGGCACGTCGCGTACGTCCTCGCCGAACACGACGTCACCCAGGTGCCCGTCACCGCGGCCGACGGCACCGTCAGCGGCCTGATCGCGCTCCCGACCTCCTGCACGCACGTCTGCACGACCTGACCGAGGAGCACCACCGGCAACGCCTGCTGCCGGTACGGCCCAGCCCCCGCCGCCCGGCGGACCGTCACGAGGGACGGCGGGACACCCGCGCACCGGGCCGCGGCACCGGCGAACGGAACCGGCCCCGGTCACGACAGCGCGGCGCGCCGTGAGGTGATGCCCAGGTGCCAGCGCAGCCGGCGGGTCTCCTCGGTCCCGAGCAAAGGCTCGGCGGCGTCGATCAGCGAGCCGAGCCGCCGCAGCACCTCCCGCGCCGGCGGGCGGTAGGCGGTCGCGGCGTCGCCGCGCGACCAGGCGACCAGATCGGCGCGCGCCCGGTCGCCGAGGTCGGCGTCGCGGGCGGCGAGGAGTTCGAGGTCGACCTGGACGCGGGTCCAGGTGTCGGATACGCGCAGCAGTTCATAGGCCCCAAGCCGTACGTGGCGGGGCGAGCCGGTGGCCAGCAGTTCCCGTAGGCGGGCGGGCGGCGCGGTGCCGGGCTCCTCCCGCAACGCCGCCCGGACGGCGCGGACGACCACCGGCGCCGGGTCTGCGAGCATTTCCGCGATGCGGGCCGGTGATCCGCCCAGGCGGCGGACGGCCCGTACCGCGGCGGCCCGGACCCGGGGACTCGGGTGCTCCAGAAAGGGCGACAGCACGTCGAGGTCGGGCAGCGTGCCGCACTCCCCCAGCCCGCCGACCAGTGCGCGGACCCGGCCCGCCGCCGGGTCCGCCGTCAGGGCCCGGCGGTAGAGGGCCGCGGGGGTACCGCCCGCGCGCCGGACCGCCCACTGCGCGGTGGCCCGCATGAGCGCCGACCGGTCCGCGAGGTGAGCCGCACCGGCCTCGGGACGGCCGAGCCTCACCAGGCCGGTGAGCGCCTCCACCCTGACCTTCGCGGTCCCCTCCTCCAGCAACCGCGTCAGCACGTCGGGGCGTTCGTCCCGTACGGCGTCGGCCGCGAGCCGCTCGGCGCACCGGAGCCGGGAGACGGGGTCCGGCTCGCACAGGGCGGCGTCCATCACCTCGTGCCGCCGGGCGCGACCCGGTTCGAGCCACAGGCCGTACGCCATGCGCCGGAGCCCGACGTCCCGGTGCGCACGGGCCCGCGCCAGCGTCTCCGCCGGAGCCGAACGCAGCGCCGCCGTCACGAGTTCCAGCGCGTGCCCGCCCCGCGCCCACGCGCCGATCGCCACCGCGACGCCGGCGGCCCGCAGCAACCCGGCCTCGTCCACCGCCCCCGACGTGGCGGCCGTGAACCCTCGTGCCAGGTCACGGACCTCCGGCACCCAGTCGGCGGTCCGCAGCAGCAGTACGGGGAACAGCAGCCCGTCCGCGACGAGTGGCCAGCGCGCCACCGCGGCCTCCCGCCGGTGCCCGTCCGGAGAGCAGGCCGCCACCAGCCACCGCAGCCGCTCGCGCGGCCCCGTCTCGACGACGGTCAGGTCATCGCCGTACGCGAGCCGGTCGGCCCGAAACGCCCGATCGAGTCCGATCCAGGTCTCCGCGCCGGCGTCCGCCAGCGTCGCGACCACCTCATCGACGGAGTCCGTCCCTGCGGCGGCCGCGGCGACACGGTCGGCGAGCGGCCCGCAGCCGGAGGCTTGGAGTTCACGGGGCACTTCGTTCTCCCTGACGGTTTCCGTGTCGGTCCGGCTCGCGCCGACCTTACTCATCCGGACTTGTCCGGGCAGTCCCCGCTGATGTGGGGCTGTTTGCTCAGCTCGCCCTCCGTTTCGACCAGACACGGCTGGTCGGCCGTGGTGCGCAGGATCAAGATCGCCTTGTCGGCCGGCACCCGGGGGTCCTGGCCGCCGAAGTCGATGTCGCCGCTGGCCGCGGTCACCTTGTTCCGGTTCCGAATATTGTTCAGGCCGCTCACGATGGCGTTCGACGGCGGAGGGAACCGCGAGCCCGTCTGCAGGGCATTCCACACGGCGATCTTGAGTACGGTCAGCGCGTCATAGTTCAGCAGGGCACGTCCGTCCTTGTTCTCGTCACAGGCGCCGCCGAACATCTGGTCGTAGAGCGCGTAGAAGCTGTAGTTCTGTTTCGCCTCCGCGCAGTTCTTCCCCCACAGAGCGCTGCTGGCGAGGGCCAGGTAGTCCAGCTTCAGGTGGGGATAGGCCTTGTTCTGTCCGGCGAGGACGAAGCGCGACACATCGTCGTCGGCGAGGATCTGCGGATAACGGTCCTGGCACGACAGCTTGATCCCGTTGAGGAACGCGTTGAACCGCTCCGCGCGGCCCGCGTAGACGACCAGTTCGTGAGCGCTCCTGTTCGCGGCGCAGGCGGAGGCGCCCAGCAGGTTGATGACCGTCCCCGGGCCGCCCGGATCGGTCTGGTACGGCTCGACCGCCCGGACCGCGATCCGGTGGTCGCCGAACGCCGTCCTCAGGTACTTCGCGAGATCAGTGCTGTAGATGTCGTGAGTGTCGCCCGAGTAGAAGATGCGCACCGATCGATAGCCCTGCCGCTGCGCGTAGTCGGCCGCGACCTGCGCCTCACGGCGGTTGTTCGGGCTCACCTGGAAATAGGATGACGACGCCGAGACCAGCACGTCGGACGTTGTCGCCGATCCGACCGTGACCACGCCGGCGTTGCCCAGCAGGCGGATGGCCACGGCGGTCTGCTCCGTGCTCAGTCCGAGGCTGACCACGCCCATGATCCGTTCGTCCTTCCTCGCGCGGTGGCGGATCTCCTCGGCCGCCACATCCGCGTACCTCATCCCGTCTCCGGCATTGGCGAGCAGCAGCCGGATGGGATATTGGTCGCTCAGCGTCTCCTTCTGGGCGATCGCCAGGCCGCGCAGCTCCTCCCGGGCCACGCGCACGCTCTGGGCGCTCGCCGGGGTGAGCATGCTGAAGTGGATGATCGTGACGTGGTCGGGGTTGCCCTCCGCCACCTTGTTGTTCTCGTTGATCTTCTTGACGACGTCGGCCAGTTCCGCGGGGACGTGAGCGCCGGCCGGGAGAACTCCCACGCACTGGTCCGCGCCGTAGCCCGGCTCCCGTGTCATGTCGGCGTGGAGAGCGGGGAGCGAGAGTACCGACCGGCACTGATGGTGATCGACCAGAGGCACCGCGATCACGCTCGCTACCAGGCAGAGAGCCGCGAAGGCGGCGCCGAGATACGTCGCCCAGGGACGCCTGGCGCGGGGTAGGGGGATCTCCGCGATCTCCTGTTGGATCTCGTCCTGCGCGTGCCGCTTGCGGCGCGCCTGTTCCTCGTTCTCCTCCGTGCCCGGTGCGGACAGCCGGAACAGGACGAACCATCGGGCGGGGGCGCCGCGAGCCTCCAGGCCGCTTCGCCACCCGTCCAGGGCGACGCCGGCTATGGCCGGCCGGTCCTCGCCCAGCCCGTTCAGGGCACTCTCACCGCCCGGCGGGTCACCGGCCGCCAGCACGAGGAGCGGGTATCGGCGTTGCCTCTGCCCACGCGGACGCTGCCCGCGCAACAAACCGAGGAGCTCGACCAGCCGCAGCCGGGTGCCGTCCGCCCGAGGGCAGGAGATCAGCAGGACGGGATAGCAGGTCCGTCGCCGGCCCGAGCCCCACAGACTCGTTCTGCGATAGGCCTGATGAAGGTCTTCCAGAAAAGCGGAGACCAGCAACGAGTCGACCTTTTCCGGATCTCTGGGCCCGAGGGTGAAGGAACGGGCCAGCTCATAGAAAGTGTTTCCGGCTTGGGCGTAAGGCGAGTGTTCGGGGAACCACCGGAGCGGACGCCAGGTCCGGCTCATCACCGGCAGAAGCAGCTTCGGCAGCAAGGTGTACGTCAGCTTGATCCACCAGGGGAAGCCCGCGGCTTCGAGATCGAAGTTCTGAATGTGCGGCAGCCGGCCGCGAAGGAGCGTCTTGAGTTCGCCCGCGATGATCCTTCTTGCGTCGTCGGGCTGGGTCTGAGCGGGTAGGCGCAGACGTAACAGCCAGGTCGCCAGTCCGTAGTGCGGGAACCTCAACGGGTGCCGGCGCGGCTGCTTGTCCGCCAGCCGCGCGACGATCTCACGCAGCACCGTGTCGATGTCCTCATCGGGGTCGTCCCGATCCAACGCCTTGTGGATCAACGCGTGCGGGGGCGGTCCGCCCGGGGACTCTCCCAAGCGCGCCCTGAGAGCCGGGAGCGGATCGTGCACATCGTCGTCAAGAACCAGATAGATGATCGGCAGCGCTTCTTCGCCGTTCGGCCACTTCGGTCTCTGCCACAGCCGGTCCAACCGTCGGAGCAACGTGGGGGCGCCTTCGAAGAGGACCTCGGATGAAGGCCGTTGCCAATAGGCGGGCCGATGACGTCGAAACACGTTCTCTCCCCCGATCATCGCGTTCGCAGCGGAAGGAAATCGTGCTCTTGTGCGCGCGGGACCGGTCCCGGCGATCCGGACACCGGCCCCCTAGGACGTGGGCGATGCGCCCGGCGACGACTTCGCCGGGAGTCTCCGGCAGGCGCCCGCGGTGGTGAAGGGGTTGACGAGCTTCTGGTCGTTCGAGGGAACACTCACGATGATCCACGGCGGTTCTTTGAGGCCGGTGACCGACTGCAGAAAGGTCACGACGTTGCCGTATGCCCCGTCGAGGCTTGGAGCGCCGGTCGCAGGTCGTGCCGCACCCCGGTCACCGCGTCGGACGCCGCGGTGCGGAACCGGTCGGCCCAGGCGGCCTGCGCCTTGCTCGGCCCCGTGGCCGAGGCGCCGGACGCGCCGCCTCCGTAGCCGCCGAGGGTGAGCAGGCGACCCGCACCGGCTCCGTACGCGAGACACCGCACACCCCGACCCGGCATGTCCTGATCCTTCGGCGAAGCCGGTGACGAGGCAGATGACAGTGACCGGTACGGTGCCGGCGCCGTCAGTTCTCCGGATCGCGCAGCGCAGCCGCCACGGCCGACAGACCCGCCTCGCTCGAGGCCTTGACCAGGACGACGTCCGCCGGCTGGAGCAGTTCTTTGACGAGCTCGGCCGCCGCGGTCCGGTCGGGGACCGTGTGCACGGACACACCGGCGTCGCGGGCGGCCTCGGCCAGGGTCTCCGGTCCCTCGCCCTCGCCCACGACGACGAGGATCTCCACGCCGAGCTCACCGACCAGCCTGCCGAGGGCGGAGTGGTGGTACGCCGTCTCCTCCGCCTGGCCGGTCATCTCACCGAAGACGGTGATCCTCCGGCGGCCGGCCGCCATCGTCGCCGCGGTGCGGAGCGCGGCGCGCATGGAGACCGGGTTGGCGTTGTAGGCGTCGTCGATGATCGTGACACCGTCGGCCCGCTCGGTCACCTGGAAGCGGTTCGGCGAGCGCCGGACGGCCGAGCTGAGCGCCTCGGCGATCCGGTCGGTCGTGACGCCGATGACGCCGGCGACGGCCGCGGCGGCCAGCGCGTTGGCGACCAGGTGCTCGCCGGGCAGGCCGAGCCGTACCGGCGCCTTCCCGGAGGGGGTGTGCAGGGTGAACGACGCGTGACCCGCGGTGTCGACGGTCACGTCCTCCGCCCGTACGGTCGCGTCCGGGCCGGTGCCGTAGAACACCACCTGCGCGAGGGTCTCGCGCGCCATGGCGACGACACGTTCGTCGTCGGCGTTGAGCACGGCGAAGCCGCCCTTCACCGCCGGCGGCAGGGCCCGCGGGAGCTCGCCCTTCGCCTTCGCGACGCCCTCCACCCCGCCGAGCGTCATGATGTGCGCGGGCCCGACGTTGAGCACCAGGCCGAGCTGCGGCCGGGCCACCCGCATGAGGTGGGTGATGTCGCCCGGCTTTCCGGCGCCCATCTCCAGGACGAGGTAACGGGTCTGCCGGTCGGCGCGCAGGATGGTCAGCGGCAGCCCGATCTCGTTGTTGTACGAGCGGTCGGTGGCCACGGTCGGCCCGTTCTGCTCCAGGATCTGGGCGAGCAGGTCCTTGGTCGTCGTCTTGCCGACCGAGCCGGTGAGGCCGATCACGACGGGGTTCAGCCGGTCCCGTACGAACACGGCCAGTTCGGTCAGCGCATCGACCACGTCGTCGACCACCACGCAGGGTCCGCCGACGGGCCGGGAGCCCAGCACCGCGCTCGCGCCCGCGGCGTAGACCTGGTCGGCGAAGTCGTGTCCGTCGCTGCGCGCTCCCACGATCGCGGCGAACAGCGCGCCGTCGGTCGCCTCACGGGAGTCGATGACGACCGGTCCGGTGACCGTGACCGGGCCGGAGGCTCCGTGCACGGTGCCGCCGACGGCCCGTGCGATCTCTTCCAGGGTGAGTGTGATCACTGTCCCGCCTCGACGGTCTTCTGCTGCTTGCTGGTGTGCCGGGCGAAGGCCAGGTCGATGAGCCGGGTGAGGATCTCCTCGTACGGGACCCCGCTCTCGGCGAAGCCGCGCGCGTACACCGAGCGGGAGGTGAACCCGGGCATGGTGTTGATCTCTCCGACGTAGAGCTTCCCGGCCGCCTCGTCGTACAGGAAGTCGACGCGGGCCAGCCCGTTGGCGCCGATGGCGCGGAACGCCCGGGCGGACAGCTCGCGCACCTGCTCCGTGACCTCGGCCGGCAGTTCGGCGGGCGAGGTGATCGAGTCGGCCATGCTGAGGTACTTCTGCGCGTAGTCCGAGAAGCCACCGATGATCTTCGCCTCGGACGGCACCGAGACCTCGGGTTCGTCCATGTCGCCGAGCACGCCGCACAGCAGTTCGCGTGCGGTGACGCCCTCCTCGACCAGGACGACGTCGTCGTACCGGAACGCCTCCTCGACCGCGCTCACCAGCTCGTCCGGGCCGGTGACCCGCGAGATGCCGATGGAGGAGCCCATGTTGGCCGGCTTGACGAACCGCGGCCAGCCGAAGTCGCCGGCGAGCCGCACCGGATCGTCGGCGCCGCGCCACTGCTTCTCGGTGAACCACACGCCGGGGACGAACGGGATCCCCTCCGCGGCGAAGGCGCGTCTCATCGCCACCTTGTCCATGCCGACCGAGGAGGCGAGCACGCCGCACCCGGCGTACGGCAGGCCGAGGGTCTCCAGGTGTCCCTGGATCACACCGTCCTCGCCGAACGGCCCGTGGATGACGGGGAACGCGACGTCGAGCCGCTCCAGGACGACGTCCGGCGCGTCGGAGGAAACGAGGCGGCCGCCGCGTCTGAGCTCGACCTCGGTGCCTTCGGCGGTCAGCCGGTCCTGGATCGCCGGCCCGGCGGACTTGCGGGCCGCGACCTCCTCGACCGTCTCGGACGGGACCAGGAGCCAGCGCCCGTCTCTGGTCACGCCGATGACGACCGGGCGGTACCGGTCCGGGTGCAGATGGCGTACGACGGCCAGCGCGGACGCGCCGGACACCTCGTGCTCCGCGGACGGCCCGCCGAACACCACGCCGACGGTGATCCGCTCGTCAGACATCGTCGCCTTCCTTCGGGAGGACATTCACGTCGTGCTGCCGGTACAGCGCGGCCGGGCTGTTCGTACGCATCGCCCAGTAGCGGTCACCATAGGACCAGTGCCACCACTCGGTGGGATAGTTCACCATTCCGGCGGCGGTGAGCACCGTGCTCAGCAGTTCCCGGTTGCGCCGCGCGCCGGCGGAGATCCCGGGCGCCGCGGTGTAGCAGTCGCCGTCGCTCTCCTCCGGGTTGGCGTTGACCTCGGTGCCCATGGGCAGCTCGGCGCCGTCGGCGTCGCACAGGGTGACGTCCACCGCGGCGCCGGCCACGTGGGGCGCGACCTCCGGCGGCGCGACGAACCGGCTGGCCTGCGCGTGCAGTCGCGGCGGAGGCCACTCCGGGTGCAGGCGCGCCAGTTCCGACGCGTACTCGTCGAAGTAGCGGCGCTGAAGCGCGGGCGGGCGGTACGCCTCGACGACGCGCAGCCGTAGGCCGTCGCGCAGCAGGCTCTGCGCCTCCAGCAGCCGGGTCGCCACACCGGCCCGCACGTGGGCGTACGCGCCGAGGGGATCGGCGAGCCTGCCGTCGAGCACGAGTTCGGGATGCCGGCGCAGATCGACGAAGGGTTCGCCGATCTCGGCGACCGGGATACCGGCCACGCGCTCGTCCGACATCAGCGTGATCTCCGTCAAACTCCCCACCGGTTCTCTATGGCACATCGGTCCTGCGTGACGGTAGGGCGGGAGCACACGCCGGGGATACCGGGCATTTCGGTGAAGTCAACCGGGCAATCCGGCTTTTTACACCGGGTGATTTCCGCTGATGGCCTGAACAGCGCCGGAGCGGCCCCACGCTGGCCGCATGCACTCGATCATCGGGCGGACGGAGCTGACGGACTCCGCCCACGGCACGCACGCGCGCATCGACCTGGCCGCGATCTCCGCGAACACCTCGGTGCTGGTCTCCGCCGCCGCCGGCACGCCGGTGATGGCCGTGGTGAAGTCGAACGCCTACGGCCACGGGCTCGTCCCCGCCGCACGCGCGGCGCTCGACGGCGGAGCGAGCCGGCTCGGCATGGCGCAGGTCGAGGACGCGCTGACGCTGCGCCAGGCGGGCGTCGAGGCGCCGATCCTGGCCTGGCTGCCGTGGCGCCAGGCCGACTACGACGCGGCCGTCCTGGCCGACGTCGAACTCGGTGTCGAGGCGCCGTGGCGGCTCGCGCTCATGGCCGAGGCCGCCGAGCGGAACGGCCGTCCGGTCCGGGTCCACCTGGAGGTCGACACCGGGCTGTCGCGCGGCGGGGCCACCCGTGACGACTGGCCGCAGCTCGTGGAGGCGGCGCGGCGGGCGCAGGCGGCCGGACATGTCACGGTGACCGGGGTGTTCTCGCACTTCGCCTGCGCGGACGATCCGGGTCATCCGTCCGTCGCCGCGCAGATCGACGCGTTCGACGACGCCGTGCGGTACGCCGTCACGTCGGGCGTGGAGCCGGAGCTGCGGCACCTCGCGAGCTCCGCGGCGCTGCTCACCGTGCCCGAGAGCCACTACGACCTGGTCCGCGCCGGTCTCGCGCTGTACGGCCTGAGCCCGCTGGAGAGCGGCGGCGACTTCGGGCTGCGCCCGGCGATGAGCCTGCGCTCGACCGTCGCGGTGGCCAAGCGCATCCCGGCCGGCACCGGGGTGATGTACGGGCTGACCTACCGGGTCCCGTCCGACAGCACGATCGTGGTCGTGCCGGTCGGGTACGCCGACGGGCTGCCGCGCGCGGCGGGCACGGCCGGAGTCGAACTGCTCGTCGCCGGCCGCCGCCACCGCATCGCCGGAGTGGTCGGCATGGAGCAGACCGTGCTGGACGTCGGCCAGGACCTGCCCAGCCCCGGCGAGGAGGTCGTGCTGTTCGGTCCCGGCGACGAGGGCGAGCTCACCTTGACCGAGCTGGCCCGCCAGCTCGACCTGCTGCCCGCCGAGATCCTCGCCCGGATCCCGGCGGCGCTCCCCCGGATCTACGAGTCCTGACGCGCGCCGGGTTCAGGAGGCGGTGGCGGCGCAGAGGGCGAGGACCTCGCTGGTGAGCGCGGCCGCCGCGTCGGGGCGGCCCATGCTCCGTGCCCTGGACGCCATGTCGGTGAGCCGCGCCCGGTCGCCGAGCAGCCCGGCGAGCTCCTCCGCCAGCCGGGCCGGCGTCGCGTCCTCGCCGATCAGCACGCGGGCGGCACCGTTGCCAGAGAGGTGCTCGGCGTTGCGGACCTGCTCGTTGCCGCCGGTCGGGATCAGCGGGATGAGCACCGACGGCTTCCCGATCGCGGTGAGTTCGCTGACCGTGCCGCCACCGCTCCGCGCGACGACCACGTCGGCGAGGGCGAGCAGGTCGGCGAGCTCCTCGCCGACGAAGCCACGCACCATGTACCGGGGCCGCACGTCGGCGGGCAGCCGCTCGGCCATCGCGGCGGCCTCGTCGACCAGCTGGCTGCCCGCCTGGTGGAAGACGTTGGCGTACCGCAGCAGGTCGGGCAGGATCTCGGCCACCAGCTCGTTGACCTGCCGGGCGCCGAGCGAGCCACCCGTGACGTAGACCGTCGGCAGCGACGGAGTCCAGCCCGCCCAGCCGAGCCGTTTCGGCGCCTCGGCCGCGTCGCCGTCGCCCAGGCCCGGGCGCAGCGGGTTGCCCGTCACCACCGCGCGGTCCCGCAGGCGTTCCGGCAGCAGCTCCATCGACGGCTCCGCGCTGAGCGCGATGCGCGTCGCGCCCCGCATGGTGATCCGGTTGGCCAGCCCCACGCGTACCGTCTGCTCGTGGACGAGCAGCGGGCGGTGGCAGAGCCGGGCGGCCAGCCCGACGGGCACCGACACGTAACCGCCCGTGCACAGCACGGCGTCGGGCTTGAGGTTGCGGACCACGCTGATCGCCTCGCCGACGCCGGCCGGCACCTTGCCCGCGTCCCGGATGTTGGCCGCCGTGAGCATGGCCAGCGGGTTGCGCGCGCGCCGCAGCTTCCCCGTGGGGATCGCGGTGAACGGCACGTTCTCCGCCTCCGCGACGCCCTTCTCGATGCCGCCCTCGCTGCCCACCCAGTACGGGTCCAGGTGCAGGCCGTACCCGCCCAGCGCCGCGCGGGCGGCCCGGATGACCGTGACGGCCGGGAACGTGTGGCCGCCACTCCCGCCGCCGCTGACGACGAGCCGCACCGGGCTCCCGCGGTCGATGAGGGCTTGCGGGACGACGACATGCATCATTCGAACTCCTGGAAGGAAACGTGACCGGCCGGCGGCGGCTCAGCAGGACAGGGCCGCGGCCAGTTGGGGTCGCCCGGTGATGCCGAGCTTGCGGTAGACACTCGTCAGGTACTGCTCGACGGTGCGCTGTGTGAGCACCATATCGTCGGCGATCTGGCGGTTGGTGGCACCTGCGGCAGCCCGTTCCGCCGCGGCGCGTTCCTGCGCCGTGAGCGCGGTCACGCCGCCGATGCGGCCCAGGTCCGGCCGCCCGCCGGCGCGTTTGATGTACCGGGCCGCCCGGAGCCAGACCGGCCGGGCGTTGATCACCCGGGCCAGGGCGAACCCGTCCTGGAGATGGTCGCGGGCCCGATCGACGGCGCCGGTCTCCAGCTCGACCGTGCCCAGGTCCACCAGCGCCATCGCCCGGTGGAGCTCCGCGTCCGTCCGGTCGAGGACCATGACGGCCTCGAGCGCGGCCGCCGGATCCCCCGAGACCACTCCGGACGCGGCGAGGGCGGTGCTGAGCGCGCGGGGGCTCCCCCAGCGCCGGGCGAGCGCCACCTCCTCCGCCGCCAGCGCCCGCGCGGCCGCGCCGTCGCCGAGAAGGGCATGGCACCGTGCGGCCCGCGAACGCCACGGGAGCGCCGCCGGGTTGTCGACGCCGAGTGCGCGCAGGCCGCGACCCGTCTCCAGGAAGCCCTCCAGCGCCTCCTTGCGCTGGTTCCGCGCCAGGCACAGCGACGCGCGGGCGAAGGCGAACACCGCGGTCGCCCACGTCGGCGCCGTCGTCGCCGCGGGGGCGTGCTCACGGATCAGCCGGTCGGCGGCGTCCAGGTCGCCGAGGTCCGTCAGCACGCTCACCAGCCGCGCGACCCCGTCCGTACCGGCCACCGACGGGTGCTTCAGCGCCGTGCCGAGCACCGTACGGGCCACCTTCAGGTCGCCGCGTCCGTACGCGAGGCGCCCGCGGAGGCAGGCCGCGACCGTCGCGTCGCCCGCGGTGCCCTGGCGGTGCCCGAAGTGGCCGTCGATCCCGCGGAGGTCGCCGACGAGGTCGTACTCCTCGGCGTCGATGAGCGCGCTCACGGCGGGCAACCGCAGCCGGAGCTCCCAGGTCCGCTGGTGGTCGATGGTCTCCAGTGCGGACCGCGCGCGGCGTACGCACTCCGCCCGATCGCGCCCGCGCCGGGCGCCGGACCAGGCGTCGACCACGCCGGCCAGCACGGTCAGGCGCGCGTCGTCGGCGGCCCGGTCGCGGAGCCGGGCCATCCGCCGGTCGAGGAACTCGCCCGCGTCGGCGGAGGCCGTGTACGCCGCGAAGACGCCCAGCTCCGCCTCTGCCGCGAGCTCGTCGCGCCCCGGCGGCAGCCGCGCACAGACCTCGTCCACGACCTCCAGGGCCGACTTGAGCGGACGTCCGGCGACGGCGTCCACATAGGCCAGATCGACCCCGATCCGGACGCGGAGCGACGGCTCGGTGGCGATCGCGAGGGCCTCGTGGAGCGTGCTCTCGGCGCCGGCGACGCCCGCACCGATCTCGGTGGCGCCGATGCCGGCCAGGAGTTCGGCGCGAGCGGAGACCGGCATCGGCTCGGCGAGCGCCCGGCGCAGGTATCCGAGGGCCTGCTCGGGCAGCCCGCGTTCGAGGGCGGCGTCGGCGGCGGCCCTGAGCGTCTCCAGCGCCCAGGGCTCACTGGACATGTCCACGGCCATGAGATGCGCGGCGGCGCGCTCAGGTTCGGCGTAGTGGTCGCGGACCAGACGCGCGGCGCGCAGCCGCTGCGACGTCCGGAGCCCGGCGGAGATCCCCGCGTGCACCACCGCCCGCGTCAGCGAGTGGACGTAGCGCAGCGGCGAGGTGTTGGTCAGGACGTCCATCTTGATCAGCCGGTCGGCCGCCCTGGCTGCGGCGTCCAGGTCGAGCCCCGCGAGCTGGGCGACCAGGACGAGTTCACCGTCGTCGCCGAGGACCGCGACGGCCTGCGCGACGGCCGGCGCCTCGGGACCGCACCGCCTGATCCAGGACAGCACGCGGCGCGACACGGCGGCGCCGCCGATGTCCTCGATCGAGGCCAGCGACTCCTCCACCGGCGGTACGGAACGCGCGGCCAGGGCCGGCAGCAGGTCGGCCAGCAGCGCGCCGTTGCCGCCGGTGACCCGATGGCACTCGGCGACGAAGGCGTCGTCGGCGCCGGCGCCCATGACGTCGGCGATCCACCGGCTGAGGTGGGCCTGGGTCAGCCGGTGCAGCGTGCGCCGCTCGCAGGAGGCGATCAGCTCGTCGAGCAGGAACTGCTGCTCGCTCATCTCCCGCGGCGAACTGGCCAGCACGAGGGCGAGCGGCAGGTCCGCGCTCCGGTGCGCGAGGTAGGCGAGCCAGCGAAGGGACAGGGTGTCGCACCACTGCAGGTCGTCCAGCGTGATCAGCACCGGCGCGCCCGCGGTGACGTCGAACAGGTGGGCCGACACCAGCTCGAACACGTCGAAGGGCGAGGCGTCGTCCTGCGCCGTACGGAGCGCGGGCACCGCCCGGCCGTCCGGCGCGGGCGGCAGCCCGGCCAGGACCTGCCGCAGCACGCCGAAGTCGTTGGCGGCCTCCAGCATGGCCGCCCGGCCCGTGAGCACGGTCCATCCGCGCCGCCGGGCGTCCGCCCGCGCCCGGGCCAGGAGGGCGCTCTTGCCCGCGCCCGCCGCCCCCTCCAGGGAGAGCAGCCGGGCCCGGCCACCGGCGACCGCGTCCAGCGCGGACGCGAGCGCCGCCGTGTCGGGCTCCCGCCCGTAGAGCCGCCCCGTGAGGTCCAGCCCGCTGCCCGCGTCACGGTCGTACGGGCGCACCAGGCGTTCGACACGCATCGCGCGCGGCGACACGCCTCCCGCGTTCGTGATCCGAGCGTGGTCCCGCATCGCCGCCACCGTCCCGTACAGGCGCCTGTCCACGATCCATCCCTCTTGTCGGCCCACACCAGTCTGAGAGACCGCCGACCGGTCGCCGAGGATAAACGCTAAGAAACACGGACACCTCAACTGATGCCGACGAGCCGGCATCGGTTCGGAGGACTCCGCGACCGCTGTGTCAGCGGGCGGTCACCTCGCGTACGGGGCCCCGGCCTCGCCGGCTGCCATCCCGGTGCTCATGAGCGTGGTGCGTATGCCGAACGACTCGACCTCGGCGGTCAGAGTGCCGGTAAACGCCATCGATGCCCCACTTGAGCGCATGCTACCAGCGAGAACGCGGGACAGACGGCCTGGCCGGCCATGCTCGCGCCACCCGCCGGGCGGAGGATCGACAGGTACGGGCGGACGGTGAAGGTGACCCGGCGGGACCGCGGCCACGTTCCGCGACATCGGCTCCGCCCCTCTGGGGACCGATACGCGGGAACGTCGGGCGCTCCGACCTTTCTTGGAGGACTCTGAGAAATCCTGACTAGCTTCCGGACCGTTCGAACTCCTCGGATACCGGGAGGCCGCGCGTGCCGGAAATCGTGGATTATCTCATCATCGGAGCCGGCCCGGCCGGCCTGCAGCTCGGTTACTTTCTGCATCGGGCCGGTCGCGACTATTTGATTCTCGAGGCGGGCGAGACCGCAGGAGACTTCTACCGCGACTTTCCACGCCATCGCCAGATGATCTCCATCAACAAGCCGCACACCGGGTGGGACGATCCGGAGCTCAATCTGCGGATGGACTGGAACTCGCTGCTCAGCGACGACCCGGATCTGCTTTTCACCCGCTACACCGAACGCTATTTCCCGCACGCCGACGACTACCTCCGCTACCTCCAGGACTTCGCGGAGCGGCTCGGCCTGAACGTGCGCACGCGCACGCGCGCCGCCCGGGTGGCGCGGGACGAAGACGGGTTCGCGGTGACCGACGACAGCGGGAACGTGCACCGGGGGCGGCGGCTCATCGTGGCGACCGGGTTCAGCGCGCCGTACCTCCCGCCGGTTCCCGGCATCGAGCTCGCCGAGCCGTACACCGAGGTCTCGGTCGACCCGGAGGACTTCACGGACCAGCGCGTCCTCATCATCGGCAAGGGCAACTCCGCGTTCGAGACGGCCGACGCCATCACCGAGAAGGCCGCCGTCATCCACCTGGTCGGGCCGAGCGCGATCAAATTCGCCTGGCGCACCCACTTCATCGGGCACCTCCGCGCGGTGAACAACAATTTCCTGGACACGTACCAGCTCAAGACGCAGAACATGGTGCTCGACGGCGTCATCCAGCGGATCGAACGCCAGGGCGACGAATTCGTGATGACGCTGAGCTACGCGCGCCGTGACAAGGTCGTGCGGCTCGCCTACGACCGGGTCATCGCCTGCACGGGATTCAAGCTCGACTCCTCGATATTCACCGACGAGTGCCGCCCGGAACTCGCGATCAACGACCGTTTCCCGGCACTGACCAGCGAATGGGAGTCGGTCAACGTACCGGACCTCTATTTCGCCGGAACGCTGACGCAGGTCCGCGACTTCAAGAAGTACACGAGCGCCTTCACCCACGGTTTCCGCTACGGCATTCGCGCACTGTGGCACATGTTCGAGAGCAGGTACGAGGGCGTCGAATGGCCGTACCGGGGACTGTCCGCCAAACCCGACGAGCTGACCGACGCGGTGCTGGGCCGGATCAACCGCACCTCCGCGCTCTGGCAGCAGTACGGGTTCCTGTGCGACCTGGTCACCGTCGGGTCGGACGGGACCGCGCGCTACTACGAGGAGATGCCGCTCGACTACGTGCGAGAGAGCGACTTCGGCCGGGCCGACCGGTACTTCACGGTCTCGCTGGAGTACGGCCGAGGGCACTCCACGATCGACCCGTTCGACGTCGAGGCCGGTCGCGCCTGGGAGGCCGACCCGAGCCTCGACGACCGGTACCTGCATCCGGTGGTCCGCCACTACCACCGCGGCCAGGTGCTCGCCGACCTCCGGCTGAAGGAGGACATCTGCAACGACTGGTCGGGCGAGGAGGACTACCGCGTCCCGCTGCGGGACTTCCTCGCGCCCAAGCTGGTGGAGGCCTGACCATGGACCCGGTGAACGTCCGCGAGTTCGAGGCCCTCGCCCGCGAACGCCTCGACCCCGTGCACTACGACTACTTCGCCGGCGCCGCGCAGGACGAGGTCACGTTGCGGGCGAACGAGTCGGCGTTCGCCCGCCTCGCGCTCGTACCGAGGATCCTGCGCGGTGCGGCGGCGCCCGCCCTCGACGTCACTCTGCTCGGCGCGGACGCGTCGATGCCGATCCTGATGTCGCCCACGGCCTTCCACCGGCTGGCCCATCCGGACGCCGAACGCGCCACGGCCCGCGCCGCCGCGGAGGCCCGCACGATCATGATCGCGGCGATGCTGTCCACCGTGGCGATCGAGGACATCACGGCCGAGGCCGGCAAGGTCGCCGCGGACCCCGCCCTGTGGTTCCAGCTCTACGTCCAGCCCGACCTCGGCTTCACCGAGGCGATCGTCCGGCGCGCGGAGGCCGCGGGCTGCCGCGCCCTGGTGGTCACCGTCGACTCGCCCGCGCTGGGCCGCCACGAGCGCAACGACCGGAACGCCTTCCACGACCTGCCCGACGGGATGCGGTGCGAGAACCTGCGCGAGCTGCGCGGCGGCGAGCCGGGCAGCGTACGCCAGGTCGTGCTCTCCCCGGAGATCTCCTGGCGCCACATCGACTGGCTGCGGGAGATCACACCGCTGCCGATCGTGCTCAAGGGCGCGCTGCATCCGCTGGACGCCCGCCTCGCGGTCGAGCGGGGCGTCGACGCCCTCCTGGTGTCCAACCACGGCGGCCGGCAGCTCGACACGATGCCCGCGACCATCGACCAGCTCCCGCTCGTCGCGGAGGCGGTCGAGGGACGGGTGCCGCTGCTGCTCGACGGAGGCGTCCGGCGCGGCACCGACGTGGTGAAGGCGCTCGCCCTGGGGGCGAGTGCGGTCGCGGTGGGCCGGCCGATCCTGTGGGGCCTGGCCGCCGACGGCGAGGCCGGGGTCACGCGCGTGCTGGAGACGTTGCGCGCCGAGACCGCGCACACGCTCACCCTCTGCGGCTGCGACGGACCGCGCGCGGTCACTCGCGACCTGGTACGGGAGGTCCGGTGCTGCCACTGACCCTCGCCGCTCTCGTGGTCGTGGTGGTGAGCCTGCCGTACTGGCTGCCCCGGGTCGTCGTGGCGCTGCGGATGTGGATCTTCGCCCGGATCAATGGTGACGAGGGCGTCCCGATCCCCGGGCGGAGCGTCGGCATCCGGGACTTCACCCGGGTCTACTCCGACCCGGCCGCCGACGGCCGCAGCCGGGGCGCGCGGCTGTCGGACCTGTTCTGGTACTGGCTGGCCCCCGGGCCCGAGGTGCACCAGGAGCACCTGGAACCCGGCGAGCGGTACGACGAGGTGGCCCGTACGACCCGGCGGATCCTGGCCCGCCCGAAGCCGGAGGTCGAACGGCTCGCCGCCGCGTGCGCGGCCCGTACGCTCGACGCCACGCCGCCCGGTTTGGTCCGGCTGCGCGACCTGATGATGCCGATCTGGGCGGAGTTCTACTACGAGCTCGTCTTCGGCCGGCCGTGCCCGCCGGAGGCCCGCGACCTCATCGTCGGCAACGCCGACGACGTCGTGACGGCGCTCAAGTGCTGCGGCCTGCGGCACATGGACCGTCGCGTCCGGCTGACCGCCTACCTGCGGGACCGGCTGGAGGAGATCCCGCACCCGCTGCCGTCGTCGCTGTCCCGCGAGGAGCGGGTGTACTACCTGCAGGGCGCCTTCTTCAACACCGCCGTCGTCCAGATGTCCGAGGCGATGGCGCACCTGCTGATGGCGATCGCCCAGCACCCGGACGTGCGGGAACGCCTGGCGCGCGACCCCGGCGACGACGCCTACTTGGACCAGGTGATCAACGAGAGCCTGCGCCGCTACCCGCTGTTCGGCATCGCGCACCGCATCACCTCCAAGGACATCACCGTGGACGAGCGGACGACGCTGCCGGCCGGCTCGGTGCTGTGCTTCGACTACCCCTCCTTCCACACGACCGGGTACGAGGACCCCGAACGGTTCGACCCCGACCGCTGGCGGACGCTCGCGGTGCGGGAGGCCAACCACATCCCGTTCGGGGTCACCGCCAACCGGCCCTGCCCGGCGCGGGGCGTGGCGCCGCTGACGATGCGCGTGGTCGCACGGGAGACGCTGCGCCGGTTCGCGCTCCGCACCTCGGCCGCGCACACCCGGTCGCTGCCGAACCGGGGGCCGTGCGTCCTCCTCCCCCGTACGGACGACCGCGCCCTGCGGGTCCGGCTCCCGCTGCTCCGCCTGCGCGACCGGTGGGAGGACGTCTGGCGCAGCGTGGTCCAGCTCGGTTTCGGCACCTACATGGTCTGGGACGCCCGGCGCCATCGGCTGGCCGCCCGTTACTTCGCGGAGGCGACACGATGAGGCGGTACGGGTTCGCGATCGGCTCGGTCCTCGTGCTGGCCGGGGTGGCGATGCACTTCCCCGACTACGTGAAGGCGCGCCACGACCACTTCATGATGGCCGGCATGCCGATGGGCGGCGTCATGACCACCGGCATGGCGCTGATCGTCGCCGGGCTGGCGCTCGCGGTCTGGGGCCTGCTGCCCGACCGCGCCGAGCGGGCCGCGCGGGCGCGCCGCGTCCCCGCGACGCAGCGGTACGCGGCCCTCGACCGGGCCGAGCTCAGCCCGGCGCACCGGCTCCTGGCGATCGTGCTGTTCGTCGGCCTGGTCATCGACACCATGAAGCCGGCGTCGCTCGGGTTCACCGCTCCGGGCATGGTCAAGGAGTACGGGCTCGACCACTCGGAGATCGCGACGCTGCCGTTCGTGGCCATCACCGGCACCGTGGTCGGCTCGCTGCTGTGGGGCTACCTCGCCGACATCTTCGGCCGCCGGTCGACGATCCTGTTCTCCGGGCTGATGTACGTCGCCACCTCGATCTGCGGCTTCATGCCGTCGTTCGGATGGAACCTGGCGATGTGCTTCGCCATGGGCGCCGCCGCCGGCGGCATGCTGCCCATCGCGTACTCGCTGATGTCGGAGTCGATCCCGGCGCGGCAGCGGGGCTGGCTGATGGTGCTGCAGAGCGGCCTGGCCACCGCGCTCGGCTACCTCATCGCGAGCGGCGCCACCTCGCTGCTGGTGCCGCACCTGAGCTGGCGCGTGCTCTGGCTGCTCGGCGCGCCGACCGGGCTGCTGCTCGTCGTGCTCACCCGGTGGATCCCCGAGTCGCCGCGCTTCCTGCTCGCCTGCGGGCGGGAGGACGAGGCGGCCGAGGTGATGCGCCGGTACGGAGTGCGCGCCGTTCCCGCCGAACCCGCTCCCGTCGCCGACGCTCCCCCGCCACGGCCGGCCACGCTGCTGACCGGGTCGCTGCTGCCGCGCACCGCGGGCATCCTGGTGTACGGGCTCGGCTGGGGCGTCGTGAACTGGGGCTTCATCACGTTCCTGCCGGTGTTCCTGCAGGCGGCGGGCGCGGGGACGCAGGCCAGCGACCTGCTGCTCCTGGCCTCGGTGTTCGCGCTGCCGGCCACGGCGGTGGCCGCCGTCGCGTACGCGCGCTGGAGCAGCCGGCGGGCCATGCTGACCTACGCGCTGGTCACGGGGCTGGTGCTCCTGCTGTTCGGGACGCTCGATCCGAGCGGGCCCGGTCACGGTGTGCTGCTCGTCGCCTTGGTCAGCCTCCTGCTGTCCGGCGCGGCCGGCATGATCGCGATGCTCGCCCCGTACGCCGCGGAGGTCTACCCCACGACGATGCGCGCCACCGGCAGCGGCGTGGCCGCCGCGTCGAGCAAGGTCGGCGGCATGTTCGGGCCGCTGCTGCTGACCACGGCGCCGCGCGTCGGGACGCTCGCGTTCGTCTCCGCCGTCCCGGTCGCCGCCGCCGCGTACGCGCTGTGGCGCACCGGTGTGGAGACCGCCGGCCGGCCGCTCGTGGAAGTCATCGCATCCAGCGAACAGGAGGGCTGAGGACCCAGTGGACCTCGACATGGAGGAGTTCGCCGAGGCGCGGCTCCGCAAGCCGAACAACGCGCCGCACGACCGGTTCCTGGACGCGTACCGCGCCCGCATGGGCTACCGCGCCGAGCCGCTGCACCCGCCCGCCATCCGCGGCGTGGAGGGCGCGATCGACATCCACTGTCACGCGCACGAGGGTCAGCAGGACGCGCTGGCCATCGCGAAGCTGGCCTCGGCCAGCGGCATGGGCGGGCTGCTGTACAAGAGCGTGCAGGGCATGAACAGGCCCGCCGCGGCGGGCCCCGCCGCCGTGGTCCGCGAGATCGAGCGGGACCTGGCCGCCTGGAGCGAGGAGACGGAGATCGAGCCGATCCAGGTGTGGTCGGGCTGGATCACCACCGACACGCGGGGGCTGCCGCTCGTGGAGGCGGCGCGCCGGCACCTGGACGACGGCGTGTCCGCGGTCTGGATGCCGGTCTTCCGGAGCGCCAACACGTTGAGCAAGGTCGGCGGGCCGCCGATCTGGTGGGGCGGCAGCGAGGACCCGAAGGAGTGGAGCGATCCGCTGCCCTGGGACCAGGCGCTGAAGGTGGGGGCGTACACGCTCGACGAGCACGGACGGCTCAAGCCCGAGTACAAGGAGATCTTCCGGATGGTCGCCGACCGGGACGTCATGGTCTCGTTCGCCCACGCGACGCACGAGGAGATCTTCGCGATGGCCGAGGAGGTGCGGAACCTGGGCATCACCAAGGCGGTGATCGACCACCCGTTCAGCCCCTTCATCGACCTGTCCCTGGAGCAGATGAAGGAGCTCGCCTCCGCGGGCGTGTACCTGAACTTCACCTACGACGAGATCTCGCCGCTGCTCGGGGTGAACCCCGCGGACATGTGCCGCACCATCCAGGCGCTCGGCACCGACCACGTGACCCTGTCCAGCGACGCCGGAGAGCCACTGTTCCCGCACACCGTCGAGGCGTTGCGCCTGCTCTTGGCGCACATGAACGCGTTCGGCCTGACCGAGGAGGAGGTCCACCAGGTCAGTGCGGTCAACCCGGGAAGGCTGCTCGGCAAAGCGTGACATTTCTCCGCTCGCGGAGGCGATCAACATGCGATGCTTACCTCGTGGTGACCGAGCTGTCAGATTCACCGCGGCGTGTGCTCCTCGTCGAGGACGACACGGAGATCGCCGAGATGCTGAAGGAACTGCTCACCGGTGAGGGCTATCAGGTCGAGACGGCCGGAGACGGCCAGCGCGGCCTGCACCTGTCGCTGACCCGGGCGTACGACGTCCTCGTCATCGACCGGGTGCTGCCCGCCGTCGACGGGCTCGACCTGATCAGACGGATCCGGAGCAAGGGGATCGCCACGCCCGTGCTCGTGCTCACCGCCCTCGGCACGGTCGCCGACCGGGTCGCCGGGCTCGACTCCGGCGCGGAGGACTACCTCGTCAAGCCGTTCGACATCGAGGAGCTGCTGGCGCGGATACGGGCGCTGCACCGCCGGCACCGCGACGCCGCGCGGACGCTCCCGCTGGGCGCCGCGGAGATCGACCTGGTGCGCCGGCGGGTGCTGCTGCCGGACGGCGACGAGGTCGAGCTCTCCAAGCGGGAGTTCGAGCTGCTGCGGACGCTGGCGAGCCGCCCGAAGACGGTGCACTCGCGCGAGGACCTGCAGCTGACGGTGTTCCAGGACGCCGCCACCGACTCCATCGTCGACACCTACGTTCACTATCTTCGCCGCAAGCTCGGCCGCGGGGCCGTACGCACCGTCCGGGGCTTCGGCTACCGGCTGGGGGAGCTATGAGAGAACCGCAGGAGTTCGACGGCCGGTCGCTGGCCAGAGCCCGGTGGCTGCTGACCGCGCAGCTGGCCGGCGCGATCACCGGCGTGGTGCTGGTCGTCGGCGCGCTGATGTTCGTCGCGACGACCGGGGGCCAGCAGCGTGACGCCGAGCGCGACCTGCGGTTCTACGTGGCCCGCAGCAGCGTCGAGAGCCCGCCGCCGTGTGTGTGGATGTTCGCCCAGGACGGCGGCTCGCTCCGCCGTACGCCGAGCGCGCCGGCCGACCTCCCGGTCCGGTCGAGCCTGCGCCGGGTGGCGAACGGCGGCGGGGCGCTGGTCGAACGGCGGAGGATCCACGGGATCGACTACCTCATCCGCACCGGCCGCCGGGGCGGCACGGTCGTCCAGGCCGCCATGGACCTGCGGTACCAGCAGCAGGAACGGCAGCGGCTCTACCTCGCGCTCACCGTCGCCGAGCTCGCCGGGCTGCTCGCCGCCCTGGTGACCGGACAGGTGCTGGCCCGGCGCGCCATCTCGCCGCTGGAGGAGGCGCTGCGCCGGCAGCGCCGCTTCGTGGCCGACGCCAGCCACGAGCTGCGCACGCCGCTGACCCGGCTGCACACGCGCGCGCAGCTGCTCGCCCGCCGCGCGCCCACGGCGGACATCGACAAGGACCTGCGCACGATCGTCTCCGACACCCGGCAGTTCGGCGAGGTGATCGAGGACCTGCTCATGTCGGCGCAGCTGGGCCACGCGACGGCGCGCCGCGAGCTCGTCGACCTCGCGGCCATCGTGGAGTCGGTGGCCGACGCGGAGTCCGCGCGGGCGCAGGCCCGGTCGATCGCGCTGGAGGTCCGCCGCGATCCCGGCGGGTACCTGGTCCTGGGCGTGCCGGCCGCGCTGCGCCGGGTCGTGGGCGCGCTGGTCGACAACGCCCTCACCCACACGCCGCCGGGCGGTCACATCGAGCTGACCCTCGACCGTACGGCGAAGCGCCGCGAGGTGGTCCTGACCGTACGGGACGACGGCGTCGGCTTCGACCAGGACCAGGAACGGCTGATCTTCGAACGCTTCAAACACGGCAACGCCGGCGACGGACGCCGGTTCGGCCTGGGCCTGGCCCTGGTGCGGGAGGTCGTCGACAGCCACGGCGGCCGGGTGGGCGCGACCGGGGAACCGGGCCGCGGAGCGGCGTTCACGGTCCGCCTGCCCTCCGCGTCCGTGGAGGCCGCCGTCGCCCGCTGAGCCCGCGGCGCGGCCGCCCGCGGTCAGCCGGCGACCGGGAGGTCGGTCGGGACCGGGGTGGGCCGCGGGGCCTCTTTGACGTGCGCCGCGGACGGCGTGCCGCCGGCCGAGGACGACGCGGAGGAAGAAGGGGAGGTCTTCGTACCGGGCACGGTCGGCGTCGGGGCCGGCTTGCCGTCCGCGCGTCCGCAGGTGGCGGAGGCGAGGTCGATGGTCTGGACGCTGCCGCCGATCGAGATGTCCAGCTCCAGGGCGACGACCGTCAACGTGCCGTCCGGGTTCTGGACCTGCTTGTTGGGCGTCACGCGCAGACCGAAGCCCCGCGTCGGGATGACGATGTCGGTGTTGGGCGGGCCGCCGATCGGCACGTCGTGGCCCGCCACCGAGATGTCGGCGAGGTGGGCCGAGCCGACGCCGTTGTCGCACTTCGCGGCGATCGTCTGCGCGGAGAGCAGCCCGGTGGGGAGCTTCGTCTTGAGCCCGGGGTGACTCAACCGCAGGTCCAGGACGCCGGCCGACGCGTGGTGGCCCTTGGCCTCCACGGTGAACAGCGCGAGATTGAACACCGGGTTCTTCGGAAGTTCGAGCGCCTTGCGGTTCGGCTGGGTCGCGGAGGTCACCGCCGGCTGTGCCGGAATGGCCAGCGCGCCACCGGCGTAGATGCCGTAGGCCGAACTCGCCGGACCGGAGGCGGAGGCCGGGCTCGCCGCCGACAGCGGCACCACCAGTGGTACGGCCAGAGCGCCGGCGAGGGCCGCGTACTTGGTCAGACGCGTCGAGCGCATGAGTTCTCCCGGGGGGACGGAGAGATGCGGTACTTGAACGTACCAGTTGAACGGTAGGTCAATATACCAATCGGTTCGGACGCATGGAAGGGAATCGGTCCTCTATTACGTCCCCGTCGAAATAATTCAGTCATTTTTCAGATATCGCTACCGGCAAGCCATTCCTGTGACGCCGAACAGCATCGCTATCTACGTTATTCAACGTCGCCCTACGGCGGAATGCCGTATCCCCGCGAACAGGAGGAGAAGCTCATGCGTACGCAGCATCTCGCAATCCGTGTCGGCGCACTCGCGCTCTCCGGCGCGGCGCTGGCCGTGTACGGGCTCAGCGCGACCCCGTCGTCGCCCCTCGCCGGCACCTTCCCCGTACGGACCGCGTCACAGGAAACGCCCATCACGCCGCTCGCGACCATCAGCCGGACCCAGGTGCTCGCCAACGCCAGGACGTGGCACCCGCACACCGCCATGCGCGTGCCGTACAGCCAGTCGAGGACGCACGACGGATACCGCACCGACTGCTCGGGCTACGCCTCGATGGCCCTCGAACTGGGCAGGCCCGGCCTGAACACCGTCGGCCTGGCCGGACCGTCGGTCAGCACGCGCATCGCGATGTCGCAGTTGCAGCCGGGCGACCTGGTCATCGACGCGACCGGCACCGCCGACACCCGTCACGTCGTCATCTTCGAGAAGTGGGCGAACACCGCGCACACGTCGTACTGGGAGTACGAGCAGCGCGGCGGGTACGGCACGGACTACCGCACCCGCGACTACGGCCTGTCGAGCGGCAGCCAGTTCCACGCCTACCGCCCGAGGAAACTCACCTGACCCGGGTGGGCCGGGGAGGGCCGCTCCTCCCCGGCCCATCGGCGTCGTACGCGGCGCGCCGCTATCCGGCCGCCGCCCGCAGGTGGCGGCTGACGTCCCCGACGAGGTCGATGTGCACACGCCGCTCGGCGAACCGCCACCGCGTGCCGTCCCACGCGAACCGGTCCTGGTAGCGCCCGACGGCGATGGGCTGGAGGGGCAGTTCGGGCAACGCCTGGTACACGGTGACGTACGACCGCGCGGCGGCGGTGTCCCCGTCGAGTTCGACGATGAGGTTGGTGGTGACGTGCTTGGTCCGAGGCGTGCCGTCGCCGTACACGATCAGCGTGCCGCGGAACATCTCCTCGATCGCGCCCGCCCCGCTGACGGGCGAGCCACTACCGGTGAAGGTGGCGTCGGCCAGGAGCGCGCCGAGCCCCGCGAAGTCACCACCGTCGACGAGCTCGGCGTACCGCGCGATGAGGTTCGCGATCTCCCGATGACTCGCGGCCGGCTCGGGCCCGACGTACGGGGGTGTGCTCATGGGCGAGATTCGTCCTTCGGGTCTGGATCTGAGACTTCCGGCCGGCGACGAGCGCTGCGCGCCGGCACGTTCTTCTATCGGGGGGCGAGGAGGGCGATGGAGGCCTGGACGGCGACCTCGGTGACGTCGCGGACGCGGCCGCTGTCCTCGACCGTGATGGCGGTCAGTTCGCGCAGGCCGCCGAGGAGCATGATGGTCAGTTGCCGGGAGACCGGGGCCGGGCCGTTGGCGTGCCACTCCTCCGTGTCGCACAGAGTCTGGATCATGGTGATGAAGGCCTCCGTCATGTCGCGCTGCAGGCGGCGTGAGGTGTCGCCCAGCGACGGCACGTCGCGGATCCAGCTCAGCATGATGGCGGGTTCGGCCTCGGCGCAGTCGATCCACTCCTCGATCGCCTGGCGCACCTGGGCCTTCCACGGGGCGGCCGGGTCGACGGCGGCGAGGATCCGTTCGATCATCTCCGCGTTCGCGGCGGTGAGGAGCGCGACGAAGCAGGCGTCCTTGCTGGAGAAGTACTCATAGAACGTCCGGCGGGACGTACGGGCGCGACGGACGATGTCGGCGATCGTGGTGTTGCGGTAGCCCTGTTCGCGGATGGAGGCGGCGAGGCCGTCGAGCAGCCGGCGGCGGAAACCGTCGTCGTCCGCGGTCGCCGTCTGGTCCTGAAGGCGCCGGACAGTCCTCATCAAGGTCACGCTATACCTCTCGCCTCACACCGGCCCTTGATGCGGATGGTACGGCGGCGTACCGTGCGGCTGGTACCGTCGCGTACCCCCGTGGGAAGGTGCCATCGGACATGACGACCGCGACGCTTCCGCCAGGCCCGCCGAGTCCCCGCTTCCTGCAGGGCGTCTTCGCCCTGCTCGCCCCCATGCGCGGGGTGCGGCGGATGCGCGACCGGTACGGCGACGCGTTCTCCGTCAACGTGCCGGTCTTCGGCCGGGCCACGGTCATCAGCGACCCGGCGCAGGTCCGGCGGTTGTTCACCGCGGGGCCCGACGTCGTGGAGAACCTCGAACCCAACCTCGGGCGCGTGCTCGGGCCCGGCTCGCTGTTCGCGCTGACCGGCGCGGAACACCGCGAGCAGCGCAAGCTGCTGGTCCCGCCCTTCCACGGCCGCCGGCTCGCCGCGTACGAGAAGATCATCGAGGAGGAGGCCGTCCGCGAGATGGCCTCCTGGCCGCAGGAGCGGGCGTTCGCCACCTTGCCGTCGATGATGCGCGTCACGCTGAACGCCATCCTGCGCGCGGTGTTCGGCGCGGAGGGCGCCGAGTTCGACCGGCTGCGCACGCTGCTCCCGCCGGCCGTCGCCCTCGGGTCCCGGCTGGCCGTCGCGCCCATCCCCCGGACCGATCTCGGCCGGTGGAGCCCCTGGGGACGGTTCCGGATGGCGCGCCGCGAGTACGACGCGATCGTCGAGACGCTGATCGCCAAGGCGGAGGAGGACGACCTCGACCGGCGGGACGACGTCCTCGCGCTGCTGCTGCAGAGCCGCTACGAGGACGGCTCCCGGATGAGCCACGGCCAGATCGCCGACGAGCTGCTCACCCTGCTCGTCGCCGGGCACGAGACGACGGCGACCACGCTCGCCTGGGCGGTCGAACGGATCCGCCGGCACCCCGACCTGCTGCGGGAGCTCGTCGAGGAGAACGACGCGGGCGGCCGTGCGCTGCGCGAGGCGACGATCCTGGAGGTGCAGCGCACCCGGCCGGTCATCGACCTCGTCGGGCGGCAGGTGACGGCCGACGCCCTGGAGCTCGGGCCGTGGGTCCTGCCGAAGGGGTCCACGGTGCTCGTCGGCATCACGCTGGTCCACGACGACGAATCGATCTTCCCGAACCCGCGGGCCTTCGACCCGCACCGCTTCGTCGACGCCAAGCCGGACCTGCACCAGTGGATCCCGTTCGGCGGCGGCACCCGGCGCTGCGTCGGCGCGGCGTTCGCGACCATGGAGATGAACGTCACCCTGCGCACGCTGCTGCGTGACTTCACGCTGGTGCCGACGGACGAACGCGACGAGCGGTGGCACTCGCGCGGCGTCACCAACGCTCCGGCGAAGGGCGGCCTCGCGGTCGTACGCCGCCGCCGGTCCTCCTCGTCGCCGCGGACCACGACCACGGCCGGGGTGCGGCCATGAGCAACCCCGATGAGCACGTCGACGTCCTGATCATCGGCGCCGGTCTGTCCGGCGTCGGCGCGGCGTACCACCTCCAGTCGGCCTTCCCCGAGCGGACCTACACGATCCTGGAGGCGCGCGACACGATCGGCGGCACCTGGGACCTGTTCCGGTACCCCGGCGTACGGTCGGACTCGGACATGAACACCCTCGGGTACCGGTTCCGGCCGTGGACGCAGGCGAAGGCCATCGCCGACGGCCCGTCGATCCTGCGCTACATCCGGGACACCGCCACCGAGGCGGGCATCGACCGGCACATCCGGTTCGGGCACCGGGTGGTCCGCGCGGAGTGGTCCAGCGCGGACGCCCGCTGGACGGTCGAGGCGGTGCACGACGGCGAGACGGTACGCCTCTCCGCCCGCTTCCTGTACGCCTGCAGCGGCTACTACCGCTACGATGCCGGCCACACGCCGCACTTCCCCGGCGTCGAGCGCTTCCGCGGCACCGTGGTCCACCCGCAGCACTGGCCGGACGACCTCGACCACACCGGCAAGGACGTCGTCGTGATCGGCAGCGGCGCGACGGCGGTGACGCTCGTGCCGGCGATGGCCGAGCGGGCGGCGCGGGTGACGATGCTGCAACGCTCGCCGACGTACATCATCGCGCTGCCGTCCGAGGACGCGATCGCAGGCGCTCTGCGGCGGCTGCTCGGGGACCGCCGCGCGTACCCGATCACGCGGTGGAAGAACGTCGTGGTGAGCACGCTGTTCTACCGGCTCAGCCGTCGCCGGCCGCGCGTGGTCCGGTCGATCATCCGCCGGGCGACGGCGCGGCTGCTGCCGCCGGGGTACGACGTCGACACCCACTTCAAGCCGCGGTACCAGCCGTGGGACCAGCGGCTGTGCGTGGCGCCCGACGGCGACCTGTTCGCCGCCATCCGCGACGGGCGGGCGTCGGTGGTCACCGACCGGATCGAGGAGTTCACCGAGACCGGGCTGCGGCTCGCGTCCGGCACCGAGCTGGCGGCCGACATCGTCGTCACCGCCACCGGCCTGCGGCTGCAGGCGCTCGGCGGCGTGCGCCTCACGGTCGACGGCCGGGACGTCGCGCTGCCGGAGACCATGGCGTACAAGGGCATGATGCTCAGCGGCGTGCCCAACCTCGCCTTCACGATCGGGTACACCAACGCCTCGTGGACCCTCAAGGCCGACCTGGTGAGCGAGTACGTCGTGCGGCTGCTCCGCTACATGGACGCCCACGGGTACGACCGGTGCGTCCCGGCCAACGACGACCCGGCCGTGACCGAACGCCCGCTGCTGGACTTCCAGGCCGGGTACGTGCTGCGCGCCATCGACGAGTTCCCCAAGGCCGGGTCGCGGCCCCCGTGGCGGCTCGGCATGAGCTACGCGCACGACCTGCTCAAGCTGCGGCACGGCCGCGTCGACGACGGCACGCTCCGGTTCTCGAGCCGGTCCGCGGCCCGGGAGACGGTGCCCATGACCGATACGAACACAGACGGGACGACACCGTGAGAGCACAGATCGACTCCGGACGCTGCCAGGGGCACGGCCGCTGTTACGACCTCGCCCCCGACCTGTTCGGCGACGACGACGAGGGCTACGGCACGGTCCTCGGCGACGGCGTCGTCCCGGAGGGCAAGGAGCCGGACGCGCGGCTGGCCGCGTCGAACTGTCCCGAACGCGCGATCGACCTTCTCGAAGAGGGCTGACATGACCGAGCGAAGCGAGGCAATCGAAGACACGGTCCGGTGGTCACGCCCTCCGACGAAGGAGGGCTCATGACCGAGCGAAGCGAGGGAATCAAAAGACACGGCCCTGTGGTCACGCCCTCCGACGAAGGAGGGCTCATGACCGACCGGTTCGCCAAGAACTATGCCGAGCTGCGCGACGACCAGCCGCTCGGCACGCGCAACGAGATCGTCACCGGCCCGGTCGAGGACTGGGCGACCGACTTCTCCCACCTGGAGCCGGAGTGGGCGGCCGACCCGTACCCGATCCAGGACGACCTGCGACAACGCTGCCCGATCGCGCACACCGACCGGTTCGGCGGCGGGTGGCTGCCGACGCGTTACGAGGACGTCGCGGCGATCGCGTACGACACCGAGCGCTTCTCCTCGCGGTCGGTCATCATGAGCAACTTCCGGCCGCCGCGTGAGCTGGCGCCGGTGGGTGGCACGCCGCCGATCTCCTCGGACCCGCCGTTCCACCAGCACGCGCGCAGGCTGCTGCTGCCGGCCTTCACCAAGACCGCGGTCGGGCGGCTGGAGCCGGCCACGAGGGCGTTCTGCCACTCCCTCATCGACGGGTTCGCCGGGCAGGACGTCGTCGACGCCGCCCGCGACTACGCCCAGCACATCCCGATGCGCGTCATCGGCGACATGCTCGGCTTCCCGCCGGAGGACGGGCCGCGGTTCCGCGAGTTCGTGGAGAACACGCTCGAAGGCGTCAACCTGCCGCCGGAGGAGCGCATCGCCCGGATGGAGCAGCTGTTCGACTACCTGCTCGAACAGATCCGCGACCACGTCGCGAACCCACGCGAGGACCTGACGACCTACCTCATCGAGGCCGAGTTCGGCGGCGAGAAGCTGCAGCCGTCCCATGTCGCGGGCACGATGGCCCTGCTGCTCATCGCCGGCATCGACACGACGTGGAGTGCGATCGGCGCGTCGCTGTGGCACCTGGCCAAGACCCCCGCCGACCGCGAGCGGCTGGTCGCCGACCCCGGCCTGCTGCCCACCGCGATGGAGGAGTTCCTCCGCGCCTACGCGCCGGTCACGATGGCGCGCCTGGTCAAGGAGGACATGCACTGGGCGGGCGTGGACATGAAGGCCGAAGACTGGGTGCTGCTGTCCTTCCCCGCGGCCAACCGCGACCCCGCGCAGTTCGACCGCGCCGACGAGGTCGTGATCGACCGGCAGGTCAACCGGCACGCGGCGTTCGGGCTGGGCATCCACCGCTGCGTCGGCTCGCACCTGGCGCGCATGGAGCTGCGGGTGGCGCTGGAGATCTGGCTGGAGCGGATCCCGGCCTTCTCCCTCGACGACCCGTCCGCGGTGACCTGGGCCGCGGGCCAGGTCCGCGGACCGCGAACGCTCCCCCTCCGCGTCGGCTGACGCGCCGCCGGGCTCACGTGGCCGCGCCAGGCGACGCCGACCCGATCAAGATCATGTTTGTTCGGATCGGCCGCCGTGTGCTTCGGCGAATACCGGCAGTGCCACGTCTGGTCGGTAGGCGGTCACGATGCGGTTGACGGGCTGTCGTAGTGCTTCGACGGCGTGCTGCCGGCATGCCGGCTCCGTCTGGTGATCGATGCCGGGACGAAGCAGCTCGACGATCGGTTCGGAGGGGCAGTCGTGCGTCCCGCAGGCTTTGGCGTCGCGATTGATCAGGGCTGAATGGCTGTTCGTCGCGGCGTACGCGTCCGCGGTCAGTGCGGCGAGCAGTCCGATGGAGTACGCGGCGGTGGGATCGGCCGGTGTGGAGGCATTCAACGCCACCGCGTGCGCGTCCACCAACATGAGGTCGAGCGCGTCGAGTCGTTGCGCCGGCGATACCTCCTCGATCTCGGCCAGCCGTGTGCGCAGATTCGCCAGCCAGGGCAAGCCCGGCTGCCCCTCGGCCGTCGTGAGTACGGCCCGGGCACACTCCGCGAACTGGTGTCCTCGGGTCTTCCACCACATGAGCTTGCGCTGCCGCCCGTCTGCCAGCCCGGCCAGCCCTGGCCACTTGCGCCGGGCGCCCTGCCTGGTCATCCCCGCCGCGGCACCGATCGCGGGATAGTCGGCGCCGCGTTGTGCCGCCGACAGGGCCGCAGAGGCCGCCAGCTGTTCCGCGCCGTCTCGGATCGCCAGCAGTGCGGTCAGCGCGGCCAGCCACAGTTGCCGCAGGTCGGCGTCCGGTAGGTCCGAGCCAGGCCCCGCATCCGGTCCGAGCTCCAGCGTTTCTCGCGCCGCGGTCAGGCGGCACATCGTTCGTCGGACGCACGATCGTGAGTGACGCGCTCGGACGGGGACACGAGGTCACGACCTTCAACCGTGGGTTGACCGGCAAGGACGTCGAGGGCGTCGAGGCGCTTCGCGGCGACCGCTCCACCGACGAGGGTCTTCGGCAGCTCACCGGCCGTGCCTTCGATGCGGTCATCGACCCGGGTGGGCTGGTGCCGGCCCACGTGCTGCGCACCGCGCGGGCACTGGCCGAGTCGGCCCCCTTCTACGCGTTCGTCTCCACCACGGCCGTCTATCAGGCATGGAGCACCGCCGGGGCGGACGAGTCGGCGGCGACCTGGCCGGGCGTGGCGGACGAGGACGGCGACCCGGCCGACCTGGCAAGGCTCGGCGTGCGCAAACGTGGGTGTGAGCTGGCGGTCGAGCAGACCTACGGACCGAATGCCTGCCTGATCGCGCGCGCCGGCTTGATCGTGGGTCCGCACGACAACGTGGGCCAGTTGCCCTGGTGGCTCACCAGGATCGCCGAGGGCGGCCGGGTGCCCGCACCCGGCGATCCGGCCCGGAGGCTGCAGCTGATCGACGCGCGTGACGTGTCCACGTTCGTGCTGGACCAGGTCGAGGCGCATGCGGGCGGCATCCACAACGTCGTCCCGGACGAACCGAACACCACGATGGGCCGGCTCCTCGACGACTGCGTGCGGGCCACGGGTTCGAACGCCGCACCCGTGTGGATGGACGAAGGTTTCCTGTTCTCCCAGGCCGTTCAGCCATGGGCCGAGCTCCCGCTATGGATCCCGGACGGGCCTGACACCACCGGCTTCTGGGCGGTGTCCGGCGCCAGTGCGAAGGCGGCCGGTCTGCGCACCCGGCCGTTCGGCGAGTCCGTACGGGACACCTGGGAATGGTTGCGGTCGGGCGGCGAAGTGCAGACCACCCCCGGCGCCCTGCCGTTCGGCCTCTCCAGCGAGAAGGAGCAGCAGGTGCTCGCGGCATGGGACGCCCGACCGGCCGCCTGATGGCCCGGGAGGCGGTCAGGCGGGTTCGCCGGCCTGACCGCCCACCGAGCTCACCGACCGGCATGTCCGTTGGGCTCGATGCGGCCCGGGCCCTCCCGTGTCGCCACCATCGTTGACCGATCGAACCGCAATTCCTACTATCCAAGTAGATTTGATCGGGAGATGAGTACATGACCAAGCCCGGCAAGCAGGTACATCTCGCCGCGCACTTCCCCGGCGTCAACAACACGACCGTCTGGTCCGACCCGCGTTCGGAGAGCCAGATCGACTTCGGCTCGTTCGTCCGGCTGGCGCAGACCGCCGAACGCGGCAAGTTCGACTTCTTCTTCCTCGCCGAGGGCCTCCGGCTGCGTGAGCTCAAGGGCCGCATCCACGATCTGGACGTCATGGGACGGCCCGAGTCGTTGACGGTGCTGTCCGCGCTGGCGGCGGTCACCGAGCGCCTCGGTCTGGCCGCGACGGTCAACTCCACCTTCAACGAGCCGTACGAGGTCGCCCGGCGGCTGGCCTCGCTCGACCATCTCAGCGGCGGCCGGGCGGCCTGGAACGTCGTGACCAGCTTCGACGCGTTCACCGGCGAGAACTTCCGGCGCGGCGGCTACCTCGACGAGGCCGACCGGTACACGCGCGCCGCCGAGTTCCTCCAGACCGCGCGCGAGCTCTGGGACTCCTGGCGGCCCGACGCCGTGGCCGCCGATCCGGCCCGAGGGGAGTTCGTCCGCCCCGGCGGCATCGGCGCCTTCCGGCACGACGGACGCCACATCTCCATCTCCGGACGGTTCAACGTGCCGCGCGGTCCGCAGGGCCGGCCGGTGATCATCCAGGCCGGCGACTCGGACGAGGGACGGGAGTTCGCCGCCTCCGACGCCGACGTCATCTTCAGCCGGCACGGCAGGCTGGAGGAGGGCCGGGCCTTCTACAAGGACGTCAAGGCCCGCATGGCCAAGTACGGCCGCCGGCCCGAGGACCTGAAGATCCTGCCCGCGGTGACCTACGCCCTCGGCGACACCGAGGAGGAGGCCGCCGAGCACGCTGCCGAGATCCGCCGGGCGCAGGTGAGCCCGCAGACGGCGCTCGCCTTCCTCGAAGGCGTCTGGGGCCGCGACTTCTCCGACGTCGACCCGGACGGGCCGCTGCCCGACCTCGAACCGGACCTCGGCGAGGGCGTGTCCAAGGGCCGCGCGCAGTTCCGCGGCGACCGGAGCGCCACCGTCGAGAAGTGGCGGGCGCTGGCACGCGAGAAGAACCTCACGGTCCGCGAACTGGTCATCGAGGTGACCGGCCGGCAGACGTTCGTCGGCACCCCCCGTACGGTCGCGGACCGGATCGAGGAGTTCGTGCGGACCGACGCGGCGGACGGCTTCATCTTCGTGCCGCACCTGACCCCCGGCGGCCTGGACGACCTGGTCGACAAGGTCGTGCCGCTGCTCCAGGAGAAGGGCGTCTTCCGCGCCGACTACACCGGCCCGACACTCCGCGACCACCTCGGCCTCACGAAGGAGCAGGCGGCATGACACGTGTCCACCTCGCCGCCGCGCTGGACGGCGCCGGCTGGCACCCGGCGGCGTGGCGCTCGCCGGACGCACGGCCGGACGAGCTGTTCACCGCCGGCTACTGGGCCGGCCTGGTGGCCGAGGCCGAGAACGGCCTGCTGGACTTCGTCACCTTCGAGGACTCTCTCGGCCCGCAGTCGTCGCGGTTCGAGGGCCCCGACGACCGCGTCGACCAGGTCCGCGGGCGGCTCGACGCCGTGCTGGTCGCCGCCCGCGTCGCGCCGCTCACCTCCCGGATCGGGCTGGTGCCGACGACGAGCACCACGCACACCGAGCCCTTTCACGTCGCGATCGGCATCGCCTCGCTCGACCACGTGAGCCGCGGCCGGGCGGGCTGGCGACCGCAGATCTCCCCCCGCGCCGCGGACGCCCGGCACTTCGGCCGCCGGGAGTTCCCCGAGTTCACCCTCGACCAGCGCGCCGACCCGCGGATCGCCGAGCACGTACGCCTGCTGTTCGACGAGGCCGCCGACGTGGTCGAGGTCGCGCGGCGGCTGTGGGACAGCTGGGAGGACGACGCCGAGATCCGCGACGTGGCCACCGGACGGTTCGTCGACCGCGACAAGCTGCACTACATCGACTTCGAGGGTCGGTTCTTCAGCGTCAAGGGACCGTCGATCACGCCCCGGTCGCCGCAGGGCCGGCCGCTGGTCACCGCGCTCGCCCACGACGTCCTGCCGTACGAGTTCGCGGCACGCGGCGCGGACGTCGTGTACGTCACCCCGCGCTCCGCGGCCGAGGCCGCCGAGATCGTCGGGCGGGTACGCGAGGCGGAGACGACGGTCGGGCGGCTCGGCGACCCGCTGAAGGTCTTCGCCGACGTGCTGGTCTTCCTCGACGACGACGCCCCGGCGGCCCGCGACCGCAAGGCGCGGCTGGACGACCTGGACGGCGCGCCGCTCGCCTCGGACGCCCTGGTCTTCACCGGCTCCCCCGGAGAGCTGGCCGACCTCCTGCTGGAGTGGCGCGACGCCGGCGTCGAGGGCTTCCGGCTCCGCCCGGCCGTACTCCCGTACGACCTGGCCGGGATCACGCGCGGGCTCGCGCCGGAGCTGCGCAGCCGCGGCGCGTTCCACGACGCGTACGGCGCGGACACGTTGCGGGGCCTGATCGGCCTCGACCGCCCCGCCGGCCGCTACGCGGTCAGCTGAGGTTCGACGCGGCGCGGCGCCGCCGGTACTCGGCCGCGCGGGCCTCGTAGGTGCGGTGCTCCTCGGCCGCGTCCGGCGGCAGGTGCGGCGCGTCCGGGGTGTGGTCGGCGAAGAACTCCCTGGTCGCGTTGTTCGACGCGACGGCGAGCGGCCCGGAGCGGGCGAACATCTCCGTCTCGTAGCGGGTGATCGCCTCCTCGGTGTCGCCCGCGGCGACGATGGCGCGGGCCAGCTCGGCGCCATCGAGCATCGCGAGGTTCGCCCCGTACCCGCCGAACGGTCCCATGAGGTGGGCCGCGTCGCCGATCAGCGTGACGCCGGGCACGCGGTCCCAGGTCAGGGGGGCGGGCAGGCCGGCGAAGGAGCGGGGCACGTAGGAGCCGTCGATCTCGGTGATCGCCCGCCGGAGATCGGCCGACCAGTGACCGAACTCCCGCAGCAGGTACGCGGACACGGACGCGCGATCGCGGACATCGACCCCCTGCCGCGCGGGCCAGTCGAGCCGAGCGCGGAACGCCAGGTAGCCGCGGATGACGGCGTCGCCGTTGCGCTGCAGGATCAGCCCCCGGCCGTTGCCGTCATTGACGAACAGATGCCCGTCGCCGACGAGCGCGGCGATCTCGGGATGCGCGCGATCGACGTCGTCGTACCGCGCGTCGAGGAAGCAGACGCCCAGGTGCTCGGGTGCGGCGTCGGTCAGCAGCGGCCGGACCCTCGACCATGCGCCGTCGGCGCCGATCACGAGGTCGGCTTCGACGCCCGAGCCGTCGGCGAACTCCAGCCGCCACACGCCGTCGCCGCCGGGCGTGATCGCGGTCAGCTCGCGTCCCCAGTGGACCGTCCCGGGCAGCAGGTGTTCGTAGAGCATGACGCGAAGGCGGCCACGGTCGATCTCGGGCGCCGCCTGGTCGGACTCATCGGGAACGAATCCGGCGAGGACGCGGCCCTGCTCGTCCATCCAGGTCTTGGCCTGCCTGCTGATGCTCGCGAGCCCCAGGAACGCGTCGAGGAGGTCGGCGTCCTCCAGGGCGATCTGGCCGGTGTCGGCGTGCAGATCGAGCGTGCCTCCGGGATCGCGGGCGTCGACGGCGGAGTCGGCGTCGAAGACGGTGGGCCGGATGCCGTGGCGCTGCAGCACCCGTGCGCAGGTGAGGCCGGCGGGTCCGGCGCCGACGATGGCGATGCGAGGTGAGGGCGTCATCTCGGGCTCCTCTCGTGTCGAAGCGGGTCCGGGTGGCCCGGACCCCGAGAAAAGCACACTTGAGCAATAAGTGCAACGGATACACTTTTTGAGCGGGTAACCCGATCTCTAGGCATGGCGGGGCCGTGTGGTGAGGAAGGGCTTGTCGGCGTGGGTCGGCTACGCCGTCGTGTCGGCGGCCGGGCCGCCCACCGCGTGCCAGCCGTGCTCGAGCAGGTCGAACGCGCGCTCGACCATCAGCTCGGGGTCGGAGCCGTCGAACACGAGGTCGATGACCTCGATCGAGAAGTGGGCGAGCGCACGGCAGGCCGGATCGTCGTGGGGAGCGCCCACGTCGTCGGCGATCTCCGCGGCGAGAGCGAGCTCGTACCGCATCCACATCTTGCGCGAGTACTCGCGAAGCGCCGGGGTCTGCTCGATGAGCCGCTTGAACTGGGCGAAGCGCGGATCGTCACCGTGGTGGGGCAGCCGATGCCGGATCACGTAGTCCCGCAGTGCGGCCGGGATCGACCGCCCGGCACCGCGATCCCGTACGGCCGACAGGAGGGCGTCCTTGACGTCGCCCTCCTGGTCGAAGACCAGGGCCTCCTTGCTCGGAAAGTGCTTGAACAGCGTCGTGACCGACAGGTCGGCCGCCTCGGCGATCTCCCGGATGCCCACCGCGTCGTAGCCGCGCTCCAGGAACAGGCGCAGTGCGGCGTCGGCCAGAGCCTTGTGGGTGGCGGCCTTCTTCCGCTCGCGCCGGCCGAGTCGAGGCTGCTCGATGGCACTCTCCGGCATGCGGTCACTCTACCGAGAACGGCCGCGGGCCGTTCCCCCGTGACCGGACGACGCGGGTCGACTACCCTTTATGACAGGCGTCATGGAAGGCGGGAGTCCATGTCGGGTGAGGAGAGGCCGCCGCGGGAGCGGATGGTCTACAGCGCGGCACAGCTGGTGCGGTCGCGCGGGGTGGCGGCGACCGGCGTACGCGACGTGGTGGCGTACGCGAACGCGCCGCGCGGGTCGTTCCAGCACTACTTCCCCGGCGGCAAGGACCAGCTCGTCGGGGAGGCGCTGGCCTGGTCCGCCGACTTCGCGGCCCGTCGGGTCGCCTCGTACGGGCGGCAGGCCGGCGAGCCGTCGCCGTCCGGGCTGTTCGCGCACATGGCCCGGCAGTGGCGGGAGGAGCTCACCGCGCGCCGCTACGAGCGCGGATGCCCGATCATGGCGACCGCCTCGGAGCTGGCCGGCGGCGACTCGCCCGTCAACGAGCCGCTGCGCACGGCCGCCGCCCGCTGGGAGCGGGCCGTGGTGGAGGAGCTGGTGCGCATGGGCGTGCCGGCCGAGCGGGCCGGGGGCCTGGCCACCGTGATGATCAGCGCGCTGGAGGGGGCGATCATGCTGGCGCGGGTGTGCCGCGACGTCGGCCGGCTCGACACCGTCGTCAGCGAGCTCGCGCCGGTGCTGGACTCCTACGCCGGCTGAGCGGCGGCGCGGGGACGGCCACGTCGACCGTCAGGTCGCAGCCCGCCGCGCTGCTGGCCACGACGTCCGCGCGGGCGCACACGTACGCGATCAGGGACGGCTGCGACCGGCAGAGTTCGAGGCGCATCCGCTCCACCCCGGCGGCGTGTGCCGCGGCGAACAGGCGGGCGAACAGCAGCCCGCCGACGCCCCGGCGCTGCCAGGCGTCCTCGACCAGGACACCCACCTCATGGACGCGCGGGTCGTCGGGAACGGGCCCCGCGCTGGCGAGCGCGACGAGGCCGCCGGCGCCCGCGGGTTCGGCGACGAACGCCCGGTGCCGTCCGTCGAGACAGCTGCTCAGGTAGGCCGCTGGGATCTCGGTGACCGGGCCGTGGAATCGGCGGTAGCGGGTCTCCCCCGAGCAGCGCCCGAACATGGCCGCGAGCGCCGCGGCGTCCTCCGGGCGGACGGCCCGGATCACGTCCGCGCCCCCTCGCCTCGCCCGGCGGGCACGGCCTCGGCGTGCCGGTCCGTACGCTCCTCGATCGCCCGGACCACCGCCACCATGTCCGCCCGGCCGTGGCCCAGCGCGACCGTCTCGTCGTACAGGGCGTGGCAGACGTCCAGCAGCGGGGAGGCCACGCCGGACTCGCGCGCGGCGCCGGCGACCAGGCGGTTGTTCATCAGGACGTCGGCGGCCGCCGCCTGGGCGGCGAAGTCCTGGTCGAGGAGCTTGCGCGTCTTCACCCGCGACACCGCGCTCGCCATCGGCCCCTTGTCGAGGACCTCCGCGAACCGTCGCAGGTCCAGGCCGTGCCGCTCGGCGAAGTGGGCCGCCTCGGCCAGGCCGGTGACCATCGTGATCAGGTACAGGTTGACGGCGAGCTTCATGTACAGCGCTCCCGGGACGGCTCCGCAGACGGTCGTCTCGTGGCACATGGGCGCCAGCAGCGGGCGCACCGCCTGTACCGCGGCGTCGTCACCGGCCAGCATGGCCACGAGCCGTCCCTCCTCGGCGGGCGTGCGCGACCCGGAGACCGGGGCCTCGACGTAGGCGCCGCCGGCGGCGCGGACGTCGGCCTCCAGGCCGCGCGAGTACGCGGGCGAGGTGGTGCCCATATGTACGATCGTGCGCCCGGCGACGCGAGCGCCGAAGTCCGGGGTGGCCCGGGCCAGCACCTGGTCGATGGCCTCCTCGCCCGCGAGCATGAGGATGACGGTGCGGGTGCGGGCGAACAGCTCGGCGGGGCCCTCGGCGACCCGCGCGCCGGCGGCGCGCAGTTCCTCGCACCTGGCGGCCGTGCGGTTCCAGACGACGAGCGGCGTGCCCGCGCGGGCCAGGTTGAGCGCCATGGGCCGCCCCATGAGTCCCAGCCCGGCGAAACCGATGTCCATGCGCCCTCCCTGGTTATGACGGTCGTCATGATAATCATGACAGCTGTCATAGTCCACGAGCCTCGACGGGATTCCGCGCCGTGGTGGACCTGGCGACACCCCACGACCGGCGGTCCAGCCGCACCCGAGGACGCCTCCTGGGCCCAGGGCGCGAACCGCGCCGCCGCAGGAGGCTTGGTCTCACCGGAACGAACCAGAGGGAGACCGACCATGAACGTCGAACTGCGCGACCTCACCGCACTGGCCCAGCGCCTGCTCCACCCCGACCAGGTCACGCTGGCGGAGACCGAACGCGACCACGCCCGCCACCGCGTCGAGGACGCCGTGTACGCCGGCGAGCTGGGCAAGGAGCACGCCGCGACCGCCCTGACCCGCGTCGCGAACGCCCGCACCCGCGGCGACCTGCGCCGGGCGATGGGCGTCGTGCCGGGAGGAGCCGCACCGTCCGGCCTGGTCAACGCCCTGCGCGGAGCGAGCGCCGTGTGGCTGGGCGGGACGGCGGTGCAGATCGTCGTCTGGGCGCTGATCACCGTGATCGGCCTTCACCTGACCGAGCCCTGGTGGCTGTGGACGCTGATCCCCGGCCTGTTCGTCGTCGGCCCGCTGTGGTGGCTCAACGAGACGCACTACCGCGCGGCCCCGGCGACGACCGGCGCCATCGACTCCGCCCGCGGATGACCCGCCGGACGAACGGCCCACCGGCCCCGCGGCGCCGGTGGGCCGACCGTTTCCCGGGCAGGGTCACGAATAGCGCACGCGGTACCACAGGTTCGTCACGTGCGGTGCCTCGGTGACGCGCAGCTGTTCGAGGTCGACCGAGCCCCTGTCCTTCCGGTCGAACATGCGAACGCCGTCGCCGAGCAGCACCGGTGCGACGATCATGAGGATCTCGTCCAGCACGCCGGCCTCCAGGCACTGCCGGGCGACCTCGGCGCCGAGGACGTTGACGTACTTGTAGCCCGCCGCGTCCTTGGCGGCCTTCACGGCGGTGTCCAGGTCACCGACGAACGTGACGTCCGGGATCACCGTGTCGGGCGCATGGTGGGTGAGGACGAACTGCGGGCCCTCCCACCCGCCGCCGAACGCCTTTCCCTCCTTCTCGGTCCCCCGGTGCGGGTCGTCGCCGCCGAAGGTATGGCGGCCGACGAGGAGGGCGCCGATCCGGCCGATCAGCTCGCCGACCTCCGGGTTCGGGCCGAGATGGGCGGTGAGCCAGGACATGTCACCGCCGGGACCGGCGATGAAGCCGTCGAGGGACATGGTGGCCGAGTACAGCAGTCGTGCCATGAGGTACCTCCGTGGAAGCGGACCGGTACCTGTTGAGACGGTGAACCGCGGAGAAACTCATCGACCCGCGGGTGGCAGCTCCAGCGGCAGGCCGAACGCCGGGAACAGGCCGGGATCGTGGAACGCGGTCGCCTCCACGATCAGGTCTCCCTCGATCCGCAGGACGCCGATCGCGGCGGCGCGGTACACCGGCGACGAGGGCTCGCGGATGTAGGCCGCGGCCGCCGGCTGCCGGTTGGCCGAGGTCGGCAGCATCGCGAACCGTCCCACGTACGCCGGGGAGGCCGGGTCCCAGCCCTCGGCCAGCGCGATCAGCACGGCGTCGCGGCCCTGGAACCACATCGGATACGGCGGCATCGTCGTCCGTACGTCCTCGGCCAGCAGGCCGGCCATCGCGGTCAGGTCGGCGTGCTCGACCGCGTCCATGTACCGCCGCAGCACCGCGCGTTCGCGCGGTGTGGGCTCGGCCGGCGCCCGCCAGTCGAGGCGGCGTTCGGGCAGGTGCTCGCGCATCGTCGCGCGGGCGCGCTGGAGCGCGCTGTTCACCGAGGCCACGCTGCCGCCCAGGTGCTCGGCGGTCTGCCTGGCCGGCCAGCCGAGGACGTCGCGCAGGATCAGCACGGCCCGCTGCCGCGGCGGCAGGTGCTGGATCGTGGCCAGGAAGGTCAGCTCGATCGTCTCGCGGGCCACCGCCACCGCCTCCGGCTGCGCCTCGGCCGGCGCCAGGCGGTCGGGGAACGGCTGCAACCAGGAGACGTCCGTACGCGGCGGGCGGCCGGCCGTCGGGTCGGAGGGCTCCTCGACGTGGTGCGGCAGCACCCGCCGGGCCCGGCCGTCGAGCGCGTCGAGGCAGGCGTTCGTCGCGATGCGGTACAGCCAGGCGCGGAACGTCGAGCGGCCCGCGAAGCCGCCGAGGTTCTTCCACGCGCGCAGGAACGTCTCCTGCACCAGGTCCTCGGACTCCTCCAGCGAACCCGTCATCCGGTAGCAGTGCACCCGCAGCTCACGCTGGTGGCGCTGGACGAGCACCGCGAACGCCGACTCGTCGCCCGCGCGGGCGGCGGCCATGACCGCGTCGTCGTCTGCCGTGCTCATCGGTCCCTCCCCGGCCTCGTCTCCGAGTCGACGGCGCGACCGTATCGTCACCGAGATCCTGACAGTAGTCGTCAGTGTCGGCGTCCACGCTGAGATCCGCTCTCCCCATCTCCTGTGAGGACTTCTTGGACGCGTCATCCCGCCGGGCCGAACGCCTGCTCACGCCCGCCGTCTTCATCACCTCGCTGGGCAACAACATCCAGGTCATCGCGGCGTCCCTCCTCCTCGTCCGGGCGGAGGGATCCATGCTGGCGGTGGGCTGGCTGTTCATCGCCATGGCCGTCCCGCAGGCACTGCTGTCGCCCTTCTTCGGCCGGCTCGCCGACCGGGTCGACCGCCGCCTGCTCTGGCTCGGGTGCGATCTGGCCGGCGCGGCCGCCGCCCTGGCCCTGCCGGTGGGCGTCGCGCTCGGCGGGCCACGTGACCTGGTCGTGTACGGGGCGGGCCTCGCCCTCGCGGTGGCCAACGCCCTCTTCGTCCCGGTCGGCGCGGCGCTGATCAAGGAGCGCGTGCCGGCGGGCGAGCTGCGGCGCTTCAACGCGAACTACGAGATCGCCATGCAGGCCGGCATGCTGCTGTCCGGCTCGATCGGCGGGTTCGCCGTGCAGTGGTTCGGGGCGATGCCGCTGTTCGTGTTCAACGCGGCGACCTTCGCGGCGTCCGCGATCTGCGTCTTCGCCCTCGGCCGGGGCCCGGCGCGCCCCGCTCCGGCACGGCCGTCGGCCGCGCCGTACCGAACCTCCCTGCCCGGCGGCACGGGCCGGCTGATCCTGCTGTACGCGCAGACCGGCATCGTCATCACGGTCTTCAACGCCCTGTTGCCGATCCTCGTCGTCGTCGAACTGCGTCGCGGCAGCGGCTTCCTCGGCGTGGTCGACGCCCTCGGCGGCACGGGTTTCCTGTTCGCCGCCGCGGCGTACCGCGTGATCGGCAGACGCGTCGCCGATCTGCCGATCGCGATCGCCGGGCTCCTGCTCACCGGCGTCGGGCTGGTGCTCCAGCCCCTGTACGGCGTCGCCAGCCTGGTGTCGTGCGTGCTGGTGGGCGCGTCGCTGCTGGGCCAGGCGCGCATCGCCTCACGTGCGCTGCTACTGACGTCGGTCGCGGAGAGCCAGGCCGGCCGGCTGTTCGGCCTGGCCAACGGGTGCGGCCTCGCGGGGACCATCGTCGTCATGCTGGGAGTGTCGGAGGTCACCGATCACTCCGACAGCCGGTACGGGTTCGCGACGCTCGCGGTGATCACCACGGCGGCCACACTGCTGGTCCTGGCCGCGAGCCTGCTCACGGCGGGGCGGGCCCGGCGGCCCGAGCCGCCGGCACCGCTCGTACCGGCGGAACAGGGTTAACTCCGGCGGCGGCGGTGGCTCGTGTCGCACAGCGGGAAGCGCCGGCTGCGGTGACAGGCGCAGATCGCGACCATGAAACGGTCGGAGACGACCGTCGTACCGTCGGCGAGCAGGATCTCGACCGGCCCCTCGACCAGGACGGGGCCGGCCGGTACGACGACGACGCGCCTGCGGTCTCCGCGCGGCGGGACGCCGGGGTCCGGCTCACGATCGCTGTTCGGCACGGATCACCACCAGTTCCTCATAGCGCTGTTCGGGGTAGATCAGCCCGCGTTCCTCCAGGTCGTGGGCCCGCGCCGTCATCACCGGCCCGAACTGCTGGCGGCGGCGCGCGCCGACGGTCACGTGCAGGCCGGCCGTACGCAGGAGGTCGACGGTGCTCTCGATCCCGCACACCGCCGACTGGACCATCAGCAGCGTGCCGCCCGGGGTCAGCAGCGAGGGGGCCACCGCGCAGAGCCGGTCCAGGACCGCGCGCCCGCGGGCGCCCCCGTCCCAGGCGCGTCTCGGCCCGCGCGGATGTGCGGTGTCGCTGGAGCAGACGTACGGCGGATTGGCGACGATCAGGTCGAACGCCTCATCGCGAACGGCGTCCACCAGATCGCTCCGGACCACGCGTACGGGCAGCCGCCGGAGCCACACGTTGACCCGCGCGGCGAACACGGCGTGGGAGCAGACGTCCACCGCGACGACCTGGGCGGCGCCGCCACGCGCGGCGGCGAGCGCGAGGGCTCCGGTCCCGGTGCCGACGTCCAGCACCCTCACCCCGACCCGCACGGTGCGCAGGGCCTCGGCCAGCAACCAGGTGTCACCCTGCGGCCGGTAGACGCCTGGTGGCCTGAAAAGCCACACGAACAGCTCATACCGCATTTGTGCTGCAAAAATACGCAGGCGGCGGGTCAAGAAACTCTGGGCATCTCTTGGTTCCGGGGTGGGTCAGGTGAGCACGGGGGCCCGGAGCGACGACTCGCCCGCGCGCCAGGCACCGAGCAGCCGGCCGCCCAGCCGCTCCTCCAGCATCGCGGTCGCCTGCGCGCCGAGCACGACGTCGGCGGCCAGGTACGGCTCGGCCGCGAGGAGATCGCCGACGACGTCGCGGCGGAGGACCTGCTCGTGCACGGCGTCGGCCTCGATGTGCTCGGTGAAGAAGACCTCGGCCCCCGGCCGGGCGCCCAGACGTTCGAGGGCCTCGGCAAGCCGCTGGGCGCCGGGCGGGGTGCTGATCTCGGCGGCCGCGAAGTGCCCGACCAGCGCTCCTCGCAGCGCCCGGTGCAGGCCGAACAGCGACATCATGTTCACGGTCGCCAGCGTCACGGCGGGAACCGCGTCGAGGTAGCGCCCGTACGCGGGATCGAGCCCGGTCTCCCGCATCAGCTCCGCGAACAGCCGCGCGTGCATCCGCTCCCCCCGTCCCCCGCCGAACTCGTCGTACTCGACGGCGACGAGCGAGGCCTTGGCCTGCCCGCGCAGCCGCGGGATCACCCAGGCGTGCGGGTCGGCCTCCTTCAGGTGGTAGATCGAGCGGTGCACGAGGTACTCGCGCAGCTGCCACCATTCACCGTGGTCCCGCAGGTAGGCGCTCACCCCGGTGTCCTCGGTCGCCTCGGCGGTCACCCGGCGCAGCGCGGCGCCCACGTCGTCGCCGCCGGGCAGCTCCGTACGGATGGCGTCGAGGAAGACGCGTTCCATGCGGGCACGGAGCCGCAGCAGTCCCGGCTCCCACTCCCATTCCGGATCGACCCGGTCGAAACCGCGGTAGTGCAGCTCGTAACAGGTGTAGAGCGCGAGCTGGAGATCCTCGCCGAAGGGATCCGCGTCCATCCTGGCGATGGACGCCGGCGCACCGTCCCGCAGCACGGAGACGACCGCCGCCGACAACGGCCCCCGCGCCTCCGGCAACGGCGGCGCGACGATGACGTTCGACGTCACGAGGTTCCCTCCTTCCCTCGGCCCTGGCTTGTCCACAACCGCGGGGACGCCTTCCTTCGGGAGGTCTCGGCCCTTGACAATGGAAGTGGGCTGGAGCCCCCAGGGCGGGCAGGGCGTCTCACCGGGCCGGGGGCAGGGCGTCCCACCAGACCGAGGGCAGGGCGTCCCACCAGACCGAGGGCAGGGCGTCCCACCAGACCGAGGGCAGGGCATCGCACCAGACCGAGGGCAGGGCATCGCACCAGACCGAGGGCAGGGCGTCCCACCAGACCGAGGGCAGGGCATCGCACCAGACCGGGGGCAGGGCGTCTCGCGGCGATGCGGGCGGGGGTCTTGCCTCGGTGGGCCGGCATCAGCGGCGGCCCGTCTGCTGGATGAGCATGTCGACGACGCTTCGCAGGCCGTGGACGGCGGCGATGCGCTGGCGGGCCGCGCCGGTGCCGCTGTGGCCGATCTTGCGGATCAGCGCGCGGACGGTCCGCAGGTCCCCGGTCTCCTCCAGTGCGGGGCGTATCCGGCGCAGGAGTTCATCCAGCAGGTCCCGGGCGGCCGTCCGGCGTTCTTCGAGCAGATGGATGCCCTGCCCCGTCAGGCCGTACCGGGCCGCCGACCACAGCGCGACCGTGCACAGCTGCTCCCCCACCGGCGCCGCCTCCCTGCCTCCGGCGAGTTCGCCGAGCGCGGTCACCACGAGGGCCCGTACGACGGCCGCCTGGAGCACCGCCTCGTCGACCGTGGCCGCCGCGTCGCTCGCCCGTACCTCGATCGTGGGCAGCCGAGGTGACGGTCTGGCCAGCCAGAACGTCGTCGTCCGGTCCGCCAGGACGCCGAGTTCGACCATACGGTCGAGGAACTCGTCGTACGCGGCGGCGGAGGCGAACCACGGCGGGACGCCCCCGCCCGGAAAGCGCGCCTGCACCTGGATCCGCCAGCTCCCGTAACCCGAGTCGCGGCCGTGGTCGAACGGCGAGTTGACCGACAGAGCGACCAGCGTCGGCAGCCAGGGCCGCAGGTGGTTGAGCACGCCGACGGCCAGTTCGCGGTCCGGGACGCCGATGTGCACGTGGCAGCCGCAGGTCTCGTGGCCGACGACCGTGCCCGCCAGGATGTCGGCGATCCGCGCGTAGTGCTCGCCGGGCATGAACGGGGCCGTACGTCCGGGCAGGACCGGGTTGCCCGTCGACACCAGCCGCACCCCCTCGGCCCGTGCCGCGGCCGCCAGGCAGGTACGCGCGTCCGCGAGCTGCCGGCGGAGTGTCTCCAGGTCACGGCACACGCCGGTCGCGGCCTCGACCTGGGTGGCGACGAGTTCCGCCTGGAACATCACCTCCGGTAGAGACGCCTTCGCCGCCCGGGCGAGCACCGCCGGCGCGTGCGGCGAGGTACGGCGGGTGACGGCGTCGACCAGGAGGAACTCCTCCTCGACCCCCATCGTCCGACCGTTCCTGTCCACCAGGCCGCACCTTCCCCGCACCACCCGGTGTCGCCCCAGGCGGCGACACCGGGTGCGCTCGTGAAACGTGAATCGCGTGCCGCGCCGGGTCGAAAGCCCTCTTCCTGGGGAAATGCCCAGCAGCGGCCACCGTCATACCGGCACGGCCGGCGAGGTCAGCTGACCGGCATCCTCTCGCGGGCGCGGCTCTTCATCCTCTCCACCCGCTCCGCCGGCATGGTCTCGCCCATCTCCTCTTCCATCCGCATGGCGTTGCCGAGCGCGAAGAAGGTCGGGGCCCACTGTCCGACGAAGATGCCCCACCGGTCCGCGCGGGCGATGCCACGCGACTCGATGTTGCGGGACATCATCCAGGACGCCACCGACATGCCGATGGACGCGAACCCTGCGGTATAGAGCATCGAGGACGAGATACCCGCCTTGCGGAGCATGCTGATCATGACGATTCCCCCCTGAACTGTGCGTTTGCCTGCCGTAGCCGTACCCATCCAGCCAGTCCGCCACCCCACGCCCGGCGGCGGCCGCCGAAGGGGCCGAGCGGGTCAGCCCGCCAGGGCCTGGCTGATCAGAAAACCGTTGAGCGCCGTGATCAGGGCGGTGACGACCGCGCCGGCGATGACGGTGGACTGGCGGTTGACCAGGTCCCCCATCAGCGTCCGCCGGCTCGTCAGGGCGATCAGCGGGATGAGCGCGAACGGGATGCCGAAGGACAGCGCCACCTGGCTGAGGATCAGCGCCCGGGTGGGGTCCACGCCGGCGGCCAGGAGCGCGACGGCCGGGGCCATGGTGAGCAGCCGGCGGACGAGGACCGGAATCCTCCGGCGCAGGAAGCCGTCCATGATGATCTGGCCCGCGTACGTTCCCACGCTGGACGAGGCCAACCCCGAGGCGAGCAGGGCGACGGCGAAGGCCACCGCGGCGCCGGGTCCCAGGACGTCGCCGAGGCCCGCGTGGATGGCCTGGAGACCGCCGGGGTCGTGGCCGTGGAAGGCGGTGGCGCCCACGGTCAGCATCGTGATGTTGACCAGCCCGGCGACGCCGAGGGCGACGAGGATGTCCACGCGGCTCGACCGCAGCGCCGCACGGCCGGACTGGCGGCGTGTCAGCGCCGAGTGCAGGTAGATGACGTGCGGCATGACCGTGGCGCCGACGATGCCCGTCGCGAGCAGGAGGCTGTCCGGGCCGGCGAGGCGCGGGACGAACCCGCCGGCGGCTCCGGCGAACGACCCCGCCCGTAGGGCCTGATACAGGAAGCCGGCCAGGACGATCGCGAGCATGCCGCCGATCACCACCTCGAACCGGTGGCGGCCCCGCGGTGCCAGCGCGAGCAGCCCGCACGAGACGACCGCGGTGATCGCCGCCGCGGGCAGCAGGGCGACGCCGAACAGCAGGTTCAGGGCGATCGCGCCGCCGACGAACTCGGCCAGGTCGGTGGCGACGGCCACCAGCTCGGCCTGCGCCCACAGCATCCAGGTCAGCGGGCGCGGCAGGTGGTCGCGGCACAGCTCGGGCAGGGTCTGCCCGGTCGCGATGCCGAGTTTGGCGGACAGCGCCTGGACGAACATCGCCAGGACGTTCGCGACGGCGACGACCCACAGGAGCAGGTATCCGTAGCGGGCGCCGCCGGACATGTTGGTCGCGAAGTTGCCCGGGTCGACGTACGCCACCGAGATGACGAACGCCGGCCCGCACATGCCGGCGATGCGGCGGGCTCTGGGGGCGGCCGTCGGGCGGGATGCGACCGGAGGGAAGGTCTCCTGATACTGAGCCGGATCGAGCACGACAGTCACCTGTTCTCCTCATGGCCGCGGAACCTCGGCCGGGCGTGCCGGACGGGGGATCCCGCGCCGGAGGCCCCGCACGGCTCGCGGTGGGGCTCCGACGCCTGCTCCGGCCTCAGGTGAACTTGTCCTTGAGCTTGCCCAAGGGTCCGGTCTCGGTGCCGAGGACGGGACCCTTGGGTTCACCCATGCTGCCGTCGTAGGTGGCGTAGAGCTTGGGGTCGGGCGGGGGCGCGGCGGCCAGGTCGCCGAGGGGTTCGGGGTCCATGAGGTAGGTGAACTCGTGTTCGCCGTCGGGCTGAAGCCCCGATGCCCAGCCGCCGTCGGTGGCGGCGGCGCCGTCGGACAGGTGCCAGATGGTCTGGGCGTGTTCGGCGTGTTCTTCGTCGAGGAGGGCGTTGGGCGCGACGGTGGTGGGTTCGAGGCCGATCTCCTCGGTCGCCACGTCCATGATCAGGTCCTTGTACTTGCCGGGCATCCGGCAGTTCCAGCCCTGGAACAGGTACTGCATCGTCACGGTCATCTCGCCGTACGCCCCGCCGATCAGCTCCTGGAGCTTGTGTGCGAACACGTGGTCGGGCTTCTCGGGCTTGGCGTCGAACTGCAGATGGTCGGTGTGCCGGAACACGCTCACTCCTCACGATCGGTGTCAGACGTGAGGGACGCTATGCGGCACTCGTCTCCCACCCGTCACCACGGCGTCGCCGCCTGCGCCACCGCTCCCGCCGTGTCCCGCTCCGGGCCGGGCCGCAGGCGCGGATGACCAGCCGTACGAGGCGGTGACGGGGCCGTGACGAGCGGGTCGGCGACCTCTGTCAGCGCGGCGTTACCGGCATGCAGACGGGTATTTGCCTCAAAGCGGGTAGGCGACGTCTCAAGTGCGTATTTCGACACCCGCCGCCCCGGAGGACGCGATGGCCGCCATGCCGCAGGCAGAGCACGTCACCGCCGGATACACGGTGCGCCTGCTCGGCGGGTTCGAGCTTCGCCGGGGAGACCGGACCATCGCCGCGAGCCCGTCCGCGCAACGGCTGCTCGCGTACGTCGCCACCCGGCGCGCCATGGTCAACCGGGCGGCCGCCGCACGGGCCCTGTGGCCCGACTATCCCGACCCACGCCCCGCGGCGAACCTGCGGTCGGCCCTCTGGCGGCTACGGCGGGAGCACGGGGGCGGCCCGATGATGTCGACCGCACACGGACTGGAGCTGCGGCGGGACACGGTCGTCGACCTCCAGACGGTGCACGCGAGGACCGCCGCCCTGTCGTCCGCGCCGGACACCTCGTGGGACCTGGACCTGGCGGTGCTGCGGCAGGACGTGCTGCCCGACTGGGCCGATGAGTGGCTGCTGCCGACGCGCGAGTGGTTCCGGCAGATCCGGCTGCACGCGCTGGAGACCCTGTGCACGCGACACTGCCGGTGCGGCCGCTTCGACGCGGCGCTGGAAGCCGGCCTGGCGGCCGTCGACTGCGAACCGCTGCGGGAGAGCGCACACCGCGCGATCGTCCGGGTGCACCTCGCCGAGGGCAATCCGGCCGAGGCACTGCGCCAGTACGAGCTGTACCGGCGGCTGGCAGGCAGCGAGCTGGGGTTGCGCCCGTCGCAGCAGTTCCGCGCACTGATCGCCCACCTGCTCGGCCGCCCGATGGACGTCCAGGCGACCTGAGCGCGGCGGCGTCCACCGGTCCGGCCGATGGAGGGCCGTCGCGCCCACTCAATCGATCACAGCTCCGAGTCGGGCTTTACGTCCGCCTTCGCAACGCATACCGGCGGCTTTCCCAGACCCGTCATCGTTATTGGCCGTGTTGCGGTGCTGGGCGCCCGTGGTGCGGGTCAGACCTCTAATCCGGCGGAAATCGGTTCGACGGTCCTGGCCACCGCGGGCCGTGCCCGGCGACTCAACAGCGTGTCGAGCGCCCACGACCCGCCGCCGAACAGGGCCAGCAGCAGGAAGGACCAGCAGAACATCACCGCCGGCTCGCCGCCGTTGAGGATGGGGAAGAGCGCCTTCGGCTGGTGGACGGTGAAGTAGGCGTAGGCCATCGACCCTGACGCGATCACCGCGGCGACGCGGGTGGCCAGCCCGAGGGTCACCAGCCCGCCGGCAACGAACTGAATCAGGGCGGCCCACCAGCCAGGCCACTCGCCCAGGTGCGGTTGCGCTCCGCCGTGCGCGCCGCCGAGGACGTTGAACAAGGTCGCGGCTCCATGACAGGTGAACAAGAATCCGACCACGACGCGGAAAAGCGACAGTACGGAAGAGCGCAGCCGTTGCATCGATTCCTCCGAGGCAGGGGGGACCCGCGGACGGCCAAGGGGGCCGGCCGTCGGGCGACGGTGAGGGACGGAAAAGACGTTCTCGCCAGATCGTTTACCGGCGCGATTACTGGAGTGTAAGCCGGTTACTAAACTACAGAAAACTCCCTTTCATGGATTTCATAAGCCAGCCTCGATCTGCCGGTTAATGTCGGTGATGGTCTTTAGTTCGCGACTACCCACACCAGCCCTAGCTGACCTGCATGTCAGCAGCGGTCATCGGCTGTTGTTGGTCGCCCGTGGCCAGCCTGTGACGGCCCAGGGACGGCCCGGCGCCCTCGATCGCGATACGTGAAGCAGGAGCCTCGCTGATCGATGTCGAGATTCCCCGCCTGTCCGACCCGCGGCACGCTACCGGTCCAGGGAGTCGGCACCGTCGTAGCGCTGCCGGGCGGCCTCCAGCGCCGAGGTGTTGGCGCTGAACCAGCCCAGTAGCGCGCACAGCTGCTGAGCCAGGCTCTGCCCGAGTGGCGTCAGGCTGTAGGTGACCTGCGGCGGGACGGTCGGCTCCACCAGGCGTTCGACCAGCCCGTACCGCACCAGCGACTTGAGGTACTGCGACAGCATCTTCTGGCTGATGCCGGCGATGTGCTGACGAACGTCCACGGAACCGGTGGTCAAAAAGATGAATGGATTCAAGATGGGCACAAGCCGTGTATCCCCGGCCTTCCTGGGCTGGGACCTTGGAGGCGTCGTCGTACGCCGAATCGACGAAATCGACATCTCACCGGCGACCAGTCAGTGGCTACTGCCCGATGCCACACCGGAGCACTTGCAAAGCCCCTGGCTGCAACCCCACTTCACCAACGGCACAGCCTTTGCGATGCACGTACACCTCTTCGCGATCGAGACGAACGGCAAACGCATCCTGGTCGACACCGGCATCGGCAACGACAAGCCCCGGCAAATACCCGACGCCGACAACCTCCAGACCCCGCTGCTGCACCGGCTGACCGCCGCGGGCTACGCCCCGGACACCGTCGACTTGGTGATCACCACGCACATGCACGTCGACCACATCGGCTGGAACACTCACCTGGTCGACAGCCGCTGGACACCGACCTTCCCGAACGCCCGCTACCTCACCGACCGCAGGGAATGGGACTACTGGACCGCCGCCGCCGAAAGCGACGAGGAAGTCGCCCAGGCGCACCGAGACTCCCTGCGACCCATCCATGACAACGGCCTGTACGACCTGCTCGACATCCCCGCCGCAGGCCTTGAGGTGGCCGACGGTGTCCGCCTAGTACCGACACGCGGCCACACGCCCGGCCACCTGTCGGTGAAGCTGACCGGCGCCAGCCGCAACGCGCTGATCAGCGGCGACAGCCTGCATCATCCCGTGCAACTGGCTTACCCCGACATGGGTAGCGACGGCGACGTCGACCCTGCCGAGGCACGAACCACCCGCCACCGCCTGCTCACCGAACTAGCCGCCACCGACGACCTGCTGCTGGGCACCCACTTCACCCACCCCACCGGCGGCCGCATCCAGCACGAGGACAACCGATTCCAGCTGCTGACCGATTCCCCTGCACTTCTCTCGCCCGCCTCGTTCTAAAGGTCCGCGGGCCGGCACCAAGCGGCCCCCTCACCTACGGCGTTAGACGCAGGCGAGGGGGCCGTTACCTGGCCGGTCAGGGCGTCAGCAGCACCTTGATGGCGCCGTCCTTCTTCTTCTGGAAGATCTCGTAGCCGTGCGGCGCCTCATCGAGCGGCAGGCGGTGCGTGGCCAGGTCCTCCACGCCGAGCGGGTCGCCGTCGCCGGTGACCAGCGGCAGCAGGTCGTCGATCCAGCGTTTGACGTGCGCCTGGCCCATCCGCACCTGGATGCCCTTGTCGAACATCCGCAGCATCGGCAGCGGGTCGGCCGTGCCGCCGTACACACCGCTGATCGACAGTGTCCCGCCCCGTCGTACCGTCTCGATGGCCTGGTAGAGCGCGGCGAGCCGGTCGACGCCCGCCTTCTTCATGAACGTCGCGGCCGCGGCGTCGGGCAGCAGGCCGGTGAGGCTCTGGGCGATCTTCGCGCCCGGCGAGCCGTGCGCCTCCATGCCGACGGCATCGATCACCGAGTCGGTGCCTCGCCCGTCGGTCAGGTCGCGTACGGCGGCCGGCACGTCGTCGCAGTCCTGGGCGTTCAGCACCTCGATGTCGTAGCGGCGGGCCATCTCCAGCCGCTCCGGCACGCCGTCCACCCCGATGACCCGGTACCCCAGGTGGCGGGCGATGCGGACGCACATCTGCCCGATCGGCCCCAGCCCGAACACGGTCACGCTGCCGCCCTCGGGGACGTCCGCGAACGCGACCGCCTGCCACGCCGTCGGCAGCACGTCGGACAGGTAGACGAACCGCTCGTCGGGCGGCCCCTCCGGCACCTTGATCGGCCCGAAGTGGGCCTGCGGCACCCGGAGGTACTCCGCCTGCCCGCCGGGCACCTGCCCGTACAGCTTGGTGTAGCCGAACAGGCTCGCGCCCATGCCCTGCTCGCGGACCTGGGTCGTCTCGCACTGCGCGTACAGCTTCTGGTCGCACATGTAGCAGTGACCGCACGAGATGTTGAACGGGATCACCACCCGGTCACCGGGTCTGATGTGGGTGACCTCCGCGCCCACCTCCTCGACCACGCCCATCGGTTCGTGCCCGAGGATGTCGCCCTCGTCGATGAACGGCCCGAGCACCTCGTACAGATGCAGGTCGGAACCGCAGATCGCGGTCGTCGTCACCCGGATGATCGCGTCCGTCGGCGTCTCGATGGCCGGGTCGGGCACCTCGTCCACGCGTACGTCGCGCCGGCCGTGCCATGCCAGTGCCTTCATCGCCGTTCCTCACCCCTTCCGCGGTAGTGGTCCTGGCCCTGTGCGCTACCCCGGCATCCGGCGAACCAACAGTTCGGGCCAGGGAAGTGTCAAGGAGGCGCCAAGGTGAGGCCGATCCGGAGCCGCCCGGTGTTGGCTGGTAGCCGGGACACGCCGGGCCGCACTGGGGGGAGCATGCCGGGCCAGCACGGACTCGACCTGAGCATCACGCAACTCATCGCCGGCGCCGCCGCCACGATCACCGCGACGGTGGCGTCGTCGTACTTCGGGGTCGGCGGCACTCTCATCGGGGCCGGGGCGGTCAGCGTGCTGTCCACCGCCGGTGCCACCGTCTACCAGCACTTCCTCGACCGCGGCAAGGAACGGATCGCGGCGAAGATCCCGGTACGCGCCGGCGGCGGGACGGGCGACGGACCGCCGCCCGTAGCCACGACGCAGGGACGGCCGTGGCCGAAGTGGTACGTCGTGCTCGGCGCGGCGGGGGTGGTCTTCCTCGCCGTGATGGGGCTCGTCACGGCGTTCGAGCTGTTCACCGGCAGGCCGCTGTCCAACACCGTGCGCGGCCAGGCCGGGCGGGGCACCTCGGTGCACCCGGTCGTGGCGCCCGTACGGCCCCCGCGGACGCCGCCGGTCTCCCGCCGGGCCACGGCGGAGGCCACCGCGACGTCCTCGGTGGCCCCGCTGCCGGGGACGACGGCCCGGACCACGCCGACGCCCTCCCCGAGCCGCACACTCCGGCCGATGCCCGGCGAGCGCTCCGCCGAGGCCACCGCCGGTCCGCCGGCCGTCCACTCGGCCGCACCGCCGGCGACCCCGGATGACGACGGATCCCTGCAGACCCCCTGACGGAACAGAAGTACAACAGGCGTCCAGCGAGTCAGGCCCGGCGAGGAAATACGTCAACGCTTGTAGTGACTCAGCATGACCCATGAAGTCATTGGCTCGGTCAGCGGGTACCGGATCGGCCGGTCCTGGCTCTCAATGACATTCCGTCGGCCGACGATCACTAATCGCGTCGGCCGACGGGAAAGAGGCCCGCCACGGGATGTGACGGGCCTCTGCTCTGTTACGTGCCTACACGGTGGTCACCAGCGATACCACCGGCCACGGGAGCCCGACGAGCCGGCGCTGCGGAACACGAACCCGAGCACCCAGAGGATCAGGACGATGACGGCGATCCACCAGAGAGCCTTGAGGGCGAAGCCCGCCCCGAAGAGGATCAGGGCCAGCAGAAGAACCAGAATCAAAGGAACCATTTCTCATTACCTCCCGGCCAACCCGCTACCCGCGCTCGACGGGTTCATGCAACGCGCTCAGATCATTTCCGCGCGTTTCCGCTCCGGCCGGAGTCGATCACGAGGGAAACGTTTGTGACCGGCATCCGGGGTAGCGGGGCGAGGATGAGAAGACAGGGGGAAGGGCGTCAGGGTCTTATGGACGACGACCTCAGCTACAGCATGGAAGCCCGGGTACGGGTCGCGCTCTCGGCCAGCGCGGCGCAGGTCAGTACCACCGCGGCCTCACTCGTACCCACTCACGACGAATACGGCTGCCCGCGCGGTGAGCTGGCCGAACTCGCCGGGCGCCTGGTCGGTACGGCCACCGAGGCGCTGACGTACGCCGTCGCGTGCGAACGCCGGCGGGGCACGAGCTGGGAGCGGATCGCCGAGGTCCTGGAAGAGGACGTGGCGGCGGTCCGGCGGCGGTTCGAGAAGCCGGTGGCGCGGCTCGACCGGGACCTGGTGGAGGCCTGGCTCGACCCGGATCAGGCGAGGCACCTGCCCGAGGGCGCCGACGACCCGGCCGCGAACGCGGCACGTCTCGACGAGTGGCTGACCGGCGACTCCCGGCTCGACGACGCGTTCCAGCACCATCCCGACTCGGAGGTCCGCGAACACCCGGTCAGCTCCGGGCTGCCCGTCATGTCCCTGAGCGAGCACTACGAGCTTCTCGCCTCCGCCGCCCGCGTGATCGACGAGGACCGCCACGACCGCGAGGCGATGATCAGCCTGCATCGGCGGCGGATCGCCCTGCTCGAATGGCTGCTGGCCGAAGAGCTCGTCGACCCGGAGATCGCCGAGGACGTCGACGAGGACACCCTGCGCACCCTCCTGCGCGCCGCGCGCCGCCGCCTCGCCCGCCTGTAGCCCCTGCCCACTCATGGCGGGGGCGATCCGGGGTAGCGCTCCTGTATGAGAATCGTCATTCTGGGCGCCACGGGCAATGTGGGGTCGAGCACGGCGCAGGCGCTGGCGGCCGACCCGGCCGTCACGTCCTTGATGTGCCTCGCCCGGCGCACCCCGGACCTCGAGCTGCCGAAGGCCGAGTGGGCGTCCGCGGACGTCACCACGACCGACCTGGTCCCGCTCTTCCGCGGCGCCGACGCCGTCATCCACCTCGCCTGGGCCTTCCAGCCCACCCACGACCCGGCGGCGACCTGGCGCGTCAACGTGCTCGGCAGCCGGCGGGTCTTCGACGCGGTGGCCGCGGCGGGCGTGCCCTCGCTGGTGTACGCGTCCTCGGTCGGCGCGTACTCTCCCGGCCCCAAGGACCGGGCCGTCGACGAGTCGTGGGCGACCGACGGCTGGCCGGGCGCCTCCTACACACGGGAGAAGGCGTACGTGGAGCGGGTCCTCGACGCCTTCGAGACCGAGCATCCGAACGTCCGGGTCGTACGTCTCCGCCCCGGGTTCATCTTCAAGCGGGAGTCGGCGCAGGAGCAGCGCCGTATCTTCGCGGGGCCCCTGCTGCCCAATGTCGACGCCCGCGCCCTGCCGATCGTGCCGGACGTTCCCGGGCTGCGGTTCCAGGTGGTGACCACCCCGGACGTCGCCGAGGCGTACCGGCTGGCGGCACTCGGCGACGCCCGCGGCGCGTTCAACATCGCGGCCGATCCGGTGATCGGCACTCCCGAGCTCGCCGAGCTGCTGGACGCGCGGCCCGTACGCGTCCCGGCCCGCCTCGTACGCGCCGCGGTCGCGGCCGGCTGGTGGCTGAACCTGGTGCCGGCCTCACCGGGCCTGTTCGACGCACTGCTGCGCCTGCCGATCATGGACTGCTCCCGCGCGCGGGAGGAGCTCGGCTGGACGCCGCGCGGCAGTGCGCTCGACGCGCTGGAGGAGTTCGTCACCGGGCTGCGCGAGGGTGCCGGCACCCCAACGCCGCCGCTGGCCGCCCGGACCGGCAGCCGGGTACGCGAGCTCCTCACGAGCCGCCGGCAGCTCCCCTGAACGCGCCTGGAGGCGGTCGCCGCGGCGACCGCCCCCAGGCTGACCGGCGCGCTGGTGGTCTCAACGCGCCGGCTGGTTCTCGTCGCTACCCGCCCCGGGCCCGTCGATTCACTTTTCAGGAATCCTTGAGCAACTCGGTCTGAAGCTGGGTGAGCGTGCGGGATATGAGCCGCGACACGTGCATCTGCGACAGGCCCATCAAGTCCGCGATCTCGGTCTGGGTCTTGTTGCCGTAGAAGCGGTACAAGATGATCATCCGCTCGCGCTCGGGCAGGTTGTCGAGCAGCGGACGTAGCGCGATGTGGTCCACGGCGTCCTCGATCGCCGGGTCCTGCGCGCCGATCAGCTCGCCGAAGGTGTCGGCGTCCTCCTCGTCGCCCACCGGTGTGTCGAGTGACATGGGCCGGTAGGCGTCGAAGGCACCGATCACCTCGATGGCCTCCTCCTCGCTGATGTCGAGGATCTCGGCGATCTCCGTCACCGTGGGTGCGCGGTTGTGCTCGCGGAAGAAGTCGCGCCGGGCCTCACGCATCGCCAGCCGCAGTTCCTGCAGCCGGCGGGGCATGCGCAACAGCCAGGTACGGTCACGGAAGTGCCGTTTGACCTCACCGGTCATCGTCGGCCCCGCATAGGCGAGGAACCGCTCGCCGCGCTCGGTGTCGTACCGGTTGATGGCCTTGACCAGGCCGAGCATCGCGGCCTGCTGAACGTCCTCGATGGGTTCGTCGTACTGGGCGTAACGCCGGGCGATGCCGCGGACGATGGGCATGTGCATGCGCACCAGCTCCGCGCGGATGTCCTCGGTCCGGGGGTCCTCCTTCGACAGGGTGCCGAGCTCGCCCAGCAGGGCCTCGGCATGGCCGTCGTCATAGTCGATCTGGGTCGTCATGCGATCTCCCAGGAAGAGTTGCGGGAATAGCGGCTGCCCGCCATGAATTGGAGGTGTCTCCGCTATGTCTCTTCGCTGGGTCGCCGGGCCGAGTCTGTGATCACCGGTCGCATGTGCAGCCGTCACCTCACGTTGGTTTGTTACGTGAGGGCCGCGCTTTTGGACCCGTCGTCCGGCATCCGGCCGGAGCGGTACTTCCACCGTCTACCCCGAGGCGCGGCAAGTCAACCGGAGGAGTTTCGACCGTGTCATGAGTCTCGTCCGGCCGCGTCGGCGGCTCGGCTGGCGCGGTGACCACGAACGTTCGCCGGGCCGGCGCTCATGACGGCGACACAGGACAGCTCCCTTGGCCGGCGGTGGCCCGCCTCGCCCACCCCCTGCGGCGGCGACGAGTCGCTCGCCTCACGGCGAGGATCCACCCACGTCGTCCCGCAAGCCGGGAAACGTTAGTGGACACCGCACTAGTCGACCTCGGCGCTGCCGCTGACGCGGAGTTTGCGGCGGGCGCGTTCGTAGAAGGTCGTGCCACCCAGGCGTACGACCTGGGCCGCCGCGGGCAGAGCGGTCACGGCCAGCCGGTCGCCGGCCGCCATCTGGGCGACGACCGCACCGTCCACCTCCACGGCGAGATCGCCGGAGATCGGCAGGAGGTCCAGCGCGACGGCCTCGTCGGCCGACAGCATGATCGCCCGGTTGAACGCCGAGTGCGCCGCCGCCGGGATCACCAGGAAGCCCTCCACCGTCGGGGAGACGATCGGGCCACCGGCAGAGAAGCTGTAGGCGGTCGAACCGGTGGAGGTGGCCACGATGACCGCGTCCGCGGCGTACCGGACGAACGGCTCGCCGTCCACCGACACCGACAGCGCCGCGAGCCCGTCGCCCGGGATCCGTACCAGGGCGATGTCGTTGAACGCGGTCACGACGCGCCCGCCGGGCAGTTCGGCGCACACCGCCATGCGTGGCTCGACCTGGTAGCGGTGGTCGTCGATCGCTGTCAGCGCGCCGGCCAGCCCGTCGACGTCGATCTCCGCGAGGAACCCCAGTTTGCCCAGGTTCACGCCGAGCACCGGCGTGGACGGCCCCGCGGCCAGCCGCATGGTGCGCAGCATCGTCCCGTCACCACCCAGGCTGACGAGCAGATCGGCCCGCTCGATCATCTCCTCGGGCGGTACCGCCACCGCACTGCAGTCGATCCGGCCGATCTCCTCGGGCAGCCCGAGCACCGTCCCGCCCCGGCTCGAGGCCCACTTGAGGATCGCGTCGATGGCGACCTTCGAGTCGCGCTTCGGGTGCAACACCAACCCGAGCGTGTTCACCATGCCCATGCCGCAAACTGTACGAGCCACCGGACGCCCTCGGTACGGCGAGGCGGGCGCCGCGGGCGCCTTTGTCCACAGCCGCCATGGCGGGCTTCCCTCCGCGGATTCGAGCACTGGACAATAAGGGTGGGGTGGAGGCCCCCGGGCGGGAGGGCTCCAGGCGGGAGGGCTCCAGGCGGGAGGGCTTCGCCGACCTGGGCCGGGGGTTCGGATGGCTTCGTAATATGGTCGCACCATCTGGCGGTACGGCGACCGCCGAGCGGGAGGGACACGTGGCGCGGCTCACCAGGGTGGAGACTCAGGAGCGCAACCGCGCCAAGGTGCTGGCCGCCGCGCGGGAGGAGTTCGCCGAACGGGGCTACCGCGACGCCAAGGTCGACCGGATCGCCGAACGCGCCGAGCTCACCCGTGGCGCGGTCTACTCCAACTTTCCCGGCAAGCGGGCCCTCTACTTCGCCGTGCTGGCCGACGAGGCCGAGCGCGCGCCCCGGCCGGAGCAGCACGGCCGTACTCCGTCGGAGGCGCTCGGCGCGTTCGCCCGCGCCTGGCTCGCCCGGCTGCCGCTCGCCGGTGGCGAACCCGGCCGGCTCGGTCTCGAACTCCTGCCCGAGGTGATCACCGATGATCGGACCCGGCAGGCGTTCGCGCAGCTCACCCGCCTCGACGCGCTGCTGCTCGGCCTGGCGCTCGAAGGGGTGGACGGCAGGCGGCTCCGCATGGTCCGGGCCGCGGAGACGGCGCTGACCACACTGCACGGGGCCAGCCGCCTCGCCGCGGCGGCGCCCGGCTTCGTGGAGCCCTTCACCGTCGTCAGCGCCTGCGAGCGGCTGACCGACCTCGACCTCGGTGACGGCTGGCCGCCGGCGCATCTGCCGTACGTCCCCGACGCCCGCGCCGTCGACGAACCGTGGCCCGCTCCACCGGTGGTGGACGCCGTACGCGGCGAGGCCACCCGGCTCGACGGTGACGGCGTGGTGGCGATCCTCGGCCTCCACCGGCTGGAGGCCGCCGAGGAGGCCGTACGCGCCCTGCCTCCGGGTGAGACGGTCACCGTCGTCCTGGTCAGTGGCGATCCGGGCGAGTTCGCGCCGCTCGCCCGGCTCACCGTCGCCGACCTGTGCGGCTGTCTCCGTCAGGCGTTCCCGTCCGCGCCGGCGCTCCGGGTGGTGCACGACCCGGCGGGTACGGTCGCGGCCGCGGCCGGTGTCCCAGCGGTCAGCGACGTCACCGAGACCGCGATCCGCGTCCACGCAGGCCGCGTCGTCGCCCGAGCCGACGCCCACGGCGCCTGCCACGCGGCCGCCTCGGCCCAGGCACACTGACCTCCACCGACACCTCGACCCGGGCGCCGGCTCCGGACGAATCCACGATCCGCCGTCCTGTTTGGCGCTCCTCGAACGGGTAGGGCGAGCCCTCGGCACGAAACGCGATCCCGGTACGAGGGAGGACGACGTGAAGGGTCTGGTCTCCAACGATCCGCGGGACGTCAGCGTCGATGAGGTCCCGGACGCGGCCGTCGAACGGCCGACCGACGCGTCAGTCACGAGCTGCCCCTGGCCGAGGCACCGGACGCGTACCGGCACTTCGACGCACGCGACGACGCCTGGACCAAGGTCGTCGTCAAGCCGTGAGCACGGCACGGGTATGGCTGCGTTGTACGGAAGGAGAAGTCATGGGCGACAAGAGCGATAAGCACGGTGCACGGCTCGACGACCAGCTCCGGCACGAGACCGAGGGCCTCGTGCGCGGCGGCGGTCCGACGCATGCCGAGCGAGGCAACGATCCCGAACCGGTGGAGACGGACGCGGGCCGGGATCCGACGGCGGCGAGTTCGTCGCGCACCGTGGGCGCCCCGCCGGGCATGTCCCCGGAGGACGTGGCGGCCCGGAGCGAGTTCGCCAAGGTCCTGGCCGGAGCGCGGTACCCGGCGACGCCGGACCAGCTGTCCGCCCACGTGGCGGACGAGGGCGCGCCGGACGTCGCGGTGAGGGCCCTCGGCGACCTGCCGAAGCGGCAGTACGACGGTCTCCCGGAAGTGATGGACGCGCTCGGGTACGGGCACGAGACCGAGAGGTTCTGAGAGACGAAACGGGACGGGCCCGCCGCTGTCGCGGCGGGCCCGTCCGTCGGGAGTGGGGGTCAGAAGGCTCCGGTGCCGTTCGGCGTGCCGAGGCCGGTCGGGCCGTCCCAGCCGGTGCCCGCGTGGCACCACTTGGTGGTGGAGCAGCTGCCGTTGCTGCCCGAGGTCACGTCGAACAGCGACGAGGAGTGGGTGTACGGGTAGTTGTTGTCGATGCTCGCCGCGTTGGCGGCCAGGCCGTACACGCCCGCGATGACCGGTGCGGCGACGCTGGTGCCGCCGAAGACCATCCAGCCACTCTGGCCCTGGTAGGCGGTGCTGTCGTAGACGGCGACGCCGGTGGCCGGGTCGGCCACCGCGGAGACGTCAGCGACGGCGCGGCGGGAGCAGCCGGTGAGGCCGGACTGGCCGCTCAGCGCGGTGTTGTAGCTGGAGCAGCCGCTGCCCGCGCCGCTCCAGGCGGTCTCGGTCCAGCCGCGGCTGTTGCTCGCGGACCTGAGCGAGGTGCCGCCGACGGCGGTCACGTAGTGGGAGGACGCCGGGTACTCCACGCCGTAGCCGGAGTCACCGGAGCTGACCGTGATGGCCTTGCCCGGGTGGTTGTAGTACGAGCCGTAGCTGGAGTCGGAGGCGTCGGAGCCGCCGTAGCTGTTGCTGATGACGTTGGCGAGCCGCGCCGCGGTGTTCTCCGCGGTGCCCAGGTTGGCGAAGGACGCGGAGGTCGCCTCGACCAGGACGATCTTGCAGTTCGGGCAGACCGCGGAGACCATGTCGAGGTCCAGGGAGATCTCCTGCGCCCAGCCGCCGTCGGTGGCCGGGTAGGACGACGTGCCGCCGGTCTGGTTGACCTTCTTGAAGCAGCCGTTCGCGGTCGTGCAGGCCGGCAGCCCGTACTGGCTGCGGTAGACGCCGAGGTCGGCCTCTGCGGTCGGCGCGTTGTAGGCGTCGACGATCGCGACCGTCTGGCCGGAACCGGCGCTGGAGGACGGCAGCTTGTAGGCGCTCTGCAGGTTGGCGGGCGAGAGGCCCGAGGGCGCGGCGAGCGCGGCGCGGAGGGCCGTCTCGCTCGTGGCCACGTCGTTGCGTACCAGGGCGTCGCAGTTCGCGACGCCGGCCCGCGCCGTCGCGCATGAGTGGTGGAAGGAGTGGGAGACGGGCGGCGCCGCCTGGGGCGTGGCGTTGGCCGCCGAGGACAGGAAGGGGACCAGGGCGAGAACCAGTCCGCCCAGGATGGTCCCGGTCACGCGTCGTCGCATGGGCTCTCCTCAGAGCTGGCGGGGGGAACGACGTGCGAATCCTGACATATAAGTCATCGCGACATGAAGCACTGAATCAGCGGCGAAATTTCGGCATGATCAACACTTCTGTCAGAAGGCAGTCGAGGCCGCCGACCATGGCGGATGAGTGAGGAGAGTCAAGAATCGGTAAAGTCGCCTGATGCGCGGCGGTGCCCGCCTCGGCTCGTCAGCGCGGCGTGGCAGGCGAAAGTCAGCCGTTGACGTCGCATGTCAAGGGAAATCAACGATCTTGTCGGACCACTGTCGGCCAGAGGCGGCGGACCGTGGGGCGGGTCCGCGCAGAAAACGAACCAGTCAGGAACAGGCCGAGGCCGCCCCCGCTCCGTGGGCGGCGGGGACGGCCCGGCGGTCGTCCGGTCAGCCTTCGCGCTCCACCCGCATCGCGGCCTCCTCCGCGGTGAAGCCACCCGAGTCCGGGCCGACGTCCTCGGCGATCTCCTCGCTCTCGGTGTCGTCTCGGACGCCTTCGTCCTGCTGCACCAGCCGGCCGGCGCCGCGCGGGGTCTCCGTGGCGCCGCCGGCTCCGACGTCGGGCTCCTCGCGGCTCAGCCGGCCGTCCAGCGACTCGCCCTCACGCTCTTCCTCGGCGGTCGTGCCGAAGTCCTCCAACGCCACGGGTTCGTCGCCGGGTACCGGCGCCTGCTGGGGATCCTCGGCCCACTGCTGCTGGGGATAACCGTCCTGCAGGTCCGGGATCCCCTCGTCCTCCAGCTCCGAACGCGGGTCACGGTTCGTCATATCGGGCCTCCTCAAAGGGATCGCAGGGCCGGGAGGAGCTCGCGCTCCGCCCAGCCGATGAACTCGTCCTGATGGTCGGCGCCGATCTGGACGAGGGCGATCTCGTCGAAACCGGCGTCGACGAACGGCTTGATCTTCCGGACGTGCTCGTCGACGTCCGGGCCGCACGGCAGCTGCTCGGCGACCTGTTCGGGCGTGACGAACTCCGTCGCGGCCTCGAAGGCCGGCGGGCCGACCAGGTCCGCGTTGACCTTCCAGCCGAGCCCGAACCACCGGAACTGCTCATGGGCGCGCTTCATCGCGGCGTCGCGGTCGGTGTCGTAGGCGACCGCGATCTGCCCGATGCGCGGCTTGCCGGCGCCGCCGGCCTCGTCGAACATCTCGCCGAGCTCCCGCTTGGGCTCCGTCGCGATCATGAGGTCGGCCTTCTCCCCGGCGAGGTGGCACGAGCTCTTGCCGGACACCGCGATACCGATCGGCACCCGGGTCTCCGGCAGGTCCCAGAGCCTGGCCTGCTCGACGTCGTAGTACTCGCCCCGGTAGCTCACCTCGTCGCCGTCGAACAGCTTGGAGATCACCTCGACCGCCTCGGTGAGCATCTCGTGGCGTACGCCGGCCAGGGGCCAGCCCTGCCCGACGACGTGCTCGTTGAGGTTCTCCCCCGCGCCGAGCCCGAGCCGGAACCGCCCGCCGGACAGGATCTGCACGGTCGCCGCCTTCTGGGCCACCACGGCCGGGTGGTAGCGGACGATCGGGCAGGTCACGAAGGTCATCAGCGGGATTCGCTCGGTGGCCTGGGCGGCCGCGCCCAGGATGGACCACGCGTATCCGGAGTGGCCCTGGGACCGCAGCCAGGGCTGATAGTGGTCACTGATCACCGAGAAGTCGAAACCGGCGCGCTCGGCCGCCTGGACGTCGCGTACCAGCTGGTCCGGGGGTGCCTGCTCGCACATCATCGTGTATCCGAAAGCCGTCATCTCGGTGTTCCTCTCCCTCCTCCGTACGGGCGCCCGCCGGTACGGCGAGCCCTACCCGGGCACGCCTCACGCATTCGAGGCGTCAGGGCCGGGTCCGTACCTTCAGGCGGCGGCGCCGGCGGGCCCTGAGCAGAGACTGCCGCTGCTGCTCGGTGCGCCCGCCCCAGATGCCGTCCTTGATGCGGTTGGTCAGGGCGTAGCGGAGGCACTCGGCCTGGACCTGGCATCCGTCGCAGATGGCGCGGGCCCGGTCGGCGCTCGCCTCGCTCGAGCTGATCGGGAAGAAGAGTTCCGGATCCTCGTCCTGGCAGGCTCCCTCGGTCATCCAGGGGGCCGGGGCCATGTCGATGAGCGTGGTGGTCATGATTTCCATCTCTCGGGGAAGTTTCGCGGGCGTACCCGCTCGAGCGGTGGTGCGCGGATCAGACCGGAGCCTGGTCGGGCTCGCGCAGGGCCTCAGTGGCCGGTTCGGACGGCGCGGGAAGCGCCCGGAGCGTCGGACGGGCGCGCAGGCACCGCCACATCTCCTCGGCGTACGGCAGCGCGCCGAAGAGCACCAGGGCGGCGATCAGCCCGGTCCGGGTGGAGCGGGACAGCGGATCGTGCCGTTTGAGCCGCAGCCGGAAGCGCGGCGCACGCCGGTCGCCGCCGACGAGGGCACGCGCCTGGTCCCAGTGCAGCGCGGTCAGGAACCCGGTCGCCATCAGCGGGACGACCTCGAGCAGGCTGTGGAGGTGCTGCTCGATCGGGGTGACCCTGCGGCGTTCCTCGGCGTAGGCCTGATCCCAGTAGGCGGTGGCGCCGTGCAGGCCGAGCGCCCCGGCCGAGGCCAGCAGCACTCCGGCGTTGACCTCGCAGAACAGTCCCAGCATCACGGGGACGCCGGTCTCGGTCATCATCAGCAGGTGGATGGCCGACTCACGGGGACCGGCGGTCGTCTCGATGTGGGTCTGCCGGTGGCGGTACCAGTCGGCCAGCCCCGCGCCGAGCCAGAGCGGCATGACTCCGCCGAGCAGCAGCCGGCGGGTGGCGGTCTCCACGCCCAGCGTCCGCCGTACGTCGCCGGGCCCGTGCGTCACCGCGGCGGCCAGCCGGCGCGGGGACGGCCTCATCGGTGCGTTCCCTTCGTTGAGGAAGGCAGACCGTCCCGCTGCGGGGACGGCCTCGCCTACCGGTGTGGATCAGGGCTCCGGGCGATCGACGTTCCCCCGCCAGGCGCCGGTCTCGCGGCCCCGGCTCTCGATGAACTCCTTGAACCGCTTGAGGTCGGACTTGGCCCGCCTCTTGAGCAGCCCCGCCTTGTCCGCGACGTTCTCCAGGAACCCCTCGGGGTCGACGTCCATCTGCGTGGTGACGCGCGTCGTGTTCGGGCCCGTACGGTGGAACGTGACGACGCCGGCGTGCTCCGGCCCCTCGGTGGAGTGCCAGGCCACCCGCTCGTCGGGGATCTGCTCGGTGATCTGCGCGTCGAACTCACGGGTCACCCCGGCCATCTTGACGCGCCAGTGCGTCATCGTGTCCGTGACCTGGTTGACCTCTTCGACGCCCTCCATGAACTCGGGGAACTCCGCGAACTGAGTCCACTGGTTGTAGACGGTATGGATCGGTACGTTGACGTCCACACTTTCGGTAACGGTACTCATCGTGTACCTCCACTCTTCGTGTTCGGGTACATGGCTCGCGCTACCCGGCCTCGTCTGGGGCAAACAGGGCGTCCCGAAATCCCTCCTAGATCGACGAAAGCGCCCGTGACCAGGCCTTTCACCACAGGCGCCGCCGCCGCTGAATCAACACGCGCGCGAGGGGGTAGGGCGGGCGCATGACCGAAAAAGAGGAGCTCGGCCACGAACCCGAAACGACCGACGACCGCCGGTTCGCCCCGGTGACGCGGGGGTCGGACGCCCGCGGCCGTACCGTCCCGCCGGACGAGGAGGGCATGTCCCGGCAGGAGGACGAGGCGGGTGGTACCGGGGTGCCGGGAGTGGATGTGGGCCATCCCGACGCACTGCCGCCCGACGAGGAGGGCGTACGCGAGGCGGAGGAGCACGACGACACCCGGTGAGCGGACGGTCGGCCGATGGTTGCCGTACGTGAATTTCTCGAAATCGGAATGATCGGCTTTTTCGCGGGTAGCGCGGATCCTCGGCCGGTCGACGGTGTCGCGACCGGCGTCTCCTCGGCGAAAAGGTGGTGGCCATGGTGGCTCGTCGGCAGGAAACCGAGTCGGTGGAGGACGTTCGCTCCCGGTTGCTGGCGCGGTTTCCGGAGGACGCCGCCGAGGTGAACCGGCAGTTCAACCTCGCGGTCGCGTGCGCCGACCACCTCGGTGTCCGGCTGACCCCGCCGATGCTGGAGAACCTCGTCGTCGAACGCCTCCAGGCCAAGGCCGCCGCCCGGCCGCCCCGCATCTCGCCGGCCGTGCCGCTCGTGTGCCGTCGCCCGCGGAGCGGTGACACCGAGTCCCGGCGCCCGGGTAGCACCTGGGGAGGGAAGCGAACAACGTCGTCCACGGGGGATTCCTGATGAAAGACCACCTGATCGCGGGGCTGCTGGCCGGGGCGGCCGGTACGACGGCGCTGAACGCCGTCACGTACGTCGACATGGCGGTGCGCGGGCGGGGCGCCAGCGGCATACCGGAGCAGCTGGCCGGCCGCGCCACGGACGCCGCCGGCCTGGACCTCGGCGACGAGGAGACCGCCGAGAACCGCCGGCAGGGGCTCGCGGGCCTGCTGGGCATCGCCACCGGCGTAGGGGTGAGCGCCGCGTACGGCCTGCTGGACGGTCTGGTCGGCGACCCCCGATCCTCGGTGGGCGAGGTCGCGGCGAGCGCGGTGGCCCTGGGAGTCGTGGCGGCCCTCGCCAGCGACACCCCCGCCGCCGCCGCGGGCCTGACCGATCCGCGCGACTGGCCGGCCTCGTCCTGGATCTCCGACGCGGTGCCGCACCTGGCCTACGGCGCGGTCGCCGCGATCACCTACGACCGCCTGATCCGGCGCCGGTACTCCTGTTGACGTGCCCGAACTGCCGGACGTCGAGGGCTTCCGCCGCGTCGTCGCCGACCACGGCACCGGCCGGCGGATCACCTCTGTGCGGGTGGACGACCCGCAGGTGCTGCGCGGCGTCGACCCGGAGAAACTGGCCGGAACGCTGATCGGACTCTCCCTCGGCGAGCCCGAACGCCACGGCAAGTGGCTGGCGGTACCCCTGTCCGGCGACCCGGTGCTGCTGCTCCACTTCGGCATGACCGGCGCGATGGTGTGGGACGACGGCACGTCACCGGCGCACGCCCACGACCGGGTGACCTTCGTCCTGCCCGACGGCGAACTCCGCTTCCGCGACATGCGCAAACTGCGCGGCATCTGGCTCGCCGCGGACCGACCGGACGCCGACCGCCTTCTCGCGCCACTCGGCCCGGACGCCCTGACGGTCGGCCGCGAGGAGTTCGCTTCGGCCGTGCGAACCCGCCGCCGGGTCAAGGCGACGCTGATGGACCAGTCGGCCCTCGCCGGCCTGGGCAACCTGCTGACGGACGAGATCTGCTGGCGAGCAGGCGTCCATCCCCGCCGGAGCGGCGACGACCTGAGCGAGGAGGAACTCGCCACACTCCACCGCGCGATGCGCCGCGTCCTGCGGGGAGCGATCCCGACGGGCCGCGTCCCCGGCCGCCGCACGTGGCTGACCGGCCGCCGGGAGGACCCGGACCCGACATGCCCCCGCTGCGGCACGCGGCTGTCACGCGGCCGCGTCGCCGGCCGCACCACCGTGTGGTGCCCCCACTGCCAGCCGGAGGCGGAGTCTCGCTGAGGGGCACCTCCGGACATGCCCCGCCCGCCTCCGGACACGCCCCGCCCGCCTCCGGACACGCCCCGCCCGCCTCGGGGGGCTCACCCCAATCTCAGTGTCCAGGGGGCGCGCCTGCTCGGACAAGGTGCGCGTCTCGGCTGTGGATGACTCCCGGCCGCTCCGGTCGAGATCCGCTCACGCGGGTTCTTCCGGAAGATCGTCGCTCTCCCGAATCATTCGCACCTTTGACGACGTTCCGCTTGCGGATGACTGCGGGGAGTAGCACCATCGAGAGTCCCCAAACCTCCGAGATCGATGCGGTCGAAAGAGGCGTATGTGAAGACACCAGCGCTATTCCATGCTTTTCGGAACGACATTCTCCCCGCTGGCGCGCAGTTGCTGCAGGCAGAGGACCCGGTCGCGATCGGTGGTCACCGGCTGGCCGGGCGGCTCCGGTCCGGTGGTGCCGGGCTCGTCTACGTGGCGCACGGGCGTGGCTCCGGGCTCGTGACGGTCAAGACGGCCCATCCGGGCGCCGCCGCCGAGCCCGAACCGGTCCGTGCGCGGCTGCGCGCCGAGGTCGCGTGCGCGCGGCGGCTGCCCTCCTCCTGCTCGGTACGGCTACTCGACGACGGCACGGACCACACCCCGCCGTACGTCGTCAGCGAGCACCTCGACGGTCCCTCGCTCGAGCGGATCATCGACGCCAAGGGTCCGCTGGCGCCCGCGCCGATCACCGCGCTCGCCACCGATCTCGCCCAGGCCCTCGCCGCCGTGCACGCCGCCGGGGTCATGCACGGCGACCTGGCGCCCGGCAACGTGCTGTTCACCAAAAACGGCCTGCGCATCCTCGACTTCGGCGTCGCCGAGCACATCCCGGGCGATCCGGCCGAGATCGGCGCGGTCGCCGACAACCCCGGATGGCTGGCGCCGGAGCTGCTCACCGACGGCACGCCCGGCCCCGCGTGCGACATCTTCGGCTGGGGCTGCCTCGTCGCGTACGCCGCCACCGGCCAGAGCCCCTATCGGGAGACCGCGGCCGGCGCGCCCGCCCGGTTCCGGCCCGTCGACACCAGCGCCCTCCGGCAGCCGCTCCGCGACCTGGTCGAAGCGGCGGTCGCCGAGGACCCGGCCCTCCGCCCGTCAGCCGCCGACCTCGTCGTCCGGCTCGCCGCGCACGCCGAGCCGGACGATCTTCCGGTCCTGGCCGCGTCGGCGCAGCCTGTGGTCACGGCTCCTACGGTCGTGACCCACGACGTACGGCCCCCGCGCCCCGGACGGGCACGCGCCCTCGTGTCGGCGCTGCTCGTCCTCGTCGCGGTCCTCATCGCGGCACCCACGTCGACCGAGCGGCCGGCCGCACCGCCGCCCCGCCCCAAGAGCCCTGCCGCGCCGCCCGCGAAACCCCGTCCCCGGCACTCCTCCAACGCCGCCGCGATGGCCCTGTACGGCCGTCCGCCCACGACCGCACGGCGCCCCCGGCCCGCCCCGCACCGGCCGGCCCAGCACCCTCCCGGCGGCACCCTCTGGATGACCTGCTCCAGCAACCGCCCCGGCTGGTGCACGATGTCCGACGCTCCGGACGCCTCTCCCCCGTCGTCCGGCTGGCGGTTCACCTGGGGCGCGGGCGGCTGATCCCGGACGGCCTCTGCGGAGGTCCTCTTCACGGTTTCGGCGGGTCCGCGCCGGGGAGCCGCATCGGACGCCCGGCATGGGGCAGGGTCTCTGGGGTAGCGCGGGCCGGGAGCACGAGAGGAGAGGATCATGAACACCGTGACCGACGCCGTCCGGGACCAGCGGCGTGAGTACAGCCAGGGTGAGGACCGCCCGCTCGGTTCGTACGCGGCGACGCTCGCCGTCTACGGCCTGACCGCCGGCGGCGCCGCGGTGGCGGCGCGGTTGACCGGACGGCGGCCGCCCGACCTCGGTCTCCGGGACGTCGTGCTGATGGCGATCACCACGCACCGGGTCTCGCGCACCCTCGCCAAGGACCCGGTCACCAGCCCGCTCCGTGCGCCGTTCACCCGCTACGAGGGTGTGTCGGGCCCGTCGGAGCTGAAGGAAGAGGTCCGCGGCGCCGGCGTGCGGCACGCGGTGGGCGAGCTCATCTCATGCCCGTTCTGCATGGGCCAGTGGGTCGCGACCGCGTACGCCGCGGGCATGGTGTTCGCCCCGCGTACGACGCGGTTCGCCGGCGCCACGATCACCGCGGTCGCGGTGGCGGACTGGCTGCAGCTCGCCTACGCCAAGCTGCAACAGTCGGCCGAGGGCTGACCGGCCGCGCAGACCAAGCTCCAGCAGCCGGTCAGCCGGACACGCGGCAACCCCTCACGTACGCCCCCGGCTGCGGCGGCCGGGCCGATCAACCCGCGCCAGGCAGGCGGACGTGCAGTACGCCCTCTCGTACCTCCGTCTCGAAGACCGGCTGCGGGGCGGTGGCCGGGCCGCGGGCGACCGAGCCGTCGGAGAGCCGGAACGTGCTGCCGTGCCACGGGCACGTCACGCACCCGTCGTTCACCTCGCCGTCGGACAGCGGCCCGGACAGGTGGCTGCACTGGTCGGCCAGCACGTCGACGTCACCGCCCCGCCGCACCACCAGCAGCGGAACCTCGCCGAGCATCCTGCGCACCGGGCTCCCGTCTGGGAGATCGTCGAGCCTGCCCAGCTCATGCCAGCCGGGCTCCACCAGATGCGGCACCGACTCGGCGTGATTGGCCCCTCCGGCCTGGTGGAAGGACAGATGGCCGCCGAGCAGCGCACCGACGCTCGCCACGCCGAGGCCCGCGTACCGCAGCGCCCGGCGGCGCGCGGGCGTACGAGCGAGCAGGGACGCTCCGTACAGGCCGATCGCGGTGCCGTTCGCCAACGCGTGGACGACACCGACCCGCATCTGCTGCTCGTGCTGTTCGGACCAGTCGGCCGTGCCGGCCAGTACGGCGGGCGCCGAGACCAGCAGCCCGAACGCGGCCAGCCGCCGGGCCCCGTCGTCGCCGCCGCGCCACAGGTCGAGCACCCCGGCGGACAGCCAGGCCCCCACGGACGCCTGGACCAGCATCGGGTGGACCGGATGCCCCAGCCAGGTGCCGTGCAGAGCGTCACGCACCGGCCCGGGCCGCAGCCGCCGCGCGACCTTCTGCGTCGGCTCCACCACACGATCGAGGACCTCGGCGGTCTCCAGCTTGTTGAGTATCTCCATGTGAGCCCGCTTCCCCCACGGCCGTGATCGAAGCATGGAACCCGCACGGGCCCGCGGCGTGCCGTCCGCTCACCGATACCTTGCCCTGGAAGCGAATGAAAGGCGGGGATGTCGATGTCCGGCGGACTCACCAACTGGGCGGGGAGCGTCACCTTCCAGGTGGAGCACGTGGCGCGGCCCGGTTCTCTCGACGAGTTGCGGGCTCTGGTGGCGAGAAGCTCCACGGTCCGCGCCCTCGGCAGCGGGCACTCCTTCAACGACATCGCGGACACCTCCGGGGTGCTGCTGTCGCCGGACGCCCTCCCCCACCTCTTCGAGATCGACGCCGCGGCCCGTACGGTACGGGTCGGGGCGAGCCTGCGGTACGCGGAGGTGGGCCGGCGGCTGTACGAGGCGGGGTTCGCCCTGGGCAACCTGGCCTCGCTGCCGCACATCTCGGTGGCCGGTTCGATCGCCACGGCCACGCACGGCTCCGGCGACGGCAACCGGAACCTCAGCGCCGCCGTGGCCGGGCTGGAGATCGTCACCGCCGACGGCGACCTGGTCGCGCTGCGCCGCGGCGACGAGGGGTTCGAGGGCGCGGTCGTCGGGCTGGGCGCGCTCGGCGTCGTGGTCGCGGTGACGCTCGACATCGTGCCCGCCTTCGACATGCGGCAGTACGTCTACGAGGAGCTGCCCTTCACGGTGCTGGAAGAGCACTTCGACGACGTGTTCTCCAGCGCGTACAGCGTCAGTCTCTTCACAGGCTGGCGCGGCCCGGCGATCGACCAGGTATGGATCAAGCGCCGCGCCGACCAGGACGAAGGTCTGCCCGGCGACTGGTTCGCGGCGCGGCCGGCGGTCGAACCCCGGCACCCCGTACCGGGCATCTCCGCCGCGCCCTGCACCGAGCAGCTCGGTGTGCCCGGGCCCTGGTTCGCGCGGCTGCCGCACTTCCGCCCGGAGTTCACTCCGAGCAGCGGGGTCGAGCTCCAGTCGGAGTACCTCGTGCCCCGGGCGCGTGCCGTCGAGGCCCTGCGGGCGGTGGCGGCGATCCGGGACCGGGTGGCCCCGGTACTGCAGATCTCCGAGATCCGCACCATCGCGGCGGACGACCTGTGGCTCAGCACGGCGTACGGGCGCGACTCGGTCGGCATCCACTTCACCTGGGTGAAGGACATGGAGGGTGTGCTGCCGGTGGTCGCCGCCCTGGAGGAGTGCCTCGCGCCGTACGAGCCCAGGCCGCACTGGGGCAAGCTGTTCACCACCGCGCCCGAGGCGCTACGCGAGGTCTATCCGCGCCTGCCCGACTTCCAGGCGCTCCGGCGCCGCCTCGACCCGGCCGGCAAGTTCGCCAACGCCTTCCTCACCCGGCACCTGCCCGGCTGAGAGCCGGTGGCGGCCTACCCCACCACCACCACCACCGTCGGCGGCAGCCGGACCGCCGGGGGCAGCGGCGAGGTGACCGGCTCGGCCTGGAAGGCCTGGATCAGCAGCGCGGCGAAGCGCCGCGACGCGGCCACCGCGACGGCCGGCGAGGTGGCCCGGATGCCGCCGTGGGCCATGAGCACCAGGATCAGGTCGTCCAGGACGAAGTCCGGGCGCAGCCGGCCGGCCGCCTTGGCCCGGCGGGCGAGCTCGGCGACCTTGCCCAGTGTCCGCTCCCGGTCCGCGGCGAAGTCGACCGCGTGCGGGAAGGCCGCGAGGAACGCCGAGGTGAAACCCCGGTCCCGTGCGTGCATCTCACAGACCTTCTCGATCACTCGGCAGAAGCCGCGCCACGGGTCCGGGTCGGCGAGTCCCTCGTCGACGACGGCGGTGCAGGTCGCCATCTGTTCGGTGAAGGCCTCGGTGACCAGCGCCGCCTTGGTCGGGAAGTGCCGGTAAAGGGTGGCCGGGCCGACCTCGGCGCGGCGTGCGATCTCGCGCATCGGCACGTCCAGGCCCTCGGCGGCGAACGTCGCGCCGGCCACGGCGAGGATGCGCTCGCGGTTGTCCCGGGCGTCGGAGCGCAGGGAGGGAGACGAACGGCCCGTCACGGCTCTCACCCTAGCCAACCGGACGGGGCGTTCCGATAACGTCCGGCGCCGCGGACCGTGGGTCACTTCGGGAGGGCCATCTCCCCCAGCTCGGACCAGTCGTCCTGCGGCACCGTGGCGTTCACGATGCGCGGGGTCTCGGCCAGGTGCGGCGGCAGGGTCCGCTGCGCGGCCTTGAAGTGGTCGGACTGGACGTGAGCCGCGCCCGCCTCGCCGTCACGGAACGCCTCGACGAGGACGTACTCGTTCGGGTCGTCGAGGCTGCGGGACCAGTCGAACCACAGGCAGCCGGGCTCGGCGCGGGTCGCCTCGGTGAATTCGCGGGCGATCTCCGGCCATCGCTCGGCGTCCTCGGGCCGGACCCGGAACTTCGCGGTTATGAAGATCATGAGATCCCCTCGGCGCTCGGTTACGCCCCCACGATGCCAGACGGCGTCCGGCCCCACGAAGGGCCGGAAGGCCCGTGTCTAGGATCAAACACGTGGAATATCGACAGTTGGGACGTTCAGGCCTGAAGGTGTCGGTGCTCACCATGGGCACGATGACCTTCGGCGGCCAGGGGAACTTCGCCAACGTGGGTGACACGGACGTCGACGAGGCGCGGCGACAGGTCGACATGTGCCTCGAGGCCGGTGTCAACATGATCGACACCGCCGACGTGTACTCGACCGGCCGTTCGGAGGAGATCGTCGGCGAGGCGGTCAAGGGACGCCGGGACGACGTGCTGCTCGCCACCAAGGTCCGGATGCCGATGGGACCCGGCCCCAACGACGCGGGCCTGTCCCGTCACCACATCGTGTCCGGCTGCGAGGCCAGCCTGCGGCGGCTCGGCACGGACCACATCGACCTGTACCAGGTGCACGAGTGGGACGGCGTCACCCCGCTGGAGGAGACCCTGGAGGCGCTGGACTCGCTGGTCACCTCCGGCAAGGTCCGGTACGTCGGCGCGTCCAACTACACCGGCTGGCAGCTGATGAAGGCGCTCGGCACCGCCGACCGCCTGGGCTACCAGCGGTTCGTCAGCCAGCAGATCTTCTACTCGCCGCAGGCGCGCGAGGCGGAGTACGAGCTGATCCCCGCCGCGATCGACCAGGGGCTGGGCGTGCTCGTGTGGAGCCCTCTCGCCGGCGGCCTGATGTCGGGCAAGTACCGGCGTGGCCGTACGGCGCCGGAGGGATCGCGGCAGCTCACCGACTGGAACGAGCCGCCGGTCCGCGACGAGGACAAGCTGTACGACACGGTCGACGTGCTCGTCGACATCGCCGAGGGGCACGGCGTCTCCGCCGCGCAGGTCACGCTGGCGTACCTGCTCGGCCGCCCCGCCGTGACGTCACTGGTCATCGGCGCGCGTACCGGCGAGCAGCTCGCCGACAACCTCGCCGCCGTGGACCTGACGCTCACCGAGGACGAACGCGCCCGGCTCGACAAGGTCAGCGAGCTGCCGCTGATCTACCCGTACTGGCACCAGGTCGCGACCGCGCAGGACCGCCTGTCCCCCGCCGACCTGTCCCTGCTCGGGCCGTATCTGGACTAGGGCCTCGGGTCAGTGGAACTGGGGCACGATCAGGTAGATCCCGTACGCCGCGATGGCGGCGCAGGCGAGGAAGCACAGACCGGCGGCGACCGTGCCGAGGGCGCCGGCGCCCGCCGGGGCGTCCGTCTCGGCGGCCCGCGGCCGCACCGATGCGGCGAGCACGCCGACCGCGAAGATCACCACGATCGCGACGCCCACGCCGAGGCTGACCAGCGCGACCTCGCCGAGCGCGCTCCACTTGACGTCCATCCGGTCCCCCTCAGGCGGCGGTCGTCGCCGGTACGACCGGCGCGGTCGGCTGGTCGTTGACGTTGCCCGCGGTGACCGGGTCGCGCCGCGAGATCGTGTAGATCGCGACGGCGACGGCCACGGCGGCCAGGCAGATCACCACGATCCCGGCCGTGCCCTGCTTGGCCACGGCCGCCGAGACGCCGCCGACCACGGCGGCGGCCGGAAGCGTGAAGACCCACGCCAGCGCCATCCGCCCGGCCACGCCCCAGCGCACCTCGGCGAGCCGCCGGCCGATGCCGGCGCCGAGGATGCCGCCGGAGCACACCTGTGTGGTGGACAGCGCGAAGCCCAGGTGGGACGAGGCCAGGATCACCGTCGTCGAGGCGGTCTCGGCCGCGAACCCCTGCGGTGACTGGATGTCGGCCAGTCCGTTGCCCATCGTCCGGATGATCCGCCAGCCGCCCGCGTACGTGCCGAGCGCGATGGCCGTGCCCGCGAGCAGGACCACCCACCACGGCGGGCCGGAGCCGTGCGAGAGGATGCCGGCCGAGATCAGCGTGAGGGTGATGACGCCCATCGTCTTCTGCGCGTCGTTGGTCCCGTGCGCCAGCGAGACCAGCGACGCGGAGGCCACCTGCCCGAACCGGAACCCGCGCGTGACCTCCCGCTCACGTCCCCGGCGCGTGATCACGTACGCCAGGTAGGTCGCGACCATCGCCACGACGCCGGCGACGACCGGCGAGGCGACGGCGGGGATGAGGATCTTCTCGGTGACCTCGGTGAAGTGGACGCCCTTCACGCCGGCGCCGACCCAGACCGCTCCGATCAGCCCGCCGAACAGCGCGTGGGACGAACTCGACGGCAGACCGAACAGCCAGGTCAGCAGGTTCCACACGATCGCTCCCACCAGTCCGGCGAAGATCATCCAGGGGGTGACGAGCGTGTCGTCGACGATGCCACCCGAGATCGTCTTGGCCACCTCGGTGGACAGGAACGCACCGACCAGGTTGAGCGCTCCGGAGATCGCCACGGCGACCCGGGGCGGCAGCGCGCCGGTCGCGACCGAGGTCGCCATCGCGTTGGCGGTGTCGTGGAACCCGTTGGTGAAGTCGAAGGCCAGGGCCGCGATGACCACGACCAGGACCAGGAAAGACCAGTGACCCATCAGGGCTTACCTCCCTGTGACCGCACTGCCGCCCACCGTAGACGCGAGGCGTGAACGGGGGGTGAAGTCCTTCCCAGGCGCGGGCGACGAACCGGTCGGATCCGGCCCTCGGGCTGTAACACCACGGGGCGCTGTGGCGCTGAGGTGGTGTTGACATTGGGATAAGTGTGAAGATCGGGACTAAATGGGACAGAACGCGCCTGCCGCGACTCAGGAGCCGGAGCCGGTCTTCGTCGACCGGACGGGCAGGCGCCGGCGGCTTGTTCGCAATGCCGGAATCGCCGTCGGGTGTCTGCTCGCCGCCTACCTCGCGGTCGTCGCCTTCGGGCTGGTCAGCGGGGCCGACGCTCCCATGGCTCCATGGCCCGCTCCCAAGCCCTCACACCGTGCCGCGCTTCCCCGTCATGACGGCATGACGGCTCGGCCGGACACCCCGCGGCCGGCGGCCAGGCCCACGCCGAGCGCCACCGCGCGGACCCGGCGCGCGCAGCCGCCGAGGAGCGCCGCGACCACGACGCGGACCACCGCACCGGCCGCGACGTCGACGACTCAACCCGGGCAGGGCCGCGCGTACGGCCGTACGAAGAGCCCGAACCCCAGGAAGCCCTGATGGCGAACCGGCGCCGCGATCCACGCGGACACTGGATCCTTCTCCTCCTCGGCGGATTCATCCTCGCCGCCGGGCTGCTCCTGCAGGGCTACGCCCACGGCGCGGTCGGAGAGTCGCCCCAGCACGACCACACCGGCGGCGGCGCGGCACCGGCGGCGGCGACCGGCGGCGGACCCGTGCTCAACCTGTCCGGCGAACGGCCCCAGAGCGTCCGGATGCCTCCGCGCACCATCGCACTGACCTTCGACGACGGACCCGATCCCCGCTGGACCCCGCGGATCCTCGACGTACTGCGCCGTCACCGCGCCCACGCCACGTTCTTCGTCGTCGGGGCGCGCGCCGCCGATCACCCCGGCCTCCTCCGCCGGGCCCTCCGCGAGGGCAACGAGATCGGCTCCCACACCTACACCCACATCGACATGGCCGGTTCGCCGGCGTGGCGGATCCGGCTGGAGCTCGGCCTGACGCAGCGGGCCCTGGCCGGCGCGGCCGGCGTCCACACGCGGCTGCTCCGCATGCCGTACTCCTCGTTGACCGCCGAGATGTCCGCGCCGGAGTACCGCGCCGCGCGGGAGGCCGCGCGGCTGGGCTACCTGGTGGTGAGCACCGACCGCGACACCGACGACTGGAGACGGCCGGGCGTCGCGCGCATCGTCCAGGCCGCGACGCCGGCGAACGGGGCCGGCGCGGTCGTGATGATGCACGACGCCGGCGGCGACCGCGCCCAGACCGTACGGGCGCTGGACACGCTCTTGACCGGTCTGTCCGCGAAGGGGTACCGCTTCACCACGCTCAGCGCGGCGACGCGGCTGCCGGCCGCCGATGTGAGCGCCTCGACCACCGCGAAGGTGACCGGCACGGCCCTGGTCGACGGTCAGCGCGCCGCCGGTTGGCTGGCGGGCGCGTTCGCCACCCTGTTCGCGGTGACCGCCGTGCTCACCGGCCTGCGGCTGCTGGCACAGCAGATCTTCGCCCGCGTGCACGTCCGGCGCATCCGGCGCGAGCGGCGGCGCCGTGCCAGGCCCTGGCTGGCCGCCGGCACGACACCGCCACCGGTCTCAGTGATCGTTCCCGCCTACAACGAGCAGGCCGGTCTCGCCGCCACCGTGCGGTCGCTCGTGCGGACCGACTACCCGGCGCCGATCGAAGTGATCGTCGTTGACGACGGCTCGACGGACGACACCGCGCTCATCGGCCACCGGCTCGCCCAGGAGTTCGCCCACGTCGAGCTGGTGCGCCGGCCCAACGGCGGCAAGCCGGCCGCGCTCAACACCGGCATCGCCCGTGCCCGGTACGACATCCTCGTCCTCGTGGACGGCGACACCGTCTTCCAGCCCGACACGATCGGCAGGCTCGTCGGGCAGCTCGCCGACCCCGCGGTCGGAGCGGTGAGCGGCAACACGAAGGTGGCCAACCGGAAGGGGCTCATCGGCCGCTGGCAGCACATCGAGTACGTCATCGGCTTCAACCTCGACCGCCGCATGTTCGACGTCCTCGAATGCATGCCCACCGTGCCCGGGGCGATCGGCGCCTTCCGGCGTCGCGCCCTCGCCGCGGCCGGTGGCCTGAGCACCGACACCCTCGCCGAGGACACCGACCTGACCATGGCGATCTGCCGCGCCGGCTGGCGGGTGGTGTACGAGGAGACCGCCATCGCCTGGACCGAGGCGCCGTCCTCACTCCGGCAACTGTGGCGACAGCGGTACCGCTGGTGCTACGGCACTCTCCAGTCGATGTGGAAGCACAAGCGGTCGCTCGTCGAAGGCGGCCGCTCGGGCCGGTTCGGCCGCCGCTGCCTGCCGTACCTGACGATCTTCCAGGTCGTGCTCCCGCTCTTCGCGCCCGTCGTCGACATCTTCGCCTGCTACGGCCTGATCTTCCTCGACCCTCTCACCGTGGCGGCGTCGTGGCCGGCGTTCGCGGGCGCCCAGGCGGTGGCCTCCATGTACGCGCTGCGCCTCGACGGTGAGCGCCTCCGCACCCTCTGGGTACTCCCGCTCCAGCAGGTCGTCTACCGCCAGCTGATGTACCTCGTCGTCATCCAGTCCCTGGCGACCGCGATCCTGGGCGACCGGCTCCGCTGGCACGTCATCCGCCGCACCGGCACCTTCTCCGGAGAAGACCCCCTGCCGGCCCAGGCCAACGCCTGAAGCCATTTCTTGCCAGGATGTCGAGAAACCGCAGCCGGCTTCTACCTGTGGGTGAGAGCGCCGGGAGGCGGCGCGGCAGCGGGAAGGACAAGACCGTGAAGTACATGATGTTGATGCAGTTCAGCGCGGCGCAGGCCGATTTTCCGAGCATCGACACCTGGTCGGCGGAGGAGGTCTCGGCGCACCTGGACTTCATGCGGCACACCAACGAGGAGCTCGTCAGGTCCGGCGAGTTCGTCGACGGGCAGGGCCTGGCCATGCCCGACCAGGCCAAGATCGTACGCGCCGGCGACGGCGGCCGGCCGGTGGTCAGCGACGGGCCGTTCCCGGAGACCAAGGAGTTCCTCGCCGGCTGGTGGATCGTCGACTGCGAGACGCCCGAGCGTGTCATCGAACTCGCAGCCGCCGTGTCGGCCGCACCCGGCCCGGGCGGCCGTCCGCTGAACATGCCGATCGAGGTCCGCCAGGTGATGGCGGCTCCGACCGAGGAGCTGTGACCGCTGGAGACGGGCGCCGATGACCTGCTGCGGACGCTGGCGCCGCAGGTCATCGGCGTGCTCTCCCGGCGCTTCGGTGACTTCGAGGCCGCCGAGGACGCGGTGCAGGAGGCGCTGCTGGCCGCGGCGACGCAGTGGCCGGCCGACGGCGTGCCCGCCAACCCGCGGGGCTGGCTGATCCAGGTCGCGGCCCGCCGCATGATCGAGCGGGTACGCGGGGAGCAGGCGCGGCGGCGCCGCGAGGACCTGGTGGCCCGGCGGACGCCGGACGACCGCCGGGCGGCGCCGGCCGCCGACGAGGAGTACGAGGCGGACCGCGACGACACCCTCACCGTGCTGTTCCTGGCCTGCCACCCGTCGCTGTCCTCGGCGTCGGCCATCGCGCTCACCTTGCGGTCCGTCGGCGGGCTGACGACCGCCGAGATCGCGGCGGCGTTCCTGGTGCCCGAGGCGACCATGGCCCAGCGGATCAGCCGGGCCAAGCAGCGCATCAGGGCCTCCGGCGTCCCGTTCCGCATGCCGTCGGCGGAGGAATGGCCGGGCCGGCTGCGGTCGGTGCTGCACGTCCTCTACCTCATCTTCAACGAGGGCTACACCGGGACGACCGGGGCCGGCCTGCACCGCGTCGAACTGTCCCGGGAGGCGATCCGGCTGGCCAGGGCGGTGCACGCGCTCCTGCCCGACGACGCCGAGGTGGCCGGGCTGCTGGCGTTGATGCTGCTGATCGAGGCACGGCGGCCGGCGCGTACCGGCCCGTCCGGCGAACTGGTGCCGCTCGCCGAGCAGGACCGGAGCCGGTGGGACGGCGCGGCCATCGCGGAGGGCGTCGCGCTCATCACCGCGACCCTGTCGAGAGGTGCCGTCGGCCCGTACCAGCTCCAGGCCGCGATCAACGCGGTCCACGACGAGGCCGCCGCCGTGGAGGAGACCGACTGGCCGCAGATCCTCGCCCTGTACGGGCTGCTCGAACACATGTCGGACAACCCGATGGTCACGCTCAACCGCGCCGTCGCCGCGGCCATGGCCCACGGCCCGGCGGCCGGGCTCGCGCTGCTCGACGCGCTGGAGTCCGACGGCCGTCTCACCGGCCACCACCGGCTGCACGCGACCCGGGCCCACCTGCTGGAGATGCGCGGCGACCGCGCGGCGGCGGCGGAGCACTACCGCACGGCCGCCCGGCTGACGATGAGCCTCCCCGAACGGCACTACCTCATCGGCCGTGCCGGCCGCCTCGCCGAATAGGCACGGAGCCGCCCCGCCTGGCCTGCCCCGGCCGCGGGTACGGAGTAGGGCATGGGGAAGAGCTGGTGAGGGCGGTCGTCTTCGGGGGCACCCGTACGGTCTCGGCGGAGGAGGTGCCGGACGCCCGGATCGAGGAGCCGTCCGACGTCGTGGTCCGGGTGACCTCCAGCGCGATCTGCGGCACCGACCTGCACATGTACGACGGGCGCACGGGCGCCGAGCCCGGCATGATCCTCGGCCACGAGCCGCTCGGCGTGGTCGAGAGCGTGGGCGACGCCGTGCGGATGGTCGAGCGCGGGGACCGGGTGGTGATCCCGACCCACCTCTACTGCGGGGTGTGCGTCAACTGCGCGCGTGGCCTGTCCGCGGCCTGCCTGCGCGTGCGTTCCGGCGGGTTCGGCGCCGCGTACGGGTACGCGGGGATGGGCTGTTACCGGGGCGCTCAGGCCGAGCTGCTGCGCGTTCCGTTCGCGGACGCCAACTGTGTTCCGGTGCCCGGCGAGCCGGACGACGTGTTCGAGGACGACTTCGCGATGCTGCCCGACGCCTTCGTGACCGGCTGGCACGCGACCGAGCTGGCGTCGGTGTCGGCGGGCGCGACCGTGGCGGTCTTCGGCGCGGGCGCCGTCGGGCTGCTCTCGGCGTACAGCGCGCTGCTCAAGGGCGCCGAGGAGGTCTACGTCGTCGACCATGTGCCCGAACGGCTGGACAAGGCGGCCGAGATCGGCGCCACGCCCGTCGACTTCCACGAGGGCGACCCGGTCGAGCAGATCCGCGACCTGCGCCGCGCCTCCGGGTTGCCGCCCGGCGAGGAGCCGATGACCGGGGTGGACGCCGGCATCGACGCGGTCGGTTTCCAGGCCGACGACCGCCTGCGGCCCGGCGAGGAGAACCCCACTCAGGTGGTCGGCGACCTGGCCCGCCTGGTGAACCCGGCCGGGCACCTGGGCATCATCGGCGTGTACGCCGAGAAGGACCTGTCCCCCGCCCCTCGCGGACACACCGACGGCCGGCTCACGGTGCCGTGGGCCACGCTGTTCGCCAAGGGCGTGTCGGTGCGGTTCGGCCGCACCCACGACCGGCGCTACACCGTGCTGCTCCGCGACCTGATCCTGTCCGGCCGGGCCCATCCGGGCGTGGTCGTCACCCATCACGGGCCGGTCGAGGAGGCGCCGGCGCTCTACCGGGCGTTCGACCGGCGCGCCGACGGCGTCATCAAGGCCGTTCTCCGGCCCTGACGGGCGGCTCGTCCAGGACGGCGAGGTCCGGCGGCACGAGCGTGGTGGACAGCAGCAGCTCGTGCAGCAGGTTGTGGTTGAGGGCGTTGCCGACCGGCTCGCCGATCTCGGCGCGGGTCAGGCCCGCGACGCCGCCGGCGGACAGCCGGTTGCGGACGCCGACGACGAGGTGCTCGACCTTCTTACGGGTCCAGCCGGCGTCGGGCCGTAGCTCGGCGAGCTGGACGGCCGCCACGTGCCAGGGCAGGGGCTGCGGGCGCGGCTCGTGCAGCAGGTACCGCTGGCCGAGGACGATCAGCGCGAGGCGTTCGTCCTCGTCGAGCGCCCACATCTTCGGCGGCCGGGTGACATCCTCGTGGCGGGGAGCGGGCCGCCGCCCGTCGGCGCCGGCGACGAACACCTCGAGCAGGTGCTCGCGCTCGTTCGACCCGCGGACGAACATCGGCGTGTAACCCTCCGCCAGCGGCACCGGCTCCTCGTTCTCGAACAGCAGGCGCGCGCCGGGCAGCCGGATCGGCAGCCGCCCGGTGTTGTGCAGCCACCATCGCCGGTCGCGGTACACCAGGCTGCCGTGCCGTCGGCTCACCCGCAGGTCGTCCTCGCCGAGGCAGACGTGCACGTCGGGCCGGTTGCGACCGAAGATCACCTCACGGCCCTCGCCCGAGCCGAGCGCGATGCCGCCGGCGAGGGTCAGGGTGAAGATGGTGCCGGGCGCCGACGGCGGGACGCCGCGGGCCAGGCTGCCGTGACTCTCCGGCAGCCTCCTGCCGCCGTCCATGCTTCGAAGCGGACTCACCGGTGTCCTCCCGTCGTCGTGGGGGTGGTGGGCATCCCGGCTCCGTTCACGTCTTCGGCAGCCGGGCGGCGGCCGCCGACGCGAGGGCCTTGGCGTCGGCGCAGAGCCGGCTCTCGGGCCGCGATCCGGACACCACGAGGAAGACGATCTCCGCGGTGGTGTGCCCGCCGGTGTCGGTGTACGTGCGGTGCACCACCCGGGCCAGGCACGTGCCGTGGCCGTCGCCGCCGGCCTGAACGAAGGCGGCGTGGCCCGCGAGACGCACCGGCGTCCCGTCGTCCGAGCTCAGCGGGCCGTTGTGGTCGAAGCGCAGCTGGACGCCGGTGCCACCCGTGCCCCTCCAGCGGCAGTCCCAGCGGCCGAAGCCCGGCGTGGCGCGGCCGGCGCCGACGCGTGACAGGGCGGCGGAGGTGAGCAGCGCGCAGGCGTCCTGGCGGCCCAGCGACGCGGACGGCAGAGGCCGGGCGCGCCGTGGCATGACACCCCGGACCAGCACCGCCGCCGCGTGGTCGGTGGCGGCCGTCGCCGCCGCGCACAGGTCGATCGCGCCGCGGCCCGTGCGCTGCGCGGTGACCGCGACGACGTGCCCGTCGGCGAGACTCAGCTCCTGGCCGCACTCGCCGTCGGCGAGCGGTCCGCGGATGATGCCGACCGTGCCACGCCGCTCGACCCGGTCGCCCGCGCCCGGCTCGGGCGCGGGGCCGTTCTCCAGCTCGATCTTGACGTCGGCGAGGTCGTCGTCGCCCCGCTTGATCAGCACGTCGCAGCGGTTGAAGTTGCCGTAGTCGGTGGACAGCTCGGTGCCGCCGAACCGCCGCAGGGACGCCGGGTCCGCTAACGCGCAGGGTTCGGCGGTGCGCGGATCGCCGACCGCCGACGCCGGAGGGCTCGCCGACCGCGCCGGCTCGTCCTCGGAGGAACGGCCCGCCTGGACGATCATCACCGTCGCGACGGAGACCACGACGATCGCCGCCACGGCCGCGGCGACGGGGACGCTCCGAAGCCGGCGCGGGCGCCGTGCCGCCGGGACGTCGTCGCCGAGTTCGAGCAGGCGGCACGCCTCGGCGGCGTCCGGCCGGTCGTCCGGCTCCAGGCGCAGCATCGCCGACAGGGCGGCGCCGAGCGCGCCCGGCGCGCTGGGCGCGGCGACGTGGCCGGACGCCGAGCGCCAGACGGCGGTCAGCGGGCCCACGCCGTTGCCGAGCGGCGAGTCGCCCTCCGCGGCGGCGAACAGCGTGGCGCCCAGCGAGAACACGTCGGCCGCGGGCAGGGGCTTCGCGCCGCGGGCGACCTCCGGGGCGACGTACGCCGGGGTGCCGCGGAACAGGCCGCTGTCGCTGACCGTCTCGTCGGCCCAGACCGCGCGGGAGACCCCGAAGTCGGTGAGCTTGGCGTCGCCGGACTCGGTGATCAGGACGTTGCCCGGTTTCACGTCGCCGTGGACGATGCCGCGAGCGTGCACGGCGGCGAGCGCGTCGGCGAGCTGCCGGCCGATCCGTGCGACCGCCTCCGGGGCGAGGACCCCGTCGGAGGCGATGACGTCGGCGAGGTCCCGTGCGGGGACGTACTCCATCACCAGCCAGGTCGCGGCGTCCTCGGTGATGAGGTCATAGAGGGTCACGACGCGCGGGTGGTCGATGCCCCCGGCGATGCGGGCCTCGCGGGAGAGCTCCCGGAGCCGGCGTTCGTCGGCGGCGGGGTGCGCACGCTTGAGCGCCACCGGACGGCCGAGACGCTCGTCACGGGCGAGCCAGACGGCGCCCATCCCGCCCGAGCCGATCTGGCGCTCGACCCGGTAGCGCCCCGCGACCAGCGCACCGATCCGTACCGACACTCGTCTCACCCGACCGGGGTCCGTGGGTACCCGCCTGTCACCGAAAGACTACGGCGCGGCGCCGCCGTACGGGGAGGAATCACCCGGACCCTTGGATCTCGATCAGGGGTTCCGCCTGACCGGCCAGTGCCTGCGTGAGGAGTGGATGAGGTTCTGCGACGGCGGCATTGACCAGGCACGCGAGACGGCGGCACGCATCGCCGGCGCGCGTCCGATCGTCCTGCCCGGCGTCGGCCACGAGGTCCCCGAACCCGTGGGGAACGAGATCGCCGTCCAGATCCGCGCGCTGGTGGACACCCCATCGCGCGCCGCCTGAACGGGCGAGCGATTCCCGACCCATCGGCCGTTATGGGTGACAGTGCTGGTCGGAGTTGCTTAACTAATGGGCGATCTTGTCGTGATTCGCCGCCCAGTCCCAGGTCGGTGACCGCTCAGCGGAGGTGGTTGATGCGAGCCGGACCGCCCCTGATCGTGGCCTGGTTGGTCATCGGCGGGCTCGCCGCGGGACAGCGCCACTACTACTCCCACTTCGACGCGAGCTGCGGCAGGTTCGCCACCATCGGCGTCACGATCATCTCCGGACCGCTCAACTACGCCGGCCTGAACCCATGGGTGGCCTGCAAGGTTCCGCAGCCCAGCCGGTGACGCCCGCCTGACGAGGTCCCGTACTCAGCCGGCCCCGGCCGCGCCCCAGCCCTCGACCTCGAAACGCGCCGTGAGCGACTCGGGGGCGATCTCCCCGCCGCAGCAGCGGCACACGACGGCCGGCTCGAGGTCGGCGCCGCAGGAGTGCTCGAACACGACCGGCGGCCGCTCGCTCAGGTGCCGGTCGCCCCAGGCCATGAGGGTGAGCAGCACTCCGCGCAGCTCGCGACCCGCCTCCGTCGGACGGTACTCGTAGCGGAGCGGGCGCCGGCTGTACGGGGTCTTCTCCAGCACGCCCGCCGCCACGAGGTGGTTGAGGCGCGCGGTCAGCACGTCGCGGGGCGCTCCCACGTTGCGAGCGATGTCGTTGAAGCGCCGGACGCCCCAGAACACCTCGCGCAGCACGAGCAGGGAGTACTTCTCGCCGATGACGGCGAGCGCGTCGGCGATCGAGCAGGGGCGTGGCGTGGCCATGTCCCCACCGTAAGACCACAAGTTTGCTTTTCCAACTCACTCCGGCCTACCGTTAGTTGGATTTCCAAACCAACCTCGTGGGAGGCGAAGAGCCATGCGCGACGCCGTGATCGTCGAGGCCGTACGCACGCCGATCGGCAAGGGACGGCCGACCGGCACGCTCGCGAGCGTGCACCCGGTCGAGCTGCTCGCTCACACCCTGCGCGCCCTGGTCGGCCGCAGCGGGATCGACCCGGAGCTGGTCGACGACGTGATCGGCGGCTGCGTCGACCAGGTCGGCGAGCAGGCCATGAACACCACGCGCAACGCCTGGCTCTCGGCCGGGTTCCCCGACTCGGTCCCGGCGACCACGGTCGACCGGCAGTGCGGCTCGTCCCAGCAGGCCGTCCACTTCGCCGCCCAGGGCGTGATCTCCGGCGCGTACGACCTGGTCATCGCCTGCGGGATCGAGTCGATGAGCCGGGTTCCGATGTGGTCGAACGTGCCGGCGGGCGCCGATCCGTTCGGGCCGGGCCTCGCCCGGCGGTTCCCCGAGGGCCTGGTCCCCCAGGGCATCAGCGCGGAGCTGATCGCCGCCAAGTGGTCGCTCAGCCGGGAACGGATGGATGAGTTCGCGACACTGTCGCATCGCAGGGCCGCCGAGGCGCACGCCGACGGCCGGTTCGAGACCGAGCTCGTTCCGGTGCACACCGACGCGGGCCTGATCAGCGGGGACGAGTCCGTACGGCCCGGCACGACGCCGGAGGTGCTCGCCGGCCTCCGCCCGGCCTTCGAGGACCCGGCGTACGCCGAGCGCTTCCCGCAGATCGAGTGGTCGGTGACGGCCGGCAACAGCAGCCCGATCAACGACGGCGCCTCGGCGGTACTGATCACCTCGAGCGAGACCGCGAAGCGGCTGGGGCTGCGGCCGCTGGCCCGGCTGCACGGGTTCGCGGTGACCGGCTCGGACCCGCTGCTGATGCTGGCGGGCGTCATCCCGGCCACCGAGAAGGTGCTGCGCCGCACCGGGCTGCGGCTGGAGGACATCGACCTGTTCGAGGTCAACGAGGCGTTCGCGAGTGTGGTGCTGGCCTGGCTGCAGGAGACCGGCGCCGACCCCGCCAAGGTCAACGTCAACGGCGGCGCGATCGCGCTCGGCCATCCCCTCGGCGCCAGCGGCACCCGCCTGATGACCACACTGGTGAACGCCATGCGGCAACGCGGCGCGCGCTACGCCCTGCAGACCATGTGCGAGGCCGGCGGGCTCGCCAACGCCACCGTGCTGGAGCGGCTGGCCTGAGGACCCCGCGCCGGACCCACCCGGACCGAACTGTATACGGGATCCGCAACCTGCCCAGGTGGCTGATACGGAACCGACCGTAGAAACGAACAATTCAAGTGTGTCCTCGCTTCGAGGGTCCGCGACGCGGACGTTCCGGCCGACTGAGCCCGACTGGGGGCGGCGGCTCAGCGGTGCCGGAAGACCTGACCGGCGGCCGGCGTCGCCGCGGACCTCGCGAGGGCACGGGCCGGCGAGGCCTCAGCAACGTCACGGGGGAACGTGCTGAGGCCCGCCGGCCGGATCCACCTCGTGCCCACCACCGGCGCGCACCCGACCCATGCCTGTCCGCGCGTCCACCGGACAGGCCCGCAGGGGCCCTGACCAGGTAGGTTGTAAATCTGGTGTCTCACGGACTCACGGCGGCGAGCACGCACGCCTTCGACTCACAGGCCGGAGCCGACCTCGAACGACCGTCGCGGCGCGGCTGGCGCGGCCGCAGCCGGGAGTGGCGGGCCGTCACCGCCGCGATCGAGGCCGCCCAGCGCAGCCGGGGCGCGGTGCTCCTCGTCGAGGGCCAGGCCGGCATGGGCAAGAGCAGGCTGCTCTCCGACGCCGTCGAGGCGGCGGCCGCCCGCGGATTCATGCTCGCACACGGCGCGGCGGACGAGCCGAGCCGGCTCGCACCGCTCGTCCCGCTGATGGCCGCCCTCGGGGAGTCCCCGCAGACGCTCCGTGAGGGCCTGGACACCACCGCGGAAACGGCCGACCTGCGGCTGCGCCTGCTCGAGCGGTTGCAGAGCCGCCTGGAGGAACGCGCGGCGCACGGCCCGTTCCTGATCGCGCTCGACGATCTGCAGTGGGCCGACCCGACCACCCTGCTCGCGCTCCGGTCGATCGTGCCGGAGCTGGCCTCCTACCCCCTGGTGTGGATCCTGGCCCGGACGACGGGGATCGCCGAGTCCGACGCCGACCGGGTGTTCGAGATCCTGGCGCGGGAGGGGGCCGCCCGCATCGTCCTGGAGCCGTTGAGCGACCGGGCGGTGGGCGAGGTGATCGGCGACGTGCTCGGCGCCGCGCCCGGACCCGAGCTGCTCGCGATGACGGCGGCGACCGGCGGCAACCCGTTCCTGCTGGTGGAGCTGTTGCACGGCCTCCAGGACGAGAACGCGGTGCGGGTCGCCGACGGCGAGGTCACGCTGGTGTCGCGGCAGTTGCCCCGGCGGATGCAGGAGATCGCGCGCAGCCGGCTGGGCCGGCTGTGCCCGCACACCCGGCACCTGCTCCAGGTCGCCGCCGTGCTGGGACGCTCGTTCCGCGTGGACGACCTGGCGGAGATGTTCGACGAGCCGCCCAGCCGCCTGCTGCCCGCCCTGGAGGAGGCGGAGTCGGCGGCCGTGGTGGCCGCCGCGGGTGACCAGCTGACGTTCCGGCACGAGTTGCTCTGGCAGGCCGTGACCGAGACCGTCACCGTGCCGGTCCGCCACGCGCTGCACCGGCAGGCCGCGGAGATGCTACTGCGACGCGGCGGCTCGGCCATCCCCGCCGCCGCCCACCTCATGCACTACGCCCGGCCCGGCGACGGCCACGCCCTGAAAGGGCTCGACCAGGCCGTACGCGAGGTCCTGCCGTCCTCCCCGCAGAGCGCCGCCGACCTCGCCGTACGGGCCCTCGAACTGACCATGCCCGGCGATCCGGACCGCGTCGACCGTACGGTGACGGCGGTCTACGCCCTGACGACCTGCGGGCGGCTGCCCGAGGCCACCGACTTCGCCCGTACCGCGATCGGCCAGGCCCGCCACCCCGGGCAGGCCGCGCGGCTCCGGTCCGAGCTGGCGTACGCCCTGCTGCTGGCCGGCCGGCCGGCGGACGCGGCGGCCGAGGCCGAGCAGGCGCTCGCCCAGCCGGACCTGATCGGCGACAAGCGCGGCCTGGCCGAGCAGGTGTTCCTGCGCGCCCTGTACGCCACCCACGACTTCCGGCGGGGGCGGGAACTGGCCGAGGAGATCATCGACTCCGGCCGGCGGCACGACCGCGCCGCCCAGGTGGGCGCGCGGATGCTGTTCTCCTACATCGCCTGGGGCGACGGTCAGGCCGCCGAGGGGATCAGCCACGTACGCGAGGCGGTCCGCATCGCGCCCCGCGACGACGCCTCGGCGGGGCGCGTCCACCCTCGTCTGCACCTGGCCACCCTGCTCACCGACATGCGGCGGCTGGAGGAGGCCGACGCCCAGCTCAACCAGATCGCCGCGGAGATCGCCGAGTTCGGCCAGAGCGCGTACGCGGCCACGCCCGCGATCTTCCGGGCGCGGCTGCGGCTCGCCGAGGGCCGGCTCGACGACGCCGCGGCCGAGGCGCAGGCGGGCCTGGCGGTCGCCGAGCAGATGGGCACGAACGCGTTCATGCTGCTGGGCCTCGCGGTGCTGGTCGCCGTCGCCGTGCGGCGTGGCGAGCTGGACGCCGCCGCCGGACACGCCCAGCGGTACGAGGAGCGGTACCGGGCCGGCACGAGGCTCGGGAAGGCCTGGGCGCGGTGGCCGCTGGCGACGCTCGCCGAGGCGCGCGAGGGTCCGGCCAGGGCCTTTGAGATCCTCCGCCCCGTCTGCGCCGACCTGAACGAACGACGCTGGCTGCTGATGTCCGAGCCCGACGCCGCCGCCTGGCTGGCCCGTACGGCGCTCGCCGCCGGGGACCGGTCCTCCGCCGAGGCGGTCGCCGTGACCGCCGAGCAGCTCGCCCGCGACAACACGGGCTTCTCGGCGCTGGCCGCCGCGGCCGCGCACGCCCGCGGCGTCCTGCGCGGCGACCGGGTGACGCTGGCCCACGCCGCCGCGACCCACCCGAGCCCGTGGAGCCGGGCCTCGGCGGCGGAGGACCTCGGCGTCCTGCTGGCCGGGTCGCGGGGCCGCGTGGACGACGACGCGGCGATCGAGGCCCTGGACCGGGCGCTGGAGGGGTACCAGCGGATCGGCGCGCTGCGCGACGCTGCCCGGATCCGGGCCCGGCTGCGCCGGCTCGGCGTACGGCGCCGCCACTGGACGCAGGCGGAACGTCCGCTCTCCGGCTGGTCGAGCCTGACCGAGACCGAGCGGAACGTCGCCGTCCTGGCCGCACAGGGCCTGACGAACCCGCAGGTCGCGACGCAGATGTTCGTCTCGCCGCACACGGTGAAGTTCCACCTGCGCCAGGTGTTCCGCAAGCTGGGCATCGCGTCCCGCGTCGAGCTGGCCCGGCTCGCCGCCGAGCACGCCTCGGAGCCCCCGTCCTCCGAGGCGTGAGCACCGGCCGCGGTCAGCCCATGGTCTTGGCGCCGTCGAGGGACTCGCGGATGATGTCGGCGTGGCCGGCGTGCTGTGCGGTCTCGGCGAGGATGTGGAGCAGCACGCGGCGGGCCGACCAGCGCGTGCCGGGCTCGAACCAGGGCGCCTCGGGCAGCGGGCGGGACGCCTCCAGGTCGGGCAGGCCCGTCACGATCTCCTCGGTGCGGCGGGCGGCCTTCTCGTAGCCGGCGAGCACGTCCGCGAGGGTCTCGCCCGGCAGCATGCGGAACCGGCCGTCCTGGTTCTTCCCGCCCGTGGCGACGGTGCCGTCGCCGTCGACGACGAAGTCCATCCACGCGCTCTCGACCTCCGTGACGTGCTTGATCAGGCCGCCGAGGCACAGCTCGCTCGCCGTCGTACGGCGTCCCGCCTGCTCGTCGGTCAGGTCGCGCACCGTGTGGCGCAGGAAGAAGCGCTGCTGGGCCAGTGCCGTCAGCAGGGTCGCGGTCTCGTCGGTCACGGTGTCGAGCGTGCTGGTCATGTCCTTCGTCCCTCTCTCTTGGCCGTCACGAGTGACAGTAGGGACGATTGCGGCCACTTTCCGTCCGCAATGACCGCCGTCGCGAAGGACCGCTCAACGCAGGACGGCCGCCAGCAGGTCGGCGCCCAGCGCCGTCAGATCGGGAAGGTTGAGGGTGTAACGGACGTAACGACCGTGCCGCCGGGCCGTGAGCAGGCCCGCGCGGCGCAGGACGGCGAGGTGGCGGGAGACCTCCGGGGGTGAGAGTTCCCAGAAGTGAGCCAGCTCGCCGGTGGTGTGCGGGCCGCGGGCCAGGGTGCGCAGCAGCCGCAGCCGTACCGGATGCGCGAGCGCCTCCAGCCGGAGGGTGACCGTCTCCAGGGAGACCGGTTCCGCCGGACCCGGCTCGGCGACGGGGTACTGCACCACCGGATGCCACCCGGGCGCGTGGACCGCCACCAGGTGCGGGCGGCCGAAGACGCTGGGGATGAAGGTGACCCCGGCGCCACGGGCGGCGGTCGCCTTGTCCTGCACCTTGTCCACGATGATGCGGTCGCCGTCCGGCGCCAGGGCGACCGCGCCGGAGACCGAGGCGAGCGCCGCACCGATGCCCTGGCGCCTGAGCAGTTCGTTCTTCAGGCGCAGATCGGTGGCGAGCCGCACCGCGACGCCCGCCCAGGCGCCGTCGAAGAATGCCTCGGCGCATTCTTCGAAGGTGTGGCGCACCCGCGCCCGCACCGCGGCCGGGTCCGCGAGCAGCCGTTCCGCGAAGGCCTCCTGCAGCGCGCCGCGGGCCTGGGCCACGTCCAGGGCCCGCTCGCGCGCGGTCGTGTCGGTGAGCGGCGACGCCCCGGGGAAATGGACCCGGTTGCTGCCGCAGGTGGTGACGAGCGCGGCGGTCACATACTTCTCGTCGTCGATCCGGTCCACGTCGTCCAGCTCCTCGGCGAGGGTCGGCCGGGGCCGCGCGGGGATCAGGAAGTCGGCCTGTGAGGAACGCCAGAGGAACTCCGCCTCCCTGAGCCGCTCGGCCAGCTCCGGCCGCAGCCCGGCCCAGACGTCCGCGGCCCAGCCGGCGTACTGCGGATGGTGACCGGGCTCGGCCAGCACGTGCAGCATCGCGGTCAGCTCGGCCAGCGGGGAGGCGGCGAACCGCACTCGCTCGGACGGCAGGCCGCTGATGTCGATCCTCAGTGTCACCCCCTCAGCATCACCGACCGGATGACCTGTGACGTGCGTCGGTTGACGGAATCCGTCAACCGACGGGACCCGGGCCGGTGGCCGAACGCACCGTCTGACGTCATGGCGACCATCACCAGAATCCAGCCCCGTGCCCTCGTCCGTGCCTCCGGAGGCCCCCGCTATGCCGTCGCCCTGGCCGTGGACGCGCTCGGCACCGGCCTGCTGCGGCCCTTTCTGCTGCTCTACGGCGTGACGGCGCTGAGGCTGTCCGCGCCGGTCACCGGCACCGCCATGACGGTCGGCATCGTCATGGGCCTGGTGTGCATGCCCGCGGTGGGCCGCTGGCTGGACCGGGGCGCGCGCAGCACGGTCGTGGCGGCGTCGATGCTGGTGCGGACGCTGGGCGTGGCGCTCCTGCTGGCCGCCCCGGCGGGGCACGTCTGGCCGTTCGCGGCGGCGGCGCTCTTCCTCGGCATCGGCAACCAGGCATGGCCGGCCGCCCACGCGGCTCTCGTGGCCACGGTGGCCCACGGCCGGGAACGCGACGCCGCTCTCGCCGGAGGCCGCGCCCTGCGCAACGCCGGCCTGGGCGCGGGTGCGCTCCTCGCCACCGCCTGCCTGACGGGCGGCGCATCCGCGCTGCAGGCGCTGGCGGCCGTCACCGGGCTCGCCTATCTCGCCGCGGCGGCCCTGGCGTGGTCGGTCCACCTCCGTGCGCGGCCGGCCGCCGCCCCGGCCGAGGGCACGGACGCCGGGCCGGCACCTCGGATGGGCGTGCTGCCGGCCGCCAACGTGATCTACGTCTTCTGCCTCAACGTCCCCGAGGTCGCGCTCCCGCTGGTCCTGGTGACACGGATGCACGCGTCCCCGGTGTGGCCGGCGGCCATCTTCGTGGCCAACACGGTGCTGGTGGTCACCCTGCAGGTACCGGTCACCGTCCTGACGTCCCGCTTCTCCCGGCGGGCCGTGCTGGCTCTCTCCGGCGTGGTGCTCACCGCGTCCTACCTCGGCTTCCTCGCGGCCACCTCACTGGGACACGGCTGGGGTGCGCCGGCCGTCGCCGCGGTGTCCGTGGTCTGCACCATCGGCGAGATCATCTATGCCGGCAGCGCCACCGCGCTCGTCACCGCCCTCGCCCCGGCCCATGTCCTGGGACGCGCCCTCGCCCGCTTCCAGCTCTCCACCGGTTTCGGCCTCGCCGTCTCCCCGGCGGTCATCACCGCTCTCGCACCACACGGCTCGGCCGTCCTCTGGGGCGGCCTCGCCGCTGCGACGCTCCTCTCCGCCTCCGCCGTCGCCGCCGAGAAGGATTGAGGAACGCGAAGAGGAGGCCCCCGGGCCTGCCCGGGAGCCTCCTCTCGTACGGGTTACCTGGTCCGCGCCCCCGCCTGCCCGCTCTGGGTGGCGGCGGGCGGCGTCGGGTCACCGAGCTGCGAGACGTGCACAGTGTCGGCCTTCGGCAGGGTGCCGTTCAGGAAGTAGGCGTCGAAGTAGGAGTCGACGCCCCCGGGACGCAGGTCGCTGCGGTGGACGATGCAGTGCGTACGGTCGCCGTCCTGGACCACCAGGTGCGAGCCGCGGAGGACCTTGTGCAGCTCCAGCGCGCCCGCGTACGGCGTGGCGGCGTCGTCGGTGGCCTGGAACATCAGGATGTTGCTCGGCAGGTTCTTGCTCTGGCCGACCTTGACCGGGGTGCCGGCCTTGGCGCCCCAGAACAGGCACGGCGCGTTGAACCAGACGTTGCTCCAGGTCAGGAACGGGTTGGTCCGGTTGACGCGGACGGCGTCGGCGTGCCACTTGTTCCAGCTCGTCGGCCACTGGGTGTCGCTGCACTGGACGGCGTTGTAGACGGCGAAGGTGTTGTCGTCGCTGCCGCCCGTCGTCGGGGCGCCGAACGTCCCGGCGAAGGTCGCGACGTCACCGGCCTTGTAGGCCGACAGCGCCGCCGCGTAGCTGTTCCAGACCGCCTGGCTGCGGCGGTAGGCCGCGTTCTGGATGTTGTCCACCAGCTCGTCCTCGCCGACCGCGACGGTGTTGCCGCCGGAGGTGTACGTCAGCGGGTGCGCGGCCAGCTTGTCCTGGAGCGCGTAGTAATAGCTGCGGACGGCGGCCTGGGTGGTGCCCAGATGGTAGGTGGAGTCGTACTTGGCGATCCAGCCGAAGTAGTAGTCCATGTTCTTGTTGAACGCGACGTCCTGGGTGAGCTGGGCGTCGTACCAGACGTTCTTGGGGGTGACGTTGCCGTCGAGGACCATGCGGCCGACGTTCTGCCCGAAGACGGTGGCGTAGACCTGGCCGAGGTAGGTGCCGTAGGAGGCGCCGTAGTAGTCGAGCTTCTGGTGGCCCAGCGCCTGGCGGATCGTGTCCATGTCGTGGACGGAGTCGATCGTCTTGATGTGGTCGAGCAGGTCGACCTTGGCGCCGCGGCCGAACTTGCGCGCGCACGCGTCGGCGTAGTTCTTGGACTTCTCCAGCCAGGTGGCGTCGTCCTGGCGGCCGCCCGTGCCGTACTCCGGCCGCGGGGCGTTGCTGTAGTCGACGTCGCAGGTCAGCTTGGGCGTGCTGAACCCGACGCCGCGCGGGTCGAAGCCGATGACGTTGTACGCCGCCTGCATCGGGGCGGAGTTGCGCGCGTAGACGCTCGCGCCGAACAGGGCGCCCTCACCGCCCGGGCCACCCGGGTTGACCAGGATGTCGCCCTTGGCCGCGCCCGAGCCCTGGTGCGGCAGCCGGGTCAGCTCAAGAGTGATCTTCTGTCCGTCCGGGTGCGCGTAGTCCAGCGGAACCTGGAGCTCGGCGCACTGGATGATCTTCGATACCTGGACGGGGCCGAGGCTGTCGTAGGCCTTGGCGCCGTTCAGGATGTCCGCCTGGCAGGTATGCCACGCGAGGCTCGCCGGATGGAACGCCCCCGACGTTCCCGTGGTCGCGGACGCGCTTGTGGCGCCGAGACCGAGGCCGGTGAGGCCCAGCCCGGCCGTCGCGGCCACGGCAAGAAGCTTCTTCACGAAACCCCCTTACAGGTCGGGCTACGTTTCGCCCGAAATGATGAACAAGGGGTGATTGTCGCGAGACCCCATGGTCGACTGAAGATGGCGGCACAGATGGTTGCCGAATCGTGACAAATAACCCAAGCCGGTACAGCACCGTCGAGAGTCGTAATTTCGCATCAGATCGTACATAGCCCCCGCCGAGTATCAGTAACCCCAGAAACGCACCCAGGCACGGAGACAACCGGCGTTATCGCAGGACTCGCGTTCGGCGGGGCCCATCGGCAAGAAGATCACCGACGACGTTTCCGCAATGTTTCCCAGCACGGTGCCGCGACGCGGTGACGCCGTAGCGCGGCGCGGTCACGCTCACGGCCGTGAGGATCGCGATAGTCACTGAGTCGTTCCTGCCCCACGTCAACGGCGTGACCAACTCCGTCTGCCGGGTCCTGGAGCACCTGACCCGCCGCGGGCACGAGGCGCTCGTAGTGGCGCCGGGCCCGGGTCCGGACGGCCACGACGACCGGCTGCGGCTGACAGCCGGGGTTCCCCTTCCCTTCTACCGTTCGTTCGTCGTCGGGCTGCCCAGCCGGCACGTGACGCCGACACTGCGCGACTTCCGGCCCGACGTCGTGCATCTCGCCTCGCCGCTCATGCTCGGCACCTCCGGGGTGGCGGCCGCCCGCCGGCTCGGCGTGCCGACGGTGGCGGTGTTCCAGACCGACCTCGTCGGCTTCGCCCGCCGGTACGGCCTGCGCGGCGCCGACTCGCTGGTGTGGGCCTGGCTCCGGCACATCTACGAGCGGACCGACCGTACACTGGCGCCGTCCCGGCCGACACTGGACGAGCTGCGCAAACGCGGCTTCCCCCGGCTCGCGCTGTGGGCCCGCGGAGTCGACGACGAGCGCTTCCATCCCCGGCACCGGTCGGCGGAGCTGCGCGAGCGCCTGGCACCCGGCGGTGAGGTGCTCGTCGGATACGTCGGGCGGCTCGCCACCGAGAAACGGCCGTGGATGCTCGCCCACCTGGCCGGCCTGCCGGGCGTACGCCTCGTCGTGGTCGGGGACGGCCCGGCCCGGCGGCGGCTGGAGCGGCTGCTGCCCGAGGCGATCTTCACCGGTTTCCGTACCGGCCAGGAGCTGTCGGAGCTGGTCGCGTCCCTGGACGTGTTCGTGCACACCGGCGCGGACGAGACCTTCGGCCAGGCGGTGCAGGAGGGACTCGCCGCGGGGCTGCCGGTCGTCGCGCCCGCCTCGGGCGGCCCGCTGGACCTCGTACGGCCGGGCCACAACGGCCTGCTGTACCCGCCCGACGATCCGGCCGCGATGCGCGCCGCCGTCGCGGCGCTGGCGTCCGATCCCGGCATGCGGACCCGGATGGGCGGCCACGCGCGGCTGTCCGTGCACGGCCGCGGCTGGGCCGGCATCTGCGACGAGCTCATCGGCCACTACCAGGCCGTCCTCGGAGCGACGCCGGCGGAGCACGCGGCCTGAGTCCGATGAGACGGGTCCTCGTAGGCGTCACGTACGGCGGCATCGCGCTCAGCGTCGCGTTGATGGCGCTCGTCGGGGCCTGCCGCTTTCCGTCGGCGGTGCCGGCCATGGACGGCGACGGCGTCTTCCCGCGCCTGACCTGGCCGTACACCTCCGACGTGTGGGCCACCGCCCTGCTGTGGGCGGCGATGATCAGCGGGTTCTCCGGTGTCGTCGCGGGGCTGGCGGCGGGGCGCGGCGGTCCCCGGCCCCGTGGTCTGGTGGCCGGCGGCCTGCTGGCGGTCGGCGTCCTGGTCGCCGCACCGCCGATGGGCACGACCGACACGATGGACTACGCCGTGTACGGGCGGATGGCGGCCCTCGGCCACGACCCGCACGTCATGACGCCGCGGGAGTTCCGCGCGACGGGCGACCGGGTGGGCGCGCTGGCGCCGGAGCCGTGGCAGGACACGCCGTCGGTGTACGGGCCGCTGGCGACGGGCACCGAATGGGCCGCGGCGACGCTGTCGGGCGGCTCGGCGACCGCGACGGTGTTCTGGCTGAAGGTCTGGAACGCCCTGGCCTTCCTGGCCGCGGCGCTGGCGCTCGCCCGGCTCGCGGGCCCCGGCTCCCGGGCCCGCGTGCACCTGCTGTGGACGCTGAACCCGCTGCTGCTCTGGGCGCTGATCGGCGGCGCCCACGTCGACGGGCTCGCGGCCGGCCTTGCGGTGACCGGGCTGGCGGTGGCCGGCCCGTCGGTGTGCCGGAGCCTCTGGCGGAGCGGGACGGCGGGCGTCCTGCTCGGCGCCGCCGGTGCGGTCAAGGCGCCGTACCTGCTGCTCGGCGCGGTGGCGGTCTGGTCGCTGCGCCGGTCGCCGCGGGCGCTCGTCGCGCTCGGCGTGGGCGCGGCGACCGTCCTCGCCGCGTCGTACGCGATCGCCGGGGGCGCCGGGATCGTCGCGCTGGCGCACCGTGGCCGGTCGCCGTCCTGGAACACTCCCTGGCAGTTGCTCGTGCCGGTCCTCGGCCGGCTCCCGTCCTGGCTGCCGTTGGCCGCGGTCGTGCTCGCGGCCGTGGTGGCGGCCCGGCTCCTGCGCGACCCCACGCGCGGCCCGGTCTGGCTGGGACCGGCGCTGGCGGTCTGCACGGCCTGGGTGGTGACGACGCCGGTCTACTACCCGTGGTACGAGGCGTTGGTGCTGCCGCTGGTGGCCCTGGCGCCCGCGAGCCGGCTGGACTGGGTGCAGCTCACCCGCGCGCTGGTCGCCACGGTCGGCTGCCTGCCGGGGTTGGCGGTGCGGTTCGGCGGCACATGGCTGCGCACCGGGCCCCTGCCGTACGTGGTGCCCGGTGCGCTGCTGTTGCTGCTGGTGGTGCTGCTTCTTCTCCGTCCGGCCGCGCTCAGGCGGAGATCTGGACCGGAGTGCCGAGCGGCAGCGTCTTCGCCAGCTTCGTGATCATCGCGTTGCTGATCCGCACGCACCCGTGGCTGACCGAGGTGCCCAGCAGCTTCGGCTGGTTGGTGCCGTGGATGCCGATGACCGGGTCGTGGCCGTTGAACTGGGTGAGCGCGGTCGACTGCCCGGACAGCCCGTACGCGTACGGGCCGTAGTCGCCGTTCGGGTTCGGCGGCTGGAGCAGTTCGGTGAGGTAGTAGGCGCCGCCGGGCGTCGGGGTGTCGGACTTGCCGATCGCCGCCGGGGTGCTGATCAGCATCTTCTTGCCCCGGTAGAGCTTCAGCCGGTGGCCCGACTGGAGCACCTGGAGCCAGTAGTCGGTCTTGGCGGTGCGGACCTCGCGCGTGGTGATCCAGCCGGTGCTGCCGTTCGGCTGCACCGGGAGGAAGACGTGCAGCCATCCGGGCTTGCTGTCCATCACGAGGAACACGCGGGGTGCGCCGTCGGGGTTCGGGCTCTGCAGCTTGATGCTCGGCGACGGGTCGCCGGCCTCCTTGTAGATGTCGACCGTCGCGTTCCGCGCGGTGGCGATCGTGCTGGGGCCGTTCCCGAAGTCGTACGACGCCGTGCTCGGCTTGGCCGCGGGGGCGTCCCCGGCCGGTTTGCCGCTCGCCGCCTTGTGATCGGAACCGCCGCAGCCGGCCAGGGTGAGGCTCAGCGCGGCGCCGGCCGCGACGGCGGCCGCTCGCATTCCCGGGCTGATTGACATCGGTCCTGCTCCTCGATGACGTCGGTGAGACGGCCGGCCCGGGAACACGGACGCTCCCGGGCCGGCCTTTTCGATCTTCGTCAGCCGGTGAACTGGGGCTGGGCCTTCACGGGAGTCGCGGGACGCGCCTCACCGCTCGGCGGGGTGACCGGCTTGGGGGCCTCGCTGGTCCTGCTCGGCTTCGGGGTCGGCTTGGGCTTCTCCGACGGCGGAGCCGTGGGCTTGGTGCCCTTGCAGTGCTGCGTGAGCAGGCCGATCGCACCGTGCCGCTGCCAGACCGGCATGGTCCGCTGGTCGGGACGGTAGGCGGTGACGATCACCTTGGCGGCGTGCGTCGCGAGCACGACGGTGCCGCGGGCGGGCACGCTGATCTTGCCCTGGCTGTGGCCGCCCTTGTTGTCGGCCCACGTGGCGGGCACGGCGCCCCAGCCGTTGGGGTTGCTCAGCAGCCAGAGGGCCTGGCCGTCCTTGCCGCAGAGCGAGCGGAGCCGCAGAGCGGGGTCACGGTCGCTGCACGCCCAGGCGGGAGCGGCGGCCATCGTGGTGACGGCGACGGCCGCGGCGGCTCCGGCCAGGGTCAGACTCGCCTTCTTCAGGCGCATGGGGAATTCCTCCTGCTGAGGAGTGGTCATTGACACGCCATGAGACGGAAACATCATTGGCGCATCGGGCACACTATCGCCCACAAGACGCTTATGCCGCTTTAGTAACAAGCCTTTACCCTCCGGTCATATTGCCGCCTGTCGCAACACTTACCCCATCGACCTCTTTGTCCGCTTCGCTGCTCCGCAGGAGCCGCCGACCTCCCGCCCTGAGGACGAAAGATGGCGAGATGGGATACTTGGCGGCGCCATGATCTCTTTGCATGATTCCTCCGCGCGGGGCTTCAACAGCGACAACTGCGCCGGCGTTCACCCGGAGGTCCTCGCCGCGATCGGCGTGGCCAACGGCGGTCACCAGCCCTCGTACGGCGGTGACGTGTACACCGCACGGCTGCGCGAGATGTTCAAGGAACGTTTCGGCGAGCGGGCCGAGGCGTACCCGGTCTTCAACGGCACGGGCGCCAACGTGATCGGCCTGCGGGCGCTGACCGACCCCTGGTCGGCGGTGATCTGTGCCGAGACCGCCCACATCCACCTCGACGAGGGCGGCGCGCCGGAGAAGGTGGCCGGGCTGAAGCTGCTGCCGGTGCCGGCCCCCGACGGCAAGCTGACCCCGGAACTGATCGACCGGCAGGCCCACGGGCAGGGCGACGAGCACCGCGCCCAGCCACGCGTCGTCTCCCTGACCCAGAGCACCGAACTCGGCACGGTCTACACGGCCGAGGAGATCACCGAGATCTGCGCGCACGCCCACGAACTCGGCATGCTCGTGCACGTCGACGGCACCCGGCTCGCGAACGCCGCCGCAGCCCTCGACCTGCCCTTCCGCGCCCTCACCACCGACGCGGGCGTGGACATGCTGTCATTCGGCGGCACCAAGAACGGCCTGCTGTACGGGGAGGTCGTCGTGGCGCTCTCCCCCGAGGCCGCCCCGGGAATGCCCTACCTCCGCAAGGCCGCGATGCAGCTGTCCTCGAAGATGCGGTTCGTCTCCGCCCAGTTCATCGCGCTGCTGGAGGACGACCTGTGGCTCCGCAGCGCCGGGCACGCCAACGCGATGGCCGCCCGGCTGTACGCGGCCGTACGCGACCTGCCGGGCGTCGTGATCCCGCGCGTGCCGCAGGCGAACGCGGTCTTCGCCCGGCTGGACCCGCGGGTCGCCGCGCGCCTGGGAGAGCGGTACCGCTTCGAGCTGTGGGACCCGGCGACCGGCGAGGTCCGCTGGGTGTGCTCCTTCGACACGACCGAGGACGACGTCGACGCCTTCGCCGCCGCCCTCGCCGCGGAACTCCTGGACTGACAGATCACCGCGTCCCAGTGGATCGACGCCGTCGCTTCTCCCTACCTGCCACCACATCTCCTCCAGGCGGCCGTGCCTTCTGACGCGCGTCAGGCGGCCTTCGTCGGTCTCAGGCCGCCTGACCCCGGTGGGTTCCACAGGCGCCGGCGGCGGTACCGCGGCGTCCACGCGAGCCGGTTGACCGCCCGTACGGGCGCGGGCAGGTGAGAGAGGAACCGGCGGCGGTCGGCGCGCGGGATCCCGTCGGTGATCCACGGCACGTACGCCGCGGCGCCCTTCACGCCCTGGCGGCGGGCCATCGCGCGCCCGAACTCCTTCCAGTCGGCGGGCGTCATCACCTCCTGGATCAGCGGCAGCGCCTCGTCCTCCTCGTGTTCGAGGTGCCGGTCGAGCACGGCCGCGAGCGTCTCGACGCGCTGGGCCAGGTCGGCGGCGTTCGCCGCCAGCGCGCGGCCGAGCCCCTCCAGCAGCGGATCGAGCCGCGCGTGCTCGGCCTCCATGTCGGCCAGCAGCGCCAGCGCGCCGGGCCGGTCCTTGACCAGTTCGGTGAGGCGGGGCCACAGCCACTCGTCCTCGACGGTGTGGTGGACGTGGAGCTGGGCCGTGAAGTTGTCCCAGCCCGCCCGCACCTGGGGTGTGGCGGCCCGCCCGTCGGCGACCGCAGCCTCCAGGCGCGCGAGGTCGCGGCGGAACGCGTCGTGCGTGACGTACATCATCGTGAAATCGATCTGGTCGGTCATCGGATCCCCTGCGGTTCGTCTTCGGTGAGTGGAAGGCCGTGCGGGTTGGCGGACGGCTCGCGTACGCGCCGGAGGGCCAGGCAGGCGAGCACCCCCGCGAGGAGCACGCCCGCGGCGACGAGCATCGTGGGCCGCATCGCCTCGACGAACCCGTGCCCGAACACCTGTCCGGCGACGGCCTCGACGCGATGGGCCAGGTCCGCCGGTCCGCCGGCGGGCGGCTTCACGCCGCTCTGACCGCCCGCCTCCAGATGGCGGCCCGCCTGGTCGAAGCCACGGACGAACGGACCCCGGGCGGACGGCGGGAGCTCGGCGGCGCGCTCGTGTGCCTGTTCCCGCAGCGCGGTGGCGAGGCGCGCCTGGAGCACCGCGCCGACGACGGCCCCGGCGAGCACCGACCCGACCTGCCGCAGCGCGTTGTTGACGCCGGAGGCCGCGCCGGACAACTCGGCCGGTACGTTGCGCATGACCTCCGAGGCCATCGGCGTGAACGTGCAGCCGGCGCCCAGCCCGGTGAGGAACAGCGGCGCCAGGACGTCGACGCCGCTCCCGCCGGCGTCCGCGACCACGGCCACCCACACCAGCCCGCCCGCGAACGCCGTCATGCCGGTCATCAGCAGGTACTTCGCGCCGAGCCGCTCGGACAGCACCCCGGCCGGCCCCGCGCTGACGACCGACCCGCCGGCCAGGGCCAGCATCACGAGCCCGGCCCGCTGCGCGCTGAAGCCGAGTACCGACTGCAGGTAGATGGTCAGCGGCAGGGACAGCCCCACGACGCCGAACGACACCGCGATGCCGACGCCGTTGACGACCGTGAACCCGCGGTCGCGGAACAGGGAGAAGGGGACCAGCGGCTCGCCGTCCTGCCGGCCGCGCTGGTGGACCAGGAACCCGGCCAGGAGCAGGGCGGACGCGGCGATCGTCGCCCAGATCCCGGCGTTCCAGTCGTACTTCTCGCCCTCGATCAGCCCGAACGCCAGGCAGAACAGCGACGCGGAGGCGAGCAGCACGCCGGGCACGTCGAAGCGGTGCCGTACCGTACGCCGTGCTCCGGGCAGGACCAGCAGTCCCGCGACGATCACGACCACGCCCACCGGCACGTTGACGAAGAAGATCCACCGCCAGTCGAGGCGGCTGACCAGCAGCCCGCCGACGCTCGGCCCGGCCGCCCCGGACAGGCCCGCGGTGGCGCCCCAGATGCCGAGCGCCGCTCCGCGCCTCCCGGCCGGGAACACCTCGACGATCATCGACAGCGTCTGCGGGAGCAACATCGCCGCCCCGACGCCCTGCACCGCGCGGAAGGCGATCAGCTCCCCCGGCCCCTGGGAGAGGCCGCAGGCCAGGCTCGCCAGGGTGAAGACGGCGACGCCGGACAGGTAGAGGGTCCGCTTGCCCCGCAGATCACCGAGGCGCCCGGCGGTGATCAGCAGCACCGCCAGCGCCAGCGCGTACGCGTTGACCACCCAGAGGATCTGGTCCAGTGACGCGCCCAGCCGGTCGACCATGTCCGGGATCGCGATGTTGACGATCGTCAGGTCCAGCAGCGTCATGAAGAATCCGAGCGCCAGCACCGCCAGGATCGCCCATGGATTCCCCCGCCATCTGTTCATCGGGTTCCTCTTTCTCGAGACTCCGAAGCACAAGAGAGCCCGAGGGCGGGAGAGTGTGACGTCTCCGGGCGTGACACGAGTCACGTGGCCCCGGATGTCACACTTCAGGGGTCGGAATGCCTCTCAGGTGGGTGAGTGCACAGGAGGCGCGAGCATGAACCGACCTTCAGGCGAGGCGAATCGGCCCGAGACGGCTCCGGGGGACGCCGCGACCGAAATGTTCGTGGACCACCGCGAGCTGCTGTTCTCCGTCGTCTACAACATGCTCGGCACCGTCGCCGACACCGAGGACGTGCTGCAGGAGACGTGGCTGGCGTGGTCGGGCGCCTGGCCCTCCCCGTCGATCACCAGCCCGCGGGCGTACCTCGTGCGCATCGCGGTGAACCAGGCGCTGGCCCGGCAGGCGACGATCAACCGCCGCCGGGAGAGTTATGTCGGCCCCTGGCTGCCCGATCCGCTGGTCACCGACACCGCGGAGGACGCCTCGGAACAGACCGTACGGGGCGAGTCGGTCTCCATGGCGATGCTCGTGGTGCTGGAGACGCTGACGCCGCTGGAGCGGGCGGTATTCGTGCTGCACGAGGTGTTCGGGTACGCCCACCCCGAGATCGCGGAGATCCTGGACCGGTCACCGTCCGCGGTACGGCAGCTCGCCCACCGCGCCCGCTCGCACGTCCAGGCCCGCCGCCCGCGCTACCAGGCGGACCCGCGGGTGCAGCGGCAGGTGACCGAACGCTTCGTGGCCGCGGCGTTCGGCGGCGACATCGGCGCCCTGCTGGAACTCCTCGCGCCGGACGTGACGATGTGGACCGACGGCGGCGGAAAGACGGGCGGCCTCCGCCCGGTCAAGGGCCGGGACAAGGTCGCCCGCCTCATCACGAACGTGACGTCGCGCCTGCCCGAGGACCTGGCCGTCCGCTACCGCACCGTGAACGGCGACCCGTCCGCGGTGGTCTTCAACGAACACTCCCCGTTCGCCGTGATGGTCCTCGACCTGACCCCGGGCGATGACCGGGTCCGCGGCATCTACGGCGTAACGAACCCGGACAAACTGGCACACATCGACGAAGACTGAGACTCAGTGACTCAGGCGCCGGCGGGCGGCGGCGCGGAGGCGGCGATCGCCCGGGCCCGTCCGACCATGTCGGTCGCCCATGCGCCGGTCTGCTGCGCCGCCGGGAACTGCACGGTGTGATACAGCCCGCCGGGGCCCGTGACGGTGATCGTGACGAACCCGGCGTAGCGCTTCTCCTTCATGAGAAGGAAGAGCAATCCGAGCAGGCAGAAGATGAAGAAGAGGATGGCCAGCACGATCGCGACCGCCGGAATGCCCTCGGTCACCTGCGTGGAGTCCTGCACGGTCCACGTGGTCCCGTGGACGGGAAACCGCCCCTGAGGCACGATGACAGAAGTCGGGGTGACGGAAATGTCACCGATCGACAGCAGCACAGGTTCGTTGTCCGGCGGCGGCATCATGCCCGGCGGCGGAGGAGGGTAGCCCATAAGGCATACAGTACGGCCTACCGCACTCCGGACTCGCGCCTTTGAGCGGCCACGTTGGGCATTTCTGTCATCTCGCGGCCACGGAGCGGTAGACGAGCCGCGCCGCGAGCGTTCCGATGGGGCGGGAGAAACGCCATCAGGACAACCGGTCAAATGGCGAACGTGATACACGGCGCCAACGTGGTCGTCGCGGGCTTGTTCTCGGCCAGGCGCAAGGACCATGTCGAGGCGATGGACGAGCTCGAGGCCGAGGTGACCCGGTTCGGCGGGCTGGTGACGGCCCGCTTCGTCCAACGCCGGGGCGTCTCGGGAAAGGGCCGCGTCCGGGGCGGAGCGGAGAACATGGATCGCCCCTACTCGTCACGGACCCTCATGAGCACCGGCAAGATCCGCGAGATCGCCGACGCGTGCGTACGGACCGATGCCACGGCGGTCGTCTTCCATAACGATCTGACCGATCGTCAGCGTAGGGCGCTCTCCGAGATATTCGGGAGCGCGGTCCTCACCATTCGCGAGCTCAAGGAGGAACGACGCGTGAATGGTTGAGAAGCCGGCCATTAATGGCCGTCGAGGCGGTGCCCGTCAGCCCAGTGGCACCGCCCCGACGGAGCTCCGATGCGGTCAGGCGCGGGACTTGTCCTGCTTCCATGACAGCGGGCCCGGCAGGTCGTACCGCTGCCTGCGCGACCTCGAGTTCCATGACCAGCGACCGAGCTTGATGGTCCAGGAGGAGAGACCGTTCTCGGTGAAATTGAAGACCAGAGGGCCGAATTTCTTACGCTTACGGAACATCAGACCCATTGCTGTGCTCCTTTCCTTAGGTTCAGGCGACTCGACGATGCCCCGTATATGGCCCCCCAAACTTCCCGATCCCACCGAGGGCGGCGAACCGCGCTAGGCCGCATAGATTCCCCATAATGGGCAATGGTGAGGAGATGCCTGAGGTTGGTCGCGCATCGACACCCAGGGTCGGGCTGCTCTATCCGACTCGCGACTGCGGCGAGGACGATTTCGTACGCATGGCGGCCCTGCTGGATCCGTCGATCACGGTGGAGTTCTCCTACGTCGAGTGGGGCGAGGACGTCTCCGACATCGCCGAGATGGGCGCCCTGGAGAAGCTGAACGCGGTACGCGAGCTCGGCGAGCCTGACCGGCTCGCCGTGGCGGCGGCCGGGTTGACCGGGTTCGCTCCCCACGTGGTGGCGTTGGCCTGCAGCAGCTGTAGCTTCCTGCAGGGCCTCGACGGCGCCCGGAAGCAGGCCGCGGACCTGGCCGCACTGATGGGAGCGCCGGCGACAGGCACGTCCCTCGCGTTCGTCGCGGCGGCGCGAGCGATGGGGCTCTCCCGGGTGGGACTCGCGTCGGTGTACGGCGAGGAGGTGACGAGCGCCTTCGCCGAGTTCCTGGCCGACGCGGGCATCACCACGACGCATCACGTCGCCATGGACGCGCCGTCGGACCGCGCGCTGGCCTCGTGGGACCGGCATCGGATCGCCGACCTGACCGAACGCGGCGACGGCCCGGACGCCGAGGCCGTCCTCGTGCCGGAGACCGCCCTGCACACGGCGGACCTCGTCCCCGGTCTGGAGCGACGCCTCGGAAAACCGGTCCTGACCGCGACTCAGGTGACCATCTGGCATGCCCTCGTCGCGGCCGGCCACCCGGCGAGGGGAGACGGCGCGGGCGCGCTCTTCGCACGCGCCCGGTGATAGCACGGGTCCGCTCATCCCTGGGCGGCGTCCTCCACGGTGGGGACGAGCGGGGAGAGCAGGGAGTCCGCGTGCTCGGTGACCGTACCGCGCACCAGGCGGAAGACCCGGAACGCGTTCGGGTGCTCCGCGTCCTCGTCGTCCCAGACGTACAGCAGGCCGAACGAACCCGGGGCGATCTCGCCGACCCGCCGGAAGAGGTCGATGATCCGTGATCCCCACTCGCCCCGGTGGTTGGGCACGCCCGCGACGTGCAGGAACGGGAAACCGTTCAGCCAGCGCAGGTCGAGCAGGCCGTACTCGTCCAGCTCCGCGAGAAGCCGGCGGACGTCCTCCACCCGCGAACGCAGCCGCCTCTCATCGTCGTCGAGACCGGCCGTCTCCCGGATGTTCACCCACCCGTGGTACTCGAACATCGGCCAAGGCTAGTGGCCGGAGGTCTCCGGCTCCCGGAGCTCCTCTTCGGCGGGCTCCGGGCCGCCGGCGTCCAGGCGTCTCCGGGTCCGCCGGCGGCGGAAAGCCAGGCCCGCGGCGATCATCGCGCAGAGAACGAGGAGGAGCAGGAGCGCCCAGGAGACGTTCCAGGCGCGCGTCGTGGCCCTGACGGCGGCGAGCGGGGCGATCGAGCCCGCCGCGTCGGCGAGCAGCGGAGTGACGGTGACCGTTCCCGTCAGTCTCAGCGCGGGCGCCACTCCCCGTACCGGCACCGAGACCTTCCAGGTATCGCCCGGGAGCAGCTGAGGCGAGTCGCCGATCCCGCCCGCGCGAACGCCCGGGCCGCCGAGGGGGCCGGACACCGAGACCGCCTGCCGGGCGGTGAGGATCGCGTTGCCCGTGTTGTGGATCGTGTACGTGACGGTCGTCTCGCCCTTCCCGAACGGGTTGAGCGTGCCCGAGTAGCGCACGTGCGGCCGCTCCACCGACAGGCTCGGCTTGAGCGGTCCGCCCACGCGGAGCCGGATCCGGATCCCGACGCGCCGGTCCACCTTCGCCGAGTCCGCCGTCCCGGCCCGCGTCAGCGATGTGACGATGCCCCCCATGTGATCGCCGGGCGCGGCGTCGTCCGGAAGCGCGACCGTGAACGGCACCTGGACCGACTCACCGGGCCGGATCGTGAGCTCGGGACGGTCCGGGTGGACCCACGCACCCACCCCCGTCGACTTCGCGCCCTTGGTGACCAGGTCGAACCGGCCCGCCTTGGTGGTGAACCCGTCGGCGGCGTACACGGCCAGGCGCAGCGGCGTGGTGCCGTGGTTGGTGACCACGAGGCCGTCCTGGAGCCGCCCGCCCGGGTCGAGGGTGTAGCTGTAGTTCGGCCGGTCCGACCCGAAGGCGCCGGCCGCCGTGCCGACCGTCCAGGGGACGTCTCCGTCCGCCGCGACGGCGGGGCCGGCCCCCGCTCCGAGGAGTCCGAGCGCGGCGAGCAGCGTCACGACGGCCGCCCGGGCGAGGGCTCCGGCCGCTGAGGTCGTACGCGGTCTGGGCAGGTGCATCTGATGATCCTCGGACGGTCTGCGGAACGGCGGGACGAAAGAAAGTGCGATGGGGCGGGCACCCGCCGGCGCCCACCCCGACCGGTAAGGCGGACCGGGATCAGCTCAGCGAGGTGAGCGTGACGCCCTTCGACTCACCGTCGCTCTGCTGCACCCAGGCGGGCTTGCCCGGAGTTCCGGGCTTACCCGGGGTTTCGGGCTTACCCGGCTTGCCGGGCTTGTCGCTGAACGGGCGGATCACCACCTTGTCGACGAGGGAGCCGACCGGCTTGGCCGCGCTCGCGCCGCTGTCCGGGCCGCACCAGGACACCTTGCCCAGCTCGACCGCGGCGTTCGGGCCGGCGCAGGTGCCGCTGCGGATGTCCTGGACGACGAGCTTGTTGTCGCGCACCTCGACCTTCACGTAGGTACGGACGTGCTCCTGGTTCTCGACCGAGTTGGCCCAGTGGTTCTTGGGGTTCAGCGGGTCGGGACCGTAGTTCGGGTCCTTGGTGGTGTCCGGAGCGGTGAGGTCGTAGTACTTCGAACCCGACGCGGAGTTGGCCGTCACGTAGATGACGCCGCCCGGCCCCTGGGCCACCTGCGCGGCGCCGGGCCGCTCGTTCGCGTTCGCCTTCTTCCCGTTCTTGATCACGTAGCTGCGGGAGTAGCTGTGGTCGTGACCCTGCAGGACCAGGTCGACGCCCAGCTTGGAGAACGCGGTCGGGAAGTCCTGACGGCGCTGCTGGTTGTCGGTGTCGTTCGCGTGGTCGGCCGGTGAGTAGATCGAGTGGTGGTAGACGAGCACCGTGTACTTGGCCTTGGCGCCGTGCGCCTTGATGACGTCGCTGACGTAGCCGAGGTGCGCCGCGTCGGAACCGTTGGCGTAGGCGTTGCTGTTCAGGTCGATGAACAGGACGCCCTTGTACGTGTACCAGTAGTCGCCGCCCGACTGGGTGGCCGCGTTGCCGGCGTAGAACGGCGCGGAGCGGTCGGTGTTCGGCGTCCAGAAGTGCTGTTCGTACGACTTGCCGCCGACGTCGTGGTTGCCGATGGTGGCGGCCCACGGGTACTGGCGCAGCTTGTCGGGCGCGAGGAACGCGTTCCACTGGGTCTCGGTGTTGGCGCTCTCGACCTGGTCACCGCCGGAGACCAGCAGTTCGGCCTTCGGGTTGGCGGCGAGGGAGACGTTCACGGTGTCCAGCCATCCGGCACCGTCCTTCGCCGTGTCGCCGGACGAGCCGATCTGCGGGTCGCCGTAGAACAGGAAGTCGAAGTCGCCCTTGAAGTCCCGGGTCTTGAAGGAGTACGCCGGCGACCAGTCGCCCTCGGAGCCGACGCGGTAGGAGTAGGCGGTGTTCTTCTTCAGGTTGTCGATCGTGGCGTGGCCGTTGTAGCCGCCGTTGACGCTGTTCGCGGCGACCGTGGCCGGGAAGGTCACGGCGTTCTTGGGGAACCGGCCCTTGGCGACCTTGGAGGTCGGTGCGACCTGCACCACCTGCGCGGTGCCGGCCGAGGTGTACCAGGAGACGACGCGCTGCGACTCGGTGGCGCCGACGCTGAGGACGATGCCGGTGGTCGTCGTACCGCTGTCCGCGCCGGCCGCGGTCGTCAGGCCGCTGCCGAGCACCGCGGTGACGCCGATGACCGCCGCGGTGGCCCCCATGGCCACCCGGCGCCGAATCGACCCGGGGCCCTCTGTCCAGTTTTGGAAGTTCATAGGGTTCCGTCCCTTTTGGGAGAGGTAAAAGCTCGGTCAAGCTCTCGCAATGCGTTGACCAGGAGATGAACGGCGAGGAGGTGAACGGTGGCGCACGCCGGAAGTTGTGACGTGATCTTTCAGAGAACTCGCTGGAAGAACCACACGAGGCCCATGACGGACACCCCGGTGGCGATCGCGCCGGTCGTCCACAGCCCCGCCACCGGCCGGCGGTGGCGCAGCAGACCCAGCAGCGGGAAGACGACGATGATGATCGCCAGCTGAACGACCTCGATGCCCACGTTGAACACCAGCAGCGACCACAGCAGCGTCCACGACCAGGCCTGCTCGATGCCCAGCGCCGAGGCGAAGCCGAGCCCGTGCACGAGCCCGAAGCAGAAGACGACCGCGAGCCGCGTCCAGCCCGCGGTGTCCAGGCTGAGGTGACCGTGACCGGTGGTTTCGAGGTCCACGGCATGCGATCGGCGTCGCCAGATCCGCCACAGATGCCAGCCCGCGACGACCGCGATCGACAGGGCGATGACCGGCTCGACGAACGACGCGGGCACCCGTACGAGACCGAGGGCGGCGAAGACGAAGGTCACCGAGTGGGCCAGCGTGAACGTCGTCGCCGCCAGTACGATCTCGCGCAGACGGCGTGACCCCGCGATGAGCGCCAGCAGGAACAGGATGTGGTCGATCCCGGTGAGCAGGTGCTCGGCCCCCAGCCGGAAGAACTCCCAGAACCGCTCGGCCCACGACTGCCGCGTGGAGAACGTCGGATGCCGCGCGTCGAGGGCGGCGCTTCCCGACCGCAGGTCCAGGTCGTACGTGACGATCGTCTTGGTGCCGCGTACGTAGCCCTCGGAGTCCGGGAACAGCCCGCTGCGCACCTCGTGCGCGTCCGCGGCCTCCGGGCAGCGGTAGTCGAGCACCAGCAGCGCGTACGGGACGCCCTCACGCTGCTCGACCTGGAAGCCGCCGTTCCGGGCCGGGGCGCAGGCCCTCCCCTCGGCCGTGACGCCGAAGTGCCGGGTCACGTACGCGACGACCGAGCCGGCGTGGGCGTCGAGCGCCGCCGCCTGCCCCGCCCGGTCACCGGACCTGAACGCCGCGTCGCCCGCCCGGAAGAGCGGATCGTCCTTCTGGTAGTCGGCGGCGGAGACGACGAGCAGGTCGTACTCCAGCCCGATCGCGGCGCGGACGTGCCCGGTGGCGGGCGCGGTCAGATCGACGTACGCGGTGGAACTGAACCCGTGGGCGAAGGCGGGCAGGGCGCTGAGCAGGACGGCCACGGCGGCCACGGCCACGGCGGCGGCGACAGCACAGGCACGACGCCGGGCGGCGTGGGACATGTGACTCCTCGTTGGTTGCGAGACGCAATCTGCTCGGCACGGATGAACGGCCGGCGGCCCGCAGGCGAACCGATGAGGAACCACACCCGGCGGAGGTGGCCTCGCTCCTCGAAAACCGCAAGTCATGGGGTAGGAAGTAGGCCCACCCGTGACCCCGCCGGAGGCCGATCCCCCATGCGCTCTCGACGTCTGCGCGCCGCCGCGCTGGCCGCGGCCGTGGCGACCGCCGTACTGGCCGGCGGGTGCGGTTCCGGCGACGACTGGTCCCGGCCGCACGCGAGGCCCACTCCCATCGGCACCCTCGGCCCGGGCTTCTCCGACCCGGCCAGGTCGCCCGCCCCGGAGTCGACGATCACACCGCGCGCCGGCTCGTGGGACGCCGCCCGCCCGTCGAAGGGCTACCGCGTGGTGCTGCTCACCGCGGGCAAGGACGCCCAGACCAGGACGCTGACGGACGCCGTACGGAAGTGGGCGAAGGAGGAGCACGTCAGCCTGAAGACCGTCACGGCCGCCAAGCCGGACCAGTACGTCCCGTCCATCAGCAGGGCGATGAACCTGGCGCCCGACCTCATCGTCAGCGCCGGCAACGACCTCGTCGACGCCCTCGCCACGGTCACCCCCAACCACCTCGACCGGAAGTTCCTGGTGATCGGCGCGGAACTGGCCGAACCCACGGCGAACGTGACGGCCGCCGACTGGACCGGCGCGTCGTTCCGCGGCGAGGGCCTCGGCATGTCCTCGAACTACGACCCCGCCACCTTCACCCCCGCCCGCGCCGGGCACGCCGTACGCGCCGGGGTCGCGGCCGTGCTGAACGGCCTGACCGGCATCGTGATCTGGATCGGCTGACCGCGCCGCGGCGGCCAGGTGACAGGCGGCTAGGTGACAGGCGGCTAGGTGACAGCCGCGGCCATTCGTCCTTCAAGGTAGGCGTGCACGGCGGAGACCACCACCGATCCTTCTCCGACGGCGGAGGCGACCCGTTTGACCGAGCCGGCGCGGACGTCACCCACGGCGAACAGACCCTCGACGGAGGTCGCGAAGGCTTCTCGGGTCATCACGAAGCCCTTGTCGTCGAGTTCGACGCCCACGTCGTGAAGCCATGTGGTGCGTGGGACCGCGCCGATCATCAAGAACACTCCACCCGCCTCGATCCGGACGTCCTGCCCGCTTCGCCCGTCTCGCCAGGTGAGCTTGGTGAGACGGTCCTCACCCGCGACGGAGGTCAGCTGTGACCGGGGGTGGACGGTGATCCGTTCATGGTGGGTGAGCCGCTGGGCCAGGTAGCTCGACATCGTCTCGGAGAGGTCGTCGCGGCGAATGAGCACGTGTACCTGGTCGGCCTGCTGGGTGAGGAACAGCGCGGCCTGGCCGGCCGAATTGCCGCCTCCGACCACCACGGCATTCCGGCCGACACATGCCCGCGCCTCGAGTTCGGTCGCGGCATAGTGGACGCCGCGACCTTCGAACTCGGTGACACCCGGGGTGCTCTCCAGCCGGCGGTATCGGACGCCACTCGCGATGACGACGGCCCGGGCCGTGACGTCGCTCTGGTCGTCGAGCCGGACCCGGAATCCGTCCGGGCTCCGCGACAACTCGGTCACGGAGCGGGGCGAGACCAGCCGTGCGCCGAACTTGACCGCCTGCAACATCGCCAGCCGGGCGAGCTCGCTGCCGGCGACTCCGCGCGGGAATCCGAGGTAGTTCTCGATCCGCGAGGAGGTGCCGGCCTGCCCTCCCAGGGCGACATCTTCGACGATGACGACGTCAAGTCCTTCGGAGGCTCCGTAGACGGCGGCGGCCAAGCCCGCCGGTCCGGCGCCCACGATCAGCAGATCGCAACGCGCCTGGTCGGAGAGCCCGCAGAGGTCGAGACCGATGGCGGTGGCCAGATCGCGAGTCGTCGGCTCGGTCAGGATTCGCCGTCGGCCGGTCACCACGGCGGTCCCCTTCTCCGGGAGCGCACACTGCCCCGCGACCTCGGCCCAGGCGGACGGGTCCGAGCGCAGCACCGTCCGATACGGGATGTGATTGCGCTCGGCGAACTCCCGCAGCCGGTGCAGGTCGGGATCGTCGTCGCCGGCGACGACGAGGCCGCCCTCGCCGGCACGGGTCAGCAGACGTCGCCGCGCGTCGAACGCGGAGAGCAACACGTCACCCAGCTCGGCGGAGGTCGCCACGAGCCGGCTCAGATCCTCGACCCGCACCCGCAGCAGCGCGCTCTTCGCCATCGCGACACCCGCGAGGAAGGCCGGCTGCCCCATCAGCATGCCGAGTTCGCCGACGAAGTCGCCGGCTTCGACCACGAACACGACCCGGTCGTCTCTTCGATCCACGAGACGAACCTCACCGGCGAGTACGAGGTACAGGTCGTAGGCGTCGCCCGCGTCCCACAACACCTCACCGGGCTCGGGATGGATCACCTGTCCGACCGACTCCAGCAGCCTTCGGCCTTCTTCGTCGAAAACAGGCCACGCCTGAGTATCGACGGCGTCCGCCCGGTGGGAGGAGTAGCGGGTCCGCTCGTCGGTCGCTGGAACGGCGCTCATTTGACTGCCTTCCGTTGGCCTGGCTTCCCCGGTGAGCAGCAGGCGATCCAGGATGCTATCCGGTACGCCACGGACGGGACCACCGCCTCGGCGACCGCCCGCCCTCGGCTTCCCCATGCGCGGGTGCCGAGGTGGCTAGTCTTCCTGGGGTGACGGAGACAGCTGAAGACCTGGCGCTGCCCGCCGCCCTGGCCGAGGTGGTCGAGGTCGGCTTCGAGTGGGAGTGGGACGAGGAGACCGACGAGTCCCGAGGGTGTGATTTCGAGCCGTACGCACGGCTGGAGGCACCCGAGAAGACCGCGTGGTGGTTCCGTCTGTGGACCGGCAACGAAGAGGCCGACGGCAGCGAGTTCCGCTTCTTCGGCGCCACCGGGGCGGGCGACTATGCCGGCTTCTGGCTGGTCCGGCCGGGTGCGCCTCTCACCGAGCAGCCGGTCGTCCACCTCGGTTCCGAGGGCGACCGGGGAGTGATCGCCCGCGACCTCGGCGACCTGCTGTGGCTGTTCGCGAACGGTTTCGGCCCCCTTGAGGCCTTCTCCGCCCCGGACGCCGAGGCGGAGCCGAACGAGGCGTTCCAGGCGATCGCCGAACGCCACGCGCCGGGGAAACGCCGTACGACCGCGGAGATCGTGGCCGCGGCACGCGCGGAGTTCCCGAACTTCTCGGAGTACATCGACGCGATGTGCCGCTGAGCGAAGGTCCGCGTGGCGAGATCCGTACGGGCGAGGCCGATGAGTTTCCGGGACGTGCCGGATCTGTACAGCTGACCCTGTTCTCGTCGACCGGAGTCAACGGTGTCCCTTCCTCCTTCCGCCGGCTGGTGCCTGAGCGTGGTGTTCGCGTGCTCGGGCGGGTGGTTCCTGTACCAGTGCGTGCGCGCCACGGCGGGCACCGCCGAGCGGATCTCGCTGTTCCTGCACGCGGTGATGTGCCTGGTGATGATCCCGATGGTCTGGCCGTGGGGAGCCCGGATCCCCCATGGCCCGCAGGTCACGCTGCTGGGAGCGGGCGTCGTCTGGTTCGTCGTCTCGGCCGTACGTGAGCGGCGGATGACGCCCGCGATCCGGGACGCGCACCATGCCCTGATGGCGGCGATGATGGCCTGGATGGTGATCACGCCGATGCCCGTCCCCCGTGACGGGCCGGCACCCCGGATGGCCGGCGGACACGCCGCGATGGCGCAGATGAGCGGCCCTACGCCGGCCGCCGTGACGCTGGCCGCGTACTGCCTCGTGGCGACGGTGGTCTGGCTCGCCGAGGCCGGCACCGCGACCGGCCCCCAGCCGCTCATACGCCGCCTGCCCTCGGCGGCCGGCCACGCGGCCATGAGTCTCGGCGCCGGCGTCCTGACTCTGGCGATGTCATGACCGCGGCGAACGTCGCGGCCCCGCGCTCGTCAGTGCCTGACCCCTCTCGGTCGACATAGGCCCTCACCTGGGGATACGGCCCGCGATGACGCGGACACCCGCGGGTAGCGTGGTCAACGTGCGGATCGAGGACTACGCCCTCATCGGGGACACACGGTCAGCCGCCCTGGTCGGTCGCGACGGGTCGATCGACTGGCTCTGCCTTCCCCGGTTCGACTCTCCCTCGTGCTTCGCCAAGCTCCTCGGCGACGAGTCCAACGGGTTCTGGCGGTTGGCCCCCACCGGGCACGAGATGGCCGCGCGACGCGCGTACGCCGGCGACACGCTCATCCTCGAGACCGTATGGGAGACCCCTACGGGGACCGTCAAGGTCATCGACTTCATGCCTCCCCGGCAGGCCAACCCCCACCTGGTCCGGATCGTGGAGGGCGTGTCCGGGACCGTGGACATGACCGCGGAGATCAGCATCCGGTTCGACTACGGCGGGATCGTCCCCTGGGTTCGCCGCTTCGACGGCCGCCTTCACGCCATCGGCGGGCCCGACTCGGTCTGGATCGACGTCCCCCTCCACCTGGAGGACAGCGGTGACCGGCACACCGGCACCTTCATGATCGACGCAGGGCAACGCCAGGCGTTCGTGTTCACGTGGCACCCCTCGCACCAGCCGGAACCCGACCGCATCGATCCCGGCGAGCAGCTCACCGATACCAGACTGTTCTGGGAGGAATGGGTCTTCCGCTGCTGGCTCCCGAGCCGCTGCCGCGCCGCCGTGATGCGCTCCCTCATCACGCTCAAGGCCCTCACCTACAGCCCGACCGGCGGCATCGTGGCGGCTCCCACCACATCGCTGCCCGAGCATCTCGGCGGGGTCCGCAACTGGGACTACAGATTCTGCTGGCTGCGCGACGCCGCGATGACACTCGACGCCCTGACCGAATCCGGATACATCACCGAGGCGGGCGCCTGGCGTGACTGGCTGCTCCGCGCCATCGCGGGCCGCCCGGAGGATCTCCAGATCATGTACGGCGTGGCAGGAGAGAGGCGCCTGCCGGAGCAGACGCTCGACTGGCTACCCGGCTACGAGGGCTCCAGGCCGGTACGGATCGGCAACGACGCGGCCGGCCAGCTTCAGCTCGACGTCTACGGCGAGGTGCTCAACTGCTTCTACCGGGCCCACAAGCTGGGGATGCCGCCCTCCGACTACGCCTGGTCCATCGTCTGCAGACTGATGGACTTCATCGATCGCAGCTGGGACCAACCCGACGAGGGCCTGTGGGAGATCCGCGGCCCGCGGCGGCACTTCGTCCACTCGAAGGTCATGGCGTGGGTGGCGGCCGACCGGGCCGTACGGATGGTCGGAAAGCTCGGCCACACCGGTCCCGTCGAACGCTGGCGTGCCATGCGGGACCGGATCCACGCCGAGGTCTGCGACAAGGGATTCGACCCCGAGCGCGGCACGTTCACCCAGTCGTACGGCTCGCGCGAGCTCGACGCGGCGCTGCTCCTCATCCCGATCGTCGGCTTCCTGCCGCCGAAAGACCCCCGGGTCACCGGCACGATCGACGCGATCAAACGCGAGCTGACGACCGACGGCTTCGTCCTGCGCTATCCGACCTCCGAGAGCAACGACATCGACGGGCTACCCGGAACCGAAGGCGTCTTCCTCGCCTGCAGCTTCTGGCTGGCCGAGGCGCTCGCCCTCGTCGGGCGCAAGCATGAGGCCATGGAGCTGTTCGAACGGCTGCTGGCCCTCACCAACGACGTGGGCCTGCTCGCCGAGGAGTACGACCCGGTCCAAGGGCGTCAGCTGGGCAACTTCCCTCAGGCGTTCACCCACATCAACCTGATCCATACGGCCCAGGCCCTCAGCTGACGCCGACCGAGGAACGGTCACCGGGTTGATCTTCACGCCACCGCAGCGAGGCGGGCTCGGCGGCGACAACGGCCATCGAGCCCGCCTGACCGAATTCACGAAGATCGAGGTCAGGAATTATTGTTCAGTCGGTCCAGGGGGTGAACCATTGGGCCTTGTTGATGACCGTGACGGATGCGCGCGCCGGGCCAGGTGAGTACAGCTGGTCGGTATAGGCCCAGCCCGCCACCGATGAGCCGAGGCTTTTATAGCCATATGGATTCTGTCGAGTCACCCCCAGTATGGCCGTCTCGCCGGGGTTGACGTAGTACCTTGCCCAGTTCGTTTTACACGTCGGTGACCACATGAGCTGCAGTCCATTGATGTCGAAGACCGCGTATGCGAGATATGTGCATCCGGTCTCGTCCGGATCGGTGCCGTCGCATCCGTAGTTGCTACAGGTCACAGACGGAGCGACCGTCGTGGCGGCTGCGGAGGCGGGTCCGGCGGTAACGCCGAGGCCGAACAACGACAGCGGCACGGCGGGAACCAATGCGGCGATCGCTCGGGTGAGATGTTCCACGGTCTGCCCTCTCTGTACGTGGGCCCGTTCGCGGCATGTCCGCCGGGAACAGGCGAAGCACTGGGGACACTTCCACTCACCGCGTTGATCGGGAATCCTTGTTTCGGTCCGAACGACAAAATCCGAACAAGGACGGACGCTGCATGGGACGCAGGCCGCAGCCAGTCGACGCAGAGGTAACGGAACTAGCGGAATTCGTTGCGGACCTAAGGGCGCTGCGAGCACAGGCCGGAAATCCGCCGTACCGTTCGATGGCGGTGAAGGCCCGGTACTCGGCGAGCACCCTCTCAGAGGCGGCATCGGGGCGTCGGTTGGCGACCCTCCCGGTCGTGTTGGCCTATGTCGCCGCCTGTGGCGCGGAAACCGAAGGCTGGCCGGAGCGGTGGCGGCAGGTCGCCGCGGCCGTGCATGCGCACCGTGAGGGGACTCAGGCCGAGACATCACCAGCGGCTGATCGGAGCGAATCAACTCCGCTCGTCGACGTGCCGGCCACCTTGGCCGTGCCCGCCGCACCCCAGGGTCACGGTAAACGAGGTGCTACGCAGCTGATCATGGTCGGTGGCGCCCTGCTCTCGGCAGTGAGCATCATCACCGCCTGGCGGCTGCTCTTTCCCGGGTCGGCCGATCACACCTCGGCCGCCTCGCCGAGATCCACCAGAACGATCGCAGAGGGCAGCGACCCTCAGGACACCGGCTGCGACAAGGGCGAGGTCATGACCGTCGCCTCGGCCAACCTCTACGCTCCCGACCGGTTCTTCGTCGGCTATATCTTGCTTCGTTACGCACCAGCCTGCGGGGCGATGTGGCCGCGCTTCCAACCGGCCACGGGAATGGCGCAGCTGGACGGCGCCCAAGTCACCGTCTGGATCACGCGGCCGGCCGACGGGCGAGCCTCGCGGTACGACACTCCTTATCTCGGGGATCTCGTCTACGGGAACATGCTGCGCACCTCGTACGGCTGTCTCGAAGGCGCGACGACCGTCACAGCGCCGCATCCCACCGCAGGGCCCACCGCCGCGCTGCCCGGGAAAGGCCGCATCTTCGCGCATGCCGAGACTCAGTGCGTACACCGACCCTGAACTCGTCATCGGCGTCGTGACCGGACACCCGGCCGACAGGTAGGCCAAGCGCCGGTGGCGGACCACGCGGACCTCGTGGAGTCCTCCAGCGTCATTCGCCACCGCCATGGGCGGGCGCAGGTTCCCGGCCCGTACCCCGCAACCCCCTCATGTCAGGCGATAGAGCCGCCTAAACTCCAGGGCATGGATCTCAAAGAGGCGTCGTACATGGTCCTTAGCGAATCCGCCCCATATGCGGAGCTGCGAAGCGTCGCCCAAGCCGCGTATGACGACTTCTCCGCCGGCCGCGAAGTCCCCTACGTTGCCCTCAAGGGCATCCTCGCCGAGGCCAGCCGCAAAGGCGTGCTGGGCAAACTCAAGCAGAGATACGGCTACGACACGTTCTGCGAGATGGTCATCGTGCTTGGCCGTGAGACAGATCGCCAGCGGACCATCGCCGGAGATCTGCCCTCCAGAAGACGCCCCGGCTTTCGTGGCTCGCCGGTAGAAGCCGGTGATTTCTCGTAGGTAGTAGATCAAGTGTTGTAGCTGACGATGTAGTCGTCGCCCTGGTGCATCGGCAGGCCGCCGAGGATGACGGCGTTCAAGGGGTGGCTACCGTCTTCGCCGCCGAGCTCGCCTTCAGTCCGGTGCTGAGAGGGCGGCAAGGCGTGAGCCGCCTGTCCGTCTTCGCCCTCCTCACGGCCCTCCGTTCGTCAGGACGCGAGGTCGAGGACGAACCGGTACTTGACGTCACCCGCGGCCAGCCGGTCCAGTGCCTCGTTGACCTCGGCGACGGGCAGTACCTCGACGGTCGCGGTCACGTCGTGGGCGGCGCAGAAGTCGAGCATCTCCCGGGTGTCGGTGATGCCGCCGCTGCCTGCGCCCGCCAGCCGTTTGCGTCCGAACCGCAGGGTCTGAGGTGTGAAGGAAAGTTCCGGCACGATGCCGAGCGTGCACAGGGTCCGGTCGAAGCGGAGCGCCGTCAGGTAGGGCGAGAGATCGTGCGTGCGGGGCACGGTGTCGAGGATGAAGTCGAACCGCCCGCGCTGCCCGGCCATGGCCTCGGCGTCGGTCGACACCACCACGTCGTCGGCACCGAGTTCCAGCATGTCCTTCGCCTTGTCGGGTGAGGTGGTGAAGCCCACCACCTCGGCGCCGAGCGCCTTGGCCAGCTTCACCGCCACGTGCCCGAGTCCGCCGAGGCCGATGATGCCGACCGTCTGCCCCGGGCCGACCTCCCACCGCCTGAGCGGCACCCAGGTGGTGATCCCCGCGCACATCAGCGGCGCGGTCCCGGCCGGGTCTAGCCCCTCGGGACGCCGGTACACGAACGCCTGGTCGGCCACGTACTCGTCGCTGAACCCGCCCTGGGTCAGGGACCCGTCGCGCCGGTCACGCCCTCCGTAGGTCAGGGTCGGGAACTCCGCGCAGAACTCCTGATCACCGTTGCGGCAGGCCTCGCACACCCCGCACGAATCGACGATGTTCCCCACACAGACCGGATCACCGACCTGGAAACCGGTGACCGCACTGCCGACGGCCACCACCTCACCGACGATCTCGTGGCCGGGCACCAGCGGAAAGATGTCCGGCCGCTCGTGGCCCGGTTCGGGCCGCACGTGCTCCAGGTCGGTGAAGCACACCCCCGCGTGTGTCACCCGCAGTGCGACGTCGGTAGGTCGCAGCTCACGGCGCTCGAAGCGCCAGGGTGCCAGCGCCGACCCGGGTGCCTGGGCGGCCCAGCCGTTGACCGTTCGCATGGTGGATCTCCTCTCGTTCGCAACGCCCCCATGCTGTCGCCGGACCGCGCCGCCCCACCATCGGTGGCCGATGACTGGGAATCACAGGGCCACCCTCGTACGGGACGACCGGACGTAGCCTGAGGCTGTGGACAACGCCGCTCTCGCAGAATTCCTCCGGGCTCGCCGCGCCCTGGTCCGTCCCGAAGACGTGGGCCTCGACGACGCCGCCGGCGACGCCCGCCGCCGCGTGACGGGGTTGCGGCGCGAGGAACTGGCCCTCCTGGCCGGAGTGAGCGCGGACTACTACGTACGCCTGGAGCAGGCACGCGGCCACCGCCCCTCGGAGAGCGTCCTGGAGTCGCTGGCCCGGGCGCTGCGACTGGACGAAGAACTGACGATGCACCTGTACGCCCTGGCCCGCCCGGCACCGACCGCCACGCGCACCCGGGAACGGGTGGCCGACACCGTGCAGGAACTGCTGGACGCCTGGACGACGACACCGGCCACAGTGACCAGCCGCCGGATGAACGTCGTCGGATCGAACGCTCTGGCGTGTGAGCTGGCCCCCTGCTACGTGCCCGGGACGAACCTGCTGCGCGCGGTGTTCCTGGACCCCGGGACACGGGAGACACATGTGGACTGGGACGCGGCGGCGTCGGACGCGGTCGCCAACTTCCGGGCCCGGATCGGAACCGAGCGGGACGACCCCGACCTGACGGCACTCATCGGCGAACTGTCGCTGCACAGCCAGGAGTTCCGGGAACTGTGGGCCCGCCACGACGTCCGCACCACCACGGCGGGCGCGAAGAGCTTCCGGCACCCGGAGCTGGGCGTGATCAGCCTCCGCTTCCACGCGATGCCGCTGGAGGACGGCCAGGTGCTCACCGTCCTCCACGCCCGGCCCGGCTCACCGGACGAGCAGTCCCTGGCGCTGCTCGCCACGATGACCGCGACCCGATCTTGGCGGTAGGGCTGTCCCCGTCGCACCGTGGGCCATGAGCCATCGTCATTCTCCGAGCCAACCGGCGCAGGGCACGACCTCGAATCCCCGGCTGGGAAAGACGGCTTCCATGAAGAAGTCGTGCATCGCCGGATCGCCGTCGGCACAACCGTCACGCAACACGGTCACCTGGTAGTCACGGTCTGCCGCGTCGTAGCACGTCGCAGCCACCATTGCGCTGGTCGCGACTCCGGCGATCGCGAGAGTGCCGACGCCGCGCGCGCGGAGCACGAGGTCAAGGTCTGTGCCGGCGAACGCGCTGGCGCGGCGTTTCATCACGATGACGTCCTCGTCGGCGACCGGCAGATCGATCTCAGTTCCGGCCGTCCCCTCGTGGAAGGCGTCGCCGGCTTCGTAGAACGTTCTGAGTAGCGCGTTGCCCGGCGGCACGTCGGCCCCGTTGGCCCGGAAGGCGAAATGCACGAACACGACGAGAACGCCTGCCGCGCGGGCGCGCGGAAGCAGTTCCGTGAGCGGTGGCACGACTTGCCTGGCGAACGGGTAACCGCCCGTGATGCCCTGCTGCACGTCGCCGATGATCAGTGCGGTGGTCACGACCGGCTTCCGTCCAATCTCCATCCGGCGTCCTGGGTCAGCAGGACGATTCCGGCGGCCGCGCCGCCGAAGCAGCAGATCACTCGGCCCGAGCGACACCCACCGGGCAGGACACCCCGGTCCCACCGACGCCGCAGTAGCCGTTCGGGTTCTTCGCGTCCGAGAGATACTGCTGGTGGTAGTCCTCGGCGAAGTAGTACTCCCCGGCCGGCTGGATCTCGGTTGTGATGTCGCCGTAGCCCGCGGTCGTCAGGACCTTCTGGTACGACTCCCTCGACGCGAGGGCCGCGTCGCGCTGGGCGTCCGAGTGGGTCAGGATCAACGAGCGGTACTGCGAGCCGACGTCATTGCCCTGCCGCAGCCCCTGGGTCGGGTCGTGGCCCTCCCAGAACACCTTCAGCAGCTGCTCGTACGTCACCGCCGACGGGTCGAAGACCACGCGGACGACTTCCGCGTGGCCCGTCTGGCCCGAGCAGACCTCCTCGTACGTCGGGTTCGGCGTGTAGCCGCCCGCGTAGCCCACCGAGGTCGACACGACGCCCGGTACCTGCCAGAACTTGCGTTCCACGCCCCAGAAGCAACCCGCGCCGAAGTCGGCGATCTCCGTGCCCGGGGGGTACGGCGGGGCGAGGGGGGCGTCGAGGACGGTGTGGCGCGGCGCGACGGGCATGGCCTGGTCGCGGCCCGGCAACGCCTGGTCCGGCGTCACCATCGAGGTCTTTCCGAATCCGAACACCCTCCCAAGGCTATCCGGCCGACACCGGCCTCCCAAGACATGACCAATACCAAATATGACTCCTTACGATACGATGACGCCCGTGTCTGAAATGCGGCGTGGGGTCCTCTACGGAGTCGCGGCCTACGTTCTCTGGGGCCTGTTCCCGCTCTACTGGCCACTGCTGAAGCCCGCCGGTTCGATCGAGATCCTCGCGCACCGGATGATCTGGTCGCTCGTCGCCGTCGGCGTCATCCTCGCCGCGCGGCGCCACTGGCGCTGGATCAGGACGCTCAAGGCCGGGCGGCTCGCGATCCTCGCCCTCGCCGCGGTCGTCATCACGGTCAACTGGGGCACCTACATCTACGCCGTGAACAGCGGGCACACGATCGAGGCCGCGCTCGGCTACTTCATCAACCCGCTCGTCAGCGTCCTTCTCGGCGTCCTGGTCCTCCGGGAGCGCCTCACCCCCTGGCAGTGGACGGCGGTCGGCATCGGCGCGGCCGCGGTCGTCGTTCTCGCGATCGACTACGGCCGCCCGCCCTGGATCGCGCTCGTCCTGGCCGGTTCCTTCGGCACGTACGGGCTGCTGAAGAAGTTCGCCGCGACGCCGTCGGCGGAGAGCCTCACGGTCGAGACGGCCGTCCTCTTCCTGCCCGCCGTGGCCTATGCGGTCTTCCAGCCGCACCCGACGTTCACCGGCCACGGCCCGTGGCACCTGCTCCTCCTCGCCGGCGCCGGCGTCGTCACCGCGGTGCCGCTGATGCTCTTCAACTCGTCCGCCACGCGCGTGCCGCTCACCGTCATCGGCATGCTGCAGTACCTCGCCCCGATCCTGCAGTTCCTCATCGGCCTGGTGGTCCAGCACGAGGCGATGCCGGCCAGCCGCTGGATCGGCTTCCTGCTCGTCTGGGTGGCCCTGGTCTTCCTCAGCGCCGACGCCGTCCGCACCGCGCGGAGGAGCCGCCGGGCCAAGGCCCGGCCCGAACCCGTATCCGTCTAGTAGTGCTTTGTTAGGTGGTTAAGGCGAGGGGCTGTCGGCAGGTGGGGCAGTGGCCTGTCCAGGTGGCGGAGGACTTTGTAGAGGGTCAGGCCGCCCCGGTCGCTTTTGGGCTGGTCAGCCGCAGGGTCGTGAGGAACAGGTGGGCGGCGGTCACGAGGGTGACGTGGCGGTTCCAGCCTCTCCAGGAGCGTCCTTCGTAGTGGTCCAGGCCCAGACCGGTTTTGAGTTCGCGGTAGTCGTGTTCGATGCGCCAGCGGATCTTCCCGAGCCGGACCAGATCGTGCAGTGGGGTGTCGGCGGGCAGGTTCGACAGCCAGTACTTGACCGGCTCGTCCTCCTCCG
>NZ_BSTJ01000004.1 GCF_030269445.1 Actinoallomurus iriomotensis
GGCGCATGAAAGCCAGCGTGGCCGATCACCGACGCGAACCGGCGATCAGCGGGCGTCCTGGTGCGATTCCGCCCGTTCCAGGTGCCTCCCGGAATTCCTGGTGCGTTCCTGGAATCCCCCCGGACGGGGTCTCGGCGGTACAGACAGGAACAAGAACGCGAACTTCTGGATAACTCGCGGCGCCCGGCACCGCCCGGGCCGCAGTGTGGATAGCCGCCCCGCAACGGGCGCTCAGGGGCGAGAACGCGCGAGACGGACGGAGCGGGTGTTGGACTCCTACGCCGATCAGAAGGCGGAGTTCATCCGTGATCTGGTCGTCCGCATGGGCGGAATCGAGGCGGACGTCCTGGCGCGGCGCACCGGGCTGCTGGACGCGACGGTCCGCGCGTTGCTGGCCGGGGACGGCGAGCTGATGTCCTGGGAGGTCGTCAGCGCCTGCTTGGCCGCGGCGGGCGTGGACGGCGTCGAGGTGAGCGAGGTACGCGGCCGGTGGGCGGCGGCCGAGGCCGCCCGGTGGGAGGAGTGGGGAGGGCAACTGGTCGGCGCGTTCGAACGGAACGGGAACGGCAAACCGACGAAGGCGATCGAGACCTACCGGACGAAGGTCCCGTGGCGGCAGCTGACCGAACGGTACCCGGTGACGTTCAAGCCCTGGACCGAGCCGACGTTCACCGTCGACCGGCGGCTGCCCGACCCGTCCACGGCCAACGACATCCGGCACTTCTACGTGCTCCTGGCGGAGCTGCGGAAATGGGCGGGCTCGCCCCGGCAGTCCGAGATCGAGAAACGCTCGTGGGGCACGCTCCCCGACGCCACGATCAGCGCGATGCTCCAGAAGGATCGCTGGCGCACCACCAGCGACCGGGAACGCACCCGCGTCGGTCACTTCGCGCGAGCCTGCGGGCTACCCGCCGCGGAGATCGCACGCTGGGTCGAGGCGTACGAACGGGTCCGGCACATCCTGCCGACGGACGACCTGGCCGGTGCCCGCGCCGAGGGCGCCGAGCTGCGGCGGCGACTCGCCGCCGTCCAGACGGAGGCGGCGGAGCTGCGGGAACGCCTGGCGGCGGCCGAGAGCGAACGACACGCCGGCCCGGAGGCCCGCCCGGACACGACCACGGCCACGCGGCGGTGGAGAGCCGGCCGGCGGTGGTCACTGTCGGTCGCCACCGCCGCGGTGGTGGTGTTCGCCGCCGGTGCCGGCGTGGGCCGGCTGGCCGGCGGAGCCGCCTCGCCCGGCTCCCTGTGCTTCACCGGGACACTGCACCTCGTCGGCTCCACCGCGTTCGAACGGACGGCCGACATCATCCGGCGGGGCTATGAGGACCGGTGCCCGCACGCGAAGATCGAGGTGAGCGCGATCGGGTCGAACGAGGGAGTACGCGCCCTCACCGCCGGCAACGCCGCGTCGACCGTCGCGATGCACGACGGCTATCTCGCGCCCGACTCCGATGAGGTCAGGCTGCGCGGTTTCCGTGGCTACCCGGTCGCCCTGGTCGCGTTCGCCGTCATCGCCAACAGGGACACGAACGTGACCGGTCTGTCCCTGCGCGACCTGCGTTCCATCTACGCGCAGAACACCGGCCCGACCGACTGGAACCGGTTCAAGGGCGGCGCCGACCTGCCGATACGGCTGGTCAGCAGGACCGAGGGCTCGGGCACCCGGGGCATCTTCGAGGAGCACGTGCTGAAAGGACCCGAGCCGGACCTGTCGTCCAGCGACTGCCGGCGCAAGGACGACCTCCGCGTCGCGCTCCACGTCATCCGCTGCGAGCGCAGCAGCCAGGCGCAGGTCCTCGACACCGTCGACACCGTCCCCGGCACGATCGGTTACGCCGAAGTGCACGTCGCTTCGGACGCCCGCCGCTACCCCAACGTGCGCATCCTCGCCCTGGACGGCAGGACGCCGACGGCGTCCCGGGCGATGGACCGCTACTCGTTCGTCGCCCCGGAGATCTTCTACACCGACGGGCCACCGCCCAACGGCAGCTCCGCTTCGGCGTTCCTCACGTTCCTCGCCACCGACGACGCCAGGAGGCTGCTCCAGCAGGCGGGCGCTCCCGCCTGCGTCACCCCGGCCGCACTGCTCTCGGCTCCCTGCCAGGCGAACTGAGACCCAACGCGTCCCCTCAGACGTGGCAGCGCACGTTGACCAGGAGCGTGTCACCGGACAGGCCGGCCAGATAGCCGTCGATGTGGTCTTGGCCCGCCGTCAGCTCCGGTTCGTGGGGGCACCGGGCAGGACTGTGGCAGGCTCCGTGGATCCCCGGGCCACCGTCCTCGTACCACCAGCCCTCCAGGGTGAGGACATCGCGTTGGCGCAGAGCTCTCCGTTCGATGAACTCCTCCCTGCTTACGCGTCCGACCTCGACGACCGGGTCGGCGAATCGCAGGAACTGGTACCGGTAGCGTTCGGTGGGCAGCGTCTCCAGATAGCCGTCGAAGGCCTTGACGAGCGGCTGGGCGCGGTAGTCGGCTGCGGCCTGATCGAGTGAGTAGGTCCGGAACTCGGCCACCTTGCGGTCGTGATAGACCTGCCAGGGCCGAGATGGTGGCAGTTCCGCCGCCAGTTTCCGCCACATCTGCCACGCCGCGTCGGCCAAATCACGGGCTTCCTCGCGCGACGAGGAGAAGTCGAGGAGTTCGCGAGGCCCGCCCGCGCACCAGCCGAAGTCGTTGGAGACCGGCTCGTGCCCGGTCAGCCACCGGTTCGGGAGCTCGTGGATCAGTCTGGGGTCCCGCTCATGGCCGGGAAGAACGTTGAACCCGCCGCCGTGCGCCGTGCCACCGGTGATGCACCAGGAGTCCCAGATATCCAGCTCGTCGCCGCGCAGGTAGTCGATCGCGAAGGGCGCCATCGCCGCTGCGACCGCTGCTTCTACTCGACCGGCCTCTCGCGCAGGTAGACACACCGTAATACCCATTCCGGCCATGGGGACATTGGAGCATTCTTCCGGCACCGTCGACCAGGGAAGATCGCCGCTTCACCATCTCTCAGGCTCCGGACGGCCGGGGCCCGGCACCGGCGGACCGGTGCCGGGCCGGGGTTCAGTTGGTCGCCGGCTCGAGCGGCTTGCCGTTGACGGTGACGTCGTTGAGCACAAGCCCCTCGACGTCCTCCACGATGTCGGTGTTGGTCGCCTTGTCGAACACGCAGTGGGTGAGGGTGATGTCGCGGATCGGGTCGTCGGGGTAGCCGCGCATCTCGAACACCCTGTTGGTGGTGCCGACGTGCAGGTTCTCGACGTTGATGCCGCTCACCGAGGGGTTGTACGGGTGGCCGGGGCCTTCGTCGTAGTAGAAGTCGATCTGGATCGCGGCGTCCGCGATCTGGGTCACCTCGACGTCGCGCATGTGGACGTCGTGGATGTAGCCGCCGCGTACGGAGTTGGTCTTGAGGCGCAGGCCGTATCCGAGGTTCGGGCTGGTCATCCGCAGGTTCTGGGCGAAGACCCCGCTGATGCCCCCGCTCTCCTCACTGCCCATCGTCACGCCGCCGTGGCCGTCGCGCATCTCACAGTTCTCGACCAGGATGTTCCGGCTGGGCACGTTGACCCGGCGGCCGTCGGCGTTGCGCCCGGACTTGATGGCGATGCAGTCGTCGCCGGTGTCGAAGGTACTGCCGGTGATGACCACGTCGGTGCACGACTCGGGGTCGCAGCCGTCGTTGTTGGGCCCGTGGCTGGAGACCGTGACGTTCCGTACGAGCACCCGCTGCGAGAGCACCGGGTGGATCTCCCACATCGGCGAGTTGACGATGGTGACGTCCTCGATGAGCACGTCACGGCAGCGGTACGGCTGGACCATGTTCGGCCGGAGGTAGTGCCCGGGGCCGAAGACGCGTTCGCGCACCGGGACGCCGCGGTCGGCCATGTCCTGCAGTGCGTTCCAGTCGTCGCCCTGCGTCGGGATGCCCTGCGTCCAGCCGTAGCGCGTGCTGCCCGTCCACGGCCACCAGGCGGTGTTGCCGGCCTGCCCGTCGAGCGTGCCCTTGCCGGTGACCGCGACGTTGCGGGCGCCGTACGCGTAGATGAAGGGCGAGTAGTTGTAGCACTCGATGCCCTGCCAGCGGGTGTAGACGGGCGGGTACTTCTGGGGGTCCGTGCTGAACAGGATCGTGGCGCCCTCGCTCACGTGGAGGTCCACGAAGCTGCGCAGGTTGATCGGCCCGGTCAGGTACCGGCCGGGCGGCACGATCACGTGGCCGCCGCCGCGTCGCGCGCAGGTGCCGATCGCCGCCTCGAACGCCCGGGTGCAGTCGGTGACCCCGTCGCCCTTCGCGCCGAAGTCGGTGATCCGGTACTCATGGTGCGGGAACTTCGGCGCCCGCACCCGTCTGCGGATCGCGTCGGCGGTCTTCCAGGGATCCGTCTGGGCGAAGGCCGGTCGGCCGACCGCCGCGGCCAGCAGGCCGCCGCCCAGTATCGCCCCGCCCATTCCCAGCACCCGGCGTCGTGGCCAGTTTTCGGTCATTTGTCCTCCTGAGACGGAAGTTGACGGTCAAGGTCATCGAATGGTCACGTTCGCGGCGCCCGCGTGCGGGAGCAGCTTGAGGACGACGCCGCCGAACGGGCCCTGGGTGAAGGTCCAGCCGTCGTCCGCGGCCCCCAGCGCAGCGGCGTCCGCCGCCTTCGGGAGCGGGCGGCCGTTCACGGTCACGGAGCGGGGCGCGCTCGGCAGCAGCACCCGGACCTGGGCCCTGGCCGGGGCGCCGGTCAGCCGCAGCCGTACCGTCCCGCCTCGGGTGGACGCGTCGAGTCGTCCCTGGTCGGAGCCGACGGGCCGGGCGTCGCCCGCGCCCGGGGCGTACATCCACCCGGACCGGCCCTGCCTGGACAGGTCGTCGGTGCCCCAGTCACCGGTGGCCCGGTCGTGGAAGCCGATGGCGGTGCCCGCCCGCAGGTAGAGCGGGAACTCGTCCGGGCCCGTCCTCCGGGTGACCGTACGCCCGCCGGTGACGGTCTGGCCGCTGTACAGGTCGACCCAGGTTCCGGCGGGCAGGGAGACGCTCACCGGTGTCGGCTCGCCCGCCGCGCCGTCGGTGCCGGCGCGGTCGGCGGTGACCGGCGCGGCGAGCAGGTCCGGGCCGACCATGAACTCCTGGTCCTGGGCCCAGGCGGTCTGGTCTCCGGGGTACTGGAAACCGACCGCGCGCATGATGGGCACGCCGGTGCGGGCGGCCTGGCGGGCCAGGCCGTACAGGTAGGGGAAGAGCTCGTAGTGCAGCACGACGGCGTCGCGGAAGCGCCGGACGGTGTCCGCGTCGTACTTCCACGGGGTGGCGTTCAGCCCCGCTCCCCCGACCTCGAACACCGGGCTGACCGCGCTGAACTGCGCCCAGCGGCTGAACAGCGACGGCGCCGGGCTGTTCGTCGCGTCGGCGGGTTTCTGGGGGTCGATGCCGCCGGTGTCCGATCCCCAGGCGAAGTGCCCGGTCAGTGACTCGCTCACGCCGTAGCGGAGCTCGGTGCGCAGCGCGGCGAAGGTCTCGTAGCCGTCGCTGCCCCACATGCCGTGCGTGTTCTCGGCGGTGCCGGGCGCTCCGGCGCGGACCAGCGTCTCGAAGTCGTTCCCGTGCACGGCGCGCAGCGCTTCGGTGACCGCGGCGTGGTACAGCTCGGGGTAACGCAGGTAGAGCCCGGCCCCGGATCCGCCGGCGAGCGGCGTGGTCTCCAGCCGGTACTCCTCGCCCCGATCCTCCTTGACCATGTCGACGCCCATGCCAAACAGGCGCGTCAGCTGGTCGACGTAGTACTTCCGCGCCGCCGGGATGGTGAAGTCGATGTAGTTCGTGCCCGGGACGAGCCAGTCGTTCTCGGCCCAGACGTCATTGATCCCGGCGCAGGACCCGCCGCCCTGCGAGGACGACGGTGAGGACGCCGTCGACGTCACCCAGAGCCCGAATCTCACCCCCTGGGCGTGGATGGTGTCGATCATCTGCCGCGGATCGGGGAAGAAGGTCGGGTCGAACCGGCCGCTGTTCGTGCAGGCGCTGCCGTTGATCCGGTGGGTGTTGCCGGCGGGCTGCCGCTCCCACGGGTTGTCGATGAAGACGGTGCCGAGCGGGATGTTCAGCTTCTTCATCTCGGCGACGTCGTCGAGCACCTGGGCCTGGTCGGCGTTGACGTCCCGCCACTTGATCAGCGCGAACTGGCCGGGAGGCGGCAGGCTCGGCATGCCGACGGTGCGGTAGTAGCCGGTGGTGACCTCCGACGGCGAGCCGGCGTACACGTCGTAGGTCAGTTCGCTGTCCTTCACGCAGATCTGCACGCGGTCGGGCTGGGCGGTCGCGGCCACCGGGCAGGCGTACGGCTGCGGCTCGCCGGACGGGACGCTCGGCGTGCGCCCGCAGTTCGGCCCGTCGCTCACCTGGGTCGCGCCGGGGAAGGCGAACCGGCCGATGTGCGTCGTGTCCGCGTGGAACCCGTAGCCGCCGGAGCTCAGGTAGAAGGTGCTGGCGCTCTGCTCCTGGTTCTGGCAGTAGTCGCCCGCCTCGTTGCCCTCCTTGCCGGGGCTCCACCCCCGGATGTGCCCGCGCAGGTCGACGTAGGCCGCCGAACTGCCGCCGAGGTAGTGCTCGTCGCCACGTGCGGTCAGCGCCTCGAAGACGGCGGTGACGTCGCTCGCGGGCGAGAACGACCAGCGGACGTGGAGGCCCTGGGCCGTACGGGTGACGTTCACGGTGGCGGTACGCCCGGGTTCGTCGGTCGCCACGGTGTACGCGATGCCGCCGGGGATCGTGTGCCGCGAGACGAGATCCGTCAGCCGGTGGTACGTGGCGCCGTCCCGGCTGGAGGCGGTCCCGCCGACCTGGTACGACAGCCGGCCCCCCGGTCCTGCCGCCGATCCGCCCGCCTCGGCCGTGACCGGCCGCCCGTTCCGCAGGAAGCTCAGCCCGAACGGGCCGGCGGTGGCCCGCCAGCCGATCACGGCCGGAGCCGCGGCGGACCGGGCCGCGGGCGCGGACGGCGCGAGGGACGCCGGTATCAGCAGGGCGACCGGCAGTATCGCCGACCGCCGTCGCAGGGATGTGGTCGTTGTTCGGGGGATCACGAGCCGATGCCTCCGCCGGAAAACCTTTTCCCCAAAAAATCACACGGAGGACCGGTTCCGTCAACCTCCAGCTCGATCTGACCGGCCGCATGCGCCAGGAGAGGCCGCCATGTGGTGCAATGCCGCCATGGACAGGGTGCGAACCGACGCGGGGGCGCGGCCGCCCCGAGCGACCATCATCGATGTCGCGCGGGAGGCCGCCGTATCGCCGGCAACCGTCTCGCGAGTCCTGACCGGCACCAAGCCGGTCTCGGCCGACCTGGAACAACGGGTACGCGACGCGGTGAACCGGCTGGGGTACCGGCCGAATCCGGCGGCGCAGGGACTGCTGCGCGGCGCCACCCACGCAGTGGGCGTCGTCGTGCCGGACGTCGGCAACCCGTACTTCGCCGAGGTGCTCAAGGGAGTGACGAACGCCGCCGAGGAGTCGGACTTCCGCACCCTCGTCGCGGACACCGGGGAGAAGGGCGGCGCCGAGCACGACGCGGCCTTGGAACTGTCCCGGTGGGCGGACGGCGTGGTGCTGTGCTCACCGCGGATGCCCCAGCGGGAGCTGGCGAAACTCGCCCAGGCGGTGCCCCACCTCGTGTGCGTGAACCGGGTGGGCCGGGGCGGCCAGGTCCCCGCCGTCGTCGTGGACTTCGAGGCGGGAATGGCCGGGATCTGCCGGCATCTGCGGGAGCTCGGCCACCGCCGGGTCGCCTACCTGCGCGGCCCGGCACGTGCGTGGTCGGAACGGGCCAGACAGCGGGCCCTGCGCGCGGCGTCCGGCCCGGACTTCGAGGTGTTCCAGGTGCCGTGCGGATCGAGCAGCGTCGACGGGCACCGCGCCGCCGACGCCGCCCTCGCCACCGGTGCGACCGCCGTGATGGCGTTCAGCGACTACGTCGCTCTGGGCGTGCTCGCCCGGTTCGACGAACTCGGCGTCTCGGTGCCTCGCGACGTCTCGCTCACCGGCTTCGACGACATCGCGCTGAGCGAGTTGCTGCGCCCCCGCCTGACGACGGTGAGGGTGAGCAAACAGGACCTGGGCCGCCGGGCATGGGAACTGTTCGCCTCGAGCGGCGCCATCGACGGCGCCGGCGAGACCGGCCGGGTCGTCACGGCGAGCGCGGAACTGATCACCCGCGACTCGACCGCACCACCGGCGGGCGCCATCACCCCCCTACCGAAAACCGCCAAGGCCTGACCAACGGTCGGAAGGCCTCCCCCGCCCGGACCCCGACCGACGCCACACGACCCGACCGGACGGGCACAGCCCGACACCGCTCGAGCGAACCCGTACGGTCCCACCCGGTCAGCCGCACACGGCCCGGCACCTCGGACCGGGACGGAAGTGGCCCGGCCACGCCCGACCGGACGGGTGCAACCCGGCCGGGCCAGTGGGCCGGCCAGGCGGACGTGATCCGGCCCCGACCGAACCGGACGGAAGCGGTCCGGACGCCGTCCCACCAGGCGAGGGCAGATGGCTTCCGACCGGACGGATGCGACCCGGCTCCAGCTGACCGGGCAGGTCCCGTCCGGTGCCGCCCACCGGACGGATGCCGTCCGACCTCACCTGGCCGGGCGAGTGCCTCGACCCCACCTGACCTGACGGGTCCCGTCCCGCCGCTTGGCCGGCCGGACTCAACGCTCGCCCGGTCGGGTCGGCGCGGGCCAGCGCCACCCCCGACCCGGCGGTGGCGCTGGGGAAAGACGGGGCCGGAGGGCTGTTGACCTCGCCTTCCTCTCGGGCCTACTTTGAGGAAAACCTTTTCCCACCAAGGTGCGGATTCCACCCGGCCGCCCGGAGAGGACGGCAGATGTTCAGCCGGAGGACGGTACTCAAGCTCGGCGCGCTCGGCATCGCGGCGCAGCCGCCGGCCGGTCAGGGTACGGCGTCGGCCGCGGGGGGCCCTGGCGCGTCGGCGCCGATGAAGTCCGAGGTCGCGTACCTGTCGGGCACCGACAAGGACCACGTGGTCGACTGGCGCTTCATGCTGACCAGCGGACGGAACTCCGGCCGATGGACCACCGTTCCCGTGCCGTCGAACTGGGAGTTCCACGGCTTCGGCGCGTACGACTACGGCGACTTCGTCGACGACCACCCCGACCAGCCGAACGAGCAGGGCGTGTACGAGCACGCGTTCACGGTTCCCGCGGCCTGGCGCGGCCGGAAGGTGTTCATCGTCTTCGAAGGAAGCATGACGGACACCCGTGTGTGGATCAACGGGTCGGCCGTCGGGCCGGTGCATCAGGGTGGGTTCGTCCGCTTCACGTACGACGTCACCAAGGTGCTCGCGTTCGGTGGCTCGAACCAGTTGAAGGTGATCGTCGACAAGGAGTCCGCCAACGCCTCGATCAACGGCGCGGAGCGGAGGGGCGACTACTGGATCTTCGGCGGCATCTACCGGCCGGTCTACCTGCTGGCGCACCCCGCCGAGTACATCGACCGTGTGGCGATCGACGCGCAGGCCGACGGGTCGCTGTCCGTGGACGTCTTCCTGGGCGCGGTCGCCGGGGCCGACGGCCTGCGAGCGCAGATCAAGTCCACGGACGGGACCGACGTCGGCCCCGCCTTCTCGGCGGCCGTCCGCGCCGGCGCGGACAAGGCGTCCCTCTCCACCCGGGTGCGGAACCCCGATCTGTGGACGGCGGAGACCCCGAACCTCTACCAGCTGGAAGTCACGCTGACCAAGGGCGGCCAGGTGCTGCACGTGGTCACCGAGCGGTTCGGCTTCCGCACCGTCGAAGTACGGCCGGGCAAGGGGATCTTCGTCAACGGCAAGCGGATCATGCTCAAGGGCATCACGCGGCACGCCGAATGGCCGGACTCCGGCCGTACGACCAGCCCGGCGCTCAACCGCGACGACATCCTGCTGATGAAGCAGATGAACATCAACGCCGTCCGGCTGTCGCACTACCCGCAGGACCAGAACTTCTACGACTACGCCGACGAACTCGGCCTGTACGTGCTGAACGAGCTGCCCGGCTGGCACAACGCGTACGACACGCCGAGCGCGAAACGGCTCGTGGAGGAGATGGTCGTCCGGGACGTCAACCATCCGTGCGTCATCTTCTGGGACAACGGCAACGAGGGCGGCTGGAACACCGCCGTGGACGGCGACTTCGCGTCCTACGACCCGCAGCGCCGGGCCGTCCTGCACCCGTCGAGCGCACCGTTCAACGGCATCCGGACCACCCACTACCCGTCGTACGCGGAGACGCAGGGCTACCTGGAGAACGAGCCGGACGCCGTCTACCTGCCGACGGAGTTCCTCCACTCCATGTACGACGGTGGCGGCGGCGCCGGGCTGGCGGACTACTGGAACCTCATGACGAGCCGGCCGAACTCCGGCGGAGGCTTCATCTGGGCGCTGTTCGACAGCGGGATCGTCCGCACCGACCAGGGCGACCGGATCAACGTGGCGGCCGACCGCGCCCCGGACGGCGTCGTGGGGCCGTACCGTCAGAAGGAGGGGAGCGTCGACGCGATCAGGGAGATCTGGTCGCCGATCCTCGCCACCCTGAAGGATTCCGGCGATCCGGCGGTCTTCGCCATCGAGCTCACCAACAGGTACGACTTCACCGACCTCGGCGCGTGCCGGTTCAACTGGCGACTGATCGGATTCCGTGGGCCGTACGAGGAGGCCACCGGGCACACGGTGGTGGCGAGTGGCGCGGTGAAGGGCGTACGCGGCACCGGGCCGGGCGAGAGCACGACGCTGACGCTCCGTCTCCCGGCTCCCACGGTGAAGCGGTCCGACGCGCTGGCGCTGACCGCCGTCGACCCCGCCGGCCGCGAGGTGTGCTCGTGGGTGTGGCCGATCAAGGAGGCCGCGAGCCACAAGGACCGCATCGTGGCGGCCGGCTCCGGCACCGTGACGGCGACGGAGACGCCGGACGCGATCACGATGACCGCCTCGGGGACCGAGGTCACGGTCAGCAAGCACACCGGCCTGCTGACCGGCGTCCGCAAGAACGGCTCCCCCATCTCGCTCACCAACGGGCCCGTGGCGACCGCCGGGAGCCCGACGCTCTCCGGCATCACTCATCGGCAGGAGGGCGCCGCGCACGTCGTCGAGGCCGAGTACACCGGCGACCTGTCGTACGTCAGCTGGCGCATGCTCGGCAGCGGGTGGCTGCAGATGGAGTACCGGTACCGCGTGTCCGGCGACCGGGACTTCTCGGGTGTCTCCTTCGACTATCCCGAGAACCAGGTGGGCGCGGTCAGATGGCTGGGTAAGGGGCCGTACCGCGTCTGGAAGAACCGGATGCAGGGCCCGGTCACCGACACCTGGTACAAGAGGTACAACGACACTTCGACCGGCGCCGATCTCTGGGGAGCCGATCACTGGAAGTACCCGGAGTTCAAGGGCTACCACGCCGGCACCTACTGGGCGGTGCTGAACGCCCGTGAGGGCGACATCACGATCGTCGCGGAGGAGGACATGTTCCTCCGCCTGTACACGCCGAAGTTCGGGCCCAATCCCGGCCACGCGACGGCGGCCTTCCCCGGCGGGAGCATCTCCTTCCTCGACGGCATCGCCGCCATCGGCGACAAGAACCATGTCCCGGACCAGACCGGACCTTCGGGGCAGCGGAACTCGGGGGCGGGAGACTACCGGCGGACGATCTGGTTCTCCTTCGACCGCAAGACGGCGCGGCTGGCGGTCGACGGCGTCGGCGAGGTCGGCCCCGGCGAGACCGCCGAGATCACGGCCAGGTTCTCCAACGACGCCCAGGCGGGGTCGCCCGCCCGCGACGTACGCCTCACGATCGAGGCGCCACCGGGGTGGACCGTCAAGGCGCGCACGCCGGATCACTTCGGCCGCGTCGCCCCAGGGAAGACCGTGAAGACGACCTGGGCCGTCACACCGCCGGCCGGTGTCTTCGGCAGGTTCTCCGTGAAGGCCGAGGCGGGCTATGCGGACCAGGCGGCTCGCCGGCGGCTCCAGGTCTGGAGCGAGGCGACGAACGTCGTCGTGGCCGGCGGCCCCGAGCCGCCGGAGACGATCGCCTGGTACAAGTTCGACGAGAGCACGGGGCGGACCGCGAGCGACTCGAGCGGCCGGCGCGACCGGGACATGACGGCGACCCTCGTCGGCGACGCCGCCTGGGGCTCCGGGCGAACCGGCAACGCCGTACGGCTCAACGCCGCCGGCTCCGGCGACGGCCACGTCCGGCTGCCGCAGGGGGTCCTGGCCGGGGCCCGCGAGGCCACCGTCGCCTGCTGGGTCAACCTGACCTCCCTGCCGCGGTGGCTGCGGATCTTCGACTTCGGCTTCGACCGGGTCACCTACATGTTCCTGACCCAGGGCACCAAGCTGCGTCCTCCGGAGCTCACCGACGACATGCTGATGTTCGCCATCACGATGAACGGCTCGGGCGCGGAGCAGCACCTGCACGCGCCGCCCCTGCCGGCCGGCGAATGGAAGCACCTCGCGGTCACCCTGGCCGGCGCCAACGGCGGCGGTCGCCTGTACGTGGACGGCGTCCAGGTCGACGCCAACCCCGCCATGGACCTCATGCCGATGTACCTGGGCGAGACGACGCGCAACCACATCGGCCGGTCGCAGATCGAGGGCGATCCCTACCTGCCCGGCGCCGTGGACGACTTCCGCGTCTTCGGACGCGCGCTGTCCGAGAGCCGGATCCGCGCGCTGTACGAGGGGAAGTAACGGCTTCTCGCATCACCCGGGTGCCCTGCTCCGCGGATGTTCGTCGGTCCGCGGAGCCGGGCATCGCGCGTCTGATGCCTTCACGACACCCGCCGTGCCCCACGCACCGACGGACGCATGGAGCCCGCGCGGACAGGACGGTGCCGTCCGCGCGGGCTCTCCGCGGGCTCGGCCCGCGGTCCGGTCACTTCGTGGTGGTGAGCCTCACCGGTCCCATCAGGCCGTTGTCCGTACGCCGGCGGCCGGCCGCGCCGGCTCCCGGGGCGACGCGTACCGCGTTGATCAGCGGGCTGGCGACCCGCACCGTGATCGTGTTGTCCCCCGGCCGCAGGTAGCGGCCGACGTCGACCCGGCTGAGGTCGAGCAGGTCCTGCGGTGGCAGCGTGTGGCCGTTGACCGACACCCTGGACGTGTCCACGACGGCGCCGAGATCGAGGGAGGCGTCGCGTGCGGGGCCGTCGAGCCGTACGTGGGTGGTGTAGGTGCCCACGCCCGCCACGTCGGCCAGATCCGCCGGGAAGCCCGCCGACCTGGTGATGTGGGACCAGGCGGGGAGCTCGCCGGTGGAACCCGCGGTGACCGTGAGCGGTCCGATCGCGGTGTGGGCCGTGTCGTCGGGGCGGCCCGAGGGCCCCGGCGTCCAGCTGTCCACGGTCAGCTGCCAGGACGTCAGCGGCTGCGCGGTGGGCGTTCCGCCCGGCTCACCGGATGGGGCCGCCGGGCCGCCGAACCGGCCGTCGCGGGCCACCGCGATCACGGTCGCGTCATGGGCGGCGAGCCGCACCGGCAGCGTCACCGCGTGCGAGCCGTTGGCCCGCTCGGCGAGCCGGGTGACCTGCCCGCTCCACGTGTCGAGGCGGTACGCGGCGCCGTCGCCGGTCAGCCGCAGGGTCTGCTCGGCGGTCGTGCCGGAGTCGTTGTAGAGGAAGTAGTAGTCGGTGTCGGCGGTGTGACGGCGCACGTCCACGATCCGCCCGGACGCCGTGCCGACGTGCGCGGCCGCCGCCGTCACGCCGAGGGAGGTCAGCGCCGCGGGCACGTCGTCCTGCGTCGCGGCCCGTACGACGTGGTGTCGCCCGTCGCCGATGTAGGAGTACAGCGTCGCGATGTCCTTCCGCACCGCGGCCTCGTCAGCGGGGCCGTAGCCGGGGGTGGTGACGGCCGGCGGCTGGTCCGAGCCGACGACGACGATCGGCAGGCCCTGCCGCGCCAGGTCGAGGATCTTGTCCGCGGCGTCGCGACGGTACGTCTGCTGGTTGTTGAGCAGCAGTGCCCGGTAACCGGATTTGCCCGGGAACAGCTGCCCGCCGGTGTACTCGGCCGCGGGCTCCTTGAGGAACTCCGGGCTGATGTACCCGTAGGTGTATCCGGCGGTCGCCATCGCGGACGTGTTGGGGATGATGGCGTCAGACCGGTCGTTCGCCTGCCCGGACAGGCCGGTGTTCTGGTAGTAGACGCCCACGTCGAACCGCGGCGTGCCCTGTCGCAGCACGAGCGACAGCCGGGCGATGTGGTCGTTGACCGCCTTCACGTCGGACCACTGCGGCATCCGCGGACCCCATGCCTCCGCGAAGCTGGTGTTCCCGCCGTAGCTGAACCCCGGCCACTGCGTCTGCGCGCCGGAGCCGGCCGGCGACTCCAGGTACGGAAACCCGTGCCAGACGACCTGGTTGTCGCCACCGGCCAGACCGGCGTAGAGCTGGGTCGAGAGGTTCTCCGCGACGGTCGTCCCCCACACCTTGCCGGAGATCGCGCAGCACTCGCTCGAGACCACGGGCGCCCCGCTCATGTACGCCCCGGACGCGATCACCTTGAACTGCTGGTCCGAATTGTGACCGGAGAACTCCAGGCCCTCCCCCTCGGGAATGCCGATGTGCTCCGCGGCATGCGCCGCGTCGATCGGATCGCCGTACGGCTGGGCCCGGAGCGTCATGCCGTTGCTCTCCGTCCACCGTCGCAGGGCGGGCAGGTACCGGTCGGAGTACAGGTCGCTCCAGGTCTGCGCGTAGTCCCAGCGCGCCTTGTCACTGCTGCCGTCGGAGAAGTCGAAGGCGGCCGGGTACACCCCCTTGCGGTGGATGGCGTAGCCGGCCAGCGCCGGCAGGAACGTCGTCACCGAGTAGCCCCGTAGCTTCTGGAACCGCTGGGCGAAGTCCGAGGTCCAGGTCTCGTTGTAGCCCAGTTCCAGTGAGTCCTCGAAGAAGGCGCCCCCGGAGGTCCGCGGACCGTCGGGACCGCCGAGAACCGAGTGGTCCCAGAAGTCGCCGGTGGCCTTGGCGCCGGACGCGCTCAGGTGATCGAGGGCGTAGTCGGGTGACTTGGCGGCCGTCGTCGACTGCAGTCGCCCGTCGGCGGTCTGGTAGAAGTCCATCAGGACCCACGGGTGACCGTTCCCGGTGGGGAACGTGTAGTGGAGCCCGCCGCTCGCGTCGACCAGTTTCGTCACGTCGCGCACGGACGCGCGGTCGAGCTTCTGCGGTCCGGTGCCTCCGGGAGCGCAGTCGGCGCTGCACTGGACGGCGACCACCTCCACGAGGGAGGTCTTCGCCGTGTCCATGGCCTCCGCGCCCGCGGAATGCGCATGGGCGGACGGGGTCACGACGGTCGGAGTCGCGCCGATCCCGTCCCGCCGGACCAGTTCCCCGGCCGGATGCGGATGGGCCGGCGTGGGCTTGACCGTGATGCCGCCGCCGGGAGTCGCGGTCGCCGCACCGCGGGCGTGGGCGCGTTCGAGCGGGGTGTCGAACGTCAGCGTGCCCGGCTTTCCGCTGCCGCTGGACGCGACCTTGGTGAGCTTTCGCGTCTCCTGGCCGGATCCGAAGCCGATCACGACCGTGCCGCCCGGATCGAGGTTCATATCGTTGGCGACCATCACACTGGTGGCGCCCGCGGCGGCCGCCGCGTACAGGGTCGACTTCATGCTCTGCGTGCCGAGGCCGGTGACGGTGGCGACGTCCTGGTCCGCTCCGGAGCCGAGGACGATCCGGTCGCCGGCCCGCAGGCCGTCCGGCACGTCCGCGACCGATACGGCGGTCGCGCCGGCGGCCGCGTCCGTCGCCACGGTCGTGCAGCCCGCCGAGGTTCCCACCCGTTTGATCGTGACGGTGTCGGCGTCCGCGTCCGAACCGAGCGTGATCCGGTCTCCGGCGGCCAGGCCGGCGATGTTCGAGAGCCGAACGTCCGTCGCACCGGACGGCGTCGCCGCGCAGGCGAGGGTGTCCACGGTCGGCGGGCTCGTGGCCGTCGGCGGGAGCGCCCCATCGCGGCTGCCGGCGGCAGCGGTGAACTCGGCGCCGTAGATCAGTTGCTGCTGCGCGGACGGCTGGTTGAAGTTGTGCACCGAAGGCACGACCACCGGCCACGACGGGCCGAGGGCCATATCCAGGATCACGCCGTCCTTCCGGGCGGCGTCGGCGATCACCTTGAGCTTGTGCCGCCACTTCGGCGAGCCGAAGCCGTTCTCGTCAAGGTAGCTGTCGCTGCCGAAAACGGGATCGGTGGTGGCGCCCGGCGCCGCGAACGCGGTGACCTCGACGCCACCGCCGCCGGCCTGAGCGATCTGGCCGATCTCCCGGCGTAGCTCGTCGTCGCTGGTGTTGGCTCCCGGAAGCCACCACCGGTACTTCGGGCGTACCGCCGTCGGTGGATCGGCGAAGTTCCGGGCGGTCAGCGCGGGCGCGGGATCGCCTGCCCCCGCCGACCCGCCCCGGTCCGGCGATCCCGGGGAGGCCCCGGCGAGCGCCGACGGCGCCGCGAGGCCTCCCAGCAGGGCCGCCGCGGCGAACGCGCGGAGGCACAGGTTCGCTCTCCGTTTCGCTGTCCGTCCACGCATGGTCGTCTCCTGTCGCCGCTGCTGTCGGTCTAGGGGAGGTGGGCGCAGTTGACGTCGAGGTCCCAGAGGATGACGGACAGCGCGAACGGGCTGATCTGGTGCTGACTGTGGGTGGCGTCCTCGAGCAGCTCCCAGTGGCCGCCGGCCCCGTCACCACCGCCGATGACCGCGATCCGCTGCCGTACGGCCGCCTCGTAGCCGCGGTGCCCGACGCCGTTGAAGCAGCACTCGTCGAACCGGTTGAGGATCTGCATCTGCCGGCGGTTCGACCCGACCGAGGCGAGCGCGTAGATGTCGGGGAAGTCGGCGACGCCGTAGAAGCCGGGCTGCATGTCCTGACGCTGCTCCCAGTCGCCGCGGGTCGGGCTCGGCTTCGGCGATCCGGGCCGCACGAAGAACGGCAGTGAGCCGGCCGTCGGGTACGAGCGGGTGATCCGGGGGTCCAGCGCCGGGTAGACCGTGGTCGTCCATCCCCCACCGGACAGCCCGACCATCTGCACCGACGACGGCCGGTACGTCGCCCGCACGTGGTTCATCGCCACGGCCGGCGGCTCCAGGAAGAAGGCCAGCGGCGAGAACGTCGCCGACTCCCACAGGCCCAGGTCGTTGTGCGACGGCTTCCGGGTCACCGACGGGTCGTTCGGGTCCCGCAGCGTCGTCGGGTTCCAGTGGTAGAACGGCATCGCGAACAGCAGCACGACGTAGCCGTGGTCGAGCAGCCCCTGGGCGGTGCGCTGCATGGTGTCCAGCGGCTCGCCGTGGCCGTTGTGGTAGAACGCGACCCGGCTGTGCGGCCGGCGCCGCGGTTCGAGCACGAACACCGTCGAGTACAGCCCGAACAGCAGACGGACGGTGAGCCGGTCGTACCGCCGTACGCCTTCGAACGCCGGCAGTTCGGCCGGAGCGCCGACGTCGCGCTGGACCTCGGGCAGGCCGTCCGGCAGCACACCGGTGGACTTCCAGACCTGGGCGACGAGCCGGGGCCGCATCGCCTGGACGTCGGCCGCGGTGTGGATCGTCATCAGCTCCTCGACGTCCACGCCGACCACCACCTGCGGCAGCGTCTTGTACGCCGCGCTGTGCGCGGCCGCCACCTCGGCGTTGACCGGCGCCACCGGGCGCGGCGCCGAACGCGGCCGGTCGCCTCCCCCGGTGCTCGCCTCCGCGGCGGCCGGGAGCGTCCAGCTGACGGAGGCCGACGCGGCGGCGGCGCCGAGCGTGCCCAGCATCGATCTACGGTTCACGGAGGTCATCGGTTCACCTTTCTCGCAGGGTCTGGAGCGCGGGCCGCGGATCCCAGCCGAGGACGTACGACGGGTCGCGCAGCTTGGCCGCCTCGTCGTCCGTCAGCTGCCGCGAGCACGCGAGCCGAGCGCTCGTGTCGAGCGGTTTCCCGGCCAGGTCGGTGCTGTGGTACTCCCAGAACCGCAGTTGTCCGGCGGCCGCGCAGTCGTTCGGGCTGGTGATCTGCCAGCCGGCCCGCTTCACGTGCTTGTCCATCGCGGAGTCGATGAACACCACCTGGCTCGTCGGGAACCGGCTCAGCTCGACACGGCCCAGGAAGACGCTGTCGTCCGGCACGTCCGGCGCCCGGGTCAGCCGGACGTTCACGAACACGTTCCCGGGGCCGGTGTCGGTGTTGCGGACCTGGTTGTAGTAGCCCTCGTGGAGCGCCTTCAGCTCCGAGTCCCGCATGAACACCCCGCCGGTGCCCCACACGAAGTCGACGTCGCCCTCGACGTAGGCGCCGGTCACGACCGCCTTCCCTTGGAGCCGCAGGCTGTCCTGGTAGCCGAGGATCCGGACCCGGTCCAGCACGATCCGGTCACCGTTGCCGCGGAACGCCTCCGCCTGCGAGCCGTGGTACGGGGTCAGGTTCCGCACCGTGACGCCGGACATCGCGAAGTCGTCGGCGTCGACCCCCATCGCGGCCCGCCAGCAGTTGAACCGGTCCGGGTCGGCCAGCACCCGGCGCGGGCAGTACGCCTGCTCGATCGGCACGTTGGCCATCGCGTAGTCGCCGTTCAGCAGGTTGTTGTTCGGGTAGCCGATCGTGGTGCGTCCGGCGCCGGCGCCGCGGATGGCGATGTGCGGCTTCGTCTGCGGGACGTACACCAGCTCGCGGTAGAACCCCGGGGCGACGTCGATCCGCACCGGCCTGTCATTGCCCTCCGCCACGAAGTCGACCGCGCCCTGCACGGTGCAGAAGTCCGCGCCGCCGCCACCGTCGACGGTCAGCCGGGCGGTGCCGGGTTTCGGGTCGGGCCCGGTGCGGAACGTCCAGGCCGTCCGGGAGCCGATGCCGCCGTTTCCGACGAAGAAGCCGGGGTCGACGGTCACGTGGTAGACCTGGCCGGGCGGGAGCTTCGCGTGCAGGTAGACCGTTGCCGTACGCCCCTCGACGACCACCGGCTCGTACGCCCACCGATGCGGTTCGCCGAAGTCGGAGCGGGCGCCGCCGACGGTGCGCTGGTAGCTCGCCGGGTCCGCGAGGTCGATGGTGTCGACCACCGCGCCGCCGGCGCGACGCACCTGGAGCCGGCCGCGCACACCGAGCTCGACCGGTCCGGCGAAGGTCAGCCGCAACGGGCTGTCGGTGCAGGTGGACCGCCGCACGCCGTCCGGAGCCAGCCGGGGGGCGGCGTCGTCGCCGGGCGCGGCCGCGTGCCAGCCGGTCAGCCGCTCCATCACCGCGCTCAGCCGGGTGGCGGCCTTGCGGTGCCCCTCGATGTTCGGGTGCGAGCCGCCGTTGTAGTCGCTCGCACCGAGCCAGCCGGTGGTGTCGACGTACACGGTGCGCCGGTCGTGCTGCGCCTTGACGGCGGCGGCGATGTCGGAGGCGTGGGTGCCGTCGAAGGGCCGCATCGCGAGGATCAGCGCGCCGGGGGCCGCGGCCCTGATCTGGCGCAGGTACGCCTCGTAGCGCGGCGTGAACCGGTCTCCGGAGTAGGCCGCGTCGTTGGCGCCGAAGTTGACCACCACCGCGTCGGGATCGAACGGCGCCGCCGGATGGCCGGACAGATTCCAGCCGAAGGACTCCGCGGCGGTACCGACGTTGCCGTGGCCGGGTTGGATGATGCCCTGCTTGCCGAAGCCGACCTGGTTGGTCTGGGCGTCGAACGCCTTGCCGACCAGGTAGGCGTAGTCCTTCGTGCCGTCGGCGCAGTCGACTCCGAGCGTCGGGCAGAGCGCCATCACGCCCTCGGTGATCGAGTCGCCGTAGAACTCCAGCCGGTGCTGTGGGGTGCGCGGCAGCGACTCCAGCGTCGCGCCGGGCGCGAGTTCGATCTTCGACAGCACGATGCCGGACTGCAGCGGCATGCTCCAGCGGTTCTCGTACTCGTCGACGTCCTTGACGACGATCTCCGCGGTGTGGGTCACCGCCGGATCGAGGCCCTCCGCCAGCACGATCCGGTCGCTGTCGACCTTCACCGGCTTCGGCTCACCGCGGTCGACCGAGACGTAGACCTGCGACGGCACGGTGATGCTCGCCGTCTTGAACTGCGCGGCCAGCGTGCCGCCGGTGAACCGGAACCGCAGCGACGAGCCGGAGTTCACGGTGATCGCCAGGTCGTCGTCCTTCGCCCAGTGACCCTCGAACTCGATCCGCGGGTCGTTCGGCCCGAAGGTCGCCGGGCTCGGCGCCGCGAAGGCCTCCGGGCCTGCGGGCACGACCATCAGCGCCGCCGCGCACAGACTCACGACCATCAGGAACCGGCAGAGAAGTCGCACGGCGGTCTCCCTCACGCAGCCCGAGCCCGCCTCACCAGGGCGGGTTTCGGGAAATCCTTTTCCCGAGCAACGGTCGCTGTTGCAACGCGGAGGCGTCAAGACCTTGACGCCGGACATTCGTGGCGCTACCGGGCGTTTGCGGCGTCATATCGCAGACAGCCCCCGGCGCGGCGTCGCGACCGTCCCCCGCGGAGGCGGTCCGCCGCTCCACCCGGGGCGTCGCGCGCCGCCGGTCCGAGGCGGCCGCGCGGAACGGATTCACCTGAGGCGTCGCACGTCGGAGGTCCGTGGCGCCGCCGCCGGAGGCGCTCCGTCCGAGGCGTCACGCGGCACCGGTCCTCGCGTCGGCGGCAGGTGTCGAGGGAGGTCACGGCGGCATGGCAGGCCGCCCGGCGCGGCGGTGTCCGACCGGCCGTGGCCGGGACCGGCCACCCGGTCAAACGATTGACGAGCCCCGGGAAGTCGGTTACACACTTGGGAAAACCTTTTCCTCGCCGAAACGCCGAGATCGCGGAAGGAGTGGCCGGCGATGAGCATCCGGCGGCGGCTCTCAGCCTCGTGCGGGTGGGCCAGGGAGATGCCCGACCAGCACGGCGTTGATCGAGACGACCGCGGAACCCGATACGTGGAGGTACAAGGAACGTGAAAGGCAAGTTCGCACGACGGCTGATCGCCTCGGCGGTCGCGGCGCTGTTGCTCGGCTGGGCGCCGCATGCGGCGGTCGCCGGTCAGAAGGCGGGCACCGCCGCGGATGACTGCACCGACGGCGTCAACGTGCCCAACCGCTACAACGTGCCCTTCTGCGTCAAGAAGGATGAAGTCTTCATCTTCGCGGCCAACTACAAGCCGTTCGAGGCGAACGCCGACGGTCAGCGCGAGGCCGAGAGCGTCTTCAACAACGTCATCGGCAACAAGCTGCGGCAGGCCTTCCCGAACCTCAAGATCAAGTACGCCACCTGGGACTACCCGGTGCGCTATGAGGACCTTCAGGCGGCCGGCGTCGTGCCTGACATCATCCTCGACAATCCGTACCAGCGGATCGCCCGGGACCTCAAGCCGCGCGGCTGGGTGCAGGACATGACGTCCATGGTCCAGCAGGCCGGGCTCGACCTCAGCAAGCTCAACCAGGGCGCGGTGGAGCAGGTGAAGTCGCGCTCCGAGGGCAAGCTGTACGGCGTTCCCGTCTTCGAGGACGACTACGTCCTTTACTACAACAAAAAGATCTTCGACAAGTTCGGGGTGAAGTACCCGAAGTCGGGGATGACCTACGACCAGATCTACAAGCTGGCCAAGAAGCTGACCCGGCAGGTGGGAACCGACGCCTACAAGGGGTACATGCAGCACCCCGACCAATACCTGCAGTACAACCAGTCGGGTCTGTACCCGTTCACGCCGACCGACAGCTGGACCCCGAAGCCCGAGGACGCGAAGGTGGACCTCACCACACCGGGGTGGCAAGAGCTCGGCGACAACCTCAACCGGTTCCTCTCGATCCCGCACAACGGATTCACCACGGTCGACGACTTCCTCAAGGGCGACATGAGCCGTCCGGGCCACGTCGCGATGGCCGTGGACACGCTGAGCAGACTCCCCACCTACGCCGGCAGCAACGAGTTCATCAAGCAGAGCGACACGGCGAAATACGACGAGCTGCGCAAGAGCATCGACGTCGGTGTCACTTCGATCCCGGTGCTCAAGCAGGGTTCGACGTCGACGTACCAGCCCAACCAGACCGCGGCCTTCATCCCGCCGCAGTCGACCCACCAGCAGGACGCGCTCAACATCGTGAAGTGGCTGGTGTCCGAGCAGGGGCAGACCGAGTTGTCGAGCCACGGCATCAAGGGAGTTCTGCGGACCCCGGCGGTCGAGGACAGCTTCGGTAAGGCCGTTCCGGAGCTTTCCAAGGTCGACACGTCCGGCGTGTACTGGGGGTCGAACGCGGTACTGAAGAACTACCAGAACACCAAGTACTGGGACATCCCGATGTACTCGGTGTTCCGCCAGCACGTGCTGCGGGACGGTATGACGGTCGAGTCGGCCCTCGCTGTCGCGGAGCAGACGGACATTCCCGCCTACATCAAGAACCAGACCGCCGCCGGTCTGGACTGGTAGCCCACCCGCATCGCACCGGTGGCCGCGGTGCCCGGTTTCCACTGGGCACCGCGGCCACCGGCATGTTCGCGGGCCTGCCATACCCGTTCCCGTTGACCCGGGACACGGCGACGCACGAACTCTTCCGGTCTCGGCCGCATCTACACAGATGTGCCCGATCGCGGGAATTCCCCGGAGAAAGGACCCTGGTAACCGCATGAGGCGGAGAGAGTTCATACGCGCCGCAGGACTCACGGTGACCGGGGCGCTCACAACGACCGTCGGCGGTGCGTGCAGGCCCACCGGCACCAGTGCGACGTCGCACGGTCCACGCCGCGCGTCTTCCACGCCGAAGAACGCGGACTGGTCGGCGCTGAAGCAATCTCTGCAGGGGCGGCTCATCAGGCCGGGTGACACCGATTACGCGATGGCGCGCAAGAACTTCAATCCACGCTTCGACACGATCAGGCCTTCGGGCATCGCCTACTGCGAGAATCCGCACGATGTCGCGGAGTGCGTGAATTTCGTCCGGCGTTATGGCCTGCCGGTGGCGCCGCGGTGCGGAGGGCACAGCTACACCGGTGCGTCGCTCGTCGAGGGCCTGGTCATCGACGTGAGCCCGATGTCGTCGATTCGGGCCGACACGTCGTCGGGCACCGCGCGGATCGGCGCCGGGGCACGGCTGGTCGACGTCTATGACCGGCTGACCGCCCAGGGCGTCGCGATACCGGCGGGATCCTGTCCGACCGTCGGCATCTCCGGCCTGACTCTCGGCGGTGGCGTCGGCGTGGTCGCCCGCAAATACGGGATCCTCTCCGACCGGCTCCGCGCGGTCGAACTGGTGACCGCGGACGGGCGGCGGCTCACCTGTGACGACGGGAACAACCCCGATCTGTTCTGGGCCTGCCGTGGAGGGGGCGGAGCCACCTTCGGCATAGCGACCGATTTCACCTTCTCCACCCATTCCACCTCCGATATCGTCGTGTTCTTCATCGGCTGGCCATGGCCCGTGGCCACATCGGTGATCGACGCGTGGCAGCGTTGGGCGCCGTTCGCGCCGGATGAACTGTGGTCGAATCTCCACGTTCTGAACGGCCAAGGCCAGGCCGGCCCCACGGTCCAGGTAGGGGGCACCTACCTCGGCGCCCAGGAGGACGCCGAACGGCTGATCGAAACCTTGAAGTCCCGGATCGGCGCGGAACCCTCCTCACAGGTGATCGAGCCGACCACCTACGGGCACGCGATGATGATCGAAGCCGGTTGCACGACACTCAGCGCCGATCAATGCCATCTCCCGGGCGGCCTTCCCGGGCAGACGTCCGCCGGACGGGAAACCCGCGAATGCGAGTATGCGGCCTCGCACATCTTCACCCGCCCGATGACGACGGCGGGCATCGACGCGATCCTGTCCGCGGTCCGTACCCGCGGCGGCCTCGCAGGCGGCGGCCAGGGCGGGATCGCCTTCGACGCACTGGGCGGCGCCGTGAACCGAGTGCGCGCGGACGCCACCGCGTTCGTGCACCGCGACGGCCTCTTCAACGGGCAGTTCACCACGACGTGGGAAACGACCGCGCCGAGCGCCGCGGTCCGAGCTCAGCAAGCCTGGCTGCGCGCGCTCCACACCGCGATGAAGCCGTACGCGAGCGGGCAGGCGTATCAGAACTACGCCGACGCCGGACTCACGGATTGGAAGCAGGCCTACTTCGGTAGTAACTACTCAAAGCTGCTCAAGGTCAAAGACCGCTACGATCCGGATCGCCTCTTCCGCTCTCCCCAAACGGTCGGCGCATCCGGCCGAGAATGACAAAAAGCGGTCGTATCCCTGAGCGGCCGTCCGGCAGGATCTTGGTCATGCATGCCGACGAGCTGCTGGCCGAGATCGAGCCACTGACCTATCGGGCGCGATGCGCACGTCTCGCCGGGCTCCGCACACGACTGGACCCCGCAGAGCGGGCTCGCCTGCTCGGCGAGCTGGGCGAGCGCGGTGCCTATGAGCGTTCGCTGGGCCTGTTCATCGCGGCGGCCGCGCGTGATGAGGCTGCGCTGGACCACATCGCCGCCGCGGTCGGAGACGCCGATGCCGACGTCGCCGCCACGGCGATCGGCGCGGCCGTACGGCTCGGCGCCACCGACGCGACGGCGCTGGCCGCCTTCCTCAGGGACGCGCCGGCGGAGTCGCGCGCCCTGCTGTACCGGACCGTCCGCCGGCACCGCCGTGCCGATCTCGCCGAGAGCCTGCTCGGACCGGTCCGCGACCGGTGGGGCGACCGGGAGGCCGCGGCGTTGCTTCCCGCCTGCGGTGCCGAGGCGGTGGACCGCCTGCTGCCGGAGCTCTCCTACGCCGTTCCCAACTGGAGCACGCTGGGCTATCTTCATCCTCGGTCAATGCTCGACCAGGCCGAACGGGAACTGGCCCAGCTCCCCCGGCAGCTGCGCCGGGGGTGGTGGACGTCGCGGGGCCCCGGCCTGGCCGAGGCCGTACGCCACTTCCCGCTGCGGGTGATCGGCCTGCTGGAGGGGTACTGGGAGCCGACCGGGCCGAGCAGCGCGCTCGTACCCAAGCTGGGTGTGCTGATCGCCGCTGCTCCCGAGCGGATGTGCGACCTGTTGCTGCGTCCGGACGCCCGCCCGTCGCTGGGCCGGCTGCTCCGGGCCAGGAGCGTGCGCGAACGGCTGGTCCGGCTGCTGCCCGAACCCCGGCTGGCCGAGCTGCTGCGGGCCGTGCGGGAGGACGACGCCGCGCTGGTCCTCCTGCTCAGGGCGTTCCCGCCCGCCCGCAGGGAGCCGGTCTTCGACGCGGCCATGGCGGGCATCGACCTTTCCGCCAGGGAACTCGCGCCCGCGGTGCTCGACGTCCTGCCCCTGGCCCGGCGCGGCCGCGAGGCCCACCGGATGCTGGGGCTGCGCAAGGTCGCCGATGACCCGTGGCGGATCCTCGAGGTCACCGCCTTCCTCCCCTACGAGCAGGCCGCCGACACGCTGCGGGAGGTGACGCGGCGCGCCGATGCCGAGGAGCGAGGGCGCGGCTACGAGCTGCTGATCGCCTGCGCGGGACGCGGCCGGGACCCGGAGATCTTCAGCGACGCGCTCGGGTCACTGGCGAGGCTCCGCAATGAGCAGGACCCGGTGCGGCAGCGGGCGTTGCGGGCGCTCACCGCGGTGCCGCCGGGCCTGTTGCGGGCCGGGCACACCGCCGCGCTCGGCCGGTTCGTCGAGGACGCCCTCAACGCACGTGACCTGTCCCATCAGACCGTGCACGCGCTCTCCCGGCTCGTCGCGTCGGCCTTCCGGCAGGGTGCCTCCCGTGGCGACCGCGACCTGACGGCCTTCGCGCTCGACGCGCTCGGCACGCTCGCCGACCGCGGCAGCGGGGTCCTCATCGGCCGTCTCGACGACTGCCTGCGTCGCGGCGACGAGCACGCGCTGGTGCGTGGCCTCGTGCCCTGGCTGGAGCGGGACAGCGCCAGGGACGAGTTCCGGCTCACCTTCGCCCTGGCGACGGCGCTCGGCCGCCGGGGCGACGACGTGCCGGAGCTGCAGGCGGCCCTGGAGAGCGCCCTGCACGCCAAGCGCGACAGCGTCATCACCCGGGCGATCGAGCATTGGCTCCGCCCATCGCGCACCCGGGCCGAACGCGTGGAGCACGTCATCGGGGTGGACCGTTCGTCCGTGGTGCTGCCCACGGTGTTCCGCGTCCTCGCGACGGAACGGACCGATCTCCTGGGGAGCGTGCTGTCGGGCGACATCCCGGGCGGCCGGTTCTGGCGTCGCTCGATCACCTTCGTCCCCTACGTCGCGCGGCCGTGGCCGCGCCGGTGGACCGCCGCGCAGCGAGCGGCCTACCTCAGGCTGCTGCACCGGGCCGCCACCGACCGCTCCGTGCCCGAGCGCGAACGCGCCCGTGCGGTCCGCCTGATCGGTGACGTGCCCTCCACCTCGGCCGATGAGCTGCGCCGTTACCTGCGTGCGCGGGAACCGCTGGTCCGGCGGGCGGCGCTGACCGCCGCCGCCTGGACCGCGAGCCCGCGATCCGTGCTCGGCGACCTGCTGGCCCACGTCACCGGCGATGACGCGCACGTCGCCGCGTACGCCGCCACGCGGGCGGCCCGGTTCACCCCGCCGAGCGCGTTGCCGGCCGCGCTCGCACCGGTCCTCGCGGAGGGAAAGATCACCGCCCGCAAGGAGGCGGTACGGCTGATCGCCCACCATCGCGTCCCCGACGCCGGGGGCATCCTCGCGCAGGCCTGGGACCGGGAGGGACAGCACCGCGACGTCCGTACCGCCATCGTCTCGGCCGCCCGGCAGCTCCTCGACCTGCCGGTCGGCGAGCGGATCCTGACCGAGGCGGTCGCGGGCTCCCGCGACCTGGCCCGCCAGGTTCTCGGCGCCGCGCCGCTCACCGTCGAGCCGCGCCACCGCGCCCGGTACGCGGGTCTGGTCGTGAACGCCGCACGCTCCGCCGACCCGGCGGTACGGGGCGAGGCGCTCGGCTGGCTGCCCTCGTGGGCGTCCTGGTCACCGGAGGCCACCGGCACGCTCGCCGCCCGGTTCCAGGACCTCACCGAGACCGCCACCTGGCGGATCGCCCTCGACGGGCTCGTCACCTGCGCGATGAGCGGTGACGCGGGAACGGAACTGCGGAATGCCGTCGCGGCACTCGCCACCGCCGACGAGCCCGCCGACGCGGAACCGGAACGCGACCTTCCCGTCGCGCAGCGCCTCGACGCCGCCGTCACCGCGCTCGCCCGGGCGGCGCGAGCCGACCGCGACCACGCCGATCCGGTCCTCGCGGCGGTGGACGATGTGCTGCCCGAACCGCTCGGCGCACTGCTCGCGGCCTCCACCCTCCGCTGGGACCGGCCGGGAACCCTCGCCGCGCTGCTGGACCGGCCGATCGGCTCGGCCTTCGCGATCGCCGAGGTCGCCGGGGTGCTGACGCGGAGAGCGGGCGGCACCGAGGCGTTCGCGGACGGGCCCGCCCGGTACGCCCGCGCGGCCGGGACGGTTCCTTCCTCCGCGGACACGCCGGATCCGGCCGACGTGCTCCCCCACGCGACCGCCGCGGCCGGACGCGACGACCTCGTCGCCGGGGCCGCCGCCGTGGCGCTCGTCCAGGCCTGCGGGCCCCGCGCCGGATGGTCGGCTCCCTGGCGCGGGCTGCTGCGCCGGCTTCGCACCCACCCCCACCCGGACGTCTCCTACCTGGCCCGCCGCGTCCGTACGGCCACCGAATAACGGCCCGCGGTCACGGACCGGGTTCGTACTCAGGGCCGCCCCCCGCATCGGGGCGGGCCGGGACGAGAGAAGCGATCTCGTCCCGGCCCGCCGGTCGGTCAGGTCAGGTCAGGAGCGGATGCCAGCCGTCGCGGTAGCGGACGCCGCCGCGACGGAGGCGGACCTCGTCGTGCCAGGTTCCGGGAACCGGTTCGGTCTGCACCAGTTCGGGGCGTTCCACGACGACGCACACGTCCTCGCCCGGCCACCACCAGCCGCAGGAACGCGCCAGCGCCGCCCAGTCGCCGAGGTGGTCGAGTGCGTCCGGCCCGTACCTGGCCAGTCCGAGCCGGTGCAGGGTGTCGTAGTACGCGACCCACGCCGCGTCCTGTTGCCCGTACCAGCACACCGGGACGGGGCGTCCGCCGGCCAGCGTGCGAAGAACGGGTTCGCGGAACCCCGTGGCGAGGCTCCGGTGGAGTGCGGTGCGGATGCCCTGGTGCAGCACCACGCCCAGAGGCACACCGGTGTCGAGCGCCGTCAGCGGCGGCAGTTCGGGCCAGGGCTTGTCCTTGTCCTTCCGCGCCGCGGACAGCTCAGGGTCCAGATGGGCGACACCGGCACTGAGCGTGCCGCGCAGCTGGGACGCGACCATGGCCAGATCGCTGGCCAGTGGTGGTGTCCCCCGCGGACGAAGATCCCGGATCCACGCGTACAGCTGGTCGAGCGTCGGCGAACCCGCGATGAGCGGGATCGCCTGATGCGGAGACTCGACCCATGTGAACCGGGGTTTCGGCCGCGCCATCCTCGCGTAGACGGCGGTCAGTGCCGCTTCGGCGGTCCGCCGGTCGGCCGGCCGGGTGGACAGGCCGTGGTCGAGCCACTCCTGCCGGATCTTGAGAGCTTCCCGCCATCGGTCGTGAGCGTTCTTGCCACGGACGCGGATGACGGTCTCGGCGGCGTCTTCGCGCCGCGCGGGCGCGATCAACGCGCGAGGGCGTCGCCGCCCTTTCGGTTGGAGATCATGCTCTGATGATGGCCTGTCTCCCCGGCCCGCGCAAGCGGCGCCCCTGCCCGGCGTCAGAGCTCGACGTGGCGGTGTCCGGCCGGCACCCGCACGGAGTGGGCCCGGCCGTTCCCGGGGATCACCTTCACGTCCGTGGGCGCGGCGGCGGTGATGTCGAAGGAGGCGCCCTTCTCGGTCAGTACGAAGTCGCGCACGGCGACCCGTCCGCCCTCGCTGCGGAAGATCGGCCGCCCGTCCCTGGTCACGGTCGTCGATCGAGGGCCCGCGGTGACCGCGTACCGGTGACCGCGCAGCACCAGGTTCGACACCGAGTTCGTGCCCGGGAGCGTCAGGCTGCCGAACATCAGCGCCTCCGGGTCGTCCCACGGGTCGTCCGACAGCAGTTCGTGAATGGTCTGGATGGCCATCGCGTTGCTCCACGAGTAGGTGCGCCACGCCGTGTCGACGGCCGAGTCCATGATCGACTGATCGGGCTCCGGGTCGAACGACTCCGGGAACCATCCGTCGCGGTCGTAGGCGTCCAGGTACATGCGGGTGCTCCGCGCCGCGAACTCACCGGCCTCCCGGTCGAAGCCGTACCGCTTGAGTCCCTCGTACACGGTGAAGTTCATCGGCGGCCACGCCGCGCCCTTCCACTGCTCCGGCGCCGTGCCGTCGTTGTACTTGGTGAAGAACTTGAAGTGCTTCGACCGCGGATGCACCGGGCCTCCCGAGCAGTACGTCGGGTCGTCGCGTGCGACGCTGGGGATGACGTAGTCACCCCAGAACTCCTCCGGGTCGAGCAGGTGATCCGCGACGAGCACGCGGGCACGCTCCGGCGTGGCGATCCCGGCGAACAGCGGATAGAAGACCGTCGGTGTCACGACCTCGTTCCAGCCGCCGTCCAGGTAACGGCTGAGGTACAGCCCGCGCTCCTCGTTCCAGAGCCGGTCGTTGACGCCTGCCTTGATCCGCTCGTACACCGCCTCGAACCGGGCCGCGTCGGCCGCCTTGCCCTGCAGGCGCGCCATCTTCGCCAGGAGCTCGGCCATCAGCGCGTAGTAGGCGTTGAGCGCCACGTCGGTCAGGTTGGTGTTCGGACGCGGGTCGCCGCTTCCGCCCTTCTTCGGGACCTTCTGGTAGTCGGCGTAGACGGGGCTGTCGTCCAGCCCCAGATGGTTGCCGCGCCCGCCGATCCGATCACCGAAGTACGGCGTTTCGAGCAGGCCGTCGCCGTCGGCGTCCCACTCCGGCAGCAGATCGAAGAACGCGACCAGCTGGGGATAGACGGCGACGACGAGGTCCCGGTCCCCGAGCCTGGTGTACAGGCGCCACACCGCGTACGCGTGCATGGGTCCGGAGTTCTGCTGGTCGTAGCGCGGTCCGTTGATCTTCACTTGGTTGGGCGGTGGCGGCGCGGCGAAGACGTCGCGCTCGTGCTGCATGGCCAGCTCGACGCTCACCGACGTGGCCTCGATCGCGTCGAAGGCGGAGTCCCAGCCGGTGAACAGGCCGCCGGCGCCACCCCAGCCCCACATCACGAAGTTCCGCAGGGTCGTCTTGTCGTAGTTGGTGTTGAGCGACAGCGCGTCCCGTACGGCGTCGGCGACGCGGCCCACCGGCCCGGTTCCGGTGAGATATCCACGGGCGACACGCGCCTGGGCGGCGTCGAGCCGGGCCGTCGTCTCGTCCCGCGGGGCGGGTTTCAGGGTGACGGGCGCGTCGTCGCAGGTCGCGGTGAAGGTGATCGTCTGTCCCTTGGCCAGGTCGTAGCGCAGCGCCGCGACGGCGGTGCCGGCCGCGCCGGACCCGCCGGTCTCACCGGCGACCATGTCGGCGACCGAGGCGTAGAGCGTCGTACGCTCGGCCGGCTCGCCCGGCGCGAGCGCGAAGTAGCCGGTCCTCGACGCGTTCGCGACGCCGGGTTCGCTGCCGAGCACGCATCCGTTCGCCACCGCGAACTTCGGGGTCTCGGTCCACGGCGCCGCGACCTCGAGCACGATCGACAGGTCCGCGTCGAGCGCGGTCACCGCCGCGACGACGCCGCGGCCGCCGTCGGTCCGCGCGTAGCGGACGCGGATGGTGCGCTTCTGCGCCTGGACCGTCGCGTACTTCTGCTCCAGCTGCGGGAGCGACGCCTGCGCGTCGGTGAGCTCCTGCGCGGTGAACCAGTCGGGATGGGCGATCACCTCACGCAGCGCGTCGAGGTGCGCCGGCATGATCTTGCGGTCGTCCGAGCTGACCGTGACCTGCTTGTAGACGCCGTCGGGGGCGGAGGGACCGAAGCGCCACAGGTTGTTGGTCATCTTCTCCCGGATCAGGCCTCCCGTGGCCGTCAGCAGGCCCACCCGGACCGCGAACCGGGCCTCGTCGCGGGTGACGAACAGCGCGCCGGTCCAGTCCTGGTCCTTCACCCCCGGCATGGCGAACGGACGGGCGAGCGTCGGGTACGGGATCTCGCCGGGCCCGGCCGTACGGCCCGCGGCGGCCGGTGACTCATCGGCCGCCGAGGCCCGGGCCGCCGATCCGAGCGGCCCCGCGGTCAGTCCGCCCAGCCCTGCCAGTCCAGTGCCGGCCAGGAACTGCCGGCGTGCCATGCCTGTCATCGCGGACCCTTTCGCATCGCTCTGTCAACGCTCGTGATCGGCCGTCGGCCGGTCAGGTGGTGCGGGGAAGGCCGGCCGGGGGCTCCGGGCGGCAGGGAACGCCGTGGCCGGTGGCCTGGGCGGGGTCGCGGTGCAGGTGACCGGGGCGTCCGCCGGGGCGCAGCGGGCCCTCGAAGAAGAACCCGGTCAGCTCCCCGTAGATCTCGACGATGTCGTGCTCCTCACCGGCCGGGGTGCACAGCAGGTCGCCCGGTCCGACGAGGTGGGTGTGCGGGCCGCTGGTGACGGTGGCCCGGCCGGTGATGATGAGCCAGTACTCGTCGCAGTCGTGGTGGTGGCGGTCGAACCGCCCACCGGCGGCCGGCACCCGGAAGGGGCCGGCCGCCGTGAGGGTGGACCACGCGGGGCGGTCCCGGCTCCAGGTGCCGCCGTGCGCCGTCCTGATCAGGGTCACCGGCCGGCCTGCGACCATTCCGGGACGGCACCGGCCTCGTGCAGGCAGAAGTCCGGGGCGCTCTCCAGCGCCTTCTCCTCGCCGCCGGGCGTGTAGGTGACGATCAGGCGCAGCGGCCGCCAGGTGTCGTTCTGGGTGGAGTGGTAGGCGCCCTTGGGGATGTGGACGGTGTCGCCCTCCCGGATGGTGAACGGCTCACCGTCGTCCACCATCTGGGTGGCCTCGCCGGAGATGACGTAGATGATCTCCTCGGCGCCGGGGTGGTTGTGCCGGGCGTGGCCGCGGCCCGGATTGATGATCACCTCACCGAGGGTGCTGCCCGCCCCGGGCACGCGGGACGGGGTGACGAACCACTTGATCGATCCCCAGTCGAAGGACATGGTGGCGACGTCGCCGGGAGTGACGTGCATGGCGGTCCTCTCAGATCTGCAGTGACTTGAAGGCGGACACCTGGGCGGTGATGGCCTGTTCGGTCGGCAGCCGTTCGACCGATGAGGCTCCGAAGAAGCCGGCCACGCCCGTGGTGTGCTCCAGGACGTACGCGGCGTCGGCGGGCTCGGCGATGGGACCGCCGTGGCACAGCACGATGACGTCCGGGCGGACGGCCACCGCCGCGTCGCGCATCGCCTGGACGCGTTCGACCGCCTCGTCCAGCCCGATCGCGGTGTTCGCGCCGATGCTGCCCTTGGTGGTCAGGCCCATGTGCGGCACCAGCACGTCGGCGCCGGCCGCGGCCATCGCCTCGGCCTGGGCGGTGTCGAAGACGTACGGCGCGGTCAGCAGGTCCCGCTCGGCGGCGAGCCGGATCATGTCGACCTCCAGCTCGAAGCCCATTCCCGTCTCTTCCAGGTTCTGCCGGAACACCCCGTCGATCAGGCCGACCGTGGGGAAGTTCTGCACGCCGCTGAAGCCCGTCTCGGCGAGCCGGTCCAGGAACCGGGGCATCAGCCGGAAGGGGTCGGTGCCGCACACTCCGGCCAGGACGGGGGTGTCGCGCACCACCGGCAGCACCTCGCCCGCCATGTCCAGGACGATCTGGTTCGCGTCGCCGTACGGCATCAGCCCGGCGAGCGAGCCCCGGCCGGCCATCCGGTAGCGGCCGGAGTTGTAGATGATGATCAGGTCGGCGCCGCCGGCCTCGGCGCACTTGGCCGACAGCCCGGTGCCGGCCCCGGCGCCGATGATCGGGGTGCCTGCCGCGACCGTGCCGCGGAGGCGGTCCAGTGCGGTGCTGCGGTTCACGTGGTCCCTCCCGCATCTTTGATCATTAGGTCCAGCCGTTCGGCCATGGCCCGGCCGAACTCCGGGTCGTTGATGTGCAGGTCGAGGTCGACCAGTTCCACGGACGACCCGGCCACGCCCTTGGCCAGCTCGGCGAAGCACTCCCCGTCGGCCTCGGGCCGGTGGAAGGCGGCGCCCTCGGCGTCCAGCGCGGACACTCCACGGCGCGGCAGGTAGAGCGCGACCGGGCCGCGCGCCGCCCGGAGCCGGCCGGCGATCCGCCGGCCCAGCTCGGCCATCTCCTCGGCGGTGGTGCGCATGAGCGTCACCGTCGGGTTGTGGACGTACAGGTCGCGGTCCGCGAAGCGGTCCGGGACGGTGTCGCGGGGGCCGAAGTTGACCATGTCGAGGGCACCCGGCGCGGCCACCTGCGGCACGCCGTGCGCGCCGGCGGCGGTCAGCCGGTCCGGCCCCGCCGACAGCACGCCGCCGACCAGGTCGTCGGCGAGTTCGGTGGTGGTCAGGTCGAGCACCCCGGCCAGCATCCCGCTCTCGGCCAGCCCCTCCAGCGCCCGGCCGCCCGCACCGGTGGCGTGGAAGACCAGCACCTCGTAGCCGAGTTCCTCCAGCCGGGCCCGCGCCGCCTCGACGGCGGGCGTGGTGACGCCGAACATCGACGCGGCGACCAGCGGGCGCTCGTCGGCGCCGGCCGGGATGGACGCGGTGGCCATCCCGGCGACCGCCGCGGCCGCGTTGCCGAGGATCCGCCGCGACACCCGGTTGACACCGGCGATGTCCACGACGCTGTAGGTCAGCGTGACGTCCTTGGCCCCGACATAGGGGGAGACCTCGCCCGAGGCCATGGTCGACACCAGCAGCTTCGGCACGCCGATGGGCAGCTCCCGCATCGCGCGGGCGGCGATGGCCGAGCCGCCGCTGCCGCCGACGGCCAGCACGCCGTCGACCCGGCCCCCGGCGTACAGGCCGGCGAGCACGGCGGCGGCGCCCTCGGACATGGTCGCGACGGCGGCTCCCCGGTCACCGGCGGCGCGCAGCTCCGCCAGGTCGCTGTCGGCGGCCCGGGCCACCGCGACGTTGCTCACGTCCGGGACGATGCCGTCCGGGTCGCCGGTGCCGGCGTCCACGACGAACGGCGTGCAGCCGTGCTCCCGCAACCGGTCGCGCAACCAGGCGTACTCCCGGCCCTTGGTGTCCAGGGTGCCGATGAGAACGATCGTCGTCACCTCAGCCGTCCTTCCCGTTACCGGCCGCGACGGCCCGGTCCGCGAAGACGCCCTTGGCCACGTTCACCGCGTTGATGGCGCGCGGGAAACCGGTGTACTGGACGCAGTGGATGATCACCTCGACGATCTCCTCCGGGGTGAGGCCGACGTTGAGCCCCGCGTTGATGTGCCCTTTGAGCTGCGGCGCGCAGTCGCCCATGCCGACCAGCGCGGCGATCGAGGCGATCTGCCGCTGCCGCAGGTCCAGGCCGGGCCGGGAGTAGATCTCGCCGAAGTTGAAGTCGATGCCGTAGCGTCCGAGATCGGCGCCGGGGCCGCTGAGCGCGGCCAGCAGCCGGTCCGCCGCGCCCTCTCCGTACACCTCGTCGTAGCGGTGCCGACCCCGCTGCGAACCAGAACCGTCCATGTGGTGGTCGTTCCTTCCCGGGTGGGCTTTCAGATGGAGTGGCCGCCGTCCTGCGGCAGGATCACGCCGGTCAGGTACGCGGCCGACGGCAGGCACAGGAAGACGATCGTCTCGGCGAGGTCCTCGGGACGGCCGAGGGTACGCGTGGGGATCTGGGCGAGCAGCGCCTCCCGGACCTCGGGGGTGTCCCGGTCGCGGCCCGGAGTGTGCTGCGCGCCCGGCGCGACGCAGTTCACGGTGATCCCCTCCTCGGCCAGCTCGATCGCCAGCGCCTTGGTCAGCCCGACCACGCCTGCCTTGGCCGCCGCGTAGCCGGTGGCGTTCCGTACGAGTCTCCCTCCGCGCAGCGCGGCGATCGAGGCGATGCTGACGATCCGGCCGCCGTCCCGGCCCCGCATGGCCGGCAGCGCCGCACGGGTCATGTTGAACACGCTGGTCAGGTTGGTGTCGACCATCCGCCGCCAGTCCTGCGGCGTCATCTCGGCGAACGGCCGCACCATGCCGCCGCCGGCGTTGTTGACCAGGACGTCGATGCCGCCCCAGTCGTCCCGTACCTGGTCGGCCGCCCGCTGGACGTCGTCGAAGTCGGTGAGGTCGGCCTCCAGTTCGAGGGCCTCGCGTCCCACCTCCCGTACCGTCTTGCCGAACCGGGTCAGCCCCTCCTGCGCCAGGTCGACCCCGGCCACGTCGCAGCCCTCCCGGGCCAGCGCCCGGCTGATGACCTGGCCGAGCGCACCGCCCGCGCCGGTGACGACCGCCTTCTTGCCGGCCAGCCGCATGGTGGATCCCCTTTCGTCGATGTGCGTCAGTGCGAGTGCGTCATTTGAGGGCACCCGAGGTCATGCCCTGGATGAAGTGCCGTTGCAGCACCAGGTAGACGACGATGATCGGGACGCTGGCCAGAGTGACCCCGGCGGCGATCATGGAGCGGTCGACGCTGTACTCGCCGATGAAGAACATGATCCCGGTGGACACCGGCCGCAGGTTCTCGTCCTGCCCGTACAGCAGCGGGATCAGGAACATGTTCCAGGTGAACATGAACTGCAGCACCACCATGGTGATCAGCCCCGGCCGGGCCAGCGGCAGCATGATCCGGCTGAACACCCGCCACTCCCCCGCGCCGTCCAGCCGGGCCGCGTTGCCGATCTCCTCGGGCAGCTCGCGGAAGAACGAGCGCATCAGGAAGGTGCCGAAGGCCAGGCCCAGCGCGATGCTCGGCACGATGACGCCCCAATAGCTGCCGAGCAGGTCGAGGTCGCGCACCAGGTAATACTGCGGCACCATGATCGACTGGAACGGGATCATGATGCCCAGCAGGAACAGCCCCAGCAGGTACCGCTCGCCGGGCAGCCGCCGGGTGCCCAGCGCGTAGCCCGCCAGGCAGGACAGCACGGTCACCCCGGGCACCACGAACGCGCAGTACAGCACGGTGTTGCCGAGGTACTTGCCGAACCGCCCGGTGGTCCAGGCGTCGGCCAGGTTCCCCCACTGCGGGCTGGTGGGCAGCCCGAACGGATCGGCGTTGATCTCGCTGTTGGACTTCAGCGCCGACGACCAGATCCACACGAACGGCAGCAGGAAGAGCACCAGGAACATCGCCAGGATCACGTACCGGGAAGTGCGCGTGGTCATCGGTCGCCCCTCTCCCGCAGGCGTACGACGGCCAGCGACACCACCAGCGACAGGACGGTGAGCACCAGCGAGATCGCCGCGCCGTAGCCGACGTCGTTCTCCATGAAGGCCTTCTGGTACGTGTAGGTGGCCAGCAGCTGGGTGCTGTTGTCCGGGCCGCCCTTGGTCATGATCCAGACGTGGTCGAACGCCTGGAACCCGTGCACCAGCAGCAGCACCGTGACCAGCGTGACCGCGCTGGACAGCTGCGGCACGACGACGTGCCGGAACCGCTGCCAGGCGCCGGCGCCGTCCACCCGGGCGGCGTCCAGCAGGTCCTGGTCGACGTTGTGCAGCGCGGCAGTGAAGATGACGAAGGCCAGCCCGATGGTGGCCCAGACCGAGGCGACCAGCACCGCGTAGAGCGCGAAGTCCGGGTCGCCCAGCCAGCCGCGGCTCCACGACCCCAGGCCGACCGCGGACAGGCCGCGGTCGAGGATGCCGAAGGCGGGGCTGTAGATCCAGCTCCACACGATGCCGACGATGATGGCCGGGAGGATCTGCGGCATGAAGTAGACGGTGCGGAACACCGTGAACCCCCGTGGCCGGCTCCACACCAGCATGGCCAGCAGCAGGCTGACCGCCATCGCCAGCGCGGTGCCGAGCACCACCCAGATCAGGTTGTGCCACAGCGCCCGCCAGAACAGGGTGTCGTGCACGAGCCGGTCGAAGTTGCCCAGGCCGATGAAGGTCTTGTGGGGCTTCGCGCCGTCCCAGTCGGTGAGGCTCAGATAGACCGACTGGACCAGCGGATACAGGATGAACAGGGCGTACACGGCGAGCGCCGGCAGCACGAACAGGTAGCCGGACACGCGCCGGTCGCCGGGCCGGCGTCGGGCGGCGGGCGCGGTGGAGCGCCCGGCGAGCGGCGGCCTGGACCGGATCATCGTGGTCGCCATGCCGCCTCCCTCCGCGGAGGGGGGAACGTCTCCATCACCTACCGTCCCTTCTCCCACGCCTTCTGCAGGTCGTCGGCCTGCCGCGCCGGAGTCTTGCGACCCTGGACGACCGCCTGGAAGCCGCTGGTCATCGCGTTGAGGAAGCCGGGCGACGCCTTGCCGTGGTTGACCGAGTAGCCGAGGTTGCGGGTGGCGTCGCCGCCGCCGTTCTGCGCGGCGCCGAGCGCCTGCTTCTGCAGGGGCGACAGCGACCAGCCGGAGGAGTCGAACGGCACGGGCGGGAAGATCTTGCCCTGCTCCACCCAGACGCGCAGTGCCTCCGGCTGGTAGAGGGAGTCCAGGAACGCGCCGGCCTCCTCGCCGCGCTTGGACTTTGCCGAGATGTAGTAGGCCGAGCCGGTGCCCGCCGGGTAGACGCGGTCGCCGCCGTCGATGGACGGCATCGGCATGATGCCGACCTCCTGGCCCGGCAGCCCCTTCTCGACGGCGCCGACGGCCCAGGTGCCGTTGAGGTTCATCAGGGCCTTGCCGGACAGGAACATCGACTGCGCGTCGGGGCCGTGCAGGGAGTTGAGGCCGTCGATGAACGCGCCGGCCTTGACCAGGTCGACGAAGAACAGCTGGATGGCCTGCTTCATCTGCGGGGTGTTCCAGCTGCCCTTGCCGTCGAAGACCAGATCTCCCATGGCCCTGCCGCCCACGATGTTGTTGGTCATCAGGGAGAAGGCCCACCAGCACGGGTAGACGTCGGCCTGGCCGTAGGCGATCGGGATGAGCTTCTTGGCCTTGGCCTTGGCGCAGAAGCTCAGCAGTTCGTCGAAGGTCCGCGGGACGGTCAGCCCGGACTTGTCGATCAGCGTCTTGTTGTAGAACAGGGCGGTGGTCTCGGTCTCGTTGGGCAGGCCGTAGAGCTTGCCGTCCAGCCGGGCCTCGCGCTGGGCGAACGGCGTGATCTTGTTCAGCCAGCCGTGCTCGGCGGCCAGGTCGTCCAGCGGGAGGAGCAGCCCGGCCTCGGCCAGCACTCCGGCGTTGCCCTTGCCCACCTCGTAGTAGATGACGTCCGGACCGGTGCCGGAGGCCAGCGCGGTCTTGCCCACGGTGGTCATCTGGTCGCCCGGCTGGGTGGTGCGGTCGATGGTGACGCCGGACGACCGCCGGTAGAGGTCGTAGACCTTCCGGACGGCCTCGTTCTGCGGCGACGTGGTGAACTGGTCCCAGACCTTGAGCGCGCTGCCGCCGCCGTCCGAGCGGCCGAAGCCGCAGGCGCTCAGCCCCAGCGCCGCGCCGGCCGCGCCGCTCAGCCGCATGAAGTCGCGGCGGCTCGGACCCGGGGCGGTTCGTCTGCCGATGTTCATGGGATCCTCCGGTGGGTGGGGTGCCAGGCGGCCGTGAGACGGTGGCGGCCGGACGGGACGGCGCAGACCAGTTCGCCGTCGTGCCGGGCGAGGACCTCCACCCGTTCGGCGGCGGGGCGGCCGTCCACGAGGACGGTGCCGGGGTCGGTGGTCGGCACGTGGACGGTGGCGGGCTCGCCCGGCGGGACCAGCACGTCGAGGGCGATGCGGTCATCGGTCAGCGACCAGGCCGACTCGATCCGTCCGCGTACGGTCTCCTGGGCGGCCGAGGCCCAGGTCAGCCTGCCGCCGGGACGCGGGCGCACCACGATGTGGCGGTAGCCGGCGGAGTCGGGCGCCTGCCCGATGCCGGCCACTCCCCCGTAGAGCCAGTCGCCGACGGCCCCGAGGCTGTAGTGGTTGAGGGAGTTCATGTTGGCGGACTGGAAGCCGCCGTCCGGGGTCCAGCCGTCCCAGCGCTCCCAGACGGTGGTGGCGCCGTGCCGTACCGAGAACAGCCAGCTCGGGAACGTGTCCTGGTGGAGCAGGGCGTACGCGAGGTCGGCGCGGCCGGCGCGGGTCAGCACCGGGCACAGCAGGGAGACGCCGATGAACCCGGTGGTCAGGTGATGGTCGTGCTTCTCCACGTCGGCCGCCAGGTGTCCGGCGGCGGCCTGCTCCAGTTCCGGCGGGACGAGCCCGAACTCCAGGGCCAGCAGGTAGCCGGTCTGGGTGTCGCCGTGGACGCGGCCGTCCGGGCCCACGAACCGGTCGGCGAAGACCCGCCGCACCTCCGCCGCCAGCGCCTCGTACCGCGCCGCGTCTCCGGGACGGCCGAGCACCCGCGCGGCCCTTCCCACCAGCTCGGCGGACCGGGCGAAGTAGGCGGTGGCCAGCACCTCCCGGGGAGTCTCGGCGCCGATCTGCAGCCAGTCGCCGTAGTGCCGTCCGGTGCGATGGCGCCAGACCAGGTCGGGGTTGTGCCGCCAGATGTGTTCGACCCAGCGCGTCATCGCCGGGAAGGAGCGGTCCAGTATCCGTTCGTCGCCGTACAGCCGGTACAGCGTCCACGGCACGATCACCCCGGCGTCACCCCAGCCCGGTGCGCCCTCACGCAGGATCGACACCTTGGGCGCGACGTCGCCGAACGCGCCGTCCTCGTCCTGGCCGGCCAGGACGTCCTCCATCCAGCCGGCGAAGAACGCGGCGACGTCCGCGCCGCGGGCCGCGGTGGGCAGGAAGACCTGGGCGTCGGCGAGCCAGCCGAGCCGCTCGTCCCGCTGCGGGCAGTCGGTCGGCACCGAGACGAAGTTGCCGCGCTGCCCCCAGCGGATGTTGGCGTGCAGCCGCTCCACGTCGGGGTCGCCGCAGGAGAACTCGCCCGTCCACGGAGTGTCGCTGTGCAGCACCGCGCCCACCACGTCGCCCGGTTCCGGCACCCCCGGATAACCGGACAGCTCGACGTACCGGAAGCCGTGGCAGGTGAAGACGGGTTCGTAGACCTCCACCGGCTCGCCTGAGCAGACGTACACGTCGCGTGCCTCCGCGCGGCGCAGGTTGGCGGTGTAGAGGCCGCCGTCCGGGTCGAGCGTCTCGGCGTGGCGGAGCACGATGTGGCGGCCGGGCTCGGCGCCGCGTACGGTCAGCCGGACCCGGCCGACGATGTTCTGGCCGAGGTCGGCGATGACCGTGCCGTCGGGCCGGGCCGACACCTCGACCGCCGGGAGGCGGCTCGTCACCCGGACGGGCTGGGCACGGGCGGCGCGCAGCTTCGTGGTGTCGCGGCCGGCGACGATCGCCCGCGGCCAGCCGGAGTCGTCGAAGCCCGGCCTGTCCCAGCCCCCGTGCGGCTCCCGCGCGTCGTGGAACTCGCCCATCAGCAGGTCGGAGTGGCGGACCGGGCCGGGCGACTCCCGCCAGGTCTCGTCCGTACCGAGCCACATCCGTTCCCCGTCGGGGAACTCCACCAGCAGCCGGGCGACGAACGCGGGCCGGTCTCCGTAGATCTTGCCGGCGCGGCGCGGGTCGAAGCCGACGAAGCCGCTCCACCAGCCGTCTCCGACGAGCGCCGCGAGGACGTTCGCGCCTTCGCCGACCAGGGCGGTGACGTCGTAGGCCCGGTACTGGACGCGGTCGCGGTAGTCGCTCCAGCCGGGTTCGAGCTCGGCGTCCGACACGGGCCGGCCGTTGACGCTCGCCCGGTAGACGCCCTGCGCGGAGGCGTACAGCCGGGCTCGGGCGGGCCGCCGGGGCAGCGCGAAGGCCCTGCGCAGCCGCAGGCAGGGCGCCAGGTGACGGGTGTTGAGGGTGCGGTGGTCGTCGCGGGGCGGCTCGAACAGCGGCAGCGTGTTCTCGTCCCGGGTGATCCAGGCGGCGCCGGCCCAGCCGTCCGGGCTCAGCAGCCCGGTCTCGAACCAGGACGACGCGTGCCCGTCGGGCCGGCCGTCGCGGTTCCAGACCTCGACGTCCCACCGGTAGCGGGTGCACGGCCGCAGCGCCGCCCCGTGGTAGGCCGCCGAGGTGGCGTCGGACTCGATGCGGCCGGTGTCCCAAACCCCGGTGCCGCCGGAGCCCGTGGCGGGTTCGGCGGTCACCCGGATCCGGTAGGCGCTCTGCCGGTCCGCGACGCGAGAGGAGCGCAGCCGCCACGACAGGCGTGGCGCCGGCTCATCGACGGTGGTCGGCTCATCAAGGAACTCGCAGGCCAGGCCGTAGGGAACGAGGCTCCGCACGGATCGGCCACCTCCTTTCGGACGGACCCGGCCGCCGTATAAGGGGCACGACAGGTGATCCAGGTCACGTACCGGCCGTGATCGTAAGTCGCGTTTTTCGGATTGGTCAACCGGTTGACCAATTTGCGAGGCCGGTTTACGGTCCGGGAACAAACCAGGCATTCAGAAGGGCGGCCGGGCGATGGAGTACTCCCTCCTCGGGCCTTCGGGCATCCGGGTGTCGCGGATCTGCCTCGGCACGGCGACGTTCGGAGTGGCCCCCGCCGCCGACGACGCGACGCGTCTCGTGCACGCCGCCCTCGACCGCGGGGTCAACTTCGTCGACACCGCGAACTCCTACGGCCATCTCCCGCACTTCGACCGTCCCGGTACGCCGCCGGCCGCGGCACGTGAGCCCGCCGAGGAACTGGTCGGCCGGGCGCTGCACGGGCGGCGCGACGAGGTGGTGCTGGCCACCAAGGCGGGCGAGCCGGTCGGACCGGGTGTGGGCGACCGGGGGCTGTCCCGGCGGCACCTGTTCCGCCAGCTCGAGGCCAGCCTGCGCCGGCTGCGCACCGACCACGTCGACGTCTACTACGCCCACCACCCCGACCCGGACACGCCGCTGGCGCAGACGCTGCGGGCGTTCGACGACATGGTGCGGCAGGGCAAGGTGCGGTACGCGGCGCTGTCCACCTACCCGGCCTGGCAGCTGACCCACGCCCTGTGGATCGGCAGCGACCTGGGGCTCGACCCGCCGGTGTGCGCCCAGGTCCGCTACAACCTCGTGGACCGCGCGGTGGAGCGGGAGGTGGTGCCCGCCGCCCGGCGGTTCGGGCTGTCCCTCGTGGCCTTCAGCCCGTTGAGCGGCGGCCTGCTGGCCGGAGAGGACGCGGCCTCCCGCGAGTACGCCGGCGAGCGGCGGTGGGGCGGACAGGGCTACTCGGCCCGGCAGCGGGAGGCGGCCGGACGGCTGTCCTCGCTGGCCGGGGAGTGGGGGCAGCCGCCCGAACGGCTGGCGCTGGCCTGGCTGCTGGCCCGCCCCGGTGTGGCCAGCGCCATCGTCGGCCCCGAGACCCCCGCCGAGCTGGACGCGAGCGTGGCGGCCGCCGGACTCACCCTCGCCCCGGAGCAGGTCGCGGCGCTCGATGAGATCGGCGAGAGCGGCCGGGACCTCGTCGAGCTCGTCCGCCGGTCGACCGGGTGATCAGAAGGTGACCGCCATGACCGCAGCCGCCTCCCCGGAGCCCACGCCCCGGCCGACGCGCGCCGACCCGCGCGACGCGACGCTCGACCGCACCCGACCCGCCACCGGACCGCACGACCGGACCCGGACCGGAAGATGACCGCCATGACCGCAGCCGCCTCTCCAGAGCCCACGCCCCGGCGCACGCGCGCCGACCCGCGCGACGCGACGCTCGACCGCACCCGACCCGCCACCGGACCGCACGACCGGACCCGGACCGGAAGATGACCGCCATGACCGCAGCCGCCTCCACGGAGCCCACGCCCCGGCCGCTCGGGCACGGGCCGCTGCGGGCCGATCTGCTCGGCGCGGCGCTGGACCGCGTCCGGTTCGCCGGTACGCCGGTGCTGCGGCGGGTCTACGTCGGCGTCCGCGACCGTGACTGGCGGACCGTGCCCGCGCAGGTGCTCGGCGTCGAATCCGAGGGCGGCGACCGCGTCACGGTCCACGTCCGGCACGACAACGGCGACGTCGGCTTCCGCTGGACCGGCACGATCAGCCTCACCGACCGCGAGCTCACCTTCGAGATGGACGGTCAGGCCGAACGCGACTTCCTGCGCAGCCGCGTCGGGCTGTGCCTGCTGCACCCGCTGCGCCTGGCCGGGACGCCCGTGCTCGTGCGGGGGCCCGACGGCGAGCACACCGGCCGGTTCCCCGAGCGGATCAGCCCCCACCAGCCGCTGCGCGACATCGTCGCGATGCGATACCACGACGGCGGGCTGGAGGTGTCGATCGAGCTGGACGGCGACGTCTTCGAGACCGAGGACCAGCGCAACTGGACCGACGCCTCCTACAAGACCTACGGCACTCCCCTGTCGCTGCCCTTCCCCGTCCGGCTGCGGCGCGGCCGGCGCGTTCGCCAGCGGATGCGCCTGAGCGTCACCGGCCGGCCCGCCCCCGCCCGGACGCCCGCGCGAGGTCCCGCCGGAGTGCGGCTCGGCGCGGACGGGCCGCCGCTTCCGGCGATCGGGTTGCAGCACCGCGGCCCGGTCCCCGCCGAGTCGCGGGCTCTGGCCGAGGCCGGGCCCGCCTTCGTCCACGCGGACGTCCGGATGGATCTGGACGGCTGGCGGGAACACGTCGCCGAGGCGGGCGAGGTCGCGCGGGGGCTCGGCGTCCCGCTGCGGGTCGGCGCGGTGCGCGCGACCCCCGGCCAGGTCGCCGAGCTGGCCGGAACGCCCATGGACACGCTCCTGCTGTTCGGCCCCCGCCTGACCACGACGCGCGAGCTCGCCGAGGCGGCGCGGCGGGTGTTCGCGGGCACCGGCTTACGGATCGGCGGCGGCAGCCGGGCGCACTTCGCCGAGCTGAACCGGGCGGACGGGCTGCCCGTCGACCTGCTGGACCTCGTGTGCTTCCCGATCACGGCGACCGCGCACGCCGACGACACCGCCAGCGTCCGGGAGACCCTGCGGGTCCATCCCCGGGTGGTGGCGCAGGCCCGCGAGCTGGCGGGCGGACGGCCGGTGCTGGTCGGCCCGGTGAGCCTGCGGCCCGCCTGGGATCCGTGGGCGCCGGACGCGCCGCCCCCGCCGCCCGATCCCCGGCATCGCGGCCCGTTCGGCGCGGCCTGGACGGTCGGTGCGCTGGCGGCACTGGGTCTCGCGGGCGCGGCGGAGATCTCCCTGTACGAGACGACCGGCCCGCGCGGCGTGGTGGGGGCGCCGGTGTGGCACGTGCTCGCCGCGCTTCGCCCGTACGCGGGCGGGCGGCTCGTCCGGCTGGACCTGCCGGACGGGCTGACCGGCCTGGCCGTCCGCAAGGACGCCCGCCATCTGATCATCGTCGCCAACCCGTCGGACGAGCCACGCGCCCTCGACCCCGGCGGGCGCGACTGGGAACTGCTCGCGGAGTCCCCGCTCGCGGACGGCGTACGGCCTGCGCGCGACGGCCCGCTCGTCCTGCCCGGCCCGTCCGTCGCCTTCAGTCCCCCGACCACCCGTACCCGCCAGGAGAGGACTCCGGATGCCTGAGCCGTTCCGCGTCGGCCTGACACGCGACTTCCTGACCGACGACGGCCGCATCGGCTGGGGCGACATCGGCCTGCGCCGGCTCGACGAGGCGGCGCTCGAGGACGGCGTCGTCTGGGACTTCCTGCCCGCCGCCGAGAACGGAGAGCTCGCCGCCGCCGACGTCGCCGAGTACGACGCGCTCATCGTGCTGGGCCCCCGGGTGACCGCGGCCACCGTCGCCGACGCCGACCGGCTCTCACTGGTGGCGCGCTTCGGCGTCGGCTACGACAACGTGGACGTCGCGGCCTGCACCGAGGCGGGGGTGCTGGTGACCATCACGCCCGACGGTGTCCGCAGGCCGGTCGCGGTGTCCGCGCTCACCCTGCTGCTCGCGCTGTCCCACCGGGTGCTCGACAAGGACCGGCTGGTCCGTACCGGCCGGTGGAACGACAAACTCGACCACATGGGCGTCTCCCCGTCCGGGCGCACCCTCGGCCTGATCGGGTGGGGCAACATCGGACGCGAGGTGTCGCGGCTGTGCGAGCCGCTCGGCATGACGCAGCTGGCCGCCGACCCGTACGCCGATCCGCAGGCCGCCGCCGCGCGGGGCGTCGAACTCGTCGAGCTGGAGGAACTGCTGGCCCGCGCCGACTTCGCGGTCGTCACCTGCGCACTCACCCCGCGGACGCATCACCTCCTCGACGCCGGCCGGCTCGCCCTGATGAAGCCCACCGCGTTCTTGGTCAATGTGGCGCGCGGGCCCATCGTCGAGCAGAGCGCGCTGACCGAGATCCTGGCCGAAAGGCGCATCGCGGGCGCCGCCCTCGACGTCCTCGAAGCCGAACCGCCGCGCCCCGACGATCCCCTGCTGTCGCTGCCGAACGTGCTGCTCGCCCCGCACGCCATCGCGTGGACCGACGAGCTGGCCCTGGGCAACGGCGAGGGCGCCATCGCCGCAGTACTCGACCTGGCCGCCGGCCGGGAGCCGGCACACCCGGTCAACCCGCAGGCACTGGACCATCCCCGGCTGCGGGCACGCATCCGCCACTCACGGAAGGCCGTTCGTTGACCACGACCCTGAAGCAGGGGCTCCGCGACGGAGACCTCGTCCTGGGCACCTTCGTCTTCGAGTTCGCCACCCTGGGCATCGGCCGGCTGGCCGCCGGGGCCGGGGCGCAGTTCGTCATCTACGACGCCGAGCACACCGGCTGGGGCTGGGAGACGCTCGGCAGGCTGGTCGCCACCACGCGGGACGCCGCCCCTCTCATCCGGGTACCGCACGCCGCCCGTACGACCATCTCCCGCGCGCTGGACACCGGGGCACGCGGCGTCATGGTGCCGATGGTGGAGTCGGCCGAGGAGGCCCGCGACATCGTGCGCTGGGCCAAGTACCCCCCGGACGGGGTGCGCGGCGCCGCGTTCGGCGTCGCCCACGACGACTACGCGGCCACGGACAACGTCGCCTACATGCGGCGAGTCAACGACGAGCACCTGGTCATCACGCAGATCGAGACGGTGGCGGGGCTGGCCGCGGTCGAGGAGATCGCCGCCGTCGACGGGGTGGACGTGCTGTGGGTCGGCCACTTCGACCTGACCAACAGCATGGGCATCCCCGGGCGGTTCGACCACCCCGACTACCTGGCCGCGCTGGACCGGGTCGCGGCGGCGGCGCGGGCGGCGGGCAAGCACGCCGGGTTCATGGCCGGCGGCCCGCAGGAGGCGGAGATGCTGATCAAGCGCGGCTTCCGGATCCTGGCGTACGGCGGCGACCTGTGGATCTACCAGGCGGCGCTGCGGTCCGGCCTGAGCGAGGTACGGGGACTTGGCTGACATTCCCGGCCGCCCGCCGCGGGTGGACTTCGTCGACCACGTGGCGGTCGCGGTGCACGACGCGGACGCGGCGCTGCCGTTCTACGTGTCCCGGCTCGGGCTGAAGGTCGTCGGTGATGAGGAGGCCGACGAGCCCGGTGTCCGGCTCACCTACCTGGACGGCGGCAACGTGCTGATCCAGCTCGTCCAGCCGTTGCGGCCCGGCCCGGTCGCCGACTTCCTGCGCACCCGCGGCGAGGGACTGCACCACCTGTGCTTCAACGTGAAGCGGATCGAGCCGGTGCTGGACGCGCTGCCCGGCGAGGAGGGCGCGAGGATCTTCGCCGGCGGCCGGGGGCGGCGGGCCTGCTTCCTGCTGCACGAGCCGAACGGAGTCCGCGTCGAACTCACCGAAAGGAAGCCCGTCCGATGACCCGTCCGATCACCATCGTGCTGGACGACGACCCGACCGGCACCCAGTCGGCCCGGGGCGTCCCGGTGCTCCTTGATCCGGAGGCCGATCCCACCCGGGTGCCCGGCACCGACGACGCGGTGTACGTGCTCACCAACACCCGGGCGATGGAGGAGGACGAGGCCGTGGCCCTGTTGCGGCGCGTTCGCGCCCGGGTCGACGCCGCCGGGGTGCGGGCGGAGTACGTCCTGCGCGGCGACTCCACGCTGCGCGGGCACGTCTTCGCCGAGTCGGACGTGTTCGGCGGGGACGTGCTGCTGTTCGTCCCGGCGTTCCCCGCGGGCGGGCGGACCACGGTCGACGGCGTGCACTACGTCACCGTGGACGGGCGCCGGCAGGTGGCCGCCGACACGGAGTTCGCGGCCGATCCGGTCTTCGGCTACCGGGCCCGTACCCTGCCCGGCTGGGTCCGCGAGATCGGCGGCCGCGACGCGCGTCCGGTCGGCCTGGCGGCGCTGCGCGCCGACGGGCCGGACGCGGTGGCGCGGGCGCTGTGCGCGGCCCCGGCCGGCACGGTCGTGGTGCCGGACGCCGAGACCGACGACGATCTCGCCGTCATCTCCGCGGGGCTGGACCGGGCGCGGGCGGCCGGTCGCGCGGTGACGCTGCGGTGCGCCGCCCCGCTGGCCGCCATGCGGGCGGGCCGGCACTCCGCCCGGCCGGTTTCACCCCCCGCGCGGGGTCGCACCGGCGGTACCCTTGTCGTCTGCGGCTCGCACACCGACGCGAGCAGTCGGCAACTCGCCGCGCTCTCCCGCGACCTGAAGACACCAGTGCACACCGTATCGACGACCGCCGCCCTGTCCGACCCGGACCGGGAGGGGGCGCGCCTGGCCGCGGCGCTGGGCGCCGAACTCGCTCGTGGCGGCGTGGCCATCGTGGCCAGTGAGCGGACGCGGCGGGCGGAGCACGGCGCCCTCCGGCACGGGGCCCAGGTCATGCGGGCGTTGTGCGGGGCCGTCACCCCGAACGCGCGGCTGCTGGCGGCCGTCATCGCCAAGGGCGGCATCACCTCCGCCGAGGTGGCGCGCCGCGGGCTGGGCGCACGGACGGCCCGGGTGGTGGGTCCCCTGCTGCCCGGAATCGCCGTGTGGGAGGTCCCCGCTTCGGCGGGCGGCCCCATCCCGTACGCCGTCGTGCCCGGCAACGTCGGCGGCGAACGGACCCTGGTCGACATCGCGCACGTCTTCGGGCTGATCTGAGAAGGGACCTGGTGTGGTGGAACCCTCCAACGCCTCGACGGGCGAGGCACGGCCCAAATCTCCGCGAGAGCCGACTCCCCGCGCGGAGACACCGCAGATCCTGCTGTCCGCCCCGCAGCGGGAGAGCGCGGTCGTCGACATCGCACGGCAACTGCTGTCGCAGCTGCTGTCGGGGCAGCTCTCCCCCGGCACCCGGCTGCCCTCCGAACGGCAGCTGGCCGAGAGCCTCGCCGTCGGGCGATCCACGATCCGCGAGGCGCTCAAGGCGCTGGACGTGCTGGGCATCATCGAGGTACGCCAGGGCGACGGCACGTACCTCAAGCAGAACACCTCGAGCCTGCTGCCCAGCGCGATCGAGTGGGGTCTGATGCTCGGCCAGCCGCAGGTGCTCGACCTCATCGAGGCCCGCCGGCACATCGAGACGATCATCGCCGGGCTGGCCGCCGAGCGCGCCGACGACCAGGCCGTCGCCGAACTCGCCGAGCACCTGGAGGAGATGCGCGCCGCCCCGGACAGCGCCGCGTTCGTCGAGGCCGACGTCGCCTTCCACCTGACGCTGGCCAACGCGGCGGGCAACTCCGTGCTCAACGACATCCTGGGCAGCATCCGGTCGCTGCTGCGGGTGTGGATCCGCCGGGCGATCCACGAGGTGGGCAGCACCGACACCACGATCGCCGAGCACGCCGCCATCCTGACCGCCGTCCGCGAACGCGTGCCCGAGGCCGCGGCCGAGGCCATGCGGGCCCACATGCGGGCCGCGGGCGCACGCCTCGAACGCTCCCTGCGGGACCACTAGGGCCCCGCAGGGTCGCGTCCGGCTTCTCAGGCCGGGCCGGCACGGAACCAGTCGACCTCGGCGGTGTCGCCCTGGTCCGGGCCGGAGGGGGCGGTGGCGAACAGGCCGAGCGTGGCTCCCACCCAGGTGCTCGGGGCCGCGGTGAACGTCCCGCCGACCGGCCGCAGGCCGCGTCCGTCCGGGTCGGCCGAGAACCGGCACACGGCGCCCGGTCCGACCTCGACCCGGAGCACCACGGAGTCGCGGCCGCGCGGTAGCGGGATCGAGGCGGCGGCGTCCACCTCACCCTGGCCCTTGGCCGCGGTCCGGTACTGCAGGACGAGCTGCGAGCCGACGCGTCGCAACCCGATCCACGCGTAGGCGTCTCCGAGTACCACCAGCCCGGCCCGCACGTCCTCTCTCGTCGCGCGGAGGGAGAGCGACGTGGTCGCCACGAACGACTCGGCCGGGAAACGCTGACCCAGCACGTTCGGCAGCAGCCGCAGGTCCGCGGTGTCGGCGCTGGGCGGGCAGGCCAGGCGGAGCCGGCCGCCGTGCGGTGAACCCCAGGACGGGTCGGAGTTCGCCTGCCAGAACCACTGCTCGCCGAGCCGGTGGCCCGTGAACTCGTCGCTGCCGGCGGGGGCGCAGATCTTCGACGGCCGTCCCACCGCCGGCTTGCGGTGGACCAGCACCGGCGTGCCGCGCCCGCTGCCGTCGTCGTCGCCCATCACCGGCCAGCCGTCGTCGCGCCACCGCATCGGCTGCAGGTGGACCACCCGGCCGTACGCCCCGCGGTCCTGGAAGTGCAGGAACCAGTCCTCGCCCCGGGGCGTGGTGACCCAGGCCCCCTGGTGCGGCCCGTTGATCGGCGTGTCGCCCTGGGCGAGCACGATGCGGTTCTCGTACGGGCCGAAGATGTCGCGCGACCGGAACGCCGACTGCCATCCGGGCTTCACCCCGCCCGCCGGCGCGAAGATCCAGTACCAGCCGTCGCGCTTGTACAGCTTGGGGCCCTCCAACGTGGTGTAGCCCGGGATCTCGTCCCCGTTCACCACGACCTGGCCGTCGTCCAGCAGCTCTTTCCCGTCCGGGCTCATCCGGTGCAACGTCAGCCGGTTGTTGATCCCCGACCGGCTCTTGGCCCAGGCGTGGATCAGGTAGGCGCTGCCGTCCGAGTCCCACAGCGGGCACGGGTCGATCAGGCCGAGTCCCGGCTTCAGCGCGTACGGCTTGGTCCACGGGCCCGCCGGGTCGACGGCGGTGGTGACGAAGATGCCGTAGTCCGGATCCGGATAGACGATCCAGAACCTGCCGTCGTGATGCCGGATCGCCGGCGCCCACACGCCGTTCCCGTGCTGCGGCACGCTGAAGTGGTCGCGCGGCTCCAGCTCGGTCAGCGCGTGCCCGATGATCGTCCAGTTCACCAGGTCCCGCGACCGCAGGATCGGCAGCCCCGGGGTCCGGTTGAACGTCGACGCGGTGAGATAGAAGTACGAGCCGACGCGTACCGCGTCCGGGTCGGACCAGTCCGCGTTCAGCACCGGATTCTGGTAACGGCCGTCGCCGAGGTCGGCGACCCACGGAAGATCGGGCCGCGACCGGTCCGCCGGAACGGCCGCGGCGCCTGCCCGGATCGGTTCCGCCGCGCCGGCCGTGCCGGCGAGCCGGCCCAGGACCACCGAGCCGGCCACCGCCCCCAGGCCCGTCTGCAGGGCCCGCCTGCGACTCTGCTCACCCATCATGTCCCTTCCTCTGGTCGTCCAGAATTGCCGCGTCATGCGCCGGATCGCACTCTCGGCGGCCGGGCCGGTGCGGCGCAGCGGAGCATCCGGTCGGCGAAGTCGCGCAGGTACTCCAGACGCCACTGGCTCACGCTCTTCGCGCCGGGATAGATCCCTACGGCGACCGCGGGATCCTGGTCGTCACACCACCAGTTCGGATGGGTGGCGGACGGCCTGCTCGCGCGTTCGATCGGCGGCGCCACGGCGGTGAACCGGCCGGAGAGGCCGTCGAGCCCGGCGAAGTCGCTCTGGATCACGTACGACCAGACCTGCGGCGTCTTCGGGGAGAAACGGAACCGCAGCGCCTTGCCGTCGTTCACGGCGAGCGAGGGGACCCGGCCATCCGTCAGCAGCTGCGCGGTGTCGCCGGAGGCGAAGCCGTCGGGGATCGGCAGGGCGATCTCGGTGACGCCGTAGGTCTCGACCGTGTCCGCCGAGGTGGTCAGGCGGTCGAAGACGGTCCTGCGGTCGTCCCAGAGGCGCGCGTACCTGCCGCCCCAGCCGGGCTTCGACGGGTTCTGAACGCCGTTCAGGAACCAGCCGATGGCCGGGCTGTCGCCCATCTTCAGCTCACCGCCGCGCTCCCCCGCGAAGAAGTCGCCGAGCGCTCCCTTGCCGGCGACGTGCGTCGTCACGAACGCGGTGTTCCCCCACTCGCCGGTCTGATCGCCGCCGGTGAACCAGCCGCGATACGTGGAGTTCGACTCGATCATCCAGAGCTTCGGATGGTGGGTCTCGATGTAGTCGTAGGCCTCCACGCTCCACATCTTGTTCGGCCCGCCGATCCAGTAGACGCGGAGCTTCGGCAGGATGTCGGGAGCGTCGTGCAGCGCCTGCGCCAGGTCGTCGATTCCCCCTGCCATCAGGAGATACAGCGGGCGCCGGTCATGGCGACGAGCGCGTTCGACGATCCATTGGGACCCTTCGGTCGGGCGGTCGAACCCCGCGGGCCGCTGCCAGCCGTACCCGGCCGCTCCCTGCTTGGTGATCGCCCGCAGCCGGTCGGGCTTCGGGTAACGAGGTGAGTACGTCCGCAGGTTCGGGTAGTCACGCTCGTACACGTCGATGACGTCGAGGATCGGCTGAGCGCTGTTCGTTCCGGGCGGCGAGTGGACGAGCCCCTCGATGTCGAAGCGGTCCGCGTACACCAGGAGATGGACGAGGGACTGCCAGTCGTCCGGATCGCTGCCACCGATGTCGGTGTTCCAGATGATGCGCGGGCGGGCGTTCGGCGGAGTGTGGTCGGCGACGGAGCCCAGGGCCCCCGCGGGCGAGCTCGCCATGGCGGCCGTGCCCAGCGCCGTTCCGGCCGCCAGCGCCGTGTAGCGCAGGAAGTCTCGTCTCTCGATCATGCGGGGGCTCCTCAGGTGTTTCCGATGACCGGCGGCGTGGTCACCGGCTGACCGCCGACGGTCACCCGGTCGAAGCTCAGGCCGTCGATGTTCGCGATGGTGCTGTCGCGCTGAACATTCGTAAACGTGCAGTTCACGAGGCTGATGTCGTGCAACGGGTCGTCCGGGTAGCCCCGGATGAACAAGGGGGCGCGGCTCGTGTCGCAGTACAGGTTGCGGATGTCGATGTTCCGCACGAGCGGCGGGTAGGAGCCGGTGTCCCCCTCGCCGTGGTACAGGTCGATCGAGATGGTCTCCTTCAGCAGCGAGCTGATGTGGATGTCGCGCAGGTAGACGTTCTCGACGAAGCCGCCGCGCACCGAGTTGGTCTTGATGTACAGGCCGAAGTACAGGTTCGGGCTGCCCATGGTGCAGCGGCGCACGAACACGTTGCGGATGCCGCCGGTCGTGTCGCTGCCGATCGCCACCGCGCCGTAGCGGATCCGCATGTCGCAGTCCTCGATGAGGACGTCCTCACAGGGCACGTTCACCCGCCGTCCGTCGGCGCCACGGCCGGCCTTGATGGCGATGGAGTCGTCGCCCGCGTCGAACACGCACCGCTGGATCACCACCCCGGAGCACGACTCCGGGTCGCAGCCGTCGTTGTTGGGCCCCCTGCTGTCGACGTGGACGTCGCGCACGGTGACGTTCTCCGAGAGCACCGGGTGGATCTGCCACATCGGCGACCGGTGCAGCGTGACGCCCTCGACCAGCACGGAGCGGCAGCGGTAGAACTGCAGGAAGTTCGGCCGCAGGTAGTGCCCGGCGCCGAACACCCGTTGCTCCACGGGCACGCCCCGGTCGGCCATGTCCTGCAGCGCCGCCCAGTCGGCGCTCTCCTCGGGGTCGCCCGGCTTCCAGCCGTACGCCGCGTTGCCCACCCACGGCCACCAGTGCTCCGTGCCGCCCTGCCCGTCGAGCGTTCCCGAGCCCGTGACCGCGATGTTCTCCTGGTCGTACGCGTAGATGAAGGGCGAGTAGTTGTAGCACTCGATGGAGGAGAAGCGGGTGTAGACGGCCGGCAGGTAGGCGGCCGGGTCGGTGCTGAACAGGATCGTCGCTCCGTCGCCGACGTGCAGGTCGACACCGCTGAGCAGGTGGATCGCGCCGGTGAGGAACGTCCCCGCCGGGACGTCGACGTGACCGCCGCCGGCGGCGTGGCAGGCGCCGATCGCCCGGCGGAACGCCTCGGTGCAGTCGGTCGTGCCGTCGCCGGCCGCGCCGAAGTCGGTGACGGCGAACCGGCGGGCGGGAAACCGCGGCGGCCGGACGCGCCTGGTGATCTCCGCGGCGCGCCGCCACCCCGGTGCCCCGCCGGTTCCCGGTGGTGTGCCGGCGGCCGTCGCCGCCCGGGCCGGCGACGCGGGGCCGATCCCGCCCAGCGCCGCGCCGCCGGCGGTCGCCGCGACGCTCGTGGCGAGGAAGTTACGTCGTGACCATGTCATGTCGGCCTCCGTGAATGGCGCCTACAGTGCGGGGCTGAGGTTCTCCCAGCGGACGGTCCAGGTGCCGTCGCCGGGGAACCCGGGAGCGTGCCGGTCGGGGGCGCCGTCCCAGCCGGCGCACATGAACGCGATCGCGTAGAGCAGGCCGCCGTTGTCCGGGAGGTACGGGTAGCCGTGCGTGTCGCCGTACCCGGCGTCGTCGATGTTGTCGGCCCCGCCCGGATAGAGCAGCCAGTGCAGCGCCTGCTCGGGCTCGCCGATGCGGGCGGCGGTCATCGCGATCATCGGGAAGTCCCAGCTCCACCGGTCGACCTGCCATTCGGCGAAGACCTTGTGCGCGGTGCGAAGGAAGGTGTCCATGTCGACGCCGTCGCCGGGCAGCCAGCCGTACACGACCGCCGGCCCGGGATGGTCGAAGTTGTACTTCGTCCACATGTCGGGCACGCCCTCGTAGAGGACGTACACACCGTCCTCCACGGGCAGTTCGGCGAGGCCGTGCAGGACCTTGTCCCAGTCGGAGTCGCGGTCCAGGCCGAGGCGCTCGCGCCACGTCTGGGCGATGCGCAGTCCCATCCGCCAGTACGACAGCTCGAACGTCGGGTTCATGGCGGTCTTGGAGTCGGCGTTCTCGGACATCACCTGCAGCGGGGGGCCGAGGATGTAGCGCTTCGTGGGTTCGTCCCAGAAGGCGTAGGACGCGAGGAAGTCGGCGGTGGCGAAGAGCACCTCCCGCCATTTCTCCAGCGTCTGCCGGGTGGGATGGGCGCGGTAGTCGAGTTCGGCCAGGAACATCGGGTGCGGCTGCTGCCAGATGAGCAGCACGTTGGTCTCACCCGGCGACTGGCGCAGGTCGGGGCCGATCATCTTGGGCCATTTGGCACCCTTGTAGCCCTGCGCCGCGGCCCGTTTCCGCGACGAGGCGAGCAGCCGCTGGTAGATGGTGACGGATCGGTCGAGGATGTCCCAGCGGTTCCACAGCGCCCAGTGCGCCGCGTGCCACCAGTACATCTCCATCTGCGCCTTGCCCCACCAGGTGCGCAGGACCAGGCCGCTCTCCTGGGTCGGGAACGATCCGGCGTCGTTCACCGCTTCGAGGTACTGCGAGAGCACGATGCGGCGTTCGAGTTCGAACCAGCGCGAATCGGTGCTGCCGGACAGGTCGACCGCGCCGCCGGACTTCCAGTGCCGCGGCCAGTGGCGGGCGCCGGCCGCGAACACCGAGTCCGGCTGCGGAAGCGACCGTGCGGTGTCCGGGGAGAACAGGACGACGAACTCGAGGCGGCCGTGCTCGCCGCCGGTGAGCGTGTAGCGGTGCTCCTCCGCGCGCCGGCCGATGCGCAGCTCGGCGCCGGTGGCGACCCGCTCGCGGCGCACGTCGTCGCCGAGACGGTAGACGACCTCGAGGACGTCGCCGGCGCCCGTCTCGGTGCCGACCAGATCGGCGTCGACGGTGGCGAACACGGAATCGCCCGCGACCTTGTCGCGCAGCCGGGCGGTCACGTCCACCCAGGTGCTCCCGGCGCCGTAGCGAGCCGAGGTGATGGTGAGCGGGCCACTCGCCGGCGCGTTCAGCTCGGCGCCGGCCGACCAGCGCACCCCCGTGTGGTAGGTCAGGTCGTGGAGGCCGCTGAGGGTGTGGGTGATGTCGGCCCGCCGCCCCGACCGGCGGGCCAGGCTGGTCCTGTGCGCGTCGGGGTGGTCCCAGTCGCCCACGTAGACCGCTCTCTTGGCCAGCGTGTCGACGAAGGGAAAGTCCACGAGGACCGACAACCGGCCCGCGTCGACGAGCGGCGACTCGACCGTGACGGCGACGGCGTCGAAGTCGGGGTGGCAGCAGGTGCGCACCCGCACCGGTTCGCCGTCGACCTGGAAGCGGCTGTCGAGCGTGCCGGTCCACAGGTCGAGCTCCTGATGGCAGTCGGTGAGGTCCTTGCTCGTGGCGTCCCAGCCGTCGCGGGTGACCAGCCGCAGCCCGGTGCGCGCGAGGCTGATGAGCTGCGGATACATCCGCATCCAGTCCGACAGCGCGGTCTGGGTGTCATTGGGGATCCAGTACCGTACCGGCCGGCCGTGGGTGTCCCAGACCTCCCCCTGGAAGTCGGACGGTTTCTGTCCCGGGGGCGGCGGAGCGGTGTACCAGGCCCAGTTCGCCAGCGTGTTGAACGGCGTGAACGTCTGCAGCCCGGTGATGTCGGCGTTGAACGCGAACGACCCGTTGCCCACCTGGAGCGGCCATTCCTGGTCCGCCGACGTGCGCACCACGTTGTGCCGCGACACCAGCGCATGGCGATCGATGGGGGCGCCGTTGCCGCCGGATCCTCGGGGAGCGGCCTGGGCCTGGCGCGGCAGCAGCGGGGCGCCCGCGGCCACCGTCGCGCCACCCGCGGCTGACAGGAACTGTCGGCGATCGAACACGAGAGACTCCTCAAGAATCGCTGGGCTCACGTGGCTGGCAGAAGGGGGAGGTTGACGCGGTGTCCTGGATCAGAGGGCGCGGCACGGCCCCACGCCCTGACGGTCGGCTTGCGGGAAAAGGTTTTCCTACGCTGCCGAGGCTCGCACCGCGGCCGACTCCGGTCAAGCACGCGGCCGAGATCGGACATACCGCCGACGAAACGCATCAAGGATCTTGTTGACAACCCTCCCGGTCCGTCGCACTATGACCGCAGCCGAGAGGCGGCCGGACGCCGCTCTCCGGCGTTGCGTGACGCCCGGTGTCTCCGGGACACGCGGCACGGCGGACCGCCGGCCCGGTCGCCGCGCCGTTCCACCGCCCCCTCACAGGTCATGAGCTCGCGCGATCCCGGCTGGCTGTCCGCGAGAGCACAACGTGGACCGGGGCGGCGTGGGAAAAGGTTTTCCGTTGGACCGGGTCGTACCCGTGGTGGGCGGGAGCGCCCGCCGTCGCGTCAGCGGAAGGGAACTCGCATGCAACTGGTACGCAGGACCGCGTGGATCACGGCGGCCATCATCGCCGTGCCGCTACCGGTGTTGGCGGCGACCGTCGCGCCCGACAAGGCGCCACCGCGCGTCGTGGCGGAGGTGCCGACGGCGGCCCGCCCGCTCGTCGACTGGACCGCCCCCTACCCCCAGAACGACCAGCCCACCCGGGGATACCCGGTGCTCGGCGACCTGTCGACGACCGAGCTGTACCACGCCACCCCCTCCACGGGGACCTACAGCCACCACCCGATGGTGACCTTCCAGAACGGCACCCTCTTCGCCTCGTGGTCCAACGGCGCGGTGAACGAGGACAACCCCGGCCAGCGGGTGCTCGGCACCGTCTCGACCGGCGGCGGCTGGGCCGCCTGGACGGTCTACTTCCCGCCCCAGGACAAGAACCCACCCGACGAACCCGGCTCCGACGGGCGCGTCCCCGGCCGCGTCGTGACCGCCGACGGGTACGCGACGATCGGCGGGAACGTCTACGCCGTCGCCGACGTCTGGGACTGGGTCCAGTCCGGCGACGACCGGACCAAGAAGGGGTGGGGCCGCGTCGCGCGGCGGGTCGCGCCGGACGGCACGCTCGGGCCGATCTTCTGGCTGGAGACGACCTCTCCGCAGCCCAAACCCGGCTTCCCGAGCTACCCGAACGCCTCGGACCCGAGGTACGGCGCGATCGCGCGGCAGATCACCGCGTACCTCGCCGACCCTCGCAACACCCCGCCGTGGGACTACAAGAGCGGGTGGACCGAGGACGCTCCCGCCGCCGACGGCCAGACGCTCGGCCACGTGACGCACGCCTATGTGCAGACCGACGGCACGTATGTTCGGCTCTGGCGCGGCAACAACACCGGCCGGCTCTACGCCCAGGCGAGCCACGACCGCGGCAGGACCTGGGACCCGCCCATCCGCACCAGCCTGCCCGACGCGCGGAGCAAGTCGTTCGTCGGCCAGTTGCCGGACGGTCAGGTGTACGTCGTCGGCAACGAACAGCCGCCCACGCAGCGCGACCCCATCTCGATCTCCCTCGCGAGCGACGGCGTGCACTTCGACCGGGTCGGCGTGATCCGCCACACCGCGCCGCCGCTCCGCTACGCGGGCGGACACAAGAACCTCGGGTTCGAGTACCCGTCCGCGATCGCCACCGACACGGACCTGTGGGTCATCTACTCGGTCAACAAGGAGGACGTCGCCATCACCAAGGTGCCGCTGTCGTCCCTTCCCGTCACCACGGACGACCTCCCCGGCATCATCCTCGAGGGCGCACAGACGCACGCCATCTCGGACGACGGACTCGCGGTCCAGCTGGTCGGCCAGGCCAACAAGATCATGAAGGAGGTCGGGGGCGGCGCGTCCGTGTCGGACGTCAAGGGCGAGCTCGCCGCCATGCGCGAACGGGTCGGCGAGCGGTCCGGCAAGGGCATCACGCCGGCGTACGCGACGCTGCTCCGACAGGACATCACCATCGCGAGCGGCGGCTGATCCCCCGGCGGCCTTTCGCGGAGACCGGGCGGGCTCGGCCCCAGGCCGCCCGCCCGGTCGCCGCCGGACCGTCCGGCGACCCCGCCGGCCCGGTCCGTCACGTCCCGCCGCTGGTCACCCTGCGCTTGACCTCAAGCGCTTGAGGTGTGTTCTGCTGCCCGCATGGCGACCTTCACCATTCAGGACGTGTCCCGGCGCAGCGGGCTGAGCGAGCCGACGCTGCGCTACTACGAAGATGTCGGGCTGGTCGGCCCGGTCGACCGCGACGAGAAGAGCGGGCATCGCCGTTACCGCACCGAGGACCTGGACGTGCTCGAGGCGCTGGCCTGTCTGCGCGCCGTCGGCGTGGGCATCGAGGACATGCGTACCTACCTGGCCAACCGTGGGCGCGGACAGGCGGCGGCGGCCGAGCAGCGGAACCTGCTGCTGCGTCACGCGAAGCGCATCGAGGCCGAGATCGTCGCGCAGCAGGCGCGGCTCGGCTATCTGCGGGAGAAGGCGGCGCTGTGGGACGCCCGCGACCGTGGCGACGGGACCGCGGAGGCCGAGGTGACGCGGCGCCTGGTGGACGCCATCGACCGCTTGGGAGTGCTGCGATGAGCCCGGTTCTGGTCACCGGCGGGTCCGGTTATGTGGGGACCCAGCTGATCGCCGCACTGCTGCGGGGCGGAAGCCGGGTGCGCGCCACGGCGCGCTCGACGGCGAGTGAGGCCGACCTGCGCGCGGCGGTGCGCCGCGGCGGTGCCGATGACGCCGGACTGGAGGTCGTCACGGCGGACCTGACCGCCGACGACGGCTGGCCCGCCGCGGTGACCGGCTGTGAAGAGGTCCATCACGTCGCCTCGCCCATCCCGGTCGCCCAGCCCGAGGACCCCGACGAACTGATCGTCCCTGCCCGCGAAGGCACGCTGCGGGTACTACGTGCCGCGCGTGACGCGGGTGCCCGGCGCGTCGTGCTCACCTCGTCCTTCGCCGCGATCGGATACACGCCCAAGCCGGGCGCCGAGTTCACCGAAGACGACTGGACCGATCCCGACACGCCGGGGCTGGCGCCCTACCCGCGCTCCAAGGCGATCGCCGAGCGTGCCGCATGGGATCTGATGGACCGCGACGGCGGTGACACCGAGCTCGTCGTCGTCAACCCGACGGCCATCTTCGGGCCCACCCTCACGACCGGCCTGCGCTCCTCGACGCATCTGATCAAGGCGATGCTGGAGGGGGCCATGAGTGTCGCGCCCCGCCAGCGCTTCGGAGTCGTCGACGTGCGTGACGTGGCGGACCTGCACATCCGCGCCATGGCCGCGCCCGAGGCCGCGGGCCGGCGCTTCCTGGCCGTCGCCGACGGCCCGGCGCTCAGCTTCCTGGAGGTGGCCGAGATCCTGCGCCGGCGGCTCGGCCACCTCGCCGCGCGCGTGCCCACGCGGGAGGCGCCGGGAGACGACCCGCCGCGGCCGATCATCCACAACGACCGGGCCCGTGAACGGCTCGGATGGCGCCCGCGCGCGGCCGAGACGACGATCGTGCAGACGGCCGAGAGCCTGCGCGACCTCGGCCTGCTGGAGGAGGGGGGATGACGGGGCCGCGCCCGGCGACCCCGTCGATCTCCCGCTTCGACCGTCGTGCGTGACCGCCTCAGCCCTCCAGGACCGCCTTCAGCGCGTTGGCCAGCAGGAACGGGTCGTCCGCGCCGCAGAGCTCCCGGGCCGAGTGCATGGACAGGATCGGCACGCCCACGTCCACCGTGGTGATGCCGTACCGGGCCGCCGTGATCGGGCCGATCGTCGTGCCGCACGGGATCGCGTTGTTGGAGACGAACTCCTGGAGCGGCACGCCCGCGCGGTCGCACGCCTCGGCGAAGATCCCGCGCCCGGCGCCGTCCGTGGCGTACCGCTGGTTGACGTTGACCTTGAGGATCGGGCCGCCGCCCGGCATGGGCCGGTGCGTCGGGTCGTGCCGTTCCGCGTAGTTCGGGTGCACGCCGTGGCCGGTGTCGGCGGACACGCAGACGGTCCCGGCGAAGGCCCGGGCCCGGTCCTCGTACGAGCCGCCGCGCACGAAGACCGAGCGCTCCAGGACCCGGCCGAGCAGCGGCCCGCCGGCGCCGGTGTCGGACTCGCTGCCGTTCTCCTCGTGGTCGAACGCGGCCAGCACCGGCACGTACGAGAGATCGGACGAACCGGCGACCGCGGTGAGCGCGGCGGTCGCGGCGTGTACGGACAGCTGGTTGTCCAGTCGTGCCGCGGCGAGGAACTCCCGGTCGCGCCCCAGGTACGCGGGAGGCTGGACGTCGTGGACCATGAGGTCCCAGCCGACGACGTCGGACGCCTCCACGCCCGCCTGCTCGGCGGCGAACCGGATCAGTCCGCCCTCATCGACCGCGCCGAGACCCCACACGGGCTGCATGTGCCGCTGCCGGTCGAGCACGAGCCCCTGCTCGTTGACGTTCCGGTCGAGGTGGATCGCCAGCTGCGGGACCCTGAGCAGCGGCCGGTCGACGGCGAGCAGGCGCGTGCCGCCGTCCCGCAGCACGAGCCGGCCGGACAGGCCGAGGTCACGGTCGAGCCAGCTGTTGAGCAGCGGCCCGCCGTAGATCTCGACCGCGACCTGCCGCCAGCCGTACGCACCCGAGTCCGGCCGCGGCTTCACCCGCAGGTTCGGCGAGTCGGTGTGCGCCCCGACGATCCGGAACGGTGTCTCCGGCGGCGCGCCCTCCGGAACGAACCAGGCGATGATCGCCCCGCCGCGTACGACATAGCGTCCGCCGAACCCACCGTCCCAGGCATCGGTCTCCGCGAGCCGCGTGAACCCGGCCTTCTCCAGACGTTCGGCGACGTTCGCCACCACGTGGTACGGCGACGGACCGGCCGCGACGAAGGCCGCCAGATCATCGGTGTGCTCCCGGTCGAAGTACAGCTGTGCGCTCATAGGGCAAGGCTAGGGACGCCACGACCGGACGTTTATCGCGGGCTGCGCGGGAAGGCCCGGGAGCATGACTCACTCGGCGCGCCAGAGCCCCGGGGACCCACGGACGACCGTCGTCCCGTACGAGAACGGTCCGCTGATCGTCCGTGGGCCGGTGGAGCTGCTCACGCAGGACGGCCGGCCGATCGATCCGGGGCGAAAGACGATCGCCCTGTGCCGATGCGGTCGATCCGCCACCAAACCGTTCTGCGACGGCTCTCACAAGGCGGTGAAGTTCCGGGCCGCGAGTGCTCCGGACGAGATTCCGTGACCGTGGCGAGCCGCCGGCGAGAGTGCGCGGCGACCTTCAGCCGCCGGCCGCGTAGGGCACGCCGCCCATGAACCGGCTCGCCAGGGCGATCCAGCCGACACATCGCGCGCTCGGCCATCCGGACCGGCGCTCCAACGCAGCGGCCGGATGTAGTCGCACCCGCTCATCCGGCCGCCGGCGCCCGCACTGCGGTCCGGCCGGACCGCAGTGAACTCGACCCCGCACTCCAGCAGGCCAGCAGGTGCTCGGCGAACAGCCGCTCGACCGCCAGGCAGGACGCCGCGCCGAAGATCACATCGGCGGCGAGCTCCGGTCGCTGGGCGGCCAGCCGGCCCGCCAGGTCGTGCGCGGCGAGCTGCTCGTGCACCGCGTCGGCCTGGACGTGCTCGTCGTAGAACCGGCGGGTCGTACGGTCGGCGCCCAGCCGGGCGAGGCCGGCGCTGTAGCGACGGTTCGGCTGCGACGAGGTCATCTCGAACGCCGCCAGGTGGCCGACCAGCGCTCCGATGCGCCGCCGGTGCAGGCCGAAGAACGACATCAGGTTGTTCACGGCGAGCGTGATGGCCGGCACGACGTCCAGGTAGGCCCCATAGGTGTCGTCCAGGCCGAGCCCGCGCATCGTCGTGCGGAACAGTTCGGCGTGCATGAGCTCGGGCCGGCCTCCGCCGTACTCATCCGCCTGGATCTCCACGAGCGCCGCCTTGGCCGGACCGCTGAGGCGCGGGATCGCCCACGAGTGCGGGTCGGCCTCCTTGAGCTGGTAGATCGAGCGATGCCGGACGAACTCGCGAAACTGCTCGAGCGTCGCCTCCCGCTGCACGAACGTCGCGAGCGAGGGCCCACCCGCGGCCTCCACCAGTCGCGCCAGCGCGCCGGGAACGTCGGTCACCCCGACCCGCGGCGGCACGAGCACGCCCAACCGGCGCTCGAAGCGGTCCTCGAGCCGCGTCCGGAAAGCGATCAACGAGGGATGCCACTCCCATGTTTCGGGCACATTGTCGAAACCCCGGTAGTGGATCTCGTAGCAGGCGAACAGCGCGAGCTGCAGGTCTTCGTCCTGAAAAGGGTCATCGGGGCCTGCGGGCGGTGCCGGGGGCAGGGCGTGCGGACCGGTGGGCAGGTGGTCGAAGAGCAACGCGGTGATCGGACCGCGGGGAGCCGGCAGCCGCACGTCAACCGCCTGCGGAACAGGCCGCCGCGGGCCCGGCTTCGTTGACGCGCCAGAGACCGTCGTGGTTCATCCGTCCTCCCTGGGGACAAGCAGTGGACTGCACGCGCTGCCCTGGCGGACGGTGGCTAAACCGGGCATGGCCGTGCCGGCGGCCGGGACGTTCGCGCAGGCGGGCCCGCGGTTTCGCGCGTGCGTCAGCTTGGCGGCCGGCTGGTGGCCGGCTGGTGGCCGAGCCGGCGAGCGGTGCCGCCCGGTGGACGGCACCCGCCGGCGAGGCGGCCGCCCTTGCCGCCCGCTCGGAGCTCGCCGGTGTGGTGGCGACGGGCGGACCTGGCCGGCGCCGTGGGCGATGACGCGGAGCCGCGTGCCTGAAGACGTCGGACGGCGACCACGACAGGCCCCGCACGCCATCGTGTGGGACCTGTGGCTCGTGGGGCGACCGCCCCATGTGCGGGCGCCGCCTTCTTGCCCTGTTGCAGCCTGGTGCCGAGGTCGTCGGCCTCCTCGGCGCCGAGCGCCTTGCGCGGCTCCGGCCAGACGCTGGTCTCCTCGTACGCGATGTGCTCCCGGCCGTCGGCGATGAAGCCGCGGACGAGCTCGTCGAACTTCGGGTCGTCGGCCTTGAGACCGATGAGGTCGTTCAGCACGTGCTCGGCCGCCTGCTCCTGTTCGACCGCGTGGTCGGCCAGGCGGTCCCCGTCGGGGACCCGGTCACGTACGGCCGGCCAGAAGAATTTCTCCTCGACGGCCTCGTGCTTGGACTCCTCGAGCCGAACACCGGAGACGGCATGCACGCGAATCACCGGTCCACACCGGCGAACGCGAGTCGCCGGACGTCTCGCACGGCCAAGGGCGTGAGCCCGGCGACGGCGATGATCGCGGCACAGGCTCCGATGACGATCCGGGCTCCGAGCCGGTCCGCGGTGACTCCCGCGAGGGCATAGGCGATCGGGATCGGCACGGATGCGGCGAATTCCTGGTAAGCGCTGACCCGGCCGAGTCGGTGGCCGGGGACGTGCTGCTGGACCACGGTCGCCCGCGCGACCGCCGCAGGCGCGAACGCGATGCCCGCGACCAGGGTGCCGGCCATGATGAGCGGCAGAGGCATCCCTGTGGCCATCGCCGCCGGTCCCACGCACATGGCCGCCGACCCGACGCTGATGACGATGCCGGGTCTTCGCATGGTCCAGGCGGTGGCCATGATGCCGCCAAGAGCGCTGCCGCCGGCCAGCCCGCCCGCGATCGCGCCCCAGCTGATCGCACCGTGCAGATACTGGCGCGCGTACAGCGGGCCGATGAGCATCGCCGCCGCGAACGCGCCGCCGGAGAGGCAGTCCGCGAGCGTGGTCGTCCACAACCAGGTCCGGCCGGTCAGGGCACGAACCCCGTCGGCCAGTTCACCCGCCCATCTCCTGTCCCACCGCCGCCGGTGGTGGTCCGGCAGGGCAGGCAGGCGCGGAAGCCGGGAGAACAGCACGGCGGCGACCACGAACGTGACCGAGTCCCAGGCGATCCCCCAGCCCGGTCCGACGGTGGTCACCAGGATTCCTCCGGCGACCGGCCCGATCGTGGCGAGGCCGTGCTTGCCGGCCTGGGACAGCGCGTTGGCGCGGTCGAGCTGCCCGGCCGGCACCAGTATTGGGAGCACCCGCCGCCCGGCCGGAGTGAACAACGCCGCGGCCCCCGCTCCACCGCCCGCGACGACCGCCAACGACCACACCCTCGCCGTACCCGAAATGATCAGGAGGGCCTCGGCCATCTGAAAGGCCGCCGCGATCACCTGGGAGACGACCAGCACGCCGACGCCGGCGGTGCGGTCGGCGATCACCCCGGTGACCGGCAGCAGCACCAGGTAAACGACGAACTCACCACCCAGCACGACGGCGATACCGGATCCGCGACCTCCGATCTGCAAGATCGAAAAAGCCAGCGCAATCGGAGCGACCGCCCCGCCGGCCGATGAGATCAGCTCGGCCGTCAGGAACACACGGTAGGGACGGGATGCGAGCGGCACGGCAATATTCGCCAAGCGCCTACGGCGACGGCGCACCCGATCACCGTGCCAGGGCGGGATTCCGACCATGCCAGGGGCACGCCGCGGCCCCACGGTCACGGCCCGCAGAGAGCCGCCCGGGGATGGTTCCCGGTCCGGAGGTCATGACGTGATCGACGCGGCGTACTCGGCCACGGCCGCGATGAGGTCGGGGAGCTCGGCCGGGACCGGGAGCGACGCGACCTCATCGACCGGCACCCAGCGATACCCCTGAGCCTCGGCGGCGTCGAGGACGACGTTCGTGGTCAGCGGACGGGCCGCGTAAACGGCGTCGAGATGCCGGTGCCGGCCGATCCTGTTGTCCGAGACGGCCACGTCCATGATGGTGAACGGCAACAGCACCTCCTCGATCCGCGGATGAGAGAACCGCCGTTCGGCGATGAGCTCGACCCGCAGCCCGACCTCCTCGCGGACCTCACGGAGCGCCGCCTGCGCGAGATCTTCGCCCGGCTCCACATGACCGCCGGGATAGATCCAGCCGTCCCCTTTCGCGCTGTTGAGTAAGAGCACGTGGTCGTCGGCGAGGATGACGGCCGAAGCGGTGAAATGGCGGGTCACGGCACCTCCTGAACGCTCGTCGAGCAGAGGTTCCTCAAGTCTGCCCACCGACGAGGCGGCCTGTCCGAAGGACGACCCGACACGCCGGCGAATGAGGTGAAGGGCCGATCGGCACGGCGAGCTGTCGCGGCTGCTGGACGCCACCGCCGAGGCGGGCGTCGGTGCCGAGCAGGCCGACGCCCGCCCGACCTTCGGCGGCTGGGCCGTTCGGACCTGTTGCTGGCAGGTTGGTGGCCATGGACATCAACTGTGTGATCGTCGACTCCGCCGATCCGGAGCGGCTGGCGGCCTTCTGGAGCGAGGTGCTCGGCCGGCCGGTGGCCGGGCGCGTCGGACCGTACGTCTGGCTCGAACGCAGGAACGGGCTGGGCGTGGGGTTCCAGCGCACCGACCGCGCCAAGGCCGGCAAGAACCGGCTGCACCTGGACCTGGAGTCGGAGGACCCGGCGGCCGAGCAGAGCAGGCTGGAGGCCCTGGGCGGACGGCGCCTGACCGAGTACGACCCCGGCGGCTTCCTCGTCATGGCCGATCCCGAGGGGAACGAGTTCTGCGTCATCCCGAAGGGCTCGTTCGAGCTCGACGACGAGGGCCGAGCCGACTACCTGACCGCCTGAGCGGAGAACTCGGCACCGGCTGTCGCCACCCAGGGCCACGCGCTGTCCGCACCCCGGTACTCGGGCGTCGCACGATCATCCGGTCTCGAGGTCGGCGGCGACCCGGGCGGCGGTCTCGCGCAGCCAGATGTGGGCGGCGTCCTGGGTGTGCACCGGGTGCCACCACAGGGCCTCGTTGACGGGCACCGCCTCGAACGGGCACGGCAGGATCCGCACCGCCGCGGTCGGCGCCAGCAGCCGGGCGAGGCGTCGCTGGATGAGGGCGATGCGGCGGGTTCCCATCCCGAAGCCGACATGAGCGGACGGGTCGCGCGACAGGTCGAAGGCGTCGGGTGAGTCCCAACGGCGCGGGTCGCGGTTCGCGGCGCCGAGGAACATCAGGATCTTCCTGCCCTCGTGCCGAGAGTGTGCGGGGTGTAGCGCTCCAGCGGGCCGGCGAGGATCTGTTCCCGCAGTTCCGCAGCGGCCCACGCCAGCAGTACGAGCCCGGCGGAGGAGGCGTGCAGGGGAAGCCGGCCCGCGATGCGCGTGATGTTGACGACCGAACCGGGCACCGACAGACGCTCCACGAACAGCGCTTCACGGCCCTCCAGCACGCCCAGCTGGCTGTCCGACGACGTCGTGCAGATCCTCCAGGAACGGCATCGCCGCCTCCCGCAGACCGAGGGTCGGCGACGTACGAGAGGCCAGCTCCCACAGTCGTATGAGCATTATGGCTCGTTTGTCGGGACTGTACTGCATGCCCCGGATTCATAACCGGTCGGCGAAATTCTGGGTGTACGGCGACAATTCATGGACGTGCCATTGCCATTTTTACAGCGCGGTTTACACTGATGCTCGCGATGCCGATACCAACGCCGGCCGATCCGGTTCCCAGCACGACCGCCGCCTTGACCGACGCCCTGTTCGCAGGAAGGTTCGACGCGGTCCACGCGCCGTGGCGGGCCTTAAGTGACGACGCGTCGTTCCGTTACCCGGCCGACGCCGGCCCGGAGGAACGCGTGGCCGGTTCCTACCGACGACTACGGCTGATCAACCAGACCCTCGACTCCGTCGAAGAACTCGTCGACGATGTGGAGGCGCTGGCCGCGTTGCACGAATGGCTGTGCCCGACAGAAGGCGGACTGGCCACATTCGCGGGCATTCATTACAACCTCTTCCTCGGAAGCCTGCTCGACCACGACGCGGACGACCGCCGGGACCTCACGCCGTTCCTCACGATGCGGCACACGGGGATCTTCCTGTGCACCGAGGTCGGGCACGGCAACGACGCGGCGCGGCTGGAGACCACCGCGACCTACGACCCTTCGACCGGCGGCTTCGTGCTGCACACTCCGACACCCGCCGCGCGGAAGTTCATGCCCAACGCGGGCACGGCCGGCGGGCCCAAGACCGGACTCGTCGCCGCCCGGCTGATCCACCGGGGGAAGGACCAGGGAGTCTTCCTCTTCCTGACACCACTGACCGATGACCGGGGAGCACTCCCGGGCGTCCGGATCCGCCGGCTGCCGGACAAGATCGGTTATGCGGTGGACCACTGCCTGACCTCCTTCGACCATGTCCGGCTGCCCCCTCACGCGTTCCTGGCGGGCGAGCACGGGCGACTCGCGGCGGACGGCGCCTTCACGAGTTCGGTGGACAAACACCGGCTGCGGTTCCTGCGTTCGATCGACCGGGTCACCCCGGGCAAGCTCCACATGAGCGCCGGCGCCGTCGGTCTCACCCGGACCGCCCTGACCATCGCCGTTCGCTACGCCCACACTCGCCGTACCACCGGCCTGCTCGGCGGGCAGAGCGTGCCCCTGTTCGACCACGGCAGTCACCGCACCCGGTTGCTGGACGCGCTGGCCGACACCTATGCCGTGACCCTGCTGCACCGCGCCGTGCTGAGTCAGTGGGTACGGGGCGGAGCGGCCGGCCGCGCGGACGACGACCGGCTCGTCGCCATCGCCAAGGCATGGATCACCTGGCGGGGACGGGCGGTCGCGGTCGAGTGCCGGGAGCGGTGCGGCGCGCAGGGCGTCCTTCCCCTCAACGGCATCGCCGAGCTCCCGGACTTCTACACGGCCGGCATCACCGCGGAGGGCGACAACCTCGTCATCTGGGGGAAGGCGGCCGGTGAGCTGCTCGCCCGGGAGCTGCCGGCGCCGGCCGCGACGGCACCCGACGGGCGCCGGCTCGACGACCCGGAGTTCCTCCAGGCTCTGCTGGGCGACCTCGAGTACATCTGGCACCAGCGAGCAAGTGCCCGCTGGATCCAGGCGTCCTCCACCACTCCGCTGGACCGCTGGAACGCCGCCGTCGGCCCCGCCCTGGAGATGACCAGTGCCCACGCGGAGTGTCAGGCCGCCCGCTCTCTGCTGTCGGCCGCCACCCGGTCCGGCCACCATGAGGCCCGTACGCTGCTGCTGGCCGTCCACCGCCTCTTCGTGCTGGGGTGTCTCGCCCGGCACGCGGGAGACCTGCTCGCCGAAGGACGGATCACCGCTGATCACGTCCGTGAGCTGCCCGACGCCGCCGAAGCCGCCAGGGCCGAACTCGCGCCGCACGCGCTGACACTGGTCGACGCCCTCGCGGTGTCACCGAAGCTCCTGGACCGCTTTCCCATCGCCCGGACCGACTTCCTCGCCGCATTCGATCGCGTCACTCGGCACGCCCGCACCGAAAGTCCCGACGAAAGAGGAGACATCGATGTCCCAGCTCCTTGACCGGAAGCTGAAGCACTTCTTCACGCTCATGGACCGTGACCAGAGCGGAACGCTCGAGCTGAACGACTACCTGACCACGGCCGACAACGTCCGCAGCGCGTTCGGCATCGCCGAGGGATCGGCCGAACACCACGAGCTGCGCCAGGCGTTCACCCGGTTCTGGGAGGACGTCATCAAGCCGATGGACACCAACGGCAACGGACATGTGAACTTCGACGAGTATCTGACGGCCTACAACGCGGGCGTCCGTGACGACCCTCAGGGCTACCAGCGGATGAAGCCCATCTCGGACGCGATCCTCACCATCGCCGACACCGGGTCGACCGGAAAGGTCACAGCGGACGACTTCGCCCGGGCCCTCTCCGGCTACGGCGTACCCGAGCCGGAGTGCCGGGTCGCGTTCACCGCCCTCGACAAGGACGGGAGCGGATTCCTGACCCCGGACGAGCTACAGACGGCGATCGAGGAGTACTTCCTGGGCACGGATCCGGAACTCCCCGGCAACGCCCTGTTCGGAAGGTTCTGAGCCGGGCAGGCATCGCTCGGTTCCCGGTGCGCCGCGTCGACATCCGCGCGGCGCACCGGAATCAAACGTGGCCGTCGCGCGCTGAAGGTTCGTGTGAAGAAGATCGGTTTTCTCTCCTTCGGGCACTGGACGCCGAGCCCGCAGTCGCGGACCCGTACCGCCCGCGACTTCCTGCACCAGTCCATCGACCTCGCGGTCGCGGCCGAGGAACTCGGCGTGGACGGGGCGTACTTCCGGGTGCATCACTTCGCCCGCCAGGCCGGCAGCCCGTTCCCGCTGCTCGCCGCGATCGGCGCGCGTACCTCGAAGATCGAGATCGGCACCGGCGTGATCGACATGCGGTACGAGAACCCGATGTACATGGCGGAGGACGCCGGCGCGGCCGACCTCATCGCGGACGGCAGGCTCCAGCTCGGCATCAGCCGCGGCTCCCCCGAGCAGGTGATCGACGGGTGGCGTCACTTCGGTTACTCCCCCGCCGAGGGCGAGACGGACGCCGACATGGCACGCCGGCACGCCGAGACGTTCCTCACGGTGATCGAGGGCGAGGGCTTCGCGCGGCCGAACCCCCGGCCGATGTTCCCCAACCCGCCGGGGCTGTTGCGGCTCGAACCGCACTCCGAGGGCCTGCGCGACCGCATCTGGTGGGGTTCCAGCTCGAACGCGACCAGCGTGTGGGCCGCGAAGCTCGGCATGAACCTCCAGAGCTCCACGCTCAAGGACGACGAGACCGGTGAGCCGCTGCACGTCCAGCAGCGCAGGCAGATCGAGGCGTTCCGTGAGGCGTGGAAGGAGGCCGGCCATCCGCGGCAACCGCGGGTGTCGGTGAGCCGCAGCATCTTCGCCCTCACGACCGACCTGGACCGCGCCTACTTCGGACACGACCGGAACTCGAAGGACCAGGTCGGCATGATCGACGAGACGACCCGAGCGATCTTCGGCCGGTCGTACGCCGCCGAGCCGGACGTCCTGGTCAAGGAACTCGCCCAGGACGAGGCCGTCCAGTCCGCCGACACCCTGCTGCTCACCATCCCGAGCCAGCTCGGCGTCGACTACAACGCCCACCTGCTGGAGAACATCCTCAAGTACGTGGCGCCCGACCTCGGCTGGCGCTGAACCGCGGCCCGGGTCACTTGGCGAGGAGGCCGGTGAGGACCGATGAGGACCTGATGTAGTCCTCGTCGCCGTACTTGCCCTTGTCGGTCCACTGCCAGACCGTGTAGGACCGCCACGCCGACGGGATCGGGACGTCGCTCGGCGTCGCCTTGTGGTCGTTGACCCACAGCGGGTACGTGGCGCCGAAGGCGCTGCCGGGCTTGGCTCCCGCGTTGCCCGTGCAGGTGATCCACCACGCGCGGAACGTGTTGATCAGCGCGTGCCTGCCCGTACGTGCCCGGTACTCGTGCAGGAAGTCGCTGATCCACGTGTTCATCTTCGCGTGGGTCAGGCCGTAGCACTTGTCCTTGCCGTACGGGTTGTCCTCGATGTCGAGTACGCCCGGGAGGGTGTGGCCGTCGGCCTTTCCGCCGCCGCCGTTCGCGACGAAGTAGTCGGCCTGCTTGGTGCCGCTCGAGGTGTTCGGCGTCGCGTAGTGGTAGGCGCCGTGGGCCAGGCCCGCGTTCAGGGCGCCCGCGTACTGGGCGGCGAACGTCGAACTCCTGTACTTCACGCCCTCGGTCGCCTTGATGTACGCGAACCTCGCGCCGCTCGACCGCACCGTCGTCCAGTCGACGTGCGGCTGGTAGGCGCTGACGTCCACGCCGAGGATGAGGCCCTTGGGCACGGCGGCCGGCCGGACGCCGCTGTCCTGCGGCACGCTGACCGGGTCGGCGTCTCGCCGCGCGGAGGGGCCGGCGGAGCAGGCGGTCAGACCGGCGCACAGCAGCACGACGGCGAACCCACGGAGATGACGCAACGAACGGGCCTTTCCTCTGACGATCTCTGCATCGCAGAACATAGCGGAGCGGTCAGCCGGCGGTGTGGCCCAGGTGGTCGAGGACGAAGCGCAGGCGCGCCTGTGGGTCGGAGCGGGGCAGTTCGACGAGGTCGTAGCCGTAGCGTGTATACGCCGTGACCATGGCCTCGTACGTCCGCCGGGCCTCGGCCGGGCTCTGCTCCCGCTCCTCGTCGGTGCGGTAGATCTCGGGCCAGGGCGGCGCCACGAACACCGCCGGCCGGTACTGGAAGGCCGCCACCGCGGCCTCCACATGCTCGGGTACGTCCTTGCCCACCAGGTCGAGATACCCGGCCACGCACGGCACCGCGTGGTCGAAGAACACCGGTCCCGGCCGGCCCAGCGCCCAGTCGTAGGAGCGGATGTCCCAGCTCAGCATCAGCTCGGCGAACAGCAGGGGGTCGAGCCAGGGCCCGCCGATCCTCCGTTGGGTCTGGATGATCGCTCGCCCGGCCTCGGGCGCGGTCGCGAATCCGCTCTCCCGCAACAGGTCGACCAGCGTGGTCTTGCCCGATCCGGGGCCGCCGGTGATGACGACCAGGCCGTGATGCGCGGGTTCGGCCCCGATCGGTCTCATCCGGTGGTCGCCTCGAAGACCTTGGAGGGATTGAGCAGCCCCGCCGGGTCCAGCGCGGCCTTGATGCTCGCGTGCACCCGCAGCGCCACCGGGTCCAGCTCGCGGGCCAGCCACGAACGCTTCAGCAGGCCGACGCCGTGTTCGCCGGTGACGGTGCCGCCGAGGTCGAGCGCGAGCGACACGATGTCGTCGAACGCGGCGAACGCCCGCCGCTCGCCGGCCGGGTCCGCCCGGTCGTAGACGATCGTGGGGTGCAGGTTGCCGTCGCCCGCGTGGCCGAAGACGCCGATGGTCAGGCCGTGCGCCGCGGCGATCCGCTCCACGCCCTCGATCAGTGTGGTGAGCGCGCCCCGGGGCACGGCGACGTCGTCGAGGAGGGTGCCGCCGAGGCGTTCGAGCGCCGGGTACGCGAGCCGCCGGGCCTGCATGAGCAGCTCGGACTCGGCGGCGTCGTCGGCCTTGTAGACGCCGGTCGCCTCCGTCCCCTCCAGCACGCCGGACCAGGCCTCCGTCTGCGCGTCCGCGTCGGCGGCGTCGGACTGCAGCAGCACGAGCGCGGCGACGTCCGAGCCGATGCCGAGCGGCTGCCACGACTCGATCGCGGCCAGCGTCGTACGGTCCAGGATCTCCACGAGCGACGGCGTCGCGCCGCCGGCGAGCACCGCCGAGATCGCCGCACCCGCGGCGGCGAGCGAGCCGAACTCGGCGACGACGGTACGAGGCGGGGCGGGCGCGGCGCGCAGCGCCACGGTGACCTCGGTGATCACTCCGAGGGTGCCCTCCGAGCCGGTGAACAGCTTCACGAGGTCGTACCCGGCGACCCCCTTGACCGTACGGCGGCCGGTCCGCAGCACCGACCCGTCGGCCAGCACCACCTCCAGGGCCCGTACGTAGTCGGCGGTCACGCCGTACTTCACGCAGCACATGCCGCCCGCGCCGGTGGCGACGTTCCCGCCGATCGTGCACGCCTCGAAGCTGCCGGGGTCGGGCGGGTAGAAGCGGCCGTCGCGCTGCGCCGCCTCGCGCAGCCGCGCGTTGACCACGCCCGGCTGGACGACCGCGATGCCCTCGGCCGCGTCGATCTCGAGGATGCGGTCCATCCGCCGGGTGGACAGGATCAGGCAGCCGTCCACGGCGTTCGCCGCGCCGGCCAGGCCGGTCGCGGCGCCCTGGGTCACGACGGGCGTTCCCGTGCGGGAGGCGATCCGCATGATCTCCTGGACCTCCGCGGTCTCGGCCGGGAAGACCGCGGCGGCCGGCTTGCCGGCCGGGAGACCGGGCACCTGGTCGCGGGCGTAGGCGGACAGCGCGTCGGGGTCGTCGACCACGGGCACGCCGGGAAGGGCGTCACGCAGGTCCCCGGCAAGGCCGGTGGTCATCGGGCGGCTCCTTCTCTGCACGGCGTTCGCAATGAGGAACGATACGGGGCGTTTCCCCCCGGCACGGGAACCGGGGTCGATGACCGAGCCCGCCTACCGTGAAGACGGGCCCGGTGCCGCCCGTCACCGTGAGACGCAGGAGGCCCACCGGCCGTCCTGCGGGAACGCGCCGGCTTCGCGCCCGATGGCCGTCGTGTGGCGGCGGATCTCCTCGCCCGGCGCGTACTTCCACCGCAGGACGTACCCGACCTCCAGCAGCGGCAGGTAGACGTAGTACCCGAACGCCCCCTCCGTCCGCCGGTACCGCCGAGCGCCGTCCGGCCGCACGCGCCGCTCCCGCTCCCGCTCCAAGACCGTCAGGCTCAGGTGAGTCACCTGGGTATGGGGGTAGGGAACGGCCGGCTCACGGAGACGGCGGTACGGCGACGACCTCACCTTCGAGGACATCAGATGACGACGCAGATGGAGCTACGGAGCGCGGCGTTCGACGATCACACGCGCATACCGAGGGAGTACTCGCACCAGGCCGGGGACGTCCCTCCCCCGCTGGAGTGGTCCGGAGTTCCCGATGAGGCGGTCGAGCTGGTGCTGGTCTGCGAGGACCCGGACGCTCCGACCGGTACGTTCACCCACTGGCTCCTGGCCGGGATCCCCGCGGAGACCGAGGGCGTCGGGCCGGGCGAACAGCCGACGGAGGCCGTGGCTGGACGCAACGACTACGGCAGCGCCGGGTACGGCGGCCCGCACCCGCCGGCGGGCGACGAACCGCACCGGTACTTCTTCCGCCTCCTGGCCCTGTCCGAACCGTCGGACCTGGCACCCGGCTTCTCCGCCGCGGACCTGGACGAGGCCGTCGAGGAGAAGGTCATGGCGACCGGCACCCTCGTCGGCACCTACGGCCGCTGACCCACGAACCGTGGCCGGACGGGGCGCCCGATCAGTGCGTCGTCGTCGCGGTCCGGCACTCGTGGGCGCGCTCACTCGTCGCCGGCCGATCCGGGTTCGGTCAGGCGGGCCTGGGCCTTGGCCTTGGCGGTCTCGGGCAGCACCTTCGCCGCCGCGGCCTGCGCCCGATTCTTCAGCGAACCCGCGACGACGTGGTCCTTGCCGGCCATGAGCGCCGCGAAGCCTTGGCGCGCGACCTCGGCGGCGTCGTCCTTGTTCTCCATCGCGCCGAGTTTCGTGTCCTCCATGCCGGCCCGCTCGAAGAAGCCGGTGTCGGTCGGGTCGGGCATCAGCGCGGTCACCGTCACTCCGCTCTCCCGGAGCTCGTGGCGGATCGCCTCGGCGAAGGAGTAGAGGAACGCCTTCGAGGCGGCGTAGGTCGCGTAGTAGGGCCCCGGCATCGTCGCGGCGATCGAGGAGGTGATCAGGACCCGGCCACTCCCCTGCTCGACCATGTGCGGGAGCACGAGCCGGATCAGGTGCACCGCCGAGGTGACGTTGAGGTTCACGAGCCGGAGTTCCGCCGCGAGATCGTTGCCCGCGAGCCGGACGCGCCGGTCACGAGCGCCAGCGGCCTGTCGTGCCTGGTCATATCCTTCTCCTCTGCGGATATCGAGTCGCGTCCTACGCGCTCCGCCGTCGCGGTCGGCGCTCGGCCCGGTCTCTGATCACGGACGGCGCATGACGCATTCGGCCGCGTTTCCCCTGGTCAAAGCCTATGTTTCAGGGCTCTCGGTGGGGCCGGCAGGCGCACGTCACAGCACACGGTCGCTGTGCGGGTTCTCCACCAGGGTCCGGGCGAGCTCGGCGAGTTTCACGTTCCGGTGCTGGGAGGCCCGGGCCAGCGCTTCGAAGGCCCCGTCCGCCGTCAGGCCGCGCTGGGCCATGATGATGCCGGTGACCTGGCCGATGACGGTGCGGGTCCACAGAGCCTTGCGGAGGCTGACGATGGTGCGGTTCGCCTCCGTGAGGGCGTGGCTCATCCGCACGGCGGTCTCGATGGCGGCTCGGACGAGCGAACCGTAGGCGTTCGGCGCGGAGCGTTCGCCGGCCCGGATCGGGTGCCGGCCGCCCTCCCGTACCACGGCGATGACGCACGTACCGCTCTCGTCTCGCGTGGTCGAACGCCGCGGCACGAGCAGCACGGCTCGGTCTCCAGAGGGAACCGCGAACCAGAGGGAGACTCGCCGTAGACGGCGCGGTGGCGGGCGGCGAACGCGCTCGGGCGGGCGAAGCCCCAGCGCGCGGCCACACGGGGAACCGTCGTCTCTCCCCGTACGGCGGCCCGCGGTTCGGCGCGTGCGCAGTCGAGACGGACCCGCCGCAGGTAGGCCATCGGCGTCGTGTCCAGGTGTCTGCGGAAGGCCGGCTGCACCGCCCGCGCGGACACGTGGGCGGCCTCGGCGATGTCCGTGGCGGAGATGTCCCGCCCGGCGTTGGCCTCGACGAACGCGATCGCCCGGCGCAGCGTACGCGGGTGGGCGTCGCGCCGATCGGCGTCGGATCGCCCGGCGAGCGCGGTGTTGGGAAAGGCGTTCAGGACCGACGCGGCGAGGTGGCGCGACGCCGTGGAGACGACCAGCGGGTTGCCGCTGACCGCCGGACGGCGAGGACGTCCGACGACGACGGCCGCGTGTCCCACGGTCCGCATCCTCTCGCTGGGCCTTCCGACGTACTCGACCATCCTTTCGCCGGGCGCCGGCATCCGCCAGCGGCGATGGAGCGGAGCCGTCAGGACGCGGGGCGGGAGAGGCCGGCGGCCATGTGGTCGAACGCCTCGTCGATGAGCGCCTGAAGGCCCTTGATCCCCGTTTCCGGCGCCCAGGTCATGAAGGCCACGCGGAAGACCGACCCTGTCGTCGCCGCGAGCAGCCGCGGGTAGAGGCTGCCCGGCGGGCAGCCGATGCGATCGGTGAGGGTGTCGGTGAGCCGCTCCTCGAGGCGGAAGACGGCGTGCAGGATCTTCGTCCTCAGCTCGGGATACACGCCGAACAACTCCTTGCGTGCACGCCAGCCGGTCTGTACGGCGAAGCCGGGCATGGTGTCGTCCATCGCCCGGCGCAGGGCGGTGAGCGGTGGTTCGTGTGACGGCCGCGCGGCGAGTCTGGCGGCGAGTTCGTCGGTGAGGCCCTGGTCCCAGGCGAAGAGTGCCGCCTCCTTGCTCTCGAAGTAGTTGAAGAAGGTCCGGCGCGAGACGCGGGCGGCGTCGCAGATGTCGTTCACCGTGACCGCCGAGGGGCCGTGTTCCAGGAAGAGCCTGATCGCGGCGGCGCGCAGGGCCTCGCGAGTCTCGGCCTTCTTGCGTTCACGGAGTCCTGTGGATGCGCCCGGCACGTTGATCAAGTCCTCTCCCCACCGCGGACGCCCAGCGTACTCATCTCCGATTTTGCACACCTGCAATCTTGCACTCGTGCATCTTTCGCTAGGCTGCGCCGTATGGCATCTGCGCACGCGAAGAAGAAACGTCCCGGTGAGATCGCGCGGACCCTCGCGATGGGGCTCTGGCTCCCCGCGCTGTTCCTGGCCGGGCTGCTCTTCTCCTTCCTGCCGGCCTTCCACCACCCGACGCCGCACCACGTCGAAGTGGCGGTCGCCGCTCCCCCGGCCACGACGGCGCAGCTGCAGACCCGGCTCGACGCCGTCCTCCCGGACGGTTTCACCCTCCAGCCGGTCGACTCCGTCGCCGAGGCCCGCACCGCCGTCCTGGACCACGACGCGATGGCGGCGTTCGCGCCGGGACCGCGCCACTCGCAGCTGTACGGCGCCAAGGCGGACGGCGTCGCCATGGAGTCGATCATTCGTGAGGTCTTCACCGCCGCGGCCCAGCGGCCCGGCGCCACCGTCGCCTTCCACGAGCTGGTCTCGACGAGGGCGGGAGACAGCCTGGGCAGCAGCCCCCTGTACCTCCTGATGGCCTGCACGCTTCCCGCCTACTTCCTGGTGGTCGCCATGCAGCGGGCGGTCGGCTTCAGCCGTCGCGCGCACGTGGCCACCATGGTCGGCGGCGGCGCCGTCGCCGCCCTCGCCTGTTACCTCACCGGCGCGTACGGGATGGACGCGATCCCGGCGCATCCGCTCGCCCTGCTGTACCTGTTCCTGCTGACGCAGGCCGTGTCACTGACGTCCTACGGACTCGTGTCCTTCCTCGGTCCGTTCTTCCCCGGGGCCTCCGTCACGCTGTTCATCCTGCTCAGCGTGCCGTCCAGCGGCTGCACCGTCCCCGTCGGACTGCTCTCGGCCTTCTTCCGCGTCCTCCACCCCGTCCTGCCGATGGGCAATGCCGCCGACGCCCTGCGCGCCGTCGGCTACTTCGACGACCGGCAGCTGGGCCGGCCCACCGCGGTGCTCTGCGCCTGGATCGCGGCGGGCGCCGCGCTCATCGTGCTCGGGTACGTCAAGCAGCTGCGACGGCTCGTACGCGACGCGCAGGCGGGCCTGGCGGGATACGTTCCCGCGCCTCCCGCGGAGGACCCCACCGTGGAGCTCCCCGAGCCGGTCGCCCTCCCCCCGCATCGGCACCGCTTCGGCGAGCAGCCACCGATCCTGACCGGGCGGGTCAGCGGCCCGGTCGGAGAACCACTGCCGGGCGTCACCATCACGGTCACCGACGCGCACGGCCGCCAGCTCCTCCATTCCCGTACGGACCAGAACGGCGAGTACGCGGCCACGGGCTTCCACGAGGGTCTCGCCGTCGTCGTCGCGGGAGCGCCCGGCCGGCAGCCGGTCGCCACACGCCTGCTGCTCAGCCCGGCCACCCCCGTGAACCAGGACTTCGTTCTGACGGCGTCTCAGCCCGAGGTGTGGTCGAAGTGACGCTTGGAGGTGATGCGGTAGCGGTCGCAGTCCGGGCATCGGGGCCGCGGGCAACTCCAGTCCGGTCAGCGAGGGCGTTCGATCATGCGCATCTGGGCCTCGTTGTGGTGCTCGCCGGCCGCGGGTGTCAGGTCGTCCAGCGCGGCGATCTGCTCGGCGGTGAGCTCCACGAGGTCGGCGGCGAGGTTCTCCTCCAGTCGGGAGACGCGCTTGGTCCCCGGGATGGGCACGATGTCCTCGCCCCGGGTGAGGAGCCAGGCCAGCGCGACCTGCCCGGGGGTCGCACCGACCTGGGCCGCGACGGCTTTGACCTCTTCGACGCTGCGCAGGTTGTGTCGGAGGTTCTCGCCGGCGAAGCGCGGGTTGCTCTTGCGGTTGTCGTCGGCGTCGAACTGGTCGGTGGAGCCGATGGTCCCGGTGAGCAGGCCACGGCCGAGCGGCGAGTAGGCGACGAAGCCGATGCCGAGCTCGCGCAGCAGCGGCAGCACCTGCGGTTCGGCATCGCGGGTCCACAGGGAGTATTCGGACTGCAGCGCGGTGATCGGATGGACCGCGTGCGCGCGGCGGATGGTCGCCGGCCCCGCCTCGGAGAGCCCGATGTGGCGGATCTTGCCTTCGGCGATGAGCTCGGCGAGCGTGCCGATGGTGTCCTCGATGGGGGTGTCGGGGTCGACGCGGTGCTGGTAGTACAGGTCGATGTGGTCGGTGCCGAGGCGGTGCAGCGATCCCTCGACGGCGGTGCGGATGCCGGCGGGGCTGCTGTCGAGCCGCCCGGGGCCGCGGCCGGTGTGGGAGATCATGCCGAACTTCGTGGCGAGCACGACCTGGTCGCGGTGGCCCTTCAGCGCGCGGCCGACGAGTTCCTCGTTGGTGTACGGACCGTAGACCTCGGCGGTGTCGATGAGCGTGACGCCCAGGTCGAGGGCCCGGTGAATGGTCCGGATCGACTCGGCGTCGTCGCTGCCGGCGCCGGTGTAGGCGAAGCTCATGCCCATCGTGCCGAGGCCGATGCGGGCGACGTCCAGGTCGCCGAGCTTGACGTGCTTCATTGTCCTTCTCCGTTCAAGGTGATTCGTCGCGGACCCTCACGTGTCGTGGCACCGCCGATTCGCCAGGGGGCGACCCGCTGACATCAACCCTGCACGTCGCGTCGGCCGGGTGACAGACCGGGACGTTCCAGGGTGTGACAGGGCCCCTCACGACGCCGCTGAGCACGTCGGACCTGGTGTAACACTGAGGACATGGCAGGTGAGAAGAACACCGGTGGCGGAACCGAGCTCGGGCGGTTCCTCCGGGCCCGCCGCGAAGAGATCACCCCCGACCGGGTCGGCCTCACCGTCGGCCCCGGCCTGCGCCGCACCCCCGGCCTGCGCCGCGAGGAACTCGCCACACTCGCCGGAGTCAGCGTCGACTACTACACCCGCCTCGAACGCGGCCGCGAGACCCATCCGAGCCCGGTCGTCGTCGACGCCCTCGCCCGCGCGCTACGCCTCAGCGAAACCGAGCACGAGCACCTGCTCGAACTCGCCGTCCGCGCGGCGCGCCACCTCCCCGATCCACCGGCCGCGCCCAGCCGCGCCGTCAGACCCGGTCTCAAGCTCCTGCTGGAGAGCCTGCGGCCCCACCCCGCGATGATCCTCAGCCGTACCATGGACATCCTGGCCGCCAACCCCGCCGGACTGCGGCTGTACGCCGGCCTGGAGGACTGGCCCGCCCGGCATCGCAACCTGGCCCGGTACGTCTTTCTTCATCCCGCTGCCCGCGCCCTGTTCGGCGACGTTTGGACCAGTCAGGTCCGCGGCTGCGTCGCCCGCCTGCGAGCCCTCGCCGGCACCGACCCCGACGCTCCCGACCTCGCGGCCCTCGTCGGCGAACTGCTCCTGAAGAGCCCCGACTTCGCCCGGCTCTGGGAACGTTACGACGTACGACCCCACGCCTCGGCGACCAAGGCCTTCCATCACCCCGACGTCGGCGACCTGACCCTCGGATACCAGAGCATGCTGCTGGAGGGCACCCCCGGCCAGCGCCTCAGCGCCTACCACGCCCAGCCGGGCGGCCCCGACCACGACGCCATGGTCCTGCTCGACCTCACCGGCACGCCGGGGTGGGACTCGGGCCGGACCGGATCGACCGTCGGCTCCGGCAAGGAGAACGGCTCCGAGTGATCAGCCTCCGTCACCGCTCCGGTCGGCGGTCAGCGTCTCCAGCCGCCGCTCGAGCTCGGCGCGCTCCACGCCGTTCGCGGAGAGCGCGATCGCTCGTGCGTAGGCCCGCGTGGCGCCCGTCAGGTCACCGGCGCGCCTGAGCAACTCGGCGTGCGTGGCGTGCAACGGCTGATAGCGATCGAGCGCCGGATCGTCGAGCAGCGGCCCGAGGAATTCCAGACCGGTTTCGGCCCCGTAGGCGAACCCGACCGCGGTGGCATGGTTCAGCCCGACCACCGGAGAGGGGTTGAGCCGGCCGAGCTCGCCGTACAGCTCCGCGATCTGCGCCCAGTCCGTCGCGTCGGCGTCGGATGCCTGGATGTGCAGTGCGGTGATCGCCGCCTCGAGCTGGTACCGGCCGGGGGGCGCGGACCGCACGGCGCGTTCCAGCGCGCCGAGTCCCTCCCTGATCCGGTCTCGATCCCACCAGGCCCGGTCCTGATCCCGCAGCGAGACGTAGCGCCCGTGTCCGTCCACCCGGGCGGCGCGACGCGCGTCGTGCAGCAGCATCAACGCGAGGAGCCCCCACGCGTCGGTGTCGCCGGGCATCAGCTCGCACAGGAGACGCCCGAGGCGGATCGCCTCGTCGCAGAGCTCCGCCCGTACGAGACGATCGCCCTCGCTGGCGGAATAGCCCTCATTGAAGATCAGGTAGACCACGCGGAGCACACCCCGGACACGGCCGGGGAGCTCCTCTCCGGCGGGCACCCGGTACGGGATGTGGGCATCGGCGATCTTGCGCTTGGCCCGGACGATGCGCTTCCCCATCGTGGGCTCGGCGACCAGGAAGGCCCGCGCGATCTCACCCGTCGTCAGACCACCGAGCGTGCGCAGCGTCAGCGCGACCCGGGCCGGCATGTCCAGCGCGGGATGGCAGCAGGTGAAGATCAACCTCAGCCGGTCATCGGCGATCGCACTCGCTTCGCCCATCGGAGCATGCTCCTGTTGGTCCAGGCGCAGCAGCGCGGCCAGCCGCTCGGCCCGATCGGAGATCGACCGGGCGCGGCGCAGCAGATCGATCGCCCGCCGCCGGGCGGTGACCGTGATCCACGCTCCAGGGTTGTCCGGGATCCCATCTCGCCGCCAGGTCGTGAGCGCGGCCTCGAACGCCTCCTGCACGGCGTCCTCGGCGACCTGGAAGTCACCGACGTACCTGATCAAGGTCGCCAGGACGGCCGCCCGCTCATCGCGGAACACGCGGACGACCGTCGTGGCGGCCAGGTCAGCCATTGCCGGTTCCGGCCCGCTTCCGGCCCCCGGCGTCCGGTCCGGGCGCCGGGACCTCACGCGCGCTCATGACCGGCCGGACCTCGACCGAGCCCCGGCGCGCCGTCGGCATTCGCGCCGCGTGGTGCAACGCCTCGTCGAGGTCGGCGCAGTTCAGCACGTAGTAGCCGGCGAGGAACTCCTTGGTCACCGCGAAGGGCCCGTCGGTGAGCTCGGTCTCCCCGCCCCGCACGCGAACGGTGGTCGCGCTCGCCACCGGATGGAGGGGACCGTTGGCGACGAGCAGCCCGGCCTTCCGCAGGCTCTCCGTCACCGCCAGCCACTCCGACATGTCCGCCCACCTGTCCTGCTCGTCCTCGGTCTCCGGGGCGTACAGCAACACCATGTACTCCGGCATCTCGCCTCCTCGGTTTCGCCGTCGTATGGCCCTCTTCACCGATACGACGCAGGGCGGCACGGAATTTGGACGGCTCTCCCGTGAATCGTGTGGTCAGGGCCGTTCGGTCACGCCGACGGCGTCTCGGCCGTTTCCGGGCGCGGGAAGGAGTCGAACAGCCACTCGACCGCGTGCACGTCGCCGGACACGGTGAGGTCTCCGGCGCGTACGGCCTCCTCCAGGTCACGTCTTCGGGTCAGTACGGCCGCGAACGTCCTGGTGTCGGTGGCGATCGTCGCGTCCGGAGCGGAGGGCTCGCCGCGACTGATGCCGATGTCACCGTCGGCGATCCGCACGGTGACCTGGTCGTCGCCGAAGACGAGCCCGTAGGTCGCGGACCGGCCGTCGCCCTTCTCCGGGGCGAAGTCCCCCTGAAGGGCCAGCATGAGAGCGTCCACGCTGGTGTCCGCGTCGAGGTCGCGGAACGGTGAGAGCCTGCCCCAGCGGCCGAGGTGGACGAGGACCGGTTGAAGCTGCCGCCCCCACTCCGTGAGCTCGTACACCCAGGACCGGGCGGGCGGACCGAGCTTGCGGCGACGCACGATGCCGGCCTCTTCGAGTTCACGTAGTCGCTGCGACACGCGGTTCGGGCCGGCGTTCGGCAGGCCGCTGCGCAGGTCGCTGAAGCGCTTGGGCCCCAGGAGCAGCTCCCGTACGACCAGGAGGGCCCAGCGCTCGCCGACCAGGTCGAGGGCATGCGCGGCGGCGCAGGCGTCGCCGTAGGTTCGCGGGCTTCCCACGTCCTCGAGTCTAACCGACGGTACGTTCCGATACGGAGCTGGATGGTATCGAAGTTGTACTAACTAGTTCCGGCAAAGTACTCTCCGCCTGGTTCTCCGAACAGGAAGAAGGAGCGATGATCCTCATCACAGGAGCGAACGGACGTCCCGGATCTGCCGTCGTTCGGGAGTTCGCACGGCAGGGCGCACCGGTCCGCGCGCTCGTACGGGATCCGAAGAAGGCGGACCGTCTACGGGCACTGCCGGGCGTCGACGTCCGGACCGGCGACATGCTCTGGCCCGAGACGCTGGAATCCGCGTTGGCCGGGGTGGACCGCGTACTGATGATCAGCAGCGCCGGTCCGCAGATGCTGGAAACCCAGTGCACGTTCATCGACGCGGCTGCCCGGGCCGGTGTCGGTCACATCGTGAAGTTCTCCGGCAAGGACTCGATCGACGGGTTCGACCCCGAGCGGTTCCGCTCGTCCCGGAGCCACGAGCAGATCCAGCGTTACCTGGTCGCCTCCGGTACGCCGTGGACCGTGCTGCGGCCAAGCCAGTTCATGCAGGTGTACTTCGAGGAGGTGCCGGACATCGTCCGCTCCGGCGAGCTTCGCCTGCCGCTCGGTGACACGACGCTCGCCCCGATCGACGTCGAGGACATCGCCAAAGTCGCCTACGCCGTGCTCACCACCCCCGGTCACGAAGGCAGGACGTACACGATGACCGGTCCTGAGGCCCTCACCATGACCGACGTCGCCGGCCGCATCTCCGATGCCATCGGCAAGCCGGTCCGCTACCGCGACGTGACCCCCGAGGAGAAGCGGCGGGACTGGATCGAGGCCGGATACCCGCCGGCGCGAGCGAGCGCGTTCACGCAACTCTTCCAGGAGCGGACCCGGCTGGGTCGCTCGACCGTCGACCTCACCGCCCACGAGCGCTTCGGCATCGAACCGACCACCTTCGCGGAGTTCGCCCGTCGCAACGCCGACACCTTCCGCGGCGCCTCCGACTACGTCGTCACCCCCGCCTGAGCGGGCGCTCGAGGTCCAAATCAGCACGTCCGCCGCGTCGGTCCAGCAAAGGCCACCGAGACAAAGGGGATGAGATGAGTTCGTATCTGCGGGAACGGGCGGATGCGGGGGACAGCGACTCGGCCGTACCGGTCGAGGAGCGTGCGGTGCTCGCCGTGTTCGACGAGACGTCCAGCGCATGGGCGAAGGGCGACGCGAATGCGTTCGCCAGGCGGTACGGAGAGAACGCCAGCGTGATCCTGCCCGGGGTTCACCTGCGGGGCAGGGCCGCCGTACGAACCGGCATGGCCGAGGCCTTCGCCCTCCCGCTGAAGGGATCCACGCGCCTTCACCGGGCCGAGAACGTCCGGTTCCTCAACGCCGACACGGCGATCGTGATCACCCGGAGCGCGACCGTGTTCTCCGGCGAGTCGGAGCCTCCTGCCGACCGATGGGAGCTGGCGACATGGGCGCTCTCCCGAGGAGCCGACGGATGGCTCGTCGAGGCCTACCACAGTTGCCCGGCCGGAGCCGCTCCGCCGGAAGCGTGACCGGCAGGAAACCGGACTTACCCAGGGAGAACGAATTCGATGAAGATGGCTGGAAGTACGGCATTCGTCACTGGCGCCAATCGCGGATTGGGCCGGCGTTTCGCGGAACAGCTCGTGGCACGCGGCGCCACCGTGTACGGCGGCGTCCGGAACGTCGCGTCACTCGATGTGCCGGGGGTGATTCCCGTCGCGATCGATGTCACGGACGCCGCGTCCGTGGCCGCCGCGGCGGAGAGGGCGTCGGGCGTGTCGCTGCTGATCAACAACGCGGGTTCCTACACGGGCGCGTCGGTGTCCGACGGTTCCCTGCAGGACATTCGCCTGGAGATGGAGACCCACTATTTCGGCACGCTGACCGTGAGCCGCGCCTTCGCCCCGCAACTGGCCGACAGCGGAGGCGGCACGATCCTCAACGTGTTGTCCGTGCTGTCATGGGTGACCTATCCGGGTTACAGCGGCTACGCCGCGGCCAAGTCGGCGCAGTGGTCGCTCACCAATGCGCTGCGGCTCGAACTCGCGGCTCAGGGCACGAGCGTCGCCGCCCTGCACGTCGGATACATGGACACCGACATGGTCGCGTCCGTCGACGCTCCCAAGAGCGATCCCGCGGCGATCGCCGCCCTGTCCCTCGACGCTCTCGAGGAGGGCTCCATCGAAATCATCGCCGACGAAGACGCCCGCCGGGTCCGGGCGAACCTGGCCGGCGGAGCCGCCCGGCTCTATCCGGCGGCCGGATAGAACTCATCGGCGAGTCTCCGTCCGAATGGTCCCGTCCGGTCTTCCGGACGGGACCAGGGGATCGCGCGCGTCGGGCGATGGGCGGTCCGGCTCATCCGGGACGGAGACGGTCCACTGACCGCCGCTCGTCCGGACTCGGTCGCCACGACGGCCCCAACGACGTCGCGCAGTGTCGAGGTGCCGCGCCCTCGTGGACGGCGACGTGGACGCCGTGCGTGCCACCGCTGGACCGGGAGACCGTCTTCGAGCCGACCCGCCCTCGTCAGGCATTGGTCTGGTGCGGACGCGCCTCACGGCGGGCTCACCAGGGTGTCCAGCCGATCAATGCGGCTGATGACGTGGCCGAAGTAGTAGTCCGGTTCGCGTGGCACTCCCGGATCGGCCTTGCCTTCTGTGCGGCGCACCCACCGCTCGACCCACCAGAGGGCGGAACCCAGCAGGGTCACCGGTTCCCACCAGTTGACGCGTTCGATGATGGGGGCCAGTCGCGAGCGGCTGTCCATGCCGTGCCGGTACCCGTCCCAGAACGCCCGGCGCTGGGACGGCGTGAGCGCGTTCTGGTCGAACGTGTACGCCAGCTCGTCGGCGGGGTCTCCGAGCCGCGTGTACTCCCAGTCGATCAGGCAGGGGCCGGGGCTCCAGAGCACGTTTCCCGGAGCGATGTCACCGTGCAGCAACGAGAGGGTCTCGCCGGAATCCCAGGAGGCCGCGAAGCTCTCCGCCAGCGAGCCGGCGGCGCTCCGCAACCGTTCCTGGAGCGTTTCAGGCAGTGGGTCACGAGCCCAGACGAGGGTCGACAGGATCGCCCGAAGCCGGTCACCGGCATACGACGCGATCGTGGTTCGCGCCCCCACCGACTCACCCAGGCCGTCGACGGGGCGCTCATGGACCCAGGCCACGAGCGAGGCGAGTCGCCGGATCTCCGTCAGGCCCACCGTCCGCAAATCCTCCCGGCGGCCGGGAAGGAACTGCATGCACATCGCCGGCGTAGCGAACCAATCGCTCGTGCGGCGGAAGTCGTACAACACAGGGGCTGCGACGCCACCCACGTGCTCAAGGACCGCGGCCTCGCGCTCAGCCTGAGCGGTCTCGGAGGCGTCGCCGCCGAAGGAGACTCTGACCACGACGTCCCGGATGCCATCTGATGCGTCGCGAAAGGAGACCCGGTGTACCGCGTGGCGGTTGCCGTCCTCGAACGGGGTCACGGCGGTGACGGCCTCGGCGGGCCGGCCCATCGCGTCTGACGCGTAAGCCCGCACCGCGGCGAGTTGAGCTTCGCTGGAGGATTCGGTCATCGGAACGGAGCCTTGGAACAGTCGTGATGGTCGCCGCGCTCGCGCCGGAGACCAGAGCCGACAGCAGGCTAATACTCCGGCCGGTGCGCCCGGAGACCATAGAGGTGGTCGTCCAGCGATCATGACCTGAACATGTGATCACCGATGCCCGATCGCGTGCACACCCCCGGCGGTCAGGCGGGGAACCGCACGCCGACCAGCCGCTCGGAAGCCTCCCAGAGCCTGCCGGCGTCGTCCATGCCGCGCAGCGGAGCCCACGGCTCCTGCCGCGCTGGAGCACCACCGAGGTCGCCGCGTCCCTTGGGGCCGTAGAACTGGCCGCCCTGCGCGTCCGGGCCGGTCGCGGCCAGCAGCGCGGGCAGGGCGGCGGTGTCGACCGTACCGACGAGGATGCCCATGCGGGAGAGCGCGCGGATCAGGCGGACGGAGCCGGTGTCCTTCTGCCGCCCCATGCCGGGCTGTGCGGACAGCAGGTTCGTGGGAGAGATGCCGGGGTGGGCGAGGTTGCTGGTGATGCCCCACCCGGCCGCCTTGCTGCGCGCGTCGAGCTCACGGGCGAACAGGCCGACAGCGATCTTGGACTGGCTGTAGGCCTTTCTCGCGTCGTAACCGTTCTCCCAGTTCAGGTCGTCCCAGTTGATCGCACCGCTGCGTGCGGCGACGCTCGTCTGGTGCGTGACCCGGGCCTTGCCCTCGCGAAGCAGCGGCAGCAGGCCCTGGGTGAGGGCGAAGTGACCGAGATGGTTGGTGCCGAACTGCAGCTCGAATCCGTCCTTGGTGACCTGGTGGCTGGGCGGCGTCATCACACCGGCGTTGTTGATGAGGATGTCGATCGGACGGCCTTCACTCACGAGCCGGTCCGCGAGGGCCGCCACCGAGTCGAGCGAGGACAGGTCGAGGGCCCGGGTGGTGATCTTCGCACCCGGGACGAGACCACGGATGCGGTCGGCGGCCTTCTCGCCCTTGACCGTGTTGCGAACCGGCATGATCACCTCGGCGCCCGCTTCGACGAGGCGGGTGGCGATGACGAACCCGATGCCGTCGCTCGCACCGGTGATGACGGCGAGCTTTCCGGACAGATCGGGGATGGCGATATCAATGCTGCGAGACATGAACGGTCTCCTTCATTCTGCGACGAATCCACTGCGGACCGGCGTGTGAGTCCATGCTCGAACCTCGCCGCCCGCGGATTCAGGGCCGCCCTGTCCACGGATCGCCGATCCACCTCTCGGCAGCGTCGGGCGCGCTCGGACGCATGACGGACGAGGAGACGTCGAGCGGGCTACGGACCGACACCGACCCGATCCCTTGCCACGATGCCGACCAACCGGCGCGCAGTGGTCTTCGACGCCGCCACACCGAGTCGGCACCGCGCGCCAGATGCTGAGCCTGTTCACCCATCGGCGTCGAACCCTGCCCGACGGCCGCGAACTCAACCGCCTGGACCTGCTCTGACGTTTCCTACCTCTCTTGCCTCGCTCTCCGCGCCGCGGGAGGGGACGACCGCGACGAGGCAACGGGCGTGGCGGATGAGGCCGTGGCCGACCGAGCCGAGCCGTAGAGCCGGTGTGGCCGCGGCGGCGACGACGGCGAGGTCCGCATCCACCGATGCCTCCACGAGCGCCGTGACCGGACGATCGCGAGGCGTGTTCTCCGCCACCGCGACGTCGGGATAACGCTCGCGCCGCGGCGGCGGCATGCCGAGGGGCCGTGGCGACGCTCGTTGGGTGCGTACGGCGAAGGCGGTCCCGACCTGCCCGGCGATCACCCCGAGCTCACTGCCGTGATCGGGATTCGCCCACCGGCCTCGCCAGGTCCCGGGCCGCCCCCGTCTCCCTCGACACGCGAAGACCTGCGAGGCGAACTCCCTCCGCCGGTATCACTCGGTTCAGGTAGTGGAGGTCGCCGTACCGGCATGGTCCCCGTTCGGCCTCAGCCCTTCCCTCGGCCTCTTTGTCGGAGCTCTCCTTCGCCGGAGGTTCACGGTCAAGCTCCCTCGCTCGTCTCGCAGGCCTCGTCCCACGCTTTCCCGCCTATTTCGGCCGCTCCAGGGGCGAACGTCCTCAACCAGCGGGAACCATGGCGACTCGGCGATCACCGCCCCCCTTCCTCACACAGGCCGGCGAGCCATGTGCCGTCTCCGTCGCGATCGGATGTGGCCGCCACCAGACGGAGGGACACCCGCACGGAGGACCATCGGCCCTGGCCACACCGGCTTCTCCGACGAAACGTGAGGGTGGGAGGGGCGAAGTCATGATGTTCGTTGATCGCGTTGATGCCGGACGGCGTCTGGGTGCTCGGCTGGGGCATCCGCGGCCCATTCCCAGCGCCGCAAGGTCGGACTGTGCGGGCAGCGGAACGTCGCCGCCGCCGAACGCGAGCGCGCTGAGAACGGAGATGTGATGCCATGAAGACCAAACAGTGGAGTGTGCAGATCGACATCGATGAGGACGGCAAGAACACCCATGTGCGTGCCGCGCTCACCACGATGGACGGCATGACGATCGAGGGAAGCGGCCACGCCCGGCGGAATCCGCGAGACCGTGCCGTACCGGAGATCGGCGACGAGCTGGCCGCGGGCCGGGCGCTCATCGATCTGGGCCACCGGCTCGTACAGCTCGCCAACGCCGAGGTCGCCCAATCCGTGGCAGGCCGGTGAACGACCGCGGGAATGGATGGTCAGCGCATGAAGAGGATGTTCGACGTCTCTGCACGCCCGCCGTTGCGAGGGCGATTGATACCGGTGGCGAGTAGCCCAACCTGATCAGGAATCCCGCCCCGGCGATCTCAGCGGAGCGTCGCCCAGAACGCACGCAGGACCGCGGCGCCGCGGGAGGGGTCTTCGGTCATCCACCAGTGGCCGAGTCCATGGAGGGTCTCTACTCGCGCCCCTGCCCGGCGGGCGGCGCGACGTCGTTGTTCCTCGGTCCCGACGGTGTGGTCGGCGGTGGCGAGGAGCGCGAGTCCCGGCCGCGCTGCCGCACGCTCCAGCTCCCAGCCGAGGCCGGGAATGCCCGATTTGACGGCAGACCGGTAGATCGCGAGCACGGCCCGGCCCATCGCCTCGTCCTGCCCGGCGGCGACGCGGGCGGCGACCTGCCGACACATGCCCCGTTCGACGAGCGTCGCGGTCCGTTCCTCGACGGTCCCGCCGAACCGTGCGGCGACGTCGGCCTCGCCGATGCCCGATGTCTGCCATCGGCGGGCGAGCTCGTGCCACTCGTAGTCGGGGTCGTAGATCCCGAGGACGTCGCTGACCCAGCTGCGGACGAGGTCCGGACGGCTCAGCACGACGTTCACCACATGGCCGCCGCCCAAGTCGTGGCCCACCAGGTCGACCGGTTCCCCGAATGCCGTCAGCTCACCAGCGAGCCAGTCCCGGTACTCGCGATGGGTGGCGCCGAAACCGGCGGGCAGCGGCGCCCCGAAGCCGGGCGGCGACAGACAGACCAGATCGGATCGGGACTGCTCCAGTTCGGCCAGCAGCGGGTCCCAGACCGCCGCCGTCTCCGGGTTCCCGTGGACGAAGATCGCGGGCATCGGGCTCAGACCGCGATCGGCGTGGTTGCCTGCAGGACCGACTCCACGAGCGCCTCGCTGCGCAGGTGGGAGACCGCGCGGTACTCGGGGTCCCGGATCATGTCGGCGAACGCCTGCCGGTTGGGGTAGCGCACCAGCACCACCATGTCCCAGGCCTGCCCGTCCTCGGCGACCAGCGCGCGCCCGCCGTCACCCAGGTACTCAACGGCCACGCCGTAGCGGGCGTTGACCGAGCCGCCGAGCGCCTCCGCGTAGCGCTGGTAGCTCTCGCGGCCGCCGTCTGGCCGGAACCGCAGCAGGTTGAGCATCACCACCGGGCCGCCGGGGTCCTCGGCAAGCAGGACATCCAGGTCACGGTCGTTGATCTCGATCATCGGAACCTCCAGGCAGTGGGAAAGTGACGCCCTCACTCTCACATACTTGTTGTTCAACACGCAAGTTTTGCCGCTATGCTGCAACCATGACCACAGCACGACGCACCCAGCGGGAACGCCGGGAGCAGGCCGAGGCCAAGCTGCTGACAGCTGCCGCCGAACTGGTCGTCGAACACGGCGTGCGCGCGCTGACGCTGGCCCGGGTCGGCGAACGGGCCGGCTACAGCCGCGGCATCGTCACGCACCACTTCGGCTCCAAGCAGGCGCTACTCGAACGCCTCTCCCGCGCCACGCAGGCCGGATTCGTGCCGGGCCTGGAAGGCCTGCCGGCCGGGCTGGACCGTCTCCTGCGGCTGATCGACGGCTACGTCGGCGCGCTCGGGCAGGTCGGCGTGTTCAACCGGGCCTTCCTGCTGCTGTGGGCCGAGGCCGCCACGGCGTCGGAGCTGGCACCGACCTTCCGCGAGCGGGACGACGCCTTCCGCGCCGACCTGCGCGACGACGTCCATGCCGGCATCGCGGACGGCACGATCCGCCCCGACCTCATCCCGGCCGAGGTCGCGGTCGCGGTCGTCGGGCAGCTCCGCGGGATCGGGCTACAGCGCCTGCTCGACCCGCAGGCCGTCGACACCGAAGGGCTCCGTCATGCCGTCACCGAACACTGGCGCCGGGCGCTGAGCACTCCGACCAGAATGGTTTGATCTTGGGGTCGTTCGGTCCGGCCATGAGGAACGGGGCGGACCGAACCTTTGCCTGCCGGTCCCGGCCCGCCGCGCTGATTACCCTGACCTAAGGCCGCGGGGGCAGGCTCCGCCCGAACACGCTTTCATCGGCATGAGCGGGTGTTCGTTCCGCCTGTCAGCCGACCGCGAAGCGACACGGTAAAGGTCTCGGAGGTGCCCGGACGGCGCCCGGATGTCAAGGGTCGGGCGGCGTGTCGACGCGGAGCACCTGCAGTTGCACCATCATGGCGAACCGCTGGTCGGGATCGCTGAGATCGCACTGCCCGACCTCGGCGACCCGTCGGAGCCGGTACCGGAACGTGTTCTGGTGGACGGCGACCGATTCGGAAGCCACGGCGACGTCACCGAACGCGTCCAGCCAGGCGCGGAGTGTCGGAATGAGACTGCCACGGTGCCGGCGGTCGTAGTCGATCAGCCGTGCCAACGCTCCCGTCGGCTCCTCGCCTCGGGCCGTGGTGAGGTCGCGCAGCTCCGAGATCAGCGCCTCGCCCTGCAGTTCGTCGAAACGGCCGATTCGCCGGTGGATGCGTCCGTCGCGGAGTACCCGCAGAACCCGGTCGACACAGGATCGGCTGTGGGCCACGTCGGACAGGTCGAGCGCCACCGGGCCCACCGCGGTGATCGGCGGCAGCCGGTCCCCCACCCGGTCCAGGAAGTCCTGGAGGATCCGCACCGCGCGTGTCTCGGCCTTCTCCGCGGCTCCGGTCATGGGCACCAGCCCATAGGCGACCGCGCCGATCGCCGCCGCCGTGGAACGGGGGTGGATCGCGGACAGGTGCAGGGCGAACGCGTCGCTGAGCAACTGCCGATCATGGACCACGGTCGCGCTGTCGGAGTGGTCGTAGCGCAGGCCTCGTTCGTCGAGAGCCACGCCCAGCACCAGCAGCGGCTGACTCGACAGACCGAGCCGTTCGAGCGCCTCACCCGCACCGACGCCGCCCTCCAGCGCGGTGCTCAGCAGGTCGGCCCGCATCCGCCGCTGCACGTCGGCGCCGGCACGGACCCTGAGCATGTGCAGGGCGACCAGCTTGGCCGACTCTCGCAGCGCCTCGTCGCGCTCGTCACTGAGACGGGCGGGTACCGCCGCCCAGATGGAGCCGAGCACCTCGTCACCCGCGCGTACGGAGATGGCGACGCGTGGCAGCGTGAAGCCGCCCATCCTGTCGGAGATGGGTTCGATGAAGACGGTCTGGTCGCTGCGGAGCAGATCCCGGAAGACTCCGCGCTCGTGCAGGACGCGCGCGTACCGCTCCGGCACCTGCCGGCCGAGGATGGTTTCGACGCGGGAAGGGTCGGCCTCGTCCTGGCGGCCGGAGAAGGCCAGCACGCGGGAGTTGCGGTCTTCGATCGTGACCGGTGCGTCGAGAAGCGCCGCGATCGCGTTGGCGACCGCGAACAGGTCACCCGCGGGCAGGCCGCCGAGCGACTCCTCCTCGGCGGCCCCCGCGCCCGTGCCCTGGGTGAGCAGGGAACGGAGCATCTCGCTGAGGTGGCCCCACGGGGCCCCGCGGCGCAGTCCGAGCACGGCGACCGACGCTTCGTCGGCGGCGGCCCGTACCTCGTCGGTGAGCGGGACCGGCGCACGGAGGACGAGCGCGGCCGCGTTCTGGTGCCCCAGTGTGCGCAGGAGCGCGGCGACGTGGCCGGGAGCCTCCACACCGACACCGAGCACCAGCGCGTGGGACGGCAGCACCGGCTGATCGAGCGGATCGTGGAAGACCACAGCGCTGATCTCTCCGGGACGGTCGGGGTCGCCGTGCGTGAGTTCGAGCAGAGTCGCGCCCAGATCGTCGACGACCCGTCCGAGATTCGCGCGGGGACGCGCGGTGCCGCCGTGCTGCACGGTCTCACGGTAGACGCGCCACACGACCGTCACCTAGTTGAATCCTCCGTATCCGACCATTTTTTTCGTCGTATTCGACCATTCATGCGGTGAGCCGCTCGGTCGCGGTCGTGACCTCGGCGAGCCGGTCCGGCACCGGCACCAGGCCGAGCCCGGGACCGGTGGGCACTTCGAGGTGACCACCGTCGAGCACGAACGGCTCGGTGATGTCCGATGCGTAGTACCGCCCGGACGCCGAGGTGTCGCCGGGCAACGTGAACCCGGGCATGGCGGCGAGCGCGACGTTGGCGGCCCGGCCGAGGCCGGTCTCCAGCATTCCGCCACACCACACCGGTACGCCGTGTGCCGCGCAGACGTCGTGGATCCGACGGGCCTCGAGGTATCCGCCGACCCGTCCGGGCTTGATGTTCACCACCTGGCAGGCGCCCAGCCGGATCGCGGCCGCGGCGTCGCGGGCCGAGGTGATGGACTCGTCCAGGCAGATCGGCGTCCGGATCTGCCGGGCCAGGTCCGCGTGGCCGAGCACGTCCTCCTCGTCGAGGGGTTGCTCGATCAACAGGAGGTCGAACGGGTCCAGCCGGGCCAGCTGTCGCGCGTCGCCCAGGGTGTAGGCCGTGTTGGCGTCCACCTGGAGCAGGAGGTCATCGCCGTACCGCTCGCGTACCGCGCGAACCGGCTCGACGTCCCAGCCGGGCTCGATCTTGAGCTTGATGCGGACGTAGCCCTCGGCGAGGTAGCCCTCGACCGCTTCGAGGAGCTCGGGGACGCTGTCCATGATCCCGACCGAGACACCGCACGGGACCCGTTCGCGCACGGCACCGAGCTCACGGCCGAACGAGCGGCCCTCGGCGCGTAGTTCGGCGTCCAGTACCGCCATCTCGAGCGCCGCCTTGGCCATGTGGTGGCCCTTGAACGGCGCGAGGATCCCGGCGACGGAGTGAGCCGCCGGCGGCCCGGCCGCCATCACCGCCGGCACGAGGAACCGGCGCAGCACGTCCGCCGCCGCGTCGACGTACTCGGAGGAGTAGCGGGGGCTGGTCATCGCCACGCACTCGCCCCAGCCCTCGGCATCCTCCGTGACCACGCGCACGAGCAGAATGTCGCGGGTGGTCTCGGTGCCGAACGAGGTGCGGAACGGCGCGACCAGTGGCATGGAGATCCGTCGCAGTTCGACGTCGGTGAGTTTCACGATTCCCTCCGTATGACGTACCAGCCGGTTCGGTCGAAGCCGTCGATGCGGCCGCCGCGGCCGGTCAGGCCGGTGAGCGCCTCGCGTACGGCGAGCCGCCAGCGCCGGGCCAGCTCGGGCTCGGCCGTACGGAGCGCCGCGATGTCCCGGGGCACGGCGACGAGTGAGATCGCGCCGTCGAGCCTGCCGGGCACCGGGCTGCCGTCCTCGGCGATGTCCAGTGCGAGTACGGCGCCCGCCCGCAGCTCGTCTTCGGCCACCGCACCGACGCGGCCCCCGAGGCTCGCGAGGGCCACCGCGTCATCGCGGAGTCGCCAGCGCAGCAGGAGCCGGTCGGTCTCCCCGTCGCTGTTGATGGCGTCGACCATCGGGCCATAGAAGTTCGGCAGGTACTCCACCGGTCGCGCGGCCAGCTTCACGAGGTTGAAGTAGGCGTTCCTGGCCACCAACGGGTCGAACGTCCAGGCGATCTCGGAGACGCCACGCAGCAACGCCCATGCCCGCTGGTGCAGTTTCAGCGCGAAGCCGACACTGCGGCCGGTGACGGCCGCCGAGACACCGGCGATGTGGCTGTGGAGGGTGCCGCCCGCCGGGGCGAAGAAACCCACGCAGGCGCCGACCAGGCGGTCGCCGTCGAATGCGCCGGCCACGTAGTTGCCGGCCTTGGTGAAGGCACGCAGCAGTTCGATGGTCACCGGCGGATTCGCGGAGCGGCCCCAGATGGTGGCGAACAGGCCGACCACACCGGTGAGCTCGGTGATGTCGGTGAGCTCGCGCACCGAGACGCCGGCCGCCCGGGCAGCGGCCTCCGCGGCCCGGGCCGCGTGGTCCAGCACCGGCTCCGCGTCCGCGACGCTGATATCGGTCACGGGGCCTCCTTCGTCGGCCCCGCGACCAAGGTGCTCTGCTTGTCGGTTCCCTCGCTTCGCTCGGTCACAAGACCTCCTTCGTCGGCCCCGCGACCACGGTGCTCTGCTTGTCGGTTCCCTTACTTCGCTCGGTCACAAGACCTCCTTCGTCGGCCCCGTGACCACGGTGCTGCGCTTGCCGGTTCCCTCGCTTCGCTCGGTCATGGCATGCCTGCTCCTCAGCTCGTCGGGGGTCACGGTCGCGTCGCGGTGGGCGTGGCGAGCGGGTCCGGCGTGCCCGCCAGCAACCGTTCGACCAGCGCGCGCACCAGCGCGGTCCGCGCGGGCATCTCCTCGACCAGTACGTGTTCGTCGGCGGCGTGCGCGCCGCCGCCGACCGCGCCGAGGCCGTCCAGGGTGGGCGTGCCTACGCCGGCGGTGAGGTTCCCGTCGGACGCGCCACCGACCGCGGCCCGACCGGGCTCGGGCAGGCCCCGGTATGTGGCGAGCCGGCACAGCAACGCATACAGCGGCGCCGAGGCCGCCGCCTCGAGTGGAGGGCGGCTCGGGCCTGCCGCCGTCTCGACGCGGGCGCCGGGCACCGTGGCCCCCAGAGCGCGGATCGCCCGGTCGACCCGTTCCTGTTCCGCCACGGTTCTGGCCCGTACGTCGACGGCGAACGCCCCCTCGGCCGGGACGGTGTTGGTGGTGGTGCCGGCGCGGGCGAGGGTCGGCGTGACCGTGGTACCGGCCGTCCGGTCGGCGAGCTCGCTGACGGCCAGCACCTGGTGGGCCAGTTCCAGGGTGGCGTTCACGCCCCGGTCCGGCTCGAGCCCGGCGTGGGCGGCGCGCCCGGCCACGCGCACCTCGTACTGCGAGGCGCCCTTGCGCTCGGTCTTGAGGGCGCCACCGTCGGCGGACGCCTCGAACACCAGCGCGGCCGTCACCGCCCTGGCCTCTCGCTCGATCAGTGCCCGGGAACTGGGCGAGCCGATCTCCTCGTCGCCGGTCACGAGCAGGGTGACACCGTCGAGTCCGGCGGCCGCGTGGAACGCCATGACCAGGCCGGCCTTCATGTCGAAGCAACCGGGTCCGCGCAGGATCCCGTCCTCGACGGTGCAGGGGTGGTCGGCGAGCGTGCCGAGTGGCCAGACCGTGTCGTGGTGGCCGAGCAGCAGCACCCGTGACGGCTCCGCGCCGAGTCGCCAGCGCAGGTGGGTCCGGCCGTCCAGCACGATTCGCTCGGGCGCGACGCCGAGGCGGGCGGTACCGACCCGGGCGACGACCTCGGCCGAGCGTGCGACGGCGGCCAGGTCGGTGGAGGGCGACTCGCACTCGATGAGGGCGCGCGCGTCGGCGAGCAGGTCGCGAAGAGTCATCGGTCCACCCTCGGGGTGGCGCGTACGCCGAAGTGCAGGTATCGCTCACCGGTCGGCAGCTCGTAGAACGTGACCGGCGCCCAGGTCTCCGCCTCGGGCGGCTTGACGGCGAACAGAGCCGGACCGACCGGTATCAACGGGTGCTCTTCGACCGGGTCGGGTACGAGCTCGGCGAGCGGACCGGTGATGGTCGTACGGAGCAGCGGCCCCTCCGGGCCGTTCTCGACCTCCATGCGCACGCCGCTCCGCTCGTAGACGCCGACGTAGGGCGCCACGTCGACGGCCACCGGTTCGGGCGGCGGCGCGAACGGCTCCGGCATCGTGATGCCGGCGACCTCGGCGAAGATCTCCCGGTACAGGTCCTGGTAGAGGTCGCGGGCCTGACCGCCGTTGGTGAGCAGGGCGACCGCGAGCCCCTGCTCGGGCAGCACCCGTAGGAAGGCCGCCTGGCCGAGAGTGTTGCCGTCGTGGCCGATCAGGCGGTGCCCGTCCCAGCCGAACCGGATCCAGCCGAGCCCCCATGAGTCGCCGAGGACGTATTTGTCGGGCAGGTCGGCCTGGTGCGCGGTCATGGCGGCGGCGCTCTCCGCGCTCAGGATCCGCGTGCCGTCGGCGGCGAGACCGCCGGTCAGGTGCAGGCGCGCGAAGGCCAGGACCTCGGCGACGGTCGAGGTGACCAGCCCGGCCGGACCGATCGAGCGGGGCAACATCCAGGCGGGCGCCGGGACGAGGCCGCCGTCGCGCTCTTCGTGGCCGACCGCGGCGGAGAAGAGCAGCGCCTCCTCGGGCAGGGTCACCGTGTGCGTCAGCCCGAGCGGAGTGGACAGCCGGTCGCGTAGCGCCTGGTCCCAGGTCTGCCCGGTGACCTTCTCGATCATCCGGCCCAGCAGGGCGTAACCCGAGTTGCAGTAGGAGAAGGTGGCGCCCAGCGGGTGGTTCTGCCCGGCTTCGCCGAGGACGGCGACGTACTTCTCCAGGCAGTCGTCGCCGCGGCCGGTGTCGGTGAACACGTCGCCGTCGATGCCACTGGTGTGGTTGAGCAGGTGCCGCAGCGTGACCGACTTCGTGACGTCCGGGCTCGCGAGCCGCAGCTCGGGCAGGACCTCGGCGACCGGGGTGTCGAGCGCGAGCAGCCCCTCGTCGACCAGGGCCATCGCCACGGTCGCGGTCCAGACCTTGGTGATCGAGCCGATCTGGAACAGTGAGTCGGTGGCGACCGGCGCGCCGGTGCGGACGTGGAGGACGCCGTGGGCGGCCTCGACCAGCTCGTCGTCGGCCCCGTTCTTACCGATGCGGAGGATGCCGAGCTGCGCGCCGGGCACGTTGTGCCGCTCGGCGAGCCGGGCCAGCCGCCGCTGCCAGTGGGCGCCGTCGACGCGTACCCGGCCGGCCCGGCCGGTGTGCTGTTCGAGCCAGTCCAGCACACGGTGGTTGAAGTCGAGCCGCTGCGAGGGCGGGCCGGCGAGGATGAAGAGGTGCGAGGCGTCCGGGTAGACGACCAGCCGGGTCGGGACGCCTCGCTGACGCAGCGCGGTGTGCCACTGCTGGGCCTGCCCGACCGGGCAGGTCAGGTCGGCGGCGCCGTGCAGCAGGAGCGTCGGCGTACGGACGTCGGCCACGCGGGTGAGCGGTGACATGGCGGCGTACTCCGCCGGCTTCTGCCACGGAGTGCCGCCGCGCTCGTGGACGCTGAGCGAGTGGCCCTCGGCGCTGGAGCCGCCCAGGCTCACCGGGTCACTGACCGTACCGCCGGCGACGGCCGCCGCGAACCGGTCATCGTGACCGGTCAGCCAGCAGGTCATGAAGCCGCCGTAGCTGTAGCCCGCCACCGCGAGCCGGTCCGGGTCCGCGAACCCCTCGGCGACGAGCCGGTCGAGCGGCTCGAGGAAATCGGCCGCGTCCGCGACGCCCCAGCCACCGCGGACCCCGTCGTAGAACTCCTCGCCGTATCCGTCGCTGCCGCGCGGATTGACCATCAGCACCGCCCAGCCGCGGCCGACCAGCTCCTGGTGGTAAAGGTGGATCTCGTCCGCGGCCGCGTTCCACGCGTTGTGCGGGCCGCCGTGCACGTCGAGGAGCACCGGCCGCGGGCCGCCGCGTTCAGGATCGTGCATCAGCCAGGCCTGCACCTCGGTGCCGTCGGAGACGGTGAACCACCGCTCCTCGCGGGGGTACAGGTCCACGTCGGCGAGCGCGGCGCCATGGCCGGTCAGCACGGTCTCGGCCCCGGTCGCCAGGTCCACGACCGCGATCTCGCCGAATGACGTGGGGGTGGTGAGCGCGACCGTGGCGCGGCCCTCGGCGACCGACAGCCCCGAAACGACCCGGCCGGGCCCGGCCACGACCGGGCGCGCGTCATCGCCGTCGGTCGTGGCCGACCACAGGTGGGTGCAGCCCTGGTCACGCAGGCAGAAATAGATCCGGCCCTCGTGCTCGTGCGGCAGGCCGCCGGGGTAGCCGGGGGCGCCGGACATCACGTTGCGGTCGAGGGCGCCTGAGAGGTCGGTGACCTCGCCGCCGACGGCCCCGACCCGGTACAGGCGAGCGTGCCCGACCGGGTCGCCGGGCCGGCCGACCACGAGCAGTGCCGAGCCGTCGGCGACCCAACCCACCGTGCCGGCCACCCCGTCGACGAAGGCGAGCACACGTGGCGGGTCGTACGGTGCGTCCACCTCCAGCAGGTGCACCGGGGTGCGGTGGCGCAGGTCGCTGTCGGCACCGGCCCTGCGGGTGAAGGCAAGGAGGGTGCCGTCGGGCGACCAGGCCGGGGTACCGGCGCTCTCCGGTCCGTCGGTGAGCTGCCGGACCTCGCGGCCGTCCAGGTCGAGGACGTGCAGCTGCCGGCGCACCGGGCCGTACACCCCCTCCCCGTCGGCCTGGTAGTCGAGGCCGTCGGAGACCATCGGCCCCCGCGCGCCGCCGGTCGGGTCGACCGGCGCGGTGAAGGCGAGCCGGCCGCCGTCCGGGCTCCAGCGCGGAGCCCCGGCACCGAGCGGCAGGTCGGTCACCTGTTCGGGCTCCCCTCCCCCGGTGTCGAGCACGATGACCTGCCCGTCACGGAGGAAGGCGAGCCGGCTGCCGTCCGGCGACCAGGCCGGCGCGGTGTCGGCCGGACCGGAGGTGAGGCGGCGGGGTGTGCCGCCGTCGGTGCCGACCAGCCACAGCTGATCGACGACGCGGTCGCCGTCCGCGTCCAGGGTCCGGAGCACGTACGCGATCCGGCTTCCGTCCGGCGACAGCACCGGTTGTGACGGCACCGCCAGGTCGGTGAGGTCCTCGATGCGCAGTCGGCGGCTCATGAATCCTCCTTCGTCGGGGGAATAGCCAGGGGCACTGTGTTCATCGATTCACTCGCTCCGCTCACTCATGAGCCCTCCTTCGTCGGAGGAGTAGCCAGGGGCACTGTGTTCATCGATTCACTCGCTCCGCTCACTCATGAGCCCTCCTTCGTCGGAGGAGTAGCCAGGGGCACTGTGTTCATCGACGCACTCGCTCCGCTCACTCATGGCGTGCTCCTTCGTGTCGTTCGCCCGGGTACGGCGGCGAGCAGTTCGCGGGTGAAGTCGTGACCGGGCTCGGTGAGCACGCGTGTCGTCGGTCCCTGCTCGACGAGCCGGCCGTGCCGCATGACCGCGACGTGCGAGGCGACGTAGCGGACGACTGCGAGGTTGTGGGAGATGAACAGCATCGCCAGGCCGAGCTCGCGCTGGAGCTCACGGACGAGGTTGAGCACGGCCCCCTGGACCGAGACGTCCAGGGCGGAGGTGATCTCGTCAGCGATGATCACGCGGGGGCGTGCCGCGAGCGCCCGCGCCAGCGCGACCCGCTGCCGCTGGCCGCCGGACAGCCGGGACGGGACGACGGCGGCGCAGGCCGGGTTCAGGTGCACCAGCTCGAGCAGCCGCTCGACCTCGGCTCGCCGGCCGGCGCGTGAGCCGCCCGGCGGGATCGCCTCGGCCACGCATCGGCCGACCGTCATCCGTGGGTCGAGCGACGAGTAGGGGTCCTGGAAGACCATCTGCAGCGGACGTGACCGGCCTCGGGCCGGGACCGGCGCGCCGCCGAGGGTGATCCGGCCGCCGGTGAGCGGGGCCAGGCCGACGGCGGCCCGGGCCAGCGTGGACTTACCGGAGCCTGACTCGCCGACGAGCCCGACCACCGCGCCCTCCGGCACCGTCAGGCTGACGCCGTCGACCGCGGTCGTCCGGCCGTAACGGACCGTGACGTCCTCGAAGCGCAGCTCGCTCATGAGGCCTCCTTCGTCGGAGGAGTGACCAGACGCGCGTGCTTACCGATTCGCTCGCTTCGCTCACTCATGAGCCCTCCTTCGTCGGAGGAGTGACCAGACGCACGTGCTCGCCGATTCGCTCGCTTCGCTCACTCATGGCGACTCCACCAGTTCGTCGATGCTCTGGTCGTCCGGTTGGGCCGGCAGCGCCTCGCCCGCGTGCCAGCAGGCCACCCGGTGGCGTGGCGAGTCGGCCTGGTCGGCCGCCAGCGGCGGGTCCTCGGCCTGGCAGCGGGCGTCGGCGAGCGGACATCGATCGGCGTAGGCACAGCCGGATGGCACATCGGCCGGGTCGACCGGGCGGCCCGGGATCGTCGCGAGCAGCTCGTCGAGGTCCGTGTTCATGTCGGGCACCGCGTCGACCAGCGCCCGGGTGTAGGGGTGCCGGGCGGCGGCCAGATCGGCGGCCGGCATGTCCTCGACGATCCGGCCGGCGTACATCACCAGGATCCGGTCGCAGACCTCGCCGACCACCGTGACGTCGTGGCTGATCAGGATCAGCGCGACGTCGTCCGCCTCGCGGATCGCGGTGAGCAGGTCCAGCACCTGCTGCTGCACGGTGACGTCGAGGGCGGTGGTCGGCTCGTCCGCGACGATCAGCGCCGGGGTGCCCATCAGTCCCATGCCGATCATCGCTCGCTGGCGCATCCCGCCGGAGAACTCGTGGGGATACTGACGGACACGCGTGTCCGCGTCCGGGATCCGGACCGCGGTCAGCCGGTCGACGACGCGGGCCATCGCGTCCCGGCGGCTCATGCCCTGGTGATGTGTTGCCACCTCCGCCAGCTGGGCACCGATCCGGCGAGTGGGGTTGAACGCGGTCATCGGGTCCTGGAAGACCATGGCCAGCGTGGTGCCCAGCATCCGGCGCCGCGCCGGGGTGTCCGGCGCCAGCAGGTCGTTCCCGAGGAGATCGAGCCGGGAGGCGTCGACACGGCCCTGGTCGGCGAGCAGCCGGGTGATCGCCAGGGCGGTCATGGACTTGCCCGAGCCCGACTCCCCGACGATGCCGACCGCCTCGCCGCGGCGTACGTCGAAGGACACCCCGCGGACCGGCCGTACCGGACCCGACGGCCCGGAAACGGTGACCTCGAGGTCGCGGACGTCGAGCACCACATCGGACGGCCGGTCCCCCGGGTCCTCGCCCTGGCCCGTACGCTCAGGGCCGCTCGCCGACCCGGCGCGTGCGGGCGACGCCGCGCGCAGGCCGATGCCGACGGGTATGCCGAGCCCCTTGGCCACCGACTCGCCGAAGAGGTTGAACGCCAGCCCGGCCAGCAGCACCGCCGCCCCGGGGACGAGCGCCGCGGCCGCGTTCACGTAGATCGTGCCGATGCCGTCGTAGAGCAGGCGGCCCCAGTCGTACGAGGGTGACTGGACACCGAGACCGAGGAACGACAGTCCGGCGAAGGACAGCAGTGCGGTGCCGGCGCCGACGGTGGCGTTGACGACCAGCGGTTCGGCGATATTGGGCAGCACGTGGCGGACCAGGATCCGGAACCGGCCGATCCCCATCGTCCGGGCGGCCGCGACGTAGTCCCGCTCAGCGACCCCGGCGACGAGCGTCTGGGTGAGGCGCCCGAACGCCGGAGCGCCCGCGAGCCCGATGGCCAGGACCGCACCGGTGGCGCCGACGCCGAACACGACCGCGAAGAACAGCGCCAGCAGCAACCCCGGGAACGCGACGGCGATGTTCACCACCGCCGCCACCAGCCGGCCGGGCCGGCGGCCGAGCACGAACGGCGCCGACCCCAGCAGCAACCCGGCCACCACCGTGATCACGATGGCGAGCAGGGCGAGCGTGATCGACAGCCGGGACGCGACGAGGACCCGCAGGAGGATGTCCCGGCCGAGGTTGTCCGTCCCGGCCCAGTGTTCGGCGGACGGCTGGGACAGGATCGCGTCGGTGTCGACGGCGTCGGCGCCGGATCCCCACAGAACCGGTCCGAGGACGGCCAGGGCGGCGATCGCCACCACGAGCACGGTCGCCGTGAGGCCCAGTGGCGTACGGACGATCCGCGTCCAGCGTCCTTTCATCCGTCAGTCCTCCCGGATCTTCGAGCGGGGATCGAGCAGGGCGAGGGCGACGTCGACGACGAGGTTGGTGATCAGCACGCCCACGCCGTACACGAGGACGATCGCCTGCACCACCGGGTAGTCCTTGGTGAGGATGGACCGCACGATCGTGCTGCCGAGGCCCGGCCAGGCGAAGACGTTCTCGACCAGGACGGTGCCGGCGACCAGCGCGCTCAGCAGGAGTCCGCCCAACGTCAGCGCGGCGGTGACGGCGTTCGGCAGAGCGTGGCCGGCGTAGACCGTCCGGGCGGGCAGGCGCTTGGCCCGGGCGGTGCGGACGAAGTCCGCCTCGAGCACTCCGACCATCTCGACGCGGACGATGCGGGCGAGGATCGCCGCCGGCCCGATCGCCAAAGAGAACACCGGCAGGACGTACGCCGCCGCGGTGTCGTCACCGGCGACGGGCAGCCACCCGAGCTGGATCCCGAAGACGTAGACCAGCACGACGCCGATCAGGAAGTCCGGAATGGTCGCCATGATGATGCCGGTCGTGGTGAAGGCGAGCTCGGTCCGCCGCCCGTGGCCACGCCGGGTCAGCACACCCATGACGACGCCCAGCGGGATCGCCAGGACCACGGCCGCCAGGAACGCGAGCACGGCCAGCGCGAGTGTGGCCGGCAGCCGCTGGGCGACCACGCCGGAGACCGGCAGCCGGGAGGCCAGCGAGGTGCCGAGGTCCCCGGTGAGTAGGCCCTTCAGGTAGTGGAGGTACTGGGTGAGGAGCGGGTCGTCCAGGCCCAGGGCGTGCCGGCGGGCCTCGACCAGGTCCGCCGGCGCGGTGGGGCCGAGCGCCCCCCGGACCGGGTCCCCCGGGATGAGGTGGATCATCGCGAAGGACGCCGTCACCAGGACCCAGAGCGAGACCAGCAGCCGCCTGAGGCGCCGGACGCCGAACCGTACCCACGGACGAGCCCAGAACCTCGGGCTCGGGACGGTCAACGTCGCCGGCATGTCCGCTGTCATCGTTCGCTACTTCGCCAGCATGCGGATGCTGGTCGGGACGAGATGTCCAGGCGTCTGGAACGTCGCCGCCTTGCCGAACGTGTGCACGACATCGCCGGCGAACGGCACGATGTCCGCCTTGGCGATCAAGCCGGACTCCGCGGCGAGCCAGTCGCGGCACCCGGCGTCGCCCTGGATCGCCATCGCCGACTTCACCGCCGTGTCGTAGGCCGGATCGGAGATCGCGGCGAAGTTGTTCCCCTGCGGCGCCGCCGGCCCGGAGAGGAAGGGCACGAGTTGGTCCGGGGTGTTGACGTTGACCGGGACCCAGGCGACGTCCCAGTTCCCGGCACCGAAGATCGTGCCGGTCAGCGTCGTCTCGTTCTGGCTGTGCGCGGTGGCCTCAACGCCGATCGCCTTCCACTGCTTCACCTCGAGTTCGGCCGCGGCGTCGCCAGCGCTGCCGCTGTTGTTCTGGTAGAGGAGGGTCAGCCGCAGCGGCTTGCCGCCCTTGGTACGCCTGCCGTCGCTTCCCCTGGTCCAGCCCGCCTGGTCGAGCAGGGCGCCCGCCGCCTGCGGGTCGCCGGCCGGCAGGGCGTGGGAGACCGAGTCGCCGTGACAGGCGACCGGTTCGCTCGCGGCCAGCGTGGTCGCCGCGGTGCCGCGACCCGACGTGAGAACCTTCTGCAGCTGGCCGAGGTCCAGCGCCTGCGTCAGTGCCTTCCGGACTCTGGGATCGCTGGTGGGCCGGCCCGCGTGCTGGTTGTACCACTGCTCCCCCACCAGAGCCGGGGTCTTGGCCGCGTACAGGCCCGCCTTCTCCAGCCGTACGGCATCCGACCCGACGATCTGGGCGCCGTTCAGGCCACCCGAAAGCAGCAGGTTCGCCGCTGTCGTCTCGTTCTCGACCACCTTGATCACGACGGTCTTCGGCAGTCCCTTGGTCGCGGTCGTCGCGCCGTTCGGACCCCACGTGTAGCCGTCGCGGATCGCGTACGTGTAGTGGTCACCGGGCGCGGCCTGGATCAGCTTGTAGGGTCCGGTGCCGGCCGTCGCCGTCTTCAGCGAGGACCGGCTCGCCATGCCGCTCGGGCAGACGATCGGCAGTCCGGAAAGTCCGTTGAGGACGAACGGGGCCGGTCCGGCCAGCGTGAGCGTCACGACACGGGTGGCGTCGTCGCCCTTCGCCTTGGCTCCGGCCGGGAGGAAGGCACCGAGGAAGGGGCTCTTGCTCTTCGGATCGGCGACGAAGTTGAGGTTCTTCGCCACGTCGGAGGCGGTGAGGCGGGTGCCGTCGGAACAGGTGATGCCGTCGGCCAGCGTCAGCGTGACCGTTTTGCCCTTGACCTGCCAGCTCTTGGCCAACGCCGACTGGATCTTGCCGGTACCGCCGTCGACGCTGACCAACGCGTCGTAGGCGAACTTGGTGACGGTGAACAGAGAGCTGCCCGCGCCCATCTGGGGGTCCAGGCCGCCCGGGTCCGAGGAGAGCCCGAAGGTGAAGGTGCCCCCGTCGACGACCTTCGCCTTCCCGCCGCTGTTCGAGGTGCCCCCGCAGCCGGTGAGCGCGGCTGCGGCCAGGGTGAGACAAAGGCCCAGAGTGGTCGGCTTCATGGCTGTTCCGTTCCGTGACGGGGTTCGGTGGTCAGGCGCCGGCGCGGCGGACCGCGCGGCCGAGGTGCAGGTACAGCGCATGGCCGGTGCCGTCGTCGCCTATGAACGCGTGCGGCATGTGCATGCCGCGATCGGCTTGCACCGGAATCAGCATGTCGTCGCGGTAGTGGACGAGTTCGGTCCGCTCGGCCCGCCCGCCCATCTCCTCGAAGACGCCCTTGGGCGTCTGTTCGATCCAGATCCGCTGGTCGTCGTCCTGGCTGACGGTGAGGTCGAAGACCTGAGCCGAGTAGGTGCCGACGTACCGCTCCGCGTCGATCCGCCGGGGCTCCGCGGGCGGGACGGGGAGGGCGGGCAGACCGACCGCGGTGAGCTCGCCGAGCACGTGGCCCACGACGTCGCGGTGGAGCGAGACGGCGTCGCCGCCGTTGGTCAGCAGCGCGACGGCCAGCCCGGCCTCGGGGACCATCCGGAGGAAGGCGGCCTGGCCGATGGTGTTGCCGTCATGACCGATGATGGTGCCGGCCGGCGTGTCGAACCGTTCGAATCCCAGGCCCCACGAGGTCCCCATGAGGCCGAGCTCGGGCAGGTCGACCTCCCGGTCGTGCATCCGTGCGGCGGTCCCCGGAGCCAGCACCTGGGCGCCGTAGGCCGTCAGGCCGTCCTCGAGATGCATCCGCGCGAAGGCGACCAGGTCCCGCGGCCGCATCGCGAGCATCGAGCCGGCCGGTGCGTTCGACCGCGCCATGGCCCACATCGGCGCCGGCACGTAGCCGGCGCCCGGTTCCATCTCGATGTGGCCCACCGCGGCGCGGAACATGATCGCCTCATAGGGCCCGGTGGCGGTGTGGGTGAGCCCGAGCGGCGCGATGAGGTGTTCGCGCAGGCACGCGTCGTACGGCTGCCCTCGCAGCACCTCGACGAGCCGGCCGAGCACGCAGTAGCCGGCGTTGTTGTACGAGAACTGCTCACCGGGCGGGAACAGCTGCGGCACCTCGTGCAGGGTCGCGACGTACTTCTCGAGACAGTCGTCGCCCACCCCGGTGTCGGTGAAGACATCCCCCTCGAACCCGGCGGTGTGGTTGAGGAGCTGCCGGACGGTGATCCGCGCGGCCGCCTCGTCGTCGGCGATGCGGAACTCCGGCAGATGACTGCGCACCGGCCGGTCGATGTCGATCTTGCCTTCGTCGGCCAGCTGCATGACCAGCGTGCTGGTCCAGAGTTTGGTGATCGATCCGATCTGAAAGACCGAATCCGCGGTCGCCTCCACCCCGGTCGCCTTGCTGAGCGACCCCGCTGCTCCGTCGGCCACCTGGTCGCCCTGCGCAACGGCCCAGCCCGCGCCCGGAACATCGTGCTCTTCGAGCAACTGTGGAAGCCGCTCGTCGAGCCAGGCCTGGATGTCATCAAGGTTGCCCATGCGTGGTGATGCTAGGCACGATGCCATCCGAAAAGTTCGTCGTGACCGACAGCTTGGAGCATGCGGACTGGTTGGATCCGACCAGCGGAAACAGGCCCGTACAGGTCGAGCATGAAGCAGCGGCTCACAGCTCGCGGAGGCGCGCGGCGGCGGCATCGGGGAGCACGTCGTTGATGTACGCGCCGCCGCCGGTCTCGCTCGTGGCGAGGAACTTCAGTTTGTCGGCGGTGCGCTGGGGCGTGTAAACGCGGGCGCACAGGTGCGCCGCGTCGCGCTTCGTACGAGCCGGGGCCTGGTACCAGCAGGCCATGTACGGCGTCGGGTGCTCGTAGAGAGCGTCGAAGCGGCGCAGCACGTCGGCGTACAGGCGCATGAGCTCGTCGCGCCGTGCGGCGTCGAGGGCGGGCAGGTCGGGAACGCAGGCGCGCGGGGCGACGTAGACCTCGTACGGCCAGCGGGCGGCCTCGGGCACGTAGGCGAGGAAGGCATCGGTCTCGGCCACGACGCGGGGCCCGGCGGCTTCGCGCGCGACCACCTCGCACATCAGGCATCGGCCGTGCTCCTCGAAGAACCACTCGGCGGCGGCGAGCATCCGGCGCGGGGTGGGCGGGACATACGGGAAGGCGTAGATCTGGCCGTGCGGGTGCGGCAGGGTGGCGCCGATCGCCGCACCGCGGTTCTCGAACAAGAAGACGTACTCCACGTCGGGGCGCTTCGCGAGGGCCGCCGTACGGTCGGCCCAGGCGCGGCCGACGGTGGCCAGCCGTTCCGGCGGAAGTGCCGCGAAGGACCCGTCGTGGTAGCTGGTGAAGCACAGCACCTCGCAGCGTCCGCCGGCCGAGCCGCCGAGCGAGGGGAAGCGGTTCTCGAACGACACCACGTCGTAGTCGGCGGCCGGGATTTCGCTGAGGTGGTCACCGTGAGAGGGGCACAGCGGGCACTCGCCGGGCGCCGGCTGGTAGGTGCGGTTCTGCCGGTGGGCGGCGACGAGGACCTCCTCGCCGTGCAGCACGTCATAGCGCAGCTCGGCGGCGGGCGCGTACGGGGGCAGGTCCCGCCGGTCGGGTGTGGAACGATCCTGCCCGGGCGCGTCGTCGAAGTAGATGATCTCTCTTCCATCCGCGAGCCGCACGGACGTACGAGCGGTGGACGCGGTGACGGCATGGGCCGACATGGTCTTCCTTTCACGGGGCAGCGAGCGCGGGGATGGGCCGGGCTACGCGGGTGCCCGCCCGGCGCTGTTCCGGCTGACCAGCTCGGTAGAAATGATGATCTTGTTGTCGCTGCGGCGACCGCTCTCGATCTGCTCGAGCAGCAGGTTCACGCTGGACCGGCCGACGGCGGCGAAGTCCTGGCGGATCGTGGTGAGCGGCGGGATGAAGTACGCCGCCTCGGGGATGTCGTCGAAGCCGATCACGCTGACGTCCTCGGGCACCCTGCGGCCCGCCTCATGCAGGGCGCGCAGCAGGCCCAGAGCGTTCTGGTCGTTGGCCGCGAACACCGCCGTGACCTTCGGGTCCGCCGCCAGCGCCAGGCCGCGCTCGTATCCCGACCCGGCGCTCCAGTCGCCGGGGATGGTCGGCGGCACCGGTGCTCCGGCATCGGTCAGCGCGTCGCGCCAGCCGCGGTGGCGCTCACGCGCCTCCAGCCACGACATCGGGCCGGGCAGGTGGTGCACGGTCCGGTGGCCGAGGTCGAGGAGGTAGCGGGTGGCCGCCTTCGGCCCGGTGTACTGGTCCACCCCGACGGCCGGGACGATCGTCTCGCTCTCCATGACCACGACGGGCAGGTCCCGCGGCAGGTGCTTGATGGTCTGGGTCAGCGGGGCATGGCCGGGGATCACGATGAGCCCGTCCACGCCCTGGCCGCGCAGCCGCTCGGCCGCCTCGGCGATCGAACGCTCGCTGGTCGACTGCAGCGCGATGACGCTGGTGAAGTAGTCGGCCTCCCGCGCGCAGCGCTCGATCTCACTGATCATCGAGGCGGGCCCGAACTGGGTCGCGTCGAAGCTGACCACGCCGAGTGTGCGCGACCGGCCGGTGGCCAGGGCACGGGCGAACGCGTTGGGCCGGAAGTCCAGCTGGGCGGCCGCGGCGAGGACCTTCGCCCGGGTCTCCGTGCTCACCCTCGGGTGATCCTTGAAGACCCGGGACACGGTCTGGTGCGACACCCCGGCGAGCTTGGCCACGTCCCGAAGGCCGGGGCGCGCCGTGACCCGCGCGTCGCCCCGGTCGTCGGGCTCTGTGGTCATGGGATTGATCCTATTTATCGGGAGGTGCCGGCCCGGCGCTTTGCCCAAACGTCGAACGCGACCGCGGCGAGCAGCACCAGGCCCTTGATCAACATGACCCGCTCGCTGGGCGCGCCCAGCAGGGACATGCCGTTGTTGATCACAGCCATGATGAGACCGCCGGTGATGGCGCCGACGACCTTGCCGACGCCGCCCTGCACCGCCGCGCCGCCGATGAACGCCGCCGCGATCGAGTCGAGCTCGAAGTTGGTGCCGGCGGTCGGGCCGGCCTGGTTGAGCCGCCCGGCGAAGATGACGCCGGCGATGGCGGCCAGCACACCCATGTTGACGAACAGCAGGAACACCACGGACTTGGTCTTGATGCCGGACAGCCGGGCGGCCTGGAGGTTGCCGCCGAGGGCGTACATGTGCCGGCCGAAGACCGCGCGGGTGGTGAGCAGGGTGTACGCCAGGACCAGGACGGTCAGCAGGATGAGCACCACGGGCAGGTTCTTGAACCGCGCGAGCTGCACCACGATGAACATCACGACGAAGGCGGCCAGCGCCATCCGCACGATGAACACCGGCAGCGGGCCGACGTTCTGGCCGTACCCCGCGCGGCCCTGGCGGGCCCGCCACTGGGTGAGCACGATGCCCGCGACGCCGATCACGCCGACGATCAGGGTGAACAGGTCCGCGCCGCCCAGCGGGCCCAGTCCGACGTTGCCGAAGTAGCCGGGCAGGAAGCCGTTGGCGAGGGTACGGACCTGGTCGGGGAACGGGCCGATGCCCTGGTTGCCCAGCACGGTGAGCGTGAGGGCACGGAAGATGAGCATGCCGGCCAGCGTCACGATGAACGCCGGGATCTCGAAGTAGGCGATCCAGTAGCCCTGCCACGCTCCGATCAGCGCGCCCGCGACCAGGGTCAGCACCACCGCGAGCGGCCAGGGCACGTGGTGGTTGACCATCAGCACGGCGGAGATCGCACCGCAGACGGCGACCACCGAGCCGGCCGACAGGTCGATGTGGCCCGCGATGATGACGAGGATCATCCCGATCGACAGGATCAGGATGTAGGAGTTCTGCACGAGAACGTTGGACATGTTCTCCGGGGAGAGCAGGCTCCCGTGCGTGAGGATCGCGAACAGCGCGACGATCAGCGCGAACGCGACGTAGATCCCGCTCTGCCGCAGGTTGACGGAGAAAATCCGGTCGGCCACGCCGCCGCGGGACGGGGGCGGAGCCTCGCCCTTGTCCGGGCGGGCCGGTGCGACGCTGCTCATTGGGCGATCTGCTCCTCATCGTATCTGGTCATGAACTGCATCAGCCGCTCGGGCGTGGCCTCTGCTCGGGAGACCTCACCGGTGATGCGCCCGGCCGACATCGCGTAGACGCGGTCACAGATGCCGAGCAGCTCGGGCAGCTCCGAGGAGATGACCAGCACGGCCTTGCCCTGATCGGCCATCTCGTTGATGATCGAATAGATCTCGTACTTCGCGCCGACGTCGATGCCGCGGGTCGGCTCGTCGAGGATCAGCACGTCCGGGTCGGTGAACAGCCACTTGGACAGCACGACCTTCTGCTGGTTCCCGCCGGAGAGCTTGCCGGTGACCGCGAGGACGCTCGGCGCCTTGATGTTCATGCTCTTGCGGTAGCCCTCGGCGACGCGGAACTCCTCGTTGTCGGGGACCCATCCCCGTCTGGCGAGCTTGCGCAGCCCCGCCGTCGAGACGTTGCGCTTGATGTCCTCGATGAGGTTGAGGCCGTACCGCTTGCGATCCTCGGTGGCGTACGCGATGCCGTGCTTGATGGCGTCGCCGACCGACTTGATGCGGATCTCCTTGCCGTCCTTGTAGACCCGGCCGGTGATGCCGACGCCGTAGCTACGGCCGAACACGCTCATCGCCAGCTCCGTACGACCGGCGCCCATCAGGCCGGCCAGGCCGACGATCTCGCCGCGCCGCAACGTGAGGTTGGCGCCGGACACGACGAGGCGTTCGTGCTGTGTCGGGCTGCGCACGGTCCAGTCCTCGATCCGCAGCACCTCCTCACCGATGGTCGGCTCGTGCTCGGGGAAACGATGCTCCAAGTCGCGACCGACCATGCCGGAGATGATGCGGTCCTCGGTCACGAGGTCCTTCTCCATGTCGAGGGTCTCGATCGTGCGGCCGTCGCGCAGGATGGTCGTCGAGTCCGCGATCGCCTTGATCTCGTTGAGCTTGTGAGAAATGATCACGCAGGTGATGCCCTGCTCGCGCAGACCGCGCAGCAGGTCGAGCAGGTGCGCGGAGTCGGCGTCGTTCAGCGCCGCCGTCGGCTCGTCCAGGATCAGCAGCTTCACGTCCTTGGACAACGCCTTGGCGATCTCCACGAGCTGCTGCTTGCCGACCCCGAGGTCCATCGCCGGGGTGACCGGGTTCTCGTCCAGGCCGACGCGGGCGAGGAGTTCGGCGGCGTCGGCGTTGGTCCGGTTCCAGTCGATCAGGCCGCGATGGGCGCGTTCGTTGCCGAGGAAGATGTTCTCGGCGATCGACAGGTACGGGCTGAGCGCCAGTTCCTGGTGAATGATGACGATTCCGTGCTTCTCACTGTCGCGGATGCCGGAGAAGCGGCACGGCTCGCCGTCGAAGTCGATCTCGCCTTCGTACGAGCCGTGCGGGTAGACCCCGGACAGCACCTTCATCAAGGTGGACTTGCCCGCGCCGTTCTCGCCGCAGATCGCGTGGATCTCGCCGCGCCGTACCACCAGGTTCACGTCCTGCAGCGCCTTGACGCCGGGGAACACCTTGGTGATCCCGCTCATCCGCAGAATCGCGTCGTCGGTCATGTCATGCCCTTCAGATCACGGCGGAGGGGCGGGCGGCGCACACGGCGCCGCCCGCCCCAGGCCCGCTACTGCAGCTGCTGAGCCGTGTAGTAGCCGGTGTCGATGAGGGTCTTCTGGACGTTGGTCTTGTAGACCGTGACCGGCTGGAGGAGCATCGACGGGACGACCTTGTCGCCGTTGTTGTAGTCCTTGGTGTTGTTCACCTCGGGCTTGCCGCCCTTGAGGACGGTGTCGGCCATCTTCACGGTGACCGCCGCGAGCTGGCGGGTGTCCTTGTAGATGGTCGAGTACTGCTCGCCCTTCATGATCGACTTCACCGAGGCGAGCTCCGCGTCCTGGCCGGTCACCACCGGGTACGGCTGACCGGAGGTGCCATAGCCGGCGCTCTTGAGAGCGGACAGGATGCCGATCGACAGGCCGTCGTAGGGCGAGAGCACACCCTGGACCTTCGTGCCGCCGCCGTAGGCCTTGGTGATCAGGTCCTCCATGCGCTTCTGCGCGGTGGCCGGGTCCCAGCGCAGGATCGCGACGGTCTTGAAGTCCGTCTCCTTGCTCTTGACCACCAGGGTGCCCTTGTCGATGTAGGGCTTCAGGGTGGCCATGGCGCCGTTGTAGAAGAACGTCGCGTTGTTGTCGTCCGGCGACCCGGCGAAGACCTCGATGTTGAACGGACCCTTGGCGGTGCCGTCGGAGCCGTCCTCCTTCTTCAGACCGAGGCCCACGAGGAGGGACGTGGCCTGCAGGACGCCGACCTTGTAATTGTCGAAGGTGGCGTAGTAGTCGACGTTCGGCGACTTGGTGAGCAGCCGGTCGTAGGCGATGACCGGGATGTGCTTGTCGGCCGCCTCCTGCAGTTGGGTCGTCAGCGAGGTGCCGTCGATCGAGGCGACGATCAGGAGCTTGGCGCCCCGGGTGATCTGGTTCTCGATCTGGTTGACCTGGGTGGGGATGTCGTTCTCGGCGTACTGGAGGTCGACCTTGTAGCCCAGCTTCTCGAGCGAGGCCTTCACGTTCTGGCCGTCGTGGATCCACCGCTCGGAGGACTTGGTCGGCATGGTGACGCCGACCAGCGCGCCCTTTGCCGAGTCGGCGCCCGCCGCACCCTTCTTGTCGACGGTCTTGGTGCTCGAGCCGCACGCTGCGGTCACGCTGAGGGCCATGAACAGGCCCATGGCCATCGTGGCCATCTTAGTGAATCTCATGTCCCACCTTGGGTCGGGCCAGGCGGCTACGCCGGGGTTACAACTGGATTTCGCTGCCGTGTCCGGGAGTGTTACCGGTCACAAATCTGATGTCAAGACACAGTTCGGAAACGCGAGCTACCACCCTCTAGCCGTTGACTTTGCCGATGTGACCGGTAACATCCGCGTGTCGTGAGGTCGTGGTGGCCCCCGCCTCTGGTCCCGCAACACGAGGAGCACTTGGTACACATGCGCATCACCGGTATCTCGACACACGTCGCCGGCACGCCCTGGCGCAACCTCACGTTCGTCCAGGTCCATACCGACGAGGGGCTCGTCGGTGTAGGCGAGGCGCGGATGCTGAACCACACCGACGCGCTCATCGGCTACCTGGCCGAGGCCGAGGTCAACCACATCAAGGGCTCGGACCCCTTCGACATGGAGGACCTGGTCCACCGGATGAAGTACGGCGACTACGGCCGGGCCGGCGAGATCGTCATGTCCGGGATCGCCTGCGTCGAGATGGCCTGCTGGGACATCGTCGGCAAGGCCCTCGGCCAGCCCGTCTGGCGGCTGCTCGGCGGGAAGGTCCGAGAGCGGATCAAGGCGTACGCCAACGGCTGGTACACCGTCGAGCGCACCCCCGAGGCCTTCCACGAGGCGGCCCGGAAGGTCGTCGAGCACGGCTACCAGGCGCTGAAGTTCGACCCGTTCGGCACCGGCACGATGGAGCTGGACCACGCCGAGACGATGCGCTCGGTCAGCCTCGTCGAGGCGGTCCGCGACGCCATCGGCGAGGAGGCCGAGCTTCTCGTCGAGATGCACGGCCGGTTCTCCCCGGCGACCGCGATCCGGCTGGCCGGGCTGCTCGCGCCGTTCAAGCCGAGCTGGCTGGAGGAGCCCTGCCCGCCGGAGAACCTCAAGGCCCTCGCCAAGGTCTCCGCCCACACCGACCTGCCGATCGCCACCGGCGAGCGCATCCACGACCGGATCGAGTTCCGCGAACTGTTCGAACTCCAGGCCGTCGACGTCATCCAGCCCGACATCTCCCACATCGGCGGCATCGCCGAGACCCGCAAGCTCGCGGCCACCGCCGAGACGCACTACGTCATGGTCGCCCCGCACAACGTCGGCGGCCCCGTGCTGACCGCCGCCAACCTGCACCTGGCGGCCTGCACCACCAACTTCAAGATCCAGGAGCACTTCAACGACTTCGCCGACTCGGCGATCAAGGGCGTGGCGCCCGGCCTCCCCGAGGTCGTCGACGGCTACTTCACCCTGCCGGAAGCCCCCGGCCTCGGTGTCGAGCTGGACCTGGACGCGCTCGCCGCGTTCCCCCGGCAGCGCGCCAACTTCAACCTGTTCGCCGACAACTGGCACCTACGTGACCCGGCCAGGACCAAGTGAGCCGGTCGGTACTTCTGGAGTGGCCGGGTCGCCAGCGGCTGGTCAAGGGAGAGGTACCCGTACCCGGGCCCGGTGAGGTCCTCGTCCGCGTCGCCGCGGCGGGCATCTGCGGCAGCGACCGCGAGCTGTACGAGGGCGGTCGCCCCGAGCCGTACCGGACGTTCCCCATCGTCCCCGGCCACGAGTGGTCGGGGACGATCGAAGAGGCCGGGCCCGGGGTCGACCCGTCCCTGGTCGGCCGGCCGACGGTCGGCGAGGGCTTCGTGAACTGCCAGGTCTGCGACCGATGCCGCGCCGGGGACACCAACCTGTGCGGTGCCGGCTACGACGAGATCGGGTTCACCCGGCCCGGCGCGTTCGCCGACCACCTGATCGTGCCCGCACGTCTGCTGCATCCGCTGCCCGCGGGCACCGACCTGAGGGCCGCCGTGCTGCTCGAACCGGCGGCGGTCGCCGCCGCCGCCGTTCTCCAGGCTGCTCCGCTGCCCGGAGAACGGGTCGGCGTGGTCGGCGCGGGTACCCTCGGCCTGTTGACGATCCAGCTGCTGGCCGCCTCCTCCCCCGCCGAGCTCGTCGTCAGTGACCCCCGCGCCGGCCGCGAGCCGGTCGCGCGGGTGGGCGGCGCGACGGCCTACTTCCACCCGGACCGGCTCGACGCGCTGGACCTCGACGTCGTCGTGGAGACCGCGGGCGCCCGTGACTCGGCGGCGGCGGCCGCCCGGCAGGTGCGCCGGGGCGGACGGCTCGTGCTGACCGGCATCCCGGGCGGAGCCCCGGAGGGGCTCTCCCCCGCGAGCATCGTCGGCCGCCAGCTGACGGTGACCAGCGTGTTCGGCGCTCCGGCGGCGGCCTGGGCGTACGCCGTACGCGCGTTCACCTCCGGTCTGCTCGACCTCGCCCCCCTGGTCACCCACGAGCTGCCGCTCGAGGCCTACCCCGACGCGGTCGCGCTGCTCGGCCAGGGCGACGAGAACGTCGGCAAGATCATTCTTAGACCCTAGGAGTCCGTGATGAGTCCTTCCCGTCATCCCGGCGAGCACCTGCTCGACCGGCTCGGCATGCCCGCCCGCAGCGCCGTCCCCGCCGGATCGGAGGCCCGGTTCCCCGACGGCGGGAGCTGGCGGACCGAGCTGCCCTCATGCGAGGGGCCGGAGGTCCTGGCCGCCGCCCTGGAGGAGATCGACCACCTGGAGGTGCCGATCCACCGCATCAGCCAGGGCAGTGGCGTCTGGATGCTCACCGACGCCGAGATCACCGAGATGGTGAAGGCGTGCGAGGAGCGCGACATCGAGCTGTGCCTGTTCGTCGGTCCGCGCGGCACCTGGGACATCGGCGCCGGGGTCAAGGCCTCGTCCGGCGGTTCCGGCCCGCGCGCCCGGGGCCGTGACCAGCTCGCCCAGTGCGTCGAGGAGGCCGAGCGGGCGGTGGCGCTCGGCGTGCGCTGTCTGCTCGTCGCCGACGAGGGCGTGCTGTGGACCCTGCACCGGCTGCGTGCCGCGGGCGTGCTCCCGGCCGACGTCACGTTCAAGGTGTCGGCACTGGTCGGACCGGTCAACCCGGCCGCGTACACCATCTGGGAGAAGCTCGGCGGCGACTCCATCAACGTGCCGAGCGACCTGACCATCGGGCAGATCGCCGAGCTGCGAGCGCAGAGCGGCGCGCCGATGGACTTCTACGTCGAGGCCCCCGACGACCTCGGCGGCTTCGTCCGCCTCTACGACGCGGCCGAGCTGATCCGCTGCGGCGCGCCGATCTACCTGAAGTTCGGCCTGCGCAACACCCCCGGCGTCTACCCGGTCGGCCGCCACCTGCGCGACCTGGCCGTCAACGCCATGCGGGAGCGGGTGCGTCGCGGCCGCCTGACCCTGGACATCCTTGAGCGTCTCGGCGCGGACGAGGACATGTCCCCGCTCGGCTCCCGGCTGCCCGGCACCCTGAACCGCTTCCCCACCGACGGAGACCTGCGATGACGTTGCTGTACGGAGTCGACCCGCGGACCGGCGCGCGGCTGGAGCCGGGCGTGCCGGAGACCGCCCCCGAGACCGTCGCCGCGTTCGGCGTGGCCGCGGCGAACGCCGCCCGCCCGCTCGCGGAACTGCCACTGCCTGACCGGGCCGCGCTGCTGGACGCCGTCGCCGACGCCCTGGAGGCGGCCGCCGACGAGCTCGTGACGCTGGCCGACGCCGAGACCGCGCTCGGCCGCGCCCGCCTGACCGGGGAGATGGAACGTACCACCGGGCAGCTGCGCCTGCTGGCCGGCGAGGCGCGCCGGGAAGGCTTCCAACGGGACACCGCCGAGCCCGGGTTCGTACGGGCGCTGCTGCCGATCGGACCCGTCGCGGTGTACGCCGCGAGCAACTTCCCGTTCGCGTTCTCCGTCGCCGGCGGCGACACGGCGTCCGCGTGGGCGGCCGGCTGCCCGGTCGTCGTGAAGGCCCACCCCGGGCACCCGCGCACGTCGGTCCGTACGGCGGAGATCATCTCCGACGCGCTCGCCAAGGCGGGCGCGCCCGAGGGGACGTTCGCGATCGCGCACGGGCTGGAGGCGGGCCTGGCGCTCATCAAGGACCCGAACGTCAAGGCCGCCGGGTTCACCGGCTCGGTGCGCGGCGGGCGGGCGCTGTTCGACGCCGCCGTCAGCCGCCCCGACCCGATCCCGTTCTACGGCGAGCTGGGCAGCGTCAACCCCGTGTTCGTCACGCCGTCGGCGGTGGCCGCGCGCGGGGAGGAGATCGCGCGCGGGTACGTCGGCTCGTTCACCCTCGGGTCGGGGCAGTTCTGCACCAAGCCGGGGCTGCTCTTCCTGCCCGCGGGACACGGGCTCGAAGCCGTACTGGCCCAGGCGATCGCGTCGGTCGAGGCGCCGTCACTCCTGACGCCGCGGATCGCGGAGGCGTTCCGTACCGGGGTCGAACGGCTGGCCGCCGGGACGCGCACGGTGGCGGAGAGCGCCGGGGCACACCTGGTCGCGGTGACCGCCACGGAGTTCGCGGCCCGGCCCGAGCTGACGGAGGAGTGCTTCGGCCCGGCCTCCGTCATCGTCGAGTACGCCTCGGAGGAGGAGCTGCGCGCCGCTGCCGCCGCCGCGCCCGGCTCGCTCACCGCGACCGTGCACGCCGAGTCGTCCGACGCCGACCTGGCGCGCGGGCTCGTCGCCGAGCTGGCCCGGCACGCCGGCCGTGTCGTCTACAACGGCTGGCCCACCGGCGTCGCGGTCAACCGGGCGATGCACCACGGCGGGCCGTGGCCCGCGACGACGGCACCGCTGCACACGTCCGTCGGCACGGCCGCGATCCGGCGCTTCCAGGTCCCGGTCACCTTCCAGGGCCTGCCGGAGGAGCTGCTCCCGCCGACCGTGGGGTGAATCATCCGTTGCCGACGTGATCATCCGGTGACGACGAGGGGAGGTACCGGCCGGAGCCGGTGCCTCCCTCGTGATCATTTACTAGTGACCGCCGACCCTCACGACCTCATGGCGGTAGCCGGTGTGCCGTCCGTCCGGCCTGTAGTTGTTCTCCACGTTGCCGGCGATGTCGACCGAGAACCATCTCACGTCGGTCGTCTTGTCGACGGTGAGCGACTCCGCGCCCTCACGCAGGCCGGCGGCCTCGAGCTTCGGCGACTTCAGCGTCGGCCGGCTGCCGTCGAGCGTGTAATAGACGGTCGCCGGCTCGTTCACCTTGAACGTGAACTTCGTGCTGCTCGCGTCCTGGCCGGTCACCGACAGGCTGGACCTCGGGTCCTTCTTGTCCTTGCTGTACGCCAGGGCGACCTCGAGGATGCCGATCTGGCCGTTGGCGAACTCCATCGCCTCCTCGTGGCCCTCGGCGAAGTCGGGCTGGAAGCCGACCTCGTCGTACTCCCCGGTCTGCGCGTCGTACTTGTCCGCGCCGACCTCGAAGTCCCAGCCGATGATGCCCTGGTTGTACCAGGCCTCGTCGGCGCTGTTCCCCGCCGCCGAGTACAGGACGTCGGTCACCGGCCCGGTGCGGCCGGGCCAGATGGCCGTGCCGCGCCACTGCTGCACCGCGTTGAGGATGTGCGCGGACGCGGACCAGAAGTAGGTCTCGGTGCCGAGATCGACCGGCGGCAGCGTCTGCCGGCCGTCCAGCTTGTACGCGCCTGGCGGCCACATGAAGTAGCCGCCGTAGGAGTGGGTGTTCATCGCGAACTTGATGTTGGAGTACTTCTGGGTGAGCCACACCTCGTTCTTGGCCTCGGGCTCGGACAGCTCACTCGGCCCGGAGTACGTCTCGCCGCGGCAGTTCGCGGACCCGCCGCTGTAGCCGTCGAAGGACGAGCCGACCGAGAAGTTGCGGTTCACGTCGACACCCCACGCGTTACGGCGTGCCGGGTCGGAGTCCGCCGGGCCGCAGTGGTTCGTCATGTTCCGGCGCTGGAAGTTGTAGTCGTACATGCTGTAGTTGGCGCCATCGGGGTTGACCGACGGCACCACGAAGATGTCGAGGTTGTCGACCAGCTTCCGGGTGGCCGGGTCGTGCTGGTAGTTGCGCAGCAGCCGCTCGGCGGTCTCCACGCAGGTCAGCGGGGTAACCCACTCACGCGCGTGCTCTTGGCAGTAGAGGAAGACGCCGGGCCGGGACCCGTTGCGCTTCGCGCCGATCCGCAACGCCTGCACCTGGAACGGCTGACGCTTGACGCTTGCGGGAGCCTTCAGGCCGTCGGAGAGCCTGGTCGCCGGCGCGGCAGCCACCACGCCGGCCCCCGCGTCGCCCCGGTACGTGCTCGCGGTGAGCTGTTTCGCGGCGGCCGGGTCGGCGCCGAGCGCCGCCACGACCTGCGCGGCCGTGCTCGTGACCTGCCCCGAGGCGTCCGTGGCGAGGTGCACCACGACGTTCTTACCCGTGACGGACACCGACAGGGCGGCGCCGGCGCTGCCCGGGTTCTCCAGCGCCACCGAGATGTCGTTGCCGCCGTCCGAACCGTACGCCTTCGACGACACGTAGAACGTGCTGGCGGCGGCGGTGCCGAACTGCGCCTGCGCCGCGCGGCGGTAGCCGTTCGTCTTGTAGGGCAGATTGATCAACTGGGTGAGCTCGGGGAACTCCTTGGCCAGCGAGTCGATCCGCTGATAGACCTCTTCCGGGTCCATGTAGTGGTCGACGAAGTCGCTCACGTAGTGCGGGTTGGGCTTCTTGCGGGGCTCGCCCAGCCACTTCGTCACCGAGACGGTGACCGAGCCACCGCTCGTGCTGGTGATCCGCACCTTGCTGGGCGTCACGTTCACCGGCAGCGGTGAGTTGAACCGGTCGTACATGTACTGGCCGTCGTCGGTGAACCGTGACATCGTCGCGGTCCCGCCCGAGCCGATCTCGGTGCCCCGCCCGCTGTCCCAGGCGACGGTGAGGATGTTGGTCGCCGAACTGTCGCTCGTCTTCACCTCGACGTTCAAGAACCGCTGCCCGTCGGGCAGGCTGGTGAACCACTCGGCCCGCAGCGCGGTCAGCGTGTCGGTACCCTGCGCCTGGGCGGCGAGCGAGTTCAACGCCTGCGACCGTTGCCGGCGCACCTTCGCCGCGTCGGCCTGGTCGGCGATGGCGCCACGGACGTCGAAGCCCTTGGCCTTGAGGTCCGCGGACTCCTGCGGGCTGAGGACGGCGTTCACCTCGATGCCGCCGGCGACCGGCTTGGTGTACTCGGCCAGGTCAACGCCCATCCGCTGGAGCCGGTCGATGCCGGCCTGGTCGGGTACGACGATGCGCACCAAGGCCACGCCGTCCTGCTCGAAGCTGGATTTGCGGTCCGGTGGTACGAGGCCGGGCTGCGTGACCGCGCCACTGGCAACCGGTATCAGGGCGAGACACAGCATCAGAGCCAGTGGGAGGGCGAGCCATCTCCTGCGCACCTTCGCCCAGGCAGGCTTGCGAATCATCCTCATGGAGGCCTCTCGGTGTGAACGGATGAAGGCGCCGACAGCTACCGCAAGATCCCCCGAGAAACAGACAAACGGTATTTATTTACTCTTTAGGCGGTAAATAAATCAAGCCACTATCCATCAGAATCCGAGGCCACGATCGGCCAGGTTCAACTCCGCGACCCTGTGGGGTGCGGATACTCGATGACGGCCGTGACCATTACCTTCTTCCGCGCCGCGGCTCCCACGTGACCGCACGATCTATGACCGGTTCCGGGCGACGCGGGCGTCATGGCCGAAGGCCGAAGGGCAGCGCAGGGTGGTGGGCCGCGATCTCCAGCAGCCGGTTGTACTTCGCGACGCGTTCGCCGCGGGCCGGTGCGCCGGTCTTGATCTGCCCGCAGCCGGAGCCGACGGCCAGGTCGGCGATGAAGGAGTCCTCGGTCTCCCCGGAACGGTGGGAGACCATCGCGCCGTAGCCGGCCTGGCGGCAGACGGCCATGGCGTGCAGGGTCTCGGTGACGGTGCCGATCTGGTTAAGCTTGATCAGGGACGCGTTGGCGATGCCGTCGTCGATCCCTCGGGCGATGACCGCGGGGTTGGTGACGAAGTTGTCGTCGCCGACGAGTTGCACCCGCTCGCCCAGGTGTTCGGTGAGCCGGACCCAGCCGTCGTGGTCGTCCTCTCCCAGGCCGTCCTCGATGCTCCATACGGGGAAGTCCTCGACGATCTGCCGGTAGCGGGCGATCAGATCCTCGCTGGTCAGCTTCTCGCCGCCCACGTGGTAGGTGCCGTCCGGCTGCCGGAACTCGCTGGCGGCCGGGTCCAGGGCGATGGCGACGCCGTCCCGGCCGGGCGTGTATCCGGCGTCGCCGATCGCGGCGACGAGCAGGGTCAGGGCGTCCTCGGGCCGGCTCAGGTCCGGCGCGAAGCCGCCCTCGTCCCCCAGCCCGGTGCTGTGCCCGCCCTCGCTCAGCCGGCGGCGCAGCGCGGCGTAGACCTCGGCGCCGGCGCGTACCGCCTCGGCCAGGTCAGGTGCCCCGAGCGGGGCGATCATGAACTCCTGGAAGTCGAGCGGGTTGGTCGCGTGCGCGCCGCCGTTGAGGACGTTGAAGTGCGGCACCGGCAGCAGAGGAGACACACCGGCGGGACCGAGGTACCGCCACAGCGGAACATCTCGCTGGGCGGCGGTGGCCCGGGCGACGGCCATCGACACACCGATGACGGCGTTGGCGCCGAGCCGGGACTTGTTCGGCGTGCCGTCCAGGTCGATCAGCGCCTGGTCCAGGGCGGTCTGGTCGGCGAAACCCCGGCCGCACACCGCGTCGGCGATTTCGCCGTTGACGTGACCGACGGCCGTACGCACCCCCTGGCCGCCGTACCGGGCCGGATCGCCGTCCCTCAGTTCGACGGCCTCGCCGGAACCGGTGGAGGCCCCCGACGGCACCCCGGCGCGAGCGACCGCTCCCCCGGCGAGCTCCACGGTGACGGACAGCGTCGGACGTGCGCGTGAGTCGAGGATCTCGATGGCGCGCAGCATGGTGATGTCAATCGACACGATCGGCCTTTCGGTGGGTGACCTCGAAGGGGCGTGACCGGGACCGGAGGGAGCGACACGTCCGCGGCGGCGCGGACGGATCGACGGCCTGGCGCGGGTTCATCAGCCGGGCGGGCATGGTCCTCCTACCGTTGAAGGTAGGGACCGTTGGCGGCGATCGCCGCGGATGACGGCGAGCCCCTCCGCCGTACGACGCCTCCCAGACTAGACGCAGTCCCGCCTACGGAAGAAGACACCCGGCCGCGACCGCGATGCCGCGGGGCCGGATCGCCGCACCTGCACGGTGACGTACCGGCCGACGACGAGAACTTCGCCTTCCTGGCGCAGGCCCACCACGCTTACGACTTGGAATAAGAGGCGACGGCCTTCAGGTCCGCTGCGGAGGCCAGACGCGATGTCACATCGCTCAAGGTGGCCGCCCTTTCGTCCAGCTCTCGCCTACGCGTCCGCGCCTGCGTGTTCTCGGTTGCCGCAGTGGCGGCGCCCACCGCCGACACCAGCCGATCGATCGTGGTGGCATAGCGGTGATCGACCGCACGCACGAGTGCGCGGGTGGCCTCGGCCAGCCGATACTGCAGATCCGCTCTCGCGCGGCCGACCTGTTTGGGCACCAGTTCGGCCGTCTCACGCAGGAGGTGCTCACGTGCCCGTCGGCGGCCGAACGCGCCGGGCAGGTGGCGACGGATCGCCCCGACCAGCAGTTCGGTCTGCCCCGCGCCGTCGGTGAAGACGTAGAAGAAGCGGGAATCTTCGATCAGCCGTCCTTCCTCCGCAGGCACCGCGAGGTCGAGGTCGAGAAGTTCGGCCGCGCCATCGCGAACCACGGCGAGTTCACGATCCAGCATGGCGACGAGCCGGGCGTCCAGCTCGGACAGGCCCTCCTCCAGGCTCCGCCTCCGCTGGTCCCGCCACGTCTCCACGACGGTGCGGGTCAGTTCGACCAGGCGATCGCGTCCTTCCCGTTCGACCTCATCAGGTTCGGACATCTCGTCGACGGCGGTGGCGATCCGCTCCCGTATCCGCGACGTCAGCCCGCGCGCCGCTTCTTCGGCCTGATCGTTCAACGCGGCCAGCAGCCGTCGGCCCTCCGCTTCGACCAGGTCGACCGCGTCCTGCCGCCGCGCGGCGACCGCATCCAGCCGTTCCCGGAACGTCTCCAGCCGACGTGCCGCCTCGCCGCCGCGCATGTCGAGCACACGCCGCTGCAGACGGACCTCGTCGGTCAGCCGAGCGATGAGGCGCTGTGCCTGCCGGGCCACCGACTCCTCCAGGTCACCGGCGCGACCACCGGCGAGGTAGTCCGTGAAGTCCCGCGAGAATGCCGCGAACCCGGCATCGCCGGTGCCGGCTCGTGCGCAGACCGGCCGGACCAGGATGTCCCGTCCGACGGCGAGGCTCGTGTGCTCGGCGGCGAAGGCGAGTGCCTCCTCCCGCTCCGCGCCGCTCAGCCGGTCCGCCTTGTTCAGCAGGACGAAGGTCGTCACCGAATTCTCGGCGACGCGCTCCAGCAGCGCCCGTTCGGCGGCCGACATCGGCGGGTCGGCGGTCAGCACGAACACCGCGGCGTCCATCGTCTCCAGGACGCGTTCGGCCTCCACGGTGTTGTGTTCGTGCACCGACCCGGTCCCGGGCGCGTCGACGATCTCCACGCCGTGAACCAGCAGGTCGGCGTCGAGGTCGACCGTCACGCTCGCGAGCCCGAGGCGGTTACCGGGATTGCCGCGCTCGGTGACGAGGGCGGCGAGCTCGTCCAGACCTCGCTCTTCCGAACGCCCGTCGGCGTACCGGGCGATGACCCGCTCCCGCTCTCCGTGGCGCACCACCGTGGCCACCGCGGTAACCGGCGTCACCCCCGTCGGCAACACGGCGCGACCCATCAGCGCGTTGACGACCGTGCTCTTGCCCCGTTTGGCCTCCCCCGCGACGAGCACGCGGATCCGGTCCGCGGCCAGCCGCTCACGCAGACCGTCGATGCGCTCGCGATCGGCCGGATCCGCCAGTGTCCCGAGCTCGTCGAGAACGCCGTACATGACAGTCCGGCGATCCATCGTGCGCATCACGGTCTCCTGGCTGGGGTCGGCCGGGCCGGTGGCCGATCGGGAGACAGACGTGGTCTCGGCATGAAAAACGGCCTCCTACCTGATCAGGTAGGGACCGTTGGCGGTATGACCGCGGTTCGTCGGCGAGCCCCTCCGCCGCAATCGATCACATTTTACCCCGAGCAGTACGCCTGAGAGTGGGTCAGAACGCATCGGTTGGGACGTAGACGCCCCAGACGTCACGTAGGGCGTGGGAGACCTCGCCGACCGTGGCGCGAAGCCCGAGGGCCTCGCGCATCGGAAGCAGGACGTTGCCGGTGCCCTGGGCGGCAGAGCGCAGGGCGTCCAAGGCTCGCTCGACGGCGGCGTTGTCGCGTTCCTCGCGCAGGGCCGCGAGCCGTTCGCACTGATCGACCTCGATCTGAGGGTCGACGCGCATCGGCTCATAGGGTTCTTCCTCGTCGAGGACGAACTTGTTCACCCCCACCACGGTCCGCTCCTGGTTGTCGATCTCCTGCGCGATCCGGTAGGCGGAGCGTTCTATCTCGGACTTCTGGAAACCCTGCTCGATCGCCGCCACGGCCCCGCCGCGGTCGTCGACGGCCTGGATCAACTCGAGGATCGCCGCCTCGAGCTCGTCGGTCATCGCCTCCATGAAGTAGGACCCGGCGAAGGGATCGACGGTCTTGGTCACGTCGGTCTCGTAGGCGATGACCTGCTGGGTGCGCAGGGCCAGCCGCGCCGCCTTCTGGGTGGGCAGTGCGATGGCCTCGTCGTAGGAGTTGGTGTGCAGGGACTGCGTCCCGCCGAGGACCGCCCCCAGACCCTGCAAGGCGACCCGGACGAGATTGACCTCGGGCTGCTGCGCCGTCAGCTGCACGCCGGCGGTCTGGGTGTGGAAGCGCAGCATCTGCGACTTGGGATTCCTCGCACCGAACTCGTCACGCATGATGCGGGACCAGATGCGCCGGGCGGCGCGGAACTTCGCGACCTCCTCCAGCAGCGTGGTACGGACGACGAAGAAGAACGACAGGCGCGGCGCGAAGTCGTCGACGTCCAGGCCCGCGGCGATCGCGGTCCGCACGTACTCCTTGGCGTTGGCGAGGGTGAACGCGATCTCCTGCACGGGCGTGGCCCCGGCCTCGGCCATGTGGTAGCCGGAGATGGAGATCGTGTTCCAACGCGGAATCTCCCGGTGGCAGTAGGCGAAGATGTCGCTGATCAGCCGGAGCGACTGCTGCGGCGGGTAGATGTAGGTGCCGCGGGCGATGTACTCCTTGAGCACGTCGTTCTGGATCGTGCCGGTCAGCAGACGGCTCTCGACCCCCTGGCCGGCCGCGACCAACTGGTACAGCAGCAGGAGCGCCGACGCGGTGGCATTGATCGTCATCGACGTCGAGACCTTCTCCAGCGGCAGCCCCTGGAACAGCGTCCGCATGTCGTCGATCGAGTCGATCGCCACGCCGACCTTGCCCACCTCGCCTCGGGCGATCGGCTCGTCGGAGTCGTAGCCCATCTGCGTCGGCAGGTCGAAGGCCACGCTCAGCCCGCCGGTGCCGGCGTTGACCAGTTCGTGATAGCGCTCGTTGGACTCCTTCGCCGTACCGAAGCCGGCGTACTGCCGCATCGTCCACGGCCGGCCGGTGTACATCGACGGGTACACCCCACGGGTGAAGGGGAACCGGCCCGGAGCGCCCAGCCTGGCGTCCGCGTCGAAGCCTTCCAGCGTGGAGGCGTCATAGATCGGCTGCATCGGCAACCCGGACTCATTGCGCGAGGGGACATGCATTCGCCGGATCCCTTCCTGGTACTGGGTACCTTTGGAATGGTACTGAGTACCACAAGACTCGCCAAGTGGTCCCCTACGCGGAGACGGGGAAGGATGGCCGGTCATGAGCAAACCGACCGCGCGGGCCCGACTCGCACAAGCCGCGTTCGTGCTCTTCGACGAGCGCGGGTACGAGCAGACGACGGTCGACGACATCGCCGAGCGGGCCGGTGTGGGGCGTACTACTTTCTTCCGGCACTACCGGTCCAAAGAAGACGTCATCTTCCCCGACCACGACCGGCTGCTCCAGCTGATCAGAGATCGGCTGTCGGCCACCAGCAACAGCACCGCCCTGGTCGCCGTCTCTGACGCCGTCCGCCTGGTGCTGCTGCACTACATCGACGAAGGCGACCTCGCACGCCGGCGGTACGCGCTCACCAGCAAGGTGTCCGCCCTCCGTGACCGCGAGATCGTCAGCGTCGCCCGCTACCAGCGGCTGTTCCGCGAGTTCATCTCCGACTGGATGGGAGACCCCACGGAGTCGGCGTCACTCAGAGCCGAACTGATGGCGGCATCGGTGGTCGCCGCCCACAACCACGTGCTGCGCCGATGGCTCCGAGGAGAGTCCCCCGACCCGATCGCGGAGATGGACGAGGCGATGCGCGAGGTGCTCGCTCTCTTTCCCGGCCCCCGGTCCCGTCCACGAGTCGCCGACGGCGGCACCACCGTCGCCGTGTTCCGTACGGGAGAAGACCTCGACGCACTGCTTCCCGCACTGCGGCGCCTCATCGGAGGCGAGCCCGAGCGATGAACGCCCACGGCACACGCCCGGACCCGCATCGCTTCACCGGCCTGCTCGGCCTGGAGGAGACCGAGCAGGCGGCGCTGCGCGCGGGCGGCGCCCTGGAGTGATGCCGCCCGCGCTGCGGCTCGCGCCCCCGGAGTTCGCGAGTCCCCCAGGTCAGCGGGGGGTGAAGTCCTGGTTGTTACCCGCCGCGTTCTTGCACGGCCACTGATCCAGCTGCTGACCCGCATTGCTCCCCGCGCCGTACACATCAAGGCACAGCCCGCTGTTCTGGTTCTGGAACGCCCACGACCCATCGGACTGCGCCACCGGCTTCCACATCGAACTCGCCGCACCGTTACGGGCCTGCTGCACGATGTCCGGCACCCCCTGCGACGTCGAACCACCCGCGACCGCCACCACCTGACCGGAGTTCTGCGCCTGCAACTCCCCAAAACCATTCGACCCGGCCACGAACTGGAACTGCTGATTCGACTGACCGTTACACGACCACTGATCGATCGCCGCACCCGACGTCGACGTGTTCCCGTACACATCCAGGCACAGGCCGTTGTTACCGACCACCAACTGGTGATAACCAGTCGGGAACGAACCGCCCGTGCCACCGCCCGACCCGTACCCCGCGGCCGTGATACTCGCCTGCACCGCGTTCTCCGTCGCGTCGGACGGATAGCCGGAGGTCATGACGCCTTCGTAGAAAGTGCCGGCCGAGCCCTTGCTGTTGTCGCCGCCGATGCCCAGGATGATGGCGCCCTCCTTGTGCATCGGGTTGTAGCCGGAGACGTTGGGACGGGCGCCGTCGTAGAACGTGGACAGGCCGCCGGACTGGGCGTTGCCGCCGCGGATGGCCCAGTGGTTCGGCTCGCCCTTGATGATGGCGGTGGTGTACCGGTAGTTGATGGTGGGGTCGCCGGCGTTGTATCCGGCGTTCCGGCCGGAGTACAGGCCGTTCTCCATATCGGCCATGATCCACGGGCCGTTGCCGGCGCCGTAGCCCCAGACCCTGATGTTGCCGAAGTAGATGGCCTCCATGTGGCCGTTGCCGGTGTCGTTGTTGCTGGTCTCGGCGTTGCCGTAGTCGAAGCAGCAACCGCCGTTGTAGTGCGTGCCGTCGAAGATCGCGTACTCGCCTTCGGCGGCGTCTCCGGTCGCGATGCCGTTGGTGTGGTCGTTGCGGTACCCCGTGCCGGCGGCGACATAGACGCCGTACGCCTTCTGCCCGTTGAGCGTGGTGGGGGCGGCGGTGGCGTTGGCGAGGTTGTCCGGGCCGCCGGCGGCACCGCCGCCGGGTGCCTGGGTCAGGTTGTTCCCGCGGCCCGACTGGTCGTAGATGATCGTGATGACGCAGCTCGTGCCCGCGCAGAACGAGTCCTGTGCCGCCGCGTCGGCGACCCCGCCGGCGCTCAGCACGCCGATGTCGCGGGTGGCGTTGTCCGACGAACGCCGGACCTGGTACAGCGACCCGTTGTAGGAGGCGTACAGCGCGCGGGTGGTGCTGTGCGCCGCCACGCACGGCGTACCGCCGGACGCGTAGATGTCACACGGGAGGGACGCCGCCGAGGCGGTGCCGGTGACCGCCGACGTGCCGAGGGCGAGCACGGCCGCCGCCGTGGTCGCCAGGGACACGGCGGCCGGCCGCAGGCGGATGGGGAGTAAGGACATGACAGGACCTCCAGGTAGGCGGGAAGCGGGAGTCGCGCGCCAGGGCACTCAGACCCCCGTGATGGTCCATTCGTTGTTGGTGCTGGAGTTCGGGGTCCACAGCACGGTGGTCGCGCCGGCCGTGGTGCTGCCCGCGCCGTCAAGGGCGGTGCCGGTGCCGCGGTTGATGATCTGGTAGCGGCCGTTGCCGACGTCGTTCAGCCGCCACTGCTGGTTGTCGCCGCCGTTCCAGGCCGCCTGCAGGCAGCTCGCACCGTTGGCGGTGTTGCCCCAGCTGTCGGCCACCATCCCGTTGGTGCGGTTGACGATGCGGTAGTAGCCGCTGCCCAGGTCCACCAGTTGCCACTGCAGGTTGGTCGACCCGTCGTAGCTCCACTGCTTGAGCACTGACCCCGACCCGACGTTCCCGCCGCTGTCCAGGACCAGCCCGCTGGTCACGTTGGCGATCCGCACCCAGCCGGTGGGGGTACCGCTCCCGCCCCCGAGCGCCGGGATCTGGCCGGAGAACGTCAGCTTGACCACGTACGCCAGGGCGCTGAACGGGGAGCCGGACGACGGCGTCGAGATGTGCAGGCCCGAGCCGTCCTGGCTACGGTTCGGCAGGTTCACGTACGAGCCGGCCGTCTGGTCGAGGAGTTGCACCGAGGCCAGGCTGCTCAGGTTGATGCGGCTCGAGCTCAGGGTCGTGATGGTCAGTGTGCTGCCGGGCCAGCCGAGCACGGTGGCGTACAGCACGGTGTTGGCCTTGTTACGGGTGAACCGGATGTCCTGGGCGGTCCCCTCCCGGGGAGTGGTGAAGGACCCCCCGCCCATCTGCGTCGGCCCCTCGCCGAACGCGCTCCAGGCCCGGGTCGCGTAGATGGACTCACCGAAGCGCTTGAGGTAGTCGCCCATGCCCCGCAGGATCGTCTGCTGCCCGGACGGGATGGTGCCGTCGGCCATCGGGGCGATGTTGAGCACCATGGTGCCGTTCTTGCTGACCCGGTCGATCAGCGCGTGCGTCATCGCCTTGGTCGAGTAGTAACCGATGCCGACGGTGTAACACCAGCTCGAGCTGGAGACGCTGTCGTCGGTCTGCCAGTACGGGGTCTGGATGCCGGCCGGGCCGCCGCGTTCGAAGTCGTAGACCTCGCCCTTGTTGTCGAAGCCGTCCTTGTAGGTCGCGACGACGTCCTTGTTCCAGGCGACGGCCTTGTTGTAGTAGTACGACAGGAAGTTCAGCCGCTGGGACTCCTGCACCAGGCTCAGATCGAAGTCCTGGTAGATGATGTCGGGCTGGTAGCCGTCGATGACCTCCTTGAGCTTGTCGTACCAGAGCTGGTTCTCGGCGCTCGTGCCGAGCTGGCCGTACAGCTTCTTCAGCGTCGTGGTCGACTGCGCCGGGACGTGGTCGTAGTAGCCGTTGAAGTGGTACGCGTGGTGCAGCGACACGTACAGCCTCATGCCCTTGGACCGGATGGCGTCGGCGTGCAGCCGCAGCAGGTCGAGCCTGGGCCCGGTCGCCACGGAGTTCCACTCGTTGGCGCTGCTGTTCCACATCGAGTAGCCGTCGTGGTGCTCGGCGACGGGACCGGCGAACCGGGCGCCGGCGTCGGCGAACAGCTGCGCCCACGCGTTCGGGTCCCAGTTACCGCCGGCGGACGTCAGCTTCGGCGCGAACTGCACGACGTTGCCGGCCTTGTCGCGGGCTCCGTTGATGAAGTTGTGGTACGGCCACACCGACGGGTCCCCGTAGGTGGCGATGTGATGGTTGTTCTCGGCCGAGCCGCCGATGTACATGTTCCGCGGATACCACTCGTTGCCGAACGCCGGGACGCTGAAGACGCCCCAGTGGTAGTAGATGCCGAACTTGGCGTCCTGGTACCACTCGGGCGCCGGCGGGTGCTGGTCGACCGACGACCAGCTCGCGGTGTAGCTGCTCGGCCCGGCGGTGGCCAAGGCGGTACGGAAGCCCAGCAGGCCGGCGGCGACGGTGACTCCGGCCGTGGCCAGCAGGCTCCGGCGGCTCAGCTCGAACCGGTAGGAAGACATGACGGGACCTTTCGGCGGGGCGGGGCACCGGCCGGACGCGTCGTTCGCACGTCCGGCCGGCGCCTGAGGGGTGATCAGCCGGTGGTGCAGGCGGTGCCGTTGAGCGCGAAGTTCGTGGGTACCGGGTTGCCGCTGTTCCAGGAGCCGTTGAACCCGAAGCTCGTGCTGCCGTTCGTGGGCAGGGAGCCGTTGTAGGAGACGTTCTTGGCGGTCACGTTCGAACCGCTTTGGGTCACGGTGGCGTTCCACGCCTGGGTGACCTGCTGGCCGGCGCCGAACGACCAGGTCAACGTCCAGCTCGAGACCGGATCGCCGAGATTGCTCACCTCCACGTTCGCGCCGAACCCGCCGGTCCACTGCGAGCTGATCGTGTACTTCACCGAGCACCCGCCGTCCCCCGATGGCGGCGGGGTGGGTGAATCTCCGCCGCCGTACGGGACACCGCCGCCGAGCGCGGACAGCACCGCGTCATAGGCGGCCTTCTTGTTGCCGTTGCCGTCGAACAGCAGCGGGTTGTCGCCGGAGCGCCAGGAGTCGCTGTCGCGGATGCCCCACACGGTGATGCCCGCGCAGCGGGAGACGTTCACGCAGTCCTTGACCGTATTGGAGTAGGCGCTCGCCGGTGCCTGGGCGATGTCGAGCTCGGTGAGCTGGACGTCGACGCCGAGGGCGGCGAAGTTCTGCAGCGTGGTCTGGAAGCTCGCCGGCGGACCGCCCGAACCGAAGTGGCTCTGGAAACCGACGCAGTCGATCGGCACACCACGGGCCTTGAAGTCCTTGACCATGGCGAACACGCCCTGGGTCTTGGCGTCGGACCAGTTCTCGATGTTGTAGTCGTTGTAACAGAGCTTCGCCGAGGGGTCGGCGGCCCGGGCGGTGCGGAACGCCTCTTCGATGAAGCCGTTGCCCAGCACGTTCTGGAAGACCGAGCTCCGGTGCTGGGTGCTGCCGTCGGCGAACGCCTCGTTCACCACGTCCCAGGCATAGATCTTTCCCTTGAAGTGGGTCATCTCGGTGGTGATGTGGTTGTCCATCACGCTGCGCAGCGTGTTCGCGTCACCGATGGAGCTGACCCAGCCGGGCAGTTGCTGGTACCACACGAGCGTGTGGCCGCGCATGCGCTGCCCGTGTGCCTGGGCATGGTTGACGATCTGGTCGGCGGGGCCGAAGTTGAACGAGCCGCGGGACGGCTCGGTGGTGTCCCACTTCATCTCGTTCTCCGGGGTGATCATGTTGAATTCCCGGTCGAGGATCGTGGAGTACGTCGAGTCGCCGAGCCGGCCGGCGGCCACCGCGGTGCCGAAGTAGCGTCCGGACGTCGCGGCCTGGGCGCCGAGCGTGGAGGCGGCCTGCGCGGGCCGGGGAACCAGCAGGGCGGCCCCGGCGACCGTGGCGGCGGCGGACACCACGGAGACGAGCGCCCATACCCGGTGGAGCCGGGCGACAGTTCTCATGGTCGGATTCCTTTCACGACGCCGTGCAGGTGACGGTGAGGGACGAGGCCGCGCCACTGGCGGTGAAGCCGGGCTGGGCGGTGCCGCCCGCGGCGAGCGCGCCGTTCCAGGAGACGTTGGTGACGGTCGCGGTGGAACCGCTGGTGGTCAGCGTGCCGTTCCACAGCTGGTTGATCGTCACTCCGCTCGGCAGGGTGAAGGTGAGCTTCCAGCCGCTGATCGCCGAGGATCCGGCGGTGACGGTGATCTGGCCCTGGAACCCGCCCTGCCACGAACTCGTCGTCTGGTAGGCCGCCGCGCACGTACGCCCATCCGGTGGCGGGTCGGTCGAGCCCGGCGGGTTCGGAGCCGAGCTGGCGAGGTTGTAAGCGAGGTCCGGGACGAAGCTGCCGGCCGCGTAGACGCATCCGTCGGCTTCGCCCGGCGGTTTGATCCACAGGTAGCCGTCGATGTTCTGGTCGCCGGTGCCGAGGGTGGGGTAGGCGCCGATGCGGTGGTCGGTGTTGTCGTCGCCGCACCAGTCGCCCGCCGCGCCGACCGCGCCGCCGTCGCGGCTGGTGTCGATGATCTGGTGCTTGCCGGAGATGCCCTGGGACTGCAGGTAGGAGATGATCGACCGGCCGTACGCGGCCTCGTTCGCCAGCGGCTGGAAGTTCGAGACGTCGGTGAAGAAGCCGTCGGCGTACTGGACGCCGGCGGCCTTCAGCCGGCTGCCCTGCTCGGCGGCGGAGTTCCAGGCCGAGTGGCCTCCGTCGAGGTAGACCTTGGCGTTCGCGTCGGCGCGTTTGACCGTCTGCACCGCCTGGGAGATCGCCTGGTCGCGGGCCGTGACCTCCGAGCCGCTCAGGCAGGTCTGCAGGGCCAGCGCGTCGGTCTCCAGCGCGACGATGACCGTCCGGCCGCCCAGGCCCTGGGCGAAGGCGCTGATCCACTGCTGGTACTGCCCGAGGTCGGGGGCACCACCGGCGCTGGCGCCGCCGCAGTCCCGGTTGGGGATCTCGTACACCGAGAAGACCGGGATCTGGTTCGCGGCGTTCGCCGCGGAGACGACACCGGACACCTCGGAGGTGACCGTGCCGGGGTTGAACGAGGAGAGCCAGTGGGCCTGCGGCTGGCTGGCGACCTTGTCGCGGATGACGGGAGTACGCGAGTCGTTCGGGTTGGCCTGCACCCAGCGCACCACCTGCGTGGTCGGGTCGCGGTACAGGGTGCCGGACAGCGCGCCGGCGCGGGCGTCCCCGGTGGCGAGGAGGCCGGCCGCCACGGCCGTGCAGGCCATGGCCACCGAGGCGACCGCCGCCTTCCAGCGGCCGTCGCGCCGAGGGTGATCGCTCATGATCCGTCCTTTCCGTCGGAGGGTTCGCAGGGCCGGGCGACCGCGGCCGGCGGGAGCGTCATCTCCGGGTCCACTTCTGGTCGCCCCCGCCGTTGCAGGTCCACAGCACGATCAGGGTGCCGTTGGCGGTCCCGGCGCCGTTGGCGTCGAGACACAGGCCGGACTGCGCGCCGACGACGGTCCCGTCGGCGTTCACGGTCCACTGCTGGTTGGCCTGGCCGTTGCAGTCCCAGATGATCACCTTCGTGCCGGGCGAGGTGCCGGCGCCCGAGGCGTCGAGGCACTTGCCGCCGTACACCTGGAGTTGCCGGGCCGAGGTCGGCGTCCACTGCTGGTTCGTGCCGCCGTTGCAGTCCCACAGCTCGACCTGCGTGCCGTTGGCCTGCGAGGCGTTCGGCACGTCCAGGCATCGGCCGGAGGCGGTGTTGACGAGGGCCGACGTCGAGGGAGGAGGCGGCGGCGAGGACCCGCCGCCGGCGAACTGCGTGAAGAAGCTCCAGACCACGCCGCTGGTCCAGGTCCGCCAGCCGTCACAGGTACAGCCGTCGATCGGGCCGGGGTCGTGCCCCGCCCCGTCGAACGCGGCCCACACGACCGGGTACCCGGTCCGGCAGCCCGAGTAGGCGGTCACGATGTGCGTCAGGCTGCCGTTCGCCGGCTCGGGCGGGTTCTGTGCCGTGCAGCCGTTGTTCCGCACGAACGTGTCGCGCAGGGCGCGGCCCGACGCGATGGGCAGGACGTTGTCCCGGATGCCGTGCAGTCCGATGTAGGCGACGGGCTGCGTCCCGCCGCTGCATCCGCTGAGGTTCGCGCCGGAGTAGACCGCGACCGCGCGGAAGACGGTGGGCCGGGCGCAGGCGAGCGCGTACGTCATCGCGCCGCCGTAGCTGAACCCGGAGGAGAACACCTGGGAGGTGTCGACGCACAGGCCGCCTTCGAGCTGGCGGAGCAGGTCGTCGACGAAGGTCAGGTCCTGGCCGCCGGAGTTGGCCCAGCCGTTGTTGATGCCCTGGGGGGCCACGAAGATCGTGGTGTTGCCGTCGCCGTCCGCCAGCCGGCGCAGGCCGTAGTAGGACCAGTTGTAGCCGTCGGTGCCGCCAGAGTCGACGTCGTTCGCCGTGCCGCCGTTCCAGTGGAACCCGAAGACCAGCCGGTACGGGTGGTTGCTGTCGTAGCCGGCGGGCACCCGCAGGATGTAGCTGCGGTTCTGGCCGCCGCTCTGGATCGTGTGCGTACCGCTCGCGAGGGTCGGGGCCTTGCCGCATCCGGCGGTCGCCGCCGCGGGGCGGACGGCGGACGGCGGTGTTCCCCGGACGCCGCCGGCGAGCGCCGTTCCGCCCAGCGCGAGCACGACGAGCGCCGCGACCATGGCGGGGATGAGAAGGATCTTCGCTTTCATCGGGTCTTCCTTCGTCGTCGTTCGGTAGGCGGTCGGCTAGCTCAGGCTCCACTTCTGGTTGCTGCCGCCGTTGCAGGTCCACAGCTGGACCGGGGCGCCGTTGGCGGTCGAGGCTCCGGTCACGTCCAGGCACAGGCCGGACTGGACGCCGGTGATGGTGCCGTTCGCGTTGAGCTGCCACTGCTGGTTCGCGCCGCCGTTGCAGTCCCAGATCTCGACCTTGGTGCCCGCGGTGGTCCGGTTGTCGTACGCGTCCAGGCACTTGGCGCCGCCGTAGACGGTGAGCCGGCCGCCCGAGGAGGACCAGGTCTGGCCGGCGCCGCCGTTGCAGTCGTAGATCTGCAGCTGGGTGCCGTTGGTCCGCGTGGCGTTCGGGACGTCCAGGCACCGGCCCGCCCCGACGGCGTGGATCGCCCCGGACGTGGTGCCGGTGGCGTCGCCGATGCTGCCGGGCACCGACTTCAGGGCGGCGTACCAGGTGGCGGCCATCTTGTCGTAACCGGTGGCGTTCGGATGCACGCCGTCGGCCAGGTCCGCGGTGGTCAGCGCGGAGTGCATGTCGACCAGATGCACGTGCTGCCCGGCGGCGGCCTTGCTCTGCACGATGCCGGGAATCGCGGCGTCGAACGTGCGGACGTTCGCCTCCTGGCCCGCGTTGGCGAGCGGGATGATCGTCGCGACGAAGACCTCGGCGGTCGGCGCGTTCGCGGTGATGTGGTCGATCAGCGCCGAAAGCCGGGCGGGGGCGCCGCCCACGTCGTGGTTCTGGATGACGTCGTTGGTGCCGATGTGCAGCAGCACGGTGTGCGGCGTGTAGGTGCGCAGCCAGCCGGCGATGTTCGCGTCGATCTGGTCGATGCGCCAGCCCGAGTGCCCCTCGTGGTCGTGGTCGCCGAGAGTGGCCGGACCTCCGGACAGCGACCCGACGAAGTCGACCTTGTACCCGTCGTTGACGAACCGCTGCCAAAGGCCGGTCCGGTACGCGCCGGGCACGGTGATGCCATCGGTGATCGAGTCACCGAGCGGCATGACCCTCACGCCACCGTTGGACTCGGCGTAGGCGGCCGTACGAGCCGCGGTGAGCGAACCCACCGCAAGGAGAAGCGCGGCCAGCGCACCGGCCCATCGCAGGATGTGTCCGCGCATCACTCACCTCAGCACGTGCATGTGGGCGACACCGCTCGACCGGCGACGTCGATGAAGTCGTCGAATCGATTCGCGCAACCGATTCGACGGGAGGTTACGACTCGCGGCGAAAACCGGTCAACGTCCCCTTCTTCGCGCTTCTCGGCAAGGCGGCGTCAAATGGTGCGCGCCGACCATTCGCGCTGGTGAGCGGGTCGGAGCACACCCGCCGCCCGGCTCAGAACGGCGCTCTGCTTTCACCGCGGTTTTCATCGGGGCGGACGAGCGTACGGCGGCAAGGCGGTCACCGCGGCGCCGAGGCACGGCGTCGCTCGTACGCCTCCGCCAGAATCAGGTAGCCGCTCGCGGTCCAGGTGTAGGCGCGGTCGCGAAGCCCTTCGCCGGTCAGGGCGTCGAAGTTCTCCGCGAAACCGGATCGCTCGCACAGGGCGCGGAAGCGACTGCTGACGTCGGCGGCGAGGTCGGTGAACCCGCCTCGGCGCAGGCCGTCCTCGATGAGGACGGTGGACGGCGCCCAGATGGGGCCGCGCCAGTAGCCGTCGGGCCGATAGTGGCCGGATGACGACAGCTCGGAGGCGAGGCCGTGCGGGGTGAGATGCGCCCGGATCCGTTCGGCGAGCGCGGTGCGCGGCCCGGTGGCCAATGCGTCACCCAGGACGATCGCCATGAGGTCGAGCAGGCTGGAACTCATCCAGGTGTGCCGCGACCCGACCGCCCGGGCCACGAACCGGTCCCCCGCCCACAACTGCCGCAGCATCGCGTCGCACATCCGGTCCGCGGCCCGGCGCCAGGCGACGGCGTCCGCTTCGAGCCCCAGCTCGCGGGCGAGATCGGCGAGCTCGCGCATCTGCAGGACGAGGAACGCCGCCAGGTCCGAGGTCTGGATGACGTGGTCCGGGTCGAAGGTCGTCGCGTTGTCCCAGCCGCTGTCGTTGCCATGGTGGTAGTGCGGAAGGGTGTCGCCGGGCGCGACCCGGGCGGTGAGCCAGAAGTTCGTCCACGCCTCGAGCTGCCGGTACACGAGCGACACGACGGCCCGGTCGACGTCGTGGGGAAGGCGTTCCCTGAGGCGGCGGAAGGCCCAGCCGTGGATGGGGGGCTTCACGAAGTTGTAGAGGACCTCGGAGTGGGTCACCGAGTCGGGCAGGCAGCCCGCTCCGTTCTGATGGTCGAACACGAGACGGAACTGGTCCAGCGCCAGCTCCGGCACGCCGTTCGCCAGCGCGAGCGCGTTGAAGCAGTGATCCCAGCTCCAGACCTTGTCCATCCAGTGTTTCGACATGAGCACCGCCGGGCGTTTCAGGAAGCCCGCCGGCCGCACCGTGGCGGACCACAGCACGTACGCGGCGAGCTCAGCGGCCGGCGTGTCGGCGCTGCGCCACGGCGCGACCGCGTCGACGAAGACCGCGAACTCCGCCTCCACCGACGCGACGACCTCGTCGAACGTGGCGGAGGGCGCGTACGGCTCGCGCTCGCCGTCGGCCTCCTCGACGAGGATCTCCCAGGGGCCGCCGTCGTCGGCCAGATGGAGCCCTCGCTCAGCCCGTCCCAGCGCCTGGACGCCCGCGGCCTCGGGCGGACGGCCGGTCAGCACGGTCACCCGGTAGCGCCGGCCGGTCTCGTACGAGGTGAACACGTGCGCGCCGTCGACCGGGTCGCGGTAGAGGTAGGTGCCGCTGAAGGGCGTCAGCTCGGGTTCGGCCGAGCTGACACGCAGGCCGAGCCCTCGTCCCCGCAGCCGGATGGCGTCGGCCCGCCCATAGGCCAGGTCCACGCGGCCGCGGCCGTGGACCCAGGACAGCCGGCTCGGTGTCGCCTCGACCGTCGCCTCGACGCGAGCTCCGCCCACCGTGGGGACGAAACGGAGCACGGGGTGCATCCCCGTCTGGTGTGAGACGAGATGCAGGTCGTCGGCATACGTGTGCGGCGCGACGACCGGGGAGACGCCGAACCACGAGCCGTGATAGCTGAAGGGGATCTCCTGGACGGAGAAGGCCGGGATCGACATGTTCGGGCTTTCTCGTTTCTCTCGGGGCGAGCCGTCAGTCCTTCACCGCTCCGGCCGTGACGCCCGCCGCGACATAGCGCTGGGCGATGATCAGGAGTGCGGTGGCGGGAATCGAGGCCACGACGGCGGTCGCCATGATGGCGTTCCACTGCTGGTCGTTGTTGCCGATGTAGTGGTAGATCCCGAGGGTGATCGGCCGACGGTCACCGCCGCCGTCGAGGGTGCTGGCGAAGACGAAGTCGGACCACGCCCACAGAAACGAGAAGAGCGAGACCGTGACGATCGCGTTGCGGCTCACCGGCAGGACGATCGACCAGAAGATCCGCAACCGGCCGGCCCCGTCGATCGTGGCCGCCTGCAGCAGCTCGTCGGGGATCCCGGTCATGAACGCGGCGAAGACCAGTACTCCGAACGGGACGGCGATGGTGGAGTCGGCGACGACCAGACCCACCGGGTTGTCGAGCACGCCGAGCGAGAGGTAGATGGAGTAGAAGCCCATCGCCATGATGATCCCGGGCACCATCTGCGCGATCAGAAGCACGAAGCCCAGCACGCCGGCACCGCGCGGGCGGAGCTTGGCCATCGAGTATCCGGCCGGCGCCGACACCAGCAGGGTCAGCACGACGGTGCCGGCACCGATGAACAAGCTCGTGCCGAGGTGGGGCAGTTGCTGGTCGACGACGGCCCGATACCCCGCGACCGTGCCGTGGACCGGGAACCAGTCGGGCGGGCTCTTGCGCATGTCCCGGTCACGGGTGAACGACACGTTGATCATCCAGTAGACGGGGAAGAGCATCAGAGCGGTCAGCACCAGGCCGATGGCCGTCTTCCACCAGGTGGCCCTGCCGGTCATATCGATTGCCGCCTTCGCTGGAGCCGGACGTACAGCAGGCCGAACACCAGCGCGATCACGATCAGCAGGTTGCCGACGGCCGCGCCGGGCCCGAACGAGGGCAGCAGAGTCCCGAACCCCAGCCGGTACGACCAGGTGGCGAACGTGGTCGACGAGCCGGCCGGTCCGCCCCTCGTCATGATCCAGATGATGTCGAACACCTTCAGGGTGTAGATGAGGCCGAGGAGGAGGGTGATGGCGGAGACCGGCCGGAGCAGCGGGAAGGTCACCCGCCAGAACCGCTGCCAGCCGTTCGCCCCGTCCAGGGCGGCGGCCTCGTACAGCGAGACGGGGATCGTCTGCAGCCCGCTGTAGAGCACGACCAGGTTGAACGGGACGCCGATCCAGATGTTCGCGATGATCACCGACGTCAGCGACCACTGCGGAGACGTGAGCCAGTTGACCGGACCGATCCCGAGCCGGTGCAGCATGGCGTTCACGACGCCGGAGTCGCTGTTCAGCATCCACGACCACGTGGACGCCGACACGATCAACGGCAGCAGCCACGGTACGAGGAACAGCGCGCGCAACGTCGCCGACAGCCGGAAGTGCCGGCTGAAGAACACGGCCAGCCCCATGCCGATCGTGAACTGGAACGCCAGCGACACCAGCGTGAAGACCATGGTGTGCACCAGCGCGGGCACGAAGATCGGGTCGTGGACGACGGTGGTGTAGTTCTTCGCCCCGGTGAACGGCGCGCCGCCACGCACGAACGACCGCACCGTGTAGTTCCGCAGGCTCAGGTCGAGGTTGCGGTACAGCGGGTACGCGTAGAAGAGCACGAGGTACGCGAGGACCGGGGCGAGGAACGCCCAGGCCGTCCACCGGCCCGAGCGGGCCCGCGCCGGCCGAGCCCGCGCGTGCGCCCGGGCCGCCGCCGTGCCGGCCGCGTCGCCGTGTCCGTCCGCCGGCCGCCGTCGCCGCGCCTCCCCCGGCGCCCGGATCAGGTCGCTCATTCCGCCGTCCCCTCGTCGCGAGCCGGGGCTCACCGAGTCGCGGCGGCCGCCGCGGACTGCGCGGCCGACAGTGCCGCCTGCGGCGGCTTCGATCCGCTGAGCGCCGCCTGCACCGCCGTCCACATCGGCTGGGAGATCTTGGGGTACTTGGTGCCCAGGCCGTCGCCGGTGCGCGCCTTCGCCGCACGTACGGCGTCCACCCACACCTTCAGGCCGGGCTCCGACGCGACCTGCTTGGCCTGCACCACGCCGGTCGGTGCGACGTACGACAGCGTCCTGTCGGTCGTGTACAGATTGCCGGTGTTGGTCAGGCAGGCCACCAGCTTCTCCGAGGTCGCGTATCGGCTGGTCTTCCTCTGTACGGGGACCGTGACGAACTCGCCGCCCGTCGGCGCCGGTGCGGTGCCGCCGTGCTCGGCCGGTATGGGGATGATGCCGTAGTCGAAGCCCACCCTCTCGGCGTTCGCGAGCTGCCAGGTGCCGTTCTCGCCGAACGCGTACCTGCCGGTCGCGAACTCCTGCCAACTCGTCGTCTGGGTGTTGTTCAACACCGAGTTCGGCGCGTACCCCTTCCTCAGCCAGCCGGTCCACAGCGACAGCGCCGCCACACCGGCCGGGGAGTCCAGCCGGGTCAACTGGGCGCCCGCGCCCCAGAACCACGGCAGGAACTGGAAGCTGCCCTCCTCAGTGCCGATGGCCGAGAACGTGATGCCCTTCTTTCCCGCCGCGGTGATTTTGGCCAGCGCGGTGGTCAGGGAGGCCCAGTCCCGCACCGACGCGGCGTCGACGCCGGCGCTCTTGAGGACCGCCTTGTTGTAGAAGAGGGCGAGGGTGTTGGCGCCGATCGGGACGCCGTACGTCTGCCCGCCGACCCGTCCGGCGCCGAGCAGGTTCGGCTCGATCGCGGACGTGACGATCCGCGCCTGGTCGTTGGGGACGAGCACGCCCGCCTCGGCGAGAGTGGAGACCACGGGGTTGTCGACGACCAGCACATCGGGGGCGTTGCCCTGTTGCGCGGCGAGCAGGGCCTTGGTCGTCAGGTCGGTCGTGTCGAAACCGGTCCGCCTGACGGTCACTCCCGCGTCGCCGCCGCACCTGTCGAGCAGCCGCGCCCATGCCGAGCCCTTGTCGAACTGGGGATAGGGGTCCCAGATCGTGTACGTACCGCTCCCCGACCGGGATCCGGCTCCGTCGTCCGATGACGCGCAGCCGGCCACGCCGCCGGACAGTACGGCGGCGACCAGTCCGAGACCGGCGACGTGTCGCCACAACGGTCGTGTCCTCACGGGATTCTCCCCTCTCGCGCGTTCGGCGCCCGCCGGACCGGACGGCTTCCGCACCGCTCTTCGCACGGGGAGTCGAACCGGTTCGCGTCGGTTCGCCCGAACATAAGCCCGCATCCCCGTGGGGTCAATGGGCCGCGGCCGGTTCGCCGGCCGGGGCGACGGCGCAGGATCGGATCGGCCGTTCCCCAGTGGTGGTCAGCGAGATGCCCGCCCGGTGCGGCCGTCGCGTACGAGGCCGACGCGCCCCGCACCCCTGGGCCCGGATGGCGGCCCGGCGTAGACTGGCCACCTCCGAACCGGTTCGCGCCCATGCGACGGTCGGCCGTCCGCGAACTCTGCTCCGGAGGCATGTTTGAGTCGGTTCGAAACATCGTCGGTGAACATCGGTGAGGTGGCGCGCCGCGCCAAGGTCTCGCGCAGCACCGTCTCGTACGCTCTGTCCGGTAAGCGGCCGGTCTCGGAGAGCACGCGCCGGCGCATCCAGCGGGTGATCGAAGAGATGGGGTACCGGCCGAACGCCTCCGCCCGCGCGCTGGCCCGTGGCGAGACCAGGACCCTTGGCCTGGTCTTCCCGCCCGCCGGCAACCACTACACCGACATGCAGCTCGACTTCATCGGTGGGGTCACGGAGGCCGCCGCGGGCCGCGACTACGACGTGCTGTTGTCCGTGGCCGACGCGGGCGAGGAACGATCCTTCCAGCGTCTGATCGGAGAGCGGCGCGTCGACGGCGCGATCCTCATGGAGATCCGGCTGCACGACGCCCGCGTCGAGCGGATGCGCGAGAGCGCCTTCCCCTTCGTCACGATCGGCCGCATCAGCGACCCTGACGGCACGGCCTGGGTCGATCTGGACTACCGAACCCTGGTACGCCGGTGTGTGCAGCATCTGTCCGACCTGGGCCACCGGCGGCTGGCGTTCGTCAACCGGTCCGAGGCGCTCCTGCGGTCGGGGTACGAGTCGGCCCACCGCGGGCAGGACGGATTCGATCTGGCCGTCCGCGAGCTCGGCCTGAACGGCGCCGCCTACCCCTGTGAGGACGACGCCATGGGCGGCGAGCGGTGCGCGGCACGGATCCTGGCCGACCATCCCGAGACCACCGGCATCGTCACCGTCAACGAGGCGTCCCTGGGCGGGCTGTACCGAGGGATCACCGCCGCGGGCCGTACGATCCCGCGTGACATGTCCGTCACGGGCATCGCCGGCGCCCGGTGGGCCGACGCGGTGACCCCGGCGCTGACCGCGGCCGACGTGCCCGCCCGGGAGATGGGCCGGATCGCCATCGACCTGTTGCTGGAGCGCATCGCCGGCGCTCCCGCGCGCGACCGCCTCCTCGTGCCTCCCATCGTGTTGCGGGCCAGTACGGGCACCGCTCCCCGCCTCGCCCCCTGATCGGGACGGTGAGCCGTCGGCGGCGCCCGGTCCGGGTCGTGCCGGGCCGGCGTACGATGCCGGCCCGGCACAGGCGTCATACCGGCGAGTCGCCACTCGTCATCCGAGGGTCCACTGCTGGTTGCCGCCGCCGTTGCAGGTCCACAGCTGGACCAGGGCGCCGTTGGCGGTCGACGCTCCGCTCACGTCCAGGCACAGGCCGGACTGCACACCGGTCACGGTGCCGTTCGCGTTGAGCTGCCACTGCTGGTTCGCGCCGCCGTTGCACGGCCAGGTCTCGACCTTCGTTCCGGGCGAGATCTGCTTGTTGTAGGCGTCCAGGCAGAGGGTCGAGCCGCCGATCTGGACGGTGAGCTCGTTCGCGGCGGTGTGCGTCCACATCTGGTTGCTCGCGCCGGAGCAGGCCCAGATCTGCAGCTGGGTACCGGCCGTGGTGCTGGAGTTCGGCACGTCGAGGCACTTGCCCGCGCTCACCGCGTGCAGTTCGCCGCCGCCACCGCCCGAAGAGGAGCCGCCGAGAGCGGTGACGGTGGCGTTGTAGGCCGGTTTGGGCTGGTAGTTGGAGTCGTACATCGTGGCGGCACCGTAACCGGGGAACGTGCCGGGAATCCACGAGTGCCCGTCGTCGACGCCCCACTGGGAGACGCCGACGCAGCGGGACACCGCCAGACAGTCGTTGACCACGGTGCCGTAGTCGGTGGCCTGCTGCGCAAGGGCGGAACCGGAGGCCGGCAGCTGGATGCGGTCGTCGAGCTCGGTGACGGCCACGTCCAGGCCGAGAGCGGCGAACCGCTGCATGTTGGCCGGCATCGAGGAGGGGACCTGCCCGACGATGAAGTGACTCTCCAGTCCGATGCCGTTCAGCGGGACGCCCTGGGACAGCAGCGACTGCGCCAGGTTGTACATCCCGTTGCTCTTGGCGTTCTCCCCTTCGATGTTGTAGTCGTTCAGATACAGCTTCGCGTTCGGGTCGGCCGCGTGCGCCGTCCGCAACGCCTCGGCGATGTACCCGCTGCCCATCGCGTTGGAGAACGCGTCCGCCCGCAGGCTGCCGTCCTCGTTGAACGGCTCATTCACCACATCCCAGGCGTACACCTTCCCCTTGTAGTGGGTCGCCTCGGTCGTGATGTGCGCGTCCATCGCCGACTTGACCTGGTTTGAGGGAAGGCTGGACACCCAACCCGGTAACTGGGCGTGCCACACCAGGTTGTGCCCCCGCACCCGCATGCCGTGCGCCTGGGCGAAATTGAGGATCTGGTCGCCCGGCCCGAAGTTGTAGGACCCGTTCGAGGGCTCGGTCGTGTCCCACTTCATCTCGTTGCCCGGGGTGACCATGTCGAACTGCGCCGTCGCGACGTTCATCTCGCCGCTGACGCCCAGATCGCCGGCCGTCAGCGCGGTGCCGAAGTACCGCCCCTTCGCCTCGGCGAGGCTTTTCAGCGTCGTCGCCGCCCGAGCCGGCGCGGCGCCGAGCGCCATGAACATCACCACGATCATCGCCACCCCCGCCGCGAAGGCGGGCCGGCCGTTTCTCGGTCTGCGCGCGGTTTCATTCCGGGTCACATCGGTACCTCCATTTCGGATGGGGTCACGGCCGTTCACCGCACGGGTCGGCTGGCCGGCAGGCGGGCGCGGCGTGACCTCGGCGTCGCCCGCCTGCCGGAGAACGGGGTGTCGGGTTCGGGGCCCGTCGTCAGCGCGGAGTGAAGTCCTGGTTTCCGCCGGCCACGTTCTTGCACGGCCACTGGTCCAGCTGCTGGCCGGTATTGCTCGCCGCGCCATAGACGTCGAGGCACAGGCCGCTGTTCTGGTTCTGGAACGCCCACGACCCATCGGACTGCGCCACCGGCCGCCACATCGAACCCGCCGCGCCGTTGCGCGCCTGCTGCACGATGTCCGGCACTCCCTGAGAGGTCGAGCCGTTCGCGACGGCCACCACCAGACCCGAGTTCTGCGCCTGCAACTCCCCATAACCGTTGGACCCAGGCAGGAACTGGAACTGCTGGTTGCTCTGCCCGTTACACGACCACTGGTCGATCGCGGCACCCGACGCACCCGAATTGCCGTACACGTCCAGGCACAGGCCGTTGTTGCCCACCACCAGCTGGTGGTAGCCGCTCGGGAAGGAGCCGCCCGTGCCGCCCCCTGCCCCGTACCCTGCGGCCACCAGGTTGGCCTGCACCGCGTTCTCGGTCGCGTCGGAGGGGTAGCCGGAGACCATGGCGCCCTCGTAGAAGGTGCCGGCGCTGAGGTTGGCGCCGCCACCGGGCTTGCAGCAGTCACCGCCGCTGCCGAGCACGATGGCGCCCTGCTTCTTCATGGGGCTGTACCCGTTCGGAAGGCCGCCGTCCCACAGGGTGGTGAGACCACCGGACTGGGCGTCCCCGCCCTTGATGGCGAATCGCGAGGTGCCGTTGTTCTTCAGCATCGCCGTGACGTACCGGTTGGTGAAGGCCTGCTGGTTCGGGTTCCAGGACTGGCTTCCACCGGGGTACAACCCCCACTCCAGGTCCGCCTGCACCCAGGGGCCCGAACCGGAGCAGCCGCCGAACCAGCACGAGGTGCTGAAGTTGATCGCATCCATGGCGCCGGCGTTGTCCGCCTTGCGGTCGGTCTCGCTGTTGCCGTAGTCGAAGCAGCAGCCACCGTTGACGTGCGTGCCGCTGGTCACCATGTACATGCCCTCGGGCGCGGTGCCGGTCGGTACGCCCGTCGAGTGGCCGTCCCTCCAGTAGCTGTTACCGGGGTTGATGTAGAGCGAGTAGGCCTTGTTGCCGGCGACCGTCAGGGACTCGGACGTCGCCTTCGCCGGGCTGCTCTGGCTGGACCCGGGCACCGTGCTGGATCCCTGGTACCACAGATCGTTGCCATGCCCGGACTGGTCGTAGACGACGGTGATGACGCATGTGGTGCCGGCGCAGAAGGAGTCCTGGGCCGCGGCGTCGGCGAAGCCGCCCGCGCTCAGGACGCCGATGTTCCTCGTCGCGCTGTCCGAGGAACGCCGGACCTGGTAGAGGTTGCCGCCGTACGAGCCGTAGAGCGCGCGCACCGTGCTGTGCGCGGCGACGCACGGCGTGCCGCCCGCGGCGTAGATGTCACAGGGGCCCGTGCCGGCCGCCGAGGCCGGTGTCGACCACGCCGCCACGGCCGTGATCAGCAGGGCCAGAACGGCCACCACATACGCGGCGACCGGTGACCGCCGTCTTTCGCCGGCGACACGGCCGATTGGACGGAGAGATGAGGTCTGCACAGTTCTGCTCCTTGGGGCCCGGCTCCGCTCAGCCGGTCGGGGGACGGCCGTCAGCGGGGGCTGAAGTCCTGGTTGCTACCCGCCGCGTTCTTGCACGGCCACTGATCCAGCTGCTGACCCGCATTGCTCCCCGCGCCATAGACGTCCAGGCACAGGCCGCTGTTCTGGTTCTGGAACGCCCACGACCCATCGGACTGCGCCACCGGCTTCCACATCGAACCCGCCGCACCGTTACGGGCCTGCTGCACGATGTCCGGAACCCCCTGCGACGTCGAACCACCCGAAACCGCCACCACCAGACCAGAATTCTGCGCCTGCAACTCCCCAAAACCATTCGACCCCGGCACGAACTGGAACTGCTGATTCGACTGACCGTTACACGACCACTGATCAATCGCCGCACCCGACATCGACGTGTTCCCATACACATCCACGCACAAGCCGTTGTTACCGACCACCAGCTGGTGGTAGCCACTCGGGAACGAACCGCCCGTGCCACCGCCCGACCCGTACCCCGCGGCCGTGATACTCGCCTGCACCGCGTTCTCCGTCGCGTCGGACGGATAGCCCTTCGTCACGGCGCCCTCGAAGAACTCGCCCTGGCCGCTGACGCTGTTGTCTCCGCCGGTGCCCAGCAGGATCGAACTGTCGGTGCGCATCGGCGAATAGCCGTTGGGCAACGCGCCGGAATACGGCGTCGTCAGTCCCCCGCTGGCCGCGTTGCCGTATTTGAGAGTGAAATTACTGGTGCCGTTGTTCTTCTCCCACGCGCTGACGAACGGGAAGTGCACCCCGGAATTGTTCGGATCCTTGTTCGACCCGGTTCCGGTGTGGTACATCCCGTTCTCCAGATCGGCCTCCACCCATGGGCCCGATCCGACGCACCCGCCGAACCAGCAGGCGGTACCCCACTCGATCGCGTTCATGGTGGCGTTGCCGGTGTCGGTGTGGGAGTTCTCGCCGCTGCCGTAGTCGAAGCAGCACCACTGGTTCACGTAGTTCGACGAGGTCACCATGTAGATGCCTTCGGGCTGGGAGCCGGTCGGCACGCCTCTGGCGTTGTCGACCCGGTACCCGGTGCCGGGCGTCGACTTGATCCCGTACGCCGCGTGCCCGCCGATGGTGACCGGCAGTGCCATGGCGTCCGCGCCGATGTCCGCGCCGTTCGGGCCGGGCCCCTTCCAGTAACCGCCCCAGGAGATCGGCATGTCGTTGTGGTTGGTGGTCTGGTCGTAGATCTTCGTGATCGTGCACGACGTGCCGACGCAGAACGACACCTGCGGCGCCGCGTCGACGTATCCGCCCGCCGACAGCGGGTTGATGTCGAGGTACTTCTGATCGGACTTGCGCTGGATCTGGTAAAGCGGCCCGCTGTAGGAGGCGAACAGCGCGCGGGTCGTGCTGTGCGCCGCCGCGCACGGTGTCCCGCCGGCCGCGTAGATGTCACACGGTAACGACGCCGCCGAGGCGTTGTTCACCGCCGTCTGCGCGCACAAGGCGAGCACGACCGCCGCCACGGCCAGCAGGCACGTGGCCAGCAGCCGGGCCGGCCGGCGCAGGCCGGCATGGACTGAGGACATGGGAACCTCCGTCTTTCCGAGATGGGATTGGCCGGTCGTCAGCGGGGGTTGAAGTCCTGGTTGCCACCCGCCGCGTTCTTGCACGGCCACTGATCCAGCTGCTGACCCGCGTTGCTCCCCGCGCCGTACACATCAAGGCACAGCCCGCTGTTCTGGTTCTGGAACGCCCACGACCCATCGGACTGCACCACCGGCTTCCACATCGAACCCGCCCCACCATCACGGGCCTGCTGCACGACGTCCGGAACCCCCTGCGACGTAGAACCACCCGAAACCGCCACCACCAGACCAGAATTCTGCGCCTGCAACTCCCCAAAACCATTCGACCCCGGCACGAACTGGAACTGCTGATTCGACTGACCGTTACACGACCACTGATCGATCGCCGCACCCGACGCACCCGAATTGCCGTACACATCCAGGCACAAGCCGTTGTTACCGACCACCAGCTGGTGGTAGCCACTCGGGAACGAACCGGCCGTGCCACCGCCCGACCCCGGCGTCAGGTAGACACCGAACGCGTCGTGCGAGGCCTGGAAGGTGAAAGGCACGGTGACGGAGCCGCCGGCGGCGCTCATGTCCTGGTCGAGGACGACCGGGCGGGAGCCCAGCGGGGACTGGTCCGGGATGCGGTAGACGGTGACGTGGACGCTGCCGTTGTTCGCCAGCCAGGGCACCGACGACAGCCCGCTGAACGTCACGGACGCGCCGCCGGTGTAGCCGCCCGAGTCCCCGATGACGGCGACGGCGCGTTTGTTCGCGCTGTCCTCCGCGGCGGAGATCGCCGTGCTGCCGACCTGCCCGGAGGTGGCGACCAGGCTGCCGGTGAGGTCGGCGTACGTGCGGAACGCCCACCAGTTGCCGGTGGCCGCGAAGCTACCGCCGTTCACCGCGACGATGCCGGTCAGGTTGGGAATCAGGCAGCAGACCCAGTTGCCGCGCATCGCGTTGGTGTAGCCGGACTGGGCGAAGCGGGCCAGGTACCAGGCCGTCACTCCGGCGGTCTGCCGGTCCGCCGGCTGGTACTCGTTCGCCGACAGCGGGCGGCGCGTGATTCCGGCGGAGTCCAGCGCGCCGTTGAGGGCCTGTGACACGGCCACCGGGTCGTCGACGTCGCCCTCGTCGTGGTTGGTGATCTCGTCGGGCACCGTCCCGGCGGACTTGACGTGCGCCAGCCACGTCTGCCACTCGCTCCGGTTGCCGAGCGGGGTGAAGGCGAACGACGGCCCCACGATCTTCGCGTTCGGGGCGATGCGGCGGATCTCCCGGTACGCCGTGTCCCACATCTGGAAGTACTGGGTGCTGTTCACGCCTCGCGTCCAGAAGACGGAGATGTCCGGCTCGTTGTCGATGTCGTAGGCGAACTTCAGCCCCGACGCCTGGAGCGCGCCCACCGTGGCGTCGATGAAGCTCACCCAGTTGGAGCAGTCCCCGTTGTCACACGGATACACGGTGTTGGACGGCTGCCCTCCGTCCAGGCCGTACAGGTCGGTGACGATGACCTGGAACTCGGCGTTGTACGGAGCGAGCCGCCTGGCCTGCGCGATCACCGTGTTGACGTCCGTCTGCGTCTGGGAGCCGTACCGGTAGCCGTCCCCGATCCAGGCCCGGTTCACGTGCCCGCCGGCGCGGTAGGCGTTGGGACGGAGCGGTTGCAGGTACTGGTCCGGCGGCTGCGTCCCGTCCTGGTTGACGCCGTACAGGAATCCCTCGCCGACACCGGTCGACGGTCCGGTCGTGGCGGCCAGGTTCACGTTCATCGACTCGGTCGCGGCCTGAGCCGGCGCCGACAGGGGGATCAGCAACGCGAGGGCCGTGGCGGCCGCGGCCGCGAGGCGGCCGAGTCTTGCTCTCGAACTCATCGGGCTTCCTTCGGTCCGGGCCGAACCGCGAGTGGCAGGATGTGTCGAACCGATTCGCGAATCGATTCGCTGGGATGTTACGGCGGGGTTGAGTGGGGGTCAATGCCAGGTTTCGCCCTCGGGCCCGGCGCGATCGAACGGTGGCGGTCTTCCCTGGTAGAGGCCTTGCGGAGCAGGCATCGGCACCTCGGTTCGGGGCCGGCCGGCGTGAAAGTTTTCACGCCGGCCACGCCCGTCAGGCCGGGAAGGCGCTCGCACCGGAACGGCCACGCCAGGGGGCGGAGCGTTGCCCGGCAAAAAGTCGGGTGACTATACTCTTTCCTCGTCTACGAATCGATTCGACTCGCGGCACCGACCGCGCGCGCCGGTCGACAGGTCCACGGCCGCCGACGCCGCGAAGGAGCTTGATGAACATCGGGGAGATCGCCCGCCGGTCCGGCGTATCGCGCAGCACGGTGTCGTACGCCCTCAGCGGCAAGCGGTCCGTGTCCGAGGCGACCAGGCAGCGCATCCAGTCGGTCATCGACGAGTTGGGCTACCGGCCCAACGCCGCCGCCCGCGCGCTGAAGGAGGGTCGTACCCGCACCCTAGGACTGGTCGTCCCACCGGTCCGGGACCGGTTGACGTTCATGCAACTGGACTTCGTCGCCAGCGTCATGGCGGCCGCCGACCGCGCCGATCTCGACGTGCTGCTCTCCCCCGCGGCCGACGACCACGACCGCTCGTTCGAGCGGATCGTCGGCGGGCGCCGGGTGGACGGCGTGATCCTCATGGAGGTCCGCCTGAAGGATCCGCGCGTCGAGCGGCTGCGCGACATGGGGCTGCCGTTCGTCACCATCGGGCGCACCACGCGGCCGCAGGACACGTGCTGGGTCGACGTGGACTACGCGTCGCTGGCCGAACGATGCACGAACCATCTGGTCGACCTCGGGCACCGGCATCTCGCACTGGTCAACCGGTCGGCCGAGCTGGTCGCCTCGGGCTACGGCCCCGCCCACCGAGCGCGCGAGGGCTTCAACGAGGCGGTCGCCCGCCGCGGCGTGGAAGGGTTCGAGTTCTGCTGCGCCGACAACGCGGCGGCCGGAGAGTCCTGCGTCCAGGAGATCCTGCGAACCCATCCCGAGGTGACCGCGGCGGTCACGGTCAACGAGGCGGCCCTGCCCGGGGTGCAGCGCGCGCTCGACCGCGCCGGCCTGGAGATCCCGGCGCGGTTCTCCGTGGCCGGCGTCGCCGCGCGGTACTGGGCCGAGCAGTTCCATCCCGAGCTCACCGCCGCCGACGTGCCGGCGGCCGACATGGGCGCGGCGGCCGTGGAGTTCCTCATCGGCCGTATCGCCGAGCCGGACTCCCCGCCCCCGCACCATCTGTTCACTCCGCCGATCTCGCTCCGGAACAGCACCGGTCCGGCACCCACGCCGCGCTGAACCACCTGGCCGGCGTGGCACGGGGCGGCGAGCCGGGGCCGGTCCCCGGCCCGCCGGCGGCGGACCGGGGACCGGCCGATCAGCTCGCGGGGTCAGCCCCGCGACCACTTCTGGTTGCCGCCGCCGGTGCAGGTGCCCAGGTCGATCAGCGTTCCGTTGCCGGTGCCGCCGTTGACCGCGTCGAGGCACAGGCCGGACTGGACGCCGGTGACGGTGCCGTCGGTGTTGAGGTTCCACTGCTGGTTGGCGCCGCCGTTGCAGTCCCAGATGATCACGTGGGTGCCGGCGGACGTTCCGGCGCCCTCCGCGTCCAGGCACTTGGCGCCGTACACCTGGAGCTGCTTGGACGAGGTCGGCGTCCACTGCTGGTTCGTTCCGCCGTTGCAGTCCCACAGTTCGGCCTGCGTGCCGTTGGTCTGGGAGACGTTCGGGACGTCGAGGCAACGGCCGGAGCCGGTGTTGATCAGCGCGGACGGCGACCCGCCCGTACCGCCGCCCGAGCCGGGGGTGATCTTGAGGTTGTCGAACTGCGCGGTCTCGCCCTGACTCGTTCCCAGGCCGATCTGGCCCGCGCCGTAGGCGGAGTCGCTCACCGAGCCGAGAGAGGCGCCGTCGACGGTGGCGGTGATGGTGCCGCCGGAGAAGCCCAGGGCGAGGGTGTGCCAGCGGTTCGTGCCGAGTGCCGAGGTCGTGCCACTGCGCAACGTCGTCCACTGCGCGCTGGTGTTCGAGCGCAGGATCGACCAGGCTCCCGTGTCGCTGACCCGCAGGTAGTAGGCATTCAGTCCGTTCGGGTCGCCGGTGCTCTGCGCGCCGGCGCGCCCGATGACCTCGGCGTACCCGGACTTCTCCAGCAGCACGTCGGAGGAGACGGTGTAGTTGGTCCAGCCGGTGTTGCCCAGCAGTGCGTACGGGTCGGAGATCGGCTTCCACCCGATCGCGGCCTGCGTGCTGCCCTGGCGGACGCACATGCCGGAGCGGCCGCCGCCGCAGGCGCTCGCCTCGAAGGCGCCCTGCATGTCCATGAGGTACTTCGCCTCGTGGCCCGCGGAGTAGGAGTCGAAGTCGTCGCCGTACGGAAGGTTCAGCGCGCCCTGGGCCGGGCTGGTGGCCGTGCCCTTGCCCTGCCCGGTGGTGGTCGTGACGGTGTAGAGGTAGCCGGGCTGGAGGGTGAGGGAGAAGTTCCCGCCGGACGGGGTGATGTCGGCGGTGTGCACGAAGTAGTCGGCCGGGTTACCGGAGTTGAGGTTGGTCGCCCACACGTGCACCGCGCCCGTGGACAGTCCTCCGGTGACGCCGAAGTTCAGCGTCTGGGCGCTCGTGGCGTCCGCGGTCTCGATGATCGTGCTGTAGTCGGTGTTGTTCGTCGACTTCAGTGACACGTAGCTGCCGTTGTTCCGGTTGCCGCCGAGATAGCCGCTGGAGGAGTCGAGGTACTTCCACCCGGGGGCGGTGAACTGAGTGGTGTGCGCGAGCGCCCAGCTGTCCTTGCCGACGGCGTACCAGCCCGACCACGGCTGGTTCGCCAGGATGAGCCCGACGGTCGGCCACGGGATGTTCGGCGTGACCGAGGCGATCAGATCCCAGTTCAGGTAGGCGGTCATCTTGCCGTCGATATAGGACCGGTTGACGCCCCGTGCCAGCGGCGCGGCACCCCCGTTGTAGTCCTGCGAGCCGTTCTCGCTCGACCACAGCGTCTTTCCGGAGCTCGTGAAGTTCGACGGCACCGAGCATGAGGTCTGCGCGCTCAGGTATCCGCACGGATAGTGTCCGCTCAGGACGTCGACGTCGGCCCGGAAGGTGGCGTTGCTCGCGACCTGATCGGCCCCGACCCAGGCACCCGGGTACTGGTCGCCGACGATGATCTTGACGTTCGAATAGCCGGCCGCGTTCAGCGCGTTGCGGAGGTTGATCGTCCAGTTGACGTCCCACAGCTTCTCGTTCTGCGCGGCCGTCAGGTAGTCGATCGACAGGTTGTGCTGCTTGGCGCAGCCCAGCCACGACACCAGATAGTTGATCATGTCGGTGGACAGGAAGGTGCCGTTGCCGATCCATCCCGGCGCGCCCCAGGCCAGCCCGACCAGCTTGATGCCGGGGTTGCGCGCCTTGGCCTGTTCCATGATCCACCACTCGTAGCCACGATCGCAGTTCAGATCGCCGCGGAAGTGGGAGTGGCTGGGCTCGGCGCCGCTGGTGGAGTTGGTGTCACCGCCGATCTCGACCTTCAGCATCTGCAGGGCGGCCCCGTAGCCCGGCTTGAACAGGTAGTCCAGGATCTGGCCGCGCTGCGGCTCGGGATAGTCGATCAGCAGCCGGCTGTTGCCGCCGCCGCCGCTGACCGCGCCGACGCCGTCGAACGTACGACCGCCCGACGCACCGTTGACGGTGATCGAGGTGGCCGCCCGGGCCGGCGTCGTCACGGTGCCCACGACACCGCTCGCGGCCAGTAAGACACCGGTCAGCACGACCACCGTGACGCGTAGCCGCCGGAGGATGCGGCTGATTCGTGGCATGGGGCTTGTCCCTTCAGCGGACGAGACTCATTCGCATCACCTGTTCGACATCTCGTACAGATGTCGAACCGATTCGGCCTGGACGTTAAATGCGTAGGTCGGGCGTGTCAATGAGCTTTCATGACTTACCAGAGCCGACGGCGCATGAGACCCGTGAACGCCGGTGGAAGCCGTTGACCCGGATCGGCGCCGGCCGTAGCATCCGCTCGAAACCGCGCCTAGCGAATCGATTCGACATAGCGCCGCGATCGACGACCGACCTGGGAGGCCCGCCAATGTCTTCGTCTCCGTTCCTGAGACGCCGGAGGGCACCCGCCGCCCTCAGAGCGGCCGCGGTCGGGCTGCTCGCGGCGGCCGCCCTGATCGTTCCCGCGGCTTCCGCCTCGGCGGCGACCACGACGATCTACGCGTCGCCGTCGGGGAGCGGCAGCGCGTGTTCGGCCGGGCAGCCCTGTTCACTGGCGGGAGCGCAGGCAGCGGTCCGATCGATGAACGGCTCGATGTCCGGCGATATCGCGGTAGAGCTCGCCGACGGGGTCTACCGGCAGACCTCGCCGCTGCGGTTCACCGCCGCCGACTCCGGTACCGGCGGCCACACGGTCAGCTGGCAGGCGGCGTCCGGCGCGCATCCGGTGATCAGCGGCGCGAAGGCGGTCACCGGGTGGAGCCTCGCCGACTCGTCCAAGAACATCTGGAAGGCGAACGTCGGAACCGGCGTCGACACCCGGCAGCTGTACGTCGACGGTGCACCGGCCACGCGTGCGCGCACCAGCGTGAACCGGTCGGACTTCACCTTCACCGCCACCGGCATGCGGTTCTCCAACAGCGCCCTGAGCTATCTGAACAACCTGACCGGCCAGAACCGCGTCGAGGTCGAAAGTGTCGGTTCGTTCACCGACCGGTACTCGCCCGTGCAGAGCATCGGCGGCGACGTTCTGACGATGCAGCAGCCGGCGTGGAACAACAACAACTTCGGCTACGACACGCTGAGCAGCCCGTTCCGGGCCGGCCCCCTGTACCTGGAGAACGCCTACGAGTTCCTCGACTCGCCCGGCGAGTGGTATCTCAACACCACGACGGGCACCCTCTACTACATCCCGCGTTCCGGGCAGAGCATGAGCAGCGCCGATGTCGAGTTGCCGCTGCTGCAGTCGCTGCTCGACGTCGGTGGCACCTACGACTCACCCGCTCACGACCTCGCCTTCACCGGCATCACCTTCACCGGCACGAGCTGGCTGGGCCCGAGCGGCGGCCAGGGGTACGCCGACCAGCAGACCGGCGCCTACCTGTCCGGCGACCGGTCCTGGCCCGCGTTCGGCTCCTGTAACTCCGGCTGCACCCAGTTCGAGGCCGCCCGGCCGCACTGGAGCCAGATGCCCGCGGCGGTCCAGGTGTCCGCGGCGAGCGGCATCACGTTCGGCCGCGACCAGTTCGTCGACCTCGGCCAGAACGCGGTGGGCATCGGGAACGACGCGAACGCCCACGCCAGCGGTGTCGGCCTGGGCACCGCCTCCGTCACCGTCAGCGGTTCGGTCTTCACCGGCGACGCGGCCGGCGCCATCGTCGCGGGCGGTGTGCAGGCCGACGCGCACCACCCCGGCGACCAGCGGATGGTCAACAAGAACCTCACGATCAGCGACAACGTCGTCCACGACATCGGCCTGGACTATCGCGGCATCACCTCGTTCCTGCCAACGTACGTCACGAACGCCACGATCACTCACAACGAGGTGTACAACATGCCGTACTCCGGCATCTCGGTCGGCTTCGGCTGGGGTGCCAACGACGCCGGCGGCAGCAACGACTACGCCAACCGCGGCCTGTACAACTACCAGCCGCGCTACAGCACGGCGACGACCGCGTCGAACGACCAGATCACCGGCAACTACGTGCACGACGTCATGCAACAGATGAACGACGGCGGATGCGTCTACACGCTCTCGGCGAACCCGGGCGGGGTCATCAGCGGCAACTACTGCCTGCGGACGAACGGCTACTTCGGCCTGTACTTCGATGAGGGATCGCGGTATTTCACCGCTTCGGGGAACGTCTTCTCCTCCGTCGGCGGAACCTGGGCGGTCGAGAACGCCAACGGCAACAACAACACCGGAACCCTGACCCTCGCCGGCAACTGGTACAGCAACGGCGGGACCAACATCAACAATGGCGACCGCGGCAACTCGGTGTCCGGCAACACGCTGGTGAGCAACAACACCTGGCCGTCGGGCGCGCAGTCGGTGATGGCGGCCGCGGGAGTCCGGCCCGGCGACGGCGGCGGCCCGGCCACCGGCGTACTGCGCGGCACCGGCTCCGGCCGGTGCCTGGACGTGCCGAACGGGTCCCAGAGCGACGGCACCTACCTGCAGATCTACGACTGCAACGGCGGTGCGGGCCAGCAGTGGACCCTCAATGCGAGCAACGAGCTGACGGTGTACGGCGGGAAGTGCCTGGACGTGCCGAACAACGCCACCAGCCCGGGCACGCGGGTGGAGATCTGGACCTGCAACGGCGGAGCGAACCAGCAGTGGCACCTGAACGCCGACGGCACCGTGGTCGGCGTGGGCTCGGGGCTGTGCCTGGACGTCACGGGCCAGGCCACCGCCAACGGCACCGCCGTGGAGATCTGGACCTGCAACGGCCAGGGCAACCAGAAGTGGAGTCGCAGCTGACCTGACCGGCGTGCCTCATCCAGACGCGCCGGTGACCACCGCGAGCCTTCCGTTCGGTGCGAAGGCTCGCGGATCGGTCATCGCGAGTCCGCCTTCTCGTTCGTCCTGCAGTCGACCAGGACCTTCATGACGTCCGCCCGGGATTCGAGCGCCGCGAACGCCTGCGCCGCCCGATCGAGGGGTTCGATCCGCGAGATCAGCGCTCGGGCGGGGATCTCCCCCTCGGCGATGAGACCGACGGCCGTCTCGAAGTCGGCCCGGTCGTACAGGCGCGCGCCGAGCAGGGTCAGTTCGCGCCAGAAGAAACGGTGGAGGCTGATCTCCCGCGCGACGGGGTGAATGGCGACCTGAACCATGCGGCCGCGGGCGGCCAGCGCGTCGACGGCGGCGGTGACGCCGGCCGCCGTGCCGGAGACCTCGAACGCCGCAGCGGCACCCGCTCCGCCGGTCCATCGCTCGACGAACTCGGCGAGGTCGCCTCCGCCCGGATCGGCGCAGGTCAGACCGAGTCCCTCGGCGACGGAGCGCCGGTACGGGTCCGGTTCCACCAGCAGCACGCCCGCCCCGGACCGCCGGGCGACGATCGCGATGAGCAGCCCGATCGGGCCGCCGCCGACCACGACCGCCTGCTCCCCCGGCCGTAGCTCCGCGCGCCGTACGTCGTGTGCGGCCACGGCGGTGGGCTCGACGAGGGCGGCGTGCTCCAGGGCCAGGTCCGTGGGGAGCCGGACCAGCGTGGACGCGGGCACGGTCCAGCTGTTCTGCAGGGATCCCGCCGCGTCGATGCCGAGGAAGACCAGACGGTGACAGAGGTGCGCGTGGCCCGCACGGCAGGCCGGGCAGGTCCGGCAGGGAACCAGCGGCATGACGGTGACGGGGTCCCCCGGCCGCCAGTCACGAACGCCGGCGCCGACCTGCGCGATCCGGCCCGACATCTCGTGGCCGATGACACAGGGCGGGTCGACTCGGCCGTCCATGTCGCCGTGGAGAATGTGCAGGTCGGTGCCGCAGATCCCGGTGTAGGCGACGTCGACGCGGACCTGTCCCGGCGACGGTGGCGTCGGCTCGGCGGGGTCGATCCGCAGCCGTCGCTCCCCGGCGTAGGCGACGCGTCGAGCGGTCACGAGTCCTCCCCTTCGCGGAGTGACGTCGCGTGCGGGGAGGAGTGGCCCTCGCGCTCCTGCGTGTCGAACGGCGTGCGATACGACGGGGGGCGCGTACGCAGGTCGAGATCCAGCGTGAGGCGGATCCGGGTCGACCTGGGCAGCTCCACGAGAAGCCAGGGGCCGTCGACGTCGATCTCCTCCGATGCCACGACCGGCCGGCGGTGCCCGTAGTCGTACATGTCGCCGATCCAGGACGGGTCGTCGCAGACCGTGTGGCGCACCGTGCCGATGGTGTGCTCCGCGAACGCCCCGGCCTGCACGATGACGCGGCGTGCCGACCGCGGGTCGAGGTTCACCAGGTCGACGACGGTCGCCTCCGGATCGATGCGGGACACCAGGGCCGCGACCTCGGGGGGAAGGCCCGGGCGCCGCGCGTCGGCGTCGTAGTAGCGCACCCGCGCCTGCTGCAGGCCGCCGTTGTAGACGACCTGCGGGCCGCCCCAGGTCAGCTGAACGAGGGCCTCGGTGACCACCGGGTTCGACTGCTGCCAAACGTGGATGTCGGCCTCGGGCACGTCCATGCCGCGATATCGCTCCATGCGGGTCAGGCGATGCCGCACCTGAGCCTGCGCGGCGGCGAGGATCCGTTCCGGGTAGCCGGGATCGTCGCCGGCGAGGAAGGCGAACCAGGGCTCCTCGTGCCCGGCCTCCTCCTTGCTGCGAAACGGCCGGACGGTCCGCCAGTCGTAGCCGGAGGCCGCCCGCAGCCGCTCGATGCGCTCCCGGTCGGCGTCGGACGCGGAGTGGTGCCACAGCGCGATGGGCACCGCCATCAACATGGGGTTGTAGTCGAACCAGCCGCGGTCACCGTACCGGAACGGCACGTGCAGCGTGGGTGTGCGGACGTCCTCCTCGAGCTGGACGGTCCACTTCGACTCCAGGCTGGAATCGGCCTCGGTGAAGGCCAGCACCTCGCCGCGGGCGATGATCTCGTCCAGCGCCGGGCGTACGAGGTCGAGGTGAGCATCGTCGCCGGTCGCGCCGGCGGCGGCGAGGGCGCCGACGATGGCGGCGTGCCCGACGCTGTACCAGCCGTGCGGCCAGGACCAGCCGTAGTGGCCGCCGTACCAGCGGCCTTCGAGCAGGCCGCCGACCGTGCCGTCCGGGGCGACGTTGTCGGGCAGTACGCCGCCGTTGGCGGCGGCGCGCTCGCGCCACGCGCCGACGTACTCGGCGATCCAGTCCCGGTATCGCGACTCACCGGACAGCGTCCAGGCGTTGAGGACGAGCCCTGCGGCGGCCAGGTTGACCGCGGTGTCGCCGGTGCCCATGCGGCGACGCATCTCCTCGCCGAGCCGCGGGTCGCGATCCGGCGCTTCCGGCTCGGCGCCGGGCGGCAGCACCCACTCAAGCGGGAAGCCGTACGTCCGCGCCTCTTTGGGCAGCCAGGGATAGGCGTCGCCGTCGAAGAGCCCTTCCCTCCGCGGGTCGCTGCCGTTGTGGGGCCGGCGGATGACGCGGTGCGCGGGATCGTAGTTGCCGTGCGCCGGGTCGACGTACAGATCCGCGAACCGCAGCGCTCGCTCCGTCCAGCGCTCGGGCGCGGCCATGCACAGGAAGTAGAACAGCAGCAGGCTCTCGCCTTGGTGGAACCAGTCGTAGCCGCGTTCGTACTCCTCATGCAGCATGCCCAGTTCGGTGAGCTGCCGGGTGACTCCCTCCCAGTGCCGTTCGGACGCGGCGAGCAGGTCGTCGGCCCCGCCGAGGAGGTAGAGCTGGGGCCAGTTGAAGAAGGTCTCGTAGAAGTCGTCCACGCCATCGCGTGAGGTGAGCCGGTCGTGGTAGAGCAGCCGCCCGTCCGGGCCGGTGAAGTCGCGCGCGAACCGGCGCCAGGCGTGATCGAGCAGGTCGAACAGCCAGCGCTGCGCTATCGCCCAGCCCGGCGGTTCGAGCAGCGGTACCGAGGCCGTGATGACGGGATGCATCCGGGACTCTCCATTCCGGGGCGCGGGGATCAGCCCTTGGTCGCGCCGGCGAGCATTCCGGCGACCAGGAAGCGCTGTGAGAACAGGAAGACGACGAGTACGGGCGTGATCGCCAGCAGCGTGGCCAGCGCCAGCTCGGGTCGCTGGACCTCGAGCGAGCCGACGGTCGGGTTGAACTGGGGGACGTTGTTCAGCAGCGTGCCCAGACCGACCTGGACCGGGAACTGGCCGCTCTCGGGCAGCAGGACGTACGGGAGGAAATAGTTCGTCCAGTTGGCCACGAAGCTGAAGAACCCGACCAGGGCGACGACCGGCGCGGCCAGCGGCAGGGCGATCCGGCGGAAGGCGCCGAACTCCGAGCAGCCGTCGAGTTTCGCGGCGGCCAGCAGTTCTCTGGGCATCGCGGTGCTGAAGTAGATGTAGGTGAGGTACACGCCGAACGGATAGAACGAGTACGGCAGGATGATCGACCACATCGAGCCGACCAGGTGGACCGCGTCGACCTCCAGGAACAACGGCACCACGAGCGTCGCGTTCGGCATGAGCATGACGACCAGGGTCGCCACCAGGAGAGTGCGGCGACCGCGGAACTCGGTCATCGCGAGCGCGTAACCGGCGGGAATCGTCACGCACAGTGTGATCGCGAGTGCGACGAACGAGTAGAGCGCGGAGTTGCCCAGCCATTGGAAGATCGCGTCGTCCTGGTACGAGGTCAGCGCGTCCCAGTTGTGCCGCAGTGCGGACCAGGACCCGGCCGAGAGCGGGTCGCCGTGGACGAGTTGCTCGTCGGTCTTGGTGGCCGCCAGCAGGAGCCACAGGACCGGGACGACGAAGAACAGCAGGAACACCGCGAGCACCAGGGCGCGGAGCGGGTTCGGCGGCCGCCGGCGAACGGCGCGGCCCGGCCGCCGGGGGTCAGTCGGCATCGAAGAACCCCGATCTGGCGACGAACAGACCCGCGACGACGAGCCCGACGACCAGCAGCTCGACCGAGATGGCCGCCGCGGAGCCGACGTTGTCGTTCTGGAAGGCGAAGTCGTAGGAGAGCTGGTTGAGCGAGTAGTCGCGGCCGGCCACCCCGTTGCTCGCCTGCGACAGCAGTTGCGGCTCGACGAACAGCTGGGTGCCCGCGGCGAAGGACAGAATCACCATGTAGACGATCCACTTGCGCAGGAGCGGCAACTGGATGCGCCACGCGACCTGCCAGGGCCCGGCCCCGTCGATCCGGGCCGCCTCCAGCACGTCCGGGGAGATGTTGTTCAGCGCGCCGTACATGACCACGATCCAGCCGCCCGCACCCGTCCAGAACGCGATGACGGCCAGCAGGATCGGCAGGTGTCCGGGCGCGATGACCTGGCCGAAGGTGTCGTAGCCGAGAGCACGCAGCAGGAAACCCACCGGGCTCACCGCCGGGTCGAGCATGAACAGCCAGACCATCGCGCTCGCCGCCCCGGCCAGCGCGCCGGGGAGGTAGTACAGGAAGCGCAGGGCCCGGTCGGCCGCGCGAACGGTCAGGCCGTGCAGCGAAAGCGCGAGCCCGACGACCAGGACCACCAGGAAGACGAGCCAGACCAGCAGGTAGAGCGCCACGTGCCCGATGGCCGGCAGGAAGCGGAAGTCGGCCGCCGCGGTGGTGAAGTTCGACAGTCCGGCGAAGCGCTCGCTCGCGTCGGTGAAGGCGAAGTAGATCGCGTAGACCGTCGGCACGACGCCGAACGCGATCAGCAGCACGACGTACGGGGCGACGAAACCGTGTCCGGCCCGGCCAGGCCACGCGATACGCGATGCCCCGTGCGACGGAGCGCCCACCGGTCTTCCCTGTCTGGTGTTCCGCTCCCTCACTGGCCGACCTTGTATCCGTCGGACCGCGCGTAGTTCGCGATCGCGTTCCGCCATGCGGGCAGGAGAGAGACGATCGTCTTGCCCGCGGTCACGCCCGGTGTGACGGTGGCCGCCCAGATCGCCTCCTGGCTGAACTGGCCGTATCCCCAGCCGGGCCACACCCGCCCGGCCTCCGTTTGGAGCGGCCCGGCGATGTCCCCCGCGTAGTAGCGGGAGGAGGTCTGGTTCGCCAGCCACGCCTTGGCCGCGGCCGTGTACGCCGGATAGCCGGGAGCGACCTTTCCCTGGTAGTCGTTCGCGGTGGTCACCCAGGTGAGGAAGTCGGTGCCGGCCTTCAGGTGGGCGCTGTGCGCCGACAGCAGCCAGGTGCCGCCGCCGACATTGCCGGCGGAGGGGGCCGGGTCGCCGGACCACTGGGGCGTCGGGGCGACCGCGATCTGGCCGGCGGGGGTCTTGAACGTGCCCTGGAACAGCGAGCCGCCGAACCACGAAGGGCCGGGCAGCATGAGGATCCTGCCGGCCTGGTTCTTGTCGAAGTCGGAGCTGAACACGCTGCTCGTGGACATGGTGTGGTTCTTGATCAGGGTGTCCAGCAGTGAGGCCATCCGGGTGCAGTTCGCGCTCGTCGTGTCGATCGTGACGGCCTTGGGGCCGGTGATCTGGTTGGCGCCGCACTTGCTCGCCCACATGTAGATCTCGGGGGTGAAGTTGTCACCCGCGGAACCGACCAGGTACCCGGGATGCCCGGCGGCGACCTTCTCGCCCAGCGCCCGATACTCCTCCCACGTCGCCGGGACCCGGTAGCCCCACTTCCTCATGAGGCCGGCGTTGTACCAGAGCACGGTCTGGGACAGGTCGTTGCGCAGGCAGTACAGCGTGCCGTTCGCCATGCACGGGTCGTTGGCGCCGCGAGCGAAGCCGTCGAGGACGGACCGTGGGATCAGACCCTTGTTCAGCGGAGCGGCGAAGCCCGCCTGCACCGCCCAGGAGACCTCGTTGTTCTGCGAACTGAAGACGACGTCCGGCCATCCCCTGCGGATTCGGTTGAACAGGCTCACCTTGGTCTGGAGGTAGTTCGAACCGTTGGCGTCCCCGTCATAGGTGACGATGTTCATCTTCACCGCGGGATGTTGCCGCTGGTAGAGCTGGGCGGCCGCCAGACGCGTCGAGTCCACCCACACCGTCAGCGGCCCGTCGGTCTGCGGCGCCTTCTTGAGACCTCCCTGCCCGCCGGCGGCTCCCCCTCCCCCGCAGGCCACGACGGTCAACGTGAACGCGCTGCCGAGGGCCAGCAGCACGGCGCGGCGACGGCTCCTGCCTGATCTCCTCGCGCCGTCGGCGCGGGCCTTCCTTGTCATTGGCTGCTCCACTGACGTCGTGGGACCCGCCGACCAGCACATGGCGGGCGGGAAATGTGTCCTACTCATCTCGCCGAACTTCGAACGGGCGAGGTGGTCCGCGGCGTCGCGGAGGCTCTGGCGAGCACCTCGGCCCAGCTGACTCCTGTCGTCCCTCATCAGAGCTCCGGAGCCCGAGGTCGTCAAGAGGAGAGGCGGGCCCATTTTTACGGCCGTGTTACGGCGACCAGGCCAGGAGAGCGACGTTGGACCAGCTCACCTGACGTGCGAGCGACACGATAAGTCTTACTCATCTTCGCTTCGTACACCGACAGATGTATGCTCCTTGGGCGGCAACGGTGGGTCATACTCTCAGGGTGACCCGCAACGAAGGAGGCACGCCGGTGGACGGCACGCCCAAGCCGGCTGCGACCGATGCGCCGCCGCCGGAGCAGGACGGCGACGCACGGCGGACCGGCGCGTACCGGCCACGCTATGAGCTGGTGGCCGAGCAGATCCTCCAGCTCATCGCCGAGCTGCGCCTGCGGCCCGGCGACCGGATGCCCACCGAGAACGAACTCGCCGCACGCCTGGGCACCAGCCGGACCGTCGTACGAGAAGCCGTGAAGATCCTCTCCGCGATCGGCCGGCTACGTGCCCAGAAGGGCCGCGGACTCTATGTCGCCGACGACGAGGGGATGCTCGGCTCATCGCGTTGGGGTGGCTTCTTCCTGCCGACCGACCTCGATCACGTCTACATGCTGTTCGAGTTCCGCCGGGTCCAGGAGACCGCGGCCGGCCGGCTGGCCGCGGCCCGGGCCACTCCCGCCGAGCTCCGCGCCATCGAGGCCGCCGCCGAGATGTGCCGGGAGGGGTATTCGACCGGCCAGACGGCGCTGTTCGACCAGGGTGACGACGACTTTCACCTGGGCATCGCCACCGCTTCGCACAACCCGTTCCTCGTCGCGGCGGTCCGCGAGGCCCGGCGCCTCCAGCGCCAGTCCAGCACGATCGGCCTGCACGGCACGGTCGGCGGCCACGCCGAGGAGGCCGTCGAGGAGCACGCCGCGATCTACCAGGCCATCCGGGACGGCGACCCCGATGCCGCAGCCCAGGCCGCGGCCGTTCACCTCGACAAGACCCTCGACGACTACCGGCGCGAGATCCAGCGCCGCGTGTTCGGCTGATTCACCCGGTCGGCGCGGCCTCGGCCTTGTACGGGGATGGACGACGACAAAGGTGCCAGGCCGGATCTGTGTCGGCGGCGCCCTCCAGCATGCCGTTCGCTGCGACGGCCGCGCCGAGTACGGCCATGACCTCTTGCTTCGTCCGTGTCCTGCTCCCAGTGCGGAACCCTCGGACGGACGGCCCACGGCGGTCATCGGCCTGCTTGACCCTCGCGGTAGGCGGTGTCGAGGACTCCCCTCGCGCGCTCCCGCGATCCCCGATGTTCCCGGGCTGCGGGAGGCGCGTCCGTGGACGAACCGGGAGGCGACCAGCACACGGCAGACGCCCAAGCGGCTCATCGTGATCGGCGGCGGGCCCGTCGCGTGCGAGATGACGCAGGCGCTGCACGCCCTCGGCGCCGTCGAGAGCATCATCCTCGTGCGCGAGGACCGCCTACTCACTCGGACCGAGCCGTTCGCCGGTGAGCTGGTGTCCCCGTCCCTCGCGGAATCGGCATCGACCTGCACTTCGGCCGCTCACTCGCTCGGGTCGAACGCCAGGCGACCGGCGGGCCGGTGATGGTCCAGGCCGATGACGGCTCGCGGTTCGAGGCCGACGAGATCCTCGTCGCCACCGGCCGCCGACTGGGGGTGTACGACATCGGCCTGGAGACGATCGGGAGGCGGCGGGACGGGCCCATCGAGGTGGATGCGAGCATGCGGGCGACAGGTCCGCATGGCGCCCACAGCCGCATCGGCCGCCTCGCGGTGATGACCAGGCTGGAACTCGGCCGGCGGCTACGGCTGGTCGAGCTCCTGGCGTACGGCTGGTCGGGCCGGCGTTCACGGCCGGCCATGGACGACCAGGTCATGGCGGCGCCGGCCGGTGCACGTTCGACCGGGTGGGGACCGCCTGGTGAGCGAGCAGCGTGGACGCTGCTATTCGGTGTCCATTGTCATGATCTGGTCGACGACGTCGGCGACGTCGGCGCCGACGATGTCAGGTCGGCCGCCGAGTGGGCTCGGCACCATGCCGGGGCGTGTGACGAAGGCGGCCTTGCATCCGGCGGCGAGCGCTCCGGACACGTCCCAGGAGTGCGCTGCGACCAGGCGGACTTCCGCCGGATCGACGTCGAATGCCCGCGCGACCGTGAGGTAGGGCTCCGGAGCGGGCTTGAGCCGTTTCACAGCGTCGGCCGAGATGACGCCGTCGAAATGCTCGCGGATCCCGGCATTGGTCAGTTGTGCTTCGGCGACCGTCTGGATCGAGTTCGTCAGGGCGACGAGCGTGAGGTCGGTGGTGCGCAGCCGCCGTAGGGCTCCGGGAACCTCCGGATGGGCCGGCAATGAGCTCATCCGGCTCACCACCGCGGTGGCCTCATCGGTCGTGAGGGTATGCCCGTGTCGTTCGGCGAGCATGTGCAGTGCCGCGTGTTGTGCGGTGGTGAAGTCCACGTACTCGCCGGTCAGTCCGCCGACGAATGACAGCTGGAGCATCTGTGCGAACCACTGCCCGCGCAGGGCGGCCGAGCCCAGCAGGTCCTCGAACGCGTCATCGAGCGAGCTGAGATCCAGCAGGGTTTCGTTGACGTCGAATGCGATCACCTTGGTCATGGCCTGTCTCCTCGTGTGAGTGATACCGGTCGGGCCTACTTCACGGGGCTTCATCACGGGCGTGAATGGGAGACGGAGTCGGTGACATCCCAGATCTGCCCCGTTTCCTCGCCCGGAAGCCGGTCGAGGAGCGACCTCGCAGACCGCTCCGCGGTGATCAGGGAGCCCTCCGCGTACGAGCGGCTGAACCGTTGGTGCAGGTTCACGCCGATCCGGTCGGGGTCCTGGCCGCGGATCCATGCCTGCATCGCGGTGTCGACCGATCCAGGCCGGAAGGCATTGACGGCGACACCGCTGTCGGCCAGTTCAGCGGCGAGATTCACGGTGTGCGCCTCGAGCGCCGCCTTGCCGGTGACGTAGGCGTTACCTCCGACCATGGATGCCGGGCGGGTGACGACACCGCTGGAGACGTTGACGATACGGCCCCACTTCTGCTCGAGCATGGCGGGTAGCAGCGCGAAGGTCAGTGAGGCGACGGCCACGACGTTGACGCCGATCGCGGCCGCCCAGTCGGTGGAATCGATCTCGGCGCTCGGGCCGAGCGGCCACACGACGGCGGCGTTGTTGATGGGAATGTCCACGCCCCCGAGTTCGTCACGGGCGCGTGTCGCGCACCGGGCGAGCTGGTCTGGATCCGCGACGTCCGCCGTGATCACCACTGCCGTGCCGCCGAGTTCGTGGACGGACGCGGCGCTGTCGGTGAGTTCGTCGTGCGAGCGCGCGACCAGTGCCACACGGACGCCCGTCTTGGCCAGTTCCAGCGCGATCGCCCGCCCGATGCCGCGTCCCGCGCCGGTCACCAGCGCCGTGCGGCCGTTGAGCGAAGTAGTCATGAATGGTTTGCGGCGGCGCTGCGCACCTGTCTTACCTTCTGGTTGTCCCGAGTCGTGAGCATGGCAGGTGTGGTGACGGAGCCAGCAGGCGGAAATCGGTCGTTATGCCGCGTTTCCACCTGCTGGAGCGCCGTGCGCGAAGCTCGTTCGCCGGTGGCTAGCCGGCCGCGTGCTCGCGCAGGTAGCGGATCAGGCCGGTCACATCTTCGGGGACGAGCCTGCCGATGGCTCCGCTGGAGTACACGCTGACGATGACCTTGCCATCGCCGTCGAGTACGAAGCCTGTCGACTGAAGGTACTTCGGGTCCTGATTGACGAACGCGCCGGTCGCTTCGGCGATTTCGTCCGCGTCGGCGCTGTGCCCGAGCGGGAAGGTCAGGCCGTGCTCGTCGGCCAGGGCCCGTGTCGTGGCTTCGTCCTCGACGGTGAGCGCGACGACCTTGGCGTCGAGTCCGGTGAGGGTGTCCAGGGCACGCTGGAAGGCGCGCAGCTGTGCGTTGCAGTACGGGCACCAGTGCCCGCGGTAGAACAGGATGACGCCGAAGTGGCCGCGCAGAACGTCAGGCAGCGCTAGTGAACCGCCGCCGAGAGACGGGACCGTCAGCGACGGGAACCGGTCGCCCGGATTGAGGAGCGGCATGTGAGGTGTCCTTTCCGTTGTGGTGTAACTGTCGCCCGGGCGCGTCGCCGTGCCCCGTGCGCCGCCGGCCCGCCATCATCAGGCGATGACGGTTCCCTCTTCTCCGGTGGCACCAGGGACGGTCACCAAGCCGAGCCGAACGGACTGTTAGCGCAGCCGGAGCGGGCCGGGCTTACCTGAGATCCCGCCGAATCTGTTCGGCGTTCGCGTTTCGTAAGATCAATCGGCATCCGTCCACCGGGGCGGGGGCCGATGAGAGCTGGTCCAGATCAGGCACCGTAGGCTCGAATCATGTCGCCATCGGAGCCGCCCGATACCGCGGACCGCGAGCTCACGCGCCGGCAGGCCGCGTACCGAGACTCGCGCGACTGGGTGAGCGCGTTGACCGGTACGGGATCGGCGCGTGAACAGGCGATCACGAATCTCCATGAGTTGCTGTTGCGAGTCGCCCGACGGGAGACATCCAGGCGCCGGGCGGCCCTCGGCATCGACGGACCCGAACTCGACGACCTGGCCCACCAGGCCGCGGCGGACGCGTTGGTCGCGATCACCGCGAAGGTTCGCCAGTTCCGAGGAGAGAGCCGGTTCACGACGTGGGCCTACAAGTTCGTTGTACTCGAGGTGGCCAACAAGATCGGACGTCATTTCTGGCAGTGGCGGACATGGCCGATCGAGCCAGAGGACTGGGATCGACTGCCTGACCGGTTCGGCCTCCGGCCGGAAGATCAGGCCGAGTGGCGGGATCTGGTCTCGGCACTGCGCCGCGCGGTGAACGAGGAACTGACCGAACACCAGCGCCGGATCTTTTCGGCCCTCGTACTGGGTGGCGTGCCGGCGGACGCGTTGGCCATCAAGCTGGGGACGACCCGCAACGCTCTCTACAAGGCCTTGTTCGACGCACGGCGTAAGATACGCGCGAACCTGGTCGCCAACGGATATCTGACGCTCGATGAGGTGGAGCGATCATGAGCGGCTGGTCATCTCTCGAGCGGTTCCTGCGAACGGATCCGCTCGACGCGGGCTGTGCGGGTACCTTCGATCTGCTCGACCTCTACGTGGAAGAACGGCTCGCGGGTGGCGATCCCGAAGAACGCTTCCCCGGTGTCGCCGCTCACCTGCGGATCTGCGACCCCTGCCTGGACGACTACGAAGGTCTGCTCGCCGCCGCCGGGGTCTGACACCTGCCGCTCCCCTGTGTCCGCGGCGAGGTCGAAGACGATTCGACCAACGCCGCACTCGGAGCCCGGCGAGCCGCCCGCGCGGTGCAGGAGACCATCCGTGCCCTGCTCGCGGCGAACGGCTGAACTTCATGGGCTGTCACCGATACGACACCCACTCCCCGTGGGCACCGGTCCCGGGTCACACGTTGTCCGGGGACACCTCCACGTACACCTTGATCGCGCCGGGCTCGCCGAGCGCGGTGAGGGCGTCGGCGTACCGGTCCAGGCCGGGGATCGGGTGGGTGAGCAGGCGGGACAGCCAGCCGGGGGTGCGGGCCTCGGCGACGGCGAGGTCACGGACGCCCTCTTCGAAGTGCTCCCGGCTCGCGTTCACCGTGCCGAACATCACCTTGTTCCCCAGCACGAAGTCGAGGTTGATCGCGTCGGACGGCACCTCGCTGCGCCGCATCCCGCCGGTCACGCTGGAGAGGATCAGCACGCCGTTCTTGGCGAGCAGGCCGCACATCGCGTCGAAGACGATCGGGGAGTAGCCGGTCGCCTCGAACACCAGGTCGAACGCGCCGCCCTCCGCGGCGACCTGCGCCGGCGAGGTCTGCCGGGTGCTGACGTATGAGGCACCGATCGCCTCGACCAGTTCGGAGTTGAGGTAAGGGGCCTGCTCCAGGCCGAAGGTGGTGACCTCGAGCCCCCGGTTGCGCAGGATCATGGTCGCGAGCAACCCGATCGTGCCGGCCCCCAGGACCGCGGCGCGGCTCGGGTGCCACACTTTCAACCGGCGTTGGATGTCGTACGCCTGCAGGATGCCCTTCTCGGCCACACTCGTGGGTTCCAGCAGTACGGCGACGTGCCGCAAGGCCGCGGGTACCGGGATGAGATAGCGGGGCTCCTCGGCGTAGTACTCCCTCAGGAACCCGTGCACCCGGCTGATCCCGTGTTCGAAGTAGGCCTCGTCGTCCGTCATGTCCGGGGTGTCGATGAGGTCGTACAGGCTGCCCCCGGCGCGTCGGACGCGGGCGACGACCAGATCGCCGGGCCGCACCTCGCTCACGGCCGGGCCGACCTCCTCGACGACGCCCAGGCTCTCGTGGCCGGTGATCAGGATGTCCTCGCCGGCCGGCGCAGTGCCGTACTCGCCGGCGTTGATCTCCTTGTCGGTGCCGTCCAGACCGACGCGTAGGACCCGGACAAGGACGCCGTGGCCGCCCGGGACGTCGGTTACGGCGGGCCTGGGCACGTCCGTGAGGTGGGCGCTGTCCGCCTTCCCGGGATATACGGCGATCGCCTTCATCTTCGGTTGCTCCCTCCGTGAGTAGTGGTGACGACGGAGCCGCTGGACGCGGTCGCGGGGTGGGGTGTAAGCGCAGTTCAGGAACCGGCAACGGTAAGCGTTGTCGTGCAGGAGTTTCCCGCAGGCCACGGTGCCCCGGCGGTGCCGGTGCAGCAGCGCCGCGGCGAGCGCGCCGAGTGTCGGCGCGACGACGTACACCCATAGGCCCGTCCACGTGGCGCCGACCAGCGCCGGGCCGAAGCTGCGGGCGGGGTTCAGGCTGGTGCCGGAAACCGGCGCCTCGGCCAGCATCAGCACTGCCACGAGCAGTGCCGTGGAGGCCGCGGTGAACGGCATCAGGCGCGGGTGGTCGACGAAGGTGAAGATCAGTGTGAGGAGCAGGAACGTCATCAGGGTCTCGGCTCCCAGCGCGGCGGCCGCGCCGCCGAGCCTGGGCACCGTCGCGCCGACCCGCACGCTGACCGCCGCGTGGCCCCAGACCAGAAGCGCCACCAGCGCACCGGTTGTCGCGCCCGCGACCTGCGCCGCGGCGTACCTCAGCGCCGAACCGGACGTCAGCTTGCCCAGCACCCAGAACCCGGTCGTGACCGCGGGATTGAGGTGACCGCCGCTGATCCGGCCCAGCGGCGAGTAGACGATCCCCGCCGCCGCGGCCGCGATCAGGACACCCGTCATGAGCCGCCGCAGGTACTCGTCCGGCACCGCGCCGACGATCGGCGAGCCGGCCGCGAAGCCCGCGACGATCGCACTGACGGCGAGCAGCAGGAGGAGCGCCGTGCCGGCGAACTCGGCGGCGACCTCACGCCACCCGACCATCGCCGTTCCCCCGGCCCGCGCCCACCGGCCCGCAGGCCCGTTCGGCCTCGTCGATGGCCCAGGCGGCGTTGATGAGCCCGATGTGGCTGAACGCCTGCGGGAAGTTGCCGAGCAGTTCGCCGCTGTGCGGATCGACCTCTTCCGACAGCAGGCCCACGTCATTGGCGTAGGCGGCGGTTCGCTCGAACACGTCCCTGGCCCGGCCGACCTGCCCGGACATGGCGAGCGCCTGCGCCATCCAGAACGAGCACAGCAGGAAGGCACCCTCCTCGCCGGCGAGGCCGTCGATGCCGTCCGCGGTGCGGTAGCGGTAGACCAGGCCCTGGTCGTCGGTGAGCCGGTCCGCGACGGCGTCGATCGTGGAAAGCATCCGCGAGTCGCCGGCGGGGAGGAAGCCGACGATCGGCATCATGAGGGCGCTGGCGTCCAGTGCGTCGGAGCCGAAGGCCTGAGTGAACGCCCCCACTCGGTCGTTCCAGCCCTCGCGCAGCAGGGTTTCGCGGATCTCGGCGCGGGTCCGCTGCCAGTACTCCACACGCTCCCGCGCCCGTAGGAGGCAGGCGAGGGCGATGCCGCGGTCCAGCGCCACCCAGCACATGAGCTTGGAGTACAGGAAGTGCCGCGGCTCCCCCCGCATCTCCCAGATGCCCTGGTCCTTCTCCGTCCAGCGCTCGGCCGCAGTGTCGGCACAGGCGATGAGGAAGCGCCGGACGTCGTCGTCGATGTCGCCGATCTGCCGTTCGAGGCGCAGGGCCGCATCGAGCAACTCGCCGTACACGTCGATCTGTCGCTGGTTCCACGCGTCGTTTCCGACGCGTACCGGTCGGCTGCCGCGCCAGCCGCGCAGATGCGGCAGGGTGCGCTCGCTCAGGTCATGCTCGCCGCGGACGCCGAACATGATCTGCAGCGCGCGATCCTTGCCCAGCGACGGGGCCGCGGTGGTGAGGAACGCGAAGAAGTCGCTCGCCTCGTCGGGGCAGGCCGCGACCCACAGGGCGCCCATGGTCAGTGACGCATCCCGTACCCACGTGTACCGGTAGTCCCAGTTGCGCTCACCGCCGGCCCATTCGGGCAGCGATGTCGTGGCGGCCGCGACGATCGCACCGCTGGGCTGGAAGGACAGCGCCTGCAGCACCCGCCCACTGTGGTGCACCAGGTCGCGCCACGGGCCGTCGTAGGCCTGGTGGAGGCTGGACCACGACTGCCAGGCGATGATCGTGTCGTCCAGCCGGGCCGCCAGTTCCGCCTGGTCCCACACCCGCGCCGGAGTCTCCTGCAGCGTCGAGCGGTGCATCCCGAAGTGCCGTGTCTCGCCCTCTCGCGCCGTGAACACGCCGTATCCGCTGCAGTCGCCGATGGTCAGGGGGGCCGGCGTGGTCAGCACGAGCCACTCGGCACCGCCGCGGGCGGTCACGCCGCCTTCGACGCCGGACAGGATCGGGTAGATCAGGCCGTACTCCGGCCGGGGCCGGTACTCGATCTCCATCGGCACCTCACCGCCGACGCCGGACACTCGTCGGGCGAGCAGGTGCGGCACACCGGCGCCGAGCCGGTGGCCGCCGTCATCCGGGCCGGTGAGCAGGGCGTCGGTGAGAACGACCGTGCCGCTCCCGGTGCGGAAGGTCGTCTCCAGCACCATCGTCCGCGGTAGGTAGCGGCGCGTCGTCTCGTACGGCACGGACGGGCGGATCGTCCAGTGCCCGGCCTCGTCGTCCAGCAGGCGAGCGAAGACGGACGGCCCGTTGAACAGGGGGAAACACAACCACTCGACCGCCCCGTCCCGGCCGATCAGACCGGCGGAATGACGATCGGACACCAACGCGAGGTCGGCAATGGGCGTGCTGCTCATCAGCGCTCCCGAGAAAGAAGACTCGGACACAGCGCAAGACCCGAGAAAGGCGGCGATGTTACGCCCCAGGCCACAGCCACGGAAAGATCCCGCCTATACCACCTAACGATCGTAACAGAAAGTAACCATATTCGCAGTCGTCGCAGGTCGGGCCTGGGGTGAACCCGGCGCCCATCCCTAGGGCAACGACGACCTATGCGGGCGGCACGCCACCCGAGCCGGCACGGGACCGATCTCGGCCCGCGCCGGCTTAGGTCACTCTCCTACGGACATGACCGGAGCCAAAACCGGCGTGACCTGCGGAGACGCTACCGTACAGGCAGGCCCGTGACCGTACGGCCGATGACCAGGCGCTGGATTTCGGAGGTGCCCTCGAAGATGGTGAAGATCTTGCTGTCGCGGTGCCAGCGCTCGACCGGGTAGTCGCGGGTGTAGCCGTTGCCGCCGAGGATCTGGATGGCCTCCTCGGTCACCTTCACCGCCGTCTCGCCCGCGTACAGTTTGGCCATCGAGCCCTCCGCGCTGCCGAAGTCCTTGCCGTTGCGGGCCATCCAGGCGGCGCGCCAGACCAGCAGGCGGGCGGCGTCGATCGACGTCTTCATGTCGGCCAGCTTGAAGGCGATCGCCTGGAAGTCGCCGATCTTGCGGCCGAACTGCTCGCGGTCGCGTGCGTAGTCCAGGGCGTACTCGTACGCGGCGCGGGCGATGCCGACGGCCATGGCGCCGACGGTCGGGCGGGACGCCTCGAACGTGCGCATCGCCGCCTGGCCGGCGGCGCGTTTGCCCTCGCGCACGCGGGCGAGGCGTTCGTCGAGTTTCTCCTTGCCGCCGACGAGGCATGAGCCGGGCACGCGCACGCCGTCCAGGATGACCTCGGCGGTGTGGGAGGCGCGGATGCCGTGCTTGCGGAACTTCTGGCCCTGCGACAGGCCGGGCGTGCCGGGCGGGACGATGAAGCTCGCCTGGCCCCGCGTTCCGAGCGACGGGTCGACCGACGCGACGACGACGTGCACGTTCGCGATGCCGCCGTTCGTGGCCCAGGTCTTCGTGCCGTTGAGCACCCACTCGTCCTTGGCCTCGTCGTACTCCGCGCGGGTACGGATCGAGCCGACGTCGGAACCGGCGTCGGGCTCGGAGGCGCAGAACGCGCCGAGCTTGACGTCGTCCGGCGTCCCGAACATCTGGGGCACCCACTCCCCCGTCTGCTCGGGCGTGCCGGTGGCCGCGACCGACACGGCGGCCAGGCCGGAGCCGACGAGGGACAGGCCGATGCCCGCGTCACCCCAGAACAGTTCCTCGAAGGCGACCGGGATGCCGAGACCGGACTCCTCGAACCACTGCTGGGCGAAGAAGTCGAGCGAGTACAGGCCGATCTTGGCGGCCTCCTGAAGGATCGGCCACGGCGTCTCCTCCCGCTCGTCCCACTCCTCGCCCGCCGGCCGGATCACGTCCTTGGCGAACTCGTGCACCCAGTCCTTGACCTGCTGGATGTCCTCGGGCAGTTCGAGCGAGAAGGCCGGGGCGCCGTCGTCCGACATGTTTCCTCCGTCTCGGGGCGGCCCAAGGGCCAGGCTATTGGACTCGGTGTCTCTTAGCGTAGACCCGATGGCGTTACCGCCGGTAACATCGTGGCCAGATTCACAAATGCGCCAAAAGAACTGTTGACTCATGCATGGCGAGTCACGAGGCTGTAACAACCGGTACCCCCGGCCTGCGGTAAGAGGTAACTTATTTCGCGCTCCGCCCAGGTCACTCCAGAAGAATGGGAGCTTGCGTGGGTCTGCTCCGCTCCGGCCGCCGCCGGAATGCCCGCACTCCCGTACTCGCGTACGGCGCTCTCCTGCTCGTCGTCATCGTGGCCGCCTCGCTCGTGGCCGTGCTGTGGCCCGACGAGCCCCAGACCCACGTCACCGCCTACTTCGAGCGCGCCACGGGCGTCTACCCCGGCACCGAGGTCCGCGTTCTCGGGGTGAAGGTCGGCAAGGTCACCAAGGTCACGCCCAAGGGCGACATGGTCGAGATCAAGATGGCCTACGACGCCAAGCGCAAGGTGCCGGCCACCGCCCAGGCCGTGATCATCGTGCCGTCGCTGGTCGCCGACCGCTACATCCAGTTCACCCCGGTCTACCGCAACGGCGCGGCGCTCAAGGACGGCGCGACGCTCCCGCTGTCGAGCACGGCCGTGCCGGTCGAGCTGGACGACGCCAACCAGGCGGTCAACGAGCTGACCAAGGCCCTCGGCCCGCAGGGCGCCAACGCCAACGGCTCGCTGTCCCGGTTGCTCAAGTCGAGCGCGGAGACCCTCGACGGGCAGGGCGAGAACTTCAAGCAGACCCTGCAGGACCTGTCCGAGGTCAGCCGGGTCCTGTCCGACAACCGCGGCAACGCCACCCAGACGGTGCAGAACCTCGCCAAGATCACTCAGGCGATGGCCGCGAGCGACCGGCAGATCCGCTCCTTCTCCCAGAACCTCGCCTCGGTGTCGAGCACTCTCAACGGCGAGAAGGCCGAGCTGCGGGCCGCGGTCAGCAGCCTGTCGGTGGCGCTGCGGGAGGTCGCGGGCTTCGTCAAGCAGAACAAGACCGAGATCGCCGCTAACGTCCAGGGGCTCGCCCAGATCACGGGTGTCCTGGTGAAGGAGAAGGCGGCGCTGCAGCAGTTCCTGGACAAGGCGCCGGTGGCCGCCGCCAACGCCGCCAGCGTGTACGACCCGCAGGACGGCACGCTGCACGCGCGTCTCAACCTGCAGCAGTCGCAGAACATCGCCATGTGGCTGTGCTCGCTGGCCTACTCCCTCGGCGCACCGCCCAAGCAGTGCGAGGCGCTGCTCAAGCCGCTCAACGCCCTCGGTGTGCCGCTGAACGCGCTCGGCCTCGACCTGTCGCCGCTGACCACGGCGACGACCCACTACGACGTCGTCCCGCCGCCCGCGGACGCGTACGGCGGCAACGCGCCGGCGCAGAGCCAGAGTCAGGGCCGGAGCCCGAGCGCCAAGAAGTCCACCAACCCCGACCCGACCTTCGGCGGCATCCTCTCGCCGCCGGGCAGTCCCTGATCAGACGGCCGAGCGAAGGTGGTCCGCCACCTCGATCACCGGCGGCCGCTCCCCGACGGCCACGTCGCTGAGGCGGATCTCGTGGCCGTCGGCGACGCGCCGGAACTGCGTGAGCGTGGTCGACGGCGGTTCGAGGCGTACGACTCGGCCCTGGCGCTCGAGCCGCGACCAGGCCGTCTGCATGATCTGCCCGGACATGCCGCCGAGCGCCTCGGCGGACTGGTGGCGGTGCACGCGGGTGCCGAGGTCCACCTGGGCGATCGCGTCGAGGCCGGCGTACTCCAGCACGTCGACCAGGAGGCCGAGTTCCACGCCGTACCCGGTGACGAAGGGCAGGCGTTCGAGCAGCGCTCGGCGGCCGGCGTACTCGCCGCCGAGCGGCTGAAGGACGCCGGCGAGCAGGGGCCAGTGCATGTTGATCAGGGGCCGCGCGACGAGCTCGGTCACCCGGCCGCCGCCGTGGGCCACGGTCGTGCCGCCGTTCACGAACGGGCGGTCGTAGCAGGCCTTGACGTAACCGACGGACGGGTCGGTCAGCAGCGGGCCGAGCAGGCCGGCGACGAACGCCGACGTGAAGTCGCGCAGGTCGGCGTCCACGAAGACGAGCAGGTCGCCGCGGGCGACGTGCATCGACTTCCAGAGCGCCTCCCCCTTGCCGGACATCGGCGGGAGCTGCGGCAGCACGTCGTCCTGGGCGACCACGAGGGCGCCCGCGGCCGCGGCGACCGCGGCGGTGTCGTCGGTGGAGCGCGAGTCGACGACGATCACCTCGTCCACCAGGGGCGCGCCGTCGACGAGGTCGCGGCGGATGGCCGCGACGATCTCCCCGACCGTCTCGCGTTCGTCACGGGCCGGCAGCACGACGCTCACCGTCGTACCGCCCTTCGCCTCGAGCAGCTCCTCCACCGGCCAGTCCGCGGCGGAGCTCGTGCGGCGGCGCAGCCAATCCTCGACCTGGGGCAGCAACGGGGGTCCCCCTTCTCCTGGGTGGCTTGTGCCCATTGACCCCCGACGCGGTTTCGCCGCCGTTTCGCCGGCGTCACACCGGCGAAACGTCATCCCGACGCGTGCTGGTCGAGGAACTCGTAGACGTCCACCTCGTCCACGCCGGGGAAGGCACCCGGTGGCAGGACGGACAGCACGTGGGAGTGCGCGCGGGCCGAGGGCCAGGCATAGCCCTGCCAGCGCTGGGCCAGCGCGGCCGGGGGCAGCTGGCAGCAGTCGCCGTCGGGGCAGGACGAGGTGACCCGGCGCGTGGTCTCACGGCCGCGGAACCAGCGGGAGTGCTCGAACGGCACGCCGAGCGTGATCGCGAACTCCTTCTCGTGGCTCGGGTCGATGTGGGAGAGGCACCAGTACGTGCCGGTGGGCGTGTCGGTGTACTGGTAGTAGATCGAGAAGCGGTCGTCGGCGTTGAAGACGTGCCGTCCGGCCCACTCGCGGCACATCCGCTGGCCCTCGATCGCGCCGTGCTCGTCGGAGGGGAAGACCAGCCCGTCGTTGGCGTAGGCTTTGTAGATCGTGCCGCTCTCGTCGTTCTTGGTGAAGTGGACCGGCAGCTCGAGGTGATGCGTGGCCAGGTTGGTGAACCGGTGGGCGGCCATCTCGTACGACACGGAGAAGACGTCGCACAGGTCCTCGATGGACAGCTCCCGGTCGGCCTTGGCCTCCTGGAGGTACGGCACGACGGATCGCTCGGGCAGGAGCGTGGCGGCGGCGTAGTAGTTGGCCTCGACCCGCTGGCGGAGGAAGTCGGCGAAGTCCTTGGGCACCGCGTGGCCGAGGGCGATGTGCCCGAGCGTCTGCAGGAGGATCGTGCGGGGCGTGTGCATGCCGAGCTGCTGGCGTTCGAGGTAGATCCTCCGGTTGCGCAGGTCGGTGACGGACCGTACGGATCGCGGCAGGTCCTGCACGTAGCGGAGGGTGAAGCCGAAGTTGGTGACGAGCGCGAGCAGCATCCCCTGGGAGAGCGCGCCCGCCCGGTAGCCGACCGCCTCCAGGGTCTTGGCGGCGATCTCCTCGATCTCGCCGAAGTAGTTGCCCCGGTCGTGCATCTGCCGCCGCAGCTCGGCGTTGGCCTTGCGCGCGTCCTCCGGGCTCGCGGTCGGCTTGGTACGGCTCCGCTTGACCTCCTCGTACATGGCGAGCAGGTGTTCGAGGACGTCGTTGGGCACCCGCTTACCGATCTTCAGGTGGGGCAGCCCGAGGCTCTGGTAGAGCGGGTCCCGCTGGGCCTCCTCGATCGCGATCTCGAGCTGGGCGCGCCGGTTCGGCGGCTGTTTGCGAAGAAGTTCCTCGATCGGGACGTCGAGGGCGGTGGCGAGCGCCTGGAGCAGTGACAGCTTCGGCTCGCGTCTGCCGTTCTCCAGCAGCGAGAGCTGCGAGGGTGCCCGGCCCACGCGTTCGCCCAGGTCGGAGAGGGTGTAACCGCGAACCTTACGGAGATGGCGCATCCGCTGGCCGAACGTCACGAGGTCTAGACCATTCGTCAAGTTCAGCGTTTCTTCTTTCTGAAAGCCCGTCACAGCTTCACGTTAGCAGAATTTTCCGACTTCTTCTTGTTACTCCTCGGTTCACTAGGCCCGATCCCGGCCAGACACTTGAGGCATACGCACCCAGGGGACGACATAGGAGGGCACCGAGATGAGCGACCGTCGCCTCAAGGGCGCAGCCGAGGAGCTGCAGCATCAGTGGGAGACCGACCCGCGCTGGACGAACATCGATCGTGACTACACCGCCGAGGACGTCATCCGGCTGCGCGGTTCGGTGCAGGAGGAGCACACGCTGGCCCGGCTGGGCGCCGAGCGGCTCTGGCGGCTCCTGCACGACACCGACTACGTCAACGCGCTCGGCGCCCTGACCGGGAACCAGGCGGTTCAGCAGGTGCGCGCGGGCCTGAAGGCGATCTACCTGTCCGGCTGGCAGGTGGCCGCCGACGCCAACCTCGGCGGGCAGACCTACCCGGACCAGAGCCTCTACCCGGCCAACTCGGTCCCCGCCGTCGTGCGCCGCATCAACAACGCCCTCATGCGCGCCGACCAGATCTCCTGGTCGGAGGGCGACGAGAAGGCGCCGTACTGGCTCGCCCCGATCGTCGCCGACGCCGAGGCCGGCTTCGGCGGGGTGCTCAACGCCTTCGAACTGATGAAGGGCATGATCGCGGCGGGTGCCGCCGGGGTGCACTGGGAGGACCAACTCGCCTCGGAGAAGAAGTGCGGCCACCTGGGCGGCAAGGTGCTCATCCCGACCGGCCAGCACATCAAGACGCTGAACGCCGCCCGCCTCGCGGCCGACGTGTCCGGCGTTCCCTCGCTGATCGTCGCGCGGACCGACGCCCAGGCCGCGACGCTGATCACGAGCGACGTGGACGAGCGCGACCAGGAGTTCATCACCGGCGAGCGCACCGCCGAGGGCTTCTACCGGGTGCGGAACGGCATCTCGTCCTGCATCGCCCGCGGCCTGGCCTACGCGCCGTACTCGGACCTGCTCTGGATGGAGACCGGCACGCCGGACCTCGACGTCGCCCAGCAGTTCGCCGAGGCGATCAAGCGGGAGCACCCCGACCAGATGCTCGCCTACAACTGCTCCCCGTCGTTCAACTGGAAGAAGCACCTCGACGACTCGACGATCGCCAAGTTCCAGCGGGAACTGGGGCACATGGGGTACAAGTTCCAGTTCATCACGCTGGCCGGCTTCCACTCGCTCAACCATTCGATGTTCCACCTCGCCAAGGGCTACGCCGAGGACGGCATGACGTCCTACGTGGAGCTGCAGGAGGCGGAGTTCGCCGACGAGGCGGCCGGCTACACCGCCACCAAGCACCAGCGCGAGGTCGGCACCGGTTACTTCGACCTGGTCAGCACGGCGATCTCGCCGGACTCCTCGACGGTGGCGCTGAAGGGCTCCACCGAGGAGGAGCAGTTCGTTAGGGCTCACTGACGGTCAGGCGTCCAGGTCGTGAGAGGATCCCCCGGCTCAGGCCGGGGGATCCTCTTGATTCTGCAGCTTTCCGACCAACGCCCACTTGTGTCAAAGTTTCCGACAGAGGGCACAAGGCGGTAAGAGTTGCCCTTTCCGGTTGATCCTCTGCATCTAGGGACCGACATGCGCAAAAAACGCGTGCTGCTGGCCATCGCCACGTCGACCGTAAGCCTGGTCGCGCTCACCCCGGCAGCGCTCGCGAACACGCGACCCCAGTTCACCCCGGGTGCCACCGGCATCGGTGACCCCTATTTCCCGCTGGAGGGCAACGGAGGCTACGACGCCCAGCACTACGACGTCGCCTTCTCCTACGACCCGGCGACGCACCGGCTCGACGGCACCACCTCGGTGACCGCACGGGCCACGCAGAACCTCGCCCGCTTCGACCTGGACCTGCAGCAGCTCGACGTCAGCAAGGTCACCGTCGACGGACGGTCCGCCACCTTCACCCGCGACGGCCAGGAACTGCAGATCACGCCGCGCCACGGTATCCGCAAGAACGCGCGATTCGTCGTGGCGGTCACGTACGGGGGCGTGCCCCAGACGATCGTCGGCTCGCCGGTCGTGTTCGGCTCCCCGTACGGGTTCGTGCACACCGACGACGGCGCCTTCATGGGTGACGAGCCCAACGCCGCCTCGACCTGGTTCCCCAGCAACGACCATCCGAGCGACAAGGCCTCGTTCACGTTCCGTGTCACCGTGCCCAAGGACCGGTCGGTGATCGCGAACGGGCGGCTGGTCTCCCAGCGGACCACGGGCGACCGGTCGACGTGGGTCTGGGACGAGAAGTACCCGATGGCCACCTACCTGGCCACCGCGGACATCGGCCAGTGGCAGTTCAAGACCGGCAAGACCCCCGGCGGCATCCCCGAGACGGTCGCGGTGGACCCGAAGCTGATCGGGCGTGACCCCAACCATCCGGACCCGATGGCCTTCTTCTGGGACACCACGGCCCAGGCGACGGACCTGTGGTCGAAGACCTTCGGCAAGTACGCCTTCGACTCCACCGGCGCGATCGCCGACCTGGCGACGTACAACGGGCAGGCGATCGGCTTCTCCCTGGAGACCCAGACCCGCCCGCTGTACTCCGACGTGCGCAACACGAACACGATCGCGCACGAGCTGGCGCACCAGTGGTTCGGCGACGCGGTCTCGGTACGGGACTGGAACGACGTCTGGCTCAACGAGAGCTTCGCGACCTTCGCGCAGTGGCTGTGGGCCGAGAAGCAGGGCGGGGCGACCGTCCACGACCAGGCCCGCGCCACGTACAACCGGCACGGCGCCACCGACACGTGGTGGAACGTCGTGATCGCCGACCCGCAGCGCGACACCATGTTCCACGACCGCGTCTACAGCGGCGGCGGCATGGTGCTGGAGTTCCTGCGGGAGAAGATCGGCGACGACGCCTTCTTCTCGCTGCTGCACACGTGGTTCGAGCAGCACAAGTACGGCAACGGGAGCACCGGGCAGTTCACCGCGCTCGCGAACAAGGTGGCGCACCAGAACCTCGACTCCTTCTTCCAGACCTGGCTGCACTCCCCCGGCCGGCCTCCGCTGCCCCAGGGCTGACCCCGGTTCTTCCCACTGCCGCCCGCCACGCCGAAAACGTGTGGCGGGCGGCGACGTCTCACCCGTACGGTGTCAGCCGGTGGTGCGCGCGCCGCGATCTTCGGTGCGCCCGGACGGTCACCGTCAGTGAGGGGTGCGACACACGATGCGGCTTTACGCCTGGATCGCCGCCTACGCGTTCCGGCGCCACGCCACCTACCGCATCGCGGCTCTCTCGGCGACCTTCACCAACACCGTCTTCGGCTTCATCCGCGCGGGCGTGCTGATCGCGCTGTGGCACGCCCGGCCCTCGCTCGGCGGGTACGACGCGGCCGACGCCATCACGTTCAGCTTCCTCACCCAGTCGCTGATCGAGCCGATGCGCATCTTCGGCGGCGGCCTGGACCTGACCGAGCGCATCCGCACCGGCGACGTCGCGGTCGACCTGCACCGGCCCGCCGACCTGCAAGGTTGGTGGCTGGCCGACGACATCGGCCGCACCGCGTTCGCGCTGGTGTCGCGCGGCGCGATGCCGCTGCTCGCCGGCTGGCTCGTCTTCCCCCTGCGCTGGCCCACGCCGGCGACCTGGGCCGCCTTCGCCGGCGCGGTGCTGCTCGCCATGCTCGTGAGCTTCGGCCTGCGCTACCTCACCTCGCTGGTGGTCTTCTGGGTGCACGACGACCGCGGCGTCAACGCCATCAGCCTGATCACGTCGATGTTCTTCTCCGGCCTGATCGTCCCGCTGGTGGTCTTCCCCGGCCGGCTCGGGGCGGTGGCCGACCTGCTCCCCTGGGGAGCGCTGATTCAGCTTCCGGCCGACGTCTTCCTCGGCAAGCGCACCGACCTGCTCACCGTGTACGCCTTCCAGGCCGCCTGGGCGGCGGCACTGCTCGCGGCCGGGCGGCTGCTCACGTCGGCCGCCCGCCGAAAGCTGGTGGTCAACGGTGGCTGACGTACGTCATCGCGGGCGCCATGGAGCGGGCTCGATCGGCGAGAGGTCGTGGAGGAGCCGCTCGGTCATCCAGCGGGCCGACCGTCCCGGGGCGTCGACTCCCCGGCAGCCGGAGAGCTGGACGTCGGCCAGGTCCGCGAGCGTGGACCCGGACCGCTGGAAGTACAGCCGAGCGCCGGCGCCGTCGTCGCTCGGGCAGTTGAACGTTCCGGACGGCCACTTCGGCGCCGCCCTGATGTCCTTGGCGAGGCGCCGCGCCAGCACGGCGTTCCCGCGGGTCAGCGCGGCCCGGCACGGCCGCTGGTTCATGCCCGGAAACCACACGGCGACGACCCCGGTCGGCCGGGAGCCGACACTCACCAGTCCGTGGCTCGGCACCCTCCTGGAACCGTGGGACCCGACGCAGACGTGCCCGGTTCCCGACGCCCGCGCCGACGCGGATGGGGCCGCGGACGGCGGCGTGCCGCGCACCGGTGCGCCGCTCCCGCCGAAGGGCGAGCACGCGGCCAGGGCCACCGCCGACGCCGCGGCGACGGCCCGCTGCCATCGGTGCATCCCCGCGCCCTCTCGTCTCCGGTCCCCCGCTCTCCCAAGGGATCTCACACCTCCTGCGGACCGTCCATCAAGAGCACGGCGGAGGCCGGAGGTGGACGATGGTTGAGGCCGTGCGCACGTACGTGCTGTTGGCCGGCACCTGGATGCGGTCGGCCGCGCAGTACCCCGCGTCCATGGTGATGCTGCTGCTCACGCAGGCCGTGTCCAGCTCGCTCGACCTGGTCGCGATCCTGATCATGTTCGCGCACACGCCCCGGCTCGGCGGGTTCTCCCTGGCCGAGGTGATGTTCCTGTACAGCACGTCGGGGCTGTCCTTCTCGCTGGCCGACATCACGCTCGGCACGGTCGAACGGCTCGGCGAGCACATCCGCAAGGGCACGCTCGACACCGTGCTGCTGCGCCCGGTGAGCCCGCTCCTGCAGATCGCCACCGAGGACTTCAACCCGCGCCGGCTGGGCAAGCTGATCCCGACCGGGACCATGTTCGTGGTGGCGCTCACCCGCCTGGACGTGCACTGGACCCCCGTACGGGTGGCGGTGCTCCCGCTCATGGTCGCGGGCGGCCTGTGGATCTTCTGGGCGCTCTGGGTGCTCTCCGCCGCGTGGCAGTTCGCGGTCGTCGACGGCAAGCAGGCGGGCAACTCGATCACCTACGGCGGCGGCTTCCTGACGCAGTACCCTCTGAGCATCTACGGCCGCGACGTCCTACGCGGCCTGACCTGGGTGCTGCCGCTGGCCTTCGTCAACTGGGAGCCGGCGCTGTACGTCCTGGACCGGCCCGATCCGCTCGGTCTGCCGGTGTTCTTCCGCTTCGCGTCGCCGCTCGTCGCGGCGGCGCTGTCCGTTCTCGCCGCCCTCGCCTGGCGCGGCGGGCTGCGCCGTTACCAGTCGACGGGGAGCTGACGTTGATCGAGGTGGACGAGGTCGCCAAGTCCTTCGCCGTACGCCGCCGCGCCGGGCTGCTCCGGCGGAGCCGCACGCTCGTGGACGCGGTCGACCGGATCTCCTTCACCGTCGCGGCGGGTGAGTTCGTCGGTTACCTCGGCCCGAACGGCGCCGGCAAGTCGACCACGATCAAGATGCTGACCGGCATCCTCACGCCGTCGTCGGGGCGGATACGTGTGGCGGGTCTGGACCCGGCCCGGCAGCGTACGGCCCTCGCCCGGCGCATCGGCGTGGTGTTCGGGCAGCGCACCACCCTGTGGTGGGACCTGCCGCTGCGCGACAGCCTGACCCTCGTGCGCCATCTGTACCGGGTCGAGCGCTCGGTGCACCGGGCGCGGCTCGCCGAGCTCACCGAACTGCTGGACCTCGGATCCTTCCTGGACACCCCGGTACGGCAGCTCAGCCTCGGCCAGCGCATGCGCGGCGATCTCGCCGCGGCACTCGTACACGACCCGGAACTCCTCGTCCTCGACGAACCGACGATCGGCCTCGACGTCATCAGCAAGGCGACCGTGCGCGCTTTCCTGACCCGGCTCAACGAGGAACAGGGCACCACGATCCTGCTGACCACACACGACCTCGGCGACGTCGAACGCCTGTGCCGCCGCGTCATGGTCATCGACCACGGACAGCTCACCTACGACGGGTCGGTGCAGCGGCTGCGGGAGACCGTCGACGTCGACCGCCTGCTCATCGTGGACCTCGCCGCGAGCGCGCCACCGATCGAGGTGGACGGCGCGCGAGTGGTACGCACGGACGGCCCGCGCCAGTGGCTCGCCATCCCGTCCGACGTCAACGCCGCGGCGGTGGTCGCCGCGGTCGCGAGCCGGTACGAGGTGGAGGACATCTCCCTACGTGAGCCGGGCATCGAGGATGTCATCACCCGCCTGTACCGGACCGGGGTTCCCACCCGCTCGTGATGCCGAGCCGGTCATCGGGTGGTCATCGCGCCCGCTCGCTCGCGGGAGATGACCGCTGACAAGGCACGTCCTCATCAATGACGGCCGGGCATCCCCGCAATCGAGGATGCCCGGAAATCACCATTCGTTCGATCTACCGTCGTACGGTCCAGCCCCTACGGCTCACCAGAGCTGGCTCTGGCGAACCTCGGGACCGCTACCCTCGGCAGCCTCGCCCGGTCCGACCGGGCTCTCGGCCGGCTGGTGCCGCTGGGCAGCGAGGGCGCGCAGCTGGTCAGCCCTCATGAACGCGGGTGCCACACCGATCTGAGTGAAGTTCACACATCCGGTCGGGAAGCCCTGGGTCGGGCAGTCGGCCTCGAGGATTCGCCCGTCGGTCGTGCGCGCGGTGACGAACGTGCCCTGCACCGCACTGTTGCTCACGGTGACGAGCGAGATGCAGGAGACCGGTTGGCCCACCAGGCCGGGGATCTGCGTGAACGCGACCGGACCCACACCCGGGTTCGTCTCGCTCCCACCGAAGGCCTGCCCGGTACTGACGAGCCCGACGTTCTTGGGCCCGGCCTGTGCGATGGCGCTCGTATCGATGCACTGACCGCCGGTGGCCCCCGTCGGACCAGTGGCACCCGTCGGGCCGATCGGGCCTGTCGGCCCAGTGGCGCCCGTCTGACCCGTCGGTCCAGTGGCCCCCGTGGGACCGGTCGGCCCGGTCTGACCTGTGGGACCGGTCGGGCCTGTCGGACCGGTCGCGCCCGTCTGACCCGTCGGCCCGGTCTGACCCGTGGGACCGGTCGGACCTGTCGGACCGGTCGCGCCCGTCTGACCCGTCGGCCCAGTCTGACCCGTGGGACCGGTCGGACCTGTCGGACCGGTCGCGCCCGTCTGACCCGTCGGCCCAGTCTGACCCGTGGGACCGGTCGGACCCGTCGGACCGGTCGCGCCCGTCGCGCCCGTCGGCCCAGTCGCGCCCGTCGCGCCCGTCGGCCCGGTGGGACCCGTAGCCCCGTTGAGCCCGTTGAGCCCGTTGAGCCCGTCGCGCCCGTCGCGTCCTCGGATAATGTTGATCACGTTATTGCGGCTGTTGGCGTTGAAACGAATGCGATTTATGTGCTCGTTCTCGTTCGCATTCCAGTTACGGTTCCGATGGTGGTTCCAGTAAGCACTGCGGGAGTGCGCACTGCTACCCCGGCCCCAGCGCCAGCCGTCCAGGGTAACCTGGGCGGACGCGGGAAGGCTTGTCAGAACGCCGCCGCCGACTGCGGCAAGCATTCCGGAAGCCACGATCGTCTTCTTACGCATGGTCTCCTCTTTTTCGGAATGGCGCGATGGCTTTCACGCACGGGCGCTCAGATATGTATTCGGAGTGCCACATCGTGAGTCTTCCCATGCCTCGCAGTGAACAACGTGCCCGCCAGGTAATGCGCCAACAAAAAGGGCTTAGCTGGAAATTTGAATGCCCCGAAGTGCAGACCATACGGCACGCTCGAAACGGCCGTTCGCGCGATCGACAACAGAAACTCGCTCGTCATTGTTGAGCAGCCTAAGCTCCACTCTGAAGTCGGGTTCAAATCTCAGATCAACGGGATCTTCGCGGCAGGGGTCAACCGGGTAGAATTCCGACCTTCATGCATTGAACATCATGCATCGCACCCACCGCAGGTGGCTAGCGTCACAGACGCAACCGCGACCACGAGCCGCCCTTTATCCGACGTCCACCCGAGTCGGCGGAGGCCGCCTGACCAGGACGCCGACCGGCCACTCTTTCCTGTAACGAGTCAATTTGGACACCTGTATCAAGTTGGAGAATAGGAATTTATCGCATAGGCCCAGACGGGGCCGTGAGATGCATACCCCTTCAGTCCTCCATGACGTACATGACCGAGTTAATAGTCGAGCAATACATATCGTTCGTGGTTGTTCCACGATGGTCAGACGCTCGATCCGCAGGGTCGGCCGACCTCCGACCGGTCCGCCGTTCGATTGAAGTTCAGTCCGGATATCTCTAAATATGGCACTTTCGATCCACTGCGCACCCTTGGCCCTCGCACGACGGAGCGAACTCGAGGTCTGTCAGGTGCGCGAGGTGCGCCGCCGGCACCGTCGAGCAGTTTCGCCACGGCCTGCTCTCAGCTTCGGCGTCATCGTTGAGCCGGAAAGATTTCCGGCCCAACGCGCCGAAGATCACGAGATTGCGTGGATCGACCCGAAACGGTTTCTGATCTGCTCGACGTCCTCCTGCCCCATGGGAACGAGGCGGACTCGGGCCGTGTCGACGTCAGCGTCCGAGACCTCGGATCGTGCGCCGCCGAAAGTGCCGGGGCCGGTGGAGGAGCCGGCGGTCGGCCGCCCGTCCGCGTCGACCAGACCGTTGTTCGCCTGGTCATGTATGCCCTTGCGGCGAAGGTCGACCAGCCGCTGGGCGCGGTCGATGCCCGGCGCGGCCGGTCCTGCGCGCGACCGTCCGCGCTCGCCAGGATGGCCACCAACGCGGCGGGCGCGGCGGCGAACCAGGCATCGGAGACCGTTTCCGGTCCTGGCGGGAGACGGTTCACCTGCCTGGATAGAGCTGCCCGCGACTTCGGCTCAGTCAGCACACCCGACATCCGACCTTGGGGATCCGGACGGCCCGCAGATCGATGCCGAAATGAAGACTTACCGGATAGAACATCTTCATGGTGATCCGGCGCCGATGCCGCCAGAGATCTGCAGGCACCAGGACGGGGGCGATGTCACCGATGGGCGCGGCGAGCAGGTAGCTCGGTTCCGCATCGTCGGCATCGGGCACGAGTGTCACGGTGAGGCAGGCGTTCTCGCCCTCTTTGACCGCGACGCCCCTGACGCGCAGGAGGTCACCAGCCGCAGGCACGGGTCACGAGGGGAAAGTGGTGTCGCGGCTCGTGAGGCGTTGCCAGAAGTCTCGTACTTCGTCGTCGCTTACGTGCGAGCAGGCCGGCGAGGGCTGCGTCGCTGTCGCGCGCCCGCGCCGCCGTGCGGGCCGGCGCGAGGCCGAGGCCCACGGCGGACCGCCGTCGGCCGGACGCCTGGATACGCGTCGCGGAAGATGGCCTCCCCGAGGTAAGCCGGCACGCCATCCTCCGAGGCGGTGACGGTGACGTGCAGGCCGGAGCCCGTCGCCGAGCAACTCGACCTCGACCGACGCTGGCCGGACATCTGGTTCGGCGCGACACCGGCCGCGACCTGGCCGTCGGGCAGCAGCCACGGCACGAAGGTGCGGCGCGCGGGCGCGCCGACCGCCCTGAGCGGTAACTGGACGGCCACCGGTCTCCGCGTCCCCGGCCGCCCGGCGTTCGCGGCCTGCGGGCGCTGTGGCCGCTGCACACAGGCGGCGGCCGATCCGCGCCGCCTCCAGGGCGTTCTCCACCAGGTTGCCGAGGACCCCGGTTACATCGAGCGGCTCAGGCACCCGGGTGATCTCGGCGATCCGCAGTACGACCCTCTTTTCAGCCGCGGGCAACGCCCTGAGGTTGCGGGTACGCCGGTCAGCGTCGGACAGCGCATGCGCGACGACCTCGCGGCGGCCCTGGTGCGGACCCCGAGTTGCTTGTGCTGGACGAGCCGACGATCGGCCTCGACCTCGTGAGCAAGGCGACCTGACCGTGCGCGACTTCCTGACGCGGCACGACGATCCCGCTGACCATGCAGGCACACGGAAACGATCACTGACAAGGCACGTCCTCATCAATGACGTCCGGGCATCCCCGCAATCGAGGATGCCCGGAAATCACCATTCGTTCGATCTAGCGTCGTACGGTTCAGCCCCTACGGCTCACCAGAGCTGGCTGTGGCGAACCGCGAGACCGTTGCCCTCGGCAGCCTCGTTCGACGGTGCGTCGGCCAAGCGGTGGCGTCGACCCGTAGCGAATGAGCCGACTTCCCCCCTACCGAGCGCCCGCTGGCCGGCCAGGAGGCTTCTGGCAAAGGCCCTCTGCAGGGCCGGCGTCGAACCGACCACGATCGGAACCGAGCAGTCGGCCGGGAACTGGATCGGCAGCGGGTTGATCGTGCAGGCGGTCTGAATGACCGAGTTGTCGGCCCCGAGCGCCGTAATGTGCAGGTTGTTGCCCTGAACGGTCACCGTTGCGCAGACCGGCACGAAGTTCTGGAATGGCGGCTGGGTGAGCGCCGAGGTCGCGTTCTGGAAACCCTGGCTTACGGGAGTCGGCGTCAGGTCGACCTGCGCGACGAAGACCTGGTTGTTCCGGGTCAACGACACGAACTTCGTATTGCCCTGAACCGTCGAGTCGAGGCACACGGTCGGACCCGCGGGTCCGGTGGGTCCGGTCGCACCGGTCGGACCGGTCGGACCCGTCGGGCCGGTGGCGCCCGTCGCACCGGTCGCACCCGTTGGACCCGTCGGACCAGTGGCGCCCGTCGCACCGGTCGGACCCGTCGGACCCGTCGGACCAGTGGCACCTGTCGCACCGGTCGGACCAGTAGGCCCGGTGGGGCCCGTCGGGCCGGTGGGCCCAGTGGGTCCGATGGCCTCGATGATCGCTAGTTGTTCGGCTCGGCTGGGTCGAGTACGGGCGACGGCGATGTTGTTGTTGCGGTTGCGGATGTGCAGCCTGATGTGATTGAAGTGCTCGTTCTCGGACCCATTCCAGTTACGGTTCCGATGGCCGTGGAAGAAAGTACTGCGGGAGTGCGCGCTGCTGCCCCCACCCCAGCCGTCCCCGGGAACCTGGGCAGACGCGGGAAGGGCTGCGAGAATGCTGCCGCCGACTGCGGCAAGCACTCCGGTAGCCATGATCGTCTTTTTAAGCATGGTCTCCTCTTTTTCGGAATGGCGCGATGGCTCTCACCTACAGGGCGCTCATATATGTACTCAGAGTGCCGTATAGCATGTATTCCCCGGCCTTGCCGCGAACAACGTTCCCATCGGGTAATGCGCTACCAAAAAGGGCTTAGCTGGAAATTGGAAGGCTCCAGAGTGCGACCATGAGACATTTATGTCCGAGTCACCGAAGACTTCCACATTCGCCCTATATTTATTCCATGGCCGTCACCGATCCGCCGACCGGCCGTTATTTCCTTAACGAGTCAATTTGGACAGCTGTATCAAAGTCGGAAGATAGGGTTTTATCGCATCGGACCGATAGAACTGTGATATGGATACCCCTCCAGTCCTCCATGACGTACATGACCGAGTTAATAGTCGAGCAATGCATATTGCTCGCGGTTGTTCCACGATGGTCAGACGCTCGATCCAGCGAGCCGTGTTAGGGCTCAGGTCACACGGCGGGATGGCCCATCGCGGCAGGACCTGTGGGGATGGCGATCGTCGCGGCTGCTGGGGCGTTACACTTCCCGCACGCGGAGGACGCGGAGGACAACGTGATTTCTCTGGAGCGGATCCTCGCGTGATATGCCACTGGATTTCGGGGAGACTCTAGCCTTCTAGCGGCCGCAGTTGGGCGTCGGTGACCAACGCATTGGGAAACACGTCAGCCCGATCGCCCGCTTCATCACGAGGGGCTCACCCCATACGGCGCCAGGCGACCCAGTCTCCGGCGTAGCTTTGGCGGATCGACACAGGTCGCCAGTTCGGTGGGGCGGCGGGCCAGCTCTGTTGCGGTGTCTTCCCCAGGTCCCAAGGCACGATGACGAGCGTCACATCCGGCGCGAGCGTCTCTCGGCGAAAGCGATCAATCGCTTTCAGACCGTTGCGTACTTGGAAGGCCTGTGAAACCCAGATCCTCCACGACAGATCGACATAATTGACCGCGACATGGTCCTGGGGGCGTAGTCCGGCCGGGGCCAGGCTCGTGGCAGCCTCGATCCTGTCCTCCCACGCCCGGGTCTCCCGTTCGGTGGACACGGCCATGACGGTCAGATCGAGAGCGATGAAGCCAACGGCGACGATGCGCCATCCGTCTCTGCCGCCGCTCGTGATGATGAGGGCCGCCAGTATCAGCAGCACCAGCGCGACCCACGTGGCGAACCACAACTGCAGGGCGTTCCAGTTCCAGGTGAGGACGCAGATCTCAGGAAAGTCGGCCGTGCCGAAGAATTGGGTGGACAGCCGACCGCCGGCTTGCACCCGCACGATCCCGGCTGTCGCGAAGGCAAGCACCGCACAGGCGAGCACCGCCCACATGGCCGCCCTTCTCGTGCAGCGAGTCGCGAACACCGCCCCGGCCAGGAAGACCACCGGAGCCAGGCAACTGAGATACCGGCCATAGGCGAAGTTGGCGACGGTCTTCTCGTCCGCGGTCGCAGCGGACATGGCAAGCGCGATGCCCACCACGGTGGCGAGCGTGAGGCACGCCACCGCCCGGGTCGCGGGCGGTGTGCGACGGCGAACAGCCACTACGCCGAGGGCCACCAGGCCGACGCCTGCGACGCCCCACGTGGAAACGATGAGGTACCAGAGCTTTCCGGCGGTCAGGCCGATCGTCCACCCCATCCCGTCCAGGCTGGTCAGCCGATGCAGCAGCCATTCGCCGTGCGCCTGGACGCCACCCCGATAGATTCGTGACTTCACCCAGCCGTTCAGCGCCCATGCGGCGGCCGACCCGGCGACCAGCGCGTTGGCCGTCACGACGATGTCCCGCCTGCTCGCCCAGCGCCGCCACAGTACGGCGACCAGAAGACCCGCATGCGCCACCACGATGACCGCGCCCCGTCCATGCACGCAGTAGGTGTAGGCGGCGACGAGGCTCGCCACCACGCCGTATCCCAACCGTCCGCTGGTGATCCACGCGTGTACGAGGAGCAGCCAGCCGAGGACCGCCACCGGCAGTACGGCGTCGCTCATGGCGAACTGGCCGTAGTAGAGCTGCGAGGGCAGGAGAGCGGTCACGGTCGCGAGCAGGTAGGAGCGCCCACGCGGTAGGTCGAGACGGCGCAGTGCGATGTATGCGAGTGCGAAGACCGATGCGCCGACCAGCGCATTGATGAGGATGACGAGACGGTAGACGGTCGCCGGATCACTGCTGAGCCAGAATGCGGGAGTGAGGACGAGCGGGTAGCCGGCCTGGTAGAAGGTCCGCCCGGAGAGATCACCGGCCGCTCCGCCCGTGATCAGCCGTGCCGCCAGGAGATATCCCGACTCGTCCGGGATGAGCATTGGAACTCTCTGATATATGCCAAGCGCCCACCGGATTCCCACTTGAAGAATCCAGCCGCCGAGGAGCAGCAGAGGCCAGGGCCGGATGCGACGCATGAGCCCTGCGGGTACGGAAACGGAGCTCTCCCGCGATATTGTGGCCCCAAGCAATCCCATGGCATCTCCGTCGTGTTGAACTCGCTAATCGGCAAATATTGACAAAGTGTTCGTCAACTCTGCGACACAAGTAGAGCCGGCCGCGGCCCCAGACGACGGCTACACGTAAGTAGCGACGAGCCGACCCGCAAATGGCGGCAAACGCACCGCTTTCTCACCTCTGGGCGGCCTCACACCCGGCCGTGATCCACGGCGGAGGATAACCGCCGAAGACGCCGGTGTTCAAGCCCGGCCCGATATTCGCACGACATGGGTCAATGCGCAGCATCTCGCGCGCATTTGGGTAGGTCCGGACTTGAATCAGGAACTATGCATGAACACCCGAGTGGTCCCTGTCTGTCCGCCCGAGTTTTGTAAAGCAAGAACCGGGAAGAGCGACAGCAGCACCGCCGGGGCGAGCAAGTAATTCACATATGGACTCGTACGATTTATTCGGACTTTTGTAGGAGTATGGACATGGGTGTTGCCGCTGAAGTCGCGCCGCGCATCGACGTCGGCGGGGCGAGACCGACCAGAGGACCTGATGGCGTCGCGGTCACACTCTTCGCCCTGACAGCCTTGATCGGCTCTAGTCTGTTGTTCGTCATGGAACCGATGGTGACGAAAATGCTGTCGCCCGTCTACGGCGGATCACCGATGGTCTGGAGCACTTCGATCTTCTTCTTCCAGGTCGTGATCCTGATGGGCTACGCCTATACGCATTGGTCGCAGCGCATGCTCGGCGCCCGTGGCCGGCTCCTGATCCAGATTTCGCTGGCCATCGCCCCGCTCTTCCTGCTGCCGTTCACCGTGCCGGCCTGGTCACAAACCGTGGGGTCGAATTCACCCGCGCTCTGGCTTCTGCTCACACTGACAATGGTCGTCGGCGCACCGATCGCGGCACTCTCCACGATCGGAGCACTCGTTCAGCGTTGGTATTCATCGTCAGGTCTTCCTCGGTCCGACAACCCATACTTCGTGTTCGCCGCAGGCAATATCGGCGGTATGCTCGCGCTTCTCGCCTATCCGCTCGTCATCGAGCCGACGGCGAATTTGGCGACTCAGGCTCGCTGGTGGATGGTCGCTTATGGCGTGTTCATCGCCTTGGCGGTCGCGTGCGGGCTGGTCATGCGATTCCGTTTCGCCGGGCTTTCGGAGGCGCCCGCGGGAACCGAAACCGTCCCGCCCGAGCAGGTCTCCTGGGCGCGGAGGGCACGCTGGCTCGGCCTGGCCTTCATCCCGTCGTCCCTCATGCTCGGCGTTACCACGCGTATCTCCGCCCACATCGCTGCGATCCCGCTGATCTGGGTGGTGCCGTTCGCCCTCTACGTCGCAACGCTCATCATCGCCTTCGGTCTGAGGAACCAGCGCTGGATGACTCCCACGGTCATGGCCGCGGCGATCAGCGCAGCCGTTGTTCCGTGGACCCTGTATCTCCACCGCGGTTTGGCCGCCGACATCGCGCTCTGCCTCGCGCTGGTCCTCGTCGCCGGTCTGGCCTGCCATGGCCTCCTGGCGCGGGACCGGCCGGCTCCGCGTCGACTGACCGAGTTCCTGGTGATCGTCTCGCTCGGTTGCGCGCTCGGCGGCGCCTTCAACAGCCTCATCGCCCCGATGGTCTTCAACTGGGGCGCGGAGCTTCCGCTGGTCATGACCGCGCTCGCGGTCCTGCCCCTGGCGCTGCGCCGGCAACCGGCCGCGAACAAGGCATGGCGGCTGCCGGGAATCGAAGGGCTGGTCAAGTCGTTCGTGCTCGCCGGTCCCCTTCTCGTCGTCGCGGTGGACCTCAATCTCGGCCGCTACTGGCTCATCGCGATCGCTGTGGCGGGTTGCATGCCGTGGTGTGTTCTCGCCGTATCGCGGCCCCGGGTGATGGCGGTCGGCGCGCTGCTGACGACCGGTGCGCTCTTCTGGTATCAGACTCCGGACGACTCCTTCCGGGAGCGCACGTTCTTCGGCGCGTACGAGGTCTATTCCCAAGGTGGCTGGACGATTCTCTCCGACGGCGCGACCATGCGCGGCTACCAGTACGCAACGCTTCCCATACGGTCGATGCCCGTTTCGTACTACGGACGGCCCGGACCGCTCGGCGACCTTTTCGCGAACTACGGCGATCGGAGCAAGAACATCTCCGTCGTCGGTCTGGGAACAGGAGCCGAGGCGAGCTACGGACACGCCCGGCAGCAGATCGATTTCTTCGAACCCGACCGTGCGAGCCTCGATATCGCTCGGAAACGGTTCGGCTACCTGACCGGCAGCCAGGCCGACGTAGACGTGATTCTCGGCGATGGGCGGGTCGAGCTGGACAAGGCCCCCGACGGCCGGTACGGGATGATCATCTTGGATGCCTTCAATTCCGGCGCGGTGCCGACCCATCTGCTGACCCGTGAGGCGCTCCAGCTGTACGTTCGCAAGCTCAGGCCCGGAGGGGTGGTCGCGTTCCACGTCACCAAGAGGAACCTCGATCTCGCGCCGATGCTGCAGGCAACCGCACGGTCGGCCGGCCTCGCCTCGCTGACCGGTGATGGCGACGTAGATCCCCTGCACATGTATCAGGCTTCGACATGGGTGGCCATCACGCGGACGGATGCCGACCTTCAGCCGCTACGGGCCAATTCACAGCGGTGGAAGACGCTACCGACAGGCGGCCCAGTGTGGACCGACACCCAAGCCTCCCCGATAGGCGCCCTTACGTCCGAATGATCACGGACGTCTCCGCATGGAAGCGACGGCGCGGAATTTAAGATCCCCACTAAGGGGACATTTCCGAAGATAGATATCGGTTCCACGCATGGGAATTTATGCGACACGTGCGTCGTAATACTGGACGGAGCATCTGCGCGCGTGATTGGCCGCATCGACCGGAAGTCCTCATGTAGGGCTAAAGGTTGTTGCTTCGCGGCGCGTCGTCGCTTGACGGCAGGCTTCACGGGTAACACATGCCATTGTCGGAACAATGACGAGGTCAGTCGAAACCCCCGGAAATTGGCGGCACAGGACAATGGAGGACAGGACATGGAACTCTCCGTGGTGATGCCTTGCCTGAACGAGGCGGAGACCGTAGAGACATGCGTGCGGAAGGCCCTCGGATTCTTCGCTGAGCACGGCGTCGACGGTGAGGTCATCATCGCCGACAACGGCAGCACCGACGGGAGCCAGCAGCTCGCCCGCGACGCGGGCGCCCGCGTCGTGCCGGTGACCTCCAAGGGCTACGGCAACGCGCTGATGGGCGGTATCCGCGCGGCTCGGGGCACGTACGTGGTCATGGGCGACGCCGACGACTCCTACGACTTCACCTCGCTGATGCCGTTCCTCACCGAGCTGCGGGACGGCGCCGACCTGGTCATGGGCAACCGCTTCAAGGGCGGCATCGCGCCCGGCGCCATGCCGCCGCTGCACCGGTACCTGGGCAACCCGGTGCTCAGCTTCGTCGGCCGGCTGTTCTTCCGCAGCAAGATCGGCGACTTCCACTGCGGGCTGCGCGGCTTCCGCCGGGACTCGATCCTGCGGCTCGGCCTGCAGACCGGCGGCATGGAGTTCGCCAGCGAGATGGTGGTCCGCTGCACCCTCGCCAAGTACGACATCCGCGAGGTCCCCACCACACTCTCGCCCGACGGCCGCTCCCGCGCCCCGCACCTGAGCACCTGGCGCGACGGCTGGCGACACCTGCGCTTCCTCATGCTCTACAGCCCCCGCTGGCTGTTCCTCATCCCCGGCCTGCTGCTCATGACCCTCGGACTGATCGGCGGCATCGCCCTGTCCGCGGGCCCGATCCACGTCGGCGACATCGCCTTCGACGTCGACACCCTTGCCGGGGCCTCGGCGATACTGGTGATCGGCTTCCAAGCAGTGCTGTCAGCCCTACTGACCAAGGTCTATGCAATGGAAGAGGGCTTCCTTCCTCACGACCCGCGGGTGCAACGCGTCATCCGGTCCTGGAGCCTGGAGCGTGGTCTGGTCGTCGGCGGCCTCCTGGCACTGGCCGGTCTCGTCGGCCTGGTCGCCTCGCTGATCCACTGGCAGGGCCACAGCTTCGGCCAGCTCGACCCGCACGCCTTGCTGCGCATCGTCGTGCCGGCCGCCACCGCGCTCATCATGAGCTTCCAGATGATCTTCGCGTCGCTGTTCGTCAGCATCCTGGGGATCCGCCGCCCCTCCCACCCGCTGGTCGCCGACCCGGCGGAGGAGGCCGCCATCGTCGTGGACGCGGCGGTCCAGCGCGTACGGACCGAGAACGGCGCCACGAGCGCGGACTCCGGGAGCATGAACCCTGCCAAGACGGCATGACGCGGAGCCGGGTCGGTGATTCGAACCGGCGAGCACCATCCGCGACCGACGTGACGAATGGATCAAGCGCGGCGTCCTCGCGCAGCCGAAGAGCATCTCGCCGGACGCCTGCGACCGCGTCGTCGGCACCCGACGACGGCGCGTGCGCCGGTCCCTCTCCGATGGATCGGCGCACGCGGGACATGAGACGCTCGCTGATGGTCGATGGTCGCGACATCCCCGGCGGGAGCGGCCCCCGAACGTACGACTTCGAGCGGCCTATCCACGATGATCCGGGACTTCGCGGAGATCCGGCAGGTGGCCGGATCGTGTACGTGGGGACGCTCGAGACTCGGTCAAACGCGCGGACGCGGATCGAGTCGGCGGCGATCGGGCGGCTCAAGGAGTTCTCCGCCCGCGACATCACGGTTGGGCAGTGTGGTGCGGGCCTCGCCGGCCGGGCCATGGCCACGGACCTGGTCGACGGTTCCTCGGCCCGACCGTCGTCGGGGGAAGGCGCGCACCGCCGCATGAGAGTCGCATCCGGCTCGAACTCTTCAATGAGCACCGCTTCCTAAGCGGTGTCGTCCATGCCCGCCAAGGAGCCCGCGGTCGACCAGTGGTGATGCGGCCGAATGTCGGCACCTGACGTGCTCGGGTCGGGAAACGGGCCGCAGTACGCGTTGAAGATCAACGGCATGCCCGCACCCCGCCGCGCCACCGGACGACCTCTCAGGTCGGCGACGGCGATCGGCTCGTCTCCGAGGGAACGAGACCAGGTGCGGGTGTCGATGCCGGCGAGCTCCCGGGTCGGGAGGCAGTGTCCTGCCGGGCCTTCACGACCGTCTCCTCGCCACGAGCCAGGCCACGGGGCGGCCGGTTCTCGTGGCGTCGAGGTCGGATCGACCCGCCGTCCATCAGGCCTGCTCGACTCGCTCTCTCAGGGCGGCCGCGCGGTGGACCAGGCCGACGATCACCTGGGCCGCCTCCGGTTTCTGTCCAGCGAGCCATCGAAGGACTTCCCGGTCGTACGAGCCCACTTCAAGCCCGTGATCAGTGCAAGTACGAAGAAGCCGGTTGAGGGTCTTTTCCCGCATGACCCCGCGTTTGTGGTATCCCGCGTAGACGTCGCGCACTTCAGCGGTGGCCTCGCACTCGGCCTCGTATGGTCCACTCATGGCTGGGCATCCCTAGTTCTCGCCTCACTCGGTGAGGCTGCTGCATGCACATATGTTCTGGTCATACCCAAATACGATGTCGCCTACTCCGATTGCCAGGAAAGGAACCTGCCAAGCCATCCGCTTCGCAAGCAGGAGGCATGGAACAGAAATCGCCGCGCGCCGAAACTCCAGAAGAGCACGATGGTGACGGTTATCAGCTTCGAAGTCAGGTAGAATATTCCGAGAACCGACGTGAAAATCCACATAAATATGCCATTGAGCAACAGGGCGACGGTGCAGATGCCGACGAACAACGCGAGTTCGACGCCACGCTCACGCCTGGCCCGTTCAGCGAACACCCATACGGTGCTGAGCAGGTAGTTCACGGCGACAGAGATGACGAAGGACGATGTCGCCGACAGCAGATAGAACCAGGAAAGTAAGCTGGTGAACACGTAGAGCAGTCCGAAGTCGACCGTGAATGCGATGACCGCCACGATGCCGTACCTGAAGAACTGTACGAATCCGTGGCTGGTCGGCTGCAGGAGCAGCTTCCCCGCGAACGCGGTGATGCCGCTAGGCATCGAGTGTCCCCAATCGGGCCAGCGCCTCGTGCAGCGTATCGAGCTTGACACCCAGTTCCTTGACGTCTGCGGAATTATCGACGGCACGCAGCTTCTTGAGCCCCCATAGATTATCCTCGTTCACCGCGAGCGGAAGGCGCAGGAACGCGATGGTGCGCATGGCGGTGAGCAGCACGAAGAAGGGCACCGGAAGGAAGATCGGGGTCACTCCGAGCTGCCTGCCCATGGCCCTGTAGAGCTCTTTGTACGCATAGACTTCGGGGTTGGCGACCACGAACCGACCGTGCAGATCGCGCTCCAGGACCTGCTCGATCACCTGAAGCAGGTTATGTATGCCTATGATTTGCAGCGGTTGAGTTCCGCCATCGACCAGCGGCACGAGCCGTTTGGTCCGCATGAATTTGGCCATCTGCTGCACGATGCCACCGCTGCCGACTATCAAGCCGCAGCGCAATATCACGTCGTTCGAATCGTCCAGCATGCCTTCAATGGCCAGCTTCTGACGGCCATATACCGATACAGCGTCTTCATGGGCCGACATGCTCGACATGAATACCGACTTTTTCACGCCCTGCTCCCGGGCCGCCGCAAGCAGACGTTCGGTGCCACCTACGTTCACCTCGAAAGCGTCCTGGTGAGCGCGATCGAGCTTCACGTACGCGGTATGGACCAGATAGTCGACGCCCTTGAACATCGTCGCATCGAACGTCTTGCCGAGATCAAGAGCCACATAGCGGACGTTCTCGCGCGTCTCGAATCTTCCTGGGTCGCGTACCGAAGCCACGACATTCCATCCTCTTGCAGCGAGGAAACTCACCAACTGCGAGCCGACGAATCCGCCGGCGCCGGTGACGAAAACGGTCGGGAGCTCATCGCTCATGCTTGAGTGCCTTCTGTGCGGTGATGTGCGCGTTCGCCAGTAGAGAGAAGGTAAGACCGCAGGCCGGAAGATAGTTGAATCCTGAGCTGTCGGCCACATAGACGTCTTGGGTGCCATGCAGCCTGCCGCTCGGACTCAACGTCAGGGGCTGGTCTCGATCGCTGAACGGCAGGGTGCCGGCATAGTGAATGCTCGCGCCGTATCCCGGGTTAATCCGCTTGGTCGCGTATATGCCCAGCCGCCGCCCCGCAGCGATGTACTTACGCTCGCGCCGCACGAACTCGTCTTTCTCCGCCTGGTCGAGTACATAGCTCGCGTCGAGGTGGTCGCCAACAGGGGAGCTCGCATCGCCGACAAGCTGGAGATACTTCTTCGAGGAGCGTTTGTCCGGATGATGCACACCCATGATCACCAGCCCCGACATCAGGTAACGCATGATGTGGCGGGCGTCCGAGAAACCCAAGAACGGAACCTGGCCCATCAGCCTGAAGAGCATGAGCGACTGGTAACTGTACAGAGAGGCTATGGAAAACCCGGATTTGCCCCTCTCTTCGTCCAGGATCAGCGAAAGCTGGGCGAGGCCGAGCTTCTTACGCTCTACTTCCTTGCCCACCATCGACAACTGCACGCAAGGAATGAAACTGTACGGGTTGCACAGCAGAGGTAGCTTCGTGTGCGACTCTCCCATGCTCCGCAGCACGACCCGCGCACTGCCCAGCGCCCCGGCGGCGAGTACGAGCGTTCTGCAACGCAGGACTCGTTTCTCATGCTGAGGGATCGTGAGGCACTCCACCTCCACGAACCCGTCTCTCTCGACGAAGCGGGTCACCAGATGACCGCCGACATAGGTGAAGTTCGGACTTCCCTTGAGCTGGTCGACGGTGACCCAGGGACGCCAGGCGCTCCGGCCGTTGTCGGTGTAGTAGTCCATGTCGCGGTAGGCGTACTTCTCTCGCCCGTCCATGTCCTCCGTGAGCAGGGCGAGCGGCGTCCGGCCCAGCACGAACCCTCTTTTATTGAAGTAGTTCTTGTGCGCCTGATACCTGTTGAGGATCCGCTGATGATTTCGGTCCATGTTCACCGGCGGCTGATAGGTCTTCAGGTCGACGATGGTGTACGGCGAGGCGTCGTCCTTGGTGGCACTGATGCCCACCCGCTGGGCTACGACCTCGTATGCGTCACGCATGCGGGTCTCATCGAGTCCGGCGGCCCTGATGTCGGCGTCCGAGAACTCCCAGCACTGCAACCCCCAGCCGATGCCGAGGCCTCCGTACCCCAGGCTTTCGACCGGCGAGAACGTGCTGGACCGTACCGGCAGATACGTGTCGACCTTCTCGATCATGTGCCGACGCGGCGGAGTGATCTGGGCGCCCTTACCGACGTGACCCCACACCACGCCCTCGGCGTTCTGGCCGATCAGGTAGCGATGTTGGTCGATCTCGTTGCGCCGGATATCTATGTAGTCTTTTTCCGGGACCTGTGAGTGATACTCCGGGTTGTCGATCCCCACGTCGACCATGGTGACGTCCGCACCCGCATCCACCAGGGTCTGCGCGGCCATCGCCGCAGAGCAACCGGAGCCGACGACCATGAAACCAGCGATGTTCACTGCGTGATCACCTTGACCAGAATGGTGCCTACGATCGTTCTGGTGACACCGGTGATGACGGTTGAGCCGACGACGGTGGAGTACCACCAGCCGCGGCGCACGGGAAGAAATCGATGGTGATAACGGGGAGAGGACTCCAGGATCGAGAACATGATATAAATGCGATGGCGAATTTCAGACGCCGAATCGATCAGAGTAAGACCCGCGTCGACGAATCCGAGCGCCCAGGGATGGCGGTGGATGAAGGCCAGGCGTTTGCGCTCACGCTCACTCATCGCGCACGCTCTGGTCTTTATCGCATTGACATAGAGCGTCACGGCCGGCTCATCCGGCGGTCCTCCCACCAGATAGCGGCCCAGGACTCTCGCTTCACAGCGCAAGACTTCGTCACTATCGATAATAATTCGTTTCACGATAATGCACTTTCTGTCCATCACTGCGTTCCCCCGGATGTACTGGTGGCTCTTCCCGGTTCACGCCCAACAAAAACCGAGGTAGACAGATCGGGCCAGGCTGCCGCATATATCAGCCAATGCACGGTCGAGTGCATGACAGAAATGACAGACTATGTTCGGCCGCTGCCCGATGTCGGGATTTGCGCGGCCGTCCGCCGGTATGGACTGGCGCGGTAGCGGATATACCCGGAACCGGACGTCAGGGCGTGAACGATGCTCCGGGGCGCCAGGCGTACTCGTGTTCGGGGCGGCCGGTGGTGCCGTACCGCAGCGTCACCAGCGCCCGGCCGGACTGCGCGAGCGAGGCCAGGTACCGCTGGGCCGTCGCGCGGGAGATCCCGACCTCATCGGAGATCTCCGCCGCCGAGCGGGGCCGGTCGGCCCGGCGGAGCGCCTCGGCGACGAGCTGTGAGGTGACCGGCGACTGGCCTTTCACCGCGCGTGGGACGCCGCGCGGCACGTCGTACAGCACGCGCACGGCGCGGTCGACGTCGTCCTGCGTCAGCTGACCGCCGTTCGCCAGCCGTTCCCGGTACCGCGCGTACGCGCGCAGCCGCTCCCCCAGCTCACCGGCGGTGAACGGCTTGATCAGGTAGTGCAGGGCGCCGCGGGAGAACGCGGTGCGCACCGACTCCTGGTCGGTGGCGGCGGTGGCCATGATCACGTCCGCGGCCAGGTCGGGCAGCAGGTTCAGGCCCGACTCGTCGGGCAGGTAGACGTCGAGCAGCACGAGGTCGGCGCCGGCCGCCTTGGCCCGCGCGTCGGCGGCGGTACGGGCCCGGCCGGCGACGCGGAACCCCGGCACGAGCTCGACGAACCCGGCGTGCACCTGGGCCACGCGGAAGTCGTCGTCGACCACCAGCACGTCGATCAATTGAGCACCTCCGGAAGCCGGGCGACGAAGACGGCACCCACCTCGTCCTCGCCGGGGTCGACGAGGACGATGTCGCCGCCGCGCGCCCGCGCCGCCGTACGGGCGAGCGCGAGGCCGAGGCCCCGCGGCCGACCGCCGTCGGCCTGGCGCGTGGACACGCCGTCACGGAAGATCGCCTCCTTCAGCTCCTCCGGCACGCCCTCGCCGGAGTCGGCCACGGTCACGTGCAGGTCGTGACCGTCGCCGAGCAGTTCGACCTCGACGCGCGCGGGCCGGCGACGGCCGAGCCGCGCGGCCTCCAGGGCGTTCTCGACGAGATTGCCGAGCACCGTGGTCACGTCGAGCGGCTCGGACACGCGGCCGGGTACCCAGGTGGTCTCGGCGATCTCCAGCTCGACCCCCTTCTCGGCGGCGACGGCGGCCTTGGCCGCGAGGAAGGCGCCGAGGTAAGGATCGGGTACGGTGCCGGGCGGCTCCTCCTTCGCGGCGGGGACCTCGGCGAGGGCACGGATGTAGCCGGCCGCCTCCTCATAGTGGCCGAGCTGGAGCAGACCCGACAGCGTGTGCAGGCGGTTCGCGTACTCGTGCCGCTGCGCGCGCAGCGCGTCGAACAGCGTCCGCACCGCGTCCAGTTCACGGGCGAGCGACTCCACGTCCGTCCGGTCCCGCAGGCTGATCACCGCGCCGAGGCGCCGTCCGCCGTGGCTGACCTCGCGCCGGTTGACGACGAGGACCCGGTCGCCGGAGACGACGAACAGGTTGGGCGGCACCTCCTCGCCCTCCAGCACGGCCCGGAGCCGGCCGGTCACCGGCAGGTCGGCGACCGCGGTGTGGCGGGCGGGCGTGACGTCGAGCAGCCGCGCGGCCTCCTCGTTGCAGACCGTCACCCGGCCGCCGTCGTCGAGCGCGAGCACCCCCTCGCTGATGCCGTGCAGCACGGCCTCGCGCTCCTGGACCAGCTCGGCGAGCTCGTGGGGTTCGAGGCCCAGGGTCTGGCGCTTCAGGCGCCGGCCGATCCCGGCGGAGGCGGCCACGCCGAGCAGGACCGTGCCCGCGGCGAACCCGGCCGCGACCGCCAGCGTACGGTGCACGCGCCGGTCGATCTCGCCGGCGTCGAACCCGACGCTGACCTCGCCGACGAGGCTCCCCACGTGGTCGTGGAGCGGGACCTTGCCCCGCGCGGACAGCCCGAGGGTGCCACGCTCGAAGACGATGACCTCGTGCCCGGACAGGGCGGCCGACGGGTCGGTGCTGACCCTCCGCCCGATCTCGGCGCGGTTCGGGTGGGCCAGGCGGATGCCGTGCCGGTCGGTGACGACGACGAACAGCGCGCCGGTGGCCTCGCGGAACCGCTCCGCGCGGTCCTCGACCACGCCCTGCGGGTCGCCGCTCGCCACGGCGTCGCCGATCACGGGGTCAGAGGCGACGGCGCGGGCGAGCGTCAGCGCGCGCCAGCCGTACTGGTGACGCAGTTCGCCCCACTGCACCCAGGCGGCCATGCCGTACCCGGTCACGGCGACGAGCACCACGACGCCGATCTGCAGGATCAGCACCTGGTGGGCGAAGCGTATACGGGCAGGTCGGGGCATGACCTGCAAACCGTAACCGAACCGGGCTCCACCCGCTTCGCGCGCAGAACGCGCAAAACCTCGATTTATGCGGTCAACGCGGTTAACGCGGCTTGTGACCACATCGCGGGCAAGGCTTAACGCGCCCGAAACATGCTCGTAGCGTCTGGCGGCATGCCCACGCAAGAGACCCCTGACGGCCCCGCGATCGAGCTTCGCGGCGCCACAAAGCGTTTCCGCTCGTCGTCGGGCGGAGTGCACACGGCCGTCCGCGACCTCGATCTCACCGTGGACTCCGGGGAGTTCGTGGCCGTGGTCGGCCCCACCGGTTGTGGCAAGTCCACCACGCTGTCGCTCGTCTCCGGCCTCGAGCCCCCCTCCGGCGGCGAGGTGCTGGTGCACGGCACACCGGTCGGCGGCATCCCCGAGGGCGTCGGCTACATGTTCCAGACCGACGCCGTGCTCCCCTGGCGTTCGGTGCTCGACAACGTCGCGACCGGCCCGCGCTACCGCGGCGCGGGCAAACGGGAGGCCCGCGCGAAGGCCCGCGAATGGGTGGAGCGGGTCGGCCTCGGCGGCTTCGAGTCCTACTACCCGCACCAGCTGTCCGGCGGCATGCGCAAGCGCGTCGCGCTCGCCCAGACGCTCGTGAACGAACCGTCGATCCTGCTGATGGACGAGCCGTTCTCCGCTCTGGACGTGCAGACGCGCGGCCTGATGCAGGACGAGCTGCTGCGGCTGTGGTCGGGCTCCGGCACGGCGCGAGGCGCCGCGGTGGTGTTCGTCACCCACGACCTGGAGGAGGCGGTCGTGCTCGGCGACCGCGTGGTGGTGATGACCGCCGGACCCGCCACGGTCAAGGCGTCCTTCGACGTCCCGCTGGAACGGCCTCGCGACGCGGAGGAGATCCGGCTCACCCCGGAGTTCCTCGACATCTACCGCGAGGTCTGGGAGTCGCTGCGCGAAGAGGTCCAGATCACCCGTGAGAGGGGTGCGGATCGTGCTGCCTGACACCAGGGAACCCGCCCAGGCCGGCAGCGTCGACGACGGCCAGGCCGCGGCGGTCGCCCAGGCCCGCGCCGCTCACCGGCGACGCCTCACCGGCATCAACGCCGTACGGGTGCTGCTGGTCGTGGCCGTGCTGGGCTCGTGGGAGCTGGCCGCGACCCACTGGATCGACCCGTTCTACTACTCCAAGCCGAGCGCGATCTGGAGCCGGCTGGTCGACTGGTTCACCAGCGGCACCTCGCAGGGCTCGATCTGGACGCAGATCGCCTACACGCTGGAAGAGGCGCTGATCGGCTTCGCGCTCGGCAGCGTGGGCGGCGTCGTGCTCGGCATCGTCCTGGGCCGCAGCCGCTTCCTGTCCGATGTGTGCGCGCCGTTCATCAAGGCGGCCAACGCCATCCCCCGCATCATCCTGGCCTCGCTGTTCGTCATCTGGTTCGGCCTCGGCATGTCGTCCAAGGTCGCGACCGCGTTCGTCCTGGTGTTCTTCGCGGTGTTCTTCAACGCCTTCCAGGGCGCCCGCGAGGTCGACCGGAACCTGGTGAACAACGCCCGGATCCTCGGCGCGAGCCGGACGCAGGTGCTGACCTCGATCGTCGTGCCCAGCGCCACGTCCTGGATCCTCGCCTCCCTCCACTCGGCGTTCGGCTTCGCGATCATCGGCGCGATCGTCGGCGAGTACAGCGGCGCCGACAAGGGCCTCGGCCTGCTCATCAACCATGCCCAGGGCACGTTCGACTCGGCCGGCATCTACGCCGGAATGATCATCATCACGGTGATCGCTCTGCTGGCCGAGTGGTTGCTCACCCTGCTCGAACGCCGCCTCCTGCGCTGGCGTCCCCCCGCGTCCAGCGTCGAAGCACAGATCTGAAGGAGCCCCTCATGCGTACGGCCACTCGCGTCGCCGCGGCCGCGCTCGCCGCCGCCACCGCCCTGTCCCTCAGCGCCTGCCGCGACTCGCGCACCTCCGCGTCGAGCGGGAACGGCGGCAAGGACGACACCATCAAGATCATGGTCGGTGGTATCGACAAGGTCATCTACCTGCCCGCGAAGCTGACCGAGCAGCTCGGCTACTTCAAGGAGCAGGGCATCAACGTCCAGCTGCTCACCGAACCCGCCGGCGCCCAGGCGGAGAACGTGCTGCTCTCCGGCGACGTGCAGGGCGTCGTCGGGTTCTACGACCACACCATCGACCTGCAGACCAAGGGGAAGTGCATCGAGAGCGTCGTGCAGCTCGCCGACGTGCCGGGCGAGGCCGAGGTGGTCTCGGCGCCCAAGGCCGGCCGGATCACCTCGCCCGCGGCGTTCAAGGGCCTCAAGCTCGGCGTGACCAGCCCGGGTTCGTCCACCGACTTCCTCACCCAGTACCTGGCGACCAAGAACGGCGTGCCCACGTCGGCGTACACGACGGTGAAGGCGGGCGCGGGCCAGACGTTCATCGCCGCCCTGAACAACGGCGGCATCGACGCCGGCATGACGACCGACCCGACCGTCGCCCAGCTCACCAGCACCGGCAAGGGCAAGGTCCTGCTGGACATGCGCACCGAGGCGGGGGCGCGCGCCGCGCTCGGCGGCCTGTACCCGTCCAGCTCCTTGTACATGAGCTGCGACTACGTCAAGACGCACACGCAGGCCGTGCAGAAGCTGGCGAACGCCCTGGTCAAGACGCTCGGCTGGATCAAGGCGCACAAGCCGGCGGAGATCGCGGCCAAGATGCCGGCCGACTACGCGGGCGGTGACCCCAAGCTGTACGAGAAGGCGGTCGCCGACAGCATCGGCATGTTCAACGGGGACGGCATGATGCCGGCCGACGGCGCGAAGAACGTGCTGAACGTCCTCGCCCAGTTCTCCCCGAACGTCAAGGGCAAGAAGGACACCGTCGACCTGTCCAAGACCTACACGACCGAGTTCGCGGCCAAGGCGCCCAAGCAGTAGGAAACGCGCGAAGGGCCGGTGCGGGGGCCCGCGCCGGCCCTTCGCGCGTTCAGCCGATCGGGACGGTCTCCTCCTCGCGCGCCACCTCGACCGGTCCCGCGTACGTCCGGCGGGCCGCCTCCTCCGCGTGAACGGCGAACGTGCCGGGCCACAGGTGGGTCAGCATCAGGCGCCCGGCGCCGGCCTTCGTGGCCCACTCGCCGGCCTGCCGCGCACTGGACAGGTAGCGGGCGTCCTCGGCCGGCACGACCTCCGGATGGGTCGCCTCGGCGAGGAACAGGTCGGCGTCGCGGGCCAGCTCGGCCAGTTCGCGGCACGGCCCCGTGTCGCCGGTGTAGGCCAGCACCTTGCCCTCCGCGGTCAGCCGCAGGCCCGCGTTCGGCACGAAGTGCGGCAGCGCCCACGTGTCGACCGTGAAGGGGCCGATCTCGAACCGCCCGCCCGCGGTGAAGGTGCGGAGCGTGAGGGCGTCGTCGAGCATGCCGGGCCGGTCGAGGGCCAGCACCCGGTCGAGGGCGCCGGGCAGCGCGTGAACGGGCAGCTTCGGCGCCGGGTCCGGATCGAGTGCCCGTGCCCGCAGCAGCGGATTCAGGTCGGCGCAGTGGTCGGGATGCCCGTGGCTCACCAGGACCGCGTCCACCTCCCGCGCGTCGACGTGCCGCAGCAGGCGCGGCAGCGTGGCGTACCCGGGGTCGATGAGCAGCCGGAATCCGTCGCTCTCGACCAGATAGCCGCTGCACGCGCGTCCGGGCGTGGGCCACGCCCCGCAGCTGCCGAGCACCGTCATGCGCATTGCGTCAGCTCCCATCGGTCGTGTCGGGACTCGTGCCGACTCGCCACGGAACGTCAACCGGTGGCGTCTCTGAGTCGTTATCTCACACATCCGACCGGCCGCGCCCCCGCGATCGCCTACGGACCGCCTGAGCTGCCGGTACGCGGCCTGGCACCGTTTTCACCGCCCCGTCGAGCAATCCCGGCACAGCGCCCTTACCGGGTTGTTTTAGGGCGTTTTAGACGGGCAGAAGAGCCTGGCAACCGCACCTCAGGAGGCAACCATGTCGACCGTCGCAGTGGTCGTCATCGTCATAGTCGTGCTCGTGGTGTTGGCCGTCGCCGGGTACTTCGCCCGGGCGCAGGCGCGGCGACGCGGCCTGCGGCAGCGCTTCGGCCCCGAGTACGACCGGGCGGTGAAGGACCACGAGAGCACCCGCGAGGCCGAGCAGGAACTGCTCGCCCGGCAGAAGCGTCACGACCAGCTGGAGATCCGTCCGCTGGCCCCCGAGGTGCGCGAGCGCCACCTCGGCGAGTGGCGCCAGGTCCAGGAGCGTTTCGTGGACGCGCCGGAGACCGCCGTCAGCGAGGCCGACCGGCTCATCCACCAGGTGATGAGCGAGCGCGGCTACCCGACCGACGAGGGCTACGAGCAGCAGGTCGCGGACCTGTCCGTCGAGCACGCCGCCACCATCGGCCGGTACCGGCAGGCCCACGACATCGGCTCCCGTGCCGGGAGCGGGCAGGCCTCGACCGAGGACCTGCGGCAGGCCATGGTGCACTACCGCGCGCTGTTCACCGAGCTGCTCGACATCGGCGACGACGCGAACGCCACGAACCACGCCACCGATCGCGCCGCCGAGCCGGACGCGGCCGGGTCGGAGACGACGGCCGCACCCGCGACCGAGACCGGCGCGCGGGGCGAGACGGCCGAAGAGGAAGCGGAGGCCGAGCGGGACGGCACCGCGCCGCGTACGAAGACCGGCGCGAAGGTGAAGGCCGCCGCCGAGCGCGCCGAGACCGACACGAAGACCCGCGCACGGACCACGCGGACCGCGCGGCGCGACGACGAGGGAGCGTAGGCGATGAACGGCTACCACGAACGCTCATTGGACGACCCCCGCCCACCGGCCGAGGACCGGCCCGTCGCGGGCTGGCCCGCCGAGGAGGCCGACCAGGGTGAGCACCGGGCCGCGGCCTCCGGTGAGGAGGAGCCGCTGGTCGGCGAGGTCTGGGACAAGGACGCCTCCACCGAACCCGCCGGAACCGCGACCGGCCGGGAGGGCGAGCCGGTCTCCTCGGAGGAGACCGCGGACGCGACGGCCGAGGACGAGGCCGGCCGCGGCCGCTACGGCGAGCCGTTCGGCACCGAGGAACCGATCATCGTCTCGGACTCGACCACCGAAGAGGAGACGGTGTCCGAGGGCGCCGAGCCGGCGGCGACCGGCGCCGCCCCGACGGCCGCCGACGAGCTCACCGTCGACCGGCTCATCGACGCCGACGCCGCCGAGCGGTTCCGGACGCGCTGGCGCGAGGTCAAGGGCGACTTCGTGGACGACCCGGCGGACGCCGTACGGCAGGCGAGCGCCCTGTCGCGGGAGACCGTGGACGAGCTCACCGCGGCGCTGGGCCGGCTGCGGGAGCGGCTCGACGACCACTGGGGCGAGGGCGAGGAGTCCGACACCGAGCGGCTCCGGGTGGCGCTGCGCGGCTACGGCTCCCTGATCGAACGCGTCCTGGGCCACTGACGACGGACGGACGGCGGCGGGCGCTCGGCGCGTCCGCCGCCTCGTCACGTCCGGGTCAGGCCGGGCGTGGGAACGACAGCCGGTCGCTGAGCCAGGCGTAGGCGTTCGGCAGCATGGAGTTCCACACGGCGGCGTTGTGCCCGCCGTTCTTCAGCACGTACTCGAACGCCTGTGTGGGCGGCCGTACGAGCGGCACGAGCCGGACGAGTTCGCGGTAGGACGCGCGGTCCTGCCGGGTGCCGGCGAGCAGGAGACCGACCGGCGGCCGCTGGGTCCGCAGGATCTCCGGGAGGGAGTTCTGGGCGTCCAGCGCCGGGTCGGCGCGGACCTGCGGCGTCTGCGGCGTCGTGTCGCCCTGCATGCTGACCGCGGCGCCGAACAGGTCCGGGCGGCGCAGGGCGAGTTTGGCGGCGCAGTAACCGCCGGTGGAGAACCCCATGACCCCCCACGAGTCCCGCCCGGACTCGGCGCGGAAGGCGCTCGTCACCGCCGTGCGCACGTCATCGGCCAGCCAGGTCTCGACGCGCGGACCGGCCGGGAAGTCGACGCACTCGGTGTCGCGGCCCGGTTCGACCGTCATGGTGGGCGCGACCAGGATGAACGGGTGGGCCCGGCGGGCCGCGATCGCGTCCTGGAGCGCCCCGACCCCGCGTACGGCGTGGAACCACGTCGACGGGCTGCCGGGATAGCCGGGCAGGAGTTCCACGACCGGATAGGTGCGGCGAGCGCCGGCCGGGGAGTCGTATCCCGGCGGCACCCACACGAGGATCCGTGATCGGACGCCGGAGTGCTCGCCGCTGTAGGTCGCGGAGTAGACGTCCTCGCCGAGGGACCGGTCGCGCCGGAAGTCCGCCCGGCCGATGCCGGCCCCGGCCGGGCCGGCCGCCTGGATCGCGGCGGTCTCCCCCGTCCCGCCGCCGACCAGGTCCTCCCATGAGGCGTAGAAGCCGTAGTGGTCGTTGATCGCGACCCCGCCGAGCAGCAGCGCCAGCGCCTGGCAGGTGACGATCATCGCGAACCGCACGGCGGCCGCCACGCGTCCGCGGACGCGGTTCCACAGGACCAGGCAGGCCACCGGCGCGCCCAGCGCGAGAAGAACGGCCAGCACCAGCAACGGCAGGCCCGTCAGGCCCATGGCTCCCCCAAGACATCGACGCGAGGACTCTCCCCGGCACCGGACGCGCCCGGCGCTTTCGCCGTCGCCGGACGCACCCTAGGACGTACCCGGTGACCGCCCCGCGGGGTTCGCGCAGTGTTCACCTTTCCCCGCGGTCACCCCTCCCCGCGCGGCGACCTGTCCCCCGGCCAGACGAGAAGAACCCCGCACGGCGCGTGGTCGACGACGAAACGGGTGGCGGGGCCGAGGCTGTCGGGCCCCGGCAGCCCGGGGGCGCCGTCGCGTACGCACACGAGCAGGTCGGCGCCGCTCGCCGCGGTGACCACCTCGTGCTCGGGGACGCCCCGCTCCCACAGACGGCGGACGGGACGGCCCATGCGGGCCTCGGCCTCGTCGAACAGCGCGGCGGCCTGTTCCTCCTCGACGCCCGCGAAGGCCTCGCCGGGCTCGTGGCCGGCCGGACCGAGCAGGCCCGTGAGGGTGTCGGGCGCCGCCGCGCCGCCGCCCTCGGTGACGAGGAGCAGCACGATCTCCTCGAAGGCCATGCCGGCGACCGCGTCCACCGCGCTCTCCCATGCGGCAGCCGGGTTGATCCACACCATCACGGCCACACGACCACGCTCCGAATGCCGACGGGAGGCGTCCACCCTGTCACGGTCCGCGCACGGGCGGGCCCGGCCGCGGGGGCGGACCGGTCCGAGGGGGCGCTCACGAATCCGCAAGAATGCCAGAAGGACCGCGCGTGAGCACCGGCGCCCTGGCACTCCGCGCCTGCGGAGCGCCCCCGCGACGGCCCGCTCCGCAGGTCACACGCCGAGGAAGGCGGCGACCGCGTCGCGGCCCGCGTGGCCGAGCTCACGGTTCTGGATCGAGTGCGACGCGCCCTTCACCACGACGACCTTGCCGTCCGGGGCGTGCCGCGCCTCCTCGTACGCCCACTCCGTCGGCGTGGACAGGTCGTGGTCACCGGTCAGCAGCAGCACCGGCACGTCCGGCAGCCGGGCCGGCGGCTCCGCGGACGGCCGTGAGCGCCAGCGCAGGCACTCCTGGGTGAAACCGCTGCCGGCGGCGGTCGCACGGGTGTACGGCCAGAACCGCTCCGGCGGGATCCGGCGCAGCGCACGGTCGAGGCGGGCCTGGCGGCCGGCCGTCGGCGTGTCCGAGCGGCCCCACGGCCAGACGCTGTCGGAGCAGAACGCGTCGATGTGCAGGCCGGAGCTGTAACCGGCGAGCTCGTCACCGCCGGGCTTGAAGAAGGCGAGCAGCGCGTCCAGGCGCGAGGAGTCACCGTGGCGGGCGGCGTGCAGCGCGCCGACGATGTCGCCCTGCCCGCCGGGTAGGGCGCCGGCGTTCCGGTACGTCGGGTCGGCGAACTCGTACGACACGATCGTGTCGAAGATCCGCACGCCGTCCGCGTCGCCGCGGTGCCGTACCACCCAGGCCAGGTCGTCGGCCGGGTCGAAGCCGCAGGCGGGCGCCGCCGCGCAGGCGTCGCGCAGCACGCGCGCCTCGGCGTGCAGGCCGACGATGTACAGGCCGTCGTCGGCCTCGGGGTCGACGTGCGGCAGCACCGAGTCGAGCACGACCCGCCGGACGCGGGTCGGGTGGACGGCCGCGTAACGCGCCGCGGTGAAGGTGCCGTACGACACCCCGTCGACGACCATCGTGTCGACGCCGAGCGCCCGGCGCAGCGACTCGTAGTCGGCGACGGTCTGCTCGGTGCCGTACAGACCCTTGTCGTCGCCGATGACGCCGGAGCACTCCCGGACCGCGGCGGGTGTCGGCGCGGCGATGTCGGAGCTGCCCACCTGGGCCTGCAGCAGCGGGCAGTCGATCGCGCCGTACTGGCCGGTGCCCCGCTGGTCCAGCAGCACGAACCGGTACTGGCGGGCGATCTCCGGCAGCCGCTGGTGGGCGATCCGGTCGGCGATCGAGACGCCCGGCTGGCCCGGCCCGCCGCTGAGGAAGAGCAGGGTGCCCTTGGGCGCGTCGACGTTGTCGGCGGTGGCGACCTGCAAATCCAGGGTGCCCGGCACCCGGCCGCGATGGTCCAGCGGCACGGTCATGGTCGAACAGGTGAACCCGGGCTGGCCCTGGCACGGGTGCGGATCCCGCAGCCTCGGTGCGGCGGCGGCCGGGCGCGGCGCCGGACCCGCCGCGGCCGGGCCGGCCAGGCCCGCCGTCAGCGCGGTCACCACCGCGGCGATCAGTGCTCGTGAGCGAGCGGCCCGAGTGAACCGGGAGACACAGCAGCGCATGCCGGATTGTCTGCACGGAACCGCGTCCGGCGAAACCCGGCCCGCCGGAGCCGTGCGCTGACCTGTATCGGCCACGTTCGCCCGCTGTATCGCTGAACAGTGCGTCTTCTCATGGGTCTTCCCGCGCGTCACCGCACGGACACCCGAATTCATCCGCCCTCCCTTGACTGGACCCTGACCGGACCGGCAAGTCTCTGGACATGAGTACTCCCCGCAGGAGACTCGGTCTCCGCTCACTCGTCCTCGTACCCGTGCTGGCGACGGCGGGCCTGCTGGCCCACGCCTCCCACTCGTCGGTGGCACCGCTGTCCACCGGCACCGTCTGCCACTCGGCGCTGCCGCCGGAGGCCGACGACACCCTGGGACTCATCGCCGAGGGCGGCCCGTTCCCCTATCCGCAGGACGGCGAGGTCTTCCAGAACCGTGAGGGCGTCCTCCCCCAGGAACCGCAGGGCTACTACCACGAGTACACCGTCAAGACGCCGGGCTCGTCCGACCGCGGGGCCCGGCGGATCGTCACCGCGGGGAGCGGCACCGACTACTACACCTCGGACCACTACGTGACGTTCGACGCCATCGACTTCGGCTGCTGAGGGTCACCGGGCGGTCCGCCCAGGCCAACCGCTCGCCGCGATCGGGCAATGAGTCGGGAAATCGGCGCGTGATCGCGGCGAGCGCGCCGCCCCCGGTGACAGCGTCTGAGGCAGTCGCTCTTTCAGGCGCATTCTCAGGGGGTACGTCATGCGCACACTCACCGTCACCACGCTCGCCGCGGCAGGCCTGCTCTGCCTGGCACCGAACGCGGGCGCCACTCGCGCCGGCAGTCACCTCACCGTCACCGGTCAGGCCAGCCACCTGCGACCCGCGGTCGGCGAGGTCGAGACCGTCCGCTGGACGGTGACCAACACCGGCGACGGGCACCTCGACCACGTACGGCTCATCACGTCGGTGCCGACCGGCTGGACGGTCAAGGACGGTCCCGGCTGCACGCACGTGGCCGCGAACCTCCGCTGCGAACTCGGTGGGCTCGACGCCGGCCGCCGCGTCAGCGTCGACGTCCCGATGGTCGTCCGCAAGCCGCTCGGCCCCGTCCAGCTGCGCGCGTGGGCCGCCGGCTCCGTCGGCCGGCTGAACGTTCCCGGCCCGGAGACCGCCTTCCAGGTGATCGTCGTCGCGCGCCGGTAGCCGGCGCCCAGCCACCGCGACACGGGCGCGGCCGCCGGATCCCGGCGGCCGCGCCCGGCGCGCTCAACGCGAACGGTGACGCGGGTTCAGCCGGTGTTCAGGCAGCCGTCGAAGGCGTAGAGCGGGTTCGGTACCGTGCGGCCGTCCGGGTCGTGAAGGTTCTGCTGCCCGACGTTGTAGGCGGGGCCCTGGGCGGTGTAACAGCCGGTGGCCTTGACCTGCACCTCGTAGCTCAAGGTCTGCAGCGTGCCGTTGACCGGCCAGTAGACCTGGCAGGTCCAGTCGTCGCCCGGCCCCTCGTCCGGGGTCTCCGGGCCGCCCTTGGCGCAGGCCGCGGTGGCGAGCCGCGCGGGCGCGTCGGTGTCCTGGCCGAGCAGCCGGTGCTGGAGCACGTACATGTTGCGGTACGTCGGCCCGACGTCGTCCTGCAGCTTGACCCGCGTGATGTCGACCGTGCCACAGCCCGCCGAGGCGGCGAGGAGCGCGGCGCCCGTGAGGAGCGTCGCCAGTGGTCTCGTCCGGTTCGATGTCATGACGGCTCAGCCCTCGTCGAAGGAACGGCGGCGCAGCAGCAGGTACCCGGCGGCCAGGCAGCCGGCGAGATAGACCGCGGACACCAGCCCTCCCCACAGCAGCGGCGCGTAGTAGGGGTGCGCCGACATCAGCCCGTGCCAGGAGCCGTACGGCGTGGTGAGCAGCAGATGCCGTAGGACGTCGACCCCGTTGACGAAACTCAGCAGCTGCATGACCAGGCCGACCGCGCTCGGCCCGAGGATCCCCGCCGGGCCGTTGCGAGTGGCGACCGAGAACAGCAGCCCCATCGCGGTGAAGCCGAGCGTCGGCGGGACGGCCGTCGCCCAGCTCTCCAGAACCAGCCCGGCCGCCGGCCCCGGTGGGATCAGCGTGCCGGACAGGCTCACCAGCGGCCGCGCTCCGATCACCAGGACCCCGGCGGCGAGGCTGCCGAGCGCGAGCAGAACGACGACCAGCACCGCGAAGGTCATGCCCGCGAACGCCTTGCCCCAGAAGACGCCCAGGCGGGTGCACGAGCGGGTCAGGATCGTCTTCCACGTGTCGTACCGGTCCTCGGAGGCGAAGATGTCGCCGGCGACCAGGCAGGTCAGCAGCGGCAGCGCCCACTGGCCGGTGAACACCAGCACCACCATCGGCGTGGCGAAGCCGCTGAAGTGGGTCCATCGGCCGAACAGCGTGTCGGCGGGCACCGCGTCCTGCAGGCGCAGCGCGGCCACCAGCCCGAAGGGGGCCAGGAAACAGGCCACCGCGGTGAGACGCACCCGCAGCAGGGCGGCGAGCTTCTCCATCTCCCAGCGGTACGCCGTCGCGACGCCGTGCGGTCGCGGGTCCGTCGTCATCGGGCGCCACCGGCCTCCGTCAGCGCGAAGAACATCCGCTCCAGCGGCGAGACCGACTGGTGCAGCTCGCGTACCCCGATCCCCGCCGCGACCAGCTTCGCCACGTAGCCGTCGAGCGCCTCGGCCCGAGCCCGGACGGTGAGGCCGTCGCCGGCAGCCACGGCCAGCTCGTCCTCCGCGAGCGCGAGCGCGGCCTCGTCGTCCACCGTCCGCAGCCGGTACTCCGGCGCGGGCGCGCTCTCGCGCAGTCGCTGGAGGGAACCGTCGTAGACGACCGTGCCGGATCCCAGGATCGTGACCTCGTCGCACAAGGCCTCGACCTCGGCCATCTGGTGACTGCTGAGCAGCACGGTGCCGCCGTCCGCGGCCAGCTCGCGCAGCAGTTCGCGCAGGTCGCGGATGCCGGCCGGGTCCAGGCCGTTGGCCGGCTCATCCAGGATCAGCAGGCGCGGGCGGCGTACGAGCGCGGCGGCGACGCCCAAGCGCTGACGCATGCCGAGGGAGTAGCCGGCGACGCGGGATCCGGCCCTCCCCGTCAGGCCCAGCCGGTCGAGCACTGCCTCGACGCGCCCGTTGCCGTCATCCTGGTCGTACGCGGCGAGCAGCTCGAGGTTCCGCCGGCCCGTCAGGAACGGGTAGAACCGCGGGGCCTCCGCGAATCCGGCCACGTCCGGTTGGAGCCGGCCGCGTGAGTCGCTCATCGGCCGGTCGAACACGTGGACGGTACCGGCGTCCGGGTGGGTGAGGCCGAGCAGGACGCGCAGCAGGGTGGTCTTTCCCGCGCCGTTGGGGCCGAGCAGGCCGTGCACCGAACCGGCCGCGACCCGCAGGTCCACGGCGTCCAGCGCGACGACGTCGTCGTACCGCTTGATGAGGCCCCTCGCGTCCAGGGCGGTGGTCGGCATTCGTCCCCTTCGTCGAGACAACGCGGGTGACGCTAGGCAGGCCGGACTTCCCGTAGGCGACGTCCGGCCGACGCCCTTCTGTCGTGATCGTTACCAGTTGACGCATTGGTCACTGTTTACGCCGATATTTCCCTTGCCGTCGTCTGCAAGATCCTTAACCTGCTTAGCCTCGCGGGGTTCTCTCATCGATTCCTTTGAAGGAGAGTCCGGATGAGACGCATCCTCCGGGGCTGGTGGGTCGGTTTCGGCGCCACCGTGCTCACCGTGAGCGGCCTGGCCGGGGCGGTGGCGGCGACGACGACGCCATCGGACCGGGTCGGCCCACGCCCCGACGGCACCGCCGTCGTCACGTACGGCTGGCGGGTCACTCCCGCGGGGCACCAGACTCCGCTCGGGGAGAAGCCGTTCGCCACCGCGCTCAGCCCCGACGGCAAGTACCTCGCCGTCAGCAACGACGGCACGCACACGCAGTCGCTGTCGCTCCTGGACGCGAACACCCGCGCGACGCTTCAGCACATCGACTACACATCACCCGAAGCGCTGTTCATCGGCCTGGCCTGGAGCCCGGACGGCTCGAAGCTGTACGCCTCGGCCGGCGGCAACGACAAGATCCGCGTGTACACGCGCAGCGGCGACGGCCTCACCGAAGGCACGCCCATCGCACTGCCGAAGGGCTCGTTCCCGGCCGGCATCGTCCTGTCGGCGGACGGCAAACGGCTGTACGCCGCGGACAACGGCAACGGCCGGGTCTCCGAGGTCGACACGGCCGGCGGCACGGTGCTGGGCGCCGTCGGCACCGTGGGACCCAACCCGTACGGCGTCGCGCTCTCACCCGACGAGAAGAGCCTCTACGTCTCCAACTGGGGCACGAACACCGTCTCGGTGCTCGACGCCTCGACGCTCGCGGGCCGGGCCACGATGACGGTGGGCAGCCACCCGACGACGATGACCCGCAACCCGGTGACCAAGGATCTCTACGTCGCCGCGACCGACGCCGACCGCATCGCCGTCATCCGGCCGGGCGCCACCGAGGTGAGCCGCTACATCGACCTCGCGCCGTACCGGGGAGCGCCGGTGGGCACGAGCCCTGAGGGGCTGGACGTGTCCGAGGACGGCGGGACCCTGTACGTGGCGAACGCCGGCAACAACGACGTCGCGGTCGTCGACCTGGCCAAGGGCCGGGTCCGGGGGCTGATCCCGGTCGGCTGGTATCCGACCTCGGTCACGCTCACCCACGACGGCTCCACGCTGCTGGTGACCAACGCCAAGGGCCTCGGCGCCGGGCCGAACCCGCGCGGCCCGAACGTCACCCTCACCGACTACTCCCAGTACGTCGCCTCGATGATCATGGGTACGCTCTCGGCGGTGCCCGTGCCGAGCCCGAGTGCCCTGGCGCACTACACCAAGCAGGTCCGCGTCAACGACCGCTTCGACGGCCCGCACGGCAAGCAGGGGCACCCTGTCGTACCGGCCCGGCCCGGGGACTCCTCGCCGATCAAGCACGTCATCTACGTCGTCAAGGAGAACCGCACCTACGACCAGGTGTTCGGCTCGCTCGGCAAGGGCAACGGCGACCCGTCGCTGAACCTCTTCGACGACGACGTGGCGCCGAACCAGCGCACGCTGGCCCGCCGGTTCGTCACGTTCGACAACTTCTACGCCGACGGCGCGGTCTCCTCCGACGGCTGGGAGTGGGCCACCGGCTCGGAGTCCAACAGCTACAACGAGCACCTGTGGCCCGTCGCGTACGGCGGCCGGGGCCGTTCGGACGACGTGTACACCAACCAGGCCACCGACCCGGGCAAGGTCACCGGTGACTCGCGGATCTGGGACCGCCTCGACGACGCCGGGATCTCCTACCGCAATTACGGCATGTGGGCGGGCGGTCCGCTGCCGGCGAAGGTGTTCGCGACCGAGCCCCGGCTGGCCGGCCACACGGACCCGGACTACGCGGCGCAGAGCCTCGGCCTCACCGACAACAACCGGGTCGACGCGTGGAAGAAGGAGTTCGACCAGTACGTCGGGGATGGGAACCTGCCGCGGATGGAGTTCCTCCGGCTCGGCAACGACCACACCAGCGGCACGACGCCCGGCGCGCTCACGCCGAAAGCCTTTGTCGCCGAGAACGACCTGGCGGTCGGGCGGGTCGTGGACGCGGTCTCGCACAGCCCGTACTGGAAGAGCACGGCGATCTTCATCACCGAGGACGACGCCCAGAACGGGCCCGACCACGTCGACGCCCACCGGACCACCGCCCTGGTGGTCAGCCCGTACACCCAGACCGGGAAGGTGGACTCGACGCAGTACAGCACCGTGTCGATGATGCGGACCATGGAACTGCTCGACGGCATCGGCCCGCTGACCCAGTTCGACGCGATGGCCACGCCGATGACCGCCGGCTTCACCGGCCGGCCGAACACCGTGCCGTTCGACGCGATCACACCGAAGCAGTCGCTGACCGAGAAGAACGGCGCCAACGCCCCGATGGCCGCCGAGTCGCGGCGGATGGACTTCAGCTCCGCCGACCGCGCTCCCGAGCAACAGCTCAACCAGGCGATCTGGGAGAGCGTCAAGGGGGCCGGCAGCGTGATGCCGCCGCCGATCCAGCACGGGCCGGACGACTGAGCCGACTCGGGCGCTGCGCCGACCACCGCGACACGGGCGCGGCCGCCGAACCCCGGCGGCCGCGTCCTGCGCGTCAGTGCAGGGTGCGCTCGAAGGTGATCGGTGCCGTCTCGGTCTGGTGCAGGTCGAAGACGAGGATCTCGTTCCGTCCGCGCCTGAGCCACGGTGCCGGGCAGTACAGCCGCCGTTGCGGGCCGATCTCCCAGTACCTGCCGAGATTGTGGCCGTTGACCCAGACCACGCCCTTGCTCCAGCGCGACATGTCGAGATAGGTGTCGCCGGTGGACCGCAGGTGCACGGTGGCACGGAAGAAGACGCCGGGCCGTGACGGGGTCCGTGCACCGGGCCTCAGGGTCGCGACGAACCGGTCGTCCATCGGCAGGAGGAACACCTCCCAGCCGGTGAGATCCCCGGTCAGGGCGCCGCCGTCGCGCAACGCGACCGATTCCAGGATCCCCTTGCGGTCGACCAGGGCATGGCCGTAGTTGGTGCGGCCCATTCCCTCGACGAGGATGTCCAGCCGCGGATGGTCACCGACCTGGCCGGCCGGCGGCAGCGGCAGCGGCGCGTCGCCGTTCGTAACGTGTCGGGCGCTCGCGACGGTGTCGGGGATCAACGGCCTGGAGAAGCCGCCCGCGTAGGTGTCGTCGAGGAAGACCGTGGCGTAGTCGTGCACCCACCGGATGTCGAGCGTGCCACCGGAGTAGCCGTCGAGCTTCTTGCGGTAGAGGACGAACCCGGAGTTCTGGCCGTACATCTCGAACGGCCGCGGGTCGACCGTCCGGTCCGCGGGCAGCGCGTCCGGCAGGTTGTCCCAGACGGAGGCGTACGGCGCCGGCTCGACCGTGGTCCCGCCGATCGTGGGGATCGGCGCCGGCACCGCCGGCAGAGGCGCCGTCAGGTAGCGCCCGATCAGGTCGCGGTAGTTCATGTACCTCGGCGTCGCCACGCCCTGCTCGCTGATCGGCGCCTCGTAGTCGTAGCTGGTGATGTCCGGCTGGTAGTGGCCGGAGGCGTCGTCGGCGTTGGCCCCGGCGAAGAAGCCGAAGCTGGTGCCGCCGTGGATCATGTAGAGGTTGAAGGACAGGCCGCCGTCCATGCAGTCCCTGATCGTGCCGGAGACGTCGGAGTCGGCACCCTGGAACGTGCTGTCGCCCCAGTGGGTCAGCCAGCCCGGGTACACCTCGCCCGCCATGGCCGGCACGGCCGGGTACGCCGCACGCGCCGCCGCGATCGACGACGCGTCACCGCCGCTCAGCGCGATCGCGCCACCCGGCACGTTGGTGTGATCGCGCTGCAGTTGCGAGAGCCCGTCCTCGGTGTAGAAGGGCCCGTCCACGCCGTGGTCGATCCACAGGCGCCGCAGCTCGGCGAGGTACTCCGCGTCGTCGCCGTAGGAGCCGTACTCGTTCTCGATCTGGACCATCAGGATGGGCCCGCCGCGCGCGACGAGCAGCGGCCTGATCCGCGGCGCGAGCCGCTCGATGTACCGCGCCACCGCCGCCATGTAGCGCGGGTCGTCGGCGGTCTTGACGCGCAGCCTGATGTCCGGGTGCCGCAGCAGGTAGGGCGGGATGCCACCGAGGTCCCACTCGCCGCACACGTAGGGGCCGGGGCGCAGCAGCACCCACATGCCCTCCGCCTGGCAGAGCCGGACGAACGCCTCCACGTCACGGCGGTCGGTGTGGAAGTCGAAGACGCCGGGCCGTTCCTCGATGTAGTTCCACATGACGTACAGCGCGATGGTGTTCATGCCCATGGCCTTGGCCATGCGGATCCGATGGCGCCAGTACTGGACGGGGATGCGCGCCGGATGCATCTCGCCGCTGCGGATCTGGAACGGCCGCCCGTCGAGCAGGAACTCACTGCCGTCGTCGGCGAAGCCGAACGTGTGTCCTTTCGTCTCGCCCGCCGCCGCAGCGGCCGCGTTGCCGGTCACCGCCATCGCGCTGAGGGCGCTCAGCGTGCTGACCTGCAGGAAGTGACGTCTTTCCACGTTCTGCCTCCCTGGTGACGCATCGGGCAGGTGCGGCCGCCATGGAAGCTAGTACGGGGTTCGGTGATTGTCCATGCTCGATTTGGGCCTGAACCGAGCACGTACACGCAATCCGCCGGCCTCGGTCATGCCCATCGGCGGCACGGCGCCATCCGCGCTTGGGCAGGTCCGGGGCCTGCCGGACCGCCCTCGGGCCCGGCCCGGCGAGCCCCGCACCGCCGGCGATCCGGGGTCGGCGCACGACCGAAGGCCGAAAGTGGTCGGTCCCTTATCGGGCGTGGAGGGTTGACTCAATCGGAGATCGAGAACACGATCCGGGCCGTTCCGGCTATTGGAGTGCGAAGGAATGACGAACCTCAGAAGGGCTCTCGCCGTGGCGCCGATGGCCGCCATCGCGCCGGCGGCTCCGCCGTTCGTCGCGGCCCACGGTCAGGCCGCCGAGTCCCGATGCGCCGGCCCGATACGGTCGTCCTCCGTCATGAGAATCGACTCCTGCGACGACGCGACGCGAATCATCGACAAGGCCGCGCATCTCGTTCCGCGGCCAGCGCAGGTCGCCTGGCAGCGTAATGGGATCGCCGCTTTCATCTGTTTCGGCATGGAAAGTCCGCGGCGCCTCACCGCCGTGACCACCATCGGATACAGCCGCGTCCTCACCCTCACGGCCCCGGTCACCACGAGCCGCCTCCGCGTCCGCGTCGAACAGTCACGGGCGGTCCCGTACGTGACCTCCCTCGGTCTCCATCTCACCGCGCCGCCGCCCTGAGGCCGCGCGGCCCGTCGGACCTCGTCCTGTCACCCGCCGAAGAAAGGCATGACATGTTGACTGGTAGCAAGAGAGCGGTGCGGTGGAGATCCACCCGCCGCCGGCCCGCCCGTCCCGGTACGCGGATCGCGGCCGCGGGGGTCCTCGCCGGCTCGCTCGTCGCGGGGCTCGCCGTGACGCCGTCCGCGCAGGCCGACCCCGCGACGACCGTCCCGCGGATCGTCCCGGCGCCGGTGTCCATGAATACGGTCCCCGGGCAGTCGTTCACGCTGACCCGGCACACCAAGATCGTCATCGGGTCGAGATCGGCCGACGTCGCCCGTGTGGCGGCGTCCCTGGCCGGGCTGGCGCGTCCCTCGACCGGGTACCCGCTGCCCGTGGTGGGCTCGGGCGCCGGCGTCCACGACGCCATCTCGCTGCGGCTGGCCGCCCTGCCGCAGCTCGGCACCGAGGGCTACCAGCTGAACGTGTCCCGCGGCGGCGTCCAGCTGGCGGCGCCGACGGCGGCCGGGCTGTTCCACGGCGTACAGACCCTGCGCCAGCTGCTGCCGGCCAAGGTGGAGAGTCACAGCGCGCAACGGGGACCGTGGACCGTTCCCGGCGTCACGATCAGCGACCACCCGCGGTTCGCCTGGCGCGGCGCGATGCTCGACGTCTCACGGCACTTCTTCACCGTCGCGGAGGCGAAGCGGTACATCGACGAGATCTCGATGTACAAGATCAACGTCCTGCACCTGCACCTCAGCGACGACCAGGGCTGGCGTATCGCGATCAAATCGTGGCCGCGGCTCGCGACGTACGGCGGCAGCACGGAGGTCGGCGGCGGGCCGGGCGGCTACTACACCCAGAAGCAGTACACCGACATCGTGCGGTACGCGGCGCAGCACTTCATCACCGTCGTGCCGGAGATCGACAGCCCCAGCCACACCAACGCGGCCCTCGCCTCGTACGCCGACCTGAACTGCGACGGCAAGGCGCCGCCGCTCTACACCGGCACGAGCGTCGGCTTCAGCTCGGTGTGCGTGGACAAGGACCTCACCTACAAGTTCTTCGACGACGTGATCGGCGAGCTCGCGAAGCTGACCCCCGGCTCGTACATACACGTCGGCGGCGACGAGGCGCACAGCACACCGCTCGCGGACTACGTCACGTTCCTCGACCGGCTCCAGCCGATCGTGCACGCCCACGGCAAGAACATGATCGGCTGGAACGAGATCGCCCAGGCGGACGTGCAGAGCAGCCCGGCCACGCTGGCCCAGAACTGGAGCATCCTCGACGGCAACACACCGGCCGCCGACCCGCTGGCCACGGCGGCCGTGCAGAAGGGCGTCCAGCTGGTCACCTCGCCGGCGAACCACGCGTACCTGGACATGCAGTACGACGCGAACTCCCCCTACGGCCTGCACTGGGCCGGGTACGTCAGCGTGCAGAAGTCCTACCAGTGGGACCCGGCGACGCTGTTCACCGGCGTCACCGAACAGAACATCCGAGGCGTCGAGGCGCCGATCTGGAGCGAGACCCTCACCAACATCCATGAGGTGGAGTACATGGCCTTCCCCCGCCTCCCCGGCATCGCCGAGATCGGCTGGTCGCCGCGGACGGGCCGTTCGTGGGACGAGTACCGGACCCGCCTCGCCGCCCAGGGACCGCGCTGGACGGTCATGGGCGTCAACTTCTACCGTTCCCCGGAGATCTCCTGGGACGCGCAGAGCGCGACGCGGTGACCGGGGCGGCAGCGCCGGCCGTCCCCGACCGGGGGCGCCGGCGCTGTCGCGCCTCGCGGTGGCCGGGGCGCCGCCTGGTCAGGGCTCCACGATGTGGCCCGCCGCCCTGAGCGCGCCGACGGCGGCGTCGCGCCGCTCCACCGGCACGAACACGAGATCGGCGTCAAAGGTGGAGGCCACGAAGACCGGCACACCGGCGTCCGCGAGCGGTACGAGGAGCGCGGCCAGCATCCCCGGTTGGTCGAGATCGTGCGCCGAGACGCCCCGCAGGCCGTGCCACAGTTCTTCCGGCGGGTCGTCGGCGGTGGCGGCACGGACGACGGTGACGCCGTCCGGATCCCGCACGAACACGGTGACGGACCCCGGCTCCGCGCCGCGCCCACGCTCGACGCGAAAGGCCCCGCTCAGCGATCGGAGCCGCTGCCGAGGCGGTGGCCCAGAGACGTCGGACATGAGCGTCAGCGTACGACGGCCGGACCTTCGAATCACCGTGCTGCGCCTTCGGGCGGAGGATCTACGGGCTCTGGTGCCGGCGCGGTCTCAATCTCATGTCAGTAGCTCCAGCAGGTGGCGAAGGGTTTCCTCAGGCGCCTCCTCTGGCAGGAAATGGCCGGCCTGGACGGGTCCGCCGCGTACGTCGGGGGCCCAGGCCTTCCATACCTCAAGCGGGTCGTACCACTGCCCGACCGGGCCGGTGGCGCTCCACAACACCAACGTCGGGCAGGCGATGCTCCGATGGCCCCGGTCGGCCAGGTCATCGGCCACGTCCAGGGTGGCGGCCGCGCGGTATTGCTCGCAGATGGCATGAACCGTCTCCGGATCGGCGAAGGCCGCGGTGTAGGCGGCTCGTACCCGCTCGGGGAACACGCCGGGCACCCGGGACCAGGCGTCGAGCATGTGGTCGACCAGTACCTGCGGCGCCGCCGCGATCATCTTCTCCGGTATCGGCTCTGGAGCCGCCAGGAACGACCACACCCAGAAGCCGAGGCTGAAGTCGGCGTCGGCGCGGGTGTAGGCCTCACCGGTCGGCACGATGTCCAGCACCGCCAGGTGGCTGACCGCGGCCGGGTGATCGAGTGCCATCCGGTAGGCACACCGGGCGCCGCGGTCGTGGCCGACCACCGCGAACCGGTCGAAGCCCAGCGCCGCCATCACCTGGACCTGGTCGGCGGCGATCGTCCGCATCCGGTAGGGCTCGTGATCAGGGCTGCTGGGCGGCTTACCGCTCGCGCCGTAGCCGCGTAGGTCGGTCGCGACGACGGTGAACCGCTCGGCCAGGGCCGGCGCGATGCGGTGCCACATCAGGTGCGACTCGGGAATGCCGTGCAGCAGCAGGACCGGCGGCCCGGACCCGCCCCGGACACCATGGATCGTCGTCTGCGACGTCGCGATGTCGAACTCGTCGAAACCCTCGAACATTTCCCTCAAGCTAGTCCGCGGGTACGACACTCACGACGGCCCGGCCGACACTGATGCCCCCTGACGTCCGGGCGCCGGGCTCCTCGTACCGGCCGCGAAGCCGCCCGCTTCGTGGCTAACATGACGCAGTGCCCGATCTGCTCCTGCCGTTTCTCGGTGTCGTCGCGGTCCTCACCGTCACGCCCGGTCCCGACATGCTGCTGGTGGTCCGCAACGGGCTCAGCGCGGGAGTGCGCGGGGCCTGGCTCACCGGCCTCGGTTGCTGCCTGGGCATCGCGGTGCACGCCACCGCCGCGGTTCTCGGGCTCTCGGCGATCCTGGCCGCCTCGGCGACCGCGTACGCGGCGGTCAAGCTCGCCGGCGCCGCCTATCTGGCCTACCTCGGCGTCCGGCTGCTGATCTCGGCGATCATGTCGGGGGACGCGCCGACGGAGGAGACGCGCGTGCACCCCGCGGGCCGTACCGGCGCGGCGTTCCGGCAGGGGCTGGTGACGAACCTCCTCAACCCCAAGATCGCGCTGCTCTTCCTCACCCTGCTCCCCCAGTTCGTCGCCGACGGCGAGCCGCGCCTGCGCACGACCGCCACGCTCGCGCTGGTCTTCCTCGGCACCGCCGTGCTGTGGTGGCGGACGTTCTCCCTGGCCATCGGCCCGATCTCCCGGCTGTTGAGCGGCCGCCGCTCGCGCCGGGTGCTCGACGGCGTGGCCGGCTGCGCCCTGCTCGCGATCAGTGCCCGCGTGGCCTTCGAGCACGGCTGACGGGCCGCCCCTGCGGTCCACGGCGCGGCGCTTCACCCGGAAACCGCGAGCCTGACCCTGAGGTCAGTGATCGGTAAGCGCGCCGTCCTAGTGTTCGGGGAAGTAGAGCACGCCGAACGCCGGAGGTCTTCATGGGCAGCACCCGGACCTGCCGCGGTTCCGTGCGGATCACCTGACGGAGCGCATCGCGACGGCAGGTGGCCCGGCAGGATCGCCGCGTCAATCCCCATCGTCGCATGAGAGGGAAACACCTCCCTCTCATGCGACATCGTCTTTCCCGGGGGTCCGCCCGGGCGGGTCTCAGCCGACCAGCTCGTTCCAGCGGGGCACCCGTGGCACGATCAGGAGCCGCATCCCCGCCTCGGCCGGCGTGCGGTCACCCTTGCGGCCGTTACACGGTCCGCACGCGAGGACGGTGTTCTCCCAGCTCGTCGCGCCGCCGCGCGAACGCGGCACGATGTGGTCGACCGTGTCGGCCCGTGCGTCGCAGTAGCCGCAGCGTCCGCCGTCGCGGCGGCGCAGGCCGTGCTTGGTCCACGCCGGGCCCCGGCCGTACCGCCAGCGCATCGTGACGTAGCGGACCAGGCGCAGCACCCGAGGCAGCGGGAAGTGCCCGATGCGCCGGCCCTCCACCGCCTCTTCGACGACGGCGACACCGCGCACCAGCATGCGTACGGCGTGCCGCACGTCGACCTTGTGCAGCGGCTCGTACGAGGCGTTCAGAACCAGTACGTTCACCGGGCTCCCCATTTCACCGCGAAAAACAAACAACGCCGTCTCCTCATTCCGGAAACGGCGTGACAGCGGGGACGGCTAACGCCCCCGCCGGCGGCCTTCTTCCGGAATTCGCTCATGCCGGGTCAGTCGCTCCGGACCGCCCTCGCCGGGTTCGCCGGCACGGCCCGGCGTCGAGGTGAGCAGGCGTGACCGCCACTGGGGCGTGATCGGCGCGTCGCCCGGGGTGTCCGGCGCGCCGTCGATGTGCTGCGACACGGTGCCCTCCTTTCCGCCGTCCGGATTCCCGAACAGCATGAATCACTCACACAAGTACGGGCAACGCCTTTTCCGTAAAAGCGGGCTGCCTAAAAGGCGAACGGCCGGTGCCGTCCGGCACCGGCCGTTCGCCCCGGGAACGACGTGTCAGGGGGCTCGTTCAGAGTTTCCGTAGCGCGCTCAACGTACGCTCCCCGCCCGGGTCGCCGCCGGTGACCGGGACCACCGCGACCTCATCGACGCCCGCGTCGGCGTAGGCCGCCAGCCGCGAGCGTACGGCGGCGGTGTCGCCCGCCAGCCCGATCGTGCCGGCCAGTTCCAGCGGCAGCGCGGTGAGCAGGTCGCGCGGCGCGGTGCCGGCGCGCGCGAGTGCGACCGCGTCGGAGAACCCGGCGGCGGCGAGGTTGGCGGAGTAGCCGGGGACGCTCAGGTACGGCACCAGGCCCCAGATCAGCTGGGCGTACGACTCCGGCACCGGGTCGACCGCCGCCGGCATCCAGGCGGCCAGCCGTGGCGTCGGGCGGCCCGCCTTCCTGGCCGCGGTGTCCAGCTTCTCCTTCAGATCGGCGGCCTGCTGCGGCGTGACGAGGTTGATCACCATCCGGTCGGCGTGCGCGGCGGCGGTCGCGATCGCGCGGTCGCCGAGCGCCGCCACCGTGAGCGGGCCCTCCGGCGGGGCCAGGCGGAGCCGGAAGCCGCTCTCGCCGTTCGTCCGACCGCCGCCCAGCAGCGTGGCCACCGCCCGTACGCTCTCCTCCAGAGTGCCGGCGGCGCCGGAGCGTGAGCGGCCGTGCCAGTCCTCGACGAGCGTGGGGTTGGAGGTGCCCAGTGCCACGCCGACCCGCCGCCGCGTGAGCGCGGTCACCGACGCGGCGCCCATCGCGATCATGGCCGGGTCCCGTACGGCCACCGGCACCGGGCCGACGGTCAGCGCGATGGCGTCGGTGGCCAGTCCGACCGCCGTCGCCAGCGCGAAGGCGTCCCAGGTGCCCGTCTCCCCGATCCAGAGTTCGCCGAACCCCAGGCGGTCGGCGAGCACGGCGGTGTGCAGCGCCTCCTCCGGGGGACGATCGAGCCACATTCCGACAACGGCGCTGATGTCCATGCGTCCATCGAAGCAGAAGCGGGCCGCAGGTCGTGCCGGATGTAAGATGCGTCCGGTTCATACCGTATTGCCGCAACTCTCCGGCTTTGCTGGCACCGGAGGTACCACCGCTCACCGGCGCGTTTAGAGTGGTCGGCGTGGCTGAAGAGGTGTGGAAGGTAGAACCGTCCGGTCCGCTGCGTGGCGACATCCACGTGCGGGGCTCGAAGAACGCCGTCACGAAGCACATGGTCGCGGCCATGCTGGGCGAGGGCGAGAGCACGATCCGCAACGCGCCGGAGGTCGGTGACGTCGAGATCACCGGGGCGATGCTCCAGGCGCTCGGGCACGCCGTCACGCGTGACGGGTCGCAGATCCGCATCGCGCCGGGCCCGGTGGCCGAGCCCCGGGTGCCGGAGGCGTTCACCGGTCTGAACCGGATTCCGATCCTGATGGTGGGCCCCCTGCTGCACCTGACCGGCGAGGCGTTCGTGCCGCTCGTGGGCGGCGACCCGATCGGCCGCCGGCCGGTCGACTTCCACGTCGAGGCGCTGCGGGCCATGGGCGCCGAGGTCGAGGTCGGCGAGACCGGCATCTCCGCGCGCGCCACCCGGCTGCACGGCGCTCGCATCGACCTGCCCTACCCCAGCGTCGGCGCCACCGAGACGGTGCTGATGTCGGCCGTGCTCGCCGAGGGCAAGACCGTGCTGCGCGGCGCCGCCATGGAGCCGGAGGTCGTGGAGCTGGCGCTGTTCCTGCAGCGCATGGGCGCCCAGATCGAGCTGAGCCCGGATCGCCGCATCGTCATCGAGGGCGTGCCCCGGCTCAAGGGCGCGTCGACACGCCTCGCCGGCGACCGCCTTGAGGCGTTCTCCTACCTGGTGGCGGGCCTGATCACGGGCGGCGAGGTCCGCGTGCACGGCTGCTCGCAGGACCGCCTGGTCACCGCCATCACCACGCTCGCCCGGATGGGCGCCCGCTTCGAGATCACCGACGACTGGATCACCGCGTCGGCCCCCGACGGCCTGCGCCCGGCGGCGGTCCACACCGACACGCACCCCGGGTACATGACCGACTGGCAACAGCCGCTGATGGTGCTGTTCACCCAGGCGGAGGGCATGTCGGTGCTGCACGAGACGGTGTTCGAGAATCGCCTGGTGTACGTCCCGGCGCTGAAGAAGATGGGCTGTGAGATCGAGGTCTTCAACGCCTGCCTCGGCGGCCCGGCCTGCCGGTTCCACGACAGCAACTCGGTCCACTCCGCCGTGGTCCGCGGCGTGTCCAAGCTGAGAGGCGCGGACGTGACGATGCCGGACGTCCGCGCGGGCTTCTCCGCGGTCCTGGCCGCGGCGGCGGCCGACGGCCCGTCGACCCTGCGCGGGGTCCACCACATCGAACGCGGCTACCACCGTCCGGCCGAGCAGTTCGCCTCTCTGGGCCTGACGCTCACCCGCGAGAACGCCTGAGCGCACTTAGCCGGTCGCCAGGAGGTCGCGCAGGGCCGCGTCGACGAAGGCGGCGGCCTCCGGGTCGGCGCCGCCGCCCGCGAGGTGGCCCCAGATGCCGGGGATGACGCGCACCTCGGCGTCCGGCAGGTGCCGGGCGCTCCACTCCTCGTCCTCGGGCGGGAAGTAGAGGTCCTTCCGCGACGGCAGCAGCAGCGCCCGTGCCTTGACGGAGGCGAGCGCCGCCACGGTGTCCCCGTCGAAGCCCGGGGTCCGGCCCACGTCGGCGTGCTGCCAGGTCCACATCATCGCGAGAAGATCGTTGGCGTCCCAGCCGGCGAAGTTGGCCTCCCAGACGCCGGTGATGAAGTCCTCCAGCGTGGCGAAGCCGAGCCGCTCGTGCACGCGCTCCCAGTAGAAGGCCTGGGACAGGCCCCAGCCGGCGTAGACGCGGGAGAAGGCGCGCAGGCCCGCTCGCGGCTGCTCGGTGTAGTCGCCTCCCGCGTACGCGGAGTCGGCGGTGAGCGCGGCTCGCAGGCCTTCGAGGAACACCTGGTTGTGCGGGCTGGTGTGCGATGAGCCGGTGATCGACGCGAGACGCTCGACCATCTCCGGGTGGCCGACCGCCCACTGGTAGGCCTGCCCGGCGCCCATCGAGGCGCCGAGCACGAGGGCGAGCCGGTCGACGCCGAGGTGCTCGGTCACCAGGCGATACTGGGCCGCGACGTTGTCCGCCATCGTGACCTGGGGGAACCGCGCCCGGTCGAAGGGCGGCGGGGTGTTGCTCGGCGAGCTGGACAGGCCGTTGCCGAACAGGTTCGGCGCGATGACGAAGTAGCGGTCGGTGTCCAGGGCCCGGCCCGGACCGATCAGCCACTCGTTGGCCTCGTGCGTGCCGGCGAACCAGGTCGGAAACAGGATCGCGGCGCGGCCCGGCACACCGTAGGTCGCGTACGCGAGCCGTGCGCCGGGCAGCGTACCGCCGCGCTGGAGGGCCAGGTCGCCCAACTCGAAGATCTCGTGGTCGGTCACACCTGATCGGAACCGCCCGGAGCGGCGCTTATTCCGCCTGGGCGCGAGGCCCTCGCCCGCCGTCGGCGGGCGAGGGCGGTGCTCTCAGGCCCGTGTACGGCGGCCGCCCAGCCGGGCGCCCGGCAGCCAACGCACCGCACGCCGGAACGGGCTCTTGGACGGCGCCTTGGCGGCGTGCACGCGGACGCTGAGGTTGCCGTTGACCGTCCGGTACGGTTCGAGCCGTCCACGCGCGGGCACCTGCTCGGCGTACCCGCGCAGGCGCCGCTCGTACGTCCAGCCGCCCCCGTCGATCCGCGCGAAGAGGTCCCACACGTCGTCCGGCAGCCACGGCAGCGCCCGCGTGTCGACCAGGGCCTCGCCGGTCATCGCGCCGTCGCTCAGGTGCTCCGTGCTGATCGCCAGCGGCAGGTCGGCGCTGTCGCCGCGCCGGCGGATGTACAGGTCGAGCCGCCACGGGCGGTCGTCGAGCGCGAACGCCTCCGGGCGGGCGCCGACCGGCACCCGGGGGTCCCAGCGGCCGTCGCGGAACGCCAGCGGTTCGCCGTCCGCGTAGACGAAACGCGCGGTGAAGCGCACCGCGAGCCGGTCGCCGCGCCAGCGTACGCCGTCCAGCACCGCGTCGAGCCGCATGTCGCGCTCGGCCCGCACGAGGTCGAATAGCTCGTCGTGGCGGTCGGCGCGCAGCAGCTCCGACCGCACGCGGAAGCGCGCGGGAAGCCACTCGTCGACGCCGGCGCCGAACCGTTCGCCGGTGAGACGCACCGCCTCGTCGTAGTACGCCCGGCGGTAGTCGGCCGGGGCGTCCAGGAAGCCGTTCTCGCCGAACCGCTTGAGGAGCTTGCCCCGGTACCAGTGCGCGTAGTACCGGTCGCGTACGGGCCCGGGTGGCACGTGCTCGTCGACGATGTCGAGCACCTCGCGCAGCATGGCGTGGTAGTGCGCCGGTTCGGGCAGGGCGCGGGAGTAGCTGCCGGGCCGCTTCACCCAGTGGCAGCAGGGGTAGTCGCCGACCACCGAGATCGTGCCGGCGTTGAAGTAGGCCCGCAGCACGAACCGGTGGTCCTCCAGCCGCACCGGGCCCTCGGGGAACCGGATCCCGTGCCGGGCCAGGAACGAGCGGCGGAACAGCTTGTGCGGGGTGAGGATGCCCAGGAGGTTGTCCTCGAGGACGTCGGCACGGTCGCGGTCGGTCCGGAACATGAGCCGGGGCACGCGGCGGCCGTGGCCGACCATCTTCCCGATGACGATGTCGGCGTCGTTGCGGAGCGCCATGGCGTGCATGCGCTCCAGCGCCTCCTCCCCGAGCCAGTCGTCGTCGTCGAGGAAGTAGACGTACTCGCCGCGGGCGGCGTCGATGCCGGCGTTGCGCGGGCCGCCGGGGCCGCCGCTGGGCGGCAGGTGGATGACCTGGATCCGGTCGTGTTCGGCGGCGAGCTCGTCGAGACGCTTCTCGGTGCCGTCGCTCGACCCGTCGTCGACGAAGATCACCTCGTAGTCGTCCATCGTCTGGGCCAGCACCGACTCCGCGCAGCGGGAGATGTCCTCGCCCGTGTTGTAGACCGGGATGATGACGCTGACCTTCACCGCGTCAGCTCCAGCGCCGCCTGGACGGCCGGGGCGAGCCGGTGACGCTCGTCGGGGCCGACGAACATCCACTCGTCGACCTCCCCCGTCGCGGTGAACTCGCCGTGGTACCCGGCGGTGTAACAGGCCATGCGGACGCGCGTGCCGGCCGGCTGGTCGTGCGCCGGCGCCTCCACCACGCCGATGCCGTGAAAGCTCTCCGGGTCGAGGTGCACACCGAGTTCTTCGCGGACCTCGCGGGACAGCGCGGTCCAGTCGTCCTCACCGGGTTCGCGTTTGCCTCCGGGGAGGTACAGCCGGTCACGCGCGCGTGCCCGTACGGCCAGGAGCCGTCCGTCCGAGACATGCACCCAGCCAACAACGTCAAGCACAAGATCCATCCTGCCAGTGGTTCCATATCGGGCGCCGCCCGGTACGGGCGGCGCGGTGAACTCGGGTCAGTGCAGTGCGCTGCCCTTCAGCCAGTCGGTCCAAGAGAGCTGCCAGTAGCCGAAGCCGTTGGTCGGCTCCAGTTCGCGGTCCGTGCCGCTGACCTTGACGATGTCGCCGCGGCGGGACAGGCCGTAGAACCACTTGGCGAACGCGGGCGGGGCGTTCACACATCCGTGGCTGACGTTCTCGCGCCCCTGTGAACCGACCGACCAGGGCGCGGAGTGGACGTACTCGCCACTGGAGGAGATCTGCACGGCCTGGTAGACGGTGAGGCTGTAGTAGTTGGGGTCGCTCTTGTCCGTGACGCCCTCCCAGCCGGACGTCATGGTGACCGGGCTGTGCTTGCCCATGACGGCGTGGACGCCGTTCGTCGTCGTGTACTTGCGCTGGCCGCCCTTGCCCGCGCTGATCGGCGTGGTCTTCACCGTCTTGCCGTCGACCTGGACGGTCATGCGGTGTGACCGGACGTCGACGTCGCTGATGTGGGAGTCGCCGATCGTGAAGGACCGGGCGTAGTCCTTGGTGCCGTAGGTGTCCTTGGCGCCGCGTATGCCGGCCATGTCGGCAGTCAGGCGCACGGTCTGGTGCGGCTGCCAGTACTCCTTGGTGCGGTAGACGACCTCCTGGCGGCCGAACCACCGCCACGCGCCCTCGGCGGGCTTGTCGGAGGTGACGTGGAGCGCGCGCTCGACGTCCGCCTGGTTGTACACGGGGCGGCTGAACTTGACGATGAGCGGCATGCCGACGCCGATCGTCTCGTTCGGCATCGGGGTGATGTCGGCGACGGAGAACGTCTGTTTCGGGGTGAGCGTCTGGAACGCGCTGGTGGCCGTGGTGGTCTTCCCGCCGGCCTTCGCCGTCGCCCGGACGGTGTACCTGGTGGCGGGGGTGAGGGTACGGCTCGACCTCCACTGCCGGTGTGCGGCGTCGAACGCGCCGGTGATGCGCGCTCCCCCGCCCTGGACGGCGACGTCGCCCAGCCGGCCCGTGGAGGCCGTGACGACGATCGGGAGGTCGGGACGGCTGCCGGACGTGCCGTTCGCAGGGGTGATGGAGACCTTCGCGGCCTGCTCGTGGCCGCCGACGAGACCGCATCCCGCGGTCACCAGGACCGCGGCCGCACTCGTCACTACGCCTTTGAGCACCACAGAAACCCTCATATCCTCTGGATTCGCCCGTAATCGTATGGGGCCCGAGTAAAACCGCCTCGTAACCACAGACGTTCGTGGCCGTCGTTTTGTTCGTTCTTTAGCTTCGGGCCCTACGGAGTGGCCGCCGTGACGCCACGTACGCAGCGCTTGAAGCCCCAGAGCGAGATGACCACCGCGGTCGCGCCGAGAAGCGCCACGGCGGGCGTGCGGATCCACAGGTAGGCGGCGATCGAGTGCCGGAACAACAGCCAGACGCTCAGTGCGGTGTTGAGGGTGAAGACCAGCGACCACAGCAGCGACACGCGCAGGAAGAACCGGTGGACGCGCCGGTGGGCGAGGAAGGCGGCGGGCAGGGGCACCAGGTCGTTCGCGACCTTGGCGGCGAGCGGGCGCCGCAGCGGCACCGAGGTGAGGAACGCCATCGCGACGAGCAGCGTGCCCAGCGTCGGCTGGAGGAAGTAGACGACGGCGCTGCCGGTCAGGGCGGCCATCGCGGCGCGCGCGGTCACGCCGAGCGCCGCGAGCAACAGCGTGCCGGGGACCGGGCGGCGGCGCACCAGCCGTACCAGGATGCCGCCGTAGACCCACGCGACCGCGGTGATCAGAGCCCCACCGAGGCCGAGCAGCACGAGCCCGGCGTAGAACACGACCACCGGTGCGATCATGCCTTCGAGGACCCGGGGCAGCGCGTGCAGCGCGAGGTGGGGCAGGCGCGGGATCTCGAACCGGTGGGACGCTTCCATGGGAGGTGGACGGCTTCCTGGATGATCGGCGGAGCGGGGGACCGGAACCACGCTACGCGAAGATCTCCGCGCTAATCCCCGAATCTCCACATGCGACCTCTAAGGGCGGTTACCACGCGTTTTCTCCTCATAGCTGGCGGCTCGCCGGTACGGGAGTGTGCGATTACGCTCCGTCGGCATGACGATCGACCACGAGGGCAGGGTCCGCGCGCTGCTGGACCGCGCCGAGCATCCGGAGACCCCGGAGGCGGAGGCGCAGGCGTGCGCGGCCAAGGCCGCCGAGCTGATGATGCGGCACGCCATCGACGAGGCGGCACTCCGGGCCCGGCGGGGCGAGGGCCCGGAGCCGGTCGTCTACTGGGAACACGTCGTGGGGGGCGGCGACGGCCACGCCCGCGCCCGCGCGGCGGGCCTCACCGCGGTCGTCCGCGCGTACGGCGGCGCGTGCGCGCTGCGCGGCAACGGCGCCTACCGGCAGGACATCGCGCTGCTGGCGGTCGCCACCGAGTCGGCCCGTGACGCCCTGACGCTGCTCCTGCCGTCGCTGACCCTGCAGATGGACGGTGCGGGGACGCGTGCCGCCGACGCGCACATGAGCGCCTATCCGGAGGAGCTGTTCCGCCGCAAGGCCGACCGCACACGCTGGCGCAACGGCTATCTCAAGGCGTTCCTGGTGGGCTACGGCGACCGGGTGGCCGAGCGCGTCGAGGCGGCCCGGGGCCGGCTGCGCGACGATGACACCGGCTCCGGGTCGGCGGCGCTCGTGCTGGCCCGCGACGACGAACGCGTCCGCGCGGAGTTCACGGACCGGTTCCCGGCCCTGGGCCCGGCCCGGCGGCAGCGCGTGCGAAGCGACGGCTTCACGGCCGGCCGCGACGCCGGCCGTTTCGCCGACCTGGGATCCGGCGTCGGCGGCACCCGCCCCGCGCTCGGGCCTCCGAGCTGAAGGGCCGGCGTCGCGCGCGGGGCCGCCGGGGCCGGTGTGATCTGGGACCTTTGGCCCTGCCCGGCCCGGCGGTCAGCAGCGAGTCTCTAGGTAGGAGACGAATTCGTTCCGGAGGAGTCATGAACACCATCGACCGCTGGTCGGTCGACATCTACCTGGATGAGACGGACGGCGAGACGCACGCCGAGGCGCGGCTGGCCACGCGGGAAGCCGACGGCATGCGGGGGCGGGGCAAGGCCCGGTGCAACCCGGCCGACTGGGACGTACCCGAGATCGGCGCCGAGCTCGCCGCCGCGCGTGCCCTGTCCGACCTGGCGCACCGGCTGCTCGACGCGGCGGCGGCCGACATCGAGGCCGTGACCCACGAGCACGTCAATCTCGCCGACCGGTAGGACGGGCACGCCAGGGGCGACCGCGCCGTGGGCGCGATCGGACCGGCCGAGGGACGCCGGCCGGGTCGTCGCCGTGCTCCGGCGACGCCCGATCGGGCCCAGGAGACGTACGGGAGGCAGCCGGCGGGCGGCAGTCGAGCGGCGAGAGGGGCGAACCGTGGGCATAGCGGCGCGGGACATCCAACAGGTACTGGTCGAGCGGGGCGATCCGGACTATGAGAAGGCCCGGGCGAGCATGGCGGCGAACGAGTGCGCGCCCTCGCGCCGCCCCGACGTGATCGTCCAGGCCGCCTGCGCCGAGGAGGTGCGCGAGGCCGTCGCGCTGGCCCGCGCCCACCGCATGAAGGTCACCGTACGGGCCGGCGAGCACGGCTGGGGCGGCGCGCCCCTGCGGGACGGCGGCATGCTGATCGACCTGTCCCGCCTGCGGGGCTGCGGCGTCGAGAACGGCACGGCGACCGTACAGCCCGGGGTGAGCTGCCAGGATCTGACGCGCGCCCTCGCGGACCGCGACCGCGCCTTCCCCGTGGCGCACCGCGGCTCGGTCGCGCTGAGCGGGTTCGTGCTGGCCGGGGGGATCGGGTGGAACTCCCGCGCCTGGGGGCCCGCGTGCGCGAGCGTGGAGGCGATCGAGGCCGTCACCGCGACCGGCGAGATCGTCCACTGCGACGATCACGAGAATTCCGGCCTCCTCTGGGCGGCGCGCGGAGGCGGGCCCGGATTCTTCGCCGCGGTGACCTCGTTCCGTCTCCGGCTGCGGCACCTGCCGCCGGCGATCATGACGACCCGGTACGTCTTCCCGCTCGCCGACGTGGAGGACGTCGCGTACTGGGCCGATGAGATCACGGGGGCCATACCGGCCAACGTGGAGCTCAGCGTGGCCCTCACCACGACCGACGGCGGCTCCCCGCTGCAGGTCGTGGTCGTCACCGCGACGGCCTTCTCGTGCGCGTGGAACGACGCGATCCGGTGCCTGGAACCGCTGCGCGAGTGCCCGTTCGCCGGGCGGGCGCTGATCCGGCAGGTGGACCAGCCGACGCCGTTCGCGGTGCTGTTCACCGGTTCGGCCGCCCTGTGGCCGGGCGGCCGACGTACCGCCGCGGACTCCCTGTGGCTGAACGGCGGTTTCAGCGGCCTGCTGCCCGGCCTCGCCCGGTACGTGGAGAACGCGCCGTCCCCGGAGTCGATCGTGGTGGCGGAGCCGGCCCCCGGCGGTCCGGCCGTGCCGGAGATGGCGTTCGCCCCGCTGGGGCGGATCCGCCTGGGCTGCTACGCGATGTGGACGGACCGGTCGGCCGACGGAGCCAACCTCGCCTGGCTGCGCGAGCTCACCGCCGCCGCCGAGCCACAGGCCACCGGCCGCTGTGTCGCGGAGACGGACCTGGCCGCCGAACCGCAGCGCGCCCGGCGCTCCTTCACCGCCGCGGCCTGGGAACGCTTCCAGGCCCTGCGGGCGCGCTACGACCCGGACGGCGTCTTCGAGACTTACCCACAGCCCTGAATCAGCATGGACACGGGTTCCGCCGGAGGCCAAAGTTGGAGCTCTGCGAATCTGCACCCCTCGGGCGGCGACGCCCCGGGGCAACCTCGGAGGAGACCCGTTGGCGGAGGAGATCCACTTCCTGAGCGCGCGTGAGCTGGCCCGCCGCGTCCGCGACCGCGAGCTGTCCGCGCGTGAGGTGACCGAGGCGCACCTCACGCGGATCGAGGCGGTCAACCCCCGGATCAACGCGATCGTTACCCTCACCGCCGACCGCGCCCTCCGGGAGGCCGACGAGGCCGACGCGCTCCTCGCGAGCGGCACGGAGCCGCCGCCCCTGCTCGGCCTTCCGGTCGCGCACAAGGACACGCACGAGACCGCCGGCGTCCTCACGACGTCCGGGTCTCCGCTGCTGGCCGACAACGTCCCAGAGCTCGACGAGCTCGTCATCGAGCGCATGCGCGCGGCCGGCACGGTCATGCTCGGCAAGACCAACGTCCCGGAGTTCGCCGCCGGGTCGCACACCTTCAACCCCCTGTTCGGGACGACCCGCAACCCCTATGACCTCTCACGGTCGGCGGGCGGCAGCAGCGGAGGGGCGGCGGCCGCGCTCGCCGCCGGGCTGCACCCGCTGGCCGACGGCAGCGACATGGGCGGTTCGCTGCGCAACCCGGCCTCGTTCTGCAACGTCGTCGGGCTGCGCCCGTCGCCCGGCCGGGTGCCGAGCTGGCCGGACGCCGCCGCCTGGGCGACGATGGGCGTCCAGGGGCCGATGGCGCGCGACGTCGCCGACGTGGCCCTGCTGCTGTCCGTGCTCGCCGGCCCCGACCCTCGCTCCCCGATCGCGCTGGAGACCCCGGGATCGGCGTTCGCGGTGCCACTCGAACGTGACCTGACCGGCCTCCGGGTGGCGTGGGCCCCCCGCCTCGACGGCTCGATGCCGTTCGCCCCCGAGGTGATCTCCGCGCTGGAGGGCACCGCCAAGGTCTTCACCGAGCTGGGCTGCGTCGTCGAGGAGGCGTGCCCCGACCTGAGCGGGGCCGACGAGGTCTTCCGTGTACTGCGGGCGTGGAAGTTCGAGCTCGCGCTCGGCACGGTGATGGACCGCCACCGCGACCAGCTGAAGCCGTCGGTCGTCGCCAACATCGAGGAGGGCCGCCGCCTGACCGGCCCCGAGGTCGGCCGCGCGGAGGTCCTGCACACACGGCTGTACCACAACGTGCGCCGCTTCTTCGAGAGCTACGACGTGCTGCTCGCGCCCGTCAGCCAGGTCCCTCCCTTCGACGCCGACCTGGAGTACCCAACGGAGATCGCCGGCGAGCCGATGACGTCGTACGTCGACTGGATGCGCTCGGCCTACCTCATCTCCGCGACGGGCTGCCCGGCCCTGTCGGTCCCGGGCGGCTTCACCGACGACGGCCTCCCGATCGGCCTCCAGGTAATCGGCCCCCACCGCGCCGACCTGCTCGTCCTCCAAGCCGGCCGCGCCTTCGAACAGGCCACCCACCACGGCGAACGCCGCCCAGCCCTCTGAGTCACAGCGCCGCCTCAGCGGGCTGCCGCCCGCCCCCGGACCCCAAGCCCCCGAACCGGCGCCCCACCACGCCACCTCACCGTCCGACCTCGCCGTCCCCTACCGCCCAAGCTCACGCCTCAAGCTCACCGTCCCCTGCCGACCACCCCTTCCGACAGACCTCGGCCGACCACGCCTTGCGACGGATCCCAGCCGTGGCCACCTCCGCCTGCCCCTCTGAGAGGGCTGCGCTTCCTTAGCCGCAGTCCTGTACCTCGCGAATCGCAACGGTGGCTTGCAGGCCAGCTCCTTTACGTTGTAGATCACCCAGTGGAAGCACCGGCTTCACCGCCGAGCCGTCCCCTACGCGAGACGACGAGCCTCCAACCGCGGCCCCATCGCATCGACCTCACCGTCCGCCAGGCGACCGCGTCTCCGAACGACCTACCGCCCATGGACACCATCCGTTGAGACCGCCCCGCGGCCCGACCGACCGGCCCGCGCTCAACGGGCCTCTCACTGACGCACCCATCGCTGACGCACCCTCACTGCCAGGGCTCTCACTGACGCCCTCTCACTGACGCCCTCACGGACGCCCTCTCACGGACGGCGTCTCACTGACGGCCTCGCTGACGGGGTCCTCAATGACGGGCCGCCGCTGCCGGCATGCCACACGACGAACCCCCGCCGGCCACCCCCACCGCGCCGACCTCGCCGTCCCCAAGCCGACCGCTTCTTCCAACAACCCACCGGCCACGGCCACCGCCGTCACCACGCGAGAAGGCCCCTGCGGTCCTCGCCGCCAGACCTCAGCCTCGCCGGATCACATACGACGATCTTGAGCGCCGTCGTTGTACGTCGCTTTCGCCCTTCCGCCATCGCCATTCCCGTCCCTCATCGGCGACCGGGCCTTCCGCTCCGAGCCAATCAGCCACGAACCGGATCAGCAGCAATTCCATGGCCGACCGGCCAGGCACAGGGTTACGCATAAGCAAAGAATCGCGACTACCCAGACATATCACCGCCGAGTAACGGTCTCGCCTCGAGATGTAGTACAACTACTGCGGTAGTAGATCGCGGAGGGGTACGTAGCCGTCACCGTCGGTGCACGCCGGTGACCGTCTTCGCCTGCTCACGGCATCGCGGCCGACCGGCAGCGAGATCGCCGTACGCCGAAGCGACACCGAAACCCGAAAAAGCCGTCTGGAGATTCAGTGACACGATCGGAACTTCTCACCGAGGCCGACATCGCCGGCGCCGGTAAGTACGTGATGAAGAAACTCCCCGAGGTCACCCTGGCCTTCTGGGTGATGAAAATCGCGGCGACCACGCTCGGCGAGACGGCAGGCGACCTGTTCTCCCAGACCCTCAAGCTCGGCTACTTCGTCACGACCATCGCGCTCTTCCTCATCTTCGTCGCCACGCTTGTGATCCAGCTCGCGTCCAAGCGGTACAACCCGTTCTTCTACTGGACGGTCATCCTGTCCACGAGCATGGCCGGAACGACGATGTCGGACTTCATGAACCGCGAAGCGAGCGCCGAATACCTCCCCAAAGGGGACAAGTCGCTGGGCTGGGGACCACAGGGCCTCGGCCTGGGCTACCCCGCCGGCGCCGCGATTCTGGTCTCGGTGCTGATCGTCATCTTCGTCATCTGGAAGTTCACCGGTCTGACGTTCCAGATCCGCGACATCGACACGTTCCGGGGCGAAGGACTGTTCTGGGCGGCGATCCTGGTGTCCAACACACTGGGCACGTCCATGGGCGACTTTCTGTCCGACAGTTCGGGGCTCGGCTACGGCGGCGGCGCCCTGCTGATCACCGGGCTGCTCGCGGGGCTCCTCGCGCTCAAGTACGTGCCCGCCGTACCGAACGTCCTGCTGTTCTGGCTCGCCTTCGTCCTGACCCGCCCGTTCGGCGCCACTGCGGGTGATCTGCTCACCAAGCCGGCCGCGAAAGGCGGGCTGGACCTCGGGACCGCCGGTTCATCCGCCGTTCTCCTCGCCGTTCTGTTCGGTCTGATGGCCTGGGCACACCTCCAGGAACGGCGCACCGGGCTCCAGCCGGCCTGACGGCACGCGGTCTCGGAGACCGGCGCGGCCCTGTCCATCCCGCGATGTACGTGTACATCGGCCGGTGTAGCTCCGCCACCTGCCGGAATCGTCCGGGCGGGCGACGAATGCGCCCACGGCGACGCCTAGCGTTCTCCCTGAGTACGCCCCTGAACCTTCCAAGGAACCGATGATGATCGAGGCCAAGGGCCTGACCAAGCGCTACGGCGACAAGACAGCGGTGAACGACCTGTCGTTCACCGTCAAACCCGGGGTCGTCACCGGGTTCCTGGGCCCGAACGGGGCCGGCAAGTCCACGACGATGCGTATGATCCTCGGCCTGGACCGGCCGACCTCCGGCTCGGTGACCGTCAACGGCCGGCCGCACGCCGACCACGCGGCGCCCCTGCACGAGGTCGGCGCCCTGCTGGAGGCCAAGGCCATCCACACGGGCCGGACCGCCTACAACCACCTGCTCGCGCTCGCCGCGACCACCGGCATCCCCCGTGGCCGGGTCGATGAGGTCATCGATCTGGTCGGTCTCCGCGACGTCGCCCGCAGGCGCGCCGGCGGCTTCTCTCTCGGCATGGGCCAGCGTCTCGGGATCGCGTCGGCGCTGCTGGGCGATCCCAGGACGCTGATCCTCGACGAGCCGGTCAACGGCCTGGATCCGGAGGGCATCCTGTGGATCCGTAACCTGCTCAAGGATCTGGCCGCCGAGGGACGCGCCGTGTTCGTCTCCTCGCATCTGATGAGCGAGATGGCCCTGACCGCCGAGCACCTCATCGTCATCGGCCGGGGGAAGTTGATCGCCGACACCTCCGTCACCGAGTTCATCGAGCGCGCCTCCGCCGGCCGGGTCAAGGTCCGCTCTCCCCAGGCGGCGCGGCTGCGTGACCTGCTGGCGGGCCCCGACGTCACGGTGGCGGACATCGCGGAGGGCACCCTGCTCGTCAGCGGGCTGACCAGCGACCAGATCGGCACGATCGCCGGAGACAACGGCGTGACGCTGTTCGAGCTGGCGCCGCAGCAGGCCTCGCTGGAAGAGGCGTTCATGGAGCTGACCGGCGAGTCCGTCGAATACCGGGCCCCCGCCCGTACCGCAGAAAGGTCCGCGGCATGACCACCGCCACCACTCCCCTTCGGACCGGCAGGGTCACCCAGCTGCGCGTCCTGAACTCCGAGTGGATCAAGCTCAGGACCTTGCGCTCCACCTTCTGGTCGCTGTTCGCCGCGATCGTCGCGACCGTGGGCCTCGGCATGCTCTTCAGCTGGGGGTTCGCCAGCCGGCTCGGCGACCACCGCCACCCCATCGAGCACGCCGCGACCATCGCGGTGACCGTGCCGCTACGGCCGTACGTCATCGCCCAGCTCGCCGTCGGGGTGCTCGGCGTCATGGTCATCACCGGCGAGTACTCCACCGGGATGATCCGCGCCACCCTGTCCGCGGTCCCCGGCCGGCTCCCCGTGCTGTGGGCCAAGGCCGCGGTGTTCAGCGTGGTCGTCCTGGTCCTGATGGAGATCGTGTCGTTCGTGACCTTCCTCGGCGGTCAGGCGATCCTGTCCACCCACCACGTCCAGGCCACGCTCTCCTCGCCGCAGGCACTCCGGATCGTCGCCGGGGTCGGGCTCTATCTCACGGTCGTCGGGCTGCTGGGCACCGCGCTCGGCGCCATCATCCGCAGTACCGCCGGGGCCATCGCCGCGCTGTTCGGCATCCTGCTGGTGCTCCCGGTCCTCGGTGAGGTGCTCAACCTCACGTCCTGGGGCAAGCACGTCTCGCCGTACCTGCCGAGCAACGCCGGTGGCGACCTGCTCACCAACACCCCCGACCCGGGATCGCTCGGCCCGTGGACGGGGTTCGGGGTCTTCGTTCTCTACACCGCCATCGCGATGGCGGTGGCCGCGTACCTGCTCAAGCGCAGGGACGCCTGACGATCGATGATCGCTTCTTCGCCCGAGGCCGGCCCCGGCGCACTCGTCGTGCGCTGGGGCCTTCGCCTGCGTGCGCTCGCCGGACGGCATCCCGCCGCCGTCGACAGCGCGTTCGCGCTCGTCGTGCTTCTGTTCGGGGTACCTCACCTGTTCCGGGAGCCGCCGAAGCAGCCTCTTCTCGGCTGGGCGCTGCAGATCTCGCTGCTCGTGCCGCTGATCTGGCGGCGACGTACGCCGTTCACGGCCTTCAGCGTGGTCGCGGCGCTGGCGTTCGCCCAGTGGCTCGGCGGAGTACTCCTGTCGACCGGAGACGTCGCCGTGCTCATCGCGCTGTACTCGGTCGCGGCCCACTCGACGCTGCGGCGGCTGCTCGTAGCGGCGGGCATCGTGGAACTCGGCGTCGCGCTGGCCACCGTTCAGTGGGCCCCGCCGGGCCACCTGCAGAAGGTCTTCGTCCTGTTGTCCGGGATGACCACGGCCGCCGCCGTCATCGGGCTGAACATGCGCACCCGCCGCGCCTACCTGGCGTCAGTGGAAGACCGCGCCGCCCGCCTCGAGAAGGAGCGCGACCAGCAGGCGCAGATCGTCGCCGCCGAGGAACGCGCGCGCATCGCCCGCGACGTCCACGACATCGTCACCCACAGCCTGTCGGTCATGGTCGCCCTCACCGACGGCGCCGCGTACGCCCTCCCGGTCGCACCGGAGCGGGCCGCCGAGGCCGTGTCCAAGTCGTCGGAGATCGGGCGTCAGGCCATCGCGGAGATGCAGCGCGTCCTGGACGTACTCCGCCAGGACGCCCCGCCCTCCGCCGGGCTACGGCGCCCGCAGCCGGGGCTGGGCCAGCTCGACGCGTTGCTCACCGAGGTCCGCGCCGCGGGGCTCCCGGTGGAGTTCGTGGTCACCGGGCAACCGCCCGCCATGGCCTCCGGGGCCGAACTCACCATCTACCGTCTCGTCCAGGAGGCGCTCACCAACGTCCGGAAGCACACCCCGCCGGGCACCGGCGCCCGGGTACGGCTCGAGTACACCGCGGCGCACGTGGAGGTCGAGATCACCGATGACGGGCGGCCGGCCGCCGGCGTTCCGGCGGGGCGGCGCACCGGCCACGGCATCGCCGGGATGCGCGAACGCGTCGCGGTGTACGGCGGCCGGTTGCGTGCCGGTCCGCTGCCCGACGGCGGCTGGCGGGTCCACGCGCGCTTCGAACCGTCCCAGCTGAGGAGCACCCGATGATCAACGTTCTCCTCGTCGACGACCAGCCGTTGCTGCGCATGGGCTTCCGGCTGGTGCTGGAGACCCAGCCCGACATCGCCGTCGTCGGTGAGGCCGGCGACGGCGCCGAGGCCCTCGCGCAGGTCGCCTCGGCCGGCCCCGACGTGGTGCTCATGGACGTACGGATGCCGGGCATGGACGGCCTTGAGGCCACCGAGCGGATCACCCGCGACCACGCCGGCTCGCGCGTCCTCATCCTCACGACGTTCGACCTCGACGAGTACGCGTTCGCCGCCCTCCACGCCGGCGCCGCCGGATTCCTGCTCAAGAACGTCCAGCCCGCCGAACTGATCGCGGGCATCCGTACGGTCGCCGCCGGCGACGGCGTCGTCGCGCCCCGGCTCACCCGCGTGCTCATCGAGACGTTCACCCGCCGGAACCCCGCACGGCCCGGCCCGGCCGACGACCCGCGCCTCGGCCGGCTCACCGACCGGGAACGCGAAGTGCTGATCGAGATGGCCAAGGGACTCTCCAACGCCGAGATCGCCACCGAACTCGGGCTGTCGGAGGCGACCGTGAAGACACACGTCAGCCGCATCCTGCCCAAACTCGGCCTCCGCGACCGTGTCCAGGCCGTCGTACTGGCTTATCAGACCGGCCTACTGCGACCGCCGTAGACCAGGGACCTGCCCCGATCCGAGTGATCCGCTTACGTCCGCATTACTATCGAAAGCGTACTACTGCAGTAGTAGGCATTCGTGTCCGTCGCGGTAGTGAATGAGGGTCGCATGTCCATGGTTAACGGCGAGGAAGCGGCGACGCCTTCTCCGGCGGGCCGCGGTTCTGCGCGCGAGGACCTCGGTCGCGGTGTTGTCAGTCCGCCGGCCGGACCGAGTACGCACTCCCGGCGTCTGGTGCTCGCTCTGGGCGTTGTCGCCGTCGGCTACGGACTCGTCCAGCTCCTCGTGACCAGCCGCGTGCCGCTCGGCTGGGACGAGACGGTCTATGTCAGCCAGGTCGCGCGCGGGGTGCCGGCCGCGGTCTTCTCCGCCCCGCGGGCCCGCGGGACCGTGCTGCTCGTCGCACCGGTTTCACTGATCACCGACTCGGTGATCGCGGTCCGGGTGTATCTGAGCCTGGTGTCGGCGGCCTGCCTCGCCGCCGCCTTCTGGCCCTGGCTGAGACTCCGCCGCAGCCTCATCGTGCCGCTGGCCGCGGCACTGTTCGCGGTCCAGTGGCTGACCATCTTCTACGGCAACGAGGCCATGCCCAACCCCTACGTCGCCTTCGGCGCCGTGGCCTCCGTGGGGTGGTTCCTCCGCGCCGTCGCCGAACCCCGGGCGTGGACGCCGCGGGTGGGGTTGATCGCCGCGTTGGCCGTCACCGCGTTGATGCGGCCCTTCGACGCCGTCTGGATCGCCCTGCCGCTGCTGGCCGCCGGCGCGGTCAAACGGCGCCGGGGACCGTCGCTGTCGGCGCTGTGCGGTCTGGCCATCGGATGGGCCGAGTGGATCGTCGAGGCGTACGTCTCGTACGGCGGACCGCTCGCGCGGCTGCACGGCGCCGGGGCCGAGAACGAGACCGGCCTGCACTTCAGCCTCGTCGCCCACCTGCGCGCACTCGACGGGCCGCTGCTGTGCCGCCCACCCGTCGACTGCGGCGCCGTCCCGCGCCTGGACGTTCTGTGGTTCGCCGCGATCCCCGTTCTGGCGATGGCGGGTCTGGCCGTCCTGCGCCACCAGCGATCCCCGTACCTGCCCGCCGCCGCGCTCGCGACGACCACCGCCGCCACCATCGCGGCCTCCTACCTGCTGATCGTCGGCTACGCCGCGCCCCGCTTCCTCCTCCCCGCGTACGCGCTGGCCGCGCTGCCGGTCGCCGAAGGCATCACCGGACTGTGCCGGCTGCCTCCCCGCCGGCTACGCGTCCCAGCCGTCGTCGTCGCCGTCGTGAGCATCGCGGCCTACGCCGGTCTGCAGGCCCGTACCCTGGCGCGCCTGGTGCCGTACGAGGTGCGCGTTCGATCCGCCGACCGTCAGGTCGCCGACCGGGTCGAACGGCTCGGCGTCACCGCACCGTGCCTGTTGTACGGGCACGATGCCGTCCAGATCGCCTACTACGCGCGTTGTTCGTCACGCGGCATCTGGTCCGACTGGGGCGGTGCCCAAACCCCCACCGCCATCACGGCCGCGCTCGCGGCCGGCCGGCACGTCGCCGTCATCAGCCGGACGAAGAAGGCGCCGGCGCCGTTCCTGACCACCTGGCAGCGCCGCAAACTCACCGGCGTCACCGGCACCGGCCACTGGTACGCCTTCCTTCCGCCGGCCGCCTCCGCCCACCCGCCCGCGCGATGACCGAACCGCTGAACCGCCGCCACGGCCGCGCGTGGTCGCGCACGGTCAGAAGTTCAGGTAACGCTCCAGCCGTATGGGCTCGGTGCTGCCCTTCACATAAACGTCGGCCGTCAGGTTGAACATCCCCCAGGCCGCCGTGGTGAGCTCGAAGCCGGTCGAGCGATTCGTGACGACGCGGTCGGGGTCTCGGAAAGTCGGGTGCAAATGGTAGACGACCTTGGTGACACGGTCGAGATCGGAGTCGCTGTCGCCCTCAAGGGCGATGCGGAGCCGGAAGTATCTGTAGCCGTTGCGGTCGAGTGCACTGTCGCGGTGCGCGCTGTGGACCAGATGGACTCTGGGAGCGGCATCGGTTGAGGGCTCGGTGAGTTCGGCCAGTGGCGGCGGCACTTCAAGAACGGGCTGCGCGCCCGGCTGGGGCTCGACCCCGGCCGCGGTCTGCGGGGACGAGGGTCCGAGCTTTATCCCTGATGCCCCCGCCTCGAAGGAGTCGCCGCGCTCGACTCGGCTGTTGATCGCTTCGATGAGTCGCCCCAAGCCGGCGCGGAACTTGAATGCGAAGGTCAGCACCACGACCGGCCAGATCAGAGCCTGCAGAAAAGGTATCCAGTCCTTCATTCTTCTCCCAGGTACTCCGCCAGGTCGGTGCCGACCGCCGACGCATTCTTTCACCGGGCCTGTACGAGTCACAACACAATCCGCGCTGACCGATAGTCCAAGCCATGTGGGGCCTGGGCGTGCGGATTCCCGCTGGTCACCGAGCGCGTGAGTGCCGACACAGACGCTGATTCTCTCTGCGAGTCGCCGGGGCGGCTCACGTCACGGAGCCATTCGATCTCGGCTCGGACATCAGGCCGGCCATAGAGCCGGGAGCGTGAGATGCCGCTATGCCCAGCGAACGCACCTGATTGACATCCGCGAAAACCTCATTGCCCGCATCGAGCTTGCCTGTTCCATTCCCATCGAACTCGAGGCCGCGCACCGCGCAACGAAGCGTCGTTCAGGGCTCTGGAACGCAACAAGGCGATGCGCAGGCGGTGGCAAGGATTCCATCGACACCGGTCAGGCCGCTCTCACGCCAAGCGGCCGGGTCGCGGCGCACCGTACGACCGCATTCCCGGCCTGAAGGAACCCCGCCCCGAGGGAGCATCTGCGACCCGTGCGGGCGCGCGTCATCGGGCCGGGCGGCGGCACGTCGCCGGAGCCGAAGTGGCGCCCGCATGGCCAGAACCGACCGCCGCAAGCATCGTCGACGGCCTCAGTCGACGTCGGGCGGAGCGGTCTCGGCGACATCCTCTTCTTCGAGGTCGGCCATGACTCCGCGCTGGTCGGTACGGCTCCAGGCATGGACGCTCTCGGCGACGAAAAGGACGCCGAGGTAGAACGTGAGCACCGCGTAAGCCGGCCACGCGATGTGCGCGATGGCGGCGATGCCCGCGATGAGCATCCGGCCGTCCCAGCCCAGTCCGGCGTCGAAGACCCAGGCGGCCGGCCACAGCCGTTGCCTGGTCCGGTAGACGGTGTCGTAGTGATGGAAGGCCAGGACGCCGAGGAGCACGTAGACCAGCGGCTTGGGAACCGCGTGAGAGAAGCCCACGGTGGCGAGGTAGCCGTACTCGATGAGCCGGATGATGATGGGCGCCGCCCAGTCCAGCCGCCCGCCGTGCGGGTGCGCCGAGCCCGGGCCGGCCAGCAGCAGCGCCAGCACGGGGGCGAGTAGCACGAGACTGGTCTGGCCGCCGACACCGGCGACCAGCAGGACGAGCGTGACGACGGCGGCCACGATCAGCGGCGGCAGGGGAGGCAACTGCCCGCGGGCCAGCCGACCCAGGACGCCCGCGATCGGCCCGTCGTCGCGATAGGCCGCCAGCCGGCGCGCGTGGAAGGCGGCCTCGTCGTCGGCGAATGGCGCCGCCCGCGCTGCGAGTGGATTGTTCGGCATGGTCACGTGTGTCTCCGAGTCGTATGGGTCCGGCTGCGGGGCGCGTCCGCCGCGACGACCTATCTACTATTGGAGTAGTACTCGGCGGATAGTACTAGCTGATGCGTATGATGCCGACATGGATGGGGAGGCTCGATGAACGCATCGCCGGAAGAAAGCCCGCCCGGCCGGCGCCCGCCGGGCATGCTGGAGGACGAGTTGCTCGCGGTGCTGTGGGCCACCGGCCGGCCGATGACCCCGGGCGACGTGCAGGTCCACCTCGGCCACCGGCTCGCCTACACCACCGTGATGTCGACCCTCACCCGCCTGTATCGCAAAGGCCTGGTCACCCGGGAACCGACCGGACGCGGCTACACCTACACCCCCGCGGTGAACGAGGCCGACCACACCGCCCGGGCGATGACCGAGCTGCTGAGCCGCCGGACCGACCGCGCCGGCGTGCTCACCCGCTTCGTCTCCTCCCTGCCCCCGGAGGACGAGGCGTTGCTGCAACGGCTGCTCCGCGGCGAAGACGGCCCCTGACATGCACGTCATCGTCTACCTGCCGTTCGTGGTCTCCGCGCTCCTCGCGATCGCCGGACCACGACTGGCGCGCCGGATGCCGCCCAGGGCCGGCACGCGCCTCCTGCTCACCGCCGCGCTGGGCTGCGCGGTGACCGTGCCGCTGACGCTGGGCCTGCTGGCGTGGACGCTGATCGCGCGACTGCCGCTGGTGGCCGCCGTCGGCGCCTGGTCCGGCGACCACCTTCACCACCACGACCCGGTCCCGGCACCGGCCGCCAAGGCGGCCTGCGTCACGCTCGCCGCGCTGGCGTGCGCGCTCGCCTTCGCGACGGCACGCCGGCTGCGCGCGCTGCACCACGTACGGCGCGAAGCCCGGCGGCTCGGAGACGGGCATCTCGTCGTCATCGACGAGCCGGGGATCGAGGCGTTCGCCGTTCCGACCCGCGACGAGCGGGGCGGCCGGATCGTGGTCTCCACCGGAATGCTGCGCACCCTCACCGACGACGAACGCCGCGTGCTGCTGGCCCACGAGACCGCACACCTGAACCACCGTCACCACCGCCACCGCACCCTGGCCACCCTCATCGCCGCGGCCAACCCGATCCTGGCCACGCTCCCCGCGGCCATCCACCACCTCACCGAACGCTGGGCCGACGAAGACGCGGCGGCCACCACCGACGACCGGCACCTCGCCGCCCGGGCACTCGCCCGCGCCGCGCTCGCCGCCCACGAAGAGAAACGGCGGACCTCCCCTGGCGACGCGGTGCTGTGCTTCGGCAAGGCAGGCGTCGGCGACCGGGTACGCGCGCTACTCGCCGGCACTCCACGACGCCGCCCCGCCATCGCGGCGCTCCTACTCGCCCTCCTCACCGCGGCCCTGCTCAGCACCGTCGAAGCCGGACACGACAGCGCCCAACAGCTCGACCAGGCCCGCGACCGCTACCACGCCCGGCCGATCGGCGTCTCCGCCGCCGCCCTCCACGAGGTGCGCCACCTCACCGCCGTCGTCGAACACCGCCTCCACCACTGACGCTTTCACCGCAGAACCCGGATGAGCGGTCAGATCCCCGAGATGTGGGCGAGGTGGCCGACGGCCGCGGTGACGGCCATCGCCAGACCTCCCCCGATCACGACGCGGAGCGCGGGGCGCAGGGGATGGCTGCCGGCGACCACGGCGCCGAGGACGCCGGCGACGGCCAGGCCGCAGAGGGTCACCGCGACGATGAGCCACAGCCGCGTCGCGGAACTCGGCGCCAGGAGGCCGAGGAAGGGAATCAGCCCGCCCATCAGGAAGCTGGCCGCCGAGGCGGCGGACGCCTGCAGGGGACGGGCGGCGGTCGTCTCGCTCTGCCCGAGCTCGTCTCGCAGGTGCGCGTGGAGCGGGTCGGTCCGGTGGAGGGCCATGGCGACCTGCCGGGCCAGCTCGTACGGGATCCCGCGCGCCTGGTAGATGCCGGTGAGCTCGTCGAGTTCGCCTTCGGGATCCTGCCGGAGCTCGGTCCGTTCCCTCGCCGCGTCGGCGCGTTCCAGGTCGGCCTGCGAGCTGACCGAGACGTACTCGCCGGCGGCCATGGCCATCGAACCCGCGGCGACACCGGCCAGGCCGGCCGTGACGATGGTTCCGGTACTCGCCTGGCTGGCGGCGACGCCGACCATCAGGCCGGCGGTCGACACCAGCCCGTCATTGGCGCCCAGGACGGCGGCGCGCAGCCAGCCGGAACGCCCGGCGCCATGGCGTTCGACATGTGGGTTGACGACGTGGAAGAAGGACATCTGCCCGCCTTTCAGGATGGACTTCTTCGCCGGTGGAGGCGAGGCGATCCGGTGGTGAGGGCCGGCCCGGATGCAGGATGCGGTCGAGGCGTACGGCGGCGCAGCCGAGGACGGACAGGGCGATCGCGATCGCCAGGTCGGGGCCGGTCAGCGGCCGGGTGCCGAGGAGATCGCGCAGCGGCGGCAGGTAGAGCCCGGCCAGTTGCAACGCGAGGGCGGAGGCGACGGCGACCAGAAGCATCGGATTGGCCCAGGATCGCGGCCGGGAGCGGGAGCCGACGGCGACCCCGAGCTGGGCGGCGCCGAGCGTGAAGAAGGCCATGCTCTGCCAGGGCCGGCCGGTGTGGTGCGCCCAGACGGCCACTCCGACGGTGACAGCGGTGAGGACGACGGCGATCCGGAGGACCCGCTGCCACAGGCCGGCACCCAGAATGCTCTCAGTCGGCCTCCGCGGCGGCCGGTCCATGGCGCCGGGTTCCGCGGGTTCGCCACCGAGTGCCACGCCGGGCAGGCCGTGGGTCATCAGGTTGATCCACAGGATCTGGGCGGGCAGCAGCGGCAGGGCCAGGCCGAAGATCGGCCCGAGGAGCATGACGACGATCTCAGCCGCGCCGCCGGACAGGGCGTAGACGAGGAAGCGGCGGATGTTGGCGTAGACGCGACGGCCCTCGTCCACGGCCGCGACCACCGTGGCGAGTGCGTCGTCGGCCAGCACCAGATCGGCGGCCTGGCGGGCGACCTCGGTGCCCCGCCGTCCCATGGCCACACCGATGTCGGAGCGGCGCAGCGCAGGCCCGTCGTTGACGCCGTCTCCGGTCATCGCGACCAGCTCACCGTCCTCACGCAGGGCCTGGACGATGTCGAGCTTCTGGCCAGGGGTGGCGCGGGCGAACACGCCGGCACGGGTGAGGTCGGCTTCGCGGAGCTCCCGGCAGTCGACCACCGGCTCACCCGGACCGATGACGCCGAGTTCGGTGGCGATGGCGCGGGCGGTACCGGCGTGGTCGCCGGTGATGAGGACCGGCCGTATCCCGGCGCGGCGGCAGGCGGCGATCGTGCCGATCGCCGCCGCACGGGGCGGGTCGAGGATGGCGACCAGACCGAGAAGGCGCAGCCCCTGTTCCAGGTCCTCGCCCGGATCGGGACACGTCGGCCGCTCCGCCTGGGCCACCGCGAGGACGCGAAACCCGTCTCGGGCGAGCTGGTCGGCGCGATCGGCGGCCCTCGCCGACAGACCCGGTTCCTCGGCCAGGACCGAGGCGTCCAGCACCGCCTCGGGAGCGCCTTTGCACACCAGCCGGAAACCTCCGCCCCGAAGCCGGTGCACCGTGGTCATGCGCTTACGGTCGCTGTCGAAGGGCCGTTCGTCGCATCGCGGGAACCGCGCCCGCACGTCGCCACGGTCGATGCCGAGTTTCGCGGCCGCGGTGAGGAGAGCCGCCTCGGTGGGGTCGCCCAGCGCCGTCCAGTCCCCGTCCGTCGCCCCGGGCGGCGCCAGTCCCGCGTCGTTGCACAGCACGACGGCGGTCAGCAGGTCGGTCACGCCGTACGGGTCGGGCCTGCGGAGCATCCGGTCACCGACGTGCACCGAGCCGCCGGGCGCGTATCCGGAGCCGGTGAGGGTGGCCTCCGCGGCCGGAGTCCACACGCGGCGGACGACCATCCGGCCCTCGGTGAGGGTGCCGGTCTTGTCGGTGGCGAGCACCGTCACCGACCCGAGCGTCTCGACCGCCGACAGCCGGCGGATCAACGCGTTGCGGGCGGCCATCCGGCGGGCGCCCAGCGCCAGGGCGAGCGTGACCACGGCGGGAAGCGATTCGGGGACGGCCGCGACCACCAGGCTGATCGCGGTCACGACCATGAGTTCGCCCGGCAGGCCCCGGACGAGCCCGACGGCCAGCACGACCGCGCACAACACCACGGTGACGCCGGCCAGCAGGCGGCCGATGCCGACCAGGCGCCGCTGCAACGGTGTGAGGCCGGGCCCCTCGGTGAGCATCGCCGCGATCCGCCCGGCCGTACTCGCCGCACCGGTCGCGGTGACGACCGCCCGGCCACGGCCCTTGACCACCACGGTGCCCGCCGCCACCGAGACGTCCTCGGCGGCGCCGTTCCCCCGCCCGTGGACGGTCTTGCCCACCGGCACCGCCTCGCCGGTAAGGCTGGACTCGTCCACCAGCAGCGCCGCCGCCTCGACGACCGTCGCGTCCGCGGGGACGATGTCGCCTTCGGCGAGCACCAGCACGTCCCCGCCGACGACCTCCGCGGCGGGGATCTGTCGCTGACCGCCGTCCCGGAGCACCCGCGCGGCCGGCGCGGTCAGGTCGGACAGGGCGCTGATCGCGTGGTCGGCGCGGATCTCCTGGCTCACTCCCACCGTGGTGTTCACGGCGATGACCAGGATGATCACGGCCATGTCGGTCAAGTCGCCGGTGGCGATGGTCAGCGCGGCGGCCGTCAGCAGCACCACGATCAGCGGATCGCGCAGCTGAGAGACGATCCGCCGCCACAACGGGACCCGGATCCGGCGCGGGAGTACGTTGGGCCCGTCCCGTGCCAGTCGGATCGCCGCCTCCGCCGACGAGAGCCCGGTCGAGGCCGTCTGATGGATCATCGGGTCTCCCACCTGTCATCGTGCCGACGCGACGGTCGCCGGGGGCGGCTTCCAGTCTGTGCGGACGTCGATCAGGCGGACAGGGACGAAGGTCCCCCCTCTGCTTCAGCCGGGTCCGGTCAGGATCGCTACTTGGTCCAAACGGCTTTGGCGCCGCTGTGCCCGGAGATCACCACCGTGGCGGTGGCGCCCACGCCGCCGATGAGAGCCAGGCCCACCAGGATCACGGAGACCGCGATCCGCGACCTCGGCCCGGCGGAGGTTCGCCCGGTGAGATGGACCCAGGCGCAGATGCCGGCGACCGCCAGCCACAGCACGATGACGAACGGCAGCACCTGTTCGCCTTCCTTGGCGTGAGCCTCGACGATCGGGCTCTCCCCGACGCGCCCCTCAAGGGCCTCGCCGCTCTCCGTGGTCACCGGCACGGCCGCCAGCGCGATCGTGGCGACGAAGAGCACCGCCGGCCACAAGCGCCGCGCCGCGGCCGGCCAGAACGCCATCAAGATCGCGCCGAGCGCGGCCAGCGGAACGCACACCACGACGGCGTGGGCGACCAGCGGATGCAGCGGCAACCCTAAGACCATGCTCGGGTACTTACCCCTTTCACAGCCGGCCGATATCCGCGGCTCAGATGCGGCCCGGTCCGCCGCGCAGGCCCCCGGCTATGGCGCCCAGCCTGGTGGATCACCGATTTCCATGCCTGCCACCTGGGCATATTCCTCATCAGCCATCCCAGTGAGGAAGGTGCGACACGTGTGATCTGCTCACGCTCGCCCGTACGCCCTGAAGGAGGCATGCCATGCGCAAGGTGGCCGACTGCCGCAGACTCGACGGCGACGACGCGTGCACACTCACGATCGCCGGCGAACCCGATGAAGTGGTCAGAGCGGCCGTCGAACACGTCGTGACCGCCCACGGACACGCCGACACTCCTGAGCTTCGCGCCCAGATCCAGGAGGTGTTGAAGGATGGAGTGGGGGGTCGGTCCGGCACAGCGGACTCCAAAGCCGTGGCCGCCGCCTATCTCGGTGAGCTGGTCGGGACCTTCATCCTGGTCTTCACGATCATCGCTACCGTCACCGCCGCAGGCCTGCGGCACCCCACCGCCGGGTCGCCGTACGGCTCGCTGTCCATCGCCTTGGCCAATGGGGTCGCGCTGGCGGCGCTCGTCGGTGGTCTCGGCCACATCAGCGGTGCTCACCTGAACCCGGCCGTCACCATGGCGCTGGCCGCCATTCGCAGGTTCTCCTGGCGGCATGTTCCCGGCTACGTCACCGCCCAAATGCTCGGCGGTATCCTCGCCGCTCTCGCCACCTGGGCCATCCGCGGCAACGCGGCACGGACCATCACGCACCTCGGCGCCACCAATCCCCAACCCGGCGTGAGCGACGGCCGGGCTCTGCTCGTCGAGATCCTGATCACCTTCGTGCTCGTCCTCGTGGTGACCGCCGCCGTCACCGACGATCGGTTCCCCACCGTCCTGGCCCCGTTGCTGATCGGCCTCGCGCTCGCAGCGGCGGTCTTCATCGGCGGCCCCAGCGACGGCGCCGCGGTCAACCCCGCCCGTGGCCTCGGTCCGATGATCGTGTCCGGTTCGTTCGGGGGCTGGTGGGTGAGTCTCGTGGGCCCGGTGATCGGCGGTGTCCTCGCCGCAGTGCTCTACGACCGGGTCATCCGGAAGGGCGCACCCGCCCCGGTTCAACCCACTCGGGTCGGCGGCCTCCGGCCGGAGCGGCCGTGAGCCTGTTCCTCTGGTCGGCCCTGACGCGTCAGCAGGCGGATGAGGAGCGGGGCGAGCAACACCATGCAGAACAGGCGGAGGCTCTGCACGCTGGAGATCAACGGGATGTTGGCGTTGGAGGCGGCCGCGGTGGCGATGACGGCGTTGATCCCGCCGGGTGTGGTGGCCAGATAGGCGTCCGTCAACGGGATGTGCACCAGCCTGGACAGCGGCCAGGCGAGCATCGCGCAGGCGACGCTGACGACGACGGAGCAGGCCAGGGCGAGGGGCAGCAACCGGCCCATCCGGGTGAGGGCCGAACGGGTGAACCGCAGGCCGACGTCCAGGCCGATGACGGTCAGCAGCGCGCTTCGCAGCGCACCGGACGGGGCGAAGCCGGCGGTCGTTCCGGTCATGGTGAGCGTCGCGGCGAGCAGCATGGGCCCCAGCAGGGCAGCGCTGGGGAGCCGGAGCCGGCCTGCGGCGACGGCTCCGGCGAACGCGATGACCGCGACCAGCACCAGCCCGGCGCCCTGGTGCGGGCCGGTCACCAGGTGCCAAGCCGGGGGGTTGACAGGGTGTGAACCGCCGGACGGCGCGGGTGAGGCGAGAAGCCGGCCCACCAGTACGGGGGCGGTGGCGGCGATCAGAGCCACGCGAAGGTATTGCATGACGGCGACCAGCCGCGCGTCGGCGCGCATGTCCTCCGCGCAGGCGACCGCCGCCGCCGAGCCTCCCGCCATCATGCCGAGGAGGGCGGTGGGGCGGTCGAGCCGGGCGACCACGGCCAGCAGCGCGGCGGCGGCCAGACTGAGCGCGACGGTCAGAGCCGTGACGATGGTCAGGGGAACGGCCGCAGTCACGGTCTGACGCAGCGCCGTCGGGCTCAGCGAGGCGCCGATCATCACGCCGAGGACGGCCTGGGAACCGCGGTTCACGGACGGCGGGACCTTGCCGGCGACGAGCCCGCTGATCGCCGCGGCGAAGCCCACGACGAGTGGCACCAGCAGGTGCGATGCCGGCACGACGGATTCGGCGGCTTCTCCCGCGATGCAGGCGGTCACGACGACGAGCAGCCAGCCCCACCGCCGGCGATCACGCGGCCGACGGAAAAGCCCTGGCCACGGCGGGTGAGCAAGCCGATACGCACTCATGGTCAGCACGCTACGCAGTAAAACAAGAACGAATCAAGAAAATGAACATCTCTCTTTGAGAGCTACGATGCGAGGGCGGGGATGAACCGCGCCATGCGCGGCGTCCACCGCATGCGGGACTCGCGATCCACGACGAGCCCCTCATAGCCGGTCCGCTCGGCGAGGTCGGTGAGCCAGTCGTACGCCTGCGGCCCGAGTGCCATCGCGGCGGTGGCGTACCCGTCGGCCCAGGTGAGGCTCGGTCCGATGACGGAGACCTGGAGCAGGCCGGAGGCGGGGCGGCCGGTGCGGGGGTCCCAGACGTGCGCGCCGCGTTCGGCGGTGCCCGAGGTCGCCACGGCCCCGTCGGCCAGTTCGGCGACGGTGAGCACCCGCCCCGGCCGGCGAGGATCGGCGATGCCCACCCGCCAGGGCCGGTCGCCGGCCCCACCGCGGACCCGGACGTCACCGCCGGCCCCAAGGGTGTGGCCGGTCAGGCCGTGCGCGGTCAGTGCGGCGCTCGCTCGCTCGGCGGCCCAGCCCTTGACCGCGCCGCACGGGTCGAAGGCGGGCGGGTCGCCGACCGCCCACGCGTCGAACGCGCCTCCGCTCTCGGTCTTGAGCGCATGGCAGAGGTCGAGGATCTCCTGGATCCGCGCGCCCTCCGGGTGGTCGCCGAGTCCGGCGACCCGCAGCGCACCGTCCCTGATCAGGCTGACCGGACTGTCCGTCTTGAAGGGAGAGAAGACCTCGTCGGCGTGGCGCAGGCAGGCGAACGCGGCCTCCGCCGCCGCCGCGAAGAGGTCCGGATCCGTGTCGCCCGGCGCCGCGATGGACATGACCGTCCCCATGATCGGGGCGGTCGCCGTGCGCCGGCCGGTCATATGCCTGCCTTGTCCAATGCCGACTGCAACGACCCGGCGTATCCCCGTGAGGTGTAGGTGGCACCGGACACGACATCGATGTCGGCGCCGTGCGCGGACATCGCCTCGGACTTCAGGACCGGGAGCGCGGCGGCGTCGATCTGCGCGCTGCGGCCGCCGACGTCGGTGTGCCGCAGCACCGTGACGCCGGTGAGCCTGCCGTTGGAGACGACCGCCGCCACCTGCATCGTGCCGTACGGGGTGTCGATCGGATCACCGGTGAAGGTGCCGTGCGCTCCCCGGGGACGCTTCGTTCGCCGGGGCGACGGGGAGTGAGTGGCCGCACCGCCCGGTCCGGCGGTCGAGGCGGGCGTGGAGCCGGTGCCGGCGAGCGCGGACTTCGGCGCACCCGCCGTGTGCGACTTGAATGACAGCAACAGCACCAGTCCGACGGCCGTGGACACCAGCGAGACGGCTACCTTGATCATGTCTGTTCACCTTTCCGCCGGGCTCACAGGTCGAAGGCTTCGACGTGGATCCGGCGCCGGGGTACGCCGGCGCGCTTGAGCTGCTCGGTCGTGGCCTTGACCAGTCCTGGAGGCCCGCACAGGTAGACGTCCCGCCGGGCCGCGTCGGGCACGATTCTCAATAGCGCCCTGGCGTCGAGCGGGTTCCGGCCCCGTACCGTGTCCCCGCCGACGATCGGATAGAGGCCGAAGCGCCGGTTGCGGGCGATGGCCTGCAGTTCCGGCCAGAAGACCAGGTCCTCCTGCCGCGCCGCCCGGTACAGCAGGATCACGTCCGCCCCGAACCCCGGCAAGGTCTCATAGAGCGCGCGGATCGGTGTGATGCCCACACCGCCCGCGATCAGCAGGGTCGGGCGCCGCAGACCGGAACGGATCGCGCCGCGGCGGGCCGTGAGCGCTCCGTACGGCCCCTCGATCCACACCCGGGTGCCGCGCCGCAACCGCTCGAGCCGCCCGCTGCCGTCTCCGAGGTTCTTGACGGTGATGCGCATCGTACGGTCGGTCGGAGCCGCCGACAGGGAGTACGGGTGGGACTCCCACCACAGCCCGCGGGACAGGAACCGCCACCGCAGGAACTGCCCGGGCTCGGCGTCGAGCCGGTCCAGGCGGCGGCCGGTCAGGTAGATGGAGATGACGCCGGGCCCCTCGGTCACGACCTCCGCGACGCGCAGCGAGTGCCGGACCGACCGCCACACCGGCAGGACGAGACGGAAGACCAGCACGGCGGCGAGGACCGCGATGTGAGCAGCCGACCAGATGGCCCGGTTGCGCACGGAGTTGGAGAAGTCGGCGCCGTTGGCGAACTCGTGGGCGAACGCCAGCGCCATCGCCAGATAGACGTACAGGTGGGCGAAGTGCCAGGTCTCGTAGGAGAGCCTGCGGCGAACCGTCCGCGCCGACAGGACCCCGACCATGACCAGCAGGCCGAGCGCCGCCGTGGCCATCAGCACGTCCGGGTAGGAGACCTCCACCGTGACGGTCTCCGTGACCGGATCGGTGCCCGACTGCATCCCGTAGCCGACCACGAGCAGGAGAGCGTGGGAGACCAGCAGGATCACCGTGTACTCGCCGAGTGCCCGGTGGTGGCGGGCCGCGACGTCGGAGCCGACCCGGTTGTCCAGGAGGGGGACGCGGGCCATCAACGCCACCAGCACGAGCAACAGATAGGCGCCGAGCATTCCGGCGATCCGCCCCGCCGCGGTCACATAGTCACCGGTGCCGTGCAGCGAGCCCGCCGTCGTGTCCTGCCACCAGACGGCGAGCACCGCTCCCGCCCCGGCGGCGATGACCAGGACGAGCATTCGTTCCCACACGTGCCCAGGCCTCGGAAGCAGGCCCGCCGTCGCCCCCGGAGGGTGCGGGCTCGCCTGCGGTCGTGCGGTACGCGTGGCCGGCACGGCACCTCCAACGATCGACACCGATCTCCCGGAGGGAGCGGACCCGGCTCACTGTGTCAAACCATGTGCATGCCTGTGACCAGGAGAATCTTCATAAATCGTTCAGATTGTCCGGAGTCCGCCCCTGGGTCGATCCGAGCGTGCCGGAAGGTGCCTGTCCGTACTCCCTCGAGCACCGCCGGCTCATCGCGGGGGTTCAGCTGGAGGGAGAGAACCCGCCGAACGACTCGGGGTCGGCGCGGCGTGCCTGTTCCAGCCGCATCAGTGCGCGGTCGCGACGCTCGACGTGGTCGGCCCAGTCCTCGGGCGGCAGGGTCGCGTGCACCTCCGCGGCGACACGGGCGACGAGGTCCGGGGTCCAGGGGTCGTGCTGTCCGCGTTCGGCGCCCATCCGGGCGTACGCCGGACCGAGCACCTCCGCGTGGCGCTCGATCCCGCCCCGGGTGTTCAGCTCCGCGGTCGCGAACGGCCCGAGGACGGACCACCGCCGGCCCAGCCCCGAGTTGACGACGAGGTCGACGTCGGCCGGTGTGGCGACGCCGTCGCGCACCAGGCAGTACGCCTCTCGCAGCAGGGCGCCCTGCAGCCGGTTGAAGATGAAGCCCTCGTTCTCCCTGCCGACCAGGACCGGCACCATGCCGGCCGCGGACAGCAGCTCTCGGGCGCGCTCGACCGTCTCCGGGGCCGTGAACGGCGCCGGGGCGAGCTCGGCGATCGGCAACAGGTACGGCGGGTTGCCGGGGTGCACGACGAGGCACCGCGCCCGGCCGGGCAGCGCGTCCGCGAACCGTGAGCAGGGGATCATCGACGTGGAGCTCGCCAGCACCACCTCGGGCCCGGTGCGCCGGTCGAGCTCGGCGAACAGCTCCCGCTTGACCTCCAGCGACTCGACCACGCACTCCTGGACGTACGCGGTGGCCGCCAGCGCCTCGCCGAGGTCGGCCGTCGCCGTGACGAGGTCGAGCGCCGCCTCGTCGGCGAGACCGAACCCGGCGAGCTCGGCCAGCCGGCGCTCCACCTCCGGCCGCGCCGCCGCGACCCGGCCGGGGTCGAGGTCGTACAGGGCGACGCGATGGCCGGCGCGGGCGAACACGATCGCCCACGCCACCCCGATGCTGCCCGCGCCGACGACCGTGACGGCCGGTGATGACACGTCGCTCACGCCGTGACCTCTCGCTCGTTCTGTCGCTCGTTCTCGCGCTCGTTCTTGCGCCGGTACGCGCGCCACGTCGTCGCCCAACGGGCCGGGTCGTCGAGGGAGGCGGTGTCGATCTGGGCCACGACCTGGTTGTGCGGCGCGGACCTGACCAGCTCCGGGTCGGTGCGTCCCTCCTCCATCACGTGGGCCAGCACGTCGATCCAGTAGTCGATGTCCTCCTTCGACCACCCCTCACCGGCCTCGGGGGTGAACGGCTCCGGCACGATCCAGGGCTCGTGGCTGAGCCAGAACGCGTCCACGCCGTAGTCGGTCATCCGGTTCTGGACGTCCACGGCGGTCACGCCGGTCTCCTCCGTGTACTCGCCGAGGCTGTAGCGCGTCATCTCCAGCCGCCGGGCGGTGAGGTGGTCGAACGACTTGGTGACGCCGGGGATGGCGAGCAGTCGCGTCTCCATGTAGTTGTTGGCCAGCACCGAGATGTCGGCCGCCTCGCGGATGCCGTCGGCGCCCATCGCCAGCGTCCACGAATAGGCCTTCACGACCTGCGGCAGGTTCCCCAGGAACTCGCGGACCCGGCCCACGCCCGCCTCGTTCTCCCGCCGCTCGTACCCGGAGTCCGTGCGGACCACGAGCGGGCCCGGCAGGAAGGGTTCGAGCTCGGGCGTGCAGCCGTACGCACCGACGGCCGGGCCGCCGCCGCCCTTCGGCGCGCCGAAGGTCTTGTGCAGCATGAACATGCACGCGTCGAAGCCCAGCTCCGCCGCCCGGATGCGGCCCATCACCCCGTTGAAGTTGGCGTGGTCGTAGAAGCACAGGCCGCCGGCCTCGTGCACGAGGTCCACCCACTCCTTGATGTGCGGGTTGTAGATGCCCATGTCGTCCGGATTGTTGATCATCAGCGAGGCGGTGCCGTCGCCGACGACGGCGCGCAGCGCGTCCAGGGACGGGTAGCCGTCCCGCTCCACCGGCAGCGTGATCACGTTGAATCCGGCGGCCGCCGCGGTGGCCGGGTTGCACGGGTGGGCCTGGGCGGTGGTGATCACGTCGCGCCGCTGCGCGAGCTCACCGCGCGACTCGTGGTACGCGCGGGTGACGCAGGCGTGGACGTAGGCGGCCGCGGCGCCCCCGCCGGCCTGGAAGATGAACCGTCCCATCCCCGACAGCTCGCGCAGCATCAGGTCGAACTCGTGCACGATCTCGAGCAGCCCCTGAATCGCGGCGTCGTCCTGGTGCGGGTGGATCTCGGCGAGCTGGTCGCGTGCCGCGAGCAGCTCGCCCACGCGGGGGTTGTACTTCATCGTGCACGTGCCGAACAGGCTGATGCCGATCATGCCCATGGTCTGCTGTGACAGCCGCAGGTAGTGACGCAGCACGTCGGGCTCGGCGACCTCCGGCAGCGCAGGCGGCGTCGTACGCCGCATGCCCTCCGGCAGCAGGTCCCCGGCGGCCTCGATCGGGCCGGGCGGCACGGTGCCGCGGCGGCCGGGTGCGCCCTGCTCCATGATCAGAGGTTCGTCCCAGACGGCGGCGTGGTAGCGGCGGGGGAAGCTGTTCATGCGGCGACCACCTCGTGAAGGGCGCTGACCAGCGCGGTGATGTCATCGGCCGTGTGGATCTCGGTGACGCAGTACAGAGCCGCCTGGCCCAGCTCGGGGAAGTCGGCGGACAGGTCCTTGCCGCCGAAGATCCCCCGGGCGCGCAGTGCCGCGTTGACCTGCGCCACGGTCCGGCCCGTGGCGGTGAAGTCCACGACGAACTCCTTGAAGAACCCGGACGGCCACCGCACGCTCACCCCGGGGACCGTGCCGATGCGCCGGGCGGCGTACGCGCTGTTCGCCGCGATGGTCGCGCCGATGTCGGCGAATCCCCGCGGTCCCATCAGGGCCATGTAGACCGCGTTGACGACCGTCCAGAGGTAGACCGAGTTCCCGGTCCAGTCGTTGCCCTCCTCGCGCGATCCGTAGGAGGTCTGGTGGAACAGCGTCATGCCGAACGCGCGCTCGCCCGGGACCCTCGTGTCCGCGAGGCTGACCTGCAACGTCGGGTACTCCCGCGCGTACCGCTCCTCGTCCCGGGTGGCGATGAAGCCCCCGACACCGCCTCCGGCGTTCATGTGGACGCCGAGCGGCTGGGTGGTGCCGACCGTGATGTCGGCGCCGTACTCCGACGGCGGCTTGAGCACGCCGAGGGAGATCGGGTCGACGCCGACGATCGTCTCCGCGCCGTGCCCGCGCGCGAGCCGGGCCACGGCGGCGGCGTCGGCCTCGACCACGCCGAGGTGGTTGGGCGTCTCGAGGTACACCGCCGCGGTCGCGTCGCCGACCTTGGCCTCCAGGTCGGCCAGGTCCAGCCGTCCGGTGTCCGGGTCGTGCCGGGCGACGACCACGGCGATCGCCTCGCCGCCCTCGCCCCCGCAGTAGGTGCGGATCACGGCGAGACGCTCCGGGTCGAGTGTGGCCGGCACGACCACCTCACGGCGGCCGGTCATCCGCGCCGCCATCCGGATCGCGTGCCCGGCCGCGGCGCCCCAGCTGTAGACCGGCAGGCCGACGAAGTCCATGCCGACCAGCTCACCGAGCTGCGAGGCGTACTCGAACCAGGCCTGATTGCGGCCGTGGTCGGAGGACGGCGTGCCCCAGACGGGGGTCAGGAACTCGCTGCGCGAGGCGATCTCGTCGCAGACGGCCGGCACGTAGTGCTGCCAGCAGCCCGCGCCGAGGAAGTTCAGGTTCTCCGCGCAACTGTCGTTGCGGTCGAGCAGCCGCCGTACGTGCCGGCGCACGCTCGCCTCCGCGCGGACGCCGTCGCCGAGGGCGATCGGCTCGGCCGCGAGATGGTCGGCCGGGATCTGCTCGAACAGCTCGTCGACGTCGGTGACGCCGGCCGCCCGCATCATCGCGGCCCTGGCGTCCGGCGTCGAGTTCGGCATGTACGGATGTGCCACGCCCACTCCTTTCTGTGCACGTTGTTCGCCGCTAGGGCCTGTCTCAAAGCCCCGCGTCCTACTGCTACGGACCGGGACTTCGAGACAGGCCCTCGGCGACGATCCGCAGGACGGTGCTCCGGCCGCGCCCGGTGCGTACCTTGCGGTAGCCCGTGATCGGGGCGGTCGCGTGCTCGTCGCCGACGTCGATCCGCAGCACCGGCGGGTCGAGCGCGGCGACCTTGCCGCGGTCGGCGAGTATCTCGATGTGGCCGGCGCCGACCGCGTCGAGCACGGTGGCGCTGAGCTGCTGGTTTCCCCGGCCGAGCAGGAAGCCCTGGCCGCCCACGACGCCGAGCACCAGCGTCGCCGCCGGGTGCTCGGCGAGCAGCGCCAGCAGTTCGGTCTCGCTCGCGTCCTCGGTGACCAGTCGCCCGCCGAGGACGGCGTCGACGCCGAGCAGCGACGCGGGCAGGCCGAGCGCGGCGTTCACGTGCGCGACGGTGGTGCCCGGTCCGAGCAGGTAGAGCCGGTCGTCGCGCATCTCCCCGGCCACCTCGCGGCCGAGCGCGGCGAGGTCGGCGTCGCCGGAGCGCGCGGTGAACGCCTTGGCCCGCTGCAACGCGCTCCCCGCGTCCGGCACGCGCGCGACGCCGAACACGCGCGGCCCGTCGCCGGCCAGGTCGACCACCTCGGCGTCGCGGCAGGCGCCGGGCCGGGCGAGGAACCGGGCCGCGGTCTCCCCGGCCGCCTCCGGTCCGGTCGCGAACACCCCGGAGTGCATCTTGACCCCGGACGGCACGCCGAGCACCGGCACCGAGGTCCCGGCCGCCTCGACGACGTCGCGCGCCGTGCCGTCCCCGCCGGCGAACAGCACCAGCGCGACGCCGGCGTCCGCCATCCGCCGTACGGCCTCGCGGGTGTCCTCCGCCGTGGTCGGGCCGGTTCGCGTCCGCGGCAGGATCTCGGCGACTCCCCCGGTCACGTGGTCACCGCCCAGCGGGCCCTCGGCGGCGAGGACCGGGACGTCCGGCGCCAGAGCGCGCAGGCGCTCCAGCGCGCGGCGCGCGCGGTGCGGTGCGACGGCGACCGCGCCCCGGCGTATCGCCGCCTCCAGCGCCGGCCCGTCGGTACCGTGCAAGCCCACCCGGCCGCCCATGCCGGCGATCGGGTTGACGACGAGACCGAGCCGTGGCGTCACGCGCCCTCCCGCGCCATGGCGGCGAGAGCGAACGCCGTCTCCTCGCTCCGCTCGGTCATGAGTCCTCCTACGTCGGAGGGAGTGACCACTGGGACGCGCCTTCCGATTCCCTCGCTCCGCTCGGTCATGAGCCCTCCTACGTCGGAGGGAGTGACCACTGGGACGCGCCTTCCGATTCCCTCGCTTCGCTCGGTCATGGCAGCAGGCGGAGGTCGCGTGCGACGTCGTCCAGGGCCTGCCGGGCCAGCGCGGCCATCGCGTCGATCTCGTCCTCGGTGACCACGAACGGCGGCGAGAAGGCGATCGAGTCCGAGGCCGGCAGGGCGCGGCTGATGACGCCGAGCTCGCGGGCGCGCTGGACGACCGCGGCCGACATCTTCAGCGCCGGGTCGAACGCCGTGAGCGGAGCCTTGGACTTGACGAACTCGACCGCGCCGAGCAGCCCGTAGCCGCGGACCTCGCCCACCAGCGGGTGGTCGGCGAACTCGGCGCGCAGGCGTTCGGCGAGGTGGTCGCCGCGCGCCTTGGCCTGCCGCATGAGCCCGTCCCGCTCGATGATGTCGAGGTTGGTCATGGCCGCCGCGGCGGCGAGCGGGTGCGCCGAGTAGGTGTAGCCGTGGCTGAAGACGCCGTACTTGTCCGCGCCACTGGCGATCACGTCCCACACGGGCGCGGAGACGATGCACGCCGACAGCGGCACGTACGCCGAGGTGATCCCCTTGGCGACCGTGATGAGGTCCGGCCGGATCCCGAAGACCTCCGAGCCGAAGGTGTCGCCGGTACGGCCGAACCCGCACACCACCTCGTCGGCGATCAGCAGCACGTCGTACCGGCTCAGCACCTCCTGGATCGCCGGGAAGTACGACGCGGGCGGGACGATGACGCCGCCGGCGGCCTGGACGGGCTCGGCGATGAACGCCGCGACCGTCTCGGGTCCCTCGGCGAGGATCAGGCGTTCCAGCTCGTCGGCGAGGTCACGGACGAACTCCTCCTCGCTCTGGCCCTCCTGCTGCTCCCACAGCCGGTGCGGGGCACGGACGAAGTGCACCATCGGCAGCGGCAGGTCGAACCCGGCGTGCATGCCGGGCAGGCCGCACAGGCTGCCGGACATCACCGTCACGCCGTGGTAGCCGCGGCGCCGCGAGATGATCTTCTTCTTCTCCGGCCGGCCGAGGACGTTGTTGTAGTACCAGACGAGCTTGACCTGGGTGTCGTTGGCGTCGGAGCCGCTGTTGCCGAAGAAGACCTTCGACATCTCCCCCGGCGCCATCGCGATGAGCCGCTGGGCGAGCCGCGCGACCGGTTCGTTCCCCATCGACGCGAACGTGTGGTAGTAGGGCAGCCGCTCGGTCTGGGCCCGCAGCGTCTCGGCCATCTCGGTGTTGCCGTAGCCGATGTTGACGCACCACAGGCCGGCCATCGCGTCGAGGTAGGTCCGGCCACGCGTGTCGGTCAGCGTCGACCCGTGCCCCTCGACCATGGTCAGCGGGCCGTGCTGCTGGTGTTCACGCAGCTGGGTGAACGGGTGGAAGAAGAACTCTTTGTCGATGTCCTCGATCGTCATGGGCACCCGCATTCGTGTGAGTCGGTGTCGGAGAGGAGACGGGTCGGGCGCCGGGCCGGCGACCGCGCGGTCAATGTAGCAAGGAATGGCCGCAAAGCGTACACTTGCCCGCAATCCGGCCAAACCGCGAACAAGCTGCTGTTTCGCGGGACATGCCGGGGCTTCGGATTTGGAGGACGAACGCCGTGAACTCGACCTTTGACCGCACTCGTCTGCGCGATCCCGGCCTGTTGCGCGAGGACCTCTTCATCGACGGCGAGTGGACGCCCGGCTCGGCCGGTGAGCGCGCCGACGTCCTCGACCCCGCGACCGGCGCGGTCGTCGCCCGCATGGCCTCCGCCACTGAGGCGGACGTGGTCCGCGCGGTCGAGGCGGCGAAGGCCGCCGCTCCCGGATGGGCGCGCGTCACCGCGCCCGAGCGCGCCCGGATCCTGCGCCGGTGGTACGAGCTGATCGTCGCGAACGCCGACGACCTGGCGACGATCCTCACCGCCGAGCAGGGCAAGCCGCTCGCCGAGGCCCGCGGCGAGATCCTGTACGGCGCCGGCTTCGTCGAGTGGTACGCCGAGGAGGCCAAGCGCACCTACGGCGACGTCATCCCGACCAACGCGGCCGGCCGCCGGCTCCTCGCGGTGCGTCAGCCGGTCGGCGTGAGCGCCTCCATCACGCCGTGGAACTTCCCGTCGGCGATGATCCTGCGCAAGGCCGGGCCCGCGCTCGCGGCCGGCTGCCCGATGATCATCAAGCCCGCCGAAGAGACGCCGCTGTCGGCCACCGCCCTCGCCGAGCTGGGCGTCCGGGCGGGCATCCCGGCCGGTGTGCTCGGCGTCGTGTCGGGCGAGCCGGCGATGATCGGGGAGATCCTCACCTCGCACCCGGCGGTGCGGGCGCTCAGCTTCACCGGCTCCACCGAGGTCGGCAAGCTGCTCATGGCGCAGAGCGCGCGCACCGTCAAGAAGGTCGCGCTCGAACTCGGCGGCAACGCGCCGCTGATCGTGTTCGACGACGCCGACCTGGACGCCGCGGTCGCCGGTGCGATGGCCTCGAAGTTCCGCAACGCCGGGCAGACCTGCGTGTGCGCGAACCGGATCCTCGTGCAGTCCGGCGTGCACGACGCGTTCGTCGAGCGGCTCCGCGTCGCGGTCGAGGCGCTGAAGGTCGGCAACGGCTTCGAGGAGGGATCCGAGCAGGGGCCGCTGATCTCGCCGGCCGCGGTCGCGAAGGTCGAGCGGCACATCGGCGACGCGGTGGGCGCCGGCGCCACCGTCCTGGCCGGCGGCGGACGGCACGAGCTCGGCCGCACGTTCTTCCAGCCCACGCTGCTCACCGGGGTACGGCCGGACATGCTGATCTCCCGGGAGGAGACCTTCGGCCCGGTCGCCCCCGTCATCGCGTTCGACACCGAGGACGAGGCGATCGCGATCGCCAACGACACGCCGTTCGGCCTCGCCGCGTACTTCTTCACCACCGACCTGGGCCGGACGTGGCGGGTGGGCGAGGCGCTGGAGTTCGGCGTCGTCGGCGTCAACACCGGCCTGATCTCCTACGAGGGGGCGCCGTTCGGCGGCGTCAAGGAGTCCGGGCTCGGCCGCGAGGGCTCGCGGCACGGCATCGACGAGTTCACCGAGCTGAAGTACCTCTGCGTGGACGGCGTCGGCTGAGCCGTCCGGTCTCTCAGGCACGGTCCGGGCCGTCGCCGGTCTCACGGCGATCGCCCGGACCGTCCTGCCGGGCGATGTCCATCCCCTCGCGCACCCAGGTCACGCAGGCGCGGGTCCCCGGCACACCGTCGACGATCACCAGGCAGTCGAAGCACACGCCCATGCCGCAGAACAGGCCGCGGCGCTCGCCCCCGCGGGTCGTCCGGGTGTCCAGGCCGCCCGCGGCCATCAGCGCCGCGGCGACGCTCTCCCCCAGGTAGGCGGTCACGGGCCGGCCGTCGACCGTCACGGTCACCGCCGGCCCGCGCTCCAGCCCGTGCCCGGCGGGCAGCCGGGGCCGTTCGATCGTCACTGCTCGGCCGCCTCCGCCAGCAGCCCCTCCTCCACCAGCACGGCGCGCATGGTGCGCAGGCTGCCGGCGTCGGTGATGGGCAGGCGTGGCCGGCGCACGTGCCCGGCGGGCTGGCCGAGCATCGTCATCAGCGCCTTGAGCTGGCTCTGGTAGGCGCCGTACTTGCCCGCCCAGCCGCCCGGCAGCCACAGCTTCGGGAAGAGCCGGTCACTCGCCACCGCGTGCTCCCGCGGCCCCTCGTACTCACCGCGCCAGTACGACTCCCAGAACGCGGGGTCGGGCCGCCCGAACAGCGAGCCGCCGCCGACGGTGCCGTCGCCGCCCTCGGTGCGCAGCACCTCCAGGCCACGGACGCTCATGTACGGGCCGAAGACGCGCACCCGGTCCCGTACGCGCCGCGAGGTCGCGAAGAACTGGTCGGCGTCGGGCGTGCTGTCCTTGATGGCCACGATCTGGTCGATGTCGGCGAGCTTGTCCGCCAGCTCCGTGCCGATGTCGACGCCACTGCCGTGCGGCCAGTTGTAGACGACGATCGGGCCGTCCACCGCCGCGTCGAGGTCGCGGTAGAACGCGATCACCTCGTCCGGGAAGAGCTTGGCGTACGGCGGAGGCGACGCCAGCACGCCGTCGGCGCCGGCCGCGAGCGCGTGGCGCGCGTACTCGGCGGTCTCCCTGGCCGTGTAGGCGGTGCTGCCGACGAGCACGCGCAGCCGCCCGGCGGCCTGCTCGACGGCGGTCTCGGCGACCGCCCGGCGCTCCTCGGGCGTCTGGGAGAACCATTCGCCGCACGTGCCGTTGACCACGATGCCGTGCATGCCCTCGGCGACGTAGTGGTCCACGAGCGCGCGCAGCGTGTCCAGGTCGAGGTCCCCCGCCTCGGTGAACGGCGTGACGAAGGCCGGGTAGTACCCCTGCCAGTCGACGTCGTCGCGATTCATCGATTCTCCCTTCGAAGAGTGCCGGTGGTCGCCCGGTCGAGCGAGTACCGCTCGGGAAAGGGCGAGACCACCGGCGAGGTCATCTGCTCGGCCAGGCGGCGGGCGAAGTACGGGCTGAAGGTGAACCCGGTCGACGACACGCAGGCGTGGAAGCCGGGCACGAGCGCGGACTCCCCGACGACGGGCGAGAAGTCGTTCGTGAACACGATCACTCCGGACCAGGTGCGCACCACCCGTATGTCCGCGAGCGCCGGCAGGACCGACACCGCCACCGCCGTGCTGCCGGCCGCGCTGTGCCAGCTCGTCGGATAACGCCGGGGACGCGGGGCGTCCGGCGTCGGCCATCCCCCGCCGATGATGAAGGTGTTCTGGTCGGTCTGCTTGAGCGTGAGCCGCCGCCCGATGTGCTGGACCATGGGCGTCAGCAGGCGCGGCCGCGGCTCGGTGACGTTCACGTGCAGGCCCTCGTTGCGTACGGGGAGCCGCAGGCCGACCATCGCGGCCACTTCGCCGCACCAGGCGCCCGCGCAGTCGACGACGCGGTGCGCGTCGATCCGCCCGGCGTCGGTGTGCACGGTGAAACGCCGCGCGCCGCTGTCGCCGTTCACGTCGATGCGCCGCACCTCGGTGCCGGTGCGGATGAGCGCGCCGTGCTCCACGGCGCGCAGCGCGTACAGCGGCGCGACGACCAGCGGGTTCGCGTGGCCCTCGATCGGGCAGTACGTCGCACCGATGACGGTCTCGGCCAGGTACGGCGCGCGCCGCCGCAGCTCCGCGCCCGTGACGACCTCGGTCTCGATGCCGGCCAGACGCTCCAGCTCGTACTTGTCCCGCAGTGTCCGCACCTGTTCGGGGGTCTCGGCGACCATCCAGCCGCCGGTCTCGTGCAGGTCGAGAGAGCCGTCGAGCTCGTCGCCGAGCTCCTTCCAGACCGAGTACGCCTCCAGGCTGAGCCGCGCCTCGTCCAGCAGCCGCTCGCGGTCCGCCTCGGCGCCCTGGCCGGAGAGCTGGTGGATGGCGAGCTGGAGGTGGAAGCTGCCGGCGTTGGTGCCGGACGCCTCCCGGTTGAGCTCGCCGCGTTCGACGAGCGTGACCTCGACCCCGCTCCGGGCGAGGTAGTACGCCATCGCGGTGCCCGCGATGCCGCCGCCGATGACGAGCACGTCGGTGCTCGACGGCAGCGGCGCGTGGCTGTGCCCGGCCGGCACCCAGTGCCGGGACTCCAGCGGTCCGGCGGTCACGGCTTCGTCCCGTCATCGGCCGCCGCGTCCTCGGCGAGGAACAGCGTCGGGCCCTGGATCGTGTGGTCGGCCAGCGCGCCGATCGGCACCGGCCGTACCGGCATGCGGGGCGTGGCCAGCGCGACCTCCTCGATGGGACGGCCGTGGTGCCGGGCGATGAGGCCGGCGACCTGCCGCTGGCAGATCCGTCCCTGGCACGGCCCCATCCCGGCACGGGTGTAGCCCTTCACCAGGTTGATGTCGTCGGTGGACGCGATCGCCGGCGCCAGGTCCCGCCGGCGGACCGCCTCGCACCGGCAGATCACCGTGTCGTCGTCGCTCAGCTCGTAGACGCCGGGTCCGACGCGGTACAGCCGTGCGGTGGCGGCGCTCAGCGCGCGGCGCCGGTCGAGACGGCGGCGCGCGGGCGCGGCCGCCGCGGCGGCGTCGGCCGCGCTCAGCGCGCCCGCGTCCATCGCCGCGGCGAGCCCGGCGACGCGACCCTCGTCGATGGCGACGAAGGACCCCTCGACTCCGGCGCCGTCACCCGCGGCGTAGACGCCGTCGACGGTCGTACGGAGCCACTCGTCGCGGTGCACGACGTGGCCGCCCAGGTCCTCCCGATGGTCGAACTCGCAGCCCACCAGGCGCATGAGCTCCAGCGAGGCCACGAACCCGTAGCCGACGCACAGCACGTCGGCCCGGACGGTCTCCTCGGTGCCGGGCAGCACGCGCCAGTCCGGGTCGACGGCCGCGTGCACGACCCGCTCGACCCGGCCGTCGCCCTCGGCCCGCACCACGATCCGCCGGTAGCGCAGGGGGATCCGGTGCCGGAGCAGCATGCCGCGGTAGCGGGCGGCGTCGCGCAGGAGCGCGCCGTTGCCGCGCGCCGCGCGGGCGAGCCTCATCAGATCCCCGGCCCGAGGCGCCGGTCCGGCCTCCAGCGCGGTCACGATGTGCGCGCCGTAGTGGGCGAGCTGCGCCGGGAAGGCCAGCGCGACCGGGCCGGAGCCGGCGAACAGGATCCGCTCCCCCGGCAGGACGCGCTGGGTCTTGGCCAGCGTCTGCAGCCCGCCCGCGGTGATCACACCGGGCAGCGTCCACCCGGGGAAGGCGACCGGCCGGTCGTGCGCCCCGGGTGCGAGCACCATCCGCCGCGCCGTCACGGTCCGCGCCGCGGATCCCTCCGTGACCAGTACGACCCGCCGATCCTCGACGGCGACGACGCTCGTGCGCAGGAGCACCTCGACGCCGGTGCCGTCGAGGGAGTCGATGAGCGCCCTGCCCTGGCGGAACTGGCGGTCCATCGCGGCCGGGTCGGTGACCGTGAAACCCGGGCCGGGCTGCTTGTAGATCTGACCGCCGAGCGTCGGGCGCTCGTCGGCGAGCAGAACGTTCAGGCCCGCCTCGGCGGCGGACCGGGCGGCCGAGATGCCCGCCGGTCCGCCGCCGACGACGAGGAGGTCGATGCTCTGATCGCTCACCGGCATCGTTCAGCAGCCCGCCGGCATGGCCGGAGCGTCCGTCACCCCGAAGTCCTTCTTGTACAGCCCGGCGAGCGACCCGTCGTTCTGCGCCTTGCACAGGAAGGCGTTCAGCTTCCCCGCCAGTGTCGAGTTGCCCTTCTGCACGGCCCACGCCCCGTACGACAGGTCGAGCGGCTTGGGCAGGGCCGCCTTCTTCAGCTGGTTCGGGTTGCTCTTCTGGTACTGGGCGAGGATGTAGTCCTCCAGGACGCTGCCGTTCGCGCGTCCCGTCGCGACCTGGAGCAGGGCGGAGTTCTGGTCGTTGTAGGTCTGCAGTTTGGCGCTGGGGAAGGACTTCTTGGCGAGCTGCTCGCCCGTGGAGCCCTGGAGCGCCGTGATGATCTTGCCGGAGGCGTTGTAGGTGGCGATCTGCGCGGGCGAGTCGTCGTTCTGCCGGACCGCGAGCACACTGGTGTAGGGCACGTACGGCCGGGTGAAGTCGATGACCTTCTTGCGCGCGTCGGTCGCGGTCAGGCCGACCGAGACGAGGTCGAACTTCTTGCTCTGCAGGCCGGGGATGAGGCCGTTGAAGTCCAGGTTCTTGATGACGAGCTTGACGTTCAGCTCCTTGGCGAGCTTGTTGAGCAGGTCGACGTCGTAGCCGGCCGGCTTGTTCGCAGAGTCGAGGTACATCTCCGGCTTGAACTGCAGGTTCATGCCGACCGTGAGCGTGCCGGACTGGTTGAGGCCGCTGCCTCCGTCACCGCCGGACTTGCCGCACGCCGCCAGGGAGAGGGCCGACACGACGGCGACGCACGCGATCGCGCCACGCCTCGCCACCGACCACGGCTTCATGCTTCTGACCATGGGTTTCCTCTTTCAGTGCTCAGTGCTGAGTTGCTCAGTGCTCGATGGCGAGAGGGATGGAAGGGTCCGGCGGATGCCGGGCTCACGAACCGAGTTCGGCCATGAGGCTCTGGATGCGCCGCTGCCGCCGGGACCGCAGCAGCCGGGAGACGGCGCCGCGCGGCGGGCTGGCGTACGCGCCTTCGATGAGGCGGAACACCAGGTCGATGAGGAACGCCGCGATGACGTAGATCGCCGCGGCCGCCGTGTAGAGCACGAACGGCTGGAACGTCTGGGAGACGAGGTTCTGGGTGACCCGGACGACCTCGAGCAGGCCGATGACGGTGAAGGTCGAGGTGTCCTTCAGCATGCCGATGAACATGCTGCCGATGTTCGGCAGCGCGATCTTGACGGCCTGGGGCAGGATGACCGAGAAGAACACGCGGATCGGGCGCATGCCCAGGGCGTGTCCCGCCTCACGGTGACCGTTCGGGATGGCGCTGAGCGCCGACCGGAAGATCTCGGCCATGAACGCGCTGTACAGCAGCGACAGGGCGATGACGCCCGCCTCGAAGACGCTGAAGTCGACGCCGAGCAGCAGCGAGACGCCGAAGTACACCCAGATCACGCTGACCAGCGCCGGCACGCCGCGGAAGATGTTGATGTAGGCGACCGCGATCCAGGAGACGGGCGGCCGCGACATCCGCATCATGGCGAGCGCGAGGCCGCCGACGACGGATATGACCAGCGCGAACAGTGACACCTTGAACGCGACCAGGAGGCCGTTCACCAAGATGCCGTGGTGCTGCCAGATGAGTCCCCAGTCGTACATCAGCGCACCGCCATGATGAACTCACGGGCCCGGGGGCTGGTGGTCTCCTCGAAGAAGCCGCGCGGGCCGCTGTCGACGACGACGCCGTCCTCCATGAACACGTTCAGGTCCCCGATCTCTCTGGCGAAGCTGAGCTCGTGGGTGACCACGACCATCGTCATCCCGGTCTCGGCCACCTCCCGCATCGTCTTGAGCACCTCGCCCACGAGCTCCGGGTCCAGCGCCGAGGTCGGCTCGTCGAAGAGCATCACCTTCGGGTCGAGGGCGAGGGCGCGGGCGATCGCGACGCGTTGCTGCTGGCCGCCGGACAACTGCTGCGGATAGTGGGCGGCGCGCTGGAGCAGCCCGACCCGGCGCAGGGCCTCCGCCGAGCGCACCTGCGCGTCGGCCCGGCGTACCCCGCGGACCGACCGCAGCGGCAGCGCCACGTTGTCCAGCGCGGTGAGGTGCGGGAAGAGGTTGAACTGCTGGAAGACCATGCCGACGGTGCGGCGTAGCTCCAACGGCTTGCCGCGGCGTCCGGCCTTCTCGCCGGGCACGCCCGGTCCGTACTCGACGCCCGCGACCTTCAGCGATCCGGAGGTGGGCGGTTCGAGCAGGTTGATGCTGCGCAGCACGGTGGACTTGCCGGACCCGGACGGGCCGAAGATCACGACGTGCTCGCCGGCGAAGATCTCCAGGTCGATGCCGCGCAGCACCTCGAGCTCGCCGAACGACTTGCGGATGCCGCGCAGCTCGACGATCGGCGCGGTCCGGTCGGTGGCGCTCATCGGCCGGCTCGCTCTCCGCGCGTGCGCCGCCCGCCGGTCACGCCCGGACCTCCGTGACGCAGACGTACAGGTCGTCGGGATCCCGGAAGTAGGCGTAGCGCCAGGTCGCCCCGTCGCCCAGGTCGATGGTGACCGGGTCTCCGACGAGCGCGATGTCGCCGTCCGCGAGGTGCCGGATGGCGGTGTCGATGCACCGCGCGCCCACCGCGAACTCGAAGGTGCCCAGGTGTCCCCACTCGCCGCGCATGTCCGGCGACGGGGGGAAGTGCTGGACGGGTTCGAGCGCTCCGCCGAACGGGCTGGTCAGCAGCATCATCCGCTGCCGCGGCGGCGTGCGCGGGTGGAACCACGGGTGCATCGGCTCGAAGTAGCCGTCGGACTCGAACAACTGCCCGGTGAACCCGAGCCGGCGGTAGAAGTCCCGCGTGCGCTCGATGTCGGCCACGCCGAACGCCACGTGGTTGACGCCCTGCGGGCCGGGCTCGACCGGCCACCCGGCCTCGAGCGTCGACCACTCGATCAGCTCGATCTTGGCGCCGTCCGGGTCGGCGACGTAGGACAGGCCGCAGTGGGTCTCGTAGGGCGGCAGGTCGGACTCGTTCGGCTCCATCAGGCCGGTGTGCCCTCGTGACACCAGGTCGCGGTAGAACGCCTCCTGCCCGTGGACGTGGACGCACACCTCGCAGATGCCGGGTTCGCCCCACGCCTGTCCCTCCGGGGCGGGCGGCTGCGTCCGGTTCGTGATCTGCACGAGCTTGATCGACGCCCGGCCGAGGACCGTGGGGTTGCCGGTGCGGAGGAAGACCACCCGCGCCTCGGTCTCGTCGTACCCGGTGACCGCGCTCAGGCCCGGCAGCGGGCCCGTGTAGTCGAACGCGACGTCGGTGAATCCCAGCTCTGCGTAGAACTCCAGCGACGCCGTCATGTCCGACACACCGATGCCGATGTGGTCCAGACCGACCAGCGTCCCATGTCTGCGAAGGGTGGTGACCATACTGTTTCCGCTACCTCCTGGCGGTCGGACCAGCGCAAACGTCGCTACAGCACCGTCTGGCCCTACATGTCCGGCGATGTTCGCAGATCGTTTGATTGCACGCAAGACGCACAGCGGTATTCATAGCGAACATTTGCGCGCTTGACGCACATCACGCCCCGTAACTAGCATCACGGGCCATCAGGCCGCCCGGCATCGCATCGGCGGCGACATCGGCGCAGCTCACGCACACCACGCGAGGACGCCGCCGTCCCCGCGCCGGACACGGGCGCGGAGAGAAAGGTCGTGGTCAGTGACCATGCGGATCGGCGTCAAGCTTCCCCACACGGGCACCGCGGTGCCGGCGGCCTCGGTGGCCGAGCGCGCGCGAGAGCTGGAACGGGCCGGGTTCGACTCCCTCTGGGTCAGCGACCACGTCGTGCAGCCCGAGGTCATCGAGTCGCGGTACCCGTTCGCCGCCGACGGCAGGGCGACCTGGCCGACGGACACCCCGTACGTGGAGGCGCTCGTCGCGCTGGCCGCCGCGGCCGCGGTGACCGAACGGGTCCGGCTCGGCACCGCCGCGCTGGTCCTCCCGCAGCGCAACCCGGTGCTGCTCGCCAAGCAGGTTGCGAGCGTCGACGCGCTGTCCGGCGGCCGGGTCGCACTCGGCGTCGGCGCGGGCTGGATGCGCGAGGAGTTCGCCGCACTGGGCATGCCGTTCGACGGGCGCGGCGCGCGGATGGAGGAGTGGATCACGCTGCTGCGCGAGTGCTGGACGGGCCGCCCGGCCGGCCGCTCGACCCCTCACTACGACCTTCCGCCGGGCACGATCGTGCTGCCCACGCCCGCCCACGCCGTTCCGCTCTACGTCGGGGGCCACTCTCCGGCCGCGCTGCGGCGCGCGGCACGCCTGGGCGACGGCTGGCTCGCCCAGCAGGCGGTACCCGAACTGGACCCGGATCGGCTCGCGAGTGAGATCGCGACCATCCGCACCACCGCCGCCGGCGCGGGGCGCGACCCGTCGTCGCTGTACGTCGCGCTGCGGCTCGTCGCCTCCACCGGCCGCTCAGCGGAGGTCGCCCGCCGGATCGCCGACCTCGGCCGGGCCGGGGTCGACGAGATCATCGTCGACGTCGACCCGGTGGACGGCGACGCGCGAGCGGACCACGACCTCCTGCGCGACGCGGCGGGCGCCCGATGACCGCCGCGGCGCTGCTCACGGGCCGCCGGGTGGTCGTCACCGGAGGCGCCAACGGCATCGGCGCCGTCGTCGTCCGGCGCTTCGCCGCGATGGGCGCGCGCGGCACGGTGCTCGACCTGCCGTCCGCGCCGCCGTCCGACCTGCCTCCGGGCTGGCACGCGGCAGCGGTCGACGTTCGCGACGAGGACTCGGTGCGCGCGGCGCTGGCCGAGTCGGCGGCGCTGCTGGAGGGGATCGACGGGGTCGTCGCGGCGGCCGGCGTCGTCCCGTCGTGGCAACGCCTCGCGGACCTGGACCTCGCGGACTTCGACCGGGTGCTCGCGATCAACGCGCGCGGCGTCGCCGCCACGATCAAGCATGCGGCTCCCCTGCTCGGCACGGGCTCGACCGTCACGGCGGTGGCGTCGCTGAACGCCTGGCGGGGAGACCCGAACATCGCCTCGTACGCGGCCGGAAAGCACGCGGTGCTCGGCATCGTGCGGTCGGCGGCGCTCGCGCTCGGGCCGGACGGGGTACGGGTCAACGCCGTGGCACCGGGTCCGATCGCCACCGACGCCCTGCGATCCCGCATGGCGAGCCGCCGGGAGACCACCGGCCTGGACGTGGCCGAGGCGCTCGACCAGGCCGCGCGGGCGACCGCCCTCCGGAGGATCGCCACGGCGGAGGAGGTCGCCGACACGATCGCGTTCCTCACCAGCGACCTGTCGTCGGGCGTCACCGGACAGATGATCAACGTCGACGGCGGAATCCAGTAGGAGACACGTGTACCTCGCCCAGAATGCGCTCGCCGGCCGCACCGTCCTGCTGACCGGCGCCTCCCGTGGCATCGGCGCGGTGACCGCACGCGCGCTCGCCGCCGCCGACGCCAACGTCATCGCGCAGTACCGCACGCAGCGGGACGGCGCCGAACAGGCGGTCGACGCGCTGCCGGACGACCGCAAGCTGCTGCTCCAGGCCGATCTCGGCACGCCGGCCGGCGCACGCGGCCTCTGGCGCTCGGCGCTCGCCTGGCACCACGACGTCGACGTCGTGGTGCTCAACGCGGCGGTGATCCCCGACACCCCGTTCGACGGGCCGGACGAGCTGTGGGACGCCGGCTGGCAGGACGCCCTCCAGGTGAACGTCATCGGCGCGGGCGCCCTGATGCGCGAGGCGGCCCGGCACTTCGTCGCGCGCGGGTCCGGCACCATCATCGTGCTGTCGAGCTGGGCCGCCGAACAGGGCTCCCGCATACTCGACGTCTCCTCCTACGCGGCGTCCAAGGCGGCGATCCGCAACCTCGCCCAGACGTTCGCGCGCAACTTCGCGCGGCAGGGCCTCCGGGTGCACATCGTGGCGCCGGGAGTCGTCGACACCGGGATGTCCGTCGCCGGAAAGGACGAGCCGGCCCGGCGCGCGACCGCCGGCGGACTGGCGATGGGACGGCTCGTCGAGGCCGGCGAGGTCGCCTCTCTCGTCGCTTTTCTCGCGACCGGCGAATGCCCTAGTCTCACGGGGGCCACATTGGACATCAACGGTGCCTCCTACATCAGATGACCACTCTGTGGTCCGCCGCCTGGCCCTTTCCCACTCCGGAGGTCATCTCGTGGTTCGTGGCGCACCGTCCGACGACCTGGACAACGGTGGTGAGGACGAACGCTCGCGCGACTTCGTCCGCTCTCTCGAACGCGGCCTGGCGATCATCCGCGTGTTCAACGCCGACCGGCCGTCGATGACCGTCTCGGAGATCGCCCATGAGGCGGGCCTGACCCGCGCCGCCGTACGCCGCTTCCTGCTGACGCTGTCCGAGCTGGGCTACGTCCACACGAGGAACAACCGCTACGAGCTGACGCCCCAGGTCCTCGAGCTCGGCTACTCCTATCTGTCCGCGCTGTCCTTCCCCGACATCGCGCTGCCGACCCTGGAGAAGCTGGTCGCGCAGACGTCGGAGGCGAGCGAGGGGTCGATCCTCGACCGCGGCGACGTCGTCTACGTCGTGCGCGTGCCCGGGCCGGCGCTGATGACGATCTCGGTGAACGTCGGGGCGCGCCGGCCCGCGCACTCGACCGCGATGGGCCGCGTGCTGCTGGCCAACCTGCCGGCGCCCGAGCTGGAGCACTACCTCAGCACGTACGAGCTGACGCCCTCCACGCCCCGGACCATCACCGACCACAAGGAGTTCCGCGCCGAGCTCCGCAAGGTCCGTGAGGAGGGGTACGCCCTGGTCAACCAGGAGCTCGAAGAGGGCCTCGTCGCCGTCGCCGTGCCCGTACGGGACCGGATGGGGCGGGCCCGCGCGGCGATCAACCTGTCCACCCACATCGGACGCAAGTCGGTGGAGGAGATGCGGGCGCTGGTCCCGGTCGTCCAGGAGGCCGCCGCCGAGATCGAACTCGGCCTCAGCCACTCGCTCAACTGGGCCGACTGACCCTGACGACACCACGGCATCCATCCGGACAGCTCATAGGGCGTTACTTCGCGCTATTGACACCTCACGCATCCATTTTCAGGAATTCCAGCAGTTCACCGATGATCTGTTCGTGAGCGTCCTCCTGAAGGTAATGGCCGGCGTTTTCAAGACGCAGAACGCCGGCGTCCGGGAAGGTGTCCAGCCACATCGACTGGAGAACCTCTGGGCCGAAGGACGGATCGCGCATCGCCCACACGATCCGTATGGGCCGGTCCCGGAAGTGTCGTTTCAGGTCCGCCTCCAGTTCTCCGGCGAACGCCGCCCACGGCTGCTCTGCCGGGGTGATCGGAATGGCGCGCGGAAAAGCCAGCACGCCGGTCCGGCTGGACCATGTCGGATGGGGTGCCAGATAGGCCCTTCTGACCGCGGGCGTCAGCCGCGAATGGTCGACCACCCCGGCCCTGAAGAGGAAGGCCCGGTGGAACATGTTCAACCCCTTGACCATCACCGCACCGATGCCGGGAAGTCGGAAGAGATGGAGCGCGGCGGGCACTTTGAATCTCTCCCTCGGGACGTGCGCCGCCGTGTTGAGGATGAACAGTCCGCGTACGCGGTCCGGGTGGGCGACCGCCCAGGCCAGCCCGATGGGACCGCCCCAGTCGTGAGGAACGATGGTGGTCCGGCACAGATCGAGCGACTCCAGCAGAGCGTCCATGCGGCGTACGTGCTCGGCGATCCGGTAACTCTCGCGCCGGGACGGCTTGTCCGAGCGCCCGAACCCGAGATGATCGGGCACGATGACGCGATGGCCGGCGGAGGCCAGCGGACCGATGAAGTCGCGGTAGAGGAAGCCCCAGGTCGGGTTGCCGTGCAACAGCACCACCGGCCGCCCGTCGCGCGGGCCCTCGTCCACGTAGTGCATACGCCCATCGGCCGTGTCGAACCAGCGCGGCTCGTACGGCCACAGACCACCGAAGGTCCAGTCCGTGCTCATCTCGCGTTCTCCCGGTATCTCGGCCGGCTTTTCTCCGTACGAGCGAGTTCGAGCAGCTCGTCGACCGACCACTGGTCATAGCCGTGCTCGCCGTACTTGCATGCCACAACGTGACCGTCGGCGGCGATGAGGAAATCAGCCGGAAGGCCGATACTGCCCCCTTCCGGATTCAGGGAGGGGGCCGCCTGCCGTCTGCGGATGATCTTCCACAGGTCGTGTGAGAATCCGCGAACAAGCGGCATCCAGGCCCGCGGGTCGAGCAGCGCCCGAGGCGCCGACTCCACGCCGAATTCGACGTACAACCGCTTGTCCGGGTCGGCGATGACGGCGAACGGCAGCTCGGCAGCGTGAACGAGGAGGTCCTCGGCGGTCGAGTGGAACACCACGATCTCGCTGATCTCCGCCGCGGCGATCTCGTCGTGCCGCTGCGCTATGGACCGCATGTGCAGGTTGCAAACGGGACAGCCGGCGAAACGCCGGAACTGCAGGTGAACGAGCCGTCCGGCGTCGGGAACGCCGATTCTCTCACCCGTTATGGTGACGAGCTCGTGTGCGGCGATGAGACTGCCGGTCGTGATTCTTCCTTCTCCAGCGCGTTCAGACATCCCGCGCTCCTTTCTGATGTGGGAGTCGACGCCGCCCGGTCACTGGGAGGGTCTCGTAGCCACGGAGGACGAGCCGGTCGCGGCGGGTGCGTGCCGGGGCGGGTGCCGCGGACAGTGTCGGAAAGCGGGCCAGGAGCCGGTGGAAGGCGACGGATGCTTCAAGCCGGGCCAGGCTGTTGCCGATGCAGATGTGCGGGCCGGCGCCGAAACTGAGGGGTTTGATGTCGGAGCGGGCGGGATCGAAGCGGTCGGGATCGCGGTAGCGGTGGGGATCGCGGTTGGCGGCACCGATCAGGAGGATCACGTCGCTGCCTTCGGGAATGGGGATGCCTTCGACGACCAGCCCACTGGCGCGTGCCAGGCGGGTGGTCACCTGCACCGGGGAGTCGTAGCGCAGTACTTCCTCCACGAACGCGGATATCGCGATCTCCTCGGAGCGCAGTGCCGCGGAGACGCCGGGGTGGTCGAACAGGATCGCCAGACCGTTGCCGAGGAGATTGGTGGTGGTCTCGAAGCCTGCGACGAGGAGCAGGATGAGGTTGGCGAGCAGTTCCTCATCGGACAGACGGCCGTCATCCGCGTCTCGGACCGCGACCAGGACGCTGACGAGGTCGTCGCCTGGCGCCGCGCGGCGTTCATCGATCAGGTGGGTGAAGTACCCGCCCAGCTCACGTGCGGCGGCATCGGCCGGCCCCGGGGCCACGGTGGTGCCCGACAGTTCCAACGCCTCGGTCAGATCGGTGGCCAGCGGACGAAAACGGTGCCGGTCGGCTCGGGGGACGCCGAGCAGTTCACAGATCACCGTGACCGGCAGCGGGAAGGCGAACTCGTTCATGAAGTCGGCCGGCCGACCGTCTGCTCCGGCCTCGCCGAGCCGGTCGAGCAGATCGTCCACCGCGTCCTCGATCGCCGGTCGCATGGAGATGATCCGGCGGGGGGTGAACACCTGGGAGATCAAGGAACGCATACGCTCATGGTCGGGCGGATTGGCCCGCAGGATCGACCGGCTCATCGAGCGCAACGCGTCATCACCCGCGGTATCGGTCTCTTCCCGCCGGCGCGGTGCCGTGTCGGGCAACCCGAACCCTGGATCGCGCAGCACCTGGTTGACCGCCGCGTAACCGCAGACCAGGAACAGGCCGTCGGCGATGGCCGAGACCGGTCCCATCCGGTGCGCCTCCGCGTAGAGCGGGAAAGGATCGGTACGTCCCGCGGGCGCCAGGAGGGCCTCCATGATCGTCCCCGCGTCCTTGTCCCCTATTCCGTGGCACGGCGTGACAGGCATCAGGCGGGCAGATTCCGGACTCGTCCGAAGGCGCGGCCGAGCAGCACGTATCCGTACGCGTAGGGTGCGGCGCCGGCGATCTCGAAGACCGACGTGACCATCGAATGCGGTCCGAAGCCGAACAGCGCCGCGGTGCCGCCGATCGCGTACACCACGCCACCGAATCCCAGCAGTAGGCCGGCCCACCGCCGTCCGTACCGGTTGAGCAGCAGGGCGAGCATCACGTATCCCACCGGGAAGAGGACGTTCGCCGCCACCACGATGATGCCGCCCTCGATGTCCAGGTCCTTGGAGGTGTGCACGAGATCGGGCGCGTACCTGGCGGTCACCGGATTGTGGCCGCCGTCGAAGACGATGAGGCCGAACCAGAGGATGGTGCCGATCAGAGCCGTGTACAGCGCCGGAAGCCCGCGCGGACCGAACCCGCGAAGGCCCAGAGCCAGGACACCGGCCAGGCAGATCGCCTGCACCAGCAGGCTGATGGCCTCCATGGAATGGGTGAACGCGTACCACTCGGCATGTGCCGCGATGTCGTGGCCGTCGCGCGCCGGGTGCAGGATGACGGTGAGCAGGAACAGCGGCCCCCCGATCATCGCGGTGAGCTTCACCATCATCCGTACATACCGGGTGTCGTCCTCGGCGTCGCGTCGGTCAACGGGGCCGTGGGGAGTCATCATTCCGGCTTCGCGTTGCGCCGGGTGGTGGGCATCCATCGGTGTTCTCCTCATCGGTTGTTCGAGTGGTGCGGTGCGGGCCCGACGCGCGGCATCAGTGGGCGTGTGGTGTCGCGCTGGCGGGCGCGACGCCTGGGGGCATGACGAATACGCTCAGCGCGGCGGCGACCAGGGCCGCGACGGCGCCGACCGCGAAGGCCAGGGTGACGCCGGTCGCGCTGACCTCGCCGGCCACGCCGCCGGCGGCGACGGTGGACAGGACGGCGACCCCGAGCGTGCCGCCGAGTTCGTGGGAGGTGTTCACGATCCCCGAGCGCGTTCCCGCCTCGCCCGGGGCGACGGCGGTCAGCGCCGCGGTGACCGCCGTGACCAGTGCGGCGCCGACACCGATCGCCGCCACGCTGAGCCCCGCGACGAGCCAGGCGGGACCGCCGGCGCCGGCCGCCAGCCCGTAACCCGCCGCGGTGACGGTCAACGAGCCGGTGGCGAGTACGCGTCCGTCGAATCTCGTGACGGCCCGGCTACCGGCGTGGGCCCCGATGACGGTGCCGAGCGCGATCGGCAGGAAGGCCAGGCCGGTCCCCGCGGCGCTGTGGCCATGAAGACGCTGGAGGTAGAACGACCCGAGGAAGAACGCGCTCACCATCAGGCCGGTGGCGACCGACATCAGCAACGTCCCGGCCACGACCGGGCGACGGGTCAGCACCCGCAACGGGATCAGCGGTGCGGCGGCCACGCGCTCGACCACCACGAACACTCCGCAGAGCAGGACCGCCGCGGCCAACGGCGCGAGCGTCGACACCACGAGCCAGCCGTGTCCGCCGGCGTTGATCAGCCCGTACATGGCGGCGCCGGTGGCGAGCGTGACCGAGAGCGCACCGGCGACATCCGCCGGAGCGGTTCCGGATCCGTGTCGCCGCCCGGCGGGAATCGCCATGGGCAGCAGCACCAGGACGATCAGCCCGGCCGGTACGTTGATGAAGAACACCCACCGCCAGCCCGGACCAGAGGTCAGCAGGCCACCGAGGATCACACCCAGGGCCGAACCGGCGCCGCCGATCCCCGCCCACACGCCCAGCGCTCGGGCCCGGTCCTTGCCGGCGAAGGTCGTCGTGACCACCGACAGCGCCGCCGGCGACATCGACGCCGCGCCGACGCCCTGCGCCGCACGACCGGCCAGCAGCATCGCCGCGTCCACTGCCAGTCCGCTGACCAGCGACGCCGTGACGAAGATCGCCAGACCGCCGAGCAGCAGCCGGCGAGCACCGAACAGGTCGGCGGCCCGGCCGCCGAGCAGCATGAGGCCACCGAACGCCAGCGTGTAGGCCGTCAGCACCCATGGCACGGCTCCCCGGTGCAGCGGCAGGTCGGCGCTGATGTCGGGCAACGCGACGTTCACGACGGTCACGTCGAGAACGAGCATGAACTGCGCGGCGCCCAACAGCCCCAGCAGACCCCACCGGTGCGGGCCGGTCGACCCGTGCTCCCGGTCAGCGGTGACCGGCGACGGTGACGTAGGCGCCATGACCTGCTCCTTCTGATGTCAACAGCCCGATGCACGATCGACTCGGACCGATCAACCTGAACATGCGTGTTCGAGTTGCAAGCTAACACACTAAGCTGAACACTGATGTTCAAGTTATTGGGCGGAGCTCACCGACGCCGTCGCCGGGAAGGACGCGCGACAACCTGAACTACACTGTTCGAGTTACTCGGAGACATCAGCTCATGCGGCACAGGAGTAGGGATGGCAGCCACACCGCGCGGCGCCGGCGGCAGGTCGTCCGCGCAACGCGCGGCGACGCCGCTCACGGAACGACGGGCCGACGCCCGGCGCAACATCATGGCCATCCTGGACGCGGCCCAGTCGTGCCTGGCCCGGGACACCGACGCCAGCGTCGCCGACATCGCCAAGGCGGCCGGTGTCGGCCGGGTCACGCTCTACGGGCACTTCAGCACCCGGGCGGACCTCGTCGACGCCGTACTCACGCGCACCGTCGAACAGGCCGACGTGGCGCTCGACGCCACCGACACCACCGGTGACCCACGCCAGGCGCTGACGCGACTCGTCGGCGCCTCGTGGCAGATCGTCCATCAGTTCCGGTCCGTGCTTCAGGCCGCCCAACGCGAACTGCCCGCGGAACGGATCCGTGCCGTCCACGACCGGATCCTGCGACGGGTCCAGACGATCGTCGACCGCGGCCGACGCGTCGGCGTCTTTCGCGACGACCTGCCCGAGAGATGGCTCGTCACCACGGTGTTCAGCCTGATGCACGCGGCAGCCGAAGACACCGCCGCGGGCAGGCTGGACGCCGAGGACGCCGCGCGGATCATCTCGGCGACGCTGCTCGCGGCCCTCGCCCCGCCCGTCGCCGACGTACCCACGGCGACTCCGTGATCGCCGGCCTCGTCGCGCACCGCCACGGCGCCGTCACCGTTGAGGAGGTTGGGCCCGATGCCCGATCCGCGCCGGCTGGCCGACCACTGGCTTCAGCGCTGCTACGGCTTTCCACTGCGGCTGGCCGGCTCCGGCCCGGTGGCCGAGACGTCCCAGGCGTGGTTGTTCAGCGTCGCCCAGTTGCCGGTGCCCGGAGCCCCGCCGGTGACCTCACCGGCGCCGATGCTGACGGCCCTGGTCTGTGTGCCGAAGAACGGCGCGCCGCCCTTCCACCCGGCCACCGACGACCCGTGGGCGGACCTGGCCGACTTCGACCGCGATCCGCGTCCCCGCGACCCCGTCGTACAGGCGCGCCGCACCAACGCCCGCGGCTGCGTCCTCGCGGCGCACGCGGCGATCTCCGGCGCCCCGGCTCCGGCACCGGCGCCGCCCTGGCGGCCGGAGCACGAATCGGCCGGCTGGTGGAATGAGTTCATCCGGGCTCACTTCCCGACCGCCGAAGTGGGACCGTGCGCGGACTGGGACACGGTCATCAGAGCGGTCGGCGAGCCCGGCCCGGACACCAGGGGCGTGGTGTGGCTCCGCCGGGAGCTGAACGGAGCCGAGGCGACCGGCCACCTGCTCTACGCGCACAACGACAACGGCCGGGTGGTGCTGCTCGACCCGCAGGCCCGGCGGCTCGCCCGGCTGGAGACCACGAACGTACGGCAGCTGGTGCTGGCCCGGATCGGTCCCTGAGAGGGCCGGGTCACCGCGGCGCCGGAGACGCGCGCGGGTAGGTCCAGTGCAGTCCGTCCGACGTGCTGACCAGGCCGTCCGGTAACAGGGGCGTCGCCTCCGCGCCCAGCAGGATCTCCGCCTGCAGGTTCGCGCTCTCGGCCATCGCGTTCGCCACCACGGGCTTGGCGTGCAGCTCGCCGGATGACGTGCCGCTTCTGTCGGCGGCCTCCGCCAGGGCCTCGGCCCCGCCGACGAGCTCGTCGGCGACCGACTCGGGAGTGCCCCCGATCACGTCGCCGGAGGCCAGTCCCCCGACGAGCTCGACGAACGCCTCCACTTCCGGCAGCGGAGTGAGGTGATCTCACCAAGATCATGTTGGCAGCCCGTTCCGGGAGAACGGTCGAGTAGGCGACCCGAAGAGTTACGTCATTCTGGACGGCAAGCTGTTCGCCAGCGACCGGCCGGGCGAGCAGACCACCAGCGTCAAAGGCAGGCTGATCGACGCGTGGTACTCCACCGCCGTCCGTGGCCGGCGTCGCCCTGCATCTGGAACTGAGCGGAACCGGATCGCGCGCCGGGCTCATGGACGCGTTGCGGGAGGCACGTGCGCACCGGGCGGCTCGTGTCGGGCATCCGGCCGCCCTCGGCCCGATCCCTTGCCGCTGATCTAGGCATAGCCCGTAACACCGTGGCCGACACCTACGCAGAACCGGTCGCCGAGGGCGACTCACCGCACAGCAGGGGTCCGGGAGCCGGGTGGCCAGGCGGGCCGATCCGCGCAGAGCTGCGCCCGCTCCTCCTCGCACAATAGACGTGAACGAAGCCCCACGCCCGCCGGCGCGGACCCGGCGAGCGGGTCAACGTCGAGCTGAAGAACTGGAAGATCCTGCGCAAGATCCGCTCCAGCCCCGACAACGCCGACAAGCTCATCGCCGCAGTCCAGACCCTCATGATCGCCAGCGCATGATCAGGTTGGCAAAGGCTCACTGAGATCACCTCAACTACTGGCGAGTATGACGCGCCGCACCTTCCCGCGTTGCCGCCCCGCCGTCACGACACCAGTCGTTCGAGCTCCCCGACCAACGCCGCCGGGGACAGTTGGCCGTGGGCCTCCTCCCGCAGCTTGGCCGCCGCGTCGCGGTAGGCCGGTTCGGCCAGGAGCCGCGTGACACTCTCCCGAAGCAGGTCCGCGCGCAGGTCGGTCAGGACCTCGCCCGCTCCGGTCCCCGCGTACGCCCGGCCGCACAGCACCTCGTCGGGCAGCTGGGGCACCACGAGCTGGGGCACGCCCCGGTCGATGGCCGTGAGCACGGACCCGGAGCCCCCCTGGTTCACGATCGCGTCGCAGCTCGGCAGGAGAAGGTGCAGCGGCAGCGAGGTGACCAGCCGGACGCCGGGCGGCGCCGGTTCGATGCGCCGGATGTCCTGCTCTGTCATCAGCATGACGATCTCCGCGTCCACGGCGGACAGGGCCTCGGCGACGTCGCCGGCGAGGAGGTTCGCCCCGCGGGTGACCGCGGCCGTACCCCAGGTGACGCAGACGCGACGCCCGCCGGCCGGCTCCAGCAGCCACGGGCTCACGATCTCCGGCCCGCCGTTGTACGGGACGAACCGGGCGGCCAGGCGCCGGTCGGAGGAGGGCAGCCGCATCGAGACCGGCGTGTTGTCCACCGTCACGGTGCCGTGCGTGTCCACGGACGGCAGGCCGAGGCGGCCGGCGACGGAGGCCAGCAGCGCCGGGGTGTACTCATCCAGCAGGCCCGGGCTGTCGAGGCCGAGGGGCACCCGGACCGACGGCACGCCGAGCACCGCGGCCGCCAGCGGCCCGGCGTAGCTCGTGGCCTCGTGGACGACCAGGTCCGGACGCCAGGCCCGGCCGAAGGCGATGACGTCGTCGACCATGTCATCGGCCCTGATGGCGAAGCCGTTCAACGCGTCCAGCGTCTTCGCGCGCCAGCCACCGCGCCAGTCGTCGTCGGCCAGGTCGCGCGACGGCGTCGCCGGCAACTCGTCGAGGAACGGCTTCTCCGTCCGCCGCCGTCGCAGCTCGTCACGGTCCAGGTCCGCGCCCGCGGCCACGAAGACACCGCCGGCCGCGGTGACCACGTCACGCAGGGACGGCTGTGTGGCGACCCGCACCTCGTGGCCGGCCGCACGGAGCGCCCAGCAGAGCGGGGCGAGGTGGTAGTAGTGCGTCCGGTAGGCCCACAGCACGAAGAGCACTCGCATGGTTCGCCTCTCTCTGAGGACGTCTCACCCTGGACTGGCGTTCTGGCGGTTCGTCAGCCGATCCATTCCCGCAGGTGGTCGGGGAGTTGATCGGCGTCGAGCGTTCGCAGCGCGCGGCGGAGGTACCGCTGGGCCGTCTCGAACGTGCGGGGATGCACCACCCGGAGGGGGAAGCCCGGCCGGGCCGCCGAGCGCAGCCGGGCGAGGAGCGACGGGTCCGCCGACCGGTCCGCGAAGACCAGGGCGTTCTGGGCGTACCAGGGCTCGACCCGCTCGTCCTCCCAGACGCGGGGCCGGACGACGTCGAACAGCTCGAAGCCGTGCGCGTCGAAGGCCGCGCGCCAGTGGTCCGGCCAGCGCTCGTTCACGTGACCGATCCCGCCCTGACCGGGAATCGCCGCCGAGAACACCACGACGGGGGCGGAGGAGGTGAGAGCGGCGACGACCTCCTGACCCGCCCGTTCGGGCAGGTGCTCGGCGACCTCCAGGCAGACGGCGAGGTCGTGACGGCCCTCCAGCGGGCCGAGGGCCGTCAGGTCCACCCTCTCGAAGTCCCCGGCCGGGATCTCGAGCTGGTCGGGAGCCACCCAGGGCCCGTCGATCCCGCGCACGTGAGCGGCTCCGGCACGCCGGAACTCCGCGAGCCAGGTGCCCGTGCCGCAGCCGATGTCGAGCACGGACGCCGGTGACAGCAGGTCCATGAGAAAGGGGACCACCGCCTGCGCGGAACTCCGGGTGCCCTCCCCCAGCCCCTCGAAGAACCCGTGGTCGTACGCCTCCGTGGCGGGGGAATCGGTCCTGGTCTTCTCGGTCGGCACGTTCGTCTCCTTCATGACCCGCCGCTGACGTGGATCACGCTGCCGGTGATGTTCCCGTTCGCGGCGGACGCGAGGAACACGATGGCGGCCGCGACCTCCCGCGGCGTCGAGATGCGCACGTGCGGGGAGAGTCCCGCCATCTGCTCGCGGATCTCCTCCGGCGGCATCCCCTCGATCCGGCGGCGCAGGTCCTCCGGCGCCCAGCGCAGGTAGCCCTCGGTCACCGTCGGCCCCGGAGCGACGACGTTGCTGAGGATCCCGTGGCCCAGGGCCTCCGTGGCCAGGGTCCGGCTGAGGCCGTGCAGAGCCATCTTGCTCGCGACGTAGGCCTCGTCCCCGGTACGCCCGCGGCCGACGATGGCCGCCGACAGGAACACGAACCGGCCCCAGCCGCGCTCCTTCATCGACGGCAGCACCGCCTGCGCGGTGGCGAACGCGCCTTCCACCTCGGCGCGGACCTGCGGCCGCCACGTCTCGATGGAGAGTTCCTCGAACGGGACGGGGGCCAGGCTCGGACCGCCGGCCGGCGACGCGCTGTGGACGAGCACGTCGACTCCGCCCCACTCCTGAGTGATCGTCTCGACCGCGGCCCGGATCGCGGCCGGATCGGTGAGCTCGTACGGCACGACCAGCGCCTTGCCGCCGTTCTGCTCGACCTGATCGGCCACCTTCCGGGCAGCGTCCGGATTGCGGCGATAGGCGATCGCCACACGGGCGTTCTCCTCGGCGAAGACGTGGGCCACCGGCCCGCCGATGCCGCCGCTGCCGCCGGTGATCAGAACGACTCTGTCGGCCAGCCCCAGATCCATGCGGTTCCTCCCCTCGACGGCAGCACTCTGCCCGCAGGCGCTGGTGATCCGCTGGAGCCGCCGGTCGGCGCCCCTCCAGCCTGGTTCGAGAGCCGTACGAGGCGGTGCGGTCACGCTGCTCGCGGCGCGGGACACGCGGGCGAACTCATCGCCGTTTCGCCCGACATCGAGCTGAAGGAGATGGCGAGCACATGACGAATGACCGATCGCGGCGTTCTCCGGCGGACACGGTTCGCGAGCTCACGGAGGCCATGAAGGCCAGCAGCATCGTCCTCGCGCTGGTCCGGGTCGGAGTCGCCGACGCGGTGGACGACGAGCCGGTCACGGCGGCGGCGCTGGCCGAGAAGGTCGGCGCCGACGCGGACGCGCTGTTCCGGCTGCTTCGCGCGTCGTCGTCCCTCGGGCTCTTCGAGCACGTCGGGGGCGGAAAGTTCGTGCACACGCCGATGTCGCGGGCCATGCGCCAGGACGCCCCCGGCAACCTCAGCAGCCTCCTGAGCACATCGATGGACTGGGGCTGGACGCTGTGGGGACTCCTCGGCGACAACGTCATGACCGGCCGGTGCGCCTTCGAGTCCCACTTCGGCATGGACCTGTTCTCCTACTTCGACCAGCACCCCGAGGTCCAGAGCCTGTGTTACGGCGGCGTGACGACATGGGCGCAGATGTTCCACGCCCGGATCGCCGAGACCATGGACCTGGGTGACGCGCACGTGATCGCCGACGTGGGCGGCGGCAACGGCGCCCTGCTCCGGACGGTCCTCGAGCGCAACCCGCACCTGTCCGGCATCCTCTTCGAGACCCCCATCACGCTGCGTACGGTCGTGCCCGAACTCGCCGACGGACCGCTGGCCGACCGGTGCTCGCTGGTCGCCGGCGACTTCCAGCAGGCCGTCACCTGCGCCGCGGACGTCTACACGATCAAGATGGCGCTGCACATGTGGAGTGACGACGTCTGCGTCAGCGTGCTCCGCAACTGCGTCGAGGCGGCTCGCCCGGGTGCGCGCGTCATCGTCCTCGAACGCCTCATGACGGACCAGCCGACTCCGGAAGTGGCGTACATGGACCTGCACATGATGCTGGTCTCCGGCGGCCGCGAACGCACACGGGAGGAGTGGGCCGCGCTGTTCGAGCGCTCCGGCCTCCGGCTCTCCGCGGTCACCGACACCTCGACGCCGTTCTGGATGATCGAGGGCGTCGTCGTCGGCTGAGCGCGCGACCACCACCCTCACCTCCCGCATAGGGAAACCCGGCCCGTCGCCGCACCGATCGGCGACGGGTCTTTCTCGTTACCTCGCCGACTAGTCGTTCATTACTAGTCGGCGGCGACTAGATTGCTCTAGGCTAGGCGAAGGCGCTAGCCACCGCCGACATGCATACGAAGAGAGCAGGAGCCCACCAATGCCGCGAGTCAAAGGGAATCCCTGGGTCACGCTCGTGATCCTGTGCCTGGGGTTCTTCATGACACTCCTGGACACCACGATCGTGAACATCGCGCTGCCGAGCATGTCCCATGACCTGGGAGCCAACCTCGACGACCTGATCTGGGTCATCAGCGTCTACGTCTTCGGCCTCGGCGTTCTGATCATCACGGCCGGGGGTCTGGGCGCCATCGTGGGGCCGCGCAACGTCTTCATCGCCGGCCTGGTGCTGTTCACCGCGGCGTCGGCGGCCTGCGGCGCGTCCCAGAGTCCGGGGCAGCTCATCGCGGCGCGCGCCGTCCAGGGCGTCGGGGCCGCGTTAATGACGCCGCAGACGCTCACGCTCCTCATGGCGATCTTCCCACCCGACAAGCGAGCGGTTCCGAGCGTCATCTGGGGGTTCGCCGCCGGCGTGGCCGGCGTGGCCGGGCCGACCGTCGGCGGCCTGCTCGTGACCCACTGGAGCTGGCGCTGGATCTTCTACGTGAACGTGCCCGTCGGGGTGATCACCCTGATCGCGGCGATCCTGCTCATTCCCGACCTGCGCGTGGGTCAGCGGCGGCGGCTCGATCTCCTCGGTGTCGCGCTGGTCAGCCTGGCCCTGTTCGCGATCACCTTCGCCCTGGTGGAGGGCGAGCACTACGACTGGGGGACGGTCCGGTCCTTCGTGACGATCCCGGGGCTGATCGTCACGGGCGTCGTCCTCCTGGGCCTCTTCATCGTCAGCCAGGCGTACCGCAAGGACCCGCTGATGCCGCTGGAGCTGTTCCGCAACCGAGACTTCTCGATCATGAGTTTCGTCGGGCTGGTGCTGTCGTTCACGCTCGTCGCCGCCGCCTTCGGCCTCACGATCTACCTGCAGAGCATGCTCGGGCTGTCGGCGCTCTCGGCCGGCCTCACCATCGCGCCGTCGTCGCTCGCCATCATGGCCGGCTTCGGGATCGTCGGCGCCCTCGGCAAGTGGGTGAAGGAGAAGCAGCTCGTCATCGGCGGGTTCGTGCTCAACGCCATCGCCATCGCGGACATCGCCCACGTCACGCGGATCCACGCCTCCCGGTGGGACTTCCTCCCCGGCCTCATCATGCTCGGGCTCGCCCAGGCGGCGATCTTCAGCCCGCTGGTGACCGTCGCGGTGCGCGACGTGCCCACCCGCCTCAGCGCGGCCGCCTCCGGCGCCTTCAACGCGATCCGCCAGATCGGCTTCCTCCTCGCGGCGGCCGCCGTGGGCGCCCTGCTGGAACGGAAGATGGCCGGGGCACTGCACCATGAGGCGGTGGCGCAGGCGACCCGGCTGCCGGCCGACGCCCGTGCCCCGTTCGTCTCCGCGTTCGACGAGCTGGCGCGCAGCGGCCTCCAGGTCGGTTCCGGCTCGGCCGGCACGCAGCTGCGGTTCCCGGCCGGCATCGCGCCGGCCACGTTGCAGCAGATGCAGAACCTCAGCGGCACGGTGGTCGCGCACGCGTTCATCGACGCCCTGCGCTTCACCCTGTACCTGGTGATCGGCGCGTGCCTGCTGGCCGGCGTCGTCTGCATCGCGATCAAGAAACACCACGCGGAGGCCCAGGGCGACGAGGACCGGAGCCAGCTCGACCCGATCACGTTCTGACCTCGGAGGCGGCCCGTCGCGCCCGGCGTGCGCACGCCCGCCGGGCCGGCGCGGCCGCCGCACCGCCCACCGGCGACCCCGTGCCGGTGACGCCCGGCTCTTCTACGATGGTGTTGATCGTCGCTGGAGAAGGGCACCATGTCATCACCGCGTACACCGCTCGCCCTGGCCATCCTGGCGCTTCTCCACCAGGAGCCGGTCCATCCCTACGAGATGCGTCGGCGGATGCGTGAGCGCCGCCTCGACCACGCGCTGAAGCTGCGGCACAGCTCGCTCTACACCACGGTGCAGCGCCTGCAGGACGCCGGGCTCATCGAACCCACCGAGACCAGCCGGGAAGGCCGCTGGCCGGAACGCACGGTGTACGCGCTCACGGACGCCGGGCGCGAGGAGTTCCAGAACTGGCTGCGCGAGCTGATCTCCGAACCGGTCCGCGAGTACCCGCAGTTCGCCGGGGCCGTGGCGTTCATCAACCACGTGACGCCCGACACCGCGGTCGAACTGCTGAAGGCGCGCGCGTCGGCGCTGGAGACCGATATCGCCGCGACCGAGGGGTCCTTGGACAAGCTGCTCGAGATGGGTCTGCCCCGCTACCTGCTGCTGGACGCCGACTACCTGCTGACCATCCGCAAGGCCGAGCTGGCGTGGGTGCGCTCCCTGACGGAGAGCGCCGCGAGCGGGAAGCTCAGCTGGCCGCTGGAGGGCACGTCCCACGACACCTGACCGGTCGAGCCGTGCTCGAGGCGGGTACCAGCAGCGGTTGACAGCATCAGGGGCCACCGTCATGCCACCGAGCAGTAAGGCGGCCCATGAAAGCGCTGGTCCTCGCCGGAGGTTCCGGAGTACGCCTCCGCCCCTTCACGCACAGCATGCCCAAGCAGCTGTTCCCCATCGCGAACAGGCCGGTCCTGTTCTACGGCCTGGAGGCCATCGGCGCCGCCGGCGTCCATGATGTCGGCGTGGTCGTGGGAGATCACGCGGAGGCCATCAGGCAGGCCGTGGGCGACGGGGCCTCCTTCGGCCTGAAGATCACCTACATCCGTCAGGACCTGCCGCTGGGCCTCGCGCACTGCGTGTCGATCGCCCGCGACTTCCTCGCGGACGAGGACTTCGTGATGTACCTCGGCGACAACGTCATCGGCGACGGTGTCGAGCCGATCGTCTCGGCCTTCGGCCGTACCCGGCCGGCCGCGAGGGTGATGCTGGGCAAGGTGGGCGACCCCCGCCGGTTCGGCGTCGCGGAGGTGGGCCCGGACGGGCGCGTCCTGCGGCTCGCGGAGAAGCCGGCGGTCCCGCGCAGTGACCTCGCGATGATCGGCGCCTACGTCTTCTCCCCCGCCGTGCACGAGGCGATCGCCGCCATCGAGCCGAGCGAACGCGGCGAGCGGGAGATCACCGACGCGCTGTCCTGGCTGGTCGCCCACGACCACGTCGTCGAGGCGCACGTCTCCTCCGGGTACTGGCAGGACACGGGCACCTTCGCCGGCGTGCTCGACTGCAACCGCGCGATGCTCGGTGCGATCACCCCCGCGGTCCTGGGGAGCGTGGACGACGCGAGTGAGCTGATCGGCCCGGTGGTCGTAGAGGAGAACGCGACGGTGTCGAGGTCACGCGTCATCGGGCCCGCCGTCATCGGCTCGGGCGCCACGGTGTCGGAGAGCCGGATCGGCCCCTACACGTCGATCGGCGCGAAGTGCACCGTGAACCGCAGCGTGGTGGAGAACTCGATCATCTTGGGCGGGTCCTCGCTGCACGGGATCCCCGGAATGCGCGACTCGCTGATCGGCCGGGACGCGGACGTACGCCGGGCGGAGACGCCCGGGCCGTGCTCCCTCATCCTGGGCGACCACAGCAGCGTGGCGCCGGCCGTGTGAGGGGCATGCCCCTCACACGGCCATGCGTCACGGTCACGGTCGCCGGCCGACCACCAGGGTCTCGTTCCGGTCCAGGGGGTGCACGGAGACGTCGCGGAGCCCCGCCTCCTCCATCCAGGACCGGCACTCGGTCGCGGTGTACTCCGAGCCGCCCTCGGTCACGAGCAGCATGTCGAGGCTGATGAGAAGGTTGTCGATCCCGGCCGCCTTCTCGTCGAGCATCGGGTCGTAGACGAGCACGAGCCCGCCGGGGCCGACCGCGCCGGCGGCCTTGCGGATGAGTTCGCGGCGCCGCTCGACGGGCCAGTTGTGCAGTACGTGCCCGACGACGGCGACGTCCGCCCCCGGCAGCGGGTCCGCGAAGAAGTCCCCGCCTCGGAAGGTCGCGCGTCCGTCCACGCCGTGCCGGACCATGTGCTCACCGAAGGACGTCTCCATCTGGGGCAGGTCGAAGACGGTCCCGGTCAGGTGGGGGTGCGCGGAGAGCACGCGTGCCACGAGGTTTCCGCGGGCCCCGCCGACGTCGAGCAGCGACGCGTGGTCCTCCCACGAGATGATCTCGCTGAGCGCCTCGGCGGCGTGGCCGCTCGCGGCGTCCATCATCGCCAGGTACGCACGCCGCTGGTCGTCGTCGCGGGTCATCGCGTCGAACGACGGCTGGGCGCCGCTTCGCGGCAGGCCGGTCCGCAACACCTCGGTGAGCCCGCCCCATGCGGGGTACAGCGCGTGGTTCACCCGCTCCAGGAAGCCGCCCACGTACTCCGGCCGCCCGCGTACGAGATGGCGCTGGGCGGCGGGCGCGTTGCGGTACCGGTCGTCGACGCGTTCCAGCAGGCCCAGTGCGACGAGGCTGTCGAGGAAGTCACGGACGCCGCGCGGGTGCAGGCTCAGCCGCCGGGTGAGGTCCACGGCCGTGCCGGGCTCGTCGGCGAGTGCGGTGAACACGCCCAGCTCCGTGGCGCTCAGCAACACCTTCGCGGCGCTGAAGGCCTTGCCGAGCGCGAGGATGTCGGCGGCCGTGGCGGGCGCCGCCGTGCGGTCTGCGCTGTCGGGCATTACTCCTCCATCAGTGTGTGACGTGACACGCCGTCTTCCAGCACGGTGATCGCCCGGCCGGGGCAACGGCGCGCGGCCTCGCGCACCCGCTGGTGCGTGTCCTGGGGCGGGCGCGCATCGGCGAGGCGTACCACGCAGTCCTCGTCCTGCTCGAAGACCGAGGGGACCGCGAGGACGCAGAGGCCGCTGCTGCAGCACCGGTCGGGGTCGACGAGAACGTTCATCGGTTCACCAGGCGACCGGCACTTCGAGGAGCCCCTCCATCAGGGCGCCCTCATTGCGTCGCAGCTCCGCCGGGGAGACGGTCAGTCGCAGCTCCGGCAGCCGGCGGAGCAGGGTCTCGATCGCCATCTGGAGCTGGAGACGCGCCAGAGCGGCGCCGACGCAGAAGTGCGGCCCGACGCTGAACGTGAGGTGGTGCGCCTCCCCGCGGCCGACGTCGAACTCGTCGGGCCGGTCGATGACCGAGGCGTCGACGTTCGCCGACTCGATGACCGGGATGACGCTCGTCCCCTTCGGGATCGTCCGGCCGCCGATCTCGATGTCCTCGGTCACGTAGCGCAGCATCGACAGCGAGGAGCCGAGCAGCTTGAGGCGGAGCAGCTCCTCCACCGCCTGCGGGACCAGGCCTGGATCCTCCCGCAGCTTCTTCGCCTGGTCGGGGTGGGTGAGCAGCACGGCCACGCTCGCGCTCAGCTGCGCGGCGGTGGTCTCGTAGCCGACGAGCAGCAGCAGGCGGGACCACCAGTGCAGCTCGTACTCGCTGAGCCGGCCGTCCTCGGTGTCCCGTACGCCGATCAGGGCGCTGATGAGGTCGTCCCTCGGGCGTTCCCGCTTCTCCTTGATCAGGTCGGCCATGTACCCGTTCAGCTCGCCCATCGCCCGGCCGATCTCCTCGCGGCCGAACTTGCTCACCGACAGGAACGCGTCGGTCCAGCCGCGGAAGCGATCCCGGTCCTCCACCGGCACGCCGAGCAGCTCGCAGATGATCCTGATCGTCATCGGGAACGACAGCGCCGTGTTCAGGTCCGCGGGCGGACCAGCGGCGATCATGCCGTCGACGAGCTCGTCGGCCACCTTCTGCACGTGCGGGCGCAGGTTCTCCACGCGGGTCGCGGTGAACGCCTTCATGACGAGACGGCGCAGACGGGTGTGGGCGGGCGGGTCCGGATCCATCTTCGAGTCCTGGAACATCATGTTGTTCTTGCTCATCCGCGCGGCGCCCGGACGCATGATGTTGCGGCTCACGTGGGGGTGGCACAGGAGCGTGCGGATGTCCTCGTACCGCGTCACGAGCCACGCGACGTCGCCGCTCGGCAGCGTCGCGGGCACGACCGGCTCGTCCCGCAGGGTCCGGAGCTCCTCGGGCGGATCCAGCGCGGCGGCGCGCCGGAACGGGTAGGGGCAGGGAGTCTCAGTCATGTGCCCTCCTCTGGCGACGATGCCCGGGACCGACGACACGGCCGGGGAACGACATGGCAGGCCCACGGTCGCACCGCCGGCTCGCGGCGAACGCGACCTTCGCTCGACGACGGCGGCCTCACCAGGCGACGGGAACCTGGACGAAGCCCTGCATGAACGAGTCGTCGTGGCGGCGCAGCTCCCCGACGGGGACCGCGAGCCGCAGGCCTGGCAGGGTGACCAGCAGTTCCTCCAGCGCGATCTCCAGCTGCACGCGGGCCAGCGCGGCGCCGAGGCAGTAGTGCGGCCCCACGCTGAACGCGAGATGGTGGTTCCCGCCGCGGGTGATGTCGAGCCGGAACGGTTCGGGGAACACGGTCTCGTCGTAGTTCGCCGACTCCAGCACGCAGATCAGGCTCGCGCCCTTCGGCACGGTCACGCCGGCGACCTCGATGTCCTCCTTGACGTACCGGAGCATGGACAGCGAGCACCCCACCACCTGGCAGCGCAGCAGCTCGTCCACGGCCCCGCGCATCAGGCTCAGGTCGTCTCTGAGCAGCGCGAGCTGGTCGGGATGGCCCAGCAGGGTGACCACGAGACCGCCGAGCTCGGTGGCGGTCGTCTCGTTCCCCGCCATGAGGATCGCCACGCACCAGTGCAGCAGCTCATGTTCGCTGAGGCGCCCGTCCTCGGAGTCACCGACCTCGATGAGCGCGCTGATCAGGTCGTTCGCCGGCGTCTCCCGCCTCGCGGCGACCAGGCCCTGCATCCGCAGCCACATCTCGCGGGCCGACGCCGAGCACAGGGCGTCCTGCTCGTCCCGTGGCACGCCGAGCAGGTCGCCGAGCACGCGTACGGAGAACGGCGCGGCGAACGAGGCCAGCAGGTCGGCGGGCGGTGAACCCGACGTCATCGCGGCGAGGAGCTCCCGCGCGGCCTCGCGGATCAGCGGGCGCATCCGCTCGACGCGGCCGGCGGTGAACGCCCTGGCGAGGACGCGGCGCATGCGCGTGTGCTCCGGAGGGTCCATGTCCACGAAGCCGATCGCCTTCTTGCGCTCCTTGACCATCCGCTCGCCGTCCGGCCGGTTGCGGTTCCGGCTCAACCGGGGGTCGGAGAGGACCGTCCTGATGTCCTCGTACCGCGTCACCAGCCAGGCCGTCGAGCCGTCCGGGAGTACCGCCGGGACGACGGGCCGGTCGCGCAGCGTGAGGAGCTCCTTCGGCGGCTCCAGCGGGCTGGGCCACGCGAAGGGAAAGGCGATGGGGTCCGCGTGCACAGGATGCCTCCCGGAGTCGAAGGCCGCCGCCCGCCGGCGCCGCGGCCCGTGGTCGCGATCGAGGCGGCATCCTGCCAACACCGGCTGGAGAACCGCTCCAGCGAGGTTGGGGCGCCTCCCCGTACGGCGGCCGGTCGCGCGGGCGGTTCGCCGCACGGGCGTTCCGGTAGCTGCCGCTTCAGAGATGCTCCAGCACGGTTCGACCGGGTTCTGCCGACACTGTCGGTCGGCAGAACCCGCCCGGACCTCCGGCGGGAACCGACGTCACAGGAGATGCCATGGCCGACGTGGGAGATGACATGTCTGACGAGCGCGCCGCGCTGAACCGCCGGCGCCTGCTGAGAACCGGCGCCGTCGCCGCACCGGCCGGACTCGCGGCCACGCTCCTGGGCGGCCTTGCGGCGTCCGCGGACGCCGAAACGGACACCTCGGGCTCGCTGGTCGGAAGCTGGGCGGTCACCATCACGTTTCCCGGCAGCACCCAGGAGTCCGAGCGGGGTCTGTTCGCGTTCATGCCCGGCGGTGTGATCATCGAGACCAACACCCGCTCGAAGTACCCGGGCATCGGCTCCTGGCGCATGACCGGGGCCAGTACGTTCGCGTTCGTCTTCCGCGAGCAGGCCTTCGACGCGACCGGGGCCTACGTCGGTGAGATCCACGTGGCGCAGACCGGGAGGCTGACCTCCTCCACCGCGTTCACCTGCGACGGGACCGGCACCATCCACGACCCGTCCGGGAATCCGGTCACCACGGTGACGAGCCACGGCGACGCCGTCCGCTACACGACCGCCGACACCACGTGAGCGGCCGCCGGTCGTGACGATGCCGGGGACGCGTTCGCGTCCCCGGCATCGTCGCGTGCCGTGAACCGCCCCTACTCCACGGTCTCGACCACGCCGCTCTGCCCGTCGACCGTGACGACCTGCCCGTCGCGCAGCGTACGAGTGGCCCGGCCCGTCGCCAGGACGGCCGGCACCCGGTACTCACGCGCGATGATCGCCGGGTGCGACAGCAGCCCGCCGCTGTCGGTGACGAGCGCGCCGACGCACGGGAACAGCACCGACCATTCCGGGCTGGTCTCCGGACAGACGAGCACGTCGCCCGGACGGAGCTTGCCGAACTCCGACACGTCCGCGATGACGCGCACCGGGCCCGTGTAGGTCCCCGGAGACGCGGCGACCCCGCGCAGAGCGCCGTTCTCCGGCTCCCCCGCGGAGCCCTGCGCGGACTGGAACTCGCTCGTCACCCAGCCGAAGACCCGCAGCGCGTACTGGGCCTCCTCCGGCAGCCGGGAGAACTTGTCCTCCATGTCCCCGCCGCCCCAGCCGGCGGGCGGCTCCCCGTACACCGGCGGACCGGGGTTGACCCGCGCCCACTCCCGCTCGCCCTCTCGGCGTGCGACCAGTGTTCGCCGGGGCTCCCCGTCGCCCAGTGCGGCCAGCGCCTCCTCGATCGTCAGCAGGAACACGTCGGCCTCCCGGCCGATCTGCTCCCGCCGGGCCAGCCTCCGGCCGAGTTCGAGCACGGCGTACCGGACCAGGCCGCCGGTCAGCGCGGTGTAGAAGGCCTTGTCGTCGCGGACCGGGTAGGCCGCCTGGGCCCGGACGAGCGCCCGGTCGAACCGCTCCCGGTCGGTGTCGGGTCGCTCGGCGAGCAGCGCGCGGGCCTCGGCCACGGCCTCGTCGCGTGCCTCCAGCAACCCTGCGGTCCGCAGCTCCGGCCGGTTCATCTGGTCGCGGATCAGCCCGAGGACCAGGACCGGACGCTCCGCGAGCGTCTGCTCGGTCAGGTCGACGCCCACGCTGCGGTGGCAGAAGTCCCGCAGATAGGCGGCGAAGCGTTCGGCGAACTCGGCGTCCGAGTCCGCCAGCCCGCCGGACAGCGCCTCCTCCGGGTCGTCGAGCAGTTTCCGGACGGCCGGCCTGGACCGGGCGACGCGGGCGCACTCGGCCAGCGCGAGCGCCGGCTCCGTCGTCTTGCCCGGACCGCCGCTGAGCAGGCGCATGGTCTGCCGTACGTCCCAGCCGAGCAGGTCGCGGACGAGCAGGCCGAACTCCCCGACGAGGAACATCGAGGCCGAGGCGAGCCTGAAGTGCGTCTCGTGGACCTCTTCGACGAGGTCGAGGACGACGGACACGTGCCGGAGCAGCGCCTCGTCGTCCAGCGCGCCGAGGTCGACGTCACGCAGTGCGGCCGTCTTCGTCGCGAGGGCGTCCTGGCCGCGCTCGTTCCATTCGTCGATCAGCAGCCACGCGTCGTCGCTCCGGACCGCCGCGACGATCTCCGAGACCCGCTCCATGATCTTGTCCAGGCCGTCCAGCGGCACCATGCGGGTGTACATCCAGCCGCCCACCTCGCGGTACTCGACGCCCGCGAGGAAGCTGTACTGGAACATGTGGTGGCGCGTCGCGTTGTAGACGTCCATGAAGATCGACCTGCGCATGGGCGACCAGGGCACGCGGGAGCCGTAGTCGTCCCGTCGCCAGAAGCCCTCCGGCACCTCGACGGGGATCGGCACCCGCACGGGCGGCGGGTCCGGAAGAGCCGTGATGGGCCGCGCCTGCAGGAGCCACAGGCGGTCGTCGTCGAAGGCCCACTCGATGTCCTGCGGCGCACCGAGCCGCGCCTCGACCCGGCGCGCCAGGTCGGCCACGGCCCTGGCCTGCTCCTCGGTGATCGCGCCCTGGCCCGTCGACCTGCGGGCGGCCTCGCCGTCCCGGACCACCCACTCCTCCGGTGACGCCTGGCCCGACATCATCAGGTCTCCGACGCCGGAGACGGCGTTCACGACGACCTGGCCGCGTTCGCCGGTGACCGGGTCGGCGCTGAAGGCGTTGCCCGCGCAGACCGCCGGGACCATCCGCTGGACGAGCACGGCGACGCGGGAGGCCCGCGCGGTCCCATGGCTCTGCGCGTACGTGGTCACCTGTTCGGAGAAGGCGGAGCGCCAGCAGTCACGGACGGCGTCGAGCAGCTCCCGCTCCCCCTTGACGTGGAGCACGGTCAGGTACTGACCGGCGTACGACGCGTCCCGCAGGTCCTCCTCCGCCGCGGACGACCGCACGGCGAGGGACTGGTCCCGTAATGCCGGATCGATCTCCGCCAGCCGGGCGGCGATGTCCGCCGGCATCGACACGTCGGCGGACGGATCCCCGGCGAGGGCCCGGTCGAAGGCGTTCACGGTCACCACGACACCGTCGGGGACGGGGAATCCCGCGTTCAGCAACGCGCCGAGGACGGCGGCCTTCCGGCCGACCAGGCCGGCGTCGCCGAGGTCGACGTCGCGTATTGGTCGTAGGTAGTCGTTCATGGGCAACCCCTCCTGGTTCAGTGGTCCAGCCCGGCGACGTCGCATGCCTCACGGGCCGCCCGCAGGATCGCGCACCGGCCGTCCGTCGTCGGCGCGAAGGCGGAGACGCCCAGGGTGGTGACACCCGCGGCGGCGTACTCCTTCATGCGACCGGCGATCCGGCCGACCGGACCGAGGATGGAAATCTCATCGATGAACGCGAACGGCACGGCGTCGGCCGCGCCGCGCCGATCGCCACGCTGGACGCGCTGGTGCACCTCCATGGCCTGGTGCCCGAACCCCATCCGCTCGGCCACCGCGCAGTAGAAGTTCCGGTCGAACGACCCCATCCCCAGGAAGTGGGCGAGATAGGGACGGACGGCGTCGGCCGCGGTCCGCACGTCCTCCGCCGGGGCCACGGGCACGCAGGCGATCACTTCGAAGCCGTCGCCGGCGCCGTCCGCCGGGACCGGCCGGCCCCGGCGGGCGGCGGCGCGGCTCTCCGCGATGACGGCGACCGACTCGGAGACCCGCGTCGGCGAGCAGAAGGTCGCGATCCAGCCATCGGCGATCTCGCCGGTCAGCCGCAGGTTCCGCGGTCCCACCGCGGCGAGGTAGATCGGCATGTCCGCCCGGACGGGCTCGGTGAACAGGCGCAGCGGCTCCCCCGTGCGTCCCGGCGGCGGGAGCCGGACGTGCGTGCCCTGGTACCGCACGGGCTCGCGCCGCAGGGCGGAACGCACCACGTCCACGTACTCCCGCGTGCGGGCGAGAGGATCGTCGAACGCGACGCCGTACCAGCCTTCGGAGACGTCCGGATTGGAGATGCCGAGCCCGAGCCGGAAGCGCCCGCCCGAGACCGCGTCGAGCGTCGACGCCGTCAGCGCCGTCAGCCCGGGCGTGCGCGCCGGAATCTGGAAGACGCTGGAGACCAGCCCCAGGCGCCGGGTGGCTCCCGCCACCATGCCCAGCACCGTGGCCGCGTCGGACCGGTAGCCCTCGGCCACCAGCGCGGACTCGTAGCCGAGCCGCTCGGCCTCACACGCCACGACCGTGGCCCCGTCGTGGACGAGGTTGACCCCGAGCCTCACGTCCGCCCCGCTCAGACCGGACGGGCTTCGACGATCGAGTGGGGCGGCACCCCATCGGTCACGCCGGCCAGCTCGAACCCGGCCGTCGCGAGCAGCCGTCCCCATTCGTCGCGGGTACGCTCGCCGCCGCCGAGGCACACCATCATGTCGACGTCCATGAGCTTGCTGTAGTGCCACTCGTTGAGCGGCGGGAGCACCGCCTCGATGATCAGCACCCGGGCGTCGGCGTTCGTGCCGATCGCCTCGCGGATGCGGCGGAGGATGAGCACGCTCTTCTCGTCGTCCCAGTCGTGCAGGATCGCCCTGAGGAGGTAGGCGTCGGCCTCGGGCACCGGCCCGAAGAAGTCTCCTCTGACGCACTCCACACGGTCGGCGACGCCCTCCTCCTTCAGGACCGGCTGGGCGCCGTCGATCGCGGTGGGCAGATCGAACAGGATGCCCTGGACGCCGGGGTTCTTCCGCAGGATCGAGGCCAGGAGACGACCCTGGCCGCCGCCGATGTCGGCGATCCGGCCGAAGGCGCCGAAGTCGAAGCGGTCGGCGATCTCCGCGGCGCGCCAGTTGACCGAGGTCATCGCCCGATGGAACGTCTCGGCGGTGCCGGGGTTCTGCTCCAGGTACTCGAACCAGGACCGTCCTCCGAGTTCCTTGTCCGCGATGGGCTCGCCGGTGCGCACGGTGTCCATCACATGTCGGTAGCAGCCCCAGGACGCGGCCTCTCCCCAGAACATGGCCATGTAGCGCATCGTCCCGGGAACGTCGCTGCGCAGGTACTCGGCGGTCGGCGTGAGCTCGAACCCGCCGTCCGGGCGTTCGGCGAACACCCCGAGCGAGGCCGCCGCGCGCAGGAACCGGTAGAGCGAACGCTCGTCGGTGTCGGTGGCGGCCGCCAGGTCCGCCGGAGTCCGCGGCCCGTCGGCGAGGAGATCGGCGACGCCGAGGCGGGCGAGCACGTGAAGGATCTGGGAGACCCACTTTCCGGTCAGCATCATCAGGACCTGGTCCTGGGGGGACCGGCCGTCGGAGAACACAGGCAGGGGCGTGGTGATCAACGGGACTCCCTTCCGCACGTCAATGACCGGCCGATCGTGTCCCTCACCGCTAGAGGAGTCATCGAAGACCTATCTCGCGGCCACGGACAGCCGCCGCGCGACGGACGGCAGGAGCCACAGCGCGTTCGCCCGGCCGATCGCCGCCTTCTCCTCCGCGCCGAGCCCGGGGAACGCCTCGAACGCGCGGGTGCCCCGCTCGACCGCCTCGGCGGAGGCGGCGCACCAGTCCGTGCCGAACAGGATCCGCGAGGGGTCGGCCACCGACAGGAGGCTGGGCACGGCGGACGGAGCGGACAGCGCGAGGTCGTAGTAGAAGTGCCGGAGCGCGTCCCGGACGTCGGCCGCCGGCGTCCCCGCCGTCTCGGCGACCGCCTCCAGCCTGGTGGCCGCGTACGGCGCGAAACCCCCGGCGTGGGAGAGGATGATCGAGACCCGCGGGAATCGCTGCGGGACACCCGCCCTGATCATGCCGACCGCCGCACGTGTGGTGTCGAGCAGGAAGTCGGCGAACACCGGGGGCACGCCGGGCGCCGCGCCCGCGGGCAGGGCGAGCGGATGGACCAGGACGACCGCCGCGCGCCGGTCGAGCTCCTCGAACAGCGGATCGAACAGAGGGTCGCCGAGGTACCGGTCCCCCGCGTGCGGCAGGAGCGTCACACCGTCCGCTCCCAGGACGTCCAGGTTGTGCCGCAGCGCCTCCAGCGCCTCGTCGAGATGCGGCATCGGCAGGGCGGCGAACAGGCCGAACCGGCCCGGCCGCTCGCGGACCAGGTCGGCGACCGCCTCGTTGGTCCGGCGGGTGAAGTCGTCGGCCTCCGACGCGGTCGGGAAGATCTCGGCCGGGATGGCGTTGGACACCACGCCCAGCTCGATCCCGTTGGCGTCCATGACCTCGATGGTGCGGTTCACGCACCAGCCGGGGCAGGGGTTCGGCGCGCCGCGTTCGGCGAGCATCGCGCCGACGGACGTCGGCAGCGCGTGGTGATGCACGTCGATGCGGTGCACACGGGTGTTGGATGAGAGCAGGTCGGTCACGAGGCGACCCTCCTAGGAGGCGGTACGGATCCCGGCGTCGCACGCCGATACGGCGAGCATCTGGTCGACCAGCGAGGTGCGGTGCTTGGCGTCCCGGAACAGCGGATGGGCGAGCACGTCCCGCAGGAAGCCGATCGTGGTGTGCACGCCCGCGCCGGCGACGATGAACTCGCTCAGCGCCCTCTCCATGCGGGCGATGGCGCCGGGGCGGTCGGGCGCCCAGACGACAACCTTGGCCAGCAGGGAGTCGTAGTACGGGGTGATCGCGAGTCCCGCCCGCCCGTACGTGTCGACGCGGGTGAACGGGCCACCGGGTGGTTCGAAGACGTCGAGCACCCCCGGGGCCGGCAGGAAACCGCGGTCGGGATCCTCGGTGTTGACCCGGCACTCGATCGCGACGCCGCGCGGCGAGACCTCCTCCTGGCGCACCGACAGCGGATGTCCGGCCGCGACCAGCAGCTGTTCGCGGATCAGGTCGATGCCGGTCACCATCTCGGTGACCGGATGCTCCACCTGGATCCGGCAGTTGGCCTCGATGAAGTAGAAGTTGTTCTCGTCGTCGACGACGAACTCGACGGTCCCGGCGCCGACGTAGCCGACCTCCCGGGCGCATCGGACGGCGGCCTCGCCGAGCCGGGCGCGCAGGTCGGCGGGGAGGGCGGGGGCCGGAGTCTCCTCGATCAGCTTCTGCCGCGACCGCTGCACGGTGCAGTCGCGCTCGCCGAGATGGATGACCCGTCCGTGCCGGTCCGCGAGCACCTGCACCTCGACATGGCGAGCCGTCTCCAGGAACCGTTCGACGTAGACCCGGCCGTCGCCGAAGACCGCCTGGGCCACCGCGCGGGTCTCCCGGAACACCTGCAGGAACTCATGGCCGTCGCGGACCACGGCCATGCCGCGGCCGCCGCCTCCGGCCACCGCCTTGATGATCACCGGGTAGCCGATCCGGTCGGCGACGCGCTTGGCCTCGACCGCGTTGCCGAGCGCTTCGAGGCTGCCCGGCAGCACCGGGACGCCGGCGTCCACCGCGACCCGCCGCGCCTCGGCCTTGTCGCCCAGGCGCTCGATGACCGTCGCCGGCGGTCCGATGAACGTGATGCCGTGGGTCTCGCAGATCTCGGCGAAGTCGCGGTCCTCGGAGAGGAACCCGTACCCGGGATGAACGGCCTCGGCGCCCTCGCGGAGCGCGGCCTCCACGATGCCGGCCGGGTTGAGGTAGCTGTGCCTGGCCGGTGGCGGTCCGATCTGCACGGACCGGTCGGCGAACCGCACCGGCCAGGTCTCACGGTCGGCCGTCGAGTGCACCATCACGACCCGGATGCCCAGCTCACGACAGGTACGGGCGACGCGTAACGCGATCTCCCCGCGGTTGGCGATGAGAACCGTTTCGAACACGAGAGCTCCAATGTGGTCAGGAGTCGGCGGGGGCGAGCACGAGCAGAGGCGCGTCGAAGTCGACCGGGGTCTGGTCCGGCACGAGGATGTCGACGACCCGGCCCGCGCGGTCGGCGTCGACCGGGTTCATGAGCTTCATGGCCTCGAGGATGCCGATCTGCTGTCCGGCCTCGACCTCGTCGCCGATGGAGACGAACGGGTCGGCGCCCGGCTCGGGCGCCCGGTAGAACGTTCCGACCAGCGGGGCACGGATGACGTGTCCTCCGGCCGTCGCAGGGGCGGTCTCGCCCGGCGCGCCGTCCTGTCCGGCCGCCGCCGGCGGTGGCGCGGGGGCCTCGGAGTACTCCACCTCGACGCTCATCTCACCGGCGCGTACGCGAACCGTCCGGGGCAGGGCGTCCGCCGCGCCGATCAGTTCCCTGGCCTGCCGGCAGAGCATCTCCAGCAGTGCGCCCGAGTCCAACGACTCGCCCATGGAGCCTCCTCGATCATCCGATCCTGTGATTCCCGAAGACGCGGAAGCGCGCCCGGCGGTCCCGTACCAGCCGGGCCGGGTCCCGTCCCGAAAGCTCGCGGAGGGTCGAGGCGACGGCGGCGCGGACCAGCTCGGCCGTCCCGACCGGGTCGCGATGGGCGCCCCCCGCGGGCTCGGGGACGACGGCGTCCACGACGCCGATGCTCAGGAGCTCGCGGGCGTCGATCTTCAGCGCCGTCGCCGCCCGTTCGGCGGCGCCGCCGTCCTTCCACAGGATCGCCGCGCATCCCTCCGGGCTGATGACCGAGTAGACGGCGTTCGACAGCATCAGCACCCGGTCGGCGACCGCCAGTGCCAGCGCGCCGCCGCTGCCGCCCTCGCCGGTCACGACCGCGACGATCGGGGTCGGCAGCCCGGACATGAGGGCGAGGTTCTCGGCGATGGCCCCGGCCTGGCCCCGCTCCTCCGCGCCCAGGCCGGGGTCGGCGCCGGGGGTGTCGATGAACGTCACGACCGGCAGGCCGAGCTTGGCGGCGAGTCTCATCAGGCGGGCCGTCTTGCGGTACCCCTCCGGCGAGGGCATGCCGAAGTTGCGATCGATCCGCTCGCGGGTGTCCCGGCCCTTCTGGTGGCCGATGAGGACGACCGGGTCGTCGTCGAGCCGGCCGACCCCCGCGACGATCGCCCGGCAGTCGCCGGACGCCCGGTCGCCGTGGAGCTCCTGGAAACCGTCGAAGGCGTGCGTGACGTAGTCGAGCGTGGTGGGCCGGTCGGGGTGCCGGGCGAGCTGGACGATCTCCCAGGCCGACCGGTCCGCGAGGCGGTCGGGCCGCCGGATCAACGCCTCCGGCGTCCGCGCGGCGGAACCGCCGTCGTCCTCGGGCGGCGCCGCCTTACGGCGCCGGCCGGACGCGGCCGCCAGCAGCCGGGCGAGCGTCCCGCGGAGCGCGCCGCGCCGCTGCACCTCGTCGACGAGACCGTGGGCCAGCAGGAACTCGGCCGTCTGGAAACCGTCGGGAAGCTCGACGCCGATCGTCTGCTTGATCACCCTCGGCCCGGCGAACCCGAGCCGGGCGCCGGGCTCGGCGATGATGACGTCGGCGAGCGTCGCGAACGACGCCGCGACTCCGCCGTAGGTCGGGTCGGTCACCAGCGAGATCGTGAGGATCCCGGCCTCGTTCAACCGCGCGAGCGCCTGGCTCGTCTTCACCATCTGCATCAGCGACAGGGCGCCCTCCTGCATGCGGGCGCCGCCGGACGCCGTGACGAGAACCAGCGGAACCCCGTCGGCGAGGGAGGTCTCGGCGGCGTTCGTGATCTGCTCGCCCACGGCGGAGCCGAGGCTGCCGCCGAGGAACCGGAAGTCCATGACGGCCAGGACCACGGGGGTGCCGTCCAGCCGGCCCCGTACGGCGAGGACCGCCTCGCGCAGCCCGGTGGCGGCCCGTGCCGCGTCCAGCCGCTCGCGGTACGGCCGTAGGTCCACGAAACCCAGCGGGTCGTCGGCGACCGGGGACACCTCGATCGCGCCCGCGGACCCGGGGTCGAGAAGCTGGGCGATCCGCTCCGGCGCCGTCAGCCGGGCGTGGTGCCCGCACATCGAGCAGACCTTGAGGTCGCGCTCGAAACGCTTGCCGTACAGCAACGCCCGGCACGCCGGGCAGCTCACCCACGCCGCCGGCGGCGTGGCGTCGGCGGCGGCGCCGCGCGCCCGCCGGGTCGTCGTGACCGCCGGTCTCTCGAACATTCTCACCATCCGCTCGCGATCTCCGCCACACCGGCCACGACCTTCGCCGCACCTCCTAGTGGCCCGCTGGAACGCCGGTGGAACGCCGTCCCTCGACCGGATCGCGAGCCCTTCGCGAGCCCGCGCGAACAGCATCGGAGCGGTGGATCCTTCGACGGGAGAGGTGGCCCATGGCGGCGCGGAAAGTCACGGTGATCGGCCTGGGCGCGATGGGCGCGGGCATCGCTCACCGGCTCATCGAGTCCTCGTTCGCGGTGACCGTCCACAACCGGACGGGCGCCAAGGCGCTGCCCCTCGCCGAGGCGGGCGCGACGGTCGCGCCGTACGCCGCCGAGGCCGTACGGGACGCGGACGTCGTGCTCCTCAGCCTCGGCGACGAGGAGGCGGTCGAGCAGGTGCTCTTCGGGGACGCCGTCAAGGGGCTCCGCGCCGGCACCGTGGTGGTCGACACGTCGACCGTCTCCCCCGCGTACGCCCGCGACGCGGAGGAGCGGCTGGCCGCGCTCGGCTGCCCGCGGATCGAGGCGTGCCTCATCGGGAACCCGGCGATGGCACGGGCGGGCGAACTGCGGGTGCTCGGCTCCGGTGAGCACCGGACCTTCGAGCAGGTGGGCGACGTGCTGACCGCGATCGGCGCACGGGAGCCCCTCTACCTCGGCGCCACCGGGCGCGCCGGCGCCATGAAGCTCGCGTTCAACCTCATCCTGGGCGCGCAGACCGCGGCGCTGGGTGAGGCCCTGGCGCTGACCGCGTCCGCCGGCCTGGACCGGGAGCTCGTCCTGACGGCCATCACGCGGAGCGGCTGGGGCTCGCCGGTGCTCAACTTCCGCGCGGAGCTGATGCGGACCCGGGGTTACGAGCCGGCCGGGTTCCGGGCCCGCCTGATGGCCAAGGATCTGCGGCTCGCGGTCGAGACCGCGGCGGAGGCCGGCCTGACCCTGCCCGTCACCGCCGAGGCCGGCCGGCGGTTCGGCGAGGTCGTCGCCGCGGGCAGGGGCGACGCGGACGCCGCGGTGGTCTGCGAGCTGGACCGCCGGCCGGCCGGCGCGGACGCGGACTGAACGCTGCGCCGGCCGGGGCGTCAGCCGAGCGTCACGGCCAGGCTGTTGACGGTCAGCGCGAGTATCGCGAGCGCCGTCCGCAGCAGATGCCAGTTGCGCCAGCGGGGACGCGGGTCCTGCCAGTCGTCGGGCAGGGCCCCCGACCGCCACGCCTTGATCTGCCGGTTGATCGGCACGTTGCACAGGTGCGACACCACGGACACGCCGAACAGGAGGACCGCGGCGGCGCCGTACAGCGTGCTCTGCCCGGTCCCGTCGGCGAGCACGGCCAGTACGACGTCCGCCGCCGTCGAGCCGAGGACGATCGCCGGCATGACCGGATCCCAGTTACGGCCCAGGAGCTGATGCGTGTAGACGAAGTTGTCGGGCGCCATCACCAGCAACGCCGGTACGACGCTGACCGCGACTCCGAACAGCACCCCGGTCGTCGTACCGCTCCCGATCAGGGCGACGATGGTCAGCACACGGAACACGAATGACTCCCCCTCTCGTGCCGTTCGCCGTCACCCGGCCTGCCGGTCCGGCACCGGTGACTCTCGCCACCAGGGTGACCGGCGGGCCCATTCGATCGTCTTGACGAGTCCGTCGTGCAGCGACGTCTCACAGCGCCACCCCAGGAGCCGCCCCGCCTTGGCCGTGTCGGGGATCCGGCGGGGCACGTCCTCGTAACCGTCGCCCAGCCGGGCCGCGGTGTCGAAGGCGAGCGGCTCGGCGTTCGCCCCGGCGAGCCGGCAGACCAGGTCGATGGCCTCGCCGATCGGCGTCTCCCGGTCACTGCCGATGTTGAGGCACTCGCCGTCGGCCCGGCCGGACTCGGCCGCCATGACGGTGCCCGCCACCGCGTCCGCGACGTAGGTGAAGCATCGGGTCTGCCGGCCGTCGTCGTAACGGATCGGCGGCAGTCCGTTCAGCACCCGGTGGACGCTCCTGCTGATGACGTACGAGGGCCGCTGGCGCGGGCCGTAGAGGTTGAAGTAGCGCACGATCGTGGCGCGAAGACCGGCCTGCCGCATGAAGGCGTACGTCAGGTGCTCGGCCAGCGCCTTGCTCGACGAGTACGACCACCGTTCCGCCGACGTGGCGCCCAGCACCCGGTCGGAGCCCTCGCTCCAGGGAACGGCCGGGTTCCTGCCGTAGACCTCGCTGGTGCTGGCGAGGAGCACCTTCGCCCCGACGTCCAGGGCGCGGCGCAGCACGTTCCGCGTGCCCATGACGTTCGTGTCGATGACGTCGAGCGGCCGGCTGAGATAGCGGTCGACGCCGACGACCGCGGACAGGTGATAGACGATCTCGGTGTCGGCGGTGATCGCCGACGCGAGCGTCTCGGCGTCGCGGACGTCGCCGACGACATGGCGTACCCGCCCCGGCCCGATCTCCCGGTCGGGCGGAGGCGGCGCCATGTCGTACACGGTGACGTCGGTGCCCTGGCCGACGAGCCGGTCCACCAGATGACCGCCGAGGAATCCACAGCCTCCTGTGATCACGATGCGGGACATGTCAGCGCCCGATCCCGCGGTAGACGAAGCCGAGCCGGCCGAGTTCATCGATCTTCTCCCGCGAGTAGTACGCACGCCCGTCGAGGATCAGGCACGGCATCTCCACCACACTCCGCAGGTCGCCGAAGTCCAGCTCCTGGAACTCCCGGTGACCCGCCAGGACCGCCACGCATGCGGCCCCCTCCGCCGCCTCCCGCGGCGTCCGAGCGGCCGGGACGCCGAGGACCGCCTCGGCGTCCGAGCGGGGGACGAGCGGGTCGTAGACGGTGACGTCGTGGCCCGCCGCCCGCAGGGCGCCGATGACGGGCTTGACCGGGGTCCGGCGCATGTCGCCGGTGTCGCTCTTGAACGAGACGCCGAGCACCGCCACGCGGGCGGGGCCCGGCCGACCGAGCGCGGCGAGCCCGCGGGTCACCACGTCGAAGGTGTAGCCGGGCATGCCGTCGTTGACGGCGCGTGCCGCCTCGACCGTGCGCAGGGCGACGCCGTGATCCCGCGCGGCGTGCCACACCATCCACGGGTCCTTCGTCAGGCAGGACCCGCCCACGCCGATGCTCGGCCGCAGGATGTTGACGAACGAGTCGCCCTTGGGAAGGGAGTTGGCGGCCGTGATGACGTCGAGCACGTCGGTGTCGTAGGCGGCGCAGACCTTGGCCAGCTCATTGGCCATCGCGATGTTGAGATCGATCCACCAGTTGTCCGCCAGCTTCACGAACTCGGCGACCTCCGGGGCGTCGAAGCCGATGGTGCGCACGCCGAGCGCACGCTGCCAGAACGCCGCCGCCGCCGAGGTGCTGTCCGGGTCCACTCCGCCGACCACGATGGGCAGCCGCCGCAGCTGGTCGAGCGCGGCGCCTTCCGCCAGCCGCTCGGGGCAGAACGCGAGGCCGAAGTCCGTTCCCTGGCGCAGGCCGCCCGCCTCGAGAAGAGGTAGCACGAGCCGGCGCATCGTCCCGGGCGGGACGGTGCTCTTCAGGATGACCAGCTGGCCGGGGCGCAGCCGCGGGGCCAGCTCACGGCACGCCGCCTCGAGCTGCCCCGTCAGCGCGGAGCCGGCGTCGTCGATGGGAGTACCGACGGTGACCACGATGACGTCGGTCTTGGCGATCAGTTCGTAGTCGGCGGTGACCTGCAGGGCGCCGGATTCCAGGGCACCGGCCAGAAGGCCGGCCAGCCCCGGTTCGCCGAACCTGCACCGGCCCGCGTTCATCTCCTCGACCATGCCTCGATCGCTGTCCACTCCGAGCACGGTGATGTCACCGCCGGCCAGGGTGGCGCCGAGGCAGGAACCGACGTAACCGAAGCCGACGACGGCCACGGAAAGGCTGGTCCCCTCTGGCAGAAATCGCATCCGCACCTCTCCCACTCGTGTCTCGGTCGGCCTGATGGTCGCTGCGGACCACGGTCTCCCGGGCATCTGGAGGTCCGGGCGAGGAATGCTCGAAACCCGTCGCCGGGTGTCGTCAGACGCTCGGCGCGTTCGGCAGGAAGCTCAGGTCCCAGCCGCCCTCGGCGATCTCCTGGTCGAGCCGCGTACGCGCGTAGATCCAGTGGAGGTCGTGGAAGCTGTAGTGGACCTCACCGTTCACGGAGGCGACGCGGAGGAAGTGGTGCTGGACGAGACGCGCGAGGATCGTCTCGGCCTGGCCCTCGTCCCGGCACAGCAGCCCGGCCGCCTGCCGGGCGCCGAACTCCCGGCGAGGGAGCATGCACAGAAGCCGTAGGGCGGAACGTTCCTCGGGAAGCAGCTGAGCGTAGCTGAGGTCGAAACGCTGTCGTATGTCCAGCCCGGAGTAGCCCAGCTCCTCCAGGAGCCTGCCGTAGTTCGCCAGCTGGTCGGCGAACTTGTCCAGCGGCAGACCCGGCAGCTCGGCCAGCCGGCCACCGGCGCACCGGAGGGCCAGCGGAATCCCGCAGCAGCGCCGGGCGATGCGTTCCGCGGCCCCGCGCTCCTCCTCGACACGCTCGCGTCCGGCGATGGTCTCCAGCACCCGCACGCTCGGGTCGAGTTCGAGCGGTTCGAGCTTCACCGTCAAGGCGTCCGCCAGGACGCCCAGACCGGACGTGCTGGTCACGATGGTCGCGCAACGGCGCGCGCCGGGCAGCAGCGGCGGCACCTGCTCGGTGCGGACGACGTCGTTGAGCAGGACGAGCACTCGCCGCTTCGCGCACCAGCTGCGGAACACCTTGCCGCGCTCCTCCAGCCCGCGGGGCAGGTCTCGCTGAGCGATCCCGATTGCCTGGAGGAACTCCGCGAGGATGTCGGCCGGTGCGACCGCCGACCCGTCCCGGTTCTGTAACTGCGCGTAGAACTGGCCGTCGGGAAAGTGGGCCTCGATCGCGTGGGCGAGCGCGAGCGCGGTCGCCGACTTCCCGACTCCGGGCATCCCGGTGATCACCGTGATGGCCGCGGTGCCCCCGCTCTCCATGTCCGCGAGCACCCGTGTCTCCAGGGACCGCAGGAGGTCCTCCCGGCCGACGAGCGAGGCGATGTTCGGCGGCAGCTGCGCCGGCGTGGCCGGGAGGTGCGCCTTCTGCCGGACCGGCTCTACGTGCGCCGGCGCCATGTCCAGTGACGCGTCGGCGGACAGGATCGCCTGCTGCATCTCTCGAAGCGGCTTGGAGGGCTCTAACCCGAGCTCGTTGATGATCGTGCGACGCAGCCTCTGGTAGGTCTCCAGTGCCTCTGAGCGGCGACCGGACCGGTAGAGCGCCAGCATGAGCTTCGCGTAGAAACCTTCGCGCAGCGGATGCGTCGCCGTGAGGTCCTTCAGCTCGCTGATGCACGTGTCGTGGTCGCCCATCTGGAGCTTGGCCTCGATCTTCAGCTCGAGGGCGCCGAGGCGACGCTCCTCCAGCTGGGTCAGCTGGGCGGACAGCAGCTCGCCGGTCGCCACGTCGGCGAATGCCGGGCCGCGCCACAGATCGAGCGCCTGCGTCAACAGCTCGACGGCCTTGACCGGGTCGCTCGACAGGGCCGACCGCCCGTCGTCGACCAGCCGCTCGAAGTGGTAGACGTCCACGTCTTCGGGCGGCGACGTCAGCATGTAGCCGTACGGCCGGGTGAGGAGCGCGACGTCCGGGCCCTGACCGCTCTCGTCCAGCATCTTGCGGATCTTGTAAATGTAGGTCTGAAGAGTGGGCTGTGCGCTGACCGGTGGCCGGTCGCCCCACAGCTCCCGAATCAACTGGCCACTCTGGACGACCCGGTTGTGCCGGAGCACCAGCAGAGCCAAGACACACCGTACTTTTGGAGCCGTAGGCGTCAGCTCCTTCTCTTCGTGTAACAATTGAAACGGACCGAGCAGTCGGAACTTCATTTCGCCACTCCATGTAACCGGCAACCGACGGAATGAGCAGCAGATAGTCGGGAGGCGACTAGTCCGGATCGTACCTTTGGCCCCTTCAATCAAGCACAGCCATCGAAGACCACATCCGGCCAGCGAGGCACCGAAAATAGGGCCTTTCCTTTTTAAGGGATCTCGTTAGCGCGAGTAAAAGAAGTCAGCGTCTGGGGAAATTTCGTCCTTGTGTTACTGACGATGACCGGCCGGGATCACGCGATGTCAGCGAACCCTTACTCAGCGCCTATGGCGCGATCTGACGCCACATCGTCCGCATCCCCTCCTCCAAGGTGATGCGGGGGCGCCAGCCGAGCGCGTCCGCCGCGTTCCGCACGTCGAGCCACGAATGCCGACGATCGACCTCGCGCCCGGGAAGGCGGGTCACGGTCACCGACCTGCCGGTGACGACCTTCCGCACCACCTCCACGACCTCGGCCAGGGACACGGGCCGTCCGCTCCCGATGTTCAGCACCGGCGGGCGCACGCGGCCTCCGTCCGCCGTCATCGCATGGACGCGGACCATCGCCCTGACGACGTCCTCGACATGGACGAAGTCACGCGTCGCACCCGGATCCCCGTAGATCCGGAGGGGCTCGCCCCGCGCCACCGCGGTCAGCCAGTGGTTGATGACGCCCTGGCCGCCGGCGCGCCGCTGTCCCGGGCCGTAGACGGTCGCGATGCGCAGCGCGACGGGCTCGACGGCGTCGGTCGCCGAGAGCATCTCCCGCTCCATCTCCAGCTTCACCCGCCCGTAGACCGTCGCGGGGTGAACCGGCGACGTCTCGGCGTGCGGCGGCTCGGCCGCGGTGCCGTAGACGGCGCCACCCGAACCGGCGAGCACCATCGTGGGCCGGTCGCCGTCCCGCCGGACCACGTCGAGCAGCAGCCGGAACGTCTCCAGGTCGGCCCGCGCACGCCATGGCTCGCGCTCGGCCTGCGCGATCGTCGCGGTCTGCGCGACGAAGAACACCGTGCGCGCGCCGGCCAGGCCGGCGGCGGCGCGGCCGTCCCGGGCGAACGGCTCCGCCCGCGAGTAACCGGACGTCGGTACGCCCGCCCGGGTGAGAGCCGCCGTGAGCCACGTGCCGATGAACCCCGTGGCTCCGATGACCGCGGCGGGCGTCGCCCCGCCGCTGTCGGTATTCGAAGTAAACCCCGTATCCACCACCGGGTCAGCGTACGGTGGAACGCTGGAATCGCCCTCGAATCACGGTCAAATACAAGGTGACCGCGGGGCCGCGCACCGGCTCTCAGAAATACCGGATGCTTCTCCGGCGAACATGATCATTAATTGGCAGGCGATTCACCTCATCGTTTCGTCGTCGCCCATTCATCGGAGCGCCCGAGAACCCATGCCCGACAGGTACGATTTCCGGCTCTCGGGCGGCGTGTAATTCACTTACCAGTCCACCGGCCGGCGAGCCCGGAAGATCCGTCCGGTCGGCCCACCATCCGGAAGGACCGCCGCCCACACCACGTGACGGGCCGCGTCCTCCGGGGAGGTCGCCGCGTCCGGGCGCATCCTCGTCCGCACCAGGCCCGGATTCACGGCGTTGACCAGAACACCGCGCTCCCGCGTCTCCTCGGCGAGCGCCACCGTCAGCGCGTTGAGCGCGGCCTTGGAGACCGAGTACCCGGGAGTGCCGGGGAAGATGCCGTTGCTGAACATGCCGGTGCCGCTGGAGACCATGACGATCCGGCCCCACTTCCGGTCCAGCATCGCCGGGAGGAACGCCTGGCACACTCTCCAGGCACCAAGCGTGTTCGTGGCCAGCTGCCGCTCCACGAGTTCCAGCGGCACCGTGGAGGGCAGCGTGCCGGCGTCGAGCAGGAGCCCGGCGTTGTTGACGAGGATGTCGACCGGACCGACGCGGCCGCGAACCGAGTCCGCCGCCCCGGAGGCCGTGACGTCGAGCCCGACGCCGACGGCGCCGTCGCCCAGCGCGCCCGCGACCCGGTGGGCGTCGTTCTCGGTCCGTGCCGCCACGATGACGCGATGGCCGAGCGCGTGCAGGCCCGCCGCGACGGCGGCGCCGAGGCCGCGTCCCGCGCCGGTCACCAGTGCCGTACGCCGAGGGCCGGCCATCGGCGCTACCCCGTGACCTCGGCCAGGAGCTCCAACTGGCCGAGGTCGGGGACGCACGGGAAGAAGATCAGCTCGTCGCAGCCGGCGGCCGCGTGGTCGCGCACCATGGCGTCCACGGCCTTCTCATCGGTGAGCAGGCCGCGGACGACGCGGTCGCGGTACGGCCCCGTCCCCGCGTAGTAGTCCCGCAGGTACTGTTCCGCGCGGTCGCGCGCTCCCGGCCCGAGCGCGGTGTAGGCGATCGCCATCATTCGCGGCGCGCCCGGCCGGCCCGCCGACGTCCATGCGTCTTTCATGCGGGCCACGAGCTCCGGATAGGCGTGCGCCGAGCCGCCTCCCATGATCCAGCCGTCGCCGTGGCGTGCCGCGCGACGCATGGCGGCGGGCGAGTGGCCGCCGACGACGATCGGCGGCGGGCCGGCGGGCAGCGGCGGCACCAGGCGCTCGTCGGCCCAGACGCGCCGGATCCGGGCGAGGTTCTCATCCAGCCGGCGCCCCCGGTCCCGGAAGGAGGCGCCCGCCATCGCGAAGTCGTCCTCCCGGCCGCCCGCCGCGACGCCGACCACCAGCCGTCCCGCCGACAGGTCGTGCACGGCGGCGAGCTGCTTGGCCAGCAACGCGACGTCGGTCCGGCAGGCGGCGACGAGAATGGTGGTGGCGAGCCCGATCCGCTCGGTCACGGCCGCCGCGCCGGCCAGCGCGACGAGCGGCTCGTGGCTGGTGTACACGAGCCGGTCGAGCACGCCGAGCCGGGCGAAGCCGAGGCGTTCCGCCGTCGTGGCCCAGGTCAGCAGCTCACGCGCCGGCACGCCGGGGAGCGTGGCCGGCAGGCCCACTCCGATGTCCATCGTCTCGCCCCTCACGTGGCGGGGTGGGTCTCCACCGAGAGCTGGGAGATACAACGCATCGTCGCGTTGCGGAAGTACGCGCCGAATGCCTCCTCGGTGCCGGTGTCGCGCCGGCGCTTCAGGTACGGCGCGAGCTTCTCCTCCAGCGCGTGGACACCGGACTGCCGGCTCATGTGGCGCGCGACGTCGGCGAGGTCGCCTTCGTAGTGGATGATCCGCACCATGAGGTCGTCCTTGATGAAGACGGCGGTGCCGAGCAGCCGGCCGGACGGCCGGCCGGACTCGTCGCGCAGCTCGGGAGTGTCGACACGACGGAAGCCGGCGAAGATCTCGGCGATCTCGTCCTCGTGTCCCGGCTGCACATCGTAAGTGATCGCCGCGTACGGCATCAGATTCCTCCATCGACGTTGAGAGTGACTCCGGAGACGTAGCCGGACAGGTCACTGGAGAAGAACAGGACGGCTCCCGCCACGTCGTCCGGTTCACCGAGCCTGCCCAGCGCGGTCATCGCGGTGAGGCGGGTACGGAGCGGCGCCGGAAGGTCGTCCCCGGGCTCGGCGACGACGCCGGGCGCCACGCAGTTCACCCGGATGCCCCGAGGTCCGAGTTCCTTGGCGAGGGACCGGGTGAGCCCGATCACCGCCGCCTTCGACGCGGTGTAGTGCGCGCTTCCGGGGCGTCCGCGCATCGCCGCCGAGGCGCCCAGGTTGATCACCGATCCGCCGTCGGCGAGCAGCGGCAGAACGGCCTGGGTGACGTGGTAGCAGCCGGTGAGGTTGACCGACATGACGCGGTTCCACTCCTCCGCGGTGAGCCGGTCGATCTCGGCGCGGCCGTCGACCCCGGCGTTGTTGATCAGCACGTCGAGTCCGCCGAACGTCTCCCGGCAGGTCGCGGCCAGCTCGGCCACGTCCGCGGCGTCGGTGACGTCGGCCACCTCGACCCGGTGCGGGCCGCCGATCTCCTTCAGCTCGGTGACGAGGTCGTCCGCCGGCGACTCGCCGCGGTGACAGGTGATGACGTGCGCGCCGGCCTTCGCCAGCACGCGCACGGTGGCTCTGCCGATGCCGCACGTGCCGCCGGTGACCAGCACGCGGCGTCCGGTCAGTCCGAGGTCCACACGTACTCCCTTCGCGATGTCGTCCGGCGCCGCCGCGTCAGTAGGCCGCGGCGACCTCGTAGATCCCGACGGCGGTTCCGCCGCCTGCCTTCTGGTACGGCCGCAGCGGGGCCGTGACCTGGCGGTGCGCGGCCCCCGCCTCCCACGACCGGAAGGCGTCGAGGCTCTCCCACTCGCTCATCACGACGAAGTCGCCGTGCTCGGCCACCGAGCGGAGCAGCTCGTTGCCGATGAGCCCGGGTGTGCCCTGGAGATCACGGCTGATCCGGTGGTACGCGGCCTCGACCGCGCCGGCGTCGTGCTCCGGCGCCACGGCGTGGATCACCACGCGGACGTGGGAGGCGGTCATGTACGCGCTCCCCGCATCGCGTAGACCACCCGCATGGTCGTCATCGACCCGCCCGAGCGGTACGGGTGGAGCCGGGTCCGGTGTTCCAGGTGCCGCTCGCTGCGCTCGAACTCCCGGAACCGCGGTTCGTCGACCCAGTCGCTGGTCACGTAGTAGACGCCGTCCTCTTCCGCGCTCTTGGCGAGCCACTGGCCGAGGTTCGCCGGGTGACCGGTGATCCCGTCGCCGATGGCGTACCAGGTCTCCTCGAACTCGCGCTCCATCCCGGGATGGATCTGCATGCGCAGCATGACCCGGAAGACGTTCTGGCCGGCCACGGTCAGATGCCCCCGTCCACGTGGAGCGTCTCCCCGGTGATGAACGCCGCGTCGTCGCCGGCGAGGAAGGTCACCGCGCGCGCGACGTCCTCCGGGCGGCCGAGCCGGCCGAGCGCGATGATCCGCTGGTAGCGCTCGCGCACCTCCGGCGGGACCTCGGCCTCCGTCTCGATCGGCCCGGGTGCCACCACGTTGACCCGGACGCCCCGGGGCCCGAGCTCCTTGGCCAGCGAACGGGCCAGGCCGATCAGCCCGGCCTTGGCCGCCGTGTAGTGCGAGCGCAGCGGAATGCCGACCGTGGCGACCCGTGAGCCGACGTAGACCACCGACGCCTTCGGCGTCAGCAGCGGCAGCGCCGCCTGGGTGATGAAGCACGCGGCGCCGAGGTTGACGTCGAGCACCTCGCTCCACTGGCTCGGCGTGAGTTCACCGAACGGCACATGGCTGATGACGCCCGCGTTGTGAACGACGACGTCGAGCGATCCGAACCGGTCGCGGCACTCGTTCACCAACCGCGTCACGTCGTCGGGGACCGCCACGTCGGCCGCCATGACGTGGTGGTCGCCACCGATCTCCTTCAGTTCGCGGGCGAGGTCGCGCGCGGCCTCGCCCTCCCGCCGCCCGCAGGTCACCACGTGCGCGCCGGACCGGGCCAGGTCGAGGACGATCGCCCGTCCGAGCCCGCGGGTTCCTCCGGTGACCAGAGCCTTCTTTCCATCGAGCCGCATGACACCTCCTAGAGCAGTGCCCCGGTGCCCGCGACGTTCATCGCGAGCGCGAGCAGGGCGAGGGACGTCCGGGCCAGGTTCCAGTTGCGCCAGCGCACCCGTGGGTCACGGGCCGTCCAGTCGTCCGGCGGCCGGTCGGGGTCCAGGGACGTCACGTACTTGTTGATGGGCACGTTCTTGATCACGGAAATGAACATCACGGCCGCGAGGAGCACCGCCGCGGACGTGAACAGGATCCGGCCGGTCGCGTCCGGCGCGAGCACCGCGACGACGATGTCCAGAACGAAGGTCAACGCGTTCACCGCCGGCATGAACGGGTCATAGCGCGGCCAGAGGAACTGGATCGTCCGGATGTAGCGTTCGTAGGGCAGCACCAGGGTCAGCGGGACGACGCCGAGGACCGTGGAGAGCATGACACCGGCCCCGATGCCGTTCCCGAGCAGCGTCAACGGCACCAGCACGCGGATCACGCGTCCGCCCCTCCCCGAGCCGGGGTACGCGCGGCGGCCTCCTCGACGAGGCGCTTGATGCGCGCCATCTCGACGGATGTGGTGCGGTTCAGGTGCGCGGTCATGCCGTCGTCGTCCGCGGGCGCCTGCGGTTTCATGTGGAAGTCCTGGATCCACCGCATCTCGACGCCGCTCGCGGGAAGCTCGCGGTACTCCCAGCGGAGATTCATGTACTCGAAGGGCCCCGTCTCCACGCGACGCGCGCGAACGGTGCGGGTGGCGGGGTCGGGCGTGCGCTCGGAGACCCAGCTCCACACCCGCCCCTCCTCGTCGGGATGCATGGTGAGCCGGAAGGTGACGGTGTCGCCCTCCCGCTTGAGGATCTCGGCGGAGGCGTACTCGCCGAACAACCCCGGCCATGCCTCGACGTCGTTGGTCATCTCCCACACCAGGTCCATGGGGGCGTGGATGACGATCCTGTTGTCCGTGTGTCCTGCCATCACTTCACCGCTTCGCGTCAGGCGGCCGCGAGCCGCTGGTTGACGTAATCGACCATCGACGTCGGACTGGTCAGCTCCTCGATCGCCTCGTCGGGAATCTTGACCTGGTACCGGTTCTGGATCTGGCTGGCGATCTGGAGCACCGCCAGCGAGTCGCATCCGAGTTCCTCGAACGTCATGCCGGCGATGAGGTCGGCGGACTCGTCGGCGCCCGCGCACTCGCGCATGATGCCGGCCAGGTCCTCGAAGGTGAGCCGTGCCATTTCCCCTCCTTCAGTTTTGCGTTCGTCGAACGGCGGTCAGGGCGACCGCGGAGTTGAAGCCGCCGTGGCCGCGGGCGAGCACGAGCGCGGCGCGGACGGGCATCTCGCGCGGTTCGCGTACGAGGTCCAGGCCACACCCGTCGGCCAGTTCGGTCACGCCCACCGTGGGCGGCACCACGCCGTCCCGCATCGCGAGCAGCGCGGCGGCCATGTCGAGCGCGGCGCCTCCGGCGTACAGCCGGCCGGTCATCGTCTTCGGCGCGGTGACCGGGACGGCGCGCGGCCCGAACAGCGCCTCGATCGCGCGGGCCTCCTCGCGGTCCCGCGCCGGTACGCCGAGGGCGTCCGCGAAGACCACGTCGACGTCCCGGGGAGCCAGCCCCGCCCGGTCGAGGGCGATCTCGGCCGCGCGCCGCAGGCCGGGCTCCCGTCCCGAGCCCGGCGGCGGGTCGAACGTCGCGCCGTGCCCCGCGAGGCACCCGTAGCCGTGGACGCCGCGGGCCCGTGCGACGTCGTCCGGCTCGATGACCAGCATCGCGCCGCCCTCCCCCGGCACGTAGCCGGACGCCTCCCGGTCGAACGGCAGGTAGGCGCGGCCGGGGTCGTCACTCGTGCTCAGCGCACCGGTCGCGAGCTGGGCGACCAGCCCGTACGGGCACAGCGACGCGTCGGTGCCGCCGGTGACCGCGAGGCGCGCCCCGCTGCGGAGCATCCGCACGGCATGCGCGGCCGCGTCCAGCCCGCCGGCCTGTTCGGCGCAGATGACGCCGCACGGGCCGCGCATCCCGTGCCGAATCGAGACCTGGCCGGTGGTGGCGGCGTAGAACCAGGCGATCGACTGGTACGCGCCGACCCAGCCGGGGCCCTTGTCCCACAGCCGCTCGATCTCGCGCTGCCCGAACTCGGTGCCGCCGGAGGAACTCGCCGTCACGACGGTCATCTCGTACTCGGGCAGCTCGGCCGGGTCGACCCCGGCGTCATCGAGCGCCATGTCGGTGGCGGCCAGCGCGAGGTGGGTCCAGTGATCGGTCTGCGGGATCAGCCGGCCCGGTATCGCCTCGGCCGCGGCGAACCCCGGCACCTCGCCGGCGAGCCGGACCGGGTAGCGCTCCGGGTCGAAACGGGTGATCCGCCCGATACCCGTCCGCCCGGCCAGGGTCGCCGACCAGTACTCCTCGGTGCCCAGGCCGTTCGGCGCGGCCACGCCGAGGCCGGTGACCAGCGCAGCGGTCATGGCCGGCCCGCCCGGCCGAGCAGCATGGCCGACTGGAAGCCGCCGAAGCCGCTGCCGACGCTCAGCACCACGTCGAGGTCGGCCTCCCTGGCGGTCAGCGGCACGTAGTCCAGGTCGCACTCGGGGTCCGGGTTGTGCAGGTTGGCGGTGGGCGGTACGACGCCGTGGTGCAGCGCCAGCGCGCACGCGGCGACCTCGATCGACCCGATCGCGCCCAGCGAGTGCCCGATCATCGACTTGATCGAGCTGACCGGGACCTCGTACGCGCGTCCGCCGAGGCTGCGCTTGAACGCGGCGGTCTCGTGGCGGTCGTTCTGCTTGGTGCCCGACCCGTGCGCGTTGATGTAGTCGATGTCCTCCGGGCCGAGGCGGGCCTGTCCGAGGGTCTCCGTGATCGCCTCGGCCATCTCCCGGCCGTCGGGCTTCAGCCCCGTCATGTGGTAGGCGTTGCTGCGGCTCGCGAAGCCCAGGATCTCCGCGTATATCTGCGCTCCGCGCCGGCGCGCCGCGTCACGGCGCTCCAGCACCATGATCGCCGCACCCTCGCCGAGCACGAATCCGTCCCGTTCCGCGTCGAACGGCCGGGACGCGTGCCCGGGGTCCTCGTTGTTCGGCGACGTCGCTTTGATCGCGTCGAAGCACGCGGACGTGATCGGGGAGATCGGGGCGTCGGTCGCGCCGGCGACGACGACGTCCGCGGAGCCCTCCCACAGCAGCCGGCACGCGTACCCGACCGCGTCGAGGCCGGCCGTGCAGCCCGTCGAGATCAGCCCGACCGGGCCCTCCGCGCAGGACGCCCACGCGACCTCGGTGGCCAGGGTGCTGGGCACCATGTACCCGTACAGGTGCGGGACCGCGTACGAGGGATCGACCAGCCAGTTCCGGCCGCCGTCGCTGAGGACGACGTACTCCTCCTCCAGGCCCATCGTGCAGCCGACCGCGCTGCCGACGCTGACGGCGACGCGTTCGGGCGGGACGACGCCGGTGTCCAGACCGCTGTCGGCCAGGGCCTGACGCGCGCAGACCACACCGAACTGGCCGGCGCGGTCCATCCGGCGGATCTCCTGCGGGGACAGCCCCTCGGCGGCGGGGTCGAAGTCGCACTCGGCGGCGACGCGCGACCGGAAGGGCTCGGCGTCGAACAGCGTGATGGCCCGCGTCGCGGTGCGGCCGGAGGTGATCAGGTCCCAGAACGCCTTCGTTCCCGGGTCGCCCGGCGCCACCACCCCGATGCCGGTGATCACCACCCGCGCGTCGTCGTCGATCACTGGTGGCTCCCGCCGGGGGCGCCGACCTCCGGCTGGCCCACCGCGCCGTTCGGCGGTGGCTCCGTGTCGACGTGGCCGAGCTCGGGCCGGGGCGCCAGCGGGCAGAGCTGGAACACCGCGAACGCCTCGGCGTCTTCGGTGTTCGTCACCCGGTGGCGGACGTTCTTGGGGACCATCAGTCCCTCGCCGGCCCCCACCGACAGCTCGTCCGTGCCGTCGAGCCGTACGGTGAGGCGGCCGCGGACGACGTAGAGGAACTCCTCCGAGTACGGGTGGTAGTGCTCGGAGACGAACTCGCCCGGGGCGAGGACGAGGGTGCCCATGAACCCGGTCGTGGCGCCGCACGTCTTCGGGCCGAGCACCACGCGCAGGTCGCCGCCTCGACGCCGGTTCACCGGCACGTCCGCCGCGGCGACCGGACCGGTCCGTGTCTCAGGCACGGTCGGCCTCCCAGACGTAGAAGGGGATGGCCATCGCGTCCTTCGGCTCCTTCCAGTTCGGGTCGTACGGCCGGATGTGCTGGGCGAGCTTCTTGTTGACGTCGGCGAACAGGGGGTGCCCACGCACCTTGTAGAGGTCCGGCGTGATGTCGTGGTCCGCCTCGATCAGCTGGAAGTACAGCTCGTGGAAGCGGAGAACGGTCCGACGCGACACTCCGACCATGTAGGGCAGCTCGGTGGCGTCGGACTCCGCCCAAATTTCGGCTACCTCATCCGCTTTGGCCGGATCCATGCGGGCGACGATCAGACTCCGATGCTGCACGCGGCGCTCCTTTCGACGGATGCTCCCGGCCATGCTGCGGGCGGCGCTTCGCGCGCCGATCGAAGGCGACTGGAGACCGGGACGACCGGTCGTCCCCCCGCGGGCCCGGGAACGGCGATTCGCGTTCGAGCACGGATCCAGCGGCATGCGAAGCCGCATTGCGAGATTGACCCCGGCCTTGTCACGGAGAAGGGAGCCGTCCCGGTGACACCTGATGGAAAGGTCTCGGTCTACCTCTTACAGCAGGGGATCTGGGACATGCCGCTCGAATCCATGCCGCTCGCCTCGGGGTACCTGAAGGCCGCGGCACTCACGGACGACCGCATCCGGCAGTCCGCCGAAATCAAGATCTTCAACTACCGGGGCGGAGTCACGCTCACGGAGATGGCCAACGAGATCTTCACCGACGGGGCGCCCGACGTCCTCGCCTGTTCCGTCCTCGGCTGGAACTTCCGGACGTTCGGCTCGCTGGCCGAGACGTTCAAGCAGCTGAACCCGGACGGCTGGGTCATCTTCGGCGGCACCCACGTCACCGACCAGGCGCGCCGGACGTTCTCCATGTTCTCCGACGTGGACATCATCGTGAACGGAGAAGGGGAACTCGTCTTCCCCGACCTGCTGAACCGCTACCTCGACGGCACGTCACGGCACCGGCTGGGCACGGTGAACGGGATCTCGTTCCGCGGCCTCGACGGCGACATCGTCACGACCCTGCCGCGGGACCGCATCCAGGACCTCGACGTCATTCCCTCGCCGGTGCTCACCGGCGCGCTCGAACTGACCGACGACAACGGCGCGTTCCGCTACGACGTGGCGCTCATGGAGACCAACCGGGGCTGCCCGTACAAGTGCGCCTTCTGCTACTGGGGCGGCGCGATCGGGCAGCGGGTCCGCGCGTTCTCCCGGGAGCGGCTGCGCCAGGAGCTCGAGCTGTACGCGAGCCTGAAGGTCCACACGATCTGCCTGTGCGACGCGAACTTCGGCCTGCTCCCGATCGACGAGGAGTTCGTCGACGACGTCATCGAGATCCGCGAACGCACCGGTTACCCGAGGGCGCTCGAGAGCTCCTGGGCCAAGAACAAGTCCAAGGTCTTCTACCGCATCGTCCGCAAGATGAAGGAAGCCGGCCTGCGCAGCTCCTTCACGCTCGCACTGCAGACGCTGAACCCCGAGGCGCTGCGGCTGATGAACCGCAAGAACATGAAGGTGAACGAGTGGGAGGACCTCGTCGCCTGGCTCAACAGCGAGAACCTCGAATGCTACGCAGAGCTCATCTGGGGCGCGCCGGGCGAGACCGTCGAGTCGTTCCTGGAGGGCTACGACCGGTTGTCCAGCTACGTGTCGCGCATCGCGGTCTATCCCATCCTGCTGCTGCCCAACACCGACTACTCCGAGAAGAAGGAGGAGTACGGGATCGTCTGCGTCCGCGGTGACACCGACGACTTCGAGTACGTGCTGGCGCACAACACGATGACGATGGCGGACAACCAGAAGATGCAGCGCTTCCTCTTCTGGAGCCGGGTGCTCGCCGACGCGGCCGTGTTCCGGCACTCCTGGGTCGCGCTGCGCGAACTCGGCGAGGTCACCCAGTCGCAGGTGCTGCGACGCATGGACGAGTGGATCGCCGCCACCGACGACCCGGCCGCCGTCCCGCTCCGGGAGGCCTGCACGATCGGCACGGCGACGCCCGGGGCGGCGATCGACTACCTGTACCGCGACCCGGAGGCCAAGCGGCTGCTGGAGCGCTGGTGGGAGGAGTCGATCCGGCCGTCGCTGCCGGCCGAACAGGCGCCGGTGCTGGATGAGATCTTCCGCTACGACCTGCTCACCCAGCCGGTGTACCGGAACGAGAACGGAGGGTTCGCCGACGGGGTGTCGACGATGCTCATCGGCGACGACGAGTACGCGGTGCGCACCGGCATCACGCTCGCCTACGACGTCCCCCGGATCGTCGCCCAGTTGCGCGCCGGAGAACGGCCCGACACGGATCCCGCCACGATCACCCTCGACCTGTACTACCGGATCGGGGTCGAGTCGTTCACGACCACGACGAACAGCGAGGAGATCGTCCACTTCATGGGGCGCACGAAGGACGCGCTGTTCGGGCCCGGCGATCTGGACGACTCCTCCAGCGACGGCCCCTACACGTCGCTGCTGCGCGACACCGGCAGCTGCGGATGACGGCCGGGCGCGCCCTCGTACGGGGGCTCCCACGCCGCGCGCTGCGCGGGTTGCTCGATGGACTGACGTACATCGGGGCGGCCATGTGGATAAGCCCGGAGGTCTTCACCGCCCTCTCGGCCCAGCACACGGGGACGGGGGCGGAGGCGCACCGCGACCCGGACCACATCACTCCCTATGACGACCTGCCCACCGAGGAACGCCGTCTTTTGCTCGGACTGGACGACCAGTTCAGACGGGAGTCCGAGCGTTAGGACCAGGACGCCGCCGAACGGCATCGGTCCGCGCCATCCACGACCGCCCACCGGCCGCGGATGGCGCGGACGCGGTGTCCGACCGATCCGCCACCAACGCCTCCAGGTCCTGTCCCGGCGCCCACCGCCCCACCTCACGGCACTCACCAGACGCTCGACGCCGGTCACCACCCGATCCGGAGAGCGACGGTCACGTGCCTCGCGCCGCAGCCGCTCAACGGTGACGCCGGGCGACATCGGTCCGCGCCGTCCGCGACCGCCCGCCGCACGCGGATGGCGCCAGCCGGTGTCCGATCGGTCCGCCACCGGTCCCTCCGAGGCCAGTCCCGGCGCCCGCCGGCCTACCGCGCGGCGCTCACCAGGCGCTCGATGTCGGTCACGACCCGGTCCGGGGAGGGACGGTCGTGTGTCTCGCGGCGCAGCCGCTCGGCGGCGGCACGGTACGACGGGTCGCTCAGCAGTTCCGCCAGACGTTCCCGGATCACTCGCGGCTCCGCCTTGGACGCCTCGACGGTGATGCCCGCCCCCGCGCCGGCGAGTCCGGCCGCGTGACGGACGTGGTCGGGAAGACGCGTGACGAGGAGCTGGGGCAGACCGTACGCGACGCCGGTCAGCGACGTGCCCGCACCGCCGTGGGCGACCACGGCGTCGCAGGTGGGCAGGAGCAGGTGCAGCGGCGCCGACTCGACGACGCGCGTGCCCGGTGGAAGCGGGCCGAGCAACGTCCGCTGGCCGGGGGTGACCGCGAGCACCGGCTCCACATCGAGGTCGCCGATCGCCCGTGCCACCTGGCCGGTGAGGAAGAACGCGGGGTCCAGCCGGCTCAGCGTCGTACCCCAGGTGACGCACACGCGAGGCCGGCCGTCCGGTGGGGGCAGCACGGGCGGAGCTCCGGGGCCGTTGTAGGGCACGTACCGCACCGGGAGCCGGGGCGAGGGGGCCTCGGCCTGCATCCCGTCCGGGCACGGATCGACGGTCGCGGCCCCGTACACGTCGAGCTCGTCCAACCCCAGCCGGGCGCGCAGCGGGGCGAGCGCGTCCCGCAGGAAGTCCCCGGCGGCGCTCATCAGGTCGACGCCGTACAGGTGACGCACCGCGGGGATGCCCAGTACGGCCGCCGCCGCCGGCCCGGCGAAGGCGGTGGGCTCGAACACGATGAGATCCGCCCCCCAGCGACGAGCGAGCACGATCAGGTCGTCGACCATGGCCTCCGCGAGCGTGGCCAGCAGGCCGAGGACACGCGGGCCTCCGCGCTTCGGCCGCGGCCCGCCCGCCGACGGCGACGGCGACGCCGACGGTGACGGTGACGGCGTCGAGGCGATCTGCCGGAACACCGCGACCGCGTCGACGTCGTGACCGACCGAGGCGACCGGCAGGCCGGTCCGGGCGGCCGTATCGGCGAGCGCCGGCGGGCTCGCCACCAGCACCTCGTGGCCACCCGTCCGGCAGGCCCACGCGACCGGGACCATCGCGTACAGGTGAGAAGGCCATGCCCATGTCGTGAAAATGATCCGCATCGGTCCATCGCAGCAGCGGCGTCTGGTGGCCTCCTCCACTGTCGCTCGACCCGGACCCGATCCTGAGTCTTGATCGACGACCGGCACGAGCCGGCGCATCTCCAGCGACGCGCCGCCCGGGATCCCCACGCCGGAGGAGCACGTCCCCGACCTGGGGTCGCTGCGCGACCCAGCCTCGCCGGCGATGGTCGTGGCGTCGGCCGACCAGGCCGAAGCGAGATCACCGGCCGACTTTTGGCGACCCCGGCCGAATGCCCGCAGCACCCCTCGGCCCTGGCTCGCTCCATCGGCTACGAGGCGGCGAGTGCAGCGTTGTTTCGCCGGTCCTGGCTCCCGTCTTCGATCCGCACGCGGTCGCGTGCGGCTACCGGTTGAGCGAGTCGAGGTGGTGCGGCGCGACGTCGATGTCGCCGCTCTCCGGTCGCTGTCGGCGAAGTGCACCTGGCGGAGATGCGATCCGGCGACGAGGTAGACGAGACCGGGCCGTCGTCCTCGATCCGCGCGCGATAGAGGACGACGTTGGATGGCAACCGCGCCGCCGGGCTCATCACGGCGAGACTGGGCGCGGGCGGGGTACTGTACGCCACCGCACCGGGCCTCGGCCGGGCCGGCGTCGCCGCCTGCCGGTCGACACGCACGGAATCGACCACCGACAGTCCGCTCCCCTGACCCGGAGGGAACAACATGACGATCATCACCGCGGATCTCTACGACGAGCACGGAGACGACCTGCAGTCGTGCGAACTCCAGCTGCGTCAGTTCGGTCGCCGCACCGCGTTCCACGGAGACGTCACCACGGTCCGCTGCCACGAGGACAACGTGCTGCTCAAATCCGTCCTGACCGAACCGGGGGAAGGACGTGTCCTGGTCGTCGACGGCGGCGGATCACTCCGTGCCGCGCTGATGGGCGACCTCATCGCCACTCTCGCCGCCGACAACCGCTGGGCCGGAGTCGTCATCAACGGCGCCGTCCGCGACACCGTCGCGCTGCGCACCATCGACCTCGGCATCAAGGCGCTGGGGTCCAACCCGCGTAAGAGCCGCAAAGAGGGACTCGGCGACCGTGACGTCCCGGTCTCCTTCGGCGGCGTCACGTTCCACCCCGGCACCCGCCTGTTCAGCGACGACGACGGAATCCTGGTAACCCGCGCCTGACACACCCGGGCGACTGAACGGGCTGGTGGAGCGGGTCCCGAAGGTCGCGTGCGGCGGCGGGAGGTGGCGAACACCGTGGAGGCGGCGTTCCCGCAGGTGGAGATGGAACCGGTCTCCCGACGCTGCTCGAGACCGACGCCTGTTTCCCGTACGGGAGGACGCGAGGACGGTCGCCCTGCCTCGGAGCCGTCCCCCCGCCTCGCTCGGCCGGATCCGCCGGTGATCGTGCCGCAGGCGGGCGTCGCGGATGACGCCGTACGGCGCTGGTCACGGGTGGCGACGTACGGGCCAATGGGCGTTTGAAAGCAGCATGAAAACTGAGCTTCAACTGCGATGGCGCACGGGCTATCCCCGCCGGTTCTACGCCTTCACCATTCGTGGACGAGTATTCGACGTCACCAGAATTCCAATGATTCGGAGGCAGCATGTCCGCTCCCACGCATCGTCGTCTCTCAAGGCGGAGTCGGGTGATCCTGTCCATCGCGGCGTCCTGGAGGAGGCGCCCGGTGTCGCCGGCGGAACGGGCCGGCCGCATGGTCGACCACCACGTCACGGCAGGTAACCGCCCAGCTACCGCTCGCGAGCCATCTGGACTGCCGTTCGTGGGCGGGGAGCCGTTGTAGAGGACATTTCTGGCCCGCCACTGGCAGCGGCGCGCCGGAGCGTGAAAACAAATGAAAAATGACGCGGCGATGAAAGCCCGTTGCACGCCTCATCGTCCCGACGTATGTTGTCGGAACTCCGGGCCAGAGAATGCCCTGCGAAGAGCATTCAGTGAGATTTCCGTGGGAGTACCCGTGCGACGACTCAGATTTGCATGCCCGCCTCGGTCTCTACTCCGTACGCTCGCCGCGGCCGTCGCTCTGGCCGCGGCCGCCCTGGCCCCGATCGGCGCGACACCCGCCTCGGCCGCGACGTCCGCCGGCGTGTCGGTCGACGCCGGCCGGGCGCTGGCCTCGATACCGTCCTCCGCGTTCGGCATGAACGTGGCCGTCTACGACGGTTACATGAACGACTCCCCCGTCGCGGGCCTGCTCAAGGGCGCCGGGATCGGCGCCGTGCGCTACCCGGGCGGCTCCTATGCCGACATCTACCACTGGAAGACCAACACCGCCGACGGCGGATACGTCGCGCCGAACACCGACTTCGACTCGTACATGAACACGGTCCGCTCGGCCGGTGCGCAGCCGATCATCATCGCGAACTACGGGTCCGGCACGCCGCAGGAGGCCGCGGACTGGGTGCGCTACGCCAACGTGACCAAGGGGTACGGCGCCAAGTACTGGGAGATCGGCAACGAGGTCTACGGCAACGGTGAGTACGGCTCCGGCTGGGAGAACGACACCCACTCCAGCAAGAGCGCGACCACGTACGCCCAGAACCTGCTGCAGTACGTCACGGCGATGAAGGCGGCCGACCCCACCATCAAGATCGGCGCGGTGCTGACCACTCCGGGAAGCTGGCCGGACGGGATCACCGGGCCGGGCGACGGCGCCGACTGGAACCACACCGTCATGTCGATCGCCGGCTCGAAGATCGACTTCGTGGTCGTGCACTGGTACCCGGGCGGCGACAGCCCCGCCGACCTGCTCACCAAGCCGCAGGCCCAGATCGGCACCATCACCGCCACGCTACGTTCGCTGATCGACCAGTACGCCGGCGCGAACGCCCCCAACGTCGGCATCGCCGTCACCGAGACCAACTCCACGATCGACAAGGACACCCACCCGGCCGCGCTGTTCGCACCGGACGACTACCTGACCTGGCTGGAGAACGGCGCGTTCAACATCGACTGGTGGAACCTGCACAACGGGTCCAACGGCACCACCACCGTGAACGGCGCCACCGACTACAACGACGAAGGCGTACTGTCCAACGCCTCGGGCAGCGAACCCGCCGCGGAGACGCCGTTCGCGCCCTACTACGGCATCCAGCTGATGACCAGGCTCGGCGCGCCCGGCGACACGCTCGTCCGCGCGAGCAGCACCCAGCCGCTCCTGACCGTGCACGCGGTCAAACGGAGCAACGGAGACGTGGACCTGCTGTTCATCAACAAGGACCCGTCCAACGCCTACACGGCGAACCTCTCCTACAGCGGATTCACCCCGTCGTCGGCCACGCCCACCGTGTACACGTACGCGCAGAACGCCACGTCCATCACCTCCACGACCACCGGCAGCGCCACGAGCCAGACCATCCCGGCGTACTCGCTCGTCGTCGTCCAGCTCCACCCGGGCGGCGGCGGGGGCGGCGGCGCCTGCCGGGTGAGCTACACGAAGAACGAGTGGCCGGGCGGTCTCACCGCCGGCATCACCGTCACCAACACCGGGACCAGCGCCGTCAACGGCTGGACACTGGCGTTCGCCTTCCCGGGCGACACGAAGGTGACCAGCGCCTGGAACGCCACGGTGACGCAGGCCGCGGCGGCGGTGACCGCGAAGAACGTGTCGTACAACGGCACGATCGCCCCGGGGGCCGACGTGTCGTTCGGATTCCAGGGAACCTGGACGAGCGGCGACGCCGCCCCGACGTCCTTCACCCTCAACGGCACGACCTGCACGACCGGCTGAGCGCCGGAGGTCAGTGGCGTTCCGCCATGGTCCGGGAGGCACGTCTCGCGTGGTGGCGGCCGGACGCGGGCGTTCCGACGTCCTCCAGGCCGCGGCGAATCGACGGGATGTCGAAGATACCGACGACCACGAGCGAGACTCCGGCCGCGACAAGGTAGCCGCCGACGACATCCACCGGATAGTGCACCCCGAGGTAGACCCGCGCGAACCCCACCCCGAGCGCGAACAACACGCCGAGGATCGCCACGAGCGCCCGCAGCCGCCCCCGTACGAGGAGGAACAACAGCAACGCGACGGCCGCCGCCACGGTGGCGTGCCCGCTGGGAAAGCTCTCCTCGTTGTCCGGCGGGATCACCCACAGTCGTTGCGGCGGGCGATGTTCGGCCAGCAGGATCTTGACGGCGAACGCGACCGCGAGCGACCCCGCCATCAGGCAAGCGGTGATCAACGCGTCCCGGCGCCGGCGCAGCAGCCACAGGCCGACCGGAACGACGACCGCGATGACCGCGCCGACCTCCGCCTGGGCGACGGCCGTGGCCCCCTTCGCCCCCAGGGTGAGTACGGCGTCCCGTATCGGCACGAGATGTTCGTCCAGCCGGATGTCGACACGGGTGAGCGTCGGTGTCTTGGCGACGATGCCCAGCACCGCCATGAGCATGAGAAGCAGCAGCCCACCAACGATCTTCATCCGCTCCGTCACGTGCAGCCTTTCAACGATCACGCGATGTACATCGCGACTTCATGATCGCGACACGCTATCGCCTCCGTGATGGCGATGACACGCTGCGTCGGCTCCACGTCCAGAACGGCGTGTGCGACCTCGTCGCCGGGATAGTCTCGGTCGGTGTGAACGGCCGGCAGCTGTCGCGACGCGCCCCGGGAGTGGCGGGCATGCTGCTCCTGTTGTTCGTCACCGCCGGTCTGTTGCTCATGCACGGGGTTCAGTCCTCGGCGAGCCCGACCGACATCCGCGGCGTCCCGCTCATGCCGGCCACGACGACGTCCATGCCGGCCGGGCATGGCGAGCACGCCGTCGGGCACTCTTGCCCCTGCGACGGTCACCATCATCCGGGCGGGCAGATGTGCCTGGCTCTGCTGGTCCTCGGATCCCTGCTGCTGTTCGGCGCCCTGCTCGTTCGATCCGTGCCCGGCCGGACGACGCCGCCGCCGGGCGCGGCCGTCCCCGGACACGGGCACTCCGGGCGTTCGCCTCCTCCTCCGTCGATCTTCCAGCTTTCCGTGCTCCGGCTGTGACAGGCGTCTGGGCTCGTTCGAGCCACGACGCCTCGATCAACACGTCAGCAGACGGAATGAAATGGAAGAAGACGCATGAAACGCGCATGCTCCCTGCTCATCGTGCCGGTCGCCGCACTCACGCTCGCCGCCTGCGGCAGTGGCGGTGAGGGGCCCGGCCACGACATGAACGGTCACCGCATGGCGACCGCCTCCGCGCCCGCGGCCGGGCACAACGCTCAGGACGTGATGTTCGCGCAGATGATGATTCCGCACCATCGGCAGGCGATCACCATGGCCGGGCAGGCCGCCGCGAAGGCGTCCTCACCAGAGGTCAAGCGGCTCGCCGGCCGGATCGAACACGCTCAGGCCCCGGAGATCCAGAAGATGACCGGCTGGCTCCGGACCTGGGGTGCGTCGACGTCGTCGGGCGACGGCATGCACATGGGCGACGGGATGATGTCCGACCAGGACATGAAGAAGCTGGACACGTTGTCCGGTAGGGCGTTCGACACGGCGTTCCTGCAAATGATGATCAAGCATCACCAGGGCGCCGTCGCGATGGCGCGATCCGAACAGGCCCGGGGCTCCTTCCCCGAAGCGAAGGCCATGGCGAGCGACATCGTGACCTCACAGTCCGCCGAGATCACGACGATGCGGAAGCTGCTCGGCTGACCACGGACGGATCGCTTTGGGAGGCGGCCCGCCACGGGTCGCCTCCCGCGAATCGTCCTAATCTCCGTAGGAAGCGGTGGAGAATGGAGCACAGTGTGGCGAGCCGATGACGGAGGTGGCAGATGCCGATCGCAGGGCCTCTCGAACGCGCGATCATGGAGGCGTTGTGGGACGCCGACCGGCCGCTCCTCATCCGTGAACTGCTGGTGCCCGTCAACGCCGGCTCGCCGAAGCCGTCGGCCTACACCACGGTGCAGACCGTGGCCGACCGGCTCGTGCAGAAGGGTCTGCTGACGCGCACGCTGGACCGCAACGCCTGGCGGTACGCCCCGACGCGCAGCCGCGAAGAACATGTCGCGGGGGTCATGGCCGAGGCGCTGGCCGGTGCGCCGGACCGGGGCCCGGTCCTCGCGCGGTTCGTGGAGACGATCGACCCGCAGGACGCACACCGGCTCCTGATCGAGTTGGCGCAGCGGTCGGCTCCGTCCGGCGAGGGCCGGCGCCCGTGATCCTGCTCGGGGGGCTCGGCCTGATCGTTCTGGCGCTGGGCGCCGGCGCCGGACCGCTGCTGCGCAGAGGCGCGTGGAGCCATCGGCTGCCCAGGGCCGCCGTCTTCGCGTGGACGGGAGCGCTGGCCGGCGCCATCGCCGCCGCCGTGGGCATGGTCGCGGTCGTCTCGACGGGACACCGGGGTCTCGGACATCGCATCGCGGAGTGGCTGGTCAACTGCTGGCACCATCATGAGGGCGGCGACACCAGGTGGTACGCGCTCAACGCGATGGTGCTCGGCGCGACGCTCACCGCGGTGTACGTGGCGGCGCGCCGCTACCGGCGTACGCTGCTGCAGCGGCGCCGGCATCATGAGGCCCTCCAGTTCGTCGTCCGCGCCTCGACCGAACTGGACGATGTCTGCGTACTCGACCATCCCGTCCCGGTCGCGTACTGCGTCCCCGCGCGGACCCGGCCGATCGTGGTGAGCAGCGGCGCGCTCGACCAGTTGGCAGACGGCGAGCTCCGTGCAGTGCTCGCGCACGAACGAGCACACCTGCGCCACCGTCATCACGTCCTTCTCACGGTGGTCGACGCGCTGGCCGCCGCGCTCGCCTGGCTGCCCACCTTCCGCGACGCGCGCCGCCACCTGCCGCTGCTGCTGGAGATGACCGCGGACGAGATCGCCGCCCGACGCTGTGGTCGCCAGACCGTGGCCACGGCCCTGCGCAAGCTCGCCATCTCACCGAGCCCGGCCGGAGGCCTGGCCGCCGGCGGTTCTGATCACACACAGCTGGACCAGCGCCTCGCCAGGCTCGAGACCTCGCCCCCGGCCGACGACGCACAGGTACGGCGCCTGACGCGGGTCACCGCGGCGACGTCCGTGGCGGTGCCGGTCCTCATCTGCGCCGCGTGGATCTCCGCGACTCCGTTGTTGTGCTGAGGCAGCACGCTCGCGGCGGATGACGTCGAACGAGTGAGACGAGTGGCATGCGAGATCACGATCTCCTACACTCCGTCAGAGTGTCGGTTCCCCCTGCTTCACAGGAAGCACAGCCGACCCGCCGAATCCCCCCGACCAGGAGTTCACCCGTGGCGACCTCGTACTCGCGCCGCTCCGCGGGCCTGGCGGCCCTCGCGGTCACCGCCACTCTGCTCGCGCCCGTTCCCGGTGCCGACGCCGCTCCCAAGCCGTCGGTCGCCGCGACGAAGAAGAAGCTGGCGAAGCTCAACAGTCAGGTCGACAAGCTCGTCGACCGGTACGACAAGGCCAAGACCCAGCTGGACGCGGCCAAGAAGCAGCTCAAGGCGCTCAACGGCCAGGTCACGGCCGAGGAACGCACGTACAAGAGCATGCACACCCGGGTGGCGCGGATCGCCGCGGCCGCCTACAAGAACGGGACCCTCGACTACACGACCTCTCTGCTGGCGACACGGGATCCGAACACGGCGCTGAGCCAGATGTCGGCGTTCACCCAGCTGTCCAGCAGCCGCAGCCAGGAGCTCAAGGCGTTCGTCGACTCGGCCCAGCGCCTCCGTCGTGAGCAGGCCATGGCGCAGTACGCCCTCCAGGTCGTCCAGAAGCACACCGCGAGCGTCAAGAAGCAGAAGACGACCGTCGAGAAGGCGATCAGTCAGCAGAAGGAGCTCCTACGCAAAGCCGGAGTTCTCGGCGGCCCCGGGGGGCCGATCGGCGGAACGTACACCGGCCCCGCCTCCGGCCCGCCGCGCAAGGCCCTCGAATACGCCTACGCCCAGCTCGGCAAGCCCTACATCTACGGCGGCACCGGCCCGAAGGGCTATGACTGCTCCGGGCTGACCATGATGTCCTGGCGCGCCGCCGGCGTGAGTCTCCCCCGCGTCGTGCCCGACCAGTACGCCGCGACCCGCCACGTCGCCAAGTCGGACCTGCAGCCCGGCGACCTGGTCTACTTCGACGACCTCGGCCACGAGGGCATGTACGTCGGCGGCGGCAGATTCATCCACGCCCCCCACACCGGCAGCGTCGTGAAGTTCGACAGCATGTCCAACCCCTGGTACGTCTCGCACTACGTGGGCGCCAGCCGGCCCTGACGGATCCCGGGACCTACGGACGGCCCGGCGAGCCGGCTCGCCGGGCTTCGGCCCCGTACCTCCGGACCGCGTGGCTCCTGCCTCACCCGCCCACGGCGTCGGCGGGCACGAACACCGACACGATGATCCGGCCGTCCCCTTCACCGAGCGCGTCGAAGGTGAACTGCTCCATCGGCAGCAGGTGGGTGCCGCCGATCGTGACGGGCGTGCGTACCTCGTACACCGCCGGCCAGGGACACCGGTGATGGCATCCGAGCCGCTCCCCGTGCCGGTCGGTGGCGAAGACGATCGCGCCGCTCCGGAGCGCCGCGTCGATCTGAGCCTGGACATGAGCGGTCACCCTCGGCCGCGGATCCGCGGCCCACATCTTCTCGACCGCCGCGCGCGCCGACGGACGTGAGCGCCACTGCGCGCGCTGACCCGGATCGGTGAGGGACCAGATGTCGATCCTCGACGGGCCGTGCGCGACGAGGGAGACCGTGGTCGCGGGATCCCGGGCGTCGAGCAGAGTCGGCATCGCGGCGACCTGGCCGAAGAGGAAGAGCATCCGCAGCGCGTACCGGAGGTAGGCAGGGGTCGATCTGGACCATGACGGGTCATCGAGGTCCGGCTCCGCCGCGTACGCGATCGCGGCCGAGGCGCAGTCGAGTATCCACCGGAGCCGCAGCAGATCCTCTTCCTGCCTGACCGGCGACCGGGTGTAGTCGGCCAGAGTGGAGCCGCACCGTACGTGGATCGCCCGGAGCGCGGTCTCCATCGCGGTCGCCAGCGGGTAAGTACCGTCCGTCCGGTTCGGCCAGGCCGGCGGCTCGGCCGGAAGACGTACCTGCTCGTCGACTCGGTAGGAGGCGTCTCTCGCCAGCCGGCGGGCCTGGCACATCCAACGGTCGGCCGGACCGAGGAACGCCAGGATCCGGGCCGCCGCACCGGCGCGCACGGTGCCGAGAGAGCGAACCCGCACCGCGTCGAGCAGGTGCTCCCCCACGATCTGCAGCACGTAGGCGTTCCAGACCGCCAGCAGCCGCCCCGCCACGGCGGGCGGGAACCGGTGAGGTGCCGTACGTCCACGGAGAAGTTCACGGCGCAGGCGCTCCGCCTCATCCAGCTCCCGGCGGACGAGCTGCCCCGCAGACCGGTACTCCTCGAAGGTCTGCACGGGCAGCCCGCCCTCCAGGGGCCGGACCGCACGGATCGCCGCAGCGGACGGTTTCGTGCTCACCCGGCTACTACATACCGGCCATGGCCGACGCGCGCTCCGACGGGTGAGCGTTCGCCATCACGGAGTGCATCGAGTCCCAGAACGCCAGTTCCTCGTCCTCCTCCAGGACGGAGATCTTGCCCCAGAACTCGCGGTCCTCCGCTTGGACCGCCGCCTCGGCCGTGAGCGCGGGCATCACCGCCGTGCCCGTGTCCGCCTCGTCGAGTTGCGCCGGGGTGACATCGGCGGGCAGCTCGACCGGCTTGCGGTGGTGCTTTCCGTGCTTGCGGAGCTGCACGCCGGATGCGGGGACGGGGACCTTGACCCTTGCTCTGGCGATCGCCAGCGTGGCCGTGCCGAACACCACGACGGCCAGCAACCCGGTCAGCATGCCGCTCTGGTCGACCAACGGCTGCTCCGGCGCCGAGTGCGAGGTCTGCGCCACCTGCTGCTCCGATCCGGGGATCCCGACGATCTCCCGCGGCGACAGCGCCGGAGCCGAGTGCTTCGGCTGGTACTTGACCTCAGTGCCCGGTACCGGCTTGCCCTTCACCTTGACCTTGGCGGGATAGCCGAAGCCGACGACCTGACTGACATCGCGATCGGCGCGCCCGAGCTGGTCGTTGTGGTTCGCCTCGATGGTGGTGAGCTTGTCGCCGTGGACCTTCTCCACGATCCCGACGTGTTCGATGTCGCCGATGCTCTTGCCGCCCGAGAACGAGAAGAACACGATGGCGCCCGGCTCTGGCTTGTGACCCCACGCGTGGTGCTTCTGGAACCAGCTCGCGTGAGCGGGCGTGGAGGCGAACTGCCCCGCCCAGTCCTCGACTCCCGCCTTGTCGGCGGCCCAGGCGAGGAACATGTCGCACCAGGGCGCGTAGTCGTAGCCGCCGCCATGGGCGACGTGCTTGCCGTACCAGTCTCCGAACTTGGTGTAACCGCTGCCCTTCTCGCGATAACCGAGTTCGGTCCTCGCGACGTGCAGCAGCTTCTGGCCTACCGGATCCATATCTCTCCTTCACCCGCCGACCGGGTTAGCTGACGGGTTCGGGCCAGGAGAAGCCCTACCGCACACGGCGGATTCACCCCAAAGACATGGGTCCCCGGCTCCGGTGACGCCGGGGGCACCACCGGATTAGGCGTCCGGGCTCCGCCTTCGGATGAAGGCATGCCACAGCCCGGCTACGACGCAACGTAGTAAAGACCGTAATCAAACACAACATCAGCCCCAAATGCGACAACCGTTTCACCTCCAGCTGGGCACGGATGCCCGTACACGCCGAGCCGCCAGCGCGGGCGGAGCGCGTCGCCAGAGACGTGCGAGATGACATTGCCTCCTACGACATGTAGGAGTAAGTTCAGCCCGTATCGGCCATGGAACGCCACACCCAGCCGACTGCTCATCATGGCCCGGCTCCGCCAGGGCCCCTGCCCGGTCGGCGAACTCGCCGACGCCGTCGGCATGGAACGCTCGGCGGTGTCACACCAGCTCCGCCACCTCGGCCTCGTCACCGGCGACCGGCAAGGACGCGGCATCGTCTACCGCCTCTACGACGACCATGTCGCCGCCCTGCTTGACGAAGCCGTCCACCACATCGAACACCTCCGCCTCGGCGCGATCGACCGGCCCGCGGCCGGAGTCGGATGACCCCCGCCGCCCGGGCCGCCTGCTCGCCGCGCTCGCGTACGGTCTCGGTGGCGTCACGCGCCGGTCCGGCGATCCCGTCTCCTCCTGCGCCGGATTCCTGCGGGCGGGTGTCCGGCAGGCCCATGAGCCGTTCCCGGACGCCGCGTACGGCCGCGCGTGCCCGCTCCGCCTGGCGGGGGCCGGCGCGGTCGACGATGCGGTCGACGTCCGCGCCGGGACCGGCCCGGGTGTGCTCGATCTCGTTCCTCATCTCGTCGGGTGTCGTGCCCATCGCGCGTCCTCCTTCAGCGTCTCGATCGTCTGCTCGGGCTTCGGGGAGACGGTCCGCATCTGCTTTCGGCCGGTGGTGTACAGGACCGCGCCGACGATCGCCCAGACCACCGCGATGATCAGGGCGGACCATCCGTAGCCGATCAGGTGACCGAGCCCGATGACGGCCGCGGCCGACAGCAGGGCGAGCACCATGGAGCCGGCGTACCCGGCTCCTCCGTACATGCCGGCGGCCTTGCCGGCACGGGTCGCCTCTTCCCGCAGTTCGGCCTTTGCCAGCGCCAGTTCCTGCCGCAGCAGCTTCTGCACCTCCCCGGCGGCGTCCGTGATGAGTTCGCCGAGCGACGCGTCGTCCCTGGTCGTCACCTGTTCCTCCGCCGGACCGGAGGTCGATGCCGCCATCTCAGCGCACCTGACCGCTCGGACCGGGCCGGGACGTCGCCTGCGCGCCGTTCTCGTACGGCGTCGCGCCGTACGAACCGCCGGCGGCCGGCACCGGGGTATCAGGTGAGAGACTCGCGGCGGGCGACGACGGGCTCCGGCCCGGCGCCTCGGCTGAATCCTCCGCGGAACCGGTCGAGGCCGTGGCCTTCGCCAGACGGCCGGCCAGGAAGCCGGTCACCGCGGCACCGATCAGGAACGTCCCGGGCCTGCGCCGGGCGAACTCCCCCACACGTTCGGCGACCCCGGCGACACCGTGTTCGTCCAGGTAGCCGGCGGCCTGCCGGCCGCCCTGGGACAACCGCGTCACCGCCGTACGCACCGGCGAGCCGTCGGCGCCCGACTCGGCCATGCGGTCGAGCTCGTCCGCCCACTGCCGCAGGCCGCCCGCCGCGCGCCCGGTCTGCGAATCGAGCTCTCCGCTCAGCCGCCGGCGGGCGTCGTCCACCACGTGGCGGGCCCGTTCACCGGCTTCGCGCGGGACCTGCCGCGCCTGCTCCCTGGCGGTCTCGGCCACCTCGGCCGTGGCGGATCTCGTGTGCTCGGCCGTCTGCGCCGCCTCGTGCTGGACGGCCTCTCGCGTCTGACCTTCCGGCTCCATGGGTGCCTCCCGTGCTCGTGAAGGGCCCGCCCTACCCATGCGCCCGGGTTCAACCGCGATCACCGCGATCCGTACGGCGCCCGGCCCGCGGCCTCGCACGCGTCACCGAAGCCGGTGGACTCGACGCGGCGTTCAGCGCGTGGTGGTCTCGGCGTGGGGCGCACGGGTGAACGCGAGGATGCTTCCCGCCACACCGATGAGGATGATCGCGATGGCGATGCTGATCCCGCCCTGGCGGTTCCAGTACACGTCCTTCAACTCGATGAGCAACGCGGCTTCGTCGACCACGAGCGCCAGCCCGATCCCGAAGGCGAGGCCCATCCACGTCCGCCAGACCGGGGTTCTCTCGACCAGTCCGCACGCGCCGACGACGATCAGCAGGAGGATGCCCCAGATGTAGTGGTGGATGTGCACACGACCGACATGGACGTTGCCCAATCCCCTCACGTGAACGTGAATCGCCCACGTCAACGCACGCAACCCGGCGAATGTGGCGGTGAACCCCCACCAGGCGAGGATGAGACCGCGCCGCGTCGGATGGACGTGCCGCAACCGGCGTGGCCGCCGAGGCCGGTCCCGGGCCGGCCGGTCCTCCGGGGAATCCGACGCTTCACCGCTCACCCGCCGAGCGTACTTCGGCGCACACAGATCAGCTGGATCAGCTCGGGCAGGAAGCGACATACGGGGGGCGGGTTCCACGTGCGACGTTCGGCTGCTGCCCGTACGCGCGTCTCAGAGCCGGTTGTCGCGGAGGAAGGCGCGGAGGAGTTCGTCGTAGCGGGAGGGATCCTCCAGGAACGCCGCGTGACGCCGGCCTTCCAGGACCGTGGGGGTCCCGCGCCACAGGGCGGCGTACGTGAGGGAGCCGATGTAGTCGTGGCCGATGAACGGATCGTCGCGCCCGTCGATGATCGCGAGCGGTAGGGGCGACTGCGCGACGAGCGCCTTCTGATCCGAGTCGTGACCTGCGCTGAAGGACGCGAACATGATGCGCCGGGCCCGCCCGTCCGTACGCCGGACGTCCTCGACCGCCCATTCCGGCGGCGGGGAGACCGTGATCTGGCCGGCGAACTCCGCCGCCTGGTCGCCCGTGATGTGCTCGACGCCCGCGTAGCTCACGGCCGGCTGGAAACCCGCGGTCAGCGTGTCCTTGTTGACCGGTGGCGTACCCGTCACGACGAGGCCCGCCAGGCCGGAGAACCGCAGAATGAGTTCCAGGCCGATATGCCCTCCGAGCGACCAGCCCACGACGACGACTCGCTCGACGCCCAGCGCATCGAGGAATTCCGTGATCGTCGCCGCGTATCCCCGTTGGGTGTAGGCACGTTCGGGATCCGTGGCGTCGTCGGAGTCGCCGTGGCCCAGCAGGTCGAGGGCCAGCAGCCGCCTCGGCCCGAAGTCATCGGCGAGCTGCGCGTGGAACACCTTGCGCGACGAGGAGTTCCCGTGCACGAACAGCAGCGGCGGCCCGGCGAATGAACGGCCGGGATCGGTATCCGTGTAGGCGACCCGGCCGAACCTGGTTTCGACGTATCGAGTGGCGCCCGGCAAGGACCACGATTCCTGCTCATTTCCCATGGGCGAATCATAGGAACGCCGAAGCGAACCGGAAATGCTCGCCGTCCCATGCCATGACGACGCGCTCGTGGTGGCCGGTCTCCTCTCCCGCCGGGCGGGAGAGGAGACCGGCCGTGGCACTACCGCCGGGTCAGGGTCACGGCCACGGTGGCGCCGTGGCCGGGGCTGACGGTCACCGAGAACAGGTGCGTGGCGGTGTCGTAGTCGACCTGACCGGCGCTGCCGCCGGCCGCGGAGGCCGAGACCGGTGTCGGGGAGTACCCGTGCAGCGTGACCGGGCCGTCGCCGTGGGCGAACGCGACCGTGGCGTGGACCGTGCCGTTGTCCGACAGCGACCGGATCCGCTGGCTGCCCAGGGACACGAACTTGCCCGCGTCACCGAGGAAGGCGATGCCCGACCTGCCGACCGGGACCACCTGGAAGTACGACCCGTCGCGCGTCACCTGCGCGGTGTAGTCGTCGGCCGCGCCGACCACCTTGCCGGTGCCGGCGAAGTAGTCGTACAGGTACGCCTTGCCGGTGACGCCGAGATCGGCGGGCCGGAAGGTGGCGTCCTCGGTCGTCGGGACGGTGATCGCACCGGCGCTGATGCCGAGATTGTCGATGTTCGGGCCGTTCGCACCCGTGGCGGTCGCCCGTACGGTGTGCCGGCCGGCGGAAAGGGTGACCACGACCGGCTGCGCCGACCATGTGCCCCAGTCCCCGGTCGTGTCGAACGGCTGCGTGGAGGCCGTGCCGCCGTCCACCGAGACCGCGAGGGGGCGCGGCCCGAAACCGCCGTTGGCGTACCGGAACAGCAGCGTGTACTTGCCGTCGGCCGGCACGTCGACGTTCCACTGCACGTAGTCGCCGGAGTCGTGCTGGTAGTCGGCGAAACCGCGACCGGTGTAGCCGGCGTGATCGGTGTTCACGACGGGCCCGGACAGCGTGGCGTCCTCCGCCTCATAGGTCGTGTCCGGCTTCGGCGTCGGGACGGAACGCGCGTAGGCGAAGACGTAGCCGGCGGACAGTGAGCCGTGCCGGCTGCCGGTCGTGGCCACCATGGCGCCACCCGGCTGGGCTGCGTCGCGGACGTACGTGGCGTCGTCGGGGACGATCGGGGTGTCCGGCTTGACGATCGTGCCGTCCGCCTCGGCCACCTTGTTCAGGTTGGCGACGCTCTCCTTGCCGACCGCGTCGCCGACGCCGACCGGACCGGCGGACAGGTTCTGCAGCAGCAGGTTCTGCGTCTCCGTGCTCATCGCCACGTCCGCCCACGGCCACACGCCGAGCGCGCCGGCCAGGCGTGAGGCGTACAGGAACGAGTCCCACTTGGAGCGCTCGAACCGGTCGTTCGAGACCCGGGAGTTGGTGACGCTGTCGTACAGCGTGCTCTGCAGGAAGTCCTGGGGCAGCGGCATGCAGTACTGGATGTCGAGGCCGTTCGCCGCGGCGGCCTTGGCCATGTTGGTGAGGAACGCGGCGCGGTCGGTGAGGTTGAAGTCGGGCTGCGCGTTCGAGCACAGCCAGTCCTGCTCGAAGGTGTCGACCCCGGACGACTTGAGGTATCGCATCCGGTCGTTCCAGAACGCCGGGTCGGTGACCACCTTCCCGGACATCTTGTACTCCTGGTGGTACGGGCTGGACGGGTCGATCCACCGGGCGTGCGTGATCATGGGCACGCCCACGCTCTGCTGGAACGCCTTGAGCCCGTCGGGGAACAGGGTCTTGTCCGCCTCGTACCGGTACTCGCCCTCGGGGTTGTCGTCCCAGACGGCGTTCGGGCCCTTGGGGTAGAACCAGCTGTCCAGCTGGAGGTTGCCCATCGGGAGGCCCTTGGCCTTCCAGTCGTCGCGGACCGCTTTCAGCGTGCCGGCGTAGCCGAGGCTCTTGTCGTAGTTGTAGTAGTACGTGGCGCCGTTGTCGGTCCAGTAGCCGAGCTTGGCGAGTGTGTTCGTGGCGTCCTGCGACGGGCGGTGCTTGCCGGACAGGGCGGTCAGCGTTCTGCCCCAGGTGCCGTACACGTCGTTGATCCCGTGCCCGTACGCGAGCACGGTGCGCTGGGTGAACCCGGCGGGCAGGCTGCTGACCCCCGAGGAGACGCCGCTGGTCAGCGCGCCCGCGGAGTCGTACTTGGTGACCGCGGTGGTGAAGTTCGACGCGGCGGAGAGCAGGTAGCCGCTGCCGGAGGCGTCGAACGCCAGGTAGGGGCTGAAGCCCGCGTCGCCCTTGACGTCGAACTGGCGGTTGGCGAAGCAGCCGGCGAAGGTCTCGGTGTGCGGCAGCGAGGGCCGGGCCGACAGCGCCGGGAACGGGTAGGCGTTGGCCGCCGCCTGCTGGTACGTGGTGCTGAAGAGCACCACCGGACTGCCGTCGTAGGTCCGGATGCCGCTGCTCCGGGCGACTCCGCCGGCCGTGTAGTCGAAGTCGACCTCGTGGTAGGCGCCGGCGCCGTCCCGGCCCGTCACGTGCCTGACGTGGCTCACCGGGGCGCCGACCGAACCGGCGAAGTGGTAGTGCGGGGTGCCGGTGTCGATGGTGTAACCGCCGTCGGCGCCCACCGCGACCGTGGTGCCGGACGTGGGCGTCCGGGCGCCGGCCGGTGCCGAGGTGAGCGTGAGGCTCACCGGAAGGGTGAGGGCGAGCGCACCGGCGACCGCCGTGCGCCGGAGGGATCTTCGTGCGGGTCTGCTCATGGACCCTCCTCGTCGAGTCAGGGTTCTACCGCCCTCGGTGCGCGCACGCCGGGGGATTTCCGCGAAGTTAAAACGGTATTTCTGTCGTGTCAATGGACTTGGCAGTGCCTAATCTGGCCGTATTATGCGGAGAACATGACAGAATTAATCGAACCCCCGTGCGCGGTGAGGACACCATGAGCCCAGCGAGAGCACGGTCCGGGCCGAAATCGCACCGCGCGTACAACCTCGACCGCGTGGTCACGGCGGTGCGTGAGCGCGGGGCGGTCACCCGGGCGGACCTCGAACGGATGACCGAGCTGTCCCGCGCGACCGTGGCCGCGCTCGTCGCGCGGCTCATCGACGACGGCACCCTACGAGAGCTGCCCCCGGACGGACAGGGGGACACGGCCACCGGTCCGGGCCGGCCGCCGGCCCGGCTGGCGCTGACCGAGTCGGCGGGGCTCGTCTCCGGCATGGCCTTCGGCCACGGCGACCTCCGCGTCGCCGTGGCGACGTTGTCGGGCGAGGTCCTCGCCGAGCGGCACGTGGGGCTCGCGGTGGACAACTCCGTGGCCGCGGCCCTCGACACCGCCGCCGACGAATTCAGCGCGGTATTGCGCGAAATCGGCCACGTGGCGGAAGACGTCAGCAACGTCGTCGTCGGCCTGCCGGCCCCGCTCGACCGGCGCACCGGCCGGGTGGTGGTCAACAACATCCTGCCCGGGTGGGTCGACCTGGATCCGGCCGGCGGTCTGGAAGAACGCATCGGCCGGCCGGTGTTCCCGGAGAACGCCGTCAACCTCGGTGCCATCGGCGAGATGACCTACGGGGCGGGCACCGGCCTGCACGACCTGGTGTTCGTCAAGGTCTCCACCGGCGTCGGCGCGGGACTGATCTTCGACGGGCGCCTGTACCGGGGCGCCAGCGGCTACGCGGGCGAACTGGGGCACGTTCAGGTCGAGGCGAACGGGCTGCTGTGCCGGTGCGGCAGCCGTGGCTGCCTGGAGACGCTGGTCTCGACACCGCACATCATCGCCGCCCTGCAGCCGATGCACGCGGAGCCGCTCACGACCGCCGACGTGGTCCGGCTGCTCGCGGCGGAGGACTCCGGGGCCGTTCGTGTCGTCGGCGACGCCGGCCGCACGATCGGCCGGTCGCTGGCCGACATGTGCAACGTGCTCGACCCGGAGGTGGTCATCGTCGGCGGCGAGCTCAGCCGGCCGGACGGCGCGCTCGCCGACGGCATCCGTGAGGCGATCGCGCGCTACGCCCAGCCGGGGGTGGCACGGACGGTGACCGTGACGACCGGGACGCTGGAGAACCGGGCCGAGCTCCTGGGCGGGATCGCCCTCGCCGTCCAGCGAGCGGGCGACCCGGCCCGGGCCGCGCTGGGATGATCTGCCGCCCGGACCGTGGAGCGGCCGTGAGGCCCGGCCCCGGTCCGGGCCCGGGCGTCGACGGACCGACGATCTCCCGGCGCCTGCTCGGCCGGTCGACCGTCCGCGTGCGTGTCGGGCCTCGGTGTGGGGGGCTCAGAGTCAGCGGAGACGGCGCAGGTGGGGGTCCCAGCGGCGCTGCGGCAGGACGTGGATCCGGGCGTCGACGGCGATGACGCCGTCCGGGCGGGCGATGATCGGGTTGAGGTCGATCTCGGCGATCTCCGGGTGGTCGTCGGCGAGACGGGACAGCCGGAGCAGGGTGTCCTCCAGCGCCGCGGTGTCGACGGCCGGCGCTCCGCGGTGGCCGAAGAGGAGCGGCGCACCGCGGATGGAGCGGATCAGCTCGGCGGCGTCCAGGTCGGTCAGCGGGGTGAGCCGCACGGAGCGGTCCCCGAGCACGTCGGTGGTCACGCCGCCGAGGCCGAAGACGACGAGCGGGCCGAAAACGGGTTCCTGGACGACGCCGCACAGGACCTCCACGCCCGTACGGGCCATCCGCTGGACGAGCACGCCGCGGAGCCGGTCGCCGAACAGGTGCACGAACCGCGTGTAGGCGTGCCGTACGTCCTGTTCGCCGTGCAGGTCCAGTGCGACGGCGCCCGCGTCGCTCTTGTGCACGAGCCCGGGTACGTGGGCCTTGAGCGCGACATGGCCGTACAGCCCGGCCACGGCACGTACGGCCTCATCGGCCGACGAGGCCCGGCGCCACTCGATCACGGGTATGCCGTAGGCGGTCAGTACGTCCATGCAATCGGCCGGTGAGAGCCAGTCCCCCTCCGGCGATCGGGCGAGCGCGTCCTGGATGATCCGTGCCACTGGAGGAGCCGTGATCGCGCCCAGGTCCGGCTCGCGTCCCTGGGGACGGTCGAGCCATCGGCGGTACGACCAGGCGCGGGCGACGGCGCGCGCGGCGTGTTCGGGGAACGCGTACGAGGGGACGCGGCGTCCGCCCGGCCCGGGCCGGGCGCGGACGGTCTCGTCCTGGCCCAGGACGACCGCTGCCAGGGGACGCGCGGTGCCGCCGGTGGTGACCGCGGAGACGAGGTCGGAGGCCGCCGTGGGCACCACGATGGCGATCACCGCGTCGACCTCGGGGTCGGCGGCGACGATGTCCAGGCAGCGGGTGAACCGGCCCGGGTCGATGGCCGCGGTGGTGTCGACCGGACCGGCGCATGCGGCTCCCGGTGGGAGCAGCCCCGTCAGCTCCCGTACGGTCGCGTCGCCGAGGCCGGCGGCGGTCAGTCCGGCGTCGGCGCAGGCGTCGGCGGCCAGGACGCCCGCGCCGCCCGCGTTCGAGACGACCGCGACGCGAGGCCCGGCCGGCAGCGGCTGGTGGGCGAGCAGCGTGGCGGTGTCCAGGAGCTCGCCGAGGCCCGCGGCGGCGATGACGCCGGCCTGCTGGAACAGCGCCTCCTGCGTGACGGCGGGTGTGGCCGCCGCGGCGGTGTGGGAGGCCGCCGCCCGGTGACCGGCCGCGGAGCGTCCCGCGACGACGGTGAGCAGCGGCATCCGGCGGCCGAGGCGCCGGGCGGTCCGGGAGAACTTGCGCGGGTTGCCGAAGGACTCCAGGTACAGGACGCCCAGCCGGGTGGCGGGATCGGACTCCCACCACAGCAGCAGGTCGTTGCTGCTGACGTCGTACTTGTCGCCGGTCGAGACGAAGGTCGACACCCCGATGTCCAGGCGCGACAGGTGGTCGCGCAGGGCGATGCCGATGCCGCCCGACTGGACGACGACCCCGGCGCGGCCGGCGTTCGCCGCGCGCGCGGCGAACGTCGCGTCGAGCCGTACGGCGGTGTTGGCGATGCCGAAGCAGTTGGGCCCGACGAGCCGCATGCCGTACCGGCGGCAGGTGCCGGGCAACGCGCTCCCGTGCAGGCCCGAGGTGATCACCACGAGTGATCGCACGCCGCGGCGCCCGCATTCCTCGGCGACCTCGGTGATCGCGCCCGGCGGTGTCGCGATCACCGCGAGGTCGGGGCCCTCGGGCAGCGCGGACACCGAGGGGAAGCACGGGACGCCCGCGAGCTCCCGGCCCGCGTTCGGGTTGACCGCGTAGACCCGGCCGCCGAAACCGCCGGCGAGGAGGTTGCGGAGGATCGCCCGGCCGACGGACCCGGCCCGGCGCCCGGCGCCCACGACCGCGACGGACGCCGGGCACAGCAGGTGACGCAGGCTCTCGACGTCGGCGAGCCGTTCGCGCTCGGCGACGGCGTCGAGGTACGTCCCGTCCCCGGTCAGCGGGATCGTCACCTCGACGACCCCGTTCACGGTGCGGCGGTCGACCGGCAGGCCCGCGCAGGCGAACACCCGCGACATCGCGACGTTCTGGGCCAGGGTCTCGGCGCGGAACGCGACGAGGCCGCGGGATCGGGCCAGCGAGACGAGATGCTCCAGCAGCAGGGTGCCCACGCCGCGGTTGTGCATCCTGTCGGCGACGGCGAGCGCGATCTCCGCCTCGCCGGCCGTCGCGGTGCGGTCGTACTCGCCGACCCCGATGAGCTCGCCGGCGAGCCAGGCGCCGAGCACCGCGTGATCGGGACCGGGTTCCCGGCACAGGCGCGCCGCCACCTCGTCGGCGATCCGCGGGCTGATCCCGAAGAACCGGAGATAGAGGTTCTCCGGTGACATGTCGCGATGAAGTTTGTGAACGGCGTCGAGATCGCCCGGCAGCACCTCACGGATCGCCACCGCCGTGCCGTCCGTGAGCAGCGCGTAGACCGGGGCCGCCGGCTCCACCATGTCTCCCAGCATCGATCCGCGGCAGGTTCCGGGCAGCGGGCCGAGGTCACCCCCGCACAGGACCTTCGGTCCCTCCGCGCACACCGGGCTCAGGGGACGCCGCGTCGGGACGGAAGTCCCGCGTCCGCGGGAAGACCGCCTCTACACCGCGCGCCGGTCATCGGACGGAATGGGAGAGCAGGCGAGCTGAGGAGGAGACGATGAGTGTGCCGGCCCGCAGAGAGACCAGGGGAATGTTCCCCGACCTGTTCGACCTGTTCGAGATGCCGCTCACGGCCCTGCGCCCGTTCACCGGCCAGACCGGTCAGGCCATCCGGGTGGAGGACGCCATCGAGGACGACCGGTACGTCGTCCGAGCCGAGATGCCCGGCATCGATCCGGAGAAGGACCTGGAGATCAGCGTGTCGCGCGGCGTGCTGACCATTCGCGCCGAACGCCAGGAGTCGCGGGAGGGACGGCGCCACTCCGAGTTCCGCTACGGCTCCTACGAGCGACACATCCGGCTCCCGGAGAACATCAGGGAAGACGAGATCAAGGCCACCTACGACCAGGGCATCGTGACCATCACGATGCCGCTCCAGGAGCAGAAGGAGGCCACCCGGCGGGTGCCCGTCGAACGTTGATCCCCCGCCGCAAGGACGCGAACGCCGTTCCGGTCCACACGGCGTTCGCGTCCGCCTCTGAACCGCCCGGCTCACGGCTCAGGGCGGATGAGCTCCTCGGGCGGCCGCCGGACGCTCCTCCCCTCCCTCTCGGCGACGCCCAGTCTCATGATCGTCTGCGGATGCGCGCCGTCGCAGAAGCGGGCGCGGATCAACTCGCGCAGCTCCGGGATCTCCAGCGCCTGGGTGTGGAACGCGGCGGAGACGCCGTCCTGCGCGGCGCGCAGCAGCACGTGTTGCAGCGCCTGCCCGGCCTCGAGCCACGCGCCACGCTCGTCCGTCCTCGTCGTCAGCAGGGCCACCACCCCCGCCGCGCCGTGCCGTTCGTCGGCGGGGAGACCCCAGCCGTGGCCCCGTGCGAAGTCGCGCTGCGCGAACGGCGGATCCGTGCGCCCGGGGTCGTGCGGGTAGGCGTCCTCGTGCACGCCGTCCCGCCGGCGGCTGCCGGGACGCGGCGCCCAGCGGGCCATCTCGGCGCAGTAGTCCGGGTTCTGGCGCAGCAGTTGCTCGGCGACCTCGGTGAGGGCGCCGAGCGCGATCCTCGCCCGCGGGTCCGCGACGACGCGGAGCGCGGCGTTCTCGTCGAGGGCACAGGTACGGAGCGCCTGCAGCAGCCCGGCCGGCAGTCCCTCGGGCCGGAAGCCGCCACGGTGGGTGCGGCGGCGCCGGATCTGGTCGTACATCCGGTTCTCCTCCTCGCCGGCCGGCCGGGCCGGTCCCAGCGTCACGTCGGCGATCAGCCCGGGCCGGTCCGGGTCGGACGCCATCCGTACCTGCGGGCTGTGGCCGAGACGGCGGGCCGCGAGGCGGAGCGTGCACAGCGCCGCGCCGCAGCTCATCAGCATCTCCCGGCCGTCCGGGTCCGCCACGTTCAGCCGGCGTTCGGGGTCGGCGTGCAGGGTCACGGTCGAGCCTCGCGTGCCGAACCACCAGGGCTGGGTGTTGTGCACCGACGGCGCCCACGCGGCGGCGTCGACGAGGAAGTGCGCGGTGTCCTGTTCGGACACGGCATGGGTGACGTTCATGATTCCTCCTGCCGGGACACGGGCCGCACCACGGCCACGGGGCAGTGCGCGGAGTGCAGCACCGCGTGGCCCACGGAGCCGAGCAGCAGCCCGGGGAACCCTCCGCGCCCGCGCGAGCCGACCACGAGAAGGTCCGAACGCGCCGAGGCACCCGCCAGGATCCGGGCCGGGCGGCCGTGCAGCGCCTCGCCGCACACCTCCACGTCCGGGAACTCGGCCCGCCAGGCCGCCAGGGACTCGTCGAGCGCCCGGCCCTGCTCGTCACCGACCACGGCCGGGTCGTAGACCAGCGGCTCCATGTCGCCCGGTCCCGCCGAGCCGGGATGCGACCAGACATGGATCGCGTGGAGGCGCGCCTTCCGCATGGCCGCCTCCTCGAACGCGAAGCGGATGGCCGGGCCTTCCGTCTCACCCCGGTCCATCCCCACGGTCACCTCGTGCCATGGGACGTGCTCCGCCTCGCGTACGACCACGGCGGGCACGGGCGCGTGCGTGGCGACCTGCAGAGCCGTGGAGCCGATCGCCAGCCGGGCGGCCAGGCCGGTCCCGTGGGCGCCGACCACGACGAGCGACGCGGTACGCGCCCGTTCCAGCAGGACCCGGGCGGGCGAGCCGGCCTTGAGCTCGCCCTCGACGGGCAGGCCGGGGCAATGCTCGCGGGCGGCGGAGACGGCCGCCTCGAGCACGTCCCGGCCGCGCGCGATCACGTCCTCGGGTACGACCCCGGTCTCCGGATCGATCGGCGTGCCGTACAGCCAGGGCACGGTGTGGATGACGTGCAGGGTGTGGTCGCGGAGCGCCGCCTCGTCGGCCGCCCACGCGACCGCGGACATGCCGCGGTCCGATCCGTCGGTGCCCACGACGACGACCGCCGGGATGTGCCGCATCACCGCCTCCTCCATTCACAAGACTCGCTTGCGTCGCGGCACGTCGTGAGTGTCGAACGGCCTGGGGTCAGGGGACCTTCGCCCCGTACGGGACGCCGGCCGCAGCGGTCACTCTGAGCAAGGGGGATGACCATGCCGTGGATCCTGGACGGCCTCGCCGATCTGCACGGCGCGCTGCGCGCCGACGGCTACACCGTGATCGGCCCGACGTATCGCGACGGGGCGATCGTCCTCGCCGAGCTCGCGTCGGCCGACGATCTCCCCTACGGCTGGGGCGTCACTCTCGAACCGGGCGGATACCGCACCCGCCGCCGCGAGGACGACGCGGCGTTCGCCCACTCCGCGGGGCCCCAGTCCTGGAAGCCGTTCCTGCACCCGCCGCGCGTGAAGCTGTGGGAGGGCCGGCGCACCGAGGACGGCGGCTTCTCGATCGAGACGGAGGAAGAGACCCCACCGCGCTACGCCTTTCTCGGGGTCCGCCCCTGCGACCTGCGGGCGATCGGCGTGCTGGACCACGTGATGATCGGCGGCGCGCACCCCGACGAGGCGTACGGCGCGCGCCGTACCGGCGCGTTCATCATCGCGGTCAACTGCACCGAGCCCGGCGAGACCTGCTTCTGCGCGTCCATGGGCACCGGCCCGCGCGCGGACACGGGTTACGACCTGGTGCTCACCGAGCTGATCGGCGAAGGACGGTTCCTCGCCGAGGTCGGCACCGGCGCGGGCGCCGCGCTGCTCGACCGGATCCCCCGCGAGGAGGCGGACGAGGCCGTGACGGAGGGGGCGCTGGCCGAGGTCGCGGCCGCCGCCGACCGGATGGGCCGGGAGATGCCCGAACCCGAGGGACTGCGGGACCTGCTGGCCGGCAGCCTGGACGCGGCCCGCTGGGACGACGTCGCCTCCCGCTGCCTGACCTGCGGCAACTGCACGATGGTCTGCCCGACGTGCTTCTGCACGACCGTCGAGGACGTCACCGACCTGACCGGCGAGCACGCCGAACGCCGGCAGCGCTGGGACTCCTGCTTCGATCTGGACTTCTCCCACCTGCCCGGCGGAAGCGTGCGCACCTCCGGCAAGAGCCGCTACCGCCAGTGGCTGACGCACAAGCTGGGCACCTGGCACGACCAGTTCGGCTCCTCCGGCTGTGTCGGATGTGGCCGCTGCATCGTGTGGTGTCCCGTCGGCATCGACCTGACCGAGGAGGTCGCCGCCCTGCGCGAAGAGCAGGAGGAACGGCGTGACTGAGCGTCTGTCCGGATCTCTTCTCGCCGCTCACGGGCTCTTCCGGGGCATGCCGGCGCACCACCTGGACCGGCTGGCGTCGGTGGCCAGGGCCGAGGACCTGCCCGCGGGTCATCGTCTCTTCGACGAGGGCGGCCCGGCCGACCGGTTCTGGTTGATCCGGTCCGGTCGCGTCGTGCTCGACCTCCACGTGCCCGGGCGCGGCGACCTGATCATCGAGTCGCTCGGACCCGGGACGGTGCTGGGCTGGTCCTGGCTCTTCCCGCCCTACGAGTGGAGGTTCGGGGCCGTCGCGGCCGAGCCGGTCCGCGCCATCGTGTTCGACGCCACGGCCGTACGGGTCGGGTGCGCCGCCGATCCGGCGCTCGGGTATGAGCTGACCCGCCGGTTCGCCGCGGTCATGCTCGACCGGCTGCAGAACACCCGCATGCGCCTTCTCGACCTGTACGGCGCGCCGGCGGGAGGCCCCTGGTGACCGCGATGACGCCGACGCCGTACCGGGTGGTTACCCGGCACGCGGAGACGCACGACACGGTCACCCTCACCCTGGAGCCGTGCGACGCGGCGATCGCGCCGGTCCGGCCCGGGCAGTTCACCCTGCTGTACGCCTTCGGCGTCGGGGAGGCGCCCATCTCGGTCAGCGGCACCGGGCCGCTCCTCGACCAGACCGTCCGCGACGTCGGCGCGGTCAGCCACGCCCTGACCGTCGCCGGGCCGGGACAGATGATCGGCGTCCGCGGCCCCCTCGGCGTCGGCTGGGGCATCGAGGAGACCACCGGCCGCGACGTCGTCCTCGCCGCGGGCGGCATCGGGCTGGCACCGCTGCGCTCCGCGCTGCTGTACGCCCTGGAGCACCGCGCCTCCTACGGCGACATCACGCTCCTGGTCGGCGCCCGTACGCCCGGGGACCTGCTGTACGCCGCCGAAATGGCGGACTGGCGCGGGCGAGGGGTACGGGTCGAGGTGACCGTCGACCGGGCACACTCGGGCTGGGACGGGCAGGTCGGCCTGATCACCACGCTCGTCTCCCACCTCGACGCCGCGCCGGACGCCGTGGCGTTCGTCTGCGGACCGGAGATCATGATGCGCCTCACCGCGCGGGAACTCCTCGCCCGGGGGATCGATGACGTCCGGATCTCCCTGGAACGGAACATGCGCTGCGGAATCGGCTGGTGCGGTCACTGCCAGCTCGGCCCGTGGCTGCTCTGCCGCGACGGTCCGGTCGTGCCCTACCGCGACGCCGCGCCGCTGCTCAGCGTGAGGGAACTCTAGGAAGGGAGCCGACGGTGCCTCCCAAGCTGGCCGTGTGGAAGTTCGCCTCGTGCGACGGCTGCCAGCTCAGCCTCCTCGACTGCGAGGACGAGTTGCTGACGCTCGCCGGCGAGGTCGAGATCTCCCATTTCCTGGAGGCCTCCTCCATGATCGCGCCCGGACCGTACGACGTCTCGCTGGTCGAGGGATCCATCTCCACACCCGCCGACGCCGAACGCATCAGGCACATCCGGCGCGTCTCCCGGCGGCTGGTCACGATCGGGGCCTGCGCCACCGCGGGCGGCATCCAGGCCCTGCGGAACTACGCCGACACCGAGGAGTACCGCTCGGTCGTCTACGCCAAGCCCGAGTACGTCGCGACGCTCGCCGGCTCCACCCCGATCTCCGCGCACGTTCCGGTCGACTTCGAGCTGCGCGGCTGCCCGATCGACCGGAGCCAGCTGCTGGAGGTGATCTCGGCCTACCTCGCCGGCCGCAGGCCCGGCATCCCCGACCACCCGGTCTGCTTCGAGTGCAAGATGCGCGGCACCGTCTGCGTGATGGTCGCCCACGGCACCCCGTGCCTGGGACCGGTGACCCACACCGGCTGCGGTGCGATCTGCCCGGCGTACGGGCGCGGCTGCTATGGCTGCTTCGGCCCCGCGACCAGGCCGAACCTGGGTTCGCTGAAGACGTGGCTGGGCAGTATCGGCATGTCACGCCCGGACGTGGACCGGGCGTTCGCCACCTTCAACGTCGCCGCGTTCGAGGAGCAGCCGGATGACCCACCGTGAGCGCACCTTACGGGTGGGCGCCCTGGCACGCGTCGAGGGCCAGGGCGCGATGTACGTGCGGGCCCGCGACGGCCGGGTCGAGGAGGTCCGGCTCGACATCTATGAGCCGCCGCGGTTCTTCGAGGCGTTCCTGCGCGGCCGCGCCCACACCGAACCGCCCGACATCACCGCCCGGATCTGCGGGATCTGCCCGGTCGCGTACCAGATGAGCGCGTGCCGGGCCATCGAGGCCGCCTGCGGCGTCACCGTCAGCGAACCCCTGGAGGCGCTGCGGCGCCTGCTGTACTGCGGCGAGTGGATCGAGAGCCACACCCTGCACATCTACCTGCTGCACGCCCCGGACTTCCTCGGTTACCCCGGCGCCGTGGAGATGGCGCGGGACCACCGGCACGTCGTCGAACGCGGCCTCGCGCTGAAGAAGGCCGGAAACACGATCATGGAACTGATCGGCGGCCGGCCCATCCACCCGATCAACGTCCGGGTCGGCGGCTTCTACCGCGCACCCACCCGAGCGGAGCTCGCCGCGCTGACCGGCCCGCTGCGCCGCGCCCTCGACGACGCCCTCGCCACGGTCGAGTGGGTGGCCGGCTTCGACCTGCCCGACGACCGGCTCGACCACGAGTTCCTGGCCCTGACCGCCGACGTGTACCCGATCGAGGGCGGTGTGCCGCGCACCACCGGCGGGCGGACGTTCGAGGTCGCCGACTTCGAAGACCACATCATCGAGGAGCAGGTGCCCCACTCCACGGCCCTGCACGCCCGTCTCGCCGGAGGCGGCCGTTACCTGACCGGCCCCCTGGCGCGGTACGCGCTCAACCGGGATCGGCTGTCGCCGCTCGCCCGCGACGCCTCCCGCGCGGCGGGCCTCGGACCGGTGTGCCGCAATCCCTTCCAGAGCATCGCCGTACGCGCCGTCGAGGTCGTCTACGCGGTCGAGGAGGCACTGCGGCTCATCGAGGCGTACCGGCCGCCGCCGGACCCGTACGTCGCCGTACCGCCGCGCGCCGGCATCGGACGCGGGGCGACGGAGGCGCCGCGAGGAGTGCTGTTCCACCGCTATGAGCTCGACCCCGCCGGCCTGATCGGTTCGGCGCGCATCGTGCCGCCGACCTCGCAGAACCAGGCGGCGATCGAGGACGACATGCGCGCCGTGGTGCAGGCGCGCCTCGACCTGGACGACGCGGCGCTGACGGCCGTCTGTGAGCGGGCGATCCGCAACTACGACCCGTGCATCTCCTGCGCGACGCACTTCCTCGACCTGACCGTGGAGCGCTCGTGATCGTCATCGGCGTCGGCAACGAGCTCCGCCGCGACGACGGCGCCGGGCCGGCCGTCGTCGAGGAGCTGCGGAGCCGGCCGCTGGAGGGGGCGACCCTGGCGGTCTCCGACGGAGAGCCGAGCCGCCTCCTCGACCTGTGGGCGGGCGCGGACCTCGCCGTGGTGGTCGACGCCGTGCCGTCCACCGGCGAACCCGGCCGCGTCCGCGAACTCGGCACCGTGGGCGACGTCGCGTCGGGCACGAGCAGCCACGCTCTGGGCCTCGGCGTCGCGACACGGCTGGGCGAGGCCCTCGGCCGGATGCCCGCCGCGCTGCGGATCTACCTCATCGAGGGCGCCGACTTCGGCTTCGGCGACGGCCTGAGCCCACGGGTCGTAGGGGCCGTGACCGAGGTCGCCGACCGCATCACGGCGCTCAGCCGCGAAGCCCGCTGCTAGGGCTCGTTCCTGCGTTCGATCGAGACGCCTCCGCCGTGCAGCGGAAGCCGGAATCCGCTCACGCGTTCGAGGCGGAGGCGGATCAAGTAGGGCTTGGGACGCCGGTCCCAGGACACCGGCCGGTGCCTGGCGACGGGATCGGGTTCGGCGGTGAGCTCGGCGTGGCCGACCGCGAGCACGCTCCATCCGGCGCGGAGGGCGGGTTCGAGGTCGTCGGCCTCGAACGAGATCGTCCGACCACTGCGTACGGCGTCCAGCTTGCCTCCGGCGGCGGTGCGGAAAACGATGTCCTCACCGGTGAGGGCGAAGTTCACCGGAACGACGGTGACCTCACCGTCGTCCGCTGCCCAGGCGACGCGCCCGACGTCCACCGAACGCAACAGCGAAAGGCAGGCGTCGCGGCCGAGCATCCGATGGTCGTCTCGCTGGCCGGTCATGCCATCTCCCACGTTAGATGACCGGGCGTCATCCTCCTGGCGGACGGAAGTCATGGGAAACCGGGACCTTTCGTCCTTCGTCGTCGTGAGCTGCGACTCCTACCCCCCGAGTACCCCGGCGGTCAGGTTGGAGGTGACAGCGGAGGAAGACGCCCGGGATCACGGGCCGAACGCGATATTGCGAGGAGGCACCATGACGAGCCTGCCGACGCGGTTCCTGCTGGGCAGTACGGTCACGGCCGCACTGAGCATTCCGCTTTACGGAGCCTTTGCCGCGGCCGCGGCGGGCAGCGCGAGCGCCGACGTGGTCGCCCGTACGCCGAGCCCGCAGACACGCGCCGACCTGGCGAAGGCCATGCGGGGCGAGGCCTTCGCGAACGTCTCGTACCGCCTCTACGCCGACCAGGCCCGCCGGGAGGGACTGCCGTCGGTGGCCCGCCTGTTCGAGCGGACGGCCACGACCGAGCGGGACGAGCACTTCGCCGAAAGCGCGCGGATGGCCGGCCTGGTCGGCGACGACGCGGCGAATCTGCGGGCCGCCATCGCCGGCGAACACTACGAGCACAACACGATGTACCCGGGGTTCGCCCGGCAGGCCGCAAAGGACGGCGACGCCAACGCCTCGGACCGCTTCGCGGAGATAGGCCGCGACGAGGGCCGGCACGAGACCGCGTTCCGCACCGCCCTGAAAGTCGTCCAGACCGGACGGGGAGCCGTTCCGGCGGCGCCGGACGTGACCCCTCACCAGGTGTCGGCGGGCCCGGCCAAGGTCCGCGCGGAGCGGACGAAGACCAACCTCGACACCGCCATGCACGGCGAGGCGCAGGCGTACGCGAAGTACAACCTGTGGGGCGAACGGGCCACCGACAAGGGCGACCCGGACGTCGGACGCCTGTTCCACGGCACCGGCGAGGTGGAGCGCCAGGAGCACTTCGCCGAGACGGCGGAGCTGGCCGGACTGGTCGGCAGCACCCGCGACAACCTGAACAAGGCCATCGCCGGCGAACGGTACGAATCAACGACGATGTACCCCTCCTTCGCCGACCGCGCCACGAGCGCCGGAGACACCGAAGCCGCCCGCATGTTCTCCGACACCGCGAAGGACGAGGGACGGCACGCGCGCGCCTTCGAGCAGGCACGGAACCGGCTCGGTCAGGAGGGCACCGGCGCCTCGTCCTCCTGAGCCGCATCGCGGATCAGAAGGCCTGAGCCCCGGATGACAGAGAGAAGTACGCCTCTTCCTCCTGGGCGAAATGCAAGGTCAGCACGGCGTGGAGGCCGTAGAGGCACGCCTTGAGATCGTCGAGCTGGTCCGGCCGGAGACCGCCCTCGGCGGCGAGGCCGAGGTGGTGGCCCAGCCGGCGGACGAGACGCTCGATCTCGGCGTGCCCGCGGCTCATGGTGGTCGTCGTCTCCGTACCGCCGAGCGCCCGTGCCACGGCGGGATACAGCCGGGTCTCCTCGCCGCGTTCGTGCGGCAGGAGCGTGCCGACGAGGAACCGGTGCACGTCACGGACACGCTCCAGCGCCTCGGGCGTCGCCGAGAGGGTGTCGGCGACCGTCCGGAGGTTCTCCAGCGGCGGCCGGAGAAAGGCGTGCTCCCGGCCGAACCGGCGCAGCAGCGCGTCCGTCGCGAGGTCGAGCGGGACGCGGGTGCCCCGGCCCCCGCGCAGGGCCCGCAGGGCGTTGAGGATCACCGCGGCGTCGATGCCCTCCTGCAGCAGCGCGCCGGCCGCGGGCGGGATCAGGCCGATGGCCGCCCCGGCCATCGCCACCAGCGACAGCAGCATGCCGGCGCCCGCGCTCTGCACGGCGATCCTCCGCGCCCGGCGCGCGACGTCCATGGCGTCGGCCAGGCGGCCGAGCCGGTCGGTGGTGATGACGATGTCGGCGGCCTGGGAGGACGCGGCGGCGCCCCGCGCGCCCATGGCGACGCCGACGTCGGCGGCGGCCAGCGCCGGGCCGTCGTTGATGCCGTCCCCCACCATCGCGCTGACGTCCGGCTCGTCGCGGACCGCCCGTACCTTCTCCGCCGGTGAGCACTCGGCCTGGACCTGGTCGACGCCCAGCACGGTCGCCACGCTCTCGGCGACGTCGGCGCGGTCGCCCGTCAGCATGACGATCCGCCGGATCCCCGCGGAACGCAGCCGCCGCAGCGTGCGCGGCGCGTCGGCGCGGACGGCGTCGCGGAGCAGGACGACCCCTCGCGTTCTTCCGTCCAGGGTCACCCACACGGTCATGGCGCCGTCGAGCGCCGCGCGGGCCCGCACGCCGGACATCCAGGCGGCCTCCGAGACCGCCTTGCCGACGGTCACGCGCCGGCCGTCGACCCGGCCTCGCGCACCGCGGCCGGGAACCTCCCGGACCTCGCAGGGCCGGGGCAGGCTCAGGCCGCGCTCATGAGCGGCCCGGACGACGGCCTCGGCGAGCGTGTGCGCGGACATCTGGTCGATGGCGGCCGCCAGCCGCAGCAGCTCGGCCGGGTCCGTCTCCGCGTCGGTGACCACGTCGGTGACCTCGGGACGGCCGGTGGTCAGCGTGCCGGTCTTGTCGAGGATCAGGGTACGGGCGTGGCCGAGGGTCTCCAGGGCCGCGCCGCCCTTGACGACGACCCCGTGACGGGCCGTACGCGAGATGCCGGCGACGATGGCCGCCGGCGCGGCCAGCAGCAACGGGCAGGGCGTCGCGACGACGAGCACGGCGACCGCGCGGACGAGCTGCCCGGACGCCAGCCACGCCCCGCCCGCCACGGCCAGGCTCAACGGGAGGAAGAGCACCGCGAAACGGTCGGCGAGGCGGACGACCGGCGCGCTCTCCGCCTGCGCCTCTCGCGCCAGGCGCACGACCCCGGCGTACGTGCTCTCCTCGGCGGTCGCGGTGGCGCGCAGGTCGAACGGGTCACCCGCGTTGAGCGTCCCGCTGCGCACGGCCGCGCCCACGTCGTGTTCCACCGGCAGCGCCTCGCCGGTGAGCGCGGACTCGTCCAGGAACGCGGCCTCGCGTTCGACCACGCCGTCCACCGGCACGACCGAACCCGCGGGCACGAGCAGGCGGTCACCGCGCACGACGTCCTCGACCGGCACGCGCCGTACGGCACCGTCCTCGTAGCGCCGCGCCTCGTGGGGAGTGCGCTCCAGCAGGGCCCGCAGGTCCCGTCGCGCCCGGCCGCTCGCGTAGTCCTCCAGCGACCGCCCCGTCGCCAGCATGACCGCGATCAGCGCGCCGGCGAGGTACTCGCGGACCAGAAGGGAGCCCAGGAGGGCGAGGACCGCGATCAGGTCGACGCCGAGCCGCCGCTGCCGGAGGGCGACCAGGACCCACCACACCGCCGGGACCAGCGCGAAGAGCGTCGCGCCGGCCCACAGGACGTCGGCCGGCCCGGCGAGCCCGAGGGCGCGGCAGAGCCCTCCGGCCACCAGCGGCCCGGCGGTCCCGGCCGCCAGGGCGACGCGGCCCGCGCCGGCTCCGGTCATCCCGTTCCGTCCTCACCGCCGAGCCCGAACCGGACCGACCGTCCCGCCGCGAGGACGGTGACGGGTCCGTCGTCCACCGCGACCCGGACCGGCGGCCGGGTGGAGAGCGGCAGGGCGAGACGGACCGCCCTGTTGTCGGCGGACAGGCGCAGGCCCGAGTGGCCCCGGTACTCCAGCTCCATCGCCAGCCCGGGCAGGTCCGGCGGCAGCGCCGGGTCGACACGGAGGACGCCGTCGCGCAGCTCGAGTCCGGTGTAGCACCGCTGGGCGAGATCGAGCGTTCCCGCCATGGCGCCGAGGTGGATGCCCTCGCTCGTGGTGCCGCCCTGGACGTCGTGCAGGTCGCCGTCGAGGGCTTCGAGGAAGAACCGCCAGGAGGCGGGGCGGTCGGAGCGGGCGAGCACCCAGGCGTGCACGACGGCGCTCAGCGTCGAGCCGTGTGAGGTGCGGGCGAGGTAGTACCGCACCGTCTCGGGGATCGTCGCGGGGGCGAAGCGGTAGCCGAGCCGGGCGAACAGCGCACGCAGTTCGTCGGCGGTCAGCAGGTAGAAGAGCATCAGCACATCGGCCTGTTTGGACGCCTTGTAGCGGTTCGGAGTGTCGCCCTCGGCCTCGAGGATGCGATCGAGACGCCGGATGTCGCCGTACCTGTTCCGGTAGCCCTCCCAGTCGAGCTCGGCCAGCTCCTCGTAGCCCTCGAACTGGCTGATGATCCCGTCCCGATGAAAGACCACCCGCAGCCGCCGGCTGACGTCGTCGAACTGCGCCAGCTCTTCGTCCGTCAGGGCCAGCCGCTTCCGGAGTACGGCTCGCCGTCCCGGCGGCAGCAGGTCCAGCACGTCCAGCGCCCGCCACAGCGTCCAGGCCGCCATGACGTTGGTGTAGGCGTTGTTGTCCAGACCGGGGCGGTCGGCGTCCGGGTAGGCGTCGTGGTACTCATCGGGTCCCATGACACCGCGGATGTCGTACCGGCCGCGTGAGCGGTCGTAGGTCGCGACGTCCGCCCAGAACCGGGCGATCTCCAGCAGCGTCTCCGCGCCCTCCTCGCAGAGGAACTCCAGATCGCCGGACGCCTGGTGGTACTGCCAGATGTTGTAGGCGATCGCCAGCCCGACCTGCCGCTGCAGGCGCGAGTTGTCCGGCAGCCAGCGGCCGGAGCGGGGGTTGAGATGGAGGACCTGCGTCTCCTCACGGCCGTCGCTCCCGCTCTGCCAGGGGTACATCGCGCCGGTGTGGCCGGCCTCCCGGGCCGCGCGCCTGGCCGCCGGCAGTCGCCGCCGGCGGTATCGCAGCAGGGCGCGGACCACCTCGGGGAACCGCAGGCTGAGGAAGGGCAGCACGAACAGCTCGTCCCAGAAGACGTGCCCACGGTAGGCCTCGCCGTGGAGACCGCGAGCGGGCACGCCGGCGTCCACCCCGGCGGTGTGCGGTGACACCGTCTGCAGCACGTGGAACATGTGCAGGTTGACGGTCCGCTGCGCCGGGCCGCCGCCGACGTCGAGGCGCGCACGACGCCACAGGCGATCCCACGCCCGGCCGTGCCGGGCGCGCAGTTCGGCGAAGCAGGGTGCGCTCGCCGCGGATCGCCGAGCCGCGGCGGCCGGCGGCTCGGCCGGAGAGTCGAGCGAGGTGTGCAGGCCGGCCACCTTCTCGATCGTCACGGCCTCGCCCGGGCTCATCTCCACGGTCACATGGCGGGCGATCCAGCCGGGCTCGCCGTGCGTCTCGCGGCGCGTGGCCTCGCACGCGTGGACGGCGTTGCGGCACGCCAGGGCGATCCGGACCGCGGAGGTGGCCGTGTCGACGGTCAGCCAGAGGAGATCGCCGTCCGCGCCGGCCGAGTCGACGATCAGATGCCGGTCCGCCAGTCCGCGATAGCGCGCGACGCCGCGGTTGCGCACCCGGGCGTCGAGGCCGGATCGGAGCTCCAGCGAACCCGACCAGTTCTCGGCGCGGATCGTGGTCAGCATGGCCGCGAGGTGCGGGTCGTCCATCGACACGAGCCGCTGCTGATCCACAGCGGTCACCCGCCCCGCCTCGTCCTGGTAGCGCAGCCACCGGCGCAGCAGGCCGTGGCGCAGGTCCAGCTCCTGGCGGTGCTCCAGCAGCCGGAAGCCCTCGGGGGCGAACCAGCGCCCGTTCTCCGCGCGGAAGGTCAGCGGCAGCCAGTTGGGGGCGTTGACCAGGTCCTCGTTGACCACCCTGCGCCCGGCGACCCACGAGGACAGGCGGTCATAACAACCCGCGATGTAGGTGCCGGGGTAGTGCACGCTCCCGGCGCTGGCCTCAGGCGCCGCTCCCCGGGTGGCGAAGTAGCCGTTCCCCAGCGTGCACAGCGCCTCGCGCAGCCGCACCTCGGCGGGATCGAACCCCTGGTAGACGACGCACCAGGGCCCCGTGGTCCGCGCGCGTTCAGGCGGCACGCGTCCTGCGGAACCGCAGTTCGGCCAGATCCGTGAGCACCGGATCGGCTCCGTGCTCGCGAAGGCCCGTCGCCCCCGTACGGTCGACGCCGACGACGACGCCGAAACCGCCTTCGCGCGCCGCCGCCACCCCGGCCGCGGACGCCTCGATGACCGCCGTGTGCCCGGGCGAGGCGCCCAACCGCTGCGCCACCTGCAGGTACAGCTGTGCGCTGGGGTGTTCGGGCAACGCGGTGCCGGGAGCGTCGAGGCCGTCCATGACCACGTCGAACAGGTCCGTCGCCCCCGCCCTCCTGAGTATCTCGGCGCCCTCGGGATGGACCGAGACCGCCGCCGTACGGACGCCGTCCCGGTGCAGCCGGCGTACGGCCGCTAGCGTGGAGGCGAAGGGACGAAGGCCGTACCGGCGGACCTCGCCGAGGAAGAACTCCTCCTGGCTCATGGCCAGGCCACGGAGATCGTCGAAGGGCAGGACGATGTCCCGGGAGGCGAGAAAGGCGCGCAGACCCTCCAGCCGCGGCCGTCCGCACATGTACCGCAGGTAGTCCGCGCGGACGTCGAAGGGCGTGAAGGTCGTCTCGTGGACCGCCGCGTGGGCCCGCAGAAACGGATCGAGCGCCGTCTTCCACGCCGCCGCGGTGGTCTGGGCGCCGTCGACGATGGCGTCCACTCCGAAGATCACCGATGTGACGCTGTGCGCCGATTCGCCGAGTACGCAGCCGCCGTTGATCCTGGTTCTCATCGTGGCCCCCTCTTCGCCTCCCCAACCTCGCCGATCACGACGGCCCGTGACCAGGGGCTTCGGTCCCGGCACGGTCGCCCGAAGGGCCCAGACCGGCCCGGCCGGCCCGCCGGAGACGGGCGGCGTCGGCGCGCTCCGCCTCTTCGAGCGCCAGGTCGATCTCCTTGATGGCGGCGGTCAGGCGGGGAAGCCAGCGATCTTCGAGCGCTCGGATCCGCTGCCGGATGACGGCGATCCGCCGCGCCGCGCGGCGTTCGGCCTCCCGCGCCACGGCGTGGTCGACGGCGGCCTGGAGCGCGGTCCGCGCGGCTCTCCGCGCCTCGGCGAGGGCCGCCGAGCAGGCCATCGGCGGTGGATCCCCGGCCGGTCGGCAGGTCGCGGCGGCGGGATGGCGCAGGCCCATGGTCTCCTCCCAGCGGACCGTAACGTCGGCCGGTGGCGACGGCCACAGAGCCCGGCGTCCGTCCGACATGCAGGCGCGCAGGGCCCACATGTCGGCGTCCGCGCACGCGGACTCCCACGCGCGGCGGGTCCGCTCGGCAACGGACGCCAGCCGGTCGTGCTCTCGCACGAGGATCCGGAGTTGGCGCTGGAGGACGTCGACGCCGCGCCGGGTGACCTCCAGCCGGCGGCGAAGCCACAGCCGGCCGGCCCGGCCCGGTGGGACGCGCGCCAGGATGGTCATCGCGTCCCACCTCGCTCGTCCTCCTTGGGAAGGCGTGCGTCCAGCTCAGCGGAGTCGATCATGGTCAGTTCCGGCCGTGGCAGCGTGCTCAGCGCCTGCCACGCCCGGTCCATGGTCTCTTCCAGCGCACGGCTCTCGCCCGGACGCTGGGCCAGGACGCGGTGCCGGAAGCTCAGTTCGAAGTCGATGAAACGCCGGTCCGTCTCGCTGAGCGCGGACGCGCCGATCAGCTCGGCGAGCTCACGCGCCTGGCGAGCGCGGGCGAGAGCGGCGAGGATCTGTGCGGCCAGATCCATGTGGGCCGGCGTCACGGCGGCACGCATCAGCCGGGACAGTGACGCCAGGACGTCGATCGGCGGGCGGACGTCGACGTCGGGGGCCAGCACGATCTGGCCCTCGGTGATGTATCCGGTGAGGTCCGGCACCGGATGGGTCATGTCTCCGGCCGGCATGGTGAGGACCGGCAGCACGGTGATCGAGCCCGCCCTGTCGCGGATCCGCCCGCACCGCTCGTACAGGGAGGCCAGGTCGCTGTAGAGGTAGCCGGGGTAGGCGCGCCTGGCCGGGATCTCGCCCCGTGCCACCGACACCTCGCGCAGCGCCTCGCAGTAACTCGTCATGTCCGCCAGGACGACGAGAACGTGCCGTCCGCCGGTGAACGCCAGGTTCTCGGCGATGGTGAGGGCCAGCCGTGGGGTGAGGACACGCTCGATGACGGGGTCGCCCGCCAGGTTGAGCAGGAGCGTCAGTTCTCCCGCCGCGGAGCGCTCCTCCAGCGTGTCGCGCACGGTCGCGGCGTCGGCGTGGGTGAGGCCCATGGCGGCGAAGACGACGCAGAACGGCTCGCCTCCGGCGCCGGCCTGCGCGCCGATCTGGGCGGCGAGTTCCAGGTGCGGGAGTCCCGGCGCGGAGAAGATCGCGATCTTCTGCCCCCGTACGAGCGTGGTCAGGGCGTCGATCGCCGAGATGCCGGTGAGAACCGGCTCCGCGGGTGGGCTTCGCCGTGTCGGGTTGAGCGGTGCGCCGCCGACCGGCGCGTCGGCGGCGCCGAGAACGGGAGGTCCGCCGTCTCTGGGCCGTCCGCGGCCGTCGCAGACCCGGCCGAGCCAGCCGTCGCCGACCGGGATCTTGAGCGGACTTCCGGTGAACGCCACCCGGACGCTCCGCCGGGTCATCGCGTCGGTGCCCTCGAAGACCTGGACGACCGCCAGGTCCCGGTCCACCTCGAGGACGAGCCCGCCGCGTTCCTCACCGGAGTCGAGCCGGACGCGGGCGTACTCGTCCCAGCCCACGCCGGAGACGCCCCGCACGACGATCAGTGGACCGCGCAGGTCGGTGACGTCGGTGTACTCCGGCTCGGGCCACATCGATCAGCACCGCCTCAGCCCGGACCCGCGGCGCCGGGCCCGGCCCGCTGCTCCTTGGCCCGCAGCAGACGAGAGAAGTCGCGTCCCTCGATCTCCTCGGCCGGGACCCCGCGCGCCGCCATGGCCTCGCATTCGGCGATGGCGGCGAGGATCCCGTCGGTGAGCGCGGCGGTGCGCTCGGGCGCGCTGAAGGCGTCGACGGCGCTCAGCGCGCTCTGCCGCAGCACGCCCTCCCGCAGCATCCGGCCGGCCAGGAGCGCCACACGCTCGTGCGCGGGCAGGGACTCGGCTCCGACGAGCTCGGCCAGCAGGCCGAGCCGGTCGGCCTCGGCGAGTATGGACGCCACCCGCCGGCGGCGCTCACCCCAGCCGGGAATCCCGTGCCGGGCGTACCAGCCGGCGAGGGTGTCCGCGTCCCGGGCGAACGAGGACGCCCACGACACGGCGGGATAGTGCCGGGAGTAGGCCAGGTCGCGGTCCAGGCTCCACAGGCAGCGGACGAAGCGCTGCGTGAGGGTGGTCACCGGCTCGGTCATGTCGCCGCCCGGCGGGGAGACCGCGCCGATCACGGTGACCGACCCGATCCGGCCGCCGAGCGTGGTGACCCGGCCGGCGCGCTCATAGAACGCCGCCAGGGCCGACGCGAGGTCCGCGGGATAGCCCTCTTCGGCGGGCAGCTCTCCGTGCCGCGACGCGAACTCCCGGCGAGCCTCCGCCCAGCGGGAGGTGGAGTCGGCGATGACCACGACGTCACAGCCCATGTCGCGAAAGTGTTCGGCCACGGTCATGGCGGTGTGCACGCAGGCCTCGCGCGCCATCATCGGCATGTTGGAGGTGTTGGCGATGACGACCGTACGGTCGGCGAGGCGGCCGCCCGTCCGCGGATCGGTCAGCTCGGCGAGTTCGGCGACCACGTCGGCCATCTCGTTGCCGCGCTCGCCGCACCCGACGTAGACGACGACGTCGGCGTCGCACCACTTGGCGATCTGCTGGAGCAGCACGGTCTTGCCGGTGCCGAACCCGCCGGGGACGGCCGCCGCGCCACCGCGCGGTACCGGCAGCAGCAGGTCGACGACGCGTTGCCCGGTGACCAGCGGGACGAGTTCCTCCAGACGTTCCCGGTACGGTGCGGGGCTGCGGACCGGCCGCCTGCGGCACAGCGTGATGTCGCGGTCGCCGACGGACGCCACCGGCACGTCCGGCGCGCAGCGGCCTGGTGGGCGGATCGCGGTGACCCGTCCCGGCACGGGAGTGAGGACGGCGTAGGGCACGGCGCCCGCCCCTTCGACGGTGCCGACCGGCTCTCCCGCGCCGAGTTCGTGGCCCTGGGGGACGGCCGGGGTGAAGCGCCACTCCTTCGGGCGCGGTGCGCTCCGCACGGCCGTCAGCCAGGTGCCCGCGTCCGTCAGCGGACGCAGGAGCCCGTCGAACACCCCGCCCAGCAGGTGGGGCCCGAGGGGCGCGGACAGCGGCTCGCCGTACGCCTCGGCCGGATCGCCGGGTGCCAGTCCCCCGGTGTACTCGTACGCCTGAACGGTCGCGCTGTCGCCGCGGATCGCGACGACCTCTCCCGGGATGCCGGCCGTGCCCAGGCCGACGAGCGTGAACATCCCCGCCTCCGGAAGGCCGCACACCTCCACCAGCGGGCCGTCGACCCGGGTCAGGACTCCCACAGTCGTTCCACCTCCGCGCCGAGAACGTCCACGGCGTGATCGGCGAGCGCGGCGGCCGAGCAGTCCACGCGGCGGTCCGCGGCGACGGCGATGACGCCGCCGCCCGGGGCGGTGACGGTCCGCGCACCGCCCCCGGCGCGGTCGCACGCCAGCCGCCGCAGCCGGTGCACGGTCACCGGGCTGTCCGCGCACAGCGAGGCCACCGCGGACCGGACCCGGCGGCGAAGCTCCTCGTACGCCTCCCGGCGAGCGGCGAGGACGATCGTCCTCGCCCTCCGCCGTGCCCGTACCCGGTCCGCGCGTGCCGAGGCGGTGGCCTCCGAGCGGCCGGTCGCGTGGGCTTCGGCGAGGATCCGACCCGCCTCGGCGCGGGCCTGCGTGAGCAGGGCGTCCGCGGCGGCGTGTGCCTCCGTGCGGATCCGCGCGGCGTCGCGTCTCGCCTTCCGCAGCAGCGAGCCCGCGACGGGATCGAGGGCGGCCGTGACGAGCGGCCTCGCGCCTTCCTCTCCGTACCGGGGTTCGGCCATGTCACGCCTTTCCGAGGAGCAGGATGCCGATGACCAGCCCGTAGATGGCGATGCCCTCGGAGAGGCCGACGATCACGAGCACCCGCCCGAACAACTCCGGGCGCTCGCTCATGGCGGCCACCGCCGCCGCCCCTGTGTAGGCCACCGCGATCCCGGCGCCGATGGTGGAGCCGGCGACGGCGATTCCGGCGCCGAGCAGGGCGGCCGGGTTCCTCGTGGCGCCCGCGCCGGCGGCCACCGCGGCGGTCACGTGCGACGCCGACGACGGCTCCGCGGTCAGCGCGATCGCCAGGACGACGAGGGCGGCCACCGCCACCGCGGCGTCGGCGAGCAGGAGCAGCCGGACCACGCCCGGACCGCGACGGCGCAGGAGCCGGGCGACGACGAGTCCGGCGACGATCAGCGGGAGGCCGGCGAGCCATGCGGCCATGGGGAGACCTCCTCCGTGATGACGGGTAGCCGCCAGGGGCGGAACGGGCGTCCCTGGGCCTGGAAGACCCGGGAGAACAGCTCGTAGTACTCCAGACGCAGCGCCTGGACGGCCACCACCAGGCCCTCCAGCGCGAAGGCGAGCAGGTTTCCGGCGACGAAGACGGCGACCGCCCCGGCGGCGCCGGCCGTTCCCCGCGGCCACAGGGCACGGGTGCCCGCCCAGACGATCGAGCCCAGTGCCGCGTGCGTGAGCCCGAAGGCCGCGAGCCGTGTGAACGAGGCCACGTTCGAACCGAGGCCGAGGACGGTGTCGAACAGTTCGACACAGGCTTCGAAGACGCCTCCTTCGCCGGTGAAGCCGACGAAGATCAGGACCATTCCCAGCGACGCCAGCACCGCGCCCAGGACGACCAGCGGCACCAGGCTCGCGTACCAGCCGGCCGCGACGACCGCCAGCCCGGCGAACAGCGCGACTCCGGCGATCCCCGAAGAGGCGTAGAGCGCGGCCCTCCAGCCCGCCTCGCGAACGCGGTTGACGGTGCCGAGAGCCAATGCGCCGGCCAGCAGCGCCGCGCCCACGAAGACCGCCGCCGCCATCAGCGCCACCGGACGCTCCAGCGGCCGTAGCCACAGTGCCGGCAGCACGCCGGTGGGGCCGAAGAACTCCCCGTACAGCGCGCCGAAGACGATCCCGGCCAGGCCCGTGCCCGCGGCGAACGGCCAGGCCCGCCGGAACCGCGCCAGGCGGTGCCAGAACGCCAGTGCGGCGGCGATCAGCAGCAGCAGCGCCCCGTGGCCGACGTCCCCGAACATCATCCCGAACATCAGCAGGAACGCCCCCACGGCGACGGGCGTCGGATCGACGTCCCGGTACGGAACCGTGCCGTACGTCTCGACGAGCGAGCCGAGCGACCCGCGCACGCCGCCGGGACGCAGCATCGACGGGATCTCCACGCCGCGGGGACGGGACAGGACGACGACCGCCCCGTCCACGGCCTCGAGGTCCGCGGACAGGCGCCCGACCGTGTCGGCCGGGGCCCAGCCGGCGATGGCGCTCACCCCGTCGCGGGTGGTCGAGGCCCGCGAGTGTGCCCGCAGTGCCGCCTCTCCCGCGAGGAGTTCGGGCCGGCCCGTGGCGGGCGGAGGCAGGACCGACAGGACCGCCTCCGGCGCGGGAGCCGGCGTCGCGTCGTCGAACTCGACGGTCCCGGTGCCGGCCAGCCGTACGAGGACGGCTCTCATCCGGTCCGCCGGGGCCACCACGGCGATCCGGTCCATCCGCACCGGTCGAAGGGACTCACGCCATGACCGCATCGAACGCCTCCCGAGGGTGACCGCCACGTGAGGCCAGCTCCAGCGCGGCGCGCACCCGCCGCGCGTCGGCCGCGAGCACCGCCACCGCGCCGAGCACCGGTCCCTGATCCAGGCGTGCGCCCGACAGGAGCGCGAGCCCGTCGCGTTCCAGCCGGGACCACCAGCGCGCCTCGGCGGCCCACAGGTCGGCGGGATGCCGGACTCCCTGGAGCGCCCAGGCGGCATGGTCGGGCAGACGGCGGCCGAACTCGGCGAGGTCGCCCGCCCGTACGGTCCGCCTCCCGACGAGGTCGGCGGGAGGTTCCGGCACCGGGCGCTCTTCGGCGAAGCGTTCGCGCGCGACGAGCAGTGCGAGGGCGCCGGCGGCCCAGGGCCGGGTGTCCGGCGAGATGGCGGCGACGCGGCGGGCCCACTGCGTCCTCATGCGGAGCTGGATGCTCCGCGCGTCGTCCCCGCCGGGGTCGCCCCAGGGCGACGCGGCGAGCGCGCGGCGGAGATCGGGCGCGTTCCGCAGGTCGGACCAGGCGGTGGCCATCGTGCCCAGCTCGAAGAACGGGCCGCCCGACATCAGCGCGTCGACGTTCGCGATCTCGAACCAGCCCGCCAGCGCGCGTAGCGCCGCGGCGCCGGTGCCGGGCAGCCAGCCGGCGAGCACCCGCACCTGCCAGAGCAGCGTGCCGAGGAGCGCGTGCTGGGCCTCGACGAGGCTCTGACCGGGACGGACCCCGCGCCGATACGGCGTCGCGTCGAGCCGGGCCAGCGCCCCTTCCAGGGCGGGCGAGGACGCGACCCGGCGCGCGACGTCGGGCCCGGCGCAGCGCCGGGCGAGAGCCCTCGCTCGTGTGGTTCCCGCCACCCAGGCGGCCGTCACGACGTCCCGCCGATCCTCACGGTCCGGCGCGGGCTCCGGCGGCGTTCGCGTACGGGCGCCGGCTCACCGCAACTCCCGTTCGAGAAGTCCCACGGCTTTGTCGATCATCTCGGGCATCCGCTCCGCGGCGAGGCGGCGGATGTCGTCGGCCTGCCGTTCGGCCTCGGTGATGACGGCCGCGTTCTCCGCCGCACTACGCGCACGGGCCTCCGCCATGGCTTCGCGCCGCCGCGTGGGAGCCGCCGCTCGCGCCTCGGCGACGATCGCCTCGGCCCGTTCCCGTGCCCGCGCGGTCTCGGCGCTCGCGTCACGCCTCGCGGCGTCGCCGATCGCCCGGCATTCGGCGTGGACCGGCTCCAGCGCGCGGAAGACCGCCATCAGCTCCTCGGCCGATCAGCCGGTACGCCCGTGCGTGCGGCGGCGCCGGGAGCGACCGCCGGACGCCAGCGCCGCAGGAAGTCGCGCAGGGTCGGCATGTCCACATGCTCGCCAGCCCGTGGCCCGGCGGGCAGGGGCGCATGGACGCCTGTCGAGGGACCTTCGGCCCGGTTCGGCGATCACGGCCGTTCTGCCCCACCGGCAGGGGACGGATGGCCCTGGATGCCGCGACCTCCGGGGGCCAGAGTGGGCCAGAGTGGGAGAGCACGGGAGGAGCCAGACCATGCCAGCGACCTTCACCGGAGAGCCGGGGCGATGAGCGCCGCCGGGGTCGCGGAGACCCATGCCGGGGTGGTGTTCTTCGTCGGCGACCGCGCGTTCAAGCTGAAGAAGCCGGTGAACCTCGGTTTCCTCGACTTCTCCACGCGTGAGCGCCGCGAACGCGCCTGCCACCGCGAGGTCGAGCTCAACCGGCGCTTCTCCCCCGACGTCTACCTCGGCGTCGCCGACGTGACCCTGTCGTCGGGGCTGCCCTGCGACCACCTCGTCATCATGCGCCGGATGCCCGCCGAACGGCGGCTCTCCCACCTCGTGGAGACGGGCGTTCCGGTGGACGACGCGCTGCGGGCGATCGCCCGCCTGCTCGCTCGCGTGCACGCGAGCGCTCCCCGTGGGGAGCAGATCTCCGCGGAGGCCACCCGCGATGCCGTACGGCGGCGCTGGACCGACGGCTTCGACCAGGTCAGGCCGTTTCACGGGCGGGCGATCGACGCCCGGGAGGCCACCGAGATCGAACGGCGGGCGCTGCGCTTCCTGGACGGGCGAGAGCGCCTGTTCGACGCCAGGATCCGCGAAGGCCGCGTAGTCGACGGGCACGGCGACCTGATGGCCGATGACATCTTCTGCCTCGACGACGGCCCTCGGGTGCTGGACTGCCTGGACTTCGACGACCGGCTGCGCCGGCTGGACGGCCTCGACGACGCGGCGTTCCTCTGCATGGATCTGGAGCGCCTGAACGCGCCGCGGCTCGGCGAGCACTTCCTCTCCTGGTACTCCGAGTACGCCGACGACCCCGCGCCGCCCTCGCTGCGTCACCACTACATCGCCTACCGGGCGTTCGTCCGCGCCAAGGTCTCCTGCCTGCGCTGGGGCCAGGGCGAGGCCGGGGCGGCGGCCACCGCCGGACGGTACGCCGAGATCGCCCTGCGCCATCTGAACGCCGGCGCCGTACGCGTCATCCTCGTCGGCGGGCTGCCCGGCACCGGCAAGTCCGCGCTCAGCGAGGCTCTCGGCGACCGGCTAGGCTGCACCGTCCTGGGCAGCGACCGGATCCGCAAGGAACTCGCCGACGTCTCCCCGGACGTCTCCGCCGCGGCGGCGTTCGGCGCCGGGATCTACACCGCCTTCTGGAACCGGCGCACCTACGCCGAGCTGCTCAGGCGCGCGACAAGGCTCCTCTCGTACGGCGAATCGGTCATCCTCGACGCCTCCTGGACCTCCGCCGAGTTCCGGGCGGAGGCCGCCGCGCTCGCCGAGCACGCCGACCTGACCGCCCTAAACTGCCATACGCACCTCGCCGAGGAGCGCCTGCTCACGCGCACCGGCGGCGTGTCCGACGCGGACCCGGCGATCGCGGCCCGGATGGCCGAAACGGCGGCCCCCTGGCCGGACGCCGTACCCGTCGACACCTCCGGGCCCGTCGAGAAGTCCGTCGAGCTCGCCCTGTGCGCCATCCGTCCGCCCGGGGCCGCTCACGTCTGGCATCGCCGCCCGCAGCTGGCGCCCGGCTGAGGCACCACGCGGACGTGAAGGGGGGACCCATATGAGGCATCGGACGGTAGGGGACGTCATGACGAAGTCCGTGGTGAGCGCGTACCCGGACGCCCCGTTCCACGAGATCGTCCACGTCATGATCGAACGCGGCATCACGGCCCTGCCGGTGATCGATGAGGACCATCGGGTGCTGGGGTTCGTCTCCGAGTCCGACCTGCTCGCCAAGGAGGCGGTCGAGGCCCGGCCGAGACGGCTCGGGCTGCGCAGGCGCCGCGGCGGCCGGGCGACCACGGCCGCGGACCTGATGACGACGCCGGCCGTGAGCGTGCGGCCGGAGACCACGATCGTACGGGCCGCGCAGCTCCTCGACCGGCGCGGGATCAAGCGCCTGCCGGTGGTCGACGACCAGGGCCGTCTCGTCGGGATCGTCAGCCGGCGCGACCTGCTCCACGTCTTCGCCCGCACCGACGAGGAGATCCGCGATGAGGTCCTGCAGCAGGTGTTCGCCCGTCTGCTGCTGACCGACCCGGCGGCGGTCTCGGTCCGGGTCCGCAACGGCGTCGTGACCCTGTCCGGGACGCTGCCGCAGGAGAACCTCATCTCGATCGCGGTCCGGCTCACGGCCGCCGTCGACGGCGTCGTCGGTGTGATCGATGAGATGGGCCACGCCGAGGAGGACCGGGCGGGAGCGACGCGCCCGTCGCCGGGGCCCTGATCGTCACACGACGACGGGATCGGGCGACGCGGCCTCGGCGAGTTCGTCGAACCCGTGCCGGATCCCACGGCTGAACAGCTCGATGTCGGGCATCGCGTCGAAGTCACCGGTGATGCCGAGATAGAGCGTGTCGAGGTAGGAGACGACCCCGGTCGACACGCGTATTCCGGCGGCCAGCGGCACGTACGGATAGATCGCCGCCAGCCGTCGTCCCATCGCGTACAGGGGGACGGGCGGGCCGGGCACGTTGGTGGTGATCGTCTGGATGTACGGCTGCCGCATGCGCAGCGCCGTACGGGCCGCGACCGCCAGGACGTTGGGCGCCAGGCCGAGCATCCGGGTGAAGACCGTCGGGCCCACCGCCTGGTGACTGGCCTTGAGCGCCGTGGTCTGCCGGCAGATCAGCTCATGGCGGCACAGGGGATCCGGCCGTCCGCACGGCAGGCTCACGAGCACGCCCGACACGCGATTCGTCAGCGTTCCCTTCTCGTCGGGCAGGCGGACCGAGACCGGCACCAGGGTCCGTACGACGGTGTCGGGGCGCAGCTCGTCGCGTTCGGCGAGCAGGTCACGAAAGCCCCGGGCGACCGCCGCCAGCACGACGTCGTTGACGGTCCCGCCGAGGGCATCGCTGATACGGCGCGCCTCGCCGAGATCCGCCTCGGTCCAGGCCCACCGGCGGTGCGGGCTCGTCGGGCCGTTGAGGGACGACGCGCCGCGGCCCTCCCGCAGCCGCCGGGCGTACGCCGGCAGGCCGCGGACGAACCGTGCCGTCGCGGGGCAGTGGCGCGTCAGCTCCGGCAGGCGGGCCACCTGCCGGAGCTGCTCCATCGTCGTACCGACGACGCCCGCGAGCACGAGCGACGGGCGGGAGGGCTCCGGCTCGGCCTCGGGAAGCGGGATCGGGCCGCGCTCGTCCCGTACGGGCACCTCCCCGGGGCTCAGGTCGAACAGGCTGGTCATCAGGTCGCTGCCGCCGACGCCGTCGACCATGCAGTGGTGGACCTTGCTGATGATCGCCCACCGGTCCTCCTCCAGCCCCTCGACCAGCCACATCTCCCACAGCGGGCGGCTGAGATCCAGTCGCTGCCCGAGCACCCGGCCGGCGAGGTTGCGCAGTTCCTCCGCTCCCCCGGGCGCCGGCACGGCGGTGTGACGCACGTGGTAGAGAAGCTGGAAGTGCGGGTCGTCCACCCATACCGGGCGGCCGAGGTCCAGTGGCACCCGGCGCACCCGCTGGCGGAATCTCGGCAGGCCCAGCAGCCGGGCGACCAGCGCGCGGACGAACTCCCCGTAGGTGGGCGCCGGACCGTCGAAGACGCTCACCGAGGCGATCTGCAACGGCCTCGTCTCGTTCTCGGCGAAGAACATCCCGGCGTCGATGCCGCTCATCCGCTGCATCTAGCCGGCCTCGCCCTTCGCACCGGACGGCACCACCGCCACGGGGCAGCGGGCGTGGTGGATCAGGCCGTGGCTGACCGAACCGAGCCGCAGCCCGGTGTGCCCGCGCGCCGCGACGACGATGAGGTCCGCGTCGGCCGAGGCCGCCACGAGCGCCTTGACGGGATGGTCGCGAGGACAGTCCTCGGCCACCGCGACCTGGGGGTACCGGTCGCGCCAGGGCGCCACGATGTCATGCGCCTCCCGGTGGGCGACCTGGGCCAGCTCACCGACCTCCATCACCGCGTACGGGCCCTCCGGCGGGCACCAGGCGTAGATCACCCGAAGCGACGCCTCGCGCACGACCGCCGCTTCGAACGCGTACCGCAGTGCCGTGGCCGCGTGCTCCGACAGGTCGATGCCGACGACGATCCGCCGTCGCTCGGGGCCGTCGCCGTCCCGTACCACCACGACCGGGGCGTCCGCGTAGCCCGCCGTGTGCAGGCTCACCGAACCGAGCAGCAGGCTCGCGAAGCCGCCGCGCCCCCGGTGGCCGACGACCACCTCGTACGCCTCCTCGGCCTGGCGCCGCAGCGCCACGGACGCCGGCTCGGCGACGAGCGCCGTCGTCACCGGCAGCCCGGGCTCCCACCCGCGTACCTCCCCTATCGCCTGCTCGAGGATCGCCCCGCCGGCCTGCTGGAGAATCTCCGTCATCATGGGAACCGGGTAGAACGGCACCTCGCCCCAGGGCTCCAGCGCGTGCATGATCCGCAGCGGCCGGCCACGCCGTACGGCCTCCTCGGCCGCCCACCTCAGCGCGACGCGCGACGGATCCGAACCATCCACGCCGACGACCACCGGCGACAGTTCCTCGGCCACCAGACCCTCCCGGGAGAGCGGCTCACGGCGGAGCCGGCCCACCCTGAAGGCGTGCCACCCGTGCCTTCATGGCACTCCCCGGATTCGGACATCGTTCGCCAAGTCCCAGGGGCCTGGGCGGCGCCGACTCGGGTCCGGCCACGAAGCTGGTACCGGCTCCACGGCGAGCCCCACTCATAACGCGCGCCGCCTCCCGACCACCCTGTCAGGTCATCGGGAGGCGTCCGCGTGCGTCGACCGGCGCTCAGGAGTCCAGCGAGAAGTTGTGGAGCTTGTCGGCGTTGATGAGCACGCAGTCGACGGACTGCTTCTCCGGCTGGCCGGTGGAGCCGCTCTTGAGGTACTTGTCGGCCTGGTCGACGGCCATCTGGGAGATTTTCGCCGCCGGCTGCAGAACGGTGGCCTTGATGCCGTGCTTGAGGATGGATGCGGCCACGTCCGGGCCGCCGTCGAGGCCGGTGACGACGACGTTGGTCTTCTTAGCGGCCTGCAGCGCCGACCACGCGCCCAGCGCCATGGTGTCGTTGCCGGCGATGATGCCCTTGACGTTGGGGTGGGCCTGCAGCATGGTCTGCACCTTCTGCAGCGCCTCGGTCTGGTCCCAGTTGGCGCTTCGCCGCCGCAGGCGCTCAGGCTGAGGGCGGCGGCGAGGGTGACGCTGGCGAAGCCGATGACGCGGCTACGGCTAGAGAGACGACGCACGGTCGGTCTTCCTTTCGGGCGGATGTGGTCCGGGGACGGGATGCGAGCCTGCGGGGCGCGGCTATGTGGTCATGCGGGTCTTGACGCGCTCCTGCGTCTGTTCCATGACGACGGCCAGCACGATGATGGTGCCCTTGCCGCCCGTCAGCGACGTCCCGCCCAGCACCGCGGCGGCGATGGGCGTTGAGCTCGTAGGTCGTGGCGGTGTCGGGGTAGGCGGCGCCGAGCTCGGAGGTGAGGATCAGCCCGGCCAGCGCGGCGCACACCCCCGAGATGACGTACGCCGCGATCTTCACGTGGGAGGTGCGGATGCCGGCCAGCTCGGCGGCGCGTTCGTTGCCGCCGACGGCGTACACGCGGCGGCCGAACGGCGTGCGCGTGGTGATGAGGACCGCGACCGCCGCGACCAGGACCATGATCCAGATGGCGACGGGCACGCCGAGCCAGCTCTTGATGCCGAGAGTGGAGAAACCGGTGTTGTGCCGGGTGAGCCGGCCCGGAGTGGACGGCAGCACGTTGGCGCGAACCGACAGCGCCTGGACGAGGCCGTCGCGTTGCCGGTCCTCGGGGACCAGCGCGAGGCCGAGCGCCAGCCGGCCGGACACCCGGTCGTCGTCGGCCTGCCGGCCGGCCACCCGGATCGCGGCGGCGGTGTGACGGCGCAGGCCCATCAGGGCCTCCATCAGCTCGGTCCGCCCGGCGCCCATCAGCCCGTAGATGCCGACGATCTCCCCCGCCTTGACGTGGACGCCGACGTCGTCGACCAGCGGGACCGGGTAGCCCGGCACCGTCAGGCCCTCGACTTCCAGCAGCACGCCTTCGGCCTCGCTCTCCGGGCGGGTGAACAGGCTCGCCTGGGAGCGGCCGACCATCTGCTGGACGATCCAGCCGGTGTCGGTCCGGCTCATCGGCGCCTCGGCCACGAGCCCGCCGTCGCGCAGCACGGTCACGTAGTCGCCGATCCGGCGGAACTCGTCCAGCTTGTGAGAGATGTAAATGATGGTGACGTTCTGCGTCCGCAGGTCGTCCAACACTTCGAACAGCACGTCGACCTCGGCGTTGCTCAGCGCCGAGGTCGGCTCGTCCATGATCAGGATGCGGACGTCCAGGGACAGCACCCGGGCGATCTCCACCAGCTGCTGGGTGCCGATCGGCAGGTCGCCGACCAGCGTGTCGGGGTCGATGTCCTGGCGCAGCCGGGCCAGCGCCGCCCTGGCCTGGCGGCGCTGCTCGGCGACGCTGGTCAGGTGCGTGCGTCGTCCTCACCGTCCGTTAGCCGTGAACGGCCGAGCCCCGCGCTCGTCGAAGAAGCGCATGCACACGTGGTGCGGGCGCTCACCGGGGACGCTTCGGTCCGTGCCGGGACGACGGTGACGGCCTGCGGTCGAAGAGCGGCGCGGTGGTGACGGTGTCGGTCATCGGGCCAGCTCCTCGAAGGCCACGGTGGCCTGCTCAGCGGAGGGCACCTTGTGATGCCACTCGACGCGGTCCTCCATGAACGACATGCCCTTGCCCTTCGTGGTGTGGGCGATGACGCAGACCGGCTTGTCGCCGGTGGCCGGGGCGAACGCGACCAGCAGCCGGCGGTGGTCGTGGCCGTCGCACTCGCGAACGTCCCACCCGAAGCTGATCCACTTGTCGGCGAGCGGCTCCAGCCGCTTGGTGTCCTCGGTGCGGGCGCCCTGTTGCAGCCGGTTGCGGTCGACCACCGCGGTGAGCGCCGACAGCCCGTGGTGGCCGGCCTGCCGTACCTCCGGAAGGCCCGTGCACGCCCGGCACCTGGGCGGGCACGGCGCCTGTTACCAACGGGCCTGGCCGTGGAGTCGACGCGCAGCGCGGGACGGCACATCCACGACGGCCCTGGCGCACCTCCTCGGCCCAGACATCGGCTTCGCGCCGTCGAGGGGCGGCGGATCACCGCCCTGTGGCGCTACGCGGGCCGGGTGCGGTCCGCGCCGATGGCGACGCCGACGATCGTGCAGGGTTCGGTGCCGCGGTTGTGCCAGGCGTGCCGGGTACCGTTCTGGACGACCACGTCACCCGCCCGCAGCACCGTCTGCTCCCCGTCGTCGAGTTCCAGTGTGACCTCGCCCGAGACGACCAGGACGTAGTCGAGGCTGTCGGTGGTGTGCATCCCCGAGGCGCCGGGCTCATTCGCGGCCATCGCCCCCGGCATCTGCCGCTCCAGCTCCTCCAGAGCGGCGGCCACGTCCAGATCCGGAGCCGGGAGCAGCTCACCCGGCGGGACGGTGTTGATCATGAAGCGCGATCCGTCTCGGGGCGGGTACCACGCCTCGGCACGGCGCGGCGAGCCGTCGTCGGGGAACGTGGGTCGCTCGTCCCGGCCCCACAGCCGGAAGAACGCGCAGCCGGGCATCAGCTCCGAAGTGATGGGCTCGACATCACGGTCGTCGACCACGCGGGCCTTGCCCTGGGCGTCGTGGCCGGTGACAACTCGGCGAACCTTCATGTGCTCCATCCGACCTCTCTTTAATACTGTCGCGTATGGATACGGTTGCGTATTGATACGCCACCGTATCTTCCGCTTGACGAACCCGTCAATACGCTGGCGTATCCTGTTGCCCGTGGTGAACGAGTCGTCCCGGCTGTCCGCCCAGGACTGGGCGCGGGCCGCGCTGAAGGCGATCGCGGACGGCGGGCTGGCCGCGGTCGCGGTCGAACCGCTGGCGCGGACGCTCGGCGTGACCAAGGGCAGCTTCTACGCGCACTACCGAAACCGGGACGAGCTGATCACCGCGGCACTCACGGAGTGGGCGCGAAGTCACGGCGCCGAGGGACTCGCCGAATTCGCCGCGATCGCCGATCCGGCACGGCGGTTGCGCGAGCTGCTCACCACCGTCGTGCAGGCCGTCCAGCCGCTGGCGCCGTCGGTGCACCTGAGCCTGCTCGGCGACCGCAACGACCCCCGGGTCAGGGACGCGGTTCACCAGGTGAACCAGGCCCGGCTGGAACTCCTGGCTCGCACCTACCGCGAGCTCGGCCTGCCGCCGGACCGGGCGACGTCTCGGGCACGGGTCGCCTACGCGGCCATCCTCGGACTGCTGCACCTCGCACAGACCGATCCGGACGCCCCGCACTCCGCCGTACTCGCCGACGAGGCGACCGCCATCTTCCTGCCGTCATGACGGCGGCGGAAGGAGACCACTCGAGAACCCTGGTGTGAGGGTTCCCTGGCGGTCGTCGGTCAACGGTGTCCTGGCAGGTCACCAGATCTGGGCATAACAGGCCAGCGCGACGGCGATCGCCGCGGGTGTAACAGCACCCACGTTGGCGTACGGACTCACGTGCGGAGCCATGTACACGGGAACGATCACCGTGCGGGTCGTGGTGTAGGCCTTGCGATCGTGAAGCCTGCCGAGTGATGGCGGTTGGCACGGAGAGAGGTGGCTTGAACTGCGAACGGGTTCGCGGTGCGTATCTGCCGATGCCGCTGACCGTATCCTCCGGTGATCCGGTCGAGATGTCGCAGCTGCCGGACTTCGCTCGCCTCGCCGAGCTGGGCCGGCTCGACGCCGGGCTTTCCGGCTGAACGAAGGTACAGGTGACCCGCTCACCGTCGGGACGGCCGGTAGCGGAAGAGCGAACGCCGGCCGATGCCCGACGAGCGGCATCACCGGCGTCCAACTCTCCGAAAGGGCTTCGCCTATTACCTGATCTCGTAGCGCAGAAGCGCCACACCGTTCTCGAACGGGGTCGCCTCGACCAGCTTCAGGTCTTGCCGATCCTCGAAAACGCGCGTTCCCCTGCCCCGGGACGCCGGGCAGACTCGCATCTGGACTTCGTCGACGACGCCGGCGTCCAGCAGGGAGCGCATGAGCGTCAAGCTTCCCCACAGCCAGATGTCCTTGCCGCTCTGCGCCTTGAGCTCCCGGATGGTGGCGACCGGGTCGCGTGTCACGGTCGCGGCGGGAAAGTCGCCCCAGGGGGCCTTGTCCAGCTTCGAGGAGACGACGAACTTGGTGAGGTTGTTGAGCTTCTCGCCGTACTCGCCCTGTTCGTCGGCGTAGGGCCAGTAGTCCTTGGACTGGGCGTAGGTGTTCGCGCCGAGGATCATCGTGTCGACCGAGTCGATGAACCCCATCACGCTCGCCTTGAACGCCGGGTCGCTCTTCTCGGAAAAGGGCTCCCCCGAAACGAAGCTGAGCCCGCCGTCCTCCTCCGCCGCGATGTTGTCGACGGTAACCCACTGCTGGACCACGAGTTTCCGCGTGGCGCCGACTGCAGCAAATGTCATTTCTCGTACACCTCAGTATCTCGTCTGCGGAGGCCATCCTGGCGATCCGTCAGCCGCGTCGACGTTCTTCCTGCTGCCGGATCAGTTCCTCGACCGCGCTCGGGAGGGTCGTCTCGAAGTCGATCAGCTTCGCCCACGTCGGGGTCACGACGATCCGGACCATGCCGTCGTGATAGAGCGAGCGGACGCCGGCCTCCCACTCGACCCGTTGCTCGGGCGTCATCTCGTACGAACTGGTCTCCTGGAGATACTCGTCCGGGATTCCATCGACGAAGTCCAGCTCGGCCTGACCGCGGATGAGCAAGATCGTGGGTGGGTGCACCTCGGTGTCGATCGTCAGGGCGACCGCCGGGTTGTGACGCAGGGCCGTCAGCTTCGGGGCGTTCTTCGCGGTGCACATGACCACCTGGGAGCCGTTCCAGGCGAACGCGATCGGGATGTTGCGGGGCGTGCCGTCCTTGGCGACGTAGGCCAGGCGGGTCACGTCGCGGGCCAGCAGTTCCTGGCTGATCGGCCGGTTCAGAACCTCGCTGATCTCGTCCGGCTTCACCGGTCGTCCTTCAACGCGTAGGTACGGCGCACGCTGGTGCCGCTGCTGAGGTCCGCGCCGTACACGTGAAGCGTGATCGCGGTCGTGTCACCGGTGTTGCGGACCCGGTGGATGTCGTCGGGTGGGGCGACGCCGGTGACCGAGCCGGCGGGCCGCCGTCGCTCGCCGATCTCGACCAGCCGGTCGCCGTCGATGTCGTACAGGGTCTCGGTCTCGGTGCCCTGCAGCACCACGAATGAGCACCACACCAGGTGGTCGTGGATGTCCGTCACCTGGCCCGGTCTCCACACCACGGCGGACACCGAGAACGTCGCCTCGGTATGCAGGGTGTGCCGGGTGTAGCCGTCGGGCGAGCCGGCGCGCTCGGCCGCGGTGAGCAGGTCGACGCTCGGCATCGTCTCCTCGAGTACGTCGGCCACCTGCTGCGCGATGGTCCGCGGATCGGCGCGCCGTCGGGCGCGTGGCCGGATACGCGCGACGAGTTCGGCCAGGCCGGGCCTGGGCGGCGAGTCGACGCCGGAAGCCACCATCGGTGGCGAACTGAGCTGCTCCGTCATGACGACGATGCTCCCGGTCCTGTTTCATGACGTCCAATGCCAAAAACATCGACTTCGCATAGAGAATGTTGATTTATGAACCTGACGCACCTGCGAGTGCTGGAGGCCGTCGCCCGCCACGGGTCGGTGACCGAGGCGGCCAAGGAACTGCACTACTCCCAGCCCTCGGTCAGCCACCACCTCCGGCGGCTGGAGGCCGCGACCGGAGCCCGGCTCGTCCAGCGCGTGGTCCGCGGCATCCGGCTCACCCCCGAGGGCGAGCTCCTCGCCCGGCGGGCCAGAGAGATCATCGGACGCGTGGACGCGGCCTCCGTGGAGCTGGCCACCCAGGTCGGGCTCCGGGCCGGACGGGTCCGCGTCGCCGGCTTCCAGACGGTCCTCAGCACGATCGTCCCCAAGGCGGCGGCCGAGCTGTCCGCGTCGTACCCGGGCATCGAGCTGATCCTCACCGACGTGCACGCGGTCGAGGCACTGCGGATGCTGCGCGCCGGGCACGTCGACATCGCCCTGGTCTTCCGGCACTCCGACACCCCGGACGAGGCGGAGGGTCTCCGGTTGACCCACCTGCTGGACGATCCGCTCTACTTGATCAGCCAGAAGCCGGACCAGCGCCTGGAAGACCACCGCGACTCCGCCTGGGTCGGCGGGTGCGAACGCTGTCGCGCGGCGATGGTCGACGCCTGTGAGCGTGCCGGCTTCACCCCGCGGATCTCCTACTTCAGCGACGACATGGTCGTGGTCCAGTCGCTCGTGGCGGCCGGCATGGGCGTCGCCACCCTCCCCGGGCTCGCACTCGAAGCCCACCGTACGCCGGGGATCCACGCCACCGAGATCACCGGCAACACACGGCAGATCTTCGCCGCGACCTACGGCGAGCCGCCGGACCCACCCGCGACCACCGCGCTGATCAAGATCCTCAAGACCATCGCATAGCACCGGCGGATCGGCCGGTCCGAGCGGCATGTCGAGTGAGGCGGCCACCTATGGCGACCCGCCTGAGGTGAGAATTATTTCGGTCCCCACACTGTGCGGCATGACTCGCCTCACGCTCGTCGGAAACGACCACGGTCTCGGCACGAGTACGCGTACTCGCCTCCGCATCGCTGCGGGTACGCCGACGGGGACGGGCTAGCGTTCCTCCGCCGGATAGTCGGCGGAGCGACTCACGTCGGCCCACTTCTCGGTCTCGGCGGCGCGGGCCTCCGCGGCCTCCCGCGCGAGCGTGACGGCGCCGCCGCCGAGGATGAGGCGTCGTGGCGGGTCGTCGGCCGCGACCACGTCGATGATGATTTTGGCGGCGCGGGACGGGTCGCCTGGCTGGGTGCCGTCGCTGGCCCGCCGATAGCGGTTGATGGCGCCCACCGTCTCCTCGTAGTCGGGTCCGACGGGCGGGATTCGCATGGACGAGCCCTGCCAGTCGGTACGGAACGCGCCCGGCTCGACGATGACCACCTTCACGCCGAACGGTGCGACCTCGCTGGCGAGCACCTCGGAGAAGCCCTCGACCGCGAACTTCGCGGTCTGGTACGCGCCCATCCCAGGCGTGCCGCCGACGCGTCCCCCGATGGAGGAGAACTGCACGAAGGTCCCCGACCGCTGGGCGCGCAGGACGGGCAGCGCGGCCCGTGTCACGTTCACGACTCCGAAGAGGTTGGTCTCGATCTGGGCGCGGAAGTCGTCTTCCGCCATCTCCTCGATCGGCGCGCTGTTGGCGTAGCCCGCGTTGTTGACGACCACATCGAGGCGGCCGAAGGCCTCGGTGGCCTCCTTCACCGCACCGGAGGCCGCGGCGGCGTCGGTGACGTCCAGTGCGACCGCCCGAATCCGCTCACCGTACCGGGCCGACAGGTCGTCCAACTGCTCCGGCCGTCGCGCGGTGGCGACGACCTGGTCCCCCACCTCCAGGACCGCCTCGGTCAGACGGCGGCCGAAACCACGCGACGCCCCGGTGATCAACCATGTCCTAGCCATGTTCCGCTCCTCCACATCCGGTCAACTGTCTCTACAGAGTAGCACTTACGATCAGAGTTACCTCGTTGGCGAGCCAAGTGATCAGCGATGTGCTACACGATTGAGCTCTAGTTGCCTCATATGGGTAGCATTTGGATAGGTATAGTCTCCCAAAGTGTGGCGAAAAACCCTTCATCTGCTGCACGAACAGGTATCTTGAGCCGGGTGAGAGCAGACGCGACACGCAACCTGGAACTCGTCCTGCGCACGGGGGCCCGCCTGCTCGCCGACGACCCCTCGGCGAGCATCGCCTCCATCGCCGCGGCCGCCGGAGTGGACCGGCGCACCGTCTACCGCCGCTTCTCCTCCCGCGAGGAACTCCTGGCCGCCGTGTACAAGGTCCGGTACGACGCGGTCGAGGAGGCCATCGAGGCCGCCAGGCTGCGCGAGGCCCCGCCCGCGGTCGCGCTGCACCGTTACGTGGAGGGCATCGTCGCGGTCAACCGCAAATGGCCGGTGGAGACGAGCCTCCTGCTCACCGAGGAGACGATCCGCGAGCGCCGTCAGCGCCTGATCGATGAGGTCGACGCCTTCTTGCGGCGCGCTACCGAGGAGGGGCTGCTGCGGTCCGACCTGCCGCCCGGCTGGGTGAGTTCGCTCCTGCCACCGCTGATACGGCGCGCCGCGGAGAACCTGCCCGAGCTGAGTGCCGCACAGGCCGCCGACGTGGTGGTCGACACGCTGCTGAGCGGTGTCGGCGCGCACTGATCCGCGCCCCGCGGAACGACCATCACCTCCACACGGCGCCCGCGCGAAGTCACTGTGGCGTCGCCGCGCGCGGAGGTGATCGCCGACCTGGCGCGCGCCGGCCGCGCGGGCAGCCGCGTCGCGGCGCACGGTCGGGATGGAGCGGTCGGCGGAGTCCCGTCGCCGGGTGGCTCCACACGGCGGGCGCCGGGCCCGGCACGATCGTCGCGGTCGCGAAGTACGCCACCGAGACGGCATCACCCCGCCCGCACGGCCATGGCCCGGCCGTACAGGCGAACGCGCGCGAATACGCCCCGCTGCCGACCTCGGCGACCGCGAACCGGCCGCCCCATCCGTACGACCACAACCTCGCCGCACAGACGAACGCGCCCGTTACCGGCCTCAGCATCCACAGACCGGCCGCCCGCCTGACGAATCAGCGGGCCGTAGGCCTGACCGTTCCTCTCCCTCACACCTGACCGTACGAGCGGGACCTCGGCGATCATCTCCGCGTACGCGGCCGGTGGGCTCCGGCACACCCCCGCGAGAGAGACCCAGGGCGGTCAGCTTCTGCCCGCATGGGCGCCATCCGGGATCGTCGCCCCGGCATGCCCGGCGGGTCTGGTCCGGGGTGCGAACGTCAAGGTCAGGATGAGGCCGGTGAGGGCGATGCCGGCCGTGGCCAGCAGCGAGACGTCCAGGCCGTACGCGAAGGCGTCCCGGATCCTGCGCTCGAGCGAGAGCGAGCCAAGCCGATCGGCGATGGCCAGTCCGCTGAAGACGCTGTGGCGGATCTCCGGAGCGGCGCCGACCGGAAGGCCGGCGTGGCCCAGGCGCGCCTGATACGACGCGGCGAGCACGCTTCCCATGACGGCGCTGCCGAGCGGAGCGCAGGTCTTCTGGAACGTCTGGACCACCGCGGAGCCGATCCCGCTGCGCTCAACGGACAGTTCGGACAGCGCGACCGACGTCGTGGCGGTCAGGGCCAGCCCGACACCCGCGCACAGCACCGCCATCCAGATCACGACGAACGCGGTGGCCGAGACGGCGCTGGTGACGGCGCCGATCCCAGCACCCACACCGGCCAGCACGAAGCCCAGCGCGATGGTGAGCCTCGCGCCGGCGGCCTTCGCGAGCGGGCCGGCGGGCAGGGCGCCGAGGACGAGGCCGATGACGAAGGGAAGCATCTTGAGGCCCGACTCCATGGCGTCGGCCCCCTGCACCGCCTGGAAGTACTGCGGCATGCTGAACAGCAGCCCCGCCACGCACAGCCCCGCCATCCCGCTCAGGCCGGCTCCCCAGGAGAACGCCCTGGACCGGAACAGCGCGGGATCGACCATCGGCATGCCGTCCCGGCCGCCGAGCCGCCGCTCCCAGGCGAAGAATCCGCCCAGTATCGCGATGCCGCCAGCGGTCGTCGTCAGCGTGACGGCCGCACTCCAGCCGCGCTCACCCGCTTCGATCAGGCCGTACGTCAGCACCACGAGCCCGATGACCGACGAGATCATCCCGGTCAGGTCGAGGTCGGGACGCTTGGTGGCACGTGATTCCGGCACCAGGACGGTGCCGACGATCAGCCCGACGGCGACGACCGGAACGTTGATCAGGAACACCCAGCCCCACCACAGGTGCGTCAGCATCCAGCCGCCGAGGATCGGTCCGGCCGGGAGGGCCAGGAAGTTGGCGACCTCGTACACGCCCACCGCCGCACCCCGCTCACGGTCGTCGAACAGGACGGTCAGCGCCGACATCGCCATGACCGTGATGCCGGAGCCCGCGAACCCCATGAGCAACCGCGCGGTCAGGAAGATGCCCGGAGAGGGCGCGTAGGCGCACAGCACCGATCCGGCCCCGAAGGCCGCCAGTGACACGAGCATCACCTTCTTCCGGCCCCACCTGTCCCCGGCCAGGCCGGCCGGGAGCACACCGGCCGCGAGAGTCAGCAGGTAGCCGGACAGGAACCACTGCAGGCCCGACTCCGTGGCCGAGAGCGCCTTCGCCAGCTCCGGCAACGCCACCGACAGGACGGTGCCGTCCAGGGTCACCACCAGCACGCACAGGTTGACGGCGGCCAGGGCCCACCACTTGCGTCCACCGGCGCCAGTCATGGAGGTTCCTCACTGTCGACGATCAGAGGTAACTACCAAAAGGAGGTTACCCCCAAAAGGGGGAGACCGCCATGACGGCGGCCGGCTCCCCAACCTGGCGGACGATCGAGTCAGCGAAAGTTAACTGGCTGTTAATTCACGAGTGGATTGCCTCGGTAAGGGCTGTTGCCCCTACTGTCCGTCTAGGTAGAGTCGCGGCGGCTTTGAGGGGGAATGCATGACCGACTGGAAGAGACGCAGCGTCGCACTGCTCGCGAGTACCGGCCTCGTAGCCACCGGCCTCGGCTATTGGACCGCCGGCGAGGCCGACGCGGCGTTCGCGCCGCGGGCCGGGGCGATTTTCAATGACCCCGAGGGCACGCACAGTCAGCAGTACGCCATCATGCAGCAGATCGAGACCGATATCGCCGCCGCCCCGAAGGGGTCGGTCATCCGGGTCGCGGTCTACAGCATGGACCTGGACGAGGTCGCCAACGCCCTGATCGCCGCGCACAAACGCGGCGTTCACGTGAAGGTCCTCATGGACCAGCACGCGAAGAACAGCCTCTGGAACCGTCTCGTCGCCGAGCTCGGCAGCAAGGTCAGCACCAAGAGCGCGAGCAGTTACGCCGCCCTGTGCTACGGCGGGTGCATGGCGCACCATTATTCGGGCGGCAAGCCGGTTTCCTGGCTGCACACCAAGTTCTTTCTGTTCTCTGGCGGCGGCAAGCCGACCGTGACGCTGACCAGCGCGAACCCGACGGCGATCCAGGCCGAGGTGACCTGGAACAACAGCTACACCATTGTCGGCAACAGTGGCCTGTACGACGCCTACGTGAAGAACTTCACCGACATGTCGAAGGGCTCGGCGGGAACCCACAAGACGAACTACTACTGGACGTACGGCTCCAATCCCAAGGCGTACTACTGGCCGAAGGCGAGCGGCGCCAGTGACACGATCCTGGGCATGCTGAAGCTCGTCACCTGCTCGAAGACCTATGCCACCCAGGTCCGCATCGCGATGTACCAGTGGAGCGACAACCGGGTCGCGGTCGCGAAACAGCTGGCGAGCATGGCGTCGAAGGGATGCAAGGTCGCCGTCATCTATACCAAGGACCAGGTCTCCTCGGGCGTCCGGTCGACGCTGGCCAAATCAAAGGTCGACGTACGGGACACGACTCAGGGTACGAACGCCGACGGCTACGCCTCGTACTACACGCACAACAAGTACCTGCTGATCAACGGCCGCTACGACGGCGTCAGCGGACGGCAGATCGTGATGACCGGCTCGGCGAATTACACGACCAACGCGCTTTACCACAACGACGAGACGGACATGAAGCTGACGAGTTCGAGCGCGTACGCGGCCTATCTGGGCAACTTCAACGACGAGATCGCCGCCCTCTCGGCCGCCACGGCGAAACAGCGCGCCCTGGGCGAGCTGCCCACGATCCCGATCGACCCGCTCCAGGCCGAAGACAGCTGACGCACGGCCGCGCGGGCGGCCCGGAGGTGAGGACGCGGCGCACGCGCGACCGGCGCCGCCGAGACGCGACGCTAGGATTTAGAGCGTGCTCGAAGTCGATTCACAGCCGGAGACCGCCTCCATTCCCCCGGCGGGCGTGACCATCGCCGAGGTACTCACCAGACTCGCGGAGATCCAGCGGCACCTCCAGCTCATCGACCACAAGATCGACGTCTACCGAGGCCGGCTCGCCGCCGGCGACGCCGACCGACTCTGGGCGCCCACACACCAGCCGGACGCCCCCTGAAGACGGACAGCGGGCGGATCAGCCGGAAAAATTCATCCCGCCCCGGTGCGTACCGCCGGCGACCGGGTGCCCGGTGCGGTGCCGCACGGCGGGGACTCGGCGAGGGCGTCTTCGATGGTCGGGTGGACGGACAGCAGGCGGGTCAGCGTGGTGATGCGCAGGATGCGCAGGAGTGGGCCTTCGGGGCAGATCACGCGGAGCCGTCCTCCGCGCTGCCGGATCCACCGCTGGGCGCTCACCAGGACGCGCAGGCCGCTGGCGTCGCAGAACTCCACCTTCGTCATGTCCAGGATGAGGTCGGCCGACCCGTCCTGGGAGTTGATGACCTCGATCAGGTGGTCCTGCAGCCAGGGCGCGGTGGCCAGGTCGATCTCGCCGGCCACCTCCAGCACCGGACATGGACCGGTGTGACGCGATGACGCCGAGAACAGCGGCGGAATCTTGTCCGCGACCATGAGGTTCCCCCTTCCTCGCCGATGCCGGTGGCTGCCTGCCCGGGCCGGTGCTCCGCGGTGGGGGAAAGTACCGCCGATGCGATCGCGCAGGCGTTCCGGGGAAACACCGGCCGATCGTTGGCCCAGGATGCAATGTCAGGTGTGGATGATGTGCGAGCCGCGAGCCGGTCGGGCCTGCGGCGGTCTATCGCTCGATGACGTGGTGTCGAAACCACCGGCTCCCAACTGTCTATCGCTCCCATGGGCGAGTTGACAAGTCACGGAACACGACCCTTGTGAGTCACAGGAAGGGCTGTGACCTGCGGTAACGCATGGGACAAGATTCTGCGGCGGCCCGAGGACCGCTCCCTCGCGCGGAGGCGTCGCGGGCCGCGTCAGTGGGCCCAGAGCGCTTCGGCGATGGCGGTGCCGGTGAAGGCCGCTCCCAGCCCCGCGACGACGCTGGCGATGACGTTGGCGGCGGCGAAGAACCTCGCGCCGGTCTCGGCCAGCCGCAGCGTCTCGTAGGAGAAGGTGGAGTAGGTGGTCAGGGCGCCGCACAGGCCGGTGCCGAGGAGCAGCTGCACGCCGGCCGGGGCCGCGTGGTACGTGACCGCGCCGGCCAGCAACCCCAGGATCAGAGAGCCGGCGACGTTGACGGTGAAGGTCCCCCAGGGGAAGAGGGCGTCGTGGCGGGTCTGGACGGCCCGGTCGGCGAGGTAACGCAGAGGCGCCCCGGCCATGGCGCCGACGATCACGAGCAGCCAGTTCACCGCGGCTCCTCGCGCCCGGTGTAGCGCAGCACCTCGACCTCGTCCAGTACCACCAGACCCTCGGTCACCAGTTCGTCCAGCTCGGGGAGGAAGTCCCGGATGCGCGGCTCGGCGTCGACGATGATGACGACGATCGGCAGGTCCTCACTCAGCGACAGCAGCCGGCTGGTGTGGATCAGGGACGAGGCCCCGAAGCCCTCGCACCCCCGGATGACGGTCGCGCCGGCCAGGCCGGCCTTGTGCGCGCGGTGCACGATCTCGGTGAACAGGGGCTTGTGATGCCACTGGTCGCTCTCCCCGATGAAGATCGTCAGGCGTAGTGCCGAACCGTGAAGGCGTGTCATGACCGTCTCCTTGCGATCAGACGACGTGTGGTGGCCGCCGCCGCCCACACCGCGCCGAGTGCCACGACGAGGGTCAGCGCGAGGTAGCCGAGCGCGGTACGCGCGCGGCCGGCGTCGATGAGGTGAGAGATGTCGACGGCGTAGGTGGAGAAGGTGGTGAAACCGCCCAGGACGCCGGTGCCGACGAACGGCCGTACCAGCCGGTGGACCGACCATCCGTCGGTGATGACCACCATGAACACGCCGATGATCGCGCAGCCGAGCGCGTTGATCCCCAGCGTGGTCCACGGAAAGGTCCCCGGCGCGGTCGGCCAGATCAGCCCGGCGCCGTAGCGGGCGGCCGCGCCGAGCGCGCCGCCGGCCGCGACGACCGCCACCACGGGCGCCTGGCCGCGTGTCAGCTCATGTCGCCGCGCGCGCATCCTCAGGTCGATGTCAGGATCGATGGGCTCGTGGACCCGGTTGTCGGGTGCCGTCATGCGTACCGATCTCCCTACTCGCGAGACGCCCACGTGAGTGCGCGGGCGTGTGCTGTCACAAGCAGGGACCGTTGGCGACACGAGTGCCGCGGTTCGGGTACGGCAGGCCCCACCGCCGCGCGGGGGCCACTCGGCCCCGCAGGTTCAGGATACCGGCACTCGCTCCCGACGCATGATCGCCACCGCCTCGTCGGCCTCTGGACACGGCCCACGGCGCGGCGGCATCCTGGAGCGCGCGCCGAGGGAGAACCGCGATGAGCCCATCCGAGCACGACATGCTCGCTTCACCGGCCTTCCCGATGGAGCGGACCTGCCCGTTCGCTCCACCGGCCGAATATCGGCGGATGCGCGCCGACGGGCCGCTCGTCCGTGCCGTGCTTCCCAACGGCGCGCCGGTCTGGGCGGTCACCCGGCACGCCGAGGCGCGGCAGATCCTCAGCGACCCGCGGATCAGCTCGGACACCGGACGGCCCGAACGCCCGCGGGGGCCCGACGACGATCGGCCCGACGAGGGCTTCTTCATCGACATGGACCCGCCCGAGCACAGCCGGTACCGGCGGTTGCTGATCTCGGAGCTGGGCGCCCGCCCGGTGGCCGCCATGCGGCCGCGCGTCCAGCGCATCGTCGACGCGGCGATCGACACCATGCTGGAGGCCGGGCCGTCCGCCGACCTCGTCGAGTCGTTCGCGCGCCCCGTCCCGGCGCGCGTGGTCTGCGAGCTGCTCGGCGTCCCGGTCGCCGATCATGAGTTCTTCGAGTCACGGCTCCGGATGCTGAGCGTGATGAGCATCGACCCGAGAGCGCCCCAGGCGTCCCGTGACCTGCGCGGCTACCTGGGCGAGCTGATCCGCCGCGCCGAGCACGCGCCACACGACGGCCTCATCGGGCGGCTGGCCGGCCGGCACCTGCCCACCGGGGAGCTGACCGCCGACGCGCTGATCAACATCGGGTTCCTGCTGCTGCTCGCGGGCTACGAGTCGCCGGCGAACATGATCTCGCTGGGCGTGGTGACGCTCCTGGAGCACCCGGCGCAGCTCGCGGCGTTGCGCGCCGATCCGGGCCTGCTGCCGGGTGCGACCGAGGAACTGCTGCGCTTCCACTCGGTGCAGGACTGGGTCAGCTTCGACCGGGCGGCGGCGGACGACCTCGACATCGGCGGGGTGCGGATCCGCGCCGGCGACCGGCTGACGGTGCTGGCCGCCTCCGCCAACCGGGACGAGCGGGCGTTCGAGAACCCCGACGAGTTCGACGTCCACCGGTCCGCGCACCACCATCTCGCCTTCGGCCACGGGGTGCACCAGTGCGTCGGCCACAACCTGGCCCGCGCCGTGCTGGAGATCGCCTACGGCACCCTGCTGGCCCGGATGCCGACACTGCGCCTGGCGGCCGGGCTCGACGCGCTGCCCTTCGCCTACGACTCCGGCCTGTTCGGGCTGCACGCCATGCCCGTCACCTGGTGAGCGTCAGCCGAGCGGCACCAGCGCGGTGATCTCGGCCAGTTCCTCGGCGGTCGGCGCCCAGTCGCCGGCGGCCACATTGGCCCGTACCTGGTCCGGGTGGGTCGCACCGGCGATCACCGAACCGCAGCCGGGCAGCGCGGCCAGCGCGCCGATGGCCACGTCCAGGAGCGACCGGCCGTGCTTCTCCGCCCAGGACGTCAGCGCCTCCACCCGGTCCAGCCGCTCCGGCGTGATGAGCTGGGAGCGCTCGGCGAGCCGGCTTCCGGCCGGGGGCTCCTGCCCGCGTCGCACCTTGCCCGTCAGCAGCCCGTGGGCCAGCGGGAAGTACGGCAGCACGCCGACCCCGTAGTGCAGGGCCGCCGGGACCACCTCGCGCTCGGCGTTCCGGTCCAGCAGCGACCAGTGGTTCTGCGCCGACACGAACGACGCGCGGCCTCGCGCGCGGGCGACGTGCGCGGCCTCGGCGATCTGCCAGCCGCTGAGGTTGGAGCTGCCGATGTAGCGCACCTTGCCCTCGCGCACCAGCTCGGTCAGCGCGTCGAGGGTCTCCTCGATCGGAGTGACGCCGTCGGGAAAGTGGTACTGGTAGAGGTCGATGTGGTCGGTGCGCAGCCGGCTCAGCGACCCCTCCACCGCCCGCCGGATGTACGACCGGCCGCCGAGCGCTCCGTGCGCCTCGCCCTGCCCGTAGTCGGGGCGTTTCCCGCGGCTGCCGAACTTGGTGGCCAGCACGACCTTGTCGCGCCGGCCGGCCAGCACCTCGCCGAGGAGTTCCTCGGAGGCGCCCGGCGACGCGCCGTACGACTCGGCGGTGTCGAAGAGCGTGACCCCCTCGTCGATCGCCGCGTCCACCACCTCCCGGGTACGGGTGACGTCGATGCGCGCACCGATGTTGTTGCAGCCCAGCCCGACCACCGACACCCGAAGGCCCGAGTCGCCCAAGGTCCTGTAGCGCATGATCCTCCCTATCCCTCGGCCGGTACGGCGCCCCAGGCGACCGGCAGCCGGTCCACTCCGTACACCGCCATACGTTCGCGGGTCGGCACCTCGGCCGCCGGAACGGCCAGGCGCAGGTCCGCGAAGCGCTCGAAGAGCGCGGTCAGCGCGATGCGGAGCTCGGCGCGCGCGAGATGCTGCCCGAGACACTGGTGGATACCATGCCCGAACGCCAGGTGCCCGGTCGCGGAGCGTGCCACGTCCAGCGTGTCCGGGTCGGGAAAGCGTCCCGGATCCCGGTTCGCCACCGGCAGCGCCAGCACCACCGTCTCACCCGCCGCGATGACATGGCCGCCGATCTCGACGTCGACCAGCGCGGTGCGCCGTACGTCGAACTGCAGGATCGACAGGTAGCGCAGCAGTTCCTCGACCGCCGGCTCGGCGAGTCCGGGGTCCGCGGTCAGCCGGGCCCGCTCGGCCGGTTCGGTCAGCAGCACGAACGTCCCGAGCGCGAGCATGCTCGACGTGGGCAGGTGGCCGGTGGCCAGCAGCACCATCCCGAGGTTGGTGAGCTCGTCGTCGCTGAGGTCGCCGGTCGCCACGGCGTGCGCCAGCAGCCCGTCCTCCGGCGTGGTGGACCGGCCGCGCAGGCGGGTGAGGAGGCCGCGCACCGTTCCGGTGATCGACAGGACGGCCTCGACCGCCCGCTCGGGGGTCGATTCCAGGTCGTTCATCACCGCGGTCGCCGCCTGGATCGCGTGCCGGTCCTCCGGCGGTACGCCCAGCAGCTCGCAGATCACCAGCGCCGGAACCGGCACGGCGAACGCGGCGACGAGGTCGGCGGGCGACCCGCCGTCCGCCATGCGGTCGAGCGCCTCCGCGGTGTACCGCCGGATCGCGGGCGTCAGCTCGGCGACGCGCCGGGGCCCGAAGTGGCGGCTCAGCAGGCGGCGGTACCGGGTGTGCTCGGGCGGGTCCATGTGCGGGAAGATGCCCGGCTCCGCCGGAGTCGGCCGCTCGTGCGCGCGCTCGTTCCCGACCGGCTGGTGCAGCAGCTCGCGCCGGGTGCTGAAGCGCGGGTCCGCCAGGATGGCCCGGGTGACGCCGTAGCCGGTGGCCACCCAGCCGACGTGACCGTCGGGGTAGGCCAGCCGGCTGAGCGAGGCTCGTCTCCGCAGCTCCACGGGGGGATCGAAGGGGGTCGGGCGGTCGGTCTCCAACGGCTGCGCCATCCGACCGTCGCTCATCCGGCAACCTCCCGCCTGGGCGCCGGGTCGCCCCGGCACGCCGATGATCACAGCGCGAAGATTATGCATGAGAAATCGCAAAAATGACACCACTAGTCATTTCTGGACTGCCCGATTAGCATCGGCGCTGACCGAACGGACACGTCCGTCAACGCGCAGGGTGCGCAATTGCTGCCGGTCTGTGATTGGCACGCCGACGACCCTTCACACCGTCTCCGACGAATCTTCCAGCAGTCTCATTGTTTATTTCCAGCAGAGGTGTTAATGGCTTTTCGGGATGCGCAGGTCGCTGTTGTCGGTGGCGGGCCGGTGGGGCTCATGCTCGCGTGCGAGGTGGCGCTCCACGGCGTTCCGGTGGTGGTGTTCGAACGACTTCCCGAGATCGAATGGCGACCGAAGGCCGAGGGCATCACCGGGCGGGCGGTCGACATCATGGACCGCCGCGGGCTCATGATCGGGGTCGCCGAGACTCCCATCACGCCGCCGACCACCGAGCAGCAGGCCCGCATCGCCGCAGGTGAGCGGCGCCCCGACAGCCTGCACCCCAAGGCGTTCCCGGGCGCGCGGCACTTCGCCAGCATGTTCCTGCTCCGCCCGGAGTCCCCCGACCTGCTGGTGCCCCAGCAACTGCTGGAGCAGGATCTGGCGCGGCGCGCGGCGGAGCTCGGCGTCGAGGTACGGCGCGGCCACACCGTCACCGGGTTCACCCAGGACGACGACCGGGTGCGTCTCGACGTCGACGGCCCGGACGGGCCGTATCGGCTGGAGGCGGAATGGCTCGCCGGTTGCGACGGCGGCCGGAGCATGGTCCGTAAGCTGTCCGGCGTCGCCTTTCCGGGAACGGACGGCATCACCACCGGCTACCGCGCCTTCGCCGAGATCGACGACCTCGACTTTCACCTGCCCGGATGGTTCCGTAAGGACGGCGGGCTCCTGGTGTACGAGGAGGGACCGCCCCGGTTCATCACCCTCGAATTCGACGGCCCGCCGGAGAATCGGGACGCGCCCATCACCGCCGAGGAGTTCCAGGGTGCGCTGCGCCGGCTCAGCGGCACCAAGGTGACGGTCACCGAGGTCAAGAAGATCACCCGGTTCACCGACAACGCGCGGCAGGCCGAGACGTACCGCAGCGGGCGGGTGCTGCTCGTCGGCGACGCGGCGCACGTCCACTCGCATTGGAGCGGTCCGGGGCTGCGGCTCGGCCTGGGCGACGCCGTCAACGTCGGCTGGAAGCTCGCCGCGGTCGCGCGCGGCTGGTGCGGCGAGGACCTGCTCGACACCTACACCTCCGAGCGGCATCCGGTCGGCGCGCAGACGCTGGAGATCCAGCGCGCGTCCATCGCGTTGATGCGGCCCGGACCTCACGTCGACGCGTTGCGCCGGCTCTTCACCGAACTGCTGCTCCGCGACGAGGCGAACCGGCAGCTCACCTCCCTGGTCGACGACCTGCACATCGGCTACGACATGGGCGACCCGTCACTGACCGGTCCGCTGGTCGGGCGCTACAGCCCGGACCTGCGGCTGCGGCGCGCCGACGGCACCGTGCGGGTCGCGGAACTGCAACGCGACGGGCGGGCCCTGCTGCTCGACCTGACCGCCGGATCCGGGCTGCGGGCGCTCGCCGAGCCCTGGTCCGACCGGGTCGACGTGATCACCGCCGAGTGCGACGAGGCCCCGGCGGACGCCCTGCTGATCCGGCCGGACGGCTTCGTCGCCTGGAGCACGCCCGCCGACCCGGCGTCGCTCCCGGACGCCCTCGCCCGCTGGTTCGGCCCGCCGGCCGGGACCGCCTGACGATTTGACCGACCTGGACCGACCACGCTCCCGGAGGCCGGAGTGAGTGATCCCATGCTGACCACGCTGCCCGCGACGAGCTCGGTCGACGAGGCCGTCGACGTGGTCGACCGCGACGGAGCAGTGATCATCGAGGACTTCGTCGACGCGGGCACGCTCCGCGGCCTGTGGGCGGACCTGGATACGGATCTGGAGCGCCAGGCGGACGGCGACGGACGCCTGGTCGGCGAGAAGACCCGGATCCTGCCGGGGCTGGTGCGCCGGAGCGCGCGGTCGGTGGCGATCATGCGCCAGCCGCACTTCCTCGGCGCGGCGCGGCACTTCCTGCAGCGCCCGGTGAAGGCCTGGCTCGGCGAGCAGCGCGTCGAGTTCGTCCCGACGATTCAGCTGGGCATCTCGCGGGCGATCCAGATCTGGCCCGGGGTGGCGCTCCAGGGGCTGCACCGCGACGACACGGCCCACCTCCGTACCCATCCGGGCCCGGAGAGCCGGGTGCAGGTCATGGTCGCCGCGAGCGAGTTCACCGCGCGCAACGGCGCCACCCGTGTGATCCCCGGGAGCCACCGGTGGGACGACGAGCGGGCGCCCCGCGACGAGGAGGCGGTCCCCGCCGAGATGCGGGCCGGTTCCGCACTGCTGTGGCTCGGCAGCACGTACCACGGCGCCGGCGTCAACGCCTCCGACGGCCCCCGCACCGGCCTGTCGTACGCCTACGACCTCGGCAACCTCCGGCAGGAGGAGAACCAGTACCTGTCCGTGCCGCTGGAGGTGGTCCGCGGCTACCCCGAGGACATCCAGCGGCTCCTCGGCTATGAGGCCTGCCCGCCGATGTGCGGACTGCACGAGCTGAACGATCCGATGCTGCTGCTCCGCGACGGGTCCCCGGGCCCGGCCGCGACGTCCGACACGCGGTGAGGCCCGCGCCTTACGGCCCCACCGCGCCCCGTACCGCGGCATGCCCGCATTGAAGGAGGGACAGATGCGTACTCCCGACTTGTACCTGCGCAGTATCGGCGTCCATCTCCCACCGGTGGTGGGCATCGAGACGGCCGTCGCCGAGGGCCGCTACCCGGCCGACGAGGTGGAGTACTTCCGTCTCGGCGGCGCGGCCGTGGCCGGTGACGTACCGGCGCCGGAACTGGCGCTGCGGGCCGCCCGGCAGGCGTTCGAGCGCTCCGGCGACCTGTCACCGCGCGAGCTGGACCTCATGCTGTACTCCGACGTCTGGCACCAGGGGCCGGAGGGCTGGGAGCCGCAGTACTACCTGCAGCAGCACCTGGTCGGCGGCGACGTGCTGGCCGTCGAGCTGCGGCAGGGCTGCTGCGGGCTGTTCAGCGCGCTGCAGCTCACCGCCGGGTACCTGCGGCCGGGCGGCACCGCCCTGCTGGTCGGCGCCGACAATCACGGCACCCCGCTGGTCGACCGCTGGCGGATGATCGAGGGCGCCGTGATGGGCGACGCCGGGTGCGCGCTGCTGGTCACCACCGACACCGGGTTCGCCGAGCTGCGGTCGATCAACGTGACCGTGCTCCCGGAGGCCGAGGCGGTCAACGACGGCGGCGTGCCGATGTTCCCGCCGGACGCCACCGTGGGCCGGCCGCTGGACTTCGCCGCGCGTAACCGGGAGTTCCGCAAGCGGCTGATCGCCGGGGACGGCGCCGAGGTCATGCTGGCGATCCAGAAGACGCTGCTGGAGCTGGTCGACCGCACGCTCACGGAGGCGGAGATCACGCTCGACGAGGTGGCGCGCGTGGCCTTCCCCCACGGGCGCTGGGACGACCTGGAGAACCGCGGGGTCAACTGGCTCGGGCTGACCATGGCCGACACCACCTGGGACTACGGCGCCGGGATCGGGCACCTCGGGGTCAGCGACCAGTTCGTCGCCCTCGACCACCTGCTGACCGTCGGTGCGCTGGCCGCCGGCGACCACGTGCTGCTCGTCGGGCTCGGCGCCGGCACCACCATGGCCTGCGCCGTACTCCGCATCCTCGACGTCCCGCCGGAGTACGCCTCCGGCGGTCCCGCATGAGCGAGCGGTGCACATCGACTTGGAGCGGTCCAGGAGGCGGTATGGAGACGGCGGACATGTACATCAGCGGCGTCGGGTCGTACGTGCCCGCGACGGTGGGCGTGGACGACGCCGTGGCGGCGGGCCGGTACACGGCCGAGGAGGTCGAGCTGCACGGGCTCGTCTCGGTCGCGGTGGCCGGTGACGTTCCGGCGCCGGAGATGGCGCTCCGCGCGGCGCGGACCGCGGTGGCCCGCAGCGGACGGTCCCCCACCGAGCTGGACCTGCTGCTGTACACCTCGACCTGGCACCAGGGCCCGGAGGGCTGGCCGCCGCAGTCATACGTGCAGCGCCACCTGGTCGGCGACGGTGTGCTGTCCACCCAGCTCAAGCAGGGCTGCAACGGCATGTTCACCGCGCTGGAGCTGGCCGCGAGCTACCTGCGGGGCGGGCACCGGGCCGCGCTCCTGGTCACCGCCGACAACTACGGCACTCCGCTGGTGGACCGGTGGCGGATGCTGCCCGGGGCCGTCGCCGGTGACGCCGCCAGTGCCGTCGTGCTGGACACCGAAGGGGGGTTCGCCCGGCTGGCGTCGGTGTGCACCGCGTCCGTGTCGCAGGCCGAGGAGATGCACCGCTGCGCCGAGCCGCTGTTCCCGCCCGGCGTCACCGAGGGACGCACCGTGGACTTCGCGGCGCACAACGACGTGTTCCGGCGGCGTGCGGTCGTGGAGGGCGACGGGACCGGGGTGCTGGTCACCCTGGACGAACGGATGGCCGAGGTGATCGACCAGTCCCTCTCCGAGGCCGGGATCAAGGCCGGCGACGTCACCCGGGTGGCCTGCATGAACACCTCTCAGGAGATCGCCGACCAGATCTGCGAGCACCGGCTGGGCATCCCGGCGTCCCGGTCGACCTGGGAGTTCGGCCGGACCCTCGGCCACTGCGGGGCCAGCGACCAGATCGTCGCGCTGGAGCACCTGGTCCGCGGCGGCGAACTGGGGCCGGGCGACCACCTGCTGATGTTCGCGTACGGACCCGGCGTGACCATCTCGGCCGCCGTCGTGGAGATTCTCGAGTCGCCCGTGTGGTCACGGACGCGGGGAGGCGATGCCTGATGGACCGGCCGGCGATCGCGGTGATCGGGATCGGCTGCCGCCTGCCCGGCGGCGCCGACTCGGCGGACGCGTACTGGAACCTGCTCCGCGAGGGGCGGGACGCCAGCGGACCGGCGCCCGCCGACCGCTGGCGCGACTACGCCGACCGTGGCCCGTCGTACGCGGCGGCGGTCCGCCGTACCGTGCCGCGCGGCGGCTTCGTGGACGGGGTGGCCGACTTCGACGCGGAGTTCTTCGGGCTCTCCCCGCGCGAGGCCGAGCTGATGGACCCGCAGCAGCGCCTCGTGATGGAGACCGCGTGGGAGGCGCTGGAGCACGCCGGGGTGTCGCCGGACGCGCTGGCCGGCACCGACGCGGGGGTGTACGTGGGCGTCTGCACCGGCGACTACGGGCACCGGCTGCTGGAGGACCTGCCCGACATCGAGGCGTGGACCGGGATCGGCTCCGCCACCTGCGCCGTGGCCAACCGTGTCTCGTACGCGCTGGACCTGCGCGGCCCGAGCATGGCGGTGGACACCGCGTGCTCGGCGTCGCTGGTCGCCGTCCACCTGGCCGTGCAGGCCCTGCGCGCCGGGGAGACCGACGTGGCGCTGGCCGGCGGGGTCAACCTCATCCTCTCCCCCGGCGAGACGCTGACCCTCGACGCCGCGGGCACGCTCGCCCCGGACGGGCGGAGCAAGTCGTTCGACGCCGCCGCCGACGGGTACGGGCGGGGCGAGGGCGCCGCGGTCGTGGTGCTCAAACGGCTCACCGACGCCGTACGCGACGGGGACCGAATCCTCGCGACCGTCCTCGGCAGCGCTGTCAACCAGGACGGTCGCACCGTGGGCATCATGGCGCCGTGCGGCCAGGCCCAGGAACACGTGATGCGCCGCGCGCTGCGGCAGGCGGGCGTCGAACCGGGCACCGTCGGCTACGTCGAGGCGCACGGCACCGGCACCGCGGTCGGCGACCCCCTGGAGGCCGCCGCGCTGGGCGCCGTGTACGGGGCGGGCCGGCCGGCGGAGCGGCCGTGCCTGATCGGCTCGGCCAAGTCGAACATCGGCCATCTCGAGGGCGCCGCCGGCATCGCCGGCCTGGTCAAGGCCGTCCTGGCGCTCGACCGCGGCGAGTTGCCGCCGAGCCGGCTCGGCACGCCGACTCCGGCCGTCGACTGGGCGGGCGCGAGGCTGCGCGTGGTCGACGCGCCGACGCCGTGGCCCGGCTCCGGGCACCCGCGCCGCGCCGCGGTGTCCGCCTTCGGCTACGGCGGCACGGTCGCGCACGTCGTCCTCGAGCAGGCGCCGGAGCAGGCGCCGCCCGCCGAGGGGACCGCCGGGCGGCTGTATCCGGTGTCCGCCGCGTCGCGGGCGGCGTTGCGGCAGGCCGCCGCCGGCCTCGCCGGTGTCGTCGGCGGCCTGCCGGCGGCGAGTGTCGGGCACACGCTCGCGCTGCGCCGGGCGCACCTGCCGTACCGGGCGGTGGTGGCGGCCGAGGATCCCGCCGCCCTGGCCGGTGGGCTGCGCGCCCTGGCCGCCGGCGCGCCGAACGACGCGGTGACCACCGGACGGGTGCTCGACGACGCCGGTCCCGGCCCGGTGTTCGTGTTCTCCGGGCACGGCTCGCAGTGGGCCGGGATGGGCCGCGAGCTGCTGGCGTCCGAACCGGCGTTCGCCGCCGTGATCGACGAGCTGGAACCGGTGTTCGCCGCCGAGATCGGCTTCTCGCCGCGAGAGGCGCTCACCGAGGGCGCGCTGACCGAGGTGGACCGGATCCAGACGATGATCTTCGCTATGCAGCTCGGGCTGGTCGAGCTGTGGCGCGGGTACGGGGTGCGTCCGCACGCGGTGATCGGCCATTCGGTCGGCGAGATCGCCGCCGCGGTGACGGCCGGGGCGCTGAGCCGCCTCGACGGCGCCCGGCTGATCTGCCGGCGGTCGCGGCTGCTGCGGCGGGTCGCCGGCCGCGGCGCGATGGCCATGGTGCAGCTGCCGTTCGCCGAGGCGGCGCGGCTGCTGGCGGGCCGTACCGACGTGGTCGCCGCGATCGCCTCGTCGCCCGGCTCGACGGTCGTCTCCGGCGAACCGGACGCCGTGGCCGAGGTGCTGCTCGGCTGGCTCGACGAGGGGATTCCGGCCCGCCGGGTCGCCTCGGACGTGGCGTTCCACGGACCGCAGATGGATCCGCTGCTGGCCGAGCTCACCGCCGCCGCGGCCGACCTGACCCCCGCCGTCCCCGGCGTCCGCGTCTACTCGACGGCGCTGGAGGATCCACGGGCGGCGCCGGGCTTCGACGGCGCGTACTGGGCGGCCAACCTGCGCCGGCCGGTACGCCTGGCCGGCGCGGTCGCGGCGGCCGCGGCCGACGGCTACCGCGCGTTCGTGGAGATCTCCCCGCACCCGGTCGTCACGCACTCGGTGCTGGAGACGCTGAGCGCGGAGGGGCACGAGGAGGTGTTCGTCGGCTCCTCGCTGCGCCGGAACCGGCCCACGCGGGCCGCCCTTCTCACCGGCGTGGCGGCGGCGCACTGCGCCGGCCTCGGCGTGGACTGGCACCGGTTGCAGCCGTCCGGCGGGCCGGTCGTGCTCCCCTCGTACCCGTGGCAGCGCCGCAGGCACTGGCGCGCGCCGTCGGCCCCGGACACCGGCGGGCGCGGCCACGACCCGGACGCGCACACGCTGCTCGGCGACGGCGTCGACCTGGCGGGCACCGACGTCCGGCTCTGGCGGACCGCCCTGGACGACCAGACCCGGCCCTATCCCGGCAGTCACGCGATCGAGGGAGTGGAGATCGTGCCCGCCGCCGTGCTGGCGGCGACGTTCTTCGCCGCCTCCGGCGGCCGGGCGCTCGGCGAGGTGACGATGTCCGCGCCGCTGCTGACCGCCGACCGCCGCGAGGTGCAGGTCGTACGGGACGGAACCGCGCTGCGGCTGGCCGTCCGCCTCGCCGGCGAGCCGGACGCCGCCTGGCAGATGATCGCCACCGCCACGGTCCCCGCCGCGCCGGGCGAGGCGCCGGAGCCCCCGGCGCAGCCGCTCACGCCGGCCGACCCCGGCACGGTCACGCACCGGCTGGCCGCCGTCGGCGTGCCCGGCACCGGGTTCGACTGGAGTGTCGAGGAACTGCTGCTCGGCCACGGCGCGCTGCGCGCCCGCGTACGGTGCGGACCGCCCGGCGACACGCCCCCGGCGGACGCCACTCCCCCGGCCGACGGCACGCTCCCCGCCGACGGCGCGCTCCCGGCGGACGCCACTCCCCCGGGCAACGGCGCGCTCCCCGTCGACGGCGCACTCTCAGCGGGTGGCACCGCGCCTGACGGCGCGCCCCCAGCGGACGCCACTCCCCCGGCCGACGGCGCGCTCCCCGCCGACGGCGCGCTTCCGGCGGGTGGCGCCGCGCCCGGTGCCTGGGCGTCCGTGCTGGACGCGGCGATGTCGGTGGCGCCGAGCGCGTTCCCCGGCGACCCGCTGCTGCGCATGGTGACCCACGTCGACCGGCTCGTCATCGTGGGAGAGCCGCCGGACGCGGTGGACATCGAGGTGTGGCTCGACCCCGAACGGGCCGACACCGTGCAGGTCCGGGTCACCGACGACGCCGGCGCCGTCGTCGCCTGGCTGTCCGGACTGCGGTACCCGGTGATCGACGCGCCGGCCCCCGGGGAGAACGGCGCCGACGGCGAGCGGCCCGCCGACTCGTTCGCCGACCTGCCGCCGGAGGAGCTGCGCGCGTTCCTGATCGAGGAGGTCGGCGCGCAGGTCGCCAGGGAGATGCGGCTGGCCCCCGCCGACCTGTCGCCGCACCGCCCGCTGGTCGAGCAGGGGCTGGACTCGGTGCTCACCGTGGTGGTCCGGCGCAGGCTGGAGAAACGGTTCCGGTGCTCGCTGCCGACGACGTTGCTGTGGCGGCAGCCGACCATCGCCGCCGTCTCCGACTACATCGCGGGGCTGGTGGCCGGCCCGGTGCCCGCCGCGAACGGGAACGGGGGCGCCGATGCGGGGTGAGGGAGTGGTCGCCGGTCCGGCCGAGCACGCCGACCCGGCCCGGATCGCGCGGCTCGCGACGCGATGCCGGCTCGTGCTCCTGGAGATGATCCATCGCGCGGGTTCCGGGCACGCCGGCTCGTCGCTGTCGTGCGCCGACATCATCAGCGTGCTGCGGTTCGACCGGATGGACTGGAGCGCGGACCGGTCCGGCGACGTGTTCGTCCTGTCGAAGGGCCACGCGGCGCCCGCCTGGTACGCCGCCCTGATCGTCGGCGGCGACCTGCCCGCCGAGGAGGTCGGCACGCTGCGGGCGCTGGACAGCCGGCTGCAGGGGCACCCGGACCGTACGCGGCTCGGGCTGGTGGACGTCAGCACCGGCGCGCTCGGCCAGGGCCTGTCGGTGGCCGTCGGCCGGGCCGTGGCCCGCCGGCTGCACGGCCGGGACTCCACCGTGTACTGCCTGCTCGGCGACGGCGAATGCCAGGAGGGACAGGTGTGGGAGGCGTTCCTGTACGCGGGCGCGAACCGGCTCTCCGGCCTGGTGGCCATCATCGACCACAACGACAGCCAGAGCGACGGGACGGTCGGCGACACCCTGCCGCTGCGCCCGCTGCCGGACAAACTACGCGCGTTCGGCTGGGACGTCGCCCAGGTGGACGGCCACGACCACGGGGAACTGCGCGACGCCCTGCGGCGGCGCGACCCCGGCCGGCCGTCGGTGATCATCGCCCACACGCGCAAGGGCAGGCTCGGCCCCGGACGGGTCCTGCTGGACGGCAGCCACAGCGACCTCCCCTCTCCGGCGGAGTACGCGGCCGCCGTCGACTACCTCGAAACCCTTCTCGAGTGCGGCGCATGAGCTCCACACGGGACTGGTTCGGGGCCGCGCTGGTGGAGATCGCCCGCGAGTACGACCACGTGGTGGTGGTGAACTGCGACCTCGCCAAGGCGACACGGACGCTGCCGTTCAAGGAGGAGTTCCCGGACCGGTTCTTCGAGTGCGGCATCGCGGAGGCCAACGCCATCGGCGTGGCCGCCGGGCTGGCGCAGGAGGGGTTCCGGCCGTTCGTCGCCAGCTTCGGCCACTTCCTGACCGGCAAGTTCCTGGAGATCTTCCAGTCGGTGGGGCTCAACGACGCGGGCGTGGTCCTGGTCGGCACCCACGCCGGGCTGGCGATCGGGCGGGACGGGCCGACCCAGATGGGGCTGCGGGACGTGGCGCTGATGCGCACCCTGCCGAACGTCCGGGTGTTCCAGCCCGCCGACGGCGCCGAGGTCTGGCAGATGATGGAGCACCTGGCGACCGACCGGCACCCGAGTTACCTGCGGCTGTGCCGGCAGCCGCAGCCGGAGGTGCACGCGGACGGGTACCGGTTCCGGTTCGGGGTCCCGCACGTGGTCCGCGAGGGCGGCGACGTGGTCGTCTTCGCGATGGGCGGTACGGTGCCGGTCGCGGTGGAGGCGGCCGGCCGGCTCGCCGTGGACGGGATCACTCCCACCGTGGTCAACGTGTCGTCGTTGCCGGTGGACCGCGCGGCGGTGGCACGGCTGGCCGGGGCGCACCGCCGGGCGGTCGTCGTCGAGGACCACTATCGCGTCGGCGGCCTCGCCGACGAGATCGGCCGGATCGTGCTGGGCCTGCCGGACCGGCCCCGCTTCGACGTGCTGGCGGTGCCGGACTACGGGCAGGCGGGCCCGCCCGAGGAGCTCTACCGCCGGTACCGGCTGGACGCGGCGGGGATCGCCGCCTTCGTACGGGAGGCCGCGAGGTGAGCCCGCCGTGGCCGATGCCGACCCGAGGACGGCGACCGGTTTGAGACTGATCGTTTGCAGCAACAGCGCACCGCGGTGGCAGGACGGCGCCGGCCTGCTCCCCCGTTCGCCGGGCGGCCTGGTGCCGCTGCTGGCCACGCTGCTCGGCCGGCACGGGGGCGACTGGGTGTGCACGATGCCGCCGGATGACGCCGCCGCGGCCGGCGACGGCCCCGTCGACGTGACCGGGCTGCCCGGCGGCGTCACGCTGCACCGGCTGCGCCTGCCCCGGGCGATGACCGACCGGCACTACGAGACGGTCGGCGTACGGCTGCTGCTGTGGCTGTTCCACTATCTGCTCGACACCGCGCGGCAGCCGGAGGCGGGGCTCGCGGAGGCGTGGCCGGCCTACGAGGCGGTCAACCGGGCGTACGCCGACCGGCTCGCGAGCCTCATGACGGGGTCGCCGGACGAGTTCGTGCTGGTCAACGACCACCACCTGTTCCTGGTGCCGGAGATGCTCGGGCGGCGGGCGGAACGCCGCGGCCGGATCGCGTTCTTCCAGGGGCTGCCCTGGTGCGAGCCCGACTACTTCGGCGTCCTGCCCGCTCACATCCGCGACCGGATCCTCACCGGCCTGCTGTGCGCCGACGTGGTCGGTTTCCACTGCACTCGGTGGGCACGCGCGTTCCTGGGCTGTTGCGCGCGCTTCCTGCCCGGCTGCGCGGTCGACGACGGGAGCGTGACGTACGACGGGCACCGGACCCGGGTGACCGTCGCCCCGTTCCCGCTGGACGTTGCGATGGTGGAGCGGCTGCGCGACGAGCCGGCCACGGCGCGGTGGCGGGCGCGGCTGGCACGGGAGGCGGGCGGACGCCGGGTGATCGCCCGCGCCGACCGCATCGACCTGTGGAAGAACCTGCCGCGCGGCTTCGCCGCGTACCGGAGCGTGCTGGAGCGCGAGCCCGGGCTGGCCGGAGAGTGGTGGTTCTGCGCGGTGGCCACCCCGCCGGGCCGCCCGACCGAGCGCACCCGGGAGCTCCAGAGCGAGTGCGAGGGCCTGGTGGCCGGCCTCAACGAACGGTTCGGCGCCCCGGGCCGGCCGGCCGTCTCGCTGGTCTACCCGGACCTGCCCACCACGCGTCACTGCGTGGTGGCCGCCCTGTCCGGCGCCGACCTGGCGCTGGTGAACCCGACGTTCGACGGGATGAACCTGGTCGCCAAGGAGGCCCTCTACCTCGGCGAGCGCGCCCGGCTGCTGCTCTCGGTCAACGCGGGCGCGTACGAGCAGCTGGCCGGCCATGTGACGCCGGTGCATCCGTTCGACGTCGAGGGCACCGCCTCGGTCCTGCGCGAGGCGATGGCCTCCGGGGCGGCCCCGGCGGAGCGCGCGGCGGCACGACGGCTGCTGCGCGAGCAGGACGCGAACCACTGGCTGGACCGGATGATGGGAGTGGAACGATGAGGACGACCGAGGTCACCACCGATTACGGGCGCAGCAGCCGGCTCGCCGATCCGGCCGCCGACGGCGCCTATCTGTTCGCGGAGCACACGATCGAGGCCGGGCGGGCCACCCCGTTCGGTTCCCACCCCCGCGACCACCGGAGCTTCGTGGTCATCGCGGGCCGGGTACGGCTGGAGACGCCGCACGGCGACGAGCCGCCGAGGACGTACGGGTACCTGGGCGGCTGGCACACCCTGCCGGGATGCGTCCACCGGATCGTCAACGCCGGCGCCGAACCGGCGGTCCTCGTCGAGGCCGGCTCCGTCCGGGGAGAGACGGTGACCGGCGCCGGCCTTCGGGCGGTGCCCTGCCGCTGCCCGGACGTCTCGGACTACACGGTGCACAAGCCCTGGGGCGACGAGGTCTGGTACACCCGCAACCTGCCCGACGTCCCGTACGCGCTGAAACGCATCCGGATGGCCGAGGGGCACCAGTCGTCGTTGCAGTCCCACCGCCGGAAGCTGGAGACGAACTACGTCATCGAGGGCGAGGCCACGGTGCTGAGCGGCGCGACCGCGCCGGACGACCTCGACGCGGTGATCGACGTGGGCGGCCTGACGACCACCGTCCACCGTCCACGCTCGGGCTGGACCAACCCGCCGAACGATCTCCATCGGGTGATCGCGCGAACCGACTACACCTCCATCGAGGTCTCCACGCCCGAACTCGACGACGTCATCCGTTGGCAGGACGACGCCGGGCGCGGGCACGGCCGGATCGAGTCCGAGCACGCGGGAGGCCGGTCGTGACCCTCGCCGAGACCATCGGGCTCTACCTCGCCGAGAAGCGCCGCATCGTCGATGAGTTCCCGGTGGCCGTCCTGGAACGGGCCGCCGAGATGCTGTTCGAGACCTACGACGAGGGCGGCACCGTCTACGCCATGGCCAACGGCGGGAACGCCGGTACCCTCGACCACTTCTACTGCGACTTCAAGCACCACCCGTTCGTGACGGAGGACAAGACCCGGCCGCTCCCGCCGGACGTGAGACGCCTGTCGTTCGTCAACCTGTGCTCGTCGGCCGCCGAGCTGACCGGGCTCGTCAACGACATCGGCGCCGACGACATGTTCGCCGCGTCCCTGGCGCCCTTCGTCACTTCCCGGGATCTGGTGATGGCCTACTCCGGCAGCGGCAACTCGCCGAACGTGGCGAAGGCCCTCCAGGTCGCGGTCGACGCGGGCGCGCGGACGTTCGCCATGACCAAGGGGGACGGCGGCACGTGCAGGGAACTGGCCGAGGTCTGCCTGGTGGTGCCCGGAACCTCCCGTTTCCCCGGGCAGGTCGGCAAGAACGACAACAATTTTCATTTCGAGGACCTCATGCTGTCGGTGAACCATATGCTCGTCGGCCTTCTCAAACAGCGCGTCGCCGAACGCGGAACGGACTGACCGAAAAAGACCTGTGGGTGATTCGCCGCCATGGACGGCGCGCCCTGCCGCGTACCCGATGGCCACCACCGGCCGACAAAAGGTACTTATCGGGACTACGTAACTTACGGAACTATGTGGACAATCAGGGTCTGGTAGCGATGTCAGCATCGTTGGCCTCGACAAGGACGGAGGCGCGGATGTGACGGCGGAGAACTCGCCCCATGGCCCCCGCGGTTAGCCTGGCCACCACCTCGGCGAGTGGTGAAGATGCCTTGATGACCGCCGCGTCGAAGATCGACTTATCTTTCCAGCCCCCGCACCTGCGGCACGTGATTCGATGACGGCCGGGGACGCGCACCACCGGCCCTCGCGAATGAGAACGGGGCCATGCCCGGCCTGTGGCTCGTACCAGCGGCCCGCGCCACCCCAGCCGCTGGCAGCGGCGCTGTCACTCACGCGGACGCTCACGCCACGGGAGCTCGCGGTCTTTCAGTTACTCGGTTTCGGCTACGACAACCGGTCGATAGCGCGCGAACTCAAAATCAGTGAACGCACCGTCAAACGGTATGTCACCGCCATACTCACGAAGCTGGAACTCCGGTCCCGGCTGCAGGCCGGACTGTCCGCATTGATCCTTTCGTGGTCCGCGGCCGCGGATGCCCAATGGCCCGAAGGTCTTATGGATTCGGCACTGACCGCAGGTGACGATGTTCCGGCACACGACCGTGGAGGGGACCATGACCTTTGACGCGCTTGCCGCCCTAAGGCAGGCCGGAAACCCGGTGGATCTGCTCACCGCGGCACAACGCGATGTGCTCGCCGACCTCACCGAGCAAGAGGTGGCCGTTCTCAACTCCGTCAAACAGCGTCTGGACAGCGTTTCGGACGCCGAAGTCGAAGGGCATTCCCTAGTAATCAAGATAGCGTGAGATGAACGCCGGTTTCGGAATTCTCGGCCCCCTGCAGGTGGTGGAGAACGGCCGTTCCGTCGATCTCGGATCACGGAAGCAACAGGTCGTCCTGGCCGCCCTGCTGAGCCGGGCGAACTCCCTGGTGTCGTTCGACGCGCTGGTCGAGGCGTTATGGGACGAGGCACCCCCGCAGACGGCGCGCAAGAACATCCAGGTGTACGTGTCCGCGCTGCGCCGGCTGGTCAGCGAGGGTTCCGGCTCGCGTATCAGCTACCAGACCGGCGGATACGTGTTCCACGCGGCCCCGGCCGAGCTCGACTCGCTGCGCTTCGAGCAGCAGGCCCGATCCGGGGCGCCGGCCGAGGCCCTCGGCCTGTGGCGCGGACCCGCGCTGGACGGGTTCCAGGACGTACCGCTGATCAGTGCCGCGGCCCAGCGGCTGGAGCGGCGCTTCCTCGTCGTCTTCGAGGACTGGGCGGAGGCGGAGATCGCCGCGGGCGGCGGGTCGGCCACGATCGAGCGCCTCACCGAGGTCGCCCAGCGGCATCCGCTCAGAGAACGACTGCGGATGTTACAGATGACCGCGCTGTGCCGGGCCGGGCGGCGTTCGGAGGCCTTGGCGGTCTACGACGAGCTGCGTCAGGCGCTGGCGCACGAACTCGGCCTCTCCCCCAGCCAGGCGCTGGTCGGCTTCTACCAGTCGCTGTTACGGGAGCCGGAGCCGACCGCGCCGGAACCGGACGCTCCCGCGCGCGGCAGGGCGCCGAGCCTGTTGCCCTGGGACCCGCCGGCGTTCACCGGACGGACGGCGGCGGTCCGGCGGCTGCGGGACGCGCTCGTCCGGGACGGAAACCGGCTCACCGTGGTGACCGGCCCGCTCGGCGCGGGCAAGACCGCGCTCGCGGTGCACCTCGCGCACCGGCTCGGTGACCACTTCCCGGACGGCCGCCTGTTCGTCCGGCTGCGCGGCGAGGACGGGACACCGCGCCCGTTCGAGGACGTGGTGTCACAGCTCCTGCCGGTGGACTCGCCCCGTTCGCTGCCGGAGGCGCGGCGCGCCTGGCAGCTCTGGCTGGCCGAGCGCCGGGCGCTGGTCGTCATCGACGATGCCCGCCGGGAGTCCGAGGTCCGGCCGCTGCTCCCCGAGTCCGGCGACAGCGCGGTCATCGTCACGGCCCGATCCCGGCTCGCCGGGCTGGAGGCCGGTTACCGGCTCCGGATCTCCTCCTTCGCGGTCGACGAGGCGGTCGCGCTCCTCGGGCGGACGATCGGCAGGGAGCGGGTCGCGGCGGACCGGCGCTCCGCCGAGCTGATCGTCACGGCGACGGGCCTGCTGCCGCTCGGAGTCCGGCTCGTGGCCGACCGGCTGGCGCTGCTACGGCACGTGCCACTACGGGAGTACGCCGAGCGGATGGTGGGCGCCCGAGCCCTGCTGGACGAGCTGACCGCGGGGGACGTGGCGATCCGGGCCCGGCTGGCCGAGGCCATCGGCGAACTGCCGGAGCCGGCGCACCGGGCGGTGCCGCGGCTCGGCATGCTCCCCGAGCCGGTCTTCACCCTCGAACAGGCCGCCGCCGTCCTGGACGCCGACGAGAACACGGCGGTACGGGTGCTGGAGAGCCTGCTGGAGGCCAGCATCATCACCGTCCCGGGCGTGGAAATGCTCGCGCACACCGTGCGTTATGAGATTCCGGTGCTGCCCTACGCGTACGCGCGGGAGATGGCGGCCAGCGCGAATCCGCCATTTACCACTATCAAACCAGTGGCTAATCATCTCCATACCGCGCGTCATTACCCTTCTTTCTAGAAATGGCGCAAAAGGCGCCAGCAGCGCGCAGGAGGACGACATGACCGAGCCCGAGGACAAGGCCCCAGAGCCCGCCGACACCGAGACCGAAGACGTCGAGGTCGTCGCGCACGGCGAGGACGGCGAGCTCAGCACCGGCTGCGTCATCAACTGACGCCGTCCACGACGAGCTCGACGCCGGCCTCGCCGGCGGTGGGCTCGCCACGACTTGACGACGGGCGGGACATCCGGTCCTCTCCGCCAGGTCACGCCGGTCCGGGGGGCCGGGTGACCGCCCGCCATCAGGGAGCACTCAGTGAGATCCGCCGTGAGGCCATCGCATCACCGGGCGCACGCCCCATGAAGGTCCTGCTCTGCCCGCTGAGCGACGGAGGGTACCTGTATCCGGCGATCGCGGTCGGGCGTGAGCTGCGCCGCCGGGGGCACACCGTGAGCGTCCTGGGCCGGTCGACGGCCGCTCCCGTGCTGGCCGAGGCCGGCCTGCCGTTCGCGGCGGCGGAGGACTTCGGCGAGCGGCGCGGATTCTCCGCGACCTGGTGGGGCACCACCGGACCGGCGCAGTACCGGGCGACGCTGCGCGCCGCCACGCAGGCACGGGCCGACCTGCTGATCACCTCGGTGCTGTGCAACGGTGCCCTGCTGGCCGCCGAGGTACTGGACATCCCGGTGGTGGTGCTGGGGCTGTCGGTCCACCTGTGGAACTACCGGGCCGGCGGCGAGGGCGAGCCGCACCTGGGCCGGGCCCGGGACGACCGGACCCGCGAGTCTCTCCGGCTCTACGCCGCCGTACGCGAGCAGGCCGGGCTGGGTCCCCGGCGGCCGGAGAATCCGCTGCTGGGCGACGCGCTCCTGCTCCGCGGCGACCCCGCGCTGGAGTACCCGGGCGCGGTGCTGCCCGAGCGGGTGCGCCACGTCGGGCCGCTGGCCTGGGAGCCGGCGGCCGACCCTGCCGAGATCGAGGCGATCGAGGCCCGGCTGGCCCGGTCCGGCAAGCCCGTCGTCTACGTTCACCTGGGCCGCTTCTTCGGCGGGACCGATCAGTGGCCGGGCCTGAACGCCGCCTTCACCGGCGGCCCCTTCCAGGCCGTGGTCGAGCAGGGACGGTCGACCGACCCGCACCCGGCTCCCGGCGCCGACATCCTGGTCGTACGCAAGCCGTGGATGGGACCGCTCATCGACCGCGCCGGGCTGGTGCTGACCAGCGCCACGTCGGCGCCGGTACTGTCCGCTCTGCTGCGCGGCCGGCCGCTCGGCGTCTCACCCAACGGCTCCGAACAGCCGCTGCTGGCCGGGGCGTGCGTACGGGCCGGCGTGGCGGTACGCGTACCGAGCACCGCGACGCCGAACCCGTCGCCGATCCTGGAATCGGCGTGGCGAGACCGCGGACTACGGGCACGCGCCGGCGAACTCGGCCGCAGGCTGGCCGCGACGGACGGCGCCACCCGCGCCGCCGACCTCGCCGAGCACGTGACGCGCGGACCCGTGCAGGAACTCACCACGACCGCAGCCACGCAGCGTTCGTGACAGGGCCCCCGCCCGCCCGAGTCGGCGGAGGGCCGCACACCGCGACGCCGGACTCAGCCGCAGGCCGACCACGACGGACGGTTCGCGACCTGCGGAGGAACTCACGGCAAGCGCGGCCAGGCGACGTCCGTGACACGGTCGCCGCCCACGCCGATCGTGCCCGTCGGTCGGCTCTTCAGCAGGGCGACGAACGGCTCGGCGAGGCGACGGAGTGCCGGCAGGTCGGCGATTCCCCGGTCCCAGGCGTGGCCGGTCAGGTCGCCGGGGTCGCAGCCCCAGTGGCCGGCGATGACCTGGTCGGTGACCTCCGCCCTGAACCGGCGGCGTGGCCCCCCGTCGGCCGGGCCGAGCAGGCGGTCGTGGCATCGGCGCGCGGCGGTGACGACCTCGCGGCCCCACGACATCATCGCCGGGGTTCGCAGGTCCGGAGGCAGGTCCCACCGGGATCGCGAGCCGCCGTGCACCACGCCGAAGGCCCGTACCAGCAGCGTGGCGAGCGCCTCGTCCTCCGGCAGGGCCAGGTCCCGTGCGGTGAGCCAGTCCGTACTCGCGGGGTCCGGGCCGGGGACCCGCAGTCCCTTGGCCCGCGCGGCCGCGACGGCGCCCTCGGCCAGCGCCGGATGGTCCGGGTCGAGTCCGGCGACCCTGGACAGGACGTACCGCCGATGCAGGTCCGGGAACGCGGGATGGACCAGGCGGAGCGCGGCGGCGGCGTCGGCGTCGGCCACCCACTCGTCGCCGGTCCCGGTGCCGTGGAACCGGTGCTCCCACCTGTCGAACATCCACGTGTGCACGTTCCGGACCGGCCAGTCGCCGGGGCCGGCCGGGCACAGCGCGGAGTCGCCGGTCGCGGCCGCGGCGAGCAGGAGCCGGGCGTCGGCCGCCTTGGCGTCGGTGTCGTACGCCGATCGCCATGTTCGGAACGCCTCGACGGACCGGGCCGGGACGTGCGCGCGTACGGCCGACTCCAGCGCGCGGAAACCACGGGACCGGAACGGGATCGCGATGGCCACGTCGAGCATCAGCCCCGCGTCACGGTCGCTGATGGCCCCGGCCGCCGCCGCGTCGCGGAGCGCGATCCTGATGCCGACCAGGGGGTCGCTGTAGGCGCGGTAGTCGTCCTCCGCCGTGCCGTGCACGATCGCGACCTCGTCGTCGCCGTCGATCTCACCGTCCCGGTAGAGCCGGAAGATCTCCCCGAATCCACGCATGCCGTACGGCCACAGCTCCGCCGCGCGCAGCGCGCCCATGCTGGAGCTGCCGGCCACGGTGACCCCGCGCTGCAGCAGGTACATGATCTCCCGGTGCCGGACCGACGCGGCCTGGAGGAAGAGCCCGTCGATGATCAGGACGGTGTCCCCGGCGCCGGCGTCCAGGCGCAGCAGGTCCCCGTGGCGTACCGGCGGCAGGATCCGCGCGGCCGGCAGCAGCGCGGCGACCTCGGCGCGCGGAAGGGTCGGGCCGACGAACACGACGGGGGCTCTCACGGCCTCGCCTCCCACGCGGCGTGGGCGGTGCTCAACCCCGGAGCGATCACCTTGACGGCGGGAATGCCGAGGTCCTCGTGGTCCAGCCGGACCACGAACGGTTCGGCGCCGGTGACCGAGGCGACCCGGGCCGCGCAGTGCCGGACCACCGACCGCAGGTCGCCGTCGTCGGCCCAGGAGACCCCGTCGCGGACGGCGACCGGTGCGACGGGCTCCTCCGGACGCGCCATCTCGCGGTACTCGCCGCCGTCGATGTCGTCGCGCGCCCCCGAGATCACGGCCAGCCGGGTCAGCACGGCCTCCGACAGCGCGCGCCCGAGCGCGATCGAGGGATCCACATGGCAGGCGTACCCGGCACACCGCATCGGGACGTCCTCGGACCAGATGGTCGCCGCGTAGCACGGCAGCTCCTCCGGCCCGGTGATGTCCCGGACCGTGACGGTGCAGTCCGCCGCCCGCAACGCGTCGAAGACGTACCTGGTCACCGGTTCGCGGCAGCTCCCGGCGTCCACGTAACGCCGCCGGGAGAGGGGACGGTCCCGCGCGGCGGCCACACTGGCCCGCTCGACGAGCTCGTGCAGGGCGTGCAGCACGGCCTCGGCCTCGGTGTTCCCGGTCGCCAGGCCTCCGCTGGTCGGCCAGAAGAACACCGCCGCCCAGTCGCGCGGCCCGGTGCCGTCCAGCCGGATGGCGTCGATGGGGGCCAGGATCTCCCGGCCCGTCAGCAGGCCGCGCCCGCTGACCCAGTCCAGCACCACGGCCGAGGTCAGCGGGGCCCGCGGGACGAGGTTCAGCGCCCGGACGTCATACCCGAGGTCGAGCGCCGAGGCGGGGGCACGGGCGGCCACCGGGAGCCGGAGGTTCTCGGCGTGCCAGGTCTCGATGCTCTCCATGACCGCGCCGACCCGCGACTGCGCCGCCGTGGTCCCGGTGCCGATGCTGACCGCGTAGGTGAGCCCGGCCGGCCGGTAGGCCACGTGGACCGGCAGCCCGATGTCGTCCAGCCTGGTGATGTCGGCCACCCGGGTGATGCCGAAGCGGGGCAGCATCGGCCGCACCCGCTGCCAGGTCTCCTCCGGGCCGGCGGTCCGGTAGGTGCCGGTCCGGTAGGCGATGGTGTCCGGCATCAGCGCTCCTCGGTAGGCAATGGCCATCCTCGCCCGCTGCCGGAAACGGCTCCATGAGACCTTCGGGCCAATGCGTTTCAGCGCGCTTCGAGGGCTGTGGATTTACCGTTGCCGAACCGGTGATTAATCGCCTCCATACCGCGAATATCTAGCGTTCGGATTCGCCGGGTCTGAACGAAGAGCGCCGCCTTTCCCCGACCGCCACCGAACCGGGCGCCGGCAACGTGGAGGGCTAGTGAATCTGGAAGAGGCCGGCCGTACGACCGGTGCACGGCTCCTCAGGGGCGAGCGGAACTGGTGGTTTCTCGGACCGGGAGGGGTGGCCCGCCTGCGCGCCGGGCACCTGACCGCCGACGGCGGGCTGCGGCCGGACACCGAACGCCGGCTGGGCGAGCGCGGACTGCTGTCCGCAGCGCCGAACCACGCCTATTCGCTGACCGTCCTGACGAGCACCGACTGCAACCTGGGCTGCGCCTACTGCTTCCAGAACACCGCCCAGGATCCGTCCGGAGGCGGCCGCCCGCCACGGATCACGCACGCGCGGCTGACGTCACAGACGATCACGTCGATCCTCGACTTCGCCGGCCGGCAGATGGCCGCGGCCGGCCTGGACCGCCTCGCGCTGCTGCTGTTCGGCGGGGAGCCCCTGCTCAACCCGCGCGGCTGCGTGGAGATGCTGGCCCGGGCGGCCGACTACAACCTGTCGTCCGCCTGGATGATCTCCAACACCACCCTGCTCACCCCGAAGCTGGCCCGGCGGCTGTCCGACCTCGGGCTCGACTCCATCCAGGTCACCTTCGACGGCGACCGCGAGGACCATGACCGGATCCGGGTACGGCGGTCGAACGGCGGGACCTTCGACGCCATCGTCGGCAACATCGCCCGCGCCTCCGACGCCGCGCCGCTCCGGTGGATCGTGCGGGTGAACGTCTCCCACCACAACTTCCGCGGGATCGACGCGCTGGTCGAGCGGCTCGCGGAGGCCGTCGATCCCGACCGGTGCACCATCTACTTCACGCGGGTCGGTGACGTCGGCGTCGGATACGCGAACGATCTGCTGCACACGGGCGAACTGGCGACCTGCTTCACCCGGTGGCAACGCCGGGCGCTCGAAGTCGGCTTCCGCGTCAACCGCCCGCGCGCGCACCGCGTGTGCCCCACCTGCGGTCACACCGACGGCCGCTACGGCGCGGTGGTGAACGCGGACGGCACCCTGTCGAGCTGCTGGGAGACCGCGGGGAAACCCGACTGGAAGGTCGGCACGGTCACCGGCGGGTACCTGCCCGGCGCGGTGACCCGGGACCGCTGGATCGCCTGCGAGGACCTCTACCGGTACGGCGAGGAGGGGCGGGTGCTCGCGGACTTCCACGACACCGTGGACGCGGCCCTGCTCGACCACCTGGATGAGACGGGGCGCCTGTAGCCATGCCGCCGACTCTCGACCGGCTGTCCGCGGGCACGCTCGACTGGCTCGGGCGGAACCTGGACTACTTCGACCCGTACTCGGAGAATGCCCGGTCCTCGGCGCACGGGAAGGTGAAGGCCGCGCTGGAACTGGCGCTGCTCTGCCACTGCTGGACGCGGCTGGACCCCGGCGACGACCGGCTGAACGAACCGGCCGCGCTCATCCGCCGGCTCTGGCCGCGTCCGGACTTCCAGCGGCTCATCGCCTCCCAGCCCGACTTCGCACCCCAGTACGGGCTGATCTACGCCGCGCTCGCGCCGCCGGGGATCGACGACCGGCTGTGCCGGGCCACGCTCGCACGGCTGGCCGCCGAGGGCTTCCTGTCACCGCTCGGGAAGTCGCCGTACCAGCGCCTGGAGACCCGGTACTACGCGGACAAGGCCGGCGTCGACCACGGGATCGAGCCGTACGAGGAACTCTTCGAACAGAGTCCGCTGGTCAAGCCGCCCGTCGCGGCGCCGGCACCGTCCGGTGCGCCGCTGGCCACCCAGGACGCGTACGCCGTCACGCATTCCAGCTTCTTCCTCAGCGACTTCGGCCGCCGGAGTCCGGGGCCGGCCCACGCCCTGGCGCGGGCGGAGAAAGTCACCGGCCGGATGCTGGACCACTGCGTGCGGCGCGATCGGTGGGACCTGACCGCGGAACTCGTCATGACGTGGTTCTGCCTGGGTCACGACCCGCTCGGCACGCCGTCGGGCGTGGCCGCGATCGAGTGCCTCACGCGGGCGCAACGTCCCGACGGCGCGATCCCCGCACGGTCGGCCGAACTGCGGGCGGCGGGTCCCCTCCCGGCGGGCGAGTCCTTCCGTAAGGCGTACCACACGACGCTCGTGACGGCCCTCATGTCGTTGATGGTCACGTCGGTGCGTCCCTGATGGCGCTCCGGCTGACGCTCATCGATCGGAACTACACCCGCCTGTGGTTCGGGCAGGCCGTCTCGTCGGTCGGGGACGCCGTCTTCAGCACCACCCTGGTGCTGTGGGTGGCCGTCGTCCTGGCGAAGGGGAGGCCGTGGGCCCCGGCCGCGGTCAGCGGCGTGATGCTGGCGATGGGCGGCGCGGTGCTGCTCGTCGGGCCGGTCGCGGGCGTGTTCGTCGACCGGTGGAGCAAACGCGGCACCATGCTCCGCACCGAGGTGGTCCGCGGCGCGCTGGTGACGGTGCTGACCGCCGTGTCGTTCCTGCCCGTCCACGCCCTTCCGGCCGGAGTGTGGCTCGCCCTCATCTACGTGATCGTGTTCGCGCTGAACGCGGCCGCCCAGTTCTTCTCCCCGGCGCGCTTCGCGGTCATCGGGGACCTGGTGACCGGAGAGGCCGACCGGGCCCGCGCGGCCGGCATCGCCCAGGCGACCGGGCAGACGGCCTGGCTCGTCGGACCGCCGCTCGCCGCGCCGCTGCTGTTCACCGCCGGTCTGCAGTGGGCGCTGCTGTTCAACGCGCTGTCGTACGCGGTGTCCTATTTCGCCATCCGGTCGGCCGAGATGGGGCCGGAGATCGTACGACGGGGCGAGCCGGCCGGCGAACGTGCCGGGCTGCGCCGTGAGTTCGTGGCGGGGCTGCGGTTCTTCGCCGGCAACCGGTTCCTGATGGCGCTGCTGGCCCTCGCCGTGATCGGCCAGTGCGGGGTCGGCTCCCTGAACACGCTGAACGTCTTCTTCGTCACCGGGAACCTGCACGCGTCCGCCCACCTGTACGGCTACCTCGGCATGGCCCTCGGCCTCGGCGGCGTCGTCGGCGCGCTGTGCTCGGGCCAGGTCGTGCAGCGGATCGGGGCGCGCAGGACGACCTGGATCGGCCTGCTGGTCAGCGGTGTCCTGCTGATCGCCTACGCCCGCCAGGCCCACCTCGTCAGCGGCATCGTGCTGCTGTTCGTCTTCGCCGTCCCGCTCACCATGCTGAACACGGCGATGTCGCCGCTGCTGCTCGCGGCGGCGCCCCGGGGATACACCGGACGGGTGATGGCCGTGTTCTATCCGGCCACGCGGCTGGCGCAGATGCTGGCCGCGCTGGTGGCCGGCTGGCTCGCCAGTTCCGGCCTGCGCGGTTTCGCGGGTTCGGCGGCCGGCCTGCGGTTCGGCCCCATCGACACGATCTTCGCGGTGTCCGGCGTGCTCGTCGTGATCGCCGGTGCCTGCGCGGGGCTCACCCTCCCGCCGCCGGAGGCCGAACCGGATCCCGCGCCCGAGGCGGCGCCCGCGGCGCGGACCCTGGGCGGCACCCGGTGAGCTGCACCGCCTGCGGGCGGCACACCGGCGAGTCCGACCGGTTCTGCGCCGGTTGTGGCGCGCCGCTGACGGCCGCCGCCGCGCGTCAGGAAACCCGCAAGAAGGTGTCGATGCTGTTCCTGGACATCGTCGGGTCGACCGCGCTCGCGGAACGCCTGGACCCCGAGCCGTTGCGGCAGGTCATGGACCGGTACTTCGCGGCCTGCGGGGCGTGCGTCGCCGAGCACGGCGGGGCGGTGGAGAAGTTCGTCGGGGACGCCATCCTCGCCGCGTTCGGCGCCACCGTCGCCCACGAGGACGACGCGGTTCGCGCGGTCCGCGCCGCCGCCGAGGCGCTCGCGGCCCTGGAGGGCCTGAGCGCCGAACTCACCGCCCAGTACCAGGTGAAGCTGGAGGCGCGGGCCGGAGTCTGCACCGGTGACGTCGTGGTGATCACGATGCCCGGCGACGACTTCCGGGTCGTCGGCGACTCGGTCAACACGGCCAGCAGGCTGCAGACCGCCGCCGCTCCCGGCGAGATCCTGCTCTGCGCCGACACCGCCGCCATGGTCCGCGGCCGGGTCGGCATCGAGTCCGTACCTCCGCTGCGGCTCAAGGGCAAGGCCCACCCCGTTCCGGCCTGGCGGCTCACCGACGCCGCGCTCCGGGACGAGCGCCCCGGCCCGGCCACCCCGTTCATCGGCCGCTCCGACGAGCTGGAGGAGCTGCGGCACGGCCTCCGGCGTGCCCGGTCCCGGCGGCAGGTCTGCCTGGTCACGGTGCTCGGCATGCCCGGGATCGGCAAGTCACGTCTCGTCCAGGAGTTCCTCGCCACGCTGCCGGACGGCGAGGTGACCGTGCTGTCCGGGGGCTGCTCGGCGTACGGCCGGGGCATCACCTACAAACCGCTGACGGAGATGCTCGGCTCGTTCCCCGGAGGATGGGCGGAGCTCACGCGACGGCTCGTGGAGGAGCCGGATCCGGCCGACATGGCGGCGAACCGCCTGGCGGTGCGCAGCCTCGCGACCCTCATGGACGATGACGGCACCGCCGGCGGGGCCGGCGTCGAGGACATCGCCTGGGCGATGCGGCACCTGCTCGGCGTCCTCGGCCGGGCCCGCCCCGTCGTCATGGTCTGGGAGGACCTGCACTGGGCGGAGCAGACGCTGCTGGACCTGGTCGACGAGATCGCGACCTGGCTGGACGACGTGCCCGTCCTGCTGCTGTGCGTCGCCCGTACCGAGCTGCTGGACGCCCGGCCCGCCTGGGGCGGCGGGAAGCCGTCCGCGATGACGCTGGAGCTCGGGGAGATGACCCGCGAGCAGAGCGCGGAACTGGTCAGCGCGCTGGCCTTGCGGAACGACGTGTACCCGCAGGAATATCAGGACGTGTACCGCCGGATCGCCGTGCAGTGCGACGGGAATCCCTTATTCGCCGAGCTGCTCCTGGACGTCTTCACCGAGACCGCCGCCGGCATCCACACGCCGCCCACGATCCAGGCGATGCTGGGCGCGCGGCTGGACCGGCTTCCCGGCACCGAACGCTCCCTGCTGGAGATCGCCGCCGTGATCGGGCGGGAGTTCACCCGCGACCTGCTCCAGGCGATGGCCGACGCGGACGGGATCGGCGGGGCCACGATCGACGAGCTGCTGGCCCGCCTGGTACGACGGCGCGTCTTCCAGCGCGGCCCGGCCGGCACGTTCCGGTTCGCCCAGTCCCTGTTGCGCGACACCGCCTACGAGTTCACTCCCAAGACCCGGCGTGAGCACTGGCACGAGTTCGTCGCCGAGTGGTTCTCCCGGGAGCGGCCGCAGGACGCGATGGCCGTGGCCTACCACGTCGAGGCCGCCCGCCGGCTGCGCCGGGAGCTGCGGCCGGGCGACCGCAGCCTGCCGCGGCTGGCCGAGAGCGCGGCGAACGCCCTGATCGCGGAGGGCACGAACGCGCTGGACCGCAAGGACCTGCCGGCCGCGGTCCAGCTCCTGGAGCGCGGCCGCGAGCTGCTGCCGGCCGGCGACACCAGGCACACGGCGCTCGCGCTGCACATCTGCGACGCCGGGCTCTGGCTGTGGGACGAAGAACGGTGCCTGACCGCGCTGGCCGCCGCCGAGGCCGCGCTGCCGGACGATCCGCGCAACACGGCCACGTGCGCGATCCAGCGCGGCATCGTCGCGCTCCGGCTCGGCCGGGCGCCGTCGGCGACGGTGGCGGCGGACGCGGCGCTGATCGAGGCGGACCTGCTCGGCGATCCCGAGGACGACCTCAGCTGGTGCCGGCTGCAACAGCTCCTGGCCTACCTGCGTCTCGTCGACGAGCGCGCGACGTCTGCCGAGACGTCGCTGCGGCTCGGGCTGGCGCGGGCCCGGGCCATGAACGACCGGTACGAGGAGGACCGGCTGCTCTGCGCGATCTGCGAGCTGGCGCAGTGGGCTCCGACTCCGGTCATTCGGGGGCTGGACCTGTGCGTCATGCTCGCCATGCGGTTCGCCGCCAACCGCGCCCTGCTCGTCCCGGTTCTGGTGACGCGGGCGCGCCTGGAGGCGCTCGACGGTGACCTCGACGGCGCGCGGCGTACCCTGGCCGACGCGTTGTCCTACTCCCGCGACCTGCACCTCGACCTCGCCGACGCGGCGGTCATGGACGCGGCCGGCCACGTCGAGTCGCTGGCCGGCGCGCATGAGACGGCCGAGGCGCGGTACCGCCGGAGCCTCGGCATGCTGCGCGTGAGCCCGCACGCCCCCGACACCCAGAACACCGAGGTCGCGATCGCCCGGGAGCTCTTCTACCAGGGCCGGACGGCCGCCGCGGCGTCGGCCCTGGACGGCGTCGAGAGAGAGGGTGCCCTCACGAGCCTGCGCGCGCGGATCGGCTCGGCCGCGCTGAGGGGCCGCATCGCGTCCGCACGGGGACGCCACGACGAAGCGGTCGCCGCCACCGAGGCGGCACGCGCCCTCAGCGCGGACGCCGACGACCTGTGTCTCGCCGGAGAGACGCTCTTCGACCGGGCGATCGTGCTCAGGGCGGCCGGGATGGCCGAGCAGGCGATGGCCGAGGGGACGGAGGCGCTGCGGAGGTTCCAGGCCAAAGGCGCCACGCTGCCGGCCGCACGGGTGCGCGAGTGGCTGCGCGATCGAGGTCCGGACGGCAACGGTGACTGACCTCCCACCCTGGCGGAGGCCACCGCGCGACCACTTCCCCGGCGTGCCCGCGTGGAGCATGCCGGCGTCCGTCGTGCCGCACGAGCGTTTCGAGGTGAGCCCGCTCGGCCCGGTGGTCACCCGGGAGTGGGCGTGGGGCGGCGCCGACGGTTCGGGGATCCGCGTGTGCGTGCTCGACAGCGGAGTGGACACCTCACACCCGCTGGTCGGCGGGCTGGAGGCGTCCATGGACGTGGTCACCGGCGACGACGGCGAAGCCGCCGTCGTACCGGTGGAGCCCGGTGACGAGGCGGGTCACGGCACCGCGTGCGCGAGCGTGATCCGGGCGATCGCTCCCGCGGCGTCGCTCACCTCGGTGCGCGTCCTGTCCAGTGGCAGCCACGGCACCGGCGCGGCCCTCCTGACGGGGCTGCGCTGGGCGATCGACGAGGGCTTCGACGTCATCAACATGAGCCTGTCGACGACGAAGCCGGAGTTCCGCGACGCGCTGCGCGAGCTGTCCGACGCCGCCTACTTCCGGCGCTGCGTCATCGTGGCGTCGGCCCACAACATGCCGGTACGGAGCTATCCGTGGCCGTTCGCGTCGGTCATCTCGGTGGCCAGCCACGACGGGCCCGACCCCATGGCCTACTACTACAACCCGTCGCCTCCCGTGGAGTTCTACGCGCGCGGCGTCCGGGTACGGGTGGCCTGGACCGGCGGCCGGGAGATGCTCACCACCGGTAACAGCTTCGCGACCCCGCACATCGCGGGCATCTGCGCGCTCATCCTCAGCAAGCACCGCTCGCTCACGCCGTTCCAGCTCAAGTCCGTCCTCTACCTGACCGCCGAGAACGTGGCCGGCTCCGCAGCCACGGAGAATGGAGGTGCGCGTGTTGACTGATCCGCCGGAGAGCACCGACATCACGCAGCGGAGACTGCTCCAGTCCATCGTGGAGGTGGCCCGGAGCGTCTTCGGCGCGGCCGCCGCCTCCGTGTTCTTGGTGGACCGGGCGAACGGGGACCTGGTCTTCGAGGCGGTCGCGGGCGAGGGCGAGAACCAGCTGCCGGGGACCCGGTTTCCCGGCGGTACCGGCATCGCCGGCTGGGCGGTCATGGGCGGTCAGCCACTGCTCGTCGACGACGTGGCGGAGAGCCCCCGATTCGCCCGGGCGGCCGCCGAGTCGACCGGCTACGTACCGCGCAGCATCATGGCCGCGCCGCTCATCGCGGACGGCGAGTGCATCGGCGTCCTGGAGGTGCTGGACCGCGACAGCCGGCCGCGCGGCGACCTCGGCGACATGGACTCGCTCGGCCTGCTGGCGACCGAGATGGCCACCGTCCTGGAGCTGCTCGTACGCCTCCGGCACGACACCGGCGCCGCCCGTGCCGTCGAGGTCGCCCGGTTCGACCTGCCGCTGCTGCAACGTGTGGCCGAGCGACTGCCCACGGCGTCCGAACAGGTGGGCGCCACGGTGACCAAGCTGCTGACCATGGCCGACGAACTACTGGCCGGTGGCGGTGCCTGACGGTGCCGAGGCGTTCTTCGGCCAGCTCTCCTCCCCCGCCCGCGTGTTCGACGTCCGGCCGGGGCCGGTGCCGTGCGTGCTGTTCCTCAGCCGCTCATGTGACTCCGAACTGGACGCGGTGCGGGATCTGCTCGGCCGCGCCGGCGTGCGGTCGGCCCGTCTCAACGCCGACGAGCTGGCGGCCACGACCGGGCTGACGGTCGACCCGGCGACCCGCACGGCGTGCGTGAACGAGCGCCGCCTCGCCCCGACGGTGACCTGGACCAGGCATTTCTCGGCGAACGCGATCGAGGGCGGGGACGACGCGGCGCACCGCGTGTTCGCCCGGGAGTCCTGGCAGGCCGCGGCCGACGAGCTGGCCGCGATCTCCGGGACGAGTCTCGGCGCGCGGCGTCCCGCTCTGCTGGCCCAGTTGCGGCTCGCCCGGCACCACGACGTGGCGGTGCCACGGACGATCGTGACCACCGACCCGGGTCGCGCCCGGGACGCCTTCGCGTGCCCACGGCTGGTGATCAAGGCCGTGCACCGGCACTTCGTCGAGGCCGCGCCGGGACGGCTGAGCGGGATCTTCCCCACGGTCGTCGAACGGCGGAGCCTGCCCGCCGATCCGTGTCCCGGTCCGCCCGTCATCGTGCAGGAGTACGTCGAGCACGAGACCGAGTGGCGCGTGTACTACGTGGGCGGGCAGGTGCACGGGTTCGAGCTCCCCGGCGGACACTCCCCCGCCGACCTGTGGACCGCCGGCGGCCGGGTCGAGGTCCGGTCCGGGGAACCGCCCCCGGCGGTGGCCGCCGCGGCCACGCTGCTCGCCTCCGCGATGTCGCTCCGCTACGGCGCGTTCGACTTCCTCGTCCGCGAGGGCACGCCGGTGTTCCTGGAGGTCAACCCGGACGGCGACTGGCGCTGGGCCGAGCGGAGGACGCGTACCACCCTGGTCACGAACGCCGTGGCCGCGCTGCTCGCCGGGCTGCACCGGGAGGCGCTGCCGGGGACGGGCCTTAGTGGTCCTCCCGGTACACGGTGACCGTGGGTCCCGCCTGCCAGACCAGGCCATACGCCGTCGGGACGACCGTGACAGCCCTGTCCCACGTGGTGACGTCGGCTGCGGGCCGTCGACCTCGCCAGCGGTGAACAGCTGTGGTCCCTGGAGAATCCGGAGAATGCCGCACACCGATCGCTGTCCCGGTCGGTGAAGCCGATCATCCACACCGAGTCGAACGCCACGATGCCCCCGGAGGCTGCGGACACTCGTGCAGACGACGCACGACTCGTTTGATGCCGACCAAAGTTCGGTACCGCTCCCGGTCCTCGAACTCCCGCCAGCTCCATATGGCGGGGTACCCGGCCTCGGCACACAAGTGCAGGATCTGATCGTCGCCGGCGCAGACTCCCACGTGAGCACCCCACGCATCCTGGGTGGCGTTGAACAGGACCAGGTCCAAAGGACAGGCCGCTGCCACCCGCTCGGTGAACTCCGCATCAGCCCAGAGCTCACTCGACCGCAGGTCAGGCAGGTCGAGTCCGAACAACCTGAGCACCTCATAGGCGAACAGCTGGCAGTTGGCCCCATCAGCGAGCCCAGGTCTGTCGGCCACCAGCGGCGACCCCGGAAAGCGATCACCAACATACCGAGTGGCCCACAGACCATCCGGCAACTTCTCCAGCACGGTCCCCTCCGGCTCATCGGCACTCGATCGGGCCGCCCAACCGACAACCGCAGCCCTGCCCCGTCATGGGAACGACCGTGACCACGAGCCGGTCGTGCACCAAGCCGTTAGCCTGCGGCGGGGCTTTCCGGGCGACCTTATGCTGCATCTGTGACGTCAACGGGGCCCGCCGCACCGACTCCGCGCCGTCGGCGTGGCCGTCCGGGCTATGACCAGCCGGCGATCCTGCGCGCCGCGGTGGAGCTGTTCAACCGCAAGGGGTACGACGCGACGAGCGTGGGCGACCTGGCCAGGGAGCTGGGGCTGACCAAGCCGGCGATCTACCATCACGTCACGAGCAAGGAACAGCTGCTCGGCCAGGCGCTGGACGACGCTCTCGACGAGCTCACCGCCGCCGTCACCGAGGCCTCCCGCGAGCGGGCCGGGACGACCGCCTACGAGCGGCTGCGCGCGATGGTGCGGCGCAGTGTCGAGGTCCTCGTCGCGCACCAGCCGTCCGTCACGCTCCTCCTGCGCGTGCGGGGCAACAGCGAGGTCGAGCTGGCCGCCCTCGAACGCCGGCGCTGGCTCGACGACCGCCTCGCCGCGCTCGTCGCGGACGCGGTCGCGGAGGGCGCCCTGCGCGACGACGTGCCGCCGAAGCTGGTGAGCCGGCTGCTGTTCGGCATGGTCAACTCGCTGGTCGAGTGGTACCGCGCGGACGGGGCGTACGATCCGGCGACGGTCGCGGACGCGATCATCACCATCGCCTTCGACGGTCTCGCCCGGTACGAACCCTGACCGGCCGTCCGGCGGGACACCGGCTCAGGCGTCGTAGTCGACGGTCACCCGGTCCCCGACCGGGAACGTCTGGCAGGTGAGAACGAATCCGGCGTCCACCTCGGCCGGTTCGAGGGCGTAGTTGCGGCGCATGTCGACCTTTCCCCCGCGGACGACGGCACGGCAGGTCCCGCAGACGCCGCCCTTGCAGGCGAACGGCAGGTCGGCGCGCGTGGCCTGGGCGCCCTCGAGGATCGTCGTCTCCCGTGAGACGGTCGCGGTGGTGCGCAGACCGTCCAGCACCGTCGTGAGCTCGGTCGTGGCGCCGGGGGCGATGCCGTGCTCCTCCCGCCTCGGCCGGGGCGGGGGTTCGTCGACGTAGAAGAGTTCGACGTGCACGCGGTCGGCGGGCACGCCGAGGTCGGCGAGCACGGGACGCGCGTCCTGGATCATCTCCAGGGGACCGCAGAGCCAGACGTGGTCGAACACCTCGACCGGGACCAGACCGGTGAGGACGCGGCGGAGCCGGTCGCCGTCGAGCCGGCCGGAGAACAGTTCGACGTCGCGGGGCTCGCGGGAGAGCACGTGGGCGATCTGGAGGCGGGGGCCGTACCTGTTCTTCAGGTCGCCGAGCTCCTCGGTGAACATCACGGTGCGGCTCGTCCGGTTGCCGTACAGCAGTGAGACATGGGCGGCGGGATGGGTGAGCACGGTCGAGGCGACCGACAGCAGGGGGGTGATGCCCGATCCGGCGGCGACGCACAGGTGCCGTTCGCCCAGGGCGGGGTCGGCGTGCCACGAACCGGTCGGGGGCTGCACCTCGATCCGGGTGCCGGGCGCCACCTCGCGTACGAGCCAGGAGGAGAAGAGCCCGCCGGGGACCTCGCGGACGCCGATCCGCGGCGCGGCGCCGGCCGGCGCGCAGATGGAGTACGACCGGCGGTGCTCCCGTCCGTCGACGACGCGGCGCAGCGTGAGCGACTGCCCCGCGCGGAAGGCGTACGTCTCGCGCAGCTCGTCGGGTACGGCGAAGGTGATCGCCGCCGCGTCCTCGCACAGCCGGTCCACCGCCGCGACGGTCAGCGGGTGGAAGACCGCGCGCCGGGCCGGCACCGCGCTGGGCGCGAGCGTGGTCATGAGTCCTCCTTCGTCGGAGGATGTGGCCACCGGGACGCGCCTTCGATTCCCTCGCTTCGCTCGCTCATGAATCCTCCTTCGTGGGAGGACGTGACCACCGGGACGCGCCTTCGATTCCCCCGCTTCGCTCGCTCATGAGCCCTCCTTCGTCGGAGGACGTGACCACCGGGACGCGCCTTCGATTCCCTCGCTTCGCTCGGTCATGTCAGATCTCCTTGACGTGCTCGAACGGTTCGAGGCAGTCGGTGCAGCGGTAGAGGGCCTTGCAGGCGGTGGCGCCGAACTCCGACGTCAGCCGGGTGGCCGCCGAGCCGCAGCGCGGGCAGGGCGGGGCGGGCCGGGGCGGGCCGAGCGTGAGCATCACCGGCCCGGCCGGGTGGGCGGCGGGACCGGGCGGCGACAGCCCGGCCTCCCGCAGCGCGGCGCGGCCGCGCTCGGAGATCCAGTCGCTGGACCAGGGCGGGTCGAGGACGACCCGCACCTCGACGCGGGCGAACCCGGCGTCGTTCAGCCGGTGCACGAGGTCGTCGCGCATGGTCGCCATGGCCGGGCAGCCGGTGTAGGTGGGGGTGATCGAGACGATGACGGCCTCGCCGTCGTCGTCCGGCCGCACCTCGACGCCGCGCAGCACGCCGAGGTCGGCGAGCGTGAGCATCGGCATCTCCGGGTCGCGTACCTGCCCGGCGACCTCGATGGCGCGGTCGCGGCCGCTCACCAGCGCCCGCTCGGGTGTGCGCGCGCGACCACCTGCATCTCGGCGAGCAGCCGGCTGAGGGCCTCGGTGTGCGTGCCGTGACGGCCGGTCCGCCCGCCGACTCCGGCGAGCGGCGCGCGGTCCGGGCGGTCGACGCCGCTCACGGCGAACACCTGGTCGAGGACGGCGTCCACCTCGTCGCGGGTGGACGCGGGGTCGACGCCGACGCCCGCCCGCGCGAGGGAGCGTTCGAGGGGGTGCGTGGCGACGAGCTCGTCCTGGAGGGGCCACAAAGCGTCGAGGGCAGCGACGAGCCGGCGGTGCGACTCGTCGGTGCCCCGCGCGAGGGTGAGGAACCAGCGGCCCGCCCAGTCGCGGTGGTAGGCGACCTCCTTGACGCCCTTGGCCGCCACCGCGGCCAGCACCTTGTCGGCGCTCCCGCGGAGCCGTTCGAGCAGCGCGAGCCGGGCCGCCGAGAACAGCAGCAGGCGCACGACGACGTGCGCGAAGTCGCCGTTCGCCACTTCGGCGAGGCGTACGTTGCGGAACGCCTCCGCCTCGCGGAAGAAGGCGAGCGCGTCCTCCGCGGGCACCGGCGAGCCGTCGGGCAGGGCGGGTACGACGCCGGGGTCCGCGGCGGCCGCCCGCGCGAGCAGCAGGCGGGCCTGGCCGAGGAGGTCGAGGGCCATGTTCGCCAGCGCGATGTCCTCTTCGAGGTCGGGCGCGCGGCTGCACCATTCCGACAGGCGCTGCGACATGATCAGGGCGTCGTCGCCGAGCATCAGGCAGTAGCCGGCGAGCTCGCCGTGGTCGACGCCGTCGGGCACCGTCGTGTCGACGCCCGCCAGCGGGTCCTCGAAGTCGGTGCCGAAGGCCCACTGGGAGGAGTCCCCGCCGATCAGGCCGTCGAAGATGCTCCCACTTTCGTCGCTCATGGGTCTTCTCTCACATGTGCGGGACGTCGCCGGGAATCTCATAGAACGTCGGGTGACGGTAGACCTTGTCGCCGTTCGGCGCGAATAGCGGGTCCTTCTCGTCCGGGCTGGACGCCGTGATCGCGTCGGCCCGTACGACCCAGATGCTCACGCCCTCGTTGCGCCGGGTGTAGACGTCGCGCGCGTGCCGCAGGGCCATCGCGTCGTCCGGGGCGTGCAGCGATCCGACGTGCACGTGGTTGAGCCCGCGCTTGCCGCGGACGAACACCTCGTACAGCGGCCACTCCCGCCGGTCGCCGCTCATCGCGCACCCGCCCCGGCGGACCGCTCCGCGAACGCCGTCGCCGCCTCGCGCACCCAGGCGCCGTCCTCGTGGGCCGCCCGGCGGTGGGCCAGCCGCTGCGCGTTGCACGGCCCGTTTCCGGCGATGACCGCGGCGAGCTCCTCCCAGTCGGGCTCGCCGAAGTCGTGGTGACCGCGCTCCTCGTTCCAGCGCAGGTCGGGGTCGGGTAGCGTCACCCCGAGCGCCTCCGCCTGGGGAACCGTCATGTCGACGAACTTCTGACGCAGCTCGTCGTTGGAGTTGCGCTTGACGCCCCAGGCCATCGACCGCGCGCTGTTGGGCGACTGCGCGTCCGGCGGGCCGAACATCATCAGGCTCGGCCACCAGAACCGGTCGACCGACTCCTGGACCATGGCCCGCTGCGCGTCGGTGCCGCGCATCATCGTCATGAGCAGCTCATAGCCCTGCCGCTGGTGGAAGGACTCCTCCTTGCAGATGCGGATCATGGCCCGGCCGTACGGACCGTACGAGGTGCGGCACAGCGGCACCTGGTTGCAGATCGCGGCGCCGTCGACGAGCCAGCCGATCGTGCCGACGTCGGCGTAGGACAGCGTCGGGTAGTTGAAGATCGAGGAGTACTTCTGCCGGCCGGCCAGGAGCAGGTCGGTCAGCTCGGCGCGGGAGACGCCGAGGGTCTCGCACGCCGAGTAGAGGTACAGGCCGTGCCCCGCTTCGTCCTGTACCTTCGCCAGGAGGATCGCCTTGCGGCGCAACGACGGGGCGCGTCCGATCCAGTTGCCCTCGGGCTGCATGCCGATGATCTCGGAGTGCGCGTGCTGGGCGATCTGGCGCACGAGCGTCCTGCGGTAGGCGTCCGGCATCCAGTCGCGGGGCTCGATGCGGTCGTGGCGCGCGATGGTCGCGTCGAACCCGGCCCGCAGCCGCTCCTCCGGGTCCCGCTCCGTGGGAGTCGTGGTCATCTTCCCTCCCGAGGCAATTACTTATCGCTCGGTCAGTAATAAGGTCGCACGGACCGGGCCGTCCGCGCAACCACTGATGGAGACCAGAAAAGCAGGACGGGACGGGTGGAGGAGCCGGGACGGCTCAGCCGAGCCGGTCGGCCATGAGCTCGCCGACCATGATCGAGGCCAGGTTGGTGTTGGCCCGCGGGACGGACGGGAAGACCGACGCGTCGACGACGCGCAGGCCGTCGACGCCGAGGACGCGGCACGACGGGTCGACCACCGCCGAGGCGTCATCAGGCGCGCCCATCCGGCACGTGCTGGTGCCATGCTGGGCGTCCACCACGGTGGCGAGCAGGTGGTCGTCGAGCCCGGCGTCGTCGTCCAGCACCGCGAACAGGCGGCTGTTCCGTGCCTCGATCGAGCCCTCGACGATCGGGGCGAACTCGGCGCCGCGGGCCAGCTCGACCAGGGCGCGGACCCCTTCGCGCAACCGCTCGCGGTCACGGGCGTCCGACAGCATCCGCTCCCGTACCTCGGGCTGGGCCTCGGGGTCGGCGGACGTCAGCGTCAGCACGCCGCGCGAGTGGTTGTGGTTCAGCCACACGCCCAGGCCGCCGGCGGGCCACCGCGTGTCGGCGGCCTGCATGGACAGCACGTTCTGGTTCATCGAGACGAACATCAGGTCGTACGGCACGGCCCCGCTGGTGTAGCGGACGCAGACGTTGGTATGCCGGTCGTCCGCCGTCCGGATGGCCGCCTCCTCGGTCAGCGGCAGGTCGACGACGACCATCGGGTGGTCCTGCATGCCGAGGCCGACCGGGAGGTCCTGCCGCACCGTGATGCCGAGCCGCCGCAGGGCGTCCGCCGGGCCCACGCCCGACCGCATCAGGATCGCCGGAGAGTGGATCACTCCCGCGCTGAGCACCACCTCGTCCGCGTACTCGGTCACCGCCGTCCCGGCCACGACGACCCGGACGCCGACGGCGCGGTCACCGGCGAACACGACCCGGTCGACCAGGGCGTCGCCGCGGATGGTGAGGCCGGGCCGGGATCGGGACGGTTCGAGGTAGGCGTCGTTGACCGAGACCCTGCGCCCGGAGCGCGAGTTGATCGGGTACGGCGAGACCCCGCTCGCCCGGGGCGCGTTCACGTCCGGCGCCCAGGGGTGGCCCGCCGCCAGCGCGGCGGCGCCCAGGGCGGCGTCCACCGTCCCCCATCGCTCCCGCGGCGTCCGGAAGATCGGAGTCGGCCCGCCCCGTCCGTGGTACGGCTCGTCGCCGAACTCCTCGTCGTCCTCCAGCTTCACGAAGTAGGGCAGCACGTCCTCGGCCGACCAGCCGGCGCAGCCGGCCGCGGCCCAGTCGTCGAAGTCCTCCATCGGCGGGCGGATCGCGATCTGCCCGTTGATCGACGAACTGCCGCCCGCACCCCGGCCGCGCCAGTACGGGGCCGGGGCCTGCCCGTCGGTCCGCGAAGAGTCGACGCCCGCCCACACCAGGTGTTCCCCGGCGCCGGGGTCGAGCAGCGCGCGGGCCGGGTTCGGCGACCGCCACACCTCCGGCATCTCCGCCGACCGGTAGTCGGGCCCGGCCTCCAGGAGCAGGACGCGCCTCCCTCGCTCGGCCGAACGGGCGGCGAGCGTCGCGCCGGCGGAGCCCGCGCCGACGACGATGACGTCCCAGCTCGTGTCCGTCATGGCGAGCCTCCTGCGTCCGGCCGGGGAATGCGGCTGCGGAGACCTCCGAACCGCCGTTGGCGGTAGACTCTGCCTCCAGGGGAAAGTTCAGTCAAGAGTGAAAGTTCATTTTTTGCTGAGCGATTGGAGCCCGATCGTGCCCAGCCCGGCCGGCGACCACGATCCCGGTGACGTGAACGCACTGATCGACGACTTCGGCCTGCACATCGGCCGCGCGATGGGCTGGCCCCCGATGGCCGGGCGCACCGCGGGCGTCCTGATGCTCAGCGAGACGCCGATGACGATGGCGGAGCTGCGGCGCGCGCTCGACGCGAGCAAGGGCTCGATGTCGGAGACGACACGCCTGCTGATGGTGAGCGGGACCGTACGGCGGTTCAAGGAACCGGGTTCGCGGCAGTACGTGTACGAGTGGCGCGACGACGCCTGGACCGGCTGCCTCCAGCACCAGCTGGAGCAGACGACCGAGCTGCTGACCCTGGCCGAGAACGCGCGGGCGCGCGGGGCGGGCCTGCCCGGCCGCCAGCGCGGCCGCATCCGGGAGATGCACGAGTATTACACGTTCATGGTGCGGCGCCTCGAAGCGCTCCTCGGGGAGTACGAGGCGTCGCGGGACGGGTGACCCTCGCTCACCTCGCCTCCTTCCCCCAGTCCGCGCCCCGGCCGCGGGCCTCGTCGAACACCAGCCACGTACGGGTGGCGCGGACACCGGGGACGTCCTGGATGCGTTCGAGCACCACGTGCCGGAGCGCCGCGTTGTCCGGCGCCCGGACCAGGACCAGCACGTCGTAGTCACCGCCGACCATGGCGAAGTGCTCGACGTAGGGGATGTCCTGGAGCCCGGCCGACACCGCGCGCCAGGCGTTCTGCTCGATGGTGACCGAGACGTACGCGCTGGTGCCCAGGCCCGCCTTCTGCGGCGCGAGCTCGATCGTGAAACCGGTGATCACCCCCTCGTCCGTCAGCCGGGAGAGCCGCGCGTAGGCGTTGGCCCGGGAGATGTGGACCTGCTCGGCGAGGGCCCGCACCGAGATCCGGCCGTCGTTCAGCAACGCGGCGATGATCGCGCGGTCCACCTCGTCCAGCGGACCGGCAGAACGTCCGGCCAAGCCCCCGCCAACGCCCTCTTCGGACGACATTCGGTCCACCTCAAGCCCGCTTGAGACCTATTTGTCGCTAATTGTGCCCGATGTCTTGAACGGATGATGCCCGAAGCGGACGCTGCTCCTGTCAAACGTCCAGAGAAAGGGAGCGTCGCCATGTCCGTGACACATCGCCAAGTGGTCGACGACCTTCTTCCTTCACCCGTCCCGGTGCGGTTCGTCGCCGAGGACGGCACGGCCGTCGAACCGCCCGCCGGCTACCCGGCGCCGGAGGACGAGCAGCTGCGGGAGGCGTACCGCCGCATGGTGCTCGGCCGCCGCTTCGACCGTCAGGCGACCGCGCTGACCAAGCAGGGCCGGCTCGCCGTCTACCCGTCGAGCCGCGGCCAGGAGGCCTGCCAGATCGCCGGTGTGCTCGTGCTGCGCCAGAACGACTGGCTGTTCCCGACCTACCGCGACTCGATGGCCCTGATCGCCCGCGGCATCGACCCCGTCGAGGCCCTCACGCTCCTGCGGGGCGACTGGCACTGCGGGTACGACCCCGCGGCCACGCATGTCGCGCCCCAGTGCACGCCGCTGGCCACCCACACCCTCCACGCGGTGGGCCTGGCCGAGGCGCTGCGCCGCAAGGGCGAGGACGGCGTCGTGATGGCCTTCATCGGGGACGGCGGCACCAGCGAGGGCGACTTCCACGAGGCGCTCAACTACGCCGCGGTCCTCCGCTCCCCCGTCGTGTTCCTCGTGCAGAACAACCAGTACGCGATCTCGGTGCCGCTGGCCCGGCAGACCGCCGCCCCCGCGCTCGCGTACAAGGGGATCGGCTACGGCGTCCGGTCCGAGCAGGTGGACGGCAACGACCTCGTCGCGACGCTGTCCGTCCTGACCGCGGCGGTGCGCCACGCGCGGGCCGGAGACGGCCCGTTCCTGGTCGAGGCGCACACGTACCGCATGGACCCGCACACCAACGCCGACGACGCCGGCCGCTACCGCGATCCGGAGGAGGTCGCCCGGTGGGAGGCGGCCGATCCCCTCGCCCGGCTGGAGACGTACCTGCGCGACCGGGGCCTGCTCGACGCGGAGAGCGTCGCCTCGGCGCACGAGGCCGCCGAGGAGTTCGCCTCACGGGTCCGGGAGCGGATGAACGCCGACACGCGGACCGACCCGTACGAGCTGTTCGACCACGTCTTCGCCGAGCCCACCCCCCAGCTGCGCGAGCAGCGGGCCTCGCTCACGGCCGAACTCACCTCACCGGAGGACTGACATGGCCGCGATGACGATGGCGCAGGCGCTGAACACCGCGCTGCGGGACGCGCTGGACGCGGACGAGCGCGTGCTCGTCTTCGGCGAGGACGTCGGCCCGCTCGGCGGGGTCTTCCGCATCACCGACGGGCTGACCAAGGAGTTCGGCGAAGAACGGTGCTTCGACACCCCGCTCGCCGAGGCGGGCATCGTGGGCCTGGCCGTGGGCATGGCGATGGGCGGTTTCCGCCCCGTGGTGGAGATGCAGTTCGACGCCTTCGCCTACCCGGCCTTCGAGCAGATCGCCTCGCACGTGGCCAAGACGCGCAACCGCACCCGCGGCCGGCTGTCGCTGCCGATCGTGATCCGCATCCCGTACGCGGGCGGCATCGGCGGCGTCGAGCACCACTGCGACTCCAGCGAGGCCTACTACGCCCACACGCCGGGCCTGAAGGTGGTCACGCCCGCGACTCCGGACGACGCGTACTGGCTGCTGCGCGACGCCATCGCCGACCCCGATCCGGTGATCTTCATGGAGCCCAAGCGGCTGTACTGGTCCAAGGGTGAGACCGACCCAGCCGACCGCCGCGCCGCGGGGTTCGGGCGGGCGGCGGTACGGCGCGAGGGGCGCGACGCGACGCTGGTCGCCTACGGGCCCGGCGTCCCGGTGGCGCTCCAGGCGGCCGAGGCCGCGGCCCGGGACGGCGTCGACCTGGAGGTGGTGGACCTGCGCACGCTCGTCCCGTTCGACGACGAGACCGTCGTGTCCTCGGTGCGCGGGACGGGCCGCTGCGTGGTGGTCCAGGAGGCCCAGGGGTTCGCCGGAGTGGGCGCGGAGGTCGCGGCGCGCGTACAGGAACGCTGCTTCCACTCGCTGGCCGCCCCCGTGCTGCGGGTCACGGGCTTCGACATCCCCTATCCGCCGCCGAAACTGGAGCACGCGTACCTGCCGGACGCCGACCGGATCCTCGACGCGGTGGACCGGCTGCAGTTCGACGACGAACCCGACGTCCTCCACCTGGACCGGGAGGCGTCATGACGACCGTCCTCACGCGGCAGGTGTTCCGCCTGCCCGACCTCGGCGAGGGCCTGACCGAGGCCGAGATCCTCGAGTGGAAGGTCGCCGTCGGCGACCCGGTCGAGGTCGACCAGGTCGTGGTGGAGGTGGAGACCGCCAAGGCGGCCGTGGAGGTGCCGGTCCCCTACGCCGGGACCGTACGGCGACTGCACGCGGAGCCGGGCACCGTGCTGGCGGTGGGCGAACCCCTCATCGAGATCGGCCCCGCCGCCGGCGAGCCGGCCGACGCCGCGGGCGGGGATCCGGGCACGCACCCCGACGCCGCCCGCTACCGGGAGGAGGAACAGGCCGGCTCCGGCAACGTCCTGATCGGCTACGGCACGGGCCATACGGCCGGGACGCGCGGGCGGCGCCGCGGCTCCCGGTTCGCCGGCCGGAAGACCGCCGAGGCCGCGCCGCCGGCGCCCGCCCCCGAACCGCCGCGCGCGCTTCGTGTGATCTCCCCGCTCGTCCGCAGGATGGCCCGCGAACACGGACTGGACCTCGCCGCCGTCCGGCCCACCGGACCGCACGGCGTGATCCTCCGCCGCGACGTCGAACAGGCCATCGCCCAGGGCGCGCCCGAGGAGCCCGCCGCCGCGCCGGTGAGGGCGCTGAGGGCCGAGCGCATCCCGCTGCGCGGCCTGCGCCGGGCCGTGGCCGACAAGCTGAGCCGCAGCCGCCGGGAGATCCCGGACGCCACGACCTGGGTGGACGTCGACGCGACCGGGCTGCTCGACGCGAAGAACGCGCTCGCGCGGGTCCGCCCCGACCTCGGCATCGGGCTGCTCGCCCTGCTGGCCCGCATCTGCGTGGACGGCCTGACGCGGTTCCCCGAGCTGAACTCCTCGGTCGACACCGACCGCGCCGAGATCGTCCGGCACGGGCACGTCAACCTCGGTTTCGCCGCGCAGACCGACCGGGGCCTCGTCGTGCCCGTGGTCCACGACGCGCACCTGATGACGACCGCGCGGCTCGCCGCGGAGCTGACCCGCCTCACCGGCCTGGCACGCTCGGGGAGGCTGCCACCATCGGCGCTGACCGGAGGGACGTTCACGCTCAACAACTACGGCGTCTTCGGCGTGGACGGATCCACCCCGATCATCAACCATCCGGAAGCGGCGATCCTCGGCGTCGGCCGCATCATCGACCGGTCCTGGGTGGTCGACGGCACGGTCACGGCGCGCAAGGTCGCACAGCTGTCCCTCACCTTCGACCACCGGGTCTGCGACGGGGGCACCGCCGGGGGCTTCCTGCGGTACGTGGCCGACTGCGTGGAGAACCCGGCGATCCTGCTCGCCCACACGTAACCTCCCACCCGCCCACGAATCGCCGCGGCGGCGGGCGACAATTGGTCGGCCCGGCACCTCCCGCCGCTCGGCGGTGGGGTGCCGGGCCTCGGCCGTGCTCGTGGTCAGCTTCCGGTGGCGGGGTTCTCGCCGGCGAAGTGGCATGCCGCCGCGTGGTCGGCGTCGCCGCGGACCCGCAACTCGGGTACGTCGGCGGCGCAGACGTCGGCCGCGATCGGGCACCGGGTCCGGAACCGGCACCCCGACGGCGGCGCCGCCGGTGACGGGACCTCGCCGGTCAGCGCGGACTCGTTCGTACCGCCCGGACGGTCGTGGATCGACGGGGCCGCCGACAGCAACGCCCGGGTGTAGGGGTGCCGCGGGTTCTGGAAGACCTGTGCGGCGGTGCCGTGCTCGACGATGGTGCCGAGGTACATCACCGCCACCTCGTCCGCGATGTGGCGCACCACGTCGAGGTCGTGCGAGATGAACAGGTAGGCGACTCCCAGCTCCTGCTGCAGGTCCATGAGGAGGTTGAGGACCTGCGCGCGTACCGACACGTCGAGGGCGGAGACCGCCTCGTCGCACACGATCAGCTTCGGCCGCAGGGCCAGGGCTCGCGCGATGCTCACCCGCTGGCACTGTCCTCCCGACAGCTCGTGCAACCGGCGTCCGGCGTAGGAGGAGTCCAGTTCGACGAGGGAGAGCAGGCGGTCGACCTCGGCCGCGTGCTCGCCGGCGGGGAGCACGCCCCGGTGCACGTGCCAGCCCTCGGCGATGACGTCGGCGACGCGCATCCGCGGATTCAGGGAGGTGTACGGGTCCTGGAAGACCATCTGCAGGTCGCGGGCGACCCGGTGCCGCTCACGCCGTCCCGCCGCGGACAGGTCGACGTCCCCGAAGGAGATCGACCCGGCGAACGGGTCCAGCAGGCCCACGACCGACCGGGCCAGAGTCGACTTGCCGCAGCCGGACTCGCCCACCACGCAGAGGGTCTGGCCCGCATGGACCGTCAGGTCGACGCCGGCGACCGCGTCGACGCGGCGCCGGCCGAACCCGGACCGGCCGCGGGTGGCGTATCCGGCACGCAGGCCGCGGATCCGCAGCAGTGCGGTGCCGGCCTCGGGAACGCTTGCCTGTGCGGTGTTCACGAACGCGCCTCCGGCTCCGTGCCGAGAATCCGGGCACTGTGGTGACATGCTGCGACGTGGCCGGTGGAGGTGCCACGGCCGGGTACGGGAAGCGTCGCCGGGTCGTCGGTCCGGCACACCTCGGTGGCGAAGCGGCAGCGTGGCGCGAAGGCGCAACCCGCCGGCAGGTGGCCGGGAGCCGGCGGTTGACCCTCGATGGGGACGAGCCGGCCGGGGCGGCCGGGGTCGGGCATCGCGTCGAGCAGCCCGCGCGTATAGGGATGCGCCGGGGTGGTGTAGACCTCGTCGAGGGTGCCGGCCTCGACGATCCGCCCGGCGTACATCACCGCCACGTGCTGCGCGACGCGGGCCACCACTCCCAGATCGTGCGAGACGAGCAGCATCGCCATCCGCGCCTCGGCCTGCCGGGTCGTGAGCAGGCGCAGGATCTGCGCCTGCACCGTCACGTCGAGGGCCGTGGTGGGTTCGTCGGCGAGCAGCACCTCCGGTTCGAGGGCCAGCGCCATGGCGATCATCGCGCGCTGGCGCATCCCTCCGGAGAACTCGTGCGGGTAGGAGTGGTACTTGTGCTCGGCGTCGGGAATCCCGACGGTCCGCATGAGCTCGATCGTCCGGGCCCTCGCGGTCCGGTGCGAGACGCCCTGGTGACGCCGGAACGTCTCGGCCACCTGCCACCCGACCGTGAACGACGGGTTCAGGGCGGCCATCGGGTCCTGGAAGACCATCGCGATCTTCGGCCCGCGCAGGCGGCGCCACTGCGCGTCGGTGAAACCGGCCGTGTCCTGCCCGTCGATCTCGACCGACCCGGCGCTGACACGCGCGCCGCCGGGCAGCAGGCCCATGAGGGCGAGTGTCGTCAGGGACTTTCCGCTGCCGGACTCCCCGACCAGGGCGGTGACCCGGCCCGGTACGAGGTCGAGTTCGACGCCCCGGACGACCGGGCGTTCCCTCCCCGGGGCGCCGAAGCCGATGTGGACTCCGCGCAGCCGCGCGACCGGGGTCGCCTCGGTGGCCCCGGCGACCTCCTCAACGGTGGAAGACATCGGTCGCTCCTCTCATTCAGATCTGGGACCGGGGGTCGGACAGGTCACGGAATCCGTCGCCGACCACGCCGACCGCGGTGACGACGAGCGCGAGGGCGGCGGCCGGCACCGTGGAGATCCACCACGCCGACCCCAGGTAGTCCCGCCCGATCGAGACCGTCGCGCCCCAGGAGGCCGTGTCGACCGGTACGCCGAGACCGAGGAAGCTCAGCGACGCCTCGGCGACCATCACCAGGCCGACCTGGACCGTCGCCGCGACGAGCAGCGGCTGCCAGCAGGACGGCAGCACGTGCCGGACGAGGATGCGGAGGTGCCCGCAGCCGAGGACGCGGGCGGAGTCGACGTACTCCAGCCGTCGCGTCGACATGGCCGACGCGCGGACGATGCGGGCGAAGATGACCCAGCGGGTGATCGCCAGGGTGATGACGATGTTGGTGATGCTCGGGCCGAGGACTCCGGCGAGCAGGATCGCGAGCAGGATCGAGGGGAAGGCGAGTTGCACGTCGCCGACGCGCGAGAGGACGGTGTCCAGCGGGCCGCCGAAGTAGCCGGAGACCAGGCCGACGACGAGACCCACGGCGCCACCGACGACGACGGTCGCGCCGGCGACGAGAAGCGTGATCCGGGCCCCCGCGAGCAGGTTGGCGAACAGGTCGCGGCCCACCTGGTCGGTGCCGAGCCAGGCGATCGATCCCGTGGCGGTACGGCCGCCGGGCGCGAGGAGCCGGTCGGCCAGATGCGTCGCCACCGGATCGTACGGCCACAGCAGCGGGCCGACGAGCGCGGCGAGGACGAACAACGCCAGCACCCCGGCGCCCACCCACACGCGTACAGGGACGCGCCGACCGCCGGTCTTGGCGCGTGCTGCGGCTCCTTCAGCCGGCACGGTAATGGCTGTCATGCGTTCTCCGGGGTGAGGCGCGGGTCGAGGGCGAAGTAGACGACGTCCACGAGCAGGTTCAGGGCGATGTAGGACACCGTCATCGTGAGGACCGCGGCCTCGACGACGGCGTAGTCGCGGTTCGTGATCGCGTCCACCATCAGCGACCCGATGCCGGGCCAGGAGAAGACGACCTCGATGATGACCGCGTTGGCGATGAAGTTGCCCATCAGGAGGCCGAGCACGGTGACGACCGGGACCGCGATGTTCCGGCCCACGTGCACGTACTGGACCAGGCCCTCCGGCACGCCCTTGGCGCGGGCCGTACGCACGTAGTCCTTCGCGCCCTCCTCCAGCGCGCCGTTGCGCACCAGGCGGGCGAGCCAGCCGATGAACGGCAGCGCGAGGGTGAAGGCCGGCAGCAGGACCCCGGCCAACGACCCGTCCGCGGTCGCGGGCAGCCATCCCAGCTCGCGGGCGAACAGCAGGATCAGGACGATGCCGAGCCAGAACGACGGAACGGCCTGCCCGACCAGCGACCCGGTGGACACCAGCAGGTCCAGCACCTTGCCGGGCCGGCGTGCGCACAGCATCCCGAGCGGGAAGCCGAGCAGGATGGTCAGCACGAGCGCGACCAGCGACAGCGTGAGAGTGGCGGGGAAGCGTTCGAGCGTGTCGCCGAGCGCTGAACCGCCGAGGCGCCACGAGTCGCCGAGGTCGCCGTGCAGGACTCCCCCGAGATGCTCCAGGTACTGCCGCCACAGCGGATGGTCGAGGCCGAAGTCCGACCGTACGTGCTTGAGCTGGTCGGCCGAGGCGTCCGGGCCGAGGATGAGCTTCGCGGGGTCTCCGGGCACGACACGGACGATGATGAAGACCAGCGTCAATGCTCCCCAGGCCACGATCACGGCCTGTCCGAGCCGCTTCGCGACGAACGCTCCCATCAGTGCTCACCTCCGGCGGTCCCGGGCACGGATGCGCGCACGACGAGCTCGGGAGGCAGCAGCGTGTGCGTCGGGCCGGTCACGGCGCCGTCGGGTCCACCGGATCCCGCGGCGGTCTCGACGTGTTCGAGCAGCCGGTCGATGCCGGCCCGCCCCACCTCGGGCGCGGGCAGCCGCACCGTGGTCAGCGCCGGGTCGAGGTAGGCCGAGAAGGGATGGTCGCCGTGCCCGATGACGCCGACGTCCACGCCCACCCGCAGGCCCTGTTCGGAGAAGGCGCGGCACAGACCCAGGGCGTGGTAGTCGTTGCCGGCGAGCACGACCGCGCCGGGTCCGGCCCTCCGGGCGAGGTCGGCGCCGAGCCCGTACGCGGGGCCGGGGTCGAACGGTATCGACACGGAGACGTCCTCCGGTGAGTCCACGCGGACGACCGCGTCGTCGGGGGCGCCGAGCCCGTGGGCGGCGAGCGTGTCGCGGAACCCGCGGATACGCTCGGCGACCGGCGAGATGTCCAGGTCCTCTTCGACCAGGTACAGCTCGGTGGCGCCGGTGCTCAGCGCGTGCTCGGTCGCCGCGCGGGCGCCGGCGTAGTAGTCGACGCCGACCAGGTCGACGTCGAGGCCGGGCAGGTCACGGTTGAGCAGGACGAGGGGGACGCCGGACTTGCGCAGGCGTTCCCAGTGCTCGGCGCCGTGCTGGACCGGGATGGCCAGCACTCCGTCGACGCCCCACCGCATCAGCTCCTCCGCGGCGCGGCGCTCGTTGTCGACCGAGTCCTCGGTGACCATCAGCATGAGCGAGTAGCCGCGGGTGCGCCCGCGCTCCTCGATCGCGGAGATGAGGCGGGCGTAGAACGGGTTGGACGGGTTCGTGATGACCAGCCCGAGGGTCATCGCGTTCTGCAGGACGAGCGAGCGGGCCATCGTGTTGGGCACGTAACCGAGGCGTTCGGCCTCGGCCTTGACGCGTCTGCGCGTCTCCACGCCGACCGCGTCCTTGTCGGCGAGCGCCCGCGAGACGGTGTTGACCGACAGGTCGAGCGACTCGGCGATGTCACGCAGCGTCGTACGGCGTCGTGGGCTCATCGGATCCTCCGGCACGGTGTCATCGGCGCCTCACCGCCGCGAGGTCGGGCTGGTTGTTCGGAGCAGGCGTGAAGCCGGTGAGCCGGCTCGAACGCCCATACCCGGTGACGAGGGTGAGCGGGAACAGTCCGACGGCGTCGGACCAGATGATCTTGCACGCCTCACCGTAGAGGCCGTCGCGCTCCGAGCCGGACGGTGCCGCCGCGGCGCGCGCCAGGAGCTGGTCGAGGGCCGGGTTCTTGTAGCCCATCCGGTGGGCCTTGGAGGTGTACAGGCGGCCGACGGTGAACGCGGCGTCACCCGTGGTCACCGTGTTCGTCTGGAGGTTCATGTCCCAGTCGAGGCTGTTCAGGCGTTCGAGCCACTGCGCCTTCTCGATGCTCTGCGGGCGGACCGTGACCCCGATGTCGGCCCACGAGGAGATCATCGCCTCGGCGAGCTCGCGGGAGAGCGGGCCGGTGGCGTCGAACCACATCATCGAGGTGGTGAAACCACGACCGAGCCCGGCCGCGGCGAGCAGGCGCTTCGCGGCGGCCGGGTCGTAGGTCCAGGGCTCCTGCGCGGCGTACCCGGCGACCGTCGCCGGGATCGGCGCGCGCATCTGCTGTCCGCCGCGGCCGAACAGCCGGTCCACGATCTGCGGCAGGTTGACGGCCTGGCACATGGCCCGCCGCACGTTGGCGTCGGTGAACGGCGCGCGCGAGCAGTTGAACCAGTTGAGGTAGTACGTCCACGAGGGGACGGGCTCGACGGTGACGCCCTTCACCCCGGTGACCTCCGGCAGCTGGTCCGGTGGGATCGGCCACAGCAGGTCGATGTCCCCGGTGCGCAGGGCGGTGATCGCCGATGAGGTCTCGGCGATGTACGGCATCGAGATCCCGGGCAGGTCGGACCGGCCGCCCCAGTAGTCGTCGAAGCGCGCCAGCTCCACCGAGGTCGACGGCGTGAACCCGGTGACGCGGAACGGCCCCGACCCGATCGGACGGCGCTTCTGCTCCGGATCGGCGACCCGGGCGGCCGGGACGACGAAGAGCAGGGTGAGGTTGACCGGAAGCGAACCGAGCGGGCCGTCGGTGGTGAAGACCACCGTGTGGTCGTCCCGTGCCTCGGCCTTGGTGACCGACGCCCACAACGGCGTCTGCGCGGAGGCGACCGCCCGCGTCCGCTTCAGGCAGGCCGCGACGTCGGCCGCGGTGACGGGCGTCCCGTCGTGGAACCGGGCGCCGCGCCGCAGCGTGAACACCCAGGTCGTGTCGTTCGTCCGCTCCCAGCCGCTCGCCAGCCCCGGGACCAGCCGGTCGCCCTGGCGCCGCACGAGCGTGTCGAACACCAGGCGCTTGACGATCAGCGACGCCTCGTCGACCGCCGTCGCGGCGTTGTACGGATCCAGGTCGGTGACCGGCTGGCCGAACGCGGCGCGCAGCGCACCCTTGGGAGCGCCGCCGCCACCGCCTCCGAATCCGCAGCCGGACACGAGCACGCTCGCGGATCCGAGCCCGGCCATGGCGAGGAAGTCCCGTCGCCCCATGTGCGTGCCGCCGGCGCCCGGCCTGCCTGTCGTCCTCATGCCGCCGCCCCGGTCATGCCTTCAGCGCCAGGTAGATGAGGACCTTGAGCCGCGCGGACTCGTCCGGCGCGGGGTCGGCCGCCTCGTCGACGACGGTGCCGCGCAGCCTGAGCCAGCCGCCGAACCCGGTCGCCGGCCAGCTGTGCACGGGGCCGTCGGCGGGCGAGATGCTCTGGTCGGTCTCGTCCAGGTCGCACCAGTGCAGGCCGTCCGGCGAGATCTGCGTGCGCGCGACGAGGCGGGGGCGACGCCCGGCGGCGTCGAGTACGCGGACGAACCAGCGGGCCTCACCGGCCCAGGCGGCCTCGTAGGGCTCGGTGGTGAACTCGCCGGTCAGCGTCGTGTTGCGCTCGATGACGGCGGTGAGTGACTGTCGCATGTTCATCGGGGCCTTTCTCACCAGTCCACCGAGATCAGTACCGAGTCGAGGTACAGGAAGTTCCGGACATCGGTGTGCGTGCGGACGGAGACGTAGAAGTTGAGCAGGTTCTGCAGCGACCCGTAGTGCTCGTCGTACGGCGGGACCGGGACGTCGGACATGTCGTGGACGACGTCGTTGAGCTGGAGCTCGACGTTCTTACGGGTGCTGGTGTCGATCACCCAGCGCAGGTAGTGCCAGTTGACCTTGGTGGGGACCTCGTTGAAGCACATCTCCTGCGGCTCGCCGAACGGCTTCCAGTCCTCCGGGTTCGGAGCGGTGAAGTCCGCCGTCCGCGGCAGCTTGACCTTGCCTTCGAAGTGCTCGCGCGGCGTCGGCTCGGGGACGGTGGGATACACCCACTGGTGCCGCACCTGATGATCCAGGTCGGTGTTCAGGTACCGCGCCACGGTGTGGTACCGGACGCCGTCGCAGATGTCGGTCGCGACGGTGAACGCGCCGAACTGCTGTTCCGACGGGTGGTTGTTCGCGTCCCACCGTCCGCCGCCGGCCGCGGTCGCGGCGCCGTTCTCGGCCGAGGCCGCCTCGGCCTTGTACGCCAGGTACGTCTCGAACTGGACCCGGCCGCGGCCCGACATGGTGAGCCGGCGGATCGCGACGCCGGTGTGCCCGGCGACGGGGCGGGTGGCGACCTTCAGCGCGTACGTGCCCGACATGGCGCCGTGGGTGCCGACGTCGAAGAAGCTGCAGGAGCTGAGCTGCGGTGGGCGGAAGTCGGACATGTGCTCATCGACGGTGTCGAGGTCACCGTGCTCATCGTGGTTGCCGATCAGCTCGACCCACCCGTGGGTGCCGTCGTTGAAGTCGTCGTGCACGAGGATCCGGCGCAGTGGGTTGAACTTGGCCAGCTTCGGGTCGAGCAGACGCGGATCGACGTGCGGCGTGGTCGTCAACGGGACGTTCCTTTCAGGCGGAGGTTCGCGTAGGAGAGGTTGTGGTCGGAACGGAGCAGCTCCGCCGGCGCTCCGGACGTCTCGGTCGTCTGCGGAACCAGCACCCAGTCGCGGACCGGGGTGCCCTTCCGGACGAAGATGTGGTCGATCTTCTCCCCGGCGGGAAGCGGGATCTTCCCGCCGTTGAAGGAGGCGTACTCGTCGCCGACGCGGCGGGCGGCGACGGCGTGCGCGTCGACGAAGCCGACGTCGGAGAAGGCGTCGACCGCGCTCGCGCCGTCCGCGGTCGAACCGGAGTTCATGTCCCCGGCGAACACGATCGGCAGGTCCCTGGTCTGGGGGTTGTGGAGGGTGAGCTCCTCGGCGGTCCTCCGCGCGTCGCCGTACCGGACCTGGTCCCAGTTCTTGGTCCAGCCGTTGGGATCGGTCGCGCCGTTCTTGCGGTACTCCAGGTGCATGTCGACCACGACGAAGCGGACGCCGCTCGCCCGCTCACGCAGGACGTTCCAGGTCATGGTCTTGCCGTAGATCTCGGTCGAGTCGGGCAGCCAGAACAGGTCGTGGGGCAGCGCGCGTCCGTGCTCGTCGAGGTGGGAGTAGCGCGAGGCGTCGTAGTAGGTGAACCGGCCGGCGCCGGACTTGAGCGGGTAGCCGTACCAGGGGTGGCGGGCGTTCGCGTAGTCGGCGGGCGCCTCGGCGTACCCGTGCTTCGCGAGCGCCGCGGTCAGCGGGGCGCGGTAGGACTCGACGTCGACGCCGGCCTGCGTCGGCGTCGGGTTGTTGCCGATCTCCTGGGTCGCGACGACCCCCAGCCCGGCCGCGTCGATGTCCTCGGCCACCGCAGCCGCCCGGCCGTCGGCCCAGGGCTTGAGCTTGGTCGCGCAGTCACGGCCGATGACCCGCTCGCAATCCTCCTTGGTCGGCAGACAGCCGTGGCCGCAGACGTTGTAGCTGCCCACCCTGACGTCGATGGATCGCGCCCGGCCGTTGTCCTTACCCGCCCCGGCGGCCATGGCCGCGGATGCGTTCGCCAGCACGAGTAGGGCCGCGGCAGCGGGAACCGCGGCCTTCGTCCACCTGCGGGAGAACCGTTTCTCTGGCATCGCGCGTCCTTACATTAACGTTCACGTGATCGTTGAGGTGATACAGTAGCCCCGATTTCAGGGATGTCAATGGTGTGTTACGCGAAAATTGCACGCTTCAGGGCCCGGGAACCGCCGTTCCAAGCGTGCGGAATCTGCGGGCCGCCGAACACTCCGCTGAGCCGGCCCGCGCCGGACGGGCACTCGGACCGACCGCCGGCGGAGGCCCGGACGCTCTATGATCCCCGATGGCGAACGACGTTCGGACAAACGCCACTGGGGCGCCGGCCCGTCGGGGAGGGAAGACGCATGACGCGCGGGCGTTTCCGCATCGTCCTTGCCGGGGCAGTGGCGATCGTGACCGCAGGGTGCGCGACCACCGGCTCCGGCGGGGAGGTGTCGCCGAGCCGGACGTCCATCGGCTCATCCGCGCCGATCGCCCCGTCGCCGTCTCCGACATTCCGGCCGGGCGAGATCCGATCGGTTCCGGACCCCCGCACGCTGTTCAGCCCGGCTCTGCGCAAGGCGTTGCGGTTCGACGAGTACGACGGGTCGGAGTGCAAGCAGGACAAGGGCGATGCCGAACGCGCCGAGTACATCGATGTCTGGAGTTGTGACCTGTTCACCCCGCGTGGGCGGGAGGCGGACGCCGACCTGCTGGCCGTGTACACCGAATTCCATCACCCGATTCCTCACGAGGACGCGACCACGTTCGCGACCAGCGACTTCGCCGTGACCCGTGAGAACTCCGGTCCGGAGTGGTCTCCGGTCGCGCTGGGCGATGAGGCCCTCCAGGCACCGGCGTCCGTGGGTGCCGGCCGCATCCGGCTGCGGGTCCGCAACGTCACGCTGGAGGTCAGCGCGTACACGGGCGACTGGAAGCGGCGGTCTTCGACGGAGGAGGATCGCCGCGCCCGGCGAGCCGCCACGGATCTGGTCCGGTCGCTCACCGGGCTCGCACGGTAAGAGCCGGGGCCACGGTGGCGACCGGGAGGGGATCGGTGACGGTCAGCGGGGACGTATCCCGTACACCGTTCGGGCGTCCGGGTCGCCGCCGCACACGACGGTGACCACGTCGCCGGTGACGGCGACCTGCTCGGCCCCGGCGGCGCGGTAGCTCCACAGCAGACGCCCGGTCCGCGCCTCCAGAGCGTAGATCATGTCGTCGTAGAAGCCGTTGAGGTAGACGACGCCGTTGACGGGTCCCCACACGCCGCGAAAGTCCCTCCCCTCGAACTTCCAGCGCTGGGCTCCGGTGGCAGTGTCCAGGGCCCGCAGTACGTTGTGGCTTCCGTCGATGACGTAGAGGGTCGCCTGGTCGACCGTGGGAGCGGCGGTGCCCTGCCCGACCGCGGACTTCCAGCGGACGGCGCCGGTCATGGCATCGAGGGCGTACAGAGGTGTGCCGTCACCGCCGCCGACGTACACGGTGTCGGCGGTGGCGATCGGCCGGCCGAGCAGGCGGCCGGCCGTGAACCGCCATCGTTCCTCGCCGGTGGTGACATCGAGGGCGTACACCCGCTCGGGTCTGACGCGGCGGGAGTCGATGCTGTCGCAGAAGGCCACCACGGTGGAGGACATGCTCAGCGCGCCGGTGTAAGCGGTCGCGGGGGCGCGACGGGTCCACCGTTTCATACCGCTGGCCGGATCCAGGCAGGAAAGCGTCGGCGTGAGGCGCGCCTCTCCCCCGAGCCAGGCGACCAGCGCCCGGTCGGACACGGCGAACTCGTCAAGGACCACCTTGGCCGACCAGAGCTGCCGGCCGTCGCTCGGATCGATCGCGAACAACTGGACTCCGCAGGCGTACACCGTGGCCGGGAGTGCGCCGATGGAGGAGATGATCCCCACGGTGGGGCCCGTCCAGGACCAGCGCTGGACCCCGGTCACCGGGTCCAGCGCGGCCAGCACATTGTGTTCCGAACCCTGGATGGTCAGGACCGCGTTCGTCGTGACGGCACTCTCGTTGATGGTGGGCGCGTGCCACAGCGTCTTCGGCGGATTGACTGGGCGTGCACCGGCCGACTTCGCGCTCTTCGCCTTCGAATCGGTCAGCAGCGAGGGGGCGTAGATCGCAGCGGCCACGGCGACGGCGGCCGCGCCGCCGACGGCGAGGACGCGGCGGCGATTGTGCGCCCCCGCGACGGGGAGGGTCGCGGTCCTCGTGCAGGCGACCGTGTGCGCGACGGCGGTCGGGGCGACCATGGCGGGGGGCGTGACCGTGGCCAGGAGCTGGGGAACGGTCGGCCGGGCCGCAGGCCGCTTGTCCAGGCACGCGGCGACCAGCGGCAGCAGGGAGGCCGGCACTCCGGTCAGGTCGGGGGCGTTGTGGACGATGCGGTACAGCAGCACCGGAGTCGCGCCGGCCCCGAACGGGGACCGGCCGGTCGCCGCGTACGCCAGCACCGCCCCGACGGAGAAGACGTCGCTCGGCGTCTCCACCGCCTCGCCGTTGATCTGCTCCGGTGACATGTAGCCCGGTGATCCGATCGTCACCCCGGTTCGGGTCAGCGCGCTGGCCTCTGCCGCCCGCGCGATGCCGAAGTCGATGACCCGCGGGCCGCCATCGGCCAGCAGGATGTTCGAGGGCTTCAGGTCCCGGTGGACCAGCCCGGCGGCGTGGATCGCGCCGAGCGCGTACGCCAGGCCCGCGGCCAGCCGCCGCAGGTCCTCCTCGCCCATCGGCCCGCGGTCGATGACGTGATCGACCAACGACGGACCGGGGATGTAGGCGGTGGCGAGCCAGGGTGACTCGGCGTCCGGATCCGCGTCGAGGACCGCCGCGGTGTAACGGCCGTCGACCGCACGGGCCGCCTCGATCTCCCGGGCGAACCGGCGGCGGAAGTCTCGCTCCTCGGCCAGCTCCGGCCGGACGACCTTGATCGCCGCCTGCCTCCCGTCGCCGGTGCGACCGAGATAGACCCGCCCCATTCCGCCGGCCCCCAGACGGCCCAGCAGCTCGTACGGCCCGATCCGCGCAGGATCCCCCGGCGTGAGCGACTCCACCACATCTCCCTAGACACCGGGCCATCTACTCCAAGCGGACCTTCCAGGCCACCTTAACGATCACGGTGGGCCACCGCGGGGAGGTCGAAGACACCGAGGCGGGCGTGTGGCGCGGTGAGCCGGGAGACCCCCGCGTGCCGTGCACCCGCACCACCCGGCGGAGCGGTCCCGCGCGATCTCGCCTACGGCCGGACCGGCGGGACGTGCTCCGCTGGGATGACGCGGGGTCAGAGCTTGAGCGTGGCCAGGTAGTCGTGCATGTGCGCTGCCCGGGAGTCGGTCAGTGGGTTGCTCTGGTCGTCGTTCTCGATGATGAACTCCCGCATGCCGAGCCGGGTCGCCCCGCTCAGGATCGTCTTGTAGTCGACGATGCCCGTGCCGAGGTCGGCGAGGCTGCCGTCCGGGTGCAGATCCTTGACGTGGGCCAGGAGCATCCGTCCCTTGTTCGCGGCCATGAGGTCGAGGTTGTCCTGGGCGCTGAGGCCGGCGGCGCTCGACCAGCCCATGTCGAGCTCCATGTGGAGCAGATGGGGGTCGGAGCTGTCGAGCAGGATCTGGTAGAACGTCCGGCCGTCCGGGCCGTGGCCCTGGAACTCGCCGGTGTGGTTGTGGTAGCCGAGCTTCATCCCGGCGGCGCGGATCTTCTCCCCCGCCCGGTTGAAGGCGGGGCCGGCCTGGGCGAAGCCATCGGCGGTGTCGGGCACGCCGCCCGGGCACACGATGTACTTCTGGCCGAGGATCCGCGCCATCTCGATGAGCTGCTTCAGCCGGTTCTCGTCGGTGAACTCGCTGTAGCTGTGGTGGCTGGAGATCGCCACCAGGTGGTACTTGTCGAGCATCGCGCGGATCGCCGGGGCGTGGGCCGGGTCGGTGCCGCCCGGCAGCCCGGCGAACTCGACCTTGCGGTAGCCGGCTCTGGACAGGGCGCGCAGGACGGCCTCCGGCTGGGCCATGAACGCGTCGCGTACGGAGTAGAGCTGAAGACCGATCTTGTCGTTCGGGATGTGCCTGCCATGACCTCGGGAACCGGCCGTGTCGGCGAAGGCGCTCGGCGCGAGGCCGCCCACCGCTCCGATCGCGGTGACGCCCGCCGCGGTGGCGGCCACTCCCCTGAGGAACCTCCGCCGGTCGAACGTCACGCGCTCGTTACCACACATGGGCAATCGCTCCTTCTGTTCGGTACTACGAACCGCTCTTGACGACCCGGAACTTCGCCGTGCCGACGTCGGAGGTGTTTCCTGCCTTGTCCGTGGCGCGGAACCGCACCGTGTGCGCGCCGGGCTGGCCGACCGCGAACGGCTTGGTGTACGCCGTGAACGGCTGGCCGTCGAGCGCGTACTCCACCGTGGCCACCCCGGAGTCGTCGTCGCTCGCCGAGATCGTCACCGTGGCCGAGCCGACGTAGTTCCAGGCCCAGTCCTGGTCACCGGTGGCCTGCACCGAGACCTGCGGTGGGGTGGTGTCGCCGCTCGGCGGCGCGGCCACGGTGAACGACACCGAACCCTCCGGCGAGGTGTTGCCCGCCTTGTCCGTCGCCCGGTACTTCACCGTGTGCGCACCGGCCTCGTTCACCGAGACCGGAGCCGAGTACGCGGCGTACGGCGCACCGTCCAGCGCGTACTCCACCGTCGCCACCCCGGACTCGGTGTCACTCGCCGACACCGTCACCGTGGCCGACCCCACATAGTTCCCGTCCGCGTCCTTGTCCCCCGACACCGACGCCGACACCTCCGGGGGCGTCGTGTCCTTCCCCGGAGGTGTCGCCACCGTGAACGACACCGAGCCCGCGGACGAGGTGTTCCCCGCCTTGTCCGTCGCGCGGAACTGGACCGTGTGCGCGCCCGGCTGGTCGACCACCACCGGGTTCGCGTAGGCGGTGAACGGCTGGCCGTCGAGCGCGTACTCCACCATCGCCACCCCGGACTCGGTGTCACTCGCCACGACCGTGACGGTGGCCGAGCCCGCGTAGGTACCGTCCGCGTTCTTGTCTCCCGACACGGTCGCCGACACCTGGGGCGGGGTGGTGTCGCCGCTCGGCGGCGGAGCCACGGTGAACGACACCGAACCCTCCGGCGAGGTGTTGCCCGCCTTGTCCGTCGCCCGGTACTTCACCGTGTGCGCACCGGCGTCGCTCACCGAGACCGGAGCCGAGTACGCGGCGTACGGCGCACCGTCCAGCGCGTACTCCACCGTCGCCACCCCGGACTCGGTGTCACTCGCCGACACCGTCACCGTGGCCGACCCCACATAGTTCCCGTCCGCGTCCTTGTCCCCCGACACCGACGCCGACACCTGCGGCGGCGTCGTGTCGGTGCCACCGCCGGCGGTGACCACGAGCTCGCCGCTCATCTGGTGGCCCGGCATGGCGCAGTAGTAGCGGTACTTGCCGGGAGTGAGGTTCGCCTGGACCTCGTGATGGCCGCCGTTGGCGTCGTACGGGCTGGAGATGATGTTGAGGTTGACGTCGTGGTTGTAGCCGGCGGTGGCGGTGTCGAAGGTCAGGGTGTGCGTCATCCCGGTGGTGTTGCCGCTGGCCGCGCTGTTGTCGAAGACGATCGTCACGGGGCCGGCGGTCGCCGTGGACGGCGCGGACTTGTAGGCGGTCATGCTGTCGTCGGCGGTCCAGGTGAGCACCTGGTCCGCCGCGGCGTGGAGCTTGTGGTCGTACGCGCCCGCCGCCGCACTCGGCGCCAGCCACAGGGCCGAGATCATCGCGCTCAGTATCGCCACGGCCACCGCGGCCAGGGCGCGGGGCGTTCTCCGCCGGGCCGGCAGGGTGGGAAGGGGTCTGGGTCTCATCTGTCGCTCTGCCTCTCACAATCAGCGAGGTGGGCCGCCGGAGCGGCGCCGGGACGCGGGGCGATGCCCGCCTCCCGGCACCGGCCGGCCACTAGAGCTGCCGCACCCGGATGTTGCGGAACTCGGCCAGGTCGTTGTCGCTGTGGTTCTGCAGCCCGACGAACCCGCTGATGAACTGGCGCAGGTCCGTGGGCGGATCACCGTCGCGCGTCGACTTCTTGCCCGGGGTGTTGTCGAACTCGTTGATCACCACACCGTTGCGAATGATCGTGTAGTGCTGGCCGACCACGCGGACCTCGTAGTCGTTCCACTTGCCCTTCGGAGTCACCCGCGCCTGGCTCAGGTCGTTGGCCTTGAAGTTGTAGACCGAACCGGTCTTCTGCGGCTCTCCCGTGTCTCCGTCGTAGATCTGGATCTCCTGGCCGCAGTAGACCGCGACCCACGTGGTGGACGAACGGGCCGAGCCGACGGTCCCGCATCCGGGCGGCCGCTGTTCGAGCGGAGTCCGGAGGTCGGGGAACCGTACGAACACCCCGGTGTTGGCGCGGTACCCGTCGGGTGCGACGTCACGGAACTGCAGTCGCACGGAGAAGTCGGCGTAGGCCTTCTTGGAGTACCACAGCAGGCCCATGCCGCCGGAGCTGCGGATCGTGCCGTCGCTTTGCAGGTTGAACCGGCCGGACGGGGATTGGGACCAGCCGCCGAGGGACTGCGCCGTCCCGTCGAAGATGGGCTCGTACCCGTTCGTCTTGCCGATCGGCGACTGGGCGCCCGCCTTCTTCAGCGTCTGCGCCTCGGCGACGGTGAGGACTCCTTCCCGCTGGAACTGGTTCACCAGGTTGTCGAGGTAGCTGACGAACTGGGCGTGGTTCGGCCAGGTCCGCTCGTCGTCGATCATGTCGTTGATCGTGCAGCCGCCCCCGACGGCGCGGTTGGCCACGCCCGTGTCGGTGTCCAGCAGCCGGACCGTCTTCCGTGCGTCGGGCGCGGAGCAGCCGACCTTCACGTTGATCTTTCCGGTGGTCACCTCGCCGTTCGCATAGGTGACCTTCAGGGTGGCGTGGTAGGTGCCGAAGCTGAGGTACGTGTGGGTGGGGTCGGCCGCGTGGGAAACCTTGCTGCCGTCACCGAAGTCCCAGGTCCACGACACACCGCCGGCCTTCCTGCTGGAGAACGCGACCGTGTTCGGCGTGCTCTGCTGAACCGCACGCGTCGTGGCCTCGCTCGGGTTCGGCGTCGCCGCCCCACCGTGGTAGGTGATGCGGATCAGCTTCTGGTTCGGGTCGAGGCTGAAGAAGCCGCCCGCGTAGTCGAGCATGTAGAGCGCACCGTCCGGACCGAACTTGGCGTCCATCCAGGACTGGAGCTGGGTGTCGCCGCCACCGGGCTGGATGATGCTGCGCAGGTCCTCGGCGAAGGCCGGCGCGCCGTGCTTGGCGACGGTCTTCGGGTCGACGGTGACGGCGACGCGGTTCTGCGCGTTGGACTCGTCGCCGATGAACCACTTGTTCTCCCAGTACGCCGGCCAGGCCACGCCGCTGTTGGTGTTGACCTCGGCACGGTGGTAGGTCGGGCCGTCCATGATGGCCTGACCGCCGCCCTTGAGGTACGGCTCGGTGAAGGTCTCATCGCCCAGCTTGTACGTCGGGAGGCCGCTGCCGTCGGTGCGCTGCGGGTAGACCGGGCCACCGCCCTGCGGCGAGTACCAGATCATGTTGTCGCGCGCCGCCGGAATGTCGGTCCGGCCGGTGTTGCGCGGCGACTGGTTCTTCAGGTGGGCACAGTCGTACCAGCCGGCCGGCTGACTGGCGTCGACGTTGCTGCGGTCACGGTAGGGCTGCCGGTCGCCCATGCAGTACGGCCAGCCCTGGTTGCCCGGGGAGTCGATGATGGTCGCGGTCTCGTACTTGGCCGGGCCCCAGGTCGGGTCCGGGACTCCCGCGTCCGGTCCGACCCATCCGGCGGTCAGCCAGTTGTTCTGCTTGTCCCAGGCGATCCGGGCGATGTTGCGGACGCCCATGACGTAGATCTCCGGGCGGGTCTGCGGGGTGCCCGGCTTGAACAGGTTGCCCTTGGGGACCGTGTACGTGCCGTCCGGCTCCGGGTGGATCCGGATGATCTTGCCGTTCAGGTCGTTGGTGTTGCCGGCGGTGCGGCGGGCGTCCTGGAACGAGACGCCCTTGTAGTCCTGGGTCCAGTTGTTGCCGGAGTAGCCCGGCCCGGCGCCGCCGGAGGAGTTGTTGTCGCCGGAGCCGACGTACAGGTTGCCCTGCTTGTCGAAGGCCATGCCGCCGCCCGCGTGACAGCAGCTGTGGATCTGCGCGGTCCAGTGCAGCAGGTCCTTGCGCGTCGCCTGGTCGATCGACTGGGTCGTGCCGTCGTAGGTGAAACGCGAGATCGTCCGCTGGCCGAGCTGCTTGTCGCGGTCGATCGACTCGTGCGGCATCCAGTAGACGTAGATCCATCCGTTCTGCTGGAACTTCGGGTCGAGGGTGATGCCGACGAGGCCCTCTTCGTTCTTGACCAGCTCGTCGCCGCTGCCGCGGTTGCCCATCACCGGCAGGGTGGTGAGCAGCTTGACCTGCTTCGTCTTCGGGTCCCACTGGTGGATCGTGCCGCAGCCGAGGCCGACCTTGGGGTCGTTCCAGTCGACGATCGGTCCGGTCGGGCAGGCGGCCTTGCCGATGTAGAAGACCTTGCCGTCCGGGGCGACGGTCAGGCCGTGCGGCTCACCGATCTGGTCGAGCTCGCCCGTCTTGTTCTTCCCGGTCAGCCGCTCGGTCGTGTAGTTCGACGCGATGGTCGCCTTGCAGTCGCCGCGGACCATGCCGGTCGTCCACTCGATCGCGCCGAGCAGGTGCTTCTGGAACTTCTTGTCCGTCGTGTAGCTGTCCGCGGTACGGCCCATGCCCGTGTAGAAGGACCGGCCGCCGTCGTAGTCCCGGCACCAGGAGATCGGGTGGAACGCGCCGTTGCCGTTCGGGCCGGCGTCGTAGGTCTTCTCCTCGACCTGTGCGATCGTCTGCACCTTGCCCTGTGGGCTCGGGCTCCAGTTCATCCACTGGTCCGACCGCTTCCAGGTGAGCGGCAGCCCCTTGTTCGCCGGGTGCTGACGGTCGGTGACGTCCACGGTCGCCTGCTGGACCTTGTCCTCGGGAGGAGGCCCGGTGGTGGGGCCGAACAGCCGCAGCTCCGCCAGCTGGGTCAGCGGCTCACCACTGTTCGCGGTGACGTCCAGCCGGTAGTAGGCGTACTCCGTGGTGTTCTTGAAGGTGTACTCCTTGGTCTGGAACCGCTGGTCGAAGCTCTCTCCGCTCCGCTTGTCCAGGTCGGTCCAGCTCTTGCCGTCCTGCGAGCCCTGGAGCGTCCAGTCCTTCGGGTCACGTCCGGGGTAGTCGTTCGCCGAGGTCAACGCGTAGTGGGCGACCGCGACCGGCTTCTCGGCCTTCGCCTGCACCCAGCCCGACTTCGCGTGGGCCAGCCACTTGGTGTCGTTCTTGCCGTCGAAGAGCTTGTCCTTGGTCTCGTTCGGCGGGTTCTCGTCGCTCGCCGAGACGTCGGTGACCTTCTCGGCGTTCGGCAGGCTGTCCGCGGGCCGGGTGCCGATCAGCTCGGTGAACCAGGAGGAGTCGGCCTGCGCGCGAGCGGCGTCATGGACGCCGACGAAGCCGTTGCCCTGCTCGATGTAGGTCTGGAACGCCGCCTGCTGGTCGGCGCTCAGCGTCACGCCGTCGGCCGACAGGAACACCACGGCGCGGTAGTGCGCCAGCGTCGCGGCGTTGAACACCCGCGGGTCGTCGAACTCGTCGACGGAGAAGTGGTTCTTCTTCCCCAGCTTCTCCACCGCGCCCGCCGCGCTCGCGACCGGATCGTCCTGCTTGTCGGCCGGCCCGTGGAACACCAGCACGCGGACCGAGTCGCCGCCTGCCGCCGCCGCGTCGCCGGCTTTCGCCTGCGCCTGAACGGCGGGCAGCGTGGCCAATCCCAGCATCAGCGCACCGCTCGACACGACGGTCAGCACGCGGCGCCAGGTGGATGGTCGGGGCGGGGGGAAAAGGTCTCTTCGACCCATCGTTGCTCCTTAGTCGGAGAGCTTCAACGGCACCTTGCGGAAGAGCCATGGGGTCATGCCTTGCGATGCGGGCACCTTCGTGCGGCGTCGCGGATGGTCGACCACGGCCGCCCGGGGCTCGGTCGGGCGGGCAGCGGACGCGGGCGCCGACCGGGTACTGGTGGTGACATGCGGCACTCCAGAACGGTCGGCGATGTGCCCCGCACACTCGGGGCGCGGAGGAGCTTTGTCCGGATGCATCCGAACTCTGGGCGGAGCTTCCGGCTCTTTTGCTCCTGCGTCAAGAAGTAGCGCCGCAAATGGCCGGACTTTGTCATCTCACTAGAAAAAGTCCCGCCTCGCGGTTACGGTAAGGCCGATTTTGAGTGGTATGAGCCTTTTCCGCAGGTCCGAGTCCCGCCGCCACCCGATTGGGGAACCATGACCGAGGTTGGCAGAGGCGTGCCGCGAGGCGCGCTCTCCCGGCGCGCCTTCGCCACGGCCGCCGCGCTCACTCCGCTGGCCGTACCGGGCCAGGCGTCCGCCGCGACGGCGGCCGGCGACAAGCCGACCCCCATCCGCCGTATGACCCTGTACGCGGAGAAGCTGCCGAACGGCCAGATGGGCTACGGCCTGAAACCCGGCAAGGCCACGATCCCCGGCCCGCTCATCGAGATGACCGAGGGCGAGACCCTCGAGATCACGATGGTCAACAACCTCGACGTGGCCGCCAGCCTGCATGTGCACGGCGTCGACTACGACACGGCCAGTGACGGCACGAAGATGAACGCCAGCGTCGTCGAGCCGGGCGGCAGCCGCACCTACGTCTGGCGCACCCACAAGCCCGGCCGCCGCACCAGCGGCGTCGTCGAGCACGGCAGCGCCGGCTACTGGCACTACCACGACCACGCCGTGGGCACGGACCACGGCACGGGCGGCATCCGGGCGGGGCTGTACGGGCCGCTGGTCGTCCGGCGCAAGGGTGACGTACGGCCGCACAAGCAGTTCACCGTCGTCTTCAACGACATGACCATCAACAACCGCACGGGCGACGACACGCCGCAGTTCGTCGCGAAGATCGGCGAGCGGGTGGAGTTCATCGTGATCACTCACGGGGACTTCTTCCACACGTTCCACGTCCACGGGCACCGGTGGGCCGACAACCGCACCGGCCTGCTGGAGAGCCCGACGGACCCGACCCGGATCATCGACACCAGGACCACCGGGCCGGGCGACTCGTTCGGCTTCCAGGTCGTCGCCGGCGACCGCGTCGGGACGGGAATGTGGATGTACCACTGCCACGTGCAGAGCCATGCCGACATGGGCATGGCCGGGGTGTTCATGGTGACCGACAAGGACGGGACCATGCCCGGCGATCCGCCGGGAGGCATGCGGCACTGACGCGTGTGGCGCGATGACCGGGCGGCCGGAGAACGCGCACCAGGCGCGGCTGCTGCGCCTGCTTCGGGACAAGGGCGGGCGGCCGCGGGCCGAACTGGGCGATGTCGTCGGCCTCTCCCGGTCCCGGCTGTTCGTCGAACTCGACCGGCTCGTCGGGTGCGGGCTGGTCGAGCGGGCGGCGCCGGCCGCGTCGCGGGGCGGCCGGCGCTCAGGCGTCGTCCGGCTCTCGACGCGGTTGCGGTTCGCCGGCATCGACATCGGCGCGACCTCGATCGACGTCGCGGTGACCAACGCGGAGCTGGAGATCCTCGGCCACGTCTCCGCGCCCTGCGACGTGCGCGAGGGCCCCGACGTCGTCCTCGGCCGAGCGCTCGCCATGGCGGAGAAGCTGCGTGGCGAGGGCCTGTTCGACGAGCTCCACGGCGTCGGAATCGGCGTGCCCGGCCCGGTCGGCTTCCGCGACGGAGTGCCCATCGTGCCGCCGCTGATGCCCGGCTGGGACCGGTTTCCGGTCCGCGAGGTGGTCGGCCGGCAGCTGGGCTGTCCCGGCCTGGTCGACAACGACGTCAACATCATGGCGCTCGGCGAACTGCACGCCGGGTCGGCCCGCTCGGTCCACGACGTCCTGCTGGTCAAGCTCGGGACCGGTGTCGGATGCGGGATCCTCATCGACGGCGAGATCTACCGCGGGGCGTCCGGCAGCGCGGGCGACATCGGGCACGTCCGGGTCGACGACGACGGGCCGCTCTGCGTCTGCGGCAACACCGGATGTCTCGAGGCGTACTTCGGCGGCGCCGCCCTGGCCCGCGACGCGACGGCGGCGGCGCGCTCCGGCCGTTCGCCGTACCTGGCCGAGCGGCTCGACCAGGGCCCCGCGCTCACCGCGGCCGATGTGGCCGCCGCGGCGGCGGCCGGTGACGCCGCCGCCATCCGGCTGGTCCGGGAGGGCGGCCGGCGGGTCGGGCAGGTGCTCGCCGGCGTGATCAGCTTCTTCAACCCCGGCCTGGTCGTCATCGCCGGCGGCGTCGCCCGGCTCGGGCACCCGCTGCTCGCGGAGATCCGCGCTGTCGTGTACCAGCGGTCGGCGCCGCTCGCGACCGGGAACCTGCCGATCGTCCTCTCCGAGCTCGGGGACACCGCCGGGGTGATCGGAGCGACCCGGCTCATCAGCGACCGCGTGTTCTCCGCGTCCTGAGACGTCACGGCGACGCGCGCGCCGACCACCGTCCACCAGGCGTGACTCCTCTCCCCTCCGGTCACCTACAGCGGCTTTGTCTTCTAAGAGGAGAAAGTTTGGCCGTATCAGGACATAGGCCTCCCCGGTCTCGACAAAGTCGGATACGTTCACGCCGTACCCCCCGGGAGGACGGCGAGATGCGGATGACGGCGCGGCCGGAGAACGTGCACCAGACACGCCTGTTGCGCCTGCTGCGCGACGAGGGTGCGCGGTCGCGGGCCGAGCTCGGCGACGTCGTGCACCTCTCCCGCTCCAAGCTCGCCGTGGAGCTCGACCGGCTCGTCGAACTCGGACTCGTCGAACCGGCCGGCCTCGCGGCGTCCCGGGGCGGACGCCGGTCGAACATCGTGCGGCTGTCGCGCCACCTGCGGCTGATCGGCATCGACATCGGCGCCACCTCCATCGACGTCGCGGTCACCGACGGCGGGCTGGAGATCCTCGGCCATGTGTCCATGCCGTGCAACGTGCGCGAGGGCCCCGACGTCGTCCTCGACCATGCCCTCGACCTCGTCGGCAAGCTGCGCGGCCAGGGGCTGATCGATGAGATCCACGGCGCCGGGATCGGCGTGCCCGGCCCGGTGAGCTTCCGTGAGGGCGTGCCGGTGGTACCACCGATCATGCCCGGGTGGGATCGCTTCCCGGTGCGTGAGGTGATCAGCCAGAAGCTCGGCTGCCCCGTACTCGTCGACAACGACGTGAACCTCATGGCGCTGGGCGAGGTGCACGCCGGCCTGGCCCGGTCGGCGGAGGACTTCCTGCTGGTCAAGATCGGCACGGGCGTCGGCTGCGGCATCGTGGTCGACGGCCGGATCTACCGCGGGATGTCCGGCAGTGCCGGCGACATCGGGCACATCCGGGTCGACGACAACGGGCCGACGTGCGTGTGCGGCAACACCGGCTGCCTGGAGGCGTACTTCAGCGGTGCGGCGCTCGCGCGGGACGCCCTCGCGGCGGCACGGTCGGGGCGCTCGGCGTTCTTCGCGCAGCGCCTGGAGCAGGCCGGCGCACTGACCGCACTCGACGTCGCGGACGCGGTGGCGGCCGGCGACCCGGTCGGCGTGCGCATGGTCCGCGAGGGCGGCCGGCGCGTCGGGCAGGTGCTCGCCGGGCTCATCAGCTTCTTCAACCCCGGCCTGGTCGTCATCGGCGGTGGCGTCGCGGGCCTCGGGCACGTGCTGCTCGCCGAGATCCGCAGCGTCGTCTACCGCCGCTCCCCGCCACTGGCGACGGGGAACCTTCCGATCGTGCTTTCCGAACTCGGGGACACCGCCGGGGTACTTGGGGCGACCCGGCTCATCAGCGACCACATCTTCTCGGCCACATAGGCGGTCCCCCCGCCGGTACAGGAGAGCCGATGCCCGAACCGCAGCTGCTCGTCATGCGCGGCATCGTGAAGGAGTTCCCCGGCGTCCGGGCGCTCGACGGAGTCGACCTGGAGGTCCGCGAGGGCGAGGTCCACTGCCTGCTGGGCCAGAACGGCGCCGGAAAGTCGACCCTCGTGAAGGTGCTGTCGGGCGCCCACCGGCCCGACTCCGGCGACATCCTCTGGCGTGGCGCCGAGACGGCGGAGCCGACCGGGCCCACCGCGGCCCTGCGGCTCGGCATCGCGACGATCTACCAGGAGCTCGACCTCGTCGACGGCCTCTCGGTCGCGATGAACATCTTCCTCGGCCATGAGCAGGCGACGCTCGGCTTCACCCGCCGAGGCGAGATGAACCGCGCGGCGCGCGCCCTGCTCGTCCGCCTCGGGCACGGCGAGATCTCCCCGTCCACCGAGGTCGGCCGGCTGTCCGCGGCGGCCCGTCAGATCGTCAGCATGGCGCGCGCCCTGTCGTACGACGCCCGGCTCCTCGTCATGGACGAGCCGTCGGCGGCACTCGCGCACGACGAGGTCAAGAACCTCTTCCGTGTCATCCGCCAGCTCACCGCGGCCGGCGTCGCGGTCATCTACATCTCACACCGCCTGGATGAGATCCGCGAGATCGGCGACCGCGTCACCGTCCTGAAGGACGGCCGGACGGTGGCGGTCGGCCTGCCCGCCCGTACGACGCCGACGGACACGCTGGTGGCGCACATGACCGGGCGCCGGTACGAGTACGTGTTCCCGCCACGGCCGGAGGCCGACGCGTACGAGAACGCGCCGGAGGTGCTCCGTGTGGAGGATCTGGCCCTGCCCGGGGTGTTCTCCGGCCTGTCGTTCTCGGTACGCGCCGGAGAGATCGTCGGTCTCGCCGGGCTGGTGGGCGCGGGCCGGTCGGAGATCCTGGAGACGGTGTACGGCGCGCGGCGTCCCTCGGCGGGCCGGGTGATCCTGGACGGCCGGCCGGTGCGCACGGGCAGTGTCGTCGCCGCGGTCCGCGCCGGCATGGGGCTCGCTCCCGAGGAGCGCAAGTCGCAGGGACTGCTCATGCTCGACACCGTCGCGGGCAATGTCAGCGTCGCCTCCCTGCGCCGCTACTCGCGCCTGGGCTGGCTGGACCGGCGGCGCGAGATCGCGGACGCCGAACGCGAGGTGGGCGGTCTCGACATCCGCCCCCGCGATCCGCGCCGCCCGGTACGGACGCTGTCCGGCGGGAACCAGCAGAAGGCCCTTCTCGCCCGGTGGCTGCTCAAGGACTGCCGGCTGCTGTTGCTCGACGAGCCGACACGCGGCGTCGACGTGGGCGCCCGCGCCGAGCTGTACGCCCTGATCCGGCGGCTCGCCGACTCGGGCGTGGGGATCCTCCTGGTGTCCAGCGAGATCCCCGAGGTGCTCGGCCTGGCCGACCGCGTACTGGTGATCCGTAAGGGCCGCGCTCTCCGCGACTGCGCCGCGACGGAACTCGACGAACACCAGGTCCTCGACCTCGTCATGGAAGGAAGCGACCTATGACCGGTCCGGAAGGTGTGCGCGCGGAGGAGACCGGCGCGACCGCGAACTCACCGGCGGTCTCCGCCGCGCCGCCACCCGCCGACGAGCAGGGACGGGTGGAGGCGGCCGCCGCCGCGACGGGGACACGCGGGCTCTCCCGCTTCCGCCTCGGCGAGCTGCGCAACCTCGGTCTGATCGGCGTGCTGGTGGTGCTGGTCGTGGTGGGAGCGCTGACCCGGCCGGCGGAGTTCCTGACCTACGACAACGTCGTCGTGATCCTCACTCTCGCGTCGGTCATCGGCGTGATCACGGTCGGGATGACGTTCGTCATCATCGGTGGCGGGATCGACCTGTCGGTGGGGGCCATCGTGGCGCTCGCGACCGTATGGGCGACGACCAAGGCCACCCAGGTCTACGGCACCGGTGGCGTGATCTTCTGTGCGCTCGCGGTGGGCGTCGGATGCGGCCTGGTCAACGGCCTGATCATCGCGTACGGCCGGATCGTCGCGTTCATCGTGACGATCGCGATGCTCGCCTCCGCCCGCGGCCTGGCGATCAACATCTCCGGCGGCCACACGCAGACGCTGAACTCCGACAACCAGGCGCTGGTGAACCTCGGCTACAAGGACCACTTCCTGTTCGGCCGGATCCCGCCCCTCGTGATCATCTTCGCGGTGGTCGTCGCGCTGGGCTGGGTCGTGCTGAACCGCACGACGTACGGACGCCGGACGTTCGCGATCGGCGGGAACCCGGAGGCCTCCCGGCTCGCCGGTCTCAACGTGCGGCTGCACACGCTGCTGCTGTACGCCGTGTCCGGTCTGTGCTGCGGGATCGCCAGCATCATGTTGATCATCATGACGAGCAGCGGGACCTCGGCCAACGGGAACCTGTACGAACTCGACGCCATCGCCGCCGTGATCATCGGGGGGACGCTCCTCAGCGGCGGACGCGGCACGCTGATCGGCTCGGTGCTCGGCGTGCTCGTCTTCACCACGATCAACGACATCTTCACCCTCAACAATCTCACGACCGCGACCCAGCAGATCGCCAAGGGCGTGATCATCGTGATCGCGGTGCTGTTCCAGCGGCTGCTCGCCGAACGTCGAGCCGGGTCCGGTGCCTCCTGACCGTCTCGCCGCCTCCCCTGCACACCCGGTGCTCCGAAAGGTGATGACATGACTTCGAGCCAAGCGCGAGACGTTCGCCGCCGCGGTTTCCTGTTGAGCGGCACCCTCGCCGGGGCGGGGGCGCTCGCCGCCGCCTGCACCAGCAACGCCGAGCCTGAGGCGAAGGCGCCCGCGGCGGCGACGGCGGGCGGCGCCAACGACAAGCCCGGGAAGAAGGTCACCGTCGGGTTCGCCGGCCCGCAGGCCGACCACGGCTGGCTGAACGCCATCAACGAACAGGCCAAGAAGGAGGCCGGGAGGTACTCCGACGTCGACCTGAAGATCACCGAAGGCTCGAACGACGCCGCCCAGCAGGCGAGTCAGATCCAGACGCTGATCAACCAGAAGGTCGACGTCCTGGTCATCCTGCCCGCGGACGGCAAGCAGATGACGCCGACCGCCCGCAAGGCGATGGACGCCGGCATTCCGGTCATCAACCTCGACCGCGTCTTCGACACCGCCCAGGCGTACCGGATCTGGATCGGCGGCGACAACTACCGCATGGGTCTGAACGCCGGGAACTACATCGGCCAGCGGCTCGGCGGCAAGGGCACCGTGGTCGAACTGGCGGGGATCGACACGCTCCCGCTCACGCAGGAGCGCTCCAAGGGCTTCGACGACGCGCTGAAGAACTATCCGCAGATCAAGAAGGTCGGCCGGGCGGCGGCGGAGTTCAACGTGCAGACCGGCCAGGCACGCATGGCGGAGCTGCTCCAGGCGCACCCGAAGTTCGACGCGCTGTGGAACCACGACGACGACCAGGGCGTCGGCGCACTCCAGGCGATCCGGCAGGCCGGCCGCACGGACTTCTTCATGGTCGGCGGCGCGGGGGCCAAGAGCGCGATGGACTCGATCAAGAAGGACGACAGCGTGCTCAAGGCCACCGTGCTCTACCCGCCGACGATGGCCGCGTCCGCGATCCGGGTGGCCCGGCTGCTCGGGCAGAGCAAGATCATGAGCGACCTCGCCGAACAGGAGCTGCCCTCCTCGATCACCCTGTTCTCCGCGGTCGTGACCAAACAGAACGTCGACACGTACCTCCCGTTCGCATTCGAGTGAGGCGAATGTCCCGCCCGTACGGCACGGGCGGCACCACAGGGGGGATCGGCTCAGCGATGACCAACGGAAGAGGACGGCGAAACCCATGACGCACGCAAGCAGGCCGACGCTCGGGGTCGGCATGGTCGGCTACGCCTTCATGGGGCGTGCGCACTCCCAGGCCTGGCGGAACACCGCCGCGTTCTTCGACCTGCCGTGCACGCCGGCGATGGTGGCGCTCGCCGGCCGGTCACGCGACCAGGTGACCGCGGCCGCGGAGCGGCTCGGCTGGGCATCGGTCGAGACCGACTGGCGCGAGTTGATTCGCCGCGACGACGTGCACGTCGTGGACATCTGCACTCCCGGTGACGCCCACGCCGAGATCGCGATCGCCGCGCTCGACGCCGGCAAGCACGTCCTCTGTGAGAAGCCGCTCGCCAACACGGTCGCCGAGGCGACCGCCATGGTGGAGGCGGCCGAGCGCGCGGCCGCGAACGGCGTGCGGGCCATGGTGGGCTTCAACTACCGGAGGGTCCCGGCCCTGGCGCTGGCCCGCGGCCTCGTCCTCGACGGCCGCCTCGGCACGATCCGCCACGTCCGCGCCCAGTACCTGCAGGACTGGATCGTCGACCCGAACTTCCCCCTGGTCTGGCGGCTGGAGGCCGACAAGGCCGGATCCGGCGCGCTCGGCGACATCGGCGCCCACATCATCGACGCCGCCCAGTACGTCACCGGCGACCGGCTCATCGGCGTCAGCGCGCTGCTGGAGACCTTCATCAAGGAGCGTCCCATCGCGCAGGCGTCGGCGGGCCTCGACGCCACCGTGGACGGCGACGACCGGCGCGGGAGGGTGACCGTCGACGACGCCGCGCTGTTCGCCGGCCGGATGTCCGGCGGCGCCCTCGCGTCCTTCGAGGCCACCCGCTTCGCGACCGGCCGCAAGAACGTGCTGCGCCTGGAGATCAACGGGTCGGCCGGCAGCCTGGCCTTCGACCTGGAGTCGATGAACGAGCTGTCGTTCTACGACCACACCGAGGATCCCCGCACCGCGGGCTTCCGCCGGATCCTCGTGACCGAACCGAGCCACCCGTACGCCGGCGCCTGGTGGCCGCCGGGCCACGTGCTCGGGTACGAGCACACCTTCACCCACGAGGTGAAGGACTTCGTGGAGGCGATCGCCTCCGGCACCGACCCCGAACCGTCGTTCGCGGACGGTCTGCAGGTGCAACGGGTCATTTCCGCCGTCACGCACAGCGCCGCCCACCACGGTGCCTGGACCTCCGTGGAGGGGGCGGAGGACGCCGCGCGCGCTCCCTCGCCCACCGCGACGACCGGCTGACACGAGAGGAGGCGCGCTCACCGCGGCGGTGGCCCGGCCACCGCCCCCATCACCTGCCATTGACCCGGACGCTCCGCATGGAGGACTGTCATGTCAGGCAAACGGCTATCCCTTCTCAGCACACTGGTCGCGATGCTCGTCCTCGCCGGGACCGCCGCGCATGCGGAAACCCCGTCGTTCCGTGTGCTGGTCTTCTCCAGGACCACCGGATTCCGGCACGACTCGATCCCGGACGGCATCGCGGCGATCCAGAAACTCGGCCGGGAGCACGGCTTCGCCGTGGACACGACCGAGGACGCCACCCGGTTCACCGACGAGAACCTCGCCCGGTACCGGACCGTCGTCTTCCTCTCCACCACCGGTGACCCACTCGACCTGCCGGAGGAGAAGGCGGCGTTCCAGCGCTACGTCAACCACGGCGGCGGGTACGCCGGCGTGCACGCCGCGGCCGACTCGGGCTACACCTGGCCCTGGTACCGCGACCTCGTCGGCGCCTACTTCCGCAGCCACCCCGCGCAGCAGAACGCGACGGTCGACCTCGTCGGCCAGGGCGCGCCCTCCAACCGGGGCCTGCCGAGGCACTGGACCCGGTTCGACGAGTGGTACAACTACCAGACCAATCCGCGGGACGCCGGCGTACGCGTACTGATGACGCTGGACGAGCACTCCTACGATCCCGGCCCCGACGCCATGGGCGACCACCCGATCAGCTGGTGCCACCGCTACGACGGCGGACGCGCCTGGTACACGGGCATGGGCCACACCAAGGAGAGCTACACCGACCCGCTCTTCGTCCGGCACCTGCTCGGCGGCATCGAGATGTCCGCCGGTGTGACCAGGTTCCCGTGCGACGCCGAGGGCACAGGCGGTGCCTGACCCCTCATGCGAATGACGGTCGGGCGCGCGTCGCACCGCGCGCCCGACCGGAGCGGTCAGCCCCGCCCCGAGCTCGCAGAACGGAGACGAAATCGTGGACCGACCATGGTCAAGACTACTGCGCGCGACCTGCGCGCTGGCGGTCGGCGCCGGGCTCGCGCTCAGCGCCGGCACCGCCGGAGCCAAACCCCTGCCCCACGCGACCAATCCCCTGCCCAAGGCCGCCACGGCCGACTTCCAGCAGGTCACCCTCGCCAGGGGACCTGACGCGATGGGCGAGCCGATGGCGATGGCGATCCTGCCGGACGGCAGCGTCCTGCACGACTCGCGCGACGGCACCGTCTACTACAGCCAGGACGGCGTGACGAGCGTCGTCGCCCACCTCGACGTCTACACGCACGACGAGGACGGTCTGCAGGGCATCGCCGTCGACCCGCAGTTCGCCCAGAACCACTGGGTGTACATGTACTACGCCCCGAAGCTGGACACACCGACGACCGACGCGCCGGAGGAGGGCACGGCGGCCGACTTCCAGCCGTACTACGGCTACAACCAGCTCTCCCGGTTCAAGTTCACGGACGGCAAGCTCGACCTGAGCAGCGAGCAGAAGATCCTCAAGGTCGGCCCGACCAACCGCGGCATGTGCTGCCACGTCGCGGGCAACATCGACTTCGACGGGGCGGGCAACCTCTACCTGACCGCCGGAGACGACTCGAACCCGTTCGAGTCCGACGGGTACGCCCCGATCGACCGGCGGTCCACCCGGAACCCCGCCTTCGACGCGGAACGGTCCGCGGCCAACACCAACGACCTGCGCGGCAAGCTGCTGCGGATCCACGTGAACAAGAACGGGTCGTACTCGATCCCGCGCGGCAACCTGTTCCCGAAGGGCACCGCCAAGACCCGCCCCGAGATCTACGCGATGGGTTTCCGCAACCCGTTCCGGTTCACCGTGGACCGCAGGACCGGCGTGGTGTACCTGGCGGACTACGGCCCGGACGCGCAGAACGCGGACCCGAACCGCGGGCCGGAGAACACCGTCGAGTTCGACCGGATCGCGGGGCCCGGCAACTTCGGGTGGCCGCTGTGCATCGGCGAGAACACGCCGTACCGGCAGTACGACTTCGCCACCGGCACCGCCGGGCCGCCGTTCGACTGCGCGCACCCGAAGAACGACTCGCCCAACAACACCGGGCTGCAGAACCTGCCGCCGGCGCAGCCCGCCTGGATCGCGAACCACTACGCGGGCAACCCGGCGTACCCGCAGCTGGGCGGTGAGGGCGCGCCGATGGGCGGCCCCGTCTACCACTTCGACAAGAAGCTGGACTCCCCCGCGAAGTTCCCCGCCTCCTACGACGGGAAGTTCTTCCCGTACGAGTTCGGCGCGCACTGGATCAAGCCGATCACGATGGACGGCAAGGGCGCGATCCAGTCCATCGAGACGCTCACCGACGGCCAGGACTGGTCGCAGCTGAAGGAGCCGATCGACGCCGACTTCGGCCCGGACGGTTCGCTGTACGTCCTGGACTACGGCAGCAACTGGTTCGGCGGGTCGCTCGACGCGGCTCTGTACAAGCTGGAGTACGCACCGGGTGACAAGTCCCCCACGGCGAACATCACCGTGGACAAGACCTCCGGGCAGAGCCCGCTGACGGTCCAGTTCGACGGCACCGGCTCGACCGACCCGGAGAACGACGCGCTGACCTACGCGTGGGACTTCGACGGCAACGGAACCACCGACTCCACCGAGGCCAAGCCGTCCCACACGTACTCCGGCAACGGGCAGTACCACGCGAAGCTCACGGTCACCGACCCGAGCGGCCGTTCGGGCACCGCGGCGGTACTCGTGACCGCCGGGAACACCGCCCCGACGATCACCTTCACCGAACCACCGAACGGGCTGACGTTCGGCGACGGCCAGCAGCAGGCGTGGAAGGTCCAGGTCGACGACCCGGACGGCACCGTCGACTGCTCCAAGGTCCAGGTCGAGTACTCGCTCGGCCACGACCAGCACGCGCACAACCTGTCCCAGGCGACCGGCTGCAGCGGCACGTTCACGCTGACGACCGCCGGGCACACCGACGCCGACAACTTCTACGGCATCTTCAGCGCGAGCTACACCGACACGTCCCCGGCCTCCGGGGTGCCGGACCTCACGTCGAAGACGCAGATCGTCCTGCAGCCCAAGGACAAGCAGGGAGAGTTCTTCCAGTCCGACTCCGGCGTCCAGGTCACCGCGGTGAGCGGCGCCCAGGGCAGCGCCGTCACCTCGATCAACGATGGTGACTGGACGGAGTACGACCCCTATGACCTGCAGGGCGTGAGCTCCATCGGCTTCCGGGTCGCCGCGAGCGGGTCCGGCGGCACCATCGAGGTCCACGCCGACTCGCCCACCGGAACCCTCCTCGGCTCGGCGAAGGTGACCGACACCTCCGGCGCTTTCACCACCGTGAGCGCGCCGGTGACCGATCCAGGTGGCACGCACAAGCTGTTCCTGGTGTTCAAGGGCGGCGACGGTGACCTGTTCACCCTCGACGCCTTCACCATGAACGGCTAGCCGTTCACCGGCGGCCGGCCGGGCGACCCCCGGCCGGCCGCCTCCGTTCCTGCGGAAGGGGAACACATGACCACGGGAGTATGGCTGGTCGGGGCGCGTGGGTCCGTCGCGACCACCGCGGTGGTGGGGGCGGCGGCGGTCGCCGCCGGGCTCACCCCGCCGACCGGTTGTGTCACCGAGTCGCCGGACTTCGCCGGCACACCGCTGCCCGACCTCGGTGACCTCGTCTTCGGCGGCCACGACGTCGCCGGCGCCGACCTGACCAAGCGCGCCGAGCAGCTCGTACGGTCCGGGGTGGTTCCCGCGGGGCTGCCCGAACTGGTCGCGGACGGCCTGGCCGCGGCCGACGCGGAGATCCGGCCGGGCGTCCGCGTCCCGGTGGACGCGCGCGACCAGGCCACGGCGGCGGCCGCCCTGGCCTCGGACATCGCCGCGTTCCGCGAACGCCGTGGTCTCGACCGCGTCGTGGTCATCAACGTGGCGTCCACCGAGCCACCGGCCGACGAGCACCCGGCGCACGGATCCCTGGACGCCCTGTCCGCCGCCCTCGCGTCCGGGAACGACGTGCTTCCGGCGAGTTCCCTGTACGCGTACGCGGCGCTGACCGCCGGCTGCCCGTACGTGGACTTCACCCCCTCGACGGGGGCCCGCCTGCCCGCCCTGGACGAGCTCGCCCGCCGGCGCGGCGTGCCGTACGCCGGCCGGGACGGCAAGACCGGCGAGACGCTGCTGAAGTCGGTGCTGGCCCCGATGTTCGCCCAGCGGGCCCTGCGCGTACGGGCGTGGTCGGGCACGAACCTGCTGGGCGGCGGCGACGGCGCCACCCTGGCCGACCCGGCCGCGGCGGCCGCCAAGAACGCCTCCAAGAGCCTCGTCGTCGGGGAGACCCTCGGCTATCCGGTCGACGGCCAGGTGCACATCGACTACGTCTCCGATCTCGGCGACTGGAAGACCGCGTGGGACCACGTCGTCTTCGACGGTTTCCTCGGCGCGCGCATGAGCCTGCAGTTCACCTGGCAGGGCTGCGACTCGGCGCTGGCCGCACCGCTGATCCTGGACCTCGCCCGGCTGATGGATCTGGCCCACGCGTCGGGGCGGGCGGGACCGGTGAACGAGCTCGCCTTCTTCTTCAAGGACCCGGTCGGCGCCGACGGCACGACCGGAGGACCGGGCGTGGACCACGCGCTCGCCACGCAGTACGCGACGCTCCGCTCCTGGGCGGCGTCCCGATGACCGACGCCGGCGGGCCGCTGCCCTCGCCGCGCGCGGTCGCGGAGCTCGTTCGCGCGCCCGCGGCCCTGACCGTTCCCGGCGACACGCTGGCCGGCGCGGCGGCCGCCGGCTGGCCGTTCGGCGCGGCGACTCCCGTGCTGGCGCTCTCCTCGACCCTCCTGTACTGGGCCGGGATGGCCCTCAACGACTACGCCGACCGCGACCTCGACGCGGTCGAACGGCCGGAGCGGCCGATCCCGTCCGGGCGGGTCCGGCCGGGCTTCGCCCTGGGCCTGTCGGCGGGGCTCACCGCCGCCGCGATCGGCGCCGCCGGGCTCGCCGGCGGCCGGCGGGCGCTCGGCGTCGCCGTACCCCTCGCGGCGACCGTGTGGGCGTACGACCTGGCGCTCAAGGCGACACCGGCCGGTCCGGCCGCGATGGCCGCGGCCCGTGCCCTCGACGTGCTGCTCGGCGCGGGCACCGGGCGGCTGCGCGACGCGCTGCCGCCCGCCGCGCTGGTCGGGACGCACACCCTGGCGGTGACCGCGCTCAGCCGGCGCGAGGTCACCGGCGGCGGCCCCGTGCTGCCCGCCACGACGCTCGCCGCGACCGGAGCCGTCGCGCTGTCGGCCGCGGCCTGGCCGGTACCCCGGCGGGGGCAGGGCCGGGCGGCGCGTCTGCTGCGGCAGGCCGCGGGCGCCGGCCTGCTGGGTTCGTACCTGTCCACGGCGGGGCGTGCGCAGCTGGCCGCCGTCGCGGATCCCGGTGCCGACCGTATCCGCCGGGCGGTCGGCGCCGGGATCCTCGGGCTGATCCCCCTGCAGGCGTCGCTGGCGGCCCGGAGGGGCGCGTTGCCGGCGGCCGCGGCGGTGGCGGCGGGCTTCCCGCTCGCGCGCCGGCTCTCGAGAAAGGTGTCCCCGACGTGACGCTGAGGTACGGCTACGGCACCAACGGATTCGCCAACCACCGGCTCGACGACGCACTGGAGATCATCTCCGGCCTCGGTTACCGAGGCGTCGCCCTCACGCTCGACCACAACCACCTCGACCCGTACGCGGACGACGTGTCCCGGCAGGTGGCGGCGCTGGCGGGCCGGCTGGAACGGCTCGGCCTCGGCGTCGTCATCGAGACCGGCGCACGGTACCTGATGGATCCCTGGCACAAGCACGCGCCGACGCTGGTGAGCGACGACGGCCGGGAAAAGCGGATCGACCTGCTCGTACGGGCGGTGCGGATCGCGGCCGACCTCGGCGCCGAGGCCGTGTCGTTCTGGAGCGGCATCAAGCCGGCCGGCGTGCCGGACGCGGTCGCCGCCGACCGCCTCCTGGCCGGCTGCGCGAAGGTCGCCGCCGCGGCCGACGAGGCGGGCGTGCCGCTCGGCTTCGAACCGGAGCCCGGCATGTTCGTCGAGGACCTCGACGGCTACGACCGGCTGTTCGAACGGCTCGGCCGGCCGCCGTGCTTCGGCCTCACCCTGGACATCGGCCACTGCCGCTGCCTGGAGCGCCAGTCCGTGCCCGACTGCGTGCGCCGCGCCGGGTCCCGGCTGGTCAACGTGCAGATCGACGACATGCGCCGGGGCGTGCACGAGCATCTGGAGTTCGGCGAGGGAGAGATCGACTTCCCGCCGGTGCTGGCCGCGCTCGGTGAGATCGGCTACGCGGGCCTGGTCGCGGTGGAGCTCCCCCGGCACAGCCACGCCGCCCCGGACGTCTGCCGGAGATCCCTGGACTTCCTTCGCGCGGCCGAGCCGGTCGAGGGGGCGGCGTGAGCGACCTGCGGCGAATCCTGGACGCGCACCTGACCGAGAGCGGCGCGCAGTGGCTGGACGCCGCCGCCGAGCGGATCGCCGCGGACGCCGGCGCGATCCGGCCGTTGTTCCCCGCCGTCGGGCGGCACTGCGGGCGTGCCCCGCTCGACCCGGCGGCGGACGGGCACGGCTGGACGGTCGATGACGCCGGGCGTGCGCTGCTGCTGACGTGCCTGCCGCTCACCGGCCCGGCACTGGCCAGGGAGGTCGGCGACCTGTACCGGTACGGGGACGCGGCGGAGAAACGCGGTGTCCTGCGCGGACTGCACCTTCTCGGGCTGGGCGACGAGGCGCTGCCGCTCGTCCACGACGCGCTCCGTACCAACGACACCCGGTTGATCGCGGCCGCCCTCGGCCCGTACGGCGCGGCGCGTCTCGACCCCCACGCGTACCGGCACGGGGTGCTGAAGTGCGTCTTCACCGGTGTGCCGCTGGCCGCGGTGGCCGGGTTGCGCGAGCGTCGCGACGCCGAGCTCGCCCGCATGTTCACCGCCTTCGCGCGCGAGCGGGTCGCGGCCGGGCGCACCGTACCGGCCGACGTCTGGCTCGTCACCGACCCAGAGGAGGACTGAGATGCGCATCTTCGACCCGCACATCCACATGACCTCACGGACCACCGACGACTACGAGGCGATGTACGCGGCGGGCGTCCGCGCCCTGGTCGAGCCGGCGTTCTGGCTGGGTCAGCCGCGAACGTCGGTCGGCAGCTTCACCGACTACTTCGACGGGCTCGTCGGCTGGGAGCCGTTCCGCGCCGGGCAGTTCGGCATCCGCCACCACTGCACGATCGCGCTCAATCCCAAGGAGGCCGGCGACCCGCGGTGCCGTGGCGTCCTCGACGTGCTGCCGCGTTACCTGGCGAAGGACGGCGTGGTCGCGGTCGGCGAGATCGGCTACGACGCGATGACGCCCGAGGAGGACTCGGCGTTCGCCGCGCAGCTACGGCTCGCCGTCGAACACGACCTGCCGGTCCTGGTTCACACGCCGCACCGCGACAAGGCCCTGGGCACACGACGCTCGCTCGAGATGGTGGCCGAGTCCGGCATCCCGCCCGGACGGGTGGTCATCGACCACCTGAACGAGGTGACGGTCGGGCTGGTGCACGACTCCGGCTGCTGGATGGGCTTCTCGATCTACCCGGACACGAAGATGGACGAGGAGCGCATGGTGCGACTCCTCGGCGAGTACGGCACCGACCGGATGCTGGTGAACTCCGCCGCCGACTGGGGGCGCAGCGATCCGCTGAAGACGGCCAGGACCGGCGCGGCGATGCTCGCCGCGGGCTTCACCGAGGACGACGTCGACAAGGTGCTGTGGCGCAACCCCGTCGCCTTCTACGGGCAGAGCGGTCGGCTCGACCTCGGCGGGATCGACATCGCCGAACCCACCGCGACGTACGCCGGCAACTCGGTGCTGCGCGGGGAGCGCTGAGATGCGCTTCCGGCATCCCGACGGCACGCTCGTGCACCTCGCGTACTGCACGAACGTCCATCCCGCCGAGGACCTCGACGGCGTGCTCGCGCAGCTCACTCGCTACGCCGAGCCCGTACGCGAGCGGCTCGGCGCCGGCACGCTCGGCGTGGGACTGTGGCTGGCGGCCGACGTCGCGCGGGCGCTGGCCGACGACGCGGCCCTCGCCCGCCTGCGCGGCGAACTCGCCGCACGCGGGCTCGAGGTGGTCACGCTCAACGGGTTCCCGTACCGCGCCTTCCACGCCCCCGTGGTGAAAAGGGCGGTGTACGTGCCGGACTGGACGGAGCGGGCGCGGCTGGACTACACGCTCGGCCTCGCCCGCATCCTCCAGCGGCTCCTGCCGGACGACGCGGCGCGGGGCAGCATCTCGACGCTGCCGCTCGGCTGGCGGACCCCGTGGCCCGCCGAGCGCGACGCCGCCGCCCGGCGGCAGCTCGACCTGCTGGCGCGGGAGCTGGCGCGGCTGGACCGGCCGGTGCGCGTCGCGATCGAGCCCGAGCCCGGCTGTGTCATCGAGACGACGAGCCGGTTGCGGCGCACGCTCGCCCAGGTCGACCCCGAGTGGATCGGGAGCTGCCTGGACCTGTGCCATCTCGCGGTCGGGTTCGAGGACCCGGCCGCCGCCGTGGCCGCGGCGAAGCCCGTGGTCAAGGCGCAGGTGTCCGCCGCGCTCCAGGCCGACGAGCCGGCGGATCCGGAAACCCGCCGGGCACTCGGGGCCTTCGCCGAGCCGCGTTTCCTGCACCAGACCCGCGCCGCCGACGGCCGCGCCTGGGACGACCTCGGTGAGGCGCTGTCCGCCGGCGGGCCGGGCCCGTGGCGGGTGCACTTCCACATCCCGCTGCACGCCAAGCCCGAGCCGCCCCTCGCGACCGCGCACGACACGCTGACCGACACGCTCGGCGTCCTGCTCGGCGGCCCGGAAGCACTTGTCGACCACCTGGAGGTCGAGACGTACACGTGGGACGTCCTGCCCGCCGAGCACCGGCCCGGCGGTGCGCGCTCGCTCGTCGACGGCATCGCCGACGAGCTCGCCTGGACCCGTGACCGGCTGCTCGCCCTCGGACTCCGCGAGGTGATCACATGAACGACACGAACCGCCGGCCGGTCGTCGTCCTCGACGTCGTCGGCCTGACCCCGCGCCTGCTCCCCCACATGCCGAACGTCGCTGCGGTGGGCGCGTCCGGCTTCTCGGCCGGGCTCGACACCGTATTCCCCGCCGTCACCTGCTCGGCGCAGGCGACGCTGCTCACCGGGACGTCACCGCGGGACCACGGGATCGTGGGCAACGGCTGGTACTTCCGCGATCTCGGCGAGGTCTTCCTGTGGCGCCAGCACAACGCGCTGGTCCAGGGCGAGAAGGTCTGGGACGCGGCGCGCCGCCGGTACCCCGGCTTCCAGGTGGCCAACGTGTGCTGGTGGTACGCCATGGGCGCCGCCACCGAGCATCTCGTCACGCCCCGCCCGATCTACCACGCCGACGGCCGCAAGTCGCCGGACTGCTATACCCGCCCGCCGGAGCTGCACGACGAGCTGACCGCCGAGCTGGGCCCGTTCCCGCTGTTCTCGTACTGGGGGCCGACCGCGTCGATCGCCTCCTCGCGCTGGATCATCGCGGCCGCGCGGCGGATCCTCACCGCGAAGGACCCCGACCTCACGCTCGTCTACGTGCCGCATCTGGACTACGACCTGCAGCGCTACGGGCCGGACGGGCCCGAGGCGATCGCCGCCGCGCGCGAGGTGGACGCCGCGCTCGGCCCGCTGCTCGACGCCGCCCGGGACCGCGGCGCCGCGGTCGTCGTGCTGAGCGAGTACGGCATCACCGCCGCGCACCGGCCCGTGGACGTCAACCGTGCGCTCCGGCGGGAGGGCCTGCTGGAGGTGCACTCCCAGGCCGGGATGGAGTACCTCGACCCGTGGGCGTCGCGTGCCTTCGCCGTCGCCGACCACCAGGTCGCCCACATCTATGTCGCCGACTCCGCCGACGTCCCGCGCGTACGCGACATCGTGGCCGCGCTGCCGGGGGTCGCCGAGGTCCTCGACCAGGCGGGCAAGGCGGCGTACGCGATCGACCACCCGCGCGCCGGCGACCTGGTCGCGGTGGCCGAGCCGGACGCCTGGTTCACGTACTACTACTGGCTCGACGACGCGCGGGCGCCGGACTTCGCGCGGACCGTGGAGATCCATCGCAAGCCCGGCTACGACCCGGCCGAGCTGTTCTTCGACCCCGGCGACCGTGCGGTGAAGCTGCGGGCGGCCGCGGCACTGGGCCGGAAGAAACTCGGCCTGCGCTCGACGCTGTCGGTCGTCTCCCTGGACCCGTCCTGTGTACGCGGCAGCCACGGCCGGCTCCCCGACACCCCCGCCGACGGCCCGGTGCTGCTCTGCTCCGACCCCGGACACGGGCGCGAGACGTACGCGGCGTCCGAGGTGAAAGACCTGCTCCTGCGGCTGAGCGGACTGCCCAGCCGGACACCGTGACGACGACTCCCGGAGGAAACCATGCCGCGACCGATCACCCTGTTCACCGGACAGTGGGCCGACCTTCCGTTCGAGGAGGTGTGCCGGCTCGCCTCCGGCTGGGGCTATGACGGCTTGGAGATCGCCTGCTGGGGCGACCACTTCGAGGTCCCCAAGGCGCTGGAGGACGACGGGTACGTCCGGGGCCGGCTCGACATCCTGGACAAGTACGGTCTGAAGGTCTGGGCGATCTCCAATCACCTCGTCGGGCAGGCCGTCTGTGACCACCCGATCGACGAACGCCACCAGGCGATCCTGCCGGCGCGCATCTGGGGTGACGGTGACGCCGAAGGCGTGCGACGCCGCGCCGCCGAGGAGATGAAGGACACGGCGCGGGCCGCCGCCGCGCTGGGCGTCCGTACGGTCGTGGGCTTCACCGGTTCGTCGATCTGGCACACGGTCGCCATGTTCCCGCCGGTGCCCGAGTCGATGATCGAGGCCGGGTACCGGGACTTCGCCGACCGCTGGAATCCGATCCTCGACGTGTTCGACGAGGTCGGTGTCGGGTTCGCGCACGAGGTGCACCCCAGCGAGATCGCCTACGACTACTGGACGACCGTGCGCACGCTCGACGCGATCGGGCACCGCGAGGCGTTCGGCCTGAACTGGGACCCCTCGCACTTCGTCTGGCAGGACCTGGACCCGGTGAACTTCCTGCTCGACTTCGCCGACCGGATCCGCCATGTCGACTGCAAGGACGCGAAGGTGCGCACCGGCGACGGCCGCCGCGGCCGCCTGTCGTCCCATCTGCCCTGGGCCGACCTGCGCCGGGGCTGGGACTTCATCTCCACCGGGCGCGGCGACGTGCCCTGGGAGGACTGCTTCCGCGCGCTGAACGCCATCGGCTACGACGGGCCGATCTCCATCGAGTGGGAGGACGCCGGCATGGACCGGCTGGCCGGCGCGCCCGACGCGCTCGCCTACGTCCGCCGGCTCGCCGAGATCGAACCCCCGGCCGCCGCGTTCGACGCCGCCTTCGGCTCCGGCGACTGAGCCCGGGATCCCCGACCGGCGGAGGTCACCTGGTGGCCTCCGCCGGTCGCGGCTTCACCGGCGCGGGCGCCGGTCAGGCACTGCAGCGGGTGCCGGGTGCGGGGGCCTGGCCGGTGAGCAGATAGTCCACCTCGTTCTGGCGGGCGCAGGAGGAGTTGTACAGGGCGGTGTGCCCGTCTCCGTCGTAGGTGAGGAGCCGGCTGCCGCTGATCTGCCGGGACAGGCTCCGCGCCCACGCGTACGGAGTCGCCGGGTCGTAGGTGTTGCCGACCACCAGGACGGTCGGTACTCCGGTGATGCGCTGCGGAGCCGGGGGGTCGGCCGCCTTGACCGGCCAGCCGGCGCAGCCGGTCGTCCAGTCCCAGTACTCCGAGTACCGCCACATGTGCGGGGCCGCCCCGCGGACGGCGGCCAGCCGGACCCGCAGGTCGGCGTAGCCGTGCAGGCCGGGTGGGAAGTCCTGGCAGCTGATCGCGCGGTAGGCCGGGTAGGTCGGGTCCAGGCCGACCACGGCCTGCCCCAGCGCGGACGCGTCCGACGGCGTCTTCTCGGCGGCGGCCAGCGCGGTGCCCAGCTGCGGCCACAGGAAGCGCATCGTCAGGTAGGCGTAGGTTCCAGAGGTGACCTCGGCGGCGGTCAAGGGCCGCCCCAGCGCCGGGTCCTGGACCTCGCCGCGACCGGCTCGCGCGAGGAGGGTGTCGAAGTCCGCGACGACGTCACCGCCCTGCGGAGCGCAGCCGCTCGCCGTCGCGCACCAGGCCGCGAAGCGGCGGAACTCGCGTTCGATCGCCGCGGACTCGTCGACCACGTCCCGGGTCATCGGGCGGGTGTGGTCCACGGCGCCGTCCAGCACCATCGCCCGTACCCGGCCGGGGAACAGCCGCGCGTACGCGGCGCCCAGCTCCGTGCCGTAGGAGACGCCGAGCCAGGAGATCCGCGACTCACCGAGCGCGGCACGGACCGCGTCGATGTCACGCGCCGCGCTGACGGTGTCCACGTGGCCGATCAGCGGGCCGGTCGTCTTCGCGCAGTCGAGCCCGTGCCGGCGACTGCCGGCGACCATCCGCCGGTACTGCGCCCGGTTCTGCGGAAGGGTCGGCGCGGCCGGGTCGTACACCGGCGTGGAGCAGCGGACCGGCGTGCTGTCCCCGACCCCGCGCGGGTCGAGACCGATCAGATCGAAGCGGTCGCGCAGCGGTTTCAGGTCGGCATGCCCGAGCAGCATCCCGCCCTGGGCGACCGTCGCGGTCCCCGAACCGCCCGGACCGCCGGGGTTGACCAGCAGCGCCCCGACCCGGTGCGACGTGTCGGTCGCGCGCAGCCGGTCCACCGCGATGCTGATCTTCTTCCCGCCCGGGTGGGACCAGTCCAGGGGGACGGTGACGGTGGCGCACTCCAGCTGCGGGGCGGTGTTCTCCGTATGGCAGTCGCGCCACTTCGGCGACGACGTGACCTGGCCGTCCGAGGCGCGGGTCCCCGCGGTCACGGCCGGGGCCGAACACGACCCCGTGGCCAGGACGGCGGCGAGGGCCGCGGCCATCGCCGATCCGGATCGATATCTCAACGACTCTCCACTGGCTGAGGGGGAACGGCGGCGCACCGTGCGGGCCGCGCTGTGGATGATCGCAGCCGGCGACACCGCGCCGCATCACACTCCGGGCGGACCTCGTCGCCGTCCGTGTGCGACTCCGGGCCGACCTTTCGCGCGACCTCAAGCCGAGGCTTCGTGCGACCTCGGGCGGACCGCCAACGCCGCCCCGGTGGCCGACTCGCGGCATTCGGCGAGCCGTTCGGGGATCCCTTCGAAGAGGACCCGGCCGCCGTGGCGGCCGGGGCCGGGGCCGAGGTCGATCACCCAGTCCGCCCGGCGGATCACCTCCAGGTCGTGCTCGATGACGACCACGGTGTTGCCCTTGTCGACCAGCCGGCCGAGCACGTCCAGCAGGGTGTCGATGTCGGACAGGTGCAGCCCGGTCGTCGGTTCGTCGAGAACGTAGAGGGTGTGCTCGTCCGGGCGTGCGAGCTCTCTGGCGATCTTCAGACGCTGGCACTCGCCGCCCGACATCGTGGTCAGCGGCTGGCCGAGCCGCACGTACCCGAGGCCGACCTCGGCGATGTGACGCAGGGCGCGGACGATCCCGGGATCGCGGAGCCGCCGGGTCGCCTCGCCGACGGTGAGATCGTCCACGTCCGCGATCGTCAGGCCGTCGACGGTGTGGGTGAGGACCTCATCGGTGAACCGTCTGCCTCCGCACGCCTCGCACACGGACTCGTGTCCGTCCATGAAGGCGAGATCGGTGCGGACCACGCCCACGCCTTCGCACGCCGGGCAGGCGCCGGCGGAGTTGGCGCTGAACAGCGCGGCGCTCACGCCGTTGCGCCGCGCGAACAGTCTCCGGATCGCGGGTGCGACACCGGAGTAGGTGAGCAGGGTCGAGCGGCGGTTGGCGGTCACCGGGCGCTGATCGACCACCGTGGCCGGATGCCGGTCCACGAGCTCGGCGACCAGACTCGACTTGCCCGATCCGGCGACGCCGGTGATCACCGTCAGCACTCCCACCGGGACGTCGACGCTGACGTCCCGAAGGTTGTTGCGTCCCGCGTTCTCGATCCGCAGCCTCCCGTTCGCCCCGCGCGGTCGACGGGGAGCGGGAGACTCGCGTAGCCCGCGCCCGGTCGGGGTGCCGGCGACGAGCAGATCGTCGAACCCGCCGTCGAACACGACCCGTCCTCCGTCGTCGCCGGCACCGGGACCGATCTCCACGATCCGGTCGGCGACACGCATGACGCCGGGATCGTGCTCGACGACGAGGACCGTGTTCCCCCGGTCCCGCAACAGCGTGAGCAGGCCGGTCATGGACCGGACGTCGTGCGGGTGCAGGCCCACGGTCGGCTCGTCGAAGACGTACAGCATCTCCGTGAGGCTGCTGCCGAGGTGCCGCACCGTCTTGATGCGCTGGGACTCTCCGCCGGACAGCGTGGTCGTCGGCCGGGCGAGCGACAGGTATCCCAGCCCGATCGCGGTCAACGCCGTGAGCTTCTCGCGCAGCGCCGCGACGACCGGGGCGACGTTCGGCTCCCGCACCCCGGCGATGACGCCGGCCAGCTCGCCGATCTCCAGCCGGCTCATCTCGACGATGGTGCGGTCGAGCACACGCGCCGTACGGGCTGCGGCGCCCAGCCGTTCGCCGTGGCAGTCCGGGCAGGTCGCCGACCGGGTGAACCGGTCGAGCACGGCCTGTTTGCGCTCCGACAACTGGTCCGCCGTGTGCAGGTAGAGCCGCTCGAAGAGCTCGACCAGGCCCTCGTAGTCCTTCGGCGGCCGGGGCGTGAGCCGTGCCGCCGCGGCGCCGCCGTGCAGCAGGGCCTGCCGCTCGTCGGCGGTCCACTCCCGTAGCGGTCTCGACGGGTCGAAGGAGCCGATCTCGGCGTACCGCCGGTACCGGTACTGGCCGTTGTCGAACCCCGGCAGCAGGATCGCGCCGTGGTCGAGCGACCGGTCCGGATCGAGCATCCGCTCCGCGTCGGGGGTGAGCGTCTCCCCGAGGCCCGCGCAGGTGGGGCACATGCCGGCGGGGTCGTTGAACGAGAAGTGGTTCGACTCCCCCACGTACGGCTCGCCGATGCGCGAGAACAGCAGCCGAAGGTAGCTGTAGGCGTCGGTGATGGTTCCGACCGTCGAGCGCGCGTTGCCGCCCAGGCGTCTCTGGTCGATGACCACCACCGGCGAGAGCCCCTCGATCAGGTCCACCTCGGGGCGGCTCCACTGGGGCAGGCGGTTCCGTACGAACGGCGGATAGGTCTCGTTCAGCTGGTACCCGGCCTCGGCCGCGATGGTGTCGAACACGAGCGAGGACTTGCCCGACCCCGAGACTCCCGCGAACACCACCAGTGCGCCGCGCGGCACGTCGAGGCTCACGGCCATCAGGTTGTTGGTGCGCGCACCACGGATACGGATCATGCGCTGCGTCTGCTGGAAAGGGGCCACGTCGCCACCGTAGGAGCAGACGCGGTCAGGCCATGACCGCAATAGAGTGGGGCCGTGCTCGACATGACGCACCGCACCCTCGAACTCCTGGCCCACCTGCAGACGGGCCGGCGGTTCAGCGGTGAGGAACTCGCCGCGCGCCTGGACGTCAGCCCGCGCACGTTGCGCCGCGATGTGGAGCGGCTCCGCGAGTACGGCTACCCGGTCACGACCCGGCCCGGTCCCAGCGGCTTCTACCAGCTCTCGGCCGGCCGGACGCTACCGCCGCTCATCCTCGACGACGACGAAGTGGTCGCGACGCTCGCCGGACTCGCGCTGCTCGGCTCCACCACGGCACCCGATTCCGCCGCGGACTCCCGGGGCGGAATCGGGCCCGCCGCCGATCGCGCGTACGGCAAGATCGACCAGTTCCTCCCGAAACGGCTCCGGCCACGCGTCACCGCCTTCCGGGCGACCGTCGAAGCCGCGCCCCAGTTCGCGCCCAACGTCGACGCCGACGTCCTGGCGATCCTCGGGTCCGCCTCGGCCCGGCACGAACGCGTCACCTTCACGTACACGAGCCGGACCGGCGGCACGACCGCACGCCGGGTCGAGCCCTACCGCCAGGTCCACTTCCGGCTGCGCTGGTACCTGCTCGCGTGGGACCTCGACCGGGCCGACTGGCGTACGTTCCGGCTCGACCGCGTCAGCGCGATCTCGGCCACCGGAACGCCCTTCACGCCCCGGCCACTGCCGGCCCGGTCCGCCGCCGCGTATCTCCGCGAGGAGGTGTCCGCGGGGCGTCACCAGGCCGTGGTCGTCGTCGACGCCCCGCCCGCGGTGGTCGGCGACGCGCTGAGATTCCAGGACTTCGACCTGGTGCCGCTGCCGGGAGGCCGGAGCCGGGTCACCGCCTGGGTCGACTCCTTCGAATGGCTCACCCTCAACCTCGTCCCCATCGGAGCGGACTTCCTCATCGAGGAACCGGCCGAATTCCGTGACCGCTGCAGAGAACTCGCCTCCCGGCTGAAGCGGGCCGCCCACTGAGCGGATTACGCTCGTCAATCGTCATCGTTGATCGAACAGAGCGCGGTGAAGCCGACATGGGTGATCACAGCGAGCAGTTCCGGGCCTACCTCGCAGGTCATCGGCGTAATCCCCTGACGACCACGCTCACCGGAGCCCGCGTCCTCAACGCATTCCAGGTGCCCTGGTTCAGAATCGCTCCGCCGCGCGGTTTCGGCGTCCTCACCACCGTCGGCCGCAAGACCGGAAAGACAAGGCGCACGTGCGTACGGGTGATCCGGAGCGGCCAGAAGGTCTTCCTCGTCTCTCTGACCGGTTCAGGCGCGGCGTGGTTTCTCAATGTGAAGGCGAACCCACAGGTGAGGCTCCGCATGAGAGGGGGAGGCTTCGACGGTCTCGCCCGCGAGATCACCGATCCGGCCATGATCGAGGAAGGCCGGCGGATCTACTCAACCACCGTGAATCCCTTCGACCACCTCGAGTACCGCATGCATCGCACCGGCACTCCGACCGATGAGAAGATCCGCGCGATGCACGAGAAGTGGTACACGGACGGAACACCGGTCGTCATCGAGTTGTCCGCCGGGCGGTAGCCGGACCCACGGAGACGAGGCCACGGCGCCGTCACGCCCGTGCCGGTACGGTTTCGGCGAGGGCCTGCGCGCCGAGGAGAGCAGATGACGCACGTGACCACCGAGGTGGCACGACCGCGGGAGGCGGTCGGGCCGCTGATCCGGGGGTCGGCCGTGCTGCGCGCACTGGCCGCGGCCGGCGGACGCGGGAGCGCGAGCGGGCTCGTGCGTGAGACCGGGCTGGCGCGCTCCACGGTCGACCGGAGTCTCAGCACCCTCGCGCATCTCGGCTACGTGCGACCGGACGGCCGCGACACGGTGCTCGCGCCCCGGCTGATGGAACTCGGCAACGCCTACCTGACGGCCTGCGGACTTCCCGATCTCCTCGGCGCGGTCGCCGGGCGGCTCGCCGGCGAGCTGGACGAGTCGGTGTGGATCACCGTCCCGGATCGGGACGGCGTGCGTTTCGTCCATCATGCCTCCCGGCGGCGCGCGGTGTCGGTGGCGTTCCGCGTCGGCGAGCTCCTTCCCGCGGAGTGCGGGATGGGAGGGTCGCTGTTCGCGGCCGAGTGGTCCGGCGACGCATGGCGGTCCCGGCGGCGCGGGGAGACCGGCGACGCGGCCGTGTCCCCTGGGGCGGAGTCGTTCGAGGCACGGATCGTCCGCGCGCGCCGGGACGGCTGGGCGCTCGACGACCGGCTGCTCGACCCGGGACTGGTCGCCGTCACGATGCCGGTACGCGACCGCACGGGGCGTCAGGTGTGCGCCGTGAACGTGGTCGGCCACACCAGCCGGCACAGCGCCGGATCGCTGCGGGAGGCGGGCTTGCCCCGGCTTCGCGAGGCCGTCGCGGCGATGGAGGGCGTGCTGGCGGCCGCCGTCGCTCCGGCGTCGCGGCCCGTTCCGGCCGTGCCGCGGGAACAGGTGGCCAAGCGGGACCTGGGCGCGGAGTTCGTGGCGTCCTTCGCCCGCGGCCTCGGTGTCATCACCGCCCTGGGCGTGCCGTGGGCCGGGCTGCCGCTCACCGCCGTCGCCGACGCCACCGGCCTGGCCCGCGCCACCGCCCGGCGCTCGCTGATCACGTTGGCGCACCTCGGCTACGTGGTCGCGCAGGACGGGCTGTTCAGGCTGACACCACGGGTGCTGGACCTGGGCTTTCCCTGCCTGTCGGCGCTGACGCTGCCGGAGATCGCCCAGCCCCACCTGGCCGCCCTCGTCGCGAGGGTGCGCGACTCGGCGTCCATGGCGGTCCTCGTGGGCGACGACATCCAGTACGTGGCCCGCGTTCCCACCGTCCGCATCATGAGCGTCGACATCACGCTGGGCACACGGTTCCCCGCGCACGCGACGTCGATGGGGCGTGTCCTGCTCGCCGGCCTGCCGCCCGGCGAGCGCGGCGAACGGCTGCGGCGGGCGGACCTGCGACCGCTGACCTCCCGTACCGTCACCTCGCCCGTACGGCTCGAGGCCATCCTCGGCCGGGCCGATCGCGACGGTTACGCCCTGGTGGAAGAGGAGCTGGAGGAGGGGCTGCGGTCCGTCGCGGTGCCGGTCCGCGACCTCGACCGCCGGGTCGTCGCCGCCATCAACGTCTCGATGCACGCCGGCCGGATCACGGCCGAGCAGGCCCGTGAGTCCGTTCTTCCGCCCCTCCGCGACACGGCGGCGCGGATCGAGCGGGACCTGCACGTGGCCGGGCGCTTCCTCAAGATCCGTACTTCCTGAGAGAGGCCTGACGCGGCCCCGGTGAGGCCATGCCGTGCTGTCCTGCCCCAGCCGCGGCGTTCATAGGATCTCAATTACCACTTAGGCGCAATCGTCCCGGTCAGCGGCTTGGGCCGCCCCTATGCTGCGAGCGCCGACGGCACCCGGGTGAACGGCGAAACAAAGATCGGAGCGGCCGTGCACGACTTCTTCCATACGTTCTTCGACTGGTCGGAGATCGCCGGCGCTCTCCCGTCGCTCCTTGGCGAGGGGCTGCGGAACACGCTCCTGATCGCGGTGCTGGCGATCATCTTCGGCCTGGTCTGCGGCATGCTGCTGGCGGTGTTGCTGCTGTCCCGCAGGCGGCTGGTCCGGCTCCCGGCCCGGATCTACGTGGACGTGTTCCGCGGGCTGCCCGCGATCGTGACGGTGAGCCTGATCGGCCTGGGGCTGCCGGCGGCGGGCATCCGGCCGTTCGGGCGCAGCCCGCTCGGGTACGCGGTGGTGGCCGTCGGCCTCATCTCCGCGGCGTACTGCGCGGAGATCTTCCGGGCGGGCATCCAGGCGGTGCCCGCCGGGCAGATGCAGGCGGGCCGCAGCCTCGGGATGTCCTACCTGAAGACGATGCGGCTCGTCATCGTGCCGCAGGGCGTCCGCAACGTGCTGCCCGCGCTGACCGGCCAGTTCATCGTGGACGTCAAGGAGAGTTCGCTGGTCTACCTGCTGGGCCTCAGCGTCGGGCAGCGCGAGCTGTACTTCATCGCGCAGGAGCGCCAGGCCGCCAGCTACAACGCGTCCGCGCTGGTCGCCGCGGGGCTCTGTTACCTCGTCATCACCATCCCGCTGACGTACTTCGTCAACTGGCTCGACCGGCGGATGCGGGAGGGCCGGCCCGCACGGGCGGGCGCGGAGGAGCCGCTGCCCGAACCGGCACTCGCGGAAGGATGAGCATGCCGACCACACCCCCACCGGCCCGGCCGGCCCCGCCCGGCTCGGCGATCAGCGTGCGGGACCTGCGCAAGTCCTACGGCCGCAACGAGGTGCTGCGCGGCGTCACCTTCGACGTGGCGCCCAGCGAGGTGCTGTGCGTGCTCGGGCCCTCGGGGTCGGGCAAGTCGACCATGCTGAAGTGCCTCAACCTGCTGGAGACGCCCACCGCCGGCAGCGTCGTGGTGGGCGGGGTGACGCTGACCGATCCCGGCGTGGACATCGACGCCGCACGGACCCGGATCGGCATGGTGTTCCAGCACTTCAACCTCTTCGGTCACCTCAGCGCGCTGGACAACGTCACCCTCGCGCTCCGGCACGTCAAGAAGGTCTCCAAGGCGGAGGCGGAGGAGATCGGGCACTCCCAGCTCAAGCGGCTCGGCCTCGGTCACGTCGCCCGGCACCGGCCCGCGAACCTGTCCGGCGGGCAGCAGCAGCGAGTCGCGATCGCGCGGAGCCTGGCCATGCGGCCGGAGGTGATGCTGTTCGACGAGGCGACCTCCGCGCTCGACCCCGAGCTGGTCAAGGAGGTACTGGCGGTCATGCGCGAGCTGGCCGGCTCCGGCATGACCATGGTCGTCGTCACCCACGAGATCGGCTTCGCCCGCGAGGCGGCCGACCGGGTGATCTTCATGGACGAGGGGCTGATCGCCGAGGACGGCGACGCCCGCGAGCTTCTGGACCATCCGCCGGGCACCCGCTTCCGCGAGTTCCTCGCGCAGGTCCTGTGAATCCCCTACTTCCGAAGGAAACAGCGATGTTCAGAACCCGGCTCCTCGCGGTCGGCGTGGCCGCCGCCCTGTCCCTCACCGCCTGCGGCGGCGGATCGTCCAAGGACGACCGGTACGGCCTGGAGACCGCGGGCACCATCGAGGCGGCCGTCTCCACCGACCAGCCCCCGTTCGCGACCGCGTCCAAGGGCGGCGCGCCGCAGGGGTACATCGTCGACATCACGAACGAGGTCGCCCGGCGGCTGGGACTCAAGGTGAGCTACAAGGCCAGCACGGTCCCCGCCGCGCTGCAGGGCCTGACCTCGGGTCAGTACGACCTCGCCGCCAGCGGGCTCGGCGTGACCGCGGAACGCCAGAAGCAGGTCGCCTTCACCAAGGCGCTGTACTGGAGCACGACCGCCGTCGTCACGCGGAAGGACGAGAGCGCCACCAAGGTCACCGACTTCGGCGGCAAGAAGGTCGGTGTGGTGACCGGCACCGTGCAGGAGGCGTTCATCGAGCAGAAGATGACCGGCGCCCGGGAGGTGAAGTTCGCCAACCAGAACGCCGCCGTCTCGCAGCTGCTGTCGGGCAACCTCGACGCGTTCGTGGTCGGCGGCCCGGACGCCGAGGCCTACCTCAAGCAGTACCAGAAGCTGAAGATCGCGGTCTCCGCCCCGGTCGACCACCCGACCTCCATGGCGGTGCAGAAGAAGAACACCAAGCTCCTGGGGGCGGTCGACGCCCAGGTCGCCGCGATGGTCGGCGACGGCACGTTCCTGCGGATCTACAAGAAGTGGTTCACCGAGGCGCCGGCGGACGGCCTCGTCTCCGCGTGGCCCGCGCTGAAGAGCCAGCTGGGGAGCTGAGCCGGCGAGATGACATCGGTGAACACGGAGCCGGCGGCGGATCGGATCCCGCTGCCGGACGGGGGCTCGGTGTGGCGGCGGGTCGTACGGACCCCGATGCGCGACGGCGTCGAACTGGTGGCGGACCTCTACACCACCGATCCGACGCCGGAGCGGCGCCCGGTGCTCTTGGAACGCACTCCGTACGGGCGCCGGGCCCGCCGCGAGTCGGACGGTCTCGGCCGCGACGGCCGGCCGATCATGCCGGACGAGTCCGCGGCCTACTTCGCCCGGCGGGGATTCAACGTCGTACGGCAGGACTGCCGGGGACGCGGCGACTCCGAGGGAACGTTCGTGAAGTACCTCGGTGAGGCCGCGGACGGCTACGACACCGTGGACTGGATCGCCGCGCGGGACTGGTGTGACGGCCGGGTCGCCACGACCGGTGTCTCCTACTCCGCGCACACGCAGACCGCGCTCGCGGCGCTGTCCCCGGACCATCTCGCGGCGATGTTCGTCGACTCCGGCGGATTCGCCAGCGCGTACGAGGCGGGGATCCGCATGGGCGGCGCCTTCGAGCTCAAGCAGGCCACGTGGGCGTACCGGCACGCGCTGGGCAGCGTCACCGCCCAGCGCGATCCGGTCGTGGCCGCCGCCCTGCGGTCCCAGGACCTGCGCGCCTGGTTCCACGCCATGCCCTGGCGACGCGGCGCGTCGCCGCTCCGGGCGACGCCGGAGTACGAGGACTACCTGCTGCACCAGTGGGAGCGCGGCGCGTTCGACGAGTTCTGGCAGCAGCTGGGGCTGTTCGGCCGGGGCTACTACGACCGGTTCCCCGACGTGCCGAGCCTGCACATGGTGAGCTGGTACGACCCGTACGTCCGGACCGCCGTGGAGAACTTCCAGCGGCTCGGCGCGGCCAAGTCCAGCCCCGCGTACCTCGTCGTCGGGCCGTGGACCCATGGCGCGCGCAGCGTCCGTCACTCCGGGAACGTGGACTTCGGCCCCGAGGCGACCCTGGACGGCAACCTCGCCGCCGACTACTGGGACTTCCGTGCCCGCTGGTTCGCCCGGCACCTCGGCGTGCGCCCGGACGGCGCGGAGGCTCCGGGCGGGGAGCCGGCCGACCCGCCCGTCCGCTACTTCGTGATGGGCGGCGGCAGCGGGCGGCGGACCGCCGAGGGCCGCCTCGACCACGGCGGGCACTGGCGTACGGCCGGAGACTGGCCGCCGCCCGAGGCCACGCCACTCCGGCTGTACCTGCGGCAACGGGGCGCGCTGAGCGCCGAACCGCCCGCCGCGGGCGCCGACGACCGGCTGGAGTACGACTTCGACCCCGCGCGCCCGGTGCCCACGATCGGCGGGCAGATCACCTCGGGCGAGCCGGTCATGGTGGGCGGGGCGTTCGACCAGACGCCGACGGAGGAGACCTTCGGCTGCGAACCGCCGTACCTCCCGCTGGCCAGCAGGCCGGACGTGCTGGTCTTCCAGAGCGAGCCGCTCGACCGGGACGTCGTGCTGGCGGGGCCCGTGGAGGTGCGGCTGTCGGTGTCGTCGAGCGCGCCCGACACCGACTTCACGGTCCGGCTGATCGACGTGCACCCGCCGAACGACGACTATCCCAACGGCTACGCGATGAATCTCACCGACGGGATCCTGCGCTGCCGCTACCGCGACTCCTACACGGAGCCGTCGCCGATGCGGCCGGGCGAGGTGTACACGATCACCGTGCCGGCTCCCGACACGGCCAACCTCTTCGCGGCGGGACACCGGATCCGCCTGGACGTCTCCTCCAGCAACTTCCCGCGCTTCGACGTGAACCCGGGAACGGGCGGGCCGGAGGCCACCGAACGGCGGCGCGTGGTGGCGGTCAACACCGTTCACCTCTCCCCTGAGCATCCCTCGTGGCTGCGCGTGCACGCCCTGCCGGGGTGACGGGGCCCCTACCATGCAGGCGTGGTCGTAACGCTCGACGTCGATGAGGCTCTGCCCGTGCACTTCACGGCCGGAGCCTCACCGATGTCCGAGCTCCTGGCCTGCCTGCACGCGCTGGCCGAACCCGAGCACCACCCGGAGTCCAGGGCCTGGCTGACGTCGGCGCGGGAGCGCATCCCCGACTCCCTCGTCCAGCGGCTGAACCACTACGCCCCGCTGTGGGCGCGGTACCGCTGCCGGCTGCTGTTCCCGCTGCGCGGCCCGCTGGACCGCGACCTGCCCGCCGAGCTGCGCACCCTGGCAGGCTACGACCAGCGGATGTTCGTCTCACTCGCGGCGAGCGGTATCCGAGGCACGTCCTTCGAAGGCGTGGACGATCTCCACGACACCGTACGGCAGCAGGCGTTCATCAAGGCCAGCGAGCGCCGGTCCTTCTCGCGCGGCGAGCTCGCCCGTGCACTGATCGACGACCCCGAGGCGTTCCGCGCCGGGCTGGTCGAGACGCTCGAACGCTGCGCGGACACCTTCTTCGAGGCCGAGTGGCGGCGCGTCGGCCCGCATCTGAAGGACACGGCGGCGCGGGTGCGCGGCCAGCTGCGCCGCGAGCCGCCGGCCGCCGTACTGGCCTCCGTCACGCCGACCGCCAGCGTCACCGAACGGCCGACGCGTGTCCGCTACGACAAGCTGCAATCGGCGTTCGGGAAGGTCAGTGACCACGGGTGCTTCCTCGTGCCCACCCTGCACGGCTGGCCGCACCTCATCCTCAAGCTGGACCCCGGCCTGCCGTTCGTCGTGCACTTCGTGGGCGGCGACTGGGAGCAGCGCCCGGCGGTCCCGCAGTCCCTGATCCGCGACCGGCTCGCCGCCATCGCCGAGCCCGGCCGCTTCGAGATGTGCCGGCACCTGCTCGGCGAGCCGATCACCACGTCCGAGCTGGCCGTCCGCATGGGGATCTCCGAGCCCCAGGTCTCCCGGCACCTCAAGCGGCTGCGCCAGGTGGGGCTGGTCACGTCGCGCCGCGAAGGCCGGATGATCTACCACCGCCTGCACGCCCAGCTACTTCTGGGACTGGGTTCCGACGTTCTGACGACGATCATGCGCTGATCTCGATCACGACGCCGGAGCTCTTGCGCCGCCGACGTCGCTGGACGCGCGAATCGCCGTACGGCGCGAGTACATTGAGATATGCCGTCGGGCCTGCCCGTGATCGTGGCGCGCCGGAACCGCCCTCCACTCGCACTGGGGATCGTGGTGGCGCTCTCGTGCGTCGCCGTGGAGACGGTGATCGCCGTGTTCCTCTCGCAGGTCACGCCCGCCCGGTCGCTGGGGGTCGTGTACCTGCTCGGCATCGTGGCGGTGGCGGCCGTCTGGGGCCTGTGGTTCGGGATGGCCACCGCGGTGATCAGCACCCTGGCCATGGACTACTTCCTCACCCCGCCGACGGGCAGCCTGACCCTCGGCAAGGCCGAGGACTGGACGGTGCTCGCGGTCTTCCTCGCCGTCACCCTGCTGGCCGGCTCGATCTCCCGGTTGACCAGGTCACTGGCCCTCGAGATCGACGCGCGCGGGGAAGCCGACCTGGCTGCCGGCCTTTCGCGTGTCCTCCTGGAGACGCCGGATGTCAAGGCCGCGGAGCCTGCGGCCGCCCGGCTGCTCGCGGAGACACTCGATCTTCCGTACGCGGCGATCGAGCGCGACCCCATCCCCGGCGACGGACGGCACGTGGCCTTCCCGCTGCGTGAACGCGGTGTCCCGGTGGCCTCGCTCCTCGTCCCCACCGGCCTGCCGCGGTCGACGCTGCGGCGTCTCCGGGAGCGGGTGGTGCCCTCGCTGGAGATCCTGCTGCGGGCGGCACGGGAACGCGAGCGGGCCGCGGACCAGCAGGTCGCGCTGCGGCGCCTGGCGACGCTCGTCGCGCGGGGGACCCCGCCGGAGGAGCTCTTCGGCGCGGTCGCCCGCGAGGCGGGGCAGGTCCTGGAGGCACGGCACGTGGCGGTGGTCCGGTACGAGCCAGGCGCCACCGCCACCAACGTCGGCGTCTGGAACCGAGGTTCGGTCGCCACGATGCCCCTGGGGTTCCGCTGGCGGCTGGAGCGGGGCGGCGCAGCGGAACTGGTGGCGCGGACGGGCGAGACGGGACGGGTCGGCCCCATCCGCCCCATCGAGGGCGCGGGCGAGTTCCTCACCTCGCTGCAGCGGATGGGCGTCACGGCCGCCGTCGGCTGCCCGGTCACGGTCGGCGGGCGGCTCTGGGGCGCGGTGGTCGTCACGTCGACGTCCGAGCCTCTGCCCGAGGACGTCGAGAACCGCATGCGCGACTTCACCGACCTGCTGGCCACCGCCATCGCGAACGCCGAGAGCCACGAGAAGCTGGAGGCGTCACGGGCCCGTGTGATCGCCGCGGCCGACGCGACCCGGCGCCTGATCGAACGCGATCTGCACGACGGGGTCCAGCAACATCTGGCCGCGCTCATGCTCGAACTGCGCGCCGCGACGGCCACCGCGCCGGCCGATCCGGAGGAGATCGCAGGAGTGCTGTACCACACCGTGCTCGGTCTGGACGAGGCGCTTGAGGATCTGCGGGGACTCGCCCGCGGACTTCATCCGGCGCTGCTGTCCCGGCAGGGGCTCGAGCCCGCGATCAAGGCGCTCGCGCGCTGCTCCCCCGTCCCGGTCGAACTCAGCGTCTGCGGCGACCGGGTCGCGGAACGGACCGAGATCACCGCTTACCACGTCGTCTCGGAGGCGTTGGCGAACGTGGCCGAGCACGCCGACGCGTCCGTCGCCCACGTGGACCTGACGATCGAGGACGCCGCCGTCCGCCTGTCGATCCGCGACGACGGCACGGGAGGAGCCGACACCGCCCACGGGACGGGACTCCTCAGCATCAGAGACCGCGTCGAGGCCATCGGCGGCAAACTCGAGATCAGCAGCCCGCCGGGCGGCGGGACGTCGCTGTTCGCCGAGATCCCGATCACGGGCGACTGACGGCGCGTGTGGATCGGCGGCCACGGCGGGGAGGATGACAACACGCGAATGTAGCGGCCGCGGGGGTGACATGATCGAGGTGGCGCTGAAGGCGCTGTTCGGAGGGCTGCTCGTCGTCGTGTTCGCCCTCATCTCCGAGGTGACGACACCGAAACGGTTCTCCGGCGTGTTCTCGGCGGCGCCGTCCGTGGCCCTCGGCAGCCTCGCGGTGACGCTGGTGACCAAGGGCGAATCCGACGTACGGGCCGCCGCGGCCGGCATGGTGGCGGGCGCGATCGCACTGCTCATCTACAGCGTGGTCGCGGTCCGGGCGCTGCGGAGGTTCGGCCCGCTGGCCGGTGCGGCCATCGCCGTCATCCCGTGGTTCGTGGTCGCCGGTGCGTGCGCCTGGGTGCTGCCGTGAGCGCCGGGCGCTCCGGCCCGCCGCACGTCAGGGTGAGGATCGGCCGCGTCCGCGAGGTACGGGCGAAGGCGCTGCTCGTCCGGTTCGCGTTCGGCGCCGCCGTCTCGACCGTCGCCGGGGTGGTCTCCACCGTCTTCGGCCCGCGGGCCGGCGGTGTCCTCCTCGCGTTCCCCGCCATCCTGCTCGCGTCCCTGACGCTGGTGGCCAAGGAGGAGGATCTCCGGGCGGCGCGGGACGACGCGCGCGGTGCCGCGATCGGCTCGGTGGGCATGGTGGCGTTCGCGATCGTCTGCGCGGTGTCGGCTCACGCGGTGGGCGGCTGGGTCGCGCTGGCCGTGGCCACGCTCGCCTGGGTTGTCGTCTCGGTCGCCGGATACCTGCTCGTACGCCGCCTGGGGCACGGAGCGGACGAATAGCCCGTCGCGGCGACACCACGGCATTGATCATTGCCATGTCGTATGGAATCGTTCCCACACCGGCTCCGATCGCGGCCCTGTCCCGTGGGGGACCGTAGGGCACGTGTTCGCGGATCGACGGGCCGACGCACCCCGGAACCGCGTCGCCGCCCGGCGGCGTGCGCGATCGCCGCGCTGTGCGTGGCGTCGGCCGTCGTCACGGGAACGGCGGCGGACGCCGTCACCACCCCGAGGCAGGCGTACGCCGCCCCGGCGGTGTGGCCCGCCCCGCAGTCGGCGCGGGCCTGGTCGCGCGGCTTCCCGCTCCCCTCCTCCCTGCGGCTGGTGGCGGGCGCGGACGCCGACGCGGCGGCCGTCGGGCTCGTCCGCTGGGACTCGTAAGGAGATTACGCGCCTGGGCCAGCGGCTACGGCTACCGGGAGACATCGCGGGAGTTGTACCCCTGCAGGTGCGCCGGACGCGCCGATCCGGCCGGCACGAACTCGCCGATATTCCAGCTGATGATCCGGTGCGGGTGAAGGTGGAGCGTTTCGTGGCTGAAGCCGGGAATGAGCGGAGGGTCTTGGGAGACGATCTCGATCCGACCGCGTATCTCGATCCCTCGTCCGGTCTGGCCGATGGGGTTGGGAGTCTCGGCCTGATCGTCAACCACGAAAGAGACCCTGGGGTCAGCCTTGACGTTCCGGAACTTCTGGCTCTTGGACAGCTCGGGGCCGCCGATCTCAATTATGCCGCTGTCGGGGTTGACCCAGAAGGCGACGGGGTGCGCCTGCGGGGCGCCGTCTGGCCCGATAGTGGCCAAACGTCCGAGCGGATGCTTCGTCAGGTACTCCAGCTCGGCATCGGTGAAGGTCATGCATCCAACATAAAACCTGAACCAAAGTTGAGGTCAAGGGCCTTAAGCCGCCCGCATCGATTTGCCCACACGGCGGCTTTCGATGTCGTCAGCTGGGGTTGGGAGCTGGCGAGTCGAGTCAATCGAACGGACAACGGCGAGGCTCGTCGACCCTCCGGCTCATAAATCGACCTGCTCTGTCAGAGATCACGAGCCATGGTCGCGAACTCCCGACGAATTGCCAGAACCGTCACCTAGATGGGCTCAACGCACGGTGACTGACGACCATGGCCGAAGAACAAGACCCCGCCAGTTCCCCGAACCCAAGGGCCAGAACCGTCGAAAGAGCCTGAAGGCTCGTGGGTTCATCGTGAGGACCCTTCGGTTCGCACGAACTCTGGGCTTTCCTGGGGTGCCACCGGAATACGGCAGAAACGGGCCGCGTGTTGGTCACGGGTTAGCGAGGTGAGCGTCCCAGAGAGATGATCGAGGGCGTCAGGGGCGATGGGGCGAACAGGCCCGGGTCAGGCCGTGGCGGGCGCTGAGGCCCTCATGCGTCCGATCGTTCGCGAAACCCGGCCTGGGGCCACAAGGGCAACCAGGCAAAGCAGTCACTCTTCCATCATGACCGAAACCAATTTCAACGTCCCCTGGGCGGTAACGCCCAGCCCGGTCCGTGGCCGATCGGCTCAGCGGCGGACGCGGTAGCGGATGTGGGTGGCCTCGGGCGTGTCGAGCACCTGAATGATCTCCAACTCGATCTCCGACGGCAGGACGTCGAACAACCGGCGCCCTGCGCCCAGGAGTACTGGAATGTGGTGGATCTGCACTTCATCCAGCACTCCGGCCTCAAGGGCCTGCTGCACCGTGTACGCGCCGCCACGAATCTGGACGTCCCGTTCCCCGGCGGCGGCCTTCGCCTGCGCCATCGCGCTTTCGATCCCGTCGTTCACGTAGGTCACCAGCGGATAGCCCCACCTGGCGGCCGGGCTGGGCGGCCGGTGGCTGGGGACGAAGATCGGGGCACCGCCATGAGAACCGCCCCAGTGGTCCATGAGCTCAGCGGTCCGCCGTCCCGCGAGGATCGCACCAGCCCCGTTCCATTCGTCTTGGAACTGCTTGACCAGCCCGGGATGCTGGTCCGAGTCAGCCCACTTGTGCAGCCGCTCGCCATCGTTGCCGCCGAGGAAGTCGTTGGGATCGGCGATGTACCCGTCGAGGGACATCGACATGTCGAGCACTGATCTGGACATGGCCCACTCCTTGTTTCACGGCGTGGCCCCTCGGCCACCGCCTGCTCCCGGGTCCGGAGATTAACTGTGTCCCAAGAACACTGTGTACGGTAGAGACAGTTCTGGCGGATGGCAAGCGGGAGGCGACGTGGCGGTCAACGAGGATCCGAGGACCCTGGCGGAACTGTTGTGGGGCCTGCGGAAGCCGCGCATCAGAGGCCCCAGGCCCGCCTACGACCTCGCCCGGCTGGCCGACACCGCCGTCAAGGTCGCCGATACCGAGGGTCTGGAGGCGGTCTCCATGCACCGCATCGCCGCCGAGCTCGGCCTCACCAAGATGGCCCTGTACCGCTACGTCAACGGCAAGACAGAGCTGATGGCCATCATGATCGAGGCGGCGGTCGGCACACCCCCCGACCTGAGCGGGGCGGCCGGCTGGCGGGCCAAGCTGGAGGAGTACGCCCGCGGACTGTCCACCGCCTGGCGGCGCCACCCCTGGCTGCCGTCGGTCACCGTGGGCGACCGCGTCATGGGCCCACGTGAGACCGCATGGGCCGAAACAGCCCTCAGCGCCCTCACCGACACCCCCCTGACCGAACACGAACGGCTCGACGCGGTCATGATGGTGTCCCACCACATCCGCGCCACCCACCCGGCCGCCACCCAAGGCACTCAGACCTGGACGGACGGCAGCGCCGCCCCCATCATGCGCGAGCTGCTACTCCTCAACGCCAGCCGCTTCCCGCTGCTCGCCACCACCGTGGCCATCCCCTCAACCACCACCACCCGGGAATTCGGCCTCCTGGCCCTCCTCGACGGCCTCGACCGCACCATCACTCAACGCACCCACAACAACGGCGACGAACAAACGGCTTCGCGCCCAGATCCTCCGTAAGCGGCGACCACCAGCGGGCCCCGAACACGATCTGCCCACCGACGGCCGGATTCCGGCTGGTGCCACTCCCGCGCCCCTGTGAGTCTCCTCAGGAACCGGAGTCGAGCAGATCGCCGCTGCTGCGTCTGCTGACCCTGGACGGCACGCTGAGCGTCCTCGGCCGGGCCGGCGAGATCCCGCTGCGGATCATGGACCTGATCTACGGCCGGAAGAAGCCGACCTCCTCGGGCACCGGCGGTCGTGCCGGCACCAGCCAGATGCCGGCCTTCTGCGCCGAGCACGGCATCACCGCCGACATCGAGCTGCTCCCCCCGCCCGTGTCCAGGAGGCTCTCACCCGCCTGGACCAGGGCGACGTCCGCTACCGCTTCGTGCTGAACCTGTCCGACGTCGACCGAGGCGCAGGTGGTTCAGGCGACTCGGTAGGGCTCGGCGTCCGGGCGCTTGAACTCCAGCCCCAGCCCGGGGGCGTCGTCGCGCGGGCGCACGGTGCCGCCGGCCGGGTCGAGGACGCCGTCGAAGAGCATCGACTCGATGCGCACGTGGTCGTGGAACCACTCGATGTGGCGCGCGTTCGGAATCGCGGCCATGGCGGCGGCGTGCAGGTGCGGGGCGCAGTGGGCGGACAGGTCCTTGCCGTGGGCGCGGGCGAGCCCGGCGACGCGCAGGAACTCGGTGATCCCGCCGATCCTCGTCACGTCGGCCTGGGGGCAGTCGACGACGGGCAGCAGCCGGGCGAAGTAGGGCAGGTCATAGCCGTACTCACCGGCCGCCACCTCGCACGTCACCGCGTCGCGTACGGTCGCGAGCCCGGCCAGGTCGTCGGAGGAGACCGGCTCCTCCAGCCACCGGATGTCGGTGACCCCGGCGACCCGGATCGCCTGTTTGGCGCTGTAGGCCCCGTTGGCGTCGGCGAACAGCTCCGTACCGGGCCCGACGGCCTCCCGGGCGAGGCGCAGGCGCTCGACGTCGCGCGCCTCCCGGCCTCCCCATGCCTCCCCTATCTTGATCTTGACGCGGGGGATGCGCTGCTCGCCGGCCCAGTGCTCGAGCTGCTCGCGCGTCCGCGCGTCGTCGTAGGTGGTGAAGCCGCCGGAGCCGTACACGGGCACCTCCTCCTGGACGGCACCGAGCAGGCGGTGCAGCGGCAGGCCGAGGCGGCGCGCCTTCAGGTCCCACAGGGCGCAGTCGACGGCCGAGATCGCCATGGAGCACGTGCCGGGGCGGCCGGCGTTGCGGACCGCGCGGCACATGCTCTCGTGCGCGGCGGGCGGGTTCAGCACGCCGCTCTTGGCGACCTCGGGGGCGAGCAGCTCGGCGACCACCCCCGTGATGGTCGCGGGGCCGTACGTCCAGCCGATGCCGAGCAGGTCCTCGGCTCTCGCCTCGACCAGGACGATGGTGGTCGAGTCCCACTCCAGCGTGCCGTCCGCCTCGGGGGCGTCCGTCGGGATCGTGTAGGCGGACGCGGATATCTCAATCACGAGACCTCCGTCGGCGCCTTGGCGGCGGGGGTGCGCTCACCGGCCTCCTCCGGGCACAGCAGCTCCGCGAGCAGCTCGGCCAGGTGCTTGGGCTTCGCCCGGGTGCCGGCCTCGATCTGGGTGCGGCAGGAGAAGCCGTCGGCGAGCACGGTGGTGCCGGGGTCGGCGTCGCGCACCGCCGGCCACAGGCCCAGCTCGGCGGCGCCGACGGAGACCTCGTAGTGGCCGCGTTCGAAGCCGAAGTTGCCGGCCAGGCCGCAGCAACCCTCGTCCAGCACCTCCGCCTGGACGCCGACGCGCCGGAGCACCTCGGTGTCGGCCTCGAACCCCCAGATGGCGTGCTGGTGACAGTGTGTCTGGGCGATGGCGGTACGGCCCGTGCCCGGCGGGGGCGCGGTGATCGCCTGCGGCGCCCGGTCCAGGAGGAACTCCGCCAGGGAGTGCGTCTGCTTCGAGAGCCGCTCGACGTCCGGGTCGCCGGCCAGCAGCTCCGGGGCGTCCGAGCGGAAGACCGCGCCGCAGCTGGGTTCGAGAGCGATCACCGGCACTCCGGCGCGCAGCCGGGGCGCCAGGGCGTCGACGGTCCGGCGCAGCACCCGCCCGGCGGTGGCGAGCTGCCCGGTGGAGATCCAGGTGAGTCCGCAGCACAGCGGGACCGGCGGCATCTCGACCCGGAACCCGGCCGTCTCCAGCACGCGAACGGCGGCCCGGCCGATGGCGGGATGGAAGTTGTTGGTGAAGGAGTCCGGCCACAGGACGACCGACGGCCCGTCCGCCCGCGGGCCTCCACGGCGTTTGAACCAGTCGGTCAGGCGTTCGCTCGCGAACCGGGGCAGGTCCCGGCGCTGGTCGACGCCACCGGCGCGTTTGACCACCCGGTCGAGCCCCGGCGCGTGCGTCAGGGCGTTGACCGCTCCCGGCGCGGCAGCGGCCAGGCGCGCCCACAGCGGCAGCCAGCCCATCGAGTAGTGCGAGAGCGGGCGGGGCCGCCAGCGGTAGTGGTGGGCGAGGAACTCGGCCTTGTAGGTCGCCATGTCGACGTTGACCGGGCAGTCGCCCCGGCATCCCTTGCAGGCCAGGCACAGGTCGAGGGCCTCGTGCACGTCCTTGGACCGCCAGCCGTCGGTGATGACGGCGTCCTCGCCGCCGCCAGGCATGCCGCGCATCATCTCCATCAGCAGCCGGGCGCGGCCCCGCGTGGCGTGCTTCTCCTCCCGGGTGACCCGGTAGCTCGGGCACATCACGCCGCCGGAGGAGGAGCGGCACTTGCCGATGCCGACGCACCGCGCCGCCGCGTGCGTGAACCGGCCGTGGTCTTCGGGATAGTGGAAGTAGGTGCGCGGCTCGGCCGGGTGGTAGCCCAGGTGGTCGAGGTTCTCGTCCAGCCGGAACACCCCGGGCGTGCCGACCGCGGTCTCGGCCTCCCGGGGCGAGGCGACCTTTCCGGGGTTCATCCGGTCGTCCGGATCGAAGATCTTCTTGTACCGGCCGAACAGCTGGACGACCTCGTCGCCGAACATGATCGGCAGCAGTTCGCCGCGGGACTGGCCGTCGCCGTGCTCGCCGGACAGCGACCCGCCGTAGGAGGCGACCAGGCGCGCGGCGCGCTCGACGAACCGGCGGTACTTCTCGGCCCCACCGGGATCGTCGAGGTCGAAGGCGATCCGCGTGTGCACGCACCCCTGGCCGAAGTGCCCGTACAGGGACGCCGACCCGTAATCGAACTCCTCCAGCAGGCCGCGGAAGTCGCGCAGGTAGTCTCCCAGCCGGTCGGGCGGCACCGCCGCGTCCTCCCAGCCCTCATGCGTGTCCGGGCCGCCGGGTGGGTACGCGGTCGCGCCCAGGCCGGCCTCGCGGACCTTCCACAGCCGCTCCTCTTCGCCCGGATCGTCGAGGAACGACACGCCCGGGCCGTGCTCGGACCGGTGGATGTCGGACAGCAGGCGGTCGGCGCGCTCGTCGGCCTCCTCCTGCGTGTCGCCGCCGAACCGGACCATCAGCCACCCCGACCCCTCGGGCAGCTCACTCAGCACGCCCTGCTTCGCCACGTGTTCGACGCGGGCCAGGTCGATGAGCGTGTCGTCGATCCCCTCCAGGGCCAGCGGCTCGTGCCGGGCCACGGTCGGCACGGCGTCGCCGGCGGCGGCGATGTCGTCGTAACCGAGGACGACGAGGGACTGGTACGCCGGCACCGGGACCAGTGAGATCTCCGCCTGCAGGACGGTCACCAGCGTCGACTCGCTGCCGACGAGGGCCCGGGCGAAGTTGAAGCCCTTCTCGGGCAGCAACGCGTCGAGGTTGTAGCCCGAGACCCGGCGCGGGATGTCCGGATAGCGGGTACGGATCAGCGCGAGGTTCTCCTGCACCAGGTCGTACGCCGCCCGGTAGATCTCCGCTCGCCGCCCTCCCTCGGCGAGGATCCGGTCGTATTCCTCCTTGCTGGTCGGCCCGACCCACATCCGGGTGCCATCGTAGGTCAGCACCTCCATACGGATCACCGAGTCGGCCATCTTCCCGTACGCCTGGGCCGACGCGCCGCAGGAGTTGTTGCCGATCATCCCCCCGATCGTGCACGTGTCGTGCGTCGACGGTTTCGGGCCCACCATCAGCTTGAACTTCGAGAGTTCGGCGTTGAGGTCGTCCAGGCAGGCACCGGGCTCGACGAGGGCTCGCCTCCGCTCGGGGTCCGCCGACACCAGGCGACGGCAGTACTTGGACCAGTCGATCACCACGCCGGTGTTGCAGCACTGTCCCGCCAGGCTCGTGCCCCCGCCCCGGGAGAACACCGGCACACCGTGCTCACGGCACACCGCGACGGCCTCCGCGGCCGCGTCGACGTTCCGGGGCACCACCACGCCGATCGGCACCTGCCGGTAGTTGGACGCGTCATGTGCGTAGTCGGCACGCGACCCGGCGTCGAACCGCACCTCGCCGTCGACGCGCGCCGCGAGATCGCGGAGAAGTGTCTGGGACATATGAAATCGGTTACCCGTCCATCGGGTTTCAATCGCGCTGCCCGGGAAGCGAATTCCCCAGAGCACCCCATACCGCGGAAGGATCTGATCATGGCGCCCACTGTCGGCGACTACCTGCTCGAACGCCTGCGCGAGTGGGACGTGGAGCACATATTCGGTTATCCGGGCGACGGCATCAACGGGATCATCGCGGCGCTCGGCCGAGCCGATGACAGCCCGCAGTTCGTCCAGGCCAGGCACGAGGAGATGGCCGCCTTCCAGGCGGTCGGTTACGCGAAATTCACCGGGAAACCGGGCGTCTGCATGGCCACCAGCGGACCGGGCGCGATCCACCTGCTGAACGGCCTGTACGACGCCAAGCTCGACCATGTTCCGGTGGTGGCGATCGTCGGGCAGACCGCCCGCAGCGCGATGGGCGGCAACTACCAGCAGGAGGTCGACCTGCTGAGCCTGTTCAAGGACGTCGCGAGCGCGTACGTGCAGATGGCGACCGTCCCGGCGCAGCTGCCCAACCTGATCGACCGGGCCATGCGGATCGCCCTCGCCGACCGCACTCCCACCGCCGTGATCATCCCGGCCGACCTGCAGGAGGAGGCCTACGAGGGGCCCTCGCACGCGTTCAAGAACGTCCCGTCATCGGTCCCCGGCTACACGCCTTCGGTGACCCGCGCCCCCGACACCGAGGTGACGCGCGCCGCCGAGATCCTCAACGCCGGGTCGAAGGTGGCGATCCTCGTCGGCCAGGGGGCCCGGTCCGCCGCGGCGGAGGTCATGGAGGTCGCCGAACTCACCGGCGCCGGAGTGGCCAAGGCACTGCTCGGCAAGGACGTCCTGCCCGACGACCTGCCCTACGTCACCGGCGCGATCGGCCTCCTCGGAACGCGCCCGTCGTATGAGCTGATGCGCGACTGCGACACCCTGCTGATCGTCGGATCCAACTTCCCCTACAGCCAGTTCCTGCCCGAGTTCGGGGACGCCAGGGGAATCCAGATCGACATCGACGGCCGCATGATCGGCATGCGCTACCCGACCGAGGTCAACCTCGTCGGCGACGCGGCCCAGACGCTGCGTGCGCTCATCCCCCAGCTGAACCGGGCCGAGGACCGATCCTGGCGCCAGACCGTGGAGGACAACGTCGCCCGCTGGTGGGGCACCGTCGAGCGGCAGGCCATGGTGGAGGCCGACCCGGTCAACCCGATGCGGCTGTTCTGGGAGCTGAACTCCCGGCTCCCCGACGACGCGATCATCACCGCCGACTCCGGCTCGGCCGCGAACTGGTACGCCCGCGACCTGAAGATCCGCGGCGGCGTCCGCGGTTCGCTCTCGGGCACCCTGGCGACCATGGGACCGGGCGTGCCGTACGCGATCGGCGCGAAGTTCGCCCACCCCGACCGGCCCGCCATCGCGTTCGTCGGCGACGGCGCCATGCAGATGAACGGCCTGGTCGAGCTCCTCACCATCAGGCGCTACTGCTCCGAGTGGTCCGACCCGCGGCTGGTCATCGCCGTGCTGCACAACAACGATCTCAACCAGGTCACCTGGGAGCTGCGCGCGATGGGCGGCGCGCCGAAGTTCGAGGAGTCCCAGACCCTGCCGGACATGTCCTACGCCACGTTCGCGCGCTCCATCGGCCTGGAGGGCATCGAGGTGAGCAAGCCCGAGGCCATCGGCCCGGCCTGGGAGAGCGCCCTGGCCGCCGACCGGCCGGTCCTCCTCGACGTCCACTGCGACCCCGACATCCCGCCGATCCCGCCGCACGCGGAGTTCGAACAGATGAAGGACGCCGCCGAGGCCATCATCAAGGGCGACCCCGACGCCCGCGGGGTGGTCAAGAAGGGGCTGAAGACCAAGGCCCAGGAGCTGTTCGGCCGAAACTGAGCGCCCGCGTCAAGCCGAAGCCCGCCGGGGAGTCTTCCCCGGCGGGCTTCGGCTCGCTCGGCGGTCAGGCGGGAACGGCGCTCAGGTCACGCTCGGGGTGACGGTGGGCCGCCACCGCCGTGACGAACGCCTCGGTGAAGTCGCCGTCCGCCGTACCGCCGGTCACCACGCCCTGGTCGGCGACGGTCTCCCGGTCGCTTCGCCGTACGGAGGTGAGCCGGGCGACCTCCAGCAGCGAGACGCCGTCGCCGAGGGCGCCGATCGCCTTGCCGTGCTTGAAGGCCTCGCTGACGAAGTGCACCGCGTCGCCGTCGCCCGCCAGCGCCTGGACGGAACGGTCGCCGCCCGGCACCAGCACCGCGTCGTACAGGACGGAGGCGACCGTGGTCAGTGGCCGGGTGACCTCGACGTCGTCCCCGGCGGCCGCGCTGAGCGACCCGTCGACGGCGGCGAGCACCTCGCACGTCGCCCCCGCCTCGGTCAGCGCCGTCATGGCCGCCCGTACGTGGTCGCCGTCCACGCCGTCGGCGGCCAGGATCGCGATCTTGCGCGTGGCGACCGTGTCGGTGGGGCTGTTCGCCTGGCTCAGCGCCGGAGAGCGCTGGTCGCTCACCGGCCCCGCGGGTTCGGCCGGCGGCTCGACGCCGATGCCCTCGGCGACCCTGGTGGCCAGGTCGTGGTGGACGTTGGCCAGGTTCCGTACGACGCCCTCGCGCACGTGCATGGGCTCGACCTTGCCGAGCTCGAACCGGAACGCCGCGACGATGTGGTCCTTCTCCCAGTCGGCCATGCTGTTCCAGAACAGCGTGGCCTGGGAGTAGTGGTCGGCGAAGCTCTCGCTGCGCTTGCGGATCTTGTTGCCGTCGACGCGTTCCTGGAAGTGCGCGTAGCCGTCGCCCGCGATCGCCGGGCATCCGCCGCCGAGGGAGTTGGGGTGGTACGCGGCCCGTCCGCGGTGCACCGTCGTCTGGTGGTAGCCGTCGCGGTGGTGGTTGCTCACCTCGTTCAGCGGCCGGTTGACCGGCAGCTGGGTGAAGTTGGGGCCGCCGAGGCGGATCAGCTGGGTGTCGAGGTAGGAGAACAGCCGGGCCTGGAGCAGCGGGTCGTTGGTGAAGTCGATCCCGGGCACGACGTTCGCGGTGTGGAAGGCGACCTGCTCGGTCTCGGCGAAGAAGTTGTCCGGGTTGCGGTTCAGGACCATGCGGCCGACCGGCCGTACCGGCACCTGCTCCTCCGGGATGATCTTGGTCGGGTCGAGCAGGTCGAAGTCGAAGGCGTGCTCGTCGGACTCCGGGACGAGCTGCACGCCGAGCTCCCACTCGGGGAAGTCACCGTCGTTGATGGCCTCCCACAGGTCGCGGCGGTTGAAGTCGGGGTCCTTCCCGGCGATCTTCTGGGTCTCGTCCCAGACGAGTGAGTGGGTGCCGAGTTTCGGCTTCCAGTGGAACTTCACGAACGTGCCCTCTCCGGCCTCGTTGACGAGGCGGAACGTGTGCACGCCGAACCCCTGCATCATGCGGTAGCTGCGCGGCAGCGCCCGGTCCGACATCAGCCACATCATCATGTGCGTCGTCTCGGGCTGGAGCTGCACGAAGTCCCACAGCGTGTCGTGGGCCGAGGACGCCTGCGGGATCTCGTTGTGCGGCTCGGGCTTCACCGCGTGGACGAAGTCGGGGAACTTGATCCCGTCCTGGATGAAGAAGACGGGCATGTTGTTGCCGACCAGGTCGAAGTTGCCCCGCCGCGTGTAGAACTTCGTCGCGAAGCCCCGCACGTCCCGTACGGTGTCGGCCGACCCGCGCGAACCCGCGACGGTGGAGAACCGCACGAAGACCGGGGTCCGCACGCCCGGGTCGGTGAGGAACTCCGCCGCCGTCACCCCGGCCAGCGCGTCGCCGTAGGCCTCGAAGTAGCCGTACGCGCCCGCGCCGCGGGCGTGCACGACGCGTTCGGGGATCCGTTCGTGGTCGAAATGGGTGATCTTCTCGCGGAAGTGGAAGTCCTCCATCAGCGTCGGACCGCGCTCGCCGGGACGCAGCGAGTTGTCGGTGTCGCTGACGGCGACGCCCTGGTCGGTGGTCAGAACCGCCTCTTCCGGGGTGGCCCGGACGGCGTCCAGCTGCCGATCCTTGTCGGTACGGTCCTCGGCCGGCATCACATCTCCCTTGAGTCTCGGGGCCGTGGGGGTGCCGCTCTACCCGGCCGCCGCGAGGTAAACAGCGTGGTTTGACTAGGCGGCGGCGAGCGGACAGGCTGGTCAGGTCCGATGCGGTCGTGAAGCAGCCGCGCCGCTCTCACATCGGGTCCACCTCTGGTGGCCCGAAGGCGGTGGGAGAGCGCGATGAGCACTGTGGAGCCGACCTGGCGGGCTCCGGCCCCGGAGGAGACGTTCGGCGGCGAGGTCGCCGGGAGTCCGCCCGCCGTGGGACCGGTGGAGGCGGAGATCGTCGCCGAGCTGGCCGAGCTGCGAAAGACGGTGCGGAACCTGCGCCGGCAGACCCGGTCGAACCGCGTGGTCTCGCGCGCGGTGGGGATGTTGCAGGAGCGCTACCGGCTGGCCGACGACCGGGTGGCCTTCACGATGCTGGCCCGCACCTCCCAGAACCACAATCTGCCGGTGCGCACGCTGGCATCCGCGTTCGTCGCGGCACCGCGGCCTCGCCACCCGCGCGAACGGTGGTTCGCCGGACGCGGCCGGTGGGCGGCTCCCCCGGTGAGCAAGCTGCTGCCGGGACGGCCGCCGGGACGGCTGAACCGCACCGACCTGGTGCGCGCCCTCCTGCGACAGGTGATGGAGATCTCCGGTGCCCCGATGGGGAACGTGCAGCTGGTCGACGTGGCCTCGGGCGGCCTGGAACTGGCCGCGCACCACGGCCTGACCGACGAGTTCGTCGACTTCTTCCAGCACGTCGGCGAGGACACCACCTCTTGCGCCCTGGCCGCCCAGCAGACGACCCGGGTGAGCGTCTCCGACGTCGCCACCACGTCGGCGCTGGATGACGACTCCCGCATCCACGTCCTCGCGGCCGGCAGCCGCTCCTGCCACAGCACACCCCTGCTCGACGCCGCGGGACGATGTGTCGGCGTGGTGTCCTCGCATCACGAGCGGCCCGCCAGCACGTTGACCGACGTCCAGACCGCCGAACTGGATCGCGTGACCGCCCAGGCCGGCCGGTGGCTGCAGTGGCACGACCGGACCACCGTCCTGGACGCGTTGGAGGACCTGCACGCCCTCGCCCTCGGTCGCTGACCCCGCCGCGGGTCCGCCGTCAGGGAGGTGTGGGCGCCGCCTGCGGGGTAGGTCCTGCCGTGACGGGGATCCGTTCCACGGGAGGAGAAATGCCGAAGACCACCAAGAAGGGCACGGCCAAGCAGAGCGAGCTGCCCGACACGATCAAGCGCTCCGACGCGAAGGCCCAGCGCACGTTCGCCAAGGCCCACGACGCCGCGGTCCGGGAGTACGGCGAGGGCGAGCGGGCGCACCGGGTCGCGTACGGCGCGCTCAAGCACACCCACGAGAAGGTCGGCGACCACTGGGAGCCGAAGAACAAGGGCGCCAAGGGCCCGTCGGACGAACAGTCCAAGGGCGGCCGCGGCACGTCACGCCCGTCGGCGGGCGGCGTCGACGCCAACGCCTCCAAGCAGCACCTGTACGAGCTCGCCAAGGAGATGGACGTCCCCGGCCGGTCACAGATGACCAAGAAGGAACTCGTCAAGGCGCTGCAGAAGGCCAACGACCGCGCCACCGCCAAGGCCCGCTCCTGACGTCCCGCACCGAGACCGGAAGCACGTCACCGGCTCCGGGCCGCCGTCGCCTCCGGCGGTGATCCGACTCGCCGCCTCCGGAGTGAGCCGATCACCGCCGTAGGTGGCACGAGCCGCCAGCCCTGCCCGCGCCGCCCGGAACGGCCCGACCCGGCACGGCCCGGCCGCACGGGTACACGCTCGCTGGGTCACCGATGGCGGCGGGCCATGTCGCACACGACTCTCAGACTCGACCCTCCCGCGCCGGAGGTCGGGGTAGCCGATGGCGGGCTTCTTCTGTGAGCAGAGAATTCTCCTGTCAGAAGAGCCCCTGGAGACGAACACCCACCTCTCGCCCGGACACGTCGGGTCCTCCCAGTGCCGGGAATCCGCGCCGATGACGGGCCGGCCGTGGGGTGGCCGTGCGGAACGCCCGGCCGCACCTCGGCCTTCACGTAACAAGACCGCTTCGAATCGATCAGCCGGCCACCGCCGGCTCCGGCGTAGCCGATCGCCGCAGGAGGCGCGGGGAGCTCAGTCCTGTCCGCGGCCGGTGGCGGCGTCGCGGACCCGGTCGGCTGCCGCGACCGCCGGGCCGGCGGCCTTGAGGATGCCCGGTTTCGGTGGCGTGTGCGGGTGCGGGCGGGTGGGGGCGATCTTCTTGCCCTCCTCGACCTTGTGGCCGAGTTCCTCCGCCTCCTCGGCGCTGAGTGCCTTCTCCATCGCCGGCCAGACGTTGTCCTCCTCGTAGGCGATGTGTTCGCGCCCGTCGGTGATGAAGCGTCCCACCAGTTCCTCGAACTGCGGATCGTCGGTCTTCATGCCGATCAGGTCGTTGAGGACGAACTTGGCGGCCACCTCCTGCTCGATCGCGTGATCCGCCAGGGCGTCTCCGTCCTCGAGGTGGTCGCGTACCGCCGGCCAGAAGTACTCCTCCTCGACCGCCTCGTGTTTGGACTCCTCGATGGTCAGTTCCTCGACCAGCTTCTCCCGCAGCGTCAGCTGGTCGGGGTTCGCGCCGGACGCGGCGGTCGGGCCTCGCTCCAGCTCGGCCAGGGCCCGCTTGACCTCTTCATGATCCTTGCGCAGTACCTCGAACACGTTCCCCATGATGTCCCCCGCTCAAGTAGGCTCCACGATTTTCACGCTACGCGCGGCACCGTCGCCGGAAACGGCCCGGGGGCCTCCGCACGGGTCAGGCGCGGCGGCGCTCGTCGGGGTGGAGGAGCAGGACTTCGAGGGCACGGGCGCAGGTCTGCGCATGGCCCAGGAACCAGGGCATGCGCGCGTCGGTGAGCACCTCCGGCGTGGATCGTACGGCGAGCGCGAAGCGGGCGTGGCCGGCGCGGTCCAGCAGCGGGACGGCCAGGGTGCGGATCCCCTCGGCGGACTCGCCGTCGTTGATCGCGTACCCGGCGGCGCGGACGCGCTCGATCTCGGCGCGCAGGCTGGGCAGGTCGGCGATGGTACGGCCGGTCAGCGGGCGGAGCGGGCCCAGCTCCGACAGGTCGTCCTCGCCCGGCCGTGCCCAGGCCAGCAGCACCTTGCCGAGGGCGGTGGAGTGCAGCGGGCGGCGCAGCCCGATCCCGGTGTCGTTGCGCCGCACCGAACCGCCGGAGACCAGCACGACATGCGTGCCGCCGCGGATCGCCAGGTCGGCGGTTGCCCCGGTGACCTGGGCGAGATGGTCGAGCTCCGGGCCGGTCCTCTGCAGGCCGCGCTGGTGGTAGGACAGGAGGCCGAGTTCCACGACGGACGGGCCGAGCCGGTAGCGGGCGGTGCCGTCGTCCTGGTCGAGGAAGCCCGCCCGTACGAGGGTCCGCGCGAGCCGGTGGGCGGTGGAGGAGCTGAGGTTCAGTCGCCGGGCGATGTCGGAGGCGCTGAGCGCGGCGCCGTTGTCCCGGAAGCAGTGCAGGACGTTCAGGGCGCGCAGGACCGCCTGGGTTCCGGTCGGAGTGTTCGTCCGCGGCATGTCCCGCCTTTCGCCGAGCCGTTCTGTTTCCCATCATATGAAATCTAGATTGAGTTGGTAGGTTTTGTCGTAAATACTTCCCGCATGGTCACCTCACGTCCGGACACCCTGTGGTTCACCCGCTGTCCCGTCCCCACCGCCACCGGCATCGCCGCGGATCAAGGCTGGCTGGCGGCCGAGTTCGCCGCGGACGGCATCGCCGTCCGGTCACTGCAGGAGTCCGGGGCCGGCGATGTGCGCGGTGAGCACTTCCGGCACCGGCTGGCCACGCTGTTCCGTGAAGGCGGGAACGTTCCCGCGCTGTGGGCGAGGTCCGGCGGCGCGCCGACCCGGCTGGTCGGCCTGACCTGGATCGAGGAACGGCAGGTCATCGTGGCGCGGCCGGGCTCAGGCATCGAAGGACCCGACGACCTGAAGGGCCGGCGGCTGGCGATCCCGCACCGCGCCATCGAGATCGACTTCTGGCGGGCGATGGCCCTGCGCGGATTCGACGGTGCGCTGCGCCAGGCCGGGCTGAGCCTGGACGCCGCCGTGCCGGTGGACCTGGACGGCGACGTTCCCGGTCAGTGGGAGGCCGAGCTCACCGCCCTGCGCGAGGGCCGGGTGGACGCGGTCTACACCAAGGGCGCGGTGGCGGTGGAGGCCGCCGCGCGCCACGGCGCCGAGGTGGCCATCGACCTGGACTCATTCGCCGACAGGCGGTCGCGGGTCAACAACGGCACACCTCGCCCGATCACCGTCGACCAGCGGCTGCTGGACGACCACCCCGACCTGGTCGTCCGCTTCCTGGCGGTACTGCTGGGCGCCGCCGACTGGGCCGCGGACCGGCCCGCCGAGGTCGCGCGCATCCTGCAGGACGAGACCGGGTCGGGTCCGGCCGGGGTGGCGGGCGCCTACCGCGGCGACTACCACCGCGGCCTGCACGCCGGCCTCGACGACGGCCGCCTCACGCTGCTGGCCGAGCAGGAGGAGTTCCTGCGGCGCCACGGCTTCCACGACACCCCGGTGGACGTCACCACCTGGGCCGACCCCGCACCGCTGGCCGAGGCTCGCGCCCTCGTCCCGCGCCTTCCCTTCATCGCACAGGAGCAGTCATGACACGCACGCTTTTCCGGCGCCACACCCTGGCCGCGGGCCTGCTGGCCGCGCTGCTGGCGGTGGCGGGCTGCGGCGGGTCGGGCGGCGACGCGGCCAGTGCGGCCGACGCCGCCGGCGGCCGTACGGTCACCATCCGCATCCCCGACCCGGGCAACGCGGGCGTGCTGGCCCGCGGCAAGAAGGACGGCAGCCTGGCCAGGGCACTGGCCGCCGTCCACGCCAAGGTGGCCTGGACCGGAAGCTCCGGGCCGTTCGCCCCCGCCGCGCAGGAGCTGAACGCCGACAAGCTGGACATCGCACAGGGCTCGATCACCTCGGCCATCGCGGCGCTCGCCCAGCGGCCCGGTTTCAAGCTGTTCGCCCAGGTCGCCCCCGACAAGACCGGCGAGGGCATCCTGGTGCGCAAGGGCTCGCCGATCACCTCCGTCGGCGCCCTCGTGGGGAGGAAGGTCGCCGTCAACAAGGGCGGCACCGCCGAGTACCTGCTGCTCAAGGCGCTGGCCCAGGCGAACATCCCGGCCGACCGGGTGACCCGCGTGTACCTCAACCCGGCGCAGACCGCCCCGGTGTTCAACTCCGGGAAGGTGGACGCCTGGGCGGTCTGGGCGGCGTACTCCCTCCCGGAGATCGCCGCCACCGGCGCCCACTTCCTGGTGAACGGCGGCCAGATCGGCTCGCAGAACTACTCGGTGTTCGCCGTCCGCACCGGCTTCGCGGACGCGCACGCGGACGTCCTCCGGGTGCTCTACACCTACCTGCACGACCAGAGCCTGCGGGAGAAGCAGAACCCGGCGGACTTCGTCAACGTCTTCACCACCTCCGGCCCGCAGGCGGTCAGCGGGACCGCGCGGCGGCTCACCATCGACGACGTGAGCAAGGGCGCCCCCACCGGCGTGATCGGCGAGACGAACCTCGCCGACTTCGCCCAGGTCGCCGAGTTCTTCGCCGACCAGAAGATCACGCCTACCCGGGTGGACGTGCGGCCGTACGTGGTGCGGCTGTGACCACCGCGTACCCCGATCTCGTCGTCCCGCGGCCGGACCTGCCCCGGCCGAGACGCCGGGGCGTGACACCGGTCCTGCGTACGGCCGGGCCGCTGGCGCTGCTGGCCGGCTGGTGGGTCGCCTCGGCCACCGGGGTGCTCACCCCCGACGTGCTGGCCTCCCCCGCCACCGTGGCGAAGGCCGCCGGGGAGCTCTGGTCGGACGGCCAGCTCACCGACGCGCTGGGGGTCTCGTTGACGCGGGCCGTCCTCGGCCTGCTCTTCGGGCTGACCGCGGGGCTGGTGCTGGGCGTGGTGACCGGGTTCTCCCGGCTGGGCGAGGAACTGCTGGACTCCCCGCTGCAACTGCTGCGGGCCCTGCCGTTCCTCTCCCTGGTGCCGCTGTTCATGGTCTGGTTCGGGATCGGTGAGACGGCCCGGGTGATCCTCATCGCGGTCGCCACCACCTTCCCGATGTACGTCTCGACCGCCGGCGGGGTGCGCACCGTCGACCGGCGGCTGCTGGAGGCCATGCGGTCGTTCGGGCTGGGACGGTGGCGGCTGGTCGCCGAGGTGGTGCTGCCGGGCGCGCTGCCGTCGCTGCTCGCCGGCTTCCGGCTGTCGATGACCCTCAGCGTGATCGCGCTCATCGCCGCCGAGGAGATCAACTCCACCTCCGGCATCGGCTACCTGATGACCCAGGCGCAGAGCTTCTCCCGTACCGACATCCTGTCCGTCTGCGTGCTGATCTACGGGCTGCTCGGGCTGGCGGCCGACCTGGTCGCGCGAGGCGCGGAGCGGGTGCTGATGCCGTGGCGGCCGAGAGGGGCGGCCCGATGAGCGTCGCCGTGCACATCGAGGGGCTGCGCCGGACCTTCGGCGCCCGGTCCGTCCTGGACGGGCTGGACCTGGACATCCGGCGCGGTGAGTTCGTGGCGCTGCTCGGCGCCAGCGGCACCGGCAAGACGACGCTGCTGCGCATCCTCGGCGCGCTCGAACGGCCCGACGCCGGGACCGTCCTCGTGCCCGAGGCGCGCACGATCGTGTTCCAGGAACCGCGTCTGGTGCCGTCCAAGCGGGCGCTCGGCAACGTGATCGTGGGGCTGCCGCGCACCGCGGAGTCCCGTGAGCGCGGCCTGCGAGCCCTCGCCGAGGTGGGCCTCGCCGACCACGCGCGGGCCTGGCCGCACACGCTGTCGGGCGGCGAGGCGCAGCGGGTGGCGCTGGCACGCGCCCTCGTACGCGAGCCGGACCTGCTCCTGCTCGACGAGCCGTTCGCCGCTCTGGACGCACTGACCCGGCTGCGGATGCAGGATCTGGTCGCCGATCTGGTCCGCACCCACCGTCCGGCGGTGCTGCTGGTCACCCATGACGTCGAGGAGGCGATCAAGCTCGCCGACCGCGTGGCGGTGCTCAGGGACGGCCGGCTCGTCACCGACGAGACGGTGGCCGCGGAGCGGCCCCGCGACGCCACCGATCCCGCGTTCACCGCGCTGCGCCGCCGGCTGCTGGCCGACCTGGGCGTACGGGAGAACGAACCGGCCGTGGAGTCCATCGAAGGGGGACGACGTTGACCCGTTTCCACATCACCGTGCCCACCCGCGCGCCCGAACGGGTGGAGCTGCCGGAGTTCGTCACCGACCTGCGTCCGCCCGACCGCGGCACGGGCCACCGCCTGGTCGGCCGGGCCGCCGAGCTGGCGGGCCTGGACGGCGCGCTGGTGCCGTTCGACCCCGGCGGCCTGGAGTCGCTGGTGGTCGCGGCGGGACTGCTGCGCGACTCCCGGCGTATCGAGGTGATCGCGGAGTTCCATCCGGGCATCGCCACGCCCGTCTACGCGGCGAAGCTGTCGGCCTCGTCGCAGCGCTACGCCGGCGGACGGCTCGGCTGGCGGCTCGTCGTGGACCTGGACCCGGCCGTCGCCCGCGCCCAGGGCGACTTCCTGACCGGCGCCGCCCGGTACGCCCGCGCGGCGGAGTTCCTCACCGTCGCCCGGGGCGTCTGGGACGGTTCCGGATTCGGCTTCGACGGCGAGTACTTCCAGGTCCTGGACGGCGGGCTGCCCGCGTCCCGCGCGCCGCGCCCGTTCCCCCGCGTGTACCTCTCGGGTACCTCGGACGAGGCGCTGGAGCTGTCCGCGAACCACGCCGACGTGCACGTGCTCGACCCCGGCGACGATCCGGCGCTGGTGCCGGACGGGGTCGCCGCCGCCGTCCGGCTACCGGTACGGGCGGGGCCGGACGAACAGGTGGCGGCGGAGATCAGAACGCACCTGGACCGGGGCGTCACGGAGTTCTTCCTCGAACCCGCCGCGCCGCTGGACGACGCCTACCGGATCGGGCAGCGCGTCCTGCCACTGCTGGAACAGGAGGTACGGCATGGTTGACATCTACTGGCGGATCGCCATGGAGGGCGACGCGCCCGCGCTGCGGCTGGGCGACATCACCCGGGGCGGCTTCGGGCCGTTCCTCCCCGGCAGCCTCGGCCCGGGACTCCGCGCCGGAGCCTCCGACGGGTACGGCCCGCTGGACTACATGGCCGAGGTGGCGCGCTCCACCGAACAGGCGGGCTTCGTGGGCGGGCTGATGCCGTCCTTCCCGCAGACCGACGACCCGTGGGCCGCGGCCGCCGCGCTGGCCCACGACACCAGCACGTACCGGTTCATGATCGCCTTCCAGCCGGGGTTCCTGCACCCGGTGCAGGCGGCGCGGATGTCGGCCACGCTGCAGGCCGCGACCGGCGGCCGGGTCGTGTACAACATCATCTCCGGCGGCGGCGGTCCGCAGCAGCTCTGGTGGGGCGACCGGGTCGACCACGACGACCGGTACGCCCGTACCTCGGAGTTCCTCGACGTGCTCAAGGGCGTGTGGCACGGGCCGTACGACCACGAGGGCCGGTTCTACCGGGTCGAGGGCGGAGCGCTGCCGCCGGAGTTGCGCGGGCAGCCGTTCCCGGAGATCTACTTCTCCGGGTCCTCCCCCGCCGCGATCGCCGCCGCCGGCCGTCACGCGGACTACTACCTGTCCTGGCTGGAGCCGTTCGACGCACTCAGCGAGAAGTTCGACCTCGTACGCCGCCACAGTGACACTCCCCCGAAGTTCGCCGTACGGGTGGACGTGCTGGCCCGGGAGACCGAGGAACAGGCGTGGGAGGAGATCGAACGCGGCTGGGAACGTCTCGGCGAGACCGAGCGGACCCCCGAGGCCAGTGAGTCGGTCGGCTGGCGCCGCGGCCGGGAGTTCACCGCGGGCACCGGTGACTCATACCGCGATCTGGAGGTCCAGCCGAACGTGTGGGGCGGCTTCAACCGGTTGCGCCCCGGCCCGCTCTTCGGCCTGGTCGGCGACTACCACCAGGTCGCCGCCCGGCTCGACGAACTCATCACGCTCGGCGTGGACGCCTTCATCCTCGCCGGCGTGCCCCATCTGGAGGAGGCCCAGCGCGTGGGCCGCAACGTTCTTCCCCTGTTGAAAGGAAAACCGTCATGACCCTGCGCGTCGGATACTTCCCGCAGAACAACTCCCTGTGGGTGCTGCGGCTTCGGGGCGTCCTGGAGCGGTCCGTCCCGGACGTGGAGTGGGTGGACCTGCGGTCGCTGCCCGCCGGGGAGCGGCCGAAGCCGACCGAGGGCCTGCCGTCGGCCCACGGCGACCACCTGTTCGACGGCGGCTACGACTTCATCGGCACCGGGTCCACTCCGCCGGTCACGGCCCAGGCCAAGGGCCACGACGTGGTCTACGTCGCGATCTCCGGGCCGCGGGTCGAGAACGGCCGCCTGGTCGTGCCCGCGGAGTCCCCGATCGCCACGCCCGCCGACCTGAAGGGCCGGCGCGTCGCCCTCGGACACGGTTCCTGGCAGACCACGTTGCTCCTGTTCGCCCTGGAGCAGGCCGGGCTGAGCTGGCGCGACATCGAGCCGGTCGACGCGTACGGCAACGCCACCGAGCTGTTCCTGAACGGCGAGGTGGACGCCTGGGTCGGTTCCTACCCGCACCTCACCGAGGTGGAGCGGCGCGGCCCGGTCCGGACGATCATCGAGACCGACGGGTTGTTCAGCCACCGCTCGCTGTGGTTCACCAGCCGGGCGTTCGCCACCGAACGGCGCGGCGAGTTGGCGGCGATCGTGGCGGCGCTGCAGGAGAGCGACGCCTGGATCCGGCAGAACCCGCGGGACGCCGCCGCGCTGTTCGCCGCCGACGACGGCGGGGACCTGGACGCCTGGGAGCACGCGCTGCGCACCCGGCCGTGGGGGCTGCGCCCGGTCACCGGCGACTTCGTCACCGAGCAGCAGCGCGCCGCCGACCTCTTCCACGCGAACGGCCTGATCGAGCGGAGAATCCAGGTCGCCGACGCCGTACTGCCGGAGATCAACGCGTTGATCGAGGAGACCGCGTCCGATAGATGAGACGCCGGTCCCGTGACGTGAGCAAGCAGATAAGGTAAGCCTTACCTATATCGCTGCTCCGGAGGGCGGATGAGGCGTCTTCGGCACCGGAGGGGGTCCGCGCTTCCCGCCGGGCGCTCCGTCCTGACCCGGGCCATCGCGGGACAACGCCGGCCCGCTCTGCTCGGCTCCGTGCTGATCAGCGGTCATCAGGCGGGCGAGGCGCTCGTGCCGTTCCTGATCGGCGTCGTGATCGACCAGGCGGTCGGCGGCGGACCCGGCGGGCTGGCGCTGTGGCTCGGCGTCCTCGGCGCGGTGTACCTGACGCTCAGCTTCAGCTACCGTTTCGGCGACCGGGCCGCCCAGCGCGCGTCGCAGCAGGCCGCGCACGAGCTCCGGCTCGCGCTGACCCGGCGCGTCCTCGACCACCGGGGCGGCGCCGAGGCCGGACGGCTGCCGGGCGCCCTGGTGAACATCGCCGCCGGGGACGCGGCACGCGTCGGCGCGGTCGCCGCGATGGTGCCCTCCGCGACCGCCGCCGTCGGCGGGCTCGCGCTGACCGCGGTCCTGCTGCTGATGATCTCGCTGCCGCTCGGCCTGCTGGTCCTGGTCGGCGCGCCGCCGTTGCTCTGGCTGTCGCACCGGCTCGGCAAACCGCTCGAACACCGCAGCGAGACCGAGCAGGAGCACGCCGCACGGGCGTCGGGCGTGGCGGCCGACCTCGTCTCGGGGCTCCGGGTGCTCAAGGGCCTCGGCGCCCAGCGGCACGCGCTCGACCGTTATCGGCGCACCAGCCGGGAGTCGTTGCGCGCCACCGTACGGTCGGCGCGGGCGGAGGCGACCTACCACGGTCTGACGATCGCGCTCAACGGCGTGTTCCTCGCCGTCATCGCCCTGGCCGGCGGGCGGCTGGCGGCCGGCGGGCACATCACCATCGGCGAGTTGGTCTCGACGGCCGGTCTCGCCCAGTACCTGCTGACCCCGCTGACCACCCTGGCGTGGGTGAACGGCGTGTTCGCGCAGGGCCGCGCGTCGGCCCGGCGCATCGCGACGGTGCTGTCGAGTCCGCCGGCCGTGACACCGGGCCCGCTCCCGGTGCCCGACCCCGCCGCCGGGAAGATCGCCCTGCGCGGCCTGTCCGGCACGGGCCTGCGCCGGGTCGACCTGGACATCACCCCCGGCGAGTTCGTCGGCGTCGTGGCCACCGACCCGGCCGCCGCGTCGGCGCTGCTCGCCCACCTCGGGCGTGCCGCCGACCCGGAGGAGGGCTCGGTCGAGCTGGACGGCGTCGCCCTCACCGACCTGCACCCGGGCGAACTGCGGGCCGCGATCCTCGTCGCCGGGCACGACGCGCGGCTGTTCGACGGCACGGTCCGCGACAACCTGGCCGCCGACATGGGCCTGGACGCGGCGCTGGTCGCGGCCGGCGCCGACGAGGTGGTCGCGGCCCTGCCGGCCGGGCTGGACACGGTCCTCGACGAGCGCGGCCGTTCGCTGTCCGGCGGGCAGCGCCAGCGCCTGGCCCTCGCCCGTGCGCTCGCCGCCGATCCTCCGGTGCTCGTCCTGCACGACCCGACCACCGCCGTCGACACGGTCACCGAGTCCCGCGTCGCGGAGGGCCTCCGCGCGTTCCGCCGCGACCGGACCACCATCGTGGTCACCACGAGCCCGGCGCTCCTGGCCGTCACCGACCGGGTGGTCCTCCTCGACGAGGGCGCGGTCACCGCCCAGGGCACGCACACCGCACTCGTGGCGGAACACTCCCGCTACCGGGCGGCGGTCCTGTCATGAGTGAGCGGGAACTGCTGCCGGTCGCGAGCGGACGGCGGACCCTGCGTTCGGTCGGCGCGCTCCTGCGGCCGCGCGTCTGGACGGTCGTCCTTGCCCTGGCGGTCCTCCTCGCCGGAACGCTGGCAGGGCTGCTCGTCCCTCCGCTGGTGGGGCGCATCGTCGACCTCGTCACCGGACGCCGGGGCGCGGGCTCGATCACCTGGCCCGCGATCCTGCTGGTCGCGGCGGCCCTCGTGCAGGGCGCGCTGTCCGCCGCCGGGCTCGCCGAACTGGCGCGGGCCGGAGAGAACGCGCTCGCCGAGCTGCGGGAACGCTTCCTGGCCCGCGCCCTGCGACTTCCCTTGGACCAGCTCGAGCGCGCCGGGTCGGGCGACCTCACCTCGCGGGTCACCGGCGATGTCACCGTCATCGCCGAGGCCGTGCGACGAGCGCTGCCCGCGCTGATCGGCTCGCTGCTCACCATCGTCTCGACGTTGGCCGGGATGGCCGTGCTCGACTGGCGGTTCCTGCCGGCCGCGCTGGTCGCCGTACCGGTGCAGCTGCACACGGCGCGCTGGTACTCGCGGCGGGCCGGGCCGCTGTACGCCGAGCAGCGGGCGGCGGCCGGGGCACAGCAGCACGCGCTGCTCGGCACGATCGACGGAGCCGCGACCCTACGGGCGCTGCGGCTGACCGGCCGTCACCTCGGCCGGGTGGAGCGGCGCTCGCAGGTGGCGGTCGACCTGTCCCTGCGCGGCGTGGCGCTGCGGACGCGGTTCTACAGCAGGCTCCACGTCGGCGAGTACGCCGGGCTGTGCGCGGTGCTGGCCGTGGGGTTCGTCCTGGTACGCGACGGATCGGCGACGGTCGGCGGCGCGACGGCCGCCGCGCTGTACTTCCACGGGTTGTTCGGCCCGATCAACATGGCGCTGGCGCTGGTGGACGACGCCCAGTCGGCGGCCGCCGGCCTACGGCGGCTGGTGGGCGTCGCCGACGTACGGACGCCCGCCGAGAAGGACGGCGCCGACGTACGGACGGACGGAGCCGCCACCCCGACGGACGCAACCGCCACCCCGGCAGACGCAACCAGCACCCCGGCAGACGCAACCGCCACCCCGGGGGACTCAGCCGGCACCCCGCGGGGCGCGTCGGTCACCGCGCGGGCGCTGGGGCACGCGTACGTTCCGGGTCGTGCCGTGCTGAGCGACGTCACGTTCGACGTGGCGGCCGGTGAGCGGGTCGCGCTGGTCGGCGCGAGCGGCGCGGGCAAGACGACGCTGGCCAAGCTGATCGCCGGCGTGCACCGGCCCGGCACGGGCTCGGTCCTGGTCGGCGGCCGCCCCCCGGTGCCGGGCGCGCACGTCGTGCTGGTGACCCAGGAGGTCCACGTGTTCGCCGGAACCCTGGCCGACGACCTGCGGCTGGCCGCGCCGGACGCGACCGACGCGGAGCTGTGCGCGGCCCTCGACCGCGTCGGCGCGCTCGGCTGGGCCGAAGGGCTCCCGGAGAGGCTGGCGACCCGGGTCGGCGACGGCGGGCACACCCTGACCGTCGCGGAGGCACAGCAGCTGGCGTTCGCCCGGCTCGTGCTGGCCGATCCCCGGGTCGTCATCCTCGACGAGGCGACCGCGGAAGCGGGCAGCGCGGGCGCCCGGGTCCTCGAGGCCTCGGCCGAGGCGGCGCTGGAAGGACGGACCGCGCTCGTCGTCGCCCACCGCCTCACGCAGGCCGCCGCCGCCGACCGCGTCATCGTGCTGGACACCGGCCGGATCGCCGAGACCGGCACGCACACCGAACTGCTCGCCGCGGCAGGAACCTACGCCGCCCTCTGGTCCGCCTGGTCACAGCAGCGCCGATAGCGCGAGCGAATCCGAATAGCGGGTGTTCCGCCAGGCACCCCCTGGACGCCGTGAGCCCGCGCCGGCCGGGCGCCCCACGGGATCGCCCGGCCGGCGCGTCCCTAGCGGCGGGCGCCGTCGATGCGGCGCGGCAGGCCGTAGGCGTTGTCGTCGGACACCTCGGGCGGGAGCAGTTCGGCGGGCACGTTCTGGTAGCACACCGGACGCAGGAACCGGCGGATCGCGAGCGTGCCGACCGAGGTGGTGCGCCCATCGGAGGTCGCCGGGTACGGTCCGCCGTGCACCATCGCGTGGGTGACCTCCACGCCGGTGGGCCAGCCGTCGAACAGGATGCGTCCCGCCCGTTCCTCCAGCAGCGGCAGCAGCGCCGCCGCGACCTCCCGGTCGCCCTCCCCGTGGTGGACCGTCGCGGTCAGCTGGCCGCGCAGCGCCGCGGCCACCTCGCGCAGCTGTTCCGGGTCACGGCAGATCACCACGGTGGACGCGGCGCCGAACGCCTCGTCCTGGAGCTCGGGACGCCCGAGGAAGACGTCGGCCGCCACGGAGAACAGCCGCGCGACGCCGGCGTTCTCCCCCTCTCCCGGAAGGCCCGCGCAGAGCTCCCGTACGCCGTCGGTCGCCAGGAGGCCGGCCGTGGACCGTTCGTAGGCGGCGTGGATGCCCTCGGTGAGCATGGTCTGCCCGGTCGTCGCGGCGAGAACGCGCACCGCGGTGGCGAGGAACTCCGTCAGCTCCGGGCCGTCGACGGCGACGATCAGACCCGGGTTGGTGCAGAACTGACCCGCTCCCAGGGTCAGGGAGCCGGCGAACCCCTCGGCCAGCCCGGCGGCGCGTTCCCGCAGCGCCCCCGGCAGCAGGAAGACCGGGTTCACGCTGCTCATCTCGGCGTACACCGGGATCGGCACGGCGCGGGCGGCGGCCGTCCGCTGCAGGGCCAGGCCGCCCGCCTGCGAGCCGGTGAACCCCACGGCGCGGATCCGCGGGTCGGCGACCAGTGCCTGCCCGACCTCGTTGCCCGCCGCGAAGAGCAGGGAGAACACGCCCTCGGGCAGCCCGCTGTCGCGGACCGCGTCCGCCACGGCGGAGCCGACGAGTTCGGAGGTGCCGAGGTGGGCGCTGTGCCCCTTCACCACCACGGGGCAGCCCGCGGCCAGCGCCGACGCGGTGTCGCCGCCCGCCACCGAGAAGGCCAGCGGGAAGTTGCTCGCCCCGAACACCGCCACCGGGCCGACCGCCAGATGACGTTGCCGCAGGTCGGGCCGTGGAGCGGGCCTGCGGTCGGGCAGGGCCGGGTCGATACGCGTGTCCGCCCACTCCCCCGCCCTTACCTCGTCGGCGAAGAGGCGGAGCTGGGCGGTGGTGCGGTCGCGCTCGCCGCTGATCCGGCCGCGTGGCAGGCCGCTCTCGGCGACCGCCCTGTCGACCAGTTCGTCGCCCAGGTCCTCGATGCGTTCGGCGATCCGCTCCAGGAAGGCGGCCCGTTCCCCGGGCGACGTCGACCGGTACGCGACGGCGGCCGAGGCCGCGCGCTCGCAGGCGTCCGCGACGTCCTCATCCGTGCCCGTGCCGTAGGCGGGCTCCAGGGACGCGCCGGTACGGGGGTCATGCGACGTGATCGCCGGACCGGATCCCGGACGCCGTTCGGCGCCGATGAACATGGTTCCCTTCAGGGGCATGAGTGTTCCTTAGAGAGGGTTGCGGGCGGCCGGGCGCGCGCGGACGATGACCTGGTCCTTCGCCAGCCGGTCGATCCGGTCCTCGCTAAGGCCCAGTTCGCGGAGCACCTCGTGGCTGTGTTCGCCGTTGACCGGGGCCGGCCGGTCCACGGCCTGGGCGCTGCGCGAGAGCTTGAAGGGAAAGCCCGGCGTCGTCACGGTGCCCTCGGTGGGATGGTCGTAGGTGACGAACGAGCCGTTGTGAAGCACCTGGGGGTCGGTCAGCAGGTCGTCGTAGCCGTAGACCGGCCCGCACCACACTCCCGCGGCGCCGAGTTCCTCGATCCACTCCGTGGTGGTCCGCTTGCGCAGGTTCTCCTCCACCAGCGTGGAGATCGCCTCCCGTTCGCGGAAGCCGTCGCGCTCCGCCTCGTACGCGGCCAGGCGTGGGTCCTCCATCAGCCGGGCCAGGACGGCGGGCTCGGCGAACGAGAGCGCCAGGTAGCCGTCGCCGGTCGGGAAGATGCCGTAGGGCGCGCGGATGTAGCTGTGCGCGTGGATCGCCTCGCCTCGGGTCTGCGGCACCCCGCCCACCGTACGGACGCTGATCTCCTGCATCTGCGCGGCGATGATCGCGTCGAGCATGTTGACCTGGACCAGCTGCCCCTCCCCCGTCCGCTGCCGGTGGAAGAGCGCGGCGAGGGCGCCCTCGAAGGCGGAGTAGGCCGCGAACGCGTCCACCAGGAAGTACGGGGCCGGGGTCGGGGGCTCGCCCGGCCGCCCGGCGCTGAAGAGGGCCCCGCTCATCGCCTGGAGCAGGACGTCCTGCCCGGGGCGCCGGGCGTACGGCCCGGTCTCCCCGTACCCGGAGATGGACACGTAGACCAGGTCCGGCTTGACCGCGCTGAGGGTCTCGTAGTCCACGCCGAGCCGCTGGGCGACGCCGGGCCGGTAGTTCTGCAGGAACACGTCCGCCGTGGCCACGAGGTCGCGCAGCAGCCGGCCGCCCGCCTCGGACTTCAGGTCGATCGACAGGCTGCGCTTGTTGCGGTTGAGCGACAGGAACGAGGCGTTGACCTCGTTTCCGCGGGCGCCGCCGGCGGCGGCGTGCCGCTGCCACTCGCCACCCGGCGGCTCGACCTTGATCACGTCCGCGCCCAGATCCGCCAGCTTCATGGCGGCGAACGGCCCCGACATCGCGATGGACAGGTCGAGGACGCGAATTCCTTCGAGAACCTTCATGAACCGCCTCTTCACCCAGCGACTGAAAGCACGAGCGTTCCAAGGTCATGTTAGCGCTATCGTCAGCGCTAACAAAAGAGCGGCCCAGGAATGGACAACGGCCACGTGACGCCGGAGCCGGGTGCGTAGAGTTGGGCCGACAGCGCTGGGCCTCCCGGCCGGCGGCGACACCGAGGAGAGCGACAGATGAGCCGTCAGGACGGAGCGATGACCTCGCCCCGCCGCCGCTCCGCCACCCGCTCCGTGACGCTCCAGGACGTCGCGGAGCTCGCCGGGGTGTCCGCCCAGACGGTCTCCCGGGTGCTGCGCGTTCCGGACGAGGTCAGCCCGCACACCCGAGAGAAGGTCGAGACCGCCATCCGCGACGCCGGGTACGTGCCGAACCTGTCCGCTCGCAACCTCGCCTCGAACCGCAGCAAGATCGTGGCGACGGTGATCCCCTCGCTGTCCGCCTCGATCTTCTCCGAGACGCTGACCGGCCTGTCCTCCGTCCTGGCGCCCGAGGGGTACCAGCTGCTGCTCGGCTACACCGACTACGACGACAAGCGGGAGGAGGAGCTCATCCGCTCGCTGCTCGGCCGGCGGCCGGACGGGTTCTTCATGACCGGCACCCTCCACAGCCCGGCGGTGGTGCGGATGCTGACGGCGTCCGGCGTCCCCGTTGTCGAGACGTGGGACTGGACCGACACCCCGCTCGACACTCTCGTGGGCTTCTCCAACGAGGAGGCCATGTACGCGATGGTGTCCTCCCTGCACGAGGCCGGATACCGGCGGCCCTGCTTCGTCGGCCGCCTGCACAAGGGCGACCACCGCTCGCGGCGCCGGCTCGACGGCTATCTGAGGGCCGTGGCGGACCACTGGCCCGGCGCCGAGCCGCGCGTGTTCGACGCCTCGGAGTATCCGCTGACCCTGGAGGCGGGCGGGCGCCTCCTGGAGGTCGTACGCCGGCTTCATCCGGAGTGCGACGTCCTGGTCTTCGCGACCGACGTCTTCGCCAACGGCGCCCTGCTGGCCGCGGCGGAGCGCGGCATCGCGGTACCCGACGAGATCGCGGTCTCCGGTTTCGGCGACTTCGAGCTGTCCCGGCTGATCCGGCCCGGCCTGACCACCGTCGCCCTGCCGAACACCACGATCGGCCAGGAGGCCGCCCGGATGCTGCTCCGCCGGATGCGCGGGGAGAAACCGGCCAGGCCCCACGTCGACCTGGGATTCGAGATCCGCCGCCGCGCCAGCGCCTGACCGGCGCGGCGGCCCCCAGGGGTCATCGGTCAGCGCAGCAGGCCGCGCCCGGCGAGGTTGGCCATCAGGGCGCGCACGCCGAACTCCCACGGGGCGCAGTCCTGCGCGTGCCGCACCTCGTGGACGAGGGTCCCGAGTTCCGGCGTGGAGATCCGTACGATGTCGCCCTGGTGATGCGTGAAGCCCAGGCCGGGCCGCTCCCGGTCCTCGACCGGCGCGAACATCGTGCCCAGCAGCAGGACGACGCCGTCGGGGTACTGGTGGTGGTCGCCCATGAGCTGGCTCACCAGGTCGGCCGGGTCCCGGCTGATCCGCCCGTGCGGCGACTCCCCGCTCATCCGGAAGCCGTCGGCGCCGACGACCTCCAGCCGGACGGTCGTCGACCGGATGTCGTCCAGCCCGAAGCCACCGTCGAAGAGGCGCACGAACGGGCCGAGCACGCACGAGGCGTTGTTGTCCTTCGCCTTGGGCAGCAGCAGCGCGGACCGGCCCTCGTAGTCGCGGAGGTTGATGTCGTCCGCGAGCGTGGCGCCGACGATGTCCCCCCGCGAGGAGACGACCAGGCCGACCTCCGGTTCCGGGTTGTTCCACTCCGACTCGCGCAGCACGCCCGCCCGGCTGCCGTGGCCCACGGCGGACAGCGGCAGCGCCTTCGTGAAGATCTCGGCGTCGGGCCCGATGCCGACCTCCAGGTACTGGCTCCACTCTCCGCGTGCCACCAGCCGCCGCTTGACCTCGGCGGCCTCGGGCGAGCCGGGGCGCAGCGAACGCAGGTCGCCGCCCAGCGCCTCCGCCAGTTCCGCGCGGATCGCCGCGGCGGCGCCGGGGTCGCCCTGGGCCCGTTCCTCGATCAGCCGCTCCACCATGGAGGCGGCGAAGGTGACGCCGGCCGCCTTGACGGGCTGGAGGTCGACCGGCGCCAGGAAGCGGGCGGCCCCGGGGTCGCCGGGCCGGTCGACGGTCGCCGCCAGCAGGTCGTCGACGCCGCCGACCCGGACGCCCGCCGCGGACCGCAGCGCGGCCGCGGGCTCGTCCTCCTCGCACAGGCCGGCCACGGTGGGGAACGCGGCCGAGACGTCGTACACGCCGTCCGCGCGGACGGCGGCCGGCGAGGGGCCGCCCGCCGCCGGGTTCCAGATCCGCGCGAGGAGGGCACCGGTCGTACCGTCCTGCGGCAGGGTGTTCGCGGCGCGCAGCCCCGACAGACCGGCGCTCTGGTCGATGTGGGTTTCCATGAATCTACTTTCGCTGGAAGACGGCGGGACGTCGCTCCCGGAAGGCCGCCCGGCCCTCGGCGGCGTCCTCGGTGGCGAAGCACACGGTCTGCAGGTCGCGTTCGTAGGTCAGCGCCTGGTCCAGGGGCATGGTCGCCGCCGCCCGCAGGTTGGCCTTGGCCGTCTCGGCGGCGATGGGGGCCCGGGAGGCGATGACCTCGGCCACGGCGTGCGCGCGGTCCAGGAGGTCCTCGGGCCGGGTCACCTCGCTCACCAGGTGCCACCGCTCCGCCTGTGCGGCCGTGATGGGCTCCCCGGTCATCAGCATCAGGGCCGCGTTGCTCTCGCCGATGCTCGCCCGCAGCAGGGCGGACATCCCGCCTCCGCCGACCCAGCCCAGTTTGATCTCCGGCGCGCCGAACCGCGCGGACTCGGCGGCGATCCTGATGTCGCAGGTGAGGGCGGTCTCCAGGCCTCCGCCCAGGGCCCAGCCGTTCACGGCGGCGATCAGCGGCTTGCGCAGGCGGCGCAACGAGTCGCAGTAGTCGGCGCGGTTGCGGAAGTCCCAGGGGGTGGCGTACGCGTCGAGTTCGGCGATGTCCGAGCCGACGCAGAAGGCGCGGTCTCCGCTCCCGGTGAGGATGACGGCCCGGACGTCGTCGGACGCGTTGCACCAGTCCGCCAGGCGCATCAGCTCCGCCGACATCTCCGCCGTGACGGCGTTCAGCTTCGCGGGGCGATCGAGGGTGATCACGGCGACGTGGTCACTCAGCGACCAGCCGATCTCCGGCACGGTGCTCTCCATGGGGTTCCTTTCAGCGGACGGCGGTCCGGTGGGCCCGTTCCAGCTCGTCGTACGTCGCGGCGGCGGCGCGCCCCGCCGACAGGTTCTCGCGGATCAGGGCGGACGCCGATGCCTGGAACGCGGTGTAGCCGGGGTGACGCGGGCGTACCCACGCGGCCTCCGTGGTGGCGAGGGTGCCGGAGTAGAAGCCACCGCAGGCCTCGTCCACGTCCGGGTCCGTCCACGCCTCCCGCCGAGCGGGCTGCCCCTCGTGCCACGGCAGGAACCGCCGCTGCGCGTCGGCGGACATCAGCCACGCGATGTGCCCTTTCAGCGCCTCCGACACCTGGGCCCGGCGCGAGACGGCGAGGCCGGTGCCCCCGAGCGTGGAGCCGAGCGGCCCACCGGGCGTCAGGCGGGGAACGTCGCCGAACCGCACGGGGTGGCCTGGCGCCGCCGCGTAATTCACGTACCCGTAGACGAACGGGCAGTAGGCCAGCGAGCCACGGGCGAGCCGTTCCAGCAGCGCGATCGGGTTGAGCCGGGCCGTCGCGGGGTCGCAGTGCGCGAAGGCGTCGCGCATCATCTCCAGCGCCGCCACTCCTGTCGGCCGGGACACGAGCGGTCCCTCCCCCGCGGTCCGCGCCGCCTCCCCCAGCCCCTGGCACAGAGAGAAGAAGGTCAGCAGCGCGTGCGGACCCGCGACGGACAGGGCGGACGGCACGCGGCGAACGGTCTCCAGGACCTCTTCCCAGGTACGCGGCGGCTCGGGCAGCGTCTCCCGGTGACACGCCGACACCTGGGTGGCGGCGTCCAGCGGCGCCGCCCACAGCCGCCCGCGCGCGGTGTACGAGGCGGCGCTCGCTCCGACCGCGGCGGCCCGCCACTCATCGAGCGCGGAGACGGGGAACAGGTCGTCGAGCGGCCGCAACGCGTCGGCGGCCAGCGCGTCGCCGAGGTGCGGGTGGTCCAGCACCACCAGGTCGTAGCGCGCGCAGAGGTCGCCGATGGGATGCGACTCGAAGCCCTCGAGCGGCTGGCTGTCCCAGCCGAGCGTGTCGCCGTGCGCCTCCCGCGAGAACCGCTCGGCCGCGGTGTTCAGGGCCACCGTGCCGCGCGGATGGTCCCAGGTGAGTCCTCGGTAGTCCGTCATAGCAAACCCTCGCAGTACGGCGGGGAAGTTAGCGCTGCCGTTAGCGCTAACTTAACAGACGTGCTTCCGGCCGCACCAGGCTCAGTGCATGGTCACCGCGCGCGGCCGGGCGGGTCCTACGACGTCTCGGCCATGGGCACGTCGGGCTTCTTGGCCTCCTGGTCGCCGCGCGACGCGACGACGAAGAAGACGATCGCGGCGATGAGCAGCGCCACGCCGGGGAGGAACCCGTTGTAGATCCAGGCGCAGATCCCGCAGATGATCTCGACGAACCCGGCCAAGTAGCCGTAGCCGAACAGCGTCTCCGGCTCGGGGTCCTTGCGGGCCGTACGTCCCGCGACGGCGGCGCCGTGCTTGGCCGCCGCGCCGGCCTCCCATGTGAGGATCTCGTCCGCCGCCTGCCGGGCGGCCTCCAGGGGCAGGGCGCGGTAGGCCAGGGGGACGAGCCGCGCCTCGTCCTCCGGCCGGCCGGCGCCACGGACCAGCAGCGCCAGCTCCCTGCCCCGGATCCGGCACTCCGCGACGCCCAGCGTGCGCAGACCGCCGATGATCTGTTCCGCCAGCGGGATCTGCGTGGCGTCGACGTTGGGCGAGACGTAGCCGTACCCGACGTCGCCGGCGGCGACCATGCCCTTGCCGAGCTCGGCCTGCGACGGGTCACGTTTGATCTGGATGCGCGGCAGCGCCGCGGAGAGCGGGACGAGCCACACCCGGCCGCGCGGACGCAGGGCGCGCCGTACGGTGCCCATCGTGAACGCGACCCCGTCGATCTCCCCGTCGACGACCCCGTAGACGTCGCCGAACTCCGGGAAGAGACCGCGCACCCGGTCGAGGAGCTCGGCGTCCGCGCGACGGTGACGCCAGCCGAGGCGGCTCGCCAGCCGCTCCCGTTCGGTGTTCGCCCGCCACCTCGGGAAGACCCGCGCGACGACGCAGGTCAGGAAGTAGACCAGGGTCAGCGCGGCCACCGCGCCGCCGACGACCGGCCAGCCGTGACCGACGTTGCGGACGAGCGCCAGCACACCGGTCACCAGGCTCACGACGGCGACGATCGAGAGGAAGCCGCAGGCGCCCATCGCGTAGTTGGACGCCCCCTGCGCGTCGCGCTCGCGGAACGCGCCGCTGACGGCGAGGAAGACGATGCCCAGCACCGCGCCGATGCCGACCGCGTACTTGCCGATCAGCCAGTAGAACGGCGCGGCGCCCAGGCACAGGACGAGGAGGGAGAGCATGCTTCGGCCGACGTTGTAGACGCGCAATGAGTTCTCCCCGACGCGGCGGCTGAACCGTTCCGCCACCGGCCGACCCGGCGACTTCGCGGGGACTCTAGTGAGCGACGTCTGAGGCCTCGCACCATTTCGTGCACGACTGTTCGCCGATTCGCGCACGTCCGTTCGCGCCGCGCCGGACCGTGCGGGGCGTCCCGGACGCCCCCGCGATCCGGGACACCGCCGAAGGTAGCGGTCTCGTCCGGGAGGGGTCCCGGCCGCGCGTGCCATCCTGGCCGCATCCCTGCTCGCGGAGGTCGATGTGGGCGATGGGCGGCCGGTTCCGGGCGGCCGGAGGCTTTCGGCGGGGCACGCCAGCCTGGCCCTCGGCGTGCCGCCGTCGACGCCGGGCATGATCTACGCCCTGGCCATCACCGGAGGCATCGTGGTCCGGCCGCGGGAGGGCCGCACCATCACCTTCGGGCGCAACCGCCCGAAGGTGCACCTGTGCATCGGCGAGGACGACCGGCGGATCAGCCGCCACCACGGCCTGCTGACCCGCCGCGACGAAACGTGGTGGGTACGGACCACGGGACGGCTGCCCGTCCGGTTCCCCGACTCGCGGCTGCTCTTCGCCGGGGACGAGGCCGTGCCGCTCGCCGAGGGCTACACGCCGTTGTTCGTCCGCGGTTCGAGCGGCCGGGAGCATCTGCTCGAGCTGTACGTGACCGGGCCGGACGAGCGGCGACCGGCGTCCCGGCACTCCGACCCGACCCAGCCGCCGCGCACCTGGCGGCTTTCGGCCGGCGAGCGGCTCGTCCTCGTCGCCCTCGCCCAGCGGTACCTGCTGTACGAGACGCACCCCCAACCGCTGACCTGGCAGCAGGTCTGTGAACACCTCGATGACCTTCAGCCCGACGCCGGCTGGACCGCCAAGAAGGTCGAGCACCGGGTCGCGGCGGTCCGCGCCCGGCTGTCGAGAGGCGGCGTGCCCGGACTCACCCGGGAGGAGGTCGGCGAGCCCGTCGGCAACGCGCTGAACCAGAACCTGATCCGCGAACTGCTGGAGAGCACCACCCTCGTCCCCCCGGATCTTGCCCTGCTCGACGACCCGATGACGGCCGACACCGACGAGGCCGCACGATAACGCAGGTCAAAGCCATGATCAACATCTTCGGGCCGTACCGGGTCCGACCGCCGGCCGGCCGGGCGGACCCGTTTGACGGCGGTCCGACATCTTGGTAGAAGTCCGTTCAGTAACTGTTTGCCCTAAAACAGCTTTTCGGGCAGGCAACGACGGCGAGGTCACCCCCCTGCCTGACCAGACCGGAGGTTGTTACCGCACGATGCCCGAACTCGACCTTGTCATCGCCGGCGGAAGCGTGCTGGACGGCACCGGAGCGGAGGCCGCGCCGGCCGACATCGGCATCGAGGGCGACCGGATCACCGCCGTCGCGGCGCCCGGAACCCTGTCCGGCGCCGACACCCTGGACGCGACCGGCCAGGTGGTGACGCCCGGCTTCATCGATCTGCACTCCCACGCCGACTTCTCCCTCCCGGCGCACCCCGCCGCGGACACCTGCCTCTTCCAGGGCGTCACGACGCTCGTCGGCGGCAACTGCGGCTTCTCCCCGTTTCCGGTCGCCGACGCGGAACGGCTGCGCCGGGCCGCGGCGTTCATGGGCCGCGAGGAACTGGCGTGGGACTGGACCGGCTTCCACGGCTACGCCGACTCCGTCGAGCAGACCGCCCCGGCCGTCAACCTCGCGGCCCAGGTCGGGTTGAACGCGCTGCGCATCGCCACCGTCGGCGACGACGAGCGGGCGGCGTCGCCGGACGAGCTCGCGGCGATGCGCCGGCTGATCGAACGCGCCGCCGAAGAGGGCGTGGTGGGCTTCTCCACCGGCCTCATCTACGCTCCCGGGACCTACGCGCCGCCGGCCGAGGTGACCGAGCTGGCGCGCACCGCGGCGCGGCTCGGCCTGCTCTACTCCACCCACATGCGCGACGAGGCCGACCGGCTGATCGACGCCGTCACCGAGGCGCTGACCACGGCGCGCGAGTCCGGCGTGCGCCTGGAGATCTCCCACCTCAAGGTGATGGGACGGGAGAACCACGGGAAGGTGCACGAGGCGCTGCGGCTGATCGACGAGGCCCGCGCGGACGGCGTGGACGTCACGGCGGACGTCTACCCCTACACCGCCTCCTCCACGACGCTGACCTCGCGGCTGCCGGGCTGGGCGCTCGACGGCGGCGTGGACCGGTTGCTGGAGCGGCTCGCGGACACGGAGGTCAGGCGCCGCATCGCCGCCGAGGCCCGGATCGACCCCGACGCCATCGTCCTCGCGCAGCTGCCACCGGGCCCGTACTCGGACTGGATCGGCCGGAGCCTCACCGAGCTCGGCGCCGAACTCGGCCTGGGCGGGGCCGAGACCGCCCTGGAGGTCCTCGCCGCGCACAACGGCTCGGCCGGCATCGTCAACCACGCGATGGCCGAGGACGACATGCGCGCGGTGCTGTCGCATCCGCAGGTCAGCGTCGCCAGCGACGGATGGACCCTCCGTCCCTCCGGTACTGGCCGGCCGCACCCCCGCAGCTTCGGCACGTTCGCCCGCGTGCTCGGGCGCTACGCGGGTGACTCGCGGCTGCTCACGCTCGCCGACGCCGTACGGAAGATGACCTGGCTGCCCGCGTCGCGGGCCGGGCTGACCGACCGTGGCCGGATCCGCGAGGGGCTGGCCGCCGACCTCGTCGTCCTGGACCCCGGCACGGTCCGGGACACCTCCACCTTCGACGACCCGTGGAACCTGGCGACGGGCGTACGCCACGTCGTCGTGAACGGCACCCCGGCGCTGCGCGACGCGGCCCTGACCGGAAACCGTCCCGGACGCGTGCTCCGGCGACCCAGGCCCTGAGGAGTCCCCCGATGAGTACGACCACCCCCGCCGAGAACACGGCGGCGGCCCCGGAGAAACGTGACCGGCGCCTGCCGATGATCGCCACCGGAGCGTTCGCGGTCGCGCTGGTGATCGGCATCGTGATCGCCGTGGGCGGCGCCAAGGCCGGGCTGTGGGGCCTGATCCCGATCTTCCTCTACGCGGTGCTCGCGCTCTTCGGCGTGGACGTGGTGCTCGCGACCGCCGGCGCGCTCATCGTCGCCGCGGTGATGACCCGGACCGGCCCGATCCCTCTCGGCGCCCAGATGGCGACGTCGCTCGGGTCGCTGGTCGCGGTCATCGGCGTGATCATTCTGCTGGGTTCGGCGCTCGGGCAGGTGACGCAGGAGACGGGCGCGGCGCAGGCGCTGATCAAATTCGTGATGGGCCGGATCGGGCTCAACACGCGCACGCGCGTGCAGATCGGCGTCATGGTCTCCTCGCTGATCATCGTCGGCGCGCTGGGCACGCTGGCCGGCGGTAACGCGATCCTGGCGCCGATCATCATCCCGATCGCGGCGCGCACCGGCTGGCGCCCGCCGGCGGTGGCGGCGATGCTGCACGCGGCCGGCGCGGCGGGCCTGATGACCGGCCCGTTCACGCCGCCCGTCGTGACGATCATGGCGGCGACGAAGCTGAGCTACGGCACCTACTTGCTCCACGCGGGCCTGCCGGTCGCGGCCGTGACGATCGTGACGGGCTTCTTCATGGCGCGCTGGATCCAGCGCCACACCGACCAGGAGTACACCGCCGCCGACGCGGCCGACAACACGGCCGAGACCGAACGCCCCGGCGCCCGCCGGGCCGCGCTGGTCCTGGCGCTCGTGCTGCTCGCCCTGGCGATCTACGGCATCGCCGAGAAGGCCGCCTACTCGTACGCCCTGGTCGTCATGATCGTCACCGCCGTCGCGACCGGGCTGGCGGGCGGGCTGGCGCCCAAGAAGATCCTGGACGCGATGTACACCGGAGCGGCGCGGCTGATCTGGCTGTTCCTGCTGTTCTGGATGCTCGATCCGATGCTCACGCTGATCGGGAAGACCGGCGCCTTCGACGCGGTCTTCGCCGACCTGAAGCCGGTGCTCTCCCACGCCGGGCCGTGGGTGTTCCTGATGCTCGTCGTCTTCCTCGGCTACCTCCACGCGGTACCGGGCGCCGCCGTCGCCCAGGTGGTTCTGGTCAACAAGTTGTTCGGCCCGGTGGGCGCGGCGCTCGGCGTCGCCCCGGCGGTGTGGGCGGTGGCGCTGCTCGGCACCTCCCAGGTCGACCAGCTCGGCCCGCTGCCGGGCGCCGACATGATCGGGCAGATGGGCCTGGCGCGCTCGTCCAGCCTTCGCATGATGCTGTTCAACGGCTGGGCGATCATCGTCACGAACACGGCGCTGTTCGCCCTGCTCTTCCTGGTCCTGACGTGAGTCTTCGCGCGTCGCTGGCCGAGCTGGCCCGGCCGGCCGGCGGCCGGGTGGGCGTCGTCGTCCGCCCGCTCGACGGCGCCGGAGAGACGATCGAGGTCGCGGCGGACCACCGGTTCACGGCGGCGTCATTGATCAAGCTGCCGATCCTGGCCGCCGCGCTCGATTCAGGCGTGCCGCTCGACGAGCGCCTCCCCGTACGGCCCGCCGTCCCGGGCTCCGGCGTGCTGGCCCACCTGGCCGACGTCGGTGACATGAGCGTCCGCGACCTGCTCACCCTGATGATCGCCGTCAGCGACAACACGGCGACGAACGTGCTCATCGACCGGATCGGCCGGGACGAGGTCAACGCCTGGTGCGCGCGCCACGGCCTGACCGCCACCGTGCTGGCCCGGCACATGATGGACTTCGAGGCGCGCGCCCGTGGCCTGAACAACCTGACCAGCGCCGCCGACGTCGCGACGGCGCTGTCCCGGCTCGCGGACTCTCCGTTCGCGGTGCGGGCGCTGGAGGCGCAGCAGTTCAACGACCGGCTGCCGCGTCACCTGCCGACCGGGTTCCGCCTCGCGCACAAGACCGGCGAGCTGACCGGCGTCCGCCACGACGCCGGTATCGTCTATCCGCCCGCCGGCCCTCCGGTGGTCGTCGCGGCGCTGACCGAGGGCGTCGCCGACGGCGCCGGCCTCATCGCCGAATGCGGCCGGCTGGTCTTCTCCGCCCTCACCCGCTCGTGACGCGCGAAGGTAAATGCGGCCTAACTCCGCGCTGAGGATCCTCTGACCCGCGCTCTCCTACTGTGGCGGCACGTACTCGCCAAGGGGGGAGCCGAGCATGTCCACCCGTGACCTCTCGCCCGGCAGGGATGACCGCGCGGCTCGCCGATGGGGCTGACCGGAGCCGGTTTCGTCGGGACGCTGATGGTCGTCGCGCTGGCCGCGGTGACCGCCTGCGTATGGCTTCTGCCCAGGTACTCCGGCGCCGGCCGCGCGCAGGTCGCGGCGCGCACGGGACTGCTGGCGGGCGGCCAGGCCGTGCTGCTGCTGGCGTTGCTCGTACTGATCAACTCCGGCATGCAGTTCTACTCGTCCTGGCGTGACCTGTTCGGGATGAACACCGGTACGGTGCGCGTCTCCGACCAGCGGCCCGGACCCGTCCCCGTCGCCGCGCCGTCGGTGAAGCCGTCGCGGGACGCCCTCACCCGCCGGCTGCCGGCCGCCGACGGGCGGCTGGACACCCTCCGGGTGCGCGGCGCGCGGTCGGGGATCTCCGCCCGCGTGTACGTGTACGTGCCACCGCGGTACGCGAGCGACCGGCAGCGGCGGTTCCCCGCCGTGCTGCTCCTCGACTCTCCGCGCGACGCGATCGTGCGGCGGCGCGTCCCCGCGCTGGCGGCGGCCGAGATCGCCGCCGGGCGGCTGCGGCCGATGCTGATCGTCATCGCGCCGGTCGGAGCCGGATGCGTGGACGCGCCGGGCCGCGCGCAGGGCGAGACGTTCTTCGGCCAGGACCTGCTCGCCACGGTCGGCGCGGCGTACCGCGTGAGCGGTGCCGCGAGCGGCTGGTCGGTCGCCGGAGTGCAGGGGCCGGCGGCGTACTGTGCGGCGCTCCTCGCGATGCGGCACTCCGACCGGTTCGGCTCGGCCGTCTTCACCGCCGCCGCGCTCACGCCTCCGGCGGGCGACCTGTACGGCGGCAGCCGAACCATCCGCGACGAGTACGACCCCCGCTGGCGGCTCCGGCACCGGCCGCCCCCGCCGATCAGCGTCGGCGTCGTCGGGGACGACGGGTTCGCCGCCGGGGTCCGGCCGCCGATGCGCGCCGACCCGCTGCCCCCGGCCGCCTGGCAGAGCCCGCCCACCGTGCTGCGCTGGCTCGGCGCCCACCTCGCCTCCGGGAGCACGTCGTGAGGCTCACCGGCGTTCCCCTGCAGATCACGGTCGTCGTCGTCGCGCTGGCCGCGATCGTCGCGACGGTACGGCTCGCGCCCCGGGTGTCGGGCGGGCGCGCCATGGACGTGCTGGCCCGGCTCGGCCTCATCCTCGGCTGCCAGCTCTGCGTGGTCCTGGCCGTGCTGGACGTGGCGAACGCCTCCTTCGACTTCTACGGCTCGTGGGGCGATCTCGTCGGCGTCCGCGCCAAGACCCGGAATCTCGCCGTTCCCCCGGCGAACGCCTCGGCCGCGAACCGGAGCGCGCTGGTCACCCCGGACCCGACCGCTCCGCGGTACCGGCTTCCCGCCGGGCAGGGCCGCATCGACTCCGTCGTCATCCACGGGACGCGTACGCTGATCAACGAGCGTGCGTTCGTCTACCTGCCGCAGCAGTACTTCGCGGCGTCGGACCGGACGCGCTTCCCGGTGCTCGTGGCCTTCACCGGGTACCCGGGCGACGCCCAGAACCTGATCACCCACCTGGGGCTGCCGAGGACGGTCGCGCAGGAGGTCGCCGCGGGGCGGATGCCGCCGACGATCGTCGTCATGCTCCGCTCGACGGTCGCGCCGCCGCGCGACACCGAGTGCACCGACATCCCGCACGGCCCGCAGGCCGAGACGTTCTTCGCCCAGGACGTACCGGTCGCCCTCGCCTCGGCGTACCGCACCGCCGACCGGGCGGCCGGCTGGGGCGCGATGGGCGACTCCACCGGCGGGTACTGCGCGGCCAAGCTCGTGATGCGGAACTCCGACCGGTACTCCGCCGGTATCTCTCTCGCGGGCTACTACCACGCGCTCCAGGACTTCACCACCGGCGACCTCTACGGCCGCAGCAAGGCGTACCGCGACGAGAACGACCTGCTCTGGCGGCTGCGGCACCTGCCCTCTCCCCCGGTCAGCATCCTGCTGACCACCAGCCGCGTGGGAGAGAAGGACTACGCGCAGACCCGGCGGTTCCTCGCGCTGACCCGCCCGCCGATGCGCGTCGCCTCCATCACGCTTCCGTTCGGCGGCCACCACTTCAGCACGTGGCGGCGTGAGCTGCCGCCGGCCCTGCAGTGGCTCGGCGCCCGGCTGGCGGGCGGAACACCGACCGGTTCCTTCACCGGCAGGCCGACGGGCCCGGGGACGAGTGGGGCCCCCGGGCCCGGCGGCCGATCTCTCAGCGTCGGGAGACGGTGATCGTTAATCCGGTCCTGACCTTGCCCGCGGACACGGTGACGACCGCAGCCCCCGCGCGGATGGCGTGGAGTGAGCCGTCCCGCTCGACCTTGACCACGCGGTTGTCGCCACTGGTCGTCTCCAGCCCGTCGGTCAGGACGGGCTGTGAACCATCGGAGTAGACACCGGTCACGGTGAGCCGCCGGCCGTCATCCTCGCGTTCCTGGCCACCTTCAGGCCCGTCAAGCGCTGCACGGTCACCGGCGAGTATGTCACGATCCCGTTCTCATCGATGATCGACGCGTACCATCCCTCGCTAGGCGTCTTCGCCCTGTAGCCGAAGGTGACGTCGCCCTTCAGCCTCGCGTCGTCCCGAACGTTGATCTGGTAGTCCTTGTCCGGGTCGAACCGGTGTGGTCGAGGATGTCGTGAACGGCACCGGTGTCCGCCGCGGAGGATGCCGGAGCCGCGTGAACCGTGGTCGATCGGAGATCGAAGATCACGGTGCGACCAGGTGTTCGACAGTGTCCTGGCAGCGCTCAGACTCGCGCTCCGGTCCCCTGAACCGAGGAGCGCCTCGCCCCGCACGCGGACGCACACTCGCATCGGTGATCGGTATCCGCTGTAATCAGAGGCATGTTCGGATACGGGGCATGCGTCTCTTCGGCACGCTCGGGGGCGAATCTCATTGGCTGAGGCGGAAGCGGCGGTCGGACTGTTCCGACCAGTGTTGCGGTTGTTCACCAGGCCCGTGGCGGCGGTTGCCAGGTCGGCACGCGGATTGGCCAAGCCATTGCGGTATGGGCTGCAGAAGGGCCGTGACCGGGCGGTGCCGTACTCGCGGCGGGTCAAGCGGGGCGATCCGGTCGATGTGAGCAGCGGTGAAGTGCTGATGCACCAGGTCGATGTCGAGTTGGCCGGGGTGCTGCCCTTGGTCCTCGAGCGTACGCACGTTTCCTCGTATCGGAACGGACGATTGTTCGGCTCGTCATGGGCGTCGACGCTGGACCAAAGGCTGGAGGTGGGCTCGGACGGAGTGCACTACGCCGCCGCCGACGGCGCGATTCTCACGTACCCTCCTGCGACGACGACGGTGTACCCGTTCGAAGGATCTCGATGGCCCTTGGAGCACACTGCTGACGGGTACGCGGTCGTAGATCCACCGCGCGGACGCACCCTGCATTTCCGGGCGACGGAGGAGAGCACGATCCTCCCGCTGACGGCCGTCAGCGATCGGAACGGGAACCGCATCGACTTTCTTTATGAGCGAGGCGTGCTGTCGGAAGTCCGCCATTCCGGTGGTTATCGGATCGGCGTCGACACCGGCGAAGGAGGACGCGTAGCCGCCCTGCGCTTGCTCGACACGGATGACGGCGACGCGGACGGGCACGTTCTCATGCGTTACCGCTATGACGAGTTCGGACATCTGACGGAGGTGATCAACGCCTCCGGGCGGCCGCTGCGATTCGAGTACGACGCCGATGGCCGATTGACCGGATGGATCGACCGGAACGGCTACTGGTACCGCTACACCTACGACGAATCGGGCCGGTGCGTACGAGGTGCGGGTAAGGACGGATTCCTGAACGCGACCTTCACCTATGACGTGCGCGGCGACGGTGACGTCGGTTCCGACCGTGCCACCGTGGTGACCGATTCATGCGGCGCGCCCACCACCTACCATTTCAACGCGCTTGGACAAGTGGTGGCCGAGGTCGGCCCTCAGGGCACCACCACGCGTTCGGAGCGGGACCACCAAGACCGCTTGCTGGCTCGTGTCGATCCGCTGGGCCACACAACCTCCTACACCTACGATGAGCAGGGTAACGTCGCCGCGATCGACCGCCCGGACGGCACGCGGATCTCCGCCGTCTACAACGAATTCGGCCTGCCCGTCGAAATCGTTGATCCGGACGGGGCGGTGTGGCGACGCGCGTACGACGAACGAGGGAATCTGGTCGCCGTCACCGACCCTTTGGGCGCGACGAACCGTTATGGCTACGACGAGCGCGGCCGCCTGACCGCGATCACGGACCCATTGGGCCGTACGACCCGGGTGTGGACGAACGCGGCTGGGCTTCCGGTCTCGGTGGCCGATCCGCTGGGAAACGTGACCCGGTACGAACGGGACTCGTTCGGACGAGTGTCCGCGATCATTGATCCTCTTGGGAACATCGCACGCTTTGGTTGGACGATCGACGGCCGGCTCTCTTGGCGGACCTGGCCCGGCGGCACCGTCGAACATTGGACGTACGACGCCGAGGGCAATCTCCTCGAACACCTCGATCGCGCGGGAAACGTCACCCGGTACGAGTACGTCTTCGACCAGCGCTCCGCGCAGACCGGACCGGACGGCGCACGACTGGAGTTCGCTTACGACACCGAGCTGCGGCTTACCGCCGTGACCGACCCGCAGGGATCCGTCTGGAAGTACGAGTACGGCCTCGCAGGCGTTCTAGCCCGGGAGACCGACTTCAACGGCAGGGAGGTCAGGTACGCGTACGATGCCGGCGGACGCCTGGTCGAGCGGGTCAGTGCCAGCGGACAGGTCACCCGCTATTCCCATGATCCGCTGGGCAACGTCGTCGAGCAGCGCTGCGGGGACGACGTCTCGTCATTCGGCTACGACCGTGCGGGCCGCATGGTCCGAGCGGTGAACGCCGACGCCGACGTCAGGTTCCAACGCGACGGACTCGGGCGCGTGACCGCCGAGGTCTGCAATGGTGAAGAGTTGTCCTCGGAGTACGACGCATCGGGTCTTCGGGTTCGCCGGCATACACCGTCCGGCGTCGAATCCGTATGGCGTTACGACCCCGCCGGTCGCCCGGTCAGCCTGCAGATGGCCGATCATGCGCTGTCATTCGCCTACGACGCGTCAGGCCGGGAGATCCGGCGCCTGATCGGCGACGTCGCGGTGCTCGATCAGCGCTGGGACGGCGACAACCGGTTGCGTTCACAGACGCTCTGGGGAAACCTCGGTCGGCGCGGAACGCCCGCACCCGCGTATCGGGCGGAGCCGGAATCCGCCGGGCAGATCCGCCCTCTGGAGCACCGTTCGTACGAATACGGTGCGACGGGGCGGATCGTCGGTATCGAGGACCAGGCCTTCGGGGCTCGCCGATTCACCCTGGATGCGAGTGGTCGCGTCACGAAGATCACCGCTTCTGAGTGGGCGGAACTCTATTCATACGATTCGGCCCAGAACCTCACCGCGAGCACGCAGGGCCCCAGGGGTGGTTCTGGGGCCGATTCGCTTGTCGAGCGCGAGTACGCCGGGACGCTCATCCGCCGCGCCGGGACGATGCGATACGAGCACGACGCCGATGGCCGGATGACTCTGCGCCAACAACGGCGGATGTCCGCCGGGCCGAAGACGTGGCGCTACGGCTGGGACGCCGACGACCGCCTCGTCCGCGTCGTCACCCCGGATGGGCAAGAGTGGCGCTACCGCTACGACGCGATCGGTCGTCGCATCGCCAAGCAGCGGCTCTCCCGCGACGGGAATTCCGTCGAGGAGCAGATCACCTTCGCCTGGGACGGGGTCGTTCTCGCCGAACAGGCCCACATGCGCGGCGAACCGTCGGGCGCCGCGGTGGTCCACGCCACGACTTGGGAGTACGCCCCTGGAGAGTGCCGTCCGATCGGGCAGGTCACTCATACGTCGCTGCGCGATGCGCCACAGGAGTCGATCGACCAGCGCTTCTACGCCATAGTGTCAGATCTCGTCGGCTCTCCGGCCGAACTCATCGACGCCGACGGACGCATCGCGCGGCGGCCTCGTTTCACCCTGTGGGGCGCATCCGCCTCCGGCGACGAGACATTTCCCTGCCCGCTCCGGTTTCCTGGGCAGTACTACGATGCGGAGACGGGGTTTCATTACAATCTTCACCGCTATTACGACCCGAACAACGGTCGCTACCTGAGCGCCGACCCCCTCGGACTCGTACCCGCGCCCAATCCTTACGGTTATACCACCAACCCGACCGCCCAGATCGACCCTCTCGGTCTCGTCCCGTATGAGCCAGAGCTTCATATGGCGCTCGGGCTCGGCGAAAACAACCTGCTTGAGAACTTCGCCAAATCCATCGACGCCCACACGTGGGAAGATCTTCCCTATAAGTGGTACATCAGCAACAAGTTCGAAAATGTATTTCTCAATATATTGAAGCATCCGAAGACCAAGCTCTCGTTCAACCTCACCGGCGTCGATGATCCGCTCATGTCGGTTTCCCGGGTAGAGCTTGATGGAGGAAAGGCCGGCCCTCTCAGCAGCCTGACCGATTGGGAGCTGTATCAGATCAGCAAGCATCCGGAGACCTGGCCGAAGATAACGTGGTACCGCCATCGAATGACCAGAGAGGGGGAGGTATATGACAAGAGAGTCGTGGAAAATCCCTATGCGTGAGATATTGGCACCGATCGCCTTCGATGCGACATTCCGATTGTGGCTCTATACGGTAAGTCACGGTCAGTTGCTGTTCAGGTCCACCGATGCCGAGCCCGGACGAAATGTCGACATCGTCTTCATGGGCGTTCAGCACATGAAGGTTCGATCGACCTACGATGGCCTGCTGTTGAGGGAGGCCGGCGAAGACCATGCATCCCGCCGCGCGGACGCGGCCGGCCAGACAGGCCTTGTCGTACTGCTCGACACTCCAGGCGACGACTATGTCGTGTGCAAGGCGTTCCGTATCAGCACGAACACGCTCGGGAGATTTCAAGTCGATTTCCCGGTCTTGTTCAGGGAGGCCGAGTCCTGATACAGAGGGCCTGACGCATCAGCGAAGCAAGGTGGAGGCCATCCACCTGCGCCGGCGCGCCAGGAGAAGCGGACCTCCCTCTCTGACGGCGCTCGCCTTCGTGGGCTTCGCGGAAGGTCCGACAGTCTCAGACGTCGTCCGACAGGCGGTCGTAGCGGTCGAGGAGGTCGTCGAGGGGCAGCACCGGTCCGTACGGGTCCTTCGCCGCGTCGTCCCAGCGGCGCAAGGCGATCGCGTCGGTCGCCCACGGGTGGACGCCGAACTCCGCGACCTCGCCGGGCGTCATGGGACCGCCCTGAGCGCGCAGCGACCGTACCGACACCGGGCTGAGCCCCGCATCGTAGTCCGGGTCCACGGCCACGAGATAACGCTTGGCCGGACGTGCTGCTCGATGGCCCACGCGATCCGCTCCGTCAGGCGCTCGCGGGCGAACGCGGCTCCGGCCTCCTCGTGCGGCATGCCCCGATGGCGTGCGGCGACGGCGCCCGCGCGGCCGATGTCGTGCAGGCGGCCGCGACGACGAGTTCGTCGTCGGCCCCCGCCTCCACGCGTGCACGGCCGTCTGGAGGGCGTGGGTGCGCTGTTCCACCGCCTCCCCGCCGTACGGCAGGTCGGCCAGGCCCTCGATCAGTTCGGCGAATTCGTCCCGCGTCAGCGGGCTCATGAGTCCTCCTTCGGCCGCACAACCTCCTCCGGCCCGGCGACGGCGCGGTGACGTCACGGTGGCCGTGCAGGTCCGGCGCGGTGACGAGCGTCCCTTTCCAGCGAGAGTTCGCGGCCTGTTCACGAGTGGGTTCGTGCCCCGAAAGGAGAGTCCGACCCGCACAACACCGGTCCCGCCGACCGTGGCAACCGATCCGATTATGCGAGCGAAAGAACGATCATGAAACTGAAGGTCACGGTCGCGGCGCCGGCGGGTGCCATCGCGCTGACTGCGGCGGCGTGCGGTGCGGCGAGCGGGAGTTCCGGGAGCGATGGCGGTGACACGCCGCGCTTCGCCGCCGTGCCGACCGAGCAGTGGCTGGACACCGGCCGCGTCTGGTGGGCGCGTACGGACCGGCCTGCGTCGCTGCGGACGTCGGGCCGGACCGCCCTCGACGGCGCGGCCGTTTCGCCGCTGCGCCCCGCCCCGCCCCGCCGAACCGGGACCGTCCGCGGTATGGCGGGCGATCGCCCGGCGAGTGGCGCGGGTCCGGATCCTGTCGGCGAGCCGTCTGGAGGCCGCCCTGGCCGCCGAGGGGCCGCCGACACGCACGACCTCGCCGCCGTGCTCGTCCTCGCCGAGGTCGGTGGCGGGGCGGTCCGCGACGTGTTCGGCCGGCCGCTGGACCTGGACCTGACCCGGCGCTGGAGCGGCGTGGTCGCCGCGACACCGGAACCCGCCGACGCCCTCCGTGTCGCGCACGCGGGCGATCCGGTGGGCCGGTAGTTCCGCGCGCCGTGGCGGAGTCGAGCGTTCCGCTGGCGTTGCTCAGCGCGCTGCTGTTCGCCGTGTCCGCCGCGCTGCAACAGCACGCGGCGCGGCGTACGGCCGCCGGGCCGGCGCCGCCCGGGGTCCCGGCGCTGCTGGCCGGGGTCGCGCGCGAGCCGCTGTGGTGGTGGGGCTGGTCGGCGGGCGCCGCCGGGTTCTGCGTCCAGGCGCTGGCCCTGCGTCTGGGGTCCATCGTCGTCGTGCAGGCGCTCAACGTCACCCAGTTGCTGTTCGCCCTGCCGCTCGCAGCGGCGCTCACCGGCCGCCGGCCGCTGCGCCGTGACTGGTGGGGAGCGGCGGCGGTCTGCGCCGGGCTGATCCTGCTGGTGACCGTGCGCGGCGGGGTGGAACCGGCCGCCGGACATCGGTCGCGGACCTGGCTCGTGGTCGTCGTGTCGGCCGGGATCGTCGCGTCCCTGCTGGTCCTCGCCCGCCGGCTCCGGCCGTGTCCGCAGGCCCGTGCCGTCGCGCTCGCCGTCGCCTCCGGGGTCTGCTTCTGCATGACCGCGGTGTTCCTGGTGTTCGCCGGCGAGGAGGTGTCCCGGCACGGCCTGCTCGCCGGCGCCTTCGGCCCGCCGACCGCCGGGCTGGTGGTCTCGACGGCCACCGGAACGGTCCTGGTGCAGAACGCCTTCGCCGGCGGTTCCCTGCCCACCGCGCTCACCGCGATGACCATCACCGATCCGGTGGCGAGCTGGATCGCCGGCGTGGTGGTGTTCGGCGGCCGGCCCGCCGTCGGCGCGGGCGCGCTGGGGGCGGGCGTGCTCGTCGCGGCGGGGGTGGCGCTGCTGGCCTCCTCCCCGACGTCGCACGACCAGCGGCTACCGCCGAGCCGAGCGTGAGCCGATCGTCTCGTACCGGTGGACCAGCGCGGCGACGGTGTCGGTCCACGGGTAGCGTTCGGCCGCAGCCCGCGCGGCGGCGCGCCGCAGGCGTTCGGGCACCTCGAGCAGATCGCGTACGGCGTCGGCCATGCCGGCGGGCGTCTCGTCGCTCACCACGCCCGAGCCGGGACCGCCGAGCAGCTCGCGTGCCGCGCCGGCCGCCGGCACCACGACCGGCGTGCCGCACGCCAGCGCCTCGAGAGTCGCCAGCCCGAAGGTCTCCGCCGGCGAGGGGAACAGCGCGACATCGGCGCTAGCGACCCGGCCGGCCACGTCACGCCGGTCGCCGAGGTGCCCGAGGAACGTGACGGGAAGCCCGCGGGCACGGCGCCGCAGTCGATCGCCGTCCGGGCCGTCGCCGATCACGGTCAGCTCGGCCGCCGTTCCCCGCTCGCCCAGGACGCGCAGGCAGTCGATCGCGCGCTCCGGGCGTTTCTCCCGCGACAGGCGGGTGACGGTGACCAGGCGCACCGCCCGGTCGCCCGCCGAGGCGCGGGACACCGGCCGGAACGTCTCGAGGTCGACGCCCAGCGGGATCCGCCGTACGTTGCGCGCGCCGACCCGGTCGAACTCGGCGCGGGAGAAGCCCGAGGTGACGATGACCTCGTCGGCGAGGCGAGCGAGGCGGCGGTTGACGGTGTCCGTGGCGGCCCGCAGGGGGAACCAGCGCGGCACCCGCGAGTACAGGATCGCGTCGAGACGTTCGTGGGAGAACAGCACCAGCGGCACCCCGCGGCGGCGGCTCCAGCGGGCCAGCCACAGCAGGCTGGTCTTGTCGCTCACCTCCAGCACGTCCGGCGGGCGCGCGTCCAGCAGCCGTCGTACGCGCCGCCGGCCGGTCAGGACCCGGTAGTTCCCGAGCCCGGGAAGGCTCAGGCCGCGTACGGTGACGCGCTGCCCGGAGGGCGTCTGCTCGACCGAGCCGGTGCGCCCCGGCACGATGAGGATCCGCTCGTGCCCGTACCGGCCGAAGCCCCGGCCGGTCTCGTCGAGCGCGACGCGCAGGCCGCCCGACGTCGGAGCGTAGAAGTTGGCGACCTGCACGATTCTCAATGCGACCCCGCGGTGTCCGGCACCACGTCCGAGTACGTGACCGCCCGCCCGCCGGCCGCCAGCACCGCCTCGATCGCGCGCAGCGCGGCGTCCCGGAGTCCGGGCCGGGCCAGGTCGTCGGGGTGCAGCGCGACCCGTATCAGGCCGCCGCGGCCGGCGTTCCACCGCGCCCAGCGTTCCATCGTCGCGGCGCCCAGCCGCTCTCCCGTGCCGCCGGGCCGGTGAGAGAGGGCGAATCCGCGCCGCATCCGCCCACTCCGCAGGTCGAGCACGCCGAGGTGCGAGGTGGTGTAGTGGAATCCGGCCCGGGCGAGCGCCCGATCGGTCGCGGCGGAGGCCAGCCAGCCGGGCGGGGTGAAGCCCCGTACGGACAGGCCGAGCTCTGCCAGCACCGCGCGGCCGCGCGCCAGCCGGTCGGCCGCCTGCGCCTCGTCGAGCGCGGCGAACTCGGCCGCTCCCCGGGCCACGAGCCGGCCCAGCAGCCGGCGCGGCGGCGATCCCTCCGGTCCGGCGCGGTGGGTCCAGCCGTGCAGCACGAGCTCGTCGCCGCGTGCCGCCCTCGCCCGCAGCACCTCGGCGTACCCCGGCTCGTCGGCGAGAGGGGCACCGCGCCACGGTCCGGGGATGACCAGAAGCGACACCGGGATCCCGAGCGAGTCGGCGTCCGCGCACCAGCGCCGCGTCTGGCCGGCCGTGGCCGGGGCGACGTCGTGGACACTCACCACCAGCCGCGTCACCCGGTTGCTCGCCGGCCCGTGCGTCTTCGTGTCCCTCATGTCAGGCGGCCCGCACTCGTCACGTTGGCGACCTTCACGAGAGTGATCGTGACCCACCGGGTGCGCATCCCCGGCCACGCCGCGGTACCGCCGCGGCGAACATCAGGCGAACGCCGGTGACCGCCGGGGATCAGTGGCCGAGGCGGGTGGACAGCTCGCGGGCGGACGAGGTGACGGCCTCGATGATCTCCAGCAGGCGGCTGCCGCGGAACCCGTCGTTCACCCCGCCGAGGCTGAGCGTCGCGGCGATCTCGCTCTGCGCGTCGAACACCGGGGCGGCCACCGCGCCGACGCCGTACAGGTAGTCCTCCTCGCTGATCGCGTAGCCGTCGCGGACCACCTTGTCGAGCCGGTCCGTGAGGGTCTGCGCGTCGACCATGGTGTTGGAGGTGTACTGGTCCAGCGTCCGGGCCAGCCAGCGGTCGCGCAGCTCCTCGGAGAAGGCCAGCATCACGACCGGCCCGGCGGCCGTGTGGTAGGGCAGCACGGTGCCGACCCCGACCGTGTTGACCCGCACCGGGTTGTTGCCCTGGACCATGTCGACGCAGACGGCGCCCTCCTGGCCGGGGATCATCAGGTACGCCGTGTCGCCGAAGCGGTCGGCGAGGCCGCGCAGGAACGGCACGGCCTCGTCGCGCAGGCTGAGCTCGGCGAGCGCGACCGCGCCGACGCGGAAGGGCCGCATCGTGAGCCGGTACGTGGCGCCGTCGCCGCGGGTCAGCCAGCCGGCCCGGATGAGCGTCGAGGCCAGCCGGTGGACCGTGGTCTTGTTCATGCCGGTGGCCGCGGTGAGGTCGGTCAGCGTGAGAGTCGGCTTCTCCCGGGTGAAGCACTCCATGAGCTGACACGCCTTCAACACCGAGACCACCAGGTTCTTGGGGTCGACGGCCGCCGTCCCCTGGTCGCCGGTCATCGACCCTCCCCCGCGTGTTCCGTAATCCGGTCCATATTCCGAATTCTATCGGCGGGCCTGGACCGTCGCGGCCAGCGCGTGTGACGCCGCCGCATAGGCATAGGTGTAGTTGCGCGCGTTGGCCAGACCGGTGACATAGCCCCTGAGTTCCTTGGTGGCGGCGGCGTTGCCGGTGGCGTACAGGCCGGTCACCGCGCTGCCGTCGCGGCGCCGTACCCGTCCGTGCCCGTCGATCCACAGCCCGAGGGTGCCCATCCCGAAACCGACGATCGACAGCGGCAGAGCATAGTACGGCGGGGTGGCCAGCGGGCCGAGGTTCGGATTGGGCGCCTGGAGCGGATCGCCGTAGGCGCGGCGGATGAACGGCAGGGTGCCGCGGCCGAACTCCGGATCCTCGCCGCGCGCCGCGCCGTCGTTGTAGGCGGCCACGGTGGCGGCCAGGCCGTCCGGGTCGATCCCGGCGACCTCGGCGAGCTCGCGCACCGAGCCGGCCCGCACGATCGGGTCGGGCCACGCCTCCCCGGGCCCGTACGGCCCCAGGCGATAGCGGCGGCGGAACTCCTCGTCGGCGACGAACCAGCAGGGGAAGTTGGCCCACCGCTTGTTCCGCCCGTCGTAGCGGCGCAGCGCGCCGATCAGCGCGCCGTAGTAGCTCTCGTCGCCGAACCGCCGTCCGTCGCGGTTGACGATCATCGAGTGCGGCAGCCCCAGGTGTTCCAGCAGCGGCCGGCACAGGGGCACGTCACCGCCGGGGTGGGTCTCGCCGGGGAAGTGGAAGCCGACGCTGAAGAACGGGTCCGCGCCGCGGACGGTGGCCGCGCCGGCCCGCTGCGCCAGCAGCAGGTTGTCGCCCTCCACCACGGGCGGCGCCGACTCGACGAGCGCGGGCACGTCCTCCAGCTCGCAGGCGTCCGGCGCGCAGCCGTACCCGCCGGTGGCGATCAGCACGCCGCGCCGCACGCGGACCGTCGTACGACCGCCGGGCCCGTCCAGGACCGCGCCCGCGACGACGTCGCCGTCCATCACCAGCCCGGAGACGCGGTGGTGCAGCAGGCAGTCGACACCGCGTTCGGTGAGCGCGGCCCGTACGAAGGCGGCCGACAGCCCGGAGCCGTGGGTCAAAAGGTCCGTCTCCTCGCCGTGCCGGCGCAGCCGGTCCAGCTCGGCGGGATCCAGCGCCCGCTCGCCGTAGAGGTCGTCGCGGCTGACCCCGGTCTGGTAGTACGGACTCGGTCGCAGCCGGTCCCGCCAGGCGCCGAGGGTCGCGCCGGGCACGACGCACTCCAGGAGGCGTCCCTCGGCCGTGGAGCCGGGTGCCGGGTGGTAGAGGTCGGGGCAGTTCCGGATCACCTGGAAGGGCACGCCGGCCTCCCGATACCAGCGCGTGGCCTCGACCGCCAGCTCCAGGTAGGCACGGCGCGACGGGCGGTCGACCGGGCGGCCCTCGCCCTGGACGTGGTCGAGATAGGCCTCCGTCGCGGACAGCGAGTCGTCCAGCCCTTCGTCGGCGGCGAGGTCGGTCGCGCCGGCCCAGACGAAGCCTCCGCTGTAGGCGGCCACGCCGCCGACCATGCCGGATCGCTCCACGACCAGCACGTCGGCCCCGAGAGCGTGCGCGCGCACGGCGCCGGCCAGGCCGCCGAGGCCCGCTCCGACGCAGAGGAAGTCGACGACGCGGTCCATGGCTCTCAGCTCTCGATCCGCACGTCCACCGGGATGTTCCCGCGCACCGCCGCGGCGTACGGGCAGACCTGCTCGGCCTCGGCCACGGCGTCGCGCAGTGCGGCGGCGTCCGCCTGCGGCGCGGCGACCGTGAGCCGTACGCCCAGGCGGAACCCGCCCCCGTCACCCCGGTGCAGGTCGACCTCGCCGCGCGCGGACAGCTCGCCAAGCTCCAGCCGGCGCCGCCGGCCCACCGCCGCGACGCTGCTGAGGAAGCAGGCGGCGAACCCGGCCGCGAACAGCTGCTCGGGGTTGGTGCCGGCCCCGTCGCCGCCCAGTTCCTTCGGCGCGGCGAGGGTGATGTCCAGGACACCGTCCGCGCTGCGGGCGGAGCCGGCGCGGCCGTGGGCGACGTCCACGAGGGCGGTGTAGAGGGGTGCGTCGGACATGGTCCTCCTTGCTGGCCGTTCAGATGACGGCGACAGGGGTGATGGGTGAACCCGTCCCGCCGGGCACGGCCAGCGGAGCGAGGATGAGCATGAAGTCGTCGCGCCCCTCGGCGGCCAGCGTCTCGGCGAGAGCGTCGAGCGCCATGCTGTGCACGAGGTGCACGCCGAGGTAGACGAGGGCGAGAACGTGCACCGGGAGCCGGCACTCGTCGACCGGCACGGGAAAGGCGTCCCCCGGCCCGTCGGTCCCGACCAGCGCGGCGTCCCGCTCGTGCACGAACCGCAGCGCGTCCGGATGCAGTCCGGACAACCGCCCGTACCGCCCACCCGACCCGGAAGCGGAGCCGGACACGGGCGCGGTACCGGGCACCGAACCGGACGCGAAACCGGCCCCGGACGCGAGCGCCGACTCCGGCGCAGAGCCAGACGCGGCACCGGAAACCGACCCGGGCGCGGAGGCGGACACCGACCCGGACGTGGAGCCGACGGTGGGGGCCGAGCCGGGCTCGGGTGTCGTTGCCGACCATCGGCCGGTGCGTACGATCAGGGCGTCTCCCGGGGCGAGGCTCGGTGCCGCCGCGGCGAGTTCGTCGTGACCCACCGCGGTGCCGGGCGGCAGGTGGTCGACCCCGCGCAGCCGAGGGATGTCGGCCAGTACGGCCCGGGTCACCACCGGGACGGCGGTCGTGATGTCGCAGGCGCTGACGCCCTCGGGTCCGGCCATCTCCCTGAAGTCGCGACCGCCGTAGCCGCGACCACGGTGCGCGATGTGGCTCAGCGCGTCCATGTGGGTGATCTCCAGGCCGTGGCACTCCGAGCGCACCCGGTCGCTCGCGGCCTGGACGTCGCCGCCCGCGTTGGAGCCCCACCAGGTGATCATCCGGTGGTCGAAGGCACTCTCGCCGGCCCGCGGATAGTACGGCGGGAGGCCGTTGCGCAGCGGGCGGGCGAGGGAGAGTGCCCGGCCGCTGCGCACGAGCGCCGCCGCGGCGCGGATCCGTTCGGCGTCGATGAGGTTGAGCGCGCCTCGCTCGTCGGCCTCGCCCCACCGGCCCCAGTTGCCGCCGACGCCGGGCCAGAACGTGTCCATCGAACTCCTCCAGCCGGGCCGCCACGAACAGGTCAGTGAAAGTAGTTCCGGATGACGGACTATCACACGAGACCGCGACACCGGTCAAGACCATCGCCGCAGACCCTTCTGACCAGCAATCCGGGTCGAATGTTTCGGCACCGTGAACCTATTGACAGCCCATAGGGCGAAACCTAGTGTCTCCTCCGAAATCTATTCCGTATTCCGGAAAGGGGAAGCATGACAGCGACGCGCCTCCGTGAACTGATGGCCGACGACATGGTCTTCGCCCCGGGTGTGTGGGACGGTCTGACCGCACGCCTCGCCGAGCAGGCCGGCTTCCGCGCCCTGTGCGCCTCGGGCTTCGCGATCTCCGCCGCGCTCGGCCTGCCCGACGCCGAGCTGTACACGATGTCGGAGAACCTCGACGCGGTGCGCCGGATCATCGAGGCAAGCGACCTTCCGGTGATCGCCGACATCGACACCGGCTACGGGAACGCCGTCAACGCCGCCCGTACCGCACGCCGGTTCGCCGACGCGGGCGTCGCCGCGGTCTTCATGGAGGATCAGGAGTCGCCCAAACGCTGCCCGATCTGCGTCGGCGACCCGGTCCCGGTGATCAGCCTGGAGGAGGCCACCGGGAAGATCCGCGCGGTGCGCGACGCCGTCGGCGACCGCCTCATCGTGATCGCCAGGACCGACGCCGCCGGCGAGGAGGCCCTGGCCCGCGCGGAGGCGTACGTCGCCGCGGGCGCCGAGATGATCATGCCGGTCACCAAGACGTTCACCACCGTCGAAGAGTGGGCCGGGTGCCACAAGCGGGTCGGCGTCCCGCTGATGGCCACGCTCACGGCCTCCACCTGGGTGGAACGCGACTTCACCCCCGAGCTGCTGCGCGAGGTCGGCGTACGACTGGCGCTGCTGCCGACCCAGGTCCTGCTCTCCGCCACCGGCGCCATGCGTGAGACCCTGCGCCGCCTGCGCTCGGGTGAACCGCCCGCCCAGGTCAGCGCGGACGCGCTGCCGCACCACGACTTCGTCGACCTGATCGGCTTCGCCGACGTGGAGAAGGCGCAGGAGAAGTACCTGCCGGCGGCCGGGGCGTGAGCGACGTGACCCAGCCGACGGAACAGCCGACGCCCCGGAACGGCACGGCGCTGACCATCACCGAGAAGATCCTCGCCCGCGCGGGGGGCCTCGGCGAGGTGCGCCCCGGGCAGAACCACCCGTTCCGCCCGGACTACATGGTGGCCTACGACTTCCCCGGCTACACCGACCTGATGTTCAAGCAGATGCACGACGACTTCGGCATCACCGAGGTCGACGATCCGGAGCGGTACCTGGTCTTCATCGACCACATGCTGTCCAACGGGGACCAGCGCGAGGAGGAGGTGCACGACGTCACCCGGCGCTGGGGCGAGTTCTACGGCATCACCGTGCACGAGGGGCGCGGGATCGGGCACCAGGTGGCGGCGGAGCTGGGCTACGCGCTGCCCGGCAAGTTCCTCATCCACTTCGACGGCCACATCAGCGGTCTCGGCGCGTTCGGCGCGCTGGGCTGGGGCGTGCGCCGCGACCTGCTCGAGGCGTGGGTGAGCGGGCGGATCTTCCTCGACGTGCCCGCCTCGACGCGCTTCCACCTGACCGGGTCCTTCGCACCGGGCGTGGACAACCGCGACCTCATCCACGAGATCATCTCCCGGGTCGGCGCGGACGGCTGCGCGCACCAGGTCATGGAGTTCACCGGGCCGGGCGCGGAGAACATGAGTCTCGGACGCCGCCAGGGGCTGTGCGGGATGGCCATGTTCACCGGCGCCGTCTCCGCGATCTTCAACCCCGACGACGCGGCGCTGGAGTACGCCCGCCGCGTCGCTCGCGCCGAGTTCGAGCCGCTGACCAGCGACCCCGGCGCGGCCTACACGGCGACGCACGAGATCGACCTCGACGCGCTGCGCCCGCGGGTCGTACTGCCCGGCTCGGCCCGCGCCGCGAACACCCTCGGCGTGGATGAGGCGGCCGGCACGCCCATCACCCGCGCGTTCATCGGGTCGTGCGCGAGCGGCCGGATCGAGGACATCCGGGCCGCCGCCGAGGTGCTGCGCGGCCGCAGGGTCGCGCCCGGCGTGCAGCTCAACGTCGTCCCGACCTCGCAGCTCATCCACCGGCAGGCCGAAGAGGAGGGCCTGCTGGACGTGCTGCGCGAGGCCGGCGCGAACGTGGCCATCTCCAGCTGCGACTTCTGCTTCGGCTACGCCCGGCCGCTCCAGCCGGACGAGAAGTGCATCTCCACCGGCGTGCTGAACATCTCCGGCCGGATGGGCAGCACCGGCGCCGACATCTACATGGGCTCGGCCTACACCGTGGCGGCCAGCGCCGTCTCAGGCCGGATCACCGACCCGCGGGAGGTGGTGGAGTGATGGAGCCGGCATCCGTCCTGCCCGACGTCCTGCGCGGGCGCGTCGCCTGGATCTTCGGCGACGACTTCGACGTCGACCTGATCGTCGGAGTGGAGAACATCAAGTACTACGACCCGGACAAGCTGCGCGCCGTCTGCATGAAGGCATTCGACCCGGAGTTCGTGGACCGGGTCCAGCCGGGCGACGTCGTCGTCGGCGGGCGCAACTTCGGCTACGGCCACCCGCATTACCCGCCCCTCGTCGCCCTGCGCAACCTGGGGATCAGCGCGGTCCTCGCCGAGTCGTTCTCGCCCGGCTTCTGGCGCGGCGAGACCTACAACGGCATGCCCCTGGTCGCCGTCCCGGGCATCGCCACGGCGGTGCGGCGGTTCGACGCCGTGGAGGTCGACTGGCGGCGAGCCGTCGTACGGCTGCCGGACGGGACGGAGCTGACCGGCGACCCGCCCAGCGAGCGCGTGGTCAAGGTGCTGGAGTCCGGCGGCAGTCTCAACCTGCTGCTGCGGGAGCACGGCCGCCGCCGGACCCCGGCGGAGGGCTGACATGCGGGGCCGCTACCTCGACACCGGCCACGGGCAGATCCGGGTCTGGCTCACCGCGGACCGTCCGGGCGTACTGGTGCTGCCCGGGATCCGCTGGTCCGGCCGGCCGCTCGCGGAGGAGCTCACGCTCCGCGCGCCGGACCGGCCGGTCGCCGTCGCCGACCTGCCGGGCACCGGCGGATCGGCGCCCGGCGCGGCGGCCCGCGTGGGCACGGCGGCCGACGCGCTCGCCCGGGTCGCGACCGCGCTCGGCGCGCACACCGTCGTCGGGCTGGACATGAGCTGCGACCTGGCCGCCGCCGTGGCGGGCCGGGCGCCGGGCTGCCGCGAGCTGTTCCTGGTCGACCCCGGGTACCTCGCGGCCGCGCGGGAACTCCCCCCGCCCGACCTGACGCCGCGCGCCGACGGCACCCACCTGTCGCGGCTGTGGCACCTCGTACGGGACGCGCACCTCTTCCCGCCCGGAGCGCCGCGCGCCGCGGTGCCCGGCCGGGCCGAGCTGCCCGGACCCGCCGCGCTCGACCGTACGGTCGTCGCGTTCGCCGAGCACCCCGAGGACTTCGCGGCGCTCTGGCAGACCTGGTGCCGCGCGGCCGAGGACCCGCTCGCCGGCGCCGGTCCCGCCCCGCGCACGGTCGGAGCCGACGGCACCGGGCCGACGCCGGGCGACCGCTGGCTGACCCTGCTCTCCCGCGCGCACGGCGACTCGCGGCCCTCCCCCGAACCACGGCCCGCCCGGCGGGCGTTGCCTCTCGCCGGCGCGCCCGGCGACGTACGGGACACGGAGGTGCGGCGGGAGTTCGCCGACACCTCGGCGGGGCAGGTGCACCTGCGGCTCGCGGGCGACGCGACCGCGCCGCCGCTACTGGCGCTGCATTCGGCGCCCGGATCCGCGCGGCTCCTCGAACCGCTCATGCGGGGACTGGGCGCGGACTTCCACGTGCTCGCCCCGGACTACCCGGGCAACGGCGAGTCGGACAAGCCCTGGCGTGACGAGGTGGACATCGGGCGGCTGGCCGACGCGATGGCCGAGGTCGTCGAACGGCGGGCCGGCGGGCCCGTGCACCTGTGGGGCACCCACACCGGCGCCGTGATCGCGCTGGAGCTGTGCGTGCGCCGCCCGGACCTGGTGCGCCGGGCCGTACTGGAGGCGCCGCCGCTGCTGCCGCCCGAGCTCACCGCCGACATCCTGGAGCACTACCTGCCGCCGCTGCGGCCGGACCGGTTCGGCTCCCACCTCGTACGGGCCTGGGGGATGCGCCGCGACATGTTCCTGTTCTGGCCGTGGTACCGCGACCGGACCGCCGCGAGCCGCCCCCTGCGCGTGCCGCGCGCGCGAGAACTGCACGACTGGACCGTCGGCCTGCTGCAGAGCGGTCCGACCTATCACCTCAGTTACGCGGCGGCCTTCCGGTACCCGACGCGGGACCGGCTGCCCGAGCTCACGACGCCGGCGCTGATCTGCGCCGGCCCCGACGACATGCTGGCCGACAACCTCCCGGCCCTGCGCTCCGCGGCCCCGGACGGCGTCACCCTCGCCCCGACGCCCGCGACCTGCTGGTACCCCGACCAAGATCCCGCCGCGGTCGCCGAGACCGTGCGGCGGTACCGGGATTTCCTCACCGCCGCCGGCTGACGACGCCGGCCGAAGACGCGCAGTCCCGGGATCCCTTCTCTGAGGAGACGCAATGGCACCATCCCTTCGCCGCCGCGGACCGCTCGGCGTGCTGATCACCGTCGCCGCCCTGCTGGCCTCGGCGTGCAACGGCGACACGCAGAGCGGCGACGTCAAGGTCGGCTTCATCACCGCGCTGACCGGGCCCGTCGCCTTCGCCGGGCAGACGTTCGCGCACGGCACCGAACTCGCCGTCGACCAGCTCAACCAGGAGGGCTACCTGGGGAGCGGCCGGAAGATCGAACTGGTGAAGAAGGAGGGCGCCGAGACGCCCGCCCGCGCCGTGGAGCAGGCCAAGCAGCTCGCCGGCGACCAGAGCGTCGTCGGCACCATCTGCTGCATCCTGTCGCCGACGGCCGGCGCGGTGAAGCCCATCACCACGGCGGCCAAGATGCCGCTGGACATCTACGGCGCCACCGACCTCGGCCTGGAGAAGCCGCCGTACGTCGTGCGGACCACGACGATGCCGCAGGACGCCAACAAGAGCCTCGCGCAGAAGGTCGCCCAGCAGGTCCGCCCGGCGTCGGTGGCGTACGCGGTGACGCAGGACAACTCCGGCTGGGTCTCCCAGCTCAAGAGCTTCCAGGAGGGCTTCGCCGGCACCGGCGTACGGGACCTCGGCACCGTCAACACGCTCGCCGCGCAGACCGACTTCAGCGGGGCGGCCGGTCAGCTCATGGCCAAGAACCCGGCGGCCGTCGTCGTCGCCTGCCTCCAGCAGTCGTCCATCTCGCTGATCAAGGCGCTGCGCAGCCGCGGCTACAACGGGCTCATCGTGGCGAGCGAGGCGATCGGCAGTCCCGGCGCCTACAAGGCCGCGGGCGGCGCGCTCGCCGGCATCCCCTTCCCGGTGTACTTCTTCGCCGGCAAGGCCGACGCGCAGGGACAGAAGTTCGCGCAGACGTACAAGGCCAAGTACGGCACCGACCCGGACGACTACGCGGCCCAGGGCTACATCGCCGCGTACACGATGGCCACCGCGATCAAGAACGCCGGCAAGAACGTCACCCGGGCGAGCGTCACCAAGGCGCTGTCGTCGCTGAAGCAGCTGGACGGCACCATCTACGGCACGGTCGGCTTCCAGAACGGGCAGCTGCACGCCCCCGAGAGCATCGTCCACATCACCTGGACCAAGGACGGGCGGCAGACCGAGTGGACGCCGTCGGGCGCGGGCAAGTCGTGAACGGGCCGGTGACCTGACCATGTTGTTCGTTCAGCAGCTCATCAACGGCCTCGCCCTCGGCGCCGTGTACGCCCTGTTCGCGGTCGGGTTCGGCGTCGTCTTCTCCACGATGCGGATCCTGAACCTGGCCCAGGGCGTGTACGCCACCTGGGGAGCGATCTTCGCCTACTGGGCGGTCGCGCACGCCGGACTGCCGTTCGCGGTCGCCTGCCTGGTCGGCACCGCGATCGGCGCGGTGGCGGCGGTGGCGGTCGACCAGGTGGCGTTCCAGCCGCTGCGGTCCCGCGGCGGCGAGCAACTCCTCGGCACGATCATCACGAGCGTCGCCCTGTGGATCTCGCTGCGCGAGGCGGCCAGCCTCGCCACCGGCGCGGCGCCGCTCGGCTTCCCGCCGGGCACGGTGCCGGGCGGCCTGATCCGCTTCGCCGGCCTGCGGGTGCTGGCCACCCAGGTCATCGCGGTCGTCTGCGCGATCGCGGTGACCGCCGTGATCCACGTGATCCTGCGGCACACCCGGCTGGGCGCGGCGATCCGCGCCGTGGGACACGACCGCGGCGCGGCCATGCTCGGCGGGGTGAACCCGCGCGTCGCGATCCTGACCGCGGCGGCGCTGGCCGGGGCCGCGACGGGACTGGCCGGGGTGTTCTACGCCGACGGGCAGACCTTCACCTTCGGCCTCGGCGACGGCCTGCTGCTCCAGGGCTTCGCGGCGGTCGTCATCGGCGGCATGGGCGACGTGCGCGGCGCGGCGTTCGGTGGGTTCGCGATCGGCGTCGTCCAGGTGCTGTCGGCCCAGTACATCTCCAACTCCTTCCAGGACGCGATCACCTTCGGCCTGCTGCTGGTCGTCCTGGTCGTACGGCCGCGCGGCCTGCTCAAGACGGTCGAGCTGGGGAGGGCCTGATGGGACAGCAACTCACGCTCCTGATCAGCGCCGCCGAGTTCGCGCTGGCCGGCGCGGTCCTGGCGCTGAGCACGTACATGACGCTGTGGGCCGGCCTGCTCAGCTTCGCCACGGTGAGCTTCGCCGCGGTCGGCGCGTTCTTCGCGACCCACCTGATGAACTCCGCCGGGCTGGGGCTGTGGCCCGCGTTGCTCGTCGGCGGGCTCGGCGGCGGAGTGGTCGCCGCGGTCACCGGGCTGCTGCTGATCCGGCTGGCCGGCCACTGGCTGGCACTGGCCACGGTCGCCCTCATCCTGGTCACCCGGGTCGTCGTGGTGAACCTCGGCGGGCTGACCGGGGGCTCGCAGGGCGAGGTGGTCCCGGTCGAGGTGCACCTGTGGCAGCTCATCGTGGTCCTGGGGGTGGCCTGCCTGATCCTGGCCCGGCTCGCCCGGTCGAGGTTCGGCACGGCGGCGGTGGCGACGCGGGAGGACCCCACGGTCGCCGCGACGATGGGCATCCCGGTACGCCGTGTGCAGGCGGTCGCCTTCGTGATCAGCGGCGTGCTCGGCGGGGTCGGCGGCGTGCTGCAGGCGGGACTGCTGCGCTACATCGACCCGGACAGCTTCTACATCGACCTCGCCGTGACGGTGATCGCCTGTGTCGTGCTCGGCGGCGCGTACCACTGGTTCGGGTCGGTCATCGGCGCGGTGGTCTTCACCGGGCTGCCGGTGTACGTGAACCAGTTCATCGGCCAGGGCCAGGCCATCATCGACGGGGCGCTCCTGCTGATCATCATGATCTGGCTGCCCGGCGGCCTGGTGGACCCGCTGCGCTGGCGGCGGCTGCGGGACGGACGCCGCCCCGCGCCCACGCCGGACAAGAGGCGCGAACCGGCGGAGGTGAACTCATGAGCGGTACGGAGGCGCTGGCCGTCGACGGCCTGGCCAAGCGGTTCGGCGGGCTGAGCGTGCTGCGCTCGGTCAGCCTCACCGTCCCCCGCGACACCGTCTTCGGGATCGCCGGGCCCAACGGGGCCGGCAAGACGACGCTGCTCAACATCATCAGCGGTCTGCTCCCCGCCGACGGCGGTTCGATCCGGCTGTACGGCGACGCGTGCCACCACCTGCCGGCGCAGGCCCTGGCCCGCCTGGGCGTCTCCCGTACGTTCCAGAACATCCGGTTGCTGCGCGGCCTCACCGTCGTCGAGCAGGTGCTCGCGGGGACCTACCGGCGCCGGCGGGTCGGCGGCCTCCGGGGTTCGGCCGGCACGCCACGGGCCCGCGCGGAACTGCGCGACCTGCGGGAACAAGCGCTGGAGACCCTGGAGTCGGTCGGCCTGCGCGACGCCGCCGACCGGCTGGCCGAGACCCTGTCGTACGGCGACCAGCGCCGGCTGGAGATCGCGCGGGCGCTGGTGTCGCGGCCCCGGCTGCTGCTTCTGGACGAACCGACCGCCGGCATGAACGCGGCCGACTGGACCGGGATCGGCGAGCTGGTGACCGGCCTGCGCGAGAGCGGCACGACGATCGTCGTGGTCGAGCACAACATGCGCCTGATCCAGGCGATCTGCGACCGGGTCGCGGTGCTCGCCTCCGGCGAGGTCATCGCCTGCGACGAGCCCGGCGTCTGCCTGCGCCGCCCCGAGGTGCGCAAGGCGTACTTCGGCAAGTGATAGAGAAGGAGACGAGGCCATGCTGACCGTCGAGTCGCTCGAGGTGACCTATGGTTCCATCCGCGCCGTGTCACGTCTCGACCTCTCCCTCGGCAAGGGGCGGGTCGCCGCCCTCCTGGGCGCGAACGGCGCGGGCAAGTCGAGCACGATGCGCGCGATCGGCGGGCTGCTGCGCCCGAGCGGCGGGCGGGTCGTCTTCGACGGGACCGACATCACCGGGATGCCCGCGCACCGGGTCGCCCGGCGCGGCCTCGCGCTGGTGCCGGAGGGCCGGATGGTCGTCGGCTGCCTGACCGTACAGGAGAACCTCGATCTCTCCGCGTACGCCCGTGGCCGGCGTCGCACCGCCCTGGTCGATGAGGTGTACGACCTGTTCCCCCGGCTGGCCGAACGCCGTCGGCAGACCGCGGCGCTGATGTCGGGCGGCGAGCAGCAGATGCTGGCGATCGGCCGGGCGCTGATGACCGCGCCGTCTCTGCTGCTGCTCGACGAGCCGTCGATGGGCCTGTCCCCCGCGTTGGTCGACACCGTCTTCGCGGCGATCTCCGCGATCCGCGCCACCGGCATGACCATGCTGCTGGTCGAGCAGAACGCCGCCCTCGCCTTCCCGCTGGCCGACCACGCGTGCCTCATCCAGCGAGGTGAGATCGTCGCCGAGGGCGCCCCGGAGGAGCTGGAGAAGGACCCCGCGACCATCGCCCGCCACCTCGGCATCGAGGACGAGCCGCGCGTGAAGGAGAGTTCATGAGTCCGTACTGGCAGGCGCTTTACGGACCGGGCGTGCCCGGCGAGATCGACGTCGAGGCGGACAGCGTGGTGGAGCTGTTCCGCCGCCGCGTCGCCGAGCGGCCGGGCGCGCCGCAGCTCCACTACTTCGGCACCACCCTCGACCGTGCCGAGGTCGACCGGCTGAGCGACGCGTTCGCGGCGGGGCTCGAGCGGCGCGGCGTCGGCGCGGGCGACCGGGTGGCGGTCGCGCTGCAGAACACCCCGGTCTGCGTGCTGGCCGTGCTCGCGGTCTGGAAGCTCGGCGGCACGGTCGTGCCGGTCAACCCGATGTACAAGGAACGGGAGCTCGCCCACCTGCTCGCCGACTCCGGCGCCCGGGTCCTGGTCGCACACCCCGCCGCCCGGGACGTGGTCGCCGCGCTGCCCGCCGGGAACGCGCCCGCGCACGTCCTGTACTCCCGCGACGGCGCCCTCGCCGCGGACGCCACCGGGCCCTGGCCGGACGGCGCGGACGACGACGTTCTCGCCATCCTGGAGGAGGGCGGCGCACCGCAGGCCGCGGCGGCCCCGGGACCGGACGACGCGGCGCTGCTCAGCTACACCTCCGGCACCACCGGCCCGGCCAAGGGCGCGATCAATCTGCACCGCAACCTCGCCTACCAGGTCGCCGCCTGCCGCACCTGGATCGGCCTGGGCGACGCCGACTCGATCCTCACCGTCGCGCCGCTGTTCCACATCACCGGCCTGGCCATGCACCTGGCGCTCGGCCTCGGCGGCGGTCTGCCGCTGGTGCTGACCTACCGGTTCGACGCCCGTACGGCGGCGGCGCTGGTCGAACGCTACCGGCCGACGTTCACCATCGGGTCGATCACCGCGTTCATCGCCCTGCTGGGCGAGCCCGCGGCCCGCGAACACGACCTGGGCTCGCTGTCGAAGGTGCTCAGCGGCGGCGCGCCGGTGCCGGCCGCCACCGTCCGCCGGTTCGCCGACGAGTTCGGCGTCTACATCCACAACGCCTACGGCCTGACCGAGACGACCTCGGCCGCGGTGGCCGTGCCGCTCGGCACCCGCGCGCCGGTCGACGAGACGTCCGGCGCCCTGGCGATCGGCGTCCCCCTGCCCAGCGTCCGGGTGGAGATCCGCGGCGACGACGGCCGGCCGCTGCCGGCCGGAGAGGTCGGCGAGCTGGCCATCAGCGGCCCGCAGGTCGCCGCGGGCTACTGGCGGAACCCGGCGCAGACCCGCGCCTCGTTCCCGGAGGGCACGCTGCTCAGCGGGGACGTCGGCTTCATGGACGCCGCGGGCTGGGTCTACCTCGTCGACCGCAAGAAGGACATGATCGTGGCGGCCGGCTACAAGGTCTGGCCGCGTGAGGTGGAGGACGTCCTGTACGAGCATCCGGCCGTACGCGAGGCGGCCGTGGTGGGCGTCCCCGACCCGTACCGGGGCGAGACCGTGCGGGCGTTCGTCAGCCTCCGCCCCGGCGCGACCGCGACGGAGGCCGAACTCCGGGACTTCTGCCGCGCCCGGATGGCCGTGTACAAGGCTCCCGCCCAGGTGCTGATCGAGGACGACCTGCCGAAAAGCGTCACCGGCAAGATCCTCCGCCGAGAACTGCGCGACGCGCCGGCGCGATCGTGAGTGCCTGATCGACTGGCCGAACGGCGTTCACCGCGGCCCAGTGTCCGGCTTGTTGGACGCGGCCGAGCGGGCCAAGCCTGAAACCGGTCGTACGGTGACAGGATGGCGCTCATGGCCAGGCGGACCATCCACGTCGCCGAGTACGACCCGGCATGGCCGGCTCGGGCTGCCGCAGCGATCGAGGAGCTGGAGCAGGCGTTGCCCGGAGTGATGGTCGAGATTGAGCACATCGGCTCGACGGCTGTGCCAGGGCTGGCGGCCAAGCCCATCATCGATCTGATGGCCGCGGTCACTGACCTGGAAATCGTCGAGCGAGACGAGGAGACTCTGGCCGCTCTGGGTTATCACCGTCATTTCAACGGCATGGTCGACCGTCTGCTGTACGTGCGCGCCCCTGGAGGCGTGCGCGATCACATCCTGCACGTGGTCACGCTGGCGAGTTGGCCGACCCGCAACCAGCGAATTTTCGCCATCACCGCAGGAAGGACAGCGCACATCCATCTTGGACAGGGATGCCGCTGCTGTCGCTGCCGGACCTGAAATGCCTTCGGGAGGGGTGGACCGCACGGCCCCGCCCTGAGGCGAGGCCGCGTCGATCCCACGCCTGCGGCCCTTCGGCCCGGCTCGTCTACCGCCCGGGATGTGTCACTGTGACGTTCCGCCACGCGGCAGTGCCGCTCTGGTCGCGCACGCCGATCGCGCCGTGCGTGAAGCAGCCGGCGTCCGTGTGGCTGAAGGCGATCGGAGCGGTCTCGCCGCCGTCGGAGCCGGTGATCGTGAACCTGCATCCCACGGCCCGGATCGTCAGGTGGTACCACCTGTCGTGCGCCAGTCCACCGGGGATGGCCGCTTGCGAGAGAAGCGTCCAGGATCCGTTCTCTCGTCCCAGAATCAGTCGCGTCGAGCTGACGCCGACGTAGTAGCCGTTGAACGCGTCCGCTCCCACTCTGGGATCGGTGGCGCGGAACACGAATCCGGCCTGCGTTCCCGAGGTGATCATGACGTCGCCGCTGATCGTGTAGTTCGTCCACCCGGTCGAGCCGGCGAGTGCCTTGTTGCCGCCGTCGCCCCCGCACGTCTCGACGTACGTGTCCGAGGCGGTCGTCCAGCAGCCGCCGTAGTTCAACCATCCGGCGTCACCCGCGCCGAAGTCCGACGCGTACGGCAGTACCCCCGCGTTGGCCTCTCCGGTGCTCTCCTCGCATCCATACGTTCCCGCCGCTCGCGCCGCGGTGTAGCGCAGCATCCGCCCCGAGCTGGAGGGCAGCAGATCCGGGCTGTAGTTCTGGTAGCAGTTGGCCGTCGGCCCGGCACCGCCGACGTTGATCGGGGCAGGCATCCAGCTCCAGGTTCCGGTGCCGTTGTCGGAGTTCACGAAGACCGCTTGGTGGTCCTCTGGCGAGAATCCGTTGCCCGACGCGAAGCGGGTGCGCATTCCGGTCAGGAGCAATTCACCGTTCGCACCGCCGGACGGACTCCACGTGATGAAGGGACTGCTGCCGAGGTAGCGACCGTCATCGGTGACGACCTCGGTCCCGAGGTCGGCCGGCCCCGAACCCCAGGTCCGCCCCTCGTCTTTCGATGTCTTCACGTGGGCTTCGCAGAAGTGATTCGTACCGCACAGTTCGAAACTCATGATCCAGTCGCCGTTCGGCAGGACGGCGATGGTCACCATGCCCGGCCGGTCGGACCGTGTCGGACTCGCCACGTCCTCGACCTCGCCGGGTGAGACCCGTGTGCTGCCATCGGCGTTCGCACTCCAGGTACGTCCTCCGTCAGCGGAGACGATGTGCACCAGTTTCTGGCTGTGCTCCTTGTTCTGACGTTCGTCGGAGAAATAGCACTCGATCTCCCCCCGTGAGTTCATGATCAGGAACGGTTCCCAGATGCCCGCCCCGACGCCGCCGGGCTCGAACTTGGCACTGGCGCCGCCGATCTGGAAGGTCTCGACATGATTCCAGGTGGCACCGTGATCAGTGCTGCGCCACTCCTCGAAGTGGGTCGTGGAGCGGCCGGGAGGCAACACGTTGCCCACGAGGAGCAGCGTTCCGGCAGGCAGGCCGCCGGTCGCGCGGGGGAACTCGAACAGGAACGGCTGGAACAAGGTGTTCCACGGATGCCCCTCTCCCGTCTCGCCGTCGCTCACCGTCGCCAGTGTCGACCACGTCTGGCCGTCATTCGTGCTTTGCCGGATGACATATCGCGATGGCGCACCGCCCAGGCCCGAACGCTCGAAACTCGCCAGCAGGCGTCCGTTCGCCCGGCCGCTGTGCTGAAGCCGGATCATGCGGTTATAGGCAAGCGCCTCATTGCTGGAACTCGGGCTGTAGAGCGCGTTTCCCGATACGTTGCCCAGCGCCGGAGTTCCGGGGAGGGCGAGTACCGCGACGGCGGCCACGACGGCGCCGAGCAGACATACGGCGCGTCTGATCATCGACTTCATCCAGAAGTGTTGTCGCACGGCGAGGCTCCATTTCTCGATCCTGCGAATGTGCGGGAATCGCGGTTTGCTCAACCCGACAGTTCCTGGCCATCGGCATGACTCGACGGTCGGCTCGGCCGACCGTATGGGCGGCGTCCGTCGGTCGATGCGCAGACTCTTGCATCGATGGCAAAGCCGATGTGAGCGCAGACTATGGCATAGGCTTAGCAACGATGCAATAGTGCGCCGCGCCGACAGCAACAACGGGAGATCGAGCCATGGCTGGCCCTACACTTCGCGATGTCGCAGCGGAAGCCGGGGTGTCGATCCGCACGGTGTCGAACGTGGTGAGCGACTACCCCTACGTGGCCGACGACACCCGCGCGCGAGTGCAGGCGGCGATCGACCGGCTGGGGTACCGGCCGAATCTTCTCGCCCGCAGCCTCAAGCAGGGCCGCTCGCACGTGATCGCGCTGGTCGTACCCGAACTCGACGTGCCGTACTTCGCCGAGCTGGCCCGGCTGATCATCGCCGAGGGGCGGGAACGCGGATACCTGGTGATGATCGACCACACCGACGGAGACAAGAACCTGGAGCGGGAGCTGATCCTCCAGAACGCCCGCCCCATGAACTTCGACGGCGTGATCCTCAGCCCGCTGGCGTTGTCCGGCGCGGACCTGAGCGAAAGACCGCCCGGCGCCCCGATCCTGCTGCTCGGCGAGAAGAGCTTCGACTCGCTCGCCGACCACGTGGCGATCGACAACGTCGCGGCGGCGGACGAGGCGACCACTCATCTGATCGACATCGGCCGGAGCCGCATCGCGGCGATCGGCGTCCAGCCGTCGGGGTACGACACCGCGAAGCTTCGGCTGAAGGGATTTCGCCGGGCACACCGGCGTGCCGGCATCCCCGTGGACCGGTCACTGCTGATGACGGCGACCCGGTTTCACCGCACGGACGGAGCGGAGGCGATGCGGCGACTGCTCGCCCGCCCGGACCGGCCCGACGCGGTCTTCTGCTTCAACGACCTGCTCGCCCTCGGCGCGATGCGGACGGTACTCGCGGCGGGCCTTCGGGTCCCCGAGGATGTGGCCATCGTCGGCTTCGACGACATCGAGGACGGACGGTTCAGCACCCCGACCCTCACCACCATCTCGCCGGACAAACAGCTGATCGCACGCCAGGCGATCGAGCAGATCCTGACCAGGATCTCCAAGTCGGACGACGCCGCCCCGATCGAGATCCGGGCGCCGTTTCGCCTGGCGATCCGGGAGAGCACGGCCGGCGTACCGCGCGACGGCGGTTCGCGACACCAGGCCGACCGGCCGGCGAGTCGGCCCACCCGGTCGGACTCACAGCCCTAGTGCCCTGAGTCGTTAACGCGGCTCACGCCCTCGTCACGCACGACTTGTGAACGACGCGGTTTCGTCAGCGTTACCAATTCGTGACTTGCATCGATGCAGACCAATGGCAAGCTTGCATCGATGCAGGGCCGTGAGCAGGAACACGCGGCCGGATGACCGTGCTGGGGCCAGGAGGCGACAGTGAAGCCGAACATCGTCGTGATCATGACCGACCAGCATCGTGCCGACTTCTCGAAGATCGCGGGCTTCCCCCTCGACACCACGCCGTTCCTCGACGGCATGGCGGCGGAGGGCACCTACTTCCCACGCGCGTACACCAGCTACCCGGCGTGCGTACCCGCCCGCACGAGCCTGCTGACCGGCCGCTTTCCCGTTGCGCACCGAGTCACGCAGAACAGCAACGCCGCTCATGCCTACTACTCACGCGATCTGCTCGACGTCCTTCGTGCCGCCGGTTACCAGCTGCTGTTCTCGGGCAAGCCGCACATGCATCCGGAGCCGGCGGACTTCGACGCGTACGCCGGCCCCTACTTCCACACGGGTGGTCCGCACGAACGAGCCGGTGATGCCGCTTTCGACGAATGGCTCGAGCGGCTCGACCACGGGGTGGCGCACGAACCCACGCCCTTCCCGCTCAAGCGTCAGCTGCCGCACCGGATCGTCACCGACGCACTGGAGCAGGTGGGTTCACGGGCCGACGACAAGCCGGTGTTCCTCTGGGTCTCCCTTCCCGAACCGCACAATCCGTACCAGGTCCCGGAACCGTACTTCAGCCTGTTCGACGAAGCGGAGGTTCCCGCCCCGGCGACCGGGGCGGAGGTGGCGCGCGCCCGGGGCGGCCACTGGCGGTGGCTCCAAGCTCTCATCGAAGAGAAGCGCCCTGGTTACGAGGCCGAGTGGCGGCGCTACCGAGCGAACTACTGCGGCATGCTTCGCCTGATCGACGATCAGGTGAAGCGGCTCGTGGAGAACGTCGACGCGGAGCTGCCGGGAGAGACGATCTATGTCTTTGTGAGCGACCACGGCGACTACGTCGGGGAGTACGGGCTGCAACGCAAGGGCGCGGGAATGCCGGAGTGCCTCATGCGCATACCGATGTTCTTCTCCGGTTCCACGATGGTCGCCGAGCAGGTCAGGCCGGAGCTCGTGTCGATCGTCGACGTGTTCCCCACCTTGTGCGAACTCGTGGGTGAGGCGTTGCCGCCGGGCGTACAGGGACGAAGTCTGGCGCCGCTGCTCGCGGGGGACGGCGTCGCCACCGGCGAATTCGACAGTCTCTATGCCGAGCGTGGCTATGGCGGCCTGACCTACGGAGCCGATGAGCGGCCGCCCCTGCACTTCCCGTACGACGGGCCGACCTTCGACGAGTTGAACACGGTCACCCAGAGCGGACGCACGAAGATGCTCCGCTTCCGGGACTACAAGCTGCTGGTTCACAGCACGGGCCAGGGCGAACTCTTCGACCTGAGCGTCGACCCCCACGAGACCAAGAACCTCTTCGACGACCGGTCCCTGACGGCTGTCCGGGACCAGATGATCTGGCTGTTGCTGCAGTGGACGCTGCGCTTGCAAGACGACCTGCCTGAAGGCGCGTACACGCCCAAGGCCGCGGATCGGAACTGGGCGGGCATCGAGGCCTCGCCCACGACTACGCCTGGGCGCTGAGTCCCGGCATCGTTCGGCAATTTTCGAATGGCAACACAACTCTCGGAGGAGAGATGTCTGACGTATTCAGCCGACGGCGTTTTCTCGGCCTCAGCGCGATGGGGTTGAGCACCGTGGCACTCAGCGCCTGCGGCAGCTGGGGCGGAAAGTCCAGCGGCTCCGGATCGTTGCGCGCCGCGTGGTACGGCGGGGACGCCGTCCACACGGCCTTGGAGAAGGTGCTCGCGCACTATCAGTCGACGCGTTCCGGGCAGAAGGTCGGTGGCGAGCACGCCGCGTTCGCCGACTACTGGAGCAAGCTGTCGACGGAGACCGCCGCCCGCAACTCCCCCGACGTCATGCGGATGTCGATGACGTACTTCACGGACTACGCCGGCCGGGGCGCCCTCCTCGACATGACCAAATACATCGGCAAGACGATCGACATCAGCACGATGGAAGAAGGAGTCGCGGGCAGCGGTGTCGTGGACGGCAAGCGGTACGGAGTGGGACAGAGCTCGATCGCCAATGCGGTCTTCGTCAACCGTGAGCTGATCGAGTCGGTCGGGGCCAAGGTTCCCACCGCGGACTGGACCTGGGACAGCCTCGCATCCTGGGCGAAGGCGGTGGGCCAGAGCAGCAACGGGAAGGTCGCCGGCACATCGGATCAGAGCGGCCACCTCGAGCTGTTCGAGCCGTATGCGCGCCAGCACGGAAAGAGCCTCTTCACGACCGACGGCAAGGCGCTCGCGGCCGGGCAGGACCTGGTCGAGCAGTGGTGGGCCTACTGGCAGGACCTGCGCGCGGGCAAGGGAACGCCTGCGGCGTCGGTGACCGCGGCCGCCACCGGCTTCGAGACCGATCCCATCGTGACCGGCAAGGCCGCCATCGACTTCGGGTGGGTTCAGCAGATCCAGTTCCTCCAGGGCCTGATGAAACAGGAGCTGGAGATCATGACGATCCCGAACCTGCCGAACGGCAAGCCGGGGCTCTACGTCGACAGCCAGGACATGTGGTCCATCGCCGCGACTTCGACGAATCCGGACGCCGCGGCCGAACTGATCAACTACCTGGTCAACGACGACTTCGCGATCAAGACGATCGGCGTCGTACTGGGCGTGCCGCCCTCGAAGCACGCCGTGGATCTCCTCTCGCTCGAACCGAAATCCCCGGCGGGCAAGGCGGTGGCGTACGTGCAAGGTCTCGGCGACAAGGCGGCCACGCCACCTCCGCCGTGGCCCAAGGGATACAGCCAGCTGTCGACCCTGTTCACCAAGATCTCCCAGGACATCGGCTTCGGCAGATCGACGCCGAGCAAGGGCGCGGCGAGCTTCTACAGCCAGTCCAAGCAGATCCTCGGCGCCTGACACTGGGAGTGCTGTCTTGACGGTGATCGACGAGTTGCGCACACTCAGCGAGAAGACGGGGCGGCGCGACAAATCCTCAGCGGCCGCGAAGGAGGAGCGGGCCGCCTACCTTCTCCTCCTCCCATGGATCATCGGCCTGGTGGGCGTCACGGCCGGTCCGATGCTGGTCTCGCTCTACATAGCCTTCACCGACTACAACCTGATCCAGGCTCCGCACTGGACCGGCCTGCACAACATCAGCCGCATGCTCTCCGACCCGCGGCTGCACAACTCGCTACGCGTGACGTTCGAGTACGTGGTGGTCTCGGTTCCGATCCAGCTCATCGTCGCCCTGGCCCTGGCGATGCTGCTCGACAAAGGCCTGCGCGGGCTGCCGCTCTACCGTTCGGTCTACTATCTTCCGTCCCTCCTAGGCGGGTCGGTGGCCGTGGCCGTCCTGTGGCGGCAGATCTTCGGTGACCACGGCCTCGTGAACCAGTTGCTGGGCCATCTCGGCATCGAGAACGCGCCGGCATGGGTTTCCGACCCGTCGACCGCGCTGGGCACGCTCATCGTGCTCAATGTGTGGACGTTCGGCGCGCCGATGGTGATCTTCTTGGCGGGGCTGCGGCAGATTCCGGCGATCTACTACGAGGCGGCCAAGGTCGACGGCGCCTCGAAATGGCGTCAGCTCCGGAGCATCACGCTTCCCCTGCTCAGCCCGATCATCTTCTTCAACCTGGTCCTGCAGATCATCCACGCTTTCCAGGCGTTCACCCAGGCTTTCGTCGTATCGAGCGGCACCGGGGGCCCGTCCGACTCGACGATGTTCTACACGCTCTACCTCTATCAAGTGGGATTCAACAACTTCCAGATGGGCTATGCGGCCGCGATGGCCTGGCTGCTCCTCCTGATCGTCGCGGCCCTCACCGCGCTGAACTTCTACGCCGCAAGGTTCTGGGTGTTCTATGACAATTAGCAGCACGCGCACCGCACACACCGTGTCGCAGCGCCGCGAAACGCCGCGCTCCAGCACGAGGCGGCTGAAGACGGCACGCGGTTTCGGCAGGCACTGCGCACTCATCGCCCTGGCGATCGTCATGCTCTATCCACTGTTGTGGATGCTGGCGAGCTCCTTCCGATCGAGCGACGACATCTTCCGCCTCTCCGGGATCTTGGTCACGCACTTCAAGACCGGCAACTACGGGAAAGGGTGGAACGGGCTGAAGTTTCCGTTCGGCCTGTATCTCATCAACTCGGCGATCATCGCCGCGGGCGCCATCGCGGGGAACCTCATCTCCTGTTCCATGGCCGCGTACGCGTTCGCACGGCTGCGATTCCGTTTCAAGCGGACCCTGTTCGCGATCATGCTGATCACGATCATGCTGCCCATGCATGTCGTGATCGTTCCTCAGTACATCCTGTTCTCGAGGATGGGCTGGCTGAACACGTTCCTCCCCCTGATCGTGCCGAAGTTCCTGGCGACGGACGCGTTCTTCGTCTTCCTGATGGTCCAGTTCATCCGCGGCATACCCCGGGAGCTCGACGATGCCGCACGGCTTGACGGCTGCGGCTACTTCCGCACTTTCACGCGAGTCATCCTGCCGCTCATGAAGCCCGCCCTGGCGACCACCGCGATCTTCACGTTCGTCTGGACGTGGAACGACTTCTTCAGCCAGCTGATCTACCTCACGGCACCGAACGTCTACTCCGTGCCGGTAGCGCTTCGATCGTTCGTCGACGCCAACGGCGACACCTCCTGGGGGCCGCTCTTCGCGATGTCGGTCGTGGCGCTGCTACCGGTGTTCGCCGCGTTCCTCTTCGGCCAGCGGTTCCTGACCCGCGGGATCTCCACGACCGGCATCAAGTAACACGCCGCGAGCGCGAGATCGCGGACCGGCACATCGAACCATCCAGTCCACGAGAGTGAGTTGCGAATGACGCATGACCTGGCGGTCCCCCGAAACGAGCACCCTCGTCCGCAGTGGCGCAGAGATCAATGGCTCTGCCTCAACGGCGAGTGGCAGTTCGAGCTGGACAAGTCGGACTCCGGGTTCGAGCGCGGGCTTCGCGACGCGGAACTGAACAGCCGGATCATCGTGCCGTTCGCTCCCGAGTCGTCCCTCTCGGGCATCGGACACGTCGACTTCATGGCGGCGGTCTGGTACCGACGCGAGTTCACCGTCCCCGATGAATGGCTCAGCGGCCGGGTGCTCATCAACTTCCAGGCGGTGGACTACGACACCACCGTCTGGGTGAACGGGGTCGAGGTCGGCCGTCATCGCGGCGGCTTCACACCTTTCGGCCTGGACATCACCGCGGCTCTGGCCGGCAAGACACGAGCCACGGTCGTGGTACGGGCCAGGGACTCACGCGACTCGGTCCAACCACGAGGGAAACAGGCGACCTGGTACGCCAACACGCACTGTTTCTACACGCGAACCACGGGCATCTGGCAGTCAGTGTGGCTCGAGGCGGTCCCCGCCACCCACCTGCGGCGGCCTCGCATCACACCGGACGTCACAGGCTCCCGTTTCCACGTCGAGACGCCGGTTTCCGACCCGAAGCGCGGCATCACCGTCCAGGTCGAACTCAGCGATGCCTCAGGCGTCGTGAGCCGGGAGAGCATTCCGCTGGGACACGACCTGTGCCCCCGCCTGGTCCTCGATGTTCCCGCCGAGCGCCGGCGGCTGTGGACTCCGGCCGACCCGCATCTGTACTCCCTGCGGTTCCGGCTCATCGACCCCACCGGCGCGGTCATCGACGAGGTCCACAGCTACGCGGGGCTGCGATCGGTGTCCATCGAGGGGCAGGCCGTGCTGATCAACGGTGAGCGCGTGTTCCAGCGCCTCGTTCTCGATCAGGGGTACTGGCCCGACGGCATCATGACCGCGCCCAGCGACGCGGCCTTGGTACGCGACATCGAACTCGCCCGCGACGCCGGTTTCAACGGCGCCCGCCTGCATCAGAAGGTCTTCGAGGAGCGGTTCCTCTACCACGCGGACCGGATGGGGTACCTCGTCTGGGCGGAGTTCCCCGACTGGGGCGCCGGCGGCCAAGGGCCGCGGGGGGACAATCAGCGGCCGACCCCGTCATACGTCGCCGAGTGGATCGAGGTGCTGGAACGAGACCACAACCATCCGTCGATCATCGGCTGGTGTCCTCTGAACGAGACCCATCAGGCGCTGCAGGACCGCACGACCGTGCTGGACGACGTCACCAAGGGGATGTTCAAAGCCGCCAAGAACGCCGATCCGAGCCGGCCGGTGATCGATGCCTCCGGCTACAGTCACCGGGTCCCGGAGACAGACGTCTGGGACAGCCACTGCTACGAACAGGACCCCGCGGAGTTCGCGATCGCGCAGTCCGGCCTCGCCTACGGGAAGCCCTTCACGAACCTGACCCCGGATGGCGAACCGATGTCGCTGGCCTACGCCGGGCAGCCGTACATGGTCAGTGAGTACGGAGGCATCTGGTGGAACCCGGAGCTGGCACGCGCGTCGGACGGCACGGACCGAGCAGAGTCGTGGGGTTACGGCCAGCGGGTGAGCTCGGAAGAAGAGTTCTTCGAACGCTTCGAGGGCCTGACCAAGGTACTGCTCGAGAACCCGTCGATGTTCGGCTATTGCTACACGCAACTCACCGACGTGTTCCAGGAGCAGAACGGCATCTATCGGTTCGACCGCTCGGAGAAGTTTCCCCTGGACCGGATCCGCGACGTTCAGCGGACGATCGCGGCGTTCGAGAAGGTCGACCCGGCATGACGAGTCGGTCCGAAGCTTATCGGGCTACCGCTTTCCGCCGTCCGCGTCGATGTAGCCCCACTTAATTCCCTGCTTTTTGCTCGGCTTTCGGTCGCGCCTTTATGTCGATCGCATTGGGACGATGATCGACTTATCGTCAGTCACTCGGGAATCTTTCCGCCCGCCGCATCTCCGCACACAAGAATTGGTTGCACCAAACCGTGCGAGCCGTCAAGAATAAGGATCTCCAACAGGTCAGGGAGGCAGGTTTGGAACTGTTCCCCGCACCGCTGAGCCCTCCGGTCACGACCGACTACACGCGCCTCGGGCTCGGCCCCGAGGCCTCCGTCGACGAGATCCGCGCCGCCTCCAGCAGGCTCGATCAGCGGCTGCGCCGCCAGGGTGCGGACGAGGCCGAGCTGGCGGCCGCGCACGCGATCCGGCTGGAGAGCGCCGACGACCGCGCGGCCTACGACGCGGCGCACCCGCCGCTGGCGCTGCTCAAACTCCGTCCCGCCTGGCATCCGGTGCTGGACGACGCCGCCGTCCAGCACCACGTGCTCCGCCGCGAGCTGGAGCTGTTCCTGCAGGAGCGGGGCGAGCCGGTCTACCGGCCCTCCGACCTGACCCGGACCGACTTCACCGCCGATCACACGCCCGACCCCCTGCTCGACGGAGCCTGACGAGACCCCCAAGGGAGAAGACCGGATGGACGAATCCCCCCTCCACCACGTCGTCGGAATCGACCTGGGCACCACCTACTCGGCCGTCGCGGCCTACAACCCCGAGGAGGCCTACGCCGAGATCATTCCGGACGCCGCCGTCGACGAGGAGCTGGGCGCCGCCACCCCCTCGGTGGTCCGCTACCAGCCGCAGAACGGCCGCGCGACGGTCGGCCACCACGCCAAGGACGCCATCGCCGGCACCCGCGGCGACGCCCAGACGATCATCGAGATCAAGCGTGAGATGGGGGCCACCTTCACCGAGGACTCGCTGGCCCGCTTCGCCGCCGGGACCGACCACCGGGTGGACGACCCGGTACGGGTCCGGGTCGGCGGAGAGTGGCTGCGGCCGCAGGAGGTCAGCGCGCTCATCCTCATGAAGATGAAGCAGATCGCCGAGGCCGGCCTCGGCTCCACCGTGCACGACGCCGTGGTGACGGTCCCCGCGTACTTCACCGAGCGGCAGAAGAAGGCGACCGAGGAGGCCGCGCTGCTGGCCGGGCTCTACCCGCGCCAGCTCATCCCCGAGCCCACGGCGGCCGCCATCGCCTACGGCGTGGACCGCGCCGACGAGGAGCGGCAGGTCTACCTGGTGTACGACCTGGGCGGTGGCACCTTCGACGTGTCGATCATCGAGACCCGCGAGGACGCCATCGACGTCCTGGCAACGGCCGGTGACCAGCGGCTCGGGGGCGGCGACTTCGACGACGCGCTGGTGGACGAGCTGCTGAAAGGGCGGCCGGAGCCGTCGGCCGACGATCGGCTGAAGGTCAAGATGGCCGCCGAGAAGGCCAAGCGGGCCTTATCCTTCGCCGACACCACCACCGTGGTCTTTCCGGACGGCGCCACACGGGAGCTGGCCCGTACGGAGTTCGAGGCGACCATCAAACCCGTCCTCGACCGCTCGCTCACCCAGGTCGAGGAGGCGCTCCGATTCGCCGCGGAGAGCAAGGGCATGGACCGCGGCAAGATCGACGCCATTCTGCTGGTCGGCGGTTCCACCCGGATCCCGCTGGTCAAGCAGATGCTGCTGGAGCACTTCGACAAGGGCGACGACTTCGTCCGCAGCGACGCCGACCCCGACACCCTCGTCGCCCGCGGCGCGGCCCTCGTGGCCAAGGACTTCACCCCGTCCGACGGCTTCGACCTGGCCGAGCGTCCGCCGACCGACCCCGACCCGGACGAGGACAGCCTGCAGGTCAGCCTGATCACCGAGCACACCCTCGGGCTGGCCATTCAGAACGACCGGTTCGACGGCCTCATCCCCCGGGGCACCCGGATCCCCGCCAGCCGGAAGAAGACCTACACCAATCCCGACATGGCCTCCCAGATCGCCGCCGTCGTCTACCAGGGAGAGGGTGAGTACACCTACGAGAACGCTCTCGTGGGCACCGTCAACCTGGAGGACATCGAGCCCCGGCCGGAGGGCTACCACCGGTTCGAGGTGGAGTACACCATGACCCGCAACGGTCTGCTGGAGGTGGCCGTCCAGCACCTGAACACCGGCCGTACCTTCGAGGCGAAGTTCGAGCGCAGCACCGAGATCGGGCGGCAGGACGAGCTGGCGGAGCGGCGCGAGGCGCTGCTGGGGCTGTACGACCCCGAGGGTCGGGTCACCGCGCCGGCGCCGGTCGAGCACACGCCGTCGAGCCACGGAGATCCGGCACCGGACTTCGTCCTGCCGCCCCCGGTCGCCGCGGCCGCTCCGGCCGTGCTGCCGGCCGACGCCGTGCCGACCGAGCTGCGTCGTACCTACCGGAAGATCGTCGCGTACCTGACCGGCGGTGCCGCGGCCCCGGCGGTGCGCTCGGCCTACGACGCGTTCGGTTCCGCCGTCGCCGCCAAGGCGCCGGAGGCCGAGATCGAGGCGCTCTTCGACCGCCTCGAGGCGGCGTATGACGACGCCCGTTGAGGCGGAGCGGGTCCCCGTCGGCGGCGGCATGTGGGGCGAGATCCACAGCCGCCCTGGCGGCCGCCGCTGCTACCGCCTGGTCCCGGCCGACGAACTCCTCGCCAAGCAGCGGGACCAGCTCGACCGCCTGCGAGAACGAGCCAGGTATCCCGGTGTCGCGCCCCTCCTCCAGAACGAGGAGGACGACGTCGTGGAGTGGGAGGGCCATTACTACGACGTCGTCACCTACGAGCTGGAGCTGGACGCCACCCTGGCCCGGGTCGTGGGCGAACCGCGTCCCGAGCCGCGGCTCGCCGCGGTCTCCGCGGTGCTGCGGGCGCTGCCCGGCTGGTGGGGCCGCGTCGAGGGCATGATCCCGACCGGCGCCGACATCGTGTTCTCCCGCGGCCAGCCGTACCTCCTGGAGCTGCCGCCCTGGGGCGTCCCGGCCGTGGGCACACTGCTGCGCTCCCCCGAGCGCATCCCCTACCTGGCTCCCGACGTCGTGCGCGGCGTGTCGGGCCCCGACCGGGCCGCCGACGTGTACGCGCTGACCGTCACGGCGTTACGCTGCTTCCTCGAACCGCCCGCGGCCGAGCCGGAACGCCTGCTGCACTGGGCGGCGGCGGGGCGTCCCGAAGACGGGGCGAGCCGCCTCCCGCACTGGATGCGGCAGGTCGGCCCCGTCACCGAGACCCTCGCCTACCTCCGCGGTGTCCTCGCGGCCGGCCACGCCGAACGCCTGGCGATCGACCCGGCCGAGATCGCCGACCTGCTCGACCGCTGCCGCGAGAGCATGGACCCGCTGATGGCCGTCCGGCGGCTGCGGGAGGAGGGCAACCCCGAGCGCGCGCTGCACCTGGCGCACACGATCCTGCTCACCGATCCGTCGTACGAGCTGCTGGTGCTGGCCGCGGAGCTGTCCTACCGGGATCTGCACTCGCCGCAGCCGCTGGAGGCGTGGGACCTGCTGGAGCGGGCGGTACGGATGCAGCAGGGGCGGCGTGAGGCGTACATGACCCAGTTCGCCCTGGTCGGCCGGTTCCGCCACGATCTGGCCCGGCGGCTGTCGGACGCCGTCGATCCCTCCTTCGCCGAGCGGATGGACGCCACCGTCCGCACGGCATTCGACCATCTGCCGCCGGAGGGCGCGGAGGGCAAGGGCGCCAAAGCCCACGACCTGGCCGTCTACCTGCTCGAACGGGGCAACGCGGAGGACGCCAACCAGGCCGCGTACACCTGGCTGAACAAGAACGGGCGGCTGGAGTGGTGGCGGTTCGACCTCATGATCGACTACGCCCGCTCGTTCATGCTCCTGGACCGGCTCGACGACGCGGAGGCCGTCGCCGAGACCGTACGGCAGGGCCTGCAGAAGGTGCGCGCCAACCGGTCGATGAACGACGCGGAGATCGGCGCGCACGGGCACCGGCTCAACAACCTCCGGCATGACCTTCGCAAACTGCGTGAGGAGCGGTGATGGGCCTCCAGGTGCTGCTGATCGTCGTGCTGGTGGTGCTGCTGGCCGCCGGCGGCACGTACTTCTTCGGGGTGGTGCCGCGTCGCTGGCGGATCCCGCTGGACGAGTCACGGGAACTGCTCGACAGCGCCGACCGTGCCGACCTGGAGCGGGCCGACCGGCTCATCGCCCAGGCCGTCAACGCCGGGCCGCGCGGCTGGGCGCTGGAGGACGCCCGCTTCGCCCAGGCGTACGTCCGGGCCCGGCTGGGCGACTTCGACCCCGACCAGTACGCGGCGGCCGCCGCCGCGCTGGCCGACCTGGTGGCCGCGTCCGGGCACGACGAGGCGACGGCATTCCTCGACCTGTGGCTGCGTTCCAAGATGGGGCAGCACTCCCGGGTCTGCGACCTGTTCGAGAGCGAGCGGGCGCTGCTGGACTGGTCGCCGCAGGCCCGGCTGATCGCCTCGATCTCGTTCCTCAAGCAGGCCGTGGCGAGCTGGCGCCGCCGCGAGCCGCAGGGCGCGCTGCACTACTTCCGCCAGGTCCGCGAGCTCGACTGCCTGACCGCCGAGATCCCCGAGCACGTGGACGACATGGAGCTGGTCGAGGGCGTCCAGGCGCTGTTCGACGACCGGATGAGCGACGCCCGCGACTGCTTCACCAACGCCCACGAGCACGCCGTGCAGGAGGGCAAGTCCGCCGCCCGCGCGACGCTCGGCCTGCTGGTGTGCGACTGGCGGGAGGGAGAGCGGGCGAACGCCGACGGCGGTCTCGGCGCCGTGCTGGAGGAGCTGGCGCAGACTCCCGACCCGGATCCGGAGGAGCAGCGGCTGCGGGTCAACGCCGCACTGTTCCACGTCGTCACGCTGCTGCACGAGTGGCAGCGGCCGGAGCTGGCCGGGGTGGCCCCGGGCCGGGCCGACTTCGCCCGGCTGGACGAGCGGATCGACCGGGTCGTGCGTGCGGAGCCGGACCACGGCGACGCGCTGCTGATCGCCGGGCTGTGCCGCTACTACTTCGCCGTCCGCGACCCGGCGATGCGTGAGCAGGGCGTGGCGCTGCTGGAGCGCGGCCTGGAGACGGCCCGGCCGATCGTGCACCCGGAGGCCCGGCGGATCGTGCGGTTCGAGCGGGAGCTCGGTGACACGACGACCGGACGCGACCGGTACGTCGAGCTGATCGACGAGTCCCTCCGGAACGGCGACCTGAGCCCGGAGAAGCGTCGTGAGCTGCTGGCACTGCGCGCGGAGATGGAACGCCGGTACGCCCGGTACGGCGACCCGGCCGCCGTGGCCGCCGACGCCGGTCCGGCCGAGCACCCGAGCGTCCGCGACATCAGCGAGAGCAACGAGCTGATGCGGGCGCGGCTACGCGGCATCGCCGGACCGCTGCTCCGCGACGACCCCGAGCGGCCGGGGGTCGAAGAGCTGAAGCAGAGCGTCGACGAGGTGGACGCGGCGAGCAAGCGGTTCAAGGACGGGTTCGAGGCGGTGCAGAGCGCCCGCCAGGACCTGATCGTGCGGACCGGCGAGTTCCTGCTGAACGAGGCGCCCCCGGAGAAGGAGTCGTGATCAGTCTCATTCGGTCATCCCTGCGGCTGCCGCGCCGACGCCTCCGGCCCGAGCGCTACTCCCTGGTCGGCCGGCTGAGCCCGATCGAGTACGAGCCGGACGCCGACGAGCGGGAGCTGTTCGAGCAGGCCGGGCTCGGCCGGGTGCTGCCGCTGCTGCTGGGCCTCGACCAGGACCTGGAGTTCGGCCTCTGCCACGACGTCGCCCGGCACCGGCTGGGTGCCGAGCCCGATCCGGGTGCGCTGCCCTTCTGAGCCGCCCGGCCACGAACTCTGGGAGAACCGTGGACGAACCACAGACACTGCGCACGCTGGGCTCCGCCCAGACGCTGCGCATGCCGGCCTTCGACGTGCCGGCGCGGGCGACGGCCGTCGACCTGACCGAGGAGCTGCAACGGGCCAGACGCGAGCTGCAGGGCGGGCGGCACGAGGAGCGGGTCCCGGTGCTGCGCGAGTTCGAGGACGGCGAGGTGCCACTCTCGCTGGAGTACGCCTCGTACGAGGACGGGCTGATCGAGGACGCCAAGGCCAACATCGCCGCGGGCAACCTCGAACTGGCGCTCGCTCAGCTCGACGAGGTGCTGGAACTGCTGCCCGGCCACTACGAGGCACGCTACCTGCGGTCGTACTGCCTGCTGTTCGGCGGCGACGAGATGGCGGCGCTCACCGAGCTGGAGTCGCTGCGCGCCGACCGGCCAGGGCCCGACCTGACCGCACGGGTGCTGGAGCTGCGCACCACCTTACGCGGCCGGCTCACCGACCGGCTGCTGGCCGACCCGGACGAGAAGGCGCTGGTCGAGTACCTGCGCCTGGTGCCCGAAGAGGGCGGCTGCTGGCTGGAGCTGACGGTCCAGCGGGCGTCGCGCGGCGACCTGCACGGTGCCGTGGCCACGGCGCGGGCGGGGGCCGGGGTCGCCGACGCGGAGGCGGACCGCCGCGCCCTCGACCGGCTCGTCCACCGGCTCCGGCTGCACCTGCTGCGGGCGCTGGCGCCGCGCTTCGTCGAGCCGCTGCACGCGGGCGCCTACGACACGGCGCTGGAGGAGCTGCGACGGCTCGGCCCGGAATGGAGCGACTTCGAGCCGGTCATCGACCTGGCCTCCTACATCCTGCGGATCGCGCGGGAGGGCCCCGGGCGGCCGGACCTGCCCCATGACCGCGCCGACGTGGTCTATGACCTGCTGGCCGGGTACGACCTCGGCCGGACCGGCGCCCTCCTGGACGAGGGACGCCCGGAGCAGGGCCTGGCCCTCATGCGGCGCACCGTCCGGCTGGTGCCCACCGACCCGTGCACCAACTTCGTGCTGGGCCTCTGCCTGCTGGTCACCGGTGGCGACCTGGACGAGATCGAGGCGGCCGCCCGCGTCGCCGGCACCGACGAACGGGTCACCGGTGCCGGCGATCTGCTGGACGCCGTCGCCCTGCGGCGCGTGGACCGGGAGGCGGTGGCCATCCACGACTTCGTCGGCGACATCAACGACTGCCCGTCCGCCCGGATCAAGCAGGCCCTGCAGCGCACGCGGACGTTGCGCACGCACGCCGAGGGGCTGTTGCGGACCATCGGCGAGCCGTTCCGCGACCAGCTGCGCTCGCTGGTGGGCGTCCTCGCCGTGAACGCCGTGCAGCTCGACGTGGTCCTGGTGTCGAACGAGCTGGCCCGCGTGCTGCGAGCCGGCTGGCACGCCGGCATAGGAATCGAGCTGGACCGGGTCATCCAACGATGTGCGGCCCTGCGCCGAACGACCCGCGACGCCGACACGACACGGATCATCCACCAGATCGAGCAGACGGCGCGGACGGCGAGGGGGCGTGTATGACCAAGAAGTGGGACGTGTTCCTCAGCTACGCCAGAGAGGAGAGCCTGACCGCGAACCGCCTGTACGACAAGCTGCTCGGCTGCAGCACGGCCGACGGCCGCCGCCCGGTCGTCTTCCTGGACACCTCGCGGGACGGCATCGCGCCCGGGGACAAGTGGACCAGCTCCCTGGCCGAGGCGCTCCAGGAGAGCCGCTGCTTCATCCCGCTCTACTCGCCGCTCTACTTCGAGGACTCCAAGCCGATCTGCAAATGGGAGCTGGACGAGGCCTTCGACCTCAGCATGACCTCCGGCCTGAAGATCATTCCCGTGCTCCTCGACCCCGCCTGCAAGGACCTCGTGCCGCACAAGCTCAACCGGGTCCAGTGGCAGGACACCAACGACCCCGACTGGTTCGACCGGATACGCGAGGCCCTGGGCCTCACCAGCGGCCGCCCGCCGGGCCTGCTGCGGTTCACCGGCGCCGTGATCACGCGGACCACCGTCAACCTGACCCTCCCGGAGGTCGTGGTCGAGGCCGAGGGCGACACTCCCGTGGAGATCGAGCTGTCGGCCAGGTCTCCCGCCGGCGAGGTGCCGTTCACCGGGACCGCGCGCCGTTCCCTGTACGGCCGCACGGCCACCTTCCCCGACCTGTCGTTCCCGGCTCCGTACGACCAGGTGCGGCTCATCGCCCGGGCGCCCGGCTGCGCGGAGGCCACGACCGGCTGGTTCAGCGTCGACCCGCCCGACCGTCCGCGGCGTGCCCTGACCGGCGGCGCGCACCCGGTGCTGGACGGCACGGGTCAGCCGTACTTCCTGGGCGGCCGCGCGGTCGCCCTGCTCGGCGCGACCGAGACCGTGGTGTACGACCTGACCGGGCAGGTCCTGGCCCGCTCTCCGGTGCCCGCGCGGATCAAGAACGTGGCGGTGGGCGAGGAGTCCTTCGCCGTGGCCGACTGGTCGGGCCTGGTCGTCCGCCTCGACACCGACGGCGGCGCCGTGACCGTGGACCTGCCGGGCGAGAGCACGCTGAACCCGCTGCGCGCGCCCGGCGCGCTGCTGTTCGACGGCGCCGAGCTGCTGGCCGGAATGTGGAACGGCGCCGTCCACCGGCTGCCGGCCGGATCCACCGAGCCGTCCCGGGTGGCGTTCTTCCCGGAGGGGGTGCAGACACTGGCCCGGCTCGACGGTCGGCTGCTGGTCGGCCGGCTCGACGGCACCGTCCAGTGCTTCGGCCCGGACGGCTGGGAACGCCGGCTCGAACCGGTGCTGCTGGGTTGCCGGGCCGTCCGCGGCCGGCTGCTGGCGGTGGGCGAGCGGCAGGTCCACCGGGTCGACCCGGTCACCGGTGACGTCGTAGAGCTGTCCCCGCCGATCGGAACCCACGTCGGTGCGCTGTTCACCGAGGAGGGAGTCGTCGTCATCGACGCCGACGGCCGTGGCGTGCTGATCGACCACGAGCTGTCGGTGCGCCGGGGTTTCCAGGGTCATCGCGGCGCCCGCCTGGTGGCCGGCGACCGCACCGGCCGAATCCTCATCCTGTCCTATCCGGAGGGCGCGCACGTGCTCATGGAGGACGGCCGGGTGGTCTACACCTGCGACACCGGGCCGCTCGGGATATCGCCGGACGCGTCGCTGATCGCCGAACCGGTCGGGGCGGGAGTCCGGATCGTCCCGCGCCGAGAGCTGGGTACGACGCCATGACGCAGAACGACCCCGTCGTGCTCCGCCACGTCGCGCTGAGACTGTGGGATCGGCGGGCGCGCGGCGAGTGGCTGGAGCCGCAGGAGTTCCACACCCTGGTGGAGGCCACGTTCCGGCTGGCCGTGCACCCGGACACGCCGCCGGAGGAGGCACTCGTCCTCCTGCGCCGCGCCCGCCGCCTCGACCCGGCCAACCCCAAGCACGGCTACCACCTGGGCCTGCTCCAGCTCCGGCACGGCCGGCTCACCGAGGCCGCCGAGGAGCTGCGCGAGGCGGGCGAACTCGCCCCGACCAGCCACCGGATCTGGGCGCACCTGGCGATCGTGCAGCGCCGCCTGGACGAGGCCCACGTCGGCACCGCCGGGTACGCCGGCGCCTTCCGTCGCCGCGCCGAGAGCATCAGCGGCGCGATCCGCGCCGGCGCCGACAACCCCGACCCCGGCCCCGACGGGCCGGACCCGAACCCCCACCTCGGCGTGACGGCCGTACGGCTGGACCGCGGCGGCGAGTGCCGCTGGAGCGGCGTGCGCGACCTGGACGTGGAGGAACGCCTGCTCGGCACGCCCAGCGAGCGCACCCGCGACTGGCTGCTGGCCGAACTCACGGAGCTGGCCCGGCTGGCGCCGCGCCGATCCGGCGGCACGGCGGCGTTCGCCGTCCTCGGCGTCCAGTGGCTGCTGCGCGGCTATCCGAAGGCGACGCTGCGCGGCCTCGCCGAGCCGCTGCGCGCGCCCGGCCCGGCCTTCCGGCTGCTGACCGACGTGCTCGACCTCTACGACCTGCCGCTCGCGGAGGTCCCCGCCCGGCTCGCCCGCCACGAACGGGAGGGGACCCTGCCGGGGTTCCTGCTCCTGCTGCTGCACCGGGCGCTGCTGCTCAGGCGGCCGCTGGAGTTCCCCGACCTTGACGCGCACCGGGCCGCCCGCGAGCTGCTGGCGGCGCCCGAGGAGCCCGATCCGGCGCAGGCCGCGCAGTGCGCGGCGGCGCTCATGGCGGCGGTACGGCGGCTCGACCCGGTACCCGCCGAACGGGTCGCCGACCCCGTGGTGGCTCAGCCGGACGACGACGCGGAGGGCCTGCTGCTGAAGCTGGAGGCCGACACGGCACTGTTCAAGAAGCACGACGCCGAGGCCCTGGACCTGGCCAAGGCGCTGCGGGCGTCCGCCAGGACCATCGACGCCGGCGGCCACGCCCGGCTGTCGGGCGACCTGGCCGTGATGGAGGAGACGACCCAGGCGCTGAAGTCGGTGGTCGCCGCTCGGCTGGCCGACTGGGACGCCGTGGGACGGGCCGAGCCCGGTGACCTGCCGCCCGAGGAGTTCCAGCGCCGTTACCAGGCCGTCAAGCGCGACCTGCAGAACACCATGCACGGCCGGACCAAGAAGCAGCTCAAGCCGGTGAAGGACGCCCTCGGCAAGGTGGCCGGTGGCGGCGCGCCGGAGCCGTCGGCCGCGACGCTGGGGCTGCGCGACGCCGTACGGTCGCTGCTCGACACCCCCGGTCCGCGGCGCGAGAGCGGGCCGGAGCCGCCCCGCCCGAAGGCCGAGCCCTCCGGCACCGGCCGGGAGCTGGTCGAGTCGGCGCTCGCCATCGCCGACACGGCCGTGGCCGAGGTGTTCGCGCAGGCCGAGGCGAGCCTCACGGACCTGCCGCCCGGCGGGGCGCTGGACCTGCTCCGCCGTGAGGTGTCCGGCCGGGCGGCCGAGACCGCCTACCGGCTGGGCCGCCCGGTGGCGGCCCGCCGGATCTGGAGCCGGATGCTGGCCGCCGACCCGTACGACCTCGCCGTGCTGCACAACCTGGCGATGGCGCAGACGGCCGCCGGAGACCTGCCGGCGGCGGCGGAGGGCTGGCAGGCGTACCTCCATGCGCTGTACGCGCTGGACGTGGCGGCCGGAGACCCGCGCGGCCACGCGGCGGAGCGGGCGGAGCTGCACGGCGTCCTGGCCGGGGCCTTCGGAACGGCGGCGCTGGCCGTGCCGCCGCCGGACCAGGACGAGCCGCGGGCCCGTGAGGTCATGGCCGTGCTGGCCGGCACCGCCCGGGTCGCCGCGTACGAGCGGCACCTGCGGCTGGAGCTGCTCAACCGGCGCGTCGCCGGGCACGGCGTGCGGCTACGGCTGGGCGTCTCCCCGGACGCGCCGCAGGAGGTACGGGAGGCGGCGCGGGACCGCGCGGTCGCCGACGCCCGCACCGCCTGCGCGCGTCTTCCCGGCCGGATCGCCGAGCCGTTCGCGCTGCTGTGCGAGCGGGTGCTGGCGGAGGACGCGCCGCCCGCCCGCTCGGCGGCCGCCAAGGCCGAGGAGGAGACGCACACCGACCTGGTGAAACGGCTGTTCCAGCAGAAGCGGCGGTTGCGCACCCTCCTCGTCGAGGACCGCACCTGGTGCCTGTCGGTCTACTCCGGCGACGTGATCGCCGGACTCGCCCGGATGGACACGCTGCCGCTCGACGCCGACGACGACGCGACGGTCGCGGCCGTACAGCGGATGGACAGCGGCACCGACCCGGTCACGCTCATCGGGGAGCTCAACCGGCTCGCCGACTTCGCCTGCAGGGTCGCGCTCAACCGGGTGTTCGACGAGGCCGAGGGCGACGACCCGCTGTTCCCCGAGCGGTTCCGGGGCACCGGCAGGTCCTGGGCGCGCAGGGCCGTCTCCTCGGAGTTCATGGGGTACCTCGACGATCCGGGCATAGCGCACCCACAACTCGTCCGGGACGCCGTGTCCATCGCCAACCGCTCCCGCGAAGAGCTCGACGAGGCGTCCCGCGAGGTCCTGGAACGGGCGATCGGTACGCTGGCCACCTGGTCGGACCGCCTGCGCGGCGCGTCCGGCCCGCCGATCCTGCGGGCCGAGCTCCTGAGCGTGCTGGGTCGTCACACCGAGGCGTACCGGGTCCTGGACGCGGCGGCCGAGGAGGCGTTCGCGCCCGGCGCCGGCGAACGCATCGAGGAGGCCCGGATCCACATCGACTTCGCCACCGACGACTTCGCGCGGGCCGTCTCGCGCGTACGCGGACTGCTGGCGGCGGGCGAGACCGACGATCGGAGGCGGCTGCTGGCCACCGCCTACCGGGGCTGGATCAACGTGGCTCCCCCGGGGCCGGACCCGGCGGACATCGCCCGGGACTTCGCCTCCTGGAGCGACCCGCAGTCCGTCCGTGACCGCCGCTTCCTGCTGGCCCGCGCCACCCTGGCCCGGCTGAAGAGCGCGTCAGGGGCCGCCGTGACGGCCGCCATGGAGCGGTTGCTGGCGGACGACCCCGGCAACCGGGTCGCCGAGTTCCAGCTCATCGGCAACGGCCTCGTCGCGCAGATCGAGGAGCTGCGGCTGCGCGAGCGGGAGAGCCTGGGACCCGAGCGACGCCGCCACTTCGAGGCCCGCCGCACGATCTCGGACCAGTGCCGGACGCGCTGCGAGGCCTACCTCGCCGAACCCGACGACCCCGACGACCCGCTGGCCGCCGACCGCCGTAAGGCGCTGACCGACCTGCTGGGCCGGCTCCGGCGCTGAGCGGCCGGTCAGGGTCCGGCCGTGCCTCGGCGCAGGGCCCGGCCGGTGTACACCACGAAGGCCGGGACGAGCGGCAGCCCGGCGAGGCCGAGCACGCTCCCGAGGATGATGAAGAACCAGCCGTGCTGGTGGACACCGTGCGCGTGGTGCTCGGCCATCTCCTCGTAGCCGAAGGTGCCGTGGCCGGTGACGCACTTGTCGCCCGGCGACATCTCATTGACGCCCGTCGCGTAGCCGCAGGTCACGTGGTCGAGGTCCGGGGTCGCGCCGAGGTCGTGCACGCCATGCGCGATCGAGAGGTACGTGAGGAGGGCCGTCACGGTCACCGCGACGGCGCTCGCGAGCGCCCGTGCCGCCGACTCCATGTCAGCGCCGCCAGGAGGCGTCGTCGGTCTCCCGGGTCAGGGTCAGGAACGCCCCGACGTTGGGCACGTCCGGGACGCCCGCCTTCGCCCAGTTGAGCCGTTTGCCGTGCCGGCGGACGCCGACCTTGCCCTCGTGTACGTTCACCTCTTCCAGCTCCGCCCACGGGAGCGATTTGCGGCCCCGTCCGATTCCCTCGGGCCGTACGGTGAACCAGCCGAACTCGACCGGTTCGCCGCCGGCGAGGGCCTCCCGGAACCGCGGAAGCTGGGCCTCGGTCACCAGCGGCCCGACGACCTCGGCGAACCGTTCGAGTCCGGAGGAGTTCCGCCGGGTCCCCACGCCGACCAGGTTGAACAGGCGGCCGTCCGTGTGCACCACGTCGAAGTCGTAGGTGGTACTGGTGTAGGAGCCGTTGGTGCGTTTCTCGGTCACCCGCTGGACGAACCGGGCGACGTCGGCCCACCGGACGGCGTCGGCCGTGTCCTTCTCGTGGTGGCCGTAGACACAGCCGTTCTCGTACACGTGGGCGACCGTGAACTTCCGCAGCACCCGATTGCCCCAGCCGCCCTCCAGCGCGAAGGGCTCGATGAGCCCGCCCAGGCCCGCCTCGTCGGCGGCCCGTTGGATCGATCCGGACGTCATGAATTCCCTCCGCGAGTTCCGAGCGGAGCTCACCCAATCGCCGATTGGTCACGGGACGGCAATGTTCGGGCCCGAGTACGCGAAATGGCGACCACGCATGCGCGCCGTGGCGACTCGTTCCTTAAGTGGCGAGCCCGTGTGCGTGGAATGGCGACTCGCGATCGGCGAACGCGGTGAAGCTTTCGCCGGCGCGCGCCGGTCGAGGCCATCCACGTCCTGCACGGCCTTCAACGAATGCGCTGATGCCAATCCGCCAGAAGCGGTGTCACGGCCCGTAGGTCCCCGCCGTCCACCGTCGTCGAGGCCCTGTCACGCGCCTGCTGGTCCGCGTTGAAGGCGACACTGAGGCCGACCTCGTCGAACAGCGGTAGGTCCGACCGGCTGTCGCCGATGGCGGCGCACTGGGACGGGCCGAAGCCGAGGTTCTTCGCGTAGCGGAGCGCGAAGTCGCGTTTATCGAACTCATCGAAGGTGGTCCGCACTCGGCCGGTGAAGGCCCCGTTGAGGATCTCCAGCTCAGGTCCGCAGTAGGCGGCGAACCCGAACCTCTTCCGGAGATGCTTCCCGATCGGCTGCCAGGCCAGGGTGGCCAGTACCGGCAGCAGACGATGAGCACGGCACCACTGGACCGTCTCCGCGATTCCGTCGACGAGCGGCAGTTGAGTCAGCCAGTCGTCGATCTCCCGTTCGGTGCGGTCCGCCCATGCGAGGGCGTCCACCGCCGCGATCTCGGGGTTGGTCAACTGACCGGCCGCGTAGGCTGCCTCGGCCTTGGCCATCTCCTCCTCCGTGCCCAGATATCGGGCTACGTGGACAGCGGAGCCGGGGGCCGGTACGAGGGTGCCGTCAATGTCGACGAAGACTACGCCGACCCATGCCGACGGGTCGGAAACAGCCTTCCATCCGTCACGGCTTTCCCTCACAACCCGCTCCTTTCTCGTCGGGCGGACGGCTCCGCCGGAGATACGGCGCCGAACGGTGCCCCAACGCTGCTCCCCGCCGCCTCACAATCCCATACCGTGTGAGCAGGGACCGGCCAAGGTGATCAAACTGGCGAGGACACCGGCCCGGTGGGGGCAGCAGTCGGATGAACGCCACCGGTGGGTTACGGGCATGACGGTTCCGGCACCGACCTGCCGGGCGTGAACGATCCCATCGGCGGGGCCGGGACGGGGAACGGGGCCGGCACGGACCTGGCGGGCAGCGGAGCCGCCGGCCACGCTGGGGCGACGCACGCGCTCAGCGGGCCGGCACGGCGGCGCACCGTTCTCGAACACGCCCGCTCACCGCGCGAGACCAGCCGCCCGCCGGAAGAGCTGCACCGTACCCGAACGCGTCCCCTCGCCGTGCGAGACCAGCCGCCCGCCGGAACGGCGGCACCCTGCCCGAACAGGTCCCCTCGCCGCACGAAACGACCCGCCCGCCGGAACGGCCGCACCGTACCCGAACACGCCCGCTCACCGCACGAAACGAGCCGCCTGCCCGAAACGGCGGGGCCGTGCTCGGACGCGTCCCGCTCGCCGCGCAGGACGACCCGAGCGCCGGGACGGCGACGCGTCGTACCCGCTCACCGTCAGTTCAGCAGCAGGGCCGTGTCCCAGCCGGTGTTCGCGGGTCCGTCGTTCGCGTAACCGTGGAGCGCGAGCGCGATGCCGGCCGCGCCCTCCAGGAAGCCCGCGCGGTCGGGTGCGACCGCCGCGCCGGCTCCCGCGGCGTACCGGAAGCCGAACGGGGCTTCGGGGTCGAAGCAGCCGACGACCCGGCGGGCGAGCCCGTCGACCGCATCGTGCAGGTCGTCGGCGCCGTCGTCGGCCGCCATCAGGCGCGTCATGTGCAGCATGCCCGCCCAGCCGTGGCACAGGCCGGCGTCGATCATGTCCCACTCGTCCCAGGGACGCGCGAGCGCGCGGCGCAGCACCGAGGCGGCCGTCTCCCGCCACGACGGGCGGTCCAGCGCGAGGCCGGCGAGCTGGAGCGCGCGGGCGATCCCGGGCGCGCCGTAGCACCAGCTGGGCCGGTCGGGCCGCGTCGATCCGTCCGGGCCGCGGAGCTGCCGGTGGAAGCCGACGACCGATGGCCACGAATCCTCGTGGAGCCACTCCAGCAGCCACGTGACGATCCGTTCGATCGCCGCCTCCTGGTCCGGCAGGCGCAGCCCGTCCCGGTGGGCGATGGCCAGCAGGGCCAGCGGACCCGCGACTCCGTGCGCCAGGCCGAGGTTGAAATGACCCTCTCCGTCGGGCCTGTTCCTCAGCGGAGCGTGGGGCACCCACCAGCCGGGCACGCGGGCGCCGTCGACCTCCACCGGCTCGGTGAGGGCGATGAGGTACCGCACCGCCGGCTCGGCGTGCCCGGTGCCGAGCAGCAGCCGGCCCAGGCCGGTGAGCCCCTGCACGACGTCGTACGCGGCGAAGGCGGTGCCGGGCCGGCCGGCGGTGATGCGGTCGATCTCCTCGCGGGCTCGTTCGTCCGCGGCGGCGCGGACCGCGGGTTCGGCGCGGCCGAGCAGGCTCGCGTAGTCGCCGGGTCGCTTCACCGCAGCGCGCGTGGCGAACACCACGGCGGGCAGGCCGGCGAACAGGCTTCCCTGCCCGGGCATCGCGGCCTTCGCCCCCCGGGCCAGGTACGCGTGCGCGCTCGATCGGTCGCCCAGTTCGGCGTGCAGCAGCGCGATTCCGAGACATCCTTCGTTCAGCGCGGCCGGATGCCAGGTCGGGGGCGTCCTGCCGTCCGGGAACCGGTCGACCGCGCCTTCGGTGATCCGCGCGACGGCGGCCGGGTCGGCCAGCCGCCGCGCCACCTCCGCGACGATCTCCGCCGCCTCCGTCCGCACGGTGCCGGTGGTCACTCCGCCCGGCCTCACTTCGCGTGCCTGTCTCTGTCCCGCAGGGCCTGGAGCGCGCCCCGCGCGATGGCGTACGAGGCGCCCTCCGCCTCCGGGGCCGCGCCGACGAGCCGGTTGTGGTGCATGTGCAACAGCGCGGGAAGCGGCGGCCGGCGGTCCAGCGAACGGATCACTTGTCCGTACGCCGCCACGGCGGGCCGGCGGCGCGCCCAGATCTCGGCCAGGCGAGGATCGACGTTCCGCCCGTCGATGACCTCGATCGCGGTCCGGCGCATCGCCTGGAAGGCGGCGTGGTGCTCGCCCTTCGGGTAGGCGTTCAGGTACCAGTCCCGCCAGTCCGGGTCGCCGAAGCCGCGTACCAGGTCCACGTAGTTCGCCGCCGCGAGCAGTTCGGGCCGCAGGGGAAGGCGCAGGCGGAGCTGCTCGATCACGGCCTCGCTGTCCGCCTGGAAGGCCCGCTCGGCCGCCTCCAGCGCCTCGGGCCCGCCGTAGCGTTCGACCTCGGGCTCATAGGTGTCCAGCATGGTCGTCCGGGCGAGCCCGGCCCGGCACAGCTCGTCCGCCCAGTCGTGCACCAGCGGCAGGACCTCGGCGTTCAGGCGGTCCGGGCTGCCGTGGAACCGGAGCCGCAGGTGCGGTTCGGGATCGAAGTACCGGATGAAGAACCACCGGTCCACCGACGGCGGCAACGCCGCCCGCAACGCCGGCAGCCGCTGGCCGATCAGGTCGGCATGCCGGTCGGCGGAGGCGTACAGCTTGACGAACAGCCACTCTCCGCCCGGCCGGTGCGCCGACGGGCGGCTCCGCACCGTCGCCGACGTACGGACGGGCGGCTCGGAGGGGCCCGTGCTCAACGTGACGACGACCTCGTTGGCGCGCCCGTTCGACCAGCCGGTGCCGAACCCCTCCCCGCCGGGCGACTCGACCAGCAGTGTGCTCGGGCGGCGGCTGAGCTCGTGGCGGAGGATCCGGCGGTGCAGCGGCGCGTCGAGGTCGAGCCCGATGCGGTGGTCGCCGTTCGTCATGAACACCTCGGTCGGCACGCGCCAGCGCTCGCGCCACGCGTCGAGGCGGCGTTGCCATTCCGCCTCGGTCAGCCCGGCGTCGATGAGGCCGACGGCCGGCCGCCAGGTGGCGGACGCCAGGATCGTACGGCCGTGCCGGACCCGGGGCAGGAACGGCAGCATCGCGTCGAGCTCTCCCCAGGTCCACGCGTTGCACGCCCGGTGACGGGCCTCGGTCACGTCGTAGAGGAACCGGGCGATCTCCGGGCCGACCCGGCTCACGACGAGCATGTGAACGGTCGTCGGAGCGATCTCGGTGTCACGGCTCAGCGAGTGCACGAACAGGCGCCCGTGCGCCGCGCCGACGACCAGATCGTCGAGGTCGATCACGGAGGGGTCGCCCGGGTCCGCGAACGTCCCGACCGGCAGGCTGTGGTCGGTCATCAGCGGCACCCGGGCCACGTTGGCGACCCGTGTCCAGTTCGCCTGGAAGGTGAGCTGCGGCCGGACGGTGCGGTCATCGTGCAGGATCCGGGCGGTCTGGTCGCGGAGACCTTCGAGGAGGTAGGCGAAGCGGCCGCTCAGCGCGCCCGCGCGGCGCGACAGCGGCATCGTGGCCAGGGCGAGGCGGAAGTCGCCGTTCTCCAGCGCGGTCACCGACTCGGCCAGGAGGTGGGCCCCGATCTCCAGCGTCGACGGCAGGCGTCCGTCGTCGGCGCCGGAGAGGCGGTCGATCATCTCCGCGTCGAGTTCGACCTCGTGCGCGCCGTCCAGCAGCGCGCGCTGGGCGAGCTCGCCGAAGACCCGCTCGCGGTACCGGTTCGGCTCCGGCCGGGCGACATCGCGGGTCGACGTGCGGTAACCGGCCGGAGTGCCGATCCCCTTCTCCGGGTCCAGCAGTTCCTTCACCGGCACCAGCAGGCCGGTTCCGTACCTGTCCACGAAGTCGTCGTAGTAGGCGCGCATGTGCGGGGCCGCACGGTCGGGCGGGGTGACGCGAGTCAGGACCGCGGCGACGGACTCCAGCTCCTCGGCCACCGCCCGGGGAAGGGTGACATCGGCGTCGAGCCTCACGTCGACGTGAGGGGCGTGCTGCTTGTCACCGAGCCGCCGGGTGGTGCGGAGGACCGCGTTCCACGCCTCCAGCCCCTCGGCCATCGGGGTGACCGCGTAGGCGTCCAGCGCGGCGGCCGCCTCCTCCAGCCCGGTCCGCTCCCCCGCGGGAAGGCGGTCCAGAACGTGCCGCACGGGGTCCGCGTCGTCGGGCGGCATCAGCTCGGTGAGCAGCAGGTACCGCTCGACGAGCTGCAACAAGAGCCGCTCCACGGCCTCCGGCGACCCCTGGGGGAACGCCGCGCGCAGGTGCTCGGTCAGCTCGGTGAATCGCACCGGGCGGCGCGCCCGCTCGATCACCGCCTCGACCACGGGCGTGCGCCGCACGGACACCTCGAGCGCGGGTCCGTCGTCGCCCACGGGCAGGTGCGGCAGGACGAGCCGGTCACCGCGGATGAAGCAGAGGTTGTTGCGGACCACGCGCAGCCGCCGTACGACCTCGGGCTTGCGTTCCCAGTCGCGCACCAGCGCGTGCAGCCAGCCGACGTCGGGCCGGGCGCTCTTCCGGTGGTCGCCGCCGAACTCCACCTTGGCCGCGTGGTCGAAGCGCGCCTCGGACACGCCGGCCATGACGCCGAAGGGCGTGGCACGGGTCGCCATGCGGAGCGCGTAGCGGGAGACCGAGATCACGGCACGCCGCAGCTTCTTGGGGTCGACCGGCCGCCCGGCCTCCAGCGCGTCGAGCGTGTGCGTCAGCGACGGGCTGGACACGGCGATCGCCTCCCGGACCAGCGGGTCGGCGATCATCGAGCGGAGGTAACCGGCCGGGTCGTCGCCATCGCTGCGGGTCCGCGCCGCCGAGTCCGCCGGCAGCACGCTCATCCGTACCAGCACGCGTTCGGCGGCCCTGAGTCTCGGCATATCTGTCATGCAACATCTCTCCGTGCCCGCTGATTGAACTCGGATATCTGACCAGATCCGTTAAGCGAATAGTCGCGATACCCGCCCCAGAAGGTACCAGCGCGATTAGGCGAAAAGGCGCGATTTCGCGACGTCAGCGATCGGTAAGCGAACCATGGCAGACTCTCCGCGCGCCGCCGAACCTGCGGCGTTCTTCATTACAGAAGGGATTACATATGCCCCCGGTCGCATCTCCGGATGTGGATGAGAGCATCTTCGACCTGGACATCGAATTGCTGATGGAATCGGACTCCGTCACGCCGATTCAGTCGTGCAGCGGCAGTGAGAACACCTGCGGCACGCAGGTGTCCTGGAGCGGTACCTGCACCGGGACGCAGGACTGCGGCACCTGCAGCCCCACGTACGGCGCCATGGCCCCCGGCATGTGCATTTGATCGATCCCGCTCGGCGAGCCGCCGCCCGACGAATCGCAGGCGACGTGGCGGCTCGCCTTGCCCTGCGGGGAACGCATGACGGCACGGCACGGCCGGACCACGCCGGATGCGCGCAGCTCTACGCGGCACTGCACGGGCTCGAGCCCGAGGCGGGCTGGGACGAGATCGGCCATCGGTTCCTGCGGAGCGGGCTCACGACGGCCGGACCGGCCGGGCTGTTCAACCGCGGCCTCGCCGGCCTCGGTGTGGCCGCCGCGCTCCTGAAAGGCGGGACCGGCCGCTACGGGAACCTCTTGGCGAAGGTGGACGGGGCGATCGCTCTGGTGGAGAACCATGACCTCATCGAGGGGGTCACGGGCGTCGGGGTCTATCTGCTGATGCGGCCGCTGCCGTCGAAACGGCAGGCCGTGGTCCGGTCGCTGGCGAAGGCCGCCGACGGCGACCCGCCGTTCCACGTGCCGCCGCACCGGGTCCCGCAGGCCTGGTCCCTGCCCCGTGGCTACGCCGACTGCGGCCTGGCCCATGGCGCCGCGGGCCCGCTGGCGCTCCTCGCCCTGCTCAGCGAGGAACACGCCGATGTTCCCGCCGGTACGATCGCGCGGATCGCGGACTGGCTGCGGGACGCGGCGCACACCGACGAGTGGGGCATCGCGTGGCCCGCCGGCATCGCGGGCCGAGACCGGCTGCCGTCGCCGCGCCGGGCGTCGTGGTGCTACGGCGTCCCCGGGATCGCCCGCGCCCTCTGGCTCGCCGGGCGGGCCCTGGACGAGCCGGGCTACCAGGAACTCGCCCGTGAGGCGATGGCGGCGCTGCTCGACCATCCGGAGGCCTGGGGCATCGGCGACTCGCCGAACCTCTGTCACGGGCTCGGCGGGTTGCTACTGGTCACGGCGGCCTTCGCGGTTGACGACCCGCGGTTCGCGGCGCCCGCGAGAGAACTGCTCGACCGGATCCTCGGCGCCTTCGACCCGGACCTGCCGCTCGGCTTCGACACCGACGGCCCGGGCCTGCTGACCGGGGCGGCGGGTGTCGCGCTGACGCTGCTGACGGTGACCGGGGACCGCCCGGATCCGGCCGCTCGCCCGTTCCTGGTGGCGTGATGGGACGGCATCGCGCCGGCGCGGCGCTCGAGGAGACCCGCGACGAGCTCTTCGGCTCCGGCATCCGCCTTGCCCTCGGCCAGCTCCGTCACGAGGGGGCCGGACTGCGGGTCGGCTTCTTCACGATGGCCCGTGAGCTCCCGCGGCTGCTGGCCGTCACGGTCCGGCTGGGGCGGACGGCCGCCCCCGGTGCGCTCGCCGCGATCGTGACCGCCGAACTCATCGGGGGCGTCGCGACCGTCGTGACGCTGATGGCGACGTACCGTGTCCTCGTGCCGCTGATGGCCGGCGGCCCGTCCCGGGAGCGGCTGCTCGCCGCCGCGCCCGCGTTGATCGCAATCGCCCTGGCCGCCGGGACGGCCAGCGCCATGCGGGCGAGCAGCAAGGCCGCGGCGAGCCGCCTCGGCCCGCGCGCCGAACGCCTGGCGTACACGCGGCTGCTGGAGCGGGCCGCGAAGGTGGAACTCGCCGCCCTGGAGGACGCCGGCTTCCACAACCTGCTCGGGGCGGCCCGCCAGGGCACCCGGGCGACCAGGGTCGTGATCACGAACGCGATCGCGCTCCTCACGGGCCTGACCAACCTGGTGGCCTCCGCCGGGGTGCTCACGGTGCTGCACCCGGTCCTCCTGCCGTTGCTCCTGGCGACGATCGCGCCGAAGGGCTGGAGCGCCGTACGGGCCGCGCGGGCGCGGTTCGCCTCGGCCAAGCGCTACATGGACCTGACACGTCAGCTCGAAGTCCTGGGCGACCTGCTCAGCAGCCCGAACACCGGCCCGGAGATCCGGGCGCACGGTGCGGCGCCGTACCTGCTCGCGCACTACGACCGGTTGTCGTCGGTGGCCGAGGAGGAGCAGGAACGGCTGGGCCGGGCCGAGGCGCGCGGCGTCCTGGCCGGTGACGCGTTGTCGGGCCTGGCGAGCATGGCGACCTACGCCGCCCTCGGCGCGCTCCTCCTCATGGGGACCGTCCCGCTCGCGGTGGCCGGAGCGGCGGTGATGGCCATCCGCACCGGCCGGACCAGCCTGATCGGCCTGATCATGTCGACCAACCAGATGTACGAGCAGGGGCTGTTCGTCCTCGAATGGGAACGGGCGTGCACGGAGGCGGAGGAGCGCGCCATGCACACCGGCGAGCTGCCGCTTCCGCCGGGGCCGGTGGAGATCCGCGCCCGGAACCTCAGCTTCGTCTATCCGCACAAGACGCGGCCCGCGCTGGACGGCGTCGACGTCGTGATCCGGCCGGGCGAGATCGTGGCGCTCGTCGGGGAGAACGGTTCGGGCAAGAGCACCCTGGCCAAGCTGCTCTCCGGCCTCTACCTGCCCAGCGGCGGGCAGGTGACCTGGGGCGGGACGCCCATCGAGCTGCTGGACCGGCAGAGCGTCTTCGAGCGGATCGCCCTGGCCGCCCAGGACTTCCCACGCTGGCCCTTCACCGCGCGCGTCAACCTGGCCATCGGGCGTACCGACCACGCCCGCGACCGCGACCGCCTGTGGTGGGCCGGGCTGGCCAGCGGCGCCGACATGGTGGCCGCGTCGCTGCCCGACGGCTGGGAAACCCTGCTGGCCCGGGAGTTCATGGGGGGCACCGAGCTGTCCGGCGGCCAGTGGCAGCGCCTCGGCCTGGGCCGCGCGTGGTTCCGCGACGCGCCCGTTCTCGTCTTCGACGAGCCGACCTCCGCCCTCGATCCCCGGGCGGAGACGGAGATCTTCGCCAAGGTCGGAACCCTGGCCGCGGACGGCCGGACGGTCATCCTCATCACGCACCGGCTGGCCTCCGTACGCCGTGTGGACCGGATCTACGTCCTGCGGCAGGGAAAGGTCATCGAGCACGGCACGCACGAGAGCCTGATGGCCGACGACGGCACCTACGCCGAGATGTACCGGCTGCAGGCCGACCAGTACGTCGACACGCCGGCCTCCACCGCCGACGATAAGAAGGAGTTCTCGCAGTGACGGCACTCTCCACCCTCGTCGGAGACGTCGACGAATTCTTCTCCCGGCACCTCGGAAGGACGGCGCTCCACCGGCCCGGCGCCGCGTCGGAGCTGCCGAACCTGATCTCGGTCGAGGACATCGACCGGGTCCTCACCGGCAGCGCGCTCCGGACGCCCGGCGTCCGGATCGCCAAGGACGGGGCGGTCATCCCGGCGGACCGGTACGTGTCGAAGTCGACGCTCGGGTACGCGGACCTCGGCGACGTCGTCGACCCGGTCAAGGCCGTCCGGCTCTTCCGCGGCGGCGCGACCATCGTGCTGGGCACGGTCAACCTGCTGCTGCCGCACCTGCACGAGCTCTGCAAGGACATCGAGACCGACCTCGGGCATCCGGTGGACGCGAACGTCTACGCGGCGCCGCCGCACGCGCGGGCCTTCGAGGTCCACTGCGACGCCCAGGACATCATCATCGTCCAGATCCACGGCGGTAAGCGGTGGGAGCTGTTCGACGCGATCGTGCCGAATCCCGGCGGCGGAAAGGTCCTCACCGACCTGGGCGCCTCGTCGTCGCTGTACGAACTGCGGGAGGGCGACGTCCTCTACGTGCCCCGCGGCATGCCTCACCTGGTGCGCACGGCCGACTCGTCGTCGATCCACCTCACGATCAGCATCAACACCATGACCTGGGCCGACCTGCTCCGCGGCATGACGCAGGAGATCCTCCGGTCCGACGCCTTCGCCGGCGCGCTCCCCCTGGGGCGCGACGTCGCCGAACGGGTCGCGCCGATGGTCGGGAAGTACGCGGGCCTGCTCTCGGCGGCGCTGATCGACCGCGCCGCCCCGGACTCCGTTCACCGGATCATCTACGGCCGGACCGCCTTCGCCGACGGGCTCGGCACCGGCCTCTTCCGGCAGGCGCTGCTCAACGAACCGATCGCCCTGTCGGATCCGATCTCCCTGCGCCCCGGGACCTGGCCGGTGTTCACCGGCGACGGACGGCTGACGACCGGGACCGGCGAACTCCGCCTGCCCCGGGAGATCGCCGAGACGTGCCGCCGCCTGCACGACGGGCCACTGAAGGTGGGCGAGCTCTCCCCCACGCCGGAAGAGGCACTCAAGATCGCGGACACGCTCGTCAAGCTGGGCCTCTGCACGACGGGGATCTAGAACACCATCGCGAGCAGATCGGCGAACAGTTCCTGCTCATCGACCTCCAGGCCGCGGTTGGTGAACCAGCCGGCCATGTTGTGACAGTCGCGCATCAGGAAGTCCATCCCCTTGGGGTTGCCGACGATGTCGACCACCTGCGGGAGGTCGATCATCACGATGCGCTCCCCCTGGGCGAGGACGTTGTACGGCGACAGGTCGCCGTGCGCCAGCCCGGCGCGGGCCAGCTCACGCATCCCGTCGCGGAGCTGCTCGAAGTACCGGCCGAGCAGTTCCTTCGTCGGCCGGACCTGGGCGAGCCGTGGCGCGGCACCGCCCTCGCCGTCGTCGATGAACTCCATCAGCAGCTCGGTGCCGTCCACCTGCACGGGGTACGGCACCGGAACGCCGGCCTTCCAGAGCCGGTTGAGGGCATCCCATTCGGCGTACGCCCACTGACCGGCCGCGACACTGCGCCCGTGCGCGGTCTTCTTCGCCATCGCCCGGCTGTCCCGGCTGTTGCGGGTACGGCGGCCTTCGGCGTACGCCGTACTGCGGTGGAAGGACCGGTGTTCCTCCGTGCGGTACCGCTTCGCGGCCAGCAGCGAGGACTTCGCCGGGCTGTCGCCGATGGCTTCGACGGCCCGTTCGAGCAGGAAGACGTCCGCTTCCTTACCGGTTTTGAGGATGCCGAGCTCGGTATCGATCGCGGCCTGTTCCGTCACGACCCACGAGGGGCGTGGTTCCGGGCCGCGACAGCCGCGCTCGACGTCCGGCCAGGTGGTCCACCGCTGATCCGGCCCCAGCTCCTCGTCGATCGAGTGGAACTCGAAGACGTACGCGTCGGCCGGATCTGGTTCGCCTTCACCGCTGGTGGAGTCGGCCCAGCGGGAGTCGAGGTCGGAGGAGGTATCGATGAGTTCGTACTCGGAAGACAACGGGAGTGCTCCTGAACGGTGAGGTGGGACTGACGCGGACATGCCGCAGCACAGTGATGGCCATTCGTCAGCCCTCCTTAGGTCCAGGCAGCGCTCGCCGCCGCTCGATCATCCGAGGATGCCCGCCGTACCAGGAACCTCGCAACGTATTTACCGCAGTCGCCCTGAGCCGCGAGTCCTGGGCCGGTTGCGCCGACTCGCGGAGTCAACCAGATCCGCCGCGCCGTTTCGCGCCTGGTCCAGCAGTTCCAGCAGGGCGATCCGGAATGAGCGGCCCCACACAGGAGCGCCCGGGTCCCGGCGTAAGGACACGAGGAGGACGGCGTCGTCCAGCGATGGACCGGGCGAAGGCTCGCACCGCTCGATGGCCGCCCGCGCGATCGTGGTGACGTACTCGATCGCCGGGTCGCCTGCGACGGGCCCCGGGATCGTCTCCAGGTCGCGGCCCGCCGATCCTGGTCGGGCGAGGTGCGCGGCGGAGATATAGGCCGCCGCGGCTGTGGTCAGCGCCGCCCTGTGCGTCGCGCCGATCCTCCGGTACAGATCGCCGGCGTTCCGCAATTCTCCGTAGGCCTTCGGCCAGTGCTCGGCGTACGCGAGGACCATCCCCGTGGCATAGGCGACGTCGGCTCGGGTGTTCCGCTGGGCCTTGCGGAGGGTCTCCAGGTGCTCGCGGGGATAACGCGGGACGACCTGCTCGTCCACCAGGTCCAGGGCGCGTGTGGCGAGGTCCGCCCAGACCAGGGCGGCTGCCCCGGACAGCGGTCGCCGGAGCCCGGAGTCCCTGACGAGATAGTCCTGTCCGGTGATCATCTCGCCGCGGGCCGATCGCACGGCGAAACTCGCGTAGGTGCGCACCAGCAGGTGATCAGGCTTGCCCGGACGTCTCAGAAAGGCGTCGTACTGCCAGGGACGAAGCTGGTAGGTCCACTTCTCGAGGGGCCAACCGGCCGTCCTCGCGGCCCATGCGGCGTTCGCGTGGTCGGGTCGAGGCCTTCGCCGTCCCGCCGCGGCCGCCGCGGCCTCCGCCGTCACGAGCAGCGTCGCGGCGACGATCCGTCCGTGCCCCGGTTGGAAGGCCACTCCCAAGGCGAAGGGAAAGACGGCCGCGGCGAGTGGCAGCCTGACGAGCAGCGCCCCCGCCTGCCACCATCCGCGACCGTGGACATAGCCCAGGTGGGCGAGTGCGGCGATCACGGCGAGGATCAGGCCGCCGGCCACGCCCGGCAACGAGAGCGACCACAGATGTGCCAGCCACCCACCGAACGGACTCGCGGCGACCGCCGCGGCGACCAGGACGGACGCGGTCAGGGCTCCCGTCTGGATGTGCCGGAAGGTTCGTGGCAGCGGAGCCGCGGACCAGAGGGTGCCGGCGAGTTGCCCGGTGACCATCACCGCTGCCGTCCACCGCAGGATCTGGTCGGTGACGGTGGCGCCGGGCATGGGCAAGGCCGCGACGGCTACGACGGGGAGCGCCGCGACGGCCGCCAGGACGGCCTGCCAGAACCGGTCCAGCAGTGTGGGTGGGGCGAGGTCGGCCGTCTGCCGGGAGAGAGCCCGCATCTGCTGGACGCCGGTCCTCCAGAAGTCCGGATCGGTGTGGACCACTCGAATCAGGTACGCGGCGGCGGCGGGAAGGACGAAACCGGTGAAGAGCCGGTCGTCGGGCGTCACGAGTCCGAAGACGACAGCGGCGCCGAGCACGGCCTCAGCCCCTTTGGCCAGACCCAGCGCCAGTCCGACGACGATCAGCGCTCCGACTCCGACCAGCTCCGCGGCGACATCGAGCGGCCAGTGCGACAGCCACATCAGCGGCGCCCACACGACGACCGAGAGCGCCGCGGACAGTTCGAGCTGCAGTAGCGGAGGCATCGCCGAGAAAAGGTCGAGAAGGGTGTTCTCCTCCCGTGCGCTCCGGAACGCGATGCGCCGCCGGAGCACCACGCACTCGACACAGGTCGCCACCACGAGGAGCTTGAGGACGAGGGGAATCGTGGACATCAGGCCGCCCCTGTCGAAGACGCCTGCCGCGGACACGTACGCCCGTCGTACCGCAAAGACCGCCACCGGGCAAGGAGTGTTCTCACCGACCCCGGCCTGGCATGATGACTCAGTGGCCACCCCCGGAGGCCGCCTCGGGATGGCGGCCCGGTTCATCCGCCTGAGCGCCTGCGGAGTCGCGGTCACGCCCTTGGTCATCGCCGTCGTCGCGCAGCTCCGAGAACCGAGCCCGACCAGGTTGGCCTTACTGCTCCTGGCCGTGTGCGTGCTCGTATCGGCGACTGTCCGGTACCGGATCACAGCCGTCGTCACCCGAAGAACGCGCACCCGCATCCTCTTACTGGAGGTTCTGGGCGGTCTCCTCGCCCTCCTGTTCGCGGTGCCGGTGGCCGGGCCGCTGGCAGATCTCTGGGACGGCCATCCGACGCTGGTCGGTGACGCGTGGTGGCTGGCGCCCGCGCTGATTCTTCTCCCTCCGGTGATCGCGAGCTCTGTCCTGCGTCGGATCCCCGTCCTGAACCTCGTCCCTCTTCTGTCCATGGTCTTCCTCGACAAGGGGATCTTCTTCCTCGCCGCCGCGGAGTACAGCGGCGGCCACGGCCTCGTGCGGTTCGCCTGCTGGCTGGTCCCCAGCGAGATGGCCCTGATGCTGTACCTGACCTTCGTGAATCGCGGCCCCGAATGGGAGTACCGGCGTCAGGACGCGGTCGGCTTCATCGGCGCCTCCGACGACGAGCGTGACCACATCGTCGAGGCGTGGTTGGCGGACTCGGTGGTCCGCCGCGTCGCCCGTCACCGAGCCCCGAACCTGGCGTTCATCGGCACCCTGTGCTCCCAGGCGGAATCGGCGGTCATGGGCGGCCAGACCGGAACCCCCGACCTCGTCATCGGCCCGGACGACTGGCTCGACCACGCCGTCGGCTTGGTCGCCCGTGCGCGTCTCCTCATCTCGGACGCAGGCGACGAGCCCACGCGGCGCGCCGTGGACCTGGCCCTGGCCCTCTGCGCGAACACCCGATCCGGTGCGTTCCAGTACGCGAACCGCCTCGACGAGGGATTCGCCGCCCGCCAGGAGGCGCTGCGGATCTGGCGCGAGTACGGCTTGAACGACTTGTGGGCCATGAAGGCCTCCGATTACGCCGCCGCGGCCCGTCAGCAGAAGGAGTCCATCGTCGCGGCGTCTCCCGAGGAGATACTCGCAGGTCTCCTGCCACTGCTGGACAGGCGACTCAGCCCGGCGATGCGCCAGTGGGTGCTGCTGGCGGCGGCGGTCTGCCATTCTTCGCTGAACGAGCACGACGTCGCGAACGAGCTTTACGCCCGATATCGCCAGATCCGCCCCTCCGTCTTGAATCTTCTGTGGCGTTTGAACCGCGATCGACGCGTGGCCGGGTTCGCCCCGATGAACCGGGTGACGTACCGCGTGGTCGACGCCTCCAAGACGGCCATCGCGATGTCCGCGATCGGGCTGTGGCCGATGGAGGAGATCGACGATGAGGCCGCCGGGCTCGGCCCCATGATCACGACTCTCGGCTGGAAGCACGAGGAGTCGCAGGCCCTGGTGGAAGAGGGGAAGCGCCTGTGGTTCCTCGGCCGGTTCCGCGCCGCGGCAGCGGCCCTTGAGCAGGCATCCGCGGTCCTCGAACGCGACCGGCAGCTGACGCACGCCTATACGGTCTCCCTTCAGCTGGGCATGGCGCAGCGGGCGGTCGACCCGGTCGGCGCGGTGCGGAACCTGGGCCGTGCGCTGTCGCTCAGGGAAGAGGCTCGCGTCCTGGCCCTCGACGCGGATCTCCGGATGCGGATCGGAGGTGCCACCGAACCGCTCTATGAGCGGCTGCTGTCCTTGCTGGCCTCGGCGGAGCGGCGGCCGGACCCGGCATGGCCGGACCTGCCCGCCGCCGTCGCGTTCGAGCTCGCCGAGCGGGCCCGCTCGCGCGCCATGCTGGAGTTGCTCGCCGGGAACCTGCCCGAGCTGGATGCCGCCCCCTACCATGACCTGGTCGGACGCGAGCGGCGACTCCTCGCCGAAGCACGGCGGTCCTCGGTCGGAGCGGTGTCCGAGGAGGCACTGGCGGAGGTACGGGAGGCGAGGTCCCGGCTGGAGGACCTCTGGCGCGAGATGGCCGAGGTCGGCGCGGACGGCGCCGAGTACGCGCAGCTCCGCCGCGCCGACGCGATCACCTATGAAGAGGTGCGGGGAATGCTGCCCGCGGACGTCCTGCTCGCCGAGTACTTCGTGGGCGAGGACAGCACGCTGCTCTTCCTCGCCCGCGCCGACCTGCTCCAGCCCCGTCTCGAGGAGATCCCGCTGGGACGGAGCCAGATCCGTACCCTGATCGAGGACGTCTTCGGCCACGCCCAGCCCGCCCGGACGCTGCGGTCCCGCGAACCCGCCGACTGGGTGGAACCGCTCAGCCAGCTCATCGAGCCGATCCGGCGGATGAGCGAACCGCGCGACCTCGTGTGGATCGTCCCGCACGACCTTCTGCACCTGGTGCCCATGCACGCCTTACACGTCGACGGAGGCCCGCTCGCCGACCGCAACGCCGTCTGCTACGCGCCGAGCGCAGCCGTCATGCGGCACTGCCGGGCGAAGGCACGGCCAGGTAGCCGTCGAGTCCTCCTGTACGCCGACACCCGCGCGGACCTGCCGCTGGTACATGCGAGGGAGCAGGCGACCTCGATCGCACGGCTGTTCGCCGCCGACGCGGTCCTGCGCAGCGGAGCGGACGCCACGATCGACGCATTGGAGGGTGACCTCGGTTCCGGTGGCCCGGCGCGCGTCCTCCACTTCGCCTGCCACGGCCGGTTCGACCCGGAGCACCCGCTCAGGTCGGCGATCCTCATGGCGCCCGGCGCCGATGGCGACGGCGTGCTGACCGCCGAACGCATCATGGCGATGCCCCTGCCCGCCGGCCTGATCACGCTGAGCGCCTGCGAGAGCGGCGTCAGCGGACGGCGCCTGGGCGACGAGCTCATCGGCCTGGCCCGATCGCTCATCTACGCCGGTGCGGCGAGCGTCCTCGTCTCCCTGTGGGCGGTCGACGACCTGTCGACGAGCCTGCTGATGCGAGGCTTCTACTCCGGTCTCGTCGAAGGGCGGAGCCGAGCCGAGGCGCTGAGCCTGGCACAGCGGCGGCTTCGCGCGACCTCCCTCGCCGATGTCATCGACTACTGTTCCGAGGCCGTGGCGACCGCCCACGACACGATGCCGTCCGGCGTCCGGCTCCTACTGGAGCGGAACATCGCCGACGCCCGCTACCGGGCCGGCGACTACGTCGCGGCGTGCGCCGACTACGAGCGCCTGGCCGACGCGGTTCCGCCCGGACTTTCCGAGCACCGGCGGTTGACGGCGGCCGTGGCCCGTAGCCGGGCGGCCTCCCGGTACCGGGAGGCCGGCTCCCCGGACTATCTGCTGACCCCGTACGCCCACCCCTACTACTGGGCGCCGTTCGTGCTGATCGGAGACTGGCGATGACGACGGGGAACCACGACGACACCCTGCTGTCGCGAGCGACGGGCTCCTTCATGCTCCTGGAGGCGTCGTCGACGCCCGCGAGCGCGCTGGAGGTCCTCGGCTCCCGTGACTTCGGCATCGTCGTCACCGACGGAGATCCGGTCGCGGTCGTGACAGGGGCCGGCCTGCGGTCCGCGCTCGATGAAGGGATCTCCCCACTGTCCTCGGCGGCGCTCCCGCCGGCGGTCGTCGCCGACGAGGATCTGACCTTCACCGAGTTCGCCGACTCTCCCGGTGTCACCTTCCTCGAACTCGGTCCCCCGGCCATCGTGCTGACGGGCGGCGGAGCCGTCACCGCCGTGCTCCCGGTGAGCGAACTCTTCGCCTTTCTCGGCTCTGGTGCCTACGATCCCCCGCCCGACGAGATGGGCGTGCACGGAGCCAACGACGACGGCGGGCTGCACGGCCCCCCGCGCACGCCGTCGGCCCGGGTGCGATGCCGCGCTGACGGATGCCTGTTCGTCAACGACCTCGACTACTTCGATCCCCGGCATCCTCCACCATGCACGAATCCCGGCCTGCCACCCCACCGGCTGCGGATGAGGTAGGGACATGCTCGGCCAGCTCGGCAAGGACACATTCGGCCTGCTCGATCGCAGGTTCGTCATGAACGCGTTCCTGCCCGCCCTGATCCTCGTCGGATCGATCGCGATCCTGGCGATGGTCTGGTGGAACGGGGCCGCGACCTCGAGCCGCACCTGGGACCGGCTCACCCCCACGGCCAAAGGCCTGGTCATCACGGGCGTCGTGCTGCTGGCCGGAGTGCTCGCCAACGTCGTCGCCGCCCACACCTCCACGCTGATCAGCTGGTACGAAGGCCACTGGAGGTCACCGATCGGCATCCGGGTCGCGAAGGCGGGCCGCCGCTGGCACCGTCGGAGACTCGAGCGCCTCGACCCCGCCGATCCAGCCGACTACGAGCGCATCCACCACACCTATCCGCTGCCGAGCCGGCCCGATGACGTCCAGGCGACGCGACTGGGCAACATCCTGCGCAACGCCGAGCTCTACCCCTACGACCGGTACGGCATCGACGCGGCGATCGTCTGGCCGCGGCTCCACCCGCTCCTGCCGCCCGAGCTCACCGCGCCTCTTTCGGCGGCCAAGGCCGATCTCGAGTTCCAGCTGGTCGTCTCGGCACTGTCGGCGGTCTTCTCCGTGATCGCAGGAGTCCTCGCCCTGGCAGCGGGCGAATCCCCAGGGGTCTTCCTGGCCTGCTACTGGGGCGGCGGCCTGCTGGCGTGGGCCGCCTACGTCGGCGCGCTCCGTTCCGCACGCCTGTACGGGATGCGGGTCAAGGTCGCCTTCGACCTGTACCGCGGCGCACTCCTCGACCGGCTGGACCCGTCGGAGCCCGACCGCGGCGAGGAACGCTGGCGAAGGCTGGCACTGTGGTGGTACCGCGGCCTGCCGCCCGACGCCGACCTCCTCGACGAGGACCTCCCCGCCTCTCCGGCCGCCGGAACGACCACCGCCCGTCGCCGGCTGTGCCTCCCGGCCATCCCTTTGACGGGGTGGATCGCTCTCGCGGCACTCTGCACGGGCCTTCTGGCACTCACGATCCTCTGACCTCGGGCGCGCAGCCGGTGGCGGCGAGTCGTGGGACGGCACCGACCTCGGCGGAGAAGTAGTCGAGCAGGCGGGGCGGCGCGAAACCGGCGGACCTTCGGCTCCGAATCCCAGGCACGCCGGATCGGTGAACTCCACCACGGTCAGCGGACCGCCGGAGGTCATGGGCGCTCGACCGGCGCCCACAGACTCGGCAGGTTCACCACGACGCCCTCCTGGCTGGTACGCGAGATCACCACGACCGCTTCCGTGTCGCCGGGGTTCTCCTCGCGATGGGGGGCGTACGGCGGAACGAAGATGAAGTCGCCGGGCTCGGTCTCCAGCCGTACCTCGTCCTCCCCGTCGGCGAAGACGAACACCGGATTGCCCGACACGACGTAGATCGAGGTCTCCGTCTCACCGTGATGGTGGTCGCCGGAGTTCGTGGCGGGCGCCACCAGGGTCTTGCCGGTCCAGAGCTTCGACGAGCCCACCGTCTTGCCGGAGATCGCCTCCAGCCGCGTCATGCCGGAGGTCTGACTCGTCTCACCGGTCAGGTCCACGCCGCGGATGTGCCGCAGTTCGCCATGCCAGTCGTCTGCCACCAGATGCCTCCCTCTCGGGTCTGTTCCGCCGTCACGCGCTGAGGGCCGCGTCGCGCAGCAACGACACGGCGGGCTCGGGCGGGTCGTCCGCCAGCAGGTCGGCCAAGGTCACGCCGTCCAGGATGTCCTCGAACCGCTTCTGCAGGCCCGCCCACAGCTCCGACAGCCGGGCGGCCGGGCCCGGATAACGCTGGTCGCCGAGGCTCTCCCCGTGCACGGTCATCAGCCGGCCGTCGACCGCGGCGACGACGGCCGCCAGCGAGATGGAGGCCGCGTCGCGGCTCAGCCAGTAGCCGCCCTCACAACCCCGCTGGCCGCGCACGAGCTCGGCCCGCCGCAGGTCACGGAGGACCGCCTTGAGGAACCGCCGGGTCCGCCCCCTCACGCCATCAAAATAGCCCCTTCCAGGTATCTATTACGACCTTCGGCGGTCCGCGCTCCGCATCCGCTGGCGACGCGGTAGTCGCGCGCGCCGTGTTCGGTGATGGCGACGTCCTCGCCCGCGGTGGTCACGTCGAACGTCACGCAGTGGGTGGCCGGCCGTAGCAGGCGGACGCCCGTGCCGGCGTCGTACACGAGGATTCCTGTGCCCGCCAGGACCAGCAGCACGTCACGGCCGTGCGGCCGGCCGGTACGCGCTCCGTGCGAAGTGCCGCGCGGCGCGGGGATCGGCGCGTCGAGGCGCGCTCCGGTGGCCATCTCGTACCGGTGCAGCGTGCCGTCGGGACGGCGAGGAGGGATCCGGCCGTGGGCGTACACGAACGCCCCGTCGTGCCCGTGCCCGCGCGGGGCGTCCCCGTCGCCGGTCCCAGCGGCTCGCCGTCGGCTGCCCGGTCCGCGGCGCAGCCGGTGCCGCCCTCCCTGACGGCGAACGCCTCGGTCGCGCACCGCGACTCCCCGTGCCCACTCCCCCGGCGGCTCCATCGCCGCGTCCCGTCCACGGCATGGCCGGACATCCCGGTCGGCAAGAGCCCGATCAGCAGCGGTTCCGGTCCGCCGGACATGCCCCAGCGCGTGCGCTCGGGTGCGTCCCAGGCACGCAGGGGCGTGCCGTCGTTCAGATCGGTCACGCGGACCGTCCGAGCGGCGTCTTCGGGCCTAGATCCGGCGGGCCTCCAGCACGCGCTGGAGGAACTCGCGGGTCCGCGGCTCCCGCGGCTCGGTGAAGATCTGTTCGGCCGGGCCCGTCTCGAGGAGCACGCCGTCGTCGAGGAAGCAGACGGTGTCGGCGATGTCGCGGGCGAAGCCCATCTCATGGGTGGCCAGCACCATCGTCATGCCGGACTCCTTGAGCTCGCGGATGATGCTCAGCACCTCGGTCACCAGTTCGGGATCGAGTGCGGAGGTGACCTCGTCCAGCAGCATCAGGCTCGGCCGGGTGGCCAGGGCACGGACGATGGCGACGCGCTGCTGCTGGCCGCCGGAGAGCCGATCCGGGTACTCCTGTGCCTTGTCCGCCAGGTCGAACCGCTCCAGCAGCTCCTTCGCCTGGGCGACCGCCGTGGCGCGTGGTGTCCGGTGCACACGGATGGGCGCCAGCGTGATGTTGTCCAGCACCGACATGTGCGGGAACAGGTTGTACGACTGGAAGACCATGCCGATGCGCCGGCGTGCCCGGTCCGCGTCCGCGCCCACCTCGGTGAGCTCGGCGCCGTCCAGGTAGATCGCGCCGTCGTCGACGGTCTCCAGGAGGTTGACGCAGCGCAGCAGGGTGGACTTGCCCGAACCGGACGCGCCGATGAGGCAGACCACCTCATGGGGTGCGACGTCCAGATCGATGCCGCGCAGCACGGGCTGAGAGTGGTACGTCTTCCAGACGTTCTCCATGCGGAGCAGCGCGGGTGTCTCGGTCATGTGCCGCCTCCCGGTGCGCGTCGCCGCTCGGCGCGGGCCGCGAGGTGGTCGGTGAACCGGGCGAGCGGCACGGTCAACGCGATGAACAGCACCGCCGCGGCCAGGTACGGCGTGTAGTTGAACGTGTCGGCCGAGTGGATCTGGGCCTGCCGGAGCGCTTCGAGCGGACCCAGCACGGCGACGAGGGCGGTGTCCTTCTGCAGCGAGGCGAAGTCGTTGAGGAGCGGCGGCACGACCCGCCGCACCGCCTGGGGAAGGACCACGAACCGCAGGCTCTGCGCGTGGCTCAGCCCGAGTGAGCGCGCCGCCGCCCGCTGGCTGGGATGGACCGAGTCGATGCCGGCCCGGAACACCTCCGCCACGTACGCGCCGTAGGACAGGACGAGCGCCGCACCGCCCAGCACGGCCGGATCGCTCGGAGCGCCCCGCAGGTTGAGCGCGGGAACGCCGAAGCCGACGAGGTAGACCAGCAGGATCGTCGGGATGCCGCGGAAGACGTCGGTGTAGCCGACGGCGAGGGCCCGGATCGGGAAGAACACCGGGCCGGTCAGGCTTCGGGCGAGCGCGACCAGCAGGCCGAGGCACAGGATCAGCGGTTCGGCGATCAGGAAGATCTCGGCGTTGAGCCAGAATCCGCGGAGCACGTCGGGGAACGCGTCGCTGAACCGGCCGGCGGAGAAGAACGTCTCCCGCACCCGCGGCCAGCCGGGCGAGGAGACGACCACCCCGATCACGACGGCCAGGAAGAGGACCGTCGAGGCGGTCGCCACGGAGGCGGACCGGCGGCCGGTCCGCCTCAGCCGCCGCTCGCGTTCGAGCTGGCGTGCGCTCTTCACCCAGGCGGGCGGGTTCGCACCGGACTTCGCACCGGACGTGGTCACGTGAGGGCGGTCTTCTCGGGCCGGGTCACTTCAGCACCGCGGCGCCCGCGGACGAGGTCAGCCACCGGTCCTGGATCCGCGCCAGCTCACCGGAGGACTTCAGCTGCCCGAGGGCGACGTTGAGGCAGCCGACCAGCGGGTTGCCCCGTTGCAGCAGCAGGCCGAACTGCTCGTTCCCGTCGGCGCTCCGCGGGAGCTGACCGACGATCTTGGAGTTCTTCACCTGGGCGGCGGTGACGTAGAAGGCCGTCGGCAGGTCCAGTACGAGCACGTCGACCTGCTTGTTCTTCAGGGCGTTGATGGCGTCGATCTCGTTGTTGAAGACGCGCGGCTGGGTGGCCGGCTGGATCTGCCGCCGGACCGCCTGCAACGCGGTCGTCCCGACCTGGACCGCGATGCGCGCGTTCTTGAGCTCGTTGACGCTCGTGGCGCCCGCGTACGTGCCGCCGTCGGCGGCCACCACGGCCTGTGCGACGTCGTAGTAGCCGTCGCTGAAGGTGACGGCCTTCCGCCGCTCGGGGGTGACCGAGATCTGGTTGATGTCGAAGTCGAACTTCTTCGGGCCCGGCGCGTAGGAGGAGTCGAACGACTCGGTCGTCCAGGTCACCTCGTTCTTGGCGAAGCCCAGCTTGTTCGCCACGGCATAGGTGACCGCGCTCTCGAAGCCCTGTCCGTTGGCCGGGTCGTCGTTCTTGAACCACGGCGCGAACGCCGGCTTGTCGGTGGCGACCGTCAGCGTGCCGGGCTTGATCAGCTTGAGCTTGTCCTTGACGCAGGCCGCGGTGCCGGTCGCCGTGGCGCTCGTCTTGGTGTCGCCCGTGCTGTCCGCCGGGGCGCAGGCCGGAGCGACGACGGTGAGCGCGGTGAGCCCCGCGACGACCAACGGCAGCGAGGATCGGGGCAAGGACGCCTCCTGGAACACCCGGATTTTGTAGATCGGTTAAGCGTGGATCCATCCCACCGGGAGATTACTCGTCTTCGGCTCCGCCGTCGTCCCTCCGTGCCCGCGCGGGCGCCGGGCGTCAGCCGAACGACTCGATGACGGCGGCCGCCAGGGCGGCGCGCTCGATCATCCCGGACACCGTGGCGTGCTCGGTACGGGCGTGGGCGCCGGCGCCCACCGCGCCGAAGCCGTCGAGGACCGGGACGCCGAGGGCGGCCGCGAAGTTGCCGTCGCTGGCGCCGCCGACCGCCGTCTCCCGCAGGTCGAGCCCCAGGTCCTTGGCGAGGTCGCGGGCCCGCTCGTACAGGTCCGCGACGGCCGGGGTGCGGGCCATGACCGGGCGGTTCCAGCCCCCGTCGACCCGTACGCCCACCCGCGGGTCCGCCGGCCGCCATTCGGCCAGCGCCCGCTCCACCCGCCGCGCCTCGGCCTCGTCGGCGACGCGCACGTCGATGCCGGCGTGCGCCGATCCGGCGGTGACGTTGCGGCGGGTACCGCCGCCGGCCACGCCGACGTTCACGGTCGTGCCCGCCGCCAGGTCGGTCAGGGCGGTCGCCGCGAGCACGAACTCCGCCAGCGCGGTGATCGCGCTGGCGCCCGCGGTGGGGTCGAGACCCGCGTGCGCCTCGACGCCGGTCAGCGTCACGTCGAACAGGCCGACGCCCTTGCGTGCCGTCTTCACCGCGCCGTCCGCGCTGGCCTCGAAGACCAGCACGGCGGCGGCGTCGCGGCAGGCCTCCTCGATGACCGGGCGGGACGACGGGCTGCCGATCTCCTCGTCGCCGTTCAGCACCAGGCGTACGGGCGGGCGGCTCCGGCCGGTCGTACGGAGACCGCGCAGGGCCCAGACCGCCTGCACGAGGCCGGCCTTCATGTCGAACACCCCCGGACCGCGGATCACGTCGCCGTCGACGGAGAACGGCAGCTCGGCGAGCGTGCCGACCGGCCACACGGTGTCGTAGTGCGCCAGGATGACCACGGTGCCGGAGCCGCTTCCCGGATAGTCGACCACGACGGTGTCGCCGTGCGGCGCGCCGGTGTACGCGCGCAGGGACGCCGGCGCGCCCAGGCGGCGGCCGAGCCACGAGACGACCCACTCACGGCCGGCCGCGAGCCGGTCCCGGTCGTCGCTGGGGGTCTCCAGCCGGACGTACTCGCCCAGGTCGTCGAGCATCTCCCCGACGCCGGCGCGCATCCACTCCAGCAGGTCGCTCATCGCACCGGTCCGTTCGCCGCGGCGGCGTCGAGCCGCTCGACACGCGACTCGGCCATCGAGGACGCGTCGGCCTCGACCTCGGCGAGCTGGTCTAGCAGCAGGCGCAGGACGGGGACCTCGATGCCGTGCCGTTCGGCGGTGGCGACCACGGGCCCGTACTGTGTCGGCACCTCCGTCGGGCGGCGGCGCACCACGATGTCGCGCCAGATGCCGCTGCGGGTCTTGGTCTGGGTCCGCAGCCACGCGACCAGCCGGTCGGTCGCGGAGGCGGACTTGCCGGGGTCGGCGCCGTCGACGTACGCCGAGGGCTCGAACGCGTCGAACGGTTCCAGGGTGACGCCCTCCGCGGCGGCCACGGCGAACACCTCACGGGCGAGCGCGTGCGCGGCCGGGCGGTGCCGGTCGAGAAGGTCGCCCATCGCGTCGTCGGCCAGCGCGGTGGCGGTCAGCATCGCCCCGAAGCCCAGCTTGGCCCAGAGGTATCCGGGGACGTTGCCGGTGACCTCGACGGGTCCCCACGCGCCCAGGTCGGCGGCCAGCTCGCGCACCCGCGCGGAGACCGTACCGTCCATCTCCCCGATCGCGATGGCGCCCGCGCCGCCGTCGCCGATCACGCCCGGGGCCAGGACGTCGGCGAACAGGTCGACGAACGCGCCCACCGTACGCTCGGCGCCCACGTGGGAGGCGATGAGCTCCTCGTTCAGCCCGTTCTGCAGGCTGACGACGTACCCGTCCGCGGCGAGGCGCCCGGCGATCCAGCCGGCGGCGGTCCCGGTGGCCTGCGCCTTCACCGCGAGCAGCACCCGGCCGAGCGGCGCGTGCACCTCGTCGGGCGTGCGCGCCGCGGCGACCGGCTGCGGCGTCCGCACGCCGCCGCGTTCGAGGATGACGCCGTCGCGGGCGATCGCCGCGACGTGCGCGGCGTCGGCGTCCACGACGGTCACCGGGTGTCCGGCACGGGCGAGATGCCAGGCGAGGGTGCCGCCGATCGCGCCCGCGCCGACGACGGTGTACTCACGAGAGCTCACAGGTGTCCTCCTTCAGGGTCGAGGCCGGGGGTCTGCACGTCGGTGAGCCCCGGCCAGTGGGTGGGGAGGGTGGTCGTCCCGGCGGAGGCGCCGCCGTCGACCCGCAGGATCGTGCCGGTCACCCACTCGGCGGCCGGGGAGACGAGCCAGCGGACCGCCGCGGCGATGTCGCCCGGCCGCCCGCGCCGCCCCAGCGGGTTGACCGACACGGCGGCGGCGTACGCCTCGGTCACCGGGTTCGCCGCGCTGTCGACCGTGACGAAACCGGGGCTGACCGCGTTGACGCGGATGCCGGCTCCGCCGAGCTCCACGGCCGCGGCCTTCGTGAGCATCTCCAGCGCCGCCTTCGACGTGCTGTAGTGCGCGGCGCCGGGCCGGGCGCGCAGGGCCGCCCCCGAGCTGATGTTGACGACGCTGCCGGGCCGGCCGGCCGCGACGGCCAGTGCGGCGTACGCGCGGACGGCCAGCATCGGCGCCCGCACGTTGACCGCCTGGACGCGGTCCCACAGGGCCGCGTCGAGGTCCAGGAAGGCGCGGGCCGGGTAGATGCCGGCGGCGTTGACGAGCGCGTCGAGGGGCCCGCCGGACTCCCACGCCCGGCGTACGACGCGCTCGGGCGCGTCGGGTTCGGCCAGGTCGGCGACGATCGGCGTCGCCGCGAGGCCCTCCAGCGAGGCGCGGAGCGGAGCCTCGCGCAGGTCCACCCCGGTCACCGTCCAGCCGTCCGCGGCGAACCCCGCCGCGACGGCGGCGCCGATGCCGCTCGCCGCCCCGGTCACCAGTACATGGCGGCTCTCGGTCGTCACTCGATCTCCTTTCCCTTGGTCTCGGGCATCGTGGTGTAGACGACGACGCCGATGGCGGCCGCGATCGCCGTGTAGACCCAGACCTTCTCGCGGTACCCGTGGGTGGCCATCCAGGTCGTGACGTACGGCGCGGTGCCGCCGAACAGCGCGACGGCGAGGGCGTACGGCAGGCCGATGCCCGTCGTCCGCACCTCGGCGGGGAACTGCTCGGCCATCACGACCGCGCAGTTGGCGGAGTAGCCGACCAGGAAGAACATCCCGGCCAGCTCGACCAGCAGCAGCGACCAGAAGCCGTTCCCGACGAGCTGGAACAGTGGCCACGACAGCACGAGGAACCCGGCCGCGAACGCGGTCATCGTCGGCTTGCGGCCGAACCGGTCCGACAGCATCCCGCCGAACGGCAGCATCACCAGGAAGGCGACGATCGCCAGGGTGTTGGCGAGGAAGGCGCGGCTGAGCGGCACACCCTCGGCGGCGTGCGCGTACCCGGGCATGTAGCTGACCCAGACGTAGTAGAGCAGGGTTCCGGCGATCGTGATCCCGATGACGCGCAGCGCGGCGCGCGGGTGGCGCGCCACCATGTCCCGGAGCGGAGTCGGCCGGGCGTCGCCATCGCGCTTCCCGGCCAGTTCGGTGAAGGCGTCGGTCTCCTCGACGGCGGTGCGCAGCCACAGGCCGACGAGCCCGAGCAGCCCGCCGACGCCGAACGCCGCGCGCCAGCCCCACGCCGACAGCGCCCCGTCGCTCAGCGTGCTGGTGAGCAGGGTGCCCATCAGGGAGGCGATGAGCGTGCCGGCGCCGACCGAGACCTGCTGCCAGGACCCGATGAACGCCCGGCGGCCCGGTGACGCCGACTCGATGAGGAACGCCGAGGACGTGCCGAACTCCCCTCCGGCGGAGAAGCCCTGCACCAGGCGGGCGATGAGGAGCACCGCCGGGGCGACGACGCCGACCGCGCCGTACGGCGGGCACACCGCGACCACCAGCGCCGCGGCGGCCATCATCGAGATGGTCAGCGTCATGCCCGCCTTACGGCCGCGCCGGTCGGCGTAGGCGCCCAGGACCGCGGCGCCGACCGGCCGCATCACGAATCCGACGGCGAACACCGCGAGGGTCGCGAGGAGGTCGGCGGTCTTGTCGCCCTTGGGGAAGAACTGGGTGGAGAAGATCGGTGCGAACGCCGAGTAGACCGCCCAGTCGACCCACTCGACGGTGTTGCCGACCGCCCCGGCGACGACCGCGCGGCGCTGCTTGTCGGTCATCCGGACGGTCCGCCCGCCCGTACGGACGGCTTCGCGCGAGTGCGTGACGCTCATGAGTCCTCCTTCGTCGGAGGAGTGACCAGGCGCGCGTGTTCTTTGATTCGCTCGCTCCACTCGCTCATGAGGCCTCCCCGGGCGGCGCGGTCTGCCGCGGAAGGGCCGTGCGGACGTGCTCGGCGACCTGGGCGTGCGTGGCGAACCAGACGTCGTCGAAGCCGGCGATGTGGTCGAGCAGACCGGTCAGCACGACCATGCGCGAGCGGTGCCCGATGATGTGCGGATGCATGGTGAGCTGGAACAGGCCGCCTTCCGCGCGCGCGGCGTCGAACTCGTCGCACCACAGCCGGAGCACCTCGCGCGGCGGCGTGTACGGGCGCAGTGAGCCGTAGCGCTCCATCATGAAGTACGGCGCGTCGTCGCGGATCCACTCGACGGGGAGCTCGACGATGCCGGTGGGCTCGCCGTCGGCGAGGAGTTCGTAGCAGTCGTCGTCGGCCATCAGGGACGAGTCGTAGACGAGCCCCAGCTCCCGGATGATGTCCAGGGTGGCGTCGGAGAAGTCCCACGAGGGGGTGCGCAGGCCGACCGGGCGTACGCCGGTGATCTCCTCCAGGGTGTCTAGGGCGCGGACCGCGAGCAGCCGCTCGTCGGCCGGGTCGAGCAGCATGTTGCGCTCGTGGATCCAGCCGTGCGCGGCGATCTCGTGGCCGGCCGCGACATAGCCGCGCGCCTCCTCCGGATGCAGCAGCGCCGACACCGCCGGCATGAAGAACGTCGCGGGCACGCCGTGCCGTTCCAGCGCGGCGAGGATGCGCGGCGCTGCGACCCGTGAGCCGTACTCGCCCTGGGCGAGCTTGCCGGGCCGGGTCTCCCCCTCGCGCAGGGGGATGGTCTCGTGGTCGGAGTCGAACGACAGCGCCACGGTGACCTTCGCCCCGCCGGGCCACGGTGGCGTCAGCCGGCGGCCGGCCCGGACCCGGTCCACGTGCCTTCGCCAGGTCGTCTCATCCCACTGCCAGGGTTCGCTCGTCGCGTTCAACGGCCACTCCTTTCCTTACGGGGCTCCGGCGCGGTGGGGACCCAGGCGCGCTTGAGCGTGTCGAGCTGAAGAGTCGTGTCGGCGCGGCGTACGCCCGGTAGCGCGCCGACCACGTCGGTCGTGAAGCGGTACAGGTCGGCGAAGTGCCGCAGGGACACCTGCCCGCACAGGTTGAACCGGCCGGCCGTGGCCGACAGGTACTTGACGCCGGGCCGGGAGGCGAGCCGCCGCCCGGCGGAGTCCAGGTGCGCCGGCTCGACGTCGAGCCACAGCATGAACTCGACCGCGAAGCCGAGGAGCGCCGGCTCGACGAGCGTGCGGAAGCGCAGGCAGCCGCGTTCGACCATCGAGTCGATGCGGCGCGCCACCGTGGACTCGCTGACGCCCACCCGGCCGGCGAGTTCCTTCACCGGCATCCGGCCGTCCTCGCCGAGTTCGGCGGCGATGGCCAGTTCCAGGTCGTCGAGCCGGTCCGGGGGCCGCTCCCACACCTGGTCCTCGAACGGGCGCACCGGCTCCGGGCGCAGCAGCGCGGCGGCGTCGGGTTTCAGCAGCCCGGGATCCCAGTCGTGCGCGGAGGTGAAGGTCCGCATCACGGTGAACGTCTCGGTCTCGGTGAGCTGGTCGTGCGCCGGCACGTCGCGGGTGAGCAGCTGCGGCAGGTGACGGTGGGTGGGCACGACGAACTCGGCGACGGCGTCGGCGGCGCCGGTGACGACCGCCACGAAGCGCGCCTCCGGCCGAGCGGCCAGGGACGCGGCGACGTCCTCGGCGGTCCCCGGGCGGCAGGAGACCCGCGTCAGGACGGGGACGCCGAGCCCGCAGCGCAGCACGTCGACGACGCCGATCACGCGGGCCGCGCCGCGTTCGCGCAGCGCGGCGAAGCGCCGCTGCGCCGTGGACTCGCTGACGCCGACGGCGCGGGCGACGAGATGCCAGGGGGCGCGGCCGTCGAGCTGGAGCGCCGCCATCACCTGGCGGTCCACCTCGCCGAGCCGGGTGTCATCGACCATGGAGCCATAGTGGACGACCGAAACCGGCTATTCAAGGCCATCCATGATGGAATCTCGCATACTGAGCCGGATTCTGCGTTTTTCCCGCATTGAGCTCGGCTCTGTGCGGGGATTAAGGTCGCGACGGGCCTAGTGGATCGGCGGCCCATAGGAAGACCGCGACCCGGTCGTCGAAGGAGAGGTCCCGCCGGCCGGGCGCCGCGGCCTTCGCCGCCGCCACCGCCATCGTGGCGTCGGCCTGGGTGCCGTCGCGCGGCACGATGTGCCGGCCGGCCCCGCTGATGCTCGACGAACCCTCGATGGGCCTGTCCCCGTGGGTGGCCGGACACCTGGCCGGGACGCACGTGGTGGTGAGCAAGGACCAGTGGCCGAACGCACGTCGGCGAGAGCGCCGGCAGCGGCGGCTGGTCGACGAACTGCTGGCCGCCGGGCGCGACGTCGTGGTCGACAACACCAATCCGTCACCCGGCGAGCGGGCGCCGCTCATCGCCGTCGCCAGGGCGCACGGCGCGGTCGTCCGGGCCGTGTACGCCGACGTGCCGCTCCCGGTCTGCCTGGACCGCAACGCCGCCCGAACCGGACGCGCCCGGGTGCCGCTCGTCGGCGTGCTCGCCACCGCCAAGCGGCTGGTCGCCCCACGGTGGAAGAGGGCTTCGACCGCGTCGAGGTGGCCGGCGGCTGACCGGCTCAGCGTCCCGGCACGGTCACAGCCGGAAGTAGGCGCGTATGGTCGTCGCGCCGGGGACGCTGTGCGTCCGGACCAGGTCGGCGAGCTGGTTGACCAGCAGCAGCCCGCGGCCGCCCGGAGTGGCCGGGTCGACCGGGCGGCGTCCGGCCAGCGGATCGGTGATCTGCCCGCCGTCGCTGATCTCGCAGACCAGCCGCCCGCCGGCGATCCAGACCCGGAGTGTGCCCGAACCGCCGCCGTGCGCCAGGCTGTTGGCGGCGAGTTCGTTGACGGCCAGTTCGACGTCCAGGACCCGGTCCGGATCCAGCCCGCCCGCGGCGGCCTCGCGCACCGCCAGGGCCCGGACGGGAGCCAGAGTCGTGTGGTCGAACCGCACCGTCGCCACCCCCTCCGCGCCGCGTTCGCGGCCGGAGTCGCCGAAGGGATCGGGCAGGGGCACGTTGCCGGCCGCGATGGCCCGCCGCGGGGCGAACCCGCGGCTGACACGCTCAGCCGCACGGTCGACCAGGACCGGATGGGTCGTGGCGGCGTCGGCCAGCACGCGGGGATCCAGTGCCGCGGCGTCGTACGGGCACAGGATCGACACCGGCCGGCCGGCGAACGCCAGATTGATCAGCGCCTCGTGCTGGAGGCAGGCGGGGTACTCCTCGCCGGTGCGGCCCGCCCAGATCGGCTCACCGATGATGCGTATTCGGCCGTGCGGGTGCCGGTCGGCGAACGCCCGCAACACCCCCGGGATGATCCGTCCGGGGTTGCGGCCGACCTGAGCCATGTCCAGCAGCTCGACCCGCTTCAGGTCACCGCCCAGCTCGCGGCCGAGCGCCTCCCGCAGGAGCTCCAGGTTGGGCCGCGGCACGGCGACGGCGACCGGTTCGCCGGCGGCCAGGCCGCCGGTGACGAACGGCACCGTCGTGGCCAGATACTCCTCACGCCCCCGGTAGAACAGGGCCGGATGCCGGAAACTCTCGCCGGACCTCCCGGTGGCGGCGCCGGGCGCGTCGACGCTCATGGCTCCACCTCGATTCCGGGCACCCGCGGCCACAGGACATCGAGTATTCGCGGCAGGTGCGGGGGCGGGCTGTGCAGCACGATCCGGCCGTCCGGCCCGAGCCGTCCGGCGGACGCCGCGACCGCCGCCGCGCCTCCGGCGTCCACACGCGTCAGCTCCGACAGGTCCAGGTGAACCACCGGGCCGGCGAGGGCACCCGATCCCGCCGCCGCGACCGACGCGTCCAGCGCCGACTCCCACATGCTCCGGTTGACCGCGTTCACCTCCCCCGTCGCCTGGAAACCGGTCCGCCCGATCAGCGGCTCGACTCGCAGCCCGGCCGCTGGAGCCGCCGGGTCCGGCGTCGGCTGCGTCATCGCATGACCCCTGGGTAGCTATGACCGGAACAGACGCCGACAATCCTACGGACTCTTCCAAGGTGGGCACACGACAAGCGGATGACCGAAATGTCAGGATCCGGTCGACCGGGCCGCGGGACGGCGCATAAACCGCCGACCGCGGGTAGAGCCCGATCGCCGTACGCCCGGCATCGAGTGAGTCTCGGTGCGGCACGAGGAGGCGTGGGCTTCATTGGTAGGCCTTGGCCATGGCGTGGAAGGAGGCCTTGGGGGCGAGGCCGCCGTCGGGCATCAGCTTGCACACCCCGTAGGAGGCCATGTCGAGGTCGAAGCGCGGGTCGGGGTCGTGCGGGTACTCATAGCCGGCGAAGGTGAACCAGAAGGCGGTGTCCACGCCTTCATCGTCGAAGACGGCGAGCATCTCGCGCAGGTAGTGCGCCTGTTCTTCCTCGTCGCGGACGTAATCGCCGTTGACGCGGGGCGGATCGGCGTCGTGATCGACGACACCTGTCCAGCCCATGCCGCCGCGCTCGGCTGCGCCCCGGTAGGTGCAGCAGCCGAACTCGGTCGCCGCGAGCGGCTTACCGTGCCGGAAGTATTCCCGCAGGCCCCGGCGGAAGGCGTCCCCGGGATCGCCGTAGGCGTCCGCGCTCACGATGTCGAAGGGCGTCCAATCGATCTGTTCCCATGTTCCGGAGGCGTAGGTGATCTTGCCCCGGAACCGTTCGCGCACCGTCGCCGCGGCGTCGGCGAGCAATGGGTCCAGCTTGGCGGGCACCTCGGCGACCTTGGCCAGTGACTCAGGGGCGCCGCCCACCAGGGTGTCGATCCTGGCGAGGCTGTCGTCTCCCGGGAAGAAACCGGGGATGAACAGGCTCAGCTCGCAGCCGGTGACGAAGACCTCCGCCCCCACCTCCTGGGCGTGGTCCGCGCAGTCGGCGAAGTACGGCAGCAGCTCCGTTGCGGGCAGCTCGCACGGGAACGGGGAGAACCAGACCTCCAGCCCGGCGTCGACGGCATGCCCGGCGGCGACCGCCAGCCGCTCGGGGTCGCCGCCGGTGATCCGCACGGCGTCGCAGTGCAGGTCGTCGGCGATGACACGGATCTCCCGACGCACCGCCTCGGCGTCGAAGACGGGCCGCGAACACCGCCCGCCAGGGGTGAATCCGGTGTCGTAGGTGATGCCCTTGGCACGCATGTCATCGCTCCTCACCGGGTGACCGGAAACGCGGTCACCTCTCGTGCTGCTGCCCGGCCGGCGGATCCGAACGTTAGGCAGGTCGTGAAACCCGAGTCAACGAAGCCTCCTCCTTATTCACGTTGTTCTCGCTGTTCACAGCCGCTGTCGGCGATTGCAATGACGTTGCCGGCTAATGCACGCCGGGAGCCGCCCGTTGCAACGGTTGGCGCCTGGCTCGCATACTGACCGCGAGCCGACCGGATCGGGGGAACCGCCGGATGCCAGGACGCAGACTGACCAGAGCCGACCGGCGGCAGATCGCCGCCGGGTTGGAGCAGGGCCTGGACTACGCCGGCATCGCCCGCCGGCTGGGCCGCCCCACCTCGACGGTCAGCCGCGAAGTCGCGCGCAACGGCGGGCCGGGCCGCTACCGCGCGGACCTCGCCCACCTCGCCACCATCCACCGCGCCCGGCGCACCCCTCGCCCAGCGGCGGCCGCGCGGCGGGCCGGCGACCACACCGGCCCCGACGTGACGGCCGCGTTCGTGGCCGACCTCACCACGGCTCTCATCGAGACCGGCATGCCGCGCACCGCCGCCGGTGTGATGGCCTGTCTGTTCACCTCCGAGACCGGCAGCCGCACGGCCGCCGAGCTGGCGCGGCACCTGCAGGTCAGCGCGGCGACCATCTCGCACGCGGTCGGCCTGCTGCACGAGCACGGGCTGATCCTCCGCGGCCGCGACAGCCAGAGCCGGCGCCACCGGTACTTCCTCGACGAGAACGCGGGCGTCCGCTCCGCGGTCGTCGGCGTCCGCTCCAACCAGCGACTCGCCGCCACCGCGCTGCGCGGCGCCGACATCTTCGGGTCCGACACCGCTGTCGGAACCCGACTCGCCACCGCGGGCCGATTCCTCGAACAACTCGGCGACGACATCCTCCGCGCCGCCGAAAAACACGCACGCGCCACCACCGGCACCGGGCCCGAGCACACCCGGACAACCCACTCAACGACCACCCGATGAACGCCGCGAAGCGGTGCCAAACCCGGCCGCGTCAGAACATCCGGTCGTGCCACGTAACGCCGAGCTCCGCGCGGCCCACGACCAAGAGACCGCGCCGTACGGGTGGTGCCGGAACTCGTGGACGGACCCTCGCCGCGGTTCAGGTGCGGGCCGGCCGAGCAGGATCCGGGCGGCATGTCCATCACCCCGGACGAGAGCACCCGGTACGCACCGCACCGTACGACGACGACCGGCGGCTGCTGGTCGTCACCGGTGAGTCTCCTCGGGCGCCGCCGGTGACGTCAGCGCCCGGTAGCGGCGACCTGCGCCCACCTGGGATTCCTCGTCGGGTTCAACGACGCCGAGCCGGCCGGGGAATGCCCCTGCGACGGGTCGTTTCTCCAGGGTGCGGTAAACCGTCCGCTCAAGACGCCCGACCGGCTGAGGCTCAGGTGCGCGGGGCGTACATGATGACGGCGACGCCGATCAGGCAGATCACGGCGCCGATGACGTCCCACCGGTCGGGGCGGTAGCCGTCCATGACCACGCCCCAGGTGAGGGAGCCCGCGACGAAGACACCGCCGTACGCGGCCAGGATGCGGCCGAAGTGCGGGTCGGGCTGAGCGGTGGCCACGAACCCGTAGACGCCGAGCGCGATCACCCCCAGGCCGATCCAGACCCAGCCACGGTGCTCGCGTACTCCCTGCCAGACCAGCCAGGCACTGCCGATCTCGAAGACGGCGGCCAGGAGGAAGAGCGCGATGGAACGGAGGACGAGCATGGCCTTCTCACGGGTCGGCCGGCGAGGTCACGCGGCGGCGGTGGATCAGGAGTGGGAGAACAGTTCGGTCAGCAGGGCGGTGCCGTCGGCCGGGGCCCGGACCTCCAGGTGCACGACCGGGCCGTCGAGGTGGAGGCGGAAGTCGAAGAACGGACAGCAGCGCTGCTCGTCGGCCGCGAGCGCGGTCAGCGCGGCGGCGCGGTCGGCGGGCAGTGTCAGCCGGACGCCCTCGTCGATCTCCCGCCGTCCGGCGCCGTCGAGAAGCCCGCGCCAGCGCCGGGCGCGGTCGGCCATGGCGCCGCCGGTCAGCGAGCAGGCCACCGGCGCCTCCCGCCACCGCTGCCCGCCGGCGTACGGCGGGGGCTGGGACGGACCGTTCGCCGGGCCGGGGAAGCCGCAGTGCGGGTCACAGCGGCCGGACCGGTCGGGCAACGCGTCCAGGTGGGCCAGCGCCCGCCGTAGCGAGGCGGCGAACGCGGTCAGCTCGCCGACGCGGGCGTCGGTCTCGGCCAGGCGATCGGCGACGCGCGGCCGGAGGCCGGCCTTGACGTCCGCGCACGACCCCGAGGACCACACTCGCAGCAGGCCGGCGATCTCCTCCAGCGGCAGCCCCAGGTGCTTGGCCGCGCGGATGAACGCCAGGCGTTCGATCGACTCCTGACCGTAGAGGCGATATCCGGACCGGCTGCGCCCGGCCGGCAACAGGCCCGCGGTCTCGTAGAACCGCAGGGTGGTGGCCGGGACGCCGGTGCGCTCGGCGAGCTGGGAGATCCGCATGCTGGTCACGACGTTGACCGTAGACCTTCGACCCGGCTCGAAGGTCAAGGCCGGATCTCACGTGAACAGTGACCGTACGGCCTCGTCGGACCGGCCGATCACCGCCGTACCGTCATCCGCGGTGATGATCGGCCGCTGGATGAGGATCGGGTGTGCGGCCAGGGCCTCGATCCAGCGGTCCCGGGTCGCGGCGTCCCGCGGCCAGTCCGCGATCCCCAGCTCCGCGGCGACGCGCTCGCCGGTACGGGTGATGTCCCAGGGCTCCAGCCGGAGCCGGGCGAGGACGTCCTGAAGCTCCTTCGCCGTCGGCGGATCGTCCAGATACCGGCGCACGGTGTACCCGGCCCCCTGCGCGTCCAGCAGGGACAGCGCCGAACGGCACTTCGAGCACCTCGGATTGATCCAGATCTCCACCGGCGACAGCCCCTTTCCCTCACCTGGACGGCGTGACCCTGTGAGGACCCTAGAGGAAGCGGCTGCCGCGAGGCCGGGTCACCCGCCGCCCTTTCCCACCTTCTCGGCCAGGCGGTCCAGGCTGCGGTGCAGTGCCGCCTCCACGTCCGGACCGGGCGGCGCGTGATCGGGGTCGAAGAAGGACAGGTGGACGACCACCTCGCTGGGGCCCGTGCCCATGCCGGTGACCTGGAGCCATCCGGCGTACTCATCGGTGTCGCGGGTGCCCCACTCGACCCTGAGCTGGTCCGGGTCGGCACGCAGCAGGGCACGCTCCCGGTCGACGTCCGCGCCATGGGTCACGGTCACCTCCGGCGGTTCGGCCGACTCCACGTGGACGTCACGGGGCAACCAGTCGTCCATCGCCCCCACGTCGGACGCCACCGCGAAGACCGACTCCGGAGCCGCGGCGATGCTCCGGGACGCCTCGTACTCGGTCACGGTCTCTCCCTCCTGCCGGGGCGGCGCTACGGCACGCCGCACTGACCGCTCGGCTACCCGGCCCACCCGCCCCCGACACATCCGCGCTGTCAAGCGAACGGCGACGCGGTATTGACAACATTCTTAACAGAGGACGACCATGCGATAGAGCGCTCTCTCCGCCCCGCCCCCGCCCCTGTCACGTCTCGGTGCCGCGGACTCCCCCGTCCACGGCCGGCACCGTCGCGTCCGGCAGCGGCTGCCTGAGAAGAGGTACGTCGTGATCGCGGATCCCCCTGCCATATCCGCGCGGAGACCTCGGCCAACGCGCCTTCGCCGACTCATCCTGGCCGCCGTCACGGCGGCGGCCACCCTGACCGCGACCGTCGCCGTCGCGCCGAGCTCCGGCGCGTCGATCCCCCCACCGCCCTCGGGCTGGAGCACCGTCTTCAGCGACGACTTCACCGGCGCCTCCGGCACCGGACTCAACACCGCCAACTGGCTCTACGACACCGGCACCGGCTATCCGGGCGGTGCCGGGAACTGGGGCACCGGCGAGGTCGAGACCATGACCAACAGCACGCAGAACGTCTACCAGGACGGCAACGGCGACCTGGTGATCAAGCCGCTCCGCGACGGCAGCGGCCACTGGACCTCCGGCCGGGTGGAGACCCAGCGCACCGACTTCGCCGCCCCCTCCGGCGGGAAGCTTCGCATGGAGGCCTCGATCCAGCAGCCGAACGTCTCCGGCGCGGCGGCGGCCGGCTACTGGCCGGCGTTCTGGGCGCTCGGCGCGGCCGCGCGGCCGGTCGGCGCGACGAACTGGCCGAGCATCGGCGAGATCGACGTGATGGAGGACATCAACGGACGCAGCTCGGAGTTCGCCACCCTGCACTGCGGGACGAACCCGGGCGGCCCGTGCAACGAGACCACCGGCATCGGCAGCGGTGAACGCGCCTGCGGCGGCTGCCAGACCGGCTTCCACCAGTACGCGGTGGAGTACGACCGCAGCGTCTCCCCCGAGCAACTGCGCTACTACCTGGACGGCAACAACTTCTTCACCATCAACGCGAACCAGGTCGACGCGACGACCTGGAACAACGCCCTCCACCACGGCTTCTTCATGATCCTCAACGTGGCGATGGGCGGCGGCTTCCCGGCGGCGTTCGGCGGCGGACCCACCGGCTCGACGCAGTCGGGCGTGCCGATGCTGGTCGACTACGTTCGGGTGCTGACGAGTGGCGGAGGCGGCACGACGCCCCCGCCGTCGGGCGGCAAGGCCATCACCGGCTACGGCGGCCTGTGCCTGGACGACCGCTCCTCCGACACGACGAACTTCAACCCCATACAGGTCTACACGTGCAACGGCACGGCGGCCCAGCAGTGGACCGTCGTGGAGGCCGGCAGCACGCTGCACGTCCTGGGCAAGTGCCTGGACATCAACGGCGGCGGCACCGCGAACGGCACGAAGGTCGACCTGTACGACTGCAACAACACCGCCGCGCAGGTCTGGATCCCCCAGTCCAACGGCTCGCTGTACAACCCGCAGTCGAACCGGTGTCTCGACGACACCGGCTGGTCCACGACGCCGGGCACCCAGGTGGAGATCTGGGACTGCACCGGCGGTGCGAACCAGGTGTGGCACCTGCCGTCCTGACCCGCCGGCGGGCTACGCCGTCCGTACCTTGACGGTGTCGAGGCCGCTCACGCGCGCGACGTGAGCGGCCTCCGACTCCAGGGCCTCGACCGGTGGTTCGCCGGCGCCCGGGAACAGCGACACGACGATCTCCTCGCCGGTCGCCTCCCAGACGCCGGCGATCCGGCCGCCCACGATGACGACCGGCGAGATCCAGCCCCCGGCGCGGCTCACCCTGGCGCGGTGCTCCGCGGGCAGCATGCGGGTGTCCGTGGTCCCCGGGCCCAGGACGTACTGGTCGAAGGCCCCCAGGAGCCGCACCGACCGGCTGGGCGCGCAGTCGGCGAGTTCACCGGCGTGTTCGGTGAGGACGTACGCCGGCCGGCCGTCGACCTCAACCTCGGTGAGCCGCTCGCCCATCTCCGCGAACCACCGGCGCACGACCGTTCTGCGCAGGCTGCCCCGCGTCAGCCAGGCGTCGAACACCTCCGGTGTGGCCGGTCCGTAGGCGCCCAGGTACGCCGCGATGGCGACGGGCGCGGCCGCTTCGGGCTCCGGCAGCCCGTCCCACCCGGGGATGAGACGGGCGGGGCTCGTGAAGGTGACGTTGCCGCTCCGGATGGGGCCGTGGCACAGGGCGCCCTGCCACGCCAGCGGCTTGAGGAGCGCGCCCCAGCCGGACCGCAGCTGCTCCTCCATCCCCGTGAACCGTTGGTCGGCCACCAGGGCGGTGACGAGTTCGTCGCGGGTCAGCGCCGCACCGTCGAGGATCGCCGGGACCGCTTCGGCGAGCTCGCCGACCTGCTGCGGCGTCGCGCCGAACGTCCGCTGCCAGGCCGGTTTCTCCCAGACGCGGGCCGAGGCGACCAGTGACAGGAAAGCGCCCAGCTCGGCGGGCCGGAGCAGGTGCAGGGTGCCGCGCATCGCCCAGGTCTTCACCAGCGACCGGTCGGCGAGGCGGCGCTTCACCTCGCCGATCCTCGGCGTCGCCTGCCGGAGCCCGACGGCCGTCTCCGCGGCCGAGGCGACCTGCGCCTGAACGCCGCACAACCTCCCGGCCACGTCGACCGCGCCCGCGTCACCACGGGGATCGACGAACTGCCTCCGCATCCGCCAGGCGAACACCTGGCCGGCGGTGACCTTCACACCGTCTCCTTCACGCCGTGGTGGCTGATGTCGATGAGACAGTATGTGGGCCGCGGAGGCGGGCCGGTCACTCCTCGGGGGCCAGGGTCCTGCCGGTCTCCTTGTCGCGGATGGTGATGGCCTCGACCGGGCACGACTCGGCGGCGTCGAGCGCCGGCTCGGCCGGGTCGGTCTCCGGGCGCAGGGGGTGGGAGACACCGTCGACGACCTTGAAGTGGTCCGGGGCGGTGCCGGCGCAGATCCCCGAGCCGATGCAGGTCCCCGCGTCCACCTCGATCTCCCAGGTCATGAGTCCTCCTTCGTGCTCATGGGCGGTCCCAGGTGATCGGCAGTCGCGCCGGTCCTCGGGTGGCCGTTCCCGTCTTCCAGACGATGTCCTGTTCGGTGCCGGCGAACCGCAAACCCGGAAGGCGTTGCACCAGCGCGCCGAGGGCGACCTGGAGCTCCATCCGGGCCAGCTGGGCGCCCAGGCAGTGGTGCGGGCCGTGCCCGAAACCGACGTGGGACGCCTCCCGGCGGTGCAGGTCGAGGGTGTCGGGGTCCGCGTAGATCGACTCGTCGCGGTTCGCCGACTGCAGGGCGACCACGACGGGCTCGCCGGCCCGTACCGTCACGCCGCCAAGCTCGACGTCCTCGAGCGCGTAGCGCGCGCTGCCCGCGCCGCCGCCCAGGGGCACGTAGCGCATGAGCTCCTCCACTGCCTGCGGTATCAGCCCGGGATCGGCGCGTACGGCGGCGAGCTGTTCGGGGTGGGTCAGCAGCGTGTAGACGAAGTTGGGGATCTGGGAGGCCGTCGTCTCGTGCCCGGCGACCAGGATCCCCTCGGCCATCGCCAGGAGCTCCTCCTCCGACAGCCGGTCCTGCTCGTCGCGCGCCGTGACGAGCGCGCCGATCAGGTCGTCTCGCGGCTCCTCGCGGTGCTCGGCGATCAGACCCGCCATGTACTCCCGCATCCGGCCGACGTACTCGGTCACCTGTTCCGGCGTGAACCTGGTGGTGGACAGGAACGCGTCGGACCACAGGCGGAAGTCGACCCGGTCCTCGACCGGCACTCCGAGCAGCTCGCAGATGACGGTGATCGGCAGCGGCAGCGCGAAGTCCTCGACCAGCTCGGCGGGCGGGCCCTGGGCCATCATGCGGTCGATGAGCTGGTCGGCGATCTGCTGGGCGCGGGGCCGCAGCCCCTCGACGCGCCGGGCGGTGAACGCCTTGGCCACCAGCCTGCGCAGCCGGCTGTGCTCAGGCGGGTCATGGCGCAACAGGCTGCCCGGCGATCCCACGTGGTACCGGGTCCGGGGTTCGTCCCGGCCGTTGGCGGCGGCCCGGCTGAACCGCGGGTCGCCGAGGACGACCTTGGCGTCCTCGTAGCGGGTGACCAGCCAGGCGGGCTCGCCGTACGGCAGGCGTACGCGACGGAGCGACTGTTCCCTGCGCAGCTCGGCGAACTCCGGATCGATGCTGAGGCGGTCGGGCTCACCGAAGATCTCGGACCAGGACCTTGCCGTCGTCGTCATCACCAACTCCTCCGTGTCGTGTACACCTTGGGCGGGCGGGTTCCTTCGAGGCCGTCAGCCCGGTCGTTCGCGCAGCGCGGGCCCGAGCAGGTGGCAGATCGCGTCCGTGAGCAGGTCGAACGGGTCGTCGGTCGCCAGCGGCCAGCCACCGGCGATCCAGATCGACAGGAACGACTCCACCTGAAGCACGGCCATCAGGGCTCGCTGCCGGGCCTCCGCGGGCGGCGTGTCCGGCCAGTGACGGGGGTCGGCCAGCAACGCCACGTAGCGCTCGTGCGCGGCGAGGGAACGGTCGCGGGCACCGCCGGGGTCGCCGACCGCCGTGGACCCCGCCGCCGCCAGCACCCTGATCACCGGCGCCATCTCGCGCCAGCCCGCCGCGGCCTCGTGCAGCCACGCGCGGACCTCCTCGCGCGACCACTCCTCGCGGGCGGCCAGGGAGGCGCACACGCCGTCGGCGACCGCGTACACGCGCGCGACGAGCGCCCTCAGGATCTCCACCTTGCCGGGGAAGTAGGCGTACACCGTCGCCCGGGTGACCTTCGCCGCCCTGGCGATGTCCTCCATCGTCACCTCGACGAAGGACTTGTCGCCGAACACCGCCACGGCCCCGTCGAGGATCCGGTCGCGAGTCGGCTTCTTACGCGCGTCGGACTGGGTTGGTGAACCGCTGTAAAGGCCGGTGTCATGCCCCATGGGATGACCATACAAGCCGGATCGCCGCTATACAAGATGTATAAACACCGAGGTCACCGCACTGGATCCACGGGCCGTGGCCGGTGCCGCCCATCGCCCCGTCAGGGACCGATTCCGGCCATCTGTAACCCGCGCTCAGCCCGTACGTGGCCGGTCGACGGTGTCCGGGGACGGTCCCGGTGGCCGAGCGTGCGGGAGAGGGCGAGCGCCGCGGTGTGCACGGCCGGGGCGACTCCGGCCGGGCGCATCCGGTTGACCCAGCCCGACACCGACAGGGCGCCCAGCACCTCGCCGTCCGGGCCGAGCACCGGGCTGGCGGCGCAGACGATGCCGCGGCCGGACTCCTCGTAGTCGTAGGCGACACCGTCGCGGCGGATCCCGGCGAGCTCCCGGGCGAGCAGGCCGGGAGCGATCACGCTGCGCTCGCTGAGCCTGGCGAGCTCCCCGTCCAGCACCGCGCGCGTCACCGGCGGTGGGGAGTAGGCCAGGATCGCCTTGCCCACTCCGGTCGCGTGCGCGGGCAGCCGGCCGCCCACCCGGGACGGCATCACGGGACCGCCGGGCGTGCCGAGGATCTCCACGTAGACGACCTCGTTGCCCTCCAGCACGGCGAGGTGCACCGTCTGCCGGGTCGCCTCCCGCAGGTCCGTCATGTACGGCAGGGCGGCGTCGCGCAGCACGCGCTGCCGGGGCACCCGCTGCCCGATCTCGAACAGCCGCAGCCCCAGCCGCATCGCGGAGCCCTGCCGTTCGAGCAGGCCCTCCTCGGCGAGGGCGACGGTGATCCGGTGCACGGTCGACTTGGGCAGACCGGTACGCCGGGCCAGCTCGGCGGCGCCGACCTCGCCGTCCTCGGCCCGGAAGGCACCCAATACGGCCACCACCCGACGGAGGTACGAATCGTCCGGAATCTCAGGCATACCCATCACTGTAGGAGTCGCGTCCCATGAGGTGGGACGCATCCTTTGGCCGAAGTGGACCTCGGAAACCAGGATTGAGCTGCGAAAAGGACGAGAGGAACGATCATGGACCCGGGCTCCGCGGAGAAAGCCGCCGCCGAACTGCTGACCGCCTACGACACCGGCGAGGCGATTCAGCCGCTCACCAGAACATTTCCGGACCTGTCACTGGAGGACGCCTACGGGATCCAGCGGATCCAGGTCGACCGGTGGCTGCGCGACGGTGCCGTGATCAAGGGCCACAAGGTCGGCCTGACCTCGGCGGCGATGCAGCGCCAGCTCGGCGTGGACCAGCCGGACTACGGCCACCTCGTGGACTCGATGTTCCACACCGACAGCGCTCCGATCGACGCCGGCCGGTTCCTCCAGCCGAGGATCGAGCCGGAGATCGCCTTCGTGCTGGGCAGGCCGCTGGCCGGGCCCGGCGTGACGGCCGCCCAGGCGATCGCGGCGGTGGACTTCCTGCTGCCCGCCCTGGAGATCATCGATTCCCGGATCGCGGACTGGAAGATCACCCTGGCCGACACGATCGCCGACAACGCCTCCTCCGGCGGCGTAGTGCTCGGCACCCGGCCGACCAGGCTGGACGCCGTGGACCTGGTCACGGCCGGCTGCCTCCTGCACCGGAACGGCGAGCTCGTGCAGACGGGGGCGGGCGGGGCCGTGCTCGGCAGCCCGCTCAACGCGTTGATCTGGCTGGCCAACACGCTCGGCGCGCTCGGGGTCACCCTCGAGGCCGGCCACGTCGTGCTGCCCGGCTCGATCACCGCGGCCGTCGACGTCGCGGCGGGCGACATCGTCACCGCCACGTTCGCCGGCCTCGGCAGCGTCACCGCCGACTTCCGGCAGGTGACCGCGTGAGCGGCGGGAAGAAGCTGAGCGCCGCGATCGTCGGCCCGGGGAACATCGGCACCGACCTGCTCGTCAAGCTGCTCCGCAGCGATCTGCTCGAGGTCCACTCGATGGTCGGCGTCGATCCGGCGTCCGACGGGCTGGCCCGCGCCCGTGCCCGCGGCGTCGAGGCCTCGGCCGGCGGGGTGGACTGGCTGCTGGCCCAGGACACGCTGCCGGACCTGGTCTTCGAGGCCACGTCGGCCAAGGCGCACCTGGCCAACGCCCCGCGCTACGCCGAAGCCGGCATCAAGGCCATCGACCTGACTCCCGCCGCCGCGGGGCCGTTCGTCTGCCCGCCGGTGAACCTGGAGACGCTGGCCGACGCGCCGAACCTCAACATGATCACCTGTGGAGGCCAGGCGACCATCCCGATCGTGCACGCCGTGTCGAGCGTGACCCCGGTGTCGTACGCCGAGATCGTCGCCTCCATCGCCTCCCGGTCGGCCGGCCCCGGCACCCGGGCCAACATCGACGAGTTCACCGAGACGACGTCGCACGCGATCGAGCAGGTCGGCGGCGCCGCCAAGGGCAAGGCCATCATCATCCTCAACCCCGTCGACCCGCCGATGATCATGCGGGACACGGTGTTCTGCGCGATCCCCGCCGACGCCGACACCGAGGCCATCAGCGCGTCGGTCCACCGCATGGTGGCCCGGGTCGGCGAGTACGTCCCCGGCTACACCCTTCGCGCCGAGCCGCAGTTCGACGGGCCGCGCGACATCTGGAACGGCAACGCGCGGGTGGCGGTGTTCCTGGAGGTCCGGGGCAACGGTGACTACCTGCCGCCGTGGGCCGGCAACCTCGACATCATGACCGCCGCGGCCGCCCGGGTGGGCGAGCAGCTGGCGCTGGAGAAGGCGACCGCCGAAGTGGAGGAGGCCCGATGAACGACGGCGGCCACGTGGCCAACGAACGCAGGACCAAGGTGGCGGCCGCGGAGGGCCGTACCCCCGCGAAGATCAGGATCACCGACTCCACGCTGCGGGACGGCAGCCACGCGATGGCGCACCGGTTCACCGAGGAGCAGGTCCGCGGTGTCGTGCACGCCCTGGACGGCGCCGGGGTGGAGGTCATCGAGGTCACGCACGGCGACGGGCTCGGCGGGTCGTCCTTCAACTACGGGTTCTCGCTGGAGGACGACATCAAGCTGGTCGCCGCCGCGGTGGACGAGGCGGCGAACGCGAAGATCGCCGTACTGCTGCTGCCCGGCCTGGGCACGGTGGAGGACCTCAAGCGGGCGCACGCCGCCGGCGCGTCGGTGGCCCGGATCGCCACCCACTGCACCGAGGCGGACGTCTCGCTGCAGCACTTCGCCGCGGCCCGCGAGCTGGGCATGGAGACCGTGGGCTTCCTGATGCTGTCGCACCGCGTCGGCCCGGAGCAGCTCGCCGCGCAGGCCCGGATCATGGTGGACGGCGGCGCGCAGTGCGTCTACGTCGTGGACTCGGCCGGTGCCCTCGTGCTCGGCGACGCGCAGGCGCGGGTCGCCGCCCTGGTCGACGAGATCGGCGACGAGGCCCAGGTCGGCTTCCACGGGCACCAGAACCTCTCTCTCGGCGTGGCCAACTCGGTGCTGGCCACGCAGAACGGCGCCCTGCAGATCGACGGCGCGCTGTGCGCGCTCGGCGCGGGGGCGGGCAACTCGCCCACCGAGGTGCTGGTCGCCACGTTCGAACGGCTCGGCGTCCCCACCGGCGTGGACGTCCAGGGCGCGCTGGCCGCCGCCGAGGACGTGGTCAAGCCGTTCCTGCACCGGCTGCCGTTCGCCGACCGCGGCGCGATCACCCAGGGCTACGCGGGCGTGTACTCCAGCTTCCTGCTGCACGCCGAGCGCGCGGCCGAACGCTACGACGTGCCCGCCCACGAGATCCTGCAGCGCGTCGGCGAGGCCGGCTACGTCGGCGGACAGGAGGACATGATCATCGACGTCGCCCTCCAGCTCGTCGCCGAACGCGACCGCGCGGACGCCACCGTCTGAGTCTCAACCGCCGTACGGCCAGTCGATGTAGCGGTAGTCGGCCGGGTCGCGGTCGATGAGCAGGGCGTTGCGGACCGCGCGGAACAGCCCGTCGCAGTGCCACAGCTCGCCCCAGGTGCGGGCGGTGCGCTGGACCCGCGCCTGGTCGGTGTAGTCCGCCGGCACCCGGTCCCAGTCGGGGTCGCCGGCGCCGTCGTGCTCGCCGGCCGGCGTCGCCAGGGTGTCGGTGTCCTCGATCCCCTGGCAGGCGCCCTGGGCGAGATACCGCAGCGGGGGTGGGCGGCGTCGCCGGTCAGCGCCGGGTCCACGTGCCGATCGGCTCGCGGTCGTACATCCGCCACCAGCGTTCCCGCCACAGGTGGGGCCGGGCAGCACCGCCCGCTCGGTGATCTCGTCGAGCAGGCCCCATGACCGCAGGATGCGTGTCCCGTTGGGGCCCAGCCGCAGCCCGAACCCGATCTCGCCGAACTCGGCGGCCCGCTCCAGCACCCGACCCGCAGGCCGGAGCGCGCCGGCGCGAGCACGCTGCCCAGTCCACCGATGCCGCCGCCCACGATCACCACGTCGGTCCCGGATGTCTGTACCACCGTCGCCGCCTCCTCCGAAAGCCCTGGTGGCAGGCGGGCGGACGGGACACCGGCCGCCAGATCCGACGTTACGCTCCGGCCGCGCCGCGGTTGCTTACGGCCCGGATCCGGGCAGTGCCATGCCAGAGCTCCCCCGGTCCCCTGCCCGACGGCACGAGAGGCACGGCATGCCGGGACTCATCGCGCTGGAGGAGCACCTGTCGACTCCGCGCAACAACGAGCTGTTGGACGGGAACATGCTCCAGCACTGAGCCAGAGATCGCCAAGCAGGGATGGGCACCGGCAACGAGCCGACGTGATTGGCCTCCCGATCGGCACGGCCGGAGGAACCGGGGCCCACGCCGCACGCCCGACTAATGTCCGGAACATGTCTGATGAGAGTTCGAAGCATGACTTCATCCGTCGCTTCCTGGACACCTATGAGCGGCACGACCTCGACACCCTGTGGACCTTCTACCACCCGGACTGCCGCTTCACCGTGCTCAGCCGGTTCGGCATCGATCCCACCTGGGACAACTACAAGGCCTTCATGACCACCTTCATCAACGCCTTTCCCGACATCCACCACACGATCGAGAAGCTGGTGGTCGACGGCCCCGACGTGTGGGCGCTGTACACGATGGAGGGCACGCACCGCGGGGCGCTGCGCGGCGTCGAGCCGACCGGGCGGAAGGTGCGGTACTCGATCGTGGCGATGTACCAGGTAGACGGTGAGCAGATCACCGAGGCCGACTTCGTCTCGGACGACCTGCGCATGATGCGCCAGCTGGGCGCGATACCCTCCTGACTCTCTACGCAGGAACCCGCCAGGCCGGTGAGCCGCGCGACGGTGCTGGACGGACTGTCCGCCGTCTTCCCGAGTCTGCGGCCGGCCGGGTCATCAGGAGCCTGAGGCGATGCCTTGACCTCCGTGTGAGCCTGGGGCCGGCCCGCTAGGATGACAATCTTCGACTGGCGTAAAGCCCGCGGAGTCCTGAAGGCGAACGCCAATGACGAACCTCGATCGGACGCACGCACGACTTCGCCTCGACGCCGCGCTGGATGGCATGGCCGCCACTTTTGGTGGGATGACCGCCCGTCCCGACGAGCACAATTGTGAGTGCCACTGGGGCAGCGCAGAAGACCTCGCCCGCCTGAAGATCCCAGATGTGGAGCTGAGCCCTGACCTCCTCGGGCGAACGTGGCGGGCTCCCGGCTGGAACGACCACGGAGCGGTGCTGCGCCGCATCCTGCCCCAACTCGTGACGGCTCTCGTCAGCGGCCGTGTGGAGCCTCTTTTCGGCCTGGAGGAAGTCGGCCAATCGTTTGCCCACGGTCAGTGGCAGAAATGGCCTGCCGAGCAGGCTGCGGCGGTGCAGGAATTTCTCCTGGCCTGGTGGGCGTACAGCCTCGCTACCCCCAAAACCCCCGTGCCCGCGTACGAGGTCCTGGCGCTGTGCGCGGAGGCCTCCAGAACGCTCAGCCCCTGGCTTGCCTTTTGGGAGGCGCTGGCCAACCCCGTGGCCGACCAGCATCTGGCCGAAGCCGTGGCCCACTGGCAATACGACCTGCTGCTAGACGACCTCCCTTGGGACGCTTGGATCAACAAGGAAGACATGTGTGACGTGCTGACCGCCTGGCTGATTCGTCACGCCCCCGCACGTCTCCGGTCTCACGGCGCGCCTGAGGAGTTGCTTCACCGGGTGCGGCTTCTCAGCCTCGACGCGCCCGCGCGTTGGGAGGACCCGCACTGGCCCTACCCCCCAGCCTGAGCCTCATGCGTGTGCCCGGGAGTGACCGCTGTTGACAGTTGTTCACCGGGGCTACTGGCACGTTAATGGCACGATGGCAGACTGACTGCGTGGATCGAACGACCCTCGTGGAACTGCTGGATCCCCGCTGGGCGACGGACTCCGCCTGTCGGCAGGCGCTCCTCGGCGGAGCTCCCTTCAACTTTTCCGAGCACGAGCCCATCCCGGTAGACGACTTGGTGGCCACCTACCGGGTGCGCGAACGCACGACCACCGAAGCGGGCATCTCTACCCTTGGTTTCGCTGAGGCCCTGCTACGCCTCCGGACCAGTGGTCTGGAGAAGGTCCGGATCGGCTCTGTCAACGACCTCGACCACCGCCGCAGCTTCGTTTGCTTCGTGGCCGCGGATGGCTCCCGAATCGTGTCCTGTATCGGCGTCAGCCAACGATGCGGGTAGACCACCCGCAACACGCGCCCGCTCTCCCCCGCCGGAGGCATTTAAGCGCTCAGCCCCTGGCCGTTGGGATGAGTAGAGTGTGGGCAGTTCCGCCTGTTGCCTTAAAGAGTGCCGATGCCGCGGAGGCGGCCTCGTGAGCTTCGGCGGTTGGCTCGTCACCGTCCTGGTTGGCACGACGTTCCCCACGTTCCTGGTCTCCCTGGCTTCGTTCAGCAAGAGGTACAGCAGGTCGAGTTGCGGTCGGCTTCGGATTGGGCGCGCTTCGGTCTGTGGCCGGGGGTGGTCGTCGATGCTCTTGCTGGGTGGTCCCGGACGTCTCGTTCGCCGGCGGCCCTTGAGTTTCATCCATGTGGTTGCTGCGGTCGTTCGAGCCGTCAGATCCTCCAAGAGGTCATGGATCTGTTGTCCGCTCCGTCCGCGCGCGCTTTGGAAGCGCTTGTCGGGCCGCTTGATGAGGCGTTTCTACGCCGGACTTTGCCGGACCCGCTGGCGCCTTACGACCGGCCGTGGTGGCAGCGGCGATGCGAACAACAGGCGTGACGTGCGACTTCGTGAGCCGCCCGCTCCGGCACGGCCGAAGCGGGCGGCCTGCGGCGGCGCGCAGCGTCGCCGCAGGACTTTCAAGAGGCCACCGCCAGGTCGTTCGACGCTCACTGCGAGGGCCCGTCCGAGTCATGGATTCCGCCGAACCTCACCGCTCTGGTCCTGGCCGCGAGGAACACCGGCCTTCGCCGCTTCTTCCCCTTCACCGCTCATGAGAATCTCCGCTTCGGCCTCCGGAGCCTCGCGAGCGGTCGGCCGACCGCATCAGGTGCTCGGGGATGACATGGCCTGGGACGGCAGGCAGGATGCGGCGGTGAGCATCATCGTCGAGTTCTTTGTCGCGCCGGACGATGCGGCTGCGGCCGGTGTGTTGGATGCCGGACCGGAGGGTGTCTTCGAGTCGGTGCCGTTCGGTAACTTCGTCGCCGGTACGGCTGTGATCGAGTGGGAGAGCATTCTGACCGGCCGTGCCTCCGCCGACCTTGTCGCGCTCGGTATGCCGCGCATCGTCGCCGATGCACGGGACGGTGGCTTGAGCCTGGTCTTCGCGTTCTCCTCTGCCCTTCGCTCCGAGTTGGCTGCGGCCGATGACGCCCGGCTCGACCGTGTTGCCTCGGAATGGGCTCGGCGAGATGCCGTCGACGGCGACGCGTTCGACCCGGAGATGGCGCGGATCATCCTCGATGATGTCGCCGGCTTGGCACGGCTGGCCGAACAGGACGATCACGAGGTGTACTGCCGGCTGGCATGACCTTCGACGCAGGTGCCTGGTCGGCGAGGTAATAGCCTGCGGGCGTCCATGAAGGCTTGGAGATGCCTTGGATCAGAAGCGCTTCGATGCGCTGACGGCGCTGTGGAGCGACCGGTGGGGTGGGGCACCGTCCGCCTACGAGCTGAAAGATCGATTTCGGGACAGGTGGGTGAGGTTCCACAGCCTTCCCGGCTCGAAGCGGTATCCCGACACCGAAGAGCAGCTTGGCGTCGTGCTCGGACGGCACCACACCATCCTTCAGGAACTCGGCACCGCAGAAGGCCTGTATGTCATCGCCGACTCCTACCACGGGCCCGAGTGGCGCTGGCGGCCGGACCGCAGCCTGCACCCGGACGCGGTGCTGTGGTACACGCTGACGTCAGAAGACGGCACAGAGCTTGAGCCTGCGACGGAGATCGAACTCCGCGCGAGTTGGATGCCCTACGAGCCGGCTCTGCTGGATCCACTCTTGCGGGCCGTCGCGGACGACCAGCTCGGCTTCGTGATCCTCGCTCCGAGTGATCTGCGCTGGCTGTATCACCCCTACGACGGCGGCGCAGACCTCATCACCTCCACGGTCCAAGAACGGGATGCGTTCGAACAGCGACACAGCGCCTGGCTGTCGAGCCACCCATTGGGGCTCTAGCCCGGCTGCTCAAGACACAAGGTCGTGCATCGTGACCGTGATCGGGCACGCGCGCAGCCGGGCTGAACCTCTGACCTCCTGCGCCGGTCATTCCATCAGTCGCGCTGCCAGGTGAAGAGCGCCGCATCGAATCTGCGGGTCGCCAGGTCATGTGGGCGCATCAACCAGTACAGGCATCCGGCGCCGCCCCATCTCATTCCGGCCTGCTCGTCGCTGTCGAACTGAGCGAGCAGGGTCCAGCGCAGGGCCTCTTCACGCAAAGCCGGGTTACCGTAAGGCACGGCACCGTCGAGCCGGGTATGAGCGACGTCGAGTTCGACCGCCTCCTGGATCGGGTCGGCATGACCACTGATGCGATGCCGCCCCGGAGCCTTGGGCATCAGGTCCCACAAAGCCTCCCCGAACGACTTCTGGTTCGAGGAGTCGCTCATGAACGCGTGGATGTCGTCGTCCAAATGAGCGATCGCTTCCCTGAAAACGGGGCTGTCCCAGGCAGGCCCGGTGGTGAACAGCTCTCCCGCCAACTCGACAAGGGAATACGGTTCGATACCAGCCGGACCATTGCGCTCACTCACCGGCGTGCCGGCCGGTATGTAGACCACACGTGCCGCGGCACGGTTCTCCGGGTCTCCTCGAACCGTTGGCGGCCATCCGGAATACGGATCGCTGCCGACTTGACCATCCGCGCAGAAGAACAACAGCGTGCCGGTGCGTGGCATGGACAGTGTGCTCGACGGCAGCTGACCGCAGTCGATCTCGGCGACGAAGGCCAACGGCCCATAGCCGTCCCAGTGCGGCCAGGCGAACCCGTCCGGAAGAACAGGAACACCGCCGAGCTGGCCGACGAGAGGCTCATCCTCATCTGCTGCCCTGAGGTGAAGGCTCGGACGCAGGAGACCGACCCACTGATCGGCAACTGCGGGAGGAAGCTCACGTCGCGCAAGCCGCACCAACGATGCGTGCCCTATCGCCATGCGCGTGATGCTCTCATGGCCCGAAGGCGGCAAGGCGTGCGGAGGGGCCTTGACCCCGAACTTCGGACACGGGTTCATCCGGCCAGGGACAACGTGGTCGACTTCGCGATCAAGGTGTTCTCTTAGTCGATCGGGGACATCTGCCCGAGGTGGGAGTGGCGGCGGCGGGTGTTGTAGCGGTGTGCCCAGCCGAACACGGCCGGCGGCGACCCGCGGGGCGCCGTAGGTGCCGGACGAGTCGGTGTGGATCTCGCGGATCTGCTCGGCCAGAGCGACATCGGCCGCCTCGCGCGCGGCCGGGCCGGTGCGGTGTTCACTCAGTGGTAGAAGCTGACGCGCCTGCGGCAGCGCCGCGGGGGCAAGTCCCGAGAGAGTGATCAGGCGGGCAACGATCACACGGAGGGTACGCGGAACGGGGCCCCGCCTACGGGCCCGAAAAGATGAAGAGATCCGCTCCGGTCTTTGGCAGAGTGCCGGGTGTGACGAACAGCGCCGAGGATGTCCTTATCGAGACAGGGGCCGGTGATCACGCGCTGTCGGCGCGGCTCAACCAGGAACTCCATGATTACAACGTGCAGGTGACCGGTGCGGACGACCAGGCTGAGCTCTCCGTGCGGGCCGTTGATGCCGACGGTGAGCTGGTCGGCGGGCTGACCGGCTGGACATGGGCCGGCTGCGGCGGCGTAGAACTGCTGTGGGTCCGCGCCGACCGTCGCGGTGAGTCCTGGGGGCGGGCGCTGATGGACGCGGCGGAGACCGAGGCCCGGCGGCGGGGCTGCACGCAGATGATCGTCTCCACGCTGTCGTTCCAAGCTCCCGGCTTCTATCGCAGCCTCGGATACGTCGAGACCGGCCGTACGGAGGGACATCCGATCGGCCACGCCGACCTGCACTTCACCAAGCAACTCGGGCCCGCCGTCGACTGACGGCACCTCAACCACCCACTCAGCTCGGCTCCCGCGGTGCAGCCGCTCGGAGCCGGTGGCGGTTTCGTCTAGAGGCGGATGAGGTCTTCGCGGCTCCCGGGGTCGGTGGCGGTGCCGTAGCGGACGATCGCGTAGGCCGGCCTGATGGTGGAGTCGCGGAGGGCGGGCTCCATTGCTGTGAAGAGGTCGCCTGCGTGAGGGCCGTAGGCGTAGAGCACGGCTTCGCCCCCGCCGAACTCATTGCCGTCGAACTCTCCGGCGTCCGCGTCCTCGATTGCGGCGGCCAGTGTTCGCTGAAGGGCGTAGACGGCGGCGCGTTCATCCTCGGACCCGTACCTGTCGTCACCGAGCTTGAGATGGACGATGACTGCGTGTTCGCCGACCATGATGCTCCCTTGGCCATTGGGCCGTTCCGCGCCCGTTCCGTGCTGATCGCGACCCTATGATGGCCCGATGGCGTCGGTTAAGCAGGTCCAGGTCACCTTCGACTGCGCGGAACCTGAGCGCTTGGCTCGCTTCTGGTGCGAGGTGTTGGGGTACGTCGTACCGCCGCCGCCGGAGGGGTTCGCCACGTGGGACGAATACGATCGCACGCTGCCGCCTGAGCGTCAGGGTGCGGCGTTCGCATGCATGGATCCCTCAGGGGTGGGCCCGCGGCTGTTCTTCCAGCGCGTTCCCGAAGGCAAGGTCGTCAAGAATCGGGTGCATCTCGACGTGCGGGTCGGCACCGGGCTCGTGGGTGAGGAGCGCCTGGCCGCGCTCGAGGCCGAATGCGCACGGCTGGTCGCGCTCGGCGCGGTACGCGTGCGACTGTTGCGGGCGGACGAGTACAACGAGTCGTGCCTCGTGATGCAGGACATCGAGGGCAACGAGTTCGATCTCGACTGATGACGATGCGGCCGCGTCGCTGCGGATGGGCCCGGAAGCCCTTCAGCCGTACAGCCAGTCGGTGTACCGGTGGTCGTGCGGGTCGCGCCGGCGGAACAGTTCGTTGCGCAGCAGCCGGCCTACGCCGTCCACGTGCCAGATGTCGCCCCAGGTCCGGGCGGTGTCCTGTACCCCGGCGGTGCGCTCGGTGCGTTCGGCCTCGTACCGCTTGAGTGCGTCCGTCCACTCCGGCGGCGCGGTGTCCCCAAGCTCGCGGGCCAGGCAGTGGGCGTCCTCGATCGCCTGGCAGGCGCCCTGCGCCAGATACTGCAGCATGGGATGCGCGGCGTCGCCGGTCAGGACCAGCCGGCCGTCGGTCCACTTCGGGATCGGCGGGCGGTCGTACATCGGCCAGCGGCGGTCGCGCCACAGTGACTCCAGCCCGGTCCGTACGTCCGCGCACGCTCCGGCGAACGCCGTGTCCAGCTCCTCCGGGCCGCCCCACTCCGGCTCGCCCCGCCGGTACGCCGGGGACGCGAACACCGCGACCGTGTTGAGGACCTCACCGCGCCGCAGCGCGTACTGCACCAGGTGGCAGCCGGGGCCGACGTGGACCACGACGTCGCGGAAGGTGTCCCGGTCGATCCTCGAGCCGAGGTCCGCCACGGGGAACGCGCCCCGGTAGGCGACGTACCCCGAGCAGACCGGGCGGTCGTCGCTGAGCCTGGCCCGCAGGGTGGAGTGCAGCCCGTCGGCGGCGACGGCGAGGGGTGCCCGGTGCTCGCCCAGTCGGCTGCGCACCGTCGCGCCGTCGGCGTCCGGCACGACGTCCTGGACGTCGCAGTCCGCGACCATCTCCACCCCCGCCCGCTCGCAGGCGCGGACCAGGATGGCGAGCAGGTCGCTGCGGTGGATGACGACGTACGGGGCGCCGTAGCGACGCACGAAGTCGTCGTCGAGATCCTGATGGGTCAGCTCGCTTCCGTCCAGCGCGTCCTTGAACAGCAGCCGGCGGGGCACGACGCCGGCCTGGAGGACCTCGTCGAGCAGGCCCCAGTCCTTCAGGATCCGCGTGGCGTTGGGCGCCATCTGCAGGCCGGCGCCGACCTCGGTGAACTTCGGGGCGCGTTCGAGGACGGAGACCGCGTGCCCGGTGGAGGCCAGCGCGTAGGCGGTCGCGAGCCCCCCGATGCCTCCACCGACGACCACGATGCCGGCGGGACCGGGTGCGGAGTTCATCGTCGTGTTCCTTTTCGTCGTTCGTTCAGAGCCAGGGACCGAGCACGGGCGCCTGGGCGGCGCGTCCGCTGAGCCAGGCGGCCAGGCCGGCGGCGTGTCCCCGCGCCGCGTGCCGGGCCGCGGCGTCGGCGGCCAGCGCGGCGTTGAAGCCGTCGGGCAGGTCGGCGAAGCCCACCCCGTGGTCCAGGTCGACGGCGTGCACCGCCACCTCGCGGGCCCGCATCCACGGGATCTCCTCGGCCGGTACGGTCCGGCCCTGCGCGGTCACCACGGGGCTGCGCCACGCGCTCTCCGGCAGGGCGTCCATGTCGCCGGCCAGGGACGCGGCCGATCCGTGGACGAGGGCGCGGAGCTCGTCCGCCGGCAGCCGCGCGGCGGTCTCGATCTCCTCCGCCCGCTGCCGCGGCCCGGAGTACATCCGGTTCTCCACGCCGGTGGCGGCCCAGCCGAGCAGCCGGCGCAGGGCCTCGGCGTTGCCGTGGACGTGGGCGATGACGTGCCGGCGCGTCCAGCCGTCCAGCGCGGTCGGCGCCGCCAGCTCGTCGTCGGTGAGCCGGTCGACGACGCCGAGGAAGAGCTCGGTGCCCCGGTCCATCCAGAACCGCGTGCTCACGCCGTCCTCGCCGTGTTCTCCAGCCGCCCGATGCCCTCGATCTCGGTCACCACGGTCGCGCCGTCCGACAGGTAGCGCGGCGGCCTGCGGGCGTGGCCCACACCGCCGGGCGTGCCGGTCGCGATGACGTCGCCCGGCCGCAGCGTGAGGATGGTCGAGGCGTAACGCACCAGGTCGACCGGGTCGAACACCAGGTCGGAGGTGTCGCCCTTCTGCATCACCTCGCCGTCGACCCGGCAGGTGAGCGCGAGGGCGGCACGCACACCGCCGGGCAGCTCGTCCGGCGTGACCAGGACGGGGCCCAGCGGCGTCGTGCCCTCGAACGTCTTGCCCTGCAGCCACTCCTTGGTACGGAACTGCCAGTCCCGCATCGTGACGTCGTTCATGACGGTGAACCCGGCGATGGCCCGGGCCGCCTCGTCCTCGGACGCCCGCCGGACCGTACGGCCGATCACCACGGTGAGCTCTGCCTCCCAGTCGACGGCCGACGACTCCGGCGCCAGCCGGATGTCGTCCCGCGCGCCGATGAGGGCGTCGGCGAACTTGGCGAACAACGTCGGGTACTCGGGGAGGTCCCGGCCCATCTCCAGGATGTGGTTGCGGTAGTTGAGCCCGACGCACAGGACCTTACCCGGACGCGGCACCACGGGCGCGAGGGAGCCCTCGTCCAGCGGGCGGACCTCCCCGTCGGCGGACGCCGCCCCGTCCTCGCGCGCCAGGAGCGCGCCGACGTCGGGATCGTCCAGCAGGACGCACCCGCCGGGGACGATGCGGGCGGCACGGGTTCCCTCGTCCGTATGGACGGTCGCGAGCTTCACCGCGGGTTCTCCTGACGGTCGTTCTGGGCGCGGTGCTGGTACAGCCGCTCGAAGATCGGGGTGTCGCTGAAGCGGAACAGGTCCAGGCCGTTCTCGGTGGTGAGCGTCAGCGGCTGCCACGACGGCACCACGAACAGGTCGCCGCGCTCGACGGACCACGAGCGCTCCCCCACGGTGACCCGGCCCGTACCGTCGAAGACCTGGAACACCGAGGAGCCGACCTCCCGGGCGGCGGCGGTCTCCGTGCCGGGCGCGAGCCGGTGGAACTCGGCGCGCAGCGTCGGCATGACGTCGTCCCCGGTGGTGGGGTTGGTGTAGCGGACGGCGGCGTGACCGGGTTCGACCGTGGCCCGGTGTCCCTCGGCCTCCAGCGCGAGCTGCTCGGTCAGCGCGCGGTCGGTGTGCTCCCACCGGTACGCCAGCAGCGGTGTGGCGGGCGCCGGCCGCAGGTGCGTGAGCGGGCGCAGGCCGGGATGACCCCACAGCCGCTCCGACCGCGACCGTTCCGGGGCCTCCCGCGTCTCGACCTCATCGGGCCCGAACTCGAAGAACGTGGACTCGGCGAAGTGCTGGAAGGGGATGTCGAGCCCGTCGATCCAGGCCATCGGCCGGTCGGTGACGTTGTGGTGCCCGTGCCAGTGCCAGCCGGCCTGGGGCAGGAAGTCGCCGCGCCGCATCGCCACCGGGTCGCCGTCCACCACCGTCCACACGCCCTCACCCTCGACCACGAAACGGAAGGCGTTCTGGGTGTGCCGGTGCACCGGGGCGTCCTCCCCGGGGTTGAGGTACTGGATCGCCGCCCACAGCGTCGGCGTCGCGAACGGCCGGCCGCCGAGCCCGGGATTGGCCAGCGCGATCGCCCGCCGCTCACCGCCGCGCCCGACCGGCACCAGTTCCCCGGCCCGCTCCGCCATCGGCAGCAGCGCCTGCCATCGCCACAGGTGCGGCAGCGCCTTCGACCGGGGAGACGGCGGCATGAGATCGCCGATCTCGGTCCACAGCGGGACGAGCAGCTCGGACTCGAAGCCCCGGTACAGCGCCTCGAGCTCCGGTGTCCGCGTGGGCTGGTCGTCGGCGTCGGTCGCGACGATGCTCACCGGCGATCCGTCGGTAACGGTCATGGGCCCTCCTTCGTCGGAGGGAGTGACCACAGGGCCGTGTCTTCGATTCCCTCGCTCCGCTCGGTCATGGGCCCTCCTCGGTTCGGGCGGTGACCCCAGGATGCCGGTCATTCCGCATGGCAGATAAGCTTTTTCTGCTATGAGGAACAAGCCGCCGTACGCGCTCACCTCGGTCGACCACGCGCTCCAGCTCGCCGCGCTGTTGCAGCAGGAGGGGCCGCTGCGGGTGACCGACGCGGCCGAACGGCTGGGCGTGGCGGTCTCCACCGCTCACCGGCTGCTGGCGATGCTGGTGTACCGGGACTTCGCCGAGCAGGGCGCCGACCGGCGGTACGGGCCGGGGAAGGTGCTGCGGCCCGCGGAGATCTCCGGCGCGCCCATCGCCCTGCTGCGCGCGGTGTGCGACGCCCCGCTGAAGTGGCTCGTCGAACAGACGCAGGAGTCGGCCAACGTCGTGGTGCCGGCCCGCACCGAGGTGCGCTTCATCGCCACCGTCGAGTCTCCGCGCGTCCTGCGCGTGGGCGACCGCGTCGGGCGGTCGCTGCCGGCGCACCTGACCTCCGGCGGCAAGGCGATCCTCGCCGCGCTCCCGCCCGAGGAGGTGAGCGCGATGTACGAGGACGCCGGCGAGGTCGATCTCCCGCGACTGCGGCGCGAGCTGGCGCTGGTGCGCAAGCGGGGGTTCGCGATCAACGATCAGCTCACCGAGACCGGCCTGACCGCGATCGGCACGGTGGTCGAGGACGCGGAGGGAGTCCCGCTGGCCGGGGTGTCCATCGCGCTGCCGACCGCGCGGTTCGACCGGGACGCCCTGCCCGCGTGGGTCAACGCGCTGTCCACCGCGGCGCGGCGCGTCGAGGACGCCCTGGCGGACCACCGCTGACCTTGCTCACGCCGAGCGCAGCGGGAGTTCCAGTTCGAGCTCGTGCCGGATCGGGATGCCGTCGTGGCCGATCGCGGGGATCGCCGGTTTCAGGGTCCGGCTCCGGGCGACCGCGTCGTGGTGCACGGCGACGAGGTCGAAGCCGTACCGCTGGTAGAAGCGCAGCGCCGGAAGGTTGTCGTTGGTCGTGACCAGCCAGAGCCGGACGGCGCCGGCGACGCGTGCCGCCTCGGCCACCGCGTCGATGAGCGCGGTGCCCACGCCGGCGCCCTCCCGTACGGAGTCGAGCGTGACGAGTTCGCACTCCCGGCCGGCGATCCGGTAGGTGGCGACGCCGGCGCGCCGTCCGTCGAGGCGGGCGACGAAGCCGGGCAACGCGGTCGTGTCGTGGGCGACGCCCCGGCTCACCGAGACGACCCCGCCCCATCGTTCGGCGAACAGCGCCCGCACCCAGGCGAGGTCCTCGCCGGTGAGTGCCCGCACGGTCGGCCGGTCGTCTCGCAACGGCGCTCCTCTCATCGGGGCCGGACTCGCCACCAGTGTGCCGTCCGCACGGCCGCCGGTTGACATCGCAGGTGACGGCGGCGGAGACTGCCTCGATCCGTTTTTGAAGGAAAGTTCACCAGGCGAACAGACGACGGCGGGTGGGGCATGGGCAAGGTGGTGGCGAGCGCCGCGACGGCGGTCGCCGACGTACGGGACGGGGCCTCGCTGGCCGTCGGCGGGTTCGGGCTGAGCGGCGTGCCGAACGTCCTCATCGAGGCGGTGCGCGTGGCCGGGCCCCGCGAGCTGAGCGTCGTGTCGAACAACTGCGGGGTCGACGGCGGCGGTCTCGGCCTCCTGCTCGAGGCGGGCATGATCGCCCGGGTGACCGGCTCCTACATCGGCGAGAACAAGACGTTCGCCCGCAAGTACCTGGGCGGTGAGGTCGAGGTCGAACTGGTTCCGCAGGGGACCCTGGCCGAGCGGCTGCGCGCCGGCGGCTGCGGGATCCCGGCCTTCTACACCCCCGCCGGGGTCGGAACGGCCGTCGCCGAGGGCGGCATGCCGTGGCGGTACGCGGCGGACGGCACCGTCGCCGTCGCCTCCCCCGCCAAGGAGGTCCGTGCCTTCGACGGCGTCGACCACGTGCTGGAGCGCGGCATCACCACCGACTTCGCGCTGGTACGGGCGCTGCGCGGGGACCCGTACGGCAACCTGGTGTTCGCCAAGGCTTCCCGGAACTTCAACCCGCTCGCCGCGATGGCCGGCCGCACCACGATCGCCGAGGTCGAGGAGCTCGTGGACGCCCTCGACCCTGAGGAGGTTCAGCTGCCGGGCGTGTTCATACAACGGGTCGTGGCCCTGACACCCGAGCAGGCGGCCGCCAAGGGGATCGAGAAGAGGACGGTGCGCGCCTGATGGCCTGGACCCGTGACGAGATGGCGGCCCGCGCCGCCGCCGAACTGACCGACGGCGCCTACGTGAACCTCGGCATCGGCCTGCCCACCCTCGTGCCGGGACACGTGCCGCCCGGTGTGCGGGTCGTCCTGCACTCGGAGAACGGGGTCCTCGGCGTCGGCCCCTACCCGCGCGAGGACGAGGTCGACCCCGACCTGATCAACGCGGGCAAGGAGACGGTCACCGTCCTTCCGGGCGCGTCCTTCTTCGACTCGTCCCTGTCGTTCGGGATGATCCGCGGCGGCCACATCGACGCCGCGATCCTGGGCGCCATGCAGGTGTCGGCCCGCGGCGACCTGGCGAACTGGATGATCCCCGGCGCGATGGTCAAGGGCATGGGCGGCGCGATGGACCTGGTCCACGGCGCGCGCCGCGTGATCGTCCTGACCTCGCACAACGCCAAGGACGGCCGCCCGAAGATCGTCAAGGAGTGCGACCTGCCGCTGACCGGCCGGGAGTGCGTCCACCGGATCATCACCGACATCGCCGTCCTGGACGTCACGCCGGCGGGCCTCGTCCTCGTCGAGACCGCCCCCGGCGTCGGCACCGGAGAGGTCGCGGACCGCACCGGCGCGCCGATCACCTCCGCGGTCGGGTAGCGGGCGGGCCGGTGTCCGCCGGCCGGCCCAGAAAGCACAGGAGGCGCACACGGGCGGACGCGCCCGGTGCCACCGGCGCCTCCGGGGCGTAGTGGCGAGGGTCGCGCCGCTCGCCGATGACGCGCCGGGCGGCGTCGAGTCCGGTCTCCCACGCCCGGGGCGAACAGGTGAAGGTCGCGCCGGTGGCCTGGGCGATGTCCCAGCCGTGGGCGAGCAGGTCGAACAGGTTGATGCCGGCCGCCAGCTCGGCGGGGAACGTGCCGAAGGGCAGGTGGCAGCTCCGGCGCGGATCGGCGTGACGCCACGCGGCCCGTGCGTCGTCGGCGGCGGCGTCGAAGGCGGCGGGGTGATCGGCGGCGACGAGGGCGCGGGTGCGCGGCCGGTCGGTCGTGCCACGGGCGAAGGCGGTGAACTTACGGGTCACCGCGATCGCGTGGTCGACGACGTGGGCGACGTCCCAGCCGGGGTTCGGCGTGGGGAGCCCGAGCTCCGCCGGGGTGACCTGGTCGAGCAGACCGCGCCACGCCTCAAGGGCGGCACCCAGCGCGCGCACGGTCGGGTGGTCGTCCATTCCGCCCACGGTAGACGGCGATCGGCTCGGTACCGCCCCCACGCGACACCGAGCCGATCGGGATCATCCCCGCACCATCGAGGTCAGGACGGCCGGATCCGGTACGTCTGACCCGGCCGGGTGTCGAAGACCACCACGTTGGCCTCGGGTCGTTCGACGCGCGCACCCGTCACCGACACCGGCGACTGGGTCCGGATGCGGACCTGCTCGCCGAGGTCGGAGCGGACGTCGGCCTGGGTCAGGCGTCCCTGCGACCACTCGATGCCGACCTCGAAGCCGCCCCGCGCCCGCAGGCCGCGCACGTGGCCGGTCGGCCACGCGTCGGCGGGCAGCGTCGGGAGCAGGAACAACTCCCCCGCGTGGCTGTGCAGCAGCATCTCGGTGATGCCCGAGACGCCGCCGAAGTTGCCGTCGATCTGGAACGGCGGGTGCAGGTCGAACATGTTGGGCGCGGTCCGTGCCGGGGTGAGCAGCCTGGACAGGTGCTCGTAGGCCTTCGCGGAGTCCTCCAGCCGGGCCCAGATGTTGATCTTCCAGGCCAGAGACCATCCCTGGCCGGCGTTTCCGCGCAGTTCGAGGCTCCGCTTGGCGGCGTTGACCAGATCGGGGGTCTGCCGGGGCACGATCTGCGCGCTGGGGAACACGCCCCACAGGTGGGAGACGTGCCGGCTCTGCACCAGCGCCGCCTCCCGCCAGTCCTCCAGCCACTCCTGCAGCTGGCCCAGGTAGCCGATCTGCATGGGCGCGAGCCGCGCGCGGGCCGCCTTCACCTTCGCGCGGAAGTCGCGGTCCTGGCCGAGGATCTCCGACGCCTCGGCGCAGGCGTCGAACAGGTCGCGCAGGATCTGCATGTCCATCGTCGGACCGGCGCAGATGCTCACGCTCTCGCCCTCGTCCTGGTGGTGCGTGACCTCGGGCGACTGTGACGGGTTGGTGATCAGCCAGCCGTGCTCGGGGTCCTCCACCAGCGTGTCGAGGAAGAACTGCGCGGCACCCTTCATCACCGGGTAGTCGTGCCGCAGCAGGTTCTTGTCGCCGGTGAACCGGTAGCGGTCCCACAGCACGACCGACAGCCACGCGCCGCCGCTCGGCCACATGCCGTACTGCGCGTAGTCGACCGGCGCCGTGCCGCGCCAGCCGTCGGTGTTGTGGTGGAGCACCCAGCCGTCGGCGCCGTACTGCGTCTTCGCGGTACGGCGGCCGGACTCCGCCAGCTCGTGGACCATGGCCGCCGCGGGTTCCCAGCAGTCGGCCAGGTTCGTCGGCCCGGCGGGCCAGTAGTTCATCTCGAAGTTGATGTTGACGGTGTACTTGGACTCCCAGGCCGGGGTCATGCTGTCGTTCCACAGGCCCTGCAGGTTCGCGGGTTGACCCGGCGAGCGCGAGCAGGAGATCAGCAGGTAGCGGCCGTACTGGAAGTAGAGGGCGGCGAGCTGCGGGTCGGCGCCCGAGGCGAACAGCGGGATCCGTTCGTCGGTGGGCAGGCTCACGTTGTCGGAGGTGCCCAGGTCGATGTCGACACGGCCGAACAGCCGGTGATGGTCCGCGACGTGGGTGCGCCGAAGCAGGTCGTAGGGCTTGGCCACCGCGTGAGTGAGCGGCCGGCGCGCCCGTGCCGCCGGGTCCGCGCCGACGTCCTGATAGTTGCGGTAGCTGGTGCCGACCGAGATGACCAGGGTGACGGAGTTCGCCTCCTCGACGATGAGCTTGCCCTGATCGGTGTGGATCTTCCCGCCGTCCGCGGTGGCCCGCGCCAGCGCCTGGAAGCGTACGGCGCCGGCCCGGCCCTGCCACTCGCCGCTGACACCGTCGAGCGCGATGGTGTGGCCGTCGGAGGCCGACGTGGTCGTCTGCTGCGGGCTGTCGAAGTTCGCCTGGAAGGAGATCGAGCCCGGCTTGTCGGCGGTCAGGCGCATCACGATGACCTGGTCGGGCGTGCTGGCGAACACCTCACGCGTGTGGCGGACGCCGCCGCGCAGGTACGTGACCTTCGTGATCGCCGTGGTGAGGTCGAGCTCGCGCTGGTACTCGGTCACCTCGCCGGTGTCGGGGAAGGTGAGGTTCAGGTTTCCGACGGGCTGGTACGCCGCCTGCTCCGACGGGCGGCCGAGGAACTTGGCGTCGACCAGCCTCTGCGCCTGGTTCCACTTGCCGTCGAGCACCAGCTGGCGGATCTGCGGAAGGGCGGCCAGGGCGTCGGGGCTGTCGTAGTCGTGCGGGCTGCCCGCCCAGATGGTGTCCTCGTTGAGCTGGAGGCGTTCGGTGTCGGTCCCGCCGAAGACCATCGCGCCCAGCCGGCCGTTCCCGACCGGGAGGGCCTGAAGCCATTCCTGCGCGGGGCCCTTGTACCAGAGGCGGAGCGGATTGGTCTCCTGGCCGGCGGCGGTGCCGGCGAGGGCCGAGTCAGCGAGGGCGCCGCCGGCGACCATGGTCGCCGAGGCGACCGCCGCGCCGACGCCGGCGGCCTTGAGGACGTCACGCCGGGATGGTTTGGACATGTCGGTCCCTTTCTTCGTTACTGCGAGCGGTGGACCCCCCGAGAGACAGAAGGTTCAGGGCGGCGCGAGGTGGTACGCGCGGGCGGCGGTGCCGCCGAAGACCGCCTCCCGGTCCTCGTCCGGCAGATCGCCGGTGAGGCCTTCCGCGGCGGCGACGACCTCCGCGTACGAGGCGGCGAGCAGGCAGACGGGCCAGTCGGAGCCGAACATGACCCGGCGCGGGCCGAACGCCTCCAGCACCACTTCCGCGTACGGTGTCCAGGCCGCCCGCGGGGCCGCGGTCAGCATCCCGGACAGCTTGCAGAACGTCCCCGGCTCGGCGGCGAGGGCGCGAACCTCCGCCGCCCACGTACCGAACCCGCCGTCGGCGGGCCGGGGGACGGCCAGGTGGTCCAGCACGAACGTCAGCCCGGGGACGGCGCGCGCGGCGCGGACGGCGGCCGAGAGGTGGTGCGGCCGGATGAGCAGGTCGAAGACCAGGCCCGCGTCGCGTACGGCGGTGAGCCCGCGCAGTACGTCGGGCCGGCACAGCCAGAGCGGGTCGGCCTCGGTGTGCGCGGGATGACGGAGCCCGGCCAGGTGCTCGCCGCCGCGGGCGGCTCGCAGCTTCGCGAGGGCGTCGGCGACGCCGGGCGCGGTGAGGTCGGCCCAGCCCACGACGCCCGCGACGAGGTCCTCGCGGTGCGCGAGTTCGAGGAGTTCGAGGGTCTCCTCCACGACGCTCGCCGTCTGCACCACGACCGTCCCGGAGACGCCCGCCGCCCGTGCGGCCGGGCGGAGGTCGTCGACGGTGAAGTCGCGGCGGATCGCGGTCATCGACGGCCCCGCGATCCACGGCTGGTCGCGGAGGCCCAGGTCCCACACGTGGTGGTGGGCGTCGATCCGGGGCATGTCAGAGCTCCTCGAGTTCGGCCCACAGCGGCTCGGGGACCGGCGGGGCCGTCGTCGCCGCGGACACCTCCGCGGGGGTGCGGGCGCCGACGACCACTCCCGTCACGGCGGGATCCCGGAGCGGGTAGCGCACGGCCGCGGCGCTCAGCGGCACCCCGTACGCGGCGCATCGGCGGGCCATGGCCCGCGCCCGGTCCAGCACGGCCTCCCCGGCCGGGGCGTAGTCGAAGTGCGCGCCCGGCCGCGGGTCGGCCAGCACCCCGCTGTTGAACACGCCCGCGACGATCACCGCGACGCCCCGCTCCCGGCAGCGCGGCAGCAGGTCACGGGCCGCCTCACGGTCCAGCAGCGAGTAGCGGCCCGCCACCATGACGCAGTCCACGTCGGTCTCGGCCACGAAGCGCGACAACAGGTGGGTCTGGTTCATCCCCACCCCGATCGCCTTCACCGCGCCCTCGTCACGGAGCCGTTCCAGCGCCGGGTACGCCTCGCCGACCGCCTCGGCCCAGTAGTCGTCCGGGTCGTGGATGTACAGGAGGTCGAAGGCGTCCAGGCCGGTCCGTTCGAGGCTGCCGGCCAGGGAGCGGTAGACGCCGTCGCGGCTGTAGTCGCGGACCTGCGTCCCGTCCGGCCGCAGCAGCCGGCCGACCTTGCTGGAGACCACGGCCTCGGCGCGCCGGGCCGGGGTGAGGAAGGCGCCGAGCCGGCGTTCGGCCAGCCCGGCCCCGTAGTGCGGCGCGGTGTCGAAGTAGCGGACGCCCGCGTCCCAGGCGGCCTGGAGGGTCGCCGCCGCCTGGTCCTCCCCCACCGCCTCGAACAGCCCGCCGATCGGCGCGGTGCCCAGCCCCAGCCGGCCGACGGTCAGGCCGCCGCGGCCGACGGGGCGGAGGTCCGGTGTTCCGTCCATCCCGGGCACCTCAGGAGAGACGGGCCTGGAGGGCGGCGATCTGCTCGGCGCCCTGGTGGACTCGGAAGCTCGTCCGGTACGTCCGGGACTCGCCCGGCCCGAGCCAGATCATGCTTCCGTCGTCGCGGGCCGCCGCGTCGCCGGCCACGTGGTGCGTCGACGGCTCCACGCCGACCGCGTAGTCGCCCGCGCGCAGGTTCAGCCACTGGAAGAAGCAGGGGAACTCCGCGGCCCGCCACTCGACGCTCACCGCGAGGCCGAGCCGGTCGTTGACGAGGGCGGCACCGGTCACCCCCTCCTCGTCGGAGGCGAGTTCGTGCTCGTACACCTGCTCGACGAAGCCCGGCAGCGGCGCCGGGAGGACGCGGTTGTCCACGCCCTGCTCGGCGACGCTGTCCGACCGCCACACCGTCTCGCGCACCGGCGCGAGGAACCGGCTGCCCTGGTCGAGCAGCGGCCAGCCGAGGTTGATGTGGTACAGGAACATGTGCGGGACCGGGTCGAACCCCGGGTTAGTCACGGTGTCGACCAGCCGGATCTCGTCTCCGCCCAGGTCGGCCTCGATGCGGCGCGTGAGCCGGAGGTTCTCGGCGAACACCGCGGCCTGCCGCACCTCGCCCTCGGCCCACAGCACGCAGCGGTCGCCGTCCCACCGCTCGCCGTAGCCGGTCAGCCGCGCGGGAATGTTGCCGACCCGGCCGTGCAGCCCGTGCCGTACCGTCGGCCGCGGCGGATACCGGTACGACGCCGAGCCCACCTCACCGCCGAACAGCGTGTGGTCCAGCCCGCCCGTCACGGTCAGGCCGGAGAACGAGCGGAGCCAGGACAGCCCGTCCTCGTCCGCGTTCTCGTGCAGGCCGGGGTGACGGAAGCCGGTCCGTGACCGCCAGCCGAACGCCCGTCCGGCGTGCTCGGCCGCGCCGATGTCCATGCACCGGTCCACGAGCACGTCGAACGCCAGCCCGCTGCCGGTGCGGAACTCCAGCGTCCGGATCCCGCGCTCCAGGCCGTCCCCGAGCGTCACCAGCCGGACACCACCGGCCGCCGCCACGTCACCGGCCCGCGCGGCGAGCTCCCGCCGCCCGGTCTCTTTTCCGTACAGGTTCATCGGCTGCGCGGCGTGAATACCCCGGCCTTGCGGCCGGGGAGGGAACGCCGCTCCCTCCTCGAAATGTCGGTGGTGGTGGTTAGCGTCGTGGCATGCGATTTCGGCTTCAGCCCGCGCCCGCCTAGGAGGCGGCGTTGCTGGAGCACTGCGCGCACGCCCGATATGTGTGGAATCTCGCGTGTGAGCAGCACCTGCACTGGCGGCCGGGGCGGGTGAGTGCGCCGGGGCATGCCGAACAGTGTCGGCAGCTGACCGAGGCCAGGAGAGATCGCGGTGATCCCGCCACCGATCGACGGGCCGGGGACCGGTGCGGTCGTCGGTGTAGACCGTGGCGTGGCCGTCTCGGCCGCCCTGTCCACCGGTGAGCCGTCCTCGGTGCCCGGCCTGCGCGAGACCGAGGCCGAACGCCAGGGGCGGCTGCAACGCCGGCTGGCACGCGCCGCACAGGGGTCGAATCGGCGCAAGCGCGCCAAGATCGCGATCGCCCGGTTGAAAGCCCGCCAAACCAACCGGCGCAAAGACTGGGTGGAGAAGACCTCCACCGATCTGGCCCGCCGCTTCGACCTCATCCGCCTCGAAGATTTGAAAATCGGCGACATGGTCCGTTCCGCACGCGGCACCATCGCCGCACCGGGCGTGAACGTGCGGGCCAAAGCCGGACTCAACCGCTCCATCCACGCAGCCGGATGGGGCCGGCTGGCGACCCGGCTGGAGCACGAAGCCGCTTGCGGGCATACCGATCACGCGGACGTGAACGCGGCCAAGAACATCGCGGCAGGACGTGCCGTGACGTGCCTGCCCCGACCAACCGACCCCGACCGACCTCCCCTGCGGGGAGCCCTCCAGCCGTGAGGCGTGGCCATAAACCGCGAACCTCAACCTGCTCTCTCCTCTGTGTAGTGATCGATCGGGTTGGAATCCCCCGCCTTCAGGCAGGGGAGGACGTCAAGTCATCACCCAGCCGCCGTTGACCTCGATCGTCTGGCCGGTCACGAACGACGCGTCCGGGCCGGCCAGGAAGGCCACGACGGACGCGAGTTCCTCGGACCTGCCGCGCCGTTGCAGCGCCTGCCGTTCCAGCACGAACCGGGTGTAGGCCTCCGGGTCCGGGTGGATCTCCTCCGCGGCGGTCGGGAAGGCGCCCGGCGAGACCGCGTTGACGCGGATGTCGTGGGGCCCGAGCTCGCGGGCGAGCGCACGGGTCAGGGCGGTCACCGCGCCCTTGGTCGCGACGTAGGCGGCGAGGTTCGCCCACCCGCCGTGCATGGTGATGGACGCGATGTTGACGATCGCGCCGCCGCCGCGCTCGGCCATCCGCCGGGCCGTGGCCTGGGCGGCGACCCAGTACGCGCGCTGGTTGACCGCCTGCACGTCGTCGTACTCGGCGAGCGGCACCTCCAGGAACGGCCGGCTGGGATAGACGGCCGCGTTGTTGACGAGGATCCCCACCGGGCCGAGCCCGGCGGCGGCCGCCGTCACCGCCGTCTCGATCGCCGCCGCGTCGCGCAGGTCGACGGTCAGCGGCAGGACGGTGCCGCCCGCGCCCTCGATGAGACGCACGGTCTCGGTGAGCGAGGACTCGTCGACGTCGAGGGCGGCCACCGGGTGTCCGTCGGTGGCCAGGCGCAGCGCCGTGGCACGGCCGAGGGCCCCGCCCGCACCGGTAACAAGGGCACTGGTGGTCATGGGCATCTCCAGGAGCGGTAGAGAGTGTCGAGGTCACGAAGAAGGCTTCGGGGCCGTACGCGGCCGGCGATCCCGTCGCGGAGCAGGCGCGACGCGGCGTCCTGGAACGGGACGTAGCCGGCGCCCGTCGGCCGCACCCAGGCCGCCTCGACGGTGGCGAGGGTGGCGCGGTAGAACCCGCCGCTCAGCGCGCTCGCCTCGGCGTCGGTCCAGGTGGAGCGGGCCGCCGGCTGCCCGCCGGCGGCCGGGTACAGGTCGCGCTGCACCGCCGGGGAGCAGAGGCGGCGCAGATGGTCGCGGATCGCGTCGCGCACCGCGGGGTCGGCCGCGCGCGGGCGTGAGACGGCCAGCCCGGTGCCGCCGAGGACGCTGCCCGGCCGCCCGCCCGGCTCCCACGCCGGCGCGTCGGCGTACCGCAGGCCGCCGGCGTAGGTCACGTAGCCGTCGACGAGCGGGCAGTACGCCGGGCCGTCGCCGGCCGCGATCGCCTCCAGGACGCCGACCGGACCGCGCCGCCAGACCTCGGAGCCGCAGCGCGAGACCAGTTCGGCCATGGTGTCCAGCGCGGCCTCGCCCGCGTCCGGCGGGACGACGGTGCCCTCGTACCGGCAGGGCGGGGCGCCCTGGGCCACGCAGAGCGCGCAGAAGGTCAGGAAGGCGTGGGGCCCGCCGAGGCACAGGGTCACCGGGTACGAGCGGGCCAGTTCCCGCACCTCCGCCCAGGTGCCGGGCAGCGCGGCCGCGAGGTCCCGCCGGGCGGCGGCGACCTGGGCCGCGGCGTCGACCGGCAACGCCCACGGGCGGCCGTCGATCACGTGGCTGTCGTAGGAGGCGCCGACCGAGCCGTCCCGCCACGCGGCCAGCTCCGCCTCGTCGAACATCTCGTCCAGGGGCAGCAGGCAGCCGTCGGCGACGGCCGTGCCGAGGACCGCGTGATCGACGACGAGGACGTCGTGGCCGGGCGTGAGGGCCGCCAGGGAACCCGACTCGAGGTCCTCGATCGGGCGGCGGTCCCAGCGCAGCGGGTGGCGTACGGGCTCGTAGGGGTACGGGCCGCGCGGGCCCGACCGGTCGTCCAGGCGCGCCAGCGTGTCCAGCGGCGCGTACCCTCGCGGATGATCCCAGGTCATGCCGCGCAGTTCGGCGGTCATCCGGTCAGCCACCGGCGTAGGTGGTCGATCGCGGACTCCTGCAGGGCGCGGTCGAACCGGTGCGGGCCCGGCACGAACTCGCCCACGTACGCCTCGGCCGCGCCCGCCCGGCGGTAGTGCCCGGCGAGCCGCCGGTGGGCGGCCTCCATCCCCGCGAGGGGGAACAACCGGTCGTCGCGCAGGTACTGCACCAGCAGCGGGGACGGCGCGCGGGCGGCGGCCAGGTCGGGCCAGTCGCCGGCCCGCCGCAGGTCCGGCGGGAAGAACATCCAGGTGTGCCCGGCGACGTGCCGGTCGAGCAGCGCTCCGTGCGTGCTCATCATCCCGGTCACGACCGCCGCGCCCACGTGCGGGCTCGTCGCCTGGAGCAGCGCCGACCGGCACCCTCCGCCGGAGAAGCCGACGCAGCCGATCGGCCCGTCGCCGACGTCCGGCCGGGCCAGGAGATACGCGGCGGCGATCCGGTCCTCGTACACGGCGACGCCGGCCAGGCTCAGGCCGAGCACCGCGCAGTGCTTGGCGACCACGTGCTCGTGCCGCGCGGCGAGGCGGTTGTACGAGCGAAGATCCGCCGGATCGCCGTCGGCGGGCTCGGCCGCGATCCACTCACCGTCCGGTGCGGGGTCGATCATGTGCTCGGCGGGGAACCGGCGGCTCCCCCACAGGAAGACGTCGGGGACCAGGACCGTGAAGCCGGCGCGGGCGACGGCGTCGGCGAACGGACGGCCGCCGTAGAACTCCCGCCGCAGGCCCGCGACACCGGGGACCTCGCCGTCCGGGCCGTCCGCGATCTTCTCCTTGCCGTGGTACTTGAAGGCGTCGTGGCCGTGCAGCGCGAGGACGCCCGGCAGCGGCCCGCGCGCCCCGGACGGGCGCAGCAGCCACGCGTGCGTCCGCGGGCCGTACCCGGCCGACCAGGACACCTCTTCGCCGTCGATCCCGTCCCTGGACCAGCGGCGTTCCACTCTTGGCGCGATCGGGGCCTCGTCGCGGTCGGCGCCGACGATCCGGCGCGCCGCGGCCATGTCGAGGCGGCCGTCGCCCGGCGGGGCGAGGACGGCCGCGGCCTCGGCGAGATCGCCGAACGCGCCGAGGCCCGCGTCGCTGTCGGTCACCTACTCTCCGTCCGTCCCGTGCCGGTCGCAGCGCAGCAGGCCCAGGTCGACCGAGTCGGCGATGGCCTGGTATCCGGCGTCGCTGAGGTGCAGGTGGTCGCCCGAGTCGTCCGCGGGAAGCAGCCGCGTCGGGTCGTCCGGGTCGCGGGTCGCCCGGTCGTAGTCGACCACCCCGTCGAACACTCCGCTCGTGCGGATGAACGCGTTCACCTCCTGGCGGACGGCCTCGTTACGGTCGCCCTCGTAGACCGACCCGCCGAACGGCGTGATGGTCGCGCCGATGAGGCAGCGGCCCGCGGCATGGGCCTTCGCGACCATGTCCCGGTAGCCGGCGATCAGCGCGTCCGCCGAGGCTCCGCCCGTGCCTATGTCGTTGACCCCCTCGAAGAGGATCACGGTCCGTACGCCGGGCTTGGTCAGGACGTCCTGGACCAGCCTCGTCCGCCCGCTGCGGCCGACACCGTCCTTGAGGACCTGGTTGGCCGAGATCCCCTCGTTGGTCACGGCGAGCCGCCGCGCGGGCGACAGCGCGCGCATCCGGTCGGCGAGGAGGTCGGGCCACCGGTGGTTCGCGTTCTGGGTGGAGCCGACGCCCGAGGTGATCGAGTCACCGAGGGCGGCGACCGTCGAGACGGTCCTCGGCGCGGTCACGACGACGGCGTCCAGCCAGAACCACACGGCCGACTGCGTCGGGAACGACGTGCCCGACTCCTCGGCGGCGTGGTCGCCCGTCGTGGACTTGTAGGTGTACTGCATGGTGCGGTTGTGCGCGGTCAGCTTCCCGCTGGTGCCCTGGAGGTACAGGCTCACCTCCAGGTCGCTCCCGTCCGGCACCCGGCCCGGAAGCGGGTCGCTGAACGCTACGGCGCCCGCCGGGACCGTCACCGACGACCGCCCGCCGAAGCTCAGGCGGCGGTTGGACCCGGGCACGAGTTCCGGCCCCGACCGCCGGCGGCCGACGTACGCGGCGCCGAACGTCACCGGCTGGTCGCCCATGACGTTCGACAGCCGGATCCGCAGGCCGGTGCCGCCGCGGCTGATGTGCACGGGGTTCCGCACGGTCATCTCGGTGAGGGTGCCGCCGGTGGTGTCGTCGGCGGCGGCCCAGGTGGACACCTCGTTCGCGCGCCCGCCGGCGGCGTGGGCCGGCGCACCGGCCAGACCGGTGGCGAGCGCCGTGAACACCACGCCCGTGGCCATGCCGAACCGGCGCGTTCTTTTCTTCGAGATCAACGTCGCTCCTCGACGTCCTGGCGCGGGGCGGGCCCCGTACGGGCCCGCCCCGGCGCGTCGGCGGCTCAGTGGGCCGGGGTGTTCTCCGGGAGCGGATACGGGAAGTTCGGGGTGACCCCGATCTTGTCGAGCTCCAGCTTGGACTCGTCGAACCCGTCGTTCCAGCTGTCGTTCTCGAACGTGTTGCAGTGCGTGTCGCCGTGGAAGGGCGCCTTGTACTGGGCGTTGGTGACCTTGATGTTGCTGAAGTTCCAGCCGCAGCCGCCGGCGTCCATGTGGATGCCGCTCGGCACGACGTCCGGCATCGACGGGTCGGCGTTGACGTCGTCGACGGTGATCTGCGACATCTGGCTCTCGATGGTGTGCGGCTCGAAGTTCTGCACGCCGTAGGAGTCGATCGCGCCCATGTCGCCGCTGTCCTGGCCGGCGTGCGCGATCTTCAGGTACTTCAGCACGTTGCCGCCGGCGTAGTTGTCCGCGTTGGCCACCGTGGTGATCGCCTTGACGCTCACGGCGTACCGGGCGCTGTGCTGGATGACGCTGTTGCTCAGCTCGTTGTGGCCGCTGTCGACGACCTCGTAGCCGGAGGCGTCGCCGGGCACCAGTTCGCCGACCCAGTTGATGAAGTTGTCGGTCAGGACGTTGTCGTGCGAGAGGTTCCCCTCACCGGGGTAGCCGCCCTCGAGCTTGACGCCGTCGCCGCCGAGACGCTCGAAGAGGCTGTCGGAGATCGTGTCGTGGTCGTTGGCGAACAGCATGAACACGCCGGTCCAGCCGGTGTCGGCGAAGTGCATGCGCCGCAGGGCGACGTGTGTCGTGTTGGTCAGCGTGACGGCCCCGTACCGGTTGCGCGTCATCTCGATCTGGCGGTCGTAGTCGGGGTACTTGTGGATCACGCCCGAGTCGCCGACGCCGTTCCAGCCGTAGCGGTACCAGTCGGTGAAGTCGGTGTACTGCACGGTCAGCCCGTCGAGCGACAGGTCGTGCACCTTGGCGTTCGGCGAACTGCCCGCGACCGAGAACACCGTCTGCACGGTCGGCGCCCAGACCTGCGAGTTGTCGATCGAGCCGCTGCGCGGCCAGTAGTAGAGCTCACCGGTGGCGTGGTCGAGGTAGTACTCCCCGGCCTCGTCGAGGAAGTCGAGGGAGTTCTGGAGGAAGTACCTGGACCCGACGTGGGAGTACAGCGAGAACCTCGTCGGGTAGCGAAGACTGATGAACTTCTTCGTCCAGTTGACGTTGAGGATCGGGTCGGTGTCGGTGAACCAGCTCCAGTGGCCGCCGGACCAGACCACGACCTGCGCGTCGTGCAGGTCCCAGTTCTGGTCCAGGTCGCCGTCCTTGTAGGCCATCCACTGCTGGGAGTTGGTCAGCGCGTCGTCGGAGCTCTCCACGGCCTGGAAGTACGGGCCGAGCGTCTCGGTGGACGTGCGGTTCGGCGTACGCGCCGTCGTCGCCCGCTGACCGTTGTCGTACAGCGTGTAGAAGGGCTGGTTCTTGTCGACCTGGGTCTTGTAGATGTTGCCCTTGTACTTCTGCCAGCCGGTGATCTGCCGGGCGCCGAGGAAGCGCGCCTTCCCCGGGCCGTCATAGCTCTGGTAGACGACCGAGTGACCGTTGCTGCCGGAGTCGGCCTCGTTGAACTGGATGGTCTTCGCCACCGGGTAGTCCCCGGCCCGCAGCTCGACCTGGATGTCGCAGGACATGTTCTTGTTCAGCCCACGCTGACGAATGACGTCACGCGCGTGCTCGACGGTCTTCCACGGCTTGCCGATCGTGCCGTTCGCGCCGTCATCTCCCTGCGTGGAGACGAAGAAGCGCTTCGGGGTGCAGGTGCTCTGACCGGCGTCGGCGGCACCGGCGGTGGCGGCCGCCGGTACGGTCAGGCACGCGAGCGCGGCGGCCGCGCACACGGCGCCGCGCAGAAATCTCTTACGGGATCTGCGGAACAATGAGCCCTCCTCGGGATCACAGGTGAACGGGCCCCCCGATGTCCTGCGGTCAGTGCCGGTCGGCGCGCCAGCGTTCGTACTCGGCGCGGGTCTCCTGCGTGAGCGGGTAGTAGTCGACGAGCGCGCCGCCGTCCTCGATGCGGGACCGGCTGAACTTCTCCCACTCCTCGTGCTCGCCGGCCGACTCGATGACCTCGCGGGCACGGCGGCGCGGCACGATGACGGCGCCGTCGTCGTCGGCCACCACCAGGTCGCCGGGCAGCGTCAGCACGCCGCCGCACGCGATCGGCACGTCGTACGCCCACGGGAACAGCTCGGACTGGGACGCGTAGTGCGGGGTGACGCCGGTCGTCCAGATGGGCACGCCGAGCTGGCGCACGCGCGGCGCGTCCCGGATGCAGCCGTCGACGACGATGCCCGCGCCGCCCTTCTGCTTGAAGTAGCGGACCAGCATGTCGCCGAAGCAGCCGGTGTAGGCGCTGCCGTAGGCCTGCACGACGAGCACGTCACCGGGCTGGACGGTCTCCAGCACCGCCCACAGCGCGGTGTGCCGTTCGATGTACTCCTGGCCGAGACCGGAGGCGATGTCCTCCCGCTGCGGCATGAACTGCAGGGTCAGCGCCCGCCCGGCGACCTTCTGCCCCGGCTCCAGCGGCCGCGGTCCGGCGACGAACGTCCGGCGTATTCCCTGCGCGTGCAGCTTGGCGCAGGCCGTCGCGGCGCTGACCGCGGAGAGCCGTCGCACGAGGTCGGGGTCGGCCGGCTCCGGAGCATCGCCCCGTACGGGCAGGTCCCACACCGAATCCTCGTCGGCACTTCGGCCGCTGTCTTCCACTGACGACTCCTTCATGGTCATGCGTCCGCCGGGATGGTCCCGGCGTGCTGATGGGCGGGCCGGACGGCCCGCGGGGCCAGGTGCAGGTCGAGCCGGATCCGGCGGCCCGGCGGCAGGACGACCTCGATCCGCGATCCGCCGACCACGACCTCCCGGCTGACGACGGCCGCGTCCGGCGCGACGTACGAGGTCAGGTCGCCGGGGTAGGCCGTCTCCGCGGCGGTGACCACCGCGCGCGTGATCCGGTGCTCGCCGAACGCGCCGGCCTGCACGACCACACGGCGGGTGCCGGTCAGTCCGGTGTGCACGAGCTCGACGCCGGTACGGTCGGGGCCGACCTCGTCGACGAGCGCCGCCACGTCCGGCGGCAGGCCCGGCCGGCGGCGGTCGGCGTCGAAGTAGGCCAGCCGCGCCGGCAGCAGGCCGCCGTTGTAGAGGACCTGCGGCGTGCCGGTGGTGAGCTGGAGCAGCGCCTCGGTGAGCACCGGGTTGAGCCGCTGCCAGTGGTGGACGTGGATCTCGCCGGGGTCGACCTCGTCCACGTCGATCAGCGCCATCCGCCGCTGCACCTGCCCGAGCGCCGTGGCGAGCATGGCCTCGGGGAAGCCGGGGTTGTCGCCGCGCAGGAACTCCAGCCACGGCGCCTCGTGACCGGCCTCCTCCTTGTTACGGAAGGCGCGCACCACCCGCCAGTCGTAGCCGGACTCCCGCCGCAGCCGGTCGAGACGGTCGCGGTCCGGCTCGGCCATGCCCGCGTGCCACAGCCATACCGGCAGGCCGAGCTGCGGAGGCTGGAAGTCGAACCAGCCGCCGTCGTCGTGCCGGTTCGGCACGAGCAGGGTCTCGCGGGCGGCGTCCTCGCCGAGCTCGGCGTACCACCGGTCGCTGATGCTCATGTCGGTCCCGCTGACCGAACCGCGCCGGCTCTCGCCCAGGACCAGGTCGATCGGGCCGCGGCCGAGGTCCAGGTGGTCCGTGCCGCCGGTGAGGATGACGGAGTTGACCGCGGCGACGGCCGCCGCCGCGCCGACGCTGTAGATGCCGTGCGGCCACTGCCAGCCGTAGTTGCCGCCGTACCAGTGTCCGCCGTGCAGCTCGCCCACCCGGCCGGACGGGCCCACGTTGTCCGGGAGTATCCCGCCCAGCTCGGCGGCCCGGCGCTCCCACGCGCCCATGTAGCGCAGCGCCCAGTCGCGGAACCGGTCCTCGTGGCCGTACAGCCAGGCGTTGGTGGCCAGGCTCGTGGCGGCCAGGTTCACCGCGACGTCGCCGCGGCCGATCCGCTCGTTCATGGCGGCGCCCATGCGGGCGGCCTTCGCCGGGTCGGCCAGGTCGTCCCACTTCTCGATGCCGGGCAGGTCGCGCAGCGGCAGCCCGAAGGGCCGCATCGACGGCTGGTCCGGGCGGTACGACGACGCCCACTCCTCGTTGACGCCGTAGCGCGGCCCGCCGCCGCCGTTGTGCGGCGCGCGGATGATGTCGTGCTCCGGGTCGTAGTTGCCGGTCGGCGAGTCCGGCAGGTACAGCTCGGCGAAGCGGTGCGCGCGGGCGGCGAACTTCTCGTCGCGGGGGTCGGCGGCGCAGATCCCGTAGAACAGCAGCAGGGACTCGCCCTGATGGAACCAGTCGTAGCCGCGCTCGAACTCGTCCACCAGGTAGCCGAATCCGGTGAGCTGGGCCGTCACCCCCTCCCAGTGGTGCTTGCAGGCGTCCAGCAGGTCGTCGGCGCCACCGAGCTGGTACAGGACCGGCCAGTTGAAGAACGCCTCGTAGAAGTCGTCGGCGCCGTCGCGGCTCGCGATCTCGCCGTTGTACCGCAGCGCGCCGTCGGGCAGGCAGTAGTGCGCGGCGAACGCGCGCCAGGCCTCGTCGAGCACGTCGAACAGCCGGCGCTCCAGCACCGCCCAGGCCGGCGGCGCCCCGGCGGGCACACTCGCCACTACACGCGGGACATCTTGAGACACGGGTCAGCCCTTCGTCGCGCCGGCCGTCAGGCCGCTGATGATGTGCCGCTGCATGACCACGAAGAAGACGAGGAGCGGGGCGATCGCCAGCAGCAGCGTCGGGAAGACCACCGAGTAGTCGGTGGAGTACTGGCTGACCGCCGCGTAGACGCCCGTCGTGACCGTGTACAGGCCGCTGCCCGGCCCGAGGATGATCTGCGGGTTCACGAAGTCGTTCCACACCGAGAAGGTGTTGAGGATGACCATCGTGGCGACCACGGGCCGCATGAGCGGGAAGATGATCTTCCAGAAGGTCCGCAGCCGCCCGGCGCCGTCGACCGCCGCGGCCTGGTCCAGCGTCGGCGGGATCGTGCCGATGTAGCCGGCGTACAGGAAGACCGAGAAGGGCAGCGTGAGCGCGGTCTCGAAGAGCACGAAGCCGCGGATCGTGCCCATCAGCCCCAGCGTCTTGAGCACGTACACGACCGGGATGACCAGCACCTGGCCCGGGATGAACGTGCCGGCCAGGAAGGTCAGCAGCAGCAGCCGGTAGCGGCGGCGGGAACTGCGGGCGATGACGTACGCGACGGGCCCGGCCAGCGCCACGGACAGCACGTTGACCGCCACCACGAACAGGATGGTCACGGCGTACCCGCGCACGATGTTGAACTGCGGGTTGTGCAGCGCGTGGGAGAGGTAGCGGGTGGTGAGGGCGCCCACCGGCAGGCCGAACGGGTTGGCGAGGATCTCTTCCTGCGGCTTGAACGCGTTGACCACCAGGACGTACAGCGGGGTCAGCATGAAGATCGCGACCAGGCCCAGGAACACCGCCCGCGGCAGTCCGCTGCGCCGCCGGACGCTCCGCCGCTCGGGAGCGGCCGCCTCCGAGACGGCCGTTCCCTCCTCCGCACGACTTTCCGTCACCGTCAGCTCGCTCATGAATAGACCGCCATTTCGCCGCGACGGCGCATGCGGGTGACGACCAGGGCGAGGATCCCGGTGACGATCATGAGCACCACGGACTGCGCCGAGCCGAACCCGAGCCGGTTGTCATGGAAGGAGTTCCACAGGATGAGGTAGGCGACCGTCTGGGTCTGCCCGGCCGGTCCGCCGGCCGTCAGCGAGACCACCAGGTCGTACGTCTTCAGCAGGGTCACCAGCGACAGGACGATGTTGACCGTCACGACCGGCCCGAGCGCCGGCAGCGTCACGTGGCGGAACACCTGCCACCGCGTGGCGCCGTCGATCCGCGCGGCCTCCACGAGCGAGCGCGGAACCGCCTGCAGCCCCGCCAGGTAGAGCACGACGTTCACCCCGAAGCCCGCCCAGACCAGGACCGCGATCATCGTGATCAGGGCCCAGGTGGGATCGGACAGGAACGGCAGGACGCTCCCGCCGTGCGCGGTGAGCAGGCTGTTCACCGCCCCGGTGGTGCCGAGGATGGCGCTCCACAGGAAGCCCACGACCAGCGCGCTGAGCACGTGCGGGTAGAACAGCACCACGCGCAGGAACCGGTTGATCCGTGACGTGCCGTTCACCAGGAGGGCGAAGCCGAGCCCGAGGAGGTTCATCCCGGCCGTGCCGGCGACCGCGACGAGCAGCGTGACGAACGCGGCGTGCCGCATCACCGGGTCCGAGAACAGGTGCGTGTAGTTGGACCCACCGATGATCTTCGGCTGGGCGCTGTAGCCGTCCCAGTCGGTCAGGCTCAGGTAGAACGCCAGACCGACCGGGACGACGAGCATGACCACGAAGACCACGGTCGCCGGGACGACCATGAGCAGGGTGGCGGCACCGTCACCCGCCCGCTTGGTCCGCTTCACGAAATTCATGAGTGCGCGCTGACCCACTCGTCGACGGCGGAGGCGACCTTCTCGGGTGAGCGGCCGACGTAGAGGCCCTGCACCTGGGTGTTCCACGCGTCGTTGAAGCCGCTCGGCAGGGTGTAGTCGCCGTAGCCCTCACCCTGCGGCACGCCGGAGGGCGCGGCGTCGAGGATCTGCTGCACCTGCTGTTCGAGCGGGGTGAACTTCCGGTCGTAGCCCTTGCGGAAGTTGCCGTCCTGCTGGAGCTGGCTGGTCACCGCGGCTTTGTCGGTGACGAGCCACTGGACGAGCTTGAGCGCCAGCGCGCGGTGCTTGGTCGACTTCAGGACCATGTACGGCGCGGCCATGGTGGCGCCCTGCGGGCCGGGGCTCTTCTGCCCCGCCTGGACCGGTGCCGGGAAGACGCCGACCTCGAAGTCCTTCTTGGCCGTCGCCTCCGACGCGGTGAACCAGCTGCCCATGACGTACATCGCGGACTTGCCGGAGAAGAACCTGGTCTGGGAGTCCGGGTACTTCAGGCCCATCGCGTTCTTGTCGAGGTAGCCCTTGTCCAGCCAGCTCTTGTAGAGCTTGAGGTAGGGCAGCATCGAGTCGCCGACCTTGAGGCGCTTGGCCCGGATGTCCTGATACCACTGCGGGTGGCTCTGGGCGAGCGAGGGGTCCGCGAGCTGGAGCATCTGCAGGCCGGTGACGAAGTCGCCCGCGGTCTGCAGTGGAAGGTAGCCGGCGCTCTTGAGCTTGCCCATGTCCTGGGTCAGCTCGTCCAGCGTCGTGGGCGGCTGCGCGATCCCGGCCTTGGTGAAGGCGGTCTTGTTGTAGAAGATCAGCGACTGGGCCTGCTCACCGACGCCGACCGTGTAGATCCTGCCGCCGAGAGCGGCCTCCTGGACCAGCGGCGTGCCCTTCGTCCACGACTGGTCGGTCAGGTCGAGCATCTGCGGCGCGAGCGTGCGGTCCGCCATCAGGGTCTCGACCACGTCCGGAGCATTGCCCGCCGCCAGCTGCTGTGGCAGCGTGTCCGCCACCGTCTTGCCGGTCGGCGCCTCGATCTTCACGTCCACACCCGGATTCGCCTGCTCGAACGGCTTGACGAGCCCCTCCCAGTAACTCTGGGTGAGGTTCGGGGTGATGTTGACGAGCATGCGAACCGTGCCCTTGTCACCGCCGTCCGACGAACTCTTGCCAGAGAAGCCTCCCCCGCCGCCACAGGCGGCCAGTGCGAGGGCCAGCACGGTTCCGACGGCAGCCCGGCTCAGGTGTTGTGCGCGCATCACGCCTCCTCCCCGTTGAGCCCCCCGGCCTTCAACGTTCTAATGGGTCAATCATCGAGTAACGATGCATTAATAAATGGGGGCGAGGCGCGGTGTCAAGGGTTACCTTGGTGTAACAAACCGAGGTACAGTGCATTTCGTACTCGAAATGAGTCATAAGTCCATGCATCCGCGGAGTACTCTGATCCGATGACGACCACGTCCAACCCCTCCTTCGCCCTGAGTGACGCGGACCGCTCGACGCTGCTGGCGTGGGCCGCGCAGGATGACGGAGCCCTGAGCCTGCGTAGCCGGATCGTCCTCACGCTGGCCGAGGGCCTGTCCAACAAGGACGTCGCCACCCGGCTGGGCGTCAGCCCCGCGACCGTCGGCAAGTGGCGGAGCCGGTACACCGAGCACGGCCTCGACGGACTGGCCGACGCACCGCGGCCGGGCCGCCCGCGCAGCGTCGAACGCGAGGAGGCCGAGCGCCTCATCGCCGCCGCGCTCAGCGAGGCCGAACGCGGCGGCACCGTGCCCTCCACCCATACGCTCGCCCGCAGCCTCGGCCTGTCCCAGTCGACGGTCTCCCGCATCTACCGCGACGTGCAGGAGGCCGGGCCGCCGGCGGTGCCGGTCGGATCACCCCAGCCGCAGGCCGTTCCCGGCACCGACGACCTGCTCCCGCGCGAGCTGCTGTCCGACCGCGTGTACGAGATGCTCCGCCGCTGGATCGTCGAGGGGCGGCTCACGGCGGGCCAGCGCCTCAGCGAGTCGGAGATCGCCCGCCGGCTCGGCACCAGCCAGGCGCCCGCTCGCGAGGCGATCAAACGGCTGGTGCATGAGGGCCTGGTCCGCTACCTGCCCCACCGGGGCAACTACGTCACGCAGGTCTCCGAGGAGCAGGCCCGCGAGGTCCGCGACGTCCGTCTCCTGCTGGAAGAACACGCCGCCCGCAGCGCGACGATGTGCATCGAACCGCAGGCTCTGCAGCGGCTCACCGATGACGTCGAGCGGATGCGCCGGGCCGCGGGCCACGGCGACATCGGCGGCTTCCGCGACGCCGACATGGCGTTCCACCGTGACGTCTGCGCGGCCAGCGGCAACTCCTTCCTGCTCCGCGTCTGGCGCATGATCGAACCCAGCCTCTGGGGCCTGCACGTGCTCGGGAACCCGCTGTACGCGGGTGACTGGGTGGCCATGGCCGAAAATCACGCGACTCTCGTGGCCGCCCTGGCCGGCGGCGACCCGGATGAGGCCGGGCGCCTGTTCGCGAAACACGTGCGAGGCGAGTCCACCCGTACCTGACACCACCCCGACTCACCGCAGGAACCCCCTCCTGCCCTCTCCCGCGAGGAGCCCTCCATGGCCCGACCCGTAAGACGAGACGTACTCCGGATGGGCGCGCTGATGGCAGGCGGGCTGCCGCTGCTGGGCACCCTGCCGAGCGCCGCCGCGCAGGCCGACGACGCCGCGGCGATCGTGGCGCGGGTACGCCCTCCGCGCTTTCCCGACGCCTGGTTCCGGATCGACTCCTACGGCGCGGTCGGCGACGGCACCACCGACTGCACGCGCGCGATCGACGCGGCCGTCCGCGCCTGCCACGCCGCCGGCGGCGGCCACGTGCTCGTCCCGCCCGGCCGCTGGGCCACCGGCCCCATCCATCTGCTGAGCCGGGTCGACCTCCACGTGGAGGAGGGGGCGACGCTGCTCTTCAGCACCGACCCCGCCGACTACCTCCCGGTCGTGCTCACGCGCTGGCAGGGCGTCGAGGTCTACAACTACTCCCCGCTGATCTACGCCTACCGCCAGCGGGACATCGCGGTGACCGGCCGGGGCGTCCTCGACGCGCAGGGCGACAACGCGCACTGGTGGTTCTGGATCGGCTCCGGGCAGTACGGCTGGAAGTCCGGGATGCCCAACCAGCGGGCGGACTGGGCCGCGCTGGAGAAGATGGGCGAGGACGGCACGCCGCTCGACCAGCGGGTGTTCGGCGACGGCCACTACCTGCGCCCGAGCTTCATCCAGCCGCACTCGTGCCAGAACGTCCTCATCGAGGGCGTCACCCTGCGCCGGTCCCCGATGTGGAACATCCATCCGGTGCTGTGCAAGAACGTCACGATCCGCGACGTCTCGATCGACAGCCTCGGGCCGAACGGCGACGGCTGCGACCCCGACTCCTGCCAGGACGTGGTCATCCGCGGGACGACGTTCGCCACCCACGACGACTGCATCGCGATCAAGTCCGGCCGCGACCAGGACGGCCGCCGGGTCGGCGTGCCGTCGAAGAACATCCTCATCGAGGACTGCGTGTTCCGCAGCGGCGGTGGCGCGGTGGCGATCGGCAGCGAGATGAGCGCCGGCGTGTCCGACGTGGTGGCCCGCCGGCTCCGGATTCCCCTCGACCCGTCCCTGGACGAGGCGAGCGTCCAGTGGATCCTGTCGGTCAAGTCGACCTCGACACGCGGCGGGTACATCCGGGACATCAGCGTCTCGGACGTCTCGTGCCCGGCCTGGACGTACGTGCCGTTCGAGGTCACCTTCACCTACCAGGGCGGTGCGGGCGGCGACCTGTACCCGGACGTGTCGCGGCTGTCGGCGAAGAACTGGTCGGTCACCGGGCAGTGCGACCACCCCATCCGGATCCGCGGCGTCGAGACCGCGCCCGTGCACGACGTACGCCTGACGAACCTGAGGTTCGACCAGGCCGCGAACCAGCCGCTCGTGCAGAACACCACCGGCGTCACGGCCCGCCGCGTCGTGGTCAACGGCACTCCGACGGCCATGGGCACGGCCACGGCCACGACACCGTGAGCGCGACGTCCGGTCAGGGCGCGGGCTCGATCGCCAGTGCCAGCGTCGGGCAGTCGGCGACGGCACGGCGGGCCAGGGACAGCAGTTCGTCCGGCACGGGGCTCAGGATCGGGTAGCCCCACTCGTCCAGGACGATCACCTCGGGCAGCAGTTCGGCGCACAGGGCGTGCCCGGTGCACAGGATCGGGTTGAGACGCAGCCGCCACGGCACGGTCATCGTCCCCCTCTTGTCGGCAGGAGACCGGGCCCCTGGGCGGCCGGGCAGTTTCCGGGATGCCGATGCGCGGCGAGGTGCGGTCCGAAGACCCGCAGAGCGCTGGTCGCGAACCGCACCGCGCCGTCCGGGTGGCGGCACGCGCCTCGTCCCGCCACGGCCGACAGGCGCCCGTGGAGCCGTCGCCACACCGTCTCGCCGGCCCGTCCGTCGGCGAGGGCCGCGAGGTCCTCGGCGATGGCCGGGAGCCCGAAGGTGCAGGGCCCGCACTGGCCGGCCGTCTCATCGGCGAGCCATCGCATGATCCGCGCGGACTCCGCCACCCCGCACACGCGGGCGGGCAGGGCGACGATGATGCCGGGTCCGAGCGCCGCTCCGGCCGCCGCGAACGCCGCGGGGGTCGCGGGCGTGCGCGCCCGCCGGATCGGCAGCCACGCTCCCCCGTACCCTCCGGTCAGGATCGCCTGCAGCTGCTCGGCGGGGCCGCCGGCCATGCGCAGCAGGCCGGCCACGCTCGTGCCCAGCGGCGCCTCGATCACGCCGGGGCGCAGCACGGCGCCCGACACGGTGAACAGCGCGGTGCCGGGCGCGTCCGGCGTGCCACAGGCCCGGAACCAGCGGGGCCCGTAACGGGCGATGAGGGCGATGTGGGCGTAGGTCTCCGCGTTGGCGACCAGCGTGGGGCGTCCGCCGACCCCTCGCTCGAACGGGCGGGGCGGGGTGAACGCCGGCTTGGCCTCGCGGCCGCTCAGGTGGTTCACCAGCGCCGTCTCCTCGCTCGCGACGTACCGCCCCGGCACTCGCACCACCCGCACGGCCACGGACCGTACGGGCCCGCGCTCGGCCAGGGCGCTCTCCACCTGCGCGGCCGACTCGGCCGAGTGCACGCACACCGCGATCCGCCGGGCCCGCAGTGCCGACGCGGCGAGGACGGCTCCGTCCAGCACGAGGTGCGGCGCCACCGCGAGCAGCAGCCGGTCCTTGCCGCTCAAAGGCTCTCCCTCGGCCGCGTTGACCACCACGACCGGGGAGCGTCCCGACTCGGCCACCGAGCGCAGCTTGCGCCCGGTGGGGAACGCGCCTCCCCCACGCCCGGTCAGCCCGGCCTCGTCGAGAAGACCGATCAGCCGTGTCCCGGCTCGCTCCCCCGGCTCCGGGCCCAGGGACGGCAGGGCGCCGTACCGCGCCCGATGGTCGCGCAGCCCGGCGGGCCGGCCGAGCGCGTGGTACCCGGCCAGCAGACGCCGCTCGGACGGAGCCGTCGCGGGGGCCGTCATCGCCCCGCGGAGTCTGGCGTTCGCGCGGGGGTTCCCGCCCGCTTCGCCCAGCCGGGCCGGAGCGGGCCGTCGGCGCTCCAGCCGATGACGAACACCAGCACGATCAGCGCGGTCAGGGCCGCGCCGGCGCGGAGACCGCGGCGGCGCGGCCCCGGCGCGGCGATCCGCCACGCCACCACCGCGAGCACGACGGCACCGCACACCCCGGCGAGCAGGAGGAAGACCGGGACGCGGACGTCGCTGCCCGTACCCAGGGCGTGGACGAACGCGGTCACCCAGCACGCGTACGCCGACCAGTGCAGGACCCGCCACCGGCGCACGCCGATCCTCGTACGGAGCAGGCTGGTCACGGTGAGGATCAGGAGCGTGTCGAAGGCGACCGTGCCCAGGCCGAGCCAGATCGGACGGTAGGCGGAGGCGAACGGCACCACCGCGTCGGCGAGGTCGATCGGCGCGTACGAGTCGAGGATCGCGGTGCCGGCGTGCACGGCCAGGAAGCCCAGGCCGGCGAGGGTGAGGTTGCGGTGCATCCCGGCGATCACGAAGCGGGGAACACGCCGTCCCCCGAACCGCACCGCCGACAGCACCCCGAGGACGACCACGCCGGTGAGGAACAGCAGGGCGACCTCGCCGGTCGCGCGGGTGGAGTACCACAGGAGTCCGTTCACCGCGGCACCGTGACCTCGGCGGACGGCCAGCCGGCCACGGTGAGCACCGTCCCGTCCAGCCGGACCAGACGGGCTGGCAGTGCCTGCTCGGCGAGCCGGCGGTCGGCGCCGCGCCCTTCGACCAGCGCGGCCGTGGACGCGGCGTTGGCGTCGAGGCAGCTCCCGGCGGCGACGCTGACCGTGCGCCACCACGTGCCGGCCGGCGCGCCGGTCGACGGGTCGATGATGTGGTGCCACCGCCGGTCGCCGTGCCGCCAGTGACGTACGGTGAGCGACGACGTCGCGAGGCCGCCATCGGTGATCACGACGGTCTGGCCCGGCTCGTCCGGCCCGGCTCCGTGGTCGTCCGTCACGCGTATCCGCCAGCCTCCGGACGGCGCCGGGCCGCTCACCGCGATGTCACCGCCGAGGCCGACCAGCACGCCGCATCCGGCGGCGGACGCGGCCCGCGCGACCGCCCGGTCCACGGCGAGCGCCTTGGCCGTCGCCCCCAGGTCGAGGCTGACCCCGCGCGGAAGCCGCACGACCCGGTCGTGCAGCTCGACGACGGGCCAGCCCGCCGCCGGTCGCGGCACGACGTACGGCCGTGAGGCGCCACCGCGGACCTCGGCGAGGTCGCGGTCGTAACCGGCGGAGATCAGCGCACCGCCCACCGTCGGATCGACCAGGCCGCCGGTCGCCCTGGCGACCGCCAGCGCGCGGCCGAGGGTCTCGGCGAACAGCGGCGAGACCTCGACCGGACGGCCGCACGCGCCGTTGACCCGCGACAGCTCGGAGTCCGACCGGAACCGATCGCACGCCTTCCCCATCGCCGTGACCTCGTCCTGGAGGGCGCACCAGGCGGCGTTCATGCGCCGCGCGTCCGTCACCACCAGGCACCCGGTCATCCCCCAGATCGGGAAGTCCCGCCGGCGTTCCATCACGACCCGCCGGAGGTGGCGTGGGGACGCCGGTGCGAGGGGCGGGGAGCACGGTGCGGCGGAGTGAGCCGGGGCCGGCCCGCCTCGGCTGGGGGCGAGGCCGACGCCCGTCCCCCGGAGGCGTCGCCGGTCCCGGCCGGGGAGGGCGCGTCGGACGGGGCCGCCTGTCCCGGCAGCAGGTGGGCCAGGCCCATCCCCAGCACGCCGGACAGCACGACACCGGCGGCGACCGCCCTCCGCGTCCACCTGGTCACCGCGGCGAGCCCGGCGTCACGCGCGCGGCGTCGCGAGCGTTCCCAGCGGTCCATGATCCCTCCCCTTGCCGGCCTCCGGCCGGTGGCCGGGGGCCCATGTGCGCCGGGTCAGTGATGCGGCCCGGAGACCTGCCCGGATGAAGTGGCGACGCCGTGCCACGCCGCGCGGGCGCCGCTGTCGCCGATCCGTGCGACCTGAACGCCGCTGGCGACCGCGCCGACCACCGCGACCACCGCCGCCCCACCGGCGAGGTACCGCGGCCAGCTCACCTCGCGGGTGGCGCCCAGCCGGCGCGCCGCGACCAGCACGGCCAGCCCCAGCCAGAGCAGGCCGGCGAACGGCAGCAGGCCGTCCGCCATCGACGTGTGCTGTTCCACGAAGGCCGAGGGCCGTACGTGGCGCTCCAGCTGTTCACCGGTGTGCGTGGCCAGCGGGACCGAGATCAGGGCGAGTGTCGCGATCACCAGCGCCGCCGGCGCGTACCTGTCCCGCGCCGCCGGCCACACGGCGACGACGAGCGCCGACAGGGCGGCCAGCGGCACGAGGACGACCACCGCGTGCACGACGAGCGGGTGCGCGGGCAGGCCGAAGATGGTGGAGAACATCGGTGTCCTTCTCGAGGGGGGTCCGAGGTACTCCAGCCTCTCGGGGGAGGTGCCAGGAGCGGGTAAGGGAAATGTTCGGAAGTCGTTCAGATACCTGGAATGCCCGTACGGTAAGACCGTGACCAGCGCTTCTGCACGGATACTGATCGTGGAGGACGATTCCGGGATCGCCGGCTCGCTCGACCGGGGGTTGACGCGCGTGGGCTACACGACCCGGACCGTCGCCACCGCCGAGGAGGCACGGTCGGCCGAGGACTACGACGTCGTCCTGCTCGACCTCGGCCTGCCCGACGGCGACGGTGTCGAGCTCTGCCTCGAACTGCGGGCGCGGTCCGACGCGGCGATCCTGGTGATCACCGCGCGCGGCGAGGAACCCGACCGGGTCGCCGCGCTCGACGCGGGCGCCGACGACTACCTCGTCAAGCCGTTCGGGTTCGCGGAGCTGACCGCCCGGATCCGCGCCGTCCTGCGCCGCAGCCGGATCACCGGCACGCAGGTGCTGGCCCACGGCCGGCTGCGGATCGACACGCGTACGCACCAGGTCACATGCGACGGAACGGAGGTCCCTCTCACGCCGACCGAGTTCGACATCCTGGAGTGCCTCGCGACCGACCCGGGCCGGGTCGTGACGCGGCAGGAGATCATCGAACGGGTCTGGAACACCCGCTGGTACGGGCCGACGCGGGTGCTCGACGTGCACATCGCGGCGCTGCGCCGCAAGCTCGGTGATCCATCGGCGATCGTGACCGTCTACGCGCGCGGTTTCCGCCTCGGGGACCCGCAGTGACCAGCCGGATCCTCGCGGCGCTGCTGGTCCTCACCGGCGGTCTGCTGCTCGGCGCGCTGCTGCCGCTCGGCTTCGCGATGGCGAACCAGCACGAGCACGACTACCGGACCGGCACCCTCACCATCGCGCACACGCTCGCGGCGGCGTCCGAAGAGCAGATCGCCGACCATGAGAAGTCCACCATGCTGCCCCGGACGCTGCGTGCGCTGCGCGCCGAGAACGAGGACGGCGCGCGGCTGACCGTCGCCGTGACGGACGACGACGGGCACGTCGTGGCCGGTGGGGACACCGGGCTGTACACCCCGGCGCGGGCGGCGCCGGCGCTGGCCGGCCGGACCCGCCTGACCCGGGACGGCGACCGGCTCATCGCCGCGGTGCCGGTGAACGGGCATGCCGAGGCGGTGGCCGGCGCCGTCCTGCTGTCCCGGCCGCTCGACCCGCTGCACGAGCGCGTGATGTGGCTGTGGGGCCGCCTCGCGATGGTCGCCGTGCTCGCGGTGATCGCGGCGGTCGTCCTCGCCATGACGCTCGCCCGCTGGGCCGGCCGCCCGCTGCGCGCCCTGGAGGTCGCCGCCGAGTCCCTCGGCACCGGCGACCTGACCGCGCGCGCCGACCCGCCGCGGCAGCCCGCCGAGGTACGGCGGCTCGCCGAGCGCTTCAACGTCATGGCCGCCCGCCTGGAGGGCCTCGTCGACGACCACCGCACCATGATCGCCGACGTCTCCCACCAGCTCCGGACGCCGCTGGCCGCGTTGCGGCTGCGCATGGAACTCCTCTCTGCCGAGACCACCGACGCCACCGACTTCGACGGCGCCCTCGACGAGCTCGCCCGCCTGTCGCGGATGGTCGACGGCCTGCTCGCCGTCGCACGAGCCGAGAACGTCACCGAGACGCCGGAGCATGTGGCGATGACCCGCATGCTGGACGAACGGGCCGAGGCATGGCGGCCGGTCGCCGCCGAGCGCGGTGTGCGCCTGTCCGTCGAGACGCGCCGCCCGGTCGCGGCCCACGCCGTCCCCGCCCACCTCGAGCAGGTGATCGACAACCTCGTCGACAACGCGCTGACCGCCACGCCGCCGGGCGGGCACGTACGGCTCGACGTCCGCCGCTCCGGCCGCCGGACGCATGTCACCGTGGCCGACGACGGCCCCGGGATGAGCGCCAAGGCCATGGCCGAGGCGTTCCGGCGCTTCCGCAGCGGCAGTCCGGCCGGTACCGGACTCGGCCTGGCGATCGTCCACCGGCTCATCACCGCCGACGGCGGAACGGTGCGGCTGTCCGACACTCCGGGCGGTGGACTCACCGTGACGCTCGACCTCCCGGCCGCGGCCCGATAACGGTTTCCGGGGCCCGGCAACGGGAACCTGAGTCCGGAATCCGGCATCGGATCGGGAAAGGGAAGGAGCCACTCATGTCACATGACGGCGGAGGATCCGTAGGCCACCACGGCGGCTTCAGCGGAGGGCACCACCACGGCGGCGGTGCCGGCCACCACCATCACCATCACGCCGGCGACGGCGGGTTCATCCCGCCCGTGGTGAGCGGCGGGCGGACGCGCGGGGTGTCGCCCGTGGCCGGCGTCGCGCTGGTCCTGGCCCTGGTCGCCCTCGCGTTCGTCATCGCGTACGCCGGCTGACGCCCGGGGCCCGCTGCCGGTTCGCCGGCGCGGGATCTACGATGGCGCATCACCATCTTCGGGCCGGAAGGGAGCGCCGCCGTGGACGCGGACGTCATCGTGGTCGGAGCCGGGCTGGCAGGACTGGTCGCGGCGCACGAGCTCACCAGCCGGGGCCGGAAGGTGGCGCTGGTGGATCAGGAGAACGCCGCCAACCTCGGCGGTCAGGCCTACTGGTCCTTCGGCGGGCTGTTCCTCGTCGACTCGCCCGAGCAGCGGCGCCTGCGGATCAAGGACTCCTTCGATCTCGCGTGGAACGACTGGCAGGGCAGCGCGGGGTTCGACCGGCTGGACGACGAGGACTCCTGGGCGGTGCGCTGGGCCCGCGCGTACGTCGAGTTCGCCGCCGGGGAGAAGCGCTCCTGGCTCGCCGGCCACGGCATCGAGCTCACGCCGGCGGTCGGCTGGGCCGAGCGCGGCGACCTGCGCGCGGACGGCCACGGCAACTCCGTGCCGCGCTTCCACATCGCCTGGGGCACCGGAACCGGCGTCGTGCGGCCGTTCGTGCGCAGTGCCCTCGAGGCGGCCGACGCCGGTCTGCTGACGTTCCACCACCGTCACCGGGTCGACGAGCTCATCGTCCACGACGGCGCCGTCACCGGGGTCCGCGGCACCGTGCTCGCCGGGGACGACTCGGCGCGCGGGGTCGCCAGCAACCGCGACGCGGCGGGAACGTTCGAGCTGAGCGCGCAGGCGGTCATCGTCGCCAGCGGAGGGATCGGCGCCGACCACGACATCGTGCGGCGCTACTGGCCCGAACGCCTGGGCACCGCGCCGAAGAACATGGTCACCGGGGTGCCGGCCTACGTGGACGGGCGGATGCTGGACATCACCGCCGACGCGGGCGTGCGGCTCGTCAACCGCGACCGGATGTGGCACTACACCGAGGGAGTGCGCAACTGGGACCCCGTCTGGCCCGGCCACGGCATCCGCATCCTGCCGGGACCCTCCCCGATGTGGTTCGACGCGCTGGGCCGCCGCCTGCCCGACCCCTGCCTGCCCGGCTACGACACCCTCGGCACGCTGAAGTACCTGCGCACCACCCCGGACATCGCCGGGTACGACCACTCGTGGTTCGTCGTCACCCAGAAGATCATCCAGAAGGAGTTCGCGCTGTCGGGGTCGGAGCAGAACCCCGACCTCACCAGCGGCGACCGCAAGGCGGTCCTCCGCGAACGTCTCTCCCGTGGAGTGCCCGGCCCGGTGGAGGCGTTCAAGCGCCGCGGCGCCGACTTCGTGGTCTCCGCGACGCTGGACGACCTGGTGACGAAGATGAACAAGCTGACCGGCGAGCCGCTGCTGGACCCGGCCGTGCTGCGTCGCCAGATCGAGGCCCGCGACCTGCAGATCGCCAACCCGTACAGCAAGGACTCCCAGATCCAGGGGATCCGCAACGCGCGCCGCTACATCGGCGACCGGCTCGGCCGCGCCGCGGCCCCGCACCGCATCCTCGACCCGCAGGCCGGGCCGCTGATCGGCGTGAAACTCCACATCCTCACCCGCAAGACGCTCGGCGGCATCCAGACCGACCTCGACTCCCGCGCCCTCGGCCCGGACGGGCAGCCCGTGGACGGCCTGTACGCGGCCGGGGAGGTCGCCGGCTTCGGCGGCGGAGGCGTGCACGGCTACAACGCCCTGGAGGGCACCTTCCTCGGCGGCTGCCTGTTCTCCGGCCGCAAGGCGGGCCGCGCCGCCGCGGCGGCCACCGCCTGACCCGAGGCCCGTCGCGGCCCCGACGGGCAATGGGGTCATCCTCGTGACGCGGCCTCCGGCGTGCGTCCGTACCGGCGGGCGACCTCTCTCGGGGCCGCGGGCCCGCTTCCGGTGGACGGTCTTCCCTCCAGGACGACGATCCGATCCGCCTCCGGGGCCAGATGGAGGTCATGGGTGATCAGGATGGTCGTGCGGCCCGCCATGAGGCGGCGCAGCGGGGCGAGGACGCGGCGGGCGGTCGGGGCGTCCAGGCCGGTGGTCGGTTCGTCGAGGATGAGCACCGGGGCGTCCCGCAGCATCGCGCGGGCGATGGCGATCCGCTGGCGCTGTCCGCCGGACAGCAGGCGGCCCTGGCGGCCGACCGGCGTGTCGTAGCCCTCGGGCAGGGCGGTGACGAAGTCGTGGGCCTCGGCGGCGCGCGCGGCGGCGACGATCTGCTCTTCGGTGGCGTCCGGGCGGCCGTACGCGATGTTGTCGCGCACCGATCCGGGGAAGAGCATGGTCTCCTGCTGCAGCACGGTGACGGTGTCGCGCAGGGTCGTCAGGGAGAGTTCGCGGATGTCGACGCCGTCCAGCCGGATCCGCCCGCGTTCGGGGTCGTAGAACCGCAGCAGCAGCCTGGCGATCGTGGACTTGCCCGCGCCGCTGGGGCCGGTGACGAGGACGAGTTCCTCCGGCCCGGCGCGGAAGGAGAACTCCTCCAGCGCGGGCCGGCCGCCTCCCGGATAGCGGAAGGTGACGCCGTCGAAGGCCACCCGTCCGCGGCGCGCGGCGCGGGTACGGGGCACCGGGGGGTCGGCGACCGCGGGCGGTGTCTCCATGATCTCGATGATCCGGTCGGCGCTGGCCGCCGCCTCGGAGGCGGTCAGGCCCACGTCGCCCAGGCTCTGGAGAGGCGGGTACAGGTAGCCGAGGTAGGCCGCGAAGGCGAGCAGGCCGCCGAGCGTGACGCGGCCACGCGCGAGCTCCCAGGCGCCGAAGCCGAGGACGAGCAGGACGCACACCGTCTCGATCACCTGGACGAGCGGCTCGTACAGCGCGGACAGCCGGTTCTCCGCCATCTTCGCCTCCAGCCACGTCAGCCCCTCGCGGTGCAGACGCCGCCGCTCGGCCGGCTGCCGGTTGTACGCCTGCACGAGGGCGTGGTTGGACAGGCTCTCCTCGACGACGCTCGTCATGGCGCCGTTGCTCTCTCGCTCCCGTACCGCCGTCTCCCGGAACCGCGCGGTGAAGCGTCGCACGGCGAGCCAGAACAGCGGCGCGAGCGCGAACGAGACGAGGGCCAGGTCCCAGCGGACGTACAGCGCCGCGCCCGCGAAGAAGACCGCGCTGACGACGGAGGTGACGGTCTTGATCAGCCCGGAGGCGACGAACTGCTCGATCGCCTCGACATCGTCGGTCAGCCGCACCATCAGGTCGCCGGTCCGGCCACGGTCGAAGAAGTCGGGCGACAGCCGCTGGACGTGGGCGAAGACCGAGTCCCGCAGCCGCAGGAGGAAGCGCTCGCCCACGAGGGCGGTGAGGTAGTCGCCGCCGAAGGAGGCGACGGCGGTCAGCACCGACAGTTGCAGCCACACGAGGGCGGGCGTCCAGAACGCGGCCAGGTTCTTCGCGGCCAGCACGTGGTCGGTGATGAGGCCGAAGATCCAGATCGCGGCGGCCTCGCCGGCGGCGGCCAGGACCAGCAGCAGCGCGCCGACGACGAGCCACCGGCGGATCCCGCGCGTGTACGGCCAGAATCGGCGGAACGCCTCCCGGGCGGAGACGCCATTCCGCGGAGCCTTCGATCGCGATTCCATGTTCCCTCCCGCGACGAGAAGGGAGCCGGCGGTCGCCGGCTCCCCGTTCCCTCGTTGATTCGTCAGCGGGACGTCCGCTTGGCCGGCTTCTTGTGGCGCTTGGGCGCCGGCTTGCGCGGCGGCTCGACCTTGCGGTTCTTACGCGGCACGGGCAGTTTGCGGAAACTCATCATCGGGTCCTTTCAGTACCCCTTCGTCGCCTTTCGGCGCTGACAGGAATGACATTAGGAACCGACACTGAGAATCAGCCGAGACCACGATGAGATGAGCTTTGAATCAACGTGATATCAGGCTGAGGGGGCGCGGTTTTACGGAGCCGGCGGGTCGCCGCCGCACCAGCCGGACCAGAACCGAGCGCATCGTGCCTCGCGTCGTGCAGCCGCTCCGGATTCCGGTGCGTGAGCTTGAGGTGCAGGCCGGCGATGTCATCCACCGGCGGACAGCGGAGCCCCGCGAGGAGCAGGATTTAAATCAAGCGATTGACTTACGTCGTGGTTTCGGGTTGGCTGGTCGGGTCCGGGCCTTACAGGCGGGTCTGACCCAGAGGAAGGTGCGCGGTGGAACACGGCGACGGCCGGCAGGCGCTCAGCTATCCGATCCCGAGCCCGGCGGCGTTGGAGCCGCCCGTGGAGTGGGCCGACCTGCGGCGGGAGTGCCCGGCCGCCCGCGTGACGCTGCCCAGCGGTGACGAGGCGACGCTGCTCACCCGCTACGCCGACGTACGGAAGGTGCTGTCCGACCCGCGGTTCAGCCGGCGGTTGAACGCCGAGGACGCGGCCCGGATCGGCGACAGCGAATCGGGTGGAGTGTTCAACGGCGAGATCTCCGAGACGCTCCCCCAGACGGGTGAGGAGCACCAGCGCTGGCGCCGGATGATCACCAAGTGGTTCACCGCCCGGCGGATGGCCGCGCTCCGGCCCGCCATCGAGACGATGGCCGAGCGGCTCGTCGACGAGATGGTCGAGCACGGCCCGCCCGCGGACCTCAAAGCGAGCCTGGGCTTCCCGCTGCCGGTGTGGGTGATCTGCGACCTGCTCGGGGTCGACGACGCGGACCGCGACCGGTTCGCGTACTGGTCCGACACCTTCCTCAACCTGACCCGCTACACGGACGAACAGGTCGCGGCGGCGCAGGCCGAGTTCGTCGAGTACATGACCGCGCATGTCACGGCCAAGCGGGCCGACCCGGGCGAGGACCTGCTCAGCGAGCTGACGACGGCCACCGACGCCCGAGGCGGCCGGATGCCGGACGCGGTCCTGGTGGCCACGGGCCAGGCACTGCTCGTCGCCGGGCACGAGACCACGGCGAACATGATCGCCAAGATGGCGGGCCTGCTGCTGGCCGACCGGCGGCGCTGGGAGCGGCTGGTGACGGACCGGTCCCTGGTGCGCTCCGCGGTGGAGGAGGTGCTGCGGTTCGACGCCAACGCCGGCATCGGCATGCCGCGCTACATCGGGGAGGAGGTCGAGCTGGCCGGCACCGTGCTCCCCGGCGGCACGACCGTGATGTGCGGCATGGCCGCGGCCAACCGGGACGAGAGCGCCTTCGACGACGCGGACCGGATGGACCTGGCCCGCAGCCCCAACCCTCATCTGGCCTTCGGCTCCGGGGCGCACTCCTGCCTGGGCCAGGCGCTGGCCCGCACCGAGCTGCAGGCGGTGCTCGACGTCCTGCTGCGCCGGCTCCCCTCCCTGCGCCTCGCCGTCCCGCCCGCGGAGCTGCGCCGGATCGAGGGGCTCGCCGTCGGGGGGCTGCGCGAGGTCCCGGTCCGATGGTGAGCGTGGCCGGCCCGTCGAGCGTGCTGGTCGTCGGCGCCTCCGCCGCCGGGCTCTGCACCGCGGAGGCGCTGCGGCGCAAGGGCTACACAGGACGCCTCACGGTCCTGGGCGACGAACCGCACCTGCCCTATGACCGGCCGCCCCTGTCCAAGCAGGTCCTCTCCGGCGCCTGGACACCGGACCGGGCGCGGCTGCGCACGGAGGACGCGCTGGCCGGACTGGACGCGGAGTTCCTCCTGGCCGACCCGGCGATCGGCCTGGACCCGGCCACCCGTACGGTGCGGACGGCCTCCGGCCGGACGCTGCGAGGCGAGGTCGTCGTCGTGGCCACCGGCGCACGCCCCCGCGAGTTGCCCGGGCAGGCCGGCCTCGCCGGAGTGCACGTCCTGCGCACGCTCGATGACGCGCTCGCCCTGCGGGCCGGTATGGCGGGGTCGTCGAGGCTCGTGGTCGTCGGCGACGGGGTGCTCGGGGCCGAGGTCGCCGCGACCGCGCGGACGCTGGGCCTCGACGTCACCCTGACCGGTCCCCGGCCCGCCCCGATGGCGGGGACGCTCGGCCCCCTGGTCGCGAACCTGCTCGCCGAGGTGCACGCCGAGCACGGCGTACGCCTGCGGATGGGCGGTCGCGTCGCCGCCCTGGCCGGCCAGGACGGCACGGTGACGGGCGTTCGCCTGGAGGACGGCGAGGTGCTGCCGGCCGACATCGTCGTCGTCGCGATCGGCGCGGACCCGGCCACCGGGTGGCTCGGCGGATCCGGGCTGCCGCTGGACGACGGGCTGGTCTGCGACTCGCGCTGCCGGGCCGCGGAGGGGATCTACGCCGTCGGCGACGTGGCCCGCCGGCACGACGAGCGGCTCGGCGGCCTCGTCCGCCTGGAGAACCGGACCAATGCCGCCGAACAGGCCCGCGTAGTCGCCGCGAACATCCTCGGCGCGGACCTGTCCTACTCCCCCGTCCCCTACTTCTGGACCGACCAGTTCGCCGCCAAGCTCCAGATCCACGGCACGCTGCCCACGCATGCCGACGCCGATGTGACCGTCGTCGACGGTGACCTCGCCGGGCGCCGGTTCGTCGCCCGCTACTCCCACGCCGGACGCGTCACCGGCGTACTCGGCTGGAACATGCCCAAGCAGACCCGGCTGCGCCGCCAGGAGCTGCTCGAGACGCACACCGACCGCACTTCCCGTTCCGTGCTCACGCCCACCGCAGTCCCTGGAGGAGACGATGCCCCAGACCTTCGATCCGGCCACCGAGCGGGCCGACCTCCCGTTCTTTCCCATGGCCCGGGCGGCGGGCTGCCCGTTCGACCCGCCTCCTGAGGCACGGGCCGGGCAGCAGGAGGACCCGCTTCGCCGGGTCCGGCTGTGGGACGGCAGCACGCCCTGGCTGGTGACCGGCCACGCCGAACAGCGGACCCTTCTCGCCGACCCGAGGGTCAGCTCCGACCCCGACCGCCCCGGCTACCCCAGCTCCGTGCCGCGCGACCCCGGGGGCTCCTCCATCAGCTTCATCCTGATGGACGACCCCGAGCACGCCCGGCTGCGGCGCATGGTCACCGCGCCGTTCGCCATCAAACGGGTACGGGCGCTGCGCCCCGCCGTACAGAAGATCGTCGACGGCCTGATCGACGACATGCTGGCCGGCCCGAAACCGGCCGACCTGGTCGAGGCGTTCGCGCTGCCCGTGCCCTCCCTGGTCATCTGCGAGCTCCTCGGCGTGCCGTACACCGACCACGGCTTCTTCCAGAGCAAGAGCAGCACCATCATCAAACGCGACGCCGCGCCGGAGCAGCGGTTCGCCGCCTCCCAGGCGCTGTCCGCCTACCTCGACGCCCTCATGGGCGACAAGCTCGACCGTCCCGGCGACGACCTGCTGTCCGGCCTGGCCGAGCGGGTCAGGGCCGGGGAGCTGACCCGCGGCGAGGCCGCGCAGATGGGCGTCCTGCTGCTGATCGCGGGCCACGAGACCACTGCCAACATGATCGCCCTGGGCACGCTCGCCCTGCTGGAGCATCCGGACCAGCTCGCGATCCTGCGCGAGACCGACGACCGCGCCGTCGTCGCCTCGGCCGTGGAAGAGCTGCTCCGCTACCTGAACATCACCCACAACGGCCGGCGCCGCGTGGCCCTGGAGGACATCGCGATCGCCGGGCGGCTCATCCGCGCGGGCGAGGGCGTCATCCTGGCCAACGACGTGGGCAACCGCGACCCGCGGGTGTTCCCCGAGCCCGACCGCCTCGACCTGCGGCGCGACGCCCGCCGCCACGTCGCCTTCGGCTTCGGCGTGCACCAGTGCCTCGGCCAGCCGCTGGCGCGACTGGAGCTGGAGGTCGTCTACGGCACCCTCTACCGGCGCGTACCCACACTGCGCCTGGCCACGGAACTCGAGCGGGTCCCCTTCAAGCACGACGGATCCGTGTACGGGGTCTACGAACTGCCCGTGACCTGGTAAGTCACCTCGCCTCTCGGAAGGAACCCATGAAGGTCAACCTCGACCAGGACAAGTGCGTCGCCTCCGGCCAGTGCGTGGTCGCCGCCATGGAGGTGTTCGACCAGCGCGACGAGGACGGCATCGCCGTGCTCCTGAACGACAGCCCGCCCGCGGACCAGGCCGACGACGTCCGCCACGCCGCCACCGTCTGCCCGGCCCTCGCCATCACCGTCGAGGAGTGAACACCGGGACCGGCGCCGGTCCGCTCAGTGCGCCCGGCTCTCCGCTCGCGCCGACGAACCGGCGCCCGTCCCGTTCTCTCCCTTGGGGGACCATCCGATGTTGACGAGCCCGAGGCCGGCGAGCGAGACGGGGATGCCGAGCCAGGCCCAGCCGGTGAGCCGGCTCAGCCGGTGAGTCGAACCCGGTTTCCGGCGATGCGCCGCGTGCGGCGTGTAGGCGTTCCGCCCGCGCACGTACGCCTTCACCGAGTCGACGTGCGCGGCGCCGCCGCCCGCGGCCATGCCGCCGGCGATCTCCCCGTACGTCCCGTGCAGCGTCCCCGAGACCGAGCGGCCGTCCGGCGTCACCCAGCTGGCCTCGGAGCAGGTCGTTTTGTCGTTCACGGACACGAGGGGGTTGTTCCGTACCGTGCCGCACGAGCCCGAGATGGCCACCTCCACCGGCTTCGCGCCGTAGGCCTCCGTATGGTATCCGCCGATGAATCCGGCGACCTTCAGCGCGAACAGGGGGATGCCCACCGCCGCGACGACGGCGCCGATGACGACCGCGACCCGGCGCAGGACCAGCGTCACGGCGCCGCCCGGACTCCGCCATGCTCCGGTGGGGGCGGCCGAGTCGGCGGCGAGGCCGAGCGCGGTTCCCAGCAGCCCGGCCGCGAGACCCGCGGTGAGGACGAGCACCCAGGCGTAGACGGCGTCGGCGATCAGAATGCCGCCGAGGCCGACCACGACGGCCAGGACGCCCAGGCCGAAGAGGGCCGGGCCGACCGTGCCCAGCACCCGCCCGGACGGGGTACGCGGAGTCGGGTCCTTCTCGCGTTCTTCCGCCGCTCTGTCCGGCACGGTCGGGCTCCTTCTGGTTCGGCTTCATCGTCGGCCGGTCGGGCCGGCGCAGCAGAGTAAGACCGTCCGCGGCATCCGGTTCGCCGATACCCGCACGGAAGGTCGCCGATTCGCGCACGGCGGGCCGGCGCGGAGACGGCGGAGGCGCGGGTGAGAGCGGTGGCCGCTGTGGCCCGCGTACCGCGAATCGACCGGGTACAGGTCGTACGGCGGCGGGTACGGGTTCAGCGGGGCGCGCGGCCGTTGTCAGGGGAGAGCGGCCGGACCCACGCGGGCCTCGCCCGGTTCCCGTACAGGGCCCTTCGGTGTGAGAAGGGGGATCTCACATGGCACAGAAGGTAAGCGACGTGATGACGCCGGCCCCGGTGAGCGTGTCGGGGCAGACGTCGTTGTCGCACGCGGCCGGCCTCATGCGCGCGCACGACATCGGCGTGGTGCTCATCCTGGACGACGGCCGGCTGCTGGGAATGGTGACCGACCGCGACATCGTGATCCGGGCCGTCGCCGATGGCCGGGACGTGACACAGACGACCGTCGCGGAGATCTGCAGCTGCGACCTGATCACCGTCTCCCCCGACGACGACGCGGACACCGCCCTTCGCTCGATGCGCGACCACTCCATCCGCCGGCTGCCCGTCGTGGAGGACGACCGCCCGGTCGGAGTGCTGTCCATCACCGATCTGGCGGCCGGCGGCGACGCTCTCTCGCCGGCCTCGGCGACACGCGGCCGGTTCTGGTAGCCCGGCGTCGCTGATAGAAGTCGCCGGGCGCGGGTATGCGTGTGTGCTGTGACCGCGGCACCCACCGGAGAGAAAGAGCATTGGCCGATCACGACGACGTTCTGATGTACCCGCCACAGGTGCTGCGGCAGTACGCAATGCTCGCGGACGGCGAACGCGGAGTCATCGTCGGTCCACGCGGCGACTTCTGCTGGATGTGCGTCCCCCGCTGGGACAGCGACGCCGTCTTCTCCTCCCTCATCGGCGGCGGCGGTATCTACGCGGTGACGCCGGAGGGGCCCTTCGTCTGGGGCGGCTACTACGAGCGGGCGTCGCTGATCTGGCGCAGCCGCTGGGTCACCACCAGCGGCGTCGTTGAGTGCCGCGAGGCGCTGGCCTTCCCCGGCGATCCCCGGTGCGCCGTGCTCCTGCGGCGGATCATGGCCGTACGCGGCGACGCCCGCGTCAACGTGATCTGCGACCCCCGGCCGGAGTTCGGCGCGCACGGCCTCCGCTCTCCGCGGCGCGGGGACGACGGCGTCTGGCGGACCGAGCTCGGCGGCCTGCACATGCGCTGGTCGGGCGCCGGCGACGCGTCCGTCCGCACGACCCCGCACGGCGACCGGCGCCTGGAGACGAACCTCGAGGTCCCGGCCGGCGGCCACCACGACCTCGTCCTCGAACTCGGCGACCGCCCGCTCACCGGCCGGCACCCCGACGCCGATCGCCTCTGGGAGGCCACCGAGACGGCCTGGCGGGAGACCACCCTCCGGACCGGGACGATCGCCGATCGCGACGCCCGGCACGCCGTCGCCGTGATGCGCGGCCTGACCAGCAGGGGCGGCGGCATGGTCGCCGCCGCCACGACGAGCCTGCCCGAACGCAGCGGCGCCGAACGCAACTACGACTACCGCTACGTCTGGATCCGCGACCAGTGCTACGCCGGGCAGGCCGCCGCGGCCGCCGGCGTCGACGAACTCCTGGACGACGCGGTCCGCTTCGTCTCCGCGCGGCTCCTGGACGACGGGCCCGATCTCAAACCCGCCTACACCGTCGACGGCGGGCCGCTCCCCGACCAGCGCAGCCTCGACCTGCCCGGGTACCCCGGCGGCCACGACGAGATCGGGAACCGCGTCACCCACCAGTTCCAGCTCGACACGTTCGGGGAGGCGCTCCTGCTGATCGCGGCCGCCGCCCGGCAAGGACGGCTCGACGACGACGCGCGGCGCGCCGCGCACGCCGCGGTCACCGCCATCGAGCGGCGCCGGCACGGCTCCGACGCCGGCATCTGGGAACTGGAGGACCGCGTGTGGACGCACAGCCGGCTGATCTGCGCGGCCGGCCTGCGCGCGCTGGCCGGCGCCGTCCCGGACGATCCGATGGCGGAACGCTGGACCGGCCTGGCCGACACCATCGTCGCCGAGACCGTCGCCTTCGGCGTTCACCCGTCCGGACGCTGGCAGCGCGCGGCCGACGATCCGCGCAACGACGGCGCGCTCCTGCTGCCGGCCATCCGCGGCGCCGTCCCTCCCGACGACCCACGGGTGCGCCCCACCCTGGAGGCATACGTCGAACAGCTCACCGACGACGGCTACGCCTACCGCTTCCGGCATGACGAACGCCCGCTCGGCGAGGCCGAGGGCGCCTTCCTGCTGTGCGGATTCCTCCTCGCGATCGCCACCCACCAGCAGGGGGACGACCGGCAGGCACTGCGGTGGTTCGAGCGCAACCGCGCCGCCTGCGGCCCGGCCGGCATTTTCTCGGAGGAGTACGACGTCACGCAGCGGCAGATGCGCGGCAACCTCCCGCAGGCGTTCGTCCACGCCGTGCTCCTGGAGGCCGCGGCCCGGCTCGCCGGCCCGCCGTGCGGGCACACTGGCGCGGCACCACCGCGCTGAACGGTCCTGCGGTTACAGCGGCTGCCCGTCGGCGGCGAGACGCTCCTGGAGCCGGCCCACGTCGACCCGCTGCACCGACGTGCCTCCGATCGCGGCGAGGGCGGCGGCCACACCGGTGGCCTGGCCCAGAGCCATCAGGGTGGGCTCGGTCCGCGTGGACGCGAACGCGACGTGGCTCGCCGAGAGGCAGATCGGCACCAGGAGGTTGGCGCAGTCCTCCGCCGAGGGGACGACCGCGCGGTACGGGATGGCGTACGGCTCGATGCCCACCGAGACGTACCCCTCGTTGAAGACCGCGGGAACGCCCGGCCGGCTCACCGGTCCGGTGGCGCTCGCCGGGAGGGGGTCGAGGTACTCGGGGAGGTACCGCCACGTCCGCTCGATCTCGCGGATGTCGATGTTGTACGAACCCACGGCGATCGTGTCGGGCTGCCGGACGCGGTTGAGCAGGTCGTGCTCGGTCAGCACGGCCGCACCCACCATGCGCCGGGCGTCCCGTACGTACAGCTGGTGCGGCCAGCCGTCCGTGTCCTCGAACTCGTCGGCGCACAGGAACCACCCGCCCAGCTGCTCGCGGATCCAGGCGGGGACGCCGTCGTCGTTCTGCAGGTAGTAGAGCAGCTCATGGCTGTAGGCGAGGTGCCGGTCGCGGATCTCCTGCCGGGTCTCCTCGTCGCCGTCGGGATAACCGCGGTTCGACCCGTCCAGCAGGTTGAGGGAGAACGGCCCGACCGAGTTGACGTCGCACTTGCCGCCGGGCAGCAGGTCCCTGCGCAGCCCCAGCAGCCAGCCCTCCGCGCTGTCGTGCGCCGGGTCGGCGGTCAGGTAGCGCCGCAGCAGTTCGAAGCGGGCCGGATCGTATCCCTTCGGCTCCTCCAGCGGCCGGCCGTTCGCGGGCCGGTCGGTCATGCAGAGCCGGAAGCCGTACGCCTGCAGCCCTCCGTCGCCCTCGCCGAGCCGCTCGGCGGGCCAGCCGTGCCGGTCCAGCTCGGGCGGGCGGATGAACGGCAGCAGCCCTCCTGAGTCGCCATCGCCGAACGGCGACAGGATGACGGAGAAGTTGTGCCGGCTCGGGCGGTACGCGGGCTGGCGGCCCGCCCAGATCTCGCCGTGCAGCTCACGGCTCTCCCGCCCGACGCGGTACGGCACGCCCGCCGCCGCCAGCAGGTCGCCCTCGTAACCGGCGTCCACGAAGACCCCCGCCGGACGCCGGCCCCCCGTGGTCCGTACGGCCCGGATGCGGTCGCCGTCCATCTCCGCGTCGATCAGCCGCTCGCCCAGGACGAGATCGACGCCGGCGTCCGCGAGCATGCTCGTCAGCAGGTTCTCGGCGACGTGCGGCTCAGGGCCGGGGACCTCGAACAACCCGATGTCGTAGTGCTTGGCCACCAGCTCGTAGAACCGGCGGGTCAGCCCGCCGATGGCCTCGAGCGTGCCGACGTCGGTCCAGCTCAGCCCGCCGGACACCATCCCGCCCACGTGCCGGCCCGGTTCGACGAGCCGGACCGTGGCGCCGGCCTCCGCCGCGGCGACGGCGGCGAGCACTCCCGCCCCCGTGGCGCCGTACACGAGCACGTCTGGCTCACCCATGCCTGTCCTCTCCCACGGCTGTTCGTCTCACCTGCCGGAACCGGACGTCCGGAACCTCTCGGCTCCGAAGGTTACGGCACGCCGGAGGCCGCTTGTCCTGCGGAAACCCGCGCCGCGGATAGGGTGCGGGGGTGAGTCCCGCACCGGAGCCGAAGCCGGAGCCGGAGCGCGCAGAGGCGCCGGCCGGCATCGACGCCTCCGTGGCCAGCCCGGCGCGCATGTACGACTACTACCTCGGGGGCACGCAGAACTTCGCGTCCGACCGGCGCGCCGCCCAGGAGATCTACACCCTGATCCCCGATCTGCCGGAGATCGCCCGCGACAACCGCGCCTTCCTGCGGCGCGCGGTGCGGACGCTGGCCGCCGCGGGGATCCGCCAGTTCGTCGACATCGGCAGCGGCCTGCCGACGCAGGGCAGCGTGCACGAGATCGCGCAGGAGGCCGACCCCGCGTCACGGGTCGTCTACGTCGACAACGACCCGCTGGTGCCGGCGCACGCGCGCGCACTGCTGGCCGGCGGCACCGAGGGCACGACCGCCTACGTCGCCGGCGACCTGCGTGAACCCGACGCGGTCTTCGACCATCCGGACGTGCGCGCGCTGATCGACCTCGACCGGCCGGTCGGCCTGCTCCTCGTCGCCGTACTGCACTTCATCACCGACGAGGAGGATCCCTGGGCGCTGGTGGGCCGTTACCGGTCCCGCCTGGCACCCGGCAGTCACCTCGCGATCGCCCACGCGACCAGGGACGGCCGGCCGCCGGAGGCCGTACGGAAGATGACCGACGTCTACCGGCGGGCCTCGGCGCCGTTCACCTTCCGTACGAGAGAGCAGATCCTGGCGTTCTTCCACGGATCGCGGCTGCTCGATCCCGGCCTGGTCCACTCTCCGCGCTGGCGGCCCGAACCGGGCGGCCCGCTCTCGCCGTCGGCCGCCTGGAACTACGCGGGCGTCGGCGTGATCCCCGCCGAACGGTAGCCCGGCACGAGGCGGTTCAGGGGGCGATCGAGCTCCGGATCCGTCCCGGGCGGCCACGTGACTTCGACGTGCACGAGGAACTCCACGAGGTCTCCTTCTCGCCGGCTGCGCGGCCGGGCGTCACCCGGCCGTCCTGACCGGGGCGAGCGTAGCCCGCGCCCCCGGCGGTCAGATCGGGCCGGGGCCGGACAGCAGCTCGCCGATCTCCCGGGTGAGCCGCTGTTCGAGGTCGCGGATGGACCGGTAGAAGAGGCACCGCTGGCCGTGGACGTCGAACGGCAGGGGCGTGTTCTGGTGGCAGACCAGCACCGTGGGGACGCCGCGTCCCCAGGCGTAGCCGACCTCCAGGTAGACGTTGGGATTGGCGTTCGTCAGGTCCGCGACGACGATCCGGGCGGCGTCGATGCGCTCCTTCAGCCGCTGGACGACGTCGCCGGTGAAGCTCAGCTCGTCGACGCGTTCGCAGATCAGGCCGGCCCCGCGGATCGGCGGCACGATGCCGTAGTGGAAGACGTCCTCGAACGAGTCGGCGAACGGCATCGCGACGAACGCGTGTTCCTTCGTGTCGGCGTCGTACCCGGCGGACCGCAGGCGCCGGTAATCGTCCCCGGCGATGGTGACCGCGCTCCCCGACCGGCCGGTCCGCGGGCGCGGGATGCGCGCCATGTCCTTGAGCAGGGCGTCCAGCCGCTCGGCCCGGCGGGCGTTGATCTCGACGAACGACACGGTCCGCAGGCCGGCGGGAAAGGCGCCCTCGGACACCGCATCGGCGATCCCGGCGAGCTCCGACTCGAACGCCTCGGTCTCGTCCAGCCCGTATCCGGGACCGTGCAGGGTGAGGCACACGTCCCGCACCCGGGGCCGCTCGGTCGCCGCGACCGTGAGCGCCCGGCGCCCGAACTCCCGGATCTCGCGGTAGGCGAATCGGTCCAGCGACGGCACCCCGAGGAACAGGACCGCACCGGCCCCGACGCCGGTGCCGTCGACGAGAAGGTGCTCGCCCTCGCGCGGAAGCCGGTGCGGGGTCACGCCGAGACTGGTCGCCGCATCGAGGTCCACCCCATGGGATTCCTGTGCGTATTTCAGCACCAGCAGATCGGTCTGGTAGGACAGCGCGCCGGCCTGCCGCACCTGAACGGTGAGGTGATCATCGCTCAACCGAACTCCTCAGGGACGCCGGGGCCAGCGCGGGAAACGGGGCGTTCCCCGACGATACGCCGACCGCGGCGCGGTGGAGCGGCACGCGGATCACGGTCCGCGCCTTTCCCCTTTTCGGCTCCCGGCGGAAGGGAACCCGGCCGGGCGGCCGGCGCCGGAGGCCGAGGCCCCCGCACTCGGAACCGGCACCCACCCGGCGGAGGAGCCGCGCGCCTCGACCGGCGTTCGACTCACGTAGAGGTCGCGACGGACGAATCCTTCACATCAGTGAACGCGCTCTCATTAGACTTGACCTTCAGGATCACTGTCAACAAGTATGAATTAACGGGCTTTTATCTTCACGGCAGTCGTAGGGGTGGGGTTGGGCGACGACGAGTCGCGGCGGACGCTCGCCGAGAAGCTGGAGTACCTCTTCCGCACGGTCCGGGAGACGGACCGGCGTGAGTACAGCAACGAGGACGTGGCTGCGGCCATCGTCCGGGACCAGCAGGTGACGATCTCCGCGTCCTACATCTGGTACCTGCGCACCGGGCAGCGGGACAACCCGACGTTCAAGCACCTCAACGCCCTCGCGCGGTTCTTCGGCGTACCGCCCGCGTACTTCTTCGACGACGAGACCAGCGCGCAGGTCGAAGCCGAACTCGGGCTGCTGGCGGCCATGCGCGACGCGGGAGTGCGCGACGTCGCCCTCCGCGCGTCCGGGCTCTCGGCCAAGAGTCTCGACACCATCAACGACGTCATCAGCCGCGTACGGGAACTGGAGGGACTCCCCCCGTACGAGCAGAAATAACGGCCGGAAACACAGGGGTCACGACAAGGACCGAATCCGCGGTCCTTTACCCGGCATAATCGAGATGTGGACTTCGCGGCGCTGACCGAACGCTGCCGGACGACGTTAGCGGCACTGGACCTACCGCGTCCGTTCGACGTGCACGCGTTCTGCGAGCGCCTCGGCCGCGACCGCGGCCGGCCCCTCTCACTGCTGGTGATGGACCTGCCGCCCGACGCGCCCTGCGGCCTGTGGGTCAGCACCGAAGAGCGCGACTACATCGTCTACGAACGCGCGACCACGCCCCTGCACCAGGAGCACATCATCCTGCACGAGGTGGCCCACCTGCTGTGCGGGCACGTCGAGGGCGCCGGGCTCGGCGACGAGCACGCGCGCCGGCTCTTCCCCAGTCTGTCGCCGGGGACGGTGCGGCGTGTGCTGGGCCGCGGTGCGTACTCCAGTGAAGAGGAGCAGGAGGCCGAGCTGCTCGCCTCCATGATCCTGCAGCGGGCCGGCCGGACCCGCCGGTCGCCACGCGTGACGGATCCGGACGCGGCCGACCATCTCCGGCGCCTGGAGTCCGGCATTTGAACGAGGTGATCCCGTGAGCACGCCGGTGCTGCCGTACGTGATCATCACGGGACTGCTCCTGTGCGGCCTGGCGCAGAAGCTCTACGGGTTGCGCCGGCGGCGCGACGACCCGGTCCGCTGGGCGGTGTGCTTCTGCCTGGCGAGCCTGACCATGGCCACGGCGGTCCAGTGGTTCACCGGCGCCATCGACGAGCGAACCGGCGTTCCCCATCTCGCCGACGCGCTGAGCGACGTCGGCGCGATGTGCGCGGCGGGCGCGGGCCGGGTGTTCCTCACTCACGTCTACTACCCGGCGTCCTCGGCGCGCGTACGGGCACGGCGCAGCTACGTGGGGCTGGCGGCGGCCGTGGTGATGGTCGCGGTCCTGTTCGTGGCGGTGCCCCCGGAGCCCGACACGGGACGCTCCGGCACGCACGTCGACGCGGTCTACCTCTACGTCTACATCTGGTACATCTCGATCGCCCTGCTGTCGGTGTCCCGGATGGGGCTGCGTTACTCCCGGCTCGCCGACCGGTCCTCGCTTCGCCTGGGGCTCCGGGTCCTCGTGGCCGGAAGCGCGTGCGGGTTCGCCTTCCTCGCCGTCAAGGCCGTGATGCTGGTCGGCGAGGAGACCGGCAGGCCGCTCGGGTGGCTGGACAGGTCCGTGGACCTGCCGCTGGAGCTGGGCACGGAGGCCCTCCTGCTGGCGGGGGTGACGATCCCGGCGTGGGGCGACCGGCTCGGCACGCTGGTCCGATGGGCCGGTGACTGCCGCTCCTACCGCCGGCTCCATCCGCTCTGGCTGGCCCTGCACGAGACCAACCCGGACCTCAGCCTGATGCCCCACCACCGGACCGGCCGCCGGTTCTGGCGCCGCGACGTCGGTTTCCTGCTGTACCGGCAGGTCATCGAGATCAGGGACGGTCAGCTCGCGCTACGCCCGTACGTCCATCCCGCCGCCGTGGAGGTGGCCAGGGCCCTGGGACGTCGCGCCGGGCTCTCCGAGGAGGAGGTCCGCGCCGCCGTCGAGGCGGCCACGATCGCCGCGGGCATCGCGGCGAAGGCGGGCGGCCGGGGCACGACCGGTACGCCGTCGCCGCCGCCGGCCCCGCCCCTCGGTCCCGATCTCGACGCGGAGATCACCTGGCTCACGAAGGTCTCCCGCGCCTTCGCCGGTTCACCGGTCGTCCCGGCGACCGTGGCCTCGCTTGCCGCCTCCGAGCGAGCCGCCCGCCACGAGGGGAACGAACCGATGCCCCATCCGCACGGAGGGCCCCGCGAGGAGCGACCCGGCTGAGCACCGGCCCGGCGTCCGTCACCGCCATCGACACGCACGTCCACATCGAGGCCTGCGGCCGCATGCGTCCCTGCAGGCGGTCGCGCCGAACGATCCGGCCGTCCATCCCCTGCACGAGGCGGCGGCGCGGGCCGGCGTGCCCGTTGTCCTCCACACCGGGCAGACCGGTATCGGCGCCCGGCTGCCCGGCGGACGCGGGATCAGGCTGCGCCTCTCCGACCCGATGCTGATCGACGACGCCTGGGAGGACGCCGCCGTCCCGATCGCCACCCACCAGGCCGGCGTCCTCATCGACCTGTCCGGCTGGTCGTCGAAATACTTCCCGCAGCAACTCGTCCGCGCGACGAACGGCCGCTGAAGCGGAAGGTGCTGTTCGGATCGGCCTACCCGGTCATCACCCCGGACCGCCGGCCGGCGGCGTCCGCCCTCCATCTCAGCGCCACGTCGACACGGCCGCGCGCCAGGCGGCGCGCGGCCGAATCGGCGATCCGCCCCTTGTCGTCGGTGACGGTGTGGGGCCGTCGCGATCTGGCCGCCGGCGCCTGGGCCGTCCTCCTACGGCAGCGGGCACGCTCGCGAACCCGCGGGTTCCTCGGCCCGGACGAGGTGCGCTCACCAGCCGACGGCGCTGCCGTCCTTCCTGAGGTCGGACGCGACCCGGTAGACGCCGTTGACCGGAGGCGGAGGTGGAGGACCGGGCGGAGGCGGAGGCCCGGGGGGAGGTGGGGGCGGGGAGGTACCTTCGGTCGCCGCCCGCTCGGCGGAATGCGCCTGGGCCTGTTCTCTCCGGTCGCCGTCGGTCTCCCGGTCGAACAAGATCGCCTGGTATCCGCCCATCGGGTCGCCGTTCGACTCCGTGACGTGGTGACCCATTGCGGAAAGCTGCTTTCCCACCAGGTCGAACAGCTCGGATTCGAGCTGGAGGACATCGGTGTTCTGATCATGGTTGAACCGTGCCGCGTCGGCGGCGGCTTGCGGGTTCATGCCCAGATCGACCATGTTGATGATCTCGGTGGCCTGCGCCTGGACCTGTTCACTGCCGCCCACGTTCCCGAACGCCATGACGGGGTGGCCATTCTGCATTATGAAAGCAGGGATGATCGTCTGGAAGGGACGCTTACGGGGAGCGACGACATTCGGTGACGATGGGTCCAGCGAGAACAGCGCCGCACGGTTCTGCAGGGGGAACCCGTAGCCGGGAACCGTCACCCCCGACCCGAACAGTTCAAAGAGGCTGTAGATGAACGAGACCATGTTGCCCCACCGGTCGGCCACCGCGATATACACGGTTCCCGAGTTGTTCGGCCCCTTGACACGCGGCGGCGTGGCCTGACGTGGGTTTATTTTCTTGCACTGAGCGATCGCATAGTCCGTCGAAAGGAGTCGATCGAGCGGGACCGTCGTGAATCTCGGGTCGCCGTTGTAGGTGTAGAGGTCGTCGAAGGCGAGCTTCTTGGCTTCGACCAGCAGGTGCCAGAACTCCGGTGAGCGCGGCCCGAGTTCGGCAAGATCCAGGCCGAGGACGGGCCCGCACTGCTGAAGGATGTTGAGCATCTCCAAGGCGGCGAAGCCCTGGGCGTTCGGCGGGACCTCATACACGTCGTAGCCGTGGTAGTTGACGCTGATGGGGTCGACCCATTCGGCGTGGAACTCTGCGAGGTCCGCCGACGTCATCGCTCCATTCAGCTTCTTGATCTTGGCCACGACAGCGTCCGCGATCTCGCCGGCGTAGAAGGCGTCACGGCCCTTTCTCTGCAGGACCCGGAGAGCATGTGCGAGGTCCGGATTGCGGAAGATGCCGTACAGCGGTGGAGCCTTACCGTCGCGGAGGAACACCCGAACCGAGTCGGCATCGGTCTTCAACACGTCCACACCGTTCTCCCAGTCGCTGTGGACCTGCTCGGTGATTCCGAAGCCCTGTTCGGCGAGCGTCACGGCGGGTTCCAGGACGACGTCGAAGCCGCGAGTGCCGAACCGCTCGAGCAACCGATGCCAGCCGTCGACGGCACCGGGCACGCTGATGCTGTTAACACCGCGTTCCGGCATCCCGGTCTTCTCATTGAAACCGCGGGCGTGAAAATAGTCGAGGTTCCAGGCTTTGGGGGACCAGCCGCTGGCGTTCAGCCCGAATAGCTTCCGGTCCTTCGCCGAATAATAGATGGCGAACATGTCGCCGCCCAGTCCCGCGCTCTCAGGCTCGATCAATCCGAGAACCGCCGCGGTCGCCACCGCCGCATCGACGGCGTTCCCGCCCTCCTGCAGAATTCGCAGGCCGGCCTGCGCGGCAATGGGTTGACTGGTCGCGACGGCGCCGTGCCGCGCGATGACCTCTGATCGAGTCTGGTCCAACCAATTGCTCGCGCGGTCTCCGCGCACGGCCGTGATCCGGGCCCCCGGATTGGGAATCGAATCGGTCGGCCGGCCGAACGGCGTCGGGCTCGCACCTCCGGCGCCGGCGGTGAGCCGCGTCGCGCCTGACGCACTCCTCACGCCGATATCGACCGTATCCCCCAATGTCGCCAACCCCACTGCGGCGCCGCCTACTTTCAGAAACGAACGGCGTGACGTTTCACCGGCTGATCTCTCGGACATCAGGCTTCCTTTCTGGACGGCCTTGGCCTCGGCCAGGGCCGCACAGTCAGGACGGTAGCTCAGGCGCCTACTCTTCCCCGGTCGACCGTGCGCGATAACAGGGATTCCTTGACGCGGATCTGGGAGTCTCTTGTCCGGCGTTGACCTCCACCGCACAATGCCAGCGAATTAACGCGAATAAGGAAACGAGGGCGTGTGCCGCCCCGCCCGGCGATGCTCACATGCCGATGGGCAGACCCGCGTAGTTCTCCGCGAGCCCGGTCGCCCCGGCCTCGCTGCCGGCCACCCACCGCAGCTGGGACAGCTGGAGCCGCGCGTCGAAGGGGTCGCCGCTGGTGTGCAGCATCGTCGTCATCCACCAGGAGAAGTGCGTGCAACGCCAGACCCGCCGCAGCGCGGTGTCGGAGTAGGCGTCGGCGAGGGCCGTGTTGTTCTTGCGGAGCATCGCCGTCAGCGCCGGCGCGAGCAGGGCGACGTCCGCCACGGCGAGGTTCAGCCCCTTCGCGCCTGTCGGCGGCACGATGTGCGCGGCGTCGCCGGCCAGGAACAGCCGCCCGTACCGCATCGGCTCCATGACGTAGCTGCGCATCGGCAGCACGCTCTTGTCGGTGATCGGCCCGGGGGTGAGCTCCCAGCCGTCCTGCCCGTGCCCCAGCCGTACGGCGAGCTCGTCCCAGATCCGGTCGTCCGGCCATTCGGCGATGTCCTCACCGGGGGCGACCTGCAGGTACAGCCGGCTGACGGTCTCCGAGCGCATCGAGTGCAGCGCGAAGCCGTTCGGGTGCCAGGCGTAGATGAGCTCGTCCGTCGAGGGCGCCACGTCGGCGAGGATCCCGAGCCAGGAGTACGGGTAGGTGCGTTCCCAGGTCCTCTTCACGGCGTCGGGCACCGCGCCGCGGCTCGGGCCGAAGGAGCCGTCACACCCGGCGATGACGTCCGCGTCGAGGCGCACGTCCTCGCCGTCCGCCGACCGGAACGTGACGTAGGGACGGTCGGTCGTCAGGTCGTGCACGGCCGTGTCGCTCACGCCGTAGCAGAACTCCTGGCCCGCCTCCTCGCGCGCGCGGCCCAGATCCTTGGTGACCTCCGTCTGCCCGTACACCCAGACGCTGCGTCCGGCGAGGTCGACGAAGTCGACGTGGTGCCGCTCCCCCGGCCACCGCAGATAGATGCCGCGATGCTCGTCCCCCTCCTCGCGCAGCCGGTCGCCGAGTCCCACGGCGTCGAGCAGCTCGACGGTCGAGCTCTCGAGAATGCCGGCCCGGATCCGCGCCTCCACGTACTCACGCGTGCGGGTCTCCAGGACCACCGAGTCGATGCCTTCGAGGGAGAGCAGGTGGGAGAGCAGCAGACCGGCCGGACCGGCACCGATGATGGCGACCTCTGTACGCATGGGGGTCAGTGAAACCCGGCGGCATATCGAAACCGTCACGCTCTTTCACTGAGCGGAAGGCGCACGCATGGTGAAAGCGCCCTACGTCCGCGATGAGGCGGATGAGGACCCCCGGCAGCCGTGATCCTGACGTCCCAATGGCCGTCGGCAAGGGGTAAGCATGGGGCCATGACCGATGGACGACCCGAGTCACTCGCCGCCCTGCTGCGTCACTTCGCCGATCTGCGCGACGGCACACACGGGGATGCCGGACCTCGCGCGGACAAGGAACGGCTCTTCACCGCCGCCGTCGGGCTGCTGGATCCGTACGCCCGCCAGGTGCTGCACGAGATGAACGCGCACCTGCTCCTCGACACCGGCGAGGTGACCGCGACCGGCGTGCGCCGTGACGGTGACGGCATCGACGCCGTCTGGACGCTCTCCTGGCCGGAGCAACGCGCCGCGGGCGTCGACCCGATCACCGTCCGCGCCTGGTTCGGGGCCGGATTCCATCACCCGCACCTGCGCGGCGCGACCGTCGGCGACTGGCCCCTCAACGTCTTCACGCCCGACCAGGCCGCCGGCGAGGTGCCGACGCTGCGCGCCATCGTCGCCGCCGACCTGCACAACCTCGTCTTCCAACGCGACTACCGCATCGTCCCGGCCACCACGAACGGAGGGCCCGCGGGTCCGGCCTAATTGGAAGGACTCTTGACAGTACATTCCTGGATCGAAAACCTTGACAGTCGCCATCTTCCGCCATGACAGGCCTGTCAAGACAACGGCGACCGGACCGACCCCGCCAGGAGGTTCCGTTGGTCACCCGCAGACCCGGCCGACGCCAACTACGGCAGGACCTGGTCGTTCTGCGAGTTCACGTTCAACCCGTCGCAGCTGTTCGCCAACATCTCCTACGTCGACCTGCTGACCGCGCTGCCGATCGGGCTCGAACTCGTCGGCGACTCGACGCACGCGGTCGCCCCCGCGCCCGCCGGGGCGGTCGACGCGGTGGCCGACGCTCTCGTCGCGCAGAAGAACGCCGACGGGCAGCCCTGGGACCGGCTCGTCGTCCGCGACGGCGGTGGCGTCCTCCGAGTCATCGCGCCGCAGGACCACATGGCGAGCGACTCCGGCGCCTTCTCCTCGTACTGGGACGGCTACGTCGGCCGGGTGTGGGACAAGTACGCCACGACCGACCTCAGAGTCGACCTCCAGGGCGGGCGCGGCGTCCTCACCGGCCGCGTCAGCGGCGGCGTGCTCACGTTCGACGACGGGAGCACGTTCGCACGTCCGGCGGGCAAGGACATCTTCACCTGCAACGACGGCCCGTTCGCCAACAACCCGGGCGACTCGGACCTCAAGAAGGGACTGCTCGCGCGCATCGCCGCGGCGTTCAACCGCAGCACCATCCTGAGCAGCGCCGACCAGCCGAACGGCACTCCGGCGTCGGGGTTCTACCAGGACCCGACCACCGACCACTGGGCGCGGATCGTGCACGCCCACACCCCGATCGGCTACGCCTTCCCGTACGACGACGTCTGCCCGGACGGGCAGCCGGACGTCTCCGGCGCCGCGAGCGACGGCGACCCGCGCCACCTGACCGTCACCGTCGGCTGAGCGGCGGGCCCGGCCTGGCGACGGCCAGGCCGGGCGCGTGCGCGTCAGGAGAACGACGCCAGGTAGGCGGCGGCCTGGTCGGGGTCGAACAGCCAGTCGTCGAGCGTCGAGGGCCGGGCGTACCCGTCCGCGAAACGAGCGGCGACCTCCGGATGCCGGGTGGCCGCCTGGAGAACCCGCTGTACGTGCTCGGGCAGTGGCCCGAGCAGCGTGTTCGACAGGCGCGTGCCGTGCCGCGCGTGGTCCCAGTACGCCTCGAACGTCTCCCGCATCCACGGCTCGTCGAAGGGTCCCTCTCCGCGCTCGCGGATGCACCGGTGGTAGATCGCGGCGCAGTGGGCCGCGTTGTTGCTCCCCTGCGCGGCGATCGGGTCGTTCAGGACGACGACGTCGGCCATCCCGAGTACTCGGGAGCCGGCCGGCAGGCGGCCGATCGGGCGGCGGACGACGGGAGAGATCCCGCCGTACAAGGTGCAGAGCGGGTCCGTGGGCTCGGCCTCGGTGATCCGTTCGTACTCCCACGGCAGCAGTTCGCGCGTCAGCTCCCGGCTCCGCGCCAGGTGCTCCTCCGGTGACGGCCGGTCCTGCCAGCAGTCCAGCGGGCCACCGGGGACGGCCTCCCACAGCAGGATCGTGCACGGGCCGGTGCGGGTGAGGGCCGGCATGACGAACAGCTCGCCGATGCCGGGAAGCGCGTTGATCCGTACGTGTGGTTCCGGGTGGTCCGGCCAGGGCGTCACACCGTGGAGGTAGACGCACGACAGCATCCGCTGCGGCCGGTCGAAGACCGTACGCCGCGGATCGCGGTCGAAGAGCCCGGCCAGTTCGCCCCGCCCGGCCGCGATCAGCGTGAGGTCGTGCGACGCCGCCGGCCCCTCCAGGTCGGAGGCGGCGACGGACCGGTAGACGACCCGGCCTTCGCGGTCCTCGAACAGCTCCAGCCAGGCGGCCATCTTGAGGCGCTGGTCGACCGACTGGGCGTGCTGCTCCCAGCTACCGAGGAACTCCAGCGCCCGCCGGCCCGGCGGGTCGGCCAGTGTGACGCGCTGACCGACGGCGCGAGGCGCCTCGTCGTCCCACAGGTGCAGACCGCGTGAGCGTTCGAGGGCGAGCGCGGGCCCGAACATGTACTGGGTGGACATGACCCGGCCCCGGCGCAGATCGTCGGGGGTACGCGCGGAGACGACGGTGACCTCGTAGCCGTCCTGCCGCAGGCTGAGCGCGAGCATCAGGCCGGCCTGACCGGCTCCGACGATGAGGATCCTGCGCATCCGGTCCTCCCCTGCTGGACCTGTGTCGAGGACGCGACTCCCGTCTCATCGAGCGTAGGCCGCACGGACGCGCCCGTCGATCGCCGCCCTCGACCGGGCCCAAACCAAGTCTTCCGATGGGAATACCTGGGAAAGTGGCGGGGTTGCGGCCTGGCATGACCATCGGTGTGGCGCTGTATCCCCCGGAGTCCGGCAACACGGTCGACGTCGTGGTCGGACAGGCGCGGCAGGCGGCCGAGGCCGGCCTGCGCACGGCCTGGTTCGGGCAGCGGTTCGACTATGACGCCATCGCGCTGGCCGGCATCGTCGGCCGGGAGGTCCCCGGGCTGACCGTGGGCACGTCCGCCGTGCCGATCTTCCCCCGGCATCCGATCCTCATCTCCAGCCAGGCACAGACAAGCCAGGCCGCGGCGCACGGCCGGTTCCGGTTCGGGCTCGCGCTCGGTAGCAGGACGATGACCGAGTCGGTCTTCGGCGTCCCGTACGAACGGCCGATCGCCCGGCTCCGCGAGTTCCTCGTCGCGCTGCGCTCGCTGCTGGAGACCGGCGGTGCCGAATTCACGGGCGAGACGCTCACCGCCCGCACCTCGATGCCCGCGGCCGTGCCGGGCGCCGACCCCGCGCCGCCGGTGCTGGTCGCCGCGATGGCACCGCAGGCGCTGCGGGTCACCGGTGAGCTCGCCGACGGCACCCTGCCCTTGCTGGCCGGTCCGCGGACGCTCGGCGAGCACATCGTCCCCGAGATCACCGCCGCCGCCGAACGCGCCGGGCGGCCCGCTCCGCGTGTCGTCGCGTTCGTGGCCGGGGTGGTGACCGACGACGTGGACGCGGCGCGGGAGGCCGCGGCCCGCCAGACCGCCTTCTACGACCGGGTGCCGTCCTACCGGCGGGTGATCGAGCTGGAGGGCGCCGTCAAGGCCGCCGACCTGGTGGAGATCGGCGACGAGGCCGCGATCGCCGCGGCGGTCCGCCGCTACTTCGACGCGGGCGCCACCGAGGTCGTCCTCACCCAGACCGACCTGGCCGGCGACGCCGGCCGGCTCCGCACCTGGAAGCTCCTCGGCGAGCTCGCCGGGGGCTGACCCGCCGCGTGAACCCGGCCGTGAGGGGCCTACCAGCGGTCCCAGTGCAGCACCTCGCTGGTCGGGACGCGCCGCGCGGGCCGGAAGTCGGTGCCGACGGTGTGCGCGACCGGGATGAGCGCCGCCTGCATCACCTCGGTGTACGGGATGCCGAGGACCTCGGCCGCCTCCCGTTCGCGGCGCAGGTTGCCGCCGGTCCAGCAGGTGCCCAGGCCGCGAGCGCGCGCCGCCAGCATGAAGCTCCACACGGCGGGCAGGATCGAGCCCCACGTGTTGGCCTGCCCGACGATCGACGCGCCCTCCGTACGGCCCTCGATGCACGGCACCACCAGCGCGGGCACCTCGTGCAGGTGCCGGTAGAGGCGCTCCAGGCCCGCCCGGTCGCGCTCCAGGGTGACGCCCTCCGCGTACATGCGGCGCTGGTCCTGTTCGGTCAGCGCGGCCGCGGCCGCGTCGATCGGGCCGCGCATCCCGGCGCGCCAGACGTCGGCGAGCGCGCGTCTGCGCTCCGCGTCCGTGACGACGATGAAGTGCCAGCGCTGCCGGTTACGCCCGGTCGGGGCCTGGACCGCCAGGTCGACACACTGCCGCAGCAATTCGTGGGACACCGGGCGGGTCAGGTCGAGACGCAGCCGGACCATGCGCGTCGTCGACAGCAGTTCGTCGGGGGTCAGGTCCAGTACGGTCATCGAGGACTCCTCCACACAGGGCACCAGGGGGTTCGTGACGTCGAGCCTGCGGGCCGCCGCCCCTGTACGGAAAGGGCGGCCTTTCGGCCAGTGAAAGCCGCGGTTCGCGGTGGGGAGGACGGGTGTGATGGCGGGCAACGCGCGTGAGGCGGGACGCACCGTCGCCAGCAAGATCTTCTCGGTGGTGGACGCGTTCGCCGGCCCGCAGGAGTCACTGCGGCTGGCCGACATCGTCCAGCGCACCGGACTTCCGATGCCCACGGCCCTGCGCCTCGTACGGGAACTCGTGGAGTGGGGCGGCCTCGAACGCTTCCGCGACGGCTCGTACCGGATCGGGCAGCGCATGTGGTGGCTCGGGAACGCCGCCCCGTGTCCCCGGCGGCTCCGCGCGTCGGTCCTGCCCACCCTGCGCGACCTCGCGACGCGGACCCGGGCGGACGCGTACCTGGCCGTCCTCGACGGCACCGAGGTCAGGATCCTGGAACGCGTCCGGTCGTCGAAGGGGTCTCCCGACGACGGCTCGCTGCCCCCGCACGCGACGGCGGCCGGGAAGGTCCTGCTGGCCCGCACGCCCGCCCTGCTGCGGTCGCTGGACTTCCCGCTCCCCCGGCTGACGCCGTACACGATCACCACGCCGGGCGCGCTGGACGCCGAACTCCGGCGAGTCCGCGCGCGAGGCATCGCCGTGGAGAAGGAGGAACACCGGCACGGCGTCGTCTCCGTCGCCGCGCCGCTGCCCGGCGCGGACGACGCCGCGATCGCGGTGGCCGCCCCGTCGAACGCTTCACCGCCCCGCCTCGCCGCCGTCCTCCGCGAGGTCCTGCGCCGCCGGAGCGAGGACGGCGGAGCGTCGCCTCCGAATGGCGGGGAACGGCGCGCCACGGTCTAACCTTCTCGATCAGAGCCGCGTGCCACGCGGCCGACGCGGCCCGACCCCCAGGGGAGACACCGAATGAGCGACCGAGCGGACGAGACGATTCACGCCCTGCGCACCGGCCACGACGACCTCGCGGGAATGGTGCGCGGTTTCAGCCCCGACGACCTCGCCCGGCCGTCCGCGGCCTCCGAGTGGGACGTCTCACAGGTGCTGAGCCACCTGGGCAGCGGCGCGGAGATCGGCCTCGCCGCGCTGGAGGGCGCGCTGAACGGCACCGGCAACCCCGGCGGTGACTTCAACCAGCAGGTGTGGGCGCGGTGGGACGCCATGTCGCGCGAGGAGCGGGCCGAGACCTTCCTGACCGCCGATGAGACGCTGGTGCGCCGGTACGAGGCGATCGACGCGCCGACCAGAGAGAGTCTCCGCGTCGACCTGGGCTTCCTGCCCGCGCCCGTCGACCTCGCCTTCGCCGCCGGGCTGCGGCTCAACGAGGTCGCCCACCACGTGTGGGACGTCAAGGCGGCCTTCGACCCGGAGGCGACGCTCGCGCCGGAGGCCACTCCGCTGCTGTTCGAGCAGGCGGCACAGCTCATGGGCTTCCTCGGCCGGGCCGCCGAGCTCGACGGCCGGCCGGTGACGATCGCGGTCACCACGACCGCGCCGGAGCGGTCCTTCGGAGTGCTGGTGGACGAGAAGGTGACGGTGACGGACGTCCCCGCGGACCCGGACGCGTCGCTGACCGCACCGGCGGAGTGGTGGCTGCGCCTGGTCACCGGCCGGCACGCTCCCCGGCACACCCCGGACGCCGTGAAGCTCACCGGCAGCGTCACGCTGGACGACCTGCGCCGCGTCTTCCCCGGCTTCTGACTCCGGCCCCGGCCGTGGAACCCCGTGCGCGACGGGTACGTAGCGCACGTGCGGATCCTTGTGACGGGTTGGTTCAGTTTCGTCGACGGCGAGGCCACCGCCGGTGACGTCCTCAGCTTGGAGGCGGTACGGTCGGCGCTGGCCGACCTGCCGTACGACGTGGCGTGGAGCCCGGTCTTCCGGCCCGGCGCGCTGACCCTCGACGACGCCGCTCCGCAGACGTACAGCCACCTGGTGTTCGTCTGCGGCCCGCTGCACGGACCGCAGCTCCGGCGGCTGCACGAGCGGTACGCCGCGTGCCGGCGGATCGCGGTCGGGGTCTCGGTCATCGATCCCCGCGATCCCGCGGTGACCGGCTTCGACGTGGTGCTGCCCCGCGACGCGCCGGACGCGGCACCCCGCCGGGACCTGGCCGCGCTGCCCGCGCACGCCCCGGTACCGGTGGCCGGGGTGGTGCTCGCGCCCGGCCAGGCGGAGTACGGCTCGGAGCGCCGCCACGACGAGGTGCACGACCGGCTGACGTCGTGGCTGGCCCGGCGCGACTGTGCCCGCCTCGTCCTGGACACCCGGCTGGACCACGACGACTGGCGCTGCTTCGGCACGCCGGACCAGCTGTTGTCGGTGGTCGGCCGCCTGGACGTCGTCGTCACCACCCGGCTGCACGGCCTGGTGACCGCCCTGCGGTGCGGCGTACCGGCGCTCGCGGTCGACCCGGTACGGCGGGGAGCGAAGGTCTCCGCACAGGCACGGACCTGGCGCTGGCCCGCGACACTGACCGCCGAGGAGATGACCGAGGACACACTGGACCGGTGGTGGCAGTGGTGTCTCGGCACGGAGGGACGCCACGCCGCCGCACGGGCGTCGCGCGACACGGACGACGCACTGCTCGGGGACCTCCGTACGGCCCTGGGCGCGCCGTCGAGCTGACCGGGTGTCCGGGGCCGTCGAGAGCGGGGCACACTGGGATGTGAGGCCTGGTCAGGACGGCCACCGCTCGTGCCGGCCGCAAGGAGCCGGCCATCGGCGGCGGGGCCGGCCGGTACCTCAAGACGCGACGCCGGCCATCTCCTGCCGGGACGGGGGGAGCCACATGACGACATGGATGCCACAGGCGCCGGCGCCGGAACGGGTGCCGAGAGGCGCCCCGCCCGACGGGGACGGCGTCGCCATCGGCGGCGGGCCGGTCGTCGTCGACGCCTACCTCGACTTTCGGTGTCCGTTCTGCAAGCAGTTCGAGGAGACCGCCGGGCCGGCGCTGGACCGTCTGGTCGCGAGCGGACTGGCCACCGTCGTCTTCCACCCGATGGCGTTCCTGGACCGCCTGTCGACCGACCACTACTCGTCGCGCGCGTCGGCCTCCTCCGGCTGCGCGGCGGACGGCGGCCGGTTCGTCCCGTACGCCCGTGCGCTGTTCGCCGCACAGCCGCCGGAGGGAGGGCCGGGGCTCACCGACGAGGAGCTGGTCGACGTCGGCGACTCGGTCGGCCTGGCCGATCCGGCGTTCGCCCGGTGTGTGGTCGGCCGCACCTACCTCGACTGGTCCGCCTACGTGACGTTCACGGCCGGCCGCCGCGGAGTCGCCGCCACGCCCACGGTCCTGGTCGACCGCGTCCCCGTACCGGCCAACCCCCGCGCCATCACGATCGCCGTCACCGCTCTCACCGGCTGATCACCCAGCGACGCAGGTCACCGTCCGTCAGGGGGACGGTTGCCCGACCGGGGGTGGGGACAGGTCGGGGGCGGCTCCGTCCGGGGCGGGGTCGGCCGGGAGTTCCTCGACGGCGGGCGGGTCGGCGGTCACGAGGGTCAGGGTCCGTACGTCGCGGCTCAGCAGGGGCGCCAGGCTGGCGACGGCCACGATGATCCCGCACATCAGCAGGGTGGCGCGGATGCCGATCGCGTCGGTGACGGGCGCGACCAGAAGATAGCCGACCGGGGTCAGGGCGATCTCGGCGATCTCGGCGAACGCCGACACCCGGCCCTGCTGGTCCAAGGGGACGTCCTGCTGGATCGCGGTTCGCCACGCCACCACCGACATGCTCAGCCCGCACGCCGCCACGACGACCGCGGCCATCACCGCCGGCAGCGGCGCCCCGGCCGCCATCAGCGGCTCCGGCAGGGCCAGTGCGGCCGTGCCGAGGCAGTTGGTCCACCCCGCCAGGCGCGGACGCCAGATGAGCGACACCGCCGCGCCCAGCGCCATGCCGCAGCCGAGGCTGGAGGTGATCAGTCCCCACGCCCACGCGCCGCCCAGGCGGCTCTCGGCGTACGGCGGGCCGAGGATGCCGTAGCCCACGTGCCAGGCCGGGATCATCATCCCGGCGCCGATGAGGCAGGTCCAGATCCAGCGCCGGGTGCGGATCGTGGTCCAGCCCTCGATCAGGTCGGCGCGCATCGTGGACGGCTGCCGGTCGGCGCACGGGGCGTGGATCCTCGCCATCAACGCGGCGGAGACGAAGAAGGAGATGGCGTTGCAGCCCACCCCGTAGCCGGCGCCCGCCATCGCGACGACGGCCCCGCCGATCGCCGGGCCGATGGTGAGGATGATGTGCCGGGCCAGCTGGCTGAGGGCGTTCGCCTCGCTCAGCTGTGACCCGGCGACGATCGCGCCGACCAGGCCGGTACGCGCGGGCCCGGAGAACGACGCCGCGGCGGAGTTCGCGCCGGCCAGGGCCGCGAGGTTCCACACCGCGGCCCGCCCGGTGAAGATCAGCGTGGCCTCCACCACCGTGATCAGGCCGATGATGACCTGGACGACGGAGATGACCAGCGCGCGGGGGAACCGGTCGGCGACCACCCCGCCCATCGGGCCCGCGAGGATGCCCGCCGCCATCGTGGCCAGCAGCACCATGGCGATCCCGCTCGCGCCGCCGCCGATGCCGAGGACGGTGAAGGCCAGTGCCCCCGTCGCCACGGTCGTACCAGCGGCGTTGACCTGGTCGGCCACGAAACATCGACGGAACCGCGCGTCGGTCCGCAGCGGACCGGCGATCCGGGTCATGTGCGCGGCCGCCCGGCCGGTGAAAGTGAGGCCGCGCAACGAGTCGATCACGGCCCGGGCTAGGCGCCGTGTCGCGGATCAGGGACCGGCGACGTACCGCGAACAATGCCGGTCAAAGGACGAGACCCGGACGAAAGAGGGTCGTTCATCGGTGGCGCCTTTCCCCCGAACGGTGCGTGCACTCGCGGGGACTTTACGCGGACGGAATCGAGATCATGCCCACAATGCCGAGCCATCATCGCCGGTTGACGAAACCGCCGGTGGCCTCGCGCGGCCGGTGCGCATGACTTCGGGACCGGCCCTGGCCCCGTTCCCTCACACGTGCACGTCGCATGTGGTGGGATTGGTACCGCATGGCGTGGGATGGGAATTACGCCGGACGGCAGCCCACGTCGGCGTCACAACGCTCGGCCGCGCAAACGGATGGGATTCGTTGGAATGAAACGGCCTGCGGAAGAACCCGGTCCGAAGCCGTCGAAATCAGCGGACTGCGACGCCGGACCACGGCTCGCCGCCGAACTGCAGACGCTGCGGGCGCGCACCGGAAAGAGTCTCAAGGAGCTCGAACAACTCGTCCACGCCAGCGACTCGTCGATATCGCGCTATCTGTCCGGGCGGATCGTCCCGCCGTGGACGGTCATCGAGCGGCTGTCCCGGCTGGCCGGGGACGATCCCGCGCGGCTGCGCCCGCTGTGGGACCACCTCACCGGCGACGGTCACCGGCAGGGCGACTGCCCGCCGCCGCCCGAGCCGTCCCCGGACCCCGCCGCCGAGCCGCCCGCCCCGGGACCGTCCACGGCGACCGTCGAGCGGGTGCCGCTACGCCGGGTCGACCGCCGCGGCCGGCTGGTCATCGCCGCCCTGGTCGCGCTGACCGCGCTGGTCTTCGGCGGGTCCGGTGTGCTCGTCGGGCGGTGGCTGGCGCCCGGTTCCCGGCCCGTCCCGGTGGTGCAGCAGTTCGCCGCCTGCAAGGACTGGCCGTGGCCGGGCCGGCCGGACGGCCAGGCGGCGCTCGCGCCCGTCCAGGTTCACGGCCGCGACCACACGATCACGGTGCAGCTGCTCACCCGGAGCATCGACGGCCACGAGATGGTCTGGGCCCAGATCACCCATGCTCGGTACGGCGACCGGGTCTGGATGGACTGGACGCGCAACGACGGCAAGACCTGGACCCAGTGCGGCCCGTTCACCACGACCGGCGCCACCTTCTCCAGCCGCGCGCACGAGATCGCCCCGGGGTGGCGGTTCCGCGCCTGCGGCGACACACCGCGCCGGTCGGTCGACCTGCCCCGCGACGCCTGCACCGACTTCTGGTGACGGACCGGACCCGGCTACCCGATGCGCGCGCCGCCGCGCTGGTGGCGGCGCAGGCGGCCGGCCTCGTCGCCGATGCGGACCCCACGACCCGGCCCGCGGCCTCCCACTCGTCCTGCCCGGAGCCCCGGTCGCGACGTTCAGGTGGCGTCCGGGTCGCCTTCCGTACGGGCCGTGGCGGCCGGCCGCAGGTGGCCGACGGAGGCGGCGGGTTCGGACCTGGACTCCACGAGCGTCCGCGCGACGGTCTCGCGCTCGGAGGTGCGTCCCTCCGCGGCGTACCAGACCGCGAGCGCGTCGGCGTTCTCCACGATCGCCGACCCTCGACGGTGAGCTCGCGCAGCATGGCGTCCGCGAAGGCGAGCAGGCACGTGCCTCGGCGTGGCCGGCGGCCGGTTCCGCGCAAGAGGCAGCCGGCGGACCGCGCGGTCGCGGCGTCGTCGCCCGAAGTCCAGCCAGCGTCCCGGCTGCTCGGCCTACACCGCCGGGCCGCGATGCACCAGAGCGCGCGGCGAGGTCGGCCACCGCCGCGTCGGTGCGGGCCGCGAGAGCGCTCGGCTACCAGGCCGGAGACCGAGAGTTCCGGGGCGGCGTCGGCCGGCCCTCTCCAGGATGCGCGGGCGCGGCAGGTGGTTCGGACGAGATCGGCGGCCGTGGGTCTCACCGGCCGGCGCGGCCGGACGCCGCTCAGGGCACGCCGGCGGGGACGCGGAGGGTGACGTTCTCCGGCCAGCCCACGAGGGCCTCGCGGTAGACCTCGTCGGGTTCGAGGCGGCGCAGTTCCTCGGCGATCAGCTCGGCCTTCGGCCGCCGGTGCAGAGCCACCTGCCGCTGGGGCTGGCCGGGCCGGCTGAGCGTCGCCACCCGCCCGTCCGGGCGCGTCACGGAGAGGCGTCCGCCCGTCGTCTCCAGCGCGACCGACGTCACGCCGGGCCCGCTGGACCAGCCCACCTCGGCCGGCACCACCAGCCGCGCGGACAGCCAGGAGGCGAGGAGCACGGCGCTGGGGTTGCCGGTCGCCGCCTCGACGGAGATCGCGGTGATCTCCTCGTGCGGCTTGTCCAGCCCGGTGGCCAGCAGCGAGCGCCACGGCGTGAGCCGGGTCCAGGACAGGTCGGTGTCGCCGGGCCGGTAGGCCAGCGCCAGCCGGGTCAGCGCGTCGAGGGGGTCGGCGTTGCCGGTCACATCGGTGACACGCCGCTGGGCGAGGCCACCGAGAGGTTCGTCGGCGGGACGGCTCGGGGCCTCACCGGGCCACCACGTGATGACCGGCGTGTCGGGCAGCAGCAGGGGCAGTACGGCCGACTCGGCGTGCTGGGCCAGCGACCCGTACATCCGCATCAGGACGGTCTCACCGGGGCCGGTGTCGCCGGCGTGGACCTCCGCGTCCAGCCGGGGCTCCTCGCCGCCGCGCCGGATGACGGCGAGGATGCGGCTGGGGCTGTCCCGCGACGCCTCGGCCGAGAACCGCAGCGCGTCGTACTGGCCCACCTCGTCGGTGACGATCACGAGCGTCAGCACCTTGCCGCTCGCCGGACCGCCCACCCGGTGACGTACCGCGGTGAGCGCCTCCTCGATCCTGACCGTCGTCGTGTTCACCAGATCGATGATCATGGTCGGCTCCTCCCGTGCGGGCGCTACGGAGTGAGGACCACCTTGAGGCAGTCGTCCTCCTTCTGCCGGAACATCTCGTAGCCGCACGGGGCGTCCTCCAGCCGCATGCGGTGGCTGATGACGAAGGCGGGATCGATGTCCCCGGCACGGATCCGGTCCAGCAGCGGGCGCAGGTAGCGGTGGACGTGGCACTGTGCGCCCCGCAGAGTGATCGACCGGTTCATCAGCGAGCCCATCGGGAACTTGTCCACGAAGCCGCCGTAGACGCCGACGACCGCGACGACGCCGCCGTTGCGGCAGGCCATGATCGCCTCGCGCAGCGCGAACGGCCGGTCGGTCTCGACCCTGGCCGCCTGCTTGGCCCGGTCGTACCCGTACATCAGCGGAGCGGGATGGTGCGCCTCGACGCCGACCGCATCGATGCACGCATCCGGCCCCCGGCCGGCCGTCATGTCGCGCAGCGCCTCGCGGACGTCGGTCCGCTCGTAGTCGAGGACCTCCGCGCCGGAGCTCTCGGCCTTTCTCAGCCGGTAAGGGAAGCGGTCGATCGCGATCACCCGCTCGGCGCCCATGAGGAAGGCCGACGCGATGGCGAACTGCCCGACCGGGCCGGCGCCCCAGACCGCGATGACATCGCCCGGCGTGATGTCGCACATCTCCGCGCCCATCCAGCCGGTCGGGAAGATGTCGGACAGGAAGAGCACCTGCTCGTCCGGAAGGCCGTCGTCGATCCGGATGGGCCCGACGTCGGCGAACGGCACCCGTGCGTACTCCGCCTGACCGCCCGGGAAGCCGCCCAGCATGTGCGAGTAGCCGAAGATGCCCGCCGGGCTGTAGCCCATCATCTTCTCCGCCATGCCGGCGTTCGGATTGGAGTTCTCACAGACCGAGAACAGGCCGTGCTCGCATGCGTCACAGGCGCCGCAGGCGATCGGGAACGGCACCACGACACGGTCGCCGACCCTGAGGCCCGTGACGTCCGGTCCCGTCTCGACCACCTCTCCCATGAACTCGTGGCCGAGCACGTCGCCCTTCTCCATCGTCGGGATGAAGCCGTTGTAGAGGTGGAGATCGGACCCGCAGATCGCCGTGGAGGTGATGCGGACGATCGCGTCCCGGGAGTTCAGGATCCGCGGATCCGGGACGTCCTGGACCTCGACGTGACTCCGGCCCATCCAGCAGTTGGCCCTCACGGCGCACCTCCTGTCGCCACCGGTCGCGCGGGACGCCGACGGAGCAGGCGCATCGCATGCGCGCCCTCCGGGGCGCCCTCCGAGCGCACCACCTCGCCGGTCTCCATCACCTGTTCGAACCGCCGCGGGTCGTCGCGTACCCGCTGCTCGGGGTGCTCGCCCAGCAGGCGGGCGACGGTCGCCCCGGCCGCGCGGTACGGCGGCTCGTAGCGCAGCCGGACCCGCACCTCGGTCCCCCGGCGGCCCGGCGCGTCGGCGAAGCGCACCTCGCCGCCGCCGGTCACTCCGGCGCCGCGGGACGAGCGCCAGGCGACGACCTCGCCGGGCCGGTCCTCGACGATCTCCGCAACCCATTCGACCGTACCTCCGGCCGGTCCGCGGACGGCCCAGCGGGAGTACCGCAGGGCCGCGTGGCACAGCTCCCGTACGCCCGCGAGCGGCACCAGCAGGCGGGCCCACGCGGAGTCGTCCACTCCGGCGAGCCGGCGGACGGCGCCCGGCGCGGCGAGCTGGGCGGCCCCCAGCCCCAGGCTGGTCCAGCCGGGTGCGCGGGGCGGCCGGTCGTCCTTGCGATGGCGTGCCTCGTTCATGACGTCCTCCCCCCGTCCGCGGATGCCGGACCGGGACACGGAGCGTGACGCGCCTCCCCTTCCAGGGCACCTCTTCAGGCCCACCAGATCAAACGGCGCAAGGTAAAACTTGGGCAGGCTCCCCCGGATACGAAGCCTCTGACCTGGTGCGACGCGGCGAGGTTGGCCGCCAAGCCCAGCGGGAACGGCTGGGGATGGCGATGCCGGACGGCACTGGAGACCCGTCATGGTACTTACGGGGCGTACCCCACCGATCGCTCCGGCGCGGCCCCGGCACGCCCAGGGCGGACGCATCGTCTCCGTGCTCAGCACGACCGACCACAAGGTGATCGGTTATCTGTACCTGACGACGTCCTTCGTCTTCTTCCTCATCGCGGGCCTGCTAGCGATGATCATCAGGGCGGAGCTCGCGGCGCCGGGCCTGCAGTTCGTCGGCGAGAACCGCTACAACAGCCTGTTCACGCTGCACGGCACGCTCATGCTGCTGCTGTTCGCGACCCCGCTGTTCGGCGGTTTCGCCAACTTCCTGGTGCCGCTGCAGATCGGGGCGCCCGACGTCGCCTTCCCGCGGATGAACGCCCTCGGCTACTGGCTGTTCCTGTTCGGCGGGCTCATGGTGCTGGCGTCGATGTTCACCCCGAACGGCGCGGCGGCCTTCGGCTGGACCGCCTACACGCCGCTCAGCGACTCGGTCCACTCGCCCGGGATGGGCGGGGACCTGTGGATCATGGGCCTGGTGCTGTCCGGCCTGGGCACGATCCTGACCTCGGTCAACTTCATGACGACCATCGTCGCCATGCGCGCGCCGGGGATGACGATGTTCCGGATGCCGATCTTCACGTGGAACATCCTGTTCACCGGCATCCTGGTGCTCCTGGCGTTCCCCGTGCTGACCGCGGCGCTGCTTGTCCTGGAGGCCGACCGCAAGCTCGGCGCGCACGTGTTCGACGCCAGCTCGTACGGGGCGATGATCTGGCAGCACCTGTTCTGGTTCTTCGGCCACCCGGAGGTCTACATCGTCGCGCTGCCGTTCTTCGGCATCGTCACCGAGATCATCCCGGTGTTCGCCCGCAAGCCGCTGTTCGGCTACGTCGGCATGGTCGGCGCGACGATCGCCATCACCGGCCTGTCCGCCACGGTCTGGGCGCACCACATGTTCGCCACCGGGCAGGTGCTGCTGCCCTTCTTCTCCTTCATGACGTTCCTCATCGCGATCCCGACCGGTGTGAAGTTCTTCAACTGGGTCGGCACGATGTGGCGGGGGCACCTGTCGTTCGAGTCACCGATGCTGTGGTCGGTCGGGTTCCTGGTGACCTTCCTGTTCGGCGGCCTGACCGGCGTCATCCTCGCGTCTCCCCCGCTGGACTTCCACGTCACCGACTCCTACTTCGTCGTCGCGCACTTCCACTACGTCCTGTTCGGCACCGTGGTGTTCGCCATGTTCGCCGGGTTCTACTTCTGGTGGCCGAAGATGACGGGACGGATGCTGAACGACCGGCTCGGCAAGATCCACTTCTGGATGCTGTTCATCGGCTTCCACACGACGTTCCTCGTTCAGCACTGGCTCGGCGCGATCGGCATGCAACGGCGCGTGCCCGACTACTGGAGCCCGTTCACGACGCTGAACGCCGTCTCCAGCGCGGGGGCGTTCCTGCTCGGCCTGTCCACGCTGGTGTTCATCTACAACGTCTACTGGACCACCCGGCACTCGCCGAAGATCATGGCCGACGACCCCTGGGGATACGGCAACTCGCTGGAGTGGGCCACCTCGTCCCCGCCGCCGCGCCACAACTTCCAGGAGATCCCCCGCATCCGGTCCGACCGGCCGGCGTTCGACCTGCACTATCCGCACGCGCCGCTGCCGGCCGGCGGCACCTCGTCCGAGCTGCCCGGCGAGGGGTGAGGCCTGTCGCCTCGGGCTCGACTATGCCCAGGTCAAGCCGGGTAGTGGAGCAGTACGCGGTTCTTCGCACGAACAGCCGACAGGGGGCGCTCATGACTGTGCGACACGAGGAGACCGGGCAGATCACCGGCACTCCGGACAAGGAATACAACCTGATCTGGTTCACCGAGACGTGCCTGAAGAACGCTCTGCGGCTGGAGACCTACATCGCCGACGCCGACCGGTCGGGCGACTCGGAACTGGCCGACCTGTTCCGCCGTGCCCAGGCCGAGAGCCGCAAGGGCGCGGAGCAGGGCAAGGAGTTCCTCCGCCGGCGCCTGTGAGTCACGGCGGGGGCAGCAGCACGTTGTGGTCCGGCGGGAGCCCGGCCGTCAGGGTGAAGTAGTCATCGTCACCGACCGCCTCGCGGAGGACGGCGAAGACGGCGCGGGCGTGCTCACTCGCCTCGAACGGTTCGACGCCCTCGATGTCGCCGATGAGCGCGAGGAAGCGGTCCAGCGTCATCCGCTCCGCCGCCCCGCCGCCCCGCCGGAACGGTTCCCGCAGCTCGAACGGGAGCCGCGGGATCAGATCGTCGATCTCCCCCGCGGTGACGCGGTGCGCGAGCGCCTCCAGGACCGCGTCGGCCGCACGGCGGGCCGCCGACGGGTCCAGGCGGGCGCGTTCGGCCACGGCGGCCACGAACCGCTCGGTGGGCATCACCTCGGAGAAACGGCTCCGGGCCTCGGCGATCAGCGGTTCGAAGTCCCGGGGCAGCTCCTCGGCGACGGCGGCGATCGCGTCGTCGCTCACCGCCCGCCCGAGGGCGGCGAAGACGGCGCGGGCGTCGCGTTCGGCGGACTCGGGGTCCACGCCTTCGCGCTCGGCGACCCGGCGGAGGAATTCGGCGAGGTCGAAACGCTCGGCGGAGCGCTCGGTGTCCAGCCAGGGCTTGATCTCCGTGGGGAGCTGCCGGAGCAGGTCGTGCGCCCTGCCGCGGGACAGGCGTTCGGCCAGGGTCGTCAGGACCGCACGCGCGGCGCGTTCCGTCTCCGCGGAGTCGCCACCGGCCTCACTCTGCGTGATCTGGAGGAATCCGGAGTACTCCATGCACCACCCCTCACCGATCCTCACCCGCGGCGAAGCCACCGACGGAGCGGCGAGCACGCGACATCCCTGAACCAGGTGGTGAGCCACGCACAGCACCATCGCCGCAGGGCGTTGGAGCAGCGCCCACGGCTTCCCGCGCCGGCCGTCAGGGCAGCATCTCCGCCAGGTCCTTGGGCAGCTCGGCCTTGACGCCCTCCCACTCACCGTCGGTGACGTAGAGCCGCAGCGCCTGGGTCACCGAGCTCACCAGCTTCTCGACTCCGCCTTCGACCTCGTACGGCGGCATCTCGCGGCGAATGTGGTCGAGGAACTCCTCGCGGTGCATCTTCATGGGCACCTCGCTCGGATTCCACCCGTCGTAGTAGACGCCCCGCACCAGCAGCGGCAACTGGGCGGCGAAATGGGCCGTCTCGTCGACGGTCAGGCGGTCGCGCACCGCGTGCAGCACCGCGCGCATGGCGTTGTACGACTGGTTCCGGCGCTCCTTCGGCCAGCCGCACGACTCTTCGATCTGGCGCAGCATGCGATTCGTCTTGTGCAGCGTGGTGTCGAACGATGAATATCCCGTCTGAGTCATCCCGATGCCCCGTTCCTTGGGAGTTCGGCAGCGTCCCCAGACCGCTATAACGGCCCCTCCCCCGAGGTTCCGCGGCGCAAACGAACAGCGAGAAGCCCGGCCGGAAGCGATCGACGGCCCGGGAACCGTCCGTCGCGGCGACCGGCGCCACCCGGTCTACCAAGGTTGAGGATGCGGCCGGTGCCGACGGCGAGGAGCGTCGTCCGAAAGGGGACAGTACGGAGGTGGGCCATGCCGAAGGCCGCGGGGATCGATCTGGGCACGACGAACTCGGTGATCGCGGCGATGGTGGAGGGCCATGCGTCGGTGGTGCCGAACAGCGAGGGGTCGCGGACCACGCCGTCGGTGGTGGCGTTCACGCCCGAGGGTGAGCGGCTGGTGGGGCAGCTGGCGCGGCGTCAGGCGATCCTGAACCCGAAGGGGACGATCTATTCGGCCAAGCGGTTCATCGGGCGGCGGTTCGACGAGGTGGCCAGTGAGCTGACCGCGGTGACGTTCGACGTCGTCGCGGGGCCGGACGGCGCGGTGCGGTTCCAGGTGGGGGGCAAGCAGTACGCGCCGGAGGAGATCTCCGCGCTGGTCCTGCGGAAGCTGGCCGATGACGCCGGCAGGTTCCTGGGCGAGCGGGTGACCGAGGCGGTCATCACGGTCCCGGCGTACTTCAACGACGCCCAGCGGCACGCGACCCGTGACGCGGGGCGGATCGCGGGGCTGGAGGTGCTGCGGATCATCAACGAGCCGACCGCCGCCGCACTCGCCTACGGGCTGGACAAGAAGGGCAACGAGACGGTCCTGGTGTTCGACCTGGGCGGCGGGACCTTCGACGTGAGCATCCTCGACGTCGGGGACGGCGTGGTGGAGGTCCGGGCCACGTCCGGTGACGGGCACCTCGGCGGGGACGACTTCGACCGGCGGATCGTGGATCACCTGGCGGACGAGTTCAAGCGCGACACCGGGATCGACCTGCGGGACGATCCGCAGGCGTTGCAGCGGCTGTTCGAGGCGGCCGAGAAGGCGAAGGTGGAGCTGTCCTCGGTGACGCAGACGACGATCAATCTGCCGTTCGTCACCGCGGACGCCTCCGGCCCCAAGCACCTGAACACCACGTTGATGCGCTCGACGTTCGAGCAGTTGATCGCGGATCTGCTGGCGCGCTGTGAGGGGCCGCTGCGGCAGTCGATGGGCGACGCCAAGATCACGTCCGACGACATCGACGAGGTGATCCTGGTCGGCGGGTCGACGCGGATTCCGGCGGTCCAGGCCCTCGTACGGCGGCTGACCGGCGGCCGGGAGCCGAACATGACGGTCAACCCCGACGAGGTGGTCGCGATCGGCGCGGCGATCCAGGCCGGGGTGCTCAAGGGCGAGGTCGAGGACGTCGTGCTGCTGGACGTCACGCCGCTGTCGCTGGGCCTGGAGACCCTGGGCGGGGTGATGACCAGGACCATCGACCGCAACACCACGATCCCGGCGCGGCGCAGTGAGACCTTCTCCACCGCGGAGGACGACCAGACGGCGGTGGACGTGGTGGTGCTGCAGGGCGAGCGGGAGCGCGCGGCGGACAACCGGACGCTGGGCCGGTTCCGGTTGGAGAACATCCGTCCGGCTCCGCGCGGCGAGCCGCAGATCGAGGTGACCTTCGACGTGGACGCCAACGGGATCTTGAACGTCTCGGCGCGGGACAAGGACACCGGCGCCCAGCAGGCGATCACGATCAGTGAGAGCACCAACCTCGATCCCTCGGAGATCGACCGGATGATCCGGGACGCCGAGGCGCACAGCGACGAGGACGCCCGGATCAAGGAGACCATCGACGCCCGCAACACCCTGGACTCGGTCGCCTACCAGGTCGAGCGGCGCCTGGGCGAGCTCGGCGACCGGGTGCCCGAACACGAGCGGGCGCGGGCGCGGATGCTCATCGACGACGCCCGCCAGGCGATCAAGGAAGAGGCCGCGATCGACCGGCTCCGTTCCCTGACCACCGAACTGCAGCAGATCTACCACGGCCTGGCCGCCACCGCCGCCGCCGGAGAGCCGGGCGCGCCCGGTGGTCCGGCAGGGCCCGGACAGCCGCCGCCGGCCGGCGGCGGCGAAGACGTGATCGACGCGGAGTTCACCACCGATGAATGAGACGGCAGGCGGCGGCACCGGCGAGGCCGGTCCTCCGCCGCGCGAACCGCGCACCTGGCCGCCGGACCCCGCGGTCTCGCCCGCTGAGGCGCCGGCCGAAGCGGCCGGGCCGACGGAGGACGCCGGAGAGGTCGGGGAGGACATCGCGGCGAAGGTCGCGGAGCTGGAGGACCGGTGGCGGCGGGCGCTGGCCGACCTGGACAACTACCGCAAACGCACCGTCCGGGCCCTGGACGAGGAACGCGACGCCGAGCGCGCCCGTACCGCCGCGCGATGGCTGCCGGTCCTGGACAACCTCGAACGCGCCGTCGAACACGCCGACGCCGAACCCGGTGCCGTCGTCCAGGGCGTCCGCGCGGTCCTCGACCAGGCCCGTGACGTGATCGCCCGCCTCGGCTACCCGCGCCAGGACGACGTCGGCGTGCCGTTCGACCCGTTCCGGCACGAGGCGGTGAGCACGCTGGCCGGCACCGGCGCGCCCGAGGGGACGGTCGTCGCGGTGACGTTGCCCGGCTACGGCGAGGGGCCGCGGCAGCTGCGGCCGGCGCAGGTGGTGGTCGCCAGGGAGCAGTCCGATGGCGCCGCCCCGTGACTTCTACGCCGGCCTCGGGGGGCCGCGCACCGCGAGCCAGGACGAGATCCAGCGCGCCTACCGAAGGCTCGCTCGCCGGTACCACCCCGACGTCAACAAGTCTCCCGAGGCCGAGGAGCGGTTCAAGGACGCCTCCGAGGCGTACTCGGTGCTGTCCGATCCCGAGCAGCGCAGACGCTACGACGCGTTCGGCCCCGACTTCCGGCGGGTCCCCGAGGACGTCGATCCCGAGACGCGGGCGCGCGCCCGTACCGGAGCCGGCCGGGCCCGTGCCGGGGCGGGAGCCGCCGGAGGGTTCGGCGGGATCGACTTCGAGGACCTGTTCGGGGACGTCTTCGCCGGCCGCGGCGCGGGCGCACGGCGGACGCCGTACGGCGGCGGTTGGGGGCCGATGCCGGGCGCGGACCAGGAGGCCCAGGTCGAGCCCGCCGAGGCCTACCGGGGCACGCGCCGGCAACTGACGATCTCCAGGCCCGAGGGCACGCGGACCGTGGAGGTGAACATCCCCGCCGGGGTCACCGACGGGCAGCGGATCCACCTGGCCGGGCAGGGCGGCCACGGGACGGACGGCGGGCCGTCCGGCGACCTGTACCCGGTGGTCTCCATCCGGCCCGACGAGCGGTACCGCGTCGAGAGCCGCGACATCTTCCTGCGGCTGCGGGAGGCGACTCTGGGCACGACCGTGCCGCTGGAGACCCCCGGTGGCGAGGCCAAGGTGAAGGTCCCGGCCGGCAGCTCGTCGGGGCGGCGGTCGCGGCTGCGCGGCCGCGGCCTGCCGAACCCGCGCGGCGCGCCCGGCGACCTGTTCGCCGAGATCCAGACCGTGGTGCCCCCGCACCTGACCGACGAGGAGCGGCGGCTGTTCGAACGGCTCGCCGCGGTCTCCACCTTCGATCCCCGGGAGCGGCGATGACCTACGCACTGATGCGGCCACTGCGCCTGGACCTGGACTCCTTCGCCCGGCTGTGCGGCGCCCATCCCGACCTGATCCGCCGGCTCGTCGCCCTGGAGCTGGTCGAGGCCGAACGGGACGCCCGCGGGGACCTGTGGTTCATGCCCGCCCAGATCGCCGAGGTCGGCCGGATCCGCCGGCTGCGGTCCGCCTTCCCCCTCAACTACGCCTCTCTCGGCCTGGTGTGTGAGCTGCTCGACCGCATCGCCACGCTGGAGTCGGCCATGCAGCATCGTCCGAGACGTCTGGGGGACCGAACATGGACATCGACAAGCTGACCGAGAAGTCACGGCAGGCCCTGAAGTCCGCCCAGCCCCACGCGGTCGAGAAGGAACACAGCGGGTCACCTCCGCCACACCCGAGGCGGCGTACGAGGCGCTGGAGAAGTACGGCCGGGACCTGGTCACCGAGGCGCGCGAGCTTGTCATATCGCGTCGCGACGGCCCGGTTGCGTTGAAACAGGCCCTAGCGGGGTGACGATTGTCAGCGCTGAAGTGCGGTCGAGCCGGTCCAACTGGCCAGAAGATCGAGTGCCTGGCGTTCGGGTGAGTCGGGCGCGGGCGAGTAGATGGTGATACAGAGCCCGGGGTCAGCGGGCAGATCGAGGGCTTCGTAGGGCAGGGCCAGGTCCCCGACGAGCGGGTGGTGGAGTCGCTTCACGCCGGAGCGGGGGAACTTCACGTCGTGCCTCGCCCAACGCCGGGCGAACTCGTCGCTCTTCGTGGAGAGCTCGCCGATCAGGTCCGTCAGGCCCTTGTCTCGCGGCGAGCGGCCGGTCTCGGTGCGCAGGAAGGCGACCGAGTCGCTGGCCGCCTTCTCCCACTCGGACCAGAAATCGGCGGAACCAGGATCGAGGAACAGGAACCGCGCGGTGTTGACCGGACCACGCTGCGCGAACAACGGGGAATCGTAGACCGGGGCATACAGAGCCCGGCCGAGAGAGTTGGCGGCGAGGATGTCGAACCGTTCGTTGCGGATGTAGGCCGGCAGGCCGGTCATCGCGTCGAGCATCCGCAGAATCACCGGTCGGATCCGCCCAGACGCAGCGGGTGGTCGGCGCTCGGACGCCGTGGCCGCGCGGGCCAGGTCGTAAAGGTAGGCCCGCTCGGCATCGTCGAGCCGAAGTGCGTGGGACAAGGAGTCCAGCACCGAGTCCGAGGCGCCGCTCAAGTTCCCGCGCTCGAGGCGGATGTAGTAGTCGATGCTCATCCCGGCCAGCAGTGCCACCTCCTCCCGGCGCAACCCGGTCACACGTCGATTGCCACCGAAGACGGGCAGCCCTGCCTGCTGCGGCGTGATGCGGGCGCGACGAGTACTGAGGAACTCCCGCACCTCGCCGGCCCGCTCATGCCTCTCGCTGTCGGTCACATCACCACCGTAGGTCGTGCGGCGGTGTGCCGGGAGGTACTGCCGTTACCCGGAAGAGCAGGAACTCCCACCCACGCACGAATACGGGTTTCGTGGGAGGGACCCGGCAAGGCGGAGAGACCCTGCACGGCTTCGAGAAGTCAGCCGGCAAGCTCGGCGTCGAACACATCGACCTGCTGGTCCTCCGCCAAGCCCTCCCGTACACCTGGAAGGACCGCAAGTGGTGGACAACCAATTCACAACGCATGCAGAACTTTTCGATCTGAGTGGAAAGCGCGCGCTCGTCACCGGTGGCACCAGAGGCATCGGAATGATGATCGCGCGTGGCCTTCTCCAGGCGGGCGGCCGCGTGGTCATCAGCTCACGCAACGCGGAGGCGTGCGCTCAGGCGCAGGAGCAGCTGTCCGAATTCGGTGAGGTGCGGGCCATCCCCGCCGACCTGTCCCGCCACGACGAGTGCCGGCGACTGTCCGACCTCGTCACCGCCGACTCCGAGCGTCTCGACATCCTCGTCAACAACGCGGGCGCCATGTGGGACGAGCCGCTGGCGACGTTCCCGGACGCGGCCTGGGACACGGTCGTCGACCTCAACCTGAAGTCGCCGTTCTGGCTGGTCCAGGCGTTGCTGCCCGCACTTCGCAGGGCGGGCACCGCCGACGACCCCGCGCGGGTCATCAACATCGGCAGCATCGCCGCCATCCACATCCCCCAGCGGCCCAACTACTCGTACTCCAGCAGCAAGGCCGCACTGCATCAACTCACCAGAGTGCTCGCCAAGGAACTAGGACCGCAGCACGTCACCGTGAACGCCGTGGCGCCGGGACCGTTCCCGTCGACGATGATGGCCGCGACGCTCGATGAGTTCGGCGAGGCGATCGCGGCGTCGGCCCCACTACGCCGGATCGGCCGCGACGACGACATGGCGGGTGTCGCCGTGTTCCTCGCCAGCCGGGCAGGCGCATACCTAACGGGCGCCGTGATCCCCGTCGACGGCGGCATCGCCACAACCGCGTAGACCGCCTAAGCGGCCTTACCTATTCGACGGACTGGTAGGCGTCGTGCTCGGCGTAGTAAATGATCGCCCGCGTCGCCTCCTCGGCCGTCGGCCGAAATACGCGTCCCACCGAGCGAGGTCGGGACGAAGGCCGTCGCTGATTCGCCCAGCCGTCAATTTAGGGTGGCTGTCACCGACTCTCCTGGGCGAATCGCCCATCGAGAGACAGTAGCCCTGTGAGCTGGCCGTTTGTGTTCGAGTAAGCGGTTGTCAGGTCCGCGTGCGTCCGGGCCGGAGAGGAAGCCACCGTGACGGAGACATCGGTCGCCCGCCGGGTGCTCGAGGCGTTCGAGCGGGCGGGCGTACGGCATGCGTTCGGGCTGCCCGGGGTGCACAACCTCGCGTTCTGGCGTGACGCCGGGCCGGGCACGCCCGAGATCGTCGGCGTGCGGCACGAGCAGACCGCGGTCTACGCGGCCGACGGGCTGGCGCGGGCGACCGGGGGGCTCGGCCTCGCCCTGACGACGACGGGCCCCGGCGCGGCGAACGCCGCCGGTGCCTTCGGCGAGGCGGCGGCGGCCGGCTCGCCGGTCGTCCTGGTGGCCAGCGAGGTGTCCACGGCGCTGCGCCGGCCCGGGACCGTACGCGGCCTCCTGCACGAGTCGCGTGACCAGGCCGGCATCTTCGCGCCGCTCGCCAAGGCCGTCTACCGGCCGCGGACCGCGGACGAGGCCGGCGCGGCGGTCGCGGACGCGATCCGGACCGCACTGTCGTGGCCCCGCGGCCCCGTCTACGTCGACATCCCGACCGACGTGCTCGATCGGCCTCTCGGGCCGATCGAGGTTCCCGCGCCCGCCCGCCTGTCTCCCGCCCCGCCGCAGGTGGAGCGCCTGGCGGCACTGCTCGGCGACGACGGCGACGGCACCGTGATCTGGGCCGGCGGAGGCGTCGTGCAGTCGGGCGCCGAGGCGGAGCTGCTCGCCCTGGCCGAGCGCCTGGACGCGCCGGTCGTGACGACCTACGCGGCGCGCGGCGTGCTCCCGGCCGGCCATCCCCTTCTCGTCGGCCTGCCGCCGCACGAGCCGGAGGTGGCCGAGCTGATCGGCACGGCCGGGCTGCTGCTCGCGCTGGGCACCGACTTCGACGGCATGATGACCAGGAACTGGCGGATGCCCCTCCCCGGCCGGCTGGCCGCCGTGAACTGCGCCGAGGAGTACCTCGCCAAGAACCTCACCCCGGACGTCGCCGTGCTGGGCGACGTCCGCACCGTGCTGACCGAGCTGCTCGGCGTCCTGAAGCCCCGGCGGCGGGAGACGGCCCCACGGCCGGCGGCGCTGCGCGAGGCGGTCCGCGGACGACTGGCCGCCGACCCGCGCACCGCCGAGGCGATGCGGTTCCTCGCGAGCGTGGAGTCCGCGGTCGGCGACGAGACAGTGATCGTCTGCGACATGGCCATCCCCGGCTACTGGTACGGCGGCTACGGACGGGTCGCGGGCGGACGCCTGCTGCAGTACCCGGTCGGCTGGGGCACGCTCGGCTACGCCCTGCCCGCGTCGATCGGACCCGCCACGGACGGGCGGCCGGCACTCGTCATCGCGGGCGACGGCGGCCTGATGTTCGCCCTGGGAGAGTTCATGACGCTGGCCGAGCGCCGCCTGCCGGTCACCGTCCTGGTCCTCGACGACGGCGGGTACGGCATGTTGCGCTATGACCAGGAGGTCGCCGGCGACCAGATCCGCGGCACCGACCTGCGCAACCCGGACTGGGAACGTCTGGGTGAGGCGTTCGGCGTCCCGCCGGCCGTCGTCGACGGGGTCGGCGAGGCACTGGCCCGCGCGCTCACCGAGGCGCTCGCCGATCCGGGGCCGCGGCTCGTCGTCGCGCGGGCGGCGCTCACACCCCCGAAGACGACGTCGCCGCGATGGTTCGAATGAACGGCCGCTCAGGACCCGCCCGGCCAGGTCATCAGGTTCTGGAAGAGCTCCGCCTGCTCGATCGCGTCGTCGAGGGCGTTGTGCGTGTGCGGGCGCCGGGACAGCAGCTCGGGCGGCATCTGCCTCTTCGTCGCACGCGCGACGGGGACACCGGCCTTCACCGCGTACAGCGTCTTGACGTCCAGATGGCGGGAGTGGCCGAACGGCGAGCCCGAGCGGGCGAACCGCACGAAGTACCAGTAGAGCCACATCCAGTCATAGGCGAGCGGGTAGGCGACCAGGACCGGCGTCGCGCCCGCGGCGGTCTCGCTCACCCACGCGGACGCGGCGTTCATCGCCTCGGCCGGGTCGAGGCCGTCACGGGCGAGCCGGTCCCGGTCCAGCCCGCTGACCGCCAGCGCCTCCGGGTCGAAGCCGTCGCTGATCGGCCTCAGCTCCGCGTAGAACGTCCGCTCGGCGGGATCGCTCGCGGTGAACCCGGCTCCGTCGAAGGCCCCACACGCCGCCATCCCGAAGCTGAGCATGGAGTACGGCCCCGGAATCGGCCCGTCGGCCTCGACGTCCACAGAGACGTACACCTCACGCTTGGCCACCAGCGTCCCTCCGATCACCGTGCCGAGCCGTCATCCTCTCGGGTGCTCATGCCGGGCCGCCAGTCATCTCGCCGAGTCACTCCTCCTCCGCGTACTCGGCGGCGGTGAGGTACTCCACGCCCTGCTCCCGCAGCAGCGACCGGAGGTCGTAGCGGTCCAGGCCGAGCCGCCCGCCGGCCAGCGCCTCGCGGGTCGCCTCCTCCTTCTCGATCCGTGCCCGCGCCTTCCGTACGCCCTCGGCGGCGTCGGCGCGCGGGACGCACAGGACGCCGTCGTCGTCGGCGACGATGACGTCGCCCGGCCGGACGAGTCCGCCGCCCACGACGACCGGCACGTTCACCGCGCCGGCGGTCGCCTTCACCGTGCCCTGGGCGCTCACCGCGGCGGACCAGACGGGGAAGCCCATGGCGTTCAGCTCGGCGACGTCGCGGACGCCCGCCTCGATGACCAGTCCCCGCACGCCGCGGGAGCGCAGCGACGTGGCGAGCAGCTCACCGAACATCCCGTCGGTGCACGGCGACGTGGTCGTGACGACGAGGAGATCGCCGGCCGTGCACTGCTCGACCGCCGCGTGGATCATCAGGTTGTCGCCGGGGGCGCACAGTGCGGTCACCGCGTTTCCGGCGATCCGGGTGCCGCGCTGGATCGGGCGCAGGCCCGTGCCCAGGTACCCGATCCGGCCCAGGGCCTCGTGCACGGTCGCGACCCCGTACCCGGCGAGGTCGTCGACCAGGGCCAGGTCGGTGCGCGCGATGTCGGTGACGACCACCTTCCTCATGAAAGCTCCCCCGTGACCTGCGGGTACAGGCGCATGTACGCCTCGGCGCGCGTGTCGTGGGGCAGACCGAGGTTCGGCCCGGCGTTGCGCTTGAGCTGGACGCCGCGCCGCTTGGCCAGGTCGGTGTAGTAGTCCCACATGTGCTGCTGGGCCGGCAGGCACTCCATCGCCCGGCGCTTGCGCTCGAACACGCTCGTGATGTCGAGCAGGACCTGCGGCTTGAAGTCGCACATCTCCGGCTGGTGCGGCTCGAAGAAGAACACGGGTGGCGCGCCGAGCGGCTCGCCGGGCGCGGGGTAGCCGATCGCCTGCGCCAGCACCCGCGCCTCCAGGGCCATGCGGGCCGCGGCGGGATGGTCGCCGTTGTACGGGTCGGTCAGCGGGTGGGTGAGCACGACCGTCGGGTCGACCTCGCGGTAGACCCGCACGATGCGGTCGACCAGCTCGTCGGTCTGGCGCAGCGGGTAGTCGCCGGCGTCGAGGAACTCGATCTCGGCGCCGAGGGCCGCGGCGGCGTTCTCGGCCTCCTCTCGCCGCTGCGCCTTGATCTGCTCCAGCGACTTGCCCTCGCGCCAGGCGCGGGCCGACTCCCCCCGCTCGCCGTACGTCAGGCAGAGCACCTTGGCGCGCTGCCCGCGTTCGGCGGCGAGCGCGATGGCGCCCGCGGCGCGCCACACGAAGTCGCCCGCGTGGGCGCTCACCACCAGCAGGGCGCCTTCCGGCTCGGTCATGAATCCTCCTTCATCTCGGTGTGCATCTCAGACGGCGCTCGGCGCGGCCGCCGGCTCGGCGTTCGCGTCGAAGTCGACGTCCCGGGTCTCGGGCCCGATCAACGCGCCCGTCAGGATCAGCGCCCCGCCCAGGACGAGCAGCACGACGGGCGTGTATGCGTAGGGAACGAGGTGCTTCAGCCAGTCCTGGTAGTAGGCGTAACCGGCCGTCACCAGCAGCGGAAGGCTGTAGCCCATGCCGAAGCCGCTGCCACGGACCGCGGCCGGGAACCGTTCGCAGATGTAGGACGGCGTCACCGCGAACATGCTGGCCCCGCTGAGCCGGATCAGCAGGGTCAGGCCGAACACCAGCGGCAGGCCGGACCACGGGCCCGCGGCCAGGAACGCGAACGCTGCGGCGCAGACGACGCCGACGCTCACCCCGCAGGCGATGAAGAACGTGCGGCGCCCGATCCGGTCCGTCAGCGCGCCGATCAGTGGGAAGCAGAGGGTGTGGACGAACTGGGCCAGCACCAGCGTGCCGGTGACCTGCGTCGGGGTCAGCGTCGTCTGGGAGCCGAGCAGCGCGGGGAGCAGCCCGGAGGCCATGTTGGAGGCGAACCAGACGCCGGCCATGAGGACGAACACCTGCCAGAAGCTGCGCCGCGCCGAGCCGAACAGCACGGTCTTGACCGGGTTCTCGCGCTTCTTGTCGCGGGCGGAGGCGAGCCAGACCGCCGACTCGCGCACCGTACGCGAGTAGTAGAAGAGGAAGACCACGCCGAGGAGGGCACCGGCGACGAAGGGGATCCGCCAGCCCCACACGGCGTAGGCCGAGTGGGGGCCGCCCGCCGGGGCGAGGTGCAGCATCAGGAAGCTGAGCAGCGAGATCGCGCAGTACGACAGCGGGAACCCGATGCTGACCAGGCTTCCGTACAGACCGCGGCGGCCTCGCGGGGCGATCTCCATGGCGAGAGGGATGGCGCCGGTGTACTCGCCGCCGAGGAAGACGCCGTCGACGAAGCGCAGCAGGATCATCGCGGCGACGGCCCACAGGCCGATCTGCGCGTGGCCGGGCAGGGCGGCGATGATCCCGGTGGTGACGGCGCAGCCCGCCACCGACAGCAGCGTCACCCGGCGGCGGCCGACGCGGTCGGCGAGCCGGCCGAAGATGAGCGAGCCGAGCGGGCGGCCGATCAGCGTGGAGACGAAGACGCCGGCGGTGATGATCGCCTTGGTCCCGGAGGGAACCGAGGCCGGCACGAAGTAGGACAGGGCGGGCGCGAGCGCGATGGTCGGCAGGTAGACGTCGAACATGTCGACGAAGAAGCCGAACGCTCCGCCGATCACGGCGGCTCTTCGCTGGGCGGCGTCGGGGGCGGGGGCGGGGGCGGGCGGGGTCGAGGTCATGAAGCACCAAGTCCGGAGCCCGTGCCGAGCAGGCGAGCAAGCGAGCTCCAATTGTTGACAATCGTGTGGCCAATCGTGGGACGACGGACCGCGACTGTCAAGGGTCCACCGCAGACCTTCCTTCCCTTCAGCCTGATCTAGCTGCACGTTCTCGCACTGTACGGGCGCGGCCCTCACGGTACCGGCATTGCAGGTCCGGCCCCAGTGAGGCTAGATTGTCAACATTATTGCCGTACATCCGGAGACGAACATGACCAACGCCTCGCCCCCGTCCTCGCGGGCGCGCGCCCTCGTCGAAGGCGCGTACGACACGCACATCCACGTCGCCCCGGACGTGATGGAGCGCCGGATCGACGACGTCGACCTCGCACGGCGGTTCGCCGACGTGGGGATGGCGGGCTTCGTGCTCAAGTCCCACTACGTGCCCACCGCGGAGCGGGCCCAGGTCGTCCGCAAGGTGGTGCCCGGCGTCCGCGTCCTGGGCGCCATCACGCTGAACGGCTCGGTGGGCGGCCTCAACCCGTCGGCGGTGGAGATCGCCGGCCGCCTGGACACACGCGTCGTGTGGATGCCGACCGTGGACAGCCGCAACCAGCGGGACAGCCGGGCGAAGGACCCGGCGGGCGCCAAGCCGCCGATGTGGGCCGCTCTGCAGGACGACCTGAGGTCCGCCGGCATCGAGCCGCCCGCCGTCGACGTGGTCGACGCCGAAGGCGCGGTCACCGGGGCGGTACGCGACGTCCTGACCGTCATCGCCAAGCACGGCATGACCCTCGCCACCGGGCACCTCAACGCGGCGGAGATCGTCGCCGTCGCCGACGCCGCCTTCGACGCGGGCGTACGCTGTGTCGTCGTGACGCACCCGGAGTTCACCTCGCAGCGTCTCCCCGTGGACGTGCAACGCCGCCTCGCCGAACGCGGCGCCCTCCTCGAACGCTGCTTCACCACCGCGCACACCGGCAAGGTCACCTGGCGGCGGCTGCTCGACAACATCCGGGCCGTCGGGCCGGAGCACTCGGTGCTCTCCAGCGACCTGGGGCAGCCGTTCAACCCGCCGGTCGAGGACGGCCTGGCGATCATGGCCGACACGCTGCTGGAGGACGGGTTCTCCGAGGAGGAGATCCAGACCATGGCGGTCGCCAACAGCCGCCGGGTCGCGGGCGAGGACACCCGATGACGGCCGCGGGATGCGTCGCCGTGCTGGGGCTCGGCGAGGCCGGCGGCGCGATCGCCCGGGACCTGGCCGCCGCGGGCGTCCGCGTGCGCGCCTACGACCCGCTGCCGCTGCCCGCGGACGGCCTGATCTCCTGTACGGACGAGGCCGACGCGGCACGCGGCGCCGACCTGATCCTCAGCGTGAACAGCGCGAAGGCCGCCGAGGACGCGCTGCGGGCGGGCCTGGCCGGGGTGGGCGAGGGCGCCGTGTGGGCGGACCTCAACACCGCCGCGCCCGCGCTCAAGCGCCGGCTCGGCGAGGTGGCCGCCGAGGCCGGGGTCGCGTTCGCCGACGTGTCGCTCATGGCGCCCGTGCCGGGCAAGGGACTGTTCACGCCCATGCTGGTGTCCGGCCCGGCCGCGCGCGCGTACGCCGAGCTGCTGGGCCCGGTCGGCGCTCGCGTCACCACGCTCGACGGTCCCGCCGGCGAGGCGGCCACCCGGAAACTGCTGCGCAGCGTGTTCTTCAAGGGCATGGCCGCGGCCGTGGTCGAGGCGCTGCACGCCGCCCGCGAGGCCGGGCTGGACGACTGGCTGCGGCGGCACATCGCCGAGGAGCTCGCCTCCGCCGACGAGAAGTTCGCCGAACGGCTGGAGACGGGCAGCCACCGGCACGCGGTACGCCGGGCCGAGGAGATGCGCGCCGCGTCGCAGCTGCTCGGCGAGCTGGACGTGCCGGCGCGGATCAGCGACGCGAGCCGCGCCTGGCTCGACCAGCTCGCCGGAGAGCCGGCGCCGGACCGGTGACCACGACACCGCGCGTGCCCGCCGAGGGGCGCCCGGCTCCCCTGACGGGCGGCGCCGGGAGCGACGGCGTGCTCGGGGCGATCCGCGAAGCGATCCTCACCGGCGAGTTCGGGCCGGGCCAGCGCCTCGTCGAGGCGGACCTGTCCGCGCGGTTCGGCGCGAGCCGCGGAAGCGTGCGCGCGGCGCTGTTCGAGCTGGCCAACGAGGGCGTCGTCGAGCGCGTCCAGAACCGCGGCGCGCGCGTCCGCGCGGTCACGCTGGAGGAGGCCATCGAGATCTCCGAGGTCCGCATGGTGGTCGAGGGGCTGTGCGCGGCCAAGGCCGCCGAGCGCATCACCGACGAGCAGGCCACCGAGCTGCGCGCGCTCGGCTCGGCGATGCGCGCGGCCGTGTCGGCGGGCGACGTCATGCGCTACTCCGAGCTCAACCAGCGGCTCCACGGGCGGATCCGGCAGATCAGCGGCCAGTCGACCGCCGCCGGGGTGCTGGAGCGGCTCCGCGCGCAGAACGTCCGCCACCAGTTCCGGCTCTCCCTCATCCCCGGACGGCCGCACGTCTCGCTGGCCGAGCACCTCGCCATCATCGACGAGATCTGCGCCCGCGCCCCGGAGGCGGCCGAACGCGCCGCCCGCCGCCACCTGCTCAGCGTCATCGACGCCCTCGCCTCGGCCGTGCACTAGCGTCTTTCGCATGCGGCTTCATGTGGGATGCGCGATGTGGACGCACACGTCGTGGCAGGGGCGGTTCGTGCCCGCCTCCTCACGGGAACGGCTGCGGTCGTACGCGAGCTGGTGCAACGCGGTGGAGGGCAACACGACCTTCTACGCGACGCCGGCGCGGGAGACCGTACGGACCTGGGCGGAGCAGACCGATCCCGGCTTCCGCTTCGTGGTCAAGCTGCCCAAGACGATCACGCACGAGCGCCGCCTCGGGGACGTCGAGCAGGAGCTGCGAGCCTTCCTGACCGCGATCGAGCCGCTCGGGCCGCGGATCCACGCCCTGTGGGTGCAGCTGCCCAAGTCGTTCGCGCCGGGTGACGCCGGTGTCCTGGCCGGCTTCCTGCGCCGCCTGCCGCGCACGTACCGCTCCGCGGTGGAGGTCCGCCACCCGGCGTTCTTCGAGGACGCACGCGCGGCCCGGCTCCTGGAGCGGGCGCTCGCCGGTCCCGGCGCCGAGTGGGTGCCGTTCGACACCGTCACGCTGTTCGAGAGCCCGCCGACCAGCGACGCCGAACGCGACGCGTGGCTGAAGAAGCCACGCGTGCCACGCAGGACGACGGCGCTCACCGACCGCCCGATCGTCCGCTACCTCGGCCGCGACGCCACCGAGCGCACGGTCGAAGGCTGGCAGGAGTGGGTCGGCACGGTCGCCGGCTGGCTGCGCGAGGGCCGCTCCCCCACCGTGTTCGTGCACACCCCCGACAACGCCGACGCACCCGAACTCGCCCGCCGCTTCCACGACGAGGTACGCGCGCGCGTGCCGGAACTCGAGCCGCTGCCCGAGCCCGCGCCGATCGAGCCGCTGAGCCTGTTCTGACCGTACGGCCGGGTCACTCGCTCATTGCCGGTGAGCCCCGGACCTCCCGTCCGCAGTGCTTCACGCAGTTCGTCCGCTCGCAGGTACGGGACGTAGTACGTCGAATGTTCCCGGAGCAGATCCTGGGCGAACGCCGTGTCCACCGGATGGCCGGGCCCCGCGACGACGGCCTTCCCGCGGAACATCGCGTCGAGGGCCGGCGCGGTCTTGACGCTCTCCGCGGGCACCGTTAGCTTTCCCGGGACATAGGACGTCCTATGTCCAGATTGGGGAAACTGATGCGTCTGCACAAACGCGGCGGCCCGGCGGCCGCCGCAGGAGTCACGGCCCTGCTCGCGGCCGTGACCGCCGGCGTGACACCGGCTCAGGCGGCACCGCGCGGATGCGAGGTGTCCGTTCCGTACACGGCCGGAACCGAGGGGTACAGCGCGTTCCGCATCCCGGCGGTCATCACCACGAAGTCCGGTGACCTGCTGGCGTTCGCCGAGGGCCGGTCGGACGGGCTCGGCGACGCGGGGAACATCGACACGGTCGTGAAGCGCTCGGCCGACGGGGGCTGCACCTGGCAACCGCTGCGGGTCGTGCAGGACAGCGGCCCCAACACCTCCGGCAACCCCGCGCCCGTCGTCACTGCGAGCGGCCGCATCGTGCTGCTGACCACGTACAACGCGGGCACCGCCACCGAGACGCAGATCCTGCGCGGCCAGGTGCCGGCCGAGGACGGCAGGCGCGTGTTCACGCAGTACAGCGACGACGACGGGGCCACCTGGACCGCGCCACGCGAGATCACCGCGTCCGCCAAGCTCCCGAACTGGCGCTGGTACGCCACCGGCCCCGGGCACGCGACGCTGCTCACCCACGGCCCGCACCGCGGCCGGCTCGTCGTCCCGGCGAACCACTCCATCGCGCCGCCGGCGGGCTCCACCGACCTCGGCTCGGAGGCGAAGTACTACGGCGGGCACGACCTGTACAGCGACGACAACGGCCGGACCTGGCACATCGGGTACGTCGACGACAACACCGACGGCGAGGTGAACGTCAACGAGACCACCGCCACCGAACTGCCGGACGGGCGCGTCTACTTCAACACGCGCGACCAGAACGGCACCGCGGCCGGGAACCGCGCCGACGCCTACAGCCTGGACGGCGGCCGTACGCTGCGCCGGCCGTTCCAGCCGCAGCCGGCCCTCGTCGGACCCGTCGTCGAGGGCAGCGTGCTGCAGGCGCGCGGTCCCAAGGCGCCGCTGCTCTTCTCCGGCCCGGCCGACCCGGCCAAGCGGGCGGTCATGACGCTGCGCGCGAGCCACGACGGCGGCGTCACATGGCAGTCCGCGCTCACGCTCTCGCAGCTGCCGGCGTCCTACTCCGACCTCGTCCAGGTCGACGCCCGTACCGTCGGCCTGCTGTACGAGACGGGCAACACGGGCGCCAACGAGACGATCACCTTCCGCCGCATCGATCTGCGCGACCTGTCCTGAGCCGCCGCCCCGGGAACCCGTCACGGGTTCCCGGGAGAGCCGTCGGGCCCGGGGCGAGGCGCCCCGGGCCCGACTCGTGCCGGCGGACCTGGTGAGGTCAGCCGCTGCGCAGGCGGGCGAGCCGGGTGCGGATGCCGGCGAAGTGCGCGCTCATCGCCGCCGTGACCGCCTCGCGGTCCTCGGCGACGACCGCCTCGTAGATGTCGCGGTGCTTGCGGGCGACCTGCTCCGGAGTCTCGTCCGGGGTGCCCAGCTCCTCGCTGAGCTGGTGGTAGACCTGCCAGAAGGCACCGAGGAGGCGACCCACGAGCGGGTTGCCCAGCGGCCGGTAGAGCAGGTCGTGGAAGAGCCGGTCGGTCTCGGGCGCGACCGCGCCGACGAGCGACTCCTGCTCCATCCGCTCGATCACCTCGCGGACCGGGGACAGCGTCTCGGCGAGGTCGGCGCCGCCGTGCCGGTCGATCAGGCGCCACGCGAGCCCGTTCTCCAGGATCTCGCGGATCTCGGTGAGGTGGCCCAGGTGGTTCGGCTCGTCCTGCGGGGAGATCCGGCTGTGGAAGGCCAGCTCGTCGACCAGGCCGTTCAGCGACATCTCGCCGACGAACATGCCGAAGCCGTGGCGGATGTCCACGATGCCGACGGCCTGCAAAGCCTTCAGCGCCTCGCGGATAGAGTTGCGCCCGATGTCCAGCTCCTGCATGAGCTCGGACTCGGTCGGCAGCGGATCGCCGGCGGCCAGGCCGCGCCGAACGATGATCTCTTTGACCGCCTCCTGCACCTCGATCGCGCGGCTGAGCCTGCGACTCCGGGAGAGGGGCGGCCCGCCGGCCTCGGGGAGGTGACGACGACCGTCGCGCAACGTCACGGAAATCTCCTGATCATCTGCTCTTGACTTGGCACAGAACCGACTTCTAATCTCCAACGCTACAGGAGATAGGACGTGGGACGTCCCATATCTGCCCCCAAAATTTTCCGCCGCCTTCCTGACCGTCGACACCGGGAGACACCGTGAGCGCCCCTCGATCCGCCTTCAGCCGCCGCGACTTCCTGCGTTACAGCGGGACGTTGAGCGCCGCGGCCGCCATCTCCACCACGATCTCCGCGTGCGGCGGCCCCGCCTCGACCGGTTCGGCCGGCTCCGGCGGCAACAAGGACCTCGTCACCGTCGTCATCGGCTACGGCAACGACCAGACCTGGGACCCGAGCATGACGGCGTCGGCCTTCGCCATGGCCGGCATCAACCACATCTACGAGGGCCTGGTCGACACCGACCCGATCACCCGCGCGCCGTACCCCGCGCTCGCCACCGCCCTGCCGTCCGACACCTCGGCGACGTCGTGGAAGTTCCAGCTGCGTCAGGGGGCGACGTGGCACGACGGCAAGCCGGTCACCGTGGACGACGTCCTGTTCACCTTCGACCGCGTCATGGACCCGTCGACGCTGGCGTCCTCGTTCTTCAACACCTGGCTCAAAGAGGTCCGCAAGGTCGACGACACCACCGTCGAGCTCGTCTTCAAGTTCCCGTTCCCGGACGCGCTCCCCCGCCTGACCATCGCCAAGATCATGCCGAAGCACGTGTTCGGCGCGCCGGGCGGCTGGGACGCGGCCAAGAACGGCAAGGCCGTGGGTTCGGGCCCGTACAAGATGACCGCGCACAACCCCAAGTCCAACACCGCGTTCGAGGCCTACCCCGCCTACAACGGCCCGCGCAAGCCGGCGATCAAGGAGATGAACTGGCTGTCCATCGTGGACGCCTCCGCCCGCGTGGCGAAGATCTCCGGTGGCAGCGCGGAGGCGCAGATCGCCGACAACGTGCCGTACGCCAACATCGACCAGCTGCGCAAGCAGGGGCTGACCGTCGACGGCGGCAAGGGCATGAACCACATGTTCCTGATGTTCAACACGGCCCAGAAGCCGTTCGACGACGTGCGGGTCCGCCAGGCGCTGTTCTACGCGATCGACACCAAGAAGATGATCGAAGTGGCGCTGAAGGGGCACGGCACCCCGGCGAGCAGCTTCCTCAACCAGGAGAACCCGGCGTACACGCGGGCCAAGACGGTCTACGACTACAACCCGGACAAGGCCAAGTCGCTCCTCGCGGCCGCGGGCGTCAAGAACCTGTCGGTCAACCTGATGGCGGTCAACGTGAGCTGGGTGGCCGACTGCCTGCCGACGATCGCCAACTCCTGGAACGCGATCGGTGTGAAGACCTCGCTGGAGCCGCAGGACACCAGCGCGCTGTTCACCAAGATGGACCAGTCGCAGTCGTACCAGGTGGTCGCGGCGGCCTCGAACCCCAACCAGTTCGGCCTCGACGCCGACCTGATCCTCCGGTACAACTACACGTCCGGCGGCACCTGGATGAAGTACACCAAGTGGGACAAGAGCTCTGACGCCAAGTCGCTCTTCGCGCTGATGGACAAGGCCACCCAGGAGCCGGACAAGCAGAAGAAGCTGGCGCTCGTACACCAGTACATCGACGTCATCGCCGAGCAGGCGGTGCTCTACCCGGTCCTGCACACCGAGCTGATGACCGCGTGGAACCCCAAGAAGCTCACCGGCGTGCGCGCCCAGGCCTACCCCGGGGTCACCCTGCTGCAGGCGAAACGCCTCTGACCGTCCGCCGCACCCCGACCCGATCTCCCAGGAGGCATCCGTGGCAGCGATCGCCAGAATGCTGGTGCGCCGCGTCCTCATCCTGATTCCCCTGCTGCTGGGCGTCGTTCTGTTCGTCTTCATCATCATGCGGTTCTCCGACAACAAACCGGAGTACGCGTATTTTGAAGGCTCCAATCCCACCCCGGCGCAGATTCACCAGTTCCAGGTCGACAACGGCCTGCTCGATCCGCTGCCGGTGCGGTACGTGCGGTTCGTCGGCCAGCTCATCCGCGGTGACATGGGGACGAGCGCGCTCACCAAGGCGCCGGTGAGCAGTTCGATCGCGACCGCGCTTCCGCTGACACTGCAGCTGACGCTGTTCGGCGTGGTGATCGCGATCGTGCTGGCAGTGATCTTCGGTGTGATCGCGGCGATCTTCCGGGACCGGTGGCCGGACCAGCTGATCCGGCTGGTGTCGCTGATCGGCGTCGCCGCGCCGGCGTTCTGGCTGGCGCTACTGATGATCCAGTACCTGGCGGTGGACCGCGGCTGGTTCCCGACCAGCGGCTACATCAATCCGGCGGACTCCGTCAGCGGCTGGCTGCGGTCGCTGACCATGCCGGCGCTGGCGCTGTCGCTGCCCGTCGCGGCCTACCTCACCCGGATCATCCGCACGTCGATGGTCGAGGAACTCGACAAGGACTACGTGCGGACCGCGATCGGCAGCGGCCTGCCGCCGATCGTCGTGGTGGGCCGCAACGTGCTGCGCAACGCGCTGATCAACCCGCTGACCGTGCTCGGCCTGCGGGTCGGTTATCTGCTCGGCGGGGCGGTCGTCATCGAGACGATCTTCGCGCTGCCCGGCATGGGCCAGCTCATGATCACGGGGGTGCGCAACGGCGACCCCGCGGTGGTCCAGGGCGTCGTGCTGACGATCGCGACCGGCTTCGTCGTGGTCAACCTCATCATCGACGTCCTCTATCTCCTGGTGAACCCCCGACTGAGGAGCGCCGGCTGATGCGCAGCGGACTGGCCAGAAGACTGTCGCGAGCGGGCATCGGCTTCCGGCGGCTGGGTCCCGCCTCCTGGGTCGCCCTGGGCGTGGTGGTGGTCGTCGCCATCGCCGCGATCTTCGCCCCGGTGCTCGCGCCGCACTCACCGTACGTCCAGGAGGCCACGGGCGGCGGGCCGAGCGCCTCGCACTGGATGGGCCTGGACAGCGCCAACCGCGACATCCTCTCGCGGCTGCTGTACGGCGCGCGCTGGTCGCTGGTGATCGGCCTCGGCTCCACCGCGATCGCGCTGGTCTGCGGCGCGCTGATCGGCGCCGTCGCCGCGACCTCCCGCCGGTCCGTCGACGAGGCGATCATGCGCACGCTGGACGTCATCATGGCGTTCCCGGGCATCGCCCTCGCCGCCGTGCTGGTCGCGGTCTTCGGCGGCAGCATCCTGGTGCTGGTGCTGGCCATCGCCTTCCTCTACATGCCGCCGGTGGCGCGGGTGGTGCGGGCGAACGTCCTGGCCCAGTACGGCGAGGACTACGTCGCGGCCGAGCGGGTCATCGGCGCCCGCGCCCCGCACATCCTGCTCCGGCACATCGCGATCAACTGCGCGGCCCCGGTGCTGGTGTTCTGCACGGTGATGGTGGCCGACACGATCGTCTTCGAGGCGTCTCTGTCGTTCATCGGCGCGGGCGTGCGCCCGCCCAACCCCTCCTGGGGCAGTGTCATCGCCGACGGCCGGAACATGGTGCTGCTCGGCGGATGGTGGGCCACCGTCTTCCCCGGCCTGCTGATCCTCGTCACGGTGCTCGCGCTGAACGTCCTGGCCGAGGGCGTCTCCGACGCCTGGGCGGCGCCGGCCGAGCGGCGCTCGGACACACCCGGCACGCCGGCGGACCGGTCGCCGGTCGCCGCGCCGGCGGCCGAGCAGGCGGCGCTGACCGGCCTGACCGAGGCCGCACGCCGCCTGGCCCAGCGAGCCCGGCCCCTGCCGGAGGGCCGGCCGGTCCTCAGCGTGGAGAACCTCACCATCGCCTTCGAAGATCGCCACAACGGCGTGAACGTCGTCGACGGCATCGGCTTCGACGTACGGCCGGGCGAGGTGCTCGGTCTGGTCGGCGAGTCCGGCTGCGGCAAGTCGCTGACCGCCTTGACGATCATGGGCCTGGAACCCGCCGGCGCCCGCGTCGGCGGCCAGATCCGCTTCGACGGCAAGGACCTGCTGGAGCTGCCCCGGTCGGCGCGGCGCCGCCTGCTCGGCCACGAGATGGCGATGATCTACCAGGACGCGCTGTCGTCGCTGAACCCCGCGATGACCATCAAGGCCCAGCTCAAGCAGGTCGTCCGGCGAGGAGGCAAACGCAGCCCCGCCGAGCTGCTGGAGCTGGTCGGGCTCGACCCCGCGCGCACGCTCTCGTCGTACCCGCACGAGCTGTCCGGCGGCCAGCGGCAGCGGGTGCTCATCGCGATGGCCCTCTCCCGCGACCCCAAGCTCATCATCGCCGACGAGCCCACGACGGCACTCGACGTGACCGTCCAGGCTCAGGTGATCGAGCTGCTGCTGCGCCTGCGGGCGGAGCTGGACTTCGCGCTCATCCTCGTCTCGCACGACCTGGCCCTGGTCGCCGACGTGACCGACCGGGTCGCGGTGATGTACGGCGGGCAGATCGCCGAGATCGGGGTGACGTCCGCGCTGGTCGGCGCGCCCGCGCACCACTACGCCCGCGGGCTGCTGGGCTCGGTGCTCTCCATGGAGGCCGGCGCCGACCGCCTTACCCAGATCCACGGCGTGGTGCCCTCCCCCGCGAACTTCCCCAGCGGCTGCCGGTTCGCCGACCGGTGCCCCGCCGCCACCGAGGTCTGCCGTACGGAGACGCCACGCCTCGCGGGCCGGGACGACCAGCACTCGGTGGCCTGCCACCACCCCGCGGTCGACATCCCGGCCTCCCTGTCCGCCTCCGCTGCTCCGAAGGAGGGCTCATGACACAGGCGGGAGAGTCGCTCGTCGAGCTGGCCGACGTCCACGTCGTGCACAAGGCGCGCTCGGGCGGCCTGTTCAGCCGGGACCGCGTGTACGCGCTGACCGGCGCCGAGCTGACCGTCGCGCCCGGCGAGACCGTCGGCATCGTGGGCGAGTCCGGCTGCGGCAAGTCCACGCTGGCCAGAGTCCTCATCGGGCTCCAGCGGCCGACCTCGGGCACGGTCCACTTCGAGGGACGCGACGTCTGGTCGATGCCGGGCGCCGAACGCCGCGGCGCGATCGGGACGAGCATCGGCATGATCTTCCAGGACCCGGCCACGGCGCTGAACCGCAGACTGCCGGTCCGCCAGGTGCTCCGCGACCCGCTCGACGTCCACCGCGTCGGCACCCCGGACGAGCGCGACGAGCGGGTCCGCGAACTGCTCGACCTCGTGGGCCTGCCCCCGGGCGCGGCGGACCTGCTGCCCGGCCAGATGTCCGGCGGGCAGCGGCAGCGGGTCGCGATCGCCCGCGCGCTGGCGCTGCGGCCGCGGCTGCTGGTCGCCGACGAGCCGACCAGCGCGCTCGACGTGTCGGTCCGCGCGCAGATCCTCAACCTGCTGGGCGACCTGAAGGAGCAGTTCGGGCTCGCCATGGTGTTCGTCTCCCACGACATCCAGACGGTGCGGCGGATGAGCGACCGGGTCGTGACGATGTACCTCGGCCGCATCGTGGAGCAGACCCCGGCCGCGGCGGTGCCCGGCGCGGCCCGGCATCCGTACACGCGGGCGCTGTTCTCGGCCACGCCCGGCCTGCTGTCCCCGATCGACCCGATCCCTCTCGTGGGTCCGGTCCCGTCCGCGACCCGGCCGCCGAGCGGCTGCCCCTTCCGCACCCGCTGCTGGAAGGCCGACGACGTCTGCGCCACCGAGATGCCCCCCGCGGAGAAGGACGGAGACGGCCTCTTCCGCTGCTACCACCCGGTGCTCTCCGGCGCCACCGACCGCGAACTGATCAGCCAAGCACAGGAGCGTTCATGACCCACGCCGCCCCGTTGTCCGGCGTCATCCCCCCGGTGTGCACCCCTCTCACCCCGGACCGCGAGGTCGACACCGCCTCGCTGACGCGCCTGGTGGACCACCTGCTGGAGGGCGGGGTGAACGGACTGTTCGTCCTCGGCTCCACCTCGGAGGTCGCGTTCCTGCCCGACGAGCATCGCCGCATCGTGCTGGAGACCGTGCTGGGCCACGTCGCGGGGCGGGTGCCGGTCCTCGCGGGCGCCATCGACATGACCGCGCCCCGGGTGGTCGACCACGTGCGCGTGGCGGTCAAGGCCGGAGTGGACGGCATCGTCGCGACCGCGCCGTTCTACGCGCGCACCCATCCGGCGGAGATCGCGATCCACTTCCGCACCATCGCGGCGCAGGCGGGCGGCGTCCCGGTGTACGCCTACGACCTGCCCATCTCGGTGCACAGCAAGCTGACCGCGGACCTGCTGCTGGAACTCGCCGCCGAGGGCGTGCTCGCCGGCCTGAAGGACTCCAGCGGCGACGAGGCCGGGCTGCGCGAGGTGATCCTGCGCCGCCGCGACCGCGACCTGCCGTCGTTCGCGGTGATGACCGGCTCGGAGCTGACCGTCGACTCGGCCCTGTGGATGGGCGCGGACGGCGTGGTCCCCGGCCTCGGCAACGTCGACCCGCACGGCTACGTCCGGCTCTACCAGGCCGCCTCGCGCGGCGACTGGGAGGCCGCGCGGACCGAGCAGGAGCGCCTGTTCCGGCTGTTCCACCTCGTGAACGTCGGGGGCCCGCACATGGGCCGCAGCTCCTCCGCCCTGGGCGCGTTCAAGGCCGCCCTGTTCCTTCGCGGCGTCATCGAGCACCCGACCACCGCTCTGCCGCAGATCCCGCTCGACGCGGACGACATCGCCCGGGTCAAGGAATTCCTCTCCGAAGCCGCCCTCATCTGACCGGAGGACACCGTGGCCCATCTCAGATCCCCCAGACGGGCGGTGGCCGTGGGGCTCCTCGCCGCCGCGCTGCCGCTGGCGACCGCCGGCGCCGCCTCCGCCAAGACCACGCCGGAGTTCTCCCAGCAGGTCATCTTCGCCCAGCACACCGACGGCTACTACTGCTTCCGCATCCCCGCCGTCGTGCGGGCGAACGACGGCACCCTGCTCGCCTTCGCCGAGGGCCGCGTCAACAGCTGCGGTGACTCCGGCGACATCGACCTGGTGCTCAAACGCTCCACCGACGGCGGCCGCACCTGGGGACCGCTCCAGGTCGTCCTGCCCGGCAACGGCGACACCCGCGGCAACCCGGCCCCGGTCGTGGACCGGCGGACCGGGCGCGTCGTCCTCATGACGACCTGGAACCCCGGGAACGACGACACCATCCGGCACCCGTTCGTGCAGACCAGCGACGACGACGGCGCGACCTGGTCAGCCGCGCGTGACCTCACCGCTGAGCTGGTCAAGCCGCAGTGGAACTCCTGGTACGCCACCGGTCCCGGCCACGCGGTCCAGCTCCAGCACGGCCCGCACAAGGGACGTCTCATCGTCCCGGCCAACCACGAGGGCGACGGTGGGGCGCTCAAGGGCGGGCCGCAGGGCGGTCACCTCAACTACAGCGACGACGGCGGCCTCACCTGGAAGATCGGCGCCGACGACACCCGCACCACCAACGACGTCAGCCCCGGCGAGCTGAGCGCCACCGAGTTGGCCGACGGGCGGATCTATGTCAACGCCCGGGACAACACCGGCACCGACCCCGGCAACCGGAACACCGCCACCAGCAGCGACGGCGGGCTTACCTTCGACGCCCCGTTCCGCACCCTGCCAAAGATCGACGCCCCCAAGGTGCAGGGCTCGGTGCTGCGCGCCGGGAAGAAGATCTACCTGTCCGTCCCGGACCACCCGGTCACCCGCGAGGTCATGGCGATCCGCAGCTCGACCGACAACGGCAAGAACTTCCAGAAGATCGGCAAGGTCATCAACTGGGGCCCCTCCGCCTACTCCGACCTCGTCGACCTGGGAAGCGATCAACTCGGCCTCCTGTACGAGGCCGGACAGGCCGGACCGTACGAGGAGATCCGCTGGGCCCGGTTCAACACCGCCTACCTCGCCACCCCCAACGGCACTCCCCCGGGCCTGCCCAAGCCACCCGAGCCCGGCCCGACAACGCCAGACCAGTCCGTATACAAGAACGACGGATACGTCCGCGGCGGAATGACGTCGCCGAGTGAGTTCGACGGCGTCAACGACTACATCCAGGTGCCCTGGGACAAGTCGTTGGACCTGGGCGCCGGCGACTTCACCTGGTCGGCCCGGTTCCGCTACAGCGACACCACCGGGACCCACACGATCCTGTGGGCTTACCGGGTGGGCAGCGGTGCGCCGGAGATCTGGCTGCGGGCCGAGCCCGCGAGCAACCACATCCGCGGCGTGATCACGACCGAGAACGGCCAGGTCGTGGCCGACACGACGAAGGCCTACAACGACGGGCAGTGGCACGACGTCGTCCTGCGCCGCGCGGACGGGAAGCTCACCATCAGCGTCGACGGCCAGGCCACCTCGGTCGCCGACCCCGGCGGATCGACGACGCTCGGCAAGCAGTTCACCATCGACGGCATCGACGTCGGCCAGCGCCTCGACAACGTCTACCGCTTCCACGGCTCCATCTCCGACGTGCGGGTCTTCGCCCGCGCCGTCCCCGACGACCAGATCGCCACCACCCACCGCGATCTGCGGCTGTGGCTGCCGCTCGAACGGATCGGCTCCTGACCGGAGGACCTCGTGCCCCACTTCCGTCTTCCCCTTACCGCCGCCGCGGCGCTCGTCACCGCCGTGCTCCCCATCGCGACCGCCGGCGCCGCGGCGGCCAAGACCGCGCCGGAGTTCACCGAACAGGTCATCTTCGCCCAGCACACCGACGGCTACTACTGCTTCCGCATCCCGGCCGTCATCCGCGCGAACGACGGCACCCTGCTCGCCTTCGCCGAAGGGCGCGTCAACAGCTGCGGTGACTCCGGCGACATCGACCTGGTACTCAAGCGCTCGACCGACGGCGGCCGCACCTGGGGACCGCTCCAGGTCGTCCTGCCCGGCGACGGCGACACGCACGGCAACCCGGTGCCGGTCGTGGACCGCCGTACCGGCCGGATCGTCCTGATGACCAGCTACAACCCCGCCGCCGACCAGACCGAGCGGCGCGAGTTCACGCAGTACAGCGACGACGACGGCGCCACCTGGTCCACCGCGCGGGACATCACCGGCGAGGTCACCAAGCCCGCCTGGAACTCCTGGTACGCCACCGGGCCCGGTCACGGCATCCAGCTGTCCAGCGGGCCGCACAAGGGGCGGCTGGTCGTCGGCGCGAGCCACGAGGGCGACGGCGGGGCGCTCAAGGGCGGACCGCAGGGCGGCCACCTGCTCTACAGCGACGACGGCGGCACCACCTGGAAGATCGGCGCCGACGACACCCGTACGACCAACGACATCACGCCGCAGGAGCTCAGCATCACCGAGCTCGGCAACGGCCGGATCTACGCCAACGCGCGCGACAACACCGGCACCGACCCGGGCAACCGCGACATCGCGACCAGCAGCGACGGCGGGCTGACCTTCGACCGGCCGTTCACCCCGATACCGAAGGTGTCGGCGCCGAAGTCGCAGGGCTCGGTCCTGAAGGTCGGCAAGAAGGTCCTGCTGTCCGACGAGGCCCATCCGGTCACCCGCGAGGTCATGGCCATCCGGTCCTCCTCCGACGACGGCCGGAACTTCGGATCAGTCGGCAAGGTCGTCCACTGGGGTCCCGCCGCCTACTCCGACCTCGTCGACCTCGGCGGGGGCGAGATCGGCCTGACGTACGAGGCCGGCGACGCGAGCCCGTACGAGGGGATCCGGTTCGCGCGGTTCAACGAGGCGTACCTGGCGACGCCGAACGGCACTCCCCCGGGCCTGCCCAAGCCGCCCGCGCCCGGCCCCACGACGCCCGACCTGTCCGGGCACCGCAACGACGGGTACGTCCGCGGCGGGATGACGTCGCCGAGCGAGTTCGACGGCGTCGACGACTACGTCCAGGTGCCCTGGAACAACTCCCTCGACCTCGGCGCCGGTGACTTCACCTGGTCGGCGCGGATCCGCTACACGGACACCGGCGGGACCCACTCGATCCTGTGGGCGTACCGCGTCGGCAGCGGCGCGCCGCAGATCTGGCTCCGGGCCGAACCGGCGAACAAGCGGCTCATCGGCACCGTCGGGACCGGCGCGGGCACCGCCACCGTGACCACGGCGCAGCCGTACAACGACGGGCAGTGGCACGACGTCGTGCTGCGGCGCTCCGGCGGGACGCTGACGCTCGGCGTCGACGGCCAGTCGGCCTCGGTCGCGGACCCGGGCGGCTCGGTGACCGAGGGCCGGGAGTTCGCCATCGACGGCGTCGACGTCGGCCAGCGCCTCGACGGGGTCCAGCGCTTCCACGGCTCCATCGCCGACGTGCGGATCTTCGCGCGGGCCGTCCCCGACGACCAGATCACCACGACCCACCGCGACCTGCGGCTGTCGCTGCCGCTCGACCGGATCGAGGGTGCATGAGTGAGCGCAGCGAACGAATCGACGAACACGCACCCCTGGTCTCTCCTCCGCGAGGGCTCATGAACGACCGTATGGATGCGCTGCGGGAGCGCGTCGGCATCGCCTACGGAGGCGACTACAACCCCGAGCAGTGGCCCGATGAGGTGCAGGAGGAGGATCTGCGGCTGATGAAGGAGGCCGGGGTCTCCCTCGTCAGCGTCGGCATCTTCTCGTGGGCGTCGGTCGAGCCGCGGCCCGGGGAGTACGACTTCGACTGGCTCGACCGCGTCATGGACCGGCTGGCGGGCGGCGGCGTCGCCGCGTGCCTGGCGACCATGACGGCCTCACCGCCGCCCTGGCTCACCACACGCCATCCCGAGATGCTCACCGTACGGGCGGACGGGTCGACCATCTCGCCGGGCGGACGGCAGCACTACTGCCCCTCCAGCCCGGTCTACCGTTCGCATGCGGTGCGGCTGGCCGAGCAGGTCGCCACGCGCTACGCCGATCATCCGGCGCTGGCGATCTGGCACGTGAACAACGAGTACGGCAACGTCATCCCGTGTCACTGCGACGTGTCCGCCTCGGCGTTCCGGCGCTGGCTGGCGGACCGGTACGGCTCCGTCGAAGGGCTGAACGACGCCTGGTCGACGCGGTTCTGGGCGCAGGGGTACTCCTCGTTCGAGGAGGTGCTGCCGCCGCGCTCGCCGGCGCCGTTCGCCAATCCGGCGCACGCGCTGGACTACGCCCGGTTCACCTCTGACGAGCTGCTGGCCTGCTACCTCGCGGAGAAGGAGGTCCTGCGCCGCGTCACGTCGGACGTGCCGGTGACCACCAACTTCCCGCCGTCGCTGCGGCCGGTCGACCAGTGGACCTGGGCGCCGCACGTGGACGTCATCGGCTACGACGCCTACCCCGACCCGCTCGACGCCGACGCCGCCCAGAAGGTCGCCTTCTCCTACGACGTGATGCGCTCCCTGCGCGGCGGACAGCCGTGGCTGCTGATGGAGCAGGCGCCGGGCGGGGTCAACTGGCGGCCGCGCAACGCCGCCAAGCCGCGCGGCGCGATGCGCCTGTGGAGCTGGCAGGCGGTCGCGCACGGCGCGGACGCGGTGATGTTCTTCCAATGGCGGCAGTCGCGGGGCGGCGCCGAGAAGTTCCACTCGGCGATGGTCCCCCACGGCGGGCCGTCGACCCGGCTGTTCGGCGAGGTGAGCGCGCTGGGCCGGGAGCTGGGGGCCGTCCGTGACCTGGCCGGCGCGGAGTCGCCGCGCGCGGACGTGGCGATGGTGCTGGACTGGCCGAGCTGGTGGGCGCTGGAGGGCCCGGCCCACCCGAGCACGGACGTGCGCTTCCTGGACGCCGCGTGGTCGTGTCACCGCCCGCTGTTCGACGCGGGCGTGGCGTGCGACGTCGTACGCGCGGACGCCGACCTGTCGGCGTACCGGCTGGTGGTCGTGCCGAACCTCTACCTGACCTCCGATGAGGCCGCGCGCGCCCTGACCCGGTACGTCGAGGAGGGCGGCACGCTGGTCATGTCGTTCTTCTCCGGCATCGTCGACCCGTACGACCGCGTCCACCTGGGCGGCTACCCGGCCCCGTTCCGCGCGATGCTGGGCCTGACCGTCGAGGAGTTCCACCCGCTGGCCGAGGACGCGTCGGTGGGCCTGACGGACGGGTCGGGCACGGTGTGGTCGGAGGAGGTACGGCTGGAGGGCGCCGAGGCGGTCGCGCACTTCACCACGGGACCGCTCGCGGGCGAACCGGCCGTGACGCGGCACCGCTTCGGCCGGGGTGAGGCGTGGTACCTCGCCACCCGTCCCGACCCGGCGGCCATGCGCGGCCTCTTCGACCGTGTCCGCGAGGCGGCCGGCGTCGCACCCGTCCTGCCCGGTCTGCCGGACGGCGTCCAGGCGCGTGCGCGAGAGACGGAGGAGGGCCGGTGGTACATCGTCCTCAACCACGGCGCCACGGCCGCCGACGTACCGCTGCCCGCGCCCATGCGCGACGTGCTGGCCGGCGCCGAGCCGACCGCCTCGCTGCGCCTGGAGCCGAACGGCGTCGCGCTGCTCCGCCCGGGCTGACCGTCCGGACCCGCCGATCGCGGTCCTGGCCGCGCCCGGCGGGATCAGGCCGGGAGCTGGTGCCAGACCTCGTCCAGGGCCAGGCTCAGGGCGCCGGTCAGGATCGTGTCCTCGGCCAGGCCGGAGATCCCGACGTCGGGCGGGGTGAGGGTCAGGTCGGCCAGGTGCCGGGTGATGGCCGTGAGCAGGACGGATCCGGCGCGGGCGACACCTCCGCCGATCACGACCGCGTCGGGGGCCAGCACCAGGACGGCCGGTGCGATGGCGTGGGCGAAGGTCCGGGCGACGTCGTCCACGACCCGCTCGGCCACCGCGTCGCCGGCGGCGGCCGCGGCGAACACGGCGGCGGCGTCGATCGGGCCGCCGCCCAGAGCCGATTCGGGATGCGCACCGGCGGCCCGGCGGGCCTGTTCGGCGATGGCCTCGGCGCCGATGGCGCGTTCGAGCGGGCCCCTGCCGTCATCGGTGTCGGGGACGCGGCCGGACGGCCGGATGAAGCCGATCTCGCCCGCGGCTCCGGTGCCCCGGTGGAGGCGGCCGTCGATCACGACGCCGGCGCCCAGCCGCTCACCCCACTGGACGGCCAGCAGGGTGCCGGGTCCCGCGCGTTCCCGCGCGACGGCCAGGGCGGCGAGGTTGGCGTCGTTCTCCACCCGTACCGGGCAGCGGAAGCGGTCGCGGAGGTGATCGGAGAGATTCACCGAGGTCCACCCCGGCACGCTGGGCGCCAGGAGGATCCGGCCGGAGCCGGCGTCGACGATTCCGGGCGTGGCGACGACCAGCGCCGCGATCTCGTCCGCTTCGAGGCCGGCCTCCTCCAGGGCCCGCGCGATGACCCCGTCGACGACGGTGAGGAGACGGCTGGCCCGGTTGCGGTCGACCGATCGGCGTACGGCGGCCAGGCGGCGGCCGGCCAGGTCGTCGATGCCCGCGCTGACCGTGTGCGGGCCGACGTCGAGGCCCAGCACGGGCGCGGCGCGGCCCCGCAGGGAGACCCGTACGGCCGGCCGGCCGCCCTTCCGCGAGGCGGCGATCGGGTGGTGGTGCTGGAGCCAGCCCGCCTCGACCAGGTCCTCCACCGCCTGGCCCACGGTGGGGCGGGTGAGACCGGTCAGCTTGACGAGTTCGGCCAGCCGGATGGGGTCGGGCGCGCACTCGCGCACCGCGCGCAGCACGGAAGCGGTGTTGAGGCGGCGCAGAACGGGCGTGCCCACCGCGTGCTCTTCTTCCATCGCTCCCTCCGGAAGATCCATCGGACCCCCTTGACCGAAGGATCCCGCACGGACATTATGAATCGGCCGGTTTTGTAAGGACTTTAATAAACCCCCCTTTTCCGGTGGAGGTGCCCCCATGATGTTGGGCCGACGACTACGAAGACGACCGGGCACCGGGCGCCGATCCCGGGCGCTCATCGCCGCGATGGCCGCGGTGCTGGCCGTACCGCTGGCCGCGGCGCCGCCGGCGGCGGCGCGGACGAATCCCGCACAGGCGCCGGTCGCGGCGCACGACACCGGACCGGCGGCCCAGGCGCTGGAGCGCGTCCTCGGAAAGGGCCGGGCCGCTCAGGTCACGCTGCGGACGATCGACAAGGGCACGGGCGCGGACCGTTTCCAGATCTCCGCCGAGCGCGGTCACCTGGTGGTCGCGGGCACCTCCCCGGCCGTACAGCTCACCGGCTTCGGCTGGTACCTGCGCAAGGTCGCGCACGCCAACGTCGCGATCGGCGGGACGCAGCTCGACCTGCCCGCACGGCTGCCGCTGCCGTCCGCGCCGATCGCGGAGGACGCGTCGGTCGCCAACCGGTTCGCGCTCAACGACACCAACGAGGGATACGCCGGCGCGTACCTGAGCTGGCAGGAGTGGCAGCGCCGCATCGACGTGCTCGCGCTGCTCGGCATCAACCAGGTGCTGGTGTACGAGGGGCAGGAGGCCGTCTACCAGAAGGCCTTCCAGCAGTTCGGCTACAGCGCCGCCGACATGCGCGAGTGGATCCCGGAGCCGGCCCACCAGGCGTGGTGGCTGCTGCAGAACATGTGCTGCACCGGCTCGCCGATCTCCCAGCAGCTGATCGACAGTCGCACCGTGCTCGCCCGGCGCATCGTCGACCGGCTGCGCGAGCTGGGCATGACACCGGTGCTGCCCGGCTACTACGGCACCGTCCCGACCGACTTCGCGAAGCGGAACCCGGGCGCCAACACCGTCCCGCAGGGCACCTGGAACGGTCTACAGCGCCCCGACTGGCTCGACCCGACCGGGCCGGAGTTCGGCAAGGTGGCGGCGGCGTTCTACCAGGCCCAGACCCAGCTGTACGGCGACAGCACGATGTACAAGATGGACCTGCTGCACGAGGGCGGCACGGCCGGGTCAGTGCCGGTGGGCCCGGCGTCCAAGGCCGTCCAGAACGCGCTGGAGGCCGCCCACCCGGGCGCGATCTGGGTGATCCTCGGCTGGCAGAGCAACCCCCGCACCGAGACGCTCCAGGCGGTCGACCGGTCGAAGATGTTCATCGTGGACGGCCTCAGCGAGCAGCCCACCGTCACCGACCGCGACAAGGACTTCCTCGGCACGCAGTACGCCTTCGGGACGATCTGGAACTTCGGCGGCCACCAGAACTTCGGCGCCGGCCTCAGCGTGTGGAACGAGAAGTTCCACGCCTGGCAGGCCAAGCCCGGCAACGCCATGAACGGCATCGCGCTGATGCCCGAGGCCATCGACAACAACCCGGCCGCGGTGGCGTTCTTCGCCGACATGCCGTGGGAGAACGGGCCCGTCGACCTGGACGCCTGGTTCGCCGAGTACGCCACCGCCCGTTACGGCGCCGCCGACCCGCACGCCCTCGCGGCCTGGAAGATCATCGAGCACACGGCGTACTCCTGGCCGGCGGGCAAGGACACCCGGCACGTGACCGCCCTGTTCGACGACCAGCCGAGCCTCACCGACACCGGGCAGGCGGCGCTGCAGTACGACCCTGTCGAGTTCGAGAAGGCGCTGCGCGAACTGCTCCAGGTGGACCCGCGGCTGCGCCGCTCCGACGCGTACCGCTACGACCTGGTCGACGTCGCCCGGCAGGTGCTCGCCAACCGCAGCCGGGCGCTCCTGCCGCAGATCCTCGCCGCCTACCGCGACGGCGACGGCGCCGCCTTCGGCCGGCTCACCGACCGGTGGATGGGCGAGATGAAGCTGATGGACGAGGTGCTCGGCACCGACCCGAACTTCCTGCTCGGCACGTGGCAGCGGGAGGCGGCCCGCCAGGCCGCGAGCCCGAAGGAGGCCGCGACCCTCGACTACGACCTGAAGTCGCTGGTCACGCTGTGGCAGACCGAGAGCCCCGGGCTTCAGGACTACGCACGGCGTGACTTCAACGGCCTGGTCGGCGGCTACTACGCCAAGCGCTGGAAGATGTTCTTCGACGTGCTGAAGACCTCGCTGAAGACGGGCGAGGAGCCCCAGCCGATCGACTGGCGCGCGGTCGCCGAGAACTGGGCGCACGCGGGCACCCGCTACGCCGCCGAGCCGCACGGCGACGCGTACCGCCTGGCCACCCAGGTGGCCGAGGAGCCGTCCGGCGCGCTGGCCCTCACCTCCGACCGGAAGGGCGTCACCCCGGGCGGTACGGTCCAGGTCACCGCGACCTTCACCAACGACTCGACGCTGAACACCGCGCACAAGGTGCGGTTGGAGCTGACCGCACCGCGCGGCTACACCGTCCGCCCCGCGTCGGGCTCCACCGGAGGCGACGTCGATCCGGCCGGGACCGCGACCGCGACCTGGACGGTGACCGCCCCCGCCGACGCGGCGGCCGGCTCGCTGCCCGACCTAGAGGCCACGGTCTCCTGGCGTACCACCGGGGGCGAATCCGGCCGGGCGACCGCGCACTCCCTCCTGATGGTCGGCGGGAGCACGGTCTCGCCGCCCTACAAGACGGCCGCCTCCGCCCCGGCCGAGTTCGCCCGGACGGGCGACACGACGGGCATCGCCGCCGGCGGCAAGGACGTGTGGGGTGCCACCAACGAGCTCGCGACCGTCTACCAGAGCGGCGGGCTCACCTCGGGTCACGCGGTGTCCACGAAGGTGACCGAGCTCGACGGCGCGTCCCCGTACAGCCGCGCGGGCCTGGTCGTCGGCAACGACCTGTCCAAGACCGGGTCCGCCGGGTACGCCGACATCGCCGTCACCCCGGAGCACGGCTGCGTCTTCTCCTACGACGCCGACGGCGACGGCAGGCTCGACCACGTGACCGAGGTCGGCGGATTCACCGCCGGCGACCTGTACGTGCGGCTGCGCACGGACGGCGGCCGCGTGACCGGCTCGTGCAGCTCCGACGACAAGAACTGGACCGTGATCGGCTCCGGCACGGTCACCGGCGCGTCGGCCACGCAGGACGTCGGCATGTTCGTCAGCGCGGTCAACAGCCACACGTCGCAGGAGGCGATCGCGCTGTTCGACGGCGGCATCGCGGCCGCGACGGACACGTCCCGCGACGGGTCCGGTGACGTCCTGCAGAGCCTCCACAAGCCGGTGACGGCCCTGTCCTCGGAGTCGGGCCGCCCGCCGGAGTCCGCCAACGACGGCAGCCGCGCCAACTCGCCCTACTGGGGCGGCCCGATGACCTACGGCCAGACCTGGTGGCGCGTCGACCTCGGCGCCGTCAACGACGTGTCCCGGGTCAACGTCCGCAACTACGTCGACGGCACGCGCTATTACACCTACCGGCTGGAGGGCAGCGTCGACGGCACGCACTGGTTCACCCTCGGCGGCCGCAACGGGCCCAACCCCGCCACCGACGCGGGCGACACGATGAACACCGAGGCCAAGGCCCGGTACGTCCGGGTGATCGGCCTCGGCAACACCGCCAACGCCACCTTCCACCTGACCGAGGTCGGCGTCTACGGCACACCGGTGGCCTAGTCCACCCCCTGGCGAAGCGAAAGGCGGACTCTCCAAGTCCGCCTTTCGCTTCCTCGCATGATCTCTGACATTCGCCGGGACCGGGACGGCATACTGGCCATCTCGCCACGACGGACGTTCTCCCCCACATGAGGTCTCTGCGGCATGCGGCTACTCAAAAGCTGGAAATTCTATACCGCCATCGCTTGCACGATCTTTGTTGGGGCCTATTTCCAGGCGATCGACCATACTTTCCTGAGCGGCAGATCAGCCGGCACGCTCCGCTTTTTGAATTGTCCGGTCATCTGGTGGGGCAGGATCGGGAAGTTCCTTCAGTTCCTCGCCGGCCTGCTGGCACTCCTCGATGTCGTGGAACCGGATGACCTGCGGGCGCTCGGAAGGAAGGCGAAGGCGATACGCACGGGGCTCATGAGAAATCTTTCCGATGCGGTCGCCGTCGAATCGCTTCTTGCGAAGGAAGCCTTCTTGCGGCAGCTGATCACGGAGACCAACAGCATCGAGAGCGTCCCCGACATGCCATCGATCACCTACACCTACCTCCGGAAGGACGGGGTGGAGAGCCTACCGCCGGCCTCCCCGTACTCGATGGAGGACTATCGCGCCCTGCGTTCTCGGTTCAGCCGAGAAAGACAGCTCAACCATGATTGCACCAGGAAAGACCACCAGGACGTCTGTGAGCAACAACGCCACTTCCTGGACAGGCTTATCCGGGACCTGTTTCTCGATCGCCTCGAAGAATCAGACGCGGAGTTGCTTCGGCGTAAGGGCAAGGAGGATGGCAGCGGCATCGTAGCCCTCTACGTCATCCTTCTGGGCGCAATGCTGATATTCGCTCTCGTCGGCCATGCACCCGGATACGCCGTGATCTCAGTTCTGATCGCCTGCATCGTCGTCCCTCCTCTGTTCTTCCGAGCGGGAGTCATGCACAGGGTGCTGTATTGGATGCTGGAGAGGGCCGCGGGTCTCGTCGCCTCGCTGCTGGACAAGCCGAAGCCGGATCACGGCTTGAGGTGGGCGGGCATCTTCTTGTTCCTGGTCGGCTTCTGGCTCGACTTCTTCTCCTCTTGAGCAGAAAGGCGCGCGTCGCACGTGGCAGGCGGACCACGCGGCGTCCAGGCGCCCGGACACTCGGGCGGGGCCTAGCTATATATGACTGAGTCAGTCATCATAGGTCCATGCGTGAGGAACTTGCGGCGAACTGGCTGGGAGCGTTGGCGTCCGCCGTGGACGGCGGCATCGCGGAGGCGGCGGCCGAGCACAGCGGCACTGCGATGGCCGCTGTGCTGACGCTGTCGTACTTTCCGGACACGACCGTCGGTGAACTGGCGAATGTTCTCGGACTCACCGGGTCCGGGGCGGTAAGGCTGCTCGACCGGCTCGAACGCGACGGGCTCGTGCGGCGGTATGCGGGGCAAGGCAGGTCGGTCATGGCACGGCTCACCGACGATGGGCGACAGCTCGCCGAAAACCTCCAGCGCCGCCGGCTGCACACGCTTGAGTGGATGCTCGCCCCACTCACCGACGACGAGCGACGGCAGTTCACCACCCTCGTCGACAAGATTCTTCGGCATGCCGCGCTGCCCGCAGATCGGGCACGCACCGTGTGCCGACTGTGTGACCACATGCGCTGCGACGGTGATGCGTGCCCGGTCGGCGGTTCGCTCCGTGACAACGGTGAGGCGCCGCCGCGTGCCGGCGTCCTGGAGGTGGAGTAAGTGAGGAGTCCCAGAAGGTGGCGGCCGCAAACGCTTGCAGTGACGGCCGGTCGTGATCACTCGCCGGGTGCGCCCCTGAACATCCCCCCGACGTTCGCCTCTACCTACCGTGATGGCGGCCCCGTCGGGTACGGACGATGGGGTAATCCGAGCTGGACGGCATTCGAGGAGGCACTAGGCGTTCTCGAGGGCGGACATGCTGTGGCGTTCGCCTCCGGCCAGGCCGCGATCGCAGCGTTGATCGAGCCCCTGCGGGTCGGCGCCATGGTGACTGTTCCAGCAGACGCGTACCTGGGTACTCGGGGGTTGCTACGCGACCTGGAGAACCGCGGCCGGGTGCGGCTGCAGCCGGTCGAGGTGACCGACACCAGCGCCGTCCTTGCCACGTTGGCCTCGACCGAACTGCTGTGGCTCGAATCCCCGACCAACCCCATGCTCGGCGTCATCGAGTTCCGGCCGATTCTCGCCGCCGCGAGCAAAGCAGGGGTGACGACGGTGGTGGACAACACCTTCGCCACGCCTCTGTTGCAGCAACCGCTCGCCTGGGGCGCCGACGCCGTCCTCCACTCCGCCACCAAATACATCGGCGGCCACTCTGACCTGCTACTCGGCGCCGTCATCACCGCCGACGAGGACCGACGAGCATCGCTCCTTACGCACCGGACGCTGCACGGCGCGATCCCCGGCGTCATGGAGACCTACCTCGCGCTGCGCGGCCTGCGGACTCTGCCACTGCGCTTCGCGCAGCAACAACGAACCGCACAGGAACTCGCCGAGCGCCTCACCGGCCACCCGGCAGTGACGTCCGTCCGCTACCCGGGTCTGTCCAGCGACCCGAACCACGACCGGGCACGCGCCCAGATGAGCGGGTTCGGAGCCATCATCTCGTTCGAAGTGGCCGATGCTGAAATCGCCGACCGCCTCACCGGGGCACTTGAACTCATCGTCGGCGGAACCAGCCTCGGAGGCGTCGAGACCACCATCGATCGCCGCCGGCGATGGCCAGGCGAAGAGGCTGTGCCCGCCGGCCTGCTCCGACTCAGTGTGGGACTCGAACACCCCGAAGACCTGTGGGAAGACCTCCAGCACGCGCTCGACACAGCAGCCCGCCCCTGACAAGCGCACAGTCATCGTGCGGCACCTTGACCTGGAGGTTCTGCTCGACTCCGACCCCGAGGTGCTTCGCTATCTCGCTGGACAGCCGCCGACCAGGGACGAGGTGGTCGCCTCTCATGAGCGGCGGATGGCTCTGACAGGCAAGGTGGACGGCTTGGGCTTCTGGTTGGCCTTCGTCCCCGATAGCAAGGAGCGAGGCGCGACGCCGCCGGCGTGGGAGGAGGAGGGCGAGTTCATCGGGCTCATGATGCTGCCGCCGGCGCATGGTCGCGATCAACCTGACGATCCCACCGTCTCAGATCTGGGATACCGCCTCGTTCGCCGGTACTGGCGGCAAGGCTTTGCCAGCGAGGCGTCCCGTGTCCTCCTGCGGCATGCCTTCGAGACGGTCGGGCAGAGTCGCATGATCGCGCAGACCATGGCCGTCAACGCCGGATCCAGGGGAAAGATTCACTGAGGCGGCGGCACCGGGGCCTGCGTATCTACGACGCCTGCGCAGGCCGACGAGGACACCGTCCGGGACGTGATCCACCGGTTCAACGAGATCGGCCTGGCCTGCCTGGACCCTCGCTGGGCGGGAGGCCGTCCCCGCTGACTCAGCCCTGATGAGGAAGACTTCGTCATCCAGACGGCCACCACCGGCCCCACCGAGCTCGGCCAGCCCTTCACCCGCTGGTCGTTGCGCAAGCTCGCCGCCTACCTGCAGAAAGTGCACGGACGTGTCATCCGCATCGGCCGTGAAGCCTTACGGTGCCTGCTCCGGCGCCGCGGCATCACCTTCCAGCGCACCAAGACCTGGAAGGAGTCACCCGACCCTGATCGCGACGCCAAGCTCGACCGGATCGAGCAGGTGCTGGAACGCTTCCCGGACCGGGTCTTCGCCTTCGACGAGTTCGGGCCCCTGGGGATCCGGCCCACCGCAGGCTCCTGCTGGGCGAAGCAGGGCAAGCCAAACTGCCGGCGACCTACCGCCGCTCCCACGGCGTCACCTACTTCCACGGCTGCTACTCCGTGGGCGACGACCGCCTGTGGGGCGTCAACCGCCGCTGCAAGGGCACCGCCAACCCCCTGGCCGCGCTCAAGTCGATCCGCGCCGTCCGACCCGACGCGCCCCCATCTACATCATCCTGGACAACCTCTCCCCCCACACCGGCGCGGGCATCCGCCGCTGGGCGAAGAAGAACAAGGTCGAGCTGTGCTTCACACCGACCTACGCTTCCTGGGCCAACCCGATCGAGGCCCACTTCGGCCCGCTGCGGCAGTTCACCCTGGCCAACTCCCACCACCGCAGCCACCCTGCGCAAACCCAGGCACTGCACCGCTACCTGCGCTGGCGCAACACCAACGCCCGCCACCCCGACGTCCTCGCCGCCCAACGCAAGGAACGCGCCCGCACCCGCAGTGAAAAGGGCATTCGCTGGGGCGGACGCCCCCTCAACACCGCGGCCTGACCAACCGCGAACAGCAGCCCCCGAACGCCGACGGGGCAAGTTCAGGAGAAGGACAGCGACAGAAGGATGACTCAGGAGGCGAACGGCTCGATCTCCCCCGCGAAGACGATGACCTGGTCGATGTGGCTCCGTCGCAGATGGACGACATCCGTTCCCGCCAGGCGGGGGCCTCCATCAGGCGTGGTGAAGACCCACTGGTAACGGGCCCATTCGTCAGGCATGTCCACCGCTGAGCAGCGCACCATCGTGCCGGTCCCCGCCGGGTGGCGTCGGATGTCCAGCACGAACCGCTCGAACGCCCCGATTCCTTCGCTGCGACCCAATGGCCCCCAGAAGACCACGTCTGAGGTCAGGGCCTGGGAGAGCAGGGCAGTCACATCGCTGTCGTCCGAGGCGTTGAACGCGGAGATGAACGTGTCGATCGCGGAGCGTGCGGTCTCTTCCTGCATGCCCCAGTAATACCAGCCGTTTCGCGTGCGCTCGTCCCACGAGCCGCCTTCCGATCACGGTGAACCTTCCCGGTCACAGCACTAGACAGGAGCTTGGGGCCCCGCCACCTTGATCAAGAAGGGGCGAGCAGGTGCGCGGAGGTGCGGCGCGTGGCGAGTGCGACGGCGCCGAGCACCTCGGCGTGGTCGCCGAGACGGCTGGCGGTGACCACCACTCCCTGGCTGATCGCCGGTGGGAGCCGCCTGGCGAGGACCTCCCGTACACCGTCGAGCAGCGGCGCGCCCGCGGCGGCGATGCCGCCTCCGACGATCACGAGCTTGGGGTCGAGCACGGCGCAGAGGCCCGACAGGGTCCGGCCGATCGTGCGGCCCGCGTCGGCGACGACCCGATGGCATCCGGGATCGCCGGCCACCGCCAGCTCGACCACGTCCGCCAGCGTCGTGTCCGGGCCCCGGCTGTGCGCCACCGCCGCGACGAGCGCGCGGGTGCCGACGACCGTCTCGAGGCAGCCGCGGTTGCCGCACCGGCAGACGTAGCCGCCGTCCACGACGGTGACGTGACCCAGCTCGCCGGCCGCGCCGGCGGCGCCCTCGTACGGCCGGCCGTTCAGGATCAGGCCGGCGCCGACGCCGTCGGACAGCATCACGTAGATGAGGTCGTCCGCGCCCCGGCCGACGCCGAACGTCCACTCCGCGATCGCGCCCAGGTTCGCGTCGTTGCCGACGTGGACCGGTACGCCGACGCGCTCCCGCAGCCGCGCGGCGATGTCGACGTCACCCCAGTCGCGCAGCATGGAGGGGTTGCGCAGCGCGTGTGACACGCGCTGCACGGGCGCCGAGACCGCGACGCCCATGCCGATGACGCGCCGCATGCCGCGCCCCCAGTCCGCCACCAACTCCAGCGCCGCGTCCGCGACGTACGCGAGCGAGTCGGCGGGCCGGTGGTCGACGTCGATCGTGCGCTGCCGTTCGCCGAGCACCTGGCCGGACAGGTCCGCCAGCACCACGCGGACACCGTCGTGCCGCAGATGGACGCCGAGCACGCCGCCACCACCCGGGTTGAGGGCGAGCAGGGTGGCCGGGCGACCGCCGCCGGGTGAGGAGGTGAGCGGCTCGGCGAGCTCGCTGAGGACTCCCTCGGACAGCAGCTCCGTGACCAGGCTGGAGACGGTCGTACGGGACAGTCCCGTCGTCCGGGCGATGTCGACACGGGTGATGGCGCCGCGTTGCTGCACCGTTTCCAGCACGCGGAGGCGGTTGCGGGATCGCAGGGACTCGAGGGAGCCGGGGGCGCTCGTCATGTCGCCAGGTTAGAGGAGTTATGCCGAGCTTCGGAGAAACTCATGCGACATTTCCGGCAAGTTACTCATTGACGCGAATAAACCCTGATCCTTAGAGTCCGGATGTCGATTGACCGGGCATCGGGGGCGTGCCGGTGAGAATCACCCGCAATGGGGAGTGCCATGCACAAACGAGCATTCGCGATCGTGGCGGCCGGAGCGGCGCTGAGCTGCACCGTCGTGGCGGCCGCACCGAGCGCGCTGGCGAACGGGCCGGCCCGCGCGTCGGCCACGCCGATCTACCTGAACCCGCACTACCAGCCCGCGGAGCGCGCCGCCGACCTCGTCTCACGTCTCACGCTGGTCCAGAAGGCCCAGCAGATGAACAGCAGCGCGGCGCCGGCCATCCCCGAGCTGGGCGTGGCGGCCTGGGGCTGGTGGAACGAGGCCGCCCACGGCGTCGCCCGGGAGCAGACCAACACGGGCGCGAACCCACCGGTCCTCACCAACACGACGTCCTACCCGGTGGACCTGTCGCTGGGCAGCACGTGGAACCCCGACCTGGTGCACGAAGAGGCCGGCCGGATCTCCGACGAGGCCCGCGAGGTGGCCAGGAACAACACCCAGGACCTCGACTACTACTCCCCCACCGTCAATCTCGCCCGGGACCCGCGCTGGGGCCGGAACGACGAGACGTGGAGCGAGGACCCGACGCTCACCGGCGTGCTCGCCTCGCAGTACGTCAACGGGCTGCAGGGGCAGGACGAGAACGGCAGGCTGCCCGCGTCCGCGGGCGGCTACCTCAAGGCCATCGCCACCATCAAGCACTTCGCCGCGAACAACAGCGAGTTCAACCGGCGTACCGGATCCTCGGACATGGACCAGCGGACGCTGCGTGAGTACTACACCGCCCAGTTCCGCGACATCATCAAGAGCAGCGACCCCGGCTCGATCATGAGCTCCTACAACAGCGTCAACGGCGTCCCGGCCGCCGCCAACGTGCAGCTCATGGACACGCTCGCACGCCAGACGTTCGGCTTCGGGGGCTACTTCACCTCCGACTGCGACGCGGTGTACGAGATCCAGGCCGGGCACCACTGGCAACCGCCGGGCGCGCCCGCGCCGCTGGACCAGTACGGCCGGACGGCGTACGCCAACGCCGCGGGTGAGGACCTGGACTGCAACCAGGGCTACCACGACTCCTACAGCTACGCGAACACGATCCCGACCGCGGTCGCGAACCACATCACCACCCAGACCGACGTGTACAACGAGGGCGACGTCGACGTCTCACTCGTCCGGCTGTTCACCGCGCGCATCGAGACCGGTGAGTTCGACGCCGAGAACACCGTGCCGTGGGTCCGCGACGCGCGTAAGCGCCTGGCGCCGGGCACCTGGACCAACACGGACGCCAACAACGCCGTGACCGAGACGGCCGACCGGCTCGCGCTGGACCAGCGCGTCGCCGACCAGAGCCTCGTGCTGCTGAAGAACGAGGCGGTCGCCGGCAAGAGCCTCCTGCCGCTGAAGGTGCCCGCCTCCGGCGCCTACCGCGTCGCCGTGATCGGGGCGTACGCCAACCCGTCGTCGCTGTACCTCGGCGGCTACTCCAGCAACCAGGGCCCGGCGGGCGTGGCCAAGGAGGTCAACGCCTACCAGGGCGTGAAGGCGGCCGTGCAGAAGGCCGACCCCGACGCGACCGTCGACTACTACCCGGGTGTCACCGGCGCGAAGCTGGACACCGTCGACCCGGCGTCCGTCGCGGCGGCGAAGAACTACGACGTCGTGATCGTGGTGGCCGGCACCGACCAGAACACCGCCGACGAGGGCGCCGACCGCAGCACGCTCGCGCTCCCCGGCGCCCAGTCCTCGCTGATCAGCCAGGTCGCGGCGCAGAACCCGCACACGATCACGTACCTGGAGACCATGGGCCAGGTCGACACCGGTGACTTCCAGTCCAAGGTGCCGGCCCTGCTGTGGAGCTCCTACAACGGGCAGCGTCAGGGCTCGGCACTCGCCGATGTCCTGCTCGGCACGGCGAACCCCAGCGGCCGCCTGCCGTTCACCTGGTACCGCAGTCTCGACCAGCTCCCGGCGATCGGCGACTACGCCATCCGCCCGACGGCGACCTCCGCCGGCCGTACGTACATGTACTTCACCGGCGACGTCACCTACCCGTTCGGGTACGGGATGAGCTACAGCGACTTCACCTACTCGCACCTGCGGGTCGACCACGGCAAGGCCGACGCGAACGACACGCTCCGGGTCACGGCCGACGTCACCAACCGCGGTTCGCGGGCCGGTGACGCGGTGCCGCAGCTCTACGTGGCGACACCGTTCGAGCCGGCGTCGGCGCAGCGTCCGGTCAAGCGTCTGGAGGCCTTCCGGAAGGTCACGGTGGCGCCGCACCGGACCGAGCACGTGTCGTTCACGGTGCCGGTGTCCCAGTTCGCCTTCTACGACGAGGCGGCCAAGCGGTACAAGGTCGACCCCGGAAAGTACGAGCTGCAACTCGCGACCTCCAGCTCCGACGTCGCCGCGCGAACGTCCGTCAAGGTGGGCGGCACGCTGCTGCCGACCCCCGCGGTCGTCACCGCCAAGCCGGCGCAGGCCGGTGACGCCGCGCAGGGGATCGTCCAGCGCGTCATGTTCGACCGCGGCACCACCATCGACCCGCACCTGACCGTGTCGACGGCGGACGAGAGCGTCTACGGCTACGTCACCAAGGGCGCGAGCGTCCCGCTGCCGCAGGGCCTGACGACGACGTTCCACAGCGACCGCCCGCAGGTGGTGCGGGTGGACGCCGACGGCACGATCCGTACGGTCGGGGCCGGAGTCGCCATGGTCACCGCCAGGGTCCACTACAAGGGGAAGACGGCCTCGACGAGTTTCGTCGTCCACGTCTCCTGACCGAACGAAATCGGGGACGGATCCCTTCGGGGATCCGTCCCCTTCTCATTGGTCGGCGAAGCGTGGGAAGTGCTCGTCGGGAAGGGACTGGCCCACGGTCAGGCCGAGCGGGTCGGTGACGGGGTGGGCGGGTTCGGCCGCCAGGGTCAGGTTCGCGTCCGCGTAGATGACGACGTGGGCGATGCGAGGGTCGTCGGTGAAGTTGGGTGTGGCGCTGTGGGCGAGGCGTGAGTTGTGGAACGTGCAGTCGCCCGCGCGCAGGGGGACGGTGACGCGTTGTTCCCACTGCAGGTCGGGCGCCACGGTGAACATGTCGCCGTGGTCGGACAGATCCTGCGGCCGCAGGCCGTCCAGGTGCTGGGAGCCCGGAATGAACGTCATGCAGCCACGGTCGACCGGCACGTCCACCAGCGCCACCCAGGCCGAGAGGGCATGCCGTGAACCGGCGTGCGGCCAGTACGGCTGGTCCTGGTGGAACTCCGTCGCGGCTCCGTTGCGCGGCTCCTTGATCAGCAGCTGGTCGTGCCACAACCGCAGCGGGATCCCCGCCAGGCGGGTCGCGATGGCGGCCAGGTCCGGGTTCAGGGTGAGCTCGCGCAGGGTCTCGTCGTGACGCCACAGCTGGAGCAGCTGCGTGAAGATCGCCCCGTCGTGGTGGTCCCGTACGGTGTCGCGGGCGGCCAACGCCGCTTCGGCGAACCGGGCCGCGTCCGTACGGGAGATGACGCCGGGCAGGTGGACGAAACCATCCCGGCGGTACGCCGACACGACGTCGTCGGAGAAATCGCCCGGCGTGGTGCGCGGGTCTTCGGCAGCGACAGTCATGCTCGTCTTCCTTACCTTTTCGTGGATTGCCGTCTCGACAACCGTCGCCGTCGCCTCGACCATGGGGCTAGCACGAGAGCCCGACAGGTGTAGCACGATCTTGACGGCGATCCGGCGAGGAGAGGCCCGATGCATCGCGTGCGGCTAGCGGAGATCTTCCCGCCGGGCGGGCCGCCCATCGCCGCCGAACGGTACGAACTGCGCAGCGACACCTCCGCCCACAGCCACGACTTCATCGAGCTCGCCGTGGTCACGGACGGCACCGCCACGCACGTCTCCGCCGCGGGCGAACAGCCCCTGGACCGCGGCTCGGTGACGATGCTCCGGCCGGGCGACTGGCACGGCTACCGCGACTGCCGCCGTCTGGTCGTCTACAACCTGTACGTCAGCCCGGAGGCGTTCCGGCGCGAGCTGGCGTGGATACGCGCCGCCCCGCACCTGGGCCGCATACTGCACGGGCGATCCGACCGCCCGCTCCGGCTCGACCCCGCCACGCTGCGCATCGTCGAGACCGGCCTGGCCGAAACCGCGGCTCATGCCGGACCGGTCTATGCCGTACGGGTGGGAATCCTGCTCTGCCTGCTGGGCGGCACGGCCGTCTCCGAGGACGCCACTGGTCAGGTCCACCCCGCCGTACTGGCCGCGGCGAAGCTACTGGAGAACGACATCCAGCGCGCCTGGAACCTGGACGAACTCGCAGCCACCGTGAGCGTGTCACCGCCGTACCTGACGCGTCTGTTCACCGCGCAGCTCGGCGTCCCGCCGATGAGCCATCTGGGGCGGCTGCGAGCGGAACGCGCCGCGGCACTTCTCCTCGAGACCGACCTGCCCGTCGCGGCGATCGGAAGACTCGTCGGCTGGGACGACCCCAACTACGCCAGCCGCCGATTCCGGCACTTCTTCACTCTCAGCCCGGCGGCCTACCGCACCCGCTTCCGCCCCGGCAGCTGACGCGATGGGCGGACTCGGGAGTGAGCCCGCCCATCGTTCTTCCGCCGCTAGGCGTTCCTGTCGTCGTCGCGGTCGACCCGAGCGACCTCGACGCACTCTCCGCCGTTCGCGTTGCTCCGCGACGACTTGCGCCAGTTCAGACCTTGGCTTTCCATGCTTCTGCCACTTCCCTAATGAGACGGAGGGATGCCTCTTCGCTCAGCGCATGCTTTCGCAGCATCTCGAACATACGCCGGAGCTGGGACACTTCATCGGGGGTCTCGACGACGTCACCGCTGAGCGCATCGTCTATGTACCCGACTTCAGACTCGCCGATCGCGAGACTGAACGTGCCACTGAACTGGGCGCCGACGGCAGAGCTCAGCTTGATGACCTGAATGATCACATGATCATGAAGCGCCATCTCCTCAAGGTGGTCGAGCTGATCGGCCATGACCGATGGACCACCTACGTTACGGTGCAGCACGCTCTCGTCAATGAGCGCAACCAGGACCGGCGGATTCTCTTTGACCATCACCTTCTGACGCGCCATTCGCGTGTTGACCTGTTCTTCGTCCCGAAGTATCGCCTGGGCGTACTCTTCGATCTGCAGGAGGCCCGGGAAGACGTCGAACGAGAAACGTAAGAGCAGAGTCGCCCGCGCCTCGGCTTGCGCCCACCGGCCCATGTACTCCTGGGGCTTCTCTCCGGTGACGATGTTCTCGGCGATGTCTTCGAGGAGTCCGCCGGTGCCGAGGATGCGTTCGACGTTCACCAGCGTTTCGGGGTCTGGGATGTTGCGGCCCGACTCCCATGCGGCGATCGCCGAGTCCGACAGACAGATCCGTTCGCCCAGGGCGCGACGGCTCATCCTCGGTACCTGCTGCTCTCGGGCGATGCGGAGCCGCCGCCCGAAGAACTCTCTCCCTGTCATGCGTGCTGACATCGAGATTCCTACCCTTTCGCACTCACCTTTACCTGCCTCGGACTTGTCATTCGTGCACACCGGAGTACTTCCCAGCCTATTGGAGGAACGCCATTCTTTGCAAAGAAAGACCCGCAATCAGATAAGGCGAAAATGCCCCATGAACGACAATTCCGATAATGAAAGCCGCCTGGTCCGCGCCGGGCTGGTTCCGTACATCGTCCGCTGGAGTGGCGAGCGGCCGGTCCGGACGCCGGTGGTGACGAAAGGCCGTTCCGGCATCGGCTATCCGAGTGAGCGGCCCGGCGACCGAGACGAGCGCGGGGTGCTGTGGAGCCGCTACGTCCACGCGCCGGGCGAGGGCGTGCCCGAGTTCGGCGGGGTGCACCCGTACCGGCAGCGCCACGCCATGCGACACCTGCTCTGCCAGGTCTGCGGCGAACCGGCCGACCGGGACGAACGAGGCGTCCTGTGGCTCGTGGGCGACGCCGGGCGCGGCTGGTCCGACGAGGACGTCACCGGCCATCCCCCGGTCTGCCTGCGCTGCGCGGGAACGTCACGCCGCGCCTGCCCGTACCTGCGGAGCCGCGGCGCGCTGGCACTGCGGGTCCGCGACGCCCCACTCGTCGCCGTGTCCGGCACCCTGTACGAACCCCGCGGCCGGAGTCTCATCTGCCTGGGACCGGCCACCCTCGCCTACGACGACCCACGCGTCAGATACCTGAAGGCCGCCCAGCTCATGCGCGCGCTGCGCGACTGGACGGCCGTGGACCTGGACCGGCAGCCGACGTGACCGGCTCGACCAGCCGGACCTCCCGGCCTGGCCGAACACGCGCTACGCGGGCCGCTTTGTTCGGTGTCGCGGCCTCCTGCCTTTGAATGGTCAGCACGCTGCGGAGCTTGGGCGGGAAGCCCTTCATCGCCCTGCCGTGGCGGACGCCGGCGTCGCGGAAAGCGGCCGGCGGCGCGGATGAACCACGGCGGGCCGGGTCGCCTACAACGTCACTCGTGCCCGACCTGGAGCGGATGGGCACCGAACCGGGCTTGGCCTTCCGCTGGCCACTCGTAGGCGGGTCGGCGATGCAGCCGCGGAGACACGGAACGGCGGGAATCGCGCACCGCCCGCAGCTCGATCATCCACTCGTCTACGTCGAGCGCCCGCCGTCCGCGCCGCAGACGGCGGGCGTGCGTCACCTTCTACGGCGTCATCACCAGACGACGGGCAGGGCCACCGGGCTCGTCAGGGTCTGGCCGTGCTTCCACCGCACGTCCGCGGAGGGGACTCCCAGCCGAAGGCCGGGCAGTCGCCGCATCAGCAATCGCATCGCGGTGCGGACCTCGAGGCCGCCGAGGTGCACGCCGATGCAGTAATGCATGCCGTACCCGAAGGAAAGGTGAGGGTTCGGGTCGCGGGTGAAATCCATTCGCTCCGGCTCGGGGAAGACCCGGGGGTCGCGGTTCGCCGCGTCATGGGACGGAATCACTATTTCGCCCTGCCGGAGCCTTCCCCCACTGGGCAACGTGAAATCCTCCGTGACATAGCGCGGCATGTCATCGCCCGCCGTCGTTGAGTAGAGACGTTCCAGCTCGGTGACCGCGGAGTCGATGTCGTCCGGGTGGGCGACCAGGTGGTCCCACGCCGTGTCGTGGCCACCATAGGGGCGGGTGAGCAGAACATAGACGAAGCGTGCGATCGAACCGGCGGAGGTTTCCCATCCGCCGACGATCAGGGCGAGTGCGAGCTTGACGAGGGTTTCGAGTGAATGCCGGTCGCCGGCGGTGGCTATTCGCGACATCAGGTCGTCCTGCGGATCGCCCTGGCGCCGGCTCAGCTGCTGAGCGAGATAGACGCCCATGGATTCCGCCGCGGCGGCGGCCTGGTCGCGCGTCAGATCGGAGGTTCCGAGGAATGCCTGTCCCCATTCTTGGAAACTCGCCCGATCCTGGTCCGGCACGCCGAGCATGTCGCAGATGATCCCGAGCGTGAGGGGGACGGCGTAGTCCGAGGCCAGCTCGGCCCGATGACCCAGCCCCATCATCGCGTCGAGCTGGGCGGCCGCGTTGGACGCGATCATGTCACTGAGGCGTGCCGTCGCTGGTTTCGTGAAGGCGTCTTTGACGATGGCGCGAACATGGGCGTGTTGTTCACCGTCCATCGCGAGTATCGTCCCGGATACGTCAGGGTCGTCCGCGATCCGCGCCTCGGCGCGAGAGAACACGGGGTTGCGCAGGACTTCCTTGACATCCGAGTGGCGGCAAATGAGCTTCGCCTCGATCCGTCGGCCATTGACGGTCCGGACGATCGGCACGACGCCCGATCCCGAAGAGGCGAACAAAGCATAGTTGGGATGTTTGTCCGGGGAGGTCGGCCGGTTGACTCCGTCGCCGTCCACGTAAAAAGGATGCCGAAGGCTGGTCGGTGCAGGCTGTGCGCTGATCGTCATGCGGCGTGCACTCCTTTTGATGCCGGGTGACGGGTCACGAGAGCTGCGAAAAAGCGCTAAGACGCGCGTAATTCGTGGCGCGCGGCCGCGCTGTCGTGTCCGGCTGATTTCCATGTCGTTTCGAAATGACGTTCGGAGACGTCGACCTCGTCGCCGGCGGGAGTTCCAGTCTGCGCCATCGATCCCAAAGTACGTGTCCGATCAGAAGTCGGGAAGTCCCCAATCCAGTGATCTTGGCGACGACGCATCGCCGCTCCAGTCCCGACCGGCTGCGCAAGTACCGGACGATCATGCGTTAGCTTCGCGATATTTCATTGCAAGAAGTTGCGTGAGATCGGTAAGTTCACATCATGCTGCCGAGCGTCAGGGGAACCACGTGACCGCGGGCCCGGTGCCGATCCTGGCCGAGGGCCTGACCAAGACGTACGGCGGCTTCACCGCCGTCGACGGCATCGACCTGGAGGTACGCCGCGGCGAGGCGTTCGGGGTGCTCGGCGCGAACGGCGCCGGCAAGTCCTCCACCATGCGGATGATCGCCTGCGTCTCGCCGGTCACCGCCGGCAGCCTGCGCATCCTCGGCCGGGACAGCGCGACCGATGGGGCCGCGATCCGGGCCCGGCTCGGCGTCGTCCCGCAGGACGACACGATCGACGGCGAGCTGACCGTACGCGAGAACCTCCTGATCTACGGCCGTTACTTCGGGCTGTCCTGGAAGGTCCTACGCGAGCGCAGCGCACGGCTGCTGGAGTTCGCGCGGCTGGAGGACAAGGCGGGCGACGCGGTCGGGACGCTGTCCGGCGGCATGCGGCGGCGGCTCACCATCGCGCGGGCGCTCATCAACGAGCCCGAGATCGTGCTGCTCGACGAGCCCACCACCGGCCTGGACCCGCAGGCCCGCCATCTGCTCTGGGAACGCCTGCACCGGCTCAAGCAGGACGGCGTGACCCTGCTGCTCACCACGCACTACATGGACGAGGCCGAGCAACTGTGCGACCGGCTCGTGGTGATGGACGCCGGGAGGATCGTGGCGTCCGGCACCCCGGCCGAGCTGATCGCCCGCCACACGAGCCGCGAGGTGCTGGAGCTGAAGTTCGCCGCCGACGAACGGCAGGTCATGATCGACAAGTGCCGTGGCCTGGCCGAACGCATGGAAGAACTCCCGTACCGGCTGCTGCTCTACACCGACGACGGCGAGGAGACCCTGGCGGCGGTGAACGCGCGCGGCGTACGGCCGCGGACCGCGCTGATCCGGCGTTCCACGCTCGAGGACGTCTTCCTCACCCTCACCGGCCGCTCCCTGGTCGACTGATGGGCACGTCGGCACCGGCCTTCCGCGAGCTCGGCTACTGGCTGTTCCGCTACCGCCGCACCTGGCGCGGCTCGATCGTGATCAGCGTCGCCAACCCCCTGTTCTTCCTCACCGCCCTCGGGCTCGGTCTCGGCAAGCTGGTCGACCGCGACGGCGCGCTTCACGGGGAGTCCTACCTGCGGTTCATCCTGCCGGGAATGCTCGTCGCCGCGGTCATGCAGACGGCGTTCCTGGAGGCGGCCGGCCCGGTCCTGCAGAGCGTGCGGCAGCGGGGCAACTACCGCGCGGCCGCCGCCACCCCGCTCTCGCCCGAGGACATCCTGTACGGACACCTGATGTTCTGGGCACTGCGGGCGGTGCAGAACGCCGTCCTGTTCACCGGCGTCAGCGTGGTGTTCGGCGCGGTCGATCCGGCGCGCGCCCCGCTGCTCGTGCCGATCGCGTTGCTGGTCGCGGTCGCGTTCGCCACGCCGGCGGCGGCCTGGTCGGTGACCGTGACCCGGCCCTCACAGATCAGCGCCGTCTTCCGGTTCGCCGTCCTGCCGCTGTACATGTTCTCCGGCACGTTCTTCCCGGTCGAACAGCTGCCGTCGTGGCTGCGCCCGCTGGCCTGGGCGACCCCGCTGTGGCACGGCGTCGACCTCGGCCGCGCCGTCGCCCTCGGCACCGCCACACCGTTCCGCGTGCTCGTCCATGTCGGCTACCTGACCGCGATGGCCGTCGCCGGGCTGCTCGTCGCCCGCCGCAACTACCGCCGTACGCTGCACGTCTGACCTGGAGCTCCCCGTGACGGTGACCGCGAACCCGCCCGTACGGCCGCGCCACGGCCGGCCCTGGACGATGGTCGAACGCAACCTGATGATCTACCGGCACACGTGGCCGGTCATCCTCGCCGAGATCTTCGAGCCGCTGCTGTACCTGCTGGCGTTCGGCCTCGGCATCGGAGCCCTCGTCGGCCATGTTCCGGGACTGCGAGGCGACGTGCCGTACCCGGAGTTCGTGGCGCCGGCGCTGCTCGCCACCGCCGCGATGAACGGGGCGATGAACGAGACCACCTTCAACCTGTACGCCAAGCTCACCACCGACCGGACGTACGAGTCGATCCTCACCACGCCGATGTCGGTACGTTCGGTGGCGCTCGGCGAGGTGTCCTGGGCGCTGCTGCGCGGCACGCTCGTCTCGACCGCGTTCCTGGCGGTGGTGAGCGCGTTCGGCCTGGTGCACACGCCGGCGGCGCTCCTGGTCGTGCCGAGCGCGCTGCTCATCGGCTTCACGTTCGCCTCGACCGGCCTGCTCGTGGTCACGTTCCTGCGGAGCTGGCAGGACTTCCAGCTCATCCAGCTCGTGATGCTGCCGATGTTCCTGTTCGCGACGACGTTCTTCCCGCTGAACGTGTACCCGCGCCCGATCCAGGTGTTCATCGAGGCCCTGCCGCTGTACCACGGCATCGAACTGACCCGGGCGGCCTTCCTGGGCACGACCAGCGCACACCTCGCCGTTGCGGTGGCCTACCTCGCGCTCCTCGGCACCGCCGCCCTGACGTGGGCCGTACACCGCCTCGAACGCACCCTGCGCGACTGAGCTCCTCTATCGCCGCGCAGCGGAACTCGAATCCTTCGTTGGGTCGTCCCGACGGGAAATCGAGTGGATTGAGTGAGCCGCCGCCATTCGCCGGAGCCTCAATTACCCGGTTACATATTGAGGCAAGTAAACTGCACGACAAGGCAGGTGTATATACCACTTTGGTGGAAGATCTGTGGCGCGGTGCACGAGCGTGGCGATGACCTCGACCTCGATGACTTCTTCACGGTCAGTTGCGATAAGGCCACGGAAATAGTTCTTGGCGAGGGACGCTTCCAAGCTCTAGGCTCATCCACTCCGAGAGGGTTTCGTTGCTAGAACAATGAAAGGGCGTTTGTGTTCATCAAACGTTTTTCAGCAGCAATAGCAGCCGCAGCAACCGGCACTGTGCTACTTCTTGACATGGCGACACCTGCGTCGGCGATCGTCGGCGGCGTTCCGGCGACGACTCCATACGCGACTTCGTTGCAGAGCTTCTCGAGTACCACCTCCGGCGGAGCCGACGGTGCCGAGGCCACCGCCAACTTCGAATGCGGCGGCGTGCTGATAGCCCCGACCTGGGTCCTCACGGCGGGGCACTGCATCCCGTATACGACGGGTCAGGCTCGACTGAATTCGCTTTCCTGGAAGGAGGGTGGCGAAGCCATCCCGATCAAGGCGGTGTTCCGCGATCCGGCCTCGGACCCCACCGGCGCCCGCTTCAACAATGACGGCGGCCTGGTACAGCTGGCAGAGCCGGCTCACTCCCAACCGCTGCCGTTGGCGGCGTTCGAGCAACCGAAGACCACGCCGGGAACCCTTCAGGGCTGGGGCCTCACCTGCGACGACCTTCTCGGTGACTCAACGGACCCGTGTTGGAAGTCCAAACCGGAGCACCTGCAGGAACTGTCCATGAAGCGAGTCGACGATCACGTCTGCGATCTGCTGAGCCCGTCGGGCACCCAACTCATGGAGCCGGACACCATGATGTGCCTGGTGCCGTCCAAGGACGGCAAGTCCGGCGCCTGTTTCGGCGATTCCGGTTCGCCGGAGTTTCTGACACTGCAGGTGCTGGACAAGGCGACCAAACGGCGACGGTCGCAGCCGGTGGTGTTCGGGATCCAGAACGCCATTATGAACGCCTCGTCGTTCAAGGACGGTTCCGGGAACCTCATACCGAACGTCTGTTCGGTGGGGCCGAACGGTGCGATCAACCGAGACGCTCTCACCAAGGTGTCACCCGAGTTGCCGTGGATCATCAACACGATCGCGGCACACGACCGTTCGGCGTCGGCGTCCGTACAGCGGAATCTGATCACTCCGGGTGATCTCGCTCCGGACACGCTGGGCGCCCCGGGCACGTGACCGAGGCGGTCCGACTGATCCCGGGCCGGTCACACTGATGGTGTCCGCGACCACGCCTCGAAATCGCGACATCGTGGCCTTGCCGGCGAAGTACGGGTCCGTCGAGCGCCGGTTTCCGGTCTGGCTTTGCCGCGGTTCGGCTGTCACGTACGGGGCGACCCGCCGGCGCTCGGTGCGTCGGCGGGTCGCAGCCGGGCGGATGCTCCTATGGATGTCAAGCCGCTGAGGCGGTGACGTCGTTGGGACTTGGCGGGCAGATGATTTTGAAGATCTCGCGGGCGACGTAGCGTTTGAGGCAGCGCATGATCTCGGGTTTGGACATG
>NZ_BSTJ01000005.1 GCF_030269445.1 Actinoallomurus iriomotensis
GTGGCCAGCCGACGCCGCACCCCAATGAAATCCCAGGTCGAAGAGCTCATGAACTGCTGCAACCGCTGATGATCCACACCAAGGCGCTCCGCCATCGGCTGCATCGACTTACGCTGCCCGTCCAGCAGCAAACCCCGCACATACAGCCCACCCGTGGCGCGCTGATCCGACCGCGGCAATCCCGCGAACACCTCAGCCGCGAACTCCTCCAACCGCGACCGGACCGCGGTGATCTCCCCAGACCTCACACACGATCATCGCCACCAAGATCACAAACGTAACAAAGCACTACTAGAGCCTGTCTCGAAGCCCCGCTGTCCTACTGCGGCGGCGGACGGGGGACTTCGAGACAGACCCTGGCGCCTGGTCGTCGGCGAGAGTGGCGCGAAGGCGGGCGAGGGGCGTGGTCCGACGGGGTCGCGTGGCCCACGACCAGGGCGGGCGGGCCCGGCTCTGGAGTGCGGCGGTGGCCGCCGAGCCCCGCCGGCGCGAGGCCGCACCGGGCGGCGCGTGCGCCCACCGTACGGCCTCGGTCAGCCGGCGGCACGCCCAGCGGGAACTGGTGTCCCGCGTCTGAAGAAGCCGGCCGAAAAGGAGGGTTGGATCGTCCAGCACATCCTGGTTCGCTCGCGTACGTGGGACCCCGGCGGAAACCGCGGGTTCCACGCTGGCCGGCATGGCCGGCACGCCGGCGTTTCCCGACAGCTACGACATGATCCCTAAGCCGGCCGACCAGGACACGGCGACCTGGGAGGTCGTGATCACGGGTTTCGCCGGTTTCCTTCACGGGCGGCTTCCGGCCGCCTTCGGGGCGGAGCGTCATACGTCACCCGCCGGCCTCCTGCCCATGGTGAAGACGCGGCCCGACTTCTGATCCCGGGACGAGACGAGGCTCCTGGTAATCCGGGGTGGGGCCCGTATCGCGCGAGCGCGAGCGCGGTCGACTGGAGCGTGAGGGCACGGGCCTGTCGGCCCGCGCAGGTGATCATGGGCCGGAGTCTCCGCCGCCAGAAATATTTCCGTGGCGTTTCGGCGGAGTAATGGGGTGTGGAACAACAAATACCCTGGCCAGGGCATATGTCCGGCGACAGGGCGAGTGAGTTCTCGCTGGCCGTTACCCAAACGTTATGACTTGACTCTCTTGACGGGAGCCGGAAAGACGGCCACCGTCTGCCGTGAGAGCGCTCTCAGCAGCACCCCGAACCCGCCCGGACGATCCGGCGAGCTCATCCGCCGAATCGCGGCTCCGGCGGCCGCCACCGCCGGAGCCGCGCGTCTCACCTCCCTACCCCAGAAAGGGAGACGCCACGTGCGACCTACCCTCCGCCCCCCGGCGCGCCGTCGCGCGCCCGCCCACCTCATGGCGATCGCGTCCGCCGCGATCATGCTTCTCGTCGGCTCCCTCGTGGCCGGCGCCCCGTTCACGGCCGGCGCCCAGGCGCTGTCCGGCGGCACTCCGAAGGCCGCCGCGTGCGGCGGGAGCAACGTCGCGCTGAACCGGCCGGCGACCGCCTCCTCCACGGAGAACTCCGGTACCCCCGCGTCGGCCGCCGTGGACGGCAACACCGGAACCCGCTGGTCCAGCGCCTTCAGCGACCCGCAGTGGCTCCAGGTGGACCTCGGCTCCTCCCAGCAGATCTGCCAGGTCACGCTCAACTGGGAGACGGCCTACGCCAAGGCCTTCCAGATCCAGGTCTCCGACAACGCGTCCACCTGGACCACCGTCTACAGCACCACGACCGGCACCGGCGGCACCCAGACGCTGAGCGTCAGCGGCACCGGCCGGTACATCCGGATGTACGGCACCACGCGCAGCACCCAGTACGGCTACTCGCTGTGGGAGTTCGCGGTCTACTCCGGGAGCACCACGACGCCGCCGCCGGACTCGTTCTGGGGCGACACCAGTGGCATCCCGGCCGCGCACAACGTCCTCGAGCTGAAGATCCTCAACCGGACGAACGGCCACTACCCCGACAGCCAGGTCTACTGGAGCTTCAACGGGCAGACGCACTCGATCGCCGAGCAGCCCTACTTCGACATGCCCGCCAACTCCGCGGGCCGGATGTACTTCTACCTCGGCTCACCGGACAGCCAGTACCGGGACTTCATCGAGTTCACCGTCGGGCCGGACGTCTTCAACGGCAACACGACACGCGTCGACGGGTTCGGCCTGAAGCTGGCGCTGCGGCTGCACGCCCACGACGGGTACGACACGCAGGTCGGCGAGGACCAGGCGACGTTCGCCGAGGACCGGTCGGCGACGTTCCAGCGGTTCCAGAACGAGGTCCCGACCGAGTTCAAGCACCTCGCGACGGTACAGGCCCCGTACTACATCCCGGCGCCCGGCAGCGACAGCGCGTTCCGGACGGGCGGGCAGTACGCGAACTACTTCACGAGTTACGCCCAGGCGAACGGCGTGAACGAACCCACGTCCAACGTCTTCGGATGCGCGGGCTCGCTCGCCGGCAACCCGAACATGTGCGCCGCGCTCAACCGGCACGTCGCCGGGCAGTCGCAGCAGTCGGACCCGAGCCAGTACTACAAGGCCGCGCCGGCCAACTACTACGCCAAGTTCTGGCACGACCACGCGATCAACCACCTGGCCTACGGCTTCCCCTACGACGACGTCGCCGGCCAGTCCTCGTTCATCTCCCACGGCGACCCGCAGTACCTCCTCGTCGCCGTCGGCTGGTGAACCACTCGAACCACGCCTGAGAGCTCCATCGCCCCATCGACCGTCACCCTCGCCACAGGGGGCCGTACGGGTGGGTCTGTACGGCCCCCGCAAAGGAGCACATCGTGTTGTTCGACCGGCAAGACAGGCACCTCCGCGCCTCGTGGGCGCACCGGCTCAAGGTGGGAGCCGGCGCCCTCATCCTCGCCGTCGGCGTGTTCACGCCCGCCACCGTCGCCGCGAGCGCGCCCGCCGGGGCGGCTCCCGTGCGGCCCGCCGCGGTGCCGGCCCCGCCCGCCGGGTTCACCACCACGTGGAGCGACGACTTCACCGGCGCGGCCGGCACCGGCCTGAACACCGGCACGTGGAAGTACGACACCGGTCCCGGCAGCGGTTTCGGCACCGGTGAGATCGAGACGATGACCAACAGCACCGCGAACGTCTACCAGGACGGCGCGGGACATCTCGTCCTCAAGGCGCTCCACTCGGGCTCGGACCCGCGCGCCGGCTGGACCTCCGGGCGGGTCGAGACGCAGGCCGCGACTTTCGGCGCGCCCGCCGGCGGCGTCGTCATGATGCAGGCGTCGATCCAGCAGCCCAACGTGACCACCGCCAACGGGGCCGGCTACTGGCCGGCGTTCTGGATGCTCGGCTCGACGCTGCGCAGCGGCACGCCGTGGCCGACCTCCGGGGAGGTCGACATCCTGGAGGACATCAACGGCCGCAGCTCGGTGTTCGGCACCCTGCACTGCGGCACGAACCCCGGCGGGCCCTGCAACGAGTCCACCGGCATCGGCAGCGGCGAGCACGCCTGCCCGGGCTGCCAGACCGGCTACCACACCTACGCCGTGCAGATCGACCGGTCGGTCTCGCCGGAGCAGATCCGCTGGTACCTCGACGGCACCAACTACTTCACGCTGGCCGCCAACCGCGTGGACGCCACCACCTGGGCGAACGCCGTCGATCACCCGTTCTTCATCATCTTCGACCTGGCGATGGGCGGCGGGTTCCCCGACGCGTTCGGCGGCGGGCCCAACTCCTCGACCGTGTCCGGCGCCTCGCTCAACATCGACTACGTCGCGGTCTACAACAAGGCGCCGGGCGGCGGCGGTGGCACGGGGACGAACCTGTCGCAGGGGCACTCGACGACCGCCTCGTCCACCGAGGCGCCCGGCACCGCCGCGGCCAACGCCACGGACGGCGACACGGGTTCCCGCTGGTCCAGCGCGTTCAGCGACCCGCAGTGGCTTCAGGTGGACCTCGGCGCGGTGCATCAGCTCAGCCACGTCGTGCTGAACTGGGAGGCCGCCTACGGCAAGGCGTTCCAGCTCCAGACGTCCAGTGACGGCACGAACTGGACGACGGTCTACTCGACGACCAGCGGCACCGGGGGAGTGCAGGACCTGAGCGTCTCCGGCTCGGGCCGGTACGTGCGGATGTACGGCACGCAGCGCGGCACGCCGTACGGCTACTCGCTGTGGGAGTTCCAGGTCTTCGGGACCTGACAGGGGGAGCGGGTGGGCCGGGACACCGTCGGGCGCCCCGGCCCACGCCGGTCACTCCTCGCCCGAGCCCCCGTCGGCGTCCGCGTTCTCGGCGTCCGCCTCGGTGCCGTCCGCGAGCGTCATGAGCAGGTCGTTGAGCCGCTCGACGAACTCCGCCGGGTCCTCGATGCGGGCGCCGAGCGTCAGCACCGACTGGCTGTAGAGGACGTGCGCCCAGTCGCTGAGGCGCTGTTCGTTGCCCTCCCGGTCGAGCCGGCGTACGAGGGGGTGCTCGGGGTTGATCTCCAGGATCGGCCGGCTCGGCATCCCCGAACCCTGCATGCGGCGCATGAGGTTCAGCTCGAGGTCCGGCTCGTCCGCGACGATGCAGGCCGGCGAGGTGGTGAGGCGGTTGGTGGTGCGCACGTCGGCCACCTTGTCGCCGAGGGCCTTCTTCACCCGCTCGATCAGGCCGCTGAGCTCGGTGCCGGCCTTCTCACCCGCCTCCTTCTCGGCCTCGTCCTCCATCGCGCCGAGGTCGGAGACGCCCTGGGCGACCGACTGGAGCCGCTTGCCCTCGAAGTCGGGCAGGCTCGTCACCAGCCAGTTGTCGATGGCCTGACCCAGCAGCAGCACCTCGATGCCCTTCTTGCGGAAGATCTCCAGGTGCGGGCTGCTCTTGGCCGCGGCGGGCGTCGGGGCGATCAGGTAGTAGATCTTGTCCTGGCCCTCCTTCATTCGCGCGACGTAGTCGCTGAGGGAGGTGTCGGGCTCGTCGGTCGCGGACTTCGTCGTCGTGAACCGCAGCAGTTTGGCGATCTCGTCGCGGTTGGAGAAGTCCTCGGCCACGCCCTCCTTCAGGACGTCGCCGAACTCGCGCCAGAACCTGGCGTACTTCTCCGGCTCCTTCTCGGCCAGGTCCTTCAGCAGCCGCAGGACCTTCTTGACCGCGCTGGAGCGGATGTTGTCGACCACCCGGCTGCTCTGGAGGATCTCGCGGGAGACGTTGAGCGGCAGGTCGGCCGAGTCGATGACCCCGCGGACGAACCGCAGGTAGTTCGGCATCAGCTGGCCCGTGTCGTCCATGATGAACACCCGCTGGACGTGCAGCTTCACGCCGTGCCGGGCCTCGGGCATCCACAGGTCGAACGGCGCGGTCGCCGGGATGAACAGCAGCAGGGTGTACTCGTAGGTGCCCTCCATCTTGCTGTGCAGATGGGCGAGCGGGTCGGCGAAGTCGTGCGCGACGTGCTTGTAGAACTCGTTGTAGTCGGCGTCGTCGATCTCGCTCTTCGGGCGCGCCCACAGCGCGGAGCCGCGGTTGACCACGGTGTCCTCGCCGGCGTCGTCGCCGCCGTCCTGCGGCATCACGATCGGCAGGCTGATGTGGTCGGAGTACTTCTGGATGATCGTGAGCAGCCGGTGGTGGTTCAGCAGGTCGTCCTCGCCCTCACGCAGGTGCAGGACGAGTTCGGTGCCGCGCCGTGGCCGCTCGACGGTCTCCAGGGCGTACTCCCCGCGGCCGTCGGACTCCCAGCGCACACCCTCCTCGGCGGACAGCCCGGCGCGGCGGGTGGTCAGCGTCACCCGGTCGGCCACGATGAAGGAGGAGTAGAAGCCGACGCCGAACTGGCCGATGAGCGTCGCGTCCTTGCGCTGGTCACCGGTCAGCGCCTGGAAGAACTCCCGGGTGCCGGACTTGGCGATGGTGCCGATGTTGTCCATCACCTCCTGCCGGCTCATGCCGATGCCGTTGTCGGTGATGGTGATCGTGCGCGCGTCCTTGTCGAAGGCGACATGGATCCGCAGCTCTTCCTCGTCCTCGTCGAGGCCGGGCTCGGTCAGCTGCGCGAACCGCAACCGGTCGATCGCGTCGGATGCGTTGGAGATCAGCTCCCGCAGGAAGATCTCCTTGTTGCTGTACAGCGAGTGGATCATCAGGTCGAGAAGCTGGACGACCTCGGCCTGAAAACTGAACCTCTCCTGCTGCGTCGGCGCGCTCATTGGGGTACTCCTGCTCCCTGCGTCAACTCGTCTCCGGCCCGCGCGACCGGCCGCGCGGCACCGTCCAAAGGCAAGGACTCAGCGTATCGAGATCGGACTCGTTCCCGCGTCAGCCGACCAGTTTCGGCGGGGTGATCGGAAGGTCGCGCACGCGCCGTCCGGTGGCGTGGTGGACGGCGTTGGCGACGGCGGCGGCGGTGCCGACGATGCCGATCTCCCCGACGCCCTTGGCACCCATCGGGTTGAGGTGCGGATCCTCCTCCTCGATCCACACCGCGTCGATGTCCTGGACGTCGGCGCAGGCGGCCACGTGGTACTGCGCGAGGTCGTGGTTCAGGAAGCCGCCGTCCCGCTCGTCCACGATCGTCTGCTCCATCAGGGCCATGCCCATGCCCATCGTCATGCCGCCGACGAACTGCGACCGCGCGAGCTTCGGCTCGAGGATCCGCCCGGCGGCGAACACGCCGAGCAGCCGGGGCACGCGGACCTCGCCGGTGTCCAGGTCGACCCGTACCTCGGCGAACTGCGCGCCGAACGCGTGCCGGGAGAAGCCGGTGTCGCCCTCGACGTCCTCGGTGGTGTCGGCGGTGCCGCGCTCACCGTTCTTCAGCAGCGCCTCGCACGCCCGTACGACCGCCGACCCCCACGAGGCCGTCCCCATCGAACCGCCCGCGAGCGAGGCGCGCGGCAGGGCGCTGTCGCCGACCTCGACGCGCACGCGCTCGGGCGCGGTGCCCAGGGTCTCGGCCGCGATCCGCGTCAGCACCGTACGGGCGCCCGTGCCGATGTCGGCGGCGGCGATCCGGATGACGAAGTCGCCGTCCTCGACGGTCGCGTCGGCCGTGGACGCCATCCGCCGGGAGGGATAGGTGGAGGCGGCCACGCCCGTACCGATGAGCCACCGCCCGTCGAGCCGGATGCCGGGCCGGGGGTCGCGCCCCTCCCAACCGAACCGGCGGGCGCCCTCCCGCAGGCAGGCGACCAGGTTGCGGGAGCTGAACGGCAGGTCGTTCTCCGGGTCGACGTCGGGCTCGTTGCGTATCCGCAGCTCGATCGGGTCGATGCCGGCGGCGACCGCCAGTTCGTCCATGGCCGACTCCAGCGCGAACATCCCGGGACACTCGCCCGGCGCGCGCATCCACGACGGCGTGGGCACGTCGAGGCGCACGAGCCGGTGGGTCGTCCGGCGGTTCGGCGCCGCGTACATGACCCGCGTCGGGGCCGCGGTCTGCTCGGCGAACTCCATGAGCGTCGAGGACTGTTCGACGGCCTCGTGGCTGATCGCGGTCAGCCGACCCTCGGCGTCCGCGCCGAGCCGGACGCGCTGGATGGTGGGCGTACGGTAACCCGTGAGGTCGTACATCTGCTGCCGGGTCAGCGCCAGCTTCACCGGGCGCCCGGCGGCCCGCGCCGCGAGCGCCGCGAGGATGGCGTTCGGGCGCGTGGTGCCCTTGGACCCGAAGCCGCCTCCGACGTGCGGCGCGACCACCCGTACCCGCTCCGGCGGCAGGCCGAGCACCTCCGCGATCGTGTCGCGGTCGTCGGCGGCGCCCTGGGTCGAGTCGTACAGCGTCAGGTCGCCGTTCTCCTCCCAGACGGCCATCGTGGCGTGCGGTTCCATCGGGTTGTTGTGCAATGTGGGCGTCGTGTAGGTCGCGTCGACGGTGACCGCCGCCTCGGCGAACCCGGCCTCGACGTCGCCCCGCCGGGTCTCGGCCGGCATCCCCGGGTTGACCTTCTCCGGGGTGTAGAGACCGGGATGGTCCGCCCGCAGCAGCACGTCGTGCGGCTCGGCGTCGTAGCCGATCCGCACCCCGTGTTCGGCCGCCTCCCGTGCCGTCTCCGGCGCGCGCGCGACGACCGCCGCGACGAGCTGCCCGCGGTAGGCCACCTGGTCGCTCTGGAACAGCGCGAGCTCGGCGTCCTCCCGCGAGCCGAGCGCGGGCGGCTCCGCGCAGGACAGCACGGCCAGCACCCCCGGTGTCGCGAGGGCGTCGGTGGCGTCGACCGAGAGGATCCGCCCGCGGGTCACCGCCGCCTGGACGGGGTGGACGTACGCGACGTCCTCGGCCGGGTACTCGAACGCGTACCGCGCCCGGCCGGTGACCTTGTCGCGTCCCTCGACGCGGTTCACGGGATCAGCTCCTGGAGGGTCCGGACGATCAGGTTGCGGGCGAGCGGCACCTTGTAGGCGTTCCGTGGCAGCGGCCGGGCCTCGGCCAGCTCGGCCTCGGCGGCCCGGACGAACTCCTCTTCGGTCGCCGGTGCGCCCCGCAGCGCCGCCTCGGCGCGTTCGGCCCGCCACGGCACGTGGGCGACGCCGCCGAGCGCGATCCGGCAGTCGCGTACGGTGTCACTCGCCTCGTCGACGTCCAGCACCGCGGCGACCGAGACGAGAGCGAAGGCGAACGACGCGCGCTCACGCACCTTCCGGTAGTGGGAGCGGCCCGGAGGCGGCGGAGGCAGCGTGATCGCCGTGATCAGCTCGCCGGGCGTCAGGACGGTGTCGCGTTCCGGCTCGGCGCCGGGGAGCCGGTGCAGGCCCGGGATCGGCACGACCCGGTCGCTGGCGGGGCCGGTGACGTGCACCTGCGCGCCGAGCGCGGCGAGCGCCACCGCCATGTCGGACGGATGGGTCGCCACGCACTGCTCGGAGTGCCCGAGGATCGCCAGGTTCTCGTGGTCGCCGGGGATCGCCGGGCACCCCGAGGCGGGCCGGCGCTTGTTGCACGGCCGCGAGACGTCCTGGAAGTACGGGCAGCGGGTGCGCTGCAGCAGGTTGCCGGCGGTCGTCGCCATGTTGCGCACCTGGCCGGAGGCGCCGCTGAGCACGGCCCGGGCCAGCATCGGATAGCGCTCACGGACCGCCGGATGCGCGGCCAGGTCGCTGTTGCGCACGGCGGCGCCGATGCGCAGCCCGTCGCCGTCGGCGTCGATCGTGTCGTACGGCAGGCGCGTGACGTCGACGAGAAAGTCCGGCCGGGCGACGCCGAGCCGCATCAGGTCGACGAGGTTGGTGCCGCCGCCGAGGTACATCGTGCCGGGCCGGAACCGTTCCAGGGCCTCCCGCGCGTCGGCGGCGCGTGCGTACTCGAAGAGCTTCACCGGGCCGCCTCCTGGATCGCGGCGACGATGTTGACGTACGCGCCGCAGCGGCACAGGTTGCCGCTCATGCGCTCCCGGATCTCCTCCGGTGTCAGCGGTGGATCGTCGGTGAGGTCGGCGGTGACCGCGCTCGGCCCGCGCTCGGCGAGCATGCCGGCGGCCGAGCAGAGCTGGCCGGGCGTGCAGTAGCCGCACTGGAAGGCGTCCCGCTCGACGAAGGCGGTCTGGAGGGGATGGGGCTCGTCGCCGTCCGCGGCACCGCCGAGTCCCTCGACGGTGGTGACCTCCGACCCGTCGCAGGCGACCGCGAGCGCGAGACACGCGTTGGCCCGCCGCCCGTCGAGCAGCACGGTGCAGGCGCCGCACTGCCCGTGGTCGCACCCCTTCTTCGTACCGGTCAGCCCCAGACGCTCACGGAGCAGGTCGAGCAACGAGGTGCGGGGATCGACGTCGAGTTCCCGTACCGATCCGTTGACTCGCAGTGTCATCTCCGCCATGGGCGGCGGCCTACCCGCGCCCCGGCGCACTAACCACCAAGGCGATGGGGGTGATCGGAAAGATTCGGGCTCCGCGGTGGTCCGCCGCGACGCGCCGCCCGCGTCTTTGCCCAATGCTGGTTCGGCGCGTGACCGGCTTTCCTGGCATCGGGGTATTTCGGGCTTATGCGGCTATCCGCCCCCAAGTGACCGTCTCGCGGACCAGGGAAAGGACTCGGATGAGACTGAAGCGACGCCCGGCCGACCGCGCTCCGCAGGCCGTACCGCAACCGCAGCGCGACGGGCAGGGCGGCCTCGACACCGGTCCGCGCAACATCGAGCTGGACCGGCAGAACCCGGACCTGCTCACGCCGCCGCCGACCGACCACGGCACCCTGCCGAACCTGAAGTTCTCCTTCTCCATGGCGCACACCCGCATCGAGAACGGGGGATGGACCCGTGAGGTCACCCAGCGCGAGCTGCCGGTCGCCACCACGCTCGCCGGCGTCGACATGAAGCTCAACCCCGGCGCGTACCGCGAACTGCACTGGCACAAGGAGTCCGAGTGGGCGTACGTGCTGGAGGGGAGCTGCCGGATCGGCGCGGTCGACCAGGCCGGACGCGGGTTCCTCGACGACGTCGAGCAGGGCGACCTGTGGTTCTTCCCGAAGGGCATCCCGCACTACATCCAGGCGCTGGACGAGGGCGTGGAGTTCCTGCTCGTCTTCGACGACGGGGCGTTCTCGGAGAACTCCACGTTCATGCTGAGCGACTTCTTCGCGCACACGCCCAAGAGCGTGCTCGCCAAGAACCTCGGCTGGACGCCCGAGCAGCTGGCGAAGATGCCGGAGCGGGAGAAGTACATCTTCGACGGGCAGGTGCCGCCGCCGCTGGACGACGCCGCGCGGATCATCAGCCCGAGCGGCGACGTGCCCCGGACGTTCAAGCACCGGATGCACACGCAGCCGCCGATGCGCTTCGACGGAGGCACCGTACGGATCACCGACGCGACGAACTTCGCGGCGACCACGATCGCGGCGGCCCTCGTGGAGCTCGAACCCGGCGCGCTCCGCGAACTCCACTGGCACCCGACCGACGACGAGTGGCAGTACTACATCTCCGGGTTCGGGCGGATGGGAGTGTTCGCCGGCTCGGGCCTGGCCCGTACGTTCGACTTCCAGGCCGGCGACGTCGGATACGTCCCGTTCGCGTACGGGCACTACGTCGAGAACCTCGGCGACGAGCCGCTGGTGTTCCTGGAGATGTTCCGCAACCCGAGGTTCGAGGACATCTCCGCGAACCAGTGGATGGCCAACCTGCCCGCGCGGGTCACGGCCGACACGCTCAACGTCCCGCCGTCCCTCGTTCAGGCGCTTCCGAAGGACAAGCGCAGCGTCCTGCCCGCCGTCCGTTAGGGGAGGGCGGGGGCCCGCTCCGGAGGGCCCCCGCCGCGCTCACGGGTCAGGGACTCTCGAACCCTGCCTGCTGAAGGACGGACTTGCCCTGGCCGGACAGGATGAGCTGGACGAACTCCTTGGCGAGCGCCGGCTGCGGCGCCTTGGCCAGCGTGGCGATCGGGTAGTCGTTGATCGCCTGGGCCGCCTCGGGAAAGTCGATGCCCGTGACCTTGCCGCCCGCGGACTTCACGTCGGTGCGGTAGACGAGAGCCGCGTCGGCCTCGTTGAGCTGAACCTTGGTGAGCGCGGCCTTGACATCCTGCTCCTGCGACACCGGCTTGACCTTCAACTCGGCCGCCGCGAGGGCCTTGAGCGCGGCGGCGCCGCACGGCACCTCAGGCGCGCACTCGACGACCTTGAGCTTGGGGTTGGTCAGGTCCTTGAGCGCCTTGACCTTGCCGGGGTTGCTGGGCGGCACCGCGATCTCCAGCCGGTTACGGACGAAGGTCGTCGGCGCGCCGGCGGCGTCCTTGGCGTCGGTCACGGTCTTCATGGTGGCCGGGCTCGCGGCGGCGAACACGTCGGCCGGGGCGCCCTGCGTGATCTGCTGCGCCAGGGTGGAGCTGCCGCCGAAGTTGAACTTCACCTTCACGCCCGGGTGGGCCGCCTCGAAGGTCTTGCCCAGGGAGGTGAACGTCTCGGTCAGCGACGCGGCGGCGAACACGAAGAGCGTCTTGCCTTTGGACGAGTCGTCGCCGGTGCTCCCGCATCCGGCCGCCAGCGTCAGACTCGTCCCGAGCGCGGCGGCGAGCAGCACCCGGACGCTGCGGGGCAGACGTTCGATCACCTTGGTCTCCTCGTGCAGTCGGGGGGCTGGGACCCTGTGAGGGCGCTCGGACCACGTGTCACCGTGACCGTCCCGTCGCCCCACCGTACTATCGCATATTCCACCCCTGACGCGCCCAGGGCGGCGCATATGCCACACAGGGGGGCTTCTCGCACCTGCTTCTGCCTACGCTGCCTTGGCCGGGGATGAGCAGAGTGACCTTTCGCCCGCCGGTCTCTTCAGGCGGGGACCGGCCAGCGTCGGAGATCCGCACCGTTTCGGGCAGGGGTGGGTTGGGGGGTGAGTGGGGTACGGCGCGGCGTCCTAGGTCAGCCCGGTTCTCACCGGCGCATTCCTAGTCAATGTGGATCGGCGTGGCCCTTCGTCCGCCGGGCCGCGGGCGGCGATCGGCCGGCGCGGCGTCTGAGGTCCGCATGGTTTTCGGCCGGGGGCGGTGTGGACGCGAGAGGCGGCCGGTTCTCACCGGCGCATTCCCAGTCAATGGGGGCCGCACGACCTCTCGCCTGTCGGGCCCCGGCGGGGGACCGGCCAGCGCCGTGTCCGAGGTCCGTACGGTTTCCAGCCGGGGCGGGGAGGGGTGGGCGGTGCGGCGGCCAGTTCTCACCGGCCGTTCCCGGTCAATGGGTGTCAGCATGACCTTTCGCCTGTCGGACCCCAGGCGGGGGGCCGGCCAGCGCCGTGTCCGAGGTCCGTACGGCTTCCAGCCGGGGCGGGGAGGGGTGGGCGGTGCGGCGGCCAGTTCTCACCGGCCGTTCCCGGTCAATGGGTGTCAGCATGACCTTCCGCCTGTCGGACCCCAGGCGGGGAACGACCAGCGCCGTGTCCGAGGAGCCGGGGTCCCCTTTGATGAGGGGCCACAGCAACGTCCTCCGCCTGTGCGGTCCTCTGCCGGGGAGACGGCGTCTTCCGCCCGCCTGGCTCAACGGCTCTCAGCCGAGGGTCCCGGCGGCTCTCAGCCGAGGGAGTCGGCGTGACGTCCTCCGCCGGCGCGGGTCTCCGTCGAGGATGGCCGGCGTCAGGTGTGCCTCTCGTTCGCGTTCCGTCCGCGGTTCTCAGTCGGGAACGGCCAGGATGACGTCCGAGGCCTTGATCATGGCGACGACCTCCCGACCCTCGGACAGTCCCAGCTCCCGCGCCGCCTCAACCGTGATGGACGCGACCATGCGCACGCCGCTCGCGTCCAGCTCCACATTGGCCGTCGCCTCGCCCTCCGTGACGCGAGTGACTGTGGCCCGAACCTGGTTACGCGCGCTCAGCCGCATCATGACTCCTCCGATCACATGTCTGACCTGCAAAAACGTTCCCCCTGGACGGCGCACTCATACCGAACGCCCCGCCGGCACGGCGACATCGAGACGGCGCGGGAACGAGCGGGAAGCGGTGCGGAGTCGGTAGTCACCTCCACCCAGACGGCCGTATGGCGACGGCCGGCGCACTGGGGCAGCGGCCCTCGACCTTGATGGGTGATACGCGCCCTGCAGTGCCGGCGAGGCGACGCGAGGTTGGGTGACAGGCGATGTGGAGTCGGCGGTCCTCCGGGCGGCGGCCATCGACCTTGATGGGTGATATGCGCCCTGCAGTGCCGGCGAGGCGACGCGAGGTTGGGTGACAGGCGATCTGGAGGCGTCGGTCCTCCGGGCAGCGGCATCTCACGACGGCCGAGGTGACGGTGTCGTGGCGACCGCCGAAGTGGTGGCGGCCGCCGTGACGGAGCGAGCATCGCCCGTGACAGGCCGGCCGCGGCTCTCGGCGGGCCGTGCCACGCCGTGCCGTGGCGGCGAGGGGCGGGAGGCGCTACGGGGTCGGTAGTCGTCTTTGACCAGACGGCCGTGTAGCGACGGCCGGCACAGCGGGAGAGCGGCCATCCTCCCTGACGGCCGGCCCTACGTGTGGTGCCGACGCGGCGACGTCGAGGCGAGCGGGACGGTGCGGTGTCTCGCGGCGCGGCGCGGCGCGGGGCGGCGAGGGGCGCGGGGCGGTCGTCGTCTCCGGCCGGGCAACCGCGTGACGACGGCGGCGGGAGGCCCCGACGGACCGGCTGCCGCTGTGGGGGGCGACGACGGGGACAGCCTCGGGCGGCCTCGCCTCCCGTCGGTCAGCCGGGCCGCAGGGCAGGGGAGAGGCGGCGGTCGTCGTCGCTCGCAGACCTTCCGTGCCGTTCGGGGGACTAGGGGCAGGGCGTTACCGATCGACCACGCCGCACCACGCCGTACCACGCCGTGCCGCGTCACCCCGTGCCGTGCCGTGCCGCGTCACCCTGTGCCGTGCCGCGCCGCGAGACGCTGCGCCGCGCTGCGCCGCGCCACGCCACGAGACGCCGCGCCGCGCCGTGCCGTGAGGCGCCGTGCCGAGAGACGCGGCGGCCCGGGGAGGCGGGCGTCATTATCCCTGGCCGGGCGTCTCTGGCCGGAAGGCCGTGCGGGTGCCATGCGCGCCGATGCAGTGCGTGCTGGTGCCGTGCGCGCCGATACCGCGCGCGGGACAAGGCGCCGAACGGCGGCCAGTCCGGTCTCACCGCGTCGAGGCGGACATAACGCCCGCCAACGGTGACCTCTTCGCCATCGAGCACCCCGCCCAAGAGCGTCACGGCCGGGAGCGCGACCTGGGGAAGCGGACGATGTGCCTAACCGGAGCGGCGGTTCGCGTGGGCGAAGGTCAAAGCCTCCTGGGCCAGCGCGGGCCAGTCGTGGCCGGAGTCGGGGGCCAGGCTCAGCCACTCGCGCATCGGTGTGCCCTTGTTCGCGTCGAAGTGCGTCCCCTCACCGGCGGCGACCAGCTCCCCGACCCGGGCGGCCGGTAGCTTCAGGACCAGGTGGCCGCGGACGAGCATCGCGAAGATCTTGCCGTGGAAGCGCAGCGCCGTGCGGCCGAAGCCGCGGCCCCCGTTCGGCGGGTCGACGCCGTGGATCGCGGTCATCTGGTCGACCAGGTCGGCATAGCGGTCTTCTGCCGCCCGCCCCTCCTCTCCGCTCACGCCCGTCAGCCTAATCCCCACCACCGACACTCCCCCCCGCTCCGTCCACAAGTCGATCACAGCTTCGACGCCAGCCGGGTGAGGACCTGGGCGGCCGGTTCGGCGGTCGCGTGCCGGTGGCCCGTGCCCGCCCACAGGTGGAGCACCTCCTGGTCGTTCGCTGCCGCCGCCGCCTTGCGCAGGGGGCTGGTCAGGTGGTGCACGGCGGGGTAGCCCGACGGCGCGCCGTCGCTGTACCGGTCGGTGAAGCGGTTGCGCAGCCCGCGGGCGGGACGGCCGGTGAACGCCCGGGTGACGACGGTACGGTCGCGCGCCGGGTCGGTCAGCGCCGCTCGGTGGGCGGCGGTGGCGCCGCTCTCGTCCGTTCGCAGCAGGACCGTGCCGACCATGGCCGCGACCGCGCCCGCCCGCAGCGTCCCGGCGACGTCGTCCGGTGTGGCGAGCCCGCCGGCCGCGACCAGTGGGACGTCCGTCACCGGCCGTACGCGGGCGACCAGTTCGGTGAGCGGGATCTCCGGCGGGAGGCGCTCCGGCGTGAGCGTGCCCGAGTGCGCGCCCGCCGCCGAGCACTGGACGATGAGCAGCCCGGCTCCCGCCTCCTCGGCCAGCCGGGCCTCCTCGGCGGACGTGACCGTCTGGGCGATGAGGCTGCCGGCGGCGCGCAGGGCCGCGATCACGGCCGGTTCCGGCACCCCGAACGTGAAGCTCACCACCGGAACGGGATCGGCGAGCAGCAGGTCGATCTTGTCCTTCCAGTGGTCGTCGTCCTCGACCGGTTCGCCGGCGGTCAGATCCAGCCCGTACGGCTCGGCCTCGGCCTGGATCGCCCGCGCGTACCGGCGGTACGCCTCGGCGTCCACGGGCACCGGGTTGGGCGCGAACACGTTGACGCCGAACGGCACGCCCTCGGCACGTACGGCGGCGATCTGCCCGGCCAGTGCCTCGGGCGTCTTGTAACCGGCGGCGAGGAAGCCCAGGCCGCCCGCTCGCGCGGCCGCCGTGACCAGCGCGGGCGTGCCGGCGCCTCCGGCCATCGGCGCCGCGAGCACGGAGGAGGTCAGGCCGAGATCGGACAGTGGCGAACCCATTTCTCTCCTCGTCTCATCGCGGTCGGCGGACGGATCGGCGTCGTCCGCTGCCATCAGTCTCCACCGTGCGGCACGCGGACCGGCGCCCGCGTACGGACCGTCCCGGGCTCACCGAAGGATCATCGCTTTCCGTACGCGCGGCGGGTCGGCGAGGATGGCCCCGTGACCGGGCTCGGCGAGAAAGAGGCGCGGTCTCTCTTGTCACTTCCCGGCGAAGGAGAGTCATGACCGTTCTCGGCGCGGTGAGCCTGCCCCAGCTGCCACCCGAACGACTACGCGACCTCGCCCGCGCGGCCGACGACGCGGGACTGGAGGAACTCTGGCTCTGGGAGGACTGTTTCTGGGGGAGCGGCGTCGCCACCGCCTCCGCCGTGCTCGGCTGGACCGGCCGGCTCCGCGTCGGCGTCGGGCTGCTGCCCGTGCCGCTGCGCAACGTCGCTCTGGCGGCGATGGAGATCGCGGCGCTGCACCGGCTGTTCCCCGGGCGCGCGACGGTCGGCGTCGGCCACGGCGTTCAGGACTGGATGGCGCAGGTCGGCGCGCAGGTCGAGTCGCCCGTGACGCTCCTGCGTGAGCACCTCACCGTGCTGCGCGCGCTGCTCGACGGCGAGGAGGTCACCGTCGACGGGCGTTACGTCCGCCTCGACGCGGTCAAGCTGGACTGGCCGCCCTCGACGCCGTCGCCGATCCTCGCGGGCGCGACCGGTCCGCGCTCGCTCCGCCTGTGCGGCGAGGCGGCCGACGGCACCATCCTCACCGGGGGTACGACGACGGACGAGGTACGCGCGGCCCGCCGGCTCGTGGACGAGGGACGGGCGGCGGCCGGCCGCGTCGACCCGCATCCGGTGGTCGTCTATCTCCTCGCCGCCACCGGCCCGGACGCGGCCGGGCGGGTGGCCGCCCAGCTGCGTCGCGAGGGCCGCGACCCCGTGGCCGGCGGCGTCGCCGGTGACGCGCGTACGGTCGCCGACGCCGTCCGGCGGTGGGCGGACGCCGGCGCCACCACCGTGGTTCTGCAGCCGACCGGCGACGAGCCCGATCCGGAGGCCTTCGTACGGTTCGTCGCCCAGGAGGTGCGGCCGCTCGTCCCCTGACCGCGACGCGGCCGGCAGGGACCGCTCACGCCTGCGGAACGGCCTCACCCGACGCGGACTCGTACGCGGACGCCTGCAACAGGTACAGGTCGCGGTACGCGCCCTCGCGCGCCATGAGTTCGTCGTGGGTGCCGCTGGCGGTGATCGTGCCGTGTTCGAGGACGTGGATGACGTCGGCGTCGCGGATGTTGGCCAGCCGGTGGGTGATCAGGACGACCGTACGGCCGCGCATGTGGCGGCGGATCGCCTCGAAGAGCGTGTGCTCGGCCCGCGCGTCCAGGTTCGAGGACGGCTCGTCGCAAATGATCAACGGCGCGTCGCGGTAGAAGCCGCGGGAGACGGCGACACGCTGCCACTGGCCGCCGGACAGCTCGTGGGAGTCCTTGAACCGGCGATCCAGCATCGTGTCCCAGCCGTGGGGCAGCCCGGCGACGACCTCGTCGGTGCCGGCGGAGACGGCGGCGCGGTCGAGGCGCCCGGCCTCGTCCTCGTCGCCCAGCACGACATTGGCGCGCGCGGTCATCGGCCAGTGGGCGTGGTCCTGCGCGATGACCGCGACCCGTGAGCGTACGGCCTCGGGGTCGGCGTCCGCGAGGTCCGCGCCGTCCCAGCGGATGCGGCCCGACCCGGGCGTGTACAGGTGGGCGAGCAGCTTGGCCAGCGTGCTCTTGCCCGAGCCGTTCTCCCCGACCAGCGCCATGATCTGTCCGGCGGGCAGGGTGAGGGACACGTCCCGCAGGGCGGGCTCATCGGCCCCGGGATAGGTGAACGACACGTTCTCCACGGTGATCGCGGTGAATCCGTCGGGGACCTCGGCGGTGGGCGGCGGTGGCAGGTGGGTGCGCGCGGTCGCGAGGAACGTCGTGTAGTCGGTGAGGTACAGGCCCTGCTCGTAGCAGTCGTTCACCGCGTGGATCAGCTGGGACAGGGCCGCCCGGCTCGTACGGATGGCCAGGACGGCGGTGCCGGCGACGGCGAGGGGCAGCCACGCGGCGGCCAGCAGCAGCCCGAGCGCGAGGTAGACCAGCCCGCTGGCCAGCCCGGATCCGGCGTCCCCGGCGAGGCGGGTGGTGACGTTCTTGCGCGCCAGGCGGAGCTGGGCGTCACGGTAGATCCCGGCCACGCGCCGGTACTGGGCGAGCAGCAGGTCCTGGAGGGTGTACGAGCGCAGGTCGGCGGCGTAGCGGCGGTTGCTGAGCAGGTCGCCGAGGATCACCGAGTGGTAGCGGGGCCCGACGGTCTCCACCATCATCAGGTACCGCGAGCGCGCGACGCGGATCGCCGCCCACGCTTCGGGCAGCGCGGTGACGAGCAATAGAGGCAGCAACACCGGATGCAGCGCGGTGATGGCGATCGCGGCGGCCACGAAGGAGGTCAGGCCGGTGACGATGTCGATCGTGGCGGACACCACCTGCTGCGCCGCCGAGGCGCCCGGTCCCTCGGCGCGCATGAGCGCCTCGTAGAACTCCGAGTCGTCATAGCTGGCCAGGTCGATGCGGCTCGTCACCTCGTACAGCTCGACCTCGGCCCGCTGCTGGACCCGCGGCGTCAGCCGGGACTGCGCCCACCCGGCGGCGGCCGACAGCAGCGACCGCAGGACCGCCGCGCCGCCCACGAGGAGCAGGGACGGCAGCGCCGCCCGTACCCGGTCCGGCGTCGGGCCCGCGGCGAGCAGCGCGTCGAGCACACCGGTCGTGGCGAGCAGCCCGAGCGCCGTGAAGACGCCCGACAGCAGGTTCAGCGTGATCGTGGTGATCGTGTCGGCGGGCCCGGCGCGCCAGGCCAGGTGCAGCGCCCGGCCGACCAGCGCGGGCAGCCGGCGGGCGACGGCGGTGAACCGCGCGGTCGCGGCCGCCTCGGCGTGGTCGTACCAGCGGAGGGTCGCCACCGCCGGCAGGACGTCGTCCTCGCCGGTGGTGTCGGGAGCCTCGTCCTGCTCCCCGTCGTCGTCTCGTGCGGTGTCGGCCGATGGCGTTCCGTCCATCCCACCCCCAGGCTCCGCCCTTCATGATGGGCGCACCCGGAGCGGGCCGCTGTGTCACCTGGCACGGTCGGGGAGACGGACGGCCGCTACCGGCCGGCGCTCACCGCGGGCTGCTCGGCGGAGAGCGGAGCGGCGATGTCCTCCAGCGAACGCCCGGCGGCCTCCACGCCGAGGACCAGCTCCACGATGCCGGCGAGGATCATCAGGCCCGCGCCCAGCAGGTAACCGCCGGCGACCGTACCGGTGTGGCCGGTGTCGACGAGCTTGCCGAACAGCAGCGGGCCGATGATGCCGCCGAGCGCGGTGCCCACGGCGTAGAACGCGGCGATGGCCATCGCGCGGGTCTCCATCGGGAAGATCTCCGAGACGGTCAGGTACGCGGAGCTGGCGCCGGCCGAGGCGAAGAAGAACACCACGACCCAGCAGACGGTGAGCGTCACGGCCGACAGGTGGCCGCCGCGGAACAGCATCGCGGTGCCGATCAGCAGCACGCCCGACAGGATGTACGTGCCGGAGATCATCACCTTGCGGCCCAGCCGGTCGAACAGGCGGCCGAGCACGAACGCGCCGCCGAAGTTGCCGAGGCCGATCGGGATCAGGTACCAGCCGGCGTGGTCGTCGGGCGTCTTGAAGAACTTCGACAGGACCAGCGCGTACGTGAAGAACACCGCGTTGTACAGGAAGGCCTGGCCGACGAAGAGCGACAGCCCGAGGACGGTGCGCCGGGGGTAGCGGCTCACCGCGGTGCGGGCGATCTCGCCGAAGCCGACCGTGTGCCGCTGACGGATTGTGATCTTCTCGTCCACCTCGTCGAGCGGCCGGCCGGTCTCGTCGGCGACCTCCCGTTCGATGCCGCGGACGACCTCCTCGGCCTCGCGGTCCCGGCCGTGGATGAACAGCCAACGTGGGCTCTCCGGGACGATCCGCCGGACGAAGAGGATGCCGATGCCGAGAATGGCGCCGAGGGCGAACAGCAGCCGCCAGCCGAGGTTCTCCGGCAGCACCGACGCGTTGAGCACCGGCACCGACAGCAGCGCCGCGAAGGTCGTGCCCAGCCAGAACGACCCGTTCACCACGACGTCGACGGTGCCGCGCAGCCGCGCGGGGATCAGCTCGTCGATGGCGGAGTTGACCGCCGCGTACTCGCCGCCGATTCCCATGCCGGTGACGATCCGGCACAGGTAGAACCAGAGTGGGGAGAAGGAGAACGCGGTCGCCACGGTCGCGAGCAGGTAGACCGCGAGCGTGACGAGGAAGAGCTTCTTGCGCCCGAACCGGTCGGTGAGGTACCCGAAGACGAGCGCTCCGGCGCAGGCGCCCGCCACGTACAGCGCCGCGCCCAGGCCGACCTGCGAGTCGCTCAGCCCCAGCCCGCCGCCCTTGGAGGTCAGCCGTGGGCCGATGACCCCGACCACGTTCACCTCGAGGCCGTCGAGGATCCACACGGTGCCCAGGCCGACCAAGATGAGCCAGTGCCAGCGCGCCCAGGGCAGCCGGTCGAGCCGCGCGGGCACATTCGTCTCGATCGTTCTCAGACCATCGGCGCCCATGCGGCCTCCCTGCTCCCTCGCCGTCGATCGGAACCGACGAGGTGAATACCCTCCCCTCCATTCGCAAACGTGCATACCGGGGCCAAGCGCCCCCTAGCGGGGACGGTCCGGCTCCTCGCGGTCGGGTTCCTCGGCCCGGGTGTCCTCCGGTTCGTGCGTCTCGCTCGCCGGGCGTCCCGTGTCATCCGCCGGTGGCGCGGGCGGCGGGGGACGGTGGCCGGGCGGAGGCCGGTAGCCGCCGGGGCCGGCCGGCGGACCGTAAGGACCGGCGGGCGCGGGTGGCGGTGGACCGTACGGGCCGGCCGGCGGACCGTACGCCCCGGGTGGGGGACCGTACGGACCGGGCGGCGGGGGACCGTACCCGGGAGCGGGCCACGGGGCGCGCGCCTGGGGGAGCGGCCCGCCGGGCGTGTCCGCCTCGGCCTCGCCGGCCGGACCGGTGGTGATGACCAGCCGGTCGAGGTAGAAGATCTGCAGTACTCCGAGGGCGAGGAAGAGCACGATCACCAGGACGAGCGGCGTCGCCACGCCGAGCGCCGGACGGCCCGCGAAACCGCCCAGTTGCCTCAGCACCAGGAGGGGCGCGGTCTGGTCGTCGAGCCGGCTGGCCACGGCGCTCGGCCACAGCACACCTTGCGTGCCGAACAGCACGGTCACGCCGCCCATGAGCGCGGCGAGCGGCAGCGCGGGCACCACCACCTGCGGGAAGAAGCCCGCCCCGCCCGCGCGCCACCGCGCCGCGCGGCTGCGGCAGAACAGCGTGAGCACGAGCAGCGACGGCACGCTCAGCAGGATCGGCGGCACTAGGCCGATGAAGCGGTTGAGCAGGTGGAGATGCCGGGCGTTGTCGAAGTCGGCGACGCTCAGCGGCGTGACGCCGACGAACAGCCACGGCGCGAACGCCAGCAGGAGCCACTCGCTGTGGCGGCCGAGCGGGCGCAGGCCGCCGATGCCGAGGGCGGCCAGGAACGCCGTGCCGACCGAGATGATCGCGCCCAGCACCGGCGGCACCCACGTGTTGAGCAGGAGGCGCGCGGTGGACGGCCCCAGCGGAACGGAGCGCCCGGACGAGAAGAGGGCCGACAGCCACGGCCAGGAGCAGACGACCCCGACGATCACGACGACGACCAGGGCCAGGGCGCCGATCACCAGGCGGCCTCCGGCGTCCGGCCGCTTCGGCGCGGCGGCGTCGTCGCCCGGCCCGAGATCGATCCGCAGCCCGGTCCGTACGGCGACGAAGGTGGCGGCGACGCCGAGCACGCCGAGCATCAGCCCGGTCAGGGTCGCGACGGCCGCGCCCCTGCCGAAGTCGAAGTAGAAGTACGAAACGCGGTACTGCAGCGCCGCGAGCGTCGTCCGCGGACTCATCGTCTGGCTCACGGTCAACACCTGGAGCGCCACCGCCACGCCCGCCAGAACGACGATCGAGCCGACCGCGACCAGCGCCGGGGTGACCGGGCGGCCCCGCGCACGGCCGCGCAGGAGCGGCAGGAAGACGAGCAGCGCCAGCCCGCACAGCAGGCCGAACATCGCCGCCCCGGTGATGAGCTGAAGAGTGGGCGACCACCCGTGCGCGGTCGGCACCCGGCCGAACACGGTCGCGATGCCGCCGTCACGCTGCCCGAGGACCCACCCGGCGGCGATCGCGACCGGAGAGAACGTCACGAGCGGCAGGGACAGCAGCACCCGGCCGACGCGACGCGGCCACGTGCCGGCCCGATCGAGCGCCGCGGCGAGCGCGGTCCCGACCACCAGCAGGATCAGCAGCGGGACCACGGCGAACGACAGCGAGAAGGCCAGGGCCTCCCAGAAGGCGCTCTCCTTCAGGAGGTGGGTGTAGTTGCGCAGCCCGGCGGAGTGCGTGGTGCCCACGACACCGCCCCGCTGGAAACTCCGCACGACGGTCTGCGCGCTCGGCACGACGAGCGTGATCAGCCCGGTCAGCGCGGCCGGAATGATGAGGAGCAGACCCAGGCCGCGACCCGCGGTCGCACCGCCGGGTCGGGCGCCCGGAAGTGCCGGAGAGAGAGCGGTCATCGGCCCTCCTCCGTCGGAGAGATGCCACAGGGGACCGTGTCTTCGATTTCCTCGCTGCGTTCGGTCATGGACGCTCCGCGGGTGCCGATTCTCGCTGCCGACCCGGTGATCGGCCAACCCGACCGTAGCGTCGCGCGATGTCGGTTGTCCCCTGGGCGCGTGTCCGGATATGGCACCGTTTCCCGTCGACGTACCCGGACGCGTTCCCGTGCGGCGGTCCCGACCACGACGGCTGGGAACGCAGCATGCGCGGCCTGCAGGCGTCGGTGCGGCGGGCGTCGGCCACGGGGAGACGCGACGTCCAGGGGCCGATGCAGCACGACATCCCCGTGAAGGGGCGCGTCCCGGTGAGTTCGAGGAGCGGTACTGGAGCACGGTCACCGGCCCGGACGGCGACGCCGTCCTGTTCGTCGCGCGCTCGGAGGACGTGACCGAGTTCGTCATGCACCGGCGCCGCGACCGCTCCCGGCGGAGCGGACGGATTCCAGGCCGCCGAGCTGTTCTCCCGCGCCAGTGAGCTGTACGAGCTCAACGAGGAGCTCAGGACGGCCTACGCGCGGGAGCGCGAGATCGCGCCGGCCCTCCAGCAGGCCATGCGGCCCGCGGCCGACGGCGGCCCCCGCACGGACGTGGCCGTGCGCTACCTGCCCGCCGTCGGCACGCTCAACGTGTGCGGCGACTGGTACGACCTGGTCGAACTGAGCGACACCCGGCCGGCGGTGGCCGTGGGGGACGTCGTCGGGCACGGCCTGGCGGCCGCGGGCGTGATGGGACAGCTGCGCAGCGCCCTCAGCCGCGGGGATCCAGGTCGTCGGGGACCCCGCGCAGGCGCTGCAGGCGCTCGGCCGCTACGCCCGCTCCGTCGACGGGGCGCTGGCCGGCACCCCGTCCAGGTCGTCATCGACCGGGCGCGGCAGATGATCACCTACAGCTGTGCCGGCCACCTCCCGCCCGTGCCGCTCCAGCCCGACGGCACCGTCCACTTCCTGGACCAGGCCACCGACCCCCCCTGGGCGTCCCCATGGCCGACGTCCCACGGCCCCGGGCGGACCTGCCGTACGCGCCCGGCGCCACCCTCGTCCTGTACACCGACGGTCTCGTGGAACGCCGCGGGGAGGACATCGACGACGGCCCGCGCCGCCTCACCGGCTGCCTTCGCCGGCATCGCCCGGCTCGACCCGGAGCGGCTGGCCGAGGCGCTCCTCTCCGATCTCGGCGTGGCCGACGGCGCCGAGGACGACACCGCCCTGGTCATCATCCGGCTCTGAGCGCCGGAACGTCCCGGTACCGGGTGATCCGCTAAGGTGCGCAGCGTGCGGGCGGTGGTGACGGGGGCGGCCGGGTTCGTCGGAAGCCATGTGGTGGAGGCGATGGCCCATGCCGGGCACGAGGTGGTCGCCGTCGACGCGCCCGCGCGTTCCGCCTCGCCCGCCGCCGCGCGGGTGAACTGGGCCGGTCTCGCGGACCGGCCCGGCGTCCACCGGGTCGAGACCGACCTCGCGGTCGGCGACCTCACCGCACTCGTCCGCGCGGACGTCGTCGTGCATCTGGCCGGCCGCCCGGGTGTCCGCAGTTCGTGGGGCGCGGGCCGCGCCGCCGCCGTCCGCGACAACGTCACCGCCACCCGGCGGCTGCTCGCCGCCTGTGCGGCCGCCGCCGCGCCGCCGCGTTTCGTGGTCGCCTCCAGTTCCTCGGTGTACGGCTCGGCCGGCGGCTGCCCGCACACGGAACGGGATCCGCTGCGGCCCGCCAGCCCGTACGCGGCCAGCAAGGCCGAGATGGAGCGCCTCACCGCGGAGGCCGCCGCCCGCGGCTTGTCCACCGTCGTGCTGCGGTACTTCTCCGTCTACGGCCCCCGGCAGCGTCCGGACATGGCCTTCCACCGGTTCATCGAGGCGGGCCTCGCCGGGCGCCCGCTGCCGGTCTTCGGCGACGGCGGCCAGTCGCGCGCCTTCACGCACGTCGACGACGTCGTCGCGGCCACCGTCGCCGCCGCCACGACCGGGCTGCCGCCCGGCACCGTGCTCAACGTCGGGCACCCGGAGCACGTCCCGGTGCGGGCCGCGATCGACCTGCTGGCCGGCCTGCTCGGCGTACGGCCGCGGATCGACCACCGGGCCGCCGTGCGCGGTGACGCGGCCCGTACGTGGGCGGACAGCGGCGAGGCGGCACGGCTCCTCGGCTGGTCGCCCCGGATCGGCCTCGCCGAGGGTCTGGCCGACCAGGTGGCCTGGCACCGCCGGCGCGCCGTGGGCCCCGAGCCCGCGCACGCCTCCGGCGCCGGTCCCGCGGGGCGGCCGTCGTGACCGCGCCGGGGCAGAAGCGGTGGCGGGAGGCCCGCGCGGCGTACTTCGCCTTCGACCGGTATCCCTCCACCAAGGGCTCCGCGGTGCACATCGGGCAGATGGCGGCGGCGCTGTTCGAGGAGTTCGGCGGCGGCCTGCTCGGCGTGCTGGGCGGGGGCGGCCTGCCGCGCTACCAGTGGGAACCGGACCGCGGCGTCGAGATCGCCCGGTTCGACGAGCGGATCCCCAACCTGATCGACCGCGCGGAGGCCTACTCCGCCTGGGTCGCCGCGCACCTGGCGCCGCACGTCTCCACGATGCGGGTCTGCCACGTCCGCGACCCGTGGAGCGCCCTGCCCGTCGTGACCGCGCCCGGCCGGCGGTACCGCGTGGTGTACGAGGTGAACGGGCTGCCCTCCATCGAACTGGCCCACACCTGGCCGCTGGCGCCGCCGGCCACGCTCGCCCGGATCGCCGAGCTGGAGGACCGCTGCCTGGAGCGGGCGGACACGGTCGTGGTGCCCTCCGGAGTGATCGCGTCCGCGCTCGTACGGCGGGGTGTGCCCGAGGACCGGATCCACCTGGTCCCGAACGGCGCCGACGTGCCGCAGGAGACGCCGCGCCCCCGTGACGCGCCGGAGCGGTACATCGTCTACGTGGGCGCGCTGCAGCCGTGGCAGGGGCTCGACGTGCTGCTCCGTGCGTTCGCCCGGCTCGCCGACCTGACCGGGCTCCGGCTCGTCATCTGCTCGTCCGTGCCGGAACGCCGCGCGCGGGCGCTGCGCCGTCTCGCCGGGCGGCTCGGCGTCGCCGACCGGATCGTCTGGCGGTTCACGCTGCCGCACGCCGAGGTGGCCGCCTGGCTCGCCGGGGCGGAGGTCTCCGTCGCGCCGCTGACCGGCTGCGCGCGCAACGTCGACCAGGGCTGCGCGCCCCTGAAGATCCTCGAGTCGATGGCCGCCGGCACGCCGGTGGTGGCGTCCGGGCTGCCCGCCGTACGCGAGATCATGGCCGACGGCGCGCACGGCCGCCTGGTCGCCCCGGACCGGCCCGCGGAGCTGGCGCGGGCGATCCGCGTCCTGCTGGAGTACCCGGACGCCGCGCGGGCCATGGGGGAGCGGGCACGCCGGCGCGTACGGGAGGAGTTCGGCTGGGCGGCGACGCGCGCCAAGATGGCCGCGATTTATCGCTCTATCAATGCCGATATCGAGATAAACAATTGATAGTGTCCGCGTCATGTTCTGGCGGAAGACCCGCGAAGCGATCGGCCGCTTCCACCCCGCGCACCAGCACCTGACGCTGGAGCGCACGGTCACGGGGTCGGCCGGCCCCGGCGAGTGGGCGGCCGTTCTGGCGAGCCTTTCCCAGCACGAGACGACGGTGAAACGGCGGAAATGGCAGCTGCCGTCGCGGACGACGGCGGTTCTCGTCCCGCTCATCCACGTGCTGTCGGAGGACACGGCGCCGGACGGCGCGATCGGCGTCACCGCCGACTTCCGCGGCCTCAAGGAGCCCGGCAAGAAGGGCCCCGAGCAGGACCTGCCCGTCAGCGGGCGCGTCCGCCGGCTCACCGAGTGGTTCGTCGTGGACCCCTGGCTCCAGGTACGCGCCGAGCTGCGGGACGGCAGCGTCCTGGAGATCCAGGTCACCGACCGGGTCCGCCACCGGGAGATCCACCGGGTCAACCCCCGCGGCAAGCACAAGTACAAGACCAAGAAGAAGGCCGTGCAGCGGATCGACGCCAAACGCACGCTGGCGCGCGACGCGGCGGTGCGGCGACCGGGTACGCCGCCGCCCGCCTGGGTCCAGGTGCGGCTCAAGGACGGCAAGCGGACCGCGCTGAACGCGACCGCCAAGCTGCCCCGCGTGCCGGAGGAGAACGACCAGCTCCAGGCCATCCTCACGGTCGTCGCCGAGCTGTTCCGCTGGACCCCGCCGCAGACCTCGGGGAGGACCGCGTGAACCCCTGCGGAGCGACCACCGGGTTCTTCATCCTCGGCCGCTGCGACCGCCCTTCGGTCACCGTGTGCCGCTGCGGCCGCCCGGTCTGCGCGGAGCACGCGGACGCCCAGGGCCTGTGCCCGGAGTGCTCCGGCGCCCAGGGCTACGCCGACCCGTACGGGCCGGGCTGGGCGCGCGGCTACCGGCGCGCGTACTACCAGCAGGCCTCCTACGACTACCGCGACCCGGTCCTGTACGACACCTACGACAGCTACGACCGGGACGGTTTCGACCAGGGCGACAACTCCGACTCCGACTCCGACTCCGACTCCGGCGACGACTTCGACATCGGCGGGGACGTCGGCGATGACTCCGGTGACGGCGGCTGGATCGACAGCTGATGCGCGTGCTGTGGCTCACCGAGCACTACCCGCCGAGCCGCGGCGGCATGGCCGAGTCGTGCGACCGGATCGTGCGCGGCCTGCGCGGCGCGGACGTGGAGGTCGACGTCGCGCACCTGACCCGGCGCGACCGGCCGTGGGGGAGCGAACGGGAGTACGGCGGCCGGCTGCTGACCGCGCCGCTCGGGGACGGCCCCGAGCACGCGCTGCGGCGCCTCTGGACCCGGCTCGCCGGTCACACCTACACGCACGTCGTCGCGTTCGGCGGCACGTACGCGTTGCTGGGCGCACCGGTCATCGCCGCCTGGCTCGGCGTGCCGCTGGTCACCTGCCTGCGCGGCAACGACTTCGACACCGGGGTCTTCTCGCTGCGGCGCCGCGAGGCGCTGCTGGCCGCGCTGCGCGCGTCGGCGCGCGTCTGCGTGGTCGCCCGCTCGCACGCGCCGCTGGTCTCCGCACTCGTGCCCGAGGCCGCCGTGACCTGGGTGGCCAACGGGATCGACACGGCGAACTGGGAGATCCTGCCCTCCGAGCGCTCGCGCGCGAGGGCGTGGCGGGCCTCCGCCGTCGCGCCCGGCCGCCGGGTCCTCGGGCTCGTCGGGCAGCTCAAGAACAAGAAGGGCGTCGGGTTCCTGCTGGACGCGCTGCTGGCCTCCGGCCACGCGAAAACGTTCCACCTGCTGTTCGTCGGGGAGTTGGAGGACGGCGTCACCGAGCGGCTCGACGCCGTCGCCTGGACGCGGATGCCCTTCCTCGACCGGTTCGAGCTGCCCGCCGTCTACGCCGCCTGCGACCTCGTCGCCCTGCCCTCGTTCTACGACGGCCTGCCGAACGTCGCGCTGGAGGCGGCCGCCCTGGGCGTGCCGTTGCTCGCCTCGGACGCGGGCGGCCTCGCCGACCTGGCCGACGACGAGATCGGGTTCACGTTCACGGCCGGCGACCCGCACGGCTGCCGGGCCGCCGTCGCCCGCGCGGCACGGGCGACCGGCGGGGAACTGGCCAAGCTGGGCGCCGCCGCCGGCGAGCGGGTCCGGCGCGACTTCACCCCGGCCGCGGAGACGGCGGGTTACCTGGCCGTCCTGCGGGAGACCCGCGCCGGGTGATCGTCTGTTACGCCCACGGCGGCGGGCTCGGGCACCTCACGCGCATCCGGGCGTACCTGCACACGCGGGCCGTGCGAGGGCCGGTCACGATCCTGACCGGCTCGCCGTTCGCCGCCGACCCGCGTGTGACCGGCGGCCATCCCGTACGGTCCGCGCCGGCCGGCCTCGGCCGCGACGGGCTCACCCGGTGGATCGCCTCCGCGCTGGCGGAGCTCGCGCCCGCCGAATTCGTGGTGGACGCCTTCCCCGCCGGCCTCACCGGAGAGCTGTCCTCGCGGGCCGTTCCGCCGGGGATCCGCGTCGTGCACCTGGCCCGGCTGCTGCGCTGGGACGTCTACCGGCCGCTGCTGCCGGCCGAGCCGCTCGGCTTCGACGAGACCTGGCTCGTGGAGCCGGTGGCCGCGGAGCACGAGGCGTACCTGCGGTCGGTGTCCGCCGCCCTCGCCCCGCTGGAACTCGCCGAACCGTCCGTCGCCGCGCCCTCGCCGGCCCGGCCCGGCGGCTGGCTGGTCGTGCACTCCGGACCGCCCGGCGAGACCGCCGAGCTGGTCGCGTACGCGCGGGAGACCGCCGCGCTGGAGGGCGTACGGCCGCGGCTCACGCTCGTGTCGCCGAGCCGGCCCGCGACGCTGCCGGACGACGTCGCCCACCTCGACGTCTATCCGGCGTGGCCGCTGTTCGCCGGCGCGGAGCGGATCGTCACCGCCGCCGGGTTCAACGCCGTGCGGCAGGCCGCGCCGTGGGCCGGCCGGCACCGCATGATGCCGTTCCCGCGCCGCTTCGACGACCAGTTCGCCCGTGCCGCCCGCGTCCGGGGCGGCCGGGGCGGCCGGGGCCGGCCCGCGCCGGTCGGGAACGATGGGGATGAGGCGGCGAAGACGTGAAGGAGTTGCCGAACATGAACGAACCGAACACGGGCGAGACGGAACAGGACCACCGGCGGTCCGGCGGCACGGTCTCCTGGACCGGCCGCTACTTCGAGGACTTCACGGTCGGCGACGTGTACCGGCATCCGCTCGGGCGCACCGTGACCGCGACGGACAACGCGTGGCTGACGCTGCTGACGCAGAACACCGCGCCGCTGCACTTCGACACGCACTACGCCTCCCAGACCGAGTTCGGCAAGCCGCTGGTCGACTCGACGTTCACCCTCGCCCTGGTCACGGGGCAGAGCGTGACCGACATCTCCCAGCACGTGATGGCCAACCTCGGCTGGGACCGGGTGCGGATGCCGAACCCGCTGTTCGAGGGCGAGACCGTCTACTCCCAGTCCGAGGTGCTCGCCGCCCGGCCCTCCCGGTCCCGGCCGGACGTCGGCGTCGTCACCGTCCGCACCGTCGGGTTCACCGCGGAGGGAAGGATCGTCATCACCTTCGAACGCACGCTGCTGGTCTACAAGCGCGGCCACGGACCGCGCTTCGCCGACGTCCAGCCCGAGTGGGACCGCCGCTCGCGCGCCGCCGCGGGCCTCCCGGCCGACGACGAGGCCACCTGATCGTCACACGGTCATGGACGCGCCGGAGGCGGGTGCCGCGGGGCTCACCGGCGTCCGGGCGCACGAGATGGACCTCGTGCGTACGTGGAGGGTGAGTTCCCCGGGCGGCTGGAGCGCTTCCTCCGGCGACGGCGGGCGTACTGGAACGGCATGTGCGAGTACGGGCCCGCGCGCTTGAGCGAGGTGCCGCTGCTCCTTCGCCAGACCACGCGCCCCGGCACCCGGCCGGCGCCAGTGCCGGCCAAGCGGCCTCCTTCCATCGGCGAGACGCCGGCCAGCCGCTCACCGAGACGGTCCCGGTCGAGCCGGCGACAGGATCGTCGAGTACGCCGCGAAGCGCGTGCCGGACGGCGTATGCCCCAAGGCCGGGGCCGGCGGGACCACGAGTGGGCGGATCAAGGCGATCGTCGGCGGCTTCGCCGAAGCGTGCGCCTTGACCGGGCGCGTGCCCGCCCCGGGGGGAGGGGACGGGGTCCGGCGACGTCCGGGGCGGCTCCCGCCAGGTAGGGACCCTCTCGCCGGAGTGTGGGGCCGACACCGGCACCGGCCGGATCCCGGACGCCCTGCTACGCGCGCGAGTACCGGCAGCGCGACGAGCACGTCCCGACGTTCTGCGTCGGCAGCCGCCTTCGACACCCCCGCGTGAGCGGCGGATGGTCTCGATCAACACCACGAGCGAGGGCGACCTGCGCGGTCAGGCCGCCGACGGGATCATCGCCGGGCGGCCGGGCCGACTTCGCCCGCAGGGCGCCGTACCCGCCGGGCGGGCGTTCCCGGTCACCCCGTCGAGAGCTGGTCACGTGGGCTGTTCGCCCACGTGACCGCGTACGAGGAGCCGGCCCTGGAGGCGGCGCTCAAGGGAGGTGTCGACCGGGTGACGGACCCACGTGACCGCCCCCATGGCGCCAGCAGAATCACCGTCGACCTCTCACCGGGCAACTCGTCACGACGCTGAAGAACACGGCCGGCGATAGGGGGACCGAGTACGGCGTGGCCGAGCTGCGAGGACGGAGTCCGGCATGTCGTGCCGAGGCCCTCATGGCCGTCGCGCACCCGGACCACCGTGACCGGCCGCGGCACCGCGCCCGGCGGGCCGGGCCGCTTCGCCGACCCCGGGTGGCGATCTTCGGTCCGGTGGATCGATCCTGTAGCCAGGGGGTGTGCTCGGCCGCGGTCACGCGGCGGAGAGGAGGAACCGGAGATGCGGGCCTGTGGAGTGACCGAGGTCGGCGGGAGGGTCGAGGCCCTGGACCTGCCGGATCCGGACCCGCCCGGCGCCGGCCAGGTCGTGGTCGCCGTCGAGGCCGCCGGCGTCGGATCCTGGGACCGGCTCCTGTACACCGGAGGATGGGATGTGGGGCTGGTCCCGCCCGCGGCGCTGGGCGTCGAGGGAACCGGACGGGTGGTCGCCGTCGGTGAGGGCGTCGAGGAGACGGCCGAAGGCGACGCCGTGCTGGCGCACGAGGTGCCGTTGCCCGGCGGCAGCGGCTTCTGGGCCGAGCGTGTCCTGCTCACCGCATCCGCGCTGACCCCGCGCCCGGACGCCCTCGATCCGGAGACCGCCGCCGCGCTGCCCGTCGCCGGGCTCACCGCGAGGCAGGCGATCGACCTGCTCTCGCTCGAACCGGGCCAGCGGCTCCTGATCACCGGCGGGGCCGGCGTCACCGGCGCGCTCGCGCTCCAGCTCGCCGTGGCCGCCGACATCACGGTGTCCGCGACCGCGTCGGAGTCCAGCGCCGCGCGGCTGCGCGAACTCGGCGCGGCCGAGGTGGCCGACTACCACGACCGCCGCTGGACCGCACGGCTGGAGGGCGGCTTCGACGCCGCGCTGGTCGCCGCCCCGGGCACCGCCGACGAGGCGATGGGCCTCGTACGCGACGGCGGGCTGCTCTGCTCCCTGACCTCGGACGCGCCGCCGCCGCGCCGAGACGTGGCGAGCACCAACCTCTATGTCCGGCCGGACCCGGCGCTGCTCGCCGATCTCGCGGACGACGTCGTCGCCGGGCGCCTGCGGCTCACCCCGGAGGCGATGCCGCTCGACGAGGGCCCGTCGGCCTTGAGGCGCGTCGTCACCGGCCGGGCCGGCGGCCGGAAACTCGTCCTCGTGCCCTGACGGCCTCACCGACCCGGAGCGTCCCGAACGTCCCGTTTCCCGAGAGCCCCGCCGGTCCCGACGGTGTCCGGAGTCCCGCGCGGTCCCGAGAGCCCTGCCGGTCCCGACGGTGTCGGATCCGGGGTCCCGCGCGGTCCCGAACGGCCGTCCCGAGACCCCCGCCGGTCCCGATGGTGCGCGCCGGTCTCGGAAGCTCCGCCGGTCCCGATGGGTGCGCGCCGGTCCCGAGAGCTCCGCCGGTCCATGGTCGCGCCGGTCCCGAAAGCTCCGCCGGGGTCCCGTACGCCTCATGGCGGTCTTCGGCGCGGGGCGAGAGCCGCACCCCCGCGGTTCTCACCCCGCGCCGTCTCGCGGACCCGCCGGTCAGCCGGCTCGTCAGGACCCGGTCGTGATGCCGTACCGCCGACGCGCGGGCTCGTCACTCGGAGCCCGGCTGAGGCCCTCCGCGGCCGTAGGGGGTTCCGCCCTGTACCTAACCGCGGAGAGAGCGATGAACACGCTCAGTAGCGGATTGGCCACAATCGGCACGAGGCTGGCGAGTTCGCCGTCGTCATGCCTGGTAGGGGATCTCGGCGAACAGCGTCGTCCCCTCGCCGGGCCGGCTGATGATCTCCATCCGCCCGCCGAGGGCGTGGACGCGGTCGGTGAGGCCGGTCAGCCCGGACCCGTGGTCCGGGTCGGCGCCGCCGGTGCCGTCGTCGCGGACGGACAGCCGGACCAGGGTCTTCTCGACCGTCAGATCGACCCGTACGGCCGACGCGTTCGCGTGCTTGGCCGCGTTGGTCAGCGCCTCGGAGACGACGTAGTAGATGCTCACCTCCACGCGCTCGGGCAGCCGGGCCGGGACGCCGACGTCGAGCTCGACCGGGATGGGCGAGCGGCCCGCGAGCGCGGTCAGCGCGGGCTTCAGGCCGCCTTTCGCCAGGATCGCCGGGTGCAGGCCGCGGGAGATCTCCTGGAGTTCCGCGAGCGCGTCCTCCATCCCGTGCGCCGTCTCCGAGAGCCGGCGTCGTGTCTCCTCCAGCTCCGGCGGCAGGGCGACCTCGATGCCCCTGATGTCCAGGGCGATCGCGACCAGGTGCTGCTGCGTGCCGTCGTGCAGATCGCGTTCGATGCGGCGGCGGGTCTCGTCCGCGGCGGCGACGACCCGGGCGCGCGAGGCGATCAGGTCGGTGTGGCTCTGGGCGTTCACGATGGCGGCGGAGGCCAGCTCGGTGAACTCGCGCATCCGCCGTTCGGTGTCGGGCGGCAGCGGCTCCTCCGTGCTCGCGGAGGCGATCGCGATGCCCCACAGGAAGCTCCCGACCATGATCGGGCAGCCGACGGAGGAGATCACCCCGCGAGAGCGCAGCCGCTTGGCCAGCGCACCGTCGCCGGTGTAGGCGTTCACTCGCGCGGGTGAACGGGTGCGGTAGACCAGTTCGGTGACGGTTCCCGGCTCCAGCACCCAGTGCGAGCCGTGCTCGACGATCCCCCGGTAGTTCCAGCTTCCGGCGGTGACCACCGCGGTGTCGTCCGGCTGGTAGCGGACGATCACGGTGTGCTCGACCCCCAGGTTCAGGCCCATCTCGCGGGCGACGGCGTCGAAGACCTCCGTCGGCGGGGCGCCGCGCGCCACGAGGGTGGCCAGATGTCGCAGTGAGGTCTGCTCGTCAACGATCCGCTGGAGCTGGTCCCGGCTGACGCGGAGCGCGTCAGCCGCGCGTTCACGCTCGTGCGCGGCCTCCAGGAGCAACTCCAGCGAGGGCACCGCGCGGTCGCGCAGCCGCCGGAGCGTGGGCCTGGTGAGGTCCGCGGGGACGACGAGGGTGGCGAGCGTCCCGTCGCCGCGGAGCGGGAACGTCGTGTGCCCCTCCCGGGGGCGTACGGGGCCGGGCTCGATCGAGGCGGACGGCAGCCCCAGCGTGCGGGCCAGTCCCCGGGCCGCCGTGGGCATCGCGGCCCGCGGGTCGGGGGTCCGCAACAGCAGCCGGGCCAGCGTGGCGGACAGATCGGCGTCGACCCGCGCGTCCACCTCGCCCGCCAGCAGCCGGGTCAGGCCGCAGACCGAGTAGGCCAGCAACGCCACCACGCAGTAGGCCACGAAGTTCGCGAGGAACGCCATCCACATGCCGGGTAGGGGCGGCGTGGACGCGGCGACGTACAGGCCGAAGGTCATGGCGCTGACCGCCGCCGTCACCAGCCCCAGCCGCAGTCCCCAGATCGAGGAGATGAGCACCACGCCGAACAGGTAGATCGCGTCCAGTGACAGGACCGGTGTGACGTCGCTGAGCAGGGCCACGACCGCGGTCTCCGCCAGGACGCACACGACCAGCAGCAGAACGCCGACCAGCACTGATGGGTGCGTCCGGCGTCGCGGAAGCGCGAGTGGGCTCCAACGCATAACACATGTTATCGGTCGTACAAAACGCATGGTTACGGACGGCTGATGCCAGGGACGCGGGCCGGCCCGGCGATGATTCACCACAATCCCTGCCGATCTTGTCCGGAATGTGGATGGCCTATTGACGCCCGCCCAATTTTGGATCCAAAATTACGGCTTCGCGCACCCCCACTCGTGAGGAGAGGCCGTGACCTTTTCGTTCCTCAGCCACCTGGAGTGCTCACGGACGGGCGAGCGCTACGACGCCGGCGTCCTCCAGGGCACCTCCGCCGCCGGGGCGCCGCTGCTCGCCCGCTACGACCTCGGCCGCGTACGGGACGCGGTGACCCCGGACGACATCGCGCGCCGGGAGCCGAACCTCTGGCGATACCACGAGGTCCTGCCCGTGCGGGACCCCGAGCACGTGATCAGTCTCGGCGAGGGGATGACGCCCCTGCTGCCCCTGCCCGCGTACGCCCGCCGCGCCGGGCTGAACCGCCTCCTGATGAAGGACGAGGGACTGATCCCCACCGGCACGTTCAAGGCGCGCGGCGCGGCCGTCGGGGTCTCCCGCGCCGCCGAGCTGGGCGTCAAGGGCGTCGCGATGCCGACGAACGGCAACGCCGGCGCGGCCTGGGCGCTGTACGCCGCGCGGGCCGGCCTGGGGAGCCTGATCGCGATGCCCGACGACGCGCCGTCGATCACCATGGCCGAGTGCCAGGTCGCCGGGGCCGAGCTGTACCGGGTCGACGGGCTCATCGGCGACGCCGGGCGGCTCGTCGGCGCCGCGGTGGGGGAGCGGGACGGCTACCAGGAGGTCTCCACCCTCAAGGAGCCGTACCGGCTGGAGGGCAAGAAGACCATGGGCTATGAGATCGCCGAGCAGCTCGGCTGGCGGATGCCCGACGTCATCCTGTACCCGACCGGCGGCGGCGTCGGCATCATCGGCATCCACAAGGCCCTGCTGGAGCTGAAGGAGCTCGGCTGGGTCACCGGCGACCTGCCGCGCCTGGTGGCGGTGCAGGCCACCGGCTGCGCGCCGATCGTCGAGGCGTACGAGAACGGAGCGGAGGAGAGCGCGCCGTTCCCCGATGCCCGCACCGTCGCCTTCGGCATCACCGTGCCCAAGGCCCTCGGCGACTTCCTCGTCCTTCGGGCGGTCCGCCAGACCGGTGGCACCGCGGTCGCGGTCACCGACGAGGAGCTCCTCGCCGCCCAGGCCGAACTCGCCGAGCTGGAGGGCGCCTTCATCTGCCCCGAGGGCGCGGCCTGCTTCGCCGCGCTGGGGAGGCTGCGCGACGCCGGGCACCTCGACGCCGACGACGAGGTGGTCGTCCTCAACACCGGCGCGGGCGTGAAGTACCCCGAGACCGTGCGCGTCGACGTGCCGCTGCTGGCCAAGGACGGCCGCATCCCCGCCCGCGGTTGAGCGGATTGGATCCGATCGCCATGCGAGCGAAGCGCCTCCGCGCCGCCGTCGCCGCCGCCCTCGCCGTGGCCGTGCCGACCCTGGCGGCCTGCGGCATCCATCCCGCGACCGCCGAACGCGACCCCGGCACCCTGGTCATCGACACCGCCAACTACCCGTCCACCCTGGACCCCGGCAAGCAGTACGACTCCGACACCTACGCGGTCTACCGCAACATCTTCGACCAGCTCCTGCGCCGGGATCCCCGAACGCACGCGCTCGTGCCGTGGATCGCCACCTCCTGGCGGCAGACCGACGCGACCACCTGGCGCTTCGCGATCCGGCCCGGTGTGCGGTTCAGTGACGGCAGCCCGCTCACCGCGGCGGACGCGGCGTTCAGCGTCAACCGGATCCTGGACAAGAAGTTCGCCAGCCAGCAGTTCGCCAACTTCTCGATGATCAGCAGGGCCACCGCGGACGGCGGTGACCTGGTGATCCACACCGCGCAGCCCGCGCCGACGCTGCTGACCTACCTGACCACCCTGTCCGTCGTGCCCGAGCGGTACGTCCGGAAGGTCGGCGACGAGAAGTTCGCCGCCAGGCCGATCGGCTCCGGCGCGTACGTGTTCGTCTCGGCGACGGCCGGATCCCAGGTCGAGCTGAGGGCCAACCCGCTGTGGTGGCACGGACGGCCGAGTGTGCGCGCCGCGGTCTTCCGCGCGGTGCCGAACGTGGCGAGCCGCGTCGTCGACCTGCAGTCGCGCAAGGCGGACCTGGCCACCGGGCTCACCCCCGACGCCGCCGACCAGATCAAGCGCGACCCCCGGCTCGCCGTCCTGTCCACGCCGACCGAGCGGATCGCCTACCTGGCCTTCAACACGATCAAGGGCGGCCCGGCCAACGATCCGCGCGTGCGGCGGGCCGTCGCCGCCGCGATCGACTACCGGGCCCTCATCGAGAACCTCCAGCGCGGATACGCCAGACCGATCAACTCCCTGCTCACCCCGCTCGCGTTCGGCTACGACACGAAACTGCCGGCCGCCGGGTACGACCCGGCCGCCGCCCGGCGGCTGGTCGCCGAGGCCGGCGCGAAGGGCGCGACCGTCGTGATGGCGACCTCGCCCTCGTTCAACCCGCAGATCGTCCAGGCGATCCAGGCCGACCTCGCCGCGGTGGGACTGAAGGTCCAGATCCGCAGCACCGACCAGCCGACGTACCTCAAGAAGGTGCAGGACCCCGGGCACGACTGGGGATCGATCCGGTTCGGCCGCTGGTCGTGCTCCTGCCTGGACGCCGACGGAGTGATCTACCCGCTCTTCCACACGGGCGGCATCTGGAGCTCCTACACCAGCCCGTCCTTCGACCGGCTCGTCGAGCAGGCCCGGCGGGTGATCGACCCGAAACGGCGCGGCGCCCTCTATGACCAGGCGTTCCAGGTGCTGGCCCGCGACCTGCCCGGCCTCGGCCTCTTCCAGGACTACGCGATCTACGGCGCGAACGCCCGCGTCTCCTGGACGCCGGACGCCCAGGAGAGCTTCTTCCTCGACACGATGAAGGTGCGCTGACCATGACGGCCGTGCTCCCCCGGCGGCGGCTCGCCGCCCTCCCCGCCACACCCCGCTACATCGCCGGACGGATCGGGCAGGCGCTGCTGGCCCTGTTCGGCGTGGTGACGATCGTGTTCTTCGCGCTGCGGCTCTCGGGCGACCCGGCGCGGCTGCTGGTGCCCGAGGGCGCCACGGCCGCCGACATCGCCCGGGTACGCGACCGGCTGGGCCTGAACGACTCGCTCTGGCACCAGTACACGACCTTCCTCGGCGACGCCGTCCACGGGAACCTCGGCTACTCGTACGTGCAGAACCGTCCGGCCACCGACCTGCTCGCCGAGCGGCTGCCCTACACCGCCAACCTCGCGGTCGCCGCGCTGGTGCTGTCGCTGCTCTTCGGCGTCACGGTCGGCACCGTCACCGCGCTGAAACGCGGACGGTGGCAGGAGCGGGTGCTGATGCCGATCGTGCTCGCCGGCCAGGCGATGCCGGCGTTCTGGACCGGTCTGCTCCTCGTGCTGGTGTTCTCGGTCGGCCTGCGCTGGCTGCCCTCGACCGGGTACGACGGGCCGCTGTCGCTGCTGCTGCCCAGCGTCACGCTCGCGGCGCTGTCGGCCGCGGCCATCGCCCGCGTGACACGGGGCGCGATGCTGGAACAGCTCGCCCAGGACTACGTGCGCACGGCGCGCGCCAAGGGCGCCGGCACCTGGCGCCTGGTCACCCGCCACCTCGCCCGCAACACCGCGATCCCGGTCCTCACGGTGGCCGCGCTGGAGCTGGCCAACCTGCTCGGCGGCGCGGTCGTCACCGAGGTCATCTTCGCCTGGCCGGGGCTGGGCCAGCTCACCGTCCAGTCCGTCGCGGCGCGCGACTTCCCGGTCGTGCAGGCGATCGTGCTGCTCGCCTCGGCCGTGTACGTCGTGGTCAACCTCGCCACCGACCTGCTGTACGGCGTCATCGACCGGCGCGTGGCCGCCGGAGGAGGTACCGCATGAACGGCCGGTCCCGTCTCACCGTCCCGCTCGTGATCGTCGGACTCTATGTGCTGCTGGCGGCCTTCGCGCCGCTGCTCGCCCCGGACGACCCGAACACCGTCGCGCTGGCCCGGAGGCTGCTGCCGCCCCAGGCCCACCACCTCATGGGCACCGACGCGCTCGGCCGCGACGTGCTGTCGCGCGTCATGTACGGCACGCGGGTCTCGCTGCTCGTCGCCGCTGCGGCGGTGGTCGTCGCGGGCGTCGCCGGCGTCGCGCTCGGCATGGTCGCGGGCTGGCGGGGAGGCTGGCTCGGCGCGCTCGTGATGCGGATCGTCGACGTCGTGCTGTCGGTGCCGTTCTTCCTGCTGGCCGTCCTCGTCGTCGCCGTGCTCGGCCCCAGCCTGGTCAACGTCGTCGTGTGCCTGGCGATCGTGCGCTGGCCGAGGTACGCCCGGGTGGCCTACTCCACCACCTTGCAGACCCGGGGCCGCGGCTTCGTACGCGCGGCGACGGCGACCGGGGCGTCCGGCGGCTGGATCCTGGTCCGGCACGTGCTGCCCGAGGTGCTGCCGGTGGCGATCGTCGTGGGCACGCTGGAGTTCGGGCTGATGGTGGTGTACGAGGCGTCGCTGTCCTTCCTGGGGCTGGGCGTGCAGCCGCCGACGGCCTCCTGGGGATCGATCCTGTCCGACGGGCAGCAGTACATCGCGACGGCCTGGTGGCTCGCCACCTTCCCCGGCCTGGCCCTGTTCGTCCTCGTGCTCGCGGTGAACCTCCTCGGCGACGCCGCGCGGGACCGGCTCGACCCGGCCAAACGCGCCACGGTGACACGCCGCCGCGTCTTCCGGCGCCCCCGTACGGCGGAGGCGGCGGCGTGAGCGATTTCGGATCACAGCGTCAGGAGGCATCGTGAGCGAGGGAACCGAGGACACGGTGCCATGGATCATCTCCCCGACGCAGGAGGCCTCATGATTCCCGACTACGGCCGTGAGTTCGCCGGCAAGCGTGTGCTCATCACCGGGGCGGCGGGAGTGATCGGCCGGTGGACCGCCGAGGCCTTCCACGCCCAGGGCGCCGAGCTGCTGCTGTCCGACGCGCGGGCCGAACCCCTCGCCGAGCTCGGCGAGGCCCTCGGCGCGCACACCGCGGTCGCGGACCTGAGCAGGGCGGACGGCGTCGCCGCGCTGATCGCGGCCCTGGACGAGCGCTGGCGAACGGCCGACATCCTGATCAACAACGCCGGCGTCTACCCCCGTACGCCGCTGGCGACGACCGACCGGGCCGCGGTCGAGCGGATCCTCGACGTCAACGTGATCGCGCCTTACCAGCTCGCCCAGCACGTGATCGGCACCATGACCCGTGCGGGCGTGCGCGGCTGCGTCGTCAACCTCACCTCCGGCGCGGCGAAGCGCCCGACCCGTACCGGCGGGGTCTACGCCGCGAGCAAGGCCGCGCTGGAGATGCTCACCCGCTCGCTCGCCCTGGAGGCGGGCGAGGCGGGCATCCGGGTCGTCGCCGTCGGCCCCGGCTTCGCGCCGGGCAGCGAGGTGAGCGAGCTGCCCGCCGACCACGTCGCGAAGATGCGGGCGGGCATCCCGCTGGGCCGTACCTCCGGACCACACGACGCGCCCGCGGCGATCCTGTGGCTGTGCTCCGGCGCGGCCTCGTTCGTCACCGGCACCACCCTCGACGTGGACGGCGGCCGTACCGCCGGCGACTTCGCCCCGGCGGCGAGGCAAGACGGGAGTGCGACATGACCTACCCATGGCCGGGCGGCGCGCGGGCCGCCGTGTGCTTCACGCTGGACTTCGACGGTGAGTCGCCGTACCTGTGGCGGAGCCGGGACCGGCGCGACGACGCCGTCGGCGAGCTCGAACAGCGCCGGTACGGTCCGCGCCGGGGCGTGGCGAACCTGCTGTCGATGATGGACGGCCTGGGCCTGCGGGCGACGGTGTTCGTGCCCGGCTGGATCGCCGCGACCTATCCCGAGCAGGTCGCCGAGGTCCACCGGCGGGGACACGAACTCGCGCTGCACGGCTGGTGCCACGAGCCGCCGACGAGCCTGACCGGCGACGAACTGCACGCCACCCTCGACCGGGCGATCCGCACGCTGGAGGAGGTCTCCGGCGAACGCCCGGTCGGCTACCGGTCGCCGAGCTGGGACATGACCGGCGGCGTCTTCCCGGTCCTGCGGGCGCTGGGCATCGGCTACGACAGCTCGCTGATGGGCGACGACCGCCCGTACGAGGTGGACGGCGTCGTGGAGGTGCCCGTCGACTGGGCCACCGACGACGCGCCGTACTACCGCTACGTGGGCGGCGACCCGCGCCCGCCGACGCCGACCGGCCCGGTGCGCGACGCCTGGGCCGCCGAGATCGCCGCCGCCAAGAGACACGGCACGCTCTGCATGATCACCGTGCATCCGTGGCTGTCCGGCCGTCCCGCACGCGTCGCGGCCCTGGAGGAGCTGCTCGCGCCGGTCGTCGCCGACGCCGAGCTGTGCACCCCGACCGTACGGGACCTGGCCGCGCACCACCGGGCCCAGCACGGCGGGCGCACGGTCACCCTCGACCGGCTCGATCGGCCCGCCCATGACTGAGCCCGCGACGTTCTTGAGGATCCGCGACCTGCGGATCGGCTTCGGCTCCGGGCACGAGGCCGTACGCGGCGTCGACCTGAGCGCCGAGCGCGGCGAGACGGTCGCGCTCGTGGGGGAGTCCGGCTGCGGCAAGAGCCTCACCGCGCTCGCGCTGCTGGGCCTGTTGCCCCCGGGAGCGAGCGCGACCGGCTCGGCGGTGCTGGACGGCACCGAGCTGGTCGGCCGGGACGAGCGCGCGCTGCGGCGGATCCGCGGTGCCCGCGCGGGCATGGTGTTCCAGGACCCGATGAGCTCGCTCAACCCCACCACGCCGGTCGGCGCCCAGATCGCCGAGGTGCTGGCCATCCACACGCGGATGAGCCGGTCGGCGCGGCGCCGGCGGGCGGTCGAGCTGATGGAGTCGGTGGGCATCCCCGACGCCGCCGCGCGGGCGCGGCAGATGCCGCACCAGCTGTCCGGCGGGATGCGCCAGCGGGTGATGATCTCCATCGCGCTGGCCGGCCGCCCGGACCTGCTCATCGCCGACGAGCCCACCACCGCGCTGGACGTGACCGTGCAGGCCCAGGTGCTCGCGCTGCTGCGCGAGCGCGCCCGCGACACGGTCCTGCTGTTCATCACCCATGACATGGGCGTGGTCGCCGAGATCGCCGACCGGGTCGCGGTGATGTACGCGGGCCGGATCGTCGAGACCGGCCCGGTCCGCGCCGTGCTCGACGCTCCGCGCCACCCGTACACCGCGGCGCTGCTGCGGTCCGTGCCCGACCCCGACCGCCCGGTCGCGGGCGAGCTGCCGACCATCCCCGGTCAGGTGCCGGCGGCAGGCGAGCGCATCGAGGGCTGCCCGTTCCGTCCCCGCTGCGCGCGGGCCACCGACCGGTGCCTGACCCCGCCGGACCTGACCCCGGACGAGACGGGCGGCAGCGTCGCCTGCTGGCATCCGCACGAGCTCACGGAGGCGGCGTCATGAGGGAACGCGTCAGAAGGCCCGCACCGAGGAGGGCGCACCAGTGACCGATCATCTCGTGGTGGCCGAGGGCCTGGTCAAGCACTATCCCGTACGCGGACGCGGCACGCTCGCCGCGGTGGACGGCGTCGACCTGCGCGTCGAGCGCGGCACCACGCTGGCGCTCGTCGGCGAGTCCGGCTGCGGCAAGTCCACGACCGGCCGGCTGCTGCTCGCGCTCGAACGTCCCGACGCCGGCCGGGTCACCGTGGCCGGCCAGGAGGTGCACGCGCTGGGCCGGCGTGACCTGCGTGCGCTGCGCCGCACGATGCAGCCGGTCTTCCAGGACCCCTACGACGCGCTCAACGCCCGGATGACCGTCGAGCGGATCGTCGCCGAGCCGCTGCGGGTGCACCACGCCGGCGGCGACGTCCCGGCCCGGGTGCGCGAGCTGCTGGCGACGGTGAGCCTCGACCCGGCGCTCGCGAGCCGGTACCCGCACGAGCTGTCCGGCGGCCAGCGTCAGCGGGTGGCGATCGCCCGCGCCATCGCGCTCGACCCGGCCTTCGTCGTCTGCGACGAGCCGGTGTCCGCGCTCGACGTGTCGGTCCAGGCCCAGGTGGTGAACCTGCTGCGGCGGTTGCAGGACGAGCGCGGCATCACGTACCTGTTCATCAGCCACGACCTGGCGCTCGTACGCCACCTGGCCCAGCGGGTCGCGGTGATGTACCTCGGCCGGATCGTCGAGGAGGGACCGGCCGGCGAGCTGTTCGCCGACCCGCGCCACCCGTACACACGGCTGCTGCTCGCCGCCGCCCCGCGCCCGCGCGTACGGGACCGGGACCCGGCGCCGGTCGCGGTCGCGGGGGAGACGCCGGGCGCGCTGAGCCGGGGCCGCGGCTGCGCGTTCGCGCCGCGCTGCCCGCTCGCCACCGGGCTGTGCCGCACCGACGACCCGCCGCTGCGCGCACTGCCCGGCACGGAGCGCAAGGCGGCCTGCCACTACGCCGAGTCGTCGCGGGCCGGTGCGGCGTGAGCCTTCCGGACGGCCTCACGATCTCCCGGGACGCGTACGGGATCCCCTCGATCGACGCGGAGTCCGAGCCGCTCGCCTGGTTCGGTCTGGGCTGGGCGGCGGCGGAGGACCGCCTGTGGCAGCTGGAGTACGACCGGAGGCGGGCGCGCGGGCGGTGGGCCGAGGTGGTGGGGGCGGCGGCGCTGCCGGCCGACCGGCTGGCCCGGCGCCTCCGGCTGACCGACGCGGCGGAACGGGACCTGACCGCCATGGACCCGGTCACCGCCGCGACGTTCGAGCGGTACGCGGACGGGGTCAACGCGTGCGTCCGCGCGTCCGGGCCGCCGCCGGAGTACGCGATCGCCGGGATCGCGTGGGAGGAGTGGACGCCCCGCGACTCGGTGCTGGCGTTCAAGATCCGCCACGTGCTGATGGGCGTCTGGCAGTACAAGGTCGCCCGCGCCGTACTGCGCGCGCGTGCGGGACGCCGGGCGGCCGACGTCCTCGACCCCCGGCCGCTGCCCGGCATGCGGGTGACGGTGCCGCCGCTGGGCCGTATCCCGCGCGAGGACCCGCGGGTGGCACTGGCCGAGCGTGCCCGCGAGGACGTCGAGAGCGCCGCCGCGCACCTCGGCTTCCTGGCGGAGGCCGAAGGGGGGTCCAACGCGTGGGCGATCGGCGCCGGGCGTACGAGGACGGGCCGGCCGCTGCTGGTCAACGACTCCCATCGCGCCCTCGACACGCCGAACGCCTACTGGCAGGCGCACGTGCGCTGCCCGGAGTTCACCGTGTCGGGCGCCACCTTCCCCGGCCTGCCCGGCTTCCCGCACTTCGGGCACAACGGCCGGGTCGGCTGGGCGATCACCAACGCCGCCGGCGACGCGCAGGACCTCTACGTCGAGCACTTCCGCCGTGAGGGTACGGAGGTGCGCACGGCGACCGGCTGGGAACCCGCGCCGGCCCGCGAGGAGCGGATCGCCGTACGGGGCGGCGAGGACCACGTCGAGCCGTGCCGCGTGACGCCGAACGGCCCCGTCGTGCACGGCGACCCGGCGAGCGGCGCCGCGCTCTCGCTGCGCTGGACCGCGACGGACCGGCCGTGCGCCCAGTTCGGCGTGCTCCGGCGGATGCTGGTGGCCGCCGACGTGCGCACGCTGCTGGACGGTCAGGAGGGCTGGGTCGACCCGCTGAACAACCTGGTGGCCGCCGACACCGGCGGGCACATCGGCTACCTGCTGCGCGGCGAACTGCCCGCGCGGGACGGCCTGGCGCCGACCCAGGTCCCGGTGCCCGGCTGGGAGCGGCGACATGCCTGGCGCGGACGCGTGCCGTTCACCGAGATGCCGCGGGTCGAGGACCCGCCCGAGGGCATCATCGTGACCGCGAACAACACCGTGACCGCCACGGAACGCCCGTTCGTGTCCCACTCGATGAACGACTGCTACCGCTCCGAACGAATCCACGAACTCGCCGCGTCGGCGAACTCCGGCCCTGGGCGGCTCGGCGTCGATGACATGGTGGGCTGGCAGGGGGACACGGTCTCGGTCGCGGCGCGGCGGTGGGCGGAGCTGCTCGCCGGGCGCGGGCCGTACGCCGGGGCGGCCGAGCGGGCCCGTGCGCTTCTCGCCGCCGGTGGTGGGGACCTCAGCGCCACGAGTACCGTCGGCCTGGTGCACGCCTGTTTCCGCCGCGCGCTGGCGCGGCGCCTGCTGGATCGCGAGCTCGGCGCGGGCACGCGCTCGTGGTTGATGGACTCCGGTCTGCCCGGAGTGCCGGTGCTGCTGCGCCGCTGGTTCGCCGCGCTCACCTGGCCGCGCCCGGAGGACGGCGCGTGGCCGGCCGCCTCGCTCGGCGACGACCTGCTCACCGAGGCGCTCGACGCGGCCTGGCGGCAGGCGTGCGGGGACGCGGAGTCCCCGAAGCCCTGGAGCGAGGTGCACCGTACGGCCGCCCGGCACACGCTGCACACGGTCGCCGGGCCCGGTCTCGACCCTCCGCCGGCCGGCATCGGCGGTGACAACGAGACCATCCAGAACGGCGCGTACGGCTGGAGAGAGGGCACGCCGTTCCACATCACGAACCTGTCGGTGTACCGGCAGGTGCTCGACCTCGCCGACCTGGACGGGTCCGCCTGGGTGATCCCGGGCGGAGCCTCCGGCCTGCCCGGCGACCGGCACTACGCCGACCAGCTGGAGCCCTGGACGCGGCACCGCCTCGTGCCGATGCGCCCGGCCTGGGGGACCGGTGGCTGAAGCGCCCCCGGAGTTGAACAGCCTGGTCCGCTCCGCGTACGAGGCCGTGCGCCAGGCCGTGCTCGAACGCCGGCTGCTGCCCGGCGAGCGCGTCACCGTACGCCCGTTCGCCGAGCGGCTCGGCATCTCGCCGACCCCCGTCAAGGCGGCGCTCGCCATCCTCGAACGCGAGGGGTTCCTCGTCGCGCGCAAGCATTCGGGGTACTTCGTCGCCGAGATGACCGCCGCCGACATGCGCGACATCTACGAGCTGCGGTCGGCGATCGACGCCCTCGCGGCCCGGCACATCGCGCGCACCCGGCCCGCCGGCCTGCTCGACCGGCTCCACGAGCTGATCGAGGGCCAGCGGACCGCGCTGGAGGCCGGCGAGGTGGAGACGTACGCCGAACTGGACCGGGAGTTCCACGCGCTCATCTGGCGCGGCTCGGCCAACCGGCGCCTGACCGCCATCGCCGACCTGCTGACCGCCCAGCTGCGGCTCGGGCACAACCTCACCACCGCCGTGCCGGGGCGTCCGCGGGCGAGCCTGGACGAGCACGTGGAGATCGTGGACGCGCTCCGGTCCGGCGACACCGCCGCCGCCGAGCAGGCCGCCCGACGGCACGTCGCCCAGGTCATCCGTGCTCTGGAGAAGGTACTGCCCGAGCAGGGCACGTCGCCCTTCTGACGGGCCCGTCCCAGCGCCCCACGCCCGGACGACGCCTCGCCACGTCGGCCGGGATCCGGTCGGCCATCCACCGCTCGCTACGGACGAGGGCTTCGGCCCTCGCCCTCTCTCACCAGGCGAACGCCTCCGGAGAGGGGCCGGGGCCGGGGAAGATCTCGTCCACGCCGTCGAGGAACTCCTGCGGCAGTTCCAGCTCCACCGCCCGCAGCGCCGAGTCGAGCTGCTCCCGCGTACGAGGGCCGACGATCGGCCCGGTCACCGCGGGCCGGGTGAGCAGCCACGCGAGAGTGGCCTCTCCGGGCGCTACGTCGTGCTTGTCGCACAGGTCCTCGTACGCCTGAATCCGCGCCCGCTCGTCGGGGTCGGCCAGGGCGTCGGCCGCGCGCCCGGACGTCGAGCGCCGGCCCTCCTGTTCCTTGCGCAGGACGCCGCCGAGCAGCCCGCCATGCAGCGGGGACCAGGGGATCACTCCCAGGCCGTACGCCTCGGCGGCCGGGATGACCTCCATCTCCGCCCGCCGCTCGGCCGGGTTGTACAGACACTGCTCGCTGACGAGCCCGAGCGAGCCGCGCCGCGCCGCCGTCTCGTTCGCCCGGGCGATGTTCCAGCCGGGGAAGTTGGAGGAGCCGACGTAGAGGATCTTGCCCTGCTGGACCAGGACGTCCATCGCCTGCCAGATCTCGTCCCAGGGCGTGTTCCGGTCGATGTGGTGGAACTGGTAGAGGTCGATGCGATCGGTGCCGAGCCGCCGGAGGGAGGCGTCGACGGCCCGGCGGATGTTGACCGCGGAGAGCCGGTCGTGGTTCGGCCAGGCGTCGCCGTCCGCGGCCATGTTCCCGTAGACCTTCGTGGCCAGGACCGTCTTGTCACGCCGGCCGCCGCCCTGGGCGAACCAGGTGCCGATGATCTCCTCGGTGCGTCCCTTGTTCTCGCCCCAGCCGTAGACGTTCGCGGTGTCGAAGAAGTTGACGCCCGCGTCGAGCGCCGCGTCCATGATCGCGTGAGCGTCGGGTTCGTCGGTCAGCGGCCCGAAGTTCATCGTGCCGAGGACCAGCCGGCTCACCTTGAGGCCGGTCCGTCCGAGTTGCGTGTAGTCCATGACCGCCCAGCCAATCAGTTCGAGCGGTCATCGGCACACCCGGGAGGGAGGCGGCCGTGAAAAACTATAGTGCGCTGAAAGTTTGGAGTCGACTATAGTTTTGCTCATGGAAGAGGGGCTGCGAGAGCGGAAGAAGCGTCAGACACGGCAGCGGATCTCCGACGTGGCCACCGGCCTGTTCGTCGAGCGAGGCTTCGAGAACGTCACGATCACCGAGGTCGCCGCCGTGGCGGACGTGTCCGTCAACACCGTCTACAACTACTTCGACGCCAAGGAGGACCTCGTTCTGCCTCCGGACGAGGCGTCACCGCAGCGGCTCGCCGACATCGTGCGGCAGCGGGCACCCGGCGAGTCCGCCGCGCGGGCGGTGCTGGCGCGGCTCCGGGATGAGGTGCGTCGTCGCGACCGCAAGCTGGGGCTGACCGAGGGGTTCGGCCGCGTCTTCCAGATGATGCGGGCCGCGCCCACCCTGCTCGCCCGGCTGGACGAGCTGGGCCGGCAGATGACCGAGGCCCTCGCCGCCGTGCTCGCCGCGGAGACCGGAGCGGCGCCGGACGACCCGCGACCGCGTGTCGTGGCGGCCCAGATCGGCTGGTTCCACGCGCTGGTCTTCGCCGAGATCGGCGAGCGCGTCACCGCCGGGCAGGGCCCCGACGAGATCGCCACGGCGGTGCTCGAACTCCTCGACACCGTCGAGGAACTGCTCGGCGAACGCCTGCTCGCCTACGCCGTACGAGAGGACCGGCCGTGTTCAGAGTGACGATTCGCGGCACGTTCGGCGAACTGAACGACGCCGATGTGCTCACCGACGGCGACGCCTTCGCGGCCGCCTTCACCGAGGCGGGCACCTTCACCGGTGACCGCGGCCTCTCGGCGTTCACCTTCCGTTGCCAGGTGCCGGCCGGTCCCGAGGACGGCGAGACGGAGGCCACCGAGCGGGCCGTCGCGGCGCTGGACGCGTACGGATACCCCTACCGGATCCTCCGGGTGGCGGTGACCGACATGCGCGACATCAAGATCCGCCGGAAGGGCCGGCGGCGTTACGAGGAGAGGGACGAGGCGTGACCCCGGTCGGCGATCAGGGCCGCCCGCCTCAGGGGAGCGGCAGCTCCCGCTGGAAGATGACGCGGTCGACGGCGGGGCCGTCGTAGTCGGCGACCGGGCCGGTGGCCGTGAAGCCCATCGCCGTGTGGAAGGCGATGGACCGCTGGTTCACGGGGGACGTGATCGCCTTGACCTTCGTACGGCCCTCGGCCGCGGCGAGGTCGAAGAACCGCTGGTAGAGGTCCCGGGCCAGCCCGCCACGACGAGCGCGCGGCGCGACGCCGACGAAGTGGATGTAGGCCGACTCGGGCAGCGAGGGAGACAGCAGTCCGATGAGGAACCCGGCCAGCCCGTCGCCGTCTTCGGCCACCAGGCTGGTGCGGTGGAAGTGGTCCAGGAACAGCCGGGGCAGGCTCGCACTGACCGGCCGGCCCCACCAGTCGTCCACCACCCCGACGATGCGATCGTAGTCGTCAGGTTCCGCGGGTCGCGGACGCGGGCTCTCGCTCATGACCGGGATCATTCCAGAGGCCGCTCGCGGACGGCGGGACGGTCGGGGGGTCGCCTGCCCGAGCGCCAGCAGGTTCCCCTCGCTGTCGCGGAAGAACGCGCCGCGCTCGCCGCTTCCCTTGCTGGGGTAGTTGCCGGGGACGGTCACGATGTCGCCCTCGACGTTGAAGTGGGGGACATCGACCGCCTCGAACCGCAGTCCGCGCGCCCGTAGCTCGGCGACGACCCGGTCGAGATCGTCCACCTCGAAGCCGATCTGCGTTGAGGTGCCCGAGGCGGAGCCGGACGAGAGGAAGAGGTGGAACTCGGTCGTCCCGCACACGTAGCGGAGACCGCCCTCGCGCTCCTCGACAGCCTCAAGGCCGAGGCGGTCACGGTAGAACCGCCGCGCTCGGTCGAGATCCTGGACGGGGAGCTTGGTGATGGCATGTGCGGTGTCGAGCGGCCCGGCCATGGCCTGCTCCATTCACAGTAGGCACCGATGAGTGACGGTGAAGATCATCTCGCATCGGCGGTGCGGCGGGGTGTAGAACGTTCCGATGAATATTGGTGCGGGGGGACGCCTCACGGTGGTCCTCTTCCATTCGATGTTCGGGCTGCGGCCGGTGGAGCTGAGCGCGGCTGAGCGCCTGCGCGCCGCCGGTCACCACGTCGTCACACCCGACCTCTTCGCCGGCGAGGTCGCGGGCGACGTGCCGGCCCTGGAGGACGGGTTCGCGCTCATGGAGCGGATCGGCTGGGAGACGATCACGGCGCGCGCTCGCGCCGCCGTCCGGGACCTGCCTCCCAGTGCGGTGCTCGGCGGGTTCTCGATGGGAGTGGGCGTGGTGGGCACCCTCTGGCCGGACAGGCCCACGGCGGCCGGCGCGTTCCTTCTCCACGCGACCACCTCCGTACCCCCGGGCATCCCCGCCGGCACGCCTGTCGAGGCTCACGTCGCCGACGGCGACCGGTTCGCCCCGCCCGACCAGATGGCCGCCCTCCGGGCCAGTGCGGAACACGCCGGGGCCGAGCTCTCGGTGCACACCTATCCCGGCGCCGGTCACTTCTACACCGACCCGAGTCTGCCCGACCACGACCCCGTCGCCGCCGACCGCACTTGGCGACACGTGGACGGACTGCTCGAGAAGGCGCGCCGCCGCGTGTCAGATCTCGCTTAGCGACCGCGTACTCCCCTCACGTTTCCCGGGTGACCTGCTCTGGTTGCTTGTCCGGGCGGAGGCCGCGCCAGCTGGGATGCCGTAGGTGGCCGTCGCCGGTCCACTCGGTGAAGGCGACCTCGCCGACGAGTTCGGGTTCGGTCCAGTGCGCGGTACGGGCCACCGGACCCGGCACGGTGGTGTCGAAGGGGCTGTCGGGGTGCTCCAGCGGATGCAGGCGATCGGCGAGCTCGTGGAGGTTCGTCTCGGTGAAGCCGGTGCCGACGTTGCCGACGTACCTGAGGCCGTGGTCGTCGTAGACGCCGAGGATCAAGGATCCGATCATGTCGGCCCGGCGGCCTTCGCCGGGTGTCCAGCCGGCCACGACGACCTCCTGGTGGCGGACGTTCTTGACCTTGATCCAGGGGCCCCGGCGGCCGGGCAGGTAGCGGGAGGTCAGGGGCTTGGCGACGACCCCTTCCAGGCCCTGCTCGATGCTGGCGGCCAGGACGGCCTCGCCGCCTCCCTGCCACCACGGCGGTGTGAAGACCGGGTCGGTGTTGAGGTCGAGCTCCTCCAGCGCCCGGCGGCGGGTCGTGTAGGGCTCGGCCAGGAGCGACCGGTCGCCGTGGTGGAGCAGGTCGAAGACGTAGTAGGCGACCGGTGTGGAGCGGACCAGCCGGTCGGTCGGTCGTTGGACGTGCATCCGGGACTGCAGCAGGCCGAAGTCGGGACGCCCGTCGCGCAGCGCGACGATCTCGCCGTCCAGCACCACCGGCTCGTGGACCATCCCCGTGAGCGCCCGGAGCTCGGGGTAGGACCGGGCCATGTCCTTGTCGTTGCGGGAGATCAGCTCCAGCCCGTCCGTGCGTACGTAGGCGACGGCGCGTACTCCGTCCCACTTCAGCTCGAACGCCCAGTTGTCGTCGTCGTGGGGGAGCGCGGGCCGGAGCGCGGCCATCATCGCCGGTATGCGCCTTGGTAGTTCGCTCATGATCAGACCTCTGAACTGGACCACTACCCAGTTCGCGGGCGCTCCACCGACGTTTTCGCGGAAGGATGCGCGTTCCTCCGAGCGTGACGGTGGTGATCATGCAGCCACGTAGTCGATGGCCTCGCTGCTGAGGCTATGTGGCGCCTGCCATGCGCCGGCGGGTGCGTTCGGGGGCGGACGGGGGCAGGGTGGCGAGGACGTCGGCGAGCGAGGTCGCGGCGAGGCTGCGCCGCCAGGCCTCATGCGCGTCCGCCATCTTCTCGGCGAGGACGCAGGTGTTCCGGCACTCCTCGGGAGACAGCGCCCCGCGTCCCTGTTGGCGGATCTCCCGGCACTCGTACGGCGAGGCGGCGCCGTCGACCGCCTCGACGATGTCCAGAAGCGTGATCTCGGAGGCGGGGCGGGCCAGCCGGAACCCGCCTCGGGGGCCCGTCGTCGCCGCCAGCGCGCCGCTCCTGACCAGCGCCTGGAGTTGCTTGGCCAGATAGGCCGCCGGCAGGTCGTAGTACTGCGCGAGCTGGGCCGCCGACGCGGTGGTGCCCGGGTCGAGCTGGGCCAGCGTCGTGGCGCAGTGCAGAAGCCATTCGGTGCTCACGGGCAACTTCATGATCCTGAGCTTATCGGAGATATTGCGGATCTTTTTAGTCCGAGATAGCGTCAGGTCTCGGACTGAGAGACGAGGAGAGATCATCATGCGAATCGCCGTCGCCGGTGCGACCGGCAACATCGGAGCGCTCACCGTCGCCGCGCTCCAGCGGGCCGGCCACGACGTCGTCCGCGTCAGCCGCTCACTCGGCGTCGACCTGGTGACCGGTACGGGCCTCGACGCGGCCCTGGCCGGTGTCGAGGCCGTCGTCGACGCGACGAACGCCACGTCGGCCGACCCTGAGGCGACGGTGGACTTCTTCCGCACCGCCACGCGGAACCTGCTCGCCGCCGAGGAACGCGCCGGGGCCCGCCACCACGTGCTGCTGTCGATCGCCGGGATCCACCGGGTCGAGGGCAACGCGCACTACGCCGGCAAGCGAGAGCAGGAGCGCCTGGTCGCCGCGGGTCCGGTGCCGTGGACGATCGTCCCGGCCACACAGTTCCACGACTTCGCCGCGACGGTGGCGAGCTGGACCGAGCGGGACGGCGTGGCCACGATCGCGCCGCTGCTCATCCAGCCGGTCGCGCCCGAGGACGTCGCCGCCATCCTCGCCGAGGTCGCCACCGGCACGCCGCAGGGGCGCCATCCCGACGTCGCGGGACCCGAGCCGCAGGACCTGGTGGACATGGCCCGGCGCACCCACCAGGCGCGCGGCCGCACGGTGAAGCTCGTGCCGACGTGGACGGGCCTGTTCGGCCCGGACATGGCCGGCAACGCGCTCCTGCCCGGCGAGGACGCCCACATCGCCCCGACCACCTTCGACGAGTGGCTCGCGACCCGCTGAAGAGGCCGGCACGGCCGGATCCGGGGCCCGGCGACGCCCGTCTCGGTGCCCTGCCGGCCGGTACGAGCCCACGTGCGGTGACGGGTGGTGCCCGCCCGGGGAGGCCGTCCCCGGCGGTACGGCGAGACGTGAGCGTTGGCGCCGTACTCGGGGCTACCTCCTGCGGTGCCCTGGGGCCCGCACGGGCCCGCGTGCGGCGGTGGCCGTCGCGGTGCTGTCCTCGGCCGGGGTCAGGCTCGGTGTACGACGGTGCCGGCCGCGGTCAGGCGGGCGGTCTCCTCGTCCGGGGCCGCGGTGTCGGTGACGACCGCGTGCAGGGCGGAGACCGGGGCGACGTGGGCCAGGGCGGTACGGGTCAGCTTGGCGGCCTCGGTCACCGCGATGACACGGCGGGACGAGGCGATCGCGGCGCGCTTGACCGCGGCGTCGTCGAGGTCGTAGGCGGTCAGGCCGTTGGCGGCGTTCAGGCCGCAGCAGCCGATGACCGCCGTGTCGAAGCGCAGGGCGGCCAGTGACGCCTCGGTCAGCGGTCCGGCCAGCGCCAGCTCGGCCGGCCGGGGCCGGCCGCCGGGCACCAGCAGCGTCACCTCGGGGGCGCCGCTCAGGACGTTGACCGCGTGCAGGGACAGTGGCATCACGGTCACGCGCCGTCCTTCGAGGGCCCGCGCCACCTCCAGGCAGGTGGTTCCGCTGTCCAGGACGACGGACTCGCCGTCGGCGATGAGCGCGGCGGCCTCGGCGGCGATGCGCCGCTTGGCCTCCAGGCCCTCCTGGGACCGCAGCGCGAAGGGCGGCCCCTCGCCGCGCAGCACCAGGCTTCGCGCCCCGCCGCGGTACCGCTGGAGCACGCCCTGGGCGGCCAGGACCTCCAGGTCGCGCCGGATGGTCATCTCCGAGGCGCCGGTGAGCCGGGCCAGCTCCGCGACGCCGACGCTGCCCGCCTCGCAGACGGCCTCGGTGATCTGTCTCAGTCGGTCCGTACCGGTCATGACACCCATTGAACACAGTCAGCGCGCGAAAAACAGGCTTACGAACAAAAAAGTTGTTCGTTATGTTCGCAGCATGGAGAGATCGCTGCGAGCCGGCCGGCTGGCCACGTTCGCCTACTTCGTCCTGAACGGCTTCCTGATGGGCGTGTGGGTGGTCCACATCCCCAGCGTCGAGCACCGGGTGGGCGTCGACCACGCCGTGCTCGGCTGGCTCCTGCTGGTGCTCGGCGCGGGGGCCTTCGCCGGGATGCAGGTCTCCGGCCCGCTCACCGACCGTTTCGGGGCCCGTGCGGTCGTACCGCTGAGCGCCTGCCTCGCCGCCGCGTCCGTGGTCCTGCCCGGCCTGGCGACGAATGCCGGGACGCTCGCCGCGGCGCTGGTCGTGTACGGCTTCGGCACCGGCGCCATGGACGTCTCCATGAACGCGCACGCCGTCCAGGTCGAGCGCGAGTACCCGCGGCCCGTCATGTCCGCCTTCCACGCCGCCTACTCGATCGGCGGCGTCTTCGCCTCGCTCGTCGGCGCCCGCACGCTGAGCTGGGGCTGGAGCCCGGCGGCGTCGCTCGGCGCGGTCGCCGTCCTCGGCCTGGCCGTCACCGCGCTCGCGGCCCCGGCGCTGCTGCGGGCCGAACCCCGCGCCCCGGAGACGGCCGCGCCCGCACGGCCGCGGCGCCGGACGCCGCGGCACATCTGGGCGCTGGCCGCGCTCGCCCTGATGATCATGTTGTGTGAGGGCGTCGCGAACGACTGGAGCGTGCTGCACCTGCGGAACGTGCTGGACGCGCCCGCCTCCACGGCCGCGTTCGCGTACGGCGCCTTCTCCGCGGCCATGACCGCGGGCCGCCTGGTCGCCGACCGGGTGACCGCGCGCATCGGCCCGGCGGCCGTGCTCCGCCGTGGCGCGGCCGTGGCCGCGCTCGGCCTGACCGTCGCGGCGCTCTCGCCCTGGGTCTCGCTGGCCCTGGCGGGCTGGGCGGTGTTCGGGGCCGGGCTGTCCGGCTGCGTCCCCCAGCTCTTCAGCGCCGCCGGCCACGCCGATCAGGACGCCGCCGCCACCAACGTCTCCCGCGTCGCCGGGCTCGGCTACCTCGGCATGCTCGCCGGCCCGGCGGTCATCGGGCCGCTGACGCGCCTCGTGCCGCTCAACGTCACGTTCTTCCTGCCCGTGGCGTTCTGCGTCACCGCCGCCGTCACGGCCGGCGTCCTGCGCCCCCGGCACGAGCCCGCCCCGCACCGCGAGGCCGAGACGGTGAATCCGTGACCGCGCGGTACCCGGATCGTCGGCGGGCGTGCGCTGGGACCGGCCGAGCCGCCGCGCCACGTGGCACGCGTGTACGTACCGGGTTCCTGGCGCAAGCCTTTGAGTCCGTTCTTCATCGCGAGCATCACCCGGGCGCTCGCGCCGGCGGATCCCGAACCTGAGCGGTGCCACCGCGAGCCGGTCGGCGAGGTCCAGGTCGTCGGCGTGCCGGAGGGCGGATACGGGGTGTTCGGCCGGGTCGTCGGAGAGACGGCGCTCATCGACCCGGTGTGCGGCATGGTCGCCCGCGACATGGTGGCCACCCTGGAACACGACGGCACGACCCACGGGTTCTGCAGCCTCGGGTGCCGCCGCCACTTCGCCGGCGAACCGGCCGAGGAGGCGGCCCGCTGACGCCCGTCCGGGCCGCGTGAGGTGTTCAGGACGGGCGGGTGCCGGTGACGACGGTGGCGTGCTCCTCCTCCGAGGTGACCACGCGGGGGAGCAGCCCGGCGTCGTGGAAGGCCGCGGCCGCGAGCGGCGCCTGGCGTTCGCTCGTCTCCACCAGCAGGTGGCCGCCGGGGATGAGCCAGGCGGGCGCCTCGGCCGCCGCGCGCCGTACGAGGTCGAGGCCGTCGGCGCCGCCGTCGAGGGCGACCCGCGCCTCGTGCTCGCGTGCCTCCGCGGGCAGCAGCGCCACCTCCCCGGTGGGCACGTACGGGACGTTCGCGGCCAGGACGCCGACGCGCCCTCGCAGCTCGGCGGGCAGCGGCTCGTACAGGTCGCCCTCGTGGACGTGGCCCGTGCCCGCGAGGTTGCGCCGGGCGCAGCGCACCGCGGCCGGATCGACGTCGGCGGCGTGCAGTTCGACCGGTGCCAGCTCCGTCGCCAGCGCGAGGCCCACCGCGCCCGAGCCGCAGCACAGGTCCACCACGACGAGCGGCCGGGACACCTCGCTCGCCAGCGCGACGGCCCGGCGGACGAGGAACTCGGTGCGGCGGCGGGGCACGAAGACCCCGGCGTCGACGGCGACGCGCAGGCCGCAGAACTCCGCCCAGCCGAGTACGTGCTCGAGCGGCAGCCCGGAGGCCCGGCGTTCCACCATGGCGGTGAGGTGATCCGGCGTGCGGGCGGCGGAGACGAGCAGCCGCGCCTCGTCCTCGGCGAAGACGCAGCCGGCGGCGCGCAGCCTGGTGACGACGGAGGCGGGGGACAGGGGTGAGGTCATGAGAACGCCTTTCGATGCTGAGGGCGCCCTCGTGTCACCTATCCGAGGCGAGTCGACGAAGAAGAGAGCGCCCGGCCTGTGATGGCGGTAATGGGGCTCACCTCCTCGGTCGCCGGAGACCGCAACATTACCGGACCCGGTCGTGGAGCGGCACGAGCCGGCTCCGGCGACTAGGCTGGCGCAATTCATGATCTTTACGACATTTCGGAGGAGGGCGTGTGGTGACGGGTGTCGGGGACGGCGGGGGGACGACTCCTGCCGAAGGGCGAGTGCCACAGGGGGTCGACATCACCCGGCCGAGCATCGCCCGGGTCTATGACTACCTCCTCGGCGGAAAGGACAACTTCACCCCGGACCGCGAGGTCGGCGACAGGATCAAGAAGGCCCTGCCCGAGGTCCACCTGGGCGTGCGCGCCCAGCGGATGGTGCTGGGCCGGGCGATCCGCTACATGGTCGGCGAGGCCGGCATCCGCCAGTTGGTCGACATCGGCTCCGGGCTGCCCACCGCCGGGAACGTGCACGAGGTCGCCCGGAGCATCGCCCCGGAGACCCGCGTGATCTACGTCGACAACGACCCGATCGTGCTGGCGCACGCCCGCGCGCTGCTGGCCGGCAGCTCCGGCGTGGCCGTGGTCGACCGGGATCTGCGCGAGCCCGAGCGGCTGCTGGAGGCGCCCGAGGTGCGCGTCGAGATCGACTTCGACCGGCCCGTCGGGCTGCTGCTCTGCGGCATCGTCCACTACGTCAGCGACGAGGAGGACCCGGCCGGCCTCATCGCCCGCCTGATCGCCGCGCTCCCGTCCGGCAGCCACGTGTTCCTCCACCACCTGGTCGAGGCCGGCACGCCCGGTGAGAAGGCCGCCGAGACCGCGATGCGCCAGGGCATCGGCCGTGGCTTCTTCCGCACCCCCGACCAGGTCCGCGGGTTCCTCCACGGCCTTGAGCTGGTCGAGCCGGGGCTGGTGCGCGTCCCCGACTGGCGCCCCAACGGCACCGAGGACTCCGCGGAGGAACACCCCGTGCTGCGGCTCGCCGTCGCCGCCGTCGGCCGCAAGCCCTGAGACCAAGCCCTGAGACGACGGCACCGCCCCGCGACCGGGACGGTGCCGCTCACCGATGCCTCAGCGCGCGCCGAGGGCCGGGTCGCTCGTGCTGGGGCGGCCCGTCTCCACGTGACCGGCCAGGCGGCGCAGGAACGTCCGGTCCTGGTCGGAGGTGACCGTCAGGTCGTACCAGCCGTGGCTGACGCGTGTCCGCGCGTCGTGCGTCGCGCTGCCGCCGGGGCGGATCCGGTACTCCGACGCGTGCCCGCCGGCGTCCTCGACCGTCAGCCGGACGATCGTGTTCCCGCCGTTCGTCAGCACGAGCCGCACCCGCTCGCCCGCGCCGTCGTGGCGCGCGGACACCTCCGGGCCCGCCGTGCCGGGTCCGCGCAGCCGTCGCAGGAACCCGTTCGGGCCGTGCACGGTGACGTCGTACGCGCCCGGCGCCCACTCGCCGGACAGCCGCCGGCCGGCCCCGGCGGTGAAGGTCCACGGCCCGTCCGCGTGCGTCGCCGACGTCACGTGGAAGCTCGCTCCGGTCGCGCCGCGGCTGGCGAAGTCGATCCGCAGGCCGCCGGAGACGACGCGGCCGTCGGCGGCCAGGTCGTACGGCAGCGGCCGGGCGGGACGCAGGCCGGGCTCCTGTCTCGGCAGCGCCGGCTTCGCCGGGAGCTTGGGCACGTAGTCGTCGTGCCGGTCGCGGTCCGGCGGCGTGTAGCGGCTGGTGTCGGGTAGCCGGGGCACCCGCGTGGCGGTACGCCCGAAGTCGAACGCCGAGGTCAGGTCGCCGCACACCGCACGCCGCCAGGGCGAGATGTTCGGCTCGCGCACACCGAAGCGCCGCTCCATGAACCGGATGATCGACGTGTGGTCGAACACCTCCGAGTCGACCCAGCCGCCCTTGCTCCACGGCGACACGACGAACATCGGCACCCGCTGGCCCAGGCCGTACGGCCCGGCGGCGTCGCCGCCTCCGGCCGGCGGTTCGTACCGCTCCCCGGTGAGGTCCACGGTCGAGCGGGCCGGGTCCGCGGGGGCGTACGGGGGCACGACGTGGTCGAAGAAGCCGTCGTTCTCGTCGTAGCAGATGAACAGCGCGGTCCGGCTCCACACCTCGGGGTCGGTGGTCAGCGTGTCGAGGATCCGCGACAGGTACCAGGCGCCGTAGTTGGCCGGCCAGTTCGGGTGCTCGGTGAACGCCTCGGGCGCGACGATCCAGGAGATCTGCGGGAGCCTCCCGTTCGTCACGTCGGCCTTGAGGATCTCGAAGAGGTCCTGGCCGCCCTTGGCGTTCGTGCCGGTGCGGGCCTTGTCGTACAGCGGGTCGCCCGGCTTCGCGCCGCGGTACTGGTCGAAGTAGAGCAGCGAGTTGTCGCCGTAGTTGCCGATGTAGGCGTCCTGGGTCCAGCCCCACGAGCCCGCGGCGTCGAGGCCGTCGCCGGCGTCCTGGTAGATCTTCCAGGAGATCCCGGCCTGTTCGAGCCGCTCGGGATAGGTCGTCCAGGAGTAGCCCAGCTCGTCGTTGCCCAGGACCGGTCCGCCGCCCCTGCCGTCGTTGCCGGTGTAGCCGCTCCACATGTAGTAGCGGTTCGGGTCGGTCGGCCCGAGCAGCGAGCAGTGGTAGGCGTCGCAGATCGTGAACGCGTCCGCCAGCGCGTAGTGGAACGGGATGTCCTCGCGCGTGAAGTACGCCATCGTCGTGGCGGTCTTGGCCGGGATCCACCGGTCGTAGCGGCCCTGGTTCAGCGCGGCGTGCCCGCCGTTCCAGCTGTGGTCCAGGTCCTGCAGGAACACCATGCCGAGGTCGTCGACCTCGGGGCGGAAGGGCAGCACGTCGCGCGTCCCGTCGGACTGGTACCAGACCGGCCTGCCGCTCGGCAGGGTCACCGGGTGCGGGTCGCCGAAGCCGCGTACGCCGCGGAGCGTGCCGAAGTAGTGGTCGAAGGAGCGGTTCTCCTGCATGAGGACGACGATGTGCTCGACGTCGCGCAGCGTGCCGGTACGGCGGTTCGCGGGGATCTCGGCGGCGCGGGCGATGCTGGTGGAGAGCGCGGACGCCGCGGCGGTGCCGCCCGCCAGTCGCATGAATCTTCGCCGGTTGATGCCGGTCATGGCAGCCTGCCTCAGAAATCGACTCGGTGGGGCGTGTCAGTGCTCTCAGGTGCCCGGCAACGACGCGCGGCAGCCGGGGAAACGGGCGGGAAAGGCTGGACCAACCTTGATCGTGAGGGCATAGGAGGATGGGACCCGTGCGACCTATCACGCTTTCTGGCAACATGCCGCGTTCGTTCTACCGGGGCGCCGGGCGCATCGACCGCTTCCGCGGCGACCCGCCGAAGGCCGACCCGTACCACCCGGAGGACTGGATCGGGTCGGTCACCGCGCGCGCCGGCGCGGCGCCCGCCGGCCTGAGCACGCTGCCGGACGGGCGATCCCTCGCCGAGGCGATCGCCGCGGACCCCGAGCGGTGGCTCGGCCCGGAGCACGTCGCCGCGCACGGGGCCGATCCGGCGATCCTGGTCAAGCTCCTCGACGCGGGCGAGCGGCTGCCGCTGCACGTCCACCCGGACCGCGCGTTCGCGCGCACGCACCTGGCCTCGCCGTACGGCAAGACGGAGGCGTGGATCATCGTCGACGCGGCGCCGGACGCCGCCGTCCACCTCGGGTTCGCGCGGGACGTGGCCCCGGAGGAACTCGCGGGCTGGGTCGGTGGGCAGCGGGTGGCCGAGATGCTGGCCGCGACGAACCGCGTCCCCGTACGGCCCGGCGACGCCGTCGTCTGCCCGGCGGGCGTGCCGCACGCGATCGGCGAGGGCATCCTGCTCGTCGAGGTCCAGGAGCCGACCGACTTCTCGCTCCTGCTGGAGTGGGAGGGCTACGACATCGAGCCCGAGGCGGGTCACCTCGGGCTCGGGTTCGACCAGGCGCTGGGCTGCGTCGACCGCGCCTCCTGGGACACCGGCCGGATCGAGGACCTGCGCCGGACCCGCCGCGCCGGCCGCGGCGTGCGCCCCGGCGTCGACCGGCTGTTCCCCGAGGCCGCGGACGCCTTCTTCGCCGCCGAGCGCCTGCGGCCCGACCCGGTCGGCGTGCTGGACCCGGCCTTCTCGGTCGTCGTGGTCGTCGAGGGCGCGGGCACGCTGGAGTCCGCGCACGCCGAACCGGTCGACGTGCGCGCCGGTCACACGCTGCTGGTCCCGTACGCCTCCGGCGAGTGCGTGCTGCGCGGCGAGGTCACCGCGATCCGCTGCCGCCCGCCGGTGTGACCGCGCCTCAGGCCACCTGCCACACGTGCAGGAGGCGGTCGTGGCTGGTCATGACCGGCCGCCAGGCCGGCGGCACCGTCGGCAGGACGGCGCGCGCGGCGTCGCCGCAGCGCGGGCAGGCGTCGCTGCCGACGCTGTAGACGACCACGTAGTCGCCCGACGGCGGCCGGGCCGAGGCGGTCATCGGACGCATGTGCCCGCGCCAGACCCGGTGCCCCGTCGAGGTCACGAAGTAGATCGGCAGGATCCGGAAGAGCTTGGCGTCCACCCACACCGTCCGCGCCTGCGATCGGGCCAGCCAGGAGCGGAACTCCGGCAGCGCGTCCGAGCGGACCCGGTCCGACCCGGCCCAGCCCGGCATGCCGGGCCGGCCGACGACGGCGAACGCGGCCGTGGCCACCGCGACGCACGAGACGACCGCGCCGGCCGCGAGCGCACCCCGCCGGCCGGCCGGCCGCAGCGCGCGGACGGCGACCCACAGCGCGGCGACGCCGCCCAGCACGAATGCCGGGAAGATCGGATACCAGTAGCGCAGCAGTTGCAGCCGCAGCTTCGGGTGCGCGGGGTTCAGCACCCCGCCCTCCAGCGTGAGCGGCACCCACAGCAGCATCAGCCACAGCGCGAACACCCCCACCCGGCGTTCGGGCAGCGTCGAGGTGCGGCGCACCAGGCGGACGACGACGTACATCCCGGCGGCGAGCGTCAGCGCGAGCAGCAGCAGCATTCCGGGCGCCTCGGCCAGGTGGCCGAGCTGCTGGGGGAGCCGCCACAGGTACACCCACAGCGGCAGGTTGTGGAACGTCCTGGCGACCTCCGGGCGCGAGGGCAGGTCGCCGAGGCCCGACCCCGCGTGCAACCGGGCGAGCGGGTCGCCGTACAGGTGGGCGTTGAGCGCGGTCTCGCCGATCCCGGTGAGGGCCACCGGCACGAGCCCCCACAGCCACTCCCACCGCCCGATCCGCCGCCACAGCAGCGCGGGCACCAGCGGCCAGACGAACACGATGAATTCGCGCGTGAGGTAGCTCCACCCCATCAGCGCGCCGATGACGACGAGCCAGAGCCGCCGCCACGGCAGCAGTCCCTCGCGCACCGCGATCGTCAGTGCCACGGCCGCCGTGAACAGCGCCGTCGCGGGCAGGTCCGGCAGCAGCTCGGTGCCCGCCACGACGACGATCCCCACGCAGCCGAGCACGCCCGCCGAGAGGACGCCGACGAGACGCCCGAACAGCATGCAGCCGATCGCGTACACCGAGGCGAACAGCAGCAGCGCCGCCGCCACGGGGAACGCGTGGTAGGTCACTTCGGAGTACCCGAACACCTTCATGACCAGCGCCGTCGGCCCGGTCAGGCCGATGCGCAGGTACTGGTGGTCGAAGATCGGGTCCTTCGGCCGGGACGGGAACGACCGGGCCGCGTCCATGTAGCGGCTGTGGTCGACCGGCTGCGGCACGGACAGGTCGCACAGCAGCAGCACGGCGTAGAGCAGCGTCAGGACGGCGCCGAGGACGACCGCGGGACGCCACGAGGACGTCCCGCGCCGCTCGGTGACCGGCTCGGAGGCGGTGTCGAGCATCAGAACAGCACGTTCTCCCCGGCCGGACCGTGGAACGCCACGCGGCCGTGCCGCATCAGCTCCGCGTCGCTCACCTTCCAGGTGTGCGCCTCACGGTCGCCGCGCACGGACACGAAGTTGAAGCGGTCACCGGAGTAGATCCCGACATCCTCGGCCTGCGCACGCCGCAACAGGTCGCTGTCGACCGCGCGCGGCAGGTCGGAGAAGCGCAGCTTCCGCATCGCGTCGCCGTCGGCCAGGATCGTGCCGCCCTGGATGAGTTCGGCCTCGGTGTGCTCCAGGTGCGGGAAGCGCAGCAGCGTGACGCCGTGCGTGCGCATCTCGCAGTAGTGCGCGCCCTTCCCGACCAGGCCCGCCGTCGTGTAGTCGAAGGCGTACGCCAGGTCGCTCAGGTAGTGACGTCCGTAGAGGTTGTCGTCGTCCATCTTGGCCAGGTACGCGCCGTCGGCGGCGTCGATGCCGAGATTGAGGATCGCGCCGAGCGTCAGCGAGGAGTCGGCGGACAGGACGACTACGTTCTCCAGCCCGGCGGCCCGCGCCCGCGCCTCCACGCCGTCCGCCGGGATGCCGTGCAGCACGAGGACGAGCTGGAGCGGCCGGTGGTCCTGCGCGGCGACCTGGGCGATGGCGTGGTCGATCTGGTCGGGCCGGTTGGTCGGCAGGATCACCGAGATGGAGCGTTCGCGGCGGGGCGCGGACACCCCGGCGGCGGTCAGCACGGTCTCGGCCCGGTGGCCGTACAGGTGCTTGGCGAAGACCTCCCGCATGGCCAGGTGACCGACGCGGTCGCGCAGGTCGGCGTCCTTCATCAGCTCGACCAGCGCCTCGGTGGTCTGCCGGGGCGCGGAGGAGAGCCGTACGAGGTCGCCGAAGACGTTCTCCAGCGCGCGGGAGTGCCCCGACACGACCGGCGTGGCGCACGCGGACAGCTCGAACACCCGGCGGGCGCACATCGTCGGCGACTCGGTCACCGAGTTGACGTTCAGGAAGATCTTGTACGCCTTGTAGGCCGCGAGCATCCGCTCGTACGGGAGCGAGCCGACGATGTGGTCGGCGTACTGCGGCGGGAACGCGAAGTCCGGGTCGTCGGAGATCCGGCTGTAGATGTGCAGGTCGAACTCGCGCGCCGGACCGAGGATCGTGTCCATCTGCGCGGCACGCTCGGGGTACTTCTTCGCGTGGTACGTCCCGGCGAACGCGACCTCGTGCTTGCGCCCGCCCGGCACCGCGACCGGGTTGTGGATGCGCGGCTGGGCGCCGAACGGCAGCAGCGCGACGCGGTCGTGACCGACGGCCTCCACGTAGCGCGGGATGCAGTCGGCGTCCACGGTGAACACGTGGTCGAACAGCTTGGCCGTCTCGATGAAACGGTCGAAGTTCGGCGGGTCCTCCTTGTTCCAGAAGACCGTCGGGATGCCCTGCTCCCCGCACCAGGCGACCAGGTCGCGCACCGGCTGTTTGGGCGCGCCGGCCGCGCTCATCATCGTGGCCCACCGGCCGTTGTTGCCGTGCCAGGCCGACTCGGCGAACAGCATCGACGGACGTTCGCGTTCGAGCACCTCCCGCCAGTCGTCCGGGCCGAAGGTGATCTGCTCCCACTCGTACCGGAAGGCGCCGGTGGAGAACACGTCGAGGATGACCGCGACCTTGATGTCGCGCGCCACCGGCCCGTCCGGGACGGCCACCTCGGGGATGTTGATCGCCGAGTAGTGGCCCGACAGGTCCGGTGAGCCCGCCGTCGTCTCCGGCTTGGGCTCGTCCAGGCGCGGCGCGGCCTTCAGGGCGGTGGCGACGCTCCTGGGCAGTTTCAGCGCCTGCGAGGGACGCTTGGCGCTCCACAGCGCCTCGCCGAGCCGCCACCACTTGCGCGACTTGGCCGACTTCAGCTGCCAGGTGACGTACTCGGTGCGGTAGGACTGGTGCGCCAGACGCGCCTCGAGGTTCTTCATCCGCGCGTTGACCTGCTCGTACCGCGCGATGGCGATGTCGTAGCGGCGCATCCGCTCCTTCTCGTCCTGCACCGCCTCCTGGATCGCGACCAGCGCCCGCTCCATGAGGGGCTGGGACTCGACGATCAGCCGGTCCGGGTCGGCCATCGCCCCCGGCCGCGAGACCGTCCGCAGGTACCGGTCGACGATGTCGAGGTCCTCGACGGTGAAGTGCGGCGCGAGCAGGCGCACCAGAGAGGCCACGTAGAACGTGGCGTAGTGGTCGTGGTGGCGGCTCAGCCCGAACGGCGTGGTGAGCACGAGCCGGCCCCGCGGCCGCAGCACGCGGGCCGCCTCGGCGAGCAGGGGGGAGGCGTCGGGGGAGTGTTCGACGATCTCGCCCATGATGACGGTGTCGAATGACGCGTCGGGAAATTCGAGTGCGTTTCCGTCGGCGAGCCGGAAGTCGAGCCTCGCCTGGACGTCCTCGGGTTCGCCGTCGCGTTCCGCCTTCGCGTATTCGACGCGGTCGGCCTGGATGTCCACCCCGATGACGGTCAGCCCCCGCCGGGCGCACAGAATCGAGGCGATGCCCTGCGAACAACCGATGTCCAGGACGTCTCCGGTGGCCTGCCCGACGAGCCAGTCGATACGATCACGAGCGACCTGCTGGGTGCTTTCGGCCCAGATCTCGCCCTTGTAGACCTCGGAGATGCGATCGGAATTAGCCATTGAGCCTCTTGTCGTCGGATGTGGCCCAGCGACGCTAGCCGTGTTCGGCGAACGGACGGTGTCCAGCAGGAGACGCCGGAGTATCGACGGGGAAGAAGGTGGGCACATGGACGTCATCAGGGTGGGCGTACCGGTGATCGCACCCGGCCTTCTCGCCGCCGGCGGCTAGATGGCATCTCCGCATCCGCCGGAGACGGTGCTCGGCTGGGTACGCGACGTGGTCGGCGGGCGTATCTCCTCGATCCGCTCGATGGGCGTCGGCTCGACCACCCTGCACGCCATCGACGCCGGCGAGCCCCCGCGGCGGCTCGTCGTCCGCCGCTTCCACGACACCGGGCGGCTGCGCTCCGACCCCTGGTACGTCCCGGCCAACGAGGCGGCCGTGCTCGAACTGCTCGACGACACCGAGGTGCCCGCGCCGCGCCTGCTCGCCGCCGACCCGTACGGGCGGATCTGCGACGTTCCGGCGTTGCTGACCACGCGGGTGCCCGGCCGCCCCGCCGTACGGCCGTGGGACATGGCGGGCTTCCTCACCGCGATGGCACAGGCGATGGCACGTGTCCACGAGGTGCCGCTCGACACCGCGCTGCCCCCGTACGCCCCGTACCACGACCCCGCCGTACAGGGGGAGCGGCGCCCGCCGGAGTGGTCGGCCAGCCCCGATCTGTGGGAGCGCGTGTTCGCCGCCCTGGCGCAGGCCGCGCCGGAGACGCCGACGGGGTTCATCCACCGCGACTTCCATCCGGGCCAGACGGTGTGGTCCGGCGACCGGCTGACCGGCATCGTCGACTGGACCACCGGCAGCCACGGGCCGTACGGCATCGACCTGGCGCGGATGCGGCTCAACCTGGCGGCCGAGTACGGCGTGGAGGTGGCCGCGCAGTATCAGCAGATCTACCGGGAGGCGTCCGGCCGGGACCTGCGGCACCCGTACTGGGACCTCACCGACGCGGCCGACGCGATCATGGACATGCCGTTGCCGCGCACGCAGGAGGTCGCCGACCGCTACGGGCGCTTCGAGCACTGGGTCGCCATCGCGCTGTCGGAGCTCTGACGGCCCGGGCGTCAGCTCCCTACGACGTGCGCCACGGGCCGCAGGTGCAGCAGGAACCAGTCCCGGGCCAGCGACGACACCTGCTCCAGCGTCCCGGGCTCCTCGAACAGGTGCGACGCGTCCGGGACGATCTCCAGGCGTCCCTCGCCGGGCAGTTCGCGCAGCGCCCGCCGGTTGAGGTCGATGACGCCCGGGTCGTTTCCCCCGACGATCAGCAGCGTGGGCTGGCGGACCAGGTGCAGGTACTCCCCGGCGAGGTCCGGCCGTCCGCCGCGGGAGACGACCGCCTGGACGATCTCGGGCCGCTCCGCCGCCGCGACGAGCGCGGCCGCCGCGCCCGTGCTGGCGCCGAACAGCCCGATGCCCAGGCCCTCGGTGAGGGAGAACGCCGAGACCCAGTCGGCCAGCGCCGCGACACGCGCGGCGAGCATGCCGATCGCGAACCGGAGCTCGGCCGTCCAGGCGTCGCGCTGCTCCTCCGCCGGGGTGAGCAGGTCGACCAGGACGGTGGCCAGGCCCGCCTCCCGCAGCACGCCCGCCACGTGGCGGTTGCGGGGGCTGTGCCGGCTGCTGCCGCTGCCGTGCGCGAACAGCACCACCCCACGGGCCTGCGCCGGGACGGCGACCTCGGCCTCCAGGACGACGTCCGCGACCGGGATCTGGCGGCTCTCCTCGACGATCTTCATGTCCGGGTTCATGTCCGGGTTCATATTCGACCTCCGAACTCGCCGTGTCTACGACGCTACGCCTCGTCGCCGCCGACCCGTCATCCGCCTCGCGGCGGGCCGACCACCACCCGGCCAGGCCGGAGCCGTACCTGGCGGCCTCAGGCGTAGAGCGCGGCGTGCCGGGCGACGAACTCCTCGACGGTCGCGGCGGGCCGGCCGGTGACCAGCTCGACGGTGTGGGTGGCCCGGTCGTAGCGGTTCTCGCGGTGCAGGCGGGCCATGGTCACGATGTGCTGCTCGACGTGCGGCGGCAGGCCCGCGGGGCGGAGGACCCGCTCGATCCACTCCTCCAACGGGACGTCCTCGTACGTCACCGGGCGGCCCAGCGCGCGGGAGAACTCCCCGGCGACGCCGTTCATGTCCTGGGACCGCGGGCCGGTCAGCTCCAGGACCTGGCCCAGGTGGGGTTGCGGGTCCTCCAGCACGGCGGTGACGACCCGCGCGACGTCCTCGGCGGAGACCGGGGAGGTACGGCCGTCGCCGAACGGCAGCCGGAGCACGCCGTCCTCGGCCACCGAGCGCGCCACGAGCGTCGTGAACAGCGGGTTGTCCAGGAAGGCGGTGGGACGGACGTGCACGACCGGCAGGCCGGACCAGTTCAGCACCTGGTCGGACAGCCAGTGCAGCCGCTGCTGCCGCGACTCCTCGGTGCTGAACGCGTCCATCTGCGACACCGTCATCTGCGACATGGCCACGAGGGCGTCGAGGGAACCGAGCGCGCGCCCGACCGTGGCGACGGTGGCCGCCGCCTCCAGGTAGGCCGGCGACACGCTCAGACTGAAGAACATCCGGGAGACGCCGTCGAGGGCACGCGCCACGTCGGCGGGGTTCGTCAGGTCGCCGACGACCACGTCGGCGCCGACGCCGCGCAGCCGGGTGGCGCGCGGGTCGTCGTGGTGCGCCATCGCGCGCACCGGCCGGCCGTGCGCGGCGAGCGCCTCCACCACCGTGCGCCCCACGCCGCCGATCCCGCCCCCGGCGCCGGTGACCAGGATGAGTCCGGGTTCATCGGCCATGTCCGCCAGCGTACGCACCGCGCCCGCTCGCAGGGAGGAAGCGCGCAGGCGAGAGCGGGCCGGGCGGGCGTCGCCCCTGACATCGAACATTACCGATGGTTAGGATGGCCGATGAGAGCCGTCTTGACGTGATCGGAGAGTTTCCCTATCGTGCCTGGATTATAGGAAACCTTCCTAACAAACGTCGGCCGGACCGCCGCCGGACGAGGCGGGGTCCGGGCGCACGCGGCCCGCGCGGGCCGCCCGTTCTCAGCGGAGGTTCGCGTGGCAGGTCCACCACTGGCCCGGTCCGATCGTCCCGGCCGTGCCCTCGCCGGGCGCCGCGGACGCCGTGTCCTGGCCGCCGGGGCGACCGCCACGGCCCTCGCCTGCGTTCCCGGCGCTCCCGCGACCGCCCGGCCGTCCGCGGCCTCGCCGCAGGTCGCCGCGCCGCGGCTGGTCCCGGAGCCCTCGTCGGTGCGGACCGTCCCGGGAGTGACGTTCACCCTCACCCGCGCCACCCGGATCGTCGCGCGGCCCGGATCGGGCACGGCCGGCCCCTATCTCGCCGGCATCCTGCGCCGCTCCACGGGCTACCGCCTGCCGCTGGTCGCCGGTGGCGCCTCGCGCGGCGTCATCTCGCTGAGCCTGTCCGGCCGGGAGAAGGGTGAGGCCTACCGTCTCGACGTGACCAGGACGGCCGTACGTCTGGAGGCCGGCACCGCGGAGGGCCTGTTCCGCGGCGTGCAGACATTGCGCCAGCTCCTGCCGCCGTCCGTGGAGGCCGCGACCGTCCAGCGCGGTCCGTGGACGGTGCCCGGCGTGCGGGTCGAGGACTCCCCGCGGTTCGCCTGGCGCGGCACGATGCTCGACGTCGCCCGGCACTTCTTCACGGTGCGCCAGGTCGAGCGCTACATCGACCTGGCCGCGCTGTACAAGATCAACACCCTCCACCTGCACCTGAGCGACGACCAGGGCTGGCGTATCGCGATCAACGGCTGGCCGCGCCTGGCCACCTACGGCGGGAGCACCGAGGTCGGCGGCGGGAAGGGCGGCTACTACACGCAGGCCGACTACACCCAGATCGTCCGGTACGCCGCCGCGCGCTACGTCACGGTCATGCCGGAGATCGACGGCCCCGGCCACACCAACGCGGCCCTGGCCTCGTACGCCCGGCTCAACTGCGACGACAAGGCGCCGCCGCTCTACACCGGCACCGACGTCGGGTTCAGCTCCTGGTGCATCGGCAAGCCCGTGACGTACCAGCTGCTCGACGACGTGCTCGGCCAGCTCGCCCGGCTGACCCCCGGGCCGTACCTCCACATCGGCGGCGACGAGGCGCACAGCACGACGGCCGCCGACTACGCGACCTACATCGGCCGGATCGGCCCCATCGTCACCGGGCACGGCAAGAAGATGGTCGGCTGGAACGAGATCGGCGCGGGCAGGCTCCCGGCAGGGTCGGTCGCGCAGTACTGGAACACCGCCACGGGCTCGGAGAGCGGCACGCGGACCGCGCGCGAGGCCGTCGCCCAGGGCGCCAAGGTCGTGATGTCGCCGGCGAACCGCGCCTACCTCGACATGAAGTACGACGAGAACACCCGGCTGGGCCAGGACTGGGCCGGTCTCGTCGAGGTCCGGGACGCTTATGACTGGGACCCGGCCACGCTGGTCGACGGCGTGACCGAAAAGGACGTCCTCGGCGTCGAGGCCCCGCTGTGGTCGGAGACCCTCGTCACCGACGACGACATCGACTACATGGCGTTCCCGCGGCTGCCGGCCATCGCCGAGATCGGCTGGTCGCCGCAGGCGGCGCGGGCGTGGAGCGACTTCCGCGTGCGTCTCGCCGCGCAGGGTCCGCGCTGGTCGGCGCTGGCGGTGAACTACTACCGCTCGCCGCAGGTGCCCTGGCCGGTGTCCGCGTCGTGAGCCCCGCCACGCGAATCGCGAACATCCGTCCGCCCGAACCCCTTCCGCCGTCGTCGCACATGGAGTTACGTTCGAAGTGTTCCACCAGGTCAGCGGGTGTGCCGATCCTCTGTGGATCTCCAACGAATCGCACCGCCCAGCCCGTGTGGCCGGCGGAACGGCAAGAAGATGACGGTGTCCCGATCCGCCCCAGAAGGTCCGGCTCCGTCACCGGCCGGTCCTGACGCGCATCCGGGGGCCGGCGATACGGGCGCTGGACGCCGCGACGCCTCAGGCCGCGTGCGCCCGGCGCCCTCGGCGTGGCCGGCTAATCGGCGGCGGACGGGCTCTGGTCGACGTTATTGTGCGATTTGGCCGACAGGATCGATGAATCCGAATGCGCCCGGAATCTGGATAGCCGAAATGCACGTGCATAGGGCATGTGCAGGTTCTATGATGTCCGCAAATAAGATGTGGATGCGCCGGGCCGTGATCTGGGACCGCTTACGGTCCGTGACGGCGTCGGTCAAGAGGGGGCGGGGATGCGTCCTGTCGACAGCGACCCGCGGTCAGGTCTCTCCGATGCGGCGTGGCGAAAAAGCGGCCGGAGCAATCCGAGTGGAAACTGCGTCGAGGTGGCACGGGTCCCCGCGGGGGAGCGGGGCGGAGGCGAGACGGCGCGGTGCGGCCCGCCGACGCGGCCGGATCAATAACATGCGGCGCCTGGTCCGGGCCAGCGCCGCCTCCGTGGCTGGCCGATGCCGGACGGGCCGGGCCCGCGAAGGTCCGATCCGTTCCCGCGACCCGCGGTGGGCATGCCATATGTCCGGGCAGCGTGCGCCATCAATGGCCTGTTCCGGTTGTGCCCAGCACCACTTATTCGGCGCGCCAGTACCGACAGGTAAGGTCATGACCAGCGCTGGGGAGCGGGAGGTGGCCGTTGAACGACCGTCTGTGGACGTGGCCGAACGCATTGAGCTTGGCCCGTCTGCTCGGTGTCCCCATCTTCCTGTGGCTCGTGCTGGCCGAACAGGACTGGTGGGCCCTGGGCATCCTGGTGTTCGCCGGGCTCTCGGACTGGCTGGACGGCAAGCTCGCCCGGATGCTCGACCAGACCAGCCGGATCGGCACGATCCTGGATCCCGCGGCGGATCGTCTTTACATCTTCGCCACACTCATCGGCCTGGTCGTGCGCGACATCGTCCCGCTGTGGCTCGCGGTCGTGCTCGTCGCCCGCGAGCTCTACATGGGCATCCCCCTCTACGTGCTCAGGCGGCACGGCTACGCGGCGCTCCCGGTCCACTTCGTGGGCAAGGCCGCCACCCTCTGCCTGCTCTACGCCTTCCCGCTCCTGCTGCTGGGCGCCCACTCGGGCGCTTGGGCCACGGTCGCGAAGGTCGTCGGCTGGGCGTTCACGCTGTGGGGGACCGGCCTGTACTGGTGGGCGGCGGCCCTCTACACCGCCCAGACCCGGCAGCTCGTCCGGGTCGGCGTCAGCCACGGCGAACTGAAGGGAGCGGAACCCAGACCATGATCGGCGTACCCATCGCAAAGGAGTGGCTCCCGTGAAAGCGGTTGTGATGGCGGGTGGGGAAGGGACGCGGCTGCGGCCCATGACGGCCAACCAGCCGAAGCCACTGCTTCCGGTGGTCAACAAGCCGATCATGGAACACGTGCTGCGCCTGCTGAAGCGGCACGGCTTCACCGAGACCGTCGTGACGGTGCAGTTCCTCGCCGCGCTCGTGCGCAACTACTTCGGCGACGGCGAAGAGATCGGCATGAGCCTCAGCTACGCGACCGAGGAGATGCCGCTCGGCACCGCCGGCAGCGTCAAGAACGCCCAGGACGCCCTGCGCGACGAGCGCTTCCTGGTGATCTCCGGCGACGCGCTCACCGACATCGACCTGACCGACCTGGTGCGCTTCCACAAGGAGAACGGGGCGCTCGTCACCATCGCGCTCAAGCGGGTGCCCAACCCGCTGGAGTTCGGGATCATCATCATCGATGACGACGGCCGGGTGCAGCGGTTCCTGGAGAAGCCGACGTGGGGGCAGGTCTTCTCCGACACCGCCAACACCGGCATCTACGTCATGGAGCCCGAGGTCCTCGACCACGTCGCGGCGGGCGAGTCGGTCGACTGGTCGGGCGACGTGTTCCCCAAGCTCCTCGCCGAGGGCGCCCCGCTGTACGGCTACGTCGCCGACGGCTACTGGGAGGACGTCGGCACCCACGAGAGCTACCTCAAGGCCCAGGCCGACATGCTGTCGGGCAAGATCGACATCGAGCCCGACGGCTTCGAGGTCTCCCCGGGCGTCTGGGTCGCCGAAGGGGCGGAGGTCGACTCCGAGGCGGTGCTGAAGGGCCCGCTCTACATCGGCGACTACGCCAAGGTCGAGGCGGGCGCCGAGCTGCGGGAGTACACCGTGCTCGGCAGCAACGTCGTGGTCAAGGAGGGCGCGTTCCTGCACCGCGCCGTCGTGCACGACAACGTCTTCATCGGGCCGTCCACGAACCTCCGCGGCTGCGTCGTCGGCAAGAACACCGACGTCATGGCCGGCGCCCGCATCGAGGAGGGCGCGGTCATCGGCGACGAGTGCGTGATCGAGTCCGAGGCGTACGTCTCCAGTGACGTCAAGGTGTACCCGTTCAAGACGATCGAGGCCGGGGCGGTCGTCAACACGAGCGTCATCTGGGAGTCGCGTGGCCAGCGCACGCTGTTCGGCCCGCGCGGCGTCTCCGGCCTGATCAACGTGGAGATCACCCCGGAGCTCGCGGTACGGCTCGCCAGCGCGTACGCCACGACCCTGAAGAAGGGCGCCGGCGTCACCGCCTCACGCGACGCCTCACGTGCCGCCCGCACGCTCAACCGGGCCGTGCAGAGCGCGCTCACGGCCAGCGCGATCAACGTACGGGACCTGGAGGCGTGCCCGATCCCGGTCGCGCGGTACGAGACGGCGCGTGAGGACTGCGCCGGCGGCATCGTGATCCGCACGACGCCCGGCGACTCCCAGGGCGTCGACATCGTCTTCCTCGACGAGCACGGTGCCGACCTGTCCCAGGCGGCCCAGCGGAAGCTGGAGCGGGTGTTCGGGCGGCAGGAGTACCGCCGCGCGTTCCCCGGCGAGATCGCCGAGCTGACCTACCCCTCCCGCGTCGTGGAGACCTACGTCCGCGACCTGCAGCGCTGCATCGACATGCGCGGCGTCCGCGAGGCCGAGCTCAAGATCGTCATCGACTGCGCGGGCGGCACCGCGTCGCTCGTCCTGCCGCAGCTCCTCGGCCGCCTCGGCGTCGAGGTCCTCACCGTCAACAACCGGCTCGACGAGGTGTCGCCCACCGAGACCCTCGCCGAGCGCATGCGCGACCTGCAGCGCCTCGGCGAGCTCGTGTCGTCCTCCCGCGCGGCGTTCGGCGTGCGGTTCGACCCGGTCGGGGAGCGCATCACCCTCGTCAACGAGAACGGCGAGCTGATCAGCGACGACCGCGGCCTCCTCGTCGTGCTCGACCTGGTCGCCTCCGAGCGCCGGGCCGGCCGCGTCGCCCTCCCGGTCACCACGACGCGGGTCGCCGAGCAGGTGTGCCGCTTCCACGGCGTGCAGGTCGAGTGGACCTCCACCTCGCAGGACGTGCTGACCAAGGCCGCCGCCGCGGAGGACAACATCTTCGCCGGTGACGGGCGCGGAGGGTTCATCATCCCGGAGTTCAGCCCGACCGTGGACGGCATCGCCGCGTTCATCCGGATGCTCGGGCTGGTCGCCCGCACCCGCCTGACCCTGTCCCAGATCGACCACCGGATCCCCGAGGCGCACCTGCTCAAGCGGTCCGTGCCCACACCCTGGGCGGCCAAGGGCAGCGTGATGCGTCACGTCGTGGAGGCCGCCGGCACCCGGCGGGTCGACACCACCGACGGCGTACGCGTCATCGAGGACGACACGAGCTGGATCCTGGTGCTGCCGGACCCGGCGGAGGCCGTCACGCACCTGTGGGCCGAGGGCGCCGACCGGGACACCGCCCAGGACCTCCTGCAGGACTGGGCGCGCGTGGTCGAGAGCGCCGGTAGTTGATCAGCGCGGAAGAGACCGCCGGCGCACCGGCGGCCGGCACGCACGCCCCGCGGGGGCGGTCCCGTGCCCGGCGGTGGCTGCGGCGCCTGGCGGCGGCCGCCGCGGTGCTCGTCGTCGCCGTCACGGTCTTCTCGTTCGCCTACAACGCGGCGACGGCCGGCCGTGCGCGTCCCCCGGCCGGGCTGACGTACGTGCGGACCGGCGACCTGATGACCCGGTACCGCGTGTGGGGGAGCGGCGGCTCGCCGATCGTGCTCGTGCACGGCGCCGCGGAGTCCGCCGACACCTGGGCGCGTCTCGCGCCGTTCCTCGCCCGCGACCACCGCGTGTACGCCATCGACCTGGACGGCGCCGGCTACACGACCCGCCGCGGACCGTACACGGTGGACCACCAGACGCGGCAGCTGCTGGCGTTCCTGGACGCGATGCGGCTGGACCGCCCGGTGCTGGCCGGCCACTCGGCCGGCGCCGCGATCGTGGCCGAGGCGGTGCTGCGCGCTCCCACGCGTGCCGGCGGGCTGCTGCTCCTCGACGGCGACGCGCTGGCCGGTGGCGCCGGCCCTCCGTCGTTCGTCCACCACCTGGTCATCCCGCCGTACCGCACCACGCTCCTGCGGATGGTCGTGCGCTCGGACCGGCTGATTCGAACGATCTACTCCAGCCAGTGCGGGCCGGCGTGCCCGCGCCTGGACGCCGCCGGGCTCGACGTGTGGCGCCGTCCGTACGAGGTCGCCGGGGCGGAGGCGGGAGTCTGGGGCATGCTGCGGTACGGCGTCGCGGGCCTGCCGGCGAGCCGGCTGGGGCTGCTGCGCGGGGTGAACCTGCCCAAGGCGGTCGTGTACGGCGCGGAGGACCACGTCTTCAGCAAGACGTCGGCGGCCGACACGGCCCGGCGGATCGGAGCCCCGCCGCCCACCCTCATCCCGGGCGCTCGCCACCTGACCATGATCTCCTCGCCGGACCAGGTGGCCCGCGCCGTCGAGGCCCTCGCGGCGCCGCGCCGCCCCTGAGGGCCTCTCAGCGAGCGCGTACGCGGCGGAGGCGGCCGCTGACCAGGACCGGGCCCGCGTGCACGGTCACCCCGGCGAAGCCGCCCGCGGCCTCGGCCACCCAGTAGATGCCCTCGATGACGACCCCTGGGATTTGCCGCACCGCCGGCCTGAGCCCGCCGGTGGTGAACCCCGCGGTGACCGACGTCGTCCCGGCGGGGAGCTGACCCCAGGCGAGGGCCCAGGGCGCGCCGCCGCGCGGGCTGCGCCACGCCCCGCGCAGGACCGAGACCGACACGGGCGTGGCGACGCAGACGTCCGCCATGCGGGAGCCCTCGTACACCTCCAGGGCCGCCCGGTCGGCGGTGCTCCGGCCCACCCGGACCGTCCAGCCGCTGATCGGCAGCCGCAGGAGCGGAACCTCCCCCGTGTGTCCCATCGATGACCCCCACCGTCGGAGTGTGTCGGGGTCCAGTCCACCGGCGGGTCCTGGGGAACACGTGCGAACATGCTCAGAGTTCCCTGTGAGTTCGCCCCGGACGCGCGCCGTCTCCCAGCGGGAACCCGGCGACGGTGTGCCAGGAGTCCGCCTCCGGCGATCCCACGACGAGAGAGACCGCGTCGACGGAGGTCCGGATCGGCAGGTGCGCCGCGACGGCCTCGGCGGCCCGCTCCAGCAGGTGGCGGGGCGCGTCGTGCCCGATCGTCAGGTGCGGTGCCGAGTCGGGATGCGCGCCACCGTACGGGGGAGTCTCGGGGAACCGCTCCCAGATCGCCGCGGTGAGCGCCCGGAACGGTTCGGCGGGCTCGGGCGCCAGCCATACGACCGCGTCGCCGAACCAGCGGACGCTCCGCAGTGTCATCGCGAACCGCGGCACGCGGGCGACCGCGCCGGCGACACGGGCGAGCACCTCGTCGTCGATCCGGCCGGGCGGCAGGAACGGGTAGAGCACCGTGACGTGCGCGAGCACGCCCCAGGAGGCGGCGGTGTCGAGCGATGCCCGGTGCGGGCCGACCGCCTCATCGGCCTCGGGCACCGGTACGATCAGCGCGCTCTGCGTCGGGGGCATGACGGAAGTGTCCGGCGGCCTCGCGCACCCGTCCACCCGATACTCTTCGCGTCTCGCGTCGGCGGACCCCGGTCCGACCGGTGGCGCGACCTTGCCACAATAAGGCGGATGAGCGAACCGGGAGTGAAGAGGCGGTGGGACCGGCCGGACGCCTCCATGTCGCTGCTCGCCGACCTGCTGTCCGGTTCCGGCCTCGACCCCGGGTACGAGGAGGCCGCCGCGCGGCGGGCCGCCGCGGGTGGCGCCGGCCGGTCCGGGCGCGCCGGGCGGGCGTCGCGGCTGCTGGCCGCGACCCTGCTCCTCGGGCTGCTCGGCGCCATGGCGGTCATCCAGGTACGCCGGGGAGCGCCGGTCGCCGAACGCCAGCGCGACGCCCTGATCGCGCAGATCCGCCAGCGCACCGACGAGACCGCCTCCCTCCAGCGGCAGGCCGAAGCCCTGCAACGGCAGACCGAGAGCCTCCGCCGGTCGGCGCTGGCGAGCAGCGACGCCGGCCAGAACGCCCGCCAGTCGCTCGACCGGGCCGCCGGCCAGGCCGCGGCGGCGCCCGCCACCGGCACCGCGGCGGTCGTCACGGTGGACGACTCCCACACCGCGCGCGGCGCGACCGCCCAGCAGGACGGCCACATCTACGACCAGGACCTGCAGCGGCTCGTCAACGGGCTCTGGGCGGCCGGCGCGACGGCGATCGCCATCAACGGCCAGCGGATGACCGCCACGACCGCGATCCGCTCCGCCGGCGACGCCATCCTGGTCGACTACCAGCCGCTCTCACCCCCGTACGTCGTGACCGCCCTCGGCGACGGCCTGGACAAGACCTTCGCCGGTTCCGCGGCGGGCCGCGCCTTCCGTACCCTCAAGGCCACGTTCGGCATACGCTTCGACATTCGCCAGGAGGACGACGTGCGGCTCCCCGCGGCACCCGCCCCGCGCCTCCGCTACGCCCAGCCGGAGGAGACCCCCAAGTGATCGCCCTCATCGGCCTCGCGGCCGGAGTCGTGCTCGGCTTCGTCTTCCACCCCGGGGTGCCGCTGTGGCTGCAGCCGTACCTGCCGATCGCGATCGTGGCCGCGCTCGACGCCATGTTCGGCGGCCTGCGGGCCCGGCTCGACGGCGTTTTCGACGACAAGGTGTTCGTCGTGTCGTTCCTCAGCAACACGATCATCGCGGCGCTCATCGTGTTCTTCGGCGACCAGCTCGGCGTGGGCTCGCAGCTGTCCACGGGCGTCGTGGTCGTCCTCGGCATCCGCATCTTCTCCAACGTCGCCGCGATCCGGCGGAAGCTCTTCCAGGCATGAGCGAGCAGAGCGGCGAGAACGACGCCGGCGGGCGGAAGGGGTTGCTGCGCCCGCGCCTCAACCGCGGACAGCTGATCGTCGCGGTGCTGTGCGCGGTGCTCGGCTTCGCCGTCGCCGCCCAGGTGCGCTCCAACGACAAGGACACCAAGTTCGCCACCGCGCGCCAGGACGAGCTCGTCGGCATCCTCGGCGACCTGTCGCAGCGCTCGGACCGGCTGCGCTCCGACATCCGCGACCTGGACGCCACCAAGTCCGGACTCCAGCACGACGCCCAGGGGCAGGCCGCGCTCGAGGACGCCCGCCGCCGCGCCACGACGTACGGCATCCTCGCGGGCACGCTGCCCGCCACCGGCCCGGGGATCGAGCTGACCATCAACGACCCGCAGGGCCGGGTGCGCGCCGCCTCCCTCCTCGACACGCTGGAGGAGCTGCGCGACGCGGGCGCCGAGGTCGTCCAGGTCGGCGACGTACGCGTGGGCGTGAGCACCTACTTCACCGACCCGTCCGGGGGCGGGGTGATGGCCGACGGGCACCTGCTCACGCCGCCGTACCGGTTCCTGGTCATCGGCGACCCGCACACGCTCGCGACCGCGATGAACATCCCCGGGGGCGTCCTGCGGACGCTGCACAACAGCGGCGCCGACGGGGTGGTCGCACAGCGTGAGAAAATCACCGTTCAGGCGGTAAGATCACCGTAGGCGGTCGCCTGATCCACTACTTTCGGTAGCGAGAGGTACGCCTGGTTCTTCCCCCGGCGCGGCGGCATGGACCGGCGATCACTGCCGGCGGTAGCTTGAGGACAGACCACGCCTGTCGTGGTTGACCCCTCGGGCGTTGCCGCGTAAGTTGCGGCAACCGTCGTCGTGGCGGGTGAGGAACGAAACGGGCGTCATCGCCGACGGCGCTCGGAGGGGGATGGTGTGCTGGGCACCGAGCGGACCACGGTGCCGAGCGCTCGTCCTCCGCGCCGTACGGTGCCACTGGCACACCGAGGCCATAGGTAGGAGGCCGAGCCGATAAATGCCGAGCGTCTACTGCACGCAGTGTGGTCACGCCAACCCGGATGATGCGCGCTTCTGCTCGAACTGCGGCACGCCGCTGACGCGTAGCGTTCCTCCGCCGGTGATGGGCGAGCCGAACGACTCCACGTCGACGATATCGCTGGGCGCCGTCGACGTCGCGGAGCCGGACGCGGGCGACGAACTGCCCGCCGATCAGACCGGGGTCGAGGCCCTCCCGCCGAACACCGCGCTCCTCGTCGTCAAGCGAGGGCCGAACGCCGGGAGCCGCTTCCTTCTCGACAGCGACAGCACCACCGCGGGCCGTCACCCCGACAGCGACATCTTCCTCGACGACGTGACGGTGTCCCGCCGGCACGCCGAGTTCTACCGTCGCGGTCCTCAGTTCTCCGTGCGCGACGTGGGCAGCCTCAACGGCACCTACGTCAACCGCGAGCGGATCGACGAGGCGGGCCTGTCCGGCGGTGACGAGGTCCAGATCGGCAAGTTCCGGCTGGTGTTCCTCACCAACCCGCAGCATGCCGCCGACGGGCGGCATCCAGGAGGGCTGTGAGGGCGCTGGAGGCCTGGCCGCCCGGGGCGCGCGAGGGCCGCGCCACCGGGCCCGTTGAGCTTCGGGGGCGCGCATGAGCGGTTCGGCCGCACGCGCGACGATGACGATCGGCGAGGTGCTGGGGCTCCTGTCCGCGGAGTTCCCCGACGTCACCGTCTCGAAGATCCGCTTCCTCGAGTCGGAGGGGCTGATCGAGCCCGAGCGCAGCCCGTCCGGCTACCGCAAGTTCGCCCCGGCCGACGTGGAACGCCTGCGGTTCATCCTGGCCGCGCAGCGTGACCACTACCTGCCGCTGCGGGTCATCAAGGAACACCTCGACGCCGTCGACCGCGGGCAGAACCCTCCGCCGCTGGGCGAACACCGCCGCGCGCCGCGCGGCCTCGTCGCCACCGACAGCGTCCACGAGGACAGCGGCGACGTACGGCTCACGCGCCGGCAACTCCTCGACGCCACCGGGGTCGACCCCGAGGTGCTCGGGGAGCTGGAGGAGTTCGGGCTGGTCAGCCGGGTGAGCGGCCAATACGACGGCGACGCGCTGACCGTCGCGCGCGCGGCCGCGGCGCTGCGTTCCTTCGGCTTCGAACCGCGCCACCTGCGGGCCGTCAAGGCGGCCGCCGACCGCGAGGTCGGCCTGATCGAGGCGGCCGTCGCCCCGACACTGCGCCAGCGCAGCCCGGGCGCCCACGCACGCGCCGCGGAGACCGCGAAGGAGATCGCGTCGCTGTCGCTGAAGCTGCACGCGGCCCTCGTCTCCACCGGCCTGCGGGCCACGCTCGAGCCCTGAGGCCTCCGGCGTCGTTCGGCCGGCCCGCGTCGGTTACTCGGCGCGTTCCTCTGGACACCCTCTGTGGCGGCACGCCCGGAGTCCACACGGGTGCGAGGAAGATCACGACGCTGCCGGCCGCCCGTCTCGCCGGGTGCGCGTGGCCTCGATCAGGCCCGTACGCCCGGTGAAGCGGGCGGATCCGGCCGTCCACGGCGCTCCGGCCCGGCCCGGCCGGGGTGTACGTTGGGCTAAAGGGTTTCGGGTAAGCCGTCTCAGCAGGGAGCCGCAGTGAAGCAGATGGAGGTCGTCGGCGTACGGGTCGAGATGCCCTCCAACCAGCCCATCGTGCTGCTGAAGGAGACGGATGGGGACCGTTACCTGCCCATCTGGATCGGAGCGGTGGAGGCCACCGCGATCGCCTTCGCCCAGCAGGGTGTGCTGCCCGCGCGTCCGCTCACTCATGATCTGTTCCGTGACGTCCTGGACGCCTTCGAGGTCCAGCTCCGCACCGTGAACATCACCGCCCTGCGGGAGGGCATCTTCTTCGCCGACCTGGTCTTCTCCAACGGCGTCGAGGTCAGCGCCCGCCCCTCGGACTCGATCGCCCTGGCACTGCGCACCGGCGCGTCGATCTTCGCCAGCGAGGACGTGCTGGAGGAGGCCGGCGTCGCGATCCCGGACGAGCAGGAGGACGAGGTCGAGAAGTTCCGCGAGTTCCTCGACACGATCTCTCCCGAGGACTTCGGCCGCGCCACCTGAGCCACCCGCGCTGTCCCGGCCGCCGTCTTGAGGGGTTCGGTGCGTTGCCACGGGTGGAGTTCCTGCGTTCCGCCCCCTGAGCGTGGAACCAGCAGGGATCAACGCTCCCCGCGAGCTGAACCAGTCGCGCCCCTTTTCCGCCAATGACCGTCCGCCCGTCCCTGGCCGGGCGCCGGGGGTGGCGGTGGCGCTGCGGGCGGGGCGGCCCGCTGCCGCACGGGACGAGCGGACGTTCACGTCGTTCCGGGCAGGAGCCTCCGAACCGGGAACCACCAGGGCGCCGAGCCGGCGCGAGCCGAGCCGCCTGTGCGACCTTGATCCGTCATCGCTCACGCGCTGGTCGTGTCCGGTGGACGGGCGGCGCGGGGCGCCAGGGGAGCGGAGGCGCCCGTGCCGGCCCGCCGTCGTGGGGAAGAGGCGGACGGTCGCCCTCCGGGCGGAAGCTCCCGTACTGCCCGCCGACACCTGGAACCAGGCGGTGCCTGGGCTTCGTGCGGGTTGAACCGGACGTGCGACCGTGATCCGTCATCGGTCATGTTCTGGTCGTAGCCGGTGAGCGGGCGTGTACGGGTCGCCACGAGCCCCGTGGCGGGCGGCAGCGATAACGGCCGAGGCGTCCGTCTTGGCCCGCTGCCGCCCGAGATCAGCAGACACCCGCACCGCGGGCGGAGGCCTCCTGCCCCCCGTTCACGCGTCAAGCCATGCGGCGTCGACCGTCGCCTGGTCGGCAACGGCGGCGGCGAGGGGCTTGGACGGCGCGGGTCGCCGCGGACACCGTGACGCCGCGTCGGTGTCCGTCCCGCCTCGCCATTCAGGGGGACCAGCGAACGTTCGCGCCGCAGGCGGAAGCCTTCCGCACCGGCCACTGACGCGTGAGGCCGGCAGGGGCCCGTACTCGGCGCGACCTCGATCCGTCCATCGGTCCGTAACCTCTGGACGGGCGGCAGCGGCCGCCGCGCTGCGGGCGGAGGTCTCCGTCCTCACCGGCCTTCACGCGCGGGACCGGCAGACGGCCGGGCCCCGGTCAAAAGCCTCCGTACCGCCCGCCGACGCCCGGAACCCCGCCGAGGCTCACGCTCCGAGCGCTCGATGCCTCAGCCCCCGCCAGGTGATACGCCCGCCCTCCCTGGGGGTTCCATCCCACTCCGATTGTCCAGGGCCCGATTCCGCCGGGGCAAGGCGCTCTGGCGGCTGTGGACAACCGACCGCACCGGCCTGCTCCGGTCACGCTGGACGCCTCGGCTCGGCGATTACCCGGCTGACCTGGGGTGCGTTCCGGTCACGGCTGTGGAAAGCGCCGATGCCGGAGGGTTTCCTTTCCGCGGTCCAGGGGCATAGCCTCGTCACCAAGGCCGGTGGTACGTGGTCAGATGCCCCAAAGACAGCGACTGCGGTGATTTGGAGACGTCGTAACGGTTTGCAGTCGCGTGCGACGCGCCGAGGGCGAACGTTGACCCTCGTCTGGCCGCGACCTACCGTGCTGCTTGAACACCTGCGGTGTAATTCCGTCAAACCCCCTTGGTGGATCACTGCGGGATGATAGAGCCGGAGGTCCGCGTGGCGGCAAGCAGCGGCGAGGGCAAGGCGGCCCGCGACAGGCGTGATGCCTCTCAACGCGCCGGAGAGCAGGGACTCCTGTTCGGTGGTGCGGTGTCGCCTCTTCCCGATGACGTCGGATACCGCGGTCCGACCGCGTGCGCCGCCGCGGGCATCACCTATCGTCAGCTCGACTACTGGGCGCGCACGGAGCTCGTGGAGCCGAGCGTACGGTCCGCGCACGGGTCGGGTTCGCAGCGTCTCTACAGCTTCCGCGACATCCTGGTGCTCAAAGTCGTCAAGCGGCTGCTCGACACCGGAGTGTCACTCCAGCAGATACGCACGGCCGTCGAGCACCTGCGAAACCGCGGCGTCGAGGACCTCGCGCAGATCACGTTGATGAGCGACGGCGTCAGCGTCTACGAGTGCACCTCGCCCGACGAGGTCGTCGATCTCCTCCAGGGCGGCCAAGGGGTCTTCGGCATCGCTCTGGGCCGCGTCTGGCAGGAGGTGGAGGCCGGCCTGGCGGAGCTCCCCGCCGAACGGGCCCACAGCGACCACGACGCGCCGGGCGACGAGCTGGCGCACCGCCGCCGCGTCCGCCGCACAGGCTGACCCGCGCGAAAGCCGTACGCGCCGACCCCCTCAGATCGCCTCGGCGCGCTGCAGATGGGTGAAGGCGGCCCACCCGGGCAGCACCGGCAGCCAGAAGGTCAGCAGCCGGAACATCAGCACCGCGGACGTCGCCGTACCCGCCGGCAGACCGGCCAGCGTCAGGCCCAGTGACAGCGCACCCTCCACCGCCCCCAGCCCGCCCGGCGTCGGCGCCGCCGAGCCCAGCGCGTTGCCCGTCAGGAACACCACGGCGACCGTCGTGAAACCCATCGACCCGCCGAACGCCCGGATCGAGGCGTCCAGGCACACGACGAACGCCACGGTCAGCAGCAGTGTGCCGCCCATGCCGGTGGCGATCTTCTTCGGCGACTGCAGCACGTCCAGGAGCCGTGGCACGACCCCGGAGAACAGCGACCGAGTCCGGGACGTCACGAGGCGGCGCAGCGGACCGATCGAGAAGACGACGACCGCCAGGACGGCCGCCGCGAGCAGCGCGATGATGATCGCCCGGGAGGGCGGAAGCGAGGGCCCGGTGCCGCCGCTGCCCGTGACGTACCCGAACAGCAGGATCAGCAGCACGTGGCAGGCCATCCCGGTGAGCTGGGAGGCGCCGACGCTGGCCGCCGCCTGTCCCGCCGGGACGCCGGACTTCTGCAGGTAACGCGTGTTCACCGCGATGCCGCCGACCGCGGCGGGCGCCACCAGCTTGACGAACGAGGCTGCGAGCTGGACCAGCACCGTGCGCCACAGCCGCAGCCGCTCCGGCACGAACCCGAGCAGCATGAACGCCGCCGCGAGATAGCTGAGCGCCGAGGCCGCCAGCCCGACGCCGAACCAGCGCCAGTCCGCGTTCGAGAGCAGCCCCGGGACGTCGACGTTGCCGAGCTGGGACAGCAGGATGTACGCGCCGACCATCCCGGCGATCACGCTGATCAGCGTGCGGGGGCTGAACCGGTCGAGCTGCGCCGGCTCGGCGGCGATCTCCGGGCGGAGCACGCGGATCTGTTCCCTCAGGGCGCTGAGCGACAGCTTGTCGCGGCGCAGGGCGGTCCGCGTGCTCCGGGCGAGCACCACCTTCTGCAGCAGCGGCACCACGGCGGCCAGGGATTCGGGGCCGAGCACCGCCGCCGCCGTACGGACCGCGCGCTCCGGGCCGACGCGCAGGGCCACGTCGGTGAGGAGCTGGGCCAGGTCGAGCCGCAGCGCCAGGTCACCGGCGGCCGTCTCCCCGGCGCGCAGGTCGATGAGGTGGGGGCGGCCGTCCGCGGCGACGAGAACGCTCGCGGCGACCAGCCGGCGGTGGGCGAGCCGGTGCCGCTGGAGCACGCCCAGCAGCCGCCAGACGTCACCGAGCAGCGCGTCGGTCAACTCGTCGTCGGGCACCTCCGCCAGGGTGCGCCCGGGCACGTGCTCGTACGCCAGCAGGGCCGCCTCGCTGCCCACCTCCGAGGTGGCCAGGAGCCGCGGCGTGGCCGCACCGGCCGCCGCCGTGGCGTACGCCATCAGCGACTCCTGTTCCAGCGACCGGCGCAGCGAGCGGATCGTCCGGCGCGGAGTGCCGCCGCGCAGCCGTGCGCGGCGCCACAGCCGGTAGAGCAGCCCGGCGGTCTGCTGGTCGCGGTCGAGCACGGTCACATCGACGCTGCGGCCGTCGGCGAGCGTGACGCCGTAGCGGCGGAACTCGTCGTGGTCGTCGGAGGCCCGCGCGGCGCGGACCGGCTCCAGGCCCACCCGTCGCAGCGCCGTCATCACCGCGCGGCCCGGCGGTCGCGTGTTGGGCGAACCGGCCGCGTACAGGGTGCCGTACCCGACGGCGCGCCCGATGAGGTACGTCGTGACGAGCGCGAGCGGCGTGATGGCGCCGGCGGTGAGCGAGGCGATGGCGTCCAGGCCGACGACCGTCCAGGTCACGGCCTGCCAGCGCGTACGGCCGGACAGCCGTACGGCGGTGACGTAGGCGATGACCGGCGTGATGTCGATGTGGGCGGGGCCGGGGAACCAACCGCCGTGCCGCTTCCACGTGAGGTACCAGGCGAGGTCCCGCATGCCGGCGGCGGTGACCCAGGAGTCGATCGTCAGCGACACGCCGAGCGCCAGGACCGCGGCGAGCACGCCGATCGCGACGCGCAGGCCGTCGCGGTGGATGACGCGCTCGACGCCGAAGGCGACCGGGACGGCGAGCACGACGATGCCGGAGGCGAGCCCGGCGAGCGTGAGCAGCAGATGCGGCGCCTGCTCGGTGCCGTGCGTGATGTCGGAGGACAGGCCGCTGGTCGTCTCGCGGGCCACGTGGGCGAGCCCGAGGATCAACGCGATGGCGCCGACGGACACCAGGAACCGGAAGGCGTCGGCGGGCCGCCGGAGGCGCGCCGGCAGCGAGGGCTCCTCGACGGGGGGATCGGTCACCGCGCCGCCCGGGCCTCGGGGGCGCGTCAGCATGTCACCGCCATGTGGCCGGTCGGGGGATTCGTTAGCGGGCACGAGGTGAATCTTCCCAGCCCGGCAGCTCGGTTATCGGCAGGACGTCCCCCTGTGCCGCCCCCGGGGTACGGAAGGGTGCCCTCGCGAGACACGGCGGCAACGGCTCAGATGCCGAGCCGGGCGGAGATACCGTCGAGTACGCAGGTGAGGCCGAACTCGAACTGCCAGTCGGCGTCGTCCTGGTTCGACCCTTCGAGGATGTAGCGGCCCAGCGCCGGATAGCGGCCCGAATCCAGCATCCACCGCACCCACGGCGCGTACGCCAGCCGTACGTCGTCCTCGGACTCCCACCCCTTGCGCTCCAGGACCTCCCGCTGCGCCACCTCGGCGAAGACCGCGCCGCGCGCGAAGGAGGTCACCGCGCCGAACGCCGCCATCATCGTGTCCACGTCGAGGCCGAGACCCTCGATGGAGGTCAGGGCCCGCTCGGTGAGCGCGACGCTGTTGGGGGACAAGGAGGCCGGGACGCGGGCGAAGGCCTGGATCGTCCATGGGTGGCGCAGGCTGAGCGCGCGGAACTGGCGGGCGTACCCGTCGGCGACCTCGCGCCAGCCCCCGTCCGGCAGGTCGATCTCGGCCAGCACCGCGTCGAGCATCAGCTCGTAGACCTCGTCCTTGCCGGTGACGTAGCGGTACAGGCCCATGGTGGCGACGCCCAGGCGTTCGGCGAGGCGCCGCATGGACACGGCGCTCAGCCCCTCGGCGTCGGCGATCTCGACGGCGGCGCGCGCGATCTGCTCATGCGTCAGCGCCGGGCGCGGACCGCGGCCGGGGCCCTCGATGCGCTCCCAGAGCGTCGGCTTCCGGCGGCCCTGCGCCCGCTCCTCCTCGAACTCCGCGATCTTTTCGCGGAAGCGCCGCATCCGCTCGTCGTCCGCGGGGTTCGCCGCGTCAGTCATGCCGCCCTCTCACATCGGCCAACCTATCAGGGCTTGTACGGCGTACGCGGTTACGCGTACGGTGTACCCAGTGAGCGTACGAGGTACGCAGTAGAAGGGAAACGATGAGATGACGAGTTCGGAGCCGGCCATCTGGGCCGAGGGGCTGCGCAAGCGGTTCGGTCCGACCGAGGCCGTACGCGGGGTCGACCTGGAGGTGCCCGAGGGCGGCGTCTTCGGCCTGCTCGGCCCGAACGGCGCCGGCAAGACCACGACCGTGCGGATCCTGTCGACGCTCACGCTGCCCGACGCCGGGCGGGCGCGGGTCGCGGGGTACGACGTGGTCCGCGACGCCGACCAGGTGCGGTACCGCATCGGCCTGGCGGGCCAGCACGCCTCGATGGACGAGAAGCTGAGCGGCCGCGACAACCTGCGGCTCTTCGGGCGCCTGTACCACCTGCCGCCCAGGGTCGCCCGGCGGCGCGCGGACGAGCTGCTGGAGCGGTTCGGCCTCGCCGGGGCCGGCGACCGCCTGGTCAAGACCTACTCCGGCGGAATGCGCCGCCGGATCGACCTGATCTCCAGCCTGATCACCGCGCCGCCGGTGCTCTTCCTGGACGAGCCGACGACCGGCCTGGACCCGCGCAGTCGCGGCGAGATCTGGGACACGATCCGCGAGCTGGTCGCCGACGGCGTGACCGTGCTGCTGACCACGCAGTACCTCGACGAGGCCGACCGGCTCGCCGACCGGGTCGCCGTGGTCGACCGGGGACAGGTGATCGCCTCGGGCACGCCGGACGAGCTGAAGGCCGAGATCGGCAGCCGCATCGACGTCGTCGTCTCCGCCGCGGACGCGTTCGCCGACGCCACCGCCGTGCTCTCCCGGATCGGCGAGCCGGACACCGATCCGGAGTCCCGCCGGGTGAGCGTCCCCGTCTCCGCCGGCTCCGTCACTCTGCCCGCCGTCGTGCGCGAGCTGGACCGCGCCGGCGTCGAGGTCGAGGACGTCACGCTGAGGCGTCCCACCCTCGACGAGGTGTTCCTCCGCCTGACCGGCCGGGCCGAAGAGACCGCGGAGAAGGTGAGCGCCTGATGGTCCTCCATGCCCCCGTCGCGCCCACCGGACGCCTGGACCGGCTCCGCTGGACCCTCACCGACGGCGTCACCCTGGTGTGGCGCAACCTCGTCCAGCTCAAGAACCAGCCCGGGGAACTCGTCGGCGCGCTGGTCTTCCCGGCCGTCATGGTCGTGCTGTTCGGCTACGTCTTCGGCAGCGCGATCAAGGTCCCCGGCGGCGGGAACTACCGGGAGTACCTCATGCCCGGCCTGTTCGCGATGACCTCGATCACCAGCTTCATGACCACGATGCTCGCGGTGGCCACCGACGCCTCCAAGGGCGTCATGGACCGGTTCCGCTCGATGCCGATGGCCCGGTCGGCCGTGCCGTTCGGGCAGGTCGGCGGCGACATCCTGGTCGGCGCCCTCGGCATGGTCATCATGGTCGGCTGCGGCCTGGCCGTCGGCTGGCGCATCCACGACGGGCTGCCGAAGGCGCTCGCGGCGTTCGGCCTGCTGATCCTCCTGCGCTACGCGATCTCCTGGGCGGGAGTGCTCTGCGGCCTGGTGGTGAAGAACGAGGAGACCGCCGACCAGATGGTGCCGCTGGTCTTCCCGGTGTCGATGCTGTCGAACTCCTTCGTGCCGACCGCCGGCATGCCGGCCTGGCTGCGGGTGATCGCCGACTGGAACCCGGTCAGCGCGGCGGTCGCGGCCTGCCGTGGGCTGTTCGGCAACCCCGGCGCTCCGGCCGGCGACGTCGCGCTGCCGCTGCGGCATCCGGTGGCGGCGACCCTGCTCTGGTCCGGCGTGCTACTCGTGATCTTCGTTCCGCTGAGCGTCCGCCGCTTCCGCACCCTGAACCGCTGACCTTTACGGCCCGCACGCCCCATGCTTAACGTCGGGGAAACAACCCTCCGGTAGGGTGGAGATCGCCGTCGAACCCGCGCGGGAGAGATCCCGGTGCAGCCAGTGCCGGGGCGCCGAAGGAGCAAACCTCCCCGGAACCTCTCAGGCAAAAGGACCGCGTGGGCGAGGCACCTCTGGAAAGCGGGAGACCGGGGCCGTTCCATCGGCCGCCGATCCTCACCGAAGGTGCAAGCCGCGTCCGTCGCGGCGAAGCTCTCAGGTCCAGGTGACAGAGGGGGAGACCGGCCACCGGCGTGCCCGGTGGCGTCCGCGCCCCGACTCGCCTGGAGGCTCCCCATGACCGATGTTCCGTTCGCCGCTCGCCACATCGGCCCCTCCCCGGCCGAACGCGCCTCGATGGCCGAGACCGCCGGGTACGACGGCGTCGGCGCGCTCGTCGACGCGGCCGTGCCCGCCCGGATCCGCACCGACCGCCCGCTCGACCTGCCGCCCGCGCTCAGCGAGGTGGAGGCGCTGGCGCGGCTGCGTGAGCTGGCCGCCCGCAACCAGGTGCTCACCTCGATGATCGGCCTCGGCTACCACGGGACGATCACCCCGGGCGTGATCCTGCGCAACGTCCTGGAGAACCCCGGCTGGTACACCGCCTACACGCCGTACCAGCCGGAGATCTCCCAGGGGCGGCTCGAGGCGCTGCTGAACTTCCAGACCATGGTGAGCGACCTGACCGGGCTGCCGGTGGCGAACGCCTCGCTGCTGGACGAGGGCACCGCCGCCGCGGAGGCGATGACGCTGGCGCACCGCGTCGCGCCGCGGGGGAGCGGCGACACCTTCCTCGTCGACTCCGACGTGCTGCCGCAGACCGTCGAGGTGATCCGCACCCGCGCGGTGCCGCTGGGCATCGAGGTCGTCGTCGCCGACACGTCCGGGGGACTGCCGGAGGGCGACTTCTTCGGCGTGCTGCTGCAGTACCCGGGCGCGAGCGGCGCCGTACGCGACCTGTCGGGGCTGACCGAGGCGGCGCACGGGCGCGGCGCCCAGGTCGTGGTCGCCGCCGACCTGCTCGCCCTGACACTGCTCCGGCCGCCGGGGGAGTTCGGCGCCGACATCGCGGTCGGCACGACGCAGCGCTTCGGCGTGCCGTACGGCTTCGGCGGCCCGCACGCCGGCTACATGTCGGTGCGCGACGGCATCCAGCGTCAGCTTCCCGGCCGGCTCGTCGGCGTCTCGCTCGACGCCGACGGCGGGCCGGCGTACCGGCTCGCGCTGCAGACCCGGGAGCAGCACATCCGCCGGGAGAAGGCCACCAGCAACATCTGCACCGCCCAGGTGCTGCTCGCCGTGATGGCGAGCATGTACGCCGTCTACCACGGCCCCGAGGGCCTGAAGGGTATCGCCGAGCGGGTGCACGGCCACGCGGCGCGCCTCGCCGCCGGCCTGCGCGCACGGGACGTCGAGGTCGTCCACGACGCCTTCTTCGACACCGTGCTCGCCCGTGTTCCGGGCCGCGCCGAAGAGATCGTGCGGTCCGCCGGCGAGCGCGGGATCAACCTCCGCCTCGTCGACGCCGACCATGTGGGCGTGTCCTGCGACGAGATCACGACGGCTGAGCACGTCACACTGGTGCTCCGCGCCTTTGGCATGCGGGACAACGAGAACTTCGTCGCGCTCGGCGACGCAATGCCCACAGCCTTGCGGCGGGAGAGCGAGTTCCTCACGCACCCGGTGTTCCACGCGCACCGGTCGGAGACGGCGATGCTGCGCTACCTGCGCCGGCTCCAGGACAAGGACATCGCGCTGGACCGCTCGATGATCCCGCTCGGCTCCTGCACGATGAAGCTGAACGCCACCGCCGAGATGGAGCCGATCACCTGGCCGGAGTTCGCGCAGATCCACCCCTTCGCGCCGCTGGAGCAGGCGCGGGGGTACGTCGAGCTGATCGGTGAGCTCGAGTCCTGGCTCGCCGAGATCACCGGGTACGCCAAGGTGTCGGTGCAGCCCAACGCCGGTTCGCAGGGGGAGCTGGCCGGCCTGCTCGCCGTGCACGGCTACCACGCCGCACGCGGAGAGAGCCACCGGAACGTCTGCCTGATCCCGTCCTCGGCGCACGGCACGAACGCCGCCAGCGCGGTGATGGCCGGGATGCGGGTGGTCGTGGTCAAGAGCACCGAGAGCGGCGACATCGACCTCGACGACCTGCACGCCAAGATCGACAAGCACCGCGACGACCTCGCCGCGATCATGGTGACCTACCCCTCGACGCACGGCATCTACGAGGAGACGATCACCGAGGTCTGTGAGAGCGTGCACGCGGCCGGCGGCCAGGTCTACGTCGACGGCGCCAACCTCAACGCCCTCGTCGGGCTGGCGCGCCTCGGGGAGTTCGGCGCCGACGTGTCGCACCTGAACCTCCACAAGACCTTCTGCATCCCGCACGGCGGCGGCGGGCCGGGCGTCGGCCCGGTGGGCGTGCGCGAGCACCTCGTGCCGTTCCTGCCCAACCACCCGCTGCGGCCCGAGGCCGGTCCGGAGACCGGCAGCGGCCCGATCTCGGCGGCTCCGTGGGGCTCGGCGGGCATCCTGCCGATCTCGTGGGCCTACATCGCGATGATGGGCGCCGACGGGCTGCGCGAGGCGACCGAGGCGGCGGTGCTGGCCGCCAACTACGTCGCCAAGCGGCTCGACGGCCACTACCCGGTGCTGTTCACCGGCCGGGGCGGCCTCGTCGCCCACGAGTGCATCATCGACATCCGGAAGATCACCAAGGAGACGAAGGTCACCGCCGAGGACGTCGCCAAGCGGCTCATCGACTACGGCCTCCACGCCCCGACCCTCGCCTTCCCGGTGGCCGGCACGCTGATGATCGAGCCGACCGAGAGCGAGGACCGCGCCGAGCTCGACCGCTTCTGCGACGCGATGATCGAGATCCGGCGGGAGATCGAGCGGGTGGCGGCCGGCGAGTACGACGCCGACGACAACCCGCTCAAGAACGCCCCGCACACGGCGGCGTCGCTGCTGACCACCGAGTGGAAGCACTCCTACACCCGCGAGGAGGCGGCCTACCCGGTCCCGTCGCTGCGGGAGAACAAGTACTGGTCGCCGGTGCGCCGCATCGACCAGGCCTACGGCGACCGCAACCTGGTCTGCGCCTGCCCGCCGCCGGAGGCCTTCGAGTCCTGACCCGTACGCGCGTGCGGGCCGGGCCCCGGCCCGCACGCTCAGCGGCGCCGCGACTCGCGGAATGAGTCCTCGTCGTCGGCGTGGAGGACCTCCTCCACGGTTCCGCCGAAACAACGGTCCGGGCGGATCGCGAGCGGAAGCGCGGCCCTGCTCGATCGCGTTGATCGTCTGGCGCGGCACGCGCTCCGGTGTCGAGGACGCTTTCCATTGGCCCGAGCCGGACATCGCGGTCACGCTGCGGGACGAGGCGGCCCGAATCCCGTTAGGCTCATGCCACACGCCGCCTACCCCCAAGGGCACGGAGATGAGTGCGAGCGACGCCTGTGAGGCGCCGATGAGGACGTCCGGCGACGGGACCGCCCGTGGCCGCCGGAGCGCGTCATGACGACCCCGCCGGAGGAGGCGGCCACGGATCCGTCGACCCGGCTCGACGAGGCACGCAGACACGCCGAGGGCGGCCGGCTCGACGAGGCCGCCACACTGTTCCGCCAGGTGATGGAGGCCGGCGCGACGGCCGAGCGCGCACAGGCGGCCCTCGGGCTCGCGGTGGTGCTCGAGAGCGGCGGCGACCTCGACGGCGCCCGCGAGGCCGACCGGGCCGCGATCGCCACCAAGGACCCGGAGTACGGCGCGCGCGCCGCGTACCACCTGGCGTTGTCCTGGGAGCGCTCCGGCGACCGCGACCGGGCGCGCGAGGCCTGGCGGACCGTGGTGGACTTCGCCAACCCGGCGTACCTGCCGCCCGCCTGCCTGGCGCTGGCGCAGCTCGCCGACGAGGAGGGCGACGCCGCGCAGGCCTGCGAGTGGTGGGAACGCGTCATCGCCACCGGCGACCCGCGCTACGGCCCGGCCGCCGCCCACGACCTCGCGCTGCGGCTGCTCGACTGGGGCGAGCCCGCCCGCGCCCAGCGCGCGCTCGACGCGGCGCTGGACGTCGTCGACCGCAGGCGCGACCGGCAGACGCACGCGCGCCTCGCGGTGAGCCTCGGCATCGCCCACCTCGAACAGGCGATCGCGGCGTTCGGCAGCGTCACCCCGACCGAGGACTCCGACCCCGAGGTCGTACCACTCGCGATCGAACTCCTGGCCCGCACCCTCCCGCTGCGCGGCCGCGACGAGACGGCCCAGGAGGTGTGGCGCCGCGGGCTGGACGACCCGGCGCTGGGCGAGCACGTCCGCGCCCGGCTGCGGCGCACGTTCGGCACCGACGGCGGCGAGCACCTGTGGTGGGAGGACGACATCGAGGCCGCGCTGCGGGCCGGCGCGCTGCCGCTGCTGACCGGTGAGGCGTTCGGCGCGCTCGACCACATGTACGCGGTCGCCGCCATGCGCTACGCCGAGGGCCCCGAGGGGCTGCCCGCCGAGCTGTACGACCTGCTCAGGCAGCTCGTGCGGGTGCCGGAGGACTACGCCTGGGGCGAGGCGCTGAAGGAGAGCTTCGCCGAACGCCTGCGACAGGTCATGGGCGGCTCGGACGCACCGGTCCCACCACCGAGGTGGCCCGCCGACGAGTGAGCCGGCGAGCGCGTCCGCCGATCGCGCTCGGGTTTGCCGGTCGCGCTCGCCTCCTCACTCACTCCGCGGACGGCTCGTCCCTCACCGTCCACTCCGCTCGCTCGTCGGCTCGCCGCTCGGGTCAGTCGGCGATGTCTCGTACGGCGACCGCCTTCTCGATGCGGACACGGACGAGGTACTCGCCGGGCACGCCGTTGCGTTCGCCGTACTCCTCGGCGCGGTCGCCGCCCATGTAACGGCCGCCGAGCCGGGTCGCCCACCGGCGTACCTCGTCCAGGTCGGTGGACAGCGTCGCCCGTCCCCACAGCGACACGAACGAGAACGGCGGCGCGTCCTCGTCCACGCACACGCAGATGCGCGGGTCGCGGCGCAGCGCGCGGCCCTTGACGCTCGACTCGTGGGTGGTGAAGACCAGGTCGTCGCCGTCGAGCAGGAACCAGATGGGCGTCACGTGCGGTGTTCCGTCGGCACTGGTCACCGCGGCCTTCCCGGTACGGGTGCCGCTCGAGACGAACTCCCGCCACTCGGCCGTGCTCATCGTCTTCGCCATGATCAGATCATCTCCCATGCCGCCCGCGCCACACCGGCCAGGGGGAGTCGACGCAGGTGGAGTACGGTGCGTGCCATGGAGCCGACGTGGGAGGTGGCGACGCCGGCGGGGCCGGCCGAGGTCACGCTGGACGAGGTGGCCGACCCGGCGTTCCTGCTGGCGCTGACGCACGGGTCGAACGGCGGGCTGGACGCGCCGGACCTGCGGGCGGTGCGCGCCGAGGCGATCCGGCTGGGCGGGGCCGTGGCCGGGATCCGGCAGCCGTTCCGCGTGGCGGGAAGGCGGGCGCCCGGGGCGCCGGACCGCCAGGACGAGGCCTGGCTGACGGTCATCGAGGCGCTGCGGGAGCGGTACGGCGACGTGCCGCTGATTCAGTGCGGGCGGAGCAACGGCGCCCGCGTGGCGTGCCGTACGGCGCTGAAGGCCGGGGCGCGCGGGGTGCTCGCGCTGGCGTTCCCGCTGCACCCGCCGTCGAACCCGGCCAAGTCGCGCGCCGGGGAGCTGCGCGACGCGGGGGTGGAGGTGGTGGTCGTCAACGGCGACCGTGATCCGTTCGGGGTGCCGGATCCGGCCGACGCGACGGAGGTGCGCATCGTGCCGGGCGAACGGCATGATCTTTCCCGGACCCCGTCGGCGGTCGGCGAGGTGGCGGCCGAATGGCTCGGCCGATGGAGCGGTCGAAGCTGAATCCCCCTGAGGATGATCACTCGAAAGAACTAGTCCCCCGTGTGAGGAACGTGTCAGGCCGCCGACGGAGCAGGAAGGTCCGTCGGACGGTGCGGAGCGATGATCTCCCCGTCGGGAAGCAGCTCACCGGTGTCCTCGAACAGCACGATGCCGTTGCACAGGAGACTCCACCCCTGCTCGGGGTGGCACGTGACGGTGCGGGCGGCCTCGCGGTCGCGCGCCGTCGCTTCGGGACAGGGCGGCTGGTGTTGGCACATGGTTCGTGCCTCCGGTCTCAACTACTGGGGTGGTCTGTCTGTGTGTCTCTATCCAGTGAGACGTTGTCAAGTGTGCTGTGGTTCACCCTCACGGCGACATAGCACGGCCGGGCGGTTTTCCAGTTGGCCTGATCGCCTCCCAGTACTCACCGGTGACACAGATCACTTTACGGCTTATCGGCCCACACTCGCATCAATAACGGCCAAAGAACAACTCTTGGGGCAGAGCGCGACTCTGTTCGAGTTTCCATGATCAGCCTTGAATCTCCGTCCTAGGATGCTGTAGTGCGTCGGAGGGAAGGGGAGCCCACGTGCGCATCGCCGTGTTCGTCACGTGCTGGGGGGATGCGCTTTTTCCCGCCACTGGACGGGCCGTCGTACGGCTGCTCGAGCATCTCGGGCACGAGGTCGTCTTCGAGCCGGCCCAGACCTGCTGCGGGCACATGCACTGGACGGCCGGATACCATCCGGAAGCCATCGCGCTGGCCCGCCGCCTCACCGAGGTCTTCGCCGGTCATGACGTGATCGTGACCCCGTCCGCCTCGTGCGCCGCGACCGTCCGCACCGCCTACCCGCGGATGGACCCGGCGCTCGCCGGCTTACCCGTCTACGAGCTGTCCGAGCTGCTCGTCGACGTGCTGGGCGTCACCGACGTCGGCGCGCGCTACCCGCACCGGGTGACCTACCAGCCGACGTGTCACTCGTTGCGGGCCCTCGGTCTCGGAGACCGGCCGCTCCGGCTGCTGCGCGCGGTCCGCGACCTGGAGCTGGCCGACCTGCCCGAGGCGGGGGAGTGCTGCGGCTTCGGCGGGGCCTTCGCCGTGAAGAACGCCGACACCTCGGTCGCGATGGTCGCCGACAAGATCGCGCGGATCCACGAGACCGGCGCCGACGTGGTCTGCGCCACCGACGACTCCTGCCTCACCCACCTCGGCGGCGCCCTGTCGCGGCTGCGCAGCGGGGTGCGCGCGGTGCACCTCGCCGAGATCCTCGCCTCCGGGCTCGGGGCGGCCGGGCCCGCGCCGGTTCCCGGTGGCGTGGCGCGCCGAGCGGACGCGCCGTGAGGTTCTCCGACGCGGCGCGCCCCGAGCTCGGCGACCCCGCCGCGCGCCGCGGGCGACGACGGGCCGCCGCCGAGGCACGAGGGCGCCGCGCGGACGCGGTCGGCGGCTTCCCCGGCTGGGAGGCGCTCCGCGAGGCCGGCGCCGCGATCCGCGAGCGCACGCTCCGCGAGCTCGGCACCCACCTCGAGACGCTGGAGGCCGCCGTCGAGGAGGAGGGCGGGCACGTCCACTGGGCGCGCGACGCCGCCGAGGCCCGCCGGATCATCGACTCCCTGCTTCCGGACGACGTCCCGGCCGCCCTGGTCCGCTCCGACGTCACCGACGAGATCGGGCTCGACGGCGCGGAGCCCGGCCCGCACAGCAAGGCCGCGGTCGTCGGCGCCGGCTTCCTGGTGGCCGAGACCGGCACGCTCGTCGTCGCCGAGAGAGGCGACGGCCTGAGCTTCCCCGGCACGCTCGTGGCCGTGGCGGGCATCGAGGACGTCGTTCCCGGCTGGACCGACCTGGAGGTGCTGCTCCAGCTCGTGTCCCGCGCGGGCGCGGGCGTGCCGATGCGGCCCGCGATCAGCACCCGCACCGGCGACTTCGCGCTCGTGCTGCTCGACAACGGCCGTACCACCGTGCTCGCCGATCCGGACGGGCGGGCGGCCCTGCGGTGCGTCCACTGCTCCGCCTGCAGCGATGTCTGCCCCGTCTTCCAGCGCACCGGCCCGCGGCCGTACGGTCCGGGCCGTGCGGGGCCGATCGGGGCCGTGCTCACGCCGCAGGTACGCGGCGTCGAGGCGCCGCTGGGCGCGTCACTGCCGTTCGCCTCGACGCTGTGCGGCGCGTGCGCCGACGTCTGCCCGGTGAAGATCGACATCCCGGCGATGCTCGTGCACCTGCGGGGCCGGGTCGTCGACGCGCGCCGCGGCCGTCCGGTGCCGCCACCGGAGATGCTCCTGATGCGCGGCCTCGCCTGGAGCATGGGCGACGAGCGCCGCTACGAGCACACGCTCGTACGCCGGGCGCGGTGGGCGCGCCTGCTCGCCCGCGACGGGCGGATTCGCCGGCTGCCCGGCCTGTTCGGCAAGTGGACCGACGCCCGCGACCTGCCCGCCCCGCCCCGGCAGAGCTTCCGCGCCTGGTGGCGGCGCCGACGATGAGCGAACGCGGCGAGCGAATCGGTGAGCATGGTCCGCCTGCGGTCACTCCCTCCGGCGAAGGAGGATCCAGTGAGTGAGCGCAGCGAGCGAATCAGTGAGCATGGTCCGCCTGCGGTCACACCCTCCGACGAAGGAGGATCCAGTGACCGCTCGTGAGGAGATCCTGGGGCGGGTACGGGGGGCGTTCCCCGGTGGGGACGGCGGGGGCGTGACCGTGCCGCGCGGCTACCGGCGGCGCGCCCCGGTGCCGCGCGGAGACGTGATCGCGCTGTTCGGTGAGCGTCTCGCGGACCGGCGGGCCGCCGTGCGCCACGTGGCGCTCGACGAGCTGGCGGTGGCGATGGCGGCGATGCTCTGGGCGCGTGAGGCTAAGCGCGTCGCGGTCCCCGCCGACCTGCCACGGGCCTGGCTGCCGGGCCTCGACGGCGTGCGCCCGCTCACCGACGACCCGCCGCTCGACCCGGCGGCGCTCGCCGAGGCGGACGGCGTGGTCACCGGCTGCGCGCTCGCCATCGCCGAGACCGGCACCGTGGTCCTCGACGGCGGACGCGCCCAGGGACGCCGGGAGCTGACGCTCGTCCCGCGTCACCACCTGTGCGTGGTGCACGCCGACCAGATCGTGCACACCGTCCCCGAGGCCGTCGGCCGTCTCGACCCGTACCTCCCGCTGAGCTGGATCAGCGGTCCCTCCGCCGGACGCACGCTGGAGATCCTCGTAGTGGAGGACTGGTAACTGACAGGGCTGTGTGGTCGTCTCCCGTCGTAGGCTCACGGGTTCTCTTAAGGGTCCGTGATGTTTCGTGGCTGGTCGCTCGAGGGCGTCGAGTTGCGGTGGTTGGTCACGATGGCGAAAGCGGGTGTGCTCGATGGTGTTTCGCCGGTGGGTGGGTGAGGCCCTGACGGTGCTGGCCTCGCTCGAATTTTCGAATGACCGGGCGGATTGCGGATACGGGTCGTTACCGTGCGTGCATGCTTGGTTGCGTGTCATCCGGTCGTGTCGCATGAGCCGGAAACTTCCGTTGGCTGAGGGTCAGGTGGCCCGGACCGCGACCGCCCGGATGCTGCTGCGTGGCGGGGTCGATGAGAAGACCGGGGAGGCTCTGACGGCGCGGATGGTGGCTGAGCGGGTGGGCTGGGCCGCGGATCTGGTCGCGGGGATGACCGCCGGTCTGCTGGCCGAGCATTGGAATGCCGGTGATGTGGCTGTGCTGGCCGGTGGGGTGGATGGCGCGGGCCGTGTGTTGCCTGCGAATGCGTGGATGGCGTTGCGACGTTTGGGATGGGGCGCGACCCCCTCTGAGGGGATCAAGGTCAATGACCGGATCGTGCGGATGGCGCAGGAACAGGCCGGGCGGATCCTGCGTGGTGCGCAGCACCGCGTCCAGCTGACCGCCGGAATCTTGGCGACCTGGCCCGCCGAGGCGGGAAAACGCACGCCGGCTGAGTGGGACGCCGTCCGTGAGGCGATCCCCGGCGGCCGATCCCTGCCCGGCAGCGTGATCAAAGCACGCACACGGCAGATCATGGCCTTCGCCGAGAAGTATGGGCGGTTTCCGGTCGATGTGTTCGAGCTGGAAGAGGTGCCGGGTGCGGCGCGGATGCTGGTGCTGGCGGCGGTGGACCGCCAGCAGGCCACCTTGGAACGTGCCGACGAGGACCCGGCCAGGGTGCTGGTGCGGCTGCAACTGCCCCTTCGCCCGGATCCGCGTTCCTACGCCGACTGGACCTGGGTGGCCTGCCCGCTCACGTTGCCGCCCACCGTCCCGCCTGATGCGGTGCCGCACCTGCCCACACTCCGCCCCCAAGACCAGAAAGTAAGCGTGGACCTGGCGTTCTCCCACCCCGTCCCCAAGGCTGAGGGGAAGGGCCACACGACGGCGCTGGGGGTGGACTGGGGCCTGAACACTCTGCTGGCGGCAGGCGCGGTGCGCCGCGACAATGACGGCACCATCACCGCGCTCGGGGCCGGGGCGATGTTCCGGGCGAGTGGGGTGATGGCCCGTCAGCACCGGCTACGCCGCCACAGCGAACGCCTGCACGCCAAAACCGACACCTACGCCCGCCTCATCGGCGGCCAGGGGGACCACTACCTGGCCGCCAAACACGCCGTCCTGACGGCCGAACGCCGACACGTGGCCGATCGCCGGTCCGGTTTGAACGACGCGCTGGCCTGGTCGGCCGCACGCTGGACGGTGGATCAGGCGATCGCCGTCGGCGCGAGCGTGATCTACCTAGAAGACCTGCGGTCGATGGAGGCCAAAGGCATGGGCCGCACCCTCAACACCCGCCTGTCCCAGACCGTGCGCGGACGGATCGCCGACAACATGCGGCACCTGGCCGCCGAGACCGGCATCGCCGTGGTCACCGTCCCCGCACCCGACACTTCCAAGCACTGCCCGCAGTGCCTGGTCCCTTTGCGGCACTGCAAGGCACCCGACCGGCCCACCACACCCGGATGGAAATGGGCGATCTGCCCCAACCCGCAATGCGGCTGGCAAGGCGACCGCGACCACGGCGCATGGCGGCGTATCGCCGCCCGTGGTCTCACCCACCAGCCCACCACCACCATCGACCGCGCCACCGGCCGCATGACCATCCCCCGCGTCATAGACACACTCGAAACCAGCGCGGTCATCGCGTCGACCGTGCCTTCTCCAGCCGGCGGGGGTGACCGGTCCAAGACCGGACCCACCCCGCACCGATCCCCACGCCCCGTGCCCAGGCGACGCGAGGCACCCTCCACCCCCAGCCCCCGCAGGCCGGCAGGTCAGCGTCCGGAGGGACACGCTCACACGGACCCCAGACCGCCCCGCGCGGCCTGCCGGTACCAGGGCGTGCGCACACCCGTGCACACGATCAGCTCAAGCACCCCCACCAGTCGGAACCGTCCACGGCACCGACCCAAGGGAACGGCACTGGGCGCAGGCTTCCACCTGCACGCCCACGCCGCCCCACCGCGATGGGCAGATCCCCCGATCACAACACTTAATGTGACTACGGATCCCTAGGCTGATCAGAGACGCTGCATCCTTCACGTGATGGACAGGAGGCTGGGGTGGCCGAGACGACGGTGGCCGAGGTGATGGCCGAACTGGCCGCCCTGGAGGACCCGAAGACACGCGAAGTGAACGAGAGGCACGGTGACGATCACGGGGTGAACCTCGGCAGGCTGAGGGCGTTCGCGAAGCGGCTGAAGACCCAGCCGGAACTCGCGCGCCGGCTCTGGGAGACCGAGGACACCGCGGCGAGGCTGCTGGCGCTCCTCATCTGCCGTCCCAAGGCGTTCGAGCGTGACGAGTTGGATGCCATGGTGCGCGACGCGCGTACCCCGAAGGTGCACGACTGGCTCGTGAACTACGTGGTGAAGAAGAACCCGCACGCCGAAGAGCTGCGCGTGGCCTGGTCCGCCGATCCGGATCCCGTCGTCGCGAGCGCCGGCTGGGCGCTGACCACCGAACGCGTGGCGAAGAGGCCCGAGGGCCTCGCCCTCGCAGGGCTGCTCGACGTCATCGAGGCGGAGATGAAGGACGCCCCGGATCGCCTGCAGTGGGCGATGAACCACTGCCTGGCTCAGATCGGGATCGAGCACGCCGAGCACCGCGCCCGTGCGATCGACATCGGCGAGCGCCTGGAGGTGCTCAAGGACTACCCGACCCCTCCGAACTGCACGTCTCCGTTCGCGCCCGTCTGGATCAGCGAGATGGTGCGCCGACGGCAGGACGACCAGGGCGTTCGCGCGTGAGCTCCGCTCAGCCCGTGCGCGCGGCGCGCTCGCGGATCCAGCCGGGGCCGATCTCCTCCAGCGTGTAGCCGTTCCGGTACGTGCGCGGGCGCGGTGTCTTCGGCATCGACGCCGGGCGCGCCGGCATCAGTCGGACCAGCAGCGCGCGGGCCCGCAGCGCGCGGTCGGCGGCGACCTCCAGCGCGCGCGGCGCGCCGCGCAGGCCCAGCGCCTCCCGCAGCGGCGCGTCGGTCATCGCGATCACGCCGCTGCGCGCGAGCGGCCGCGCGAAGCGGGGGAACCAGCCCTGGAAGATGGCGATCGTCGCATCGGCCACGCGGCGGCTCGGCTCGTTGAAGGCGAAGTGCTCGCGCTCGTAGCCATCGAGCAGGGCGGCGAACTCCTCGTAGGTCTCCGGGATGTCCTTCAGGCCCATGAGGCGGCCCATGTGCCGGAAGGTGTTGACCGTCGCCCGCACCTCGTGCCGGCTGTACGGCCGCCAGCCGTACCGCGAGATCCACCGCACCGGCACGACCACGAAGGTCGCCAGGACGTAGAGGAAGTCGTCGTTGCTGATCGGGTACCTGCCGTGGATCCGGTTCATGTGCCGGATCGCCGCCCGTCCCCGCGGGGAGTCCATGCCGCCGTCGCGCGTCGTCTCGTACAGCAGGACGACGGTGTCGTCGTAGCGCTTCTGACCGTGGTCGGCGAACTCGCGCGTCCGGTCGAGCAGTCCGCCGATGGAGGGGACGGCATAGGTGCGGAAGAGCGCGAGTTCGAGCGCGCGGGTCACGTCCCAGGGGAATTCGTACTCGGTGCTGATCCGGTAGATCTCCTGGTAGTCGCTCTCGGGGTCGAGCCGCTGGATCTGCCGGAGCCGGGAGTAGCGGGCCATGCGAGCCCTCCGGGGGTAAGAGTTCGCTTACAGGGGATCGGCGCGAGCATCGTACGGGACGATCCGCCCCGGTGCTGTGGCAGGGCTCACAGTCACCGGGCGGCCGCACATCGTGGCGGACGCCGATCAGGCGATCGCGGCCAGCACCCCGTCCAGGCCCGCGCGGAACCGGCCGTCGCGGTCCAGATCCGGCGCCGTCTCGGCGGCCTGCTCCCGCGCGTCGAGTGCGACCACGCCCAGGAGGTAGCCGAGGAGGGTGTGCGCGCCGACCGCCGCCTCGGCCTCCGTGCGCCCGGCGGTGCGCAGCAGGTCCTGGACCGACTGGGTGGTGGCCATGAGCGCTCCGGGGTTGCGCCGGGTCACGATGAGCGGCATGACGCCGACGTGATCGAGCAGCCGGTCGCGGTAGCCGCCGGCCCACGCGCGCAGCCGGTCGCGCACGTCACCGGCGCCGGGCGGCACCGGGTGCGCGGCCACGTGCGCGATCAGCTGCTCCAGCAGCTGTTCCTTGCCGTGGGGGAGATGGTGGTAGATCGCCATCGCCTCGACCTCCAGGGCATCGCCCAGCCGGCGCATGGTGAGGCGGCCGAGCCCCTGGCCGTCGATGAGGTGGAGCGCGGTCTCGATGATGCGCTCACGGGTGAGCGGCGGTCGCTGCGACATGATCGCACCTTACTATGTAAAGGCGGCGGCCGGGAAGTGTCCCCGCCGCGTGTCACCCCGCGTCACCCTCTACCCTTGGCTCGGGACAGCAACGAAGGAAGGAGCGCCGTCATGAGCGAACGCAGTGAGCGAATCGAAGACACAGCGCTCATGGTCACTGCTCCGACGAAGGAGGGCTCATGAGCCTGGGTCGTAAACCGAGCCCGGAGGTCGCCGAGCGCTACGCCGCCGACAAGGAGCTCGCCGCCGGCCTGCGTGACAGGCTCGCCGACGCGCAGGAGGCCGAGAGCCGCCTCCGCTCCGCCCAGGCCGAGCACCGGCCGTACGAGGACGTGCGCGAGCTCGCCATCGCCTACGACCGCGCGCTGTTCGACGCGCTGGCCGCCGCGAACGCCGCCGAGCGCGTGGCGATGGGGACCAAGACCTACGAGTCCGGCGACGCCAAGCAGCGCCGGGGCGCGCAGATCGCCGCTCGTCGCGCGCGGGCCAAGCCGTCGGTGCGGCCGTACACCGACGAGGCCGACCGGCTGCGGTCGCTGCGCGAGGCGCACAAGCTGAGCTTCCGCACCAGCCCGTCCATCGCGAGCTGAGCCGGCCGTCTCGTAGATCGTTCGCTTGCATCCGGTCATCAGCACGGTGACCTGACGGCGGGGTCGCGGTCCCGCTGGGCACACTGGGCGCGGACGTTGATCGTCTCGTGCGCTCGTGCCCGTGGAGCCGCGGCCGGCCGAAGCCATCGAACGTAGCCATCGAACGCTTGCGCGTGGGGGTGACGCGACCAGCGTGAACACGGCGTACCGAAGTGACACGGGCCGTCCGACTCTGAGAATCTACCGACTCAGAGAATCGTCGTGGGCCACAGCGCCCGGTCCGCTCGCGGCGAAGCGAGTCAGTGGGAAGTGCTCTGTCCGGGGGGATCACGTGGAGCGCACGCCGCCAGATCGGCGCGACCTTCTGCGCGCGTGCAGAGAGGGCGTCGTCGCGATCTGTGAGCTGGCCGCGCACTTCTCCGACTGGTCCGTGGCCACGCCGTGCCGGGAGTGGGAGGCCATCGACCTGGCCGGTCACCTTCGCTGCGTGGCGGAGAACTTCCACGAGTACCTCAACGACGCCCCGTCCAGCCGGCTGTCCCGGCTGTTCGCCCAGGACGCCCCCGCCGCCCTTCTCGTACGCCAGCTCTCCCGGCAGAACGCCGCGGAGCTGGCCGTGCTGCCGCCCGCGACGGGTCGCGAGCACATCGTCGCGTTCGCCGTCTCGGCGGAGGCGTACGCCGACCGGCTGCCGGACGTGTGGGACGAGGCGTACCTGTCCTACCGCGGCACCAAGCTGACGGCGGGCGACTACGCCGGCGCGGTGTGCGTCGAGTGGCACCTGCACGCCTGGGACCTCGCCCGCGCCCTCGACAAGGACCACCGCCCGAGCCGGCCCGACGTCATCGAGGCCGCCTGGCGCACGGGCGTGCCGCATCTGCCCGCACCGGCCGGGGGAGACCGCTGGGAGGCCGTCCTGCGCGCCTCCGGCCGGGCTCCCGACTGGCAGCCCAGCTGACGCCTTCTGTCAGCGCGGCGTAGGCACACCGCCGCCATCGATCAGCGCCCTGTCAGCGCACCCGGCGACGCTCCGGGTGATCGAGACGACAGGGAGAGTGTCATGCGGAAGGTTCTCATCGTCGGTGCGAGCATCGGCGGGCCGGCGTTGGCCCACTGGCTGCGGCGGTACGGGTTCGAGGTCACGGTCGTGGAGCGGGCGGCCGGTCTGCGGCCCGGTGGCCAGGCGATCGACGTCCGGGGCCCGGCGGTCGAGGTGGTCCGGCGCATGGGGGTGCTGGAGGAGGTCCGCCGCCGGAGCACGGACCTGCGCGGCATGTCGATGGTCGGCGAGAACGGCGAGGAGCTGTTCCGCACGACCGATCGGACCGCGAGCGGCGGCGACGTGGACGGTCCGGACGTGGAGATCCTGCGCGACGACCTGGCGGCGATCCTCGCCGGCGCCGGTGAGGCCGAGTACCTCTTCGGCGACGCGGTCGTCGCGCTCGACCAGGACGCCGACGAGGTACGGGTCGGCTTCCAGAGCGGTACGCGGCGGACCTTCGACCTGGTCGTCGGCGCGGACGGGGTGCACTCCTCGACGAGGCGGCTGGTGTTCGGGCCGGAGGAGGACCATCTGCGGCACCTCGGCAGCTACCTCGCCGTCTGGACGGTGCCGAACTACCTCGGCCTGGACCGCTGGGAGGTGGTGTACCCGATGAGCGGCGACCTCTGGGGCGCGATGGTGATGAGCGTCCGCGGCAACCGGGAGGCGAGGGTCTACGTGGGCTTCGACACGGACGTGCCGCCCGCGACGTTCCTGCCCTCGGACGTGGGCGAGCAGAAACGCCTGGTGGCCGAGTGGTTCGCCCACGCGGGCTGGGAACTGCCGCGGCTGCTGAAGCACATGGAGGACGCACCGGACTTCCACTTCGACGCCATGGCGCAGATCCACCTGGACACGTGGTCGCGCGGCCGGGTCGCGCTCGTCGGCGACGCCGGGTACTGCGGATCGCCCGCCTCGGGCCAGGGCACGAGCATGGCGCTGGTCGGCGCGTACGTCCTCGCGGGCGAACTCGCGCGGGCCGGCGGCGACCACGCGGCGGCCTTCGCGGCGTACGAGCGTGAGCTGCGCGACTACGTCGCCGGCAACCAGGCCCTCGCACTGGAGAACCAGGCCCGGCGGCGGGAACAGGCGAAGACCGGCGATCACGCACTTCCGGAGAACCCGCGAGAGGTCGTCGACGCGTATCCGCTGAAGGACTACTGACCGACGGCGGAGACGACCTCGCCCCCGGCGTCGCGGCCCGGCCGTGACCGCGGACGGCATAGGCGGCTCGAGCCGCCGGCCGACAGGCACTTCGCCTCCCGGGCCACGCTGGGTGACGACGTGCTCATGGCGGAGCGGCGTCTCCTGGTACGGACGCCGCTCCAGCGCCTCCAGGCGCGCGGCGAGCACCGCGCGGGGGACCTCGAGGTTGGACGGGGAGGTCGCGGGCGGGCGTGCCTGGAACGTCCCGCACGCGGTCGCGGCGGCGGCCTCGGCCGTGAACGCGGGCCGCGTGGGTGAGGATGCGGCTGGGGCCGTCGGCCGACAGGTGCTTCGCTCCTCTGGGCCGCGCTCGGTGAGGACGCCTCCAGACGTGCGGCGAGCACCGCGCGAGGGACGTCGGGGTGGGCGGGGAGGCCGCGGGTCAGCGGGCCTGGGACGTCGTGTGCGCGGTCGCGGCGGCGGCCCGGCCGGCGCTGGGGAGCCGAGGGCCGAGAACCCGGCGTCATGACGTGCGAGGCCCGGACGGCCGCGCTGCTCGGCGCGATCACGGGTGGCCGGAGGTGGTCGGCCTGCTCGCGCCCACCGCCTCCAGTCGGTGGGCTTCATGGCGGCGGGGCCGCGGAGCGCCGAGCCGGTGCCCTACCCACGGCTGTTCCGCCGGCTCGGCTTCGCGATCGCGACGGCCGGGCTCCTGTGAACCGGGCAGCGGGATCGGAGTCATGAGCCACCTGCCGACCGCGCCAGGTCGTGTCCTCGGGGAGCCGCCCCCTCGCCGCCGGCACGGCCACCGACGTCCACGCGGCCACCGCGGTCCGCCACGAGTACCTCGTCGGCGAGCGTCCGCTCCCGGCGAGGAGTCTCCTTCCTGGTCTCCCCGCCGGTACGACGGCTCACCGCCGCGGACGATGCCCTCTCTCGACCGCCCTGGCGGCGTCGGCGACACCGGGCGCGGCGCTGGACGCCTCCGCGACCTGGACCGGTCCAGGTCGCGCACGCCGCACTCGTCGTCTTTGTGAGTCCCGCACCAGTCGGCGCGATCGCCGCTACGCTCATCGGTAGAAGTTCGTGCGTCAAGTGAGGGTGTGGTACAAGAACCGTCGGTTATTTCTTGTAACGCCCCCGCACCGACGCGCCGGGAGGTGAGGCGTCAGACTGTCGGGCACCCCTCGGTGGAAGGCTGACCGTGTTCTTCTGGTTGCTCAAGCACATCCTGCTCGGCCCCTGGCTGCGTCTGTTGTTCCGGCCCAAGGTCGTCGGCACGATGCCCAAGCGTGGGCCGGCCATCATCGCCTCGAACCACCTGTCGTTCTGCGACTCGCTGTTCCTGCCGCTCATGGCGCCGGGGCAGCTGGTATTCATCGGCAAGGACGACTACTTCGTCCGCAAGGGCATCAAGGGCCGGCTCATGGCCGCCTTCTTCCGCGGCGTCGGCACGATCCCGGTGGACCGTCGCGGGGGCAGTGAGGCGGCCGATGCCCTCAGCACGGCGCTGCGCGTCCTGCAGGAGGGCCGGCTGTTCGGCATCTATCCCGAGGGCACGCGTTCGCCGGACGGCCGGCTGTACCGCGGCAAGACCGGCGTCGCGCGGCTCGCGGTGGAGTCCGGTGCGCCGGTGTACCCCTGCGCGCTCATCGGCACCGACGACATCCAGCCCACCGGTTACCGCATGCCTCGCAAGATCATGCAGCCGGTGATCAAGCTCGGCGAGCCGCTCCGGTACGGCAAGGACGCCGATCTGCGCAAGGCCACCGACGAGATCATCGCGGCGATCCAGGCGCTGTCCGGCCAGGAGTACGTCGACGTGTACGCCTCCACGATCAAGAAGGGCTGACGAAGCCGGACTCGTAGGCCGCGATCACCGCCTGTGTACGGTCGCGGGCCCGTAGTTTGGCCAGCACGTTGCCGACGTGCGTCTTGACCGTCTCCACGCTGACCACGAGCTCGCCCGCGATCTCGGCGTTGGACAGCCCGCGGGCCATGAGCGTGAGCACCTCACCCTCGCGGTCGGTGAGGCGCGCCGTGCGTACCCGGTCGGCGTCGCGGCCGCTCGCGTGCCGGGCGGCCAGCCCGCGGATCGCGGCGGGGAACAGCAGCGAGTCGCTCAGCGCCACGGTGCGCAAGGCCTGGATGATCTCCTCGGTCCGGGCGCGCTTGAGCAGGAAGCCGCTCGCGCCCGCCCGCAGCGCCTCGTACACGTAGTCGTCGTTCTCGAACGTGGTGATGACGAGGATGCGAGGCGGCTCCGGCACCGTGGACAGGATGGTCCGCGTCGCCTGGATGCCGTCCACCCTGGGCATCCGGACGTCCATCAGCACCACGTCGGGGCGCAGGGAGCGCACCAGGGGGAGTACCTCCGCGCCGTCGCCGGCCTCGCCCACGACGGCGAACCCGGGCTCCGCGTCGATGATGGCCCGCAGGCCGGTGCGGATCAGCACCTCGTCGTCCACGATCAGAACGTCGGTCACCGGCCCCTCACACTCTCCCGCTCCACGCCGTCGCCGGCCGCCTCTCGGTCCTCCACCGTCTCGCCGGACCAGGGCACGACCGGGAGCGTGACGGCGATCCGCCAGTGCCCGTCGTCCGCGCCGGCGGTCATCCGGCCGCCCAGGACCGCGACGCGCTCGCGGATGCCCCGCAGCCCGTGCCCGCCGCCCGTACGGGGCGGGGCGGACGCGTGGAGCGGATTGGTCAGCTCCAGTACGAGCCGCGAGGCGCGCACCGCCAGGCGTACCGTCACGGGCACCTTGCCGGCGTGCCGCAGGGCGTTGGTGAGCCCCTCCTGCACGATCCGGTACGCCTCGCGGGACACCACCGGCGGAACCTCCTCGACGCGGCCGAGGTCCGCGTGCACCTCGACGCCCGCCGACCGGGTCTGCTCGAACAGCGCGGGAAGGTCCGTGAGGGTCCGCTGGGGCGTCTTCGCGCTCATGTCCTCGCGCAGCAGTCCGAGGACGTGGTCGAGGTCCTCCAGGGCGGTGCGTCCGGTCTCCTCGATCGCGGTGAGCGCACGCCGGGCGAACTCGGGGTCGCTGTCGAGCAGGCGTGCCGCCGCGGCCGCCTGCAGCGTGGTGACGGTGAGCGCGTGGCCGACGGAGTCGTGCAGCTCCCGTGCCAGCCGGTTGCGTTCCAGCAGCGACTCGGCGCGCCGTTCCAGATGGGCCAGCCGGTCGGCGGCGGAGGGGCCGAGCAGCAGGGGCGCGAGCCGTGCGAACAGGGCGCCGGCCCCGGCGCCGAGGTAGGCGATCGCGGGCAGCGTCAGCAGCGCCGCGGGCACCGACCAGGATGGCGCGAACACCAACGTGTGGCCGAGGAACCGGCGGGTGGCCGCATGGTCGAGGAACGGCGTCTCCAGCAGGAACAGCATCATCGGCACGCCGAACACCACGGCGAAACCGATGGTGCCGCCGACACCGATGTGCAGCAGCCACCAGACGGCGGTGCGGCGGCGCGAGCGCCATGACCGCAGGCCCTCGGGCGTCTCCTCGGGCAGCCGCACGCCCAGCAGCGTCTCGGCGGCGGTCCGGCACAGGACCCGTACGGCCGGGATGAAGGCGACGGCGCCGGAGATGACGATGAAGGAGACCAGCATGCCCAGCGCGCCGATGAAGCCGCGCGTCGGCTGGTCGCTGACGTGCCGCATGATCTGCACGAGCGCGGCGTAGATCAGCACGTACGGCACGAGCAGCGCGGTGCCGCCGAGGAGGAAGGTCCAGCGCCGGTAGGTGGTGACGCTCACGAGCGGGCGGACCACGGATCTCATGTCGTCGATCCTGACAGAGCGTGCCGTCCGCCGCCTCCCCCGTGCGAGCGAGGCCGAGTCACCTTCGCGCGCCGGTGTGGCGGAATAACGACGGGTTGGTATACGCTAACGATGTTGCCGAGGATTCCGGTTCATCCGGATAGGCGCTCTTCCCAGCCGATATGGCTGCGTCTTTCTCGCCCCCCTTCTTGCTCCGGGCGACCGAACCTCCTCCGCGAGATCGATGTTTCTCTCGTCGGTTTCCGGCGTGCCTGTGGCGCGCCTCCAGGCCGCGTGTCCTTTTCCGCGTGCCCTTTCTCTGATCTTCCCGCCGAAAGGATCCCCTGATGAGCACGATGATCGAATCCGCCGCCGCGACCCGGCCGGCGGACTCCAGGCCCCCCGAGGAGAACCCGCCCGCCCCGGTGTCGGGCATCCTCGACGTGGGGGACAAGAATGCCTTCGTCCGGGTCACCGGCTACCTGCCGGGCCCCGGCGACACCTACCTGTCCGCCGCCCAGGTCGCGCGGTACGGGCTGCGCCCCGGCGACCACGTCGAAGGCGCCGCGCGCTCTCCCCGGCCGGGCGACCGGCGCGAGAAGTTCCGCAACCTCGTCCGCCTGGACACCGTCAACGGCCGCCCTGCGAACAATCCGAACAACACCGACAAGAGGCCGGAATTCGCCGACCTGACGCCGTTGTACCCACAGGAACGCCTGCGCCTGGAAACGGGCCGCGACGACCTGACCGGACGCATCACCGACCTGATCGCCCCGATCGGGAAAGGCCAGCGCGGGCTCATCGTCGCACCGCCGAAGGCGGGCAAGACGATGGTGCTCAAAGCCCTCGCCAAGGCCGTGCGCGCCGCCGACCCCGAATGCCACCTGATGGTCGTCCTGGTGGACGAACGGCCCGAGGAGGTCACCGACATGCGGCGGTCGGTGGACGCCGAGGTCGTGCACTCCACCTTCGACCGGCCGGCGAGCGACCACGTCGCGGTCGCCGAGCTGGCGATCGAGCGAGCCAAACGGCTCGTCGAACTCGGCCGTGACGTGGTCGTCATCCTCGACTCGATCACCCGTCTCGGCCGGGCGTACAACCTCGGGGCGCCCTCGAACAGCCGGATCCTCGCCGGTGGCGTCGCGACGAGCGCGATCCACCCGCCGCGCCGGTTCCTCGGCGCCGCCCGCAACATCGAGGACGGCGGCTCGCTGACCATCCTCGCGTCGGTGCTCGTGGAGACCGGCTCGCGCATGGACGAGGTGTTCTTCGAGGAGTTCAAGGGCACCGGGAACATGGAGCTGCGGCTCCGCCGTGACCTCGCCGACCGGAGGATCTTCCCGGCCGTGGACATCGCCCCCTCCGGCACGCGCCGCGACGACCTGCTGATGTCACCGGCGGAGCTGGAGGCGGTCAACCGCCTGCGCCAGGTCCTGACCGCCCTGGGCCCTCAGGAGGCCCTCGAACTCCTCATCGGCAAGCTCCGCGACACCTCGTCCAACGCGGAGTTCCTCACCCAGATCCTGCGCGAAGCCGCGCGCTGACCCGCATCACCACCACTCGACGGCCGGCCCGCTCCGTATGAAATAGGCGTAGGGAAATTCGCCGATCATGTCGTTGAGAGGTGCGGCCCACCCGTCCCGGCCGTTCACGGCATAGACGTCGTCCAGGTGCACGGCGTTCATGTAGCGAGGAAACCTCGATGAGTGGTCCGCCAGGTAGAGGAACCCTCGGGAGCCCGGCACGTAGCTCATCTGCTCCAGGATCTTCGCCGTCCCGGTGACATTTTCGAACTGGTAAGGGCGGCCGGGGTCCCATCGTCTGCTCGCCAGTCCTTCAACGAAGGTGTCGAAGTCCATCTCGTATGCTGGTTTGCCGGCGACCGACACCTTCTTCGTGGTGAGGAAGTCGTCTATCGCGAGCGCACTCGACCAGGAAGGCTCTTGCTGCAGAACGCCCCCGACGAGCTTTGTGTTCTGGCCTCTGAGGGGATTCACGTTCCTGGCGACGAAGTTCATCACCTCGCCCGTGCAGTTGTTCCACTTCGACCTTCGCATGTACGCCGCAACATCGCTGATCCTCTGGTGGCCGAGACGCAACCACTCCTCTTCTTCGCGGGTGACGTTCTCAAAAGGATTCTCTCCGCGGAGGGTGCCGTCGACGAAACGACCCCTGACGCCCTCGGTGTCCCGAGGTAGAAGGTGGTTCACATTATCGGTGACGTCCTTGTAGGCGTGAGAGATTCCTCTTGCCGCGTTAGAGGCCCCCTTCGCGCCCGTGTGGAAAAAATCTCCGGTTGCACGGAAAATCGTTTTCGCGAGGTTCTTTCCTTCTGCGCCACCGACCATGCGAATCTCCTGTGGGGGCATACGGGAGGTCGGCCGAAATCCCGTACGCGCCATCGTGCTGATCGCACGACATCGCAGCCCCCGGCCAGGTGCCGGCTTGGCGGCAGAGCCGACCGGGGGAGGGCGTTGACGACGGCCGACGCATGGTCGGCATCATACAGACATCAGTGTCTCTTCGACGGGCGAAGCGCGCCGCCTCCGCCCGGCCGGGTTCTAGTCGACGGTGACGCTCTTGGCCAGGTTGCGCGGTTTGTCGACGTCGTGGTCGAGCGCGACCGCGGCGTGGTACGCGAGCAGCTGCAGTGGGATCGGCAGCAGGATCGCGTCGAGTTCCGGCTCGTTCTTGGGCACGACGACGGAGTCCTCGCCCGCGTCGGTGTGGCCGATCGTGATGACCCGGCCGTGCCGGGCGCGGATCTCCCCGAGCGTCGAGCGGTTCTTGTCCAGCAGTTCGTCGTCCGGCACGATCGCGACGGCCGGCAGGTCGGGGCTGATGAGAGCGAGAGGCCCGTGCTTGAGCTCGCTCGCCGGGTACGCCTCCGCGTGGATGTAGGAGACCTCCTTGAGCTTCTGCGCCCCCTCCCGCGCGACCGGCCAGCCGCGCACCCGGCCGACGAACAGCATGCTGCGGTACTTCGCCAGGTCCGCGGCGAGGGCGGCGATCCGGTCCTCCTGCCGCAGGATCTCCTCGATCTGGCCCGGCAGCGCCCGCAGGCCCTCGGCGATCCGCCGCCCGTCGGCGGGGGACAGGTCGTGGATGCGGCCCAGATGCAGGGCGAGCAGCGCGAACACCACGGCCGTCGACGTGTAGGCCTTAGTGGAGGCCACCGCGATCTCCGGTCCGGCGTGCAGGTAGATCCCGCCGTCGCACTCGCGGGCGATCGCGCTGCCGACCGCGTTGACCACTCCGAGGACCCGGCCGCCCTTGCGCCGGAGCTCCTGGACGGCCGCGAGCGTGTCGTACGTCTCGCCGGACTGGCTCACCGCGATGTACAGCGTGTCCGCCTCGACGACCGGGTTGCGATAGCGGAACTCCGAGGCGGGTTCGGCGTCGGCCGGGATGCGGGCCAGCTCCTCGATGAGCTGCGCGCCGACCTGCCCGGCGTAGTACGCCGAGCCGCAGCCGAGGATCTTGACCCGGCGGATCGCCCGCGCCTCGCGCGGGTCCAGTTCCAGCCCGCCCAGGTGCGCGGTGTGGAACCGGCCGTCGAGCCGCCCGCGCAAGGCGCGCTCGACCGCGGCGGGCTGCTCGTGGATCTCCTTGCGCATGAAGTGCGTGTAGCCCTCGGCGTCGTAGGCGGCGTCCTCGGTCTCGATGACCGACGGCTCCTTGCGGGTCGCGCGGGCGTCGGGCGTGGACGTGCGGAACCCGTCCGGGCGGATCGTGGCGAGCTCGCCGTCGTCCAGGTGCACCACCTGGCGCGTGTAGCGGACCAGCGCGGCGACGTCGGAGGCCGCGTACATCTCCTTCTCACCGATGCCGAGCACGACCGGGCTGCCGTTGCGGGCGACGACGAGCACGCCGGGGTGGCGCGTGTCCACGACGGCGATGCCGTACGTGCCGACGATCTGCGACAGCGCCTCGCGTACGGCGTCCTCCAGCTCGGCGGCGGCCGAGCGCGCGATCAGGTGCGGCAGGACCTCGCTGTCGGTCTCGGAGGCGAGGACGACGCCGTCGGCCCGCAGCTTGGCGCGCAGCTCGTCGGCGTTCTCGATGATGCCGTTGTGCACGACGGCCACGGTGCCGGCGACGTGCGGGTGGGCGTTGTCGTCGCTCGGCTCACCGTGCGTCGCCCACCGGGTGTGGCCGATGCCCGTACCGCCCTTGAACCGGGCGGGCAGGCTCGCCGCGAGGGCGGCGACGCGGCCCGCGGCCTTGCGCACCCGCAGGTCGCCCGAGCGGCCGACGACCGCGAGCCCGGCCGAGTCGTACCCGCGGTACTCCAGGCGTGCCAGCCCCTCGGTCAGGATGGGGACGGCGTCCCCGGGCCCGGTGTAGGCGACGATTCCGCACATGAGTCCTGCCTCTCAGCCGTAGACGATCCGCCGGAGCTGGCGCAGCGACAGCTCCGGCGGAGCCACGCGGCGCTGCGGCAGCTCGGCCGCGACGCGTTCGAAGATCTGGTCGTTGGTGAGCCCGGCCGCCTTCAGCTCGGCGTGCCGCCGGCGGACGAAGTCCTCGGCCGGCTCGGCGAAGTAGGCCAGCACGTCGGCCACCACGCGCGCGGCCTCACCCGCGCTCAGCGACGTCGTACGGGCGAGGTGGACGAGAAGGTCGTCGTACGCGTGGCTGGGCATGTGGCAGGATCTAACCCCATGTGGCGAGAGAAAGCCAAGAATCCTGCCCGATATCGGGCAGGAAACAGGCCTTAGGTCCCTGTAATGGTCCTTCCGTAAAGAGTCAGGCGGTCGCGCCGCCGTCGACGGTGAGCTCGTGTCCGACGACGAACGCCGCCTCGGACGAGGCCAGCCACAGGACCGCGGCGGCCACCTCCTCGGCCGCGCCGATCCGTCCCGCCGGGACGCGCGCCCCGACCCGTGCCGCGCGGTCCGCCTCGCTCTCGCCGGGGCGCATCGACATCGCGGTGGCGACCGGTCCGGGGCTGACCACGTTGATCCGTACGCCGTCGGCGACGGCCTCGCGGGCGGCGGCCTTGGACAGCGCGACGACTCCGGCCTTGGTCGCGCCGTACGCGCCGAGGCCCGGCACGGCGGTGACCCCGATCGACGCGGTGTTCACGATCGCGCCGCCGCCGTGCGCGCGCATGTGCGCGATCTCGTGCCGGAGCGCCAGCCACACGCCGGTCAGGTTGGTGCCGACCATGGCCGTCCAGTCGTCCTCGGCGATCCCGGTCACCGGCCCGCCCGCCAGGACGGCGGCGTTGTTGAACGCGACGTGCAGGCCGCCGTGACGCTCGACCGTGGTGGCCACGAGCCGGGCGACATCCTCCGATCTCGAGACGTCGGCGGTGACGGCGCTCGCGGTGCCGCCCTCCTCCTTGATGAGCCGCACGGTCGCCTCCAGCGGCCCGGCGCCGCGGCCGGCCACGACGACGGTCGCGCCCTCGCGGGCGAACGCCAGCGCGGTGGCCCGGCCGATGCCGGATCCGCCGCCCGTCACGAGCGCGACCTGTCCGGTAAAGCGTGCGGTCATGTCCTTCTCTCCTGTTCATCGAGTCCGGCGCCGAAGCGGCGCCAGGGGTGCGGTGAGGGCGAGGGCGGCCGCGGCGACCCGCGGCGCGACCGCGTACCCGCTTCCGGCCTCGCCCGAGTGGGCGTTCGCGATCGCGACCAGGACGGTGAGCCCGACCGGCGGCTCGACCTCCATGGCGCGCCGCCGGCCAGCCCCAGATGTCCGGCCGGGACGTCCTCGGTGGCCGCGACCGTCGCGGCGGCGAACGTCACGCCCGCGCCCAGCGGGAAGACGAGCAGCCCGGCGTAGGGCGCGCCGAGCCGGGGGAGCAGCCGACCGGCGAGCACACCCGCGGCGGCCAGGGCCGGGGCGGGCACGAACACGGCGCGCGGCCGGAGCAGGTCCGTGGGACGGCCGCCGAGCAGCAGCAGCCCGCCGAAGGACGATCCGTACGCGGACGCGGCGAGTACCAGGTCGCGGGGGCCGGTCCGCAGGTCACGCTGGATCGCGGGGAGCGCGACGGTGATGACGGTGATGCTCGCGATGACCGTGACCTGGATCGTCGCGAGCAGGGCGAAGGCCGCTCTATCGAGACCGGTCGTTCTGTTATCGAGGCGTGCGGAGGCGCTGGTCGAGGTCACGATGAGTCTCCCGGTCAGTCCAGGAGCGACAGGGCCTGGGCGGCCGCGTCGCGAATGCGGGCGGGCTCCGGCGCCGTTCGGCCGAGGACCCGGATGCCCTGGAGCAGCACGAGCAGGAACCGCGCCAGGGCCTGCGGGTCCTTCTCCGCGGCGAGCTCGCCCTGGGCGCGGGCGCGGATGAGCGCCGAGGTCAGCGCGGTCTCCACGGTGTCCCAGCTGGCGGCCACGCGCCGGGCCGCGTGCGGGTCGCGGGGGGCCAGCTCGACCGCGGTGTTCACCACCAGGCAGCCGCGCCGGCGCTCGTCGGTGAGGGACTCCTCGGTGTAGGCGTTCACCAGCGCGCGTACGGCCGGCAGCGCCGGGCCCGGCTGGGACAGCAGCTCCACGACGTTCGGGTCGCGGACCTGGACGTACCGCTCGTACGCCTTGAGGTAGAGCTCGTGCTTGCCGCCGAAGGTGGCGTAGATGCTCGCGCGGGCGATGCCGAGGTGCTCCACGAGGTCGGCCATCGAGGTGGCCTCGTAACCGCGTTCCCAGAACAGCTCCATGGCCTTCTGGAGCGCCGAGTCCGGGTCGAACTCCTTGGTGCGTGCCACGAACGGAACCGTAGCCCTATCGAGACCGATCGGTCAATTAAAGGAGCCCGGTCGGTGACACGCGGCCATCGCTTCCCGCTCGCGCCGGCGTGGCCTGCCGGGCGACACGCTCCGGTAGCCCCGGACGTCGGCGAGCGCCAGCACGGCCAGGTTCGCCCCGGCGACCAGGACCGCCAGGGCCAGCAACGGTGCGGCGGCCCCGGTCACCGCGGCGACCGGGGCCGCCACCGCCATCCCGAGCGGCCGGCTGGCGAAGGAGATCAGTGCGTCGAACGAGCCGACCCGGCCCAGCGACTCCTGCGGGATCCGGTGCTGCAGGGTCGTCTCCCACAGCGGGCTGAGCACCCCGAGGCCGAACATCGCCGCGAAATAGGTCGGCGCGACGACCGCCAGCAGCGCGCCGGAGGGGACGAGCGCGGCAACCCCGAGCGCGGCCAGCGGCAGCCCGTACACCGCGCCGCCGAACGCGACCGCCACCAGCGGGCGGCGGATCCGCAGCCGGCTCGCGCAATACACCCCGATCAGCATGCCCGCGGTGCCGGCCTGGGCGATGACCACCCAGGCGGCGTCCCCGCCCAGACGCCGGACCGCGATGACCGGGGCGAGCGTCAGCAGGAACCCCGCCGCCAGATGCCAGACGCCGTGCCCGGTCACGATGGCGAGGAACCACGAGTGCCGCCGCGTCTCCCGCCAGCCCTCGCGCAGCTCCGCGGTGAACCGCTCCCGCTCGACGTGCGGCGTGGGGCGGCGTGGGGCGAGCCCGCCGAGGGTCGCCGCGGAGACCGCGAAGAGCCCGGCGGTGAGCAGCGATGACCAGCCGGGTCCCGCGGCCAGTACCAGCCCGCCGGCGGCGGCCGGGGCGGCCATCTGGGCCAGCCCCTCGGCGACGCCGAGCCGGGCGTTCGCCCGGAGCCGGTCGGCGCCCTCGATGACGCCCGCCACCAGCCGCCGTACGGCCGGGGTCCCGAACGCCACTCCGGCGCCGGTGACGGCCGAGAGGGCGGCCAGCTCCGGGATCCGGGCCGGGCCGCGCAGCAGCTCCACGCCGATCGCGGCCTGCGCCGCGCCGCGCAGCAGGTCGGCGGCGAACACCACCCGCTGGGCCGGGAACCGGTCGGCGACCACCCCGGCGACCGGCAGCAGCAACAGCATCGGGAGCAGCTCACAGGCCAGGACGACGCCGAGCGTGGCGGCCGAGCCGGTGGCCCGCACCACGGCGAGCGTCAGGGTCGTCGGGATGAGCGCGGTGGCCAGGGCGGCGTTGGTCCGGCCGAAGATCAGTCGACGCATGCACCGGAAAGTAGTTCGCTGACATATGATTCGTCAACGAACTATTTGCCGACGTAGCATAATGGCCCGTGTGGAGGACTCCGTCGATCACCACCTGGCCCGGTGGCGCGGCAAGGCACCCTACGACGAGCGCACTGAGGCGATCATCACCCGGATGCAGTTCCTGGTGAAGCACGTCCACCAGGCCAAGGACCGCGCCCTGGCCGAGATCGGGCTGCAGGAGTTCGAGTTCGAGACCCTGCACCGGCTGGTCTCTCACGGCGGGTCGATGACGCCCTCCGAGCTGGCGCAGGAGCTGCTGCTGTCACCCGCCGGAATGACCGGGCGGCTGGACACGCTGGAGCAGGCCGGGCTGGTAAGGCGGCTGCGCGGCACCGGCGACCGGCGCCGGGTCGGGGTGGAGCTCACCGACGCCGGCCACGCGAAGTGGCTGGCCGCGATGGAAGTGCGCGCCGTGGTCGAAGGCGACATGGTCGCCGCGCTGGACCCGGCCGCCCAGGAGACGCTGGACGCGTTGCTCAGGCAGATGCTCGCCAAGGTGGAGACCGACCGGAACGCCGCCTCCACCCGCTGAACACCGGGGGCCCGCGCGGTTTCAGGCGTCGTCGACGAGGCCGAGGTGCACCCGGCCGTCCGCGTCGACCCGCCAGGCGGGGTTGTGGCAGATCTCCCAGACGAGGCCGTTCGGGTCGGCGACGTGACCGTGGTAGCCGCCGAACGCGGCCCGCTGAGGCGACTTCACCGTCCGCGCGCCGGCCTCGACCATCCGCCGTACGGTGGCGTCGACGGCGTCGGGGGAGTCCACGTTGTGCGACAGGGTGAGACCGCCGAGCCGGCCGTCCGCCGGAGTGCCCTCCATGTCGGCGACGAACTTGTCCGCGTCGAACAGGCCGAGCACCGTTCCGGGCGCCACCTGGAAGAAGATGATCTCACCGGGCACGTCCAGCAGGGGTCGCCAGCCGAGCCCGTCGCGGTAGAAGGCGCGGGCGGCGTCGAGGTCGGGCGTGGACAAGGTGATGAAATGGGCTCGTTGTTCCATGCCCTCAGCATGGCCGGACCAGGGGTGGGCTGTCTTGAACGGATCGGACGCGGGCCTGCCGTCGTGCTACCGCGAGCGGCGTGCGGCCGTGCCGCATCCGTTCGTCGCGTGCTGGTGGGAACAGCGGGTCGGCGACGACCGGGACGGCTACGTCCAGCGGGTGGTGCCGGACGCGTGCGCGGACGTCATCGTCTCCTCGGCCGGTACGGCGTACGTCGTCGGCCCGGCCACGAGCGTGCAGTTGCCGCGTCTGGCGGGCGGTGAGCGTCTGCGGGGGCTGCGCCTCCGTACGGCGGCGATCGGCGCGGCGCTCGGGCTGCCCGCACGGGACCTGCGCGACCTGCAGGTGCCGCTCGCCGAGCTGTTCCCGCGCCGGGAGGCGGCGCGGATCGCCGACGACGTACGGGGCGGGCGCCTGCCGTCCGTCCTGGACACCGGCGCCCGGGATCGCCGGGTGGAACACGCGGTGGGCCGCCTGCTGCGGCCCGCGTCGCGGGTCGCCGCCGTCGCGGACGACCTGGGGATCTCCGAACGCCACCTGCGGCGGCTGGTCGCCGACCATGCCGGGCTGGAGCCGTCGACACTCCAGCGGGTCGCGCGCTTCCAGCGGTTCCTGGCCCTGTCGGACGGGGGCGGGCGCGAGGCCGGGCTGGCGGAGCTGGCCGGGCGGACCGGGTACGCCGACCAGGCCCACCTCAGCCGTGAGGTGCGGGCCCTGGCCGGCCTGACACCGTCGGCCCTCCTCGCCGAGCGGCGTCGAAACGTGCCGCTCGGCGAGGAGACGGCCCGATGACGGGACCGCCTCCTCGTTCCGTCTGACGGACGGCGCGGACCGGCGGCCGCGCGGATCAGGCGGCCTCGGCCTCTTCCACCTCGGCCGGCGCGATCCCGGCGCGGTGCGCTCCGCCCTGCCGGGCGCGGCGGCGTACGACGAGGGGCAGGAGGGCCATCGCCAGGCCGGCGACGGCCACGAAGGTCACGAAGACCAGGCCGGGCCGGTACGCGTCGAGGACGCCGGCGGCCGTACGGGCCGGGGGACCGGCGGAGATGACGGCGGTGGTGATGGCCAGCACCAGGGCCGCGCCGACCTGCGCGGCCGTCTGCACGAGCCCGGCCGCCAGGCCCTGCTCGTCGTCGTGGATCCCCGCCGTCGCCTGGACGTTGATCGAGGGGAACCCGAGCGCGAAGCCGACGCCGAGCAGGATGGCGGTCGGCAGGATCGCCGTGACGTACACCGGGTGCGTGCCGATCGGCAGGAACAGCACGTAACCGGCGGACATCGCCGCCAGGCCGCCGACGATGAACCGCGCCGTGCCGAACCGGTCGATCATCGTGCCGGCGAACGGCGCGCTGAGCGCGACGAGCAGTCCGGCGGGCAGCAGCGCGAGCGCCATCTTCAACGGGGCCCAGCCGAGCACGTCCTGCAGGTAGAGAGTGATGATGAACTGGAACGACGTGTAGGAGCCGAACAGCGCGACGATGGCGAGGTTGGCCCGCACGAGCGTGCCCTTGCGCAGGATGCCGAGCCGGACCAGCGGGTGCCGCACCCGGCGCTCGACGTACACGAACGCGGCCAGCAGCACGATCACCCCGGCGGCCAGGGCGAGCGTCACGGGTGAGGTCCAGCCCCGGGCCGGAGCCGACACCAGGTCGTAGACGAGCAGGAGCATCGCGCCGGTGGAGGTGAGCGCGCCGAGGACGTCGTGACCGCCGGAGGAGGCGGGCGTGTCGCGGGGGATCAGGGTCAGTCCGGCGGTGAGCGCGACGATCGCGATCGGCACCGGCATGAGGAACGTCCACCGCCAGCCGAAGCCGGTCATCAGGCCGCCGAAGATCAGGCCGGAGGAGTAGCCGCTGGCGCCGAAGACCGTGTAGATCGACAGCGCCTTGTTGCGCATGCGGCCCTCGGCGAAGGTCGTGGTGATGATCGACAGTCCGGTCGGGGCGGTGAACGCCGCGCTGACGCCCTTGATGAAGCGCGTGGCGATCAGCAGGGGACCGGAGTCGACGAGGCCGCCGAGCAGCGACGCGACGGCGAACACCGCCAGGGCTATCAGGAAGACCCGCCGCCGGCCGAGGAGGTCCGCGGTGCGGCCGCCCAGCAGGAGCAGGCCGCCGTAGCCGAGGACGTATCCGCTGACGATCCACTGCAGGCTCGAGGTCGCCAGGTGCAGTTCGGTGCCGATCGACGGCAGTGCGACGCCGACCATCGACACGTCGAGACCGTCGAGGAACAGCACGAGGGAGAGCACGGCGAGGACGCCCCACAGGCGTGCGGGCCAGCGCTGCCGTCGGGGCAGGTCGTTATCGGACAGAAGGGAATCAGGTGTCACGGTCGTGGTCACCGGACCGAAGTTACATGCACATGCATTGGATGTCCACGCATTTAATGTGTTTGCATTGAAGTGGGGAAGGGTGGTATGTTCCGCCCATGAGCGATGCCGGTGAAGAGGCGGTCGTCCGGCGCTGGCGCGACCTGCTCGCCTGCTACAGCACGGTTTCGTGCGCGCTGGACCGCGCACTGCAGGACGCGCACGGCATCGGCATGAGCGAGTTCGAGGCGCTCGACCGGCTCGTCGACGCGACGTGCGAGCAGCGCCGCATGCACGACCTGGCGGGCGACATGTACCTCAGCCAGAGCGCGCTGTCCCGTACGGTGGCCCGCCTGGAGCGGGCCGGTCTCGTCGGGCGCACCATGTGCGACGACGACCGCCGCGCGATCTTCGTAACGCTCACCGAGGCCGGCCGCGAACGCCACGCGCAGGCCCGCCGCACGCAGCGCGCCGTCCTCGCCGAGCACCTCGCGCCCGAGCCGGAGCCTGCGCGAGCGGGCGCCTGAGCAGGACCGGTCGCACACGCCGGTTCGTCGCGTGTGGCGCCATCGGCGCGTCGCTCCGCGCGGCACCCTAGCCGGATGCCCTGCCCGAAGGGCGCGTTACGGTGCGTTGAACCACTGTGGGGTGTCGAGCTGGAACGCGTCGGGTGGCGTGACCTTGCGCAGGTCCTCCACCATGGCCCGCAGCCGGTCCTCGCCGATGGTCTCGGCCCACTGGCCACGCAGGTCCTCGAAGATCTGCTCCGACCGCTCGAGCGCGTCGTAGGCGTGCGGGGTCAGCGTGTAGGTCTTGCGGCGCGCATCGCCGGGATCGTGCCCGGGCCGCACATAGCCGAGCCCCTCCAGCGTGTCGATGGTCTTGCCCGCCGCCTGCTTGGAGACGCCCAGCGCCCGGCCCAGGTCGGCGGCCGTGGTCCCGTACCGGCCGCCGGCCCGCATGATGGCCTGGAAGACGAACCCGTGCATGGGCCGCATCCGCGGGTGGCCCTGCCGGGCGAGCTCCTCGTGCAGCTCGTCGATGAGCACCCGGAACCCCAGTAGCAGCCGCAGCGGCAGTTCGAAGCCCCGCAGTTCACTTGACACGATGGACAACCTCATTAACCATATAGACAACGACCTTGTCTATCTTAGGGATGTGAACCGTGACGCTCGTCCGTCATGCCGAAAGCCGTCGATCCGAGACCCCGAACGCCGTCATGACCACCTTCGCCTCGCCGACCCTGGGCGGTGCGCGATCCTCCGTCTGGCGTACCGAGGTCGAGCCCGGCGTGAAGGGCCCCGTCCACGTCTTCGACGTCGAACAGATCTGGACCTTCCTCGACGGGGAGGTGACCATCGAACTCGACGGCGAAACCTCCACGGCGGGCCCCGGCGACACGGCCGTCCTGCCCGCCCACACCACCCGCCGGCTCACCGCCGGCCCCCAGGGGTACACCGCCATCGTCACGGCTCCCGCCGGCGCTCACGCCTGGACCCTCGGCGACGCCGACAACAAGATCACACCCCCCTGGATCGCCTGACCGGCAGCCCTCACGGCCGGTACGCGACTTCTCCGTGGAACCGTGCGGCCCTGATCCGCCGCTCGTGGCAGCCGCGCCGCGGGCCGGGCCGCCGCGGCGGTCGGTTCGTTTCGCAGGTCGCGCCGGAACTGCCCGACGGCGGCGATCACGTTGATGACCAGGGTGGTGGTGGCGGCGGCCAGGTCGTGGGGTGAATTTCGGCCTAGGACGGTTTCGCTTCGGGGACGAAGGCGGGCAGCTTCTCGAGACTGCCGCGCACGGCCTCGGCGCCGTACTCGAACATCTGCCGCTCGTAGTCGTCGACCGCGCTGGGCAGATCCTGGCGGCCTTCGTCGACCTCGATCAGGCGGCGGCGCAGCAGGTCGGCATCGCGCAGCGCGGTGTTCGCGCCGTTGCCGCCGGTCGGGGAGGTGGCGTGGATCGCGTCGCCGAGCAGCGTGACCGGGCCGGACGCCCAGCGCTCACCGGGCTTGACCACCCGGATGGACAGCAGCGTGCTGTTGTCCGGGTCGGCCTGCTCGATCAGCGCGCGCAGCTCCGGGTGCCAACCTTCCATCCTGGACAGCACGGCGTCCTTCGCGGTCAGGTCCTCCAGCGAGCCGTTCGGCGGAAGGATCATGGCCCAGCGCACGTAGTCGCCGATGTCGGGCAGCGTGACTTCGGGGGCCAGTTGCTCGGCGGCCTGCCTCGGCGGGGTACGGAAGCGCATCGCGCCGAGCAGCAGGCTGACGCCGTCGCCCGTGACCTTCGAGCCGTAGGCCTTGGACAGGCCGGCGAACTCGTCGGTCAGCGGGGTGCGGCCGATGACGAACCGGACGCCGGTGTCGGTCGGGGCGGTCTGCGGCGACAACACTCCGCGGACCGCGGAGGTGACGCCGTCCGCGCCGACGAGCAGGTCGGCGGTGGCCGGGTCACGGCGGGCGAACCGGGCTTGGACGTTGCCGTCGGCCAGCACGTCGTAGCCGGTCAGCGTGGCATCGGTGTGCACGGTCAGGCCGGTCAGCAACAGGTGCCGCAGCACCTGCCGGTCGACCACGATGCCGGTCCGGCCCGCGCCGAGCTTGCCGATCTCGTTCAGCTGCGGGTCCAGGATCAGCTGCTCGGCGGAGGCGTCCATGACGATCTCGTCCAGCAGCGGGTGCCAGCGCGTCGGTAGGCAGTCGCGCACCGCCTGGAAACCGATCAGGTTCAGCACGAGCCGGTAGCCCTGGAACCGTGCGACGATCCCCGGGTCGCGCTCGAACACGTCGGCCTCGATCCCGGCACCACGGAGACCCTGCGCGAGAGCCAGACCTCCCAGACCGGCTCCTACAACGGAAACTCGCATCACACACCCCCGGGACATTGATACGAACTTAGTTCGTTCATGACGATCTAAGTTCTACCTCAACGAACTTAGATCGTGTCAAGCTATAGTGGCCGGCATGTCCGCCGATCCCCGCCAACGCCGCGCGGCTCGCCACGCCCAACCCGCGGCGGAGGCCGCCGCGTCGGCACCACGCAAGAAGCCGATCACCGTCGAACGGATCACCGACGCCGCCCTCGAGGTCGTCGCCACCGAGGGGTATGACGCGCTGACCATCCGCCGGGTCGCCGCCATGCTCGGCACCGGTCCGTCGTCGCTGTACGCGCACATCGTCAACAAGGCTGACATCGACGACCTGCTGATCGGGCGGCTGTGCTCGGAGCTGGTGCTGCCCAAGCCCGATCCAGCGCGGTGGCGTGAGCAGATCCGAGACGTGTGCGCCCAGATCCGCGACCAGTACCTGAGGTACCCGGGTATCTCCCGGGCCGCGCTCGCGATGGTCCCCACCAACCTGGAAACCTTGCGGGTGAACGAGGGGATGCTCGCGATCCTGCTCGCCGGGGGTGTCCAGCCGCAGACCGCGGCCTGGGCCATCGACGCCCTCTCGCTCTACGTCGCCGGCTACGCGCTGGAGACCTCCATGATCCAGCAGCGGCGGAAGGACCCGGAGGCGACCTGGGTCCTGACCCGGGACCAACTGGTCGATCGCTTCCAAGCCCTGCCCGAGGCCGCCTTCCCCAACACCAGGCAGTACGCGACCGAACTCACCTCCGGCACCGGATATGAGCGCTTCGACTTCGCCCTGGCGCTGCTCATCGACAACCTCGCCCCGCAGGCACCACCCGCGTGACCCCCGCCCCGTCGACGTGCCAGGTCAGGGGGTAGGTGAGCGGCTTGTAGCACAGCGGTAACAAGCGAGACCCAGACCCGAAACGCCTCCTCGTAAAGATCGTGGTCAAGTCGTCTCCGGGGAGAGGGTGAGCGGATGGCCGGCCGCTGCGGCATGGTGGGGTACGGGAGGGCGGCTCGTCGTCCGGCCGAAGCGTGGCCCGGTCGCGCGGGCCCGCACGAACCTTACTATGTAAAGGCGGCGGGCTGTGACGCGCCACCCGGGTCGTCCGCGATGACCCGGCGCCGGGTCGAGGCGGCCGCATCGTGAGCGCCGAGCCGCTGGCCGGGTTCACCGTCGGCGTCACGGCCGCCCGTCGTCACGAGGAGCTGTCCGGCCTGCTGGAACGCAAGGGTGCGCGGGTCGTGTACGCGCCGGCGATCCGCCTGGTGCCGCTCGCGGACGACACCGAACTGCTCGACGCCACCCGCGACCTGCTGGCCGAGCCGGTCGACGACGTCATCGTCACCACGGGGGTGGGCTTCCGTGGGTGGCTGGAGGCGGCGGAGGGCTGGGGCCTGCGGGGCGACCTGGTCAAGCTGCTGGCCGACGCCCGGATTCTCACCCGCGGGCCGCGGGCGAGGGGCGCGGTCCGCGCGGCCGGGGTGACCGAGACGTGGTCGCCGCAGACGGAGCGCTGGGAGGAGGTCCTGCGGCACCTGCTGGAGGAGGACCTCGGCGGGCGCCGCATCGCGGTGCAGCTGTACGGCGAGCCCACCCCGCAGCTGACCGGCATGCTCCGCCGCGCGGGCGCGCGGGTCGTGGAGATCCCGGTGTACCGGTGGGCGCGCAGCGACGATCCGACGCCCCTGCGCCGCCTGGTCGGGCAGGCGGTGGCCGGCACGGTCGACGCGATCACCTTCACGAGCGCGCCCGCGGTCGCCGCCACCCTGGCCGTCGCGGCCGACGACAACCTCGAAGGCCTGCTCCTGGGCGCGCTGCGGACCAACGTCCTGGCCGCCTGCGTCGGGCCGGTCACGGCCGCGCCGCTGGAGGAGAGGGGAGTGGTCCCGATCAGCCCGGAGCGCGCCCGGCTGAGCGCGCTGGTCCAGGTCCTGTCCGTGGAGCTGCCGGCCCGGCGGGCGAGCCGGCTGGCCGTCCACGGGCACGCGCTGGAGCTTCGCGGGCACGCGGTCGTCCTCGACGGCCAGCTCAAGCCGATCGCCCCGGCGCCGATGGCGATCCTGCGCGCGCTGGCCCGCCGTCCCGGGCACGTCGTCTCACGCGCGGAACTGTGCGGGGTGCTGCCCAGCCGCGCGCTGCCCGGCGGGGCGTACGGCCGGCCGCAGGCCGACGAGCACGCGGTGGAGATGGCGGTGGCGCGGCTGCGGCGGGGCCTCGGCGGAGGCGGGCTGGTGGAGACGGTGGTCAAACGCGGATACCGGCTGGCCTGCGATCCGATCTTCACCGGTGACCGTCCGCTGCCGACCGGGACCTCCGGCTCGCAAGAATCTACAATGTAAAGGCGGGCGGCGGGTCGTCACCGCATTCCTGCGGGAGAGCCCACATCCGGTTGCTACGAGGTCACCGTCGACTCGACGGTGACCAGCATGTCGGTGAGCCACGCGCGTTCGGCCGATGAGGTCACCCGGGCGATGTGCTGGATGCCCGCCTGGAAGGGGGAGCGGAGTTCGTCCTGGCGCAGCACCCGGTCGTCGTCGACGAAGAACCCCCGTCGCGGGTCCTGGAGGAACTCCAGGCGCTACCGGAGCACCCGGGCCTGAGCATCCGCCGACGGCAGCAGGTGCAGGAAGGCCGGCAGCAGGAAGTACTTGTTGCGGTCGCTGATCTCCAGCTCGTCCGGTCGCTCGAGGCGTCACCGCAGCTCGGCGCGGCCGGCGTCGGTCAGCTCGAAGACGCGGCCCTCCACCACGACAACCAGGCGCTACGCGAGCACCTGGACAGCCGCACCGGCAAGATCGTAGACCTGACCACCCGCAGAGAAGAACGGCGCGACGGGCCGGTCATCGGGCCCTGCTGACTCGCTGATCCTTCGGGGGCATCACGTCGATGGCGCGGTTTGGTCGTTGAGAGCTGCGGTGTACCGGTCTTCAGTTGCGAGTGCGCGCAGGAGCGGTCCGGCTAGCCGCCGTGTGACGGCCTCTGGGGCTTGGGTAAGTTCGGCCCAGGTGGCGGTGGTTGTTTCGGCGTAGGTGTCTTCGTCGTAGCGTGCTGGGTTGCCGAAGCCCAGGCTCCTGTGAGTCACACAACTCCAGACCTCGCCATCCAACCTGGGCCTGGGAGGGCCACGTCGCGCGCCTCGCCCGCAGGCACCGCCTGGTGCCATATCAGCCCAGCGGGCCAGTCACCGTGGGCGCCGACGGCGTCCATCTGGCGGTCTGCTGGTCACTAGGCCGTTCTTGATCGGACAGCCTACGGACCGGTTGCGATTCAACGCCATGTCCCATGAGCGCATCCGCTGAACGCGACACGGGCGACCACGCACCCACCTTGACAGCCCGACTGCTGGAACAAATCAACGCAGCACAAGGGGATCCTGCCGAGTGCGTGACCAGCACACGCGCTCTTGCCGCGTCCCTCGGATCGTCACGGCGCCGCATCCAGCGCATCATCGGCAAAACGCGGCATGGTTAAACGGGACTACGGAGACCGGACGGCCGATCGCGACTCGATTGCGCCGCATCACTCCGGTCGATGTACGGTGAGCGCCTAGCTGTACGAACCTTTGTGGGAAGGGTGGGCTACAGCTTCTGCCCGATCTCCTCGGCGACCCGGCCCGCGAGGTGAACGGCGCCAGCCCGATAGATTCGCGCACAGCTGATCGCGCCATGGATCACCAGCGAGTGCTTCCCGCCCCGCATCGGCCGAAGGACCTCCATCGCCCACGGCACGTCGCTCTTTCTGCCGCCCTTGGTGGCCGGCCCCGGCCACCGCTCAGTGCTCCAGCCACTCGTCAGGCCATGGCTTAGGCAATGCCTGACCTGGATCCAGGCCTGCGACTCTTCGAGCAGTTGCTCCCAGCCGATCGGCTCCGCCTTCCACCAGCTTTTCGCTCCAACGGCGGGCGGCCTCAGTCGTTCCTCGGCTTGCAACCCGTAGGGGCGCTGGTGGGCGCGGCCGGGGTGTCCGTGCTGATCCTCGCCGCCCAGTACGCCCGCAAACGGGAACTGACCACCAGGATCACCAGCGCGCCGCGGCCCGGACCGAGGAAGACCAGCGGCAGCGTCGACAGCGCGACGACGGCCGGCCCGGCGGCCAGCACCGTGCGGCTCCCGAGGCGTCCGATGAACCGGCCGGCGATCACTCCCGCGGCCACGGAGGCCAGGCCCGGCACACCGAAGATCAGACCGGCGGCGACGGCCTCGCTCCCGGCGATTCGATCGTCATCGGGAGCGAGGCCGGCCGGTCCGCGTCAGTGGCAACGGTGGGGTCCGTCCGGTCGCGGCCGTACGGCGCCGAGCTCGTCGGAGTGCCCGGCCTCCAGGCGCGGCCACTGGGCGATGGGGCGTCCGCCCGGCCGCCCCGACGCGGGCTGCCAGCGGGGCGAGCCGGCGTCGGACCTGGTGTCGGTGCACTCCTGCGGCCAGGCGGGCGGTGAGTCCTCCCAGGACTCCTGGCGTCCGTACACGGTGAGGTCCATGAGCGCGTAGGCGTAGTCCATCGCCTCGACGCCGCGCCGGGTCGTCCAGTAGGTCTCGAAGACGCGGTCGCCGTCCCGCAGGTAGCAGACCAGGTGGAACAGGCCGGCCTCGCGCCCGGTGAGCAGGCCGCCGAGGGACGGTTGCGCCGAGTACCAGGGCATCCGCCAGCCCATGAAGTCGCGATAGCGGAGGCTCTCCTCGTAGGAGGTCCGGGGGTCGGCGCCGCCGACGGCGACGTTGCGGCCCTGGCTGAAGACCGCGTAGGTGATGTCGCGCGAGTGCAGGTGGGACAGCTCGGCGACCTGGCCGGCGGAGAAGGTGCAGCCTTCGCACTGCTCGGCCGCGGGCCGGGCGGGGTTCCACATGAAGTAGTAGGCGATGAGCTGCCGGCGTCCTTCGAACGTCTCCAGCAGGGTGAGCGGCCCATCCGGGCCGATCAGCTCCTGGTCGGCGTCCACCTCCACCATGGGAAGCCACCGCCGGGCCGCGGCGATCGCGTCGCCTTCCCGGGTGTGCGCCTTCTCCCGTACGCGCAGCCGGTCCAGTTCGGCCTGGAAGGCGTCCCGGTCGACGACGGGCGGCAGGGCGGAGGGGCGAGGGTCGGGCGCATTGCTCATCGGGACTCCTCAGCGGGTCGGGTCTGGACGGAGTCGCGGTCAGCGCGAGGCGGCCACAAGCGGTTCGCTCCGCAGCGCCGGCCGCGCGTCCGGACGCGGTTCACGGGTTGACCTGTCCCGCCGACGTGTACGTGTTCACGACGATGCCGCACGCGTACGACTTGGAGCGTACGAGCGTAAGCCGGAGACCACCGGCGACAGACCGGAACAGGGACTCGCCGCGACCGACCGCCGTTGGATTGACGTACAACTGATACTCGTCGACCAGGCCCGCGCTGGCGAGAGCGGCGACGAATCCCGTGCCGCCGAAGGCGATCATGTCGGCGCCCGGCCCTGCCTTGAGGCGCGCGATGGTCGCAGCGAGCCCGCCTGCCGCCCATCGGGTGCGCGGCCATCGGAGATGACCGCCTTCGGGGGCAGTGGAGAAAACGATCTTCTCCGCGTCGCCGACCTTACGGGCGAAGGCGAAGTCGGGCTCGTCGGGATGACTCTCAGCGATTCGTGTCCAGTGATCGAGGTAGCCTTCCTCGACCATTTTGCGACTGAGGAGTATCCGGTCGACCGCGCGGAACGTCTCGTTGAAGTCTCGCTTGAGCTCGTCGTCCCATGGCCAGTTCTGCCCCCAGTCCCAGACCTGCCACCGCACCGCCGGGTCGGCCGCTTCGACATAGCCGTCGGCGGACGTCTGCATCTGCACGACGAGTCTGCTCATGTGGTAGCCCCGGCCAGCGCGGCGTGCGCCCAGTCCCGAAGCGACGTGGATGTCGTGGTCTCGTCGTCGCGAGGTGCCAGTGCCCACGGCTGGGCGTCGTTGAAGCTGCGGGCGGTCTCGACGACAGCGTCAGCGAAGGACGGCGGCATGCCTGATGCGAGCATGCTCGCTCTCGCCGCCTCGTAGCCGACTTGTTCGTACGCCACGTCGAGGAGTCCGGCGGCCTCCGCCAGGATCGCTGTCGCCTCCGTCATCGTGAGGTCGGCGTGGCCGTGCAGCTCGTGGACGCCGAGTCGCGGATGGCGCTGCGTCAGCAGTTCGGCGGCCCGCTGCCCGACGTCGCGCGCGGCCACTGTCGGCATCGGCCGATGGGCGGTGAAGGGGGTGCGGAACACGCCGGTGTTCTCTGCCTGTGCCCTGAAACCGAGCCCGTCGGTGAAGTTCTCCATGAACCAGCCCGCACGCAGCACGATCGGCTCGGGGACCGAGCAGGCGCGCAGCCGCTCCTCCATCAGGGCCGCGCCGAGGGATGTACCACGCCGCAGGTGCGCGTTCAGCCCGCTGAGCAGCACCACGCGAGGCACGCCGCTGCGGCGGATGGCGTGTTCGAGCCGTTCCGCGATCGCATCGTCGCGAGCATGCAGGTCCGCACTGGCAAGGTCGAAAGGAACGAGCACGAACGCCCCGTCGGCGTGCTCGAAGGCACGCTCAAGCGCCACGGCGTCATCAACGCCGACCCCACGGCTGCGGGCAACGGCCCGTACGTCGTGGCCATGGCTGGTGAGGTGTCGCTCGACCTCACGCCCGGTCTTGCCCGTCGCGCCGACGACGACGTACGTGCGGCGCTCACTCAACTGGTAGTTCTTCACCCCTGGTGCACCGTATGCACCAGGGCCATGATCGCGAGTCATCATCGTTGTCTCCTTCGCTCGGTGACGACGATGCCGGGTGACGATCGATAGGTCTAATGCCAGTTCTCGCCTGGACGCATGCCTAGAATTTATGGATGGTGACTCTGGTGCAGCTTCGCGTCATCGACGCCGTGCGGCGGCACGGCTCGGTGACCGCGGCCGCGAAGGAGCTGCGGTACACCCAGCCGTCGATCAGCCACCAGCTGTCCAGGCTGGAGGCGCAGGTCGGTGCCCGCCTGGTCCAGCGGGTGGGCCGCGGGATCCGGCTCACCGCGGCCGGCCACCTGCTGGCCGACCGGGCGGCCGAAATCATCGGCCGGGTGGAATCGGCGACCGCGGAACTGGCCGCGCTGGTCGGGTTGAACGCCGGCCGGGTCAGGCTGGCCGGCTTCAACTCCGTCATGAGTTCACTGGTCCCCCAGGCGGCGACCGTCCTTGCCGGGCAGCATCCCGGCCTGGAGCTGGGCCTGACCGACAGCCACCCCGAGGATGCGCTGGAGCTGCTCCGGGCCGGCCAGGTCGACGTCGCCGTCATCTTCCGGTACGACGACACCGTCCCCGAGGACGGCTCCGTCCGCCTGACCCACCTGCTCGACGACCCGCTCTACCTGCTCACCACCGGCGGCGGAACCCTCCTCGCCGACCACGCGAACAAGCCCTGGATCGCGGGCTGCGAACGCTGCCGTCGCCACCTCGTCGAGATGTGCGAACGCGCCGGCTTCTCCCCGCGCCTGGCCTACACCACCGACGACATGGTCGTCATGCAAAGCCTTGTCGCCGCGGGGATGGGCGTCACCACCATTCCCGGGCTGGCCCTGCGCGCCCATCAACACCCCGCGATCACCGCCACCCCGCTACCGACACCATCCCGCCGGATCTACGCGGCCACCTACGGCGAACCACCCGATCCCCCCGCCACCGCCGCACTCCTCGACGCCCTCACCCACGCCGCGACCATCCTGCGGTAGGGCGGTGAGCCCTGTCGCTGCCTCCGTCGGGTTGCGGCACCCGCGAAGACGGCGAGGTACGCCAACAACGGCAAGGCGAGCGTCTCGGCCACTATGGTGAGCGCAGCCGGCCATGGCGTGAACACTCCGCCGCCGCCGGTCAGCAGGGCCGCGGAGCACAAGCCCACGACGAGCACCTCGGCGGGCCGGTCCCTCAGCAGCCCGCCGACCGCGGTGACCGCCCGCGGCAGGCCGTCACGCGGAGGGCACTACCTCGATTCGAGGTAGCCGGTCGATGCTCATTCGCGGTGCCTTCCAGGCCGGGCTCTCCCGTTCAGGCGCCGGCGCCGCCGTCCACCGGTACGATCGCGCCCGTCACCATCGAGGCGCGGTCGCTGAGCAGCCACGCGGCCACCTCGGCGACCTCGCGCGGCTCGGCCATCCGTCCGAGCGGCACCGATGCCTTCACCTGCTCGACGATGCCGGGAGTCGCCGCCTCCCACGCGTCGATCATCTCCGTGGCGGTGCCGCCGGGAGTGATGCCGTTCACCCGGATGCCATCGCCGGCCCAGCTCACCGCGGCGGTCTCGGTGATGCTGTTGAGCGCGCGCTTCATGGCGCCGTACGCGGGGAGAGCGGGGTTCGCGCGACGGCTGCCGATGCTCGACGTATTGACGATCGCCCCGCCGCCGTTCCGCCGCATGAGCGCGGCCTCGGCGGTCATGGCGGTCCAGTGCGCCCGGAAGTTCACCGCGAACTGCTCCTCGACGTCCTCGTCGCTCGTGGTGTCGAGCGGACCGGGCCGCTGGATCGTCGCGCCGTTGTTGAAGGCGCCGTCGAGCCGGCCGTGCACCTCCTCGACGCGGTCGAGTGCCGCGCGGATGCTCGTACGGTCGGCGAGATCCACTGTCACGGCGTCCGCGACGCCGCCGTCGGCGCGGATCTCGGTGACGATCCGCTGGAGGGCGTCGGTGCCGCGGGCCGCGAGCACGACGGCGGCACCTTCGGCGGCGAAGAGGCGGGCCGCGGCCGCGCCGATGCCGCGGCTGGCGCCGGTGATGAACACGACCTTGCCGGTGAGCAGGCCGACGGGTGCGATGTTGATGTCGTTCGTCATGGCGACAGTGTCCGGCCGGCCTCCAGACCGGATGCAGGCACAGGTGGTACCAGGATCCGTCGCCGCGCCGCGTGCAGACTTGGGGTATGGACAAGCAGGAACTCGGGGCGTTCCTCCGCAGCCGGCGCGAACGGCTCCGGCCGGAGGACGTCGGCCTCCCCTCGGGCCCGCGACGCCGGACGCCGGGTCTTCGCCGCGAGGAGGTGGCGGTCCTCGCGCACATCTCCACGGAGTACTACGTCCGGCTCGAGCAGGGCCGGGCGCCGCGACCGTCCGGCGAGGTCCTCGCCGGGATCGCCGGTGCGCTGCGGCTCACGGACGCCGAGTCCGATCACCTCCACGTCCTCGCGGGCACCGCGCCGAGCCGTACCGGGCTGCATCGGCGCGACGTCCGCCCGAGCATCCTCGCGCTCCTCGAACGGCTGCCGCAGACGGCCGCTTTCGTGATCTCCGCCGCGTTCGAGGTGCTCGCGTGGAACGACCTCGCGGCCGCGCTCATGGAGGACTTCGCCGAACTCGCCCCGGAGCACCGCAATCTCGCGCGCCGGGCGTTCCTCGGGCGCGCCGAGGCGATGCTGTACGGGGTCTCCGACGCCGCGGAGTTCCGGCACCACGTCGTCATGGAGCTCCGAGCCACCCAGGCCCGGTACCCGTCCGACCCCGCGGTGACCGGACTCGTCGAGGAGCTCCGCGACGCCAGCCCGGAGTTCGCCCGGCTATGGGAGCGGCACGACGTGCAGGCCGCGTCGATGCTCACGAAGACCTTCCGTCACCCGGTCGTCGGGGAGATCACCGTCGACTGCGACACGCTCGCGCTGACGGACCGCGACCAGCACCTCGTGCTCTACAGCGCGCCGCCGGGATCCCGTGACGCCGAGGCTCTGGCGCTTCTGAACGTACTTGGAGCCCGGTGCGTCAACGAGAACAGACCGCTCTGACAGGCCGCCGCGACTGGTGAGTAGCGCGGCTCCCAGCGTCCCGCGCCGACGAGCAGGTCGTACGCGTGGTGCAGCGGCGGGGAGTTGGGTGCGGCGGCGAACGGCCCCTGCGCCATGCCGCCCACCCAGTGCACGGGCCGCGTCCACGTCGACGGGTCGTCCGGGTCGCAGCCCGTCTCCCGCCACAGCAGCCGCGCGCAGTCCGCGACCACACGCGGCGCGACAGTGCCCTCCAACCTCACGAAGCCGTCGCGGAGGAAACGGGATACCAAGGTCGTGTCATCCATGCCCTCATCGTGTGGCGACACCGGCCCCGCTCACCCGACATTCTCCGCACCGCCTTTGTCGGGTGATCACCGGAGCGCGTCAGGCGGCGTCCGGATCACGAGCGCGCCGAAATGATCCTCCATCCCGTCCCGGTAGGCCTGGTGGATGGTGTCGCACTTGCCGCGGTAGGTGTCGTCCACCGGGTCGACCCGAGAACAGAACAAACGAAGACAAAGCGGCTCACAGGGTTACGACAACGCCCCACCCGAGCCTGCCTGACGTGGGCGACCCGGAGAGCGCCGCGACATCTCCAGCCGTCGCACGCGCCGGAAGATCTCGACGGAATCTTCCTGTGGGCGGTGTCGGATCGGGTCGGTGGTGTTCGTGGTGGTGGTGAGAGGCCGCCCAGGAGGGGCGCCCCGACGGAATCGAGAAGGACGTTCCTCATGACCACCTTGATGGAGCCGGGCACGGTCACCGCACGCCGCTCCAGCCGCCTGATGTGGGCGATCCTGGGGCTGGTGCTGCTCGCCGACGCCCTCGACGTGATCGACGCGACGGTCACGAACATCGCCGCCCCGACCATCGCCCGAGAGCTCAACGGCGGTGAGAGTTTGATCAAGTGGCTGGGACCGGCGTACATGCTCGCCATGGGGGTCCTGCTCGTGGTCGGCGGACGGCTGGGTGACAGGTTCGGCCAGCGCAGGCTTTTCCTGACCGGCATGGGCGGGTTCACCCTGGCCTCGGCGGTCGCCGGGTTCTCACCCGACCCGGCCCTGCTCATCGTCGCCCGGGTCGCTCAGGGAGCGTTCGGGGCCCTGCTCATCCCGCAAGGCATGGCGATCATGACGAAGGCGTTCACCCCCGCCATGCTCGCCAAGGCGTTCGGGCTGTTCGGCCCGGTCCTGGGCCTGTCCAGTGTCGGCGGCCCGGTCCTGGCCGGTTTCCTCATCAGCGCCGACGTGTTCGGTCTGTCCTGGCGCCCGATCTTCCTCATCAACATCGTCCTTGGCGTCATCGGGCTGGTCATGGCCGCCAAGATCCTGCCGCGTGACGACGACGCCGACCGGTCCGCCGTCGTCGACGGCTGGGGTTCGGGCCTGCTCGCGGTGACCATGCTCGGGCTGCTGTACGGCCTGATCGAGGGCTCGACCAACGGCTGGAGCGCCCTCCCGATCGTCTCGATCGTCGTCGGCGTCCTGTTCTTCGCCGCCTTCGCCTACCGTCAGCGCACCGCGACCCACCCGCTCATCACGCCCTCGCTCATGAAGAACCGGGGTTTCACCTCCGGACTGCTCGTGTGCCTGGTCGCCGTCGCCGCCGGCACCGGCCTGCTCTTCGTGCTGTCGCTGTTCCTGCAGGAAGGGCTGCACGTCAGCCCGCGGGACGCCTCGCTCGGTCTGGTGCCGCTCACCCTGGGGCTCGTCGCCGCCGGGTTCGCCGCCATGGGAGGCCTGGTCGCCAAGCTCGGCCGCCGGCTCATCTTCATCGGCCTCACCGTCGACCTCGCCGGTTGCGGGTGGGTCCTGGTCCTCATCGATCACTCCGGGACGAACGCCGGCCTCTGGGCGCCGGCCCCGGCGTTCTTCGTCATCGGCATCGGCCTCGGCCTCAGCTTCGCCACGATCCCCACCGTCGCTCTCGGCGACGCCAAACCCGACGAAGCCGGCAGCGCCAGCGGCGCGTTCAGCTCCATCCAGCAACTCGCCTCAGCGATCGGCTCGGCCGCGATCACCTCGATCTTCTTCCAAGCCACGACCTCCGGACCCGCCCACGCGATGAAGGTCAGCCTCATCGTCGTCCTGGCCGTCACCGCTCTCAGCCTCCCGGTCGTCGCCCTGATGCCCCGCACGGCACCGTCAGAACCCCAGCAGTGAGCGACCGGCGATGGCCGGCCGGCGGGGTGCCTCCCAGCCCGTCGGCCGGCCAGACCGCTTCGGTCATGACGGGAGTCTGCGTGGACTCCGGATGTCGGGGCGCTCGGCGTACAGGTCGGTGTAGAAGCCGCCGCCGACGGCGATGACGCCGTCCGTGACCGGTCCGTAGACGTAGTCCGCCTCGCCGGTGATCGGGCTGCGGCCGAGGACCCTGCCGGTCCGGCCGTCGAAGACGGCGAGTTCGCGGACGGCCGTGCCGTTCCTGCTGACCTCGGACACGACGTAGACCCGGCCGTCGGCCACGGCAAGGCTCTCGCCGAGCTGGGGGATGTGGCCGGATGGGCTGCGCCACAGCTCGGCGCCGGTGACGGGATCGTATCCGCAGATGGCCTCGTCCTTCTTGTCCATGCAGACGTTGAGCTGGAGCCCTCCGGCGAAGGCGACCGGCTGGTCCTTCCACCGCCGCTCGGCCATGACCCGGCCGGTCGCCGGGTCGAGAAGGCTGGTGGTGTCATCGTTCGCCACGGCCAGCCGGCCGCCGACCAGCCCGAGGGTGTCGACCATGTCACTGGGGCGTGACGCCCCGGCGGACAGCTGTGAGACGCGCAGCACCCACCGTGTGGCGCCGGTCGCCGGGTCGAAGCCGACCACGGCGTTGTTCCGCGAGCCATAGTCGTTACAGGCGATGGCGAGGGTGCCCGGCACCACGGTCACATGGGAGAAGTCGCTGTCGTACGGACAGGTGCCGGGCCACTTCGTCGTCCAGCGGACCTTGCCGGTCGTACGGGAGATCCCGGCCATTCCGTCGCTGCCGATGAACGCCAGCGTCGCCGCCTCGGCGTCCGGCACGATGGAGCGGTCGTCTCCGATGCCGGGCATCTTCCGGGACCATCGGATCCGGCCCGAGCGGATGTCGACCCTCACGAGCTCACCGCTCGTCGATTCGAGGAAGACATCGCCCGCCGAACGATCGACGCCGCCCACCGGCACCCCCTTGCCCTTCGGGTAGCGCCAGTAGACCCGGCCCGTGACGATGTCGACGGCCCGCACACCATCACGGGCGGGCATGATCGCGAGCCCGCCGTAGATCACCGTGGACCGGGGGACGGAGGCCACCGGTCGCGCCGAGCGCACGGGTGGCTGCGCCGCCACCGGCTGAGGGAACCGCCCGTACGGCCCCCGCATCCCGTCGGCGAACACCGCCCAGAGACGAGGCGCACCCCAGAACGCCAGGACGACCGCGATCAGAGCCGCCACGACCACGCCCAGTCGCCACCACGGCCCCCGCCTGACCGCCGGTTCGTCGACCGTCCACGACATGACGGTCTCCACGCGCGGCGTGGTGGAGGACGGGCGGGGCCGCGGTTCGCTGTCGTCGGTCATCGGTGATCCAGTCTCAGTCGGCGGAAGTCAGGTTCAGGCCGGAAGGCCCCTGGACTTCTACCACGGCACCGGGCCGTCCTCGCTGAAGAAGCCGGCGGTCGGGCCGTCCGGGCCGAGGGTGGCCAGGCGTACCAGGACCGCGGCGCCCTCGGCGGGGGTGAGGTGGCCGGTGTGGTTGTTGGCGTCCGTGGCGACGTAGCCGGGCGCGACGGCGTTGACGAGGAATCCGTCCTTCCGCAGCTCATTGGCGTACTGCACGGTCAGGGCGGTCAGCGCCGTCTTGGAGGGCGTGTACGCGGCCGAGGGGAGCAGCGCCGTGAAGGGGCCGTCCGGGTCGCTGTTGATGGTCAGCGACGAGGCGTGGCTGCTGACGTTGACGATGCGCGGTGCCGCTGAGCGCCGCAGCAGCGGCAGCATGGCGTTGGTCACCGTGATCACCCCGAACACGTTGGTCTCGAACACCGTCCGCACCATGTCCAGGTCGACGGAGCTGGGGATCTGGTCGCGGGCGTCGGCGGGGTCGACCCGCCCGGAGCCGCTGATGCCAGCGTTGTTGATCAGTACGTCGAGGTGGCCGAAGCGCTCCTCGACCAGTTCGGCGGCCGCCTGCACGGTGGCCGGGTCGGTGACGTCCAGGGTGACCGCGTGCACGTCGCCGCCGGCCTCGCGCAGCGCCGCGGCGGCCTCCTCACCGCGCTGTGGATCTCTGGCGCCGATCAGCACCGTCATGCCCAGCGCGGCGAGTTGTTCGGCGGCCGCCCGGCCGATTCCCTTGTTCGCCCCGGTGACCAGCGCGACCTTCTGCTGTGCGCTCATATCCCGCTCCTCGTCATGGGAGGGTGCGTTCTGCTCGGCACCCGTCTTCGCAAACGGAGACGAGGCAGCGCGCCGCTCTGTGACATCCGGCGAAAAGAAAGGACCCCGCCGGTCGGGCGGGGTCCTTGACGGTGCGGTGCTCAGCTGGCGAAGTCGAGCAGCGGCCGGGCGTTGCTCGGGTGCCGCAGCTTCGACAGCGACTCCTTCTCCAGCTGACGGATCCGCTCGCGGGTCAGGCCGAGGTGCTTGCCGATCTCGTCCAGCGTGCGCGGCGTTCCGTCGTACAGGCCGAAGCGCATCGCCATGATCTTCTCCTCGCGGGCCGACAGCACGCCGAGGGCGCGCCGCAGCTGGTCGGCCATGAGCTGGCGGTCGACCAGTTCGGAGGCCTCGGGAGTGTCGGTGTCCTCGATGAGGTCGCCGATGCGGGTCTCGCCGTCCTCGCCGATCGTGGAGTCCAGGCTGATCGGCTGGCGGCTGGTGCGGAGCAGCTCCTGGACCTGGGCGGGGCTCTTGTCGAGCTCCACGGCCAGCTCCTCCGGAGTGGGCTCGCGGCCGAGACGCTGGTGCATCTCGCGCTCGACCCGGCTCAGCTTGCTCAGCATCTCCAGGACGTGCACGGGCAGCCGGATCGTACGGGCCGAGTCGGCGAAGCCGCGCTGGATGGCCTGCCGGATCCACCACATGGCGTACGTGGAGAACTTGTAGCCCTTGGTGTAGTCGAACTTCTCGACGGCGCGGATCAGGCCGAGGTTGCCCTCCTGCACGACGTCGAGCAGCGACAGGCCGCGGTCGGCGTACTTCTTGGCGACCGACACCACGAGCCGCAGGTTGGCCTCCAGCATGTGGGCCTTGGCCCGCTGGCCGTCCTCGGCGACGAGCCGCAGCTCTTCGCGGGCCCGTGCGGACAGCTTGGCGCCGCTCTCCAGCTTGTGCTCGGCGTAGAGCCCGGCCTCGATGCGCTTGGCGAGGTCGACCTCCTGGGCGGCGGTCAGCAGCTGCCGGCGGCCGATCGCCTTGAGGTAGGTGTGCACCGAGTCGCCCATGACCGAGGACTGGTCGTCCAGGTCGGTCGGGGCGTCCACCTCGAAGTCGTCCGTCTCGGCGGTGGTGACCGGCGTCTCGACGGGAGCGTCGGCGGCCAGGACCTCCTCGGCCGGGCCGTGCTCCTGCTCGACGGGCTCGGTGACCTCGGTGTTCTTGGCCTTGGCCGAGCGGGCGGTCCGGGTCGTCTTGGTCCGGGTCGCCTTCGCCTTCGGCTTCGCCGTGGCGCGGGCGGGCTTGGCCGGCGGGGCCTTCTTGACAGCGCCCGTACCCTTTTTCTTGGTGGACGAAGTCTTCGGCTCACCGGCGGCCTTGTCCTGACTGGCCAGTCGCACTCCGGCGTCGGTCAGCTCACGGATGATGGAACGGCCCTGCGCGGGGGTGATACCGGCTTCCTGAAAGGCGTTCCGCACCTCGTCAAGCGAGAGGTGCCCCTGAGAACGGCCACGGTCGAGAAGCTCCTCGAGAGGCGTCGTGGTCGGCGCTGCGTGCGCGGCGGTAGCAGCGGTTCGCGGCATGAGGACACCTCCCTCCCTTCGTACGTATCTTGGCGGCATGGGACGTGCGTCTCTGGCATATGCGCGCACTATCCGAAACGCGCAGTTGTGTCTGGGTTGTTCCCGCAGGGCGGAAACTTTCACCTGCCCGGGGTGGGCTCCACCGTAAAGCCTGACGCTCGCGGGCGTCGTCTCCGCGGCCGTTCGGGCCGGTCGGACCACGGTACGCCCCTTCCGAGGCGGACTCCAGCCGCACTGGTCACGCCGATCCGGCGGCCGCTCCGTGTGACAAGTAACACTATGGGACGCGGCGGCCCCGGGAGCCCCATGGTCAGCCGCGCGCCTGGATCGTCGTGGCCCTCAGCGTGCAGGTGGCGACCCTCAGGCGGGTCGAGCAGGTCCAGCGGTCGATCACGGCCAGACCGGCGCTGCCCTCGGCCGGAGTGGTGGGGTCGTAGTACTTACGGAACACCCGCAGCGCCGTGACGCAGGTCGTGCGTCCCTTCACGACGACGACCCGGGCCGGATACCCGCCGAGCGCGTCGACCCTGCCGCAGACGGCGCCGGCGAGGGCCGGGCGCGGCGGGCCGGTCGGCGTCCGGGCCGGTTTGGGGATCACCAGCGGAGGGCCGGAGGGCTGCTGTCGCTTTCCGGAGTGTCCTCCGGTCGAGCATCCGGCGAGCGCGACAAGCGCCACCAGAGCGAGTACGCGGGGTACGACCACGGGCAGCGATTCTCTCAGAGCGGGCGGCGCAGGCGTACCCGATCCGGCTTCCCCGACGCCAGCAGCGGAATCTCGGGGACCAGCTCGACGGCGCGCGGCGCGGCGTGCGCGGGCAGGGTCGCACGGACGTGGTCGCGCAGCTGCTCCAGGGTGGCGGATCCGACGACGACGGCGGTGACCCGCTCGCCCCATTCGGGGTCGGGCCGGCCGACCACGACGACGTCCTCGACGCCGGGGTGGGTGCGCAGGAGGTGCTCGACCTCGCCGGCGACGACCTTCTCGCCGCCGGTGATGATGACGTCGTCGGCGCGGCCGCGTACGCGCAGCTCCCCGTTCTCGATCACACCGAGGTCGCTGGTGACGAACCAGTCCCCGTCCAGGACCGCGGCGGTCAGGTCGGGCCGCAGCCGGTAGCCGTCGAACAGGACCGGGCCGGCGAGGCGGATCCGCCCGTCGTCGCCGACGGCCGCCGAGACGCCGTCGAGCGGCACGCCGTCGTAGACGCAGCCGCCGCAGGTCTCGCTCATGCCGTAGGTGGTCAGGACCCGGCCGCCGGCCGCGCGGGCGGCCGCCAGGAGATCGGGGGGAGTGGCGGCCCCGCCGAGCAGGATCGAGGAGAACACCGACAGGTCGTGGTCGAGCATGCGGCGCAGCTGGGTCGGCACCACCGAGATGTGCTGGGCACCGCTGGCCACCGCGTCGGCGGGGGAGAACCGCTCGTGCACGATCGGGGTGGTGCCCGTGACGATGGAGCGGGTCAGCACCTGGACGCCGGCGATGTGGTCGGTGGGCAGGCAGCACAGCCAGCGGTCGCCGGGGGCGGCGCCGATCCGGTCGAGCGTCGCGGTGGCCGAGCGGGTCATCGCCTCGGCGGACAGCTCGACGATCTTGGGTCGGCCGGTGGAGCCGGAGGTCGCGATGAGGACGGCCGCGTCGGTGGGCTGCCCGCCGTCGCGGCCCGCGATGCCGTCGGGGGTCTCGACCGCGGCGGGGGAGAGCGCGTCCAGGATCGAGCGCAGCGCGGGGTCGGGCAGCGCGGGGGAGAGGGGACAGATCGCGGGGCCGCTGCCGTCGAGGGCGGCTTCGAGCCGCTGGGCGATGGCGGGTCCCGGCGGGAGGATCACGGCGTGGAGGGGTCGGCTCATGGCGCCGTTCAGGCTATCGAGCGCCGCCGCTCCGGGCACGCCGGGGACGCATGAAACTTACTATGTAAAGGCGCCGGGCTTGAAAATCCTCCTTTTCGAACGAACACCAGACCCCGATCCACGACACAGGCGGCGGACCGCTTGAATGGCAGGGCGCCGATCGCCACGAAAGGACACGCATGGTCTCCGAGCTGTTCGACCCGGACGCCTGGAAGGCGGTGGAGGGCTTCGACCTCACCGACATCACCTACCACCGGGCCGTCGATCACGGCACCGTACGGATCGCGTTCAACCGGCCCGAGGTGCGCAACGCGTTCCGTCCTCACACCGTGGACGAGCTGTACCGCACGCTGGATCACGCGCGGATGTCCAGCGACGTCGGGTGCGTGCTGCTCACGGGCAACGGCCCGTCGCCGAAGGACGGCGGGTGGGCGTTCTGTTCGGGCGGTGACCAGCGGATCCGTGGCCGGGACGGCTACCGGTACGCCGAGGGGGAGACGGCCGAGACGATCGATCCGGCGCGGTCGGGGCGGCTGCACATCCTTGAGGTGCAGCGGCTGATCCGGTTCATGCCCAAGGTCGTCGTCTGCGTGGTGCCGGGCTGGGCCGCCGGCGGCGGGCACAGCCTGCACGTGGTGGCCGACCTGACACTGGCGAGCCGGGAGCACGCGCGGTTCAAGCAGACCGACGCGGACGTGGCGAGCTTCGACGGCGGCTTCGGGTCGGCGTACCTGGCGCGGCAGGTGGGCCAGAAGTTCGCCCGGGAGATCTTCTTCCTGGGCGAGACCTATGACGCCGAGGCGGCGCACCGCATGGGCATGGTCAACGCCGTGGTGCCGCACGCGGAGCTGGAGCGGACGGCGCTGGAGTGGGCCCGCAAGATCAACGGCAAGAGCCCGACGGCGCAGCGGATGCTGAAGTTCGCCTTCAACATGATCGACGACGGGCTGGTGGGACAGCAGGTCTTCGCCGGTGAGGCGACCCGCCTGGCGTACATGACGGACGAGGCCGCCGAGGGCCGCGACGCCTTCCTCGGCAAGCGTGAGCCCGACTGGTCTCGTTTCCCCTGGTACTACTGACCTCCGATGTACGTGCCGGGGACGAGCGGTCGTAGGGTTGGGCGAACGCGAGAGTGACAGGATGAGGGGTCGGGCCATTGCGGGTGTTCGCCATCCCGATGCGCACGCGGTTCCGCGGCGTGACGCGAAGAGAAGGGGCGCTCGTGCGCGGCCGGGCGGGATGGGGAGAGTTCTCCCCGTTTCCGGAGTACCGTCCGGCGGAGTGCGCCCGCTGGCTGGCGGCGGCGTACGAGGCGGCCGATGAGGGCTGGCCCGAGCCTCGGCGCACGCGGATCCCGGTCAACGTGACGGTGCCGGCGGTCGGCCCGGAGGCCGCGCACGCGATCGTCCGCTCCTCCGGGTGCCGTACGGCCAAGGTGAAGGTGGCCGAGCCCGGGCAGGACGAGCGTGAGGACATCGCGCGGGTCGAGGCGGTGCGTGACGCGCTCGGGCCCGGCGGCCGGGTGCGGGTGGACGCCAACGGCGCGTGGGATCCCGACACGGCTGTTCGCATGCTGCGGGCGCTGGGTGAGCTGGAGTACGCCGAGCAGCCGTGCGCGACCCTGGAGGAGCTGGCGGCCGTACGGGCGCGGGTGGACACGCCGGTGGCGGCGGATGAGTCGATCCGCCGGGCCGAGGACCCGTTGCGGGTCCGCGCGGCGGACGCCGCGGACATCGTGGTGTTGAAGGTGCAGCCGCTGGGCGGGGTACGGGCCGCGCTGGCCGTGGCCGAGGCGTGCGGCCTGCCGGTGGTGGTCTCCAGCGCGGTGGAGACGTCGGTGGGGCTCGCGGCGGGTCTGGCGCTGGCGGCGGCGCTGCCGGAGCTGCCGTACGCCTGCGGATTGGGCACCCTGTCGCTGCTGGAGGGCGACGTCGTCGCCGATCCACTGGCGGCGGTGGACGGCGTGATCGAGGTGCGGCGGCCGCGGGTCGATGAAGAGATGCTGGCGCGGTACGAGATCGACGGTGACGGCTGGCGGCGGCGCGCGGACGAGGCGCGTGCGGTGCTCGACGAGCGGCGGGGAGCGGCACTGTGAACCCGGCGACCGCCCTGGCGACCGTCCTGGTGGACGAGCTGACGCGCTGCGGGCTGACCGATGTGGTGCTGGCGCCGGGGTCGCGGTCGGCCGCGCTGGCGCTGGCGCTGTTCGAGCAGTCGAAGGTGCGGCTGCATGTGCGGATCGACGAGCGTTCGGCGTCGTTCCTGGCGCTGGGGCTGGCCAAGCGGAGCGGCCGGCCGGTGGCGGTGGTGTGCACGTCGGGTACTGCCGCGGCGAACTTCCACCCGGCGGTGGTGGAGGCGCACGAGTCGGGGGTGCCGCTGCTGGTGCTGACCGCGGACCGGCCGCCGGAGCTGCGGGGGACGGGCGCGAACCAGACGATCGACCAGGTGAAGCTGTACGGTTCGGCGACGCGGTGGAACTGCGAGGTCGGCGTGCCGGAGGAGCGGCCGGGCATGATCGCCTATTGGCGGTCGCTGGCGAGCCGCGCCTGGCACGTGGCGCTGGAGCCGGATCCGGGTCCGGTGCATCTCAACCTGGCGTTCCGTGAGCCGCTGATCCCCGACGGCGACGAGTCGTGGTGTGAGCCGCTGGACGGTGACGCGACGGGGCCGTGGACGAAGGTGCGGGCGGCGACGCCGGGGTCGGTGCTGCATGTGCCGCCGACGCGGCGGGGTGTGCTGGTGGTCGGCGACGGCGCGGTGAACGTCAAGCGGTACGTCGCGGCGGCGTCGATGGCGGGCTGGCCGGTGCTGGCGGAGCCCAACGGCAACGCGCGGTACGGCGATCACGCGCTGTCCTCGCATCACTTCCTGCTGGGGGTGCCGGAGTTCGTCGAGCGGCATCGTCCGGAGGTGGTGGTGACGCTCGGCAAGCCGGGGTTGTCGCGTCCGCTGCTGTCGTACCTGCGGCGTGCGGAGGAGCACGTGGTGGTGACGCCGTCGCTGGCGCGGTGGCCGGATCCGGTGCGGTCGGCGACGCAGGTGGCGCAGGAGGCGGAGATCCCGGTCGTGTCGGGCGACGACGCGTGGCTGAAGGGGTGGCGGACGGCCGACCTGGTGGCGCGGAACGCGGTGGACGCGGTGCTGGATGAGTCCGGTGAGCTGTCGGAGCCGCGGCTGGCGCGTGATCTGGTGTCGGCGATGCCGGGCGGGTCGCTGTTGCTGGCGGCGGCGAGCATGCCGATCCGGGATCTGGATCAGACGATGCATCCGCGGCGGGGGATCCGCATCCTGGCGAACCGGGGTGCGAGTGGCATCGACGGTCTGGTGTCGACGGCGGTCGGTGCGGCGTTGGCGCACGGCAACCGGGCGTTCGCGCTGCTGGGGGATCTGGCGTTCCTGCACGACCAGAACGGTCTGGTGATCGGGCCGCAGGATCATCGTCCGGATCTGGCGCTGGTGGTGGTGAACAACGCCGGCGGGGGGATCTTCTCGCTGTTGCCGCAGGCGGCGTTCCCCGAGCCGTTCGAGCGGGTCTTCGGCACACCGCATCAGGTCGATCTGGCCTCGGTCGCGGCGGCGCACGGGCTGCCGTACACGCGGCTGGAGGCGATGGACGGCCTGACGAAGGTCATGACCGGTGAGGGGCTGCGGATCGTGGAGGCGCGTACGGACCGGGCGGCGAACGCCGCGTTGCACGCGCGGATGCGCGACGCCGCGCAGGAGGCGGTCCGGGCGTTCATCGGCGCCTGACCGCCCGCGCCCCGCGCTCCTGCGATCGAGGCCGGGTCGTAGGCCGCTGGTGTCCGAGCGTCCGGTGGTCACGCCCGTAGGGCGGCGCGGAGGGCGGCGGTGTCGTCGTCGGTCCAGCCGTGGTGGTGGAGCCAGCCGAGCGGGCCGCCGTGGCGTTCGTCGAGGATGGTGAGGAACTTCTCCATCGTGGCGGCGTGCGGCCGGTGGGAGTCGGCGGGCCGGGAGTCGAGGTCCTGGGCGTAGGTCGTGCTGCCGCGCAGGCGGCCGAGGACGGCCTCGAGGCGGTCGCCGGTCGCGGCGTAGTCGGCGACGATGTGGTCGCGGGGGACGCCGAGGACGTCCAGGGCGAGGGCGATGACGACGCCGGTGCGGTCCTTGCCGGCGGCGCAGTGGACGATCGAGGGTCCCTGGGCCATGACGCGGAGCGCGTCCACGACGGAGTCGGGACGGTCGGCGAGGTAGGCGAGGTAGTGGTTGACGCTGCGTTCGCTCTCGGGGCCGTCCTCGTCGGGGCGGTTCTGCCAGGGGAGGATCTTGTCGGTGTCGACGGTGGGAGCGGTGTCGGCTTCGACGTCGGTGAGGCCGCCGCCTTCGGCGAACAGGGACAGGTGGTGGATCGTCACGCGGGGTTCGCGGGTGAGCGGGCCGGGGCCTTCGGCCACGACTTCGGTGTCGCTGCGCAGGTCGATGACGTGGCGGACGCCGATGTGGGTCACGAGGCGGTCGACGTCGGCGGGGGTGAGGCCCTGGAGGTTGTCCGAGCGGAGCAGCCGGCCGGTACGGAGTGCGCCGCCGTCGGTGGTGGTGAGTCCGCCCATGTCACGGACGTTGACCGCGCCGTCGAGTTCGATCCATCGAGTCATGCTGACGACCTTAGCCGGGGGAGATGTAACCTTCTGGGCGAGTTCGTCCCGTCGGGGTGGCGGGGCCGAGGCGCGTCGAGCGGGTGACGAGATTTCCCGGGCGATGCCATCGCCGCAAAGTGGCGAACTAACCGCAGGTCAGCGATTTCGTTGCGTGCCTATCTCGCCAACGCCGTTGTGAGCGCTCCAAGCAGGACCTGCGCCGGATCGCTCGGCGCCTCGGCGGTGCGCCAGGCGACGGCGCCATCCGGCCGGACCAGGCTCACACCCGACGCGCCGATCCCGTACCGGGCAAGGAACTCGCCCTCAGTGTCGGCCAGGTCGTCGCCGATCGTGTGGGTTCGCACGGTGATACCGAGGCGGGCGGCGACATCGTCGGCAACGCCGGTCCAGAATCCACCCTCAGCTCCAGACAACAGCACGAAACCGTGGCCAAAGAGGTCCACGGTGGACAGTTTTTCGCCGTTACAGCGCAGCCACACATGCGGTGCCCGGAATCCGGGCCGGCCGGTCGGCCGGTACGGATCCTCGGTGTCCGCGGGATCGTCATCCGTTGCGAGGATCGACGCAGAGCGGTAGCGGAACCCGAGCGTAAGCTCGACCGCACGCTTCTGGTCGGAGATCTGTTCGTCGGCCGGGTCCTCGGAGTCTTCGGTGGCCGCCGCGGGCCCGCGGCTGCCCGCCAGCCGCAACGCCTCGGCGACGACCCGCTCGGCGACCGGGCGCCGCTCGGCGTCATAGGTATCCAAGAGCGCGGTTCCGGCTGTGGAGCCGAGCACAGCGGCGAGCTTCCACGCCAGGTCGTAGGCATCACCGATCGCGGTGTTGCCGCCGAACCCACCGCTGGGCGGGGTGACCTTGGCGGCGTCGCCGGCCAGCAGTACCCGTCCCACCCGGAACCGGTCCGCCACCGAGGCTGCCATTTCCCACGGTCGCACGGCCCTGATCTCCGGTCGGAGGTCTGGCAACTCGGTGATCAGCCGGATCAGCTCGGTGCACCGTTCGGTGGTGAAGTCCTCCAGGGACTGTCCGGCGGCCGGGTCGTAACCGACGCTGTACAGGTGGCGGTCGATCGCATGGTCGACGGTGATGAACACGCCGTTGGCCTGCTCGTTGTGGAGCACGTGCAGTGTCGGCGGCTCCGGGTCGACCAGGTCACCGAGGTCGGCGTCGAAGATGATGCTGACGTTGTACCCGAGGCTGCCGGGACCGTGTCGGTCGACGCCGAGTGCCTCGCGCACGTCGCTGCGGTTGCCATCGGCGGCGACGAGGTAGTCCGATCGCACCTGGCTCATCTGCCCGTCGCGGCGCCCGCTGAGCATGGCGATCACACCGTCGTCATCCTGGCTGAAAGACACCAGCTCGGTGTCGAAGCGCAGTTCGGCGCCGAGATCCTCGGCGCGCCGACGCAGCAGCGGCTCCAGCTTGTCCTGGCCGGCCGTGCCCAGCCTGGCCGGGGACAGGGCGCTGAGGTCCGTGGTGTCGGTCTCGGAGACTTCCTCGTGAAAGGTCGGCCCAGGCAGACTGGCCGCAATCCTGACCCTGAACTTGGCCAGGCTCGGGGTGAGGGTCGGCACGTCCCCAGCGAGCCCGCCGAACCCCAGCAGCTCCATCGTGCGCTGGTTCTGCCCCACCGCCCTGGGAAACAATGAGGTTCCTGAGCGCCGCTCGACCAGCAGCACGTCGACTCCGCGCTGCGCCAGGAACATCGCGCTGGCCAGGCCGGCCAGTCCCGCCCCCACGACCAGCACCGACACCCGTTTCTCCACGACTCTTAAATCCTCCGCCAAGTGTTAGCTCTCTCTTTTAGAGAGAATAAGATCTCGAGGCTATCTGCTCAGGTGTCCGCAGTGCACGAAGATCGACGATCTGTCCCAGATGGCTGATGAACTCGTCGCCCGGCTCGGGGCCCGGCTGGCGTACTGACACTCACAGAACACGCCGTACGCCCGGACGCCATCGCGGTGCGCAAAGCCGGTGAGGCGGCGCTGCGCAGGCGGCTGGAGCAGGCCACCGATCGAGCTTGCGGTAGGCCTTGACGCGGCCGTCCGCGGGTGGGGGCAGTGGCCGTAGCGGCAGGACGCCCTGCCGGCCGGCGGTCCAGTCCAGGTAGCCGTCGGGGTGGTCGGCCGCGATCTCGTGCCGCCACACCGCCGGGGCGTGCCGTGGGTCGGGGGAGGGCCGCCAGGGGAGCAGGCTCCACCAGCCGGTGTGCGGCGGTCCGGGGGTGGTCCGGAGCCAGGAGGTGTACCGGTGCGGCCGGGACGGTGCGGTACGAGCCAGGGCGGCGGTGATCGGCGGCAGGATCGGGGCGGGCGGGGCGAGGCGGTGGTGGTTGACGCCGTAGTTCCGGTGCGCGACCTCGGCGAGCAGCAGCGGCCGGGTGTCCTGGCTGATCCAGAACGGGCGGGGGCGGGCGATCTCGACGCGCAGGCGCCGGGCGGGGCCGGGGCGCGTACGTGCAGGCGGAGTCCTCCGCCGGGCAGGTCCTCGGTGCGCGTGCCCTGGGGGCCGGTCAGGCTCGTACGGCGCCGGTGTCACAGGGCCTCGGGCGGGATGCCGACGAGTTTCCCGGTTGGAGTGGCTGAACAGCCTGGCCAAGGACGCGTCGGCGTCGGCGGTGAAGACCTCGATCGAGAAGCTGACCTGGTTCCGCAATATCGACGCCCACCTGCTGGATCTGTCGATGCTGCCGAACGAGCGGCGCCGGTTCCTGGCCACGGTCGCGCGCCGCTCCACCAACCAGGGTCTGGAGCGGCGCGGGGATCGCAAGTTCCCGATCCTTTTGGCGTTCGTCGCTCAGGCCGTCGTTGACCAGCTGGACGAGGTCGTGGCGTTGTTCGACCAGGCGGTGTCGGCGCGGGAGTCGCGGGCCAAGTCCAGAACCGATGAGGCGCTGGCCGAGCGGGCCAAGAAGGGCGAGGTCCGGCAGCTGCTGATGGATGTGATCCTTCCGGTGCCTGGCCGATCCTTCGATCCCGGACGAGGAGGTCGGCGGCATCTTGCGGAACCGGGTCGGGATGCGGATGCTGCGGGAACTGAACGCCGACACCTGGACGCCGCTGCCCAAGGACCACGGCCGGCTGTCGGAGCTGGACTCCTCCTACACCTACCTGCGGCAGTTCATCCCGAACGTGCTGACGGCGATCGACTTTGAGGGCGGGCCGGGCACCCGTGCGCTGATGCAGGCCGCAGCCATCCTCAAGGAGCTGAATGCCACGGGCGGCCGGAAGGTCCCAGCGGATGCGCCGACCGGGTTCGTCCCGGCCAAGTACGCCGACTACCTGGACAAGGCTCGCAGGTCCGAGGAGGACACCGCCTACCGGCATTACTGGGAACTGTGTGTGATCTTGTGTTTGCGGGACGGGCTCCGCTCCGGAGACGTCTGGGTGCCGGGGTCGCGCCGGTACGCCGACCCGGCCATGGGGGTTGACGAGCATCGGAACGAAAAGTCGCGCTAAGCAAGGCCTCGGGCGGTGCTTGGCGTGACTTTTCGTTCGAATGCGTCTCGCTGCATTGTTTGCGCAGGTCAGCTGCCGGTGAGCTGCTCGGACTGCCCGGTGGCGCGTAGCTCGCGCAGCTCAGGGATGTGGTTGTAGAGCGTGCCCGGGGAGACGCCCAGCAGCTTGGCGATCGAGGTGATCGAGTGGGCCGGGTTGGGCAGCATGTCGCGGGCGGCGCGCAGCAGGTCCTCATTCACCACGGTGGGGCGCCCGCCGATGCGACCGCGGGCGCGCGCGGCGGCCAGGCCTTCGCGGGTGCCGGCGACGATCAACTCGCGGATGAATTCGGCTAGTGCGGCGAAGACGTGGAAGACCAGACGGCCGCCGGGGGTGGTGGTGTCGAGGTTCTCGTGCAAGCTGGTGAATCCGATCTCCCGCTGCCGTAGGTCGGCGACCATGGTGATCAGGTCATGCAAGGACCGGCCATATCGGTCTAGGGACGGCACGATGAGGGTGTCACCTGCGGTGAGGAAGGCGTGGCAGGCATTCAACTCGGGCCGGTGGGCGTTCTTCCCGGATTTCTTGTCGGCGAAGATCCGCCGGCACCCGGCAGCGGTCAGCGCGTCAATCTGCCGTTCGAGCTTTTGCCCGCCGGTGGGCACCCGCGCGTATCCGATACGGATCTCGGTGGGCCGGGTGGGGAAGACGGCGAACGGGTCGGCGGGAAGCTCCAGGGGGCTCGTCACGCCTGCGATTCTCTCAACAAACGGTCCCGGACGGTTGTTGAACAGGCGAGGTTGTTGAAGGGGTTTTTGAAGGGCTGGCGGGCCGTCTGGCCCTTCTCGGGCGATCTTCAATAAACGATGGTTTATTGAAGATGACCATAGCGAAGGCGACCACCACCGGGCGTCGGCGTCGGCCCATCGAGCCGGAATCGGCGCTAGGGCTGCACCGGGCCACCCCGAACCACCCACAGTCACCATCGTCACGCGGAGCTACCTTTCCCTTCTAGAGACACTGACCCGAACAGAGGCAGGAGGGTGGCCGATCCCAGAAGGAACGATTGACGCATACTTCGTCACTCGATATATGCTGCCGTGTCATGCGGCCGATGAGCGAACCTACGTATTTCATCCTGGCGTCGCTTCTGGATGGTCCCCTGCACGGCTACGCGATCATCAAGCGCGCTGAAGAACTGTCCGGCGGCCAGGTCCGCCTGGCAGTCGGAACCCTCTACGGCGCACTCGACAGGCTGGCCAGCAACGGCCTGATCGCCATAGACCGGGAGGAGATCGTCGATGGACGGCCTCGCCGCTACTTCACCATCACCGACGACGGCGCCGACGCCGTCACCCAGGAGGCGAAACGCATGGCACAAGCGGCTCGGATCGTGGTCCGACGACAGCCCGGAACGGTGACCTCATGAGCGCCCTCGAATCGCACTACCGGCGTCTGATGCGGGCCTACCCGCCCGCCTACCGGCAGGCGCACGGCGAGGAGATCATCGGTACGCTGCTGCAGGCATCCGCGGACCGGCGCCTGCCTTCGCCACGCGAGGCGGCCGGACTCATCGGCGGTGGCGTGACCGCGCGGATGCGGGCCGCCACCGAGCATCCGGTGGCGTGGTGGGCCGATGGCCTGCATCTGGGCATCCTGTTGATCGCTCTGACCAATCTCGCCCTCAATCTGGCCTATGTCTCCGCCCCGTCGATCGCGTCAGCCCCCTGGGAGATCGGCTACGTGGTGCTGAGCGTGGCGCTCGTGCGGGGATGGCTCTGGGTGGCGCTCCCCATCGCCGTCGTCGTCGCCATCCCGGCGGTCGACTTCGTGTTCAGCGCACGGGTGCCCGGTGTTTTCGCAGGCCTTGCCGTGCAATATCTCGCGGTGGCGGCCGGATCGGTCGTGCTCGCCCTCCGCCGATCGCGCGGTCTCCGCAGGCGCTCGTACGTGTGGCTCGCCGTCCCTGTGATCGCGTGGGCGGCGGCGCATGTCCACACACCGATGACATGGACGGTGCAGCCGATAATCGCGCTGTTCCTGCTATCGGCGGGCATCTGGGCGACGGCGGCGGCGCGCGACCTGCGGTGGCTGCTGGCCGCCGCGATCTTCGTGCCGGCGACCATCGGCCCTGACGCGGTCATCACGCAGGTGTATCCGACGAGCACGACAGCCGCCACCATCGTCTTCTGGGGGGTCGAGGTAGCCCTCGTGCTGGTCATCGGCCTGACGGCCCAGCGGACGCGGCGGTCGCGCACATGACCCCATAGCCCTGCGATCAAAAGAGCGACGACGATCTGCCGTGCGTTGCCGAATTGGGGATGTACCGGCCGCTCCGCGGCATGGCGCGGGGCCGGGGGCGGCCAGCATCTACAGCAGATCGTCGTCGGCTTCGGTATCGGGGTCGCGTAGGTCGCGGACGCCGGTGGGGCCAAGGTCGGGTGGGGCGAAGGTGTAGGTGCCGATGACGTTGATGTGTTTGCGGACGAGCGGAGACAGGCGGGCGACGTCTTCGCCGGCGAGGGGGTAGCCGGTGGCGTGTAGCTGGGTCAGGGCTTTGTCGATGTAGAAGGTGTTCCACCAGGTGACGCAGTTCAGGACCAGGCCGAGGGTGCTGAGCTGGTCTTCCATGCCTTTGTAGTAGCGCTGGTAGATCTCGCCCTTGCGGCCGTGGAAGAGTCTCCCGGCCAGGGCGTGGCGGGATCCTTGTAGGTTGCGGATGCCTTTGATGTCGCGCCGATAGGGCTCCTCGACGGCGTAGGTGAGGATGTGCAGGGTCTTGAAGATCCGGCCGTAGTGCGCGATCGCCTCCCCCAGCTGGGTGGGGTTGCCGTCGCGTTGCAGCATCCGCATCACGTCGTGTGCCCAAGCTTCGCCGGTGTAGATCGACACGACCACGCGCAGGATGTCGTGCCAGTGCCGTTTCATTTTGGCCAGGTCGATCTTCCCGCGGGCGAAGCGGGTCAGTGTTCCGTAGTCGGCGTCTTGGATCCGCCAGCCTTTTTGGTCGGGCAGGTCGGCCAGCGCGGGCCGGTACTGCATGCCCAGCAGGTGGACCAGGCCGAACACCACGTCGGAGTAGGAGCCGGTGTCGGTGACGATGACCTCGGGGCGGCGGCCGCCGTCGCGGCGAAACAGCACGTCGATCATGTGCAACGAGTCGCGGACGGTGCCGGTGACGACCTTCGCGCCCAGACCGGCGCCCTGGTCGTTGATCAGGTTGAGCCAGGTCAGGCCGCGACGGGAGCCGAAGTACTTGCGGTTGGGGCGGGTGTAGATCGACGGCACCGGCACCACAAACCGCATCCCGTCGATCGCGGCGACCAGCCCGCCACCCAGCATCTGAGCGAACCCGATCTTGGCCTGGGTATCGATCAACGGGGCGTTGGCCGCGGCGAACGTCTCGGCCGACAGGTAGTTCTGCATCACGTGCGACAGCCGCGCCCGTTCCAGAGCGGCCGTGCCGGACTTGGTGACCGGCGCGTACCCGATGTTGAGCGCACTCGCGGTCAAGCAGGCGGCCACCGAGATCTCGAAATCGGCGAGCTTGCTGGTCCCGCCCGCCGTGGAGGTGAACGCGCGGGTGAAGGCGGGCACCCGATCCATCGTTTCCAGCAGCAGTTCCGGCAAGTCCACCAGCGGCAGCATCCCCACCACCCGTTTACGCAGATCGATCAGGGACGGCGGCTCGGGCAACGCCTGCAGCTTGGCCACATGCAACCGACCCTCGTCATCCACGCTGGCCTCGGCGCCTCCGGCGGTGATCTGCCCGGCCACATCCATCAGCGCCATGTGCAGAATCATCGCGTGCTCGGCCAGCAGCGACGACGGGTCTTCGGGCAGGCCCAGGTCGGTCAGCGCCGGCCCCTTGGCCGCCTCCCAAGCCACCCCGGCCAGCAGTTGAGCGCGCGGGTCACGCCACCGGGCGGAGGCCTCGGCGTAGATGTCGCGGCGCTTGAGGTGGCGGTGGAACTGGGTCAGCACGCACATGGTGTAGGCATTCTTGTCCACAGTGCTGCCGTGCGGCCCGGCGCGGAACACCAGCCGCTTCCACGACCCGCCCACCAAGCCAGGGTCGATGTCGGCCTGAGTGACCTTTTTCTTGCGGCCATCCAGCAGCCGCGGCAGCGTCTGGGTGGCCTCCAGCACCCGCGCCGCCTCGGCGGTCGCGCCGAACTCGATCACCACCGTCAAGGTCTTCAGGAACCCCGAGACCGTGCCGATCCGTTCGGCCAGCAGCGCCCGCATCGGCCCGTCGTCATCGGCCTCCGGGGGCGGGACCATCTCGGTCACCGCGGCCACCGCCGCCTTCAGATCCCGGCGCGGCACGATTGCGTCGATCGACTCCCACACCTGCTCCAGGCTCAGTTCCTCGCCGTACTCGGTGACCTCCAGCAATGTCTCAACCGCTGCCGCCAGCGTCGCCGAGTGCCGCGCCAGCTTCGGGTGCTGGCGGGCGCGTTCCTTGCCCACCGTGGTCTCGGCCTTGCCGATCAGCTCCGTGCTCATCAGCAGGTCCAGGCAGTCATCGACCGACTTGCCCTCCAAGTAGACGACCGTGGCCAGCAACGTCGCCAGCTGTCGGGAGGGGCGTGCCGCCGCAACGCCGTGGCGGTCGCCCCCATCCCGTACCGGGCCAGGTCCACCAGCCGCCGGTATCGCACCTCCGGCGGCAGCTTCACCGCGTCCAGCCCCAGCCCGAGGATCTCCTGCGCACGGACCAGGGCCTTCTCCAGGTTCTTGCCCGAGGCCACCGACGGGCCTTTGCGCCACCGCTCCAGATCCGAGGCCCGTGCTCCGTCCGGCACCTCCAGCAGCAACTCCAAGATCGCCCGCTGCCGCGGCGTCAGCACCCCGAACAGCGCCTGGTGCAGACGATCCAACGCCTGGTCTCGGACCCGGGCGACCAATCGTGCCAGCGTGGTCACGCCTGGCAGCAGCACCTTGCCGGTCCGCAGCCACATCCCCCCGTCGGTGAAGATGTGCCGGGCGCCGTCCCCGGTGTTCCACGCCCGCGCGTCCACCCACGTGGTGAACTCTGTCTCCGCCTCGGCGAAGTCCCGTAGGCCGTACGCCGTCTTGATCTCGCCCGCCCCAAAAGCTAGGACCAACCCAACGGGCGAAACCCCGCCCAAGATCCAACCGTTACGCCGTCACCCCGGAACGGACCTCCCCGCCAGTAAAAATCCGCAGGTCACACGTGCTGAAACAACTGCCGAATCCATGCCTGACGCCGCACCCTACTTAGCGCGACATTTCGTTCCGATGCTCGTCAACCCCCGCCACCTACCTGTACACGTCGGCGCAGTGGGCGCCCCGCCAGGACGACTATTGCAGGTTGGTGGGCAAGCCCACCTCCGCGGCCGAGGCGCTGGAGCAGGGCAAGGAGGAGCTGCACGCCGCCCTGCAGGAGCTGGAGGGGACGCTCGCGAACGCGTCGCCGGACGACACTGGCACCGTCCGCCTGGACGACGATGACCACCTGGTGGTGCCGCCTCTGTCGGCCGAGGACATCCCGGCCGAGGCCAAGACGCTCAAGGACGAGCTGGCCGGGATGCTGCCGTTCGCGCCGATCGCCTCGTGGTCGATCGAGTTGGATGCCCGCACGAACTTCGTGGACTGCTTCACTCATGCTGGTGGCCGCAAGCTGGCCAAGACCGCCGAGACCAAGCGGAACATCCTCGCGGTCCTGATCGCGATGGCCACGAACCTGGGCTTGTCGCGGATGACCGAGGCGTGCGGGGTGTCCTACGACGTGCTCGCCTGGACAGCCGAGTGGTATGTCCTGGCGGGCAGGGCCTGTCGACCTACACCCACGTGTCCGACCAGTGGTCGACGTACGGAACGAAGATCATCGTGCCGACGGCGCGAGAGGACCACTACGCGCTGGACGACTTCCTCGGCAACGCCACCGACCTGCCGATCACCGAGCACGCGACAGACACCCACGGCGCCACGCTCATCGACTTCGCGCTGTTCGACCTGGTCGGCAAGGCGTTAACGCCCAGGATGCGGGACCTGACCCGGGTCGCGCTCGTCCGCGACGACACCCCCACCGAGATCGGGAAGCTCTACCCTCACGCCGGGCCGCTGCTGGGCGCCCGCTGGAACGAAGACCTCATCTCTGGCTGCTGGCCGGATCTGCTGCGGATGGCCGGGTCGCTGAAGTATGGGCAGGCGACCGCCTCCCTGATCGTCGGGAAGTGGTCGGCCGCGTCCCGGCAGAACACGTTGGCCGCGGCGCTGAAGGAGTGGGGGATGCTGAGAAGGACCCTGCATACCGCCAAGTACCTGTCGGATCCGGTGTACCGGCGGAAGATCTCCCGGCAGTTGAACAAGGGCGAGTCGCTGCACGCGTTGCGGCGGGACCTGTACTACGCCCAGCAGGGCACGATCACCAAGCCGCACCTGGAGCAGCAGACCGAGCAGGCGTGGTGTCTGACCGTTTTGACCAACTCTGTGGTGGCTTGGACGACCGAGTACTACTCCCGTGCGGTCATCGAGCTGCGCGCCCAGGGCCGGGAGGTGCCTGATGAGGTCCTAGCCCACATCTCACCCGGGCACAGCGACAACATCAACTTCTTCGGCGTCATCAATGTCGATGTCGAAGCCGAGCTCGCCGAACTTGACGGAGCCGGCTGGCGACCGCTACGCCCGGCGCGGCTGCGCCAGCTCGGCCTCACCACCTGAGGCGTGGTCGGCATGGTGTCGTTGCCCGTTCGCTGCCTGCTAGTGGGTCCGGCGGGGTGGCGCGAGGATGCTGGTGATCTCGGCAACGGCCTCGCCACCAGGCCGGGTATAGCGCAGCGCGGTGCGCGGGTTCTTGTGCCGGGTCTTGGCCATGATGAGCTGGAGCGGCACGTTCTGCTCGCCGAGGTGGGTGGCCGCCGAATGGCGGAGCTGGTGGGGATCGAGGCCGGTGTACTGCTCAAGGAGGACGCGGGCGCGGTCGTAGCCGAGCCGGGCCCGACCGGTGTGCGGGCAGATGTGCTCGGGGCCTGGGCGGCGGGCGGGGACGGGTCGGCGGTCGGACAGGAACAGCGGCCCGCTGGTGCGGACCGGCCCGTCGGGGTGACCGTCGGGAAGGCCGGGACGGACGGCGCGGCCTACCTCTTCTTCACGGCACACCAGGTAAGCCACGACGACACGGCGGCGCGGTTGCGGTTCCAGGTCGCCGGCGCACATCCACCCCACAGTGCGACGAGGGCGTCGCCGATCTCGGAGTCGGCGACGTCGGCCAGGCGACGCGCCCCGCCGCCGACCGCCGCAATGGTCCGGTCGACTGCCGAGGCATAGGCGCGGTGAGTGTTGAGGTTGGCGACCCGGTGGGTCGAGAGGAACTCATCAGCCGCATCGGCAAGTGTGACGCCGCCGCCGCGCAACGCCGTGACCTTCCGGTCGGCGGCTGTGGTCATCGGCTCACCGTCGCGAGAATGATGTACCGGATAACGTGCCCGAGTCGCACATTGGCCCCGGACGCAGATCCGCTGGTCGGCCGTGATCGCTCAGGGCTCATGTACGTGGGAATAGTCAATTATCTCGTACAGCTGCGTGCCAGGAATCTTAGGACTGAGGCGAGATTGACTGGAAAAGAGACGACTCGCTTCTTGCGCGTATCGAGTCGCTGGACTGGCGTCAGCGATATCAGGCCACCGTGACGGCTCCCCTATGAACGCCTCAAGCAAAAAACCCAGGCCCAGACGTAAATGATCTTCGTCGGTCGCACATCGACAAGCTTGAGGCCCTGTTCCGGGGAGATGGCGTCGGAGCTGTACGGAACCTGAAGCATTCGGCGAACATCGGATAAGGATCTTGATTGATCCAGGCTGCGGATGTCCGAAGGAGAACGAGATGACCCCGCGTTTCCGGTGGCTCGCGTCGCCCGTGCTGGGCGGAGTGTGCGTAGCGGTTGCAGGCTGCACACCGGCGTCACCCGCCTCGCCTGCCCTGCCGAGCAGGCCCCAGGCGTGTGCGTCCAGGACTGCCGTGCCCAGCCCGCGACCGACGCCGACGGCCACGAAGTTGGCCTGGCGGGCCGAGGAGTTGCCTGACGGCTCCGTGGAGATGACGGTCGGCGACGTCGATGCCGCTCCTCGCGACCCTCGTGCCCTCAATGTCGCCGACTACCGGGCTCCCGCGGACGTGAACGACTGTGACCAGGTGCAAATCGTCTCGGTGCGGGGCTGGTGGTGCACGACCAATGTGAAGGCCCTCCGCGAGGACGGCGAGATCGTCGTGAGTGGCGGGCCGTCCCGCGCCAGGCTCAGCTCGGCGGGATTCGCGACCCGCTGCTCCGGCCCCCGCCCCGGCAAGATGCGCGAGCTGTATCAGATCGAGCGTGACAGCTGGTCGGGCTGGCGTAGCTACACCGGTCAACAGCCGACCGAGTGGACGCCGTCCAAGGACCAGACCGAAGGCCCGGTGTCGGCTCCCTGCCCTGTCGGACGGGTCGGCACCTACGACTACCGCGTGGCGGTGGCGCTGGACATCGAGGGTTCGCCGGTCGGCGACTCACCGGCCACCAGCACCCGGATCCGCGTCCCCTGCGGCACCGGCACGAGCTGAAACCCTCGTCCGCATTGTCAACGACACACCACAATCGGAGCCGCCGGCCTCCCCTTGAGCCCCACCCGGAGCGTGGGTAAGACTCGTGCAATGTCTCGCGTGCCGGTCCTCCCACCGGCCGTGCGACGCTTGGGCCGTGTCCTTCCCGGCTCGTGATACTGGAACATCGGAACGAAAACGTACGCTAAGCCGGTTCTGCCAGGTCAGCCGCCGTACGACGTTCGCGTTCGATGCGAGGCGCGTGCCGTAGAAAGCGGTTCCGGACGTCCGCCGGTCGGACGGGCCGACACCAGGCGCGTGGTGCGCCGGCGCGGTTGGGGTAATCGGGCGGCGGCGCTTCAGATCCGGCGGTCGGATTCGTGAAACCGCAGTGATCGCAACCCTACCAACCAGACCCTACGCCTCAACATCACCGCAGGTGGCGTCCATATCCGACCGAAATTTCGTCACTGCTACCGGGACCCCGCACAACGAGAGTGACCGCGACCCAAAAGGTCCGCATCTCCTGACTCAGGCCGACCCGGGCCTACGTACCGCCGGGGTGCGCACCGGACCTTCGAACGCGGTACTTAGTACTTCAGTTGACGTACTTCACCTGAAGTGGTTTCCTGGGAGTACTTCAAAGCGAGGAAGAGGTGTGGGATGCGTCAGAACCCGGCCCGTCGGGCCGCGCTGCTCGACGGCGCCATCGAGGTTCTCGCCCGCGAGGGGGCGCGGGGCCTGACGCAGCGCGCCCTCGACAAGGAGGTAGGGGTGCCCATCGGCACCACGTCCAACTACTTCCGCAACCGCGACGAGCTGCTCGTCCAGGCCGGCGTCCGCGTCTACGAGCGGCTCAGGCCCGCGGAGGACGCACTCACCGAGATGTTCGACCAGGCACGGGACGCCGCGTCGTACGGCACGATGCTGCGGGAGAGCATCGGCAGGGTCGCCGCCTTCCGCTCCGGGCACCTGGCGATGCTGGAGCTTCGGCTGGAGGCCACCAGAAGGCCAGAGCTGCGCACGCTGCTCACCGAGCGGGTCCGCGCCGACATCGATGAGAACGTCACCCGGCACGAGGCCGCGGGCCTGCCCGGCGGCGCAACCGCCGTCCTGCTGATGTACCTGGCCATGAACTGGCTGATCGTCGAGCAGCTCACACTTCCGGACGTCTTCACAGACGCCGAGCGCGACGAACTGGTCACTCAGGCAGTAGCGCGCCTCGTCACTCCGTTCCCCACAGCCACAAAGTGACACCCCGGTGGCGTCCGGCCCCGACCGGCACCGGCCACGCCGACCGATCAACAAAGGACTGACTTTGCGCAAGCTCGTGTACTTCATCGCCTCCACCCTCGACGGTTTCATCGCCGGCCCCGACGGCTCCGACCCCAGCGGCCCCGGCGGCTTCTGGTCCCCGTCCGAGGACTACATCCAGCACCTCATCGGGGAGTACCCCGAGACCCTGCCGGGGCCGGCCCGGGCCGCGCTCGGTGTCACCGCCGAAGGCACCCACTTCGACACCGTCGTCGAAGGCCGCAAAAGCTATGAGGTCGGCCTCGCGGCCAACGTGACCAACGCCTACGCCCACCTCAAGCACCTGGTCTTCTCCCGGACACTGACCGAAAGCCCGGATCCAGGCATCCAACTCGTCGCCGATGACCCGGTGGCGACGGTACGGGAGCTGAAGCGCGATGGCGGCAAAGACATCTGGCTCGTCGGCGGCGGGGAACTGGCCGGCGCACTGTACGGCGAGATCGACCGCGTGATCATCAAACTCAGCCCGCTCACCATCGGCTCCGGCATCCCCCTTTTCGGACGGACCACGGTCTTCGCGCCCAACGCCTGGGAGCTCATCGACCACACCGTCCTCAAGACCGGAGCTGCCTTCCTCACCTACGACCGGGCCCCCGGCACTCCGCAGTCCTCCAGCAGGTAGACGCAGGAGAAGAGCATCCTCACGGACGCCTGTACTGCGGCGACTCTCGGCGCGGCACAGGCATCTCGCCGAGCACGCCGCAAAGTCCCCGACAGCGCCCGCGGCTTTGACCCCTACTTCGGTGCCTGGAAGCCGCCGATCCTCTGCTCGAGCAGTTCGGCCAGCCGCAGCGGGGTGCGGTCCTCGAACATCGGACCGATGAGCTGCACTCCCACCGGCAGACCCTCGCAGGACCGGCCGGCGGGTATGGCGGTGGCGGGCAGGCCGGGCATGGTCGCCACACCGGCCCAGACGGACTGGTCGAGGTAGGGGTACTCGACGCCGTCGATGTCGATCCGGCGTTCCCCGCGATCGGAATTGTGGTCGTGCGGAAACGCGGGGACCGACGTGATCGGACACACCACGGCATCGAACTCGGCGAACAGCTCCCGCCAGCCACGGCGGTGCAGTTCACGGCGGAAGTCCGCCTCGATCCAGTCGCGGTGGCTGAACACCATGCCGCGCAGCCGCGCCGCGTCGAGACCCTGATCGTCCGCGCTCAGTCCCGCGGCGCGGATCCGCAGCCGCTCGTACGCCTCGGCGGGAATACGCGCGCCTTGGTTCGAACACAACAACTGCGCGTAGAGCGTCGCGGCTTCGGCCAGATCGGGCAGCAGCGGACTGTGCCGTTCGACGCGGGCCCCGCCGTCGACGAGTGCGTCGGCCACCCGGTTCACCCCGGCCCGCACCGCGGACCCGGTCGGAATGAACGGATGCTCGTCGAGGACCAGGACCCGAAAGTCGCTCAGCCGCTGATGGCGCGCGGGCGGCAGCGTCACGTCGTAGGCGACGCCGCGTGTCAGCGGGTCCGGTCCCGCCATCACGTCCAGCAGCAATGCGAGGTCGCGGGCGGTGCGGGCCATCGGACCGCAGACGGCGAGGTCGCCGTCGACCGGCAACGCCGGTGCGGGCGGCGGCACCATTCCTCGGGTCGCCACCAGCCCGAACGTCGGCTTGTGCGCGTAGACACCGCAGAAATGCGCCGGGTTGCGCAGCGAACCGGCGAGGTCGGAGCCGATGGACAGCGCACCGAATCCCGATGCCAGCGCCGCCGCCGACCCGCCGGAGGATCCACCCGACGTACGGTCGTGATCCCACGGGTTGTTGGTGGTGCCGTAGATCTCGTTGAAGCTCTGCCAGTCCTGCAGCATGAACGGCACGTTGGTCTTGCCGAGAATCACCGCGCCCGCGGCCTTCAACCGCGACACCGCTACCGCGTCCTCGACGGGCAGATGGTTCGCGTACTGCGGCATCCCCCAGGTCGTGGGCAGCCCGGCGACGTTGTAGGACTCCTTGACCGTCACCGGAACACCGAGCAACGGCCGGTCCTCACCACCGGCGCGCGCCTCGTCGGCCCGGCGCGCGGCGGCCCGCGCACGGTCGAAGTCCGGCACGCAGACCGCGTTGATCACCTTGTCGTCCCGCTCGATACGAGCGATGGCCTCGTCGGTCAGCTCCACCGAGGTGACCTCACCGGCACGCAAGGCGGCCGTGAGCGCCTCGGCCGGAAGAAAGCTCCACTCCACGAATTCGCCCCTAACGACCCGCGCCACAGGCGCTCGACCCGACAAGCCGCCTCTATCAAATCGCCTCGGACGACGCGGAAGGAACGCCTCCGCAGGACCTTGCGGTTCAGCCGTCGATGGCGTGGCGCATGGCGCGGAACTTGGTCTGGGTCTCGGCGAGTTCGGCGGCCGGGTCGGAGCCGGCGACGATGCCGCCGCCGGCGTACAGGCGGGCCCGGGTGCCCTCGATGTGGGCGCAGCGCAGCGCGATGCCCCATTCGCCGTCGCCGCGGGCGTCGATCCAGCCGACCGGCCCGGCGTAGCGGCCGCGTTCCATCAGCTCCAGCTCGCGGATCGTCTCGAGCGCGTCGGTGGTGGGCGTGCCGCCGACGGCGGGGGTGGGGTGCAGCGCGGCGACGACGTCGAGGACGGAGCGTTCTTCGCTCAGCCGGCCGCGTACGGGCGTGGCCAGGTGGATGAGGTTGGACAGGCGCAGCAGTTCCGGCTCGTCGGGCACGGTGAGCTCGCGGCACAGCGGGGCGAGGGCGGCGCGGACCATGTCGGCGGCGTAGGAGTGCTCCTCGCGGTCCTTGGCGGAGGCGAACAGGGCCGCGGCGGAGACGTCGTCGGCGGCGTCGCGGGCGATCGTGCCGGCCAGCACGAGCGACTCGACCTGCCCGCCCACGCGGCGTACGAGGAGTTCGGGGGTGGCGCCGACGAGGCCGGCGCAGGCGAAGGTGTAGCAGGAGGGGAAGCGGTCGGCGAGGCGCCGCAGCAGGACGCGCGTGTCGATGGGGGAGTCGGCGGTCGCGAGCAGGTCGCGGGCGAGCACCACCTTCGACAGGTGCCCGGCGCGGATCCGCTCGACGGCGGCGGCCACGGCGCGCATGTGGCGGGAGGCGTCGACCGCGCCGTCGGCCCAGCGGACGCCGGTGGGGGGTACGGGCGGGCGCAGCAGCGCCAGCGGCTCGGGGTTGCCGCCGATCGTGGTGTACCAGGCGTGGCCGTCGCGGCGGCCGAGGACGACGCGCGGGACGATGAGCACCGAGTCGCCGGACTTGGGATCGAAGGAGAAGCTGCCGAACGCGACCGGGCCCGACCCCGGGACGCCGAGCGGGTCCTCGACCGACGCGGCGGCGAACACGGAGGCGAGCCATTCGCGGGCGCGCGTGAAGCGGTCCTCGCCGCCCGGCAGGACGAGCCGCGCGGCCTCACCCCAGCCGACGATGCCTTCGCCGTGCCGGATCCAGGCGAGCGCCTCGGAGTGCGGCAGGCGTGCCACCAGGTCTTCGTGCGCTGAGACGTCGCCGGACACGACGGTGGTCCGGACGGCGAGCCGGTCGGGGATTCCCACAGCGACGTTCACAGTGAACCACTGTACGGGATTTTTGAACCTGTTCAAACAGTGGTGATCCCTGCATCCGGTGAGGTCGCGGGGACCGGTCCGACCTGCGCCGCCGCGCCTGATGCCGGATCCTGCCATGGCCGGGCGCGGCCATCGCCGACTGCCAGGGACATTCCACCTTGTTCGACGAACTCTCTAGATATATCGTTAACATGTCTAGATCATCGCTGGAGGTGCGACATGGACGACTGGCTGCCGGGGCCGATGGACCCGGCCGTATTCCTCGCCGCGGGCGGCCCGGGCGACGGCCCGCATCCCCCACCGCCACCGCATCCACCGCATCCACCGCACGGCGCGCCGTTCCCGCCGCCGGCTCCTCCTTTGGGCGCGCCGCCGATGCCGGATCTGTTCGGACCGGGCGCGCCGCCGCCCGGCGTCGCGCCGAAGGTGCGGAAGGGCGACGTGCGCGCCGCCGCCCTGGCGCTGCTCACCGAGGGCCCGCGCAACGGCTACCAGATCATCCAGGAGATCGCCGAGCGCAGCCACGGCCTGTGGCGGCCCAGCCCCGGCTCGGTCTACCCGGCGTTGCAGCAGCTGGAGGACGAGGGGCTGGTCCGGGCGAAGGAGGAGTCCGGGCGGCGCACGTACCAGCTCACCGACGAGGGCCGTGCGCACGTGGCCGCGCACGAGGAGGCGCTCACCGAGCCCTGGGCGGCGGTCGCCGAGTCGGTCAGCGAGGAGATGGTCGACCTGCGGACGCTGTTCGTGCGGATGGCCATGGCGCTGCGGCAGGTCGCGGAGGCCGGCACGCCCGCCCAGCACCAGGAGGCCGGACGGATCCTGACCGACGCGCGCCGGTCGCTGTACCGGCTGCTCGCCGAGGACCTCGGCGAAGAGGAGTGAACGCGCCCGCGGGGCCGGCCATCGCGGTGGAGGGCCTGGCCAAGCGGTACGGCGGCCTGGAGGCGGTCAAGGGCATCGGGTTCGAGGTGCGGCCGGGGGGAGGTGTTCGGATTCCTGGGACCCAACGGCGCGGGCAAGACCACGACGATCGGGATGCTGTGCACGCTGGTGCGTCCCAGCGGCGGCGCCGCGTACGTGGCCGGTCACGACATCGTCGGCGAGCGCGGTGAGGTCCGCCGCGACATCGGGCTGGTCTTCCAGGACCCCACCCTGGACGCGTACCTGACCGCCGAGCAGAACCTACCTGCACTCACCGCCGGTCCTGTTCCTGGACGAGCCGACCGTCGGCCTGGACCCCCAGACCCGCGCCGCGATCATCGATCACGGTGAGATCGTCGTGCTCGACATCCCCGGCGCGCTCAAGGCCGGCGTCGGCAGGGACCGCGTGCAGATCACGACCGGCGACGAGGCGGCGATCGCGGCACTGCGGGAACGCTTCGGCGTCGAGGCCGGCGTGCACGACGGCGCGGTCACCTTCGCGGTGCCCTCCGGCGAGGCGTTCGTGCCGCGGCTGATCGCCGAAAGTTCGTCCTGCACCGCGAGCTGCTGCGGTTCCGCTACGACCGCAGCCGCATGATCTCCCAGCTGATCCAGCCGGTGCTGTACCTGCTCGTGCTGGGCACCGGCCTGGGCTCCATGGTCTCCGGCGGCGGCACGGTGAACCTGAAGACCTTCATCTTCCCCGGCGTCATCGCGATGTCGGTGATGTTCACCGGGATGTTCTCGGCCTCCTCGATCTTTTGAGACCGGGAGTTCGGGTTCTTGCGGGAGATGGGTGTTCGCCCACATCACCGCGAGCCCCGCGCTGAAGGCCCGGTTCAACCCGGGAGTCACCTGGTTCGGCTGGCACGTGTCTCCGCTGCCGGAGGTCGGGCTGGTCATCGTGCTCGGCGCGGGCCTGCTCGCCGCCGCGATCGCCCAGTTCCGCCGGACCGACCAGCCCCGCCGGCCTTCACTCCGCGTACGGCCCCAGCGCGGCGGAGAAGGTCCGTACGGCGTCGAGCAGGTCGCCCGCCGACGGCACGCCGCCGGGGTCCAGGAGCCACTGGGCGGCCGTGCCCGACAGCAGGGCCTGCAGGTACGCGCCGATCCTCTCGGTCCGGTCCGGGCCGAGCGTCTCCGCGTCGACGCCGAACAGCTCGGCCAGGCCCAGGCGGGCCTGCCGGTTCGCGGCGGCGAAGACGCGGCGCAGCTCGGGGGTGCGCTCGATGTGGGCGAGGACCTCGAACTGGACCGCCCACAGCGGCCGGGTCTCGGCGAACGCGTCGAGGATGCTCGCCCACGTGGCCTCGAATCGTCCGGCCGGGTCCGCGTCGGCGCTGGCCGCGGCGGTCATCGCGGCGGCGATCCGGTCGCCCCACTCCTCGATCGCGCCGCGCAGTGCCTCGTGCAGCAGCACGTCCTTGGAACCGAAGTGGTAGCCGATGGCGGCGAGGCTGACCCCGGACGCCTGCGCGATGTCGCGCGCGGTCGTCCGCGCGTATCCCTTCTCCAGCAGGCAGCGCCGGGCGCCGTCCAGCAGATCCTCACGATTGCCCATGCCGCCGACTCTATCCACTGACGAGACGAACGTCTAACACGGACGTCTTGCACAATTGTCTAACACGCTTGTACCGTTGGCGTCACCCGAGGCGAACGGCCTGGGGCAGGACGGTGCGAGGAGCCGTGATCATGAAGAACGCCAACGTGTTGATCTCCGGTGCGGGCGTCGCGGGCGTCACCCTGGCCTACTGGCTGAGCCGGCACGGCTTCACCCCGACCATCGTGGAGCGCGCCCCCGCCCTGCGCGCGGGCGGCTACAAGGTCGACATCCGGGGCGCGGCGCTCACCGTCGCCGAACGCATGGGACTGCTGGAGGAGATCCGCACGCTGCGCACCGGCGTACGGCGCGGCACCGTCGTCGACGCGACCGGCAAGAGCGTGGCGAGCATGGACGGCGACACCTTCGGCGGCCGGACCCACGGCGACGCCGAGATCCTGCGCGGCGACCTGCACCACCTGCTGTACCGGCGGACCGCCGAGTCGGTCACCTGCCTCTTCGGCGATTCGATCACCGCCCTGCGCGAGACGCCCGACGGGGTCGAGGTCGACCTGGCGAGCGGGCGAAGCGCCACCTTCGACCTGGTGATCGGCGCGGACGGGCTGCACTCGGTGACCCGCGCGCTGGCGTTCGGGCCAGAAGAGCGGTTCGTCCGCGATCTGGGCTACCGCATCTCGATCTGCGACGTGCCCAACCACCTTCGACTGGATCGCGAGGAGGTCACCTACGTCGGTCCCGGCAAGACGATGCTCGCCTACAGCACCGCGGGGGAGGAGGGCGCCAAGGCGATGTTCCTGTTCGGCTCGGCGGAACTGGACGGCGAGCCGGACGGCCCCGCGGAACGGCGGCGCGCCCTGGCGTCCGTCTACGCCGGTGAGGGCTGGGAGGTGCCGCGCTTCGTCGAATCCGCCGTCGCCGCACCCGACCTGTACTACGACTCGATCAGCCAGGTTCACCTGGACCAGTGGTCGGCGGGCCGGGTCGTCCTGCTCGGCGACGCCGCGCACTGCGCCTCGCCGGCGTCCGGCCAGGGCACCAGCCTGGCCATGGTCGGCGCGTACGTCCTGGCGGGCGAACTGGCCGCGGCCGGCGGAGACCACCGCGGCGGGTTCGCGGCCTACGAGCGGGAGATGCGGCCGTTCGCCGAGGCGAACCAGCGGCTCGGCCCGGCCAACATCAAGCGGATGGTGATGCGCACGCGCGGGCAGGTCCGGCTCTCGATGGCGACGCTCGGCCTCCTGGACAAACTGCCGGGCAAAGACCGGATCATGGCCAAGGCCGTCGCGCCCATCCACCGGGCCGCCACCGCGATCACGCTCAAGACGTACTAGGGCCTAAGGCTCGATCATCGTGACGCCGGTGGGCGAGGTGGTTCCCATGGCCGCCAGCGCCTGCGGCGTCCCGGCCAGGCCGATCGTGGTGGTGATCAGGCGGTCCGGGCGCAGCGTGCCCGCGGCGACCAGGTCCAGCATCGGCCCGTACGCGTGGGCGGGCATGCCGTGGCTGCCCAGCACGCTGAGCTCGTAGGCGATGACCCGCTCCATCGGAAGCGCCGCCGGGCCCGCCTGCGGCGGCAACAGGCCCACCTGGACGTGCCGTCCGCGGCGGCGCAGGCACGCGATCGAGTTCGCGCAGGTCCGCGGGTCGCCGAGCGCGTCCAGGGACACGTGCGCGCCGCCGCCGGTGACCTCCGCGATCGCCTCGGGTACGCCGTCCGGGCCCTGGAGGCACGTCCCGGCGCCGAACGCGTGGGCCAGGTCCAGCGCGGCGGGGGAGACGTCGACGGCGACGACCCGCGCACCGGCCGCGGCCGCGATCATCACCGCGGACAGGCCGACACCGCCGCAGCCGTGCACCGCCACCCACTGTCCCGGCGCGACCCGCCCGTGCGTGGTGAGCGCACGGTAGGCGGTCGCGAACCGGCAGCCGAGGCCGGCCGCCGCCGCGAAACCGAGCCCCTCGGGCAGGCCGACCAGGTTCACGTCGGCGTTCTCGATGGCGACGTACTCGGCGAAGGAGCCCCAGTGGGTGAACCCGGGCTGGGTCTGCCGCTCGCACACCTGCTGTTCGCCGGCGGCGCACGCCGGGCAGCGCCCGCACGCGCACACGAACGGCACCGTCACCCGGTCCCCGGCCCGCCACCCGGTGACCCGCGGCCCGGCCGCCTCGACCACCCCGGCCAACTCGTGCCCGGGAACGTGGGGGAGCGCGATGGCCGGGTCGTGACCCATCCACCCGTGCCAGTCGCTGCGGCACAGCCCGGTCGCGGCGACCCTGATCACCACCCCGTCCGGCGACGGCGCGGGATCGGCCACCTCGCGCAGGTCCGGCATCCGCCCGAACTCCTCGAACACCACCGCTCGCACCCGGTCACCGTACCGCCGGCCGGGCGCGCGGCGGGCCTCAGGTCCGCGAGGTCGCTCGCGGGCCGCGGAAGGGCAGGGTCTGGCGGTAGACGATGTTGGTGGTGGTGCTGCCGAAGTCGGTCAGCTCGCCGACGATCTTCTCCAGGTGGGTCATGGAGGCCGCGGCGACCTTCAGCGTGTAACAGTCATCGCCGGTGGTGCGCAGGCACTCCAGGATCTCGGCGCGCTCCTCCAGCAGCCGGTGCAGCGGCTCGTGCCGGTTGCCCGGATACTTCAGGCGGACGACGGCGAGCACCGGGTAGCCGACCTTCTCCAGGTCCACCTCGGCTCGGTAGCCGGTGATGACACCGGCGGCCTCCAGTCTCCGGACCCGCTCGGTCGTCGCGGAGGCGCTGAGGCTGACCCGCCGGGCCAGCTCGGTGAGGGGGACGCGGCCCTCGCGCTGCAGCTCCCCCAGGATCGCCCAGTCCGTCGCGTCAAGATCCTCGGCCATGTCGTGAATATACCGTCAGATCAACGGCTGACCGCGGTCAACGCCGGTGATGATCCCTTCCGTCGGCGGTGATCGCCTGGATAGCGTGAAATGGTGAAAATCGGCGTGAACGTCCCGAACTTCGGGCCCGGTACCGACCCCGGCGTGCTGCGCGACTGGGCGCGCACGGTCGAGGGGCTCGGCTTCGACCTGCTGATGGTCTCCGACCACGTGGTGGTGACGCCCGACGTTGCCGAGCAGTACCCGGCACCGTTCTATGAGCCGTTCACCACGCTGTCGTGGCTGGCCGGCGTGACCGAACGGATCCGGCTCGGCACCACCGTGGTCATCGTCCCGTACCGGCATCCCCTGCTGCTGGCCCGCATGACCGCGAACCTGAACGACCTCAGCGGCGGCCGTCTCGTCCTGGGCGTGGGCGTCGGCTGGGCCCGGCAGGAGTTCGCGGCGCTCGGCGTGCCATACGGCGAACGCGGCCGGATCACCGACGAGCACCTGCGCGCGGTACGGGCCGCCTGGGCCGACACGGCCGACTACCGCGCGGGGTCGATCCCGCTGTGGGTCGGCGGCAACAGCGACGCGGGCATCCGCCGGGCCGTACGCTTCGGCGACGCCTGGCACCCGCTGCGGATCACCCTGCCGTGGCTGCGGCAGGCCCGCGAACGCCTCACCGCCACCGCGCGCGACCAGGGACGGCCCGTGCCCGCGCTGACGCCCCGCATCGCCCTGCGGCTCACCGCCGAACCCCTCACCGGCCCGGACCGGCTCGCCGGCCACGGCACCCTCGAACAGGTCACCGCGGACCTGGACGAACTGCGCCGCCTCGGCGCCGAGACCGTCGTGCTCGACCCGTTCCACGGCGACCCGGCCGAGACCCGCCGCCCGCAGGAGGCCTGGCGGGCGCTCGCGACCGTCGCCGCCTCCCTCACCACCGACCGATCGGAGTGACCATGCCATCCCACCCTCACGACCTGTTGCGCCGGGCCATCGCCCTGGCCGCCGAGGCGCGCGCGGCCGGCGACCCGCCGTTCGGGTCGCTGCTGGCCGGCCCGGACGGCGCGGTCCTCGCCGAGGAGCGCAACACGACCGTCACCGGCGCCGACATCAGCGCCCACCCGGAGCTGAAACTGGCCCGGTGGGCGGCGCGTGAGCTGGACCCCGCGACCGCGGCGGCCACCACGATGTACACCAGCTGCCAGCCGTGCCAGATGTGCACCGGGGCGATCGCACGCTCCGGCCTGGGCCGCGTGGTGTACGCGCTGTCGGACGAGCAGCTCGCCGGCCTCAAGCCGGGAGGCGGATGGCCCGACGTGCCGCAGGAGGGCCCGGCGCTGTACGAGGAGGCGCGCGTTCCCGTCGAGGGCTACTACTGAGCCTGCCCGGCTATATACCTTGACTGGCATATAGCCAGTTGGGTATGTTCCCTGCGTGCCCACACCATTCGATGTGCTAGCCGAGCCGACGCGGCGGCGGATCCTCGACCTGCTGCTGGAACGTCCCCGCCCCGTCGCGGAGCTGACCCAGGCGCTCGGCCTCACCCAGCCCGGCACCTCCAAGCACCTGCGGGTGCTGCGCGAGGCCGGGCTGGTGCGCGTCCGCGCCGAGGCGCAGCGCCGCTGGTACGAGCTGCGGCCCGAACCGCTCGCCGAGATCGACGCGTGGCTGCGGCCGTACCGGCGGCTGTGGGAACGCTCGCTGGACGCCCTCGAACGACACCTGGACGCCATGCCCGACGACGAGCCGGGCGGCGCGTCCGCGCAGACGGGAGACGACTCATGAACGCGACCCTGCACACCACCGACGGACGCAGCGTCCTGCGGTTCGAACGCCGCCTCGCGCACCCGGTGGAGAAGGTTTGGCGCGCGGTCACCGACCCGGCCGAGATGGCGCACTGGTTCCCCGCCATCGTCGAGATGGATCCGCGCCCCGGCGGCCGGATCCGCTACACCTACCCGGCCGGCGAGGCGGCGCCCGACGAAGGGCGGATCATCGAACTGGACCCGCCCCGGGTGTTCGCCCTCACCTGGAACGGCGACGCGCTGCGCATGGAGCTGACACCCGACGGCACCGGCACCCGGCTGGTCTTCACCCACACCTTCACCGACCGGCCCATGGCCGGCAGCTTCGCCACCGGCTGGGAGACCTGCCTCGGCGCGCTGGACAAGACCCTCGCCGGACCCGTCGAAGGCTCCCTCATCGCGCCCGAACGCTACGCCGAACGCCACGACGCCTACGTCGCGCGGTTCGGCCTGGGGGAGGGCACCCTGCGCGCCGGCGACGGCACGATCCGGTTCGAACGGCTGCTGCCCCATCCGGTCGAGCAGGTCTGGCCGGCGCTGACGCGTACCGAGAACGGGGAACCGGCCGTCGGCGGGCCGCCGCCGCTGCCCGCCACCAACGCCTACGTCCCCGCCGGCGACCTCACCGCCGTCCGCGACGAACAGCTGCTGGAGTACGCCTGGCTCCGCGACGGCGCACCGGCCGGGCGGGTGCGCTGGGAACTGACCGGCGGGCACCCGGCCGGCACCCGGGTCGTGCTCACCCAGACCGGCCCCGCCGACGAGCCCGCCACCACGCTGGCCGCCTGGCACACCCACCTGGAGGTGCTCGCCGACCACCTGCGCGGCGTCACCCACTGCCCCTGGCCCAAGGAGCGCACCGAGGAACTGGCCGCGCGCTACGCCGGGCGGGCCGAGGCCAGGTAGACCACGTCGGGTTCGCCGCGGGGCACCGGCACCGCGTGGGCGGCGACGTCGGCGAACCGCTCGCGCAGCAGCGCCTCGAACACCGGCGCGGCGCCGGCGCTCCAGACCGCCAGCACCCCGCCCGGCCGCAGCCGCCCGGCCAGCAGCGCGAGACCCTCCGGCCCGTACAGGGCGGCGTTGCCCTCGGTGACCGTCCAGTCCGGCCCGTTGTCGATGTCCAGGCACACCGCGTCGAAGGCGGCCTTGCTCGTGCGCAGCCACGCCGCCAGGTCGGCGCGTTCGACGCGCACGAGCGGGTCGGACAGGGCGCCGCCGGAGAAGGGCCGCAGGTGCGTCTCGTGCCAGCCGATGACCGCCGGCTCGCGTTCGATGACCGTCACCGACCGCGCGTACGGGGAACGCAGCGCCTCGGCGAGGGTGAAGCCCACACCCAGCCCGCCGATCAGGACGTCCGCGGGCCGCGCCAGGCGTTCGAGCGGCGCGCGGACCAGCAGGCGCTCGGACTCACCGGCGCGAGTGTCCATGAGGAACACGCCGTTGCTGATGATCTCCAGATGCCGGCCGTCGCCGCGCAGCACCAGCTCGCCGTTCTCCCCGTCCCGGCGCTCGTAGACCTCCACGCGGCCTCACCCTACCGAGTCGGAGCGCTCCTGAAAGCGGGCGCCGGGTCAGGTCCGGGGCCGCCACGGCGAGTCCGGCTGGGTCGGGCGCGGGGCGACGGCCACGCGCAGCCCGTACGTGGGGGTGTCGCCGTACGGCGGCGGCACGGGACCCAGATAGACATGGCCGGTCATGTGACACCAGGCGGCCAGGTCCAGCGGTGCGGCCGGATCGGCGGCGATGAGGTGGACGATCGTCCCGGCGGGCAGTACGGCCAGCCGTCCGCGCAGCTCCAGCAGGAGCCGCACGCAGGCGCGGTCGCCACCGTCGATCACTACCGGGGTGGAGCCGGTATCGGTGTCGGTCATGACGTCCCCTCGGGTGGTTCATCGGCTGCGGACGGTGGTGACACCGGCCGGGACGATGATCAAAGAGCGTACGCCACCGGCCACGGCGGCGGCCGGAACCTGGTTTCGGCGCGGGCGCGCCCGGTCACGGTGTGCGGAAGCCCCGGAAGGTCACGGGCTCGCGGGTCGTGAAGCCGAGCCGCTCGTAGAGGGTGATCGCGCCGGTGTTCGTCTCGGCCACGTGCAGGAAGGGACGTTCGCCACGCGCCAGGACCCGTGCGACGAGCGCGCCGACGAGGCGGGCGGCGTGGCCTCGCCCCCGTGCCTCCGGAGCCGTGCAGACGGCGCTGATCTCGGTCCAGCCCGGCGGCCGGAGACGTTCGCCCGCCATCGCGACCAACGTGCCGTTGTCGCGGACGCCGAGGTAGGTGCCGAGTTCGTGGGTGCGCGACCAGAACGGCCCCGGGCGGGTCCGCCCGGCCAGGTCGAGCATCTCGGGCACGCTGTCCGCGCCCAGTTCGACGACACCGGTGACGGGCTCGGCCCACGGGTGATCGGGCCGGCCGTCGCCGGGCCAGATCATCTGCCGGCCTTCGAGGACGAAGACCGGCTCCCAGTCCGGCGGCGGTGTCGCCGGGCAGCTGAACATGTCGGCGAACCCGCCCGGGCCCAGCAGCCGGGACAGGTCGGCCCACTCCGCCGGACCGGGGTCGGCGGGCACCGCGCAGAAGGTCGCGACTCCCGGCAGGTAGGTCGCGGCCCGGCCGAACCGGCGGGCGAGGCGCGCGTGGTGACCGCGAAGCGATTCGCCCACCGGATCCTCGAGCGCGGCTTCACGATTCACCATCGACGTGCGGCACCTCCCGTATCGCGCGGAACCATCAGCATCGGGTACGGGCCCGGCGTCACAGGAGCGGCAGCTGCTCGGCGACCGGCCCCGGGGCGGCCGGCGGAGGAGACGGGGCGGACAGGCGGCGGGGGTTGCGGCGGCCTCCGATGCCGTACTTTTCGGCCAGTTCGGCGACCTTGGCGGAGATGCGCCGCTGGTAGTCCTTGGGGACGTACGCGCCGCGCCCGTACAGCCGCTCGTACGGGGCGACCAGCTCGGGACGGCACTCGCGCAGCCACCGCATGAACCACTCGCGCGCGCCCGGGCGCAGGTGCAGCGCGATCGCCGACACCGAGGACGCGCCCGCCTCGGCGATGCGGCGGACCGCCGCGTCCAGCTGCCGGGGCGTGTCGGTCAGGTACGGCAGGATCGGGCCCATCAGCACGCCGCAGCCGATGCCGTGCTCGACGAGCGTGGCGCACACCTCCAGGCGTTTGAGCGGGCTCGGCGTGCCCGGCTCGATCAGCCGCCACAGCTCCTTGTCGACGAAACCCACCGACACGGCCGCGCCCACCTCGGTGCGCTCGGCGGCCTCCTCCAGCAGCGGCAGGTCGCGCAGGATCAACGACCCCTTGGTCAGGATCGAGAAGGGGTTGGCGTGGTCGCGCAGCGCCTCGATGATGCCCGGCATCAGCCGGTAGCGGCCCTCGGCCCGCTGGTAGCAGTCGACATTGGTGCCCATCGCGATGTGCTCACCGGCCCACCGGGGCGCGGCCAGTTCCCGGCGGACGAGCTCGGGCGCGTTGACCTTCACCACGATCTGGGAGTCGAAGTCCTGACCGGTGTCGAAGTCCAGGTAGCGGTGGGTGCCCCGGGCGAAGCAGTTGTGCGAGACGACGCCGTTCGCGATGAAGTCGCCCGTCCCCGTGGTGATGTCGTACATCGGCACGTCGATGCCGATCGCTTCGACGGACGCGACGCCCAGCTCGGCACTGCTCTTGAGCGCGACGCCTTCGATGTCCCGCTTCCGGGTGATCGCGGGGTCGGTCAGATGGAAGAACCTCAGATGTTCGGCGAGGCCACCCGGCAGCCGGACAACGCCCAGCGACCGCCGGTGCGGTCGCTCGACGGTGTGGTCGAATCCGAGACGTTCCAGGCTGCTCGTGATCGCATGGCTGGTGTCCGGGTCGCGGTGGGGGATGCGCAGGACACCGCCTGAGCAGCTTCCCTCGGCGTCGAAGATGCCGGCGAGGAAGCCCTTCCGCCATTCGTCCGTCGTAATGTCGGGCCAGGCGATCAGACGCTCGGCGGGGACACCGAGATCCTCCAGGAAGAACCGCGCGCGACGCAGGGCCTCATGGCCAGGAGAAGATGCGCATGACCCGAGATTCACGCCGCCGCGCAGCAATCCGCACAGATAGCCGAACCGGTAGTCCGCCTCATTCTTCGGAGGAGCGGCGAACCCGCCCGTCCCCACCAACCTGCTGTCGAGCTTCAGGTGCGGGCGCTGGTCGGTGCCGGTGACGTACCTCCATCCGAGGTCGCTCAGGAAACGGTGATCGCCACTGGCGATCAGCTCGGTTCCGTCCTTCAAGCGGATGCGATATGCGGGCTTGACCGTTTTCCAGTGCGCCAGCACCTCCGTCACGACATAGCGACGAGAGGAGCCCTTGACCTCCGTGCCGTAGATGGCGTCGCCGACGCGCAGGTCCCGAATCGGCTTGGTGCGCCCATCCGCCATGAGGATCGGCGTTTCGCCATATAGGCAATAAATACATGCATGACTGCAGCCCCGGTAGGGGTTGATCGTCCAGGTGAACGGCACCCGTGAGGCGCCGGGCACCTTGTTGATGATCGACTTGGCGCGGATCTCGTGGAAGGTGATCCCGCGGAACTCCGGCGTGTCGACCGTCACCGGCCGGCCGAACAGGCCCGGCTCCTGGCCGTCGAGTGACAAAGCGTCCCAGCGCATCCGCCCATGGTAGAACATACGTTCGAGGTGAATCCGCTGGGGTGCGTCGAACTTTGTGGCGAGGTCCGAGGTCGACCCTCGGATCGGCCCGAAGCCCGGGCCGGTCCGAGGTCGGGTACTCAGCGCCTGGTCTCGTACCTGGTCAGGAGCACGCCGTCGGGAAACGTCCGGGTCTCCACCAGGGTCAGGTTCACCCAGTTGTCCAGCGCCGTGAAGAACGGCGTGCCGCCGCCCACCAGGACCGGTGCGGTGACCAGCACGTACTCGTCGATCAGCCCGGCCCGCATGGCCGCCGCGGCGAGGGTGGCGCCGCCGATGTCCATGGGGCCGCCGTCCTCGGCCCTGAGCCGGGTGATCTCGGTGACCGCGTCGCCGGTGACCAGGCGGGTGTTCCAGTCGACCGTGCTGGTCCTCGAGGAGAACACCACCTTCGGCATGTCCCGCCAGCGGCGGGCGTACTCGATCTCCGCCGGTGTGGCGCCCGGCCGCTGGTCGGCGGTCGGCCAATGGGAGCTCATCGTCTCCCACAGCCTGCGCCCGTACAGCGCCAGGCCCGTCGCCCCCACCCGGTCGGACCACCACTGGAACAGCTCGTCGCTCGGCACGCTCCAGCCGAGATCGTCGCCGGGCGCGGCGATGTAGCCGTCCAGGCTCAGGTTCATGCCAAAGGTCAGTCTCCGCATGGCGTCAGCCTCCCGTAAGTCGGTACTCGGCCTACAAGACCAGCACGGTGCGGAAAAATCATCGGTACGGGGGCGCCCCGGTGTGTCCCCACAGCCGGAGACCGAGAGGACCGCCGATGACCGTTCCGTTGCCCAGGACGCAATACACGCCGCTGGTGCGCACCGGCTTCGCCGATCCGGCCGCGTGGGAAGCCCTGCGCACGGTGGTCGAGACGCCGAACGAGTACGAGTTCCTCGCTCACGTCGACTACATCGACGACCCGGCCTACCGCGACCTGCCGCCGGAGCGGATCCTCGAGCTGACCCCGGACGGGCATCCGATCGTGATCGTCGCCGACGACACCGCCCTCGGCTCGCCTGAGATGCCGCTGCTGGTCATCGACCTGCGCGCCGAGCGCGGGCGGGCGGTCCGGGTGATCGCCGAGAGACTGTGGAGCATCGAGAACAACCTGTCGATCTCCAACATGGACTTCGCCGAGTTCGCCGGCGCCGCCGGCGAGGACGGGATCTTCCGCGGCTTCTAGGAGGCCGGCAGGCGTTCGAGCGCGCGCGTCAGGTCGCGGGGCGTGACGATGCCGACGAGGCGCTCGCCGTCGAAGACCAGCAGGCGTTCGCGGGCGAGGCGGGGCAGCAGTTCGGCCAGCGAGGTCTGCGCCGCGGTGCGCCCGGCCTCCTCCACGACCGCGCCGACCGGCGCGGACGGGTCCTGCTCGCCGATCCGCTCGGCGGTCACGATGCCGCGGACGACACCCTCGTCCACCAGCGGGTAGGCGGTGTGACGGTGGCGGGGCAGCATCTCCCGCGAGAACTCCGCCGCCGTCATCGAGCCCGAAACCGTGAAGGGGTCCGGCGTCATGATCCGGCCGATCGTGATGCCCTCCAGGCGGGCGATCACGCGGGCCTGGCCCGCCTCCATCCCGGCCGCGGCGATCAGGAACCAGCCGATGACGATGAGCCACAGCCCGCTGAAGGTCCACAGCGACACGTAGAACCCGGCCACCATCGCGGCCCAGCCGAACCCGCGGCCGGTCTGGGCGGCGTGCAGGGTCGCCTTCGTACGGTCGCCGGACAGCCGCCACAGCAGGGCGTGCACGAGCCGCCCGCCGTCCAGCGGCGCCGCCGGGATCACGTTGAACAGGGCCAGCACCACGTTGATCGCCGCCAGCCAGGCCAGGCATCCGGCGACCAGGCCCTCCACGCCCGCCAGCAGCAGGACCGCGGACCCGGCGGCCAGCACCACGCCCAGCAGTAGACTCACCAGAGGTCCGGCCCCCGCGATCCGCAGTTCGGCGCCCGGGCTGTCCGGTTCGCCCTCGAACCGCGCCACCCCGCCCAGCAGCCACAAGGTGATGCCGTCGACGGTCAGCCCGTTGCGGCGCGCCACGACGGCGTGCGCGAGTTCGTGCGCGAGCAGCGACGCCATGAACGCCGCGGCGGTGACCAGCCCGCCGAGGACGTACACGACCGGGTGCAGGCCCTTGTAGGACTGGGGCAGGCGGTCGGCGGCCAGGCCATACGCCAGAAGAGTGAAGACGACGAGGACGGTCCAGTTGACGCCGACGCGCACGCCGACGATCCGGCCCAGCCGGAAGGTGTCGTTCATCCGCCGCCGCCTCATGAGAGTGCCCTTGCTGAACCGATACCCGGATGCGGGCCCGGACTCTCCGGCAGAATGCCATCCCATGGGCGGATCTCGGGGGCGGCACGGCAGGTGGAGATCGCGGCGGGTGAGCGCGGCGGCGGGCGCGGCGCTGCTCATCGCGGCCGGATCGGCGGCTTGTGGCGGGGGCCACGACGAGCCGCGGGCCTCGGCGGCGGGCGCGCCGGCGGCCGAATGCGGCCAGACCACCGCCGCGCGCGCCGGAGCGCGCCAGACCCGCGCGATGTGGATCGCGACCGTCAACAACGGCGACTGGCCGAGCCGGCCCGGGCTGCCGGTCGCCAAACAGCAGGCCGAATACCGCCACCTGCTGGACGTGGCCGAGAAGCTGAACTTCAACACCGTCTACGTCCAGGTACGCCCGGCCGCCGACGCGTTCTACGCCTCCCACTACGAGCCGTGGTCGCGGTTCCTCTCCGGAAAGCCGGGCGCCGACCCCGGATACGACCCGCTGCGGTTCCTCATCACCGAGGCGCACAAGCGCGGCCTGCAGCTGCACGCCTGGTTCAACCCCTACCGGGCCGCCACGCAGGCCGACCCCGGCAAGCTCGCGGCGAACAGCCAGACGCGGCTGCACCCGGACTGGGTGCACCGCTACGGCGGCGCGCTGTGGTTCGACCCGGGGCTGCCGCAGGTCCGTGACCTGGCCGTACGGGTCGTCCTGGACGTGGTGCAGCACTACGACGTCGACGGCGTGCACTTGGACGACTACTTCTACCCCTATCCGATCGCGGGCAAGGCCTTCCCCGACGCCGCGACGTTCAAGAAGTACGGCGCCGGCTACAAGAACCTCGGCGACTGGCGGCGGCACAACGTCGACGCCCTCATCCAGGACCTGCACACGCGCATCCACCAGACGAAGGGCTGGGTGCAGTTCGGTGTCAGCCCGTTCGGGGTGTGGCGCAACAAGTCCCGCGACAAGGCCGGTTCGGCCACCGCCGCGCTGCAGAGCTACGACGACATCTACGCCGACAGCCGCACGTGGGTGCGCAAGGGCTGGGTCGACTACATCGCCCCGCAGCTGTACTGGCCGGTCGGGTTCAAGGCCGCCGACTACCGCACGCTCGTCGCGTGGTGGGCCAAGCAGGTCGCCGGCACCCACGTCCAGCTCGTCATCGGCCAGGCCGCCTACCAGGTCGGGCAGCCCGGCACGTGGAAGGATCCCGCCGAGCTGTCCCGCCACGTCGCGATCGACGCGGGCTACCCGCAGGTCGGCGGTGAGGCGTTCTTCAGCGCGCACGACCTGGCCCAGGACCGCCACGGCTTCGCCACCCGGCTGCTGCGCGACCACTACTCCCGCCCGGCGCTGGCCCCGGTCGCCGGTCCCGGCGCGCCGCCCGCGGCCCCGGCCGAGCTGACGGCCAAGAACGGCCGGCTGACCTGGAAGGGCACCGGCGCCGCCGCGTACGCGGTGTACCGCGCCCCGGCCAAGAGCCCGGCGTGCATCGCGCCGGACGGCCGGTTCCTGCTGAAGGTCGTCGACGGCGACGCGCACACGACCTCCGACAAGACGGCCAAACCCGGCCACACCTACACCTACTACGTCACCGCGCTGGACAGCCGCCGCCACGAGTCGGCGACGACCCGCGGTGTCCAGGCGGCCGCGGCACACGACTGAACCCCGGCGCTTCCACGCGTACGGCCCGGACCTCGCCGGTCCCGGCGCGGCGACAACCCTGTGGATCTCGGCGGCGGATTTGCTGCACACTGATGGCAAACCGCCATCCGCGCCGATGAAGGACAGCCATGGAGCTCGCGCCACCCCTTCCGGCGTACTACCGGCTCAAGCGCCGGCTGCTGGCCGACATCGAGGCCGGTCACTACGGCACGGACGGGCGGCTGCCCACCGAACACGAGCTGTGCGCCGCCTACGGCCTGTCCCGTACGCCGGTGACGCGGGCGCTGTCGGAACTGGCCGCCGAGGGCGTCGTCGTACGGCACCGCCGCCGCGGCACCTTCGTCGACCCCGGCTGGATGGCCCGCCTGCACGCCGCGCCGAAGATCTCGGTGATGGCCACCCACGGCAGCTGGGAGGGGCAGTTAAGAGAGGCGGCAGGCAACGACCTGCGGCTGGAGTTCACCACGGCGCCGCTGTGGGAGACACGGGCGATGTTCCGGCGCGCGATCGCCGAGGGCCGCGGCCCCGACTTCGCCATCGTCGACTCGGTGTGGGTCGCCGAGTTCGCCGAGTCGCACATGCTCACCCCCATCGCCGAGCTGGACGCCGACTGGGCGGCCGAGCACGACGCCGACTTCCTGCCGCCCTTCGTCGACGCGTACCGGTTCGAGGGGCAGGGCCTGGTCGCGGTGCACGCGCCGGCCGACGTGGCCGGGCTGTGGTACGACCGCGCGGCCCTCGGCGGGGCGGCGCCGCCGCAGACCTGGCGTGAGCTGCGCGCGCTGGCCCGCGCCCTGGCCGCCGACGCGCCCCGCGGCGAGCACGCCCTGGTCATGCCGGGCGGTGCCGCGGCGGGGGAGACCACCACGTACGCGCTGGTGGCGCTGCTGGTGGCCAACGGCGCGACCGTGTTCACGCCCGAGGCGGTGACGCTGGACAGCCCGGCGACGGTCGCGACGCTGCGGTTCCTGCGCCGGCTCGCCGACGACGGCGCGCTGCCCGCCGAGGTCGTCACCTACGACATGGACCGGGCCGCGCAGATGCTCGCCGCCGGTCGCGCCCGCATGATCATCGGGGCGAGCTACCAGGCCGAGAGGCTGGCCGCTGAGACCGGCACGCCGCTGGCCGCGGTCGCCGGGCGGTTCGGGTTCGCGCCGCTGCCGGCCGGCCCGCACGGCCCGCCGGGGATCCTGTGCGGCGGCATGGTGTACTGCGTCCCCCGCCAGGCCCGCCACCCGGAGCTGGCGATGCGGCTGCTGCGCGCCGCGACCGCGCCCAAGTGGCTGGCGCAGGTGTGCGCCGAGACCGGTCAGCTCCCGCCCCGCCGCAGCGTCCTGGACGCCCTGGCCCCGGTCTCCCCGTTCCACGCCGAGACCGCCGCGCTGCTCGAGCACGCCGTCGTACGGCCCTCCGCGCCGACGTACGCGCTGGTGTCGGCGCAGTTGCAGACGATGCTCGAAGGCGTGCTCACCCGCCGCTGGAGCCCGGCCGCCGCGGTCAGCCTGACCGCCGACCGGATCAGCGCCATCACCGGCCGCCCGATCGTCCGCGGCTGACCGCTCCGGCGTCACTGGTCCTGCGCCGGGCGTGGCTCGGCGAGCCGGCGACGGGCGTGTTCGAGTGGTTCGCGCAGGCTCCGGGTCCGGCGTGTGCGCGCCAGGCGGACGAATCGTCGGTAGCAGTCCGCCGCCCGCTCGGTGCGGCCGGCGGCGTCGTGGCACATCGCCTCCCAGAAGTGCGCGGTGACCGCACCCGGGTCGAGCCGCGCGGCCTTGCGCGCCGCAGCGATTCCGCGCGCCGGGTCGCCCGTGCCCGTTCTGAGGGTGTGCTCGGCCGTCGCGGCCGCGAACTCCAGCAGCGCCCGGACGTCGTCGGGGTGCGCGCGGAGGTCGTCCGCCGCGTGGGCGAGCCGCTGCCCGAGCGCGCGGGCCGCCCGGCGTTCCCGGCGGCACTCGGGGCACGACGCGGGCGGCCCGCCCGCCACGGACAGTCCCAGGACCTCGTACCAGTGCCGCTGCCGCTCCGCGGGCCAGACGAACGCCGTGCCGCATGCGCGGCAGCGGAGTTCCCGGTCGACGTAGAAGTACCGCGGCGGCCGGCAGTGCGGGCAGAATCCCCGCTGCCGTGAGGGGTCGCCGCGTACGGCCCCGGAGGGCAGGTCGGGCTGGAACGTCAGGTCGTAGCCGGCCGGGGCGTGGGGGATCGGCCCGTAGAGCGGGTGGTCCTCCCACCGCACGCCATCACGCCCGCCGGCGCCGCGCTCCTTCGGGTTCGGTGTCACGTCGCGGCCCTTTCCGGCATCGGTGCTCTCTCAGCCGGCGTGAAGGATCCGGAGGCGATCGGGTTCCACCGGATCCCGATCAACGACCTGGACCGGCGTCCAGGCCCATTGCCAGACGCTGACGCCCGGCGTGTGGGAGAACCGGAACGAGAGCGCCGATCCGCACCGCTGATCCGTCGGGTCCGCTCCGCGCCATACTCCCCGCCTCAACTCGCCGTCGTGCGTGATTATGACGTGCGTCGGTGGCCACGCGCGGCGGCGATGTAACCAACCAGTAAGGTGTCTGTCACCTCTTCTGTCAGGCCTTGACGCCACACGCCCGTCCTTCCACATTTGCCACAACACAATGGCAATTCGCGGAGGTGCTGCGCATGCGGCGGCAATGGGCTCTCGTGATGACGGCGGTGACGGTCGCGGCGGGGTTGAGCGCCTGCGGCGACAGCGGATCCTCGGACGGTAAGACGATCAAGGTCGCCTACCAGAAGTTCGGCAACTTCATCGGCGCCGACGAGCTGTTCAAGAAGATCAAACCGGTCTTCGAGCAGCAGAACCCCGGTGTCAAGCTCAAGCTCATCCCGATCGAGGCCGACGAGAACTCCTACTACACCAAGCTCGGCCTGATGCGACGCTCCAAGTCCACCGCGCCCGACGTCGCCTACGAGGACACCTTCTTCGTCAACTCCGACGCCCAGGCCCGGTTCCTCATGCCGCTCGACGACAAGCTCGCCTCCTGGCCGGACTGGAGCCAGTTCGTCGCCGCGTCCAAGGCCGCCGGCAAGGCCGGTGACGGTCACACCTACGGCGTCCCGATGGGCACCGACACCCGCGGCCTGTGGTTCAACAAGAAGATCTTCGCCAAGGCGGGCCTGCCCGCCGACTGGCAGCCCAAGAACTGGAACGACCTGCTCACCGCGGCACGCCAGATCAAGGCCAAGGTCCCCGGCGTCATCCCGCTCAACGTCTACGCCGGCAAGGGCGTCGGTGAGGCCTCCTCCATGCAGGGCTTCGAGATGCTGCTGTACGGCACCGCCGACAAGCTGTACGACGACCAGACCAAGAAGTGGGTCGCGCCCAGCCGCGGCATGAACGACGCGATGAACTTCCTCAAGACCGTCTACTCCGAAAAGCTCGGCCCGACCCAGCAGCAGGCGCTGGACCCGCACTGGAGCGACAACGTCGCCGCACAGGAACTCCCGCAGGGCAAGCTCGCCATCGCCCTGGACGGCTCCTGGCTGCCGCAGGGCTGGATCCCCGGCGGCGTCTCCGCCTGGCCCGACTGGTCCAAGACCCTCGGCACCGCGCCCATGCCCACCCAGAACGGCCAGGCGCCCGGCAAGGTCAGCCTCTCCGGCGGCTGGCTGCTGTCGGTCGGCGCGAACACCAAGAACCCCGACGCGGCGTGGAAGCTGGTCCAGCTCGCCATGAACAAGGAGAACTCCCTGTTCTTCTACATCAAGGGGACCCAGGTCTCGGTCCGCAACGACGTGACCAGCGACCCGGAGTACGTCAAGGGCAACCCGACCCAGCAGTTCTGGACCAGCCTGGTCCAGTACACCCAGTACCGCCCCGCCTACAGCGTCTACCCCCAGATCTCCAACCAGCTCCAGGCCGCCACCGAGGCCGTCGTCACCGGCCAGTCCGCACCCGACAAGGCGGTCAATGACCTGGCCGGCCAGATCAAACAGCTCGCCGGACCGGACAAGGTCGAAGGGACCTCCTGATGGTCGCGGTGGACCTGCCCGAGTCCACCCGGCCCGCCGCCCGCCGCTCGCCCGCCGCGCGCGGGCGGCGGGCCGCCGGCCGGATCCTGCCGCTGGTTCCCGCGTTCGCGCTGATCGCCCTGTTCTTCCTCGGCCCGATCCTGTGGTGCGTCTACGCCTCCTTCACCGACGTCGCCCTCACCGGCGCCACCGCCAGCACCCCGCACCTGATCGGCCTGCGCAACTACCGGCGGATGTTCGCCGACCCGGCGTTCGGCCAGTCGCTGTGGCTGACCGTCGTGTTCGTGGTCGGCTCGGCCGTCATCGGGCAGAACGTCGGCGGCATGGCGCTGGCGCTGCTGATGAAGTCACGCCACCGGATCGCCCGCGCCGTCGTCGGCGCGATCGTGGTCGGCGCGTGGGTGATGCCCGAGCTGGTCGCCGGGTTCGTCTGGTACGCGTTCCTGGCCGACGACGGCACCCTCAACGCGATCCTGCGCGCGGTGGGCCTGCACGGAAAGAGCTGGCTGTACGTCATGCCGCTGCTGTCGGTGATCATCGCCAACGTCTGGCGCGGCACGGCCTTCTCCATGCTCGTCTACTCCGCCGCGCTGTCGAACGTGCCCGAGGACCTGCTGGAGGCCGCCGCCGTGGACGGCGCCTCGGCGTACCGGCGGCTGCGGCACATCACCCTGCCGCTGATGCGCCGCGCCGTCATGACCAACCTGATGACGATCACACTGCAGACGCTGGCGGTGTTCACACTGATCTTCGTGATGACCGGCGGCGGGCCCGGCACCAAGACCCAGACCCTGCCGATCTACATGTACCAGAGCGCGTTCAAGTTCTACCAGCTCGGCTACGGCGCCGCGCTGGCGATCGTGCTGCTCGCCGTCGGCGGCGTGTTCTCGGTCATCTACCTGCGGATGATGCGGGAGGAAATATGACCACGGCCGTGAGCGCGACCCCGCGCACCTCCCGGCCCCCGCGCCTGTCCACGACCGGACCGCGCCGCCGGGCCGCCGCCGCCGTGGCGTACCTGGTGCTGGCGCTGGTCGCGATCGCGTTCCTGCTGCCGTTCGGGTGGCTGTTCCTGGCCTCGGTCTCCGACCAGGCGTCGCTGAAGGCCGACGTTCCGCACCAGCTGACACTGCGCAACTTCGCCGACGTCCTCACCGGCGACAACCTGCACGCGCTCGCCAACAGCCTGGTGCTGTCGCTCGGCGCGGCCGTGCTCACCCTCGTGCTCGCCGCGCCGGCCGCCTACCCGCTCTCGCGCTACACCCGCCGGTTCGGCCGGCCGATCCTGCTCGGCCTGCTGTTCGCCACCGGCCTGCCCATCACCGCGATCCTCGTGCCGGTGTACGGGCTGTTCGTCCAGCTCGAACTGCTCGACTCCATCCCGGCCACCACCTTGTTCCTCACCGCGACCGGGCTGCCGATGGCGATCTGGATGATGAAGAACTTCATGGACGAGGTGCCGATCGCGCTGGAGGAGGCGGCCTGGGTCGACGGCGCCTCGGGGTTCCGTGCCCTGCTGCGGATCGTGCTGCCGCTCATGCTGCCCGGCACCACCGTGGTGTTCACCTTCACGTTCGCGTTGACGTGGGGGAACTTCTTCGTGCCGTTCATCCTGCTCGTCGACCCCGCCAAACAGCCCGCCTCGGTCGCCATCTACCAGTACTTCGGCCTGCACGGCACGGCCTCCTACGGCCTGCTCGCCGCGTTCTCCATCCTGTACTCCCTGCCCGTCGTCGTGCTGTACACCTTGGTCCAGCGGGTGCTGGGGAACGCCTTCGCCCTGTCCGGCGGTGTCAAGGGGTGAGGCGACCGGTTCGCGCCGAAGAAGAACGAACGGTAATCGGACTCCTTCCTCAAGGTTTCCCCCCGGAGGTAAAGGGGGGATGATTCGAGGAAATGTAAGACCCCCTGGAGGTGCGGCATGGCGCTCTCGATGGAGGAGGAGCGGATCCTCACAGAGATCGCATCTCAACTCGGCCAGGAAGACCCGGCGCTGGCGGGCCGCCTGGCGAACTTCGGGCGCCTGCGCAGGCGTCGGCGTATTCGCGCCATCGCGGCGATCGTGATCGCGGTGCTCGTGATCGCCGCACTGGTCGGAGCGGCGTTCGTGACGCTTCCCACCTGACAAACATGAACCGCCCCCGCCGGATCTGGATCCGGCGGGGGCGGCACGTCTGGGCCGGTGTGGTGGTCGCCTCGCGGCGAAGGCACAACGCGGCTCCTGCTCCGGCCGAGACCGGACGGTATTCCGCGAAGGCGATAGGTGCGGCCCGGGGACACATGCCACACCGGCACCACCAATGTAACCCCTTCCCACCGGTGGATATTCCATCGCCGCGCCTGCGGCCCCGGCCGGCACCCGCCGTGTCACCGGCGCGGCGCCTGCCAGCGGGTGTCGAGCCGGCCGTGCCGCATCCGGCCCACCACGCGGACGTACAGCGTCTCCGGCGTGTCGCCGCCCGCGGTCCTGCTGATCGCGAGCGCGCTGTGCCGTACCGACAGCTCGTTGGCGTCCATCACCATGCCCGGCGCGAGGACCAGCTCCACGTTGCCGCCGCGCACCTGCAGCTCGATGACCAGCTCGGGCGCGCTGCGCACCGCGCTGGTCAGGTCCAGCATCACGTCGCACCACGCGGTGCGCAGGACCAGCCGGCGCGGCAGCGTCCACCGGCCGTCGCGGCGCACCGAGCCGTGCTTCTCACGGATGGTGAGCAGTTCGGCGGCCGGCGTCCCGGCGAGCGGCGGAGGGAGTGCGCCGCCGCCCGGCACCGCGATCAGATCGGTGATGAGCGGGGTCAGCGCGTCGACGGTACGGGCGGCCAGCGCCGCGTCCAGCCGCTCGTCGAACTCGACCGGGTCGAGCCGGCCGTCGGTGACGGCGGCGTGCAGCAGTTGGATGATCTGGTCGCGGTCCGTGTCGGACGCGCGCAGCGCGGGGGAACTGGGCGGATCTGCCGGCATCCGGCCTCCTCGGCGGTGAGGTGATCGTTGACTGTTCGGCTAGCCGGCGACGATTCTGCGGCGGTAGGCGGCCATCGGACCGGCTGCTGTGCGAACAGGTCGCGGATCGTGTCGACGATGGATGTCACGGGTCGGTTGTCGGCGAAGCCGCGCACCGGCGCGGGCATGGTGTCGGTGGGGACGAACGCCGAGCTGATGAACGGCAGGAAGAGGAGCGGGTAGGAGAAGGCGCCCGCGCCGTCCGGGGTCTTGGCGGTGAGGCCGGCGACGACGGCGAGCCAGGTCAGGGCCAGGGTGAAAACGACGGTGACGTGGCGCATGGCTCGGCCCGTCAACAGGGCGGTGTCGCCGGAGAAACGCAGGGTCATCGTGATTCCTCGGTGGTCCGTGCCGCGGCGGTGTCACTCGCAGAACACCTGCACCTTGGTGTCGGGCTCGTCGACGTCGACGATGACGTCGCCGAGCTGATCGATGAGCTCTTCGAGGTGTTGCGGCTTGAGTTCGGTGAGGTCGATCGGCACCCCGGACCTGTCCAGCTCCGCGTTGACCCTGGCGAGCGCCGGCGGAGGGATGAGGCTCGTGAGCCGGACCCCGGCGCGCAGCAGCTGGAGCGGGACCCGGATGTTGATCCGGGTCGGCTCGGCGCCGGGGTGGTCCGCCGCGTTCACCACCACGCGCAGGTACTTGGGCCGGCGGCGTGGGTGGGACTCGGACGCCGGCGGCGACTCGGGCCGTGCCCGTTCGAGGGCGTCGATCAGCCGTTCGGCCTCATCCGCGGTGATCTTGCCCTCGGCCAGCATCTGCAGGATCTGGCGGCGCTGCTCGTTCATCGCTGTTTCTTTCCTCTGACTCATCTGACGCTTACCAGCACGGCCGTCCGGCCCTGCTCGATCTCGATCCGAGTGCCGGGCAGCGCCCACAGCAGCCGCCCGGTGCCGCGCAGCGCGCCCGTCGGGCTCACCCGGAAGACGAGGCATGCGACCAGTCCGGCCAGCACGCCGAGCAGCAGCAGCGGTGAAAGCACCAGGAGTATCGGCACGACAGGGACGTACAGCCGCAGCGACCGGCCGTTGCGACGGCGATGACGGACCGTCACCAGCTGCGGGATCATCAGGATTTCTCCAGCTCGGCCAGCGCCTCCTGGACGCTGATCTCCCCCCGCCGCAGGCGGTCGACGACGTCGGCGCCGGTGGGCTCCGGGTCGACGTCGACGAAGTCGAGGTGCTCGGCGATCCGGTTCAGGCGGGACTTGATGGTCGGGTAGCTCACCCCGAAGATCCGCCCCATCTCCTTGATCGAACCGTGCGACCGCAGGAACGCGGCGACGAACACCTGGTCGTCGACACTGAGCTGAGCCAGCTGCGGCGGCTCGAACCGGCCCTCGACCACGACGCCGCTGTCGGCCAGCCGGACCCGCTCGACCACGAACGGCCGCCCGTGCGTCAGGTCCGTCAGTTCCTGCCAGTCCACTCTCGGCCCCCTCACCCTCGGCGACATGCCTGCGGTTCATTTGTACCTTGATTTTCTTAAGCTCTCAACGCGTTGAACATAATTTTATTGATGTTGATCTTGAAGATCATATACCTCCAGCTCAGTGTCGCTCGCGTCACCACGTCCTTCGGCGGCGCGTCCCGGCGGTCATGCCGGCGGCCCAGACGCTGAGACCGATGCGAACACCGACCACACCCGCTCGTGGACCTCCTCAAGGGGCCGGTCCGCGGGCATGTGGACGTAGCCGGTGGCCGCGTCCAGCGCCAGGTAGGCGTCCCGCAGCGAGACGAGGTACTCGAGAGACTCCTCGTCATGGCCGCGGCGCAGGATCCGTTCCCAGGCGATCCGCGGGTCGAGGTCCAGCCAGACCGTCACCGTCGGGCGCGCCAGGTACAGGTCGGCGAGGACCTGGAGCAACCTCGCCGGATCCGGGGTTCGCGAGACCGCGTCGACGGCCAGGTGGCAGTCCGCGTAGCGGTCAGAGACCCAGACGGCGCCTCGGTCGACGGCCTCCTGCCGCGACCGGGCGATCCAGCCCGCAGCGACGTCGGCGAGAGCGACTCGCTCGGCCACCGAGTGCCGCTCGACGTCGACACCCGCTGCGTCCCACCGTGACCCGGCCTCCCGCCGTCCGGAAACGTGGACACGCCAGCGACCTGCGGCGATACCGTCCAGAAAGTCGCCACCGGCCGTTCCGATCTTCCTCGCGGGCCGCCCTGCACGGTCGTGGACATCACTCTCCGTATTTGCTTGTATTCAAATCGTCACCATCGAGGTCAAGTCTCGGGCACAACGGACTAAAGGAGATATCAATGTCCAAACTTCGCAGCTCACTCTGCGTCACGGCCGTGGCCGCCGGATTGGCCTTCGCGGGCGCGGCGGCCGCCGGTACCGCCCAGGCGATCACGGCCACGCCCACCAACCGGCACGGCACGCACCAGCGGGCTGACGCGATCTTCCGGCCCACGGTCACGCTGTACCGCAACGAGGCGCTGACCTCGGGCAACGGCCGGGCCATCCTGCGGTTGCAGGAGGACGGCAACTTCGTGCTCTACAAGGACGGCAGGCCGGTCTGGCAGGCGCCGAACGCCTGGGGCAACGGCGTCTCCGCGGTCTTCCAGGAGGACGGCAACTTCGTGGTCTACGCCAGCGGCGGCAGGCCGGTCTGGGCGTCGAACACCTGGCACAGGGGCGCCTACCTCGCGGTGCAGGACGACGGCAACGTCGTCATCTACAACAGCAACAGGCAGCCGGTCTGGGCCACCAACACCGGAGACTGACCGCTTCGCCGTCACAGGTGACCCGGGCGCCCTTCCGTGGGCGACCCGGGTCCGCTTGTTCCTGAGAGGCCGAATTCCCGGGGCGCGTGCCGTCCGGCCATCACGTACCGTGGCGTGCGGAAGCCGGCACGGGCCGACAGAGGAGCCGGCATAGGAGGAGGTCAGGGGCGTGACGGCGCTGATCCCGCGGCCGCGGGCGGAGGTGGCGCCCGGGGCGGTGCACGTCCCGGGCTGGCTGACCGCCGACGAACAGCGGCGGCTGCTCGACGCCTGCCGCGAGTGGGCCCGTTCCCCGGCGGGGATGCGACAGACCCGCCTGCCGGGCGGCGGCGTGATGTCGGTGCGCACCGTCTGCCTCGGCTGGCACTGGGTGCCCTACCGCTACCAGCGCACGGCCGACGACGGCGCCCCGGTCAAGCCGTTCCCCGCCTGGCTCGCCGACCTCGGCCGGCGCGCCGTCGCCACCGCGTACGGTCACGACGGCGGTTACCGGCCCGACATCGCGCTGGTCAACTTCTACGACGCCGAGGCCCGCATGGGCCAGCACCAGGACAAGGACGAACGCAGCCTCGCGCCGGTCGTCTCGCTCAGCATCGGCGACACGTGCGTGTTCCGTTTCGGCAACACCCGCGACCGGGGGCGGCCCTGGAGCGACGTCCAGTTGGAGTCCGGTGACCTGTTCGTGTTCGGCGGCGAGTCCCGGCTGGCCTACCACGGCGTGCCCAAGACCCTGCCCGGCACGGCCCCGCCCTTCCTGGGGCTGCGCGGCCGCCTCAACCTGACCCTGCGCGAGTCGGGCCTGGGCCCGGACGGCGGTGCGGTGTGAGCGCGCCGTGGTTCGCCGGCCCGCCCCGCCGCGTTGAGGTGGTGTTCAGGATCTTCGTGTTGACTGACCCGGTCACCCGTTGTCGAGCGCAGGGTTCTCCGTTTTGACCACCGTCGCCTCGGTCAGCACCACCCCGCCCGCACGCTCGCGTGCGGCCGTCCGTGACCCCTACTTCGACAACGCCAAGTTCCTCGCGGTCGTGCTCGTGGTGATCGGCCACGCCTGGGAACCGCTGCGGGCCGCGAACGTCGGCGGCCGGGTGCTCGAGGCGGCCCAGACATTCGTCTACGCCTTCCACCTGCCGGTCTTCATCGTCATGTGCGGATACTTCTCCCGCGGGTTCACCGCCGGACGCGACCGCACGCGCAAGCTCGTCGCCGCGATCGTCGTCCCGTATGTGATCTTCAGCGTGGCGTATCCGCTGTGGGCCGGCCTGCTCGCGGGCAACCACGTCGGCTGGGACCCGCTCGAACCGTACTACCTGACCTGGTTCATGCCCGCGCTGTTGCTGTGGCGGCTGTCGACCCCGCTGTGGCAGCAACTCCGCTACCCCATCACGGCCGCCCTGGTGATCTCGATGCTCGCGGGCTTCATCACGCTGCCGAGCATGCTCAACGCCGCGCAGGTGCTGTCGTTCCTGCCGTTCTTCGTGGTCGGGCTCACCCTGCGGCCGCACCACTTCGCGTTCCTGCGGCGCCGTACGATGCGCGTCGCCGGTGCGGTGCTGCTGGTGCTCGGCGGGGTGGCCGCCTACGCCGCGGCGCTGACCGTGGACCCCGAATGGGTGCACTGGCGGCGCAGCTTCGGCCAGCTCGGCGTCGGCGCGCCCGCGGGCGTGGGGTTCCGGCTGCTCGCGCTGGCCTCGGCGGTCGCGCTGACGGTGGGTTTTCTCGCCGTCGTGCCGGGCCGCCGCACGTGGTTCACCCGCTTCGGGTCCGCCAGCATGTACGTCTACCTGCTGCACGGCTTCGTCACCCTGTTCCTGTCCTACCAGGGCTGGTACTACCGGGTCTCCGGAGCGGAGCTCGTGCTGGTGACCGTCGGCTGCGGGGCCCTGGCCGTGGCGCTGGCCAGCGGCACCGTACGCGGGGTGTTCCGGTGGGCGGTCGAGCCCCGGCTGGACTGGCTCTTCCATCCCCGCGTGCCCGCACCGGCCGGAGCCGTACGGCGGCCGGCCGGCACGGACCACGCCGGCCCCGCCAGGTCGCGGGACCGGGCGCAGGCCCTGCCGCCGGAACGACAGGGCGGCGCATCACCTCGGTGACCGGCCCCGGATCGGCCACCGCGGGACGTACGGGCGTCAGCGTACGAACAGGGCCTGCCGGCTGATCGGCAGCGTGCTCGCGGCCTCGTAGATCTCGGTGATCTGCTCGGGGGTGTAGCGGACGCGCCGGTTCCGCAGCCATCGAGGCAGGCGGTGCGCGCGCAGCAACGTGACGCCCTCGGCGCTGACCAGGCCGCGCTGCAGATCGCCGCCGTAGACGACCTTCACCGGCTCGACGGGAACCTCGCGGCCGAGCCGTTCGCGCAGCATTTCGGCCGCCTCCTCGGCGGTTTCGCGCAATTCCGTGGCGACCTTGGCTCCGGACCGCTCATCGATATACAGCTTCCCGCGGTATTCGGCCAATTGCGTGTCCGGCGGCACCGCCTCGTTCTGGATGAGCATGACGCCGGTGCCGCCGACGACCAGATGGTCGATCTGCCCGCGACCGGGGATGTTCCGGCCGTGCAGCACGTGGAAGCCACGCCATTCGACGAGCGTCCGCAGGATCCGTGCCGTGCGGCGCTCGCCGCGCATCCCCTTGCGCCACACGCTGGAGGACGCGCGTTCCCGCCAGTGCCACAAGGTGTCCGCGGCCGCGACCACGAGCGCGGCCAGCAGTCCCCAGGGCAGGGAGAACAGCCAGGTGCCGACAATGAGGCCCGCGGCGGCCATGCCACCGCGGATCTGCAGGCGCCGGCGCCGGCCCTGCGCCCACAACTGCTCGTTGATGGACTGTGGTGACCCGCCGACCCACGCGGGGTTGTCCGGAACATAGATCGACCTGCCGAACATTTTTGCCGCCCCTTTCCGCGATGCATGCCTATTGTTACTTGCCTCGCGGTGAGGCGCACGAGCGGGTAAGCCATTTGACGCAGCCGAGCAATATTACAGAATGTGTAATGCCAGTGTTGATAAAAGTTGCAGCGCAAGCGCCGGTGGCTACGAGCGCGGGTCTCCTGCGGCGGGGACGTCCGTGTGGTCGAGGGCCTGAACCGGTCGGAGCCGAGGACCCGTCAGGGGCGCTCCGCGAACGTGACGTCCCGCCGGACCAGGGAGGTTGGCGGCCGAGGGCATGAGTTGGCAGGCTACCGGTGGCCGGGCGCCGCGCTTGTTGCCGAAGGTCGCCGCGCAGCACCCGGGCGGAGGACGGAGGCGGACCCGTGGGCGAAAGTGAGGCGGCGGCGCTGCTGGCGCGGTTGCACGCGGCGCAGAACGACTTCTACGGCGGTGGCGGGGACGCCGCGCTACGCGAGGTGCTCAGTCCGGAGATCTCCTGGCACGTGCCCGGCGACAACGCGATCGCCGGGCACTACGAGGGCATCGAGGCCGTGCTCGCCTACTTCGCCGGACGTCGTGACCTCGCCGGGCGCACCTTCCGGATGCGCCCCCGTGACCTGCTCACCGGCCACGGGGCGTGGGTGGCCTCGCTCACCGACGGCGAGGCGGTGCTCGGCGGGCGGCAGGTCGCCTGGTCGACGGTCGGGCTGTACCGGCTGAGCGGCGGCAGGGTCGCCGAGTGCCGGCTGCTGCCGCTCGACCCGGAGACGTTCGACGCGGTATGGGCGGACCCGGCCGAACGCCGGGCGGACGTACCGGCCACACTCGTCGGCGCCGAGGCGGCCCCGGCAACCAGCGCGATGAGTCGCGCGACGCCGTCCGCCGGGTACGACGGAGCCTCCCCGACCGGCACGCCGGGCGACGCCACGGCGGCCGGATCCGGCCGTACCCCGTCATCTCCGGAGACCGGGTCACGCGCGTCGAGCGTCTCGGCGTTCCGCGTGCGGCCGCGGCACTGTGACGCGCAGGGCATGGTGTACGCCGGTCGGTACCACGAGTTCTTCGAGGACGCCTTCCTCGACTGGCTGGACGAGCACGCCGGCGGTTACGCGCGCCTGCGGGCCGAGGGCGTCGACATGGTGATCGTCTCCAGCGCCTGCGACCATCGCCGTCCCGCCCGCCTGGGCGAACCGCTGACCGTCGAGGCCAGGCCCGAACGGACCGGCCGTACGTCGCTGACCATGGCGTTCACCGTACGCGGCCCCGGCGGGCCGGTCGCGGAGGGACGCATCACCTACGTCGCGGTCGGGTCCGGAGGCGTGAAGACCGGGCTGCCCGGAGCGCTGGCCTCACGCACCGAGGATCGGGGGAGATGAGCACCCGCTGCGGGCCCAGGCCTATGTTGTCGCGCTGAACGGCCCGCACCCGCGGGTGCTCCAAAGCCGCCAGCCAATCGGGCGAACAGGCGCGCCCGCAGCGGAAGCTCGGTGTGCGGCCGCCCGGCGGGCGGCCGCGCGTACACCACACCTTCATCGTTACCCGCCGGCCGCGGGAAACGCAAAGCTATGCGGCCGCGCTTCCCTCCAGCAGGACCTTGGTCACCTGGTCCGGGTCGTCGCCCATCGGCACGTGCCCGCAGCCGCGCAGCCACACGAACCGCACGTGCGGCAGGTTCTGCTGTGCCCGTACGGCCTGGCCGCTGCGCAGGAGCCGGTCGCGGGTGCCCCAGGCGATCGTCGCCGGGACGTCGCGCAACGCGCCCTGGAACCGGGCGCCCCGGCCGGCCCGCAGAGTCGGCACGAAGCCGACGGCGCCGTGCAGCGCGGCCGCGTCGGCGATCAGCGTTTCGACGTCGATCAGGTCCGGCCGGCCGTAGATCATGCCGAACATCAGGTTGCGGAGCCGTGGCGAGCGGGCCAGCCGGCGCATGAGCGGCTCTGGCACGCCGGCGCCGAGGCGGCAGGCCCGCAGCACGGTCGCGACGTACCGCAGTTCCATCGGTGTGAAGAAGCCCGCCGGGGACAGCGCGGTGACCGACCGGGCCAGGCCGCGGTCGGCGGCCTCGAGCGCGAACAGGCCGCCGAGGGAGTTGCCGGCCAGGTGCGGGCGGTCCAGGCCGAGCTTGTCGATGAACTCGCCGAGCACCGTGACCATCGTGTCCAGGCCGTACGGCATCTCGGGCGGCAGGGGAGGGGAGGCGCCGAAACCGGGCAGGTCCACGGCGATGACCTCGCGTTCTTTGGCGAGGCGGTCCATGACCGGCTCCCACGCCTGCCAGCGGTGGCCGATCCCGTGCATGAGGAGCAGCGGCGGGCCGTCACCCCGCCGCTCGAAGACGATGTCCACGCGCCGAGACTAGACCTGAGTTACCGCTCAGTCACCGTGACCGCTGTCACCATCTATGCCCCGGAAAGTCAGGGTCATCGGTTCCGGGACTGGTGGGCCGCGCGGCCGGCCTCGATGTGCGAGACGTGCTCGATGGCCCAGCCGGCGCGTACTCGACCCGTGGCGGCACCTCGGCGTACACCGTCCGGGAGACCAGGCCGTCGCCTTCGAGGTTCCGCGGCGTTCCGCTCAACATCGTCCTTCTGGTCGCGGCCGCGGCGGCCGTCTGGCTCGGCACCGTCTGGTTCCGAACGGCCGACGATCTTCGCTGCCCATGTCACAGGTCGGCGGGGCTGTCTCGTCTCGGGTCACAGAGACAGACTTCTGCGTCGGGAAGGTGACGATCATGCGGGTTTTCGTGGCGGGTGGGACCGGGGTTCTGGGGCGGAGGTTGGTGCCCCAGCTGGTGGCTCGTGGCCACCAGGTGACGGCCACGACGACGAGCGCGGCCAAACTGGACCTGCTGGTACGGCTGGGCGCGGACGGGGTCGTGATGGACGGGCTGGACGCGGCCTCGGTCGGCGAGGCGGTGGCCGGGGCCCGGCCGGAGGCGATCGTGCACCAGATGACCGCGATCTCCATGACGCACGCGGGCAAGCCCGACATCAAGCACCCGGATCGGTGGTTCGCCGCCACCAACCGGCTGCGGACCGAGGGGACCGACCACCTGCTGGCCGCGGCCCAGGCGACGGGCGTGTCGCACTTCGTCGCGCAGGGCTACGCGAGCTGGAACGGGATCCGCGAGGGCGGATGGGTGAAGACCGAGGAGGACCCGCTGGACCTGCTGGAGGGTACGGCGGCGCAGGTGGGCATGGAGGCGATACGCCACGTGGAGGACTCCGTCCTCAAGGCCGGCGGCGCGGTCCTGCGGTACGGCGCCTTCTACGGACCGGGCGCCATCGACGACCAGGTCGAGCTGGTGCGCAAGCGGCAGTACCCGCTCGTCGGGCGCGCCGGCGGCTACAGCTCGTGGGTGCATCTCGACGACGCGGCGAGCGCCACCGTCCTGGCCGTGGAGCAGAAGGTGCGAGGCGTGTTCAACATCGTCGACGACGAACCGGCCCCGGCGAGTGAGTGGCTGCCCCACCTGGCCGCGTGCGCGGGCGCCAAACCGCCGAGACGGATCCCCACGTGGCTGGCCCGGCTGCTGGCCGGAGAGCAGGCGGTGGTGATGATGACGCAGGGGCGGGCCTTCTCCAACGCCAAGGCCAGGGCCGAGCTCGGCTGGGAGCCGCGGTACCCGTCGTGGCGGCAGGGTTTCAAGGAGGAGCTGGCGTGACCCGGGAGGAGGAGTTCGAAGACCTGCGGCCGCTGCTGTTCTCGATCGCCTACCGGATCCTGGGCAGTGTGAGCGAGGCCGAGGACGCGGTCCAGGAGGCCTGGCTGCGCCACGAGGCCGCCGCCGCCCGGCCGGCCTCGACCAAGGCGTACCTGTCCGCCGTGGTGACCCGGATCTCGATCGATGTGCTGCGTTCGGCGCGCCTCCGGCGGGAGGAGTACCCCGGGCCGTGGTTCCCCGAGCCGCTGCTGAGCGACCCCTACGAGGACCCGGCGCGGTCGGCGGAGCTGGCCGACTCGCTGTCGATGGCGGCCCTGTTGTTGCTGGAGCGGCTCAGCCCGCTCGAACGCGCCGTCTTCGTGCTGCGGGAGGTGTTCGGGTTCGGGTTCCCCGAGATCGCCTCCGCCGTGGGGCGTTCGGAGGCCGCCTGCCGCCAGCTGGCGGTACGGGCCCGTCGTCATATGGACGAGGGCCGGCCCCGGTTCCAGGCCGACCGGATCGAGCGGGAGAGGCTCGCCGGGCGATTCCTCGACGCCTTCCGGGACGGTGACGTCGATGCGCTGCGGGAGCTGCTGGCCGCCGACGTCCACCTGGTCAGCGACAGTGGCGGCAAGGCGCCGCAGTGGGGCAGAGGCATCCTCGGCGCGGACAACGTCGCCCGGGTGCTCGCCACGCTCCTGCCGCCGTTCGTCCGCATCGGCGGCGTCGTCGAGCCGCACGAGGTGAACGGCCAGCCGGGCGCGATCTTCCGCGACCGCGACGGCCGGGTCATCAACACCTGGACCCTCGACATCCTCGACGGCCAGGTCCAGACGATCCGCACCGTGGTCAACCCCGACAAGCTCGGCCACGTGGGTCCCGTCGCGGACGCCTGGGCGATCGTCCACGACGCCTACCATGCGCGCCGCACCACGGACCGGCCGGAAGAACCACCCGCGCCCTGAGCAGGGGGCGGCCAAGGCCGGACAGAAAGTACGACGCACGGTGGCGGACGGCCCGGATGGCGTGCGCACACCGCTCATCAACGTGATCACCGCAGTCGGGCGGTTCCACCGCGACCTGCGGAACGAGCTCACCGCCGTAGGGTCGTAGATCCGGCCCTACGGACCGTAGGCATCACGACAGGGGAGTGAGTGCGTCCTCCAACGCCGCCCGCGCGCCGCGCAGGGCGAGACGGAGCTGGTCCGGTGTACGGCGGACCTGGGCGAGCAGGAGGCCGCCCTGGATCGCGGCCATCGTGAGGTCGGCCAGTTCCGTCACGTCCACGTCCGGGCGTAGCTCGCCCGACTCCTGCATCCGGCGCAGGCCCGCGATGAGGGGAGCCTCCCAGCGCGCGAAGGCGTCCACGAACGCCTGTCGGGTGAGGTCGTCCCGACCGCTGAGCTGGCTGGCCAACGATCCGATCGCGCAGCCGCCCACCGCGTCCTGCCGTGTCCCGTTGGCCACGATCGCGTCGAACCAGCGGTCGATGCCGGCCGGCGAGTCGACCTCCAGGAGCAGCGGTTCCTGCGCGGCCAACACCGTGTCCACAGTGGAGTGAACCACAGAGCGGATGAGATCGTCCCGGTCGTCGAAGTAGTGGTAGAGCTGGCTGCGGCCGACCCCTGCGGCGCGTTCAACATCGTCCAGCGTCACCGCCGCGACGCCGCGCCGCTGGATGAGGTCTGCCGCCGATTCGAGGATGCGCGCTCGGGTCGCGCGACCCCGCGCGGTGGTCGGTAGGTGTCCCACGATCCTCCCTCCCTGCTCTGTACTTTCCAATACAGAGATTCTGTACTCGGTGATACAGTCTCGCGCGGACCGTTCTGTACTGGACGATACAGTCCGCGAGGAGGAGTTGTGAGTCGGTTCGCGGTTACGAACACACGGGTCTTCACCGGGACACACGTGGCCGATGCCTCGGTGGTCGTCGTCGAGGACGGGGCGATCGCCGCGGTCGGCCACGAGGCCCCCGAGGGCGTGGAGGAGCTCGACGGCGGGGGCGGGACACTGCTGCCGGGTCTGATCGACGCCCACACCCACACGGACGAGGATGGTCTGCGCACGGCCCTGCGCTTCGGCGTGACAACCGAGCTGGACATGATGTCGGTGCCGGAGGTGATGGACCCGCTACGGAAGAAGGTGCAGACCGAGTTCGATCTGGCCGACGTCCGCACCGCCTCGTGGGGCCTCGCCCACCCCGACGGACATCCCCACCAGCTGCGGCGCGGCCTGAACGACCCGGTGTGGCCCACCGCCTCCGTTCCGAGCGAGGCTGCCGCCTTCGTCGCGGGGCGCCTGTCCGAGGGCGCGGACTACATCAAGATCATGGTCGAGGACGGCGCCACGTTCGGCACGTCGCTGCCCGTGGTGCCGCCCGAGGTCGTCGCCGCGGTGGTCGAAGCGGCTCACGAGCGCGGGGTGATGGCCCTGGTCCACGCCTTCAGCGCCACGGCCACACGGGTGGCCGTGGAGGCGGGCGCGGACGGCGTGACCCACCTGCACTATGACGAGGTCATCAGCGATGATCTGATCACCCGGATGCGCGAACAAGGCATGTTCGTCATCACCACCCTGGCCGTCACCGCATCCGGCGCCTCCGACGGCGCCGGCCCACGCCTGGGCGCCGACCTGCGTGTGGCATCGCGCCTGAACACGGCATGGCGCGACAACCTGGGCCGCGAGTTCGCCTGGAATGCCCGCTTGTCCAACGCCCTGCGCTCGGTCGGGTTGCTCCACGCCGCCGGCGTCGAGGTCCTGGCCGGTACCGATGCGGCCCACCTTGGCGCCCCGGGTCTCGCTCACGGCGCCAGCCTGCACGACGAGCTACGCCTGCTCGAGGCCGGCGGGCTGAGTCCGGTCGAGGCGCTCACCGCGGCGACACGGCGTACCGCTGACCGGTTTGGCCTCACCGACCGCGGGCGGATCGAGCCCGGCGCCTCGGCGGACCTGGTGCTCGTCGACGGTGACCCGACCTCGCAGCTCTCCTCGACGCTGAACACCCGCGCGGTGTGGCGTCGGGGGCACCGTCTGGCACCGGGGTGAGCCGAGTGGCCGTACGGACCGCGCCGAACGGCCTGCTGCCCGACCAGAGCACCCAGCCCGCTCGGACGGATGATCAAGCGGACGGGACGACGGCGACCTGGCCGGGCGGTCAGAATTCGAGTTCCGCCGCCACGCCGCTGAGGTCGCCGACGTCCAGGGTGAGGGAGATCTCGCCGCGGAACACCTGGGTCTCGCCGGCCTGGCTGAGATGCCGGCTGCACGCGCGGTCGAGGTAGGCCTCGACGAGGCGGGCGTTGGTGAGCCGCCCGCGCCCGCGCAGCACCCCCAGGTCGCGCCGGGCCTCCTCCCAGGCGCCGGCGGTCAGGCGCAGGTGCCGTTCGGAGGCCAGCAGCCCGGCCAGCGCGACCCGCGCCTGCGGATCGGCGAAGTCCGGCAGGCGTACGGAACGGAAGTCGGTGACCAGTTCGGGGCTGGCGTCGGTCAGGGCGCTCAGCCGGTCCGGCGCGCAGGTGGCGACCAGCGCGATGTCGCTGACGCCCTCGGCCCGCAGCCGGTACAGGGACGTGGCGTACGCGGCGCCGCGGGCGTCGTCGAGGATGAGAGTGTCCAGGCCCTCGACCAGCAGCGTGTGGCCGGAGTGTTCGGCGAGGCGTTCGCGCAGCTGCCGCGGGTCGATCTCGGTGAGGTCGTCGGCGTCGACGGTACGGACGTCGCCGCTGTTCATCCCGCCTTCGGCGAGCGCGCGGGCGATCATGCGGGTGAGGCGGCGCTGCCCACAGGAGATGTCGCCGACCAGCAGGACCGCCGGCGCGGAGGCGCTGGAGACCTCCTGGCCGCGCAGGCTCTGCGCCCACTTGCCGCGGCGCCGCAGCTCGGTCAGCAGCCGTTCGACGTCGTCGGCGCCGGGCAGGAACGAGATGCCGTACGCCTCGACCACGGCCGGCGGCTGGCCCGCGACCGATGTGGCCGGGGCGCCGGCCGCGACCGTGGGCGGGGAGGTGGAGTACGCGGGCGGCTCCGCGGTGGTGGGCGGGGCGCCGGACGTGCCCGGCCAGGCCGTCGTGCCCTCCGCCGCCGCGTCGGCGCCGGGCCAGGCCGTCGTGCCCGGCTGCTGTGCGGCCGGTTCCGTACCGGGCCAGGCGGTGGTGCCCTGTTGTTCCGCCGCCGCGTCGGCGCCCGGCCAGGCGGTCGTGCCCGGTTCTTCGGCCGCGGGGTCGGTGCCGGGCCAGGCCGTGGTCGCCTCGGGGGCGGGTGCGGGCGGTTCGGCCGCCGCCGCGTCGGCCTTGCGCTGCTCCGCCAGGTGTGCGCGCGCCGCCTCGATGATCTCCCACGGCGTCATCGACTCGCCCGCGACGGGGTCGGGCGCGGCGATCAGCGAGTTCATCAGCGCGGCCGGCACCGTGAAGCCCGGCCGGGGCGGTGCGGTGCCGGCGAGCCGGCACCAGGCCAGGTCGGTGGCGTAGGAGGCGGCCAGCAGGGTCCGCAGGATCTGCGGGTCGGCGCCGGCCACCGCGTCGGGCAGGGTGCCGCCGGTCGGCCACAGCCGCCGCAGCGGATGGCCGGGCTGGGCGAGGGACTGCAGCGTACGGACGCCGTCGGCGTCGAGCCAGGCCATGACGGGCCCCGCGGCGGCGGGTGAGTCCTGCAGGTCGGCGGCGAGCAGCGCGAGGGCGACGCGCCGGGCCTCGGCCGGCCCGCCCGCCGCGGCCGGCAGCATCGCCGCGGCGGCGGCCAGGTCGTAGCAGGCGAGGCGGAAGTGGTCGCCCGGCGTCGTCTCGCGCAGCACCGCGATCCGCAGCTGCGGCGGGCAGCGCCGCAGCCACTCCTGGTAGACGGCCGCGTCGCCGTAGCGGACGCCGGCGTGGTCGTTCTGGATCATCTGCAGGGTCGCGCCGCTCATCGCGGCCAGCGCGTCGGCGCGCGGCCGGAACGCCGCGCCGCCGCGCAGCGTCTCGGCGGTCTCCCAGATCGTGCGGACGATGTGCGTGGCGCCCATGGGGTCGTTCGCGCGCAGGCGTTCGGTGTAGGCCCCGACGATCAGCGACAGGTCGGGCTGCAGGAACCAGCGCGGCCCGCCGTCGGTGCTGCTGAGGAAGCGGCTGAAGACGCCGAGGATCGGGTGGTCGGCGTCGGCGACCGGCGCGCCCGCGCACCACAGCACCGAGAACAGGCAGACCGCCGCGGGGCTCGGCGTGCCGGGGATGAACTGCGGGTCGCGCATCGGGAACTGCGCCGGGTTGACGGCGGCGGCCGTGACCAGCGTCTGCTGGAGCCGGGCGAGCAGCGGAGGAGGCGGCGGCGCGCCGAACAGCCCGTCGGCGGCCAGCGGGCCGGGCGTCAGGTCGGGGCCGCTGGGCACCATCGACGGGGGCACGGGCGGGCTGCCGGCGCCCGGCGGCGCGGGCCTCATCGCCTGGCGCGTCATCGGGTCGAACGGCGGGGGGCACAGGTGCCAGTTGCCCTCCAGGCCGCAGCGGTACCAGCGGCCCCAGAGCCCGAACAGCCACCACTCGCCGGCGCCGGCGAGCATGCGCGCGGTGACGGCCTGGGCACGTTGCGGCGGCGCGGCGCTCATCCACCAGGGCGAGGCGGTCATGGCACGGATGTCCGTTTCGATCGCCGCGAACGGATCGGTGGGGGCTGCGCCGGGCCAAGTCACCCTGGGCATGGTAGTGGCGTCGGGAGAATCCCGTTGTCGTACGTAAGGAGCATGATGTATTGATGCTCCTGATTCGACAGGTGAAGGGGACTCCGTGGACGCCGCTCGAGTGAAGGCATGGGGACTGGGATTCGGGGTGTTCTCCTCGGTCTGCTTCGGCACGTCCGGCGCGTTCGGCAAGGCGCTGATCGAAGCCGGCATGTCGCCGTTGCAGGCGTCGTGGACCCGGGTGGCCGGAGCGACGCTGGTGCTGGTGCCGGTGATGCTGGCGGCGCGCCGCCGAGCGGCCGCCGCGGCGCTGCGCCACTGGCGCCTCCTGCTGCTGTACGGCGTCATGGGGGTGGCGGGCTGCCAGTCCTTCTACTTCGTCGCGGCGTCGCGGCTGCCGGTCGGGGTGGCGATCCTGCTGGAGTTCACCGGTCCGGTGCTGGTCGTCGGCTGGACCCGGTTCGTGCTGCGGGCGCCGCTGCCGCGTTCGGCCGCGGTCGGGGTCGGCATCGCGCTGGTCGGGCTCGCCTGCGTGGTCGAGGTGTGGTCGGGGCTGCGGCTGGACATGATCGGCGTGCTCGCCGGGCTGGGGGCGGCCGCGTGCCAGGCGGCCTTCTTCCTGGCCGCCGACCGGGCCGTCGGGCGCATCGACCCGCTCGTCATGACCGCCATCGGCTTCGCCGTCGCCACGATCGTCCTCGCCGCCTGCGCCCCGCCGTGGACGGTGCCCTGGCACGAACTGGGCATGGAGGTCGCGCTCGGCGGCCACACCGCCCCCGGCTGGCTCCTGCTCACGCTGCTGGTGCTGATCAGCACGGTCGTCGCGTACGTGACCAGCGTCGCGGCCGTGCACCGGCTGTCGGCGCCGGTCGCGGGCGCGGTGGGCTACGTCGAGGCGGTCGCGGCGGCGGTGTTCGCCTGGGTGACTCTGGGCGAGCACCTGTCCCCGGTCCAGCTCGCGGGCGGTGTGATCGTGCTGGGCGGCGCGTTCGTCGCCCAGCGGTCCGTGGCCGCCCGCGCGCAGGTGATCGGGGAACTGCCCGTCATGGAGACCGCCGCTCTCACGCGTTCCAGCGGATGAACGTCCGGGTGCCGACGGCGACGGCGACCGCCGCGAACGCCACTGACACGACGACGCCGCCGGTCAGCGTGGCCGAGGCGTAGTGGCCGGCGAAGGCCGCCCGCAGCCCCTCCACCGCGTACCGGAAGGGCGTCGCGCGGGAGAGCACGTCGAGCCAGGCCGGCGCCGTCGACATCGGCAGCAGCGCGCCCGACAGCAGCAGCATCGGCACGATGACCGTGCTGGACATCGGCGCGAACATCTCCTGACGGCGGAGCGTGAGCGCGAAGGCGTACGACAGCGCGGCCAGGCTGACGGCCAGCGGCACGATCAGCGCCAGGCCGATGAGCAGCCCGGCGATCGGCACCCGGAACCCGAACGCGAACCCCACGGCGACGACGAGCAGTGACTGGCCCAGCAGCACGACCACGTTGGTGAGCACGCGGCCCAGCAGCAGCGCGGTACGGGGAGCGGGGGTGACCCGCTGGCGGTCGAGCACGCCGAAACGCGCGTCGAAGACGATGCCGAACCCGGCCAGGCCCGCACTCAGCAGCGCCAGCTGCATCAGCACGCCGGGCACGAACACCTGCCAGCTGCCGGGCCCCAGGTAGGCGCTCAGCAGCGGGCCGAACAGCGCCAGGTTGAGGACGGGCTGGAGCACGCCGAACACCAGCCCGAACCAGCCGCCCAGGGACAGCCGCAGCTGGTGCCGGAAGATCAGCCAGGTGTCACGCGGCACGGGTCACCTCCGATGAGGTCAGGGCGAGGAAGACGTCGTCGAGGGTGGGCCGGGCCAGGCGCACCGACCGCGGCTCCACGCCGCCGGCGTCCAGCGCGCGGGCGAGCTGGAGGAGGATCCGGTCGCCGTGCTCGACGGTGAGGCGCAGCGTCCCGCCGGTCACCTGCACCTCCCGTACGGCGTCCAGGCCGGCGAGCGTGGCCCGGGCCCGACGCGGGTCGCCGTCGATCTCGACGGTGACGATGTCGCCGGACAGGCGGCGCTTGAGGTCATCGGGCGTTCCCTCGCCGATGACGCGTCCCCGGTCGATGATGAGGATCCGGTCGCACAGCGCGTCGGCCTCCTCCAGGTAGTGCGTGGTCAGGAAGACCGCGGTGCCGTGTTCGTCGCGCAGCCGCCGGACGTGGCGCCACACCTCGGCGCGGCTCTGCGGATCCAGGCCGGTCGTCGGCTCGTCCAGGAACACCAGGGCGGGGACGTGCACGATGCCCAGGGCGATGTCGAGGCGGCGTTTCTGCCCGCCCGACAGCGACCCGATGGGCCGGTCGGTGAGCCCGAAGCGCGCCATCAGGTCCCGCGCCCGCTCGTGCGGGTCCGGCACCCGGTACAGCCGGGCCTGCAGCACCAGTTCCCGCATCACCGTGCAGGAGGGGTTCGTCGTGCCGCCCTGGGCGACGTAGCCGATGCGGCGCCGCACGCCGGCCGGGTCGGCGACCAGGTCGCATCCGGCCACCGTCGCGGCGCCGGCCGTGGGACGCAGCAGGGTCGTGAGCATTCGCAGGGTGGTCGTCTTGCCGGCGCCGTTCGGGCCCAGGAACCCGACGATCTCTCCGGCCGCCACGGTGAGGTCGACGCCGCGGACCGCTTCCGCGCCGGTGAAGGACTTCGCGAGGCCACGCGCCTCGATGACGTGATCCATGCCGCCCACCCTCGCACAATCTTGGTGTCACTACAAATTTAGTGTGACACCAAGTAGGTACGATCGGCGACGTGGCAGAAGAACTGAGCCTGCGCGAGCGTAAGAAGCGCGAGACCCGCCAGCGCATCGCGGACGTCGCCATGGGCCTGTTCATGCTGCGCGGGTTCGAGAAGGTCACGGTCGCCGAGGTGGCCGAGGCCGCCGACGTGTCGGTCAACACGGTCTTCAACTACTTCCGCACCAAAGAGGACCTGTTCTTCGACCGGCAGGACGTCGTCGTGGAGAACATGGGCCGGATCGTGGCGGCCCGGCCGCCGGGCCAGTCGGCCATCGACGCGCTGCGCCGCGACCTCCTCGCCTCCATCGACGCGCGCGACTGGCGGTACGGCATCAACGGCGGCGCGTCCGACTTCTTCAAGATGGTGGCCGAGAGCCCCGCGCTGGCCAACCGGATCCGCCAGCTGCACGAACAGCGCGAGGAGTACCTGGCCCGGGTGCTGGCGGAGGAGACCGACGCCGACCCCGACGACCCCACCCCCAGGCTGGTCGCCGCCCAGCTGGCCGCGCTGACCCGCGCGGTGGGCACCGAGTTCCTGCGGCGGCGGCTGGCCGGGGAGAGCGTCGAGACGATCCTGCCGTCGGTGCGCGCCGCCGCCGAGCGCGCCTTCCACCTGCTGGAGTCCGGGGTCGGCGCGTACGCGGTCAAGCCGGCCTGACGCGCCGGCGCAACTACCGACGCCCGAACGCGGGTAGGTCCCGAAGGGGGGAGGGGCGCCCGGAAAGGGGGAGTCGGGTGCGCGTCGTCGTGGATCTCACGCGCTGCCAGGGGTACGGCCAGTGCGTCTTCATGGCGCCCGAGGTGTTCTCGATGAACGGTCGTGAGGCGCTCGCCTACGACCCCGCCCCCTCCGCGGACCAGCGCCAGAACGTGCTGCGGGCCGCGGCGGCCTGCCCCGTGCAGGCGCTGCACGTCGAGCGGAACGCCGCGGACCCCGAGCCCGGGCCGTACCCCGCGGACGGCGACGGTTTCCGCCGCGACGGGCGCGTCGTCATCGTCGGGTCCTCACTGGCCGGCACGCGCGCCGCGGCCGTGCTGCGCGGCGAGGGCTTCGCCGGCTCGCTGACCCTGGTCGGGGACGAGCCCGGCGAGCCGTACGACCGGCCGCCGCTGTCCAAGCAGGTGCTCAGCGGCCGGGTGCCCGCCCGCGGCACGGCGCTGCCCCGGCCCCCCGACCTGGACGCCGTGTGGCTGCGCGGCACACCCGCCACCGGACTGGACCTCGACCGCCGCCGCGTGATCCTCGCCGACGGCCGCGACCTGCCCTTCGACCGGCTGCTGATCGCCACCGGCACCCGGGCGCGGCCCTGGCCGGACCCGGCGGAGGCGGCCCTGGACGGGGTGTGCACGCTGCGCACGGCCCAGGACGCCACCGTGCTGCGGCGCCGGCTGGCCTCCGGCGACGGCCGGGTGCTGGTCATCGGCGGCGGATTCACCGGCTCGGAGATCGCCTCGGTCTGCCGCGAGCTGGGCCGCCCGGTGACCGTCGCCGAACGCGGACCGGCACCCCTCGTCGGCGCCTTCGGCGGCGTCGTCGGCGCGATCGCCGCCGACCTGCAGCGCGCGCACGGAGTGGACCTGCGCTGCGGGATCGGCGTCACCGCCCTGGAGGGCGAGGACGGCCGGCTGCGCCGTGCCCGCCTGTCCGACGGCGACGTCCTGGAGGTGGACCTGGCGGTCGCCGCGCTCGGCGCGGTCCGCAACGTCGAGTGGCTGGAGGGCTCCGGGCTGGCGGCCGGGCCCTGGGGCGTGGCCTGCGACGCGGGCTGCCGGGCGTTCGACATCAACGGCCTGGTCACCGATGACGTCTTCGCCGCCGGCGACGTCGCGCGCCTGCCGCACCCGGTGTACGAGTACCAGTTCCTCGCGCTGGAGCACTGGGGGAGCGCGGTCGCCCAGGCCGAGGTGGCCGCGCACAACATGCTCAGCGGCCAGACGCACCGCTGGCCGCACCTGGCGCTGCCGGTGTTCTGGTCCACCCAGTTCGGCGTCGAGATCAAGTCGGTGGGCGTGCCGACCTTCGCCGACGAGGTGATCATCGTGCAGGGGTCCGCCCGGGAGTTCCGTTTCGTCGCCGTGTACGGCTACCGCGGGCGGATCACCGCCGCGGTCACCTTCGACCAGGGGATGTGGCTGGAGTTCTACCAGGGCCTGATCGAACAGGCAGCGCCGTTCCCGCCCCGGTTCCGCACCGTCGACCCGGCCGGTGCGGCGTGCCCGGTCCCGGCGCAGGTGCCCGACCGGGTGGGGGCCACCCACGGCGCGACCGTCGTGGTGACCGGCCACGACCCGGCCGAACGCCGGGCCTGGCTGGTCCACCGCTCCCGGTGACCACCGCCGCGCGTCACCGGACACGGCAGAGGGGGAGCCATGACAGAGAGCCAGGTGTTCGGCCGGATCCTCGACCGTGCCGGGCGCGCCGACCCGTACCCGCTGTACGCCGAGTTGCGTAAGACCCCGGTGGCGGCGCTCGACGACGGAGGTTACGTCGTCAGCACCTACCGCGAGATCGTCGCGCTCCTGCACGATCCGCGGGTCAGTTCCGACCGCCGCAACCTCGCCGAGCACTTCGCCGACCGTGAACCCGCCCCACCGGGCCGCGCGCCCGCCTTCATCGTCGTGGACCCGCCGGAGCACGACCGGCTGCGCGGGCTGGCGATGCGCCACTTCGGCCCGCCCGGCTCACCGGACCTGGTGACGGGGCTGCGGCCGGAGCTGACCGCGATCGTCACCGAGCTGATCGACGCGATCGCCGGCGACCGGCGTGCCGACATCGTCGAGGCGGTCGCCTACCCGTTCCCGGTGACGGTGATCTGCCGGATCCTCGGCGTGCCGCGCGAGGACGAGCCACGGTTCCACGCGTGGTCGACCGAGATCGTGGAGAGCTTCGGTCCCGGCGATGACCACGTCGCCCAACGGGTGCGCCGCCGGGAGCGCGCCGCCGAGGCCCTGGGGGACTACGTGCGCGGGCTGGCGGACGCGCGCCGCCGCGACCCCGGCCGTGACCTGCTGTCGGGGCTGCTCACCGACGACGGCCCGGACGGCGGCATGTCGATGGAGGAGGTGGTCAGCACGGTGACGCTGCTGCTGGTCGCCGGGCATGAGACGACCGTCAACCTCATCGCCAACGGCATGCTCACCCTGCTGCGCCACCCGGAGGTGCTCGAGCGGATGCGGCACGAGCCGGGCCTGGTCGTCGGCGTCGTGGAGGAGCTGCTCCGCTACGAGCCGCCGGTGCACTTCCCCGCGACACGCGTGGCGCTCGACGACATCACCATCGGTGACACCACGATCCCGCGCGGCGCGCCGATCGTGCTCGCGCTCGCCGCGGGCAACCGCGACCCGGACCACGTACGCGCACCGGAGCGCTTCGACCCGTGCCGCGAGGCCAACGAGCACCTGGGCTTCGGCGGCGGCGTCCACTACTGCTTCGGCGCGCCGCTGGCCCGGCTGGAGGCCCAGACGGCACTGGCGGAGCTGACCCGGCGGCTGCGCGACCCCCGGCTGGTCGCCGACCCGCCGCCGTACCGGCCGAGCTCGGCGCTGCGCGGCCCCCGGCGGCTCCTGGTGGACTACGACGGCGTCGATCCCTGAACCTCCGGCGGCACGGTCGACGGCTCAGCGGATCGTGACGGCCGTGAGCTTGGCGGGGTTGCGGACGCAGTAGACGGCCGTCACGGTGTCGTCGCGAATCTCGATCGAGGTGACCTGGTCGAGCCTTCCGTCGATGAACACCGCGATGGAGTGCATCCCGTTGTGGACGCCGAGGCGGATGCCGAGTTCACCCATCCGGGCCCCCTTGACCAGCAGGCCGAGAACCATCCGGGCCACCTTGTCGGGACCCGTCACCGGACGGCGCGCCGCGCTCACGACACCGCCGCCGTCGGCCAGGAACACCACGTCGGGCGCGAGCAGGTCCATCAGGCCCTGGACGTCGCCGGTGGCGGCCGCGGCCAGGAAGCGTTCGGCGATCGGCCGGGCCTCGGCGGGGTCGGCGATCGCGGTACGGCGCCGCGCGTGCACCTGGTTGCGGGCACGCTGGTTCAGCTGCCGCACCGCCGCCTCGGACCTACCGACCGCCGCGGCGATCTCCGGGTAGTCGAAGTCGAACACCTCGCGCAGGACGAACACCGCCCGCTGGAGCGGAGTCAGGGTCTCCAGCACCAGCAGCATCGCGGTGGTGACCGCCTCGCCGGTGAGCACATGGTCGATGCCGGTGGGCCCGGCGCCGGCGGTGGTGTCGTCGGCCAGCGGGTCGGGCAACCACGGCCCCACGTACTCCTCCCGGCGCCGGGCGGCGGACCGCAGCACGCCAAGGGCCTGGCGGGTGACGATCCGCGCGAGATAGGCCCGCGGGTTGAGCACGGACGCGTGGTCGACCGACCGCCATCGCAGGTAGCTGTCCTGCAGGACGTCTTCGGCGTCGGCCACCGACCCGAGGACCTCATAAGCGATCGAGAACAGCAGCGGCCGGTGGGCCGCGTACTCCTTCTCCGGATCGGTCTGTTCGGTCACTTCGGGCCTCGGAGCCAGACGTAGTTGGCGGTGCGCGCGCCGTACCTCGCAGAGCGGCAGACGCGCTCCTTGACCATGGCCGCGCCGCGTCCGGCGATGTACAGCCCGCGCACGGTGTCGTCGCGTCGGCTGGCCTGGATCAGCCCGTCTCGGCGGCCCAGGCTGAGCGCCTGCCCGACATAGCCCATGGAGTACGGCGTGGGCTCGCGGCCGTTGAGCATTCGTGCCAGCGTATCGGCGGCGTGCGCGCCCTGCGGGATGGCCGTCGCGCAGGCCGCCCGGGAGCCGGGGACCGCGGCGCAGTCACCGACGACGAAGATCCGCGGGTCGGTCACGCTGCGCAGCAGGTCGTCGACCACCGCGCGCCCGTCGGCGTCCACCTCAAGCCCGCTGCGCGCGGCCAGATCCGGGACGGTCCCGATGATCGCCCACAGGGTGAGGTCGGAGTCGAGCCGCCGGCCGGACCGCAGACCCACCATGTCACCGCCTCGTTCTCCGCGGCCCGGGTCGAGCACCGTGACGAAGTCCTGCACGACCTCCACGTCCAGCCGGTCCAGGGCACGGCGCACCCGCCGGCGCGCCCCGTCCGAGAGGCTCGCGCCGACCGTCGGGCCCACCAGCCGGACACGCAGGTCGGGTCGTGCGAAGGCGACCTCGGAGGCCGTCTCGATGCCGGTCGGCCCACCGCCGACGACCGTGACCACGCCCCCGGCGGGCACCTCGGCCAGCTTCGTGCGCGCCTGTTCGGCGCTCTCCCACGTCCCCACCGCGACCGTGCCCGGCAGCGGTGTCGCCGTGCTCCCCACCGCGAGGATCAGGTGATCGAAATCTCCGGTCTCTCCATCGACGAGCGTGACCGAACCGTCGCCGATCTTCTCAACGGATCCGAGCCGCACGGTGATGCCGTCGCGCAGCATGGCGGCGAGCGGGGTCGCCGCGGCACCGGTTCCGGCGATCTGCTCGTGGAGCCGGACCCGCTCGACGAACTCCGGTCGCGGGTTGATCACTGTGATCTCCGTCTCCCGGCTCTTCCTGGCCAGCCGGTTCGCCGCGATCGTCCCCGCGTAGCCGCCGCCCACCACCACGACCTTCATGTTCTGCCTCCCTGCTGGGGATTCGGGTCGTGCATGGGATGCGAGACCAAGATCGTCTGTGATGGGGCGGAAGGGTGACCTGCGTCACCACGGCGGAAAGACCACCGCGCACCGAGGGAGCGGAAAGGTTCGCCCAGAGTCCCACCTCGCGCGCCGGGCCCCTGGCCTGGGGCCTCTACGATCGGGGTATGACCTCCGCCCAGGACAGGGCACCGCAGGCTCCGCAGCCCGGCGTTCCCTGGGCGGGACGGCCCCGGCGGGCCGACCTCATCTGCTGGTTCGGCATCGCGGCGAGCGGCCTGTACGCCCTGGCGATCATCCCGGTACGGCCGCTGCTCATCGGCCGCCATCCGGTGCTGCTGGAGCTGCTGACCGGCAGCATGACCTCGATCGTGACCGCCGGCGCGTTCGCCCGGGTCGGCCAGGTACCGCTGTTCCTGGCCGTCGTCTCCGCCGTCCCCGGCATGATCATGTTCGATCCGTTCTTCTGGTGGGCGGGACGGCGCTGGGGACGCGGCCTGCTGCTGATCTTCGCGGGCCGCAGCCGCCGCGGCGGCCGGCTGGTCGCCCGCGCCGAGAAGTACGGCCGCCGCCTGGGCTGGCTGGGCGTCGTGTTCGCCTACTACCTGCCCATACCGGCGGCGCTGCTGTTCGTGGTCGCCGGCTGGACCGGCATGCGGCTGGTCACCTTCGTGCTGCTCGACGTGGTCGCCGCGCTGCTGTGGATCGGGCTGCTCACCGGGCTGGGCTACTACCTCGGCCAGGACGCCGTCGACGTCGCCCGTGCCATCTCCCACTACGGACTGTGGATCTCCATCGCCCTGGTCGCCGGAGTGATCGTCACCCAGAGCGTACGGGGCCGCCGTGCCCCGGCCGCCGCCGACGCGGACTGATCAGTGCCGCTCCGGGGGCGGCGGGGGCGGCAGGGACTCCAGGCCCGGCGCCTCCCGCGGCCACACCACCAGCACCGGGCAGGGCGCGTGGTCGACGACGAAACGCGCCGCCGGGCCGAGGCTGTGCGGTCCGAGCCGCTCACGGTCGCCGTCGCGCGCGCAGATCAGCAGGTCGGCGTCCTCGGCGGCCCGTACGACCTCGCGTTCGACCCGGCCCCGGCGCCGCAGGACCGTCGCCGGGCGGCCCAGGCGTTCTCCGGCCGCCCGCAGCAGCTCCTCCGCGGCGGCCTCCGACAGCTCTTCCAGCCGGTCGCCGGGATCGCGTCGACCGCGCCCGCCGCGGCCGAGCAGCCCGGCGAATGCGGCGTGCGCGGCGCCGGCCGCCTCACCGCCGCTGACGTGCAGCAACGTGAACTCCGCGCCGGGCGGGGCAAGCGTGCGGGCCGCGTCGACCGCCGCCTGCCACGTGCCCTCCGTGATCCAGATGATCGTTACCACCGGCATGTCATCCTCCGAAGACCTTCAGCATCACCCACAGTGCCACCGTCGCCGCCGCCAGTGTGGCGGGCACCGCGACCAGTCCCAGCCTTGTGAAGTCGCCCAGGGCCGGTTCGGCGTCGCGTTCGTGCAGGACCCGCCGCCACAGCAGCGTGGCCAGCGAACCGACATAGGTGAGGTTGGGGCCGAGGTTCACCCCGATCAGCGCCGCGAGCACCGGGCCCGGCCCGCCCGACGCGAGCAGCGGCACCAGCACCAGCACGGCGGGCAGATTGTTGATCAGGTTGGCGAGCACCGCCGCGACGGCCGTGACCGCCAGCAGCGCGGGCAGGCTCGAACCGCCCGGCAGCACGTGCCGCGCCACGGCGCCCAGCCCGTTGTCGGTCACGCCCTTGACCACGACTCCGAGCGCCAGCACGAACAGGCAGAACAGCGGGTTCGCCGCCCCGGTCAGCTCTCGCACGCTCGTACGCCGCCGCGCCAGCGCCCGTCCCGACAGCACCAGCACCCCGGCCAGCGCCGCCCAGGCCGGGTTGTGCCCGGCGAGGGAGACCAGCGCGAACCCGCACAGCGTCAGCGCCAGCACCACCAGGGTGAACACCGGCAGGCGCGGTCGCCCCGCCGGCTCGGCGGGCGTGGCCCATGCCGCCAGATCCGCGCGGAAGAACCACCGGAAGACCGCGTACTCCACCGCGATCGCGGCCAGCCACGGCAACGCCATCAGCCCCGCGAACCGCGCGAAGGTCAGCCCGGTGGCGGAGAAGGCCAGCAGGTTCGTCAGGTTCGACACCGGCAGCAGCAGCGACGCCGAGTTGGCCAGATGCGTGCAGGCGTACACGTGCGGCCGTGGCCGGGTGCCGGCCCGCGCCGCCGTCGCGAACACCACCGGTGTCAGCAGCACGACCGTCGCGTCCAGGCTGAGCACCGCGGTGACCAGCGCGGCGACGGCGAAGACCCCGCCGAGCAGGCGTTCGGGGCGGCCCCGGCAGGTCCCCGCCATCAGGTCGCCGGCGGCGGTGAACAGGCCCTCGTCGTCGCACAGCTGCGCCAGCACCAGCACGGCGGCCAGGAACAGCACGACCGGCAGCAGCTCGCGGACCTGCGTCCACGCCCGTCCGGGCGGCACCGCGCCGATCGCCACGACCAGCGCGGCCGCCGGCACCGCGGCCACCGCCTCCGGCAGCCGCCGCGGGCGTGCCACGGCGAACGCCAGCACCGACAGGAGCGCCACGGCCGAGACGACCCCGGCGACGACGGTGTTCAGCACGGCCTCCCGGAGATGGTCCCGACGTCTCGAGGTCGGATTATGTCCGCGATCGCCGCCGCCAAGCGCGAGGTCGGCCCGCGCCGCGCCGATCCGATAGCGTTTCCGGCCGTGACGGGGTTCTTGGAGGAGACGTTCGGGCTCACCGGCCGGGTCGCGGTCGTGACGGGCGGAAGCTCGGGCATCGGCCGGGGCATCGCGACCGCGCTGGCGCGGGCCGGCGCGAGCGTCGTGCTCATCGCCCGCGGCGCGCCCGCGCTGCGCGAGACCGTCACCGCGCTGGAGTCGGCCGGCGGCCGGGCCGCCCATGTCATCGCCGACCTGGGGGAGCGTACCGAGGTACGGCGGGCGGCCGAGGACGCCGCGCGGATCTTCGGCGAACCCGACATCCTGGTCAACTGCGCCGGGATCAACCTGCGGCCGCCGATGGACGAGCTGGACGCGTCGGTGTGGGACCGGTCGATGGCGGTCAACCTCGACGCCCCGTTCCTGCTCGGCCAGCGGTTCGGGCCGGGCATGGCCGAGCGCGGCCACGGCCGGATCATCAACGTCGCCTCCCAGCAGTCCTTCCGCGCGTTCGGCAACAGCGGCGCCTACGGCGCCGGCAAGGGCGGCCTGGTCGCGCTGACCCGCTCCCAGGCCGAGGCGTGGTCGCCACGCGGGGTGTGCTGCAACGCCCTCGTGCCCGGATTCGTCGTGACGCCACTGACCACCCACATCCCGCCGGAGCGCCACGCCGCGATGGCGGACCGCACGCTGATCGGCCGCAACGGCCGCCCCGACGACTTCGCTGGCGCGGCCGTGTTCCTGGCGAGCGCGGCGTCGGCGTACGTCACCGGCCAGTCGATCTTCGTGGACGGCGGATTCTCCGCGCACTGAGCGACCGGCTCATACCGCGTGATCGCCCACGGGTCTCCTCGCCGCGCCTCGAGGGTCCTCGACGGCCTCACTCATAGCGTTCACTCCCAACGTGATGCAACGACTGAGATGCGAAAGTTCGACACCCCCCACCCGATCACCGTCGTCCTGAACGTCCCCGCCGGACGGGTCCAGCTGATCGCCGCCGACCGCACCGACACCACCATCGAGATCCAACCCGCCAACCCCGCCAAAAGCCGCGACGTCAAAGCCGCCGAGCAGACCACCGCCGAGTACGCCGACGGCGTCCTGAAAATCCAGGCCCCCGCCAAGAACCAGTACCTCGGCCCGTCCGGCTCCATCGAAGTGACCATCAACCTGCCCGCCGGCTCCCACATCCAGGCCACCGCCGCCAGCACCGAACTACACACCACCGGCCGCCTCGGCGACATCACCATCGGCGCCGCGGCCGGCGTCTCCGCCACCCTCGACGCCGGCACCACCCACGGCCGCGTCAGCAACACCCTCACAAACGACGGCACTCCCGGACTCGACATCCACGCCACCACCACCCACGGCGACATCACCGCCCACACCCTCTGAAGGAGCAGAGCCAGGGCCATCCGGCCGGGTCGTCGCCGACGGCCCGGCCGTCCGTTTCCCCAAGGCCGGTACCGGCGCGTGCGGTGGTCAGCTCGACCGGAGTAGGCGTTCGCCCAGCTCCCGTACTGCTCCGCGCAGTTCCGGTGGCGTGCGGACGGTGAACGGCCACCCCAGCCCGGCCAACATCTGGGCCATGCCGTCCAGGCGTTCGGCGCGGGCCCGCAGCAGCACACCCTCGGGCACCTCGGACAGCTGCGCCATCGTCGGCGGCAGCCGCCGTCGTGCCTCGGTGAGCGTCGTGTCCAGCACGACCTCGACCTCGTGCGCGTACGGGACGGACGCGAGCGAGCCGGTCACGTGCGCCACGACGTCGAACTCGCCGGGGTCCGCGAACGTCACCGGCAGCGGCTCGGCCGCGGCGACCCGGTCGACGCGGAAGGTGCGGACCTCGCCGCGCCGGTGGTCCAGCCCGGAGGCGTACCAGCGGCCGGAGTGGAACACCAGGCCGTAGGTGTCCAGCTCGCGTTCGCTGTCCTCGCCGCGCCAGGAGCGGTACCGCAGCCGTACTCTCCGCCGGTCGCGCGCCGCGGCGGCCAGGACCAGCAGCGCCGACGCGTCCGGCACCGTCGCCTCGCGCGGGGTCAGCGTGAACCCGAGGGTCTCGCGCAGCGCGGCGACGCGGTCCCGCAGCGACGCCGGCAGGACGCGATGGATCTTCTCCAGCGCACCGTCGGTGCCGACCCCGAGGCGTCGGCCGACCAGGAGGGCGAGCACGACCGCGACCGCCTCGTCCTCGGTGAACATCAGCGGCGGCAGCTTGTAGCCGGGCAGCAGCCGGTAGCCGCCGTACCGGCCGCGCCGTGCCTCCACCGGGATGCCCAGGTCGGCCAGACGCAGCGCGTAGCGACGCACGGTGCGCTCGTCGACACCGAGCGCGTCGGCCAGTTCCCGGCCGGTGAGCTCCCGGCGGGCCTGCAACAACTCGAGCATCGTCAGCACACGGGTGGTCGGATGTGACATCGAAGTCCTTCCCGGGCCGATTCTGCTCTTTATACCGGACCGGACTTGTCCGGAATCGCCTCTAGGTTCGGGGCCAGGCGAACGAAAGGACGCAAGATGGCGACATACGTACTGGTCCCGGGGTTCTGGCTCGGCGGCTGGGTGTGGGAGACGGTCGGCGCGCGGCTGCGGGCGGCCGGGCACGAGGTGCATCAGGTCACGCTCACCGGCCTCGGCGACCGGGCGCACCTGGCGACACCCGAGGTCGGCATGGAGACCCACACCCTCGACGTGGTCAACACCCTGCGGTACGGGGACCTGCGGGAGGTGATCCTCGTCGGGCACAGCGGCGGCGGGCTGCCGGTGGCGCAGGCCGCCGACCGGGTCCCCGAGCGGCTGACGCGGGTGGTCTACCTGGACTCGGTGCCGCTGCCGGACGGGATGCGGCAGTTCGACGCCAACCCGCCCGAGGAGCGCGAGGCGATCGAGAAGCGGGTCGCCGCGGAGGGAGAAGGCTGGCGGCTGCCCCCGCCGCCGTTCGCCGACGTCGCGGAGGACCCGGTCAACCTGGCCGATCTGAGCGCGGCCGACCTGGCGCTGCTGCGGGAACGGAGCGTGCCCCAGCCGTTCGCGACCGCCACCGACCCGCTGCGGCGGACCCACGGCACGCCCGTGCCGGAGACGCTGATCGCCTGTGTCTTCACCGAGGAGCAGGTGCGGCGGATGTTCGAGGAGAGGCATCCGATGATGGCCGGCTTCGACGGCGTGCCGCAGGTCGTGCCGCTGCCGACGGGGCACTACCCGATGCTGTCGCGGCCGGCCGACACCGCGCGGGCGCTGGCGTCACTCGTGTGACTCGGCGCGTTTCTTCAGCGCGGCGTTCATCGCGTCGAAGCGGTCGCAACTCGCGGCCAGGCTGCCGCGCAGGAACGGCACGGCGATGCCGCGGAACGTCTCGGCCTGGGTGAACCGCACCCGACCCGGACCGGCGGCCTCGATGGTGAACCGCTGCTCGCCGTCGGCCAGCCCGCCGACCTCGTGATAGCGGCTGAACCAGCGCAGCTCACGGCCCGCCTCGGCCGCCCGTACGGTCGTGCGGACGGTCGAGACGCCGCCGCCGGAGTGCAGGCGAAGGGTGAGGGTCCGCCCGACGGCGAGGCGGCCGTCCACGTCGGTGATCTCGGGATTCCAGCGGTCGTAGGAGCGCAGGTCGGTGAGGACCTGCCAGACCCGGGCGGGGGAGGCGGCGATCTCGGTGGAACGCGTCACGGTGTACGGGTGGGAGCGGCCCCACAGGTAGAAGCCGGCGAGGACGATGGCGGGTGCCAGAATGCCCGCGATCAGCCGGTTGAACATGAGCGGGAGCATGCCACAACCGCCGCGCAACGCACGCACCGGTAGGAGATCCCCTGCGTTCGACGCGTAGGGGATCTCCTACCGGTGGTCGCCGGCGTGAACGGCGTTCCCTCCCCGGGTGAGACCGCGAACGCCGTTTCATGGGCTCTGGCCGGAAAATCCGGTTGCCTCTGAGGGGGCGAGGCGCGCTGAATACAACGCATGGCCGCCATTCAGGGCTCATACGATGAACGGTTCACCGCGGTGCCCCGTGCGCTGGCCCGGCTGCTGGACGAGGGAGACGCGGGCGCCTCGGTCGCTGTCTTCGTGGACGGCGAGCCCGTGGTGGACGTTTGGGGCGGGTACGCCGACGCGGACCACACCGTCCCGTGGCAGCGGGACACGATCACGAATGTCTGGTCGGTCACCAAGACGATGACGGCGCTGTGCGCGCTGGTCCTGGCCGACCGCGGCGAACTCGACCTGGCCGCACCGGTCGGCCGATACTGGCGGGAGTTCGCCGTGGCGGGCAAGGAGAAGGTGCTGGTCCGGCACCTGCTCGCGCACACCGCGGGCCTGCCCGACTGGGACGGGCCGGTCGAGGATCTCTATGACTGGCCGTCCGCCACCGCCCGTCTGGGCGCCCAGGCCCCGCAGTGGGAACCGGGCAGCGCGGCCGGGTACCACTCGCTCACCCAGGGGTTTCTCGTGGGCGAGGTCGTGCGTCGGATCACCGGCCGGACCGTCGGCGGCTTCTTCGCCGAGGAGGTGGCCCGGCCGCTGGGCGCCGACTTCCACATCGGGCTGCCCGCCGAGCACGACCACCGGGTGGCGCTCACGGTTCCGCCGCCGTCGCGGGACGAGGACTACGCCGCCGGCGCGCCCGGCGGCAGCGCACTCCCCGCCGCCGGCACGACCATACGGGTCCGTGACGGCAACAGCATCGCCTGGCGCCGGGCGCAGATCCCCGCGGCCAGCGGATTCGGCAACGCCCGCTCGGTCGCCCTCGTACAGTCGGTGATGGCCTGCGGAGGAGCGGTGCGCGACCTGCGACTGCTGTCGCGGGCGGGCTGCGACCGTGCGAGGGAGGAGCAGTTCAACGGCGTGGACCGCATCCTGGGCATGCCGGTCCGCTACGGCCTGGGCTACGGACTGTTCGGCGGCACCCATGGCTGGGGCGGCTGGGGCGGCTCGATCGTCATGGTCGATCCCGACGCGCGTATGGCGGTGGCGTACGTGACGAACCAGATGCGCGAACCCGCGGACGACGATCGAGGGCTGGAGATCATCACGACCGCCTACGCCTGACCCTCGGGTCAGCGGTGGTACTCGCCGGGCCTTCGCGGCATCGCACCTTGATGTCGGATTCTCGCTAGCGTAGGCCGGTGGGCAGAGACGATGCTGGGGCACATGCATGAGGACGTGGAACGCTGCGTACGCGCGGTGCGGTCCAAGGACGCGCGGTTCGACGGATGGTTCTTCACCGCGGTGCTGACCACGGGGATCTACTGCCGGCCGAGCTGCCCGGTGGTGCCGCCCAAGGCGGAGAACATGCGGTTCTACCCCAGTGCCGCGGCGGCCCAGCAGGCCGGGTTCCGCGCGTGCAAGCGGTGCCGGCCCGACGCCAGCCCCGGCTCACCGCAGTGGAACGAGCGCGCCGACCTCGTGGGCCGCGCGATGCGGCTGATCGCCGACGGTGTCATCGACCGTGAGGGCGTGCCGGGCCTGGCCGCTCACCTGGGCTACAGCACCCGGCAGATCGAGCGTCAGCTGAACGCCGAGCTGGGCGCCGGTCCGCTGGCGCTCGCCCGTGCCCAGCGCGCCCAGACCGCGCGGCTCCTGATCGAGACGAGCACGCTGCCGATGAGCGACATCGCGTTCGCGGCCGGGTTCGCCAGCATCCGTACGTTCAACGACACGGTGCGAGAGGTCTTCGCGCTCTCGCCCACCGAGCTGCGCCACCGCGTCGGCCGCGGCCGGCCCGCCCAGGCCTCCGGCACGATCACGCTCCGGCTGCCGTACCGTGCGCCGCTGTGCCCCGACAACCTGTTCGGTCACCTGGCCGCGACCGCCGTTCCCGGCGTCGAGGAGTGGCGCGACGGGGCGTACCGGCGCACCCTGCGGCTCCCGCACGGCCACGGCATCGTCTCGCTGCGGCCGGGCCCGGAACACGTCACCTGCCGGCTGGCCCTCACCGACCTGCGCGACCTGGCCAACGCGATCAGCAGGTGCCGCTGGATGCTCGATCTGGACGCCGATCCCGTCGCCGTGGACGATCTGCTGCGCCGCGACCCGGTGCTGGCGCCGTACGTGGACAAGAGCCCCGGGCGGCGGGTGCCGCGGACCGCGGACGGCGCGGAGTTCGCCGTCCGCGCCGTGATCGGCCAGCAGGTGTCCACCGCCGCGGCCCGTACGCACGCGGGCCGGCTGGTCGGCGCGCTCGGCGACCCGGTGACCGACACCGAGGGCGGACTGACCCATCTGTTCCCCGCCTCCGAGGCGCTGGCGGAGATCGATCCGGCCACGCTGGCCTTCCCCCGGGCGCGCCGCGTGACGCTGACGACCCTGGCGGCGGCGCTCGCCGCGGGCGAGATCGACCTGGGGCCCGGCAGCGACTGGGCCGAGGCGCGCGTGCGGCTGGGCGACCTGCCCGGCCTGGGCCCCTGGACGATCGAGACGATCGCGATGCGGGCGCTCGGCGACCCGGACGCCTTCACCGCCACCGACCTGGGCGTACGCGCCGCCGCCCGGCACCTCGGCCTGCCCGGCACCCCGGCGGCGCTGATCCGCCACTCCGCGGCGTGGCGGCCCTGGCGCGCGTACGCGGTGCAGCACCTGTGGGCCACCGGCGACCACGCCATCAACCGGATCCCCGCCTGAACCCCTTCGACCCGATCAGGATCACACCATGCCCCACACCGTCGTGGACAGTCCCATCGGTCCGCTCACACTCGTCGGCGCCGACGGCGCCCTCACCGGCGTGTACATGGACCGGCAGCGGTACCGGCCCGAGCCCGAGACCTTCGGCGACCGGGACGACGTGCCCTTCACCGAGGCGGCACGGCAGCTGGAGGAGTACTTCGCCGGGACGCGCACCCGCTTCGACCTGCCCCTCGCCCCGGCCGGCACGCCGTTCCAGCGGCAGGTCTGGGAGGCGCTGCAGGTGATCCCGTACGGGCAGACGGTGTCGTACGGGCAGCTCGCCGACCGGCTCGGCCGGCCTGCCGCCGCACGCGCCGTCGGTTTCGCCAACGGCCACAACCCGATCAGCATCATCGTGCCCTGCCACCGGGTCGTGGGTTCGAACGGCGACCTGACCGGCTACGGCGGCGGGCTGGAGCGCAAGCGGCGGCTGCTGGACTTCGAGCGGAGCGTCAGCGAGGGCCGGTCGTGACGGTGTGGCGGGCGCGCCACTCGTCCTCGAGTATCGCGTACACCACCTCGTCCACCCATTCGCCCTTGACCCGCTCGTTCTGCACCAAGTGGGCCTCGCGGCGCATGCCGAGGCGTTCGAGCACGCGGGCGGAGGCGGTGTTGCGGGCGTCGAGGCGGCCGGTGACGCGGTGCAGGCCGAGCTCTTCGAAGGCCAGGCGCAGGATCACCTCGGCGGCCTCGGTGGCGTAACCGTGCCCGCCGTAGTCGGGGTGGAAGATGTAGCCGATCTCGCCCTGCCGGTGGGCCTCGCTGATCCAGAAGAGCTGGACATCGCCGATCATCTTCCCGGTCTCGGGCAGCTCCACGGCGAGCGTCAGGTTGTCGCCCTCCTCGCGCAGCGCGGACGCGGCGATCTTCATGGCGAGCGATCCGCGCGCCTGGGTCAGGTCCCGCGGGCCCCAGTACAGGTAGCGGGTCACGTCGGGGCGGGACTGGATGGCCGCGAGATCGGCGAGGTCGTCGTCGGTGTAGCGCCGCAGCAGCAGCCGCTCGGTCTTGATCGGGAGCTCCGGAGACAGCACCGGTCGATCGTAGTGACCGGCCCGTCCCGAGCGCGAGGTGTTTTTCGCCGATCTGGGGCTTTCGCGGCCGCGCCGGGCTGCGGCACGCTGGGACGATGCTGATCACGACCGGCGCGGACGTCGCCGAGGAGACCCGCGCGTTCAACCAGACCCTGGCCGAGACCCTCGCGGCTCTCCCGGCGCACTACGAGGTGAACGACCCCGTGGCGTCGCGTGCGGCGCGCGCCCGCGGCGAGGGCCCCTTCCCGGTCCCCGTGCGCCTGGACGTGGGCCGGGACCGCACGATCCCCGGCCGCGCCGGGCGGATCCCGCTGCGGGTGTTCGTCCCGCCGGTCGTCCGCGGCGTTCACCTGCACATCCACGGCGGAGGCTGGACGTTCGGCTCGGCCTCCGACCAGGACGCCCTGCTGTGGCGGCTCGCCCAGGCAGCCGAGATGGCCGTGGTCAGCGTCGACTACCGGCTCGCGCCGGAGCACCCCTACCCGGCCGCCCCGGACGACTGCGAGGACGCGGCGCGCTGGCTGGTCGCCAACGCCCAGAACGAGTTCGGCACCGACCGGCTGACGGTCGGCGGCGAATCGGCCGGCGCGCACCTGGCCACGGTCACCCTCCTGCGTCTCGGCGGGCGGGGATTCCGCGCGGCCCAGCTCACGTTCGGGGCCTTCGACCTGTCGATGACGCCCAGCCAGCGGCTGTGGGGCGAGCTGAACCTCGCCCTGTCCACGCCGGTCATGGCCTGGTTCTACGACCAGTTCCTGCCGGGCACCGACGCCGAGGCGCGCCGGGCCCCGGACGTCTCCCCGCTGTACGCGGACCTGAGCGGCCTGCCGCCGGCCCGTTTCGTGGTCGGCACGCGCGACCCGCTGCTGGACGACACGCTGTTCATGGAGTCGCGCTGGCGCGCGGCGGGCAACGAGACGGCGCTGGAAGTGATCGCCGAGGCCCCCCACGGGTTCCTGTCGTTCCCGCTGACGGTCGCCGAGCGCGAACTGACCGCACAGGCGGAGTATCTGGCCAAGGCCGTCGCCGACTAGATGAGTGATTCCGAGGGTGTCAGTGGTGGGGGCGGGGCGGGGGTGTCGGACCGGGCGGGAGGCGGGTGTTCCTCTCAAGGTGTTCTTCTGACAGGAAAAATTTCTCCTCTCAGAAGAAGCCCGCCATCGGCTACCCCCGCCTCCGGCGCGTGACGCACCACCGGGAATCACTCGTCTAGGGGACGCGGGCGCCGGGCCAGTGCGCGGGGCGTACCCGGGTGGCCGGCAGGCGCGTGCCGGCGTCGCCCTTCGCGGCGTCCAGCTGGGCCTGGGTGAGGAACAGGCTCGTGCCGAGATCGGCGCCGCGTACGTCGGCGTCGCGCAGGTCGGCTCCGGTGAGGTCGGCGCCCGCCAGGTCGGCGTCCTTCAGGTTCGCGCCGATGAGCAGGGCGCCGCGCAGGTTCGCGCCGCGTAGGTCGCGTCCGCTGAGGTTCCGGCCCATCAGGTCGGCGCCGCGGTGGTCGCGTCCGGGCGTCCCGGCGCGGGCCAGCTCACTGGCGCGCGACAGCAACGCGTTGGCCTCGCGCCGCCACGCGTCGACGTCGATCTTCAGCAGGTCGTCGGGGTCGCCCTCGGCGAGACGCTCGATCTCCCGGCGCGTACGGCCGAGCCGGTCGGCCAGCGGACGCGCCGGGGGCAGTGCCAGCGCCTCGGTCAGGTACCACAGCAGCTCGTGCAGGTCCCGCATGATCGGGAAGACCGCGAACATCCGCCGCGCGGTGTCCGGGTCGGCGCGCCAGTCGCGGCCGCCGAAGGTGTGCTGGGAGACCTGCTGGCCCGCGCCGAAACAGTCGTAGACGGTGCAGCCACGAAAGCCCTTGTCCCGCAGGTCCGCGTGGATGCCGCAGCGGAAGTCGGCGCGCAGGTTCGGGCAGGGCCGTCCGGCGTCCTTGTCGATCGCGAAGTCCACCGACGCCGCGAACGCCGGTGCGACGCAGCACAGCGCGAAACAGTTCGCGCAGTCGGCGCGCAGCTCTCGTTGCTCGGGCAAGGCGGATCCCCCGTGGTGACTCAGCCGATCGTTCGCAGCCTAATCCCGGCGCGGTGCCGGTCGGTCACCAGCCGGCGATGACCTGCCGCCCCTGGGGGATGGCGAGGTCGAGCAGGCCGGGGAACCGGGCGTCGAGGTCGTCGCGGCGGAGCCGGTTGAGCCGGCGTGTGCCCTCGTCCCGCTGGCGGATCACGCCGGCCTCGCGCAGGGTCTTGAAGTGGCCGCTCTGCGTGGACTTGCTGACCGGCAGCGCGAACGTCGTGCACGCGAGCTCGCCGTCCGGTTCGACGTCGGCGAGCCGGGCCACGATCGCCAGCCGGACGGGGTCGCCGAGAGCCGCCAGCACGGTGGTGAACCGCAGCTGGGCACGATCGGGATGCAGGAGTTCGGTCGCGGTCCGGCTGGCCATGGCATCCATCATAGCCGCCATGTTCGGCGAACCCGAACATCTGCTATGTTCGCGATTCCCGAACATGATGGGAGTCGCGAATGCCGTTCCACCTCACCGCCGCGCGCCGGACGCCCGGGCGCGACCACCGCTCGCCGGACCCGGACCCCCGGCCCGGGCGATGGCGGTTCTGGGCCGTCGCCTACGCGCTGCTGATCCTGCTGACCGGCACGAACCTGCCGACGCCGCTCTACCGCGGCTACGCGGTGGAGTTCGGCTTCTCGTCGCTGGTCGTCACGCTGATCTTCGCCGCGTACGCGGCCGTCCTGATCCCCTCACTGCTCGTGGCGGGCCCGCTGTCGGACGCGGTGGGGCGCCGGGCCGTACTGGTGCCGGCGGTGGCCCTGGCCGCCCTCGGCTCGCTGGTGTTCGCGCTGGCGGAAGGCACGGCATGGCTGTTCGCGGCCCGGATCCTGCAGGGTGCCGCGCTCGGCGCGGCCTCGGGTCCGCTGACCGCGACGCTGACCGAACTCGAACCCGGGGGAGACCGCCGCCGGGCGGCCCTGGTGGCCACCGTGGCCACCGCCGGCGGGCTCGGACTCGGGCCGGTGCTGGCCGGGCTGCTCGCCCAGTACGCGCCGGCGCCGCACGTGCTGCCGTTCGCGGTGGAGCTCGTGTTGCTCGTGCCGGCCTGGGCGGCGATCGCCACGCTGCCGGCGAGGCGCACCCACGCCCGCTGGGTTCCGCGCCGGCCGCAGATCCCCGCCTCGATGCGGACGGTGTTCGCGACCAGCGGGACGGCGAGCCTCCTGGCCTTCGCCGTGATCGGGCTGTTCCTCACCCTCGTGCCGCCGTATGTCGCCGCGCTCTCCGGCAGCGGAAACCTCCTGCTGGGCGGTGCGGCCGTGGCACTGATGCTGGCCTGCTCCGCGCTCGCCCAGCTCACCGGCTACGGCCGGGCGGCGCGACGGCTGGAGTCGGCCGGACTTCCGCTGCTCGCCGCGGGGCTGGTGCTGCTCGCCGTCGCCGGCACCGTGTCCTCACTGGCGCTGCTGCTCGTCGCGACCGTGTTCGCCGGTCTCGGTCAGGGCCTGGTGTTCCTCGGCGGCCTCACCGCGGTGAACCAGGCGGCTCCTCCCGGCCGCCAGGCCGACGTGCTGTCCAGCTTCTACGTGGTGCTCTACCTCGGCGTCGGCGTACCGGTCGTCGGCGTCGGGTTCCTCGCCACCGCCGTCGGGCTTCTCGCCGCCGTACGGTACTTCGCGGGCGTCACCGCCGCGCTGTGCGTGGTGGTGCTGCTCGTCCTCGCCCGCACCCGCCGCTGACTCACCGCTCTCGGTCGAGGAACCCGGCGAGCACGGCCCGCAGCGCTTCGGGGGCGTCGAGGTGGACGTCGTGCCCGGCGCGCGGGACGGCCACCATCACGGTGTCCGGCCGCGCCAGAGCCATCTCGCGCTGCTCGTCGGGGGAGATGATGCCGGACTGACCGAGGACGACGAGCGCCGGACAGGCCACCCGCCGCCACTCGGGCCAGAAGGACGGGCGGACCAGGCCGGCCAGGGACCGCACCATCAGCCCGGCCTCGAACCGGGGCCACCAGCCGTCGCCCCGTAGCTCCAGCCCGGCGGCCCAGCCCGCTCCGGCCGGGCCGCCGCCGAAGAACTGCGCCGCGGCGTCGAGCGAGGCGAACGGCACGGGCCAGCCGGCGAGCCAGGCGCCGATCCGGTCCACTTCGCGCGGGTCGACGCCCCGGGCACCCGCCTCGACCATCACCAGCGCCCGTACGAGGTCGGGGCGGGCGGCGGCGACCAGCATCGCGGTGTTCCCGCCGAGGGACTGCCCGACCAGGGCGACCTTCTCCAGGCGCAGCGCGGTGATGATCTCGATGACGTCCGCCACGTACGCCGACCGGGACATGTCGCCGTCGAGCGGACGGCGTTCGCTGGCACCATGCCCGCGCTGGTCGAGGGTCAGCACGCGGTGCCGGTCGCGCATCCCGGCGACCGTGGCGTCCCATTCGCCGCCGTACCCGGCGAGCCCGTGCAGGAACAGGACGGGACGCCCGGCGCCTCCGTGGTCACGCGCGACCAGCCGGACGCCGTCCCGTACGACGGTGTGCTCCGTCCAGCCGGTGTTCGGCTCGCTCATCGATCCCCGCCGAGTACGCCGGTGCCGGTCACGTGACGTCCGGTCCCTCCGGCGGGGCGCCTTCCGGCGGCCGGTCGCGGGCCGCCAGTTCCTCACGCGCGGCCTGCAGGTGCGCCTCTGCCTGAGCGGCGCGTTCGCGCTGCCGGTCGGCCTCGGCCCGGGCCGCGCCGCGATCGTGGCGGAGCCCGTCGACCTCGGCCGTCACCCGGTACAGGTCGGCGCGCGCCTGTTCGGTCTCGCGCCGCTGGTCCTCCAGCTTCTGGGTGAGTTCCCGTACGGACCGCTCGGCGCGGTCGCCGACCGCGGCATTCGCCGCGGCGGTCCGCTGTGCCTCCGCCGCCTGCTGTTCGGCGGTCTCGGCCCGCTGCCTGGCGGCGCGTGCGTCGGCTCGGGCGGTCTCGGTCGCGGTGTGCGCCGCGGTGAGTTCGGCCTGTGCCGCGGCGAGGTCGGCCCGGCAGTGCGCGAGTTCGGCGGCGAGGCGCTCCCGGTCGCGCCGTTCCTCCTCCAGCCGTTCGGTGGCCGCTTCCAGGCGTGCGGCCAGGGACTGCTCGGCCTGACGCGCGAGCGTGGCGGCGCGCTCGGCGTGTTCGCTGGCCTGCTGATGCGCGGCGACGGTCTCGGCGGCCCGCTGCCTGGTCTCGGCCGCCTCGGCCCGGGCCTGAGCGGTCTGCGCCTCGGCCTCGGCGCGGGCCCTGCGGTCCTGCTCGCCACGGGCGGCCGCCTGGGACGCCCGGTCCTCGGCCTGGTCCGCCTGACGACGTGCCGCTTCGGCCTCCTGCCGGGCCGCCTCGGCGTCGGCCTTCACCTCGGCGACCTGGACGCTGGTGACGTCGGTGATCGCCGCGAACCCCTCGATCGCCCTGGCCAGCATCGCCTGGACCTCGGCCATCACGGGAACGGCCTCCTCCGCCACGGCCGTCACCATCCGCAGCGGATCACCGAGCGCCTCGGCGACCCGCGCCTCACGCATGGACTGCGCCCGTTCCTTGCAGTCCTTGGGCGGCGGGCAGTAGAGACGCCGCCGTCCGCCCTTGTACCGGCCGTCGGCGCGTCGGACCGGCTCCGGAAGCGGAACCCGGCAGACCTGACACCGCCCGTACGGAGCGGGTCCCTCGCCCTCACCGTCCGCCGGCTGCGGCTCACCGGCACTGAGCGCGGCTGCGGGTTCCTCGGTGTTCGCTTCGGCATCAGCCATGATCGAGAAGCTATCAGGTTCTGTTGAGCGATACTCGAAACTCGTAAGGAGAAAAGCGAAACTTAACAATGCCGTGCTGATGAGAGTAGATGAGAATGACTCTTATCATTCACTCGCGTGACGAGCGCCGACGGAAGCCTTCACGGCCGTACGGGAGGCCACTCAGACCCAGCAGGCCGCCGACTCGCCGCCCGGCGCGGCCGGCGATGCCGAACGCCGGGTGACAGAGATCAAGGAGCGCGGAATCCCTCCGCCCGTCTCACGCGCACCGAGCAAGGAACCGAGCGTCCAGGCGAACGCGACGTCCAAGCCGCGCGGCAGGACACCGAGCGCTTGATCGCCGAACGCGGCCAGGCCCGCACCGGCCTGGCCGCCACCCAAGGCGGTCGCCGAACCCGGCCCGCGAGACGAACCCACCGCAGCCCGGGGCGGATGGCGCCGAGCGGCGCGAGCGTGCCGGGCGTGCGTCTGCGGTGGTGCGGGGTTCAGTCGGTGCGGCGCGCGGCCCAGACGGTGCGTTCGGTGCGCACCACCAGGTCTTCGCGGCGCAGGATGCTGTGCGGGCCGTGGGTGTCGAGCAGCCGGTCGAGTGCGGCCAGGTCCTCGGTCGAGAGGGCGTCGGCGACGCTGCGGCGCATGCGCTGCAGGCTGCCGAGGGCGTAGGCGCCGACGGCCTCGCCGTGGGGGCTTTCGATGTTCACGGTGATGGTGCGCTCACCCTCGACGGTGAAGCCGGCCTCGGCCAGCTTCGGCCCCCAGTCGGCGCCGCGGTGGGGGACGTGTTCGGCGTGGAAGCGGTCGCTCGCCTCATGGCAGCGCTCCTCCAGGCCGGGCCGGTCCGCTGGGGCGTCTTCGGGGAGGAAGCGGGGGAAGCCGGACAGCTCCACCACCGCGAAAAGGCCGCCCGGGGCGAGCAGGTCATGAACGATGCGCAGGGCGCGGTCGGGATGGGCCATGTGGTGCATCGAGGCCGACGCCCACACCAGGTCCGGCGTGCCGAGATCGGGCCAGTCGGGCTCGTCGAGATCGGCCTGCACGGTACGTACCCGCTCCTCAACGCCTCGGGCGCGCGCCTTCTCCCGCAGGCGCTGCAGGTGCCCGGATGAGGCGTCGACCGCTGTGACGTGGGCTTCGGGGAAACGCTCGAGGAGCGCGAAGGTGCCCGCCCCCGTGCCGCACCCCAGATCCACGATCTGGCCGGGAGATTTCCGGACGGGCAGCCACTGGGCGATGGCGAGGGTGTGCTCGGCCAGGACCTCCGCGTCCAGGTCGAGGATCTCCGCCTGGCCGTCGGTGTCGTGCTGGTGGCCGTCAGGGGAGATGCGCGGATGCACGTGGGTCATGACCTCACGCTAAGGCGATGACGCGCGGATGACGCGATCGCTTCCCGGATCCGCAAGGAGATGGCCGTACGGGATGCCGGACGCGCAAAACGTCCTCCCCGGCGGGGCGGGCGGTCACGTGGAGGAGCCCTCTGATTCGCGTTCGCCGGCGGCGCGCTGGTGGCCGCGGCGGGCGTCGCGGTCGAAGATGCCCAGGATCTCGCAGGGGCCGCCGTCCGCGCCGATGGCGTGCGGCAGCATCGTGGGGAACTCCGCGGCCTGGTTGGTCTCGACACGAAAGCGCCGGTGGCCCAGGAGAAGGACCGCGGTGCCGGACAGGACGACGAGCCATTCGTGGCCCGGATGGGCGCGCATGCGTGCGGGGTTGTCCGGGGGTGGCTCGGTCATCCGCTGACGCACGACGCTCAGGCCGGGGTCGCTCCTGACGGGCCAGCGCATCAGCCCGTGCGCGCCGTCGATCATCGGGCTGATGATGACGTCGTCGGAGGCGGTCTCCACCAGCTGGTCCAGGGAGGTGTCCAGGGCGCGTGCGAGGGTGACCAGCTGGTCCAGTGCGAGGCGGCGCCGGCCGTTCTCGATGCGGGAGAGCGTGGACTGGCTGACCCTGGCGCGGGTGGCCAGTTCCTCGAGCGACCAGCCCTGTGCCACCCGCAGAGCACGGATGCGTTTGCGTACGAGGCTGTCCAGCTCGCCATCATCTTGCGTCATACGCAACACTGTATGCCCCTATCGCAAGACGCGGCTAGCGTCGTGTACCGAAGCCCGACACCACCGGGGTCCGAGCACGAGCGAAGGGGGCACGGCCATGGCTGCCACCACTGCCGCGTACGCGAGCGAGCGAGACCGTGGACGCCGTGCTGATCGGCGGCGGTGCCGCAGGTCTGAGCCGGGAGCCTGGTCATCGTCGGCGCGGTCACCTCGGCCGAGCCCGCCGCCCCGTCCGCCGGCGGAGACCCGCGCTTCACCGTCACCCTGGCCGACGGCCAGACGGTGACCGCGTGCCGGGTGCCGGTGGCCGCCGGACTCTGCGACGGGACATGGGTCCGGCGTCGCTCTCCGCATGCCCTTCTTGAGAGGAACCATGAGTACGAACCAGTTCGCTCCAGCGGCAGCCGACGCCGGCGGTGTGCCGGATGCGCGTCAGCTGCGCACCATCCTGATCGCGGTCTGTGTCGCGTTGATGGCGGTCATCGCCTCGGTGTCCGGGCTGAACGTCGCGCAGCCCGACCTGGCCGTCGAGTTCGGCGCCTCACAGACCACGATCCTGTGGATCATCAACATCTACACGCTCACCCTGGCCGCGCTGCTGCTGCCGCTCGGCGCCATCGGTGACCGCCTGGGCCGCAAGCCCATGCTGCTCACCGGCCTGGTCGTCTTCGGCGTCGCCGGCGCGATGGCCGGACTCGCCCCGTCGGCCGGAGTCATGCTCGCCGCGCGCCTGCTCAGCGGCATCAGCGCGGCGATGATCATGCCCATCACCCTCGCTGTGATCACCTCGACCTTCCCCGAGGAGGAACGCGGCAAGGCGATCGGCGTGTGGACCGGCGTCGCCGGAGGCGGCGGCATCCTGGGCATGTTCCTGTCCGCCGCACTCGTGGACGTCGCCAGCTGGCGCTGCCTGTTCATCCTGCCCGTCGCGCTGGTCGCCGTCGCGCTCGCCATGGCCATGCGCGCGGTGCCCAACTCCCGCGAGCGCTCCGGCCACTCCTTCGACACCGTCGGCGCGGTGACTTCCGTCGTTGCCGTCGTCGGCCTCATCTTCGTCCTCCAGGAAGGCCCCGAACGCGGTTGGACCGCCCCCGCCACCCTGATCAGCCTCGCCGCCGGTCTCAGCGCCGCCGTCTGCTTCGTGGCCTGGGAGCTGCGTCGCCGGGACGCCTCCCTGCTGGACGTGCGCCTGTTCCGCGAGCGCGGTCTGGCCGGCGGGTCGATCACGCTGCTGACCGTCTTCGGCGTCCAGGCAGGGATCTTCGTTGTCCTCTTCCCGTTCTTCCAGGCCGTGCTGGGCTGGTCGGGCCTGCTGTCCACGCTCGCGCTGATGCCCATGGCCGTGGCGATGATGATGACCTCCGGCCTGGCCCCCAAGTCGGCCGCGCGCATCGGCTCCCGCGCCACCATGGCCGTGGGTGTCGCGCTGGCCGGTGCCGGCTTGGCGCTGATGGCCGGCATCGTGTCCGTCGACGGCGGATACCTGTCGATCCTGCCCGGCATGCTCGCCATGGGCGTCGGCATGGGCCTGTCCATGACCCCGTCCACCGAGGCCATCACCGGTTCCCTGCCGCGCGAGCGCCAGGGCGTCGCCTCCGCGCTCAACGACGTCACCCGCGAGTTCGGGACCGCCCTCGGTGTCGCCCTGCTCGGCGCGCTGGTGTCCGCCGGGTACCGCGGCTCCATCGACGGCAGGCTCGACGGCGTTCCGCAGGGCACCGCGCAGACCGCACGGGAAGGTGTCGCCAACGCCGTCGAGGCGGCCGGCGGTGCGGGTCCCCACGCCCACGAACTCGTGCGCGCCGCACGGCAGTCCTTCGTCGACGGCTGGCAGCAGGCCATGTGGGCAGGCGTTGTCGTGATGGGCGTCCTGTTCGTCTACATCCTCGCCCGCGGCCCGAAGAACACCGCCATCGGATGAAAAGACATTCCATGTCAACGTTTGAAGTCTTGACATGGAATGACATTCCACACCACTCTGAGCGCCTCGGACCCGGCCCTACGGGAGGTCGTTCATGGTTCAGCGCGATGGCTGGGCGGCGGTACGGCGGCGGGTGGCGCCGGTCATGCTGGTCACGGTGACGCTCGGAGTGTTCGTGGCGTACCGGCCCGCCACGGCGGGCGGCCAGACGCCTCCCGGCGCCGACCCCGGCAAGGCGACGAGCCTCGTACCGAACTCCGGCTTCGACGCCGGCGACCGTGCCGGCCATCCGATCGGCTGGGCCGTCGAGGGTGACGAGTCCGGTGCGAACATCGTCAACCTGTCGGCCTATCGCACCGCCGGCCTCGGCTCTCTGGAGGTCAGCGCCAGGGGCACGGCGGTCACCGTCTCCAGCGACCGGATCGTCGCCGCGGCCGGCCGGGAGTACCGGGTGTCCGCCAAGGTCAAGGGCAAGAGCGGCGAACCGGCCGCGCTCTCGCTCGACTTCACCGGGTTCGACGGCACCGACCTGGGCGACCACGCGGCCGCCCCGGAGTCGAGCACGGACTGGCGGACCGTCACCGTCTCCGGCGTCGCGCCGGCCGGCACCGCGAACGTGACCGTCCGCATCGCCGCCGGCGACGAGGGCGTGTCCTACTGGGACGAGGTGAACCTCGCCGAGGCGGCACCGGCGTACGACCCGAACCTCGGCTCGGCGCGCGAGCTGTTCCTCGACGACTACCGGATCGCCTCCTCCAAGGACGTCGGCCGGGTGGTGCATCCGGCGAGGAAGCTGCCCGAGCCGGTCATTCGCCCCGACCATCCGTGGGAGTCGTCGGCCTACACCTACGGCTCGGTGTTCAAGATCGGAGGCGTCTACCGGCTCTGGTACGACTGCAACAACGACGTCGCGCCCGGCTACTACCTGTGTTACGCCGAGAGCCGCGACGGCAGGACGTGGACCAAGCCGCTGGGCCGGGGGAGCGTCGGCTACAAGGACATCCCCGCGTCCAAGACCAACATCGTCATCGCTGGCGGTGGCACCATCGCCTACAACCCCGACGCGGCCCCGGAGCGCCGCTTCGCGCTGATGCAGTTCCACTCCGGCGTGGTCAACCAGACGCTCGGCTACTACGTGTACTTCTCCAAGGACGGCTACGACTGGACGCCGGGGGAGGACACGCCCGCGCTGCTCGACGGCGACGTGTCGCAGGTGACCTGGGATCCGCGTACGAAGCGGTACATCGCCACCATCAAGAAGCGGATGTTCACCTCGCGCACGCCCGGCATCTACGACCGGGCGGCGTTCGTCTCGACGAGCAAGGACTTCCTCACCTGGAGCACACCGCAGCTCGCGGTGGCCGGCGACCACGCCGACGACGGCGCGGCCGAGGCGCTGAACGGGCTGGAAGGGCAGATCTACGGCATGCCGGTGCTGCCGTACGAGAGCACGTACGTCGGCATCCCGTGGGTGTTCCTGACCACCGACTACGTCACCGGTTCGCAGGCGTCGGCCGGCGCCGGGCCGGTGCTGCCACAGGTCGCCTCATCGCGTGACCTGACCGACTGGAGCCGTCCGGTACGCGACCCGGTCATCCGGCCCGGTGACCCCGGGGCCTGGGACGACGGCGCGCTGTACACCTCCTCCAACGCGCTGGTGAGCGACAGGACGGTCACCATGTACTACGGCGCCTTCAACGCCGGACACGGCGGGCAGGACCAGACCGCGCCGAACCCCGACACCTATGTCGGGCAGACCGGCATGGCCACCTGGCGGCGCGACGGCTTCGTCTCCCTCACCAACGCCTCGACGCCGGGCGCCGGCGAGCCGGGGGAGCTGACCACCAAGCCGGTCGTCTTCCACGGCGACGCGCTCAAGGTGAACGCGGTCGTCCACTCCCGCGGGTCGCTGACCGTGGAGGTGCTCGACGCCGCGGACGACACTCCCGTCCCCGGTTACGCCGCGAAGGACGCGATCCCGGTCACGGGCGACCAGTACGCCGCGACGGTGCGGTGGAAGGGCGGCCGGTCGCTCGCGTCGCTGTCCGGCCGTCAGGTGCGGTTCCGCTTCCACCTCACCGGCACGGATCTGTACTCCTACTGGGTGCCGCCGGCCGGCTGACGGCGCCCTTTCGCCGGCGGATCGGCGACACGACCCGCTGATCGGCCACGATGCCCCCTTGACGTGGGGGACTCCACACCTCCATTGTGTACGTGAAATTTCGTTCCATGTCGGTGCGGATCCCCCCGGTTCCCCTGAAAACCAGACCGACTTTGCGAGGTTGCGATGGCAAGACGGTTCAAACACGGCGCTCTCGGCGCCGCCGTTCTCGCGGCCGTGTCGGCCGCCGCCTGCACCGGCCCGGCACCGGACTCCGCCTCCGGCAGCGCCTCCGGTAAGAGCGCTATCAACGTTTACCTCTATCAGGAACCGGCCGGGATCTTCAGCCCGCTGGCCCCCTCCAACGGCCCGGACAACCAGGTCATGTCGTTCCTCGACCAGGGACTGCTGGCCGTCGACCCGAACTACAAGCTCCAGCCGCAGCTCGCGCAGAGCTACGACGTCTCCTCCGACGCCAAGACCTTCACCTTCCACCTGCGCCAGGGGCTGAAGTGGAGCGACGGGCAGCCGTTCACCGCGCAGGACGTGCTGTTCAGCTACCGCCTGCTGGCCGACCCGAAGAGCACCAGCGCGACGGCCGGCAGCTTCGCCGCCGTCGAGGGCGTCAGCGACTTCGTCTCCGGCAAGGCCAAGACCATCTCCGGCTTCAGCGCCCCGGACGACCACACCTTCGTCATCAAGGCGGCCAAGCCCGACATCGGACTGCTCGCGCAGATCAGCGTCGCGTACGTCCTGCCCAAGCACGTCCTCGGGGACGTGCCGGTCGCCCAGGTCGCCAAGAACCCCTACTTCCGCGCCCCGAACGTCACGCTCGGGCCGTACAAGTTCGTGGACTACAAGACCAACCAGTACGTCCACGTCACCGCCAACCCGAGCTACCCCTCGCCGGCGAAGATCAAGGACGTCTACCTCAAGCCGATGACGTCCGACGTCGCCACCGCCCAGCTCGGCAACGGCGGCATGGACATCGCGTCCTTCTCCCCGGCCGACCTCAAGACCGTGCAGGGCTTCAAGAACATCGCCGTCCAGGAGAAGGCCGGCGCCGGATTCGTCCGCATCGCGCTCAACCAGAGCAAGTCCTACTTCAAGGACGTACGGGTGCGGCAGGCCTTCCTGTACGCCATCGACCGCAAGGCACTCGTCGCCAAGGTCCTCGGCGGCAAGGCGACCGTGCAGAACTCCGACTTCTTCGCCGGCAACACCCCGGCCGGGATCAACGAGTACGCCTACGACCCGCAGAAGGCCAAGTCGCTGCTCCAGGCGGCCGGCTGGGACTCGAACCGCACGGTCGAGCTCCAGTGGGTGCCCGGCCAGCGCGACCGGGACGCGACCACCACCATCGTGCAGAGCCAGCTCGGCGCGGTCGGCGTGAAGGTCAAGCTCAAGCAGGCCCAGGCGGCGGAGATCCCGACGACCTACGCCAAGAAGTCCTACGACATGACGCTCTACGGCGGCGGCAACTACGCGGTCGACTCCTGGAACGTCAACGTGATCACCGCCTGCGACCAGCAGTTCCCCAAGGGCGGCAACATCGTCTGGTTCTGCGACAAGAAGCTGGACGAGCAGATGGCCAAGGCCAACGGCACCGCCGACGACGGACAGCGCAAGGCGCTGTACGACCAGGCCGTGCTGGAGGAGAACGCCCAGGCCGACCTGATGTGGCTCTACGACCCGACGGGTCTGTGGGCGGTGAACAAGCGGATCAAGGGATTCCAGGCGGCCGGTTCGCAGGACAGCCCCTTCTGGAACCCGGCCGGCTGGTCTCTGTGACCCCGGCATTCCTGTCCGCCGAGACGGGCCGCGCGCCGACGACGCCGCGCGGCCCGGCCGGCCGGACCGTACGCACGAGGGGAGGACGATGGGCGCCTACATCATCCGGCGACTGCTGATCAACGTTCTGGTCTTCTTCCTCATCACCGTCGTGATCTTCTGGCTGGTGCACAAGGCGCCGGGCGACCCGATCGCGATGATGGTGCCGCCGGACCAGCTCAACGCCGGCAGCGCGGCCTTCATCGCCGCCAAGCGGCACGAGCTGGGCCTGGACCAGCCGCTGGTCGTGCAGTACTGGCACTGGCTGACCGGCGCGTTGCACGGCGACTTCGGGTACTCCCTGGTCAACGGGCGTTCGGTGACCTCGCTGCTCGGTGAGCGGTTCGGCCCGACGATCGAGCTGATGGGCACGGGCCTGCTGCTGTCGCTGGTGATCGCGTTCCCGCTGGGCATCGTCGCCGCGCTGCGGCGCAACACCCGGGTGGACTACGCGGCCACCGTGGTCAGCCTCGGCTCGGTGTCGATCCCCGCCTTCTTCATCGCGCTGATCGCCATCTACGTCTTCACGGTGAAGTTCCCGATCCTTCCCTCGTCCGGCATCTCGGACCCGAGCGCGCCGAGCCTCGTCGACTCGCTCCAGCACCTGATCCTGCCGGCGGTGATCCTCGGCTTCGCCAACTCCGGGCCGTACATGCGCTACGTCCGCAGCAGCATGATCACCGAGCTGGGCGCGGACTACGTGCGGACCGCCGAGGCCAAGGGCGCGACCCGGCGCCGGGTCGTGGTGCGGCACACACTGCGCAACTCGCTGATCCCGGTGCTCACCTACATCGCCGCGAACCTGCCGCAGCAGCTCGCCGGCGCGGTCGTCATCGAGCAGGTCTTCGCCTGGCCCGGCATGGGCCAGCTCGCGGTCAGCTCGGTCGGGCGGCACGACTACTCGGTGATCATCGGGTTCGCGTTGATCATCGCGGTGCTCGTGCTGATCTCGAGCCTGCTCGCCGACGTACTGTACACGCTGGTCGACCCGAGGGTGAGGCTGAATTGAGCGTGATCGAGCCCGCGGTGCTCGCGCCCGAGGCCGCACGCCGCTCACCCGGCCGCCGGGCCCTGCGCCGGTTCCTGCGGCACCGGATGGCCGTGGTCAGCGCCGTCGTGCTGCTGCTGATCGTGCTCGCGGCGGTGTTCGCCCGTCAGATCGCCGGCCACGACCCGAACACCACCGACCTGTTCGCGACCCGCGCCGGGCCGTCGGGCGACCACTGGCTCGGCACCGACGCCACCGGGCGTGACGTGCTGGCGCGCCTGCTGTTCGCCGGCCGGGTCTCGCTCGGCGTGGGCGTGGCCGCCGCGCTGCTCGCGGTCGTCGTCGGCACCGTGGTGGGCAGCCTGTCCGGCCTGCTCGGCGGCTGGGTGGACCAGACCGCGATGCGGCTCGCCGACGTGTTCATGTCCTTCCCCTCTCTGGTGGTCATGGTGGTGATCGCGGGCGTCATCGGGCCGAGCGTCACCGCGATGGTCATCGCCATCGGCCTGTTCCAGTGGCCCCAGTGCGGGCGGCTGGTCCGCGGCGTGACCCTGGCGGTGCGCGAGCAGGAGTACGTCCAGGCCGCGCGCGCCGCGGGCGCCGGGCCGCTGTGGCTGATCCGCCGCCACATCGTGCCCGCCGCGCTCCCTCCGGTGAGCGTGGTCGCCACCCTCGCGGTGGCCCAGGCGATCGGTCTGGAGGCCACCATGTCCTTCCTCGGCCTCGGCGTTCAGCCGCCCGCCGCGAGCTGGGGGAACATGCTCACCGACGCGCAGAGCCTGACGGTCATCTCGACCATGCCGTGGCTGTGGCTGCCGCCGGGACTGGCGGTCGCCGCGACGGTTCTCGCGGTGAACTTCATCGGCGACGGCCTGCGCGACGCCGTCGACCCCCGGCACACGTGAGAAGGAGGGCCATGACCGAGCGAAGCGAGGGAATCGAAGACGCGGCCCCCGTGGTCACTCCTCCCGACGAAGGAGGGCTCATGACCGAACGCAGTGAGGGAATCGAAGACGCGGCCCCCGTGGTCACTCCTCCCGACGAAGGAGGGCTCATGACCGAGCGAAGCGAGGGAACGAGCGAGCCCCCGCTCCTGTCGATCGAGAACCTCGTCGTGGACTTCGCCACCGACGACGGTGTCGTGCACGCCGTCGACGGTGTGAGCCTCGCCGTACGCGCCGGCGAGATCGTCGCCGTGGTCGGTGAGTCGGGCTCGGGCAAGAGCGTGACCGCCATGTCGGTCCTCGGCCTGGTCCGCACCCCGCCCGGCGTCATCCGCGAGGGCCGGATCCTGCTGCGCGGCGAGGACCTGCGCGCGGCGAGCGGCGAGCGGCTCCGCGAGATCCGTGGCGGCGAGATCGCGATGATCTTCCAGGACCCGATGACCGCGCTGAACCCGGTCATGACGGTCGGCCGTCAGATCGCCGAGGCGCTGCGGCTGCACGACCACGACCTCGGCGCGGACGACGCGCGCTCCCGGGTCGTCACGCTGCTGCGCAAGGTCGGCGTGCCCGAGGCCGAACGGCGGTACGGGCAGTACCCGCACGAGTTCTCCGGCGGCATGCGCCAGCGCGCGATGATCGCCATGGCCATCGCCAACGACCCGGACCTGCTCATCGCCGATGAGCCGACCACCGCGCTCGACGTCACGATCCAGGCCCAGGTGCTCGAACTGTTGCGCACCGCGCAGCGCGACACCGGGGCGGCCACCATCCTCATCACCCACGACCTCGGCGTCGTGGCGGAGCTGGCCGACCGGGTGATCGTGATGTACGCCGGGCGGATCGTGGAGGAGGCCGACGTCCGCTCGCTGTTCGCCCGGCCGCGGCACCCGTACACCGCGGGGCTGCTGTCGAGCGTGCCGCGCGCGGACCTGGACGGTGATCTGGTGTCCATCCCGGGCAGCCCGCCCAACATGATCGATCCGCCGGGCGGGTGCGCGTTCCATCCGCGCTGCCCGATGGCGCGCGAGCGGTGCCGCACCGACCGGCCCGAGCCGTACGACCTCGGCGACGGCCGGCGCAGCGCGTGCCACTACGCGGACGAACTGGACGAGGGCCTCGCCCTGTACGCGGCCGGAGAGGAGGCCGGGTGACGACGTCGGAGCTGCTGCGGGTCGAGGACCTGCGCAAGTACTTCCCGATCCGGGGCGGGGTGCTGCGCCGGCACCAGGGCGACATCCGCGCCGTCGACGGCGTCAGCTTCTCCCTGAACGCGGGCGAGACGCTGAGCGTGGTCGGGGAGTCCGGCTGTGGCAAGTCCACGACGGGCCGGATGATCGTACGCCTGCTGGAGCCGACCGGCGGCCGGATCCTCTACCGGGGCGAGGATCTGACCGCGGCCCGCGGCGGCCGGCTGCGCGAGCTGCGCCGCGAGATCCAGATCATGTTCCAGGACCCGCACTCCTCCCTGTCGCCGCGGATGACCGTGCACGACATCGTCGCCGAACCGCTGCGGGTGCACGGCCGCTACCGCGACGGCGGCGCGGCCCGGGTGCGGGAACTGCTCGACCTGGTCGGCCTGTCGGCGCAGTACGAGAACCGCTACGCCCATGAGTTCTCCGGCGGCCAGCGGCAACGCGTCGGCCTGGCCCGCGCGCTCGCGCTGGACCCCAAGCTGCTCGTGCTGGACGAACCGGTCAGCGCCCTGGACGTGTCGATCCGCGCCCAGGTGGTCAACCAGATGCGCCGCCTCCAGCAGACGCTCGGCCTCGCGTACGTCTTCATCTCCCACGACCTGTCGATCGTGCGGCACATCTCGCACCGGATCGCGGTGATGTACCTCGGCACGGTCGTGGAGATCGGCACCCGCGACCAGGTGTTCACCGCGCCGCGCCACCCGTACACGCGTGCGCTGCTGTCCGCCATCCCCGTGCCCGACCCGGAGCTGCGCGGCGAACGCGAGCGGATCACGCTGACCGGCGACGTCCCCGACCCGAGCGACCCGCCCTCGGGGTGCCGGTTCCGTACCCGATGCTGGAAGGCACAGGACATCTGCGCCACCGAGACGCCCGCGCTGACCGGCCGTACGGGCGATGGGCACGCCAGCGCCTGTCATTTCCCGGAGAATGACGTCGCGGCGGTCTCCTGACCGCTCGTCCCCTACGACTCTGAGACCCGAACCGCCCGTGCAGGAGGCAATTCAGGTGGCCGCAACATCGCGCCGCAAGCAGGCGCCGATCGACGAAGCGCGTCCCGCGTCGGCGAACTACCACGCCAACGCGCTGGCCCGCGGCCTCGCACTGCTCGAACAGATGGCCATGCGCCCCGAGCCGCCCACGCTCGGCGACTTCAGCGAGTCGACCGCGCTGCCCAAGAGCACCCTGGTACGCCTGCTGAGCGTGCTGTGCGAGCTGGAGTACGCCGTGCGCGTCGACGACCGGCCCTCGTACCGGCTGGGACACAAGGTGCAGCGGCTCGCGACGGCGTACGTCTCGTCGCTGGACCTGTCCGAGGTCGCCGGGCGGTACCTGCGGCCGGTGGCGGACAAGACCGGTCAGACCGCCAACCTCGGCGTGCTGGACGGCGCGCAGGTGCTGCACATCTGCGTGACCGAGCCGGACCGTCCGCTGCGGTTCATGGCGCCGCCGGGCACGCGCGACCACGCGTACTGCACCGGGCTGGGCAAGGTGCTGCTGTCCTACATCGACCCGGAACAACTGCCCGCCTCCACGCCCGACGAGCCGTTCCCGGCGTTCACCGAGGCGACGACCACGACGCTGGCCGAGCTGGCCGAAGAACTGACGATGACGCGTGAGCGCGGATACGCGCTCGACGACAACGAGCGCAGCGCCGGGCTGCGCTGCGTCGCCGTGCCGCTCCTGATCGGCGGCGAGTGCCTGGCGGCGATCAGCGTCTCCGGACCGTCGGGGGAGTTCACCGAACCGCAGCAGGATGAGTACGTCGCCGCGCTGAGAGCCGCCGCCGAGGGCCTGACCGCCGACCCGGACTTCGACGCGGCCCTGCGCATCGTGCACCGCTCCCTGCGTCCCGCCGGCTTCACCCCGGCCGGAGACCCGTGATCCGCGCCTACGTGAGGTCGTAGGGGGTCGGGTCGTGTCGCTCCCAGATCCGGCGAGATGCCTCTTCCGGGTAAGGCGAGGTCTTCGGCTCGATGTCCAGGACGCGAGTCAGTCGTCGCTCGGGCCGGTGGGCGGGCCATCCGGGGTCGCCGGTCGTGGCGAAGCGGACCCATGCCCGCCGCAGTTCCCGGGATACCGCCGAGACCTCCGGCGTCGGCCGGTCGCCGAAGAGGTGCCGGCCGGCGGGACTGTCCAACGTGCCGAACGCCAGGGGAACGTCGAGGCTGTGGCAGGCGCCCAGGACTCCGCCGGACGCGGGAGCCGCCATTCGCAGCTCGAACAGGAACGACGTGCCTCCAGCCGCTTGGTTCGCGTGGGCCAGCCGCAGTGAGGGCATCCGGAAGAGGGCATCGGAGTACACCAGTTCGAGCAGTTCTTCGGGGCTGGCCTGGGGGTAGGCGGCACGGTAGGCGTCGGCGCCGTCCGGTGGGGCGAACAGCTCCAGGGCTGTTCGAGCCTCGTCCTCAGTGAAGGTGCCCAGCCGCCCCATCATGACGCTGAACAGCCGGAACTCATCGCGGGTGTGGCCGACGAGGAGCTCGATCCCGCCCGTAAGGCCACCGGCCAGCGCCCTCCAGGGCGTTTCGGTGAGCACCACGCCGTCGAGGACCGGGCATACGGCGACACCGAGCTGCGAGAGCCGGCCCCAACGCTCGCGGTATCCGGGAAGGTCGAAACCGAGGGCGGTGAGCTCGCCGGCCAGGCGCGAGGGGTCGATACCGGACAGGGCTTCAACGTCAGGTGCCGCACCGACGCGGCCCGCGAGCGCGGCGGCGACGTCTTCCGCCAGCGCGCGGGTGCACAGCGTTCCCGGCACCGAGTGCACGATGGCCCTGCGGAACAACGCGTGCGCCCGCTTCATCGTCAGCAGGGCCGCGATCGACCCCGCCCCGGCGGACTGTCCCGCCACCGTGACCTGGTCGGGGTCTCCGCCGAAGGCGGCGATGTTGCGCTGTACCCATTCCAAGGCCGCGATCTGATCGAGAAACCCGCGGTTGGCCGGAGCGCCCTCGACGAGAACGAAACCCTCGGCCGCCACCCGGTAGTTGATGCTCACCACGACCAGGCCCGCGCTGGTCAGGGCCGCAGGGTCGTACATCGGATCGCTGGAGGCCCCCGCGATGTAGGCGCCACCGTGGATCCACACCAGCACGGGCAGCCCGGCCGACTCCAGGGCCGGGGTGCTGACGTTGAGCGTGAGCCAGTCGTTCCCGGCTGAGCTCTCGGCCGTCGGTCCCGCCTGGGGGACCACGGGGCCGAACTCGGTCGCCCGCCTCGTCCCGTCCCACCCCTTGACCGGGGCGGGCGCCTGGAAGCGCAACGGCCCGACGGGCGGCTGAGCATAGGGGATGCCACGGAACACCGCGTGCTCTCCCCGCCGGCGCCCTTCGACGAGTCCCTCCGCGGTCCGTGCCGTTGGTCGTTCGTACATGCCGCACCTTTCTCCTCGGACAGGCCCCCAGCTTTTATCGGTCACGTGTAATATGTCAACTGTATTGGAAAAGAGGAGGGTGACGATGCCCAAGCAGGTGGATCACCGCGAACGCCGCGAGACGATCGCCCGAGCGCTGTGGCGCGTAGTGGAACAACGCGGCATCGCGCACGCGAGCGTCCGTGAAGTGGCCCAGGAAGCGGGGATCTCCCACGGTGCGGTGCAGCACTACTTCGCCACCCGAGAAGAGATGCTGGTCTTCGCCATGGACTTCGCGTCCGAACAGACATCGCTACGCGTCGCCGAAGGCGTCAGAGGGCTCGGCGACCCGCCACATCCGCGTGACGTGCTCCGAGTGATGCTCACGGAGATGCTCCCGCTCCATCCCGACGCACGCGCGACGAGCCGGATGAGCGCCGCCTACGTCCTGGAGGCCCTGCACAACGCGAACATCCACGCACGCGCACGCGACGGGTTGACTCACGGCCGCGACCTCGTCGAGCAGATGGTCCGCCAGGCGATCGCCGATGGCCACATCGACCCCGACCGCGACCCGGCGACGGAGACCCACCTGCTCCTGACGCTCACCGGCTTGACCCCGCTCATCGAACTGGGTGTGATCGAGCCCCAAGAGGCCCTGACCGCCGTCGACCAGCACCTCGACCGGCTGTTCACCGGGAACGCCACCGACTCGCCCGGCAACGGCCGTTCGTCCGGCTGACGTCAGGAGCTCGTGAGGATGACGAGTTGCCGGGTCGCTCGGGTCATCGCGACGTAGCGGTCGACTGCGCCTTCGATGCCCTTGCCGAACGCGTCCGGGTCGATGAGGACGACCAGGTCGAACTCGAGCCCCTTCGACAGCTCCGGGGTCAGCGACCGGATGCGGGACGTCGTCCGGAACGTGGGATCGCCTATGACGCAGGCGATCCCGTCGGCATGTGCGGCGAGCCAGGTGTCGAGGATCGAGTTCAGATCCGCGGAGAATCCATGGACGACGGGGACGTCGCCGCTGCGGATGGAGGTCGGCACGTTGGCGTCCGGGAGCACGGCCCGGATGACCGGCTCGGCTTCCGCCATGATCTGTTCCGGCGTCCGGTAGTTGATGCTAAGGGAGGCCAGGCTGATCCGGTCGAGCCCGATCCGCTCGAGTCGCTCCTGCCACGACTCCGTGAACCCGCGCCTTGCCTGGGCGCGATCCCCGACGATGGTGAAGCTCCGTGACGGGCACCGGAACAGCAGCATCTGCCACTCCGCGTCGGTCAGCTCCTGAGCCTCGTCCACGACGATGTGCGCGAACGGGCCGGCGAGCAGGTCCGGCTCGGCGCCGGGCAGTTCGGACTCGTCGACCAGGGACACCTGGGCGTCCTGACCGCGCAGCATCGTGACCAGGCCCTCTCCATACGGGTCGGCGTCGTCGTCGGCCTCGATCAGGCTGTCGACGACCTGCGCCATGCGCTCGCGTTGGGCGGCGAGAGCCGCGGCATGGCGGCGCTTACGCAGCGACTCCTCCGGGTCGCCGAGTCGCTGCCGTGCCGCGTCCAGGAGCGGCAGGTCGGACACCGTCCAGGCCTGGGGGTCCTCGCGCTGCAGCCGCCGAACATCATCGGGACTGAGCCAGGGAGCGCACAGCCGCAGGTAGGCGGGTACCGACCACAGGTCTCCGACGAGGTCGGTCGCTTCGATCAGCGGCCACGCGCGGTTGAAGGTCGTGCGCAGCTCCCTGTTCCGTGCCAGCGACTCGCGGAGCAGTTCGGCCGAGACGTCACCGTCGTCGCCCACCGGGCCGTCGTGCTTGTCCACCAGGATCGTGAGCAGTTCATCCCAGATCTGGTCACGCGCCTCGTTGTGCGGAGTGCCAGGTTCTGGTGTTTCGAACGCCTCGGCCCAGTCCTCGGCGCTCACCCGGATGTCGGACCAGTGGGTCGTGACCGTCATCCCCTTGGTGGGCGGCTTCTCGTAGAACCTGACGGCCGGCTCGATCGCCTTCACCAGGTCCGCGGACGACTTCAGGCGGGCCACGTCCGGGTCGGTCTCGACCGTCGCCGCGGCTCCCTCCGCGACAAGGCCCCGCAGGGTGCAGGTCTGGACGCCTTCCTCCCCGAGACTGGGGAGGACGTCGGCCACGTAGGCCAGGTAGGGCTGGTGCGGACCGACGAACAGGACGCCGCCACGATGGTGGCCGAGGCGAGGGTCGGAGTAGAGGAGGTACGCGGCGCGGTGCAGAGCGACGACGGTCTTGCCCGTACCGGGACCGCCGTCGACGACGAGAGCACCGCGGGATCCCGCACGGATGATGGCGTCCTGGTCGGCCTGGATGGTGCCGAGTACGTCCCGCATCCGCGCCGACCGGTCGCTGCCGAGGCTGGCGATGAACGCGGACTGGTCGTCGAGCGCGGCGTGCCCTTCGAACCCGTCCGGGGTGAACACCTCATCCCAGTAGTCGCTGATGCGGCCGCGGGTCCAGCGATATCTGCGGCGGCTCGCCAGGCCCATCGGGTTGCCGTGGGTGGCTCCGAAGAACGGCTCGGCCGCGGGGGAGCGCCAGTCGAGCAGCAGCCGGCGGCCCGTACGGTCCGTGAGGCCGAGTCGCCCGACGTACACGGGCTCGGGGTCGTCCGTGCCGACCATGTGCCCCAGGCACAGGTCCAGACCGAAGCGTCGCAGTACGCGCAGGCGAGCGGTCAGCCGGTGGATCTCCGTGTCCCGCTCCAACGCCTGCGGACCCATGCCACCGGGCGCCTTGCGTTCGGCATCGAGGCGGTCGGACAGGTCGGCGATCGACTGCTCGATGCTCTCCGCGATGGCCGTGAAGTGTTGCTCATCGCCCGTGATCAGCGTCGGGTCGGCCTTGGCGGAGAGGCGGTCGGGAAGGTCGAACACGCTGGTGGTCATGCGGTTCACGCCTCAGCTCCGATTCGAGGTCGCTCGCGAACGTACGCGGGGGTCAGGGTTTCGCTGAACGCGGCCGACAGGGACTCGAAGTTCGGAGCCGGACCGTAGTGCGCCGTGCCGGCCCGATTACGCCGGCGGCGGGTGGTGCGGCGGCATCATGCCGGTCACCGCGAGCCCCATCACACGCATTCCGCATCCCCGATTTCCGTAGGCTCTGGCCTAGGCCGACGATTCTGCGGCACGACCCGGGTCTTGCCGCAAGCCCCCCGGTGCGCTATACGTTGGAAATGGAAGGGAGTGGGTCTCCCTTCCCTTCTTTGTTTTCGGGACGGACGACCTCCTCGCGAAGCGCCGTGGCCGGAAGCGGCGTCATCTTTCAGGTCTCACGGGCGCGTTCCGCCTTCACGGTGCGAGATTCATTTGGCGGGGCCCCCGTCCGAGGGCCCCGCCGGGCTCAGTCCCGGTCGCCGAGGTAGGCGACGGCCTCGATCTCGACGCGGACGTCGGGGTGACCGAAGTCGACCACGACGGTCGTACGGGCCGGGGGCACGGCGCCGATGCGGCGTGCGTACAACTCGTTGAACGGGGCGAACAGCGTCGCGTTCGCCAGGTAGGCGTTGACCTTCACCACGTCGGCCAGGCTCGCTCCGCCCGCACGCAGGACGGCCTCGACGTTGTCGATGGTGGCGTTCACCTCGGTGGCGAAGTCGCCGATGAACACCGAACCGTCTGCCGTCGTCGCGACCTGACCGGAGACGAACAGCAGGTCACCGGCGCGTACGCCGTGGCTCAGGGGGACGGCCGGGGCGGGGAAGTGCTCGGGGTGGATCGTGCGCATCGCGCTACCTCTCTCAGTCGGGTGCTCCGACCATACCGTTGACATGGAACGGTATTCCGTGTCGTATTCCGGGGGGATGCCGAGAGAGAGGGCACAGCCGATGTCCCGGACCACCAGACCCCTGAACCTCCTGCTCGCCTTCGTCCTCGCCGTCGCGGCGGCCGGTCTCATCGCCGGCCCGGCGACCGCCGCCGTCACGGTGCGGACCTATGAGACCGATCCGGTCGGCCAGGTGCCGTCCGGCTGCTCCACCCCGTCGGGCGCGGCGTCCGCCGTCGTCAGCTCCACCCGCGGGCGGGCCAGCGCGCGGTCGCTGCGGGTCGATGACCCCAGCACCACCACGATCACGAAGATCGCCTGTCCGCGGCCGGCGCAGCAGGGCGCGGAACTGAGCTTCTACGCCTACCCGGCCGCGCTGCCGAACGGCTTCATGGTCGACCTGCTCGGCCACCAGAAGAACGTCACCGGAGAGCAGCCGGTGTTCCACCTCGTCGTGGACGGCAACGGCCGGATCCGCTGGTACGACGCCGCCAACTGGACGCAGGTCGCGCCGGCCGGCACCGTGCCCCTCACCAAGTGGACCGCCATCGACATCCAGGTGCCCGCGGACATGAGCGCCGCGCACGTCTACGTCGGCGGCCGGTACGTCGGCGACGCCGGGCCGGTCGGCGTACGGGCCCTGGCGGACATCACCGGCTACCAGTTCTCCAGCGACGGCACGCCGACCTCGGGCGACGACGTCTACCTCGACGACGTCGGCTACGGCCCGGCGGTGAACACCCCGCCGCCCGGCTCCGCGCCGTTCACCGTCGCGCCGCCGGTCACCGTCGACCAGTCGACGACGCCGGTGCAGATGCCGAACGCCGCCGTCATCGTGCCGCACGGCACCGGCCGCAGAGTGCTGCTCGCCTACCCGGCGCACACCGACAGCTCCGCCACGAACGGCACGCGGTTCGCCTACTCCGACGACATGGGCACCACCTGGGTCGCCGACCAGGCCGCCAACCCGATGCCGGACGCGGCCTCCTACAACCTGACCCGGCTGCGGAACGGCGACGTTCTCGCCGTCTCGTACCACACGTACATGGTCGCCGGCTCGGGTGACCTCAAAGCCGAGGTCGACTCGAGCGTCTCCCACGACGGTGGGGCGACCTGGACCACCCGTACGGGCATGATGACCACCCCGACGGCGATGCGCACCATCTCCTCGGTCACCGACCGCCCCGGCTCGCCGCTCGGCGGGTTCGTGCTGGTGCACCCCGTGGTCGAGGACCCGGACGGCACGCTGTACCAGTCGGGGTACGGGTACTACGCGGACGACACCAAGTACCGGCAGATCGTGCTGAGGTCCACCGACGGCGGCCTGAACTGGACCGTCGCCGCGACCGTCGCGGTGAACCCGAACCTGACGACCGCCGCCGGGTACGAGGGCTTCTGCGAGGGCGCGCTCGAACGCGTCGCGGACGGCTCGCTGCTCATCGTCATGCGGATCGGCAGCTACCTGCCGATGTACGTCTCGCGCTCCACCGACGACGGCAGGACCTGGTCGGCGGCGACGCAGCTCGTGGCCGGCCCGGACAAGCAGTCCGTGGTGAGCGTGTACCCGTCGCTGAGCCTGCTGCCGGGCGGCCCGCTCGTGCTGATGGTCGGCCGCCCCGGCCTGGCGCTGCTCACCTCACCCGACGGCAGCGGTCGTACCTGGACCCGTCCGGTCGAGGCGGACTACCAGAACTCCGCGAACGGCGTGCTCCTGCCGACGGGCGCGAACACCATGATGGTCTTCGGCGACCGCGGCGCCAACTGGTCCCACCCGACACCGGACCCGTACTCGGTCTGGTCGCGCGTCGTGACGGTGAACCGATGAAGATCATGACGATCTACGCCCATCCGGCCGACACGATCACCAACTGCGGTGGGACGCTCGCGCGGCACGCCGCGGCCGGCGACGAGGTCGTGGCGCTGATCCTCACCCACGGCGGCCGGATCCACGCCAACCGGTACGCCGAGGAGTGGCGCAAGGACGAGCCCGACGAGTCCATCGCCGGCGCCGGCCTGGACCAGATCGTCGCGCACAAGAAGGGCGAGCTCGAACGCGCCGCCGAGATCGTCGGCATCGGCACGCTGCTGACGCTCGACCTCGACGACTCGATGGCCGTGGTGCGCGAGGAGGTCGTGGACGAGGTCGCCGCGGCGCTCGCGCGGGAGCGGCCGGACGTCGTCATCTGCGACTACCCGCAGAACCCGGCGATGACGGCCAACACGCACACCGTCGCCACGATGACCGCCCTGGCCGCCCTCGGACGCGCCGCGACCCAACTGAAGAACCTCGACGGCCGGGAGGAGACGAACGTCCGTCAGGTCTTCTTCACCTCGGTGCCGGTCGCGGTGACGGACGGGCTCAGCCTGTACGGCGTCCGCAACGACCTGTTCGTCGACATCACGCCGGTCGTGGGCACGAAGCTGGCCGCGATGGACTGCTTCGAGAGCCAGGGCTACGCCGGCCTGTTCGCCCGCAAGCTGGTCGAGTCGAGCAACGGCGAGTTCGGCCGCGCGGCGGGCGTCAACTTCGCCGAGGCGTACTCCCGCCTCTACAACGAGACCCACGAGCTGCTCCCGCTCACCGAGGCCGCCCTGCGCGCCGACCCCCTGACCCGGCACGTGGACTACTCGCGGATCGACGTACGGGCCCGCTTCCCCGCAGGCTGAGACACCTCGCCGAGCTCCTCCGCGACTGGGCGGAGGAGCTCGGCGAGGTGCGGGTGTCCCGCTCGATCAGCCGATCGGTGGTGCGAGGTATTCCAGGGCATAACCGTCGCCGGAGGGGGTTACGCGGGCGATGCCGGGTGAGTCGAGGTGGGCGCCGGCTACGAAGTGGTGTGGCCGGGTCAGTCGTTCGAGGAGCGCCGCTCGCGCGGTGCGGGCCTGGGACTGGTCGCCGTCGAGCTCCCAGGACACGTTCGGCTGATCGAATTGGAGCGTGGGAACGTGAACGGTGTCGCCCCAGGCGAGAAGGTGGTCGGTGCCGCTCCTGACCTCGTAGACGGTGTGACCGGGCGTGTGGCCCGGTGTCGGGATCGCGGTGGTCCAGTCGTTGATCGCTACCTTCTCCGACACGGATACGACCCGGTCGCGGATCGGCTCGAGCCGCCCCGTGAACACCGAGGTGTCGCCCGCGCCGATCCACACGCGCTCGAGTTCGGTGAACGCCTCTGAACCGTCCGGCGCGATCAGACCGCTGACGTGGTCTTCGTGCTTGTGGGTGATGGCCACATCGGTGACCTGCGCGCGGTCGATTCCCGCTTCGTCGAACGCGTCGTAGATCAATCCCATGGTGGGCTCGTGCCAGACGTTGGACGCGCCGGTGTCGATGAGGACCGACCGCGTGCCGTCGGTGACGAAGAAGGCGTTGACCGACAGCCGCAAGTTGTCGCCGGCCAACGGGACGGCGGCCGGCAGCTCATCGAGCGTGCGCCCATCCTCGTCGCGGAGCCGTGTCGGCGGCATGTCGATGTATCCGTCTCGCAACGAGATCACCTGCAGATCGCCGAATTCGAACGTGGCATGGTGCTGGCCACTCGAGATCAAACGCATGGAACCTCCGTCGTGGTGGGTGGACATCCCGTCTCCGATAGAAGAATCTATCTTCTTTAGGAGATCCTTACACTATGGGCCGGCGAGGTACCCATCGATCGAGGAGCATGGTGGCCAAGCAAGACGGAAACGCGGCCGAACCACAGCACGGTGACGAGCTGACCGGCGCGTTCGGCCGTAACGTGCGGCGACGCCGCGAGGAGGCGGGTCTCACGCTGGAGCAGCTGTCCACACAGTCGTCGGTCAGCCGGGCGATGCTGTCCAAGGTCGAACGCGGTGAGAAGAGCCCGACGATCGGCGTGGCGTCCAGGATCGCCCATGCGCTCAACGCGTCGCTCTCGGACCTGATCGGTGCGCCGGCCGCTGCCGCGTCTGGTGTGGCCGTTGTCATGCGCAAGAGCGATCGCCCCGTTTTCCGTGACCCGGAAACCGGCTTCGAGCGGCACATGGTGTCAGCGGCACCGGGCGCGGGAGGAGCCGAGATGATCGTCCACTACCTCCCCCCGCGGGTCTCTACCGGACTGCTGCCCGCGTATCCGCCCGGTACGGAGAAACAACTCCTGGTGCTCAAAGGCACCCTCACCGTCGCGATCGGCGGGATCGGCGAGACCCTGAACACAAGCGACTCCCTGTTCTTCCAAGCCGACACGGACCACGGCTTCGCCAACCGAACAGACGCTCCCTGCGAATACATCATGGTCATCTCGCGCAGAACCTGATTGGCCGCAGAGTCGTGTGGCTGATCGAAATAAGGTACGGGGATGGCTGAGCTGCACTCCTCGCCCACGTCGGATGAGAAGCTGATGGACGCGGCACGAGAGGGGGATCGCGGCGCGTTCGATCGCCTGGTGTCGCCCTACTATGGCGAACTCCACGCGCACTGTTATCGAATGCTGGGCGGAGTGCACGACGCCGAGGACGCGTTGCAGGACGCTCTCGTCGGAGCGTGGCGAGGCCTGGAGGGATTCGAGGGGCGCAGCTCAGTGCGGTCATGGCTCTACCGCATCGCCACCAATTCCTGCCTCAAGTTGATCAAGAAACGTCCGAAACGGCTGCTGTCGGCGGACTACCACCCGGCCAGATCCGCCACCGACGACCTTGGGCGCCCTGCGGCCGAGGAGTTCTGGATGGAGCCCTACCCCGAAAGCGCCTGGGGAGCGGAACCGGCCGATCCACAGGTCGTCTATGAACTGCGCGAGAGCGTGGAGCTGGCGTTCGTGGCTGCGCTACAGCACCTGCCGGCGACCCAGCGCGCGGTGTTGATCATGCGGGAGGTGCTGGCCTTCTCGGCGGCCGAGGTCGCCGCCGCGCTCGACACCTCGGTCGCATCGGTGAACAGCGCCCTGCAGCGTGCGCGGGGCAGCCTGGACCAGCGCGTGTCAGGCCAGAGTCAGCAGGCGACCTTGCGCGAGCTGGGCGACGAAGCATGCCGTGCGCTGGTGACAGACTTCGTCAGCGCGTGGGAGCGCGCGGATGTGCCCGCCTTGGTCGGAATGCTCGCCGAGAATGCTCGTCTCACCATGCCGCCGCTGCCCGCCTGGTTCGACGGTCCGGAAGACATCGGTACGTTCCTGGCCGAGCGAATCTTCGATCGATCCTGGCGGATGGTTCCGGCGTCGGCCAACGGTCAGCTCGCGTTCGTGGGCTATCGCGCGAGCGACGATGGTGCTCGGTTTCTGCTGGCCGGGCTCAACGTCGTCACGCTGCGCGGCGACCGAATCCTCGAGATCACCTCTTTTCTTGATCCCCGGATGATCGAGGCGTTCGGTCTGCCCGCAGAGCTGACCGACTGAAGCCCGACGGAACAGGCGCCCGGCGATGCGCCGAAACTCGTTGCCACCGGACCGATGAGTTCGGCGTTGACGCTGACTCCCTACCCATGAAAGGCGCAAAGAGCGCCTGCCGCGAGAGTAGGAGAACGTCATGCGCAAGGTCATCCTGTTCGTCAACATCACCATCGACGGTTACCTGTCCGGGCCGAACGGAGAGCTGGACTGGATGATGGTGCCCGACCCGGAGATGAACCAGACGTTCACCGACGAGCTGCGCGCCGAGGTGGACACCATCGTGTCCGGTCGCATCGCTCACCAGGCTTTGGACGCCAACTTCCGGGCCCAGGCGGCCGACACCGCCAGCCCGCCCGCGTTGGTGGACTTCGCCCACTGGATGATCAAGACACCAAAGGTGGTCTTCTCGCGGTCGCAGTCCGACGTCGGCGAGAACGCCCGCCTGGCCACCGCCGACATCCCCGAGGAGATCGCAGCGTTGAAGGCGCAGCCGGGAAAGGGCATGGTCCTGTTCGGCGGCGTCGACACCGTACAGCAGTTCGTCCAGCACGGACTCGTAGACGAGTACTGGATCAAGCTGTACCCCAGCGCGCTTGGCGAGGGACGGCCACTGTTCACCGATCTCCAGCAGCCCCTGAACTTGACCCTCGTCCACAGCAAGACCTACGACTCCGGCATCGTCACCCTCCGCTACACCCCGGCCTAACGGCGAAAGCGAATATCACGCCGGTCATCCGAAGAACACCGTATGACCGGCGTGATATTCGCCGGGGACATCAACGGCCGTCGCAGCGATCCGCTCAGTGGCGGGCGCGGATCGGCCAGCGGTCCACCACCTGGCCGTCCTCGACCACGTGCAGGCGGCTCCACATGTTCGTCGTCCCGCAGGCGTGGTTGGGGACGACGCGAAGAAGGTCGCCGGGGCGCAGCCGCGCCGTGCCCTCGCCGGTCAGGTAGCCATGCTCCTCGTTGCCGTTCGCGAAGAGCACGTCCTCCAGCGGCCGGCCCGCCACGTCGCAGACCGTGCCCAGGCTTCCGCCCGCGAGACCGTCGGAGCTCATCGCCTTGATGCCCGCGTCCACGATGGCGGTTCCCCGGCGTTGCGTGCTGACCACCCGCGTCAGCACGGTCTGGGCGCAGCGGTCCGGCGTCGCGCTGCCCAGCCGTACCTGGCCCGAGTCGTAGTAGACGTACGTGCCGGGCCGTGCCTCGGTGACGCCCTCGGCGAACGGCGCCGACGTCGCGCCCGGCGTCGAGCCGACCGACACGATCGGGCAGTCCAGCCCGGCGGCGCGCAGCTTCGCCGCGACCGAGGCCAGCAGCTCACCGGCCCGCGTGCCCGCCTCCTCCAGGGCCGTACGGTCCCCGTACGTGCCGAGATGCCCCTCGTGGGTCATGACACCGCGCAGGGCGAACCCCGGCAGCGAGGCGATCCGCGTCGCCGTCTCCACCGCGCGGTCCGGGTCGACCCCCGTACGGCCCAGACCGGTGTCGACCTCCAGCAGGAACGGCACGGCCACCCCGCCCGAGGCCAGCGGCGCGGCCACCTCCACCGAGTCCAGCCCGAGCGTCAGCCCGCCGCGCCGCAGCGCCCCGATCGCGAACGCCACCTTGGCCGGACCGACCGGCTGGTGCGCCCACAGCAGGTCGCCGACCCCCTCGTCCTGGAGCAGGCGCACCTCGGCGGGCGTGGAGCAGGTGAAGCCGATCGCGCCCTGGTCGAGCTGGCGCCGGGCCACCTCCAGGCACTTGGAGGTCTTGAAGTGCGGGCGCAGCGCGACCCCCGCGCCGCGCATGGCGGAGGCCATGGACGCCACGTTGCGGTCCAGCCGCGCCCGATCCACCAGCAGCGCGGGCGTCGCCAGCGCGTCGAGCGACGTCACGCCAGCCCCATCTCGGCCCGCGGGTCCCCGTCCAGCAGCCACTCGATCGTCGAGGACTTGATCGGCGGGAACCCGGACGGGTGGGAGGAGGCCAACGATCGCAGGCCCTCGACCGCCTCGGCCGGGGTCCACAGCGGGAAGTCCGAGCCGAACACCAGCTTGCTCACCACGTCCCACTCCTGGGCGCGGGCCAGCGCGAGGTACCCGTCCAGGGGCCGAGCCCACGAGGCGGACACGTCCGAGTAGACGCGCCGGTTCTTGCGCAGCGTCACGATCGTCTCGCGCTGCCACGGGTGGCCGAGGTGGGCGATGATCTGCACGAGGTCCGGGTGCCGCCGCGCCACCTCGTCCACGACGAGGGGGTTGCTCACCGACAGGTCGCCGGCCGGGCTGGGCGTCGCCCCCATGTGCCAGAGCACGACCAGGCCGTTGTCGGCGGCGGCGCGGTAGAAGGCGTCGTGCTTCTCGTCGCGCGGGTCGAACAGGGCCAGCACCGGGTACAGCTTGATGCCGCGCAGCCCCCGGGCCACCCCGTCGGCGAGCTGGTCGAGCACGTCCGGGTCGGTGGGGTCGAGCGCCATGAACCCGATCGTCTCGGTGGTCGTCTCGGCGCAGAACCGCTCGGTGAAGTCGTTCGGGGTGAGCACGCCGGCGGCGGTCGCCCGGATGCCGAACACGCACGCCGCGGTGACCGGGGCCATCGCCCGGTCGTACTCCTCCGGTCCGTAGTCGTGTGCCTCGTGGCCGTACACGGGTTGCCAGTGCTTCTCCCACTCACAGCCCCAGTGCTCGGGCCGGTGGCAGTGCGTGTGAAAGTCGATCAACTCAGTCTCCCTGCCCGGCGCGGAGCACCGCTCCGGGCCGTTCGCCGAGGTGGGTGCCGTCCTGGACGACGATCTTCCCGTTGACCAGTACGGCGCGGATGCCGTCGGGGTACCGCTGAGGATCGGCGTACGTGGCGCGGTCGCCGATCCGGCCGAGCTCGAACACGACGACGTCGGCGGCCTTGCCGGGGACCAGTTCGCCGCGGTCGGTCAGCCCGGCGCGGGCGGCGGCGGCGCCGGTGCACTTGCGCACCGTTTCGGCGAGGGGGAGCCGCCCGGTGCGGACGTGGTCGGCGAACAGGCGCGGGTAGCAGCCGTACGAGCGCGGGTGCGGCACGCCGGCGCCGGTCGGGCCGTCGGGGTCGAGCGCCTGACCGTCCGAGCCGATCACCGTCGCCGGATGCCGCAGGACGGCGAGCAGGTCCTCCTCGCTCCGCCCCCCGGCCACCATCATCACCGCGTTGCCGAACTCGGCGACCAGGTCCAAGGCGACGCCTGCGCCGTCGTCGGCCAGGTCCGCGACGGTCCGGCCCTCGACGCCGGGGCGGTCGGCCGGGATGCGGCTGACCGTGATGTCGGACCAGCCGTTCGGCAGGTCCCGCCACTCCTCGCGAATCCGGTCGCGTACGCCGGGATCGGCGAGCCGGTGCCGCATCGCCTCCTCGCCGCCGGCCTGGGCCCAGGCGGGCAGCAGCTGGGACAGCGGCGCGTTGCCCGCCAGGTAGGGGTACACGTCCGCCGCCACGTCGATGCCGCGGTCGCGGGCGGCGTCGATCAGCTCCAGCGCGCGGGCGACCTTGCCCCAGTTGCGCCGGCCGACCGCGATCAGGTGGGAGATCTGCGTGCGGCAACCGGTGGCCTCCGCGACGCGCAGCACCTCGCGTACCGCGTCCAGCAGGTGGTCGCCGTAGTCGCGGATGTGCCAGGAGAACAGCCGCCCGCGGGAGGCGGCGGTGCGCGCCAGCGCGGTCAGCTCCTCTTCGCGGGCGAAGGTCAGCGGGGCGTACATCAGGCCGGTGGAGACGCCGGCGGCGCCCGCGTCGAGCGCGTCGCCGAGCAGCCCGCACATCCGGTCCAGGTCGGCGGGCGCCGCCTCCCGGTCGCCGAAGCCGATCACCCCGGCGCGCAGCGGGATGTGCGCGACCAGGGAGGCGACGTTCACCGCCGGCCGCGCCGCCGCCAGCACGTCCAGGTAGCCGGGCAGGTCGGTCCAGTCCCAGCCGACCGACGGATCCAGGTCGAGGTACCCCGCCGCACCACGCAGCGCGGCGATGTCCCCGAGCACGGGCGTGACGCCGAGGCCGCAGTTGCCGATCAGCTCGGTCGTGACGCCCTGCCGGACCTTGCTGTGCGCGGAAGGGCTGGACAACAGAGTCAGGTCCGAGTGGGTGTGCACGTCGACGAACCCCGGGCACACCACGGACCCGGACGCGTCGAGGACCCGGGCGGCGGTCCGCCCGGCCAGATCGCCCACGGCCTCGATGCGCCCGCCGGATACCGCGACGTCGGCGGTACGCTCCGGCGCTCCCGTGCCGTCGGCGACGAGTCCGCCCGCGATCAGCAGGTCCGTCATCAGCGGACGGTGTTGACGAGGTCGCCCAGACCCGCGAGACGGGCGGTCATCCGGTCGCCGGCCTTGAGGAACCGGTTGGTGGCGAGACCGACGCCCGAGGGCGTCCCGGTGTAGATCAGGTCGCCGGGTTCGAGGGTCATGATGCGGGAGGCGAAGGCGATCTGCTCGGCCACGGTGAAGATCATGTCGCCGGTGCTCCCGTGCTGCATGACCTCGCCGTTGACCTCCAGCGAGATCTCCAGGTCCTGGGGGTCGGACACCTCGTCGGCGGTCAGCAGCCACGGTCCGAGCGCCGCGAACCCGTCGAGCCACTTGCCGTTCAACCAGTCGAAGAACCCCACCGCCGAGTCGTCGGTGTCGCGTTCGTAGCCGTAGTCCATGGCGCGCGCCGACACGTCGTTGCCGACCGTGTAGCCCGCGACGTGCGCGAGGGCCTCCTCGACCGGGATGTCCTTGCCTCCGCGCCCGAGGACGACGACGAGCTCGACCTCCCAGTCGATCCGGTCGCTGACCGACGGCAGCGCGATGTCCTCGCCGGGGCCGCTGATCGCGGTGGGCGGCTTGAGGAACAGGCGCGGGGAGATCCGCGACTTGTCGATCCGCTCGCCGCCGGTCTCGGTGACGTGGTCCTGGTAGTTGGCGGCGACCGCGAGGATCTTGCCCGGCCGCAGCAGCGGGGCGAGCAGCGTCACGTCCTCCAGCGGGTACCGCGGCGCGTCCGTGTCCGTGTCGGAGCGGCCCAGCAACGGCGCGACGTCGCCGGCGCCGAGGTCGGTGACGTGCGTGTCGTCGATGATCCGGCCATGGCGGACCTGGCCGTCCTTGCGGTAGGTGGCGAGCTTCACTGTCGGCCTTCCTGGGAGTCGGGGGAGAGGGGGACGGGCCGGCCGGCCTCCAGGGACCGCCGCGCCGCCTCGACCACGCGGATCGCGGCGAGCGCGTCCGCGGGTCCGACCTCGGCGGGCCGGCCGCCGGTGATCGCGGCATGTAGTTCGGTCAGCATGAGGGCCACGGTGTCCGGCCCGGTCCAGGCGCTCCGCACGCCGGTGGAGGTGCGCAGCGTGGCGCCGGGCTTGGTGGCGTCCACGTTCATCACCCCGTTCGAGCCGCTGATCCGGTAGCGGTGCACGGCCAGGCCGCCGGGCCGCAGGTCGGCCGTCCCGCTGATCCGGCCGACGGAGATCGTGCTGGTCAGTCCGCGGTCGTGGTCGAGCAGGAGCAGAGTGACATCCCCGCTCGCACGGGCGTGCACACGGCGTACGGGCTGCCCGACGAGGGCGGCGACGACGTCGATCGGGTACAGGCCGAGGTTGGTCAGCTCGCCGAGCGGGCACGGGTCGCCGCCGGCGACGAGGAAGTCCGCCTGGACGTTCCAGGGCAGGCCGACGCGCCCGGCGGCGACGGCGGCCCGCGCCGAACGGACCGCGGGAGCGAAACGCTGGTGGTGCGCCGGCATGCAGACGGTGCCGGACTCGGCGGCCGCGGCGGCGGCCGCGGCGGCCTCCTCGGCGGTCAGGGCGAGCGGCTTGTCGGCGAGCACGTGCCGGCCGGCGCGCAGCGCGGTGACGATCGCCGTGGCGCGCTGGTCCGGCGGCAGGCAGACGCTCACCACCTCGGCGGGGTCGTCCGCGAGCGCCGTGGCGAGGTCCGGATACGAGGGAACGCCGAGGTCGTCCGCGCCGACGGCGCCGACCACGGTGAAGCCGGGGTGGGCCTGGAAGGCGGGCAGGTACATGGCACGCTGGTGGTCCTGGCCACCGCCAAGGCCGCCGAAACCCGCCAGCAGGACGCGCGTCATACCCCGGCCTCCGTCAGGACGTCGTCGACGCGTACCGGCTCGCCGGTCGCGATGGACCGTTCGGCCGCCACGCCCATGGCGACGGCGAGTACGCCGTCGCCGGGTGTCATGAGCGGTTCCGCGCCGCCGATGGCGTCGAGCCACGCGCCGAGCTGGACGGCGAACCCGTTCGCGCCCGCGGGCGGGAGCAGCCCGGTGCCGGACTCGTCGGTGACGATGCTCGCCTCGGCGTCCCAGGGCAGGGTCAGCACGCCGTGCTCGCCGACGACGAGGACGTCGCGAGCCGCGTACGTGGCCGGGCGGTGGCCGCGGCTCATCTCGCACAGCGCGGTCGCGCCGCCCGCGAACCCGACCGTCATCTCCAGGTAATCGTAGATGTCCAGCTCGGCGGCGGTCTGCTTACGGCCTCGCGCGTACACCGTCTCCGGCCGGTCGCCGGTCCACCAGGTCACCAGGTCGAGCAGGTGGACGCCGTTGTGGAGCGCGTGCCCGCCGGAGCGCGCCGGGTCGAGCACCCAGGCGCGCCAGTCCGGCCAGATCCAGCCGCCGAGGATGGCCAGGCGCAGGAACTCGGGGCGGCCGAGGTCGCCGAGGCCCTCCTTGACCGCGCGTGCGTAGTCGTAGCAGCGATGGGTGTGGGCCGGCATGAGAACGCGGCCGGCGTCGGCGAACGCGGCGGCGATGCGGCGTGCGCCGGCGACGTCCGTGGCGAGGGGTTTTTCGATCAGCAGGTGCCGGCCGGCCTCGGCCACGGCCACCGCGATCGGGGCGTGGGTGTGGTTGGGCGTGCAGACGACGACCGCGTCGACCTCGGGACGGGCGAGCGCCTCGGCCAGGTCGGTCGACCAGGGGACGCCGCCGTTCGCGCGCGCCGCGGCGGCGGCGCGGCCCGCGTCGAGATCGACGATGCCGACGAGGCGTGCCCGCGGGTCGGCGTGGATCGCCGCGGTGTGCTGCTCCGCGATGAAGCCGACGCCCACGACCAGCACCCCGACTGACGCGGAATGATGTTCCATGTGAACGGATCCTGAAGTGCGGCGCGGGGGACTGTCAAGGGGCCGTCGGGCGATATGGACGAGGTCACACGCTGCGCGAACCCTTGACATGAAATGACTTTCCATGAAGGCTTCGGGCGGAACACAGCCGCATCCGGTGCCCGCCGCGACGGTGACCTCGCATGTGCCGGGCACCTCGACTTGGGGGCCTGTCCATGACTTCCGCGGACCTCACCGGCGACTCCTCGACCGGCGCCAAGCTGCTCAACACCGCCCGGGACGTGATCCCCGGCGGCGTCAACTCGGCGACGCGTCTGGTCGGCGCGCCGTACGTCCTCACCGACGCCTCCGGCGCGTACGTGACCGACGCCGACGGCCGCCGCTACCTCGACTACCACGCCGCGTTCGGCGCGATCCTGCTCGGCCACCACGCGCCCGAGGTCGACGACGCGGTGCGACGCGCCGTCGGCGACGGCATCGACCTGGCCGGCTGGGGCGTGACCGAGCCGGAGATCGAGCTGGCCCGCCTGGTCGTGGAGACGATCCCCTCCGCGGAACAGATGATCTCCGCGATGAGCGGCAGCGAGGCGGTCGCCCAGGCCGTACGGCTGGCCCGCGCGATCACCGACCGGCCGCTGATCCTCAAGTTCCAGGGCGGCTTCCACGGCTGGCAGGACGCGGTCGCGCGCAACGTGATCTCCGCGCCCGACCGGGCGTACGGGCGGGACCCGCTCTCGCGCGGCATCCTCGAGGACGCGATCGAGTCGACCGTCATCGCCGAGTTCAACGACCTGGACTCCGTACGCGAGCTGTACGAGCGGCACCCCGAACGCATCGCCGCGGTGATCCTGGAGCCGATCCCGCACAATGTGGGCGCGCTCGTACCGGAGGCCGCGTTCCTGGAGGGCCTGCGGGCGATCACCTCCGAGCAGGGGTCGCTGCTCATCTTCGACGAGGTCATCACCGGGTTCCGGCACGCGCTGGGCGGCTACCAGCAGGTCAGCGGGGTACGCCCCGACCTGACGACCTTCGGCAAGGCGATGGGCAACGGCTATCCGATCGCGGGGCTCGCCGGACCGCGCACGCTCATGGAGCGGTTCAGCTCCGCGGGCGGCGACGTGCTGCTCGCCGGTACCTTCAACGGCAACCCGGTCTCCTCGTCCGCCGCCATCGCCACCATCACGTACCTGCGTGAACACCCGGACTTCTACGAGCGCACGCACGCCCTCGGCGACCGGATCCGTACGGGCCTGGGCGCGATCACCGAGGAACTCGGCATCCCGGCGGTCCCGGCCGGCTTCGGCGGCGTTTTCGCCCTCTACTTCACCGAGGGGCCGATCCGCGGCTACCGCGACCTGCTCCGCGACAACGACGAGGCGTACGTCGCCTTCCACCGACGCATGACCGACCGCGGGTTCTTGATGCTCCCGCTGGCGCTCAAGCGCAACCACATCTCCGCCGCCCACACCGAGGACGACATCGACCGCACGCTCGAGGCCGCCCGCGACGTGCTGCGCAGCATCCGCGACGACGGCCTGCTGGGGTAAGGCTCAAGCCAGGCCACTTGCCCCAAGGGACCAACAGTCCGTCGCGGCCTCCGTGTGACATCCGTGACCGGGAGGGTGCGGCCCTGTGCCGACCGGAGCGGGGCCTATGCGGGAGAGGGCCTGCCCAGGCTGAATGTCAGAACACGATCGAGCGCCGCCTGGCCTGCGGGCCCCCATGTCGGCTTGCCGCCAGGAAGACCCCGATCCCCGTTCTGGCCCATAAGGATGAGGAAAAGGCTCTTCATGGCAGCCAATCCTCGGGCGCGCCGAACCGTCGCCTCGTCCGCATGCGCGTACACCTCGAAGAACCGTGAGCCCGCGCCCGCGGGCAGGAGCAGCCACGCGGCCGCGAGGTCCCACGCCGGATCGCCGGCGAACATGGCATCGAAATCAATCACGCCCGAGAGCGTCCCGTCCGAGACGACGACATTCGCGGGATGGAGATCACCGTGCAGCCATACCGGCGGGCCCTCCCACTCGGGGGCCGCAACAGCATCGTCCCAGACGTCCCGGACGTCCCGGACGTCGGCGGCAAAGCCGCCGGGGGCAATGGCTTGCAAGAACTTCTCGAAGCCGCCCGTGCACTTCTTGGGGTGATCGCCGCGGTCCGAACTGGCCGGTGCCTCGGCGGGCGCCTCCACGTGGAGCGCCCTGAGGAAGCCCGCCAGAGCATCGGCCGCGTGGTCGTCGCGGCTGATCGAGGCGCAGTCGAGTGGCTCGCCGGGAACCCACGTCATAATGCTCCAGGGCCTCGGGAAGCGCACGGACGGTTCGCCGATTCGCACAGGAGTCGGCACCGGGAGCGGAAGACGCGGGGCCAGGACAGGCAGCCACCGGCACTCCTTGCGCAGGAGATCCGGGGCATCTTCCGTACGCGGCATGCGTACGGCCAACTCGTCCCCAAGACGCCACATCTGGTTGCCCCAGCCGCCCACTACCTCGCGGATGGGCAGCCCCGCAAGGTCCGGATGCTGGTCCTTGAGAAGGTCGTGCACCAGATCTTCAGTGATCTCGATCGCAGCGTCGGCCATGCGAAGCCACAGTACGCAAGCCAGCAGGCGGATAGGCGACCGCGACGGCCTGGCCGCCGGCGCTGAACAGAAGCTGTCCGGCTTGCAGCAACACGAAATCGCGATCCCGGACGGTAATCAGCGGACACTTTCCGATGCGGAGGAATCAGGGGTCTTGGTAAGCGCGTCAATCTCGTGAAACTTCCTGGACAAGACCACCCGCAGCGTCATCATCAGTGCGGCCGAGCATACGATGCCTCCCGCCCAAAAGACTCCGCGGACGCCGCCCAACTCGGCCGTCGCCCCGGCGAGCGCAGCGCCCAACGGCATGGACCCCCAGCTGGCCAGCCGGCTAGCACCGCTGTATCGCCCCATCATCTCGTCAGGAACCACGAGGGCGCGCAGCGAGGAGTACGCCACGTTCCAAGCACCGCTGCCCACACCCCCCACCATCGTCGTCGCAGCAATCAAACCAGGCGAAGAGGACACCGCAGGCGTGCCCAGCAGTAATGCGTAACACGCCATCGAGCCGACGAGGACTACCCGTCGTCCCAGCCAACGACTCAGCAGCGGAGCGGCGAAGGCACCGACCACGCCACCGACCCCCAACGCCCCCATCAGCAAACCGAACGCAGACCTGGTCAGCCCCAACGGCCCGGGCGCGACCGCATAAACCACAATGACCGCGTTCCACGCCGCCCAGCACGCTCCCGCAACTCCAGCGGCCAAGAGCAGCATCCGAAGGACGCGCTCCTCCCACACGTACTTCACGCCCTCCCAGATCTCACCCCGCAGGCTCGAGCCCGCCGCCGACGGCACGCGCCCATGGGCACTGCGATAGCCACCAGTCATGATCACCAAAGCGAGGACGGCGACTGCGTAACCGATACCGCCGGCTCCCAAAGCGACCGCGGACCCCGACGCGGCCAGCACGCCACCCAGCGGCGGGCCCACGAACTCATTGGCCACGGTGTCGCTCGCGGTCAGCTTCGCGAACGCCGACTCCATGCGATTCCTCGGCACGACCATCTGAACCACTGACATCCGAGTGGTCTGCGAAAGCACCTGCCCGGTGCCGAGCAGCAACGCGGCCGCGTAGAGGCCGGCCAGCGGCAGCAGGCCGGCCAGTACACCGGCAACGAGTGCGGCAAGAATCACGACCCGAGCCAACGCCGTCATCATCATCAAACGACGCCGGTCCACGCGATCGGCAAGTGCGCCGGCCGGCAACGACAACAACAGCCATGGCAGGGTGTTCGCGAAGCTCACCCCGGTAACAAGTGCTGGTGAACGGGTCATCGAGACGGCCATGAGAGGCAAGGTCAGCTGAACTACGCCATCCGCGAGATTGGTGACCGAGCTCTCAGCCCACAAGGCCGCGAAGTTCCTTCGTCGGGCCAAAGTCGTACCGCGTGGCGCGGTGTGCCTGCGCATGGTCGGGGAGCCTGCAGCATCTGAACACGCCGGCCTAGACTTTCGATTGGAGACGAAACATGGCCGTTTTCCTGGTCGACGCCGACGTGCTGGCGCGGGCTCGCTTCGGAACGTCCCAGCTCGCCGAGACGATCGGAGCCCTGAGGATTCTCCATCGTCCGCAACCGCTGCCGTGGCACCGCGCGTGGCGGGACAGGCATGTCAAAGCCTTCAGCGACTATCTCGACAGCGACCCCACGGCGGCGGCAGTCGTAGCGCACGCGTTCTCACCCTCGTGGATGGCGGACTTCCTCACCGTGCCGCCAGAACGTCCCGGTCTGACCTTGGATGACGAGCTGGCAACGATGGAGTCATTGTCGGACGAGCGAATCCGCGCCGATCTGGAACGGGTGCGGGCGCCACTGGCCCCGGAGCTGGACAGCATTGGACTCGCGGGTCGAACGGCTAACTTGCTGCGCTGGATCTGGGAGCACACCATCGCCGAGGACTGGCCGCGTCGGCAACGGATCCTGCGCGCCGACGTCGTGTCACGAATCTCCCAGCTCGGCAAAGACGGGTGGTCAGGAGTCCTCGACGGCATGTGGCCGGGAATGCGCTGGCTCGGCGGCGGCGAACTGCAAGTCAACGAGCGGCCACACCCGCCACACGACATCCGAGGACGAGACCTCATCTTCATCGCGGCGCACTGCCGGACGGGCTGGGTCTCCTGGCGACTCCCCGACCGTTTCGGGATCATCTATCCGGTAACCGGGATCTTCGCGAGCACCGCTGTCACCACACCGGACAGTCTCGCCCGTCTACTAGGAAGCTCACGGGCCACACTCTTGCTCCATACCGCCGAACCGATCAGCACCAGTGGCCTGGCCGCCGCCACCGACATGCCACTCGGCACGGTCGGCAGCCACCTGCGCATCCTGCTGGACGCCGGCCTCCTGCAACGGCGCCGGTCCGGGCGAGAGGTGCTCTACTGGTGGACCGACTCAGCACACGCGCTCGTCTCGGGACGGCACCCGGCTGGGCAAGGACGAGTACCTGACCTCCTCCGATGAAGAGATCTCATCGACGGCACGATATCGACACCTGAGCCGCGTCCTCCGCCGCTGTAATGGCGGCCGTCGCTGAATCCGAATCGGGGCCTGCGGCTCAGGCCAACGGATACCCTCCTGCGGATCTCGGCTGACTGCACTCCCGATCTCAAGAGACCGCAACCTCCTCTCGCACACTCGGGACCGAGAGCTGCTCCGACGGGCGCATACCGCACACATCGAATACGTGCCTGGTACCAGCTCACGCACACACCAGCACCGGGCCTTCCGGCAGCACACGGCAAAGGCACGGACGACCGCTACGGCCCGGGAAACCCGGCACGCTCGCGAGCGCGGCCCCGAGCCTGTGCCACCCTTCCGGGCCGTGACGCGCGCCGCGCCTGCACGGCCGGGGCGTGCGGGCGCGGCGGGTTGTCGCCCGATGCTGTCGGCACCACCCGGCATGATGGCTGCTCGTCCGCCGCCCGGCGGGCAAAGGACACACCGAAGGGACGGACTCTGATGGCTCTGCCGACGATGACGCCGGAGCAGCGTCAGGCGGCGCTCGAGAAGGCAGCCGAAGCGCGTGCCGCACGAACCGCGATGCTCAACGAGGTCAAAGCGGGCAAGCTGAGCCTGGCCGCCGTGCTCGGTCGCGATGACGATACGGCGAAGAAGACCCGCGTCTCCCAGCTCCTTCGGGCGCTGCCCGGCGTGGGCAAGGTCAGTGCGGAAAAGGCCATGGCCGATGCCGGCATCGAGGCGAACCGCAGGGTCGGCGGGTTGGGCGCCCGGCAGCGTGAGGCGCTGAACGTGACGTTCCCCCAGCGGTAGCAGCGGGACGTGAACCGGCGGCGGCTCCACGGCTGCCGCCGGTCGGCGCGTGCGGCCGGACAGAAACGGCGGCCGCACGGCGACGCGTTCGACGTCGCCGCGGACGATGCGGATCGCACACGTCGGCGATGCGGCCGGGTCATCGGCGCTGGCGGCGGCCGCCGCGTTCGCCGATGCGCGGGTCGCCGTGCACACCGGCCGGTACGCCGACCCGGAGCGGTTGGTCGATGCCGCGCTCGCGTCGTTCCCGGAGAAGTGGTGGCTGGCCTACGCCCACGCGACCGGGGCCGAACTCGCGGTCGTGGCGGGATCACCCGACGCCGGCGAGCGGCTCGCGGCGGCCGGGTCCGCTGCCGCCGAGAACGACTGGGCGGCGGCCTGCCTGGCGCGCGCCACCGCCCGGCACACCGGTGACGTCCGGCCGGCGATCGAGTCGGTGACCCGGTGGGAACGCATCGGCGCCCGGTTCGAGCGCGCGGTCACGCTGATGCTGGTGCCGGGACGAGCCGAGCGGAACTTCGAGCGCTCAAGGCCACGGTGCCGGCTCCGTAGTGGATTCCGTGGTGGCCACGGATGTTCCCTCGGCGGCCGCTGACCAGACTCATGGTCATCCCGCTGAAGGCGGGGCGGATCCTTAGGAGGAGAGACCATGGGGAACGTTGCGTCGAGCATGTCGATGTCGCTGGACGGGTTCGTCACCGGACCGCACGACAGCCGTGAGCGGCCGCTGGGTGAGGGCGGTGAGGTTCTGCACGACTGGCTCGGGCCGGCCGGGACGCCTGCCGACCAGGCCGTGTTGCAGGAGATGGTCGATGGTGCCGGGGCGATCGTGATGGGCCGCCGCTCCTATGACTTCTGCGTCGGTGAGGGAGGCTGGGGCGAGGGCGGCCCGGCCGGTGACGTGCCGTGTTTCGTGCTCACGCATCGCGCGCCGGACCCGGCCGGTGTGCCGCCGGTGTTCACCTTCGTCACCGACGGGATCAAGAGCGCCATCGCGCAGGCGCAGGCCGCCGCGGGCGATCGTACGGTCGGCCTGCACGGTGCGACCGCGGCTCAGCAGGCGCTGGAGGCCGGCCTGCTGGATGAGATCCAGGTGCACCTGGTCCCGGTGCTGCTCGGCGGCGGGGTGCGTCTTTTCGACCTGCTCGGCGCGGGCCCGGTCGAACTCACCCGCGACCGGGTCATCGACGCCGGCAGCGGAGTCACCCACCTGCGATACCGCGTCAACCGGTAACGCCACGCCGGTCGAGCCGCCACCTCGCGGCCAGGCCGCCGACCGATGACGTCGCTCGGTCCACCCCGCCATAGGGACACTCTCGCTCGCACGAATACGAAGGAAAGCACATGAGCAACATCGGCCACGCCGCCGCTCCGTCCGCGACCGTCATGACCTCACCTCGCACCGTCCCGCTGTGGCGCACCGGCGGGCTCGCCGCCATCGCCGCCGCCCTGGCCACCACCGTCATCGCCGCCGTCGCCACGAGCGCGGGAGTGTCTCTGAAGGTCGGCGGCCAGCCGATTCCGCTGTTCGCCTTCACCCAGCTGACACTGGCGGGCGCCGTGATCGGCATAGTGCTGGCCGCGGCGCTGCGGCGCTGGGCCGCGGCGCCCAGGCGCACATTCGTGGCGGTCACCGCCGTTCTCACGGTGCTGTCGGTCGTGCCCGACCTCGTCGTCTCGGCGGCACCGTCGACCAGGGCCGTCCTCATTGCCGCCCACCTCGTGGCCGCGGCGATCGTCGTCCCGCTCGTCGCCCGCCGCCTGCCCACCCGCATCCGCTGACACCGCGAGGGAGGCACCTGATCACGCGGGCCCCACCGCCCAGCAGAGAGGTGGGGCCCGCGTCGTACTGATGCTGACGGGTTCGGCGTTCCAGTGCGCCGCGAGCGCCGCTGATCGTCCCGGGGGCTACTTCAGCGCGAGCGGGCTGATGGGGGAGCCGACCGCGCCGGCGACCTTGAGCGGTGGCGCGGTGAACAGGAACTCATACCTCCCGTCGTCCGCGCAGTCATCCGCCAGGGCCTCCAGGTCGAAGATCTCGCCGAGGGGGATGCCCACGTCGCGGAGCAGCACGCAGTGCACCGGGTTCGTGGCGGCGGGGTCCTCGCCGGGCGCGACTTCGATGCCCCAGTTGTCCATGGCCAGCGCCGCGAGGTCGTGGTCGCGGATCCACCGTACGCAGGCGAGGCCGAGTCCCGGTTCGGTGCTGATCCACCCGGCGCCGTCCCGCTCGGCGGCGAACTTCCCCCACCAGCCGGTCCGGACCAGCAGGATGTCGCCCGGACGGATCTCGGTGCCCTGCCGCTCGGCGACCGCGTCCAGGGTCTCCGGGCCGATCACGTGGCCGCCCTCCAGCCAGTCCACGCCGGAGTGGCGGGCGACGTCGAGCAGGACGCCTCGCCCGGTGACCCCGCCGGCGAGGGCGTCGATCGAACACCGGCGCGCGCCGTGCGGGCCGATCGTGTCCTCCGGGAAGCCGTTGTAGAGCATGCCGTCGTACCAGACGTGCGCGAACGCGTCCCACTGCGTGCCGGCCTGGAGCGGCATGACGACGTAGTCGTCGGACCACCTCGCGCCGCCCGGGTACTCCTGCCCCGCCCCGGTCTCGGTCATGAGGTGCAGCGGGGCGATCCGCCCGGGGAAGGCCGGCGGGCCGTCGGCGTCGAGCGGGACCCCCAGCTCGAACACCGCGCCCTTGCGCACCAGCCGGGCCGCCTCCACGATGTTCTGGGGCGTGATCAGGTTGGTGGTGCCGCGTTCGTCCTCGGCGCCCCAGCGGCCCCAGTTGCTGACCGCGGCGCCGATTCGGCGGAAGTCGGCGGGCGTCATGAGGCGGCCCTGCGCTCGTGCAGCACCGCCGCCACGGCCAGGTCCTCCCAGGCCATCCCGACGCTCTTGAACACCCGCGGTCTCCCGTCGTCGGCGACGGCCCGGCCTCGTACGAGGTCGGCCAGCTCGATCAGGTCGGCCTCGTCGACCGCCCCGTGGGCGAGGGCGTGGACCACCTCTCCGGCCTCGGTCACGGCCGCGGCCCGCGACTCGACCACCACGTGTGCGCCGGCCATGACGTCGTCGCCCAGCTCACGGGCGTCGGGGTGGTGCGAGCCCATCGCCACGACGAGGGTGCCCGGCGCCAGGAGCTCCGCCTCGAACAGTGGTTCGCGCGCGCTCGTGCAGCAGATCACGGCGTCGGCCTCGCGTACGTCGCGCGCCGTGCCGGGCCGGACGCGGAGTCCGTCGTCGGCGCAGCGGCGGATCAGCCGCTCGGTCCGCTCCGGGTCGCGCCCGACGACGACCACGTCGCGCAGGCCGTACAGCGCGTGGAAGGTCTCGATGTGCGCGCGGGCCTGCGGTCCGCTGCCGAACACGACGGCCGAGCGGACCGGGCGGGTCGCCATGTGGCGTACCGCGAGGGCCGACACGGCCGGGGTCCGCAGCAGGGTGAGCTCGGCACCGTCCATCATGGCGCGCAGCCGGAGCGTACGGGCGTCCATCAGCAGGTACAGCCCGGAGATCGTCGGGAGCCCCTCACGCGGATTGCCCGGCGCCAGGCCGAGGACCTTGACGCCGACGTAGTCGGCGCTCTCCGACGGCATCAGCAGCAGCTCGCCGTGGCTCGTCGGCCGGGAGACGCGTCCGGGTTCCGCGGAGGGCCGGATGTCGGCCAGCAGGGCCCGCTCCAGCGCGTCCACCAGGAGCCGCGCGTCGGTGAGCCGTCGCAGCCTCCGGGCCTCGATCACCTCGGTGCTCATCGGCGTCTCCCATCGTCGATCGAGATCTCGGCGTTCTCGTCCGTCGCCGACACCGTCACCATCCCCTTTCGTGGAAGCGCGTCGAAGTCCTCGGCGGACAGGACGACGATCGGCACCTCGATCGAGTACAGCTCCCGTGCGACGATCGCCGCGAGCGTCACGATCGCGTCGGGCCGCCGGAGCAGGACGGCCGCCGGCGACACACCGCGCCGCATCTGCTCGGCGAGCACGCTCGAACTCGAACTCGACCCGCGGCTCCCAGACATGACCAGCACCCGTCCGGCGGGCGAGGCTCCCCGTTGCGGGTGGTGCACGTCGGTGATCTCGCCGGTCGCCACGTCGGTGCCGCCCCAGAACGACAGCGGCTCGTCCAGGAGCAGCAGGGGAGCGGTCGCACACCCCGGGCTGAGCGGGACCCCGATCATGGCACCCGCCAGAGGCCGGGGTCGCGGACGACGCGCCCCGCGCGCGCGGACAGCACGCACTCGGGCAGCGAGGCGAACACGACGTCGATGCCGAGGTTGGTCGGGGCGTACCAGGCCCACTTCGCGGAGTTGGTCATCACCACCCGTGCAGAGGTCCGCAGGACCGGGGCGATGTAGGTACAGGTGTCGACAAGGATCCGCGCGCCGGCCCGCCGGCAGGCCGCGGCGTCGCCGTTGCGCTCGGCCTCGGCGAGGACGGCCCGGCTCGTGGAGATCCAGAACTCGATGTCCTCATCGAACGGCGGACCGTCGGCCACCAGCGCGGCGAGCGCGCGGAACTCGGCGACGGAGAAGTGCGGCGTGCCGACGCTGATCGCGTCGAGCCGCCCGTCCGGCGCCGTGGTGAGCTCGTCGCGAGCCGCGAGCAGATCCGCGGCGGTCACCTCGTGACGTCGTTCGGCTGCGCGCCCGCCGAAGGCGGTCGCGACATCGGGCGCCTCCGGAGTCAGGCCGACCGCGTGGAACAGGGCGACCCCGCCGGCCGAGGCCGCCGCGGCGCCGAACGCCTTGAGGCGGTCCTCGTCCGCGTCGCCGGGCAGGCCGGTCAGCACGGGGACGCGCGTACCCGAACGGCGGCCGACGAGATGGCCGAGCGCCGCCCAGGCGACGTCCGACGCGAACGCCCCGGCCGGCACCCGCGAGCAGTCGAACAGGACCTGGCCCGCGCGGTTCTCGTCCCGGTGCAGACCGACGTACGGCGCGGAACCGGTCACCGCGGCGCAGATGTCGGCGAAGTCGCCGTACCGGTCGGTGCGGGCGCCGAGGACCGAGTTGGCGAACACGATGGCGTTCGACTCCGCCCATGCCACGTGCCGCCCGTACGCCGGTCGTTCCCGGAGTTGGTACGGAGCGCAGGTCCACGTGGGTTCCGCGCCGAGCGCGACGTAACCGTCCATCAGCCGCCGGGCGTCCGCCCGATCGGCGGCGTCGCCGCGCACCACGCCCGGATGCAGCAGGTCCAGCGAGCCGACGTTGAGCGTCGTGGGAACGGCGACCCGGGCGCCGCCGGCGATCAGCCGCTCGACCAGGTCGATCCCCACCTGCCCGTGGAAGAGACAGCCGTCGACGTGCGCGGAGTCGACGGGGATCAGCCGGTCGGCGCCGAGCGCGCGGGCGAGCCGGACGATCACCCGCATGGCCAGCGCCGCCCCGTCGCCGCGACGGCCCGCGAGCATCTCCCGCTGCGCGGCCGTCAACTCCGGATCGCCGACGGCCTGCCTCATGCGGCCTCGCCCGCCCGTTCGCGGCTGTGGACGATCCGCCCGTCCTTGATGACCAGCCGGATCCGCGCGAGCGCGCCGATGTCGGTGCCGGGGTCGCCCTCGACCAGCAGCAGGTCGGCGAGCTTGCCGACCTCCACCGTGCCGGTGTCGTGCAGGACGTCCATGTTCTCGGCGGCGTTGCGGGTGGCCGCGCGGATCGCCTCCTGCGCGGTCAGCCCGTACTGGACCATGAGCTCCAGCTCGCGGACCAGATCCGTGTGCGGGTTGTACGGGGTGCCCGCGTCCGTACCGGCCGCGATCCGCAGACCGGACCGGACCGCCGCCACGAAGCTCTCGCGGTGCCGCTCCGCCTCGTGCACGGCCTTCTCGAACACCCAGGGCACCATGCCCGCGCTGTTCTCCGCGTTCACGATCGAGGCCACGGCGAGCAGGGTCGGCACGAGGTACGTGCCCTGCGCGACGGCGAGTTCGAGCGCCTCGTCGTCGAGGCGGATCCCGTGCTCGATCGAGTCGACGCCCGCGCGCAGGGCGTTCTTGATCCCCTGGTTGCCGATCGCGTGCACGGTGATCCGCCGTCCGGCGTTGTGCGCCTCCTGCGTCGCGACCGCCAGCTCTTCCCGCACCAGCCCGGTCTGCCCGGGATCGACGCCGGCGGTCAGGACACCGCCGGTCGCCATCGCCTTGATGAAGTCGGCACCGGCCTTGATCTCGGCCCGGGTCGCCGCCCGGACACCGTCCGCTCCGTCGGCCTCACGTCCGATGAAGTGGCCGTGGCCGCCGGTCATCGTGATCACGCGTCCGGCCGCCTTGACGCGCGGTCCGGGGATGAGGCCGTCGTCGATCGCCTTGGCCAGCTCGATCACGATCCCGTCGGCGGCGCCGCAGTCACGGACGCCGGTCACCCCGGCGCGCAGCGCCAGCTCGGCCATCTTGGCGCTCTTCAGCGTGGCGAGCGGCACCGAGTCCGACTCGATCTGCCGCGTGAAGTCCGGCCCGCCGTCGGCGGACAGGTGGACGTGCGCGTTGATCAGGCCGGGTAGCAGGCTGCATCCGGCCCCGTCGACGACCGCGTGCGGCGGAAACGACGGGGCGGAATCGGACGGGCCGATCCACTTGATCCGCCGGCCTTCGACGACGACCGCGAACCCGTGCCGACCCGGTCCGTCGTTGCCGTCGATCAGGTTCACGTCCCGGATCAGCAAGTCCGCCGCAACGTTACTCATGGGCCCTCCTCGTCCTGTATCACCGCTTTGATCGGATAGTGACAGGCGGCCCTGCGTTCGCGCGAGGGTAGAAGATCGGCCAGGATCGGCGGCTCCACCGCGCAGCGGGTCCGGTCCTCATGGGTCCTCGGCCCGTAGCGACATCGCGGGTGGAACACGCATCCGGACGGCGGATTCGCCGGATCGGCGGCGTCCTCGGTCGCGAGCCCGCCGGCCGCCGCCGGCGTCGACCGGCCGCTCGGGTCGGGCCGGCTGTCGCGCAGCAGCTCGGTGTAGGGGTGCGCGGGACGGGTGAGGACGTCGGTCGTGCCCTGCTCGATCACCGTGCCGAGATACAGGACGCTCAGGTCGGTGCACATGTACTGCGCGATCGCCAGGTCGTGGGTGATGAAGACGTAGGTCAGGCCGAGCCGTTCGCGCAGGTCGAGCAGCAGCTCCAGAATCTCGGCCTGCACCGAGGTGTCAAGCGAGGACGTCACCTCGTCCGCGATGATCACTTCCGGCCGGACCGCCAGGGCACGGGCGATGACGATGCGCTGACGCTGACCGCCGGAGAACTCGTGCGGCAGCCGCTTCGCGGCGGAGCCGTCCAGCGCCACCGATTCGAGCAGCTCGGTGATGCGTTCACGGTGGGCGCCGGCGCGAAGCCGCCCGCGCGGGTCGATCGCCTCGGCCAGCGTCCGCTCCACCGACATCCGCGGATCCAGCGAGGAGTACGGGTCCTGCGGGACCAGCTGGATCCGGCGCCTGGCCGCGAAGCGCTCCCTTCGCGACAGCCGCCGTACGTCGGTGCCGTCGAGCCGGACCACGCCTCGTATCGGGGTCAGCCGCCCGACCAGCACCTGGGCCAGCGTGGACTTGCCGGACCCGGACTCGCCGACGATGCCCATCGTGCCGCCGCGGCGGACCGCGACGTTCACGTCGTGCAGCACACTCCGCGAGCGCGGGCCGGAGCCGTAGCCGGCCGACACCCCCACGGCGCTCAGCACGCTCTCGTCGGTGTGGGTCATGACCGGACCTCCGCGGCGGCTGTCTCGACATGGCAGGCGACGGCGTTGCCCGAAGGCTCGGCGACCAGCGGCGGAACGATCTCGGTGCAGACCGGCACGGCGAGCGGGCACCGGGGCGCGAAGGAGCAGCCCGGGCCCTGGTCCTCGGCCGCCGGGGCGCGTCCGGGCAGCGGCACGAGCCGCGCTCCGTCCCGCTCCGACGCCGTGTCGGGTGAGGCGGCCAGCAGTGCTCGCGTGTAGGGATGCCGTACGTCGCGCCGGCGCAGGTCCTCGACCGACAGTTCCTCCACGACGCGTCCGGCGTACATCACGCAGATCCGGTCGCAGAGCGAGGAGACCACGCCGATGTCGTGCGAGATGAGGAGGATCGCGGTGCCGTGCGTCGTGTTGATCTGTTTCAGCAGGCGCAGCACGTCCGCCTGCACGGTGACGTCCAGCGCGGTGGTGGGCTCGTCGGCGATGATCAGTTTCGGTTCGGGCAGCATCGCCGCGGCGATCATCGCGCGCTGCCGCATGCCGCCGGAGAGCTCGTGCGGATACTGGCGCATCCGCAGCTCGGGCGAGGACACCCGGGTCTCGGCCAGCCGGGAGACCGCCAGGGCGTGGGCCTGCCGCCGGGACATCTTCGCGTGCACCCGGAGGACCTCTGTGAGCTGGGTGCCGATCCGCAGCGCGGGGTTGAAGCTGCTCGACGGGTCCTGGAAGACGATCCCCAGCTCGGTCGCCAGCCGGGCGGGCGGTGCCTTCGCCGGATCGGCCAGGTCGACGCCGTTCACGTTGAGGTGCGCCGCGGACCATTCCAGCTCGCGAGGCAGCAGCCGCGCGAGGGCGAGTGCGGTCAGGCTCTTGCCGGAACCGGACTCGCCGACGATCCCGACGATCTCGCCGGCGTCCACGGTCAGCGAGATCCCGTGGACCAGCTCCCTGCCGTCGGGCCGCCGGATCGACAGGTCGCGGACGGACGCCACCGGTGCGGCACCCCCGGCCCGGCTCGCGTCACCGGCCGTCGGCGGGTCGGCGGACCGGCGCACGGCGCGGTGCGGCCGCGACGTCCCGCGCGGGTCCATGTGCCGCACCAGGCCGTCGCCGACGAGCCCCGCGGCGAGGCCCGTGACCAGGATCGCCGCGGCGGGACCGAACGCCTCGCCGGGGTTGTCGTACAGGTTGCGCAGCCCGCTCGCCAGCAGGCTGCCCCAGTCGTAGGACGGCGGCTGGACGCTCAGTCCGAGGAAGCTGAGCCCGGAGACGGTCACCACGCTGGTCGCGAACCCCACCGAGGTGAGCACGAGCAGCGGCGGGGCGATGTTCGGCACCACGTGCCGGGTGACGACGCGGAACCGGCCCACGCCCAGCAGCCGCGCGACCGTGACATAGTCCCTCTCCTGCACCGACAGCGCGAGCCGGTTGGTCAGCCGGGCGAACTGCGGGCAGAACGCCAGGCCGATCGCGCCGACCACCGACGCGCGGCCCGGGGAGAGGATCGCGGTGAACGTCAGCGCGATGATGATCGGCGGGAACGACAGCAGCAGGTCGATGACCCGGTCGCCCAGCGTACGGACGGCCGGCCCGGCGGAAACGATCATCGCGCCCAGGAAGGTGCCGAGTGCCGCCGCGATCGCGGTCGCGGCGACCGCCATCTCGATCGTCGACCGCGTGGCGACGACGGTACGCCAGAACACGTCCCGCCCCAGCGCGTCGGTGCCCAGCCAGTGCGCGCCCGAGGGGCCCTGGCGGATGTCGCCGGTCAGCGCGTCGGCGCGCGCCTGCCACAGGATCGGCCCCGCGACGGCGACCAGAACGATGACCGCTGCCAGGACGAGGCCGACGAGCAGCATCGCCGGAAGCCGGGTACGTACGCCTCTCATGAGCGCGCCCCCGTCAGCACTCGTGGATCGAGCAATCCGAGCGTGACGTCGACGATCAGATTGATCAGCACGGCGACCAGGCCGAGCACGAGGATGATCCCCTGGACCTCCGGATAGTCGCGGCGCACGATCGCGTGCACGATCTCCGCGCCGGCGCCCGGCATGTTGAAGACGTTCTCGGCGACGACCGTTCCCCCGAGCAGCGCCACGAGGATGAGCCCGCCGAGGGTCAGCGTGCTGGTCACGACGTTGGGCACCACGTGCCGCAGCAGCAGGCGTGTGTTCGACAGCCGCTTGCTCATCGCCATCGTGATGTAGTCCTGCGACAGCACCGCCGCCGTCTCGTTGCGCACCAGACGGGTGAGGACCGCGGCCGGCGCGATCGCGATGGACAGGGCGGGCAGGATCATCGCGGTGGGTCCCGAGCCGCCCTGCACCGGCAGCCAGCGCAGGGTCAGGGCGAACACGTAGACGAGCACGGTGCCGGCGATGTACTCCGGCATGGCCCCGATGACCGAGGCGCCGACCCCGAACGACGACGTCGCGACGCGGGCCCGCCCGCGCTGCTGGGCCACCCCGACGGCGGTGCCCAGCGGTATCGCGACGACCAGCACGATGACCAGCGCGCTCATCGCCAGCTCGACCGTGAGCGGCAGACGCTGCGACAGCATCGACGACACCGGCTGGCCGGTCGTGAAGGAGGTACCGAGATCACCGTGCGCCAGGCCGCGGAGGTACGTCCCGAACTGCCGCCACAGGGGTTCGGTCAGCCCCAGCCGCTCACGGACCTGCCGCACCTGCTCCTCGCCGGCGGTCAGCCCGACGATCTGCCGGGCCGGATCGCCCGGCACCCAGCGCACGATCATGAACGTCACGACGATGAGGAAGGCGAGCACGGCGACCACACCGCCGAGCCGCCGGGCGAGGTAACCGGCCCACGGGGAGCCGGCCACCCGCCGGGCGAGTCCGCGGCGTACGGCCGGTGCGCCGGCAGCGGTCGTCGCCATCGTCAACCGCTCGCCTTGCCGACGCGGATCGACGCCGGTACCGCGAACCCGTTGAGGACGCTGCCGCTGATGCCGCCCGCGAACAGCACGTGCACCGGCGCGGTGGCCAGCGGCAGGACATCGTTGTTCCGCAGCAGCGACTGCTGGAACGTCGTCAGCGCCGCGCACTTCTCCTTGGCGGAGCTGGCCGTGGCCGCGTCGAACGCCTGCTCGGCGGCCGGGTTGTTCGTCGCGCCCAGGTTGAGCCCCTTGGGCGGCGCGCCGTGGACGAAGAACTGCCCGACCGGCAGGAAGCTCGACAGCCGGTTGCCGTACACGAAGATCGTGACGTCCCAGTCGTTCTTGCCGCTGAACAGGTCCGACACCCACGCCTGGTTGTCCATCGTGTGCACCGTCGCGGCGGCGCCCGCGGCCTGCAGGGCGGACATGATCTGGTCGTTCGCGGCACCGCCGGCCAGGATGTTCGTGCCGATGACCTGGAGCTTGACCCCCTTGAGCACCTTGGCCGCCGCGGCCGCGTCGTACTTGGGGATCTGCGCGGCCGAGCCGCCGTCGAAGCACTCGTAGGTGGATCGGCCGAGGCTGGAGATGAGCTGGCCGGCGCCGAAGCTCTGGACCTTGTTCAGCACGGAACGGTCCAACGCCTGGGAGATGGCGAGCCGGACGTTCTGCTGGGAGGTCGCGTGGCCGGCGGTCTCGTTGAAGACGAGCATCGTGTCGGACTGCGGTGACGCCTGAGCGCTGATCCCGGCGGTGGACTTGAACCGTTCCCACACGTTCGAGGTGAACGAGGCGACCTGGAGTTCACCGGTGGAGGTCAGGTTGGCCCGCGTGTTCTCGTCGTCGACGACCTTGAGCACCAGCTTCTTCGGCGGCTCGCCCGCCGCCTGGTCGGCGTACGCCGGTCCCCATGTGTGCTTCGCCCGGCGGGCCATCGTGTAGCTGGACCCGGTGACCTGCGACTCGGAGACGAAGGCGCCCGTGCCGGCGGACTTCGTCCGCAGGCTCGACGGGTCCTTCGTGCCCGCCGGGCAGACGATGCCGGCGTACGGACCGGTCATCCCGGGCACGAGGTCCGACCAGGGCTTTCCCGTGGTGATCGTCACCGAGTCGCCGGACGAGGTCGCCTTCGCCGTGTTGCCCGGGCCGATGGCCTGGCCGATGAGAGGTGCCTTGGTCGCGGGGTCGAAGAGCCGGTTCAGTGACGCCGCCACCATCGCGCCGGTGAGGGAGGTGCCGTCCGAGCAGGTGACACCGTTCTTGAGGTGGAAGGTGGCGGTCTTCTTCGTGGAACTCCACTTGTCCGCCAGGCCTGGGATCAGCTTGCCCGAGGGGTCGAAGTTGACCAGCGTGTCGTACAGGGCCGCGAGGGCGACCGCGTCCTGGAACGTGCTCGCCTGGGTCGGGTCGTAGCTGCTGACCGGACCGTCGAGCGTCATGGAGACGACGCCGTTCGTGACGTTCGGAGGCGCCTTGCCGCTGGACTTCGACGAACCGCCACAGCCCGCGACGAGCAGAGCACTTACGGTGACACTCATGACGACTGCCTGGTGCCCGGTTTTGATTCTCATGGTGGTCCTCGGGTGATCTGGCCGGATGAGAAGTGCGGCGCCCCAGAGCGGGCTCGGATCGCGTTCATCAACTGAACTCGTGTTCGGCCATGGTGACGATCTGGATATCCGATGTCAATATGTTGAACGCCAGACCGTTGGAAGCGGGCGTAACGCCCGGCGCGGGCGCGCGTCAGAAGGAGGGCGGCGTCATGGCGCCGATGAGCGCCGCGTTGTGGCCGGTGGCGTTGCGGTACCAGTGAGGCAGGTCGGAGTCGTAGGTGAGCGAGTCGCCCTCGTGGAGCGTGTACACGGTGCCGGCGACGCACACGATGAGCTCACCCTCGGTGATCATGATGCATTCCTCGCCGACGTGCTTGAACGGCGCGCTCTCGTTGCTCCACCCGGCGGCGATCTGCACCTTGATCATGCCGAGCCTGCCGTTCATGTGCGGCGTGATCAGGGTGTACTCGAGATTCTCGTCGGCCGTCAGCAGCCGCCGGTGCGCGCCGGCGCGGACCAGTGACCCCGCCTCGGCGTCGGCGAGGAAGAACCGGCCGACCGGCACGTCGAGCGCCTGCGCCAGCTTGACGAGCGTGGTGAACGACGGATTTCCCTGACCCCGCTCGAGCTGGCTCAACAGTCCGGGGCTCATACCGGCGGCCTGGGCGAGGGTGGCGATGCTCATGCCGGCGGTGCGGCGCAGCTCGCGTACGAGGTTCCCCACGACCGCCATCGTCGGCGCCGAGGCGCTCGAGTCGCCGGCCTGGGCCGCCCTGGTGTCGCGAGGCATGCGAACAGCCTGCCCGAGTGGGCAGGCGTCGTCAATATATTGAACAATCTGCCACGACGCGCGTCGTCCGCTCCGCACTCCTTGACGCCCGTCTTTTCGTAAGTATAGCTTACGCCACCTAAGCCACAGTAACGATGCGGTCGATCAATCCCACGAGCGGAAGGTCGGACTCCGTGGCCTCTACCAGCGTTTTCGACACTTCCCTCAGCGGTCTCCTCACCGGGCGGGTCGCTCTCGTCACCGGTGCCGCCGGGGCACTCGGCGAGTCGATCTGCCGCACCTTCGCGCGCGCCGGCGCCGAGGTCGTCGGCGTCGACCTGGTCGACGGCGGCGCCTGCGACTTCGTCGCGGACGTCGCCACGGCGGAGGGCAACCGGCTCATGGTGGCCGAGGCCGTTCGCCGCCACGGGCACCTCGACGTGCTGGTCCTCAACGCCGGCGTGCAGTTCGTCGCGCCGATCCCCGAGTTCCCAGAGGAGGAGTGGGACCGGCTCATGAACGTGATGGTCAAGGGCCCGTTCCTGGCCCTGAAGGCGGCCTGGGCGGAGCTGACCGGCCGGCCCGCGTCGCGCGTCCTGATCACCTCCTCGGTCTCCGGTCTGGTCGCCGAGCCGTTCAAGGCCGCGTACGTCTCGGCCAAGCACGCGGTCAACGGCCTGACCAAGGTCGCCGCGCTGGAGGGCGCGCCGCACGGCCTGACCGCCAACGCGGTCGCGCCCGGCTGGATGTCGACGCCGATGGTCGAACGCCAGCTGCCGGAGCAGATGGCCCTGCGCGGCCTCACGAGGGAACAGGTGCTGGAGCTCCTGCTCGACCGCCAACCCGTCAAACGCCTGATCGGCACGGACGAGGTCGCCGCCCTGTTCGCGTTTCTCGCCAGCGACCTGTCCTCCTCCGTGACCGGGGTCTGCCTACCGGCCGACCTCGGCACGCTCGCGTCCTGAAGCACCACCTTTACCGAAGGGATCGGTCATGTTGCGCGACAAGTACGAGCCGTGCGTCCTCACCGCGGCGGTGACGGGCGGCGACGTCCTCCCGAGCCAGAGCCCCCACATCCCGTGCGGGGCCGAGGCCATCGTCGACGAGGCGATTGCCGCCGCCGAGGCCGGAGCCACCTGCGTCCACCTTCACGCCCGCGAGCTCGACGGACGCCCGACCGGCGACCCGGCCATGTTCCGCGAGATCGTCACCGGCATCCGTGAGCGGTCCGACGTCGTCATCAACATCAGCACCGGCGGCACCCCCGGAATGCCCGAGGACCAGCGCCTCGCCGGCATCCGCGCCGGCCGGCCGGAGATCGGCACGCTGAACCTGGGGACGATGAACTATGAGGGCTTCCCGAACAGGGCGCGCTGGCCGAAGGTCCAGCACGCCTGGGAGCAGGAGGTCCTGGACAAGTCCGGGGAGGGCGTGTTCACCAACACGCTCGGCACCGTCCGCCGCTTCGCGGCGGAGTTCCGCGACCTGGGCGTCACGCCCGAGCTCGAGGCCTACGACCTGGGGCACCTGTCCATGGCCCGCTTCCTGCTCGACGAGGGGACCCTCGAGGCCCCCATCCGGATCCAGCTCGTGCTGGGCGTGCTCGGCGGGGCCGGCAACGCCCTGGACGACTTCTTCATCCTGACCCAGGCGGCCGACCGTATCCTCGGAGCCGACGCCGCGAGCATCAGCGTGGCCGCGACCGGTTTCCCGGGCGAGTTCCGCCATGTCGCGACCGCGCTGTCGTGGGGCGCCGACTGCCGGGTGGGCCTGGAGGACAATCTGCGGGTCCGTCGTGACCGGCAGGCGAAGACCAACGCGGAACTGGTGAACGTCGCGACCGAACTCGCCGACCGGCTGGCCAGGCCGATCGCGACGCCCGACGCGCTGCGCGCCGAGCTGGGTCCGTGGTACAAGGCGACATAGAGGAGTGGAAGCGAATTGGCTGCTCGCCGGCCGTCAGCGCATCAGCAGGGCGGCGACAGACGCCAGGGCCACTTCGGCGGCCCGGCCGCCGACGGCACCCGTGCCGAGGATGGCGCGCGTGCCGAGGAGGGCCCGGGCGAAGGGCCGCCACCGGTGGTCCCGGACAACGACACCGATGCCGACGCCGTCAAGGCCCTGCTCGGCCGCAACATCAACAACCTGCGGACCCAGCGCGGCATGGCGGTACGCGACCTGGCGGAGCAGGCCGGCGTCTCGGCCGCGTTCATCTCCCAGGTCGAGCACGGTACGGCGACGCCCTCAGTGCCGACGCTGGTCCGCATCGCCCAGGCGCTCCGGGCCCACATCGGTGATCTTTTCCAGGCGTCCCTGTCACGCAGCCAGATCGTCCGGCAGGACGAACGCGCGGCGTACGAGTATCCGGACCGCGGCATCACCGAGGCCCAGGTCAGCTCGGATCCCAGCGGAAGCCTGGAAGTGCTGTGGGTGAAGCTCGAGCCCGGCGGTGGAACCGGCCCGGAGCTGTTCGCGCACGGCGCGGACACCGAGTTCGTGTTCATCCTCAAGGGGCGGGTCGCCGTGACCGTCGGTTCGGAGGTCCACCGCCTCTCCGCCGGGGACAGCCTCACCTTCCCCGGCAAGGACCTGCACGGCAGCCAGAACCTGTCCCGCGGTTCCTCCGAACTGCTCTGGGTGCAGACCCCGGCCTCGTACTAGCCGGGGGTCCGCCTCACCCTGTCCCTGCGGTCGTCGGGAGACGCCGGTGAACCTTTCCGAGAAGCCGACCGGCTTCGTCACGATGCCCCAGGGCGACGTGGCCTACTGGCGCGTCGGCACGCCCGGCCGCCCACCCGTCGTGTGCCTGCACGGCGGGCCCGGCATGCCGCACTCCTACCTCGAGCCGCTCGCCCGGCTGGGCACCGACCGTGAAGTGATCTTCTACGACCAGGCGGGCTGCGGCCGGTCCGAGCGGAGGCCACCGCGGTCATCATGGTCGATCCCGTACTTCATCGAGGAACTGCGGACGGTCGTGGCCGCCCTCGGCCTGGGGGAATTCCACCTCTTCGGCAACTCCTGGGGCGGATGGCTCGCCCTGGAGTACGTGCTGGGCGACCCGCCGGCGATGCCGGTCTCGCTGCTCCTCAACAGCTCTCCGCCGAGCATCGCGAACTGGCTCGACGGGGTACACGCACTGCGCGCCCGGCTTCCCGAGGACGTGGTCCGGACGCTGGATGAGCACGAACGGGCGGGCACGGTGGGCTCACGCGAGTACCGGGACGCCTTCGCCGTCTTCAACCGCCGTCACATGTGCCGCGTACGGCCATGGCCGACGCCGCTCAAGACCGCGCTCGGCGGCTTCGGCGACGAGGTGTACGCGGCGCTGTGGGGGAGCAGCGAGTTCGGGCCGGTGACCGGGGCGTTGAAGGACTGGGACGTCACGCCACGGCTGCCGGAGGTGACCGTGCCCACCCTGGTGACCTGCGGACGGCACGACGAGGCGGTGCCGGAGCACATGGCCACGCTGGCGGACGGCGTCGACGGCGCCCGGTTCACCGTCTTCGAGCACAGCTCGCACATGGCGTTCCTCGAAGAGCCGGACGCCTTCCTCGCCGAGCTGTCGGCATTCCTCACCGGTGTCGAGACGCGGCGCCGGTCTCTCTCGACAAGGAGGGGACGATGAGCGAGCCCAAGGTCGGACGAGTAGGCCCCAAGTCGACGGCGGAGGGCCGGACCGCGGTGTGCTCCAGCGCCCATCCGCTCGTGACCGACGCGATGCTCGACATCCTGCGCGACGGCGGCAACGCCATCGACGCCGCCATCGTCGGCTGCCTGCTCAACGCGACGATCCAGCAGGACATGACCAGTCACGCCGGCACGGTGACGATGCTGTTCTGGCACGCCGAGCAGGGCCGGTGCTACGAGCTCAACAGCATGGGCACCATCGTGCCGGGGCTCGCGCCGTTCCGGCCGGTCGCCATCTCCTCCGGTCCGTACACCGCGATACCGGAGGGCCCCTGCGCGGTCATCCCCGGTTTCATGCCGGGCCTGAAGACGATGCACGAGCGGTTCGCGTCACGGCCGTGGGACCGGCTCTGCGCGCCGTCGATCCACTGGGCCGAAGAGGGGCACGAGGTCGACTCCTTCGAGCACCTCGTCCTGGGCCAGAGCGCCGAGCTGTACATGAACACCGATTCCGGGCGACGCCACTTCACCCCGGACGGCTACCTGCCGCAGGTCGGCCACCGCTGGCCGAAGCCGGAGCTGGCCCGGACGCTGACGCGGCTGGCCGCCGAGGGGCCGGACCTGTTCACCGAGGGGGAGTGGGCGCGGCTGTTCGTCGAGCGCGCGAACGAGGTCGGCTGGCCGATCGAGATGCGGCACATGCGCCAGGACGAGCCTCGATGGGGAGACGGCCTTCGCTACCGGCACCGCGACGTCGAGATCATCCAGCAGGCGCCGCCGGAGCGCCAGGCCGTCATGTCGGCGATGGTCCTCGGCATCCTCCAGGAACTGGGCGTCGCCGAGCTCGGGCACTACGCCGAGTCGGGGCGGTCGCTGTACTACATGGCGCACGCCCTGCGCCGGGCCGCGTACGAGACCGGGTTCATCAACGACCCGGAGGTGTTCGAGGACCCGAGCAGCGTGCTGATGTCGCGGGAGTACCACCGCGCGCTCGCCGCCGTGCTCCGGATGAGCCGTACCAAGGTGGACCTCACCGAGCATGTGCGGCTCACGTCGACGGCGGGTGCGCTGACCGAGGCGACCGGCAGGTCGAAGCAGTCCGTCGGAAGCTGCGAGCTCAGCGTCGTCGACGCGCAGGGCAACTGGGTCCAGCTCGTCAACACCGTGCAGGGTGGAGGAGTGCCGGGCCAGGTCATCGGCGGAGTACCGATGATCGGCAGCACCATGACGAGCAGCCTCACCGCGATGCTCGGCGGCTGGCTGACCGGCGGCGGACGCATCCGTTCGGTCATCGGCAACACGCTGGTCCTGCGTGAGGGCCGGCCGTGGCTCGCCCTCGGCACGCCCGGCATCCCGCACATCACGGTGCCGCAGGTCATGACGAGCATCCTCGAACACGGCCTGGACCCGTACGCCGCGGACGACGCGCCGCGCATGATGCCGCTCGCCGACGACTACTCGGTGACGGTCGAGAGCCGGCTGTCGCCCGAGGTCGTCGCCGAGGCCGCCCGCATGGGTGTCCTGGTCCGCCCGATGGCGCCGTACCAGTACCAGATGGGCAGCTTCCACATGACCTGGCGTGACGAGGCGGGCGCGCTGCACGCCTCCGCCGGCCCACGCCGCGCCGGACAGGCCGCCGGATTCTGACGGCCGGGTCACCGAGGGTCGCGGGTCAGGGTCGTCCAGCGCGGGTCGACGTGGCCCAGCCACAGGTCCTGGTCGTCTGCCAGCGGTCGTTTCAGCGGTAGTGGCAGGAAGCGGCAGGCGAACGTCAGTCCCACGTCGTCTCCGTCGCCGTACACGGTGTGGTTCCAGGCGTCGGCCGTGGCCGGAGGCGCCTGCAGCTGGAAGTAGGTGGTCCTGCGCGGACGGCGGGTGTCGGGATGGGGCCTGTCCTCCACGGTGACCCGCCGCACCACGGAGGCGGTGAGCAGACCGGTCTCCTCGGCGACCTCGCGCAGGACGGCGTGCTGTAGGTCCTCGCCGGAACGGACGCCGCCGGCGGGGACCTGGGTGCCGGCCTGGGGCATACCGACGTGGTCGAAGACCAGGAGCTCAGGGCCCGGCAGATGCCTGATCACATAGGCGGCGACGCGGATTCTAGGCCGGTTCACCCACGCATTCTCCGCCGCCACGGCATCACGCTCGGCGGATGCACGCGACGGCGGCGGCGAGTCGGTCATCGGATGCGGGGCTGGTCATGCTGGGACACCGGCCCGAGTTCGGCTTCGAGGCGGGAAAGGAGGCCGCCGAGCAGCGCGTTCAGCCGCGCCAGCCCGTCACGGTCGAGGGCGGCGTCGAACAGCCGCAGTTCCTCGGCGGTGCGCCGCGCCGTGGCCTCGGCCCAGTGCCGGCGGCCGCGTGCCGTCAACCGTACGGGGCGGCTGCGGCCGTCGGCGGCGGGCACCGGCTCGACGAGGCCGGCCCGCGTGAGGCGTTCGATCCGCACACTGATCGTTCCCGAGGTGAGGGCGAGCGCGTCGGCGAGCTGCTTCGGCGTGCGCTCATACGGCGGGCCCGAACGCTGCAGCACGGACAAGGCCTCCCAGTCGCCCAGCGTGATCTGCTGCTCGTCGGCGACGCGCTCCAGCAGCCGTTCGAACAACCGCGCGATCCGGCCGATCCGCTGCCGCGCGGCCTCCACATCGGGGTCGACCCTGGGAGGCATCTGATCCATCCACGTGGCGATGCCGGCGCCGACCGAGTCGATGGGTTCCACGGGTTTGGCACTTCCTTGAGTCTCAAAGTACTTTGTTTGAGTATCAAGGTAAATCTACAAGGCGCAGAGGATGTGCACCGAGCATGCCTGTCAACGGAGTCGACGAAGGCCCGCGCGTCTGGTTCATCACCGGCACCAGCACCGGACTCGGCCGCGCGATCGCGGATGCCGCCCTCGCACGCGGCGAACGTGTGGTCGCCACGGCGCGCGACCCGCGGGCGGTCAAGGACCTTGCCGACCGCGCCCCCGAGCACGTCCGCGCGTACGCCCTCGACGTCACCGACCCGGCCACGGTGACGGCCGCGGTCGCCGCCGGCATCGAGGAGTTCGGCCGGATCGACGTCCTGGTCAACAACGCCGGGCACGGTCTCGTGGGTGCGCTGGAGGAGCTGTCGGAGGAGGAGATCCACGCGGTGCTGGGCACCAACGTGCTCGGGGCCGCGACGGTGACCCGCGCCGTCCTGCCGCACATGCGGGCCCGTCGCAGCGGGCACATCGTGCAGATGTCCTCGGTCGGCGGCGTCGTCGGCAACCCCGGTCACGCGATCTACGCGACGTCCAAGTTCGCCCTGGAGGGCATGTCCGAGGCCCTGGCCGGCGAGGTCGGCCCCCTCGGCATCCGCGTCACGATCGTCGAGCCCGGCCCGTTCCGTACCGACTTCGCCGGCCGGTCGATGCGATTCGCCACCCAGATCGCCGACTACCGCGACACCCCGGCCGGCGCGATGCGCGAACGCTTCTCCGACCAGGACGGAGCACAACCGAACGACCCCGCCAAGGCCGCGCAGGCGATCCTGCGGGCGGTCGACGACGACACCTCGCCGCTGCGCCTGCCGCTGGGCCCGGAGGCCGTCACCCGCATCCGCCACAAGCTCCAGCGCCAACTGGCCGACCTGGACTCCTGGGAGGCGATCTCCCTCGACACCCGCTACCCCGACGCCTGAGCCACCTGCGCGTACGGCGCGACCGGGCTGCCCGACCCGAACTCCCTGGGCGTCGTACCGAGGGTGGTCACCCCCTCACCACGGGATGACGTCGTCCAGGGAATCGGGGCCGCGGAAGGCGCCGGTGGGGCCGTCGGAGGGGATCGTCGCGAGCAGGGCCGGGACGACCGCGCCGTCCGCCGGGGTGCGGTCGCCGCGGGGGAAGGGCGCGGCGGCGTTCTGGTCGGTCGGCACCAGGCCCGGGCCCGCGGCGTTGACCTTGATGCCCTCCGCACGGAGGGCGTTGGCGTAGATCACGGTCAGGGCGTTGAGCGCGGCCTTCGACGAGCCGTACGCGAGAGATCCCCGCGTCGACAGCGGGTTCGCCGGGTCACTCAGGAACGTCAGCGACCCGAGCCCGCTGGACATGTTGACGATCCGCGGGTTGGGGGAGCGGCGGAGCAACGGCACGCAGGCCGACGTGACAGTGACGACCCCGAACACGTTGACCTCGTAAACCTCGCGGAGCCGCGCGGCCGTGACGTCGGCGGCCCGTACGCCCCACTCGGTCATGATCCCGGCGTTGTTGACCAGTACGTCCAGCCGTCCCGCCTCGGTCTCGATCTTCTCGACGGCCGCCTCGACGGATCCGGGGTCGGTCACGTCGAGCCGTACGAACCGGACGTCCGGCCCGCCCACGGGTTCCTCGGCCGCCGCCTCCCGCGTCAGTTCCTCGACGGCCGAGTGGCCGCGCTCCGGGCTACGGGCGCCGAGGTACACGGTGAGGCCCTGCCGGGCGAGCCGGCGGACGATCTCCCGGCCGATGCCTTTGTTGCCGCCCGTGACAAGTGCTACTTCGCTCGCGTTCATGCGTCCCACCTCAGCCACCGACGCGCCGGAAGGAAAGGACCGGTCGGGTGCGGCCCCATACCCTGGCGGTATGCCGGAGCCGGAAATCCGTGAACTGCGCTATTTCTGCGCCGTCGCAGAGGACCTGAACATCACCCGCGCGGCCGAACGGCTCGGCATCGCTCAGCCGCCGCTGTCCCGGGCCATACGTCAGCTGGAGCGTCGGCTCGGGGTCGCCCTGTTCGATCGCAGCGAGCGCCGGCTGGCGCTGACCCGGGCCGGCGAGGTGCTGGTCCAGGAGGCGGCCGTCGTCCTCGGCGCTCTGGATTCGGCCGTACGCCGGACGCGGCGGGCCGGCCTTCCCGACCGCAGGCTCGTCGTCACCGCCAAACCGGGGGTGGCCACGGAGTTGCTGCACCGGGTCTGCGAGCGGTTCCGTGCGGAGCCCGACGCGCCGCAGGTCCAGGTCGTGCTGAGCGGGTTCGGCGAGCAGGCCGCCATGGTCCGCGACGGGCGCGCGGACGTGGCGATCGCCGCCTGCTTCGACGGTCACGGCCTCGACACCGAGCTGCTGAGCACCGAGCGACGCGTCGCCGCGCTCCCCTCGGGACACGCACTGGCCCGGCGCGATGTTCTCAGTACCGCCGACCTGATCGCCGAGCCGGCGCCCCGGTGGAGTGTTCCGGCGGTCGTCGACCGCGACCACTGGCTGGGCCATCCGGATCGGCCGGCCGACGGCCCGGTCGTACGGGACAGCGCGCAGTTGCTGGAGGTCGTCGCCCTGGGCCAGGCCGTGGCCCTGGTGCCCGCCTCGCTGGCCGCGAGGAACGTCCGGCCCGACGTGACCTACCGGCCGGTGCCGGACGCGGCGCCGTACCGGGCCCTGGCCCTGTGGCGGGCGGGCGGCCGCTCACCGTGGATCGCCAAGTTCGTCCAGACGGCCCTGGACGGCTCGCACTGAGGTCCCGGGCGGATCAGCGAGCGCCCGCCGTGAAGGCGGTGAGCAGGGCGCGACCGAAGTCCGATCGGCCCAGGCCACTGCCCGAGTTGGTGTGGCCCGCACGGCTCACGCCGATGCGGTCGAGTCCCCAGGCGTCGGCCAGGCGCCGCGCGGCATCGACGGTGCAGTACGGGTCGTCGTCGCTGGAGACGACCAGCCCGGGCACGCCGAGGGGCGTCGTGTCCAGGCCGGTGAACGTGCCGGCCTCGGCGGGGAAGGCGGGTCCCGCGCTGTCAGCCACGCGGTGTCACAGGCGGTCGGGGTGCGGGGTGCCCGCGCCGCGGAGCAGGGTGTCCACCACGAGCGTCGCGAGGGCGTCGGCGTCGTTCTCGTCCCGGTTCTGTGCGGCCTCGTGGATGAGGGCGTAGTAGACCCGGCGCGTCCACGCGATGTCGACGTCCGCGCGCAGAACGCCGGCGTCCCTGGCCCGGCGGAACAACCGTTCGCACGTGTCCCGTACCTCGCCGTGGACGCGCGCCACCTCCGGGTCGGCCGAGGTGGCCTGGCTCATCGCGAATCCCCAGCCGACCTTGACGCCGAGAACGTTCGCGGTCGTCTGGTAGAGGGCGACCAGCGGCGGAGCCGTGTCCGGGTGGGCGGCCTCGACCGCGGCGGCGAACCGCTGGGTGGCCCACACCGCCAGGGCGTCGACGAGCGCCTCGCGGGTGGCGAAGCGCCGGTGCACGGTGGTACGCGCGACGCCGGCGGCTTCGGCGATCTGCTCCATCGTCGCCGCGGGATCGTCGCTGAGGGTGCGTTCGGCCGCCTCCAGGATCGCCGTCATCGTCCGCTCGGCGTCCGCGCGCAGCGGCCGGGCCCCGGCGGGTGTCGACCGCCGCTGTGTCTTCATGGAGAGAGCATACGGCAGCGTCACAGTTCGCAGGCAACTTGCGTCATCAATGTTGCAACTTGTAGCGTCATCGCGTCCTTGATGATGCGCCTAGGGCGCTTTCGGAAGGTGGAACCCATGGAGTACACCCGCCTCGGCCGCAGCGGCCTTTCGGTGTCCCGGCTCGTCCTCGGCACCATGAACTTCGGGTCGCGAACGTCCGAAGAGGACAGCCACGCGATCATGGACCGAGCGCACGAGCACGGCATCAACTTCTTCGACACGGCCAACGTGTACGGCGAGCCGCAGGGTGAAGGCGCCACCGAGCAGATCCTCGGCCGGTGGTTCGCCCACGGCGGCGGCCGGCGTGACAGGACCGTCCTCGCCACCAAGGTCTACCTTCCGATGGGCGACCGGCCGGGCGACAGCGGGCTGTCCGCGCTGCACATCCGGCGCGCGTGCGAGGCGTCGCTCGAACGCTTGCAGACCGACCACATCGACCTGTACCAGATGCACCACATCGACCGGAGTACGCCGTGGGATGAGATCTGGGAGGCGTTCAGCGTTCTGCGCCAGCAGGGAAAGGTGCTCTACTTCGGCTCCTCCAACTTCGCCGGCTGGCACATCGCGCAGGCCCAGGAGGCCGCGCGGTCCCGGCACTTCCTTGGGCTGGTCAGCGAACAGTCGATCTACAACCTGATGTCGCGCTGGGTCGAACTGGAGGTCCTGCCCGCGGCGCGGGCGTACGGGCTGGGCGTGATCCCGTACTCGCCGCTGCACGGCGGTGTGCTCAGCGGTGTCCTGCGCAAGCAGCGTGAGGGGGTCGCCGCCCGCAGCGGCTCGGGCCTGTGGGCCGCCGCGTTCGCCGAGCGACGGGAGTCCGTCGAGGCGTACGAGAAGCTGTGCGCCGAGATCGGCGAGGATCCGGCCCACGTCGGACTGGCATGGCTGCTCGCGCAGGACGGAGTGACCGGGCCGATCGTCGGGCCGCGGACGGTCGAGCAGCTCGACGGCTCGCTGCGCGCGCTGCGGATCACGCTCGACGACGGCACGCTCGCCAAGCTGGACGAGCTCTTCCCGCCGCCCGCGCCCAACGGAGCCAAGCCCGCGCCCGAGGCGTACGCCTGGTGACCACTGGTCGGTGTGCTGTCGGGCCAGGAGGTCAGGTCGGGTTGGTGGCGAGCACGCAGGCGACGGGCGGGTCCAGGTCGAGGGTCCTGACCTGCGGGTCGGCGAAGCCGGCCCGGGTGAGCAGGTCCTGGAGCTCCTGGGCGGCTCGGACCGTGGTGTCTCGGGTGGCGCCGGGGCAGCGGGGCTGGCTGACGAGCGCGATGCGTCCTGCCGGGCGGAGCAGGCGGCGCAGTTCGCGCAGCCGCTCCACCGCATCGGGCCAGAACCCCACGGTGTTGACGGCGAGGACGGCGTCGAGCGGTTCGTCGAAGCTCGGCAGCCGCTCGACTGAGGCGTGCGTGAGGTGCACCCGACGGGCACGGACGGCGGCGGCGTTGCGGCGGGATGCCTGCCGGACCATGGCCTGGGAGTGGTCGATGCCGTAGACGTGGCCCCGGGTGGCGCGGCCGGCGAGTTCGGCGATGGCGACGCCGGGACCGAAGCCGATCTCGAGCACCCGGTCGGTCGGTTGTACGTCCAGCACCGAGACCGCCCAGATGTTGCGCTGCCGGTTGGAGGGGCGGTGTGCGAACATCCTGCCGGTCGCCCACCCGACGACGCCCCGGGGCTGATGGGCCTGTCGCACCAGATATCTGATCGCGCGTCGCTTGAGAGAGGTATCTGCCGTATGCATGATCACCAGCCAACGGCTTCAAGTACGCTTGAAGTCAAATGGGCGAGCAGCTGACGATCGGTGAATTGGCGAGCCGTACGGGTGTCGCCACCTCTGCTCTGCGCTACTGGGAGGAGCTCGGCCTGCTCCCGGCGCCGGCCCGGGTCTCGGGCCAGCGGCGTTATCCGCCCTCGGCGGTCGGGCTGGTCGGGATCGTGTTGTTGCTGCGGGACGTCGGTTTCACGTTGCGGGAGGTCAAGGCCTTCCTCGCGGCTCGTACGCCGGCCGGCGACGGCTGGCGGGAGCTGTACCAGCGCAAGCTCACCGAGCTGGACCAACGGATCGCCCAGGCTCAGGTGGCACGTACCGCCATCGCCCATGGCCTGGCCTGCCCGCACGACGACATCCTCGAGTGCTCCAACTTCACCGGCGGGGTCGCGGCGTTCCTGGCGGGATCCTCTCTCGAAGAGGCGCACGAGCAGGTTCACTCGCACTGACCCCCCGCGGCGTCTACTCGATCTCCGTGTCCTCGGGAGCACTTCTGGCGAGTGCGGCGAGCGTGGCCAGCGCCCGGGCGAGCGTGTCGGGCGGTGGTGCCGACAGGGCGAGACGAACGGCGTTGGGCGCGTGGGCCGCGACCACGGTGAAGGCCGCGCCGGGGGTGACCGCGATGCCGCGCCGGGCGGCGGCCGCGACGAACGTGTCGGCCCGCCACGGGGCGGGCAGCCGCCACCAGCAGTGGAACGCCTGCGGATCGGCCTCGACGGCGAACTCCGCGAGGTGTTCACGTACGAGCCGCTGACGTGCCGCCGCGTCGCGGCGCTTGATTTCCTGAAGGGCCGCGACCGTGCCGTCGGTGAGCCATCGCGTCGCGGCCTCGACCGCGAATCGCGGAGCGGTCCAGCCGCCCGAGCGCAGCGCCGAGGCGACCCGGTCGCCGACCGCCTCCGGTGCCACCGCGAAGCCGACGGTCAGCCCCGGGGCCACGCGTTTGGACAGGCTGTCGGCGACGATGACCTGGTCCGGCGCGAACGCGGCCAGCGGCGGCGGGCCGTCGCGCAGGAACGCGTAGATGCCGTCCTCGACCGCGTGGATCCCCAGATCCCGCAGGGCGGCGGCGACTTCGGAGCGCCGCCGTTCGGGCATGGTCACGCCGAGCGGATTGTGCAGTGTCGGCTGGAGGTAGACGGCGCGCAGCGGCCCGGCCGATCGGATGGCCTCCGGGAGCACCCCGCACTCGTCCATGGCGAGCGGGACCAGCGTGAGGCCGAGGCGGGCGGCGATGCCCTTGACCAGGGGATAGGTCAACTCTTCGACGCCGACCCGTTCACCGGCCGGGACGAGGGCCGCGAGCGCGGCGGCGATCGCCTGCCGGCCGTTGCCCGCCAGCAGCAGCCGCCCCGGATCGGGACTCCAGCCCGGACGGGACAGCATCGCGGCCGCGCCCTCCCGTACCGCCCGGGTGCCCGCCGCGCCCATGGGCGTGAGCGCGTCCGCCAGCACGTCCGGACGCAGCATTCCGCCCAGGCTTCGCGCGAGGAGCGCGGGCTGCTCCGGGGGTAGGGAGAAGTTCAGCTCCAGGTCCACCCGTGCGCGGGCCGGCTCGGCGAGCGCGGGTTCGCTTGACGGCGCGGCGGCGCGGACGAACGTGCCGCGCCCGACCTCGCCGACCGCGAGGCCGCGGCGGACCAGCTCGCCGTACACCCGCGCCGCGGTGGACCCGGCGATGCCGTGCCTGCGTGCGAACTGCCGCTGCGGCGGCAGCCGGTCTCCGGGCCTGAGCCGGCCGGTGGCGATCTCCGCCGCGAGCGCATCCGCGATCCGCCGATAGTCGTCCAATCCCGCCCTCGCTTCGACATTGCTTCGAGAGCAATTTTGCCATTGCACCGAGATATTGCTCTCAATAGCATCGAGTCGTCAAGCCGAGCAGGAGGGGCACACGGTGGGCACTTTCACCAACGGGCAGATCGCCATCGCCTATGACGACCACAACCCCGAGGGCGCCGAGCCGCCGCTCGTGCTCGTTCACGGCCACCCCTTCGACCGCTCGATGTGGGCGCCCCAGGTCCGGCACGTCGCGCGGGACGGGCGCCGGGTGATCGTCCCTGATCTGCGGGGCTACGGCCGGAGCGGTGTCGTCCCGGGCAAGACGCCGCTGCGGACCTTCGCCCAGGACATCGCCGGCCTGCTCGACCACCTCGGCGTCGCGGAGATCGTCCTCGGCGGCCTGTCCATGGGCGGCCAGATCGTCATGGAGTTCCACCGCCTGTTCCCGGACCGGCTGCGCGGACTCGTGCTCGCCGACACCACGCCGCAGGCGGAGACCGACGAGGGCAGACGGGTCCGCGACGCCATGGCCGACCGGCTGCTCCGGGAGGGCATGGGCGGCTACGCGGACGAGGTGCTGGCCAAGATGGTGGCGCCCGCCAGCATCCGGCGGTTCCCCGCGGTGGCCGAGCACGTCCTGGCCATGATGCGGGCGACGTCCCCGGACGGCGCGGCCGCCGCGCTGCGCGGCCGGGCCGAGCGCCCCGACTATGTGGCGTCGCTGGCGCGCGTCCGCGTCCCCACGCTCATCGTCGTCGGCGGTGATGACGAGTTCACACCGATCGGCGACGCGCGGCTCATGCATCGGATCATCCCCGGCTCCACGCTCGCCGTCATCGAAGGCGCCGCGCACATGCCCAACCTGGAAAGGCCGGCCGAGTTCAACGAGGCGCTGGGCAAGTTCCTCGCCTCGATCACCGGGATGGGATGAGGGCGCGGGCGAGGAGGCGCTGCAGTACGTCCTGTTCCTCCGATGACAGGGGCGCCAGGGGAGAGTCCTGGGACAGCAGGCCGAGGAGGCGTTCGCGGAGTTCGGCGCCCTCGGGCGTCAGGATGAGGTGTTTCGCGCGGCGGTTGCCGGGGTGCGGGTGGCGTTCGAGGTAGCCCTGATCTTCGAGGCGGTCGGCGACGAAGGTCGCGTTGGAGGGCTCGCAGCTCATCCGGTCGGCGAGTTCGCGCAGGGTCATGGGGCGGGTCAGCTCCCGCAGCGCGACGCCCTGCGAGGCGGTCAGCCCGAGGGTGGCCGCGCGGACGCGAAGGTGGGCTTCGATCTGTTTGGCCAGGCCGTTGACCAGCCCGCACAGCTGGCGATCGGCCTCGGTTCGGGTCTCGGGCTCCGCGGTCACGGCGTAAGTCTACTGCAACTCGAATGATTGCAATTAGAACGATTAGAGTTGTAACGTTCCGGTCGTGCCGCCACCCGGCGGCAGCCCCGAGCGTGAGGCAGGACCATGGCCACGGCCGTTTTCGACCCCGCGCGGTTGAGCCGCGCACCGCACCGTCGTTCGCTCCGCCTGGGCGACCTGACGATCAGCTACGTTCCCGACGGGCTCGTCCGGCTCAAGCCGCGCGGCTGGCTGCCCGCCGCCGACTGGGCCGCCTACCCGGACCACCTCGACGCCGACGGCTTCCTCGTCGCCGGCATCGGCGGGCTGCTGGTCGAGCGAGGCGACCGGGCGCTGCTGATCGACACCGGGTTCGGGCCGGAGTCCCACGAGGACGACCCGGCCGACCCGCTGCTGGGCAGGGTGTACGGCGGCGAACTGCCCGACGGCCTGCGACGGCTGGGCCGCGAGCCGCGCCGGATCGAGGCCGTCGCCATCACCCACCTGCACACCGACCATCTGGGCTGGACCTGGAGTGTCGAGCCCGGCGCCGGCGCCCCTCCCTTCGCGCACGCCACCCACTTCGTCGCGGCGCCCGAGTGGCACCGGCGCGAGTTGGCCGCCGAGGGCGGGGCGACCGGGGAACGCCTGGCCGCCTTCGCGCCGCGCGTCCACGCGGTCGAGGACGGCGAGGAGATCTTCCCCGGCGTACGGGCCTCGTTCGCGGCCGGGCACACCGTCGGCCACACCACCTACACCATCACCGGTGGCGGCCGGCGGCTCCTCGCCTTCGGCGACGCACTGCACTCGCCGGTCCAGGTCGCCCACCCCGAATGGTCGTGCGGGATAGACCACGACCCCGCGGAGTCGGCCGAGCACCGCCGCCGCCTGGTCGAGGAGCTGAGCCGCCCCGACACCATCGGCTACGGCGGCCACTTCGCCGACGTGGTCTTCGGGCGCGCCGAGCGCCGCCCCGACGGCCGGTTCACCTGGATTCCCGTCGCCTGAAACATTCAGGCATTTGCCTAAAAGTCTTAGGCATGCGCATAATGCCTGTCGGCAGACGGGAGGTTCGTTATGGTTCGAGCGGGGCTGAGCGCGGAACGCCTGACGCGTGCGGGGGCGGAGCTGGCCGACGAGGTCGGCTTCGACCAGGTGACCGTCTCGGCGCTCGCCCGGCGGTTCGACGTCAAGGTCGCGAGCCTGTACTCGCACCTGAAGAACTCCCACGACCTCAAGACCCGCATCGCCCTGTTCGCCCTGGAGGAGCTCGCCGACCGGGTCTCCGCCGCGCTGGCCGGGCGGGCCGGCAAGGACGCCCTCGCCGCCTTCGCGGACGCCTACCGCGACTACGCACGGGAGCACCCCGGCCGCTACACCGCCGCCCGGTTCAGGCTCGACCCCGAGACGGCGGCCTCCAGCGCGGGTGTCAGGCACGCGCAGATGACGCGGGCGATCCTGCGCGGCTACGACCTGGGCGAACCGGACCAGACGCACGCGGTCCGGATGCTGGGCAGCGTCTTCCACGGCTACGTCAGCCTGGAGGCGAGCGGAGGCTTCAGCCACACCGCCGTCGATCCGCAGGAGTCCTGGTCCTGGATCGTGGACTCCCTCGACGCCCTGCTGCGGAACCGGACCACCCCCTGACCTGCCGTACGGCACCGAACACTCGATCAGCAAGGCCAAGACGATGAACACCGAACACCCCTGGGTCACCACACCCATCCGCGAAGACCTCCTGCGCGGCGCCCTCGACGTGGAGCACACGGCGTACGGGCTGCTGCCGCACCGGCTGCCCGCCCGGGCCCGCCGCCAGATCCCCGACGAACAGCTGGCCATGGCCGAGGCCCAGCCTTCCGGCGTACGGCTGGCGTTCCGTACCCGGGCCACCACCGTCGAACTGGACACGCTGCCCACCAAGCGGGCCTACCGCGGGCTCCCGGTCCCGGCGGACGGTGTGTACGACCTGCTGGTCGACGGGCGGCTCGCCGCCCAGGCCACGGTCGGCGGCGGCCGGGTCCGCATGATCGACATGGCCACCCAGTCGGCCGAGCTGCACGAGGGGTCTCCCGGCACCGCCCGCTTCACCGATCTGCCCGCGCGCGACAAGGACGTCGAGATCTGGCTTCCGCACACGGAGATCACCGAGCTGATCGCCCTGCGCACCGACGCCCCGGTCGAACCCGCGCCGGACCGCGGGCGCCGGGTGTGGCTGCACCACGGCAGTTCCATCAGCCACGGCTCGAACGCGGCCAACCCCACCGCCACCTGGCCGGCCCTGGCCGCCGCGCAGGGCGGAGTGGAACTGGTCAACCTGGGGTTCTCCGGCAGCGCGCTGCTCGACCCGTTCACCGCCCGCGCGATGCGGGACACCCCCGCGGACCTGATCAGCGTCAAGATCGGCATCAACGTCGTCAACGCCGACGCGATGCGCCTGCGCGCCTTCGTCCCCGCGGTCCACGGTTTCCTCGACACCATCCGTGAGGGACATCCGGCCACGCCGCTGCTGGTCGTCTCCGCCATCCTGTGCCCGGTCCAGGAGGACACGCCCGGCCCTCTCGCGCCCGACTTCGACGGCGGGACGGTGCGGTTCAAGGCCACGGGCGACCCAGCCGAACGCGCCGCCGGACGGCTGACGCTCAACGTCATCCGCGACGCGCTCGCACAGATCGTCGAACAGCGCGCGGCCGACGACCCGGACCTGCACTACCTCGACGGCCGGGACCTTTACGGCGAGGCGGACCACGCCGAGCTGCCGCTGCCCGACGCGGTCCACCCCGACCCCGCCGGACACCGCCGCATCGGCGAGAACTTCGCCCGGCTCGCGTTCGGCGCCGGCGGCCCCTTCGCCGCCCCGGAGACGAGCTCGGCCATGCGGTAGTTTCCTGTCGCGCGAGCGGGAGAGAGGTGGTCGGTGATGTCGGAGAGCGTCGAACTCCTGTCGTCCTCTTCGCCGCCGGAGCTGCGCGGCACCGCGCCGGCGCGGACGCCTCACGAGCTGGCGAGCCTGCTACGGGCGTCCGGGATGGCCGAGGCCGGGCTGCGCGCGACCGCCATGTGGCTGGTCTCGGGCCGGCGCGAGTCGCCGCACACCCGTACCGCCTACATCCGGGACGTGAGCTGGTGGGTGCGGTGGTGCGCGGAGCAGGGCGGGACGCCCGCCGAGGCGTCGACCTCGATGGCGGACCTGTACATGGCGGCGCTGAAGGCGTCGGGGCTGGCGCGGGCCACCATCGGCCGGCGGGTGGCGGCCGTGTCCTCCTGGTACACCTATCTGATCCGCGAGCGGTGCGCGGCCCTCAACCCCTTCGAGGGCGCCGAGCGGCCACGGCTGAACACCGCCGACTCCGGCACCCGAGGGCTGTCCCGCGAGCAGATCACCTCGATCCTGAGCCACTCGGCCGCGCACGAGTCCGCCCGCACCTACGCGCTGCTGTGGCTGATGTTCGCCACGGCGGGCCGGATCAGTTCGGTGCTGGACGCGCGGATCGAGGACCTCAGCCAGGACCGTCACCATCAGGTTCTGGACCTCCAGGTCAAGGGCGGGCGGACCAAGAGGTTCGCCATCCCCCCGGCGGCGCTGGCGGCGATCCACGACTACCTCGCCGAACGCGGCCACCCGGACAACGGGCTGATCTTCGTGTCGCGGAACGACCGCCGGCTGGTGCAGTCCTACGTGTGGAAGCTGGTCAACCGGGTGGCCCGCGCCGCCGGGGTCTCGTACGGCATCTCGCCGCACTCGTTCCGGCATTCGGCCATCACCATCGCGCTCAGCGACGGCCGGCCCCTGCACGTCGTCCAGGACTTCGCCGGCCACGCCGACCCCCGTACGACGCGCCGCTACGACCGGGCCCGCGAATCCCTCGACCGCTCACCCGCGTACGGCCTCGCCACGTCCGTCGCTCCGGAGATGTAGCCGCGAGGCCGCGTCAGTCCGGTCAGGACCAGTGCCGCATCGGGCAACGTTCGCCCTGATGCGGCGCTAGAGGGTGAGTACGATCTTTCCCCGGGCGTGGCCGGTCTCGCTCAACCGGTGTGCCGCGGCCGTGTTCTCGATGGTGAAGGCGGCCGCGACCGGCACGGTGAAGCGGCCCTGCTCGGCGAGAGCGGCGGCCACGGCAAGTCCTTCGATCGCCTGCGGGTCCGCTCCCGGGCCCGCCGAGCGTGTTCGGTGGACTCCGTACTCCGCGGCGTTCATGTCGGCGATGGTCACCACTCGGTCCGGGCTTCCGGTGAGGTCCACCAGATCGGGCAGCGAGCCGGATCCGGCGCAGTCCAGGACGACGTCGACTCCGTCTGGTGCCAAGCGCGTCCGGCTTCAGCGCCCAGGCCGCCAAGACGGCGTACTCGGCGTTCGCGCCGCCGAGCTCCGCGACGTCGACGATGCCGAAGACCTCGTCGCCCGGCCGGATACCGGTTACCCCTGTGCCGACCTCGCCGACCACACCCGCGGCATCCATGCCGAGCACGTGGGGCAGGCGGAGCGGTGCCATTTCGCGGAACCGGCCCGCACGGAGGTGGCAGTCGGCGGGCGTGAGGCCCGATGCCCGCACGCCCACCCGGATGTGGCCTGGTCCCGCGTGTGGTTCCGGTACGTCGGCGACTTCCAGCACGCTCGCGGGACCGTACTCGGAGAATGTCAGCGCTCTCATGGCGTCGGACACGACGTCGCGGCACAGGCACGGCACGGCCTCGATCGATCGCCCGGGATGGCGTGAGGCGATGCCGTGGGTTCCGAAGCCCTGTTAGAGCACGGTCCGCACAGGCCCTAGTCCAGGCAGAACTCGTTGCCCTCGGGGTCGGTCATCACGATGAAGCCGGCGCTCATCGGGGGAGCGGGCTCGTGGCGCCGTACCCGCGTCGCCCCCAGCGCGACGAGCCGGTCGCACTCGGCCTCCAGTGCCGCCATCCGCTCCTGTCCCCGCAGGCCGGGGGCCGCGCGGACGTCGAGGTGGACGCGGTTCTTGGCGGTCTTGTCCTCGGGCACCTGCTGGAAGAACAGCCGCGGGCCGTGCCCGGCGGGGTCCTCGATGGCCGATCTCGTGTCGCGCTGCTCCGGTGGCACGCCGGCCCGCGCGAGGAAGTCCTCCCACGCGGCCAGCGGGTCGGCGCCCGCGGGCAGGTCGACTCCCGGCGGGCCCGGGTGGACGTAACCCAGTACCTCGCGCCAGAAGGACGACAGCGCCCGTGGGTCGTGGGCGTCGAAGGTGATCTGAATGTGGCGGCTCACTCGGGCTCCTCGTCTCATGACGGATGTCGGTTGGAGCCACCCTGGCACCTCTGGCGGACGGTATCGGTCCGCTATCTGGCAGGGTGTACGCGATGGACGGTGCGGAGCGGGGCACGACGGAACGGGTGTTCGCCCTGCTCGGGCTGTTGCAGCAGCGCCGGTCCTGGACCGGCCCCGAGCTCGCCGGCCGGCTCGGGGTCACCACGCGCACGGTACGGCGTGACGTCGAGCGGCTGCGCGCGCTCGGCTATCGCGTCCACGCCGGGCAGGGCGTCGGCGGCGGCTACCGGCTCGGCCCGGGCCAGGACCTGCCGCCGCTGCTCCTCGACGACGAGGAGGCGATCGCCACCGTGGTCTCGCTGCTCGCCGGCGCGGGTGGCGCGGCCGCGGGCGACGCCGCGCTCCGGGCGCTGACCAAGCTCGACCAGGTGCTGCCCGTCCGGTTGCGGCACGAGGTGCGCGCGCTCTCCGGCTCGGTGGAGTCCTTCGGCGCGGGCCGCGCGCCGGTGGACCCCGAGGTGCTCATGACCCTGGCGAGGGCCTGCCGCGACGAGGTCGAGGCCGGCTTCGGCTACCCGTCCGGGAACGAGGTGCGACGGCGGCGGGTCGAGCCGTACCGCCTGGTCGCCTCCGACCGGCGCTGGTACCTGTTCGCCTACGACCTCGACCGTGACGGCTGGCGCACCTTCCGCGTCGACCGGATGACCGAGGTGTCCGCGCGGACCTGGCGCTTCCGCCCGCGCGCGGCGCCCGACGCGGCGGCGTACGTGCAGGAGGGCGTGGCGAGCCGGGTCTACCCGCACCGGGCGCGCTTTCTCGTGTACGCGCCGGCCGGCACGGTGCGCGCGCAGATCCCGGCGTCGGCGGCCGTCGTACGAGAGCGGGAGGGCGAGCGGTGCGAGGTCGTCAGCGGCGCCGGCAGCCTGGACTCCGTGCTCATGCACGTGCTCCTGCTGGGGCACGCCTTCACGGTGCTCGACCCGCCGGAGCTGCGGGCACGCTGTCGCGTGCTGGCGGAGCGGCTGCGGTCGGCCGGTGCGGCGCCGGTGCCGGACCTGGAGAGGCCAACAGCCGCGGGAGAGGACGTGTGACGATGAGCGAGCCGTATCCGCCGATCGAGCCGTACGACCAGGGGATGCTCGAGGTGGGGGACGGCAACCTCGTGTACTGGGAGACCTGCGGGAACCCTGCGGGCAAACCCGCGCTCGTCGTGCACGGCGGACCCGGATCGGGCCGCGGCACCTGGACGCGCACCTACTTCGACCCGGAGCGCTACCGCGTCATCCTGTTCGACCAGCGTGGCTGCGGCCGCAGCACCCCGCACGCCGCAGATCCCGCGACCGACATGCGGCACAACACCACCGGGCATCTCCTCACCGACATGGAGCGGCTCCGGCGGCACCTGGGCGTCGACCGGTGGCTGCTGTACGGCGGCTCGTGGGGTTCCACGCTCATCCTCGCCTACGCCGAACGGCATCCCGAACGTGTGTCGGAGATCGTCATCTCCAGTGTCACCACCACCCGGCGCTCGGAGATCGACTGGCTGTACCGCGGGGTCGGCCGGTTCTTTCCCGAGCAGTGGGAACGCTTCCTCGCCGGCGCCCCGGGCACGCCCCGCGACGGGGACGTCGTCGCGGCGTACGCGCGGCTGATGGAACACCCCGACGCCGCCGTACGCGAGCGGGCGACGGCCGACTGGTGCGCCTGGGAGGACACGGTGCTGTCCGGCGAGACGAAGGGCGCCTCCCGCCCCTACGGCGACCGGCCCGCCTCGGCCCGGGTGGCGCTGGTGCGCATCTGCTCGCACTACTTCTCCCATGGGGCGTGGCTGGAGGAGGGCGCCCTGCTGCGCGACGCGCACCGGCTGGCCGGGATCCCGGGCGTCCTGGTCCACGGCCGGCTCGACCTGGGCGGCCCGCTCGACACGGCCTGGGAGCTGGCCCGCGCCTGGCCCGACGCCGAGCTGGTCGTCGTGGAGGACGCGGGCCATCTGGGCGGCGCCGCGACACGCGGTCACGTCCTGGCGGCCCTCGACCGGTTCGCCGCCCCGTGAGACCCGGTGTGCTCAGAAACCGGTGAGGGTGATCTTGCCGACGGCGGTTCCCGACTCCATGATCCGGTGGGCCTCCCGCAGATGGGCGGCGTTGATCACGCCCAGGTCCCGTGTGGCCGTGGTGACCAGGAGGCCCCGGTCCACCAGCCGCGCGATCTGGGTGAGGATGCGGTGCTGCGCCGCCATGTCCGGAGTCTGGAAGAGCGAGCGAGTGTACATGAACTCCCAGTGGAAGGAGATGCTCTTGGCCTTGAGCACGCCGATCGGCAGGGACTCGTAGTCGTCGATGGCGACGATGTGCCCGAACGGTTTGAGCAGATCGGCGTAGGCGGTGAGGTTGCGTTCGGTGCCGGTGGTGCTGAAGACGTGGTCCAGGCCGTACGGCGCCGGTCCGGCCAGCTGCTCCTTCAACGGCTTGTGGTGGTCGACGACGTGGTGGGCGCCCATGCGCCGGGCGAAGTCGACGGTCTCCGGCCGGGACGCGGTGCCGATCACGGTGAGGCCGGTGAGGGTGCGGACCAGCTGCGTCACCATGGCTCCGACGCCGCCGGCCGCGGCGGTCACCAGCAGCGTTCCGGTCTGGTCCAGGGCGCCGAGGCGCAGGCCGAGGCGTTCGAAGAGTCCCTCCCAGGCGGTGAGGGAGGTCAGCGGGAGCGCGGCCGCCTCGGTGAAGGAGAGGGTGGCGGGTTTGCGGGCGACGATGCGCTCGTCGACGAGGTGGTAGCGGGAGTCGGCGCCGGGCCGGTCGATCGCGCCGGCGTAGTAGACCTCCTCGCCGACCGTGAACAGCTCTACCTGGTCGCCGACCGCGACGACGGTGCCCGCCGCGTCCCAGCCGAGCACCTTCGGCTCGCCGCCGGGGTCGTTGTTCTGACGCACCTTGTAGTCGACCGGGTTGACGGCGACGGCCTCGACCCGGACGAGCAGGTCGCGCGGCCCGGGGCGGGGGACGGGCAGCTCGACGTCCACCAGGCTCTCCTCGTCGTCGACCGGCAGGCTCTCGCGGTAGGCGACGGCGGGCATCGTCGTCTCGATCGTGCTCACGGTGGGCGGGCTCCTCGTTCTGGTTCGGGCGGTACGGGACTCGGCGCTGCACGGACTCGCGCAGGTCGGTAAACCTATTCGTGCGGTAGTGGTTACCCGCAAGGGCCACAGGTACCCATTGGGTACCGTGGGCCGATGACGACGCGCCCCTCGGCTTCCTGCACCGACCCCAAGGACGTCTATGCCGCCGCCTGCCCCTGCCGCGACATGCTGGACCTGCTCGCCAACAAGTGGAGCGCCCTCGCCCTGGGAGCATTGGAGGGCGGTGCGCAGCGCTTCGGCGCACTGCGCACCCGCCTTCAGGGCGTGAGCCCGAAGGTGCTCACCCAGACTCTGCGCCGCCTGGAGGACCATGGCCTGGTCCACCGGGAGGTCTACGCCGAGGTACCGGTCCGCGTGGAGTACAGCCTGACTCCGCTCGGCGCCGACGCCTGCGTTCCCCTCGCCCACCTGCGTTCCTGGGTGGAGCAGAACATCGACCGCTTTCCCCTGGAGTCGTGATCTGGCGGCCGCAAAAAGGGTTGGACGGGTGATGCTCGGGCTTGTAGCGTGCCGTTGACCGTGACACCGCCCGAGGAGGTGAGACCCATGAACGCTGTAGCGATGTGGGTGCTCCCCCTTCCCGTCACGGCCGGGCGACTGACGTAGGTGTCGCCGGGAGCGCCTCACCAACAAGGCACTCCCGAAAGGCGACACCATGCACTCTCAACAGGTCACCACCGACACCTTCGACGTGATCATTGCTGGATGCGGGCCGACCGGTGCGATGCTGGCCGCCGAACTGCGGCTGCACGACCTGCGGGTACTCGTTCTGGAGAAGGAAACCGAGCCCAAGTCGTTCGTCCGCATCGTCAGCCTGCACATTCGCAGCATCGAGCTGATGGCGATGCGCGGACTGCTGGATCGCATTCTCGAACACGGAAGGCGGCGTCCGGTCGGCGGATTCTTCGCCGCCATCGCCAAACCCGCGCCCAAGGATCTGGATTCCGCGCACGCCTATCTACTGGGCATCCCGCAGCCGGTCCTCGAACGCCTGCTCGAAGAGCATGCGATCGAACTGGGTGTGCAGGTCCGGCACGGTTGCGCGGTGGCCGGTCTCGAGCAGGACGACGAGGGTGTGACCGTCGAGCTGGCCGACGGGGAACGGCTGCGTTCGCGCTATCTCGTCGGCTGTGACGGTGGGCGCAGTACGGTGCGCAAACTGCTCGGTGTCGGTTTCCCCGGCGAGCCCTCGCGAACCGAGACGCTGATGGGCGAGATGAAAGTGGGGGCGCCGCAGGAGGAGATCGCCGCCAAGGTGGCCGAAACCCATCGGCGATTCCAGCTCCGGCCCTTCGGCGAAGGGGTCTACAGCGTCGTGGTCCCGGCCGCGGGAGTCAGCGACCGTGCGGAACCGCCCACCCTCGAGGATTTCAAACGCCAGTTGCGCGCCATCGCCGGAACCGATTTCGGCGTGCACTCCCCGCGCTGGTTGTCTCGCTTCGGGGATGCCACCCGGCTGGCCGAACGGTATCGGGTCGGGCGGGTGCTGCTGGCCGGCGATGCGGCACACATCCATCCGCCCACCGGCGGACAGGGCCTCAACGTGGGCCTTCAGGACGCGTTCAACCTCGGCTGGAAGCTGGCCGCACAGATCCGCGGCTGGGCGCCGGAGACGCTGCTGGACACCTACCAGGCCGAACGCCGGCCGGTCGCCGAGGACGTGCTGGACAACACCCGCGCCCAGATGGAGCTGCACTCCACCGAACCGGGCCCACAGGCCGTGCGCAGGCTGCTCACCGAGCTGATGGACTTCGACGAGGTGAACCGCCATCTGATCGAGAAGATCACCGCGATCGGCGTCCGCTACGACCTCGGCGAAGGCCCCGACCTGCTCGGCCGCCGCCTGCGCGACATCGACGTGAAACAGGGCCGCCTTTACGATCTGCTGCATCGCGGCCGCGGCCTGCTGCTGGACCGCACCGAACGCCTGACCGTCGGCGGCTGGTCGGACCGGGTCGATCACCTCGCGGATGCCACTGCGGGACTGGATGCTCCGTGCGTCCTGCTACGCCCCGACGGCCACGTCGCCTGGATCGGCGACGATCAGCAGGACCTGGACGACCACCTCTCCCGCTGGTTCGGCGAGCCCGCCGGCTGATCCTGCCGCCGTTCACCCCCACCGGTGCGGCCCGCTTTGACCTTTAAGCCGGTTGAAGGCCGACAATCTCGCTCATGGACGACTCCGAGGGGTTCGTGAGCATCGGTGCCTTCGCGCACCGGGTGGGGCTGGCGCCGAGCGCGCTGCGGTTCTACGACGACTGCGGCGTGCTGCGGCCGGCGTTCGTGGACGAGGCGACCGGCTACCGCTACTACCACCCCGACCAGGAGCCCCGCGCCGTCCTCGTACGGCGGCTGCGGAAGGCCGGGCTGCCGCTGACCGAGGCGACGCTGGTGCTGGACGGCCCCCGGGCGCAGGCCCGCGCCGTGCTGGAGGAACACCTGGAACGGGCGCGGGAGACGGCCGCGGCGGCGCGGTCGGCGATCGAGTCGATCCTGCGCGACCTGGCGCCGGGCGAGCCGGTGTGCGGGGCGCGGGTGGGCGGCGCGGAGTTGGCGAGCGCCGTTCGCCAGGTCGCGCCCGCCGTGGCCGACCCGGCGGTCGCCGGGGAGTTTCCCGTGCTCGGCGGGGTGCTGGTCGAGCTCGACGGGCAGGAGCTCCGCCTGGTCGCCACCGACCGTTACCGCCTGGCGGTGCGCACGCTGCGGGCGGAGCTCGTCGAGGGCGGCCCGGGCCGGGTCGTCGCCGACGCCACGGCGATGAAGGGGGTCGCCGCCTGGGCCGTACGCCACGAGCAGGTCGAGGTGGAGCTCGACGGCTCCGGGGCGCGGGTCCGGGGCGGCGGCCGGGTACGGACGCTGCCGGCGGTCGAGGGGACGTTCCCCGACTACCGGATGCTCCTGGAGGACCGGCCCGCCGTACGGCACCGGCTGATCGCCGACCGGGCGGCGCTGCGGGACCGGCTCGCCGAGGCCGGTGAGACCGTCACCCTGCACGCCGAGGACCACCGCGTCCGCGTCGTCGGCGGCGAACCGCCCGAGGCCGCGGTGCCGGCGATCCGCATCGGCCCGCCGCTGTCGGTCGCCTTCGACCCGGTCGTGCTGGTCGCGGCCCTGGACGCCGGCGTGGGACCCGACGTCCTGCTGGAGGTCTGCGACCCGAGGTCGCCCGTTGTCGTGCGCTCCGCCGACCAGGGCAGCTTCACCACCTTGGTCATGCCGGTCCTGCCCCGGCCCGAACGACAGGCGTGAGGAGAGACACCGATGGATCCGCAGAACCCCGTCGTAGGGCTGTGCGCGGAGGGCATGCGCGCCGAGACCGAGGGCCGCGCCGCCGACGCACGCGCGCTGTTCGAGCAGGCGTGGCGTACCGCCGCCGACGACTACGAGGCCTGTGTCGCCGCGCACTACCTGGCCCGGCACCAGCCGACGCCGCAGGAGACGCTCCGCTGGAACCAGGAGTGCCTGGAGCTGGCGAACCGGGTCGGCGACGAGCGGGTCACCGGCTTCTACGCCTCCCTGCACCTGAACCTGGCCAAGGCCCACCGGGACCTGGACGAACCCCAGGAGGCACGGCGGCACTTCACGGCCGCGACCGCGCACGTGAACGACGCGCCGCCGGGCCCCTACGCCGACGGGCTCCGCTTCGCGATCGCCGAAGGGCTGCGCGAGGACGGCGCCGCCGAACGGGCGGACGACGACGCGCTGCGGGACCTGCTGCTGCGGCTGTGCGCGCGGCGGGACCTGCGGGCGCTCGGGCTGGTCCTGCCCGCCTACCTGGGTGACCTGGGGAGCGAGGAGGACCGGGCCCGGCTGGCCGGCGCCCTGCACACGCTGCACGCGACGCGGTGGCTGCCCGAGCAGGAGCAGGAGGCCCTGGGCCGGGTCATCGGCTCACTCACCACGGCCTGACGTCCGGCCCGGCGTTCAGGTCCGTCTGCGTGCGGTGGCGGCCAGGGAACCCAGAAGCCGGAGCGCCTGGCTGCTCGGGGAGGCCGGTTCGGCGTGGTAGACGACGAGTTCCTGCCCGGGGCTGGAGCGGACGTCGAAGGTCTGCATCGTCAACGTCAGCGTTCCGACGTCGTGGTGGTGGAAGCGTTTGCGTTCGAGTGCCTTGCCGCGGGCGTCGTGGTGGGCCCACAGTTCGGCGAACTCGGGGCTTTGGTCGAGCAGTTCGGACAGCACCCGCCGGATGCGCGGGTCGTGCGGTGCCTTGCCGTAGCCGAGCCGGAAGCCGGCCACGGAGTTGCGTGCGACGTCGTGCCAGTCACGGTAGAAGGCACGCGCGGCCGGGTCGGTGAACACGATGTGCATGAGGTTGCGCGAGTGCGACCAGTCGTGGAAGAGCGCGTCGGCGATGGCGTTCGAGGCGAGCACGTCGTAGGCGCGGTTGTAGACGATCGCGGGGTTGTCCGGCCAGGCGGCCATCAGCTGGAGGAGGCTCGGATCGACGCGGTCGGGTACGGCGGCGACCCGGGCGCGCGGGCTGAGCCCGGCCAGGCGGTACAGGTGCTCGCGGCCGTCCTCGTCGAGGCGCAGGGCGGCGGTCAGGGCGTCGATCACCTGCGCTGAGGGCGTGCGTTCGCGGCCTTGCTCGAGCCGGATGTAGTAGTCGACGCTGACACCGGCCAGCAACGCGACCTCCTCACGTCGCAGGCCGGGGACTCGCCGGTGGCCGACGCTGGGCAGATCGGCCTCGCCCGGCGTGACCTGGGCCCGCCGGGCGCGCAGGTAGGCGCCGAGGTCGGAGGGTGTCATACCGACATCGTATGAGCGCGGGCCGGCCGGTTCCTGGGTGCGTTGCTCCCAGGAAGAGGGCGTCCTCCCGCATCGGCTCGGCGGGGCCCAGTGTTGAGGTCATGCCGACGAACCAGACACAGGAACGCCGGGCGGCCGACGGCAAGGTCGTTCTCGTCACCGGGGCCAGCAGTGGCATCGGCGCGGCCGTCGCCGCCCGGCTCGTACGCGAAGGACACCAGGTGGTCGCCGGGGCGCGGCGGACCGACCGGTTGCGGGCGCTCGTCGAGGACACCGCGGAGACGGCGGCCCGCTCCGGCGGGTCCCTGCATCCGGTGCGGCTCGACGTGACGGACCGCCGCGACGTCGCCGCCTTCACCGAGGCCGCCCGGGAACGCTTCGGGCGGGTCGACGTCTTCGTCAACAACGCCGGGGTCATGCCGCTGTCACGGCTCGACTCCCTGCTGGTCGATGAGTGGGACCGGATGGTCGAGGTGAACGTCCGCGGGCTGCTGCACGGGATCGCCGCGGTCCTGCCTCACTTCACCGCGCAGGGTTCGGGGCACTTCGTGACGGTCGCGAGCATCGGCGCGCACCAGGTCGTGCCGACCGGCGCCGTCTACTCCGGCACCAAGTACGCCGCCTGGGCGATCACCGAGGGACTGCGGCAGGAGAGCGATCCGGCGATCAGGGTCACGACCATCTCCCCGGGAGTGGTCACCTCCGAACTCGCCGACTCCATCACCGAGGAGGGAGCCGCGGAGGCCATGCGCGCCTACCGGACGCACGCGATCGGACCGGACGCCGTCGCCGGGGCCGTCTCCTACGCCCTCGCCCAGCCGGCCGACGTGGACGTCAACGAGATCGTCCTGCGGCCCGCCCGGCAACGCTGACACCCCTACCGACGATCGAGCAGAGGAAACATGACCACCAACCAGAACCTCCCGGCTTCCTGGGACCTCGGCGGAAGGGCCGCCGTCGTCACGGGCGCCGCGCGCGGCATCGGGCACGCCACGGCCACGCTGCTGCGGGAGCGCGGCGCCCGCCTGGTCGTCACCGACCGTTCCCCGGCCGTCCGGGAACTCGCCGCGAGCGACCCGGGCGACGTGACCGCGCTCGTCGGTGACGTGGCCGACGAGGAGTTCGCGCGGTCGACCATGCGCGCGGCCACCGACCGGTTCGGCCGGCTCGACATCCTGGTCAACAACGCGGGCCGTACGCTGAACAAGCCGATCACCGAGACCAGCGTCGAGGACTTCGAGGGCATCCTGCGGGTCAACGCCGGCGGCAACTTCGTCCAGGCGCGCGAGGCCTTCCGGGTGATGGAGGCCGCCGGCGGCGGCGCGATCGTCTCGATCGCCTCGGTCTCGTCGGTCGTCGCGTTCGCCACGCAGACGGCCTACGCCGCCTCCAAGGGCGCCCTGGCCCAGATCACGCGGGTGCTGGCCATCGAGGGCGGCCCCAAGGGCATCCGCTCCAACGCCGTGCTCCCCGGAGTCATCGACACCGACATCATGGACGGCGTCGTGGACGACGGCCGGGCGATGCTCGCCTCGTTCGGCGACGCTCACCCGATCGGCCGGATCGGGCGTCCCGAGGAGGTCGCCGAGACCGTCGCCTTCCTCGTGTCCGACGCCGCGAGCTTCGTCACCGGCGCGCTCGTGGCCGTCGACGGCGGATGGACCGCCCAGTGAGCGGCCGCACCGGCGGCGGGGCCGTGTTCGTCGTCGGCGCGGGACCGGGCATCGGCGCCTCGGTGGCCCGCCGCTTCGCCCGTGAGGGCCACCCGGTCGGGCTCGTCGCCCGCGACCGGGCCCGCGTCGAGGGCATCGCCGATGACCTGCGAGGCGGCGGACACCGCGCCGCCGCGGCAACGGGCGACATCACCGACCCCGGCGACATCGCCCGGGCGCTCGGCGAGCTGACCTCGGCCCTCGGGCTCCCCGAGGTCGTCTGTTTCAGCCCGCTCCCGGACGTCCGCCTCATCCGGCCCGTCCTGGACACGACCGCCGAAGACGTCGCAGGCGCCCTGGCGCTGACGGTCGTGGGCGCCACCGCCGTCGTCCAGGCCGTCCTGCCGGGGATGCTGGAGCGCGGCTCGGGCACGCTGCTGTTCACCACCGGCGGCGCGGCCGTACGGCCCAGCCCGGAGCGCGCCGTCAGCGCGGTCGTCTACGCCGGGCTGAGCAGTTACGTCGACCTGCTCGCGCAGGCGCTGCCACCACGGGGGATCAACGTCGGCCGCGTCACCATCGTCGGCGCCGTGGGGCCGGGGCTCACCCACGAACCCGACGACGTCGCGGAACACCTGTGGCGCCGGCACGCCTCGCCGGCGGAGACGGTGACCGTACTGACCTGAGGTCAGCCCGCCTCGTCCGGCACGCCCACCGGCTGCTGGGAGCGGTGGCTCACGAGCCCCCGCTCGTTCAGGTCCTGCCCGCCGGCGGTCCCGAGCGGCGGGAACTGGAGGACATCGCCCGGCTGGGCCGGGAGAAAGGCGCGATGCGCGCGTTCGCCGCGTTCGGCGCGATGACGATGCCTCGCCCGCCGTGGATCTTCCGTTCCGCGGGGGGACAGGCGGCGCTCGTCCTCGCCGATCGGCTCGGTGTGTCCTGTGAGCGGTTCCCCGGAGGTCACACGGCTTACCAGCAGGGCCCGGAGGAGTTCGCGACTCGGCTCACCGCGATTCTGGCCGCCGACGTCACCGAACCCGACGACCACTTCGAACTCGGCCTGGCCGCGATGCTGGACGGCTTGCAGTCAGCGCAGGCCGCCAACACCGGATGAAGGCTCACGGCCGACGCGGGTTCTCGTTCCCTTGAGCAACCCAGCGATCGAACCGTCACGAGGTCCCGGCCGTCCGGTGCTGCTCAAGGGCCGCGTCACCGGCGGTGGTGTAGCGGGTGAGGGCGGGCACGGCGAGGCGGAGCAGGCCGGCGCCCAGCAGGACGGTGAGGCCACCGCCGACCGCGCTGACGGCCGGGGAGGTCAGCGAGGCGAGGGCACCGGCGCGGAAGTTGCCGACCTGGGGCCCGGCGGCGCCGATGACGAAATCGACGCCGGTGACCCGCCCGCGGAACCCGTCGGGCGTGGCGAGTTGCACGATCGTGGAGCGGACGATGACGCTGATCGTGTCGGCCGCGCCCGCGATGACCAGCAGCGGCAGGCCGAGCCACAGCGTGCGGGCCAGACCGAACCCGGCGATGGCGGCGCCCCAGACCGTCACGCTCGCCAGCAGGGCCCGGCCGGGCCGGGCGATGTGCCCGACCGCGCCGGACAGCGCCGATCCGGCCAGCCCGCCGACGCCGGGCGCGGCGGTGATGAGGCCCAGGGTGGAGGCGGCGCCGCCGAAGTGGGCGGCGTTCAGGGCGGGGAACAGCGCGAACGGCATGCCCAGGACCATCGCGTCGATGTCGGCGAGGAAGACGCCGGCCAGGATCGGCCGCCGGCGGATGAACCGCAGTCCGTCGGCGACGGCGGCGATGCCCGGCCGGGCCGGGCCGCCCTGCGGCGGCATGGCGGGCAGGCGTGCCAGCGCGTACAGGGTGCCGGTGAAGCTGACGACGTCGGTCAGGTAGCACAGCCGCAGGCCACCGGCGGAGGCGACGACCCCGGCCAGCGCCGGGCCGGCCATGAGGCCGACCTGGAAGGACAGCTGGGTCAGCGCGACCCCGGCCGCGACCTGGCCGGCGGGCAGCAGCCGCGGCACGAAGGTGCGGCGCGCGGGCGCACCGACCGTCCCGAGCAGCGCCTGGACGGCCACGAGTGTGTACAGCGGCCACAGCGCCCGGAGACCGGCGAACGCCTGGGCGGCCAGGAGCGTGGAGACCACGATGGAGCCGATGTTGGTGACCAGGACGAGACGGCGGCGGTCGACCGCGTCGGCGAAGGATCCGCCGAACAGCCCGAGCAGGATCATCGGCAGGCCCGAGGCCAGCCCGACCGCGCCGACGGCGGCCGAGGAGTGCGTCGTGCGGTAGATCTGCAGGGTCACCGCGAAGGTCGTCATCTGCCCGCCGACGACCGACAGGGACGATCCGACCCACAGGCGGCGGAAGTCCGCCGACCCGCGCAGCGGGCGGATGTCCAGTACCAAGCGGCGATGCCCGGCCACGTCTCATCCCCTCGATCCGCGTACGGTGGGTGCGACATGCGCACGATCACGCACTCCGGCGAGTACGAGCTGGACGTCCGGCGTTCGCGGTTCGTCTGCGCGCTCGCCCGCGTCACCACCGAGGCGGAGGCGCAGGAGTTCATCGCCGGGCGCCGCAGGACCCACCACGACGCGACCCACAACTGCACCGCCTATGTCCTCGGTGAGCATGGCGACCTTACCCGCAGCAACGACGACGGGGAACCGGCCGGCACGGCGGGGCGGCCGATGCTGGAGGTCCTGACGCGCCGTGAGCTGACCGGGACGGTCGCCGTCGTCAGCCGGTACTTCGGCGGCGTGAAGCTGGGCGCGGGCGGCCTGGTCCGCGCGTACGGGCAGGTGGTGGGCGCCACGATCGACCGGGTGGGGATGGTCGAGCGGCAGGCGGTGGTGACGGTGACGGTGGTGGCCGACCATGCTCTCGCCGGGCGGCTGAGCCGTGACCTGCACGCCTCGGCCTACACCCCGGCCGGGTCCCGGTACGGGGCGCGGGCCGAGCTGGACGTGCTGGTGCCGGAGGAGGAGCTGGCGGCGTTCGACGCGTGGGTGGCCGCGGCCGCCGGCGGACGGGTGCGGACCCGCCGCGGCCCGGTCGGACACGTGGACGTGCCGATCATCTGATGATCGTCGGATTGTTGCCAGAAGTTGTCAGGTACGGGCGGCAGGATCGAGGCGTTCCACCGACGAAGGGAAGACATCGATGACCGCCATAGCCTCGCTCGCCATGATCAACCTCGATTGCGCCGACCCGCGCGCGCTCGCGGAGTTCTACCACGGCGTCTTCGGCTGGGAGATCACGCACAGCGAGGATGAGTACGCCATGGTCTCCGACGGGCAGACCTCGATCGGGTTCGGCCGCGTCGAGGGGTTCGCCCCGGCGGACTGGCCGGCCGAGTCCACGCCCAAGCGTTACCACCTCGACCTGTACGTCGACGATCTGGACAAGGCGGTTGCGGCCTGCCAGGAGCTCGGCGCGACGCTGCCGGACACCCAGCCGGGCGGTGACCGCTGGCGCGTGCTGCTGGACGTCGCCGGGCACCCGTTCTGCCTGTGCCCGCGCGCCTCGTAGGCACGATGGTCACGTACGCGCCGTGTCCGGTTCGGGCCGGGCACGGCGCAGCGGGAGCAGCAGGGCGGGCAGCAGGGTCAGGGCGGTGAAGGCCAGCACCCACCGGAAGGCGGCGTCGAACGCCGCGGACGGCGCGCCGCGGTGGTGGGCCAGCCGGTGTTGCAGGATCGCGGTGAGCACGGCCGCGCCGACGGACGCGCCGACCGTCTGCACCGTGGTGATGGCGCTGGTCGCGCCGGGGATCTGGGCGGGCGCGAGCCCTTCGTAGGCGGCGGCCGAGACCGGGACGGCGACGGCCGCGACGCCCATGCCCCACACCAGCAGCACCGCGCCGAGCGCGACGCCGCCGGTGTGCGGGCCCACCCGGGTGAAGGCCAGGGTGCCGAGGGTGGTGATCGCGATGCCGGCCAGGACGACGGGCCGGGCGCCGATCCGGTCGGTGAGCCGGCCGGTGACGGGCAGGGCGAGCATGGTGCCCAGGCTCTGCGGGGCCAGCAGCAGCCCGGCGGTCAGCGCGCCGTGGCCGCGTACCTGCTGGTAGTACAGCGGCATCAGGATCATCACCCCGAAGACCGACAGCCGGGACAGGAAGTTCAGCGTCGAGGCGGCCGCGAAGGGCCGGTGGGCGAACAGGCGCAGGTCCAGCAGCGGGGCGACCCGCCGCCGGCGCAGCCCGTGGACGGTGAACGCGGCCAGCAGTACGACGCCGGCGGCCAGCAGCGGGATCCGGGCGGTACGGGCGGACACCCCGTACAGGGTCAGGGCGAGCGCGGGCGCCAGCAGCGCCAGGCCGGTCAGGTCCAGCCACCGCGCGCCGGGTTCGCGCGGCGGGGCGGCCGGGATGCCGCGCCGGGCGAGCAGCAGGGCGAGCAGGCCGATGGGGATGTTGACGTAGAAGATCCAGCGCCAGTTACCGGCGTCGATGATCAGGCCGCCGACCAGCGGGCCCAGGATGGGCGCCAGCTGCCCGGGCACGGCCACCAGGGCCATGACGCGCCCGCGCCGGTCGGGGCCTGCCGCCTGGGCGAGGATCATCATGCTCAGCGGCACGATCATGCCGCCGCCGACGCCCTGCAGGGCGCGGAAGGCGATGAGGGCGCCGGCGGACCAGGCCAGGCCGCACAGCGCCGAGCCGATGAGGAAGCCCGCCAGCGCGAACCGCCACATGGCGCGGGCGCCGAAGCGTTCGGCCAGCCGACCGGTGACGGGGATGACCGTCGCGATGGCCAGCAGGTAGGCGGTGCTGACCCACTGGATCGTGGTGACCGAGGTGTGGAACGTGCGGGTGAGGCCGGCCAGGGCGACCGCGACCATCGTCATGTCGAGCATCGCGGTGACGGTGCCGACGATGACGGTGATCCCGAGCCGGAGGAGGGCGGGATCGAGGCGGGCGGGCGGTGTGCGGGACGTAGTGTCGACCATGGAGGCGACACTACACCGTGCAGTGTAGAAGAGCTACACTCCACGGTGTAGCCGAGGAGAGGGGACCCGTGCCCGACACGACCGCCCTGCGTCCGGGGTCGCCCGCCAAGCGCGCCGCGATCATCCGCGCGGCGCTTGAGGTGTTCGTCCGCGAGGGGTACGCGCGCGCCAGCGTCGACGCGATCGCCGAGGCCGCCGGGGTCTCCAAGCGCACGATCTATGACTATTACGGCGGCAAGGAGACCCTGTTCCTGTCGGCGGTGCGCGAGACGGCGGCGGCGCAGGCGGCGGCCTTCGGCGGCCTGCTGGACCGTACGCTGGGCGAGGTCACGGACGTGGCGGCGGCGCTGACGGCGTTCGGCCGCGCGTTCGCCACGGAGATGGCCCGCTCGGCCGAACGCGCCGCGGTGATGCGCCTGGTGATCGCCGAGGCGTCCCACTTCCCGGACCTGATCCACGCCGAGCCGCGGGACCGCCCGGTCCAGAGCGCGCTGGCCGCCCGGCTGGCCGAACTGGGCGAGCAGGGCCTGCTGGAGATCGACGACCCGCTGGAGGCGGCCGAGTTCCTGGGCGTGCTGGTCACCGGCCCGGTCAACAACCGGTCCTGGTACGGCACGGTGCATCTGGACCAGGAGGAGATCGACCGCCTGGCCGCCGCGGGTGTCCGCGTCTTCCTGCGCGCCTACGGCCGCTGACCCTCGCGCGGCGCCCATCATCGGCGAACCATTCGCCGCCATTGCTCCCGACGTCAATGGTCTGTGCACTCAGCGTAAATGACGCCCGGGCGACTCCCGGTGCACAATCGGACTCATCTCACCGAACGCACCGCGGAGAAAACCGAAATGGGGGGTCACGCTCGACTTGATCCGCACTGACCACCGCTGAACACGTCCACATCTCGCCACGAGGGGAGAATTCGTTGTTCAAGATCCACGCTCTTGCCATCGCGACGATATTCGCGGCGGTATGCACCGCCATCGGGCCGGGAGCCATGGCGGCGAGCGACAACTCGCCCGTCACTCGAACGCCAAGTCCGGCCGAAGACGGCATACCGGAGACTTTCGCCGCACACCGCATGTCACCGGAAGAATGTGCGCACCTCCATAATGCGCACCCAGGTACGCCCTGTGGCACGCTCTCCGAGAAGACCGTCACCGAGTACGGCGTCACGATGCGGGCCGAAGATGAGCACGGCGTGGTCCTGGGCAGTCAGACGATCATCAGCGACCACCCGATCGGCGACGATGACCAGGCCGTCGAACCCGATCCCGTGTGCCGGAAAAGCGATGCGATGTGCGCCGATGGCGCCGGGTGGAAGGGCTGGAAGGCCTCCTCGGGCTGCCGCTCGGCCTACGCCTGGATCCAGGAGAAGAGCTCGATGTTCAGGACGGTCTTGTACCGGTACGAGCACGACATGTACTACTGCTTCAAAAAGAAGCGGATCACGTCGCACTCCGAAGACTCCAAGATCACCAAGAACGACGGCCAGTCCTACCTTCGTGGCACCAAGTACTTCCGCTACTTCTACAACTTCGCCAACATGGGAAGCAGAAGCGGCTATGCCAGCAAGGGCACCGGCTCCATCGAGCGGTGCTGGGTTCACTATGGTTGCGTCGGTGTCCACTATCCGCATGTGGACCTGTACGCCCATGCGGACGGAACCTGGTACTGGAGCACCCAGGTCTAGAATGTGATCGCAGAGCGGACGCAACCCGAACAACGCAGCAGGAGGTTCCCGCGCGAATAGGCGGGAGCCTCCGCAATCCGTGCGGAGCAATCGTGCGCATCCTCAAGACAGCAATCGCCTTCCTCGCCGTCCTCGTCCTGCCCGTCGCTCTCCTTCCTTTCAGCATCGGGCCCGGCGAAATCGCCATAATCGGCATTCTTGCCATACTCGCTGGATACATCACATACCAACGTTCTGCGCCGAAAACAGAACGACCCGGAGGAGAAGGCAACACCTCCGCGTAGCCCGGCGCGCGTGTACGGCGGTCAGGGCAGTACGACGACCTTCCCGGCGGCCTGGTCGTTCTCCATGTGGCGGTGGGCCGCGACGATGTCGTCCAGGCCGAAGACCCGGTCGAGGTTGGGCCGGTAGACGCCGGCCTCGACCTGCTGGACGATCCGCCGCAACAGGGTCGCGCCCGCGCCGCCCTTGAGATCGTCGCTGTGGAAGGCCGTGAGCCTGGTCCCGGACGGGATCATCGCGATCGGTTCGAAGTCCGGGATCAGCCAGCCGCTGAGCGAGCCCGCCACGCACACCGTCCCGCCGCAGCGGACCAGGCGCAGCGAGTCCGCCGCCGTGCTCGCCCCGACCAGGTCCAGCACGTGGTCCGGGCCGTCGGGCCAGATCGCGTGCACGTCGTCCGTCAGTGATCCGCCGGTGTCGAGGAGCGCGTGGTCGACGCCGGCCGCGGTGAGCGCGTCGGTCTTGTCCTGCCGCCGGGTCGTGGCCGCGGTCTCGACGCCGTAGCCGGCCGCGATCGACGCGGCCGCCATCCCCACCGAGGAGGTGCCGCCGCGGATCAGCAACCGTCCCCGGTCGCCCGGCGTGATTCCCAGCGCGTCCAGCGCGCCCTGCGCGGTCAGGTACGTCTCGGGCAGCGCCGCCAGGACGTCCCAGGGCAGCGTGGTGGCGACCGGCATGAGCAGCACGTTCGGCAACAAGGCGTACTCCGCGTAGCCGCCGTCGAACTCCCGGCCCATCTCGCCCATCACCGCCGCGACGGTCGTCCCGGCCGGCAACGCGGGGTCGGTGGAGACCGCGACGACTCCCACGCATTCGATCCCGAGGATCCGCGGGAACCTCACGTTCGGGGAGTGCCCCTGCCGGGTCCTCAGCTCCGACCGGTTCAGGCCCGCGCCCTTCACCCGCACCAGGCTCCAGCCCGCCCGGACCGCCGGGACCGGCACCTCACGGATCCGCAACACCTCCGGGCCGCCCGCCTGGACGCAGACCGCCGCTCGCATGGTCGTACCGCCTGAGTAAAGATCATCGTGCATGCGTCCACTGTCGCCGGACGGCACGGTGACCGGCCACCGGTAAAGTGCCAACTTATGCCCGTTGGCCGCCAACCTGCCCGACCTGGTCCGACGTCGCGGCTGTGGCCCTCCGGAGGGGCGCACCTGTGGCCGTCGGGGGGCACCAGCTCGGCGCACTCCCATCCACGCGGCCACCTGGTGTACGCGGCGCGTGGCGTCCTGTCGGTGTACACCGAGCGCGGCACGTCGATCGTCCCGGCCAATCGCGTGGGCTGGATCCCGTCCGGGTTCGCGCACTACCACCGCGCGCACGGCGACACCGACATGCGGATCCTGTTCCTGCCCGCGTCCCTGGCCCGGCTCATGCCCGGGCATCCGGCCGTGTTCCTGGTCTCGGACCTGGCCCGCGAGATCCTGCTCACCCTCACGGGGCCGCGCAATTACGACCGCGCGGCGGGCGGGTACGACCGGGCGGCGCGCGCTCGCCTCCGCCGCGTCCTCGTCGACGAACTCCCCGAGGCGCAGGAGCAGCCGCTCCAGCTGCCCGAACCCCGCGATGACCGGCTCCGGGCCCTCGCCCGGATCCTGTACGAAGAGCCGGCGGACAACACCTCTCTGGCCGAACTCGGGCGCAGGGCCGGTGCCAGCGCCCGCACGCTCAGCCGGTTGTTCCAGGGCGAACTCGGCATGACCTTCTATCAGTGGCGCACCCAGCTACGCGTCTACCACGCGCTCGTCCTTCTCGCCGACGGCCACGACACGACCCGCGTCGCCCACGCCTGCGGCTGGGCGAACCCCAGCGGCTTCATCGCCGCGTTCACCGACGTCATCGGCACCACGCCGGGCCGTTACCGGCGCCGCACCCCCTGATCGTCCGGGTTCTCACGTCGCCGGTGTGTCCGGTGTGGGGCGGATGTAACCGGGCGCGGCGTCCGGCGTCACACGCGAGAAACGGGCGTTTCGTACGTTCGGCGGCGCTGTCGGATGTGACGAGGGGGCCGTTCGTTGACCGTGAGGGACCCGCGGGCCATCGCCAAGGTGCGGACGGTCTGCTCGTACTGCGGGGTCGGCTGCGGGATGGTCCTGGACGTCGCGACGGGCCCGGACGGGCGCCGTACGGTGGTCAAGGCCGCCGGGGACAAGGCGCATCCGGCGAACTTCGGCCGCCTGTGCACCAAAGGGGCCACGACCGCGGACGTGCTGGCCGCGCCCGGAAGGCTCACCGCGGCGCTGGTGCGTCCCGAGCGCGGCGCCGAGCCGGCGCCGACGGGGGTGGACGCGGCGATCGCCGCCACGGCCGGGCGGCTGCGGGAGATCATCGACCGGCACGGCCCGGACGCGGTCGCGCTGTACGTGTCGGGGCAGCTGAGCCTGGAGGCGCAGTACCTGGCGAACAAGCTCGCCAAGGGTTTCATCGGCACGAACCAGATCGAGTCGAACTCGCGGCTGTGCATGGCCAGCGCGGGCACCGGCTACAAGCTGTCGCTGGGCGCCGACGGGCCGCCCGGCTCCTACCAGGACTTCGACGAGGCCGACGTGTTCCTCGTCATCGGCTCCAACATGGCCGACTGCCACCCGATCTTGTTCCTGCGGATGATGGAGCGGGTGAAGGCGGGCGCCAAGCTGATCGTCGTCGATCCGCGGCGCACCGTGACCGCCGACAAGGCCGACCTGTTCCTGCGGATCAGGCCGGGTACGGACCTGGCACTGCTGAACGGCCTGCTGCACCTGCTCGCCGAGGGCGGGCACCTGGACGAGGCCTTCATCGCCGACCGTACCGAGGGCTGGGAGGCGATGGCGGAGCTGCTGGCCGACTACCCGCCCGCCGCCGTCGCCGAGATCACCGGCATCCCCGAGCAGGACCTTCGTACCGCGGCCGAGTGGATCGGGTCCGCCGGGGAGTGGATGAGCTGCTGGACGATGGGGCTCAACCAGAGCACCCACGGCACCTGGAACACCAACGCCCTGATCAACCTGCACCTGGCCACCGGCGCGATCTGCCGGCCGGGCAGCGGCCCGTTCTCCCTGACGGGCCAGCCCAACGCCATGGGCGGCCGGGAGATGGGCTACATGGGTCCCGGCCTGCCCGGCCAGCGTTCGGTGCTGGTGGAAGCCGACCGCGCGTTCACCGAACGGCTGTGGGGCCTGGCGCCGGGCGCCATCCGCGAGGACGGCGCCGGCAAGGGAACCGTCGAGATGTTCCAGCGGATGGCCGGCGGCGACATCAAGGCCTGCTGGATCATCTGCACCAACCCCGTCGCCTCGGTCGCCAACCGCAGGACCGTCATCGACGGGCTGGAGGCGGCCGAGTTCGTGGTGACCCAGGACGTCTTCGCCGACACCGAGACCAACGCCTACGCCGACGTGGTCCTGCCCGCCGCCCTGTGGACCGAGACCGAGGGCGTGCTGGTCAACAGCGAACGCGACGTCACGCTCGCCCGGCCGGCCGCCGACCCGCCCGGTGAGGCACTGCCGGACTGGCTGATCATCGCCCGGGTGGCCTGCGCGATGGGCTATGCGGACGCCTTCTCCTACGCGAGTGCGGAGGAGGTCTTCGAGGAGCTCAAGGGCGCCTGGAACCCGGCGACCGGCTATGACCTGCGCGGCGTGACCTACCAGCGGCTGCGGGCCACCCCCGTGCAGTGGCCCGCCCCGGACCCGGGCGGCCCCGACCGCAACCCGATCCGGTACCTGGACGGGGACGGGCCGGTCTTCCCGACCGCGAGCGGCCGGGCGGTGTTCTTCGCCCGCCCGCACGTGCCCGCCGCCGAGATGCCCGACGACGCCTTCCCGTTCGTCCTCAACACCGGACGCCTGCAGCACCAGTGGCACACCCTCACCAAGACCGGCAAGGTCGCCAAGCTCAACCGGCTCAACCCGGCCCCGTTCATCGAGGTGCATCCGCGGGACGCGCGGGAACTGGGCATCGGCGAGGGCGACCAGGTGGAGGTCGCCTCCCGGCGCGGCCGGGCCGTGCTGCCGGCGGTGGTGACCGAACGCGTGCGGCCCGGCTGCTGCTTCGCGCCGTTCCACTGGAACGACCTGTTCGGGGAGTACCTGAGCATCAACGCGGTGACCAGCGACGCGGTCGATCCGCTGTCTTTTCAGCCGGAGTTGAAGGTGTGCGCGGTGTCGCTGGCCAAGGTCGCCGCGCCGTCCCCTGGTGGCATCCGGACGCTCGTGCCGGCCGGGGCGGCTTCGGCGGCGGCCGTCTTCGGGGTGCGGGACGTGGCCCCGCCGGTACTGACCGAGCCCGAACGCCGCTACCTCGCCGGGTTCCTGGAGGGGCTGGAGTCGGGGGCGCCGGGCGTTCCCGTGCTGCCGCCCACGGCGCCGTTCAGCCGGGACACCGCCCTGTGGGTGAACGGTGTCCTGGCCGGCCTGCGCTCGCGGGTCCCGTGGTCCGCGGACGAACCCGCGGCGGACGCGAAGGGCGCCGGCCGTGAGGTCGCGGTGCTGTGGGCGTCCCAGACGGGCACCGCCGAGGAGTTCGCCGCGATCGCCGCCGAACGGCTCACCGGCGCCGGGCACCGGGTCACCGTCCGTTGCATGGACGACGCCGAGCCGCGGTCGCTGCCGTCCGCCGACCTGCTGCTGATCAGCAGCACGTTCGGCGACGGGGACGCACCGGACAACGGCTCGGGTTTCTGGGACGCCCTGGCCTCCGAGGACCTGCCGCGCCTGGACGGGGCCCGCTATGCCGTCCTGGCCTTCGGCGACTCCTCCTATGACGACTTCTGCGGGCACGGGCGCCGCCTGGACCGGCGTCTGGAGGAGCTGGGCGCCGTACGGCTGGCCCCGCGTACCGACTGCGAACCGGACTATGAGGCCTCCGCCCAGGCCTGGCTGGAACAGGTCCTGTCCGCCCTGGGGGCTCCTTCACCGGCCGTGACCGTCCCGGGGCCCGCGCCCGCCGCCCGGCCCGCCGGATCGGGTGTCACGACGGCCCGGCTCACCGGCAACCGGCTGCTCAGCGGCCCGGGGTCGGGCAAGGAGGTCCGGCGGTTCACCTTCGACCTGCGCGACGGCGACGTCCCGCCGGTCTACCAGGCCGGTGACGCGCTGGGGGTGCGCCCGGTCAACTGCCCGGACCTGGTGGCCGAGTGGCTGGCCGTCACCGGACTGGACTCCGGCACCGCCGTCGAGCTCGACCGCGTCGGCGAGGTCCCGCTCGGGGAGGCCCTCCACCGGCACCTGGACATCACCAGGATCACCCCGGACCTGCTGCGTTTCATCACCGAACGCACCGGCGACCGCGAGCTGAAGAGGCTGCTGCGCCCGGACAACAAGGGCCAGCTCGCCCAGTGGTCCTGGGGACGTCAGGCCGTCGACGTGCTCGCCGAGCATCCGGTCCGCGCCACCGCCGGGGAATGGGCGCAGGTCCTGGGCCGCCTGCGTCCCCGCCTGTACTCGATCTCCTCCAGCCCGCTCACCCAGCCGCACGAGGTCGCGCTGACGGTCTCGGTCGTCCGGTACGGCAACCCCCGCGGCCGCGCCCGCAAGGGCGTCTGCTCGACCTTCCTCGCCGACGCCGCCCCCGGCTCCCCGATACCGGTCCACGTCCAGCGTTCCGCCCACTTCCGGCCCCCGTCCGATCCGGCCACCCCCATGGTGATGGTCGGCCCGGGCACGGGGATCGCGCCGTTCATCGGCTTCCTGCATGAGCGGCGCGCCCGTGGTCACCGCGCCCCCAACTGGCTGTTCTTCGGTGAGCAGCACCGCGCCGGCGACTTCTACTACCAGGAGGAGCTGACCGCCCTGCGGGACGAGGGCTACCTGGACCGGATCGACACCGCCTTCTCCCGTGACCAGCGCGCCCGGATCTACGTCCAGGACCGCATGCGCGAGCAGGGGCACCGGCTGTGGTCCTGGCTCCAGGACGGCGCCCACCTGTACGTATGCGGCGACGCCTCACGCATGGCCAGGGACGTGGACCGGGCGCTGCACGACATCGCCGTCACCCACGGCGGGCTGAGCGCCGACGGCGCCGCCGGGTACCTCAAGCAGCTCACCGCCGCCCGGCGCTACGTCCGCGACGTGTACTGACCGGGTGGTGCCTCAGGCCGGGTGGGCGGCATTGAGCCGGCCGGCTTCGCCGGCCCGGCCGAGCCGTTCGAGGGCGCGGGCGAGCGCGTGCGTCGCGGAGACACGCAGCGGCGATTCGGGCGGGGCGGAGTCGAACGCGGCTCGCAGCACCGGCTCGGCGAGGTCGGGCCGGTCGGCGTCGAGGAGGACGCCGCCGTGCAGCAGATCCATCTCCGCCGCCTCGGCCGGCCGGCCGAGTCGCCGGAACGCCGCCGCCGCGCGCGCGGCCCGGTCCGTGGCCTCCTGGGTACGGCCGGCGCCGGCCAGGATGTGCGCGGCGCTGCGGAAGGTCAGCGCCCAGCCGTTGGCCAGCTGCGCGGCGGGTTCGGGCGGCAGCGCGCGGGTGGCCTGTTCGGCCTGGGCCAAGGCGGTGAGGGCCTGCTGTCCCTCGCCGGCCCAGTGCAGGGACAGCGCCTCGGCCGCGCGGCACAGGGCGGTCAGGTGCGGGTTGCCGAGCCGGGCGGCGACGTCACCGGCCGTACGGTAGGTCTGTGCCGCCTTGGCGTCCTGGTCGAGCAGGTCGTGGATCTGCGCGGTGGGGATGAGGGCGTTGACGAGCAGCAGCGGGTCGTCCCGCGTGCGGGCGTCGCCCGCCAGCTTGTCGTACTCCTCCAGGGCGAGGGTGTGGTCGCCGAGCATGCGGTAGCCCTCGGCGAGCAGGAGGCGGTTGTCGTCAGCGATCCGCGGCCGGTCCAGCCGGCCGAGTTCGCGCAGCCGGTCCAGCCACGCGGCGACGTCGTCGGCCGCCTGCACGGCGTCCTCGATGCGACCGGCCGCGCGGTAGGCGACGGCGAGTTCGTATCCCTGCTCGGCGGTGTCGTCGTCGCGGGACCGGGCCTCGCCGACCGCGTCGATGAGGTCCTCCAGCGCGTCGGCCGGCCGTCCGGCGCCGATGAGCGCGAGGCCGCGGCGGTACCGCAGGTAGCCGCGGAGCCGCGGAGGCGCGGCCGAGGGGAGCGCGGCGAGTTCTCGTTCGACCATGGCGAGGAAGAGTCCCGGGGTGCCCGCCCGGTCGTGCGCCTTGCGCGTGGCCTCATGGGCGGCGACCAACTGGCCGGGGGAGCCGGCGGCGGTGAAGGCGCCCCGCGCGACGTCGGCCAGGGCCATCACCTGCGCGGGCGCGGCGTTGTCGAACTCGCGCCAGCGTGCCTCGGTGAGGGCCAGCGAGCCGATGAGGACCGCGTCGCCGGCGAGCCGGGCGTGGTGGGCGCCGCGGGCCAGCGCGCGGTAGGCGTCGTTGTCCTGCCGGGCCTGGACGAGCGAGCGGGCGTGCAGCAGCTCACCGTAGGCGATCATCTGGTGGTCGCCGGTGCGGTGGAGTTCCCTGACGGCCCGCGCGACCGTCTTCACCCCTTTCCTGGGCTGGTCGTGGCGGCTCAGCCAGTGACCGAGCCGGCACAGGCACACCAGGTGGCGCAGGTGGTCCCCGGCCTGGCGGTGGGCGTCGGCGGCCCACTGGAACCGGTTCTCGGCCTCGGCGTCGTCGTCGGCGGCGAGCAGTGCGGTGAGTTCGGTGTGCCGCGCGGCCAGGTGCGGCGGAGGCGTGCCGACGGCGTCCAGGCAGCGGCGTGCCTCGGTGTGCTCTTCTCGCTGCTCGTGCCATTCGGCCTGGTTCAGCAGCGTCTCGGGCGGTGTTCCGGGCGGGATCGGCGCGGGCCGGGGCGTTTTGCGGGCGGTCGGGGTGAGCGGCAGGAAGTCGGTGACGGGTGCGGCGGCCAGCCGCGCGCGGATCCGGTCGCCCTGGTGGGTGGTGCCGTTGCGCCGGTCGAAGCGGGCGGCCAGCTCCCGCGCGGTGGTCTCCATCTCCTGGTGCAGCTCCGCCAGGGTCCAGGTGAGGTCCGATCCGGACCCGCGGACGGTCTCGGCGCCCCGGCCCGCCTCGACGAGCCGCCGCAGCAGGACCGCCCCGGCGGTGGCGAACTCCATCTTGCCGTTCGGCCGGTTCAGCGTGGGGTAGCCGCCGAGGTGTTCCCGCAGCGCGGACAGGCCGGTCTCCTCGTTGCCGGTCAGCGCGCAGAACTCCACTTTCATGCCGCCGTACTCGAACCGGTAGACGTCCTGGTACATCGCCCGGCGGGCCCGGTGGAAGGCCGTGGCGGCCTCCTCGAAGCGGCCGGCGCGGGCCAGCGGCAGCAGCATCAGGCACTGGATGGGCGCGGGCGGCTCGGTGAAGGTGACCTGCCCGGACAGCACCGGCCCGGCCAGGGCCAGCGCCCGTTCGACCGAGGCGTCGTCGCCGCGTAGGACGAGCCGTTCGACCTCGGCCTCGAAGTCCCACACCGAGTCGGGGTCCGGTCCGCCGGCGGTCTTCCACGCCCGGTGGCAGCGTTCCTCCTCAGGCCAGTCACGGGCGAGCTGGGCGACCCAGCGGCGGGCGTCGTGGACTCGGCGCAGGCTGTGGCCGCCGGCGCGGAAGCGGCGTTCCATGTCCTCGAAGGCGCCGTAGATCTGGGCCAGGCTGATCTCGGGGAACTCGGCCATCGACTGGGCGATGTGGGCGTACCAGTTGCGCAGCGCGTAGTCCGCCTCCGGCCCGAACTCGCCCGGGCGCGCGTCGTACTCGCTCAGGCAGCGGGAGAACAGCGGGAACGCCTTGTCCCACTGCCGGCCGACGCTGTAGGCGTTGGCCAGGTCGCGGCGCGAGGCGAAGGCCAGCCGGTGCAGGCCGCCGGCGTCGGCGTGCCGTACGACGTCCTCCATCAGCGCGGTCTTCGCCTCGCCGTACCGCATCTGCCGGGCCTGGTCGAGCATGGCGGCCAGTTCGGCCTCGGTCCGGCTCATCGGGTGCCTCCGGCGGCCATCGCCCACTCGAGCAGGCCGAGGAACGAGTGGTTGAGCAGCGCGCTGTCCTGCGGCCGCAGCGGGTGGTGGCCCGACAGCAGCGCCTGGCCGTACAGGGCCTGGACGCCCAGGGCGGCCAGTGACGGGTCGGCGGCTTCGGCGACCCGCCGTACGACGGGGTTGCGCAGGTTGAGGATCAGCTGCGGCCGTTCGCCGGCACCGGTGGCGTCCACGGCGCCGAGGACGCCGGCCCACAGTTCGTTCGCGGCCGACCGGGCCGACCGCATCTCCTCGGCCTGGGCCGCGGCGCGGCTCAGCACGTACAGGGCGGGCAGCGACGGCGGGTCGAAGGAACGTGGCGCCACGTCGCAGCCGAGCGTGTGGAGGGTGTCGGCGGCGAGCCGCAGGAACGGTCGCAGCCGGGCCTCCAGGGCCGGGTCCGGCGGTTCGAAGTAGGTCGTCAGCTCGGCGGGTTCCAGGCGCCGTACGGTGATCGCCGGGTCCAGCAGCGGCAGCCGCCGCATGATCTCGATGTCGTAGGCGTATCCGCCGTTGACCAGGCCGAAGTTCTGCGCGCCGGCGACCGCGGCCAGCTCACGGAACTCATCGGCCGTCGCGGTGTAGCGCACGACCGGGTGGCGCCGGCGGAACTCGGCGAGGGTCATCGGCCCGGCCGCGGTCTCCATCGGCCACCAGCGGTCCACCACGCGCAGCATCTCCACGTCGTGCAGCGCGAGCGCCTTGACGCCCAGGTGGTGCACGGACAGGAACCGCTGGAGCCGGTCCGGCGCGGTGGCGGCGAGACGTACCAGCCAGTCGCGTACCTGTGCGCCCAGCGCCTCGCGGGTGTCGGCGAGCAGGTCGTCCTCATACAGCGCCTCGCGGCCGGCGGTCGGCCGCAGCTCGCCGGTGTCGACGACGCAGCGGACGAAGAACGCCCATTCGGGCAGCAGCTTGTCCACGCTGTCGGACAGCAGCATCCGGCGCAGGTACACCCGGTGTCCCGATCGGGCGGCCGGGTTGGCGGCCATCGGCAGCACGAACGCCAGCCCGGTCAGCCCGGCCTCGGGGACGGCCAGGTCGATCACGTCGAACGGGGCGAAGCCGAACACGCGCTCGGCGTACTCGCGCAGCGCCGCGGCCCGTACGGCGGGGGAGGGGTGGCGGTGCTGCCAGGGCAGGGCGCCGGAGTTCACCCGCCGGCCGCCGATGGAGATCTCCACCGGCAGCGCGTCGGCGTAGCGGACCGCCAGGTCGGCGACCATCGCGCCGGTCAGCCACGGCTCCATGCCGGGCCGGGGCCGGAGCGTCACCGTGGTTCCGGGTTCGGGCCGTTCCCGCGCGGCGGGCGTCACGCGGTACCGGCCGTCGGACCGGCCGGTCCATTCCACCGTCGGGCCGCCGCGGGCGGAGCGGGTCAGCACGCGTACCTCGTCGGCGACCAGGAAGCAGGACAGCAGTCCGATGCCGAACCGGCCGAGGAACTCGTGCCGCGCCATGCCGAGTTCGTCCCGTTTGGAGCTGCGGCCGATGGTGGCGAGCAGTTCGTGCACCTCGGGCTCGGACAGGCCGATGCCGCCGTCGCGTACCCGCAGCGTGCCGTCGCCGGTGGTCTCGGGCGGGTCGATGGCCACCACGGCCGGTGCGTCCGGGTCGGCCTGCCGGCGGGCGGTGATCGCGTCGACCGCGTTCTGCAGGAGTTCGCGCAGGTACACCTGGGGGGTGGTGTACAGGTGGTGGCTGAGCAGATCGACCACGCCTCGCAGATCAACCTGGAAGGCCCGCTCCACGCCCCGCCCCTCGTGCCCGTGTTCCCGTCAGGGAATCGTAGTGCCAGGCCGATCACCGGGACGCGGGTCACCACCATGATCCTTCAAATGGGACAATGCGGGACATGTCTCACCAGTCCGTGGCGAGGACGCGACGCGCCGCCGTCACGGCCGTCCTCATCCTGCTGGGTGCCCTCGCCGTGGTCTCGCTCGTCGCCGTCCTCGTCGTGACGCAGGCACCGGACGGCGTCCGTGACCTGCACGCCTACCAGCGGGCGGCACGCTGCCCGGCGGCCCCGTCCGGGTCCGCCGACTGCCGCTGGACCGAGCCGTTCACGGTGACCGGCGTCCATTACGCCCGCGGCCGCAACGACTCGCACCGCGCCTACCTGACCGGTCCCGACGGCAGGCGGTGGACGACGGCGTACGCCTCCGGCGGTCCCCTGCTGTACGGCATCGGCGAGGGCGACCGGGTCACCGGCACCCTCTGGCGCGGCCGGCTGACCGAGATCGCGACCGGGGGCATGTCCCAGGAGACGATGGACGCCCCGGCCGACATGCGCGCCCGGGTCCTCGTCCTCGCGGTGATCGTCATCCCTCCCGGTCTGCTCCTGGCGGCCGCGTGCGTGTGGCGGCTGTGCCGCCTGCGCGCCGCCCCGACGCCGGGTCTGGTCGCCACCAGGGGCCTGGCCGCCGGGCTGTTCCTCGGCCCGTTGTTCAGCCTCCTCCCGCTGGGCCACCGGGCCGAGAACCCGTGGTGGGTCACGGGCGCCTGGCTGATCATCGCCACCCTCCTGACCGTCGTGGCCCGCGTCTACGTCAACCAGAAACGCGACCACGAGGACGAACCCGCCCTCGGCGAGCGGCACGCCGCGGCGGGCTAGGAGCCGGCCCTTGGCCGACCAGCGGAACCGAATACGGGAGAAACGGCCGCACTCTTGATCATCGGTCGGTGCTCGTCCGCCGGGGCTGCCGACGGTCGCTACGATCACGCCCCATGCGCGTTGATCGTCACAGCGTTCCCCAAGAGTCCCTCACGTCCGCTCTGGCGGCCGTCCCCGAGCGGCTGGGCCGCGACACCGAGCTCGCCGGGAACGGCGGCCCGTTCGGCATCGAGATGCTCGCCGACATGCTGCTGGACTACGCGGCGGCGCGCACCGTCGAGATCGACCCGCGCGTCGAGACCCGCGAGACGTGGCTCGCGCTGACCTCGGCCGCGTCGCTGTACCGGGACCATGCGCGCGCCCAGACCGTCCCGGCCGGCGGGGAGGTCCGCGCCTTCGTCGACTACCTGGGCGTCGGGTTCGGCTTCCTGCAGGAGCGGGACGAGAGCCTGAGCGCGCACGACTGGGTCCGGGCCTACCAGGTCGCGCTCGCCATCGGGACGGACGACGTCCTGCTCGGCCTCTACCCGCTGGTCCAGTCCCTGCCCGAGGACGACGACCTTCAAGGCCTTCGCGCCTTCTGGGCGAAACAGCCCGCCGAGACGTACCCGGACTCCTCCGAGGGCCGGATGCTGCGCGCGATCGCCGAAGGCGACGCCGTCGCGTTCAACGCCGCCCTGGCCACGGCGCTGGAGCGGCACCGCGAGCGGGCCGGGAGGTACCCGCGCGACCTGATCGCCTGGGGGCCGCTGGCCCTGGCCGCGCTCGCGTACGAGGCCGAACTGCCGATCGAGGTGGAGTCCGGCTACCTTCCCGAGCGGCTGTTCACGCGCGCCGGGCCCAAGAAGCCGAGCGCGGACGGCCCGATCGCCCGCCCCGGCTTCGACGCCGAAGGCGCCGCCCGCTGGTTGGAGAACGTCAGCAAGCGCACCCAGCGGAAAGTGGAGCACGCGTTCAGTCCGGAAGTGCTCATCCAGTTCCGGTTCTCGGCGATGGCCGGTCCCGGGACGCACATGGTGATGGCGCTGTCGTTCCGCTCCGTACTGGACCCGCGCGCCGAGAGCGCCGCGTACATCGACGGGCTGGTCCTGGCGAGCGAGTCGTTCGCGTCGGCGTTCCGGCTGGCCTCGGTCCCGCGCGGCACGGCGATCGCCGTCACGCTGGGTGGACGCACCGAGGAACTGCCCGCGTCCGGGCCGAACAGCGACGCCTCCGACTGGATCTACGCGCGGGCCGCCGCGCTGGCATGGACGTCCCGCAGGCAGGCCGACATCGCGATCCTGGCCGCGTTCGACGCCGACGACCTTCACTCCACGATCCCGGACACCAACTCCTACGCGCGCGCGTGCCACGCCGTCCTGCGCGGACAGGACCCGCGTCCGCATCTACGGAACGCGCTGGCCAAGACCTCCGACGACGAACACTGGGAGTGCCTGCGCGCCCCCCGTGCCCGGCTGCTGGAGCGCATCGCCGAGGACGACGCGGACGGCTTCAACGCCGTCCTCGCCGACGCGCTCGGCCTCTACCGCGACTACTACAGCGCGGGCGACCGCATCGACGACCCGGACGGGCAGCTCTCCTTCGACGCGCTCGGACTCGCCTGCCTCGCCCACGACCGAGGCATCCCGGTGCGGATCGAGTCCGGCTACCTGCCGCGCGCGGTGATCGAAGGACTCAGCCGACGCTGAGGACCAGCCCGCTCGCCGAGACGCCCGCTCTCGGCCGTTCGGCTGTTGGTCAAGGGCCGAGTTCCGGCGGGCCCGTAACGCCGTCCGGTGACCGCGCGCAGGCGGCCTTCGGCGGTCCCGGCCGTAGGCTGAAGGGATGGCGCTGAGGATCGGGGACGAGTGGATCAGCAGCGACCGCTGCCCGCAGGTCGCCATGGCCATCACCGGCGAGGGCTGGGTCCTGTCCTGGCGGCGCGGGGTGTGGACCAGGGACGAGGCGATCAACGCGATGGCCCGTGCTGAGCACGGCGACCTGCACACCGACCCGGCCACCGCCGCCACCTGAGAGCCCGCCGATCCGCTGAGGCGGCGGCCGGTCGCCGCCTCAGCGCAGGACGGCGCGCAGTTCGATGTCGTCGTGGATCGCCGCCCAGCCGGCGTCCCAGCTGTGCCGCCGGTCGTCGGCCAGCACCGCCTCGATCGTCGCGACGTACCCCGAGGGCAGCTCCGTCACCTCCGCCAGATACCGCGCGGCCGCACCGGCGACGGGTTGCGCGGTGCCCTCGAGCAGGTCGGCGACGGGCCGGAACAGGACGTGCCCGCTCTCGGCGGTGTCCCCGGTGATCGCGGCGAGGGCGTGCGCGGCCTCGACGGCCGTCCACGGTTCCAGGGCGCGGGCGAGGAGGCGAAGGGTCGGGACCGACGCGGACGCGTGCGGGCCGAGGTCGGCGAGGCGGCGGGTGACGGTGTGGGCGTGGGCGTCGCCGAGGCGGGGGACCAGGGCGCGCAGCGCGGGCCCGGGGTCGCCGGTGACACGCCAGTACGCCCAGGGCACGGCGACGGCCGCCGCGTCGCGCGCGTACGGCCGGCTCAGTCCGTCGCCGGGGGCGTCGAGCAGGCGCCGCAGCGCGGGGGCGGCGGAGGCCGCGCCGGCGCCGATCGCGCCGAGCGTGTCGGCGGCCCAGTGCCGTAGCCGCCCGTCCAGGAGCCGGGCGACCCCGGGCGCCGCGGGGGCCGCGGCCGCACCCCACGCCTGGAGCGTCTGCAGGAGCGTACGGCCCAGGTCCTCCTCCATGTCCGGGCGCAGCCGCCGGAGGATCGCCGGGAGCAGCGCCGGCGCCCACCGCGCGCACGGCCGGAGGACCTGGTGGAGCCCCGGCGGCCACAGCGGGTATCCGGAGGTCTTGCCGGTGTGGGAGGAGTGCAGGGGGTAGCCCGGCCGGTCGCGGCCCACCTGTTGGGCCAGTGCCGGCAGGCAGCGTTCGTCGCCGGACCAGGCCAGGCCCCACAGGGCCACGTCGGCGGCCGCCGGAGACCTCCCGGTCCGCGCCGGGTCGTCCAGGTGCGCGGCGAACAGGTCCGCGTCCGGGCCACCGGGCTCGGCGTGCGCGGCCAGCAGGTGCAGGGCGCGGACGCGGTTCTCCGCGTCGGGGTCGCCGGCGCGTTCGCGCAGGGCGGGCAGGAGACGGCCGTGCCGACGCGAGAACGACAGCAGGTTCGCCGCGGTGCGCAGCGCGCCGGTGCGGCGGCCCGGATCGGCGTGGCCCAGCAACGCCAGGCAGATCTCCTCTTGGGCGTCCGCGTCCCGGTCCAGCCGGGACAGCGCCCACCACACCGTCAACTCCGGCGCGCCGGAGAACCGCTCGCTGCCGGACCACACCGAAAGATCCCCCGACAACGCCGTGAGCACGGGTTCGGTCGCGGTGGGACGGCCGGGCAGCGCCTCGCGGAGCGCGAGCGTGGCGGCGAACCGCAACTGCTCGTCGGGGTCGCCGAGCAGCCCGCGGAGCCACCCGAGCGTCTCGGGCAGCGTCGCGACGGTCAGAAAGCGGGTGAGCGCCCCGACGGTGAGGACCTGGTCGAGGCGGGTGACCCTGTCCTGGGCGGCCCACCGGTCACGCAGGGCGCCGACGACCGTGTCAGCGTGGGTGACCGCCTCCTCCAGCACCGACGTCACCGCCCGGCGTACCCGCGGATCGGGATCGTCCAAAAGCGCGATCAGCCGGGGCACGGCCCGGTCCCAGGCCGCGGTCCAGCCGTCGGCGACCGCGCGCGGACTCGCCTCACGGGCCTCGTAGGCGAGCCGCCCCACGCACTCCAGCACCTCGCCGCGGCAGACGACCCGCGGCGACCCGGCCGCCTCCACCAGGTACGGCAGGGCCGCGACCGCCGCCGAGCAGACGGCGCCGCCCTGGTGGTACAGCTCGTTCAGCAGGTCGTCGGCGGCCTCGGCCGCCGACGCCTCGTCCAGCAGCGCGCGAAGCAGCGACGGCATGTCGGCCTCGCCCCGGAACGCGTACGTCAGGTCACGCCACGGCACATGATCAAGACCGTCGAACATGCCGGGAAGGCTACCGGCGGGCCGCCGGTCAGGCGCCGGCCCGCAGGACGGCGCGCAGCGCGGTGGCGAGCCCGGCGGTGTCCAGCGGCCGCTGGTCGCTGAGCGCGCGCAGCAGGGCCCCGTCGATGAGGAAGGCCGCCGCCTCGGCCGCGCCCGGATCGGCGTACGCGCCGAGCAGATCGACCAGGCCGTCGAACCACGCGCGGGCGAGCGGTCGCAGTTCGGGCCGGCGGACCGCGGCCAGGTACAGCTCGGTCTCGGTCAGCGCGCGGTCGCGGTCGGCGAGGTACTCCTCGGTCAGCGCGGCCACGGTCGCCGCGACGTCGTCACCGGCCCGCAGGGCCTGACGCCAGGCGCGCAGGCCGTCGGCGGCGGAGCGGGCGGCGTGCGCCAGGGCGGCCCGGCTCAGGTCGTCCAGGGTCGCGAAGTAATAGGTTGTCGCCCCGAGCGGCACGCCGGCGCGGGCGGCGACCGCGCGGTGGGTCAGGCCGCCGACGCCGACCTCGGGGATCAGCGCGCACGCGGCCTCGATGATGGCGCGGCGCCGCCCCTCGGGGTCGCGGCGGCCGGTCAACGCGCGCCGCCCAGGTTCAGCACGACGACTCCGGCGATCACCAGCGCCACGCCGAGGGCCTTGGCGGCGGTGACCGGTTCGTGCAGGAACAGCGCGCCGATCACGACGATCAGCGTGGTGCCCAGCCCGGACCACACGGCGTACCCGACGCCGACCTGCATGCCGCGGGCGAGCGCCACCGACAGGGCGAGGAAGGATCCGGCGTAGGCGGCCAGGCACGTCACGGTGGGCCACAGGCGCGTGAAGCCCTGGGTGGCCTTGAGCAGGCTGGTGCCCAGCACCTCGGAGGTGATGGCCAGGCCCAGGAACACGTACGGCATGGGAGCCTCCCCGTTCGTGTACGAATGTACTAGTACGAAAGTACAAGTTTGCCGGTGGGCGCGGCGCTGTGCGAGCCTTTGGGCCTCGGCCTCCCCGGAAGGGATCGATCGTGACGCTCGGCATGGTTCTCGGCGACGTCTCCTCCCGCGCTTCGACGCGGGAGCGGTAGCCCTTCCCGCCCTCTCGCCTCACGCCCGTGCGCCGCACCGGGCGGAGTTCTCGCTGCTCCTCGTCGAAGTGCTCGTCGTGTCATCCACACGTTCGACCACGAGGAGTACCTGGTGCCCGCGATCCACTGGACCCAAGCCCGCACCGCCCAAACCGCCCGCTGGCATTCCGAGAACGCCTTCCCGCCGCCCGCGCGGGTCGTCGTCGCCGACGACCGGATGAGAGCCGCCACCGCCTACCGTCTCGCCTGTGAGGGCACGGCACTGCTGTGGCAGGGCGACTACCACGTCGCACGCCGGCTGCTGCAGGCGATGAACCGCCGGATCACGGCACCCGCTCCGGGCGACACCCCGCTGGAGTCCTTCCGCCGTCACCGCAGGTTCCGCGGCCACCGCGCCCGGGTGCTGAGCCGACTGATCGTCGTCCTGGACGACGATCACGCACTGGACCTGCGCCGGGCTCCGGACGTCCGCCGGGCGTGCACCGAAGCGTACGGCCCGCCGTACGAGCCGACGGCCGTGGCGCTCAGCGAACTCCTGGGCGTGATCGGTGCGCACCAGTGGCGCCTCAAGGGAGTGCGGGTCCCGGCCCTGGGCGCGCGCGTCCATCCGCACTACGGCGTCTTCTCACCCGTCAGGGGCGAGTACGTCGACCTGGTCGCCCGGGCGCCGCTCCCCGCCGCGGCGACCGGCCGCGCCTTCGATCTGGGCACGGGAACGGGCGTGCTCGCCGCCGTCCTGGCCCGCCGGGGGGTCGGGCACGTCACGGCCACCGACATCAGCGCCCGTGCGCTGGCCTGCGCCCGCGACAACGTCGACCGGCTGAACCTCACCGGTCGCGTCGAGGTGACGGGCCCCACCCTGTTCCCGGAGGGACGCGCCGCCCTCATCGTCGGCAACCCGCCCTGGATTCCGGCCCGGCCGACCTCGGACCTGGAACGGGGCGTCTACGATCCGGGCGGCGGCATGCTCCGCGGCTTCCTCGGCGGGCTCGCCGCCCACCTGGAACCCGGCGGCGAGGGCTGGCTCGTCCTGTCCGACCTGGCCGAACACATCGGCCTGCGGACCCGCCACGAACTACTGACCATGATCGAGAAGGCCGGCCTGCGCGTGGCGGGCAGGCTCGACACCAGGCCACGGCACCCGCGGGCAGCGGACACCACCGATCTCCTCCACGCCGCCCGCAGCGCCGAAGTGACGTCGCTGTGGCGCCTGTCGGGCACGTGAAGGGCCGTCGGACCCGTTGGTCCGACGGCCCTTCACGGCCCTTCACGGTCGGGAGCCGGTCGGCTGATGGTTCGTCCGCTGGCCAGGTCCTCAGCGCTCCCCACGACCGAGGGCGGCGACCTCGTGTACGGCCTCGGCGACGGCCCGGAAGTCCTTCTTCAGGATCGCGCCGTGGTTGCTGGCGACCTTCGCACCGATCTGGATGTTCGGGTTGCGGACGGTCACCGCCTCCAGGCTGGCGCGTATCTGTTCCTGCTCGTCACCGTGGCTCCCGAAGGAGGTCCCCGACGCGACCACGTACCGCACCGGGACGCCGATGTCGTCCAGTACGGGGCCCAGCTCCCGTTCGCGGGAGAGCCTGCCGAGTTCGATGTTGCTGTCGGCCTGCTGTTCGGCGGTCATCCGCGGGGTCAGACCGGTCGGGCGGAGCAGCGGTGTGAACCAGCCCATCCGCCGGAACAGTTTCCGGATCCGCTGTTCCATGGCCTCGTCGAGCCAGTCGTGGGGGAACGCGCCGTCGACCAGGACCGCGCCCAGGGTACGGCCGGGATTCCGGCCGGCCCAGTGCGCCGCGACGACCGCCCCGTAGGACCAGCCCACCAGCAGCGCCCGGTCCACCCCCCGGGCCGCCAGGACGGCGTCGACGTCCCGGACGGCGGCCTCGAAGGAGTAGTCCGCCGAACGCTTCGATCTGCCCCGCGCCCGCTCGTCGTAGGTGATGTGCCGCCATTCCGGTCCCAGCTCGGCGATGACCCGCCGCCAGTACCCCTGGGTGGCGAACTGGCCGTTGAGGTAGACCACCGGGATACCGGGACCGCCGGTGTCGGTGACGGCCAGGGCCGTGTCATCGACCGGCACCATGCCGGTCCACTTCGAGCCGGTCGTGGTGTTCGTGGTGGTGTCCGTCATGGTTCTGCTCCTTCAGAGGCTGCGGGCGGTGATGTCGCCCTGGGAGGTGGTGGCGTGGATGTCGAGTCCGGCGGTGCCGTCGTTCTTGAGGGCGTTGGTGACGCGGCCGTGGCTGGTGCCGGCGTCGAGGGCGGCGGAGACGCCGGCCGCGGCGCCGATGGAGATGTCGCCGGACTGGGTCTGGAGGGTGACCTTGCCGCCGGTGGCCTCGGCGATGGTGATGTCGCCGCGTGCGGTGGTGATCTGCGCGGAGCCGCCGAGGCGGCCGACCTGGATGTCGCCGTCGGTGGCGGTGAGGTGGAGGTTCGCGGTCTCGTCGAGCTTGATGTGGCGGTAGGCGCCCTCGAAGGTGACGTCGCCGAGGCGGCCGACGGTGCGCAGTTCGGTGCTGGCGGCGGTGGCCTCGACGTGGGAGCCGGCGGGCAGCTTGACCGTCACCTCGATGGAGCCGGACGGGCCGAGGTACTGGTTCTTGGCCGGGACCTGAATCCGCAGGACGCCGTCGGCGTACTCGGCCGTGGTCTGCTCCGCGGCTTTGACGTCGCGGTTCTTGGCGGGGTTGGCGGGCTGGATCTCGATGGTGGTGTCGGCCCGGTCGGCGGCGATCAGCTGGACCCGTCCGGCGGGGACGTTCAGGACGACGGTGATCGGGTGGGGGGTGTCGAACTTTCGCATCGTGTGTTCCTCGGTGCCGGTGTTGTTTCTGACATCGCAAACGCTACGTTGCCTTTCTAGAATCAGCAACATTCTCGTTGCACGTGAGATGTGTTTGCGCACGTGAAAGCGAGAAAATCGTTGCGGCGACCTTGATGCTTAACGCAACAGCGCACACCCATTCGTTGCGTTGGATTGGAAGTGAACGCTATGGGTGAAGCATGGCGGACCCTCGGCAGGCCGCGCTGCGGCCCGGTACCGGACGCGGCCCGCAGGCCGTATGCGAATAACGAGGAGATCTTTGAGCACGCGGGCCAACGTCGCCGTGTCCGATCTCGCTCTCCTTCACCGCCGGCGACACGGGTCTCGTACACCCCGGCCTGCGGGTCCGCTCCGGCCGGCCGGTGTTCCGGTAGACGATCCCCTAACGGAACACCCGCCACCGCCCCCACGGCGATCGCCCTTCGCCACTTGGTGGCTGGGGACGCGTTCGGGTGCGGCCGCACCCGAGGATCAGTGGAGAGCCCTGACCGGGATGGGGGCGATCAGCCGCGGGGCAGGGAGATGACGAATCGTCCGGCCGCGTCGATGGCGATGTCTCCGTCGGCGGTGCGGGCCAGTCGTCGGGCGAGGGCGAGCCCGAGTCCGACGCCGTCGTGGCCGTCGTCGGGGTTGGCGCGCCGGCCTGGTTCGAACACTGCGTTTCGGAGCTCCACGGGTACGCCGGGACCGTCGTCGGTGATGATGATCTCCACGTCGGCGGTGCACTCCACGGTGATCTGCTTCTGTGCGTAGCGGCGGGCGTTGTTGAGCAGGGGTAGGAGGATGCGCTCGACCAGGTTCGCGGGCACCCCGGCGGTCACGTCGTTGCCGGTGACCACGATCGGCGGTCCCTCGGTGTTGCGTTCGGCGAGGTCACGGGCGAGGTGGAGCGGCGAGCATCGGCCCCGGACCTGATCGGTGGGGATGGTGAGCATGGACTCACAGATCCGCTGCATGGTGGCGGCGCTCGCCGCGATCGCTTGGTGTGAGGCGTCCCGTTCGGTGGCGGTGCGGTTTCGCGTGATCAGCCAGTCGATCTCCGCGGTGATCTGGGCCAGTGGGGTCCGTAGTTCGTGTGAGAGTTCAGCGGTGAGTTGTTGTTCGTGGCGCAGGACGGCCGAGAGCCGATCGAGGAGCTGATCGAGGTTTCCCGCCAGCCCGGCGAGTTCGGCGGGACGGTGTTCCGCGCCGAACCGCTGATGGGTTCCGTGCTCTCCCCATCGCGCGGCCTGCTCGCTCATCTGTGTTACCGGCCGGAGTGCACCGCGAACGACCGCGCGAGTCAGCAGGTAGACGCCGAAGAGCAACAGCAGGGCGAGGACGGCGGAACCGGCCAGCACCAGACGGGCCAGGTCGCTGTAGGGGTCAAGATCAACCGCGCTGACCACCGTGCCCACTCGCCGGCCTTCGGACATCACCGGCAGCGAGTAAACCCTCCAGGCGTGCGGCGTCTTGATGTCCATGAAGGTCTTGCGCCGCCCGGCCATGCGGTCCGCACTCGCCTGCAGCCCTCTGGGCGCCCGAGGGCGCTCGATGGCTGTGTGACCCTGGTAGATCCAGACTCCGACATCCAAAGCGCGGTCATCGGATGGTTCCAGCACTCGGATATGGCCGTCCGGCCAGGTCTGCAGGGTCGCTGCCACGGCCGCCGCCCGAGTCCGCAGCAGGTCATCGGCCTGTCTACGTAGCTGTGCGTGAAGCGCCAGGTTGAAGCCCACGGTGAGCAGCGCGACCCAGCTCGCCGTCGTGGCCAGCGCGACCAGAGCGAGGCGGCCACGCAGAGTCGCCGGCGCCAGGCCCCTCATGCGAATCGGTAGCCGACGCCGCGAATGGTACTGATGCCCCGCTCACATCCGGCGTCACGGAGCTTGCGGCGCAGGCGGGTCAGGTACTGATCAAGGGTGTTGTCATTGACCTGGGCGCCTTCGGGCCAGGCCGAGCGCGCCAGGGCATGTCGCCGGACGACCGCGCCGGGGTCTGCCATCAAGGCGGCCAGCAGCCGGAACTCGGTGGGTGTAAGGGGCATCTGCGTGCCGTCCGCGGTCGCCAGGACGTGTGCGACCGGGTCCAGCCGCAGCCCGTCGACCTCGGTGGCCGCCTCGCGACCGGCTCTGCGCAACACCGCACGGACTCTGGCGGCGAGTTCGGCCAGGTGGAAGGGCTTGGCGAGATAGTCATCGCCGCCTGCGGAAAAACCCGAAAGCCGGGATGTGAGGCCGTCACGAGCGGTCAGGAAGATGACCGGCATGTCCAACCCGGCAGCGCGCATGGCCTGGCAGACGTCCCGGCCATCGGAGTCGGGCAGTCCGATGTCCAGCACGACCGCGTCGATCTGGTCATCTATCGTCCGCAGCGCGCCTGCTCCGTCCGCGGCTGTCAACACCTCGAAATGCTCCTCGCGCAGGCCCCGGGCGAGAACGTCACGAAGTCCGTGGTCGTCCTCGACGACCAGGACGCGGTGAGTGGTCACATCGTCAGGTTACGGACCCTCCGTAACCTGAGCCCACCTGCCTGCCGAAGCGCTCAGGTTTTGTTCAGACACGCCATGCCAGCCTTCCCCGATGACGACAACCCAGCAGATCCGGATGGGCGAACCGACCGGCCGGCAGTTGCTCAACAAGGTGCCTGAGGTCACGGTCTGGTTCTGGATCATCAAGATCCTCTGCACGACCGTCGGTGAGAGTTTCGCCGACTACATCAACGAAACCCTCGGCTTCGGCCTGACCAACACCATGCTGTTGTTCACCGCGGTATTCGCGGTCGCGCTAACGGTCCAGTTCCGTACGAAGCGCTACAGCCCGTTCCCGTACTGGCTGACCGTGGTGGTGGTCAGTGTCACCGGCACGCTGTACACCGACATGCTCACTGATAAGCAGCATGTCCCGCTGTGGTTGAGTTCGACGGTCTTCTCGGTCCTGCTGGCCCTCGTCTTCGGGGTGTGGTGGCTGCGCGAGCGGACCCTGTCGATCCACAGCATCACGACCTTCCCACGTGAGGCGTTCTACTGGCTGACCGTCCTGGTGACGTTCGCGCTGGGCACCGCCACCGGTGACTGGACGCTGGAGCTGACCAACTGGACACCCGCGCAGTCGGTGTTCCTTCCCCTGGGCCTCATCGCGTTGATCACCGGGCTGTGGAAGTTCGGCGCCAACCCGGTGCTCTCGTTCTGGCTGGCCTACATCCTCACCCGACCGCTCGGCGCCAACATCGGTGACTGGCTCGCCTCCCCGAAGGTCGCGGCCAACCCCGGCGACCCGGTCGGACTCGGCCTGGGCACCTTCATCACGAGCCTGATCTTCCTCGGCGCCATCCTGGCGACGGTCATCTACCTGTCGATCAGCCGTAGCGACGTCGCCGAGAGCTACGAGGCGACGCACGCGCCGTCAGTCACCACCAACCCGCGCCGGGAGCGCATCGCACTGGGAGCCTTCGGCGTGATCGCCGCCGGCACCGCCGCGCTGATGGTCTGGGCCCACAACCAGCCCCACGTCACCTGCGACCCGACCGGCCAGAGCGAGACGATGCCGGCCTGCCCGAAGCCGGCCCTGACCGGCGACCAGACGACCGCCGCAGTGGCGAAGTACGAGAACCTCGCCCAGACGGCGATCACCCAGGACCGGGCCGGGAAGGCCGCAGCCTCCCATGCCACCGTGCAGAAGATGCGCGATGACTGGGACGCCGACGCCACCTCGCTGCAGGCGGTCAACAAGAAGACCTGGACCCTGCTCGACAACCAGATGGACGCGGTCCTCAAGACGTACGCCATCGACCACGGCCACATCAAGCCGGCCCCAGCCGCCAAGCAGGAGAAGCAACTCAAGGTCCTGCTGGCCGACTTCAAGAGCCACCGCTTCTGAACGGGCGTGAAGCAGGCGGATCACCCGCCGCGTGACCTGCCCAATCTGCCGTTGCTGGTCGACCCCCTACCAGACGGGGGACAACACCCAAGGGCGTCGGAGCCCGCGGAGTCCTTTTACGGAGGATGTCCGTGGGTCAGGGGCGGTGGTGGGCGAGGGCGGCGTGGGGGTCCTCGGTGCCCGTACGGGCCGGGTCGGCGTGGATGAGGGCGGCGGTCAGGCGGGGCACGGCGTGCAGGAGGGCGTGTTCGGCTTCGACGGCGATGTGGTGGGCGGCGTGGAGGGTGAGTGATCCGTCCAGGACGACGGTGGCCTCCGCGCGGAGGCGGTGGCCGATCCAGCGGGTGCGCAGTTCGGCGACGTCCTGCACGCCCCGTACGGCGCGCAGCGCGGCCTCGGCCCGGTCGACGACGGCGGGGTCGACGGCGTCCATCAGGCGTCGCAGCACCTCGCGGGCGGCGTCCTTGAGCACGAACGCGATGGCGACGGTGATGAGCAGGCCCACGATCGGGTCGGCCAGCGGCAGGCCCAGGGCCGCGCCGCCGGCGCCGAGCAGGACGGCGAGCGAGGCGAACCCGTCGGTGCGCGCGTGCAGGCCGTCGGCGACCAGGGCGGCCGAGCCGATCCTGCGGCCGGTGCGGATCCGGTAGCGCGCCACCCACTCGTTGCCGGCGAACCCGATGAGCGCGGCGACCGCGACGGCCGGCAGGTGTGTGAGGGCGCGGGGGCCGGTCAGCCGGTCGATCGCGGTGACGGCGGCCAGCACCGAGGAGGCGGCGATGACCGCGACGATGACGACGCCGGCGAGGTCTTCGGCGCGCCCGAACCCGTAGGTGAACCGGCGTGTGGCCGCCCGGCGGCCGAGCACGAACGCCAGCGCCAGCGGCAGTGAGGTCAGCGCGTCGGCGGCGTTGTGCAGCGCGTCGCCGAGCAGCGCGACCGAGCCGGACCAGGCCGCGACGGCGGTCTGCAGCGCGGCGGTGAGACCGAGCACGGTGAGGGAGACCCAGAGGGTCCGCATGCCCTCGGCGGAGGATTCCATCGCCCCGTCGACCTTGTCGGCGGCCTCGTGACCGTGCGGGACGAGAAGGTGCCACAACCCGTGCCACAGCCGCGCCGCACGCCCGGCGCCGTCGTGGCGGTGACCGTGCCCCGCCGCGTGCGCGTGCGCGTGGTGGCCGTCGGGGTGCTCGTGCGCGCTCGAGCCCCGCGAACCGTGATGATGAGCATCGGTGCGGTGCTCACCGGCCCCGTGACCGTGGGCATCGATGTCCCGGCGGGCGGTCGTACCGGCGTGATGCTGCGGCGAGCCGCCGGCGAGGGTGTCACACACGTCTGGCACCTGCCCTTCTACGAAAGCACCCGGCCCCACGCCCCTCCCTCCCGGGGGCTCCAGCCCACTTCCAGTGTCCAGGGCGGGGGGTGGGGGGCGGAAGGTGCGGGGGACGGCTGTGGAAAACCTGCGGCGTCCGGTTGGACACCGTACCGCTCAGACTCCATTATGTGCGTATGAGCGCACGCATGCATCTATCAGGTGCGCATGGTTCGCAGGTACCGGCCGGGGAGCGGGTCGAGGCGGCCGTCGCGGTGCTCGGCCTGCTGGCCGACCGCACCCGGCTGGTCCTGCTGCGGCGGCTGTGCGACGGGGAGGCGGACGTGAGCACGCTGACCGAGGCCTGCGGGGCGAGCCGCACGTCGGTCAGCCAGCATCTGGCCCGCCTGCGCCTGGCCGGGCTGGTCACCACCCGCAAGGACGGCCGCCGGGTCGTGTACGCGCTGCGTCACGGGCACATCCAGCGGCTGGTGCACGAGGCGCTGAGCGTGGCCGACCACCAGCTCGCCCAGCTGCCCCCGCACGACTGAACCCGCGCGTGATCGGCTGCCGCTCGTGACGGTGCACACGCCGGTCGTCCCCGCAGGTCCAGACGGCCCCCGGACGCGTGGCACGGGGTGAGCTCCGGCATCCGACCGGCCGGGGGAGTGCGGACCTCATGCCGGCCGCCGACGAGCCCGTACGGCGCCCGTCCACGCAGCCTCGAGGCCGCCCCCGGTGGCGCCGAATCAACGGGTCTCCGTACGTCGAGCCGCGCCGGTGACCGGAGCGGTCAGGATCGGAGAAGCGCGCGCGGTGGAGGCGACGCTAGCGTGGCCGCCACAGGATCGAAGAGCGCCGCCCCGCCCCCGGCGTCACCGCAGGGTCCGACCCCGGCCCCGTGAGTCGAAGCACACAAAAACCGACATACTGCTCGTCGAGGCTGGTCAGATCGAGCCAGGCGACACCGACGGAGACCGCGAACGCGGCTCCGCCCGACAGATGGAGACAGGATTGAGCACGAACACCCCGCAGTCGCCTGCGCCGCACGCCGCCGACAGTCACGACCTGATCCGCGTGCTCGGCGCGCGGGAGAACAACCTCAAGGACGTCAACGTCGAGATTCCCAAGCGGCGGCTGACGGTGTTCACCGGGGTGTCGGGGTCGGGTAAGAGCTCACTGGTGTTCGACACGATCGCCGCGGAGTCGCAGCGGCTGATCAATGAGACCTACAGCGCGTTCGTGCAGGGGTTCATGCCGACGCTGGCGCGGCCGGAGGTCGATGTCCTGGAGGGGCTGACCACCGCGATCATCGTCGACCAGCAGCGGATGGGCGCCGATCCCCGTTCCACGGTCGGCACGGCCACCGACGCCAACGCGATGCTGCGGATCCTGTTCAGCCGGCTCGGCAAGCCCTACATCGGCTCACCTCAGGCGTTCTCCTTCAACGTCGCCTCGATCAGCGGGGCGGGCGCGGTCACCCTCGAGCGCGCCGGGCGGACCACGAAGGAGCGCCGCAGCTTCAGCATCACCGGTGGCATGTGCCCGCGCTGCGAGGGCCGGGGCTCGGTCAACGACATCGACCTGTCCCAGCTGTACGACGACGCCAAGTCCCTCAACGAAGGCGCGCTCACCATCCCCGGGTACAGCATGGACGGCTGGTACGGCCGCATCTTCACCGGCTGCGGGTTCTTCGACCCGGACAAGCCGATCAAGAAGTTCACCAAGCGAGAGCTGAACGACCTGCTCTACAAGGAACCGACCAAGATCAAGGTCGACAACATCAACCTGACCTACGAGGGCCTGATCCCGCGGATCCAAAAGTCGATGCTGTCCAAGGACGTCGACTCCCTGCAGCCGCACATCCGGGCGTTCGTGGAGCGGGCGGTCACCTTCACCACCTGCCCCGAGTGCGACGGCACCCGGCTCAGCGAGGAGGCCCGCTCCTCCAAGATCGAGGGGATCAGCATCGCCGACGCCTGCGCGATGCAGATCAGCGACCTGGCCGAATGGGTCGGCCGGCTGGCCGAGCCGTCCGTCGCGCCGCTGCTGACGGCGCTGCGCCACACCCTGGACTCCTTCGTCGACATCGGCCTGGGCTACCTGTCGCTGGACCGGCCCTCGGGCACGCTGTCGGGCGGTGAGGCGCAGCGCACCAAGATGATCCGCCACCTCGGGTCCTCGCTCACCGACGTCACCTACGTCTTCGACGAGCCGACGATCGGGCTGCACCCCCACGACATCCAGCGGATGAACGACCTGCTGCGGCAACTGCGCGACAAGGGCAACACCGTCCTGGTCGTGGAGCACAAGCCGGAGGCGATCGCGATCGCCGACCACGTCGTCGACCTGGGGCCCGGCGCCGGTACGGCGGGCGGCACCGTCTGCTTCGAGGGCACCGTCGAGGGCCTGCGGGCCAGCGGCACCACCACCGGCCGCCACCTCGACGACCGGGCCGCCCTCAAAGAGACGGTGCGCGAACCGTCGGGGACACTGCAGATCCGCGGCGCTTCACGGCACAACCTGCGCGACGTCGACGTGGACGTCCCCCTCGGCGTGCTCGTCGTCGTCACCGGCGTCGCCGGTTCGGGCAAGAGCTCGCTGATCCACGGGTCGGTGTCCGGCCGCGACGGTGTGGTGTCGGTCGACCAGGGCGCGATCCGCGGTTCGCGGCGGAGCAACCCGGCGACCTACACCGGACTGCTCGACCCGATCCGCAAGGCGTTCGCGAAGGCCAACGGCGTCAAACCGGCCCTGTTCAGCGCCAACTCCGAAGGCGCCTGCCCGACCTGCAACGGCGCCGGCGTCGTCTACACCGACCTGGCGATGATGGCCGGGGTCGCCGTCACGTGCGAGGAGTGCGAGGGACGCCGCTTCCAGGCGTCGGTGCTGGAGTACCACCTCGGCGGCCGCGACATCAGCGAGGTCCTCGCGATGCCGGTGACCGAGGCGAAGGAGTTCTTCGGCGCCGGCGACGCCCGCACACCGGCCGCCCACAAGATCCTCACCCGGCTCGCCGACGTCGGGCTGGGCTACCTCACCCTCGGCCAGCCGCTCACCACCCTGTCCGGCGGTGAACGCCAGCGGCTCAAGCTCGCCACCCACATGGCCGCCGACGGCGGCGTGTACGTCCTGGACGAGCCGACCACCGGCCTGCACCTCGCCGACGTGGAGCAGCTGCTGGGCCTGCTGGACCGCCTCGTCGACTCCGGCAAGTCCGTCATCGTCATCGAGCACCACCAGGCGGTCATGGCACACGCCGACTGGATCATCGACCTGGGTCCCGGCGCGGGCCACGACGGCGGCCGGATCGTGTTCGAGGGCACGCCCGCCGACCTGGTCGCCGCGCGCGGCACCCTCACCGGCGAGCACCTCGCCGCCTACGTCGGCGCCTGAACCACGACCGGCCCCGTACGGCAGGTCAGGTGGAGGCGAGACGGGCCCGCAGCCGGTCACGGGCGGCGGGCCACTCCGAAGCGATCATCGAGTAGCACACGGTGTCGCGGACCGAGCCGTCGGGCCGGATGCGGTGGCTGCGCAGCACCCCTTCGCGGCGCGCGCCGAGACGTTCGATGGCGCGCTGGAACGCTCGTTGCGGTGGTGGGTGTGCCAGCCCACCCGGATGGCACCCAGCACGTCGAACGCCCGCTCCAGCAGCAGGAGTTTGGCCTCGGTGTTCAGCGCCGTGCGCTGCCAGCGGGCGCCGATCCAGGTGTGCCCGATGCTCAGGCCGCGGTGTGCCGGTTCGATGTCGTAGTACGACGTCGTGCCGGCGACCCGCCCGGTCGCGAGGTCGATCTGCACCCAGGGCAGCCGGCCGGCGTCCACCGCGCGGACGTCCGCCTCGACCATGCGGCGCATCTCCGCGACGTCGGCCGGCTGCCGGACGTTCAGCCACCGCCAGACCTGCGGGTCCCGGCCCGCCTCGTACAGCCCCTCCGCGTGCTCGGGCCCGAGCGGTTCCAGGCGGACGTGCTCTCCGGCCAGCGACGGACGGTCGAACCATGCACTGCTGCTCATGGCCCGCACGTTATCGGCGTTGAAGAACACCCGAAAAGGGCGGGTCACGGCCACGGGAACCCGCCCGGCAGGGGAGTGGCCCCCCGATCCCGGCCCTACGTTGACTTCGAGCGCGCTCTAAATCCTAGCGTCGTGGCTCATGAGCACCCCCACGCCACCGGACACCACGGCCGGCAGCCGCAGACGCCGTCTCCTCGTCCTCGCGATCTGCTGCACCAGCATGATCGTCACCGTCATGGACATCTCCATCGTCAACGTCGCACTCCCGGCGATCCGCGCCGACCTGCACGCCTCGACACCCGGCCTGCAGTGGACCGTCGACGCCTACACCCTCGTTCTCGCCGGCTTCCTCGTCCTGGCCGGATCCGCCGCCGACCGGATCGGCCGCCGCCGCGTCTTCCAGCTCGGCCTGGCCGCCTTCGGGCTCGGCTCCCTCCTGTGCGGCCTGGCACCCGGCATCGGCTGGCTCATCGCCGCCCGCGCCCTGCAGGCCGCCGGCGGCACCATGCTCAACCCGGTCGCGATGGCGATCGTCGCCACCACGTTCCCCGACCCCGCCGAACGGGTCCGGGCCATCGGCGTGTTCGGCTCGATGACCGGCCTGGCACTCGCACTGGGCCCCATCCTCGGCGGCGCCCTCGTCGACGGCCTCGGCTGGCACTCCATCTTCTGGATCAACGTGCCGATCGTGGCCGCCGCGATCACCGCCACCGCCCGGTACGTGCCCGAGTCCCGCGCCGCCCGCGCACGCCGGTTCGACCCGGTCGGCCAGACCCTGATGATCCTCGTGCTGGGCGGCGTCGTCTACGCGACCATCGAATCCCCGACGCGGGGCTGGACCTCACCGGTCATCCTTGCCCTGCTCACCGTCGCCGCCCTCGCCGCACTGGGCATCCTCGCCTACGAACCCCGCCGCGCCGACCCGCTCCTGGAACTGCGCCTGTTCCGCAGCGTCCCCTTCAGCGCCGCCATCGCGATGGCGCTGCTGGCGATGTGCGGGTTCGGCGCGTTCCTGTTCGTCACCACCCAGTACCTGCAGAACGTACGCGGCCTGCCGGCGCTGACCACCGGGCTGTGCCTGCTCCCCGTCGGCGCGCTCGTGCTGGTGCTGTCCCCGCTCACCGGCCGGCTGGTCGCCACCCGCGGCCCGCGCGTACCCCTCGTGATCGCCGGCGCGACCCTGGCCCTGGGCGGCGTCGCCTCACTCGGCCTGGGACCGGCCACCCCGCTGCCGGCCGTCCTCGCGGCCTACCTGCTGTTCGGCGTCTTCCTGGGCACCGTCAACCCGCCCATCACCAACACCGCGGTCTCCGGGATGCCCCGCTCGATGACCGCGGTGGCCACCTCACTGGCCTCCGCCGGCCGCCAGACCGGCGTCACCCTGGGCGTCGCGATCGCCGGAACGGCCGTCGGACCGGCCCTGACCCGCGGCGGAACGGCCTACACCGGCGCCGAACACCGCGTGTGGTGGCTGATGCTCGGCCTCGGCGCCGGCATCCTCACCCTGGGACTGATCAGCACCGGACACCGCGCCCGGCACACCGCCACCCGGGCCGCGGCACTGTTCGACGGCGTCGACACCGGCCCGGCACACCACACCGCCGTCCCCGCCGCCGCCCCTGAGCGATAATCCCAATTCCATCGCGAAACCCGCCCCCGCGAAACCCGCCCCGGCGAAAGGCGAAAGACCATACGCAGCCTCCTGTTCACCCACCACGAGACCCCGCCCGAGCCCGCACCGGAACACCTCCACGACCTGAACCTCGACCAGGTCATCGAGGCGATCGCCCGCGACCACCACGGCGCGAACCTGGAAACCTACTTCCACCGGCCGCTACGCGACCCCGCCCTCATCGCCTTCCGGCAGGACGTCTTCCAGGACCTGCAGGAACCCGAGCTGCACCAGGCCGCCGAACGGTTCACCACCGCGATGGCCCGGACCCGCCGACGCCTCGAACTCATCCAGCGGATGAAACACCCCCCGCAGTCCAACCGCTGGTTCCTCGACATCGTCCTGGAGCACGAGACCACCGTTCTGCGGCTCCTCGACGGGCTGCGCACCGCCACCGCGCGGGGCCTGCGGGCCCTGCGCGAGGACCTCGCCGCGCACACCGCCACCCCCCGGTTCACCGAACCGGGGGAGCGGGCCCGGCGGCTACGCGACCGGCTCGCCCAGGTCCACTACGACCTGCTCCTACGCGGCGACACGATCACCATCGCCGCGCACGACCCCACCGACCGGTTCGACTTCGCCGACCAGGTCCTGGCCGCGTTCGCCCGGTTCCGCACCGACCGGCCACCCGCCGAGCCGCCCGCCCCGTCACCGGAACCGCCCACCGTCATGAGCCTGGACACCCTCGAAGCCGGCGTCCTGGACCTCGTGGCCGAACTGCACCCCGCCGTCTTCGCCGACCTCGCCGCCTTCCGTACCGCCAACCCCGCCCTCATCGACGAGCGACTCACCCGGATCGACCGCGAGCTCCGCTTCTACCTCGGCTACCTGCGGTTCATCGCCCCCCTGCGCGAAACCGGACTGCCGTTCTGCCGGCCCGAGGTCTCCACCACCGAAAAAGGCATGCTCGCCCAGGACGCCTTCGACCTCGCGCTCGCCGCCGCACTCACCCGCACCGGCGGGCACGTCGTCGGCAACGACATCGAACTACGCGACGGCGAACGGATCCTGCTGGTCTCCGGACCCAACCAGGGCGGCAAGACGACCCTGGCCCGCACCTTCGGCCAGCTCCACCACCTCGCCGCCCTCGGCTGCCCGGTCCCCGGACGCCAAGCCCGCCTCTTCCTGCCCGACCGGATCCTCACCCACTACCCGCGGACCGAGACCGGCCGCACCGGCAAACTCGAAGAAGAACTCCTGCGGATGCGCCGGATCCTCGACCAGGCCACCCCCGACAGCGTCATCGTGCTCAACGAGATCTTCACCTCCACCACCACCGAAGACGCCCGCGCCCTCAGCACCGCCGTGCTCACGGCCCTGTCCCGCCTCGACGCACCGTGCCTGTGGGTCAGCTTCCTCGACGAACTGTCCCGGCTCGACCCCAAGGCGGTGAGCGTGGTGAGCACCGTCACCGACGACGGCACCCGCACCTACAAACTCCTGCGCCGCGCCGCCGACGGACACGCCCACGCCCTCGCCATCGCCGAGAAACACGGACTGACCTACGCCCGGCTCACCGCCCGGATCAGCCGATGAGACCACGGCTGATGTTCCCCGACGCCGACTTCGCACCGGCCGCCGACACCGCGCCCCTTCACGACCTCATCGAAGACCTGGAACTGCCCGGCCTGTGGGCCGGCATGGCACGCGGCGACGGCCGACTCGCCCTGATCGCCCGGACCGCGACCCTGACCCCGCTGACCAACCCGGCCGCCATCGCCCACCGCCAGGACGTGCTCGGCGACTGCCTCCGCGACCCCGCGGCCGCCCGCGCCCTGTACGACCTGGCCGACGCGGCGGACACCGCCGGACAGGCCGGCACCCGCGCCGGCGCCAGGAACCCCGAGGTGCTCCTCAACCGGTCACTGCGCACCCTGGAACTGCTCTGCGGCCACCTGCGGACGCTCAACGCGTTCACCGCCGCCCACGCACCACGGTTCCGCTCGGCCGCCTTCACCCGCCTGTTCGAAACGATCCGCGACCAGCTCACCGACGACTACCTCACCGAACTCGAGGCGCTCGTGCGCCGGATCGACTTCGACCACGGCGTCATCGCCACCGCCCACCTCGGCGACGGCAACGGCAGCACCGGCTTCCGCCTGCGGGAACCACCCGCCAAAGGCCGCGGCTCCGCCACCTGGCGACGCCTCAAACGGTCCCGCCTCACCTACACCATCCCCGGCTACGACGACGACTGGCGCGTCCTGACCTCCTTCCGCGGCCGCGTCCTCAAAGTGATCGCCGACGCCGCGACCGAAGCCGCGAACGACGTCCGCGGCTTCTTCACCGCCCTACGCGACGAACTCGGCTTCTACATCGGCTGCCTCAACCTCGCCGAGACACTCACCGACCGCGGACTGCCGATCTGCCTGCCCACACCCCGCCCACCCGCCGACCACGCCCTCACCGCCCAGGACCTGTACGACCCCTGCCTCGCCCTGCGACACCACGGACCCGTCACCGGCAACGACATCACCGCCGACGAAACCGACCTCATCGTCATCACCGGCGCGAACGGGGGCGGCAAGACCACCTTCCTGCGCGGCGTCGGCATCGCCCACCTGATGATGCAAAGCGGAATGTTCGTCACCGCCCGCGCCCTCACCGCCTCGATCACCGGCCGCGTCCACACCCACTTCCGGCGCGAAGAGGACCAGACGATGTCCAGCGGCAAACTCGAAGAGGAACTCATCCGCATGAGCGCCATCGCCGACGCCCTCCACCCCGGCGACCTGGTCCTGTGCAACGAGTCGTTCATGTCCACCAACGAACGCGAAGGCTCCACCATCGCCGCCGAGATCGTACGGGCCCTCACCGACCTGGGCATCCGCGTCGTCTTCGTGACCCACCTGTACGACTTCGCCCACCGGATGCGCACCGACCGGCCCGCGCGCAGCCTGTTCCTCGGCGCCGCACGCGGCCAGGACGGCGAACGCCCGTTCCGCCTCATCCCGGGAGTACCCTCACCCACCGCCCACGCCGCCGACCTGTACGCCCGCGTCTTCGGCGAACCACTGAACCCGCCCGCCGAAGACACCTGAACGCTCAGGCCAGCACCGCGAGCTCCCCGGCGCCGATCCGCTCCCGCAACACGAACTTCTGCACCTTGCCCATCGCATTGGCCGGAATGGCGTCCGCGACATACCAGTGACGCGGCGTCTTGTGCGGAGCCAGCACCGCCCGCAGATGAGCGTGCAGCTCCGCGGCCGCCGGCACCGGCCCGGCCGGCACGATCACCGCGGCGACCTGCTCACCCCACTCCGGATCGGGCACCCCCAGAACCGCCGCGCCCGCCACACCCGGATGACCGGCCAACACCAACTCGATCTCCCGCGGATAGATGTTCTCCCCACCACGAATGATCATGTCTTTGAGACGGCCCGTGACACGCAGGAAACCACGCCCGTCCATGACCCCCAGATCACCGGTCCGCAGCCACCCGTCCGCGTCGACCACCGCCGCGGTCGCCTCCGGCATCGCGAAATACCCGTGCATCACCTGATAGCCGCGCGCCAGGATCTCGCCCTCCACACCGACCGGCAGCACCGCCCCCGCCCCATCGACGATCTTCACCTCCGCCTGCCACAACGGCCGCCCCGTCGTCTCCCGCCGATCCGCGACCCCGTCATCCGTACCGGTCTGCGCCAGGATCGGACTCAGCTCCGTCTGCCCGTACACCGTCGTGAACCGCGCACCGAACCGCCGCTCCGCGGCCTCCACCAACGCCGCCGGCACCGCGTCCCCACCCGACGCCAGAATCCGGCACCCACTCAGGTCGAACCCATCAAAACCCGGATACGCCAGCAGCGCCGAATACATCGCCGGCACCCCCGCGAACAGATCCGCCCGCCACTCCTGCAAAGCCCCCAGCACCAGCTCGGGCACGAACGACTGGACGAGCACCAGCGTGCCCCCGAACGAGGCGGTCCCCAGCACCGACAACCCGCACCCCGCCGTATGGAACAGCGGCAGAGCCGTCGCCCACACCCCACCCCGCGGAAAACCCGCACGCGCCAGGACATACGACGCGTTCGTCACCATCCCGCGATGGTGCAGCACCGCGCCCTTGGGAAAACCCGTCGTCCCCGAGGTGTACTGAATCTGCATCGGATCCCCGGGCCGCACCCGTGGCAACTGCCGCGCCGCGGTACCCCGGATGTGCTCCGCCCACCCGGTGAGACTCACCGTCTCCCGCAGATCCGGCAGCCGGTCACGCACCCCCGCCACGATCGCCGCCATGTCCGTGCCACGGAACGCGTCGACATGCACGACCCCCACACTGCGCGACTGACGCAGCACATACTCCAGCTCCGCCTCACGCAACGCCGGATTCGCCGTCACCAGCACGACCCCCGCCAGCGCCGCGCCATACTGCAGGATCACCCACTCCGGCACATTCGGCGCCCACACCGCGACATGCTCACCAGGGGAGAACCGGCTGCCCAGCCACGCCGCCGCCCGCTCGGCGTCCGCGAGCAACTCCCCGTACGTCCACCGGCGATCCGTACGCGCCGCACCCGTCAGCGCCGACCCCGCCGGAGCCACCTCGACGAGCGCCACGCGACCCGGATCCGCGGCCGCCACCCGCCGCAGCAGCTCACCCGCGGTCAACTCCAGCACCGGCCGCGACGTGTCGGCCGCCCAGTACGACTCGGTGATCACCGCGGATCCTCCAGATCACGCGCGGACGGCACCGGCCCGCCACCCTCGGGAATCCACCGGCCCGAGTCACGCCACCGGACCGCCTCGTGAAAACCGTGCTCGGCCGCGAACCGCTGGAACCAGCGACCCTCAGGGGAGTGACGGGCGATACCGTCGAACAGCGTCGCCAGAATCTGAGTGCCCTGCAGCCCCATGTTGTCGTACGCCTGATTGATCATGAGCTTCTGCATGACCAGCTGATTGACCGGCACACCGGCGATCCGATCGGCCAGCGCCTCCACCCGCTCACCCAGCCGCTCAGCCGGCACCGACTCCAGCACCAGCCCCCACTCCGCGGCCTGCCGGCCATCGATCGTGTCACCCGTCAGCAACATCCGCTTGGCCCGCTCGGCACCCAGCCGGTACACCCACATCGCCGTCGTCGGACACCCCCACACCCGCGACGGCATGTACCCGATCCGGGCGTCATCGGCCATCACCACCATGTCGCACGACAAGGCGATGTCACTGCCGCCCGCCACCGCGTACCCGTGCACCTGCGCGATCGTCGGCTTCAACGAACGCCACAACGAGAAGTACTCATCGGTATGACGCTTCATCATCCGGTAGTCCCTGACCGGATCCCAGGCCTCACCCTGCGCCCCGGCACCGCCCTCGGCATAGTCCTTCAGGTCATAACCGGAACAGAACGCGCGACCGGCACCCCGCACGATGATGACGTGCACCTCCGGATCCTCATCGGCGCGCTCCACCGCACGCGGCAGCGCACGGGCGAGCTCATCGTCGATCGCGTTGAGCCGGTCGGGACGATTGAGGGTCAGGTACGCCTTGCGGTCCTTCGTCTCATAACGGACGGTGTCGCTCACGGGCTCCCTTTATTCGATTAGCGTCGTACGGGTACGGCGTCAGAGCGGGCGGACACGGAGATTATGCGCCATCCACCCCGCGCCGATCAGCGGGCCACCGCCGCCGACGCCGGCAACGCGTACATCTCCACCGTCAACCCGACGAACGCCACAGCCGCCCCCACCCGGTACGCGGCGAACCCACCCGTCTTACGCAACACCACGGCATACACCGGCGTGGTCTCGTAACTGTGCCCGACGACCGTCACCGACCGGGCCGCCCCCGCCAGATCGACCGCCGCGCGGGGAAGAGAGAAACGCTCATGGTCGGCCACCGTGGCGTCGAACACATCCTCCACCGGCGACGCCGCGGCACGATCCGCCGTCGCCAACGGCACCGCACCAGACGGCATCCGCACCCTCCACGCGGCCGGATCGTAGACCGCGCCGTCCGTCAGATAACTCCACCGCACCCCGCCGATCGACCAGCGCCCCTCACGGGAACCGACCGTGGCCGCCCGCAGATCCACCACCGACACACCATGACGACCCAGAACCCGCAGCGTACGACCACCACCACCCGCCGGCCGCACCTCCAAAGCCGTGTCCGGATCCAGCCCGAACACACGCCGATGCCCCGTGTCGGCCGCCAGACGCACCGCACGCCCCAGCCGCCCGTTCGCGGAGAAATGAGTGTCGATCAGACCATCGGTGAACAAGCCAAAGCCACCCGCGGGCAGATCCGCCAGCACCCGATCGTCATCGAAATAGCCGACACGGCTCCCATCACGCAGCCCCTGATAACTGGCCCCACCGGTGACCATGTCCGGCCCCGACTGGATCTGCGCGCCGGCACTGCTGCCCGCGACCAGCGCACCCTGCGCGTACCGGGCCCGGATCGTGGCCATCAACCGCGTGTCGGTGTGCGCGGCACCGTGCAGCAACGTCGTGACCAGCCGATACTGATCACCACCGCCGAAGACGAACCCGGTCATCGAGGCGGCCTGCGCGGCGACCTCACGACTGTCGGCCGCCTTCGGATGATCCAGATCGACGGGGATCCACTGCACCGACCCCGCACCGTACCTCTTGAGGATGTCGACGTAGAAACGACCGTTGGTGACGCTGTTGGCCGCGCCGAGCCGGCCGGCCTGCGGGTCCTGACTCGGCGGAAGGGACGCCGCGGTGATCACACCGATACGGGCATGCGCGCCGCCCGCGTCCTGGACGATCCGCCGGTAGATCTCGGCGTTGTCATCCGACAACGCCCCACCGACCATGATCAAGGTGCCGTGCGGCGCGACGCTCGGACGCGGCGCCGCGGTGGTGCCGGACGCGGGGGAGGTGGTGGTCATCGTCGCCGCCAGAACGGTAGCCGCGGACAACATCAGCAGTCGTTTCATCAGGGGTCTCATCCGGGATGTGCGGCCGAAGCCGACCGGTGTCATTGGACCATTGACACGGCACTGCGGGCGGGGTCGTCACCGTCAGGTACGCGTATCCACCGGCCGCGGCAACGTCGCCGCGCGGTGAGGCGAGCTTCAGCCTACCCGCGAAAAACGACATAAGCGCAGGTCAGAACACGTGTTGCGCACTCTGCCACAGCGATGTGGCGCACGCTCACCGGCACCTATCGTGCTCTGCCGTCACAGGCGCCCGCCGAGCGCGACTCACGACGACGCGGCGTCCGGGGGAGAGGAGCTCAACAACGACTCCAGCACCCCGTACGCCGGACTCGAACCCGCCGCCATCCGCAACTCACGCGCCGTCGACTCCACATAGTGCTGACCCGTCGCGATCGACGAATGCCCCAGCAGCTCCTTCAACTCATGCGCCGACGCGCCGTTCTCCGCCAGCCGCGTCGCGAACTCATGCCGCAGCGTATGCACCAACGCACCACGCGACACCCGATCATGCACGCCCGCGTACCGGTAACACTGCGCCACCAGATACTGCAGACCACCGCGCCGCAACGGCCGATTCTTCGTATCGACCAGCAGGGGAGCGCTCAACGGAAGACCCGACAGCCCGAACCGCTCCATCCGCGACAGCAGATACGCATCCACCAGCCGCTCCAACGGCCCCTCCACCGGCACACTCCGCGTCTTACCGCCCTTACCGGTCAACCGCACCCGGCGATCACCGGGGGAGCCACCGAACGACCCCAGCGTCACCCCCAGCATCTCCGCCGAACGAGCCCCCGTCACCAGCGGAAACGCCAACGCCACCAGATCCCGTTCCACCCACGGATCCCGCGCCTCCCGCGCGCCCGCCGCGATCCGCTCCAGCAGCGTCCGCGCCGTCCCATCACCCTGAAACGGCTTCGGCGCCTTCGACGGCGCCTTCGGATGCGGCACCGCCGCCATCGGATTGCCCTCCACCAGCTCCTCGGCGACCGCGAAATTCATGAACCGGTTCCACGCCGACCACGCCCGCAGAATGCTCGCCGCCGCATGATCATCGGCGAACTCCGCGAACGCCGCACGCAACACCCGGCCCGACAACCGATCCACCCGAAGCTCCGCCGGCGGAACATCGCACAACCGCGCCGCGATCCCACCGATGATCCGCAGATCACTGTCATAACCGGCCAGCGTGCCCGCCGCCGGCTTCGCCGGCCGCAACGACAAGAAGAACTCCGCCTTCGCGTCCACGAACAACGTCACCGGCCACCTCCCACACCGCCCAGGGGACGCCCAAACCACTGTCAGCGACACGTATCACCGAGGCACGAATTTTCCCACTGATCACACCCCCGAGCCAGCGTGGCGGCGGTGAGTCGGGGGCCGCCGCTCAGCGCACCTCGACGTCGACGCCGCGCCGTTCGAGCACCTCGATGACACGTGCGTTGTCGAACCGGCGGAGGATCGGCGCCTCGCTTCCCGCGGTGTAGCACATACGCCGGCAGCGCAGCGTCCGCAGAGACGTCAGGCTCTCCAAGGGGGAGAGGTCCGCGTCGGGCTCGCCGTCAAGGCTGAGGTATTCGAGCGTCAGCCCGGCCAACGGCCGCAGGTCCCGCACGTTCTGGTACTCCAACTCGAGTTTCCGCAGCGAGCCAAGCCCGGAGAGCGGCCCGACATCGGTCACCGCTCCACCTCCGCGCAGGCTCAGCCGTCGCAGTGCGGCGCAGCCGGCCAGGGGAGTGAGGTCGCTCACCGCGCCGTCGCCGACGGACAGCGACTCCAGGTCCGGCAGGACCGTGTCGATCCCTTCCAGGGACTCGATGCGGAACTCGTCGGTCTCCCCATCCCAGAAGGTCCAGATGGCGTAGACGACCTCGTTTCCCCCCGCCTCCCAGACCAGCTCGCGCACCGACGCGCACTGCTCCGCGGTCACGGGGATGTCGAGCAACGCGCCGGCGACCTCATCGCGGTACCTGTAGTCGCGGTCGTCGTCGTCTTCGTCACCGGCATGCGCACGGTTGAATTCGTCGATATCAAAGGGAGGCAGCACCTTCGTCGCCATAAGCATGTCCAGCACCGCGAGCCGCAGATTCCGGTCCTCGAGAGCAGCAAGCGCATTCGCGATCATGGGTGAGACCGTATGCCTCAGGACCTCCGTCGAAGGAACGGCGAAACAGCGCCCATGCGACGGCCGTCAACCACCGGGGGAGCCATGTCAGCGGCCCGCAGCTTCTACTGGTAGCGGCACGTATCGTCAGGGCACGTATTCTCCCAGCGATTGCGATGGTCTGGCTGCAGGCCGGGGACGGGGTCGGTCTAGCAGGTCCGGGGCCGTGGTCGGCGTTCGTCAACCAGTACTCCACGAGGTTGGGCATCGAGGCCACGGGCAACGACTTCCTGCGGGGAGAGCTACCCGGGAGTCACGGTCGCCGACCTGTCCTGGAACTTCCCGACCGGGGGACGCGTAAGCGAAATGGCGCCCATCGTCGACGCCCGTTAACAGCCGGGAAGGGGGCGTGGACACCGCACAACCCGCGACCCTTCTTTCATGCATAATATAAATTATGCATGAAACGTGGTGGTTTCCGAGGCCGCCGCGCTGATCACGGCCCGGATCGGGTCCAGGCCGCACGAGGCGCGTCCGGCGTACGGGAACACCGTGCGTCGCGCCGGAGATGCGCGGCTCGCGGGCACCGACGTGGCCGGCGGGCTCGCCGGACATTCAGGGGTCGTCGCACACATGTTCCATGGAACGCCGGTGGATACGGACGGCGCCTTCCGCCTTTGATTCCGCCAGACGTTCGGCCGCCACGCCAGGTACCCGCGCGCCAGAGGTATTCTGTCCCCGCGCCTGGCATTCCCCACCCGACCGGGCGCTCGCCGGCAGAGTCTTATACCGAACAGAAGATGGATTCTGTCCGGTATAGGAAGTTCGTACCGATTTGCACTGACATGGACGAGTGGACGTCGAACGAGTACCCCCGGCTCGTTCTTGACACGGCTCAGTACGCTGCTCGCCTTCAAGCCGACAACAGCGCTGGACGTTGCTTCATCTGCGACCTCGTCGACGACGAGAACAGCGAGCCGGGCGCCCTGATCTATCAGGATGAGCTGTGCGTGGTCCTCTTCCCCAGCACGCCACGCCTGCTCGGCTACACCATGGTGGCCCCGCGTGAACATCACACCGGCGTCGTCGCGGACTTCACCGAGGATGACTACGTGGCCCTCCAACGCCGGATCCATCGCCTCGGCAGGGCCATCACCGCTCTGGTGCCGACGGAACGGCTCTACGTCTTCAGCTTCGGCAGCCACCAAGGGGTCGCCCACGTCCACTGGCACGTGGTCCCGCTGCCACCCGGGGTCCCTTTCGAAGAACAGCAGTTCAACGCCGTCAACCGGCCTGACTACCTGCAGATCCCCGCCAAGGAGCGGGCGGAGCTGGCCGCACGGATCGCGGCGGCGATGGCCGGCCACGATCAGTGACGCCGGCACCCCTTCCGCTCCCCCGCGCCCGTCGAGCGATCACCTGATGTCGGCGTGGGCGATCGGAGCCGGCGCGGGACTGGGGACGCTGAGCCTGCTGAGCCCGAACAGGCAGGTGGCCAGGGCCGCGACGGCGCAGGCGGCAGCGCAGGCGTATCCCCCGCGGGCGCCGGCGGTGTCGATGACCTGGCCGACGGCGGCCGAGCCGACGGCAGTGCCGACCGAGATCGCCGAGGTGAGCCAGGACATGGCCTCGGTTCGCCGATTCGGCGGCGCCTGTCGCGCGATGAGGCTGAACCCGCTGATCAGCATCGGTGACACGGCCAGCCCGGAGCAGAGCATCACCACGGCGAGCACGGTCAGTCCGGGCATCGCCCAGAACGTGGCCGTTCCCGCCGCGGCCGCGCCCAGGGTCAGCGTGAAACGGCGACGCAGCGAGGCGCGCCAGGTCCGCGATCCATACCACAGCCCGCTGGCCGCACTGCCCAGGGCGTAGCCGCCGAGGAGGAAACCGGCCAGCGGTTCGTGCCCGTGCTCTTGGGCGAAGGCGACGGTGGCCAGGTCGATCGCGGCGAGCATCGCGCCGAAGAACAAGCCCACCGGCGCCAGCGTGACCAGGCCCCGCGCGGGCAGCAACTGCCTGCGGACACCGCGCCCCGCCCCCGCTGGGATCACGGGCGGCTCGGTGGCACGCTGCGCGGCCAGCAGCAGCGAACCGGCCACGCACGTGGCCGCCGCCAGCTCCAGCCCCGACGCCGGATGGACCTCGGTGGCCAGCACGGTGACCAGCACCGGTCCGGTCACGAAGATCACCTCGTCGGCCACCGACTCCAGCGAGAACGCGGCCTGCAGCAGCGGCGAGCCGCCCAGGAGCGCGCTCCACCGGGCCCGTACCATCGAGCCGAGCTGCGGCGTGGCGGCGCCGGCCAGTCCGCTGCAGCCCATCAGCGCCCAGCCCGGTGCGTGGAGTCGCACACAGGCGATGAGACCGGCCGTTGACGCCGCGTAGAAGAGTGTCAGCGGCGGGAGCACCCGGCCCTGGCCGAACCGGTCGGCGAGCCGGGCGGTCAGGGGTGACACCAGCGCATATCCGGCCGACCCGGCCGCGGCCACCTCCCCCGCCAGCCGTACCGGCCCGTGATCGAGGCGACCAGCAGCACGGTGCCGAGGCCGACCATGCCGATCTGCATCCGCCCGGCCAGCCCCGCGGCGCAGAACCGCAGCGCGCCCGGGCTGGCCAGCGCCCTCCGATACGAGCCACCGCCACCTATGATCTCTGCCCCCACTCCCCGGAACGTGCGCATCACGATGGCGTGAGCGGTCAACCCGTCTCAACTCATTTGGCGCGTCGCCCGCACCTGGCGAGGTGGATGGTGTGCGGACCTGAGCGATCTCAGGGAGGCTGTGGCCCATGATGTTCAAGGGTCTGCGGAAATGGACCGGCGGCGAGGCGGTCGAGGTCGACACGCAGGTGCTCACCGGGGTCGTCCGGCCTGGTGACACCTTCACGGGGCAGGTGGTTCTCCGGGCCGTCGGGAAGGACGTCCAGGTGGAGACCGTCGTCCTGCGGGCCGTCGCCGAGTACGCGCATCTGGACACCGGTGAGGCCGAGACCGACGAGATCGGCTGTGAGTACCTCGACGGGCCGTTCGTCGTGCCAGAGGGATGCGAGCATCGGGTCCGCTTCTCGATGCGGCTGCCCTGGGAGACCCCGATCACCGAGCTGGCCGGGCAGGCGCTGGGACCGCTGGTGAGGCTACGGACCCTGCTCGAAGACGAGGACGCGCAGGACGACGCGGACCATGACCTCATCCACGTCGCCGCACTCCCCCTCCACGAGACGATCATGGACGCCTTCGCGGCGGCGGGCTGGACCTTCCCGTCCAGCCGGCTCGTAGGCGAACGCGTGCCCGCGGCGGACCAGATCTTCGACTTCCACCAGTCGTTCACGCTCGCCGAGCGCGGTCCCACCGGCGGCGGACCAGGCGATCTGGAGGTCGTCTTCCTCACCAACGCGGTCGGCTGCGAGGTGTTCGTCCGGTCTGCCGCGCCGGAGGGGCGGTACTGGAACGACAAACCTCCCGCCCGCCGCTTCGTCGCGGCACACCACGACCTCGACCGGGTCGACCGGTCCGCGGAGATCCAGCGCTGGATCCGCGAGATCGTGCATCGCTGACCGTTCGGCGGACGGGCCGCTCCCCCGGGCCCGTCTCGGCTGTCCGTCCCTCCCCCTACGGTGTCCGATCATGACGCCTGTTGAGGCATCGCCGTCCGGCCGGGGACGGCTCCCCCGCTTTACCTCGCCTGGCTCGCCGGAGTGCTCGCCTCCACGCTGCGCTGTTCTTGCTGTTCGGCGGTGCCGTCGGGGACCGGTTCGAGATCGGTCAAGGGCGGGAGCGTCAGGCCCGCCTCACCGTCTGTCGTTCCTGTCGCGCAGCCAGCGCTCGAATTCGGCGGCGACGATGCGCTCGTCATGCACGTCGGCTGCGTCGTCGGAGGCCAGCCAGACGATGGGCGGGCCCATCACCGCGGGCTCCAGGAGCTCCCGACCCTCGGGCACGGCGTCGCGTGGAAGCATCCCGGTGACGGTCGGACCCCCGGGCAGCAGCAGGTTGACGGTGACGTCTGTGTACCGCAGGTCGGCGGCCATGATCCGCGACAGCGCCTCGCTGCCGGCACGCGAGGGCCCGTAGGGGACGAACCCGGCTCGGTGCATGGTCGACTCGTTGATCGAGATGTTGACGATGCGGCCGCCGCCGGCGGCCAGCATCCGCGGCGTGACTTCGCGCGCCACCAGGAAGTAGCCGGTCAGATTGGTCTCGATCACCGCACGGAAGCTGCTGGCCGGCACCTCCCAGAACCCCTGTGGGTGCGTCATGAAGCGCGGGTTGACCGTGCGCATGCCGATCCCGGCGTTGTTCACCAGCATGTCGATGGCGCCGAGCCGTGACCACGCCTGGTCGACCGCCTTGGCCACCGACGACTCGTCGCGCACGTCCAGCTCGATGCCGACCGCACCCGGCAGCTTCGCGGCGACTGAGCTCGCATGCCGGCCGGATCGGCCGGTCAGCGCGACCGTCGCTCCCGCCGTTGCCAGGGCGGAGGCCATGGCGAGTCCCAGTCCGCTCGTCCCGCCGGTCACCAGCACCTTCATCGGGATACCTCCCTCCTAGGAACGGCCCGCCCTCGCTCGCCGGCGGTGGTCTTTGGCAATGTCGAAGCACTCATGACCACGACGCTAGGACTTCGAGCGTGCTCGAAGTCAAGCCGCAGCCGGAATCCGGGCCCGCTCGCTCCGACCCCCGTACGGACCTGAGCGTCGCCGAGGCCGCTCGCCGTACCGGGGTCAGCGTGCACACTCTGCGCTATTGCGAACGCGTCGGCCTGGTCGTAACTCCCATCGGCCGCACCGCCGGCGGCCGGCGGCGCTACCACCAGCTCGACCTCGACTGGATCGTCGTCTGCACCAAGCTGCGGGCCACCGGCATGCCCATCAAGACCATCCGCCGCTACGCCCAGCTCGTGTCCGGCGGGTACGGCAACGAGCAGGAACGGCTCGCCCTCCTGGAGGCCCACCGCGCCGACGTGACCGCCAAGCTCACCGAGAGACAGGAGAACCTCAGGGTCATCGACCACAGATCGACGTCTACCGAGGCCGCCTCGCCGTGGGTGGGCCCTGCCCAGCGGGTGCCGGCGCTGAGCAATCCCCAAGGTAGGGACGTGCCCCGGTCGTGGCGGTTTTTCGGGGAGGCGATGGGCGCGACCGGTCAGGCGGTCGGCGAGTGGGTGCGCCCCATCAGCGATGGGCCGCTGGGACGCCGCCGCGACGGCGACGTGGAACCGGCACCTGTCCGCTCTGACGTCCTTCATGACCTGGGCGCAACGGCAGGAACTGCTGGCGACCAACCCGGCCCGGCGCCTGGAGCGGCGCAAGCCCGTCCGCCGCGGTGACCGGTCCATCGGCCGCGCCCGCCTGCAGGCTCTGTTCCGCGACGACCGCAACGCGCTGCGCGAACGGGTGCTTGTGGCAGATGCTGTACGAGACCGTCACCCGAGCGGACGAGGTCCTCTCCCTCAACACCGAGGACCTCGACACCGAGTTCCGCCGCGGAGGTGTTCGTCCGGCCTGCCGCGCCGGAGGGGCGGTACTGGAACGACAAACCTCCCGCCCGCCGCTTCGTCGCGGCACACCACGACCTCGACCGGGTCGACCGGTCCGCGGAGATCCAGCGCTGGATCCGCGAACTCGACGGACGTGCGGGCGTCGGCTCAGCTCGAGCCGGTCAGTAGAAGGCGATCCCGATGCCCGCGCCGTCAACCCAGTCCCGTCTTTGAACGACCAGCACGCGACGGTCGGGCACCCGGCATCGTCCAGGACGTCGAGGTCGAACAGGAACGCTTGGTAGTCGTTCTGGCCGGCCTGCGCGATGAACCGTTCGGGGCCGAGGACGATCTCCGGGTACGAGTCGTGGCCCGGGTCGGCGAGCCGTTCGACCGCGATCGGGTTCACCGCTGGGGCCCGGGTCGTCGCGGTCGCGCGGCCAGGCGCGGTAGGCCAGAACCGCCCGGCCGTCTGGATCGGTCAGCAGGGCCAGTGTGCGGTCCCGGATGGTGGCGGTGAGGTTCGGCGCATGGTCGGCGACCGGAGCCCAGACCCGGTCCGGTGCGGCCGACCATCCGGCGTCAGGCTCGATGCCCCCCACGGGTCGGCGGCGAACGGCCGGTCGCCGACGCCGTCGCGGAAGAACAGACCGCAGACGGTGTACGCGACGCGGTTCACATATCGGATGACCTCCTGGATCGCCAGCACGCGGGAATCGCGGTGAGGCCGAGCCCGCGGAGATTCACCGATGTCTGGGCACTCCGTACGGCATCGGCGACGCGCGCCGCGGCCTGTTCCTGCGCCACCGCGTCGATGGTCATGGTGGCCTCCGCGTGTTCGATGTCCGGGGTCGAGCGCGCGCGATTACCGCCGATGCGACGTGCCGGCGAGCAGGGGCGCCGGATCTGTCGCGCTGCGGCGACACCTCTCCCCCGGGCCCGTCTCGGCTGTCGGTCCCTCCCCCTACGGTGTCGGGCCATGACGCCTGTTGAGGCTCCGCCGTCCGGCCGGGACCGGCTCCCCCGCTCTTACCTCGCCTGGCTCGCCGGAGTGCTCGCCTCCATGCTCGGTGACGTGGTCCTCTACTTCGCGCTGGGCTGGGCCGCGTCCGCGCACGGCGGGTCCGTCGCCGCTCTCGTGCTGACCGCGATCAACCTGCCACGGGCGCTGTTTCTGCTGGTCGGCGGTGCCGTCGGGGACCGGTTCGGCGCGCGGAGGATCATGTTGATCGGCGACAGTGTGATGATCGCCGTGACGGTGCTGCTGGCGCTGGTCGCATTCCGGTGGGAGACGGCGACCTGGGTGCTGGGCGGGGCGGGGCTGGTGATCGGCGTGGTGGACGCCTTCTACCTGCCGGCGTCCGGATCCATGCCCCGGCGGCTGGTCGGAGCGGAGAAGCTGCCCAGGGCGCTCGCGCTGCGGCAGACGGGCGGCCAGGTGGTCGCCCTGGCGGGTGGTTCGCTGGGTGGCCTCATCGTCGCGGCCGTGGGCCTTCCCGGGGCCGCGCTCTTCGACGCGGCGACGTTCGGGATCGTGCTGTGGGTGATGGTGTCGGTCCGTCCCGCTCGGCAGACCGCGAAGGCGGTCGTTCGCGCGGGTGCCTTCCGGGAGGTGGCCGACGGTCTTCGGGTCGCGTGGCGGGATCCGGTGTTGCGTGCCGCCCTGGTTCTGGTGGCGGCCGCGGCCGGGGCGTTGCTGCCGGTCATCTCGCTGCTGGTGCCTCTGCTGGCCCGGCATCGCGGGTGGGGGCCGGGCGCGGCGGGGGTCGTCGTGGCGGCGCAGAGCCTGGGCGTCATCGGTGTCGCGGTGCTCGTCGCCGGCCGGGGCGGCAGTGGGCGGCCGGGGCGGACCGCCGCTCTCGGTCTGATCATCGGTGGGTGTGGGACGGCTCTTCTCGCCTGCGCGTCCTCCCCCGTCGTGGCGGCGGGAGGTGCCTTGGTCGTCGGGCTGGGGTCGGGGGTCTTCAGCACTCACGTCGCGCCTCTGGTGCTCGCGACCACGCCCGAGTCTCACCTGTCGCGTCTGCAGGCGCTGCTGACGCTGGTGCAGAGCGCCGCTCTGCTGGTGATGAACAACGCTTTGGGCAATGTCGCCGCCGTGGCCGGTCCCGCGCTCACTCTGGGTGTTTGTGCCGGTGCCGCCACGCTCACCGGGCTGGGTGGTCTGCGCTCTCCGCGGCTGCGCCGTGCGCAGCCGGCTCGGTGACCGGCCCTCCCCTGTCTCTCTGGTGCGGATGTTCTTGTGTCGTGAGTGTTGGTTCGCTGGAAAAAGTCAACCTGCTTTACGTAGTAAGGTTCAGGAGGGAGGCCAGGACGGCGGCGTTGCTGCGCGGCACGTCCTTGGTGGCCGTCACGAGCACGACCCGCCGGTCGGCCGCCAGCTCCTTCAAGCGCCGCAGCGCGTCGGCGGCGGGAGGGTCGGCCAGCTCGGCCTCGTAGCGGCGGCGGAACTCCTCGTACCGCTCCGGGTCGTGGCCGTACCAGCGCCGCAGTTCCGTCGACGGCGCGACGTCCTTCAGCCACAGGTCCAGGTGCGCGGCCTCCTTGGAGACGCCGCGCGGCCAGACCCGGTCGACCAGCACCCGGTACTCCCCCGCCGTGACCTCGTCGTAGATCCGTACGACGCCGACCTCGCGCACCTACCACCTCCGCGTCGACGGCGCCGCCCGTCGGCGCCAGGGACCGTCCTTCCCGCCGGAGCACCTCGTGTATCGCCGGCCACGCTCGTCGAGGGCCCCTGGTCCTCATCCGGGTTCCCGGCGCAGGCGGGCCGGGTCGACTTCGGTCACGGCCGTCCTCCCGTCCAGCGCCCAGCCCTTCCCGTACGCTGCGGCGAAGGCTTCTTCGCCCAGCGCGGCGCGCCCTCGGCGGGTGAGTTCGCGCACCTGCGGATCGGTACGGTCGTGCGCGCCGCGCAGCCGGGAGGCGGCGCCGAGCAGGACGGCCGACTCGTGATGCCGCCCGTACGCCTCGGCGAGCGCGGCCGTACTCACCGCCACCACGGACAGGATCGGCAGGTCCCGGGTCTCCAGCGCCGCCGCGTACGCCTTTTCGAGTGCTTTTTCCGCGCCGGTCAGGTCACCCGTCTCCAGGCAGAGCGAGGCCCGTACGCCGTCGGTCAGCGTCCGTGCGTGGGCGCCGGGAAACGTGATGTCGCCGCCCAGACGCCGTTCGGCGTCGTCGAGCAGGTCCCGTGCCCGGTCCAGGTCGCCGAGCCGCACCCGGAAGGCGGCCTCCCACGCGTCGACCAGGGCCGGCATCTCCGGCGCGCTCGCGCGCAGCGCCCGTTCCCGGGCCGATTCGATCACCGCGATCGCCCGGTCGGTGTCACCGCGCCGCAGCCGCAGGTCGATCCAGCGCAGGTCGCTGAACACCTCGTCATCGAGGCTGACCGGGCCGAACTCACCGGCCAGCGACCGTGCCTCGTGCAGGTCGGCCAGCGCGCCGTCGAGGTCGCCGTCGTACTGGCGCAGCTGGGCGCGCATCGGCAGCGCGGTGGCCTGGCCCCAGCGGTCGCCGACCTGCCGGAAGCAGGCCAGGGCCGCCTCCACGTCGGCGCGCATCCCGTCGAGCTCGCCGCTGTTCTCGGCGGACTGGGCCCGGAACATGCGGGCCAGTCCGGACAGCCACATGTCGTCGCCGTCGGCCAGGTGCTCGGTGAGCGCGAGCGTGGTCTTCTCCTCCTGGAGGAACGCGAGCGGGAGCGCGGTGAGCGCGCCGTACGGGCCGGGCAGCTGCGGGTATGTGAGGAGCCGGTCGGCCAGCTCGCGTATCCGCGCCTGGTCGTCGGCGGTCGTTTCCGGCCGGGTGATGACCCGGTTGATCAGGTGGATCGCGTGGGCGCAGTCGCGGTCGGGCGTGGGCTCGGCGCCGGGTACCGCCAGTGCCTCGCCCAGCCAGTAGGCCGCGTCGGAGTGCCGGCCGGACATCTGCCAGTACCAGGTCAGGTTCAGGGCGAGAGCGGTCGCGGCGGTGGCGTCGCCGGTGTCGCATCGCCGGCGTAGGGCGGCCAGCGCGTTGTCGTACTCGGCGCTGCGGCCAGCGCGTTGTCGTACTCGGCGCTGATGACGCGCATGGCGGCCGGCTGGCCGGGTCCGCGCAGCTGCGGGTCGTACCGGGCGATCAGCTCGGCGAAGTGGCCGGCGGCCAGGTCACGGACGGTGCCGAGGTCGCCCGTCTCGGTCAGGCGGTCGGTGCCGTACTCGCGCAGCGTCTCCAGCATGCGGTAGCGGCCCGGGTCGGGCGCGAGCTGCAGCAGCGACCGGTCGACCAGGCCCGCGAGCAGCTCGGGGATCTCGGCGGCCGGCACCGCGGTGCCGGCGCAGACCGCGGTGGCGGAGGCCGGTGTGACGCCGCCGGGCAGGATCGAGACGCGTTCGGCGACCGTACGCTCGTGCTCGCTCAGCAGGTCCCAGCTCCAGGCGATGACCGCTCGCAGGGTGCGGTGCCGGGGCAGCGCGGTGCGGCTTCCGGTGGTGAGCAGCCGGAATCGGTCGGACAGCCCGTCGGCCAGCTCGGGCAGGGACAGCGTCCGCAGCCGGGCCGCGGCGAGCTCCAGCGCCAGCGGCATCCCGTCCAGGCCGCGGACCGCCCGCCGGATCTCGGGCAGCGTCGTCTCGTCCACGTCGAAGCCCGGGCGCACGGCCGCGGACCGCTCGGTGAACAGGCGTACCGACGCCGCCCGCCGGGCCTGCTCGACGCCGTCGTCCGGTCCGGGCAGTGCGAGCGGGCCGAGCGGCACCAGCGCCTCGCCGTCGACCGTGAGGGGTTCGCGGCTGGTGGCGAGCACGCGCAGCCCGGCGCATCGGGCCAGCAGTGCCGCGATCAGGTGAGCGACGGCGTCGATCAGGTGCTCGCAGTTGTCGACCAGCAGCAGGGTCTCCCGGCCGCCGAGCCGGTCGAGGAGGACGTCCAGCTCGTCGCCCTCGAGCCGCGTCCGGGCCTCGAACATCGCGCCGCCGTGCAGCCCGATCCCGGCGAGCACGGCCGCGCCGACCTTGGCCGGCTCGGTGACCGAGGTGAGGTCGATCAGCCAGGCGCCGTCGCGGTACTCGTGGCGGTGGCGGCGGGCGGCCTCGACGGCGAGGCGGGTCTTGCCGGCGCCACCGGGGCCGAGGACGGTGACGAGGCGCCCGGCGGCGAGGAGCGTGCCGATCCGGGCGAGGTCGTCGTCGCGCCCGATGAAGCTGGTGAGCGGCGCGGGCAGGTTACTTCGCCTGGTCTGCGCGGCGTCGGCGGCCGGGGCGGGGCGCTCGGCGCGCAGCAGGCGCAGGTGGCGCTCGCGCAGGGCGGCGCCCGGGTCGGTGCCGAGGACGTCGGCCAGGGTTTCGCGGACCCGCTCGTAGCAGGCCAGGGCCTCGGCCTGGCGGCCCTGGGCGGAGAGCGCGTCCATGAGCAGCGCGGCCGCCCGCTCGTGGACGGGATGCTCGGCAAGCAGAGCGGTCAGGCGGGTGGCGGCCGCGTCGGCGCGGCCGAGGGACAGCTCGGCGGCGGCGAGGTCGGCGACGGCCTCGGCCGAGGTGTGGGCCAGCCGGGTCGCGGCGGCGGGCGCCACCGCGGCGACGACCGTTGGCTCGGCGCCGGGACGGTCGCCCCACAGTGCCACGGCCTCGCCGAGCACGGCCGCTGCGGCGTTCGGGTCGCCGGCGTGCAGGCGGTCACGGCCGGCGGCGGCGAGTCGCTCGAACCGCAGCGCGTCCACGTCGGTCGCATCCGCCTCCAGCCGGTAGCCGCCCGCGGCCTGCGTGACGTCGCCGGCCGAGCCGAGGGTCCGGCGCAACCGCGAGACGAGGGCCTGCAGGGCGTGGGCGGGGGCGGCCGGCGGATCCTCGGCCCAGATCGCGTCGACCAGGGCGCCTTGGTCGACCGTGCGCCCGCCGGCGAGTGCCAGCCGTACGAGCAGGCGCCGCAGCCGCGCGCCCGGGACGGGCACGGCGACGCCGCCGCGAGACGTCTGCAAGTCGCCGAGCAGCGTGACGCGAAGCCGCGCATCCCCGTCCATCTCCCGATCTTCGCGCGCGCACCGTCGAGTCCCCAAATCACGGCGAGGACGGGGGTGTGAGCGTCGTGTGCCCTCCTGTCAGCGTCGCGTGTACGGCGTATGAGCGGCTCCCTTCAGTGCTGTCCACGCTCGGCGTGGAGGTCCGGCGTGGAGGTCCGGCGCGGCGTCACGGTCTCGGCCGTCGCGCCGGACGGTGAGCGCGAGTACGCGGCGCGCTGGCTCGTCGGCTGCGATGGCGGCCGCAGCGTCGCGGGAGTGCTCCGGAAGGCCGACGCGGCCGGGTGGCGCGCCCCCGGCACCGGCCACCGCCGGCAGGTCACCGGTCCCCGGCCGGGGACCGCACCGCTCCGGTTCGGGAAATGTCGGAGGGGGCCGCTAACTTCTGGGCAATGCGCCCTGCCGACGTCCGCCGTCTCACCGTCGATGAGGCGGCCGATCGTTATATCGACATGGTCCGTGCCAAGACCGTCACCGGTGCGCTGGCGCCGAGTACGGCCGAGGTGTACGCGCGTGACGTGCGGACGTTCACGGTGCTGGCCGGTGGTGACCGGGTGCTGGACGATCTGACCGGTGAGGACGTCGATGAGGTGCTGTTGCGGTTCGCCTCCAAGCCCGACGGGCGGCGTGGGGCGTCTCGCGCGGCCGCTGGGGCGGGGCAGGCCGAGGCGGTGCAGAGCGGCGCGTCACAGAGCCGGTTCCGCCGGTCGGTGTCGGCGTTCTTCCGTCACGCGACGGTGGCGGGCTGGGTGCAGCTGGATCCGATGCGGGCGGCGACGGTGGTGCCGCGCCGGCGGGGCGGGCTGCGGGCGGAGCGGCGGGCGTTGACGCGTGAGCAGGCGGAGGGGCTGCTGGGTACGGCGCGGGAGCTGGCCGTGGCATCACCACCGGAGGGGGGTAAGCGCGCCGATCAGCGTACGGAGCTGCGGGACGCGCTGATCGTGTTGCTGCTGGCGACGGTCGGGCCGCGCGTGTCGGAGCTGGTCCGCGCCGACGTCGACCATTTCTACGTCAACGACGGGGTGCGTTACTGGCGGATCTTCGGCAAGGGAGGCACGACGCGGGACGTGCCGCTCCCCCGTGAGGTCGCGGAGGTCCTGGACGCGCATCTGGCCGTACGGCGGGCCCGGGAGGCGGGTGGGAACGCGCTGCTGTTGTCGTGGCGGGGGCGGCGGCTGGCGCGCGGTGACGTGCAGGCGGTGATCGACCGGGTGCTGGCGCGGGTCGACCCGGAGTACCGGCGTGGGGTGACTCCGCACGGTCTGCGGCACACCACCGCGACGCATCTGCTCGCCGCGGCGACCGACATGGACGCGGTACGCCGGGTGCTGGGTCATTCGGATCTGTCCACGCTGGGTCGTTACCGTGACGATCTGCCGGGTGAGCTGGAGGCGGCGATGCGCGCTCATCCGCTGCTGGGCGCCACGTCGCCCGAGCCGGGAGACGTGTCGGCGGACTGAGCGGCGGTGTCGAGGCCACGGCCGGTGCTGCGGGGGCCCAGGATCGCCACGTCGAGGCAGAGGATGACCAGGATGACGGCCGAGCCGGTGAAGACGGTGCCGGCGCCGAGGTGGTCCAGGGCGTTGAGGGCGACGAACGGCAGCACGGCGGAGGTCGCGCGGGACAGGGAGTAGGCGACGCTGATGGCGCTGCTGCGGATGCCGGTCGGGAAGATCTCCGCCTGGTAGGTGTGGAAGGCGTTGGAGAAGACGTTGGAGGCGCAGGTGAGCAGGAACCCGGCGGTGACGATCAGCGCGGCGTCGCGGGCGTAGCCGAAGATCAGGCCGGTGGCGGCCATGACGAGCGCGGATCCGACGATGAGCCATTTGCGTTCGACGCGTTCGATGATCGGTACGGAGACGGCGGATCCGATCGGGTAGCCGAGGAAGGTGAGGGCGGCGTAGCCGAGGGACTGTACGACGTCGAAGCCCTTGGCGCCGAGTACGACCGGGGCGAGGGAGCCGAAGCCGTAGTAGCCGACGGTCTGCAGGATCTGGAAGCCCCAGAGCATGACGGTGCGGCGGCGGTACGGTTCGCCGAACATCCGAGCGAGGGACAGCCGTGTGACGGGCTCGTCGGGGATGTCCTCCAGGGGCGGCAGCGGGCCTCCTCCGGCCGCGGCGGCACGTTCGGCGTCGGCGACGACGGCTTCGGCCTGGTCGGGGCGGCCCTGGGCGAGCAGCCAGCGCGGTGACTCGGGCAGGCGTGCGCGCAGGATCCACACGATGAGCGCGCCGGCCGCGCCGAACACCAGGAGCCAGCGCCAGCCGTCGATCAGCAGGTGTTCGTCGGCGACGAACCGGCCGCCGAGGAACGCCGCGACCGGCACGCCGCAAAAGCCGATGGTGTAGGCCCAGGCGATGCAGCGGCCGCGGGCGCGGCGTGGCATGAACTCGCTGAGGTAGGTGTCGACGAGGGTGAGTTCGGCGCCGAGCGCCAGCCCGCCGAGGAACCGCAGCAGCAGGAAGAGGTCCAGGTTCGGAGCGAACGCGGTGAGGAGGGAGAACAGGGAGTACAGGCCGAGGTTGATCAGGAACATGCGGCGGCGGCCGAGCCGGTCGGCGGCGATGCCGAGCGCGATCGCGCCGACGAACATGCCGGCGAACGCGGAGGCGATGACGAGGGACTTCTCGTTCGTGCCGAGCTGCCACCGGTCGGTCAGGACGGCGCCGAGCACGCCGCCGAGGAAGACCTCGTACAGGTCGAAGAAGCTGCCCAGGCCGACGACGACGATCAGCGCCCAGTGCCAGCGCGTGAGCGGGAGGCGGTCCAGGCGGGCGCTGATCGATCGGCTGGTCGGCTCCTGGGGCACGGGCGGGCTCCATGTGCGTCGGGGTGCCGCGTATGAAATCACTTCGGCCGCCGATCGGGCCAATGCGTGTCCGGCTCGTGAGATGCGGGGCTACGTCGTGGCCGGTGACGCGGGCCCGAGTGGGCGGTCGATGATGCCGGTGGACTTGCCGGCGAGGGCCGCGGCGACGTAACGGTCGATGACGGGGACGCGGGCCAGTTTGAGGGCGGCTCGCCGGATGTGGAGCTGTGTGGTGGTGGCGGGGATGAACCAGCGTGTCCCGTTGCGGGCCACCTGTTGTTTGTCGGTGACCACCGGCCGCAGGGTCCGTTCGTAGCCGTCCAGCGCGGTCTCGATGGTCTTGGCGTGGGACAGGTGTTCGGCCAGGACGTAGGCGCCGGTGATGCCGAGTGAGGCGCCCTGGCCGGCCAGGAGGGACACGGCGTGGGCGGCGTCGCCGATCAGTGTGACGCGGTCCCGGGTCCAGGCCGGCATGTCGATCTGGGCGACCTGGTCGTAGTACACGTGTTCGGGTGGCGGGCAGGCGGCCAGGGCGCGTGGCGCCACCCAGCCGAGCGTGCCGTACTCGCGGCGGATCGCGGCGCGAGGGTCGGCCGGCAGGGAGGGGTCGGCGGTGCGGTGCACGGTGAAGACGGCGACGCGCTCGCCGCGGAGGCCGTAGAAGCCCATCTGCCGGTCGACGGTGTCGGTGAGGCAGAACTGGCCGGCCACCTGGGCGTGGACGCCGGCGTCGTCGAAGGAGTAGGCGGCGGTGTGGAAGCCCAGGTAACGCAGGAACCGACGTTCGGGTCCGAAGGTCTGGTCGCGGACGGTCGAGTGGATGCCGTCGGCGCCGACCAGCAGGTCGGCGTCGATCGTGGTGCCGCCGGTGAGGGTGACGGTGACGCCGTCGGCGCGGTTGTCGATGCCGGTGACGGTGGTGGCGTGGCGTATCTCGACGCCGGCGGGGACGTGGTCGCGCAGCGCGCGTTCGAGGTCGGGGCGCATGATGCTGATCAGGCGCCCGTCGACGATCTTGGCGAACCGGGCGAAGCGCATGCCGGCGCGGCGGCGGCCGTGCCGGTCCCGGTAGGTCATCTCTTCGACGTGGTGTCCCAGCTCGCGGATGCGGGGCAGGACGCCCATGGCCTCCGCGGCGTCGTAGCCGGGACCGAAGAAGTCGATCATGTAGCCCTGGGTGCGGGGGCCGGGCGCCTTCTCCACGACCACGACCGCGGCTCCGAGAGTGTGGAGGCGCTCGGCGAGGGCCAGGCCGGCGATGCCGGCTCCACAGATGATCACCTTCATGGGGTGTCTCCCTGTTCCGTGGCGGGGGGTCCGGGTTCGGTGGGGGCGACGAGGCGGCGCAGGACGGCCGTCAGGTCCGTCGCGTCCGGGCCGGGGCCGAGCGCGCGGTGCAGCATGATGCCGTCGATCGCGGCCGCCAGCACCGCGGCGGTCGCGTCGGGCGCCGGAACCTGGTGCTCGGCGAGCCGGCCGGCCAGCGCCCGGCGGAAGTCGGTGACGACCTCGCCCAGGGACCGGCGCAGGTCCTCGTCGCGGCCGGCGGCCAGATAGGTCTCGGCGAACAGCAGCGAGACCGGGTCCCGGCCGTCGTAGGCGGTCAGGAAGTCGATCATCAGGCCCAGTGCCTCGCCGGGCATGTGCGCGCGTTCCATGCCCGCGCCGGCCTGCTCGACCAGGTCGTGCATCACGGCCAGGGCGGCCTCGGTCAGCAGGGCCTGGACCGAGGAGAAGTGGTAGTGCACCACGCCGGGGGCCACGCCGGCCCGTTCGGCCAGCATCCGGGTGCTGACCGCGGCCCAGCCCCGCTCGGCGATCAGCTCGGCCGCCGCTTCCAGCAGCCGCCGGCGCGCTTCACGCCCGCGGTCCGCCGCCGTCGCGTTCATCGTGCCCGCCTTCTCGGTCATTCGCCCTGGGCGATCGTATTGGACGATTGCCCAAACTAGCACGCGACCGGCGGATGACAAGAGTGGTGCTGGTCAGGACCATGAGACCGGTTTCCACAGTGGCTGTGGAAACCCGGTGGGTAAGTGCGCCGCGGTACCCCCATAGGTGGTGATTTCCCCGGCCGATCTGTGGAAAGCCCTGTGGATAACCCTCACTCGTCCGTACGGGGACGGCGGGCGTCGGACACCGCCTGGCGCGGAAGCGCGTGCGGAGGGGCCTAGCGGGACTCCGCCGCGAGCCGCAGGCCGAGGCCGACCAGCACCACGCCGGACACCTGCTCGAGCCGCCGCCGTACCGCCGGGCGGCCCAGCGCCCGCCCGGCGCGGCCCGCCAGCCAGATCAGGCTCAGGTACCAGACCATGTCGATCAGCGCCCAGACCAGGGACAGCACCACCAGCACCGGCAGGACCGGCGCGCCGTGCGGGACGAACTGCGGCAGGAACGACACCGCGAACACGCCCGCCTTGGGGTTGGCGGCGTTGGTCAGCAGGCCCATGCGGTAGGCCCGCCACCGCGACACCGGCACCGCCCGCTCCCCCGTCTCCCCCGGCTGCGTCGCGGGCCGGCGGCGGGCGGACCACAGCGCCCGTACGCCCATCCACACCAGGAACACCGCGCCCGCGATCCGGATCGCGTCATAGGCGATCCGGGAGGCCAGCAGCAGCGCGGTCAGCCCGAACGCGGCCGCCAGCCCCCACAGCACGACGCCGGTCTCGTTGCCGAGCATCGCCGCCACGCCCGCGCGGCGGCCCCCGGTGACCGACTGGCGCACGATCACCGCGGTGCTCGGCCCCGGGACGAGGGCGACGACGATCGCGGCGCCGGCGAAGGCGAACAGTGTCTGGATCATCACCTCATGCTGACCCGGTCCGTTCGCGCGGGCAAGCACGTTTTCCCCGGCCGCCGGGCGGTTACCAAGCCTTACGGGGCCACCGGGCCGCCGTGCGCGGCGGGATTGATCGTCCCCGGCCCGCCGGTTCGGGACGGCTGCGGCGTCTTGGACTTCTTGCCCGACGGCGACGGTGACGGGAGGGGGCTGGACGGTGACGGCTGCGGCGGCGGGGGTGGCTGCACCGGCACCGTCGTGGGCACCTCCGTCGGCTTCGGCGGCTTCGGGGACGGCTCACAGGAGTACAGCAGCAGGACCAGCAGCCCCAGCAAGACCAGCAGCGCCGCCAGCGACGCGACCGCCGCCGCCAGGCCCTTGCTGTCGCGCGCGGCTGCCGGGACGGTGGCCGGCGCCGGGGGCGGCTGCAGCGCCGGGCCCTTCGGGCCGGACAGCCAGTACTGCTGGAAGCTGGGGCCGCCGCGCAGGCGCCGGCCCATCCCCCAGCCGCGTTCGAGCAGCACCGGTTTCAAGAAGCGTTCGGCCCCCGCACGGCCCTCCTCGTGCGCCGTGGCCACCCACGGCGCGCCGCCGTCGGACAGCGCCGCCACCACCGGGGACGGGCCGCCCGGATCGGCCGGGCGCGCGGCCGACGGAAAGGCGCCCACCCGCGGCGACTCGGCCTCCACCGCGGCGCGAAACCGGTCGCGGGCGGCCGCGTCGCCGGCGGCGGCGGTGGTCAGCAGCGCCACCTCCACCCGGCGCCCCTGCGGGTCCACGGCCAGATAGACGATGCCGGCGGCGGACTCGTGCAGGCGCGACTCCAGCCGGAACGGCCCGAGCTCGGCCGGGTCCCCGACCTGCAGCGGCTTGGGCATGTGCGGCCCGCCTCCCCTCGCCTGCGGCCTGGCGCGACACACTAACAGTCTCGGCGCTCGGCGGGTCTTCAGTCAGATCGCATAAGGTCGTGCACGTTGGCGCTGCACGAGACCCTGACCTTGAGGGACTACATGACCATCGCTGTAGGGGACATCGATCAGGCCGCGGCGCTGCTGCAGCAGAGCGTGGCCGAGGTCAAGAAGGTCATCGTCGGCCAGGAACACATGGTCGAACGCATGGTGATCGCTCTGCTCGCCCGCGGCCACTGCCTCCTCGAGGGGGTTCCCGGCGTCGCCAAGACCCTGGCCGTGGGCACGCTCGCGACCGTGGTCGGCGGGTCGTTCGCGCGGCTGCAGTTCACCCCGGACCTGGTGCCCTCCGACATCGTCGGCACGCGCATCTACCATCCCTCGACCGAGCAGTTCGACGTGGAGCGCGGCCCGGTCTTCGTCAACTTCGTCCTCGCCGACGAGATCAACCGGGCGCCCGCCAAGGTGCAGTCGGCGCTGCTGGAGGTCATGGCCGAACGCCAGGTGTCCCTCGGCGGCAAGACCCACCCGCTGCCGCGGCCGTTCGTCGTCATCGCCACCCAGAACCCCATCGAGTCCGAGGGCGTCTACCCGCTGCCCGAGGCGCAGCGTGACCGGTTCCTGATGAAGGTCAACGTGGCCTATCCGGGTGCGACCGAGGAGATGCAGATCCTGCAGCGGATGAGCGTCGATCCGCCCGACGCGACGCAGATCCTCGATCCGGGGAGTCTCATCGGCCTGCAGAAGGCCGCCGACGAGATCGCCGTGCACGAACTGGTCGCCGACTACATCGTGCGGCTCGTCATGGCCACCCGCGAACCCGAGCAGTACCACCTGTCCGATCTGCAGGGCGTCATCGACATCGGCGCGAGTCCCCGCGCGACGCTGGGCCTGGTCGCCTCCGCGCGGGCCCTGGCGCTGCTGCGGGGCCGTGACTACGTGCTGCCCGACGACGTACGCGACGTGGCCGTCGACGTGATGTCGCACCGCATCCTGTTGTCCTTCGACGCCATCGCCGACGGCATCGACCCGGTCGGCATCGTCCAGCGGATCCTGACGGCCGTGCCGCCGCCGCGTGTCGTGTGGAACAGCGAATACGCTTCATGACCGGTGCGAGGAGGTCCGACAGGCTCGGTGAGCTGGCTCCCGAGCGGTCCCTGCGGCGGCTCGAACTGGCCGTCACCCGCCGGCTGGACGGTCTGCTGCACGGCGAGCACCTGGGCATGCTGCCCGGGCCCGGCAGCGACCTGGCCGAGGCCCGCCTGTACCAGCCCGGTGAGGACGACGTACGGCACATGGACTGGGCCGTGACCGCCCGCACCACCGTCCCGCACGTCCGTGACCTGATCGCCGACCACGAACTGGAGGTCTGGGCGCTGGCCGACCTGTCCCCCAGCATGGACTTCGGCACCGCGGCCATGGAGAAACGCGACCTGGTCGTGGCCGCGCTGGCCGCGATCGGATTCCTCACCACGCGCCTCGGTGACCGTGTCGGCGCCTACGTCACCCACGGAGGGGGGCTGCGGCGCTGGCCCGCCCGTACGGGCCGCACGGCGATGTACGCACTGTTGCAGGCGCTGCTGGACGCGCCGCGCGCCGATCCCGGCGGCGGGCCGGGCCTGTCGCTGGCCGAGGGGCTCACGAGCCTGGCACGCGGGCAGTTCAAACGCGGCCTGCGGGTGGTGATCTCCGATTTCCTGGACCAGGAGCGCACCGGCGACGGTGAGCCGGCGTGGGCGCGTCCGATGCGGCGGCTCACCGCCCGCCACCAGGTCGTCGCCGTGGAGATCATCGATCCGCGTGAGCTGGACCTGCCCGACGTCGGCCCGGTGATGATGACCGACCCGGAGACCGGCGAGGTACGGGAGATCATCCTCTCGAAGAGGGTCCGTGCACGGTACGCCGCGGCGGCCGCCGAGCAGCGGGCCCGCACCCGTGAGGCCATCCGCGGCTGCGGGGCCGCGCACCTCGTGCTGCGCACCGACCGAGACTGGATCAGCGACGTCGCCCGCTTCGCGCTGCAACAGCGCCGCGTCGCCGGGCGCGCTCACCCGCAGCGGAGCCGCGCATGACCTTCCTGTCCCCCGGCCGGCTCTGGCTGTTGGCCCTCGTCCCGGTGCTCATCGGTCTCTACCTGGTCGTGCAGGCGCGGCGCCGGCAGGCCGCGGTCCGCTTCACGAACCTGGCGCTGCTGTCACGGGTCGCGCCGCGCCGCCCCGGCTGGCGCCGCCACGTCGCCGCGCTGTTGTTCCTGCTGTCGGTCATCTTGATGACCGTCGGGTTCGCCCGCCCGGCCAAGCCGGTGAAGGTCCCCCGCGAACGCGCCACCATCATCGTGGCGATCGACGTGTCGCTGTCGATGAAGGCCACCGACGTCGCGCCCAGCCGGCTCGACGCGGCCAAGGCCGCCGCCAAGAAGTTCGTGCAGGACCTGCCGATCCGCTTCAACGTCGGCCTGGTCAGCTTCTCCGGCAGCGCCTCGGCGGTGGTCGCGCCGACGTTCGACCGCGAGGCGGTCGGCCATGCCATCGACGGGCTGCAACTGGGCAAGGGCACCGCCATCGGCGAAGCGGTGTTCACCTCGCTGCAGTCGATCCGCTCGTTCGACGCCCGCGCCAACGAGGACCCGCCGCCCTCGCACATCGTGCTGCTGTCCGACGGTGACAACCAGAGCGGCCGGTCGGTCATGGAGGCCGCCACCGCCGCCCGCGCCGCGAAGGTCCCCGTCTCCACGATCGCCTTCGGCACCCCGTACGGGATCGTGGACATCGACGGGGAGACCGTGCCGGTGCAGGTGAACAAGGCGACGCTGCGCAACCTCGCGAACGACACCGCCGGCAAGGCCTACGAGGCGCAGGCCGGGTCGGAGCTGTCGGAGGTCTACCGGCACATCGGCAGCTCGCTCGGGTACCGCATCGAACGCCAGGAGGCGGCCTCGCAGTACATCCTCGTGGCGCTGCTGTTCGCCCTCGCCGCCGGCGGCCTGTCGCTGGTGTGGTTCCAGCGGCTGCCCTGAGGCGGGTCTCAGCGGCGTGAGGCGGGGCGTACGCCGCGCGCGACGTACCCGATGATCCCGAGCAGGAGCAGCACGCCGAGGCCGTCGCTCAGCCCCTCCCAGAGGCTGCCGAACAGGCCGTCGCCGCTGAGGAACAAGAAGGTCGCGAACACCGTCGCCGCCGTCCCGGCCGCCGGCACCAGCGCGTAGGACCACGGGTGCTGCTGCGCCCACGCCCGCGTACGGTCATACCCGCGGCGCAGCAGCGCGCCGCCGGCGCCGATGAGGAAGAACACCGCGAGCCCGAACGACAGCGGCCCGGCGAGGCTCAGGTGACCGCCGAGCAGGTGCAGCGCGAGATCGGCGCCGCCCGCCACCGCTCCCCCGGCCAGCGCGACCGCCCAGGGCCCCTGGGAGGCGGCCGACATCGCGATCCAGGTCGAGTCCGAACGGCTCGGTACATCCGGTTGATACGTCATATCGCGATGATGCGTCCTCCGGGCCCGGAACGCCATCAGGGATTCCCCCGACTCGCCCCTGATGCCACCCCCACGAGATCCACAGGAGATGCCTGCGCGAACCGTACGGTGATGGACAGGCCGCCCTCGGGGCGCGCGCCGGCGGTGAGGGCGGCGTGGTGGGCCTGGGCGACGGCGTCGACGATGGCGAGACCGAGACCGACGCCGTCGCGGCGGGAGACGAGCGCTCCTCCGGCGACCGCGAGGTCGAGGGCCTCCCGGCAGGCCGAATGCTGAGTGCCGGCGTCGGCGTCGGCGTCGGGATCGGCGAGGGTGACCTCGAGGAGGGTCCGCAGCCCGGCGAAAGGCGTGCGCAGCTCGTGGGAGGCGTTGGCGACGAAGTGACGCTGGGCGTCGAAGGAATCGACGAGAAGACCAAGGCGGAAACCACCCCGCCGGCGCGCGCCGGCCGCCCGGCCGTCGTCGGTGAGGTCACGTCCGCGCCGTAGCGCTGGTACGGTCGGCCGACGTGGGGGAGCACTACTTCGCCGGGCGTCCGCAGGCGCGCAGCCGGCCGGGCACCGTGGACCTCGTCCTGCCCGATCTGCACTTCCGGCTGGCGACCGACCGGGGCATGTTCTCCCCTGACCGCGTCGACCTGGGCACACGCGTCCTGCTCGACAGCGTGCCGGCCCCTCCCCCCGAAGGCGACCTGCTCGACCTCGGCTGCGGGTACGGGCCGATCGCCCTGACCATGGCGGCGCGATCGCCGCAGGCGATCGTCTGGGGTGTGGACGTCAACGAACGAGCACTGGAATGTGGGCGGGACAACGCCCACGCCGCCGGCCTTGACAATGTAAGGTTCGGCTTGGAGCAGGACGTACCGGCCGGCACCCGCTTCGCCGCGATCTGGTCGAACCCGCCGATCCGCGTCGGCAAGCCGGCCCTGCACGCGCTGCTGGACACCTGGCTGCCCCGCCTGGTCCCCGGCGGCCGGGCCCACCTGGTCGTGCAGAAGAACCTCGGCTCGGACTCCCTGCAACGCTGGCTGCAGGACCGGGGATGGCCCACCGAGCGCCTCACCTCACGCGCCGGCTACCGGGTCCTGGCCGTCACCAACCCCGAGAAGGACACACCGTGACCACCGCCGACGCCCGCAGGCAGCTGCGCGCCACCGACGTCAAACGCCTCAACCGCGGCTGGCGGCGCCGTACCGAGAGCCGTCTCGGCCTGCTCGTGGAGTCGGTGACCCAGCCGTTCAACGTCGGATCGATCATGCGGTCGGCGGCGGCGTTCGGCGTCGAACACCTGTGGCTGGCCGGCAACGCCACTCCCCCGACCCACCCGGGCGCCCAGAAGACCGGACTGGGCACCGAGCGGCTCGTCCCCTGGGAGCCCGCCGTGCCCGTCCCCGACGCCGTACGGGCCGCGCGCGAGGCCGGGTTCCGCATCGTCGCGATCGAGCTGACCTCCGACGCGCTCCCCCTCCACGAGGCGCCGCTGGACGGCGACGTGTGCCTGGCGGTCGGCGGCGAGGACCACGGCTGCTCCCCCGCCCTGCTCGGCGCCGCCGACGCGGTCGCCTACATCCCCCAGATCGGGCGCGTCGGCTCCCTCAACGTCGCGGTCGCCACCGCCATCGCGCTGGCCGAGACCCGGCGCCGTGAGTGGGCCCGCTGACCTCGCCACGGCGCCGGCGCGGGTCAGCCCTGTGACATGTAGGTGGAGAACTCCTCCAGCGAGATCTCACCGTCCCCGTTGGAGTCCATCCGCTGGACGACCTCCGCGGCCGTCTCGTCGGTGATGTCCTCACCGAGGGCCTTCATCAGCTGCTTCAGCTCGGGAGCCGAGATGTGCCCGTCCTTGTTCACATCGACGATCTCGAAGGTCGCCGCGTAGGCGCTGGTGTCCGCCATGATCAAGCCTTCCTGCTCGGAGACGCGGCCACCGCCGGCCGCAGCGCACGACAACCTAGTCCAAAAGCCGTAACCCAGAAGACATGGACACGAGGTCCCGGCGATCGGCTTTGCCGATGTCATCAGGGTGTGCGGACACAAGCCCGCGCCTTTACGAAGTAAGGTGAGTGGTGAATCGCCTTTCACGCCGCCGAGCCGCCATACTCGAACAGGTGTCACCGGAGTTTGTGTTCCTCGATCACCCCGGGCCCATCCCGTTCGCCCACCGGGGCGGCTCCCTGAACGGCCTGGAGAACTCCATGGCGGCGTTCGGTCGCGCCATCGACCTGGGCTACCGCTACCTGGAGACCGACGTACGGGCCACGGCCGACGGCGTGCTGCTCACCTTCCACGACGCCGATCTGCAGCGGGTCGCCGGACGTCCCGGCGAGATCGCCCGCCTCCCCTACGCCAGGGTCGCCGCCGCCCGCATCGGCGGACGCGAGCCGATCCCGCGGCTGGAGGACGTCCTGGGCACCTGGCCGGCCGCCCGCCTCAACATCGACGTCAAGGCCGAGAGCGCGATCGGCCCGCTCACCGAGGTGCTGCGCCGCACCGGCGCGTGGGACCGCGTGTGCGTCACCTCCTTCTCCTCCCGGCGGCTGAGACACGTACGCGCCCGCATGCGGCTGCTCGCCGGCCGCGACGTGTGCACCGCGCTCGGCCCCCGCGGCGTCGCCGCGCTGCGCGCCCACTCCGTCGCCGGGCCGCTGTCGGCGCTGCTGCGCACCGCCGCGACCGGCGCGCCGTGCGCGCAGGTGCCCTACCGGTTCGGCGGCACCCGCTTCATCACCCCCTCCTTCCTCGCCGGCGCGCACTCCCTCGGTCTGAAGGTCCACGCCTGGACCGTCAACGACCCCGCCGAGATGGCGCGGCTGCTCGACCTGGGCGTCGACGGCATCATCACCGACGACATCGAGACCCTCCGGGACCTGATGAGGTCCCGCGGCCTGTGGGCGACGGCCACCACATGACCGAGCGAAGCGAGGGAACCGGAAACACGCCCCGGTGGTCACACCCTCCCCACCAAGGAGGTCCCGTGGCCGAAGGAACCGAAGACACCGCCCGGTGGTCACACCTCCCGACGAAGGAGGCCCCGTGACCGAGCGACGCGAGGGAACCGAAAACACGGCCCGGTGGTCACACCCTCCGACGAAGGAGGCCCCGTGACCGAGCGACGCGAGGGAACCGAAAACACGGCCCGGTGGTCACACCCTCCGACGAAGGAGGCCCCGTGACCGACACCGGTGCCGCGGGCGAATCCGTCCGCACCGGCCCGCACGCCACACCCGCCGGCACACCCGCCGCCGTGACCGGCACCGTGGCGGCTCCGGACACCCTGCGCCGCGAACGGCGCGGCTGGTACTTCTACGACTGGGCCAACTCCGCCTTCTCCTCCACGGTCGTGACCGTCTTCCTCGGCCCGTACCTCAGCACCGTCGCCGGCGCGGCCGCGGACGCGCACGGCTGGGTCCACCCGCTGGGCCTGGACGTCCGCGCCAAGGCCGTCTTCCCCTTCGCCGTCACCGTCTCGGTGATCGCCCAGGTCCTGCTGCTGCCCGTCACCGGCGCCCTCATCGACCACACCGGCCGCAAACGCGGCACCCTGGCCCTGTTCGCCTACCTCGGCGCGTTCGCCACGATGGGCCTGTTCTTCGCCTCCGGCGGCCGCTACCTGCTCGCCGCCGGCCTGTTCATCCTCGCCAACATCGCGTTGGGCTGCGCCGACGTCGCCTACAACGCCTTCCTGCCCGACATCGCCGGCCCCGACGAACGCGACGCGGTCTCCTCCCGCGGCTGGGGCTTCGGCTACCTCGGCGGCGGGCTGCTGCTCGCCCTCAACCTCGTGGTGTACCTGCTGCACGACTCCTTCGGGCTGTCGCAGGCCATGGCGGTGCGGATCAGCCTCGCCTCGGCCGGCGTGTGGTGGGCCGCCTTCACCCTCATCCCGCTGCGCCGCCTGCGCGACCACCGCCGGGCCCGTACGGGCGAGAGCGCGTTCGGCGCCGTACGGGCCGGGTTCGCCCAGCTCGGCGTCACCCTCAAGGACCTGCGCAACCGGCCGGTCACGCTGCTGTTCCTGCTGGCGTTCCTGATCTACAACGACGGCGTGCAGACCGTGATCACGCTGTCGGCGACGTACGCGACGCAGGAGCTCGACCTCGGCCAGTCCGTCGTGATCGGCGCGGTGCTGCTGGTGCAGTTCGTGGCATTCGGCGGGGCGCTGCTGCTCGGCCGGCTCGCCGACCGGTACGGCACCCGCCGCGTCGTGCTGGCCTCGCTCGTCGCCTGGACGGTGGTCGTGGTGGTCAGCTACACGCTGCAACGCGGCTCGATCACGCAGTTCATCGTCCTGGCCGCCGTCATCGGCATGGTCATGGGCGGCACGCAGGCCCTGTCGCGGTCGCTGTTCTCCCACCTGGTGCCGCGCGGGCGCACCGCGGAGTACTTCGGGTTCTACGAGATCAGCGACAAGGGCACCAGCTGGATCGGCCCGCTGGTGTTCGCGTTCGCCCTGCAGCTGACCGACAGCTACCGCAGCGCGATCGTCTCCCTCGTGATCTTCTTCGTGGTCGGTTTCGTCCTGCTGGTCGCCGTGGACGTCCCCCGCGGCGTCCGCGAAGCCGGCAATCCCCTCCCCCGCCGCGTCTGAGCCGCCGCGCGGACGAGCGAAAACCACAGGGTTGGACCGGCTCTGAGGCGGGAATCTTGTGACGGTATCCAGCGTTGCTCCACTAACGAGAACGCAAGCCGTCTGGGAGGCACGTCACGATGGCCGAGCGCGCACTTCGCGGCACCCGACTCGGAGCCACAAGCTACGAGAACGACCGAAACACCGACCTGGCACCCCGTCAGGAGGTCATGTACGACTGCCCGAAGGGCCACCGGTTCACCGTCATCCTGGCCGCCGAGGCCGAGGTGCCGATGACCTGGGAGTGCCGGAGCTGCGGCGCCACGGCCCTGATGGTCGACGGGGAAATGCCGCAGTCAAAGAAGGGCAAGCCCCCGCGCACCCACTGGGACATGCTCATGGAGCGTCGTTCGATCGAGGACCTGGAGGAGGTCCTCGCCGAACGCCTGGCCGTGCTGCGGGCACAGCGCAGGAAGACCGCATAAGCCGAAACGATCGTTGACGGGCCGTGCCGCCAGACCCCTCGGTGGCGCGGCCCGTTGCCGTCGTCCCTCCTCCGCCGGAGCCCGGCCGGCCGCTCAGCGCGGATCACGGTCCTCCTCGATCACCTCGCCCTGGACGACCCGGTGACCGGTGTCCGTGCCGCCCGCAGAGCCGCTCTGCGGGCCCGGCTCGTGCCGGGGGCGGGCCATGCCGCCGAAGCCCTCGAATGAGGCCGCTGCGCGGCTCTGCGCGACGCGGACGCGGCGGCCGACGTAGACCGCCAGCAGCCGGCGTATCAGCGGGCGGGTGAACGGCAGCACGAACAGCAGCCCCGCGACGTCGGTGAGGAAGCCGGGCGTGAGCAGCAGAACGCCGCCGACCAGCACCAGCGCGGCATCGGCCAGCTCGCGGTCGGGCAGCCCGCCCTGGCGGAACGCCTCCGTCAGCGCACGCCAGGCCCGCCGCCCTTCCCTGCGTATGATCCACGCGCCGAGCACGCTCTCCAGGATCAGCAGAGCCACCGTGGGCCATCCGCCGATGGCGTGACCGACCTGAAGGATCACATAGATCTCCAGGACCGGAACCACCAGGAAGGCGATGACCAGCGTCGCGCGAAGCATGGCTCCATTGTGACCCGCCCGGCGCGTGGTTCGCGCGCGGCGCCCCGCATCGGAGGCCCGCGGCGGGGCCACTGTCACGGAACCGCGGTGAACAGTTCGTAGCTGTGGCCGTCAGGGTCGCGGACGTAGACGCCGCGCCCGCCGCCGAGATGGTTCACCTCCCGGTCCCAGCCGTTCGCCGTCCCCGAGCCGAACGCGATCTCCCGCGCCCGCCGCAGCCGCGCCAGGACGCCGTCGAACGTGGCGTCGTCGACGAGGAAGGCGTAGTGGCCCGGCGTGGCCCCGCGCCGATCGTCGAAGTCGAAGGTGAGGTCGTGGTTGATCCGCACCGGCGTGAACGGGCCGGTGTCGGCGCCGGGCCCGGGCAGGCCCAGCAGGTCCGCGAGGAACGCGGCCGAGGCGCGCCGGTCGGTCGCGGGCACGATCAGGTGGTTCAGCAGGACGGGCATGACGCCACTCCTCCAGGTGTATGCGATTCGCATGCAAATATACATGCGAATCGCACGCATTAGGATGGCGTCATGCGTTCCGATGAGACCGATGACAGCGGGCTTGAGAACGGCGGGTTCGAGAACGGCGGGTTCGAGAACGGCGGGTTCGAGAACGGCGGGTTCGAGAACGGCGGACCGGCCCTGTTCCGGCTCGTGCGGTTCTGGTCCCGCCGCTGGAGCGGCCTGGCCGCCGAGGAGCTGACCGGGCAGGCACGCCACGTCCAGCACATCCTCACCGTGGAGGCGGCGGAGGGCGCGGCGGACGCCGACGTGGGCACGATCGCGCGCCGGCTGGGCCTGGACCACTCCGGCGCCAGCCGCATGGTCCGCGACGCGGTCGCCGCGGGCTACCTCGTACGCTCCGCCGCCGAGCGCGACCGCCGGCGCGCGTCGCTGCGCCTGACCGCCGAAGGCCGCGCACTGCTGGAGGGCTCCCGGCGGTGGCAGCGCCGGACCTTCGCCGAGCTCACCGCCGGCTGGGACGACGCCGACCGGGAACGCTTCGCCGGCTATCTGCGGCGGCTCGCCGACGAGCAGGGCGCGTGAGGCGACGCGTCCACGCCGGCCGCCTTTACGTAGTAAGGTTCCGCGTCGTCACGGCGGCGCGGGCGCCTCAGGAGGGGTCGCGTCCCGCCAGGCGGCCCAGGCGGCCCTCCACGCCCCACCGGGTGAGCTTCACGAACGCCTCGACCATGATGTCGCGGCTCATCTTGCTCGCCCCGTGGGTGCGCTCGACGAACGTGATCGGCACCTCGGCGACCTTCAGCCCCGCCCGTACGGTGCGCAGCGTCAGGTCGACCTGGAAGCAGTAGCCCTGCGACGTCACGTCGTCGATGCCGATCTTGCGCAGCGTCGTGGCGCGGTAGGCGCGGAAGCCGCCGGTCGAGTCGTGGACGTGGAAGCCCAGCAGCAGCCGCGAGTAGGTGTTCGCGCCGCGCGAGAGCGCCTCACGCTTCTTCGGCCAGTTCTCCACCCGGCCGCCGCGGACCCACCGCGAGCCGATCACCAGGTCGTTGTCCTCCAGCGCGCTGAGCAGCCGGGGCAGCTCCTCCGGCTGGTGCGAGCCGTCCGCGTCCATCTCGACCAGCACGTCGAAGCCGCGCTCGAGGCCCCACCGGAACCCCGCGACGTACGCCGCGCCCAGACCTTCCTTGCCCGCGCGGTGCAGCACGTGCACATGGTCGTCCTCGGCCGCGAGGCGATCGGCGATCTCCCCGGTGCCGTCGGGACTCGCGTCGTCGGCCACCAGCACCTCGGCCTGCGGCACGGACGCGCGGACCCGCCCGACGATGCTCTCGACGTTGTCGCGTTCCTGATACGTCGGGATGATCACGAGAACCCGTCCGACGCCCTCCGTGGTCTCCACCCGCTAGGTCCCCCTGCTCGTCCGTGTCCTCCAGGCGGCGACGGCCGCCGCCGCGAACCCAAGCAGCGCCAGCGCCCATTCGGGGGTAGCGCCGAGATGATCGGAAAGCGTACGCGACGAGCGCAGGGGTACGCGCTCGACCTGCACAGCCGGTGTGAATTCCGTCGAACGATCCAGCACGCGGCCGTCGGGGGTGATGATGCCGCTGATGCCGCTCGTCGAGGCCACGAGCATGGTGCGGCCGTGCTCGACCGCCCGCAGCCGCGACATCGCGAACTGCTGCGGCGGCAGGCTGGTCCGCCCGAATGTCGCATTGTTCGTCTGCACGACCAGCAGCGGGTTGGCCGCCACGTCGCGCACGAGGCCGTCGTAGGCGACCTCGAAGCAGATCACATCACCGATCTTCACCGGCCCGAGGCGCAGGTTGCCGGCCGAGCGGCCCTTGACGAACTCCCCCACCATGTCGAAGCGGGTGATCACCTTGCGCAGGAAGCCGCGGAAGATCGGGATGTACTCCCCGAACGGCAGCGGGTGCCGCTTGACGTAGTAGGCGCCGGGGCCGGTCTTGGGGTCCCACACGATGCCGCGGTTCTCCACGTGCTCGCCGTCACCGTGGTCGATCACGGCGCCGACCAGCACCGGCACGCCGATGTCGCGGACGGCCGCGTCGATCACCTGGCGTGCCTGGGGGTCCTGGTACGGGTCCAGGTCGCTGGAGTTCTCCGGCCAGATCACGATGTCGGGCCGGGAGAGCCTGCCCTGGCGTACCTCCTCGGCCAGCTTGTGGGTCTCCCGTGCGTGGTTGTCCAGGACGGCCTCGCGCTGGCCGAGGAAGTCCAGGCCGGCGCGCGGGACGTTGCCCTGGACCACCGCGACCGTCACCGGCCTGCCGCCCGAGGGCCGCGGCACCAAGACGCCGGCCACGCCGAGGACCAGCACCCCGGCCAGCATGAGGGCCACGCCGCGCGGCCCGGCCGGCTCAGCGCCGGGAGACGCCGCGCGCCGCCGCCACAGCGCCAGCGCGGACGCGGCCAGCAGCCCGCCGGTGAGCGCGACCACGAAGCTGATCAGCGGCGCGCCGCCGAGCGGGGCGTAGCCGGTGTAGGGCGAGGCGGTCTGGCTGAAGGCCAGCCGCCCCCAGGGGAAGCCGCCGAACGGCACCCGGCCGCGGACGAACTCCTCGGTGATCCACAGCGCGGCCGTCCACAGCGGCCAGCCGGGCAGCCGGGTGGCCAGGGCGATGCCGGTGCCCAGCAGCGCGAAGTAGAGCGCCTCGAAGACGCTCAGGGCCAGCCAGGCGTCGATCCCGACCGGGCGCAGACCCTCGAACAGCGGGAAGCAGAACGCCAGCCCGTACAGCATGCCGAGCCCGGTCGCGGCGCGCGGGCGGCGGCCGCGCAGGAGGAGGGCGAGCACCGCGGCCGACACCGGCGCGAGCGGCCACCAACCGATCGGGGGGAAGGCCGCGGCGAGCAGCAGCCCGGCGAGAACCGCCAGGGCCGGTCGTCGCAGTCGTGGGAGAAAACCTCGCCGACGGGACTCATCGGCGACGCCGGGGGTCTCCTCGGCGAGCATGTCCTGCGCCACCAACGCTCCTCGTCCGCATCGTTCGTTCTTGCGGAACCGTATCGTCCGCGGGCCGCGCCGACGAATGGAAGGTGCCGGGGGTGCGCCGCGGCCGCCCGTGCCGCCGCGTGCCGATTCGCCCGGCGGTGCACTCCGCGCCGCTCACATCCTGACCCCACCGCGCCGCGCGGCGGGCGCCGTACGCGTGCCGGAACGGAAGAGAGCCCGGGCGGTCCCTTCGAACCGGACCCGTCTCGTCGGCGGCGAGCGCGTCGGTCCGTTGTCTGATGGGTGCCCAGGCTCTAACCGAGTCTCACCGGCGCCGGCCCGGGGTGCTCCCGGCCGGGCGCGCGGATGGCCTGCGTCTGGCTTTCGACGGTTGGCGCCGCACTGCGGCGCTGCCCTTCCCCCGTCACGGCGCAGGTGCCGCGGCGCCCCGGCCGGCCGGCCGGTACGCCCTCTGGTGGACGCCTAGGCAACTTATCGGTATCCGAAGCGATGTCAACCCATGCCGCGCGCGTCACGCACCGTCAGGAGGCGCCGGGGACCACGACCGTTCCGGTCGCCGTGAGGACCACCAGCGGTTCGGCCAGCACCTCCGCGGCCGACTCGCCCTTGTCCGGCAGCGAGCGGCACACCACTCGCGCCTCCAGCGCCAGGGTGCGGCTGCGGCGGCCCACGCGTGTGACGGTCGCGGTCGCCTCCAGCACGTCACCGGCCCGTACGGGGGCGCGGAACCGCACGTCCTCATAGCCGGCGAACAGTCCCTCGTCGCCGTCGGTGCGAATGCAGACCTCGGTCGCGACGTCGCCGAACAGGCCGAGGACGTAGGCGCCGTCCACCAGGCTGCCGCCGTAGTGCGCGTGGCCGTGCGGGACGTAACGCCGGTGCGTGACGGTCAGGCCGACCCGTGCGTCGTCGCTCACGATTCCTCCTGGGGGGTCCAGCTGGGCAGCAGGGCGTGCACCAGGTACGAGGCGACCTCGCCGGGGGTGGTGCCCTTGCCGAAGATGCGGTCGACGCCGAGCTCGGTCTCGGTGACGGTGTCGAAGCGCGGCCCGCCGGCGATGAGCAGCGGGCGTCCCATGCCCGGCCCGACGGCGGTCGGGTAGGCGGCGTGGAAGGCGGCGGCCATCTGCTTGGTGTTGTGGATGTGGGCGTTCTTCTGGGTGACGACCTGGGAGACGAGCACGGCGTCGGCGTTCTCGGCCTTGGCGCGTTCGAGGAGTTCCTCCACGGTCACCTGGGCGCCCATGTTCACGACCTGGATCTCGCGGTGGTACTCCAGGCCCTTCTCCCCGGCGAACCCCTTGACGTTGAGGATCGCGTCGATGCCGACGGTGTGCGCGTCGGTGCCGATGCAGGCGCCGACCACGACGAGGCGGCGGTTCAGCACCGTGCGGATGGCCAGCTCGATCTCCTTGGCCGGCAGCAGCGGGTACTCCCGCCCCTCGGGCACCTCGATGCCGGCGTAGTCGATCAGGTGGTTGACCTTGCCGTAGACGATGAAGAACGTGAAGTGGGGTCCCATCGCCTTGGCGTGCACGACGCTGGCCGGGTCCAGGCCCATCTGCCGGGCCAGGCCCAGGGCGGCCAGCTCGGCGCGCTTGCCGGCCGGCACCGGCAGGGTGAAGGACAGCTGCACCATCGCGTCGCCGGTGGTGTCGCCGTACGGGCGGATGATCGAGGGGAGGTCGGTCGCCTCCGGTACCCCGGTCGTGGTCTCGCGCTGGATCACCGCTGCACGCTCCCTGCGGGTGTCTGGGGCCGGTGGCCCGCGTGGGGGTCTTCGGTCTCGAGGATGTCCAGGGCCGGGCCCACGTAGCCGTCGGCGCGCTCGACCACGCCGTCCAGGCCCTTGCCGCCGTCGGCGGGCCGGCGCGTCACTCCGAAGGTGCCGTCGGCGATCGCCTGCAGGAGGGTGTCGTCGCAGATCCGCTCCAGCAGGTCGACCGACTCCGAGAGCACCTGCTCGGCGCGCTGGACGACGAAGCCGTCGGGCCGGGGCACGAAGTCCTCGGCCAGGGCGCCGCAGGCGTCCCGGACGTACCGGACGTTCTCCAGGGCCAGGTCGCGGTCGGACAGCCAGGGCGTGTGGATGCCCTCGGTCATCATGCCGATCAAGATGATCGACTGGCCGGTCATCACCCCGGCCAGGTTGAAGAACGCGTCCAGCAGGTAGCCGGCGAACACGTTCCCGGTCATGTGCTTGGTCGGCGGCATGTACTTCAGCGGCGCGTCCGGGAACAGCTCGCGGACCAGCTGCGCGTGGGCCAGCTCCAGCCGGAAGGAGTCCGGCAGGGCCGGGTTGATCTCGAAGGCGTGGCCGAGGCCGAGCTGGGAGTCGGCCAGGCCCGCCTCGCGGCCGAAGCGTTCGTTCAGCAGCTGGCTGACCACGACGGTGTGCGCGGCGTCGACCGCGTCGGCGGTGGTGAGGTAGTTGTCCTCGCCGGTGTTGATCACGATGCCGGCGCGGGCGTGGACCTGGCGGGAGAACCGCTGGTCGATGAAGGTGCGCCGGGGGTTGATGTCGCGGAAGATGATGCCGTACATGCAGTCGTTGAGCATCATGTCGAGGCGTTCGAGGCCGGCGAGCGTGGCGATCTCGGGCATGCACAGGCCGGAGGCGTAGTTCGTCAGCCGCACGTAGCGGCCCAGCTCCTTGGACACGTCGTCCAGGGCGGCGCGCATGAGCCGGAAGTTCTCCTGGGTGGCGTACGTGCCGGCGTAGCCCTCGCGGGTGGCGCCCTCGGGCACGAAGTCCAGCAGCGACTGGCCGGTGGAGCGGATCACCGCGACGACGTCGGCGCCCTCGCGCGCGGCGGCCTGCGCCTGCGGGATGTCCTCGTAGATGTCGCCGGTGGCGACGATGAGGTACACCCACGGCTTGGGCGGGTCGCCGACCTCGGTGAGCAGTTGGTCGCGTTCGGCGCGGCGGCGGTCGATGCGGGTGATGCCCTCCCGGGCGGCGGCGCGGGCGTGCGCGGTGGCCGCGGCGGCGTCGTCGCCGGAGGGCAGGCGGAAGGTCACCGCGCCCAGTGCGGCGGCCTGCGCCAGTGCGGACAGGTCGGCGTAGGACTCGCGGCGCAGGGCGTCCCAGACGGGCAGCGCGACGCCGTGTTCGAGGCCGACCTGGTCGCGTACGGCGTCGACGAGGTGGTTCACCCACGGGCGGCCGTCGGCGTCGGCGCCGGACAGGCCGGCCAGGCGCAGCTGCGCGCGTTCGACCGAGACGGTCGTGTGCGTGCGGGCCATCTCGATGACCGGCTCGGCGGCGCGTTCGGCGAGGCGGCGTGCCTTGGCCACCACCTGCGGATCCAGGTTCAGTTTGCCCATCACTCCTCCACCCGCTCCTTGAAGATCTTCGCTACGCCGGGTTCGGTGCGCAGCAGGTCCAGTGCCATCTGCGCGTGCCCTGGGGCGTACCCGTTTCCGATCAGCATGGTCACATCGGCGGCCAGTCCCTCGGCGCCGAGCGCCGCGGCCGAGAACGAGGTGGCCATCGAGAAGAACACGATCGTGCCGCCCGCGGCGGTGGCCAGGATCGCGCCGTGCTCGCAGCCGGGCACGTCGACGCAGACCACGGTGACGTCGGCCGGCGCGCCGACGGCGCCGGCGAGCGCGATCGGGTCGCGGGCGTCGGCGATCACGACGTCGTCGGCCAGTCCGGCCGCGCGCAGCCGCGCCGCCTCGGCCTCGAACGGGACCACTCCGATGGTACGTGCGGCACCGGCGCGGCGAGCCGCGGCCAGGGCCAGGGACCCGCTCTTGCCCGCGGCGCCGATCACCGCGACGACCGGCGCGGTACGGGCGGCGACGACGCCGTGGGTGAGGGCGGGCGCGCCGCAGACGTCCATGACGGCCAGGCTCAGCCCGGCGGGCAGGTCGGCCGGGAGTTCGGCGGCGATCGAGCGGGCGAACAGGATCGCGTGGCCCTCGGCCGGGACCTGCTCGCCGCGGCCGTCCCAGCGGCGCAGGTCGTCCTCGACGTGCAGCGGCGTGAGGGTCAGGGAGACCAGGGTGGCGATCCGCATGCCGGGCGTCAGGCCCAGCGGGGACCGCGGGCCCACCTCGTCGACCACGCCGATGAGCATGCCGCCCGAGCCGGTGACCGGGTTGTGCATCTTGCCGCGGGTCCTGATGATCTGCAGGACCTCGGCGCGGATGGCGTCCGGATCGCCGTCGTGGGCGGTGTGGAGCTGCCGGTAGGAGGCGGCGTCCAGGTTCAGGCGTTCGAGGCGTACGCGGACCTCGTCCTCGCGGATCCGCGGATCGGGATCCAGACGGCGGGCCGCCTGCGGCAGAACGCCGGGCGGCTCCAGGACCCGGTGCAGACCGACCGGAGAGCTGTTCATCCCTCACCTCAAGGTAGCGTGTAGTGGAATATCTGCTGGGGGAACCTAGTTTAGAGAAAGAATTTCCCGTATGGTCCCGCAGACAGTGAACATCATCCGCGATCTCCGCGACAGACTAGGGGTGAAGCTCGTGACCGCTCTCGCCGAAGACTCGGTGGTGTCCCTCGATGGCCGCCTCCAGCCGTACACGTACCAGCGTCATGAGCTGATCGAGCCCGACTGGCGTCGCTTCCCCGGCTGGCGCGAGGTCACCACGGCCGAGTGGGAGTCCGCGCAGTGGCAGCGCGCGCACTGCGTCAAGAACGTCCGCCAGCTGCGGAACCTCATGGGCGACCTGCTGAGCGAGGAGTTCTACGCCGACCTGGAGCGGGACCAGCGCGAGCGGGCCACCATGTCGATGCTGCTGCCCCCGCAGATGCTCAACACCATGAACGTCGACAGCACCGAGGCCTTCTACGCCGACCCCGTACGGCGCTACATGCTCCCGGTGTTCAGCGACCGGCGCACCGACTGGCCCTCGCACCCGTTCGCCAGCCGCGACTCCCTGCACGAGGCCGAGATGTGGGCGGTGGAGGGGCTGACCCACCGCTACCCCACCAAGGTCCTGGCCGAGCTGCTGCCCACCTGCCCCCAGTACTGCGGCCACTGCACCCGCATGGACCTGGTCGGCAACTCCACCCCGCAGATCGACAAGCACAAGTTCGCCCTCAAGCAGCCCGACCGGCTCGAGGAGATGCTGGCCTACCTGCGCGACACCCCGCAGGTCCGTGACGTGGTCGTGTCCGGCGGCGACGTGGCGAACATGCCGTGGGCGCGCCTGGAGGGCTTCGTCGACCGGCTGCTGGACATCGACAACATCCGCGACATCCGCCTGGCCACCAAGGCCCTCATGGGCGTGCCCCAGCACTGGCTGCAGGACGACGTACGCGCCGGCGTGGAACGCCTGGCCACCAAGGCGCGCAAGCGCGGCGCCCAGCTCGCCATCCACACGCACGTCAACGCCGCCCAGTCGATGACGCCGCTGGTCGCCAAGGCGGCCCAGGCCATGCTCGAGGCCGGCGTCCGCGACGTGCGCAACCAGGGCGTGCTGCTGCGCGGCGTCAACACCAGCGTCGAACAGCTGCTGGACCTGTGCTTCGCGCTGCAGGACAACGGCGTACTGCCCTACTACTTCTACCTGTGCGACATGATCCCCTTCAGCGAGCACTGGCGGCTCTCGCTCGCCGAGGCCCAGCGCCTGCAGCACGGGATCATGGGGTACCTGCCCGGCTTCGCCACCCCGCGCATCGTGTGCGACGTGCCCTACGTCGGCAAGCGCTGGGTGCACCAGGTCGCCGACTACGACACCGAGCGCGGCATCTCCTACTGGACGAAGAACTACCGCACCGCCCTGGAGGCCGACGACCCCGAGGCCCTGGAGCGCCGGTACGAGTACTACGACCCGATCCACACGCTCCCCGAGAGCGGGCAGGCCTGGTGGGAGGACCACGCCCGCGAGGCCGACGGCCGGGACGTCGGCCTGGCCGCGGCCAGCCGCGCCGCCTCCGAGGCCATCCGGGACGCCTAGTACGTCACCGGGCCGTGGCCGGTCGGGTCAGGAGACCGTGAACCCGTCGCAGCCGATGTAGTAGGCGTCTCCGTTCGGGTGCACGTGGTACCACACCACCGTCCACGTGCCCGTGCCGAGGTCGTAGGCCCAGTCCTTCGGCTGGGAGAAGTCCCGCGGGTAGTGCAGGGTCGCCCAGCCGTCGGCCCTCAGCGCGACCGGGCGCGTCGTGACGATCCCGGTGATCCGGTTGCCGCGCAGCGCCACCGGGGGACGCATCTCGGCCGCGACGTAGTAGCCGCTGGGCGCGCCGTCGGCCGCGCGGAACCCGACGTCGACGCTGCCACGCGGCGCGGCCGGTTCGCGCGGCGCCGTCCACTGCGCCCCCAGCGCCTGCGAGGCGCTCTCGGTCCGCACGGCGGGCGCGCATCGGCCGTCACGGGGCGACCAGGCCAGCGCCGCGAAGTCCGCGTCGGTCTCCTTGGAGAAGACGTCCGTGGGCGTCCCGGCGCCCGTGGGGCGGGTGGGTCCGCCGGTGACGCCCGGCGAACGGCCGGCCCGCGCCGTGCCCGATGACGAAGGGGAGTCGGTCGCGCCGCCGGCGCCCGGCAGGAACTGGAACAGCAGCACCCCCGCGGCGACGGCCGCCGCCGCGCCACCGCCGATCACCGCGAGCAGGGTCCGGCGGGAACGCGCGGCCGGGGCGGGCCCGGTGAGCACGCCGGTCGCCCGGTCGTGGCCGGAGGGCACGAGACCGTGGGCGACCGCCGTCGGAAGGTCGGACGGCGGGACCTCGGTCAGGTCCAGCAGCCGCCGGTACGCCGGGTCCTCGGTGATCGCGCCCGGGACGCCGCACAGCGCCGGCACCTGCCCCGCGGCGGGCCGCGCCGCGGGGTCCTTGTCGGCACACCGCGCGATGAGCCCGGCCAGGGCCGGATCGACCCCGGCCACGTCGATGGGCTCGTGAACGCTGCGGTAGATCACCCCGTGGGAGTCGCCCGCGCCGAACGGCGGACGCCCGGTGGCCGCGTACGCGAGCGTTCCGGCCAGCGCGAACACGTCGGCGGCCGGGCTCATCCGCTGCCAGCGGATCACCTCCGGCGCGAGATACCCGGGCGTGCCCGCCGCCGCGCCGGTGTGCGTGATCGCCGTCTGGTCGTCGCCGCGGGCGATCCCGAAGTCGATCAGGCGCGGACCGTCCGGGGCCAGGATCACGTTGTGCGGCTTGAGGTCGCGGTGCTGCACCCCGCGCGCGTGCACGTCGGCGAGCGCCTCACCGAGCGCGGCCATCAGCCGCAGGCAGGTCCCCACGGGCAGCGGCCCGTGCCGCGTCACGGCCTGGGTCAGGGTCGGTCCCTGGACGTACTCGGTGGCCAGCCAGTACGGGGGCGCGTCGAGGCCCGCGCCGACCAGCGCGGCGGTGAACGGGCTGCGCAGCTCACCGACGGTCGCCACCTCACGGCGGAACCGCGCCAGCGCCTCGGCGCTGTCGAAGTCGGCGCGGATCACCTTGAGCGCGACGTGCCGGCCGCCCGGGGACAGCCCGAGGTAGACCTGCCCCATCCCGCCCGCGCCCAGCCGCGCCAGGACCCGATACCCGCCGATCTCCGCCGGGTCGCCGGCGCGCAGTGCCTCCATGGTCGGGCGCTCCGTGGTGATCCGTTGGTGCACGCCGGTCGTGCGATCCGGACGATCTTAGCGATCAGGGATCGGTGCCCGGACCCGCGCCGGATCGGATCAGGTGCCCGCCGGACCGCCGCCGGGCACCAAGACGCCGTCGACGCGGCGGGGGATGCCCGGGCCGGCGTCGCGCAGCTCGGGCGGGAGCAGCGCCTCCGGGGCGTCCTGCCACGTGACCGGGCGCAGGAACCGCCGGATCGCGGTCGTGCCCACCGAGGTGTGCAGCGGGTTGGACGTGGCCGGGAACGGGCCGCCGTGGTGCATGGCGTGGCTGACCGCGACGCCCGTGGGAAAGCCGTTCCACACGAGCCGGCCCGCCCGCTCCCGCAGCACCGCGGCGAGCCGCGCGGGAAGGTCGGTCTCCCCCTCCCCGGTGTGGACGGTCGCGGTCAGGTTGCCCGGCAGGCCCGACAGGATCTCCAGCAGCGCTTCGGGCCCGTCGTACTCCACCAGCACACCGGCCGGCCCGAAGCACTCCTCCAGCAGCGGCCCGGCGAAGTCCTGCGCGCGCACCGTGAACAGCACCGGTGCCAGCGGCCCGTCGCCGGCGGCCAGGACCGCCACGCCCCGCTGCCCCGTCAGCCGGTCGACGCCGTCGCGGAACCCCTCGGCGATCCCGGCGTTCAACAGCACCGTCCCGCCCAGGTCACGTACGCGGCGGGCCGTCTCGGCGCGGAACCGCTCCCCCGCCTCCCCGGCCGGGACGAACGCCAGCCCCGGCTTGGTGCAGAACTGCCCGGCGCCGAGCGTGAACGAGGCGACGTACCCCTCGGCGATCTCGGCGGCGCGCCCGGCGGCGGCCTCGGGGGTGACCACCAGCGGGTTGAGGCTGCCCATCTCGGCGTAGAACGGGATCGGGTCGGGCCGGGCGTTCGCCACGTCGAACAGGGCGCGCCCGCCGCGGTAGGAGCCGGTGAAGCCGACCGCGCGGATCGCCGGATGGCCCGTCAGGTCCGTGCCGGCCCGGGCGCCGTGGACCAGTCCGATGGTGCCCTCCGGCGCCCGCGCCTCCCGTACGGCGGCGTCGAGCAGCTCAAGGCACAGCTGGGAGGTGGCCGGGTGGGAGGGGTGCGCCTTGGCCACGACCGGGCAGCCCGCGGCGAGGGCCGAGGCCGTGTCGCCGCCCGGCACCGAGAAGGCCAGCGGGAAGTTGCTCGCGCCGAACACCCCGACCGGCCCGAGCGGGACCAGCATGCGGCGCAGGTCCGGCCGCGGGCCCATCGGGGTCGGGCCGGCGTGGTCGATGGTCGCCTCGACGTAGGAGGCCTCGTCCAGGACCTCGGCGAACAGGCGCAGCTGGAAGCAGGTGCGGGTGAGCTCGCCGTTCAGGCGCTGCTCCCCCAGCGCGGTCTCGCGGTCGGCGACCGCCACGACCCGTTCCCGTGCCTCCTCCAGGGCGCCGGCCATCGCCCGCAGCAGCCCGGCGCGGCCGTGGCGGCCCATCGCCTCCAGTCCGGGGAAGGCCGCCGCCGCCCGTTCGCACGCGGCGGCGGTCTCCTCGGCGGTGCTCTCCTGCGCGACGGTGGTCACGACCTCACCGGTCCGCGCGTCGACGCTCGTTACCGCGGTCACCCGCGATCACTCTCCCTTCGGGACGGCCGGCACTCGCCTACGAGCGTGCCACTACGGCGTGCCGCGGGTGCGCGCGGCCCGGTACTCGGCCACCACCAGGTCGGTCAGCTCCCGCAGCGAGGTCTCCGCGGCGGCCTTGTCGAAGGTGATCTGGCCGTGCTGGAGCAGGTTGACGCGGTCGCAGACCTCCAGGACCTGCGCGTAGTTGTGCGCGATGATGATCACCGAGACCTCGCCGCGCTCCTTCAGCCCGCGGACCAGGTCCAGGATCAGCGCGCCCTCCTTGGCGCCCATGGCCGCGAGGGGCTCGTCGAGCAGCAGGATCTTCGCCTCGGAGTACACCGAGCGCGCCACCGCGATCGCCTGCCGCTGCCCGCCGGACAGTTTGGCGACCTCCACGTCGACCGAGGGGATGTTCACCCCCATGTCCTCCAGGTGCCGGCGGGCGAGCCGGCGCATGGCCCGGTTGTTCAGCAGCGGCCAGCGCACGCGCTCACGGCCGAGGAACATGTTGTGGTAGACGCTCAGCTCGTTGATCAGCGCCAGGTCCTGGTAGACGGTGTCGACGCCGAGGGAGCGCGCGTGCTCGACCGACTTGAGCGTCACCTCCTGCCCGTCGATGAGGATCCGCCCGGAGTCGGGCTGGTGGAACCCGCACAGGATCTTCATCAGCGTCGACTTGCCCGCGCCGTTGTCGCCGATCAGCCCGAGCACCTCGCCGCGCTCCAGGCGCAGGTCGATGTCGGTGAGCGCGGTCACCGCGCCGAAGCTCTTGGCCAGGTGCTCGGCCCGCAGCACCTCGGTCGGGAGTCCTCCTTCGTCGGAGGAAGGACCGGGCACACTGTGCTTGTCGATTCCCTCGCTCCGCTCGCTCATGACCGGCCCGCCCTTCGCAGCCTCGTCAGATGGACGTTGAGGATCATCGAGACGAGGATCGCCACACCCAGGATGATGTTGAACGGGTTCGCGCTGATGCCGATGAGGTTGAAGCCGTTCTGCAGTTCGGCCAGCACGAGCGCGCCGAGCAGCGCGCCGATCACCGTGCCGGAGCCACCGGCCAGGGCGGTGCCGCCGATGACCGCGGCCGACACGGCGGTGAACATCGCGCCGGTGCCGCCGGAGCTGGGGTCGATCGTGGACGTGCGGAACGCCTCCAGGATCCCGGCGAACGCCGCCAGCGCGCCCGTCACCATGAAGTTGCCGATCTTGATCCGGGCCACCTTGATGCCCGCCTCGCTCGCGCCCAGCAGGTTGCCGCCGACCGCGACCGTGTGCAGCCCCCACCGGGTGCGGATCAGCACGAGGTGGAAGAACGCCACGATCAGCACGCACCAGATCAGCTCGGACCAGTCCGCGTGCCCGAACCAGCCCGCCAGTCCCTGCGCCGCCGGCGGGATCTCCGCCGGATAGGCGTGGGACGTGGTGAGGGTGATGCCCTGCACCAGGAACATCGTGCCCAATGTCGTCACGAACGAGGGCACTCGCAACAGCACCGTCACCGCCCCGTTGACCAGGCCGATCACGGCGCCCGCCAGCAACGCCACCACGATCGCGATGATCGGGTACATGCCGTAGTAGTCGACCAGGTAGTGCATCAGGAACGGCGCCAGCGTGAACACCATCCCGGCCGACAGGTCGATCTCGCCGCTGACCAGCAACAACACCTCACCGACCGCGACGATCGCGTACGGGGCGGTGCCCTGGGAGATGTTCACCAGGTTGTCGTGGCTCAGGAACTCCGAACGGGCCGACTGGAAGTAGATCAGCAGCGCGACCGCCACGACGAGGATCGTCGCCTCGCGCCGCCGCAGGAACGCGTCGGCGGCACGGCCCAGCGGCCGCGGCGTGCGCGGTGCCGGCGTCTTCGCCTCGGGCGCCTCCGTCTCACTCACGGGGCCGCCCATCACTTGTGCGCGATGGGGCCGGAGTGGTTCAACAGCTGCTGCTGGGTACTGGAGCCCTCGAACCGGGTCTTGGTCGCCAGGTACGGCTGGACGTTGTCCTTGGTGACGAACAGCAGCCCGGTGTTGGTCTCCGACGGCGCGGCCAGCCCACCCGACAGCTTGTACAGCCACAGGTACAGCACCGGAAGGAACCCCTGCAGGTACGGCTGCTGGTCGATGGTGAAGTCCAGGTTCCCCGCGCTGACCGCCTGCAGCGTCGCGGGGTTGAGGTCGAAGCCGCCCGCGGCCACGCCCTTGCTCTTGAGCCCGTACTTGGCCACGACCTTGCCGACGCCCTCGGTGGAGCCGGCGTCGACGGCGAACATGCCCTTGAGGTTCTTGTGCCCCTGGGCGTACGCGTCGATGGTGGACAGCTCCTTGGGCAGTTCGGCGCCGCTGGCCACCGACGTGAAGTTGATCGGCTTGCCGGAGGCCTTGATGGCGTCCTTCGCGCCGTCGATGCGCGGCTGGATGTTCAGGGACCCCGGCGTCGCGATGAACCCGACCGCGTCACCCCCCTGCATGAGCGAGGCGATGCGCTGACCGAGCTGGTAGCCGGAGGTGTACAGGTCCTGGCCGATGTAGGCGAGCCGGTTCGAGCCGGGGTCGCCCTTGGCGCCGTCGGCGTTGTAGGAGACCACCGGGATGCCCGCGTTCAGCGCCTTGTCGATCGGCGCGCGGAACGCCGTCTTGTCCACGACCGCCACCGCGATGCCGTCGGCCTTCGCGGAGATCGCCGAGTTCAGCGCGTTGACCATCTGCGGCACGACCGAGTCCTGCGAGCCGGTCCACTGGAACTCACAGTTCAGCAGCGCGCAGGCGTCCTGGGCCCCGTACTGGGTCGGGGTGAAGAACGGGTTGGTCGTCACGTGGTTGACGAAGACGAACTTCCACTTCGGCGTCGAAGGGAAGGGCCCCACGCCGCCCTTGGCGGTCGAGCCGGCGTCCTTCTTGTTGCTGGAGGAGCACGCGGCGAGCAGCGCCGACGCGGCCGCGGCGGCACTGACCATGCCCGCTCCGCTGAGAAGCCGCCGTCGCGTCGCGCCCTCCAGGCCGAGGGTGTCGACGGCCTCTTCGACCTTGGGGTGGACCTGGGTCATCACGAACCTCCGGGATCAGTGGCGGTGGGCCGAGCACGCGCGGCGCCGACCTCAGGGACGCGCATCCCCCGCCCGCCCCCGATCCGGGCGGTTGTTCGGTATTTCGAACGTCGTTCGAACACCTTGCCGCGACCGTAGAATCCGGTGCCAGGCCTGTCAAGGACCGGCCGGCAGCAGCCGTGAGGACCCGCTCTCCACCGCGTCGGGCCGGTAGCGGCGGAGCATCGCCAGCCCGATCGCCGCGCGGCGGACCCGCTCCCGCGCGGTCGCCACGGCCACCGGCTCCAGGTGGCGGCCGGAGGGGTAGATTCCCGGGGCGTTGCGGACGGTGAACTTCAGGTGGACCGGCGCTGCCACCCGTACGATCTCGGGCACCTCGTAGTAGCGGACCGTCCCGCCGAAGTCGTCGGCGCCCTCGACGTACAGGTCCAGCGGCACGTCGACGGCCGCGCGGATCGCGGCGACCTGCGCGAGGCTCAGGTCGACCGGCAGGTTGACGGTGGTGACGCCGAGATCCTCCAGCAGCCGCGCGGTCGCGGGGTTGGCGGCCGGCAGCGACACCGACGACTTCAGGATCAGGTCGGGGGGCAGATCGCCGGTGCTCTTCATCCGGCCCAGCACCCACAGCTGGCCCACGTCACCGACCAGGACGCTGCGCAGCCCGAGCCCGACCGCGCGCACGACGTCCTCGATGCCGTACACGAGCTGGTCGGCGCCGCGCAGCGAGCCGGAGCCGACCGCACCCGACGAGGCCGTCACCTGCACGCCGACGTCCCAGGAGGCCCGCGGGCCGACGAACAGGCAGATCTCGATATCGTGCTCGACGCCGAGGGCGAGCATCTCCCGGATCTCCGCGTCGGTCTGCAGCATGATGCCGCTGCCCTGGCTGATCCGGTGCACCCGCACACCGTGCTCGCGGGCGGCCTCGACCACGGCGCGAAGAGCCGACGGCCCCTCCACCGAGGGGATCTCCACCCGGTACTGCCCGCCGTCGGGAAAGCGCCGGGCCGACTCCGGCGGCACACCGAGGTCACGCTCCGGCAGCCCCAGCGAGGACAGGTAGCGCCGGGTGGCACCCATCGGATCGACCGGACGGGCTGCGTTTCCAGTTCCCTCGCTTCGCTCGGTCACGGCGCCTCCCTGTTCGACATTTCGGACGCGATACGGACTGCTGCCGGCATCTGGACGGTAAGTGCGTGTTCTGCCAGCGTCAACGGCCGTTTCGCCGGGAACGCGACATGCACCGGGCGGCCGCGTGCCGTTGACACGGCCGCCCGGCCATGCCTAGCCTGCGCCCGAGATTTCGCACAGCGTTCGGCGGGCGGTGATCGGCGATGGGACGTACGGTGCCGGCGGTCACCCGCGCGCTCGACGTCCTCGAGCTGTTCCTCGACCGCCCCAGCCTGTCCGCCCCGGAGATCACCGAGCGTCTCGGGCTGCCCCGGACGACCGTCCACGAGCTGGTGACCACCCTCACCGACCGCGCCTACCTCATCCCGACCCCCGGCCAGCCGACCCGCTACCGGCTCGGCATGCGCCTGTTCCAGCTCGGCAGCGTCTTCGCCGAGCAGCTCGACCTCGCCCACGAGGCGCGGGAGGTCGCCCGGCGGGTCGCGGCCCACTGCGACGAGACGGTGCACGTCGCCGTCCTCGACGGCGCGGACGTCGTCTACATCGCCAAGGTCGACAGCACCCACCCGGTACGGATGGTCTCCGCGGTCGGGCGGCGCCTGCCCGCGCACTGCACCGGCGTGGGCAAGATGCTGCTGTCCGGCCTGTCGCCCGACGCCCTGGACGCACGCGTGCCGCGCGACCGCGACCTGCCCGGCATGACACCGCGCAGCATCACCTCCCCCACACGGCTGCGCGCCCGCCTGGAACGGATCCGCGAGGCCGGGCTGTCCTACGACGAGTGCGAGTCCAACGAGGCGGTCTACTGCATCGCCGCCCCCATCTACGACAACACCGGCGACATGGTCGCCGCGATGAGCATCTCGACGCCGAGCCTGCGCTGGAACGACGAACTCCGCGACCAGTGGAGCGAGCTGATCCGCCGCGGCGCCGCGGAGCTGTCCCAGCGGCTCGGGCACCGGCCGCCCTCTCCCTGACCCCGCGCCCCGATTCCGCCCCCGACCAGTGAGGAGGCCCCGCGTGCGCATCACCCGCCTGTCCACCCACGTCGTCGGCACACCCTGGCGCAACCTCACCCACGTCCTCGTCCACACCGACGAGGGCCTGACCGGAGTCGGGGAGGCCCGCATGCTCGGGCACACCGACGCGCTGCTGGGCTACCTGGCCGAGGCCGAACGCAACCACGTCGTGGGCTCGGACCCCTTCGACACCGAGGACCTGGTCCGGCGGATGAAGTACGGCGACTACGGCCGGGCCGGCGAGATCGTCATGTCCGGGATCGCCTGCGTCGAGATGGCCTGCTGGGACATCGTCGGCAAGGCCCTCGGCCAGCCCGTCTGGCGGCTGCTCGGCGGGAAGGTCCGAGAGCGGATCAAGGCCTACGCCAACGGCTGGTACACCGTCGAGCGCACCCCCGAGGCCTTCCACGCCGCCGCCACGAAGGTGGTCGAACGCGGCTACCGCGCGCTGAAGCTGGACCCCTTCGGCGACGGGCACTACGAGCTGGACCGCGCCGAGACGCTGCGCTCGGTCTCACTCGTCGAGGCGGTGCGCGACGCGATCGGCCCGGAGGCGGACCTGCTCGTGGAGATGCACGGGCGTTTCAACCCCGCGACCGCCATCCGGCTCGCCGGCCTGCTGCGCCCCTACGACCCCGGTTGGATCGAGGAACCCTGCCCGCCGGAGAACCCGCGGGCCCTGGCGAAGGTCGCCGCCCACACCGACCTGCCGATCGCCACCGGCGAGCGCATCCACGACCGCTTCGAGTTCCGCGAACTGTTCGAACTCCAGGCCGTCGACGTCATCCAGCCCGACATCTCCCACATCGGCGGCATCGCCGAGACCCGCAAGCTCGCCGCGACCGCCGAGACGCACTACGTCATGGTCGCCCCGCACAACGTCGGCGGCCCGGTGCTCACCGCCGCCAGCCTCCACCTGGCCGCCTGCACCACCAACTTCAAGATCCAGGAGCACTTCAACGACTTCGCCGACGCCGCGATCAAACAGGTCGCGCCGGGCCTGCCCGAGGTCGTCGACGGATACTTCACCCTGCCGCGGGAACCGGGCCTGGGGGTGACGCTCGACGTGGAGGCGTGCGCGCGGTTCCCACGGCAGCGCGCGAAGTTCGACCTGTTCGCCGAGAACTGGCACCTGCGCGACCCCGAACGCACGGCATCGCGCGACGCGGCGGGCGCATGAGCGGGCGACGCGAAGGCGCCTCTCCGGAGAAGCGGTGTCCATGAGCCGCGCGCTGGTGGTCCACGAGCCGGGAACGTACGAGCTGGTCACCGGGGATCCACCCGAGCCGGGTCCGGGCGAGGTCGCCGTACGGGTGGCCGCGGCGGGCATCTGCGGCAGCGACCGCGAGCTGGTCGAGGGCACCCGGCCCGCGGCGTTCGTTCGCTACCCGATCGTCCCGGGCCACGAGTGGTCCGGCGTCGTGGCCGCCACCGGCCCCGGTGTGGAGCCGCGGCTGACCGGACGGCCGGTGGTGGGCGAGGGCTTCCGCAACTGCCAGGTCTGCGACCGCTGCCGCGAGGGCGCGGCGAACCTGTGTTCGGCCGGGTACGACGAGACCGGCTTCACCCGTCCCGGCGCGTTCGCGGACACGCTGGTGCTGCCGGCGCGGCTGCTGCACGTCCTGCCGGACGGCGCCGACCTGCGCGCCGCCGCGCTCCTCGAACCCGCCGCCGTCGCCGCGGCCGCCGTCCTGTCCGCCCGGGTCGAGCCCGGCGAACGGATCGCCGTGGTCGGCGCCGGCACGCTGGGCGCCCTGTGCCTGCGGATGCTGTCGCTGTCCTCCCCCGCCGGGCTGGCCGCCACCGACCCGCGCGCCGGACGCGCCGACACCGCCCTGGCCTGCGGCGCGACCCGCTTCGAGAGCGGGCCGCTCCCGGCCGGCGGCTACGACGTGGTGGTGGAGACGGCCGGCGCGCCCGGCACCGCCGCGACGGCGATCGCCCTGGCGCGCCGGGGCGGCCGGGTCGTGCTCACCGGCATCCCGGGGCAGGCCTCCACCGTCGACCCGGTCGCGATCGTCGGCGGGCGGCTCACCGTCACCGGTGTCTTCGGCGCACCCCCGGCGGCCTGGACGCACGCGGTGCGCCTGTTCGCCGCCGGCCTGCTCGACCCCGGCCCGCTGGTCACCCACGAACTGGACCTCGCCGAGTTCGGCCGTGCGATGGACCTGCTGCGCGGCGCGGACGGCGACGTCGGCAAGGTCCTGTTGCGCCCCTGAGTCAGCGCCGGGCCGCCAGGTACTCCTTCACCTCCGGTGACGCCTTGGCGTACGCGCCGGAGTCGAAGGGCGGCTGCGGGTCGTACTCGATCGCGAGCTGGCACGCCTCGGCGACGGTCCGTCCCGCGACGAGCTCGGCCAGCCGCAGGGCCATGTCGATGCCCGAGGAGACCCCCGCGGCGGTGATGACGCCGCCGGGCTGCTCGACGACCCGCCGTGCCGTGTACGTCGCGCCGTAGGACTCCAGCTGCCCGACCGCGCTCCAGTGCGTGGTGGCCTCCAGCCCGTCCAGCAGACCGGCCGCGCCGAGCAGCAGCGAGCCGGTGCACACCGACGTCGTCCACCGCGTCGTGGCGTGGATCCGGCGGATCCACGCCAGCAGCGGCTCGTCGGTGACGCGACGCCGCGCGCCGGGACCGCCGGGCACCAGCAGCACGTCGGCGCGGGCGACGTCCGTCAGGGCGGCCGTCGCGACGAGGGAGAGCGAGCCGTCCCCGTCCGCGCACGGACCGGCGGCCTCGGCGGCGAAGACGACCTCGGCCTCCGGAAGCATCCGCAGGACCTCGTACGGGCCGACGGCGTCGAGCGCGGTGACGCCGTCGAAGATCGGGATGACGATGCGCACGGGCATGCCTTTCATCGAGGCCGGGGCCCTCAGCGGGCCGCGGCGCGGGCGGAGAAGTGCCGTCGGTACTCGCCCGGGGTGACCTGGACGGTGCGTCTGAAGCTGCGATGCATGGTCTCGACGGTGCCGAACCCGCAGGCGCGGGCCACCGACTCCAGAGGGGCCGCGGTGGTCTCCAGCAGCCGCCGGGCGGCCTCGACCCGTGAGTTTTCGACGTAGGCGGCCGGGGTCCGGCCAGTCTCGGCGCGGAAGACGCGGGCGAAGTGCCGCTCGCTCATCGCGGCGCGGGCGGCGAGGGCCGGCACGGTCAGGTCACCGTCGGGGTGGCCCGCGATCCAGCCGAGGACCTCGCGCAGCGGCACGCGTACCGGTCGTCGCGCGGCGAGCTGGGTGCTGAACTGCGCCTGTCCTCCGGGCCGCTGCACGAACATCACCAGCTGACGGGCGATGGCGCGCGACACCTCCGGCCCGTGGTCGTCCTCGACCATCGCGAGCGCCAGGTCCATGCCCGCGGTGACGCCGGCCGAGGTCCACAGGTCACCGTCCCGAACGAATATCGGGTCGGGGCAGACGACGGCCTCCGGATGCCGCTCGGCCAGCTCTCCGCAGCGTCTCCAGTGGGTCACCACGCGACGTCCGGCCAGGAGCCCGGCCGCGCCCAGGAGGAACGCGCCGCTGCACACCGACGCCGTACGCCGGGCTCCGCGGGCGGTCCGGGCGAACCAGTCGACCAGGCGCCGGTCCGCGCACGCCCGGTCGATCCCCTCCCCGCCGACGACGACCAGCGTGTCCACCGGGCCGGTCATCTCGTCGACGGTCATGGTCGGGGTGACCGGCAGACCGCCGCTGGAGGGGACCGGGCCGTGCGCGGCGGCCACGGTCTCCACGACGACGCCCCCGGTGATCCGCCCCGCCTTGGTGAACACCTCGTGCGGCCCGGTCAGATCGAGGATCTGAAACCCCGGGAACACGGCGAAGACGACGCGGCGGCTGGTCATGCCCCCACTGTGGCGGCGTCCGTCCGACGGCCGCAAGGACACGGAAATGACGATTTCCGCCATCGCCGAGCGACGATGGCCGCCGGGCCGGCCGTGGACAGGAGGGACCCGCTGTCCGTTTCGTCCGCTCGTAGGCCGTAACGTCACCTGGGTGAGCCATCCCATCGGCGCGAGCGCCACCGTCGACGAGCTGACCATCGACCCGCATCCGCTGCTCGCCCGGCTGCGGGCCGCCGAGCCCGTTTCCTGGCTGCCCGCGCTCGGCGGGTGGCTGGTCACCCGGCACGACCTGGCCCGCGAGGTCATGCGCGACGCCCGCACCTACACCGTGGACGATCCGCGTTTCTCCACCGCGCGGCTCATCGGGCCCAGCATGCTCTCCCTCGACGGGCCGGCGCACACTCGGCACCGTGAGCCGTTCGCCCGTACCTTCCGGCCCGCCGAGACGCGGGCGCGGTTCACCGCGTTCGTGGCCGCCGAGGTGGACCGGCTGGTCGGCGCGTTGCGGCCGGCCGGGCGGGCGGAGCTGCGCGCCGAGCTGGCCGGGCCACTCGCGGTCGCGGTCGTCGCCGAGGCGCTGGGGCTCGGCGACACCGACGCCGCGACCATCCGGTCGTGGTACGAGGCGCTCGTCGCGGGCGTGTCGGCCATCACCGCCGGCGAGGAGGCCGTGGTGCCCGAGGCGTACGGGCTGCTGCGTGCGCGGGTCGAGGAGGCGATCAAGGAGGGGCGGCCGTCCTCGCTGCTCGCCGAGGTGGCCGCACGGCCCGAGGGCCTGACCTCCGCCGAGGTCGTCGCCGACGCCGCCGTGCTGATGTTCGGCGGCATCGACACCACCGAAGGGATGATCACGAACGCGGCGGCGCACCTGCTCGGCCATCCGGACCAGCTCGCGCTGGTGCGCGAGGACCCCGCGCTGCTCGCCGGCGCCATCGAGGAGTCGGTGCGCATGGAGCCGGCCGCCTCGGTCGTGGACCGGTACGCCGTGCGGGACGTGCGGCTCGGCGACGCGGACATCCGTGCCGGCGACCTCGTTCGGGTCTCGATCGCGGGCGCGAACCGCGACCCGGCCGTCTTCGCCGACCCGGACCGCTTCGACATACGCCGCGAGGACGCCGACCGGCACCTGTCGTTCGCGCGCGGCCCGCACTTCTGTTTCGGCGCGCACCTGGCCCGCCTGGAGACCGCGACCGCGCTGGGCGCCCTGCTCCGGCTCCCCGGCCTGCGCCTGGAACACACCGACGGGCCGCGTGGCCTGGTGTTCCGCAAGCCCGCCGAGGTCCGTGTCCGCTGGACCTCGGCGTGACACGGCCCACCGCCTTTACATTGTAGATCAACTCGCGGTTCAGGCCCGTACGAGGAGCATGATCTGGTTGGCGGAGGCGGCCGTCCGCCGGTCCGCGAGCACGATCAGCGTGCCCAGGGCCCGGGCCAGCCGCCCCGCGAGGTCCCTCTCCTGCTGCCGTTGCAGCAGGGCGATCGCGGCCAGGAGCCCGGTCCCCGCGACCGCCAGGGCGGACTCGTCGAACGGAGCCCGGCGATCGAGGATCGGGGCGGCCACGGCGTGGGCGCGCACCAGGATCTCCCGTACCTCCGCACGGGCCGGGTCGTCCGACAGCTGCCGCAGGACCTCCCGGATCTCACCGCCCGGGTCCTCGGCGCCTCGCGCGGTCTCCGCGGTGGATCCGCCGAGGAGCTTGGCGACGAACCGCTCGAACGAGGTGCGCGCCTGGCCGTCGCCGGCCTTGGCGCCGCGCGGCGGGCTCGGCCACTGGCGCAGGAGCGCACCGGCCGCGGGGACGATGGCGGGCAGCAGGTCCGGGTCGGCGAGACCGCGGGCGATGTCGCAGGCGAGGGCACGGTTCAGGTCGCGGCTCAGCGCACGGCCCAGGTCACGGGCACGGGCCGCGGAGTCGGTGATCCGGCGCCGGCGCTCCAGGTCGTGTTCGGCGTCGTCGCCGCCGAGGAGGTCGAGGAGATGACGGGTGAGGTCGCGGGCGCGGACGACGGCGGAGTCGTGGGCGGTGTCCCGGTACGGCGGCAGGTCGAGGTCGAGGCGCCGGGCCCGGTCGCGGTCGAGCCGGTGCGCGCCGCGGAACGCCTGGAGCGGCAGGTCGGCCGCCCGCTCCCGCGCGTCGGCGCGGTCGAGGGCCCGCGTGTACGCCCGCGCCTGGTCGCGGCACCGCTCGAGGTCGTGCGCCAGGTCCGTGCCGTGATGTACGGCGAGGGCGCGCCTCAGGTCGCGGATGCGGTGGCGCATGAGAGGCGTGACGCCCGGATCCGGCCGGCTCAGGGCGTAGGTGAGATCCCCGGCCAGCGCGTGGGCGTGCGCGACGGCGGGCTCCAGCCCCTTGCCCTGGCGACCGCCGGCGGTGGCCCGATCGAGGACCAGCGCGAGGTCATGTCCTGCGGACAGCTCCCGCCAGAGCGCGGTGCCGAGGTTCATCGCGACGGCGAACACGATGTTGACCACCTCGGGGCCGGAACGGACGTAACGGACGTGCTGCAGGTCCGCGGCCAGGTCGAACACGAGGTCGATGACGCCGGCGAGATCACGGGCGCGATCCACCGTCATCATCCACTCGATCGCCGACGGCTCGAGCGGATCGGCGCGGAGGTGAGGGGCGAAGGCACGCGTGTAGGCCAGGAGATGGTGCAGGTCGCGGTCGGGGACGGGCCACGGGATCCGCGCCAGGCGCAACGCCGGCCGGATCGCCTCCAGGACCGTACCGGGGTAGCCGCCGAGCCGCTCCCGGGCCGGCGTGTAGGGCCACGGAACCCGGTCCGGCCGGTGGAGCACGACGCGGCGTTCACCGGCCCAGACGGTGTGCCGGCCGAGGACGGGCGTCAGGGTGGCGTCGGGATGGGCGAGTTCGGCCGGAGCGGGCAGCCGGTATGTGGGGCCCTCGTCGAGCAGGGTGTTGAGCCAGCCCACGAAACGTGCCGCGTCGTCGGCCCACATGCCGACGGCCGGGGAGCGTCCGGTGGCGCCTTCGCCGCGCGGTGGCGGCGGAGTGTGGCGTCCGGCCCCGCGCTCGTACAGGACGAACAGGTGGTACAGGTCGTGGGAGACCGGCTGGGCGCACACCGCGGCGGTGCCGTGCCAGACGATCTCCCGCAGGCCGCGCGAGGCGGTCACGGCGGCGATGAGCCGCAGCCGCCGGCGAGCCGCCGGGTCGTCGCGGGCGGGCACGTCCGCCGCCGTGAGGAGCCGGTTGAGCCGGGCCCGGGTGCCGGGGTCGATCTCCAGCGCCTCATCGGCGCAGTCGAACGCGAGCGCCAGCGCGTCGATGGTGCCGGACGCGAGGCAGGCGTCGATGACCGGTGTCGCGTTGCTGCCCGCGGCCCACAGCAGCGTGGTCTCCCGCCACCACGGATCGTTGACGCCTTCGGTGAGCAGGTGCAGGTGCTCGGCGGGCTCGGCGCGGATGTGGGCGGCGGCCAGGTACTCCTGCAGGCTGAGATGGACGAAGCCGCAGGCGCCGTGCTCGCCGCCGACGAGCACGCCGTTCTTGCGGACCTCCTCAAGGAAGATCGCCGGGGTGAGCCCCTCCTGGCCGGTGACGTGCCGCAGCGGCCCGCGGATCAGGTCCTCGGCGTCGGCGGCGGGCATGTCGCGGGTCCGCTCGCGCATCATCCGCAGCGCCAGGTGACGCATGACGCGCACCTTCTTGGGACCCTCCAGGCCGGTCGCGTCGGCGAGGTTCTTGGCCTCCTGACGCCGGTGGAGCAACGCGTCGCACATCTCCGAGTACAGGTCCGCGCGGCTGCGCGGCAGCGCGCCCCGGTAGCGGTGCACGTTGGCGATCATGGTGAGGAGCAGCGGGTTCGCGGCGAGCTCGTACATCGCCGGGCCACTCCTCAGCTTGCGCAACAGGTCGTCGGCCTGCCGGCGGGCGGCGGCCCGCACCGGCCCGCCCGACCGGTTCCGCGCGCGGCACTCGACGGCGTAGGACCAGTGGTGCAGGAACTCGGAGATCTGCTCCGCGGTGAAGCGCTGGACCTGCAGCACGTCGGCGTTGGGCAGCGGATTGGAGGAGTAGCCGTGCGGCCGGGAGGTGATGACGAAGGTGTTCGCGGGATACCGTTCGATCTGCCGGCGTATCCATCGGACGACGGTCGCGCGATCCCGGTCGTCGGCGATCTCGTCCAGGCCGTCCAGCAGGATCACGCACCGGCCCTTGTCCAGCCGCGTGCCCAGCCAGTTCGCCGGGATCCGGCCGTCCAGCCACCCGGCCGAACTCGCCACGTCCGGCAGGAACGGCGGCTGTTCGGCCAGGATCGACCGGACGTGGTCGCGCAGGTAGAGCAGTACCGGTAACTGCCGCCGGCGCCAGAACCTCCAGTGCCGACCGCACATCGCCAGGGCGGTGTGCCGGGCGAGCGTGGTCTTGCCCGACCCCGAGGCGCCGATCACCGCGAAGACCCGGCGTTCCCCCAGGAACGACTGCAACGGCCGTCGCGCTCCGGCCTGCTGCGGCGCCACCGGACCGAGCCCCGAGTCGCGCTCGGTCTCCTGCGGCGGGCGGGGCCGGAGGGCCACGTCCACGTACACCTGGCGCATCCGCAGCACGAACTCGCCGTGCGTCACCACCCCGATGGTCTCCATGTCGGCCACCGAGGCCCGGAGCTGCCGCAGATACGTACGCCGGCGGCCGAGCATCCAGCGTTCCACCGCGCCGGGCGGGGCCTCGGACCGGGAGATGTGCAGGGAGAGCACCGAGCCGAGCACCGTGAAGCCCAGCGCCAGGTACGCCCAGGTCCACCTGACGCCGGCGCCGGCGACGACCTGGTTGGTCGCCACTCCCCCGGCCACCAGGGCCGCCGCTCCGGCCATCACCAACATGCCGGCCTGCGTACGCTTCATCCGCTCCCCTGTCGATCGGCCCGCCGTCCTGGTGCCGCCGGTCACCACTTAATCGGTCACAGGCCCGGCGAATGCGCCATTCGCCGAACTTTCCGCAGCAGCCACGACCGAAAGAGCGAATGGCCTTTACGTTGTAGATCATCAGCGTTGGGGGCGCACTACCTGGACACTCCGTCGCGTACTGGACACAGCACTTTCCGGTCCGGATACTCATCTCATGGCAGGGCTTCCGGCACGCGCCTCGGATGCGGATCGCGATCGTGTACTCCGCGAGCTACGCGAGAGGGTCGCGGAGGGCAGACTGTCGCATGAGACGTTCGAACGGCGCGTCGAGTCGGCGCTGCGGGCCCGCAGCAACGCGGAGCTGACCGCGCTCGTCAGCGACCTGCCCCCGGCCAGCCGCCTGGTCCGCGGTCTCACCGGAGCCGTCACCTCACTGTCGTCGATGACCGCACGCCTGGAGGCCGCCTGGCGCGCGCCGCGCCTGCCGCGCTTCGCCCTCCCCCCGCACGACTGGTCGCGCCTGCTGATCGGCCGCGCGCCGGGCTGCCAGTTCGTCGTGACCGACCTGAGCGTCTCCCGGGTGCACGCCGAACTCCGCCGTGCCGGGGACAACTGGCTGCTGTCCGACCTCGGCTCGATGAACGGCACGCTCGTCAACGGCTACCGCATCGTCGCACCCACGCGCGTACGCCCGGGCGATGAGGTCACCTTCGGCAAGACCCGCTTCATCCTCGCCTGACGAGCGCGACGCGGCCACACGGCCGTCATTGCCGGTCCTTCGTCTCGGGGGCGACAGGGGCGTTGAGGTTGTACCGGATGCCCGCGACGCGGATCAGGAAACAGGCGAGGGCGGCCCCGAGCGCCGCGGGAAGACCGTAGACACCTGCGCGTACCGCCGCCACGGCGACGGCCGCGCCGACCAGGGCGGGGATGGCGTACAGGCCACTGGTGAGGACCGTGGGGACGCGACGGACGAGAACATCGCGGATCGTCCCGCCGCCGACGCCCGTGACGGCTCCCAGGATGACGGCCGGGGCGACGGCGAGACCGTACTGCAGGGACTTGGTCGCCCCGGTGACGCAGAACAGGCTCAGCCCCGCGGCGTCGAACAGCTCGATGTGCGGGGCGAGCCTCCGCAGCGGCCGGCTGAGGAAGAACGCGACCAGCGAGCCGCCCGCCGCCACCACGAGATAGGGCCAGTATCGGAACGTCGCGGGCGGCAGCGCGTCGATGAGGGTGTCGCGCAGGACCCCGCCGCCGAGGGCGGTCATCATGCCGAGCGTCAGCACCCCGACGATGTCGAGCCGGGTGGCGCGCAGGCCCGTGATGGCACCGTTGAGCGCGAACGCGAAGGTACCGGCGAGATCGAGCGCGAGCAGAAGCGGTGATTCGGACATGACCGTCAGCGTGCCTCCTCATCCGGCCGGCCACGAACCCGGCCGTGGACCTCAGGCGGCGTCATGACCCCCGAGGCACGCGTCGGCGTCGTCTGTGCCCGCTCATACCCGCCGGAAGCGCCGCCGGACACGGTCTCGGCTTGATAACACTGCGTGCCGGCCGTCTTGACGGCGTCCTCCGGCGGTCCTACTTTCACCGGCACGTTAGGAAAGTTTCCTAACGCCATTGCTCCCGCCGGAGTCGCCGTGTCCACGTCCAGCCCGGGCACGCCGGGCACCCCGAGGCTGCTGCGCGCCATCAACGACCGCGCCGCACTGAAGGTGCTGCTCGAACGGGGTCCCCTCACCCGCCCGGAGATCGGGACGCTCACCGGCCTGTCCAAGCCGACCGCCTCCCAGCTGCTTACCCGGCTCCGTGACGCCGGCCTGGTCGTGGCCGACGGCATCCGCGAGGGCGGCCCCGGCCGTACCGCCGAGCTGTACCGCATCAACGCCTCCGCCGCGCACGTCGCGGCGCTGGAGGTGCGCCGCGCGCAGATCCGCGCCTGCACGGCCGACCTGACCGGCACGGTGACCGGCCGCTTCGAGCTGCCGACGCCGGGACCGTCCGGCGGTGACGCGATCGCGCGGGCGCGCACGGCCGTGGAGGGGGCCATGGCGGACGCCGGGCTCGACCGGGTCGACCGCGTGGTCATCGGGGTGCCCGGCGCGGTCGACCCGCGGACCGAGCGGCTCGGTTACGCCTCCCACCTGCCCGGCTGGCACATCCCGGACCTGCTCACCCGGCTGCGCGAGGGGCTCGGCGTGCCGGTCGCCGTGGAGAACGACGTCAACCTGGTGGCGATGGCCGAACTCGCGCACGGCCAGGCCACCGCCACGGCCGACTTCGTGCTGCTGTGGGTCAGCGCCGGCATCGGCATGGCGATCGTGCTCGGCGGCACGCTCGTGCGCGGTGCCACCGGAGGCGCCGGAGAGGTCGGCTACATGCCGGTCGCCTCGGCGCCGATCATCCGCGAGCCCGGTCGCGCCAACACCGGCGGTCTGCAGGCCGTCGCCGGCGCGCCCGCCGTGATCAGGCTGCTGCGCGAGCACGGCTTCCGCGGCGGACGCGCCGACCAGATCGTACGACGGGCGCGCGAGGCGTACGAGGACGGCGACGAACGGGCCCGGGCGGGCCTGGAGGAGCTCGCCACCCGCCTGGCGACCGGCCTGGCCGCCATCGTCAGCGTGCTCGACCCCGAACTCATCGTGCTCGCCGGCGAGGTGCCCCTCGCCGGCGGCGAACCGCTTCGCTCCCTCGTGGAGCGTGAACTGCACACCATGACCATCCCGCATCCGCCGCTGCGGCTCAGCTCGGTCGACGGCAACCCCGTCCTGGCCGGCGCGCTGCACCTCGCACTCGGGGAAACACGCGAGGAGCTCTTCTCCAGCACCGTCCGTTAACCCCCGGCCGCGTACGGCCGGCGCCCGAAGGAGACCGGAGTGTCCCCACGACCATGGCGGCTCATCACCGCATCGATCATCACCGCCGCCGCTGCCACCGCGTGCACCGCGGGCGGCCAGTCACCCGCGAGCGGCGGCCCCAAGGCCGACGCGCCGCAGACGATCGAGGTCTGGCACGGCTGGAGCGCACCCCATGAGGTGAAGGCCTTCGAGGACGCCATCGCCGGCTTCCACCGGCTGCACCCCAACATCACCGTCAAGCTCGTCAAGGGTCAGGACGACACCAAGATCCTCAACGCGATCCGCGGCGGCAACCCGCCCGACGTGGTGTCGTCCTTCTCCACCAACAACGTCGGGCAGTTCTGCTCCAGCGGCGCGCTGCAGGACCTGACGCCGTACCTGAAGAAGGACAAGGTCGACCTGAACCTGTTCCCCAAGGCGGTGCAGGACTACACGCAGTACCGCGGCGACCGGTGCACGCTGCCGCTGCTCGCCGACGACTACGCCCTCTACAGCAACAAGGCGCTGATGAAGGGCAACCCGCCGCCCAAGACGATCAGCCAGCTGACCGCCCTGGCCAAGAAGCTGACCGTGCGGAACGCCGACGGCACGATCAAGGTGGCCGGCTTCATTCCGTCGGAGACCTACTACGAGCACGTGCCCGAGCACATCGCCGGGCCCAGCTTCGGCGCGACCTGGCTGACCGCCCAGGGGCGGGCCGACTTCGCCGCCGACCCGGCCTTCACGAAGTACCTGCAGTGGGAGAAGGGCCTGCTCGACTGGTACGGCTACGACAACGTCAAGAAGTTCATCCACTCGATGGGCCAGGAGTTCGAGGCCTCCAACCCCTTCGAGAAGGGCAAGGTGGCGATGGCCATCGACGGCGAGTGGCGCACCAAGTTCCTCCAGCAGGAGGCGCCGAAGGTCCAGTACGCGACCACGCCCACGCCCGTCGACGACGCCCGCGCGAACACCTACGGCGGCGGGTTCGTCACCGGCACCATCATCGGCATCCCGCGCGGCGCCCGGCACGCCCAGGCCTCCTGGGAGTTCGTGAAGTACCTGACCACCGACACCGACGCGCTGGTGACCTTCGCCAACGGCCTGGGCAACGTGCCCAGCACCATCCCCGCGCTGGCCTCGCCGAACCTCGACCTCCCGCCGCAGTTCAAGACGTTCCTCGACGTGTTCAAGAACCCGAACAGCTCGACCATCCCCTCCACCATCAACGGCGGCGACTTCATCGTGAAGTTCCAGAGCTTCGTGCAGGAGCAGTGGGAGCCCGGCAAGGTGACGAACCTTCGGCAAGGCCTCCAGGGCCTGGACAAGAAGGTGAACGACGCGCTTCAGCTGGCCGGCGGCTGATGGCCGCCGCACTGACGGCCAGGAGGGCGCCGGCGTCGCGGGCGCGGCGCCGGCACCGCCTCCGGGTGCTGGCGTTCCTGTCGCCGTGGCTGCTCGGCTTCACGCTGTTCTTCGCCTACCCGCTCGCCGCCACGGTCTACTTCTCCTTCTTCCGCTACAACCTGTTCCAGCTCACGCCGGTCGGGCTGACCAACTACAGGTTCCTGTTCAAGGACCCGTACGCCTGGCGTGCCATCAAGAACACACTCTGGCTCGTCGTGGTGATGGTGCCGCTGCGGGTGCTGTTCGGCCTCGCCCTCGCCCAGCTCCTCACCAGGATCAAGCGGGGCGGGAACATCCTCCGGTCGATCTTCTACCTGCCGTTCCTGATCCCGCCCGTCGCGGCCACCGTCGCGTTCGTGTTCGTGGTCAATCCCGGCACCGGGCCGGTCAACGGCATCGCCGCCAAGATCGGCATCCACCTGCCCGACTGGTTCAACGACCCGGACTGGACCAAGCCGGGCCTGACCCTGCTCGCCCTGTGGGGCATCGGCGACGTCATGATCATCCTGCTGGCGGCGCTGCTGGACGTGCCCACGTCCCTGTACGAGGCCGCGGCCATCGACGGCGCGAACGCCTGGCAGCGGTTCCGCCGGATCACCCTGCCGACGATCTCGCCGGTGCTGATGTTCTCGGTCGTCACCGGGGTCATCCAGACCCTGCAGTACTTCACCCAGGCGATGGTCGCCGCGAACGCCTCCCAGGGCAACGCCGACCAGGCCGGCACCACCACCGCTCCCGGCTATCCCGACGGCGCCTCGCTGACCTTCCCCCAGACGCTCTACAACGAGGGCTTCCAGCAGTTCAACATGGGCTACGCGTGCGTGCTCGCGCTCGTGCTGTTCGTCGTCGCCATGTTCTTCACGCTGATCCTGCTCCGCCGGTTCCACGCGTTCGGCGACGATGACTGAAGGGACGACGATGACCGGCACGACGCTCGCGACGCGGCGCGCTCCCGCCCTCGGCTCGCCGGCCCGGCGCCGGACGCGGAGGCGGGGCCGCCGGATCCTGTACTGGGTGGCGACCCACGCGATCGCGATCGCCCTGGCGATCATGTTCCTGGCGCCGCTGGTGTTCATGTTCCTCACCGCCGTGATGAGCAGCAACGAGACCCTCACGGGCGAGCTGTGGCCGCGAAGCTGGCACTGGTCCAACTTCGGCACGGCGCTGACCACCGACCACGGCGTGATGCTGCACTGGCTGCTCAACACGCTGCTGTACGCGGTGCTGGCCACGGCGTTCATGCTCGTCTCCAGCATCCCGGTCGCCTACGCCCTGGCGCGGTTCCGCTTCCGCGGGCGCAAGCTGGCGTTCGTGCTGGTCATCACCACGATGATGCTGCCGCCGCAGGTGACGATCGTGCCGATGTACATCGTATGGGCGCGATTTCATCTGACCGGCACGCTGTGGCCGCTGATCCTGCCGATGCTGTTCGGCGACGCGTTCTCCATCTTCCTGCTCCGGCAGTTCCTGGTGACGATCCCGGCGGAGTACGCCGACGCGGCGCGGGTCGACGGCTGCGGGGAGTTCGCCGCGATGCTGCGGGTGGTGCTGCCGATGGCGCGGCCCGCGATCGCCGCGGTCGCGCTGTTCCAGTTCTTCTACGCCTGGAACGACTACTTCGGCCCGCTCATCTACACCAAACCGGACTCGTGGACGCTGGCGGTCGGCCTGTCGACGTTCCGCGCGGCGCACCACGTCGAGTGGAACCTGACGATGGCCGCGACCCTGCTGACGGTGCTCCCGGTGATGGTGGTGTTCTTCCTCGCGCAGCGGGTGTTCATCCAGGGAGTGACACTGACGGGGGTGAAGGGATGAAGCTGTGCGTGGTCGGCGGAGGCTCGACGTACACGCCGGAGTTCGTGGACGGCCTCGCCCGGCTTCGCGACACGCTGCCGGTGTCCGAGCTCGTCCTCGTCGACCCGGACGAGCGCCGGCTGGAGCCGGTCGGGGCGCTCTCCCGCCGGATCCTGGCGCGGTACGGCCACCCGGGCGTGATCCGTACGACGACCGTCCTCGACGAGGGCGTGGAGGGCGCCGACGCGGTCCTGCTGCAGCTGCGGGTCGGCGGGCAGGCCGCCCGGCGCGTGGACGAGACGCTTCCACTCGGGTGCGGCTGCGTCGGCCAGGAGACGACCGGCGCCGGTGGGCTCGCCAAGGCGCTGCGCACGGTCCCGGTGGTCCTCCGCATCGCCGAACGGGTCGCCCGCCTGGCGCCGGACGCCTGGATCGTCGACTTCACCAACCCGGTCGGCATCGTCACCCGCGCGCTGCTGGACGCCGGACACCGCGCCGTCGGCCTGTGCAACGTGGCGATCGGGTTCCAACGGCACTTCGCCCGCGCGCTCGGGGTGCCGCCCGGCGACATCCGGCTCGGCCACATCGGCCTCAACCACCTGACCTGGGAACGCAGCGTCCACCTCGGGGAGGAGGACGTGCTGCCGAGGCTGCTCGCCGAGCACGCCGAGGAGTTCGCGGCCGACATCGGCCTGCCTTCGGCTCTCCTTCGGCGCCTCGGTGTCGTACCGTCCTACTACCTTAGGTATTTCTACGAACACGACGCGGTGGTGGCGCAGCAACTCGATGCGCCGTCGCGCGCCGAGGAGGTGGCCGCCATCGAAGAACGCCTCCTGCGGATGTACGCCGACCCGGCACTGGACACCAAGCCGGAGCTCCTGGAGCGGCGCGGCGGTGCGTACTACTCCGAGGCCGCGATCGACCTCGTCGCGTCCCTGTACGCCGACCGCGGCGACGTGCAGGTCGTCAACGTGCGCAACAGCGACCGGCTGCCGTTCCTGCCGCCCGAGGCGGTGATCGAGGTCCCGGCCCGCGTCACCGCGACCGGTGCCGACCCGCTGCCGGTGGACCCCGTCGAGCCGCTGTTCGCCGGCCTGATCGCCCACGTGACCGCGTACGAGGAGCTGGCCCTGGAGGCGGCGCTCAAAGGAGGTGTCGACCGGGTGACGGACGCCCTGCTCGCTCATCCGCTCATCGGGCAGGTGAGCACGGCCACCGACCTGGCCGACCGGCTCGTCGCGGCGAACGCGGCGCACCTGCCCTGGGCGGTGAGCGCGTGATCGTCGCGATCGACGGCGGGAACAGCAAGACCGACGTCGTGGTCCTCACCACCGGCGGCGAGATCCGCTCGACCGTACGCGGCGGCGGCTTCCGGCCCGTCGCGGACGGCGTCGAGACCGCCGTGGCGGCCCTGACCGACGCGGTCACCCGCGCGCTGGAGGCGGCCGGCCTGACCGCGCCGTGGCCGGTCGCCGACCACGTCTCGGCGTACCTGGCCAACGTGGACCTGCCGGAGGAGGAAGAGGAGTTCCACCGGATCATCACGGCCTGCAACTGGGGCCGCAGCGTCCGGGTCGGCAACGACACCTTCGCCCTGCTGCGCGCGGGCGTCACCGACCGGTGGGGCGTGGCCGTGGTGTGCGGCGCGGGCATCAACTGCGCGGGCGTCGGCCCCGACGGGCAGATCGCCCGGTTCCCCTCGATCGGCCGGGTGACCGGCGACTGGGGCGGCGGCCACCACCTCGGCGAGGAGGCCCTCTGGCACGGCGTACGCGCCGAGGACGGCCGCGGCCCGAAGACCGCGCTCGCCGAGGCCGTCGCCGCGCACTTCGGCGCCTCCAGTGCGCTGGAGGTCGGCCTGGGCATCCACTTCGGCGAGATCTCCGAAGAGCGCCTCGGCGAGCTGGCCCCCGTCCTGCTCAAAGTCGCGGCGTCCGGCGACGAGGTCGCGGCCCGCCTGGTCGAACGCCAGGCCGACGAGGTGAGCGCCCTGGCTACGGTCGTCCTGCGGCGGCTGGACCTGCTGAACTCCCCGGTGGAGGTCGTCCTCGGCGGCGGAGTGCTGGCCGCCCGCGACACACTGCTCATGGCCGCGATCCAGGAGCGCTTCTCCCGCATCGCGCCCCAGGCCAAACTCATCGTCGTCGACGCCCCGCCGGTCCTCGGCGCGGCCCTGCTCGGCCTGGACGACGCCGGCGCGCCCCCGGAGGCCCACGAGCGCCTTCTCGCCTTCTACGCCCGAAGCCCCGCCGGCCTGTGACCTCGGCGGGCGGCGGTCCCGGCGTCGTCCACACTGTGTTGTCGCGTCTTCCCCGGGCGCGGAACGACGCAGGACAATGAGATCGGGCCGGTTGGAGGACATTTCCGCATGTCCCCAGTCGCCGCAGGTCGCCGCCCAGAGCGTTGCCGCCGCCTGAGTCATCGCGCCGGACACCATGTCGGCGCCGCTCCGCCGGCCAAGACGTCTGCCGGGCAGGAAACCGGCGTCGGCCACGGCGCGTCTTGCGCTAGGAGGTCGCGCCGCCGGCTGGCGGCGCCCGAACCACGGCGGTGCCCGAACCACGGCGTCGCCCTTCCCAGCGTGCGGCCGCGCGGCGACGACGCGGGTCCGGTCTCGGCCGCCGCCCAGCCCGGTCGGTAGGTGACTCGCGCAGGGATCGGGACCCTGGGAAGGCCGCCCTGCGCCGACCGCACCCATGCCGTCCGGACGTGGCCTGCTCCGGGTGGGAGCGGCCGGGCTCGCGGCGGCCGCCCAGGCAGGCGCAAGCGGTGGGCGCCCAGGCGGCGCGGCCGCCACGATGGCCTCGCGGCGGAGCCATCGCTGAACCCAACTACGACACCGCGAGGTCGGCTGGTCGGTGGAGGCCTGCGCGGCGAGCTGGTCGCCGCCGACGCCCCGGCCGCCGCGCGGGCATTCCGGCCGCCGTGGGCATCCCGGTCGCCGCCGACGTCCCGGCCGGTGCCTGCGCCCGGCCGGCGTCCGACCCGTGCCGCCCAGCCGGCACGGCGGGCGGGCCCCACACCCGTCCGAACCCACGCGCAGGTGGGGCTCAACTTCTGGGAACGGGCGATCTTGGCGTCTGGGGGCGGCCGGTGGAAGCGCGGTGAAGTCCGTCGCCGGTCCCCGGTGGGTACGGCGGTGGCGCGGCTGTCGTGCCCGGGTGGCCGGGTGGCCGGGTGCTGGGGCGTGTCTCAACCGGGTGTCTCCAGCTTCCGGGCGAGTTCTTCCAGTGTGGCGAGATCCTCGGATGTGAGCCGGTCGACGAAATGGTGGCGGACCGACGCGAGATGGGCGGGAGCGGCGCTCTTCAACGTGTCCAGCCCCTGCTCGGTGAGCACCAGGAGGCAGCCTCGGCCGTCGGCCGGGTCGGGTGCGCGTTCGAGGAGACCGCGGGCCTCCATCCGGGTGGCGTGCCGGGACAGGCGGCTGCGGGACCAGCCCATCTTGGCGGCCTGCTCGTGCAGGGTGCTGGTGTGGTCGGGGCGTTCCGACAGCGTGCTCAGCACCTCGTAGTCCGGCTCAGAGAGTCCGGCGGACGCCAGATCGCGCGCCGTGCCCGTCTGGACGGCGATCACCATGCGGCGGAAGGCCCGCCACGCTCGCTCCTCGTCCGGGTTCAGCCATCGTACGGGTTCCGCCGGCAATCTCTTTGACATGTAAACAACATACCGCCTAACCTTCGTTTCCATGTCAACGAAAATGGTGCGTGTCCTCGTCGTGGTGTGCAGCACTCGCCCCGGCGCCTTGGGCCGGACGGTCGGAGAGTGGATGATCGAGACGATCACAGCTCGCGCCCTGGAGCTCGGCGTCGAACTCGTGCCGGTGGCCCTCGGCGACCTTGATCTGCCGTTCCTCGACGAAGAGCAGCATCCGTCGTCGGGTGTCTACCGGCACGAGCACACGCGGCAGTGGAGCGCGATCGTGGACGCGGCGGACGGCTTCATCGTCGTGACGCCGGAGTACAACTACGGGATGCCCGCGACCCTGAAGAACGCGCTGGACTACCTCAGTCGCGAGTGGGCCTGGAAGCCGGTCGGTTTCGTCAGCTACGGCAACACCTCGGCGGGCACCCGGTCCGTGCAGCACGCCAAGCAGGTGGTGACCACCCTGCGTCTGGTGCCGCTGGGCGCGACGGTGGCGATCCGCATCGGTGACGCGACCCAGAATGGGACGCTGAGTCCGAACACCGCTCTCGCGGGAGCGGCCGTCGGCGTCCTGGACGAACTCGTCCGCGTGGCGAATGCCCTACGGCCGATGCGCGAGCGGTCGGCGGCCGGAGCGCCGCCCGGACCGTTGCCGGGGTCCTACGTGCGGCGACTGACCCCCGACGACGCTCCCGAGGTCACCGTCCTGCAGCGGTGCTGCTGGGTGGAGGAGGCCATCGCCAACGACGCCTCGGCCGTCCCCGCCCTGCACGAGTCGCCGGAGCAGGTACGCGACTGGCTGGCGGCCTGGCACACCACGGGCCTGTGGCTGGACGGCCGGCTTCTGGGCATGGTGCGGGCCCGGCGCACCGAAACCGATTGGCATGTGGGCCGGCTCGGCGTCGTTCCCGACCTGCGGGGCCGAGGCATCGGGCGCTGGCTGCTCCGCGGCGCCGAGGCGGCCGCCGAGCCGAAGTGCCGTCGCATCGTGCTGTTCACCGGCACCGGCAGCCGCTACAACATCGGCCTGTACGAGAGCGAGGGATACCGGCGCGCATCACTCCCCGGCACCGACGGGACCACCCGTCTCGTCAAAGAGCTCGTCCCCTGAGATCCCCGCGAGGCCGCGCCGGGTGCTCGTACGGGCCCGCGGCCCGGCGCGAGGTGACGGCGGCGCCCACCGGCCCGTACAACGCCATGGCGGGACCTCCCCGCGGCCCCGGCGAGCGGGCCGGCGGCGACCATGGCCCACGCGGATGCCGAAGGCGACCTCAGAGCCTGCCGGATGTCCGCCCGGTGGGTCGGGCGGGACGCGGCCGCGCACACTACCCTGGGACCCATGCGCATGGTGACCGCGGCGGTCCTCGACCTCTGTTGTGTGCTGGCGTTCGTCCTGATCGGACGGGCCAGTCACAGCGAAGGCGAGACGCTCGCCGGGGCGGCGAAAACGGCGTGGCCGTTCCTCGCCGGCCTCCTGATCGGCTGGTTGGTGACGCGGGGCTGGCGGCGTCCCGCGGCGCTCCTGGCGACCGGTGCCGGGGTCTGGCTGGCGACCGTCGCCGCCGGGATGGCGCTGCGCGCCGTCTCCGGTCAGGGAATCGCCGCCACTTTCGTCCTCGTCGCGCTCGTTTTTCTCGGGCTGGCGATGTTCGGCTGGCGTGCCGTGGCCGGCCGGCGCATGGCGGCATGACCGCGCGGCCACGGACACCCCCCGCGGCGTCGGTCGCGGGATCCGGGGCGGCGCGGCGCCTTCGGTCGAATCCGGACCCTTGGCGATCATCGCCGCCACACATCCTCTACAGTGAAGTAAAAGTTCAGGTCCGTCGGCCCCGCGACGTCCCGTGTCGCCGACCCCGCACCGCGGACACCGACTCGCCGGCGCCCGGCACCGATGGATGAGGGCAGATCATGCACCAAACTCCGGCTCGTAGCCCGCACCAACCCCCGGCTCGCGCCCCGCACCGGCCTCGTCGCCCCGAGCCCGAGCCGCCCGAGCGCGACCTGCTGGCCAAGATCGTGCGTGGCACGCTCGCCGTCATCTTCGGCGGTTTCGGCGCTGGAATACTCCTGTTCCTGCTCGCCTTCCTGCTCAGCCTCTTCCTCGGCTGACCGGCCCCGCCCGAGGCCGCGCCGTCCAGAGCGGCGGGGCGAACCCGTGCCGGGGTGACCCCCGGCACGGCGACGTCGGCGTACGGCGCGGCGGCTAGAAGTTGATCATGTGGCCGGCCAGGCCGTGCAGGGCCTCCTTGACGGCCTCGCCCAGGGTCGGGTGGGCGTGGACGTTGCGGGCCGCCTCATGGACGGTCAGGTCCCACTGCTGGGCGAGAGTCAGTTCGGGCAGCAGCTCGGTGACGTCCGGACCGATGAGGTGGGCGCCGAGCAGCTCGCCGTACTTGCCGTCGCTGAGGATCTTCACGAAGCCGCCGGGGTCGCCCAGGCCGTGGGACTTCCCGTTCGCGGTGAAGGGGAACTTGGCGACCTTGACGTCGAAGCCCTTCTCGCGCGCCTGCGCCTCGGTCCAGCCGAAGCTGGCGATCTGCGGCTGGCAGTACGTCGCACGCGGGATCATGACGTAGTCCAGCTCCATCGTCTCCGCGTCGGCGATGGTCTCGGCCGCGACGATGCCCATCGCCTCGGCGGCGTGCGCGAGCATCAGCTTCGCGGTGACGTCGCCGATGGCGTAGATGTGCTCCACGCTGGTACGGCAGCGGGCGTCGACGTCGATCGCGCCGCGCTCGGTCAGCTTCACGCCGGTGTTCTCCAGGCCGTAGCCCTCGACGTTGGGGGCGAAGCCGATCGCCTGCAGGACCTTGTCCGCCTCCAGCACCTGCTGTTCGCCGTTCTTGGAGACGGTGACGCGCAGCTTCGGCCCGGTCTCGTCGATGCCCTCGACGCGGGTGGAGGTGAGCACGTCGATGCCGAGCTTGCGGTAGCGCTTGGCCAGCTCCTTGGAGACCTCCTCGTCCTCCAACGGGACGAGCCGGTCCAGGAACTCCACGATCGTCACCTTGACGCCGTAGTTGGCCAGGACGTACGCGAACTCCACGCCGATGGCGCCCGCGCCGGCGATGACGATGCTCTCCGGCAGGCTGTCGCTGAGGATCTGCTCCTCGAAGGTGACGACGCGCTCGGACAGCGTCGTGCCGGGCAGCAGCCGCGCGCTCGCGCCGGCGGCGATGATGCAGTTGCCGAACGTGATCTCCTCACCGTTGACCACGATGGTGTTCGCGTCGGTGAAGGACCCGCGGCCCTCGTACTCGGTGATGCCGTTCTTCTTCATGAGGTAGTGCACGCCCTTGACGCGCCCGTCGGCGACCGTACGGCTGCGCTTGAACGCCTCGCCGTAGTCGAACCGCACCTCACCGTCGACCTGAATGCCGAACGTCTTCGCCTCGCGCGTGAAGATGTGCGCCAGTTCGGCGTTGCGCAGCAGGGCCTTGGAGGGGATGCAGCCGACGTTGAGGCAGACCCCTCCCCAGTAGCGCTCCTCGATGATCGCGGTCTTCAAACCGAGCTGGGCGGACCGGATCGCGGCCACGTACCCGCCCGGCCCCGCGCCGAGGACGACGACGTCAAAATGTGTGCTCATGCCGAAAACGATATTGCGCCCGGCCACCCGACCGTACGTTCACCCCGGTACGAGCCCGGTGGCCGGGTGGCGATGAGCCCGGGTCAGCGCTCGCTGTCCAGGTGCGCCATCTGGGCGGTGGGGTACCGGTCGCCGGCGGCCGCACCGGCCGGGACGGCCTGCTCGACGGCGGCCAGGTCCTCCTCGGTGAACGCGACGTCCAGGGCGCCCAGCGCCTCGTTCAGGCGTTCGCGGGTGCGGGCGCCCACCAGGGGCACGATGTCCTCCCCACGCGCGAGCACCCAGGCGATGGCGGCCTGGGCCACCGACACGCCGCGGCTCTCGGCCACGCCGCGCAGCGCCTCGACCAGGGCGAGGTTGTGGTCGAGGTTCTCGCCCTGGAACCGGGGGCCGCGGGCGCGGAAGTCGTCCGCCCCCACCTGCCGGTCCCGGGTCCAGTGGCCCGACAGCAGGCCGCGTGACAGCACGCCGTACGCGGTGATCCCGATGCCCAGCTCGCGGCAGACGGGGAGAATCTCCTTCTCGATGCCGCGCGACAGCAGGGAGTACTCGATCTGCAGGTCGACGATCGGGTGGACGGCGGCGGCGCGCCGGATCGCCTCCGGGCCGGCCTCGGACAGCCCGATGTGACGGACGTGACCGGCCTGGACCATCTCGGCGATCGCCCCGATGGTGTCCTCGATCGGCACGGCCGGGTCCACCCGGGCCATCCGGTACACGTCGATGTGGTCGGTGCCGAGGCGGCGCAGGGAGTAGGCGAGGAAGTTGCGGACCGCCGCGGGCCGGCCGTCATAGCCGGCCCAGTTCTGCCCGGGGTCGCGCAGGGCGCCGAACTTCACACTGATCGTCACCTGGTCGCGATCGCGGTCGCGCAGGGCGTCGCGGATCAGCATCTCGTTGTGGCCCATGCCGTAGAAGTCGCCGGTGTCGAGGAGCGTGATCCCCGCGTCCAGCGCGGCGTGGATGGTGGCGATGCTCTCGGTCTCGTCGGCCGGACCGTACATGCCGGACATGCTCATGCAGCCCAGGCCGAGCGCCGAAGTGGTCAGCGATCCCAGGGTGCGCTCTCGCATGACTTCTCCTTGAAAACGGCGATATAGGGACTGATAGAGCAACGATACAGGCGAGTCGGACGCCACCGGCACGCGGGCATCATTGTCTTCGTGAGCGACATCGGTACCCGAGAGCGGATCCTGCACGCCGCCGCACAGCTGCTGGCCGAGTCCGGCGGCGCGCCGATCTCCACCCGCGCCGTCTGCGCGGCCGCGGGCGTCGGCGCCCCGACTCTCTACCACCACTTCGGCGACAAGGACGGCCTGCTCGACGCGGTCGTCGCCTACGGCTACGACCGCTACCTGGAGGGGAAGCGATCCCGGCCCTCCAGCGGCGACCCGGTGGAGGACCTGCGCCGCGGCTGGGACGCCCACGTGGAGTTCGGCCTCACCCATCCCGCCTTCTACGCCCTCATGCACGGCGCGGGCCGGCGCGCCGCCGCCTCGCGGGAGGGATACCAGATCCTGCTGGGTGAGACCGAGGCGGTCGCCCGCGCCGGCCGGCTGCGAGTGCCGGTCCGGGCCGCCGCGGACATGCTCCACGCCGCCAGTGTCGGCGTGACCCTCAAGCTGATCTCCGGGGACGAGCCCGATCCCGAGCTGTCACCGCGAACGCGCGAGGCGATCCTCGCCGCGGTCACCACCGACCAGCCCGAAGAGCGGCCGTCGTCGGTGTCGGGCATGGCGATCGCGCTGACGGCGGCCCTGGAGGGCCGCACGCCGCGCACGCTCAGCGAGGCCGAGTCGGCGTTGCTGCGCGAGTGGCTCACCCGCCTCGCCGTCGAGTGAGCGTCACACCGCCCGGTAGACGACGAACGACACGGCGATGTACTGCGCGACATAGGCCGCGACGGTGAAGGCGTGGAACACCTCGTGGAAGCCGAACCAGCGCGGTGAGGGGTCCGGCCGGCGCAGCCCGTACACCAGGCCGCCGGCGCTGTAGAGCAGGCCGCCCGCGCACACGAGCACGAGCGCGGGCACCCCGGCCCCGTCCAGCAACTGCGGCATGAATCCCGCCGCCACCCAGCCGAGCCCGACGTAGAGGGCGGTGTAGAGCCAGCGCGGCGCGCCCACCCACACGATGCGGAACAGCACGCCCGCCCCGGCGCCGATCCAGATCACCGCGAGCACGAGCGTGCGGCTGGTGCCGTGCAGGGCCAGCAGCGCGAACGGCGTGTAGGTGCCCGCGATGATCAGATAGATGTTGGCGTGGTCGAACCGGCGGAGCACCGCCTCGGCCCGCTCCGACCAGTGTCCCCGGTGGTAGATCGCGGAGACGCCGAACAGCAGAGCCGAGGTCAGCGCGTACACGGCGGCGGCGAGGCGAGCGGACAGCGTCGGGCCGAGTGCCACCAGGAGCAGGCCGGCGACCAGTACGACCGGGAACGTGCCGGCGTGAAGCCAGCCGCGCAGCCGGGGCTTGACCGACTGGGCGATCTCCCCCACCTTGCCCGGTCGTACCATGAGACGCCTCCCTCCGCGCCGCCGCGGCGGTCGCGACGTGGCACTCAGTATTCCGAACGCCGCGCCAGCCGTCTGCTCCCACCCAGCCGTGAGGCGAACTCGCTCTCCTCCTCGCCGCTCGTGGAGGCGGCCGTCACCACCTCTTCGACGACGGCGGCGGGTGCGGGCGCGGGCGCCTCCGCCAGCTCCGGCCGGTCGCGCAGGCGTTCGGCCGCCTTGCGCAGCGCCCGCTCCCCCACCAGCCGGCTCAGCTCCAGGCCGAAGCAGTCGAGCTTGTCGGCGTCGGTGAGGTCGTCGCGCGCTCGCAGGTCGGCGGCGAGCTCACCGAGGCGCTGCGCCTCCGCCAGCTCGTAGCGCCGGATGGCGTGGCTGCAGAGCTCGGCCAGCGCGGCGTGGTCGCCCGCGAACGACAGCCCGGCCAGGTCGTTGGTGGACAGGCGGCTGAGCGCGCGCTTGCGGTCCATCGCCGCGTCGACGATCTTGAGCAGCCCCGACAGCAGGAGGATCGGGCCGATGCTGACGCCCTTGTCCTGGGCGATCATGAACGAGGAGCGGAAGATCGCCGCGGAGCCCACCGCGGCGGCCATGACCTGGGCGACCGAGCCGCCGATCGCCGGCGCGCCGGCCGGCAGCGCGAAGCCCCAGCCCATCGCCTCGGCGGTGATCAGCGCCGCGGTGGAGGCCGAGGCGTTGACCGCGATGTAGAGCAGGCCGGACGGCGAGAACACCGCCGCGGCCGGCTTGTCCTGGTATCTGCCGACCAGTTCGGCGCCCCCGATGAGTGCGCCGAGCAGCGCGGCGAACAGCATTCTGGCGACCATCACGCTCCCTTGGCCCGTACCGGTTCCAGCCCCGTGGCGACGAACCGGCCCGCCGGGCGGGCGGCCTCGAGGAAGACCAGAAGCCACTCCCCCGGCCCCGTCGCCATCCCGTACCGCCGGCCGGGCGGGGAGTCCCTCGCCCGCAGGAACATCAGCAGCCAATCCCCTGAACCCGAGGCCGTGCCCCGGCGCATCCGCGAAGACATGCGGTACACCTTCGCGACCGCGGGGCCCGAAGGCGACGACTACGAACGGCCGGAGTCCGTATGCCCTGCGCATCGCACCGGCGCGGAAGGCTTGTGGCGAGTCCGTGTCATCACGTGGGATTCTTCGCATAGAAGGACCGCCACAGGGACACGATCTACCTGTTCAGAGGCGGGGCGGGCGGCCTTCGTACGGGGTGCTCAGCACGACCGTCGTGCGGGTCGAGACGTTGGCGGCGGCCCGGATCTGCTGCAGGAGCTCCTCCAGCGCGCCCGGCGAGGTGACCCGGACCTTCAGGATGTAGCTCTCCTCACCGGCCACCGAGTGGCAGGCCTCGATCTCGTCGAGGTGGGCGAGCTTCTCCGGCGCGTCGTCGGGCGCCGCCGGGTCGATCGGCTTGATCGAGACGAAGGCGGTGAGCGGCAGGCCGACGGCCTCGTGGTCGAGGACCGCGGAGTATCCCTTGATCACACCGCGTTTCTGCAGGCGGCGCACCCGCTGATGGACCGCGGACACGGACAGGCCCGTCTCGCGCGCCAGGTCGGTGAAACTCATGCGACCGTCGCCCGCGAGCAGTACGACGATCTGCCGGTCGATGTCCTCCACGCCTAGAACCTACCGTGACGCCCGGCCGGGAGCCCGAACACCGGCATTCCTGCGTTGCCCGGATATGGACGCACGCTCGCGTCCACCGGCGACGGCTTCAGTCGCCGGCCTCGTCACCGGCCTCCTCGCCGGCCGGGACGGGGGCTTCCGCGGCGGACGCGTCGCCCCAGATCGACGCGCCCGTCTCCGGATCGAAGAAGTGCAGCCGGGTCGTGTCGACGCGCACCTCGACGGAGTCGCCGACCTGGACCTGCGTACGGGGGCTGAAGCGCGCCACCACGACGGTGTGCGGCGTCTCGAGCGTGCCGAGCACGTCGGTGCCGGCGTCGCGGGCGAGCTCCTTGGTGTCCTCGGTCACGACCGTGGAGGCCTCCAGCCCGAAGTGCACGAGCACGTCGGAGCCCATCGCCTCGACCAGCTCCGCGGTCGAGGTGAGCCGGTTGCCCTCGGTCGCCTCGCTGAGCCGGGCGTCCTCCATGTCCTCGGGCCGGATGCCGACGACGAGGGAGCGGCCGATGTGCTCGCGCAGCGCGGGCCTCCGCTCCAGGACCTCGGGGCCGACGCGCAGCTCCTGCCCGCCGATCCTGAGCCGCGGGTCGGTCTCGGTGCCGGTCAGCTCGCCCCGCAGGAGGTTCATCGCCGGGGAGCCGATGAACCCGGCGACGAACAGGTTCGCCGGCCGGTCGTACAGCTCCTGGGGCGGCGCGACCTGCTGCAGCTCGCCCTTCTTCATCACCGCGACCCGGTCGCCGAGGGTCATCGCCTCGGTCTGGTCGTGGGTGACGTAGATGGTGGTGACGCCCAGGTCGCGCTGGATGCGGGCGATCTCGGCCCGCATCTGCACGCGCAGCTTGGCGTCGAGGTTGGACAGCGGCTCGTCCATCAGGAACGCCCGCGGCTCACGGACGATCGCCCGGCCCATGGCGACACGCTGCCGCTGGCCGCCGGACAGGTTGCGCGGCCGGCGGTCGAGGTAGTCCTCCAGGCCGAGCGTGCGGGCGGCCTCCTCGACCCGCTTGCGGATCTCCGCCTTGGGCACCTTGCGCAGCGTGAGCCCGAACCCGATGTTCTGCCGGACCGAAAGGTGCGGATACAGGGCGTAGCTCTGGAAGACCATCGCGACGTCGCGGTCGCGTGAGGGCACCCGGTTGACCACCCGGCCGCCGACGCTCACCGTGCCCTCGGAGATCGCCTCCAGCCCGGCGACCATCCGCAACGCCGTCGTCTTGCCGCAGCCGGACGGCCCCACGAGAACGAGGAACTCCCCGTCAGCGATGTTCAGACTGAGATCGTCGACGGCACGAGTGCCGTCCGGATACACCTTGCCGACCCCGGCCAGCACGACCTCTGCCACCGCGCCTCCTCAGACCGATATCCCGGCACGCGGAATAGAACGCGTGCCAGAGTCCTACCCCGCCCTCACGAAGGCCGCAAGACATCCCGTCGGAGTACGCGCTTCGTGAAGGGATCGTTATGTCGAGCGCGTCAGGGCGCGGCCGATGACGACGCGCTGAACCTGGTTGGTGCCCTCGACGATCTGCAGGACCTTCGCCTCGCGCATATAGCGTTCGACCGGGAAGTCCCTGACGTAGCCATAGCCGCCGAGCACCTGGACCGCGTCGGTGGTCACGCGCATCGCCGTGTCGGTCGCGAACAGTTTGGCCATCGCGGCCTGCGTGCCGTACTCCAGGCCGGCGTCGCGGCGTCGCGCGGCGCTCAGGTACAGCGCCCGGGCCGCCTCGACGCCCGTCGCCATGTCGGCGAGCAGGAACCGCAGTCCCTGGAACTCCCCGATGGGCCGGCCGAACTGCCGGCGTTCACGCGCGTACGCGACGGCCGTGTCGAGCGCCGCGCGGGCGACCCCGACGGCGCACGCCGCGATGCCCAGGCGGCCGCCGTCGAGGGCGGCCAGCGCGATGGGGAACCCCTGGCCTTCCTCGCCGACCAGGTCGCCGGCGGGCACCCGCACGTCGTCGAAGCTCACCTGCGCGGTGGGAGAGGAGCGCAGGCCCATCTTCCGCTCCGGCGGCGCCGCGTGGATCCCCTCGCCGGTCGCGGCGACCTGGAGGCAGGACACCCCGCGACTCTTGTCCGGCGCGGTGCGGGCGAAGACCGTGTAGAAGTCGGCCCGGCCGCCGTGGGTGATCCACGCCTTGGTGCCGGTCAGCCGGTAGACGTCGCCGTCGCGCTCGGCCCGGGTGGTCAGCGCGGCGGCGTCCGAGCCGGAGTGGGGTTCGGACAGGCAGTACGCGCCGAGCGTCTCCCCGCCGAGCATGTCCGGCAGCCACCGCTCGCGCTGCTCGGCCGTGCCGTGGCGCGCGACCGGGAAGCAGGCGAGCGTGTGCACGCCGACGCCCAGGCCGACGGCGAGCCAGCCGGCCGCCAGCTCCTCGATGACCTGCAGGTACACCGAGTACGGCTGCCCGCCACCGCCGTACTCCTCCGGATAGGGCAGGCCGAGCAGCCCGGCGCGGCCCAGCGTGCGGAAGACCTCGCGGGGGAACCGCCCGGCCTCCTCCTCGGCGGCGGCCCGCGGCGCGAGTTCGGCCGCGACGAGGTCGCGGGTCAGGTCCAGAAGATCACGGGCCTCCGGCGTCGGCAGGTCGCGTTCGACGATCGTTTCCGCAGGGCTCATCGTCCATCCGCCTCCCCGTCCCTCCTCGACGCTGAAGAGGGATCTCAGGGAAATAGTAGGACGTCCGAGTAACCAGGCTCGCCGCCGCCCGTACGAGCCGCCGCGAGGCGGGCCGCACGGGTGGCGGCGGGGCGCCCTACGGGGTCCGGTCAGGCGTCGACGATGACCAGGTCGCGCGTCACGCCGTTGACGCTCTCGTGACCGTCGGCGGTGCACACGACGATGTCCTCGATGCGGGCGCCGTGCGGGCCGGGGTAGATGCCCGGCTCGATGGAGAAGGCCATCCCCACGTCGAGCGGCTCGGTGTTGCCCGCGACGATGTAGGGCTCCTCGTGGGTCTCCAGGCCGATGCCGTGGCCCGTACGGTGGATGAAGTGCTCGCCGTGGCCGGCCGCGGCGATGACGTCGCGGGCGGCGGCGTCGACGGCCTCGGGAGTGACGCCGGGACGCACGGCGGCGCGGGCGGCGGCCTGCGCCTCCTGCAGCACGGAGTAGTAGGCGCGGAAGTCCGCGGGCGCCTCGCCGACCGCGTACGTGCGGGTCGAGTCCGAACAGTAGCCGCTCGGCATGGTGCCACCGATGTCGATCACCACCGGGTCGCCCGGCTGGATCACGCGATCGGACAGCTCGTGGTGCGGGCTGGCGCCGTTGGGCCCGGAGGCGACGATGACGAAGTCGGTCACCGCGTGCCCCTCGGCGACGATCGCCTCGGCGATGTCGCGGCCGACCTCGCGTTCGGTGCGGCCCGCCTTGAGCAGGCCCGGCACGAGCCGGTGCACGCGGTCGATCGCCGCGCCGGCCTCCCGCAGGGCCTCGACCTCGGCCTGACTCTTGCGCATCCGCAGCTCGCGCAGGACCGTGCCGGCGGGGACCTGCTCGGCGCCCGGCAGCGCGGCGCGGAACCGCAGCGCCATGACCGCCCACATGCGGTCGGCGACGCCGACGCGTGTCACGTCGCCGGGCAGGCGCGAGGCGACGAGTGCGAACGGGTCGTCGGTCTCGTCCCAGGGCACCATCTCCAGGCCGAGCTCACCGGCCTCCGACGCCTGCGCCGCCGGCAGCTCCAGCCGCGGCACGACCAGGAACGGGTCGCCGCCGGCCGGCACGACCAGGCAGGTCAGGCGTTCGAGCTGGATGGCGTCGTAGCCGGTGACGTAGCGCAGGTCGGGCCCCGGCGTGAGGAACACCGCGCCCAGACCCGACGCGGCGACCGCCTGCCGCGCCCGCGTCAGACGCTCGGGCTCGAAAGCTGATTTCGCACTGGTCAACGTGCCACCTCTCCTTGTTGCGGGCCTGCCGGAAATCTACCCGTCCCGGCGGGCCCCGACCGCCGGGACGCGACGGCGGGTGATCGCGGATGCCGGTGACCTCGGGCGTAGGAGATGATCGTGTGGTATCGCTGTGCGCGATCGCTTCATCGCGGAGCGTGTGAATCGCTAGGATATGGTGCACGGCTCACGCGATGAGCGCGTCGCCGGATCCCGCTTCGTATCCGCCACGACCCCGGAAACCAGGTTCGGTCCCCCTTCCGCCGCCCCGGAGCCACTACTGTGAGTGTCCGTCCGGGCGCAGACGATCACCTCGAAAGCGGTCACATGGGCATCCCTCACGACCACGACGGCTCCGGGGTCGAGCGTGCCGCCACTCTGGCGGACACCGTCGACCGGCTTCGGGCCGAGCTCGAGCAGACGCACGCCGTCGCCCGCCGCACGGCCATCCTCGAACAGGCGAAGGGTCTGCTCGCCGAGCGTCTCCGCTGCGGCGTCGCCGCGGCCCACGCCCATCTCCTGGAGATCGCGCACGACAGCGGTGTCTCCCCCGACGTCGCCGCCCGGTTACTCCTCACTCCCGAGCCCGGCGGCGAGGACGCGCCCTCTCCCGGCCTGCCGGCCTCCGGCCCGGCGGACGCCGATCTCGCCGCCCGGCTGCGCGCCGGCTCACGGCCACGCGTGACGCCGTCGCCCGGCCCCGCGCCGCCGGCCGCCGGCGACCTCGCGGCGCAGCTCGAGCAGACCCAGCGCATCGGCAACCTCGGCTGGGGGCTGTGGGACCTGACCGGTGGCCGGATCCTGTGGTCCGACCAGCTCTACCGCATCTTCGGCCGCGACCCGGCCGAGGGCCCGCTGCCCCTCGAACGCCTGGCCGAGCGGGTCGTTCCCGGTGACGTGCCGCTGGTCGTCCACCTGGTCCGCACGCTGCTCGACGGCACCGAGAAGGTCGACAACGAGATCCGCGTGCTGCGCGGTGAGGAGACCCGCGACGTACGGCTCATGGGCGAGCCGGTCCTCGACTCCTACGGCGTGCCCGCCGCCGTCCGGTGCGTGTGCCAGGACGTCACCCGCTGGCGGTCCGGCGAGCGGGCGCTGAAGGCCTCCCGCGTGCAGCTGGAGCGCCGCCTCATCGCCGCCGAGCGTCACCAGGCGATCGAGATGCAGCGGTCGATCCTGCCGCTGCCCGAGGGCATCGTCGAAAAGCCGGGTCTGCGCGCGGCCGTGCGCTACCTGCCGGCGGGCCACTCGGCGCGGGTCGGCGGCGACTGGTACGAGACGACGGCCATCGACGGCGAGGGCGTCTTCCTCGCCATCGGCGACGTGTCCGGGCACGGCCTGAACGCCGCCGCGGCGATGGCCCGGCTGCGCAACGGCCTGAGCGGCCTGGCGTTCTCCGGCGCGTCACCGGACCGGCTGCTGGGCTGGCTCAACCGGCTGGCGCTGCACTGGCCGACGTCCCTGACCGCCACCGTGATGGCGGGCCGGTACGACCCGGACGAGCGCACCCTCACCTGGGCCCAGGCGGGCCATCTGCCGCCCGTGCTCATCCGCGAGGGCAAGGCCGTCACCCTCGACCCGCCGGAGGGCATCCTGCTCGGCGCGATGCACGAACCGGAGTTCGCGGTGGAGACGACCTCGCTCGAGCCCGGGGACCTGCTGCTGCTCTACACCGACGGCCTCATCGAACGCCGCGAGCGCTGCCTGCAGGAGGGCCTGGACCTGCTGGTCCACGCGGCGTCCACCACCGGCTCCCGCGACCCGGAGGGCGTGCTGGACCACGTCCTGGACGCCTTCGGCGCCCCGAACCCCAACGACGACACCTGCGTGGTCGCCATCCAGATCGACTGACTCCGGGCGGGCCGCCCGTACGGTCGCGGCCACGGCCCGTCTCCTGTGACAGGACGGCGGGACGTCAACCGGCCGCGGCCGAGTCCTCCGGGCCGGGGGGCGCCGAAGCGGCGTCGGTCGCCTCGCCGGGCCGGTCGCCGTTCGCGATCGCCGGGGGCACGGTCTGGGCCCAATCGGCCCAGTCGGCCAGCGCCTGGTACATCTGGATCGCCGCCTCCAGGGCGACGCGCATGGACTTGGTCTGCATGCTGTCGCCGAAGTCACCGCGGTCCTTGGCCGCGGCGTACGTCCGCGCCAGGGCGGCGGTCTCGGCGAAGAACCGCTGCTCGCGCCGCAGATGCTCGCGCAGTTCGCCCGGCTCCATGAGCCAGAAGAAGAACGACCGCAGCACCGACTCGCTGCGCAGGGTGTGGTCGACGTCGCCCTCGGCCAGCCAGCGGCGCACCTCGGCCAGGCCGGCATCGGTGATCCGGTACGCCTTCCGGCCCCGCGGGCCACGGCTGTCCACCTCGATCATCCCGGCGTCGGCGAGCCGCGAGAGCTCGGCGTAGATCTTCGGGTGCTGGGCCGGCCACACCGGGCCGAGGGCCTCCTCGAAGCGCCGGGCCAGGTCGTACCCACTGGCCGGTCCTTCGGCGAGCAGCCCGAGCAATCCATGGCGCAGGGACAAGACGGCACCCTCTCCGGACTCGATCGTGGGCTCCATCTTGACATGTCCCCTGGACCACCTCGATGATTCACATGTCCCTAAGTACATGTCCGTATGAACATGTACCCAAGAACACGTGAGGTGGTTCATGGGCACGAACACGCGCGCCGTCTTCGTCACGGGAGCGGCCGGCGGCATCGGCACCGCCACGGCCGAAGCCCTCTCCGAGCGCGGGTACCGGATCTACGCCGGCGTCCGCGCCGAGGCTCCGCACCTGCGCGACCTGGCCGGCGTCGAGCAGGTGCGGATCGACGTCACCGATCCCGGCAGCGTCGCGGCCGCGGCCGGCGAGGTCACGCGGCTGCAGGACGGTGAGGGCCTGGCCGGTGTGGTCAACAACGCCGGCGTCATCGTCCAGGGCCCGCTGGAGCTGGTGCCGGCCGAGGAGCTGCACCGGCAGTTCGCCGTCAACGTCTTCGGGCCCGCCGAGGTCACCCGCGCGTTCGCGCCGCTGCTCCGTACGGGAGGCGGCCGTCTGATCAACATCAGCGCGCCGACGGCGAGGCTCGCGATGCCGTTCGCCGGTCCCATCTCGGCGAGCAAGGCCGCGCTGGACGCCCTGTCCGACGCCGCGCGGATCGAGCTCGCCGCGCAGGGCGTCGCGGTGATCACCGTTGTGCCGGGTTCGGTGGAGACCGGCATCTTCGCCAAGGCGAACGCGGCCGCCGAGACCGCCCTCGCCGCGGCCGACCCGGCGCGCCTGGCGCTGTACCGGCGGCGGATCGAGGCCGTGGACGCCGCCGTCGCCCGGATGCGGGGCGCCAAGCCGGACCGGGTCGCCCACACGATCGTCCGGGCGCTGGAGGCGAGCCGCCCCCGACCCCGGTACGCGGCCGGCTCCGACGTACGGCCCGCGCTGATCCTGGCCCGGCTGCCGTTCCGGCTCCGTGACCGGGTGGTGGTCCGGATGCTCGGGCTCGGCAAGGCCACGGCGGCCTGACCGGGCCGCCGCGGACCGAGGAAGCCAAGGGAGCACAGATGACGAACATCGCCCTGGTCACGGGCGCGACCTCCGGCCTGGGCAAGGCCGTGGCCACCGCGCTGGCCGAGGAGGGCCGGCACGTGCTGGTGCACGGCCGCGACGCCGAGCGGGCGACCGCCGTGGTGGACCGGATCACCGGTTCCGGCGGCAGCGCCGAGGTCTGTCTCGCCGACCTGAGCTCGCTCGAGCGGGTCCGTGAGCTGGCCGACCGGGTGACCGCCGGGCACGGCGCGATCGGGCTGTTGGTCAACAACGCCGGCGTGGGCGCCGGCCGGCCGCCGTACCGCCGCAGGAGGCTCAGCGAGGACGGCCACGAACTGCGGTTCGCGGTCAACTACCTCGCGCCGGTACTGCTCACCCGGCGGCTGTTGCCCGCGCTCGAGGCGGGCGCGCCCGCACGGGTCGTCAACGTCGGCTCGGTCGGGCAGGCACCGGTCGACCTGACCGACCTGGGGCTGGAGAGGCACTACTCGGGTGCGCAGGCGTACTTCCGCAGGAAGTTCGCGCTCGCCGCGTTCACCTTCTCCGTCGCCGAGGAGCTCGCCGGGCGTCCGGTCGCCGTCACCTGCCTGCACCCGGCGTCGATGATGAACACCCGCATGGTCCGGGAGTCGATGATGCCGCCGATGTCGACGATCGCCGGCGGCGTGCGGGCGGTGATGAACCTCGCGACGGGGCCGGCCGGCGCGACCGGCGGACGCTACTTCGACGGCGTGGACGAGGCCCGTGCCCACGAGGGGACCTACGACCCCGCGCTGCGCGACCGGCTGCGCACGGTCACCGCCGAGCTACTGGCGCCGTTCCTCGACGACGCGAGGGCGTCCGGGCGCTGACGGTCCGCCGGAGGCCGCGGGCATCATGGATCGCGTGGAACGGATGCTGACGGGCGTGCTGGTCGCGGAGAGCCCGCGGGAGGGCGGCGTGCTGAGCGGCGTCCCCCTCCAGGTGAGGAGGATCGAGCGGGGCCCGGCCCCGGAGCCGGAGTCCGGGCAGTCGCTCCGGTGGACCATTCTGGAGTTCGCGGCGCCCGAGGACGACGCCGGGCGCCTCGCCGAGGCGCTCGCCGCGTGCCTGGAGCCGGCGGGCGGCTGGTACGCCGACTTCAACACCGCGGCGGAGGCGTTCGTCGTCTTCGCCGGGCGCGTCTTCCGCTATCCACGCGGGGACGGGGCCCGGCGGGCCGAGGTGGCGGCGTACGCCCGTTCGGTCGGCGTGCCCGAGCCGCAGCTCGACCGGGTCGACTGACCCGGCCGCTCCTGTCGGTGGAGGCTGCCAAGATGGAGGCGTGGGTGGACTCATGCTGCTTGACACGCCGTCGCTGTACTTCCGCGCCTTCTACGGCGTACCGGAGTCGGTGACCAATTCCGACGGCACGCCCGTCAACGCGATCCGCGGGCTGCTCGACATGATCGCCCGGCTCGTCCGGGATCGGTCGCCGCACTCGGTGGTGGCCTGCATGGACGCCGACTGGCGTCCGCGGTTCCGGGTCGATGCCCTGCCGTCGTACAAGCTGCACCGGGTCGGGCCCGACGGCGGCGACCAGACGCCGCCCGCGCTCGGCGCGCAGGTCCCGGTCATCGAGGAGGTGCTCGAGGCGTTCGGCATCGCCAAGGTGGGCGCCGCGGGGTACGAGGCCGACGACGTCATCGGCACGCTCGCCACCGCCGAGCCGGGCGAGGTGGACGTCGTGACCGGCGACCGCGACCTGTTCCAGCTGGTCCGCGACGACAAGCCGGTGCGCGTGCTCTACACCGCGCGCGGCATCAAGGCGCTGCAGGTCGTCGGCGAGGCCGAGGTCACCGCCAAGTACGGCGTGCCGGGGCGGGCCTACGCCGACTTCGCGACGCTGCGCGGCGACCCCAGCGACGGGCTGCCGGGCGTGCCCGGCGTCGGCGACAAGACGGCCGCCGCGTTGATCACGAGATTCGGTTCGCTGGAGGGCATCGAAAAGGCGCTCGATATGGGCGAAACGTCCGGTTTTCCGGCGGGTAGCCGCCTGAAGCTGGAGAAGGCGCGCGACTACCTCCGTTCCGCGGAAATGGTCGTACGGGTGGTCACCGATATCCCCATTCCGGACATCGACGCGCGGGTGCCGCGCACGCCGCGCTCACCGGAACGCCTGGTGGAGCTCACGGACCGGTGGAGCCTCGAAGGTCCGGTCAACCGATTGCTGGCCGCCGTGAAAACGTCGGACGACTAATGCGCTGATTGCGTCATATGGCGCAGTGTTTCCGACCGCGCGGAGTTTTCATTTCACTGAGAGGCGCAGTGAAAGTTGCGCGACGGGGATCACTGAGAGGCGGCCATGACGACGATCCTCAGCAGGCGAACTCCGCCGTCCCCCGGGGATGACGGAGCGGCGTTCGGCGGCGTGAGCGCGATGTTCGGGATGGTGCGACGCTCCAACCACGCCACCGCCCTCGCGGGATGGATCGTCGCGACGGGCGCCATGGGCCTGGTCGTGCAGGCCGACACGATCCGGGCGGCGAGCGGGGCCCCGTACGGCGGCGTCCTCCTCCTGGCGCTGGCGCCGGTGCTCGCCGCCGGGACGGTGACCGTCGCCCTCCTCCTCCGCGCGAACCTCCTCATGTCGTTCGCGCAGGAGCGGTTCTATCGCTTCATCGCCGAGATCCCGGGCGACGCGCCGGAGCTGTGCGCCCCGGCCGTGCTGCAGCTGCAACGGCTGACCGCCGCCGTACGCCATCGCGAGACGCTCACGCAGCAGGCGCTGACGTGGGCGTACGCCGCGGGCATCGGCGTGCTCGGCTGGAGCGTCGCGGCGGAGGCGATGGCCCTTGGCCATTAGGCCATCACAGACCGGCCGGCATCCGGGTCATGGAAAAACCGCCCCACTCCCCATGCATCGGGTGCCGGCCTCTAGACAGCGTTCCCCTTCATTAGGTCCACTGTAAGAAATGAGGTTCAATAGCGAACCTCTGCCGGGACGGGCAGACGGGAACCTGGTGCAGGAGACCCTCGCGAACAGACAAGGTTTTTGGCAGGCACTGAACGAGTCCGAACGGACCGCGTTGCGCGCGGCCGGTCGGACTCGTGAGTATGCCGCCGGCACGCTCTTGTGCAGTCAGGGCGCCGACCCCGACCACGTCCTGGTCATCTTGGACGGGTGGGTCAAGGTGACGGCCGGGCGGGCCGACGGGCACGAGGTCATGCTGGCGATCCGCGGACCGGCCGACACGATCGGCGAGAGCGGCTGGCTGAACGGACGGCCGCGCTCGGCGAACGTCAAGGCCCTCAACCGGGTCCGTGCGCTCGCGGTCCCGGCCGAGCAGTTCGCGAACTTCCTCAACGGCCACGCGCACGCCGCGCAGGTGCTGGCGCGTGTGATGGTCGGCCGCATGGACGACGCCGACCGCCGCATGACCTCCCAGGTCGGCACGAGCGGCCCGAAGCTGCTCGCGCTGCTGCTGCTCGACCTGGCCGAGCGCTACGGCGTGCCGGGCCCGGACGGCGCCGTGGCGCTGCCGCTGCCGCTGACCCAGCACGAGCTGGCCACGATGATCGGCCGGGCCCGCGAGACGGTCGCCCGCGCCCTGACGGTGTGGCGCAAGGACGGCGTGGTCGTCACCCAGCGCATGCGGATCCTCATCCTGAACCCCGGCGCCCTGCGCGAGGTCGCCGAGGCCGAGGACGAGTTCTGAGCGGCGGACGGCGCCCGCGGGGCGGTCAGGCGACGGAGGAGTAGGCGACGACGCCGCGGCGCATCGCGTCCATCGCCTTGCCCGCCGTCCCTCGGATGCCGCTGTCGCGCGGGGCCGCCTCGGCGATCTGGCCCAGCAGGTCGAGCAGTTGCTTCACCCAGCGGACGAAGTCACCCGCGGTCAGGTCCGTCTCGCTGAGCACCGCGTCGAGCTGATGGCCGCGGGCCCACCGGTAGGCGGCCCACACGAAGCCCATGTCCGGGTCGCGCAGGAACGCCACGCGGTGGTCGCGTTCGACTTCGCGGAGGTCCTCTGCCAGGCTCACCATGTTCGCCAGCGCCTCGCCGACCGGGCCGGCCGGGATCCGCGGGGCCTTGGGGTCGTCGGTGCGGGACTCGTAGACGAGCGCGGACACAGTCGCGGCGAGCTCGGCGGCGTCCAGGCCCTCCCAGACGTTCTCGCGCAGGCATTCGGCGGTGAGCAGGTCCGACTCGCTGTAGAGACGGCCCAGCCGCCGTCCGGCGTCGGTGACGCGTTCGTCCTCCAGGTAGCCGAGCTGCTGAAGGACCGCGCACACCCGGTCGAACGTCCGGGCGATCACCTGGGAGCGGCCCTCGACGCGGCGGCGCAGGTCGGCGGTCTCGCGTTCGAGCCGGAAGTAGCGTTCGGCCCACCGGGCGTGGTCCTCGCGCTCGGCGCAGCCGTGACAGGGGTGTTCGCGCAGCCGCCGGCGCAACTCCTTGATCTCCGGGTCCTCACCGGCCGGCTCGGGCCGCCTGGCCGGGCGCGGCGCGTCGAGCCCGGCGGTCTTGGTGCGCAGCGTGGAGGCCAGGTCACGGCGGTGCTGGGGCGACTTGCGGCTGAACGACGCGGGGATGCGGACCCGCTCAACCGGCTCGACCGGGCCGCGGAAGTCCATCAGCGCCAGCTGCTTGACCTGCCGGTTGACGGTCAGCACGAGCGGTGACGGGTCGTCGACGCGCTTGGCGGCACCGGGTTCGAGCACGAGCGCGAACCCGGCCCACCGGCCGTTCGGCACGACGATGACGTCGCCGGGCCGCAGCCGCTCCAGGGACCGCGCCGCATCGGCACGCTGCGCGCCCGACCGCGCCCGCGCGATCTCCTTCTCCCGGTCCGACAGCCGCCGCCGCAGCCGGGCGTACTCCATGAAGTCGCCGAGATGGCACGTGGCGGCCTCCAGGTAGCCCTCCAGTGCCTCCTCGTTGCGCCGTAGCTGCCGTGCGAGGCCCACGACGGCCCGGTCGGCCTGGAACTGTGCGAAGGACTCCTCCAGGAGCGTACGGGCCCGCTCACGGCCGAACTGGCCGACGAGGTTGACGGCCATGTTGTACGACGGGCGGAAGCTGGAGTTGAGCGGGTAGGTGCGGGTGCCGGCCAGGCCGGCCACCGAGCCGGGGTCCACGCCGGGGGTCCACAGCACGACGGCGTGCCCTTCGACGTCGATGCCGCGCCGCCCCGCCCGGCCGGTGAGCTGGGTGTACTCTCCCGGCGTCAGGTCGGCGTGCGTCTCGCCGTTCCACTTGACGAGGCGTTCGATGACGACCGTGCGGGCCGGCATGTTGATGCCGAGCGCGAGCGTCTCGGTGGCGAAGACCGCCTTGATGAGCCCCTCGGTGAACAGCTCCTCGACGATCTCCTTGAACGTCGGCAGCATCCCGGCGTGGTGGGCGGCCAGGCCGCGTTCGAGGGCGGCCAGCCAGGTGCGGTAGCCGAGGACGTCCAGGTCCTCCCGCGGGATGTCGGCGACGCGTTCCTCGACGTGGGCCCGGATCTCCTCGGCCTCTTCCATGGAGGTCAGCCGCAACCCGGCGTACATGCACTGCTCGACGGCGGCGTCGCAGCCCGCGCGGCTGAAGATGAAGGTGATCGCGGGCAGCAGCCCGGCCCGGTCGAGGCGGTCGATCACGTCCGAGCGGGCCGGCGGCCGGAACCGCTGCGGGCGTGCCTCCCGGCGACGGCCGCTGCGGCGTCCCTGGTTGACCTTCGTGCGCCGCAGGTCGTCCAGCGCGAAGCGGCGCAGCGCCGGGTTGACCTTGGTGTGTTCGTCATCGACGAACAGGTCGTACAGCCGGTTGCCGGCCAGCATGTGCTGCCACAGCGGCACCGGCCGGTGCTCGTCGACGATCACGGTGGTGTCGCCGCGCACCTCCTGGAGCCACTCGCCGAACTCCTCGGCGTTGCTCACCGTCGCCGACAGGGCCGCGAGGCGCACGGAGTCGGGCAGGTGGATGATCACTTCTTCCCAGACCGCGCCGCGGAACCGGTCGGCCAGGTAGTGCACCTCGTCCATGACGACGTAGGCGAGCCCCGACAGCGTCGGGGAGGAGGCGTAGAGCATGTTGCGGAGCACCTCGGTCGTCATGACGACGATCGGGGCCTCCCCGTTGATGGTGTTGTCGCCGGTGAGCAGGCCGACCTTATCGGTGCCGTAGCGGCGCACCAGGTCGGCGTACTTCTGGTTCGACAGCGCCTTGATTGGCGTGGTGTAGAAGCACTTCTGCCCGTTGGCCAGGGCCAGGTGGACGGCGAACTCTCCGACGACGGTCTTACCGGACCCGGTCGGGGCGGCGACGAGGACGCCATGGCCGTTCTCCAGCGCACGGCACGCGTCGACCTGGAAGAAGTCGAGGTCGAAGTCGTAGAGGCTCTGGAAGTCCGTCAGCGCCGGCGTGTAGCCCGCCATACGCCGACGGCTCGCGGCATAGCGCTCCGCGGGGGTGGTCATGGTCCAAGCCTACGGAAAGCCGGGGGTGGGACGCGGCACGCCCCGACGATCATCAGCCTCCGGGCTGGGGCGCGTGTCGGGCCGTGATCGATGAGCATGCGGCTTCCGGGCGGGTGTCCGTCTGGGGAGGGCCCGGCGATCTGCGGCTACGCCGTGTGGGCGCGAGTGACCGGAAGCGATGCCGCGGACGGGCAGCGGGGCCCGCGGGCCCCGGCCGTGTGCGCGTCGGGACGGTGCCTCAGAGTACGGCGAGCCGGTCCACCAGCAACTCCACCCTCGGCTCGGTGTCCTGCGGCGGCAGCCGTCCCGCCCGGGTCAGGGTGGCCAGCCCGTGCAGGCCCGCCCAGAACAACTCGGTGAACAGCCCCGGGTGGACGCCGTCCCCGGCGACCTCGCCGAGGCTTTCCAGCAGGGCGGCGAAGGCGTCCTTCAGCGGTTGCGGGGTGTCCTCGTGCGCGAAGGCCAGGCCGCCGTCGAGCTGAAAGATGGCGTCGTAGACCGCCGGGTTGCGTGCGGCGAATTCGAGGTAGGCGCGGGCGAGGGCGGTGACCCGGGCGCGAGGTCCGTCCGCGGCGGCGGCCGCGGCCCGCAGCGTCGCGGCCATCTCGGTGGCGCCTTCGAGGGCGACGGCGCCGATGATCTCCCGCTTACCGCGGAAATGGCTGTAGAGGACGGGCTGGCTGTATTCGATGCGCTCGGCCAGCCGGCGGGTGGTGACCGCGTCCCAGCCCTGTTGCTCGGCGATCTCGCGGGCCGTCGCCAGGATGAGGCGTTCGCGGGCCGCCCGTTCGCGCTCCTTACGTTCCTGTACCGACACGACTCGATCCTAGCATCGCTAGACAATCAAGCGGCGGCAACCCGATGCGCGCCCTAGGAGCGCGGGGTGTCCTCCAGGTCCTCCACCTCGTCCAGGTCGCTCATGTCCAGCGGGGAGGCCTCGTCGTCGGACAGGTGGGCGTACGGGTCGGGCCGGGCGGCCTTGCGCCGGTCGTGGACGTAGGCGATCACCTCGGCGACCTCGAACAGCACGACGGTCGGCAGGGCCAGCGCCAGCATCGTGAACGGGTCCTGGCTCGGCGTGGCGACCGCGGCGAACACGAAGATGCCGAAGACGAGAGTGCGCCGCCACTTCTTGATCCGCGCGTGCGTCAGCACACCCGCGAAGTTCAGGATGACGACGAACAGGGGCAGTTCGAACGTCGCCCCGAAGATCAGCAGCATCGCGACGGCGTAGCCGAGATAGCTGGTGATCGTCACGATCGGGACGACGTGGTCCGGCGTGAAGCCGAGCAGGATGCCCAGGCCCTTGTCGAGCGTCTCGTAGGCCAGGAACGCGCCCGCCGCGAACAGCGGGATCGCTCCGCCCATGAAGACGTACGTCCAGCGCCGCTCCCGCTGGTAGAGCCCGGGTGCCACGAACGCCCAGAGCTGGTAGAGCCAGATCGGCGAGGCGAGCACCAATCCGATGATCAGGCAGATCTTGATCCGCAGCACGAACGGGTCGAGGATCCCGGTCGTGGTCAGCGCGCACTGCCCGTTGAGGCGGTGGGCCTGCGGGATCTTGCAGTACGGATGCTGGAGGACCCGCCAGATCGGATCGTAGAAGATCCAGCCGACGATGCCCCCCGCGACGATCCCGAGTAGCGCCTTGAGGATCCGGTTGCGCAGCTCACGGATGTGCTCCATGAGCGGCATGCGCCCATCCGGGTTCGGCGTTCGGGAGGCACGCCGCAGGGACTTCATCGCCGACATGTGATTGTGTGCTCCGGCTCGTCAGGATTACTTGCCGTGCTCCGTCTGGCGTACCGGAACGCCTTCTCTCACGGCGTCGTCCGCCGGGGCCTTCAGCTCCTGCGGACCGGCCTGCGCCTCGAGACGCGCGGCCTCGGCACGCAACCGCGCGGCCTCCGAGCGAGCGTCCTGCGACGTGTTCTGCTTCTCGTCATCGTCGCCGATCAGACCCTTGGTCTCGGACTTGAAGATGCGCATCGAACGCCCGAGCGAACGCGCCGCCTGAGGCAACTTCGCCGAGCCGAACAGCACCAGAATGACGACCGCGATGATCGCGATCTCCCACGGGCCAAGATCCATGACAGTCCTCTTCAGCAGTGGCCGGTTCTCCCCTGATCGTACGCCGTCCGGCCGGGTGGCTCACTACCCCGTTTCTTCCAAACGGCGCGCCGCGGTGCGCAGCGCCGAATGTTTTGGCGCGAGACGCCCCCTGGTGTGCTGGATTTCACGGCCGAGATCGCGAACGGCGAGGAAAACCTTGATCGCGCAGACGGCGATCACGACCAGCCCGGCGAAGGTCAGTCCGATGAACAACATCACCCACGGCACGGGCCCGAGACTACACGCCCCGTAGCGGGCCCCGCCCGCGGCGAGTCCCGGGCAGGCCCGGTCAGGCGTACTGATCGAGGGCGCGTTCGGCGTCGTCACGGACGCTCTCGGCCAGGTCGGCGGGGGCGACGATGGCGCCGTCGCCGGCCAGCCGCAGCGCCAGGCGGCGGACCCACCGCGTGTCGCGAGTGCGCAGCTCGACGCGCAGCCGGCCCTCCCCCAGCTCGGTGACGCTCTCGCAGGGGTAGTGGTCGGCGACCCAGCGCCCGGACGGCGTCAGCTCGATGATCACCTTGGTGTCGTCGGGTGACGGCCGGAACAGGCCGCGGTCGACGTCGACCGGCTCGGCCTCCTCCGGGATCCGCGCGGCGACGTCGAGGACCTCCAGCTCGACGATGCGGTCGAGCCGGAACAGGCGCACCGCCTCGGCCCGGCGGCACCAGCCCTCCAGGTAGGACCAGCCGTCCACCAGGAGCAGGCGCATGGGGTCGACGTCGCGTTCGGTGTTCTCGTCGCGCCCCGGCACGTAGTAGGTCATCCGCAGCCGGCGGCCCTCGTCTAGCCCGGCGCGCACCTGGAGGAGGATGTCCGGGCGCACCTCCACCTGCACCGACACCTGGCTGCTCGGCTGCGCGGCGTTGCCGGCGGCGACCTCCAGCTTGGCGATGACGCGGCTGAGCGCGTCGCCGTGCTCGGGGATCTCGGCGAGCGTGCGCAGCGCGATGAGCAGCGCCGCGGCCTCGTCCACGTCGAGCCGCAGCGGGCGGCTGATCGACTCGGCCTCGCTGACGACGATCTCACCGCCCTCGTAGGACAGGTCGATGGGGCAGTACGGGTCGGGCGCGCGCAGCTCGACGCACCACAAGAGGTTCAGGTCGTCGATGAGCTGCTTCTCGCTGACCTCGAACGCCGCGGCGGCCTCGGCGACGCTGACCGAGCTGCGCGAGACGACGTACGGGACGAGCGCGAGCAGACGCGTAAGACGATCCGCGGAGCTCATGAGCCCTCCTTCGTCGGAGGAGCGGTCCAGAACGCCGTGTTCTCGATTCGCTCACCGCGTTCGCTCATGCCAAAACCGCCTTAAGGTGCTGAATCATCGCGTCGCGTACGTCGGGCGGGCCGATGACGACCACGTCGTCGGCGAACCCGGCCAGGTAGTCCACGAGCCGGTCGACGTCGGCGAAGCCCAGTTCGGCGCGGTCCCACTCGCCCTCGTCGGGCCGTACGTCCGCGGCCCACCGGCGGATGCCGTGGGCGGCACCCTGACGCAGCCGCACCGTGGCGCTGCGGCGGTCCGGTGCCGGAGTGCTGCTGGCGGCCACGATCTCCCGGACGTCGACGCCGTCCGGCACCACGACCTCGCCGGCCGACCCGTCGCCGGAGACGACGCCGAGGATGCGGCTGAGGCGGAACACCCGCACCTGCCCGCGGTCACGGTCGTGACCCGCGACGTACCAGCGGCCGCGGCGGCTCACCACTCCCCACGGCTCCAGGTGACGCCGCTGTGGCGCGCTGCGCCCGATCCCCTGGTAGTCGAAGGCGACCGGCCGGCGGTCCCGTACGGCGCGCCACAGAGCGGGGAACGCCGGCTCGTGCGTGTCGACCCGCGGCTCGATGCCCAGAGAGGCGGCCTCGGCGGTGTCCACGCCGGCGGCGCGCAGCTTCAGCAGCGCCCCGGAGGCCGCCTCGGCGAGGCTGGCGCGCTGCCACACCCGCGCGGCCAGGCCCAGCACCGCGGCCTCGTCGGGCTCCAGCTGGATCTCCGGCAGCTCGTACGCCTGGCGCTGGATGCGGTAGCCGGTGTCCTCCTCGCCCTCGCTGCCGGTCTCCAGCGGGACGCCGAGCTCTCGCAGCTCCTCCTTGTCGCGTTCGAACATGCGCTTGAACGCCTCGGAGCCGTCGGGATAGCCCGGCACGGCCTGGCGGATCTGCTCCGCGGTGAGATATCTGCGGGTGGCCAGCAGGCACACCACGAGATTGAGCAACCGCTCGGTCTTGCGGCGCGACATCGGCACTCCTTTGGACCCGTCCCCGTGGCCTCCGACGCTACCGTTGGCGGGTGATCCGATGGCGCAAAGGCACGGTTGTCAACATACGCCGGGAGTGGCCCGGCGCGGTGGAACTCGACGTGGAGATCGACCACGACGGCGCGGCCCGCGCGCTGGCCTACCCGGCACTGGTGGGATCGCCCCAGGTGGGCGACGCGGTGCTGCTCAACACTACGGCGCTCGCCATGGGGCTTGGCACCGGAGGGTACGCCATGGTGGTGGCCCTACCGGACCGTTTTCCGCCAGATCCCTCGGGCCCGGGCCATCTCGTCAAGGCCCGCTACACGCCGCTGCAGGCGACCGTGCTCGGCGCCGACGAGCAGGACTCCCCGCACCACGAGCTGCTCCGCGAGGCCGACTCGGTCGACGGGATGCCGGTGATCGTCGCCGACCTGCACTCGGCGCTGCCGGCGATCGTCGCGGGTCTGCACCGCGACCGGCCGGGCACGCGTGTCGTCTACGTGATGCCGGACGGCGGCGCGCTGCCGTCGTGGTTCTCCCGCGCGGCCGCGGCCCTGCGCGAGGCCGGAGCCCTGGCCGCGGTCGTCACCACCGGGCAGGCCTTCGGCGGCGACCTGGAGGCGGTGACCCTGCACACCGGGCTGCTGGCCGCACGCCTCGTGCTGGAGGCGGAGGTCGCGGTCGTCGCGCAGGGACCGGGCAACCTCGGCACCGGCACGCGCTGGGGATTCTCGGGCGTGTCGGCCGGCGAGGCGGTGAACGCCGCGGGCGTGCTCGACGGCCGGCCGATCGCCTCGTTGCGGGTCAGCGAGGCCGACGCCCGCGAACGCCACCAGGGGGTCTCCCACCACAGCCTGACCGCCTACGGCCGGGTGGCGCTCACACGGGCCCAGGTGGTGGTGCCGGAGCTGCCGGGCGAGTTCGGCGCGCGCGTGGCCGCCGACGCCGCACCGCTCGGCGAACGCCATGAGCTGGTCAGCGTGCCGGTCGACGGGCTGGAGGAGGCGCTGCGCGCGTCGCCGGTACGCCTGTCGACGATGGGCCGGGGGCTGGATGAGGACCTCGCCGGCTTCCTGACCGCCGCCGCCGCCGGACGCCACGCCGCCGCCCTGCTCGGCTGAGCCGACCGGCCTCGAACGTCCGGCCGGGACCTTGCCGGATCGGGCGAATGGGCCCGGCCCGGCGCCTTTACGTTGTAGATCACGTGGCGGCGAAGGGTGCACGTCCCTGAGGCCGGGCCACGTCGCACAGGCGAGTCAGGGGCTCCCCGCCGGCGGTCGAGCGCCGGTGGGTTCACGTCGCAGATCCCGTAGCGGCGAGGGCGCCGTCCGGCTCGTACCGGTGGCGGAAGGTGAAGGCCTCCGGGGCCGGGCCCGCCTCGCGCAGGCGGGTCAGGCGGGACAGGGCCTCCTCCACCGACGGCAGGTGGCCCGCCGGTACCCACCACAGCACCGTGAACGGCTCCGCCATCCGCGTGAACCACTCGCGGCGGCGCCGGATGTACTCCAGGTGGTCCGAGCGGTACGTGAAGTCCCACAGGGCCTGGAACGACTCCCACACCGACAGGTTGACGATCATGTCGTCGCCGTACGGGCGGATCGCCGTCGCGTCTCGGCCCTCCTCGTCGACTAGGCGCCACACGAAGCCCGGTGAGTTGTCGGCCAGGGCGTTGATCGGCTCGAGGCCGGTCACGAAGCCGGCCGCCTCAGCGGTGTCGAGGGGATGACGCAGGCGTCCGACGTTGAGCTGTGCGAGGTGATGATCCGTCATGGGCGACAGCAGATCATCTGCGGCGCTCTATTGTCAATCATCATTATTTTTAGAAGTGATCTCCACACAGCACTCCCCCGGCCGTGCCCGCATCCGTGCCCGCAGCTCCGTCTCCCCCATGCCTTCGAGCAGGCCTTCCACCAGGGCGAGGTTCATGCCGCAGACCAGCGGCGGGAACTCCCGGGCCACCGCGTGGAACGGGCAGTTGCGCATCCGGACCACCCCGGCCGCGCCATCCGCCCGGTACGGCTCGTAGCCCTGCCGGGCCAGCACCTCCTCGACGCCGCCCTCCGCCGACTCCCCCGCCGTACGGCCGTGACGCCGCGCCACCCGCTCCAGGTCGCCCTCGGCCCCCAGCGACTCCACGACCTCCGCGAGCAGCGCCGCCGGCGTGCCGTAGTCACGCGGCGGCAGGCTCACGACGTGATCGACCGCGGAGCGCCGGTAGAGCTTGGCGGGCCGGCCCGCCCCCGGGCCGGACCGGCCGGGCGGACGGCGGAACACCACGTCGAGCAGGCCCGCGTCGGCCAGCCGGTCGAGATGGAACGCCGCCAGCGTCCGCTGGATCCCGGCCGCGTCGGCGGCCTCGGCCCGCCCCACCTCGTGATCCTGGGCGACCACGTAGTCGTACACCCGCCGCCGTACCGGATCACCCAGGGCCGTGATGGCCTCCACATCGCTCACGCGCCCGATTGTAGGAAGCGCAGCAGGAAGCGCGGCAGGGAGCGCGCCGCGGGTCAGTACGCGGCGATGATGTCGATCACGAACGCCAGCGTGTCGCTGCGCGTGATACCCGACGCCGAATGACCCTTCGCGCCGTACCCCGCGCTCGGCGGCACCACCACCAGCACCCGGCTGCCCACCGGTTTGCCGACGACCGCGCGGTCCCACCCGTCGATCATCTGCCGGGCGCCGACCACCACCGAGTCCGGATGGCCACGGCCGCGCGAGGACTCGAACGTCTTGCGGCCACGCCAGATCTGGCCCAGATCGTGATAGACCACGACCTGCTTGGCCTCCACCGGCCGGCCCGTGCCCCGCACGATCGTGCGCACGGTCAGCTTCGCCGGCGGGCGCGCCGACGGAATCGTCATCGACGGCACCGCGCCCGTCGTCACCCGCGGCAGGCCCGCCTCGGTCTGCTGCTCCGGCGTGCCGTGCGCGGACGCGCCGTTGGGGTAGACGGCCAGCACGTCCAGCACGAACACCAGCGAGTCGTTTCCGCCGATCTGCAGCGCCGCGTAGCCCTGCGAGCCGTACCCCTGTCCCGGCGGGATCACCGCCACCACCCGGCCGCCCGGGCGCTGCCCGGCCAGCGCCCGGTTCAGCCCCGGCACCAGGTGCCCGTACGGGAACATCGCCGGGCGGCCCGAGTCGTAACTGCTGGCGATCAGCTTGTGGTCACCGCCGTTCCAGCGGTACCCGACGTAGTTCGCCGCGACCAGGTCGCCGGCCGCCACCTTGGCGCCCTTGCCCGAATGCAGGGTCTTGACGCCCAGCTTGCCGCCGGGCGCCGACCCCGGGATCGTCACCGCCGGCTGCCGGCCGACCGCTCCGGCCACCTTCACCCCGTCGGGCGGCCCTCCACCGCTGCACGCGACAACGCACGAGGCGAGGAGGGCCAGCACGACCCACGGGGCGGCACGCCGCATACGCCGACCTCCAGCGACCGGGTGATCAGATCGCGTCGAGAATATCGACAACGAACACGAGGGTGTCGGTGCCCTTGATGCCCGCCTGTGGCGACCCGGTCGAGCCGTAGCCCTCCTTCGGCGGGACGATCACCAGCATCCGGCTGCCGATCTTCTTGCCCACCAGCGCCTTGTCCCAGCCCGGGATCACCTGCCCGACGCCGATCGGGAATCCGGCCGGAGCGCCGTGCTTGTAGCTGGAGTCGAACTCCTTGCCGGTGCGCCACAGCACACCGTCGTACTGACCGACCAGCGTCTGACCCTTGGCGACCGCCTTGCCGGTGCCCTCGATCAGCGTCTGGACCTCCAGCTTCTTCGGCGCCGAACCCGACGGGATCTTCACCGTCGGCGCCTGGCCCGGCGCGCCCGGCGTGACCTGCGGGAACTTCGCGTCGATCTTCTGCTGCGTGCCCTGCACCGACGCCGTCTTGCCGTAGGCCTTCAGCACGTCGACCGACAGCACCAGGTCATCGCCGGCACCCAGCTTCAGCGCCTGCGCGACCTGGTCGCCGACCACCTTGTACGGCAGGGTCAGCTCCAGCCGCGTGCCCGGCGTACGGCCCACGATCTCCTTGTCCAGCGCCGGCAGCCCGGTCAGCTGGCTCGCTGTGTTCGCGGCCGGCTTGTTCTGCTTGAAGGTGTCCAGCAGCGGCTCATGGGTCTTCTGGGGCTTGGCCGCCCACTGGTAGGCCACCAGGTGCGCGACGACGAAGTCGTTGGTGCTGATCTTCGGCCCGGAGCCGTGGATCAGCTCCTTGACGCTCTGCTTGACCGCCGGCTTGGCCTTGGGCACCGACACCGACGGCGCCTTGCCGAACGCGCCCTTGAACTTCACCGACGGCGCCGGCCTCGTCTCCCACCAGATGCCCGCGCCGATGAGCGCCAGCACCACGACCGCGCCCGCCACCGAGTAGATGATCTGACGCCGCTTGGCGGCCTTGCGCGTCCCCTTGCGCGGCGCCGAGCGGTTCTTGGAACCGAGCGCGTGCGGAGTGAACTCGCTACGGCTGATGTCCCGGGCCTGCGGCATCGTCACCTTCGGCCGGGCGTCCTGCTGGGGCTCCTCCTCGGTCCCCTCGGTCTCCGTTTCCTCGCGGCCTTCGACTTCAGACATCTTCTCCACCGTTTCGCGGGCATGACGACAGCACGAACGCACCCAACCTTGTAGCAGGCACCTAAAGGTAGCGTGAGAACGCGGTCACATTCCCGCGATCAACTTGTCGACACGGTCGTCCACCGAGCGGAACGGGTCCTTGCACAGCACTGTGCGCTGGGCCTGATCGTTCAGTTTCAGGTGCACCCAGTCCACCGTGAAGTCCCGGCGTTTCTCCTGCGCCCGCCGGATGAACTCCCCGCGCAGCCGCGCACGGGTCGTCTGCGGTGGCACCGACTTCGCCTCGAAGATCGCCAGATCCCGCGCCACCCGGTCCACCGACCCGCGCCGCTCCAGCAGGTAGTACAGGCCGCGCCCGCGGTGCACGTCGTGGTACGCCAGGTCCAGCTGCGCCACCCGGGGCGAGCTCAGCGGCAGGTCGTACTTCCGCCGGTACCGCTCGATCAGCTGGTACTTCGTCACCCAGTCGATCTCCCGCGCCACCAGGTCCAGATCGCCCGTCTCCACGGCGCGCAGGGTCCGCTCCCACAGGTCCAGCACGCGCAGCACCACCGGGTCCGCGCCGCGCCGGTCCACGAAGTCACGCGCCTTGTCGAGGTACTCCGACTGGATCTCCAGCGAACTGGCCTCCCGTCCGTTCGCCAGCCGGACCTTGCGCCGCCCGGTCATGTCGTGGCTGACCTCGCGGATCGCCCGGATGGGGTTCTCCAGCGTCAGGTCGCGCATCACCACACCGGCCTCGACCATGCGCAGCACCAGGTCGGTCGCCCCGACCTTGAGCAGCATCGTCGTCTCGCTCATGTTCGAGTCGCCGACGATCACGTGCAGCCGCCGGAACCGCTCCGCGTCCGCGTGCGGCTCGTCCCGCGTGTTGATGATCGGCCGCGACCGCGTCGTCGCCGACGACACGCCCTCCCAGATGTGCTCCGCGCGCTGGCTCACGCAGTACACCGCGCCGCGCGGCGTCTGCAGCACCTTGCCGGCGCCGCAGATGATCTGCCGTGTCACCAGGAACGGGATCAGCACATCGGCCAGCCGGCCGAACTCGCCGTGCCGTCCCACCAGGTAGTTCTCGTGGCAGCCATAGGAGTTGCCGGCCGAGTCGGTGTTGTTCTTGAAGAGATAGATGTCCCCCGCGATCCCCTCCTCGCGCAGCCGCCGCTCGGCGTCCACGAGGAGACCCTCGAGGATCCGCTCACCCGCCTTGTCGTGCACGACGAGCTCATCGACGCTGTCACACTCGGGCGTCGCGTACTCAGGATGACTTCCGACATCGAGGTACAGCCGTGCCCCGTTGCGCAGGAACACGTTGCTGCTACGGCCCCACGACACCACCCGGCGGAACAGGTAGCGGGCCACCTCGTCGGGTGACAACCGCCGCTGCCCGCGGAAGGTGCACGTAACGCCGTACTCGTTCTCCAACCCGAAGATGCGCCTGTCCACACCGCAAGGCTATGTGTCAGAGGACCGCAGTTGGTAGAGATCACGCCCGGCTGTACCGGTCACGAAAGCGCCACAACCGGCCGCGGATCGGACGAATGACCCCATCCTTGAGCCCACCGTGACCCCGGCCGGCGCCTTTACATTGTAAATCAAAAACGACGGCACCCGCCGTGACCTGGGATGATCACGACGGGTGCCGCCAGGGCCTTACTCGCCGGCGTCGCCTTCGTCGCCTTGGGAGGCGCCGCCCTCCGACGCCCCGCCGGCCTGCTCCGCCTCTTCCAGCAACTGCTTGATCCGCGCCGCCGGCAGCCTGCGGAACAACCGGTGGTCCCGGTTGCGGTCCAGCACCGCCACCTCCAGCTGACCCGCCTCCAGATGCCGGTCCGCGTCCTGCTGCTCCAGCGCGTGCACCCCGACCCCCAGCGCACGCGCGAGCGGCAGACCCTCCTCGAACCGGTCCTTCAGCGCCGACGCCACCTGGTCGACCTGACCGCCCATCGCGACATAACCCTGCTCGTCGGCGACCGAACCGTCGAACGTCAGCCGGTAGATCTGGTCCGACGCCACGTCCGCGCCCACCTCGGCCACCACGATCTCCACCTCGAACGGCTTGTTCGACTCGGTGAAGACCGTGCCCAGCGCCGTCGCGTACGCGTTGGCCAGACCCCGCGCCGTGACGTCACGGCGGTCGTACATGTAGCCGTTCACGTCGGCGTACCGCACGCCCTGCTGCCGGAGATTCTCGAACTCGTTGTACTTGCCGACCGCCGCGAACGCGATCCGGTCGTAGATCTCACTGATCTTGTGCAGGGCCCGCGACGGGTTGTCCGCCACGAACAGAATGCCGTCGGCGTACTGCAGCACGACCACGCTGCGGCCCCGTGAGATGCCCTTGCGGGCGTAGTCGGCCTTGTCCTTCATCGCCTGTTCGGGCGACACGTAGAACGGCATGGACACCGGTGGCGTTCCTCACTACTCGATCGTCATTGGTCGGCTGGTCATCGCAACGGCGCGGGCGGGCCGCCGGGAGCGCTCATCCGCCCCTGCACGACCGACTCCACCAGCTCACCGACCCGGCCGTCCGGCATCCGCCGGTAACCGTCCGCCGTGACCACCGAGATCACCGGGAAGATCCGGCGCGTCAGGTCCGGGCCACCCGTCGCGGAGTCGTCGTCGGCGGCGTCGTACAACGCGTGGATCGAGGCGAGAACCGCCTCCTCCTCCGACAGATCGGACCGGAAGAGCTTCTTCAGCGCGCCGCGCGCGAACACCGAGCCCGAGCCGATGCTGTGGAACTCGTGCTCCTCGTAACGGCCGCCGGCCGCGTCATAGCTGAAGATGCGGCCCGCCTCGCGCTCCTCGTCATAGCCCGCGAACAGCGGCACCACCACGAGCCCCTGCAGCGCCATGCCGAGGTTGCCGCGCACCATCGTCGCGAGCCGGTTGGCCTTGCCCTCCAGCGAGAGCGTGCGGCCCTCCATCTTCTCGTAGTGCTCCAGCTCGACCTGGAACAGCCGCACGACCTCCAGGCCGATGCCGGCCGTGCCCGCGATCGCGATCGCGGAGTACTCGTCGGCGCGGAAGACCTTCTCGATGTCACGCTGCGCGATGACGTTGCCCGCGGTCGCCCGCCGGTCCCCGCCCATCACCACACCGCCCGGGAACGTCACCGACACGATCGTCGTGCCGTGGGGGAAGTGCTCACCCGCGGACACGCCCGCCGGCAGCTCCCGGTTCCCCGGCAGCATGTTCGGCGAGTGCACCGCCAGGAACTCGGTGAACGACGAGGGGCTCTGGCTCGCGAACGCACCCGGCAGACGCCCCGGCGCGGAACCTTGCGACGTCACACGACTCCTTCCACTGACAGCGGACGCGATCGCCCCCGCTAATCAGACCCTACTGTCAGCGCGCCGTTGCGTGCATGCGTCATGATCCCTCCCCCGTCCGCTCACGGCGAACCCGGCCGAACGCGGATGGATGTGATCGCATGCGAACCGGCCGATCAGAGAAAGGCATACTCCGCGGGACGCGGCGGCTCGACGGGCCTGGGAGCGTCGTCATGAGGGTCGGAGAGGTCGAGGACGGCGAAGCGCGGCTCGATCGGCCCGGGGCCGGCCACGTCGACGTCGAACTCCCAGGGGTCCCCGGAGTCGTCACGCGCGAACGCGTGGAGAACGGCGAGGTCATGCCCGCCGACCTGCCCGATCTCCCAGCCGGGATCAATCACCGGCCCGTCGCGGCGAGGCCGCACCACGGTCACCTCGAACCGCCCGTCCGGCCCCCGTCGCAGCCCCGACAGCCCACCGGTGAGGTACTCGATCGCCCGCCGTAGCAGCCACGGGTTGTCATCGAGCTGCCCCATCCCACTATTGCAATTCCCGCAGAGGATCCCACGCACCGCGCCGCCGTTCACGTGGTCGTGGTCGACCACCGTCGGCGACGCCACGCGGCAGACGGGACACCGACCCCGCTGCTGCTCGACCAGCCGCTCGATCTCGTCCTCGCCGATCCCGTAGCGCCGGAAAAGGTGGGCCTCGCGATGGCTCGTCCCTCTTCCGCGGGCCGTACGGCGCGCCGCCGGGCCCGCGGAAGTGGATGTTCGCTCCAGGTAGTCCACCGCCTCGCGGATGACCGCTGGACCGTCCCTGAACTGCCCCAGGGCTCCGTTACACGAGAAACAGATCAACCCCCGCACCTCGCCTGTCGCATGATCATGATCAACATGCAACGAGCGGGCGCGGAGGCAAATGAGACAAACGCTCGCCTGACCGTCGATGATCTCCGCTACCTCATCTTCGGTGAGACCGTAACGATACTTGAGGAGGTAGCTCCTCTCGCTGCCGTGATTCTTCACCTTGTTGGCGACCGTCAGACGGTTGTGACAGGGCCGACAGTAAGTGGCGAGGCCATCTTTCTTCGACCGGTTACTCCCAAAGGCCGACAAGGGACGGATCTCGTCACATTGGGGGCAGTAACGCAATCCTTCCGGCACCTCCGGCCGCTCGCGCACCTGCTTTCCGCGTTCGGCCATCCGCTTGCGATAGCTCGCCTTGGAACGACGCCGGAAACATTCCTTGCAGTACTGCGCGAGACCGTCGGCCCGACGCTTGTTACGCCCGTACTCCGCTGCGTTCTTTTCTAAGCCCCAGTCCGGACACACTTTCCGCGATGGGAGTAAACCGGACAATTGCTGTCACTCTCCCCCTTTTTGGACGTAGCTCCTGACGAACTCCTCTGCGTTCTCTTCGAGGACCTCGTCTATTTCGTCCAGAATGGCGTCGACGTCGTCCGTGAGCTTCTCGTTGCGTTCCTGGACGTCTTCGCTGGGGGCGGTCTGGGTCTCGTCGACCTCTTCCTCGCGCCGGGTCGTCTGCCGCTGCCCGCCGGTGTCCCTCGTCGCCATGCTGCGCCTCCACTCCTGCCGAGAGACCTCGACTCTATCGTCGCCCGCCGACAACCAGTGGATCACTCACCGTGTCCCACCGTGGTCGGCGATCGGTCTCATGACGGCGTTATCACCACCGGCGATCCCTGCGAAACGGTCATACCGGTCACGACTGTGCATTGATCGACAGCGGGCCGCCGGACCGGCGCGTTCTGGGGCCCTCTGGGCGCTACTCCCCCGTCAGGGCGGTCACCAGGTCCGAGGCCGTACGGCAGCGGTCCAGGAGGGCGCCCACGTGCGCCTTGGTGCCCCTCAGCGGCTCCAGGGTCGGCACCCGCTGCAGCGACTCGCGGCCCGGGACGTCGAAGATGACGGAGTCCCACGACGCCGCGGCCACCGAGTCGGCGTACTGCCGCAGGCACCGGCCGCGGAAGTACGCGCGCGTGTCCTCGGGCGGGTCCTCGATGGCGGCGTCGACCTCGGCGTCGGTGGTGATGCGCTTCATGCGGCCGCGCGCGACGAGGCGGTTGTACAGGCCCCGGTCCGGGCGTACGTCGGAGTACTGCAGGTCGACCAGTTGGAGACGCGGGTGGGACCAGTCGAGGCCGTCGCGGCTGCGGTAGCCCTCCAGCAGTTCGAGCTTGGCGACCCAGTCGAGCTCGCTCGACAGCTGCATGGGGTCCTCGCCGAGGCGGTGCAGGACCGACTCCCAGCGGTCCAGGATCTCGGTGGTCGGCTCGTCGACGTCGGCGCCGAAGCGGTCCTCGACGTACTTGCGGGACTGCTCCAGGTACTCCATCTGCAGCTGCACGGCGGTCATCTTGCGGCCGTCGCGAAGGGTCAGCAGGTGTTTGCAGGACGGGTCGTGGGAGACGGCGCGCAGGGTCGCTACCGGCATGTCGACGGACAGGTCGACGGTGAGGAAGCCGTCTTCGATCATGGCGAGCACGAGGCCGGTCGTGCCGAGCTTGAGGAAGGTGGAGACCTCGCTCATGTTGGCGTCGCCGATGATGACATGGAGCCTGCGGTACTTCTCCGGGTCCGCGTGAGGTTCGTCACGCGTGTTGATGATGGGGCGCTTGAGAGTCGTCTCGAGGCCCACCTCGACCTCGAAGAAGTCGGCGCGCTGGCTGATCTGGAAGCCGTCGGTGCGGCCGTCGACGCCGATGCCGACGCGGCCGGCGCCGCAGACGACCTGGCGGGTCACGAAGAACGGGGTGAGGTGGCGGACGATCTCCGAGAAGGCGGTCTCCCGCTTCATCAGGTAGTTCTCGTGGCAGCCGTACGAGGCGCCCTTGTTGTCGGTGTTGTTCTTGTACAGCTGGATGGGCTGGGTGCCGGGCACCTGGGCGGCGCGGCGGGCGGCGTCGGCCATGACGCGCTCTCCGGCCTTGTCCCAGATCACGGCGTCGCGCGGGTTGGTGCACTCGGGGGTGGAGTACTCCGGGTGCGCGTGGTCGACGTAGAGGCGCGCGCCGTTCGTGAGGATGACGTTGGCCAGCCCGAGATCCTCGTCGGTGAGCTGGGTGGGGTCGGCGACCTCGCGTGCGAGGTCGAACCCGCGGGCGTCCCGCAGGGGGTTCTCCTCCTCGAAGTCCCACCGTGCCCGCCTGGCCTTGGCCGCCGATGCCGCGAGGTAGGCGTTGACGACCTGTGAGGAGGTCACCATCGCGTTGGCCCCCGGCTGACCGGGCACGGAAATGCCGTATTCGGTCTCGATTCCCATTACCCGCCGCACGCTCATAGACCTGAGCCTAATGCGCGATCGCCGTGCTCTTGCGAGGCGCGGCGGGATCGTGACCCGATTCGCCTTGTGGGGACGGGCTCAGGAGGGGTTCGAACGAGATGGCGGGGTGTGCTTCGGGGCGACGGCGTCCTCATGGCCGTTCCAGGTCAGGGTAAAGACCCGGCAACCGGAGCGGGGGACGTCGGTGGTGCTCGGGTATATCTCCCCCGAGGTGGAGTTCACCGGAGATCTGTGGTCGACGCGGCACGCGAAGTGGTTCGGGCGCCCGTACGGCGGAACCGGCGCCGTCGCGGGCGGCCGGCGTGGTGCCGGCCGCCCGCGACGAGCGGTTTACAGGTACTGACCGGTGTTGGCGACCGTGTCGATGGAACGGCCGGCCTCGGTGCCCTGCTTGCCGGAGACGAGCGTGCGGATGTAGACGATCCGTTCGCCCTTCTTGCCGGAGATGCGGGCCCAGTCGTCGGGGTTGGTGGTGTTGGGCAGGTCCTCGTTCTCGCTGAACTCGTCGACGCAGGCGGCGAGCAGGTGGTTGACCCGCAGGCCCTTCTGCCCGCTGTCGAGGAAGTCCTTGATGGCCATCTTCTTGGCCCGGTCGACGATGTTCTGGATCATCGCGCCGGAGTTGAAGTCCTTGAAGTAGAGGACTTCCTTGTCACCGTTGGCGTAGGTCACCTCGAGGAAGCGGTTCTCCTCGCTCTCGGTGTACATCCGCTCGACGACCCGCTGGATCATGCCGTCGACCGTGGCCTCGGCCGAGCCGTCGTGTTCCTTGACGTCGTCGGGGTGGAGGGGAAGTCCGGTGAGGATGTACTTGGAGAAGATGTCCTTGGCCGCCTCGGCGTCGGGACGTTCGATCTTTATCTTCACGTCGAGGCGCCCGGGCCGGAGGATCGCCGGGTCGATCATGTCCTCGCGGTTGGAGGCGCCGATGACGATGACGTTCTCCAGGCCTTCGACGCCGTCGATCTCCGAGAGCAGCTGCGGCACGATCGTGTTCTCGACGTCGGAGGAGACTCCGGATCCGCGGGTGCGGAAGATGGAGTCCATCTCGTCGAAGAAGACGATGACCGGGGTGCCCGCGGAGGCCTTCTCGCGTGCGCGCTGGAAGACCAGCCGGATGTGGCGTTCGGTCTCGCCGACGTACTTGTTGAGGAGTTCGGGTCCCTTGATGTTGAGGAAGAAGCTCTTGCCCTCGGCGCCGGTCTTCTCCGCGACCTGTTTGGCCAGGGAGTTGGCGACGGCCTTGGCGATGAGGGTCTTGCCGCAGCCGGGCGGACCGTAGAGCAGGACGCCCTTGGGCGGGCGGAGCTGGTGTTCGCGGAAGAGGTCGGCGTGGAGGTAGGGCAGCTCGACGGCGTCGCGGATCTGTTCGATCTGCGGACCCAGGCCGCCGATCTCCTGGTAGGAGATGTCGGGGACTTCTTCGAGGACGAGTTCTTCGACCTCGGCCTTGTGGATCTTTTCGTAGGCGTACCCGGAGCGCGTGTCGAGCATCAGCGAGTCACCGGCGCGCAGGGAGACTCCGCGCAGGGGCTCGGCGAGCTTGACGACGCGTTCCTCGTCGGCGTGCGCGATGACGAGGGCGCGTTCGCCGTCGGCGAAAACCTCCTTGAGCATCACGACTTCGCCCTGGGTCTCGAAGTCGAGGGCGGCGACGACGTTGAGCGCCTCGTTGAGCATGACCTCCTGGCCACGCTGCAACTCCTCGATCTCGATACCCGGGCTGACGTTCACCCGCAGCTTGCGTCCGCCGGTGAAGATGTCGACCGTGCCGTCCTCGCGCGCGGCGAGGAACGTTCCGAAGGCGGATGGCGGCTGCGCGAGGCGGTCGACTTCCTCCTTCAGTGCGATGATCTGCTCTCGGGCTTCCTTGAGAGTCGCCACGAGGCGTTCGTTCTGGCCCGTAACCGCGGCCAGGCTTGCCTGCGCCTCATGTAGGCGTTCTTCGAGTACACGTACTTGTCGGGGGGATTCCGCGAGCTTTCGGCGCAGCACGGAGATCTCCTCCTCGAGGAAGGAGACCTGCGTCTGGAGGTCGCGGACCTCCTTTTCGTGCTGCGCCTTACGCGCCCCGGCATCGTCACGAGCGGCCACGCTCGTCACCTCCTCAGGCAGAGACGACGACCTAACTGAAACCCTACCTATCCGGAGCGCCTCCGTAACATGGCCAACGGGTACTCGTGTCGTGGCGGGGTGGCGACGAGGTGCGGAAATCGGATGCTTTCGCAGGTCGGAGGCCACATGGGGTGGTGACGGCTCCGCTTGCGAAAATCCGCCGCCGGCCCTTTCCGGCGGCCACGCCGGACACGTGACCGATACGGGGCGGACACGCGCCTGACACATCGGGCACATAAGGGGGACGCCGAAGCGGCACGGACGGGATCCGCGTGGTCACGGTGGGTCAGAGGCCGCGGCCGGGGTCAGTCGAGCGGCGCGGGCGGTTCGGGAGTCTCCGGGGTCTCGGTGGCTTCACCGGCCTGGGCTCCCTTGGCGGGCCGTCGCCGGCGCACCGGGGGGCGTACGCCGTCGGCGAGGCGGCGTGCGGTGGCGAGGAAGCCGGTGTGGCCGACCATGCGGTGGTCGGGGCGTACGGCGAGTCCCTCGACGTGCCAGGAGCGCAGGAGGGTCTCGAAGGCGTACGGCTCGGCGAAGGCGCCGTGCTCGCGCAGGGTCTCCACGACCCGCGACAGCTGGGTGGTGGTGGCGACGTAGGCGCAGACGAGGCCGCCGGGGACGAGGGCCTTGGCGACGGCGTCGACGCATTCCCAGGGGGCCAGCATGTCGAGGACGACGCGGTCGACGTCGGTGTCGGTGAGGGCGTCCTCGAGGGAGCCGACGGTGAGCCGCCAGGCGGGGTGCGGGCCGCCGAAGTAGGTCTCGACGTTGGTACGGGCGATCCCGGCGAAGTCCTCGCGGCGTTCGTAGGAGGAGACCATGCCGTGTTCGCCGACCGCGCGCAGGAGCCAGCAGGTGAGGGCGCCGGAGCCGGCGCCGGCCTCGACGACGCGGGCGCCGGGGAAGATGTCGGCCATCGTGACGATCTGGGCGGCGTCCTTGGGGTAGACGACGGCGGCGCCGCGGGGCATGCGGAGCGCGTAGTCGGCGAGGAGCGGCCGGAAGGCGAGGTATTCGGTGCCGCCGGTGGAGCGGAAGACGCTGCCCTCGGGGCTGCCGATGATCTCGTCGTGCGGGATGGCGCCCTTGTGGCTGTGGTAGAGCTTGCCGGGCTGGAGGGTGACGGTGTTGACCCGGCCCTTGGGATCGGTGAGCTGAACCCTGTCGCCGGGACGGAACGGCCCGTGCGGGGCTGCGGGCATGGCGGAGCCGGCGGTCGGTTCGGTCATGGCTCCAGGCTATCGAGGTCCTGGGGGCGGCCGGACCGCCGGGCGGGTCAGGCGCGGGCGAAGGTCTTGGCGAGGTCCTGGGCGACGAGCACGCCGTACATCTCGCCGGTGGGCTCGACCAGGAGGTACTCCGAGGCGGGGACGCGGTTGACCGCGGCGACGAGGTCCTCGCCGGTGATGTCGGCGGACAGGATCATCCCGGGGTCGAGCGTGCGGGTGAGGGAGGCGGTGTCGACCCAGGGCCGCCGGTGTTCGGGGGTGGCGATGACGGCGGTCTCGCTGACGATGCCGACGGGGTCGTCGTCGCGGCCGACGACGACGATGGCGCCGGCGCCGGCCTCCTGGGCGCGGCGTACGGCCTCGGCGAGGGGGGTGTCCTGGGCGACGCTGACGGCGCGGCGGGCGAGGGCGCGGGCGTTGAGGAGGGGGATGCGGTCGCGGATGCGGGCGACGCGGATGGCCTCGCCGGCGCCGACCCAGATGAAGGAGGCGACGAGCGCGGCCCAGATGACGGTGAGCCAGCGGTCGCCGCCGCCGGTGGCCGAGAGCGCGGCGCCGAGGATGAGCACCGTGACGGCGACGACGCGGCCGGCCCAGCCGGCGGCGACGGTGGCGGTGCGCCGGCGCCCGGTGATCTTCCAGATGGCGGCGCGGACGAGCCGGCCGCCGTCGAGGGGCAGGCCGGGCAGGAGGTTGAACACGCCGACGATGAGGTTGGCGAGGGTGAGGGCCTCGATGAGCAGGACGGTGACGTCGGGCATGGGCACGAGCAGGAGCGCGGCGTAGCCGCCGACGGCGAGGCCGAGGGACAGCACGGGGCCGGCGGCGGCGACGAGGAACTCGCGGCCGGGCGTGCGGGGCTCCTCCTCGATCTCGGAGACGCCGCCGAGGATGTGCAGGGTGATGGCGCGCACGGGCAGGCCGAAGCAGCGGGCGACGACGGAGTGGCCGATCTCGTGGACGAGGACCGAGGCGTACAGCAGCACGGCGTAGGTGAGGGCCACGAGGTAGCTGACGGGCCGCTGGACGTGCTGGGCGACCTGGGGTTCGAACATGACCGTGATGACGATGGCCACGATGAACCAGGTCGGTGAGACGTAGATGGGGATGCCGAACGGGCGTCCCATGAGGATCCCCGGCCGAGCCGGGCCGGACCGATCGCCCTGGGGCGCGCTGTCTGCCACGCCCCCGATGCTACGTGGACCGGTGGCGGGCGCGGCACGCGGCGCGGTGGTGGTTCACCGGTGTTCTGTCGTCGGCCTGCCCTAGGGTTACGCGCATGACGGCGACCGAGATCAACACCGGGACGGACGGCGAAGCGGGCGAGGACGGCGGGTCGGCCGGTGGTGTGACGGTGGTCGGGTCGCTGTCGCCGTCACGGGCGGGCGACTTCATGACGTGTCCGCTGCTGTACCGCTTCCGGGTGATCGACCGCATCCCGGAGCGGCCGAGCGCGGCGCAGGTGCGGGGCACGCTCGTGCACGCGGTGCTGGAGCGGTTGTTCGACATGCCGGCCGCGGCGCGGACGCCGGCGGCGGCGCTGGAGTTGCTGGGGCCGGAGTGGGAGCGGCTGCTGGCCGAGGAGCCGGAGCTGGCGACGCTGTTCGACGACGAGGACGACGAGGACGGGGAGGACGGCGCCGGGGGCGCGCGGGAGGAGTGGCTGGCCGAGGCGCGCGCGATGGTGGAGCGTTACTTCTCGCTGGAGGATCCGCGGCGCCTGGAGCCGGCGAGCCGTGAGATGTACGTCGAGACGGTTCTGGAGTCGGGGTTGCAGCTGCGGGGCTACATCGACCGGCTCGACGTGGCGCCGACCGGTGAGGTGCGGGTCGTCGACTACAAGACGGGGCGTGCGCCGCGGGCCGACTTCGAGGCGCGTGCGCTGTTCCAGATGAAGTTCTACGCGCTGGTGCTGTGGCGGTTGCGCGGCACGGTGCCGCGGTTGCTGCAGCTGATGTATCTCGGCAATGGTGAGATCCTGCGGTACGCGCCGGACGAGGCCGACCTGCGGGCGACGGAGCGCAAGGTCGAGGCGCTGTGGAAGGCGATCCGGCGGGCGATGGACTCCGGTGAGTGGCGGGAGCGCACGAGCCGGTTGTGCGACTGGTGCGACCACAAGCAGCGCTGCCCGTCGTTCGGGGGTGTGCTGCCGCCGCTGCCGCAGGCGGGCGGTGCGCCGGGTGCGGTGGCCGGTGCGCCGCTGGAGCCGGAGCGCGACGACCTCTGAGTGGCCGCCCGGCGGTGACGGGCGGCGGGGCGGCGTTCCGCGTCTCCTCCCGCCGGTGGCGGCGGTCTCCTCCCTGCGGAGGAGGGGATATCCGCGCTCAGGATGGGGACCGTGACAGACCGCAGCCCCTAACGTGAAGGGGTGTCCGAGCTCATCCGCAGCCGTCGTGCGTGGCTTGGTGCGCATCCCGTCGTCGCGGATGCGCTCGTTTCGGCGTTCCTGACGGTCTCCTGCCTGATCGAGGCTGCGTTCCAGAAATCCTACGGCGACCTTCCCGGCAAGCACCCGGACGTGGTGAGCGGGGTGCTGATGTCGGTCGTGGTGATGTCGCTGACGCTGCGGCGGCGCATGCCGGTGCCGGTGATGGCGTTCACGCTGGCCGGCAACGTCCTGTTGACCGCGCTGGGCTACGTGCCGACGCTGGGCGCCGCCCTGGCGTGTCTGGTGGCGCTGTACTCCGTGGCCTCGCACCGCGGGCTGGGCACGAGCCTGCCGGTGGGCGTGCTGGCCCTGGTGGTGTACGTCGTCTCGCTGGCCGTGCAGGGGCGCACGTTCTGGCAGTCGGTGAGCAACGCGGTGCTGTTCGCCGGGGCGTGGCTGATCGGGCGGAGCCTGCGGCTGCGCCGGGCGTACCTGGACGAGCTGGAGGCGCGGGCGCGGCGGCTGGAGCGGGCGCGGGAGGCCGACTCGCGCGCGGCGCGGGCGGAGGAGCGTTCGCGGATCGCCCGTGAGCTGCATGACGTGGTGGCCCATCATGTGAGTGTGATGACGGTCCAGGCGGGCGCGGCGCGGCGGATCCTGCACCGCGACCCGGAGTCGGTGCAGGACGCGCTGTCGACGATCGAGCAGATGGGCCGTACGGCGCTGGGTGAGATGCGGCGGCTGGTGGGGGTGCTGCGCACCGAGGCGGAGCCGGCGCGCAGCGAGCTGTCGCCGCAGCCGGGGGTGGGCGACGTGAGCGGGCTGGTGGAGCAGTTGCGTGAGACCGGCCTGCAGGTGCAGCTGTGGATCGAGGGTGAGAGCCGGTCGCTGTCGCCGGGGGTGGACCTGGCGGCGTTCCGGCTGGTGCAGGAGGCGCTGACGAACACGCTGAAGCACGCCGGGCCGCAGGCGCGGGCGTGGGTGCGCATCCAGTACGCCGACCGTCAGCTGGAGATCGAGGTGGAGGACGACGGCCGGGGGCTGGTGGCGGGCCTGGGCCGGCCGGGCGGGGGCGGCAACGGGCATGGGCTGATGGGCATGCGTGAGCGGGTCGCCCTCTATGGTGGCGATCTGCGGATCGGACCGCGTTCGGGCGGTGGGTTCGAGGTCCGCGCCCGATTCCCGTTGGAGGTTCCGTGACGATCAGGGTGCTGCTGGTGGACGACCAGCCGCTGCTGCGCACCGGGTTCCGTCTCATCCTGGAGGGTGAGGCGGACCTCGCCGTGGTCGGTGAGGCAGGTGACGGCGCGCGAGCGGTGGAGCTGACCCGCACGCTGCTGCCGGATGTGGTCCTGATGGACATCCGGATGCCGGGTGTCGACGGGATCGAGGCGACGCGGCGGATCGTCCGTGAGGAGGCGGCCAAGCACGATCCGCGGGTGTTGATCCTGACCACGTTCGACCTGGATGAGTACGTCGTGGAGGCGGTGCGGGCGGGGGCGAGCGGGTTCCTGCTGAAGGACGCGCCGCCGGAGGACCTGGTCACGGCGATCCGCATCGTCGCGGGCGGTGACGCGATCGTGGCGCCGAGCGTGACGCGGCGGCTGCTGGACCGGTTCGCGACGCGGCTGCCGTCGGTGCGTGAGGCGGCGCCGCCGCGTGGTCTGGCGATGCTGACCGAGCGGGAGCTGGAGGTGCTGCGGCACGTGGCGCGGGGGCTGTCCAACGCCGAGATCGCCGCGCAGCTCGTGGTGAGCGAGACGACGATCAAGACGCATGTGGGCAACCTGCTGGCCAAGCTGGGCCTGCGCGACCGCGTGCAGGCCGTGGTGTTCGCCTACGAGACGGGTCTGATCCAGCCCGGCCAGGCGTAGCCGGCGGCGGACACTCGCAAGACCATGGAGGCGTGTCCGGAGGGCGTCCGCCTGGCCGGCGGCCGACCTTCCGCTCAGCGGCCGAGGGCGGACAGGTCGTACATGCCGTAGGCGGGGTGGACGTAGACGTTCCGCAGCGAGTCCGGGCGGTACGTCACGGTCCGTTCGTCGATGAGCGGCACCAGCGCCGCGTCCGCCATCACCTGCCGGTCCGCCTCCGCCCAGGCGCTCGCCCGACGGGCCGGGTCGGTGATCTTCAGGCCACCGGTGAGGATCCGTTTCACCTGCGGGTCGCGCAGCTCCATGATGTCGCGGTTGGCGGTCTTGGTGACCGCACCGGTGATCGGCGCGAGGAAGCCGTACCCGGTCGGGTACGTCGCGGCCTGCGCGTCCAGGACGATGCCCAGCCGGTGGGCGTGCACGTACGCGGGTGAGCCGGCCGTGCTCCCCCACTGGAACGGTGACAGCCGGGTGACCTGGACGGTGATGCCCACCGTGGCCAGCGAGCGGCTCAGCGCGCCGGCGGCGGCGACGTCGCCCGCGCGGTCGGTCCGTACCGCCAGGCCGGTGTGGAAGCCGTCCGGCCGGCCGCAGGCCCGCAGTTCCTGCCGCGCGCGGGCGAGGTCGAGCGGGTAGGGGTTCGCGGGGCGGTACCCGACGACGGTGGTCGGCAGTGCGGTCGTGGCGACGTCGCCGGCGGCCGGACCGCCGTACGCGGCCCGCACCGCGACGCGGTCGGTGGCGTACTGCACGGCGCGGCGGCAGTGCACGTCGTCCATGGGCGGCACGCCGTGGGGCAGCATGGCGTACCGGACGAGGCCGGTGAGCGGGTCGTCGGCCCGCGCGCGTTCGGCGGGAGAGGCCAGGATGCTCGCGCGGGTGCGGGGCAGCACGCCGGCGCCGGTCGGGTCGGCGTCCGCGCCGCCGCCGAGCAGGCGGGCGTCGACGTCGGCGGCGGCGACCTTCTCGGTCACCTCGATCCGGTCGGGCAGCGCCGCGCGGGCGGGGCCGTCCTTCCACTCGGAGTTGCGGACCAGGGTGAAGCCCTCGCCGACGTCGTTGCGGGCGAAGCGGTACGGCCCGGTGGACAGGGGGTGCTTCTCGTACTTGCGCTTCGTGTCGGCGTCGCGCGGCACGGGCGCGGTCTGGGGGCTCGCCGCCAGGTGGTCGAAGTCGGCGAACGGGTGCTTGAGGTGGAAGACCACGGTGCGGTCGTCGGGTGTGGTGACGCCGGTGAAGTGGCCGAGGTCGGCGTCCAGGTACGGGCCCCAGTAGGTGCCGGACAGGACGTCGCGCAGGTCGTGCGGGCCGTCGTTCAGCTCGGCGGTGTAGTTGCTGCGCGCGACCGCGTACTTGACGTCCTGCGCGCGTACGGCGCGGCCGTTCTCGTACTTCAGGCCGGGCCGGAGCCGGTAGGTCCAGGTGCGGCCCCCGTCACCGGCCTTGCCGAGGCCCTCGGCGAGGTCGGGCACGACCCGCAGCCCGGCGGCGCCGGGGGCCGGGGCGTAGGTGACGAGCGAGCGCGCGTAGAGGCGGGCCAGGTCCGCGCCGTAGGCGAACCCGAGGTCACCGGGGTCCAGTGAGACCGGCGCGTCCGTCATGAGGAGCCGTAGGGTGCCGCCCCTGCCGGAGGAGGGGTGCACGGTTCGCGTCGACGCCTCGTCGAACGTGGTGTCCGCCCGGACCTGGTGGCGCTGCCCGCCGCCGCACCCGGCCAGGCCGAGCACGAGCACCGTCGCGCATGCCGCGAATCTGCCCGTCACCCGTAAATCATTGCAACCAGTGCATCATTGCACCAAGCGCACGAAGTGAGACGTTCACCACCCCCCGGCACCGCGCGGCACCGCGCGCGGTGGTCCGATCAGGCGATGCCGGCGGCCTTGGCGACGCGGCTCTCGGCGTCCGGCGGGGCGTTCTCCGGGAAGTGGCAGGCGACCTGGTGGCCCGGCTTGAGCTCCACCATCGGCGGCTCCACCTGGCCGCACACCTCCTGGGCCTTCCAGCAGCGCGTGTGGAAGCGGCACGCCGGCGGCGGGTTGAGAGGGCTGGGCACGTCGCCCTGCAGCCGGATGCGCTCGCGTCCGCCGCGCACGCTCGGGTCCGGCACCGGGACCGCCGACAGCAGCGCCACCGTGTACGGGTGCATCGGGCCGTCGTACAGGCTCTCGTTGTCGCCCAGTTCCACCATCTTGCCCAGGTACATCACGCCGACCTGGTCGGAGATGTGCCGGACCACCGACAGGTCGTGGGCGATCACCACGTACGTCAGGTGGAACTCGTCCTGCAGGTCCTCCAGCAGGTTGACGACCTGCGCCTGGATGGAGACGTCCAGCGCCGACACCGGCTCGTCCGCCACGATGAGCTTCGGCCGCAGCGCGAGCGTGCGGGCGATGCCGATGCGCTGCCGCTGCCCGCCGGAGAACTCATGCGGGTACCGGTTGTAGTGCTCGGGGTTGAGACCCACCACGTCGAGCAGGTCCTGCACCGCCTTCTTCACGCCCGCCTCGGTCGCGACGTTCTGCAGGCGGAACGGCGCGCCGACGATCGAGCCGACCGTCTTGCGCGGGTTCAGCGACGAGTACGGATCCTGGAAGATCATCTGGATGTCGCGGCGCAGCGGGCGCATCGTGCCCTGCGACACGTGGGTGATGTCGCGGCCCTCGAAGACGATACGGCCGTCCGTGGGCTCCAGCAGGCGGGTGATCATGCGGCCGGTGGTCGTCTTGCCGCAGCCGGACTCCCCCACCAGGCCGAGGGTGCGGCCCGCACGTACGGTGAAGTCGACGCCGTCGACGGCCTTGACGGCGCCCACCTGACGTTTGACGACCGCGCCGCGGGTCACCGGGAAGTGCTTGCGCAGCCCGCTGACCTCCAGCAGGACCTCACCTTCCGGGCCGGCCGGCCGCGGCTCCTCCACCACCGTCGTGTCGGGTGTCGTCACCATGTCTCCCGCGGTCTCCTCGTTCAAAGCTTCGGCCGTACCTCTTCGTCCCAGAGACGCCGCCGATCCTCCCGGTCGAGGTGGCAGGCGACCCGGTGCCCGGGGGAGATCTCGCGCAGCTCCGGGCGTTCGGTCTCGCTGCGGCCCTGGTTCAGCTCCGCGTACGCGCAGCGGGGGCTGAACGCGCAGCCCTGCGGCACGTTGATCAGGCTGGGCGGACTGCCCTTGATCGGCAGCAGCCGCTCGGAACGGTCCCGGTCCAGGCGGGGCATCGAGCCGAGCAGGCCCCAGGTGTAGGGGTGCTCGGGCGAGTGGAAGATCTCCTCCACGTCGCCGTACTCCACGCATCGGCCGCCGTACATCACCAGGATGTCGTCGGACAGTTCGGCGACCACGCCGAGGTCGTGGGTGATGATGATGACCGCGGAGTTGAACTCCTGCTGCAGGTCGCGGATCAGGTCGAGGATCTGCGCCTGCACCGTCACGTCGAGGGCCGTCGTGGGCTCGTCGGCGATGAGCAGCTCCGGGTCGCACGACAGTGCCATCGCGATCATCGCGCGCTGGCGCATGCCGCCGGAGAACTGGTGCGGGTAGTCGTCGACCCGCCGGTCCGGCTGCGGGATGCCGACGCGGTCGAGCATGTCGATGGCGTGCTTGCGGGCGACCTGCTTGGAGACGTCGTTGTGCAGGCGGTACGCCTCGATGATCTGCGCGCCGATGGTGTAGAAGGGGTGCATCGACGACAGCGGGTCCTGGAAGATCATGGACATCTTCCGGCCGCGCATGCGCCGCACCTGGTCCGCCGACGAGCCGACGATCTCCTGGCCGTCCAGCCAGATCTCGCCGGAGACCCGGGCGTTCTTGCGGTTGTGCAGGCCCAGCAGGCCGAGGCTGGTCACGCTCTTGCCCGAGCCGGACTCCCCCACGATGCCGAGCGTGCGGCCGCGCTCCAGGGAGAAGGACAGCCCGTCGACCGACCGGACCAGGCCATCGTCGGTCGGGAAGTGGATGCGCAGGTCGCGCACCTCCAGGAACGGCTTCGGCGCCTGCACCGCGGTCGCGTCCTCGTCCGTCATGAGAGCCTCACCCTCGGGTCGATCACCGCGTACAGGATGTCCACGACGAGGTTGGCGAGCACGATGAAGAACGCGCCGATCATCACGACGCCGAGGACCCGTGGCAGGTCGTTGTTGTTGATCGAGTCGATCGCGAACTTGCCGAGCCCCGGCAGGGAGAACGTGCCCTCGGTGAGCACCGCGCCGCCGAGCAGCGTGCCCAGGTCGATGCCGAAGATGGTGAGCACCGGAGTGAGGGTGGCCCGCAGCGCGTGCCGGGTGATCACGACGCGTTCGGGCAGGCCCTTCGCGCGTGCCGTGCGGATGTAGTCCTCCCCCATCGTCTCCAGCATTCCGGCGCGGGTCAGCCGCGCGTACAGCGCGCCCTGCATGAACGCCAGGGTGACCCACGGAAGGACGAGGTTGGCGGCCCACGTGGCCGGGTTCTGGGTGAACCCGACGTAGGTGCCGGCGCCGGGGAACCACTGCAGGTTGTCCCGGAAGATCGCCAGGGACAGCAGTCCGGTGAAGAAGATGGGCAGCGACACGCCGGCGAGGGCCACGCCCATCGAGGCCCGGTCGACCGCGCTGCCCCGCTTGAGCGCGGAGATCACGCCGGTGGTCACGCCGAACACCAGCCAGATCACCGCGGCGCCGGCCGCCAGGGACAGCGTGACGGGCAGCCGGTCGAGCAGGTCCGGCCAGACCGGGGTCTGGTTGATGAAGGAGTAGCCGAAGCACGGCGGCGCGCAGTACACCTTCGAGGGGCCGAAGTCGTAGTGCGCCCCGACGATGATGCCCTTGACGAAGTTCCAGTACTGGACCACCACCGGCCGGTTCAGGCCGAGCCGGATCTCCACCTCGTGGATCGCCTGCGGACCTGCGCTCTTGCCCACGTAGCGCGACGCCAGGTCCGCGCTGCTCGCGCCGGTCAGCCTCGGGACGAGGAAGAAGATCGCGAAGGTCACCATGCTGACGATGATGAGCAGGGCGATCGCGGCGAGCAGTCGCCGGATGAGGAAGTTGACCACAGTGCCTGGCTGCGGTGGACGGCGGGCCGGTTAGCTCCCGCCGTCCACCGATGCCTTCACCTGCCTTCTATGGACGGTTCGATCCGACGGCTACTTCACGCCCAGCTGGGCGTAGTCGTAGTAGCCGTTGAGGCCCTGGTTGACGTACACGTTCTTCGCCGAGGGCGGCCGGTAGAGCAGGTGCTTCTCGTCCAGGAACGGCACGATGTAGGCGTCGTCCATGACCTTCGCGTCGATCTGGGCCCACAGGGCTCCGCGGGCGGTGGTGTCCGCGGTGACCGTGGCCTTGTCGATCAGCTGGTCGACGGCCGGGTCCTTCACACCGAGGTTGGTGTTGCCCGCGGACCGGATGACGCGGCTGTCGACGATCTGCTGGAGGTACCCGAAGCCCTCCGGCCAGTCGGCGCCCCACGACATCATGATCAGGCCGAGACCGTTCTTCTTCACGTACTCCGGGTTCCCGGCGTACAGCTTGAAGTAGTCGCCCGTGGGGTACTTCTTGATCTCGGCGTTGATGCCGACCTTCTTCAGGCCCTGCTGGAGCGCGAGAGCGGCGTTGATCTCCTTCGGCCGCTCGGTGCGCGCGGAGATGATCGTGTTGAAGCCGTTCGGCTTGTTGCACGCCTGCAGCTCCTGCTTGGCCTTGGCCACGTCGCCGTGGTTGTCCGCGCCGGAGGGGTAGGGGTTGATGTCCTGATTGCCGGGGATCAGCGGCATCATCAGGTGGGTCGCGACGTCACCGCCGGACAGCGGGCCTCCGTAGGCGGTCTGCATCGCCTGCTTGTCGGTGGCGTACTCCACGGCCTTGCGGCAGTGGACGTTGTCGAACGGCGGCACCGAGGAGGAGATCGCCACATAGTCCAGCCGGGCGGTCGCCGCCGAGTCGGCGTTCTTCTTCAGGTTGGCGTTCGACTGGACCTTGGCCGCGGCGGCGGCGCCGAGCCCCAGGCCCTGGATGTCCATGTCCGCCGAACCGGCGATCAGGCGGTTGTCCAGGTCGTCCGCGTTGACACCGATCTGCACCTGAATGCGGTCCGGCAGCTGCTTGCGGTTCGGGTCGGTGCTGGGGTCCCAGTTGGTGTTGCGGACCATGTTCAGCTGCTTGCCCGGCGTGTAGCTCTCGAACTTGTACGGCCCGGTGGACACCGGGTGCAGCTTGTAGTTCGTGCCCGTGTCCTTCGCCTGCGGCACCGGGATGGTGGCCGGCAGCATCGCGAAGTAGTCGAAGCCGGCGAACGGCTTCTTCAGGTGGAAGACGATCGTGTTGTCGTCCGGCGTCTCGATCGCCTTCAGACCGAGCTTGCCCGGGGTCTTGTCCTTGTACGGGGACGAGTAGCCCTTGGTGTCGAGGAAGTCACCGAAGTACGTCGGCCCGTCCGGGAACGTGTTCTTGTCCAGCGTGCGCTCGACGTCGTACTTGACGTCCTGGGCGCGCACCGGCGTGCCGTCCTCGTACTTGACGCCCTGCTTGAGCTTGTAGGTCCAGGTCTTGAAGTCGGCGCTGTGCTCGCCGAGGTTCTGGGCCAGGTCGGGGACCAGCTGCAGGCCGGCCTGGCCGGGCACGGTCTTGAACATCGTCAGCGCCCGGCCGTACAGGCGGATGAAGTCCCAGGACCAGCCGTAGTAGGTGTCGGCCGGGTCGGTGCTGTCCCATTCGACGGCGTTGCCGATACGGAGCGTGCCACCGGTCTTGGTCGAGGCGTTCACCACCGAGGTGATGCCCTCGTTGAACTTGCCGTTCCCTCCGGAACTGCTCGTGGAACCGCCCGTGCCGCCACAGGCGGCCAGGGCGAGGGCGAGCGCTGCGCCCACCGCCGCCAAGGGCGTTCTTCTCCTCATTTGGTTGTCTTCCTCCTTCGGGAACGACACAGAGAGTCGGTCCGATCGGCAGATTCGTGATCAGCGGGCACGGGGGTCCAGTGCGTCGCGCAGCCCGTCGCCGAACAGGTTGAAGGCGAGGACCGTAATGAAGATCGCCACACCGGGGACGATCATGAACCACGGGTCGACCGAGTAGATCGGGACCGCCTGGGCGAGCATGCCGCCCCATGTGGGCGTCGGCTCGTTCACACCGACGCCGAGATAGGAGAGCGCCGCCTCGAACAGGATGTTCGTCGGGATGAGCAGCGTGGAGTACACCAGGATCGGAGCGACGAGGTTCGGGAGCAGCTCGCGGAACAGGATGTAGGGCGCCCGCGCGCCCATCGAACGCGCGGCGTCGACGAACTCCCGTTCGCGCAGCGACAGGGTCTGCCCACGGATGATCCGGCCGATGTAGGCCCAGTTGAAGAACCCGATGATGAAGATCAGCAGCCCGATGCGCAGCCCGTTGCCGGACAGCCCGAACACCTTCCCCTGCACCACTCCGGCGAGCGCGATGGCGAACAGCAGGAGCGGGAAGGCCAGGAAGACGTCCATGGCCCGGGCGATCACGGTGTCGACCCAGCCGCCGAAGTAGCCGGCGACGATCCCGAGCGTCGACCCGATGACCACCGACAGCAGCGTCGCGAGGAACGCGATGAGCAGCGAGATCCGGGCGCCGTAGACGATCCGGCTGAAGATGTCACGGCCGTTCGTCGGCTCGACGCCGAGCAGGAACTTCCCGCTGATGCCCGAGTGCCAGGGCCCGTGGAGCGGACGCTGGAGGTTCGGGTCGATCATGTCCTGGTGGAACTCGCCCGTCGGGTGGCCGAACCAGGAGGTCAGCAACGGCGCGAAGATCGCCATGAGGATCAGGAGGATCACCAGGGCGCCACCGGACATGGCCACCTTGTCGCGCCGCAGCCGCATCCAGGCGATCTGACCGAGCGAACGGCCCTCGACCTTGCCGCCCATGCCCGCGAGCACTGCCTCGGGCTGCGCCTCGGCCTCGGAACCGGACACCTCGATCGGTGCGGTCACGGCACCTCCTTCGTCGGCACCGTGACCAAGGTGCTGTGTTGAACGCTTCCCTCGCTGCGCTCAGTCACTGGGGGTACCTCCCACGCTCGGCGGCGTTGCCGTCAACAGAACGACCGGTCACCCCACATGCAAAACAGGACATATGAGGCCCATATGCGTCCATTGGAGAGGGAACCTACCTCTCCCGGGACGACTCTCATGCCCTGGAGGAGGTCGGCGCTAGTACCCGTGTCTCGATTGTGATCTCGTCGTCATCAAGGCCACATTCGGTGTTACACACTCGTGAACATGTGCGTTCACACCGTCACACGCGTGTCACATCAGTCACGCGTCTCCGCAGGTCATCAGCTGATTCCGCGGTTCTTCAGGATCTCCTCGATCTCGGCGAGGTCGGGGTCGACGGCCGTCTTCCGCCCCTCGACGGCGGCCTTGCCGCCGCTCTTCGGCGCCGCCTTGGGGGCGCCGCCGCGGCCGGCCTCGGCCCGGTCGGATCCCGCCTTCGCGCCGCCGCCCCTGCGCAGCATCACCCCGGAGGTCATGTACAGCACCGCGCCGAGCCCCAGGACGATCACGCCCGCCCACTTGAGCGGACTGAACGCCAGGTCGACCAGGAACTTCGTCAGGCCGGTCAGGTAGGCGCCCAGCGGGAGCAGCGACCACGCGGCGCCGCGCAGGCCGGAGGCCGCCCCGCGCCGGCGCGCGGCCGCCCAGCTTCCCACCAGCCCCAGCACCGTGACGGCCAGGCTGATCGAAAAGAGGAAGAAATCACTCATCACAGCACCTCGTTGGGACGCGTACGGCTGGTCCTCCATGGTTACACGTAATGACGCGAATACCCCTCCTTCCGGGGGACGGTTCGGGCTACTCCCCCGGCATGAGGCCCTCGGCCAGCGCCCGGCCCAGCGGCGTATGCCGGTACCGCACCTCGTGACCGGTGCGGCGCCGGGTCAGCAGGCCCGCGCCCTCCAGCGCGGACAGGTGCGCCGACACCGTGGAGGGCGCCAGGCCGTGCCGGGCCGCGAGCGCCGCGGTCGTGGCCGGCTCGGCGAGGTCGGCGAGGATCAGCCCGCGGGTACGGCCGAGGAGCCGGGCCAGCGGTGCCGGGGCCGTCATCCGCCCGCCGAGGAGCGCGCCGATGCCACGGGCCGGGTAGATCAGCGTCGGCTGCCAGGGCCGGTCCACGACCGCCGTGACGCTGGGCCACACGAACGCGCTCGGCATGAGGATCAGCCCGTCGCCGTCCAGCTTTCGCTCGACGTCGTCGCCGGCCGGCTCGATCACGATGGCCTGCCCGGACCATCGGACGCGCTCGTCCAGGCCGGCGACGACGTGACCGAGGCCGTACGCCGCCATGAGCCGCGAGCGGTACTCGATGTCGCCGTCGATCAGCTCCCGCACCCGCGGCCACCAGGGCAGCACCAGCCGGCGCCAGGCGTCCTCGAGCCCGGCGGCGAGGACGTCGCGCGCCGTCTCCGGGTCGGCGATCATCGCGCGCACGGCGGCCGGTGACGGGCACGTCGCCAGGTCGACGCGGCGCAGTTCGGCCCGTAGCTGCCCGGGCGGGGTCGCGCGCACGGCGGCGAGCTGGTCCTCCACCGAGGGCGCGGCCTCGCGCGGCGGGGGGCTGAGGAAGTCGGGCGTGTAGCCGCGCGTGGACTGCACGGCGAGCAGCTCGTCCGCCGGAGGGTCGTCGCGCACCTGTTCCCACCAGGGCCGCAGGTACGGGTGAGAGCGCGGGTCGACGAACGCGCGCACGGCGTTCACCGTCTCCCACAGCGGGGAGGTGGCGAAGCGGCAGCGCAGCAGGTCGCCGCCGCTCACGACGAGTCGCATCACGGCCACGACATTCGCCCCCTAACGAATCTTTCGCGCCCTCAGCGTAGGTTCTGCCAGTTTCGGCGGGTGAGCACCATCCCCCGGGCGGGGCGCTACCGGGACGCGTTCGCCTCCGCCGAGTTCCGGGCGCTGTTCGGCGCCTTCGTCGTGTCGATGCTCGGCTATGTCGTCGCCGGGCTGGCACTGACCGTGCTGGTCTACCGGCAGACGCGTTCGCCGCTGCTGTCGGCGCTGACCTTCACCGCGACGTTCCTGCCGTACCTGTTCGGCGGGACGCTGCTGTCCGGCCTGGTGGACCGGGTGCCGTCGCGGCGGCTGCTGGCCGGCTGCGACCTCGGCTGCGCCGCGATCGTCGCGGTGATGACCGTGCCGGGCGTGCCGGTGCCGGTGCTGTTCGCGCTGCTGTGCGTGATGAGCCTGCTGACCCCGGTCGCGACCGGGGCACGGGGCGCGCTGGTCGCCGACGTCCTTTCGCCGGAGGCGGTGGTGCCGGCGCGCTCGCTGCTGCGGCTGGTGGCTCAGGGCGCCCAGGTCGCCGGGTACGCGGCCGGCGGCGGGCTGCTGGCCGCCCTGTCGCCGCGGGCGGTGCTGGGCGTGGAGGCCGTGACGTTCACCGCCTCGGCGCTGGTGCTGCGCGGTCTGCTCGTGCGCCGGCCGGCGCGCGGGCGGGCCGGCGGCTCGCTCGCCGGCGACTCGCTGCGCGGGGTGACGCGGGTGCTGGCGAACGGGCCGCTGCGGCGGGTCCTGCTCCTGGGCTGGCTGGTGCCGTTCCTGATGACGTGGCCGGAGGCGCTGGCGGCGCCCGCGGTCGCCGGGCGGGGGCTGCCGGCCTCGGCGACCGGATGGTGGCTGGCCGCCGCCCCGGTGGGCACCGTCGCCGGCGAGCTGGCCGGGGTCTGGCTGATCCCGGCCGCCCGCCGCGCTCGGCTGAGCGCCCCGCTGGCCGCCTGCGGCTTCGTGCCGCTGCTGTTCTTCTTCGCGCGTCCGCCGCTGGTTCCCGCGCTGGTCCTGCTGACCGCCGCCGGGCTCTGCGGCGCGTACGTGCTCGGCCTGGACCAGCTGCTGCTCGACGTGACCTCCCCGGAACTGCTCGGGCGCGCGTACGCGGTGAACTCCGCGGGGCTGATGGCGATACAGGGCGTGGGCTTCGCCACGGCGGGCGCGCTCGGCGAGATGGTGCCCCCCGACCTGGCGATCACGTTCGCGGGCGGCGCGGGGCTGGTGGTCGTCGCGCTGCTCGGCCGGGCGCGCCGCGTCCCGTCCGGCCGCCCGCGAGCGGCCGGTGCGGACCGGTGAGCCGCGGGTATGGCAAGGACTGAGGCGTCGTACGGCGCCGGGATCGGTAGATTGGGCGCGGTGCGACCCGTAGAGATCGACGGTGAGTTCGTCACCGCGCCCCGCGCCACGTACGCCCGGCTCCGCGAACAGGGACCGGTGCACCGCGCCCTGGCACCGGACGGCACCCGGGTCTGGCTGGTCACCCGGTACGAGCACGTGCGCCAGGCGCTCGCCGATCCACGCCTGTCGCTCGACAAGGCCCATTCCAGCGGCGGGTACAAGGGGTTCTCGCTGCCGCCCGCCCTGGACGCGAACCTGCTGAACATGGATCCGCCGGCCCACACGCGGCTGCGCCGCGTCGTGGCGAAGGGATTCACGCCGCGTCAGGTCGAGCGTCTCCGGCCCCGCGTCCAGGAGATCGCCGATGAGCTGCTGGACGCCCTGGACGGACGCGAGGAGATCGACCTGCTCCCCGCGTACTGCGCCCCACTGCCGATCAACGTGATCTGCGACCTGCTCGGCGTCGACGCGGCCGACCGGCGGGACTTCCGATCCTGGACCGACGGCCTTCTCGCGCCGGACACCCCGCAGCAGGCGCGCGACGCGTTGAGCTCGCTGTACCGCTTCATCCTCGACCTGATCGCGGCCAGGCGAGCCGCGCCGGGCGAGGACATGCTCAGCACGCTGGTCCGGCTCCGCGACGGGGAGGACCGGCTCAGCGAGAACGAACTGACCTCGGCCGCGTTCCTGGTCCTGTTCGCCGGCTATGAGAACACCATGAACCTGCTGGGCAACGGCCTCGTCGCGCTGCTGACCCGGCCGGACGCGCTGGCCCGGGCACGCGCGGGGCTGACCCCGGCGGCGGTGGACGAGCTGCTGCGGTTCGACCCACCGCCGCAGCTGGCCATCCGGCGCTTTCCCGTGGCGGACGTCGAACTCGGCGGGGTGACGATCCCGGCGGGTGAGACGGTCATGCTCTCCCTGGTGTCCGCGCACCACGACCCGGACCGGTTCCCCGACCCCGAACGGCTCGACCTGGGCCGTGCCGACAACCCGCACCTCGGCTTCGGGCACGGCCCGCACTACTGCCTCGGCGCGTCGCTGGCACGGATGGAGGTCGAGGTCGGCATCGGCGCGCTGCTGCGGAGGTTCCCACACCTCGCGCTCGCCGTCGCCGAGGACGACCTGCACTGGCGGAACTCCTTCCGCAACCGCGGGCTCCGCACTCTCCCGGTCACCCTGCGGGCCGCCGACGGCCGGCGCCAGGCCTAGGCGACGAGGGAGCGCAGGCGGGCCAGGTCGACCTCGAGCAGGGAGGACACGACCGTACGGCCCGGGGCCTCGGGGATCGGGACGACGCTGGGCACGGCGACGACGTGGCAGCCGGCCGCGGTGGCGCTGTCGGTGCCGCTCGGGGAGTCCTCCAGCGCGACGCAGCGGCGCGGGTCGACGTCCAGGAGCCGCGCCGCGGTCAGGTACGGCTCGGGATGGGGCTTGGTGTGGGCGACCTCGTCGCCCGCGACCGTGAGAGTCAGACGGTCGCGGCCGATGCCGTCCAGGGCGTACTCCATCAGCGCGCGATGGGTGGAGGAGACCAGCGCGGACGGGACGCCGGCCTCGCGTACCTCATCGAGCAGTTCCTTGGCGCCCGGCATCATCGGGACGTTCACGCGCAGCCGCTCGGCCATGCCGGCCAGCAGCCGGCGGCCGAGCTCCTCCGGGTCGGCGACCGGGCCGGTACGCGCCAGCATGTAGGCGACGGTGCGGGCGATCGAGCCGCCGACCAGCGTCTCCTGGTCCTCCGGGCCCCACGAGGCGCCCAGGTCGGCCATGATCTCGGCTTCGCTCTCGAACCAGAGGCGCTCGGAGTCCACGAGCAGCCCGTCCATGTCGAACAGGACCGCCTGAAGCACCTGTATCGCCTCCTCGGCGAGCGGGGGAATCGGGATGCCCGAGCCTACGTGAGGCGCGTGACCGTTCACGCCACCGGCCGTCCCGTACGGCGGGTACGGGACGGCCGGTGGCGTGAACGGGCCCTGGTCAGACGGAGGCGCTGGTCAGCCGCTCCAGCTCGTCGGCGGACAGGGTCAGGTCGGCGATGGGCAGCAGCCCGGCGAGCTGCTCGGTGTCGCGGGCGCTGGCGATCGGCGCGACCACGGTCGGCTGGGCCAGCAGCCACGCGAGGGCCACCGCGCCCAGGCTCGTGTCGTGGGCGGCGGCGATCTCGTCGAGGGCGCCGAGCACCGCCACGCCGCGGCGCTCGTTCAGGTACTCGCGGGCGCGTTCGGCGCGCGGGCTGTCGCCCTCCGGCCCGCCCGGCCGGTACTTGCCGGTGAGGAACCCGCGGGCGAGCCCGAAGTAGGGCAGCACGCCGAGGTTCTCCCGTGCGCACAGGTCGGCGAGGTCCTCCTCGAAGCCGCGCTCCATGAGGTTGTAGTGCGGCTGCAGGGCCACGTAGCGGGCCAGGCCCTCGGTCTCGGAGATCTTCAGGGCGGCGGCGAGGCGCGGGGCCTCGTAGTTGGAGGCCGCGATGTGACGGACCTTGCCCTCGCGGACCAGCTCGTCGAACGCGCTCAGGGTCTCCTCGATCGGCGTGCCGAGGTCGTCGCGGTGCGCGTAGTACAGGTCGATGTGGTCGACGCCCAGGCTCCGCAGCGAGTCCTCGGCGGCGGCGCGGATCGTCTCGGGCTTGAGGTTCGCCCGCTCCCCCGCCATCCCCACCTTGGTGGCGATCACGATGTCGTCGCGGCGGCCCCGCCGGGCCAGCCACCGGCCGATGATCTTCTCGGACTCGCCGCCGGCGTACAGGTCGGCGGTGTCGATGAAGTTGCCGCCCGCCGCCACGTACGCGTCGAGCACCGCGAAGGACGCGTCCTCGTCCGCGGTCCAGCCGAAGACGTTGCCCCCCAGGCAGAGCGGGAAGACGTCGAGTTCGGTATCAGAGATCTTCGTCATGTGGCCGACTCTACGACCGCGTTCCCGCTCGTCGCCGGGCAGGTTGGGGTGTCGGGACCCGGCCGGGTGATCGACCTCACGGTCGCCGCGTCACCGTTGGGGCCCCGGCGCGTTGTCCTACTGACAGAATCTCCAACAAGCAGACAAACGGCGGCCCTAAGGAGCATCCGTGGCTTCGTACCGCAAGGTCCTCGTCGGCACCGACGGTTCCCCCTCATCGTTCCGCGCCGTCGAGGCCGCGGGACGCGTCGCGGCCGACGCCGGGGCGAAACTGATCATGGTCTGCGCCTACCATCCGATGTCGGACCGCGAGCGCGCCCGCGCCGGCGATCAGCTCGGCGACCTGGCCTACAAGGTGGAGGGGTCCACCCCCGCCGACGACGCCCTGCGGGCCGCGCGCGACCGGGCCATCGCCGTCGGGGCGAAGGACGTCGAGGAGGTCGCCGTGGCCGGCGACGCCGTCGACACGCTCCTCGAACTGACCGAAGAACGCGGCGTCGACCTGCTCGTCGTCGGCAACCGGGGGCTCAACAGCCTCGCCGGCCGTCTTCTGGGTTCCGTCCCGGCCAACCTGTCCCACCGGGCCCGCTGTGACGTGCTGATCGTCCGTACGACCGACGGCAAGTGACGCTCTCCGGCCCACCCGGATGATCTCGGGTGGGCATCGAGCGGCTTACAGGACATAGGCTTGAGATGTCGTGTAACGGACGCACCGATGGGGAGGCAGCGTGGTCGAGCTCGACGATGTGCCCGAGCTCGTCGAGCCGGTGGTGATCGCCGCCTTCGAGGGGTGGAACGACGCCGGTGAAGCGGCGAGCGGTGTGATCCAGCATCTGGAGGAGAGCTGGGGGGCCACCCCGCTGGCCGCGCTGGACCCGGACGACTACTACGACTTCCAGGTGACGCGGCCCACCGTCGAGCTGGTCGACGGCAAGACCCGGCGCATCAGCTGGCCGACGACGAGGATGTCCCTGGCCAAACTGCCCGGCTCCGACCGCGACGTGGTGCTCATCCACGGCATCGAGCCGAACATGCGCTGGCGGTCGTTCTGCCAGGACATCGTCGGGATCATGCTGGAGCTCGGCGTCGAGACGGCCGTACTGCTCGGCGCGCTGCTGGCCGACGCGCCGCACACCCGGCCCGTGCCGGTGACCGCGGCCTCCTCCGACACCGGCCTGACCAGCCGTCTGCAGCTCGAACCGGCCCGCTACGAGGGCCCCACCGGTGTGCTCGGCGTGCTGCAGGACGCCTTCGCCACGGCCGGGCTGGAGACCGTGTCGCTGTGGGCGGCCGTCCCCCACTACGTCGCCCAGCCACCCTCCCCCAAGGCGACGCTGGCGCTGCTCCGCTGGGTGGAGGACCTGCTCGACGTGTCGGTGCCCATGGGCGACCTGCCGGAACAGGCCCGCGCCTGGGAACGCGGCGTCAACGAACTGGCCGAACAGGACACCGAGGTGGCCGAGTACGTCCGGGCGCTGGAGGAGCAGAAGGACGCCACCGAACTCCCGGAGGCCAGCGGCGACGCGATCGCCCGCGAGTTCGAACGCTACCTACGCCGCCGCGGCGGCGGCGACCCCGGCTGAGCCACCCGGGTCACGCCCCGCAGCGGACACGTTGAAGGAAGCCGTCTCTCCCCCGGTCCGACAGACCACTGACACCAAGCCCTGGAAATCACTCATCTAGTCGCTCGCAGGCGCCCCGTCCTCGGTCGTGAAGGTCAACGTCTGCTGTCCCGCGCGTACGCCGGTGACGGTCATCGGGCCGAAGCCCGGGAGCGGCGTGGCGCTCACCTGGCCGGTCGTCGCGTCCCGGTGGAGGCCGAACAGTACCGTGACCAGCGCCGGGGACACGGCGGCGCTCCACGCCTGCGGGCGGCAGGCCGGCGGGTACGGGACCGGGGCCGCGCCGTCGCGCCGGGTGTGGCCGCCGAACAGCTCCGGGAGCCGGTGGCCGAACGCGGGCGCCACGGCGATCAGTCCACGGGCCAGCTCCGCCGCCTGCTCCCGATGGCCCGTACGGCTCAGGCCCAGCATCGCGATCGCCGTATCGTGCGGCCAGACCGAACCGCGGTGGTACGACAGCGGGTCGTACCCGGCGGCCTCGGCGGTGAGCGTCCGCAGGCCCCACCCGGAGTTCAGCTCGCCGAGCCGCCGCGCGACGCGAGCCTCCTCCTCGCGGTCGAGCAGGCCGGTGCCGAGCAGGTGGCCGGCGTTCGAGGCGAGGCCGTCGACCGGCGCTCCCGTTCCGTCCAGGGCGATCGCCGGGTAGCCCTCCTCCAGCCAGAACCGGGCGCGGAACCGGGCGGCCAGGCCCCGCGCCCAGCTCCGGTGCCGGTCGCCGTCCCGCCCGTACGCCTCGAGCAGGTCCGCGCCGAGCATGGCCGCCTGGTAGGCGTACGCCTGCACCTCCGAAAGGGCGATCGGCGGGGTCGCGCAGGTGCCGTCGAGGTGCTGGATGCCGTCGCTGGAGTCCTTCCAGCCCTGGTTGGGCAGCCGTTCGGCCGAGCCGCGGTAGGACACGAACTCCTCGAAGGTGCCGAGCCAGGCCAGCGCGCGCTCGGCGGCCGGCAGCAACGCCTCGACCTCTTCGGCGGGCATTCCCCAGTGCCACGCCTCGGCGAGCGTCACCACGAACAGGGCCGTCGCGTCGACCGAGCCGTAGTAGACCGGCGGTAGCCGTCCCGGCGCGTACGCGGGCCGCAGCTCGTGCGGGATCTTGCCGGGTTCCTCCTCGGTGACCGGGTCGTGGCCGGTGCCCTGGTGGCGGGCCAGCGTCCGCAGGGTGCCGGCGGCCGGCTCGTGGCCGAGCGGGAGGGCCAGCCGGGCGGCCCACAGGGCGTCGCGGCCGAACAGCGTGAGGTACCAGGGGCTGCCGGCCGCGCAGTACAGGTCGCCCTCGTCGGCGAGGAGCAGGGCGCCGAGGTCGGCGACTCCCTGGGACACCAGGGCGTCCAGGCGCGGGTCCGCCGACCGTACGGTCAGGGGCGTCCGCGCCCACGGCGGCGGGCCGTCCGGTGGCGCGGGGCGGAACCCCGGCACCGGCGGCGGCGCGGCGCGTACGGTGAGGGTCGTGGTGAACCGGTCGCCGGACGCCAGCACCAGAGCGGCCTCCGTACGGCCCTCCAGCCGGACCTCGTAGCCGTCGGGGCCGGTCAGGACGGCGCCGTCGCGCAGCGGCGTCTCCGGCGGAGGCGGGTCGCCGGCCTTGACGTCGCTGATCTGGGCGAGATCGGCGGCCGCCGCGACTTCGAACGTGACCGTGGCGGTACCGTCGCCGTCGTTGCGCACGGTGATCCGCTCGGTGCCGCCGTCGTGCCGCACGGTACGAACGCGCTCGACCGTCAGGGCGCCGCGGGCGGCGGTGAAGCGCACGCGGTCGGCACCGAGCGTCTCGGCGTCCCGGGGCTCGGGCTCGGCGCCGTCGAGGGTCACCACGAGCCGCGACAGCACGCGGCGGTCGGCGACGTACAGTCCGCCGGGACCACCGGCGAGCCGGCCGCCGGGCGGGGACAACCAGGTCGCGGGGGCCGCGACGCACGTCAGATGGTCGTGCAGCTCCGATCCGGACGCACCGACCGGACGGGGGGTGGAGGCGGGCACGTGGTCTCCTCCGTTTCGCGGGAGATTCACCCCATGATGACGTCCCCCCGTACCCTCCGCACATGCCGATCCCCGGCGCACCGCGCGGTGGACGCCCCGATCGACGGGTTCGCGCGGACGCTCGCCCGGCGCTCCCCCGATGAGGGAGGGCCGGGCGAGCCCGCGTCAGCGGAGGGTGACCACCAGGGTGGACCGGCCTCCGCGTGAGCCCGCGTCGGCCACGACCTCGCCGCCGCGCGCGGTGCGCCGCACCTCGTACGGCACCGCCCGGCCGTTCAGCGTCACCGCGGCGACCGCGGCTCCGGAGGGCAGCACCTGGCCGATGAGCAGGCGTGTTCCCGGTCCCCGTTCGGTCACGACCGTGCGCAGCGACGTCGCGGACGCCGCCGCGGAGACGTCGACCGAGCCCGTGCCGACGCGGATGTTCCGGCCGGCCACGCTCGGTTGTCCCGGCGGGACCTGCGGGACGACCTCCAGCCGGCCTCGTCCCAGGTCCGGGGCGACGCCGAGCTGCTGGCTCACGACCGGCCACAGGTTGCCGTACGCGCCCCACGCCTGCAGGACCATGGAGCGTCCCGTCTCCGGCCGGTCGATGTTCGGCGGGTCGAAGTCCGGGCTCGGCACGATCTCCGGCATCGCGCCGGGCATCTCGTACAGCGACGGGTCGAGCTGCTGTCGCGCGTTGTCGTCGGTGTAGCGGCGCTGCTGCGCGAGCCGCCCGTAGTTCCCCTCGGCGACCGCCATGATGCCGGTGTTGATGGTGAACGCCTCGCGGTCGCTCTGCACGCTCGACACCGCGCTGTCACACGCCGGGCCCTTGTTGCCGCCCTCGGCGGAGGTCGGCCCCGTGCCGGTGTGGTACAGCCCGTTCTCTCCCGTGTAGCAGGGGCGTTCTCGCTGGTCGAGTACCTCGCGGGCGTGCGCGTCGGTGGCCAGCGGGCGCGTGGCCTGCCCGGACCGTACGAGGAGAGCGTCCAGCGGCGTCAGCCCGATCCAGTGCCGCTGGAAGATCTTCGTGTTGTCGTTCGCCGGGTTCGCCGGGTCGTCGAGGGAGTCGGCGAACTGGTGCGTGTCGCCGCCGTACCACCACGCCTGGTCGAACCGCTTCACCAGGTCGTCTCCGTGCGAGGTGGCCCAGGTCGCGGTCGCGGTGTCGCCCTTGGCCCGCGCCATGTCGGCCAGGTCGTACAGGCCGCGGACGGTGTAGACCGTGTTGTCGAGCTTCTCCACGCCCATGCCGGGCCGCTCGACGTTGCCGAGCCCTTCGGGCCAGCCGTCGCCGTCCGCGTCCAGCTTCTCGACGACGTAGCGCATGTTCCGCCTGGCGAAGTCGTAGACGTCGTCCAGGAAGCGGCGGTCGCCGGTCCAGCGCCACACGAGCGCGGCGGCGCTGGGGTACTTGGCGGTCTCGTCGGTGTTGCCGGCCTCGTCGTTCGCGCCGAAGTACACCGAGCCGTCCGAGACGACCTCGTGCACCACCTTGCCGCTCCTGTCGTTGACGACGTCGCTGACGTCGCGGAGCGTGCGCAGATGGTCCTCGATCGCGGGGAACTGCCCGGCGGCGACGGTCGCGAACGCGGTGAACTCCCCGTCCGTGCCGAAGATCCACGGGTAGTCCGGCCAGCCCGCGCCGATCCAGCGCGCCCGGGCGAGCGTGCCCTTCGGCGGCGGGTACGCCTTGCCCTCCTCGGTCGCCCGCAGGCGCAAGTCGTCGGCCTGCTGTACGGAGTCGGCGAGGTTCTGTTTGCTCCACTCGACGCTCTGTTGCAGCAGCCGGTCGCCGGGCAGGTCGACGACCGTGTTCGCGGCGACCGACCGGCGCGCCGCGACCTTGCGGGCGAGCAGGCCGGCCGGGTCGTGCAGCGCGGCGCTCAGCGCCGTACGCGCCTCGGCCGTGCCGTGGTCGGAACCGGCGACCGCGAGCCAGACGGTCGTGTCGTGCCCGGCGGGCAGCTTCACGTCATAGGACAGCCGGCCGCCGGTGCCCTTGCCGAAGTCGGTGTCGTCGCACCGGTCCGGCGGCGTGCCGGTCGAGGGGCAGATCACCGGCGGATCCTGCGGCCCGCGGTGCCCGGCGCCGAGCTGGTGGGCGACCGGCGTACGGTCCGCGGCGACCATGGCCGCGAAGTCGTGCGCGGTGGCGTTCGCGACCCTCGGCGTGCCCTGCTCGCGGAACACCAGCGCGCCACCCTCGTACGCGCCGGTGTCCGGCAGGTTGGCCGCCTTCTGGTCCGGCGTGGTCGAGCCCCACGGGTAGGCGGTCATCAGCTCCGAGTGCGCGTCGACGTCCAGACGCACCGTACGGGCCGTCGGCGAGGTGAGCCGCAGGCCGATGAGCCCGGCGCGCACGCCGTCGGGCGCGACGTCCGTCCGCTCGACGCGCACGCCGCCGGTCTCGTAGGCGATCCGGGTGTAGCCCTGGCCGGCGGTGAAGCGCTCCGCCTTGGCCTGGGCGCCGCCCAGCCACTGCCCGCCCAGGCCGAACCACACGCCGTCGAGCAGTTTCAGCGGCGGCGTCCAGAACCCGCCCATCTCCCCCTGGGTGTGCCAGCCGGACGCCGGGTAGAGGCCGTCCTCGGTGGAGACCGAGTAGAAGCGGTCGCCGATGACGACCGCACGCCGATCCGGCAACCGGGTCGTCGTGGACAGCTCCGCGGACTTCGGCGGACCGGCCGCCCGCGCCGGCGCCGCGTGCGCGGCGCCGGCGACCAGGATGAACGTGACCGCGAACGCGACGGCACGTCTTCGCATGGGAATTCCTCCGAACAGAGATCTCCCCCGAGGTACAGGACGGTCGGCCGCCGGTCCGCCGTCAGTCGTCGACGGTGAGCCAGACGGCGGTGTCGTGCGGCAGCGCACCTCCCTCGAGCGGACCGCTGGCGAGCAGGACCTCGTGGTGGGCGGGCAGCGGGTACGGCGCGCCGGACAGGTTGACCGCGCACGCGAAGCCCGGCGTGCGGGAGAACAGCAGCACGCCCTCCGGGGTCTCGTGCCAGCGCAGCGTGCCCTCGCCGAGCGCCGGGTGCTCCCGCCGTACGCGCAGCGCGGCGCGGTAGAGCGCGAGCATCGAATCGGGGTCGGCGGCCTCCGCCTCGGCGGTGAGGCCCGTCCAGGACGCCGGCTGCGGGAGCCAGGTCGTCACGCCGTCCGGGCTGAAGCCGTAGGGCGGCGCGTCACCGGACCACGGGAGCGGCACACGGCATCCGTCGCGCCCGCGCGAGGTGTGCCCGGAACGTTCCCACACGGGGTCCTGCAGCGACTCCTCCGGGATGTCCTCGACCTCGGCGAGCCCGAGCTCCTCACCCTGGTAGACGTAGGCGCCGCCGGGCAGGGCGAGCATGAGCAGGGCGGCCGCGCGGGCGCGGCGCACGCCGAGGGCCAGGTCGAGCGGCTCGGACGTGTCCGCGCGCGGGCCGTGGCCCTCGGTGTGCGGCCGCCCGTACCGCGTGACGTGCCGGACGACGTCGTGGTTGGACAGCACCCAGGTCGCGGGCGCGCCGACGGCGCCGAGGGCGTCCAGGCTCCGGTCGATCACCTCGCGCAGCCGTGCGGCGTCCCACGGCGCGCGCAGGAAGTCGAAGTTGAACGCGGTCTGCAGCTCGCCGGGGCGCACGTAACGGGCGAGCCGCGCCGGGCCGCTGACCCAGGCCTCGGCGACGAACGCCCGGTCGCCCTCATAGCGGTCCGCGACCCGGCGCCACTCACGGAAGATCTCGTGCACGCCGTCGCGGTCCCAGTGCGGGTGGTCCTCGCGCTTGGTCGGCTCCAGCACGTCGACGGACTCCCCGGCGTCGGGCAGGCCCTCCTGTTTGATCAGACCGTGCGCGACGTCGATGCGGAACCCGTCGACGCCGCGGTCGAACCAGAACGCGAGGATCTTCTCGAAGTCGCGGCGGACCTCGGTGTTCTCCCAGTTCAGGTCGGGCTGTGCCTCGGCGAACAGATGGAGGTACCACTCGCCGTCGGGCACGCGGGTCCAGGCGCCGCCGCCGAACGCCGCGCGCCAGTCGTTCGGCGGCAGTTCGCCGTGCTCGCCCTTGCCGGGCCGGAAGACGTAACGGTCGCGTTCGGGGCTGCCCGGACCGGCCGCCAGCGCGGCCTCGAACCAGGCGTGCCGGTCGGAGCTGTGGTTCGGGACGATGTCGAGGATCACCCGCAGCCCGTGGTCGTGCGCCTCGGCGATGAACGCCTCGGCGTCGGCGATCGTGCCGAACGCCGGCTCGATCCCGGTGTAGTCGGCGACGTCGTACCCCGCGTCGACCATGGGCGAGGGGTACCACGGCGTGATCCATACGGCGTCGACGCCGAGGTCGCGCAGATACGGCAGCCGGGACCGGATGCCGGCGATGTCACCGACGCCGTCGCCGTTCCCGTCGGCGAAGCTGCGGATGTAGATCTGGTAGATGACAGCGCTGCGCCACCAGGGCGCGGAGTCGGTCGCTCGCACGTCGTCCTTTCGTGATGGTGGGGAGGTGGTCACTTCACGCCACCGGCGCTGAGGCCGGCGATGATGCGCCGCTGGAAGATCAGCACGATGATGACGAGCGGGACCGTGACGATCACGCCGGCCGCCATCTGCGTGCCGAACGGCTGGTCGAACCCGTACGCGCCGGTGAACTTGGAGATCGACACGGTGGCGGTCTGCATCTCCTTCTTGTTCACCATGCTCAGCGCGATGATGAACTCGTTCCAGGCGGCGATGAAGGTGAGGATCGCGGTGGTGAAGACGCCCGGCGCGGCCAGCGGGATGATGATCTTGCGGAAGGCCTCGCCGCGCGTGCAGCCGTCGACCATCGCGGCCTGCTCCAGTTCGAAGGGCATCTGGCGGAAGAACGCCGTGAGGTTCCAGACCGCCAGGGGCAGCGCGAACGACAGCGTCGGCAGGATCATCGCCTGGTAGGTGTTGATCCATCCGATGTCGCTGAACAGCTTCAGCAACGGGATGATCAGCGAGATGCCGGGGAACATCGACGTCGCGATGACCATGCCGAGCACCGCGTTCTTGAACCGGAACCGCAGCCGGGCCAGCGCGTACGCGGTCACCGTGCCGACGATCAGTGTGATCGCGGTGGTGAACCCGGCCACGACGACGCTGTTCAGCAGCGCACGCCCGAAGCCGACGCCAGGCTTGAAGACGGCCGAGAAGTTCCGCACCGACCATTGACTGGGCAGCGGCGCGTTGTCGAACTGGTCATCCGGGCGCCGGAACGCCGACACGACCATCCAGTAGAACGGGGCCAGGCAGTACAGCACCACCACGACGACGCCGACATGGGTGAGGACCCGGCCCGTGGTCCGCCTCCACGTGCCCGGCCTCCGGCGCGGCGCGGGCGTCACGGCCGCCGTCATGCCGCCACCTCCCGGGCCGCCGCCAGGGGCTTTCGCTTCGGGCGCGCGGGCCGGGAGGCCCGCGTCTGCCGCATGTCGCCGATGATGTCGGCGCCGAGCAGCTTGACGAAGGTGTACGCGACGACGGCGACGTAGACGAACAGGATGGTGGCGTACGCGGCCGCGGGGCCGTACCGCAGGTTGGTCGCCTCGTCATAGGCGATCATGGTCAGTGTCTCGACGGAGTCCTTGTGCAGGCCGATCAGCACGGCCGGCAGGTCGAACATGCGCAGCACGTCGAGCAGCCTGAACAGCACGGCGACCAGCAGCACCGGCTTGACCATCGGCAGCGTGATCCGCCAGAACGAGTGCCAGGCCCCCGCGCCGTCGACGCGGGCGGCCTCGTGCACCTCGCGTGGGATCACCTGGAGCCCGGCGAGGACGAGCAGGCCGACGAACGGCGCCGTCTTCCAGGTGTCGGCGATGATGACGGCGAGCTTGGCGTGGAAGCCCTCGGTGGTCCACAGGACCTGCTTGCCGATGATCGCGTTGGCGACGCCGTCGGCCTGGAAGACCCAGCGCCAGAGCAGGCCCGAGACCACCGTGGGGATCGCCCACGGCACGAGGATGCTCGCCCGTACGAGCCCGCGGCCGCGGAAGGCGCGGTGCATGACGAGCGCCATCGCCACGCCGAGGACCGTCTCCAGCACGACGGTCACGACGGTGAAGAAGGTGGTGTTCCAGAAGGCGTTCCAGAACGCGTCGGAGTTCGGGCCGGTGAAGATGTCGGTGTAGTTGCGCAGGCCGACGAACTTGTCGCCCTGCACGACGAAGCCCTGCGCGTCGAGTCCCTGACCGCGCTGGTACAGCGACTCGCGGAACGCCGAGATGACGGGATAGCCGACGACGAGCGCGAGGACGATGAAGGTCGGCGACAGCAGCGTGGCGGCCAGCCGTCCGGACCCCTGCACGTCGCCCCGCCGTCTCCTGCGGGCCGCGGCCGGCCCGGCGGTGGTTGTGGTCGTCATGAATCCTCCTCCGGAAGCCCGTGGCGGGACGCCCTCGCGTCCCGCCACGGTGCGCCGCTACTGCTGGGTCAGCGGCCCGAGCTTGGACTGAAGGCCGGCGAGCGCCTGGTCGGTGGTGCTCTTCCCGGTCAGTGCCGCGTAGACCGCCTCCTGGATGGCGGTGGTCACGTCGTTGTAGCGCACGGCCTTCGGCCGGGGCTTGGCGTTGAGGAGGGAGGCCTTGAGCGTCGGCAGGTACGGGAACTTCTTCTGCAGCGCGGGCTCGTCGTACAGCGAGGCGAGCGTCGGGGCCTCGGAGCTGGCGAGCAGGTTGGCCCGCTCGGTGTCCTGGCTCGTCATGTACTTGATGAAGTCCAGCGCGGTGGCCTTGTTCTTGGCGAAGGAGGAGATCGCCAGGTTGTGCCCGCCGAGGGTCGGCGAGCCGGGACCGTTCAGGCCCGGCAGGGGCGCCACGTCGAACTTGCCCTTGACCTTCGGCGCCTTGCTCGACAGCGCCCACTGGTACGGCCACTGGCGCAGGAAGACGAGGTCGCCCTTCTCGAACGCGCGGCGGGCGTCCTCCTCCTCGTACGTGATGGCCTCCTTGGGGATCATCCCGCTCTTGAAGCCCTGGACGAGGAAGTCCAGGCCCTGCTTGGCCTGGGGCGTGTTGACGTTCGGCTTGCCCGACTCGTCCACGACCTCGCCGCCGGCGCTGTCCACGGCCTCGGAGAAGTTGCAGGTCAGACCCTCGTACTTGTCGAACTCCCCGGCGTAGCAGCCGACGCCCTTGATCTTGCCACAGTCGGTCTGCAGTTCGGACCAGGTCTTCGGCGGCGCGCTGATGCCCGCCTTCTCCAGCAGGTCCTTGCGGTAGTACAGCAGGCCGGCGTCGGTCTTCCACGGCGCGGCGTACAGGTTGTCGCGGTACTCACCGGTCTGCACCGCCGCGGGCAGGAACTTCGACAGGTCGAACTGGTTCTTCGGCAGCGCCGTGACCCACCGGTTGGCCGCGAACTCCGCGGTCCACACCACGTCGAGGTTGAGCACCGTGTAGGCGTCGGACTTGGTCTGGGCGTTCTGCACCATCTGCTGGCGCTGCTGGTCGGCGCTCTCCGGCAGCTCGATGAGCCGGACCGTCTCCTGGGGATGGGCCTTGTTCCACACGTCGATCTGGTGCTGGACGTTGCCCGAGGTGTCCTTGCCCTGGGCCAGCGTGATCGGGCCGCGCCCGGTGAGCGCCTGGCTCGTGGGCGTGCTCTTGGTCTTCGAGCCGCTGCCGCAGGCCGCCGCGAGCGTCACCGTCGCGACGACGGCCACCACCCCGCGTGCGATGGTCGAGATCGATGCCACTTTCACTCCTCGTTCTGGGAATCACACTCAGTGCACGGGCTCGGGCCCCCGCCACTCCCGTATGACGAGATCTGGACGCAGCATCACCCCCTCCCGCGGAGTCTCCGCCCCGCTCAGCCGGTCGATGAGGAGTCCGACAACACGCCGCGCGACCTCGTCGAGCGGCTGGCGGACGCTCGACATCGGCGGCGACATCAGCATCACGGCCGGCGAGTCGTCGAAGCCGACGACGTCCAGGTTCGGCCACCCGTCCGGGCCGATGCCGCCGGCGAGCCGCGCGCCGACCGCGAAGGTGTCGCTGCCGCAGGCGAACGCGGTGGGCGGTTCGGAACCGGCCAGCAGCGTCCGCGCCGCCGCGGCCGCAGCCGCGACGTCCTCGGCGCTGCCGGCCACGAGGTCGGCGGCGTCCAGCCCGTGGCGCCGCACCGCCTCCTCCCAGCCCGCGCGCCGGTCGTCGCCGAACCCGTTGCCCGGCGGCCAGCCGAGGTAGGCGACGCGGCGGTGACCACGGGCGACCAGGTGGTCCACCGCGCGCGCGACGCCGTGCGCGCCGTCCACGTCGGCCCACCAGAAGCGCCCGCGGGCCTGCCCGCGCGGCCGGCCGAAGCAGACGAAGGGGATCCCGCGGCGGGTGAACCACGGCAGGCGCGGGTCGCCCACCTCGACGTCGACGAGGACCAGCGCGTCGACCGTGCCGGTGCGGATCAGGTCCTCGGACGTGGTGAGCTCGTCACCGGCGGCGCCGAAGAGCAGCACGTGGTATCCGGCGGCGCCCGCCGCCTCGGTGAGCGCGTGCAGGAACCGGTCGAACAGGTCGCTGACGCCGGACGGGGAGACCATCTTGAGCCCGATGCACCGGCTCGTGCGCTGCCGGAGGTTCTGGGCCGCGCGGTTGGGCCGGTAGCCGAGCTCGTCGATGGCCCGCCGCACCCGCGCCGCCGTCTCGGGCGCGACCCGCTCGGGCGCCTTGAGCACGTTGGAGACGGTCTGGCGCGAGACCCCGGCCGCGGCGGCGACCTCGGAGATCGTCACACCGGTCGCGTCTCCGCCACGGCCCATGGGGAGTCTCCCTTGGCACGGATTTCCGGCGGTCGCCGGTTTGATCGTTCAAATTGTCACCGGGCACACCCGCATGTCAAGGACAGATCGCCATTTGTTTCGCGTCTGTTGTGCAGACCGGGCAGATGACGCGTATCCGGCAGACGGGTGGTGCGCGGGCGGCTACACGGCGATGCCGAGCAGCGCGTCGACGGCGACGCGGAACAGCTCCGGAGCCGTGCCCTCGTCCTCGCGGTCCTCGGCAACGACGCTGAGGGCGTGGTCCACCCACCGGTCCACCGCGGCGAGGGCCGAAGGGGCGTCGAGGTCGTCGGCCAGGTGCCGGCGGAGGTCCGCGACCAGGGCCACCGCGGACGGGCCGCCGGCCAGCCGCGCGGCCTCGCGCCAGCGGGCCAGGCGGGCCTCGGCGGCGGTCAGGTCGTCGGCGGTCCACTCCCAGTCGGACCGGTAGTGGTGCGCCAGCAGCGCCAGCCGGATCGCCATCGGGTCGGCGCCGTCCCGGCGCAGGCCCGAGACGAACACCAGGTTCCCCCGCGACTTGGACATCTTCTCGCCGTCGAGGCCGACCATGCCCGCGTGGACGTACGCCTTGGCGTGCGGGCGCTCGCCGGTGGCGATCTCAGCGTGGGACGCGCCCATCTCGTGGTGCGGGAAGACGAGGTCGGAGCCGCCGCCCTCGACGTCGAAGGACATGCCGAGGTTGTGCACCGAGATGGCGGCGCACTCCACGTGCCAGCCCGGACGGCCGGCGCCGAACGGGGAGTCCCAGGACGGCTCGCCCGGCCGCTCCGCCTGCCACAGCAACGGGTCGAGGGCGTCCTTCTTGCCCTTGCGGTCGGGGTCGCCGCCGCGTTCGGCGAACAGCGGCAGCATGTCCGCCGTCGTCAGGCCGCTCACCGAGCCGAACTCCGGGTCGGCGGAGATCGGGAAGTACAGGTCGCCGTCGAGGTCGTACGCGGCGCCGCGCGAGCGCAGCCGTTCGACGAACTCGATGATCAGCGGGATCGACTCGACCGCGCCGGCGTACTCGCGCGGCGGCAGGACGCGCAGCGCGGTCATGTCGTCGCGGTAGAGCTCGATCTCCCGCGCGGCCAGGGCGCGCCAGTCGTCACCGGTCTCGGTGGCACGTTCGAGGAGCGGATCATCGATGTCGGTGGTGTTCTGCACGTAGTGCACCTCGTGACCCGCGTCGCGCCAGACCCGGTTGACCAGATCGAACGCGAGGTAGGTCGCGGCGTGCCCGAGATGGGTGGCGTCATAGGGGGTGATGCCGCAGACGTACATCCGGGCCACCGGGCCCGGAGTGACCGGGCGCAGAGCGCCCGCGGCCGAGTCGTGCAGTTTCAGCAGAGGCTCCGCGAGCGACAGGCCGTGTCCGGCCAGGCTGGGGACCTCGGGGGCAGGCCACGATCGCATACCCCGCAGCCTATCCGCGACGGACGGCGGCGGACGACGGGGATCGGGACGGTAAAGACTTGTCCTGGTGAGCCGAGGCTGCCGACCGGCCCGGCGCGAGTGTGCGAATCTGGTGGCGCTCCGCCCCCTGTCATGACTGATCGCCGGGATTTCGCCTGCAACGTGTCGAAACACCGTAGACCCCAGCATCGTGGCCGGCGCCTCGCCGGTCTTTCGCTGTGGGCGGGAACACTCGTCCTCGCGCTCGGCACGGCCTACGCCTCGGTCAACGTCGGCGCGCACCACGGATCCTCGGCCGACACCCGCGGGGCGCGGGAGACCGACACGCCGTCGCCGGCCCGCCCCGGGCTCAGCCGGATCGAGGTCACCGACCCGGCCGACCACAAGGACTACGGCGTGTACGTCTGGCGCCCGGACGTGCCGGAGACGCGGACGCTCCCGGTGCTGTACTTCCTGCACGGCGTGCCGAGCGACCCCGAGACGATCGTGCGGTACGAGGGGCTGGCCGACCAGGTCCGGTCCTATGTCGCGCACGGCGGCACGCCCTTCGTGCTCGCGGTCCCCGACGGCAACGGAAGCCACCACGACGACACCGAGTGGGCGAACGCCGCCGACGGGTCGGACCGGGTCGAGGACCGCCTCCTCGACGAGGTCATCCCGGCGGTGGAGGGCGCGCATCGGCGCGACGCGGCGCACCGGGCGATCGCCGGTTTCTCGATGGGCGGCTACGGCTCGATGAATCTCGCCCTCCGTCACCCGGACGTCTTCGGCTCGGTCGCCTCGATCTCCGGGTACTTCCACGTCGACGACCCGTCGCGCATGTTCGGCGACGAGGCCGAGGTGATCGCGGCGAACCGGCCGGACGAGCACGTCGCCGCCGCCCGCCGCCTGCACGTCTTCCTCTCCGCCGCCGCGGACGAGACCAACCCGGTGGTCGACGGCGAGCCGCAGCGCTTCAAGAAGCTGCTGGACGACGCCGGCGTGCCGGCGACGTTCGTCGTACGGCCGGGCGGGCACGACTGGGACTACGTGCGGAGCGTGCTGCCGGACGCCTTCGCGTTCCTCGCCCGCGGCTGGGCGGACGCCCGCTCATAAAGGAGTCAGGCCAGCGGTATCGGCCGCCAGGCCGCCGGATCGCCGGGGGCCGCGGTGAAGTCGTAGCCGGTCATCGCGTCCACGCCGAGGGTGGTCAGCGAGATCGAGGTCGTGCCCCAGACCCGGCCGCCGTCGAGCTCGCGGCGGACGATGAGCGCCCTGGCGTCGGCGGGATCGAGCCCGTCTCCGTCGAGCAGCCTCCGCCAGCTCGCGCGGTCGCGGGCGGCCGCCTCGAACAGCGGGCGGAAGTGGGCGACGCGGGCGGACAGGCGGTCGTCGCCGCCGCACGTGCCCGGTTCGGCCAGGCCGCTGTTGACGACGATGTGCACCCCGGGTTCGAGCGTGCGGGCGGTGAGCCGTTCACCGTTCCAGCTCCAGAGGCGCACTCCCCCCGGCTCGGCGCCGATGAGGTGGAACGGGTCGTACCGGCCGAGGTCGCCGTCCAGCCGGCCGCCCTCGGCGAGCAGCAGCGGCAGCTCCCCACGGGAGCGGCGGCGCGCCTCGGGCGCCGGGGGCCCCTCGCCGTTGAGCACGCACGCCACGCGCGGCGTGGACGGGTCGGCGGCCAGCCACGTGCCGCCGGCCAGTTCGTCGCGGCCGCCGACCAGGCCGGGGCGGTCGGGCCAGTGCCGGGCGGGCGGGACCCACGCCCGGTCGAGCATCTCGTCACGTACGCCGGCGAGGAACACCGGGATCGGTGCGCGCGGGTCGTACCCGACGATCGCCGTGCACATCTACACAGGGGGCCAGGGAATGGCGGGCCAGTCCTCTGGGGGGTAGGGGTGGATGCGGTGCTTGAGCATGAGGTCGACGCGGCCGACGGTGGCCTCGACCTCCTCCTCGCTCAGCAGCGCCCGCAGCCGGGCGGTGAGGCCGTCGCGGTCGAACGCGTGACGGAGCCGCTGCAGCGCCTCGACCGCCTCGCCGGTGAGGTCCTTGCCGCGCCACTGCCACAGCACGGTGCGCAGCTTGTACTCGTCGGAGAAGCAGACGCCGTGGTCGCAGCCGTACACGTGGCCGGACGTGGTCGGCAGCAGATGCCCGACCTTGCGGTCGGCGTTGTTGACGACGGCGTCGAAGACCGCCATGCGGCGCACGGCCGGATCGTCACCGCGCGACAGCGCCAGCACGTCGACGTCGGGGTCGTGGTCGATCCACAGCTGCACCATGCCGGGGCCGAACGGGCCGTCGCGGTGGACGGTCGGCGGCACGATCCGCCAGCCCATCTGCTCGGAGATGACGTACGCCGCGACCTCACGGCCGGCCAGGGTGCCGTCCGGGAAGTCCCACAGCGGGCGCTCGCCGGAGACGGGCTTGTAGACGCAGTTCGCCCGCAGACCGTCGAGCTCGATGGCGCAGTACAGCGTGGCGTTGGTCGCCGCGACGAGCCGTCCCTCGACGGTGATCTCGCCGTGTTGCAACAGGCGGGTGGCGGTCTCGACGTCGGCCGGACCGACCGAGCCGTCACCGCCGACGCCGTACCGGGAGGGCTGACTCATGGCTCTAGTGTCCGTGCGATCGACATTTCAGCCAAGATGGCCGTTCTGCCGCGGGCAGACGTGGCCCTGGGCGTCCAGCGGCAGCCCGCACAGCGGGCAGGGGGGCCGCCCGGCGGCGACGATCTTCAAGGCGCGCTGGGCGAAGGCACGGGCCTGGCCGGCGGTGATGCGGACGCGGAGCACCACGGCGGCGGGATCCTCGCTGCCGATCTCGGACTCGTCCTCCTCACCCTCGGTGACCTCCTGCGCCTCGATGACCACCCGCTCATCTTCGGGATCCCAGGCCAGCGCCATCGTGCCGACGCGGAACTCCTCCTCGATCGGCTGTTCGAGCGGCTCGTCGTCCTGCAACTCGACCGGCGCGACCGCGGGGACCGCGGTCGTGCCGCCCTGGCGCAGCACCTCGTCCAGCAACTCCTCAAGGCGCTCTGCCAGCAGCGTCACCTGGAACTTCTCCAGGCCGACGCTCGTGACGCGGCGCCCCGCCCGAGCCTGCAGGAAGAACGTGCGGTCGCCAGGCTGGCCGACGGTGCCCGCCACAAACCTTTCGGGCATGTCGTATGCGATGACCGGCATGAGGACGACCCTACGCTCCGCCACCGACGGGCGCGTCACTGTCCTCGCCGGACTTCGCAAGAAGATCGTCGACTTTCCCGCCATTGTCGTTCAGACGGAGGACGAACGGACGCGTCTCGGTGTAACGGATCACGGTCAGTGACGCGGGATCGGCCTGAATGCGCTGGAACTGGTCCAGGTGCAGGCCCAGGGCGTCGGCCACGATGGACTTGATGATGTCGCCGTGGCTGCACACCAGGAACGTCGCGTCCGGCTTGAGCGTGTCGTTCCACTCGCGCACGGCGGTCACCGCCCGGTGCTGGGCGTCGGCCAGGGCCTCACCGCCGGGGAACCGCGCGGCGCTGGGGTGGGCCTGGACGACCTTCCACAGGTCCTCCTTGGCCAGTTCCTGGAGCGGGCGCCCGGTCCAGTCGCCGTACCTGACCTCGCCGAACCGGTCGTCGGTGCGCACCTGGAGGCCGTCGCGCCCGTCGAGGAGGGCCTGCGCGGTCTCCTGGCAGCGTTCCAGGGGGCTCGCGAGGGCCAGGTCGATGGGCAGGGGCGCGAGGCGCGCCGCGAGCTCGGCGGCCTGCTGACGGCCGCGCTCGTTGAGGTGCACCTCGGGCGTCCAGCCGGCGAGCACCGGCCCGGTCAGCTCGGTCAGCCCGTGACGCACCAAGAGGAGAGTTGCCACGTCGTGAACTGTAGCCGCACCCGGCGCGGCGATTGGCATCCAAGGTCACGGGTAGGTCATGTGGCGCCCCTGCCCACGCCTGCTCCGGGACAATGTCGTCATGATCATGGATTGCGCCATCTATCGGAAGGGCGTCCGCGACGACGTCGACGGCGATCTCAGCGACGCCCTCGACGCCGCGCGGGAACTCGGTGACAGCTTCATGTGGATCGGCCTGCACGAGCCGAGCACCGAGGAGTTCGACCAGGTCGCCGGCGAGCTGCAGCTGCACCCGCTCGCGATCGAGGACGCGGTCCACGCGCACCAGCGGCCCAAGCTCGAACGCTACGGCGACGTGCTGTTCGTGGTCATCAAGTCGCTGCGCTACATCGACGAGACCTCCGACATCGAGGTCGGCGAGATCATGCTGTTCCTCGGCAAGGACTTCGTGATCACCGTCCGGCACGGCGAGGGCGCGCCGCTGAAGGCCGTGCGCCGGCGGCTGGAGGGCGACCCGGACCTGCTCCGTCACGGGCCGAGCGCCGTGCTCTACACGGTGCTCGACGAGGTCGTCGACCAATACGGCTCGATCGCGCACGAGGTCGAGACCGACATCATCGACCTCGAACGCCGCGTCTTCGCCCCCCAGCGCACCACGGTCACCGAGGACATCTACGAGCTCAAACGCGAGGTGCTGGAGTTCCGCGGCGCCGAGGACCCGCTGATCCCCGTGCTCCAGGAGATCGTGAAGGGCCGCGTGAGCGTCGCGGAGGGCACGCTGGAGTACTTCCGCGACGTGCTGGACCACCTGCTGCGCGTCGACGAGCAGGTCGACTCGCACAACGAACTGCTGACGAACGTCCTGAACGCGCACCTCGCCCAGGTCGGCATGCAGCAGAACGAGGACATGCGCAAGATCTCCGCCTGGGCGGCGATCCTCGCCGTGCCGACGATGATCACTGGCGTGTACGGCATGAACTTCGACCACATGCCCGAGCTGCACCAGTGGTGGGGCTACCCGGCGGCGATGATGGTCATCGTCGGCATCTGCGTCGGCCTGTACCGCTGGTTCCGCAAGAGCGGCTGGCTGTAGCCGGCCCAGCACTCCAGCACCGGATTTCGGCTGGACTTTCCGGAGCTGAGCTGAGCACATGGCGCCCGAGTCCATTGTGGCCCATACGGTCCAGAACTTGTGTTGTGCGGGCGTGCCCCGGCCTCGTGAGTTCGATGAAGATCGCGTGATCCTCGCCATCCGCGACGACGTTCCTCGCCTCGGACGCGTCGAGCTACGTCAATGGTGCCGAAATCTACGCCGACGGTGGATCCGCGCGGGCATGGGCGCGCTTCAGCCGCGCCATACGCTGATGCGTGGTGATGAACCGTCGCAGCCCCGCCTCCCACGTCGCCGGCGACCGGAGGTGCCGCCCGCCGGCGTTCATCCTGACCGCGGGCCGGGCAGCGCCTTAGGAGCCGGTGCGGCGGAGGAGGTCACGTGTCTCGGCGTGGAGGGCGTCGCCGGCCGGTGCCAGGCGCGGGAGCAGTTCGGGTTCGCTGGTGAGCGCGCGCAGGGCGAGCGCGACGGTCACGTCGTGGTCCGGGCGGCTCACGATCGTGATCGGGTCGCCGGCGCGGACGTCGCCCGGCTCGATCACCCGCAGGTACGGGCCGGGCACCGCGGCGGCGATGAAGCGCTTGATCCAGCCGGGCACGCCCAGCCGCCCTTGGAAGGTCACACACGGGATTCGCGGAGCGGAGACCTCCAGCACGACGTCGCGTCCGATCCGCCAGCGTTCGCCGATCAGGGCGCCGTTGACGTCCAGGCCCTCGGTGGTGAGGTTCTCCCCGAAGACGCCGTTCGGCAGCGGCCGGTCCAGCTCGGCCGCCCACCGGTCGAGGTCCTCGCGGGCGTAGGCGTAGACGGCCTGGTCGGTGCCGCCGTGATGCCTGACGTCGTGGGCCCGGTCACCGGCGAGGCCGACCTCGCCGGCGCCCTTGGGCCCGGGCGCGGTGACGGCGACCGGGCCCTCGACGGGACGCTTGTCGATGCCTGTGGCGGGCAGGCGCTTCCAGGGATTGGGCCGCGGCCTGCCCACGTTGACGGTGAGCACCCTCATGCCACGACCGTACGCCGCCTCGGGCCCTACGTCGCGGCGATGGCTCCGGCGGCGAGCAGGCCGATGAGGATGCCGCCGAGCGCCACCCGGTAGTAGACGAACACCAGCGTCGAGTGGCGGACGAGGAACTTCAGCAGCCACGCGATCGAGGCGTACCCGACCACGAACGACACGACGGTGGCGACGGCCGTGCCCGCGACGGGCAGGTTGCCCTCGCCGACCTTGCGCAGCTCGAACAGGCCGGACAGGACCACGGCGGGGATGGACAGCAGGAAGGAGTAGCGGGCCGCCGCCTCACGCGTGTAGCCGAGGAACAGGCCGCCGGTGATGGTCGAGCCGGACCGCGACGAGCCGGGGATCAGCGCGAGGCACTGGAACCCGCCGATGATGAGGCCGTCGCGCATGTTGAGGTCGCCGATCTCGCGCTTCTGCCGGGCGGCCCACTCGGCGATCAGGAGCACCAGCCCCATGACGATGAGGCTGCTCGCGTTGATCCACAGGTTGCGGGCCGGCCCCTCGATGGCGCTGTTGAACGCCAGGCCCGCCACCGAGACGGGGATCGTGCCGAGCCCGACGTACCAGCCCATGCGCGCGTCGAGGTGGTGGCGCAGGTCCGGGTTGAACAGGCTGCGGAACCAGGTGACGGTGATCCGGACGATGTCGCGCCAGAAGTAGATGAGCACCGCCAGCATGGTGCCGAGCTGGATCACCGCGGTGAACGCCGCGCCCGGGTCCTTCCAATCGAGCAGCCGGGGCACGATCAGGAGGTGGGCCGAACTGGAGATCGGCAGGAACTCGGTGAGTCCCTGGACGATCCCGAGCACGGTGGCTTGGACGAAGTTCACGGGTGGTGGCTCTTCCTCGTACCGGTGGAGTCGATGTCGCAGGCAGCCTAGCGAGCAGTGCGAGTACGTGCGGACGAACCACTCCGGCCGCTACGCTGCGCAGGCGTGACTCCTCCGCTCCCTGAAGGGAGCGGCTTCTCGCCAAGCCGCCTGCGCACCTTGGCGTGCAGGGCCGCGAACCCCGCCACCCCTTGCGCCGTCGGCCGTGCCGTCTGCGCGAACGCCGGGCGTCCCTACCTCACGCACCACCCGGTGGTGCCCGAAGTCACACACCGCACCCGGCGAGAACCGCGTCTAACGAGTCACACCATCATTGATGACAGCGTCGCAAATCCCACCCGCGGTGAACGGAGACCTCTGATGCGCAGACCTGACGGGCCCATGCACGCTCGAGCCTTGGCGCACCTCTCGCCTTCGACTCCTCCGTCGTCCGAAGGCGACGGTCCCCTCCGGAGGTCGTGATGGAAGAGCGTCACCTCGGCCGGAGCGGCCTGTCCGTTTCCCGCCTCGGTCTGGGCACGATGACGTGGGGCGGCGACACCGACCCCGAAGACGCGGCCGAGCAGCTCACGACCTTCGTCGAGGCGGGCGGCAGTCTCCTCGACACCGCCGACGTGTACTGCGGCGGCGACAGCGAGCGGGTCATCGGCGAGCTGGTCGGCCAGGTCGTCGACCGTGACGACCTGGTCATCGCGACCAAGGCGGTGCTGACCGCCGAGGGGACGCGTGACGCCTCGCGGCGTCACCTGCTGCGCGCGCTGGACGCCTCCCTCGATCGCCTCGGCGTCGACCACGTCGACCTGTGGCAGCTCCACGCGTACGACTCGCGCACGCCGATGGAGGAGACGCTGTCCGCGCTGGACGACGCCGTCGCCTCCGGCCGCGCCCGGTACGCCGGGGTCTCCAACTACGCCGCGTGGCAGCTCGCCACCGCGGCGACCTGGCAGCGCGCCTGGCCGGGCCGTACGCCGATCGTGTCCACGCAGGCGGAGTACTCCCTGCTGCGGCGTGACGCGGAGGACGACCTGGTGCCGGCGTCGCTGCAGCTCGGGGTGGGCCTGCTCCCCTACTCTCCGCTGGGCCGCGGGGTGCTGACCGGCAAGTACCGCACGGGCATCCCGGCCGACTCCCGCGCGGCCAGCGCGCACTACGCCGAGTTCGTCCAGCCGTACCTGAACGACCGCTGCGCGCGGATCGTCGAGTCGGTGTCGACGGCCGCCGAGGGGCTCGGCGTGTCGCCTCTCGCCGTGGCGCTCGGCTGGGTCCGCGACCAGCCGGGCGTGGTGGCGCCGATCGTCGGGGCGCGTACGGTCAAGCAGCTGTCCGTCATCCTGGAGGCCGAGGAGATCACCCTGCCCGGCGAGATCCGCGAGGCCCTGGACGACATCTCCTCCGACGACGACCGGGACGACGACTGATCTCGGCATGGTCGGCAGCGCCGCAGGCGCCTGACACCGTAGGGTGACCGTCGATGACTGACACATCCTCCACTCCGCCCGCGGACCTGGTCGAGCTGTTCGCGTCGGCCGAGGTTCCGGCGCGGCTCGCGCACCAGGTGGCGGCGTGCCTCGGTCCGGGCGCCGCGCGGGAGCTGCGCGACAATCCCTGGCGACTCCTCACCGTGCCCGGCGTACGGCCCGAGCAGGCCGACTTCTTCGCCCGCAGGCTCCTCGGCGGCGAGGCCGCGCCGCACGACCCGCGCCGCGTCGGCGCGCTGGCCGTCCATCTGCTGCTGCGCGCGGCCGGCGACGGTCACACCGTGACGTCCGCCAAGTCGCTGCTGTCCGCCCTGGAGGCCTACGACCCCGGCGACGCCGTCGAGGCGGTCCGCGCCGCCATCGGCGCCGGAGAGATCGTCGCCGTCATGGACGAGGCCTCGGAGACCGAGCTGCTCGGCCTGGCCTCGCTCGCGGCGGCCGAGGAGACGGTCGCGGAGGGCCTGGCCCGGCTGACCGCGATGGCCGACCCGCTGCCGCCCGTCGACGGCGTACCGGCGGAGGTGTTCGAGCACGGGGTCAGCGTGCTCACCGGACCGCCCGAGGCCGTCGAGGAGGTCGTACGGGCGCTGGCGGGCCGTCCCGGCGTCGTCGTCACCGCGGCGACCGACCGGGCCGCCAAGGACGTGGGCGGCGCGGCCGGTTCTCGTGGGGGCGTCCACCGGCTCCTGGAGCCCGGCCCGGACGGGTACGCACGCGGCGTCGAGCATCCGATCGAGGCCGACATCGTCGTGGTCGCCGAGGCGAACACCCTCGACGTCGAGCGCGCGGCGGCACTGGTCGACGCGTGCATGGACGGCACCCACCTGGTGCTGACCGCCGACCCGGCGGCGCCGTCGTCGCTCGCCGCCGGCCGTGTGCTCGGCGACGCGATCGCCTGCGGCGTCCTGCCGGTCGTCGCGCTGCCCGCCGAGCCGGGCGGCGCGATCGGACGGGTGGCCGCCGCGGCCCGTGAGGGCGGTCTCGTGCCGGTGGACCCGGCCGACCGCGAGGTCGTCATCGTCCCGGCCGGGGAGGCGCGGGAGGCGGCCCACCGCACCGTGCAGCTCGTCACCGACTCGATCCCCCGCGCGCTCGGCATCCCGGCCGAGGACGTCCTGGTGGTCACGCCCGCCCGCCGCGGCGAGGCGGGGGCGGACGCCCTCAACCAGGCGCTCAAGGCGCGCCTGAACCCCGGCCCGGGCCCCTACGACGCGGGTGACCGCGTGGTGGCGGTCACGGACCTGCCCCTGGCCGCCGCGGGCGAGTTCGGCAGCGTCGTCGCGGCGAAGCCGGACGAGGACGCCGCCGAGGTCGCCTTCCCCGGCGGCACGGCGTCGGTGCCCGGCACGTCGCTGCGGCACGGCTGGGCGGTGACCGTCCACCGCGCGCAGGGCGCCCGGTGGCCCGCCGTGGTCGCCGTCCTGCCCGGCGAGGCCGCGGGCGCGTTGACCCGCCCGGTGGTCGTCGGAGCGTTCAGCCGCGCGCGCCGGCATCTGTCCGTCGTGCACGCGGCAGGGCCCGAGCTGGCCCGCGCCGTACGCGAGCGTGAGGAGCCGGCGCGCCGCACGAGGCTCGCCGACCTGCTCCGGGAGAACCTCGCCGACGTGTGACGCCGGGCCTCCGACAGCGCGTTGACTCATCCGTAAGTGAGCTGTAAGTAAGGGCTCGCCTGGGATCCTGCTTGGACGTGATGTTCACCGTCGGAGGGGAGCGATATGGCGCTGAGACGAGACCGGCGCGTCATGGTGGCGTCGGCGACGTTGTCGGCCGGCGCGCTCGTCTTCTTCGCCGCGCAGGCCGGACCGGCGTCCGCGGCGACCGAGAGGACCACCGTGGGCGAGTGCAGGCTGGGCAGGCTGCTGTGCGGCCTCCTCGGCGCGGGGAAGGGCGTACCGGGGGCGCCGCCCAGGCCCTCCGCGAAACCGTCGAGCAGGCCGTCCACCGACCCGCCGCCGAAGCACCGGCACAAGGCCGCGAAGAGGCCCGCGCCGCGCTCGCGTCATCAGTTCGCGGTGCGCCGCCCGGTGGATCTGCCCGCCCCGCCGGCCGGCGCGCGTCCGGACGTGTCCGTGCCGGAGTCCTCACCGGCAGCCGCGCTGCCCGACGTCGCCGACCGGGCTCCGGTCGTGGTGCCCAGGTCCACGGCGAGTGCGCCGGCGGAGCGCCTGGCCGCGGAGCCGGCGCTGCTGGTCGCGGAGTCGGCGCCGGACGGTGAGCCGTTGCCGCCCCTGCTGGTGGCGACCGCGTCGGGCCTCATCGGCGCGCTGGCCGCGCTGAACCTCAGTCTTCTGTTCCGCCGCCGCGACCGGTGAACGGCGGGACCCCCGCCCGGTCGCGCGACGAGCGGGGGTCCGGGCGGTCACTCAGCCGACGGCGTGGACTCCGCCGTCGACGTGCACGATCTCTCCGGTCGTCGCCGGGAACCAGTCCGACAGCAGCGCCACACACGCCTTGGCGGTGGGCTCGGGGTCGGCGACGTCCCAGCCGAGCGGCGCACGCTCCGGCCAGACGTCGGTGAACTCCTCGAAGCCGGGGATGCTCTTGGCCGCCATCGTCTTGAGCGGGCCGGCCGCCACGAGGTTGACCCGTACGTTGTCCGGGCCCAGGTACTTGGCGAGGTAGCGCGAGGTCGACTCCAGACCGGCCTTGGCGACGCCCATCCAGTCGTAGACCGGCCACGCCTGGCCCGCGTCGAAGTCGAGACCGACCACCGAGCCGCCGGACTTCATCAGCGGCAGGCAGGCGGCGGTGAGCGACTTCAGGGAGTACGCCGAGATCTGCACCGCGGTCGCCACGTCGCCCCACGGCGTGTTCATGAAGTTGCCGCCCATCGCGGTCTGCGGCGCGAAGGCGATCGAGTGCGCGACGCCGTCGAGGCCGTCGACGTGCGCGCTCACCTGGTCGGCCAGGCCGGCGAGGTGCTCGTCGTCGGTGACGTCGAGCTCGATCACCGGCGCGGGCTCGGGGAGCCGCTTGGCGATGCGCTCGACGAGCGACATGCGGCCGAAGCCGGTCAGCACGACCGTCGCGCCCTCCTGCTGTGCCATGCGCGCGATGTGGAAGCCGATGGAGGCGTCGGTCAGGACGCCCGTGACGAGGATGCGCTTTCCGTCGAGAATGCCCATTCAGTGCCCCATTCCAAGGCCGCCGTCGACCGGGATGACCGCCCCGGTGATGTAGGCGGCGTCGTCGCCGGCCAGGAACCGTACCGCCTTGGCGATCTCCGCCGGCTCGGCGATCCGGCCCAGCGGGATCTGCTTCTTGATCTCGGCCTGCCGGTCCTCGCCCAGGGCCGCCGTCATGTCGGTGGCGACGAATCCGGGTGCGACGACGTTGACGGTGATGCCGCGCGAGCCCAGTTCGCGGGCGAGGGACCGGGCGAAGCCGATCAGCCCGGCCTTGGAGGCGGCGTAGTTGGTCTGGCCTCCGGAGCCGAGCAGCCCGACCACCGACGAGACCAGGATGATGCGGCCCCTGCGCTTGCGCATCATGCCGCGCACCGCGCGTTTGGCGACGCGGTACGCCCCGGTCAGGTTGGTGTCGAGCACGGAGGAGAACTCCTCCTCGCTCATCAGCGCGAGCAGGTTGTCCTTCGTGATGCCGGCGTTGGCCACCAGCACCTCGACGGGTCCCTGCTCCGCCTCGACCTTCCCGAACGCGGCGTCGACGTCCTCGGCGCTGGTGATGTCACAGCGCACGCCGAACAGGTCTTCGGGCGGCTCGCCGGAACGATAGGTCACGGCGACGGCGTCCCCCGAGCCCTTGAGCTCGTGAGCGATGGCCAGCCCGATTCCCCGGTTGCCACCGGTGACGAGGACTGAGCGAGTCATTCGGAAAACCTCCAGTCGGGATCCTGGCGAGCCTATTGCGCTACCAACGGGTAACACGAGCACGCCACCGCCAAGGGTGACCTGCCGCTCTTTGTAGGACGCGATAGGTTGCAGCAGTGCGACAGATCGATCAGGAGTTCACCGCCCTGCCGTTGCGCGCGCTCGCCGACGCCGCGCTCTCCCGTGCCCGCGACCTCGGCGCCGAGCACGTCGACTTCCGCCTCGAACGCGTCCGGCGCCAGACGCTGCGGCTGTCCGACGCCCGGCTGGAGACCGCGGCCGACGCCGACGACCTCGGTTTCGCCGTCCGCGTCGTCAAGGACGGCACCTGGGGCTTCGCCGCGGGCATCGACCTGACCCTGGACGCGGCGGTACGCGTGGCCGAGCAGGCGGTGGAGGTCGCCAAGGTCGCCGCCGCCATCAACCGCGAGCGCATCGAACTCGCCCCCGAGCCGGTGCACGGCGAGCGGGTCTGGGTGTCCTCCTACGAGGTCGACCCCTTCTCCGTGCCGATCGCCGACAAGGTGGAGCTGCTGGCCGACTGGAGCCGCCGGCTGCTCGCCGACGACCGCGTCGCCCACTCCGACGCCTCACTGCTGCAGGTGAAGGAGAACAAGTTCTACGCCGACGCGGCGGGCACGGTGACCACGCAGCAGCGCGTGCGCCTCGCGCCCGTGGTGACCGCCGTCGGCGTCCACGAGAGCGGCTTCGACACGATGCGCAGCCTGGCCCCGCCCGCCGGGCGCGGGTACGAATACCTCACCGGCACGGCCTGGGACTGGGACGCCGAGCTGGCCCGCATCCCGGACTACCTCGCCGAGAAGCTGGCCGCGCCGTCGGTCGAGGCGGGCGTGTACGACCTCGTCATCGACCCGTCCAACCTGTGGCTGACCATCCACGAGTCGATCGGGCACGCCACCGAGCTGGATCGCGCGCTGGGCTACGAGGCGGCGTACGCGGGCACCTCGTTCGCGACGCCGGACAAGCTCGGCAGCCTGCAGTACGGCTCCAAGGTGATGAACATCGTGGGCGACCGCACGGCCGAGCACGGCCTGTCGACCATCGGCTACGACGACGAGGGCGTCGAGACCCAGAGCTGGGACATCGTCCGCGACGGGCGGTTCGTCGGCTACCAGACCGACCGGCGCATCGCGCACCTGACCGGGCGGGAGCGCTCGAACGGCTGCGCGTTCGCCGACTCCCCCTCCAGCATGCCGCTGCAGCGCATGGCGAACGTCTCACTCCAGCCGGCGCCGGACGGGCCCTCCACCGAAGAACTGATCTCCGGCGTCGACCGCGGCATCTACATCCTCGGCGACAAGAGCTGGTCGATCGACATGCAGCGCTACAACTTCCAGTTCACCGGCCAGCGCTTCTACAAGATCGAGAATGGGCGGCTGGCGGGCCAGCTCCGCGACGCGGCGTACCAGGCGGTGACCACCGACTTCTGGAACTCCATGGAGGCCGTGGGCGGTCCTCAGACCTACGTCCTCGGCGGGGCGTTCAACTGCGGCAAGGGCCAGCCGGGCCAGGTCGCGCCGGTGAGCCACGGCGCGCCGTCCGCCCTGTTCCGCGGCGTCAACATCCTCAACGCGGTCAAGGAGGCCGGCCAGTGAGCACTCCTCAGGAGACCGTCGAGCGGGCGCTGGGGTTCTCCCGCACCGACGGCTGCATCGTGATCGCCGACGAGTCCAGCGGCGCCAACCTGCGCTGGGCCGGCAACACGCTCACCACGAACGGCGTCACCCGGTCCCGCCGGCTCACGGTCATCGCCATCGCGGGCGAGTCGACCGGCATGGTCTCGCGGGCCGGTGTCACGCCGGACCAGGTCGAGGACCTCGTACGCGCCGCGGAGCGCTCCGCCGAGGAGAGCGGCCCGGCGGAGGACGCGGCTCCGCTGATCGACGCCGCGCGGGCGGGCTCGGGCGGCGCGTGGGACGACCCTCCGGCCGAGACCTCGGTCGGGGTGTTCGAGGGGTTCGCGCCGGCGCTCGGCGAGGCGTTCGCCGCGGCGCAGGACGACGAGCGGCTGCTGTACGGCTTCGCGCTGCACGAGATGAACTCCACCTTCCTGGGCACGTCGGCGGGGCTGCGACTGCGCTTCGACGAGCCGACGGGCAAGGTGGAGCTGAACGCCAAGAGCACGGACATGGCGCGGTCGGCGTGGGCGGGCACGGGCACCGCGGACTTCCGCGACGTGGACGTGGCGGGCATGGCCGCCGGCCTGAGCACGCGGCTGAAGTGGGGCGAGCGCCGGATCGACCTGCCGGCGGGGCGTTATGAGACGCTGCTGCCCCCGGGGTCGGTCTCGGACCTGATGACGTACATGTACTGGTCGGCGGGCGCCCGGGACGCGAACGACGGCCGTACCGTCTTCAGCCGCCCCGGCGGCGGCACACGCGTCGGCGACACGCTGTCGGACCTGCCGGTGCGTCTCTACAGCGACCCGGCGGCACCGGGCCTGGAGTGCACGCCGTTCGTGGTCGCGCACGCCTCCAGCCGCGAGGCCTCGGTCTTCGACAACGGCCTGGCGCTGAACCCGGTCGACTGGATCTCCGATGGAAAACTGGCCGCGCTGCTGCAGACACGCCAGTCCGCCGAGCTGACCGGCCTGTCCCTCACGCCCGGCGTCGACAACCTCCTCATGGAGGTCCCCGGCGCCACGGCGTCGCTCGACGACATGGTCGCGAACACCCGTCGCGGGCTCCTGCTCACCTGCCTGTGGTACATCCGTGAGGTCGACCCGCAGTCGCTGCTGCTGACCGGCCTCACGCGCGACGGCGTCTACCTCGTGGAGGACGGCGAGGTCGTCGGCGAGGTGAACAACTTCCGCTTCAACGAGAGCCCGGTCGGCCTGCTGTCGCGGGTCGCCGAGGCGGGCCGTACCGAACGCGCCCTGAGCCGCGAGTGGTCGGAGTACTTCACCCGCACGGCGATGCCGCCGCTGCGCGTGGCCGACTTCAACATGTCGACGGTGAGCAAGGCCAACTGAGTCCCACCCGTGTGCCGCGGCCCCGGTCCGCCCCGGGGCGCGGCGTGCGGGTCAGGCGTCCTCGAGCCGGAAGCCGACCTTGAGGCCCACCTGGTAGTGCGCGACCTCGCCGTCGACGATCTGGCCGCGTACCTCCGTCACCTCGAACCAGTCCAGGTGGCGCAGCGTCTGGCCGGCGCGCCGGATGGCGTTGCGGATGGCCGAGTCCACGCTTTCCGGCGACGTCCCGACGATCTCGGTGACCCGATAGGTGCGCTCCGTCATGGTGCCTCCCGTGCCGTGATAATGATCGGGTGATCGTCCTCCTTCCCGCATGCCCTCGTGACCATGCGGCGTCCCGCGGGCCGCGGTGACCGGTGTCCGTCCGTCCCTACGCCGAACTCCAGGACCGCGCGCGGCAGGCGCTGGATCCGGCCGTGTTCGACTTCTTCGCGGGCGGCTCGGGTGACGAGAGCACCCTCGCGGCGAACACGGCCGCCTGGCGGCGCGTCGCCCTGCGCCCGCACGTGCTGCGCGACGTCTCCTCCGTCGACACCCGCGTGCGGGTGCTCGGCCACGAGCTGCCCGCTCCGGTGTGCGTGGCGCCGATGGGGTACCAGGTCCTCGCCCATCCCGGCGGGGAGGTGGCCGTGGCGCGCGGGGCCCGGCGGGCCGGCGCGCTGCTGACGGTGTCCTCGCGCAGTTCGCGGCGGATCGAGGAGGTGGCGGCCGAGGCGGGCCCGTGGTGGTTCCAGGCGTACGTCCTGCGCGACCGCGGACTCACGCGTGAACTCGTGCGACGCGCCGCCGCCGCGGGCGCGTCCGCCCTGGCGCTGACCGGCGACACGCCGTACCTGGGCCGGCGACGGCGCGACCGCGACCCGGCCCTCGTCCCCGACGAGATCTTCGGCGTGAATTTCGGTGCCGGCTTCGACCGGGCTTTGGCCGAGCAGGCCGCCGACGTCACCTACGACGACATCGCGTGGCTGGCCGAGATCTCCGGACTGCCCGTGGTGGTGAAGGGCGTACTGCGCGGAGACGACGCGCGTGACTGCGCCGCCGCGGGAGCGGCCGGGGTGTGGGTGTCCAACCACGGCGGACGGCAGCTGGACGGCGCGGTGGCGACCGCCGCGGCGCTGCCGGAGGTGGCGGACGCGGTGGGCGACGACGTCGAGGTCTACGCCGACGGAGGGATCCGCACGGGAACGGACGTGCTGCGCGCCCTGGCACTGGGCGCGCGGGCGGTGTTCGTCGGCCGTCCGGTTCTGTGGTGCCTGGCGACCGGCGGCGAGGACGCGGTGGCGGACCACCTGGCGAGCCTCTCGGACGACCTGGCCCACACGATGGGCCTGGCCGGCGTGCCGACCACCGCCGCCATCGACCGAAGCCTGTGCACCTCCCCCACCGAAGGCACCTGACCGGGAACGACAACTCCGTCCAACGTCCGCACCGCCCCTACGCCAGCACCCGCACCGACCACCCGCACCGACCACTGGCCACCGGACACCGGCACCGGGCACAGGCACCGAGCACCGGCGGCTCAACCGTCCCGCATTACCGGCACACGAACGGCGCCTCCGTCCGACGCCCACCGACGCCGACCGGGCACCCACCGACCCACGCACCCGCCTTGGGCGACCGCCGCACATCTGTCACTCGCCCGTTCACACGACCGACCCCGGCCACACGGGCCGGGCCACCCTCGCCGTACGGCATCGACCCACATCCCCCGCCGACGACGTCCGCACCGGCAGACGCCCGTACCCACCGCTCACTCGCCCGCAGGACCCGCACACGAACGGTGCCTCCGCCCGACACCCCACCGGTCCGCACACCTGCCCTACTCGACCGCCGCGCACCTCCCCTCACCCGTCCGCACCACCGGCCATGACCGGCGCACCCCGCCGTACGCGGCCGAGCCCAACCCGCACCCGGCCGACGCTCAAACCGCCTGCCCCGACCACGCGCCGCACGGCCGGCGCATCCCCGCCGTACGCGACCGCCGCACCCCGTCGCAGGCGTCCGAACGCACCCGCACGACATCCACACCACCGGATCGACCACGCACCGCGCCGCTGACGCACCCCGGCATGCGCGATCGACGCATATCCCCGTACCGGCCCGCCCGTCGGCGCGGCCGACATCGGCCACACTCCGCGCGGGCCGACGCACCTCCGCCGTACGCGGCCGAACCCGACTCGCGTCCCGCCGACGTCCGAACGGCCGACACCGGCCACACGCCGCGCCCGTCGACGCGTTCCGCCGTACGCCATCGCCACACATCCCTCGCCCCGCCGGCGCCCACACCGGCCACGCGGTCGCGGCCGATCAACGCGCCGCACCACGGCCGCCACCGACCGGCCGGGGCGCGTGTCGGGCGGGTCGGGTCGGGCTTGCCGGGGGCGATGCCATCCCGGCGGCGGAGGCGAATAACGTGGAGGTGTGAAGGGCATCTTCCGGCGGCGTGGGCATGACGCCGTCTACACGGTCACTGACGCCCGGCGGCCGATGTCGGAGGACATCGGGTACCGCGAGCGCCGCTACCTGCTCACGATGGGCGTCCGTGCCCTCTGCTTCGTCCTGAGCATCGTGTTCGCCGTGACCCTGCACGGCGCGGGACGGTGGCTCGCGGTGCTGGCGCTGGTCGGCGCGGTGGTCCTGCCGTACATCGCGGTGATCTTCGCCAACGGGGGCCGCGAGCCGGACAGCTCCGCCCGTTTCGCCCCATATGAGGCGGAGCCGAAGGACCAAAAGCGGATTTCTGGACCTCGGGATCAAATCGGCTCGTGACAATGTCTTGACTAACTCAGGGGGGGTTCGGTGTACGATTTGTACCGGCGCTCTGGTCCCCCGTCGGGGCGCCCGTGCCGGTGTTCCGGGCCCCCGTCGGAACACCGATGATTGCGACGCCGGGAGGATTGCCCCCGTATCCTCCCGGCGTTGCCATTTCTTGAGTCTTTCCAGAAAATGCCCTGGCGACGTGCGTAGACAGCCATCGCGGGCCCGGCCGGTCGGCCGGGCCCGCGATGGCGTCCTGGCGGCGGCCACCCGCCCCGGAACCCCGGACGCGGGCTCCCCGGCCGGTACGGTCAGGCGTCGCGGCTCCGCAGCTGCACCGCCGCGATCACCAGCAGCACCGCGGTCCAGATCGCGAAGACCCCGTAGCCCTGCCAGGGCGTGAGAAGGTCGGTGTCGGCCTGGTGCGCCCTCGCGATGAGCTGACCCGCCTCCGATGGCAGGTACGCGTGGACGTGCTTACCGAGGCTTCCCGGCAGCAGCGAGGCCAGCGGGGCGAGCACGAGGACGAACCCGATGACGCCCGTGATGCCGGCCGCCGTGTGGCGGATGATGGCGCCCAGCGCGAGCGCGAACAGGCCGAGCATGGCCAGGTAGAGCCCACCGCCGACCACGGCGCGCAGCACGCCCGGGTCGCCGAGCGCGACCGGCGCCTTGTCGTGCAGGATCGGCTGGCCGATGAAGAACGACGCGAACGAGACCACCGTGCCGAGCACGAAGATCAGGAGGGTGAACACCACGGCCTTGGCCGCGAGCATCGACACCCGGCGCGGCACCGCGAGAAGGCTCGCCCGGATCATCCCGGTGGAGTACTCCGACGCGATCACCATGACTCCCAGGACGCAGACTGTCAGCTGGCTGAGAAAGAATCCGCTGCCGAGGATCGTGCCCGTGGGATCGGCCTTGACCGTCGCCTGCGCGGCGGCGTCGGTCTTGCTCCACTGGGCCGCCGTCAGGCCGCAGAGCAGGGCGGTGAAGCCAAGATCGAGGATCACGAGCAGCACGAGCGACCACACGGTCGACCGCACCGAACGGATCTTGGTCCACTCCGACAGCACCACACGGCCGAAGCCGGCCTTACGGATGTCGGGGGTGGTCCCCGCGGCGTGGGTGGCGGTCGTCATCGCGTCTCTCCCTGTGGCTCCGGCACGGCCTGCGGCTGGGGTGCGGCCTGCGGGGCCGCCTGAGGTGTGGCGGCCGTGCCCCCGTACTCCACGCTCTCCCGGGTGAGCTCCATGAACGCCTCTTCGAGGGACCCGCGCTTGGGCGTGAGCTCGTGCAGGACGAACCCGCCGGCCGCGGCGAGCTCGCCGACGCGGGCGGCCTGCATGTGAGTGACGGACAGCAGGCCGTCCTCGCCGAGGGTCGTCTTGCCGCCCTCGCGTTCGACCGCCGCCGCGATGCCCTCGGTGTCGGGGCTGCGGACGACGACGACCTCCTCGGTGCTGCGCTCGATGAACTCCTCGGTGGAGCAGTCGGCGATGAGCCGGCCCCGGCCGATGACGATGAGGTGGTCGGCGGTGACGGCCATCTCGTTCATCAGGTGGCTCGACACGAAGACGGTGCGGCCCTCGGAGGCGAGCCGCTTCATCAGCGTGCGGATCCAGACGATGCCCTCCGGGTCGAGGCCGTTGACCGGCTCGTCCAGGATGAGCACGGACGGGTCGGCCAGCAGCGCCGCCGCGATGCCCAGACGCTGCCCCATGCCCAGCGAGAACCCGCCCGCGCGCTTGCGCGCCACCTCGGTCAGGCCGACCAGGTGGATGACCTCGTCGATCCGCTTCTTGCCGACACCCTGCGTCTGCGCGAGGGCGAGCAGGTGGTTGTACGCGCTGCGGCCCGTGTGCACGGCGCGGGCCTCCAGCAGGGCCCCGACCGTCTGCAGCGGGCGGGGCAGATCACGGTAGTGCTCACCGTCGATCGTCGCGTCGCCCTCGTTGGGACGGTCCAGCCCGAGGATGAGGCGCATGGTGGTCGACTTGCCGGCGCCGTTCGGGCCGAGGAAGCCGGTCACCCTCCCGGGTTCGACCCTGAAGGACAGGTCATTGACGGCGATCTTGTCGCCGTAACGCTTGGTGAGGTTCTTTGCCTCGATCATTCGCAGATCCCGCGTTCGGTTGATGGCAGTGCGTAAGGCTGATCACGTTAATCGTCACAGGATCCGGGCGGATCCATCCTTCGGTTGATATGAGCCGCCACCCGGCTATGTTTCCGTCTCCACCCGGCGGTGGGGAGCCCCCGGCCGGCGGTGCCACGCCGACGGTCGGCGCCCGCAGCCGCTTGTCGCCATAATGGCCGTCGGACAGGAGGAGGGACCCGAAGATGCCGCTTCCGGACGAGTCGCTCGTCGGGGCGCCGCGCCGTCTTCGCCGTGCGATCGAACGCGTCGAAAAGGAGTTCCGCGGGTCGGCCGTGACCGCCAAGGGCGCCCGAGCGTACGCACGCGCCATGGGGCTGGCGCTCGACACCGATCCGGCACTCGCGGTCGCCCTGTTCGCGTCGTACGACGCCCGTGTTACCGGCGACCTGTACGCGGTGGCGTTCGAGCCGGAGGATCGCCAGACGCTACGGGAACTGGCGCGACGCGAGGACCGCGACACCCTGAGCACCGTGTTCGAGCTGGCGACGCGGCTGCGAATCGAGGATCTGCGAGCCGAGGCGCTCGACCGGCTGGCCGGCGTGCTCGGTCGCGAGGGTGACGCGAACCGGCTGGTCACCCACCTGCAGCGCTGGCAGGATCTGGGCCTGCTGGAGGCCGCGACGCTCGGGCGGGCGTTGCGCGGGCACCTGACCCGCGTCTCGCTGGACCGTGACGCGCCGCTGTGGTCGGCCTATCTCGCTCAGGTGCCGGAGAGCCTGCTGCCGGAGTCGTTCGAGGTGCACTGCTTCCTCGGGCACGGCGCGGAGGCGGTACGGCTCGCCGACACGAGCGACCGGCGGGCGAAGGCCCTGGAGTGCTGCCTGGCGTCGAGGCGTCCCACCGACATCGAGGCCGGGCGTGAGCTGGCACGGTCACTCGGTGACGAGACGGCGGCCCGTACGCTCTCCGGGCACCTGGCGGACCTGCTGTTCGCGGCCGGCCGGTACGCCGACGCCCTGCCCGCGTTCCAGGAGGCCGGCCTGGCCGACCGGGCGAGCGCATGCCTCGAACGGCTCGGTCGGGTCACCGAGGCGCTGGCCGCCTGTCCCGCGGATCGTCCGGACGACCTGGCGCGGCTGGCCGGGGCGTGCCGCCGCGAGCTCGACGAGCGGGTGGAGAACCGCGACTTCCTCGCCGCGGCGCGGCAGGTCCAGGAGATCATCGGCCACCTCGATCGGGCTGTGGAGGCCACGGAGGCGGTGACCGATCGTCGCGAGGAGATGTCCGGACTGCGAATCGCGATCCTGACCGCCGGGCGCCGGCACTTCCGCGCGTCGGCACGGAAGGACGGTGACGACGACCTCGCCGTGCTGACGGAGTGGAGCCGCTTCGAGGAGCACGCCGGTGAGGACGGTGAGGCCGCGCGCCTGGCCGAGGAGGCCGGCGACCTGTACCGGGCCTACCGGCTCTACCGGCGGGCGGAACGCTTCGGCGAGGCGGACCGGGTGCTGCGCGGCGAGGACACCCCCGAGGGCCGCACCGCCCGCGCGGAGGCGCGTGAGGCGGGCGGCGACCTGGTCGGGGCGGCCCGGCTGCACCAGGAGGACGGACGGCCGGACGCCGCCACGGCGCTGTTCATGCGCGCCGGCGACTTCGCGGCGGCCGCCGCCTGCCTGTCGGAGTGGCTGGGTGAGGACGCGATCGAGGACCCCCGGCTGGCCGAGTGCCTCCGCCGTACCGGGGACCTGGAGGAGCTGGCCCGTCGTTGCCTCCGAGCCGTCGACCGCGCCGGGCACGACGGGCGGATCGCCGACGAACTGCGTGCGGTCCGCGACGCGGACGCGCTGTCCCCGAGCCTGCAGGCCGAGGTCTCCGCCGCGCTGGACGCTCTGGACCTGCACGGACGCCGCCCGTTCGAGGATCGGGCGACGGTGTGGGTGGAGCGGGCCCGCGCCGACATCGACCGCCGCTTCGCCCAGATCTGGGGCCTGGACCTGGGCACCACGACGAGCGCGGCCGCCATCTACGACACCGAGCAGGGGCACCCGGTGCTGTGCCCGTGGAAGGGCCACGGGCAGTTCCCCTCCACCCTGAGCCTCGACGAGGACGGCAACGAGCTGGTCGGGCTGGCGGGCGAGGAGATCTTCGCGGGCCGCCTGCTCGGGCACATCGGCTCCGCCAAGCGCAAGATGGGCGGCAAGGCCGTCTTCCGCGTCCGGGACCGCACGTACCGGCCGGAAGAGGTCGCCGCGCGCCTGATCCACCATGCCCGCGGCATGGTGGAGGACCTGCTCGCCGAACGCGTGCGCGAACGCGTCGCCGACCTGGCACGGGCCGAGCTGGGCGAGGTACGGGACTCATGGCTCGAATGGCTGCGGGACAACCACGACCTCCGGCTGGCCCGCCCACGCGCGATCCTGACGATCCCCGCGTACTTCCGTAACAACCAGAAGCACGCCACGCGGCACGCGTGCGAGATCGCGGGCGTGGAGCCGGTACGGCTCATCCACGAGCCGACCGCGGCCTGCATGATGGCGGCCCGCGAACGTCGTCTCGACGGCACCGTGGCCGTGGTCGATCTCGGCGCCGGCACCCTCGACGTGAGCCTCCTGGAGGTCGGGGACGGCGTCCACGAGGTTCGCCGGACCATGGGCGACAACGCCTACGGCGGCAACGACTTCGACGGCGTCATCAGCCGCCACCTGGCGGAGCAGTTGGAGGGGCAGGGCGTCACCGTGCCGCCGTCCGGCCTCGCGCGCCGCCGGCTGGAGGTCGCCGCCGAGTACCTGAAGATCGCCCTGTCGGGCCAGGAGCAGGCGCACTACTCGCTGGTGCACTTCGTGGACGGCCGCGACGTGACCGTGGAGCTGAGCCGGGCCGAGCTGACCCGGCTGCTGGAGCGGCCGCTGAGGACCCTGCGAGACCTCTGCACGACGTTCGCGGCGGAGACGGCGGGAGCCCCGGACCACCTGGTGCTGGTCGGCGGGCCCATGCTGTCACCGCCGGTCCGCGCGCTGGTCGAGCAGGTCTTCGGCCGGCAGAGGACGGTGATCCAGGATCCGCGGTCGGCCGTCGCCTGCGGCGCGGCGCTGCAGGCCGCGTTGCTCGACGGGAAGCTCACGGACATGTTGCTCCTCGACGTGACCCCGTTGCCGATGGGGATCAAGGTCAAGGGTGACGACGACCGCCCGGAGTTCTCCGAGGTGATCGCGGCCAACACCACCATCCCCACCCGGGCGGCGGAGAGCTACACGACGACGCGGGACAACCAGACCCAGGTCGAGATCGAGATCTTCAACGGGAGCGTGTCCGCCGAGGCGAAGGTGGGACAGTTCCGTCTCGTCGGGATCCCGCCGTCGCCGAAGGGCACCCCGGAGATCGAAGTGACGTTCTCCATCGACGAGAGCTGCGTGCTCGAGGTCACGGCGCAGGACACGAAGACGGGGAACTCAAACTCGGTCCGGATCTCCGACACGACGCTGCTGTCGCCCCGGGAGCTCGACGCGATGACACGGCGGCGCGAGCGGCAGATCGAGGGCGAACAGGTCCGCCGGCGGCTGTCCGAGCTCGCCGATGAGGCGGAACTCGCCGACCCGGAGGCGCTGTGGCAGGAGTTCCAGAGCCGGTTCGCCGCGTACCGGCCGCAGTCGGTGCCTCCGGACGAGGCGACCCAGCGGGTGATGTTGGAGATCTTCAACGGCTCGAACGACGCCGGGACCGAGCTGATGCTGGCCGGCGGACCACTGCGCGACCTGGCCGCGGCGGCACGCGATCACCTGCGGCGGCCGGCCGCGGACGACGATCTGGACGAGGCACGGCACCTCGAACGCCGGTTGCGCGAGGGCCTCGACCAGCTGGCGGAGCACGTCGGGCGGGTGACCCGCTGGAACGCCGTGCTGAAGAAACTGGCCGGTACCGAGACCGATCCGCTGCACCGCTTCCGGAACCTGCACGACACCGGCGCCTACGCACGCGCCCTCGAGGCACTGGACGCGCTACCGCATCCGCCGGAGGAGCCCGAGGACGTCGAGCGGAGGCTCCGCTGCCTGGCCGAGACGGGCGATGCCGACGGGTACCGAGCGGCGCTGCTCGCGTCGGCCGGACGGCTGGGCTGCGCCGTGCTGGACGCCGACGGGACCGGCGCGTTCCTCGCCCGTGCGGGACGAGCGTTCGTGAGCGTCACGGTGACACGGGCCGACGGCGCCCGTACCGTCACGGGCAGCGGATTCCTGGTCGGTGACCGGCTGGTGGTCACGAACCGGCACTGGCTCGACGACCCCACGGCCGAACCCGGCCTCGCCGATCCCGCGCGGATCCGGGTCGGCATGGAGACCGGCACGACCGAGGTCCGGCGCATCGCGTTGCCCGACTCGCCCCACCTGGACGTGGCGGTGCTGCGCCTGGACGAGCCGGTCGAGGCGAGCCCGCTCCGGATCGGGCACGGCGAGCTCGTACGGGTCGGCGACCGCGTCCGGGCGCCCGGACCGGCCGGCGACGGCCCACCCGTCCTGCTCGATGGCGTCGTCGACGGATTCGAGTCCTTCCCCGAGCAGGGGCTCCGGCTCTACCGGACCGGGCTACGGGTCGGCCCCGCCGGCAGCGGCGGGCCGCTGCTGAACGCGCTCGGCGAGGTCGTGGGCGTGCTGACGGTCGGCGAGGAGAGTGGCCCGGCGACCTTCGCCCTGACCGTCGACGGACTCCGGTCGTTGCTGGACGGTGAGTCCGCGCGGTGACGTGGCGGGAGCACTCGGCCGATCCGGGCCGCGGCGTCCAGCGGTGCGGTGATCCGCCAGACTGGGGCGGTGACCACCGATGAGCCGCTCCAGTGCTCGGCCAAGGGCTGCCGTGCCGACGCCCGCTGGGCCCTGCGCTGGAACAACCCCAAGATCCACGATCCGGACCGGCGCAAGATCTGGCTCGCCTGCGACGAGCACCGCGATCACCTGACCGACTTCCTGTCCCGCCGGGGCTTCCTCCGCGACACCGTTCCGGTCGACGAGATCGACTGACCCCCGCCGGGACGACCGGTCTCGGCGAGTGGGCGGCACGCCGGCTCGCGTGTCGTACGGCGGCGCGGCGGGGATAACCGGCGCGGAGACAGGGCCGTCGAAGGTGTCGGGGGGGCGCCGCCATGGCCGAGCGGCGGACACCGCGGACCGGACGGCTCACGGCGGCCGTCGTCCTGCTGGCGTTCGGTTCCGGTGCGGTGGACGCCTTCAGCTTCGCCGGCCTCGGAGCGGTGTTCGCGAGCGTCATGACGGGGAACCTCGTCCTGCTCGGCGTCTCGGTCGTCCACGCGCACCTCGACACGGCCGTGGCGGCCGTGTCCGCGATCACGGCGTACGTCGGAGGAGTCCTCGCCGCCTCCCTCTGGCTACGTACGCACCCCGACACCACCGAACGGAGCCGCACGCGGGCGCCTCGACCTCGCGCCGGCGACGCCGGACCGGTACGCGTGCGGCCCTCGTACCGGCGGGGCCGAGAGCCGCCCTCCGGCGTCCCTACGCGTCGGTACGGCGGACGTTCGAACCGGGCGTACGGGCGCGGCCGGCCACGCGCGTCCGGCGACACCTATCTCGGCCGGACCGCGCCGCTTCCGAAGGGCACGGGGCGGACCGGCCGTACCTTCAGGACGTCAGGGCTCGCGACGGCGGAGTGGCCGGCGCGCGTGCGGGCGGTGCTCACCGTGGCCCCCGTCGCGCAGGCGGCCGTACTGGGCGGATGGCTGGTGACCGGCGGGCGGCCCGGGGCGGCCGCGCAGAGCGGGATGCTCGCGCTCTACGCGTTCGCCATGGGCGCGCAGAGCGCCGGTGTCAACACCCTGCCCCTCACCGGTGCCGCCACCACCTACCTCACCGGCACCCTCACCACGCTCGCCACAGAGGTCGTCTCTCGGGCGTATCCGACGAAGCCCGTACGCGGCGAGGCCGCGTCGGGGCGTCGCGCGGCCGGAGGGCGGATCGGCCGGGCACGCCCTGACGGCGCGGCCGCGACCATGCGGCGGAGGCTCGCCATCCTGGCCGCCGCGCTCGCCGGCGCCGGGCTCGACGCCGTCCTGCTCACCTGGCTCCGGCCGGCCGCTCCGGCGCTGCCCCTCGCCGTGACGCTCACGGTCGTCCTCGTCCTCGCCCGGAACCGGTGATCATCCCCGGAACGCCGAGGCCGCCGCCCCCGGAGGGAGCGGCGGCCTCGGCGTCGTGTGATCCCTACGACTGCTGCTCCTGCAGGTCCTTCGGCAGGCGTTCGAGGAGGGACTTCAGGTCGTCCGCGTGGTCCTCCTCATCGGCCAGCAGTTCTTCGAAGAGGCGGCGCGTCGTGGGGTCGCCGTCGCCGATCCACTGGGCGATCTCCGTGTAGGAGGCGATCGCGATGCGCTCGGCGATCAGGTCCTCCTTGATCATGTCGACGAGGTTCTCGCTCCCGTCGTACTGGGTGTGGGACCGTACCGACAGGCGCGCCGGGTCGAAGTCCGGTGAGCCGCCCAGCTGGGCGATCCGCTCGGCCAGGCGGTCGGCGTGCCGCTGCTCGTCGGCCGCGTGCTCGAGGAACTCGGCCGCCACCGGCTCGGAGTGGATGCCGCTCGCCGTGTAGTAGTGCCGCTTGTACCGCAGCACGCAGACGATCTCGGTGGCCAGCGCCTCGTTGCAAACATCGATGACCCGCTGGAGATCGGCGCCGTACGCGTCGGTGATCGCGCCCTTCTCGATCTCTTCCCTCGCCCGCTTGCGGATCGTCTCGATATCGGTCAGAAAGTCGGCCATGCCCTGCCTCCGGATCGTCGTTCCTCTGTCACCCCCCTACCACGTCATCGCGCGATTACACCCGTGCGTCCGAGCTAATCCGATGGAGGCGGCGTGGGACCGGAGGCCGACCGGTCGGGCCAGTTCTCCGCCATCTCGGTGAGGCGGGCGGCGGCGTCCCGTACAGGAGTGCCGCGGCCGACGGCGAGACCCATGAGGTAGGCGGTCAGTGGGGCGGCGGGCCTCGCGACGCCGTGGGCGACGTCGCGGGCCACGTCGAGGATCAGGTCGCGATGCATGTCGGCCGGGTCGATCCCGAGCTCGGCGCACGCCGCTCGGATCCACTCGTCAAGCACGGTTCTCTCCGATCATCCGGGACGCCGTCGCGATGTCCGACGGTGTGTCGCAGTCGTACCAGGGCGCCTCGCCCTCCGGGGCCGGTACGAGACGGGGTGCCAGGGGATCCATCAGACCGCGCAGCGACGTCGAGCGGTAGCCGGCGAGGGCCTCGGCCAGGTCCGGGGTCCGCCAGACGCCGGCGAGCCACTGCGGCCGGCCGTCCGCGTCGACCAGCACCGCCCCGGTACGGCCGGCCGCCTCACGCAGCAGCCCGGCCACGTGCGCGGGCCGCAGGAAGGGCAGGTCGGCGGCGAGAACGGCCGTCCACGGCGCCCGAACCCGCGTCAGCCCGGCTCGCAGCGCGGGCACCGGTCCGCCGCCGGGCGGATCCTCGCGGACGACGATCGCCTCCGGCAGTTCGGGACGGGCCGGGCCGACCAGGACGATCCGCTCCGCGGAGGCCACCGCCGCACCGACCCACGCGACCAGCGGACGGCCCCCGACCACCACGCCGGGCTTGTCGGCTCCGGCGAGCCGCCGCGCTCCCCCACCGGCGAGCACCACGGCGTCGTACGGCTCCGGATCACTGGTCGTCATGAGCGCTCTTGGCGTTCTCCCGCTCGTACGCGCTGAGGTTCTGCTCCAGTGACTTCATCAGTTCCCAGACCTGGGTGGGCGGGATGCGGACGCGGGCGACCACGCGCGCCGGCACGTGGAGGTAGCGGGTGCCGCTGTCCGGGTCCTCGGCCACCTCGGAGGGGCGTACCTCGGTGGAGAAGTCGATCACGAAGGAGTCCTGGGTACGCCAGACGGAGGCGAAGCTCGCGTGCGCTCCGACCTCGTGGTCCGGCGGGACCGTGATCTCGACCCGATGCTCCTGCGGCTGTTCGGTCACGGCACCTCCTTCGTCGACACCGCGACCAAGGTGCTGCGCCCACCCGTTCCCTCGGTCACGGCACCTCCTTCGTCGGTCCGGCGCCCAAAGTGCTGTCCCTGCCGGTTCGCTCGGTCACGGGTCCTTTCTACCCGCCGATGGCGGACATCGGACGTGCCGGCTGCAGGAAACTCGGATCATCGATGCCGTGTCCCGGCCGCTTCGTCGCGACGGCGGCGCGCCAGCGGGACGCCAGCTCCTCGTCCGAGGCGCCCGCGCGCATCGCGTCGCGCAGGTCGGACTCCTCGCGGGCGAACAGGCAGTTGCGGATCTGGCCGTCCGCGGTCAGCCGTACCCGGTCGCAGGCCCCGCAGAACGGCCGGGTCACCGAGCCGATGACGCCGACCGTCGCCGGGCCGCCGTCGACGACGAACCGCTCGGCGGGGGCGCTGCCGCGCGCCTCGTCGGGCTCGGGCGTCAGGTCGAAGGCGGCCGAGAGGCGGTCGAGGATCTCGTCGGCCGTGATCATGCCCTCGCGCCGCCAGCCGTGCTGGGCGTCGAGGGGCATCTGCTCGATGAAGCGCAGTTCGTACCCCTTCTCGAGGCAGAACCGCAGCAGCGGCACGGCGTCCGCGTCGTTGATCTCGCGCATGAGCACGGCGTTGACCTTGACCGGGCGCAGGCCGGCGCGCTCGGCCGCGGCCATCCCGTCGAGCACGTCCGGGAGCCGGTCGCGGTGCGCGAGCCGCTTGAACGTCTCGCGGTCGAGGGTGTCGAGCGACACGTTGACGCGGTGCAGCCCGGCCTCGGCGAGCGGGGCGGCCAGCCGGGCCAGCCCGATGCCGTTGGTGGTCAGCGAGATCTCCGCGCCCAGCGCGGACGTCCGCGCGACGATGTCGACGAGGCCCCGCCGCAGGAGGGGCTCGCCGCCGGTGTAGCGGACCTCGGTGACGCCGAGCCGCTTGACGCCGATGCGTACGAGGCGGACCAGTTCGTCGTCGGTGAGCAGCTCCGGCTTGGGCAGCCAGTCGAGGCCTTCCGGCGGCATGCAGTAAGTGCAGCGGAGATTACAGCGGTCGGTGAGCGAGACCCGCAGATCGGTCGCGACCCGGCCGTAGCCGTCCACCAGCAAGGAACGTTCCCCCTTGAATAGCCGCTGATCCCTTCAGCCTATGCCGTACCGGAACCGCGACGGCGGGTCTGGTGTTCCCCGGCCGGGACAACGATCATGGCGGGCATGGAATGGGACTTCACCGGTGCGCGCGAACGCATCACCGCCCGCGAGTGGCCCGCCGGCTCCCCGCGGTGGGTGGCGCTGCTGGCGCACGGCTACGGAGAGCACATCGGGCGGTACGAGTACGTCGCGGACACGCTGCTGCGGCACGGCGCGGTGGTGTACGGACCGGACCATCTCGGGCACGGCAAGTCGGGCGGCGAGCGGGTCCTGGTCCACGACTTCGAGGAGATCGTCGCCGACCTGCACACCGTCGAGGAGCACGCGCGCGAGCGCCACCCCGGGCTGCCCGTCGTGCTGATCGGGCACTCCATGGGCGGCATGATCGCGGCCCGCTACGCGCAGCACCACGGCGACGGGCTGGCGGCCCTCGTGCTGTCCGGGCCGGTCCTGGGACCGTGGGGGGCGATCACGGCGCTGCTCGGCGTGGAGGAGATCCCCGACGACCCGATCGACACGGCGACGCTGTCCCGTGATCCGGCGGTCGGCGAGGCGTACGCCGCCGACCCGCTCGTGTGGCACGGCCCGTTCAAGCCCACGACGGTGAAGGCGTTCGACCACTGCCTGTCGGCGATCGCCGGCGGCGGGCGGCTCGGCGCCCTGCCGACCCTGTGGGTGCACGGGGAGGCCGACGAGCTGGTCCCGTTGCGCGAGACACGCATCGGCATCGAGCAGATCCGCGGCGACGACCTGACCGAGATCCTCTACCCGGACGCCCGGCACGAGGTCTTCAACGAGACGAACAAGGACGAGGTCCTGGCGGACGTCACCGCGTTCGCCGCACGCCACGTCGGGGGGTGAACGACGGCGGCGGCGCCCCGGGCGGGGCGCCGCCGCCGGTCAACCCTTGACGCAGACGAGCTGGCGCAGGTGAGCCACGACCTCCACGAGGTCGGTCTGCGCCTCGATCACCGACTCGATGTCCTTGTACGCGCCGGGAATCTCGTCGATGACACCCGAGTCCTTGCGGCACTCGACGCCCCGCGTCTGCTCGATCAGGTCGTCGACCGTGAAGGACTTCTTGGCCCGGTTACGGCTCATCCTGCGGCCCGCGCCGTGCGACGCGGAGTTGAAGGACTTCTCGCTGCCGAGGCCGCGGACGATGTAGGTGCCCGTCGCCATGGAGCCCGGGATGATGCCGAGGTCGCCGTCGCCCGCGCGGATCGCGCCCTTGCGGGTGACGAGCAGCTCGACACCGTCGTAGGTCTCCTCCGCCACGTAGTTGTGGTGGCAGGAGATGATGTCGTCCCAGCGGACCCGCTTGCCGGCGAAGTACCGCGTGATGACGTTCTGGGTGAGCGCCATCATCACGGCGCGGTTGCGCCGCGCGTAGTCCTGCGCCCAGAACAGGTCCCGGCGGTACTCCTCCATCTTGCGCGTCCCGCTCAGGAACACCGCCAGGTCGCGGTCCGGCAGGTCCTGGTTGTGCGGCAGCCGCATCGCGGCCTCGATGTGGTAATCGGCCAGCTCCTTGCCGATGTTGCGCGAGCCCGAGTGGAGCACGACCCACACCGCGCCCTCGTCGTCCGCGCACACCTCCAGGAAGTGGTTGCCCGACCCGAGCGTGCCGAGCTGGGACGTCGCGCGGCCCCGGCGGGACCGGGCGATCGGCGCCAGCTCGTCGTAGCCCTGCCAGAACTCGTACCAGCCGCGTTCCTTCAGGCCCGGCACGGCCGAGGGGTCCACGGCCGTCTTGTGCGCACCGCGCCCGACCGGCACGGCCTTCTCGATCTTGGCGCGCAGGCGGCTCAGGTCATCGGGCAGGTCGTCGACGGTGAGGCTGGACCGGACCGCGGTCATCCCGCAGCCGATGTCCACGCCGACCGCGGCCGGGGCCACGGCGTCGCGCATCGCGATGACCGAGCCGACCGTCGCGCCCTTGCCGTAGTGCACGTCCGGCATGACCGCCACGCCGTGCACCCAGGGCAGATTCGCGACGTTGCGCAGCTGGTCGAGCGCGCTCGCCTCGACCTCGGCGGGATCGGTCCAGATACGGATCGGGACGTGACCGCCTCGCATCGTGTACGGCATCACCATCTCCTCTCCGAAACATCCGGTGTGCCGTGACTATGACGCCAGAAAATGATCACCCGTTTCAACTGGTTTTGCCGCGCCGCGCCGCGCCGACGTCCGCGAAGCCGCGCTGAAGCCGTCCCCCGCGTGATCACCGACAACGGCACCTCGCAGGTCGCCAACGACGAACCGCTGATGATCAACAAGCCGTCCGTTCCCACCGGTGTCAGGGGCCGCACCGGGAACCCCGGAGGACGCGCGGCCGTCACACGAGGAATGAATACGACGCCAAGGGCACAGGCCGCGATTCTCCTGATCGGCGCGATCATCGTGCTCCTTCAGGCGGCATGGGCGGCGACTCTGGCCGTGGCGTCCGGGGAGCCGCTGATCTGGCTGGTGTCCGGCACGGCCGCCGCCGCCGGCGTCTGGCTGTTGCGCCGGTGGCTCACGATGCGCCGCTCCTGAAGGCGTTCCCGGTGGTGCGGCGCTCCTTGGAGGTGATTCCTCCCGACCGGGAAGACCCGGACTCCTCGCGACCATTCGTTCCCTGCGACCGGGGCGCGGTCGAGGTCAACGAGGGCGGCGGCTCCGGGGGCGCAGGCGTACGGCGGGCAGGACCGGTGCGGGGATGCGCTCCCCTCCGTGGCCGGGGACCGTGCCGAACCGGTCGCCGTCCTCCCATTCGGCGCGGGCGGCGGCGATCTCCTCGTGGTCGCGGCCGACGAAGTTCCACCACATGACCAGGTCGTCGGGGAACGGCTCGCCGCCGAGCAGGACGGCACGCGCCTCGGCGGTGGCCGAGACGGTCACGTCGTCACGGCCGGTGCCGAGGTACAGCAGCGGGCCCGCGGCCAGACGCGTCCCGGCGACCTCCAGCTCACCGGACAGGACCAGCAGGCCGTGTTCGAAGTCACGGCGCAGCGGCACGCTCGCGGCGGTCCCGGCGGCGAGTGCCAGGTCGGCGCCGACGAGCGGCGTGTACACGGTGGCGGGCGAGACCGTGCCGCCGAGCGCGCCGGCGAAGACGGTCGCCCGCAGGCCGCCGTCCTCGTACACGGGCAGCTCGGTGTGCTGCTCGAACCCGGCCTCGATGGCCGCGCGGTCCGCGGGCAGCGCCAGCCAGAGCTGGAGGGCGTCCAGCAGCGGCGACTCACCGACGGAGAACTCCGAGTGGGACACGCCGTGGCCCGCGGTCATGAGGTTCAGCTGCCCCGGGCGCAGGAGCACGTCGTTGCCCAGGCTGTCGCGGTGCCTGATCTCACCACGCAGGGGCCAGGTGACCGTCTGCAGGCCGGTGTGCGGATGGGGCAGCACGCGCATGTCGGTGCGCTGCGGGCCGAACCGGTCGAGGAAGCACCAGCCGCCGACGGTGGGCAGCGACCGGTGCGGCAGCAGGCGGTCCACCCGCATTCCGCGAACACCGCCGAGGGGCACCTGCCGGGACTCGTAGAGCTCCGGCACCGCGCCCTCGGTGACCGCCGGACGAGCGTCCAGGTCGCTCATCCCGCGCCTTCGGGCCAGCGGACGTGCTCCTCGTACTCGGGATGCTTGCGCAGGTAGCCGGCGATGAACGGGCACAGCGGGACGATCACCCGGCCGCGGCGCACGGTGTCGTCGAGCGCGGCGGCCGCCAGTGCCTTGCCGACGCCCCTGCCCTCGAAGGCCGCCTCGACCTCCGTGTGGGTGAAGATCGTGCGGTCGGCCCGCTCCCGGTAGTAGGCCACCCCGGCGAGCGTCTCGCCGGACCACGCCTCGTACCGCTTCTTCTCCTCGTCGTGCCGCACGTCGAGTGCCGCGAGCTCTTCGGCCATGTGTCTCCCTTCGCCGCCCGGCCATCGTGTCAGAGGCCCCCGGCGGGCCCTCCCCCGGCCCGGAGCGTACGGCGGTCGCCGGTGCGGACGGTGAGCCCGCGGCGGTCCAGGTGTTCGAGCAGGGGCACGGCCACACGGCGGCTGGTGTCGAGGGCCCTGCGTGCCTCGCTGACCGTGAACGGCTGCGGCAGCGACGCGAGGACGCGCGCCGCCCGGTCGTCGGCGCCCGCCAGCAGCACGACGCCCTCGGCGACGCGCAACAGCGCCCCGGACCGCACGGCCGCTCCGAGGGCGCGTCCGGTGAGCCCCAGCTCGGCGAGCCGGTCGGCCTCCGGCGCGCGGAACGGGGCGCGCTCCAGGTCGGCGCGCAGCCGCCGTACGGCGTCGGCGACCGCGGCGGGCAGGCCCGCGGCGTCGCCGGCGTGCACGCGGCCGGACTCCAGGCGCAGCGGCGGGCCGGCGAGCGCGTCCACGAGCCGCCGGTCGGGCAGGTTCAGCAGGGAACGGGCGGCCTCGACCGGCAGGCCGGGTGCCAGCGGGTCGGCCTCGGCGTGCCGCGCGACCTCTTCGCCGAGCCGGCGGCGGAGGGACGCCCAGTGGGCGGGATCGGCGAGCCAGTCGCCCGCCACCGGCGCGCCCTCGGGCCGCACGCCCATCGCGACCAGCTCGGACCGGCGGATCAGGCCGTGCCTGCGCACCAGCTCCGCGGCGCCGGGCACGCCGGCGGCCAGCTCGCGGGCGCGGGCGGCCGCCGCGCCACGCCGCCGCAGGGCCGGCGGGCGCACGTCGAGAACGTCCGCGCCGGTGACCCGGCGGGCGCCGGGGTCGCGCAGCAGCAGCCGGTCGCCGACGTGCAGCGGCAGGGGCCGGGTGAGCGTGAGCCGCGCCGCGTCGTCGCCCAGCGGGCGCAGGCGTACGGGCACGGCGGCCGAGCCGATGTGCAGGATCGGCTCGCGCGGCAGCCGGGCGGCGTCCTCCACCCGGACGTCGACGAGGCCGGTGACCGTCCACTCGCCGGCGTGCAGCGCCATGCCGCGGAACACCTCGTCACGCTCGACGCCACGCAGGTTGATCGCGACGCGAGCGACGGCGGAGACCTCGGTGGCGTTCTCCTTCAGCGTCTGCAGCCCGCGTACGCGGACCGGGCGGCCGTCGAGGAGGAGTTCGCCGCCGGAGCGTACGGTGCCCGCGGGCAGGGTGCCGGTGACGACCGTGCCACTGCCCTTGATGGTGAACGCGCGGTCGACCCAGACGCGCACGGGGGCGTCCGGGTCGGAGGCGGGCAGGCGGGCGACGAGACGGCCGAGCGCGGCGCGCAGGTCCGGCAGCCCTTCGCCGGTGGCGCCGCTGACGGTGACCGCCTCGACGTCGCCCAGGGAGGTGCGGGCGATCTCGGCCCGCGCCTGCGCGAGGGCCTCCGCCGGGTCGGCGCGGTCGCAGCGGGTGACGACGAGCAGCCCGTGCCGTACCCCCAGCGCGTCGACGGCGGCCAGGTGCTCGGCGGACTGCGGCATCCAGCCCTCGTCCGCCGCCACGACGATCATGACGGCCGGGACCGGGCCGACCCCGGCCAGCATGTTCGTGACGAACCGCTCGTGCCCGGGGACGTCCACGAACGCCAGCCGCTCCCCCGCCTCCAGGCCCGTCCAGGCGAACCCGAGGTCGATCGTCATGCCGCGGCGGCGCTCCTCGGCCCAGCGGTCGGGCTCCATCCCGGTGAGCAGCCGGACGAGGGTGGACTTGCCGTGGTCGACGTGGCCCGCGGTCGCGACGACGTGCATCAGCGCTCCCCGAGAACGTCGCGCACACGGGCGGCGAGATCGGCCGGATCCAGCTCGGCCGGGACCGCGCGCAGGTCCAGTAGCACGCGGCCGTCCTCGACCCGGCCCACGATGCCGGCGCGGCGCAGCGGCACGGCGCAGTCCCCCGGGAGGCTGACGGCCACGCTCGGCAACTCCACGCCGGGCGCGCCACCGCCCCCGACCCGGGCGACCGAGTCGACGACCCGCGCGTCGTGGCCGGTGAGCTCCTTGGCGAGCAGCCCCGCCCGCTCGCGGACGATGACCGGGTCGGCGTGCAGGGCCCGCACGGCCGGCGGTTCCGGCCCGCGCAGCGAGGCCTCCAACGCGGCGAGGGTGAGCTTGTCGACGCGCAACGCCCGCGCGAGGGGATGCCGCCGCAGGCGTTCGACCAGCGCCGACCGGCCGAGCAGCAGCCCCGCCTGCGGGCCGCCGAGAAGCTTGTCCCCGCTGGCGGTGACCAGGTCGGCGCCCTCGGTCAGCGCCGTCGCGGCGTCGGGCTCGGCGGGCAGCAGCGGTTCGGGCGCGAGCAGACCGGAGCCGATGTCGGCCACGACGGGCACGCCCAGGCCGGTCAGGCTCCGTACCGGCGCCTCCGCGGTGAACCCCTCGATCCGGAAGTTGGAGGGATGCACCTTGAGCACGAAGCCGGTGTCCGGGCCGACCGCCTCGGCGTAGTCGGCGGCGGTCGTACGGTTGGTGGTACCCACCTCACGCAGGCGCGCGCCGGTCGAGGCCAGCAGCTCGGGCAGCCGGAAGCCGTCGCCGATCTCCACCATCTCGCCCCGGCTGATGACGATCTCCCGGCCCTGGGCGAGGGCGGTGGCGACGAGCACGAGCGCCGCGGCGTTGTTGTTCACCACGTGCACCGCCTCGGCCGCCGGACACGCGGCGGCGAGGGCGGCGAGCGTGCCGCGCCCGCGCCGGCCGCGCCCGCCGGTCTCCAGGTCGAACTCCACGTCGGTGCAGCCCGCCGCCTCGGCCAGCGCCACGCGCGCGGCCTCGGACAGAGGCGCACGGCCCAGGTTGGTGTGCAGGAGGACGCCCGTGGCGTTGATCACGGGCCGTAGGGTCGCCGCCGTCGCGGGCAGCGCCGCCACGGCCGCGTCGACGACGTCCTCGGCCGGAATCTCACCGGCGCGGGCGCGTTCCTGCGCCCGGTTGACGGCCGCCTTGACGATGCCCCGCCCCAGCCGTCCGGCCGCCTCGACGAGACGCGAATCAGCGAGCACGGCGTCGGTACGCGGCACGCGGCGTCGGGTGTCCATGCACTGAAATCTATGACCGCGAACGGACACGCGCCACGCGCGGCGACACCGCTGCCGAAGATCAGCGACGCGACGCTCCCACTCGGCTGAGACTGGAGGCACCGCGAACGGGAGATCCGTAACCGCGACCGGCGCGCCTGGCGCCACCGCCTTGGGGATCGGCGACGTGGCAGTCCCGCTCGACCACCGAGCCGAAAAGAACACGCGCCTGCGGCCGCTGCGCGCATGCTCACGGACAGAGTCAAGCCACACGCGGCGACGCCACTGCCAGGATCAACCGTCCTGCTCAACCACACCGACCCAAAAGCCGAACGCCCGCCTGCGGCCGCTGCGCGCGCGGCATTCATGATCACGAACAGACGCACGCCACACCCGGCGACACCACTGCCAGGACCAGCCGTCCTGCTCAACCACACCGACCCAAAAGCCGAACGCCCGCCTGCGGCCGCTGCGCGCGCGGCATTCATGATCACGAACAGACGCATTCCACACCTGGCACCATCGCTGCCAGGATCAGCCACGTGACACTCCTGCTCAACCGCACCGAGCTGACGGAACTCCTGGAGCCGGACGCGTGCCTGGAGGCACTGCGCGCCGGATTCCTCGCGTCGGCTTCCGCCGTTCGTCCGCTTCGGGTCCGCACCGACCTGCCCGGCCCGGGCACCGCCACCGCCCTCATCCCCGGGCTGCTCGACGGCGTGCCCGCGTACACGGTGAAGGTGAACGCCAAGTTCCCCACCGCGAACCCGGCCCTGCGCGGTGTCGTGTGCCTGCACGACCTGGCGACCGGGGAGCTCCTGGCGCTGCTGGACTCGGCGACCGTCACCGCGTACCGGACCGGCCTCGCGGCGGCCCTGGGCACGCACGTGCTGGCCCGTGCGGACGCGAGCACGGTCGCGGTCATCGGCGCGGGCGCCCAGGCCGACCTGGTGATCCGCGGGCTGCGCCGGCTGCGACCGGTGCACGACCTGCTCGTCACCGACCGCGAACCGGCACGCGCGGAGACGTTCGCCGCGCGGCACGGCGGCCGGCCCGTGACGCGAGCGGAGCTCTCGACGGCGGAGATCGTCGTCACCGCCACCTGGTCGCGGGAACCGGTCCTCCGCGGCGACGACGTCGCGCCGGGCACGCACGTGACCTCCCTCGGCGCGGACGAGCCGGGCAAGGCCGAACTCGCCGCGGACCTGCTGCGGACGGGCCGGGTGTTCGTCGACGACGTGGCGCTGTCGCTGGAGATGGGCGCCCTGGGCAACGCGGGCCTGGGCGCCGCGGACGCGGCCGGAACGCTGAGCGAGATCCTCGACGGCACGACCGGCCGCGCGAGCGATGCGGAGGTGACCGTGTACGCGCCGGTCGGCCTGCCGTGGCAGGACCTGGCACTGGCCTGGCTCGCCTTCCGCACCACGCGGTCCGGAACGCGCTTCGACTTCCTGGCCTGATCCGCCGCCACCCGCAACAGACGGCGACGGCCCTCTCTTCCGACCCGTCGCAGCGAACTCCCTACGAGCAACACGCCAGACCCACCGGCAACGAACATTCCGCCGACAGCACCAGCCCCGCCGCCGAAGGCCCCGCCGTAGCGGACGCCCGGCCGTAGTCGACGCCCGGCCGTAGCGGACGCCCCGCCGTAGCGGACGCCCCGCCGTAGCGGACGCCCCGCCGTAGCGGACGCCCCGCCGTAGCGGACGCCCCGCCGTAGCGGACGCCCCGCCGTAGCGGACGCCCCGCCGTAGCGGACGCCCCGCCGTAGTCGACGCCCCGCCCGCCCTGGGGGCTCCACCCCACTCCCATTGTCCAGGGCGGTTTCCCCCGGCGGAAGTACGCCCTGCCCGGCTGTGGACAACCCCCGCAGGTCCCGAAGGCTTCGGTGTCGCAGGCGGTGAAAGAGCGCCTTCCCGTCGACACGCAACGCGCTCGCACGGATACTGAGGGTGACGGCTCGTCCTCGCGGCGAGACGGGGGAACCGGACGACGGGCGTGGCCGTGGCGTCATTCGCATGCCGCATCAGCCGCGGCGTCACAACCCGCCGCCGGGCCCCTCGCTCGCGGCGAGACCCCAGGCGACTCCGTCGGACCCGACCGAACCGGCAGACAAGGAACGCGATCGGATGACCGAAACCCTCCCAGAGGTCGTGGCACCGCACACCCTCCGCGCCACGGCCGCCCATCGCACCGACGGTGACGTGACCCTGTACGGCGTCCAGCTGTCCTGGACCGTCGGCGACAACGACGGCGCGGACTGGCCTCCTCCGGCCGACTGGAACGACGGCGACGCCCCCTATCCGCACTACTACGAGGTCTGGCTCAATGACGGGCAGATCAGGCAGACCGCCGTGCTGTACTGGCCGGCCTGGGCACCGGGCTGGCAGCTGGCCCGTACTCACTGGGTCTGCCTGGGCGCCCACCCCTACCCGCAGTACCGGGTCAAGGTCCGTGCCAGGCTCTCCGACGGTTCCTGGAGCGCGTTCACCAACGAGGTCGCCGTCGCCGTCCGCTCGGGCGACAGCCGTCCGTACGTCGACCCGATCCGCGGGCCACGGACCGCCGCGCCGCCGCGCGGGAACACCCGGCACGGAAGCGCCGGTTCGCCTCCCAGCCGCGCCGTACGGGCGATCCGCGACAACGATCCCGCCGAGGTCTGCGAACGCGCACGGCAGCTGAACACCAGCCGTACCTGGCAGGAGGTCGTCCCGCCGGCGGAGGCGATGAAGGCCGATCCGCCGTGGAACGGCTCCTACCTCGAATACCGCAAGTTCTTTCGCGGCGGTGACATCGCCTCGGCCGCCAACCCCGCGTTCGCCGGACTCGACCTGGTCGGCGACTGGCCGGCCGCCACACTGCCGTCCTCGGCCGGCGAGTACGCCTTCTCGTACGCCTTCACCGCCCACCACATCGGTGAGACGTGGACGCACCAGTGGTTCGTCACCCGGGACGACTGGGATCCCAGCACGCCGCTGACCTGGGAGGACTTTGAGCCGACCCCGTTCATGACGGAGATTCACGGCGATCCCGGCGTCACCCGCCACACCACCGGGGCGCTCCCGCCCAAGGTCGGCCGGCACGTCATCGTCAACATCTGGGGCGGCCACGGCGGGCCGATCGACGACAACGGCAGGATGACCGGCGAGTTCTTCGTCTCCTGCTGCGACGTCGAGTTCACCGACGGGGCGGCGGTCTGACGAAGGAGAGGGCCGTGGAGGCGCGAGACACGCGCCTCCACGGCGTCTCAGCCGAGGCGGGGACCGAGCAGGTGACGTTCCTCGGCGTGGCGCAGGAAGTCGTCGACCATGCGGTGGCACAGCACGGCCAGGTCGTGGCGGTCCTCCTCCGACCAGTCCGCCAGGGCCTCGGCCATGCGGCGGCGGATCACCGCCCGCAGGCACTCCACCGCGTCCGCGCCCTCGGCGGTGATGCGGACGAGCTGGGCCCGTCCGTCGTCGGGGTCGGGGACACGTTCGACGAAACCGGCGCGTTGGAGGCGCTGCACCTGCCGGGTCACGTGGGGCGCCTCGACGGCGAGCCGGTCGGCGAGGGCGCCCATGCGTACCGGCCCCGGCGCGTCCGCGAGGGCGCGCAGCAGCGGCGCACTCGCCCGGTCGACGGCGACTCCCGCCTCCCCCACGATGCGGTCGTGCTGCCGGGCGCGCGTGAGAAGGTGCGCGATCCGGGTGAGGGCCCGCTCGATCTCGATCACGTCTTCGGGAGCGGTCATGGAGTTCATTCTAGTTAATACTTACTTAACTTAAGTAAGTAAGATATGGACGAAAACCGCATACCGGAGGAGACCCCCCGATGGTCGACATCGCCGCCAGACCACGCACCGACGGCGCGAGAACCCATACCGGGCTGACGTTGCTGGCCCTGTCCGTGTCCGGGATGGTGGTGTCGGTCCAGCAGACGCTCGTACTGCCGCTTCTTCCCCAGCTGATGCGGCACTTCCAGACCTCGGTCGGCTCGGTCACCTGGGTGTTCACCGCCTCGCTCCTCGCCGGCGCGGTCGCCACTCCCCTGCTGTCGCGGCTCGGGGACATGTACGGCAAGAAGAACCTCATCCTCGTCACGATGGGCCTGCTGCTGGCCGGCTCGATCGTCTGCGCGCTGTCCGGGTCCCTCCCGGTGCTCATCGCCGGCCGCGCCCTGCAGGGCACCTCGTCGGCCCTGATCCCGCTGGCCATCGGCATGATCCGGGACAGTTTCCCCCCGGCGAAGGTGACCTCCGGCATCGGCATCGTCAGCGCCACGATGGGTGTCGGCGGCAGCATGGGCATGATCGTGACCGGCTTGATCGCCGACCACACCTCCAGCTACCGGCCGGAGTTCTGGATCGCCGCGGCCCTCGCCGCCGCCGGGCTGGTGATGGTCGTGCTGAGCGCCCGCGACATCGGCGGGCGCACCGGCGGACGGCCCGACTACCTCGGCGCGGCCCTGCTGGCCAGCCTGCTCGTCTGCCTGCTGCTGGCGATCAGCGAGGGCAACGACTGGGGCTGGTCCTCCGGCGGCGTGGTGGGGCTGTTCGCCGCCGCGGCCGTGCTGACCGCCGTATGGGTACTGGTCGAACTGCGGGTACGCCAGCCGCTCGTCCGGCTGGGGCTGCTCATCGGCCGCCAGTCACTGTCGGCGAACTTCGCCTCGATGCTGCTCGGCTTCTCGATGTTCGCGGCGTTCACGCTGATCTCCACGTTCGTGCAGACACCCCGCTCGGTCGGCTACGGCCTGGGCGGCGACGTGCTGGACGTCGGCCTGTACATGCTGCCCAGCACGGTCACCATGCTCGTCTGCTCGGCGCTGGCCGGCCGCATCGCGCAGCGGATCGGCGCGGCGAACTCCCTCGCGATCGGCTCGGTGTTCGCCGGGCTCAGCTACCTCTGGCTCGCCCTCTCCCACTCACACGCGTACGACATGCTGGGCTTCAGCGCCGTCCAGGGCATCGGCTTCGGCGTCGCGTACGCCGCGCTCGGCACGCTGGCCGTGCAGCACGTGCCGATGGACCAGAGCGGCATCGCGAGCGGCATCAACTCCCTCGTCCGTACGGCGGGCGGCAGCGTCTCGGCCGCCGTCACCGCGGCCGTGCTGACCGGCGAGACGATCCCGGCGCTGCCCGGCGTACCGCAGCTGCACGCGTACGTGCTGTGCTTCGTGATCGTCGCGGTCGGCGCGTGGCTCGCCGCGGCCGTCGCGGTCGTCCACGGAATCCGGCACCCGGCGCCCGCCCATGGCATCGAAGCCCGGGAGACGTCTTGACGTAGGGGCGCACGCGATCGCCATAGTGGAGTCCCCCTTTGGCGGAGGTACGACATGGGCCCCTACACGGCCGCGTACGAACGCAGTCTCGGCGATCCGGCACGGTTCTGGGCAGAGGCCGCCCGGGACATCCGCTGGCGCACCCCTCCGGAGCGGGTCCTTGACGACGGCGCCGCGCCGTTCTACCGGTGGTTCACCGGAGGGGAGCTGAACACCTGCGAGAACGCCGTCGACCGGCACGTCGAGCAGGGCCGCGGCGACCAGCTCGCGCTCATCTACGACAGCCCGGTCACCGGCACGCGGCAGAAGTACACCTACCGGGAGCTGCGCGATGAGACGGCGCGGTTCGCCGGGGTGCTGCGCGGCCTCGGCGTCGAACGCGGCGACCGCGTCGTCCTCTACCTGCCGATGATCCCGCAGGCGGTCATCGCGATGCTGGGATGCGCGCGCATCGGCGCGGTGCACTCGGTGGTGTTCGGCGGCTTCGCACCGCGCGAGCTGGCCGTACGCATCGACGACGCCCGGCCCAAGGTCGTGGTGTCCGCGTCGTGCGGCATCGAGGGCAGCCGGGTGATCGAGTACAAGCCGCTGCTGGACGAGGCGCTCGACCTCGCCGCCCACAAGGTCGGCGGCTGCGTGATCGTCGGTCGCCCGCAGGCGCCCGCGCCCCTCGTCGACGGCCGTGACGTCGACTGGGATCAGGCGATGGCGGAGGCGCTGCCGGCGGACTGCGTGCCGGTCGCCGCCACCGATCCGCTCTACATCCTCTACACCTCCGGCACGACGGGGCGGCCGAAGGGCGTCGTACGCGACAACGGCGGGCACGCGGTCGCGCTGCGGTGGACGATGACGAACGTCTACGGCGTCTCGGCCGGCGACGTGTTCTGGGCCGCCTCGGACGTCGGCTGGGTGGTCGGGCACTCCTACATCGTGTACGCGCCCCTGCTCGCGGGCTGCACGACGGTGCTGTACGAGGGCAAGCCGGTCGGCACGCCGGACGCCGGGGCGTTCTGGCGGGTCGCCGCCGAGCACCGCGTGAACGCCCTGTTCACCGCGCCCACCGCGATCCGGGCGATCAAGAAGGAGGACCCGGAGGGCCGTCTCCTCGCCGGGCACGACCTGTCGGCGCTGCGCACCCTGTTCCTCGCGGGGGAACGCCTCGACCCGGGCACGTACGAATGGGCCACGCGCGTCCTCGACCGCCCGGTGATCGACCACTGGTGGCAGACCGAGACCGGATGGCCGGTCGCGGCGAACCTGCGGGGCCTGGATCCGCTGCCCGTCAAACCCGGCTCGCCGACCGTCGCCGTACCCGGCTTCGACGTACGGGTACTGCTGCCCGACGGGTCGATCGCCCCGCCCGGCGCCGAGGGCGACATCGCGATCCGGCTGCCGCTGCCGCCCGGGACCCTGCTCACGCTGTGGAACGACGACGAGCGGTACATCGAGTCCTACCTGTCCCGGTACCCGGGCCACTACCTGACCGGCGACGGCGGCTCGATCGACGAGGACGGCTACATCTGGGTGATGGGCCGCACCGACGACGTCATCAACGTGGCCGGGCACCGGCTGTCCACTGGAGTGATGGAGGAGGTGCTGTGCGCCCACCCGTCGGTGGCCGAGGCCGCGGTGGTCGGGGTACGGGACGCGCTGAAGGGACAGGTGCCGCGCGGCTTCGTCGTCCTGAAGAGCGGCACCGACCTGGACGAGTCGCGGCTGCGCGGCGAACTCGTACGCGCGGTACGTGAACAGATCGGCCCGGTCGCGGCGTTCAAGGAGGTCTCGGTCGTCCCGGCCCTGCCGAAGACCCGATCGGGCAAGATCCTCCGAGGGACGATGCGCGGCATCGCGGACGGCGACGAGGTGCCGGTCCCGTCCACCATCGAGGACGCCACGGTGCTGGACCGCCTGCGCCCGATCCTCCGGCCGCCCACGGCGCACGAGACGCGCTAGGTCTTCCTGGGCCAGAGCGTGGTCACGATCAGCACGCCGATCACGGCCACGATGATCTGGAAGATCGTCTCCCAGAAGTTGAAGCCGTGCGTCCTGAGGTTGAGCAGGTGAGAGATCCACGTGCCGATGAAGGCGGCGATGATGCCGACCAGGATGGTCAGCCAGATGGGCATGTTCTGACGCCCGGGCACCAGCAGCCGCGCGATCGCGCCGATGATGGCACCGAAGATGATCGCGGTGATGATCCCGCCAATGGTCATGACGACCCCCCGTGTTCGCGAGAACGACCCCGAAGGACATCCCGTTACCGACCGCATACCCCTGGCAGTGACGCATGACACCATCGCGGGACACAGACCGGCCTGAGTCGCGTCCGGTTCAACGGGCGCGGTGCCGCCCGTAAAGCCAGCCGGAGACCCCGCCCGCCCCGGCCGCCGCCAGCCAGACGATCCCGACCCTGACGAGGCTCGAGCCGGCAGGCGACCGGTGTGCAGCGCTCGGTGTACCGGCGCTCGAAGAGCACGCGCGAACGTACTCCGCCTCCGCGACCGCGGCGAATCGCCGCTGCCGTCTGCTCCCCACACCGATCCGATAACTGTCGCGCGCCGTCCTCCACCACTCACGCGTCTCGTCCTGGCGGAAGAACCGATCGAGGATCTCACGCAGCTCCCGCTCGGTCAGGTTGCCGAGGCCGAACTGAGAACGCCACTTGCTCATCCAGAGATTCATGAGCGTGTCGCGACGCGCCTGAGCGAGCGAACTCGGTGACGCTATGGTCCCGTCCACCGTGATGAGTTCGGGATTCTCGATGGCGATCCGCGCCAGCTCGATCTGCGTCAGCAGGGCGGTCTGTTCCTGGCCCGTGTGCACCTCCCGGCGCTGGGCGAGGAATGAGATCATCACTCCCCCGAAGGTCGGCACGGTCAGCAGGGCGGCGACGGCTTCGTACGTCTGGCCGACGTCGGCGAGCCCGGCCCAGTCGAGTCCGGGCAGCCGATCGATCGCCCGCAGCGCGAACGGAGACATGAGCACGGCCGCCAGACCGACGACAGCGGCCGTCGTCCAGATGACCAGCAGAACCGGGCGGGCGGCCCGCTCCGGAAGACGCCAAGGCCGGCGAAGCCTTTCACCGCTCACGTGAAACCCTCCAGCAGCGTGGCCGAGGGACCTTCACGCGCCGATCAGGGAGCGAGGAGAGCGGCCTGTCGGCAGAACCCTCGGGCCCGGCTCACCAGGCCGGACATCCGGACATCGGTGGTCCATGAAGAATATCGGCCCACCTCCTCCGTAGAAAAGTACGATCGAGAGGAAGTGGGCCTTGAAGTGCCGATGGTCACCATGACTCGACGCCATGCAGATCATCCGCACATTATTAATTCGCTATATCAAACCCGCGGCGACTCGTTCGCCGAAGCCACCAAAGCAACTTCAATGCACTGATTGTTCGCCATACTACGAGAGCTTTTCCTCCAGTCGAGGCCAGGACGCCCCACTTTTTGATCCATCACGGCTCACCCCCCTCCTTTTCATGATGTCCACATCTCCCGGGCGATCCTGGATATTCGCTCCATGGACTCCGCCGGCCCGAGCGCCTCTGCACTGAGTCGTTCGAAACTAAGCCTATACCGGTAGGTTTCGGTTGCCTCTTCTAGATACGAACACCCGTTGAGGTGCTCGATATACACGACATCATGAAACTGAATCCCGCCCACCAACGGGAATTGCAGAAGCGTGAAGGACCCCGTCGCGATGGGATGAGGTCCATCAAGTGGAAGAACTTGGAGGCTCAGGTTGGGGAGAACGGAGAGCTCTTCGAGGTGCTGCAACTGCTCGGTCATCACGGAGGCGTCGCCGTACCGCCTGAGGAGGAGGGCCTCGTCCAGCACGACCGACAGCTGGAGGGGCGTCTCGCGGGTGAGCACCGACTGGCGGGCCAGGCGGGCCTCCACCCGGGCGTCGACGCGGCTCGGCGGGATCACCTCGGTCGAGTGCGAGCGTTGCTCGACCGCCTGCGCGTACGCCTCGGTCTGCAGGAGGCCGGGTACGACCTGGGTCTCCCACTGCCAGATCTCCTCGGCCTCGATCTCGAGGCCGATATAGGAGGCGTACTGCTCCGGCAGCGCGTCGGAGAACGCCTCCCACCAGCCGCGGCGAACGGCGTCGCGGGCGAGCTGGAGCAGCTGTTCGCGGTACGAGCCTTCGACGCCGTACAGGTCGAGCAGCTGCCGGACGTCGGCGAAACGCGGAGCCTGGCGCGCATTTTCCAGCCGGCTGACCTTGGAGGCGGACCATCCCAGCCGCTCGGCGACGTCGTCACCGGTGAGATTGCCGACCTCCCGCAAACGCCTCAGCTCTGCCGCGAGCCGACGATTACGGACAGTGGCACTTCCGGGCCGGGGCAACCCTGAATCCTCTCCCACCCGGGCCGATGGCGTATTCCCGTCAGCCGAAATCTACAAATCTGGCGCAACTGTTATAGAGGCAGGAAGTAACGGAGTCAAGAAACCGCCGCTACACCTTTTAGTGAAACTTGCGAACGAGACGACCTTAGCGGACAACGCACCAAACAGCCAAGCGGTCAATCCGCTATCGGACACCTTGCGAAGATTGTGGACCGATACAGGTTCACAACAGAGATTCGTGTGACTTTCCTTCCCTGTGAGAACCATTGTGACACCTGAGGCGGGGGGTACACGAATGCCGCGCACGCCAGGCCGCCCCGCCTGCGAGGCACGGCGGTGCAGGATCGTACTGGATGTCCGGCCACAAGGGCGTGCGAATGGTGACAGTGGGGCCACGGATCGCACTCCCGCCCAGGTCAGACACCTCCGCCGGAGCCTCCCCACAGCGCGTGCGTGGACCGCGAACGCCCGCGAGACACGCGAACCCGCCCGGGCCTGCTCGCGTCGATACCTGTACGGACCGGCCGTAAGGGGCCGGCCAGAAAGGAGCCGTCGCATGGTGCGGAGGCGGACGTTCGTGTTCGGGGGCGCGGCGCTGGGGGGTGTCGCGGTCGCCGGCGGAGCCGGGGCGTTGCTCGTCGAGGAGGACGTCCTGCCGGGCAAGGTCGCGTTCGACCGGGCGATCGGACGGTGTCGCACGCTGCCGGAGGCGCCGGCCACCGCGGGCGTCGTCCGTTCCACGACCTTCCACTCGCGCCGCCGGCGCACCGACGTCACCGCGACCGTCGTGCTGCCCGCGGGCGTCACCTCGCTGCGCGGCCTGCCGGTCGCCGTCGCGCTGCACGGGAACGGCGGCACCGGGGTGAACACGGCCCGCGGCCTGCGGCTCGACCGCTATCTCACCGAGGCCGTACGGACCCGGAGCACGCCGCCGTTCGCTCTGGTGGCGGTGGACGGCGGGCCGAACTCCTACTGGCATCCGCGGGCGAGCGGCGACGACCCGCTCGGCATGATCACGGACGAGCTCCTGCCGCTCCTGAGCCGCCAGGGCGCGCGGACCGACCGGTTCGGGGTGATCGGCTGGTCCATGGGCGGGTACGGGGCGCTGGTGGTCGCCGAGACGGTGGGCGCGCCGCGCGTGGCGGCGACGGTCGCGGCGTCGCCCGCGGTCTTTCCCTCGTACGCGAACGCCCGCCGGACCAACCACCAGGCCTTCGACGGCCCGGGAGACTTCGCGCGGTACGACGTGTTCCGCGGGCTGGGACGGCTCCACGGAGTCCCGGCCTGGGTCGACTGCGGGACGAGCGACCCGTTCGCCCCGATGGTGCGGCGGCTGCGCGACCGGCTGCGTCCGGCCGGGGCGATGACGCGCGGATGCCATGACGGGGCTTTCTGGCTGCGGCGCCTGCCGGCCCAGCTCGCCTTTCTCGGCGACCGGCTGACATCCGCCTGAACACCATGCGACCTGGGACGACTTCCCCGGGGCGCGGCGGCGAAGGTAGACTCCGAAAACAAGGTCGAATGACGTCCGGCCGATTTCATCGTGGCAGTGGGCGCGTTTCTCGATGCGTTGATTGACAATCGGGGGGCGACCGGATTCATGGGCGACACAAAACTGATCAGTCCGGCCCTGTTGCAGCGACACCTTCACAAGGCCGGGTTTCCCGCCACCCGCGGCGAACTCCTCGCGCACGTCCGCGAAGAAAGCGACCGCGTGATCGCGGCCCTGCGTGAGCTTCCGGACCGGCGGTATTCGCGGCCCGCGGAGGTGAGCCGGGCGTTCGCGGAGTCGGTGAGCGGTTATCTCGGCGATATGTCCTATCCGACGCGCCGGGACGATCTCGCCGGGCACGCCGAGCGTCAAGGCGCCCCCTGGCCGGTGGTCGAGGCGCTACGGCGAATTCCGGACCGCCGGTACGACCGTCCCGAGGCGGTCGCCGAGGCCGTCGCCGAAGAAGAGAAATGACCGCGCCTGCCATCCATGGCATCGCGCCGGTCGTAGCCGACGAACGGGGGTCCGAGAATGAGCGAGCGAATCAGAAAGCCGGCGCGTCTGGTCGCCTCTCCTGCGAAGGAGGCCTCATGAGCGAGCGGAGCGCCATCGGCCCGCACAAGGTCGTACTGGGCACCTACAGCAGTCACGAGGCCGCCCAGCACGCGGTGGACCTGCTCGCCGAGCACAAGTTCCCGGTGGAGCACGTCACGATCGTGGGCACCGGGCTGAAGCTGGAGGAGCGCGTCCTCGGCCGCTGGACGCTGGGCCGCGCGCTGCTGACCGGCGCGAGCACCGGAGCGTGGATCGGGCTCCTGGTCGGCCTGATCTTCTGGATCGTCACTCCCCGTCTGGTGGAGGGCGCGGTGATCTCGGGCGTCATCCTGGGCGTCCTGTTCGGCGCGGCCTTCTCGGCCGTCGCCTACTTCCTCCAGAAGAGGGCGTACACCTCGATGCGGTCGGTGGTGGCGGACCGGTACGACCTCCTGGTCGACGCGGAGTTCGCCGAAGAGGCCCGCCGGCTCCTCTCGGCCGTGCTGTCCACCCCCGAGAGCGCTCGCTGACCGGGCGGTCTCAGGGCAGGCTCTGCACCGCCAGGCCGAGGGTCCTCCACTTGGCCGCCGCTTCGGCGCTGGTGACGATCGGCCAGCCTCGGTCGGCGGCCGCCCGCGCCACGTGCGCGTCGACGATGTCGCGGATGCCGGCCTGGCGGGCGGCGTCACCGATGGCGAACGCGTTGCGCTCGTCGAGGGCCAGCACGACCACCGAGGCGCTCTCCACCGCCCAGGCGAGCTCCTGGAGGCCGCGTTCGTCGGCCACGGCCGCGGCCTTCGTCAGGGCGGTCGCGGGCGCCACCAGGCTGTAGCCGCGGGCCGCGACGAAGCCGACCAGCGCGCGCATGTGCTGGCTACGGCCGGTCGCGAGGTCCACCAGTGCGGGAACGTCCAGGACGCGGCCGGAGAGGTTCACCGAGTCCGCCGGGAGTCCCCGTCGGCACTCTCGAAGATGCGGCGCGCCCAGTCGGTCGCCTCGTCGTCGAACGGTCCCCAGCGGCTCTCCACGGCGGCGACGAGCCGGTCGCGCGCCGCGCGGTCGCGTACGGCTTCGGAGACGTAGGCCGAGACGCTCGGCGCGGCTCCGGACGCGACGGCGGCGCGGGCGCTCTCCAGCACCTCCGCGGGCACCGTGACCGTGATCTTCTCCGTGGCCATGGACCCATGGTATGGCCAAAGCCGCAAGAAAGTATGGCTTCGCTGGTGAATACGGTTCCGCGCGTCAGAGACAGGGGCCGTCAGGCGTGAGCTCGGACTGCCGGAGCACCCGGTTCTCCCGGCGCCACAGCAGCCGGATCTCCTCTCGCAGCGCCGGATCGCTGCGGACCCGCGCGGCGAACTCCGCGGAGTCGCGGGTGCCGGCGAGCCGGCCGAGCCCGGGCAGGTCGGCGAGCAGCACCGTCAGCAGCGCGGCCTGCGAGGTCAGGCGGAACGGCCGGCCCTCGCGGTCGGTGAGGCAGCCGTGGCGCCCGGCGTACAGGCCGCAGCCGACCGGCACGCCGTCCAGGGACACGCGCACGGCGGCCGGTGTGCGGAGGCGGTGGTAGTTCGGCTCGGTCGCGTCCACGACGGCGAGCTGGTCGTCGTCGAGCCACAGGACGATGAGCCGCGCGGTGGCGCCCGGCACGAGCACTGGGGCCGCCGGGACGTATCCGGGCCGGCTCACGTGTGCGGACACGCCGGGCACGAGACCGGTCACCTCGGCGTACGTCATCGGCACCAGGATCGGCGCCCGTCCCGCGAGCTTGCGGTGCACCTGGGCGGGCGAGCCGTTGGACCCGACCGCCAGGACGGGGTGCCGGTCCGCGAACCGTGACCCGCCCGCGTCGCGGAGCGCGTCGTCGAGGGTCTCCCCACCGGGGAGGCGCCGGCTTCCCGGCGGCGCCCCGGGTTCCTCCCGCAGCGCGAGGAAGCGGTCGCCGGCCAGCAGCCCGGACTCCGCCGGCGGCCGTCCCGGGTAGACCAGCGGGTCGCCGATGGGGTCACGCGCCAGGCCGAGCGCGCCGAGGCTCCCTGCGGGGCCCGGTTCAGCCACGCGTCACGACCACGGCGGTGGCGTCGTCGTGCGGTTTGCCACGCGTGGCCGGCGCGGCGAGCTCGGCCGCCCGTACGAGGTCGATCACCCGGCCGGGTCCGGCGCTCCGCAGCTCCCGCAGCAGGTCGGGCCACGTGCCGCCGAAGCGTTCGACCAGCCGCGTGACGCCGTCACTGAGCAGCGCGAACATCTCGACCTCCGCCCAGGGGAACGTCGCGGTGACCGCCTCGTACGCGGCGGCGCGGCTGGTACTGGCCACCCAGAAGCCGCCCGGCCGGTTGCGGTGGGTCCGGACGGTCTCCAGCGTGTACGGCGGGCCGCCCGGGAGCCGGGTGAGACGGTCGTCCTCCACGACGACGACCGAGCCGTCCGTGCGCCGCACGACGACGGGCGAGTCGGCGAGCACGAGGCACTCCAGCTCGCCGCGGTCCCAGCGGGCGATCGCGACCGTCGAGGAGGGGCTGTCGGGGTTGGCCAGGTCGCAGGTGTCACCGTGCGCGGCGCAGACGTCCTTGATCGCGTCGGCCAGGACGTCGGGGAGGCCGCCGTCGGACCCGGCCGCCAGCCGGGCGCTCAGCGCCGCCGCGAGCCGGTGCACCAGCCAGGCGACGTCGTGCGCGCAGCCGCTGTCGACGCCGGCGGGCGCGGTGGCGCCGTCGAGCACGACCGCCCAGCCCGGACCGGCCACCACGTAGTCCTCGTTGACGGCGCCGGGTGCGGGCCGCGTCGCGTAGCCCACCTGGGCCGGCGTCTCACCGGGAGCGCTCACGAGCCCTCCATCGCCGGAAGGAGGGCTCGTGCGCGTGTGGTCGTCGATTCGCTCATGTCGTCCGCGATCGTAGCGAGGGCCGGCGGATGACCTGGGGGCGGTCCGGAGACGCGCGACTCACCGACTGTCGACCTTACGGGCGAAATGACAGGGAATATGACAAAGTTCGACCGGCGGTTAACTTTCCCAGACAGGTCCGTGGCTTCGGTGATTCTGGCTTCCTCGCGCCGGTTCCGGTGCTGGTGCACGGTGTGGAGCGCACTCGCGGTGACCGCCACGGCGGTGTGCCTCTGGGCGGCGTTCCTCGCCTACTCCCCCGCGATGGTGATGGCGGTCACGACGGGCGCCGCGCTGGCCGTCTACCCGGCCGTCCTGGCGCGCAGCCGGTTGTCCCTCACCGCCGCGGACCTGCAGGCGCGCTGGCCGCACAGCACGGCCGGCCCGCCGATCCCGTGGGCGGAGATGACCGGCGTCGAGCTCCGCCGGGGGCTCCTGCTGGAGAAGGTGCAGGTCATCACCGACCGGCCACGGGTGTTGTTCGCGCCCGCGCGGTTCCGGTACCGCGCCGATCCGGTCTTCGACGCGGCCGTGGCCGAGCTGTCCCGGCGCAGCGGCCGACCCGTGGGCGCCGCGCGTCCGCGGCTGGGCGCCGTCGCCGCCGGCGGTGCCGTGTGGGTCGCGTGCCTCGTGCTGCTGACCGCGATGGAGGCGCCTTGGAACGATCCGTCGTGGCCGTGGCGTCACGAGGCGGGGCGGCTGCCCGGCCTCTGCTCCATGTTCGCCTCGACCGCCCGGGTGCTGCTGCCGCCCGGCGACCGTACGCCCGACGCCGACCTGCTCCTGCTCGGCTCCGTCGCCCGGCAGGAGGGCTGCACCTGGAGAAGCGGCGTGGTCGGGACCTTCTCGGTCGGCCTGGGGCTGACCCACAAGGGCCCGTTCAGGAGCGCCGGCGCGACGGCGCATGACGGCTTCCGCCGTACGGTGGCCGGGGCCCGTCGCCCGGACCGGCACGCCACGCCGGTGAGCGGTCTCGCCGACGAGGCACGGGAGATCATCGACGGCACCGGCGGGATCGGCCTGACCACGGTCGACCTGATCGCCCGCCGGGCCAACGTGATCGTCACCGTCCGCCTCATCTCCACCGCCCCCGCGCCGGACGCCGCGCGTGCGGTCGAACGCGCCGCCCGCACCGCTCTGGCGAATGTCAGGTTCGGCTGACCCCGGCGGCGGCCACCGGAGTCCGTCTTCCGGAGAAAAGGGTTTGCCGGCAGGCTCCGGACGACTGTAGGACTGGCGTCCCGGCCTCACGCGAGGCCTGTGACGTACGAGAGGAGGGCAGGCCGATGCATCCCATGATCACCGCGCTCCGCCCCTCCCGGGACGTGGACCACCACTGATCCCGGCACGGACGGGCGCACGCCTCCACCGGAGAGTGCCTTGACCGTAGAACGGAACGACCTGACCCTCCGCCCGCTCAGCGGGCCCGACGAACTCCCGCTCTTCACCCGGCTCCCGTACCAGACGAACGACAAGCTCGCGGCCGACCTCGCCGAGGGGCGACGCCGCCCCTCGTGGATGTGGATGGCCCTGCGCGGCGACCGTCTCATCGCGCGGGCCGCCTGGTGGAGCCGGCCGCACCAGGACACGCCGCTCCTCCTCGACGTCTTCGACCTCGATGACGACGCGCCGGACCGGCTCGACGCCGGCGCCCGTCTGCTGAGGACGGCGATGGCCGAGGTCGTCCCGCCGGGCGCCCCGATCCCGGAGTACATCCGCTTCGTCCCGCCGGACTGGCGCGAGTCGCCCGGTCCGCGCCGGGCCGCCGAAGAACGCAGGTCCGTCGCCGAGGGCCTGGGCGCCCGGCCGCTCGTCGAACGCCTGCGGATGGAATGGCGACGCGGTGGCCCCGTCCCCGAGCCGGGCGGGCGGCTCGCCTTCCGCCCCGTCGGCGACACCGAGGAGCTCATCGGCCTGATGACCGAGGTGCTGGACGGCACGCTCGACGCCCACGGCCGAGCCGACCTGACCCGCATGCCGGCCCGCGCGGCGGCCGAGGCGCACTACGAGGACGAACTGGCCCGCTATCGGAGCCCGCGGGAGTGGTGGCGGATCGCGACGCTGCCGGACGGCGATCCGGTGGGGTTCGTCGTCCCCGCGCACAACGGATACAACCCGGTCATCGCTTACATCGGTGTACGCCCCGCGCATCGCGGTCGAGGGTACGTCGACGAGATCCTCGGGGAGGGCACCCGGGTCCTGGCCGCGCAGGGCGTGGACCGGATCCGGGCGTCGACGGATGTGGGGAACACACCCATGGCGAAGGCGTTCGCTCGCGCCGGCTACCCCGCGTTCGAGCACCAGCTCGACATGACGTGGAGTTAGCGCCCATCGTGCCTGCCGCGGATGCGCGGTCCGCGCATCCGCGGCAGGGCGCCGGGGCCCGGGTCAGAGGGCGGCCTTGGCGATCTTGTCGACGTAGTCCTCCGTGAACCAGAGGTTGTCGTCCTGGGCGACGGTGATGTCGAACGGCCCGGCCAGCGTGTTGGGCAGGGCGTACTCGTTGACGGTGCCGGATGTGGTGCTGCTCGCGAGATTGCCGGCGACCTGTTCGACGAACCAGAGGTTGTCGTCCGGGCCGGTGGTGATGCCCCAGGGGAAACTGTTGGGGTCCGACAGCGGGTATTCGGTGAAGGTTCCGCTGGTGGTGACGGACCCGATCTTTCCGGCTCCGTCGGTGTACCAGAGCTTGCCGTCGGGGCCGGCCGTGATCCCGATGGGCATGGCTCCGCTGCTGGGCACGGTGTATTCGGTCACGGACCCCGACGTCGTGACCTTGGCGACGCCGCCGGTGAGCGCCTCGGTGAACCAGAGGTCGCCGTCCGGGCCGGTGGTGATGCGCATGGGGTAGGCGCCCGACGACGGCACGGTGTACTCGGTGATCGTCCCGGAGGTCGTGATCTTGCCGACGTCGTTGCCGGTGAGGTCGGTGAACCACAGGTTGCCGTCGGGGCCGGCGGTGATGTCCCAGGGATAGGCGCCCGCGCCCGGGAGGGCGTACTCGGTGAAGGCGCCGGTGCCGGTGATCCGGCCGATCTTGCCCGCGTTGGCCTCGGTGAACCACACGGCGCCGTCGGGTCCGGTGGTCAGGTGGGCGGGCTGGGAGTCGGCGGTGGGTACGGAGTACTCGGTGAACACTCCGGCCAGGGTGACACGCCCGATCTTGTTGGCGTAGTTCTCGGCGAACCACAGGTCGCCTTCGGGGCCGAGCGTGATGCCGACGGGTGACGACGGGCTGGTGGGGATGGACAGCTCGCTGATCGTCGGGGTTCGCCTCATCCGGGCCGCCGGTGCGGCGGACGGGAAGTGGCAGCGGATGGCGCGGTGACGCGGCGTCCGTTTGAGGCTGAGGCACAGCTTCACCCACGGACGCGTCCGGTCGGGATGCGGTTCGGTGGACGCCGCGCACACGGACGCGTTCACCGCGAGGACGAGCGCGGTGAACGCGCATAGGAATCGAAATGACGTGAATCTGTGACGCATGACGTCCCTTCCACCGAAGAATGAAGTGAGCAGACGGGCGGCCAGGCGACATTTCGGGGCTTGAAGGTCGAGATCGCCGGATTTCCCTGTTGGTCCCGGCGTGACGCTTGGCGGCCGTTCCCGGACACCATCGCGAGTACGCTTCAGGGCCGGCGGTCCAGACATCTCCAACAGCGCGGGAAGATATGCTCGCGGCCGGTTATCGGTCCGTCAATTATCACGACTCATTTTCAGGCGACGGCGTGGGTGATGGTGCCGGTGTAGGTGCCGGCGACGGCCGAGCCCGGGACCGTGACGACCAGCGTCGGGGCCCAACTGGTGGAGGTGACCCCCGCCGCCTTCCCGGCGGTGAAGGCGGTCACCGTTCCCGACAGGGAGACGCGCTGGGCCGCGGTGGGCTCGCCGGCGGTGCGGGTGCCGGCGCCGGAGAAGGCGGTGACCGGGCCGGACCAGTAGGCCACGGCGCTCTTGGCGATCGTCTCGGCGGAGGTGCCCCTGCCGGTGGTGAAGTTGGTGGCCGAGACCGTCGCCGTCCAGCCGGCGACGCCGGGGCGGCCGTCGCTCACGGTCACCGTGCCCATCGACGCGCTGATCGTGCCGCCCAGGGGGCCGCTGCCCAGATTGGCGGTGTCGGGCACGGTGATCGTCAGCACGGACGCCCGTGCCGCGGTCATCGGCCGGCGAGACGCCCGGGCGTCGCCGGCCGCACACGATGAGCGGACCGTCCGCGACCCGCGTCGCTCACCGCGTGGGACGGCGACGAACGCGGCAGGCCGGACGCGGTCCCCGGGATCGACCGGCGACCCGCGACGGGCGCGTCGTGGCCGCCCGCTCAAGATCGCGCGCCCGTTCCGGCCCGCTGAGGCGGCAGGGGTGACTCCCCTGTCGCGCGTGGCGTCTTCCGAAGGGGACGGGTCCGGCCGCTTCCGCGTGGTGGGCTCATCCGCCGGATCCGGCGATGGGGAAGCGAGCAGCGAGGGCACCGGGAGACCGGGCGAAGCCGGGGCCGTCGCCCGGCCCGGTCTCATCGGACCGGCGGACGCGGCGTGCCGCGGTGCGTCCGGCGGGCACGAGACGCTCACCGGGGACATTCGCCATGGTGCGTGGCCGCCGGGTGTGGCCCGAGCCGCCGGAGTGCCCGACGTGACGGCAAGAGCGACCACCGCCAGCACCAGGCCGGCCCGGTCGCACTGGCTCATCAGCTTCACCGATCCGTCTCCTGACCGTCGCGTCGGCCGTCTCACAGGCCGGTACAGCGTAGATCTCCGGATCGGGCCATGCCAGCCGGCCACACCTCCCGGCGGTAAATCGCGAACAAAGACATCATCGGGCACGGAACCCGCATCATTCACGGCGGGCTCCCGAGCCGGTTCGGACGGCATTCCGGATTGGTCCGGTGCTGAATTATCCGGAAATCAATCCTGTTCCATCAACTGGGCAACCCCGCCATTCCGGCGGGACACATCATCATTCGCATCCGCCGCCGATCGGCGCACTTCGGTATTCCTCACCGACCAAGCAGTGATCAAGCAGCGGGCAAAACTGACCGGCCGGTGTCACGGACGGTTTCGGCGCGATGATCGCTGAGCAAGATCTGATCGCCTGCATCAGCCCGACGTCATGGGGCGGGGCGTGCATCGAAGGGAATGGCCACGTTGTCCGGAACACGCCGTCTCGGCACCGCCCTAGCGGGCGTTGCCGCCATCACCTCCGCCGTGCTGGTAGCACCGGCCTCACACGCGCGGGCCGGTACCTGCCCCGCCTCGACCACCTGCCCGACCACGGTGACGTTCGCGGTGACGGCACCGGACTCGTTGACGATCACCGTGCCCGATGGGCCGGTCAACCTCGGCGGTAACACGCCCGGTAACCAGATCACCGGGCAGCTCGGCCTGGTCACGGTCTCCGACCAGCGTGCCTCGCTGACGGCCACCTGGACCTCCACGGTGTCGGCGAGCAACTTCACCACCGGCGGCGGTACCGGCGCCGAGACCATCCCCAGCAGCAGCGTGCAGTACTGGTCCGGCCCGGCCACCGCCACCACCGGCACCGGCACGTTCGTTCCCGGACAGGCCAACGCCGCGGCGGCCGTCACGCTGGATCAGCCCCGGACCGCGTTCAGCAAGACCACCGGGTCCGGCGACAACTCCGCCACCTGGAACCCCACGCTGATCGTCAACGTTCCCACGCAGGCGGTGGCCGGCACCTACACCGGCACGGTCAGCCACCAAGTTGCCTGATACGCCCGCACCGTGGCGCGCTCGCGCGGTCGCCGCCATGCTGACCGCGTACGCCTGGACCGGGCCGGCTCCGGTCCAGGCGCGAGCCGACGCCGCGCCGCCCCCGGACGTCCCGAACTCCATCGCGATCGGTCTGACGGGGATCCCGGCCAGCCGGCTGGACGACCCGCGCGCACGACTGTTCATCGATGACCATGTCAACCCCGGAACCACCTTCACCCGGAGCCTGCGCGTCTACAACACCTCGGACAGGCCCCAGCGCCTTCGGCTGTACGCCGGCGCCGCCACGATCAGGAAGCACCGGTTCGGCTTCCCCCCGCCCGCCGCCCCCGGCAACGAGCTGACCTCCTGGATCCACCTCGACCACACCGCCCTCACCGTCCCGGCGCACGCCGGCGCGCCGCTGGCGGCCAGGTTCACCGTGCCGGCCTGGGCGCAGCCCGGCGAACGGTACGCCGTCATCTGGGCGCAGGTGTCCTCCGAGAAGGCCGGGCCCCACGGCAACGTCACCCTGGTCAACCAGGTCGGCACCCGCGTGTACCTGCACGTGGGGCCGGGCGCCGAACCACCCTCGGACTTCCAAGTCGGCCCGCTGCGGGCCCAGACCACTCCCGACGGTCACCGCACGCTGACCGCCACCGTCGCCAACACCGGCCAGCGCGCCATCGACCTGGAGGGCCGGCTGTGGCTGACCGGTCCCAGCAACCTCAGCGCCGGTCCCTTCACCATCACCCGTGGCACGACCCTGGCCCCCGGCGACCGCGGGCCCGTCACCGTTCCGCTGGGGCCCGACGTGCCGGACGGGCGCTGGAACTACCGCCTCACCCTCCGCAGCGGCCGCGTCACCCGCACCACGACCGGCACTCTTCTCCTCGCGGAGAGGCCGGGTGCCTCCGGGCGGCTCGCCTCGCTCACCCGCCTGTCCACGATGCCGCTCACTCTCGTCCTCGCCGGCATCGTCTCGGCCGCGCTGCTGGTGCTCATGCTCGCCGTCCGCCGACGCCGGGCCCGACGGAGCCCGTGAGGCCGAAGCCGCGAGGACGAGGCCGCGGAGGACACGGCCACGACGGATAATCCGGGTGTGGACGTTCCTGAGCTTCTCGCTCGCGCGTGCGAAGTCGTCCCAGGCGACGTGCGGAGCGACGCCGGGTTCTCCCCCGACGACGTTCGCGCGTGCCTGCACCGCGCCGAGTGGGACTCCGCTCTCGAGCTCCTCGTGGACCTCCCGGACTCTCCGTGGCAGACCGTCGCGTTCTGGCACCTGCTCGAACGGGCCGCCGAACTCCTGTGGATGCACCGGGACGCGGCCTGGTGCCGGTGGCGCGGCCGGGAGGTCCGCCACGGCGTCATCCGCGCCGAGCTGCGGCTCGTCCCGCCCGAGGCCGCCGGTGGCCGTCGCCTGCCGATCCCCGGTGCGGGACAGCTGCGTCCGATGTGGGCCGTCGGCGCTCCCGACACCGGACTGCGCATCGCGCGGGTCTGGGTCGAGCGCGCACCGGAGATCCCACCGGGCGGGCGCGGCGTGATCCGGCTCGCACCTCTCAGCCCGGCCGCCTGGAGCCACCTCGAACGAGGTGCGCTGATCACCATGCACGAGGGAAGGCCGGTGGCCGGCACCGCGACGATCGTTCAGGTCACGCCCCCGCGGGAGCCACACGTCGAAGGGCCCGAATCACCGTGAACCACCAACTCGGCGGCCGTTTGGTGCATCTTTTCCTGTGAGGGGAGGCACGATGCCGATGAGCCGACGCCGCCGGGACGCCGACGAGCGCACGGTCGCGGGCCGCTATCGCCTGGAGGCCAAGCTCGGCGCGGGCGGCATGGGCGAGGTGTGGCGGGCGCGCGACGAACGCCTGGGCCGTACGGTCGCGCTGAAGCTGATCAAGGGCGGGGACGGACCGGACTCACCGGCCGGCCTCGCACGGTTCGAGCGCGAGGCCAAGGTGACGGCGATGCTGTCCGGCCATCCGCACATCGTGACCCTGTACGACTTCGGCCGAGACCCGATCTTCGTGGTCATGGAGATGCTGACGGGCCGTACCCTCGCCGACGTCCTGCGGGAGGGACGGCCGGAGATCGGCCGGGTGCTCCGATGGTGCCGGCAGGTCAGCGAGGCACTGGCCGCGGCGCATTCGGCCGGCATCGTGCACCGGGACATCAAGCCGGCCAACCTGCACGCCGGGCCGGACGACACGGTCAAGGTGCTCGACTTCGGCATCGCCGCCCTGACCGCGGACGCCGGCGACCACACCCGGATGACCACGACCGGCGTCGTCATCGGCAGCTGCCCGTACATGGCGCCGGAGCAGATCCGGGCCGAGCCCGTGGACGGGCGCACCGACCTGTACGCCCTCGGCTGCGTGCTGTACGAGCTGGTCGTCGGCGAACCCCCCTTCGGCACCGGTCCGATCTATTCCGTGCTGGAGGGCCACGTCAACGGCGAGGCGATCGCCCCGCGCCTGCGCCGCCCGGACGTCCCCGTCGGCCTCGACCGGCTCATCCTCGCCCTCCTCGCCAAGCGGCCCGCCGACCGCCCGGCCGACGCCGCGACCGTACGGGACTTGCTGGACGACCTCATCGCCGGTAAGCGAGGCGGGCCCGCCGCGGCGTCCCGGCTCGCGTCCCTGGACGACGTCCTCACCGAGCTGGCCCGCGCGGACGGCCGGGACGACCCGGCGGCGGCCGTGGCCGCGTACGCCGACGCCGTGCCCGATCTGGAACGAATGCTCGGCGAGGATCATCCGCAGGCGCTGGACGCCCGGCGCCGGCAGGCGGGATGGACCGCGGCCGCCGGCGACCCGGAGCGGGCTCGTGACCTGTACGCCCGGCTCGTCCCGGACATCGAGGCCGTCGTGGGGCCGGACGACAGGGGCGCACTGATCGCACGCCGCGACCTGGCCGAGCAGACCGGGCAGGCGGGCGACGCGCGAACCGCGGCGCGGCTGTACGAGGAGCTTCTCCCGGCGCTGGAACGCGTGCTCGGCGCCGACGATCCGGTGACGCTCAACGGCCGGGCGCGGCGGGCGGACTGGGTCGGCCACGCCGGCGACCCGGTCGCGGCGATCCGGCTGTTCGACGAGGTCATCCCGCAGATGCGCCGGGTCCTCGGCACCGATCACGTCGAGGTACGGAAGGCGTTCGACGCGAAAGAGGTGTGGCGGCCGGCGGGCCAGGCCGCCGACGACCGGCGGCTCGAGCGGCTCGAACACCGCCTCGGCGACGCCGGGCTCGTCCAGAGATCCGGGGAGCGCGAACGCGCCGCGGAGCTGTTCCGCGCGCTGATCTCCGACCTGCTCGACGAGGTCGGCCCCGACCACGCGCTGACCGCGCACGCGCGGCTCGGGCTCGCCGACTGCCTGCGCGAGCTGGACGACTGGCCGGGCGCCGTACGGCTCGCGGGCGAGCAGGCGGAGTCGTACGCGCGGTTCCTGGGGCCCGACGACCCCAGGACGCTGGACATGCGGCTGATGCACGCCGGCTGGACCGACCGCATGGGCGACCCGGTCGCCGCCGCCGAGCTCTACCGCCCGCTCGTGGCCGATCTGGAGCGGGCGCTCGGCCCCGGCGACCGGCGTACGCTCATCGCCCGCCGGGATCTGGCCGACTGCGTCGGCAAGGCGGGGGACGCGGCGGAGGCCGTCGAACTGCTCGGCGACGTGGTCGCCGACCTGAACGGCGCACTCGGCCCCGGCGACGGCGTCACCGTACGCGCGCGTGAGCGGCTCGCGTGGTTCACGGCCGACACCGGAGAGAAGGCCCGGCTGTATGAGGACCTCCTGCCCGCCCTGCGGCGGGTGGTCGGCGAGGACGACGAGGTGACCCTGCGGGCGCGTCAGGCACTGGCGGGCTGCCGGGAACGGCCGGCGGAGAAGGCGGAGGCGCTCCGGCCGGTGGTCGCCGACATGCGCCGGGCGCTGGGCGCGCGGCACGGCACCACTCTCAACGCCCGCGCGGCACTGGCCTTCGCGACCGGCCAGGACGACCCGGCGGAGGGCGCCCGGCTGTACCGCGAGCTCATCCCCGACCTCGCCGAGGCCGACGCGCGGGCGACGCACGGCGGCATGGACGTGCTGCTGGCGTCGATCAACCTGTCGAGCACCACCGCCCGGGCCGGCGACGCCGCGGAGGCCGTCCAGATCCTGGGCCAGATCATGCCCAACGTGGAGGAGGCCTTCGGCGCCGACCACTTCCTCACCGTGAACGCTCGCCGCAGCCTCGCCGAGCTGCGGCACCGGCTGGCCGACCCGGCTCCGACCTCGGCCCTGAACGACCGGTTCCGCGCGATCCTCGCCGACGACGCCGACCCGGCCCGTACCGCCGCGGCACTGGCCGAGCTCGTCGCGGACTTCGAGGCCGCGGTCGGGAGGGACCATCCCGACACGCTCCGCTGCCGCGAGCGGCTGGCCGCCATGACCGCGCGGGCCGGCGACCCGGCCGCGGGCGCGGAGATGTACCTGGCCCTGCTCCCCCGGTTCGAACGCTGCCTCGGCGCCGAGCACGCCGAGGCGGTGGCCGCCCGGACCAACGGCGCCCACGTGATGGACGACGCGGGCCGGTACGCCGAGGCCCTGGAGACGTTCCGCCGCACGGTGCCCGACCTGGAACGGATCTTCGGCGTGGACGACCGGCGCGTGCTCGACGCCCGGTGGGCGGTCGCCTGCCTGCTCGTCCGTACCGGCGACCAGGACGGAGCCGATCGCGAGCTCGCCCAGGCGCTCCCGGTCATCGAGCGGGTGTTCGGGCCGGACGCCCCGGAGACGCGCCGGGCACGCGAGTTGCGGGCACGCTCCGCCGCTCCCCGGGAAGAGGTACGTTCGACGGCCGCCGGCGACACGAAGTTCCGGTTCACCGACGCGGCCCGGCGGGCGCTGGAGGGCGCCGTCCGGCACGCCACCGCCGAGGGCCATCCGGAGGTCACCGCGGTCCACCTGCTGCTCGAACTTCTGGGGGACCCCGCGATCGGCACGGACCTGGTCACCGTCGGCGCGGATCCGGACGCCATCCGCGCCGACGCGATGGCGGCGATCGCCCGGCTGCCGCGCGCCACCGGCTCCTCGGTAGGCCGGCCGGCGGCCGACCGTGCGCTGGTCCGGGCGGCACGTGAGGCCGGGGAACACGCTCGGCAGCGCGGCCAGGAGTTCACGTGGGCCATCGACCTGCTGACCGCGCTGTCGGCGGGCTCCGGCGACGCCGCCGCGGCGCTGGTGAAATGGGGCGCGTCGAGCGGGACGCTGCGTTCGGTGGCACGCCGACACGGCATGTGAGGGCGGTCAGCGGCCGGTGCGGTGAGTCCAGTCCACGCGTTCCGACGACGTTCGCTCCCGGCCGTACTCGGCCATCTCGCGGAGGGCACGAGCCACCGCGCCGCCGACGCGCGACGCGTCCAGCGCCGCCGCGAGCAGCCTGAGGTCCTGAGCGCCCAGCGGCCGCCCGCGCCGGTCCCTTAGGACCAAACGGACCGCCGGCCCGCGCGCCTCGTTCCGGGCGACGAGCACCCGGAACGACCGGTCCCCCCGGAGACCCGCCGTGTGCGTCAGGTCGACCTCACGCGCCGCGGCGAGGTCACACCGTCGGACGCCTCCTGAATCCTGGACGACCAGGACGGTGCCCTCCATCCAGGCCACCTGCGCACGCCGGTCCCGCTCCCGCCGCAGCGCGAGGGCCACGACCCCGGCGGCCGCCGGCCACGCCACCAGCGCCGTCCACCGTAGGGAGACCGTCGCCCCGACCGCGGCGACGGGCAGCACCACCACGAACACGGCCAGCGCGACGTCGTTGAACCCTCGGGTTCCAGCGTCCTCTCCCGCGGCGACCCCCAGCTCCTCGCGTGCCACCACGGTGCCCATTGTGGGACCCGCCGGGCGGAGAGTACAGGTGGGCCGCGGCCATGGCGAGGCTCTGACGACGGCTTCGACGGCGGTCGCTTTCGCGGCCCGCTCGAGACGATGCCCACGACAGGGTCGGCCACGGCGGCTCCCCCATGGCGATATCAACGGCGGCCAGACGATCGATGCCTCCGGACGCGGGAGCGATCGCCGTTCTCGTCAACGAGGGTCTGGTGCGCGTCGAGCACGTCCACGGCGCCTTCGTGCAGGAGGTCCCCACGGCGAAGCGCGTGCGACGCATCGACCGCGACTACCGCAGTGGAACCTCCCCCTACCGTGACTTTCCGTTCCGGCCGCTACATCAAGCCCGCTACCGCCAGAATCCGTTCCGCTCCAGTCTCGCGGGCCGTACGCCACGGCCAACCGGCTCTCGCCGGCTGCCGGGCTCCCCTCGGGGAAGCCCGGCAGTGGCTCGCCTACGGTGTGATCGCCCAGCCGTAGCGCGCGTCCGTCGGGTTCTGGCCGAACGCCGCCGGGCCGAACGTCATGGCGTTCTTCGTCGTGGTCCCGGAGTTCGACCCGCGCAGCGTGGTGACGACGCCGGCACCGTACGGCGCGCCGTCCCAGGACTTGTTCTCGCCGACCGCCGAGGCCGTCAGATCCGCCCGGCCGTCCGCGTTGTGGTCGATCAGGGAGACCAGCCAGCCGAACTCGTCCCCTTGCTCCGCGGTGTCCGGGACGCCAGAGCTGTCCTGGGTGAACGCCTTGGCTTTCGCGGTGGTCAGGCCGCTCCCGCCACCGCGCAGGACGACGACCTCGCCGGCGGCTGTCGCGCCATGAACGGCCTTGCCCTGCGCCCCGACGGCGACGTCGGGGTAGCCGTCGCCATCGACGTCACCGACCGCCACGGCCGAGCCGAACTGGTCCCCGTACACGCTGGTCCCCGGCACGCCGGAGGTGTTCTGGTCGATCGTCTGGACGCGGCCGCCGGTGAAGCCGTTCGCGGTGCCGTACTCCACCTCGATCTGTCCACCGGTGTAGCCCGCGGGCTGGCCGGCGACCAGGTCGGCGTGGCCATCCTTGTCGATGTCGCCGACGGCGATGCTGACGCCGCCGTCCACCAGGACCCGGGCGTCACCCTGAATCCCGTTCGCCGAGCCGGGAAGGTAATAGACCTCCGGCGTGCCGCCGACCGCGGTCCAGGCGGCCAGCACGTCGGTGTAGCCGTCCCCGTTGACGTCGCCGGTGATGATTCCGTCCTCGCCGCCCCAGCCGTCTTCACCGCCGAGGGAAATCGCGGGATTGTCGTAGCCGCCGTGCGGGAAGCTGTAAGTGTCGACCGTCCCGGTGACGTAGACCGAGCGGGAGCCGACCAGCAGGTCGACCTGACCGTCGCCGTTGACGTCCCCCGCCCCGACGGCGCTTCCGATCGCCCTGTCGCCGGGCACGAGGTACCCGTTGCCGAGGCCGTCCGCGCTGCCGAACAGCACCGTCACCGAGCCGCTGGTGGTGTTGCCGTCGATGCTCTCCCCGAGTGAGCCGACGGCGAGGTCGGCGAAGCCGTCCCCGTTGAAGTCGCCGGCCGCGAGGGAGGATCCAAAGGCGTCGCCTTCCTCCGGATCGTCCGGCACTCCGGCGCTCGCCTGGCTGATCGTCACGCCGTTCGCCGGGTCGAGCCCGTTCTTCGAGCCGTAGACGATGGTGACGTATCCGGCGCCCCCGAGGCCGTCGACCGTGCCGCCTGGCCCGCCGATCGCGATGTCCTGGTAGCCGTCCCCATTGAAGTCATGCCCCGGTTGTGCCGACGTCGCCGAGTGGGCCGGCCCGGCGATCACCATGAGCGCGGCGGTCGTCGCAAGCGCGGCAGCCCCCCGTGTGAACAGACGTCTTCTCATTCCCCGTACTCCTTCCAACGTCTGCACGGAAGACGCTCACGCCGAAACGGCGGACCACAGAAACCAAACAAATGGCGCATTACGGCCACCCGGTGCACCGAACACCTGATCAGCCCGTCGGGTCCAGGCTTACGACCTATTTTGCGGTTCGCCGGAACTTCGGACCCTCACCGAGGCAGGACCGAGGTCGCTGTGGTGACCGGGTCAGCCGCGAGTCGACCGGTGTGGTGAGCGCTGGCATGCTGAGCCGATGGGAATATTCAACCGAGGAAATCCCGATTCAAGGCATTACACCGCGCCAGGATGCTCGGCGCACGGGCCTTGCCAGGCGCTGGGGGCGATGCGTCCGGAGGTGCGGGACGCGCAGTTGTCCCTGATCATCAGTCGTCAGCAGGACGGCGGGCTCGGGTCCGACCCGGTCGCCTATGACATCGGCGAGGGGCTGTCCGCCGTCCTCGTCGTCAAAGCCGAGTCACGTCGGCGCGGCGGCTCGCACGAGGCGATGACGGTGGCCCAGCATGCCGCGGCCCAGTGGGGCGCCGACCCCGGTGCGCTCTGGCAGCGCGCACTGGCGAACATGCGTCAGGACAAGCTCAACATCCGGGCGTTCGACACCAACGTCGGCGTCAAAATGCACGTCGTGAACGGCACCGGCTGGCCCGCTGTCGGCCAAGCGCTGCGCGTCGAGGAGGTGCTGGGCACCTCGCTGCCGAACGGCGCGATCGTCACCCTGCCCACCAACAACTCCTTCATCGCCCTGCCGATCCAGTCGCGCCAGGCGCTGAACATGATCCCGTTCCTCGTGCAGACGAGCCGGCAACTGATGAAGGGCGATCCGGCGCCGATGAGCGACGGCGTGTTCTGGTACTCCCGCGGCCGCTTGGAGTCGATGGGCGTCACCCTGAAGAGCGACCAGGACTTCGGTATGAGGTTCTCCGGCACGTTCAAGCAGATGCTGGACTCCCTCCCGCAGAGCTGACGGACGCCCGAGACGGAAACGGGCCGCCGGCAGCGCTGGCGAGCAGCTCACGGCGCGCGTCGTCGACGTGCCGAACCGCTCGGCGACCTTGCCGGGCCTTGTCCGCGCCGCGGCATCTCCCCTGGTCAGTGCGGCACTAGAGAAGGTGGCGGAGGCGTACGGGAATCGAACCCGCCCACGACGCCGAGCGCCGTGCAGTGGTTTTGAAGACCATGGGGGCCACCAGGCACCCTCCCGCCTCCGCCCGTGAGCCTACTCAGGTACCCGCGGGTGTGCGCCAGAGGATGGCGCGTTCGGCCGCGGTCCAGAGGGTCGTGGTGAGGACGTACAGGCCGGCGGCCAGGGGAACGTACGCGGCGACCAGCAGGGTGCCGTACGGAAGGACGCGCGTCACCCGGCCGAGGGGGCCCGGCGGTGTCGGCGCCTGCCGGGACGTCCACCAGGCCACGACGGCGAGCAGCGCGAACAGGCCCAGGAAGACCAGGCCGTGCGGGCCGAAGGCTCCGGCGGACAGGAGCCAGCGCGCGCCCAGGGGCGTGCCGAGCAGCGTGTGGGCCAGCAGCAGGTTCGCGTGCCCGCCCACGGCCGGGGACAGGAAGATGCGGTAGACGACGGCGAAGACCGGCATCTGCAGCAACGACGGGCCGATCCCGGCCCACATCGAGGTGCCTTCGGCGCGGTAGAGGGCGCCGATCTCCTGATGCGCGCGGACCGGGTCGGCGCGGTGACGTTCGCGAAGCTTCTTGACCTGCGGTTCCAGGCGCAGGCGCGCCTGGTTGGCCCGGGCCTGCCGGACGCTCAGCGGCAGGAGCGCCAGGCGGACGCATGCGGTGAACGCGATGACGGCGACGGCGGCGCTGAGGCCGCCCGTGAGCGGTTCCAGCAGGGACATGAGGCCGGTGACGAGGTGGTACGCGACGCCGACGGCGGCGTCGAACAGTGCGAACATGCGGTGAGGAGACCCTTCGGCTCGAACTCCTGAGAGGACAGGCGGGAGGGCCGCACCCGCGCGGCGGCCACGGGGCCCGGCGGACGGTGGAGGCCAGGGGCCCCACCCGCTCGGCAGGGCGTCTCCCCGCGGAGCGGAACGAACCGGTCAGGCGACGACACGGCGAGCCCGCCGCGCGGCGGGCTCGGGAGAACCGGCGCTAACGATGTGCGGCCCGGGTACGGGCCGACGGCGCTCGGGGACGGGGGCGACCCGCGGCGTTGGGGTCGCACAGCCGGACGATGGCGGTACGGCGGGCACGCGAGCGCATCGCCGGCGACGGCCCGGCCCCCTCCGCGGCGAACCGCACTGCGGGACGGCGCGCGGCGAGCAGCACCAGCCCGGCAACGGCGAGAGCCGCCGCGGCGAGCAGAACCCCGGACGGCGTGAGCGCGTCGGCGACGTCCCAGCCCGCGACCAGCACGGTGACGGCGACGGCCAAGATCCGGGTCATGCCCTACAGACGCTCACCGCCTCACACCGGTTCCCCGGAACCTCCGGAATCTCCGGTGAGCAATCCACCGAACGGCACCTTGGCCGGGCCCGACAGAATTCCGGCGACAGGCCAACGACCGAAGGACACGAAAGGAACGGCGGGCCGCCGTCGGCGGGACGGCGAGAACCAGCCGGCGCGGGAGACCCGGCATGTCCTCGAAGCCGGATGACGGACCCCGCGCCATCCGGCGTCCGGGTTCCCAGGGGACGCCGGGTCCTTTGCGTCGGTTCGTGTCAGTCGTCCTGCTGGTGGGGCGGGCGTCCGTCGACGCTGAGCGTCATCGGTTCCCTGCGCCGCCCGGCGAGCGACCCATCGGCAGGCGGTCAGGCGTCGTACAGGGTCGCGAACGTGTCGGCGTACTTGGCGTGGATCACCCGGCGCTTCAGCTTCAGCGTCGGTGTCAGCTCCTCGCTCTCCGCCGTCCACTCGTCCGGCAGCAGGCGCCAGCGTTTGACCTGTTGTACGCGGGCCAGTCGGCCGTTGGCCGCCTCGACCGCGTGGGCGATCTCCTCCAGGACCAGCGGATGGGACGCCAGGGCCGCCAGGTCTCCCTCGACGCCGCGCGCCGCGGCCCACGCCGGTGCGACCTCGCCGTCCAGGGTCAGCACCGCCACCACGTAGCGCCGCCCGTCACCGTATGCCAGGGCCTGGCCGACCAGGGGGTGTTCCTTCAGCAGGTTCTCGATGAGCGACGGGGCGATGTTCTCCCCGCCCGCCGTGATGATGATCTCCTTCTTGCGGTCGACGACCTTCAGGAAGCCGTCGTCGTCGAGTTCGCCGAGGTCGCCGGTGTGCACCCAGCCGTCGGCGTCCAGCAGGTCGTCCGAGGGCCGGTTGAGGTAGCCGGGCGTGCAGATGGTGCCGCGGATGAGGATCTCGCCGTCGTCGGCGATCCGGATCTCGATGCCCGGCATCGCCCGCCCCACCGTCCCGAGCTTGAAGGAGTCCGGCCGGTTCGCGGTGGCCGCGCCGGTCGTCTCCGTCATCCCGTACACGTCGAGGATGCGCAGGCCCAGGCCGGCGAAGAAGCGCGCCACGTCGATCGGCAGCGGCGCGGCGGCGCTCAGCGTCTGCCGTACGCGGTCCAGGCCGATCAGGGCGCGCATCGGCGCGAGCACGGTCTCGTCGGCCCGCTGGAACGCCTCCAACACGGCCGGGGTCGTCTCCCGCCCGTACTCGCACGACTCGACGTACGCCCGTCCGGCGTCCATCGCGGCGGTGACGGCGGCGCGCCGGGAGTCGTCCTGCTCCGCGGCGAGGACGGCCTGGATGGCGGCCATCATCTTCTCCCACACGCGGGGCACGCCGAAGAAGCCGTGCGGGCGCGCCCGGGCCAGCGTGGCCGCGAGCCCGCCCGGGTCGGGGCAGAAGTAGACGTGCGTGCCGCGGACGACCGGCAGGTAGATGCTGATCACCCGGTCGGCGATGTGGGCGAACGGCAGGTAGGAGACGCCGACGCTGCCCGCCGGGAGCTCGGACGTCATGTCCGACACGCGGCACTCGTACAGCGCCATGCGGTGCGTGACGATGACGCCCTTGGGGCGGCCGGTCGTCCCCGAGGTGTAGAGCACGGTCAGCGTGGAGTCCGGCGTGAGGTCGCGCCAACGTTCGGCGCCGGGCTCCCCCATGCGCAGGAACTTCTCCCACGACATGTACGGATCGCCGGACGGGCAGTCCTCCAGCACGATCACCGCCCGCAGGTCCGGCAGCCGGGACAGGACCGGCGCCCAGCGCTCGACCTGGGACGGGCCGTCCAGGACGGCGTACCGGGCGTCACAGTCGCCGACGACGTACGCGATCTGCTCGGGTGCCAGCGTCGCGTACAGGGTGGTCGGGACGCCTCCCGCGTGCACGACGCCGAGGTCGGCCAGGACGTGCTCGGTGCGGTTGGGCATCATCAGCGCGACCGTGTCGCCCGGCTCCAGGCCGAGCGCGGTGAACGCCGCGGCGATCCGCAGCACCCGATCCCGGGCCTCGGACCAGGTCAGAGTCTCCTCACCCTGGGTGAAGGCGGGGGCGTCCGGGTGCCGCGTCGCCGTCTCCAGCAGCGCGTCGGCGATCGTGGCACCCGCGATCACCTTCTCGACCTCGGCCCGCTCCTCCAGCACGCCCATTACGCCTCCGGTGTCAGTGCTCGCTTACAGGGCAGCATCGCACCATGGAGAACTCCGCTCGGACAAGGGTTACGGCAGGATGAGTTCCGTCGCGGAACACCGACGCGGAGGGGCCTCATGAAGTATCGGCTCACGCAGTACGCCCACGGCGGCGGCTGCGCCTGCAAGATCCCGCCGGGCGAGCTCGAGTCGGTCGTGGCCGGGCTCATCGAGGCCCCTCGCCCGGACGACCTGGTCATCGGCCTCGACGACGGCGACGACGCGGCCGTCGTGCGGATCGAGGAGGACAACGCCGTGGTCGCCACGGCCGACTTCTTCACGCCCGTCGTCGACGACCCGTACGACTGGGGGCGGATCGCCGCGGCCAACGCCCTCTCGGACGTGTACGCCGTCGGCGGCCGTCCACTGGTCGGCGTGAACCTCCTGGGCTGGCCGCGCGACACGCTGCCGATGGAACTCGCACGCGAGGTCCTGCGCGGCGGGCTCGACGTGGCGCGCGAGGCGCGCTGCCACGTCGCGGGCGGGCACAGCGTGGACGACCCGGAGCCGAAGTACGGCATGGCCGTGACCGGCCTCGCCGACCCGGCGCGGCTGCTCCGCCTGGACGCCGGACGCCCGGGCATGCCGCTCTGCCTGACCAAGCCGCTGGGCATCGGCGTGCTGAACACGCGGCACAAGACGACCGGCGAGGTCTTCCCCCAGGCCGTCGCGGCGATGACGACCCTCAACGCGGGCGCCTCACGGGTCGCGCTGGACCGCGGTCACGCCTGCGCCACCGACGTCACCGGCTTCGGCCTGCTCGGCCACCTGTACAAGATGGCGCGGGCGAGCGGGGTCACCGCGGTGATCGACTCGTCCGCCGTCGACTACCTCGACGGCGCGCGCGAGGCGGTACGGGACGGTTTCGTCTCCGGTGGCACGCGACGCAACCTCTCCTGGGTGAGCCCGCACACCGACTTCGGCGGCGTCGCGGAGGAGGACCGGCTGCTGCTGGCCGACGCGCAGACCTCCGGAGGTCTCCTCGTCGCGGGGGAGATCCCGGGCGCCCCGGTCGTCGGCGAGCTCATCGGGCGCGAAAGCCACACCCTGATCGTTCGCGAGTAGATCGCCGAGGGTACGAAGCAGGCACACTCTCATGGCCGCTGCGGAGATTCGGGGGAGACCGCATGGCCGCATCGGCGACCGACGCATGCCGCGAACGCCGCTTCCTGGGGCATCCGCGGGGGCTCGCCACCCTGTTCCTGACCGAGATGTGGGAGCGCTTCAGCTTCTACGGCATGCGCAGCATCCTCGTGCTGTTCCTCGCGGCCCCCGCGGCCGAGCACGGCCTCGGCCTCGCGGACGGCACGGCCAAGGCGCTGGCCGGCGTGTACTCGGCCATGGTCTACCTGGTCACGCTGCCCGGCGGCTGGATCGCCGACCGGATGCTCGGGCCGCGCCCGTCCGTCCTGTACGGCGGCGTGATCATCATGCTGGGGCACATCGCCATGGCGATGCCCGGCGGCGCCGGGTTCGTCTACCTCGGGCTCACCCTGATCATCGCCGGCACCGGGCTGCTCAAGCCGAACATCGCCACGCTCGTCGGCCACCTGTACGGCGAGGACGAGGACGCCCGCCGGGACGCCGGGTTCTCCATCTTCTACATGGGCATCAACCTCGGCGCGTTCCTCGCACCGCTGGTCGTGGGCACGCTCGGGCAGAAGGTGTCCTGGCACCTCGGTTTCGGCGTCGCCGCGGTCGGCATGGCGCTGGGCCTGGCCCAGTACGTCCTCGGCCGCCGGCACCTGCCCGGCGGGCGGCCGTCCCGCCGGCTCGACGACCGGGAGCGCCGCCACCTGCACACGGCCGTCCTCGCCGGCTCCGCCGCCGTCGCCGCGATCGTCCTCCTCGGCGCGGCCACCGGCACGCTCACGCTCGACAACATCACCTGGGCGGTCGCCGTCGTCCCGCTCGGCGTCGCCGTGGCCTACTTCGCGTTCATGTTCTTCGGCAGCCACGAGATCACCTCGGAGGAGCGCGCCCGGCTGCGCGCCTACGTCTGGCTCTTCGCCGCGGCGTCGGTGTTCTGGATGGTCTACGACCAGGCCGCCACGGAACTCACGACGTTCGCGCAGCACAAGACCGACCTCTCCGTGGCCGGCTGGGACGTGCCGTCGAGCTGGCTGCAGGCGATCAACCCCATCATGGTGATCGTGCTCGCCCCGGCGTTCGCCGCCCTGTGGGTACGGACGGGCGACCGGCTGAGCACTCCCCTGAAGTTCACCGCCGCGATGGTGCTCGTCGGCCTGTCCTTCGTGGTCATGATGTTCGCCGCGGCCAAGGCCTCTCACGGCGTCCGGGTCTCCGCGCTGTGGCTCGTCGTCACGTACCTCATCCAGACCACCGGTGAGCTGTGCCTGAGCCCGGTCGGGCTGTCGGTGACGACCAAGCTCGCGCCGCGGGCGTTCGCCAGCCAGATGATCGGCCTGTGGTACCTCGCCATCGCCGTGGGCGACGCCGTCGGCGGCCAGATGACCCGGCTGGCCGGCACCGTCCTGTCCGAACCGGCCTACTTTCTTACCCTGGCGCTTCTCGCGCTCGTGACCGGCGCCGCCCTCGCGGCCGGAATCCGGCCGTTGCGCGCCCTGATGGCCGAGCACCCCGCGAGCGACTGACCCGCACCGACACGCCCGCACCCCCTCTGTCCCAGTGATGACCGAATTCGGTCATCAGAGCGTTTCGCCGGGATCCAAACGGTAAACACCACCGTCGAAGGTAAAAGAGCAATTTGCGCAGTGGGGCGAGTCCTAGTTGGGTAAGAGGACACGTTTTACGGGGAAAGAAGGGGCGGCCGTTCGTGCATGAGCAACCCGAGGGCTACGGCCAGCAGCCACAGGGACAGGGGCCTGGCGGCTATCCTTCGCAGCCTCCGCCCTACCCGGGCGGACAACCGGGACAGCAGCCTCCGTACGGGCAGCAACCGCCGTACGGCCAGCAGCCCTCGTACGGCCAGCAGCCTCCTTACGGCGCGCAGCAGCCTCCCGGCGGTCCTCCGCCCTGGGGCCAGCCCGGCGCCGGCGGGTTCGGGCCGCAGGACCCGATGGGTCCCGGCGGCTGGGGACCGCTTCCGCCGCCCGGACCGCCCGGCAAGAGCAACTCCGGGCCGATCGTCGTCGTCGCGATCGTGGCGGCGCTGGTGCTGCTGGGCGGCGGCGGCGCGATCATCTGGGCGCTGAGCAGCGACGACGGCAAGAAGCCCGTCAACCCGGTGGCGGCCAGCACGCAGCCGACCGCGGCTCCGAGCTACACACCGCCGAACGACGTGCCGAGCACCCTCCCGACACCGTCCGACTCCGCCACGCCGTCGGGCTCGCCCACGGTGGACGAGTCGATGTTCGTCCAGGCCGGTGACTGCGTACGGATCGCGGGCAAGGCACCGGACCTGAAGATGTTCAAGACCGACTGCGACTCGGCACCGTACAAGGTGCTCAAGCGGTTCTCCGGCACGTCGGACAAGAACAAGTGCAGGAGCGTCTCGGGTTACACGACGGCGTTCTGGGCCAAGAGCAAGAAGTACACCTTCCTCAGCTACGTGCTCTGCCTCAAGCGCCAGTAGCCCGGCGGGCCCGCTGGGGCACGACGGTGTACTTGGGGTCCTCGGCCGAGGCGAGCCCGGCGTAGAAGACGCCGAACCGCGTGCACAGCGCGCCTCCGGTGAGGGCGAGCCCGGACACCACCGCGGCGGTACGGCTGCGGCCGGCGACGAGCGTGCCGGCCGCGCCCGCCGCCGTGAGCCCGCGGCCGAGACGCAGCAGCGTGCCCGCGCGCCCCGTCCGGTACGGCTCGGAGATGAGTTCGGCCTGCTCACGCATTCCCGCGCCCTTCTCCAGGGTGCCGGCCGCGGCGAGCTCCAGGCCCGCGCCCAGCAGGGCCATCCGTCGCGCCGGCCCGGCCTGCCCGCGCGGGACGGCGGCCATCCCGACGGCGCCCGCGCTCGCGAGCGCGCTGCCCGCGAACAGCAGCGGGAGGTGACGGTACCCCTCGTGCCAGGCCGGAACGGCCGTGTCGGCCATCAGCACACCGGTGTAGGTGGCCAGTACGGGGCCGGTCAGCGCGGCGCCCGCGCCGGCGGCCCGGCCGAGCCACGGCGCGATCCCGGTCACCCCGGAGGCGGCCGACAGGCCGGTGAGACCTCCGTGCGTGGCCAGCACCCACGATCCGACGCTCATCGGCGAGGTCGGCTTGAACACCCGCAGCATGTTCAGGAACCGCTCCGGTCGTCCCAGCTCGGCGATGAGCAGCGCCGAGCCCGCGGCCGCGGCCGTCGCGGCGGTGACCCGGCCGGTGAGCGAGAGCCGCCCGCGCCCGGTCGCGTCGGCCATCGCCGCCATCGCCGCCGCGGCTCCCGACAGCCCGCCGAAGTAGAGGTAGCCGGGCAGGTGGGGCGCCTGCCAGCGCGGCCGTTTCAGCACCGGCCGCCCGTAGTAGGACCCGAACTCCGCGCGCGGCACCATCGACCGCTCGCCCCCGCGTTTCGGCATCAGCGCCTCCCGAGAAAGGACACGGCGACGCAGCCGGCCAGGGCCGCCGCGGCGCCCCCGGCCCACTTCCACATCGCGGGCAGGTCGCGCGTGGTCACCACCGGGTCCGGCGGCAGGCCGTAGGTCTCCGGCTCGTCCAGCAGCAGGAAGAACGCGCCGTCGCCGCCGACGCCGTCGTTCTCGTCCTCGCCGTAGAGGCGCGCCTCCGCGACGCCCTCCGCGTGCAGCTCGTCGAGGCGGGCACGGGCGCGTTCGCGCAGCTCGTCCAGTGGCCCGTACTGGATCGAGTCGGTCGGGCAGGCCTTGGCGCACGCGGGCTCCATGCCGTCGCCGATCCGGTCGTAGCACATCGTGCACTTCCAGGCGCGGCCGTCGCCCTCACGCCGGTCGATCACGCCGTACGGGCAGGCCGACACGCAGTAGGCGCAGCCGTTGCAGACGTCCTGCTGCACGACGACGGTGGCGAACTCGGTGCGGAACAGCGCGCCGGTCGGGCACACGTCGAGGCACGCGGCGTGCGTGCAGTGCTTGCACACGTCCGAGGCCATGAGCCAGCGGGTGCCGCCGTCGCCGTCGCCGACCTCGCGGGGCCGGGACTGCTCGATGAACGCCACGTGCCGCCACGTGCTCGCGCCGAGCTGGCCGGTGTTGTCATACGACATGCCGGTCAGCGCGAACCCATCGTCGGGGATGGCGTTCCACTCCTTGCACGCCACCTCGCACGCCTTGCACCCGATGCACACCGACGTGTCGGTGAAGAACCCGGCGCGCGCCGGCGGGTCGGCGTACCCCGCGTCCTCGGCGACGTCGTGCAGCGGCCCGTACAGGCTGTCGCTCATCTCAGTCCTCCGGGATTCCCGCCTGGCGGCGGTAGCGGCGTACGAGGGCACCGAGCGCGGCGCCCTGGGGACGGCGGCCGGGGCGGATGTCGCAGGTCGCGGCCTTGCTCTCCTGAATGTGGGTGTTCGCGTCGAGCACGATGGGCAGCAGGTCGTTGGCCGAGTCGCCCCGCACGACGCCGGAGGTACCCCAGTGGTAGGGCAGCCCGACCTGGTGGACGGTGCGGCCCTGGATCCGCAGCGGCGACATCCGCTCGGTGACCAGCACCCGCGCCTCGATCGCGGTCCGCGCGGTGACGATCGTGGCCCAGCCGCCGTTGGTGAGCCCGCGCTCGGCCGCCAGGGCCGGGGACACCTCGCAGAACATCTCCGGCTGCAGCTCGGACAGGTACGGCAGGAAGCGGCTCATGCCGCCCGCCGTGTGGTGCTCGGTGAGCCGGTACGTCGTGAAGGCGTACGGGTACACCGTGCTGCCGGCGGGGTGGTAGCGGTTGCCGCGCCGCGGATACAGCTGCCGGGCCGGGTTGTCCTGCTGGGCGTAGAGCGGGTTCGCGACCGGCGACTCCTGCGGCTCGTAGTGGGCCGGCAGCGGCCCGTCGACGAGTCCCTTGGGCACGAACAGCCACGCCTTGCCGTCGGTCTGCATGATGAACGGGTCGGTCCCGGCGATGGCGTCCTGCGCCGTCGCCCCCTCCGGAGGCTCGTACGACGGCGGCTTGGTCTTCTCGAAGTCCGGCACGTCGTGGCCGGTCCACTGCTCGCCGTCCCACCAGACGTAGGCCTTGCGCTCGCTCCACGGGCGGCCCTCGGGGTCGGCGGAGGCGCGGTTGTACAGGATGCGGCGGTTCGCCGGCCAGGCCCAGCCCCACTCGGGCGCCACCCACGACTGCTCCGGGCCCGGCCTGCGGCGCGCGGTCTGGTTGACGCCGCCGGTGTAGCAGCCGGAGTAGATCCAGCAGCCGGAGGAGGTCGAGCCGTCGTCCTTCAGCGCGGTGAAGCCGGAGAGCGGCCTGCCGTCGCCGTCGTATCCGTTGATCTCGGCCAGCACGGCCTCGGCGGACGGGTCGTCGTGCGGCCCCTCGACCGGATAGTCCCAGGTCAGCTCCTGGATCGGCCGGTCGTTCCGATCCGTTGAACCGGCCAGCCGCTCACGTACGCGCAGGCCCAGGTGGTAGATGAACCACAGGTCGCTGCGCGCGTCGCCCGGCGGGTCCAGCGCCTTGTGGTGCCACTGGAGCAGACGCTGGGTGTTGGTGAACGTGCCGTCCTTCTCGGTGTGCGCCGCGGCGGGCAGGAAGAACACCTCGGTGGCGATCTGCTCCGGGCTGGTCTCGCCGGCGGCGATCTCCGGGGAGTTCCTCCAGAACTCCGCGCTCTCGATGAGGTTCAGGTCGCGCACCACGAGCCACTCGGTCGCGGCGAGGCCCTGCCTCTGGAGCCGCCCGCCCGCCGACCCGACGGCCGGGTTCTCCCCCATGAGGAAGTAGCCCTTGACCTTGCCGGCGATCTGGTCCAGCACCGTGTGGTAGGTGCCGTGGTCGCCGGTCAGGCGCGGCAGGTAGTCGAAGCAGAAGTCGTTGTCCGCGGTGGCGGCGTCGCCCCACCAGGCCTTGAGCAGGCTGACCATGTAGGCACGCTTGTTGCCCCAGAAGCCGGTGTCTCCGGCCGCGCGTTCGAGGTAGGTGTCGAGGTCTTCGTGCTCGTGGGCGTACGGCATCGGCAGGTAGCCCGGCAGCAGGTTGAACAGTGTCGGGATGTCGGTGGAGCCCTGGATGCTCGCGTGCCCGCGCAGCGCGAGGATGCCGCCGCCCGGCCGGCCGATGTTGCCCAGCAGCAGCTGCAGGATCGCGGCCGTGCGGATGTACTGGGCGCCGACCGTGTGCTGGGTCCAGCCGACGCTGTAGACGAACGCGGTCGTCCGGTCGCGGCCGGAGTTCGCCACGATGGCGTCGGCGAGCTCGGCGAACCGCTCCGGGCCGATGCCGCACATCTCCTCGACCAGCTCGGGTGTGTACCGCGCGAAGTGCCGCTTGAGGATCTGGTAGACGCAGCGCGGGTGCTCCAGCGTCTCGTCGCGGCGCGGGGCGTGCCCGGTCTGCGACGGCGTCGCCTCGAACGTCGCGCCCGGCCCGTGTTCGTGGGACCGGTCGTCGTCGGTCTTCGCCTCGTCCCGCGCACCGGCCGCGGCCTGAGCGTCGCCGTTCTGGTACGCCCAGCTCGTCGGGTCGTACTCCCGTTTTTCGGCGTCGTAGCCGGAGAACAGGCCGTCGAGGTCCTCGGTGTCGCGGAAGTCCTCGCCCACGATCGACGCTGCGTTGGTGTAGTTGAGGACGTACTCCCGGAAGTCGTGGCCGCCGCTCAGCACATGGTTGACCAGCGCGCCGAGCAGCACGATGTCACTGCCGGCCCGGATGGGCAGGTGGCGGTGCGCCACCGCGCTGGTGCGGGTGAACCGCGGATCGACGTGGAAGACCTTCGCGCCGCGCGCCTTGGCCTCCATCACCCACTGGAACCCGACCGGGTGGCACTCGGCCATGTTCGAGCCCTGGATGACGATGCAGTCGGCGTTCGCCAGGTCCTGCTGGAACGTCGTGGCGCCGCCGCGCCCGAAACTGGTCCCCAGACCGGGGACGGTGGCGGAGTGTCAAATACGGGCCTGGTTCTCGATCTGGATCGCGCCGAGCGCGCTCCAGAGCTTCTTGATGAGGTAGTTCTCCTCGTTGTCGAGCGTGGCGCCGCCGAGGCTGGCGATGCCCATCGTGCGGCGGACGGGCTTGCCCTCGTAGGTGTCCTCCCAGCCGCTCCGCCGCGCGTCGACCACCCGGTCGGCGATCATGTCCATCGCCTCGTCGAGGTCGAGCGACTCCCAGTCGGTGCCGTGGGGACGCCGGTAGAGGACCTTCGTCTGCCGGCCCGGGGAGGTGACGAGCTGCTTGCTGGCCGACCCCTTGGGGCAGAGCCGCCCGCGCGAGATCGGGGAGTTCGGGTCACCCTCGATCTGGATGACCTTCTCGTCCTTGACGTAGACCTTCTGCCCGCATCCGACCGCGCAGTAGGGACACACGGATTCGACGACCCGGTCGGCCTGGCCCGTCCGCGCCCGAAGCGCGTCGGTGTCCTTCGACCGCGCGGCCTTGCCACGCCCCAGCCGGTCGGAACCGGTGAGCTGGCGGAGTACCGGCCAATACTCGATGCCCACCCGCTTATTGAACATCCTTTATTGGGGATCTTGCCACCCACCCGGCCCAGAGCAGCCTTCCGCATCACAGACAGGCCGACTCTCTGCTATTTTTACCCTAGAAATTTGACCTAAAGTTCGGAGCTACGCGATGGCAGGGCGATGGCGGCTCAAGCCGGGGGACGCGGTTCTCCGCCGAGATCTACACAGGGAGTACGGCGGGCGGCTTCAGGGCGGCATCGGCCCCTCAAGCATGACCTCGAATGTCTTGCTGTTCACCAACCCGGCTGTGGCACGCCAGCATGGATTCCCGGAGGGGTGGGGCCAGGACGGTTGCTATCACTACACGGGAGAGGGCCAACGCGGGGACCAGCGGATGGCTCAGGGCAACCTCGCCGTGTTGAACCACCGCGTCAACGGCCGCGCCCTTCGCCTGTTCCGGTCGGCATCAGGCGGCGTCGTCGAGTATTTGGGAGAGTTCGAGGTCGACGCAGAACACCCGTACTACCTGATTGACGCTCCTGAGATCGACGGCGGAACGATCCGCAACGTGTTCGTCTTCCGACTCAGGCCTGTCGGTGAGGTCAAGCAGGACGGAGCCCGTAGCCCACGAACCCCGCAGCCTCGGCCCACGATCACGCAGTTGCCCGTGGAGGCGGAGGGTATCGAACGCACCTTTACCGAGCCGTCACGTGAGCCACAGACGGCCCAGCAGCGCGAAACCGCCTTGATTCGCGCCTACTCCGATTACGCCATCGCCCAACTCGGACACGAGATGGTGAAGCAACGGATCGTCCCGGCCTGGGAGGCGACGCCCCTCTGCATCGACCTGTATGACCGCACAGTCCAGGAGCTGATCGAGGCGAAGGGCACCGCCACCCGGGAAGGGATACACAGTGCCATCGGGCAGTTGTTGGACTACGCCCGATACGTCGATGCCAAGCGGATGACGATCCTGGTGCCATCCCGGCCTCGCACGGACCTCGCCAAGCTATGCGAGTCCCTGCGCATCGATCTGATATGGCCCAACGGATCATCCTGGGAGCGCCTGTCCGAAGAGAGCTCGCGCGACGAAGGCAGTTCGACGAGCCAGCGAAGCCCGACACCAGAGGAGGTCGGCGAATGGGCTGGCCCATCCCTGCCCTAGGTCGCGGCCTGGTCACCGTGGCCGCCCTTGTGGTTCCTATCGTCATCACCCTCGCACTGCTCCCGGCCCTTATAGCGTGGCCGTTCCTGTCACGGCCGCGGCAGCAACGCCTGCATCGGCTGCTCGAAATGGTGCTCACGCGGACCACCACGATCATCACCGACTCGCGGCAACGCGGCGCGGTGGACCGGCGCCAATGAAACAGATTCGGCGGCGCCCCGCGTACGGAGAGGCGTTCCCTGCCTTGCCACGGGGTAGCGTCGGGCGCATGGGCCGAGTGACGGTGCGGCGGCGGATCGCGCACATCGACGAGCGGGGCGCGCGCGGGCGGCCCGACACGCTGGTGGTCGAGGAGCCGTTGGAGATCCGGCTGGCCGGGCGCCCGCTGTCGGTGACGATGCGCACCCCCGGTGACGACTTCGACCTGGTCGCCGGGTTCCTGCACGGCGAGGGCGTGGTGCGGTCCGCCGACGACATCCGGGCGATGCGCTACTGCGCCGACACCGACACGATGAACGTCATCGACGTCACGCTCGCCGAGGGCGTCGAGCCGCCGGAGGTCTCGGTCGACCGGTCGTTCCTCATGACCAGCGCGTGCGGGGTGTGCGGCAAGACGAGCATCGACTCGATCCGGCAGCGGTCGCGGTACGACGTGAGCGCGGACCCGGCGCGGCTGGCCCCGGAGACGCTGGCGCGGCTGCCCGAAACGCTCCGCGACGCACAGCGGGTCTTCGACCGCACCGGCGGGCTGCACGCGGCCGGGCTGTTCGACGCCGAGGGCTCGCTGCTGGCGATGCGTGAGGACGTCGGGCGGCACAACGCCGTCGACAAGGTGGTCGGGTGGGCGCTGAAGGACAAGCGGGTGCCGCTGACCGGGCACGTCCTGCTCGTCAGCGGGCGCGCCTCGTTCGAGCTGACGCAGAAGGCGCTGCTCGCGGGCGTACCGGCGCTGGCCGCCGTGTCGGCGCCCTCCTCGCTCGCGGCCGACCTCGCCGAAGAGGCCGGGATGACCCTCGTCGGCTTCCTACGCGGCGCGTCGATGAACGTCTACGCCGGCGCGGACCGGATCGAACCTGGCCCTTGACCCGATGGGGCCGGACCGGCATATATTGGACGCCGTGTCCAATGAGCGGAAGCGAACGAGCGAGCGGAGTGGGCGGTGAGGGACGAGCCGCCCGCGGAGCGAGTGAGGAGCGGACGCGACCAAGGGACACGTGCCGATGCTCAGGCCGCGGAGCACTCGCGGCGGATCCAGGGGGACGGCGTCGATCTGGCCGTCCACGAACGTGGCCGGGGTCCTGCGGTCCTCCTCGTGCACGGCTTTCCGGACACCCACGCGGTCTGGGACGGGGTCGCCGAGCGGCTGGCGGCACGGTTCCGGGTGATCACCTATGACGTACGCGGCGCGGGCGCCTCGTCGCGGCCCCGGCAGCGCGACGCGTACCGGTTCGAGCACCTCGTCGCGGACATGCGGGCGGTGCTCGACGCGGTGAGCCCGGGCGCGCCCGTGCACCTGGCCGGCCACGACTGGGGGGCGATCCAGTCGTGGGAGGCGGTCTGCGCGATGCCGGAGCGGTTCGCCTCGTTCACCTCGATCTCGGGCCCGTGCCTCGACCACGCCGCGCGCTGGATGCGCGCGGGCCTGCGCCGGCCCTCAGGCGTACGGGCGGTCGCCCGGCAGCTCGCGCACTCGTGGTACATCGCCGCGTTCCAGACCCCGGTCGTGCCGGAGCTGGTCTGGCGGCACATGCTCGCCCGCCGCTGGGCGAGCCTGCTCGAACGCACCGAGGGCGTGGCGGTCCGCACGCACCCGGCGCCGACGCTCGCCGAGGACGCCGCCGCCGGGGTGAACCTCTACCGCGCCAACATGCTCGGCCGCCGCCGCGCCCCGGGTGAGCGGCGTACGACCGTGCCGACCCAGGTCGTGGTCGCGACGGGGGACGCGTTCGTGACTCCGGCGCTGGCCGCCGAGGCCGCCCGCCCGTTCGCCGAGCGGCTCCAGGTGCGCCCGGTCCGCGCTCCGCACTGGGTGCCGCTGACCCAGCCCGGCGAGATCGCCCGCCTGATCGCCGAGCACATCGCCCAGGCCGGCACGAGTGCCGCGCGCTGACCGGGTTGCTTGCGGAGCGGCACGCTGGACACCTCGCACAAGAACGCCCGGTCCGGGTCGTACTGACCGCTTCGCGCTCGGCACCGTTCCGGCACGGTCACGCGCACCCGGCCGGTCTGCCCGTACCCCGCGGTCGCGCGCCACGCCGGCACGCGCCGGGCAGGGGGCCGGGCTCAGACGGTCAGGGTCGCCGAGGCGAGACGGCGGACGAGCGGCTCGTCGATCTCGTGGCCCAGGCCGGGCGTCTCCGGCACCGGCACCCGTCCCTCCGTCGCGCGAATCGGGGGTTCCACCACGTCGTGGGCGTAGTACTTGTCCGAGCCGGACACGTCGCTGGGCAGCGTGAACCCGGGCAGCGCGGCGATCGCCACGTTGGCCGCACGGCCCACGCCGAACTCGTGCATGCCCCCGCACCACACGCGCCAGCCCGCCTCGACGGCGCGGTCGTGCGCGATGCCCGCCACGGTCAGGCCGCCCATCCGCGAGACCTTGATGTTGAGGACGCGTCCCGCGCCGAGCTCCAGTGCCGTGTCGAGCTGGTCCAGGTCGTCCACGGACTCGTCGAGACAGACCGGCGTCTCCAGACGCGCCTGGAGACGGGCGTGCGCGGCCAGGGCGCCCGGCGCGTACGGTTGCTCGATCATGGTCAGGCCGAAGCGGTCGAGCGCGGTGAAGACCTCGGACTGGTCCTCGCCGTAGGCGCCGTTGGCGTCCACGTGCAGCGGCAGGCCGGGATGGGCCGCACGCACGGCGCGCACGGGCTCGACGTCCCAGCCGGGCGCGATCTTGAGCTTGATCCGGCGGTAGCCCTCCGCGGCGTACCGGCCCACCTGGACGAGCAGATCGTCGATCGTCGGTTCGATGCCCAGGCTCACGCCCGCCTCGATGGCCCGGCGGTCGCCGCCGAGCGCGCGGGCGAGCGGCGTGCCGGCCGCCCGCGACCACAGGTCCCAGCAGGCGATGTCCAGGCCGGCCTTGGCGAAGTGGTGGCCGCGGACCCGCTTCCAGAGCGCGCGGACCTGGGCCGGGTGGTCCCAGTCGGCGCCGCGCAGGGCCGGCGCGAGGTACCGCTGGAGCGTCAGCCAGCAGATGTCTACTGTCTCCGAGCAGTAGTACGGGTCGCTGGGCGAGGCGATCTCGCCCCAGCCGACGGCGCCGTCCGCGTCGGCGACGCGGACGAGGATGTGCTCGAGGTGGGTCTTGCGGTGGGAACTCGTCTGGAAGGCGTGGACGAGCGGCAGGCTCAGCCGGAACGCCTCGACCGTGGTCACGCGCGGCACTCAGCTCTCCTCGCGGCTCGGGCGGAAACGGTAGACGGCCGTGTGACCGTCGCAGACACTGCAGGAGATCGCCTGCAGCCCCTCCCCGGTCAGCCGGGTCAGGGCGTCGGCGACGTCGTCCCGCAGGTGGTGCGCCGCGGCCCGGTCGCGGGCGACCAGGCCGTCCCAGTCGCGCGGCATGCCGACCAGCACGTCACCGCCGGCCTCCCGGCGGGTCTCGCCCCAGCCGACGTGCGGCGGGCGCGGCAGGTCACGCGAGGCGTCCGCCAGCAGGTCCCACTCGACGATCAGCCGATCGGTGCGCATGCCGGGATCGCGGCCGGAGTCCTCGACGCCGTACAGGTCGCGGGTGAACCAGCGGCCCGTGGCGCCGAGCACGTCGAAGTTGAAATGGGCGTTGTGCGTGCGGACCGGGTCGAAGGCCCAGCGCATGACGGTCACACCGGTGGACAGGACGTAGTCCCGCTGGCTGAACTTGAGCGTACGGCCGATGCCCCGGCCCTGCCAGCCGGGCAGCACCGCCGCGACCTGCGAGTAGTGGTAGACCGTCGTGGTGTCCGAGCCGAGGAAGCCGTACGTGAAGCCGACGAGGTCCTCCCCGGCGAAGGCGCCGATCACCGAGCCGGCGTTGCGCGAGAGCGCGGCGAGCAGCCGTGGGCTGACCGCCGGGTCGGTGGCGGACAGTGCGAACGCGGTGCGGTAGACCTCCACGCCCGCGCGCATCTCGGCGGCGGTGGTGAGAGGTCGCACGGTGATCGGCGGGGAGAGTGTCAAAATCTTCTCTTCTACGGCAAATGACGATCAGTACGGCGATTTCACGGCAAGTTTAGTATCAAATCCATGGACAACGACCTGGCGCGACGCCTGACCGCGGCGGCGACCGACCTGCTCCCCTTCGGCCGGGAACGGCTGCGCGCGTACGCGCTCGCCGAGTCGCCGTCCGGTGACGCCGAGGCGCTCGCCCGGTGCGCCGACCTGATCGAGGCCGGGCAGCGGGAGGCGGGCGGCCGCGTCTACCGCGACGACGGCCACCTCGTCACCGACTTCGGCCCGCAGGACGGCCCGCATCTGCTCCTGGTCGGCCACTACGACACGGTCTGGCCGGTCGGGCGGCTGGCGACCATGCCGTACACCGACGACGGGGCGACCATCGCCGGGCCGGGCACCCTGGACATGAAGAGCGGCCTGGTCGCGGTGGAGATGGCGATGCGCGCGCTGGAGACGGCGGGCGCGGCGCCGGCGCGGCGGGTGCGCCTGGTCACCGTCTCCGACGAGGAGGTGGGCAGCCCGCGCGGCCGCACGGTGGTGGAACGCCATCTCGACGGGGCGGTGGCCGTGCTCGGCCTGGAGTCGCCGCACCCGGACGGCGCGCTGAAGAGCGCGCGCCGCGGGAGCACCCGTGTCCTGCTGAGCGTTCGCGGGCGTGAGGCGCACGCGGCGCTCGACCCCGACAAGGGGATCTCCGCCATCGACGAGCTGCTGGACCAAGTGGCGGCGGCGCGCGCGGCGGTGCCCGACGACGGCACGACGCTGTTCAACGTCGGGCGGATCGAGGGCGGCAGCCGGGCCAACGTCGTCGCCGGGAGCGCCTCGGCCGAGATCGGGCTCCGGTTCGCCTCCACCGAGGCCGAGCGTCGGGTGCTCGACGCGCTGACCGGAGCCCGGGCGCGCCGGCCGGGCGCCGTCGTGACGGCCACGGTGCTGTCGAGCCGCCCGACCTGGCCCGAACGCGACGAGAACCCGCTGCTGGAGAGCGTCACGCGGATCGGGGCGGCGCTGGGTCAGCGGATCACCGGCCGCCCGGCGGCGGGCGCGGGCGACACGAACCTGCCGGGCTCGCTCGGCCTGCCCACGCTCGACGGCTTCGGCCCGCGCGGCCGGGGCGCCCACGCGGAGGACGAGTCGATCGCGGTGCCCGCGCTCGCCGAACGCGCGGCCCTGCTCGCCGCGATCATCGCCGGGCTGTAGCCGCGACGCGTTCTACACGTAGGCGGGCCGGGGCGGCTGGGCGACGGCCGCGCCGCTCCGGGCGGCGGCCAGGCGGGTGACGGCCTCACGCAGCTCCTGCGGCGGCAGGACGTACGGCACGCGCAGGTGGTCGTCCAGGATCCCGTCCACCCCGAAGGCGGTGCCCGGGACGATGTGCAGGCCGTGGGGCGCGGCCGCCGCGGCGAGGGCCGTGCTCGAGATGCCCGGCAGCCGGACCCACAGCGACAGGCCGCCCGGCGGGACGGTGAACGCCCAATCCGGCAGTTCCTCGCGCAGCGCGGCGACCAGGGCCTCACGCCGCTCCCGCAGAACCGCGCGGCGGGCCGCGACGATCGGCTCGACGCGGCCGAGCAGCTCGGTGACGATGAGCTGTTCGAGCACGGGGCTGGCCAGGTCGACGGCGTCGCGCGCCTCGGCGAGCCGCCGCACCAGCGCCTGCCCGGCGCGGATCCAGCCGATCCGCAGGCCGCCCCACATCAGCTTGGACACCGAACCGATGCTGATCACGCGGCCGTCGGTGTCGTGCGCGGCGAGCGGCCTCGGGCGTGGCACGTCGTCGACGGCGAGTTCGGTGAAGGTCTCGTCGCTCACCACGTACGCGCCCGTGGCGCGGGCGGTGGCCACGAGCGCCGCGCGGTCGTCGTCGCCCATGAGGCGGCCGGTGGGGTTCTGGAAGTCGGGGATCAGGTACGCCAGCCGGGCCGCGCCCTGCCGCATGCCGCCGGCGATCAGCTCCAGGTCCCAGCCCGCGTTGACGCCGGCGGGCACGAGCCGGGCACGGGCGAGGCGGAGCGCGTCGAGCGCGTGCGGATACGTCGGCGACTCGACGAGGACGGCGTCGCCGGGCCGTACGAAGGTCTGCAGCACCAGATACAGGGCGTGCTGCCCGCCGGTGGTCACGAGGATCTGCTCGGGCAGGGTCGGGACCCCGCGCGCGGTGTACCGCTCGGCGATCGCCCGGCGCAGGACGGCCAGGCCCAGCGGCTCGTACCCGGGTCCGCCGGTGTGGCGTGGCAGTTCCGCGACGGCGGCGGCGACGCACTCGTCGAAGCCGGGCGGCGCGGCGGGCGCCACGCAGGCGAGGTCGATGAGCGTGCGGTCCTCGGCGAACGCGTGACGGGCGGACGGGGGCGTGCCGTTCGGCAGCGCGGTCCAGCTCCCGGCGCCCTGGCGGCTCTCGACGTACCCGTCCGCGCGCAGCGCGTCGTAGGCCGAGGTGACCGTCGTGCGGCTCACGCCGAGGGCGGCGGCCAGGTCGCGCTCGGCGGGCAGCCGCGTGCGCAGCGGCAGGCGGCCGTCGAGCACGAGGCCGCGCAGCGCGGCGGCGATCGCGGCGTAGTACGGCCGCTCCGGGGGCGGTCCGCCGAGGAGCCGCGCGAGGTTGGCCGCGTTGATGGACCTGGTCGACATAAGGCCACTTTTCCTGATTGGCCCTTATCTTTCAAGCCACTCTTCTGTCGTAATGGCCTCGGCGGCACCGACGAAGGGGAACCCACGTGCTCATCCGCAGATTGGCCCAGCTGTACGTCGGATTGGCCCTGTACGGCCTCGGCATCGCCCTGCAGGTCGCCTCGCGGCTGGGCAACGACCCCTGGGACACGCTCCACCAGGGCCTCGCGCGTCAGACCGGCCTGTCGATCGGCACCTGGATCATCATCGCCGGCGCGCTGGTCATGCTGCTGTGGATCCCGCTACGGCAGCGTCCCGGGCTCGGCACGGTCAGCAACGTCGTCCTCATCGGCGTGTTCGCCGACCTGTTCCTCTGGCTGCTGCCCGACCCGCACGGCCTTCCGCTGCGCTCGGCGTACCTGGTCGCGGCCATCCTCGTCGGCGGCTTCGCGACCGGCTGCTACATCGGGGCGGGCCTGGGTCCGGGCCCGCGCGACGGGCTGATGACCGGTCTCGCGGCGCGCGGCCACTCCGTACGGGTCGTGCGCACCGGCATCGAGGTGAGCGTACTGGTGCTCGGCTGGGCCCTCGGCGGCACCGTCGGGGCAGGCACGCTGCTGTACGCCGTGGCGATCGGCCCGCTCACCCAGCTCTTCCTGCCACGGCTGACGGTCGGGCGATCCCCCGCGGCGGCGACTCAGCCGCCGGGATCGAGCCGGTCGTCGAGACGGTCGCTCGGGCGGCGTACCGACGACAGGGGCGCGGCGACGTCCTCCAGCGAGGCGCGCTCGGCCCGTACGCCCCAGAACGCCGCCACCACCCCGGCGGCGCCCATCACCCCGGAGGCGACCAGGTAGGCGACGAACAGGCGGGTCCGGTCCGGATGCGCCTGCTCGCCGATCAGCGAGCCGAGGATCGCCGGGCCGAACGAGCCGAACACCTGGGCGATCGCGAAGAACAGGGCGATCGCCTGGGCGCGCAGCTCCATCGGGAAGATCTCGCTGACCGTCAGATAGCCCGAGCTGGCCGCCGCCGACGCGATGAAGAAGATCACCGACCACATCACGGTCTGGGTGAAGGCGGTCAGCAGGCCGCGTTCGAACAGGTAACCGCTGACGGCCATCAGCGCGCCCGAGACGAGGTACGTGCCGGAGATCATCTGCCGGCGGCCGATCGTGTCGAACAGCCGGCCGATGAGCAGCGGACCCAGCAGGTTGCCCACGGCGAACGCGAAGAAGTACTTGGGCACGTCGTGGTCGGCGACGCCGTAGAAGTGCTTGAGCACCAGCCCGTACGTGAAGAAGATCGCGTTGTAGAGGAGGGACTGGCTGATCATCAGGGTCGCGCCGAGCACCGAGCGCTTGGGGTAGTCGCGGAACAGCGTCCGCGCCACCAGCGTGAATGGCACCTGCTCGCGCGCCCGCACCTCGATGTAGCGGCTCTCGTCGACCGGGGGCAGCCGCACCCCGGACGCCGCGACCTCGCGTTCGATCCCCGCCAGCGTACGCTCCGCCTCGCGGGCGCGGCCGTGCATGAGCTGCCAGCGCGGGCTCTCCGGCAGCGTGCGGCGCAGGCCCCAGATGGCGACGCCGATCAGCGGTCCGATGAGGAACCCGATGCGCCAGCCGACGTCCGGCGGCAGCAGGCGGGGGTTGAGCAGCACGTACTCGCCGAGCGAGGCGAGGATCGCGCCGAACCAGTAGGTGCCGCTGACGGCGAGGTCGACCCGGCCGCGGTACCGCGCGGGGATGAGCTCGTCGATCGCGGAGTGGATCGCGGCGTACTCCCCGCCGATCCCGGCCCCGGCCGCGAACCGGAAGACCAGGAAGATCGAGTAACCGAAGGACAGCGCGGTCAGGGCGTTGGCGGCCAGGTAGAGCCCGAGCGTGACGATGAACAGCCGGCGCCGGCCGAGCCGGTCCGAGATCCGGCCGAAGACCAGCGCGCCCAGCACCTCGCCGAGCAGGAAGACCGTCCCGGCGAAGCCGACCTCGCCCGAGCTCAGCCGAAGGGTGTCCGCACGCTGGAGCACCGGCCCGACGATGCTGGCGATCTGCACCTCGAGCCCGTCCAGGATCCACGCGACGCCGAGCGCGGCGATCATCCGGGTGTGGAACCGCGACCAGGGCAGCCGGTCGATCCGGGCGGGCACCAGGCTGCGCACGGTCTCGTCGGTCCTGCCCATTCCGCCGCCCCCGATCCGGTGCCGTTCCGGCCTGCGACGAGGCGATCCACCAGAACGGCGACGGTCTGATTACTTACCGTCATCGACATAGGTAAACAGCCGGTCAGGTCGGCAGATTCGCCGGGTACGGGGCGCGGCGCCGCGTTACCGTACGCACTGGGTCGATATCAGCCACGACAAGGGGGAATCGCATTGTCTGCGCCCATCGAGGACTATGCGCTCATCGGTGATCTGTTCAGCTGTGCTCTCGTAGGGCTGGACGGTTCGATCGACTGGCTGTGCCTTCCCCGGCTCGACTCGCCCGCCTGCTTCGCCGGCCTGCTCGGCGACCCCGGCAACGGCCGCTGGCAGATCGCGCCGGTGGCCGGCGGCAAGGCGACCCGGCGGCGGTACCGGGGCGACACGCTCATCCTCGAGACCGAGTGGGAGACTCCGGAGGGCACCGTCCGCGTCGTCGACTTCATGCCCGAGCGCGGTGAGGCGGCGGACGTCGTTCGCATCATCGAGGGCGTCTCCGGGCGGGTGCCGATGCGGCTGGACCTGCGCATCCGATTCGACTACGGCCGGGCCATCCCGTGGATGCGGCGGATCGGCGACCACCTCGCCGGCATCGCCGGCCCCGACTCGGTGTGGCTGCGCAGCCCGGTCGAGCTGGAGGGCCGCGACTTCGCCCACCGCGCGACGTTCGTCGTCTGCGAGGGCGACTCGCTGCCGTTCGTGTTCACGTGGCATCCCTCGCATCTGCCGGCCCCGCGCGACGTCGACCCGTACGAGGCACTCGCCGGCACCGAACGCTTCTGGACCGAGTGGGCCGCGCAGTGCACCTACTCCGGCCCCTACCGCGACGCCGTCGTCCGCTCGCTCGCCACGCTGAAGGCGCTGACGTACGAACCGACCGGCGGCATCGTCGCGGCGGCCACGACCTCCCTGCCCGAGGCGGTCGGCGGTGTGCGCAACTGGGACTACCGCTTCTGCTGGCTGCGCGACGCCACGATGACCCTCGAAGCGCTGCTGCGCAGCGGCTACCGCGACGAGGCCAAGGCCTGGCGGTCGTGGCTGATGCGCGCGGTCGCCGGCAGCGCCGAGGACCTGCAGATCATGTACGGCGTGGCCGGCGAGCGCCGGCTGGAGGAGTACGAGCTGGACTGGCTGGCGGGCTATGAGAACTCCCGTCCGGTCCGCGTCGGCAACTCCGCGGCCAAACAGCTCCAGCTCGACGTCTACGGCGAGGTCGCCGACTCGCTGTTCCTCGCCCTCAACAGCGGCATCCAGCAGGAACGGCACGCCTGGTCGCTGCAGAGCTCGATGATGGGTTTCGTCGAGCGGCACTGGAGCGACCCGGACGAGGGGCTGTGGGAGGTCCGCGGGCCACGGCGGCACTTCGTCCACTCCAAGGTCATGACGTGGGTGGCGGTGGACCGCGCGGTCCGCATGGTGGAGAACTTCGACCGGCGCGGCCCGGTCGAGCGGTGGCGCGCGCTGCGCGACGAGATCCACCGTGAGGTCTGCGCGAAGGGCTTCGACGCCGAACGTGGCACGTTCACCCAGTCGTACGGCTCACGCGAGCTGGACGCGGCGCTGCTGCTCATCCCTCGCGTCGGCTTCCTGCCCCCGAACGACCCCCGGGTCATCGGCACGGTGGAGGCGGTGCAGCGCGAACTGACCAGCGACGGGTTCGTCCAGCGGTACGCCACGGGCGACGACGAGCACGGCGTCGACGGCCTGCCCGGCCGCGAGGGCGCGTTCCTCGCGTGCAGCTTCTGGCTGGCGGGCGCGCTGCAGCAGATCGGCCGCGCCAAGGAGGCGCGGGACCTGTTCGAGCGGCTGCTGGACCTGCGCAACGACGTGGGCCTGCTCGCCGAGGAGTACGACCCGCGGCTGAAGCGCCAGGTCGGCAACTTCCCGCAGGCGTTCAGCCACGTGCCCCTGGTCCTGACCGCCTACGACCTCGAAGGCCACGACGGCCTGCGCGGCGCCCGCCACGCCGCCGCCCGGCCCTAGCCAGGAGCCTTGTCGCACGCGCCCCGGCCCGGCCGCCCTCTCAGACGGTCGGCCGGGCGGCGTCGAACCGGCGGCGGGCCTCCTCTATGTGGGTCATGTGCCGCCGGGTCCAGCCGCACATGCCGTTGACCATGGCGCGCAGCGCCTGGCCGGGCCCGGTGAGGACGTAGTCCACGCGTGGCGGCACCGTCGGGTGGACGGTTCGCTCGACCAGGCCGTCGCGTTCGAGGACCCGCAGGGTCCGCGTCAGCATCTTGTGGCTGATGCCGCCCACCTCGGCGTGCAGTTCGCCGAAGCGGAGGGTCCGCTCCCCGAGCACGTTGATGATCAGCAACGCCCACTTGTTGGCGACGTCGGCGAAGATCTCGCGTGCCAGGGAGTCGGCGCGGGTCAGGTCACCGTCGTCCGGCGATCGGGTGATGCTCACCTTGGGGTGCCTCTCTCACTGAAAAGTGCGTTCTTGCACCTCACAGCCTACTTTCCTACGGTTCCCCAGTAACCGAAGGAGAGTGATGCGGCGATGACCGTCCTGAAGACCTACGCCCGCCTGTGGGCGGACGAGACCGACCAGGTTCTGCCCCTGCTCCGCGACCTCACCGGCGCGGAACCGGACCTGCGCTTCGCCTTCGACGGTGTCGAGCTCACCGCCGTCGGCGACTTCCTCCTCATCGCCGGACCGCCGCGCGAGCGGGCCCGGTACGCCCACGCGACCGCGACCGCGATCGTCCGTGACCTCGACGAGGTGACCGCCGCGCTCCGGCGGGCCGGGGCGCGGATCACCACGCCGGAGTCCACCAGCGCCACCGGGCGGTTCCTCTACGCCCGCCATCCCGGCGGCGCGGAGATCGAGTACGTCGAGTGGGTGCCCGAACTCGTGGAGCGCGTCATCGGGCCGTGAGCTCCCGCGACGGCGGCACGTCGCGGGCGGCCGGCGCGGTCAGAGGTGGGGTTCCAGGTCGGCGAGCAGGGCCCGCTTGGATCGGGCGCCCACGATCTGGTGGACGACCTCGCCGTCGCGGTAGAGGTTCAGCGTGGGGAAGCCGAGCACCCCGTACCTGCGCGCGATCTCCGGGTGGTCGTCGCCGTTGATCTTGGCGACGGTGAGACGGTCGCCGTACTCCGCCTCCACCTGCTCGAGGATCGGCGCGATCATCCGGCACGGCGGGCACCACTCGGCCCAGAAGTCGACCAGCACGGGCCGGTCGCCGTGGAGTACCTGCGCGTCGAAGTCGTCGGTCGTCAGTTCGATCATCGTCTCTCCCCTTGATCCGTATGGCCGCCACCGACGCTAGGCCGTGACACCGGCGTCAAGGTCAAGCCCCGGGGCGGCGGCGGATCAGGGAAGGGAGGCGACGAACCGCATGAACTCGTGCGGCAGCTCGGCCCGCCCGGTGTTCGCCCGCTCCAGCAGCGTGAGCGTGCCGCGGCGCCACCAGAACAGCTCCGGCGTCAGGGAGCCGGGCCCGTCCTCGTGGGCGTCGCCGGCGAAGGCGCGCAGGCGCTCGGCACTGATCAGCGCGGTGTCCTTGCGGATCGTGCACGCGGCGATCGTGCTGCGGGTGGGTGCGACGGCGAGCGCGCCGTAGGGGCCGGGGTCGAGGTAGGACTCCAGCCACACCAGGTGCGTCGCGGCGTAGAACGTCGAGCCCTCCAGCACGCGGATGCCGGTGTCGTCGATGACGTCGCACTCGAGCGGGCCGTCGGCGCGGACGCCGTCGCGGCCGACCGCGAACAGCTCATCGGCGGTCACCGGCCAGCCGACCACGTCGTCGGTGACGACCGTACGCACGGTCGTGGGCGTGTCGGCGACGATCGCCTCGATCAGGCCGGGCGCGAACGGCCGGGAGATCAGCCGGCCGGTGCGGGCCTCGGCCGGGTAGATGCGCGAGCGCAGCAGCCCGCGTACGAGCGCGAAGTCGCTGAGGTCCAGTGGTTCTTCGATCGCGGTGATGATCGTGCCGACGTGGTCGGCGACCAACGCCGGCCAGTCGTCGCGCGGCACCTGCCGGGCGAGCTGCCGCAGGTTGCGCATGCCGATGTGCAGCCGCTGCGGGCCGTCGAGGAGCATCACGTCACCGGGAACCGCACGGCAGCCGTAACCGTGACTCTCGGCGACCAGCACCACGAGCGAGTCGAGAGCGGGGTCGGAGCCGGCGGCCGTGGTGGACCTGCGGTCGCGCCTCTCGAAGGTGGTCACGGTGTCTCCTCGCCAGGGTGGGAAGGCCCCTCCGCGCCGCCGCCCGTGCCGGGGCCGAGCACCCGCGCGTCCGCGTCGAGCTCCACGTCGGCGCCGAGCCGGATCGTACGCTGCCCGGGACCGTGGCCGACCGGGACGCCCGCCAGGATCGGCACGCCGATCGGCACGAGGCGGTCGGCGAAGACCGCCTCGAGGTCGCCGCAGCCGATCCAGGTGCCGAGCACGATGCCGGCGACGCCCTCGAACCAGCCCGCCTGAAGGAGCTGGGTCAGCATGCGATCGACGCGGTACGGCGCCTCGTTGACGTCTTCGATGAACGCGATGCGGCCCGTGGCCGGCTCCGGGGCGTGCGGAGTGCCGAGCAATGACGTGAGCAGCGCCAGGTTGCCGCCCGTCAGCGTTCCCCGCGCCCGGCCGCCGCGCAGGGTGCCAGTGCCGCGCACCGTGATGTCCGTTCCGAACAGAGCCTCGCGCAGGTACGCGATCGTCTCCGGCTCGCCGTCGGCGAGGGTGGAGACGACCATCGGCCCGAAGGACGTCGGCACGCCGAGGCGCTGGGCGAAGGCGATGTGCAGGGCGGTGATGTCGCTGGAGCCGTGGAAGAGCTTGGGCGCCGCGCGGGCCATCGTCTCCCAGTCGAGATGGTCGAGCACGCGGGCCGCGCCGTAGCCGCCGCGTGCGCAGAACACCGCAGAGATCGCCGGGTCGCACCATGCCGCCTGCAGGTCGGCGGCGCGTTCGTCGTCGGATCCGGCGAGGTAGGCGAGGCCGGACGGGGCGCGGTCGAGCGCGTGCTTGCCGACCATCACTTCGAGACCGAACGAGCGCAGCACGGCGCAGCCGCGCTCGAGCCGCTCCGGCTCAGCGGGATAGCTCGGAGCGACCACGGCGACCCTGTCCCCCGCCCGTAGTGAGGGTGGTCCGCCCCCGAGGTCACCCATGTAACTCTCCTTGTTATGTGGTCGGTCAGAGCATGACACCAGTGCACCCCGAAGCGGAAGAGGTCATAAACCACACGCTTGGAATTCGTCGTCAACAAGTATCTGACACGAGTGTCGGCAGGACTGTGCTGATCGGCTCGCGTACGATGGCGTCGGCGAGACGGTCGTACGGCGTCTCCTGCGCGTTGATGATGACGAGCCGCGCGCCGCGCTCGACCGCCTCCACGCAGAGCCCGGCCGCCGGCTGCACGCCGAGCGAGGAGCCGATCGCCAGAAAGAGGTCGCACCCGCGCGCCGCCCGCTCCGCCGCGGCGAAGACGTCCGGCTCCAGCGCCTGCCCGATCGCGGCCGCCTGCGGGTCCTTGGTCCACACGCCCTGCGGACCTCGGAAGTCGGGAATGCCGCTCTCCGTGCTGATGCCCGCCCCGGTGAGCACGGTGACCGCGCCCGCGTTCCGGAGCCATTCGCCGATCATGATCAAGAGCCTATGCCGTGTCCGGTACCGGACATTCACCCGCGGGTCCGCGCAACGGGGAGCCTCCCGTACGAGCCGGTCAGAACCAGGTGCGGACCAGGTCGACCACCGTGTCGCCGGCCACGACCGGAAGCAACTGCCACTTGTCGAACACCGTGCACGGGTGGGAAGCCCCGCAGTCGACCCAGTCGCCCACCTCGACCGTGGTGCCGGACCCGAGCCGCAGGAACGCGTGCTGGTCGTTGAGCGCGGTCACCCGGCTCCCGGTCGCGGGCGAGCGGGAGCCGTCGGCGTGGCGTACGGTGTGCGGCTCCGGCAGGCCCTGGTCGAACGAGATGTCGCGGCGGCCGAGCGTGAGCAGCGCGAGGCCGGGTTCGGGACGGGAGGTCACCTGCGCCCACGCGTGCAGCGCCGGTCTGAACGGCGTGTCCCCGGCCCGGCGAAGTGGTGAGACGTCGCGGTAGAAGCCGTCGTCGTGGGTGATGTAGGCGCCGCTGCGAAGCACGGTGCGGGCGCCGTCGAACACGTCCGCGACCTGGTCGAAGTAGGCGCTGCCGCCCGCGCTGAGAATGGCGTCGTCGGGCAGGTCGAGCCGGCCGGCCAGGTCGCGCAGGTCCCGCAGGTAGCGGTCGACCGTCGCGAGGCTCTCCGGCGTGGCACCGTGCGCGATCGCACCCTCGTACCCGGCCACCCCGGCGAGCCGGAGCCCGTCCGCACCCCGGACCGCGCGGGCCACCTCCTCGGCCGTGGCGACGTCGCGTACACCGGCGCGCCCGTCCGGCGCCCCGAGCTCGACCAGCACGTCCACCGGCCGCGGCACCCCGCGCAGCGCCGCCGCCATGATCTCGACGCCGCGCACCGAGTCGGCGAAGCAGTACAGCGCGAACTCCGGGTCGCGCGCGAGCTCACCGGCGACCCAGCGCAGCCCGGCCGGGTCGACGAGCTGGTTGGCGACCACGACCCGCCGGACACCGAACGCCCGCGCCACGCGAAGCTGGGCGAAGTTGGCGACGGTGATCCCCCACGCGCCGTGCTCGAGCTGCCGCGCGAACAGCTGCGGGGCCATCGTGGTCTTGCCGTGCGGCGCCAGCAGTACGCCGCGCCGCTCGCACCAGTCGCGCATGGTCGCCAGGTTGTGCTCCAGCGCGGCGGCGTCGAGCACGACGAGGGGCGGATGGAAGCCGCCGTCGAACAGATCCCGCCGCTCGGCCGCGAGCTCCGCCACCGTCATCCCGGCGGCGTCGGCGGGCATGCCCTTGAACCGCCAGTCGATCCGTTCCTCGCCCAACCGCCGCAGCGCGCCGGCATCCACCACGGTCCACCACCCATCACCCGTCGTGCCGCCTCCGCGGACGCCGGGCGGCGTCCCCACGCTATGCCCCGGTGACGCGGCCCCACGAATCCGGGGCCGTGCGCAGGTGGGGAAGCCCGCCGGAGAGCTCTCGCACGCGGTCGAGCACCCGTCGCGCGTACGCTTCGTCGGTCTCGATCTCAGTGAGCGGCACGACCGGCAACCTGGCGCGGGTCAAGAGCGGAACGCGCCGGAAAAGGGAGACCGGTGCCAGGTCCGGCGCGGGAAGATCTTCCAGCTCAACCCAGACCTTCGGGCTGAGTTCCCCGGCCAGCCGCACCCGGAACTCACCGTGCCTGCATCGGTACCGCGCCGGCGGACATTCCGTATCGCGCGGATCAAGGCACGACCCCTGCCAGCTCTGCCACCTGTCGACCCATTGCCGGGCTCCGCCCTTGCTCGCCCGTTCCACCGCCGACACGGTCGCGGCACTGACCCCCGACGCCGTCGCGAGTTGCTTGAGGGTGAGGTCTCGGCCCATGCGAGCGTCGCGGATCAACGCACCCACACGCGGCGCACAAGACGATCGGCCACGCCCCGGCCCGGCAGCGGATTCGGCGTTCACGCCCCAAGGCTCCCCGACGGGTTCCTCGCCTGTCGACCCACGCCGCCCGCCTGTGGACGACCCGGCTCTGGGGGTCGGTAGTCCTCGAAGACCCCGCCTCCTCGTGCCTGGGTCCCCCGCCCGCCGCCGCGGATTCGGGATCTCACCCTTCCGGGGGGTCGGCACCCCGAACGTCCGACGGCGCGGCGGTCACAGTCCCTGGAGGAAGGCGAGGGCGCGTTCCCAGGCCTTTCGTGCCGACGGCTCGTCGTGGTCGGCCAGGTCCGGGTCGGTGAACAGGTGGCCCGCGCCCGGGTAGCGGAACAGTTCGGCGCGCGCGCCGGCGCGGCGCATCCCCTCCTGCCACTCCCCCAGCCAGTCGGCAGGTTCCCACTCGTCCGGGTCGGCGACGTGCAGCTGCACGGGCAGGCCGGGGACGGCCGTGCCCTCCGGGACCTCCGCGGTGCCGTGCATCAGCAGCAGCCCCCGCGCGCCGCCGCCCAGCGCGAGGCGCTGGGCCAGGCTCGCGCCGAGGGAGAGGCCCGCGTACACCGTGCTCTCCCCCGCGTACGGCGCGGCCGCGGCGGCCGCGCGCCGGGCCAGTTCCTCCGGGCCGATCTCGTCCCTGATCTTCAGGCCGGTCTCGGCGTCGTCCGCCGTGCGGCCGTCGTACAGGTCGGGGACCACGACCTCGTGCCCGGTGGTGGCACGGATGCGGGCCGCGGCGTCGAGCACCGCGGCCCGCAGGCCGTACATCGAATGCAGCAGAACAACGGTCATCCCGCCATCGTGGCAGCCCCGCGTGACCGCGGTCACGCCTCGATGAACACCAGATCCTCGGGCGGGTGGGTGAGCCGGATCTTCTGGCCGGACACGGCGGTGACGGTGTCCAGGCCGGTCGCGTGCGCCTCGGAGATGACGAACAGGCGGTCGTTCCGTGCGGCGAGGAAGGCCGTGAACCGGTCGAGGGACACGTCGCCGGCGCCCAGGGCCAGGTAGTCCACGAGCCGGCGGAACAGCTTCGGCAGGATCACGATGTGGTCGTCCAGGTCGGCCAGGCTGGTCACGGTCGCGCCGCTCGTGGTCGCGTCGCCGCTCCACACGCCGTGCCCCTCGGCGCGTGCGGCCTGGGCGGCGGTGGTCAGCTCGGCGCGCAGGTCGGGGTACAGCTTGCTGTAGAACGTCGGGTACACCAGCCCCTCGGAGAGCAGCCGGTGGTTCACGCTCTCGCGCACCGTCGCCGCGGTGGCCCGCACCTGCGCGAGATCGGTCTCCTCGCTCGCGCCCGCGTACGCGAACGCCACCGGCCGCCCGTACTTGTCGGCGAAGCGGGTCAGGATGTAGCCGGGCGTCTCGTCCGGCGTGGCGCTCGTGACGGTCTCCCGCTCCCGCTTGACGTCGCTGAAGCCCAGCAGGGCCAGCAGCCGGTCGGCGGCCGCGTGTGCGAGCGGGAGCGGCTGGTGCTGGGTGAAGCCCCCGTGGCCGTGCGGCGTGTAGTGCGTCTCCAGCGCGTCGATCGCGTCGAGTCGCAGCTGCACGCTGCCGACGGCGCTGAGATGCGCGTTCATGCGCAGTTTGACGAACGCCTCCGCGTCGTCGGGGAAGAAGTGGATCGAGTCACCATCGGGCTGGCTGTGCAGGATCCGGTAGGAACCTTTGATCAGGCGTAGCGGCATCATCGCCCCCCTCCGCGCGGCGGCGTTCACCGCCGCGCACGTGCCCCCGACACCGGCGGCCAGCGCCGGCGTCTGCGATCGGCCGAGTCAACCAGCCGGAGCGGGCGTGATCTCGTACCCGCGCCGGTATCCGCAGGTCAGGGCCTGGCAAAGGTCTGTCCGGGTGGCGCCGGGGCGGTGATCGCCCTCGCCGTGTCACCGGCATCGGAAGGGCCGCGGGCGGGGCGGACGGGCATCGGCCCGGCGTGACCATGAAGGTCCCGAAGTCAGTACCATCCCTCTAGGAGCGCCGACGGCGCCGGGGCCATCCGGCCGGTGCCAAGAGATGAGTAACCCGCATGAGTGACAAGATCGCTTTTCACACCGCGAAGGCTCCCCGGCCGGCCGCGGCGTACAGCCAGGGCGTCCGCAAGGGCGGCATCCTCCAGGTCGCCGGTCAGGTCCCGGTCGACCCCGCCACCGGGATCGTCGTCGGCGAGACCGTGGGCGAGCAGACCCGCCAGGCGCTGGAGAACGTCCGGGCGGTGCTGGAGGAGGCCGGCTCCGGCTTCGACGACGTTCTGATGCTGCGGGTCTACCTCACGCGCCGGGAGGACTTCGCGGAGATGAACGCGGTGTACGAGGACTATGTCCGCGAGCCCTACCCCGCGCGTACGACGGTGTTCGTCGGGCTGGCCGAGGGTCTGCTCGTCGAGATCGACGCGCTCGCGGTCGTCGGCTGACGAGCGCCCGCGTAGCGGCCCCGCCCGAGGTGACACGCTGGTGACACCCCCGCGTTCCACGTCTCCGCACATCCTGGTGGTGAACGGCACCAAGGTCCGGCGCCCGGTCTTCCTGCTCGGCGCGCCCCATTCGGGCACGGATCTGGTCGCCCGCGCGATCCGGCACTCGACGGCCTTCCACCTGACGATGGGCCGTCCCAACGTGGTGCGTACGGTCTACGCGTTCGCCCGCCGCCCCTCGATCGCGAGCGAGCGGGGCGCGGGCGCCGCCCGGGTGATGCGCGACGCGTACGCGCAGAGCTGGCAGGTCACCCCGGACGGGTGCGGTGAGTGCCCGGCGCAGTGCCGTGACCTGGGGCGGCTCGGCCCCGACGGCGTCTGCGCCGACCCGCGCGGCATCCAGCGGTTCGCCGACGCGACACCCGACCTGATCTACAGCGCCGACGTCATCCTGGACGCCTTCCCCGACGCGCAGCTGATCCAGGTGATCCGCGACGGCCGTGACGTCGTCGCCGGGATGGTCTCCGACGAGCGCTGCCTCGCGTGGTTCCGTCCCGGCTTCGCCAACCTGGACGAGGTGTTCCCCAACGCCTTCCTCGGCGTCGAGGACGAGACCGAGCGCGCGCGCTGGCCGCGGGCGGGCGTGGCGGTCAAGTGCGCGCTGCGCTGGCGCGGGTCGATCCGGCTCAGCGCCCGGCTGCGCGCCCAGACGCCCGACGAACAGCTGTTCACCATCCGCTACGAGGATCTGGTCACGCGCACCCGCGAGATCCTGGGCGACATCTCCGACTACCTCGGGCAGCGGATCGCCAAGAGCGCGCTGCACGGCGTCGGCGACGACGACATCGGCATGTGGCAGGACCACCTCACGCCCAAGCAGGTCACCCAGGTGGAGAAGATCGCCGGCGCGGAGCTCCGCCGGCTCGGCTACCGGCCGAGCGGACGCGAATGGCCGACGGCCGGCACCCGTTCGTAGCTCCAGCCGATCACCAGACCGGCCGCGCCGCAACCGACGAGGAGCGCGGCGAACCGCCGGACCCCGCGTTTCGTCCTGCTCATCGCACTCACTCCGCGGTGAAGAGAATCGCCTGCCGCCTCCCAGGGTGAGCCGGGCACGCGACAAGGATGTGGACTCGAGAATGCGCCTGCGTTAAGTCCGCGCGCTCACTTCGTGCGCCAGCGCGGCCGGGTCTCGCCGGCCTTCTTGGTGCACGTCAGCTTCTTGCCCGTGGCGGCCTTGGCGGTCGCCCCGGCCCGCGAGCAGTACTCGCCGGCGCGCGGCGCGGTGGTCGACGGAGCCTGCGAGTACCAGCGGGCCTGCTTGTCGCCGGGCTTCTTGAGACACCGGGCCCAGCCGCCGTTCGCGGTCCTGCCCACCACGCCGGTGGCCTTGCAGTAGCCGCCGACCCGTACGGTGCCGGTGACGGTCGCCGAGGCGGACGGCGCGCGTGTCGCGGCCGGCGCATGGTGTCGCGCCCCCGGGCTCGCGCTCTGCGCGACCGTCGCGGCCTTCTTGTTCCCTCCGCACCCGGTGAGCGGCATGACCGCGCTCAGGGCGACGCACGTCAGGACGAGCGGACGATTCATCTGGTCCCCCGATGTCGACGCGCCCCCGCTCCGGTTCGGGGCTCAGGGGCTGAAGTAGTGCTGCATGCGGACGATCCGGCCCTGGCCGTCGAACCAGAGCTCGAACATGTGGGCACGGTCCAGCAGCGGGTGCGACCGCCGGCTCAGCCGTCGCAGGTCGTCGTCGAGCTGCTCCGGGGTCAGCCGGACACCGCGCACGTAGTCGGTGACGCCGTGGTCGACGATCGGCGCCGAAGCACGGATCACCGCTCCGGGCGCGATCGTCAGCGGCAGGTAGCGCCCGACGGACGCCGGGCGTACCGTCTCTGGCCCCCCGTGCCGCACCATGCGGGCCGGCGCGAACAGCACGCGGTCCGGGCCCGGCCCCGCCTGGACGAGGCCGAACACCTTCGAACGGCCCGCGTAGGCCGGGTCCGCGCCGGCCGGCGCTCCGACGAGGAGAAGACCGCACGCCGACCAGACCGCGGCCATCACCCAGCGTGCCCGGGTGATGTACGCAGTGCTCACACCGCTGGGTCTACCCCTGCCCCGTACGCCTCACTCCTCCCGCTTCCGCGGTGCGGTCGCTCAGGCCTGGGGCGCCGCGGCGGGGACGACGTCGTCCGCCCGCTCCTGCCGGGCGAACTGGGTGTGGTACAGCTCGGCGTACAGTCCGCCGCGGTCGAGCAGCTCGTCGTGGCGGCCCCGCTCGAGCACCCGGCCGTCGTCGATCACCAGGATCTGGTCGGCCTCGCGGATCGTGGACAGCCGGTGGGCGATGACGATCGACGTACGGCCCGCGAGGGCGGTCTTCAGCGCCCGCTGCACCGCCGCCTCGGATTCGGAGTCCAGGTGCGCGGTCGCCTCGTCCAGCACCACGACCGAGGGCGCCTTGAGCAGCAGCCGGGCGATCGCCAGGCGCTGCTTCTCACCGCCGGACAGCCGGTAGCCCCGGTCGCCGACCACGGTGTCCAGGCCGTCCGGCATCTCCGCGACCAGGTCCCAGATCTGGGCCGCTCGCAGCGCCTCGACCAGCTCCTCATCGGTCGCGTCCGGCCGCGCGTACACGAGGTTGGCGCGGATCGAGTCGTGGAACAGGTGCGCGTCCTGGGTGACGACGCCGATGGCGTCGCGCAGCGACTCGAGCGTGGCGTCGCGGACGTCCTGACCGTCGATGCGGACCACGCCGTCCGTGACGTCGTAGAGCCGGGACACGAGCTGGGTGATGGTCGTCTTGCCGGCGCCCGAGGGTCCCACGAGCGCGGTCAGGCCACCCGGTTCGACCCGGAAGTCCACCCCGTGCAGCACCTCACGGCTCGGCGCCGTATCGGTGCGCGCGATCGACTCCAGCGAGGCCAGCGAGACCTCCGCGGCGGCCGGGTAGCGGAAGGTGACGTCGTCGAACTCCACGGCCGGCGCCTCGCCGGTGCGGGGCAGCGGCGTCGCGTCCGGCTTCTCGGCCACCATCGGCGGCAGGTCGAGCACCTCGAAGACCCGGTCGAAGCTGACCAGGGCGGTCATCACGTCGACGTGCACGTTGGACAGCGCGGTGAGCGGGCCGTACATGCGGGTCAGCAGCGTGGCCAGGGCGACGAGGGTGCCGAGCTGGAAGCTGCCGTTCACCACCAGTGACCCGCCGACGCCGTACACCATGGCGGTGGCCAGCGAGGCGACGAGCGTCAGCGCGGTGAAGAACACGCGGCCGTACATGCCCGAGACGACGCCGATGTCGCGGACGCGTGCCGCCCGACCCGCGAACATCGCCGACTCCTCCTCGGGGCGGCCGTACAGCTTGGCGAGCATCGCGCCCGCGACGTTGAACCGCTCGGTCATCAGCGAGCCCATCTCGGCGTCGAGCTGCATCTGCTCTCTGCTGATCTTCTGCAGCCGCCGCCCGACCCACTTGGCCGGGAAGATGAAGATCGGCAACAGGACCAGGGCGATGAGCGTGACCTGCCAGGACAGCACGAGCATCGTGACCAGCACGAGGATCAGGCTGATCACGTTGGAGACCACTGAGGACAAGGTCGTCGTGAGGGCGCGCTGGGCGCCGATGACGTCACTGTTGAGCCGGCTGACCAGCGAGCCGGTCTGGGCGCGCATGAAGAACGCGACCGGCATGCGCTGGACGTGGTCGAAGACCTGGGTCCGCAGGTCGTAGATGAGTCCTTCACCGATGCGCGCGGAGTACCACCGCTGCGCCAGGCCGATCACCGCGTCGAAGAGCGCCAGCACGCCGACGGCGACCGCGAGCCCGACGACCAGGCCGGTCCGGTGCTGCACGATGCCGCGGTCGATGATCGCCTTGAGCAGCAGCGGGTTCGCCACGACGATGACGGCGGCGACCGCGTTCAGAGCCAGGAACAGGACGAGCTCGCGGACGTACGGGCGTGCGTAGCCGGCGATGCGGCGCACCGTGCCCGCCTTCAGGCGCTCCTTGACCACCGAGTTGTCGCGGCGGAACGACATCATCACCATCCAGCCGTTGTCCGGCATTCCCACGGTGATTCCTCCCGGAGGTTAAGACGTAATCATGTAAGCATCGTTGACAACAGGATGCGCGGACGCGTGATTCCCGTCGACACGACCAGCCTGCGCCACGTTAGCGGGCGCCGTCATCGGCCCCCCTGCCGATCCGGGACGGACCCTCCGACCTAGGTCCAGGGAACCCGGTGCGATGATCACTTCATATCGGCAAGCAGTGGAGGAGATGTGGCGAGAGTCTTCATCACCGGTTCGTCGGACGGGCTCGGCCTGATGGCCGGGCGCCTCCTGGTCGAGGAGGGGCACGCGGTCGTGCTCCACGCCAGGAACGACGCACGGGCCGAGGACGCCCGGGCCGCGCTCCCGCAGGCCGAGGCGGTGGTGGTCGGCGACGTCACGACGCTCGCGGCCATGCGCGAGGTCGCGGACCAGGCGAACGGGCGAGGACGGTTCGACGCCGTGATCCACAACGTCGGGCTCGGGTACCGCGAGCCGCGCCGCGTCGAGACCGCCGACGGCCTGTCCCACCTGTGGGCCGTCAACGTGCTCGCGCCCTACGTGCTCACGGCGCTCATGCACCGGCCCGACCGGCTGATCTACCTGAGTTCGGGCATGCACCTCGGCGGCGATCCGAGCCTGGAGGACCTCCAGTGGGCCGGGCGCCCCTGGAACGGCAGCCAGGCCTATTCCGACACCAAGCTCCACGACGTGCTGCTGGCCTTCGGCGTCGCGCGACGCCGGCCCGGGGTGCCGTCGAACGCGGTCAGCCCGGGGTGGGTGGCGACGCGCATGGGCGGTCCGGGCGCGCCAGACGACCTCGACCAGGCGCACCGGACCCAGGTGTGGCTCGCGGTGAGCGACGACCCGGACGCGCGGGAAACCGGCCGTTACCTCTACCACCGCCGGCCCGCGGACCTGCATCCGTCCGCGCGTGACACCGAACTGCAGGACCGTCTCCTCGACTACTGCCGCGACGTGTCCGGCGTCCCCGTGGACTAGACGCTTCCTGCTCCGGCGTTCGTGAGCAGGGTGCGGATGGCGCTGCCGGACAGGCGGGTCTTAGACAGGAAGCCGATCGCCGGGCTGGCCGCGATCAGTTCGGCGAAGTCCGTCTCCACGTAGGTGGAGATCAGGATCACGTGGGGCGGTTCCGGGGCCTGCGCCAGTGCGTCCGCGAGGTCGAAGCCGTGTTCCTCGCCGAGCATGATGTCGACGAGCGCGACGTCGGGACGGAGCCGCTCGGCCTGGCGGAACGCCTCGGCCGAGGTGGTGGCGACGCCGACGACGGCGATTCCGTCGCGCTTGAGCAGATCGCGAGCGACTTGGAGGAAGCGCTCGTTGTCGTCGACGATCAGACAACGGACGGCCATACCCTCAGACTCGCATTCACGGGTGCAGGACGACCTTCGTCCAGCCGCTCTTCCGGACATCGAACTGCTGGTAGCCCTCCGGCGCCTCATCGAGCGGCAGTTCGTGGGACACCACGAAGGACGGGCTGGCCTTGCCGTCGGCGATCAGGTCGCGCAGCCGGCGGTTGTAGGCCTTGACGTTGCACTGGCCCGTGGCCATCGTCTGGCCCTTGAACCAGAACTCGCCGAAGTCGAAGACGATCTTCCCGCGCCGGTAAAGGAGATCCGGCGCCTGCGGATCCTCGCGGACGAAGACGCCGACGACCGCGATCGTGCCGGTGGGCCGCACCGAGGCGATCAGATTGTTCAAGGTGATGCTGGGATGCTCGACGCAGGCGACGTCGTGCGCCTGGAACCCGACGCACTCGCAGCCGCGGTCGGCGCCCTCGCCGCCGGTCAGGTCGAGCACCTGCTCGACCGCCGACGCCTCGCTGTAGTCGATCGGGATCGCCCCGATCTCCTCCGCGAGCCGTAGCCGGTCCGGATGCAGGTCGACCACCAGCACGCGGCCCGCTCCCTTGATGATCGCGGAGTAGGCCGCCATGAGCCCGACCGGCCCCGCCCCGTAGACGACGACGGACTCGCCCGGCCGGAGGCCCGCGAGCTCGGTCACGTGGTAGCCCGTGGGGAAGATGTCCGCGCACATCACATAGTCGATCTCCTTGTCGGGTCTCTCCGGCGGCAGTTCGAGGCACATGAAGTCACCGTGCGGGACACGCAGATACTCCGCCTGGCCGCCGCTGTAGGGACCCATGCCGGCGAACCCGAAGGCCGCGCCCGCGGACGGCGGATTCGTCGTCAGGCAGAACGCCGTCAGCCCGCGCTCGCAGTTCTTGCAGTAGCCGCAGCTGACGTTGAACGGCACGCACACCCGGTCCCCCACACGTACGCGCTCGACGGCCGCGCCGACCTCGATCACCTCGCCGAGGTTCTCGTGCCCCAGCACGCGCCCGGGTTCGATGCTCGTCCGGCCCTCGTACATGTGGAGGTCGGAGCCGCAGATGTTCGTCGTCGTGACCCTGATCAGCACGTCCGTCGGCGCCTCGATCACCGGATCGGCCACCTGATCCACCCGGACGTCCCTCGGGCCGTGATAGACCACCGCTTTCATGGGGCCCCCTTCTCACGGGCGCCGTTCGCGCGCGAACGACTCGCACCCCGCCTACTCGCCACTATCGCACCGGCCGCCCGCATCGCCGCAGGTAGGCCGCTGGTGAGGGAAGGCGACGCGGACCAGGGGCGTCCGCGGCCTCCGTCAGTGCTTCTTCTTCTCGCGAAGCGCGTCCGGCCGGTGCACCGCCGTGCGGCCGGACCTGTCGCTGCGGACCTCGTACTGCGGGTCGTCCGGTGAGGCGTCGACGGTGCGTCCCGCCGCCTCGGTGCGTTCGGTGATCTCCCGCTCGACCTTGCCGTGGGTCTCGCTTCCGTGGCTGCGCCAGGAGACCTCGTCGCCCTTGTGAGGCTTCTTCTTCGTCATCGTCATCTCCCCCGAATCCGGCTCATGCCATGCCCCTACCCGGGCGTGAACCGGATCCACGTCCCGTGCGGGGCCGGCCGAACCGGCGCGGGAGATCAGGAAGACCGCTCGCCGGCGAGCTCGCGCAGCAGGGCGACCTGCTCACGGCGCTCGGCCGCGGACTGCTCCTCCAGCGTGTTGCCCGGGGCTGCGCGCAGCAGGCGCTTGGTCGCCACCGCGGTCGTGGGCCGTACGGCCAGGATCGCCGCGACGAGATCGTCCACCGCCTTGCCCAGGTCGGCGACGGGCACCACCAGCTCGGCGAGCCCGAGCCGGGCGGCCTCGTCGGCGAACACGGTGCGCGCGGTCAGGCAGAGCTCCAGCGCCCGCGGCACGCCGACGATGTCGACGAGCGGCTTGGTGCCGGTCAGGTCGGGCACGATGCCGAGCGCCGGCTCCTTCATCGCGAACTTGACGTCGTCGGCCACGACCCGCAGGTCACAGGCCAGGGCGAGCTGGAAGCCCCCTCCGATGGCGTGGCCGTGCACCGCCGCGATGGAGACGATGTCGGGCCGGCGCAGCCACAGGTAGCCGGCCTGCAGCCCGTGGATGAACTCCTCGTCGCGCGGAGCGAGGGCGTCCTCCCCCGGGACGCCCTCCGCGGTGAACAGGCGCAGGTCGATGCCGGCCGAGAACGCCGGCCCCTCCCCCCGTACGACGACGACCCGCACGCCGTCCGGGAGCGTGTCTCCGATCCGGGCCAGCGTGCGCCACGTGCTGAACGTCAGCGCGTTGCGCCGCTCGGGCCGGGCCAGCGTGATCGTGGCCACGGCTCCCTCGACGGCGAGACGCAGGCCCGCCTGCTCGAATTCGGCATGAGTGATAGAGCCGTCCGCCATGACCGTCCTTTCCTGGTCCGCCCCAAGGGCGGATCGGGCCGCCGTCGTGCCCGACCTTAACGGGTCGGGCACGACGAGCGTCAGACGGTACGGCGCACGGAGCAGAGGGGAGCAGGCGTCAGAGACGGCTCGTGAAACCGTCAGGGCTGCACGACGGCTTCTCAGGCCTTCTTTCCACGGGTCGCTCCACCTCGACCGCGCAGGTTCACGCCGGACTCGGTGAGGATCCGGTGAATGAAGCCGTACGACCGGCCGGTCGCGGCGGCCAGTGCGCGGATGCTCTCACCGGAGTCGTAGCGTTTCTTCAGCTGCTCTGCCAACTTGTCTCTCTCGGCACCGGTCACGCGGGTGCCCTTCTTTAGGGTCTCGGCCACGAGTACCTCCCGTAGTGATGTGGTGACCGCTGCGTTATCCCCCGCCATGATCAGACATTCACGCGCGATCGGCTACCCACTACGCCAGAAAAGATCTGCTTCCTTGCGTACAGGTTGCGTCGCAGGTCAGGCAAGTGCCACGAGATCGGAAAATTCGTCACTCCAAATATCTTCGACACCATCAGGAAGCAAGATCACTCTTTCCGGTTGGAGCGCCTCCACCGCACCCTCATCGTGAGTCACAAGAACGATGGCTCCCGCGTACGAACGGAGGGCCGCGAGGATCTCCTCCCGGCTCGCCGGATCGAGGTTGTTGGTGGGCTCGTCGAGGAGCAGGACGTTGGCGCTGGAGACCACGAGCGTCGCGAGGGCGAGGCGCGTCTTCTCCCCGCCGGACAGCACGCGCGCGGGCTTGTCGACGTCGTCACCGGCGAACAGGAACGAGCCCAGGATCTTGCGCACCTCGACCTCCGGCAGGTCGGGTGCCGCCGAGCGCATGTTCTCCAGGACCGTGCGGTCCAGGTCGAGCGTCTCGTGCTCCTGGGCGTAGTAGCCGAGCCGCAGACCGTGCCCGTCGACCCGCTCCCCCGTGTCGGCCTTCTCGACGCCGGCGAGCAGGCGCAGAAGCGTCGTTTTGCCCGCTCCGTTCAGGCCGAGGACCACCACGCGGCTGCCTCGATCAACGGCCAAATCGACATCCGTGAAGACTTCCAACGAACCGTACGATTTCGACAAAGCTCGCGCCATGAGCGGCGTTTTGCCACACGGAGCGGGTGCGGGGAAGCGAATCTTGGCGACTTTGTCCGCCCTCCGCTCGTCCTCGACGCCCGCGAGCAGGCGCTGCGCCCGCCGCTCCATCTGCTGGGCGGCCTTGGCCTTCGTGGCCTTGGCGCGCATCTTGTCGGCCTGGGTCTGCAGGGTGCTCGCCTGGCGCTCGGCGTTGGCGCGCTCCCGCCGGCGGCGCCGCTCGTCGGTCTCCCGCTGGGCGAGGTACTTCTTCCAGCCCACGTTGTAGATGTCGATCACATTGCGGTTCGCGTCGAGGTGGAACACCTTGTTGACGACCACGTCGAGCAGCCCGACGTCGTGGCTGATCACGATCAGGCCGCCCTGGTGGCTCTTGAGGAAGTCGCGCAGCCAGCTGATCGAGTCGGCGTCGAGATGGTTCGTCGGCTCGTCGAGGAGCAGCGTGTCGGCGCCGGAGAACAGGATGCGGGCCAGCTCGACGCGGCGCCGCTGGCCGCCGGACAGGGTGCGCAGCGGCTGGCCGAGCACACGGTCGGGCAGGTTGAGGCTGGAGGCGATGGAGGCGGCCTCGGCGTCGGCGGCGTAGCCGCCGAGGACGTGCAGCCGATCCTCCAGCCGGCCGTAGCGGCGGACGGCCTTGTCGCGCTCGGCGCCGTCGGCGGTCGCCATGCGCTCCTCGGCCTCCCGCATCTGCCGGATCACCTCGTCCAGGCCCCGCGCGGACAGGATGCGGTCGCGGGCGAGGACCTCGAGGTCGCCGGTGCGCGGGTCCTGCGGCAGGTAGCCGACCGTGCCCGAGCGGGTCACCTGGCCCGACGCGGGCAGCCCCTCACCGGCGAGCACGCGCGTGAGGGTGGTCTTGCCGGCTCCGTTGCGGCCGACGAGGCCGACCCGGTCGCCGGGGTTGACGCGGAACGAGGCGCCTTCGAGGAGCAGGCGGGCGCCGGCTCGCAGTTCGATGCCTTGGGCAGTGATCACGGTGGAAACGCTCCTGGGGGGCGGGCTGGGGCGACTGCGGACGTCGAAAAGGGCGCCGCCCGTGGCCTCTGCGGCCCGGCCGCGCCCTGGGAGCGCCTGATCAGCTCGCAAGCATGGCGTCAGTCTACGGGAGACGACGACCGGTCACGAACACCCGTCGGACACACGTGCCGGATGAGGCCACCGCGGCCCGCGTCATCCCGGCTTGCGGGGGAATGTTCGAGTCGTGATCCGGGACCACGTGCTGGCGGGGTATGTCGATGACGCGGGGGGCCGCGAGGCGCTGGCGCTCGCGCGGAGCATCGCGGAGGTGACCGGTGCGCGGCTCACGGTGGCCGTGGTGCACTCGCCGGAGCGCGCCGCCTCGGTGGTCGAGGCGCAGGCGGCGCTCGCGCACGCCGCCGCCCTGCTCGAGGAGTTCCCGGCCGACCTCGTGACGCACGAGAGCCGCGGCGCGAGCCGCGGACTGTCGGTGCTGGCGAGCCGGACCGGCGCCGATCTGATCGTGATCGGCTCGCCGCCGGGCGGAGCGCACGGGCGGATCAACCTGGGCGGCACCGCCGACCACCTGCTGCACGCCGCGACCCAGGCGGTGCTGCTCACGCCCCAGGGACACACGCCGTCCGGCGCGCCCGAGCGGATCACCGTGGCGTACGTCCGCCGCCCGCAGTGCGACGAGGCGGTCACGGCGGCCGCGTCCGCAGCGGCGCGGCTGGGCGTGCCGCTGCGGCTGGTCACGCTGGCGCTCGACGGCGCGGACGAGGACCCGCTGCGCGACGACCTGGCGCTGGCGATCAGGACGGCCTCCGAGAGCCACGGGCTGGATCCCGGCGAGGTCCAGGCCGCCGTCGGCACGGGCGACGACGTGGCGGCGGCCGTGGCGGACCTCGACTGGAGCCAGGGCGACCTGCTGGTCTGCGCCAGCAGCGAGGACGCCCCGGTGCACCGGGTGTTCCTCGGCGAGACGGCGTTCAAGGTGGTGCGCGCCGCTCCGTGCCCGGTGGCGGTCCTGCCCCGGGGGCGTACCTGACGTGTGGCGCCGCGCATCGGGGGAACGCGTCCGTTGAGGGGGTTCCGCCGGCCGGGAGAGGGGGTCCGTCATGGCCGGACGCGATGACCGTACGACGTCTGCGAGCCTCCGGCGCGAACTGGAGCTCGTCGAGGCCGAGATCGCGCGGCTGCGGGAGTCGGCGGCGGAGCTCCGACGGCAGATCGGCGAGCGGTGGTTCGACCCGACCGACGAGGCCGAGCGTGCCGCGCTGATCACCGCGGCCGAAGAGCAGGAGGCGCTCGTCGACTCCCTGGAGGCCAGGCGCGAGCAGCTGCGGAAGCGGATCGAGACCGTCGAGTGAGTCACCACGCCGGTGCCGGGCGCGCCGGCCCGGCCGAGTCCGAACCGTGATCCGTGTCCCGCAACGACCCGGCACGGACCGGCGTCTGAGGGACATGCGCATCAGGCATCTCGCTCGTCTCGCCCTCGTGCTGGCCGTCGCCGCCGCCGGTCTCTCACTCATGCGCCCGTCGTGGGCCTGCGGCTGCGGCGCGCTCGTGACCTCTACCAGGTCCGGAGTGAACGTGGCGGACGAGACCTCCATCGTCCGCTACGACGGCGGGCAGGAGGAGATCGTCATGCGGCTGTCGGTGCGCTCGCAGGCCCGGGACGCCGCGTGGCTGATGCCGACGCCGGCGCGGGCGCGGGTGACGCTCGGCGACAGCGCCTGGTTCGACCAGCTGGACCGGCTGACCGAGCCGGCCGTCGTCCGGCACCGGCGGTGGCTGCCGCGCCTCGGCGGCGACACGATGGTCGGCGCCGCGGCGCCGAGGAGGGGTGACGGGGTCGGGGTGCTCGACCGGCAGCGGCTCGGCCCGTTCGAGGTGACCACGCTGTCCGCCGGCGACTCGAGGGCACTGGCCTCGTGGCTGACCGCGCACGGTTACCGCCTCCCCGGGCGCCTGGCCGAGGCACTGAAGCCGTACGTCGCGCGGCACTGGACCTACACCGCGATCAAGCTCGCACCGCGGCAGGGCCGTCTCACCGGTGCGCTGGATCCCCTGCGCGTGACCTTCGCCAGCGATGCCCCGATCTATCCGATCCGGCTGTCCCGGCTGGCCACGTCGCCGCAGTCCGTGCACCTGTACGTCCTCGCGCCGCACCGCGTCTCGGTGTCGGGGCTCGAGGGCGGCATGCTCACCACGTACGCGGGCCGGGTGACGCCCTCGATGGTCGCCTCGCCGGGGCTGCGCGCGATGGTCGGGGACGGTGCCTTCCTCACCGAGGTGGTACGGCACGGCATCCCGCCGTCCGCCTTCACCGACGATCTCCGGCTCGGCTACACGGCCGACACGCCGTACCGGGAGGTGATGGACGTCGACGGCGGTCTCGTCACGTTCCTCGGCGTCCCCGCGTACCTGTGGTTCGTCGTGGGCCTCCTCGTGGTCGTGATCGCCGGCGCCGCGGCGGCCGTGGTCTCGGCCCGGCGCGCGGCGCGCGGACGGCGCGCGAGCGCCGGCGCGGTGCCTCCCGCCGCGGACGGGAACCGCCCGGAGAGCCGTCCCGCCCGGCCGCGGAGCTGAGCCTCCCGGCCCCTCCGCCTTTGCCCTGCGAAAGCCAAATGATGATCTCGGTTGGAGTTCAGGACGGTTTGGCTTTCCCGGCAGGGTGGGAGGACTCCGGGCATGTGGATCGCTCCCGAACGACGGCGCGCGCACCGCTGGATCGCGCCCGTTCTCGCCGTGGCCGCGGGTGTGGCGGTCGGGGCAACCGTGGCACTCCGCGGGCAGACCGAGACGGGGCTGGTGGCCGCCGCCGTCCTGCTGGCGTACGCCCTGCTCCTCGGGGCGAGGGGCGGCGAGGCGTCCGGCGGATCGCACGACACGTTCGGCGCGGCCGGCGGCCGTGGCGGCGGACACACGCGTGCCGCGGCGGCGACCTGCGACGTGCTGGTGGCGGTGATCGTGGCGGCGCTCATCGTGCAGGCGCTGCGGGGCGCGGAGATCTGGGTGCTGGCGGGCCTCGCGGCCATCGCCTGCATCACCTACCTCATCGCCGTCCTGAGCATCAGCTGGTACTAGCGACCCGCCGGTCTCAGCGGCGGCGAACACCCGAAATGCCGGTGAACAGTCCACCAACACTGACAATTCGCTCATAACGTCACGCAGAATCAGTACGTGACCGAGCGAAGCGAGGGAGCCAAAAGGCACAGCACCTTTGGTCACAGGGCCGACGAAGGAGTGCCTGTGACCGAGCGAAGCGAGGGAGCCAAAAGGCACAGCACCTTGGTCACAGGACCGACGAAGGAGGCCCTGTGACGGAGTACGCCGCCTATTCGCGCGGGGCGGAGGGCGCCTTCGCGCGACGCGGCACCGGTGGTCACGCCGCGCCGCCTCCGTCCCCGAACCTCGCGCTCCACCCCGTCATGGACCTGGAGACCGGCACCGTCGTGGCGGTGAGCGCACCCGCGCCCGCCGGCCGGGTCACCGATCTGGAGTCCGACGTCGACCGGGCGATCCTCGCCGCCAACGCCACCACGCAGCGCGAGACCCTGCTGCCGCTCCACGTGGCCCTGCGCGCCGCCACGCTCACCGACGACCGCGGCATTGACCGCCTGCACCAGACGTTCATGAGCATGGGCCGCCGGCCGAGCGGCGTGATCATTTCGGTGAGCGGCCTGTTCGCCGGCATGCCGCCGCAGGAGGCCGTCGCACGGCTCGGCCGGCTGCGGGCCACGGGCTACCTCATCGCGATCGAACGCGCGGCCGACCTGCCGGCGCGCTTCCTCGCCGAGGTCGCGCCGTCCGTACTCGCGCTCGACCCCGAACTGGCCCGGCGCGCGTCGGCGGATCCCCGGCGCGCGGCCCTCGTCGACGCCCTGGTCTCGCTGGGCCGTCGTACGGGCGGCCACGTGCTCGCCCCCGGCGTCGTCCACGACGAGCAGCTGGTCAAGCTGCGCGGCCTCGGCGTACGGCTGGCCCAGGGACCGCTGCTCGCCGCGCCGGACTGGCGGCCGGGCATGCCCGTGACGGTGCGCCTGGGCCCGCGCGAGACCGACCGGCTCGGCCCGCGCGTGACGGAGTTCATGCTGCCCGCGGCCGTCATGGCCGACACCGTGACCGCGGATGAGGTCTTCTCCGCCTTCAACGCCGAACCCACGACGACCAGCGTGGTCCTGGTGGATCCGGCGCAGCGGCCGCGGTACACGGTCGACCGGACGCGGTTCCTGCTCAAGCTCGCCGGGGCGTACGGCCACGCCCTGCACTCGCACAAGCCCGCCGCGCGCCTGGCCGATCAGCCCCGGCCGGTGCCGCGCACCGTACCGGCGATCGCCGCGCTGCGCGCCGCCGGCGACGACACGTCGCGGGTGTACGACGACCTGGTGGTCGTCGACGAGGTCGGCCGCTGCCTGGGCATCGTCCGGGTCGGCGACCTCATCCGCAGCCTCTCGGCCCTGGAGCGGCGAACCGCCTCCTGACGCCACCCGCCCGATTTGTACATACAGCCTTATAAGTCTTAGTTTACGAATTGTGGTGAACGAGGCGGATGAGGACCGTGCGGCCTCCGATCTGCGTGTCGCCCTCGGCCGGGTCGTACGGCGGCTGCGGCAGGCGCACGAGCCCGGAGAGCTGACCCTGTCGGAGGTGTCGGTGCTGTCGCGGCTCGACCGGGACGGCCCCGCGACACCCGGCGCGCTCGCGGGCGGAGAACGGGTGCGGCCCCAGGCGATGGGAACCACGCTGGCGGCGCTCGAACAGCGCGGCCTCGTGGCGCGGATGCCCGACCCGGACGACGGGCGCCGCGTGTCGATGTCGATCACCGAGGACGGCCGCGGGATCCTGCTCGACCGGCGTTCGGCGAGCGTGCGCCGCCTGAGCCGGGCGCTCACGGAGGGGTTCAGCCCCGAGGAGCGACGCCGCCTGATCGAGTGCGTCCCCCTGCTCGACCGGCTGGCGGACAGCCTGTGACGCACGGCGACCGGTACAAGTGGACGGCCCTTTCCAACACCACGCTCGGCGTGCTCATGGCCTCGGTGGACGGCTCCATCGTGATCATCTCGATGCCGGCGATCTTCCGGGGCATCGGGCTGGACCCGCTCTCCCCCGCCAACATCGGCTATCTGCTGTGGATGATCCTCGGCTACCTGCTCGTCGCGGCCGTACTCGTCGTGGCGCTCGGGCGGCTCGGCGACATGTTCGGCCGCGTCCGCCTCTACAACCTCGGCTTCATGATCTTCGCGGTGGCCTCGCTGGCGCTGTCGGTCGACCCCTTCCGCGGCGGGTCGGGGGCGCTGTGGCTGATCGGGTGGCGCGTCGTCCAGGGCGTCGGCGGAGCGATGCTGACGGCCAACTCCGCGGCCATCCTCACCGACGCGTTCCCGCTCGAACAGCGCGGCATGGCGCTCGGCATCAACCAGATCACCGCGCTGGCCGGGCAGTTCCTCGGGCTGCTGGCCGGCGGGCTGCTCGCCGAGATCGACTGGCGCGCGGTGTTCTGGGTCAGCGTGCCGATCGGCGTCTTCGGCACCCTCTGGTCCTACCGCAGCCTGCGCGAGGTCGGCTCGCCGCGCGCGGCGCGGATCGACTGGCTCGGCAACCTCACCTTCGTGTGCGGGGCGCTGGTCCTGCTCGCCTCGATCACGTACGGGATCCAGCCGTACGGCGGGCACGCGACCGGGTGGGCCAACCCCCGGGTGCTCGGCGGGTTGTGCGGCGGCGTACTGCTGCTGGCGGCGTTCTGCGTCGTGGAGACGCGGGTCGCCGAGCCGATGCTGCGCCTCGGGCTGTTCCGGATCCGGGCGTTCGCGGCCGGCAACCTCGCGGCGCTGCTCACCGCGATCGCGCGGGGCGGCATGCAGTTCATGCTGATCATCTGGCTGCAGGGCATCTGGCTGCCGCTGCACGGCTACGACTACGAGCGCACGCCGCTGTGGGCGGGCATCTACATGCTCCCGCTGACCGCCGGTTTCCTCGTGGCGGGCCCGATCTCGGGCTACCTGTCGGACCGGTTCGGCGCCCGGCTGTTCTCCACCGGCGGCCTCGCCGTGGTCTGCGCGGCGTTCGTCGGGCTGCTGTCCCTGCCGGTCGACTTCTCGTTCTGGGCGTTCGCGGCCCTGCTGTTCGCCAGCGGCTTCGGGCAGGGCATGTTCTCGGCGCCGAACACCTCGGCGGTCATGAGCAGCGTGCCGCCCGACCAACGCGGCGTGGCGTCCGGGATGCGGGCGACGTTCCAGAACTCCGGAACCGCGCTGTCGATCGGGGTGTTCTTCTCCCTGATGATCGCGGGCCTGGCGAACTCGCTGCCGCACACCCTGTCGGCCGGGCTGCAGGCCCAGTCGGTGCCCGCGGGCGACGCCACGCGCGTGGCCACCCTGCCGCCGGTCAGTACGCTGTTCGCGGCGTTCCTGGGCGACAACCCGATCGGCCACCTGCTCGGGTCGAACGGCCTGCTGGACGGGCTTCCCGCCGCCAACCGGGCGACGCTCACCGGAAAATCGTTCTTCCCCGAACTCGTCTCCGGGCCGTTCCATCATGGTCTGGTGCTCGTGTTCACCGCCGCCGCCGTCATGGCGGCGATCGCCGCGCTGGCCTCGCTCCTGCGCGGCACCCGATATGTCCATGTTGAGGAGAAAGTATGAGCGACGCGCTCAGGGCCGAGACCGTCACCATCAAGGGGCACAACGACGACGAGATCGAGGCGTACCTCGCCCGGCCGCTGGGCGACGAGCCACGGGGCGGTGTCGTCGTCATCCACCACATGCCCGGCTACGACGAGGCCACCAAGGAGATGGTGCGCAAGTTCGCCGCGCACGGTTACGCCGCGCTCTGCCCGAACTTGTACTCGCGCGAGGCTCCGGGCGCGGACCCGGACGACGCCGCGGCGACCGTCCGCGCGGCCGGCGGCGTGCCGGACGAGCGGCTGGTCGGCGACGTCGACGGCGCCGCCAAGCACCTCAACTCCCTGGAGGGCGCGAACGGCAAGATCGGCGTGATCGGGCACTGCTCCGGCGGCCGGCAGACCTTCCTGTCCGCGTGCTCGCTGCGGATCGACGCCGCGGTGGACTGCTACGGCGCCTTCGTCGTCAACGACCCGCCGGCCGGCATGCCCCCGACCATGAAGCCGATCCTGGGCCTGGCACCGCAGCTGTCCTGCCCGCTGCTCGGCCTGTTCGGCGCCGAGGACAAGTTCCCCTCCCCCGCGGAGACCGCGGAGCTGTCCGCCGAACTGGACCGGCTCGGCAAGGAGCACGAGTTCCACACCTACGAGAACGCCGGGCACGCGTTCTTCGCCGTCGACCGCCCGGCGTACCGGGTGGAGGCCGCCGTGGACGGCTGGGGCAAGATCTTCGACTTCTTCGGCCGCTACCTCTGAGGCGGGGACCATGTGCACCTACCAGACCCACAAGATCGAGATCAGCGGCAGCGGTAAGGCCAAGATGGGCTGGATCAGCCTCAAAGAGGCCGCCGTGTACGTCGACCACCCCGTCCACCTGCAGCAGGACCATTCAGTCAACATCGACTTCATCGACCCGGCGCGGGGACCGTCCGCCCGGGTCGCGGTCGAGCTGACCGAGGAGGCGGCGCTGGCGCTCGCCGACGCGATCCACGAGGCGATCGCCGCCGCCCCGCCCGGCCTCGCCGCCGCGGGCACCCGCTCCTGACAGACCCGCCCGGGAACCCCGCGCCGTCCGGCGGCGGGTTCCCGGGCGGTCTCTGACCGGGCGTCGCCGGTGACCGCGTCTGAAGCGGGTGTACTCACGCCGCGTCGGCTCGCCCGCCCGTCCGCCGCTCGGCCGACGTACGGGTCGTGCGTGCGGGCGAGCCCCGGACGCGGATCGCGGAACGTACACGAGCCGCGCCGTCCGGCCGCGCGTGCATCACCACGCTGCTCCAGCCGACCCTGCTCGGCCGGTCGCGCTCAGAGACGGCCTGGAGCCGTCGGCCGCACGCGGCCGGAAATGTCGTGATTTCGTTGCATTCGCAGCGGTGCACGGTACGGGCGTCGCGCGGGATGATGACACGGTGCGGAACCCACCCGAGGAACACTCCCTTGCGGTGTGGATATGGCCGCGGGCGCTGCCCCTCCGGGAGATCTTCGGCGCCGCGTGGGACGACCCGGACATCCGCACGCGGTTCCTCACGCTCGCCGGCCAGTGGCACACGCGACACCCCTCGCCCCGGCCCGATCCGGGACCCGGTGGCGGACCGCGGCCCGGTCAGTGGATGTGGCACCCGCCCGCGCACAGCATCTACGACTCCCACACCTACGAGGAGGCCGGCGACGACTGGCTGGAGGTCGCGGTCCGGATGGAGAACGCCGACTACTTCCCCGGCCACTGCCGTATCGAGGCCTCGCTGACGGTCGCCTGCCGCTGCGACAGCCCCCATGACCGGCACACGATCGTGGAGACCCGGTGGCGATCCGGCGGCCCGGTGGCCGCGCTGGACGCGCTCACCACGGTGCTGCGCGCCACCGACCAGTGGCTCGCCGACTCCCGCCGTCCCGACTGGTGGCGACGGCACTCCGGACTCACGTGAGCACACGGATGGTCCGGCCGGCCGGACCATCCGTCGTCCCGTCTCATCCGGGCTGGAGCGTGTACGTGAGGAAGTTGCCGGGCAGGCGCTCGTCGGCCGGGCCCTCGGTGACCGCGCGGACGAGCAGTTCGCCGCCCACGAACGCCCCGTGCCACGAGGCGCCCAGCCCGCCGAACAGCTCGTCGCGGTCGCCGCGCGAGCGCGGCTCGCCGATGCCGACCTTGAACGCGCGCACCTCGGCGGCGAGACGCCGCGCCGTCGCCTCGTCGTCGCAGGAGACGCTCGCCACGAGCGCGCCGTTGGAGGCGTTCATCGCGGCCAGCAGCTCCGCCTCGGTGTCGACCAGCACGATCGTGTCGACCGGGCCGAACGGCTCGGCGTGGTGCAGCGGTGAGGAGGGCGGCGGCCCCAGGATCGTCACCGGCGCGAAGTACGCCGACGTGTCCTGGCCGGGCAGGAACCGGCCGTCCGCCGGCGTACCGCGGTGGAGCGGCACTCCGCCGCGCGCGATCGCCTCGTCCACCTGGCCGGCCAGTTCCTTGGCCTTGGCATCGTTGATGAGAGGCCCGAAGTCCAGTTCGGGCAGCGGGTCGTCCGGGTCGTCCACGGCCAGCGGGTGACCGAACCGTACCTGGCCGACGGCCGGCAGGTACGCCGCGAGGAACCGGTCGAACAGGGAGCGCTGCACGACGAACCGCGGGTACGCCGTGCAGCGCTGCTTGGCGTACTCGAACGTCCTGCGGATCTGCCCGGCCAGGCGCGGCCAGTCGGAGTACTCCCACACGCCCCAGCAGTTGAGGCCCTCCTGTTCGAGGACGTGCCGCTTGCCGAGGTCGGCGACGGCCGCGGCCACGTGCGCGCCGGTGTCCCGGCCGCCGACGAAGGAGACGCAGCCGATCTCCGGCGCGCGGACCAGGGCCGCCGACAGCTCGCGGCCGGCCCCGCTGACGAGGGTGACCGGCAGCCCCTCGCTCGCGGCCAGGGCGCACGCGAGGGTGAGGCAGGCGAGACCGCCGTCGGTGGGCGTCTTGGCGATCGCCGCGTTGCCCGCCAGCACCTGCACGAGCATGGCGTGCATGAGCACGCTCATCGGATAGTTCCAGCTCGCGATGTTGCTGACCGGCCCCTCGAGCGGGCGGCGGCCGGCGATCATCCGGTCGATCTCCTCGACGTACCAGCGCACGCCGTCGACGGCGCGGTCGACGTCTGCGGTGGCGAGCCGCCACGGCTTGCCGATCTCCCACACCAGGAGCAGCGCGAGCAGGTCGCGGTGCGCGGCCAGGGCGTCGAGGGCCGCGCCGACCCGCGCCCTGCGCTCGGCCAGCGGCGCGTGCCGCCACTCCCGGTGCCGGTCAAGCGCGGCGCGTACGGCGGCAGCGGCGCCCGCTGCCGGCAGCAGCGGCGGGCCGGCGATCGGCGTGCCGTCCACCGGCGACGTGGCGGGCGCCGGCTCCCCGTCACGTCGCCACCGGCCGCCCCAGCGGTTGCGCACGCGGTCGTCGTCGAACGCCTCGGGCGCGGCCGCCTGGCAGCGCCGGTACGCGTCGGCCCACCCCGTTCCGGGCTTGATGCTCAGAGCCATCATGTTCTCCGCATACTGTATGCACTCATTGGCCGACAAAAAGCGCGGGCTCGGGGACCGGCTCGTACTCCGTGATCGCGTCCAGCGACGCGCCCATCGCCGCGTTCGCCTCGCGCTCGACCATGACCTCGACGAGCACCGGCAGCCGCGCCCGTTCGCTCTCCTCGGCCGCCCACGCGAGCGCCCCGCGGAGGTCGTCCGGGCGCTCGACCCGGCGCGCCGGGCAGCCGAACGCGTCCATGAGCTTGACGTGGTCGACGCCGCCCTCGCCGTAGTGCAGGTCGACGGCGTAATTCATGTCGTACGGGAGCTCCGCCTGGCGGATCAGCCCGAGGTACTCGTTGTTGATCATGACGACGACGAAGGGGATCCGGTACTGCGCCGCGACCGCGATCTCCTCCATCAGGAACTGGAAGGAGTAGTCGCCCGCGACCGCCACGACCGTACGGTCCGGGTGCGCGCACTTGACGCCCATCGCCGCCGGCACCTCCCAGCCGAGCGGCCCGGCCTGCCCGCACACGAGGTAGCGTCGCGGCAGGTACGTGCGCTGGAACTGGCCCGACCAGATCTGGTACAGCCCGATCGCGGTGACGAACGTGGTGTCCGGGCCGAAGAAGTCGTTGAGTTCACGGAAGACGCGCGGCGGCTTGATCGGGACGTCGTCGAAGTCGTCGCGTCGCGGCAGGGCGGCGCGCAGTTCGGCGACCCGGTCCGCCCACTCCCCCGCCGGCCGGGCCGGACCCACCGCGCGCGCCTGGTCCAGCAGCGACGCGAGCGCCGGCCGGGCGTGCCCGACGACGCCCAGGTCCGGCTCGAACACCCGGCCGATCTGCGTCGGCTCGATGTCGACGTGGATGAAGCGCCGGCCGCGCCGGTACGTCTCCAGGTCACCGGTGTGCCGGTCGCCGAACCGTGCCCCGACCGCCAGGACCATGTCGGACTCCAGGAACGCCGCGTTGCCCCACCGGGTCTGGGTCTGGATGCCGGCCATCCCGGCGAACAGCGGATGGTCCTCGGGGAAGGCGCCCTTGCCCATCAGGGTGACCTGCACCGGGATCTGGAGGTACTCGGCCAGCGCCCGCAGTTCGGCGTCCGCTCCCGCGACGATGACGCCGCCGCCGGCGAGGATGAGCGGCCGCTCGGCGGCGAGCAGCATCTCCACCGCCGCCCGCACCGGCTCGGGCCGTGGCGCGGGGACCTCCACCGGCAGGGGGCCGTCGAGGGCCGGGTCGTAGCGGCACTCGCCGCGCTGGACGTCCACGGGCAGGTCGATCAGGACGGGACCCGGGCGGCCCGAGCGCGCCACGCGGAACGCCTCGCGGAACACCCACGGCGCCTGGGCCGGCTCCTTCAGCTGGACCGCCCACTTGCACACCGGCCGCGCGATCTCGACGATGTCGACCGCCTGGAACGCCTCCTGGTGCAGCTTGGCTCGCGGCGCCTGGCCGGTGACGCAGACGATCGGGACCGAGTCGGCGAGCGCGGTGTACAGGCCGGTGATCATGTTGGTGCCCGCCGGGCCGGACGTGCCGACGCAGACACCCACGTTGCCGGTGGCGCGGGCCCACCCGTCGGCGGCGTGCGTGCCGCCCTCCTCGTGCCGCACGGTGACGTGCCGGATCCGGCTGGCGCGCAGCGCGGCGTAGAACGGCAGGATCGCCGCTCCGGGGATGCCGAAGACCGTGTCGACGCCCTCGGACTCCAGGACACGGACGGCCGCCTCCATACAGGGGATCGTGTTCACGCCCGGTCCTTCCCGGAGATGTTCTCGACCACCTTGAGCAGGGCCGAGTGGTCGAGCGAGCCGTGGCCCTGAGAGCGGGCGGCGGCGATGAGCTGGGCGACCAGCCCGGTCATCGGCAGGGCCACGTCCGCCTCGCGGGCGGCCGCGAGGGCGATGCCCATGTCCTTGTGGTGCAGGTCGACGCGGAAGCCGGGGGTGAACTCCCGCTTCACCATCGACTCGCGTTTGAGGTCGAGGACGCGGCTGCCCGCCAGCCCGCCCGCGAGCACGTCCAGGCCGGTACGGCCGTCGACGCCGGAGACCTCCAGCAGCACGAGCGCCTCGGCGACCAGCGCGTACACGCCGCCGACCACGAGCTGGTTGGCGGCCTTGACCGTCTGGCCGGCGCCCGCGGGCCCGACGTGGGCGACCGTGGTGCCGAGCACCTCGAACAGGGGCGCCGCGGCGGCGAAGTCCGCCGCCCCGCCGCCCACCATGATCGACAGTCGTCCTTCGACGGCTCCCGGCTCGCCACCGCTGACCGGCGCGTCCAGTACCCGTACGCCGGCGGCGGCGCCCGCCCGCGCGAGCCGGCGGGCCGTCTCCGGCCGCACCGTGCTCATGTCGATGTAGAGCGTGCCCGGCTGAACGTGCCGCAGGACGCCGTCCGGGCCGAGCGCGACCGCCTCGACGTCCGGCGAGTCGGGGAGCATGGTGATGACCACGTCGGCGTCCGCGACGGCGCCGGCCAGGTCGGCCGCACCGCGGCCGCCCGCCGCCACCAGCCGCTCGACGCGGTCGGCGCCCAGGTCGTGGCCGACGACGGCGTGACCGGCCCGCGCCAGGTTGGCCGCCATCGGGCCGCCCATGACGCCGAGGCCGATGAAACCGATGTTCTTCACGCGTTCTCCTTGCTGGGGAGCCATCCGAAGCTGTCCGCGCTCGGCCCGTCCGGCCGGTACTCCAGGCCGACGAAGCCCGGGTAGCCGGACGCGTCGAGCGCGGCGAACACGTCGCCGTACGGCAGGTCCCCCGTGCCCGGCCGGCCGCGTCCCGGCACGTCGGCGATCTGGACGTGGCCGAAGGAGGCGGCGTGGCGTTCGATGACGGCGATCGGGTCCTCGCCCATCCGGGCGAGGTGGTAGAGGTCGGCCAGGAACGCGACGTTCCCGGTGCCCGCCTGGTCGCGGACGCGGTCGATCACCGCCAGGGCGGTGTCCGTGGACGTCAGCGGATAGCCGGGGTTCTCGTGGGAGTTCAGTGCCTCGACGACGACCGTGGCGTCGCATCGCCGGGCCGCCTCGGCCGCCAGGCCGAGGTTGGTGGCGGCCAGGTCGTCCTGCGCGTGCGGGTCCAGGCCGGGGACCCGGTTCCCGTACAGGGCGTTGAGCACCCGGCAGCCGGTCGCCTCGGCGATCCCGACGGCCACGTCGATGTTCGCGCGGAACCGGCCGGAGTCGTCGGGGCGGGACAGCAGCCCGCGGTCGCCGGCGGCCATGTCGCCGGCGTCGAAGTTCAGCCCGGCCAGGTGGACGCCCGCGTCGCCGAGGGCGCGGAGCAGGGCGTCGACCTCGCGGTCGGCGGGCTCGGGGCCGGCGAAGGGCCACCACAGCTCGACCGCGTCGAACCCGGCGGCCCGTGCCGCCGCCGGCCGTTCGAGGAGCGGTAGTTCGGTGAACAGGATGGACAGGTTGACGTCGAAGCGCATGTCACTCCTCGCGGGCGTCCGGCCGTGGTCAGGCGGTCGTGGTCAGGCGGTCGTGGCGAGGCATTCGCGCATGAGGCGGGCGGTTTCGCTGGGGGTCTTGCCGACCCGGACACCGACCTTCTCCAACGCCTCCTTCTTCGCCTCGGCCGTCCCCGACGACCCCGAAACGATCGCGCCGGCATGCCCCATGGTCTTGCCCTCCGGCGCGGTGAACCCCGCGACATACCCGACCACCGGCTTGGTCACGTTCGCCTCGATGTAGGCCGCCGCACGCTCCTCCGCGTCCCCGCCGATCTCCCCGATCATCACGATCGCGTCGGTCTCCGGATCGGCCTGGAACGCCTCCAAAGCATCGATATGGGTGGTCCCGATCACCGGGTCACCACCGATCCCGATACAGGTGGAGAACCCGATGTCCCGCAGCTCGTACATCATCTGGTACGTCAGCGTCCCCGACTTCGACACCAACCCGATCCGCCCCGGGCTGG
>NZ_BSTJ01000006.1:0-253107 GCF_030269445.1 Actinoallomurus iriomotensis
CATGTCCAAACCCGAGATCATGCGCTGCCTCAAACGCTACGTCGCCCGCGAGATCTTCAAAATCATCTGCCCGCCAAGTCCCAACGACGTCACCGCCTCAGCGGCTTGACATCCATAGGAGCATCCGTCACGATGGTCTACCCGGCCGTCTCCGGGACCGGGACTCCGGCCCCTTATATGACCCTCGCCGAGGCAGCCGGATCCATCCAGCACCAAAAGATACCGGCGAGCTCCGGCGTCACCCCACAGAACCTTTCCAGCGTCACCACTCACGCCTTCGACGGCGCGCGGCCGCAGAGCGGCAAGTATCCACTGGTGGTCCTCTCACCCGCGTACGAGGACCCGCGCATGGTGCTCACCTCGCTCGCGACCGACCTGGCCAGTCACGGCTACGTCGTCGCGCTCGTCGGCCACACCTACGAGGACAGCGGCGAGACGCTGGCGAACGGCCAGACGCCGCCGTGCGCGATCTGCGATGACCCGGCGCTCGACTTCGACTCCGTCACCGCCAGCCGCGCGCTGGACGTGTCCTTCGTGATCGACCAGTTGACGCATGGCAATACCGCGTGGCGCCTGGCACACCTCATCGACAAGCACGAGATCGGCATGGCCGGACACTCCCTCGGCGGAGCGGCGGCCGCCGCCACGATGATCACCGACCCGCGAGTACGGGCCGGAGTGAACATGGACGGCGCCTTCCACCCGGCCCCGAGGCCCCGCCAGATCAACCGGCCGTTCCTCATGCTGGGTGCGGCCGCCAACCACCCGCCCGGCGGCCACGACACCACGTGGGAGCAGACCTGGGCCGCCCTCGGCGGCTACAAGAAGTGGCTGACGGTCGCCGGCGCCGACCACTTCAGCTTCAGCGACCTGGACCTGCTTCTGGAGGAGGCCGGGTTCCCGACGCCGCCCCTCTCCCCGGAACGCGGGGTGGTGATCACCCGCGAGTACGTGACAGCGTTCTTCGACCAGACGCTGAAGGGGATCCACAGTCCGCTGTTGGACGGCCCGTCGCCGAACAATCCGGAAGTACTCTTCCAGTACTAGTGCAGCGCTGCGTTGATCCTTCGGGGGTTCATGCGGCTTTGAGTGGGCTGCCGTCGTAGGTCCAGCGGTAGGGCTTGACGTCGTGTCCTCGTAGGCCAAGACGAATGTGTCGATGGCCGCGGCCAGTTCGTCGCGGGAGGCGAACTGGCCGCGGCGTAGTAGTGGAGTGTCAATTCAACGGCTGATCTTGGTTGTTAGGGGTTCAGTTGTTGGCCGGGGCAAGACGGCCTTCGAAGGCGATCTGGAAGGCGTTGAGCGGTGCCTTCCAGCGCATGATCCACCTCTTGCGGCCCTTGCCGGTCGGGTCGAGGCTCATCAGCGCCATGTAGACGCATTTGAGAGCGGCGGCCTCGGTCGGGAAGTGGCCGCGGGCCCGAACGGCCTTGCGGATCCGGGCGTTGACGGACTCGATCGCATTCGTTGAGCAGATCACCTTGCGGATCTCCACATCGAAGGCGAGGAACGGGACGAATTCGGCCCAGGCGTCCGACCACAGCTTCACGATCGCCGGGTACTTCGTGCCCCAGGACTCGGTGAACTCCAGGAAACGTTCCTCGGCGGCCTCGGCCATAGGGGCGGTGTAGACGGGTTTGAGCGCCTTGACGATCTTGTCCCAGTCCTTGCGGGCCGCGTAACGGAAGGAGTTCCGCAGCAGGTGGATCACGCAGGTTTGGACCACCGTGCGGAGCCAGACCGCCTCGACCGCCTGCGGCAGGCCCTTCAGCCCATCACAGATCAGCATCAGCACGTCCTCGACCCCGCGGTTCTTCAACTCGGTCAGCACCCGCAGCCAGTGCTTGACGCCTTCGCCGCCCTCCGCACCGGCCCAGATCCCGAGGATGTCGCGGTTGCCTTCGACGGTCACGGCCAGGGCCAGGTGGACGATCTGCGGCTCGAAGGTGCCGGCGACGTCCCGGAGCACCTTCACCTCGACCGAGCCGACATCAGTCAGCACGGTCTTGCCCCCGCGTGCCATTGCGGCTGTTACCGCTGTTCTTCCCGGCCGCATCGTGCTTGTCATAGCCGACGTGATCGGTGATCTCACCCTCCAGAGCCGACTCCAGCACCCGCTTGGTCAGCTGCTGCAGCAGTCCGCCCTCCCCGCTCAGTCGCAGGCCCTCGCTGCGGGCACGGTTCACGAGCATCACGATCAACTGCCCATCACTCGGCGCGCTCACCGACGGCTCAACGGCCTGCTCCACAGACTCAGACTCAACGGCGTTCTCGGCCATCCGGCGTCTCTCTCTTGATCATCAGATCCGCCGTTAGTTTTACAGTCCCGCCATCACGACATCCTTGATGCGGGCGCATGTTCGTGCTGGTCAGTGCCGGTATTGACGGTGATCGGCATGATTGGACGTTCTGAGGTTGTCCTGTGCATGGACCTGAGCGGTTTGGTTTGGGCAATAACAGGTGTCCTGACCGCCGCACGAGAGGTCACCCCATGGTTGAAGAAAGCCAGATAGCGGCTGAGTATCGGTCCCTACCTGGCGATGACGACTCGGACGACGCCGGCGTTATCCAGTTGTCCTGGCATGAACCCGAGCGGTTCGAGGCCGTGTTCCATCGGCACGCGCCGCAGATTACGCGGTACGTCACCAGGCGGCTGGGGCCCGGTCCGGCCGAGGACATTGTCGCTGAGACGTTCCTGCTCGCGTTTCAGAAGCGCAAGTCGTACGACCTCGCGCGCCGTGACGCGCGGCCCTGGCTGTACGGCATCGCGACCAACCTGATTCGTCGTCATATGCGCGACGAAGTCCGCTTGCTCCGGGTGCTGGAACGTACCGGAGCCGACCCCGTGACCGAGTCGTTCACCGAACGCGCCGACAGTCGGATCAGTGCCGACGCGGTGAGTCGGCGGCTGGCTGCGGCGATCGCGGCTCTGCCGGCGAAACACCGCGACGTCCTGCTGCTGCTCACGTGGGCCGACCTGACGTATGACCAGGTCGGCCAGGCGCTCGGTGTGTCCTCGGGGACCGTCCGATCGCGGATGAACCGGATCCGCACCAAGCTGCGCCGAACCCTCGGCGGAGTCGACCCCACCAACGTTCGAGAGGAGCCGGTCAATGGATGAGCTGACAGCGGTGCAGCAGTTGCGCGCGGAGGTTCCGCTGCCGACCGATCTGTCCACGACCGAGGCCCGTTTCCAGGCGGGCCTGTCCGATCAGCGTAAAGCCCCGTCGAGGGCTCGCGTGTCGCGTCGGTTCGGTCCGGTGCGACGAAGCATGGTCGCCGGCGGGCTCGTCGCCGCGACCTTGGCCGCGGGCGTCGTCACCATGGGCGTCTTCAGCCGTGACAGGGGCGACCTTCCGGGCGGGGGCGGGCGGACCCACAACGTCGCCGCGGTCTCCGCACTGCTCGACCGGGCCGCGGCTACGGCGCGGAACCGGCCGGCTCCCACTCCGGGCCAGTACGTTTTCACGCATACCGTGAACTGGGGCCCGACCTATGACGACACGAACGATCGTTGGAACGGCTATCGCAAGGTCGAGCGGCTCAGCTGGCAGCCGGCCGCCGGAGGCCGGCCCGGGTTCACGCGGACAAAGCAGACCGGCACCGGTCAACTGCCTCCGGCCGACGGGACGCCGGTGCCCGGCCAGCCGGGCTGGGTCCAAGAGTGGGACTGTGACCGTGCAACGAGGGCAGACGAGCCGGTGGACCTCGCCCGGCCGCCCGCGAACTGCACGACCAGTCCGGCGTACGCCTCCGACCTGCCGACCGATGCGGACCACATGCTCGCCTATCTGCGCAAGACGCGAGGCGAGGGTTCCGAGGCGGACGCGACATGGGGGCGGGCCACCGATCTCCTGAACGGTGGGCTGATGCCCCCGAAGGCCCGGGCGGCGCTCTTTCAGGCGATGAAGAAGATCGGAGGGCTCGCCCTGGTCGCGGATTCGGTGAACGTGCAGGGCCGACACGGGGTCGCCGTCTCTCATGTCGTCGAAGGTCGCATCCGGGAAGAGCTGATCTTCGACCCGAAGACCTACGACTATCTGGGTGCCCGTAGCGTCCTGGTGGCGCGGCTGGGCGACCGGCCGGCGGGCACCCAGACCGCGGCTGAAACCGTGATCGACAGTGCCTTCGTCAACCGGATCGGGGACCTACCCCGGCATTGACCGGCAGGCCGTTGTGACCACGCGGCCGGCCGCGTGGTCACAACGGTCGCTAGATAACCAACCCGCACCGGCCTGCGGATGCTCAGAAACGGCTTCCACCTCAACCACTGACCAGCTCAACGTCTGAGCGGGCCATCCCCGGGCCAGAGCGCCCCCGCCGGAGGCAGTAGTAACAGGCTTCCGTGATGTGGCGAGCGGGGCTGCCGGTCGATCGCCGCGGGCGACCCGAAGGGCAACCAAAGGGAGTCAGTCGGCGGGCCTGCGCCCTGGTGCTGGCGGACACCTGGAAGGGCTGGCACACGGTCGCGGAAGTGCAGGTAGACGGACAGGTGTTGTGCCGGTCAGGCGGACATCGGGAGTGCCTGGTCAGTGTCCTCGGTAGGAGCCTTGGATATCGGATGGGTCAATCGGTCGTGCTGGCGTGCACGGCGATGACTCGCCAACCGTGCGTCTCGTCGTATAGCCAAGTACGGGTGTAGCGCATCCTGGCGGCGAACGGCGTCCCGGAGACGGTCCCTTCGACGGTGCCGAGAAACCACGTCACCCCGGTGCGCCCGTCGGCGAGCACGGTCAACTCCTCCTCGGCCACTCTCGTCAGCACCTGCACTCGAGTGCGGTGCAGCTCCAGGTCGTCCGCCTTGGTTTGAACGTTCGCACCGAAGGTGAAGATCAGCCGATCATCCAGCAGCCGATCCAGCGCCTCGACATCTCCAGCGAGCTGCGCGGCCTGGAGTCGGCGCTCGGCGTCCCGCAAGTCTTCCATGAGGCACACCCTCCCAGCCGGCGCCGTATCCGCGCCAAAATGTTCACGCTCGGCTGATCTTCGCAGTCCGATCCAGGACTCCGATCGCGAGAATCCACTCCCGATGACTTTGCATTGGACACGTAGGACACCTCCCACCGGCCGCTCAACGCAAGATCCTGGGAACGAGACGACAAGCGCCTTAGCCCTGCCCAAGGTGAGGTCGGCGACGGCACTTTCGTTGTCCGTGCGCCTGCACCCGCTGTCCGTCTACCTGCACTTTCATGTCCGTGTACCTGCACTCCGCCGTGGTGCACCACAAGCATCCGCTGTCATCGCTGGTACGGACGTGCTCATAGCGGGTCTCTTCTCAGCCAAGCGGAAGGACTACCTCGCGTCGATGGACGCGGTGGCAGAGTCGGTCATTCGGCTCGGCGGGCGGGTCACTGGCCGTTTCGTGCAGCGCCGGGGGAACTCGGGCAACAAGAAGGGCAACGCACCAGGCGGTCGCCGGAACATGGATCGTCCCTACTCCAGGCGCACTCTGATGAGCACCGGCAAGATCCGGGAGATAGCCGAGGCGCGTGCTCAGCATCAAGCCGAAGCGGTCGTCTTCTACAACGAACTGACCGACCACCAGCGCATCGTCCTTGCCGAAATCATCGGATGCGCTGTGTTCAGCCGCCACGACCTCTGACCGCCAGCATGGGCGATGGCAGGTCACCACCGTACGGGATATGCACGGGATGGTGTGCCATGCCGGTGCCCAGCGGCACGGTCGATGCCCAGGTCAGTGGGCTAGTGAAGTCGAGATCGCCGACCCTCTGTAATCCGTCGGCTTAGCCTACCCAGGTTCGAATCCTGGACCCGCCACCACGTGATCAAATAGCTACCCACCTGCGGAAACGTGCGTGGGGCTTCGTCGTTCCATGATCCGCTAGTCCCCCTGTCTCCCCCCTTGATCACCGCCGTGACTGGCACGCTAATGGCACGCCGGGGGCGGTCCCTGACCGCGCAGTGAATCACGGAGGGATGACCCAAGCCCTTGGGACAGCATCTAGCGTGGTCGCTCTCCCCTGAGAGCCGGTTGGTGCGTGAGCGCCTGACTCGCCGGGCTGGTCCTAATGAGCAGGACTGTCTATTTCCACCAGCAGAGGTGCCGTCCCGCCCGAGTCGCCTGACCGTTGGACCGTATCTCGATCACGGCCAAGGCGATCAAGCTCTGCCCGAGTTCGATCCATCTCCCGATGATCGCGATGATCTGCATCCGTCTGCCGGTGTTGCCGTCATCTGACCTATCTGTGTCAGGCGCTAGGTTCTTGTTCATGTACGTGCGGTCGACGCCTCGGCGACACACGGGCGGTTCCATGGTCCGTTACCTGCAGTGGGCGCCTAGCGTGTGGGATTTGCAGGCTGCATGCTGAGAGAACTTTTTAATTAAGGTCATCAAGTGAATATTTTTAGTAAGGCGATTGAGTTGCTTCGCGGCGCGAAAGTTGAACCCGCTGTCGAAACGGTGGCGAGATCCAAGTCCACCATAAGTTTCGATATAGCCAACGATCTAGACCGTATGAGTGGGTCGGTTTATTCGCGGAAGAGTGAGTTTGATGAAGCGGCTACATTTCTAAGTAAGACGAGAGGCGTGGATAGGTTCGAGCCGGCAACGGCGGAAAAGTACTACATCCATTTCGAGGATGGCAGGGCGCAAGTGTCCTACGCCTCCGCTGACATTTTCGGAACACCGAAATTGTGGGCAAGTAAGGCAGGTGAGGCGCTAAAAGAACTGGACAGAGCCGCGAAGGATGCATCAGAGAAAGCTCGAAAGGTAGCCGCAGATGGGTTCGATCACCACTCGTCCTCCTACCGCCGCATCGCGGCGGACGCAGAAGAGTCCGCACGCGGCAGACGGCAGACGATGAACGAGCTGCGTGATGCCGAGCAACAGAATATAGAAAGTCACCTGAACCACGTCCAATCTCATACCGAGCGCTTGCGTAACTATGCGAACGCGTACCCCCATGATGCCGCATCAGTCGAGGAGAGGATCGCAGGGAACGATAGCTTCGTTAGAGAGCTGAACGGATATGCTTCAAATGTTCGAAATTGGGGTAGGTGAGCACCTGTTAGGGTGTTTGAGAAGTTGATTTCATTCGTATTCAAGGGGTCGTGCTCTTGGCCGGGAAGCGGGTAGCTGGTCGGCCATCGGAGGCGACGGCTTCGGTCATCGTTGCTGTCACCGTAGTGCGCTACCGGGAGTCAACTGCGAACAAAACTCCCTGCTCTACGTGGTACGCCGCACGACAGGCGGGGCCTGCCACACTCGGTCGCCCTCGGGTGCACCACGACCTACCTGCTACTACCGGACGATCGTCGACGAGACGTCGCTAGAGCACGTCCTGACCTTCACCGGTAGGGCCTGGCCCGCTTCCCGGAGGTTGGGACGACGGCGAAGAGGATGACCCGGCAGGGGACTAGCGTCCGTTGTCCAATGTGGTGTCGGCGAGTCCGTCACCGTCGCCGATCCGGCTGACTCCACCCTGCACTCCCGGGATCTGGCTGCCCGGTGGGTAGTTGGTCAGGGCGGCCAGGTCGTCGGCCGTGACGCCGCGGCGCTGAGCACGCCGAGGACACCGCACACGCCGGAAAGGACCCGGCTCATCGTGGCGGAGCTGAGCAGGCGAACCGCCTGATCGATCCCGTCGCTCCACTGCCGGCTGCGCATACTCCGTGAGCGCCACGGGTAGACCGCCACCCGGACCGAGCCGATCAAAATGTCATCAGCCTCGCTCGGCTTACAGCAGGCCTGGAGCTATTTCCGGCCGAAACCTCGCAGGCGCTACGGACCCCATCAATCGAGGCTGCTTGCCGAAATACCTGCTGGGAGATTCGGGCGCCATCCCTTCCATGGAGTTGCGTCCACGTTTTCGATGAACATCTGGGTGAACTCGGGGCGTGCCAGCGGAGCACCAGGTTTCATGTCGCCGAGGAAATGGATAATCGCCGGTCGTTCGCTGTTGCGCTCCGAGTAGTGGTTCCATCTGTCAGGCAAACGTTTCCATCGATTTTGCAGCACTACGTTGAAGCCATATTGATCGTGCTGGTTCCAACGGTTTCGAATAAGAAGCCGGTGGCGATCTATCTGGCAGCGATGGAGTACACGTTCGCAAATCTCTTCCGACCGCCACTGTGCTAGATCGATCACCATCACGCCGGAGTTGAAGTAGGGCGCGTCGCCATCGAGCCCGATCTCCTGCCAGTGGCTGATGGCATCTTTGATTACTGACACTAGATCACCGGCCGCGGCGACAGGGTTGCCGTCGAGCTGCTGATTCCACAGAGGAAAGAGATCCTCAAGAATTAGAGTGTCCGAGTCGACGTAGACAACACGGCTCACAGGGTCGGGATGGATTTTCGGCAAAAAGCACCGAAAATAATGAGGGTCCAATATCAGTGGATCGGGCTCCATCCCCCAACCCTGATAGCTGGCAGGATCCATGGAAACCCAGTGCACGGCGATTTGATCGGCAATGCTCTCCAGCTTCTCCTGATCTCGCCTGGAGACATCCCTGTGCATAATCGTTAGCTCAAGTCGGGTGTTCGCGCTCCGGTGAGTTGCCATTGAATGGACCATGGCGGCGGTGTATGGCAGATAGTTCTCATCGGTTGCTGTGGCCACTCGTACGACTGGATTATTCGACCGTGTAGAGCTGTTCTTTGAATGTGTGCCGCTAGTCACAAGCTCTCCTTGGACCTGAGAACACCGTACACTCGTCAAATTGTCAATATGTTACATCGCCGTAATTATGTTTGTCCAGCGAGCGTTCGGCGGGCCATTCCAAGCGTGAGATGCGGAGGCTGTATAAAGTACGGGTGGCGACCATGGTTACGGGCGCCCGTAATCCGGCCGCTGTTGCGTGGCGTGGCGTGGTCTGTGGAGATGTGTGAGCAGGCTGCGAGGATCGGAGTGCATGGTATAACCGTGGCGACGATCAATGTGATCTCCCAAGGGGCCGGCTGCGAGCCCGGAGAATGATCCGAGGGGGAGGCGGTACGCCAGTAGCGTGAAGGCAAGTTCTGTGTCCGGCGCGCCTAACGTCCCTGACTGTCTTGACGGCCCTTCCTCGATGTGTGTCTGTCCGGTCCGGAGTGAAGCCGACGACCTTTCCTCCTGGTGGCGCGGATATCCGGGTAAGACCGGGGGATTTTCAGTGGCGTGGCTCCCGGTGAGGCGTCGCGGCCGGCTGGGCGGCTCGGCGACAGGCTGTTTTCTGTGCAGCCCCAAAGGGTACGAGGGGAATCGGAATGACTCGGGTACTCGTGACAGGTTCGGCTGGATTTATTGGTCGCCACGTAGTGGCGCGGCTACAGTCCGACGGTCTAGATGTGACTGGACTGGATCGTCGAACGGGCCATATCTCAGGCGACTTCATCCACAAGGACCTGCTCGACCTCCGGACGGACTTCCAGTTCCAGACCCAACTGAAGTCCTTTACTCACGTGATTCATCTCGCCGCAGAGGCGTACGTACCCACGTCCGTTACCCACCCTGATCGATACGTGCAGAACAACGTGATCGGTACGACCAACCTTATCGAGGCATTAACGGTAGCGCCCCACCTGCGCCGATTCCTTCTGGTGTCCTCATGCGAGGTGTACGGCACGACGCCCGCACCGGTCGACGAGTCGGCATCTCCGCGTCCCGCGAGCCCCTACGCTGCGAGCAAGCTGAGTCAAGAGGCGTTCTGCCAAGCAGCCACCCAGTGTTACGGGCTGCCTCTGGTGACCGCGCGGCTCTTCAACAACTACGGCCCTGGCCAGCAGCCCGACCGCCTGATTCCGGCGCTGATTCGAGCCTGCAGCGGGGAAACCGACTTCTTTTTGACATCGGACGGCAGCCAGACTCGAGACTGGGTTTATGTCCAAGACACGGCCGACGCCTTGGCTCGCCTTTTGTTTGCGGATGACGTGCAGGGAGAGGTCTACAATGTGTGCGCCGAGAACGAGGTCTCTGTCGGTGACATATGTAAGCTAGTGTTCTCGCATGTGGATACGCCACCAAAGGTCGTACGAGCCTCGGCTGTTGAGGGTCATCTGCGCCGTTCAGCGGGGATCGGCGCGAAGCTGAGGAAAGCAACCGGATGGCGCCCCTCAGGTTCGCTGGACGGCTACCTGGAGGAGGCGTTCAAATCTTGAGGCTCAGTCCCCTCGAGTCACGTCTTCAACGAGGACGGCGTGCTGCCCCACGTGTTCTTCTGGGACGTCACCCAGGAGACAGTCGCCTCCTTCCTCGGCGACGAGGACGCACCGGACTGGCGGGCCACCGTGGCCTTCCTGGAGGAGCAGTTCGGCGCTGTCGAGCCGAAGGCACGAGAGGTCATGGTGACGTCGTTCCTGGATTCCCTGCCTTTCGCGGGGCAGCCGGGAAGCGACCTGACCCGGTATCTCGGTCCCCGGCTCACCGGCAAACTGGCCGAGCTGCGCCCCGGCCTTACCTTCTGACGCCTCGACACGCGGCGTACGGAGAAGACACCTACACGGCCATCTCGGGGGTACCGAACCTGGCCACGTAGTGCCAGATCCGCTTGAGGGCCTGCTCGTCATATCGGCCGGTGCGAGATGCGTCTCCGATGATTCGCGGATCGAGACGGCCGGCGTGAGCGAGCGATATGCCGAGGTCGACGAACTCCGGACCCCGGTACTCGGGGTGTCGGCGTAGTTCGGCCGTGGTCAGCGTGAAGCCGCCGTGCCACTCGACCGGGCAGGCCAACAGCTTGGCCGCGGTGGCCACCGGGGTGTCGCGGTAGCAGGGGTCGAGGACCAGGGCCTCGATGTCTCGGCGGAGGTCGACCGTACCGTGCACGTGGGCTTCGACGTAGTCGTCGAGCGGGTCCTTGTCGTCGGCCTCGGCCAGCGCGATCAGCGTCGACAGCTTCGACGCCACGCCGAAATGCTGAGGCTCGAACACGCTGTCCGGATAACAGAACGTGGTGCGGGCCAGAGTGTGGGCGGCCAGGCGCAGATGGGCCGAGCCGAAGCGCGGTGAGCCGCCGACCAGGCGACGGCGGAAATTCAGCGATCCGTACTTGGGTCGCTGTGTCGCGGGCCCGTCGTCATAGGCCCCGGCGAAGATCCGGCTCTCCCACCCCCAGCGGTCACCGCCAGGATGCGCAGTCAGACCGCCGTTGCTGGTTCCGGTCTCGAACTGCGACCGGTACACCGCGTCGCGGGCCATCCGCTCCAGGATCGGCACCCCGCCCACGAGCCGATCAGGGTGAAAGTGCAGCGTCACTCGCAACGACGGGTCCGACGGTTCGCCGGTCGCCAGCGACGTCACATGGGCGATGGCCCGCCCCAGAGGGTGCATGGCGGCAGTATCCATGGTCGCCACGAGGGCAGCGACACCAATTCTTTGGCGCGTACGCCCAAGTTTTTCACCGCGTACATGTACGCCCGTCTGGCCTCGCCGGCGGCGGGCGGCACGTACGAGGAGCTCCCGCCGTACATCGCGCTGTTCGCGTCGGGCGGCCGGCAGATGCTCTGCCGCCGGATTTGACCCGGAGCCGGCGCGGTCACCCCAGCGACTCGACGGTACGGCCGGGGCGCCAGCAGAGCTCCGTTGGCGCGCCGTCCTGCTCGAAGTCCTCGTCAAGTAGGCGCACCCAGCCGGGACGCCATTGCGCGTCGCGCCGGGCCATCTCGGTGCGGAGCGCCGCCACCTGTGCGTCGGGCATGTAGGCGGGCTGCCACCATGCCGGTACGTGATCGTAGGCGCGTTCGACGGTCGTCGTGTCCGCGGTCGCCCGGATCCGCGCGTGCGTCCAGTGGCCCGTGCGGGGGTCGGCGCCTTCCTGCCGCCAGGCGTCCAGCACCTCCGACAGGTCCTTGTCGAGCCAGCCACCAGGGGAGATGAAGGTGAAGCCCGGCCTGTCATAGCCCACGTAGGCCACCGTGACGGTGCCGTCCGGACAACGGTCGCGTACCCATGCCACCGCCCGTTCCAGAGCCGGTCCGGCGTCGGGCTCAGGGCGGTCCAGGTCGGCCGACGCGCGCATCGCGGTGGTGATCAGGCCGCTGACCTGCGAGGGATCCAGGACGTGGACGCGCCGGTCCGCTGGTTCGCCGTGGCCGGCGGGAATGTCGGGGCGGATGGAGCCCGGTGTCACGCCGGTCCGGTCGGCGATGTCGAGGGCCGCCCGGACATCACAGCCCTCCTCGCTCAGGGCTTCAGCACCCAGCGGTGCCGCCAGCGCTTCGATGACCGACCGATCCACGGCCCGGGTACGCGCGGCGCTCACGAGGTTCTCGAGCGCGGTGACCGCCTTGTCGTAGTCGTCCGCAAGATCCCAGTAAACGTTCTCGGTGGTGGAGTCGTTGTAGAAGACACCGTCCTCCATCCCGTCCGGGGTGGGCGCCTGGGACCAGGAGGACCCGTCCCACCAGTGGACGAACGTGAGCATCGGCGTCTCGTTCATCAGCCCGACGAGCCACTCCCACGGCAACCAGTCCGGTCCGCCGGCGAGCAGGTCGATGGGCGGCACCTGGTACCGCGTCTGGCTGCTGTCGTTGTGACAGCCGCACAGGACCGGCGGCGACCTCGGCCCAGATCTCCTCCGGATGGGGCAGGCTCACCTGCGAGTCCTCTCTACGTCGGTGATTCGCGTGATCTCCGACGCTCCCATGGCACACGCCTGGGCGTAGCCGGCCGTCAGTCGCGAAGCGGTAGAAGTGAAGAGAGCGAAACTGCGAGGCACATCGAGGGCGCGGATGTGTCGTTGACGGTCACCCCGGTGCGGTAACCATCACCGGAAACCGCTCAATCCGTGGCCAACGGTTGCGCATTCAGTGCCAAGAAGGGCACTTTGCGGCCTGGACAAATGCAATGGCGACGGGCAACCTTATGGCGTCATCTCGCACATTCGCCACCAAAGGAGACTCGCGTGACGTTGGGCCGATCTGTTCTCACCCTCGCCGCTGCGGCGAGCCTGGCCGTGTCCGCGGCGCTGACCGCACCGGCCGCCTCGGCTGCTACCGCCGCATACCCGAGCAAATCGGTCGTCGTCCAGGATGGCTCCGGCAGCTGGGTCGGGGGCGTCCTGACCTTTTACGGCCGGTCGGTCGGATTCGACGGGGACATGCGCTCCATCGGCTGCAGAAGAGCGTGGCTCAGCGCTTACGATGCTGCTGGCGGATCGCTCGGCCCCAGGAGCAGCAGTACTCACTGCGACTCGATCGCCGAGGTTCCGACCACGCTTCCCGCCAACGTCGCCGGCGGCGCCGCATACGTCTGGGTCTGCCTTGACGACGCGACCGCCGTCCACACGGCCTGCGAGCGCCGCTACGCCAAGTAGCCGATCACCGGCCGTTTCTCCACGACTGGAGCCGTGGGGAAACGGCGTCCATCGAAGCCGAGCGAGCGCCAGCCGCTCAGTCGAACGCTTTGAGGAATGGTCCGAGTACGGGTAGTGGGGCGGGCGTCTCACTTGACGGCTACGTCGTCGGGCCGCGATCGGAAGGCCGCTCCCCAAGGTGGTGTTCTCCACCACGCGGCGGAGGCCGCAGGCCTTCGAGGTGTCCTTTCGGGGCGGCGTCGACGTCGTTCGCCATGGAGCTTCCGTTCCGGTCCTTCGGCCGCCGTCGCGGTGTGCGTCACCGGTCGTGCGTGCGGGCGATCGTCAGAATAGTTGAGCGACAAGATCCTCTAGCGTGTGGCGACAGTGGCCGTGCCGCTGGAGGATCGGCGGCTTCGGATCGCTCTCAGCAGGACTAGTGGAGAGGGAATGTGATGGCGAGTGCTCCGGCGTTGGCCGAGTTGCGTGAGGTCTGCCAGCCGAACGCGAAGATGCGGAGCCGTAACGGGGAGCATTGGGCCGGCCGCTTGTACATGCGGAGAATCTCGCTGCGCGCCACCCGGCAACTCGTACGGACCCGCGTCACCCCCGATGCCCTGACCTGGTCGATGGTCGTGTGCGGAATCGCCTCCGGCTTCGCTCTGCTCATCCCGAATCTGGCGGGGGCCCTGCTTGCGGCCCTGCTCTTTCAGCTCTTCCTGTTCTTCGACTGCGTAGACGGAGAAGTCGCCCGCTGGAAGGGGCAGAACAGCGCGGCAGGGATCTACCTTGATCGGCTGGGCGCCTACCTGGCCGACGCGGCGCTCATGGTCGGGGCCGGTATCCGAGCAGCACACGGTTCTTCGGCCCTCTGGGTGTCCGCGGGTCTTACCGCAGCACTCGGAATCGTACTGCTGAAGGCCTCCACGGACCTCGTGGATGTCGCCCGCGCGCGCCGTGGATTGCCGGTCGCCGATGATGAGGCCGCCCGGCCACGCTCAGCAGGCATCGCGTCGGCTCGACGCCTGGCCTCGGCCTTCAAGATCCACCGAATCACCAACGGCATCGAGGCATCCATCGTCCTCCTGGCGGCTGCGGTGATCGACACGATCATCAACGGCCAAGGGGCGACTCACGTGGCGGTTCTGGCCATCGCGGTGATCACTTGGGTGATGGTCATCGCGCACCTGACCTCCATCTTGTCCTCCTCTCGCCTGCGCTGACCAGCACGGGAGAGCGCGGAGCCCAGCCGAAGACCATGCGGTGCCCGCGGGCCGTGTCCATGTATTCGCGGACCCGGTGGATCAGGCCGTCCCGGAGTTCGAAGACGAAGCGGTAGTCGTTGGCGTAGTGCCGCTCCTCGCGGCCGATCCACGCCGCCGGTTTCGCGCGACTGCCCCGTTCACCGTCGACCCTGAAGGAATCCTCAGGGCCGAGGCCGCGGCCCGTACGGTCGTCGAACGGCTTGTCCCCTGGGACGTCCCCGCCACCGACCGCGTCGTGTGGCGCGTCGGCGGCCCACTGGCCAAGCCGATGCGGGCCACCATGCCCTACCCGCGTGCCGAGGTGCTGCGCCGGCTCTTCTTCCAAGAGTGGCGCTCCTCGCCGGTGACCGCCACGGACGACCAGGCCGGTACTTACGAAACGTGAGGACGTCGCCTGTTCGCGGTCACAAGAATCGCCGCCGGATTCTAACTGGCATGACAGTGATTCGACGATGTCCGAGTTTGCATTATTTGTTGCGACTGGAATGTCGACCGTGCCTTTTTCGATCCGAGGCGACCGGAGGCAGGCGAAGATGAGGCTGAGCAGCGGACTCGGTGGGTGCCTGGTCGCGGCCGGGCTGGCGGCGGGCGTGACGGCGACGCCCGCGTCGGCCGCCACGTGGACCCGGACCGCGCAGTACTACCGGTGGACCGGGACGAACGCCCTCGAGCGCGGTCAGGGCGTGGCGACGGACGGCACCTACTTCTACTACGCGGGCCCCGGCGGGATGGTGAAGGCGACCATCTCCAATGACAGCGAGGTCGCCTCGAGGACGTTTCCGATCCCATCGTCGCTGAGCGGGACGTACCACTCGGACCACATCGGTGACCTGGAGTACTACGCCGGGTACGTGATCGCACCGATCGAGGACGGGGACGACGGCTACCAGCATCCGCTGCTGGCGCTCTACAACGCGAGCGACCTGTCCTACACCGGGCGGTACGTGCAGCTTCCGCTCGACCAGATGCCGGGTGGGGTGCCGTGGGTCGCGGTCGACGCGAACGCGGGTCTCGTCTACACCGCACCGTGGACCCAGGAGGCCGCAGAGGGTACGTACGAACTGGTCGTTTACCACCTGAGCGACCTGCTGGGCCTTCCGGCCGGCGCCACGCTTCCGGTGGCGAGCACCGTCACGCTGTCGCAGCCGCTGAGCAGCATCCAGGGTGCGGCCTCGTGGGAGGGCAGGCTCTACGCCTCGGTCGACACCGACAACTCCGTCTACTCGATCGACCCGACGTCCGGCCAGGTCGCGTACGAGTTCCACCAGGACACCGAGACCGATGACGAGGTCGAGGGAATCGCCGCCTGGGACCTCGGCCCGACCGGCGGCCAGCTGCACATCGTCAACGTCGGATCAGGTCTGAAGCGGATCTTCCTGTACCTCCAGCACTACACGAAGACCGGCTGACCTGACAGCAGGACCAAGATCACCCACGTTGCCGCACGTAGTAGTCGCCGAGCACGCCGTCGTAGCGTCCGGTGGGCCGACAGCAGCGCTGGAAACCGGCGCCCGGAGCCGCAGGGACAGGGGTCCTTGCCGCCCAACTTCTCGATCAGCTCTTTCTCGCCGCCCACGACGCGGTCGCCGCGCTTGACCCGAGTCTCGCTAGAGGGAACCCCCTGCGACGTTTGCTGGTCCGCTCAAAACCGCACCTCGTCGTCGCCGTACATGATGGCCTCCTTGGTGAGGGAACCCGACGATAGACGGTTCCACCGGCGACGGCGATCCCTTTTCCGCCGCTCCATGAGTCGGCACCTCACCGATGAGCGGCCAGCACCGCCGCGAGGCCCTCTTGCAGATCTTTCACGAAATACTCAGGAACCTCCAGCGACGGGAAATGTCCCCCGGTTTCGGGCGACCTCCATCGGACGATCTGCCGGTACCGCTCCTGCGCCCAGGGGCGCGGACACTTCTCGATGTCGCGGGGATACATACTGATCGCTGACGGGACGTCGACCCGAAGTTCGGGATCGAGCGAGTTGTGGCTCTCGTAGTAAATGCGGGCCGACGATGCGCCGGTCCGCGTCAGCCAGTACAGGGTGACGTCGTCAAGAACTCTGTCTCTGGAAATCGTCTCGAATGGGCTGTCTTCGGTGTCCGACCACTCGGCGAACTTGTCGAGGATCCAGGCGAGAAGCCCGACCGGTGAGTCGACGAGCGAGTAGCCGATGGTCTGCGGTCGGGTCGCCTGCTGCTTCGCGTACGCCGCGCGGTGGCGCCAGAAATCGCGCGTTTCCTCGGTCCACCTGCGCTCGGCCGCCGTCAGCCCGTCCGTCGTCAACCCGGGCGGTGCCTCCGCGAACGTCGTGTGGATGCCGAGAACGTGCGCCGGGAACCTGCCGCCGAGAACCGTGGTGATGTTGCCACCCCAGTCGCCGCCGTGGGCTGTGAACTTGCTGTAGCCGAGCCTTCCCATCAGTTCCACCCAGGCGGCCGCGATCTTTTCGGTTCCCCATCCGGTCGTGGCCGGCCTGTCGCTGTAACCGAAGCCCGGCAGCGACGGGACCACGACGTGGAACGCCGGCGCGTCCGCGTCTTTCGGATCTGCCAGCTCGTCCACTACGTCGATGAACTCGGCGATGCTGCCTGGCCAGCCGTGCGTCAGGAGCAGAGGAGTGGCATCCGCGCGCGCGGATCGACGGTGCAGGAAGTGGATCCCCAGATCATCGATGGTCGTGCGGAACTGGCCGATCCGGTTGATGCGCTCTTCGAACGACCGCCAGTCGTACCCGGTGCGCCAGTAGTTCACGACATCGGCGAGGTCGGCGAGAGGAACGCCCTGTCCCCACCGGCGAGGATCGGGCGCGGCGCGACGGACCGTCTCAGCCTCCGGTAGTCGCGCCGCGGCCAGTCGCGCACGCAGATCGTCGAGGTCGGCGTCAGTCGCGTGGGCTTCGAATGCTCGCACGTCGCTGGTCGGACGGGACATGAGACCTCCTGGCCATCGCGGAACCGGCTAAGGCGGTTCTAGCAGGTCTCCGAGCCACCCTGCAACCGGCTAAGGTGGTTCCATGCGTGCCGGGTTCCCTGACTTCCGCCTCGGTAATGTGCTGGCGACCAGCTTCACGGGGACTCTGTCGGAGCGTCATGGCAACGTCGTGGAGCGCATTCCCACGCCGCAGCGGCTCGTCGACTGGCTGGCGGTGAACGGCCTCGCCGTGGATTCCTGCACCACCGCCCAGCTCGACCTCGCTCGGGAACTCAGGGAGTCGATTCACGCCGCCGCGACGGCGGCCGCGATCCAGGACGCTCTCCCCGCATCCGCTGTCCAAGTCATCAATGACCGCAGCGCTCAGGGTCGGGCCGCGGCGATCCTGACGGCCGAGGGTAAGCGGCAATGGCGGCTCAGCTCGGCTTCCTGTGTGGAAGACGCCCTCAGTGTGATCGCCGCCGACGCGATCAGCATCATCGCAGGCGAACGAGACGGAAGATTGGCCTTGTGCGCCTCGCCGACCTGCCAAGCCGCCTTCTTCGACACCAGCCAAAGTCGCACCCGCAAGTGGTGTGACATGAACACGTGCGGAAATCGCCAGAAGAAAGCGCGCTTCAACGCCAACCAGCGCAAAAACTCCAGATCAGCGGACTGATCGTTACCCTCGGTACGGCCTGAGGGGAGCTCACTCTCGGTGCCTTGTTAATACGATGCACTGCCGCCCTCCCTGGTTCGTGTGACGACCGTCACGGCAGAAAGCCGGATAATCCGGCGAACCTTTGCGCCGTTATCGGACATCGGACTAACCGAGTCAGTAAATATCCGGGGAGGTTTTACCAATGCAGTTCAAGAACCTGCGTACGGCCGCTGCTCTGGCCTGTGGTGGTGGAATGATCGCTGTCGCTCTGACCGGCTGCAACGCCGATGGCAAGGCGTCTGTGGCATCTGGTTCGTCAGGGAAGATGTCGTCGTCCGCCAATAGCGCCGGTGACCAGAAAGCGGCGGCGAACACGAGTCATGGCGATACGCCGAGCTGCATGGGATCCGAACTCAATGCCGAACTGCAGCTTCAAGATCCCGGCCTCAACGATTTGGGATCGGAAACGGCAGCGGAAAAGGCGATCGCCACACTGATCCTCACCAACCGATCCAGCGAAACCTGCTACCTGCCGGCCGGCTGGACACCGCTCGGGAAGGGCGGGCGGAACAACTACACCGCGATTCCCGCGACCCAGATGAACTACCCCGGCGCCGGCACGACCATCACGCTACGACCCGGGCGTTCGGTCTTCGCCGGCACCAAGTGGCACACCACGAAGGGCTGCCCCGGCGGCACCACCGACGGCCTCGGCGTCGCCTGGCACAGCACTTGGATCCCGCTCACCTACCACGGTCTCGACGACGGCTACCAGCCACCGATCTGCGACAGCCTCGTCCTGGGCACACTCCAGCCCACCATGAACGGCGTCAACTTCACCTGATCCGCCCCGAGCGGAACAGGATGGACACGCGGGTTCGCCGGGAGCGGGAACGTCGGAGTTCCCGCTCCCGCCGGGCGGGTCCGCGCCGAAATCACTCGACACCTTCTCCGGCTGGGCTCTACCGCAGGCGGCGTACGGTGACTGTCTCCGACTGGACGACGCGTGGCAGGACGCGGGGCCGCAGGCTGGATCCATGCGGTTCAGCATCAATATCGGGAACTTCACCTCTCCTGCCGGCCCGGAATCCATCGGCCGTTCGCTGCTGGATGTGGCACGCGCGGCCGACGAGTCCGGTATCGACACGGTGTGGGTGGGAGATCACCTGATCCAGGCCAATCCGTATGACACAACGGGCGACGACATGCTCGAGGCCTACACCGCCCTGGGGTTCCTGGCGGCCCGGACCGAGCGTGTCCGCCTCGGTGTCATGGTCTCAGCGGTGACCTTTCGGCCGCCGAGCCTGCTGATCAAGGCTGTCACCAGCCTCGACGTGCTGTCGGGTGGCCGAGCATGGTTCGGGGTCGGCGCCGGCCACAACGAGACCGAGGCGCGGGCGATGGGACTGCCGCTGCCGCCGATCGCGGAACGGTTCGAGCGGCTGGAGGAGACGCTACGGCTGGCCCGGCAGATGTGGTCCGGTGTGGAAGCACCGTTCGAGGGCGTGCACTACCGGCTGGAACATCCCACGAATCGGCCGAACTCGTTGCGCCGTCCGCATCCGCCGATCGTGGTGGGAGGCGCCGGCGAGAAGAAGACGCTACGTCTGGTGGCGACCTATGCCGATGCCTGCAACCTGTTCGACATTCCCGGGCAGGGGGACCTCCTGCGACGCAAACTCGCGGTGCTCGCCGGGCACTGCCAGGCCGTGGGTCGTCCGTTCGGTGAGATCGAAAAGACCGTGAGCAGCCGCCTGGAGGCCGGCGAAACCCCGACAGCGGTCGCCGAGCGCTGCGCGGCCTTCGCCGAGTTGGGGATAGACCACGTCGTCATGATCGTTGACGGCGCCTGGACCGCCGAAGCCGTTGAGCGGTTGGCCGCGGCGGCCGACCTCGTCGCCTATGAGCGAGGAGGCCTGTCTGCTTCGCACGTGCCGAACCCGGGCTATTAACAGGCCATTGGCGATCGGACGACAACCCTGCTCGACTCTCGGCGGTCAGGGCATCGGGTGGTCCCAGAGGATCTCCACCTTCTTGGGGTGGTCGCGATCGGCGCGGCATGCGTATCCGGTCCGGCCCGCACCGATGCCTCCGGCGACCAGTGGGGACACCGCGGCCGTACTGTCGGTCTCGTACGGGGCTTTCCCGGGAGTGCTTACCCGCACGTGGAAGCGGTAGACGGAATCGCCGTTGAGCCGGGAACGCGAGTCCCGCGCCCTGAGGATGTCGGCTGTGCAGTTCACCGCGCGGGCGCGGTCGACCCGGGTGGGGACGATCTCTTTGTAGCGCGAAGCGACCGTGAAGATTCCCCAGCCGATTCCCGCGATGGCAAGCATGATGACCAGACTGCCGAAGGCCGTACCGGGCTTGCGATCGCGTATCGCTTCCACGAAGCCGGGCAGGATTAGGGCGAACACGCCCAGCACGACGATGCCTAGAAAGGCCTGGAGGATCAGAAAGCCGACCACGAGGTCAGATTAGATCGGCTGCGATCTTCGACCTGCGCCGACGGTGCCGTCCGGCGACTCGTGCGGTGGCCGGCTGGACGTCACCACGTCACGTCCACCAGGACCTTGCCGACCGTGCCGCTCTCCACCGCCCGGTGCGCGTCGGCGGTGCGGCTGAGCGGAAAGCGGACCAGCGGCAGGCCGTGCTCCTCGCCGACCGGCAGGGCGCCGTCGCGGACCGCGGCGGCGACGTCCTCGGCGGCCGCGGCACGCGCCTCGGACCCGGCCGTGTAGAGCACCAGGAACTGCAAGCGTGCGTTCAGCACCATGCTCTGCGGTACGGCGAGTTCGACCGGCTTGCCGCCGTCGTTGGCGTAGGTGGAGATCGTGCCGCGTGTTCGCAGCACGGCCAGGTCCAGTGCGAGGTTCGCGCCGAGGGCCACCTCGGCGACGATGTCGACGCCGTCGGGGACGATCTCGCGGATCTCGGCGGCCGGGTCGCCCTCGCGATAGTTGATCACGTGGTGGGCGCCGGCGGCCGTGGCCAGCCGGGCCTTCTCCGGGCCGCTGACCGTGCTGATCACGGTGGCACCGGCCCACCGGGCGAGCTGGATCACCGCGTGCCCGACCGCCCCGGCGCCACCCGCGGCGAGCACCACCCGGCCGTCGAGCGCGCCGGGCCGCAGACGACGCGGCCCGTCCTCGGCGACGGTGAGCGCGCGGTGCGCGGTGAGCGCGGGGACGCCGAGTGAGGCGCCGATGTCGAAACCGGCCTCGTCGGGGAGCGGTACGGCCTGCTCGGCGGGCACGACGGTGAACTCCGCGGCGGTGCCGGTGGGCCGCCCGGCGGCGGCCAGGAACAGCCAGACCCGCTCACCGAGCCGGCTCCGGTCGACCCCCTCACCGAGGGCGTCGATCACTCCGGCGCCGTCCAGGTGCGGCGTGACCTCTGGGAACGCCTTCGGGCCGGTGGCGCCGGAGCGGGCCTGCCAGTCGGTCGGATTGACCCCGGACACGGCGACCCGGACGCGCACCTCGCCGGGGCCCGGCACGGGCACGTCACGGTCGACGAGCTGAAGCACGCCGGGGCCGCCGTTGTCGCGGTAGGTGATCGCCTTCATGAACCGTCCTTGTCGTGCCGTCAGCCGAGCGTGACTTCGTTGGAGCGGGACTCGACCGCGTCGAGGGTGTCGCGGGTCGCATCGTCGAAGGTCAGCTCGCCGACCGCCATGTTGGCCTCCAGGTGGGCGGGGTCGGCCGTGCCGGGGATGAGCAGCACGTGCGGGGCGTGGTGCAGCAGCCAGGCGAGGCCGACCTGGGAGGGCGTGACGCCCAGCGACTCCGCCACGGCGTGGACGGCCGGCTCCTCGGTGACCTTCGGCAGGCCCGGAAAGGCCCCGCCGAGCGGGAAGAACGGCACCCACGCGATGCCCTCGGCCGCGCACAGCCGCAGCATGTCCTCGTCGTCACGGGAAACAAGGCTGTACGCGTTCTGCACGCAGACGATGCCGGCCGGCAGGGCGCGGCGCAGGCCGTCGATGGTGACGCTGCTCAGGCCGATCGCGCCGATCTTGCCCTCGTCGCGCAGCGAGGTCATGACCGCGAGCTGGTCGTCGAGATCGACCACCTGGTAGCCCTCGGGGCGCAGCCCCGGACCGGAGTCGAGGCGCCGGAGGTTGACCACGGGGAGCTGGTCGACGCCGAGGCTGCGCAGGTTGTCCTCGACGCTGGCCCGCAGCTGCTCCGGCCGCTGTGCGGCCCGCAGCGGCAGCCGCCCGCCCGGGTTGGGATCGGCGCCGACCTTGGTGACGACCAGAACACCGTCTTCGGGGCGCAGAGCTTCGCGGATCACGGCGTTGGCGAAGCCGAAGCCGTAGAACTCGGCGGTGTCCACGTGATTCACGCCCAGCTCGACCGCGCGGCGCAACAGCGCGACGGCCTCGCCGCGGCGGTCGTGCAGGCGGGGGAGCTGGGCCGCGCCGTAGCCGACCCGGGCCACCGTACGGCCGGCGAGTGAAGCAGTTGGGGTGCTGATGAGCGTGCCTCCTTGTCAGTGCCTGCTGGCGTTGCGGCCACACGATACATAGTGGAGATGACAGATGTCGATATTTGTCATCCAGATAACACGATGACAGAATTTGACATCCGTCAGTTCGTTGACGTACGTTCCTGGCTGCGGAGGTCTGACGACACAGAGGGAGATCTGATGCGCGGAGAGCCTCTCGACGCGGAGAGGATCGTGTCGGCCACCGAGGAGGTGCTACGCCGCCACGGTCCGGAAAAGAGCACGGTGCTCGATGTCGCGCGGCTGCTGGGAGTCAGCCACGGGAGCGTGTACCGACATTTTCCGTCCAAGGCCGCACTGCGCGAGGCCGTGATCCGCCGCTGGCTCGACGGGGTGCGTGAGGATTTCGCCGCGGCGGTTCAGGACTCCGCACTGGCCCCGCCCGACCGGTTGCGCGGCCTGCTCACCACCATGTTCGCCATGAAATGGGCGAAGGCGAGGGAGGACCCGGAGCTCTTCGCCACCTTCCGGGTGCTGGCGGCGGAGCACAGCACCGTGTCCTCCGGCCATGTCGCCTTCTTGCTCGCCCAGATCGGCGCCATCGTCGTCGACGGCATCGCCAGTGGCGACTTCGCTGCGGGTGAGCCGGACGTGATCGCGCGAGCCATCTTGAACGCGACCAGCCGCTTCCACGATCCGACGCACGCCGAGGAGTGGCACTCCCCCGAGATCGAGGCGGAGTCCGCGGACGTCATCTCGCTCATCCTCGACGGCATCCGGGCACGGTGACGCGCGGCGCGCTTCCCGCTGACAGCGACGCCCGCCCGCCGACCGGCCCGTGAAATTCACCGGCCTCAGCCAGCCCGGCGACCTCCTTCGGGCGTTGAAGGTCCACGTTCAGGGGTTCATCGTCAAGGACGCCCCGGCGCAGACGCTCACCGACGGGATCCGCCGCGTTTGGACACCACGCTTGAGCTGGCGGAAGGGCGCGACCTCCGGCGACACGTTGGCGCTGGTCGACATCCGCGTCAACTGCGAACAGAACTCTCTTCTCTACGTCGTACGCCGGACGACAGGCGGGGCCTGCCACACTCAGTCGCCCTCGGGCGCGCCACGACCTACCTGTTACTACCGGAACATCGTCGATGAGGCGTCGCTGGAACACATCCGCTGAACGTTCGCCGGTCGTGGTCTACTGACCAGATGGGTTCAGAGAGCCGAGTCGGATCCCCTGCCGCGACCGCAGGCAATCTCGCCCTGTTGGTGTCCGGGGTTCTGCTGTTGCTGGACGTCCTCTCGCCTCGGGTACAGGTCGAGCTCGCCTCGATCCTCCTCGTCATCGCAGGGGTGGGGCTGCGGATCGAGGCCGCGATCAGGGGCCGCGCCACCGACGATGAGAGACCAACGTGAGCGCGGACGACGACGAAGCAGCCGCGAAGGACCGGGCGGGAGCCGTGCAGGGATTCATGGCACTGCCAGGCCGAACCGAAGACGGACGCGAACCGTTCCTGCGATGCCTGGCCGACGTCGTCGATGTGATCCAGATCGGTGCCGTGCCCGAGCCGGATCCCGATGACCGGCGGCGCTGGGATCACCTGGTACGGGCGGCGCTCCGAGCTGCCTGCCGGCAGGGTCTGACGCTGTCCGACGCCGCCTTCGACGTACTCATCAAGGCGGCCGTCCACGACCCGGATCCGAGCTTCAACCGTCAGTTCGTCGAGCCCGCTCTGAACGCGTTCGGGCGTCGGCGTGTCCGCTCCGCGCTCATCGACCGGCTGCGAACGGGCACCGACGTGGAACGGGCCGGGGCCGCGCGGGCCTGGTACTGGTCGGCTCTACCGCTGCGGCTCCATAACGTACGAGCAGAAGACGCCCGTACCGGAGGCCCGGCAGAAGCCGATGACAGGTCGGTCCTGGTGAGGGAGTGGTACGAGGCCGCGCTCCGGGAATTCGTGCGCAACGAGCACCTGGACGTGCGGCGTTGTGTTCTTCCCGGACTCCCGCTGTGGCGGTCGGCGTACCCTCCGGAACTGCATGACCTCGTGGACGCGGCGGTGGCGATCGCCCGTGCGCATCCGGACGAGTACATCCGTCACCGCGTGGAACACCAGGTGCGCGGTTGACCGTTCAGTCGAGTCGGGACCATGGGCCTTCGGTCTCTCCCTTGGGGATCCACAGCAGCGGTTGGCAGGTGCGGCAGTAGTCGTCCACCCCGTCCTCCCAGGGGAAGCGTCCGGACTTGTCCGGCCAGAACAGTTGCGTGACCGGCAGCGGAGGGACCTGGTAGAAGTCGAGGCCGGCGCCGAAGAAGTCGTAGTACCAGCTGGAGTGCACGGGGCGAACGGCCACTTCGTAGTTGTTCAGGACGTCGTCCCTGCGCTGGTCCGGTTCGAGGGGGAGGCCGTCGCGGATCCCCGCGCCGGCGGAGTTCACCACCGGCATCCCGACCCGTACGGGCAGGCCGAAGACGCAGACCTCGGGGCTGCGCAACGTGTGCCAGAGGCCGATGGAGTAGGCCCAGTCGGCGGGCGCGTCGCCGCCGTCGACTCCCATGACGTGCCAGCCGGCATCGGTGACGCTCTTGGCGATGCGGCTGTCGCGCTCCTCCCAGGCCGGCCCCTCCGGAGGCGGCGAGCAGAGGAGACAGAAACAGGGGGAGTCGTCCATCGGCAGGAGAGTAGACGAAACCTCAGGTTGGAGGCGACTTCCGACCGTCCGGGGGCATGGCCGGGCACAGGAGGTCACGACTCCGGGTCCGCCTCAGCGGTGCCCTGTTCGCCGGTGACCAGGCTCAGGACGGTCGGTGGGCTCGGACGATCAGGTCGGTGGTCTGGCGGGCGATCTCTCGGATCTCGTCTTCGGCGAGAGTCTGTACGCCGCGCAGCGAGCGCACCTGCCCCTCGGTGCTGAGCAGCATGATGAACTGGCGCGCGGCCAGCGGCGGGTCGGGTACGGCGAGGTCTCCGCGACGGTCGCGTTCGGTCAGGTAGGTGGCGATCGCATCGCTGATGGCCTGGCTGTTGCCGTCGTCGCGCCAGGACCGTTGCAGCTCCGGATGGTGGGTCAGCTCCGCGATGGTCAGCCGGTGCAGGGCCATGTTCTCGGGGGCGAGTATGGCCCGTAGCAGCCGCTCGCCCGCGCTCTGCAGGTCGGCGCGCGCATCGCCGGTGTCGGGGACGAGCGTGCCCAGGTCCTCGGGGGCCACGCCCGTCGCCTTGCGCGCCTCCGCGACGACGGCGAGGAACAGGCGTTCCTTGTCGCCGAAGTGCCCGTACACGGTCTGCTTGCCCACGCCGGCCGTGGCGGCGATGGCGTCCACGCTCGCTCGCGCATAGCCGTCTCGCAGGAACACCTCGGTCGCCGCACGCAGGATCGCCTCGTGCTTGGCGGCGGACCGGCCGGGCGGCGCTGTCGGCTGAGGCATGGCCGCACTCTATCACTTGCTAGACGAGACGGTTCAGTCTAGTCCCCCGGAACGGAACTGAACCGTCTAGTCTTATGGAGGCTCGCCATGACTCGCTCCGCTCCTCAGTCGCGCCGGCGCGGGAGGCCCGAATCTCAGGCGCCCCCGTCCGACCGCCTCGATCCCGCGCTGATCAGGCTGGCGCTGACCCTCATGCTCGGCTCGGCCGCCTCGGGCATGGACACGACGATCACCAACGTCGCGATCGCGCCCCTCGCCCGGCACTTCGACGCGCCGGTGACGTCGATCCAGTGGGTCAATACGGCTTACCTGCTGGCCCTGTCGATGGTCATCCCGCTCACCGGCTGGTCGATCGAGCGTTTCGGGGCCCGCCGGATGTGGTTGTTCTCGCTGGCGACGTTCCTGGGCGGCTCGGTGCTGTGCGCCGCGGCGTGGTCGGTCGGCAGCCTGGTCACCTTCCGGGTGCTCCAGGGCCTCGGCGGTGGGATGTTGCTGCCTCTGGCCCGCACGATCCTCGCCCAGGCGGCGGGACGCGAGCGAATGGGCCGGGCCATGGTCTTCGTGGCCGTCCCGGGGAGCTTCGCGCCCGCCTTCGGCCCGGTGATCGGCGGCCTGCTGATCGACGAACTGAGCTGGCGCTGGGCGTTCTACATCAACATTCCGATCTGCCTGTTCGGCCTGCTCATGGCGTGGTGGACGGTGCCGGCCGACGGCCCGCGTCAGGCCACCGCCCGGTTGGACGGGCTCGGTCTCCTCCTGCTGTCGCCCGCGCTGGCCGCCCTCATGTACGGCCTCTCCGAGGCCGGCAACCGTGGCAGCCTCACCGGCGGCGCGGTGCCGGTCGCTCTCGCTATCATGGCGTGGCCCTCCTGGTGGCCTACGTGGTCCACGCGCTACGCGCCCGGATCACGCCCGTCATCGACCTACGGCTGTTCCGGATCCGGTCCTTCAGCGCGGCCTCCACCCTGCTGTTCCTGCTGGGCGGGTCGCTGTTCGGGACGATGTTCCTCGTGCCGCTCTACTACCAGCAGTCGTGTGGCGCCAGTGTGCTGCACGCCGGGTTGCTGCTGGCGCCCCGCGCGCTGGGCTCGGCCCTGGGCCTGCTGTTCGTCGGCAAGCTGATCGACCGGACCGGCGCCGAGCGATCCCTCACCCTGACCGGAATGGCCATGGTCACTGTCGGGACGATCCCGTACGCCCTCGCGGGCCCGCACACCAGCCAGCTGCTCCTCGGCACGGCCCTGTTCGTGAGCGGTGCGGGCATCGGAGCCGTGCTGATGACGGCGATGACCGCCACGTACCGCGAGCTGTCCGCCGAGCAGATGGCCGCGGCCACCAGCGCCAGCCGGATCTTCCAGCAGGTCGGCGGATCGTTCGGCACCGTGGTGCTCGCGATCATCCTCCAACATCGGCTCGCCGCGACGCACGAACCGTCCGGTGCCTTCCATCACGCGTTCGCCTGGGCGCTCGGTCTCGCCGTACTGGCGCTCGTCCCGACCCTGCTCCTGGCGCGACGCAAGAACCCGACGCCCGACCGGGACTGATCGACCGCCGGGGAGCCTCTCGCTGTCATGCTGAGCGGCATGGCCGACACGACAGACGGGCACGACGGCGCGCCGCTCACGGGTGGCTTCCAGCTCCCCGACGGTTCGTGGGTGCGCGGTCGTGGCCTGCGTCATCCACTGCCGGCGGGGCGCGTACCCGACTTCGGTCTCTACCTCGGCTCCACGCGGCTCATCCGCCGCCACGAGAGCGGGCTGCGGTGGCCGTACGAATGGATCGACTGGCCCGACTTCCTGCTGCCCCGCGACCGCGACGAGGCCGTCCGGCGGATCCGCGCGCTGCATCAGCGGGCCAGGGCGGGCGCCGCGGTGGAGGTCGCCTGCGGAGGCGGTGTCGGCCGCACCGGTACCGTCATCGCGTGCCTGGCCGTGCTGGCCGGTCTCGACCGGCGGGACGCGGTCGCCTGGACCCGCGAGCACCACCATCATCGGGCCGTCGAGACCCCCTGGCAGCGCCGTTGGGTGCAGCGCTTCCCCACCGAATGAGCCCGATCAGCGCCGGTGGCGCTCGGCGAGTCGCTTCAGGTTCAGCAGCTGCCGGCGAGCCATGATCAGGTCGCCGACGGACAGTCCGGGTGCCGCCCAGCGGGCGGTCCGCATGACGACCTTGAGCAGCAGGCGCGTCGTGTCCTGCTCCTCGGGCACGACGACGTAGGACATGAAGGCGCCCATGATGGTGGCGGTCAGCTGTCTCCCGGGATCGACCGAGACGATCCGGCCCAGCTCACGCCCGCCGGCGGCGGTGGTGAACCGGTCGCCGACCCGCGGCTCCGGAAGGTCCACCGGCTCCCGCGGTGAGCGGCGGCCGAGGTTGTCGATCCAGTCGTAGGAGTACGGGGCGAGCCGTACCTGCACGACCCACGGCCACACCGCTTCGGCGGGCGCCTCGACCCGTACGCCCCGCCACGCCTGCAGCACGGGTGAGGTGACGAAGTCGTCGCAGGGATACGAGCGCAGGGTCTCGCTCTCGCTCACGCCCCAGCGGTCACCGATCACGTCCCCATCCTCCGCCAGAACGCCGCACCGAACCATCCCCCGTGCGAGCTACCTGAGAGTGTCCACCGCGCGGTGACGATTCCAGGCCGTCGAATCCCTAGCGTTCTCGACGTCGCCGCGGCGCCCCGGCCGCGGGATCCCAACGGAATCTCACACGGGAGCCGTCATGCGGTTGTTGAAGCAACTCGTGCCCGTAGTGGTGGTCGCCTTCGTCGGCGGGCAGCTCGTGAGCGCGGTACAGGACAATGCGCTTCTGTGCCTGGTCCTGGGTCTCGCGACGGCCGTGCTCGCGGTGTTCGTGTACGCCTGGACGGTGCGGTGGTCCGAGCGCCGCGTACGCCGCCACCCGCAACCTGTGGGTGCCGATCGGCCTGCACTTCGGCTGGAACTCCGCGGAGGCCGGCATCTTCGGCACCGAGGTCTCCGGCAGCGGAAAGACCCAGGGGCTGCCGCACGGCATGACCTCGGGCCCGGGCCTGATCACCGGTGGCAGGTTCGGGCCGGAGGCGAGCCCGTACGCGGTCGTGTTCGGTGTGCTGGTGACGATCGCGTTCCTGTGGCTGGCTCACCGGCGCGGCAACCTGGTGCCTCGACGGCGCGGTGCGCGGACGACGCCGACCGCTACGCTCGCCCAGTGATCGACTTCCGGCGGGTCCCGGACCTGTGACGGCGGTGGAACGCCGGTGGAGTTCACCGAGGAGGGCGGGCCGGCGGAGTCGGCCGGCAGCGCCGAGTTCGTGGCCTACCGGGTGGTGCAGGAAGCACTGACCAACGCGCTCAAGTACGCACACGGCAGCCGCACTTCGGTTCACGTGCGCTATCACGAGAAGGAGATCACGGTGGAGGTCGGCACCGACGGTTCCGGTGCGCGGAGCGGTTCTCCCGGCGGGAGCGGGCGAGGTCTCGCCGGGCTCCGCGAGCGGGTCGACGCCTTGGGCGGCGAGTTCAGCGCCCACCGGCAGGCGAACGGCGGCTTCGTCGTACGCGCGCGCATCCCCGCGGGGAGCCCCTCGTGACCGCGCCGGTCCGGGTCCTGGTCTGCGACGACCAGGCCCTGATCCGCACCGGGTTCGCCACGATCATCGACGCGCAACCCGACCTGGAAGTGGTGGGCGAGTGCGGGGACGGTCGCGCCGCGGTCGACCTCGCCCGCCGGCTCAACCCGGACATCGTGGTGATGGACGTACGAATGCCGGTGCTCGATGGCATCGAGGCGACCCGCCTGCTGGCCGGCGCCGAGGTGGAGCATCCCGTCAAGGTGCTCGTGGTGACGACGTTCAACCTGGACGAGTACGTGTACGAGGCGCTGCGCGCGGGGGCGAGCGGGTTCCTGCTCAAGGACGCGCCACCGGCGCAGCTGCTGCACGGCATCCGTACCGTCGCGACCGGCGCCGCGCTGCTGGCACCCGAGGTGACGCGGCAGCTCGTCGGCAGGTACGCCGCGCGGATCCGCCCCGCCGAGACCGCACCGGACGACATCGCGCTGACCCCGCGCGAGCTGGAGGTCCTGCGCCTCATCGCCGACGGCCTGTCCAACGGCGAGATCGCCGCGCGGTTGGTGATCAGCCACGAGACCGTCAAGACGTACGTGTCGCGCATCCTCACCAAGCTCGACCTGCGGGACCGCGTGCAGGCGGTGGTCTACGCCTACCGCAACGGCCTGGTGAGCTGAGACCTCCGCCGAACTCGAGCCTCAGCCGTTGACGAATGCCACGATCTCGTCGAGGCCGGGGGCGTAGCCGTCCGTCGTGTCGACCTCGATCCAGGGGGCGTCCACCGAAACCCGGTCGAACGCGTTGTGCCGCTGTGCCCGCATCGCGGCGTTCTCCGGCCGGGTGCCCTCGTGTGCGCGGCGCAGTGGATTCTCCTCCCAGCGCCGTACCTTCCGGGAGAACGCGACGTCCGCGTCGACGAGGCAGTGCACGACGCGCAGGCGCGCCAGGCCGTGGAGCGGTTCCAGCCCGGGCCGCCACAACCGGTCCTGGAACGCGGCCTCCGCGACCACGGTCACCCCTGCGTTCAACAGGAACTCCAGAACACCGAAGAACGCCGGCAGCGTCCGTGCGCTCAACTCGTCGCCCGGACCTGCCGTGAATCCGGGAACGGCATGCGCCATGCCTTCCTTGATCTCGTCCCGGCAGATCGCCGGACAGCCCACCGCCCGTGCGATCGCATGCGCGAGAGTCGTCTTGCCCGTTCCGGGTGGGCCGCTGACGATGACAAGTGTGGGCTGACGGGTTGTCACGCTCATAGTTCGAAGATTTCACGAACCAGCGTTCTCGGGCTGATCGCTTACTACACTCCCCATCACGCCATTTTCGGCGAGTCTCGAGCCGGCTGGTTGACTGGTCTCCGTGAGCTCATCAGCGTTCGAAGCGACCACGCCGGACCGCGTCTCCTACCTCGACCGGCTCGCCGTGACCGACCTGGGCCGCTCCTACAAGCGGCGCATGCTCGACGAACTCGACGTCCGGGCCGGGCAGACGGTCCTGGACATCGGCTGCGGCCCCGGCACCGACCTCGCGTCGCTCGCCGAGGCGGTGACTCCCGATGGAGCGGTGATCGGCGTCGACCGCGACCAGAAGATGATCGACGCCGCACGCGAGCGCACCGCCGGCCGGACCACGGTGAACATCTGCCTCGGCGACGCCCACGACCTGCCGCTGACGGACGGTACCGCCGACCGGGCCCGTACCGACCGGGTGCTGCAACACGTCGCCGACCCGGTCCGGGCGCTCGACGAGATGCGCCGGGTGCTGCGGCCGGGCGGACGGCTGGTCATGGGCGAGCCCGACTGGAACACCCTGGCCATCGATCACCCCGACGACGACCTCTCGCTCGCCTACACCCGTCATGTGGCCGAGAAGGTGATCAAGAACGCGGGGATCGGCAGGCGACTCGCCCGGCTCGCGACCGACGCCGGGTTCTCCGTGCCCACCGTGATCCCGGTGACCCCGGTGTTCCGGGACGTGCAGGCCGCCGACAAGGTGCTCGGCCTCGAACGCACCACCCAGCGCGCCGTGGCCGCCGGATACTTCACCGCGGAGCAGGCGCGGCGCTGGCTGGACCACCTCGCCCGCGGCCCGTTCCTCGCGGCCGTCACCTTCTACATCGTCGTCGCCGAATAACGCCCGGACCGTCGCGATCCGCCCACTAGAGTCGTGGGCCGTGACCGAACGACCTGCCTACCTCAGTGCGACAGCTGATGCCTACGACGCCGTGGTGGCTCCCTACGTGGAGCTCGCCCAGGGCGCGCTCGCCCAGGTGCCGCTGGACCGCGCGGTGCTCGCCGCGTTCGCCGACTCCGTACGTGCGGACGGCGCCGGAACCGTCGCCGAAGTGGGCTGCGGCCCCGGGTACACGACCGCGCATCTGCGCGACCTGGGCCTGGACGCCTTCGGCGTCGACCTGTCTCCGGCGATGATCGACCATGCCCGCGCCGCCCATCCCGACCTGCGCTTCGAGGTCGGCTCGATGGACGCCCTCGACGTGGCCGACGGCGAACTCAGCGGCATCCTGTCCTGGTACTCCCTCATCCACGTCCCTCCGGCGGAACTGCCCCCGTACTTCACCGAGTTCCGCCGGGTGCTGGCCCCGGGCGGTCACCTCCTGCTCGGCTTCTTCGAATCCGAGGGCGGGCCGACGACGATGTTCGACCACAAGGTGACGCCGGCCTACCGGTGGCCGATCGACGACCTGGCCGCGCTGGCGCGCAAGGCCGACTTCGTGGAGGTCGGCCGGATGCTGCGCGAACCGCAGGAAGAGGAGCGGTTCCGCCGGGGCAACCTGCTCATGCGCCGACAGTAGGTCCGGCGAGCAGCGCGGCCGGTTCAGTACGGTGGCGCCACGCTCTTCGGTCACTTCCGGGCGGAGCGCGAGCGCGCGAAGGCCGCCAGCTTCACCGGGTTCATCATCCACAGGAGCGTCTGGATGCCCTCCGGCCGCGCGTCGATGCTCAGCAGGGCGACGTCGGTGCCCTCGCGGGAGATCAGCACGCCGGGGCGTCCGTTGACCTCCACCCATTCGACGGTCGCGCCCGGCCAGAAGCGCGGCCCGAAGGCGACGATGAACTTCGCCACGCGGGTGTGGCCCGCGACCGGGATCCTCGCGGCCCCCTTGATGCCGTCGCCGTCGGTGTAGCTGACGACGTCCGCGGCGAAGAGATCTTCGAGGGCGGCGACGTCGCCTGCCCGGGCGGCGGCGAGGAAGACCTCCAGGAGCCTCCGGTGCTCGGCCGTGTCGACGGGTTCACGCCGCTCGGCGGACAGGCGTTTGCGGGCGCGGCTGACGATCTGGCGGGTGTTGACGGCGCTGGTCCGCAGGATGTCGGCGATCTCGCCGTACGGGTAGTCGAAGGCCTCACGCAGGACGTACGCGGCGCGTTCGGTGGGGTTGAGCTTCTCCAGCAGGAGCAGGACGGCGAGTTCGACGGCCTCTCCGCGTTCGGCCCCCACCGCCGGGTCGGCGCTGGTGTCGACGGGCTCGGGCAGCCAGGGGCCGACGTACGTCTCGCGGCGTGCCCTGGCGGACTGCGCCTGGTTGATGGCCAGGCGGGTGGTGGTACGGGCGAGGAACGCCGCGGGGTCGAGCACGACGGTACGGTCGGTGCGCTGCCAGCGCACCCAGACCTCCTGAAGGATGTCCTCGGCCTCCGCCACGCTGCCGAGCATGCGGTAGGCGATGCCGAACAAGCGTGGGCGCAGCTCCAGGTAGGTGGAGGCGGCCTGGTCGAGCCCGCCGTCCGTTCCTGGTCGTTCCGCGCGCATAGACCGCCCGCCCGATCGCCGTCCGTCGCTTCCGCCCAGCCTATCCAGGGCGGACTCGGGGCAGGCCGCGGGCGTCATCGAGCGAATTCCGCCGGGGCTGTCACAGATCGCGGGGCTGTCCGGTCCTAGCTGGTGAGCCGGGCGGAAAGGACGCCCCGGCGGACAGGAAGGCACTTCATGAAGATCGTGGTCATCGGCGGCACCGGCCTCATCGGATCCCGGCTCGTGACGAACCTGAGCGAGCACGGACACGAGGCGGTGGCGGCGGCGCCGAGCACCGGAGTCAACGCTCTCACCGGCGAGGGGCTCGCCGACGTCGTGGCCGGCGCGTCCGTGGTGGTCGACGTCTCCAACTCCCCGTCGTTCGAGGACGGCCCGGTGATGGAGTTCTTCGAGACCTCCACGCGTAACCTGCTGGCCGCCGAGGCGGCGGCGGGCGTCGGGCACCACGTCGCGCTGTCGGTGGTGGGGGCCGACCAGCTGCCCGACAGCGGCTACCTGCGGGCGAAGACCGCGCAGCACAAGCTGATCGAGAGCTCGTCCATCCCGTTCACGATCGTGCAGGCGACGCAGTTCTTCGAGTTCGTCCGCGGCATCGCCGACACGGGCACCGAGGGCGGCACGTTCCGGGTGGCTCCGGTCTCCTTCCAGCCCATCGCGGGTGAGGACGTGTCCCGGCTGGTCGGCAGGGCCGCGGTGGCGGCGCCGGCGAACGGCAGGGTGGAGATCGGCGGGCCGGAGCGGTTCCCGATGGATGAGTTCTTCCGGGCGGCCCTCGCCGCCTGGAACGACCCGCGCGAGGTGGTCACCGACCCGCACGCCCGCTACTTCGGCACCGAGCTGAGCGAGCGGTCCCTGGTGCCGGGCGACGACGCGACCCTCGGCGAGATCCGGTACCACGACTGGCAGGGCCGCTCGTGAGCGTCCCGGGAGACGGCTTCCTGCACGAGCTGGAGCTCGAGGTCAGAGAGGAGATGATCCTGACCGAGTCCAGCGGCCCGGAGGACACCTCCGGCCTGCCGGTCGGCGAGTGGCTGTTCGACCCGGCGGACGCCGAACGCGACCAGGTCGGTCTGCAGGCGCTGCTCGGCGCGGTCCAGGCGCTGGAAGACGGCCCACGCACGGCCGACGAGTAACGAGCGAAGGTGAGAGTGTGACCGTCCAGTTCGACACGGATCTCAGCGGCAGGGTCGTCGTCGTCACCGGCGCCGGATCGGGCATCGGCCGTGCCACCGCGCGTGCCTTCGCCCGCGCCGGCGCCCGCGTCCTCGGCGTCGGGCGTCGCGAGGACGCCCTGGCGGAGACCGCCACCGGACACCCCGGGATCGTCGCGCACTCCGCCGACGTGTGCGCCCCGGACGCGCCCGCCGGAGTGATCGACGCCGCCACCGGCCGCTGGGGACGCCTGGACGTGCTGGTCAACAGTGCCGGTGCCACCAAGGTGATGCCGCTGACCGAGACCACCGCCGACGGTGTCGCCGGCCTGTTCGACCTCAACGTCACCGCGCCGAGCCTGCTCGCCCGCGCCGCCCTGCCTCACCTCCGCCGGGCCAAGGGGTCGATCGTCAACGTCTCCAGCACGTACGGCCATCGGCCCCTCCCCGGTGCCGCCCACTACGCCGCGTCGAAGGCCGCGCTGGAACAGCTCACCCGCAGCTGGGCGCTGGAACTGGCCGCCGACGGTGTCCGCGTCAACGCTCTGGCTCCGGGACCGACCGAGAGCGAGGCGCTGGCCGCGTCCGGGCTGCCCGAGACGACCGTCGAGAAGATCAAACAGGACGAGGCCGCCCGCATCCCTCTCGGCCGCCGCGGCGAACCCGACGAGGTCGCCTCGTGGATCCTGCGTCTCGCCGACCCGGCCACGACCTGGCTCACCGGTCAGATCCTCACCATCGACGGGGGCCTGGAACTCACCTGAGCCGTCGCCGGTCTCCGGCCGGGCCGGTCAGTCCAGCTCGGCATCGGTACGGGCGGTCAGCCGCTGGTGTCGCTGGCGGGCCGCCTGAGCCGAGCCCAACCCCATGGAGAAGGCGATCTGCTGCCAGGTCATGCCGCGTCCCCGGGCCATCTCCAGCAGTCCGATCTCCAGCTCGTCCACCTCGGCTCGCGCCGAGTGGACCAGGGTCAGGGCCGCGGCGATGTCATCGACGTCCGCGCTCGGCTCCCCCTCCTGAAGCGTCAGCCCACCGCCCGCGACGTCGATCACCTGACGCCAGGCGTCCAGCGGGCCCATGGGCATCCGGGACCGCTCCCAGCGCGCGCGGAGGTCACCGCGCGCGTGTCGCTCGGTGAGCCTCGTCAGCGCCAGATACCTGCGCTTGGCACGGGCGTCGGCCGGATCGGGGGTCACGAACGGATCATCGGTCATGCGCTCACGTTAAGAATTAAACGTTCTGTTGTCAACGGAATGTTCAAAGCCCTCGCTGATTCCGGCGAGTTCGGCCGGGACCGCTCCCGGGTGGAGGACGCCGAGGCGCTGGGTCGCGCGGGTGAGGGCCACGTACAGGTCGTTCCGGCCGCGCGGGGAGGCGGTCAGGATCGCCGCGGGGTCGGCGATGAGGACCGAGTCGAACTCCAGGCCCTTCGCCTGCCGGACGCTCAGCACCACGACCGGGCGCTCCAGATCGGGGTCGGGGCCGTACGCCGCGCCGGGGACCTCCGCGGCGACGGCCGCGGCCAGTTCCGCCAGGCGGGCCTCCGGGACGATCACGGCCAGGCGGCCCTCCTCCAGGCGCGCCGCCTCCCTCGCGGCGTGCTCGGCCAGGGCGTTCGGGAGGCCGGCGGGGGTGGTGGCGAGGCGCCAGGGCGGCACGCCCGCCTGCCGTACGGACCGGGGTGGTTCCAGTGCGGGGTCGAGGGTGGCGAGCACGTCCGCGGCGGCGGCCATGATCTCGGCCGGGGTCCGGTAGTTCACGGTCAGCTGCGCGAGGCGCCAGCGGTCACCCGCGTGGGGGCGCAGGGCCTGCTCCCACGAGGAGGCGCCGGCCGCGTCGCCGGTCTGCGCCACGTCGCCCACGATCGTCATCGAGCGGCTCGGGCAGCGCCGCATGAGCAGCCGCCAGGCCATCGCGGACAGCTCCTGCGCCTCGTCCACGATCACATGCCCGAAGGTCCAGGTACGGTCGGCGGCGGCCCGCTCGGCCACGGTGCGGCGGGTCACCGTCTCCTGCCGTCCGGCCAGCTCCTCGGCGCCCAGCAGGTCGGCCGCGGTGAGGATCTCGGGGATCTCGCCCTCCTCCAGGTCGCTGGATCGCGAGCCGACCGAGATCTCCAGCACGCCCTGCGCGTACTCGATCTCCTCGCGGCGCTCGGCCGCCGCACGCGCCCGGCGGGCCGCCTGCGCCCGTGCCTCCCGGTCGTCCTCGCCGAGCAGCTCGGCCGCCTCGTCCAGCAGCGGGACGTCCGCCGGCGTCCAGCCGCCGCCCGATGCGCGTGACAGCAGCCCGCGCTCCGCGTCGGTGAGATGGGGCGCGGCCGACGCGAGCCGAGCCGGGTCGGCGAACAGGTCCGACAGCAGACGCTGCGGTGTCAGGCCGGGCCACAGCTCGTCGAGTACGGCCCGTACGCCCGGGGCGGCGGCGAGTTCCGCGCGCAGCTCCGCCAGGTCGTCCTCGTCCAGGAGCGGCCGTCCGTCGTCCCCGGCGACGGAGTCGGCGTCGAGCAGCTCCTGGGGATACCCGGCCTTGAGCAGGGCCCGTACGTCCGCCTCACCGAGCGTGCCAAGGCCGTCGCCCCCGTCGAGCGGGCGACCTTCGTCGTCGAGCGCGACGGCCTCCAGGCGCTGGGCGACCTGTCGCGTGAGCAGGTCGAGCAGCTCCCGTACGAAGATCCGCCGTGCCTGGTTGTGGAGCACCGGCCCGGTCAGCGCCGCACGCGCCGCACGCCGGTAGTCCTCCTCTTCCAGCCGCAGCGTCTGGTCGCCGTACGCGATCTCCACGGGGCCGCGGGGTGGCGCCTGCCGATCCCGTACGGCGGCGGCCACCACGTCGGCCATGATCGCCCGGCCCTTGATCTCGGCGGTCGTCGGTGGTTCGGCGCGGCCGGCCGTGACCCCGGGGAACAGGTCGCCGACCGTCGACAGCAGCACGCTGGTCTCGCCGAGGCCGGGCAGCACCTGGCCGATGTACCGCAGGAAGGTGGCGTTCGGGCCGACGACGAGCACGCCGCGCTCGGCCAGCTGCCGGTGGGTGTACAGGAGGTACGCGGCGCGGTGCAGCGCGACGGCCGTCTTTCCGGTGCCCGGCCCGCCCTGCACCACCAGCACTCCCCGCGGGCCGGAGCGGATGATCTCATCCTGCTCGGCCTGCAGGGTCTCCACGATGTCCCGCATCCGGCCGGTACGCCCGGCGTTGACCGCCGCCAGCAGCGCGGCCTCCCCGATCAGCCCCTCCTCAACGGCGGCGTCGCCGTCCAGCACCTCGTCGTCGAGGCCGATCACCCGGCGGTCGCGCGTGGTGATGTGGCGCCGGCGCCGTACACCGCCCGGCGCGGCGGCCGTGGCGACGTAGAAGGGACGCGCGGCCGGGGCGCGCCAGTCGAGCAGCAGGGGGTCGCCCTCCTCGTCGAGAACGCCGATCCGCCCGATGTAGAACCGCTCGTCGTCGCGCCGATCGAGCCGGCCGAAGCACAGTCCCTTCTCCGCCGCGTCGAATTTCGCCACCCGCTCGGCGTAGCGGGTGACCGCGACCTCCCGTTCAACGCGCGCCTGCCGGGTTCCGGCAGCCTCCCGCAGCACGCCCGCCATCCGCTCCGCCGCCCGTTCCCGCAGCTCATCGACACGCCGGTAGAGCATCGCGACGTAATTCTGTTCGCGCTCGATTTCGCGAGTAGACAATTGCGCCCCCTTGTTGCTATTATGTCAATAAGAATTACTGCGATTGCCGATTCAGATTAGAGCCGACGTCCATAGTAATTCTCTTTGCGGGCGCGATCGCCCGACATGTCGACAAATCTTTTGGGGCACCGGGCAGCGGCGTGGGTCAGGACAGGCCCAGCAGGGCGGCGGCGGTCGCGCCGAGGACGCGGTCGCGGATCTCACCGGAGGCGGTGACGCGTTCGACGGTCGTCCTGGCCAGCACGGGGTCGCCGTACGGAGCGTCGGACCCGAACATCGTGCGTTCGGGGATCTCGCTGATCGCCAGGCGGACCGCGAAGATGATGCTCGCGGTGGACAGCTCCAGGTACATGGAGGGCGTCTCGCGCACCAGTTCCACGGCGTCCATCCAGTACGCCCCGCCGAGCTGGCTCACGACCAACGGCACGCGCGGATACCGGCGAGCGAGCGCGGCGAGAGTACGAAGGTCGTCGGCCGTCGTGGGCGCGGCACCGTGGACGACCACCGGCAGCCCACCCTGGTCGTCGGCGGCCCGCAGCACGGGCTCGATGCGTGCCGCCTGCCCGGGCGGCGGGGTCAGTTCTCCGATGCCCCGCAGCCCGTGCTCCACCACGTCCCGTTCCACGGCGGCCGCGATCCGCTCGTCCGGCAGCACGAGCGGCACCGAACCGAAGCCGATGAACCGGTCGGGCCACGCCGCCAGGGCGGCGTCCAGCTCCGCCGAGGCGGCCCGGTACGTGTCGGCCTGGTCGTCCCGGCCGTGCAGCCGGTCGTGCAGGATCGCCATCTCCCGGCGCAGTGACGCCAGATCGGCCGCGCGCTCCGGATGGGGGCGGGTCATGAACAGCACCGCGCGGTCCACTCCCGCCTCGTCCAGCAGTGCGATGTGGTCGGCGACCGGGTCGTGGACGTGGCTGTGCGCATCGATGATCAATTGTTCTCCTCGGGTACCGGCCGGGCCGCGGCTGGAATGGGCCCGGCCGTGTCACCGTTGCGCCCTGACACAGTTGGAAGGTCAAGCGAACAGGGGACCTGGTGCTGATCGGAGAACTCGCGCGGCGCACCGGAGTGAGCGAGCGCCTGCTGCGCTACTACGAGAACCGAGGCCTGATCAGCTCCCGGCGCCTCCCCAACGGCTACCGCGACTACGGTGAGGCGACCGAGCAGACGGTCGCCCGGATCCGGGTCCTGCTGTCCGCCGGACTCCCCACGCGCGTCATCCGGCAGATCCTGCCGTGCGCGGCCGGCACGTCGAACCTGCGTCCGTGCCCCGGTGTCCTGGACGCCCTGCGCGAGCAACTGACCGCCCTCGACCGCCGCGCCGGCGAGCTCGCCGAAGCACGCGAGATCCTCGTGCGCACCATCGACCGCACCGCCGGGGCACAAGAGGCGGCCCCCACCGCGATGACCGCGGTGGGGGCTGTTCCGGACGGCGTCAGTCGCGCGGGCCGTGGTAGCCGAGGCGGCCGCGGGTGACGACGAGGAGGATGACCGCGACGGTGCCGTAGCCGATCACGCCGGCGGTCAGAATCCACGACTGGTGCGTGTCCGCGAACAGCTCCGGCAGGACGAGGCTGGCGACCGCGTTGTTGCTCGCGTGCAGCAGCAGGGCGACCGGCAGGCTCTCACGGGTGTGGTTGAACACCCAGGTGATGAGGTAGCTGATCGCCACGGCCATGACGAGGAACGCGCCGAGCGTGATCCACCAGTGGGCCGTGTCGGGCCGGGTGCCGCCGAGCGACCAGCTCGTGAAGAACAGCGGCAGGTGCCAGCAGCCCCAGACCACGCCGAGGATCAGGGTGCCGAGGGCCGCGCCGTGGCGGCGCTGGATCAGCGGCAGGGCGAAGTCGCGCCAGCCGGGCTCCTCGGCCATGCCGGTGGTCAGCACCTGGACGAGGAGCATGGGCAGGTACGCGGCGATGACGGCGATGGAGGGGGTGCGGAGGCTCGCGGCGGCGCCGGGCAGCGCTGCGGTGCCGCCCACCAGCAGCACCGGGACGCCGATCAGCACGATCGGGTACCAGTACCAGCCGCCGACCCGCAGCCGGAACAGCCGCTGCCGCCAGCGGCGCAGCCCGTCCCGCCCGCCGGTGACCGCCGAGACCACGAGGGCGGAGCCGAGCGGTCCGAGGTAGGCACCCGGCAGGACGCCGGGGATCTGGGCGTCGCCCAGCAGCTCGGGGAAGCGGAAGTGCAGCACGCCGAGTCCGTCGCCGGACAGCACGTACGGCAGCCAGGCCAGCCAGCTCGCCGCGTACGCCAGGACGAAGAACGAGACCAGCGGGTGCCGCCGGATCATTTCGACGGGACCGCGGGGAGCGGGACGGCCGCGATCGTCGGCGCGGCGGGCGGATCGGGGCGGCATCGTGGGCGTACTCATCGGTCGAACCCTTCGGGGACGGCGGGCTGGGATGCGAGAACATCGCACCATCGCCGTACGGCCCACGTCGCTCCCGTGACCTGCCCGAACGCGTTCCAGCGCACCCCACCCCCGAGGTAGCGCAGGCTGGAGTGCGGGCTCGCCGCGGAGTGTTCGTTTCAGCCAGATCTGAAGTGAGGCCGGGTGTCCACGGGGCCTTCTTACGATGGCCGCGCGACCGTCCAGCGAAATGGCAGGGAGAACCGTGGTGAGAATGTTGAGCCGTCCCGTCGGGACCATTGCCGTCGTCGCGGCGGCAGGAGTGGCCCTGGCGGGCTGGGGGGCGTCGGCGTACCAGCACCCGACGCCGTCCACGCAGAGGAGCGCCGTCGGCCGGGCCGTACCGAACGCCGCGAAACTCGTCAGCAGGCCGCCGTCGGCGAAGGCCGAGGTCGCCGCGGTGCCCGCCAGTAGGCCGCCGTCGGCCAGAGCCGAGGTCGCCGCGGTGCCCGCCAGCAGACCGCCGACGCGCCGGGCCGCCGCGGTGCCCGCGAGCAGGCCGCCGTCGGCCAAGGCCGAGGCCACCGGTAACTAGACGAGGCGAATAGCGCCGCGTTCCGCGGCGTCATCGGCGGATGGCGCAGGTTACTTGGCCGTACACCCGCGGGTGTACGGCCAAGTGTCATCCCGGGACGGACGTCAGCTCACAGGCCTCCACGTAGCGTGTTCCTACAACCTGAGACCACCACGGAGGCCTGACGCGTCGTCTGTGAATTCGGGGGGATTCATGGGGGAGACGATGCGAGGGTCGGTTTCCCGGGCCCTGGATCTGTACCCGTCCAAAGCCCTGGAAGGCGAATGTTCGCGGGTGGGCCCTCTTTGGGGGAAGGGGACCCACCCGCGGACGTCGTGTACCCACCGTGACCAGGGCGCCGTCGGTTCACCCGGCGGCGTCCTCTTTCGTCTCAGGCGTCCGCTCCGGCCGGCGGAGGCACCTCGAACAGCCGTGCGGCGTTGTCGTGGCACACCGCGCGCAGCCAGTCGTCGCCCAGATCCAGCCGTACGAGCGCGGCCAGCTGCTCCGCGTACGCGTACGGGATGTTCGGGAAGTCCGTGCCCAGCAGGATGCGGTCGCCCAGGTCGGCCAGGCGCGGCGTCAGCGACGACGGCCACGGCCGCACCTTCTCCGTGAAGTCGGTGAACGCCATCGTGGTGTCCAGGCGGACCTGCGGGAAGCGTTCGGCCAGCGACAGGAACTCCCCGTACTCCGGCATCCCCATGTGCGCGATGATCGGCACCAGCCGCGGATGCCGGACGATGACCTCGCTGAAGATCGCCGGACCGGTGTGGCCGCCCGGCTCCGGTCCCGACCCGCAGTGTACGACGACCGGCACGCCCGCCTCCGCCAGCAGCCCCCACACCGGCTCCAGCAGCGGATCGCGCGGGTCGTAGCCGCCCACCTGGACGTGTGCCTTGAACACCCGGGTGCCCGAGGCGAGCGCCTCCTCCACGTAGCGCGCCGCGGACGGCTCGGCGAAGAACGTCGCGGTACGCAGGGCGTCGGGCGTTCGCGCGGCGAACTCGGCGCCCCAGCCGTTGAGCCACTCCGCCATGCCGGGGCGGTGCGGATACAGCAGCGCCGTGAACCGCCGTACGCCGAAGGAGCGCAGCAGCGCGAGCCGGTCCGGTTCATCCGACCGGTACCGCGCCGACCATGACAGCCCCGCCTCGTCGAAGCGGTCGAAGTAGGCCCGTACCTTGCGCAGCACGTTGTCCGGCATGAAGTGCGTGTGCACGTCGATCAGGCCGGGAAGCCCGAGCGACCGCCAGAAGCCGGGAATATCGGAGTCGTCCGAGGGCGGGGTGAGCGGGGGAGCCATGCCCGCATCATCGCAAAGCGGAGCGAGCGGCGGCCCCTGGCCGGCCGCGCGGCCGTGGTCACGAGCGAGCGGCCGCCGGGTCCAGGTGGAGGCGGGCCAGCTCACGGCGGGACGAGACACCCAGCTTGGGATAGGCCTTGTACAGGTGGTACTCGACCGTGCGCGGGCTGAGGAACAGCCGAGCGGCGATCTCCCGGCTGCTGCTCCCCTCCGCGGCGAGCCGCACGACCTGGAACTCCTGCGGGGTGAGCCGGTCGAGGAGGTCGGGCGCCGTGGCCTGCCGGTGCGACGGGACGGCGGAGCCGGTCTCGCCGGTCGCCCGCAGCTCCGAGCGAGCCCGTTCGCTCCAGGGTGCGGCCCTCAGGCGGTCGAAGAGCTGCGCGGCCGAACGAAGGGGATCGCGGGCGTCGCTCCGGCGCCGGACACGGCGCAGCCACTCGCCGTAGAGCAGCTCGGTGCGCGCCCGCTCGAGCGGCCGCCCGCCATCCTCCTCGTGCAGCCGCACGGCACCCGCGAACGCCGCCTCGGCGTCCGCGTCGATGTCGCACAGGAGAGCCCGGCTGCGGAGCGCGACGGCGCGCGCCCACGGCGGTCCGCCGGCCTCCGTCCAGGCGTCGAGCCGCCGCGACGCCTCATGCGCGCGTTCCGGCTGCCCGGCCCGCACCGCCGCCTCGACCTGGTCCGCGGCGGCGGCCGCCCCGGCCGCCGAGTGCCGCCAGGGGCCCTGCGCGACCTCCTCCAGGCGGTGCAGCGCCGCCTCATACCGGCCCAGCCCCAGGTCGAGCAGCGCCAGCGCGATGTCGGCGGTCCCGCCGGCGGGCGGCGACGCGTCCTCGATCAGGGTCCGCAGGCGTTCCTCGTCTCCCTCGATCGCCGCGATCCGCGCCAGCACCGTGCCGACCCGGCCCTCGCACGGTTCGACGCCGATGTCGCGGGCGATCGTGATCGCCTCCTGCGCGGTGGCCTCGGCGTCGCGGTGCGATCCGGCCGCGAGCTGCGCCTGCGCGAGGGCCTCCAGGGCGTTCGGCAGCCCGCCGACGAGTCCCTCGCGGCGGCGGTACGCGACCTCGGCGGTGGCCAGTTCGAGCGCGGCCGTGTCGTCGCCGAGCACCAGGCTCCAGCGGACGGCGTGGATCCGGTCGTCCGTGGCGGCCGGCGCCGTCGTACGGCGGTCCCGTACGGCCCGTGCCAGGAGGGGCAGCCCGGCCGCGTGATCGTTTTCGGCGAGGCGGCCCAGGCCCCGAACGGCGTCGTCGTCGCGACCCGAGGCGTCCAGCAGGCCGACCGCGCGGCCGATCGTCGCGGTGTCGCCCGCGGCCCACGCGTGGGTGGCGCCCGTGCGCAGCATGGCGACGGCGTCGGCGGGCGCCGCGTGCGCGGCGTACTCGACGAGCAGCCGGGCCGCCGCCGCGGGATCGCCGCGTTCGAACTCCACGGCCGCGCGGATCCGGGCGAGCCGGGCCCGCGCGTCCGGGGCGTCGGTGAGCTTCTCCGCCTGCCTCGCGAGCTCGTCGGCGTCGGCCGGAAGACCCGACCGGAACACCGCGTCCGCCGCCGCGCCGAGCCGCCGCGCCCGGTCGGCGCGGTCCGGGGTGAGCTCCGCAGACCGCCGGTAGAGCGCGGCGGCCGGGCCGAACCCCGCGCGGCGCAGCGCGCGTTCGGCCGCGTCCTGCAACTCGGCGGCGACGTCCTCGTCCGGCGACAGCGTCACCGCGGCGCGGTGACGCACGCGGCAGTCGGGGTCCTCGGACGCGTCGGCGAGCGCCCGGTGCACCGTGATCCGCTGGGCGGCCACGGCGCCGTGGTAGGTCGCCGAGCGGATCAGCGGATGCCGGAACCGGATCGAGGCGCCGGTGACCTCCACGAGGCGGGCGCGTTCGGCCTCCTCCAGGTCGGTGAGGCCGACGCCGAATGTCGCCGCGGCGGAGAGCAGAGTGGGCATGTGCCCGCGCCCCTCGGCCGCCGAGAGCAGCAGCATGAGCCGGGCCCGGTCGGGGAGGTCGACGATCCGCGCGCGGAACGCGGCGGCGACCCGCTCGGCCAGCGGCAGCGGCGTCAGGGCCACGGGCGCGCGCCGCGCGGAGCCGAACTCCAGCAGTGCCAGCGGATTGCCCTCCGACTCGCGGAGGACCCGCGTGCGCAGGTCCGGGGGGAGGCCGTCCCGGCGCTCGGCCAGCAGGCGCTCGGCGTCGGCGTCGGTCAGCCGGGACAGCGGCGCCTCGGGCAGGCCCGGGCGTACGAAGCCGTCCTCGCGTGCGGCGAACAGCATCACCACGCCCTCGGCGGCGAGCCGGCGGGCGGCGAACAGCAGGGCCTCCGCCGTCGCGGCGTCGAGCCACTGGGCGTCGTCGATCAGGCACAGCACCGGTCCGTCCTCGGCGAGGTCGGCCATGAGCGTCAGCACGGCCAGCCCGCAGGCGAAGCGGTTCGGCGCCGCGCCGTCCGCGTCGGCGGCCCGGTCGTGCGCCCCGAGCGCGCCGTGCAGGGCGTCGGCCTGCGCCTGCGGCAGTCCGTCGATCCGGTCGCGCACCGGCCAGAGCAACTGCAGGAGACCGGCGAAGGCGATGTCGCGCTCGGCCTCGAAGCCGGTGACGCGCAGCACCCGCATGTCCCCGTCCGCCCCCGGTGTGGCATGCGTCGCCTCCTGCGCGGCCCATTCGAGCAGCGCGGACTTGCCGATGCCCGCCTCGCCGCGCAGCACCGCCGCGCCGCTGCGCCGATCGACGCGCGCCTCGGTGATCAGCTGGGAGAGCCGCGCCAGCTCGGTCATACGCCCGTGAAGCACGGCATCCAAATTACGGGGCCGAATACCGAAACCCTACGGATTCGGTCCGTACCCGGCTGTCCGTACGTTCGTGAGCAGCCACAACGAGTGTGAGGAAGCCATGAACGAGCTGTTCGAGCCGGTGAAGATCGGAAAGCTGGAGCTGCGGAACCGCCTGGTGATGTCCCCGATGACCCGGAGCCGTGTCGTGGACGCGGGCAGGGTGAACGAACTGACCGTGGAGTACTACGCGCAGCGCGCCGAGGCGGGACTGATCATCACCGAGGGGATCCAGCCGAGCGTGATCGGCCAGGGCTACATCTGGACCCCGGGACTGCACGACGCGGACCAGACGGAGGCATGGCGCGCGGTGACCGGGGCCGTGCACGCCAGAGGCGGCCGGATCTTCGCCCAGATCATGCACAGCGGGCGGGTCGGCCATCCCTACCTCTACCCCGATGACGCGCTGCCGGTCGGGCCGTCGCCGATCGCCTCGGGGGAGAAGCTGTTCACCCCGGAGGGCATGCTCGACCACCCGACGCCGCGGGAGCTGACCCTCGAGGACATCGCCCGGACGATCGAGGACTTCGCGGCCGCGGCGCGCAACGCCATCGAGGCCGGGTTCGACGGAGTGGAGCTGCACGGCGCCAACGGCTACCTGATCCAGCAGTTCCTCGCCGACGGGAGCAACCGGCGTACCGACGCGTACGGGGGCTCGATCCCGAACCGGATCCGCTTCGCCGCCGAGGTCGTACGGGCGGTCGCCGACGCGATCGGGCCCGAGCGCGTCGGCCTGCGCGTCTCGCCGGGCGGTGCGGCCAACGGCGTCAGCGAGAGCGACTCCGAGGAGCTCTACCGCGCGCTGCTGCGCGAGCTGGCGCCGGTGGGCCTGGCGTACCTGCACGTCATGGAGCTCGGCGACCGCGCGCTCACGCGGACGCTGCGCGCCGAGTGGCCGGGTGCGCTGATCCTCAACCCGCACCCGACCCCGGAGGCGCTGTCCTCCCCGGCCGCACCCGAGGACGGCGCGGCGGCCCTCCGCGAGGGCGTCGCCGACGCGATCGCGTTCGCCCAGCTCTGGCTGGCCAACCCGGACCTGCCCGCGCGCATCCGGGCCGGTGGGCCCTACAACGAGGCGGACCGGGCGACCTTCTACGGCGGCGATCACCGTGGCTACACCGACTACCCGACGCTGGAGAGCGGCGTCTAGGTCAGCGGCCGGCGAGCCACTGCTGGAGCTCGATCAGGTTGCCCTCCGGGTCGCGCAGGTACGCGACCCGGAGCCGCTCCCACATCACCGAGGGCTCCGCGAGCAGCGTGACCCCGCGCTCGGCGAGCGAGGCGGCGTAGCGGTCCACGTCATCGACCTTCAGCACGACAAGCGCCCGGTCGCCGGCGGCGGCCGCGAGGCCCGGCACGGCCTCCTCCAGCGAGGCACGGTCGTGCAGCGCGATCCCGGCCGATCCCTCGTCCGGGCTGAACTTCGCGTACGGCCCGGAGTCGTCGTCGAACTGCGGCTTCAGCCCCAGCACGTCCCGGTAGAAGCGAAAGCAGGCCTTGAAGTCGGAAACGATCAGTCGCACCTGGGTGAGTTCCATGACTCCCCATTGTTCCCTCGCATACCTACGGAAGGGGCGACTGGGTAGAGTCCAGAACATAATTTCGGAATCCGATTCGGTCAGCCGGAGGCCTCATGGACGCCCAGGACTTCGCGGATGTGCTCGACGCGGTCCGTTCCTTCGTGTGCGAGAAGGTGGTCCCGCGCGAGGAGGAGATCGAGGAGACCGACCGGATCCCCGATGACCTGCGCCAGGCCTCGGCCGACATGGGCCTGTTCGGGTACGCCCTCCCCGAGGCGTACGGCGGCCTGGGCCTGTCGATGAGCGAGGAGGTGCGCCTCGCGTTCGAGCTCGGCTATGCCGGTCCGGCCTTCCGGTCGATGTTCGGCACCAGCAACGGCATCGCCGGCCAGGTGATCGTCAAGGCCGGCACCGACGAGCAGCGCGAACGGTGGCTTCCGCGGCTGGCCGCCGGTACGGCCATCGGAGCGTTCGCCCTGACCGAGGCCGAGGCCGGCTCCGACCCGAGCACGCTGACCACGACGGCCCGGAAAGACGGCGACCACTACGTCATCGACGGCAGCAAGCGTTTCATCACGAACGCGCCGGAAGCCGACGTCTTCCTGGTGTTCGCCCGCACCGGGGGCGAGGGCGGCCACGGCATCTCGACCTTCATCGTCGAGGCGGGCACGGAGGGCCTCACGGTGGGCCGGCCGGACCAGAAGATGGGTCAGCGCGGGGCCCACACCGCCGAGGTGTTCTTCGACGGCGTACGCGTCCCGGCGTCGGCCATGGTCGGCGACGAGGGCACCGGCTTGCGCACGGCCATGACCTCGCTGTCCCACGGCCGCCTGCACATCGCCGCCGTCTGCGTCGGCCTGAGCCAGCGCCTTCTCGACGAGACCGTCGCGTACGCCAAGGAGCGGAAGCAGGGCGGGCGGCGGATCGCCGACCACCAGCTCATCCAGGGCCTGCTCGCCGACTCCCAGACCGAGCTGTACGCGGGCCGCGCGATGGTCCTGCAGGCCGCCGAGGCGTACGACTCGGGCGAGGACCGCCGGATGGGGCCCTCGTGCGCGAAGTACTTCTGCTCGGAGATGGCGGGGCGGATCGCCGACCGTGCCGTGCAGGTCTTCGGCGGGATGGGCTACATGCGCGGCGTGGCCGTCGAGCGCCTCTACCGGGACGTTCGCCTCTTCCGCATCTACGAGGGCACCAGCCAGATCCAGCAGATCGTCATCGCCCGGGCCCTGGTCCGGTGAACCCCCGGTTATCGATTTCGTGTCGCGGACGCGAACCGTGTATGGTTACGGAGCGCGGAAGGCCGCACGCCCCCTTAGCTCAGTCGGCAGAGCGTCTCCATGGTAAGGAGAAGGTCTACGGTTCGATTCCGTAAGGGGGCTCCACCAGCCGATATTCACTCAAAGAGTGCGATGTCGGCTGTTCCGGGTGCGGGCGGGGAATCCTGTATTCTGGCCCCGGTCCTCCCGGATTTGTTCGTGGCGGAGTAGCTCAGTCAGGCAGAGCAAGCGGCTCATAATCGCTGTGTCGCCGGTTCAAGTCCGGCCTCCGCTACTACCTCACCGATCGCCCGCACACGTGAGCGATCCGGTGAGGGATGTCAGTCAGTTGTCCCTCGGAAGGAAGGCACTCCCTAGTGGCTGCCACCGACGTACGGCCAAAGATCACGCTGGCCTGCCAGGAGTGCAAGCACCGCAACTACATCACGCGGAAGAACCGGCGCAACGACCCGGACCGCATGGAGCTGAAGAAGTACTGCCCGAACTGCCGCAAGCACCAGGCGCACCGCGAGACTCGCTGAGTAGCGCCGCCTTCGGGCGTCACCGAATCTCATCCGGCCCGTCCCGGCGATCTGCCGGGGCGGGCTGAACCACGTTCTGTTACGGTCGCCCCATCGGCACCGGCCGGGACCGGTGGCGGTGCGCACCCGGCTCGAAGGGATGGACTGCATGGCGCTGAACCGCGACTTCATCGGGCGGGCGTTCCCGCCGTCGGAGCCGTACGAGGTCTCCCGCGTGAAGATCAGGGAGTTCGCCGAGGCGATCGGCGACCCCAACCCGGTCTACCGCGACCGCGACGCCGCCAAGGCCGCGGGACACCCCGATGTGATCGCGCCGCCCACCTTCCCGATCGTCATCACGCTCGGCAGCGACGCGCTGCTCGACCCCGAACTGGGCCTGAACTTCGCGATGGTGGTCCACGGTGAGCAGCGCTTCGAGTACCAGCGCCCGCTGCGCGCCGGCGACGTGGTGGTGACCGAGTCGACGATCTCCGGCATCCGCTCGATCGGCCGCAACGAGCGCCTCGACATCCAGACCGTCGTCACGACGGTCGAGGGCGAGCACATCTGCACGTCGCACAACGTCCTGATCGAGCGGGGGGCCTGACGCATGACCGCCACGGTGAAGTACGACGAGGTCGAGGTCGGCCAGGAGATCCCGGAGCGCACCTACCCGGTCAAGCGCCTCGATCTGGTCAAGTACGCGGGCGCGTCCGGCGACTTCAACCCCATCCACTGGAACGAGAACTTCGCCAAGTCCGTCGGCCTGCCCGACGTCATCGCGCACGGCATGTACACCATGGCCGAGGGCGGCCGGTTCGTCACCGACTGGGCCGGCGACCCGGGCGCGGTGATCGACTACGGCGTCCGGTTCTCCTCGATGGTCGTCGTCCCCGACGACGAGGGCGCCGAGATCGTGATCTCCGGCAAGATCGAGGAGAAGCGCGAGGACAACACCGTCGTGGTCGCGCTGACCGCCCGCGCGGCCGGTGAGAAGGTCCTCACCCGCGCCAAAGCAACGGTGCGCCTGGCCTGATGGCCGTCCTCTGCGAGCGGGTGAACCTCTCCGGCTACACCACGCTGCGCCTCGGCGGTCCGGCGCGACGCTTCGTCGAGGCCATGACCGACGATGAGCTGATCGGCGCCGTCCACGATGCCGACGAGTCCGGCGAGGCGCTGCTCGTCCTCGGCGGCGGCAGCAACCTCGTCGTCGCCGACGAGGGCTTCCCCGGCACGGTCGTCCATGTCGCCACCCGCGGAGTGACGATCACCCCGTCCCCGCGCGGCGGCGTGCTGGTCCGCGCGCAGGCGGGCGAGGAGTGGGAGCCGTTCGTCGCCCGCTGTGTGGAAGAGGGACTCGCCGGGGTCGAGTGCCTGTCGGGCATCCCGGGCCGCCTCGGCGCGACGCCCATCCAGAACGTCGGGGCGTACGGCCAGGACGTCAGCGAGACGATCGTCGAGGTCCGCGCCTACGACCGCGAGCGCGGCGAGGTCGTCACCCTCGACCGGGAGGCCTGCGGGTTCGGCTACCGCACCAGCGCCTTCAAGCGCTCCCGCCGTCACGTCGTGCTGGAGGTGACGTTCGCGCTGGAGCCGGCGGACCTGTCCACGCCGATCCGCTACGCCGAACTGGCCCGCCGCCTGGACGTGCCCGTCGGCGACCGCGTACCGCTCAAGGACGCGCGCGAGGCCGTGCTGGCACTGCGCCGCGGCAAGGGCATGGTGGTGGACGTCGCGGACCCCGACACGCGCAGCGCCGGGTCGTTCTTCACCAACCCGATCCTCGACCCCGGCCAGGTGGCCGAGCTGGAGCGGCGTGTCGCCGACCGGCTCGGCCCGGACGTGACGTTCCCGCGCTATCCGGAGTCCGACGGGCACGTGAAGACCTCCGCCGCCTGGCTCATCGACAAGGCCGGCTTCGGCAAGGGATACGCCCGCGGCCCGGTGCGCATCTCGACCAAGCACACCCTGGCCCTGACCAACCCGGACGGGGCCCGTACCGCCGACCTGCTGGCCCTGGCCCGCGAGGTCCGCGACGGGGTGCGGGCGGCGTTCGGCGTGACCCTGGTCAACGAGCCGGTCTTCGTGGGCGTCAGCCTGTAGTTGAACTCTCAAGTATCTGGCGGGAAACGGGAATCGCGCCGGTGAACCCCGCGTTCCAGTGGTCATGCCGATCAGAGGTTTGAACCACGCTGTCCTGTTCGTACGCGACGCACAGCGCAGCGCCGCGTTCTACCGCGAGGTACTGGGCTTCCGGGAGATCGTGAGCCTGCCGGACGCCGTCTTCCTGCGGGCACCGGAGTCCGACAACGATCACGACCTGGGCCTGTTCGGTGTGGGGGAGGCCGCCTCGGCGTCCCCTGCGGGCCGCTCGGCGGTGGGCCTGTACCACCTGGCCTGGGAGGTCCCCACCCTCGCCGACCTGCGCGATCACCGCGATCGCCTGGCGGAGGCCGGCGCCCTGGTCGGAGCGAGTGACCACGGCTCGACCAAGGCGCTGTACGCCAAGGACCCGGACGGCCTGGAGTTCGAGGTCTCCTGGCTGGTCCCGCACGAGCTCCTGGGCGAGGAGACCGAGATGCGAACCCTGCCGCTGAACCTGGAGGCCGAGATCGAGCGGTACGGCGGCGACCGGGTGGGCGCTCTGAGCCGCGTCCCCCCGGCCGCCCGAGCCTGACCGCCTCAGGAAAGCCGTCCGGGACGGTCGACGACCCTGGTGCTCAGCAGGGCGGTGACGGAGAGCGTCTGGCCCCGCGCGACGCCCTTCAGGTCGGCGAAGCGCCTGTTGTAGGCGGCGGGATCGTCGAGAACGTCGCGTGAGCCGAGCGGGACGTAGCTTCCGCGGTCGAAGATGATCTCCTCCCTCGTTCCGTCCTCGAAGGTGAGGGCGACCGCGACGCCGTGCCGTCCGGCCGCGTCGACGGCGTCCTTGACGAGAGTGATGCCCGGGATCTTCTTGGTGGCCTGGAACAGCGCCGTCTGCAGTGTGGGCGGCACGTAGCTCTGCGTGACCATCCCCTCGACCCCGTCGAACACCTCCTCGTCGGAGCTCCGGTCGCGGATGGGGTCGGCGCTGTGCCGTCCGGGGTACCTCCGGTGGAGTGCGGCGAGGAGCTTGTCCGGGTCGCGGGGCAGTCGGTCGAGTGAGAGGTAGTTGTTCGGGTCGCCCAGCGGCCCGCCGTTCGGCTGCCGGAGCGGACTCGTGCTCCACGCCTCGCCGGCCGGGGCGCCGCCGCCGGTCCTTTTCTCCTGGAGCAGCCCGTCCGCCTTTCCGTCGGCCGGTATCCAGGTTCTCAGGTGCGTGTTCTGCCAGCCACGTTCGGCGCCTCGCACGCCGCCCGAGCCGTACTCGCTCCTCAGCACCTCGGCGTACACGAACTGCGTGGGACGCGGCTCCGGGTCGTGTCGGTGCCGTGCGGCCGTGGCGGCGTTGTCGAGCACCTCGGCGGCGCTGGCCGGCTCGGCCTTCAGCACGCCCGGTTCACGGTCACCGTCCACGACCTGAACGACCACCAGGCCGACGGCGAGCGCGGCGCCGAGAGCACCGGCTCCGAGAGCGACCCGGCCGAGGCGCGGCAGCCGGAGACCGCGCGGCCGTGTGTGCGCGGCGAGCCGGGCGCGTGCCGCCACGACGCTGTCCGCGGAGGGCGACGGCTGGGCGTCGTGGTGGTCGCGCAGCATCCGCATCTCATCCATGGACGTACATCTCCTTGCCGAGTGTGGCGCGAAGTCGCTTTCTGGCCCGGTTCAACCGTGAGCCGACGGTTCCGGCGGGGATGCCGAGGGCGACGCCGACCTCGTCGTAGGCGAGCTGTCCGCAGGCGACGAGGAGGAGGACGTCGCGGTCCCCCTTGGACAGGGCCGCGAGCCCGGCGGCGAGCCGGGGGTTCATGCGCTCGGCGCTGACCCGGTCGGCGACCCGGTCGGCGTGGGAGTCGGCGTCGTCCCGTTCGGCCGCCCGGCCCATCGCGCGGTAGGCGCGTATCTCGGCCCGCCGATGCCGGCCGATCAGGTTCGTGGCGATCCCGAAGAGCCAGGCACGTGCCTCGGGTCTGGCCAGGTCGTAGCGCCGCCGCTGGTCGAAGGCGGCCAGGAAGGTGTCGGCGGCCACGTCGTCGGCGGCGGCCGGACCGAGCCGGGAGGCCACGTACCGATGGATCCGCGCGTAGTACCGATCAAAGATCACGGAGAACCGTTCCGGCTCGTCGCGGGACTGTTCGATGAGCTCCGCATCGGTCGGCTCGTCAGGCACCCGGACGACTCCGGGTGGCGATGTGTGCGGCAAGGCCATGCATCTGGTGCCTTTCGTGGGGTTCGGAAAGCCACCGTTCATTGCCCGCACTCGTGATTCGCCTTCACGGCCTCCCGCGGCTCAGGTCTCGCGGAGCCACCTGTCCACGTCTTCCAGCATCCGCTTCTGCAGGTCCGCCGGGGCGGCCGAACCGCGGATCGAGCAGCGGGCCAGTTCCGCGAGTTCCGCGTCCGTGAAGCCGTGCACCTCGCGTGCCAGCTCGTACTGCCGCGTCAGCCGGGATCCGAACAGCAGCGGATCGTCCGCGCCCAACGCGATCGGGACTCCCGCCGAGAAGATCTGCCGCAGCGGCACCTCCGCCGCCGTCCCGAACACCCCCAGCCCGACGTTGGACGACGGGCACACCTCCAGCGTCACGCCGCGCGCCGCCAGCGTGGCCAGCAGCGACGGATCGTCGGCCGAGCGGACCCCGTGCCCGACCCGGTCGGCGTCCAGGGCGTCCAGGCACGCCCGTACGCTCGACGGTCCCAGCAGCTCCCCGCCGTGCGGCGTCGACAGCAACCCGCCCCGCTTGGCGATGCGGAACGCCGCGTCGAAGTCGTACGCACGGCCGCGCCGCTCGTCGTTGGACAGGCCGAACCCGACGACGCCGCGCCCGGCGTACTGGACCGCGAGGCGGGCCAGCGTCCGCGCGTCGAGGGGATGCCGCGTACGGTTCGCCGCGATGATCACGCCGATGCCCACGCCGGTCGCCGACGAGGCCGCGCGTACGGCGTCCAGGACCAGTTCGGTGAAGGCCGTCAGCCCGTCGAACCGCGCGGCGTACCCGCTCGGGTCCACCTGGATCTCCAACCAGCCCGAGCCCTCCGCGGCCTCGTCCTCGGCCGTCTCGCGCACCAGCCGGCGTACGTCCTCCTCGTCGCGGAGCACCGAACGGGCGATGTCGTAGAGCCGCTGGAACCGGAACCAGCCGCGTTCGTCGGTGGCGCGCAGGCGGGGAGGCCACTCCTCCACCAGGGCGTCGGGCAGGTGCACGTTGTGCCGGCGGGCGAGCTCCACGAGCGTGGTGTGCCGCATCGAGCCGGTGAAGTGCACATGCAGGTGGGTCTTCGGCAGCGCGGCGATCGGACGGGCCTCCATGCGGAGATATAACCGTATGCCCCTGCCCGCTCATGCCACCTCCCCCGAGAACCGCCCGTCCGGGCCATGCCGGGACCGCCTGAAAAAAGTTTTGGAGAGGCGTGCAACCCCCCATGGGACTCACGCGTATATGAGGGGCGCGAGAGCAGAACAGGCTGAACCAACACAGGCTGAAAGGGCATGACTCAATGAAGACGCTCAAGGTAGCTCTGCTGGTGACCACTGCGGCCGGAGCCGTCGCCGCGGGCGGTGTCACGTACGCGACCGTCGGAAACAGCAGCCCCGCCCCGAGCGCCCCCGCGGCCGTCAAGGACGTGGCCAAGCACGCCCCTGAGGTGAAGACGCCCACCACCCCGACCGTGCCCTCGGTCCCCACCTGCGTGCCGAACCTGCCGAAGGGCAGCAAGGCCCTCACCGCCGCGCGGGCGAAGGTGAAGAACGAGATCGAGGCTCTGGCCGCCAAGGCGCCGAACACCCCGCTGACTCTGCCCGCGCTGCCGGGCAAGGCGCCGAAGGTGCTCCCCGCCGCGGAGCTCGCGAAGCTGCCGGTGAGCAAGCTGCCCACCTGCCACGCTTCCACCGAGCAGAAGGCCAAGACCGCGACCCCGCCGAAGGTGCCTGCCGCGCCGTCCCTGCCGGACGCCGTCTCCTGCGACAAGGTCCCGGCAGTGATCAAGAACGAGCAGGCCAAGGCCAAGCAGTTCACGCTGCCGAACGGCGCGAAGTTCGGCGTCGTCCACGCGCACAGCATCACCATCCAGAGCCGCGCGGCGTGCGTCTGGACCCAGCAGCTCGTCGGCTCCCTGCCCGGCACCATCACGGTCGACCGCATCAAGACCCCGCCGCAGGTCACCCTGGCCGAGCTGGCGCAGGAGCTGAAGATGCCCGGTCAGTTCGTGTCGGTGAGTGGCGGAAACGCGTGGCAGACGCCGACCCACGAGGGCATGCTGTGGATTGACGACAGCGGCTACGCGGTCCGGCTCACCGGCACCAACCCGGCGACGGCAGCGCTGCTGCCGGGCATCGCCTCCCAGCTGCACACGCAGTGAGCACGGCGCGGGTGGCCCCGGCGCGGCGGGCCACCCGCGACCGGTCGGCATTCGATGTGGGGTTCACCGGACGGAGCACATTGGCGCGTCGAGATGACGAGTCATTCGTCAAGTTCGTGACGGAGCGGGGTACCGCACTGCTCCGCACAGCGAGTCTGCTGTGCGGTGCGCGGTCGGACGCGGAGGACATCCTGCAGACGGCCCTGGAAAAGGCCTATCGGCACTGGCACAAGATCAGTACCGATGCCGATCCGGAGCCGTACGTCCGCCGCATCCTCGTGAACCTCACGGTGAGCCGGGCGAGACGATGGCGGGTTCTGCGTGAGGTGCACATGCCGAGCCCGCCGGAGGTCCCCTCGGCATCGGAGACGGCCACGGTCGAGCTCCGGGGAGTCCTCATCGACGAGTTGCGCCGTCTCGGTCCGCGCCAGCGAGCGGTGCTCGTCCTCCGTTACTGGGAGGACATGTCAGAAGCCGACACGGCGAAGATGCTCGGATGTTCGGTCGGCACGGTAAAGAGTCAGGCCGCGCGGGGGCTCGCGCGGCTGCGTGAGCGGATGGGCTCATCCGCCCACACGGCAGCCTCAAGGGGGTGAACCATGGATCTGGAAGATGAGCTGCGGCAGGCCATGGCGGACCATGTCACGGAGCTGTCCGCGCCGGGAGATCTCGCCGCGGGCGCCAAGCGCCGCCATCACCGGACGGTACGACGCCGCGCGGCGTTCGCCGTCGGTGCCGCCGGGGTGATCGTGGCGGCCGGGATGATCCCGGCGTACAACACGATCCACCCGCAGACCGTCGGTGCGGACGGTCCGGAAGGCCGGAAACAGGGGCAGCAGACGACCCGCACGCTGTCCACGTCGCCGACGCCTTCGACGGACGCCCCCTCGAGCTCGCCTGGTGCCGGACCGAAGGGTTCACATCCCGCGGGGAGGCCGACGCGTCAGTCCGACGACACCCGAAACCCTGGCCTGGGCACGGTCAAGGCGCTGCTCACCTACCTTCCCCACGGCCTCACCGCCAAGCCGTGCACGACCGAGCACACGGGCACGAAGGACACCAAGACCTGCCGCTGGAGCGGTTCCAGCGGCTGGATCGAGGTGCGCCTCGTCCACGGCAAGGGGCTCAAGTCGCCGTCCGACCTGAAACTGGCCCCCGTGGTGGCCAAGGCGTTCCGTGTGCACGGCCACCAGGGCCTGCGTGCGGACGGCCCGGCGCTGCCCAACCAGATCATGTGGATCGAACGGCAGGGCCTGGGGGTCTGGGTCGGCGTGAGCCCGTCGCTCGGCGGCAGCATGACCCGTATCGCCGAAGGTGTGAACGTCACCTGAGAGGCGCCGGGACGCGCCGCCCTCCACCCCGAGCGTCCCGGCACCCACAGAAGAGGCCGCCCCGTCATCGGACGACGGGACGGCCTCTTCGCCGTGTCGGCGGCCGGAGGTCGTCCATGGATTCCCCCGGCCGTGTGCCTCAGTGAGCCTCGGCGAGGAGCTTGGCCATCCGGCCCACGCCCTCGGCGAGGTCCTCGTCGCCCAGCGCGTAGGACAGGCGGAAGTACCCCGGCGTGCCGAACGCCTCACCCGGCACCACTGCCACCTCGGCCTCCTCCAGGATCACCGCCGCCAGCTCCACGGACGTCTGCGGACGCTTGCCGCGGATCTCCTTGCCCAGGAGCTGCTTGACCGACGGGTAGACGTAGAAGGCGCCCTGCGGCTCCGGGCACAGCACACCCGGGATGTCGTTGAGCATCCGGACGATGGTCTGCCGGCGGCGGTCGAACGCCTCGCGCATCCGCGCGACGGCCGTCAGGTCGCCGCTCACCGCCGCGAGCGCCGCGGCCTGGGAGACGTTCGCGACGTTGGACGTCGCGTGCGACTGGAGGTTCGTGGCGGCCTTCACGACGTCCTTGGGGCCGATCATCCAGCCGACACGCCAGCCGGTCATGGCGTACGTCTTGGCCACGCCGTTGAGGATGAGAGTACGGTCGGCCAGCTCGGGCACCACCACGGGCATCGAGGAGAACTCCGCGCCGCCGTACACGAGGTGCTCGTAGATCTCGTCCGTGATCACCCACAGGCCGTGCTCGGCCGCCCAGCGGCCGATCTCGGCGACCTGCTCGCGGCTGTAGACCGCGCCGGTCGGGTTGGACGGGGAGACGAACAGCAGCACCTTCGTACGGTCCGAACGGGCCGCCTCCAGCTGCTCCACGGTCACGAGGTAGCCGGTGGTCTCGTCGGCGACCACGTCGACCGGCACGCCGCCGGCCAGCTTGATCGACTCGGGGTACGTCGTCCAGTACGGGGTCGGTACCAGCACCTCATCGCCCGGGTCGAGCAGCGCGGCGAACGCCTCGTACACCGCCTGCTTGCCGCCGTTGGTGATGAGCACCTGGGACGCGTCCGCCTCGTAGCCGGAGTCGCGCTTGGTCTTCTCCGCGACCGCGGCCTTGAGCTCGGGCAGCCCGCCCGCGGGCGTGTACTTGTGGAAACGCGGCGTACGGCAGGCCTCGACGGCGGCCTCGACGATGTAGTCGGGTGTCGGGAAGTCCGGCTCGCCGGCGCCGAATCCGATGACCGGGCGGCCCGCGGCCTTCAGCGCCTTCGCCTTGGCGTCCACGGCGAGTGTCGCCGATTCGGAGATCGCGGCGATCCGGGCGGAGATTCGAGTGCTCATGAGTCCTCCTTCGTCGGGAGAGCGACCATGGGCGCTGTGTTCATCGATTCACTCGCTCGCTCGCTCATAGGCCCCATCGTCGCAGACGGCGTGGGGAGATCTCAGCCGGATATAGGCTGAGGTCGGAGCCGAGCCGAGCGCGCTACGGCGTTTGGTTCGACGCGGAGGTGGTTTGACACGTAGACTGCAGCACTTAGTGACGTCGCCCAGGGATCTGACGCGCCCTGAGGTGGTGTTACTGCGAAGGGCAGTAGCTCAATTGGCCAGAGTCCCGGTCTCCAAAACCGGTGGTTGGGGGTTCGAGTCCCTCCTGCCCTGCGGATTGCGGTTCGCGGCTAACCTGTAGTACGCGGACGTAGTGATGCGCACGCCCGCAGCGGAGTTTGCGACACGACCGACGAGGGGATGCGTCGACAGCGATGGCGACTGACACGCGCGGCGACGCCGCGACCAAGGACAAGGAGAAGAAGCCGCGCCGGAAGCGGACTTCTCCTGTGCTGTTCTACCGCCAGGTGGTCGCCGAGCTTCGCAAGGTCATCTGGCCGACCCGCCACGAGCTTGTCACGTACACGACCGTTTCGCTGATCTTTGTGATCATTGTGCTGGCGATCGTGTTCGGTCTCGACCAGCTGTTCAACTGGTTGACCATTAAGGCGTTCGGCTGACTCGGCTGATCCCGCATCGCATCCGGCAAGACACCACGAACGAGAGAAAGAGTGATCGTGTCCGAGTCCCCTGAGCTCCACGACGAGGCCGTCAAGGAGGCCGAGACCGTGGAGACGGCGGCTACGACCGAGGCTGAAGACGTCGCCGCGGAGTCCGCCGAGACGCCGGAGGGCGCCTCGGCCGAGGACGCCGCCGCCGAGACGACCGCGGACGAGTCTCCTGAGGAGTCGGCCGACCCGGTCGGCGACTTCATGACGCAACTGCGGCGCCTGCCGGGCGAGTGGTACGTCGTTCACTCGTACGCGGGGTATGAGAACCGCGTCAAGACCAACATCGAGCAGCGCACCCAGTCGCTCAACATGGAGGACTTCATCTTCCAGGTCGAGGTGCCGCAGCACGAGGTCACCGAGGTCAAGGGCGGCAAGCGCCAGAAGGTCAGCGAGAAGGTCCTGCCGGGCTACATCCTGGTTCGCATGGACCTCACCGACGAGTCCTGGGCCGCCGTACGCAACACGCCCGGTGTGACGGGCTTCGTAGGACTTTCCAACACGCCGTCGCCGTTGCACCTCAGCGAGGTCGCCACCCTGCTGGCGCCCGAGCCGGAGGAGCAGGTCAAGGCGAAGGAGACCGCCAAGACCACGGCCACCGTCGACTTCGAGGTCGGCGAGTCCGTCACGGTCATGGACGGCCCGTTCGCCACGCTGCCCGCGACGGTGAACGAGATCAACGCCGAGGCGCAGAAGCTCAAGGTGCTGGTCTCGATCTTCGGTCGAGAGACCCCGGTCGAGCTGTCGTTCAACCAGGTCTCCAAGATCTGACCCTCCTCGCTCAGCGAGGAGTCCCCCGGTTCGCCGGGGAAGTGAAGGGCCCCAACGCGGCGGTCGACGTTCCAGTCGCCGTGTTGCCCGTACCTGCGGGAGTCGGGGCCAAGCCACACAGGAACGCTAGGGGTGAGGCATGCCTCCCAGGAAGAAACTCGCCGCGATCGTCAAGGTCCAGCTGCAGGCCGGTCAGGCGACCCCCGCGCCGCCCGTGGGTACCGCCCTCGGTCCGCACGGCGTCAACATCATGGACTTCTGCAAGCAGTACAACGCTGCCACGGAGTCCCAGCGCGGCAACGTCATCCCCGTAGAGATCAGCATCTACGAGGACCGCTCGTTCACCTTCGTCACCAAGACGCCGCCGGCCGCGCAGCTCATCAAGAAGGCCGCCGGGGTCGACAAGGGCAGCGGCGAGCCGCACAAGAACAAGGTCGGCAGCATCTCCCGCGACCAGCTCCGCGAGATCGCCCAGACCAAGATGCCCGACCTGAACGCCGGCTCGATCGAGCAGGCCGAGAAGATCGTCGCCGGCACCGCCCGTTCCATGGGCATCAACGTCGCCGACTGATCCCGACCAGCGAAACCTGTGGGAGGGCTCGCGCGGCCCGTACCACGCACTCCAGCAAGGAGACGCACATGAAGCGCAGCAAGGCCTACCGCGAGGCCGACGCCAAGATCGACAAGTCCGCTCTGTACAGCCCGGCCGACGCCGTCAAGCTGGCCAAGCAGACGGCGGCCACCAAGTTCGACGCGACCGTCGAGGTCGGGCTCCGGCTCGGCGTCGACCCACGTAAGGCCGACCAGATGGTCCGCGGCACCGTCAACCTGCCGCACGGCACCGGTAAGACCGCGCGCGTGCTGGTCATCGCCGGTGGCGCGAAGGCGGACGAGGCCCGTGAGGCCGGCGCCGACTACGTCGGCACGGACGACATGATCGAGCGGATCCAGGGCGGCTTCCTGGACTTCGACGCGGTCGTCGCGACCCCGGACATGATGGGCAAGGTCGGCCGGCTGGGCCGCGTGCTCGGCCCCCGCGGTCTCATGCCGAACCCCAAGACCGGCACCGTCACCACCGACGTGGCCAAGGCGGTCACCGAGATCAAGGGCGGCAAGATCGAGTTCCGTGTCGACCGGCACGGCAACCTCCACTTCATCATCGGCAAGGCCTCCTTCGACGAGAAGCAGCTCGTGGAGAACTACGCCGCGGCGCTGGAGGAGATCCTGCGGCTCAAGCCGTCGGCCGCCAAGGGGCGCTACATCAAGAAGGGCACCCTGAGCACCACGATGGGCCCGGGCATCCCGCTCGACCCGAGCCAGACCCGCAACCTCACCGCGGAGCTCGAGGGCGCGGCGAGCTGACCTCGCCGTTCTACTCGTCAAGGGGCGTCTCCCACCGGGGAGGCGCCCCTTTTCGCGTCCGGTCGCGGGTTCGCGAGCTCGAATTGGCCCTGAGGCAGACGCCCGTACGACTTGGGGAGCATGCGGGGATAAACCATTTGGTCCCTGTGGGGGATGTCCGACGAAGCGTTGGGGACAAGACTCGTAATCGGCCGGAGACAGAACGGTTCGCGGACCGAGATCCGCGTCCGGTAGCCATACGCGAGACGCAGGAGGAACCAATGGTTCGTCGATACGCCGTGGGGACGGCGGCGGGAGCCGCGCTCATCGTCTCCCTGACCGCATGCCAGGGAAGCGGCGACGACAAGCAGAGCGCCCAGGTCCCGGCGGCTCAGGCCATCGCCCTGGCGTCGCAGAAGACGTCCACCGTCGACTCGTACAAGGTCGCGGTCACGGCCGCCGGCACCGGCGGCGAGGCGGCGGCCAAGATGCACGGCACCATCCAGATCCGCCTCAAGCCGCAACTCCAGGCCACCGGCACGCTCGACTCGGCCACCGTGAAGGGTCAGTCGCTGCCGGGCGGCGAACGCGCCATCCTCCTCGGGGATGACTTCTACGCCAAGGTTCCGCAGCAGCTGTCGCAGTTCGCCGGCGGCAAGCCGTGGGTGAAGTTCTCGGTCTCCCAGGCGAGCAAGCAGGCGGGGGTCAACCTCGACAGCATCATCAAGCGGGCCAACCCGGCCGAGCAGACGAAGATCTTCACCGGGTCCAAGGACGCCCGCCGGGTCGGCACTGAGAGCATCGACGGCGTGAAGACCACCCACTACGAGGGCACGGTCACCCCGGAGCAGGTCGGTCAGCTCGACCCGCGGGCGCAGCAGGCGTTCAAGCAGTTCTACCAGCGGTCGGGTGCGAACAAGGTGACGTTCGACCTGTGGGTGGGCAAGGACAGCCTGCCGCGCAAGCTCGTCACCAAGGTCACGGCCGACAAGGGCACCGCGTCCTCGACCATGATCTTCAGCGACTACAACAAGTCGTTCTCGGTCAGCGCGCCCCCGGCGAGCGAGGTGACCGACGGAAACCAGCTCAAGAACGCTTTGGGCTCCCAGATGCACTAATAGCGTGCTGACCAGCAGTTTCATCGTTCAAACGGAGTGTCCCGTGACTTAAGTCACGGGACACTCCGTTTAGAGGGCTCTTGCTCAGGTATTGATCCGTCACGCCGCGAGGCGGGCCGAAAGCGAAAAAGGCTCCGCCTCCACCGAAATGGTCGGCCGTCGACGGAAGGACTCGAGATGACAGCAAGGGCCAGTCGATATGTGGCAGGCGCCGCCGCCGGGCTGGCGCTGACGGTGTCCCTCACCGGCTGCCGTACGGATGAGGGCAAGGGCGACGCGGCGGGCACCGACAAGCCCGCGAAGGGCGTGCACCTCACGGCGGCGCAGGAGGCCCTCGGGAAGGCCTCGGACAGCACCGCGGACCTGAAGTCGTTCCGCGCGACCCTGTCGACCTCCAGCGTCGTGAGCGGGCGGCAGACCGACCTCAAGGGCGATCTGGCGTTCCGGCTGAAACCGGACCCGGCGATGAAGCTCGACGTACCCGCGATCAAGACTCCGGGCAAGACCACGGAAGGCTTCCACGAGGTCTTCACCGACGACACGGTCTACCTCAAGGTCCCCGCGCTGGCCAAGCAGGCCGGCAAGCCGTGGGTGAGCTTCACGACCGCCGAGCTGAGCAAGGCGACCGGAGTCGACGTCAAGGGCCTGGAGAGCCAGGGACGTCAGGCCGACCCGGCGCTGAACGCCAAGATGCTCACCGCGTCCAAGGACGTGCACAAGGTCGGTACGGAGACGGTCGGAGGTGTCTCCACGACGCACTATCAGGGCACGTTCGCGCTCAGCGACGCCCTGTCCAAGCTCGGCACCCAGCAGCGCGAAGAGGCCCAGAAGATCTTCAACCAGACCGGCCTCGACAAGCTGAACTTCAACCTGTGGATCGACGGGAAGCAGCTGCCGCGCAAGATCACGCTGGCCACGCCGCCCGGCGCGAAGCTGAAGCTCGACACGGCCATGAACTACCTCGACTTCAACAAGCCCGTTTCGATCAAGGCTCCGGCCAAGAGCCAGGTCGCGGACGGCATGAAGCTCAAGGGCGCCGGCTCGAACACCCCCGGCTGACGCCCGCCGTCGAGAGCCACGCGGCCGCCCGGATCACCTCTGGGCGGCCGCGTGTCTTTGCCGGGCTCTCGGCGAACACGTCAACCTCTTCCCGGTGCACGGCGTCTGATCATCGACCACGCGCACGGGAGACGTGCCGTTCATCGAGAGGAAATCCTTCCCATGAGGCCGAAGGCCGCTCGATACGTGGCCGGAGCCGCGATCGCCCTGTCACTGACCGGCTGTAAGGACGCGGGCCGGGACACGGCGGAGGCCGTCGCTCCGGCGCCCTCGGACGGCGTCCGCGCGTCGGCCGCCCAGAAGGTCCTGGCCGAAATGGCGGACCGGGCGAGCCGGGTGACGTCGGTCCGGGGGGCGATGTCCACGACGTCTGGTGCGCCGGGTGAGCAGAACGAGACCAGGGGCTCGTTCGTCTACCGGCTCAAGCCGACGGCGGCGATGAGGTTCTACGTTCCGGCCGCCCGGATCGGCGGCCGGAACACCGGAGGCTTCACCGAGATCGTCGTGGGCGGCCGGCTCTACATGTACATGCCGGATTCCGCGGCGGAGACGGACAAGCCGTGGGCGAGTGTCAGGCTCAGCGAAGTCAGCAGGTCCACCGGCCCGGGCGTGCTGGCGCTGTCGCAGGGCGATCCGGCGCACGACGTGCGGATGTTCACCGCCTCCACGGACGTTCGCCAGGTCGGCCGGGAGACCGTCGGCGGCGTGCGGACCACCCACTACCGGGGGACGTTCGGGCCTGCGGCGGGTGTGGCGAAGCTCGGCGGCGAGCAGCGCGCCGAGGAGCGGAAGGCCCTCGCGCAGGTCGGCACCGACACCCTGGTCTTCGACGTGTGGGTCGATGGACGGCGGCTGCCGCGCAAGGTCGTCTGGGCGACGCCGCCCGGCTCCGAACCGCGCATGACGTTGACGACGAACTACACGGCCTTCAACATGCCGGTCCGGGTGACGGCTCCGCCGAAGAGTCAGGTGGAGGAGGACCCGGCCCTCTTCGGCGCCGGGAACGACGCCCCCGGCTGACCCGCGATCCACGACGCGTCCGGACGCCGATTTGGAGTCCTGGTTCCGGGCGCGTACTCTTTTGTCTGCCGAAGACCGCCGGTCGTCACCCGCATGGGTGACCGAAGGTCCCGCACAGCGGGTGGCCAGCGCAGGTGATGACGAGAGCCTTCGATCGCGACGTCCGTCGTGCTCGGCCCCGTGCGCCTGCGCCGGGGCTTTTCCTGTTCCTGGGCCTTCCTCACCGGCGTACATCTGGAAGGAGGGCCATGGCGAGAGCGGACAAGACGGCAGCCGTCGCCGAGCTCCGATCTGCATTCGAGAGCTCGAGTGGCGCCGTGCTGACCGAGTACCGCGGGCTCACCGTGGCGCAGCTCAGCGAGCTGCGCCGGTCCCTCGGAGACAACGCACGGTTCGCCGTGGTGAAGAACACGCTGACCAAGATCGCGGCGCGGGAGGCCGGGGTCGCCGAGGAGCTGGGGCAGCTGCTCCAGGGCCCGTCGGCGATCGCGTTCGTCCGCGGCGACGTGGTCGAGGCCGCCAAGGGCCTGCGTGACTTCTCCAAGGCCAACCCGGACCTGGTGATCAAGGGTGGTGTCGTCGACGGCAAGCCGATGACGCCCGACGAGATCACCAAACTCGCCTCCCTCGAGTCGCGCGAGGTCCTCCTCGCGAAGCTCGCGGGCGCGATGAAGGCGTCGATGGGCAATGCCGCCGCCGTCTTCAACGCCCTGCCGGTCAAGGCCGCCCAGCTGGCCGACGCCCTGCGGGTCAAGCGTGAGAGCGAGGGCGAGGCGCCGGCCGAGGCGCCCGCCGAAGCGTCCGACGAGGGTTGATCCCGCGGTCGTAACAGACCTTTTGGAAAGACGTCGTCCCGGTCAGTGACCCGGGCCGACAGGACAGGAGAGATCATGGCGAAGCTCAGCACCGACGAGCTGCTCGACGCGTTCAAGGAGATGACGCTCCTCGAGCTCTCGGACTTCGTGAAGCAGTTCGAGGACACCTTCGACGTCAAGGCCGCGGCCCCCGTCGCGGTCGCCGCCCCCGGCGCCGCCGCCCCGGGTGCCGCCGCCGAGGCCGAGCCCGAGAAGGACGAGTTCGACGTCATCCTCGAGGCCGCCGGCGACAAGAAGATCCAGGTCATCAAGGAGGTCCGCGCCCTCACGAGCCTGGGCCTGAAGGAGGCCAAGGACCTCGTCGACGGCGCGCCGAAGCCGCTGCTGGAGAAGGTCAACAAGGAGGCCGCCGACAAGGCCAAGGAGGCCCTGGAGAAGGCCGGCGCCACCGTGACGGTCAAGTAGTCATCTGCTTCACCGCTCTGTTGGGGCGGCCACCCGGAAACGGGTGGCCGCCCTTTCTCTTGCCCCGGCCACCCGGTGGCGTACGCCGGCGGTTCCGCGTTAACACGCTCTTCACAAGGGCCTTGTTGGACCGCTAGTCTCATAAGGATCCAGTAACGATCTGCTTACGAGGCCCTCGCCGTGACACCGGTATCGGCCATGCCCCCTTCCAATGGTGAAAGGGACGACTACGGTAGTTGCACGCTATACACGGAACCGTCCGCCATCTTGCGGTGGCGCCACGCCATACGGCACCGTGACTCAGCGGTAACTCGCTCGTTGGACCGGATACCCCCCGGCCGGACGAAAGGTGACGAGTGGGCGTCGAAATCAGAGTCGATGGTCTGACCAAGTCCTTCGGACGTCAGGTTATCTGGGAGGACGTGACCCTCACCCTGCCCGCCGGAGAGATCTCGGTGATGCTCGGGCCCTCCGGTACGGGTAAGTCGGTCTTCCTCAAGACGCTCGTCGGGCTGCTCAAGCCCGACCGCGGTCACTGCTGGATCGGCGACCGCGACATGCCGCACCTGCGCGAGCACGACCTGTACGAGACGCGCAAGCTGTTCGGTGTCCTGTTCCAGGACGGCGCGCTGTTCGGTTCGATGAACCTCTTCGACAACATCGCCTTCCCCCTGCGCGAGCACACCAACAAGAGCGAGTCGGCGGTCAAGAAGATCGTCATGGAGAAGATGGAGATGGTCGGCCTGGTCGGGGCCGAACGCAAGCTCCCCGGCGAGATCTCCGGTGGTATGCGCAAGCGCGCCGGGCTGGCCCGCGCCCTCGTGCTCGAACCCGAGATCATCCTCTGCGACGAGCCCGACTCCGGTCTGGACCCGGTCCGCACGGCGTACCTCAACCAGCTCATCGTCGACCTCAACGCCGAGACCAACGCGACGTTCCTCATCGTCACCCACGACATCAACACCGCTCGGACCGTTCCCGACAACATCGGCCTGCTGTTCCGGCGCGAGCTGGTGATGTTCGGCCCGCGCGAGATGCTGCTGTCGAGTGAGGAGCCGGTCGTCCGGCAGTTCCTCAACGCCCGCAAGGTCGGCCCCATCGGCATGTCCGAGGAGAAGGACGTCTCCGAGCTGGAGGCCGAGGCCCGCATGGGGCACGACCCCGGCGTCCTGCCGCCCATCCCGCCGCAGCTCATGCCCGCCGACGGCCGCCTGCGCGCGGCCCAGCGCGCCCCCGGCGAGTGGCTGCGCGCCCACGGCGTCACCCCGCCGGCCGGTTCGTTCGTCGACGAACAGGGCCGCGACTGGCTGGAGGAGTGGCCACGGTACGTCGCCGAACGCACCCCCGTGGCGGGCGGCGCCGGAGGTGGTCGCCCATGACGCAGGCGCCGGAACGAGAGTCTGAGACCAAGCCCAGCCGTCTCGCGCCCGTCGCCGACGGTGCGGTCAACGTCATCTTCCGCGAGCCCGGCCGCTTCTTCGCGATGTCGCTCGACACCGCGCGGGCGGCGTTCAAGTGGCCGTTCCAGTGGCAGGAGTTCCTCCAGCAGGCCTGGTTCATCGTCAGCGTCACCGTGGCGCCGACGATCATGGTCGCCATCCCGTTCGGCGCGATCCTGTCGCTCCAGGTCGGCAACCTCATCCGCCAGCTCGGAGCGCAGTCGCAGACCGGTTCGACCGCGGTGCTCGCGATCGTCCGCGAGGCCAGCCCGATCGTGACCGCGCTGCTGATCGCCGCCGCGGCCGGCTCGGCGATCTGCGCCGACCTCGGCGCCCGCAAGATCCGCGAAGAGATCGACGCCATGGAGGTGCTCGGCATCAACCCGCTGCACCGGCTCGTGGTGCCGCGGGTGCTCGCCTGCGCCTTCGTCGGGTTGTTCCTCAACGGCATCGTGTCGGTCGTCGGCATCGCCGGCGGCTACATCTTCAACGTCATGCTCCAGGGCGGCACGCCCGGTGCGTACATGTCCTCCTTCAGCGGCCTCGCGCAGCTGCCCGACCTCTACCAGGCCGAGGTCAAGGCGCTGGTATTCGGTGTCACCGCCGCGCTGGTCGCCTCGTACAAGGGTCTGACCGCCTCCGGCGGCCCCAAGGGCGTCGGTGACGCCGTGAACCAGACCGTCGTCATCGCGGCCATGGCACTGTTCGTGGAGAACTTCGTGCTCAGCGCGCTGTACTTCCAGCTCGTGCCGCAGAAGGGAATGTGATGGTCGCGAGTACGCGCGGCGGCGGCTTCCGTGCGGCCAAGCGTGTCGTCGACGCGCCGCTGGAGCGCCTCGAGGACTTCGGCCGCCAGATGGCCTTCTACGTGCGCGTGTTCGCCTGGGTCTGGCGGGTGCTCATCCGCTACAAGAAGGAGGTCGTCCGGCTGCTGGCCGAGGTCAGCCTGGGCACCGGCGGCCTGGCCGTCATGGGCGGCAGCGTGGCGATCGTCGCGTTCATGACGTTCTTCACGGGCACCGAGGTCGGCCTGCAGGGCTACAACGCCCTCAACCAGATCGGCAGCGCCGCCTTCAGCGGCTTCGTCTCCGCGTACTTCAACACCCGGGAGCTCGCGCCGACGGTGTCGGCGCTCGCGCTGTCGGCCACGGTCGGCTGCGGCTTCACCGCCCAGCTCGGCGCCATGCGGATCAGCGACGAGATCGACGCCCTGGAGGTCATGGGCGTGCCGTCGCTGCCGTTCCTGGTGACCACCCGCATGGTGGCCGGCATGCTGGCGGTCATCCCGCTGTACGTCATCGGCCTGCTGGCCTCGTTCTTCGCCACGCGGATCATCGTGACGGTGTCGTTCGGGCAGTCCAGCGGCACGTACGACCACTACTTCTATCTGTTCCTGCCGCCGCACGACGTGTTGTGGTCGTTCGGCAAGGTCCTCGTCTTCGCGATGCTCGTGATGCTCATCCACTGCTACTACGGCTACAACGCCAGCGGCGGCCCGGCCGGCGTCGGCCTGGCGGTCGGGCGCGCGGTGCGTACGAGCCTCGTCGTCGTGAACGTCGTGGACCTGCTCATGGGGATGGCGATCTGGGGCACCACGACGACGGTCCGGATAGCCGGTTAGAGGACGAGAAGGTGACAACCGCGATGATGACGGGTGAGGGGACATGACCGCCGGTTCGTGGTCCGAACGCCTGCGCTATCGCCTGTACGGCCTGGCGTTCATGATCGTTGTCGTGGTGCTCGTGCTGCTGATGCTCGCCCAGTACAACCAGGCCTTCAAGTCGGTCTACCACGTCACCGTCAACAGCGACCGGGCCGGCCTGCAGCTCGTCCCGCACTCCGACGTCAAGGTGCGCGGCCTGATCGTCGGCGAGGTCCGCAGCATCCACTCCACCGACAGCGGCGCCGCGATCGACCTCGCGCTCGACCCGGGCAAGGCGGCGCTGATCCCGGACAACTCCTCGGCACGCATGCTGCCCAAGACCGTGTTCGGCGAGAAGTACGTCGACCTGGTGCCGCCCACCACCGACCCGGGCCCGCACCTGAAGGACGGCGACCGCATCGGCCAGGACAAGTCGACCACCGCCGTCGAGGTGAACCAGCTCCTCGACGACATCATGCCGCTGCTGACCGCGGTCAAGCCCGAGAAGCTCAACGCGACGCTCAACGCCCTGGCCACCGCGCTGCAGGGCCGCGGCGAGGAGATCGGGCAGACGATCGACCTGGCCGACGGCTACCTCACGAAGCTCAACCCCCACCTGCCGACGATCGTGCACGACCTGCGCGCGCTGGCCACCGTCAGCGACAACCTGAACGGCGCCGCGCCCGACCTGCTGACGATCATGCAGAACCTCCAGGTCACCAACAAGACGATCGTCGACAAGGAGCCCCAGCTGGTCTCCCTGCTGGACAAGGGCATCGGCCTGACCGGCAAGGTCACCCCGTTCCTGGAGGACAACGAGCCGCGCCTGGTGGGCGCGCAGCTGGCGAACCGGCAGGCGCTCGCCCTCATCGCCAAGGAGTCCCCGAGCATCCCGTGCGTCTTCAGGGGCATGGCCAAGATCCAGCCCCGTCTGGTCGAGGCGATGGGCGGCGGCCAGCCCGGCGTGCACGTCACGCTGGAGCTGAGCAAGCCGCGCCCCGCGTACAAGCCGATCCTGGACACGCCGGAGAACAAGGACCAGCGCAACGCCCGCTGCTACGGCATCCCGAACCCCAAGGTGCCGTTCCCGCAGTACCAGACCCTCGACGGCACCGAGGACGACACGTGGTGGAAGGGCCCGGCCGGCCGTTCGCTGTCCAGCGTCCTGATCAAGCCGGGCGCCGCCGATGACGACACCATGCTGAAGAGCCTCATGGCCCCGGCGATGGGCACCTCCGCGAACCAGGTCTCCGACCTGGCCTCGCTGTTGTACGCTCCGGCCGCCAGCGGAATGGTGGTGACGGTGAAGTGAAGACGACGTCGGCGGCCGTCAAGCTGCTCATCTTCGCGGTGATCGCGACGCTGTTCACCGGCATCCTCGCCGTCACGATCTCCAACACCCAGTTCGTCGACACGACGAAGTACCGGCTGATCTTCACCGACGCGGCCGGGGTGCTGCCGGGCGACGAGGTCCGCATCGCCGGCGTACGCGTCGGGCAGGTCGACTCGATCAAGCTCTACCGCGGCACGCTCGCGCAGGTGACGGTCTCGGTGCTCAAATCCGAGCCGCTGCCGCGCAGCACCGAGGCCCAGCTGCGCTACCGCAACCTGATGGGCCAGCGCTACGTCTCCCTGACCCAGGGCTCTGGCCAGGGCGGCGCACTGCCGCCGAACGGCGTCATCCCCAAGGAGCAGACCCAGCCGGCGCTCGACCTGACCGCGCTGTTCAACGGCTTCCGCCCGTTGCTGCGCGCGATCCGGCCGCAGGACGTCAACCAGCTCTCGTACGAGATCATCCAGGTGCTCCAGGGCGAGGGCGGAACGGTCAACGGCCTGCTCGCGCACGTCGCGTCGCTGACCCAGACCCTGGGCGACCGCGACCAGGTCATCGGCCGGGTCATCGACAACCTCGACCGCGTGATCAGCACGATCGACTCGCGCGACGAGGAGGTCTCCTCGCTGATCACCAATCTGAGGAGCCTCGTCTCCGGCCTGTCCGGCGACCGCAAGGCGATCGGCGACTCGCTCGTCAGCGTCAACCAGCTCATCGGCACGACCAACGGCCTGCTCAGCCAGGCACGGCCTCCGCTCAAGGACGACATCACCCAGCTCGGGAAGCTGTCGAAGGTCCTCGCGGCCAACGGCAACGACCTGGACAAGGCGTTCGCGTCGCTGCCGACCAACTTCACGCTGCTCGACCGGGTGGCGTCCTACGGATCCTTCTTCAACTTCTACCTCTGCAGTCTGGACGCCCAGATCGGGCTGCCCGGAAAGGTCTCTGTCAACACGCCGCAGATCGTGAACGACAACGCCCGGTGCAAAGAATGATGACGTTCATCTCCGGGCGGAGAGGGGAGTACGGCCATGAAGCGGTCGTTCCGGGAGCGGGATCCCCTGCGGATGGGCTTGCTCGGCGTGACCTCGGTGACGCTGCTCGTGGTCCTCTCGTTCAACCTGTCGCGCCTCGAGGGCGGGACGAAGTACCAGGCCGCGTTCACGGAGGCCAGCGGGCTCAAGCCGTCGGAGGACGTTCGGATCGCGGGCGTGAAGGTCGGCAAGGTCCTGAGCGTGGGCCTGGAGGGCGACCACGTGAAGGTCGGCTTCACGGTGGACCCCAAGGTGCGCTTCGGCACCAGCTCGCGCGCGGCGATCAAGCTGAGCACGATCCTGGGCTCGCACTACCTGGAGATCCAGCCGATCGGTTCGGGCCGGCAGTCGGCGCGCTCGGAGATCCCCACCTCGCGCACGACGCCGTCGTACGAGGTCGTGCCGGCGTTGCAGGACCTCAGCGGGCAGCTGCAGAAGATCGACGTGCCGCAGCTCGGCAAGGCGTTCGACACCCTGTCGGACACTCTGCGGGGCTCGCCGGAGAACGTCCGCGGGGCGCTGGACGGGCTGCGGAAGATCTCCCGGGCGGTGGCCTCGCGCGACGAGTCGCTGAGCGACCTGCTCCAGCACACGAACAACGTCACGAAGCTGCTGGCCGACCGCAGCGGCGACCTGGCGGCACTGGTCTCGGACGGCTCGCGGCTGCTGCAGGAGATCGACGACCGTCGCGCGGTGGTCCGCTCGCTGCTGTCGGGCACGGTGAGCCTCTCCCAGCAGATCGACGGCACGATCGCGGAGAACCGCGCCACGCTGCACCCGGCCCTGACCCAGCTCCACAAGGTCGTCGGCATCCTGCTGCGCAACCAGGACAACCTCGACCGGGCGGTGAAGGTCCTCGGGCCGTTCGTCACGACCTCGGCGGACGCGACGTCGACCGGCCGGTGGTTCGACGGATACCTCCAGAACCTCATCCCCCTGCCGGCGAGCGTCAAGGGCCCGTCGGGCAAGTCCCCCGGCGCGGACACGCTGCCGAACGTTCCGTGAGCGCAAGTACGACACGAGTGGGAAGGGAGGCGCGGACATGAGGCGACGCGCCATCCGCCGCGCGGCCCCGCGGGCCCTCGCGATCGCGCTCGCCCTCGGCACCGCGGTGTCGGGGTGCACGTTCAAGGGCGTGTCGTGGATGCCCTTGCCGGGCGGCGTCGACACGGGCTCGCAGCCGTACGACGTGAAGATGGTCTTCGAGAACGTCCTGGACCTGGTGCCGCAGTCGCAGTGCCGGGTCAACGACGTCCCGGTCGGCATGGTCACCAAGATCGACCTGGTCGACTGGAGGGCCGTCGTGACGTGCCGGCTCCGCCGTTCGGTCGACCTGCCCGCCAACGCGGTCGCCACCATCTCCCAGACCAGCCTTCTGGGGGAGAAGTTCGTCGCGCTGTCCGCCCCGCAGGGCCAGACACCGCAGGGACGGCTCGCGGCGGGCGCCGAGATCCCCCTCGACCGCACCTCACGCAGCACCGAGGTCGAGGAGGTGCTGTCGGCGATGTCGATGCTCGTCACCGGCGGCGGCCTCGAACAGGTCTCGACGATCAACCACGAGCTGAACGCCGCCCTGCAGGGTCACACCGAGCAGCTGCGCGACGTGCTGAACCGCCTCAACACCTTCGTCGGCACGCTCGACCGGCAGAAGAGCCAGATCGTCACGACGATCGACAAGGTCGACCAGCTGGCCGCCACGCTCGCCAAGCACAACAAGACGATCGCCGACACGATCGACAGCACCGGCCCGGCGGTGAAGGTCCTGGCCTCCCAGCGCAAGGACCTCACCAAGCTGCTCGTCAACATGGACAAGCTCGGGACGGTCGCGACCCGCGTCATCAACCGGTCGCAGGGCGACACCGTGGCCAACCTCAAGTCCCTGCAGACGATCCTGGACAACACCAACAAGGCCAGCGACACGATCCCCAAGATCCTCGGAGGCCTGTTCACCTTCCCGTTCCCGCAGACGGTCAGCCAGGCGGTCAAGGGCGACTACGGCAACCTCATGGTCTCCATGGACCTCAACGTGGCCGACCTCGCGCACAACCTCCTCGCCGGCACGCCGCTCGCGGGGATCTCCAAGGCCGCGGACAAGCTGCAGAACGCCCTGCCGCCGCCGCGTACGAGCCTCCCGGACACGCCGCTGGGCGTGCTGCCGGGGCTCACCTCGAGCGGGACGGGCCAGGACGGCTCATCCGGATCCTCCGGGTCGAAGGGCGGTTCCGGGGGGATCGGCGACATCCTGCCGCCGCTCGGCATGAACGGCTCGTCCGGTGACGACCTCGGTGCGCTGCTCCAGGGAGGCACCGCATGATCATCAAGCGCGGTGTCAAGATCCAGCTGCTGGTGTTCGCCGTCATCACGGCGCTGACCATGGCGTACACCCTGGTCAACATCATCGGCATCGGGCAGGGTGTGCTCGACCTGCGGTACCGGGTGTACGTCGACCTCGCCGACTCGGGCGGCATCTTCACCAACGCCGAGGTGACCTACCGCGGCGTCACGGTCGGGCGCGTGGGCCCGCTACGGCTCACCAAGAACGGCGTGCGCGTCGAGCTGCGCATCGACCGGAGCAAGAAGGTGCCCGCCAACAACGTCCAGGCGTACGTCCTCAACCGGTCCGGCGTCGGCGAGCAGTACGTCGACCTGCGCCCGGCCGGCAACGGCCCGTCGCTCAAGGACGGCTCGGTCATCCCGGTCTCGCAGACGCACCTGCCCGTGCAGACGTACGAGCTGCTGCACAACGTCGACGCGCTGGTCCGTACGGTCAACCCCCAGGACCTCGGCACGGTCATCGACGAGCTCGACCGGGGTCTGTCGGGCACCGGCCCGGACCTGCAGTCGCTGCTCGACTCGAACAAGCGGATCCTCGAGGCGCTCAACGCGACCTACCCCGAGACGATCCAGCTGCTCAACAACGGCCGGACCGTCCTGGACACGCAGGTGGACGAGGGCCCGACGTTCCGGCAGTTCTCCCACGACCTGGCGTCGCTGACCAGTGAGCTCAAGCACGACGACGGCACCGTGCGCTCGGTGCTGAACACCGCGCCCGGCACACTCGACCAGGCCGACGACCTGTTCGACCGCATCGAGCCGACGCTGCCGACGCTCCTGGCCAACGGATCCGTGGTCGGGCAGGTGCTGACCTCACGCTCCACCCAGCTGCGGCAGATGCTGGTCACGTACCCGCTGATCGTGGGCTCCGCGTTCACCGTGGCGCCCGGCGACGGCACCGTGCACTTCGGCCTGGAGCTGAACCTCAACGCGCCGCCCGTGTGCACCAAGGGATACGAGAACACGCGAGTGCGGTATCCGCAGGACACGCGTCCGGCGAGCATCAACCCCAAGGCCTCCTGCAAGCTGCCGAAGAACTCGACCACGGCCGTACGCGGCTCGCGCAACGCTCCGCCCGCGGGGCCGTACCCCAAGCTCCCGGCCGGGGCCACCGCGGGTGCGGGCTTCCCGTACGAGCGGAGCTACTCGAGCGGGTCCTCGTCCTCTTCGGACGCGGCCAAGCAGGCGTCGGCGCGGCAGTCGCCGGGGGCCTCGGACGGTGCGCAGTCCGCATCCCAGCTTCAGACGCTCTTCGTCAGCGGCTACGATCCCCGGACTCGCGTGTACGTGGGACCCGACGGAAAGCAGTACCGGTTGGGCAAGGTCAGTCAACTGACGGGAGACGCTTCATGGCAGACGCTTCTGCTGAGCCCGATCGTCGGCTGAGCGCCGGCCGTGGCCGGCTGGGGGCGATGCTCGACCGGAGGGTCCGCGGCGGCCGGCTGGGAGCGGCCTTCGCGGCACTGGGACTGATCTTCATCGCGCTGACGGTGTGGGCGGGCTTCCTGGCCAAGAGCACGTACGCCGCCGACACTCGCAAGTCCGACATCGCGGCCGTCCAGGAGGTCGCCCGCCGGGTCGTCACCCACTTCTACGACGTGAGCTACCAGACCTTCGACCAGGACACCCAGCGGGTGTACACGGACCTGGACAGCGCGTTCAAGGCGCAGGCGGTCCAGCAGCTCGGATCGACCTGGAAGCAGACCGTGGTGACCAACCAGCTGATCTCCAGCGCGGTCGTGTACGCCTCGGGCGTGGTGAACATCACCTCCAAGTCGGCCGAGGTCATGGTCACCGTCAAGCGCACCTCCCAGTCCAGCCAGGTGAAGACCCCGGTGTCGTCGTGGGCGAGCGCACAGGTGCAGCTCACCAAGCGTGGCGACGACTGGAAGGTCTCGGGGATGGGCGGTCTGCAGTGACGGTGGAGACGGACAGCGAGAGCCGCCGGTCGGCACGACGGGCCGGCCGCGAGGACAAACGCTCGGCCCCGTCGAAGGCGCCGGCGGCGGACCGCCGATCCCCCGCGACGCCGATGCTGGCGCTGCTGGGCTGCGCGTGCCTGGTGATGGCGGTGTGCTGCCTGTACCTGTGGCACCAGGAGAGCCACGACCGAGCCGTCGCCCACGCCCGCGACGACGCGCGCGCGGCCGCCCAGTCCGAGGCCAAGGACCTGCTGTCGTACAACTTCAAGACGCTCGACTACGACCTGAGCAAGGCGAAGTCGGAGATGACGCCGGGGATGGCCAAGTCGTTCGGCGACTACTGGGCGATCTTCCGCCCGTCGGTGGAGAAGAGCCAGACCCAGGCCCTGACGCAGATCCAGGTGACGGGAGTGACCGACGCGACCCCCACGAGGGTCGAGGTGGTCCTGTTCGTGAAGATGATCTCCGTCAACGCCGCGCACAAGGAGCCTCAGGTCGACACGTCCTGGCCGCGGCTCCAGATGCGGAAGATCGGCAAGAGGTGGCTGATCGACGGCCCGAGGATGACCACCCCGCCCCCGGCGTCGGCCTCCCCGACCCCGGCCCCGGCCTCGCCGAAGAAGCCGTCCGCTTCGCCGAAGTCCTCGAAGAAGCCGTAGCCGACCCCACTCGCCGCCTGCGCGCGTGAGGGCGGCGCAGGGCGGCGGGGAGGGTTTCGGGGGCCTCGCGGCGCCTGAGAGGCCCGTGACGGGCCTCTCAGGGCCTGTGAGGCCGTTTGCGGGGATGCCGTGGGCTCCGTGCGAGGCGGCCTGGTTGATCACTCCTCGCCAGAGAATCGCTCCCACGCGGACTGGCGAGTGATGCCGAGGGCCTGTCCGATCCGCGCCCAGGTGACGCCGCGACGTCGCAGCTCCTGGACCCAGGAACGCAGATCCGCCGCCACCTGATCGGCGACCACGGCGACGCGCGGGATGTGGTCGAGCATCTGTTCGTCGGTGAGGGACTCCCAGAGCGGCAGCCGCGGCGCGGCGACCGGCACGTCGCGGTACTCCTCGATGATCGCGTCGGCCAGGGCGACGCACTCGTTGCAGATGTGCACTCCTGGGCCCGCGACCATCTTGTCGACCTCGGTACTCGCCTTGCCGCAGAACGAACACAGAACTGGCTCGGGCGGGGGAACCGGCATGGCCATGAGCATCCTCCTGTCAGGCTGTCCCTGACAAGGGTAGGCCGTCAGGCCTACCCTGACAATCCGGAGGTTCGCGGGGCCCCGGGGCGGGAGTTATCCACAGTCCTGCCGTGAGCCTTCCCGCCGGGAGCTCGGGGGTTGGACGATAGAAGTGGGCTGGCGCCCCTGGGCGGGCGGGCCTCACCGGGCGGGCCTCACCGGGCAGACGCCACTGGGCGGGGTGTCGCCCCAAGCTGCCCCTGCCGCGGACGCCCGCCGAACCGCCCTACTGCGGGTGCCGTGATCCCCGGCTCTATGCCCAGGCTTCGCCCAGTCGGCCATCCCCGACATGCGCTCCGCTGTCTCGCGGCGCGGGCCTGCGGCCATCCGCCGCCGTGTGGCCCGGCGGTGCCGTGGTCGACGTCAGGCCGCCCCGACCTCGGCCGTCATCATCCATCCTCAGCTCTATGCCCAGGCCCCGCCGAGTCGGCTGCCTCTGTCGGGGACGCCCGCTGAACCGCCTTACTGCGGGTGCCATGAGCCCCGGCTCTGCCCGGGACTCGCTCAGCCGGCCATCCCTGCAGCGCGTGGCGCTGTGTCGCGGCGCGGGCCCGCGGCCACCCACCACCCTGCTACGGGCGTCATCATCCTCACCTCCATGCCCGGTCCGCCGAGTCGGCTGCCTCTGTCGTGGACGCCCCGCCGAACCGCCCCTACTGCGAGTGCCATGATCCTGAGCTCTATGCCTAAGCCCCCAGCCGGCCATCCCCGACGTGCGCTGTGCTGTGCCGCGACGCGGACCTGCGGCCATCCACCGCCTTAGTTGCCCGGCGGCCTCGCGGGCGCCGCCAAGCCGTCCCGACCTCAGGCGTCATCATCCTCAGCTCTATGCCCAGGCCCCGCCCAGTCGGCCACGCCTGTCGCGCGTGGCGCTGTGCCCGCAGCGTGTGGGCCCACGGCCATCCACCCCCGCAGGGCCCGGCGGTGTCGCGGACGCCGCCAAGCCGTCCCGATCTCGGACGCCATCAACCCCGGATCTACCCCCAGGCCCGGCCAAGCCGGCCGGTTCTGCCGTGCCGTTACGGCGGTGGCGTGCGCGGGTGTCGCGGCGTCACCTCGTCAGTCCTGGCTCACGTCCACCGGACGCCGTGGCGCTCGACGAAATCACCCACTGGCGTCGGCGCCGATCGGCGTCCGCGGCAGGCTCGGACGAGGTGGGGGCGGGTGGTCTTCCGATGGCCGTTCGATGGCGCGGATGAGGCCTGCCCATGGTCCCTGCAACACCCGCGCGATGGGCCTCCGCGACGCGCGGCAGCGACATCTGCGCACATGTCCACCCACTGAGATGAGGAGGCCTTGCGAACGTCAGCTAAACTATGGTCTTCGTCACGCCTGATGAGCGGGCGGAATGTCCATGTCTAGTCTTGACGTGGGGCCGCTGACGAGCGATGCTGCGGAGCAACTGTGATGCATACTGCGGCGCTCTGCTTGCCAGCGGTGTAGCCCTCGGCTACACTGCCCCTTTGCGCTGCCCTCTGACTATCCACAACCTGAGCGACCCGTGAAGAGTCCATCTCGCACGGTTTTGGGACGTGGATCGTCTGGCGTGCGCGTCGTCAGTCCCGCCGCGAGCCCTCGGAAGGACCACTCTTGGCAGCCTCGCGCAACGCCTCGACTACCGCAACCGGTCCGAACCGCGTTTCTTTCGCGCGTATCAAGGAGCCTCTGGGAGTCCCGGATCTCCTCGCGCTGCAAACGGAGTCCTTTGACTGGTTGCTCGGTAACGAGAGGTGGAAGGCCCGGGTCGATGCGGCCCAGCAGGCCGGTCGTAAGGATGTCCCGACCCAGTCGGGACTTGAGGAGATCTTCGAAGAGATCAGTCCCATCGAAGACTTCTCCGGCACCATGTCCCTCTCGTTCCGTGATCACCGGTTCGAGCCGCCGAAGTACTCCGTCGAGGAGTGCAAAGACAAGGACATGACCTTCTCCGCCCCGATGTTCGTCACGGCGGAGTTCATCAACAACTCCACGGGGGAGATCAAGAGCCAGACGGTGTTCATGGGTGACTTCCCGCTCATGACGCCGAAGGGCACTTTCATCATCAACGGCACCGAGCGTGTCGTCGTCTCTCAGCTGGTCCGTTCGTCCGGTGTCTACTTCGACCGGACCCTGGACAAGACGTCCGACAAGGACATCTTCGGCTGCAAGGTGATCCCCTCCCGGGGTGCATGGCTCGAGTTCGAAGTCGACAAGCGTGACAATGTCGGCGTCCGGATCGACCGTAAGCGCAAGCAGAGCGTCACCGTTCTGCTCAAGGCGCTGGGTTGGGACGACGCCCGCATCCTCGAGCGCTGGGGCGACTACGAGTCGATGCGGATCACCCTGGAGAAGGACCACACCACCGGGCAGGACGACGCGCTGCTCGACATCTACCGCAAGCTGCGTCCGGGCGAGCCTCCGACCAAGGAGTCCGCGCAGACGCTGCTTGAGAACCTCTACTTCAACCCGAAGCGGTACGACCTCGCGAAGGTCGGCCGATACAAGGTCAACAAGAAGCTCGGCCTGGACCTGGATCTCAGCCAGGGCACCCTGACCGAGGACGACATCGTCACGACCGTCGACTACCTCGTCCGGCTGCACGCCGGCGAGGAGGAGATGACCGCCCCGGCGGGTCGTGACATCCCTGTCGAGACCGACGACATCGACCACTTCGGCAACCGCCGTATCCGGTCGGTCGGCGAGCTCATCCAGAACCAGGTCCGCCTGGGTCTGGCGCGTATGGAGCGCGTCGTCCGCGAGCGCATGACCACGCAGGACGTCGAGGCGATCACGCCGCAGACCCTGATCAACATTCGCCCGGTCGTGGCGTCGATCAAGGAGTTCTTCGGCACCTCGCAGCTGTCGCAGTTCATGGACCAGACCAACCCGCTCGCGGGCCTGACGCACAAGCGTCGCCTCAACGCGCTGGGCCCCGGTGGTCTGTCCCGTGAGCGCGCCGGCATGGAGGTCCGTGACGTCCACCCGTCGCACTACGGCCGCATGTGCCCGATCGAGACGCCGGAAGGCCCGAACATCGGGCTGATCGGCTCGCTGAGCTCGTACGGCCGGGTCAACTCGTTCGGCTTCATCGAGACGCCGTACCGCAAGGTCGTCGACGGCCGGGTCACCGAGCAGATCGACTACCTCACCGCGGACGAGGAGGACCGGCACGTCGTCGCCCAGGCCAACACGCCGATCGACGACGACGGCAACTTCGCCGAGAACCGCGTCCTGGTCCGCCGGAAGGGCGGCGAGATCGAGTTCATCTCGCCGGCCGACGTGGACTACATCGACGTCTCGCCGCGCCAGATGGTGTCGGTCGCGACGGCGATGATCCCGTTCCTCGAGCACGACGACGCCAACCGCGCGCTGATGGGTTCGAACATGCAGCGCCAGTCGGTGCCGCTGCTGCGCAGCGAGGCTCCGCTGGTGGGCACGGGCATGGAGTACCGCGCGGCGACCGACGCCGGTGACGTCATCACGGCCGAGAAGGCCGGTGTCGTCGAGGAGGTCTCCGCCGACTACATCACGGTGATGAACGACGACGGCACGCGTACGACGTACCGTGTCGCCAAGTTCAAGCGCTCCAACCAGGGCACGTGCTTCAACCAGAAGCCGATCGTGAACGAGGGTCAGCGGGTCGAGGTCGGCACCGTCATCGCCGACGGTCCGTGCACGGACAACGGCGAGATGGCGCTCGGCAAGAACCTCCTGGTGGCGTTCATGCCGTGGGAGGGCCACAACTACGAAGACGCGATCATCCTCTCCCAGCGTCTGGTGCAGGACGACGTTCTGTCCTCGATCCACATCGAGGAGCACGAGGTCGACGCCCGCGACACCAAGCTGGGCCCGGAGGAGATCACCCGGGACATCCCGAACGTCTCCGAAGAGGTCCTGTCCGACCTGGACGAGCGCGGCATCATCCGCATCGGCGCCGAGGTCACCACGGGCGACATCCTGGTCGGCAAGGTCACGCCCAAGGGCGAGACCGAGCTGACGCCGGAGGAGCGCCTCCTGCGCGCGATCTTCGGTGAGAAGGCCCGTGAGGTCCGCGACACCTCGCTGAAGGTGCCGCACGGTGAGTCCGGCAAGGTCATCGGTGTCCGCGTGTTCAGCCGCGAAGAGGGCGACGAGCTCCCGCCGGGCGTGAACGAGCTGGTCCGCGTGTACGTGGCCCAGAAGCGCAAGATCACCGACGGCGACAAGCTCGCCGGTCGTCACGGCAACAAGGGCGTCATCTCCAAGGTGCTGCCGGTCGAGGACATGCCGTTCCTGGAGGACGGCACCCCGGTCGACATCGTCCTCAACCCGCTCGGCGTGCCGGGCCGGATGAACGTCGGCCAGGTCCTGGAGACCCACCTCGGGTGGGTCGCGAGCCGGGGCTGGAAGGTCGACGGGGACGACGCCGAGTGGAAGCGCCAGCTGAAGGCCATCGGGGCGGACAGTGCCGAGCCCGGCACCAACGTGGCCACGCCGGTCTTCGACGGCGCCCGCGAGGAAGAGATCACCGAGCTGCTCGACAGCACCATGCCGAACCGCGACGGCGAGCGCATGGTGCAGAAGACCGGCAAGGCGCGGCTGTTCGACGGCCGCACCGGTGAGCCCTTCAAGGACCCGATCGCCGTTGGTTACATCTACATTCTGAAGCTGCTCCACCTGGTCGACGACAAGATCCACGCGCGTTCGACCGGCCCGTACTCCATGATCACCCAGCAGCCGCTCGGCGGTAAGGCCCAGTTCGGTGGCCAGCGCTTCGGTGAGATGGAGGTCTGGGCACTGGAGGCGTACGGCGCCGCCTACGCCCTCCAGGAGCTGCTCACCATCAAGTCCGACGACGTTCTCGGCCGGGTGAAGGTCTACGAGGCCATCGTCAAGGGCGAGAACATCCCTGAGCCGGGCATCCCTGAGTCCTTCAAGGTGCTGATCAAGGAAATGCAGTCGCTGTGCCTGAACGTCGAGGTGCTTTCCAGCGACGGCATGTCCATTGAGATGCGTGACACCGACGAGGACGTCTTCCGCGCAGCGGAGGAGCTCGGCATCGACCTGTCCCGGCGTGAGCCGAGCAGTGTCGAAGAGGTCTAGCGAGCGGATGGCCGGGCCGGCGCGCGTAGCGCTGGCCCGGCGGCCGCGACCTGGGAACGGCATACGACAGCAGGGGACTGGTTAACAAAGTGCTCGACGTCAACTTCTTCGACGAGCTGCGGATCGGCCTGGCGACGGCAGACGACATCCGGCAGTGGTCGCACGGTGAGGTCAAGAAGCCGGAGACGATCAACTACCGGACTCTGAAGCCTGAGAAGGACGGGCTTTTCTGCGAGAAGATCTTTGGTCCGACCCGCGACTGGGAATGCTACTGCGGGAAGTACAAGCGCGTCCGCTTCAAGGGCATCATCTGTGAGCGCTGTGGCGTTGAGGTGACCCGCGCCAAGGTGCGTCGTGAGCGGATGGGCCACATCGAGCTGGCCGCGCCGGTCACGCACATCTGGTACTTCAAGGGCGTGCCCAGCAGGCTGGGATACCTCCTGGACCTGGCGCCCAAGGACCTTGAGAAGATCATTTACTTTGCGGCCTACATGATCACGTGGGTCGACACGGATTCGCGCGAGCGTGACCTGCCCTCGCTCGAGGCCAAGATCTCCGTGGAGCGGCAGCAGATCGAGCAGCGCCGCGACGCCGAGATCGAGGCCCGGCAGAAGAAGCTGGAGCAGGACCTCGCCGAGCTTGAGGCCGCGGGGGCAAAGGGCGACCAGCGCCGCAAGGTGCGTGAGGCCGCCGAGCGTGAGATCAAGCAGATCCGCGACCGGGCCCAGCGCGAGCTGGACCGTCTCGACGAGGTGTGGAACCGCTTCCGTAACCTCAAGGTCCAGGACCTCGAGGGCGACGAGCTGCTCTACCGCGAGATGCGCGACCGGTTCGGCCGCTACTTCGAGGGCGGCATGGGCGCGGCCGCGATCCAGAAGCGCCTGGAGAACTTCGACCTCGACGCCGAGGCGGAGCGGCTGCGGGAGATCATCCGCAGCGGCAAGGGCCAGAAGAAGGCCCGCGCCCTCAAGCGCCTCAAGGTCGTCTCCGCGTTCCTCAACACCCGCAACAGCCCGCGGGGCATGGTGCTGGACTGCATTCCGGTCATCCCGCCGGACCTGCGCCCGATGGTGCAGCTCGACGGTGGCCGGTTCGCCACGAGCGACCTCAACGACCTGTACCGCCGGGTCATCAACCGGAACAACCGGCTGAAGAGGCTGCTCGACCTCGGCGCGCCCGAGATCATCGTCAACAACGAGAAGCGGATGCTCCAGGAGGCCGTCGACGCGCTGTTCGACAACGGCCGCCGCGGCCGGCCCGTCACCGGGCCCGGCAACCGTCCGCTCAAGTCGCTGTCCGACATGCTCAAGGGCAAGCAGGGCCGGTTCCGGCAGAACCTCCTGGGCAAGCGCGTCGACTACTCCGGTCGAAGCGTCATCGTCGTCGGCCCGCAGCTGCGGCTGCACCAGTGCGGTCTGCCCAAGCAGATGGCGCTGGAGCTGTTCAAGCCCTTCGTCATGAAGCGGCTGGTCGACCTCAACCACGCACAGAACATCAAGAGCGCCAAGCGCATGGTCGAGCGTGCCCGCCCGGCCGTGTGGGACGTGCTCGAAGAGGTCATCACCGAGCACCCGGTGCTGCTCAACCGGGCGCCGACGCTGCACCGCCTGGGCATCCAGGCCTTCGAGCCGCAGCTGGTCGAGGGCAAGGCCATCCAGATCCACCCGCTCGTCTGCACCGCGTTCAACGCGGACTTCGACGGTGACCAGATGGCCGTGCACCTGCCGCTGGCGGCCGAGGCCCAGGCCGAGGCGCGCATCCTGATGCTCTCGACCAACAACATCCTCAAGCCGTCCGACGGCAAGCCGGTCACCATGCCGACCCAGGACATGGTCATCGGCCTGTTCTGGCTGACCACGGGCAAGGAGGGGGCGGACGGCGAAGGCCGTACGTTCACCACCCTGTCCGAGGCGATCATGGCCTACGACCGGGGCGAGCTCGACCTGCAGGCCCGGATCCAGGTCCGGGTCAAGGACGTCCCGCCGCCGCGCGGCTGGACGGCGCCGGAGGGTTACGAGGAGGGGCAGCCGTACCGCCTCGAGACCACGCTCGGCCGCCTGCTGTTCAACGAGGCGCTGCCGGCCGACTTCCCGTTCGTGAACTACGAGGTCGGCAAGAAGCAGCTCTCGACGATCGTGAACGAGCTGGCCGAGACGTACCCGAAGGTCGACGTGGCCAACGCGCTCGACGCGCTGAAGGACACCGGCTTCCGGTGGGCGACCCGCTCCGGCGTCACCATCGCCATCGACGACGTCATCGCCCCGCCGAACAAGGCGGACATCATGGCGTCGTACGAGCGGCAGGCCGACAAGGTGCAGCGGGAGTACGACCGCGGTCTGATCACCGACGACGAGCGCCGTCAGGAGCTCATCGAGATCTGGACCAAGGCCACGGTCGACGTCGCCAAGGACATGGAGGCGGCGTTCCCCGCCACCAACCCGATCTGGATGATGATCAACTCCGGTGCCCGCGGTAACCCGCTGCAGCTCCGGCAGATCGCCGGTATGCGTGGTCTGGTCTCCAACCCCAAGGGTGAGACCATCCCGCGGCCGATCAAGTCCTCCTTCCGCGAGGGCCTGTCCGTGGTCGAGTACTTCATCGCCACGCACGGTGCCCGGAAGGGTCTGGCCGACACCGCTCTGCGTACCGCCGACTCGGGCTACCTCACCCGTCGTCTGGTCGACGTCGCGCAGGACGTCATCGTCCGCGAGGACGACTGCGGCACCGACCGTACGATCAAGTTCGCGATCGCGACCAAGGGCGCCGACGGCTCCCTGACCAAGGTGGCGAACTCCGAGAACAGCCTCGTCGGACGCAACATCGCCGAAGACGTCGTGGTCGACGGCACGGTCATCTATCCGGGCGGCACCGACCTCAACGACACGGTGATCAACCGTCTCATCGAGGTGGGCATCTCCGAGGTCCGTACGCGGTGCGCGCTGGTCTGCGAGTCCAAGATCGGTGTCTGCGCGATGTGCTACGGCCGTTCGCTGGCCACCGGCAAGCTCGTGGACGTCGGCGAGGCGGTCGGCATCATCGCCGCCCAGTCGATCGGCGAGCCCGGCACCCAGCTGACGATGCGTACCTTCCACACCGGTGGTGTGGCGGGTGTCGACATCACGCACGGTCTGCCGCGTGTCCAGGAGCTGTTCGAGGCGCGCATCCCCAAGGGTGTCGCCCCGATCAGCGAGGTGGCCGGCCGGATCCGCATCGACGAGACCGAGAAGACCCGGAAGATCGTGGTCATCCCGGACGACGGCGGCGAGGAGATCGCCTACCCGGTGCCGATGCGGTCGCGGCTGAGCGTCAAGGACGGCGACCACGTCGACGTCGGCCAGCAGCTCATCGCGGGTGCCATCAACCCGCACGAGGTGCTGCGCATCCTCGGCCCGCGCGCGGTCCAGCTGCACCTGGTCGACCAGGTGCAGGAGGTCTACCGGTCCCAGGGTGTGTCGATTCACGACAAGCACATCGAGATCATCGTTCGGCAGATGCTGAAGCGGGTCCAGGTGCTGGAGTCCGGCGACACCGACATGCTGCCCGGTGTCGAGCTGGTCGAGCGGCCGCGGTTCGAGGAGCTCAACCGCGCCGTCGTCGCCGAGGGCGGTCAGCCCGCCGTCGGCCGGCCCCAGCTCATGGGCATCACGAAGGCGTCGCTGGCCACCGAGTCGTGGCTGTCGGCGGCCTCCTTCCAGGAGACGACGCGGGTCCTCACGGACGCGGCGATCCACGCCAAGTCCGACCCGCTGGTCGGCCTGAAGGAGAACGTCATCATCGGAAAGCTGATCCCGGCCGGTACGGGCATGCCGCAGTACCGCAACATCCGGGTGGAGCCGACCGAGGAGGCCAAGGCGGCCGTCTACTCCGTCGGGTCCTACGACGAGGGCGCCGAGTACGCCTTCGGCCAGGGCTCCGGCGAAGCGGTCCCGCTGGAGGAGTACGACTTCGGCCAGTACAACCGCTGAGCGAGCAAGCGAAGAGGCCCCTTCCGAGCGATCGGAGGGGGCCTCTCCGCATGTGTGGACGGATGAACGTCGGGACGCCGCGTGGTCAGTAGACCGTGTAGAACCAGCTGGTGGCGTCGTCCCACAGTTTCGTCCGCTCCACCTTGGTGCCGCGGCCCAGTTCATGTAGACCGAGCAGCGTTTGGTGACCATGGACGGTCAGCCTGAGGTTCGGGATGCCGCTGAGCGGTGTGACATCCAGCGGATGAGCGATTCCGTTGAGCTGCAGTTCGTCCAACCGGGTCAGCCCGGCGAGCGGAGTCAGATCCCGGATGTTCTGGCAACCGGCGACTCCCAGCGACTGGAGGCGAGACATCCCCGCCAGCGGGGCCAGGTCGGCCACGTCGGTGTTCCACAGCACCAGATTGCGTAGCCCCGTCAGGCCGGCCAACGGCGCGACGGAGGTCAGGCCCTTGGCCACGGAGAGGTTCAGGGTCGTCAGCCGGGCCATGCCGGCGAGCGCGGCCACATCGCCCACCTGCCCGCAGTTGACGAGCTGTAGTGCTTCGAGGTCGGGAAGGGTCTCGGCCAGGTCGCGCAGGGACGGCCGCTCCTTGACGTTGACCAGTGTCAGATGCTTCAGACGGCGCAGCGGTCGTAGCCGGTCGGTCCCGATCGGAGCATCCAACGTCAGCGACTCGAGTCGTTCCATCGCCGCCAAGAAGCCCAGGCCGTGGTCGGCACGAACGCCGCTGAGCGCGAGCGAGACCAGCGCCTCTTGACCGGCGATGGCGTCGAGTTCGGTTATGTCGGTGACATTGACCGAGAGGGAACGCAGCCGTTCTAGCGAGAGGATGTGCCGAAACGCCTCGTGCCCGACGGCCGGCAGCTCCAGTCTCACCAGCGCCGTCTGGGCGGCGAGCGCCTCCTGGGCTGTCACCGGGGCGAAGACTCGAAGCGACTCCAACTGGGCGACACGACCAAGGAACGTCAGGTCCACTTCGGAGTCGGTCTGGATGTACAGCCGACGAAACGGTTTCACGAAGGGTAGCCCGGACAGCACCCGCGAGGTCTTCAGCCCGACTTCTTCTCCGCTCCAGGGCGTGCGGGCCAGCACACGGCGTGCGTAGGTCACCGGTTCGAAGTACTCCCAGCCGGTGAGTAACTCGTCCTGCACCTCTCTTCGCCCGTCCCTGCCGTAGCCGGCCAGGACGTCCAGGGCGGCCGGGCCGTTGATGAGCCAGGCGGTTCGTACGGCCGCGACGGCGCGGGCGGTGCCGAGGCCGTCGAGGTCGCGGGGCAGCCGGCGCAGGATCTCCTCGCCCGCGCCGACCAGCAGGTGGGCCTCCTCGGCGTTGCGCGGAGGGATGACGTTCGCCAAACAGTCTTCGATGCGGTCGCGTAGTTCGGCCGGGATCTCCGACACGGTCTCCAGACAGGCGGCCACCAGGCGGCGCAGGCGGCGGGCGTGCCGGGGTTCGCGGTCGGCGCGGTCCAGGAGGCCGGTCAGCAGGTCGCGGCGGAGCGGTCCCGTCGCGTGGCCCGCGGTCATCACGATCGTCTCGCGCCACTGGTCCAGGTGGGCTCGTTCGATCAGCGGTTCCACGTCGTCGCGGTCGGCGGCCTCCTTCGCCGCCAGGTACTCCTGCACGGTCCGGTGCACGAAGTCGATCCGGCCCTCGGCGGGCGAGCGGATCACGCCGCTGCGTTCGAGCAGGTAGTCGAGCAGCGTCGACGGCGGGACACTCACGCGCGGCATCCCGGCCGTACGGTCGGCGACGTGGCGTTCCGCCGTCTCTCGGCGCAGCTCCGAGCGGCCCCAGACAGAGAGCTGCCAGGCCAGATGTTGCAGCACGCGGACCTTCTGGTCGGGCTCCAGGCCGACTCCCGCGAAGGCGGACACCTCGCGCTCGGCGTCGCGTCGTTCGAGGAGCATGTCGAGCGCGGCGGCGTAGATGCCCATCCGGTCGCGCGGCAGTTGCCGGGCGCGGTCCAGGTTCAGGGCGCAGAGCATGGCCGGCAGCAGCGGCGTCGCGGCCAGCGCGCGCAGGTGGGGGCTGCTCTCCAGCCGGGCGAGCAGTGCTCCCTCGTAGGCCGGAAGCCGTTCGACCGGGCATGGCAGGTCGCCCGCGTCGCGTACGGCGGCGTGCCAGTGCCGTACGAGTTCGCGCAGGTCGTCCGGGGCCATGGGGGACAGCGTCACCGGGGCGAAGTTCTCCGCTGTGAGCCAGCGGGCGTCGACCGCGGCCGGGCGGGAGGTGACCACGGTGCGCAGGCCCGGATAGAGGGTGAGGAGCCCGCGCAGCCAGTCCCGTACGGCGGGGCGGCGAGCGGGCGGCAACTCGTCGACCCCGTCGACGAGCAGCAGGCCGCGCCCGGCCGACAGCACCCGGTGTGCCCAGCCCGGCGGCGCCAGCCCCGCGAGCGGAGCCGCCACGTCGTGCGGGAGGTTCTCCGGCCGCGGGAGGCCGGACTCGGCGTGGCTGCGGAGCTTGACGACGAACGGTACGAGGCCGTTCCAGTCGCGGAGCGCCCCGGTGAAGCCGCCGCGCGCCGCGGTCACCGCGAGCCAGCGCAGCAGTGTGCTCTTGCCCGAGCCCGCGTCACCGCGCAGGAGGGTCCGTTCCGCGCGGGCCAGTGCCGACTCGACGCGGGTGTTCGCCGGTTCGCCGTCCCGTGCGGCGCCGGTGAGGTCGGAGTGGCGCAGCCGGCCCGCCGCGGGGCCGGAGGGCTCGTCGCTCTGGGCGTTCAGGCTGATGTAGGCGACGCTGAGCGTCGCGCGCGGCCGGTAGTTGACGATGCGCACGCCGAACAGCTCGACCTCGTCGAGCGCCGTCGCGGCGAACTCCAGGTACCGCCGCTCGAACTCCCCGTCGTCCCCCGTGCCGCTCGGAGCGTCGAGCGTGCGCACGGGCAGCCGGTCGAGCACGGTCGCGATCTGCTCTCCCACGCCGGAGAGCCGCATGAGCATCTCGGTCTCCGCTCGCGCGGAGAACTCCGGGAGCTGCCGCACGACCCGTACGAAGCAGTCGCAGCATTCTTCGAGAAGGAGGTCATAGAGCCGGGCGCCGGCCTCCCCGAGATGCGCCGGCGAGCCCCGCAGCCCGTCGCGGAGCTGATGGGCGAGCCGTACCGGATCGGCGTCGGCGGCGAACAGCGCGTGGTCCGACAGGTCGGCGTTCTTCATCGTGTCGCCCACCTCGGCGGCGACGGCCGCCCGGTCGTTCTCCGCGAGGGGGGCGTACTCGCCGTGGATGAGCGGGTCGAGGCGGCGTTCGACGGCGTCGACGATCTCGTCGAGCTGCCGGTCCAGCCGCCGTCGCGCGAACCGGTCGGGGAACCCGGTGCGCAGCAGCTCGGCCAGATCCTTCTTTCCGTCACGCCGGGCGGAGCGCGCGGCCAGCCACTCGCGGGCGGCCCGTTGAACGACCGTCCTGCCGACAGCGGCGGCCACTCCCTCGACACCGGTCACGGATCCTCCTTCGTCGGGGATGTGACCACCGGGCCGTGCCTTCTGGTTCCCTCGCTGCGCTCGGTCACGGGCCCTCCTTCGTCGGGGGGTGTGACCACCGGGCCGTGCCTTCTGGTTCCCTCGCTGCGCTCGGTCACGGGCCCTCCCTCTGTCCGAAAGAATTCCGGTGGCCTGCGGTCCTCCCTGACGGGCCCGTCTTTCGGGAGGTCAGACCGCGTGATTTGCGATTAGGCCGGTCATCACGGCAGGCTGGGGCGAAGGGTATACCGGCGGAGATTACCGTCGGCTTGTGGTCGATGACTCGGAGGTCCCCATGCGCCACGTGCCTTCGAGTGAAGTCATGCACTGCGGGCGGCACACCGCCGGCGGCATCGGCGCTGAAGGAGCCCGACGATGACCGAGCAGAACGGTGGCCAGGGATCCCACTGGCCGCTGCCTGACGAGCAGTCCCCCAAGACCGAGGCGTCCGGCGACCAACGCGACGAGGCGCCGGCCGGCCAGGACGCCACCCCGGGCACATCACCCACGCCGTCGCAGGAGGCGGAGACCTCCGCCCCGGTCGCCGATGTTCCGCCGGACGTCCTCGAGTCGGGCCGCACCGTGGTCTTCGGCCAGCACCGGCGGCCCAGCAAGCCGGAGGTCTCATCCGACCCCGGCACGCCCGTCGCGGGCGGTGAGAGCGGTGAGTCGAGCGAATCCGCGCCGCCGCCGTTCGGCCAGCCGGGCGGGTACGCCGCGCCGGGCGCCCCACCGCCGTTCGCCGCGCCGGGTGAGCAGGGACCGCCCGCGTACGGCCAGCAGCCCTACGGCACCCCGCCGTCCTACCCACAGCAGCAGCCGTACGGCCAGCCCGCCTACGGCCAGCAGAACCAGCCGGGCCAGCCCTCCTACGACCAGCCGCCGTCGTACGGTCAGCAGCAGCAACAGCCTCCGTACGGGCAGCAGCCGCCGTACGGCCAGCAGCAACAGCCTCCGTACGGGCAGCCGGGCGAGCAGTCCGCGCCTTCCTACGGCCAGCAGCCCGGCGCGCCGTACGGGCAGTCTCCGGACTCCCCGAGCGGCCCGCCGGCCTACGGACAGGAGCCCTACGGGCAGAGTGGCCCTCCGCCGTACGGTCAGCAGCAGCAACAGCCTCCGTACGGCCAGCAGCCCTCGTACGGCCAGCAGCCGCCGGCCTACGGCCAGCCCGGCTACGGCGGCCAGCCCTACGGGGAGCAGGGCCCGTACGGTCAGCCCGGTTACCCGCCGCAGTACGGCGGCCCGTACGGCCAGCCGGGGCAGCCCGGCCAGCCGGGACAGCAGCAGGGCCAGCCCGGCCAGTTCGGCGCACCCGCGTACGGCGACAAGCCCGGGGAGGAGGACGCCGCCGAGCGCACCGCGTTCGCGCCGTCCTCGGGCCCGGGAGAGTCCGACTCCTCACCCGGCGAGGGTTTCGGCGCGCCCGCCACGACGGCGTTCTCCCCGAGCCAGGAGACCTCCGGCTCCGAGCCGCAGCCTCCGTCCTCGTTCGGCGGCACCCCGCCGGGTGAGGGCGAGGGCACCAAGCCGCCCGCCACGATGCTGGACACGCCGCTGTCGCAGGGCTCGGCGACGGGCGAGCACGCCACGCCGTCCGGCGACGCTCCCGTGTACGGATCGTCCCCGGTCGAGGACGTCGTCCCCGGGTTCGGGCCGTCGCAGGACGAGACGGTCAGGGAGCCGCAGGACGACCGCGACGACCAGGGCGGCGCCGAGCGCACGATGCTGGTGCCGCCGCCGGACTCCGAGACCGAGAACGCGAACCGCTTCGGCGAGGACGCGCCGGCGTACGGCCACGACCAGGGCGCCGCGTCCGGTGGTGAGAAGACGACCGCCTTCGGGCAGACGTCGCCCTCGTCGTCTCCGTATGAGCCGTCCTCTCCGTACGAGCCCTCGTCGCCCTACGACGCCTCCTCGCCGTACGCGGCCCCGCCGCCGGCCGGGGAGCAGGGCTCGTCCTGGGCGGCGCCCGGTGGCGAGCAGCAGGGCGGCTACCCGCAGTACGGCCAGCAGAACCAGACGGGCCCGCAGCCCGGGCAGCCGGGTCAGGACGCGTCCGGCCCGCAGCCCTTCGGCGACCAGAGCCGGCCGGGCCAGCCGCAGCAGGGCTACGGCCAGGCCGCCTACGGGCAGCAGCAGTACGGTCAGCAGGGCTACGGCCAGCAGCAGGGTTACGGCCAGCAGCCGTACGGCGGGCAGCAGGGCCAGTCGCAGCAGGGGCAGGCACAGCAGGGGCAGTCGCAGGAGGGCCAGCCCCAGCAGGGGTACGGCCAGCAGGGCTACGGGCAGGGTTACGGCCAGCAGCCCTATGGTCAGCAGCCGTACGGCCAGGTCGCCCAGGGCGGCGGTTATCCGGGCTACGGCCAGTCGCAGCCGCCCGCCGGTGGAGACGGATCCAAGCAGAAGCTGTGGATCGCGCTCGGCGCCGGCGCGGTGGTGCTGGTCATCCTGCTCATCATCTTGTTCGTACTGCTCTGAGGCACGCCGGGGCGTCGTCTTCCCAAACCCCGGATGACTGAGACAGAATGCCGACGGGAACAAACCGTCGGCATTCTCTCGTTGTATCAACGTCTCACCGCGCCACGCCGATGTGGTAGGGCACTTGTTTTGACCCATGCGCGGGTGTTGGGTAGTCTCTCCCTTCGTGCCCGCGGTTCGCGGGTCCAACGTGCGTGCACACCGATCTAGGTGCCTCACCATCGCGATCATCGCCTGGTGACCGGCCTGAAGTCAGCGTGCGGCGCGGATTCGACTCCCTGAGTTCACCTGGCCTTTCCAGGCTGAGTGCAGGAGGGCGTGTGCGACACGCCCGACCACGGGGGTCGGAGGCAAAAGCAAAACGGCAGGTCGTCCCGCTCGTTGGGGCGCGACCAGCCGGCCGCGCGAGAGCACGGCAAACCCAGCAAACGGCTTGGTACGAGGAAGACGGAGACGCGGTGCCCACGATCCAGCAGCTGGTCCGCAAGGGCCGCCAGGACAAGGTGACCAAGAACAAGACGCCGGCGCTCAAGGGAAGCCCGCAGCGCCGCGGCGTCTGCACGCGCGTCTACACGACGACGCCCAAGAAGCCCAACTCCGCGCTGCGCAAGGTCGCCCGTGTCCGGCTGACGAGCGGGATCGAGGTCACGGCCTACATCCCCGGCGTCGGGCACAACCTGCAGGAGCACTCCATCGTGCTCGTGCGCGGCGGCCGTGTGAAGGACCTCCCGGGTGTGCGGTACAAGATCATCCGCGGGTCGCTCGACACCCAGGGTGTTCGGAACCGGAAGCAGGCTCGCAGCCGCTACGGCGCGAAGAAGGAGAAGAGCTGAGATGCCTCGCAAGGGCCCCGCAGGCAAGCGCCAGCTGATCGCTGACCCGGTGTACAACTCGCCGCTGGTCACCTCGCTGGTCAACAAGGTCCTGCTCGACGGCAAGCGGTCGATCGCTCAGAGCATCGTGTACGACGCCCTGGAAGGCTGCCGCGAGAAGACCGGCAACGACCCGGTCGTGACGCTCAAGCGCGCGCTGGACAACGTCAAGCCGACCCTCGAGGTCCGCAGCCGGCGTGTCGGTGGCGCCACCTACCAGGTGCCCGTCGAGGTGCGTCCGGCGCGCAGCACCACCCTCGCGCTCCGCTGGCTCGTCCTGTACGCCCGTCAGCGACGTGAGAAGACCATGACCGAGCGGCTGATGAACGAGCTGCTCGACGCGAGCAACGGCCTCGGCGCGAGCGTTAAGAAGCGCGAGGACACGCACAAGATGGCGGAGTCCAACAAGGCCTTCGCTCACTACCGCTGGTAATCCAGCACCACGTACGAGACTAACGAGGGCGCGAAAGTGGCTACTAAGACCGGCGTAGACCTGGCCAAGGTCCGAAACATCGGGATCATGGCCCACATCGACGCGGGTAAGACCACGACCACCGAGCGGATCCTGTACTACACCGGCGTCAACTACAAGATCGGTGAGGTTCATGAGGGCGCTGCCACCATGGACTGGATGGAACAGGAGCAGGAGCGCGGCATCACGATCACGTCTGCCGCGACGACCTGCCACTGGACGGTTGACGACGTCGATCACACCATCAACATCATCGACACGCCCGGACACGTCGACTTCACCGTCGAGGTGGAGCGTTCACTGCGCGTCCTCGACGGCGCGGTCGCGGTGTTCGACGGTGTGGCCGGCGTCGAGCCGCAGTCCGAAACGGTGTGGCGCCAGGCCGACCGCTACAACGTGCCGCGGATCTGCTTCGTCAACAAGCTCGACCGCGTAGGCGCGGAGTTCCACCGCTGCGTCGACATGATCGTCGACCGGCTCAACGCCACGCCGCTGGTGCTGCAGATCCCGATCGGCGCCGAGGCCGACTTCAAGGGTGTCGTGGACCTGGTCCGCATGAAGGCTCTCGTCTGGAGCGCCGAGGCTGCCAAGGGCGAGATGTACGACGTGGTCGACATCCCCGACACGCACGCCGACGCCGCCCGTGAGTGGCACGACAAGCTGGTCGAGACGCTGGCCGAGGCCGACGACGAGATCATGGAGCTCTACCTCGAGGGCAACGAGCCCACGACGGCGCAGCTCATCCCGGCGATCCGCCGGGCCACGATCGCCGGCGCGCTGACCCCGGTCACCTGTGGCACCGCCTTCAAGAACAAGGGCGTCCAGCCGCTCCTCGATGCGATCGTCAACTACCTCCCCTCGCCGCTCGACGTCGAGGCCATCCAGGGCCACGACTACCGCGACGAAGAGAAGGTCATCGAGCGCAAGCCGAGCGAGGACGAGCCGTTCTCGGCGCTGGCGTTCAAGATCATGAGCGACCCGCACCTGGGCAAGCTGACCTTCATCCGCGTCTACTCGGGCGTGCTGGAGTCCGGCAGCTCGGTCCTGAACAGCGTGAAGGACCGCAAGGAGCGCGTCGGCAAGATCTACCGGATGCACGCGAACAAGCGTGAGGAGATCGAGCGCGTTGGCGCGGGCGACATCGTCGCGGTGATGGGTCTCAAGCAGACCACCACCGGCGAGACGCTCTCCGACGACAAGAACCCGGTGATCCTGGAGTCGATGAGCTTCCCGGCGCCGGTCATCAACGTCGCCATCGAGCCCAAGACCAAGGCCGACCAGCAGAAGCTGGGCACCGCGATCCAGCGGCTCGCCGAGGAGGACCCGTCCTTCCAGGTGCGGACCGACGAGGAGACCGGGCAGACCATCATCTCCGGCATGGGCGAGCTGCACCTCGAGGTGCTGGTCGACCGCATGAAGCGGGAGTTCAAGGTCGAGGCCAACGTCGGCCGGCCGCAGGTCGCCTACCGCGAGACCATCCGCCGCAAGGTGGAGAAGGTCGAGTACACCCACAAGAAGCAGACGGGTGGCTCCGGTCAGTTCGGTCGCGTCATCATCGACATCGAGCCGCTCGGCGGCGGCAGCGACGGCTACGAGTTCGAGAACAAGGTCACCGGTGGCCGCATCCCGCGGGAGTACATCCCGTCGGTGGACGCGGGCTGCCAGGAGGCGGCCGAGTTCGGCGTGCTCGCCGGATACCCGCTGGTCGGTGTCAAGGTCACCCTGCAGGACGGCGCCTACCACGACGTCGACTCCTCCGAGCTGGCCTTCAAGATCGCCGGTTCCATGGCGTTCAAGGAAGCGGCCCGCAAGGCCGATCCCGCGCTGCTGGAGCCGATGATGGCCGTCGAGGTCACCACTCCTGAGGACTACATGGGTGACGTCATCGGCGACCTGAACGGCCGTCGTGGCCAGATTCAGGAGATGGGCGAGCGCAGCGGGGTCAAGGTCATCAAGTCCATCGTGCCGCTGTCCGAGATGTTCGGATACGTCGGTGACCTGCGGAGCAAGACCCAGGGGCGCGCCGTCTTCACGATGCAGTTCGACTCCTACGCCGAGGTTCCTGGGAACGTCGCGCAGGAGATCATCGCCAAGGCGCGCGGCGAATAACCCGTCGCGGCACAAGACCAACCACTGAAGCTACAGACGGTCGCGAAAGACGGCCGAGGATCGCAACAAGGAGACACCGGTGGCCAAGGCCAAGTTCGAGCGGACGAAGCCGCACGTAAACATCGGCACCATTGGGCACATCGACCATGGTAAGACCACCCTTACCGCGGCGATTACCAAGGTGCTCCATGACAAGCACCCGGACCTGAACCCCTTCACGCCGTTCGACGAGATCGACAAGGCGCCGGAGGAGCGGGAGCGGGGCATCACGATCTCGATCGCTCACGTCGAGTACCAGACGGAGAAGCGTCACTACGCCCACGTCGACTGCCCGGGTCACGCCGACTACATCAAGAACATGATCACCGGCGCCGCCCAGATGGACGGTGCGATCCTGGTCGTGGCGGCGACCGACGGCCCGATGCCGCAGACCAAGGAGCACGTGCTCCTGGCGCGTCAGGTCGGCGTTCCGTACATCGTCGTGGCGCTCAACAAGGCCGACATGGTCGACGACGAGGAGATCCTCGAGCTCGTCGAGCTGGAGGTCCGCGAGCTCCTGTCGGAGTACGAGTTCCCGGGCGACGACGTCCCGGTGGTCCGCGTCTCCGCGCTCAAGGCCCTCGAGGGCGACGCCGAGTGGGGCGCCAAGATCGTCGAGCTCATGGACGCCTGCGACGAGAACATCCCCGAGCCGGTCCGTGAGACCGACAAGCCGTTCCTGATGCCGATCGAGGACGTCTTCTCGATCACCGGTCGCGGCACGGTCGTCACCGGCCGCATCGAGCGTGGTGTCGTCAACGTCAACGAGACCGTCGACATCATCGGCATCAAGGACAGCGCCACCTCGACCACGGTCACCGGCGTCGAGATGTTCCGCAAGCTGCTCGACCAGGGCCAGGCGGGCGACAACGTCGGCCTGCTCCTGCGCGGCATCAAGCGCGAGGACGTCGAGCGCGGTCAGTGTGTCATCAAGCCGGGCACCAACACCCCGCACACCGAGTTCGAGGCGCAGGTCTACATCCTGTCCAAGGACGAGGGTGGCCGCCACACGCCGTTCTTCAACAACTACCGTCCGCAGTTCTACTTCCGGACCACGGACGTGACCGGCGTCGTGCACCTGCCCGAGGGCACCGAGATGGTCATGCCGGGCGACAACACCGAGATGCGTGTTGAGCTCATCCAGCCCATCGCGATGGAGGAAGGCCTCAAGTTCGCGATCCGCGAGGGTGGCCGCACCGTCGGTGCGGGCCGCGTGACCAAGATCATCAAGTAGTACCCGCGGTGCGGCGGTCGGGAGCTGAGACAGGCCCGGCCGCCGCACCACGACTCCCGACGATTTCGATCTGAGGGAGATCTCCGCGGAGGACGCGTGAGCGACCTCCGCGGAACGTAAACCAGCGGCACCTAGGAAGCAAAGGACACCGAGGCCACCATGGCGGGACAGAAGATCCGCATCCGGCTCAAGGCCTACGACCACGAGGTCATCGACACTTCGGCGCGCAAGATCGTCGAGACGGTGACGCGCACGGGCGCGAAGGTCGCCGGCCCGGTGCCGCTGCCGACCGAGAAGAACGTGTACTGCGTCATCCGCTCGCCGCACAAGTACAAGGACAGCCGCGAGCACTTCGAGATGCGCACGCACAAGCGCCTGATCGACATCATCGATCCGACGCCCAAGACGGTCGACTCGCTGATGCGGCTCGACCTTCCGGCCGGCGTCGACATCGAGATCAAGCTCTAAGGGCATCCAGAGATGAGCAAGCAGAGAAAGGGCGTTCTGGGCGAGAAGCTCGGTATGACCCAGGTCTTCGACGATGAGGGCCGGATCGTTCCGGTAACCGTCGTCCAGGCTGGGCCGTGCGTCGTCACCCGAGTGCGCACGCCGGAATCCGACGGTTACTCCGCCGTCCAGCTCGGCTACGGCCAGATCGACCCGCGCAAGGTCAACAAGCCGCTGACCGGTCACTACGAGAAGGCCGGCGTGACACCGCGCCGCCACCTCGTCGAGCTGCGCACGGACGACGCCGCCGAGTACGAGCTCGGCCAGGAGATCACCGTCGAGGTCTTCGAGGCCGGACAGCGGATCGACGTCACCGGCCGCAGCAAGGGCAAGGGCACCGCGGGTGTCATGAAGCGCCACGGCTTCAAGGGCCTCGGCGCCTCGCACGGCACCCAGCGCAAGCACCGCTCGCCCGGCTCGATCGGTGGCTGCGCCACGCCGGGCCGCGTGTTCAAGGGCCTGCGCATGGCCGGCCGGTACGGCAACGCCCGTACGACCGTGCAGAACCTCACCGTGCACTCCATCGACGCCGACAAGGGACTGCTCCTGATCAAGGGTGCGGTTCCCGGACCGAACGGCGGCCTGATCCTGGTGCGCAGCGCCGCGAAGGGGGCGAAGTAAGTGGCCACGAAACTGGACATCGAGCTCGCTCCGGAGATCTTCGACGCGAAGGTCAACGTGCCGCTGATCCACCAGGTCGTCGTGGCGCAGCTCGCCGCGGCGCGGCAGGGCACGCACAAGGCCAAGACCCGCGGTGAGGTCTCCGGTGGCGGTAAGAAGCCGTACCGGCAGAAGGGCACCGGTCGCGCCCGCCAGGGCTCGACCCGCGCGCCGCAGTTCGCCGGCGGTGGCACCGTCCACGGCCCGCAGCCGCGCTCGTACGCGCAGAAGACGCCGAAGAAGATGAAGGCCGCCGCGCTGCGCGGTGCGCTCTCGGACCGCGCTCGCTACGGCCGCGTGCACGTGGTGTCCGGTCTGGTCGAGGGCGAGACGCCCAAGACCAAGGCCGCGCTCGCCTCGCTGCGTTCGGTGACCGAGGCGGCCAAGGTGCTGGTGGTCCTCGACCGCGAGGACGACCTGACCTGGCTGAGCCTGCGCAACGTCGCCGAGGTGCACGTGCTCATGGCCGACCAGCTCAACACCTACGACGTGCTCTGCAACGACGAAATCGTCTTCACCGAGCCGGCGTACCAGGCCTTCGTGAACCACGTGAGTGGGAAGGAGGAGGCCAAGTGAGCAAGATCGCCGACCCGCGCGACATCCTCATCGCGCCCGTGATCTCGGAGAAGAGCTACGGGCTGCTCGACGAGGGCAAGTACACGTTCGAGGTTCGCCCGGACGCCAACAAGACCCAGATCAGGCAGGCCGTCGAGGCCGTCTTCGGGGTCAAGGTGACCGGCGTGAACACGATCAACCGGCAGGGCAAGCGCAAGCGCACCCGGTTCGGTTACGGCAAGCGCAAGAACACCAAGCGGGCCATCGTGAGCCTGGCCGAGGGTGAGCGGATCGAAATCTTCGGAGGCTCGGTCTCATGACCCTCTCCTCCGCGGCGCACCGCTCCGGCCAGGGAGCGCACGCGCGCGACCTCCGGACCCCGGGCACCGCGGAGGGCCGGTCCGGATCGGTTCACCGTCCGAAGACAGACAAGGGATGAACGAAAAAGATGGGCATCCGTAAGTACAAGCCGACGACGCCCGGCCGTCGTGGTTCGAGTGTGGCCGACTTCGTCGAGGTCACCCGGACCGAGCCGGAGAAGTCGCTCGTGCGTCCGCTCCCCAAGAAGGGCGGCCGTAACGTTCACGGCCGTATCACCACCCGGCACCAGGGCGGCGGACACAAGAGGGCGTACCGGGTCATCGACTTCCGGCGCGCCGACAAGGACGGTGTGCCGGCGAAGGTCGCGCACATCGAGTACGACCCGAACCGCACCGCGCGCATCGCGCTGCTGCACTACGCCGACGGGGAGAAGCGCTACATCCTCTGCCCGACCGGTGTGAAGCAGGGCGACCGCGTCGAGAACGGTCCGTCCGCCGACATCAAGCCGGGCAACTGCCTTCCGCTGCGCAACGTCCCGACCGGTACGGTCGTGCACGCCATCGAGCTGCGGCCCGGCGGTGGCGCGAAGCTGGCCCGCTCGGCCGGCTCCGGCGCCCAGCTGCTGGCCAAGGAGGGCAAGTACGCCACGCTGCGTATGCCCTCGGGCGAGATGCGGATGGTGGACCTGCGCTGCCGCGCCACGGTCGGCGAGGTGGGCAACTCCGAGCAGTCCAACATCAACTGGGGCAAGGCCGGCCGCATGCGGTGGAAGGGCAAGCGCCCGACCGTCCGCGGCGTCGCGATGAACCCGATCGACCACCCGCACGGTGGTGGTGAGGGCAAGACCTCCGGTGGCCGTCACCCCTCCAGCCCGTGGGGCCAGCCCGAGGGTCGCACCCGGAGGGCGAACAAGCCGTCCGACCGGCTCATCGTCCGTCGTCGCAGCAAGAAGAAGCGGTAGGAGCCGAAGCCATGCCACGTAGCCTTAAGAAGGGTCCCTTCGTCGACGACCACCTGATCAAAAAGGTGGACGCGCAGAACGAGAAGGGCACCAAGAACGTCATCAAGACGTGGTCGCGTCGCTCCATGATCGTGCCCGACATGCTCGGTCACACGATCGCCGTGCACGACGGCCGCAAGCACGTTCCCGTGTTCATCACCGAGGCCATGATCGGTCACAAGCTCGGGGAGTTCGCCCCGACTCGGACCTTCAAGGGCCACATCAAGGAAGACCGCCGCAGCCGGCGGGGCTGAACCAAGAAGTATCGAGAGCGAGGAAACAGCGATGGAAGCCAGGGCCCAGGCGCGGTACGCCCGCGTCACGCCCAGAAAGGCCCGCCGCGTGGTGGACCTCATCCGCGGCATGCAGGCCGCGGAGGCTCAGGCGGTGCTGCGCTTCGCCCCTCAGGCTGCGAGCGAGCCGGTGTACAAGGTGCTCTCGAGCGCCATCGCCAACGCCGAGCACAACCAGAAGCTCGACGCCGACACGCTCTTCGTGAGCCGGGCGTGGGTGGACGAGGGACCGACGCTGAAGCGCTACCGCCCGCGGTCGATGGGGCGCGCGTACCGCATCAACAAGCGGACCAGCCACATCACGGTCGTGGTCGAGTCGCGGCCCGAGGGTGACAAGGGCGGCAAGAGTTCGGGTAACGGCCGCAAGCAGACGAGGAGGACCCGCTAGTGGGGCAGAAGGTCAACCCGCACGGGTTCCGACTGGGCATCACCACCGACTTCAAGAGCCGGTGGTACGCCGACAAGCTGTACAAGGACTACGTCAAGGAAGACGTGTCGATCCGCCGGATGCTGACCCGCGGCATGGACCGCGCCGGCATCTCCAAGGTCGAGATCGAGCGCACCCGTGACCGCGTCCGCGTCGACATCCACACCGCGCGCCCGGGCATCGTGATCGGCCGCCGTGGCGCCGAGGCCGACCGCATCCGCGGCGACCTGGAGAAGCTGACCGGCAAGCAGGTCCAGCTCAACATCCTCGAGGTCAAGAACCCCGAGATCGACGCGCAGCTCGTCGCGCAGGGCGTTGCCGAGCAGCTGTCCAGCCGGGTCGCGTTCCGACGTGCCATGCGTAAGGCGATCCAGAGCGCCATGAAGAGCGGCGCCAAGGGGATCAAGGTGCAGTGCGGTGGCCGCCTGGGCGGCGCCGAGATGTCCCGCTCGGAGTTCTACCGCGAGGGCCAGGTGCCCCTGCACACGCTCCGCGCCGACATCGACTACGGCTTCTACGAGGCCCGTACGACCTTCGGTCGCATCGGCGTGAAGGTCTGGATCTACAAGGGCGAGGCGCCGACGAGCCGCGCCGAGCGCGAGGCGCAGGCCGCGAAGGAGCGCGCCGCCGGTGGCGGTGGCCGTCGCGAGCGGCCGCAGCGTCGTGGCGGCGGTGGCGGCGGCGGTGGCGGTCGCGGTGGCCGTGGCGGCGACCGTGGTGGCGACCGCGGCGGCCGGCAGCAGCAGGCCGCGTCGAGCGCGCCCGCCGAGCAGCAGCAGGCGACTGAGGCGGCGGCGCCGTCCAGCGCGGGTGAGGGGAGCTGAATTACCAATGCTGATCCCTCGCAGGGTCAAGCACCGCAAGCAGCACCACCCGAAGCGGGCCGGCATGGCCAAGGGCGGCACCAGGGTCGTGTTCGGCGAGTACGGCATCCAGGCCGTCGAGGGCGCGTACGTGACCAACCGGCAGATCGAGGCCGCACGTATCGCCATGACCCGGCACATCAAGCGTGGCGGGAAGGTGTGGATCAACATCTACCCCGACCGTCCGCTGACCAAGAAGCCCGCCGAGACCCGCATGGGTTCCGGTAAGGGCTCGCCGGAGTGGTGGGTCGCGAACGTCAAGCCGGGCCGGGTCATGTTCGAGCTCGCGGGTGTCCCGGAGCCGCTGGCGCGCGAGGCGCTCCGCCGCGCGATGCACAAGCTCCCGATGAAGTGCAAGTTCGTGAAGCGTGAAGTGGGTGAGGCGTGATGGCTCAGGGCCTAACCGCCGAGGATCTGCGGTCCCAGCCGGAGGCCGAGCTGGTCACGAAGCTGAAGGAGGCCAAGGAGGAGCTGTTCAACCTCCGCTTCCAGGCGGCGACGGGCCAGCTCGAGACCCACGGTCGGCTGCGCGAAGTGAAGCGGGAGATCGCCCGCATCTACACCGTGATGCGGGAGCGGGAGCTCGGCATCGTCGTGTTCGCCGAGGAGCCCGCGGAGGAGTCCACCGATGAGTGACGAGAAGACGCAGCAGACGCGGAGCTACCGCAAGATCCGCGAGGGTCTCGTGGTCAGTGACAAGATGGACAAGACCGTCGTGGTCGCCGTCGAGGACCGCGTCAAGCACGCGCTGTACGGCAAGATCATCCGCCGTACGACGAAGTACAAGGCGCACGACGAGTCCAACGCCTGTGGCGTCGGCGACCGGGTCCGGCTGATGGAGACCCGCCCGCTGTCGGCCACGAAGCGGTGGCGTGTCGTGGAGATCCTTGAGAAGGCCAAGTAAGGGGTTCCGCCCCCGAGGTGGTCCCCGCTAAATGGCAGTCGCCGCCGAGCGACTGAAGGATCGAATCCGCCAGGCTCGAAAGAGAACCGGCGAGAGAATTCAGGAGTAGACGTGATCCAGCAGGAGTCGCGACTCAAGGTCGCCGACAACACGGGTGCCAAGGAGATCCTTTGCATCCGCGTTCTCGGTGGCTCGGGTCGGCGCTATGCGGGCATCGGCGACATCATCGTCGCGACCGTGAAGGACGCCCTTCCCGGTGCCGGCGTGAAGAAGGGTGATGTCGTTAAGGCCGTCGTCGTGCGCACCCGCAAGGAGCGCCGCCGTCCCGACGGCTCCTACATCCGCTTCGACGAGAACGCGGCTGTGCTCATCAGGGACGGCGGAGACCCGCGCGGTACGCGTATCTTCGGGCCGGTCGGCCGGGAGCTGCGCGACAAGAGGTTCATGCGCATCATCTCGCTCGCGCCGGAGGTGCTCTGATGAAGATCAAGAAGGGCGATGACGTCATCGTCATCGCCGGCAAGGACAAGGGTGCGACCGGCAAGGTCATCGCTGCCGACCCGAATCGCGAGCGCGTGACCGTCGAGGGCGTGAACCTGGTCAAGCGTCACACCAAGGAGACCAACCAGGGACCGCGCGGCGCCAAGGACGGCGGGGTCGTCACCAAGGAGGCCTCGATCCACGTCAGCAACGTGGCGCTGGTCGAGGACGGCAAGCCCACCCGCGTCGGTTACCGATTCGACGACGACGGCACGAAGGTTCGTATCTCGCGCCGTACCGGTAAGGACATCTGATGACCGCCGACACGACCACCCAGGAGACCGTGCAGCCGCGGCTCAAGCAGCGCTACCGCGACGAGATCGCCAAGGCGATGCGCGACGAGTTCGGCTACGCGAACGTCATGCAGATCCCCGGGTTGACCAAGATCAAGGTCAACATGGGCGTCGGCGACGCCGCCCGCGACTCGAAGGTCATCGAGGGCGCGGTGCGCGACCTGACGACCATCACCGGGCAGAAGCCGGCCGTGGCCCGGGCGAAGAAGTCGATCGCGCAGTTCAAGCTGCGTGAGGGCATGCCGATCGGCGCGCACGTGACGCTTCGCGGTGACCGCATGTGGGAGTTCCTCGACCGGCTGCTGTCGCTGGCCCTGCCGCGTATCCGTGACTTCCGCGGCCTGTCGCCGAAGCACTTCGACGGCAACGGCAACTACACGTTCGGTCTCACCGAGCAGGTGATGTTCCACGAGATCGACCCGGACAAGGTCGACCGGCAGCGCGGTATGGACATCACGATCGTGACCACCGCCAAGACCGACGAGGAGGGCCGGGCGCTTCTGCGGCACCTGGGCTTCCCGTTCAAGGAGAACTGACAGATGGCGAAGAAGGCTCTGATCGCCAAGGCGAACCGGAAGCCCAAGCACTCGGTGCGCGCCTACACTCGGTGCTCGCGCTGTGGGCGTCCGCGCGCCGTCTTCCGCAAGTTCGGCCTGTGCCGGATCTGCTTCCGGGAGATGGCGCACCGCGGCGAGCTGCCCGGCATCACCAAGTCCAGCTGGTAAGCCAGCAACAGATAATGACCAACCGGGTGCCTGAACAAGGCACCCACGACCACGTCGAAGGTCCGCGCGGACGACACGTGTGGAAACCGCGGCGAGGAGGGCCCAGTAGGCCATGACGATGACCGACCCGATCGCAGACATGCTGACACGTCTGCGGAACGCGAATTCGGCATACCACGACACCGTGGCCATGCCGTACTCGAAGATCAAGGCGCACATCGCCGAGATCCTCCAGCAGGAGGGTTACATCTCGGGGTGGAGCGTCGAGGACGCCGAGGTCGGCAAGAAGCTGGTGGTCGACCTCAAGTTCGGCCCGAGCCGTGAGCGTTCGATCGCCGGGCTCAAGCGGGTTTCCAAGCCGGGCCTGCGGGTCTACGCGAAGAAGGACAACCTGCCGAAGGTCCTCGGTGGTCTCGGCGTCGCGATCATCTCGACGTCCTCGGGCCTGATGACCGACCGGCAGGCCGGCAAGAGCGGTGTGGGCGGGGAAGTCCTCGCCTACGTCTGGTAAGAGGGGAGGGAACACAGCATGTCGCGCATTGGACGTCTGCCCATCCCCGTCCCCAGCGGCGTCGACATCAAGGTCGACGGCCAGGACGTCACGGTCAAGGGCCCCAAGGGCGAGCTCAAGCACAAGGTGGCCCGGCCGATCGAGGTCGTCCAGGAGGACGGTCAGATCAAGGTCGGTCGCCCCAGCGACGAGGGACCGGTCCGTGCTCTGCACGGCCTGACCCGGACGCTGATCCACAACATGGTCGTCGGTGTGACCGAGGGCTACAGCAAGACGCTGGAGATCGTCGGCGTCGGTTACCGCGTTCAGGCCAAGGGCAGCAACCTCGAGTTCTCCCTCGGCTTCAGCCACCCGATCACGGTGGAGCCGCCGGCCGGCATCACCTTCCGTGTCGAGCGGCCGACCCAGTTCGTGGTCGAGGGCATCGACAAGCAGAAGGTCGGCGAGGTCGCCGCGAACATCCGCAAGTTGCGCAAGCCGGACCCGTACAAGGGCAAGGGCGTGCGCTACCAAGGCGAGCAGATCCGCCGCAAGGTCGGAAAGGCTGGTAAGTAGTCGTGCCTGTGAGCAAGACCCAGGTCCGCAAGCGGACCTCGGCGCGCGCGGCGTCCCGAGCCCGTCGGCACCTGCGCGTCCGGAAGAAGATCCAGGGCAGCGCCGAGCGGCCGCGGCTGGTCGTGACCAAGTCGGCGAAGCACATGTCCGCGCAGATCATCGACGACATCGCCGGTCACACGCTGGTGTCCGCGTCGACGCTCGACTCCACGCTCCGTACGAGCGAGGGCGACAAGACGGCCAAGGCGCGCAAGGTCGGCGAGCTGCTGGCGGAGCGGGCCAAGGAGGCCGGCATCGGCGCCGTCGTCTTCGACCGCGCAGGGCACCGGTACCACGGTCGCATCGCGGCTCTGGCCGACGGTGCCCGCGAGGGTGGGCTGGAGCTCTGATGGCCCGCTCACTGCAATCGACGGACGAGAAGAGGAACCACTAATGGCAGCACCACGTCGTGGCGGCGGCGAGCGGCGCGACCGGCGTGATGATCGCCGGGGTGGCGCCGACAAGGGCCAGTCGTACATCGAGCGTGTCGTAGCGATCAACCGTGTCGCCAAGGTCGTCAAGGGCGGCCGGCGCTTCAGCTTCACCGCGCTGGTCGTGGTGGGCGACGGCAACGGCACGGTGGGTGTCGGCTACGGCAAGGCCAAGGAGGTGCCCGCGGCGATCGCCAAGGGTGTCGAGGAGGCCAAGAAGCACTTCTTCAAGGTGCCGCGGATCCAGGGCACCATCCCGCACACCAGCCAGGGCGAGGAGGCCGCGGGCGTCGTCCTGCTGAAGCCGGCCAGCCCCGGTACCGGTGTGATCGCGGGTGGCCCCGTCCGCGCGGTGCTGGAGTGCGCGGGCATCCACGATGTCCTGTCCAAGTCGCTGGGCTCGTCCAACGCCATCAACATCGTCCACGCGACGGTGGCGGCGCTGAAGCAGCTCAGCCGGCCGGAGGAGATCGCGGCCAAGCGCGGCCTGCCGATCGAGGACGTCGCCCCCGCCGCCATGCTGAAGGCCCGCGCGGCCGGCAGCGAGGCCCGGCAGGAGGCTGCGGCGTCATGAGTAACCTGAAGATCACGCAGGTCAAGTCGCAGATCGGCGGCAAGCAGTACCAGCGCGCCACCCTGCGTACCCTCGGGCTCAAGAAGATCGGTCAGAGCGTCGTCCGCGAGGACCGTCCCGAGGTGCTCGGAATGATCCAGACCGTGCGCCACCTGGTCACGGTCGAGGAGGTTGACTGATCATGGGAGCCGAGACTCCGCTGCGGCCGCATCACCTGCGGCCCGCTCCGGGTGCTCACAAGGCCAAGACCCGTAAGGGCCGTGGTGAGGCGTCCAAGGGCAAGACCGCCGGACGTGGCACCAAGGGCACCAAGGCCCGCAGCACGGTGCCGGCCGGGTTCGAGGGCGGCCAGATGCCCCTGATCCGGCGGGTGCCGAAGCTCAAGGGCTTCAAGAACCCGTTCCGTGTCGAATACCAGGTCGTCAACCTGGGCCGGCTCGCCGAGCTCTACCCTGAGGGTGGAGAGGTGACGCCCGACGACCTCGCCGCGAAGGGCGCGGTTCGCCCGGGACACCCGGTAAAGATTCTCGGTACTGGTGACATCTCCGTAACGGTCCAGGTCAAGGCTCACGCCTTTTCCGGCTCCGCTAAGGAAAAGATCACAGGTGCCGGGGGCACTGCCGAAACACTGTGAGACCAAGCCCTTGTGGGAATCGCCCCCGCCGAGGCCCGGCGGGGGCGTCAGCCCATGCAAGGGCTGTTAGAGTGCGAGCGGCGGCTATCGCCGCCTACCATCGACCGGGGCCCATCCGCGGCCCTGATTGTGCCTCATGGCCGGAAGTCGCGCAGGAGGAATGGTGCTGACCGCGTTCACTCGGGCGTTCCGAACACCCGACCTGCGCAAGAAGCTTGTCTTCACGCTCTTCATCATCGCCGTGTTCCGGCTGGGGTCCCAGCTGCCGGCACCGGGCGTGAACACCGGCGCCGTCCATCGCTGTGTCGATGTGGCGACCAAGGGTGCCAACGGCAATATTTACGGCCTCGTCAACCTCTTCAGCGGTGGCGCGCTGCTCAAGCTGTCGATCTTCGCGCTGGGCATCATGCCCTACATCACCGCGAGCATCATCCTGCAGCTGCTGACCGTGGTGATCCCGCGCCTGGAGGTGCTCCGCAAGGAGGGCCAGTCCGGCACCACGAAGATCACGCAGTACACGCGGTACCTGACGATCGGCCTCGCCATCCTTCAGGGCACCGGCATCGTCGCGATGGCGAGCACGGGCAACCTCCTTCAGGGCTGCACCGAGGACCTGCTCTGGAACAAGAGCTGGTTCACCATCGTCACGATGGTCATCGTGATCACCGCCGGCACCTCGGTCATCATGTGGCTGGGTGAGCTGGTCACCGACCGCGGCATCGGCAACGGCATGTCGATCCTGATCTTCACGCAGGTCGTCGCCGTCTTCCCGAGCGAGTTCTGGAACATCTACAAGACCAAGCACGGCTTCGTCTTCGCGATCGTCATCCTCGTCGGAGTGGCGATCGTCGCCGGTGTGGTCTTCGTCGAGCAGGCCCAGCGCCGCATCCCGGTGCAGTACGCCAAGCGGATGGTCGGCCGCCGGATGTACGGCGGCACGTCGACCTACATCCCGCTCAAGGTCAACCAGGCCGGTGTCATCCCCGTCATCTTCGCCTCCTCGCTGCTGTACCTCCCGCAGCTCGTGGTGCAGATGTGGCACAGCACCAACCCGGTGAGCACCTTCATCTCGAAGTACCTCGTCAAGGGCGATCACCCGATCTACATGGGGCTGTACTTCGTCCTGATCATCTTCTTCACGTACTTCTACGTCGCGATCACCTTCAACCCGACTGAGGTCGCCGACAACATGAAGAAGTACGGTGGGTTCATCCCGGGCATCCGTCCGGGCCGACCAACCGCCGAGTACCTCGACTACGTGCTCACGCGCATCACCGCTCCGGGCGCGCTCTACCTCGGGCTCATCTCCTTGATCCCGATGGTGGCGTTCGGGCTCATCGGCGCCAGCCAGAACTTCCCGTTCGGCGGCACGAGTATCCTGATCATGGTCGGTGTCGGGCTGGACACGGTCAAGCAGATCGAGAGCCAACTCCAGCAACGTAACTACGAGGGCTTCCTGCGGTAGTGCGCATCGTGCTCGTGGGTCCCCCCGGAGCGGGCAAGGGGACGCAGGCCCAATTCATCGCATCGCACCTGTCAATCCCGAAAATCTCGACAGGTGACATCTTCCGCGCGAACGTGAGCGGGAACACCCCCCTGGGCCGCAAGGCCAAGGAGTACATGGACCGCGGTGACCTTGTCCCGGACGAGGTCACCATCGCGATGGTGCGCGACCGGTTGGGCGAGGAGGACGCCCAGGAGGGCTTCTTGCTCGACGGCTTCCCACGCAACGTTCCGCAGGCGGAGACGCTCAAGAAGATCCTGTCCGAGACCGACCGCAGGCTCGACCTCGTGCTCGAGCTCGTGGTCGACGACGACGAGGTCGTACGCCGGCTGTCGGGCCGCCGCACGTGCCGCAAGTGCGGGCGGATCTGGCACCTCGCCTTCGACCCGCCCACCAAGGACGGCGTCTGCGACGTCTGCGGCGGTGAGCTCTTCCAGCGCGACGACGACCGCGAGGAGACCATCCGGCACCGCCTGGAGGTCTACCAGGAACAGACGGCGCCTCTCGCGTCGTTCTACGCCGATGAGGGCATTCTGGTGGGCATCGACGCCACCGGGCCCGTCGAGGATGTCACGGAGCGGGCCCTCGCCGCGCTCCGCCGCTTCGCCGCCTGATCTTCGCGGTCGTGGCAGGTGCCTGCGCGCCTGCCGCGTCCGCCGGGGCGGTGGGCGCCGTCCTCATAGGCAACCCCCGGACCACGTGCGGAGCAAAGAGTGTGGAAGAAGCGTAAGCCGGCCATCCAGATCAAGTCCCGCGACCAACTCGCGGTGATGCGGGAGGCCGGCCTCGTCGTCGGCCGCACTCTGCACCGGCTCACCGAGGAGGTGCGCCCGGGGATCACGACGGCCGACCTCGACGCCATCGCGGAAGAGTCGATCCGCTCCGCGGGCGCGACGCCGTCGTTCAAGGGCTACCAGGGTTTCCCCGCCACGATCTGCACGTCGGTGAACGAGGAGATCGTCCACGGCATCCCCAGCCCGGACAAGGTCCTGCGCGACGGTGACATCATCTCCATCGACTGCGGCGCCATCGTCGACGGCTGGCACGGCGACTCCGCGGTGACGGTGCCGGTCGGCGAGATCACGCCCGAGCTGAAGCGGCTCCTCGAGATCTGCGAGGAGTCGATGTGGCGCGGCATCGGCGCCGGCCTGGTCGAGGCCCGGCTGAGCGACATCGGCCACGCGGTCGAGACATATGTGCGCGATCAGGGCGACTATGGCATCGTCGAAGAGTACGTCGGCCACGGGATCGGTACGCAGATGCACATGGACCCGCCGGTGCCCAACTACGGCGAGGCCGGGCATGGCCCCCGCCTCGCTGCCGGCATGTGCTTCGCGGTCGAGCCGATGGTCAACCTCGGGACGGCGGCGACCGTCCTGCTGGATGACGACTGGACGGTGGTGACCGGCGACGGTGCCCGCTCGGCGCACTTCGAGCACACCTTCGCGGTCACCGAGGACGGCCCCTGGGTGCTCACCGCGCTCGACGGCGGTGCGTCCCACGGTTTCCTCAGCCGGGACGAGAGGATCAAGGATGGCGCTCAACCCTGAGATGCGGGCCTCCGACGCCGACCGTGACCGGGTCGCGGCGGCGCTGAGAGAGCACTGCGCTCAGGGGCGCATCGACGTCGAGGAGCTGAACGAGCGGCTGGAAGGCGTCTACTCCGCGCGGACCCTCGGCGACCTGGAGAAGGTCACCGCGGATCTGCCCGAAGAGGACCTGTACGAGCTTCCCGTGCCGTCGTGGCGGCAGTCGACGCCGGCCCGCCGCATGGGCGGCGGGCTGTCCCTCCCGAACATGCGGGCGGGCTGGGCCACGTATGCCGGCGTGAACGTCGTGTGCATCGTGATCTGGCTGCTCACGGCGGTGTCCTCCGGAACCTGGTACCCCTGGTGGATTTGGGTGGCCGGGCCCTGGGGAGCGGTGATGCTCGCCGGACAGGCCTTCGGCACCCGCGGCGACCGTCGCTGACCGGTCCCTCACACGGGTGAGGGCGTCTCCTCCACCGGCCGGAAGTGAGTGACGGCGCTCATGCCGTCGATGAGGTGCAGCGCCAGGCCGGGTGGCGCGTCGGAGAGCGCGGGCCGGCCGCCGGGGTCGACGTGCAGCTGCCGGTACGTGCTGGGACAGGTCGTGGCGACCGTACCCGCGAAGGCGCGCACCGAGCCGGCGTGCACGTGCCCGGTGATGACGCGGACGACCTGCGGATGGCGGGCGATCACGTCGCCGAGCCGCTCGGGCCGCGCGTGACCCATGGCGTCGACCCAGCCGACCCCGACCTCGTACGGCGGGTGGTGCATCGCCACGACCGACGGTGTGCCGGGCTCCTCGGCGAGGGCGGCGTCCAGCCACTCCGGATCCGACAGCGCACCGTCGTCCCGGCCCGGGATGGTGGAGTCGCAGCACAGCAGCCGTACGCCGGCCACGGTCACGGCGTAGTTCGCCGCGGGGATCTCGGGGAAGGCCGCCAGCAGCGCGGCGACGTCGTCGTGGTTGCCGGGCAGCGGGTGCGCGGGGATCGGCAGGCGGGCGAGCTCGTCGCGCAGGAGCGCGTACTCCTCGGGGCGGCCGTGGTCGGCCAGGTCGCCGGTGAGGACCACCGCGTCGGGCGGGGTGGCGAGGGCGAGCAGCGTGGTCAGGGCGGTGCGCAGCGAGCGTACGCGGGTGGGGTCGTCGACGGTCAGGTGGAGATCGCTGAGTTGCGCGAGGATCGTCATGGCCCCCAGCCGACCACGCGGGGGCGGGAACCACCATGGCCACTCGTACGTTGGGATTTCAGGAGGAGTGGCCCGGCCACGACGCCGGTCGGGTGAGGCCGGTCTGGTGGTGAATCCGCGCCGATTTCACATTCTCGCGGCCGGTGACGTACACTTCTGTGTCGGTCCTGTGTCGGCTCATGTCCGCATGCTCTGCGTGCCCGAGTGCCGCGAGGGCCGTTCTCCTGACGAACCGATCAGTGAAGCGCGGAGGACATGCCCAAAAAAGAAGGGGCCATCGAGATCGAAGGCACCGTCGTCGAGTCTCTCCCGAACGCCATGTTCCGGGTTGAGCTGGACAACGGGCACAAGGTTCTCGCTCACATCAGCGGGAAGATGCGGATGCACTACATCCGGATCCTTCCCGATGACCGTGTGGTCGTTGAACTCAGTCCGTACGACCTCACCCGCGGCCGGATCGTCTACCGCTACAAGTAAGCAATACACCCACTGGGGTTGCCTTCCCCGCGTCTGGCAACGCGGGGGTGACCCTGTATTGAGGAGACCCAGTGAAGGTCAAGCCGAGCGTCAAGAAGATCTGCAGCAAGTGCCGCGTCATCCGCCGGCACGGCCGGGTCATGGTCATCTGCGACGACCCGCGCCACAAGCAGCGCCAGGGCTGACCTCTCAATAGGTACAGCTCAGCTCTAACAACATCATCGTTCCGCGGCTCCCTGACGGGAGCGACCCCCGGTCGGAGGCCGGGGCCCCAACCGGGCAGGTGGGGGTGCGGGGCGCAGACCTCCGTGAAACAGAAGGGAACTGCCCGAGATGGCACGCCTCCTCGGCGTCGACCTCCCGCGCGAAAAGCGTCTCGAGGTCGCTCTTACCTACATCTTCGGCATCGGCCGCACCCGCGCGCTCGAGACCCTCAAGGAGACCGGCATCAGCGGTGACCGCCGGGTCCACGAGCTCGGCGACGACGAGCTGATTCAGCTCCGCGACTGGATCGAGGCGAACTACCGGATCGAGGGCGACCTCCGCCGCGAGATCCAGGCCGACATCCGCCGCAAGATCGAGATCGGGTGCTACCAGGGCATCCGGCACCGCCGCGGGCTGCCGGTCCACGGCCAGCGCACGCAGACCAACGCCCGTACGCGCAAGGGCAAGAAGAAGACCGTGGCCGGCAAGAAGAAGGCCGGCAAGAAGTAGTCCGCCGCCCCGGTCCACGCGGCCGGGACGCCGGATCGACGACCTCCAGGAGACTTGAGAGCAGATGCCGCCTAAGAGCCGCACCGGCGCCAAGAAGGTGCGCCGCAAGGAAAAGAAGAACGTCGCTCACGGGCACGCCCACATCAAGAGCACGTTCAACAACACCATCGTCACGATCACGGACCCGATGGGCGCCGTGATCTCCTGGGCCAGCGCCGGCCACGTGGGCTTCAAGGGCTCGCGTAAGTCGACGCCGTTCGCCGCTCAGATGGCCGCCGAGGCCGCCGCGCGCCGCGCCATGGAGCACGGCATGCGCAAGGTCGACGTCTTCGTGAAGGGCCCGGGCTCGGGCCGCGAGACCGCGATCCGGTCGCTGCAGGCGACCGGCCTCGAGGTCGGTTCCATCCAGGACGTCACCCCGGTCCCGCACAACGGCTGCCGCCCGCCGAAGCGCCGCCGCGTCTGAGTTAGGAAAGAGAGAGATGGCTCGATACACCGGCGCGGACTGCAAGCTGTGCCGCCGCGAGAAGATGAAGCTGTTCCTCAAGGGCAGCAAGTGCGACGGGCCGAAGTGCCCGATCGAGATCCGGCCCTACCCGCCGGGTGAGCACGGTCGCGGCCGTCCCAAGGAGAGCGAGCACATGCTCCAGCTCCGGGAGAAGCAGAAGGCCCGCCGCATCTACGGGGTCCTCGAGGCCCAGTTCGTGAACTACTACAAAGAGGCGAACCGCCGTCAGGGCAAGACGGGTGAGAACCTGCTGAGCCTGCTCGAGCGCCGCCTCGACAACGTGATCTACCGCGCCGGCTACGCCAAGAGCCGTGACATGGCCCGCCAGCTGGTGCGCCACGGTCACTTCCTGGTGAACGGCAAGAAGGTCGACATTCCGTCGTACCGCGTCAGCGAGCGGGACATCATCGAGGTCAAGGGCAAGAGCCTCGAGCAGACCCCGTTCGTCGTGGCGAAGGCCGAGGCCGGCGAGCGTCCGGTCCCGGCATGGCTCGAGGTCGCGCCCGAGAAGATGCGCATCCTCGTGCACTCGCTCCCGGTCCGCCAGCACATCGACGCGCCGGTCCAGGAGCAGCTCATCGTCGAGTGGTACGCCAAGCGCTGACGTACGACTCGGGCGGGCGTGCGCCACTGCGGCGTACGCCCGCCGAACGCAAGGTCGCGGCAGTCAAATAGCGGGCGCCGCGGGAAGGATGTTCTGAAATGCTCATCGCACAGCGACCGACCCTCACCGAGGAGCAGGTCGACGAGTTCCGGTCCCGGTTCACCATCGAGCCGCTGGAGCCGGGCTTCGGCTACACCATCGGCAACTCGCTCCGCCGTACGCTCCTGTCCTCGATCCCGGGTGCCGCGGTCACCAGCATCCGCATCGAGGGCGTGCTGCACGAGTTCTCCACGATCCCGGGGGTCAAGGAGGATGTCACCGACATCATCCTGAACCTCAAGGAGCTCGTCGTCTCCTCCGAGCACGACGAGCCGGTCGTGATGTACCTCCGCAAGCAGGGGCCCGGTGACGTCACCGCCGCCGACATCGCGCCGCCGGCCGGTGTCGAGGTGCACAACCCCGAGCTGCACATCGCCACGCTGAACAACAAGGCGAAGCTGGAGATGGAGCTCACCGTCGAGCGTGGCCGAGGCTACGTCTCCGCGGCGCAGAACAAGCAGCCGGGCCAGGAGATCGGGCGGGTGCCGATCGACTCGATCTACTCGCCGGTCCTGAAGGTCACCTACAAGGTCGAGGCGACGCGTGTCGAGCAGCGCACCGACTTCGACCGGCTGATCGTCGACGTCGAGACCAAGCCCGCGATGCTGCCGCGCGACGCGGTGGCGAGCGCCGGCAAGACGCTCGTCGAGCTGTTCGGGCTGGCGCGCGAGCTCAACGTCGAGGCCGAGGGCATCGACATGGGCCCGTCCCCGACGGACGCCGCGCTCGCCGCGGACCTGGCACTGCCGATCGAGGAGCTCAACCTCACGGTCCGGTCCTACAACTGCCTCAAGCGCGAGGGCATCCACACCGTGGGTGAGCTCGTGGCGCGCAGCGAGCAGGACCTGCTCGATATAAGGAATTTCGGCGCCAAGTCCATCGAAGAGGTCAAGCAGAAGCTCAACGACATGGGCCTCACGCTGAAGGACTCCCCGCCCGGGTTCGACCCGACCGCAGCGGCGGACGCCTACGGCGACGAGGACCAGAGCTACGCCGAGACCGAGCAGTACTGATCATCTGGGTGGGCGGCTCCGATCGCGGGGCCGCCCGCTCGTCGATACGCGGCGGGGTGATCGCCCCGCCGGACCGACGCCGGTACCTCGTACGGCCGGCGCGGGTTGAAAAAGGAGAGAAGCACTCATGCCCCAGCCCACCAAGGGCCCTCGTCTCGGCGGCAGCCCCTCGCACCAGCGGCTGATCCTGGCGAACCTCGCCACCGCGCTGTTCGAGCACGGCCGCATCACGACGACCGAGGCCAAGGCCCGGCGGTTGCGGCCGCTGGCGGAGAAGCTCATCACCAAGGCCAAGCGCGGTGACCTCGCCGCGCGGCGCCAGGTCCTCACCGTCGTGCAGGACAAGGGCGTCGTCCACACGCTGTTCACCGAGATCGGCCCGCGCTTCGAGAACCGCCCCGGCGGTTACACGCGGATCACCAAGCTCGGCCCGCGCAAGGGCGACAGCGCTCCGATGGCCCTGATCGAGCTGGTCGACGAGCCGATCGGGGCCGTGACCACCAGCCGTCCGGCACCGGCCGCCGAGGCCGCCACGACCGAGGAGCCGGCCGCCGAGGCCGAGACCCCGGCCGAGGAGCCGGCCGCCGTCGAGGCCGAGGAGCCGCAGGACAGCGCTCCGGCCGAGGCAGCAGACGAGGCCGAGGACAAGAAGTAACCCACGCTTGGTCCCGAGCCCGCCGTGCCCTACGGGACGGCGGGCTCGATCTTTGGGAGAGTTGTGGAATGGCCAGGACACGGAGAGCATGGACACGGGGTCACCGCCGAATGATGGCACCCGAGGGGCAACCGACATGGACGAACGCCCACCCGAGCCGTCTCCTGATGCCATGACCGCTCTCGTACGACTCCGGCTCGACATCGGTTACGACGGGTCGGACTTCGCGGGCTGGGCCCGCCAGCCCAACCAGCGGACGGTGCAGGGCGTCATCGAAGAGGCTCTGGGACGCGTGCTCCGCCTGGACCCGCCGCCGGTGCTGACCGTGGCGGGCCGTACGGACGCCGGTGTGCACGCCCGCGGCCAGGTGGCGCACGTCGTCGTACCGGTCGCGGCCTACCACCCGGTCACCGGCACCCTGCCGCGTCGCCTCGCGGGCGTGCTGCCCTCCGACATCCGGATCTGGCGCATCGGCCAGGCCCCGGAGGGCTTCGACGCGCGGTTCTCGGCGCTGTCGCGGCGCTACGCGTACCGGGTGTGCGACAACCCGATCGGCGTCGACCCGATGCGCCGGCACGAGGTGCTGTGGCACCCGCGGCCGCTCGATCTCGACCGGATGAACGCCGCGGCGGCGCTGCTGCTCGGCGAGAACGACTTCGCGGCGTACTGCCGCCGCCGTGAGGGCGCCACGACCATCCGCCGGCTGCTGCGCTGCGACTGGGCTCGCGAGGCCGGCAACATCGCCGTCGCGACCATCGTGGCGGACGCGTTCTGCCACTCGATGGTGCGGGCGCTGGTCGGCGCGCTGATCTCGGTCGGCGACAGCCGCCGTCCCATCGAGTGGCCGGCCGAGGTGCTCGCCGGCCGGCAGCGTGACTCCGCCGTGCAGGTGCTCCCGCCGTACGGGCTGTCGCTGGAAGAGGTCACGTATCCGGACGCCGCGCACCTGGCCGACCGGGCCCAGGAGACGCGCCGCATCCGCGTCCTCGGCGGCATCACCCCGGAGGAACGCCACGCGAGTTAGGGCCTGTCTCAAAGCCCCGCTGTCCTACTGCGCGGCGTCCAGGCCGCTCGCTACGGACGGGGACTTTGAGACAGGCCCTCGGGCTCAACGCCGCGCGTGGCGGATCCTCAGCCGTCCGAACCCCATGCTCCCGGAGATCCGGATCTTCGGGCCGCCGGAGCTCCGCCGGGGTTTGTAACGCGAGTCCTTCCACCCGGTGTGCAGGCCCTCGACGTCGACGATCGCGTCGCGAGGCACCGTGATCTTCGCCCGGCCGGTGCCGAGCCGCAGCTCGATGTCGACCACCGGATGCTCGATGACCGCGTGGGACAGGTCCAGGTGGACCCTTCCGAACGCGGACTCGACCTTGAGGGTCCGGGGGACCCGCCATGCGCCGCGCCGCCGGATCCGGCCGCCGAAGGCGGCGATCGTGGACGGGTCCTCCTTCGGGAGGGAGGCCAGAGCCGTCTCGAGCTCGTCCCGCGTCCTGGCGGTCAGGACCTGGTGGAGGCGCTCGTCCATCTCCTCGTGGGAGAGGTGCCCTTCGGCGTAGGCGTCCTGGAGGCGCCGCACGGCCACGTCGCGGTCGTCTTCGCCGACGGAGGGCGGCGGGTCTTCCGGCAGGGGAGCCACCACGCCATCGTAGAGCCGTCACGGCGACCTTCCCGGACCCCGCGCACCTGTCTCCTCACGGTCCGATAATGGGCGCGTGCCCGATCTCGCGAGTTCTGACTTCTGGCTGGGAATGATCGGCGGGCTCTTGCTCAACTTGTTGGCGAGCGAAGTCTATGACCGGTCTCCGCGACTGGCGCGGAGGGTCGCGCGTCGGTCGGCGCGGTTCCGCTTCTTCCATCCGGGCAAGGCGCAGACATACGGCGAGGAGTACGCCGGCCGGATCGACCGGATGTCTCCTGGGAACCTCGGCAAGCTGGTCGTAGGGTTCGGGTTCTGGCTGGACGCGGTCCTGGCACGAGCGGGTATGGCGGGGTACACGCCCTTCAGCCGAGCGGACAACGTCGCCAGGTATCTCGAGGACGCGGCACGGTACGCCCAGCGCGTCACCCGGGGCATCGGGGGGGCGCGCGTCAGGGTCGACGCCGTCGACCCCGATGCCATGACCCGGTTCGCCGCCGAGCTGAGGCGTACGGCGGACCTCGCCCTGGATCTCGCGGGGTGCATCGACGACACCGATCCCCAGGACTGTGAACCTCGTGTGGGGGAACTCCTACGTGCGATCACCGAGTTCCAGGATCGCCTGCACGCCGAGGACCTGGCGACCCGGACGCTGGTCGCCGCCAATCCCCGCTCGGGGGTGAGCCGCAGTGTGGGCGAGGACCGGCAGCTCACCGTCAGCCTTCGGGCGGCCCGTCATCATGCCGAGGAACTCGCCCAGGAGGTGGCGTCGGCACACTGATCCGAACGCCGTGCGTCTCCGCCGGTGGCGATCCGCCCGCGCACCGGCGGACGGGTCGCCTACCGCGCCCTCGTACCCGTGGTGGTCAGTGCTTGTCGCGCCGTTCGATGGGGCGGGCGGTCGAGTCGCGGAACGCGGTGCCGGCCTTCTTCAGCGTGTCGTCGTCCGCGGCCGGCTTGTGGCCGTCGACGTACGTCGCGTAGGAGTAGCAGATGTAGCGGCCGCGGACCGTGCTCGCGGCGAAGCCGCCGGCGTGGTCGATCTTCGGGGCTCCGGTGGCCTTCATGCCGCGGAACCACTCGTAGTGCGCCGGGTCCTGCACCTTCAGCACGGCCTTGGCGGCGGCGTCCGTCGGCATCACCGCGATGCCGGTCGTCACGGCGACCTTCTTGTCCTTCGAGACGAACGTCGCGCGGACGATCCGGCGGCAGTGCTGGCGGGTCAGTTCCGTGGCGAACGGCCCGTTGGCGGCCAGGGAGCAGTGGTCGTTGACGACCGCCTTGGCGCGCGTGAACTTGCCGCCCGCCAGCGTCAGCGTCGACGACGGGAAGACCTCGCCGACGGTCAGCGGCTTGGGGTCGGTCTTCTCGTCGCGGATGTCGATCGGCACGTGCTTGGGCTTGTGCTTGGACTTGGTCTTCGACGGTGTCGGCGTGGGCGTCGGGCGCACCTGCGTCGGCGTGGGCGGCGGCTGCGAGTCGGCGACCTTGTGCTCCTTCACCGTGCCGCCGGAGAGCTGCGTGACGGCCAGCGCGCCGCCGCCCCCGAGTACGAGGGCGGCCACGAGCCCTCCGGCCACGAGCAGCGCTCTACGGGCTCCTGAGGAGCCTCCGGCGCCGCCGCCCTGGGGCGGGTGCATGCCGGGGCCGCCGGGGAAGGACGCCCCGGAGCCGAGCCGGGGGATCGGGCCGGTGGTGGTCACGTGCGGGTCGTGCGGCGGCTCCGGCGGCGCCTGCGGCGGGATGCCGGGCGGCAGGATCGCGTCGGGTTCGAGCTCGGGGCCCGGGGCGGTGGTCGTCTCCCCGTCCGCGGGGATCTTCAGTACGGCCAGCGTCCGCTGTCCGCCCGCCGGGCCCGCGCCCGTCTCGCCGGCCTCGGCGGCGGAGGAGGCGGCGGAGGTGGCCTCCGATGCGGAGCCGGGCGGCAGGACGTCGTCGGCCACGGTCCGCTCCGCTTCGGGGAGGTCGTCCGGCGCGGGGTACGGCTCGTCGGTGACGGTGCGCTCGGCCTCCGGCACGGGCGGCTCCTGCGGAGGCGTCCGGCCGGACTCGCCCGCCGCGCCGGGGAAGCCGGGCGGCGGCGTCGCGCCGTACGGGGTGCTTGAGCCGTTCGCGTCGCCGGGGGTGCCGGGCGGTGGTGTGGCGCCGTACGGGGTGCTTGAGCCGTTCGCGTCGCCCGGGGTGCCGGGCGGTGGTGTGGCGCCGTACGGGGTGCTTGAGCCGTTCGCGTCGCCGGGGGTGCCGGGCGGTGGTGTGGCGCCGTACGGGGTGCTTGAGCCGTTCGCGTCGCCGGGGGTGCCGGGCGGCGGCGTCGCGCCGTACGGGGCGCCTGGGCCATTCGCGTCGCGGGGGGCGCCGGGCGGTGGTGTGGCGCCGTACGGGGCGCCTGAGCCGTTCGCGTCGCCCGGGAAGCCGGGTGGCGGGGTGGTGCCGTACGGGCCGGGGGCGTGACCAGGGTCACTCCCGCCGTTCGCGGAGGCGGAGAAGCCCGGCGGCGGCGTGGAGGGGGCGGGGTTCTGCGGGGAGGGGTCCTGCGCCGGCTGTGGGGACGGCGTGGGCTGGTGGGCGTCCGGCGTGGGGGCGCCGGGGCGCGGGAAGGGCGGGGTCATGGTCTCCTCGGCGTCGGACGCCGCCGACGATCCGGAGAAGTCCGGAGTGCCCGGCCATGCGTCGGCGGTCTGGAAAACGACTGACGGCCTCGTGGCCGAACCCTGTCCGAAGTGGGGCGGAGCGTCTGTCGGCGGCTGCGGCGGAAGCTTCGCTTCCCCCTCAGGAGGGGGAAGGAAAGTCTCGTCATGGCCAGACATGAGTCACCAGAGTATTAGCTGAGGGCAAATTTCATGACGGTTTGCCCTCCATTGACCGATAGTTCAGGGCCGTGCGCAGATTGCTGCCATACGTCGTGTACTTCACGAACGAGGTCACGGCCGAGTAGTCGCCCTTGGCGATCTGCTTGCCGTTCGGGTACTGCACCCAGCTCATGATCAGGTAGTGGCCGTTCACCTCCGTGGTGGTCAGCGACAGGCCCTGGCCGATCTTCTTGGTGGTGCCCGAGCCCGGCAGCGCGAGGATGAACGCGTCCTTCGTCTTGGAGGCGGACTGAGCCGACGTGGCCGCGGCTTGGGTCCTGAGGTTGATCACACCGATCGTGCCGATCAGCTTGCCGTTGCTGAACGTCGCGCGCAGCACCTGGGTGCAGCCGCCCTTGGCGAGGGCCTTGCGGAACTTCGTGCCGTGCGTAGGCGGCGCGCACTTGCGCTCCGCGCGCCGCGCCGTCATGAGGTAGCGGCGGCCGCCGGCCTTGAACGATCTGGCCTTGAAGATCTCGTTCAGCGTGAGGGGCCTGGGGTCGGTCGTACGGCTCTGGAGGCGGTCGCCGCGGCCGGTCTCGGTGGGAGACGGCGTGGGGGTCGGCGTCGGTGTGGCGGGAGGCGCCGAGGGCTGGGCCGCCTCCGTCTTGGGCTTGTCGTCGCCCCCGGAGGTGAGCGCGAAGGCCGCGCCGCCCGCGACCACGATGACGCCCACCGCGATCGCCGCTCCGATGATCAACTTCTTGCGACCGGAGCCCGAGCCCGAACCCGAGCCGAAGTCGTCTTCCGGGCCGTAGCCGCCCGGACCGCCGCCGTAGGGGTCCGCGTTCTCGTCGTGGGACTCGTAGGAGTCGTAGGAGGGGTTCGGCTCGAAGGCGTTGCCGTACGGCTCTGAGCGCTCGTCGCCGAACGAGCCGCCGTAGCCGCCCGCGCCCCCGCCGGCCGGCCCGAAGCCGCCGTCTCGCGGGGGGCCGCCGTACGGATCGTCGCGGGGGCCGCCGAAGGGAGGACCGCCGTGTCCGGCCTGGTCGTCGCCCGGGCCGTACGGCGACGACGGCGGCTGGGAGGGACCCCAGCCGCCGGGTTGCTGCTGATCACCCGGATAAGACATGAATGCGACCCTACCTGCTCGAATCAGGTGATCAGGGGGTTTACCGGAAGCCGAAGTCCTGCGTCCACCACGGTCCGCCGGAGCCGTACTCGACGCCGATTCCGACCGCCTTCAGGCTGCAGTTGAGGATGTTCGCCCGGTGTCCGGGGCTGTTCATCCAGCCCGTCACGACCGCCTGGGCGGTGGCGTATCCCATGGCGATGTTCTCGGCGCCGGGCTGGCTGTAGCCGGCCGCCTTGATCCGGTCCCACGGAGTCTTGCCGTCCGGTGAGTTGTGCTCGAAGTAGTGCCGCACACGCATGTCCCTGGAGTGGGCGCGCGCCGCGGTGCGCAGGTCGACGTTCACGCGCAGGGCGGAGCAGCCGTGCTTGGCGCGCTGCTGGTTCGTCAGCTGGACGGCGAGGTTCTCGGCCGTGACGTTCTTGGCCGCGGTGCCCGCGGTGCCGGCGTTCGCCGCGGCCGAAGGCTTCTTCGGCTTGACCACCTTGGCGGCGGAGGCCGGGCGGTGGCTCGGCGTGTGCGTACGGGAACGGCTGGGCGAGGGAGTCGCGGTGGGCGGCTTGACGGCCGAACCCTCCGGGCTGGGGACCACGGCCGCGTCCTGCGCGGGCTGGTCGCCGGGTGCGAGGTGCGCCGTGGTCACGTAGCGGTTCGCCGCGAAGCCGGCGGCGACGAAGAACGCGATCGCCAGGATCACGAATGCCTGGACCTTGCGCTTGATGGGGATCGAACGCTTGGCGGACAGGGGGTCCTCCAGGGGGCTGCGGAGGTGCAGCACTATAGAGGCGGTAACCACCATCGAGCGCGCCGTTCTGGAGTAATCCCTGCTATATGCTGTAAAAAGGACGAACGCATGATCGTCCGAAGCGATGGCAGGAGGCGGCGGAAGCCGCCCGCTTTGACCCGCACGTCAGTGGGCCGGTATCCTGCCAGTTCGTTGTGTGCGTCAGCGTGCCCGTTCTTCGGGTCGCTTGACCATGCGGGCCAGTGACGGACGTCGCCCGTCCCGCCGGCCCGGTCTCTGTTGTCAGACACGAAACGAAGGCATACGACCGTGCGCACCTACACCCCTAAGCCCGCTGACGTCGAACGTCAGTGGCACGTCATCGACGCGACCGATGTCGTGCTGGGTCGGCTGGCCAGCCAGGTCGCGACGTTGCTTCGGGGTAAGCACAAGCCGATCTACGCGCCACACCTCGACACGGGCGACTTCGTGATCATCGTCAACGCCGACAAGGTGGCGCTGTCGGGTAAGAAGCTCGAGCAGAAGAAGGCCTACCGCCACTCGGGCTACCCCGGCGGTCTCCGCTCCGTGGCCTACTCCGACCTCATGGCGAAGCACCCCGAGCGCGCCGTCGAAAAGGCGATCAAGGGCATGCTGCCCAAGAACTCGCTCGGCCGGAAGATGTTCGGCAAGCTCAAGGTCTACGCCGGTCCCGAGCACCCGCACCAGGCCCAGCAGCCGGTGCCCTACGACATCAAGCAGATCGCGCAGTGACGCGCGCCGTCGAGATCGAATCCTGAGGAGTCCCGTGGCTGAGTCCACCGGTATCGAGACGCCCCTCGAGGGCGCCGAATTTGAAGAGTACGTGGGGGACTACACCTCCGAGTCCGCTGAGGCTGTCGTCGAGGAGACCCCCCGTCCGGTGCTGACCGGCCCGGCCGCGGGCACCGGCCGCCGCAAGGAGGCGATCGCCCGCGTGCGCATCGTCCCCGGCAGCGGAAAGTGGACGATCAACGGTCGTCCGCTCGACGCCTACCTCCCCAACAAGGTCCACCAGCAGATCGTGAACGAGCCGTTCGTGACGCTGGGCCTCGAGGACCAGTTCGACGTGATCGCGCTGGTCACCGGCGGCGGCGTGACCGGCCAGGCCGGCGCTCTGCGCCTGGGCATCGCCCGCGCGCTGCAGCTCGTCGACCCCGACAACCGCCCGCCCCTCAAGAAGGCCGGCTTCCTCACCCGCGACGCGCGGGCCAAGGAGCGCAAGAAGTACGGTCTCAAGAAGGCGCGTAAGGCTCCGCAGTACAGCAAGCGTTGATCGGCCCTGTGCGGCGTTCCACCGGCCCGGTACGACCGGGCGGCGACGCCGCACAGGACTTCGGCGGTTCCGTGGTTTCGCGGGGCCGCCGATCGCTTTGTTCGAGGGCCGGCAGGCCGGCCGTACCACGCGCGACCTTGGGGTGTTAGCAGTGTCACGTCTGTTCGGTACCGACGGTGTCCGGGGGGTGGCGAACCGTGACCTGACCGCCCGGCTCGCGCTCGACCTTTCGGTGGCCGCCGCCCGTGTCCTCGGCGAGGCCGGTGCGTTCGAGGGCCACCGGCCCGTCGCCGTGGTGGGCCGCGACCCGCGCGCCTCGGGTGAGTTCCTCGAGGCCGCCGTCGTGGCCGGGCTCGCCTCCGCCGGCGTCGACGTGCTCCGCCTAGGCGTCCTGCCGACGCCCGCCGTCGCGTACCTCACCCAGTCGCTCGGCGCCGACCTCGGCGTCATGCTGTCGGCCTCCCACAACCCCGCGCCTGACAACGGCATCAAGTTCTTCGGCCGCGGTGGGCACAAGCTCGCCGACCAGATCGAGGACCAGATCGAGGCGCACCTCGGCGAGGAGTGGTCCGGCCCGACCGGCTCCGGCGTCGGCCGCGTACGCGACGCGCAGGGCGAGGTCGAGAGCTACATCGCGCACCTGCTGTCGACGCTGCCCCGCTCGCTGGACGGCCTTCGCGTGGTGGTCGACTGCGCGCACGGCGCCGCGTCCGGCGTCTCACCCGAGGCGATGCGCCGCGCCGGCGCCAGCGTGGTCGCCATCGGCGCCTCCCCGGACGGCCTGAACATCAACGACGGCTACGGCTCCACCCACCTGGAGCCGCTGCGCCGCGCCGTGATCGAGCACGGCGCCGACGTCGGCATCGCCCACGACGGCGACGCCGACCGCTGCCTCGCCGTCACCGCCGCGGGCGAGCCGATCGACGGCGACCAGATCATGGCGATCCTCGCGGTCGAACTGCGCGAGGCCGGCCGGCTGCCCGGCGACACGGTCGTCGCGACGGTCATGTCCAACCTCGGCTTTAAGATCGCCATGCGCGAGGAGGGCCTCAACGTCGTCGAGACGACGGTGGGCGACCGCTACGTCCTGGAGGCCATGAAGTCCGGCGGATACGCCTTCGGCGGCGAGCAGTCCGGCCACGTGATCATGCTGGACCACGCGACCACCGGAGACGGCCTGCTGACCGGCCTGCACCTGCTCGCCACCGTCGCGGGCCGCGGCCGCCCGCTGGACGAGCTGGCCAAGGTGATGACCCGCCTGCCGCAGGTCCTCGTCAACGTCAAGAACGTCGACAAGTCCCGCGCCAAGACCTCACCGGAGCTGAACGCGGCGGTCGAGGCCGCCGAGGCGGAACTCGGCGACACGGGCCGCGTCCTGATCCGCCCGAGCGGCACCGAGCCGATGGTCCGCGTCATGGTCGAGGCCACCCGCGAAGAACAGGCGCGGGCCCTGGCCGAACGCCTCGCCGAGGTCGTCCGCACCGCGCTGTAGCACTCTTCGGCGGCGGTGGCGCGGCCCCGCGCGTCTTCGGCCGACTCGGCGTCCCGTCATCTGCCGCGGGCCGCGCGTACCCACTCCTCGATGCTGGGGGCCTCGGTCGGGTATCTCACCGCGAACCCGCTGTCGACGATCAGGCCGTCCCAGGCGCGGCCGGTTATCCTGCCCTCCTCTCGCATCTCCGTGAGGCGTGCGACGGCTCCGTCGATGGCCGGGGTGTCGAGGTCGGCGGCGTGCATGCGGTCGGCGACACGGCCGAGGTCGGCGGAGCGCAACTCGTCCACGAGCCCGGGGGTAAGCGGCTCGTTCAGGTGGGCGACGACGAAGTTGGACTGGATGAACTGCACCTTCCCCGGCGCGGGTTCGTTGAAGGTCGTCCCGTTGTCGTGGGACATCGGGCGGCCGTCGTGGAGCACGAGGAAGTTCTCGTCGGCCTCCGCGCGATCTCCCTGCGCCACGGCATAGTCGAAGGCGGCCATCCTCTGGGTCCCCTCGCCCTTGCGCACCGCGGTCACTCCGGCGGTGGCCGGGACGTACTCCTGGAGGATGCCCTTCCCGTAGCGGCCGGACCACTTTCTCGTACGCGGGACGACCCCGAGGCCGGTCTCGTCGCTCAGTTCGAACGCCGCGACCTCGCGCTGGGCTCCCTGGCCGCGCCCCCACTTGTACACGCCGAGGGTCCGGCCGTCGCGCAGCACGAGGTGGCTGCCGAACGCCCCCTCGATGACCTTCAGCGGAAGGTACTCGAGCCGGTGCACGGCGACGGCGAAGTCCTCCGGAACGCTCCTGCGGTACAACCGGATCACCGGTCGGAAGACGCTCCTCGCCACCACATCCTCGGCTGTGCTCACGGATGTCGAGGCTAGTGCGGCATCAGGCAACGTTTGCCTCGTCGGGGCGGTGGGGTGAAGGCCGGGTTTTGTCGTAGGCACTTGCTGTAATCGTCTGGTGCCTCGACGTGATGATGGTGGGCGGGTGGTCATGCGGACCGCCCGGGTGGGTCTGCGGACCTCGGCGGTCAGCGGCGCCGATGTTTCGGGTTGCTGGTCTCGGCGGGGGATGTGGGGGCGCGTGTGCTTGATATGAATCGGTGGTGGCGGCGACGCGGCTTGTCGGCGATCGTCGGCTATCAGGCGTTGTGCGGGGGCTGTCGGCGGCGCGGCCGGGCATGTTCGGGGAGTTGGACGCGGTCGGGGCGCGGTCGGTGTTGCGGCGCTACAGCGACGCGTGGTTCGCTACCGCCGCGCGCCGCAAGGGCGGTGACGTGGCGGCGCGGTTCCCGCGGCGGAATCGCGGGTTGATGCCGGTGCGTTGCTACCACGGCACGTTCACCCTGGAGGGGCGGCGGCTGCGCCTGCCGGTCGGTCGCCGGTGTGCGCGGTTGTGGGTGCGGCTGGATCGGCCGGTTCTCTACCCGGCCGGTCAGGTGCGGTCGGTGACGTTGGTGGCCGAGGGCGGCCGGTTGTTCGTCGATGTCACCGCCGAAGTTCCGATCACCTCCTATCCCGTGGGCCAGGAGCCGGATCCCGTGCGGGTGGCGGGAGTGGATCCGGGGGTGATCCATCCGTTCGCTGGCCGGGCCGGATGGGGAGGGATTAGTGGTGTCGGGGCGGGCGATCCGTGCCGAGACCCACCTGCATCTGCACGACGCGAAGGACCGGCGGCGTGCGGTGGCGGGACGGGTACCGAAACCGGTCAGGCCGGGTCGCGGCGGTGGCGTAAGCGGACCGCACCTCCCCGGTGCCGGACGGTCCCGGCGTGACCCCCGACGGTCCCCCCCCATCACGGCACCGCACAAAGGGTCCCCTGGCCGGCCGTGGCCCGCCCCACCCCACGTGGGGAGTCGCTCGCCCACCACAGCGAGGATCAGCCAACACCCCGCCTCCCCAACGAGGCGAACGTTGACTGACACGGCACTAGTCGGAGCCGGTGATCGAGAGGGTGCGGAGCTTCCAGCCGGCGACGGCGACGCCGAGGACGGTCAGCACGATCAGCAGGGGTACGGCGGTGGAGCCGTGCACCTCCGAGGTGACCGAGGTGGCGTTCGTGCCCAGGTCGGTGACCGAGATCGCCCACTGCCGGACGGAGAGCGTCCTGGCGCCCGAGGCGTACCGGCCGATGAGGTTCTCCCACACCAGGGCGTAGATCAGTCCGATCGTCACGGCGAACCGGCTCATCACCGCGAGCGCCACGAACAGCGCGCAGTACGCGATGCCGCCCACCAGCGCGCCCAGAGCGAAACCGCTCGCCAGGCCCGCCGTCAGGCCGTTCATGATGAGGCCGGAGACGAAGATCGGCACGACGCCGAAGCCGACGACCAGGGCCACCGCGACCAGGTACTTCGTGGTCGAGATGATCGGCCGGGCGATCGGCTTGGTCATGAGGTACATGATCTGGCCGTCGTCGATCTCCGGGCCGATCACTCCCGTGCCGGCGAGCAGCGCCAGCAGGGGCAGCAGCGCGCCCAGCCCGAACTGCGTCAGCAGGGCCGCCGCGGTGTCGAGGTCGGCGTTGCCGGTGACCCGCAGGCCGATGCTGAGCAGGAGCAGCACGGCCGGGAGGATGAACAGGAGCAGCGCGCGGCGTCGCCCCAGCATGCCGCGAAAAGTGATGTACGCGATGGTGTTCATGAGTCCTCGTTCATGACGAGACCAGGTAGGAGAAGACGCTTTCGAGGGACTCGTCGGCCGGGGAGACCTCCCACAGCCGGATGTCGGCGCCGCGGGCCACCTGCGGCAGCAGCTGGGTGAACCGCCGGAAGTCGACGGCCTCCACCTCCAGGCCGGCCGCGGTGAGCTCGACGCCGCGGGTCGAATCGTCGGCGATCAGCGCGGCCGCCAGACGGCGGTCGTCGCTGGAGCGGATCGCGAACATGTGCGGCCGGTCGGTCATCAGCCGGCGGATCGCGCGGAAGTCGCCGGAGGCGGCGTGCCGTCCCGCGACGATGACCTCGATGTGGTTCGCGAGCCGCTCGACCTCCTCGAGGATGTGCGAGCTGAACAGCACCGTGCGGCCCTCGGCGGCCATCTTGCGGATGAGTTCCATGAGCTGGAGGCGCTGGCGCGGGTCCATGCCGTTGAACGGCTCGTCGAGCAGCAGGACCGCCGGGTCGTGTACGAGCGCCGACGCCATCTTGACGCGCTGCCGCATCCCCTTGGAGTAGGTGCCGATGGCCCGGTCGGCCGGCGGCAGCATCTCCACCATCCCGAGGGCGCGGTCGGCGGCGGCACCCGGATCGGACAGCTTGTGCAGCTTGGCCATCGAGCGGACGAACTGCCGGCCGGTGAGGAACTCGTAGGCGGACTCGCGTTCGGGCACCAGCCCGATGTTGCGGTAGACCGAGGGGTTCTTCCAGATGCGCTGCCCGTCGATGCCGACCTGGCCGCCCGAGGGCGCGAGGAAACCGCCCATCATGTGGATGAGCGTGGACTTGCCCGCGCCGTTCGGGCCGAGCAGGCCGGTCACCCCCGGGCCGATGGTCATCGACACGCCGTTGACCGCGACCACGTTGCCGTACCACCGGGAGACGTCCCGGAGCTCCAGGACACTCACGATGCCTTCCTCTCGTCGGTGGGCCGGCCGGTCATCGCGCGCCCGCCTTGCGGAACCGCTGGTACAGGATCGCGAGCGAGCCCGCGACGACGGCCACGCACACGAGCGTGAACACGGGACCGCCGAGGCCGGACGGCGGCGGCTCCGGTGAGGACGACTTGGCCCCCAGCGCCCAGACCTGCACGTCGTCCACGAGGTTGAAGGGCGTGAACACGCCGGCCCAGCGGGCGACTCCGAACTTGGTCTGGCTCTCGGCGATGCCCTGGATGGAGGTGACCGCGGCCGTGCTGATGAGGTACACCGCCATCACCGCGGTCACGCCGAAGCCGCGGCGCGGGGTGAAGGCGGCCACGACCAGGCCGATCGCGGCGAGCACCAGCGCGAACATCAGGCAGCCCACCAGGCCGCCGGCCCAGTCGAGCGCGTGGGTGCCCAGGTGCTTCTGCTTGGTGGCGAGCGCGCCGATGAACAGGATCGTGATCGGGGTGCCCAGCAGGATGAACAGCGCCGCGGTCAGCGCGCCGTACTTGGCCAGCACGTAGTCCAGGCGCGACAGCGGGCGGGAGAAGTACAGCGGCGTGACGTGGAACCGCAGGTCGCGCGAGGCCAGCACCGGCGACTGCGCGGCCAGGAAGATCGCGATCAGCGGCTGCAGGTAGACGGCGTACGCCGAGTAGCGGATCAGGTTGATGGACTGGCCGCTGCCGATCGAGGACGCCAGCGCCGTGATCGCGACGCTGATGGCCGCGGGCAGCAACATGATCGTGAACAGCAGGAACGGCATGATCTTGGCCTTGACCGGCCGCCCCAGCCCGTACGCCGCGCGCAGGTTGTGCGTGAACAGGGAGCGGACGGCGTACGCGCGGCCGAGCCGCGGGCCGTCGTAGTGCCGGTAGCCGATGTCGTGGATGACGCTCGTCATGAGGAGAACACCTCTTCGATGCGGTGCCGGCGGTTCTCCATGCGTACGAGGGCCAGCCCGAGGTCGGCGACGCAGTCGCGCACGAGGTCGTACGTCGTCTCGTCGGCGATGTCGATGAGCAGGCCCCGTCCGTCGGGGTGGACGCGCAGCCCGGCCTCGGCCAGGCTGTGGCCGAGCCGGTCGCGGCCGGCGGCCTCGTCGTCGACCTCGACCGCGAGAACGCCACTGGCCTGGGTGAACGCGGTGACCGCCTGCGACCGCAGCAGCCGGCCGCCGTCGATGATGACCAGGTGCTGGGCGACGCGTTCGAGCTCGCCCAGGAGGTGGGAGGTGACCAGGACGCTGATGCCGAACTGGGTGCCGATGCGCTGGATCAGGGCCAGCATCTCGTCGCGCCCGGCCGGGTCCAGGCCGTTGGTGGGTTCGTCGAGGAAGACGAGCTTCGGGTCGTGCACGAGGGCCTGGGCGAGCTTGACCCGCTGGCGCATGCCGGTGGAGTAACCACCGATCGGCCGGTAGCGCTCCTCGTACAGGCCGACGTGGCGGAGGGTGTCGGCGGCGCGTTCGCGCGCGGCGGTGGCCGGCAGCCCGGACACGCGCGCGATGTGCACGATGAACTCGGTCGCGGAGACGTCGGGCGGAAGGCAGTCGTTCTCGGGCATGTAGCCGACCAGCTCGCGGATCTTCAGCGACTCGCGGGCCGTGTCGAGGCCGAGCACGCTCGCCTGCCCGCGCGTCGGGGGGATCAGCCCGAGGAGGATCTTGATGAGGGTCGACTTGCCCGCGCCGTTGGCCCCGACCAGCCCGACGATGCCGGGCTCGATGTCGATGGTCAGCTCGTCCAGGGCGAGCACGCCGGGGAACTGCTTGCCGAGCCCCCGGGTGGCGATGATGGACATGCGCCGAACTTAGTGGACCACGGTGGTCGCGTCGTCACCCTTGGGCGGTACTCACGACCCACCGTAGGGATGAGAACTCCCCCCTACCGAGGCTGGACCCGCGTAAAGCCTTATATTCCGGGCATAGCTTCGCCAAAAAATCCTGGATGGTGGGGAAATGTCAGTACGGCGGCGAGTGGGCGTGCAGGTCACCTCGGTGGTCGTATCCGTGTTTGTCGCGGCCGGATGTGCGGGCAATGTCAGCCTGTCGGGCGACGGGCCGTCGGCCTCGGGCAAGTCGTCCAAAACGGATAAAAAGGACGGCAAGGGCAAGGAGGGAACGGCACGGAAGGAGCTCGCCGGGCTCAAGGAGGCCAAGCCTGACTCCATGAGCGGGTACAGCCGGGATGAGTTCGGCCCCGCCTGGAAGGACGTCGACCACAACGGCTGCGACACCCGCAACGACATCCTCGCCCGCGACCTGGACGCCGTGAAGAAGCGCAACAAGTGCGTCGTCATCGCCGGGACGCTGGACGACCCGTACACGGGCAAGCAGATCACCTTCGCCAAGGCGCACGCCACCGAGGTGCAGATCGACCACATCTTCCCGCTCGCGCTCGCCTGGCGGATGGGCGCGGACCACTGGACCGAGGAGAAGCGGGCGGAACTGGCCAACGACCGCGACAACCTCCTCGCGGTCTGGGGGCGGCCCAACGCGCAGAAGAGCGACAAGGGCCCCGCGGAGTGGCAGCCGCAGAAGTCCTTCCAGTGCACGTACGCGGAGAAGTTCGTCGCCGTGGCCGATGAGTACCACCTGGCGGTGACGCAGGCGGACCACGGCGAGCTGGGCGACATGCTCGACACCTGCTGAGCCGTACGGAGAAGCGGAGAGCGCCCCCGCCAGGCGCTCTCCGCTCTCTTCTCCGGTGATCAGCCCTTATGCGGCCTGGCGATGCGTCCTCCGCGCCGCCCCCGGCCGTCCTTTGCTCGACACGCCCAGCAGGCGGGCGAAGACTCGAAAGGGCAGGAGGAGTACGTTCGCCACCGTCGCGACGACGGCTCTGAGCGCTGCGATGATGCGGCCCGCCATCGGTCTCTCCCTTCACTGTCCGTTCGGGAGAGGTGTATACCCGGTGAGCGAGTTCTACACGGCGAGCGACAAAAGGTTCGTGACCGTGTTCCAGTTGCGCATCGTGGCCGGCGTCTTCAGGCGCCGCCCGAGCGCGATCGGCAGTTTCGCGCGGCCGATGCCGTTCGGCAGCCGGTAATAGAGCTCCCGCTCGCCGGCTCGCATTTCCTCGGGGGCGAATCTTCCCAGGTCAATGCCCGAAAGCCAATCCTCGGGCGGCGGTTCGAGCAGGAACAGGACGGTGGACTTCGCCGGGTCGCCCACCTCCAGCGGATTGTGCTCGACCACGCCCTGAAGCTCCTCCGCGGTCCGCAGGATCACCTCGGTGGTCAGCCCCAGCCCGGCGGCGAGACGCTCCTCGATCGCCGCCGCCACCCGCTCCGTCCGCGTCTCGCGAGCGGTGAAGATCGCGTTGCCGCTCTGCAGGTACGTCCGCACGTCGCCGTACCCGAGGCCGGTCAGCAGCTCGCGCAGGTCGGCCATGGAGATCTTCTTGTGGCTGCCGAGGTTCACCGCGCGCAGCAGCGCCACATATCGCGTCACAACGTCGCTTCCTACTCCATCGCGGCGGAATTCGCCAGGTCGCAAAAAACCCAGGTGCCGCAGGTCGGCATCTATGCGACCCTCCGAACGCCTGCGCCGCCCGCGGCGTTCGGAGGGGTTCGACGCGTTGTACGCGCTCCGGTTCGACGGCGCGGGAGGTTTCGACGTCCGGCCGTTGGCCGAGGAGGTGGAGGGATGAAGGGCAAGGACCTGGAAAACCGCATGCGGTCGTTGGAGTGGTTCCACTCCCTCGCCGTGCTGCCGGGCGCCTGGACCATCATTCGGGTGGACGGGCGAGGCTTCTCCCGCTTCACCGTGCCACGGCCGCCTTCACGCACGCCGTGGGCGAAGCCGTCCACTTCGACAGTCGCGTGTGGATGGGCGCCGCCGCGCAAGACGTCGTCGACTACTTCTCCTGGCGGCAGACCGACGCGGCGCGCTGCGCGCGGCTGACCGTCTGCTCTATTCCACGGTGACGGACTTGGCGAGGTTGCGCGGCTGGTCGACGTCGTGGCCCCGGGCGGTGGCGAGCTCGCAGGCGAACACCTGGAGCGGCACGGTCGCCACCAGCGGTTGCAGCAGGGTCGGGACGGCCGGCACGCGGATGAGCGTGTCGGCGTACGGCGCGACCGCCTCGTCGCCCTCCTCGGCGATCACGATCGTCCGGGCGCCGCGGGCGCGGATCTCCTGGATGTTGGAGACGATCTTGTCGTGCAGGACCGGGCGGGCGCGCGACGGCACGATGACCACGACCGGCAGGTCCTGCTCGATCAGGGCGATCGGGCCGTGCTTCAGCTCACCGGCGGCGAAGCCCTCCGCGTGCATGTAGGCGAGTTCCTTGAGCTTGAGCGCGCCCTCCAGCGCCACCGGGAAGCCCACGTGCCGGCCCAGGAACAGTACGCAGCGCTCACCGGCCAGCGACCGGGCCAGGTCGCGTACCGGCTCGACGGTCTCCAGGACCTGTTCGACCTTCTGCGGCATCGTGCCCAGCAGCTGGATCATGGCGAAGACCTCGTCGCCCCACTTGGTCCCGCGTACCTGCGCCAGGTAGAGCGCGATCAGGTAGACGGCGATCAGCTGGGTGAGGAACGCCTTGGTCGAGGCGACCGCGATCTCCGGCCCGGCGTGGGTGTAGAGGACGCCGTCGCACTCGCGCGGGATGGTCGAGCCGTTGACGTTGCAGATGCCGAGGACGCTGGCGCGCTGCTCGCGGGCGTGGCGCACCGCCATGAGCGTGTCCATCGTCTCGCCGGACTGGGAGATCGCGATGACCAGCGTCGAGCGTGTCAGGATCGGGTCGCGGTAGCGGAACTCGCTGGCCAGCTCGACCTCGCAGGGGAGCTGGGTCCAGTGCTCGATGGCGTACTTGGCGATCAGCCCGGCGTGGTAGGCCGTGCCGCACGCGACAATAATGATCTTGTCGATGTCGCGCAGCTCGTCGTCGGTGAGCCGCATCTCGTCGAGGCTGAGCCGGCCGTCCGCGCCGATCCGGCCGAGCAGCGTCTCGGCGACGGCGCGCGGCTGCTCGGCGATCTCCTTGAGCATGAAGTAGTCGTGGCCGCCCTTCTCCGCGGCGGACACGTCCCAGTCGACGTGGTACTCCTTCACGTCGGCCGGCTTGCCGTCGAAGCCGGTGACCGTGACGCCGGACCGCCGTAGCTCGACGACCTGGTCCTGGCCCAGCTCGATCGCGTCGCGCGTGTGCGCGATGAAGGCCGCGACGTCGCTGGCCAGGAAGTTCTCCCCGGCGCCGACGCCGACGACCAGCGGGGAGTTGCGGCGGGCGCCGACCACGAGGTCGGGCTCGCCGGAGTACACCGCGACGAGCGTGAACGCGCCTTCGAGGCGCAGGCAGACCCGGCGCATCGCGTCGGCCAGGCTCGCGCCCTTGGCCACCTCCTCCTCGAGCAGGTGGGCGACGGCCTCGGTGTCGGTGTCGGAGGACAGCTCGTGGCCCCGGCCCTCGAGTTCGAGGCGGAGCGCGGCGAAGTTCTCGATGATGCCGTTGTGCACGACGGCGACCGCGCCGGTGCAGTCGGTGTGCGGGTGGGCGTTGCGGTCGTTCGGCGGGCCGTGGGTGGCCCAGCGGGTGTGACCGATGCCCGAACGGCCGGTGTCCGAATGGTCGGCGCCCGCGAGTGCCTCACGCAGGTTGGCCAGCTTCCCGGCGCGTTTGGTCACCGTCAGCTTGCCGTCGGCGGAGACGGCCGTGCCCGCCGAGTCGTACCCCCGGTACTCCAGCCGGGAGAGGCCGTCGATGACGACGTCGAGAGCCGGCTGCGAGCCGACGTACCCCACGATTCCGCACATGCGGGCCACAGTAATGGGTCCAGGTGAACGGGTAGACCACCGCCGCGCCAACTCTCCGCTCGCCCTTGTTGCCGCGCGTGACCATCTCGTAACACAGCAAATCACCGTAATCTGCCAGGCTCCGGCTAGGGTCACAGCACATGACGAGCATCGGGGGCAATCCTCCCAGCCCGTATGTCGAGCTCGACCGTGACGCATGGCGTGCCCTGCGCGCCGGCACACCGCTCTCTCTCACTCCGGCGGACCTGGAGGAGATCCGCGGGCTCGGCGACCCCATCGACCTCGACGAGGTCGAGGACGTCTATCTGCCGCTGTCGCGGCTGCTGCGGCTGTTCGTCACGGGCGACGGGCGGCTGCGCGACACCGTCAGCGCCTTCCTCGGCGAACCGGTCGCCCCCACCCCGTACATCATCGGCATCGCCGGCAGCGTGGCCGTCGGCAAGTCGACGGTCGCCCGGCTGCTGCGCGTCCTGCTCTCCCGCGGCCCGGGAGATCCGAGGGTCGAGCTGGTCAGCACGGACGGCTTCCTCTACCCCAACGCGGTCCTCGTCGAGCGCGGCCTGATGCAGCGCAAGGGCTTCCCGGAGTCCTACGACCGGCGCGCGCTGCTGAAGTTCGTCTCGGAGGTCAAGGCGGGCGTGCCCGAGGTGTCCATGCCGGTGTACGAGGCGCTGCGGTACGACATCGTGCCGGACGCCCGGCAGGTCGTACGGCGGCCGGACATCCTCATCGTGGAGGGGCTCAACGTGCTGCAGAGCGCGCGGCCGGGCAGCCTGGCCCTGGCGGACCTGTTCGACTTCTCCATCTACGTCGACGCGCGGGTCGACGACATCCGTCAGTGGTACATCGACCGCTTCTTCGCCCTGCGCCGTACGGTCTTCACCGACGAGCGCTCCTACTTCCACCCGTACGCGCAGGTCGACGGGGACGAGGCGGCGGCGCAGGCGGAGCGCTTCTGGCGCGACATCAACGAGGTCAACCTCGTGGCCAACATCCTGCCCACCCGCGCCCGCGCCACCCTGGTCCTGAACAAGGACCGCGACCACCGCGTCCGCCGCGTACGGCTGCGGCGGATCTGACCGGGGCGGCTCAGCCCCGTCGTCGCCGGAGCAGCGGTGTCGCGCAGCACGCGCCCACCGCCGCCGTGACGGCCAGCGCCACGCACGTCACCGTCAGGGCGTGCCCGGTCGGCGGCGCGACGCTGAGGAACAGCGTGCCGAACGTCGCCACGCCCACGACCTGGCCGAGCTGGTTCGTCATCACCAGCAGGCCACTGGCGTCCGCCGCGTCCGCCACGGCCACATGGCTCAGCGCCACCGCGAGCAGCGGGCTGAACGCCGCGCCGAGGCCCAGCCCGGCCAGTCCCATCGCGACCTCGAACCCGACGCCGCCCGACTCGAACACCTCGAGCCCCAGGTAGCCCAGCCCGGCCACGACCAGCGCGGCGGGGATCATCGGGCGGTGCCACCGCGCGGGTGCGCGCCGCCAGTTGAGGCTGGCCAGCGCGAACCCGCCCGCGCCCGGGATGAAGAACAGCCCGGCCCGCAGCGGGCTGTAGCCGAGGCCGCCCTGCAGGTGCAGGGCCACGCTGAACAGGAACCCGCCGAAGGTGCCCATGCACAGGAAGATCGTCACGAGCCCCGCGCGCATGCCGGGGGCGCCGGCCACCCGGCCGGGGATCAGCGGTGCGGACGCGCGCCGCTGCGCCACCACGAACAGCGCGAACACCACGACGCTGCCGCCGAGCATCAGCCAGCCCCACAGCGGCCAGTCCTCCTCGTGCCCGAGCACGAGCGGCACCACGAACAGCAGCGTCGCCGCGGCCAGGCTGACCAGCCCCGGCAGGTCCAGGCCGCGGTCCTGCTCGCCACGGTCGCCGGGCAGCGTACGGGCGCCGGCGACCAGCAGCACGACGCCGATCGGAACGTTCACCAGGAAGACCGGGCGCCAGCCGGTGCCGAACAGGTCGGCGCTGACGAGGAGCCCGCCGACGACCTGGCCGACGACCGAGCCGCCCGCCAGTACCGCCCCGTACACGCTGAGCGCGCGGGCCCGCGCGGCGCCGGTGAAGTTGCGTTGGATGAGGCTCATGACCTGCGGCACCATCAGCGCCGCACCCACCCCTTGGACGAAGCGGAAGCCGATGAGCATGCCGGTGCCGCCGGCCAGGCCGCAGGCCAGCGACGCGGCGGTGAAGACCGTGAGGCCCGCCTGGAAGGCGGCGCGGTGCCCGAGCCGGTCGCCGAGACGGGCGCCGGTGATGAGAAGAACGGCGTACGCGATGGTGTAGCCGGCGATGACGAGTTGCAGCCCGGCGCCGGACGCGTGCAGGTCGGTACGGATGGTCGGCGCGGCGACGTTGACGACGGAGACGTCGAGGATCGCCATGAACTGGCCGGCCAGAATGATCGTGAGCAGCCGGCCGAGCCGGACCGGCGCATGTGACGCCGGTGCGTCGAGGGTGATCTGGGCCATGCGCAGCAGCCTGCGGCCGCGCGGGTGAGAGTGCTGAGAGCCCCGTGATACTGGTGTTGCCAGCACCTGGCACGCGATCGCCGTACCAGCGAGAATCGGACAGGTGACCGCGACGATCACCGGCCGCCGCACCGAGCTCGCGGCCTTTCTGCGCAGCCGCCGCGGGCGCATCACGCCCGCCGACGTGGGCATGCCCGCCGGGCCGCGACGGCGCACGCCCGGCCTGCGCCGCGAGGAGGTCGCCCAGCTCGCCGGCGTCGGGATCACCTGGTACACCTGGCTCGAACAGGGCCGGCCGATCAACGTGAGCGTCCAGGTGCTGGAGGCGATCGCCCGCACCCTCCGCCTCGACCAGGCCGAGCGCGAGCATCTGTTCCGGATCGCGGACGTACCCCCGCCGCGCCCGCGGGACGCGCACGACCGGCTGGAGCCGCAGGTGCAGGCCGTGCTCGACGGCCTGGCCGACCTGCCCGCCGCCGTGATCAACAGCCGGTACGACGTGCTCGCCTGGAACGCCGCGTACGCCGCGATGTGGCCGAGCATCTCCGCCGCGCGTAACCACCGCAACCTGCTCTGGGCGGGATTCGTGATCCCGACCTGCTGCAGCACGTTCGTGAACCGCGACCGTGAACTCCCGCAGATGGTGGCGACGTTCCGCGCGTCGTACGGCCGTCACCTCGGGGAACCCGCCTGGACCGAGTTCGTCGAACGGCTGTCCGCCGCCAGTCCGGAGTTCGCCGAGATGTGGGCCGCGCACGATGTCGGCACACCGACGACGAGGGTCAAGGTCTTCCGGCACGCCGCCGTGGGCGAGGTGAGCCTGTCGGTGGTCAACTTCGCGGTCGTGGCCACCCCGGAGACGCGCATGGCGGTCTACACGCCGGTCGATGTCGAAAGCCGCGAGCGCGTGGACTGGCTGATCGCGCACCCGGACGCTCCGGCCGTCGACCACACGCACGCGCCCGTCCACTGACGCCGCTCACGGACATGAATAGGCTGAGGCGGTGATCGTCGGAGTGGGGATCGACGTCGTGGACATCGCGCGGTTCGCGGGGTCCCTCGAACGCACGCCCGGCCTCGCCGTCCGGCTGTTCACCGAGTCCGAGCGGGGGCTGCGTCCGCGCTCCCTCGCCGCGCGCTTCGCGGCCAAGGAGGCCCTGGCCAAGGCACTGGGCGCGCCGCGTGGGCTGAAGTGGACCGACGCCGAGGTGCGCAGGGCGCCCGACGGGCGGCCCAGCCTTCACGTCGAGGGCACCGTCGCCGCGGCGGCGGCGCGGCTCGGCGTCGACTCCTGGCACGTCTCGCTCAGCCACGACGGCGGTGTCGCCGTCGCGGTGGTGATCGCCGAGCACACCGACCGACGAGAGGGAACCTGAGCATGCGGTACGCGTACGAGGTGGAGAAGGTCCGCGCCGCCGAACGCGCCCTGATGGCCCGGCTGCCCGAGGGCGCGCTCATGCGGCGTGCCGCGGCCGGGCTCGCCTCCGTCTGCGCGGGCCTGCTGCGCAGCGGGCGGGCGGGGGTCACCGGCCCGGGCGACGGCGTGTACGGCGCGGAGGTCGTGCTGCTGGTCGGCAGCGGTGACAACGGCGGCGACGCGCTGTACGCCGGCGAACGGCTGGCCCGCCGCGGCGCGCGGGTCACCGCGATCCTGGCCGGTTCGAAGACCCACGAGGGCGGCCTGGCGGCGCTGCGTTCGGCCGGGGGACGCGCCGTCGAGGCGGGCGACGGCGACCGGCCGGTGCGCGCGATCGAGGCCGCGGACCTGATCATCGACGGAATGCTCGGCATCGGCGGCCGGGGCGGGCTCCGCGAGCCGTACGCGACTCTGGCCGGGCACGCCTCGTGCGCCATCGCCACCCTCGTGGCGTGCGACCTGCCCAGCGGCGTCGACGCCGACACCGGCGTGGTGAGCGGTGCGGCCGTCCGCGCCGACGTGACGGTGACGTTCGGGGCGTACAAGCCGGGCCTCTTCGTCGATCCCGGGGCCGGGCACGCGGGCGTGGTCGAGCTGGTCGACATCGGGCTCGGCCCGTACCTGAGCGACCCGGACGCGTGCTTGCCGCAGGCGGTCGACGTCGACCTGTGGACTCCCCAGGCGCAGCGGGAGTCCAACAAGTACCGCCGCGGTGTTCCCGGCGTGCTCGCCGGGAGCGAGACCTTCACCGGGGCCGCGGTGCTGTCGGTCGGCGGCGCCGTCCGGGGCGGCGCCGGCATGGTGCGCTTCGCCTCGGCGCGGCACGCGGTCGAGCTCGTCCGGCACCACTGGCCCGAGGCGGTGACCAGCGTGGTCGAGGACTCCCTGAGCGGCGTCGGGCGGGTCAACGCCTGGGTCGCCGGACCCGGCATGGGCACCGACGAGCGGGCTGAGACGCTGCTGGGCGAGGTGCTCGCCACCGATCTGCCGGTGCTGGTCGACGCCGACGGGCTCACCGTCCTGACCCGCCGCCGCGACCTGCTGGGGCGCAGCGCCCCGACCGTGCTCACCCCGCACGCCGGCGAGCTCGCCCGGCTGCTGGGCACCGACGCGGACCAGGTCGAGGCCCGGCGGCTCGAACACGTACGCCGGGCCGCCGAGGAACTCAACGCGACGGTGCTGCTCAAGGGCTCCACCACGGTCATCGCCGAGGCCGGCCGGCCGGTGCGCGTGAACCCGACCGGCACGCCGCGGCTCGCCACCGCGGGCACCGGCGACGTGCTGTCCGGCCTGATCGGCGCGTTCCTGGCCGGTGGGGCGGCCGCGATCGACGCCGCGGCCGCCGGCGCGTACCTCCACGGTCTCGCCGGGCGCCTCGCCGCCGCCGGTCCGGAGCCGGGCTCCGACGCGGAGGCTCCGATCAGCGCTCAGGACGTCGTCGACGCCGTTCCCGCCGCCTTCCGCACGCTCGCCGGCTGAGCTCCGGAGCCGGCCTTCGCGTGCGGCGCGCCCGTCGCCGATGGCCTGGGCAAGGGTCCGGCGCTGCCACACTTGGTGCATGAGCGTTACCACAGCGGCCCGTGTCGATCTTGGTGCGATCAGGCGCAACGTCGAGTTGCTGCGGGAAAGCGCCCCGGGTGCCGAGCTGATGGCGGTCGTCAAGGCGGACGGCTACGGTCACGGGATCATGCCGGCCGCACGCGCCGCGGTGGCGGGCGGAGCGTCCTGGCTGGGCGTCGCCACCCTGGACGAGGCGCTGACCCTGCGGCGCGCCGGTCTCGACGTGCGGGCGATGTGCTGGCTGTACGCGCCCGGCGAGCGGTTCGACGACGCCGTCGCCGAAGACGTCGACCTGTCGGCCACCTCCGTCGGGCAGGTCGAGGAGATCACCCGGGCCGCCGCCCGCGTCGGGCGGCAGGTCAGACTGCACCTGAAGACCGACACCGGGCTGGCCCGCAGCGGCGCGACCCCGGCCGACTGGCCCGCGCTGGTCGACGCCGCCCTGCGGGCCCAGGCCGAGGGCCTCGCCACGGTCGTCGGGCTCTGGTCCCACATGGCCTGCGCGGACGAGCCGGGCCACCCCTCGATCGCCGCCCAGCTCCGGGAGTTCGACGAGGCGGTCGAGCTCGCCGAGAAGGCCGGCGTACGGCCCGAGGTGCGCCACATCGCGAACTCCGCCGCCACGCTGACCCTCCCGGAGGCCCGTTACGACCTCGTACGGCCCGGCATCGCGGTCTACGGCCTGGATCCGATCCCCTCACTCGGGCCCGCGCGCCGTCTGGGCCTGCGGCCGGCGATGACACTGACCGGACGCCTGGCGCTGGCCAAACGGGTCGGGGCCGGGCAGGGCGTGTCGTACGGCCACCGGTACACCACCTCGGCGGAGACCACGCTCGGCCTGGTGCCGCTGGGGTACGCCGACGGGATCCCGCGGCACGGCACGAACCTCCTGGAGGTCTGGGCGGCGGGCCGGCGGCGGCGCGTCGCGGGCACCGTGTGCATGGACCAGTTCGTCATCGACGTCGGCGACGACGAGATCCGCGCGGGCGACGAGGTGATCCTCTTCGGGCCGGGCGACCACGGCGAACCCACCGCCCAGGACTGGGCGGACATGCTCGGCACGATCTCATATGAGATCGTCACCAGGATCGGGGCCCGGGTCCCCCGTACCTACGCTGAAGAGGCGGTATGAACAAGAAGCGAGCCGGCCTGATCGGTGCCGCGATCGGCACCGCCGGGGCCATCGGTGTCGGCGCGGTCGTCGGGGCGCGCCGCTACGCCGTCGGACGCGAACGCCTGCGTCCCGACCCCGACCGGTACGAACGGTTCGGCGAGCTGCGCGGCCGCCCCCAGACCGTCCTCGCGAGTGACGGGGTACCCCTCCACGTCGAGGTCGACGGGCCGGACGACGCCGCCCTCACGGTCGTGTTCAGCCACGGCTACTGCCTGACCCAGGACTCCTGGCACTTCCAGCGGCGCGACCTGGCCCGCCTCGACGACGTGCGGATGGTCTTCTGGGACCAGCGCAGCCACGGTCGTTCGGGGCGCAGCGACCTCACCCACGCCACCATCGACCAGTGCGGCGACGACCTGCTCGCGGTGATCGAGGCCACCACCTCGCCGGGGCGGCCGGTCGTGCTCGTCGGTCACTCCATGGGCGGCATGACGATCATGGCGCTGGCCGACCGGCACCCGGAGCTGTTCGGCTCGCGCGTCGTCGGCGTGGCCCTGGTCAACACCTCGTCGGGGCAGCTCGCCGAGCTCACGCTGGGCCTGCCGGAGCTGTTCGGCAAGGTGTTCCGGCGCGCCGTGCCCGGCGTCGTACGGGGCATCGGCAAGCGCGGCGCGCTGGTCGACAAGGGCCGCCGCATCGGCGCCGACGTGGCCTTCGTGATCACCCGCCGGATCGCGTTCGCCGACCGTGAGGTGAGCCCGTCGATCGTGGAGTTCGTGGAGGGAATGATCGGGTCCACGCCCACCGACGTGATCGCGGAGTTCTACCCGACGCTCGCCGAGCACGACAAGCTGGAGGCGCTCGGGGTGCTCCGGGACCTGCCCGCCGTGATCGTGGTCGGCGACGACGACCGGCTCACCCCGCCCGCGCACGGGCGGGCCATCGCTGCGGCGCTGCCGGACGCCGAACTGATCGAGGTGGCCGAGGGAGGCCACGTGGTGATGCTCGAACACCCCGAGGCCGTCACCGATGCCATCGCCGAACTGGTCGGCCGCGTCCGGCCCGTGGCCGAGGAGCGTTCCGCATGAGCGAACGGAGTGAGCGAACCGGTAACACGGCACCCGTGGTCACTCTTCCGGCGAAGGAGGATTCTTTGACCAGCAGCCCACTTCGTGTTCCGACCGAGGGAGAGATGCGCGACCTGGGCCGCCGGCTGGCCGCCCTGCTGCGCGCCGGCGACCTCGTGCTGCTGTCCGGTCCGCTCGGCGCGGGCAAGACGACCCTGACCCAGGGCCTGGGCGACGGCCTGCAGGTCCGGGGCCCGATCACCTCACCGACCTTCGTGATCGCGCGGGTGCATCCGTCACTGGCGGGCGGCCCGGCGCTCGTGCACGCCGACGCGTACCGGCTCGGCGGCCTGGACGAGCTGGACGACCTCGATCTCGACCTGCAGGACGCGATCACCGTGGTCGAGTGGGGCGGCGGCATCGCCGAGGGCCTGTCCGACGACCGCCTGGAGATCGTCATCGAACGCAGCGAGACGGACGAGCGCACGGTCACGCTGACCGGCGTCGGCGCCCGATGGGCGACCCTGGGCGACCAGCCGATCTGACGGGCCCGCGCCGTTCAGTACGCGAGCCGTTCCCGCCACGGGTGCGCGCCGAAGCAGTGCGCCAGGGCCTCGCTCAGCCACCGTCGCCGCGCCTCGTCGAGCAGGGGCAGGACCGCGAGGAGATCGGTCTCGTCCTTCCGCCGGGGCCGCTTGGCCTTGTAGAACAGCTGGATCTCGGGCGCGAGGTAGGGGATGCCGTCCGGACCGGCCGCCCCGATCCCGGCCAGCGGGCGCCGGACGGCGGGATCTCGCCGGGACACCCACTCCTCGCCGTCCGCCTCGTCCAGCATCACCTGGACACGCCACGGTTCGCCGGGTCCCGGACGGCACCAGATGTCGTGGACGGCCGGCGGCAGCACCTCGGAGGGCTCCCAGGGACGCAGGACCCCCGGTGGGTCGGCCGCCCAGCACTCCCAGCCGCGCAGGGCGTCGTGCAGGTGGAACTGGTCCCGGCGCAGCATCATCACGTCGATGTCACCGTGGTCGCGGACGCGACGGCCGACGGCGAGCTCGATGGCGTACCCGCCGGCGATCCACCACGGGCACGGCAGGGCGGCGAACAGCGACGCGACCCGCGCGGGCGTCGCCGGCTCCCAGCGCCCGTACGGCGCGACGATCGACTTCATCGGTACGTCTCTCCGACCCGTGGCCCAAGGCCCACCGTGACGGCCATACCAAATCGGGGACCCTCGAGCGGTCAAGATTACGATCTTGTCGTACTCTCTTCCCCTGAATCTCATCTTCCGGCAAAGCACGCGAACGGGAGATGAGGGAGGAGGGACCTGGTGAGCGGTCGTCGTCGTGCCGCCCGGCCGGCCAGACGCCGGGGCCGGCTTGTCGCCGCCGCCTGCGCGGCCGCGTTCGTCCTCGTCGTGTCCGGCGCCGTGGCCTGGGTCTCTCTCGGCGGGGACCACGCCCACCAGCCGCGCTCCCGCGACGCGGGGGCCGAGAGTTCGCCGATGAGCACCGGCCGGGGTTCCGACCGCGACGCCGTGCCCAGCGCCTGCGACACGCTCAGCAAGAGCGTCGCCGACAAACTGGCTCCCGGCGCCGACCGCAGCGCGACCCTCGCCAACCAGTCCGACGAGCACAGCGAATGCGCCTGGAGCCTGTACGGCTCCCGCACCCGCCAGCTGAGCGTCGAACTGCGCGCCCTCGCCGCCACCGGCGGCACGTCCGCCACGGACACCGCGATCCGTACCTTCTCCACCGAGTGGCAGGCCGACCGCGGCGGCAAGGATCTCTCCGACGGCGTCAAGGTACGGGACAGCCGGGGCGTGAGCGGCGTCGGTGAACAGGCGTACGTCGTGTACACGGTCGACGCCTCCGCCGCGATCGGTGAGGCCGTCGCCAACGCCCGCCTCGCCAACGTGCTGATCACCGTGCACTACTCCGGCGGAGACCACCTCAACGCCGCCGGCACGCCGCTGTCCTCCCACACCGCGAGCGACGGCGCCCTCGGCGCCGCCCGCGACATCGTGTCCAAGCTCGAGTCGCACTCGTAACTGGCAGTGGCCGGGGCGCGCTACCCTCAAGGATCGTGCTGGTCCTGGCTTTCGATACCGCGACCGCCGCGGTCACCGTCGCGCTGAGCGAGTGGGCCCCGGGCGAGACGCCACGTCTCCGGGCCGAGTCCAAGGTCGTCGATCGGCGCAGACACGCGGAGGTGCTCGCGCCCGCGATCGACACCGTGCTCGGTGACGCTCAGGTGCGCCGCGAAGACCTGTCCGCGATCGCCGTCGGCGTCGGTCCCGGTCCGTACACCGGGCTGCGGGTCGGCCTGGTCACCGCGCGCTCGCTCGGCGCCGTGCTGCAGATCCCGGTGCACGGCGTCTGCACGCTCGACGCGCTCGCCTGGGAGTCCAAGCGGACCGATCCGTTCGTGGTGGCCACCGACGCGCGCCGCAAAGAGGTCTACTGGGCGCGGTACGACTCGGCGACCGTCCGCACCGACGGGCCGTCGGTCGGCAAGCCGGCCGACGCCGCGATTCCCGGTCTGCCCGCGCTGGGTGAGGGCGCGCTGCTCTACCCCGACGTGCTCAAGGGTGAGACTCCGGCGCTGCCGTCGGCGGCCGCGATCGCCGAGCTCGTCGTCTCGCGGCTGTCCGGGGGCGCCGGGCCCGATCTGCTGCCGCCCGAGCCGCTCTACCTGCGCAAGCCCGACGCGCGTGAGCCCGGGCCCCGCAAGCGGGTGACGCCGGGATGAAGGTCCGCGACCTGACTCTCGACGACCTGCCGGCGGTGCTGGAGCTCGAACACCTGCTGTTCCCCGACGACGCCTGGTCCGAGAAGACGTACCGCGGCGAGCTGGTCGATCGCACCGGCACCCGCCGCTACGTCGCCGTGGACGACGACGGCGTGCTCGCGGGCTGGGCCGGCCTGTCCGCCGTGGGCGGGCAGGGCGACGTGCTGACCATCGGCGTACGCCCCGAGCTCCAGGGCCGGGGCATCGGCTCGGCGCTGCTGACCGCGCTGCTGGAAGAGGCGGCCGTACGCGGCTGCGTGGAGATCTTCCTCGACGTGCGGGCCGACAACGACCGGGCGCGCCGGCTCTACGAGCGTTTCGGCTTCACCGCCGTCGGCGTCCGCAAGCGCTACTACCAGCCCTCCGGGGTGGACGCGATCGTGATGATGAAAGAGTCGCGGCCGGGCGAGGCGCCGGCGCGGCAGGGGGTGAAACCGTGACGGACCAGCCGCTGGTGCTGGGCATCGAGACGTCGTGCGACGAGACCGGCGTGGGCGTGGTCCGCGGCCACACTCTCCTCGCCGACGCGATCGCCTCCAGCGTCGACGAACACGCCAGGTTCGGCGGGGTGGTGCCCGAGGTGGCCTCCCGCGCCCACCTGGAGGCGATGACGCCGACCGTGGACCGGGCGCTGAGCGAGGCCGGCGTGACGCTCGCCGACGTCGACGCGATCGCGGTCACCGCCGGCCCCGGCCTGGCCGGCGCCCTGCTCGTGGGCGTCGCGGCCGCCAAGGCGTACGCCCTGGGCCTGGGCAAGCCGCTGTACGGCGTCAACCATCTCGCCGCCCACGTGGCCGTCGACCAGCTCGAACACGGTCCGCTGCCCAAGCCCTGCGTGGCCCTCCTCGTCTCCGGCGGGCACTCATCGCTCCTTCTCGTGCCGGACGTGGCCTCCGACGTGCGCCCGCTGGGCGCGACGGTCGACGACGCCGCCGGCGAGGCGTTCGACAAGGTGGCACGAGTGCTCGACCTCGGCTTCCCCGGCGGCCCGTACATCGACCGCGCGGCGCGCGAGGGCGACCGGGCGTCGATCTCCTTCCCGCGCGGCAAGTACGAGGACGGCACCTACGACTTCTCCTTCTCGGGGCTGAAGACCGCGGTGGCCCGCTGGGTCGAGTCACGCGAGCGCGCCGGTGAGCCGGTGCCGGTGGCCGACGTCGCGGCGGCGTTCCAGGAGGCGGTGGTCGACGTGCTGACCAAGAAGGCCATCGCCGCCTGCAGGGATAACGGCGTCTCCCACCTGCTCGTCGGCGGCGGCGTCGCGGCCAACTCCCGCCTGCGGGCGCTGGCCCAGGAGCGCTGTGAGGCGGCCGGCATCCAGCTGCGGGTGCCGCGCCCGAAACTGTGCACCGACAACGGCGCCATGGTCGCGGCCCTCGGCGCGGAACTCGTCGGCGCGGGCCTGAAGCCCTCGGCCCTCGACCTCCCGGCCGACTCGTCCCTGCCGATCACCGACGTGCTGGTGTAGGGCGCGGTTCGGCGAGTCCGACCTCAGAACCGCGTCGCGGGCGCGCCCAGCTCGATCAGGGCGTGCTCCAGGAAGCTCTCCAGCGCGGGGATGTCGTTCGGCGAGATCGGGCGCAGCGGCTGCTCGGGCAGGAGGTCGAGCACGGTGCGCAGGTCCCAGTACGGGTTGTGCCGGTAGCCGCCGGAGACCTGGTCGAAGGCCCCGAGGAACTGGTCGGCGACCTCGACCCCGTATCGGAGGGCGAGGTTCCACCGCATGTGGGCCACGTCGACGGCGGCCGGTCCGTGTGAGGCGCCGGACCAGTCGACGATGCCGGTGAGCCGCCCGTACGCCCAGAGGGTGTTGTCGGGCAGGTAGTCACGGTGGATGAAGTGCGGTGTGGCGCCGGGGGACGGGCCGGCCGCGATGTCGAACGCCCGCTCCCACAGCGCCGGATGCCGGGCGTTGATCGGCGCGAGACGCACGTCGAGGTGGTTGTACGGGCGGTAGGGCGGCATCGTGGAGGCGCCCCCGACCGCGTGCACCGACAGCAGGCCGGCGGCCAACTGGATGAGGTATTCGGGCAGCTCTTCGCGCGCCGGTCGCGGCGGGTGGCCGAGCAGCCTCGTGATCAGCAGCGTCGGCGTCTCGCAGTGGGCGCCCGAGGGGTCGGCCGCCACGAGCGACGGCGTCGGGATCTCGCAGCCCGCCAGGAGCGTCAGCGCGGCGATCTCGCGCTCGGGCGAGAACTCGATGTCGATGTCCGGCCAGGACGCGGAGGCCCAGCGGCGCAGCACGAGCCGGTGCACGGTGCCGGAGCGGCTCTCCGCGAGCAGCGCGTGGTTGATGTGGGACAGGCCGCCGACGAGCGGCCGGACCATCTTCACCTCGCTGCCCGGCCCCAGGCATTCCTCGACCCAGCGCAGCGTCGCAGCGCTCAGCGGCTCTGAGAATCTGGGGAAGGTCACGGGTCCCATCCAAACGGATTCCGAACCGTATCGGGAGTGATTTTATCAATCCAAGGCGAAGTAAACGGCATGTCATTGCGGCCCGACGATCTTCTTGGGTCTGCTATTAATCCCGAAAACCCCGCAAATACCTATGTGTGCAGCGTTTCGCGCAAAGGGCGACGAAAAGGCCGCTCCGGGACAAGACCGGAGCGGCCGTCGCCGTCACTCCTTGCTCTCCCGGCGCGGGCGGAACAGCGCCTCGGCCAGCGCGAGCATGGTCTCCTCAAGAGTGATGAGCCGCTTCATGAGGTCCTCGTGGACCGAGGTCATGCGCTGCGTCATGTCGTGCTGGGCCGTGTCGACCTTCTTGCTCACGTCCTCGTGCACACCGCCGACCTGCCGCAGCAGGTCCTCGCGGAGGATCTCCATGTGTTTGGTGAGGTCGGAGCGCGACGACTCGACGATCTTGGAGAGGGTCTCCTCGGCCTCGTCGCGGTCGGGCCGCGCCCGCAACTCGTCGACGAGCGGGTCGATCGCCTCGGCCAGGCGTTTCTCCAGGGCGTCGAAGCGGTCGGTCGGATCGATGAACGGCCGGTCGCCGATGGCGGCGAGTTTGCGGTGCAACTCGCCGATCTCCAGCGTGACCGGCAGCTGGCCGATGCGCTGGTTGACCCCGTCGACGCGGTCGTCGACCCCTTCGATCTTGGCCTCGAGCCCCTGGAAGTGGCCCTCGATGCCCTTGATCTTGCCGGACAGGCCCTCGACGCGGCCGTCGATGCCGTCGAGACGCCCGCCGACGCCCTCGACCCTGCCGTTGACCGCGTCGAGGCCCTGCTCGACGCGCTCGGCCATGTCGCCGAGCGACTGGTCGACCTTGCCGGCCACGGCGTTGATCTGGTGTTCGAGCTTCTCGGAGCGGTGTCCGAGGTCGGCGAGGGTCTTGTCGAGCCGGTTGAAGCGTACGGACGCGGCCTCCATCGTGCCCGCCAGCCGGTCAAGGCGTTTGGTGAGGTCGTCCATCTGCTGCGCGGCCCGCAGCGTCGCGTCGGTGATGCTCTTGCTCGAGTCGAGGACGTTCTGGATGCGGGAGAGGCCCTCGTCGACGTTCTCCGCGATGACGCCGACGTCGGCCCACAGCGAGGGCAGCTCGGCGACCGGCTTGACCTTCTCGCCGACGGACTCGATGTGCTCGGCCAGCCCCTCGGCCCACTCCGGAGGCTTGCCGTACAGCTCGTCGACCTGGCCACGAACCGAGTCGAGCTGGGTCGTCAGGCCGCTGAGCTCGCGCTCGCGCACCTCGCGGAGCAGCCACTCGATGCCCTCGAGCCGCTGATGGATCTCGTCGAGGACCTGACCTGTCGAGCGTTGCTCGTAAACATGATCTTGAGCAGCGCGGGCCAGCAATTCCCGCATTCGGTCCGAGACCGGTTGACCTCCTGTCTGCAGGAAGTTGTGATTGGTGTCCACCCGGGGAGCTCCTTCGTTTTGCCGGGTCGCCGGCCTGCGCGCGTAAATGGCAGTGGCGTGCGTCGCGAAGGGTCACTCTAATGAGCCGACCATGGTCATCGAGCGTAAGCAAAGAAATTCAGGGAAAAGAGATCCTTATCCCGGAGTAGCGGAATGCCGTTTTAGTCGCGGCGGTGACGGCCTTCGTAAGGCGCGGACGCCGCATGCGCGTTCGCCCCCGTGCTCGCGGCGCCCCGGCCGAGGAGCCGGTCGAGTTCGCCGCGGCCGAGGAAGACGCCGCGACATGCGCCGCACTCCCGCAGGGTGACGCCGGCGCGGTGAAAGCCGGCCATGGCGACGCCGCACTTGGGACATTGCAGCACGGCGTCGGTCATCGTCGTTCCCCATTTCCCCCGTGCGCCCCACCGGGCGCTGCTCCCGCCCGCGCCCCCCGCGGCGCGGATTGCGGCCGCTGCCAAGAGTAGTCAACCCAATACGGCAATAGTCGCAGTGTTTGCCTTAGGGTGGCGTGTCTTCTGCCGTGACCTGGTGTCGGCGGGCCGCGCAGATGAGTGCCGTTGGTGTTTCGCCCACCCGAGTGAGAACCACGACCCACTCCTTGGACCCCGACGGCCGGAGGTCGCGCCGCAGGCGTTCGATGTCGGCGGCGAATCCCCGCTTCTTGATCGTCAGGGTGCCGGCGTCGCGTCGCCGCAGTTCCGCGCGCAGGCGTTTGACCGAGAAGGGCAGAACGTCGTGGATCTCGTACGCGCGGGCGAACGGGGTGGGCCGCAGCGTGTCGGAGGTGATGTAGGCGATGCGCGGGTCGGCGAGTGCCCCGCCGAGCGCGGCGGCGACCTCCGCGACGAGATGGGCGCGTACGACTGCTCCGTCCGGTTCGTAGAGGTAACGCCGCCACGGCGCGACGGGCGGGGGCCCAAGCGCCGGATCGGCCGTCATCGTGGCCGGCTCCGCGCCCTCCCTGAGCACGGTCGCCCGCCGCAGCGTCGTGCCCCGCCGCGCCCCGGACAGGCCGCCGAGCCACAACGCCGCCTCCTTGACCTCGCCGCCGTCGGAGATCCACTCGGCCTCGGCCCCCTCCGGCACCGCGTCGTGCGGGATGCCCGGCGCCACCTTCACGCAGCCGGCCGGCGCCGTACGGGCGAGGCCGAGCACGGTGGTCAGCGGCGGCTCGTACGCCTCCGGGTCGAACACCCGCCCGCGCGACGTGCGCCGCCCGGGGTCGGCGAAGACGGCGGCGTGCCGCGCGGGATCCTGGGCGACCGCGTCGCCCGCGCGTACGGAGGCGGAGTCCGCCAAGCCGAACGCCGCCACGTTCGCGCGGGCGACGGCGGCGGTCAGCGGGTCCAGGTCGACGCCGAGCCCACGGCAGCCGGCCCGCCCGCGCGCGACCAGGTCGCCGCCGATGCCGCAGCCCAGGTCGAGCACGCTCCCCGTGTCCTCCAGGTGGGCGGCGAAGCGCCGGGCCCGGTGCCGCGCGACGCTCGCGCGCGTCGCCTGCTCCAGGCCGGCCGGCGTGAAGTACATGCGGTCGGCGTCGGCACCGAACTTGGCGCGCGCCCGCTGCCGCAGGCGTACCTGGGTCAGCGCGGCCCCGACCAGCTCCGGAGGATGGCGGGTGCGCAGCCGCGACGCGGTCGTCAGCAGCGCCCCCTCGCTCACGTCGGCCGCGCCCGCCTCGCCGAGCAGGGCCTGGCCGCCGGGGGTCAGCAGGCCTTCGAAAGCGGCGATGTCCACCCGAAGAAGGTAGCGACGCCCGCGCGCGGTACGGCACGGGCGGTGGGCGCCGGAGAGTCACACCGTGCGCCACACCTGTTATCGGGGCAGGTCACAGGCGGCGGACTCCCAGGGTGCGGGCCCGTGTTGACGGGTTCCCGGCCACGGCATAATCTCCATGACTGGCACTCTCATCATCAGAGTGCCAATCAAGCGACAGGCTGGTCTGGCACCCGCGACGGCAGACCACCGTGGTCGCGTCTCCATCATGCGGCTGGCCGCTTCGGTCGGCCGAGGATACGCAATCGAAGGGGAAGGTCAGATCGTGTCGACCGCCACCAAGGTTGTTCTCAAGCCGCTCGAGGACCGCATCGTCGTCCAGCCCCTCGAGGCCGAGCAGACAACTGCGTCAGGTCTGGTTATTCCGGACACCGCCAAGGAGAAGCCGCAGGAGGGCACCGTCCTCGCCGTGGGCCCGGGCCGCTTCGACGACAAGGGCGAGAAGCGCGTGCCGCTCGACGTCAAGGTCGGGGATGTCGTGCTCTACAGCAAGTACGGCGGCACCGAGGTCAAGTACAACAACGAGGACTACCTCGTGCTGTCTGCTCGCGACGTGCTCGCCGTCGTCGAGAAGTAACAACTGAAGACAGATGCACCGCCCCGGTCGGCCCCTGCGGGCGGCCGGGGCTGTGTGCTTCTAGCCCATAGCTGACGTACATCCCTTACTTGGAGCTTCTCTCATGCCGAAGATCCTGGACTTCGACGAGGACGCGCGGCGCTCGCTCGAGCGTGGCGTCAACGCCCTCGCCGACGCCGTGAAGGTGACGATCGGCCCGCGTGGCCGCAACGTCGTCATCGACAAGAAGTGGGGCGCCCCCACGATCACCAACGACGGTGTGACCATCGCGCGCGAGGTCGACCTGGAGGACCCGTTCGAGAACCTCGGGGCCCAGCTCGCCAAGGAGGTCGCCACCAAGACCAACGACGTCGCGGGTGACGGCACCACGACCGCGACCGTCCTGGCCCAGGCCATGGTCCACCAGGGCCTGCGCAACGTCGCCGCCGGCGCCTCGCCGATCGGCCTCAAGCGCGGCATCGACGCCGCAGCCGCATACGTCTCCGACGAGCTGCTCAAGTCGGCCCGCGAGGTCGACGACAAGGAGTCGATCGCGCACGTCGCCACCATCTCCGCCCAGGACGCCAAGATCGGCGAGCTGATCGCCGAGGCGTTCGACAAGGTCGGCAAGGACGGCGTCATCACGGTCGAGGAGGCCCACACGATGGGCCTGGAGCTGGAGTTCACCGAGGGACTCCAGTTCGACAAGGGGTACCTCTCGCCGTACATGGTGACCGACCCCGAGCGCATGGAGGCGGTCCTCGAGGACGCCTACATCCTCATCCACGACGGCAAGATCTCCAACGTCACCGAGTTCCTGCCCCTCGCGGAGAAGGTCGCCCAGACCCGTAAGCCGCTGCTGATCGTCGCCGAGGACGTCGAGGGCGAGGCCCTGGCGCTCCTGGTGCAGAACAAGATCCGCGGCACGTTCGTCAGCGTCGCCGTCAAGGCGCCCGGCTTCGGCGACCGCCGCAAGGCCATGCTCGAGGACATCGCCGTGCTCACCGGCGGTCAGGTCATCACCGAGGCCGTCGGCCTCAAGCTGGACGGCGTCGAGATCGACATGCTCGGCACGGCCCGCCGCGTCACGGTGAAGAAGGACGCGACCACGATCGTCGACGGCGCCGGCGAGCAGTCCGCCATCGAGGACCGGGTCCGCCAGATCCGCCAGGAGATCGAGAACAGCGACTCCGACTGGGACCGCGAGAAGCTCCAGGAGCGGCTCGCCAAGCTCGCCGGCGGTGTGAGCGTGCTGCGCGTCGGCGCGGCCACCGAGGTGGAGCTGAAGGAGAAGAAGCACCGTCTCGAGGACGCCATCTCCGCGACCCGCGCGGCGATCGAGGAGGGCATCGTCTCCGGCGGCGGCAGCGCGCTGGTGCACGTCGCCAAGGGCGGCTTCGACGCGCTCGGCCTGTCGGGCGACGAGGCCACGGGCGCCGAGTCCGTGCGCAAGGCGCTCGTCGAGCCGCTGCGCTGGATCGCCGAGAACGGCGGCAACGAGGGCTACGTCGTCGTCTCCAAGGTCCAGGAGCTGTCGGCCGGGCACGGCTTCAACGCCGCCACCGGAGAGTTCGGCGACCTGATCGCGCAGGGCGTCATCGACCCGGTGAAGGTCACCCGCTCGGCGGTCACCAACGCCGCGTCGATCGCGGGCATGCTCCTCACCACCGAGGCGCTGGTCGCGGACAAGCCGGAGGAAGAGCCCGACGCCGCGGCCGGCGGTCACGGCCACGGCCACGGTCACTGATTCCGACCGGTCTTTTTTCAGACCCTCGCCGCGTCGCGCGGCGAGGGTCTTTCTTTTGTCTTCGGCGGCCCTATGTACGCTGGACTTGCGAGGGATGCCAATAATTTCCCGAAAGCCCGCTGCTCTCGGAATGTATGTTGCAAATGACACACAACGCTGACAGTGAGCTTGCATGCGGCTACAATGAGTGAGAAATGGCCGCTCGATCGTGCACTGTGACCATTCCGTTGTCATCAACGAGGCAGACAGGCGCGATCTCGATGGGCATCATGCTCTCGTGACCGAGGGAGCAATCGCCGGGGCCACGTATCGGGGTGCTGCCGACGATCTACGGTTGAGCCGTCCGGCCAAAGGGGATGAAAGCGATCTCCGAGACCTGACGAGCCTCGCCGTACAAGGAGACCCGGCGGCTGTCGAGTCTCTGATCGGGCGTGTACGCCCGATGATCGTCCGTTACTGCCGTGCGCGACTCGGCCGGGTGTCCGGGCAATACCACATCGCCGATGACGTCGCGCAGGAGGTGTGTATCGCCGTGCTCGGGGCCCTGCCCCGTTACCGTGACATGGGCCGGCCGTTCGCCTCTTTCGTCTTCGGAATCGCCTCACACAAGATCGCCGATGCGTTGCGCAGCGCCATCCGCGCGGCCGTGCCGACCGAGGACCTGCCCGACGGGCCCGACGAGGGGCCCGGACCGGAGGAGACGGTCGTGCGCTACATCGAGGCCGAGCGCGCTCGCGACCTGCTCGACCGCCTGCCGGAACACCAGCGCGAGCTGGTTCTTCTGAGGGTGGTGGCCGGTCTGTCCGCGGAGGAGACCGGTAATGTACTCGGTATGTCAGCGGGGGCCGTTCGCGTCGCGCAACACCGGGCGATCGCCCGGCTTCGAGCGATGGCAAGTGAGGAGTCGATCGCTTGACACGTGGTCGTGCCACCACCCCCGATCCGTTCGACATCAGCGCGGTCAGCGGCACTGACGAGCTCTTCGACGCGCTTTCCGCACGCCGCCTCGCCGATGCCCGCCGCACCGCCGCCGACGATCCGGCGGCCGCCCTGCTGGCGGCGCTGGTCGCCGACGTCGACGCGGGCGCCCCGCCGCTGCCCGCTCCTCCGGCCCGGGTTCCGTGCGGCCTCCAGGGGCAGTACCGCCGTGGCGTCCGCGCGTTCGTGACGTTCGGCGTGGCCGCGATGGTGCTGACGTCGGCCGGCGCCGCCGCGGCGGGCGGGGGCAAGGATCTCGGCGCGATGGGCCGCACGCCCGGATCGGCCGGCATCAAGGCATCGGAACGTTCCAACGCGAACGTCCAGCGCCGTGATCCGGTGGCCGGCACGAACGCCGTCCCGGCCGACCGCCGCACGCCGGTGCGACGCACCACGGACAGAAGCGCGCGCGCCGTTCCGCCGGAGGCCGCGAAGGAGTCCGCGCCCCGCACCGGCGATGACCCGCAGCCGCCGTGGTTCCACCGGGGCCACCGGCCGTCACGCGGCACCGTACGACCGCCGGTGGACGGCCACCATCCGTCGAGCCGCGCCGAACCGCGCTACCCGGCCGGCGGCCGGTACAGATCGCCGTCCCGGCCGGAGCACCCGCCCTCCCCCTGACCGGGCCCATCGGTAGTCGCGCGGCACCGTACGAGCGCCGGTGGACGGCCACCGTCCGTCGAGCCGCGCTACCTGGCCGACGGCCGGTACAGATCGCCGTCCCGGGCCGGAGCACACGCCCAGCCCCCTGATCGGGGCGCCGGCCGTCGCGCGGCACCGTACGAGCGCCGGTGGATGGCCACCGTCCGTCGAGCCGCGCGGATCCGCGTTATCCGATCGGCGGCCGGTACAGGTCGCCCTCCCGGCCGGAGCGCATCCCATGGCCGGGCCTCAGCCTGGGCGGGCGCGGTGCGGACGAGATCAAGCTTCGCTCATCGCGATCGACTTCGACCGGCGCTCGCCACAGGCGACGCGGAGCGGCCGGCTGGACGGCCGAGCCGGTGCGCCCCCTGATCGATCATGAGCACGTCCCGCACCCGTCAGGCCGTACGCACCGCTCTGACGGCACCTGTGGAGGAGGGGAGCGAACGATCGCCGGGTGATCGGCGAGGATAAGGTGACCGTCGTGACGGGCCGGAATCACGGGCAGGGTGACCCACCGTCGGCGTGGGAGCAGCCGGGGCAGGGGCCGTACGGACGGCCACCGGGGCACGGGACGGCTCCCGATCACTTCGCGCGGCATCCGGCCGGGGCGCCGCAGGGTCCGGCGGGCCGCCGCCGGTTTCCGCCGCCCGCGCTACGGCTTCGCGGGCGCGGCTTCTGGGGGACCGTCGGCCGGGTGCTCCTGCTGATCGTCCTGCTGCCGTTCCTGGCCCTCTACGCCGTGTACTGGGTGGTTACGTTTCTGCTGACTCCCGTGCTGTTCGCCCTGCACCTGATGTTCTGGCCGCTGGGATGCCTGTGGGCGGGCATCTGCCGCGTGTGCGGCGCCAGGCGGGACGCGAGATGGCGGATCCTCCGCCCGATCCCGCCCGCGTTCCCGGCGATCTGGCGGTTGAGCTACTGGTTCACGCTGCGCAGGGGCATCTCGGCCATCGTGATGATCGTCTCGGACTGGTGAGCTGAGGGCCCGGCTCGGGACCCTCGCCGCTTTGCCCGGACGTGGCAGGCACGTCGCGGCGTGCTCATCGGTGTGACGGACCCCGCACGCACCACTTGCGCCGCGCAGTAGCGTGGGTTTGTGCACGATGACGCCCCGCTCGATCCCTTCGCGGACGATCCGGAAGACCCGGCCGCCGCCCTCGGCGACCTGGATGACGAGGCCGAGCCGCTGAGCATGACGGAGCGTGAGGACGTGCTCGCGGATCTGTCCGACCTCGAGGTCTTCCGCGCGCTCCTGGAGCCGTTGGGCATCAAGGGCCTGACGGTCGACTGCACCGACTGCGGCAAACCCCACCACATCGACTGGGACCTGCTGTACGGCAACCTGCGGCAACTGCTCGACCAGGGCCTGGCCCGGGTGCACGAGCCGGCCATCGCCGCGGAGCCCAGCGACTATGTCAGCTGGGAGTACGCCCGTGGCTACGTCGACGGTGTGATCGACAGCGAAGAGGGCCAGTCCGGCTGACGCTCCGTGACGCTGTACGGGCGCCTTCCGGTTATCCACAGCCCTACCCGACGGGCCTTGTCAGCGACCCCCTCGCTCTAGGATGTAACCAGGATCCGCTGACCTGGCCCGATATCGCACCCCATCGGATGATGCCAATGACTTCCGCGCCCGAGCCCGCCAAGTTCGCTCCGCAGGGCTTCACCTACGACGACGTGTTGCTCGTGCCCTCCTACTCCGATCTCGGGCCGGGCGACGCCGACACGACGACCCGGCTGTCCCGCTCGGTGACCCTGCGCATCCCGCTGGTCTCCGCGGCGATGGACACCGTCACCGAGGCCCGGATGGCCGTGGCGATGGCCCGTCAGGGCGGCCTCGGCGTGCTGCACCGCAACCTGCCGATCGAAGAACAGGCGCTCCAGGTCGACCTGGTCAAGCGGTCCGAGGCGGGCATGGTCACCGACCCGGTGACGTGCTCGCCCGGCGACACGCTCGCCGACGTCGAGCGCCTGTGCGCCCACTACCGCATCTCCGGCGTGCCGGTGACCGACGAGCAGGGCGTCCTGGTCGGCATCGTGACCAACCGCGACATGCGGTTCGAGGCCGACACCTCCCGTCCCGTACGCGAGGTCATGACGCCGATGCCGCTGGTCACGGCCCCGGTCGGCGTGTCACGTGAGGACGCGTTCGCCCTCTTGCGCAAGAACAAGGTGGAGAAGCTCCCACTGGTCGACAAGGGCGACCGGCTGCGCGGGCTGATCACCGTCAAGGACTTCACCAAGAGCGAGCAGTACCCCGACGCCACCAAGGACTCCGCCGGCCGGCTGATCGTCGGCGCCGGGGTGGGCGTGGGCGACGAGGCCGAGCGGCGCGCCCGCGCGCTGGTCGAGGCGGGGGCCGACGTCATCGTCGTGGACACCGCCCACGGCCATTCGCGCGGCATGCTCGACATGGTCGCCAAGCTCAAGGCCAACACTCGTGCGGACGTCATCGCGGGCAACATCGCGACCCGCGCGGGAGCCCAGGCGCTCGTCGACGCGGGCGCCGACGCGGTCAAGGTCGGGGTCGGTCCCGGCTCGATCTGTACGACGCGGGTGGTGGCCGGCGTCGGCGCGCCCCAGGTGACCGCGATCTACGAGGCCGCGCTGGCCTGCCGTCCCGCCGGGGTGCCGGTGATCGGCGACGGCGGCCTGCAGTACTCGGGTGACATCGCCAAGGCCATCGCGGCCGGGGCCGACTCGGTGATGCTGGGGTCCCTGCTCGCGGGCTGCGAGGAGAGCCCCGGCGAGCTGATCTTCATCAACGGCAAGCAGTACAAGACCTATCGCGGCATGGGCTCGCTCGGCGCGATGAAAAACCGCGAGCGCGGCGGTTCGTACAGCAAGGACCGCTACTCCCAGGACACCGTCGAGGGCGAGGACAAGCTCATCCCCGAGGGCATCGAGGGCCAGGTGCCCTACCGCGGGCCGATCGCGGCCGTCGCGCACCAGCTCGTCGGTGGGCTACGCCAGGCGATGTGGTACACCGGCTCCCGCACGATCACGGATCTGAAGGAGAACGCGGTCCTCATGCCGATCACTGGGGCGGGTCTGCGAGAGAGCCACCCGCACGACATCCAGATGACGGTCGAGGCGCCCAACTACCAGGTCCGCTGAAAGAAAGACTTCTCGGCCGTGACCACAGGGTGGTCGCGGCCGAGCCATGGAAAGGGACACCAGATGGCTGAGGTTGAGATCGGGCGGGGCAAGAGCGGCCGCCGGGCGTACGAGCTCGATGAGATCGGCATCGTCCCCTCCCGCCGCACGCGCGATCCCGAAGAGGTCAGCGTCGCCTGGCAGATCGACGCGTACCGGTTCGAGATGCCGCTGGTCGTCGCCCCGATGGACAGCGTGGTCAGCCCCGAGATCGCGATCGCGATCGGGCGGCTCGGCGGGCTGGGCGTGCTCGACCTCGAAGGCCTGTGGACCCGCTATGAGAACCCCGAGTCGCTGCTCGCCGAGATCACCTCGCTGGAGGACGACACCGCGACCAAGCGGCTTCAGGAGCTGTACGCCGAGCCGATCAAAGAAGAGCTGATCGGGCAGCGCATCAAGGAGATCCGCGACGCGGGTGTGACCGTGGCGGCCCGGCTGTCGCCGCAGCGCACCGCGCAGTACCACAAGGCCGTCATCGACGCCGGGGTCGACCTCTTCGTCATCCGCGGCACGACGGTCAGCGCCGAGCACGTCTCGGGCCGCGCGGAGCCGCTCAACCTCAAGCAGTTCATCTACGACCTCGACGTGCCGGTGATCGTCGGCGGCTGCGCCACCTACACCGCCGCGCTGCACCTGATGCGCACCGGCGCCGCGGGTGTGCTCGTCGGGTTCGGCGGCGGGTCGGGGCACACGACCCGCACGGTGCTCGGCGTCGCGGTGCCGATGGCCACCGCGATCTCCGACGTCGCCGCCGCCCGGCGCGACTACCTCGACGAGTCGGGCGGACGCTACGTCCACGTGATCGCCGACGGCGGCATGCGGCAGTCCGGCGACATCGCCAAGGCACTCGCCGTCGGCGCCGACGCGGTCATGGTCGGCTCTCCGTTCGCGCGGGCCGCCGAGGCGCCGGGCCGCGGCTTCCACTGGGGCAGCGAGGCGCACCACGAGGAGCTGCCACGCGGCACCCGGCTCGACGTGGGGTCGATCGGCACGCTGGAGCAGATCCTCTACGGTCCCTCCAACGTCGCCGACGGCTCGATGAACCTCATCGGCGCGCTACGCCGTGCCATGGCGACCTCCGGATACTCCGACCTGAAGGAGTTCCAGCGCGTGCAGGTCGTCGTCGCACCGCACTGAACACCTGCTTTGTGGCTGAAGTGACACCGTCATAGCGTGGTCGGTGCAGACGACGCGAGGGAGTGCGCAATGGCAGATGGGCAGTCGGTGAACGGACTCGGCACCTCGCGTCTCGGTCCCGCCGAGCGCGAGACGGCGCTGAAACGCATGGGCGCCGAAGAGTTCGACGTCGTCGTGGTCGGCGGTGGCATCGTCGGCGCCGGTGTGGCGCTCGACGCGGCGACGCGCGGGCTGTCCGTGGCACTCATCGAGGCGCGCGACTTCGCCTCCGGCACCTCCTCACGGTCGTCCAAGCTCATCCACGGCGGGCTGCGCTACCTCGAACAGCGCGACTTCGAGCTCGTACGCGAGGCGCTCACCGAACGCGGTCTGCTGCTGAGCCGCATCGCCCCGCACCTCGTACACCCGGTGCCGTTCCTGTTCCCGATGACGCACCGGGTGTGGGAACGCGCGTACATCGGCGCCGGCGTCGCGCTGTACGACGGCCTGTCCCTGTCGATGGGCACGGCGCGCGGCGTCCCCCACCACCGCCACCTCACCCGTACGAAGGCGCTGAAGGTCGCGCCGTCGCTGAAGCGCGACTCGTTCGTCGGCGCCATCCAATACTGGGACGCCCAGGTGGACGACGCCCGCTACGTCACGATGCTGCTGCGCACGGCGGCGGAGTACGGCGCGCAGATCGTCTCGCGCACGCAGGCCGTGGGCTTCCTGCGCGAGGGCGAGCGCGTCACCGGCGTGCGCATCCGCGACCTGGAATCCGAGACGGAGACCGACGTCCGCGCCAAGCAGGTCGTCAACGCCACCGGCGTGTGGACCGACGACATCCAGGAGCTCGTCGGCGGCCGCGGCCAGATCCACGTACGCGCCTCCAAGGGCGTGCACCTCGTCGTGCCCAAGGACCGCATCCACTCCGCCAGCGGCATCATCCTGCGGACGGAGAAGTCGGTCCTGTTCGTGATCCCGTGGGGCCGGCACTGGATCATCGGCACCACGGATACGCCGTGGGACCTGGACAAGGCGCATCCGGCGGCGTCCAAGGCCGACATCGACTACGTCCTCGAACACGTCAACGCGGTGCTCAACGTGCCGCTGACGCACGACGACGTCGAGGGCGTGTACGCGGGACTGCGGCCGTTGCTGTCCGGCGAGTCGGACGAGACGTCGAAGCTGTCACGCGAGCACGTCGTGGCGCATCCGGTCCCCGGCCTGGTCGTCGTCGCGGGCGGCAAGTACACCACCTACCGGGTCATGGCCAAGGACGCCGTCGACGCGGTGGCACACGGCCTGGACGGCAAGGTGCCGGGTTCGTGCACCGACCAGGTCGCGTTGGTCGGCGGTGACGGCTTCCAGGCGCTCTGGAACTCCCGCCACCGGCTGTCGGAGTCCTCGGGCCTGCACGTGGCCCGCATCGAGCATCTGCTCCGCCGGTACGGCACGCTGGCGGAGGACCTGCTGGCCCTGATCCGCGAACGCCCCGACCTGGGCCGCCCGATCGAGGGCGCCGACGACTATCTGCGCGCCGAGATCGTCTACGCCGCCACCCACGAGGGCGCCCGGCACGTCAACGACGTGCTCTCCCGCCGCACCAGGATCTCCATCGAAACGTGGGACCGCGGCGTCCGCGTGGCCCGCGAGGTCGCCGAACTCCTCGCCCCCGAACTCGGCTGGTCCGACGAACAGACCGAACGCGAGATCGAGTACTACGAGAAGCGCGTCGAAGCCGAACGCATCTCCCAGAAGCAGGAGGGCGACCTGGAAGCCGACGCGACTCGCCGTGGCGTCCCGGACATCGTCCCCACGATGACTCCCTGACGGCGTTCTGAGCTTGCCGGCGCTCGGGAGCCGTCCGAGGCGCTAGGCGATCTGGTGGCCGTCGGGGAAGTCGGTCGAGTGGGACAGCTCCTCCCAGGTGTCCAGGTCCTTGTCCAGGTTCGCTCGAGCCCCGCGTATGAGGCGCAACGCGTCGGAGCCGAGCACCAGGTGGGCGGGCGGGTCGGGCTCGTCGAGGATGCGCAGGACGGCAGCCGCCGCTTTGTCAGGGTCGCCGAGCTGGTTCCCGCTGGCCGCCTGCCGGGCCGCGCGGATCGGTTTGAAGATCTCGTCGTAGTCGGGGATGCTGCGCGGCACGCGGACTATCGAGCGTCCGGCCCAGTCGGTGCGGAAGGAACCGGGTTCGATGGCGGTGACATGGATGCCGAACCCGATGACCTCCTTGCCGACCGCTTCGAGGATGCCTTCGAGCGCGTACTTGCTGCCGCAGTACGCCGAGACGCCGGGGAAGCCGGCCAGGCCGCCCATCGAGGTCACGGCGAGGATGTGTCCGCGTCGGCGCTCGCGCATGTACGGCAGGACGGCCCGTACGGTCGCGGCAGCGCCGAACACGTTGACCTCGAACTGGGCGCGGAGTTCGTTCAGCGGCGTCTCCTCGAAGGTCCCCTCCACGCCGTAGCCGGCGTTGGCGATCAGTACTTCGATGGGGCCGACGGAGGCCTCCACGTCCTCCACCACGGAGTGGACCGCCGCCTCGTCGGTGACGTCGAGGAGGCGTGCGTGGGCGCGTTCGGGGCTCAGAGCTGCGAACTCTTCGGCGTCGGCCTGCTTGCGCACCGTCCCGACGACGGTGTGACCAGCCCGGAGGGCGCCGGCGGCGAAGGCGCGGCCCAGACCGCTGCTGACCCCGGTGATCAGGAATGTCTTGTCCATGGCCCTAACTCTACACATCGCAGACTTTTTTCAGCACTATGCAGATTACGGTAGCCTCTTCGGTGGTCAGGGAGGAAACAATGGGCAGGCGAGCTGGCGCTCCGAGCAAGGGGGACCGGCGGGAGCAGGCGCTCCTCGACGCGGCGGAAGTACTTCTTGAACAGACCGGCCTGGAGCGGATGACGGTCGACGCGATCGCCCGGGGGGCCGGCATCTCCCGCGGATCGATGTACTTCTACTTCGGCTCCAAGCACGAGGTGCTCGCGGCGCTGGTCCGCCGCACGGTGGCCGAGATCCGCAAGGAGGCGTCGATCACCGCCGACGACCTGGCGTCCTCGCCGGTCGGAGCCATGGAGCGCGCGGTCAAGAGCGTCGAGAAGATGTGGCGCGACCACGGCACGGTGATGCGCGCCGCCGTCGAGTACGGCACCGTACACCCGGAGATCGGCACCGCGTGGGATGAGACCGTGGAGCTGTTCACCGCGACGATGCGGGGCGTGCTCGCACGTGCGGGCGTGCCCGACGGGGACGGGCCCCAGGAGGCCGCGGCCCTGGCCCGCGCCCTGTGCTGGATGACCGAGCGGACCTTCTATCAGGCCTCCCGCTCCCCCGGCGATCAGTTGGCGCAGGCCGCCGAGACGTCCATCGAGGTCTGGCGCCGGATCATGACGGCGCCCGCGCCTCCGGAAAGCCGAGCCGGAGACGCGGGCGCCGATTCCAGGTAGATCGGTTGCCTGCACGCCGGTACGGCGCCGGCCGTTCGGGGCCGCCGCCGATGGCGAGGCTCATGGGGGAGGGTCACTGGCGGAGTGCGGTGTCGATGTCGGTGGTCAGGTGCTGCGGCCGCGCCGGGCTGCCGGACAGTTCGGTGACGGCGATGGTGGCGGCCCGGCCGTCCGTGGTGACGGCGTCGCTGGCGTGGTAGCCGGGGAAGTCGCCGCCGTGGCCCCAGGCGACGCCGCCGCAGGTCAGCGGGGTGCTGGTCAGGCCCAGTCCGTACCGGACGCCGTTGCCCGGCGCCGGGGCGGGCACCGTGGTCCGCATCTGCTTGAGCTGGGCCGCGGGCGGTGGCCGGCCGACGAGCAGCGCGGAGAACAGGCGGTTGACGTCGCGCGGCGCGGAGATGATCTGGCCGGCCGCCCAGCCCCGGGGACGGATCCTCGTTGGTGACGTCGTCAGTGCCGCCTTCGGCGTCATGGTGGTACCCGTGGGGGTGCGGAAGTACGTGTGCCGCAGGCCGGCGCGTTCGATCACCCGCCTGGTGATCTCCTCGCCCAGCGGGCGGCCGGTGACCTTCTCCACGATGTGGTTCGTGAGTTCGTGCCGGGCGCGAAGGGCGCCTTCTGGCTGAACGCCATCGCGAGCGGCTGGTGCGACGCGAAGTACGTGTGCTGGTACGGCAGGAGGCGCTGCGCGAACAGGTTCGTGTAGTTGGGCAGCCCGCTGGTGTGCTGGAGGATCTGCCGCACCGTGATGTCCCGCGTCGTCGCCGACCAGCGCGTCGAGACGTTGCTGGACCACGTCGGCGGGCCGGTCGCCGGTGTGCGCCGCGAACGCCGCGGCGGGGGAGGCGAGGCCGCCCAGCAGTGCCAGACCGCTGAGCGCGACGACGGCGGCGACACGGCGCCGGTTGCGCTTGACCACGTTAAAGATCATCGCGGCGCCGCCTCGATGGGCCGGAGCCCCCTTGGCCGGGTGGACCAAGACGCCTTCCGGCTGGTGCCAGCGAAACCCGCCTGACTCGGCGCAGTCGGGGAGAGGTATCCCGCTGACCTGGAGGTTCGGGATAACTCTTGACCGTATAAGGCTGTTATGGGCACCCGTAACTCATGTACGCTTTCGGCACTTCAAGCGCCTTCTGCGTGCTTTGACGCTTAGTGTCCTCTTCGGGAGTCCGTGTGGCGAAGTTCGTGCCGGCCGCCAGGGCCGTGATCGCGGCCTCGGTGCTGGCCGCCGCCGTCACCGCAGCGCCCGCGGCCGCCCACGCCCGGCCCGGCGGGTCCGATCCGAGCCCGCAGACCGGGCCGATCTTCAACTCTCCGGTCAGCGGCACGGCGAAGCGCGACGCGATCGCCAGCCGCGTCGCCCGCCTGATCGCCGGGACGCCCAAGGGCAGCCGGATCGCCATCGCGATGTATCACTTCTCCAGCATGGACACCGCCGCGCAACTCGTCGCCGCCGCCAAGCGGCACGTGAGCGTGCAGGTCGTGCTCGACCACGAGTCAACCGCGTACGCCGCCTTCAAGCGCCTCAAGCGGGGGCTCGGCACCGACACCAAGAAGGCCTCCTGGGTGGTCGTGTGCGAGGAGGACCGGGGCTGCATCGGGCCGGAGTTCAACCACAACAAATTCTTCCTGTTCTCCACCACGGGCGACGCGCAGGACATGGTCGTGCAGACCTCCGCGAACGCCACCGACGGCGCGCGCGACACCCAGTGGAACGACGCGCTCGTCCTGCGGGACCCGGCGGTCTACGCCGCCTACCTGTCCTACTTTCAGGACCTGGCCGCCCAGCACCACAAGCTCGACTACCACCGCACCGTGCAGGCCGGGAAGTACCGCCTGGACTTCTTTCCCTGGGCCAAGGGCAACCCGATCGGCCAGGCGCTCGACCAGGTCTCCTGCGCCGGCGGCACCCGGATCAGGCTCAGCCTCGGCCACTTCACGGTGGCGTCCATCGCGCGGCGGCTGTGGAAGCTGGACGACGCGGGCTGCCGGGTGCAGGTCGTGTTCGACATCATCGGACCGGGGACCCTGCGCGCCCTCACCAAGAAGGGCGGGCGGCACGGGGGTCCCGAGACCCGCTACCTCACCGAGGGCGGCCGCACGACGTACGCGCACTCGAAGTACCTGCTGATCGACGGCCGGTACCAGGGCCGGCCGCAGGAGGTCGTCTTCACCGGCAGCAACAACTACACGACCGTCGGCTTCCACGGCCACGACGAAGCGATGATCACCGTGGCCGACGCGCAGCTGGAGCAGGAGTACGCCGGGAACTTCGACGCGGTGTTCAAGCACGGCCGTACGGTCAAGAGCGCCGACTCCGTGCCCGAGAAAGTACTGGAACCGCCGGACCCGGAGCAGGCCGACCGCAGCCGCGAGTGACCCCGGCCCCCTGACGGTTCGCGGTCTCCCGGCACGACATTTTCTGAACGGGCCTACGCGCACACTGCCCGAGGCCCGGCGGGTCGAACTGCTCGCCCAGATCAGAGAACACATCACCGTCACACTGTCCGGCGCCCAAGACCAGGGTGAGGCCACGGTGCGTACCATCCTCGACCGTCTCGGTGAACCCGAGGACATCGCTCGTGAGGCGGGAGCGGGATCGGCTCCGGCCGGCGAGGAGGTCGCCGGGCGCCTGTCGGTCGGCGCCCTCGAACTGGTGACGGTGGTCCTCCTGCTGATCGGCGGCATCGTGCTACCGGTGCTCGGCTGGCTGGCCGGAGTGGTGCTGCTGTGGGCCTCGGCCCGTTGGACGAGCCGTGACAAGCTGATCGGCACGCTGGTCTTCCCCGGCGGTCTGGCCGTCGCCGCCTGGTACCTCCTGTTCTGGGGCGGTTCGAGTGTGTGCACCTCGGACGGGGCCTGTCAGACGTCGGGAATGTCCGCCGGCCCCGCGCTGACCCTCGCCCTCGTCGGCTCGATCGGCTCCATCGGCTCGGCGGCGTACCTGCTGCACCGCGCGAGGCGCACCGCGGCGTGACCTCCGGGACTCACGGCATGGCGGGCCCCAGGACGAGGTCCATCCCCGGGCCGTACAGCTCCGCCGGGACGCGGTCGGGGTCGAGCAGGTGCTGCAGCGCCAGCCCGAACTCGATCGCCATCGCCAGCGACGCGCGGTCCGCGGCCGACAGGTCGTCGCCGCCCGCCCGCAGCCCCGCGGCGAGCCCCTCGCGGTGGCTCTGGTACCAGTCGGCGATGCGCCAGCCGGCCGAGAAGTCGCGCATGCCGAAGAGCCACAGCTCCATCAGCAGCAGCGCCTTCATCCGGGTCTCCTCGGCGGACAGCCGGCTGGCGTAGTGGCGGCCCGCGTCGGCGCAGCGGTCGGCGCGCGGGCGGCCCTGGTCGCGCAGGGTCGAGGAGGTGCGCCGCCCGAACTCGAGCTGGGTGTACCGCTCGAGGAGCGCCAGGATCAGGTCGGTCTTGCCGGCGAAGTTGGAGTACACCGCGCCCTTGGTCATGCCCGCGGACGCCGCGATCTCATCCAGCGACGCTCCCCGGATGCCGTGTTTGGCCCACAGCCGCTCCGCCGCGTCCAGCAGCGCCTCCCGTGTCTGGGCGCGCTTCTCCTGACGAGACGTCCGTCTCACCGCTTCTGGGACGGCGCGTTCCTGCGGGTCGGAGATCATCCTTGCCCTTCCGTCGACTACCGGTCACCCCTCCAACACCGGGATACAAGGTTTTCTCAAGACGCACCAGTAGAAACGAAAGTTGAGTGCGGCTCGGCGGTGCTTGAGTCGGCCGAAATCCACTTTGAGGCTTGTCCGGCACCCCAAAACGGACGTCTTGGTTACCGGGCGGTAGCCAACCGCCGAACCACGTTCTACGCTTCGTCCATGAGCTCCACCGCCGCGTCCCCCGCCGAAGCGCCCGACGCGGGGACCGGCGAGGCCCCCGACGTCAAGGCGCCCCCCGTACCGGACGGCCTCGATCGGCTGGCCGCCCGCGTCGTCTCCGGCGGGCGGACCACCACCGTACGGACCCCGCTCACCGGAGAGGCGCTCGCCGAGCTGCCGGTCTCCGGCCCGGACGACGTGGCGACCGCGTACGAGCGCGCCCGTGCCGCGCAGCGGGAGTGGGCGCGCCGGTCGCCGGCCGAGCGCGCCGCGCCGTTCATCCGCTTCCACGACGCGGTGCTGGACCGGCGGGAGGAGATCCTCGACATTCTGCAGCTGGAGACCGGCAAGGCGCGCCGGCACGCGTTCGAGGAGGTCATGGACGCGGCCGCCTGCACGCTCTACCACGCTCGGCACGCGCCCGGCCTGCTCCGGCCGCACCACCGCCAGGGCCTGATGCCGCTCGCGACCCGCACGATCGAGGTCCGCCATCCCAAGGGCGTCGTCGGGCTGATCTCGCCGTGGAACTACCCGCTCGCGCTCAGCGTGCCCGACGCCGTGCCGGCGCTCCTCGCGGGCAACACGATCGTCCACAAGCCGGACACCCAGACCACGTTCACCGCGCTGTGGGCCCTCGACCTGCTGGTCGAGTGCGGGATGCCGCCCGAGATCTGGCAGGTCGTGGTCGGCGACCCGGCCGAGATCGGCGAGCCGCTGGTCGGCGCGGCCGACTACGTCGCGTTCACCGGCTCGACGCGGGGCGGCCGCGCCATCGCCGAACAGGCCGCCAGGAGGCTGATCGGCTACTCACTCGAACTCGGCGGCAAGAACCCGATGATCGTGCTGGACGACGCCGACATCGAGAAGGCCGCCCAGGGCGCGGTCCGCGCGTGCTTCGCCAACGCCGGTCAGCTCTGCATCTCGATCGAGCGGCTCTACGTCCACGAGAAGATCTTCGACCGGTTCGCCGAGCGCTTCGCCCACCGTGTGCGCAACATGCGGCTCGGCGCCGGCTACGACGCCGACATGGGCTCGCTCACCTCCCAGCGGCAGCTCGACACCGTCGTCCGGCACGTCGAGGAGGCGGTCGAGAAGGGCGCCAAGGTGCTCGCGGGCGGCCGGCCCCGCCCCGAGACCGGGCCGTACTTCTTCGAACCGACCGTGCTCACCGGCGTCGAGGACGAGATGGAGCTGTGCCGGTCCGAGACGTTCGGACCGGTCGTGGCGCTGTACCCCTTCCGCGACGAGGACGAGGCCGTCGAGCTCGCCAACGACTCCGCCTACGGGCTGAACGCCAGCATCTGGAGCGGCGACGTGGGCCGCGCGCGCCGCCTCGCCGTACGGATCAAGGCCGGCACGGTCAACATCAACGAGGGATACGCCTCGGCATACGGGTCCTACGACGCGCCGATGGGCGGTATGAAGGACTCCGGTGTGGGCCGTCGGCACGGTGCGGAGGGCCTGCTGAAGTACACGGAGGTCCAGACCGTTGCGAGCCAGCACTGGCTCGGTTTCGAACCGGTCATGGGCATGCCCTACGAGAAGTACGCGGCGCTGCTCAGCCGTGGCCTGAAGACGATGAAACGCCTGCGCCTCAGGTAGGAGCCCGCATGGATTACGACGTGATCGTGGTCGGCTCGGGGTTCGGCGGCAGCGTCGCGGCGCTGCGGCTGACCGAGAAGGGGTACCGCGTCGCCGTGGTCGAGGCCGGCCGGCGGTTCGACGACCCGGACGGCGAGCCGGGGAGGCGCCACCGCGACCTGCCCAAGACCTCCTGGCGCACCCGCAGGTACCTGTGGGCGCCCGGCCTCGGCATGACCGGCATCCAGCGCATCCATCTGCTGCGCGGGGAGAAGGGCTCGCGGGTCCTCGTCCTCGCCGGAGCGGGCGTCGGCGGCGGGTCGCTGGTGTACGCCAACACCCTGTACGAGCCGCCGGAGCCGTTCTTCCAGGATCCGCAGTGGCGGCACATCACCGACTGGCGGGCCGAGCTGTCGCCCTTCTACGACCAGGCCCGCCGCATGCTCGGCGTCCGTACGAACCCCACGATGACGCCCGCCGACCAGGCGATCCAGCGGATCGCCGAGCGGATGGGCCGCGGCGAGACCTTCCACCGCACCCCGGTGGGCGTCCTTTTCGGCGAGAAGGCCGGTGAGCGGGTCGAGGACCCCTACTTCGGCGGCGCCGGCCCCCGTCGTACGACGTGCACCGAGTGCGGGTCGTGCATGACCGGCTGCCGCGTGGGCGCCAAGAACATGCTCACCGAGAACTACCTCTACCTGGCCGAGCACGCGGGCGCGAAGGTCCTGCCGATGACCACGGTGACGGCCGTACGCCCGCGGGCGGAGGGCGGCTACACGGTCGAGGTGACGCGCACGGGCCGGCGGTCGCGCCGGTGGCGGCGCACGCTCACCGCCGAGCACGTCGTGCTGGCCGGCGGGACGTACGGCACGCAGCGCCTGCTGCACCGGATGAGGACGGTCGGCGCGCTGCCCCATCTGTCCGACCGGCTCGGCGTCCGCACCCGGACCAACTCCGAGGCGATCCTGGGCGTCGAGCGGTTCGGCCGCAAGGGCGACGACCACTCGCGCGGCGTCGCGATCACCTCCTCGTTCCACCCGGACGACCACACCCACATCGAGCCGACCCGCTACGGGCCCGGCTCGAACGCCATGGGCGCGCTCCGGTCGCTGCTGATCGACGGCGGGGGCCGTACGCCCCGATGGGCCAAGTTCGTCGGTCAGGCGGTGACCCACCCCCACCAGCTCGTCCGCCTGCCGAACCTCCGCGACTGGTCGCGCCGGACGATCGTGGCCCTGGTCATGCAGACCCGAGACAACTCGATCACCGTCGTGCCGTCGCCGTCCGGCCGCGGCATGCGCGCCCGACGCGGCCACGGCGAGCCGAGCCCGACGTGGATCCCGGAGGCCCACCGCGCCGTACGGATGCTGGCCGAGGAGATGGGCGGCATGCCCGGCGGCACGTGGCTGGACCTGTTCAACATCCCGACGACGGCGCACTTCATCGGCGGCTGCACGATCGGAGCCTCGCCGGAAGAGGGCGTGATCGACCCCTACCACCGGGTGTACGGCCACCCGGGCCTGCACATCGTGGACGGCTCGGCCGTGTCGGCCAACCTGGGCGTCAACCCCTCGCTGACCATCACCGCCCAGGCCGAGCGCGCCATGGCGTTCTGGCCGAACCAGGGCGAGGAGGACCCGCGCCCGGAGCTCGGCGCCGCGTACGAGCGGCTGGCCCCGGTCGCCCCGAAGGCCGCCGTCGTGCCCGCCGACGCTCCGGCGGCACTGCGCCTGCCCATCTCACCCGCCTGACCAGGAGCAACGCGGCCGGCCGGGCACGCAGCCCGGCCGGCCCGTCCGGTCAGGAGACGGTCGCTCCGATGGCGGCGCCGTAGCCGGTGCCGTCCGTCGCCGTCCACTTCTGCTGCGGATCGGTCGGCGGCGGAGGATCGACGTCACCGTCCACCTTGCTCGGGGCGGTGTAGACGACGCCGGCCGGCTCCGTACGGTCGTCGGGGACGCCGATGATCATCGTGGGCAGGTAGCGGGAGCCGGCGTACGCGACCGCGGCACCGAAGTGGTCGCCCGGTTCGGACACGCCGCCGAAGGTCTCCTGCTCGATGAAAGCGTTCTCGGTCGGGTCGCCGACCGAGAACTCCTGAACGGCGCCGGAGTCCGCGACGCCGCCGTGGTCCTCTCCGGGAATGCCGACGAGGAGACGGGCGAAGGCCTGCTCGCGGCCGAGTGCCACGACGGCGCCGAACCGGTCGCCCGCCTCGGCCTGGTCCAGCACCTCGGGGGTGTCCTGGCTGAGCGCGGCCACCTCGGTGAAGGCCTTCGTCAACAGGACGTGCACCATGCCGGCGTCCGCGATCGTGCCGATGTCCTCCCCGGGTACGCCGATGGCCAGCAACGGCCCGTCCGTCGACGGGAAGGCCGAGGAGAGGCTCGCGCCGAACCGGTCGCCCGGTTCCACGGCGCCGCTGAAGCCCGCGCTGTCCTGGTTGTAGGCGTAGCTGGTCATCGTGGCGTCGGCCGGGTCCGGGATCGCCGTCACCGAACCGGCGTCCTGGTCCGTGCCGATGTCCTCGTCCGGTGCGCCCACCGCGATGCCGGTGCTGGATCCCTTCACCCCGCTCAGCGCCACCGCGGCGCCGAAGTGGTCACCGGACTCCGCGGCACCGGCGACTCCCGGGCTGTCCTGGCTGATCGCGGCCGCGGTGCCCGGGTGCCCGGACACGAAGGGAACATAGGTCACCTGCCCGGCGTCGGTGGCCGTGCCGATGTCGCGGCCCGGGGCGCCCACGACCATCGCGTGTGCGACGAAACCCGGTCCGGTCACGTCGACCGCGGCGCCGAACCGGTCGCCGGCCGCCGCCGTCCCCGGTACCCCGTCCGCGCCCGGCCGGATGACCCGCGACGGCTCCCCACGGCCGAGCCCGTCCGGCGATCCGTAGATCACCTGGACGACGCCCGCGTCCGCGGCCGAGCCCACGTCCTCATCCGGTACGCCGACGACCAGGTCGGCACACCCGTCGCCGTCGACGTACCCGACGGCGAGGACCGAACCGAACCGGTCCCCGGCCTCGGCGGTCTCACCCGTGTCCGCCTGCGTGACCGTTGTGTCCTCGCCGCCCCCGGTCTTCCCGGCGACGCCGTACCTGACGTGGACGACGCCGGCCTGGGCGGCGGCGCCGACGTTCGCTCCGGGTTCGCCGACGGCCACGTCGGTGAACCCGTCACCGTTGAAGTCCGACGGGCTCGTACTGGAGCAGGTCGCGGCCCGGTGGATCGGCTGGGCTCCGGCGGCCCCGGCCAGGCCGGGCACGAACGCTCCGGCGAGCAGCACGACACCTCCGGCGAGCCGTATTAATCTCGCGATCTCCCGTTGCGGTACATGATCAGAAGCCATGATCAACTGAGTACCGCCCGTACGCCGGAAAAGCTACCCACCCAGGTGTAAACCGGTTGCACCGCAGGAGAGTCGCCGTCGGCGCCTGAGGCGCCTCGTTACCTTCTGGTGGCTCTGAGCCGAGGCGATGCCGGAAATCGGCAGAGCAGCGCACTGATCGCTGGCTCGTTTCCGAGGAGATCGCCATGAGTGTCATGCCGCCGCTGGAGCATGCCGTGTCCGAGAACGTCTACGCCGGGACCGCGATGAACCGGCGGGCGATCTTCATGTACGGCTCCGCGCTGCCCAAGAGCGCCACCGCACCACTGGCCGACGTGGGGCACCCGCGAGCTCACCGTGTTCCTCTCCCAGCAGCGTGACCTGTACGGCTATCTGCACGATCAGACGCTGCGGCTGCTCAACCAGGGCTTCACCGGCCCGGAGATCGCCGAGATGTTCGAGCTTCCGCCGGCGCTGGACCGGGTGTGGCACACCCGCGGTTACTACGGCTCGGTGTCCCACAACGTCAAGGCCGTCTACCAGCGCTACATGGGCTGGTTCGACGGTAACCCCGCGCACCTGTGGGAGCTCCCGCCGCAGGAGTCGGCGCGCAGGCACGTGGAACTGATGGGCGGCCCGGAGAACATCCTGCCCAGGGCAGAGGAGGCCTTCGAGGCCGGCGAATGGCGGTGGGCCGCCCAGATCCTCAACTACGTGGTGTTCGCCGACCCGGCCCACGACGCCGCGAGGGAACTCCTGGCGAAGGTCTACGACAGGCTCGGCCAGGGCAGCGAGAACGGCACGTGGCGGAACTTCTACCTGCAAGGCGCCGCCGAACTGCGCGGAGGCAAGCCGGCGAACCCCCTCGACGGCGCCGGCCCCGACGTCGCCGGCGCGCTGAGCGTCGAGCAGATCTTCGACTCCCTGGCCGTCCGCGTCAACGGCCCCGCCGCCTGGGACGCCCGCCTGACCATCGACTGGAACCTCACCGACCTCGACGAAGAGATCAGGATCAGCCTGGTCAACGGGGTCCTCACCCAGACCCGGCCGCATGAGGTGACCCCGGCCGACCTCACGGTGACCCTGACCAAGCCGCGGTTGCTCGCACTGGTCGCCTCCGGAAGCCTGCACGACGACGTCCAGACCTCTGGCGACCGCCAGGCCCTCACCACCCTGCTGGGGTTCCTCGACGACGCCGATCGTGACTTCGACATCGTCACCCCGTGACGGTCTCACGCGCGCGGGACCGTGCGGGCGGCCAGTACGGCGCAAAGGACGGCCAGCGGGATCTCCAGGCACGCGGCCATCGCGATCGCCGTCGCCTGGTCGGCGCCCGGCGCCGCGGTGGTGACGTCGAACCACGCGTCGACGGTCAGCAGGGTCGCGGTGACCGCCGCCGCCAGGCAGCGGCGGGGGTCGCGCCGGTTCAGCAGCACTCCCGTCGTGATCAGGCCGATCGCCTCCAGGCCGTCCAGCCCCACCCACGCGGTCGACCAGTGCGCGGCGGTCGTACTGGCGGGGAGTCCGACGGCCAGCACGACCAGCCACGGGATCAGCGCGAGTCCCGAACCGATCAGGCCGAGCCCCACCCAGCGCACCCGGCCGCGCCACCGTGCGGATGACGGCAGGTCAACGGGCGTCTCGGAGGACACGGGCGCGGGCCTGACGCAGGTGATCATTGGTGCGGTCTCCTTCTGAACCCGGCCGTTCCGGGACGATCACCAATGTGCCGGTCGCCGCCATCACCGTCAGTAACGGAGATATCCGACGTGGGGGTAGTGCTAGCTTCACCATGAAAACTGCGAGAAACGACATTGCAGCCGACAAAGTGCGGAAACTAGGGTCCTGGCATGGCGATCACGCTCCCGGCGCGGCGAGCGTTCCACTGGGGGAACGCGCACGCTCCGTGGTCACCCTGGGCGTGGCGGAACACGACGTTCGTCACGGCCGGGGTGCCCGTCCACTTCACCGCGCTGGCGATCTTCTCGGTGCCGTGGCTGTTCGCGGTCTCGACGACCGGGGTCCTGCTCGCGCTCGTGATCTCGGTCGGGCTGCCGATGGCCGCGCTCCGGCCGCTGACCGCCGTCCAGCGACACCGGTTCTGGGCCCTGCTCGGCCTGGACGTGCCCGCCGTCCCCCGCGAACGTCTCGGCCGCGGGGCCGTCGCGGCGATGGTCCGCTCGCCCACGACCTGGCGGCAGCTCGCGTACCACCTCCTGGTGGGGCCCGTCATCGCCACCGGTGGGCTGCTGGTCGTCGCCATGTGGGCGACCGGTCTTCCCCTGGCGCTGCTCAACACCTATTCGTGGGCGCTCCGCCCGTCCAGCCCGCTCGCGCTGACCGGGCACGCGGTGACCGACGGCCTCCTCAACGCGGGCGGCGTCGTTCTGCTGCTGATCGCCCCGGGGCTGGCCGGCGCGATCGTCCGGCTGGACACGCGGGTCGCGCTCGCCCTCTTGGGGCCCAGCCGGGCGGACGAGCTCGAACGCCGGGTCGAGGACCTCGCGGAGAGCCGCGCCGGCGTCGTCGACGCCGCGGACGCCGAACGCCGGCGCATCGAACGCGACCTGCACGACGGCGTACAGCAGCGGCTGGTCGCGCTCGCCATGAACCTCGGGCTGGCCCGCGAGACCCTCACCGGCGTACCCGACGACGCCATGGAGGTGATCGCCGAAGCGCACCGGGAGGCCAAGGAGGCCCTGACCGACCTGCGCAACGTCGTCCGTGGCCTGCACCCGGCCGTCCTCGACGACCGCGGGCTGGACGCCGCGCTGTCCGGCATCGCCGCGCGAGCGCCCCTCCCCGTGCGGCTGCAGGTCGACGTGCCCGAACGCCCCTCACCGACGGTCGAGGCTGTCGCCTACTTCGTCGCCTCCGAGGCGCTCACCAACGCGGTCCGGCACGCGCGGGCCGAGCAGGTGCGGATCGTCGCGGCCCGCGACGGAGACGTCCTGCGGATGGTCATCACCGACGACGGGATCGGCGGTGCGGAGCCGTCGAAGGGCACGGGCCTGACCGGCCTGCGTCAGCGCGTCGGGTCGGTCGACGGTACGTTCCGGATCAACAGCCCGGCCGGCGGGCCGACCGTCCTCACCGTGGAGTTGCCGTGCGCGTTGTGATCGCCGAGGACTCGGTCCTGCTCCGGGCCGGGCTGATCAAGCTGCTGGAGACCTCGGGATTCGAGGTGGCGGCCGCGGTCGGCGACGCCGAGGCGCTGCTCGCCGCGGTCGAGGAGCATCGGCCCGACGCCGTCGTCGCGGACGTGCGGATGCCTCCCGGCCACAGCGACGAGGGCGTGCGAGCCGCGCTCGTGATCCGGCGGCAGTGGCCGGACACCGCGGTGCTGCTGCTGTCGCAGTACGTCGAGGAGCGGTACGCCGCGGACCTGCTCGCGGCGAACACCAGCCGGGTCGGCTACCTGCTCAAGGACAGGGTCGCCGACGTCTCGGCGTTCATCGACGCGCTGCGCCGGGTGGCGGCCGGGGAGACCGCGCTCGACCCGGAGGTCGTGGCCCAGCTCCTCCTGCGGCGGCGCAGCGACCCGCTGGACCGCCTGACGCCACGCGAGCGCGACGTACTGGCCCTCATGGCCGAGGGACGCTCCAACAGCGGCATCGCCGAGGCGCTCGTGGTCAGCGACAGCGCCGTCGCCAAGCACATCAACAACATCTTCACCAAGCTGGACCTGCCGGCCGCCGACGCCGACCACCGCCGCGTCCTCGCCGTGCTGCGCTTCCTGGGCGTGGGTTCATGACCGAGCAGAGCGAGGGAATCGAAGGCACGGTCCGGTGGTCACTCCCTCCGACGAAGGAGGGTTCATGACCGGCGCCGAGCGGCCGCGCCGCCGGGGCGTCTGGATCGCCGTCGCCGCGGTCACGGCCTTCACGGTGATCGTGCCCGTCGGCGAGAAGTTCTGGGGTCGCCTCCTCCGCCAGACCGAGAGGCTCCCGGCCGTCTCGTACGGGCACGCGATCAGCGCCCTCGAGATCGAGGCCGGCAGCGGTTCGGTGACGGTCGGCGCCGGGCCGCCCGGCCGGGTGACCGTCGGGCGGACACTGCGATGGACGATGGGCAGGCCGAACGTCGGACTGTCCTGGAAGGGCGACACACTGGTCCTCAAGACGGACTGCGGCGGGCGCGAGATCCTGTTCTCCGGCTCCGGATGCGACGTCGACCTGGATGTACGGGTTCCGGCGGGTGTCACCGTGCGGGCCACGGTGAGCTCGGGGACCATCACGGCTCAGGGGCTCACCGGTGCCGTCCGTCTCCAGGCGCACTCGGGAACGGTGAACGTCGAGCGGACGCGCGGCCCCGTCTGGGCGCGGGCGAACTCCGGCGCGATCAACGGCACCGACCTGTCCTCGCCGCAGGTGGACGTCGGAACCACCTCCGGGGTCGTGGGGCTCGGCTTCGCCGACGCTCCACAGCAGGTGAAGGCCACGGCCCGCTCCGGATCCGTCACCGTCGCCCTGCCCCGCGGCTTCCGTTACCGGGTGCACGGCACGTCATCGTCCGGGGACGTACGAGTCGACGAGGGCCTCCGCGACGACGGTTCGAGCCGCCGGATCGACGTGGCCACGAGCTCCGGCGCGGCCAGAGTGCGCTACGAGCCCTAGAGCCGGCCCTAGCGCCGGTAGGCGGCGAGCAGGGCCTCGCGGTCGCTGTCCGGGAGGTGGCGGACGGCCTCGCGGATGGTCACGCCCGACACCACGGTGACGTGGTCGCGGACCCAGGCCCGCACCCAGGCCGGGTCGGACTTGGCCAGCTCGCGCAGCACCCAGCCGAGGGCCTTGCGGATGAAGAACTCGCGCTCCGCGACGAGCGCGTCGCCGTACCGGGCGAGGCGCTCCAGGTCGGCGGAGCCGGAGCGGATGCCCGGGAGCAGCGCGAGCAGGGCGCTGCGCCGGATCCAGAAGTCGTCGTCGCCGACCCACCGGTCGAGCGTGCCGGCCAGCTGCGGATGCCGGGTGACCAGGCCGCCCGCGATCTTTTCGGCGAGCGTGTCCACGTATGCCCAGCTGAGCGAGTCACGGATCAGCCGTTCGGCGAAGGAGAGATCGTCGGCGATCAGCAGCGGGACGCCCCGTCTCAGCACCTCGATCGCGACCATCCGGCGTTCGTGTACCGGGGCGCTCCACAGCTCCTCGGCCAGAGTGAGGATCTCCTCGCGGGTGAGATCGGTGGCGGCGGCGATCGCGAGCTTCCTGAGGGCGGGAACCCGTACTCCCAGGTGGCGCAGGTCGCTTTTCAGATAGCGTTTTTCCTGTACGGCGCGGGCCGGGTCGGCGAGTTCGCCCAGCTGCGCCTCGATGTCCTCCGCCGTGATCACCCGATCAGTATGGGCTCCTACGAGGGAAAACGTTCGTCGTTTCACCACTAGACTGTGGCTATCCCGCGACTCCGAAAGGCGTTCTTGGTGTCCGTCGAGTCAGTCGAGCAGTCCTTCGACACGGTCCTCGTTGTCGACTTCGGGGCGCAGTACGCGCAGCTCATCGCCAGGCGTGTGCGTGAGTGCCACGTGTTCAGCGAGATCGTGCCCTCGACCATGCCGGTCGCCGAGATGCTGGCCAAGCGGCCCAAGGCGATCATCCTGTCCGGCGGGCCCGCGTCGGTGTACGAGCCCGGTGCGCCGCCGGTCCCCGACGGCCTGTTCAAGGCCGGGGTGCCGACCCTGGGCATCTGCTACGGCTTCCAGGCGATGGCGCGGGAGCTGGGCGGCATGGTGGCCAACTCCGACATCGCCGAGTACGGCCGTACCGACCTGACCGTGGTGGACGAGGGGACGCTCCTCGCCGGCCTGCCCGCCGAGCAGTCGGTGTGGATGTCGCACCGGGTGACCTGCAGCGCGCCGCCCGCCGGGTTCATGGTGACCGCCCGTACCGCGAGCGCCCCGGTCGCCGCGATGGAGGACCCGGCGCGCCGCCTCTACGGGGTGCAGTTCCACCCCGAGGTCATGCACACCGAGCACGGGCTGACCGTGCTGCGGCACTTCCTCGCCGCGGCCGGCTGCCGCCCGTCGTGGACCATGGTCAACATCGTCGAGGAGTCGGTCGAGGCCGTCCGCTCCCAGGTCGGCGACAAGCGGGCGATCTGCGCGCTGTCCGGCGGGGTCGACTCCGCGGTGGCCGCCGCGCTCGTCCAGCGGGCCATCGGATCCCAGCTGACCTGCGTCTTCGTCGACCACGGGCTGCTGCGCAAGGGCGAGGCGCTCCAGGTCGAGAAGGACTTCGTCGCCGCGACCGGCGTCGACCTCAAGGTCGTCGACGCCTCCAGCCGGTTCCTGTCCGCGCTCGACGGGGTCACCGACCCCGAGGAGAAGCGCAAGATCATCGGCCGGGAGTTCATCCGGGTCTTCGAGGAGTCCGCCCGCGAGATCGTCGACGCTCACGGCGAGGCGGTGGAGTTCCTCGTGCAGGGCACGCTCTACCCGGACGTGGTCGAGTCCGGCGGCGGCACCGGCGCGGCCAACATCAAGTCCCACCACAACGTCGGCGGGCTGCCCGAAGACCTGAAGTTCTCCCTGGTCGAGCCGTTGCGCACGCTGTTCAAGGACGAGGTGCGCCGGCTCGGCGAGGAGCTCGGCCTGCCCTCGGAGATCGTCTGGCGGCAGCCCTTCCCGGGCCCCGGCCTCGGCATCCGGATCATCGGCGCCGTCACGCGCGAGCGGCTCGACCTGCTCCGCGAGGCCGACGCGATCGCCCGGGAGGAGCTCACCCGGGCCGGTCTCGACCGCGACATCTGGCAGTTCCCGGTCGTGCTGCTCGCGGACGTGCGCTCCGTGGGCGTGCAGGGCGACGGCCGCACGTACGGTCACCCGGTGGTCCTGCGCCCGGTGACCAGCGAAGACGCGATGACCGCCGACTGGGCACGGCTGCCGAACGAGGTCCTGCAGCGCATCTCCACGCGCATCACCAACGAGGTCGCCGAGATCAACCGGGTCGTCGTGGACATCACGAGCAAGCCGCCCGGCACCATCGAGTGGGAGTGACCCTCAGGTCACCCGCGCCGGCTCGCTGGAGAAGCGTTCGTACGTCCGGTCGGCCACGATCGTGCGCAGGCGGTCGAGGCCGTCCCACACCTCGGTGAAGCTCGTGCTGATCGGTGCGGGGCCGAGCCGGAGCCGGTCGGGCGTCCGGTAGTCGGGGATCACCCTGTCGGCGATCATGGCCTGCGCCATGCGCCAGGCCTCGGGGTGGCGCAGCGCGACGTGTGAGCCGCGCCGCTTCGGGTCGGCGGGGGTGGCCAGGGCGAGGTCCGGCAGCCAGGCCGCGGCCAGGTCGATCAGGTAGCCGGTGAGCGCCTCGCCCTTGGCCCGCAGCCGGTCGATCCCGGCCTCGGCCAGCAGCCGTACGCCCTCCTCGACCGCGGCGATCGCCATGATCGGCGGAGTGCCGACGAGGAACCGGCCGATCCCGGACGCCGGGTCGTACGCCGGGCCCATCGCGAACTGGTCGCGCTGCCCGAACCAGCCCCAGATCGGCTGCCGCAGATCCTGCAGCTCCTTCCGGACGTACAGGAAGGCAGGGGAGCCGGGGCCGCCGTTCAGGTACTTGTAGGTGCAGCCCACCGCGAGGTCCGCGCCGCTCGCGTCGAGCCGTACGGGCACCGACCCCGCGGAGTGGCACAGGTCCCACAGCACGAGCGCGCCGGCCTCGTGGACGATCTCGGTCACGGCGGCCAGATCGAGCAGCGCGCCGGAGCGGTACGCGACGTGCGACAGGCTGACCAGCGCGGTGTCCGGGCCCACGGCCTCTCGGAGGGCATCGAGGTCCAGGCCCTCGTCGAGGTCGGTGTGCAGCACCCGCAGTTCGAGGCCGCGCTGGGCGGCCAGCCCCTCCAGGACGTACCGGTCGGTGGGGAAGTTGTCGTCGTCGGTGACGATCACGTTCCGGTCCCGGCGCGCGTCGAGGGCGGCGACGGCGAGCTTGTAGAGGTTGACCGTGGTGGAGTCGGAGACGATCACCTGGCCGCCGGCCGCGCCGAGGAGGGTCTCGCCGATCAGGTCACCGACCCGGTACGGCACGTCCGCCCAGTGACTCCACGACCGGATCAGGTCGGCGCCCCATTCGTCCCGTACGACACTCGCGATCCGCTCGGCGGTCGCCTTCGGCAGCCGCCCGAGGGAGTTGCCGTCGAGGTAGATCAGCTCGGGATCGTCGCGCACGAAGGCGTCCCGCAGCGAGGCGAGCGGATCGTCGGCGTCCAGCGCGGCCGCGTACTCCCGGGACGTGTCGGTCATGCCGCTCACTCTAGATCGGGCGCCGGCCCTTACGACCGGGAGCCGCCGTGCCCGGCGAGGCGGGCACGGCGGCTCGTGCAGTGCGGGCTACCTCGGTGCGGTGTTCGTCCACTCCGCCACGGCGAACACCTGGTACGAGGCCACCTCACCGGTCTTGAGGAAGCGGTCCGGCATGTCCGTGGCCCTCAGGCGGCGGGGCCTGCCGTCGTCACCCGGCGGAAGTGCCCGGCTGCCGTGCGGCGGCGTGGCCACCAGGTCGCGGATCGCCAGGAGCCGCCCACCGGCCGGATCGATGATCCACTGACGCTCGTAGGTGCCCAGTTGCTTGGGCGCGGTGTACAGACCGAGCGGCATGGTCGTCACCATCGGCATGGAGACCACGCCTCCGGTGCGGCCCATCGGGTCGGTCGCCGTGCCCCCGACCTTGACGCCCGGCAGGGTGGCGAGCATCCGGAACGCCGCCGCCCGCACTCGCGGCGGGGCGGGCGCCTTCGACAACAGGGTCGAGGCCACCTCGCTCAGCGCCCGTGTGCGTTCGGCACCCCGCAGGCTCCGGATGGGTTGCTTCTCGGGCGTGGAGGAAACGGCGTGCCAGTTGCCCCTGAGGTTCAACAGAGTGTTCTCGAGCGCCTTGGCGTCGGTGGGCAACTGGGCGACCTGCTCGGCCGACAGGCCGAAGTAGTCACCGTCGAACGGGCGCGCCGGAGTCGTACGCGGGGAGCGGGACGCTTGCGTGCTCATCTCCACCTGCGTCACCACCCCGGTGCCGTCGGGATTGGGCACGTCCACCATTTCGGGGGATCCTGCCTGCCGCCACTTGATCATGTCCTTGGCCGCCACCGGGTGGCCGAGCTCATCCACGATCGCGAGGCTCCCTTTGCCGTCCTGGCCGACCCAGGTGATGCTGCGCTGCCTCGCATCGACCTCGTAGCTGTTCGCCGCGCTCTTGCCGACCCCGTAGATCTGCCCTATGACCGTCTCGGTGTGCCAGTATCGGCCGGTCGGTGCCTTCTCCGCGCTCGTCGCGGCCGCCAGCAGCACGTTGCCGGAGGCCGCGCCCCGGCCGCCATGGCCAGGGGCGACACCGTCGCCCGAACCACCGGGCGCGAGTACGGCGACCGCGGTCACGGCCGCGGCGGCCGTCGCCGCCACGCTCACCAGCGGGATCGTGAAACCGCGCCGCCGGCGACGCGGTGCCGGGTCGGACCGCCAGGCGGTGCGCAGGGCGAGCCGGTCCGGGTGTTCCTCCTGGGCCAGCGCGGTCCGCATCTGGCGCAGGGCGTCCATCTCATCCATCGTTGTGCTCCTTGGGAAGGGCGCTGCGGAGCTTGATCCGGGCCCGGTGGATCTTGGCCTTGACGGTGCCGAGAGGGAGGTCCAGAGCCGCGGCGATCTCGGCGTACGACATCTCGCCCCAGGCGAGCAGCAGGACGGCGTTGCGGTCCTGGGGGCGCAGTGAGGCGAGCGCCTTGGCCAGGCGGGGACCGAGCGCCGCGGCCGACGCCCGGTCGCTGGCCCGCTCGGCGACGGCGTCTTCGGCGGGGTCGACACCGGTCCGGGCGAACGCCCGGTACATGCGGGTCTCCTGCCGATGATGCCTGGCGATCAGGTTGCTGGCGATGCCCCACAGCCACGCACCGAAGTCCGTCCGGCCGTCGAATCTGTCCCGTCGCCGGAACGCGGTCGTGAACGTCTCCGACACCAGGTCGTCGGCGAGGGTGCGTCCCAGCCGTCGACTGATGTAGGCGTGCAGCCGTGGCGCATGGCGGCGGAACAACTCACCGAACGCCTCGGCGTCCTCAAGAGAAGCCGCGACGATTCTCGAGTCGTCGCGGTCATCCCTGGTATGACTCACCATGGCCATGAGCCGGGATGTCCCTTCACAGAAGGTGTCCTTTGCTCTAGGAGTGCTGACACCCTCCTCTATCCCGAAGCTCGCTCACCGGTTGCGGTCTAGATCCGGTGTCGGCCCCGCCAGCTCACGACGGCGGCGGCGATCAGGTCGGGGCGGTCCTCGGGCGTGTGGTGGCCGGCGACCGCGTCGTACCGTTCGACCTCCAGGCCGGCCAGGTGGCGCTCACACCAGTCGATCATCTCGGGGGTCATCATCGCGCCGGGCCCGGGGGCGAACGTGATCAGTAGCTTGGGCACGTCCGGGCTGGCCGCGAGCCACGCGTCGTACGCCTCGACCCGGGCCACGACGTCCGCCGGTTCGCCGCCGAGCGGCATCGACCGTGCCCAGCGCAGCAGCGGGAGACGGCTCTCGCGCGTGGGGTACGGCGCGCGGTAGGCGGCGATGTCGTCCTCGGCGAGCGGGGTGGCGACGCTGCCGGGGAGCATCTCGATGAAGGCGTTGTCGTCGAGCATCATGACCTCGCCCCGGTCGCTCTTGATCGCCTCGAACAGCGCCCGGCCGGCCTCGGGGAACTCCTCCCAGGCCATGGGCTTGACGATGGTCTCGGTGACCGCGATGCCGCGCACCCGCTCCGGATGCCGGGCGGCCCAGTCGAAGGCGAGCGCGCCGCCCCAGTCGTGCCCGACCAGGATCACCTCGTCGAGGGCGAGCGCGTCGAACCAGGCGTCCAGGTACCGCGCGTGGTCGGCGAAGGAGTAGCCGATGGCGGGCTTGCCGGACTCGCCCATGCCGATCAGGTCGGGCGCGAGCCGCCGCCCCGGCACGGCCGGGATGACGTCGCGCCACAGGTGGGAGGAGGTGGGGTTGCCGTGCAGGAAGACGACGGGCGCGCCGTCGCCTGTGTCCCGATAGAAGATCGTGGAGTCGAGTACTCGCTGGATGGGCATGAGGGCCTTTCAAAGGTTGAGTCTCATCACGTGGTCGACCGCGATCTCGATCACGACCCGGCCGGGCGGGTCGGGCGGCGGCGATCCGTAGCGTTCGGCGTAGCGGCGTACGCCCTCGGCCACCCGCGCCGGGGCCGCCGACACGGTGGCGGTGCCTTCGAGAGTGACCCAGCGGAAACCGGCCACCTGGCAGAGGGCGGCGCGGCCGCCCGCCACCAGGTTGCGGGCCTTGCGCGAGGACCCCACCGTCAGGACGCGGGCCATGCGCGCGGCGCCGTCCCAGGTGAAGCGGACGGCCACCACATGGGGCGACCCGCCGGGCCGCAGCGTCGTCAAGGTGGCGACGTGCGGCCGGGCGAGGAAGTCCTCCAGCGGGTCGCGGGTCACCGGAAGGCCGCGACGTTCCGCCGCGCCCAGTCGGCGAAGGTGCGCGGCGGGCGGCCGAGGATCTGCTCGACGGCCGGGCTCACCTCCTGCTCGGCGGCGGTCGGATCGCCGAGGATGGTGAGCGTCGGCTCGACGACCGGCTCGGGCATGAACCCCAGCATCTGCGCGCGGGCCTCGTCGCGGGTCTGCTCGACGAACCGCACCGGCTCGCCCAGCGCCTCGGCGATCGCCGCCGCCCGTTCGCGTGGAGTGATCGCGGCCGGGCCGGTGAGCACGTAGGTGCGGCCCTCGTGGCCCGGCTCCCGCAGGACCGCGGCGGCGACCTCGGCGATGTCGGCCGGATCGATGCTCGGCAGGCCGACGTCCGCGAACGGCGCGGCGGCGACCCGGTTCGTGCGGATCGGCTCGGCCCACGCGTACGCGTTGGAGTGGAATGCGCCCGGCCGCAGGATCGTCCATTCGAGGCCCGACGCGCGTACGGCCGTCTCGAAGGTCACCGGGTGGCGGTAGCCGCCCGGCCGGGTGCCCGCGCCCTGAGAGGACAGCAGGACCACCCGCCGTACGCCGCCCGCCGCGGCGACCTCGAGCACGCCCCGCGGATCCTCCCCGGCGACGAGCAGGAACAGGGCGTCGGCGCCATCCAAGGCGGTCTTCAGGCTGGTGGGTTCGGCGAGGTCGGCCGCCTGGTGCCGGACGCCGCCGGGCACCTCCGCGGGGCGGCGCGAGACCGCCCTCACCTGTTCGCCGGCGGCGGCCAGCGTCCGTACGAGCTCCGCGCCGACGTTTCCGGTCGCCCCTGTCACCACGATCATCGAATCGCTCCTTAGTCAGTCAACTAACTGAGACCGTAGCCGACTCCGGCCGGTCGCGTCTACAGTTAGTCGGGTGACTGACTCAAAAACCGGGCGGGGGCCCGGCAAGCGGGAGCGGCTCGCGGGCGCGGCGGCCCGGGTGCTGCACGAGCAGGGCGTCGAGCGGACCACGCTCGCGGACATCGCGCAGGCGGCCGACGTCCCGGTGGGCAACGTCTACTACTACTTCAAGACCAAGGACCAACTGGTCGAGGCCGCGATCGACACGCAGGCGGACCACCTGCGGAAGACGATCGCCGCACTCGACCGGCTGCCCTCGCCCGAGGAGCGGCTCAAGGCGCTCGTACGCGGCTGGGTCGACGGCCGCGACGTCGCCGCTCGGTTCGGCTGCCCCACGGGCAGCCTCGCCGCCGAACTGGACAAGCGCGCCGACGGCCTCGACCGTACGGTCGCCGCCGTCATGCGGCGGCTGATCGACTGGATCGAGGGCCAGTTCACGGCGATGGGGCGCGACGACGCGCGGGAGCTCGCCGTCGCCCTGTTCGCCGCGTATCAGGGGATCTCCCTGCTCACCAACACCTTCCGGGACCCGGAGCTGATGGCCGCCGAAGGCCGCCGGCTGGAGCGCTGGATCGACTCTCTCAGCTGATCACGATGAGCTCGGGCGTCACATGCCGTAGTCCTGCAGGAGGTTCAGCCAGATCTCGCTCGTGGCCGGGAAGGACGGAACGGCGTGCCAGAGCCGATCCAGGGCGACCTCGGCGGTCACCGCGATGATGGCTCCGGGCAGGAGGTCGACCGTCGTCGGGCCGGCCGCCGACGCGGGCGACGATCACGTCGCCGCAGACGCGGGCCTGGTGCTTGCCCATGTGGGTGAGCAGGTTGCGTCCGTTGACGTCCCCGACGGCGTACAGCCGGCCGTCAGGCACCTCGGTCGCCCGCATGCGACGGTGGTCTCCTTGGCGCCGAGGGCGTGCAGTGCCTGCGACATCTCACAGGCGACGGGCCGCCGCCGATCACGATGAGCCGCTCGGGTACCCGCCGGACGGGCGTGCCGGGCCCGCACCGAGCACGATCACGTCGAAGACAGAGTCCTCGTTCAGCACGACGTTCTCCTTGCACGGTCCTCGGCCGGGCGTGTCGCCCGGACCTCCCGTTCAAGCGGGGGCGGTGCCAGGGCGAAGGCGTGGCCGGCGGTGACGGCGGCGCGCTTCACGATCGAGGATGTGGTCGATTTGATGGAGAATGGCGGAGCCGGCGTGATGAATGCCGGTGGCGAAGCCGACCTCTTCGGCGGAGAGGTTCTTGCGCGGGTTGTCGGCCAGCAGCCAGGCATAGACGAGTATCGAGGTCAGGGGTGTGCGCAGCGCATGCGACAGCTCGGTCACGAGTTGTGGTGCGAGCTCTTGACCCTGGTGTCGGTTGTCATCCATGACCTCGAGCCTCGTCGCCTAAGATTGAGCGAACAAGGCGTATGAGTCTCAATTTCCCGCGCGAGCGTCTCATGGACACTGTCAGTCGGCTTATCCAGATGGCGAGACTTCAGGCGAGCCTGGACAAGCGTTGCCTCCTCGCCGGCACGACCGTCATGGACGTGTCCGAGTACGCCGAGGGCGAGGTGCCCTTCCACGTGCTGCTTGACGGCACCTGCACACTCGAACTCCCCGGCCGGCGTCTCGAGCTACGGCCCGGTGACGTCGTCCTGCTTCCGCGAGCCGAACCCCACCGCATCCGCACGGCCGGCGCCGGACGGGCTCAGAGAGCGGTCGAGACGCCGGGCGAGACGTTCGACACCATCCGCAGCCCGGCCGGCGAGGAGATGATCGACCTGTTCTGCGGACATTACTCGTACGGTTCCGGCGCGGGCACGATGCTCTTCCGGAGCCTCCCCGACCCGATCCATGTCTCCTTCGCCGAATCCGGCGAGGCGACCGAGGTCGTGCGGATGCTGAGCACGATCATGCGCCGCGAGGCGCAGAACGACGGGCCCGGCACGGCCGCCATCCTCTCCTACCTCTGCGGCGCCCTGCTCGCGATGGTGCTACGGAAGTCGAACCGGCGGCCGGCCGACACGGCACTGTGGACCGCGGCCGACGACGAGCGGATCCGTGGCGTCATCGACGTCCTGCTCCGCGAGCCCGGCGCCGACTGGTCGATCGCACATCTCGCGCAGATCGCCGGCATGTCGCGGGCCACGTTCGTCCGGCATTTCTCCCATCGCACGGGGATGACCGTCGGCGCCTTCCTCACCCACATCCGCATGATGATCGCGGCCGATCTGCTCACCGATACCGACCTCACCGTGGCCGCGGTCGCCGCCAACGTCGGGTACCACTCCGAGTCGGCCTTCGGCCGGGCCTTCCGTCTCGCGAGCGGATCGCCCCCGGCCCGATTCCGCCGGAGCGCGGCCGCGTAGCCGAGCCGACGGCCACCGGCTCCGATGCCCCCGCCCGGCGCGGGCGGCCAACTCAGCTGATCACTTGCGCCGGACGCGCCGAACGATCCGCCACAGGCCCACCAGACCCACGAGGGCGAGCGCCACGGGTGCCAGCCGCTTGGCGATCGAGGGGCCCGCGAACTCCAGCAGGTTGATCGCCTCGTCGTTGGACGCGCGCGCCGCGACGGGCCGCTGCGCCGCCGGCTGCGGCGGGGTCTCGGCGGGTGCGGCCTGCGGTTCCGCGGCCTCGGCGGGCTGCGGAGCGCCGTCACCGCTCGGCGCGGGCTCGGCCTGCGGCTCCGCCGGAGCGGCCTCGGGCGCCTCTGCGCCTTCTGCGGGCCGTGTGATCTCCTCGGCGAGGTTGTCCGCGAACCGCCCGACCAGCTTGCCGCCGACCTCGGACATGATGTTGCGGCCGAACTGCGCCGGACGCCCGGTGATGTTGAGCTTGGTGTGCACCGTGACCCGGGTGCTGTCGCCCTCGCCGTGCAGCTGTGCCTGGACGTTCGCGCTGGCCGTTCCGGCGCCGCGCGCCTCCTTGCCGGTGCCCTCGATGGACACCGTGTGGGTGTCCTCGTCGCGCGCGGCGATGCGGGCCGAGCCCTTGTACGTGATCGTCATCGCCCCGAGCTTCACCTTGAGCCGGCCCGTGAAGTCGTCGCCGTCGACCGAGTCGAGTGTCGCGCCGGGCATGCACGGAGCGATCCGCTCGATGTCGAGCAGGACCGCCCACGCCTGGTCCACGGGCACGGGAACGGTGAATTCATGATCGAGTTCCATGGACATCCTCCCAGATGGAGCCTATGAGGGCCCCCAAGCTCCGCTGACGCGGGGTATGCACGACTGCATACCCCGCGCCGGCGGAGCCAACATGCGACGAGTTCTAGACGCCGGCCGCCGCCGACAGCGCACGTGCGGTCAGGACCGTCGCGAGGTGCCGGCGGTAGTCGGAGGATCCGTGCAGGTCGCTGGGTGGGCTGGTGCCCTCGGCGGCGCTTGCGGCCGCCGCGCGGAACGCCTCCCGGTCGGCCGCGCCGCCCCGGACCGCCGCCTCCACCGCTGACGCGCGTACCGGCGTCGAACCCATGTTGGTCAGGCCGATCCGGGCTCCGGCGACCTCGCCGCCCGAGCGGTCGACGAGGCACGCGACGCCGACGATGGCCCAGGCCTGCGCCGTCCGGTGGAACTTCTCGTAGTGGAAGCCCCAGCCGGCGAAGGCCTTCGGCAGGCGGACGCCGACCAGGACCTCGTCGGGTTCGAGCGTCGAGGTCAGGTAGTCGGCGAAGAACTCGGCCGCCGGGATCTCCCGCGACGACGTGACGAACACCCCGTCCATCGCCAGCACGACCGCCGGCAGGTCGCCCGCCGGGTCCGCGTGCGCGAGCGAGCCGCCGAAGGTGCCCCGGTGGCGTACGGCCGGGTCGGCGACGGTCGAGGTGGCCGCCGCGACCAGGGGCGCGTGCTCGCGGATCAGCGGATCGCGCAGCACGTCGTAGTGCGTCGTCATGGCGCCCACCAGCAGTGAGGAGCCCTCGTCGCGCACACCGTGCAGCTCCGGCACCGAGGCGACGTCGATCAGCACCTCGGGGAACGCCAGCCGCAGGCGCAGCAGCGGCAGCAGGCTCTGCCCGCCCGCGATCACCTTGCCCTCGTCGCCGGCGTCGCGCAGCGCCGAGACCGCCTCATCCAGCGACGACGGCCGGACATAGTCGAACGATCCGGGAATCATGCCTCACTCCTGCTGTCCTCGGTGGCCGATCCGAGCCCGCCGCCCGCACCGGGCCGCGTCGAGTGTTCCGGTCCACCCCCGCGCAAGGCCCGCCACACGCGTTCGGGCGTGCACGGCATCGGCACGTCGTCCACCCCGTACGGGCGGAGGGCGTCGACGATCGCGTTCACCACGGCGGGCGTGGAGGCGATCGTGCCGGCCTCGCCGACGCCCTTGACGCCCAGCGGGTTCGTGGTCGCCGGCGTCTCGGTGCGGTCGGTGGTGAACGTCGGCAGGTCCGAGGCCGCCGGGAGCAGGTAGTCGGCCATCGTCGTGGTCGTCAGGTTGCCGTCGGCGTCGTAGACCGCCTCCTCGTACAGCGCCTGGGCGATGCCCTGCGCCAGGCCGCCGTGCACCTGGCCCTCGACGATCAGCGGATTGACCACCTTGCCGACGTCGTCCACCGCGACGTACGAGCGGATCTTGACGTACCCGGTCTCGGTGTCCACCTCGGCGGCGCACAGGTGCGTGCCGTGCGGGAAGGAGAAGTTGTCCGGATCGTGCGTGGCGTCGGAGTCGAGCGACGGCTCGAAGCCCTCGGGCAGGTCGTGCGCCGCGAAGGCGGCCAGCGACACCTCCTGCAGCGTCCGCGACTGGTCGGGCACGCCGCGTACGGAGAACGCGCCTCCTTCGAAATCGATGTCCTTCTCGTCGGCCTCCAGCAGGTGCGCGGCCATCCGGCGGGCCTTGTCGATCACCTTGTCGCAGGCGTTGTACAGCGCCACGCCGCCGACGGCGAGGGACCGCGAGCCGTAGGTGTCCATGCCCTTGGGCGAGACGGCGGTGTCGCCGTGCAGCACGCGTACGTCCTCGAACGGCACGCCCAGCCGGTCGGCGGTGATCTGCGCCCACGCCGTCTCGTGCCCCTGCCCGTGCGCCGACGAGCCGGTCACCACCTCGACCTTGCCGGACGGCAGCACCCGTACGGACGCGTGCTCCCAGCCGCCCGCGCCGTACGACAGCGAGCCGAGCACCCGCGACGGCGCGAGACCGCACATCTCGGTGAACGTCGAGACGCCGATGCCGAGCTGCACGGGATCCCCGCGGTCGCGCCGGTCGGCCTGTTCGGCGCGCAGCTCGTCATAGTGGAACAGCTGCCGCGCCTTGTCCGTCGCGGCCTCGTAGTTGCCGGAGTCATAGGTCAGCCCGGCGATCGTCTCGTACGGGAACTCCTCGTGCTTGATCCAGTTACGGCGGCGCACCTCCAGCGGGTCGAGGGACAGCTCGCCGGCCAGCTCGTCCATCAGCCGCTCGATCGCGTACGTGGCCTCCGGCCGGCCGGCGCCCCGGTACGCGTCGGTCGGGGTCTTGGTGGTGAAGATCCCGGCGCACTTGAAGTGGTAGGCGTCCATCTTGTAGATGCCGTTGAACATGAACGCGCCCAGCAGCGGGATGCCCGGCGTGACCAGCATCAGGTAGGCGCCCATGTCGGCGAGCAGGTCGACCTTGAGCCCGCGGATCCGCCCGTCCGAGTCGGCCGCCAGCGACAGCCGCTGGATCTGGTCGCGGCCGTGGTGGACGGTCGCGTTGCCCTCGCTGCGCGACTCGGTCCACTTGATCGGGCGGCCGAGCCGTTTCGTCAGCAGGAGGCAGGCCACCTCCTCGCCGTACACCTGGAGCTTGGAGCCGAAACCGCCGCCGACGTCCGGCGCGACGACCCGGAGCCGGTGCTCGGGGATGCCGGTCACGGTGGCCAGCATCAGCCGCAGGATGTGCGGGATCTGCGTCGCCGACCACAGGGTGTACTCGTCGCCCACGGCCGAGCAGACCACCGCGCGCGGCTCCATCGCGGTCGGGATCAGCCGCTGCTGGACGTACCGGCGTTCGATGACGACCGGCGCGTCACGGAAGGCCGCGTCGATGTCACCCGCCTCGAAGACCCACTCGTAGGACTTGTTCGTGCCCTTGTCGGCGTGGACGAGGTCGGCGCCCTCCCTGACCGCCGACTCCATGTCCAGCACGGCGGGCAGGGACTCGTAGTCGACGTCGATCGCCTCGAGCGCGTCCGCGGCGGCGTACCGGTCGCGGGCCACCACGACGGCCACCGGCTCGCCGACGTACCGGACCTCGCTCACCGCGATCGGCGGATGGTCCGGCAGCACCATGTCCTCGGTGACCGGCCACGCGCACGGCAGGCTGCCCTGCTCGTCGGCCAGGTCCGCGCCGGTGAAGACCGCGATCACGCCGGGCCGCTCGCGGGCCTCGCTCACGTCGATCGCGGTGATGCGCGCGTGCGCGACCGGGCTGCGCAGGAACGCCGCGTGGAGCAGGCCCGGCAGCTGGATGTTGTCGGTCCAGTTGGTCCGTCCGGTGATCAGCCGGGCGTCTTCGGAGCGCAGGCGGGCGCTGCCGATCTCGGGGGCGGCGGTCATCGGGTGGCCTCCTGCTGCGCCGGCTTCGGGCTGAGGTCGCCGGCGGCTCGCCTCACCGCTCGCACGATGTTCTGGTAGCCCGTACAGCGGCACAGATTGCCTTCGAGCCCCTCGCGTACCTCCTCGTCGGAGGGGTCGGGGTTCTCCCGCAGCAGGTCGAGCGCGGCCATGATCATGCCGGGGGTGCAGTAGCCGCACTGGAGGGCGTGCTCCTGGTGGAAGGCGCGCTGGAGCGGGTGCAGCCCCTGGCCGTCGCCGAGACCCTCGATGGTGGTGACGTCCTGCCCGTCGGCCTGGACGGCGAGGACGGAGCAGCTCTTGACGCTCATGCCGTCGAGGAGGACGGTGCACGCGCCGCAGTTGGATGTGTCGCAGCCGATGGGCGTCCCGACCTTGCCGAGGCGGTCACGGAGATAGTGGGCGAGTAGAAGACGCGGCTCGACGTCATCGTCGTATTTGACTCCGTCGACCTCTATGGACACGCGCGGCATTCGTCCTCCCTGGATGAACTGTTTGCGAACCTGGGCGTGCCAGGCATCCAGGAGGTCCGCGGGTGCGTCTGTGCGCCGGCCACATGACGTTGCCTTCTTCGTCGAAGGAAAGTGGCAGAGGGGAGCGTCGCGGTGGCGCTCTTTCGTACGAGGAGTGCGTCGCGGTGGTGGTCAGCCCTTGGCGGGCTGCTCGGGCAGGACCACCTTGTGGGTACGGCGTGCGCCGGAACGATGCTTGCGGCGGATACGCGCGGAGGCTTTGCGGATGCGTCTGGTGCGGCTACGCGGCATCACGAACTCCTGTGGCAAGGAGGCTGGTGGTGCCAACGTAAGCCTCAACACCCCCTGTAGACCAGAGCTGGCGCAACGTCGCCACCGGATCATCACCGACCACTCTCGTTCACTTGACCGTCCCGCGGCGCCACGAGGCGTTTCGATTCGGGCGCGGGCTTGTCGTTCGTTCCGGCTGTGGTAGCACTGCACGCATGGACGACAAGAGCGGTCAGCGCGCCGGTTACCACCACGGCTCCCTGCCCTCGGCTCTCGTCGCGGCGGCGCTCGACCTCCTGGACGAACGCGGGCTCGACAAGGTGAGCGTGCGCGAGGTCGCGCGCCGAGCCGGCGTGTCGCCGGGGGCCCCGTTCCGGCACTTCAGCGACCGGCAGGCGCTGCTGACGGCGGTGACGGACCGGATCCTGGCCGACTTCGAGGAATGGCAGTCCGCGGCGCTCGCGAGCGCCCAGGGTCCGGCGATGCACGCCTACGGTCTGGGGTTCGTGCGGTACGCGATCCGGCATCCGCACCGTTTCGAGCTGATCAAATCGAGGGTCTTCGGCGCCGAACAGCCGGACGAGCTCCGGGGCCGGCTGTCCCGCCTGGAGCAGACCCTGGGCGACATCGTCGTGGCGGGCCAGCGGGCGGGCGAACTCCCGGACGGCGACCCCATCATGATCGCCATCGCGGGTCAGGCGCTGGTCTACGGGCTGTCCCAGATGATCATCGATGGCTATCTGCCGCGGTCCGAGGGGGAGGGGCTGGCCGAGCAGGTGCTGAACGCGTTCGGGCCGTCGGTCACGGGGTGCGGTCGCGGAGGCGACGCGTAGCCCGTTCTGCTTTCTCCCGTCTTCTCGTCATGAGAGAGTCAAGACTCTGATCTTGGTGTGAAGGCGAGGGTGCGCGGAGTGTCCAGCGGCAGGCTGCTACCGCTCAAGCCGGGTGATCCGCAGCGGGTCGGTCAGTACCTCCTGCTCGCACGGCTCGGAGCCGGCGGGATGGGCCGGGTCTACCTGGGCCGCTCGCAGGGCGGCCGTACGGTCGCGGTCAAGATCGTCCATCCCAACTTCGCCGACGACATGCGGTTCCGGCGGCGGTTCACGCAGGAGGTCGCGGCGGCCCGGCGCGTCGGCGGGTTCCATACCGCGCAGGTGGTGGACGCCGACACCGACGCCGATCCGCCGTGGCTCGTGACGGAGTACATCGCCGGTCCGTCGCTGCAGGAGGCCGTCGACGAGCACGGGGCGCTGCCCGAGCGGACGGTGGCGGCGCTCGGCGCGGGCCTGGCCGAGGGGCTGACGGCGATCCACGCCCGCGAGGTGGTCCACCGGGACCTCAAGCCCGGCAACGTGCTGCTCGCCTCGGACGGCCCACGGATCATCGACTTCGGCATCGCCCGCGCGCTGGACGCCACCTCGCAGACCACCCGCAGCGCCCTGATCGGCACGCCCGGGTACATGTCGCCCGAGCAGTTCCGCGGCCGCGAGGTCGGACCGGCCAGCGACGTGTTCTGCCTGGCGGCGGTGCTGGCGTTCGCCGCCACCGGCCGGGGACCGTTCGGCGAGGGGCCGGGTGACGCCCTCGGCTACCGGATCGTCAACGAGGAGCCCGACCTGACGGGCGTGCCCGCGTCGCTGCTGCCCCTGATCGCGGCCGGCCTGGAGAAGGACCCGGACGACCGGCCCGGCGTCGGGGAGTTCCTCGACCACTACTCCGCGCTGGTGGACGGCGAGGGACTGTCGCTGCCCCAGCCCGTCAACACGATGATCGTCACCCAGGTGGCGGAGACCAGCGCCCTGACCGGCGCGACCGTCCCCGATGACGTCCACGAGAACGCGAAGGCTCCCGGGCCGCCGCCGGTCCCGCCCCAGTTCGCACCCCCGCCTCCGCCGCAGGGCCCTCCCTATTTCCCACCTTCGTCTCCGCCGCCGAACAAACCCGCGCGGCAGCAAGCGGTGTACGGGGTGGCGGCCCTGGTGGGTGCGGTGCTGCTCGCCGCGATCGTCTGGTTCGTCGTCAGCCAACAGGACAAGAACGACGCGTCGGGTTCGGGCGACGCGCGGGCGAGCGAGTCCCAGTCGTCCGATGAGGAGACCCCGACGCCGGACCCCACCGGCCAGGCGTTCGCGGCCATCTCGGCCGGCGACTGCCTGAACGCGTACATGGACCCGCACGCGAGGGACGAATGGAGCGAGGACCTGCCGCGTGCGGTCGACTGCGACCGTACGGACGCCTACGTGCGGGTCACCCGGGTGACGGACGGCACCTGCGACGACAAGCCCATCGACGGGAACGCGACGTGGAGCTACCGCGGCACGGGGAAGCCGGTCAACCTCTGCCTCGAACGCCAGCTTCGCGTCGGTGAGTGCTTCCTGGGGGTCCACGGCTCGAAGAAGGGCAGGCCCGCCATCAACTCCTTCGGGCTGATGACCTCGTGGGAATGCGGCAAGAGCACCGTCCCGCAGGAATTCAACTACATACTCCAGGTCACCGGGCTCACCAACGGCGCCTGCCCCAGCGACTCCTACACCTGGGACTTCCGCGGCGGCAACCTGTGCGCCAAGGTCGATTGAGGTCGAGCCTCGGGGCCGCCGTCACCGCGGTCTGAGTCAGGAACCTTGACCGGCGGCGGTCGCCCTGATGTAATCACCGCTTACATGAGGAAGGAGGCCGGATGCGCATACCACGATTCCCCGACCCCGCGGCGACGGGCACGGTGACCATCGGGGCGGAACCGGACGAGGCGTACAGCGTCATCAGCGATCCGCCGTCCATGGCCCTCCTCGCCGAGGAGACCTACAGCGCCCGCTGGCTGGACGGCGTCAACGCCCCCGCCGTCGGCGCCCGCTTCCGTGGCTACAACCGCAACGGGCCGCGTCGCTGGGCCACCACCTGCAGCATCACGGACGCCGATCCGGGTCGGCGCTTCGCCTACGAGGTGACGGCGCCGTTCAACGTTCCCGTCTCACGCTGGCAGTACGACATCGAGGCCACGGCGGACGGCTGCAAGGTCACCGAGACCAGCTGGGTGCGCGTGCCGCGCTGGTTCATCCCCTTCAGCATCGCGTTCACCGGCGTCGCCAACCGCGGCGGGGTCAACGGCGCCAACATCGCCGCCACACTGCGCCACCTCAAGGCGTACCTGGAGAGGAGACCCAACCTGCACACCGACGCCCGGCCGGTGGACACCGGTACGGGATAAGTTCGCCGCCGGAACCTCGGCCACCGGTTCGGCCGCCGGCGGCGGGTGCCGTGCCAGACGGTGACGACGAAGACCAGCAGCCACACCAGGTTCAGCCAGCGGACGGCGAGGTGCTGGTACCCGTCCACCCGCACTCCGGGCAGCGTCATCACGGCCAGCATCACGCCGCGGACCACGAGCGGCCCGTCCAGCCGGGCGTACGGCCGCAGCGGGAGGGCGGCGAGCAGCGGCAGGAGCATCGCGTCGTACCAGGGGTACTGCAGGGGCGAGACGAGTGTCGTGCCGAACGCCAGCACCGCGACGGGCAGGAGGCCGGTGTCCGGCACGCGGCGCCACAGGGCGAACGGCAGGCCCGACCGCCACCACAGGAACGCGGTCAGCGTCACGGCCAGCAGCGCCATCCACACGGCGTACAGGCCGTGGTGATTGAGAATGACGTCCGGAACCGGCAGGTACCGGTCCTTCTTGCGGCCGAGGCGGGTGTGCAGCGAGTGGACGGCGGCCGGTCCGGCCAGCAGGTAGCCGCCACCCGCGACGAGCAGGAGGCCCAGCGCGGTAGCCACCGATCGCCTGATCCGTGCCGGGCCGAACCAGGCGACGGCGACCAGCGCGGCGGCCGGGAACAGGAAGGACGCCTTGACCGCGACGGCCGCGCCCCCGGCGGCGCCGCCGAGGATTCCCAAGAGTGACCGGCGGCGCAGCAGCCACAGGGCCAGCACCAGGAAGAACACCGCGAACACGTCCGCGTGCCCGCTGCCGACCATCCAGAACAGCATGATCGGGTTGACCGTCCACAGCATGCAGGCCCGGACGCGGCGGACCGGGTCCGGACCCGCGAGGCGGTCGAGGAGGACGGCGGTGCCGGCGAACGCCGCCGCGTTCGCCCACTTGAGCAGGAAGATGATCCGCGCCATCGAGCCGGCGCCGACGTGCGCCGCCGCCCACTGGATCGCGGTCGTGACCGGCCCGTACACGGTCGGCACCCGCTGCCAGCCGCTCGGCAGCAGCACGCCGACCCGGTCGCCGGTACGCGCCAGCAGGAAGGGCGTCGTGACGTACGGGTCACGGCCGAGGTCGGCGATCCGCCCGTAGATCGCGTAGTTCAGGATGTCCACCGAGCCGGCCGGCGGCAGCAGCGCGAACACGCAGGCCGTGACGATGCCGGCGGCGAGCAGGCGTCCCGGGCCGGCGAGGCGCCCGCGGCGCAGGGCGTACAGGCCGGCCAGCGTGCCCGCCCCGGCGCTCAGCGCCGAGAACCAGGTCAGCGCGGTCACGACCGCGTGCGACGGCGAGGCGTGAAGCGTGAGGAACGGGCCGGTCGAGCCGAAGAACGGTACGGCGTCCGACGGGCCGAGCACCATGGTCGCGCACATCGCGGCGACGCTCGCCACCAGGGCGATCAGGGAGAGGGGACGCGCCATGTGACTCGACGCTATGGGGTCGATGTCGGCTTTCCACGGTCTGCTCCGTGGAGTTCACTCAACGCTCATCCACGGTTCGCGTGCAGACTGAGGGCATAGCCGGGACCGAGGTTGACCAGCTCACGGGGGTTGTCGGCGCCGTACACGCGGATGCGGTTGGCCCGCAGCGTGCGCTCGGCGACGCCCTGGTCGGTGATCGTCCGCTCGGACAGCTCGCCGGCGAGGACGGTGAGCACGGCGGCGCCCGGGTCGGCGTGGTGGCCGGGCGGCCAGACCGACAGCCACAGGTCGTTCGCGGCGGCGATCCGCACGGGCGTGCCGTCGAAGCGGGCGAGGTGCCACCAGTACGCGGGCCGGGCCGCGACCTCGCGGACGACGCCGGCCAGGCGGCCGACGGTGAGGCCGTCGACGGCCTCGGGGCTCTGCATGGTGAGATCGGGAATGGCCGAGAAGTTCATCAAGGGTCCTTCGGAGTGCGGCCGAACGCCGCGGGCTGACGTCTACGACGAAGATCAGGTCAGCGACAACACGAAGGACACAGCGCGATGACCGCGTGGCGGGACGCCACGTCGGCGGTCAGGAAGGTACGCGCTGGCATGGAAGAAGTCTGTAAGCCGTCACGGGGTCATGTCAAGCCGGACGAGCGCCCCTACCAGGCACGAAGCACTCAAACCGTACGGTGCCCCTGGAACAGTTCACCGGTTGGCCATTTCCGGTCCTGGTCTCGTACGCCGTCAGCCGCCACATCGGTGCGGTTTCGAGACGGGAGTTGATTATGGGACTCGATCGACGTCAGCGCCGGCCCGGACTTCCGGCATCTCTCGACGGTGCGCGGCCCGCTGCTCGCCCCGGTGCCCGCCGGCGCGCAGGTCCACTACCGCGTCCGGGCCGCCGACCCGCACCACGCGTCGCTGGTCTCGGCCCCGGCCACCGGCACGTTCGGCACCGCCCCGCGGACCCCTCGCCGGAGAAGGCGAAGGTCGCCGAGACCCTCGCGGAGTACCGCGGCCAGCACAAGTACAACCTGCTGGACGACAACCTGCGCGCCCTCGCCGCCCCGACGGTGAAGTTCCAGTGGGCCCCGCCGCAGGCCAACACCTCACCGCTGGAGGGCTATAGTTCTTCGGCGAGATCGCCATTAATGGCGAGTCGGGCGAATTGACCGCGAATCTGCGCGATTACACGGGAAAGGTGCTGTGGAGTGTTGTTCTTTTCCCTAAATGGTCGTCACGTTAGGTGCTCTTAAGGTAACGTCCTGTGACGTTCCATCCCCCCAACACGACATCATCAATCAACTCTTCCGCGACCATCCGCGGCTGGCCGTCGACATCCTTCACGATGTGATGGGCGTCGACGTGCCGATCGACCGGCCGGTGCGCGTGGAGAGCAACGACTTCAATGACCGGCCCTCTAAAGACTTCCAGCCCGACACGGTGATCGTCGTCGGCTCCCCGCAGGAGCCGGTGCACGGGATCATCGTGGAAGTCCAGCAGGAGAAGACCGAGGCGAAGCGTCGGCAGTTACCTCGCTACGCCGCGGCACTGTGGCTGATGCTGAGATGCCCTGTGACGGTGCTGTGCGTCTGTCCTGACGTGGACGTCGCGGCCTGGTATGCCGAGCCGATCGAAACCACCCTGCCCGGCTTCGTCCTCCGAGCCGTGGTGCTGGGGCCGAAACAGGTTCCGGTAATCACCGATCTTGAGGTGGCCGCCGCCCATCCCGAACTCGCCGCGCTGGGGGTAATGGTCCATGGCCGGAACCAGGAGGTACTCAGGACCTTCGCGTACGCCCTGAAGGCCGTGGAGGACAGCGAACACGGTGTGTATTACTCTGAATACGCATACGTTATGGCCACGCCCGAGGCTCAAAACATCCTAAGGAAGATCATGGCATCAACGGATTGGCCTGTTTTCAGCCCGTTCGCCAAGGAGCACTACGGCCGGGGTAAAGCCGACGGTCTGCAGGAAGGGGAGGCCAAGGGGGAGGCCAAGTCGATCCTGGCGATCTTGGCCGCCCGGCAGATCGAAGTGACCGAAGACGTTCGTGCCCGTATTCACAGCTGCACCGACATGGAGCAGCTGGACATGTGGCTCAAGCGTGCTGTCGTCGCTAACTCCGTGACGGACATATTCGACTGATCCGTCCGGTAAGCCCTGCTCGGGGGTGCCTACTTCGTCTCGGGGAAATCTAGGGTCGGAACGCGGGGATGACCTCCGCGCCGAAGCGGCGGATGCACTCCAGTTCCTGCTGGTGGTTCGGGCCTGACGCCATGCGGAAGGTCATGATGAGGTAGTTCGGGTCGAGTGCCTCCTGGAAGGCGCGGATCGAGGCGACACACTCGTCCGGGTTGCCGACGATCAGGCGGTCGATGCGGTGCTGGGCGAACTTGAAGTCTTCCTCTCTCGTTACGTCCTGGAGGAACGGCTCGCGGTCGGCCACCCAGCGCGGGACCTCCTTGAAGTAGAACCAGTGGTCGGCGCGGACGTGCGGCCACCAGGTGCGTTCGACGTCGGCCAAAGAGTCGGCGACCCAGCCGTCGCGTAGCAGGTTGACGCCCAGCTCGGGGGAGGTGCCGTACTCCTCGCCGGCGTTTCGGTACACCTCCGCCCAGTGCCTCATGACGTCGATGTTGTGCAGTGGATCGGTCGGCCAGGGGCAGCCGAAGCGGGCCGCTCGGCGTACGCCGGGTTCCGACATCGCGCCCAGCCAAAGCTCCGCGCCCACCGGTCGTGGGGTCACCCGGCCCTTGATGTCGAAGTGCCTACCGTGGAAGTCGATCTCCTCCCCGGCCCATGCGCGCTGGACGATCTCGATGCACTCCTCGAAGCGCGACACCTGGGAGGCGGGGTCGATCCCGTACAGCTCGAACTCGGACGGGAAGTTTCCCAGCCCGCAGCCCAGTCGCAGCCGGCCGCCCGAGATGATGTCGACCATCGCCCCGTGCTCGGCGACGTGGATCGGGTGCTCGAACGGCAGCAGGTGGATCGTCGTGCCGATCTCGACGCGCTCGGTGATGGCGGCCAGCGCCCCGAGCGCCGCCCACGGTGAGGGCGGGTAGCCGTCGGGCATCATGTGGTGTTCCGGCACGAAGAGGCCGTCGAAGCCCGCCTGTTCGGAGATCCTGGCCGCGGCCAGGATCTCCTGCCACCGCCCGACGAGGTTCGCCCCGCCGGACGGGTCCTGAGGACGGAACAGGATGCCGAACTTCATCTTCAGCCCTCTCCTCATGCCGTCTCTCGACATGACCGTCCACCAGCGTATCGGTCAAGGACTCGGTTGAACATACCAAAAAGTATTGCCGGGAATTAATTCCGAGCATTCTCGGGCCGATTAAAATTGTAGGTGACTGGCGTCGGTCCCTGGCCTACTCCAGACGCCGGAGTACGCGCGTGCGCTCCTCAACGGTGATGAGGAGGCCGTTCGGGCGCGAATGGAACGGCGGAACATCCTTGCCAGGGAAAATCCACCGATGGTGCACGTCGTGCTGGATGAGGCGGTGCTCTACCGAGAGCGCGGGGGAAAGAGGCGACGTGCGGTCAACTCGAACACCTTGCGGCGTCCGTAGGGCCTCGGCTGACGCTGCAAGTAGCCATTAGGACGTTCGCCCTTCCGCAGCAGGAGTCCCTCGACCTGATCAAAAAGGTGATTGAGGAAAGATGGACGTGACGAATCTCGACTGGCGTAAGTCGGCGTGCAGCGGTGAGAACGGCGGCGACTGCGTCGAGGTCGCCGTCATCGAGAGCCGCGACTGAACGTTCCCTCCACCGCTACGGCCCCTCCTCCGTGAGGGGCCGTACCCGGGTCAGCTCAGCTGCCGGAGGAAGGCGACAAGAGCAGCGGTGAGTTCGGCCGGCGCGTCCTCTTGGACGAGGTGCCCCGCGCCGGCGATCGTTTCCAGCCGCGCGCCCGGGATGCGGGCGGCGAGTTCCGGTCCTTTCGCCACGGGGATCCAGGTGTCGTCTTGGCCCCAGCACACCAGCGTCGGGAGGTCGATCCTCCCGTACTGATCCTGGACTTCGTCGGTGTGGAGCTGGTCGGCCTGGGCGATCTGACGATAGAAGGCCGCCTGGCCGGGGTCGCCGAGCCAGGGCTGGACGAGCCGGTCGAGGACGGCGGGGTGCAGGCCGGGGCTGCTGGCCGAGCTGACGTACTCGCGCACGAGGGCGCGGTGCAGCGCGGGCGGCAGCGCTTCGAAGACCTCGGAGTGCGAGCCGACGAGCCGGAAGAACGGGGAACCCCACGGGGCCAGCGCGACCGGGTCGACCAGAGCGAGCGCGCGGTAGCGAACACCGTGCAGCAGATGCGCCCGCAAGGAGATGGCACCACCGAAGTCGTGGGCGACCACCAGCGGTTCTTCCATGCCCCAGTGCGTCAGGATCTCGGTGAAGACCCGGCCCTGGGCGGCCAGAGACACATCCTGGCCGGCGAACTTCTCCGACGCGCCGTAACCGGGCATGTCCCACACGAACACCTGGTAGTCGCGGGCGAGCGCGCGGGCGACGGCGCGCCAGACGTACGAGGAGAAGGGGGTGCCGTGGAGCAGCACGACCGGAGACCGGCCGGGCTCTCCGAGGTGGTCCCACCGGACATCACCCGACGTGCTGCGGAAAGTCTCAGACAGCTGCCATTCACTCATGGCTACTGTCCTACCAGTCACTGCTCGCGGCGGCGGGAGCGGAAGATCATGCGCAGGACGACGATCAGGACGATGGAGCCCAGCACGAACGGCGCCGCCCAGGGGAACGACACGGGGTGGCCGCCGAGGCCCTCGGCCAGGTAGCGGCCCGCGACCGTCAGGAACAGCAGGCCCGCGACCAGCGACGACGGGTCGAACCTATGCCGGAACACGCACGACCTCCATGTCGCCGACCTTGCTGCGGATGCGCAGCGCGATCGTCGCCGTCGCGGGGGTGCCGCCCTCCGGGTCCAGCACGCGGTGGACGCGGGCGCCCGGGCCGCTCGTCACCTGGCGGTCCACCGTGATGTCGCCCAGGTAGGCGTGGCCGTCCACCTCGATGCGGGCCGTGCTCGGCACCTTGACCGCCAGCACCCCGAGCGTCACCTCGGCGTTGACCTGGAGCCGCTGGCCCGGCGACAGCGGCACGTCCGTCAGGTCGACCACGCCCTGCCCGACGAAGACCTTGTGGGTCTGCTCGGCCTGGGAGGCGACCGCCGGGCGCCACACCATGTGGTGGGTGCGGCGCGCGACCGTGGAGTTACCGGCGATCGAGGTGGATGCGAGGGCGAGAGACATGATCGCTCCAACGAGAACGAGCTTGCGGACCCGGCCGAACCAGGAACCGAGGAGGAGGCCGACGGCGACGACGATGAGCGCCCCGGCGATGACGATCTGGAGGCCGCTGAAGTGCGGGCGGTGACCGAAACCGGCGTAGAGCGCGGCGGCGACCAGCGCGGCGGTCAGCAGGGTGAGCGCCGTCAGGTACGACGGCCGGTGCGGGGAGCACGGAGCAGGCGGCGGCGGGACGCTGCCGGGGGCGTACGGGCCCGCGGGGAACCGGTCGGTGCCGAGCGGCTGGGTGGTGCTCTCCGGGGCCGGCGGCGCGTACGGGCCGGCCGCGTAACCGTCGGTGCGGCGGCCGAGGCGGGCGAGGTCGATCATGCCGTCCGACATCGCGTACGTCGGCGGCGGTGACGGGGGCGGCGTCCAGGAGCCCAGCGGGTGGCCCTTGAGGCGGTCCGGCAGGTTTCGTGCGGTCTGGGCGAGATCGACGCCGCGCGACCGGGCCACGAGCAGCGCCAGGCCGAACACCACGACGACGCACAGCGCCTCGCCGGACCCCCAGCTGTTCACGACGCCGACCAGCATGCCGGCGCCCAGCCCCGCGCCGAGCAGCGCCAGCGCGGTGTCGCCGTCGAACAGGCGTTTGCCGGTCCGCTCGACCCATGAGGGCCCGCCGTCGGGGGCTCCCATGAGCAGGAAGGCCGCGATGTAGAGCAGGATGCCGACACCGGTGGTGATGACCAGCAGCGCGAACCCGACCCGGAACACGATGGCGTCGATGCGCGTATAACGAGCGAGGCCGGCGCACACTCCCGTGATCAGACGGCCCTCCTGGGAGCGGAGGAGCCGCCGCGGCGGGGAGCCGGGCGTCTCGGCGCTGTCCTCGTTCATGCGTTATATCGTCTCGTGCCTCTGTCGCGGCCACCATCCGGGAGGACCCTGACTCGTCCCTGAGGACCTCCGGGATCTCCCAGGGCCCTCCCCGATGCGAGAGCGGCACGGAACGTGTGACCATCTCCTTGTGTCCGAAACGCCCGGCGGGGAGACCGCGCAGCAGGTCCCCGCCCGCCTCGAACGACGGGTCGGCCAGCGGCTCGTCGGTGGCGTGTGCTCCGGACTGGCCGGGCATCTCGGCCTGGAGGTGATCGTCGTACGCGTGGCGTTCGCCGTGCTGCTGGCCGCCGGCGTGGGCGTCGTCGCCTACGTCGCGCTCTGGCTGCTGGTGCCGCAGCGCGACGAGCCCGCGGGCCCACGCAACATCGGGCAGCTCTTCGCGTACGCGGCGCTGGTCGTGGGGCTGTGCCTGTTCACGTGGGGTGCGGGCGCGCTGAACTGGGCCGTGTGGCCGATCGTCGCGGGCGGCATCGGTGTCGGGATCATCTGGCAGCAGGCCGACCCGGAACGCCGGCGCCGGTGGGTCCGCAGCTCCGAGTCGATGTGGCTGCGCAGCGTCATCGGGACGCTGCTGGTGATCGCCGGGCTCGTCGCGTTCCTCGCCGAGAAGATCCACCCCGGACAGGCCGGGCAGGTGCTGCTCGGCTCCACCGTCGTCCTGGCCGGTGTCGCCGTCGTCGTCGCGCCGTGGCTGCTGCGGATGTGGCGCGACCTGGACGCCGAGCGCCGCGAACGCATCCGCTCGCAGGAGCGCGCCGAGGTCGCCGCGCACGTGCACGACTCCGTCCTGCACACCCTCACGCTGATCCAGCGCAGTGCGAACGACCCGCGGGAGGTGCAGCGGCTGGCGCGGTCGCAGGAACGCGACCTGCGCGCCTGGCTGTACGAGCCCAAGGCCGACGCCGAACAGCACCTGGCCGCCGCCGTGCGCAAGGCCGCCGCCGAGGTCGAGGACCACCACGGCATGCCGATCGAGGTGGTGTGCGTGGGCGACTGCCCTCTGGACGACCGCCTGGGCGCGATGCTCCAGGCCGCACGCGAGGCCATGGTCAATGCCGCCAAGTACGCGGACGGAGAGCCGGGCGACCAGGGCCGTACGTCGTCGGTGTCGGTCTACGCCGAGGTGGCCGGCGACGATGTGTCGATCTTCGTACGGGACCGGGGCCGCGGCTTCGACCTGGACGCCATCCCGCACGACCGGATGGGCCTGAGAGAGTCCATCATCGGCCGGATGGAGCGCAACGGCGGCAAGGCCGAGATCCGTACGGCCCCGGGCGACGGCACGGAGGTCCGACTTGAGATGCGGCGTAACCCTAGGTGAAGCGAGAGACTCGATGACGCGCGTGGTACTGGTCGATGACCATCAGATGTTCCGGAGCGGGGTAAAGGCCGAGCTGGGCGAGTCCGTGGAGATCGTCGGTGAGGCCGGCGACGTCGACGAGGCGGTCGAAGTGATCAAGGCGGCGGAGCCGGACGTCGTCCTGCTGGACGTGCACCTGCCCGGCGGCGGTGGCGTCGAGGTGCTCCGCCGGGTGCTGCCGTCGGAGACGCGGTTCCTCGCCCTGTCGGTGTCCGACGCCGCCGAGGACGTCATCGGCGTCGTACGCGGCGGCGCCCGCGGCTATGTCACCAAGACGATATCCGGGGGCGAGCTGACCCAGGCGATCGAGCGGGTGGCCGAGGGCGACGCGGTGTTCTCGCCGCGGCTGGCGGGCTTCGTCCTGGACGCCTTCGCCGCCGCCGACGTGCCGGCCATCGACCCGGAGCTGGACCAGCTCACCCAGCGCGAACGCGAGGTGCTGCGCCTGATCGCCCGCGGCTATGCGTACAAGGAGATCGCCAAGGAGCTGTTCATCTCGGTCAAGACCGTCGAGACCCATGTGAGCAGCGTGCTGCGCAAACTCCAGCTGTCCAACCGGCACGAGCTCTCCCGCTGGGCCGCCGCCCGCCGCCTCGTCTGAGAGCCGTCCGCTCAGCAGTAGGGGCCCAGGGCCTTCTTGATCTCGGCGGGCGCGTTCTTCATCTTCGGGTTGCCGCACAGGCCGTCGGTCCCGTAGGTCACGAGGCGCAGTTCGCCGTTCTGCATGCGGACCACGGCACGCGCCGGGTCGGACCCCGGATATCGCATGGGAACGGTCGCCCAGCCGTCCTGGCACACCACCTTGGTGGAGACGATGACGCCGGTGGAATGGTCCGCCGACGAGACGGCGTCGGCGATCTCGGCGCGCGACGGGCAGGTGGGCGACGCCACGGCGGTCGGGGAGGCGGGCGCCCGGGTCGGGGCGGTGGCGGTCGGCCGAGCGGGAGTGTCCGCCTTCGCGCTCTCGTCCCCGGACCGGCAGGCGGTCGACAGGCAGGCGAGGGTCACCACGGCGACCAGGACGGCCGGTCGGAATGGGGACACGCGGCCTCCACCATCGATTTTCACCGGGGGAGTTCTGCGTTGCGCCCGGTCCGGTCTGCGATCAATATAGTCGCGGCACCGAGTGGGGAGTGTGGAATTGCGCAGCGAAGATTTGCCGGAGGCCATCGGAAAGTACCGTCCGCAGTCCCATCTGGCCGCCGGCGGGATGGGCCGGGTCTTCCTCGCCCTCGACCCCGAAGGACGGACTGTCGCACTCAAACAACTCCACCCTTCCATCGCCTATGACGACGGCATGCGGGAGCGGCTTCGGCGCGAGGTCGCGGCGATGCGGCGAATTCGCAGTCCGCGGGTGGCGCAGCTCATCGACGCGGATTTGGACGTTGTTCCCCCGTACCTGGTCACCGGCTATGTGCAGGGCCGGACCCTGCACGACGTCGTCAAGTCGGACGGTCCTTTGCGGGGAGACAGACTGCGGCGAATAGCGCGCGGAGTCGCCGAGGCCCTCGTCGCGATCCATGCCGCCGGCCACGTCCACCGTGATCTCAAGCCGGCCAATGTGATGGTGGTCGACGACGACCCGGTCGTGATCGATTTCGGGATCGCCCAGGAGCACGACGCGACCCGCATCACGCAGGACGGCGGTGCCATCGGGACGCTCGGCTACATGGCGCCGGAAGTGCTCGAAGGCGGAACGGCGGGCCCACCCGCCGACATCTTCGCCTGGGGCGCGACCGTGGCCTACGCGGCGACCGGGCGACCGGCCTTCGGCGGGGGCGGAGTGCAGGCGGTCGCCCTGCGAACCTACCGGGGAGCGGCCGACCTCGACGGCGTGCCGGACGAACTGCGTCCCCTGCTGTCGGCCGCGCTCGCCCCGGCCGCCGAAGCCCGGCCCGACGCGAACACGGTCCTCGGCACGATGGCGGCGCCGGCGGGGCCGACCTCGTTCTTCCCGGCTAACGCCGCGCCGGCTCCACCTGCCGCGCCGGTTCGCCGTAACGGCCGGAGACGGTCGGCGATCGTCATTCCCCTGTCCGCGGTGGCGATGGTCGCCGTCGTCATCCTCGCCATCGTCGCCCTGCGCCCGAACGGCAAGGGATCGCCGAAGCCGCCGGCCGCGACGAGAACGGTGGTGACAAGTCAGCCCAGGCCCTCGTATCGCGAACCGATCGCGAACTGGGGTCCCGGCCAGAAGTTCCAGAAGTTCCTCGAAGCCAACAATGGCAAGAGGGTGTACATCCTGGCGGACCTGGACGAGGCCATCGTTCCTCAGGACGGGCAAGGTCAACCGTACGACGCGTCCCATGCGGAAGACGGCGCGACCTTCACTTTGTGGACGAGTTGCACCGAGAAGCTGGCGGCGGGAGAGGAACCGACCAGCGACAAATGCGCCGCCATCCTGGTCGAGATTCTGCCGGAGAGCGCCGCCTGGAGCGGTTTTTCGTGGGTCCATGGCGCCTACAAGGTCCAGGGCAACTTCGAGATCGCGGAGGGGGCCGTGCACCAAGGGGTGGCACCCTTTACCCTGAAGCCGGCTCCGGCTGCCTGAGAAATGCACTGGCGTACGCTCTGGCAGCGCGATCTTCGCGACGCACCGGGCGAGGCCCCGGTCCTGGCCGGCGCGACCGCGGTTCTTCCCGGTGACCCCGTCCGGGTGGCGGTCACCGAGGAGCTCTCCTACTCCACGGGGCTCACCTGCGACGACACCGATGTGTACCGCCTGTCCGACGGCCAGGACGGCGGGTTCCTGTCGATCGGGTACGAGCGGTGGTTCGCCACGCCCCGCATCGAGGTGGCCGAGGTCGGCGGGGCGCCCGCCGTGGTGGTCAACACCTCCCGCGGACTCCGCGTCCGCTCCACCGACCGTACGGTCTCGCCACCAGGCCCGCCCGGCCGCCCCGCGCGACGGCGATCGTGTAGAGAGCGACCTGCCCGGGCAGGAACTGCGGCCCGTGCTCCCTCATCGCGCCGTGCGCCACCGCCAGCAGCACGGTGACGACCAGCACGCCCACCGGCCACCGTCGCCGCACGAGCAGCACGGCACAGGCCGCCGCGGCGTACCCGTAGTCCACCGGTCCCAGCACCCGTCTGGTCGGCGGGCGGCCGGCGAACCGCATCATCCCCAGGGTCAGGAACAACGCGACGAGCACCACGGCCACGTCGACGACCCGGGGGTACCGCCGCCACCACGCCTGGTCGCCTCCCACGCTCACCACCTCACCGTACGCACCCGGGCCCGGCACCGAGCACACGGTAAACGCCCGCTTCCGGCGGCACGTCAGCCCGCCGGGCCACCCCGTATACCGCGTCCGCGGTACATCGACCGGCCTGCGATGATCACTCACTGTGCCCGACTTGTCTACACAGCGAAATCGTTCCTAGAGTGAGGCCATTCGTGCGACCGAACCGGCACCGACAGGCAGAGGGGTGGGCATGAGCGTCACCGACCACTCCAACTGTGGTGAGGTGCGGCGGCTCGCCGAAGAGCGGGGTGCGCTGCAACATGTCGCGACTCTGGTCGCGCGGGGCGCCTCGCCGTCGGTGATCTTCAACGCGGCCGCCTGCGCGCTCGGCGGCCTGATCAAGGCCGACTACACCGCGATCAACCGGTACGAGGGCGACCGGACGATGTCGATCATGGCGTTCTGGCGCGCTCCCGGCACGCCCGACATCGGGCCGCCCTTCGGCGGGCGCTGGACGCTCGGTGACGACACCCCGTCGGCCGCGGTGCTGCGGGGGCACCGGCCGAGCAGCCGCGCGAGCGCGACGATCAACAGCGACATCGGCGGCTGGCACCGGGAGCACCGGATCGGTCACGTCGTGGCCTGCCCCGTCATCGTCGACGATCACCTCTGGGGCACGATGACGGCCCTGTACCTCGGCGCCGAGCCGCCGAAGGGCGACGTCGAGGAGCGCATGGGCAAGTTCGTCGAGCTCCTCAACTGCGCGATCATCCAGGCCAAGACGCGCTGCGAGCTCATCGCCTCCCGCGCCCGCCTTGTCACCAGCGCCGACGCGACCCGGCGCCGGATCGAGCGCGACCTGCACGACGGAGCCCAACAGCACCTGATCTCCCTCGCGCTCCGGCTCCGCGAGGCGGAGGAGAGCGTGCCGCCGGGGAACGAAGAACTCCGGCGGCGGCTGTCCGAGGCCGTCCAGGACCTGACGGGCACCATCGACGAGCTCCGCGAAGTGTCCGTGGGCCTGCGCCCGCCGACGCTGGCGGCACGTGGACTGGACGCGGCGCTCACGCAGCTCGTGGCCCGGTCCCCGGTGCCCGTCGAGCTCCACATCGACGCCGACCGGCGGCTCGACGAGGAGATCGAGGTGAGCCTGTACTACGTGGTGTCCGAGGCGCTGACGAACGTGCTGAAACACGCGAACGCGTCGACGGTGAGCGTCGACCTCGCCAAACAGGACAGCCAGGTCCGCTTGGCGGTCCGCGACGACGGCGTCGGAGGAGCCGATCCCACGCGGGGCTCCGGCCTCACCGGTCTCCGCGACCGTGTCGAGGCGCTGGGCGGCATCCTGCAGATCACCAGCCCGACCGGGCACGGCACGTCAGTCGTCGTGACGATCGGCTGAGTACGGCTCAGGGGGCGGGTCGGGCCGGGGTCGCCAGCCAGTCGCAGCCCTTCGGGACCGGCCGGCCCGGCCTGTACGCCGCGCAGGCCGTCACGACGGCGGTCTTGGCCGGGTTGCCCTGCTGGGCGTACGGGCCGCCCGCCGACGGGTGGTCGCAGGTCGGCAGGGACGCCGGGTCGCTGCGCGGGTAGCCCCGCGACGAGGCGTTGCTCTGCCAGCAGTTGCGGTCGCCCTGCTCGTCCCACCAGAAGTCGACGCCGTTCGGGGCGGCGGTGCCCTCCGGCGTGACGCCCGTGAGGTTGCCGACGTAGCGGTTGCCGTGGGAGGTGTCGCGCGCCTTGGCCGGGTCGGTCTCGCCCCGGCGGCTCGCCGGGATCCAGTACTGGGCGAAGCCGTACCGCCAGTTGTCGTAGACCATGTTGCTCGCGTAGGTGTTCTCGTCACCGCCCGCGAGCAGCATGCCGGTGCCCACCGGGACCGCGCGGCGCGGGCAGCGCGCGTGGCAGTCGTGGTAGAAGTCCGCGTTGTTGCCGAAGACCCGGTTGGCCACGAACATCGCGTGGTTCTGCGGCATGCCGACGGCCTGCACGCTGCTGTCCAGCATCGCCCCGGTGGAGTTGCCGTTGAAGGTGTTGTCGTGGACGTACACCGAGTCGCCGGCCGTGCCGGAGTAGCCGATCAGGTTGCCGTACGACGCGCAGCGCCGGATCTCGACGGACAGCCGGCCGCCCCGCTGGTCGGCGGCCGACGCCGTGGCGATGCCGGCGTCGCCGTTGCCGGACGCCGAGCAGTCGGTGATCAACCCGTGGTCGGAGGTGTAGGCCGCGAGCCCGTGCCCGCCGTTGGCCAGGCCGGTGACGTGGTCGAGGGTGAACCCGTCGGTCTCGCTGACACTCACGCCGTCTTCGGTGAAGCCGCGGACGGTCACGCCGCGCAGGTAGAAGCCGTTCGCCCGCTCGGCGCGGACGCCGACCTGCTTCTTGCCCTCGATGATCACCGAACCGCCGACGCCTTCGATCTGCAGGCCGGGCTGGCCGGTGACGCTGATCAGGCTCTGCAGGTGGGGGCAGGCGCGCTGGTCGTCGTACGACAGGGGCGTGGCGTCGTCCAACGAGGCGCACCGGCCCTTCGGCGCGCGGAGCGAGGACGGCTCGTGGTAGGTGCCGGGCAGCACGTAGATCGTGGTGCCCGGTGAGCGTACGGCGTCGACGGCGGCCTGGATCTCGTGGTACCGGCACTCGGCCGCGAGCTCGCGGGCCAGGCCGGTCAGCGAGGCGCCGGTACGGCAGACGACCAGGCGCGGCGAGGCGGCCGCCGGGCGGTAGGCGGGGACGGTGCCGGGAGCCGACGTGGTCGTCCCGGCGGCGGTCAGAGGCGTGACCGTGCCCGCTTCAGCGGCCCAAGCCGACGAGGCGAACCAGACGGTGGTCACGGTGAAGACGATCGCGGCGAGAAAACGCCGCACGAACCGCCCCATTTTCCTCCCATACAGGGCCGCAGGATGCTCCCACGTGCATCATGCAGGGCCACCGGGAACATGTCGACGCCCGCTTTCGGCCATCCGAACCATGCAACCTGGTCAGAGTTTCTGGATCGGCGCGTACCGAAGCACGAAGCGCTTGACACCATAGTCACCGCCGAAGTCAACCGTGGCGGCGGCCTTCTCGCCCGCTCCGTCCACGGTCACGACGGTGCCGAGCCCGAAGGCGTCGTGGACCACGCGATCGCCGGTCGCCAGGGCGGGCACCGCGCGGTTGCCGGGCGAGCGCACGCCGGGCCGCTGGGCGACCGACGCCATCGCCGGGGCGCTCGCGCTCTCGGACCGCTCCCACTCGACCAGCGTCTCGGGGATCTCGGTGAGGAAACGTGACGCGGGGTTGTAGGACGGCGCGCCCCACGAGCTGCGCATCGTCGCGCGGGAGACGTAGAGCCGCCGGCGGGCGCGGGTGATCCCGACGTACGCGAGCCGCCGCTCCTCCTCCAGCTGCTTGGGGTCGCCGAGCGAGCGCAGGTGCGGGAAGACGCCGTCCTCCATGCCGGTGAGGAACACCACGGGGAACTCCAGGCCCTTCGCGGTGTGCAGCGTCATCAGCGTCACGACGCCCTCGTGCGCCCGCTCGCCCGGGGGGACGACGCCGTTGCTGCCGCCGGGGATCTGGTCGGCGTCCGCGACGAGCGCGACCTGCTCCAGGAACTCCACCAGCCGGCCCTCGGCGGGACGCTCGTCGGTCTGCGGGCCCTCGTCGCCGAGCATGCCCGTCGCGAGGCGCTCCTCGAACTCGGCCGCCACGGACTCGAGCTCGCGGAGGTTCTCGATGCGGGTCTCGTCCTGCGGATCGCGGGAGGCCTCCAGCTCGGCGAGGTAGCCGCTCTTGGTCAGGATCGCCTCGACCAGCTCGGTCGGAGTCGACGTCTCCACCATCTCGCCCAGCTCGTCGAGCAGCGCGACGAAGTCCTTGATCTGGTTGAGCGAGCGGGTGGCGATGGCGGGCGCCTCGTCGGCCCGCCGCAGCGCCTGCCAGAACGAGATGCGCTCCCGGCCGGCCAGCGCCTCGACACAGGCCTCGGCCCGGTCGCCGATGCCGCGCTTGGGGACGTTGAGGATGCGCCGCAGGCTGACGGTGTCCTCGGGGTTGCCGAGGACACGGAGGTACGCCAGGAGGTCGCGGATCTCCTTGCGCTCGTAGAAGCGGACGCCCCCGACGACCTTGTACGGCAGGCCGACGCGGATGAAGACCTCTTCGAAGACACGCGACTGCGCGTTGGTGCGGTAGAAGACCGCGACGTCGCCGGGCTTGACGTCCTCGTCGTCGCTGAGCCGGTCGATCTCCTGCGCGACGAACGCGGCCTCGTCGTGCTCGTTGTCGGCGACGTAGCCGGAGACCTTGGGCCCGTCGCCCTGGTCGGACCACAGCCGCTTGGGCTTGCGGTCGGCGTTGCGCTCGATCACGGCGTTCGCCGCGGACAGGATCGTCTGCGTCGAGCGGTAGTTCTGCTCCAGGAGGATGACGTTCGCGTCCGGGTAGTCGCGCTCGAACTCCAGGATGTTGCGGATCGTCGCGCCGCGGAAGGCGTAGATCGACTGGTCGGCGTCACCGACCACGCACAGCTCGGCCGGGGTGAGCTCGCTGTCGTCGCCCTGCTGCCCGACCAGCTCGCGTACCAGGATGTACTGGGCGTGGTTGGTGTCCTGGTATTCGTCCACGAGCACGTGCCGGAACCGCCGCCGGTAGTGCTCGGCGACGTCGGGGAACGCCTGCAGCAGGTTGACCGTCGTCATGATCAGGTCGTCGAAGTCGAGCGCACCGGCCTGCTGAAGCCGTGCCTGGTAGGTCTCGTACGCCTCCGCGAGCGTCTTTTCCAGATGGGTCGACGCGTGGGACTTGAAGGTCTCGTAGTCGATCAGCTCGTTCTTCAGGTTGGAGACCTGAGCGGAGAATCCGCGCGGCGGGTAGCGCTTGGGGTCCAGGTCCAGCTCGCGGCAGACCAGCGCCATCAGCCGCTGCGAGTCGGCCTGGTCGTAGATGGAGAACCCGCTCGGGAAGCCCAGCCGCTTGGCCTCACGGCGCAGGATGCGCACGCAGGCGGAGTGGAACGTCATCACCCACATCGCCCGGGCGCGGTTGCCGACGAGGGCCTCGACGCGCTCCCGCATCTCACCGGCGGCCTTGTTGGTGAAGGTGATCGCGAGGATCTCACCGGGCTGCGCGCCGCGCTCGCCGAGGAGATAGGCGATGCGGTGGGTGAGCACACGGGTCTTGCCCGAACCGGCCCCGGCCACGATCAGCAGGGGACCGCCTCGATGCACGACCGCCGCGCGCTGGGCGTCGTTGAGACCGTCGAGCAGGGGATGGCTTACGAGCGTGGACACTCAAATAAGCCTACGGCCTACGGCCGACAGCGCGCGGCGAGCCGACGATACCGAGCACGTCCTCGCAGGCCGGAGGGGGCGGTTGAGGAACGGCCGGACGCGCCATTCCTCAAAAGAACCGAACACCTCTCGCGCGCTGCCCCTGATACGACTCGGGAACCCGTCCCGCGGGTCACGTCTTGCGGAAGTCCCACGCCTCGCTCGCGGCTCTCGTCACCGCCGCCACATCCGCGCCGCCCGCGGCGGCCGATGCGGCGGCGACCGCGCCCTCCACGAACGGAGCGTCGGCCAGGACCACCTCCGTCCCGCCCTCCTCGCGATCCTCCAGGAGCGTGCGCGTCGTCAGCACCGAGCTGCCCAGATCGGCGATCACCACCACACCCGCACCCTGGTCGGCCTCTGACACTGCGGTCTCCAGCAGGTCCAGGCTCGTGCCCAGCCCGCCGTCCTCCGCGCCGCCCGCGGCGCGCACCTCGACCTCTCCCACGCCCATCTGGCGGGCCAGTTCCGCCGCGCCCTCGGCCAGGGCGCGGCTGTGCGAGATCAGCACGATCCCCACATGCGCCGTCACGATGACGCCGCCGTCTCGGCCAGGGCACGGAACAGCAGCACGGTCGAGGCCGCGCCCGGGTCCTGATGGCCCACGCTGCGCGGGCCCAGATAGCTCGCCCGGCCTTTGCGGGCCTGCAGCGGCACGGTCGCCTCGGCGCCCTTCTCGGCCGCGTCCAGCGCCGCGCGGGCGGCCGTTGCGAGACCCTCACCGGCCGCCGCCTCGTACGCCGTCACCGCGGGTGCCAGGGCGTCGACCATGGTCTTGTCGCCTTCTTCGGCCTTGCCCAGCTCCTGGACGCCCTCCAACGCGGCGCGCAGGGCCGCGCCCAGCTCCGCCGCGCCGACCTCGGAGGCGTCTCCCAGGGCCTTCCCGGCGCGCCGCAGCGCGGTCCCGTACAGCGGGCCCGACGCGCCGCCGGTCTTGGACACCAGCGTCCGTCCGGCCGTCATCAGCACCTTGCCCGGCGGCAGGTCCGCGCTCAGCGCCTCGGCGGCGGCGCGCATGCCGCGGTCGAGGTTCGAGCCGTGGTCACCGTCGCCGATCGCCGAGTCGAGCCGGGTGAGCCGCTCGGCGTCGGCGCTCACCAGTTCGGCGAACCGGACCATCCACGCGTACGTGTCCATCAGCGCCCCCACCGCAGGCCCGGGGTCTCGACCGGCGCGTCCCACAGCTCGGTCAGCCGGGGCGTGAGCCGGCAGACCGAGATCATGCAGCCCGCCATCTCCAGGCTCGTCACATAGTTGCCGACCAGCCGGCGGGAGACGGTCGCGCCGTGCCCGGCCAGCCACTTCTCCGCCGCGGCGTACGCGCCGTACAGCTCCATCAGCGGGGTACCGCCCATGCCGTTGACCATAACGAGCACCTCGGACCCGGACAGCGGCATGTCCTCGTCGATCGCCGACAGCGCGGCGTCGACGATCTCGGTGGCGGTCCGCAGCCTCACCCGTTCGCGGCCGGGCTCGCCGTGGATGCCGATGCCCAGCTCGATCTCGTCCTCGCCCAGCTCGAACGTCGGCCGGCCCGCGGCCGGGACCGTACAGGCCGTCAGTGCGACGCCGAACGACCGGCTCCGCTCGTTGACCTCCTTGGCCACGCCCGCCACGTCGGCCAGCGCGCCGCCCGACTCCGCCAGAGCGCCCGCGATCTTCTCGGCGAAGACGGTGGCGCCGGTGCCGCGGCGGCCGGCCGTGAACGTGCTGTCCTGCACCGCGACGTCATCGTCGATCACCACCGGGACGACCTCGATGTCCTCGTCCTCGGCCAGCTCGGCGGCCATCTGGAAGTTGAGCACGTCGCCGGTGTAGTTCTTCACGATGTGCACGACGCCCGCACCGCCGGAGACCGCGGTCGTCGCGGCGAGGATCTGGTCGGGCACCGGTGAGGTGAACACCTCGCCCGGACACGCCGCGTCGAGCATCCCGTACCCCACGAACCCTCCGTGCAGCGGCTCGTGCCCGGAACCCCCGCCCGAGACCAGCCCGACCTTGCCCGTACGCGGCGCGTCGGACCGTACGATCACGCGCTGCTCCAGGTCCACGCGCAGGGAGGGATGGGCCGCGGCCATGCCGCGCATCGCGTCGAGGACGACGTCGTCAACGGCATCGATCAGTTTCTTCATTCGTCCGGGATACCCCGTGGCCACGCAAAACGCCAGAGTTGTACGGAGACGGGGCGTAAAGGCGCAGGTGTAGTCGATCGCCCTAAGATGTGACGGTGATCGAAGACGTGACGCGCGCGCTCGTGGTGATGGCCCACCCGGATGACGTCGACTTCGCCGCGGCGGGCACCGTCGCGACGTGGACCGACGCCGGCACCGAGGTCACCTATCTCCTCGTCACCGACGGCGACGCGGGCGGCTTCGACGACGACGTGCCGCGCGAGGAGATGGCGCCGTTGCGCCGCGCGGAGCAGCTCGCCGCCGCCAAGTGCGTGGGCGTCACCGACGTCCGCTTCCTCGGGTATCCGGACGGCCGCGTGGAGGCCACTCTCGACCTGCGGCGTGACATCGCCCGGGTCATCCGGCAGGTACGGCCCGACCGCGTGCTGGTGCCGAGCCCGGAGCGCAACTACCGGCGCATGGCCCCGAGCCACCCCGACCACCGGGCGGTCGGCTCCGCGGCGCTCGACGCGATCTACCCGGACGCACGCAACCCGTACGCCTTCCCCGAACTGCGCGCCGAGGGCCTGGAGGCCTGGACCGCCCGCGAGGTGTGGATCTCCGGCGGCGGCCTGGCGGAGGACCATCTCGTCGACGTCACCGACGTGTTCGACCGCAAGCTCGCGGCGCTGCGCTCGCACGCCAGCCAGGTGGCCGGCAACGACGAGCTCGACACCTTTCTGCGCGGCTTCCTGTCCGCCAACGCCGCGCGGGGCGGCCTGCCCGAGGGCCGCCTGGCCGAGGTCTTCACGATCATCCCGGCTCAGTGAACCCCCCAGGAGGCCTGGTGAAACGGCGGATCCTGCTCGACTGCGACACGGGCATCGACGACGCGCTGGCCCTGCTGTACCTCGCGCCCCTGATCAAGACCGGCGAGGTCGACCTCGTCGCGGCCGGTACGGTCCACGGCAACGTCGCGGCGGAGGTCGGCGCGCTCAACACCTTGCGCGTGCTCGAGGACGCGGGCGTGCGCGACGTGCCGGTCGCGGTCGGCGCGGCCCGGCCGATGGCCCAGGCGGTGAGCCTCGCCGCCGACGTGCACGGGTCCGACGGGCTCGGCGAGATCGGCCTGGGCGATCCGGAGGGCCGCCCGGTCGGGTTCTCCGCGCCCGAGCAGATCGTCCGGCTGGCCCGCGAGCACCCCGGCGAGCTGACCCTCCTGGCGACCGGGCCGCTGACCAACCTCGCCATCGCGCTCCTGCTCGAACCCGCGCTGCCCGAGCTGTTCCGCGAGGTCGTCATCATGGGCGGCGCGTTCGGCCACCAGGGCAACGTCACCAGCCACGCCGAGGCGAACATCTGGCACGACCCGGAGGCGGCCGAACTGGTCTTCGCGGCCGGGTGGCCGATCACCCTCGTGCCCCTCGACGTCACCCACGCGGCCGTACTCGACGGCGAGTGGCTCGACCGGCTGGCCGCGGGGGACACCGACCAGGCGCGGCTGGCAACGCGGATCCTGGCGTTCTACGCCGAGGTCTACCGGCGGCAGCTGGGCCGGTGCGGCGTCGTCATCCACGACGCGCTCGCCGCGATGCTGGCCCTGGACCCGGAGCTCGGGGAGTACACGAGCCGCCCGGTCCGTGTCGAACTGCGCGGCGAACGCACCCGCGGAACGACCCTGTGGGACCGCCGCCTGCACGCCGAGAAGGACGACCGCCCCGCGGTGAAGGTCGCCGTGAGCGTCGACGTCGAGACCTTCCGCGAACGGCTGCTCGCAAGCCTGCTCTGAGAAGTTGACGCGCCGTCGGGGTCTGGCCACGGAGTGCGTTCCGTGTTGAGATCGTCCTATGGCGGACGGGCCCGGCATTCTTCTCGATGTCTTCTGGGTGAGCCGTCGCCTCCACCTGTTCGACCAGCTCTGTCCGCCGGGTCGCAGGCCGGCGCCTGCAGGCCTGTGGCCCGCCCCGGTCCCCCCTCACTCATCATGAGAAGGAGGTCGAATGTCCGTCACGGACGAACTCCTGGAGAACGCCCGGCGTTACGCGTCCGGGTTCGACAAGGCCGACCTGCCGCTGCCGCCCGGTAAGGGCGTCGCGGTCGTCGCCTGCATGGACGCCCGGCTGAACCCGTACGGCGTGCTCGGCCTGTCCGAGGGCGACGCGCACGTCATCCGCAACGCCGGCGGGGTGGTCACCGCCGACGTGATCCGGTCCCTGGCGATCAGTCAGCGGCTTCTCGGCACCCGCGAGATCGTGCTGATCCATCACACGGACTGCGGGATGCTGACCTTCACCGACGACGACTTCCGCGCGCAGGTGGAGGCGGACACGGGCGTCCGGCCCGAGTGGGCGGCGGAGGCGTTCCCCGACCTCGACGCCGACGTACGGCAGTCGATCGCGCGCATCACGGCGAGCCCGTTCATCCCGGACAAGTCCGCGATCCGCGGCTTCGTCTACGACGTCAAGACCGGCGAGCTCAACGAGGTCAGCCGGACGAGGTGAGCTGATCCGCCCGGGGGTGGCCCGCGCTCCGCGAACGTTTCGGGCGAGGGCCACCCGCCCGGCGTCTTCGTGGGTACGGCTACTCTGCGAAGAGGCTGAGCACCCGGTAGGAGGCAGGAATGGCTGGTCCGATCCGCGTCGTCGTCGCCAAACCCGGTCTGGACGGTCATGACCGAGGCGCGAAGGTGGTCGCCAGGGCACTGCGCGACGCCGGCATGGAGGTCATCTACACCGGGCTGCACCAGACGCCCGAGCAGATCGTCGAGGCGGCCCTGCAGGAGGACGCCGACGGCATCGGCCTGTCCATCCTGTCCGGCGCCCACATGACCCTGTGCGCGAGCGTCCTCGACCTGCTGAAAGAACGGGACGCGCTCGACATCCCGGTCTTCGTGGGCGGCATCATCCCGGACGCCGACATTCCCGAACTGGAGAAGCTCGGCGTGGCCCGCGTCTTCACCCCGGGCGCCACGACCCAGGAGATCGTCGAATGGGTCCGTGCCAACGTGGGCGAGGACGCCCGCGAGGCCGTCGCGGAGAGCTGAGGACCCCGTTCTACGCCGGCGGGGTCGGCAGCACGGTCTGGTTCGCGGTCAGGGCGAGGACGACCAGGGCGGAGGTCCAGCCCAGCGGGGCGACGCCGGCCTGGTCTCCGTCGTCGTCGACCTTCTCCGGGAACGAACCCAGCGTCGACCGGTTGGCGATCAGCCAGTCCAGCCAGCCCTTGGCCGCCGTGAGGTCACCCGACGCCGCGGCCGCCAAGGCGAACAGGCCGGTCTCGGGGGTCCACGCGGCGCTCGCGCCGTAGCCCTCGCCCGGCACCACGCCGCCGGTCGGCAGCCGCAGGCGGTCGCCCGTCTTCGTCACCGCGGCCAGCACGGCGGGGGATGACGGCGCGAACGGCGGCGCCATGAACGTCACCGACGAGTCCAGTTGCCCCCCGGCGATCGGCGATCGCGGATATCCGTACGGGCCGAAGCGGCGTTCGATGCCCTGCGCCAGACGTTCGGCGTCGCGGTGCCAGCGCTGCGCTTCGTCGTTGTCGCCTCGTGCGGCCGCGAGCGACGCGGCGGCGCGCAGGCCGGCCAGCAGCGGCGCGCACACGCCGAGAGTGGCCACGTGCGGCGCCTGCTCGTGTGACGTGCTGCGTTCCCAGTAGTCCGGCGACGGCGGGGGCAGGCCGTCGGAGCGCAGGGAATCGGCCGCCCGGTCGGCGGCGCGGCGCACCATCGGCCACAGAGTGTCCAGGTTCGCCGCCTGCGGGGCGGTCTGGTGCAGGAACCAGGTGGCCCACAGCACCCAGCCGAGACTGTCGAGCTGGACCTGCCGACCGTCCGCGACGGCCGTACCGTCCGGCCGGTAGCGTGCCGCCCACAGGCCGCTGCGGTCCTGGGCGCGGGCCAGGAAGTACAGCACGCGCTGGGCGTCGTCGCCGTGTCCGGTGACCGCGAACGCCGCCGCGGTGAAGGCCCCATCGCGCGGCCACATGTAGTTCCACGAGCCGTACCAGGAGGCGGTCGACGCGCCGTTCGGAAGCGTCAGCATGCGCAGGTCGAGCAGGGCGCGGCCGGCGGCCTCGCGTTCGGCCGCCGTCATGCCGGGGACGACGCCCTCCGCGAGCCACGCCTGGTCGGCGCGTACGGCCTCGGCCACGCGCGGGTCGTCGCGCGGCAGTGTCACCGGGTCGTCCAACCCGAACGGGATCAGGCGCGCCTTGCCGCCCGGCAGGGCGAGAACGGAACTGTCCGGGATGTACGAGGCGCCCTCCGCCTCTTCCTGTGGAACCGCGGCGCGGGAGAACGGCCAGCCGCCGTTGCCGATGAGACCCGGGCTGCGCCAGTCGGGCCGCCCGTCGTCCGGCATGGACGCGGCGAGCGTCGCGGTGAGCGCCCCGACAAGCAGGAGAGATGCGACACGGCGAACATCCCGTGGCATGTTCCTGCTCACCGGCAACTCCCGAAATTCACGGCATCCAGTACACCAAAGACCGGTAAACACCTGTAGTTCACGTCGTCATTACCCGAGTGTCACCGATGCGAAGCACTCCTTGGGACCCGGAGGTCGGTCTCTTACGCCATAGCGACTAGGCTGCCTGGTCGGAGCGGACCGCTGGACGCGGTCGCAACCCTGTCGATCCCGTTAAGGACGGACCCCCGTGGACCTGTTCGAACATCAGGCGAAGGAGCTCTTCGCGGAGTACGGCGTCCCGGTTCCCGCCGGCAAGATCGCTACGACGCCGGAGGAGGCTCGGGCGATCGCTGAGGAGTTCGCCGCGGCCGGTACCTCGCGTGTCGTGGTGAAGGCCCAGGTGAAGACCGGTGGCCGCGGTAAGGCCGGTGGTGTGAAGCTGGCGGACTCGCCTGCCGATGCCGAGGAGAAGGCGCGGCAGATTCTCGGCATGGACATCAAGGGCCACACGGTCCACAAGGTGTTGGTCGAAGAGGCGAGCGCGATCGCTTCGGAGTTCTACTTCTCGTTCCTGCTCGACCGCGCCAACCGCACGTTCCTGTCGATCTGTTCGGTCGAGGGCGGTATGGAGATCGAGGAGGTCGCCGCGACCAAGCCCGAGGCCGTCGCGCAGGTCCCGATCAACGCGCTGACCGGGGTCGACCGGGCCAAGGCGCGGGAGATCGCGACCGCCGGGCGGCTGCCGGCCGAGGCGCTGGACGGCGCCGCCGAGCTCATCGAGCGGCTGTGGGCCGCGTTCGTCGATGAGGACGCCACGCTGGTCGAGGTGAACCCGTTGATCCTGACCGCTGATGGTCAGGTCAAGGCCCTGGACGGCAAGGTCACCCTGGATGGGAACGCGGCGTTCCGCCAGCCCGAGCATGAGGCGCTGGAGGATGCGGCGTCGGCGGATCCGCTGGAGGCCAAGGCCAAGGCGAAGGACCTGAACTACGTCAAGCTGGATGGTTCGGTCGGGATCATCGGTAACGGCGCGGGTCTGGTGATGTCGACCCTGGACGTGGTCGCTTACGCCGGTGAGCGATACGGGGGGCAGAAGCCGGCGAACTTCCTGGACATCGGTGGGGGCGCGTCGGCTGAGGTGATGGCCAACGGCATGGAGATCGTGCTGGGCGACCCGAGCGTGAAGAGCGTGTTCATCAACGTGTTCGGCGGGATCACCTCCGGTGACGCGGTCGCGAACGGGATCGTTCAGGCGGTCAAGCTGCTGGGCGATCGGGGTGAGACGGTGGATCGGCCGATCGTGGTGCGGTTGGACGGCAACAACGCCGAGGAGGGCCGCCGGATTCTCAATGAGGCCGCGATCTCGGTGATCGAGCAGGTCGAGACGATGGATGAGGCGGCGCGGCGCGCCGCCGAGCTGGCTTCGCAGGGAGTTTGAGATGGCGGTCTGGCTGACCGAGGACAGCAAGGTCATCGTGCAGGGGATGACCGGCTCGGAGGGAACCAAGCACACCGCGCGGATGCTGCGGGCCGGCACGAACGTCGTGGGTGGGGTGAACGCGCGTAAGGCGGGGCAGACGGTCAGGAGTGAGGGCCGGGATCTGCCGGTGTTCGGCTCGGTCGCTGAGGCGATGGCCCAGACCGGGGCGGATGTGTCGGTGGCGTTCGTGCCGCCGAGGTTCTCCAAGGACGCGGTGATCGAGGCGATCGATGCGGAGATCGGCCTGTGCATCGTGATCACTGAGGGGATCCCGGTGCATGACTCGACGGTGGTGTGGGCGCATGCGGTGGCCAAGGGCAACAAGACCCGGATCATCGGCCCGAACTGTCCGGGGGTGGCCTCGCCGGGTAAGTCGAACGCGGGGATCATTCCGGCCGACATCACCAGCCCGGGGCGGATCGGGTTGGTGTCGAAGTCGGGGACGCTGACGTACCAGATGATGTACGAGCTGCGGGACATCGGGTTCTCCACCTGTATCGGGATCGGTGGTGACCCGGTGATCGGGACCACTCACATCGATGCTTTGGAGGCGTTCCAGGCCGATCCGGAGACCGATGCGATCGTGATGATCGGGGAGATCGGCGGGGACGCGGAGGAGCGTGCGGCGGCCTACATCGAGGCGAACGTGACCAAGCCGGTGGTCGGGTATGTCGCGGGGTTCACCGCCCCGGAGGGCAAGACCATGGGGCATGCCGGCGCGATCGTTTCGGGCTCGTCGGGGACGGCCGAGGCGAAGAAGGAGGCGTTGGAGAAGGTCGGTGTCCGGGTCGGCAAGACCCCCAGCGAAACCGCCCGCCTCATGCGCGAGATCATGTCGCGCTGACGCGCACGCAGAGGGCCCCGGCCGCCATCCCACGGCGGTACCGGGGCCTTCGCGTTCTCGGGCTGGTGCGTTGTCCACAGGCGTCTGCGGGCCTACCTGCGTTGCTGTGTCGCGCTGGACAATGGAAGTGGGATCGGCCCCCCGGGCGGGCGGGGACTGTGCGGGCGGGGACTGTGCGGGCGGGGACTGTGCGGGCGGGGACTGTGCGGGCGGGGACTGTGCGGGCGGGGCTGGGCTTGGGGGCGGCTGCGATCCCGCGACACGCCGGGTGGCTTGGCTTCGGTGCTGGGCTCTTGGCTGCGAGCATGGTGGCGGTCTGTGCGCAGCCAGTCGAGGAGCGGTGACGATCCAATGAGCGACGTACGGGCACGCGCGTCCGGCGAGGATGTCGGTGACGAGGCCGGCTCGGTCGAGCTCTCGGCCGAGCCAGCGGTACGGCCGCTCGCCGTCTCCGGGATCGTCGCCGCCGTCTGGTGTGCCGGGCTCGGTCTGACCACGCTCACCACGGTCACGCTGATCGGCTGGATCGCCGCCCCGCGTACGGCGCTCGGCACCGGTCTGCCGGGCGTGTTCCGTACCGCGGTGAACTTCTGGCTCGTCTCCCACCACGCCGGCTTCTCGGTGCCGCACGGCCGGGTGGGGCTGCTTCCCCTCGGTCTGACCGTGCTGCCGGGCGCGCTGCTGTTCCGCGGCGGCGGGTGGATCACCCGCACCGGCCGGGTTCGCGGGCGGTACCGCATCGGTGTCGTGCACGCCGCGCTCGCGCTCGCCGTCCCCTACGCCGTGCTGGCCTTCCTGCTCGCCCTCCTCGCCCGGTCCAGCGTGGTCTCGCCGTCGGCCTGGCAGGCGCTCCTGGCGTGCTTCCTGCTCGCTCTCGTCGCCGGCGGGCTCGGCGCGGCGCGGGCCCTGGTCGCCTCGACCACGAAGCGCTCGCCCTGGGTGGCGATCTTCATGCTGCTGCCGCACCGCGCGCGGTCGCTCGCCGCCGGGGTCACCGGCGCGATGACCGTGCTCATCGCGTCCGGGTTGCTGATCTTCCTGGTCTCGCTGCTCTTCCACGTCTCGGAGCTGGCCGACATCTACGGCGTGCTCGGCACCGGCATCGTCGGCGGCGTTCTGCTGACCATCGTGTCGATCGCCTACCTGCCGAACGCCGCGATCTGGGCCGTGTCGTACGCCGTCGGGCCCGGGTTCGCGGTCGGTGCGGGTACGAGCGTGGCGCCGTCCGGGGTCTTCGTCGGCATGATCCCCTCGTTCCCGCCGCTCGCGGCGCTGCCGTCGCCCGGGCCCGCGCCGCTGGTGTCGCTGCTCGCCCTGGTCGTGCCGTTCGTCGCGGGCGTCACCGGAGGTGTGCTGACCATCCGGGCCCTGCCGAGCGCGGTGGGCGAGGCGGCGCCGCTGTGGGGCTTCGTCTGCGGCGTGGTGACGGGCGGTGTGATGGCGTTCCTGGCGGCGCTGTCCGGCGGGCCCGTCGGCGGTCACCGCATGGCCGTCATGGGTCCCTCCGCCTGGCAGACCGGCCTGATGGCGGCGCTGGAGGTCGGTGTCTCGGCCGCCATCGCCGCCTGGGCGGCGAACTGGCATCTGCTGCGCCGCATGCCACCGGCCGAGGACGACACACCCGAGCCGGCGCCCGCCGCGCCCGCCAAGGCTGCCGACAAGGTGCAGTTCGAGGACCCGGAGCCGGTGCTGGCCACGGTGGAGATCCCGCCGCCGCTGCCCGACGGAGTGACGCCGATCGGCGAGCGGAAGCGGCTGCCCGGAGTCCCGCGCCCGCGCAAGGAGGCCGACCCCGGCTCGGTCTCCCCGCTGCGCAAGCGCCCGCCGCGCGACCGCCCCCGCTGACGGCGTCAGAACATCGAGCGGTAGCGGTCCATCGAGCCCGCCGGCAGGTGCAGCTTGCGCTCGATCTTGGGGAAGTAGCGGTCCTGGCAGGTCTGCTTGTCGGTGATGGTCAGCGCGGAGGAGCGGCAGTTCTCGTAGTCGCTGAACTCCGTCGCGACCACCGCGCCGATCGCGATGCCGGCGACGGCGAAGCACAGCCCGATCGCGCCGACGACGATGCCGCCGATGGCGCCCGGCGCGCGGGTGAGGACGCGCTTGGCGCGGCGGCGGGCCCGTACGCCGGTGACCACGCCCGCGACCAGCAGCCCCAGGCCGAGCAGGGCGAGCCCCGGGATCGGCAGGAACAGCAACAGCAGGCCGATGACGCTCAGCGACAGCGCGCGCATCCCGCCGCGCTCCACCGGGGTGGGCGGCAGCGGGGGCGGGGGTGCGGAAGGTGGCGGGCCGGGAAGCTGCGTCTGCGGTCCGCTCTCGCCCGGTCCTTGGGCGTCGCTCACGATGTCTCCTGGTTCGGTCCGGCTGCTCTTGGGGGTCACGCTATGGCCTGCGGACGGGTGTCCCGTACGGGGCGGCGCGCGGCGCGGGAGGAGGGCGCCACCTCGATCACGGCTGCTGCCTCCTGGTGTCGGCTGAACCTGGCCGAGCGCCGGCCGATAGGCTGGTACGGCCCGCCAATCCGTCCGTATCTCCTGGGAGTCACGGTGTCCGCCCGGCTCGTCGTCCTCGTCTCCGGTGCGGGGACCAACCTACAGGCGCTGCTCGACGCGTGTGCCGATCCAGCCTACGGGGCCCGCGTCGTCGCCGTCGGCGCCGACCGTGACGGCATCGAGGGTCTGGCGAGAGCCGACCGCGCCGGAGTGCCGACGTTCGTCGAGCGGGTCAAGGACCACGAGACGCGCGACCGGTGGGACGCCGCTCTCACCGAGGCGGTCGACAAGTACGACCCAGACCTGGTCGTCTCGGCCGGTTTCATGAAGATCCTCGGCGCGCGTTTCCTCGACCGCTTCGGCGGCCGGGTGATCAACACCCATCCCGCGCTGCTGCCCGCCTTCCCGGGCACGCAGGCCGCGCGCGACGCTCTCGAACACGGCGTGAAGGTGACGGGCTGCACCGCCCATTTCGTGGACTCCGGCGTCGACACCGGCCCGATCATCGCCCAGGAGGCGGTGCCGGTGCTCGACGACGATGACGAAGACGCGCTGCACGAGCGGATCAAGGACGTCGAGCGTCCGCTGCTCGTGCGGACCGTGGGCCGTCTGGTCCGCGAAGGATGGACCATCGAGAGCAGCAGGAGAGTGAGGATCGGGTGACCCGGATCGCGATCAAGCGTGCGCTGATCAGCGTCTATGACAAGTCCGGCCTGGAGGAGCTGGCCACCGGCCTGCACCGGGCGGGTGTCGAGATCGTCTCCACGGGGTCGACCGCGGCCCGCATCGCCGACGCGGGCGTACCGGTCATGAAGGTGGAGAAGCTCACCGGCTTCCCCGAGTGCCTCGACGGCCGGGTCAAGACGCTGCACCCGAAGGTGCACGCCGGGCTGCTCGCCGACCGGCGCAACCCCGACCACGTCCAGCAGCTGGAGGACCTGCACGTCGAGCCCTTCGACCTGCTGGTCTCCAACCTCTACCCCTTCGCGGAGACGGTCGCCTCCGGCGCCGGCCCCGACGAGATCGTGGAGCAGATCGACATCGGCGGGCCCGCGATGGTCCGCGGCGCCGCCAAGAACCACCAGAGCGTCGCCGTCGTCGTCGACCCCGCCTCGTACGGCGCGGTCCTGGACGCCGTACAGCGCGGCGGGTTCGAGGCGGAGGAGCGCAAGCGGCTCGCCGCGGCGGCGTACGCGCACACCGCCGCCTACGACGCCGCAGTCGCCTCCTGGTTCGCGAACTCCTACGCGCCCGACGAGGTCGGCGAGGAGAGCGGCTGGGCGCCGATCGTCGCGAGCGTGTGGGACCGCAAGGCCGTCCTCCGCTACGGCGAGAACCCCCACCAGCGCGCCGCGCTGTACACCTCCCACGCCGGCGGGCTGGCCGAGGCCGACCAGCTCCACGGCAAGGAGATGTCCTACAACAACTACGTCGACGCCGACGCCGCACGCCGCGCGGCGTACGACTTCGCCGAGCCGTGCGTGGCGATCATCAAGCACGCCAACCCCTGCGGCATCGCCGTGGGCGCCGACATCGCCGAGGCGCACCGCAAGGCGCACGCCTGCGACTCCCTGTCCGCGTACGGCGGCGTGATCGCCACCAACCGGCCCGTCTCGGCGGAGATGGCGCGTCAGGTCGCCGACATCTTCACCGAGGTGCTGGTCGCGCCCGCCTTCGACGAGGAGGCGCTCTCGCTGCTCACCGTGAAGAAGAACATCCGGCTGCTCGTCTGCCCGGAGGGTCCGGCGGGGGTCACGGAGTTCCGGCGCATCGACGGCGGCCTGCTGACCCAGAGCACGGACCGGATCGACGCGGCCGGCGACGACCCCGCCGCCTGGGAGCTGAAGGCGGGCGCCGCGGCCGACGAGGCGACGCTGCGCGACCTGGCGTTCGCGTGGCGGGCGTGCCGTTCGGTGAAGTCCAACGCGATCCTGCTGGCGGCCGACGGCGCGACCGTCGGCGTCGGCATGGGCCAGGTCAACCGGGTCGACTCCGCACGGCTCGCGGTCGCGCGGGCGGGGGACCGGGCGTCGGGCTCGGTCGGCGCGTCCGACGCGTTCTTCCCGTTCGCGGACGGGCTGGAGGTGCTCACCGAGGCGGGCGTGCGCGCCATCGTCGAGCCCGGCGGTTCGGTACGCGACGCCGACGTGATCGAGGCCGCGGAGAAGGCCGGGGTCACGCTGTACTTCACCGGTGTCCGGCACTTCTTCCACTGATGTGCGTCTCGGCGGCGCCGGCGCGGTTCGCTGACACGATCCTGTATCACGGCCGCGTCCGGCACCCCGAGCACGGGCTCGTGCACGTGCTCGGGTACCAGAACGTCGCGGCCAACCACGCCACCGGCCCGAACGCCATGCTGCTCCACCTGCCCGGAGTCGGCATGACGCAGGACAACTTCGTGGACACGAGCGGCGCTCGCCACATCCTGCGGGAGATGGCCGACGCGCTCACGCCGCGTTCGGTGGGATACGGCATGCCGGCGCCGGGCGGCGCGCCGGCGGGCGCGGCGCCGCCGCCCGTGCAGGTGTTCGAGCACGACATCTACACCGTCGTGCTCGCGACGAACGCCTCGCTGATCCCCGACGCGCTCCGTCTCGTGCCCGAGCACCGCCGGATCCCGGCCAACCGCCCGCTGTTCGACTTCTACGCCCAGAGCTATCCCGACCACGCGATCGCGCTGTGCTGCTTCGACAACCGCGACGCGACCCTGTCGGACCCGCTCCTGCTCTGGTACGTCCCGCGCCACCCCGACCGCCTCGAACTGCCCGCCGTCGACTGCCACACCGGCGGCGTCCCGCGGATCGGCGCGCCGGTGTGGACCGACCACTGGGTGATCCTCGGTACGGACGAGCCGGTGCCGGTGTCCTCGGGCTCCTGGGGCTGGGAGTCGGCCGCGATGGACTGGCCGGATCATGACCGGACCGGTCCGGTGGGCCCCTTCCTGCCCGCCGCGATCGTCGGCCGGACCTTCGCGGGCGACCTGCCGAACGGCGACTTCATGATCCCGCACGCCGATCTGGCGGCGGGCCGGATGGAGGCGATGAGCCGCGTCGGGCCCGACGGGGAGCCGCTGCCGGTCGAGCCCCCTCCGCCCCATCCCCTCGATCTGCCCCCTCCACCGCGTCGCCGCCGCAGGTGGTCGTTCGGAAGCTGATCGCCGCCTGAGACAATGGCGCACGTGACCGCACAGATACTGGACGGCAAGGCGACCGCGGCGGAGATCCGTACGCGGCTCAAGGAGCGTGTCGCGGCCCTGCGTGAGCGCGGCATCGTCCCGGGGCTGGGCACGGTGCTCGTCGGCGACGACCCCGGCAGCCACGCGTACGTCGCGGGCAAGCACCGTGACTGCGCGGAGGTCGGCATCGCGAGCATCCGGCGCGACCTGCCCGCGACGGCGACGCAGGCGGACGTCGAGGCCGTCGTCGACGAGCTGAACGCGGACCCGACCTGCACCGGCTACATCGTGCAGCTTCCGCTGCCCAAGGGGCTGGACGAGCAGCGCGTGCTGGAGCGGATCGACCCGGCCAAGGACGCCGACGGCCTGCACCCGGTCAACCTCGGCCGGCTCGTGCTGATGCAGCCGGGCGCGCTGCCGTGCACGCCGCGCGGCATCGTCGAACTGCTGCGCCGCTTCGACGTGCCCATCCGCGGCGCCGACGTCACCGTGATCGGCCGCGGCGTCACCGTCGGCCGGGCGCTCGGCCTGCTGCTCGGCCGCCGCACCGAGAACGCCACCGTGACGACCTGCCACACGGGCACCAAGGACCTCGCCGCGCACACCCGCGGCGCCGACATCGTCGTGGTGGCCGCGGGCGTGCCCGGTCTCATCAAGCCCGACATGATCAAGCCCGGCGCGGCCGTGCTCGACGTCGGCATCACCCGTACGGACGCGGGACTGACCGGCGACGTGGACCCCGGCGTCCGCGAGGTCGCGGGCTGGCTCGCGCCGATGCCCGGAGGCGTGGGCCCGATGACCCGCGCCATGCTGCTCACGAACGTCGTGGAGGCCGCCGAGAAGGCCGCGTAGCGCCGCTGGGCGGGTCAGCTCGCCGCGCGGCGGTTCGGTGCGCCCGGTGCGGCCGGACGCCGCGGGCCGGGCTGACGTGGGGCTCCCGGTGCTCCGCCCACCGCGCCGGCGCCACCGCCAGGCCGGGGACCGTCCGGGCGCCGGGCGGTCTCCGGCGTACGGCCGCCCTGGGGCGGCACGTGCACCGGTGGCAGGGGGCGTACGAGGCCGAGTGCGATGACCTCGTTGGCCAGCCGAGTGCGCCGGTTGGCGCCCTCCGGGATGCGGAACTTCTGGTAGAGGCGCAGCAGGTGCTGCTTGACCGCGGCCTCGGTCACGACCAGGTCGGTCGCGATCTCGCGCGCCGTGGCGGGCGCCACGAACGCCTCGTCGGACAGTGCCGGCCGGCACAGCGACGTGAGCACGTCGATCTCCCGCCGCGTCAGGTCGGGCGCGACGGCCCGGCGCAGCTCGACGTCGGGATCGACGTCTTCGCGCGGGATGCCGCCCATCCGGCAGCGGGCGGCGCCGAAGCTGACGACGTCGGCGTCCTCGAGGACGCGCCGGGCGATCGGCCGTCCGTTGACTCGTGTGCCGTTGCGTGAGAGTCCGAGGTCCACCACGTAGACGTACGGGCCACGCCGGATCAACTCCGCGTGCAGCCGGGAGACGCTGGGCTCGTCGAGCCGGATGTCGACACCCCGCCCCCGCCCGATCGTGGTCACCTCGGGTCGCAGCGGCAGTACGGTGCCGCTCTCCTCGATCCGTATGAACGGGCCCTCCACGGCGGTCCCTCCCAGTTAGTTAGCGACCCCTGTCTGGCGGGTTACCCGGACCGGCCATGGTCACACCATCCTACTCATCGGTAGGTACGAGTACGACGGGAATCTTGGGGCATGACGAGCATTTTGGACCGGTAAGTCACGGCCGCATTGACACCATCGTGACAACCGAGACAGGACTTCTCGACCGTATTGTCAGGGCCGGGCCCCGGACGCCGCGCGTCCCGCGCTGCCAAGATAGGAGCCATGTCAGAGCCGTACGGTCCGCCTGAGCCGGGCGGGTCGACCCAGCAGCCCTACGTCCCGGAGCCGCGCTCGGGGGCGGCCGACTCCCCCGGGCCGGTGGGGGATCCGGCCGGCCCGCACCCGAAGCCGGGTCCCTCGACCCCGCCGGCCGCGCGCGGGGGTGACCGGGCGCGGCCACGTCCGGCGGTGCCGCGCTGGCTCAGCCGGCTCCCGTACGCCTTCGTGCTGTGCGGGGTGGCGGCCGGCCTCATCGTCGTGGCCACTAATCACTTCCGGCGGGGAAGCATGCTCATCGCCGCCTCGGTGTTCATCGCGGCGCTCGCGCGGCTGGTGCTGCCGGAGAGCCAGGTGGGCATGCTGGCGGTGCGGCGCAGGTGGCTCGACGTGTTCCTCATGACGGCCGCCGCGGTCGGTATCACGCTTGTCGCATTTGTCGCGAAGGGGACCAGCGGCTGAATTACGCCGGCGCTCCGATAGCCTCATCAGCGAGCCCAACGAAGGACTGCTGACCAGTGTGGAGCGCAAGAGCCGATCGTGCCCTCGCTACCACGGCGTAAGAAGGGACAGCTACAGCATGCCCAAGATCAAGGTAGCGGGCCCCGTCGTCGAACTCGACGGCGACGAGATGACGCGGATCATCTGGCAATTCATCAAGGACCAGTTGATCCTGCCCTACCTGGACGTCGACCTGCGGTACTACGACCTGGGGATGGAGCACCGCGACGCGACCGACGACCAGGTCACGGTCGACGCCGCCAACGCCATCAAGGAGCACGGTGTCGGCGTCAAGTGCGCCACCATCACCCCCGACGAGGCCCGGGTCGAGGAGTTCGGCCTGAAGAAGATGTGGCGGTCGCCGAACGGCACCATCCGCAACATCCTCGGCGGCGTCGTCTTCCGTGAGCCGATCGTCGTCTCCAACATCCCCCGGCTGGTGCCCGGCTGGACCAGGCCGATCATCATCGGCCGTCACGCCCACGGCGACCAGTACCGCGCCACCGACTTCGTCACCCCCGGCCCCGGCAAGCTGACGATCGCCTTCGAGCCCGCCGACGGCTCGGAGCCGATGGAGTTCCAGGTCGCCGAGTTCCCCGGCGGCGGCATCGCGATGGGGATGTACAACTTCGACTCCTCCATCCGCGACTTCGCCCGCGCGACCATGCGGTACGCCCTCGACCGCAAGTTCCCGCTGTACCTCTCCACCAAGAACACGATCCTCAAGGCCTACGACGGCCGCTTCAAGGACCTGTTCGCCGAGGTCTTCGAGAGCGAGTTCAAGGCCGACTTCGAGGCCGCGGGCATCACCTACGAGCACCGCCTCATCGACGACATGGTCGCCCAGGCCCTCAAGTGGGACGGCGGCTTCGTCTGGGCGACGAAGAACTACGACGGCGACGTGCAGTCCGACGTCGTCGCGCAGGGCTTCGGCTCGCTGGGCCTGATGACGTCCGTGCTGATGACCCCCGACGGCCGTACGGTCGAGGCGGAGGCCGCCCACGGCACCGTCACCCGGCACTACCGCCAGCACCAGCAGGGCAAGCCGACGTCGACCAACCCGATCGCGTCGATCTTCGCCTGGAGCCGGGGCCTGTCCCACCGCGGCAAGCTCGACAACACCCCCGCGGTGACCGAGTTCGCCAACACGCTGGAGAAGGTCTGCGTCGAGACCGTCGAGGGCGGCCAGATGACCAAGGACCTGGCGCTGCTCGTCGGCGGCGACCAGGGCTGGCTGACCACCCAGGAGTTCCTCACCGCGCTGGACGAGAACCTCCAGAAGAAGCTGGCCTGACCCGGCTTCTCGCACTGACGGGGACGTCGCGGCGCGCCGCGGCGTCCCCGTTCGCGTACCCACGGAGACCGCCGGAAAGGCCGCACGGTAGCCTGGCCGGTGGAATGTCTCGACGGCGAGAGACCTCCACGGAGTTTCTGCGCTCGGCGAGGACCTCGTACCGCAGGAGAAACCAACGATGACCGTCAATGTGACCGTGACCGGCGCCGCCGGCCAGATCGGCTACGCCCTGCTCTTCCGCATCGCCTCGGGGCAGCTTCTGGGCCCCGACACTCCCGTACGGCTGCGCCTGCTGGAGATCCCCGCGGCCGTCAAGGCCGCCGAGGGCACGGCGATGGAACTGGACGACAGCGCGTTCCCGCTGCTGGAGGGCATCGACGTCACCGACGACGCCAAGCACGCCTTCGACGGCACCAACGTCGCGCTGCTCGTCGGCGCCCGCCCGCGTACGAAGGGCATGGAGCGCGGCGACCTGCTCGAGGCCAACGGCGGCATCTTCAAGCCGCAGGGTGAGGCGATCAACTCCGGCGCCGCGAGCGACGTGCGCGTCCTGGTGGTCGGCAACCCGGCCAACACCAACGCCCTGATCGCACGCTCCCACGCCCCGGACGTGCCGGCCGAGCGCTTCACCGCGATGACCCGCCTCGACCACAACCGCGCGATCGCGCAGCTGTCCAAGCGGCTCGACGCCGCGGTCGCCGACGTCAAGAAGATGACGATCTGGGGCAACCACTCCGCGACGCAGTACCCGGACGTCTTCCACGCCGAGGTCCGCGGGCAGAACGCCGCCCAGGCGCTGAACGACGCCGAGTGGCTGCGCGACACGTTCATCCCGACCGTCGCCAAGCGCGGCGCGGCGATCATCGAGGCGCGGGGCGCCTCGTCGGCGGCCTCCGCCGCGTCGGCCGCGATCGACCACGTGCACACCTGGATCCACGGCACCCCCGAGGGCGACTGGACGTCGATGGCGGTCGTCTCGGACGGCTCGTACGGCGTGCCGGAGGGCCTCGTGTCCTCCTTCCCGGTCGTCTGCAAGGACGGCAAGTGGGAGATCGTCCAGGGCCTGGACATCAACCAGTTCTCCCGCGAGCGCATCGACGCCTCGGTGCGCGAGCTGGAGGAGGAGCGCGACGCCGTGCGCGAGCTCGGCCTCATCTGACGCTGACCGGACGACGGCCGCCGGGGTGCACGCCCCGGCGGCCGTTCGCGTTCATTCGGCCTGAGCCGACCTGGCCCGCCGCGCGCGGCGCAGGAGGTGGACGGCGGTGACGAGCGGGCCGGCGATCGCCAGCACGAGCAGGGGAATCCCGACCCAGCCGGGGATCGTCGTGCCGGTGCACTGTCCGTGGTGTCCGGACGAGTCGTCGACATAGACGCAGGTACGGGTCGGCGAGAAGGCGATGAGCCCGACCGCGACGGCGAGCCCACCGGGCCAGATGAGCAGCCCGACGAGCTTGTCCCGCAACGTCCACCGCCGGGAGACGAGAAGCATGACCGCCCCGGCCACCCACCCGGCCACCGGAACGATCACCCCTCCGACGAGGAGAAGGAACACCGTCAACGCGTCATACCGCCGCATGCGTCCCAGCATGGCGGTTCCAGGGCGCGGGTCATGCCGATTTCGATGATCCGCCGACGCGAAGATCGGGCGGTTGTCCACAGGGGCGCCGCGAACCTTCGACGTGCGGGGCCGCGTTCGGTCCGACGCAGGTCACCGCCGCCGCCAAGATCACGGAGGCGTCGGCGCAGATGGCCACGCGGCTCAGAACCGACGTCGATGCCGAACTCGGCCTGTGGAACGCTGATCCGCGGCGAGTCAGCGTAGGCGGCGGGCTCCGGCGGACGGGGTCGCGTCCAGGAAGCGTGGTTCGGCCCAGCCGCGACGCGCGTAGGCCTCCGTCACGGCCTCGCGTACGCGCTCGGCGCGGGCGGTGGGCACCAGGGCGATGACCGAGCCGCCGAAGCCGCCGCCGACCATGCGGGCGCCGCGGGCGCCCGCGCGTACCGACTCCTCGACCGCCACGTCGGCCTCCGGCCACGAGACCTCGAACTGGTCGCGCAGGGACAGGTGTGACGCCGTCAGCAGCGCCCCGACCTCCCCGGCCGCGCCCGCGCGCAGCAGGCCGACCGTGGCCTCCACGCGGTGGTTCTCGGTCACCACGTGCTGGGTGCGGCGGCGCAGCACCGGGTCGCCGAGCCGGGACAGGGCCTCGGCCAGGTCGGTGACGTCGCGCAGGGCCGGTACGCCCAGGAGTTCGGCCGCCTTCTCGCAGGCCGTGCGGCGGTCGGCGTACCCGCCGTCCACCAGCTCGTGTTCGGCTCGCGTGTCGATGACCAGCAGCGTCAGCCCGGTCAGGTCGAGCGGTGCCTGTGCCGACAGGCCGCTGCGGCAGTCGAGGAACAGCGCGTGGTCCTCGGTGCACAGCAGCGACGCCGACTGGTCCATGATCCCGCACGGCACGCCGACGAAGTCGTTCTCCGCGCGCTGGGCGATGCGGGCGAGTGCCGGCCGCGGCACCTCGATGCCGTACAGGTCGCACAGCGCCACCGCGACCGCGCACTCCAGCGCCGCCGAGGACGACAGGCCCGCGCCCTGCGGCAGGTCCGCGTCGATCAGCAGCGACGCCCCGCCGACCTGGTATCCGGCCTCGCGTAGCGACCACACGACGCCGGCGGCGTACGCGGCCCAGCCGTCCACCGAGCCCGGCGTCGGGTCCGTCACCTCGGTGGTCGAGCGCGACTGCAGCGAACGCAGCTCGAACACCCCGTCATCGCGCCGGGCGGCGGCCACCGTGACGCCCTGGCGCAGCGCGAACGGCAGCACGAAACCGTCGTTGTAGTCGGTGTGCTCACCGATCAGGTTGACCCGGCCCGGCGCGTGCCAGACCCCGTCCGGCTCGCGCCCGTAGGTCTCCTGGAAGCCCATGTCGCCGCTCCTCGAATCGAGCAGCGATCATATCGGCAGGCCGGAGGGGAACAGCGGCTCGGTGGCCCGCTCCAGCGCGATGCACACGGCGCCGGTCGCGACCGCCTCGTCGCCGAGCTCCCCGGCGACGATCTCCGGCGTGTGCGGGCAGAGCGAGGAGAGACGTTCGCGTAGCCCGGTGATGATCAGGTCGCCGGCGCGCGACAGGCCGCCGCCCACGACGACCAGCGCGGGGTCGACCGCCAGCAGCAGCGCCGCCGCGCCCGTCGCCAGGTCGTCGGTGAAGGTCTCCACGGCCGCGACCGCCTCCGGCTCGCCGTCGCGCGCCGCGGCGAACACCGACGCCAGGTCGCCGGCCGAGGACACGGCCGCCAGCAGCCGGTCCGGGGCGCCCTCCCAGCGCAGGACCGGGAGCAGTCCCAGCTCGCCGGCCCCGCCCCGGTGGCCTCGGTGGAGCCGGCCGCCGATCAGGATGCCGGCGGCGATCCGGTTGCCCGCGAGCAGGCACACGGCGTCGCTCACATGCCGGGACGCGCCGCGCCAGTGCTCGGCGACGGTCGCCAGATTGGCGTCGTTCCCCACGACGACGTTCTCCGCGACCGCTCCAAGGGCGCGCGGCAGGTTCAGGCCCGTCCAGCCGGGCAGCACCGTGCACAGGGTCACCGTGCCGTCGCGCACGACACCGGGCGTGCCGATCCCGACGGCGCGAAGGCGGCCGGCGGGCACCCCGCTCGACGTCAGGCACCGTTCCAGGGTCCGGCGGGTCGCCGAGAGCCGCCCGCCGGCGTCCTGCGAGGGACTCACCTCGGTACGGAGGACGTGGCGTACCTCACCCTCCAGGTCGGCCAGCATGACGAGGATCGTGTGGACGCCGATGTCGACGCCGGCCACGAACCCCTCATCGGCGGCGAACCGGAAGCGCCGGGCCGGGCGTCCCGCGCCCCCGGGCTCCGGCGGCAGTTCGCGTACGACGCGGCGGCCGACGAAGTCGTCGACGACGTCCTCCACAGTCGGGCGCGACAGCCCGGTGGCCTCACTGACCTCGCTCAGCGTCCGCGGCCCCCGCGCGTACAGCGCGGCCAGGACGTCGGCGGAGTTCAGCCGGCGCAGACGCGATGGGGTGCCGCCCTCTCCCATGACGCACTCCCTTGACTTGAGCACCGACCGGCTCATTATTAAACGAACTTCCTTTAATAAGTGAGGGCAGGGCATGCCGGTCACATTGGCGGTGGCAGGAGCGGGCATCCGCGGCCGGGACTACGCGCGCCACGCCGCGGCGGGCGGGCGCGCCCGGCTGGTCGCGGTGGCCGAGCCGGACGAGCGTCGTCGTACGGCGATCGCCGCCGAGCACGGGCTGCCGTCCGAGAACGTCTTCGCCGACTGGCGGGACCTCGCCGCCCGGCCCAGGCTCGCCGACGCGATGATCGTCGCGACGCAGGACGCCCAGCACGTCGAGCCCGCGGTCGCCTTCGCCGGCCTCGGCTACCACCTGCTGCTCGAGAAGCCGATGGCGCCCACCGAGGCCGGGTCGCGAAAGATCGCCGAGGCCGTCGAGCGGTCCGGGGTCATGCTCGCCGTCTGCCACGTCATGCGCTACTCCGCCTACACCCGCGCGCTCAAGGACCTGCTCGACCAGGGGCGGATCGGCGACGTGGTCAACGTCCAGCACCTGGAGCCGGTCGGCTGGTGGCACTTCGCCCATTCGTTCGTGCGCGGCAACTGGCGCAGCGAGCGCCTGTCCTCGCCGATGCTGCTCGCCAAGTGCTGCCACGACGTCGACTGGCTCGCCCACGTCATCGGACGGCCGGCGCGGCGGGTGTCGTCCTTCGGCGGCCTGATCCACTTCCGGCCGGAGAACCGTCCCGCCGGGGCGGCCGACCGCTGCCTGGACTGCGCGGTCGAGCCCGACTGCCCGTACTCCGCCCCGCGCATCTACTTCCGTCTGGCCGGCGAGCCGGAGCGACGGGGATGGCCGCACACCGCGCTCACCGCGGACACCTCGCCGGAGGGCGTACGCGAGGCTCTGCGCACCGGCCCGTACGGGCGATGCGTGTACGGCGGTGACAACGACGTCGCCGACCAGCAGGTCGTCATGATCGAGTACGAGGGCGGCGTCACCGCCTCGCTCACCGTCACGGCGTTCACCCCCATGAGCTCCCGCCGGACGCGTGTCTTCGGCACGCGCGGCGCGATCGAGGGCGACGGGCGCGGCCTCACGGTCCACGACTTCGTCACCGGGCGGCGCGAACTCGTCGAGACCGGTGACGACGAGGCCGCGCTCGACGGTGACCACGGCGGCGCCGACCGGGCGCTGGTGGAGGCGTTCGTCACGGCGCTCGCCGCCGGCGACCCGGCGCCGCTGCTCACCGACGCGCGTACCTCGCTCGACAGCCACCGGCTCGTCTGGGCCGCCGAGCGCGCGCGGCGCACCGGGACCGTCGTCACCCTCACCGAGCCGTCCCCCCGATCGGAGTGACCATGAACCCTGCACGCTGGGCCGCGGCGGGCGCGGCACTGGCCGTGACGCTGGCCGGCGGCTGCTCGTCCGGCTCGTCGGCGGACTCCTCCGGCCGCGGGCCGATCACCTGGGCCATGTTCAAGGAACCGACCGGGGCGCTGACGAAGATCGTCGATGTGTGGAACCGCGCCCGCCCGCGCGAGAAGGTCAGGGTGGTCGAACTGCCCGAGGCCGCCGACGCCCAGCGGCAGCAGCTCATCCAGAACGCCCAGATCAAGTCCGACGCGTTCGACGTGGTCACGCTCGACGCCGTCTGGACCGCCGAGTTCGCCGCGAACCGCTGGGTCGAACCGATCGACGCGAAGACGCTGCCCACCGGCGCCTTCCTCGCACCGTCGCTGCGCACCGGGGAGTACCGCGGCCGGCTGTACGCCGTGCCGTGGCTGACCGGCGCGGGGCTGCTCTACTACCGCACCGACCTGCTGAAGAAGGCCGACATCACCCGGCCTCCGGTCACCTGGGCCGAGCTGACCGCCGACTGCGCCGAGGTCCGCAGGACCAAGGACATCGGCTGCTACGCCGGGCAGTACGACAAGTACGAGGGCCTCACCGTGAACTTCAGCGAGGCGGTCGCCAGTGCGGGCGGCCAGGTCATCGACGCCTCGGGCCGCCCGGCCCTCGGCACGCCCGAGGCCCTCCACGGCCTGGAGTTCCTCGTGAACGGCTTCAAGGACGGCACGATCCCGCGCGCCGCCATCGGGTACCAGGAGGAGAACGGCCGCCGCGACTTCGAGGCCGGGCGGCTGCTGTTCCACCGCAACTGGGGCTATGTGTACTCCACCGCGGGAAAGACCGACGGCGCCAGCAAGGTGGCCGGCCGGTTCGGGGTCGCGCCGCTGCCCGGCCTGAACGGCCCGGGCACCTCCACCCTCGGCGGCAACAACCTCGCCGTTTCGTCCTTCTCCCGGCACCGGCGGACGGCCCTGGACTTCCTGGCGTACGCGACCGGGAAGGAGGCCGAGAAGAGCTTCGGGCTCACCAGCGCCTATCCCATGTCGCTCACGGCGCTGTACTCCGACGCCGACCTGGTCAAGGCACAGCCGTACCTGCCGACGATGCTGAAGTCGATCCAGGGCGCCCGGCCACGGCCGCAGGTCGTCCGCTACGGCGACGTCACCGCGGCGATCCAGAAGGACGTCTACGCCGCCCTGCACGGCGACACCGGCCCCCAGCAGGCCCTGGCGCGGCTCCAGGCCGAGCTGGGCCCGCTGACCCGCTGACGAGCGGGCTCAGGACCGCATGAACTCCCACGCGTCGGCCACCATCGCCCGCAGGTCGCGCTCGGGCTTCCAGCCCAGCCGGTCGGTGATCTTGGCGGAGGAGGCGATCAGCACGGCCGGATCGCCGGGTCGCCGAGGGCTCTCGACCGCCGGGATCGGCTCGCCGGTGACCTCACGGCAGACGTCGATGACCTCGCGCACGGAGTACCCCGAGCCGCTGCCCAGGTTGAAGATCTCGTGTTCGCCGGGCGCGCAGGCGTCGAGGGCGAGCAGGTGCGCCACGGCCAGGTCCACGACGTGGATGTAGTCGCGAACGCAGGTGCCGTCGGCGGTCGGGTAGTCGGTGCCGAAGATCGAGACCGACTCGCGCTTCCCCTGGGGGACCGCGAGGACGTTCGGGATCAGGTGCGTCTCGACGGTGTGCCGCTCGCCGTACGCGCCGTACGCCCCGGCGACGTTGAAGTAGCGCAGGCTGACCCCGCCGATCCCGTACATGCGGGCGTACTCGGCGAGGGTCGTGTCGATGGCGAGCTTGGACGCGCCGTACGGGTTGGTCGGCCGGGTCGGGTCGGTCTCGAGGATCGGGGTGCGCTCCGGCTCGCCGTACGTCGCCGCCGTGGAGGAGAAGACGATGCGCGGGGTCCGGTGCACGCGCATGGCGTCCAGCAGGGCGAGCGACTCGCCGAGGTTCTTGTCCCAGTACAGACCGGGCTTTTCCACCGACTCGCCCACGAGGGACTTGGCCGCGAAGTGCAGGACGCCGTCGAAGCCCTCCGCGAGCACGTCGCCGGCCGCCTCACGGAGCGTCGCGTGGATCAGCGGAACACCCGCCGGGACGGCGTCGCCGTGCCCGGTCGAGCAGTCGTCCAGCACGACGACCTCGTGCCCGGCCTCCAGCAGTTTCGCCGCGACGACACTGCCGATGTAGCCGGCGCCCCCCGTGACGAGAAGCTTCATCAGGACCTCCTGTATTCATGAACGGGTACGCTTACAGCTCTAGTCTTTCCGACAACCAACCAGGACATGGACGCCCCACATAGACATCGGCGTCTCCCATGACGGGGACGCTCGCGAGCGCCGCCATCGTCTTGGCGCTCATTCTGGTCGAGGCGCTGTTCGTCGCGTCCGAGCTCGCTCTCGTCTCCCTTCGTGACAGCCAGGTCCGGCGGATCGCCGAGCGTGGCCGTCGCGGCGCCGCCGTGGCCCGGCTGGTCAGCGACCCCAACCGGTTCCTGGCGGTCGTGCAGATCGGCGTCACCCTGACCGCCCTGCTCTCCTCGGCGTACGGTGCCGTGACGCTGTCCGACACCGCCAAGAAGGCCCTGGTCGAGCACACGGGGCTGTCCGAGGGCCTCGCGGGGTTGGTGGGCGTCGTCGGCGTCACGCTGATCATCTCCTACGTCACGCTGGTCATCGGCGAGCTGGCGCCCAAGCGCCTGGCCCTCCAGCGGGCCGAGGGCGTGGCGCTGCTCGTGGCACCGTTCCTCGACCGGATGGCGATCATCTCCCGCCCGGTCATCTGGTTGCTGTCCAGGTCCACGAACCTCGTCGTGCGGCTGCTGGGCGGCGACCCGGCGGCCTCCCGCGAGAAGATCACCGCCGAGGAGGTGCGCGCGCTGGTCGCGGGCACCACCGAGATCGCGCCGGACGAGCGGAACCTGATCGAGGAGGTGTTCGCGGCCGGGGAACGCCAGTTGCGCGAGGTGCTGGTGCCGCGTACCGAGGTGGAGTTCCTCGACGCCGCCACCCCGCTGTGCAAGGCGGCCCAGGTCGCCGCCGGCAGCCCGCACTCGCGCTACCCGGTCTACCGCGAGTCCCACGACGACGTGGTCGGGTTCGTCCACGTCCGTGACCTGCTCGACCCGCAGCAGTCCGGCCTCACGACGCCCGTCGGCGACGTCGTACGGCCCGTGCTCTACCTGCCGGCCGGCAAGCGCGTGCTGGCGGTGCTGTCGGAGATGCGGCGCGAGGGCCACCACCTGGCGATCGTCGTGGACGAGTACGGCGGTACGGCCGGGATCGTGACCCTGGAGGACCTCGTCGAGGAGCTGATCGGCGACATCCGCGACGAGTACGACGTCGAGGACGCCCACGCGAAGCGGCTGCACGGCGGCGCGCTGGACGTCGACGGCCTGCTGAACATCGACGACTTCGCCGACGAAACCGGCGTTGAGCTGCCCGAAGGCCCGTACGAGACGGTCGCCGGATACCTCATGGCCGTTCTCGGTCATCTGCCCCAGGTGGGGGAGATGACCATGGTCGGCGGGCATCGTCTCTCTGTCACCGAGGTGGACGGGAGGCGGGTGGCGCGGGTGCGCGTCACTCCTCCACCGGTCCCCGACCCGGTCCCCGAGCCGGAGCCCGACGAGTCCTGAGAGAATTCACGTATGCCCACCGAGCCGAATCCGCCGTCCACCCGGCCGGACGGCGTGCGACCGCGCGTCCTGTCCGGCATCCAGCCGACCGCTGACTCGTTCCACCTCGGCAACTACCTCGGCGCGCTGCGCCAGTGGGTCGCCCTGCAGGACACGCACGACGCGTTCTACTGCGTCGTCGACCTGCACGCGATCACGGTCCAGCACGACCCGGCGGTGCTGCGGCGGCGCACCCGGGTGGCGGCCGCGCAGCTGTTCGCGATCGGGATCGACCCCGAGCGCAGCACGCTGTTCGTGCAGAGCCACGTGCGCGAGCACGCCGAGCTGGCGTGGATCCTCGGCTGCCTGACCGGGTTCGGCGAGGCGAGCCGGATGACGCAGTTCAAGGACAAGTCGGCCAAGCAGGGCACCTCCGCGACCTCGATCGGCCTGTTCACCTACCCGGTGCTCCAGGCCGCCGACATCCTGCTCTACCAGGCCGACCAGGTGCCGGTGGGCGAGGACCAACGGCAGCACCTGGAGCTGACCCGCACGCTCGCGCAGCGCTTCAACCACCGGTTCGGCGAGACGTTCGTGACGCCGGAGCCCTACATCCCCGAGGCCACCGCCAAGATCACCGACCTGCAGGAGCCGACGGCGAAGATGAGCAAGTCCTCGTCGTCGCCGCAGGGCATCCTCGACCTGCTCGACGACCCGGGCCCGCTGCGCAAGAAGGTGATGCGCGCGGTGACCGACACGGGCACCGAGATCATCGCGGACGAAGAGAACAAACCCGGCGTAACCAACCTTCTGCGCATTTACTCCGCATTGAGCGAGACCTCTGTTCCGGACCTCGAACGCCGCTACGCGGGACAGGGGTACGGCGCGCTGAAGAAGGATCTCGCCCAGGCCGTGCTCGACACCTTCACGCCCATTCGCGAGCGCACCGAGAAGCTCCTCGCCGACGAAGCACAGCTCGATCGCCTGCTGGCCCGCGGCGCCGACCGCGCGAGCGCGGTCGCCCGGCAGACCATGGACGCCGTCCGCGATCGGGTCGGGTTCCTGGGCCGTGCCTGACCCGGCGGAGCGGACCATCGGGGTGGCCATCCCGATACCCGACCCGTACGGCCGGGAGCTCCAGCAGGCGCGCGCGTCCTTCGGTGATCCGCTCGCCCGCTCGATCCCGACGCACATCACGCTGGTCCCGCCCCTGCGGATCGCCTCGGCGGCGCTGGAGGAGATCGAGGAGCACCTGCGCGCGGTGGCGGCGGAGGAGCGGCCGTTCCGGATCCTGTTGCGCGGCACGGGGACGTTCCGGCCGATCTCGCCGGTGGTGTTCGTGGCGCCGGCCACCGGGATCAGCGAGTGCGAGCGCCTGGAGCTGCGCGTACGCCGTGGCCCGCTCGACCGCGCGCTGAGCTTCCCCTACCACCCGCACGTCACGGTCGCCCACCACCTGTCCGACGATCTGCTCGACCGGGCTTTCAAGGATTTGTCCGAATATGAGGCGGAATTTCCGGTCTGGGGATTCTCGCTTTACGAGCACGGCGTCGACGGAGTCTGGCGGCCGCAACGCGACTTCGCATTCGGCGCCGGCGTTTCAGGGTGATTCCAAAGTCGGGTTTCGGTTTTCTGAATCTTTGCGCTCCGCCGGGGTAGTCCGTCGAAATGACGGCGGTCCTGGACAGCATGCGTCACTGGGTCAGCTCGGCCGAAGAGGCCATGAAGCGCGTGCTACGTCAGGCGCGCGCCCGCTGGCGTACGGTCGACCACCTCGGCCGCGCCTACATCCGGTACCGCGACCAGCGCGGCGACCGGATGGCCGCGGCGCTGACCTTCTACGGCTTCCTGTCGTTCTTCCCGCTGGTCGCCCTGGCGTTCGCCGTCACCGGTTACATCGTGGCGATCAGCCCGCAGGCCCGCGACGCCGTCGCCAAGGCACTGGACCAGCTCCTGCCCGAGCTGTCCCACCGGCTGCCGGTCGACCAGATCGCCTCGGCCAAGGCCGGTGCGAGCGTGTTCGCCCTCCTCGGGCTCGCGTGGAGCGGCCTCGGCTGGATCGGGGTCTGGCGCGAGTCCCTGCGTACGATCTGGCAGGGCGCCGAAGGCGAGGGCAACCCGGTCGTCAACCGGCTGCGCGACCTCGGCGTGCTGTGCCTGCTCGGCCTCGCGCTGCTCGCCTCGGTGATCCTGTCCTCGGCGGCCTCCGCCACCACGCACGCCGTACTCGGCTGGCTCGGCCTCGCGGACGTGACCGGCGCCGGCACCCTCCTGCGGCTCATCGCCCTGTCCGTCGCGGTCGTCGCCGACGGTGTGATCTTCCTCATCCTGTTCACCACACTCGCCGGCACCAAGGCGTCCTGGCGGCACCTGCTGCGCGGATGCCTCTTCGGCGCCGTCGGGTTCGAGGCGCTGAAGATCGTCGGCGCGCTGTTCATCGCGCACACCATGAGGAACCCCGTGTACGCCTCGTTCGCCGTGATCGTCGGACTGCTGGTGTGGATCAACCTCTCGTCGCGGTTCATCCTGTTCACCGCCGCGTGGACGGCGACCCGCCGGGTGATCCTGGCGGTGGACGCCAACCCCCCGGAACCGGAAGAGGACACGGCGCGTGAACAGACCAAGCCCCCCGAGAAGGACTCCTGACGCCTCAGGGGCGCGCCGGTTCGTCGCCGTGCGGCTCGTCGGGCGTCGTCGGGTCCCCATCGTCCGCGCCGTTTCCGCCGTTTCCCCCCAGGGGCTCGAACGGGCCGCGCGAACCCCGGCCGTTCTCCGCGTCGTCCCGTACCGTGTCCTCGCCGGGCGCGGACTCCGGCTCACCGGCCGGGCCATGCGTCGGGTTCGGCATCGTCGACCAGGAGTCCGGCCGGTCGCGACCGCCCGAGTCCAGGGGCGAGCCGGCCACCTTCACGTCGCCGGGCGGCGTGCGCCGGGTGCGCGGCGGGTCCGCGTCGGGGCTCTCGGTCGCGCCCGCCTCGTACGGCGGCGCGTCGTCCGCGGGTGACGGGTCCGGTCCCGCGGCGGCCGGACGACGGCGGCGCCGCAGGCCCACGGCCAGTCCGGCGATGATCGCGACGGCCGCGCCCGCGGGCAGCCCGATCTTCCACCAGGCGAGTTCGCCGGAGGACGTGGTCCGTCCGTCGGCGGCCGGCTTGTGCGCCACGGGCTTCGGCGTGGGCTTGGGGGGCGGCGGGATCGGGTTCACGAGCGTGCCGACCGGCTCGGCCTTGTCGCGCTCGGCGAAGCCCCAGTCGAGCAGGGCGCGGGCGTCGGGCCAGAAGTCGGACTGGGCGTGCATGAGGGAGATGATGATCGTGTGGCCGTTGCGCCTCGCCGCGCCGACGAAGCTGCCCAGCGCGTGGCTCGTCCAGCCGTTCTTGCCGCCGATCATGCCGGAGTAGTGGTTGCCGACCAGGAGGTGGTCGTGCGTGCCGATCTCCCAGCCGCCGGTCTTCTTGCCCTTCTTGCGTTCCTCCTTGGTCGGCGGCGCCGGCCAGTGGTAGGTCGTCGCCTTCACGTACTTGATGAAGTCCGGCAGGGTGAGGCCCTGCTTCATGATCAGCGCCAGGTCGTACGCGGAGCTGTGCTGCTGCGTCAGGGTGAGCGGCGGGTCGTCGTCGAGGCCGTTGGGCGTACGGGCCACCGTGTCGTTCGCCTGGATCCGCTTCGCCTCGGCGTTCATCGCCGCGAGCGTGGTCTTCATCCCGCCGCCGGCCTCGGCCAGGGCGACGGCGGCGTCGTTGCCCGACTGCATCAGCAGGCCGTGGAACAACTGGTCGACCGTGTAGGACATCTTCTCGTCCAGGCCGACCGCCGAGCCGGAGGCGTTCACGGCGTTCAGCGAGGGCCGGACCTTCTGCTTGGGGTCGAGCCGGGGGATCAGCGTGATCGCCGTGAGCGTCTTCAGCGTGCTCGCCGGGCGGTAGTGGCCGTGCGGGTCCTTGGCCGCCAGCACGCGGCCGGTCTCCAGGTCCGCGATGACGTACGAGGAGGCCTCGATGTGCGGCGGCTCCGGCACGCTCTTGTCACGGATGTAACCGTGGCTCGCCAGCCTGCTGCCGCCGATCGTCTCCCCGGAGGGAGGAACGGCGGCGGGCGACGCATCGGCGGGTACGGAGAACACGCACAGATACCCCGCAGTGCCGCAGACGGCGAACAAGGACACGACTTTTCTCATGGCGGCCCATCGCTAGACGACCGGTACTTGAGTGACCACATCGGTCTACCCGCGATAATGGTGCCCGATGAACATCTCTCGGCGTGCATCAGGATTTGTACTCGGCCTTGCCGCATTCATGATCTTTGAATGGCTCATGCTCGCGAAGAATCTGGGTAGCGGCCCGGCCCGGCCCACGGCCTACTACGTGGTGCACGGAATCCTGGTGTGTGTGAACATCGTGCTGGCGATCGTCCTCGGCGCCATCGGCTGGCGGGCGTGGACCTCCCCGCGGCGCGGATGAGCACCGGGAAGACGAGCGGAAGGGTGATGGCATGGACTCCGAATCGGGGCTGCCGATCGAACCGGTCTACGGCCCGGGAGCACCGGCCGGCTGGGACCCTGCCGTCGCGCTGGGCGAGCCGGGCGCCTTCCCCTACACCCGCGGCGTGTACCCCACGATGTACACCAGCCGCCCGTGGACGATGCGCCAGTATGCCGGGTTCGGCACGGCGGCCGAGTCCAACCGGCGCTACCACCAGCTGATCGAGGCCGGCACCGCCGGCCTGTCGGTCGCCTTCGACCTGCCCACCCAGATGGGCTACGACTCCGACGCGAAGATGGCGTACGGCGAGGTCGGCAAGGTCGGCGTCGCCATCGACTCCATCGAGGACATGCGAGTGCTGTTCGACGGCATCCCGCTCGACCAGGTGTCGACGTCGATGACGATCAACGCGCCCGCGGCGGTGCTCCTGCTGCTCTACCAGCTCGTCGCCGAGGAGCAGGGCGTCGCGGGCGACAAGCTCACCGGCACGATCCAGAACGACATCCTCAAGGAGTACATCGCCCGGGGCACCTACATCTTCCCGCCCAAGCCGAGCCTGCGGATGGTCGCCGACACCTTCCGCTACTGCCGCGACGAGATCCCGCGCTGGAACACCATCTCGATCTCCGGCTACCACATGGCCGAGGCGGGCGCGACGCCCGTACAGGAGATCGCCTTCACGCTCGCCAACGCCAAGGAGTACGTCCGCGCGGCGGTCGAGTCCGGCCTCGACGTCGACTCCTTCGCGCCCCGGCTGTCGTTCTTCTTCGTCGCCCGCACGACGCTGCTGGAAGAGGTCGCCAAGTTCCGCGCGGCCCGCCGGATCTGGGCGCACATCATGCGCGACGAGTTCGGCGCGAAGAACCCCAAGTCGCAGATGCTGCGCTTCCACACCCAGACGGCCGGTGTCCAGCTCACCGCGCAGCAGCCCGAGGTCAACATGGTGCGCGTCGCCATCCAGGCGCTCGGTGCGGTCCTGGGCGGCACGCAGTCGCTGCACACCAACTCCTACGACGAGGCCATCGCGCTGCCCACCGAGAAGGCGGCGCGGCTCGCCCTGCGCACCCAGCAGGTGATCGCGAACGAGTCCGACCTGACGAGGACCGTCGACCCGTTCGCGGGCTCGTACGCCGTCGAGTCGATGACCGACGACATCGAAGAGGCCACGCGAGCGCTGATCGGCCGGGTCGAGGAGTTCGGCGGCGCGGTGAACGCGATCGAGAAGGGCTTCCAGAAGGCCGAGATCGAACGCTCCGCCTACCGCACCGCGCTGGAGATCGACAACGCCGAGCGCGTCGTCGTCGGCGTCAACAAGTTCCGCACCGACGCCGACGAGCCGTACGAACCGCTCCGCGTCGACCCGGCGATCGGCGAGGCGCAGGCCGCGAAGCTGGCGAAGCTGCGCGAGGAGCGCGACGGCGCCGAGGTGCGCCGGCGGCTCGACGAGCTGCGCGCGCTGGCCGAGAAGGAGGGCGCGCAGGCGGAGGGCGGCGACGTGTCCGCCGGCCACGCCAACCTCCTGTACCCGCTGCGCGAGGCCCTCCGGGCCCGGGCCACGGTCGGCGAGGTCTGCGACGCTCTACGCGACGTCTGGGGCGTGTACGTGCCCCCGGACGCCTACTGATCCGGAGCGGCGAGCCGACGAGCGAGCGGAGCGGCCGGTGAGGAACGAGCCGTCCGTGTAGCGAGTGAGGAGGCGAGCGCGACCATGGGTACGCGACCACCGGATACTGGAGGCGGGTATGGGCGAGACGGCCTGGCGGGCGAACATCGACGGCTTCGAGCAGGCGGCGCGGTCGATGGTCGCGCTCGCGGACGAACTCACCGCGGCCGACTGGGACCGCCCGACGGAGTGTCCGGGCTGGTCGGTCAAGGATCAGTACTCACATATCCTGGGAATCGAACGCTGGCTGCTCGGCGACGCCGACGACGGTGAGACCCGCACCTCGGCCAACACCGAGCTCGACGTCGAGGCACGCCGCGCCGACCCGCCGGGTGAGATCCTCGGCGACCTGCGTGACGTCATCGAGCGGCGCGTCGCCGTGTTGCGCTCCGGAGCGGTCGACCTGACCGAGGTCGTCACGACCCCGTTCGGGCCGGCCATGGCCTACGGCGACTTCATGCGTCACCGGGCCTTCGACGTCTGGATGCACGAGCAGGACGTGCGCCGGGCGACCGGCCGGCCGGGCAACCTCGACGGACCCGGGGCGGACTGCTCGCGCCTGGTGCTCGAAGGCTCCCTGCCGTACGTCGTGGGCAAGCGCGCCGCGGCCGCGCCCGGGCAGACGGTGGTCGTCGAGACGCCGGAGCACCGCTGGCGCGTCGTCGTCGGCGACGACCGCCGGGCACGCTTTCACGACGGCCCCGACGGTGACGCGGAGCCGACCGTACGGCTCCGCATGGCGTGGGAGACGTTCGTCCGGCTCGGCGGTGGGCGCGTGACGGGCGACGCGGCCGACGTGGAGGTCGGCGGCGACCCCGAGCTGGCGCGCCGGGTGCTGGCGGGCATGGCGGTCACGCCCTGACATGGTCAATTTGATCATTAGTAGGGAGTGCGCGTAGCCGAAACGGGTGGCGTGTTCGACCGGAGTGGTGCTCAGCTTGAGTCAACCGCTCATCGCGGGGCAAAGACGTCGCGAGGTCGCGTGCCGTCGACGGCATCATGGTCACCTGGTCCGGCGCGGCGCGCGATCGCTGCCACGTCGGGACGTCCTGGCCGGATTGTGCCACGTGCGCGGCATTAACCTGCAAGGATTGAGATCGGAGGTTGGCCGTGGCCATCGAGTTCAACGCATCACGAGGGGCGACCCTCGGCGTCGAGTGGGAGCTTCAGCTCGTCGACGCCGAGACCAAGCGCCTGCGCCAGGACGCGCGCGAGGTGCTGGCCGCGGTGCCCGGCCTCAGCGAGGCGCAGGAGATGCCCAAGATCCGGCACGAGCTCATGGAGTCGACCGTCGAGATCGTCACCGGCATCTGCGACACGGTCTCCGAGGCCCGCGCCGACCTCGCCGCGTCAATCGCCGACCTGCGGACCGTCACCGACCCGCGGGGCACCGCGCTCGCCTGCACCGGCACCCACCCGATCAGTGACTGGCGCGACGCCGTCATGGCGCCGGTCCAGCGCTACGCCGAGCTCGTCGAACAGATGCAGTGGCTCGCCCGGCGCATCCAGACCTACGGCGTTCACGTCCACGTCGGCGTGCGCTCGGCGGAGAAGGCCGTGCCGATGGTGAACGCGCTGTCGGCCTACCTGCCGCACTTCCTCGCGCTGACCGCCTCCAGCCCCTTCTGGAGCGGCAGCGACACCGGGCTCGCGTCGAGCCGGGCGATCGTGTTCGGCCAGCTCCCCACGGCCGGGCCGCCGCACCTGCTCGCCGACTGGGGCGAGTTCGAGGACTACATGGAGACCCTGCTGCGGGCCGGCACGATCCGCAGCATCAAAGAGGTGTGGTGGGACATCCGCCCGCATCCGGACTTCGGCACCATCGAGATCCGGATGTTCGACGGCATCCCGACTCTTCGCGAGGTCGGCATGGCGGCGGCGCTGTGCCAGTCGCTCGTCGAGCTCTTCGACCACCAGCTCGACCGGGGCTACACCCTGCCGAGCCCGGCCGCGTGGGTCGTACGCGACAACAAGTGGCGTGCGACGCGGTACGGCCTGGACGCCATCGTCATCACCGATGACCAGGGCACGACGGCTCCGCTCCGCGACGAGCTGTACGAACTGGTGCACGAGCTGGAGCCCATCGCGGACCGGCTCGGCTGCGCCGAAGACCTGAAGGTCGTCTCGGAGGTGCTCGACCACGGCGCCCCGTACGAGCGTCAGCGCGGCATCATCGCCGCCGGCGGCTCGATCGAGGACGTCGTCGGCGCCAGCATCACAGAGTTCCGGGAGGACAGATTCGTGAATCCACGGGAGGTGACACATGCGGGGATCTGAACTCCCCGGCGGTGAGCCCACGGACGAGCCGGGGACGGGAGGGCTGCGGGCGCAGCTCGACTCCTACCTCACCAGTCAGGAAGACCGGCTGATCGCCTTCCGGCGCGACATCCACATGCACCCCGAGCTCGGCTACGCCGAGCACCGCACGACCGCCCGCATCGCGGAGGAGCTGACCGCGGCCGGGCTGCGCCCGGTGCCGCTCCCCAAGGGCACGGGCCTCATCTGCGAGGTCGGCTGCGGAGACGGACCGGTCGTGGCGCTGCGCGCCGACATCGACGCGCTGCCCCTGCCGGACGAGAAGGACGTCCCCTACCGTTCGACGGTGCCGGGCGTCGCGCACGCCTGCGGGCACGACGTCCACACCACGATCATGCTGGGCGTCGCACGGTTCTTCGCCCAGCAGGCGGAGGCCGGGCAGGTGCCCGGCCGCGTGCGGCTGATCTTCCAGCCGGCCGAGGAGAACCCCGGCGGCGCCCTCGACGTCATGGCGGCCGGCGGCATCGCCGGCGTCGACCGCGTCTTCGCCCTCCACTGCGACCCCCGCGTGGAGGTCGGGCAGGTCGGCCTGCGGGTCGGCCCGATCACCGCCGCGTGCGACAAGGTCAACGTTCGCGTCACCGGTCCGGGCGGCCACACCGCGCGGCCGCACCTGACCGCCGACCTGGTCTACGCCCTGGCCAAGATCGTGACCGAGCTGCCCGCCGCGCTCTCGCGCCGCGTCGACCCGCGTTCCAGCCTCAGCCTGGTCTGGGGGCAGATCGCGGCCGGCTCGGTGGCCAACGCCATTCCCGACGACGGCGTCGCCCAGGGCACCGTGCGCTGCCTCGACGACGAGGCGTGGCACTCGGCTCCCGACCTGATGAAGGCCCTGCTCGACTCCGTGGCCACCGCGTACGACGTCAAGGCCGAGCTCGACTACGTCCGTGGCGTTCCCCCCACCGTCAACGAGAAGACCAGCGTGGACATGTTCCGCGCCGCGGTCATCAGCGTGCTGGGCGACGGCGCGGTGACGACCACTCCGCAGAGCCTCGGCGGCGAGGACTTCGGCTGGTACCTGGAGTCGATTCCGGGCGCGCTGGCCCGGCTCGGTGTGTCGGCGCCCGGCATGGCGGGTGCGTACGACCTCCACCGGGGCACGTTCGACGTCGACGAGCACTGCATCGCCGTCGGCGTCCGCGTGATGGTGGCCACCGCGCTCACCGCGCTGTGGGAGAGCCGCCGCGCGGGAGCCACCGAGCCGGTCGGTGAGCCTGCCTGACTCGCGTTTATATGGCTTGACCTGTGACGATGCGCTTTCGCCTTGATAACGGACACGTTGCGACACGGTAGCTTTGTTCCGTCCGGTCCCCGGGGCCCAATAGGGTCCAAAAGATTCATGCCAGTGGCATATTTCGGGCGGGGCCGGTACTAACGGAGGAGCTACCTTGCGCCGTGGAGTGAAGATAGTCGCCGTCGCGGCGAGCGCGGTCATGGCGCTCAGCGCCGCCGGGTGTGGCGGAAAGAAGGCGACCACCGGTGGTGGTGGCGGCGGCGACGGCAAGAAGACCCTGAAGGTCGGCCTCGCCTACGACGTCGGCGGCCGGGGTGACAAGTCGTTCAACGACGCCGCGTACGCCGGCCTGCAGAAGGTCCAGCAGGAGCTCAAGCTCGACGTCAAGGACCTCGAGGCCAAAGAGGGCGAGAGCGACAACGACAAGATCCAGCGGCTCGAGCTGCTGGCCAAGTCGGGCTACAACCCGGTGGTCGCGGTCGGCTTCGTGTACGCCACGGCGCTCGGCAAGGTCGCGCCGAAGTACCCGAACACCAAGTTCGCCATCGTCGACGACAACACGATCCAGCAGCCGAACGTGACCGACCTGCTCTTCGCCGAGCAGGAGGGCTCCTACCTCGTGGGCGCGGCGGCCGCCAAGAAGTCCCAGACCGGCAACATCGGCTTCGTCGGCGGCGTGCAGACCCCGCTGATCAAGAAGTTCGAGGCCGGGTACGTCGCGGGCGCCAAGAAGATCAACCCGAAGATCAAGATTCAGATCAAGTACATCTCCCAGCCGCCGGACTTCAGCGGCTTCAAGGACCCGGCCAAGGGCAAGACGATCGCTCAGGGCATGTACGACCAGGGCGCGGACGTGGTGTACGTCGCTGCGGGTCTGTCCGGCAGCGGGTCCCTTGAGGCGGCGGCGTCGGCGAAGAAGTGGTTCATCGGCGTCGACTCCGACCAGTGGCAGACGGCGTCGGCGGCGGAGAAGCCGTACGTGCTGACCTCGATGCTCAAGCGTGTGGACACCGCGGTGTTCAACTTCGTCAAGAGCGTCGGCGACGGCACCGTGCAGAAGGGCGACCTCCGCTTCAGCCTCAAGAACGACGGCATCGACTACGCCACGTCCAACCCGTCGGCGCTGGGCGACATGACGACCACGCTGAACGACCTCAAGCAGCAGATCATCTCCGGAAAGATCACGCCGCCCGAGAAGTGACGGCGTTCGGTGCTCGGGCCCGGGAGGCCGGCCGGCTCGGCCGTCCTCCCGGGCTCACTGGCGTAGGAGCAGCCCATGTCCACCACTGAGCCGGCGGTCGAGCTGCACGGCATCACCAAGCGTTTTCCCGGTGTCGTGGCCAACCACGACATCGACATCGAGGTCGCGGCCGGTACGGTGCACGCCATCGTCGGGGAGAACGGCGCCGGCAAGTCCACCCTGATGAAGATCCTCTACGGCATGCAGCGGCCGGACGAGGGGACGATCAAGGTGGATGGTGTGGAGGTCGCCCTCCACAGCCCGTCCGACGCCATCGCCCGCGGCATCGGCATGGTGCACCAGCACTTCATGCTCGCCGACAACCTCAGCGTTCTGGAGAACGTCGTCCTCGGCGCGGAGAGACTCCACGGCATCGGCGGGAAGGCCCGGCGGCGGATCGAGGAGATCTCCCACCAGTACGGCCTCGGCGTCGAGCCCGACCGCCTCGTGGAGCAACTCGGCGTCGGCGCCCGCCAGCGCGTGGAGATCCTCAAGGTGCTGTACCGCGGCGCGAAGATCCTCATCCTGGACGAGCCCACCGCGGTGCTGGTGCCCCAGGAGGTCGAGGAGCTGTTCGGCAACCTGCGCGACCTCAAGCGCGAGGGCCTCACCGTCATCTTCATCTCGCACAAGCTCGACGAGGTGCTGTCGGTGGCCGACACGATCACGGTCATCCGGCGGGGCACCACGGTCGACACCGTGCGGCCCGGTGACGTCACCGCCCGGCAGCTCGCCGAGCTCATGGTCGGCAGCGAACTGCCCGTGCCGGAGCTGCGCGAGTCGACCGTGACCGACGTCCCCGTCCTGACCATGGACGGCGTCACCGTACGCGACGCCACCGGCCGCGCGGTCGTCGACGACGTCTCCCTGACCATCCACGAGGGTGAGATCCTCGGCATCGCCGGAGTCGAGGGCAACGGCCAGGCGGAGCTGGTCGAGGCGATCATGGGCATGCTGCCGCTCGCCGCCGGCGTCGTACGGCTCGGCGACACCGACCTGACCGGCATGGCGACCCGGCGGCGCCGGGAGGCCGGCATCGGCTTCATCCCCGAGGACCGGCACCGGCACGGCCTGCTGCTGGAGTCCCCGTTGTGGGAGAACCGCATCCTCGGCCACCAGACCCGCCCGCCGAACGTCAAAGGCGGGCTGATCGACCGGCAGGGCGCGCGGAACGACACCGAGCGGATCGTCCGCGACTACGACGTACGGACGCCGAACATCGACGTCACCGCCGCCTCGCTGTCCGGCGGCAACCAGCAGAAGCTGATCGTCGGCCGGGAGATGTCCGGCGATCCCAAGCTGCTCATCGCCGCCCACCCGACGCGCGGCGTCGACGTGGGCGCGCAGTCGGCGATCTGGGACCACCTGCGGCACGCCAGAGCCGAGGGCCTCGCCGTGCTGCTCATCTCGGCCGACCTCGACGAGCTGATCGGCATGTCGGACACGCTGCGGGTGATCCTGCGCGGCCGGCTCGTCGGCGAGGCCGATCCCGCCACCATCACACCGGACCAGCTCGGCTCCCTCATGACCGGCGCCGGAGAGGAAAGCGCCGCGTGATCCACCGTCTGTTCGCGAGGTCCTGGACCCGCACTCTCGTCGCGGCGTTCGTCGCGCTGGTCTTCTCGATCGCGATCACCTCGATCGTGCTGTCGATCAGCGGGTTCAACCCGCCGTCGACGTTCCAGGCGATGTTCGAGTTCGGCAAGGAGCCGGACAGCATCGTCAACACGCTGAACAAGGCGGCCGGCTACTACCTGTCCGCGCTCGCCGTGGCGGTCGGGTTCCGGATGAACCTGTTCAACATCGGCGTGGACGGGCAGTACCGGCTCGCGGCGATGCTCGCCGCGGCGGCGGGCGGCGCGTGGTCCCTGCCCCCCGTGCTCCACCAGCTCGTGATCATCATCGTCGCGGTGCTGGTCGGCGGCCTGTGGGCGGCCGTCCCCGCCCTGCTGAAGGTGACCCGCGGCGTGAGCGAGGTCATCTCGACGATCATGTTGAACTTCATCGCCACCGGGATCATCGCCTATCTGCTGAATCCGGGCCGGCTCGCGGTGCAGCTCGGCCCGAACAACATCGGCACCAAGACGATCTCCCGTTCCGGCCGGGTACCCGGTACGCCCTTCCCCGGCACCGACCTGAAGCTCTACAGCCTCCTGGTGATCGCCATCCTGGCCGGCATCGGGTTCTGGTTCATGATCAACCGCACGAGGTTCGGTTTCGACCTGCGGGCGACCGGCCTCTCCCAGAGCGCGGCCGTGGCCAGCGGGGTCGACGCCAGGCGCATGGTCGTCATGGCCATGGTCATCTCCGGCGCGATCGCGGGCCTGATCGGCATGCCGCAGCTGCTCGGCGAGTCCTACACCTACTCCCTGAACTTCCCGACCGGCATCGGGCTCACCGGGATCGGCATCGCGCTGCTCGGCCGCAACGGCCCGGTCGGCATCGCGTTCGCGTCCCTGCTGTGGGCGTTCCTGGACGTGTCATCGCAGATCCTGGACTTCAACGACATCCCCAAGGAGATCGTGGCGATCACCCAGGCCGCGGTGCTCCTGTCGGTGGTCGTCGTCTACGAGGTCGTCAGCCGGGTCGGCCAGCGCATCGACCAGCGGCATGTCGCCGCCCAGCTCGGAGAGGTCGCCGCATGATCGAGCAGGAGATCCGGACTCCGGCGCCGCGCACCGGCGACCGCGAGCGGCGCCGGACCCGGATGCTGGCCGTCGGCGGCGGCATCTTCATCGCGCTGATCCTGCTGCGGCTGATCACCGGTGAGTCCGACATCACCTCCAGCGGCACCATGGGCGCGACGCTGGCCCTCGCGGTGCCGATCGGCATGGCCGCGCTCGGCGGCATGTGGTCCGAACGCTCGGGCGTCGTCAACATCGGCCTCGAAGGCATGATGACCTTCGGTACGTGGGGTGCCGCCTTCGCGTCCTACTTCAGCGGCAACCCGTGGCTGGGGCTGCTCGGCGGCATCGTCGCGGGAGCCGTCGGCGGGCTGCTGCACGCGGTCGCGACGGTGACGTTCGGCGTCGACCACATCGTGTCCGGTGTCGCGCTCAACATCCTGGCGCCCGGCGTGACGCGCTACCTGTCGGACCTGCTGTTCACCGACGAGAAGGGCGGCGGGGCGACGCAGTCGCCGCCGCTGCCGAGCTTCCCGACGTGGAGCGTGCCCGGGGTCGGCAAGCCGCTCGGCTCGCTGGAGAAGCACCACTGGATCCTCATCTCGGACCTGGCGGGCCTGGTCCGCGGCGTGCTGACGAACCTCTCGCCGATCACGCTCCTCGGCATCCTGCTCGTGCCGGTCTCGTACTACCTGCTCTGGCACACCGCGTTCGGGTTGCGGCTGCGCTCCTGCGGGGAGAATCCGGTCGCCGCCGAGTCGCTCGGCGTGAAGGTGTACCGGATGAAGTACTCCGCCGTGGTCATCTCGGGTGCGCTCGCCGGCATCGGCGGGGTGTTCCTGGCCATGGTGGCGTCCTCGAACTACCAGGAGGGGCAGGTCAACGGCCGCGGTTACATCGGCCTCGCCGCGATGATCTTCGGCAACTGGAGGCCGGGGATGGTCGCCGGCGGCGCCGGCCTGTTCGGGTACACCGACGCGCTGCAGCTGCGCGGCGGCGCCGGCGCGGTGCACGCCATGCTGCTGCTGATCGGCATCGGGCTGCTGGCGCTGGCGGTGTGGCGCGGCTACCGGCGGCGGGTCGTCGCGGCGGCGGTCTCGGCCGTGGTCGGCGCTGGCGTGCTCGTGTGGTTCTTCCTGACCGACGCGCTGCCGCGGGAGATCGTCACGTACAGCCCGCACATCACGACCCTGCTCGTCCTGGCGTTCGCCGCGCAGCGGCTGCGGATGCCCGCCGCCGACGGCATGCGCTACCGGCGAGGGGGAGGACACTGATGGCCGACATCGACTGGCCCGCGCTGCGGGAGGCGGCCCGTTCGGCGATGAGCCGCGCGTACGCGCCGTACTCCGACTATCCGGTCGGCGCCGCGGGCCTGACCGACGACGGCCGGATCGTGACCGGCTGCAACGTGGAGAACGCCTCGTACGGGGTCGGGCTCTGCGCGGAGTGCGGCCTGGTCTCGGCGCTGCACGGCACCGGTGGCGGACGCCTCGTCGCGGTGTCGGTCGTCGAGGGCCACGGCGACCCGGTGATGCCGTGCGGACGCTGCCGCCAGCTGCTGTGGGAGCACGGCGGGCCGTCGATGCTGCTGGAGACCACGCGCGGCATACAGCCGATGAGCGAGGTACTACCGGACGCGTTCGGCCCGCACGACCTGGAGAGATGATCATGAATACGGAGCGGCGAGCCGACGAGCGAGCGGAGTGGCCGGCGAGGGACGAGTCGGCCGTGGAGCGAGTGAGGAGGGGAGCGCGACCATGAATACGGAGCGGCGAGCCGACGAGCGAGCGGAGTGGCCGGCGAGGGACGAGTCGGCCGTGGAGCGAGTGAGGAGGGGAGCGCGACCATGAGTTTCGACGCGGTCGATGTCATCCGCACCAAGCGCGACGGCGGTTCGCTGAGCCCGGAGCAGATCGACTGGGCCGTCGCCGCGTACACCCGCGGCGAGATCGCCGAGGAGCAGATGGCCGCTCTGGCGATGGCGATCCTCCTGCGCGGGATGACCCGGGCCGAGGTCGCGCGGTGGACCGAGGCCATGATCCGCTCGGGCGAGCGGATGGACTGGTCCCGGCTCGACCGGCCGACCACCGACAAGCACTCAACCGGCGGCGTCGGCGACAAGATCACCCTCCCGCTGGCCCCGACGGTCGCCGCCTGCGGCGCGGCCGTCCCGCAGCTGTCCGGGCGCGGCCTGGGCCACACCGGCGGAACCCTCGACAAGCTGGAGTCGATCCCGGGCTGGCGGGCGTCACTGTCGAACGAGGAGATGCTGGACGTCCTGGGCAAGGCGGGAGCGGTGGTGTGCGCCGCCGGCTCGGGCCTGGCCCCGGCCGACCGCAAGCTGTACGCCCTGCGCGACGTCACCGGCACGGTCGAGTCGATCCCGCTGATCGCCAGCTCGATCATGTCCAAGAAGATCGCCGAAGGCACGGGCGCGCTGGTGCTGGACGTGAAGGCGGGCTCGGGCGCGTTCATGAAGAACGCCGACGACGCGCGGGAACTGGCCCGGACCATGGTCGACATCGGCAGCGACCACGGGCTGAACACCGTCGCCCTGCTGACCGCGATGGAGACGCCGCTCGGCCTCACCGTGGGCAACGCGGTGGAGGTGGCGGAGTCGGTGGAGGTCCTGAGCGGCGGCGGCCCGGCGGACGTGGTCGAACTGACCGTGGCACTGGCCCGCGAGATGCTCGCCGCGGCGGGCCTGACCGGCGCGAAGGACCCGGCCGAGGCGTTGCGCGACGGCTCGGCGATGGACGCCTGGCGTCAGATGATCAGCGCCCAGGGCGGCGACCCGGACGCCGCACTGCCGGTGGCGAACGAGACCTGCCAGGTGGCGGCCCCGGCGACGGGCGTACTGACCCGCCTGGACGCGTACGGAGTGGGCGTGGCGGCGTGGCGCCTGGGCGCCGGCCGCGCACGCAAGGAGGACCCGGTGTCGCACGCGGCGGGCATCACCCTGCACGCGAAACCAGGCGACCGCGTCCGCGAGGGCGAGCCGCTGCTGACCCTGCACGCGGACACGGCGGACCGTTTCGGCCGGGCCCTGGATGCCCTGGAGGGCGCGTACGAGGTCGGCGAGGCGTTCACCGAGTCGCCTTTGATCATCGACCGCATCGCCTGAGGACCGAGCGCGGGTCGGCTTTGGTGCCGACGTGGGGTCCTCAGGCTCGCGATCCAGCACTGGAGCCGATGGGCCGCGATGGCGGCATCGGTGCGATCCCCTACGGGCGGAGCCGGTTTCCCACGCCGAGGGGTGAGGGACTCGGCGAAGTCCACATCGCTCAGCTCCGGCGCCGGGCGGTGGCCGATGAGGGGGATCGGCGGATCGCGAAGCTACGGCCTGCCCGCGGTGGCTCGGGACCGTGGCAGGCGAAGCGTCGTGGAACCCGGCCTCGGCCGGGGACCGGGTGGGAGATCGGCATTCGGCGAGCGCGCCGTCGCAAGCGGGGGTCTGGCAGGGGGACGCCGCCACACGCGTTACGCCGGGCGGGTAGCGCCCGCCGTGGTGGTGTCCTGCGTGTGGCGCGTGATCCGCCGTGGTGGTGTCCTGCGTGTGGCGCGTGATCCGCCGTGGTGGTGTCCTGCGTGTGGCGCGTGATCCGCCGTGGTGGTGTCCTGCGTGTGGCGCGTGATCCGCCGTGGTGGTGTCCTGCGTGTGGCG